>NZ_JAFIBK010000001.1:5420000-5883039 GCF_017833005.1 Pseudomonas sp. PvP027 | reverse complement strand
ACGTCACCGACACGGTAACGCCCATGAGCGTCGGCCTGGCCTGGCACCGCGAACGAGAACTAAGCCCGGCCATGCAGGCCTTCCGTAACTACTTCCATGACGCATTTCTGGCACCGCAGCAACTGTCGGCACGGCGTTGAACCCGCAGCGCACTATTGCGGAGGGCGTGTCGGTGGCCGAGTGACAGGCGCGTGCTCGGCCATCAGCTCGGTGATCCAGTCGATAAACACGCGGACCTTGATGCTGATGTGCCGGTTCGGCGGGAATGCCACGTACATCGGCATGCTGTCCAGCTGCCAGTCTTCGAACAAAGAGACCAGGGCGCCGCACTCCCGGTGCGGCCTTGCCATGTAGTCCGGTAGCCAGAGAATGCCCATTCCGGCCAGCCCTGCGGCAATGTAGGCATTGCCATCATCCACCGCCAGCGTATAGCGCCCCTGCACATGGACCTTTTCCCCGTCGCGGTGCATGGCGTAGGGCAGCGCCTTGCCGGTGCGCGCCCACAGATAGCCGACGATGCGATGAGCCGAGTCTTCAAGCTCTTGCGGATGAACAGGCGTGCCCATTCGCTGTAGATAGTCCGGCGCGGCATAAACACCCAGTTGCAGGTCGCCCACCCGCCGCGCCATCAGCGACTGATCGGCTATTTCGCCACCGCGCACCACGCAGTCGACGTTCTCGCCGATCAGATCGACCATACGGTCGCTGACGCCCATATCGATCTGAATGTCCGGATAACGCGCATGAAAGTCTGGCAAGGCGGGCATCAGCAGCAGGCTGGCCAACGGGCTGGGCACGTCCACGCGCAATCGCCCTCTGGGCAGCGACGCTGCGCTGGACAGACTGGTCTCGGCGTCATCCATGTCGGCCAGCAGCCTGACCACGCGCTCGTAAAACACCGCACCGTCGGCAGTCACGTTGACCCGCCGCGTGGTGCGGTTGAGCAGCCTGACCCGCAGACGGGCCTCCAGTTGCTGTACCAGTTGCGTCACGCTGGTCTTGCTCATGTGCAGCGTGGCGGCGGCCTTGGTAAAACTGCCGGTTTCCACCACGCGGGCAAACGCTTGCATTGCATCGAAACGGTCCATCCTCGCCCCGCTGTCTTGTCCCATCGGCCTGTCGATTGTTTGGTTTTCCCAAACAGTGCTGAGCACGGTTGCTCGTTTATCGCACGGGCGCAAGTGCCTACTGTGGCTTCAACGCTGATTTCAGCTTTCATACCCACGTTCTGATGGAGCCCCACATGACCCAACGTGACGTCGTTTTCCCGGCTGGCCGCCAGGCGCTTTACGAGCGCAATCGCTATTCGCCCGCCATACGCGCCAATGGTTTTCTGTTCGTTTCCGGACAAGTCGGCAGTCGCGAAGACGGCTCACCCGAGCCGGATCTGGAAAAGCAGGTGCGCCTGGCGTTCAGCAACCTGAACGCCATCCTGCTGGCCGCCGGCAGCACGTTCGACGATGTAGTCGACGTGACGGTGTTCATTGTCGATCCCGAGGCAAGGTTCGAGCGGATATGGAAAGTGATCCCGGAATTCTGGGGCGACGCGCCGCACCCGACCCTGACCGGCATCGGTGTGACCTGGCTATATGGCTTTGATTTCGAGATCAAGGTCATCGCCAGGTTGCCGGAAGCCACCGGAAAATAGCCCGGCGGCCTGCGTTCGCTCAGCGGCGAATCGGCACCACGCGGTCGCTTGCATCCGCCGCCAGGGGCTCTTCGAACTGCTGGAAGAACTGCCCGGACACCACATGATCGAGAAACTGCGCCTGCTCTTCGGTGGCCAGACGTATCGGCGAGTAGCCGTCGGCATCGGGCACTGCGAAAAGGCGCGCCTTGCGTTCGTGAGCCACCGCGATGAACGCCCTTTTCTCTTCGTCGGACATCAGCGAAAAGTAATCGGAAAGATTTTCCAGCGAGCGCACTGCCAGATCCTGGTCGAGCTGCTTGTCATCCGTGAACATCAAATGCCAGACGAAATCGAAAGAAAGCTCAGCGAGGGCACGCATAGACGGGGCTCCGTGGGGTAGAGAGGTGCGAGATTCACTGTTCGCTTCGCTTCGGTCAAGCGCTAAAGGATGATGTGCGTGGGGCGTAGCGTTTAAAGCAGGAAAAATGTCGCATCTGCGGGTATTTTCCTGGCTATACGCCGCTGGAGGCATAGCGGGGATTCTCGATCAGCAGCGCCATGCCCTGCCCGCCGCCGACACAGGCTGCAGCAATACCGTAGCGCAGGCCCGCCTCGCGCAGTTGCAGGGCCAGGGTCATGACCAGCCGAAGCCCGGTGGCCGCCAATGGGTGTCCCAGGCCCAGTGATCCACCCAGGCAGTTGAGCCGCTCGTGGTCCAGTTCCAGGGTTTGTGCCACCGCCAGAACCTGAGCGGCCTGCGCTTCATTGATTTCCAGCCGACCGATATCGCTCAGCGCCAGCCCGCTGCGCTGCAACAGCAGGCGGATCGCAGGTGCAGGGCCGATGCCCATGAACTCTGGCGCGACACCCGTTACCGCGCTGGCCAGCAGATGCGCCAGCACCGGTCTCGTCGATTGCGAAGCGCGGCCCACCAAGGCTGCAGCGGCACCATCGACGACCGCACAGCTGTTGCCTGCGGTCTGCACCCCATTAGCGTGAATGGCGCGCAAACGCGATAGCGCTGCCAGATGGGTCGTACGCGGATGGCTGTCCTGCGTGACCGCTTCAATCCCCCGCGGCAACTCGATGCCACGTGGCTGATAGCAGTCCAACTCAAAGCGCTCGCTGCCGACCGGGACAATTTCCTCGGTCCATTTGCCGGAAATTTGCGATTGCAACGCACGCTCATGGCTGAGCAAGGCATAGCTGTCCACCGCCTCACGGCTCAGCCCATGACGCCTGGCGAGGTTGTCTGCCGTGGCGATCATGTCCATCGCCGGTGCCGGGTCATACAGCGCTTCCCAGAGAAAATCCTTGAACTGCACGGCGGCACCGAGCGAGAAGCCATTGCGGTGGGTATAGGCCGCGATCGGGTTGCGCGACATGGACTCGGCGGCGACGCACAGCGCCATCTGCCCGCCTTCGCCCACGTGCAAGGCGGCCTGGCGCAACAGCTCGAAGCCGGTGGCGCAGATGCGCTGCACACCCAAGGCCGGAACGCTCTGCGCGACGCCGCTGTACAGACCGATATGCCGGGGCAGCAGGTACGCATCGAAACTGGCTTGCGCCATCGAGCCGGCCAGTACGCTGTCGACCTGATCCGGCTCAATAGCGGCACGCGCCAGCACCTCGCGGCCGACCTTGATCCCCAGATCGATGGGCGAGACAGGCGCCAGAGCGCCACCCAGGTCCACCCAGGGCGTGCGCGCGGCCTCGACGATGGCGACGTCACGGAATGCCGAATACTGCCCGCCGCCGCTCATGCCTTGGGCTCTGCTCTGAGCTTGTCCGGGTCCTGATCACGGTACAGCGCTTCGACCTTGTCTGCGCGCCACTGCAGAACGGCGCGCTGATTGATCGACCCCTTGTCGGTGATTTCGCCGCGATCAATGGACGCGGGCTGATCGAGCAGCGCGATCCACTCCAGACGGCTGGCGTTGCCGTTCGCGCCCTGGTTCAGGCGCGCCAGCCAGCCGGCAAACCACTCGCGTACCGGCGCACTGGCCAATACCTGCGCATCCGTGGCCTGTGCATCCAGCCCGGCCAGTTGCCGACACTCGTGCACTCTGGGAAACACCAGCGCCCCCAGGCATTCTCGGTCAGGCGCGGTGATGACCACATCCTGCACGTACGGCGAGCCTTCCAGTACCGCGCGGTTGCGCATCGGCCCGACACTGACGAACACACCCGACGACAGCTTGAAGTCTTCGGCCAGACGCCCGTCGAACATCAGGCCCAGCTCCGGCGCCGCAGGATCGGCAAGCTTGATCGCATCGCCGGAGCAGTAGAAGCCGTTCTCGTCGAACACTTCGGCCGTCTGCTGCGGCGAGCGCCAATAGCCCGGCATGATGTGCGGGCCACGAAAACGCCCTTCGAGCTTGCCATCCACCGGCACCAGACACACTTCGCATCCTGGTGCGGGCAGGCCGATATACCCAGCCATCGATAATGGCCCGGTGGTGAAGGTGCAGGAAGGCGCGGCTTCGGTCATGCCCAGTCCGGCCATCATGCGAATCCGCTCGCCGCAATGCTGCTCGGCCACCCGGTCAAGGCGATCCCAGATGCTTTGCGACAACCCGGCAGCGGCGAAAAAGAACAGCTTGATGCGCGAGAAGAATCGCTCGCGCAGTTCGGCATCCTGCTCCAGTGCGTTGACCAACTCCTCCCAGCCCTTGGGCACAGTCAGGTAAGCGGTCGGCGAAATTTCCTTTAGGTTGCGCAGGGTCTCGGCGAAGCCTTGAGCGGTTGGCTTGCCATTGTCCAGATAGAAAGTCCCGCCGTTGTACAGCACGATACCGATGTTGTGACTGCCGCCGAAGGTGTGGTTCCAGGGCAGCCAGTCGACCAGCACGGGCGGCTCTTCGCCGAACACCGGGAACGTCTGTAGCAGCATCTGTTGATTGGCACACAGCATGCGTTGGGTAGTCACCACCGCCTTGGGCAGTTTGGTCGAGCCCGAGGTGAACAGAAACTTGGCGATGGTGTTGGGGCCGCTGGCCAGAAAAGCTGCCTCGGCCTCGCTGCCGCCCGGCTCTTCGAGCAGGCTGGAGAAGCTCAGTTGATGTCTGCCGTTGAGTTGTCCGCGTACAGTGATGACCGGCGTGTCCGCCGGAATGACGGCATCAATGGCACGCTGAAACGGCGCGGCATCACTGACAAATACCAGCCCTGGCCGCAATACGTCACAGACGTGTCGTAACTTGGCGAAATCCTGGGACATGACCGAATACGCCGGTGATACCGGGCTGTAAGGAATGCCGGCGTACATGGCGCCCAGAGCAAGCTGCAAGTGCTCGATGTCGTTACCTGACAGCAACGCCAGCGGCCGATCGGCGGAAAGGCCGTACGCCAGCAGGCTCTGCGCGATAGCGCGCACGTCAGTCAGCATCTCGGCATAACTGACCTTGCGCCAGCCGCCACGGCTGTCGCGTGCGGCAATGAAGGTCTGTTGCGGACGCAACCGCGCCCAGTGCACCAGTCGGTCGAGCAGACGGTCGGGCAATCGTGCCAGAGGTTCCAGGGATCGCATGTGCAGAACGCCCTGCTCTTCCCGCACCTCGATAGGCGGGTGGCCGATGGAGACCTGACGGTAGCGCGGTGCATTATCTTCACTTTGCAGCGTTGATGATCTGATATCGGAACTCACGTGCGTTCTCTCCGTCAAGGTACGCAGGCACCAAACGCCATGCAGCAATTCGGGCCGAGCGTTGCAGCACCAGGCTGCAGCCTTGTTATTGTTGTGCCTGACTCACCGGCGACACGGTCTTGTGCAAAAGAGCGTTGACGCTGGGTTGGAAGGTTTCAGATCGGGTGGTTCAAATGGGATAGTGCCGTGGCCCGTTTTGCAACGTCACCCAGCGCAACTGGGTAAAGTGCTCGATCGAAGCCTTGCCGCCGAAACTGCCATACCCGCTGGACTTCACCCCGCCGAAAGGCATTTGCGCCTCGTCGTGCACGGTGGCTCCGTTGATATGGCAGATACCGGACTCGACCCGTTGCGCAAGCGCCAGGGCCCGGCTGGTGTCACGACTGAAAATCGCCGACGAGAGGCCGAAATCCGAATCGTTGGCCAGCCGCAACAGCGCTTCGTCACCGTCGCCGCGCAGCACCACGGCCACCGGGCCGAAGGACTCTTCGCGGTACAGACGCATGGCATCTGTCACACCGTCGAGCAGCGTCGGTTGCAGAATGCTGCCCTGCAGTTGCCCGCCAGTCACCAGCCTTGCGCCAAGCGCCACGGCGTCGTCGATCAAGCCCTTGATGCGCGTTCCCGCACCCACATCGACCAGCGACCCGAGCACCGATTCACTGTCATCCGGATTGCCGGCGCGCAAGGTTTTGATCTTGGTCGTCAGCTTGGCAACGAAGGCATCGGCGACCTTGTGATCCACGATCAGCCGTTCGGTAGACATGCATATCTGGCCCTGATTGAAATACGCGCCAAAGGCTGCAGCCTCTACTGCCGCGTCGAGATCGGCGTCGTCGAGCACCAGAAACGGTGCCTTGCCACCCAATTCCAGCAGTGCCGGTTTCAGATACCGCGCCGACAGCTCACCGACGATGCGCCCGACATGAGTGGAGCCAGTGAAATTGACCCGTCGCACTGCCGGGTTGGCAATCAGGCGCTCGACAATCGCCGGCGCATCGGCCGGCGCATTGCTGATCACGTTAACCACACCGTCACCCAGCCCGGCATCCTGCAGCACCTGGCCGATCAGCCGATGCACGGCTGGGCTGAGCTCCGAAGCCTTGAGCACCACGGTATTGCCGCAGGCGAGTGGCATGGCGATAGCACGCGTGGCAAGAATGACCGGCGCATTCCATGGCGCGATACCCAGGACCACACCACAGGGCTGGCGTAGCGCCATGGCAAAATTGCCGGGAACATTGGAGGGGATGACATCGCCGGTAATCTGCGTCGTCATGGATGCCGCTTCGCGCAGCATGTTGGCGGCCAGCTGTACGTTGAAGCCGTACCAGTTGGCCATTGCTCCGGTTTCGCCGGCAGCAGCGATGAATTCGCCGCTGCGGGCCTGCAACTGCGCGGCAGCCTCAAGCAGACGCGCACGACGCTCGCCGGGCAGCATCGCCGCCCAGCCGGGGAATGCAGCCTGAGCGGCTGCGACCGCCGCATCGGCATCTTCCAGAGTCGCCGCCGCCACCCGCGAAACCACCTCGCCGGTCACCGGGTTGCAGCGTTCAAATGTACGTCCGTCACGCGCGGGGCATGACTGGCCGCCGATCAGCAGGGGCACGTCCAGCATGGTGATTCCTCTTTATTATCTTTATCAGGAACTACAGACTCGGTTTTAAAACAGCTGGATGCCAGACTAACGCTTGTACGCTTCCAGGCCAGGCTTGATGCTCTTGTCATCGAGGAATTGCTTCATGCCCTGCTCGCGGCCGCCTTCCTTGTCCAACAGACGTGACTGGTCGAGTTTGGCGTACAGGTAATCTTCGTTCTGCTCCCAAGTCAGTTCGCGGCAGCGTTTGAAACCGTGCTTGGCGGCGCGCAGTACCACGGGATTCTTTTCCAGCAGATTGTTGGCCAGGTCGATGGTCACCTGACGCAGTTGCGCCAGCGGTACGCTTTCATTGACGAGGCCCATTTCAGCGGCCTTCTGACCGTTGAAGGTCTTGCCGGTCATGATGTAGTACAGCGACTGGCGGTGGCCCACGGTGTCGGCCATGGCCTTGCTCACCAGGTTGCCGGGCGGAATGCCCCAGTTGATTTCCGACAGGCCGAAGGTCGCTTCATCCGCGCAGATCGCCAGATCACACGCCACCAGCGGGCTGAAGCCACCGCCGAAGCACCAGCCGTTGACCATTGCGATGGTTGGCTTGGCGTACATGCGCAACATCTTCCACTGCCAGTGGGAGGCTTCGCGACGGATTTTTTCCTGAAGAATTTCCGGTCCGGCATCCACCTCGCGGAAGTATTCCTTGAGGTCCATGCCGGCGGTCCACGCCTCGCCAGCACCGGTCAGCACCAGCACGCCGGCATCGGGATCCTGCTCGAGGGTTTCCAGCACATCGATCATTTCGCGGTTCAGGGTCGGGCTCATGGCGTTGCGTTTTTCTGGCCGATTGAGGATAACCCAGGCAATACCTTGCTCGATCTCGACCTTGATGGTTGACCAGCGGCCTTCATATTTGCTCATGACGATGCTCTCTTGTTCTTGGCTTGAAGATGACTCAAAGCTAAACCGCAAAAATAGTTATGTCAATTAACTGTTATTTGAATTAATCAAAATCTCGGCACTCCGTCCGAACAGGCGGGTCACAGTGACTTAACCCCATAGCTATCGTTCGCCAACCTCGGCAAACTGATCGGCTGATTGCCCCATCAAAACAAAAGGACAGCATTTTCAATGGCCAAGCCATCTGACATCGCCGACGTTTGCCAGGCTCCCGTACAGGCTGCCGAGGCGCGTTTGCCAACGGATTCTGCGCTGGATGATCTGATCGGTTATGCCATGCGCCGCGCACAGCTCAAGCTGTTCCAGAACCTGATCGGACGTCTTTCCGCACACGACCTGCGCCCGGCGCAGTTCTCGGCACTGGCGATCATCGAGCAGAACCCGGGTCTCATGCAGGCAGACCTGGCCAGGGCGCTGGCGATTGAGCCGCCTCAGGTCGTTCCGTTGCTGAACAAGCTCGAAGAACGCGCGCTGGCGGTCCGCGTGCGTTGCAAGCCGGACAAACGCTCGTATGGCATCTTTCTCAGCAAAAGCGGCGAAACACTGCTGCGCGAACTGAAACAGATCGCCGTGGACAGTGACCTCGATTCCACCTCCGCGCTGGATCAACAGGAGCGCCAGGACCTGCTCAGGTTGCTGAAAAAGGTGTATCAATCGTAAAAGCGGCCATCGACGGCTTCCCTGCCGTTGATAAGGGGACGATTACCAGAGCGGCAAGCTGTATTGCACAATAAAGCGTGTCTGGTTCTCGTCACGAAAGGCTGCACCTGCCGGGAAGTCGTTGCGATAGATCGACTTGCGCGCCAGCAGCCCGACGTTCTTCAGCGGACCGCTTTGCACGACATAGCCCAGCTCCATCTGAAACTCGCGTTCCTTGCGATCATCGGCATTGAAAGCGGCCAGTTCGATATTGTCGCCACGCACATAACGCAGGCGAGTGCGCAACCCGACCAGCCCGACGGCGGTGAAGTCATAGTCGTAGATGGCTTGCCAGGTGTGCTCTTTGGCGTTGAGGAAGTCCGAGCTCATGGTCATCTCGCTCAACCCCATCAATTCGGTTCCCGAGACATAAGGCGTCGCCGTGTCGCCACTGGAATGCATGTAGCCGAGGCTGACGCTGTGCCCTCCCCACCTGTAGCCGAACAGCGCGGACAGGTTCTGGTTGTCTACTTCACCGGCTTTCGCGCTGCCGGTATCACGGCTGAAAAAGCTGCGCAGATCGGTGCTCAGCACGCCGTCGCCGAGCGCCAGCTTGTGCAACAGGGCCAGGGTGTTCTGGGTGTAGAGATCGTCCACTTCGGCGTGATACACACGCAGGCTCAGGTCCTTGTCGACCTGATAATCGCCACCGACATAGGCCATGTGCGACGACGTTACCGCCCCATTGAAACGGCGGTTCGGTGAGGCAATGCTGATGGGCTGGTAGTTGCTGGAGTCACGCTTGTTGACCCGGTCGATATAGCCCGCATTGAGGGTCAGGTCATCGATGTCCTTGGAAGTCAGCGTGGTGCCACGAAAGGTCTGCGGCAGCAGTCGTGAGGGACTGGCGAAAGCGAACGGCAGGAAAATCGACACATCGCCGGTCTTGACCGTGGTTTCGTGGAATTTCAGCTTGCCGGTCAGGGCCAGTCGCGAATACTCGTCAGCCGCACGGCCATCACTGGCGGATACCGGTAACAACTCGGTGCCGCTGCGGTCTGGCGAAGAATCCAGTTTCACGCCGACCAGCGCTCGCGCATCGAGGCCGAAACCCACCGGCCCCTGGGTAAAGCCGGACTCCGCATTCATGATGAAGCCCTGCGCCCACTCCCGAGTCGCAGTCTTGGCGCCCTCATCCTTGTAATCGCGGTCCATGTAATAGTTGCGCAGCGTCAGGCTGCCATGGCTGTCATCCAGAAAACCCTGCGCCTGTGCAGGATCGGGGATGGCACTGATACCCAGCAGGCCCAGTGCGAGGCCATAACGTTTTCCACAAAAAAAGGGAGCTGACACAGCGCTTGCTGCATCATGAGCGAGCTTTGGCATGTTCGATGTCCACTTATTGTTGTTGTTTTTGGAGTCGGCCCGGCGCATGACTGCAGGTCCGTGAGCAGAGAATTGAAAGATTCCGCAGCTGCGTCAATCCAGAGTGATCGATAATCGAACATTAATATTATTAACTACTTTATCAAGCCCTCGATATTCCTCCGCTAACTCAATGTTTTCAAAAGACTAAGTGCGGTATTTCACGATTATTTAGGCCACATTCACTTTTTAGTTATTTTTGTTACCTTGATGAACACCTGTCACAACGCCTCGTCTGGCGCTCGGGAACAGGCTCTTCGTCACAACAAAAACAACAATGAGGCTTGCCCCATGAACACTCCGTTACGTCGATCGGCGTTGACCATTGTCTTGTGTTTTATCGTTGCGCTCATCGAAGGTTTCGACCTGCAGGCTGCCGGAACGGCGGCCGCCGGATTGCGTCAGACCTTCGCCCTTGATCCGAAAATGATGGGCTGGGTATTCAGCGCCGGAATCATCGGGCTGCTGCCTGGAGCGTTCTTTGGCGGGTGGGTTGCCGATCGCATCGGGCGCAAGAAGATTCTGGTGAGCGCAGTGCTGTTGTTCGGGGTCTTTTCGCTGAGCACTGCGTATGTCGAGAGCTTTTCCGGCCTATTGCTGGTGCGCTTCATGACCGGCCTGGGCCTGGGGGCGGCGCTGCCCAACCTGATTGCCCTGTGCGCCGAAGCCGCAAGCGAACGTCACCGCGGCCTGGCCATCAGCGTCATGTACGCAGGCGTTCCGTTGGGCGGTGCCCTGGCGGCGGCGGTGGCCATGTTCACCAGCGAGCACTGGCAAACCACGTTCATCATCGGCGGTCTGGTGCCGCTGCTGGTGGCTCCGCTGATGATCCTGTTGCTGCCCGAGTCAAGCGCCTTCAAACAGCAGACCAGCGCCGGCAGCGTTCGGCATTCAAGCGCCACTGCGTTGTTCGGCGAAGGCCGGGCTCGCACCACACTGGCCTTGTGGCTCGGCTATTTCTTCACCCTGACCGTGATGTACATGCTGCTCAACTGGCTGCCTTCACTGCTGATCGGTCAGGGTTTCAGCAAACCGCAGGCGGGCATGGTGCAGATGCTGTTCAACATCGGCGGTGCACTGGGCTCGCTGCTGGGCGGGCTGTTGCTCGATCGCTGCAATGGCATCAAGGTTGTGCTGTTCGTCTATGCCGGCTTGCTCGCGGCGCTGGCAGGCGTGGGTCTGTCGGTCGGTATCGTAACGATGGGCATTGCCGGGTTTGCAGCCGGGGTGTTTGTCATCGCTGCACAGTTGGTGCTGTATGCGCTGGCCCCGCCCTCCTACCCGACCTCGGTACGCGCCACCGGCGTGGGTGCTGCTGTGGCCATCGGCCGTCTCGGTTCGGTCGCAGGTCCTCTGGCGGCCGGGCAACTGCTGGGCGCTGGCGCAGGAACAGCCGGCGTGCTGCTGGCCACCTCGCCAGGCCTGGTGATCGCCGCACTGGCGGCGATCACGGTGCTGTCCAGATCGGTCGTCCTCGAGAAGCGTGAGCTCAAGGCTGCAGAGTCGAGCTGATCAGACGCTATGCCATCGTCCCCACGCTCTGCACCTACAGTTATGCACAGTCGTGTGGGAGCGAGCTTGCTCGCGAAGAGGTCGGTACAGCCTCCAGAAATAGAGCGTTTGGACTAACGTCTTTGTGAGCTATGCGGATCGCAGTGAGCGCTGCGCGTGGGAATGCAGTTTGTGACGCTCCGCGTCACACAGCGGTTTTTCTTTGTCAGGTGGATTGGGGTTCGACTCAGGTCACCTTTTCGCCCCTCGGCGAGTTACTTTGATGGGGCCAAAGTAACCAAACCCCCTGGCTCCGTTTCCGGCCCGACTTCGTCGGGTTCCTTCGCCCTGACACTGATCCGGGGGTCGCCGCAACGGGCCATCCATGGCCCGGTGCGGCTAGCCTGGCGTCCTGCCAGGCTACCCCCGGATCAGCGCCAGGACTCAGCCGTCACTTACGTCGCAATTTGCGTCGTCAGTGCCATCGCGATCGAAAAGCGCTTCTATGGCAGCGGCTAACGGCAAGTCATGCTGTTGCGCCGCATCTGAGAGGTGTGACGCAGAGCGTCACGAACTGCGTTCCAACGCAGAGCGTTGGAACGATAGTCAAAACAGTCTCATGCCTTACAGCTTGTGCAGAAAATTCAGCACCAGCTTGTTACCTTCGGTGCGGTTTTCCGCGCCCTGTTCGAAGTAGCTATTGACCGTCAGCACGTTCTCCTTGTTGAAGGCATACAGCAGGCCCGGGCCGATAGCCCAGACCTTTTCCTTGCGACCACTGACATCATGACCGTCCACCTGGGTGTCCGTGAACTGCTTGAGCCAGTAACCGTTGAGCCCCAGCGAAAGTTGCTCGTTAACCGCGTATTGCAGAGTCAGGTTGGCGTGCAGGGCCTGCCCTGCCTGCGTGTCGGAAACATTGCCGAACCCGGCTTGCGGGTCATCATTCTTGCCGTTCCACAAATACATGAAACGCCCGCTGGCCGACCATTTCGGCGAGAACCAGTAAGTCGCGGCGTAGTACGGGTTGAACGACCAGAAATTGCTGCCGGGATTGATCGAACGATTGCGATCATAGGCGCCGACCGGAATCGCAATGTCCGCCTCGATACGCTGGGTCAGCAACGGGCTGCCATCGGCACGGGTGATTGTCGGCAATTGCAGAAACGGGCCGATGACCAGATCGCCGAAACCGGCGCGCGAACTCAGGGCGGTGTTGTCCAGACCGTCATCCACGTCGACATGCGCCAGCGACGTGTTGATCGCGGTAATACCCGGCATGGCACCGTTGGCCAGCGGCTGACCGACATAGATGATCTGCGTGGTCACCGCCAGGACATCCACATCCTGTTTGGGAAGTTGCAGTTTGTCGCCATTCACATCATTGAAGCGATTGGCCTTGGCATAGTTCAGATACTCCTCCAGATACCAGCCCGGGCCTGCAGGCGCCGGGGATCCGTCGTAGAAGCTGGTATTGCCCAGATTGAGGCCGGGCAAGTCATAGGCGTATGCAGTCGATGACAAGGCGATGAATGATACGGTCGCAACGGTACGCAAGACTGACTTGGGCATCTTGTGATTCCTGTACTTATTGTTTTTGTTTTCAAGAGCCCCGACGCCACGAACGCGTCGCCGGGGTTGCAACACGTGCAGCCATTACACGTAGGAAGCGGCCAACCCTCCATCCACCGGCAAGTTGACACCGTTGATCCAGCGCGAGGCGTCGGAACACAGAAACGCAATCACCTCGGCAACCTCATCGGCCAGCGCAGGACGCTTCATGTGCAGGCCATCACGGGCAACCCGCTCCTGGCCAACCATGCTGACAAAGTCTCCCAGAATCGGCGTGAACACCGGTCCCGGTGCGACGCAGTTGACGCGTACCGAATGATCGCGAAACCATTCCTGCGACTGCTTGAAGCTCCAGACGATCAGCGCCTCCTTGAAATACTGGTAGCAGGTTTCATGGGCGACCGGATTGGCCGCCAGCCACTCCTGCCCTTCGCCGTAGCTTTCAGTGGCAGCCAGCGCCTTGTGCAACTCCAGCCTTTCCGGCCACTGCGAGCCGAGTATCGACGCCACATTGACGATGCTGCCGCCCGGCGCGATGCGCGGCAGCAGGCGCTGGGTCAGGTGGCGCAGCCCGAGGTAATTGACCTGGGCGACCGCCTGAACGGGCGCTGTGCCGGGCACACCGGCGATGTTGCACAGGCCGTCGATCTGCTTGGGCAAGCGCTCGATCAACGCATCGATACTGACTGGATCGGCAAGGTCCACCTGGAAGAAACTGTCCACGGTCAGTTGCGGTTCGTGACGATCGATGCCGATCACTCGGGCACCCTGGAAGCGTGCCACACGTGCCAGCTCAGCGCCGATGCCGGATGACACGCCAGTGACGATCAGTGTTTTGTTATTCAGGTTCATAGTCACGCGCTCTTATTGTTGTTGGATCACGTTTTGCTGTTGAATCAAATCACTTGTTGCGATGAAGCGTGGAATATCAGTCCGACTCAGAATGGATAGGCCGGCGCCTGGTTCTTCACCGTCACCCACTGCCATTGGCTGTACTCATCCCAGTCCGACGGGCTGCCAGCGCTGCTACCGTTGCCCGACGCACCACGCCCGCCGAACGAGTTGACACACTCATCGGCCACCGTCTGATCGTTGATGTGCAACATGCCGCACCTGAGTCGGTCGCCAAGCGCCGTTGCGCGGCCGATGTCCGGGGAAATCACTGCAGCCGCCAAGCCATACTCGGAACGATTGGCCAGTTCGATGGCTTCTTCATCCGTGGAAAAACTGACCACCACGGCCACCGGGCCAAAAATCTCTTCGTCGAATGCACGCATGCCGGGTTTAACGCCGCTGAGCACAGTCGGTCGATAGAACAGGCCTTCATACTCGCCACCGGTTTCCAGTCGCGCGCCGGCCTGCAGGCTGTCACTGACCACCTGATGGACATGCTGCAACTGCCGTTTGTTGATCAGCGGCCCCAGAGCAGCCTCACCGCGTGCCGCGTTACCCACCGTCAGCGCCCGCGCCTTGTCCGCCAGCTTGCGGGTCAGCTCGGCGGCAATGGATTCGTGCACCAGGATCAGCCCGGTGGCCATGCAGATCTGCCCCTGGTGCAGCCAGGCACCAAACGCCGCGTTGCTGGCGGCCAGATCAAGGTCGGCGTCCTCGAGAATCACCAGCGGATTCTTGCCGCCCAGCTCCAGCGACACTTTCTTCAGGTTGCGACCCGCAGCCTCGGCAACCTTGCGCCCGGCCCCGGTCGAGCCGGTGAAGGTGATCATCTGCACGTTGGTGTCGCGGCACAGCGCTTCGCCGGCATCGGCCGAACCCGGCAGGACGTGCAACAGCCCTTTGGGCAGGCCGGCCTCTTCGAACAGCCGGGCGATCAGGAAACCGCCGCTGATCGGCGTTTGTGGATCGGGCTTGAGCACTACGGCATTGCCGGCAGCAAGGGCCGGAGCGACCGAGCGCAGAGAAAGCACCAAGGGAAAATTGAATGGCGAAATCACCCCCACCACGCCGTGCGCGACACGCCGCGCATAGGACAGACGCCCGGCCTGACTCGGCAGTATCAGGCCATGACCATGAGCCTGCGACAGCATGCCCGCAGCCTGACGCAACAACACGATGGTCTCGTTTACTTCGTGCTGACCCTTGTGCAGGCTGCCGCCGGTCTCGCGGGCGACGTACAGGGCCAGTTCATCGAACGCACAGACCGCATGATCGGCGGCCAGAAGAAATATGTCGGCCTTTTCGCGCGGCCCCAGCGCCGCCCAGGCAGGTTGAGCCAGCGCGGCTTCACGGCAGGCAACGGCGATGTCTGCAGCATCGGCCATGGCGGTGTTCATCAACAGCTCGCCGGTCGCAGGCTCGATGACGGGCAATGAAGGAGACGAGGAAGGAATCCAGTCGCCATTGAAAACGCATTCGGCTTCAATCGCGCGTTGCAACAGAGGGGTGCCATCAGACGCTGACATATTGAGACTCCGGCTTTTATGGTTGTAATCGCGTGTCCCATTTGTCATGGGAAGCATGCGCCGTACGTACGTCAGAGCAAAGGCTGTGCCGGGATTGTAATCCGGCCATCATGTCATCACTCAACCGCTTTGGGACAAGGGTTTGCGACGACGTCGCTGAAACGTCGGGTACCCTCATGGGGAAACTCTACGCGGACACGCTTGTTCATTTGATGAAGTTATGTTTATTAATCAAGCTTCGACTTGATCATTTCGACCATTGCCCGGCCGAGGTCCAACAATGAATAACCCTCACTGCGAGTTGCCCGATCACAGCGTCCCCACCGAGCATTTTTCGCCTCGCGGCGACAGCAGTCAGACACACGCAGGCGATTCGCCAACCGCCGAGGAATTGACCGGTTGCCTGTTCTTCTCGCCTGACGACGGGCGCATCTGGCTCAATGACCAGCGGATGTTGCTGCTGCACACCTCATCGTTCGGCACCCTGCGCCGCGAAATCATCGAACGGCTGGGCCAGGAACAGGCGCGCGGGATGTTCACCCGTGCCGGGTATCTGTCTGGCGCGCGTGACGCCCGATTGATTCGCGAACGCTGGCCACAGGCTGACGCCTCCTCGGCGTTTCGTGCCGGTACGCACTTGCATACTCTGGAAGGCATGACCAAGGTCGAGCCGCTGCACTTCAAATTCGACGCCGAGTCAGGGTTCTATGAGGGGGAGTTTCTCTGGCATCACTCCTGCGAAGCCGACGAGCATGTCGCGGCCTATGGTGTCGGCCAGGATCCGGTGTGCTGGACCGAAATCGGCTACGCCATCGGTTTTGTCAGCGGCCTGTTCGGGCAGATGGTGATCTTTCGTGAAGTGGAATGTCGGGGCATGGGGCATGCGAGCTGCCGTGTGGTCGGCAAGACCTCGGAACAATGGGGCGATGTCGAGCGCGACCTGAGCTACCTGAGAGCGGTCAACTCACCTGTTCCAGTGCAAACAGCGCCGGCGCCAGCGGCGACCCATGAGGCAAGCCCAGCGGCCGGCACCGACCAGCCGCTGGTCGGCGCAAGCGCGGCCTTCAATGCTGCCACTCAGGCGTTACAGCGGGTGGCGATGACCCCGGCAACCGTATTGATCAGTGGCGAGTCCGGAGTCGGCAAGGAAATGTTCGCCCGCCAGTTGCACCAGCTCAGCCGCAACCGCGAAGGCCCGTTCGTGGCACTCAACTGCGCAGCCATCCCCGACAACCTTGTCGAGGCCGAGCTGTTCGGTGTGGAGCGAGGGGCTTATACCGGCGCGACACACTCCAGACCGGGGCGTTTCGAGCGCGCCAACGACGGCACGCTGTTCCTGGACGAGATCACCTCCCTGAGCCTTGCCGGGCAAAGCAAGCTGCTGCGCGCCTTGCAGGAACGGGAGATCGAGCGCGTTGGGGGTGTGCACGGCATCAAGGTCAACGTTCGAGTGGTGGCGGCGACCAACGTCGACCTGCGCAAGGCGGTGGCCGATGGCGACTTCCGTGAAGACCTGTTCTATCGCCTTAATGTCTATCCGATCGCCTTGCCGCCATTGCGCGAGCGCCGCGATGATATTCCGCTGCTGATCAATTTCTTTCTCAAGCGGTTCTGTCTGGAGTACGGCAGGACGCCGGCCGGATTGACCATGCGCGCGTTGAAAACCCTGCTGGGTTATGAATTTGCCGGGAATGTGCGTGAATTGCAGAACCTGATCGAGCGCGGCCTGATTGCCAGTGATGAAGGCCAGGCCATCGATCTGGTGCATATTTTCCGCAACGAGTCGCTACCGCCGGATACCTACTCGCTGAATCACCACGGCGCGCTGCGTCAGGCATCGGTTGAGAACGCACAGCAGGCACCTGCGGCCACGCTGCTGGATTCCCTTAATCAGTCGGATCAGGCGTTCTCCATCGACGACCTCGAACAGCGCCTGATTCACGAAGCGCTGGAGAGGAGCGAAGGCAACCTGGCGGCCGCCTCGCGCTTGCTGGGCCTGAGCCGCGCCCAGTTTGCCTATCGCCTAAAAAAGCATCAGCCCTGACCACCGCGATTAGCCGGTAACGCGCAGCCAGTACGGCTGCGCGTGACACCTCAGAGTGGCAAGGCGCTAACCACACGCAGAGCCAGCCCTTCGTACGCATCCAGGGTGATGGTGAACTCGCCCTGCTCGGTCAGATCGCCTTCGACACGCTCGTTGATGATGTCGACCACCGGACCCGGCGCAATGCCAGGCAATTGCAGCGTTTCGACGATCGTCTCCGCGCTGAAGTTGAGCGCAGTGATCTGCGTGCCCTTGCCGGCCGGCAATTCGTGGACCATGACCAGCAGCCCCGGATGCTCGACATCCGGAATCAGAATCTGCCGGCTTGCCGCGATGTCATAGGCGCGACGCACAGCGAGAATCTTCTTGAGCTGCGAGGCAAACGAATCAGGACGCTGGAGCTGAGTGACCAGACTGCCGTACAGCGTCTTGGGACGCGGCATGTCACCGGCAGAGAATTCGGCTTCAGGGTCCAGATCCACCAGGTCGTAGGCACCGCGGTGAACCCAGCGCGTGTCGCCATCCTGCATCAGGTGGTCGACCTGCTCGGCCGGCAGCGTCAAGGCACCGACAAGGTCCCAGCCCGACAGGGCAAACACGCCGGGCTGCATGGCGTTGTACATCACCAGCAGCAGGTGAATGTGCTGGATCTGCTGAATGTCGGCATCGGTAATGGTGCTCAGGTCACGGATGCCCAGCGCTGCGGTGATGATGCTCGCCGTGGTGCAGGAGACGCCGTTGGTGACGAACTTGAGGTTGTACGGCGCGTGTTCGCCGGACAGCTTCTCGTACATCTCCTCACGGATGTGCTCGCGCAGGATATTGCCCGGGAACGTCTGGCCCTGGTAATGGAAGGTGTCGTGGGCGTGCAGCGTCCAGAAATGCACCAGTTCCAGGGTCAGCTCATCGTGGTTCTGCAAGGCATGGATCAACGACGCCGGATCGATGCCATAGGCATGCACCTGACGCAGCATCAGGCGCAGGAATTCGGTGGTGCCGGTCAGCAGCGCGTGCTGATAGGCCGGCCGGGTAATGAAGTCGTAGGACAGATCCGCGCCACCCTGCCCCATGGAGGCAATGTCATCGATGGTCAGGTTCAGCTCCTGGAAGCTGAAGCCGCCCGCCTTGCGGATCGCGCCGGCCAGAAGCTGGTTGCCGGTGATCGACAGTGGATGGCTTTCCGACCAGGCGGTGCCCTCGGCGCGACGTTCGACGCCAAGGAAGCCGTTGGCGTCCAGGCGCAATACGCGGGCGCCCATGACATCGATGGCATGCAACGCGTCACCGATGATCATCTGCTGCGCGGCAAAACTCGGGTCCAGCCAGTTCAGGGAGGGCTGACCGTCCTTGAAGTAATGCAGGTAAACCCAGCGGCGGGCCTTGCCGTCGACGCCCTGCACCACGTCAGTGGCGCTCCAGTCGGTTTCCTTGACCCCGGGCTCGAAGAAAATCACCCGCTGCAACTGGCCGACGATGTAATGCTTGTCGCGCAACTGATCCACCACATCGGGCATCAGGTTCACAGCGTCACGACCTGCAGGTACTTCAGGCAACAGCTGCCAGTCTTCCTCACGGATCTCGACCATGTGGAACAGACCGGGGTAATCCTCGTACGCCATCTCGGCCAGGCGGAAGTCTGCGCCCTTGCCGGTGTGTGACGGGATGATGTCGTCGATGATCACCGCGTTATGCGCTGCGGCAATGCGCGACAGGCTCAACAGCTGTGCTTCGGTGCCCAGGTCCGGGTCGATGCCGAAACTGATACGGTCGAAGTTGCCATCGATACTCGGTGTGCGCTCGCGCCCCTGCAGTCCGCCGGAAAGCTTCAGCGGCCCGTTGTGAATGCCCTGAATGCCGATTTCCGACAGTGCATGCCAAAGGGTTTCGTCACCCAGCGCCTCGAGCACCGAGCCGCCTTCGCGGGTGACGATGGAGGCCGGGTAGGCGGTAAACCAGACCGAGGCGATAGCGGAGGCGTCTCTGGGACGTGCGAGGGCGAAAGGACGCTGCCAGAGCCTGCCCTGCCCCGAATAGGTCTTGGCGCGCTGTCTTGCGGCGTTAAGCATCGATTGCTCGACCAGCCAGTCCACGTACTGCTTGTCCGGTATCGTCATAGCGTTCAGTCTTCCTCTCGAATCGGCGACCTGAGACGCCCCGCGTGCGGAGCGTCCTGAATGTATTGCTTACGGATATGAGCCTTGCCGGCCCGATTCGTTGCATTCATATCGCGGTCAAAAGCGCGTTGAGGGTACCGTAACAGCGTTTTGCGACACCTCAGTCAATCAGATTGAGTGGCCTGGGCCGGTGGTTTTTTCAGGGCCTGAACCACGGCATTGGCGGCGTTGGACAACAATGAAGCAGGCCGCGCCACAACACTGATCCGGCGCATCACGGTCAGCGGCAACGGGATCGATTCCAGCTCGCGAAACCGCCCGTTCAGCAACGCGGCGGGCACAATCGTGATGCAATGGCGCTTGGCGACCAGGTCCAGAAGCGTGTCCAGGCAACTGAGTTCACCGCGTTGGCTGAGCCGTACCTGCGCCGATGCCAGTTGCTGATGCAGGCGCTCCACGCCCGGATGCCGCCAGGCCACGTAACGCGATACCTGCGCAAGCTCGGCGAAACACTGTGCCTTGCCCTGCTTGCTTCGCGTTGCCACCAGTACGTAATGATCCGACCAGCAATGGTGTTCGAGGTAATGCTCGTCCAGCACAATACCCGGCAGGACGAGGATATCGGCTACGCCCTTTATCAATGCGTCCAGCGACGGGTGCTGTTCGCTGCGGTGCAGCACGTTCAGATGGATATCGGGGTAGTGATGGGCGAGAAAATCCAGCGAGGCGCTCAGGCCGGTCTCGCGGATATGCGAGTGGTAATGAATGGTTACGCTGCCACTGACCCCATTTTTTTTAGTTGTTCGAGCGTGGCCATGATATTTCCAAGAGTCTGGCTGATGACCTTGCCTTCAGGGGTGAGCGTGCAGCCTGTGCGGCTGCGAATGAACAGGCGTTTTTCGAAAAAATCTTCGACTTCCTTGATCGCATAGCTGATGTTCGACTGGCTGCAGCCCAGAATTGCGGCAGCCTCGGAGAACGAACCGTGCTGTGCAACGGTTTGAACGACTTTGAAGAAGTGGGTTTTCATGTGTCCTGCACTCTGGTTTTGCAAAAGTGGGTGCGGCCCTGCCGCTGAGCCAACGGCTCGGGAATACAGGAAACCCCCGCCGAAACACCGAGCTGGCCGGGTTATCGGCTGTTCGAATGAATGTCTCAAGCGGGGGTAAGGCGGACGCTGGCTATCGCGTTGAAGCGCTGGCTATGCACATTTCGGGCACATAGCCTCTTCAGGGGTATCCGCAGCGCGACTGGATGACTCAGTCGTTCTCGGTCCAGTCGAAATCCATTTGCAGCGCCGTGCGTTCAGCCAGTTCACGGCTGTGCAGGCGCTCGACCAGGTGCAGGCTCATGTCGATGCCAGCAGAAATGCCTGCCGAGGTCACGAACGAGCCCTCATCGACCCAGCGCAGCGTGCTGAGCACGTCCACCGACGGGAACATTTCCTTGAGGTCGTCGATGTCTTCCCAGTGCGTGGTCACTTGCTTGCCGGCCAGCTTGCCGGTCCTGGCCAGCAGGAAGGCGCCGGTGCACACGGCAGCGACCACGCGGCCAGGCTCCGACTGATCGCTGATCCAGTGAATCACGTCGGGTTTTTCCAGCTCGGCGGTCACGACGCCACCCGGGACGATCAGGCAGTCGACGGGCGGATGGTCGTTGATCGAAAAATCCGGGTCGACCTTGAGCCCGGCGCGGGCACGCACCGGCGCAGTGCTGCGGCCAATGGTGAACACGTTGAACAACTGCCGGTCATCACGGCTGTTGCGGGCGTGCATGCGTGTTGCGGTGGTGAACACTTCATAGGGGCCAGCGAAGTCGAGAACCTCGACGTCGTCATAAACGTAGATACCGATATTGAGTGGCACGAGTTGGCTCCAGGGCCTGCAGGGCAGACCACTTGCATCATATTGAGGGTTAAGCAGGTTTCAGCGGTGACACAGAGCAGATTACTCAGTAGCATCACGCCAAACTACTGGCTGAAATGCCAATATCCGGTAACATCGCGCCATGAAAAATCATCTCGTTGTCGCCCTCATCTACAACCAGCTGTGCACCTTCGAATTTGGCTGCACGGTTGAAGTCTTTGCGCTGAAAAGACCCGAGCTTGGCGTGAGCTGGTACGAGTTCGCGACCTTCCCGGTCGACGACGGCCCGATCACCGCTGCCGGGGGCATCACCATCGTGCCGACACCCGGCGAGGTGCTGCTGGAAAACGCCGACACCATCATCGTGCCGGGCTGGCGCGGGGTGGAGTCCGAGGTTCCGCAACGGCTCATCGAACAGCTGCAGGCGGCTCATGCACGCGGCGCGCGAATCTGCTCGATCTGTACCGGGGCCTTCGTGCTGGCGGCGGCCGGTCTGCTCGACGGGCACAAGGTGACGACTCACTGGCGCTACACCGACCTGCTGGCCACCATGTACCCGGGCCTGACCATTCAGCCCAACGAACTGTATGTGGATCAGGGCAGTATCGTCACCGCAGCAGGCTCGGCCGCCGGGCTGGACATGATGCTGCACCTGGTGCGCAACGATCACGGCTCGCGAGTCGCCAACATGGTCGCGCAGCGCATGGTCATTCCGCCTCATCGCGAAGGCGGACAGTCGCAATATGCATCCCGGCAACTGGTCTCGGCCAGCGACGGGCCGATTTCCAACCTGATGGACTGGATTCGCAGCGACTTGCAGCGCCCCCATACCATCAAGGAGATGGCATCAAGGGCTGCGCTCAGTACCCGCACCTTGCACCGCAGCTTCATGGAAAGCACCGGGCTGACGCCTTACGACTGGCTGCTCGGTGAGCGCATTGCCTACGCCAAGGAACTGCTGGAATCGTCGAAGTTGCGCCTGAATGAAGTGGTGGACCGCGCCGGCTTCGGCTCCGAAGAGTCGTTTCGCCGGCACTTCCGCAATCTGGTGGGCATCAGCCCGAGCAGTTACCGCAAGCAATTTGCCCGGGCCTGACCACAGGCTCCGGGTAAAGCGCATCGACGATCGCGTCGGCAAATTCCCCCCATGCGCCGGCAACCGCCGTGTTGGTCAGGACCACCATGCTCAGCGCAGCACGCGGATCGACCCAGTAATGGCTGCCATACAGCCCACACCATGACCATGTTCCTGCGCCCTGCCGCTGCCCGGCGAGCACTGGATCGGTGAGGATCATCGGCCCCAGCCCGAACCTCCAGCCGGGCCCGCGGCTGGCGATGTTCGTCTGGCCGATCGCATTGCCCAGCAAGCATGCGGTACTGGCTGCACTCAATAGCGGCGCGCCGCCAAGGCGCAGGCATTCGAGCAGCCGCAGATAGTCATCAGCCGTGCCCAGCATTCCCGCCCCGCCCGACTCATACGCGCCGCTGTCAAAGGCGCGAGCTGCGGACAGCCGCGCCTGGCCGCTGTCGAGCGACAGCCAGTCGTCGTCGCCGATACGCTGCGGTCCGTTGACGCCGTCCTTGTAGGCGCTGGCCAGCGGACGTTCCGGCAGGTGCCTGAATGAGGTCGCGTGCATGCGCAACGGCACGGTGACCCATTGGCCGATGGCTTCTGACAACGCCAGCCCAGTGGCCTGTTCGATCACGGCACCCAGCACATCAGTGGCCAGCGAATATCCCCAGGCGCTGCCGGGCTCGAACAACAATGGCACACTCGCCAAACGCGTCAGGTTTTCCTGCAGGCCGAACGGTACCCGGTCCAGCCCGTCCGACACCCCGGCCCGCTGATAGGCATTATCAGGCGCTTGCTCAAAGCCATAGCTCAAGCCCGACGTGTGCGACAACAGGTGCTGCAGCGTGATGAGCGGCTCGCGACCACTGGCCAGACGCGGTCGAAAGGCTGGCAGCCAGCGAGTCACCGAAGCCTGTAGATCCAGCACACCCCGTTCGCAAAGCCGCAATACTGCGACCGAGGTCAACAGTTTGGTCAACGAGGCCAGGCGAAAACGCGTGCTGCGGGTAACCGCAATCTGCTGCTCGCGATCGGCCCAGCCGCGCGCACTGGCGTATTCCAGACGGCCCTGCCGAGCCAGCAACAGCACGCCGCCGACGATCCGGCCCTGCTCGACGAAACTCCGCCAGACCTGGTCAAGACGCTCTATACCCGCCTCGTTCAGGGCAGCCATGGTTCAATCGCCCCTGACTGCACGGCTGAAGATCTGCGCGTAGACCTCCGCCGAATGGCGAATCGGGTTGGTGTACGAGCAGCCATCGGCGAAGGCCATCCGCCCGACCCGCTCGGCGTCGCCATCATCGATACCGATCTCGCCCAGCGTATGTGGAATGCCAATCTGCTCGCGCAGCGTCAGCAGCCAGTCCATCACCCCGGAGAAACCGGGCGACGGCAACCGCAGGTAAACCGCCAGATCGTCCATTTGCGTCTGCAGCACCGAGCGATTGGCCTCCAGCACATAGGGCAGCAGGATCGCGTTCAGCAAGCCATGATGCTGATCGTAGAGCGCTCCAAGGCTCTGTGCTATCGCGTGTACGCCACCCAGACCGCGCTGAAATGCAGCGGCGCCAAGGCTGGAGGCCACCAGCATCTGCTGTCGCGCCTCGAGGTCCTGCCCGTCGGCGACGACGCGCGGTAAAAACGCCTTGATCATCTGCATGCCCTTGACCGAAACCGCTTCGGCCATCGGGTGCCAGGCCGGCGAACACCAGGACTCCATGCAGTGCGTCAAGGCATCGGCCCCGGTGGCGGCGGTCAAGTGCCTGGGCAGGTCGAGTGTCAGCGTGGCATCCAGAATCGCGATGCGCGGCATCATGCGAATGTGCAGGATGGTACGTTTGACCTGCGCCTGCTCATCGGTAATCACCGACGCACGCCCTACTTCAGAGCCGGTCCCGGCCGTCGTCGGCAGCGCGATCACCGGCGCAATGCCATCCGGATCGGCGCGCAGGTGGTTGTCATTGATGTCTTCGAAATCCCATAACGGGCGGGTCTGGCCCGACATCAGCGCTACCGCCTTGGCAGCGTCCAGCGCCGAGCCGCCGCCAAACGCAATCACACCGTCGTAGCCTCCGGCTCTGTAGGCGTGCAGCCCCTCGGCGACGTTGGTGCCGGTCGGGTTGCCCTTGACCCGGTCAAACAGGCCGCAGTGGCCCAACTGACTGCGGCAGTCCTCCACGGCGCTGGCGATCATGTCGGTGCTGCCGAGGAAGCTGTCGGTGATCAGCAGCGGACGTTTTGTGCCGGTCACCCTGCAGGCGTCGGCCAGCTCGTTGACGCGTCCTGCGCCTGCGCGGATGGAAGTCGGGTAGTGCCAGTCGTTGCGGTGCATTCAGGTATTCCTTTACAGATGATTTCAGTGAATGAAGCCAGCAGGCAGCAAACCGATCAGCAGGCGCAGGCCGAACGCGATCATGAACAGGCCGGTGACGATGTCGATGGCCTTTTTCATGCGCTGATAGCGCGCCTGTACCGCAGGTATCGAAAACAGCGTGGCAAGCAGCACGAACCAGGAAATCGCCAGTACCGCGATAATCGATACACCCGCAGTACGCACCCACATCGGCATGCCCGGCGTGGTCACGGTGGTGAACACGCTGGTATAGAACGCCAGCGCCTTGGGATTGGTCAGGTTGGTCAGCAGGCCGAACCGATAGGCGCGGCTCAGGCTGCCAA
The DNA here is from genome assembly GCF_017833005.1 of Pseudomonas sp. PvP027. NCBI lineage: Bacteria > Pseudomonadati > Pseudomonadota > Gammaproteobacteria > Pseudomonadales > Pseudomonadaceae > Pseudomonas > Pseudomonas sp. PvP027. The sequence continues at coordinate 5,857,891 of NZ_JAFIBK010000001.1, read as the reverse complement.
TACCCAGCGCAGCGATGTCCCTCGGTTTGGGCTGGCTGCCGGCACTGCGCAGGCTTTTGCTGCCAAGCCAGGTCAGGTAGGCACCGCCCAGCAATTGCAGCGTCGGTTGCACCCATGGCAACTGCTGAAATACCAGCCCCAAGCCGGTGGCGGCCAGCAAGGCCCAGAGAATGCTGCCCGAGGCAACACCCAGCCCGGCACAGATGCCCTGCTGCCGCGACTGGCTGAACGAGAGTTGGGTGATCACCAGAAAGTTTGGACCGGGGCTGATGATCAGCACGATGAACGCACCCGCGAGGGCGGTCAGCAAAGTGATTTCGTACATAGCAATAATTCCTTTTTAATTAATAGGTTGAGCGACTTTATTCAACCGAATTGTGATGCCACTTGAAGTTGTGTTTATCAGCGTCTCCAGGCACGACTCGACCGCCCGACGCGCCTCGATCAGCGCGCGACAGGTGGGATCAGGTGTCGGTACGTAGTGGTTGTAGAACGTGCAGCCTTCCACGGCGGGCCCGAGAACCCAGAACCGCTGCTGCACCTCACCGTCGCGACCGATTGCGCGGCCCGCTGCGTCGGTGTCGATGCCATCGGCAGGCCAGGCATGGGCGGCGCGAATCAGCCCGTGCTCGCGCAGATCGTTGATCAACCCCTGACGACTGCCCGACACGCCGCTGTGGGCGACCCGGGCAGGCAGGCAGTTGTGCGGCTGCTGTACGTCACTCGTCGGCGGCAAGACCGTCACGACCCCGGCTTCGATCAACGCCAGCAGGTCTTCATGGCGTTCCTTCTGTGGCCCGCCGACCAGACGGTTACTCAGTCCTGCCCAAGTGCCGTAGAACTCCAGCGTCGAGGACTCGGTCAGGCCGTTGCGATCGGCGACCAGACGCAACAGGTCGCGATAATCGCGCCAGACCTCAAATGCCTTACAGATCGGGCTGTGCGCGGTGCCCAGCCGACTCAGGGCCAGGTCACGTTTGATCCAGTCGACGAACCACTGCTCGTACGTGCCTTCGGCGCCAGACCAGGGCTGGGTGACCAGCCAGTGCTCGGGATCGAATGCACCCCATTGCTCCGCCAGGCGGGCAAACACTGCCGGCCTGGCGATTGACTCGCGCAGCAGGCGCTGCACAGAGGGCAACCGGTCTGGCCCCTCCATCCGCACCTTGGCCTGATAAAACACAGCGCGCATTTCATCCTTGATCAGGGGCAGCACATCGGCGCGAAAGTCGAGCCGCCCGCCTTCCCTTTGTTCGCGCAAACGGGCTGTTGCCTCGGCCGTGAAAAACAGCCTCGGCAACGGTGCGTGACGGCAGGGGTGCCACTGCGGCCTGGCATGAAAAGGCAATCCGCTACGCGAATACATCACCACCTTGGGCTCGCGTCCGGACGGCAGATAACGCCAGCCGGCGAAGCCGCCATCGCGCACGTAGCGTCCGCCGCGCCCCTCAGTCAGATGGGCCAGCGTGTCCATGGCCGTGAGTCCCAGGCCCTCGATGACGACACATTCGCCGACGTCCTGCTGCGCGGCGGTTGACGGTGTGTGTCCACTGGTGAGGAACACACCGTCGACGTCCATTGCCAGACTGCCGGTACGCAGCCGGAAACCCGGCGTTTGCGACCTGGGACGGCAGCTCAGAACCTGCTCGGCGTGGTGGCGCACCGTCACGTGCGCCGGGCAGCGTTGCAGCAGAAAGCGGTAACTGTCCTGCAAATAGCGCCCGAGCAATGCACGCGGCACGAAGTCGCCAAATGCCACCGCTCTGCCCTGCCCATCCAGGCTGACATGGCCACGCGCATCCAGGCGTATATCCTCACGGCTGCACCATTGCAAAAAGGTCGGGCCAGGCCATTCACACGCCGGAAATGCCGAGGAAAACGCTGACAACTGACCGGCCATGGTGTTAAGCATCAGGTAATCCGGCTGCTGCGCAAGGTGCAGCCCACTGCCCGGCGGCTGCGGATCGAACACCTCGATACGCAACGTTCGCCGCACGGCGTGGCGGCTCATGCCGATCAACTGCTCCAGAATGCTCAATCCGCGTGAGCCCATGCCGATAATGGCGACGGTATGCGTCTGCATGGCCATCACCAGCGCGCCGATTCAAAGAAGAACTGCGGCACCGGCAAAGCGCTGCCCTCGGCCACCGCCTGGCGATACACCCGCTGCCCCACGGCAAGGTCCAGCACGCCGAGCCCGAACGGCGAAAAGATCGAGGCCTTGTCCGGACTCAGCTCCACTTGCCCGGTCATCAGCTGTGCCAGCGTCCCGGTAATGAACGAACGATGCTGATACTGCTGCACGGCGAGGTCAGGCGAGGTCTGAGCCTTGAGGCAGTGTTCGACGTCATCGAGGATGTTGTTGGCCTGGGCAATGACCTCCGGCCCCAGATCGCGCAACGAGATGTTCAGCACCCGTTGCCCCGGCTGAAACACCGGCTCCAATACATAAGGGCTTGGCGCGGTGGTGGCGAACACCACCACATCGGCTTGCAGGCACGTCGCCAGGTCGCTCGGCTCGCTGTTCAGTCCGTGGCGACTGGCGGCATGCCCGACCAGCGCCAGCGCCGAGTCCTGGTGCTGATCAAAGACGCTGACCGCCTCCATCGTCCAGCCATCGCTGACAAACATGTCGAGGATGGTGCGGGCAATGAAACCGGCGCCGATGAACGACATTCGCCCCACGTGACGCTGTTGGCGACTCATCCAGCGCGCGCCGAGCACCGCCGAGGCCGCCGTGCGCATGGCGCTGATGCGCGAGGCTTCCAGACAGGCAAAGGCATAACCGGTGAATGGATCGTTGAGGATCAGCACCGCCGAGGCGCGTTGCAGGCCCGTGTCGATATTGCCCGGAAAGCTGGAAATCCATTTGATGCCACTGACCGGCTGCTCGCCCGACAGGCTGGCGGGCAAGGCAATGATGCGATTGGCCGGCGCCTGCGCAAAGCGCAGAAAGTAACTGTCGGGATTGATCGTGTGACCAGCCTCATGGGCCAGATACGCCGCCTGCACATCATCGATACAGGCCAGCGGGTCTGCCGCCAGCAAGCGCGCAACCACCGCACCGTCGACCACATGGAAAGCCGCCCGCTTAAGCCGCTCGGCGGCCAGCCACACCGTCCAGCTTGAATGCGGGGAAAGCGCAGGCGTTTTCATGCTGCCCGGGCATGTCTCGGTCACTGGCGAGGAAAGGTCCGCCAGCGTCATGCTCAGCACTTCACGGCCAAAACGCTGTTCGACCCAATGGTCATCGTAAAGAGTGTCCAGGTAGCGCTCGCCCCAGTCCGGCGACAACGCCACGACCACCGAACCGGGCTCGATGCGTTCACGCCAGGCGTGCACCGCGGCAATCACCGTTGCGGTGGACCCGCCGACCAACATTCCCTTGCTGCGCGCGAGGATGCGACACATGGCGACGGTGTGTGATTCCGGGACCATTTCCAGCGCATGAATGCCATCAGCGTTGAAGATCGGCGGGCGCTGGCTGGTGCCCAATCCGGGGATGAAACGCCGGCTGGCCGGGGTGTCGAAGGTCACCGAACCGACGCTGTCTACGGCAATGATTCGGGTGGTTGGATGATGGCGCTGAAAATGCTGAATGCAGCCCATCAGCGTGCCAGTGGTGCCGGCACCGACGAACACGTAATCGACATGGCCGAAATGCTGGCTGATCGAACGCGCCGTGGTTCGCGCATGGGCACGCGGGTTGGCCGCATTCTCGTATTGATTGAGCCATACGTAGCGCGGGTCGCTGGCCACTTTTTCGCGAATCAGCTCGATGCGCGTCCCGAGGAACCCGCCGTTGGCGTCCGGAACCTCGACCTGGATCACCTCGGCGCCGTAGCTGCGCATCATGCGGATGTTGTGGCTGGAGCTGTTCGGGTCGACCACGCAAGTAAACGGGATGCCCCGTTCAGCGCAGATCATCGCCAGTGCCACCCCGAGATTGCCCGACGAGGACTCGATCAGAATCGTATCCGGGCCCAGCAGTCCCCGCGCCTGAAGGTCATTGATCAGCCCCACGGCGGTCTTGAGCTTGATCGAGCCTGCCGGGTTGAGTGATTCCATTTTCAGGAAAAAATCGGCCCCCAGGCCAGTCACCTTGAGGAAGGCCTGATCGTGAACGATTTCGCAAAGAGAGTTGTACATGGGCTTCACTTCCACTGGGCCAGCAAAGGTTCGGCTGCCGGTGCTACAGCCTGCTGAAGGGCCGTGGCGATACGCTCGGCACGCAACGCCATCAGTGAAAACGACTGACTGTCACTGATTCCGTGGCTGCGTTCGGAAAGACCGTTGACCCAGATATTCACGTCGCACTCGCCCTGGGTGGCGATTTGATAATCCCTATCGATCAGCAGGCCACCGTCGACATCGGCCTGCAGCCATGGCTGCAAACCACTCAACAACGGCGGTATCAGGTACTGCTGATACCCGGTGCCAAGCACCACGGCGTCGACCTCCAGCACCTGGGTGCGCTGGCTGAAGGTGTCGGTCAGCTCGACCCGGTAGCCCTCGGCGACGGGCTCGATGGCGCTGATCACGCTGTAGGCGTAGGTCTGCAGGCGCTTGCGATCGGCGATGGAGTCTTCGTAGATCAGCGAAAACAGCTTCTGGCTTTCGTCCGGGTCGATCCCTGCGTAATTGGTCGAGCGGCTCCAGTCGAGAAAACGCTGCCGCGCGGCGGGGTCCAGGCTATGGAAATAATCGACGTGATCGGGGGCAAATACCCGGTTGGGGAACTGGCCCAGCTGGGTGAGTTTGAAACCGGCCGAGCGATGCACTGAATGCACTTCGATGCCGGGGTCGCGGCTGACCAGCTCCAGCACCGACTCACTGGCGCTCTGCCCCGAACCGAGTACCAGCCAGCGCTTGGGCAGGTGCTCGCCAAAGGCTTGCAGGCGGCTCAGAAACTGCGACGTGTGAAACAGCGTCGGACCGACCAGCGCCTCGAAAGCGTGCGGAATACGCGGAGCACTGCCGCTGGACAGCACGACATTGCGCGTCGTGAAGCAGGTATCCGGCGTGCACACGCGCACTTCATGCAGGCGCCCATGACGCAGCACCGGATCGATCCCGGTGACCGGCGTGTTGAAGCAGGTCTGGCTGTCCACCTGTGCCGCGACCCAGGCCAGATAGTCCGACCATTCATGCCGACTGGCGGGGCGGCCCAGCAGGCCGAAATCGAACATTCGCCCCTGTTCCTTGAGGTACATGGCGAACGAGAAGCGGCTGCGCGGGTTGCGCGGGGTCACCAGATCGCGAAATACGTGATGGTTGATGTCGGTTCCGGCCAGCAGCAGTTCGCGATGCCATTGGCTGTCCTGCGCAGCTTCCAGATAGCGAACGGACAGCGCGCCCAGCGGGTCGTTGGCCTCTCGCGCATCGGCGAACGCGCAGGCCAGCGCGATACCGGCCGGACCGAAGCCGATACAGACGGCGTCCGAATGCAAGGTGTGTGGTGTCGAGTTACCCATGAAGTTCCTGTCCTTAGAGTTGGTGTGAAGCGGTGTTTTGGGGCTATCGGGTGATGCGGCTCAGCCCCGTGGGGCCTGGTGTCCAGACACAGGTCGTCGCGCTGCGCAGCTCGCCCTGATCGAAGCTGACCGCGCCCAGCGGTGTGTTGAAGGTGCTGTGCCGAAACGCGTCCGGCAGTTGCGCGGCGCGAAGACCGCCGCGGGCCACCTCGGCCAGCACGTAAAGCATCAGCAGGCTTTCGCGAAAGTAGGTCTGTGGCTCGGCAGCGAACAGCGAGCGGTGAAGTACCTCGGCCTGACAGCGGTTTCCGGCGCTGTCAGGGGCTCCGAAGCCGATCACGAAGGTGTTGCTGTCGTGCGCAGCGGCGCGCCCCAGATACGGCGAGGCAGCGTCGTCGGTCAGCACCAGCGGTCGGGTACTGCCGGCTTGTCGTCGCGCCTGCCAATGCTCGCGACTGGGTTTGAGGCGTCCGGCAAACACCTCGACATCGGCCTGGCTAGGCTCGTCGACACGCTGCAACCCGGCACCAGCCAGCGCCGCGCTGATGGCAACGCCCAAGGCCTGACCGTGAGCACTGTCGTCGGCCTGGACATGCACACGCGGCCAATGACGAGTCGCCAGCCAGCGCACCAGATCCGCCGCCAGTTGCCGGTCCGAGGGGCAGAAACGAAACACGTTGTGGTGCTCAAGGGTCAGGCAATCAATCGTCGCTGCGGGGGTCAGCAGGGCAATGCCGGCGTGCCGATACAGCGGCGCAGCACCCATGGCTGCATCCGAAGAGAAATGCCCGATGACCAGATCGGCCTTCCAGTCGATCATGTGCCGGGCCACATCGGCCCCGCGAACGGCATTGGCAGCGTCGTCGAGAAAGTGCCACTGCACTCGCTCAAGTCCCGCTATGCAATTGCGCGCCACTGCCAGCGCCCTCATGAAGGTCCGTGCATGCGGCGTTTCATCAGGGTCGAACAGAGCGCTGACCCCGACCCGCAAGCCCGGCAGGCGCGAATCGACCGAAGACATCACGACTGCACGCTCGTCGGTTCGACGCCTTGTGCCGAAAAGCCCGGCATCGATCTGCCTGGCGACAATGCCGACCAGCCAGGACAAGCGCGATCCGTTCCGGCCAGATGCCTGCGCAGTTGCTCGGCAGCAATCTGCGCCAAGCCGGGCGCGAACTTGAAGCCCAGCCCGGACATGCCTGCAGCCAGATACACCGGGCTGCGCTCGGCGCAGAACCCCAGCATCGGTCGACCGTCGGCGCTGTAGCTGTCGAAACCGGGCAACACATCGAGCACATGCGGCCTGCCTGTCGAGGCGCACAACTGGGCGATGCGCTTGCAGGCGTCCTCGGCATGCCGTGCGTCAGGCTGCGCAAGGTGCTCGGGCCACAGGCCGCTGTCGCGCGCGCCACAGCCGGTCTGCACGATATGCCGAGTCAGCGGTATGCCGTAGCTCTGGGTCACCGCATCGATCACCGGCATTGACCAGTCGCTTTCGGTCAGCACCCGGGCAAGCGGAATCGAGCGTGCTTCCAGCCCCGAGTGCGGCACCAGGTGCTGGCTCCAGGCACCGGCAGCGACCACCACGGCCCGGCAACGCAGCGTGGCGCTGCCCAGGTCGATGTGCACGAGGTCGGGCGCACGGCAGTCGATGGACTTGATCTCGCGATGCTCAAGCAGCAAGCCCTGCTGGCGTACCGACTGACACAGCGCGGCGACGGCCTGGCGCACATTGCCGACGCAGGCACGCGGTTCGAACAGGTTGAGCCGTTCCAGCGTCGGGCAATGCGGGTAGCGCCTGCCATCAAGCTCATGACCTGACAGCAGGCGCATCGGGTAGCGTTCGCTGCCGTACTGGTCGATGGCGCGGTGCAGGTTATCCAGCTGGTCCGTGGCAGCCCGGTAAATCACCCCGGTACGCCGTAACGCAGTGGCGTAAGTGGTCGCAAAAACACCATCGTCCATCAGGCTGATGGAATAGGCCGCCAGCTCCATCAGCAGCGGATCGCTGTCATACAGGCGAACCAGTCCGCCGGAATAACCACTTGCACCCAGGCTGCCGGCTGCACCCTTGTCGATCAGCGCGACCGACACACCGGCGCTGCACAGCTTCGCCGCGATACTGGCGCCGGTGATCCCAGCGCCAATGACCGCTATCTCATAATCGATAAGCATTGTCGTGAATCCGTTCAGATGGAGTATTCAGCGGCCGCGCCGTTCATGAGCGTGGCGCTGACGCGGGCCTCGGGGAGTCCGAACGCGCTGATGATCTGCACTGACATGTCCGGAATCAGCGCCTTGCCGGCCACCGCGATGAATGCCGCCAGATGGCTGACCGGGCGACCTTCGGCCAGACGCGTGCGAGTAATGGCGATCGCATCCAGCAGCACCTGAGCCATGCGTTTCATCGAAAACTGCGCAGGCTCCGAGGCTTTGCTCCATTGCACGCGCAACGCTTCCAGGAGTCCGGCGTCTGCCCCGCAGAGGCCGCTCCACCAGCTGTCGTCGCGGTTGCTTCCGGCGTTCAGCAAGGCCGGGAAAAACTCGTTGAACACCTCTGCCCGCCATGCAAGGAACTGCGCCAGGCGGAAATCACCTTCGCTTTCCTCGGGTGCCATGCTCGCCAGATACAGGCGCGCACTGTCGGCGCAGGCTTCGCGGGCCAGGTCACCGACCCAGATCGCGTGGTTGCGGCTGGTCGACAGGTTCAGGCCGTCCAGCTTGAGAAACTGATTGGGCATAAAGCGCTGGCGGACCTTGATGTCGCGCAGCGCCGACAGTTGCGCCGGATAGACGATGGCGTGGCTGAACACACAGTCAAAGCCGAGAAAATGCACCAGCGTGCCCTGCCCCGACTGCCAGTACTGACGAAACAGCTCCGGACGCCCGACGCGGTCGGCATACTCGCGAAATGCCGCCATATAGCCCGCCAGCCCCATGAACCAGGTGTGCACCCGGCACGAGCCGTCAGCCTGCAGGTCGAGCCCGGCGTCGCCCGGACGCGTGACGCCCCAGTCGTGCAGGTGCTCCAGGCTGTCTCGCAACCAGCTGTCGAGCGGCTTGCGCCATGACTGGCCCAGCAGGCGGTCACGCAACTGCGGCTTGAACCCGGCCAGTTTCAGAAACGCGCGATGGGCGTTTTTCCATTGCGAGGGCTGGCTGCAGAGCTTGCAGCGCAAGTCCGTCATCAACTCGGCATCAGGGGCCTGGGCACAGTTCTCGCACTGGCTGGCGTCGGACTCGGCACCGCAATAATTGCAGTTGCCCCGGGCAAAGGCTTCGTAGCCCCAGACATCGCAATCAGGGCAATACGGCTCGCTGGAATCCCGACATTCGATCGCGCCAGCATCACGCAGCGCACCGAACACCTCGCCAACCGCTTCGGCGAACCACGGGTTGTCGTGCGGGCGCATCCAGTTGTCGGGCTGTATGTTGATAGCCGCCAGCGAGGCTTCGATACGGTCGGAGTTGCGCCTGGCCAGCTCGACCGGGTCGACGCCCTGCTCCAGCCCTTTGCGCAGCATGTAGGACTGGTAATCGTCGGAGTAGGACACCAACACACACTCGTGACCACGCTGGCGCTGCACGCGGGTAAAGACATCAGCGGCCAGAAACGGCCCGGCGATATGGCCTATGTGCAAATCGCCGTTGGGGGTCGGCGGCGTAATGGTGACGATGAACTTACTCATCCATGCACCCCGTGGTCTCGCTGTGCTGCGCCACGAACGCGTTCACGTAGTTCATGTCCCACCAGACCACATAGAAGTGGAAGTCCTCGGCGGAATCGTTGATGACGTAATGGTTGGTGTGTTTCGGAATGGCGGCGATATCGCCAACGGTGAAATCCATCTGCCTGTCACCGACAACCAGACGCGCACTGCCCTTGATGGCAATGAAGATTTCCTGATCGATCTGGGTGTGTGCTTCGCTGCAGGTGCCCGGACGGACCACGCACCAGCCACCGGCGAACGGCATCGGGTAGCCTTCCCACGGCAGCAGGCGGCTGCCATCCAGCCCGTACTCGTGTACCAGCGAGTCGAATCGGGTTTTACGGTGTATATCGAACTTTTCCATGCTCAGTCCCGTACGTTTCAAGTGCGGCAAAGCATGAAATTGTTGCCAGTTATTGGCTATCCGATTGCCGGATAGCTCAGGGTCGAACTATCCGGTTTTTGGATGGCGATCCGCAGACCGGTGCACCGTCCTATTTTTTTTGACGATGACGGCTATCGATAACGCTGATAACTGAATCGGCAGCGGCGGTGTTAACGTTGCCGGCGATGAACGAACATTTCTCCCGGACTCGCGAATCCGCGTCGCGATGCCGATGAATCTCTGCTCTGCTTCATCACTCCTTTGGTTAGATCTTTTAAGCCACCCCGTTTACGCGAGGTGGCTTTTTTTTGCTCAAAGATCAAACCCGTCCACAACGTTGCGCCGCTCGTTGTCACTGCGCATGTCGTAACTGGCGGTGGTCGAGATGTGCGTGTGATGCGCGAGCTTCTGGGCAATCGACAGATCGAACTCTTCGATCACCCGGGTGATGAACGAACGTCGAAAATCGTGGGGCATGATGTTCACGCCCACTTGGCGCCCGCGCTGCTTGGCGATGAAGTAGATGGCGTGCTTGGTGATTCTGTCGCGGGTGATATGGCTGCCACGGCGGATCCGGTTGAACAGGAACGGGTCATCGCCCTGCCCCGGCTGGAGGCACGACCGGCGCAGTTCCAGCCAGTCGTTCAGCGCCTTGAAGGCCCATTCGGGGGCGTACTTGATCAGTTGCTTGTTGCCTTTGCCCAGCACCCGAAGGCTGCGCTCGGCGAAATCGATCTGCGAAAGGTCGAGGTTGACCGACTCGGACTTGCGCATCCCCGAGCCATACAGAATTGCAATGATCGCCGCATCGCGACGCCCTTGCGGCCTGGGGTCGGCAGCACAGGCTTCCATCAGCTCACGAATCAGCGTGCGACGGATGTTGCGGCCCTTGACCAGTCGCGTACCGCTGACCGGTTTTATCGAGCGGATTTTCAACAGTTGATCGTGACTGATCAGGTCGTGCCGCCAGGCTTCGTTCATCACGCCGCGAATGGCATTCACATACAGCGAGGTGGTATTGGGCGCGTAGTCATCCTGGCGCAGCGTTGCGACCAGCGCGGTCACGTGGCCGGGTTGCAGGGTGTGCCAGGGAATATCATGAATATCGACGTCAGCCATGCCCAGCCGGTCCGCCGCATCCTGCAGAACGTAGGTCATGGTCAGGCGGCTAGAAGGCGCCAGGCGATCGAGGTAGAGGCGCAGCGGCTTGTTGACGTCGGGCAGCGAAGGCTGGCTGACAATGCGTGCGTCCTGGTCGGTGTGAGGGTCGTGCGGCATAGGGAGCGACGCCTTTTCTGGTGCAAGCGCGTGCCAACAGCCACGGCGCTTTTCATTCGTATTCAGGCGACCGACTTTAGCACGAGGGCTCTGGCGCTACACCTGCGCTGCAGCGGACCACCTTTCCCGTCAGGCAACCCCCGGTAACATCCTGCTGCTTGAACGACGCGTTGCCTGAGATAGCCTTGCCGTCCTTTCCGCCATCGAAGGCTGGCACACACCTTGATTCCGTCCTCTGCCAGCAAAACACGTGGCCGTCGTGAGGCAGCGGCCAGTTTCTGGTTGCTGACCCACCAGCTCAGCCAGCGCAGCGAAGCCGAACGCCTGACCAACATTCAGGCGGGCTTTGCGCCTCGCTGGATCCGCGCAGTGCGGGACGCGCTGGCCCTTGGCCCCACGCAAATGGAAGCGCTGTTCAACGCATCGATTTCAACCCTCGAACGCCGTCAGCGCCAGCAAAAGTTATTGGACCTGGTGGCCTCCGAACGCCTGGACCGTGTGGCGATGATTGCCAGCCACGCGCTGCAGGTGTTTGCAACGCCCGAACGTGCCGGCCAGTGGCTGGTTGCCCGTAACACCTCACTCGGCGGTCGCACGCCGTTGCAATTATGCGAAACCGGGCTCGGCACAGCACAGGTGCATCGCGCACTGGGCGCACTCGTGTGTGCCAGTGCCGACGCGCTCTGATTCACTCAGCGTGCGGTATCCACCACGATCCGGCCACGGACCTGGCCTGCAATCAATTGTGGCGCGAGGTCGATCACCTCGCTCAAGCCGACTTCACGGCTGATCAACGGCAGCAACGACATGTCCAGGTCGCTCGCCAGCCTCGACCAGGCTTCCAGCCGGTCTGCGCGCGGGCGAGTCACGCTGTCGATACCCGCCAGCGTGACACCGCGCAGAATGAACGGCGCAACCGACCCGGGAAACTCCATGCCCTGCGCCAGACCACAGGCCGCCACCACACCGCGATAACGAATACCGGCGCACACATTGGCCAGGGTGTGGCTGCCGACAGAATCGACTGCCGCCGCCCATTGCTCCTTGGCCAGAGGCCGCCCCGGCTGCGAAAGGGTTTGCCGTTCAATGATCTGCGCCGCGCCGAGTTGCTTCAGGTAGTCACTTTCCGAGGCCCGCCCGGTGGAGGCGATGACCCGATAGCCGAGCCTGGCCAGGATGGCGATGGCAAAGCTGCCGACCCCGCCATTCGCGCCGGTGACCAGCACATCGCCGTGGTCAGGCGTCAAACCGTGCTTCTCCAGTGCCAGGACGCTGAGCATCGCGGTGTAGCCCGCCGTGCCGATGGCCATCGCCTGCGCCGGCGTGAAGGCCTGTGGCAGCGGAATGAGCCATTCGCTCTTGAGCCGGGCCTTTTGCGCCAGGCCGCCCCAATGCCCTTCGCCGACACCCCAGCCATTGAGCAGAACCTTGTCCCCGGTCTTGAACTCAGGGGTATCGCTGGCTTCGACCGTACCGGCCAGATCGATGCCCGGCACCATCGGGAAGCTGCGCACGATCGGGCTCTGACCGGTGATCGCCAGCGCATCCTTGTAGTTGAGCGTACTGTGCGACACGTTTATCGTCACGTCGCCCGGGGGCAACCGCGCTTCGTCGATATCACTCAGATTGACGTGGTAGCCCGCCTCGTCCTTGTCGATCAAGATGCCCTTGAACATATGCGCCTCCAATTTAGACTGATCGTCTTTAAATAGATCTGAAGAGAAATCATTGCGGCAGACCGCGAAGGTAGCCGGCAATGAATGTGTTCAGTGGTGTAGCACTTTTGACCAGCCGGGCACGCAGTACTGCACCTTCCCAGCCGATCCAGAAAAACGCGGCCAGCTCATCGCAGTCAGCATCTGCGGCCAATTCGCCCATTGACTGCGCAGCCCTCAGGCACCCCGCCAGTTTCGACTGCCAGTCCAGCAGTGTCTGTTCCAGTACGTCGCGAAATCCGTCCGGCAACAGACTGATTTCCTGGCCAAGATTGCCGACCAGGCAACCGCGTCGATAGTCGTGTCGCGCCATACCGCTCTTGGCGCTCTGCACAAAGCCGACCAGTCGCTCCAGTGGCGCAAGCGCTTCATCCAGCAGCCAGTGGTCCAGTCGCTGCGCAAAATAGCGCGCGTACTCATCCAGTACCGCCCGGCCGAAGGCTTCCTTGCTGGGGAAGTAGTGATAGAACGAGCCTTTGGGAATACCGACTTCCTTGAGGATGTGATCCAGCCCTGTGGCCGAAAAACTCTGCTCGGTGAGCACTTCCAGACCGCGACGCAGCAGCGCCTCGCGGGTCTCGAGGTTATCACGGTCCACTTTCGGCGGCCGGCCGGGACGCCGGGGCCTGGCGAGTGAGGGAGTCGATAGCGGGATGGTTGGTTGAGTCATGCCCGAATAGTAGACCGATCGTTTTTTATGTCAACCGAGCGGACTTGCCGGCTTGTCGACGTTCGACGTGGCGTTTGCCATTCACACCATTCTCGCGCTCAATGAACACTTCCCGAATGCCTGCCGGAGAGACACATGAACCAATGGCCAGATAGCCGCATCACTGAACTGTTCGCCGTCGAACTGCCCCTGTTGCAAGCCCCCATGGCCGGCGCCAGCGGATCGCAGATGGCTATTGCTGTGGCCAGGGCTGGCGGCTTGGGAGCGCTGCCCTGCGCCATGCTCACCCCTGAGAAAATCGACCAGGAGGTATCAACTTTCCGAGAGCACACCGGCAACGCTCCGCTGAACCTGAATTTCTTCTGCCATCAGTCTCCGGCCTACGATGCCGAGCGCGCCGAACGCTGGAAGCAGGCGCTCAAGCCCTATTACGAGGAATTGGGTGCCGATTTCGATGCACCAACACCGGTCTCCAACCGCGCACCTTTCGACAGCGACAGCTGCGCATTGATCGAGCGCTTGAGGCCGGAAGTGGTGAGTTTCCATTTCGGCCTTCCTCAGCCATCGTTACTGGATCGGGTCCGGGCCACGGGTGCAAAGATCATCTCTTCAGCCACTACGGTCGAAGAAGCTATCTGGCTGGAGCAACATGGCTGCGATGCAGTGATTGCCATGGGCTACGAAGCAGGCGGTCATCGGGGGCTGTTCCTCAGCGATCAACTGCACACCCAGGTCGGCACCTTTGCGCTGGTCCCGCAAATCGCTGACGCGACAAGCATTCCGGTCATCGCCGCAGGCGGTATTGCAGACGGTCGCGGTGTCGCTGCGGCATTTATCCTGGGCGCCTCGGCGGTACAGGTCGGAACCGCGTATCTGTTCTGCCCGGAAGCCAGCGTCAGCGCCCTGCATCGCCAAGCCCTGCACGATGCCACGAGCAGCCAGACCGCGCTGACCAACCTCTTCACCGGGCGTCCGGCGCGAGGCATCGTCAACCGGATCATGCGTGAGGCCGGCCCCATCAGCCCACTCGCCCCGGCGTTTCCGCTGGCGGGCGGGGCCTTGATGCCGCTGCGCGCGCAGGCGGAAAAACTGGGCAGCGGTGACTTCGTGAACCTCTGGGCGGGCCAGGCAGTCGGTATCAAACATCAGCTGGGTGCCACCGAGCTGACGCGGCAACTGGCTGAAAATGCGTTGAAAATTCTGTCTCCCCGATAAAACAGTGCTTTCAGAACAACAGGCTGCCGCTATATATTTATCTATATAGCGAAGCGCCCTTATCCCGATGGCGTGTGTTTTCATCATCAAGGAACTGTTTCATGCGAACGACCACGCTGCGCGCCATTCTCAAGCTTTCAGTGCTGGCCTTTGCCGCCTCTGCCGCAGCCAGCGCGTCTGCCGATGAAGTGCAGGTCGCTGTCGCGGCCAATTTCACCGCGCCGATCCAGGCAATAGCCACTGACTTCGAGAAGGACACCGGCCACAAGCTCGTTGCCGCGTTTGGCGCTACCGGTCAGATCTACACGCAGATCAAGAATGGCGCGCCGTTCGAGGTATTCCTCTCGGCTGACGACACCACACCCGCAAAACTCGAGCAGGAAGGCGACACCGTCAAGGGGTCGCGCTTCACCTATGCAGTCGGGACGCTGGCGTTGTGGTCGGCCAAGGACGGTTATGTCGACAGCAAGGGCCAGGTGCTCAAGGCCAATCAGTATCAACACTTGTCCATTGCCAACCCCAAAACCGCCCCCTACGGCCTGGCGGCGACCCAGGTACTGAGCAAAATGGGCCTTACCGACGCCACCAAAGCCAAGATCGTCGAAGGTCAGAGCATTACCCAGGCCTACCAGTTCGTCTCCACCGGCAATGCCGAGCTGGGTTTCGTAGCCCTGTCGCAGGTTTACAAGGATGGCAAGCTGACCAGCGGCTCGGCGTGGATCGTACCGGATGACCTGCATGACCCGATCAAGCAGGACGCGGTCATCCTCAACAAAGGCAAGGACAGCGCTGCTGCCAAGGCGCTGGTCGAGTACCTCAAGGGCCCGAAAGCCGCCGCGATCATCAAGTCCTTCGGATACCAGCTGTAAATGCCGCTGGGGAGTGCCGACATCGCGGCGATCTGGCTGACGCTGAAACTGGCGTCGCTGACCACCGTCATCCTGCTGATCATCGGCACGCCCATCGCGCTGTGGCTGGCGCGTACTGATTCATGGCTCAAGGGGCCGATTGGCGCAGTCGTCGCCCTGCCCCTGGTGCTGCCACCAACCGTTATCGGTTTTTACCTGTTGCTGCTGCTCGGGCCCAACGGTGCGGTGGGCCAGCTCACGCAAAGCCTGGGTCTGGGTACGCTGACTTTCAGCTTCGCCGGCTTGGTGATCGGCTCGGTTCTGTATTCGATGCCTTTCGTCGTGCAGCCGCTGCAGAACGCGTTTGCAGCGATCGGCACCCGCCCTCTAGAGGTCGCAGCCACCTTGCGCGCCGGGCCTTTAGACACCTTTTTCCACGTGATTCTGCCACTGGCCAGGCCGGGGTTTATCACTGCCGCCATCCTGGGGTTCGCGCACACGGTCGGCGAGTTCGGTGTGGTGCTGATGATCGGCGGCAACATTCCCGAGAAAACCCGTGTGGTGTCAGTGCAAATCTTCAATCACGTCGAATCCATGGAGTACCTGCAAGCGCACTGGCTGGCTGGCGCGATGCTGGTCTTTTCCTTTCTGGTGCTGTTGGCGCTGTATTCCAGCGGCAAAGCCAAAACGGCATGGAGCTGAGTCATGGCGTCGCCGATAGAAGTCCGCCTGCAGATGGCCTACCCTGATTTCACCGTCCGTACCGACCTGAGACTGCCGGGTTCGGGCATCACCGCGCTGTTCGGGCCCTCCGGCTCGGGCAAGACGACCTGCCTGCGTTGCATCGCCGGTCTTGAAAAAGCCGATCAGGGCTTCATCCGCGTTCACGATGAGGTCTGGCAGGACACCGAAAAAGGTATTTTCCTGGCTCCGCACAAGCGGGCGATCGGCTACGTGTTTCAGGAGGCCAGTCTGTTCGCGCACCTGTCGGTGCAGGACAATCTGGAGTTCGGGATGAAACGTATCCCGCGCCAGCAGCGCCGCATTCAACTGCCCCAGGCCGCCGAACTGCTCGGCATCGATCATCTGCTGCAGCGCAGCCCTGACAAGCTGTCCGGTGGAGAGCGCCAGCGCGTGGGCATCGCACGCGCCCTGCTGACCAGCCCGCGGCTGATGCTGCTCGATGAGCCGCTGGCGGCGCTGGATAGCCGGCGCAAAAGTGAAATCCTGCCGTATCTGGAGCGCCTGCACCGGGAACTGGACATCCCCATGCTGTACGTCAGTCACGCTCAGGATGAAGCCGCACGCCTGGCGGACCACCTGGTGCTGCTCGACGAAGGCAACGTACTGGCCAGCGGTCCAATCCACGAAACCCTCGCGCGGCTGGACCTGCCGCTGGCGATGGGCAGTGATGCGGGCGTGGTCATCGAGGGCACGGTCAGCGCCTATGATCAGCATTACCAGTTGCTCACCGTGACGCTGCCCGACAGCAAACTGAGCATGCGCGTCGCCCACGCGCAGATGCAGGTCGGCACCCTTCTGCGCATCAAGGTCCAGGCCCGGGATGTCAGCCTCAACCTGCAACCCGATTACCAGAGCAGCATCCTCAACCGCTTGCCGGTCATGGTGGTCGAGGAAGCGCTGGCCGACAATTCGGCGCACGTCCTGGTCAAGCTGGACGCCGGCGGCACGCCGCTGCTTGCGCGCATCACTCGCTATTCCAGCGACCAGTTGAACCTGCACAGAGGCCAGTCGCTCTGGGCACAGATCAAGGCAGTCGCAGTGCTGGCCTGACGTTTGGAAAAAAACCGCCACGCGGCAAATAAACGGCACCACCGGAAAAGGCCGAGGTCAGTGTTTTTAACTGCCTTTGGAACTTAGCCATGCCTGACTCGACTGCCATCAGCCAGCCCGCCAGTGAACTGCATTACGTAGACGACACTCAACCGGGCCTTACACGCAAGGTACTGCGCGGCAAATTCGCGTACTTCGACACAAAGGGTCAGCGCATCAAGGACGAGTCGGAGATCAAGCGCATCAACGCACTGGCAGTCCCGCCCGCCTACACCGAGGTGTGGATCTGTGCCGACCCGCTGGGTCACCTGCAGGCCACCGGCCGCGACGCTCGCGGGCGCAAGCAGTACCGCTACCATCCGCGCTGGCGCGAAATACGTGATCAGGACAAATACTCGCGACTGATCGAGTTCGGCCATGCACTGCCCAAAGTGCGCAAGCAGATCGAAGCACAGCTCGCTCAGCCAGGCATGGGCCGGGAAAAGGTCATGGCGACGGTTATTTCATTGCTGGACGCGACCCTGATCCGCATCGGCAACAGCCAGTACGCCAAGGAAAACCGGTCGTACGGCCTGACCACCCTGCGCAACAAGCACGTCGAAGTCAAAGGCGGCCAGATCCTCTTCGAGTTCCGCGGCAAGAGCGGCGTCGAGCACAAGGTCAGCGTCAAGGACCGACGTCTGGCCAACGTGATCAAACGCTGCATGGAGCTGCCAGGACAAAACCTCTTCCAGTACCTGGACGAAGACGGCGTGCGCCACGCGGTAACCTCATCCGACATCAATGCCTACCTGCAAAGCCTCACCGGCTCGGACTTCACCGCCAAGGACTACCGGACCTGGGCAGCCAGCGCACTGGCGCTGGCAACGCTGCAAAAACTGCACTGGGAGCCAGAGGCCGACGCCAAACGGCACATCGTCGACATGGTCAAGGCCGTTTCGAAACAACTGGGCAACACCCCCGCCATCTGCCGAAAATGCTACATCCACCCTGCGGTTCTGGAAGGCTTCCTGCTCGGCAACCTGGCCAAACTCCCCCGCTCCCGACAACGCAAAGGCCTGCGCCTGGAAGAAGTCGCACTGGCGAGCTACCTGCGAATACTGGCTGACAAGGTCGAGGCCGTGGTTAACGATGCTGCGGTGAAAGACAGCAAAGCCTGAGCCGCCTGATCACGGCACGTCAGCCTTTGCTCCAATAAAATTTCGTAGCTTCATGATTTGCCAAGCATTTCTGACGGATAAAAAAGCAGGGTCTTGCGCCCTTCGAGACGCTTTCAAGCTTGCTTCATGGGGGCCGGGTGTATATATTCCCTGCTCTTGGCGCTACCGCCCCGATGGCGAAATTGGTAGACGCAAGGGACTTAAAATCCCTCGTCCTTTGGACGTGCCGGTTCGACCCCGGCTCGGGGCACCATTTTTATATCAAGGGCTTACGCACGTTATGTGCGTAGGCCCTTTTTGTTTAAATTGCCGCAATTTTATATTCTTGCCGCAATTCTTTTTCGGACCCATCCCCGCATTCCGCCGACGAACGCCACTCCCAAAATCTGAAAGACTCAACCGCTGTATGTGATACAGAAATTGGGAATCACTCATCATGAACATCGACTACACCGGAGGCTGGCCGTTCTGCCCCACGGAGGAGCAGATGCTCAAGCGACCTTGAACAGTTCAAGGCGCATTCGCTGGCCGTGTTTTCGGCGATCAACACTGACCTGCAGACCGACCAGCACTTCGCTGACGCAGAGAAAACAGTGAAGTGGTGCGGCGAAGTCGAAGAGCGCCTGGAGGCGGCCAAGCAACATGCGCTGAGCCAGACGGAAACCATCGACGCCCTCTTCCGCACCATCGATGAGATAACTGTCCGAGGCCTTAAACGAGTTCCAGCGCAGCGGTGGAACGATGCGCGACCTGGGGTCGTTTCAAGTCGCGCACCGCCCTCAACGTAAAGAGCCGCCACCCCGCAAGCCACGCTACAACGGCGCGGATCAACGGAAGTATGTCGAGGAGGAAGAAGACTTGGCGCTGCTCAAACGTATCGAGGCGATGCGCGACCTGGGCGTTAGTCACTTCAAGGCAGAGAAGCTGACCGGGATCAACCGCACCGTCATCAGGCGAATCGTTCAGAAGTACAGCCTGGACTACCCCAGCAGCAGCCGGGCGAAATGAAGCGCCTGCAAATGCGCGTCCGCCACGGCAGACGCCAGCAACACATTCACTTGCCGCCCAGCGGCTTAAAAGAGCGGTTTAGTGGCGATGGATCAAGAAAAGCGATCAGCCAAGACGGCGCTTAAGCGGAAACTGGTCGCCGAGAAAGAGCTGCGCCACCGGGTTCGGCCTGGCATTGAGCAGGCCCTGAATCGGGTTCGCCAGCGCGGCAAGATGCCCATCGTCAGCGAGGTCTTGCAGATCGCGATCATGAAGATGGATTTGATGGATGATGAAGAGCTTGATGCCTTCCTGACTTATCCGCGCCACGAAATCGTGGTTAGCGAATTCGTGGCGCGGGCAATCTAAGACGCGGGCGTCAGGAATATCCGGAGCGCCGACCAAGACGAATCAGACGAGGTCATCTCACCGCTCGCCATCAATTGCTGCGACTGAGCTGAACGTTCTGGCTGATGCAATTGATGTTAGTCACCGTGCCCATGAAAGCATTCATCTGCACAGAGCACTTTTCAATATTCAGGCCGTTTCTGCCATCGCTTGAGATGTTGGTCACGTAAGGCCCTGCGGTTGAACAGCCAGCCAACACGGCTACGGCGGCAAATAAAGCAAAAATCGACTTCTTCAAAGTACAGCTCCTAGTGCCCGGCTCCATGCCGGTCACCCGTAATACCCCATTCCTAACCAACTTGCCACCACCGGACACGGAGGGCGGCAAATACAGATTCGCCCCTCTTCAACTCAACATCCCACCCAGTGGAATCATGCCCCCGGAGAAACAACCATTTCGAAGCCGACAGACACCAATGAATTCCTCAACGAACTGAATGGCGGGGCTTTCGCCAGCCAGATCGGTCATGAGCTTTCCGTAGCAGCCTCTGGGGGCGTTGACCATGGCAAGGCCGGGAAGCTGGTCGTCACCTCAAACCTCTACGATCTCTCCACTTCGAAATAACTCTTTGTTCCAGGACGCCTTTTAAGAAATTCCACCTCCACTTTAAACCGTTGCGCGATTAAGTCGATATCTGTCCCCAGAAATGCGCGGCTGGCGGTAAAAATGTAAGAGATTTTTGAAGGTTCGCTTTCGACAATCCTGACGCTTGTCACGCCAGGCAAAATTCCTATGAAGTCATAGATCGACAATTTATCAGCGTTCGGATCCATTACATGGATCAAATAGCTGAAGTCCGAATCTGCGGCTCGTGCTGGCGGGGGCGGAGGTGGTGGTGGAAGGACGCCACGCAACTTAATCTCCCCAATGAATGACTCAATGTAGTCGAGCTTTTTAATTAAAAACGTCTGGGCATCGTCAGGCTCTACCGACTCTCGCAGGACTCTACTTTGCGTAACCCTGTAAACGGGATTATCAGGCTCTCCAATCATCAGAGCCGCCTCTATCGCACTCTCTAAGCGAGGAGCAAGATCGACAACGCCGTACATATCATTTTGAAAAAAAACTGTGCGCTCGTCAGATATATCGAATGGAAGCCGCGTACCGTTTTCCGCTAGGACGACTATAGGTAGACCTACACAGTGTCGGACTGCTAGTTCATACATAACATTGGGATTTAGCTCGCTCAGATTAGCAATTACTAAATCATCGTAAATGATGTGTTCGATTACCTGCCGAGTGATCGAGCCGGGGCTCGCAATCTCGTGGGCAACAAACGTGTGGAAACCTAGCCTTTCTAAAACAGGCTTCATAACCGCATTAATTAGTCCATCCGCAGCTCTTCTTGTTGTCGAAGCATCAGAACCAATCGGAGTGACAATGAAACATTTCCTTTCGACAGCTTCTCCCGCTGCCCCCTCAAGATTTTTTATAGGCTGATTCGTATGTTGCTTTGCCATTCCCTGCTCCGAAGTTAGAACGTCCAGCCTATATGAGAACTCAAAACCCGCCAAAATACCACCTTCCAATACTGGAAGGCGGCGCATGCCTGGAATTTGGCATGAGCGTAAACAGCGCAGCGGGGTCGTATATTACTACTATGACATCGGAGGTTCACCGCGAAAGGAAATCCCCTTTGCTCTGAACATGGCATGCTGCATGCTTCTGAAATTCAGTCGACCGAGTCCCGCAAGGGCCGCAACGTTGGATATCTCCGGAGCTACTGGCGTATAGGCTACGATCCCTGTTAGAGCTGCAGGGACACATGCGATAGCATTGCCCAAACCCTTCGCCAGATTTTCAAAGGACTTCGCGATTTCAGCGTTACGTTTCTTTGCCTCTTGGCTCGCCCTGTCTAACGGACCAGTAAACGATCCGATTCGGGCCACCAGATCCAACGTAAGCGTACCTAGTGACTTGCTCATTCATTTGCTCCAGACGAAAAAAACCCGCCGCAGCGGGTTTTCTTAATCAGTAGATTCAGCTACCGGCATATTTGCTTTTGAGCTCTTGCAATCTTTTCCGCTCACTTTCCGTTAATCCCGTTGCGTCGTACAAAGGAGTGTTATCTGAGCCGTCGACCCTAAGAACCTCAACATTAAAAAAAGCGTCGCCAGTAGCCCTTATCTTCGCCCAATCGCTATACACGGGGGGCGCCATAACCCAAGTCGCAGTTTCTCCAGACTCCAACCCACCACTAATTGCATAGTTAAAATCACCGACATACCAAGGGACCGACCTACCGGGCGAGGCAACCGCACCTCTGAAATAGGCATTCGAAATAGCCTTGCCGGTGTCATTTTTAACAGTCAACTCTATAATCGGCTTGGCAAATTCGGAATACTTCTCTTTAGTCAGGTAAAAGACAGACTTCACGACGGTGAACTTTGAAAGCTGAGCCTTTGCTGCATCCGACTTTTTCTGCTTCTCTATTAGTTCTTTTATTTCTGCAATAGCCTGCTCACGCTCACTTGCCTTTTGCTCGTCAAGTATGCGCTGTGCTTCGGCGGCGACATCATCAGCCGTTTTTCCGTCCAGCACGGAAAGCATGTTCATTTTTGCTGTCGTGCCATTAATTTCGCCTTTAAGAACGCGCGTCATGTTTAACTGGCTTAAGGCGACAAATTGCACATTGTATTTAAATTGCTCTTTTTTTTCTCCTGAAAGACTATCCGAAACTTTAATAATCGACTTTTGAAGGGCCTCATCTGAGCTTCCGTCAAGCTTGGGCTGTCCGCAACCGGATAAAGCCAATGCTGAAATAAGCAATACCGCTGTCCTGCGCATAAATGATCCCTCGTGGTCAGTAGAGCACAGGATATCAGTAGGCCACATTTGAACAAAGCCTATGCCCAGATTTCCGTAACGTGCTCGAGGCTGATGAACGCTCACAGTGCTACTCCAATCCTTCTGCCTATGCTGCCTTGCTCAGGTCTGATGAGCATAATCTGTCTCGCAATGTTTTGAAGAAGCCGGTCTAGCCGCTGGCTTTTTTTGCCTGAAACTCAAGCGCTGTAGGTGTCCGGCGCATCCGTGGTAGCTTTCTGATTCAACACAACAAGGTCACGGAGACCGGACACCTGGGATTTCCAAAAATCAACTACCAACGGGTATGGGCTGACGGGGTAAAGAAATTCGAAAAAGCTATACGCACTGAGGTCTCCTCCACTGCAGAAGTTTTTACTGAACGGCATGCGTGCCATGCTGAAAGACATAGCGCCAAGCCAAATCGAGATATCACAAGCTGGGTAGTGCTCGTGCACACAAGGGAATATGAGATGAATGCCTTTAGAGTCGCGGTAGTGATAGTCGCTCCGCTAATTTTCTCAGGCTGCGTTCATAAGCCAAAGACTGAATACGAAAAGGAAATCGAAGCCCTACCAATGCCAGCGACGGAAGCCGAGCGAGTTGAGCAATGTCGGGGAGTTCAGGATCTCGCAAGATCAGCCTTTGTTGACGACGCGCTTCACCATGCCCAGCGCACAGACCCCGGCCCTGGCTTCCCGATTTACGATGAGTCT
This sequence comes from Pseudomonas sp. PvP027, assembly GCF_017833005.1. Lineage (NCBI taxonomy): Bacteria > Pseudomonadati > Pseudomonadota > Gammaproteobacteria > Pseudomonadales > Pseudomonadaceae > Pseudomonas > Pseudomonas sp. PvP027. Next base: position 5,834,725 of record NZ_JAFIBK010000001.1, on the reverse strand, counting down.
GTATTTCCAGCGCTTATGCGACGCCATCATTCAATGAATTGCCCTAGCTTTGATTTTCTAAAGTGGTGAGCGCATGGCGAGAACAGGGTTTCCGGCGCAAGGTCGGGGCGATTGCCTGGCTGGCGTTACTCATGGTCATTCCCGGCGCCTCCGACTCGGCCGGGCTGAGCGGAGGATCATTCGGCCGCAAGCGGGTCTTCAGTCCGGGCTTCGTCGTATTGTGCGTTTTCGTGGCTGTGGTTGAGCTGATAGCGCTGAATTACTTTTACGGTATGCGAGTGCGCTGAAGGTACGTTAGATAGTGCTGACGCGTGCTGGCACCCAGGGTCGTCTGGCATGGCGCGATTCAGCCCTCGTTTACGTGCGGGGCCGAGCGGCACCGGCTACTCTCAGCGCCGGCTCAGGCAACACGCGCACCTGGTATCGGAAGAAAACAGGCTGTTGCCCGATGAGGTAGACCGATGTCGTAGACACGTCACCAAACTGATTGACATGCGCAGAATGGATAGGGCGTTATAAATCACGAGGATTATCGAATGCGCAACACCATCGGGGCAATTGTCTCTGGAGCTGTATTTCTTGGCGGCCCTCCCGCACGGTCAGGCCCATCTTTACCCCGGAAATGAAAAAGGCCCGCCAGTATGGCGAGCCTTGGAAGGAGAAAATTTCAGTTAAACCCTGCCAGATTTTTGCGTCTTGAGATCGAGATAATCCTGACCGGATCGAGTTATCTGGATAACCCAATCCTTAGAAACCAAAAGGAGGCCTGAATCGACACAGCGGTTTGCCAGACAGAAGAATTCCGCTTCCTCTAGAGGTCTCCTGACGTTTCCACTGGATGATCTCCACTTTTCAAGAAGATCATCAAGATGAATCCCGCTAGAAGCAGCGTAAGCCGGAAGCAGACTCAGTAAATGCTTAATCCTAAGCGAATCGCGTTCCATGTGAATCTCCCTTCCAAACCTCGGAAAGGCTTTATTAACACACACCCGAGAAATATCAAAGTGCCACTATCATTTAAAGGCACCCGGCCTACTACCGCGTAGCTAAAATAGGCGCGAATGTCGTTTTTGACGAGCTTGGTAAGCTGAGGTCCAAGGAGGTCTCACCTACGCCATGCGCCTCGGAGGCGAATATGCATACCTGTGCCTGCTCAGCAGGTCGCGGCAGTATTTCTTCGATCAGAGCGCAATCAAAGAACCGGTGGCAGCAAGCTCTATCGCCCGCCTGGCTCTGAACGTTGACGATCAAGCGAGAAGTGAGCGAGTGGCTTGTTGAGCCCACAATAACCAGGCTGCTGGCGGGCAGTCATGCAAACGCGAGATCCGCAATCTGTCCTGGATCGGTTTGAAGTGGTCAGGCAAGAAGAAATCTCGCGTTCTTAGCCTGGAGAACGGAACGTAATGCAGATGCAGTACTGCCGCAAATCTCATTTTGCGGCAGTTGCGTTAATTGCGGCAGCGTTAGCCGCAATGTTTCGGGTGATAACGGCATGGATCATCGAAATTCGTGTGCTGTGGAATACGCATCGCTACCTGTATAGGGGCTGCTTTCGAATCCTTGGAGGCATTGTCTGCGCCCTGAACAAGCGCATATTTTCCATCGACTGCAGGAGCGGATGGCTTGGAAGCCGCAGCGAATGCCATGCCTTGCAGGCCAATCACTGCGACAGCTGTCACGACAAACCCTTTCAGCACGGATATTTTTGTGATGCTGTTCATGGTATTTCCTCTGGGTTGTTAAAAGCTCGACAGTCTAAGAGCCTCTGCTTCATATGTTGCATGGCAGATAAACTGCCATACAAATACTGTACCTACTTTGTGACAACAGCTACATTGCGCTAAAGGTGAATAAAATTTCATCGTACTGGATGCCACAAACTCAGCTTGGCTCCCTAATGCTCTAGACACCGTATCTTTCTCATCGAAGCTATAGCAAATAACTCCATTTCAGCCACTTAGCGAGATAGATGGCTCCTACGCCTACTCCACCCGCAACAGCGACTCATGGAGCGCCAAGTGCCCATAAGGCCAGCCTGTGACGAGCAGCCTGTTGCTGGGGAGATTTGACGCGGCTCAGGCCCATCGTTTGGGTTCTGCCGACCAACACCACTGCCCAAATCCGAAGGCTCAACGACTGTGTGCACATACAGCAGTTGAGAATTATCCATCACGAGCATCGACTAAGCCGAAGACTGGCCGCCGTGCCTCCTCCAGATACAGAGACGTAATTCCAACCCTGGCCCCATCATGAACGTGACTAATGCTTTTATTGAAATCAATTCGTTTTTGTTCATGTAGGCAACCGGCCTAAAATCCTTGCAGCTCTTCACCCTCCGCAGAATTACGGTGGCTGATTGAAGAAACGGACGTCGGTCAAAGCTATAAGGGGTAAAGCCCACTTAGGTTTTGCCTCACAAATAAGGGCGCCAAGCCAAGATGAAAAAAGAATTCACATTTTCTATCAAGTGCACTTGCTTTGATGAGGATTACTCACCTCCAGACACTACGCGAGTCACAACTAATTTTGCGAACCTGGCCAGGGGAGAAAGTCGCCAGGAGAATTTGCGTAACACCTTGACGATGATTGACAACCGCTTCAATGCCTTGACGCACTGGGACAATCCTAAAGGAGATCGTTATACGGTCGAGCTGGACATTGTTTCTGCGGAAATGAATATTGACGCTGAAGGCAATCACCAGGCCATCCCGTTGATTGAGGTTTTGAAAACGACGATCATTGATCGAAAAACCGATGCGCGTATCAATGGGATTGTCGGAAATAACTTTTCTTCTTACGTGCGAGACTATGACTTCAGTGTGCGATTACTGGAGCACAATAAGAGTCTGTCCGGGCTCAGTACCCCGGAAGACTTTGGGGATTTGCACGGAAAGCTATTCAAATGCTTCATTAATTCAGGTAGCTACAAAGCTCATTTCGATAAGCTGCCTGTTATCTGCCTGAGTGTATCGAGCGCCAGGACCTACCACCGGACCGAGAATCAGCATCCTGTTTTAGGATATGAATACCAGCAGGACGAATACTCGTTGACGGATGAGTACTTCAGGAAAATGGGCTTAGAGGTTCGCTATTTCATGCCCCCCAACAGCGTTGCGCCTTTGGCTTTTTATTTCTCGGGCGATTTGCTGGGTGACTACACCAATCTGGAGCTCATTAGCACCATCAGCACGATGGATACCTTTCAGAAAATTTATCGCCCTGAGATCTATAACGCAAATTCAACGGCAGGAAAAATCTATCAGCCTAGCTTGAAAAATAAAGATTACTCGTTGACTCGCATTGTGTATGACCGCGAGGAGCGAAGTCAGCTGGCTATAAAGCAAGGGAAATTTGTTGAAGAGCACTTTATCAAACCCTACCAGCTCATTCTGGATCAGTGGTCCGCAAGCTGCACTCTTTGATCGTTTAAAAACCAAGGCTGATTTTTCATGAAAAAACTTTTGCCCACCTCCACTGCTGGCAGCTTGCCTAAACCTTCCTGGCTTGCACAACCTGAGACGCTCTGGTCACCGTGGAAATTGCAAGGCGAAGAATTGCTTGAAGGCAAGCAGGATGCGTTACGTTTGTCACTGCAAGAACAACAGCTGGCCAATATTGATATCGTCAGTGACGGTGAACAAACGCGCCAGCATTTTGTAACTACGTTTATTGAGCATCTCGACGGCGTCGATTTTGAAAAGCGCGAGACTGTCAGAATTCGTGACCGCTATGATGCGAGCGTGCCAACCGTCGTGGGTGCTGTCGCTCGCCGAAAGCCGGTTTTTGTTGAAGACGCAAAATTTCTGCGTCAGCAGACCAGGCAGCCTATCAAGTGGGCCCTGCCAGGGCCAATGACGATGATTGACACTCTCTACGATGCTCATTATAAAAATCGTGAAAAACTGGCTTGGGAGTTTGCCAAAATCCTCAACCAGGAGGCCAAAGAACTGGAGGCTGCCGGGGTTGATATTATTCAGTTTGATGAACCTGCATTTAATGTGTTTTTTGATGAGGTGAATGACTGGGGCGTCGCCACCCTGGAAAGGGCAGTTGAAGGGCTTAAATGTGAAACGGCCGTACATATTTGCTATGGCTACGGCATCAAAGCGAATACCGACTGGAAAAAAACTCTGGGGTCAGAATGGCGACAGTACGAAGAAGCCTTTCCCAAACTGCAAAATTCCAGTATCGACATCATCTCGTTGGAATGTCACAACTCTCGCGTCCCTATGGATCTGATTGAGCTCATTCGAGGAAAGAAAGTGATGGTAGGGGCCATTGATGTGGCAAGCCACACCATTGAAACGCCTGAGGAAGTCGCCAACACGTTGAGAAAGGCGCTTCAATTCGTCGATGCCGACAAACTCTATCCGTGCACCAACTGCGGCATGGCCCCCCTTCCTCGTCATGTCGCCAGCGGCAAGCTGCGCGCATTAAGTGCAGGCGCAGAAATCATCCGGAAAGAACTCTCGAATCAGTGATTAGCCAAGGCTTGCGGACTTTGAGCTCTCGTCGCTCAAGGTCGGCTACTTTTCCCTGAATATTCTTTTGCAGATTCGACCGACAACACATGCCACAACGATCATCCAGCCGACGAAAAATACTGTCCGTGTGCCGTGATCTATTCCAGGTATCTCGAACCCCAGCCACGCACCTGCAAACATCAGCGGCATAAATAAAACAAGGGCAAGTAACCGCTCTAAAATCCAGCTCACACTTAAAACTCCACATAAAAGTGTGAGTCAGTTTAGCCTTTTCACCCTGCCGGGGCCTCCCTCCAATGATCCTCAAAAAAAACGCCGCTCGCCGGGAGTTTCAGAGCATCACGTTAATGCGAAAGACGTTCTGCTCGGGGTCCAGCAGCACGGCCTGATACCAGTTGTAATACGTCAAATACGGTTCCTTGATCAGTCTTGCGCCCTGCGCCACCGCCAGCGGCACCAGTCGGTCTACCTCGGCTTGTTCGGACACGTCGATGTTGAGCAAGAACCTGCACCCGGTGCTGCCTGCAAACGCTTCCAGGCCAAGCAGCTCGTACGCATCAAGCGCGTTGAAACCGATGCAGGACTTGCCTGTGTCCAGTCCGCGGAAGATCGGTGACCTGATGGACTCGATTTCGCGAAAACCGAACAGGTCAGAATAGAAGGTGCTCAGACGGACAATGTCCTGCGCGAACACGTTGACGTAAGACAGGGAGTTCATATCAGGCCACCTTGCTGCCGCCAAAGGTCGTCTGTTTGACGAACTTGGACAGCAAATGATCGCCTGATGTAACCGGCGCATGCCGAGGCGTAGCGCCAGGCGGCAGGCAACCTGGCAGGCATTGAATCAAGGTGTCGTAGTTGGGCTGGTGGAAGAACACCAGAGACTGTCGGCGGTTGTCCTGATCGCTGGTCATCGGCGGGTTGACCACTCGGTGCAGCGTGGAAATCCACTGGTCGTTGGTCCACTGCATCATCAGATCGCCAATGTTGACCACAAAACCATTCTCGACATACGGCACATCGACCCACTCGCCCTGACGATTACGCACTTGCAAGCCGCCCAGCGCGTTATCGGGGCGCACGATGGTCAGGCTGCCGTAGTCGGTATGTGCACTCGCGCGTAATTGACCAGCCTCGACCTCGGTCTTGATGTCCGGATAACTCAGGCTGCGGAACATGCTGATATGCCGGTCGATCTTGTCATCGAAAAAACACTCATCCAGTTCCAATGCCAAGGCAAACAAGCGCATCAACGATTGAGCCAATTCGCTCATGGCGTCGAAATAGGCCTGGTAAGCCTCCTTGAATCCGGGCAGCAGGTCTTGCGCAGGCCAGACATTCGGTGCGAAGTGCGAGCCCGCCTGGGCATTGTGATAATAATCTTCGTCCGGAACATTACTCGGCCCGATGGAGAAAGACTCCTTGAGATCCCCCGGCGCACTTTCTTCCAGGGAATAGGAAAGGCTCTCCTCGGCCACCGCGCTATAGCCGCGCACCATCTCCGGACTGGGCCGGTCTACCTTGCGCTTTTCCGCCAGCGGCAAATCAAAGAATTGCCGGGTCAAACGCGAGACCCTGTCGATAAGCGCTCCGGGAATCTGGTGCTCGGTGATGACCAGAAACCCGATGTCCCTGCACGCCTGATTGACTGCCCTGGCTACGGCGGCCTTGCCGTCCGGGTCTTCGGAAAAATAGGGGGCCAGGTTGATAATGGGCACATAGTGCAGAGTCATACGGCTGTTTCCTCTCGCTGACACGCTACCGGGAAGGCTCACCCATAAGGATGAAGATCAGCGAGGCAAGAGCAGAAAGCATGCCACTGGAAGAATTCATCGTTCATACAAGCAGTTAGCTGTTTCGACCTCTAAAGCTGGATCAAACAGTCTGAAACGGAACGCATGGTTTGAATGCACAGATATGAAAAAACGGGCCAGAACTGCGCACATTCGACCCGCTGTTTTCAGGCGCTTTCCATACGTTCGATAACGTCGGCGGTCGTCGTTACTTCACCGAACTCATAGGCAATCGTCGTCAGCGATATTCGCTGAACTTCTTCTGCAGAGACCGCGCCGAAGCCGACGTCCGGGTAGTCCATCGCGGCATTGGCGTCGCTCAGGGCGATGACTTTGTACTCACGATGCACGCCGTCCCTGATCGTGGTTTCACAGCACACATTGGTGACCGTGCCGCAGACGATGATCGTGTCGACATCCCGCGCACGCAGCACGGTGTCCAGGTCAGTATTATGAAAGCCGCTGTAAAACAGCTTGTCGACAATCACATCACCTGACTGAGGCGCGAGTGCTTCGATGACCTCAATGCCCGGATCATGCCGTGCCAGTATCTGGTCAACATTCGGGTAAAGATCACGCATACGCCCGGTATCAGAACCATCGCCGCGCACAATGTGGCGAAGATAAACCACCGTCACACGAGCAGCCCGCGCAGCTTGCAGCAGCTTCTGGATAGGCTGGACGATATCCACCGTACTTTTTACGTACAACGCCCCAGTGGGCTCGCAAAAGACCTTTTGCATGTCTACAACGATAACCGCCGCTCTGCGCGGATCGATCGGCCACCGGACAAGGGGTTTGCTCATGGGTCTCACCTCGATTAAAGCCTGACAGGCTGGGTAGTCTTGCCAAGCAATAATCGTGCTGCCAGTGCGACGGCGATCACCAACGCTTCGAGAAATAGAACATGACGGAACCCACGCAAAGACATGTCACGGCCTTGAATACCGGATAGCCAGCGCCACCGCACAGCAGATAGGAGTAACCGTTTGTTATCAGCAGGAAAACCGAAACAGCCAACAGAACGAGCGAGATAAAACGCTGGACCCGAAACCGCTGCTTATCGCTGCCGATATACACAGTCACCCTCCATTCCATTCAATTCCGCAAAAAGCATCAAGCGAAAGCTCAGGAAAGCTTGAAGTTCTTCAACTCAATCTTTGCACTGGCTATCAGGTCAGGCGTCATTGGCCTGCCCTGCCTGTCCAGCAGTACCGGAGTGCATGCGCATCGACAGCGCACACGGTTATCCCCTTCTGCCCACCAATCAAGCATCTGCTGTCCCGTGAACAACTCGCCATGTCGCTCGACATGTTGCTCTCGACTGGTTGGCGTCAGCGCGGAGAGATGCATGAATTTCACCGGCATCCCGAGACGCTCCGAATCGGCGATGTCGTTCTGCAACTTGCGAATACGCATTTCATGAAGTTCGGAATCAGAAATTCTACCGACCAAGGCTGAGCCCTCGTTAAGACACACTCCAAATTAATAGACCACCCAGGCAACTCACGCCACCTTTCAATCACCTATCGAGCCAGTTCCAGCAGATTCCGCCTCACACCTACCCCAACCTTTCAACGCCAGGATCGGGAGGGAATCAACACCCCTTTGCACACAAGTGATATGCCGGTGCGGTTCTTCATAGCGCCGTACCAGACTCGTATATTGAATTCACCGTGGCGTGCTGGCTCCCGCAGCGTGCTGATCATGAGACACAGAGCGAGGATTCATTATGAACAGTGCAATTCAACCGCATTCAAACCTGGAAGTATCTCCACATGAGATCTATGCCGAATACTTCGAGTACAGCAAAGCGGCAAACCCGATCAGCGCAAACTTGATCACCCGCATCCCGTACCAGAGCTTCCCTGCTTCGCTCTATGATTCGGGCCCATCTCGAACAGTGGCTCTCGATTTGAGCGAAAAACTTGAGTGTGAAGGCCCAGCAACCGGCCCAGGTCTTTGTGCCAGTTTCATTCGACTGAACGCCGGCGATGACGTCACTTTAGCGCCCAACGCGACCTCCCAGGTTCTGTATGTAATCGATGGTAGCGGCAGCCTTTCGTACGGTGAAGAGGCGTTTGAATGGACAAAAGGTTGTTTCATCGCCCTGCCAGGGATGAACAGCACAATCCTCAAGGCGTCGGCGGACGCACGATTCTATTGGGTACATGATGAGCCTCTGCTTCGCTACTTAGGCGTGAGCAGAAGTAAAGACCGCTTCACCCCGACTCTGTACCCTGCGGCTGTCGCATCGGCAAAGCTTCGTGAAGCCGCTGATGATCCACGTGCACAGGATCGCAGCCGCATCAGTATTCTGCTGGGTAACAGCAACTTTCCTCAGACACGCACAGTGACCCATGTACTGTGGGCTATGTACGGCATCCTCCCGGCTGGCTCGATCCAAAAACCCCACCGGCACCAATCCATCGCCCTTGACTTCATCATTGACTGCCCAACCGGGTGCTATTCGCTTGTCGGTACTGAACTTGACGAGAATGGCCAGATTCGCAATCCAAAACGCGTAGATTGGACGCCAGGGCTTGCGTTCGTCACGCCACCTGGCTATTGGCATGCCCACTTCAACGAGTCGGATCGCGAAGCATTTCTGATCCCGATTCAGGATGCAGGTCTACAGACATACCTGCGATCACTGGATATTCGGTTCAGCTAAATGGAATCCCGGTATGGCTGGCTCATACCGGGAATCATCGCTGCCACACAGGCGGGTCAACCACGCGATCAGCAATGAAATCGATAAAGCATCGCACCTTCGAAGAAACGATTCGCTTCGGAGGATATACAAACCAGATGGCGCCAGATTCCTGTGAGCCCTTGACCTCCCAATCAGGCAGCCAGCGCACCAGTCGACCATCGCGCAAACTGGCACTGGCAAGCCAATCTGGGAGCAATGCCATTCCCAACCCGTTGCTCACCGCAATTAGCTGAGCCTCAAGGTCATTTATCCAAAGTACAGCACCCACGGGCAACGAAACCTGCTCGCTGTCGTTGGACCATATCAACCCCTCGGGGTACTCACGACCGATGATCATCAGGTCGACAGGCAGTTGAGCGGGGCAATCCGGTTGAGGATAACGAGTGGCAAACTCTGGACTCACACATAGGAAAGTCTTTACCTCAGCCAGCTTTCTCGCCTTGAGATTGGAGTTCGCCAACCTGCCAATTCGAATCGCAAGATCGATTCCAGTGGCGATCAGATCGACATGTGACTCCTCAAGACTGAGGTCTAGCGTGATGTCTGGATAACGCTCGATAAACTCGCCTACCAGAGGGAGTATGTGATGACGTGCAAAAGCAGGAGGCAGACTAACCTTCAACCTCCCTCGTGGATTTTGATTGAGGGCGGACGTTGCCGCCCTGGCTTCTGACAATTCAAAGAGGACTTTTTGGGCGTGGTACAAGAACGTTTGCCCACCCTCGGTCAATGCGAGTTTTCGTGTTGATCGATTGAAAAGTGCAATGCCGAGATCGTGCTCTAGATCTTTGATGTAACGCGAAACCGTAGAAGCTTTGATCCCCAAACGCCCTGCGGCTTTGGAGAAGCTGTTCCCGTTGGCAGACTCTACGAAGGCGGTCAGTGCTGCTAGGTAGTCCAAGTGCGCCTCTCTTGTTTTTTGGTGTCGCGAGCCCCGCTACGCGGCGCATTTGAGCCTTGAAATCGATTGGAAAAGCTCGGTTGCTTCTGAGACCACAGCCTTCGTCATCTCGGAAGGGTATCCCATCGCAAGCGTTAAGCGACGTCACCTTGAAGCCCGGAGGACCAGTTGTAAATAGCTTGGGCGCTTGCGGTGAAGCCACCGCGCTGATAAAAATTTTCAGCATTCAGAAAGCGGATATCGAAGCACTGGTACCTACGCGCGCATCACCTTACGGCCCGCCCAAGGCGGTCATCAAGGTGCGCATCATGTTCAGTCGGTAGGTAATAGTCATTGATTTATAGTCCGGAGGAATTATCTCAACTCTCACTATTGGCGCCTGTAAACCTGTGCCTGCTGTCGGGCAGGCGTTCAGCGGTGTGGCAGCAGCTCTGTAATGTCACTCGCCCGAGGCGTAGGCAGTCGCAACAGCACATCTTCAAGGTTGGCCGTCGCGCAGCCCTCAAAGTGAGAAAGTTTCGGAACTCCTCACTTTCCAGCGCCCAATAAAAAACCCCGCAGACGTTAATCTGCGGGGCTTTGAATAGTGGAGGCCGAGGTCGGAATCGAACCGGCGTAGGCGGATTTGCAATCCGCTGCATAACCATTTTGCTACTCGGCCTCAAACGAAAGATGCTTCACTTGAACATCAAACGTGTTTTGATTTCGCGGGAAACCTTTATTTCTTTGGCTTCCAACCCATTGAATCTAAAGGGTTTTTTTCAATTCCTCGCTCAGGAATGGACGCAATTCTGTACTGGTTCGCATGCCATGTCAAGAACGAGGAGAAAATAATTCGCCCGCGTTGTGCCGGTGCAATCGCTACTGCGCCTGACGTTCAAGGGGCGTATACGGTTTGAAGAACCCGCTGCCCATCCATTGCGGTGTTTTTTCCGTGGTCAGCGGCTGGGTGCGCTGGTAGCTATTTGCGTTTTTCGCGTAGCCCTTGTGGTCGTACTCGGCCATGAACGGGTACGGGAAGACCTTGCGGGTGCGTCCGCGATTGCCCACGTTTTCCTTGACCATCGACGCCGGCAGCGACTGTGCCAGCGGCCGCTGCCTGTTGCCGGCCTTCTCCGGGCCTGCCTGTCGGACAACGATGGCATCCGGGGCCCGGCTTTTTTCGACCCAGGCCATGACCGGTGTCAGCAGATCGACCAGGCTTGGCCCTTCCCCGCCGCCGCAGTGATAGACGCCGGGCAACATGTACAGCCTCGAGAATGCCTCGGTGCGGGTCTTGCCCATCTGCGCTTCAAGCGCCTCGTGATACGCCAGGGTGTTGAGCGGTGAGATGTTCGGGTCGGCCCAGCCGTGCCAGAGGATCAGCTTGCCGCCACCGCTGGCGAATGATGAAAGATCAGGGTTGGTAGCGTCGTACAGCGCATGCAGCGGGCGCAGTTGGTCAAAGGTTTTCTTGTCTAACTCCAGCGCATTCAAATCGAAACCTGCGGACGGGTTCTTCTCGAACACGACATTGCGAATGGCCTCCAGCGCGGCTTTTTCGCTGTACACAGTCTGATCGGCGCTGACCGGCACAAACACGCCAGCCCATGCCAGTTCCGAACCCGGCTGCGGGCCGCCCAAGGTCAGCCGCTCGCCACTGGCTGCGTCTTTCGGGCCATCGTAAAAGCGTCTGACCGTGGCTACCTCATCCGCGCTCAGGCACGTGGCGGGGTCGGCAGACGCCTTGCATTGCAACGCGGCGGGGTCGAAGTGGCAGATACGCGGATCCGCTATGAGGCCGTCGATCTGCCCGTCCAGCAGATCGCATTGGTCGAGTACGGCCTTGTGCAGCAACGGCAGTCGTGAAGCGAGAAGGATCGGCTTGCCGTCCGCGCCGCGGTTGGAGCGAGCCATCCAGCTGTGGTACAGGGTTTTCTGCACTTGAAAGTTGAGCGCCGGGGCTCCGGCAATGATGCCGTCGAAATCGTCCGGGTAGCGCTGTGCTTCGATCAACGCCTCGCGACCGCCGTCCGAGCAGCCACTGAAGTAGGCGTATTGCGCTTTGCGACCATAGAACGCAGCAATCAGTTTCTTCGAGGCCAGTGCAGTGAGGTGCACACCACGATGGGCGAAATCGGCGCGCTTTTGCGGGTCATCGCCGAAATGCTCGTCTGCCGCCCGATGCCCCATGTCGGTGGAGGCCACCGCGAATGCGCCAGCACTCAGTGATGTGCAGCCATCAGCGGCGCGCACGGTCGAGTTGACGTTGCCACACAATCCACCGCAGCCGACTTGCAGGTAGCGCTGCTCCCAGGTGCGGGTTGGCAGCTCAAGCCTGAAATTGATCTCCGGCGCCAGTTGACCTTCCACGGCACACACCGCGACACCATCACGCGTCGATTCACTGGCCGCCAGCACACGACTGCCCTGCCCGCCGATATCACTGAGTTCCACGCTGCTCAGTGCAGCACAGCTGCTGACCGGTTTGACCACGGCAAGCCGGGCCGTATTGTCGACGGTTGCAGAAGATGCCATACGGGCCTGAGCTGGCGTCTGAAGGCTGAGTGAAGTGACCAGCAGCAACAAGGCGTGGGCGTACTTCGGCTGGGAGGGTTTCATGAGAACTCCTGTTCATGAAGGATCAAAATCACAGTGCGAACCTGCAAATGGCCGCACTGTGCGTAGGGGTAAAACGTTTAAGCGCTGCGATTATTCAAAGGCTAGTAGAAAAAAACATCACCGATTCCATCCGCCGCCCATGACCTTGTAGAGCGTGACCCGGTTGCTCTGCTCTGTCAGGCGCAGGGAAATCAGGTCCTGCTCGGCACTGTACAGCGAGCGTTGCGACTCGAGCGCCTCCAGGTAACTCTGCGATCCGCCACGGTACAGAGCGTCGGCCAATTCGTAGCTTCTGCGGCTGGCATCGGTATAGGCCTGCTGTGCGGCAAGCCGCTCATCCAGCGTGCTGCGCACCGCCAGAGCATCGGCCACTTCCTTGAATGCAGTCTGGATCGTCTGCTGATAGGTCTGAATCTGGATCTGGTTCTCGACCTTGGCCGAGTCCAGCGTGGCCCGATTGGCGCCGCCATCGAAAATCGGCACGCTGATGCTTGGCGCAAAGCTCCACGCGCCGGTTCCGGACTTGAACAGACCCGACAGGCTGGAGCTGGAAGAGCCTGCACTGGCGGTCAGGGTGATGCTGGGGAAGAACGCCGCACGCGCTGCACCGATATCAATGTTCGCGGCTTTCAGCGTGTGCTCGGCACTCAGCACGTCCGGGCGACGTTGCAGGAGGCTGGAAGGCAGGCCATCCGGCACCTGCACCAATTGCGCCACCGACTGCATGTCGGCATTGGGCAGCAGCTCCTCCGGCAGATCGCTGCCCACCAGCAGACGCAAGGCGTTACGGTCCTGAAGAATCTGGCTTTTATATTGCGCCACATCGCCCCTCGCCGATTCGACCGTTGTCTGCGCCTGGGCCACTTCCAGCCCGGAAGAACCGCCCAGCGCATGACTGCTTCGGGTCAGGTCGTAGCTTTTCTGCTGGCTGGCCAGCGTGTCTTCGGCAAGTTTCAGAAGCTGGTTGTCGGCGGCCAGGGTCAGCCAGCCGGTCGCCACTTCGGCGATCAGGCTGATCTGCGTGCTGCGCCGGGTTTCGGTCAACGCCAGATAATCCTCGAGCGCTTCGTCCTGAAGGTTCTGGATACGCCCGAATACGTCCAGTTCATAGCTGCTCAAGCCAAGCTGCGCGCTGTACTCATGGCTGATCGACGAGCCTCCGGTCATGGAGGTCGATGACGGCGTGCGTGTATGCGTTCCGCTGCCACTGGCATCAATGGTCGGCAGGCTCGCCGCCCGTTCGATGCGATATTGCGCCTGCGCTTTCTCGACGTTGAGGCTGGCCAGGCGCAGGTCGCGGTTATTCACCAGCGCCAGGGTCTGCAGGCGCACCAGGCGGTTATCGATGAAAAAATTCTGCCATTCGATGTCCGTGGGCACGCTGGCCGACGCAACCGGCTGGCCCGCTGTCGCCGGCAGCCATTGGCTTGAAACCGGCGCTTCAGGGCGCTGGTAATCCGGGGCCAGGTTGACGCAGCCCGCAAGCAGCGCCGTGACAGCCAGCGAAGGCCAGAAAAGACGCATCATGCTTCACCTGTAGATGTGGGTTGAGCCGCCGGAGCATTGCCTGACGAACGACTGAAGCGGCGACGCACTTCGACGAAGAACAGCGGCACCAGGAAAATACCCAGCACAGTGGCGCTGAACATGCCGCCCAGAACGCCCGTGCCGATCGCATTGCGCCCGGCCGAGCCTGCACCGCTGCTGAGGGCCAGCGGCAGCACACCGAACATGAATGCCAGCGAAGTCATCAGAATCGGACGCAGGCGTTGCCGGGCGGCAAGAAGGGTTGCTTCATGCAGGCTTTTGCCCTGTTCCTGAAGATGTTTGGCGAACTCGACGATCAGGATCGCGTTTTTCGCCGCCAGGCCCACCGTGGTCAGCAAGCCCACCTGAAAGTACACGTCATTGCTCAAGCCACTGATGCGGGTCGCCAATACAGCGCCGACCACACCCAGCGGCACCACGAGCATGACCGAGAACGGCACCGACCAGCTCTCGTACAAGGCTGCCAGGCAGAGGAATACGAACAGCACTGAAATGGCGTAGAGCATCGGCGCCTGGGACCCGGACAAGCGCAGTTGGTAGGACTGCCCCGTCCACTCGTAACCGATGCCCTCGGGAAGTTGCTTGATGATGGCTTCAACGGCATCCATCGCTGTACCCGAGCTGACGCCCGGCGCAGGATCGCCCACCACTTCAAGTGACGAGCTGCCGTTGTAACGCTCCAGCAACGGCGAGCCGTAGCTCCAACGGCTGCTGGCGAACGACGAGAACGGGACCATTTCGTCATTGCTGTTGCGCACGAACCAATGGTCCAGATCAGCTGATTGCATGCGCGAAGCAGCCTCGCCCTGCACGTAGACTTTTTTCACTCGCCCCTGATTGAGGAAGTCGTTGATGTAGCTGCCGCCCAGCGCAGTGGACAGGGTCGAGTTGATGTCACTGGTGGACAGGCTCAATGCACCGGCCTTGCGGTCGTCGATGGTCACTTTCAACTGCGGAGTGTCGTCCAGGCCGTCGCTGCGCACGCCCAGCATGCTCGAGTCCTTTCTCGCCAGTTCGATAAACTGCTCGCGTGCCGCCACCAGTGCCTCATGCCCCACACCACCGAGGTCCTTGAGTTGCACATCGAACCCTGAACTCTGCCCCAGGCCACGTACCGCAGGGGGCTGCATGACAAACACACTGGCGTCGCCGATGCTCGCCAGGGCCAGCGTCGCACGCTGTGCCACCTGCGCTGCGCCCTGCTCCTTGCCGGAACGCTCGCTCCAGTCCTTGAGTTTGATGAATGCCCTGGCGGTGTTCTGACTGTTACCGCCCATCCCCAGCCCGGAAATGCTGATCAATGCCTCGACTTCCGGCTGCTTGAGCATGTAAGCCTCGAACTGCCTCATTACCGCCTGTGTACGGCTGTCGGTAGCACCCACCGGCAGCTGGATCTGCGCCATCAGCGCGCCCTGGTCTTCATCCGGCAGGAACGACGTGGGCAGGCTGACGTAACCCAGCGCCATGACCACCAGCACCAGCGCATACACCAGCAGACCCCGTCCGCGATGTTCGATGACTCCGCTCACGCCTCGCTGATAGCAGTCGGCACTGCGCTCGAACGTGCGGTTGAACCAGCCGAAAAAGCCACCCCGTTGTGCGTGCAGTTGCGCATCCGACGCTTTGAGCATCGTTGCGCACAACGCTGGGGTCAGGGTCATTGCAACCAGCACCGAGAGCAGCATGGCCGAAACAATGGTCACCGAAAACTGCCGGTAGATAATCCCGGTGGAACCGCTGAAAAAGGCCATCGGAATGAACACGGCGCTCAGCACCAGCGCGATACCGATCAGCGCGCTGGTAATTTCATCCATTGATTTACGGGTCGCCTCCAGCGGGCTCAGGTGCTCTTCACCCATCACCCGCTCGACGTTTTCCACCACCACAATGGCATCGTCGACCAGCAGGCCGATGGCCAGGACCATCGCGAACATGGTCAGGGTGTTGATCGAATAGCCGAACAGCGCCAGCACGCCGAACGTGCCCAGCAGCACCACTGGCACGGTAATCGCCGGAATCAGCGTGGCGCGCAGGTTCTGCATGAACAGAAACATGATCAGCACCACCAGCACGATTGCCTCACCCAGCGACTTCACCACCTCCTTGATCGACAGGCTCACGAATGGCGTGGTGTCATAGGCAATCACTGTCTTCAGTTGCATTTGCGCGGGGTAGAACGGTTCCAGCTCCTTGAGTCTGGCCTTGATCGCTTCGCCAACGCTCAGCGCGTTTGCGCCTGACGCCAGCTGGATACCCATTGCCGCCGCAGGCCTGCCATTGAGCGCCGAGTTGATGTCATAGCTCTCGCTGCCCAGCTCCACCCGCGCCACATCGCGCAAGAGCACAACGGCACCGTCACTGGAAGATTTGACGACCACGTTCTCGAACTGCTCGGGTGTCTGCAGCTTGCTGCGGGCACTGATGGTCGCATTCAGTTGCTGACCTTCAACCGCAGGCAAAGCTCCCAACTGGCCTGCCGAGACCTCAGTGTTCTGCGCCTCCAGGGCCGAGCTGATGTCGGAGGGCATCAATGCGTACTTTTCCAGCATGGCCGGGTCCAGCCAGATACGCATCGCATACCCCGAACCCAGGGTCTGCACGTCACCGACGCCATCCACACGGCTGAGTTGATCGAGCAGCGTGCTGGAAATGTAATCACCGATCTGCGTGCCGGTGACGCTTTCGTTATCGGAGGCCAGGGCGACCAGCATGAGAAAGTCGGAACTGCCCTTGGTCACCGTCAGACCTTCACTCTGCACGCTTTGCGGCAGACGCGATTCGGCCTGCTGCAGCTTGTTCTGCACCTGCATCTGCGCCACATCAGGGTCGGTGCCTGCGGCGAAGGTCAGGCTGATGCTCGCACTGCCCGCAGAGCTGCTGGAGGCGGACATATAGGTCAGACGGTCCAGCCCCTTCATCTGCTGCTCGATGACCTGCGTGACGGAGTCTTCGACGGTCTTGGCCGATGCGCCAGTGTAAGTGGCGGAGATTTTTACCGTCGGCGGCGCGATATTGGGGTATTGCTCAAGTGGCAGCTGGCTGATGGATAGCCCACCGGCGAACATGATGCAGATGGCAATGACCCAGGCGAAGATGGGCCGATCAATGAAGAAACGAGCCATGTTCAGCACTCCTTCACAGTAGCGGCAGTGGCCGAAGCACCCGGCGCTGGCGAATCGGCATTGTCGGCGCTCTGCACGCTAACCTCGGTGCCGACCGGGGTTTTCTGCCCGCCTTCGACCACGACCTGATCATTGGCCTTGAGCCCGCTGCTCACCCACCACTGGTTGCCCACCGTGCGGTCGACGCTGATCACCCGCTGCTCGATCTTGCCGTCAACCACCAGCAACACCGTGGTCTGGCCACTGGCACTGCGGGTGACGGCCTTTTGCGGAATCAGGATCGCGTTCTGATCCTGCGCCTGCTCCAACACCGCCACCACGTACATGCCGGGCAGCAACAGCCGCTCCGGGTTGGCAAAGCTGGCACGCAGGGTCACGGTGCCAGTGCCTTCATTGACGCTGACGCCGCTGAATTGCAGGCGGCCGTCCTGGTTGTAGGTGCTGCCGTCATCCAGCTTGAGGGTGATTCGAGCTTCCCCGTCGCTGTTGGTTTGCAGCTTGCCACTGGCCAGGTCGCGCTTGAGCCGCAGCAACTCGGTGGTGGACTGGGTGACATCGACGTAAATCGGGTCCAGTTGCTGAACCGTGGTCAGTGCGGTGTCCTGCTGGGCCACCACCAATGCACCGGGGGTCACGGTCGAGGTCTCGATACGCCCACTGATGGGTGCGGTAATCCGTGTGTAAGCCAGATTGATGCGTGCAGTCTGCACATCGGCCTCCGCCACTTTCACCTCGGCGGCAGCAGTCAGCAGGCTGGCCTCGGCGTCTTCTTTATCCTGCTGGCTGATGGCATCGATCCTGGCCAGTTGCACATCGCGTTTGGCGGTGGCCTGTGCGGACTTGAGCGTGGCACGGGACTTGGCGAGCGTGGCCTGCGCTTCAGCCAGTGCCGCCTGATAGGTCGCGCTGTCGAGCTGGTACAACGGCTGACCTGCCTTGATTTCGGCACCTTCGACGAACAGTCGCTGCTGCACGATGCCACTGACCTGGGGCCGTATCTCGGCAACCATGAACGCTTTGGTGCGCCCCGCCAGTTCGGTGGTCAGCGACTGGCTACGCGGTTTGACAGTGACCACCGACACGGTCGGTTTCTGCGCAGCAGGCGGCGAATTACCGTCTGAACAACCGCTCAGAAGACCGATAAGGGCTGCGTAGATGACGAAGGTCAAAGTCATCAGGTATTTGGCGAAAATCTTGCTCGACATGATTGCCTCAGGACGTTGTGGCGAAAGCCTGACGTCAGACTGCGAGGCAAATGTGCAGGAAAATTGAAGATTGCCGCGTTGACTTGAAACTTGCTGTCACGAAGGCCTAAATGGACGCCGTCTTCAGGCAAAACCCGAGCCTTCATGAAATCGAGCATCTCCACCAAACTGTTTGTCGCGGTACTGGCCAGCGTGCTGTCAGTGATCCTGATCATGGGCCTGACCGCGAACTGGAGTTTTGCCCGTGGCTTTC
This sequence comes from Pseudomonas sp. PvP027, assembly GCF_017833005.1. Lineage (NCBI taxonomy): Bacteria > Pseudomonadati > Pseudomonadota > Gammaproteobacteria > Pseudomonadales > Pseudomonadaceae > Pseudomonas > Pseudomonas sp. PvP027. Next base: position 5,816,102 of record NZ_JAFIBK010000001.1, on the reverse strand, counting down.
TGGGCTACCTCAACGAACAGGCCATGCAACGCATGTCGCCGGTTCTGCCGCGGCTGGCCGCTGCCTATGCGCGCGAAGGCAGTTGGGAATTCATGCGTGACAACAAGGATCGCTGGTTCGAAGTGATGCGCCCGGAGCCGGCGCAGGATTTCGCCATCCCCGGGCTGGCCACACCGCCCACCTCCGACCTGACCGGCGCAGTGTTCCGGATCGCGCTGCTGGATGCGCAGAAGAATCTGGTGATGGGGTTTCCGGGGGTCCATGACGATGAGTTCATGCGCCCGGTGGAAGTCGACGGCAAAATCGTTGGCTGGATGGCGGTCACGCCCTTTCAAAGTGTCAGCGAGGCCGGTGGCGAGCGCTTTCAGCAGTACCAGTTGCGCGCCAGCCTGGCGATGGGTGTGCTGTCGCTGCTGCTGGCCGTGCTGATTGCCTGGTGGATCGCGCGCACCCTGCTCGATCCGGTCAAACGTGTGGCCGCAGCAACCCATCGCCTTGCCGCAGGGGAATACGCCAGCCGCGTGGCGGTTTCCTCGAACGATGAGGTCGGTCAACTGGCACGCGACTTCAACCAGCTGGCGTATACCCTGGAACGCAATGAGAAGATGCGCCGCGAATTCATGGCCGATGTGTCTCACGAGCTGCGCACTCCGCTGTCGGTCTTGCGGGGCGAACTGGAAGCCATCGAGGATGGCGTGCGCACACTGGATCAGGCGTCGATGAAGTCACTCCAGGGCGAGGTCGGCATGCTCAGCAAGCTGGTGGATGACCTGTATGAGTTGTCCCTGGCGGACGTGGGTGCCCTGACCTACCGCAAGGTCGACTGTGACCTGGCGGAGCTGCTGACGAACATCACGGACATGTTCGAGGAACGTTGTGCTGCCCGTCAGTTGCAGTTGCGACTGGAGCTTGCTGTCGCCTCTCTGCCGGTGCACGCAGACCCCGGACGCCTGCAGCAATTGATCAGCAACCTTCTGGAAAACTCGGTGCGCTACACCGATGCTGGCGGCACTGTGCAGGTGCGTGCCGCCCTGCAGGGCGATGAGGTGCGCGTCGATGTGATGGATTCCGGCCCCGGCGTCGACCCGCAGCAATTGCCCAGACTGTTCGAACGCTTCTATCGTGGTGAAGCCTCGCGTAACCGCGCCAGCGGCGGTGCGGGTCTGGGGCTGGCGATCTGTCACAGCATCGCCCTCGCCCACGGCGGCACCCTGAGCGCCGACCATTCGCCCACAGGCGGCCTCTGGCTGACCCTGTGCCTGCCCGGACACCTGCGCCCATGACCGCTACAAGCATCGAAACGCCGATTCTTATTGTCGAAGACGAGCCCAAGCTGGCGTCGCTGATGCGCGACTACCTGATCGCGGCCGGGTATTCGACCCACTGCCTGAGTAACGGGCTGGACGTTGTGCCCGCCGTCAGAGCGAACGCGCCCCAACTGATCCTGCTCGACATCATGCTGCCTGGCCGCAACGGTATGGACATCTGCAAGGAACTGCGCAGCTTCAGCGACGTGCCTATTGTCATGATCACTGCACGCGTCGAGGAAATCGACCGTTTGCTCGGCCTGGACCTCGGTGCCGACGACTACATCTGCAAACCGTTCAGCCCGCGGGAGATGGTCGCTCGCGTCAAAGCCATCTTGCGTCGGAGCTCTTCCAGCGAGCCGCACACGCCCAAGGGTTTGCTGGTGGACGAAGCGCACTACCAGGCCTCGTTCAACGGTGTCACCCTGGACCTGACCCCGGTGGAACTGCGTCTGCTGGCCACCTTCGCCCGCTCTCCGGGCCGAGTCTTCTCCCGCGACCATCTGCTGGACAGGCTCTACTCGGATCACCGAGTAGTGACCGACCGCACCGTGGACAGCCACATCCGCAACCTGCGCCGCAAACTGGAACAGGCCTGCCCCGGTCAGGACCCGATCCAGTCGCTGTACGGGGTGGGCTACAAGCTGGAGTTGTGACCGGCACTGTGCTGAGCGCACATCACGCATCCATACCGTTCCGAGCACCCAACATCGGACGCGGAGCGTCCAGAGCGGCATGCCCACGCGGAGCATGGGCACGATAGTTACAGGACTATCGTTCCTCACGCTCCAGCGTGGGAATGCCTGTCGTGACGCTCCGCGTCACAAATCTGCGCCGCGCCGCCGCCCCCAAAAGCGGACGTGGAGCGTCCAGAAAGGCATGCCCACGCGGAGCATGGGCACGATAGTGGTCTGGAGAATCTCGTTCCTCACGCTCCAGCGTGGGAATGCCTATCGTGACGCTCCGCGTCACAAATCTGCGCCGCGCCGCCTGCGCAACGACAGTCATCACATTTCAGGCACTTTCCGTTTGCCGGTTGCGATGCAGCGCAGCCAGGTCGCGGAATCCGGCCCCCGGATGCCCTGCTTCCAGGCGCGGCCCGTCGCCAAACAGCTTTTCGCGCAACGTGCCCTTGGCGTATTCGGTCTTGTAGACGCCGCGCTTCTGAAGCTCCGGCACCAACAGCTCGACCGCATCGATGAAGGTTTCATGGGTCAGCGCGTAAGCCAGGTTGAACCCGTCGACGTCGGTTTCTTCAACCCACTCCTGCAGCAGATCGGCCACGGTTTCCGGACTGCCGACAAACAGCGGGCCAAAGCCACCGATCCCGACCCAATCGGCCAGTGCCTGCGGCGTCCATATCGTGTTCGGGTCGGCCGTGGAAAAGGTCTCGACGGCCGACTGAATGGCATTGGTGTGAACGTGGCGAAGGGGTTCGTCAGGCTTGAACTGGCTGAAGTCGATGCCCGTCCAGCCGGAAATCAAGGCCATCGCACCCTCATAACTGACCCAGCTTTTGTATTCCTCGAATTTGGCCCTGGCCTTGGCATCCGTCTCGCCGAGGATCACCGTCTGCAAATTGAAAATCAGCACCTTTGACGGATCGCGGCCAGCCTCTGCGGTGCGTCGGCGGATATCGGCCACGGTCTTTTTCAGCAGGACTTTCGAGGGTGCTGCAACGAAAACGCATTCGGCGTGTTCGGCGGCGAACTGCTTGCCGCGGCTTGAAGCGCCGGCCTGATAGAGCACAGGCGTGCGTTGCGGCGACGGCTCGCACAAGTGTATGCCAGGCACCTGGAAGTGTTTGCCGACATGGCGGATCTCGTGGATTTTGGTCGGATCACTGAATACGCGGCGCTCCCGGTCACGCAGAATCGCGCCGTCTTCCCAGCTGCCTTCCCAGAGTTTGTAACAAACCTCCAGATACTCCTCCGCGTAGTCGTAGCGCGCGTCGTGTTCGGTGAGTGTTTTCTGGCCGAGGTTCTTCGCGCCGCTTTCCAGGTACGAGGTGACGATATTCCAGCCTGCGCGCCCCTTGGTCAGGTGATCCAGCGTCGACAAGCGACGGGCAAACGGATAGGGATGCTCGAACGACAGCGATGCGGTCAGGCCGAAGCCCAGGTGTTCGGTCACCAGCGCCATGGGCGGGATAAGCTGCAACGGGTCATTGACCGGTACCTGAGTGGCCTGGCGAATCGCCGCCTCACCGTTGCCGCGATAGACGTCGTAAATGCCCAGCACATCGGCAATGAACAAACCATCGAACTTGCCGCGCTCGAGAATTTTCGCCAGATCGGTCCAGTATTCGAGGTCCTTGTACTGCCAGGAGCGGTCACGGGGATGCGCCCAGAGGCCCGGCGATTGATGGCCGACGCAGTTCATGTCAAACGCGTTGAGGCGGATTTGGCGGGACATACACTTACTCCTGAAGCTGCGGCGGAACCACGCCATTGAGGCGTTGATTGCCGATAACCTGATAGTGCCAGCGCAGCGGCTCACGGCCGGCCGGGGCTGGCAGTGACGGGCGCTGCCCGGTCAATTCGTACTGAATATTGCCCACTGCCTGCAAAGCATCGGCGCTGGCAATGACCGCTTCACTGCTGGCGATCAAACCCTGCTCGGTCGAACTATCCAGCCGCCGGGCGCGCTCCAGCAGCGCAGCGGCGACGTCCAGACGAATCTGCAGATCCCCGACCTTGCTGATCACATAGGGGTCATCGACGATGCGTTGCAAACCACTGAGCGACCACGGCCGACCGTGCTCACGCAGATAATCAAGGGTGTGCTGCAGGCCTTGGCGCGCCTGATCAAGGTCTTCGGTGGCGACTGCCAGTTGCGCGGTAATGGCGGGATGCGTCATGGGCGTACTCCGTGATCAGTTCCAGGCGTGACGTGGCGGTGCAATACCGTTGAGCACCTGATTGCCGATCAGGTGGTATTTCCAGCGCGCCGGATCATGCAGCGTGTGGGTCCGCGCGTTGCGCCAGTAGCGGTCAAGATTGAGTTTGCCGACTACCGAGCGGGTGCCGGCCAGTTCGAACAGCTGGCTGCTGGCGAGCAAGGCAATCTGCGCCGATAACACCTTGGCCTGGGCGACGATCACCGAGGCCTGCGCGACGCTGGCTTCACTGGGTTCAGCCAGGGCATGGTCGATGGCCTGCCCGGCTTTGGCGAGAATCGCGTCGGTGCCGTGCAGCCGCCATTGCAAGTCGCCGATGGCAGCAATGCTGAACGGGTCCTGCCAGCCGAAATCCTGCTTGCTGTCGATCCATGGCCGCGCCAGTCGAGCGTGCTTCAGGGTTTCCTCGAACGCGCCGTGAGCAATGCCGGTGTCCACCGCCGCCTGAATGATCTGCGAAATCGGCCCATTGGCCGTCGGTTCGTCGAAAGCGCGATGCGCCGGGATCACCGCACTCGAGGGGACGCGGACCGCCTTCAACACGGCCCCGCCGCTGGCAGTAGTGCGCTGCCCGAAACCGTCCCAGTTATCGATGATGGTCAGGCCCGGATTGTCGCGCTCGACGAAAGCGATGAACGCCTGATTCTGCTCGTTGACGCCTGAAACCGGCACGATGTGCGCGAACAGCGCACCCGTGCAGTAGAACTTTTCACCGTCCAGTACCGCGTGCTCGCCATCGAAGCGAATGCGGGTCTGAAAGGCGCCGGCGTTCTTGCTTTTCGACTCGGAGAACGCATTGCCGAAGCGGTAGCCGGCCAGCGCCTTGCCGAAGTAGTGGCGTTTCTGCTCCTCGGTGCCGGTCTGCAAGAGAATATCGAGCACGCCCAGATGGTTCTGCGGGATTTGCCCGAGTGAAGGGTCGGCGGCAGAAATGAGCTTGATCACTTCCGCGACGGTGACATAGGAAACGCCCGCACCCCCGTAGGCCTTGGGTACGGTAATGGCCCACAGTCCGCTGGCGGAAAATTCATCCAGCTCGGCGACTGGCAGACGCCGTTCGCGATCACGCACGGAAGCATCTTCAGCGAAGCGACCGGCCAGAGCCCTGGCCACTTCGATGGCCTCGGCGTCCGAGCTAATGACGTGCGCTGCGGGAGGTGCGGGAGGTGCGGCAGCTGGAAAGGAGGAAGGAAAACTCATGGACAGGCTCCTGCTCGTTGGCGACAGGTTGAAAACACTCAACACGCTTGACCCTGAACATTGCACAGCCCGTGCCGGAAAACATTTCCCTTTAAAAGCAGTAGGTTGCACACAGCCACGCCTGACTGGCGGCATCCTGCAGAGCAAAATGTTCGATCGCTGTTGCTGGCCGAACAGCGGCGCACTCACAGCGCATCCCGCGCAGGCACAGGTATTCCAGGGCTCATGAGCTGCCGGCATGGCTGACAACGCGGTGGATTTGCCAGCCAGCGGTCATGCCGCTGTTGGCGGATCAACAAGAAAACCATCGCCCTAAAAATAAATCATTAAAATCAGCAAGTTACATTCAGGCACAAAGCATGCAGAGAGTCTGGCGAACCTTCCACCGGCCCGTGTGCCGATCTCTTCGCGCTCAGGAGTACTGCATGACTCAAATAACCGGCTCAAACCCGCTCTCGCTGGGGACCGATTACGAAACCCTGGCCAACCGATTTCGCCCGATCTTCCGTGAGATCAGCGCTGGCAGCGTCGAACGCGAAAAAGCCCGCGCCCTGCCCTACGAACCGATTGCCTGGCTGAAGAAAGCCGGTTTCGGCGCTGTGCGGGTGCCCATCGAATATGGCGGCGCAGGTGCTTCGATCAGCCAGCTGTTTCAACTGCTGATCGAACTGGCCGAAGCCGACTCGAATATTCCGCAAGCCCTGCGCGCGCATTTCGCTTTCGTCGAGGACCGTCTGAATGCACCACCCGGCGCGGACCGTGACCAATGGTTTGCGCGCTTTGTGGCCGGGGATCTGGTCGGCAATGGCTGGACCGAAGTTGGCGCGGTGAAAATCGGCGACGTGATTACCAAGGTCAGCCCGCAAGGCGATGGCTTCGTGCTCAACGGCACCAAGTTCTACAGTACCGGCAGTATTTTTGCCGACTGGATCGACGTCTATGCCCAGCGCTCCGATACCGGCGCCGATGTGATCGCGGTCGTCGAAGCCAGGCATGCCGGCGTGCGTCACAGTGACAATTGGGACGGATTCGGCCAGCGCACCACCGGCAGCGGCACCTCGGTCTACGATAACGTGCCGCTGCCGGCCACACACGTCATACCGTTCGAGCAACGCTTCAAATACCAGACCGCGTTTTATCAACTGGTACTGCTGGCGGTGCTGGCCGGTATTGGTCGAGCAGTCGAACGCGACATCGCTCAGGAAGTGCGCGATCGCAAACGCGTCTTCAGCCATGGCAACGCCGGGAGCGTCAGCCAGGACTCACAAGTGCAGCAAGTGGTCGGTCAGATCGCCGCTCAGGTCTACGCCGCAGAGGCCGCAACGCTGCGCTCCGCCGAGCCGTTGCAGCGTGCGTACGTGGCACGTTTCGGCAATGACCCACAGCGGGAAAAAGACGCCAATATCGCCGCCGAAATCGAGACGGCCAAGGCCCAGGTGATCGTCTCGGAACTGGTATTGCGCGCTGCAACTGAGCTGTTCAACGCACTGGGCGCTTCAGGTGTCAGCGTCAACAAGGCGCTGGACCGCCACTGGCGTAATGCCCGCACCGCGGCATCGCATAATCCGCTGATCTACAAGGCGCGCATTGTCGGTGACTGGCGCATCAACGGCACCGAGCCGCCATTTGTCTGGCAGATCGGCAGCGGTAAAGGCAACGCTTGAGGAGCACTTACGCCGCGTTACGCAGCAGGTGGCGGCTGGTGAAACTGAACGCCAGCACCAAAAAGATCAGCGCCCCGGTCGCGACCTGCTGCCAATAGAAGTTCCAGCCGATCAGCAACAGGCCATTGGCGATCACGTTGATGAACAGCACACCCAGCAGCGTACCCGGAATATTCGGGCGCCCTTGACGGCTGAGCGTCGTACCGATGAACACGGCACCGATGGCATTGATCAGGTAAGCGTTGCCTGACATCGGCACGTAGGCGTTGACCGTCGAACTGAGCAGGATACCCGCCACCGCACAGGCCAGTGCACTGGCGAAAAACACCTGCACGGCAATGCGTCGCGTGGGCAGGCCCGAGTAATACGCCAGTTGCGGCTGCGTGCCCAGCGCAAGGATTTCGCGGCCCAGACGTCCGCGTGCCAGGACCAGCCCGTAAAGCCCTGCCAGCAACCCGACCACCAGCAGCGGCAATGGCACGCCCAGGATCAGCACGCCGCTGATCCCCGGTAACATGCCCTGAGCGATATAGATCGGCTGGCCGCCGTCGGATAACAACTGTTGCACGCTGGTGCCGATAAACAGCGTACCCAGCGTCGCCAGGAACGGCGAAATGCGCAGCCCGGCGATCAGCATCGCATTGAACGCTCCGGCGATGCCGCCTGCCAGCAAGGCCACCGCAATGGCTGCGCCCAGACCATGACCACCATTCAGCGTGACCACGAAACCGAGGCTGGCAAAGTCCAGTGCCGTTCCCACCGACAGATCAATACCACCAGCAGCAACAGCCCAGGTCATGCCGATTGCCACGATAGCCAGCAATACGAAGTTGTTCAGCACCAGGCTCGACAGATTGCCCCAACTCAGAAAGCCCGGCGCACTGATCGCGAAAAACAGCAGGATAATCAGCACCAACAGTGGCAGGACCGCTGGCAAAAGGCGCGGCAGAACCTTTACCAGCGTCGAAGAGGTATTCACGGTCAGCGTACTCATTGTTCACCCTCCCGACGGCCGAATGCCCCGGAAAACGCCACCACCAACAGAATCAACACGCCTTGCACGCCGTTGACCCAGAAGCTGGAAATGTTCAGTAATTGAAAGCCGTTGATCAGGAAGCCCAGCAGCAGTGTCGCCAACAGGGTGCCGGGGATGTTGGCGGTCATACGCCGCGAGAACACCACGCCGAGAAAGGCGATGGCCACCACTGACAGCAACATGTCGCCGGAACCGGTCGTGCTGCCGCTGAAAAACGCTGCGGAGCAGAACGCAGCTGTCGCAGCGCAGCCTCCGGCAATCAGGTAACTGGCAAACACATAGCGCCGCAGATTCAGCCCGGCAGCCTCGGCGGCTTGCGGGTATTCGCCGATGGCGTACAGACGCAGGCCGAACGCGCTGCGCTGAATCAATAGCCATAACACCGCCGCGACACCCAGCAGCACCCAGGCCAGCGCCGGAACACCCAGCCAGACGCCGGACACCAGGCTGTCCAGCAATGCAGAGTCGGTCGCCAGCACAGTGTTCTGGGTCAGTACCAGCTCCAGCCCGGCAATCAGGTTCATGCTCGCCAGCGTCGCCAGTAACGGCGGCAGGCGTAAAAACACCACCGCCAGGCCATTCAACGCGCCGACCAGCAGGCCGCAGCCGAACGTCAGGCCAATCGCTTGCCAGGCATCGAGCCCGGCATTGTTCAGGCTGCTGTAGACGGCCGCACACAGACCGAGATTGGCCGCCAGCGACAGGTCCAGGCCGCCGCTGACTACGTTGGAACCACCACCGATGACCACGCAGGTCAGGCCCAGCGCGAGTATGCCGAGCGTTGCTGACTGGGCGAACACATTGCTGATGTTGCCGATGCTGAGAAAGTTCGGCGCACTGACGGCAAAGCCGAGCAGAATCGCCAGAAACACCAGCAACGAACCGCGCTGCGCCAGTTGCACGAGCCAGCGTTGCGCAGGGCCGCCAGCCTGTGCAACGGATAGATCAAGCGCTGACATAATGGGCCTCCGGAGCGAATGATGTGCTGTCATGGCCGCTTTCACTGGCGCCCGTGGCGCAGGCCAGCAGTTGGTCGCTGTTGGTGCTCAGCGAGTCGAATTCGCCTGCAATGCGTCCTCTGTGCAGGACCACAATGCGCTGGGTGATGCCGATCAGCTCCGGCAAGTCCGACGACAGCACCAGCACCGCCGCGCCGCCCTCGGCAAGCCGGGCAATCAACCGGTAGATCTCCACCTTGGCGCCGATGTCGACGCCCACGCTGGGTTCGTCCAGCAGGTATAACGTCGAATGGCGGCTCAGCCATTTGCCCAGCGCAACCTTCTGCTGGTTGCCACCGCTGAGCGCGTGCACCGGCGCATCATGGTCTGAGGTCTTGATTGCCAGTTCATCGATCAGGTATTGGCTTTCCCCGGCCTGCGCCGCAGCGTCGAGCAATCCCCAGCGACTGAAGCGCCCCAGGCTGGCCAGCGTGATGTTCTCCAGCACCGAAAGCGCCGGTGCCACGCCATGCGTGCGGCGCTCCTCGGGGACCAGCGCGATGCCATGGCGTACCGCGTCACGCGGTGATTTCAGGTGCAACGGCTGACCGTTCAAGAGCAATTCGCCGCGATCCGGCTTGAGCAGCCCGAACAGACTCTTGAGCAGCTCCTTGGCACCCGAGCCGACCAGCCCGGTCAGGCCCAGCACTTCGCCACGCCGCACGCTCAGGTCAACGCCGTCGTAGAAACGCCCTGCCCCCAGCCCGCGCAGTTGAAGCACGGGCGTGCCGGGTTGCGTCTGCGCCCGGAAATATTGCTCGCCTACCTCCCGATTGACCATCAGCCGGGCGATCTGCGCTGTGCTGGTGAGCGCCGGATCGACCACCGCCACATCGCGCCCGTTACGCAGCACGGTGACCTGATCACACAGCGACTCGATTTCCTGCAAGTAGTGGGAAATGTAGACAATGGTCAGCCCTTCATCGCGCAGGCGGCGGACGATGTCCAGCAAGCGGTCCACTTCCTGTTTGACCAGTGACACACTCGGCTCGTCGAACACTAGCACCTTCGGCCTGGCCAGCAGCGCGCGAGTGATCTGCAAGATCTGCCGCTGGGCGCTGTCCAGATCGCGTACCAGGGCCCCAGCGGGCAGGCGCATGGCAAAGTAATCGTTCAGAAGCCTTGCCGCTTCGCGCTCCTGAGCGCGACGATCGACGAAAGGGCCGCGCTTGATTTCCTGCCCGAAAAACAATGCCTCGCCGACGCTGAAGCTGCCCGGCAGCAGTCGCTCCTGATGAATGAAATGCACGCCTGCGGCTTCGACCTGGCGCGGCGTGAAACTGTCGAACGGCTGGCCATGAATACTCAAACGGCCGGCGTCGGCACGATGAATACCGGCGAGGACCTTGATCAGGGTCGACTTGCCCGCCCCGTTTTCACCCACCAGCCCGTGAATCGTTCCGGCCTCGACCCGCAGGTTGACGCCGTCCAGCGCCTGGGTAGCCCCAAAGCGCTTGCTGATGCCCCTCAAGTGCAAGGCCGGCGGTACCGCTGCAACGTCTGCAATCGCTGATCCCATGATCGATCTCCCGCGTCAGTTATCGCCTCTGAGCTTCTGCACGTCCGGCAGGTTGGCGGCCGTCGTCAGTAAGGTGGGCACTTGGGTCTCCTTCGGCAGATCGTGCTGTCCGGCCAGATAGCGGGCGACGTTCTGCACCGCGGTCTTGCCGATCAACGCAGGCTGCTGGGCAACCACAGCCCCCACCGGCGAATCTTCGCGGCGCATCAACTCGAGCACTTCCGGCGTACCGTCGACGCCGTAGGTCTTGATTTCGGTTCTGCCGGCATCGATCAGCGCCTTGCTGGCGCCCAGTTGCGGGATGTCCCAGGCGGCCCAGATCGCCGAAACACTGCCTTTGGGGTACTTGTTGAGCAACGCCGAGACTTGCGAGTAGGCGTCCTGGACCGTATTGGGAATGACATCGCGCAACTCTGGCTCGATGATTTTCAGCTCTGGATGATCCTTGAGCGCCAACTTGAGCTGGTCGTAACGAATGGCGCAGACCGGTACGCCATAAAATCCGTTGAACACCAGCACGTTACCCTGGCCACCTGCGTCCTTGATCAGTTGCCCGGCCAGTGCCTTGCCAGTAGCAACGTTGTCGGACGTGGTGTTGTTGAGGCTGTATTGCGAGGGCGCGTCGATGGTGAACAGCGGAATCCCCGCTTTGCTGATGCGCTTGAGCCAAGGGTCGATAACGCTGAGGGTGCCGAGGGTCTGGATCACCGCATCCGGCTTTTGCGTGACCACGGTCTGCAATTGATTGACCAGGTTCTTGTCGTTGCGACCGGCATCGAGCGTGATGGGCGTGCCGCCCAGGCGCTTGACCTCATCCACCTGCGCCTGGAAGGCCTTGATATCGAAGTAGTGACTGGTACCGGTCATGCTGATCGCAATGCGTTTGCCCGCCAGCGAAGGCACGTCGCTGTCCTCGGCATGCGCCGTTGCGACGAGGCTGGTGGCCAACAGGGTCAGCACCAGAGTGCGCCCTATTGCATGCAGGCGGTTTGTCTTGGGGGTCGGGACGGCATCAGGCATTCGGGTGGCTCCGCTGGCTCAGGAAAACAATCCTGATCAGCAGTGCACAGGTCATGCCCAAAGCCTTGTGCTGCGCCTGGCGATAGCGCGAAGCCCGGCGGCAGGCGGTTTCACGCGGTTGCGCCGGCTGGCGTCGGTGCGCAGTAGCCTGGCGTTGCCAGCATGAACGCCAGACACATTGTCGATTCGCTGTTGCCCGGACAACAGCGAATCGATGCGCGAACGGGTGTGCTACCGGAGCCTGTTATCTAAGCTTGAACTGCCCCAGCGTGGTCGTCAGGTCACTCGCCAGCTCGGCCAGCGACTGGCTGGCGCTGCCGGTCTGGCTGGTGCGCACCGCCGATTGTGCCGACAAGTCACGGATGCGCACCAGGTTGCGGTCCACTTCCCGCGCAACCAGCGCTTGCTCTTCAGAAGCGCTGGCGATCACCGTGTTGCGCTCATCGATAACCATGACCGAACTGGCGATGCTGGCCAGTACAGCGTTAGCCGACTCGGCCTGTTGTTTGGTGCGTTGCGCCTGTTCGGTACTGACTTCAAGCGCGACCAGGGTGCTTTTGGTGCCCTGCTGGATGTGCCCGATCATGGTTTCGATCTCGCGAGTCGATTCGCTGGTGCGGTGGGCCAGCGCGCGCACCTCGTCGGCGACCACAGCAAAACCCCGCCCGGCATCGCCAGCGCGTGCCGCTTCGATGGCAGCGTTGAGCGCCAGCAGGTTGGTTTGCTCGGACACTGCGCGAATAACATCCAGAACCTTGGTGATATCCAGCGTGCGGATGGCCAGCGCCTGCGCCTCGACCGACGCCGTGCCTACATTTCGGGTCAGCTCAAGGATCGATTTGACGGTTTGATTGAGCTCTTCCTGACCTTCGCGAGCCGATACCGAAGAGGCTCTGGATTCCACCGAAGTGGTCACCGCATTACGCGCTACTTCATCGACCGCCTGACTCATCTCGGTGACTGCGGTGGCGGCCATTTCAATTTCGCTGTTCTGCACCACCAGATCGGCGTTGCTGTTGACCATCAAGGCGCTCATTTCTTCCGTGGCCGACGCCAACTGGTGAGCGGCATCGCCCACCTGACTCAGGGTCTGGCTCAGATTGCCGCGCATACGCTCCATCGATTGCAGCAACAGGGCGGCTTCATCAGTGCCCTCACGGTTGATTGCACTGGGACGCAGGTCGCCTGCGGCAATGGTTTCCGAGCTGTGCAGCGCCTGGCTGATCGGTACTGCCAGACTTTTCGTCAGACGCCAGGCAAGCAATACGGTCAGCAACACCGTCAGAAACATCACCGCCTGAGTGACGACCACGGCGTTTTCATACACCGAGGTCGCTGCAGCGCTGGATTCGGCTTCGGAGTCATCATTGATCTTTTCCAGCTTGCCAAGGGCTGCTTCGATACTTTCCGCCATGGCCTTCATCTCGCCCCAGACGATCGCCCTTCCGGCCTCCGCCTGATTCTCGTTGATCAGCGTATAAACCTTCTCGGCACGGTCGATGTAGCCCTTATAAGTGCTCTTCAGACCCTCGACGAGCGCGCGCTCTTCATCCTCGGTGATGAGCGGGTCGTAGGCCTCTACGGCCTTTTGGAACCCGGCCTTCTTTTCAAGGAGCTCGGCGTGAGCCATAGCCACTTGCGCAAGGTCATGCGTGGCAAGCATTTTGGCCACGGTAGTGCGGGTTTTCTCGACCGCCAGGGAAATATCGTCACCCAGCGCAATCCCGGGAAGGGCATCGTTTTCGATTTCAAGCGATTGCTCACGAATACCGTGCAATTGCTGAATGCTGAAAATACCAAGGCCGAACACCAGCACCACCATCAACGCAAAGCAGGCGGAGGTCCGCGCGGCTATTTTCAGCTGTCTCAGCATCTTCAATCCCCTTCCCGTGACCGGTAAATAAAATTATCTCCGTCATTCCTATCGGCAGAACGGGAAAAAGTATGAAGATGCTCTAGAGAGGTGCCACTGCTATCGTGGGCCCACCTGATTCGTAGCTTATGGTAGGTTTCGCGACGCTCGATAATCGCGAGATGGACGGGTCTTTTCCCCCTTCAGACTGACTTCCTGGAGCTGCCATGAAACCTTGCTACGCCGCTGCACTGCTTGCTTTTTCACTGCCTGGCCTCGCTCACGCAGGCGACGCGCTACCCACCTACTCCGCCATCACCCAGGCGTTGAACACCGGAGAGTCGGTCGCCGTGGTGATCGACCTGGGACAATGCAAATCCTCGATCGCAGGGGCCGAGCCGTCCAAAACCAAAGGCGGCAAACGCATCGATGCCTACCGCATCACACCCGACGGCACCCTGGCGTTTTCGGACACCCACTTCAGCCTTGATCGCGATAACAAACCCATCGAGCAATTCATTCGCTATCAGATACGCTCGAACGGCACCGCCACATTCAGCATGACCACGCTGAATGTTCCTGGTTATCAGCAGGTGGGCAGTCCGGTGAGTTATGACTGTGCGGTCGGCAAAGGATTGAGTTTTTTTACCAGCTAGTAAGGGTCACATCGTAACCAAATGCATCAGATGGATATCCGGCGTGGGCGACAGACCATCCTCACGCCCTTGAAAGTAACGCTCGAACTGCTTGTCGGGAGACAACATTTCGAGCACTTCAAATCCGCGTGAACTGGCGACTTCGACAAATAGCAAAAATAATTTAAATTTCGTTGTGCCGGGCCCCACAGGTGTCGACGACAAGGTCTGCACCTCGATAACGAACCTGACACTGGCTTTCACATCTGCCCGCTTCTGTGACGGTTTTTTATACCTCGTTAACCTGGAAAATACTGACACGCATGCTGTCATCCCCGGCTTTTATATTTACTCTGCCGACGTACAGGTTTCTCTGCAGGTCATCATGAGCGCCGGAAGGAACGCTGAACTGCTTGCTGCACGTGCACCGACAGCGCGATTCGGCCAATGGTGCGCGGTCCGCTTCATCGAAGGCCACGAGCCCCTCTCCGACGACATCTATCTTTATTCCATCATCAGTCAGCAAGGTGTAGTACAGGCTGAATCGTGCAAGGCTGTCATCCTGGGGCACGAGAAAAAGGCTGCCTCCCGGAAGAACCTGCCCCTGCAATCGATCGCCGTTAAATTCTCCTCCCAGTATCTCACCGCTGCTGCGCTGCCCCCGCTGAGGGTTGCAAAGCGTTTGCGGCTTATCGATACGCAGGTGAGCAGTCAGTATTTCATGCAGCTGCATCGTCTCCATCCCCCTACCCCTCATCTTGCATGCGGCGACTGGCGCTTCGCCCATAACTGTACCAACGAGTATTTTTTAGCCCGCACATCGAATGCTGTCAATTTAAATATACCGGACGGTACGCTTATGAGGCGCAGGATAGGATTCGCTCAAGCGGTATCGTTTCGCCACTTTCGATAAAACCCTGGTCCGTGCCAAGCGCAAAAGGAGGTGTAAGTCCATTGCAATAAGGCCATATAAAAAAGTGACTCATCTGGCCTATTACGCAACTAGCACCACAAGCCAAATGAGCCTGCCCGGTCAACTCATAGCACACTATGTACTAAACGAAGTTTAATCTGCTTCTATCAAAAACCTGCTTACATGAGCGATATCAATTTTCTGACAGTGCCTCACAAGGAGAACGAAATGACCTATACCGTCAAACAGTATGGATGGATTCGCGATCTGCCTGATCATCGCGATCATCTGTATGCTGCCCCGCCCACCACACTGGCGGCGCTTCCACACAAGGTTGATCTGCGCCCCCATTGCCCGCCTGTGTACGATCAGGGCCAACTGGGTAGTTGTACCGCAAACGGTATTGCCGGAGCGATTCAGTTTGATCGCATGAAGCAAAAGTTGACGCCGGCGTTCGAACCCTCGCGGTTGTTTATCTATTACAACGAACGGGTTATCGAGCATACCGTCGATTCGGACAGCGGCGCGATGATCCGGCACGGCATTAAAAGTGTTGCGAAGCAAGGTGATTGCCCTGAAGAAGAGTGGCCTTATGATATTGAGAAGTTCACTGTCAAACCTCCGGCTGCCTGCTACAAGGACGCAAGAAAATACAAGGCAGTGTCTTACCAGAAAGTTGCGCAAAACCTCAATCAGATGAAAGGCTGCCTGGCGGCAGGTTATCCGTTTGTCATTGGTTTTTCCGTCTACGAGAGCTTTGAAAGCAAGAAAGTTGCGCAGACCGGGCATGCCCCGATGCCGGGCCCTCATGAAAAAATGCTGGGAGGGCACTGCGTATTGGCAGTGGGCTACAACGATGCCCATCAGCATTTCATCTTGCGCAACTCATGGGGCGCCAGCTGGGGCATGGAAGGCTACTTCACCCTGCCCTACAGTTATTTGCTGGATGAAAATCTGTCCAACGACTTCTGGACGATAAGGGTCGTGGCTGCCTGACCTTGTCAGGCACTTGGGTATTGCACTGCCGCATTGACATCCTGCTGGTACTCCCGCGGCGTGCAGCCGAACTCGCGACGAAACACGGTGTGCAGGTATTGCGCAGACCGAAAACCGCAATCGCGGGCGATCTCGGCAATGGCCAGCCCGGTGTTTTCCAGTCCGTTTGCAGCGGCGGCCAGTTTGAAGCGCAGGATCTCGTCGTGCACGCTGCAGCCCCTTACGCGGCGAAAATGCGATTCCAGTGATGAGCGCGAAACGCCCACATAGGCGGCTACCTGTGCAGTCTTGATGCCCTGACACGCGTACTGCCGGATAAACAGCAGCGCCTGCATCACATAAGGGTCACCCAAGGGCTGATGCAGACTCGAAGCCTGCACGTTGACAGTGTCCGGCGGTATCAGAATGTGTGTACCCGAAGACGGCATGCCGTGCAGCATCTGGTGCAGCAGCCGTGCGGCGGTGCGGCCCATTGTGTCGGTGCCTTGAACGACCGAGCTGAGCGGCACGCGCGTGAGGGTTCTGGTCAACGGATCATTGTCGATGCCGATCAGCGCCACCTGCTCGGGGACGGCAATTCCGGCGGTCAGGCAGGCCTGCAGTAGCTGACGGGCGCGGGCGTCGGTCACGGCGATGATGCCGATCGGTTTGGGCAGGCTTTGCAGCCAGGCGATCTGCTGTTCTACGGCGCTGTCCCAGAGCGGCGCGCTGGTGCCCAGGCCACGATAGACCTCGGCGTGCAGGCCGTCGCGTTGCAGCAAGCGGCGAAAGGCCTGCTCGCGCTCCTGCGCCCAGCGATTGGCCTGTGCTTCAGGCAGGCTGAAGCAGGCAAAGCGCGTCAGCCCGGCCTCGATCAGGTGCTCGTAGGCCGCCTTGATCAAGGCGTGATTGTCAGTCGCCACATAAGGAATGCCCTTCGGGTAGGCACGCTCATCCTGATAGGAGCCTCCGACTGCCACCACCGGCAGTTTGATCCCGGCCAATGCCTCGCCGATCAGCGGGTCATCGAAATCGGCAATGATCCCGTCCCCCTGCCAGCGCTCGATGCCTTTCAGGCGACAGAGGAAATCCTCCTCCAGGAACAGGTCCCAGGACACCCGGGTGCTGCTGAGATAGTTGCCGATGCCGCTGATGATGCCGCGGTCATAGATCTTGCTGCCGTTGAACAACAGCGCGATACGGTGAACGGGAGGTACGGTCTTCATTGTTTTTATGCCGATTCGATAAGCACGACGCCGTGGGCCACAGACTAGGCCGCTGACCGGCGAATCTCAACACTCAAAATCGCACTGTGCGTTGACGATTTTCATAATCAGCGCACGCAGGGCCGTTGCTAGTATCCAGACACCGCCAAGAACAATAAGGAAAACGCTCATGCTGTACTTCCCCGACGTCGACAGGGTTCGCTATGAAGGCCCTGACAGCGACTCGCCCCTCGCCTTTCGCCACTATGACGCCGACAAGCTGGTCCTCGGCAAACCCATGCGTGAGCACTTGCGCATGGCGGCCTGCTATTGGCACACCTTCGTATGGCCGGGCGCCGACATGTTCGGTGTCGGCACCTTCAAGCGCCCCTGGCAAGGTTCCGGTGACCCCATGGAACTGGCGATCGGCAAGGCCGAAGCGGCGTTCGAGTTCTTCTCCAAGCTCGGCATCGATTACTACAGCTTCCACGACACCGATGTGGCGCCGGAAGGCGCCTCATTGAAGGAGTATCGCCACAACTTCGCGCACATGGTCGATCATCTGGAGCGCCATCAGGAACAGAGCGGCATAAAACTGCTGTGGGGTACGGCCAACTGCTTCAGCAACCCACGCTTCGCCGCAGGCGCTGCCAGCAACCCGGACCCGGAAGTCTTCGCCTACGCCGCTACCCAGGTGTTCAGCGCGATGAATGCCACCCAGCGTCTCAAAGGCTCCAACTACGTGTTGTGGGGCGGTCGTGAAGGCTACGAAACCCTGCTCAATACGGACCTCAAGCGTGAACGCGAACAGCTCGGGCGCTTCATGCGCATGGTGGTCGAACACAAGCACAAGATCGGTTTCAAGGGCGATCTGTTGATCGAGCCCAAGCCACAGGAGCCGACCAAGCATCAGTACGATTACGACAGCGCCACGGTATTCGGTTTTCTGCAGCAGTACGGCCTGGAAAACGAGATCAAGGTCAATATCGAGGCCAACCACGCCACACTGGCCGGGCACAGCTTCCACCACGAAATCGCCACGGCGGTCTCGCTGGGGATTTTCGGCAGCATCGACGCCAACCGTGGCGACCCACAGAATGGCTGGGACACGGACCAGTTCCCCAACAGCGTCGAAGAGATGACGCTCGCCACCTATGAGATCCTCAAGGCTGGCGGCTTCACCAACGGCGGCTTCAATTTCGACTCGAAAGTGCGTCGCCAGAGCCTCGACGATATCGATCTGTTCCACGGCCACGTCGCCGCGATGGACGTCCTCGCCCTGGCGCTGGAGCGTGCCGCCGCCATGGTGCAGAACGATAAACTCCAGCACTTCAAGGATCAGCGCTACGCCGGCTGGCAGCAGCCTTTCGGGCAATCGGTACTGGCAGGCGAATTCAGCCTTGCGTCGCTTGCCGAACACGCCTTCGCCAACGAGCTGAACCCGCAGGCTGTCAGTGGTCGCCAGGAGCTGCTCGAAGGCGTGGTCAACCGCTTTATCTACGCCTGACAGGCTTGGCTGGACGTCGCAGTGACATTCAGGCGACAAATCTTCATACGCGACGTCCGGCAACGCTCTACAGTTCTACCGTTATCGCTCAGTCAAGAAGTGTCTCAAACAACAATAAAAGGACGCACCCTATGAACACCCTGAAACGTACGCTGCTCGCCAGCGCGCTGGCCTTGCTGTCCCTGCCGGTGATGGCTGACTCTGCGCACCCGAAAATAGGTTTTTCCATTGATGACCTGCGCCTGGAACGCTGGTCACGCGACCGCGACTACTTCGTTGCGGCGGCGGAAAAGCTCGACGCCAAGGTCTTCGTGCAATCGGCGGATGCCAATGAGCAGAAACAGATCTCGCAGATAGAAAACCTTATCTCGCGCGGCGTCGATGTGATCGTCATCGTGCCGTTCAACGCCACCGTGCTGACCAATGCCGTTGCCGAAGCCAAGAAAGCCGGGATCAAGGTGGTGTCTTATGACAGGCTGATCCTCAATGCCGATATCGATGCGTACATTTCCTTCGATAACGAAAAAGTCGGCGAGATGCAGGCCAACGGCGTGCTGAAAGCAGCGCCCAAGGGCAATTACTTCCTGCTGGGCGGCGCGCCCACCGACAACAACGCCAAGATTCTGCGCGAAGGCCAGATGAAGGCGCTGCAACCGGCTATCGACAGAGGTGATATCAAGATTGTCGGCCAACAGTGGGTAAAGGAGTGGAACCCTACCGAAGCCCTGAGCATTGTCGAAAACGCCCTGACCCGTAATAGCAACAAGATTGATGGCATCGTCGCCTCCAACGACGCCACTGCCGGCGGCGCGATTCAGGCCCTTGCCGCACAGAAGCTGGCCGGTAAAGTCCCTATCTCGGGTCAGGATGCGGACCTCGCGGCGGTCAAGCGGGTCATTGATGGCACTCAGACCATGACGGTCTACAAGCCGCTGAAACTGATTGCCACGGAAGCCGCCAAGCTCTCTGTGCAACTGGCACGCAACCAGAAACCCGATTTCAGCTCGCAATACGACAATGGCAGCAAGAAAGTCGACACCATCCTGCTGACGCCTACAGCGTTGACCAAGGACAACATCGACCTGCTGGAAAAAGACGGGTTCTATACCAAGACACAGATTGACGGGCAATGAGCCTCGATCGTTGATACGTCGCTAAAAGCTAGAGCACGATCCTGCGGTCAAGCAGGGTCGCCGCTCAGGCCAAGCCATCACACCTTCGTAGAGCCCTGCGCCATGTCTGACTACCTGTTGCAAATGAACGGCATCGTCAAATCCTTTGGCGGTGTGAAAGCGCTCAACGGCATCGATATCACGGTGAGGCCCGGTGAATGCGTCGGCCTGTGCGGCGAGAACGGCGCGGGCAAGTCCACATTGATGAAGGTCCTGTCGGCGGTCTATCCCTACGGCACCTGGGATGGCGAGATCCTGTGGGACGGCCAACCGCTCAAGGCACAATCGATCAGCGAAACGGAAGCGGCCGGGATCGTCATCATCCATCAGGAACTGACGCTGGTCCCTGACCTGTCGGTGGCCGAAAACATCTTCATGGGCCACGAGCTGACGCTCCCCGGCGGGCGCATGAATTATCCGGCCATGATCCACCGCGCCGAGTCGCTGATGCGTGAACTCAAAGTGCCTGACATGAACGTGGCGCTGCCGGTTTCCCAGTATGGCGGCGGCTACCAGCAACTGGTGGAAATCGCCAAGGCATTGAACAAAAAGGCGCGCCTGTTGATTCTCGACGAGCCCTCCTCGGCCCTGACCCGTTCCGAAATCGAGGTGCTGCTGGACATCATTCGTGGCCTGAAGGCCAAGGGGGTCGCGTGCGTGTACATCTCGCACAAGCTCGATGAAGTGGCCGCCGTGTGCGACACCATTTCAGTCATCCGCGACGGCAAACATATCGCAACCACCGCAATGGCGGACATGGACATTGCGCAGATCATCACCCAGATGGTCGGGCGCGAAATGAGCAACCTCTACCCCACCGAACCGCATGACGTCGGCGAGGTGCTTTTCGAAGCGCGGCATATCACCTGCTACGACGTCGATAACCCCAGGCGCAAGCGGGTCGACGACGTATCGTTCGTCCTCAGACGCGGGGAAATCCTCGGCATCGCCGGGCTGGTGGGCGCGGGCCGTACCGAGCTGGTATCCGCCCTGTTCGGCGCCTACCCCGGTCGATACACCGGTGAAGTGTGGCTCGATGGCCAGATGATCGACACGCGCACGCCGCTCAAATCGATCCGCGCCGGCTTGTGCATGGTCCCTGAAGACCGCAAGCGCCAGGGCATCATTCCGGACCTGGGCGTCGGCCAGAACATCACCCTCGCGGTTCTCGACAGCTACTCGAACATGACCCGCATCGACGCTGAAGCCGAGTTGGGCAGTATTGACCGGGAAATCTCGCGCATGCACCTCAAGACGGCCAGCCCGTTCTTGCCGATCACCAGCCTGTCCGGCGGCAATCAGCAGAAAGCCGTGCTGGCGAAGATGCTGCTCACCCGCCCACGCGTTCTGATTCTCGACGAGCCCACCCGCGGCGTCGATGTCGGCGCCAAGTACGAGATTTACAAGCTGATGGGCGCGCTGGCAGCCGAGGGCGTGTCGATCATCATGGTGTCCTCAGAACTGGCCGAAGTGCTGGGCGTGTCCGACCGTGTACTGGTGATTGGCGACGGCCAGTTGCGCGGCGACTTCATCAACCATGACCTGACTCAGGAACAAGTGCTCGCCGCTGCACTCAGCCAACCCGATGCCCCTAACAATAATGCCCGGAAGACCGCGTAGATGAACCAGGTCAAACAGTTCTTCACCCGCTATAAAATGCTCGCGCTGGTGATTGCCATCGCCGTTATCTGGCTGTTCTTTAGTTGGCAGACCGAGGGCGGCTTCCTCACCCCGCGCAATTTGTCCAACCTGCTGCGACAGATGTCCATTACCGGGATTCTGGCCTGCGGCATGGTGCTGGTGATCATCAGCGGCGAGATTGACCTGTCGGTAGGCTCATTGCTTGGCCTGCTCGGTGGCCTGGCAGCAATTCTGGATGTGGTTTACCACGTCCCGCTACTGGCAAACCTGAGTGTGGTGGCCCTGTGCGGCCTGATGATCGGCCTGGCCAACGGCTACATGACCGCCTACCTGCGGATCCCCTCGTTCATCGTCGGGCTGGGTGGCATGCTGGCGTTTCGCGGCGTTCTGCTGGGGATCACCGGCGGCACGACCATCGCTCCGGTGTCGCCGTCGCTGGTCTATATCGGCCAGGGCTATCTGCCACACGCGGTAGGCACCGGGCTCGGCATTCTGCTGCTGGCGCTGACGCTGTTCCTGACCTGGAAACAACGACGCAACCGAGCCCTGCACGGGCTGGCGGCACATTCGCTGATTCGTGATGGGTTGCGTGTGGTGTTGATCGGTGCAGTGCTGGGCGGCTTTGTCTATGTGCTCAACAGCTACGACGGAATCCCCGTTCCGGTGTTGCTGTTGCTGGTCCTGCTCGGCGTGTTCAGTTACGTCACCAGCCAGACGGTATTCGGACGCCGCGTCTACGCCGTCGGCAGCAACATGGAGGCCACGCGCCTATCCGGCATCAATGTACAGGCCGTGAAGCTATGGATCTTCGGCATCATGGGCGTGATGTGCGCATTCGCCGGGCTGGTCAACACCGCACGCCTGGCCGCTGGCTCACCCTCGGCAGGCAACATGGGCGAACTCGACGCCATCGCCGCGTGCTTCATCGGCGGCACGTCCATGCGTGGTGGTTCGGGGACTGTCTACGGTGCCCTGCTTGGCGCGCTGGTCATCACCAGTCTCGACAACGGCATGTCGATGCTCGACGTCGACAGTTACTGGCAGATGATCGTCAAGGGCGGGATCCTGGTGCTGGCAGTGTGGGTGGACGTGAGTACACGTGCTGGGCGGCGGTGATCGCGGAACGGATCAGCATTACTCGAAAACCAGAGCCCGGACGAATACCGACGCCCATTGTCAGCACGGCCTTTTGAGCATAAGGTGTAAAAAACCTATACAAGACTATTAACGATGTACAAGAAAGTTGAATGGCCGCTGACGCTTTACTTTGACGGTGACTGCCCGCTCTGCGCTCGAGAAGTCAGAACCCTGCGCGCGCATGCGACGCCTGAGCGACTTTTGTTCGTGGATATCCGTGACGACGCCTTTGACGCCACTTCTCTTGGATTCACACTTGAGGATATGGAGTCGCTACTGCACGCCAGATTCAGCGATGGCACATGGGTCAAGGGCCTGGACGCGACACTCTGGAGTTGGCGAGCGGCCGGCCTGGGTGCATGGGTCGCGCCGCTGTCATGGCGATTCATGAGGCCAGTGTTCAACCTGGGCTACCGGCTTTTTTGCCGCTCGCGGCCTTACCTTGCCTGGCTCCCCCACCCTGACGGCAGCCGCCGTTGCAGTGGCGACAGCTGTGCGGTCCCGGACGCAAAACCTGCGTCGGACAAGCGGACTTCCACTACAGAAAAGTAAACAGGGAATGCATACCGCAAAAACGAAAAAAGACGCCTAGGCGTCTTTTTTTTGCTGATTCAGTGAGCCTTGAGGGTTCAGTGAATCAATATCTGGAGCGGGAAACGAGACTCGAACTCGCGACCCCGACCTTGGCAAGGTCGTGCTCTACCAACTGAGCTATTCCCGCATTGTCTTGATGACGGGCGCTATTCTAGCGGTTCAAATAGCGGCGTCAAGCCTTTGATTCAAAAACTTATTTTTTTTCTGCAGTGGTTCTGAGGTGCGGCCATGCGGCCCTCAGGTATTGCACCATGGACCACAGGGTCAGCCCCGCAGCGATAAGCAGCAGCGCATAGCCGAGAATGACCCACAGGGTGATGGCCGGCGGGTTGCCGAGCAGAATGACCAGCGCGAGCATCTGCGCCGCCGTCTTCCATTTACCCATGTTGGAAACGGCAACCTGCGCACGCGCGCCGATTTCCGCCATCCATTCGCGGAGCGCAGAGATTACGATTTCACGGCCGATGATCACCGCTGCGGGCAGCGTCAGCCATAGATTGGCGTGCGCCTGAACCAGCAGCACCAATGCAACGGCCACCATCAGTTTGTCTGCTACCGGATCGAGAAAGGCGCCAAAGGGCGTGCTTTGTTCAAGACGGCGGGCCAGATACCCGTCGAGCCAGTCGGTCGCCGCAGCGAACGCAAAGACTGCACTGGCCGCCATGTAGCTCCAGTGATAAGGCATGTAGAACAACAAAATGAAGATCGGAATCAGTAAAACGCGTAGTACGGTGATCAGATTAGGGATATTCATCGGCACAACTGGCTACGAGGTGAGCGAGCATTCTACTCGCTGTGCAGGTTTGCATAAATCGACTCTGCCAGCTTTTTACTGATTCCGGGTGCTTTTGCTATTTCATCGATGCTGGCACGGGACAATTCCTGTAATCCGCCGAAATGTTTGAGCAGGTCACGACGCCGGGTCGGCCCGACACCCGCCACGCCCTCAAGGGTCGATGTGCGCCGGGTCTTGCCCCGGCGGGCACGGTGGCCGGTGATTGCGAAACGGTGCGCCTCGTCGCGAATCTGCTGGATAAGGTGCAGGGCCGGCGAGTCGCCGGGCAGCGTGAATTCATGTGCTGAGTCGTTCAGGTACAAGGTCTCGAAACCAGCCTTGCGCGTGGTGCCCTTGGCAACACCGAGCAGGATGAGGTCAGGCACCTGTAATTCATTGAGCACGTCGCGCGCCATGGACATCTGCCCCTTGCCGCCGTCCACCAGCAGCACATCCGGCAACTTGCCCTCCCCGGCCTTGATGCGGCTGTAACGCCGGGTCAACGCCTGGTGCATGGCGGCATAGTCGTCGCCCGCAGTCACACCTTCAATATTGAAACGCCGGT
The DNA here is from genome assembly GCF_017833005.1 of Pseudomonas sp. PvP027. NCBI lineage: Bacteria > Pseudomonadati > Pseudomonadota > Gammaproteobacteria > Pseudomonadales > Pseudomonadaceae > Pseudomonas > Pseudomonas sp. PvP027. The sequence continues at coordinate 5,791,488 of NZ_JAFIBK010000001.1, read as the reverse complement.
AATCGGACTTGATCGGGCCCTCGGGGCCGAACACCACGCAGGACGCGACGGTCGCCTCACCACTGGAGTGGCTGATGTCATAGCATTCCAGGCGCATCGGCGGGTCTTCGAGACCCAGCACCTTGGCCAGCGCCTCGAACCGCGACGCAACATGCTGACGGTTGGCCAGCCGCGCGGTCAGTGCCTGCTCGGCATTGGTGACCGCCATTTGCTGCCAGCGCGCCCGAGTGCCGCGCACGCGATGACTGATCACCATCTCGACGCCGCGCAGCTCTTCGATGGCGTCGACGAACGCAGGAAAATCGTCGTTGATGACATTGACGATGACTTCTCCGGGCAGCTCACGGTCGATGCCGCCGAGGAAGTACTGCGCCAGGAATGCCGACATCACTTCGCCGACCTCCTCTTCTATGCCCACCTGCGGGAAGAAGTTCTTGCTGCCCAGCACCCGCCCGCCGCGCACGCTGATCAGGTGCACACAGGCACCGCCAGGGTTGACGAACGCGGCGACCACATCCACATCGCCGGTGCCGCCGTCCATGCTTTGCTGATCCTGGACGCGACGCAACAAGGCGACCTGGTCACGCAACTCGGCTGCGCGTTCGAAATCGAGCGCCATCGCGGCTTTTTCCATGGAGGCGTTCAGCTCGTCGCTCAGGGCATTGCTGCGCCCTTCGAGGAACATCACCGAGTGACGCACGTCTTCGGCATACACCTTAGGCTCGACCAGTCCGACACACGGCCCCTTGCAGCGTTTGATCTGATATTGCAGGCAAGGACGCGTGCGGTTCTTGAAATAGCTGTCCTCGCACTGCCGCACCTGGAAAGTCTTCTGCAGCAGGCTGAGGCTCTCGCGAATCGCGCCCGCACTCGGGTAAGGCCCGAAATAGCGACCCTTGGCCTTCTTGGTGCCACGATGAATGCTCAACCGCGGAAACGCGTTATCGGACAGAAATACGTAGGGATAGGACTTATCGTCACGCAAGAGAATGTTGTACGGGGGCCGCCACTCCTTGATGAGGGTCTGCTCCAGTAACAGCGCTTCGGTTTCGTTGCCCGTGATGGTGGTTTCAATCTGGGCGATACGCGACACCAGCGCTCCGGTCTTGGGCGCGTGTCCGGTCTTGCGAAAGTAGCTGGCCAGACGCTTCTTGAGGTTCTTGGCCTTGCCGACGTAAAGCAGTGTGGCTTCGGCGTCGAACATACGGTAGACGCCGGGGCGACCGCTACAGGTCGCGAGAAATGCACTTGGATCAAATGTCTGGGTCATGTTCAGGCGCTGGCATCAACCATGCCGTGACGTACAGCGAGCAAAGCCAGTTCAACATCACTGCTGATCGAGAGCTTTTCAAAGATACGGTATCGGTAGGTATTAACGGTTTTCGGTGAAAGGCACAGCTTGTCCGAGATGGTCTGGACTTTCTGGCAGCCGACAATCATCAGGGCAATCTGGATCTCGCGCTCGGACAGCAGGTCGAACGGCGAATTGTTGACCTGCGGCTGAAACGACTTCAATGCCAGTTGCTGGGCAATCTGCGGGCTGATGTAACGCTGACCGGCAAACACCAGGCGAATGGCCTGGACCATTTCAGCAAGCCCGGCACCTTTGGTCATGTAGCCGGCAGCGCCAGCCTGCAGCAAACGGGTCGGGAAAGGATCTTCTTCACAGACGGTGACAGCGACGACCTTGATATCAGGGTGGCTGCGCAGCATCTTGCGCGTCGCTTCCAGCCCGCCGATGCCCGGCATCTTGACGTCCATCAGTACGACGTCGGGCTTGAGCTCGCGCGCTTTTTTCAGGGATTCCTCGCCGGAATCGGCCTGCCCGACAACCTGCAGACCATCAATGTCGGCCAGCATGCGTGTGATGCCTGTCCGGACAAGATCATGGTCATCGACAACTAGCACCTTAATCAAGCAGACACCTCGCGCAACGGTCATAACGAATGCCAATCACCATAACAAAAACAACGAGGCAGACCTAGCACTGCGAGCACCGTCTCACATCAATATGATGGCAAGCGCATCAGGGAGGGCTGTCAAATTCCCGATAGAACGGCAGAGCTGTGTGCGTCCCGGTCTTGTATCAGTTGCCCGAAGGAAGCTTTGCGGTCCCCGATGATGGCGCGGAGAGCTCTGCAATGGTAGTTGTCAGGCGCCTGATAGCGTCCTGATCTTCCTTGCCCAGCACCCGATAACTGCCCAGGATCTTTTCTTCGATGAGACTGAGATTGTCGATCGGCATCGGCGTTCGCGTCCCCGTCAACACATAAAGCACGTCGACGCCTTTGGCCGCAACCGCCGCCAGGTAGTCGGCTTTCGGCGCGCGATCACCGTTTTCGTACTTGCCCTGGGCGTTAGCCTCGACCCCCCCTATTTCACCGAAGGTACGCTGAGACATCCTCAGGCGCTCTCTTTCTTTTCTCAGCCGGCAACCGATTCCACTCATTTGAACCTATGATCCTTTTGAAGCCATCCTAACGAATGTTAGAATCCCACGGAATTGAATAGATTTGAACGGTTTTGAACTATGCCCGGAATACGCACCGCCGCACAAGCCAAGGCCTGGCTGGATCAACAGGGCAAATCTGTTCAGGAGTTCGCTCGTGAAAACAGCATTGATCCAGCGACCACTTACCAGGTACTGGCAGGACGCAAGAAAGGAAGGCGCGGTGAAGCGCATAAGGTAGCTGTATTGCTGGGCATGAAGATCGGGACGATCCCGAACACGGACACCCGGCATGAAGAAGCACGTGAAGAGTAGCCGGTTATTACCTGGCGACTTAATACATGGTGACAACGCATCCCGGACAAAACGCCAAAGCCGTTGCCTGACTTCAGGTATACAGGGTTGCGGGCAAAATAGCCCGCCCGGATACCGCATGCCATCAACCGTTGAGCGGTTCGCTGTCGCCACAGAAAATCCACCTGCCTGAATCCGCAGAAATCGATAATCCCGCTGATTGAATTTTCCAATTGAAGGCGCCTCCTTTCCTGAAGTAAGCTTGCGCTCAATCTACGGAGACCCACCATGCTGCAATCCACTTCACCGCTACTCGACGCTGCTACCGGCATTGCTTGCCGTGCATGTGACGTGGCTGTGCAGACTGCCTCGGTGAGCGCATCCGTTGACTCCTATTATGGGTATTGGTTTAGCCACTGGCGCGCCTGATACCCATCCGGCGCCCACATCAAGGGGACGCCAACCAGAGAATTCTCTAACCCCCGGTCGGCTTCCCGACCGGGGGTTTTGTTTTTTCAGGGCCACGCATTTTCAACGGTCTGTTCAAGAACAGCCGTAAACAATCAACCTGCATCGCATCGAGGATCACGACATGAACTACGCCACTTATTACCGCAACGACATCGATTTTGCCTGGCGATTTAGCCACCTCCGTTCGGGACAGCCTGCCGCCTCCGTTCGGTCACTGCCAGGTGGCAACCACATACCCGCGGTTCTAGAAGCCCTTTGTCGAACACCCCAGTAGGGTCTGCGCGGGAGCGTCCCGCCAGCCCAGGAAGCCAGCACATGAATTCGTCCGTTGCCGTAAACCCGTCCGACCTGTCCAGCCACGCCGTCAAGCTGGCAGACAACAGCCCCGCCTCGAAACGCCTGCCAGGTACTCTGGAATTGAAGATGCGTCTGCCCCTCGACGCAGCGCTCGCCGAACAGGTTGCCGCCCATCGCCGCGCCGTACGCGCCATCCTTGAAGGCGAAGACTCACGACTGCTGGTCATTGTCGGCCCCTGCTCGATCCACGACCCTCGATCTGCCCTTGAATATGCTGAACGACTGGCCGGCCTCGCCGCGCAAGTCAGTGATCAAATGCTGCTGGTGATGCGCGCCTACGTCGAAAAACCGCGCACGACGGTGGGCTGGAAAGGTCTGGCTTACGATCCGCGCCTTGACGGCAGTGACGACATGGCCGAGGGCCTGACGCTGTCGCGACAATTGATGCTGGACATGCTGGGCCTGGGTCTGCCGATCGCCACCGAGATACTGCAACCGATGGCGGCCGGCTACTTCGACGATCTGCTTAGCTGGGTCGCGATTGGCGCTCGGACCACCGAATCGCAGATCCATCGGGAAATGGCCAGCGGCCTGCCCATGGCCGTCGGTTTCAAGAACGGTACTGACGGCGGCGTGACGGTGGCCAGCGACGCGATGCGTTCGGCTGCACATCCGCATCGCCACTTCGGCATGGACCGTCATGGCCACCCGGCGATTATCGAGACACAAGGCAATCCGGATACGCACATCGTGCTGCGCGGCGGTCACGGCGGCCCCAATTACGATTGCCAGAATGTGGCCAAGGTGCAGGCGAGCCTGAGCAAGAATAATGTCGCATCGCGAATCATGGTCGATTGCAGCCACGCCAACAGTGGCAAGGACCCGCTGCGTCAGCCAGGTGTGTTCGAGGATGTGCTGGAACAGCGCTTGTCAGGCAATACCTCGCTGATCGGCATGATGATCGAGAGCCACCTGTTCGACGGCTGCCAGGCATTGGGGGAAACGCTGCAGTATGGCGTTTCGGTCACCGACGGCTGCCTTGGCTGGGAAGGCACCGAACAACTGCTGCGTCGCGCGGTTGACCGTCTGCGTTACAGATAAACAGAGCGACGGAACTTTGTCGGGAAATACCGCACTGAATCCGGTAGGCTGTTTCTTTTTTTTCACAGGAGATTATTCCCCATGGCTAAAGCCACTGCCCGCCACATCCTTGTTTCGAGCGAAGAAAAATGCAACGAACTCAAGGCTCAGATCGAAGGCGGCGCTGATTTCGCAGAAATCGCCAAGGCCAATTCCAGCTGCCCATCGAGCCGTCAAGGCGGTGACCTGGGTTCGTTCGGTCCAGGCCAGATGGTCAAGGAATTCGACACTGTCGTATTCAGCGCTCCGGTGAACACCGTTCAGGGTCCGGTAAAGACCCAGTTCGGCTATCACCTGCTGGAAGTGACCAGCCGTCAGGACTGATCCTGCCGCGCCGGGTGCCAGACGGCTCATCTTCGGATGGGCCGTTTTTGTATGTACTGTTTTCAACGACATAGTGACCCGGCATGCGCGCAGTGGCTTGGCGAAGTGGCCATTTGTCTGTAGAAGATAGCGCCATGCAGAGTCATGAGCTCTGTGATGATTTTTGTCACCGCTGCACAGCCAGTCGCCTTTAACCCTGGCATTCGCTTGCGAACGTCAGTCAGGATTCGAGTCATGCGTTTTGTTTTTTCATCGTTGCTCGCCTTGACGCTGACCTTCGTTGGCGCTGCCCAATCGCTGTCCGCAGCCCCGCAACACGCCCTGACCGTTTACGGCGAAGCTGCACGCTATCCCGCCGATTTCAAGCACTTCGATTACGTGAACCCGGACGCGCCCAAGGGCGGCAGCATGCGACGCTCGGCCATCGAGATCGGTCAGTTCGACCACCTGATGCCCTTCACCGACAAGGGCATGGGCGTTTCGCAGATCAACGGCATGCTCTACTCCCCCCTGGCCACGCGCTCGATGGATGAGCCCTACACTGTCTACGGGCTTGTCGCCGAGAAAATGGAGCGTGGCGCAGATGGCCTCTCCCTGCGCTTTTACCTGAACCCGAAAGCACGTTTCGCAGACGGCACGCCGATTACCGCCAGTGACGTGAAGTACACCTACGAGCTGCTGATGACGCAGGGCAACCTGCAATACCGGACCCAGTTTGAAGCGGTCAAGGGCGTTGAGGTCGAATCCCCTTCGCAGATCCGCTTCGACTTCAAGCACAGCGATAACCGCACCCTGCCCCTCGACCTGGCTTCGCTGCCGGTATTCCCCGAGCACTGGTGGAAAACCCGTGACTTTGCCAGCGGTGCCGGCTTTGAAATTCCACCAGGTAGCGGGCCCTACCGGATCAGCCATGTAGACCCGGGCCGCACCGTCACCTTCGAGCGCGATCCGGACTGGTGGGGCAAGGACCTGCCGGTCAGCAAAGGCCTGTATAACTTCGACAGGTTCAGCATCGAGTACTTCGGCGACATCGATGTCGCACGTACGGTACTCAAAGGCGGCGCCTATGATTACAACCGCGAGTTTTCGGCCACCGGCTATTCAATCCGTTATGACGGCCCGGCACTCAGCGACGGGCGCCTGCAGAAAGCCCAACTGGCCAGAGGCGCGGTGCAAAGCTCGCAGGGTTTCGTCTTCAACCTGAGCCGCCCCATGTTCCAGGACCGCCGCGTGCGCCAGGCGCTGTCGCTGCTCTGGGACTTTGAATGGACCAACCGGCAGATGATGCGCAACATGTACATTCGCCAGAACAGCTTCTTCTCCAACTCGGAGCTGGCCGCCAGCGAACTGCCCAATCCTGCCGAACTGAAAATCCTCGAGCCACTGCGCGGCAAGGTTCCCGATGAGGTGTTCGACAGCGTGTTCGAGACACCTAAAACCGATGGCACCGGCTTGATTCGCGACAAGCAACTGCAAGCGCTGGCGCTCATGAAGGAAGCAGGCTGGACGCCAAAGGGCGATGAGCTGGTGAATGCCCAGGGCGAACCCTTCAGCTTTACCTTTCTCAATGCACAGAACGGTTTCGAGCGAATGCTGCTGCCCTACAAGCGCACGCTGGCGCAGATCGGCATCCACTTCGACATACGCCGCATCGATGCCGCGCAATACCTCAACCGCGTCATGGCTCGCGATTACGACATGATCGTCACCGGCTATCCGGTCTCGACCTCTCCCGGCGCAGAGCTGTACAGCAGTTTCGGCTCCAAAGTGGCGATGGATCCTGGCTCGAGCAATTACATGGCGCTTCAAGACCCCGCCGTCGACACGCTGATTGCCGGCCTGCTCAAGGCCGACAACAAGCAGACCATGACCGACTATGCACACTGCCTGGACCGGGTCCTGCAATGGAACTACTACTGGATTCCCAACTATTATCCGCCAGGCTCTTCAACCGTCTGGTGGAACCGTTTCGGCATCCCGAAAATTCAGGCCAGTAATAACGAAGCCATCGAAACATGGTGGGAAATCAGCCCGACACCGCTGACCAACGAGCAATTCGCTGAAAAACGCGGCGCTTCAGCCATCGTTTCGGAGATGCAGTGAATGCTCGGTTATATTCTGCGTCGCCTGCTGCTGATCATCCCTACCCTGCTGTGCATTCTGCTGGTCAACTTTTTCATCGTGCAGGCCGCGCCGGGTGGACCTGTGGAGCAGGCCATCGCTCGCCTGCAAGGGATTGGCGGTGCGACTGTGGGCGCAGGGGCCAGCGAGTCCGCCGGGGCCGGTCACTCCAAGGCCTCCCGGGGGCTGGACCCGGCACTGATCAAGCAGATCGAACACCAATACGGTTTCGACAAACCGCTGCACGAACGTCTCTGGCTGATGCTGAAGAATTACGCACGACTGGATTTCGGCAGCAGCTTCTTTCGCGGCGCCACGGTGACCGACCTCATTTTGCAGAAAATGCCGGTGTCGATATCGCTGGGGCTCTGGGCGACATTGCTGACGTACCTTGTGTCGATCCCGCTGGGGATTCGCAAAGCAGTCAAACACGGCAGCCAGTTCGATATCTGGAGCAGCACCGCCATCATCATCGGTTACGCCATGCCAGCCTTTCTGTTCGCCATGCTGCTGGTGGTGGTGTTCTGTGGCGGCACGTCGCTGAACTGGTTTCCGGTGCGCGGACTGGTCTCGGACAACTTCGAGCAACTGACCACGGTCGGCAAGATCGCTGACTATTTCTGGCACCTGGCGCTGCCGGTTTCGGCGCTGGTGATCGGGGGTTTTGCCACGCTGACCCTGCTGACCAAACACTCCTTTCTCAACGAAATCACCCGCCAGTACGTGACCACGGCACGCGCCAAGGGCATGAGCGAGCGACGTGTGCTGTATGGCCATGTGTTCCGCAATGCCATGTTGCTGGTGGTGTCGGGCATTCCGCAGGCGTTCATCAGCGTGTTCTTTGCCGGTTCGCTGCTGATCGAGGTGATCTTCTCGCTGGATGGCCTGGGCCGCATGAGCTATGAAGCCGCCGTGTCGCGAGACTATCCGGTGGTGTTCGGTTCGCTGTTCATCTTTACCGTGTTCGGCCTGCTGATAAAGCTGATCGGCGATATCTGCTACACGCTGGTCGACCCCAGAATCGACTTCAGCGCGAGGAATGCATGATGCGCAGCCTTTCGCCGCTGGCCCGCCGTCGTCTGGAGCGCTTTCGCAGCAATCGCCGCGGCTGGTGGTCGCTATGGCTGTTCTGCGGACTGTTTGCCCTGACACTGGGTGGCGAACTGATCGCCAATGACAAACCACTGTTGGTCAGCTATCAGCACTCACTGTATTTTCCGGTGTTCAAGCGTTATACCGAGCAGCAATTCGGCGGCGAGCTGCCCTTCCAGCCCGATTACCGCAGTGACTACGTGCGCACGCTGATCAGCAAAGGGGACGGCTGGATGCTGTTCCCGCCCATCCCGTTCAGTGACGACACGCCCAACTATGATCTGACCACCCCGGCGCCCAGCCCGCCGTCTGCAGAAAACTGGCTCGGCACCGACGACCAGGCGCGCGACGTCATGGCGCGGGTGATCTTCGGCGCCCGGGTGTCGATCCTGTTCGCGCTGGCACTGACCTTCATCAGCGCGTTGATCGGCATCAGCGCCGGGGCGTTGCAGGGCTATTACGGCGGCTGGGTCGACTTGTTCGGGCAGCGTTTGCTGGAGGTCTGGTCGGGCCTGCCGGTGCTGTACCTGCTGATCATCCTGTCAGGCTTCGTCGAACCCGATTTCTGGTGGCTGCTGGGCATCATGGCGTTGTTTTCCTGGCTGACCCTGGTCGACGTGGTGCGCGCCGAGTTTCTGCGCGGCCGCAACCTTGAGTACGTCAAGGCCGCTCGGGCGCTCGGTCTGGGGGATCGAAAAGTGATCATGCGCCACATCCTGCCCAACGCGATGAATGCGACATTGAGCTACCTGCCGTTCATTCTTACCGGCGCCATCTCGACCCTCACCGCGCTGGACTTTCTGGGCTTCGGCATGCCTGCCGGCAGCGCGTCGCTGGGCGAACTGATCGCCCAGGGCAAGCAGAACCTGCAAGCGCCCTGGCTGGGGCTGACGGCGTTTTTTGCCCTCGCGTTGATCCTGACGCTGCTGGTATTCATAGGCGAGGCGCTGCGTGATGCCTTCGACCCGAGGTCCTGACATGTCGGAAAACCTGATCGAAATCCGCGACCTGAGCGTTGCCTTCAACGGGCAGAAAGTAGTCAGTAATCTGAGCCTAGATGTGCGCCGCGGCGAGTGCCTGGCACTGGTGGGCGAATCCGGTTCCGGCAAGTCCGTTACTGCGCATTCGATCCTGCAATTGCTGCCCCGTAGCGGCACGTCGACCACGGGCAGCATCACCTACCGGGGTCGACAGCTGGTAGGAGCCGACGACCGCACCCTTCGCGAGCTGCGTGGCAACCGGATTGCGATGATTTTTCAGGAACCGATGACCTCGCTGAATCCGCTGCACAGTGTGTCCAAACAGATCGGCGAAACGTTGCTGCTGCATCGCGGCATCAGTGGCCGTGAAGCGCAGAAGCGCATTGTCGAGCTGCTAGAGCTGGTGGGCATTCAACAGCCGGAAAAACGCCTGAAAGCTTATCCGCACGAACTCTCCGGAGGCCAGCGCCAGCGAGTGATGATTGCCATGGCACTGGCCTGCGAACCGGAGCTGCTGATTGCCGACGAACCGACCACTGCGCTGGATGTCACGGTGCAACGCAAGATCCTCCTGCTGCTCAAGGAGCTGCAGCAGCGCCTGAACATGTCGCTGCTGTTGATCAGCCATGACTTGAACTTGGTGCACAGCGTCGCGCAGCGCGTCTGCGTGATGCGCGCCGGCGAAATCGTCGAGCAGTCCGATTGCAAGTCGCTGTTCAAATCACCTCAGCATCCTTACAGCCGCCTGCTGCTGGACGCCGAACCTGCCGGCGAGCCGCTGCCACGCGACACCCGGGAAACGGTGCTGCAAGTCGACAACCTGAAGGTCTGGTTTTCCCTGACCGGCGGCATCCTGCGGCGGCACAAGGAATACCTCAAGGCGGTGGATGACATCAGCCTGAGCATCGAGCGCGGCAAGACCCTCGGTATCGTCGGTGAGTCGGGCTCCGGCAAGTCGACACTGGGCCAGGCGATCCTGCGCCTGCTGGAGTCTCGCGGCAGTATCCGCTTTCGCGGACAGGCGCTGGACGGCCTGAGTCAGAAACAGATGCGCCCGTGGCGTAAAGAGATGCAGGTGGTCTTTCAGGACCCTTACGGCAGCCTCAGCCCGCGTATGTCAGTGGCGCAGATCATCAGCGAAGGACTGGAGGTACACAGCCAGTACAACCCTGCGAAATGCAATGCGGAGGTCATTCGGGCACTGGAAGAAGTCGGCATTGATCCGCAGAGCCGGCATCGCTACCCCCATGAGTTTTCCGGTGGCCAGCGTCAGCGCATCGCCATTGCCCGGGCGCTGGTGCTGAAACCCGCACTGATTCTGCTCGATGAGCCGACATCGGCGCTGGACCGTACCGTGCAGAAACAGGTGGTTGCGCTGTTGCGCGAACTTCAGGAAAAACATGGCCTGACGTACCTGTTCATCAGCCATGACCTGGCAGTGGTCAAAGCCCTCGCCCACGACGTGATCGTGGTCAAGGATGGCAAAGTCGTCGAGCGCGGCGCCAGCCATGATGTCTTCGATGCGCCGCAACATCCCTACACCCAGGAGTTGCTGGCGGCGGCGCATCCGCAATGATCTGGCCCACAGCGAAGCTTCTGCCCGGAGGGCGTAGGAGCTTCAGGAGGTTACGACGGCCGCGATGGGCTGCGAAGCGGCCCTAAAGTCTGCGACCTCGGTTTTACCTGATGTACCGCGTGCCTCGGCTGTGCTGGCGTTTCCCGACAGTTAGCGGACGGGCGTAGCGTCACCGAGTTAAGCCTGCGGACCCGGCGCGTCATCATCGACCAGCCCCCACTCGGCGGTGCTTGCCGTGCTGCTGCCGGTCGGGGCCGGCGGCGGTGTAGTCAGAGTCCCGGCGCCGCCTTCACTGTGCAGTTTGAGGCGCAGGCGCACGTTGTTTTGCGAGTCGGCATTCTTGAGGGCCTCCTCTTCGCTGATCGCACCTTCGACGGCCAGATTGAACAGCGCCGAGTCGAACGTCTGCATACCGAGGCTGCCGGACTTCTCCATAATGCCCTTGAGCTCGGTCAGTTCATTGCGCTGGATCAGGTCGCGAATGGTCGGCGTGCCCATCATCACTTCCACCGCTGCGCGACGCTTGCCATCCGGGGTTCTGACCAGTCGCTGGGAAACAAATGCCTTGAGGTTGTTGCCCAGGTCATGCAGCAACTGCCCACGACGCTCTTCCGGGAAGAAATTGATGATCCGGTCCAGCGCCTGATTGGCGTTGTTGGCATGCAGGGTCGAAATTGCCAGATGGCCGGTGTCGGCAAACGCCAGCGCATGCTCCATGGTCTCGCGATCACGAATCTCGCCGATCAGAATCACATCCGGTGCCTGACGCAGGGTGTTTTTCAGTGCTGCGTGAAAGCTGCGGGTATCGACCCCGACTTCGCGCTGGTTGACGATCGATTTCTTGTGGCGATGGATGAACTCCACCGGGTCTTCAATGGTGATGATATGGCCGCTGGCATTGCGGTTACGGTAGTCGATCAATGCCGCCAACGAGGTCGATTTGCCGGAACCGGTGGCCCCGACAAACAGCACCAGACCGCGCTTTTCCATGATCACGTCGAGCAGTACGGGCGGCAGGAACAGGTCTTCGAAACGCGGGATGTCCAGCTTGATATTCCGCGCGACGATGGACACCTCGTTGCGCTGCATGAAGATATTGATCCGGAACCGGCCGATGCCCGCCATCGAAACGGCGAGGTTCATCTCCAGCTCGCGCTGAAACTCGAGCTTCTGCTCCTCGTCCATCAGACCCTGGGCAATGACTGCGACCTCCCCCGGCTTGAAGGTTTCGCTGCCCAGAGGCTTGAGTACACCGTTGAACTTGGCGCACGGCGGCGCTCCGGTGGAGAGGTACAGGTCCGATCCGTCCTGACTGGCCAGAATCTTCAACAGCGCCGGAAAATCCATAATCAATACCGTACAAAATGAAGTAAAAAGACCACGGCCGTCAGGACGGCACGCGTGACGCGCGGGCGTCGCTCAGCAAGAGCAGGCATAATGGCAGCCTTTTGCAGCAGGTGATATTGCGACATGAAAGCCCAAGCCCGCCATATTCTGGTGAAGACCGCCGAAGAGGCCGAACAGCTCAAGCTGCGTATTGCCAAGGGCGAGGCGTTTGACGTGCTGGCTAAAAAGCATTCTAGCTGCCCGTCCGGCAAACGTGGCGGCGATCTGGGCGAAGTCAGGCCTGGGCAAATGGTCGGCGCCATCGACCAGGTGATCTTCAAAAAGCCGCTGCGCGTCGTGCACGGGCCGATCAAGAGCAAGTTCGGTTATCACCTGGTGCAGGTGTTCTATCGCGACTGAAGCACAGGTCAAAAGCTGAAAAACCCCGAACCGAGCGCGGTTCGAGGTTTTTCGGGCATTGACCAGCGCGGTCATCAGTTCGGCGAAATGGCGCCGTCTACCAGCACTTGGGCTTCTGCCACCAGGCGCTTGAGGTGATCTTCGCTGACAAAACTCTCGGCGTAGATCTTGTAGATGTCCTCAGTGCCCGAAGGGCGCGCTGCAAACCAGCCATTCTCGGTCATCACCTTGACGCCACCGAACGCCTGATCGTTGCCCGGTGCGTTGCTAAGAACCTGCTGAATAGGCTCACCCGCCAGTTCAGTGGAAGTCACCTGCTCCGGCGACAGCTTGCTTAGCAGTGCCTTCTGCTGCGGATTGGCCTTGGCGTCGACGCGGGTCGAGAACGGCTCGCCCAGTTCTTCAGTCATGGTCTTGTAGATCTGGCTTGGATCGCGACCGGTGCGCGCGGTCATTTCCGCAGCCAGCAAGGCCGGAATCAGACCGTCCTTGTCAGTGGTCCAGACCGTACCGTCGCGACGCAGGAACGAGGCGCCGGCACTTTCTTCGCCGCCAAAACCCAGCGAGCCCTCGAACAGACCCTGAGCGAAGTATTTGAAGCCGACTGGCACTTCATACAGGCGACGGCCCAGGCGCTTGGCCACACGATCGATCATGCCGCTGCTGACCACGGTCTTGCCGACCGCTGCATCGGCACGCCATTCAGGACGGTTCTGAAACAGATAGTCGATGGACACGGCAAGGTAGCTGTTGGGCGTCATCAGTCCGCCGGTCGGGGTCACAATGCCGTGGCGGTCGTGATCCGGGTCGCAGGCAAAGGCGACCTGATAACGGTCCTTGAGACCGATCAGGCTTTGCATGGCGTGGCTGGAAGACGGGTCCATGCGAATCTGGCCATCCCAGTCGACGGTCATGAAACGGAACGTAGGGTCGACAAATTTATTGACCACATCCAGATTCAGGCCGTAATGCTCGCCAATCGCCGACCAGTAACTCACCCCGGCCCCGCCCAGCGGATCGACACCAAGACGCAGCCCCGAGTTGCGAATGGCGTCCATGTCGATCACGTTCTTCAGATCGGCCACGTAGGTATTGAGGTAATCATGGCGGTGCGTGGTATCGGCACGCAGCGCTTTTTCATGGCTGATGCGTGAAACGCCAGTGACTTTCTCGGCCAGCAATTCGTTGGCCTTGTTCTCGATCCACTTGGTGACATCGCTGTCGGCCGGTCCGCCATTGGGCGGGTTGTATTTGAAGCCACCGCTTTGCGGCGGGTTGTGCGAAGGCGTAATGACGATACCGTCCGCCAGCCCCGAAGTACGACCGCGGTTGTAGCAGATGATCGCGTGGGAAACCGCAGGCGTCGGGGTGTATTCGTCACCTTGCGAAATCATTACCTGCACGCCATTGGCAGCCAGCACTTCAAGCGCGGTGGCAGCGGCCGGGGTGGACAGCGCGTGAGTATCGGCACCCAGAAACAAGGGGCCGTCGATGCGGTTGGCCTTACGGTACAGGCAGATCGCCTGACTGATAGCCAGCACGTGCCATTCGTTGAAACCCAGCTCAAACGATGTGCCACGGTGCCCGGAAGTGCCGAACGCAACACGTTGCGTGGGCACCGATGCATCGGGCTGGCCGGTGTAGTAAGCCGTGACCAGTCTCGGAATATCGACCAGTAACTGCGCAGGTGCCAGCTTGCCGGCGAAAGGACTGAGACTCATACAACCTCCACGAAGAAATGAAATACGGAGAAAAAATAAAGACTTGCTGCAGCTGCCAAGCTGGCGATGCCGCAGTTTACTGGCAGTTCGACAGCGCCGCTTGAGTATTGATCCCCAGCATCTGCCTCTGTTTCAGCTCTATTGCCAAAACGGCAACCGCCCTCAGGCCATTGACGTTTCGGGCCGCCACCACGCAGGAAACAACTGCTTCACCTTGTGCTCGGCAAAACGGTCATCGATGAGCATCACCACACCGCTGTCGCTCTGGCTGCGGATTACCCGTCCTGCGGCCTGCACCACCTTCTGCACGCCAGGATACAGATAGGTATAGTCGTAACCGGCACCGAACAGCGCCGCCATGCGCTGCTTGAACTGTTCGTTGACCGGATTGAGCTGAGGCAGCCCCAGGGTGGCGATGAACGCACCGATCAAGCGTGCGCCCGGCAAGTCGATGCCCTCACCGAATGCGCCGCCCAGCACGGCAAAACCGATGCCCTGGCTGCTCAGGGTGAACCTGTCGAGAAATGCGTGGCGCTCACTCTCGCCCATCCCCCGTGCCTGTTGCCAGAGGCTGATGTGCGGGTGAGTGCGCGCCATCAGCTCGGCGACCTGTTGCAGGTAATCGAAACTGCTGAAGAACGCCAGATAATTGCCCGGCCGCGTGTCGAACTGCCCGGCCATCAGCTCGACAATCGGCGCCAGCGAAGCCTGACGATGGGTAAAGCGGGTGGAAATGCGACTGACGATCCGCACGTCGAGCTGATCGTGGTGAAACGGCGATTCCACATCGATCCATGCCGTGTTGGCCGGCAACCCCAGCAGGTCCGCGTAATAGTGGCGCGGGTTGAGCGTCGCGGAAAACAGTACAGTGCTGCGCGCAGCGGTCAGCCGCGGGCGGATGAAACGCGCGGGAACGACGTTGCGCAGGCTGAGGCGCGACAGAATGCGCTTGCCGCCCGCCTCGCGCCGGGTGATGTCGAAAATGAAATGTTCATCGAACAGCTCGGCGATGCGCGCAAAGCCGATGGCTTCCAGGTAGAACCCCTGCAACGTGCCATCCACTGCCTGCGGGTGCTCATTGAAATGATCGCCGATGGTCGAGATGCACTGGTTCAGGCTGCCGATGAATTTTTCTGGTGCCACCGAGTACGCCTGATAGGCACCGGGCTGTACCTTGTGCAGCGCATTCCATTGTCGATCCAGGCGCTGCAAGGCTTTTTTCACAGGTTCCGGCGCGGTCTGAATCAAGGCTTTCAGCTGGCTCTGGTCAAGACTGGCGCTGTACATCTGGCGTGCTCGCTCGACCATGTTGTGGGCTTCATCGACCAGCACCGCAACGCGCCACTGATTGAGCTGACCGAGGCCGAATAGCAGCGCGCTCAGGTCAAAGTAATAGTTGTAGTCCGCGATCACTACGTCAGCCCAACGCGCCAGTTCCTGGCTCAGATAATACGGGCAGACCTGATGCTGCAAGGCGACATCGCGTACGCCCGCCTGATTCAGCCACGGCGAGGTCAGCGCCGCCGAGCGTGCTGCTGGCAGGCGATCATAAAAGCCGCTGGCCAGCGGACAGGAATCACCGTTGCAGGCCTTATCCGGATGCTCGCAGGCCTTGTCGCGTGCCACCAGCTCAAGGACCCGCAGTTTCAGCTCCGGCGCGCTGTGATTGATGACTTCCAGTGCATCCAGTGCCAGTCGACGCCCTGGTGTCTTGGCGGTGAGAAAGAAAATCTTATCGAGCTTCTGGCCGGGTGCGGCCTTGAGCAAGGGAAACAGCGTACCCACCGTCTTGCCGATACCGGTCGGCGCCTGAGCCATCAGGCAACAGCCGGTGCTGACGGCCTTGTAGACCGACTCAGCCAGCACCCGCTGCCCGGTACGAAAGGATGCGTGGGGGAATTTCAGGCTGCCAAGCGTCGTGTGCAGCGCTTGCGTATGCGCCAGTTCCTGCTGCGCCCAGCCGAGGAATATGGTGCACTGTCGCTCGAAAAACGCTTGCAGCGTAGCCGCACTGAACTGCTCGCGAATCAGGGTTTCCTGCTCGCTGACAATGTTGAAATACACCAGTGCCAGCGTCACGCTCTCAAGCTGCAGGCGCTGGCAAAGCAGCCAGCCATAGACCTTCACCTGCGCCCAATGCAACTGACGGTGGTTGGCCGGCATCGCGTCGAGTTCACCGCGGTAGGTCTTCACTTCTTCCAGTTGATTGCGACTGGCGTCATAGCCGTCCGCCCTGCCCCTTACCGTCAGCTCGCGATAATCGCCACTCAACGACAGCTCGGCCTGGTAGTCGGCACCGCGCCGCGTGGCGACCGTGCGATGCCCGGCAATGCCTTCCTGAGCCGTGGGCGACGGTGTGAAGCGCAGGTCGAGGTCGCCCACCTTGGCGGTAAACTCACATAACGCTCGCACGGCAACGACATAACGCGCAGGCAGCTCGCTGGCGAGGACAGGCTCGGGATCGGTTTTTATGGGGGCGTTCGGGGTCACTGCGCTGGGGAGCCGTTGGTTGTGAATACTGGACAGGCGTCCAGTTAACAACCTTGAACCACGTCTGGCAAACACAAATGGATCGACGGCCTGGCATGTCGACGCCTATGGCAGACGCGCCTGGCTCAACGCCTCTCCCAGCGCGCCCAGCAGCCTGGCGGGTTCACGCGTCCAGTCACTGGCATAACTGACCCACAGATGTTGCGAGTAGCGGTTCTGCAATGTGAACAGCTCGCCAGGGCTGACGACAATCGACTGACCCAGCAACGCAACGAAGACTTGGCGCATGTCCACTGGGTATGCACTCTCGACCCACATGCCGCAGCCGCCCTCGGGCAGCTGATAACGCAGCATCCCGCCGGTCTGTTCATCCAGTTGCTGGGTCATCGATTGCATGCGCGTGCCCAGCGTCTCTCGCAACGCCATCAGTTGCCTGTCCAGACGCCCGCTGCTGCATAACCTGGCGATGGCCCTTTGACGAATCGGCGGAAGTTCGAATGCTCGCAGACAGAAATACTGCTGCCAACGCGCATCCAGGCTCTTGCACAGCAGGTAAGCGTAGGGCGCTTCAGGCCCGAGGCTCTTCTCGAATCCGCCCACGATTACCAGCCGTTGTGGGTCGATCCAGTCGCGCAACGGGGCCTGCCCGGCAACAAACTGCAGCCCGGCGTGACTGTCGTTTTCCAGCACCCAGACCTGATGACGATTGAGCACTTCGGCGACAGCCTGGCTGTTGTCCTGCGGACGCACGCTGCCTCGCACCGGGTTCAGCAGCGAGGGCAACACGGCAAGGCCGATGTCATGGCCGCGCAACAGGCCGTCGAGCCGGGTCGCATCAAGGCAGCCGGTATCGTCCAGCGGCAGCTCGATAACCTGGATGTCGAACGACTGCAGCAGGCGCAGCAACGACCAGGCACAGGGCGATTCCACCAGTACCGTGCCACCACGCAACGCCAGTGTGCCGAGCACCGCCTTGAATGCGCCTTGAAGGTCCGCAGTGACATAGACATTGTCCGCGTGCCAGCAATGCGCTGCATCGCGGGTGTAACGGGCAGCCAGCGCCGTGCGAAGCTCCGGCTCGCCGAACGGCTGAAAAACCGGGTCCCGCTGCTGCGGGTAATGCCTGCCCAGCTCGCGCTCCATTGCCGGCAGCGGACTGTCCTGAGCGTGCAGAAGCGCCGGTTCATCGCACCCCAGCAACGCCATGCCGGGGCGACGGGCGTTGTCGTACAGGGCCTGCAAAAGATCGCCGTTTGCGTCCGGCAATAGCTGGCCCTGCTCGCTCAGGCTGCGCGGTACCGAGTAATAACCCGATTTGGGCTGCGAATAGACGCGCCCTTCCTTTTCCAGCAACGAATAGGCGCTTTGCACCGTGGATATCGATACGTTCAGTCGCCGGGCCAGCTGGCGCAGTGACGGCATTTTCAGCGCCAGCTCGCCCTGCTCCTGGTCAACCAGTCGCACCAGATAGCGGTAGACCGCCTGATAGGCGAAATCCGTGTTGTTTTTCATGCAGGTACCCGCCGCTCAACCAGAACAGGCTTCAGAACATCGCTACATGGCAGCCGCCATGCCTCACAACCGGATCAGCGTCCCGAGAGCATCTCGGCCACTGCCTGCCCCGTCACCGGGTCGACGGTCATGATTCGGCGCTTGTCGGGATCGGTAGCGCGGATTCTGGCGATGATTGACTGCGGGTCGTCGAAGTTCACCCGCTGCTTGCCGTAGAGACTGTGCAATGACTTGAGACTCAAACCGCTGATATCCACCAGCCACTGCATGACTTGATCCGGCGCCGTCGAACCCGACAGCGCCTTGTGCAGATCCGGCAACGCCACCAGCATCCCGGGGTGGCAACTGCGCAGAAACGACTCCAGGCCATAGCCATGATCAACGAACGGCGAAAACAGCATGCAGACCAGTTGAGTCTCGTTCAGGCCGAAGCCTTCCTGGGCGAAGCTTGATGCCAGCTCGCGACGCGCCTCGATGCGCGCTCGACCGGCGTAGGCGCTGAGCGTCTGATCGATCAATTGCGGCGGCATCTGCTTTCTGCGCATCAGTGTCGTTGCCAGTTCAAGGTATTCGGCTATTCCGTCGGCATAAGTGCGCGCTTGCAGATACTGCGCCGTGAGGCCACGCATGTGGGCCATCAACAAAGGGTTGGCGCAATCGGACTCACTGAAGCCGAACGATAGATCATCGAAACGGAAATCGAGGAATTCGGTCAGCAGGTTCCAGTGCTCGTCCGCCTTGCAACTGACCAGATCGGCAATGGTGATGAACGCGGGCGAGGGGCTTTTTTCAAGCAGCGCCGTGGCTCGGCTTGCCGGCGCGCTGTCATTGCCCTCCCCGTACAGCTCCTGATAGTAGGCCTGGCCAATCGTATCGATGACCTTGAGCACGCTGGCCAGCGTCTGCTTGCCCCAACTGCCCGAGTATTGCCCGGTACGCTGAGCCAGGCGCATGATCCAGGTCGCGTACTGACGCTGCTCTCTGCGCGAGTCGCCGCTGACCACCGCATCGACGCCGTTGCCCCAGCTCAGGGCGCGCCCCAGAAACTCCGCCAGCCCGAGGTAACAGGTGTTGCAAAACGTGGTGCGGGCGTCGCCTGCGGACAGGTGTCCACCCAGCAGCATGTCCAGCCGATTCTGCTCACGCCCTGCACTGGAAAAAGGCAGGTCCGGCTCGAAGGCCTGGGTGTACTGATTGTCGATCACCAGCATCTCGACACGCGGGTCGTCGTACAGAAACAACGCTGAATAGGTGCGGTTGATGTTATCCATCACCGCAGGGGTCATGCCCGCGTGGCGCCGATTGGCAACCCGCAGGTTGAACGTGGCGGGCGAGCGGCAGGCGATACTCAATTGGGCAGCGCGCAGAAAGGCCAGCGTGTAGGCACTGTCCTTGCCACCGCCGAAAGCCACCAGCACCTTGAAGCCGGAAATCCGCTCGATGCCGCCAGCCGCAACAATCAGGCGCTGGATCAACAACTGCAGCGCGGTGCGCTCTGCACGCGAGAAGTACCCCAACAAGCGTTGCAGCACTTGCTGGTAGACATAATTCATTGCCTGTTCGTGAATAGAACTCATTGTGTGGCACCTGCCTGTCGCTCAAGACATGACACCGTGCAGACAGAACATTGAACATCAAGCTGACAACCAAACTTATAGTCGCGCATGACTCATTCCCTGAGTGGTAATTACCGACGCATTATCAGTATCTTTGAAACAATTACAATAGACAGTTTGCGTTGGAAAACAGTGCAGTCCGGCGCGAACTTTCAACTGATTAAACACACTGTTTAATGGTGCCACTGAACACAGGCGACAAGCGCTTCCCTTTGAACTTCACAGCCTGCAACCCCAGCAGCCAGGCCGCTCAGGCATTACCAAAAACTGGCGGGCACCCACCGCTGTTAATATTTCATTCTGACGCGTAGGAAATGATATTTATAATGTCGCCTTCACTGACAGAACTCATACACTCAAATAAACAAGCCTGCCGACCCTGTTGTCGATTTTATTTTTACCCTTCATTCAAGGTTATGCACTTCTCGGCACACTGGCAGGTGCGTTATTCGAAGTCGTTTAATGCCTGACGTCTCTTTTGCAATATGGAATGCAAAAAGCCTTCCGTTCGGAAGGCTTTTCAATAACGAGCGCTGACCAGGAGGCGATGAATCAGAGCGCCTCGACTTCCAGCACCGCACGCCCGCCAATCGGGCAGACATCCATGTAACGGTGCGCCTGCACCACCTGCTCGAACGGAAAGCTGCGCGTCTGCAATGGCATCAGTACCTTGTCGCGAGTCATCTGGTTGATGTCCTGCAAGGCCCGCTGCAATGCTTCTTGATCCTGAGTAATACCCAACTCGGGCTTGCCGGTAAAATTGCCCAGGCAATGCACGTAGAACTGGATGTTCTTCTGGAACGCGGCACAGGCCGGGAACGGCGTCTGATTACCGCCTTGCAGGCCATACAGCACCAGACTGCCACGTGGCGCAAGCACATCGCCCATGATCGACATCTGCGGACCGCCAAGGCCATCAAAGACGGCATCGACACCACGGTTGTCGGTGTACTTGTTGATCGCCATCAACAAGTCCTGTTCTTCGGTGACCACCACCTTGTCGGCCCCAAGTGACAGCAGGTACTCACGGGCGTCTTCGGTCTTGGTCGCGGCAATGACCCGAGCCCCAAGCGCCTTGCCCAACTGCACGAATGCAGGGCCGGAGCAGTGGCTGGCATCGGTGACCAGCACGGTCTGCCCTGACTTGATACGCGCCAGATCGACATAGGCGAAGTACGCCACCAGATACGGCGTGTAATGCACGCTGGCTTCAACCGGCGTCAATACGTCGGGGTAGCGGGTCAATGCACGGCGCGGCATGACGATGGATTCGCCGTAGACCGGGTGCTGATTGGCATCGGCCGCAGGAAAACTGGCGACCTTGTCGCCCACTTGCAGATCATCCACACCGTCGCCCAGCGCGGTAACCACGCCAGCCATCTCATAACCCAGACCGGCAGGCAGCCGGGCATGGGTAGACGCGAGATTTTGCCGCCAAAGAACGTCGTACCAGCTGACACCGATGGCCTGAACACGCACCTGCACCTCGCCGGTGACAGGCGACGCGACAGGATGCTCTTCGACTTTGAGCACCTCGGCCGGGCCAAACTGGTGAAAACGGATCGTGCGGGACATTTAGAACCTCGCCTGGTGAACCTTGATGCCACAAACTTTATCCGGGCATTGCCGGCAACACCATCGGTGGCTATTAATAGTCGACATGCCTGTCATCGATTGTGTCCTGTGAGCTACACGGCGCAGCCAGACAGCGTCTGGGCGTCGATGCGCGTAATGGCCGCCATTGTTCGCATGTCGACGAAACATTGCAAGCCGTGTGGACATTCAGTAACCCCCACAGTAATTTTCGCTGCGCCCGACCCGCATTTGCTCGTACTATCGCACCCTGCTCACGTCCTCAACCGACAAATGGCCCGAGATATTCCGCATGAATCGCAACGACCTGCGTCGCGTCGACCTCAATTTGCTCATCGTTTTCGAGACCCTGATGCATGAGCGCAGCGTCACGCGTGCGGCGGAAAAGCTGTTTCTCGGTCAGCCGGCGATCAGCGCTGCACTGTCGCGGCTGCGCGGCCTGTTCGATGATCCACTGTTCGTGCGCACCGGGCGCAGCATGGAGCCCACCGCCCGAGCGACGGAAATCTTCGCTCTGCTCTCCCCGGCACTCGACTCCATCTCGACAGCGGTCAGCCGTGCCTCTGAGTTCGACCCGGCGACCAGCACCTCGGTCTTCCGCATCGGCCTGTCCGATGACGTCGAGTTCGCACTGTTGCCCACCCTGCTCAAGCGCTTGCGCTCCGAAGCGCCGGGCATTGTGCTGGTAGTCAGGCGAGTCAATTACATCCTCATGCCACCCCTGCTCGCCTCCGGAGAGATTTCGGTCGGCGTCAGCTACACCCAGGACCTGCCCGCCAATGCCAAGCGCAAGGTCCTGCGCAGGAGCAAGCCGCAGTTGTTGCGCGCCGACTCGATACCCGGCCCGTTGAGCCTCGACGACTTCTGCGCCCGCCCCCACGCACTGGTCTCCTTCGCCGGCGACCTGAGCGGCTTCATCGACGAACACCTGGAAAAACTCGACCGCAAACGCCACGTCGTCCTCGCCGTACCACAGTTCAACGGCCTGGCCACACTGCTCACCGGCACCGACATCATCGCCACCGTGCCGGACTATGCAGCGCAGGTCCTGACCGCAGCAGGTGGCGTTCGCTCTGAAGACCTGCCGATTGAAACCCGAACGTTCGAACTGCACATGGCCTGGCGCGGCGCGCAGGATAATGATCCGGGGGAGCGTTGGTTGAGGTCGCGGATTCAGATGTTTTTTGGGGATCCGGATAGTTTGTAATGGAATTCCAAAAATCTCCATAAAACCGTTTTATAACAATGCCTTATTGATAATTTAAGTCCACGGCCGTCTGTCTAAACCCAATGGATTCCGCGACTCATGGGGGCATAATTGGGGAAAATTTCGGTTCCTTGAAAAGGATGCCCCCACCGATGCATCCCGATAATGCGGTTGTTTTCAAACGAAAACTCAGCGATGCCTTGATCCGCTCAGTGATCGAACCCGGCAAACACGCCGATGGCGATGTCCAGGCCTCTACTTGGAGGTAAGAGCCTCAAGCAAGATGGGCAAATCCCCTTCCAAGGTTTGGCGATTGAAATATCGGCTGCATGGCAAGGAAAACCGCTTCTACATCGGCGCTTACTCCGACATAGGTCTCAAGGAAGCGCGCGAGATTTCCCGCGGCATGCCAAGTGTAGGGCCCTAGGAAGAGAACCAACTTGAAGTCCTAGAACGCAAATCGAGTCTGAAAAGATTGATAGCCAAACGCTACTCACTACCTCGATCAGTCAATCCACCACGCGAACAACTCTCAAGGGTTGAAAAAAATAAACGTCTTCAAGCAAAGAAGCAGCAGGGTGATACAGCGCTGATCGGCGCTAGCGATTGTTGACAGGCTAGCTACTACTTAGGATCAGGCCATGCCTCGGGAGGCACCCTGCTGCGTTGGGGAACACCCTTCTCTTTCTTCTTTCAGATTTTCGCCAGTAAAGGCCAAGCAAGCAGCAATGCGGGTATCGGTGCATCCGATATAGGCCTGTGGAGAAAGTCATGTCCGCATCAGTCGACTGCGTCAAAAACTTCAAGTACCTCGTCCGCCGCTCACCCGATCATGGAATGGGCTATTCCGAGCGCCTGCATTTTCATGCCAAGGAAATCGGATTCAACAACTTTGATCATTTTCTGCTTTCGCTGGCCAAGCTGAGCGATGACCGCATTGGGAAGATCAATACTAAACTGATGCGGTTGGCCTGCGCTCGGACGATGCCCAAGCCGAGTCGAGACTATTTCGAGTTCATTGCCCACAAAGACCGTCGTATGCGTTTCTACAGCCACTGGATCGGTTGGGATAAGCGTGGCCAAGAAGTTCGCGTGCCCAGCCTGATGAATGCCTCCTACCGCGTTCCGAACCTACGCGAACGACTCGACGCGCCGATCTATATCATTGAGACTCGGCCACAGCTGCTGGCCTGGCGCCACAAATGGCAAGGCATGGCCTACGTGGTCCAAGAGCTAGCAGAGCGCGAATTGCGCCCAGCTTTCGACCGAGAACCAGATGTAGTACCCGGCGTCCGCGAAGAAGTCATCGATCTGGAAGAGGATTACACCCACAACTACGCCACCTGGTACCCCTCAGGTAAGTGACCCGCCCACGATCAGAATCACTTCCAGGCCCCGGCGTCAGGAAGCGATGCAACATGCCTGATATCCTTCCCTGTCAGGAATCCAAGCCCCAGCGCTTTCAAGGACGTAGTAAATGAATTCGCAAAATATCGTGCGTTACTGGCACGCCGTCGAACTGCTGCAACCTCAGGCAGTCCCAAAGCTGAAAAAGCGTGATAGCGACTACCAGCCGTTTTTCCAAGACATCCCCACATCGACTCAAATTCTGCCGTGGATGCCAGCCAACCTTCTGAGCCGTCAGCGCCTGCCGAACAAGCGCGTATGGAGCCACACGCTCTACGCTCACCTCTACAGCAACGTAGACGTTTCTCGCCAGTTGGAAGCACTTTACGGAGCCGACAAAGGCTACAAGGAGCCACAACATAGGCTCTCCGCCTTGTACGCGCTCAAGTTCAACGATCAGGGAATGATGCTGGTCGACAGCCTGGTGTTATCCAGCGAGGCATGGTTCGTCGGCCGCGCCATCAACAAGAAAGATTGGACACGCGGCTTCGAGGAGACCCAGGAGTTTCTTCGCGAACAAACTAAAAGTCTACTCGGTGGCGTAGTCTTGGCGACCGACCTGTCGCGCCTGACAAACTATATTCGTCAGGCCCTGGGGCTCGATGATTTTTTCGCAGACGAGTCGCGCGTACACCGTTTCCGTTCAGCGCCGATTAACCCGAACAAGCCCGAACAGGAAGACGACCCGCTCAACAGCTTCCTACTGAGCGATCTGGCCGACATGGCCGATGCCCTGGCACGCGGCGAAACAAGCGAGCCTTTGGCCCGTTACCTGAGCCATCACGACTCAACCCAGCGCCTGCATCTCGACAAACCCGAAGCAGATCTGGCGCTGATCGACCGCCTTGCTCCCTCGCGTTATGCAGCCGGCTGCTGGCCTGCCGAACGGCATTTGGGGTTGGTGCACTCCCAACAACTGGCAGTCAACAGCCTGCTCCAGACTCTTAGCAACGGCACCGGCATCATGGGCGTCAACGGTCCGCCGGGTACCGGGAAGACCACCCTGCTCCGGGACCTGATTGCGGCGGTGGTGACCCAACGAGCCGACGTGCTGGCCTCGCTGGATAGGGCCTCGGATGCCTTCATCCAGAACGGTCGCGAATCCGCCAACGATGGCGGACGCGAGCGCTTTGCCTATCAACTCAATCCACGCTTGTTTGGCTTCGAGATGGTAGTAGCCTCCTCCAACAATGGTGCTGTGGAGAACGTAACGCTCGAGTTGCCCCAGCAGGATAAGGTTGACCCATCTTGGCTGCCCGATGCCGAATATTTCAGCGAACTGGGCGAGCTCACCAGCGGCA
Source organism: Pseudomonas sp. PvP027 (assembly GCF_017833005.1). NCBI lineage: Bacteria > Pseudomonadati > Pseudomonadota > Gammaproteobacteria > Pseudomonadales > Pseudomonadaceae > Pseudomonas > Pseudomonas sp. PvP027. The sequence goes on along the minus strand of NZ_JAFIBK010000001.1, from coordinate 5,766,151 downwards.
AACCAGCTTGGGCAATGATCTCTGCGGCATTGGGCAGCAAAGCCAAACGTACCCAGTTCGTCGATCGCTTCTTCTATGGCAAGCGTCCACCCAAAACGACCAAGACCAAAGACGAATCCACATTCTCCCAACCAGAGACCCTCGACAATGGCACCTTGGACGAAGATCTCCAAGACGGCGAACCAACGCCCGACGTGTCGGTAGCGAACAACACGGAAGACAAGCCAGCTCCCAAGGGCATGCGCGAATGGTTGTCCGAGCAAGTCCCACAAATGAAGTTGCTCTCGTCCGCCGAAAAAACCAATTTCTGGCGCGCCGCCGTAAAGCAATACCAAGACGCCAAGAACGCCGAACAAGCGATACGCGCTCAAGTCAGCGACGTTCTGGAACGGATTCAGGCAGTGATCAGCGCCAAAGCCCGAGTACATCAGAAGGAAAAGGAGCACCAAGTCCGTCTGACCCAACGCAGCAGTCTCGATGAAGAACAAGCTACGCTGGAAACACTCCAGCTCACGCCCGCTCGCGAGCAACTGCAACGCGCACTTCAAGCTCTTGAAGCACACCTTGCAAAAAAGCCGGGTTTTCTCGCCAACCTATTCAGCCTCTGGGGTGCTCATCGCACGTGGGCAACTCGGCAACGACTGCTCGATAGCACTCGCACCTTGGCCAAGGACGCCTTCGACAGTGCCCAACGCCAAGCGCAGCGACTAGTCGGCCGGCTCACCGAACTCAATCAACAATTGGCCAAGGACGAACAGGAGATCAATGCAGCAGTGCTCCACGCCGCCCTGCAGATCGACAAGGCTCGCAGCATTGCCCAGGCTGGCAAGGCCAAGCACCTGCAGGTCTGGCTCGAACAAGGTCAGATCGGCAGAGGCAGCGAGATCGAGCTACTCGAACCCTGGATGGTCGAAGGCTGGCGTCAGGCTCGGGCGAAGGTATTCATCGAAGCGCTCAAGCTACACCGCGTCTTCTTTCAGATCGAAGCCTCGCGTTTACGCGCTAACTTGGACTTCATCACTAGCACACTCACCGGCAGTCGTTACCGCGGAGTGTCCCAAGCCGTGGTACGTTCGGCATGGGCATCACTGTTCATGGTAGTGCCGGTGCTTAGCAGTACCTTCGCCTCGTTCGCCCGCTCTTTCGGCAGCCTTGGCTGCGGGGAAATTGGCTGGCTGTTGGTGGATGAAGCTGGTCAAGCTACCCCACAGGCTGCTGTGGGTGCCTTGTGGCGTGCTCACAGGGCTGTGCTGGTTGGTGATCCGCTACAATTGGAGCCGATCGTTACCGTATCCGATGCCGTACTCGAACACATGCGCAACCGCTATCAAGTCGACGCTCACTGGTTGCCCAATCGCCAGTCTGCTCAGACCTTGGCCGACCAAGCCACTCCTTGGGGTCGTATGGCGGGTCCTAAAGACAAGAAATGCTGGGTCGGCCTGCCATTGGTGGTGCACCGTCGCTGTGACAAACCGATGTTCGACCTTGCTAATCGCATCGCCTACGACGGAGCCATGGTCTATGGCACCCTCGCACCTTCGCCCGTCAAGGAAACGCCGGCCCGCCTACCCACCGGCTGGGTGCACGCGAGTGGCCGCTCTTCTGGCAATTGGGTCGATAGTGAAGGCAAGGTTCTCGAACGGCTGTTGGCCATGCTTGATGGCGACGGTGTGCCGCTGGATAGCATCGCCGTTATCACACCCTTTCAGGACGTGCGTAACCAACTTAAGGATCGATTACACGCCAATATCGTACGCGGCACGATTCACACCATGCAAGGAAAGGAAGCAGCAGTGATCATCCTGGTCCTAGGCGGAAGCAGTGAAAATGGTGGCGCCCGCGAATGGGCCGTTTCCAAGCCTAATCTGCTCAACGTCGCTGTCACCCGCGCCAAGCGCCGCTTGTACGTCATTGGAGATCGCAATGACTGGGCGCAACGCAAGCTTTTCTGTGAGGTTATGGAGTTGCTACCGGCTCATCCACCGATGACGGCCGACAGCCCTGCATAAGCAAGTGGCTGTCGTGGGTCTGATCTTCAGGTTTTATAAGAAATCAGGGGAAAGCCAACGGCGGCGCGTCTTGCACCGGATGTTGTAGAACCAGTGGCATCCAGGGAGGAGTCGTATAACGGCGCAGTGTCATGGACTAGATCCTGGACCAGCCTTTTGCAGAGGAGAAACCACCAGACATAAAAAGGTCGCGAGATAAAATCTCGCAACCCTTTGAGTTATATGGTGGGGACGGAGTGATTCGAACACTCGCCCCCCCTAGCATCCTATACATGGGGTAGGCAGATATGCACGGGGCCAAGGCGCAGCCCAGGTTGCCAAACTCCTGTGCGTCGCACGCAGTTATCACATAGGGGCCGAAACCGACCTGCTCCGATTAGGCTTGGTGCACATCACCGCTCATGCTGGCGTCATTGTTGAAAGCCCAGCTGTCCCCCAAGCCCCATCGGCATACAGTGGTTGCGCATCTTGCGGATTGGCGTGATGCCCGATTTTATGCTCGATCACGGGCATTGGGCGCCGCCGCACCGCTGGCCGCTATGGAAGTGGCCTATCAAACCTTAATCTCAAACAACCATAGACTTATTTACGCGAAGAAACCTCAAGCCCACACCGAAGCCCAGACGAAATACACTGATCCACGCACTGCCAGACTTGAGGCCGTTGGAAATCGCCGTTCGCGATCGCTTGTACACCCGGTGCGAATGGGGGCAAAACTGGGGGCACAATTCTATTTTTTCAGTCTGTAACTACTGTCCTAAAGCCCAGTCAAAATGTTTTGGGAAATCCGCATAGCCTCTAAGCGAATTCTCACCCCATCGCCTACACATCTACAGCCCCCGGCTAAACGCGCAAACATAATCACTCATATCGGCGCTCCTGCTTCTACTGCTACCAACACCAGCCGAAGAGTACAGCTATAACCAACACCAAAACCCGCCTACGCAAAACCCAATCCCGCCCCCCCCTGAAAACAAGGCTCAAATCCCCTCCCGCCGCCGATCCTCCCTAGGGCATTTCGTAAACCGTGCTCGATAGCTGCGGGTGAAATACGACGGCGATTCGAACCCGCAGGCGATGCTCACTTCCAGCACACTCAGACCGCTTTGCCGCAGCAGTTGCCGGGCTTTCTCCAGGCGCAGGCCCAGATAGAAGTTGCTCGGCGTGTCGTTCAGATGCAGGCGAAACAAGCGCTCCAACTGGCGCCGGGTGACGTTGATCGCTTCGGCCAGGGCCAGCGTGCTGAGGGGGCGTTCGGTCTGCTGCTCCATCTCTCCGATCACGTGCACCAATTTCTTGTTGGCGATGCCGTAGCGCGTAGCGATCTGCATGCGTTGGTGGTCCTTGCGTGTGCGGATGCGGCCCAGTACGAATTGTTCGGACACCTGAATCGCCAACTCGGGGCCGTGGGCCTGGGCAATCAGGTCGAGCATCAGATCGATGGAGGCGGTGCCGCCTGCGCAGGTGATGCGGCGGCGGTCGATCTCGAACAGTTCCTGGGTCACGGTGAGCTGTGGGTAGGACTCCTTGAACGCGTCGATGGCTTCCCAGTGCAGGGTCAGGCGATAGCCGTCGAGTAAGCCGGTTTCGGCGAGCACGCAGGCGCCTGTGTCGATGGCGCCCAGGGTCACGCCGTCATGATCAAGACGACGCAGCCAGTGCTGCAGGGCCGGGGTGGCGAACTGCAGCGGCTCAAAGCCGGCCACCACCAGCAGGGTCGTGCCCTTTTTCAGCGGCTCCAGCGCCGCGTCGGCGTTGACCGACATGCCATTGCTTGCCTGTACTGCGCCGCCGTCGGCGCTCAGGACGTGCCAGCGGTATAGCTCGCCGCCAAAGCGATTGGCCACCCGCAAGGGCTCCAGCGCGGAGATAAAGCCGATGGCCGAGAACCCCGGCATCAGCAAAAAATAAAAATCCTGGGCCATGTCAGCGCTCTCGTCGGACCTGCAGCGTGGCACGTTGATACTCCCGTTCATGAGCGCATTCAAGGGGCAGGTCGCCGCAGTGCAAAAGCGGGTCGCTGCAGTGCGCTTCGCCGCCCTCCAGGCAGGGTAATTTGTTTCCACGGTGCACAAAGACGCCGACACACCACAATAACAATCTGCCGAGGGCCCCACCATGAACCGACTGATTAGCTGCAGCGTGCTTGCACTCAGCGCCAGCGCTCTGTTGAGCAGCAATGTAATGGCAGCTGATGCCGCTTCGTGCCAGAACGTGCGCATGGGTGTGGTGAACTGGACTGACGTGATCGCAACCAGCGCCATGACCCAAGTGTTGCTCGACGGCCTCGGTTACAAGACCAAACAGACCAGCGCTTCCCAGCAGATCATTTTTGCCGGCATCCGCGACCAGCGCCTGGACCTCTTTCTGGGCTACTGGAACCCGCTGATGACCCAGACAATCACGCCGTTTGTCGAGGCCCGGAAAGTCAAAGTGCTCGACAAGCCGAACCTGGAAGACGCTCGCGCCACCCTCGCCGTCCCGACCTACATGGCGGACAAGGGCCTGAAGACCTTTGCCGACATCGCCAGGTTCGAGAAGGAACTGGGCGGCAAAATCTACGGCATTGAGCCTGGTTCAGGCGCCAATACCCAGATCAAGGCGATGATCGCCAAAAACCAGTTTAGCCTGGGCAAGTTCCAGCTGGTGGAGTCCAGCGAAGCCGGCATGCTCGCCGCCGTGGACCGCGCCGTGCGCCGCCAGGAAGCCGTGGTGTTTTTCGGCTGGACGCCGCACCCGATGAACGTCAACGTGGCGATGACTTACCTCAATGGCAGCGACGACGCCCTGGGCCCGAACGAGGGCATGGCTACGGTGTGGACGGTCACTTCGCCGACTTATGCCCAACAGTGCCCCAACGTGCACAAATTGCTGACTAACCTGACGTTCACCGCCGCCGACGAGAGCCGGATGATGCAGCCGCTACTGGATCACAAGGACGCTCTCGAGTCGGCCAGACAATGGCTCAAAGACCATCCGCAAGACCAGGCGCGCTGGCTGGAGGGCGTCACCACTTTCGACGGCAAACCGGCTGCGGAAAACCTTCAATCGAGCAGCAAATAACCTGATTTTGAACGGCCGTTTCGCGATCACCCAGGGTCGCGAACGGCATCATCACGCCTGTAAGGAGCCCTCCATGAACCACGACGTCATCATCACCTGCGCACTCACCGGTGCTGGCGACACGACCGCCCGAAGCCCTCACGTACCGGTCACGCCCAAGCAAATCGCGGCTGCTGCGGTTGAGGCCGCCAAAGCCGGTGCCACCGTGGTGCACTGTCATGTGCGCGACCCGCACACCGGCAAATTCAGCCGCGACGTGGCGCTGTACCGCGAAGTGATGGAGCGTATTCGGGAGGCCGACATCGACATCATCGTCAATCTCACCGCTGGGATGGGTGGCGATCTGGAGATTGGCGACGGTGAGCGCCCGATGGAGTTTGGTCCCAATACCGATCTGGTCGGCCCGCTGACTCGTCTGGCCCACGTCGAGGAACTGCTGCCGGAAATATGCACCCTCGACTGCGGCACCCTGAACTTTGGCGATGGCGACACTATTTATGTGTCCACCCCGTCGCAACTGCGCGCCGGCGCCAGACGTATCCAGGCGCTGGGCGTAAAGGCCGAACTGGAAATTTTCGACACCGGCCACCTGTGGTTCGCCAAACAGATGATCAAGGAAGGGCTGCTCGATAACCCGCTGTTCCAGCTGTGCCTGGGTATTCCATGGGGCGCACCAGCCGACACCACAACCATGAAAGCCATGGTCGATAACCTGCCCGCCAATGCGGTGTGGGCTGGCTTTGGTATCGGCCGCATGCAGATGCCGATGGCCGCGCAAGCAGTGTTGCTGGGCGGCAATGTCCGGGTCGGTCTGGAAGACAACTTGTGGCTGGACAAGGGCGTACTCGCCACCAACGGCCAACTGGTGGAACGCGCCAGCGAAATTCTCAGCCGCCTGGGCGCGCGCGTCATGACCCCGGCAGAAGGTCGCATCAAGATGGGTCTTAACAAGCGCGGCTAGTGCCTTCAAGGCATAAAACCCTGTGATTGAATCACCGCACTCTTCAGGAACGTCGCCATGAGCTTTATCACTGAAATCAAAACCTTCGCCGCTCTTGGCAGCGGCGTCATCGGCAGTGGCTGGGTATCCCGCGCCCTCGCCCATGGCCTGGATGTGGTCGCCTGGGACCCCGCGCCCGGCGCCGAAGCAGCGTTGCGTAAACGTGTCGCCAATGCCTGGGGCGCCCTGGAGCAACAGGGCCTGGTACCCGGCGCATCCCAAACTCGCCTGCGCTTTGTGGCCACCATCGAAGAATGTGTCAGAGACGCCGACTTCATTCAGGAAAGCGCCCCGGAACGCCTGGAACTGAAACTGGATCTGCACAGCAGGATCAGCGAGGCGGCCAGGCCGAATGTGTTAATTGGCTCGAGTACGTCAGGCCTGTTGCCAAGTGACTTCTACGAAAGCTCCGCGCACCCCGAGCGCTGCGTGGTCGGTCACCCGTTCAATCCGGTGTACCTGCTGCCGTTGGTGGAAGTGGTGGGCGGCAAAAATACTGCTCCGGAGGCCATTCAGGCGGCGATCAAGGTCTATGAATCCCTCGGTATGCGCCCGCTGCATGTGCGCAAGGAAGTGCCCGGCTTTATCGCTGACCGCTTACTCGAAGCGCTATGGCGCGAGGCGCTGCACCTGGTCAATGACGGTGTGGCGAGCACCGGCGAAATCGATGATGCGATCCGCTTCGGCGCCGGGTTGCGCTGGTCGTTCATGGGCACCTTTCTCACCTACACATTGGCGGGTGGCGATGCGGGCATGCGCCACTTCATGACTCAGTTCGGCCCGGCGTTGCAGTTGCCGTGGACCTACCTGCCGGCACCGGAACTGACCGGCAAACTGATCGACGATGTGGTCGACGGCACCACTGATCAGCTGGGTAAACACAGTATTTCGGCGTTGGAGCGCTACCGTGACGATTGCTTGCTCGCCGTGATGGAGGCGGTAAAGACTACCAAGGCCAGGCATGGCATGAGCTTTGCGGAATGACCCTCGGGAAACAGGCTTGCCTTTGCTGGGTGCTGTGAATCTTCCATCGCCCTGCACAGCATTCCCGCTCCCTAATTCGATCAGTACCGATCCGGAATCCCCCGACATGCCTGCACTGACCACCTACACCACCCGAGTCCAACCCGACTGGGTCGACTACAACGGCCACCTTCGTGACGCGTTCTACCTGCTGATCTTCAGCTATGCCACTGACGGGCTAATGGAAGCCCTGGGGCTGGATAGCGATAACCGCGAAGCCAGCGGCCACTCGCTGTTCACTCTGGAACTGCACCTCAATTACCTGCACGAAGTGAAACTCGGCGCCGAGGTTGAGGTGCATACCCAACTGATCGCCCACGACGCCAAGCGCCTACATCTCTATCACAGCTTGCATTTGGCAGGCGATGAGATGGAACTGGCTGGCAATGAGCAGATGCTGTTGCACGTAGACCTGGCAGGCCCGCATGCAACGATGTTTACCGAGGCAACGAAGGAAAGACTTGACGCTATAAGCGCTGGGCAGTCAGAGCTGCCGAGGCCCAAGCTCCTCGGCCGGGTGATTGGGTTGCACGCTGGAAAATAATCGAAAGAGCCCCCTTACTGCCAAAACCTTGATACACATCGGACTGCCTTGGCTGGCACTAAAGGGTGTGTGACAAACGGCTCTCTTCAAAAACCTTTCAGGCGTGACCTGCAAGGTTACTTGTCGAACTGCGCGCATCATTTGCGCAACCCATTAAACATTGGTGCGCTACATCACAGTTTGCTACGCAAAAACAACTTGCATTCCGATCCAACTTGACCCTATAAAATGTACATGACTAGACAGGTTCGATTCGACAAGAAAACCCAGGTGATCAATGAGCTGATCCGCCGCATCGAAAGCGGCCAGATGAGCTCCGGTGCCCTGCTTCCCGGGGAAAATCTCCTGGCCCAGGAATTCAACGTCAGCCGCGGCACGCTCCGTGAGGCGTTGTCCGAGCTCAAGCGGCGTAACTTCATTGCCACCCAGACCGGTGTGGGCTCGATCGTCACCTATGACGGCTTCAGCCTGGACCAGCGTGCCGGCTGGGCTCAGGCACTGGCCGACACGGGTGCTGGCGTGCGTACGGAAATCCTGCGTCTGGTAGCCGTGGAACGGCCCGACATGGAGGTGCGCCTGGGCACTTCCAGCCTGGTGGCGCTGGACCGCCGGCGTATCGCCGCCGATGGCAGTATCGTTTCCTTGGAGCGCGCCTTGATCCCCGCGGTCGATGGTTTGGAAAACCTGCCGCAAAACGGTCTGCTGGAAGGGTCACTGACGGTGACCATGGCTGCACACGGCTTCATTGGCGACAAGGGCGACCAGTGGATCGGCGCAGGGCCTCTGAACCGTGATGACGCCGCGCTGCTGGCACGCGAGCCCGGGACGGTGTTTCTCAAAGCCGTGCGCACCACCTTTGACCGCCGTGAACGTTTTATGGAGCACGTAGAGAGCCTGTTGGACCCCGTGCATTTTCGTCTTCATCTCGCCTTCGGATCGTCCACATGAGCGCAACATTTCTGCAAGACCGAGGCCTGGGCGCCTTTTATGGCCTGGCCTTGGGTGACGCTTTGGGTATGCCGACGCAATCGCTGCCGCGTGCGTTGATCCTGCAACGCTATGGCCGTATCAGTACGCTGATCGGCGCCGATGCCGACCAGCCGATCGCACCCGATATGCCGGCCGGCGCTATCACCGATGACACCGAGCAGGCCATCCTGGTGGCACAGTTACTGGTGGCCGGCGGCGGCAGCATCGACCCGACAGCCCTGGCCCACAGCCTGATCGAGTGGGAAGCCGCGATGAAAGCCAAGGACTCCTACGACCTGCTGGGGCCTTCGACCAAGCGCGCGATTGAAATGATCCTTGACGGCCACAGCCCTGAAGAGGCCGGCCGCTTCGGCACCACCAATGGCGCGGCAATGCGTATCACCCCGATAGGCATCGCGGCCGACGTGAGCAACCGCGAAGCCTTCATGGCGCTGGTGGTGCAAGCCTGTCAGGTCACCCATAACACCACGCTGGGCATCTCCAGCGCGGCGGCGGTCGCGGCCGTAGTATCCGCCGGGATCAATGGCGCGCCCTTGGCCGAGGCTCTGGAGATAGGTGCCGAGGTGGCCCTGAGTGCCGAGCACCATGGCCATTGGGTTGCGGGTGGGCGTATCGCCGCGCGCATCCACTGGGCCAAGGCACTGTGCGCCGACTGCACAGATGAACAACTGGCCGACCGGGTGCACGATGTGATTGGCACCTCGGTCGCCTCACAGGAATCAGTGGTCGCTGCCTTCACCCTCGCCCACCGCGTGGCGAGCAGCCAGCTCAGTCCGTTCGATGCGGTGTGCATGGCGGCCAGCCTGGGCGGTGACACCGACACGATTGCCGCCATTCTCGGCGCCATGCTGGGTGCCTGCAACGGCATGCAAGCCTGGCCGGCTGCGTTGATCGAACAAATTGATGAGGTTAACGCGCTCGACCTGGCGCCTTTGGTCGAACAACTGCTGGTCCTGCGCACCGGTTGATGGGCGGGGCTCTGCTCGCCCACTGTAAACGAGATCACCCTCGCCCTCAGCCTTCCGAGCGGCGATCAGGCTTACCCGGTTTGGAAAAGCCAATTTGCACTGGATTGCACCTGCTGACGTACTGCCACAACCACAATAAAGGCAATAGGAGCAACGCAAATGACTACATCGTCCCCCTCTCAAGGTGCGGGTCAGCTGGAAACCCGCGGCATCGAGCCGGTTCCTGAAAACGAGTGCAACGGCCATCCGCTGCAACTGTTCTGGGTCTGGTTCGCCGCCAATATCAGCATCCTGGGCTTGCCGCTCGGTGCCACCCTGGTAGCGTTCCAGGGGCTGGCCATCTGGCAGGCAATTATCGTCGCCATCCTCGGCGCAGCCGGCTCGTTCGCCGTGGTGGGCGTTATCTCCATTGCCGGGCGCCGTGGGCGGGCACCGAGCCTTACGCTGTCCCGGGCCATCTTCGGGGTGCGTGGCAATATCGGGCCGACGCTGGTTTCGCTGATGTCGCGGCTGGGCTGGGAAACGGTCAACACCACCACTGCCGCGTTCGTTCTGCTGTCACTGTTCGCAATCCTTTTCGGCACCCCCGTGGAGGCGAAAAACTCGCCTGGCCTGACCCTGGTGTTCATCGCCCTGTTCGTGCTGCTGACCCTGACCGTCTCGGGCCTGGGCCATGCCACCTTGCTGGTCATCCAGAAATGGGCGACTTACCTGTTTGGTGCTCTGAACCTGGTGGTCGGTGGTTTTCTACTCACCCACATCGACTGGAGCCTGGTGTTCGACGCGCCGGCAGCGCCCCTGAGTGCCATGATCATCGGTGTCGGCACCATGGCCGCAGGCACCGGTATCGGCTGGGCCAACGCGGGCGCCGACATGTCGCGCTACCAGCACGCCAGCGTGAAGGCCACTCGACTGGTGGCCTCGGCGGCTTTTGGCGCAGGGATCCCCCTGGTTTTGCTGATCACCCTCGGCGGCTTGCTGTCGGTGGGCAACGATCACCTGGCTTCAGCCACCGACCCGATCATCGCCATTCGCGAGATGTTGCCCACCTGGATGGCGGTGCCTTATCTGATCACTGCGTTCGGCGGCCTGCTGTTATCCAACAACCTGTCGGTCTACTCGGCCGGCCTGACTACCTTGACCCTCGGCCTGAAGGTCAAGCGAGTACACGCAGTCATCGTCGACATCATCGCGATCTTTGCCGGTTCGATCTATTTCATGCTGATCGCCGACAGCTTCTACGGCCCCTTCATTACGTTCATCTCGATGTTGGCAGTGCCTATTACCGCGTGGGTCGGTATCTTTGTGGTCGACCTGCTGCACCGCCATATCTACTCCCCACAAGATCTGCTGGACCAGACTCCACGCAGCGCCTACTGGTATCGCGGCGGCGTCGAATGGCGTGCGTTGGGCTCGTGGGCATTGGCCATTGTGCTCGGCTTCAGCTTCACCACCGTGGCCACCACCCCGGAGCATATACTGTTCAAAGGCTTTCTCGCTGATTCCTGGCTGGGTCATAACGGCCTGGGGTGGATCGTGACCTTCATTGTCGCCGGTGGCCTGTATGCGCTGCTCGGCGGGGCGCGTGATCGCCGTGTCGTTACCAGAGAGGCTGCCCATGCCCGCTAAATTGTTCTACACCGGCCAGGTCGTGGTTGACCTGGTCATGGCTATCGACCGCCTGCCGCCGTCCGGCGGAGATGTGCTGGCCACCAGCGCCACGTTCGAGGCCGGGGGCGGCTTCAATGTCATGGCCGCTGCCTGCCGCAATGGCTTGCGCACCGTTTATCTGGGTCGCCATGGCCAGGGCCGCTTCGGCGATATTGCTCGCCAAGCCATGCGCGATGAAGGTGTGGAGATCTCCACGATGCCCGTTCCCGGTGAGGACACCGGCCTGGCTGTTGCCTTGGTAGAAGCTTCAGCCGAGCGCTCGTTCATCTCCTATGTGGGCGCTGAAGGTGGTTTGTCTGCCGATGACCTGAATGGAGTGCGGGTCAGCGCCGAAGATTACGTATTTGTCAGCGGCTATAGCCTGGCCCACAAGAACAAGGTCACAGCCCTGCTCGCCTGGCTGGGCGAATTGCCCAGCGGCACTGCCGTGGTATTCGACCCTGGCCCATTGGTTGATGCACTTCATGGCGTGGAGATACGCGCCATACTTCCCCTGATCAGCTTTTGGTCCAGCAATCGCGAAGAGGCCCAACGTTTCACACAAACCCAGACGCCCGCCGACGCAATCCACAACCTGGCCTCCATTCTGCGCGAAGATGCTCTCATAGTGATTCGTGACGGCCCCGCAGGTTGCTGGCTGCACCATGCTGGCCAGACGCGGCAGATACCCGGCTTTGCCGTCACGGCACTCGACACCAATGGTGCCGGCGACGCTCATGCAGGTGTGCTGCTGGCCGAGTTGGCCAGGGGCAGCAGTGTCGACCGTGCGGCACTGCGCGCCAATGCGGCAGCAGCGATTGCGGTCACACGCCGGGGGCCGGCGACGGCGCCTGGCCGTGAGGAGGTAGATGCGCTGGTGGGGGCCGATGTCTAATCTGGCTTGAGCTCGCTGTGCTCAACCTGCCAGACCACACTCCCGGTCCAGCCGGCTGCCCCGTGCAAAACCATGAGCACCTGCGCGCAATGCGATCATCAGACTCAGCAGCAACAGCATCAACAAGACCCAGGGAAAGGAGCCCGCTCCCCATTGGCCAAGCAACACGCCACCCAGCAACCCACCGCCTGCGATAGCGCTGTTCCAGACCACGACGTTCATTGAGAGCGCCACATCTGCGCCCTCACCTGCCGAATCGGCGAGCGCGGTTTGCAGCAGCGTGGCGGCACCTCCGAAGGTCAGTCCCCAGATAAAAGCGCCGATGTAAATGGCCGTTGCAGAGCCGGAAAATACGCCGAAGAACACAGACACCGCTGCGAAGGTTGCCAGGCTGGCAAGCACTGTCTTGCGCAGATGGCGATCAACCAGCCGTCCCGTTACCCAGATGCCTGCCAGTGCAGCGACACCGAATGCCAGCAATACCAGGTCAACATCATTCGCCAACCCCGCCGCGGAAACGAAGGGAGCGACGTAGGTGTAAAGCAGGTTGTGAGCCAGCATCCAGGTGAAGACCACACCCAGCACCGAGCGTACGCCGGGTGTGAAAAAGACCTGACGCAACGCCATGCGCTGTGAGGAGGACTTGCCGGGGTAGTCCGGCACCTTGACCAGCACCCAGATGATCAACAGCACGGTCATCCCGGACATCAAGCCAAACGCCATGCGCCAGCCCATGAACCCGCCAAGCCAGGTTCCCAGAGGCACCCCCAGCGATAAGGCGATGGGCGTGCCGACCATCGCCACGGCCAGTGCACGGCCCTGCAGTTGCGGGACCACCATGCGCCGCGCGTAACCGGCAATAAGGCTCCAGGCCAGACCCGCCGAGACGCCTGCGAAAAACCTTGCGATCAGGGTCAGTCCGTAACTGGAAGAAAGCGCAGTGACGCTGTTGAAAACCAGAAAGCCGATAATCGTCACCAGCAATACCGTTCTGCGCCGCCAGCTTTGCGTGGCGATTGTCAGCGGAATGGCGGCCAGCAATGAACCCAATGCATAAACCGTCACCATCTGCCCTGCAAACGATGCGGACACTTCCAACCCGTCGGCGATCTGCGGCAACAAACCCGCCGGCAAGGTTTCGGTGACGATGCAGATGAACCCCGTCATTGCCAGCGCCAACAAGGCCCCAAGCGGGAGTGTATCGCCCTGCCTATCTTCTGTAGTCATTGAAATGCTCCCACTAATATACTGATCGGTACAAATATAGGCACATGAAGGCAGGTGGTCAACGACTTATGTATCGATTAGTATTTAAATAATTCGGCAGGAGACTCGACATGGCACAGCTGGGGCGTCCGCGTACATTTGACCGTGATGTAGCGATCACTCAGGCGCTGCATCTGTTTTGGGAGCACGGCTACGATGCAACCTCCCTCAGCCAGCTCAAGGCGAACATAGGTGGTGGCATCACGGCGCCGAGCTTCTATGCAGCGTTTGGCTCGAAACAGGCCCTGTTCAATGAAGTGATGGAGCGCTATCTCGACACTTACGGACGGGTCACCGACAGCCTGTTCGATACGACCCTGCCGCCCCGAGACGCGATTGAACTCACCCTTCGCCGCTCAGCAAAAATGCAATGCGAGCCTGGGCATCCCACAGGGTGTCTGGTGGCGCTAGGGCTGATGAGCGCCTGCTCGGACGAGAGCAAGACCATTTCCGCACCTCTTGCGCGGGCGAGGGATCTGAACCGTACAGGTATCGTAGCCTGTATCCAGCGCGCCGTTGCGGCAGGTGAGTTGCCTGCAACGGTAGTACCGGAAACGCTCGGGGCCGTGTTTGACAGTTTTCTTCTGGGCTTGTCTACACTGGCGCGCGATGGTGTCCCACATGCCACACTGGACGCCGCAGTGACCCAGGTGATGAGGCTGTGGGACAGCCTGGGCGATGTTGCCGACAAATATTGACCCTGAAGCTCAATCTGGAAGAGGTTCGGGAGGCGTCAAGGACGCCAGACTCTTTGCACTGATTTTTTTGGAGAACACCATGCTTCGCGCGTTTGAAAAATGGCTTGACCCCTTCCCGCCTGACGAAGTACCGCCGCCACCTGACGGTCTGGCACGGTTTCTCTGGGCCTGCACGCGAGGGGCACGCGGTTACATCCTCGCGTTTGCGCTGCTGTGTGCCGGTGTGTCGATTTACGAAGCCTGGCTGTTTTCCTTCCTCGGGCAGGTCGTGGATCTGCTGTCCACTTGGAAGGCTGGCGGCGATACGGCCGCGCAGGAAAGTAGCGTGCTGTGGGGCATTGGCCTGGTATTGCTGAGCAGCATCGTGCTGGTGGCATTGCGCACGATGGTGCAGCACCAGGTATTGGCGATCAACCTGCCCCTGCGGCTGCGTTGGGACTTCCATCGCTTGATGTTGCGGCAAAGCCTGTCTTTCTTCTCCGATGAGTTCTCCGGCCGCGTCACCACCAAGGTGATGCAGACAGCGCTGTCGGTGCGCGAGGTGCTGTTCACCATCGTCGAAATAGTCCTCGGTATCGGCGTCTATTTCATCGCGATCATTGCCCTGGCCGGCGGCTTCGATCTGAAACTGATGCTGCCTTTCCTTGGCTGGCTGATGCTGTTCGGCCTGGCCATGCTGTACTTCGTGCCACGTCTGGGCAAGGTCGGCCAGGAGCAGGCCAATGCGCGCTCATCGATGACCGGACGTGTCTCGGACGCGTACACCAATATCACCACGGTAAAGCTGTTCTCCCACTCCAAGCGGGAAGCGCATTTCGCGCGCGCGGCGATGGAGGATTTCAAACTCACCGGCCTGGCCCAGATGCGTCTGGTCAGCCAGTTCGAGATCGTCAATCAGGCACTGGTGGTCGCGCTGATCATGGGTGCAGGCGGTTACGCCCTGTGGCTGTGGCACCAGGGCCAGGTCGGCACCGGTGCGGTCGCGGCGATCACCGCCATGGCGTTGCGTATCAATGGCATGTCGCACTGGATCATGTGGCAGATGACCTCGTTATTCGAGAACATCGGCACCGTTCAGGATGGCATGGAAACCTTGACCCGCGGTCCCAAGGTTGAGGATGCACCGGACGCGAAGGCATTGGTCACTAAAGGCGGCGCGGTCACCTTCGATAACGTGAGCTTCAATTACAACGGCGAACGTCAGGTGCTCGATGCCCTGAGCCTGACCATTCGTCCTGGTGAAAAAATCGGCCTGGTGGGTCGCTCCGGTGCCGGTAAATCCACGCTCATCAACCTGTTACTGCGCTTCTATGACGTGGACAAGGGGTCGATCAGCATTGATGGGCAAGACATTGCGCACGTCACTCAAGACAGCTTGCGCAGTGCCATCGGCATGGTCACGCAGGACACCTCGCTGCTGCACCGCTCCATTCGCGACAACATCGCCTACGGTCGCCCCGACGCGACCGATGAACAAATCCGCAGCGCCGCGGCCAGTGCCCAGGCCGATGGGTTCATCAGCCAACTGAGTGACAAGCAAGGCCACAGTGGCTACGACACATTGGTGGGTGAGCGCGGTATCAAGCTGTCGGGCGGCCAGCGGCAACGCGTCGCCATCGCACGGGTGATGCTCAAGAACGCCCCGATCCTGCTGCTCGACGAAGCCACCAGCGCGCTGGACTCGGAAGTCGAAGTGGCGATCCAGGAAAGCCTCGATGAAATGATGCAGGGCAAGACGGTGATTGCCATCGCCCACCGCCTGTCCACGATTGCCGCCATGGACCGGCTGATTGTCATGGATGACGGCCGCATCATCGAACAAGGCACACACGCCGAACTGCTCGGCAAAAACGGTACCTATGCGCGGCTGTGGCAGCACCAGAGCGGAGGGTTTCTCGGTGAAGATCAGGGTGTGGCCGAGGATATGCTATAGGCATGCAGGCGTTAAAAATTGGCTCGTCACAGTGTCGGGAGTTTCAACAGGCAGTTAACGCCTGAAATGCGACGTTTCGTCACCCGACATAATGCTGCCGCGTCGTCGCCCACCGACGCGACAGCCCAGCAACAACAAAATAAACAAATGCATTTTCAGTAAAAATACAATTATTCTTTGCCCATGATCAAAGAACTGAAAACGTTTATTGCCGTGGCGAGAGAAGGCACGTTCGCTGCGGCGGGCAGCAAGATCGGGCTCACCCAGGCCGCTGTCAGTGCGCAGATGCAGCGCCTTGAAGCCGAACTGGGCGTCGAACTGTTCGACCGAAAAGGACGCTCAGCCCAGCTCAACCGCATGGGTCAGCAGGTGTTGCTGCAAGGTCAGGATCTGGTGCGCCAGTTCAGCAGCCTGGGCACTACTACGGTGGGGTTACCCGCCAGCGTGCTGGTGACCATCGGCGCCATCGCCTCTGTGCAACGCTCCTTTCTGCCGGAAGCGCTCGCCCGGTTTCATCAGCAACTCTCTTCGTGCAGGACACGTGTCATTCCCGGTCTTTCCATGGACCTGGTCAATCAGGTAGACGCTGGCGAGATCGACATGGCGGCGATCATCCGCCCGCCCTTCTCACTGCAAAGCGACTTGCGCTGGACGACGCTGGTCCGTGAGCCCTATCGCCTTATCGTGCCTGCCGGCATGCCGGGAGATGACTGGGCCGAGCTGGTTTCGGCTCAGCCGTTCATTCGTTACGATCGATCGTCGTTTGGGGGGCGACAGGTTGACCGGTTCCTGCGCCAGACCCACGTGCAGCTACGTGAAGTCTGCGAGCTCGATGAACTGGATGCGATCATCAAACTGGTCGCCAACGGCGTCGGCGTCGCACTGGTTCCGGAAACTGCAACCCTGCAGACATGGCACGCCGGTGTGCGCTCGATCGACTTGAAAGCGCATACGTTCCATCGCGATATCGGACTGGTACATCGCGCTCGCCGCAGCCTGACCGAACCGGTGAGCGCGCTGGTGCAACTGATCAACGAACACGCGCTGACACGTTAGCCTGGCGCACCATGACGTGCGCCAGGCTTTTTACTATTTTGCGAACAGCTGACTCATGTCCTTGAAGGCCTTGAACTCAAGCGCATTACCACAGGGATCGAAAAGGAACATGGTGGCCTGTTCACCCACCTGCCCCTTGAAGCGGATGTAGGGTTCGATGACGAACTCGGTGCCGAAGGATTTCAGGCGCTCGGCCAGGGCCTCCCATTGGGCCCATTCCAGAATGATCCCGAAGTGCGGAACCGGCACGTCGTGACCGTCTACCGGGTTGCTGTGCACACTCTCTTGAGAGGCGGTTTTCGGGTGTTCATGGATCACCAACTGGTGCCCGTAGAAATCGAAATCGACCCACTGGTCACTGGAACGCCCTTCGGAAAGACCGAATACCTCACCGTAGAAGGCACGTGTCGCGGCCAGGTCATAAACCGGGATTGCAAGGTGGAAAGGAGAAAGACTCATCAGGACTCCGATTGCGGCTCTTGGTGGCGTATGGAGCCAAGCGGTGTGATCACTGCCCGGCGACTTCTTCAACGTCCACTCATGCTAAAGCCAGGCGACACCAATAAAAATCAATATATATTTTCAAGATGCACAAATTATTTTTGTGATAGCTGCCAATCTCAAACACCCGGCCATCTCACGAGTGCAGAACGATCCAGCCGTTGATCCCTACATTCGTCCCGACACAGATAATCAGGACGGCGCGACCGGCGAACTGGTTACGCAGTGCTTCGCCGGGAAAATGCCTGACTGACTTGAGCTTTTCTCGGTCAACCGGTTTTGAACGAGACATCTGCGGAGGCTGTTTTTGTGTGAGCAAATCCCGATAGAACTTACTAGACGACTGGTCGGTTTACGTTTAGGATGCTCGGCATTATGAAGAAACCAGCCCAGGACATGCGACAGCACATCATTGATGTGGCCCGGTCGCTCATGACGAACAAAGGCTATACAGCTGTTGGCCTCGCAGAAGTGTTAAGCACGGCTGGCGTACCCAAAGGTTCGTTCTATTACTACTTCAAATCGAAGGAAGAATTCGGTCAGGCTCTGCTGGAAGAGTATTTTTCCGAGTACCTGGGCCGAGTCGACGCCCTCATGGCGCGCCCCGGAAGCGGCGCAGAGCGGTTACTGGCCTACTTCAACTATTGGATAGAAACCCAATGTACCGACCTTCCCGAAGGCAAGTGTCTGGTCGTCAAGCTGGGGGCGGAAGTCTGCGATCTGTCTGAAGACATGCGTGGCGTGCTCGAGGTCGGCACAGCAAAAATCATTAAGCGCCTGACTGCCTGTGTAGACATGGGCGTCGCCGATGGCAGTATTCATCCCGAGGGCGATCATGAAGGATTCGCAGAGTCCCTCTATCAGCTCTGGCTTGGTGCCTCCCTTCTGGCAAAGGTTAACAAGTCCACCGAATCTTTTGATAAAGCACTGACCATGACCAAGCGCCTGCTGCGGTAGCAGGTGTCTTTTTTTTGGCCTCTAAAGTAGACGACTGGTCTACTATCTGGAGTATTTGATGAATGACACTCGCAAAACCACCGACCTGTTCTCACCCGTCACCATGGGCTCCATGGCGCTGGCGAACCGTATTGTGATGGCACCGGTAACACGCAGCCGCTATGGCGAGGATGGTGTTCCCAATGAACTGCACGCCACTTACTACGCGCAACGCGCTACGGCAGGGCTGATCGTCGCCGAGGCGACAAACATTTCCGCGCAGGGTCGAGGCTATGCCGCGACCCCGGGAATCTGGAGTGACCAACAAGTCGCAGGCTGGCGGTCAGTGACCGACGCTGTGCATGCAGCAGGAGGCAAGATTGTCAGCCAGCTATGGCACGTGGGGCGATTTTCCAGTGTCGACCTGCAACCTAACGGCGAGGCACCGGTAGCCCCCTCCGCCATCAAGGCTGAAGGCAATACCTACACCGCCGACGGTTTTGTACCTGTCTCCATGCCCCGCGCACTGGAAACCCGCGAAATTCCCGGCATCATCGAGCAATACAAACACGCCGCGGAGAACGCCAAAAGGGCCGGTTTTGATGGCGTTGAAGTTCATTCGGCCAACAGCTACCTGCTGGACCAGTTTCTGCGCGACTCCACCAATCAGCGCACCGACCAGTATGGCGGCTCGATAGAAAACCGCGCTCGCCTGACGCTGGAAGTCACCCAGGCCATCGTGGATATCTGGGGCAGTGACCGCGTGGGTATTCGCTTGTCTCCGGTAACGCCCGATGCCGGTAATACCCCGCCCGACAGCAACGTCATGGGCCTTCATGGCTACCTGATCCAGCAACTGAACACATTCAATCTGGCCTATCTGCACTTTGTCGAAGGCGCCACTGCCACCTCCCGCGAGGTACCGGAAGGTATCGACATGGATGCACTGAGCGCCCGGTTCAACGGTCCGTTCATTGGCAATAACAACTATGACCTGGAGATGGCGATCGAGCGTCGGGCGCAGGGCAAGATCGACGCGGTGGCTTTCGGCCGCCTGTTTATCTCCAACCCCGACCTGGTTGCGCGCCTGCGTCATGGCGCCGAGCTGACCATTGCACCGCGTGAGTCGTACTACGGCGGTGGGGCCAAAGGCTATATCGACTGGCCAATGGGTAACTACTAAGCCAGAGCCGGCTCCTCCCCTTCGGCAATTCCCAAGATGCCGGAAATACCGCGACAACGGAAAAACACGACATGAATTATCTCGACAAGAAAACAGTAATCGTCACCGGCGCCTCGTCGGGGATCGGCGCAGCAACAGCCAGAGCGCTAGCGGCATATGGTGCCAATGTCGTGGCTGCCGCACGCGACGAAGAAGGTCTGGTCGTTCTGGTCAGTGAACTACAGAGTTCCGGTTACAAGGCAGTAAGCTGCGTAACTGACGTAACCAGCACTGACGAAACACAACGGATGGCACAGTTCGCCAATGACACCTATGGCTCTGTGGACATTCTGGTCAACAACGCAGGCCTGATGCTGTTCTCCAACTGGGTCGATCTCGCGACCCGGGACTGGCACGCGATGGTCGACGTCAATATCAAGGGCTACCTGAACGCCATAGCGGCAGTCCTGCCGTTCATGATCGAACAGAAGGCAGGTCAGATCCTGAACATGGATTCGGTCGCAGGTCATCAGGTCGGTTCGGCAGCGGGCGTTTACAGCGCTACCAAGTTCTTTGTCCAGGCGATGACCGAATCGATGCGCAAGGAACTGGGCGTGCAGCACGGTATCCGCGTCAGTACTGTCAGCCCCGGGGTGATCAACACCGGCTGGGCCGACAAGGTCACTGATCCCGAAGGCCGCAAGGCAGCAAAAGCGCTTAATGAGATCGCCATTGCGCCTGAGGATATCAGCCGCGCGGTGATCTACGCCCTCAATCAGCCAGCCAACGTAACCGTGAACGATCTGATCATTTCGCCAACCCGTCAGGACTGGTAACCGGAGAGAAAATCCTGATTCACCCGCAAGGCAAACAGTTCCTAATCCAGGAGTAACACCCCATGAGCAAGAACATCAAAGCCGTCCCGACCAACGACTACAACGCAGTTATCGCAACGGCCAGCCGGTACGTGGAAGGCTTGCGTACAGGCAGCGTTGCCACTATCGAGGAAGCGTTCCACAAAGATGCGGTGATGTATGGTTTCACCAATGGTCAGCTGCTGGGTGGACCGATCAGTAATCTGTACACCTTCGTCGAAACCCATGGTACCGCTCCAGACATCACAACGCGTCTGGATGTCCTTGCCATTACGCCCACCACGGCAGTGGTCCGGGTCGATATGGAAAAGGATGCTATTGGTGCGGACTACAACGACTACCTGACGCTGATCAAAATCGACGACAGCTGGAAAGTGATTGCCAAGGTCTACCATCAATTCGAAGGTTAACGCGGCTGATGCGTCGATATTGCTAAGCGTCGGCGCACGACCAACCAGAGGAAGATTTCATGTCAAAAGTTTTTGTCATCGGCGCAGCCGGAAAGGTCGGCCAGCGCCTTCTGAAAAACCTTGGCGGCGGCGCTCATGAAGTGATCGCACTGCACCGAAAAGAAGAACAGTCGGCGGCAATCAAAGCGACTGGCGCCATACCATTGCTCGGCAACCTCACCGAGCTGGATGCTTCTCGATTGGCCGCTGCGATGACAGGCAGCGATGTCGTGGTTTTCACCGCCGGGGCTGGCGGCGCAGGCATTGAGCTGACCAACGCCATTGATGGCAAGGGCCTGGAGGCCGCCGTTGAGGCCGCCGTGCTTGCCGGGGTCAGTCGCTTCCTGCTGGTGTCGGCATTTCCTGAAGCTGCACGCGGTACAGAAACCTCCGCTGGATTCGAGAATTACATGCGGGTGAAAAAACAGGCCGATGTGTATCTGGCCTCTTCCGCACTGGACTGGGTGATTCTCAGGCCGGGCACCCTGGTCGACAGCGCGGGCACCGGTGAGGTCAGCGCAGGTCCGGCTATCGCATATGGCGAAATACCGCGCGATGACGTAGCCGCTGTCCTGGCTGCACTGGTCGATCGAACCGGGATATCCCGGCAGATCATCGAACTGACCGAGGGCGCAACGCCTGTCGACGTGGCGTTACGCACGCTCAGCCTGCGCTGATACTCGTCAGCAACGACTAGACCAGCTCGCTGTCCTTGATATTGGCAATCGGCCCGAGAATGGCTGGATCGAAGTCGCGGAGTGCCGCGCCCTGACGCAGCAACTCTGGCAGGTCCGGATTGGCCAGCGCTCCCTTACCCACCGCAATGATGTCCGCACCCTGGCGAAGCACCTGGTCGGCTTTTTCCGGGTCGTGCAGGCCGCCATTGGCGATCAGCGCAATATCCGGCGCGTAGCGACGGGCCAGTTCGACCAGGCTGGCTTCACCCTGGGCAAAAGCCGGCTGCCATGCTTCGTGTTCGGTCACATGGATGTAATCTACTCCGGCATCAGCCAGCGCAGCGAAAATGATTTCGGCATCGCGCTCGCCCCCCGCCCATTTGTGCTGAAAGTCGTTGACCTTGCCTTGTGAAAGACGCACGCCAACCGGTGCCTGCCCGGCGACCTTTTTCACTGCGGCGATGACCTCGAGCGTCAGTCGCAGACGTTGTCCGACCTCACCGCCCCATTGATCGGTGCGCTGATTGCTGTAGTCGGTCAGGAACTGATCCAGCAGGTAGCCGTTCGCACCATGTATCTCGACACCGTCAAAGCCTGCAGTGCCGATAGCCAGTTGCGCAGCGTGGGCGAACCCTTCAATGGCCTCGGCAATGTCCTTGTCACTCATCGCCCGCGGAATCCGGTAGCTGCCCGCGCCGTAATAGAACGCCATCTGTTCGCCCTTGGGACGGATGGCCGAGGGGCCTGCCGACTCGCTGATGAAGCGATTGGCCTGGCTGAGTGCGCCTGCGTGCATGATCTGCGCAATCATGACACTGCCATGGCGGTGCACAGCATCGGTCGTGGCACGCCAGGCCTGGGCCTGCTCTTCATCGGTGAGCCCCGGCTGGAAGCGGTAGCCCTGGGAAAAACTGCGATCGGTGTAGTTGCCCTCGGTGATGATCAGGCCGAAACCACCCTTGGCGAACCGCTCGTAATAGCGCGTCATGGCCTGCGTTGCACTGCCCTGCTCGTCCGCGCTCACGCGTGTCATGGGCGCCACCGCCAACCTGTTCTTCAGTTTCAGATGACCTATGTCGAACGGGGCTGTAACGTGCTTGTTTGTCTCGCTCATACTTCAAATCCTCGCTGTGAAGACCGGCTGCGAATGGCTCGCAGTCATTGACAGAACCTGCAGCAACGGTAAGGGCTGGTGCAGCCCATTGGAACCCGGCCGTGCAGATAAGGCGCTTTAACGAAAATGGATAGAATCCGTGCAAATGTCTGATATAGAGGTGTTCGCCGCCATTGCTTCCAGCCGGAGCCTGTCGGAAGCGGCGCGTCGACTCGGATTGTCGCCGATGGCAATCTCCAGACGTCTGGCTGCGCTGGAAAACGACCTGGGCGTCAGGCTGGTTCACCGCACAACCCGCTCGGTGTCACTGACGCCGGAGGGCGAAGTTTTTCTGCCGCACGCCAAAACCATGCTGCACGTCAGCGAAACCGCGCGCGCAACGCTGAGAGCCGATGCGGGTACGGCCAGTGGCGTATTGCGGGTCACAGCGCCCAGCGTGTTTGGGCAGACCGTCATCATGCCGCTGCTGCCTGCCTTGATGCAGGAAAACCCGGCACTGAGTATCGACCTGACGCTGTCGGACAGCATCGTGGACATCGCCGGGCTGGGCATCGATGTCGCCATTCGGATCGCCACGATACGTGACTCCGCCCTGGTGGCCAGATCGCTGGCGCCTAACCCCCGGGTTGTGTGTGCAAGCCCCGACTACCTGACGCGACGCGGCCAGCCATCGTTGCTGGACGAACTCCGTCAACACCCGTGCATAACCTTGCATGCAATGCCTTACTGGCCGTTCATCAGAGACGGCGAGCCGGTGGCCATTCGCGCTCAGGGGGCGTTCTCGGCCAACAGCGTCGAAGCGGTGCGCACGGCGTGCAAGCAGGGCCTGGGGCTGGCCATGCTGACCTATTGGGACGTTCAGCAGGAAATCCGTGAAGGCAGCCTCCTGCAGATACACTTCGAGGACGTCATCCCCGAGCAACTGTCTGTCACGGCCGTATTACCAACCCGCCAGCGCGTACCCAACCGGGTACGCCTGTTCGTTGACCGCCTTGAAGCAGAGCTCAAGAAGAATGCGGTTTGAAGCAAGGTGTCAGAGCAAAGCTTTTCGGTTTTTTGACAAAGCACTCTGCGCCAGGGACATAAAGCTTTATCGGAAATACAAATAGGACATAATAAAATCGCAAATTAATCATAAAAACCTATATTAGCTTAGAAGAAAAAAGACTTTTACAGCGCATGTTCATAAGAATACGGTCTTAAGAAATCAGTGCTGAAGCGCTGTGCTCGACTTGAAGAGGACCTTCCATGCGCCGTACACCAGCTTCGACTTTCTCAGATGGATTCGTGACCCGGAGCACAATGCGATGACTGGGCGCCCTTTCCTCTCGCGCCTGCTGTTCGCCGCCGTCACAGCCATTACCCTGCTCGGCTGCTCACCTTCCGGCCAGGACAGCCAGGCAGCCAAAACCCTTAAAGTGACGTTCTTCAGAGACAACACCACGCTGGTCAGCCTTGACCCGTTTCAGGTGTACTGGCTGGAACATCGGGTGGTGCTGCGCAATATTGCCGAATCCCTGACCGATCAGGACCCGCAGACCGGCAAGATCATTCCCTGGCTGGCGGAACGCTGGGAAGTCAGCGACAACGCGCTGGAATATACCTTTCACTTGCGCAAGGACGTGACCTTCAGCAACGGCACGCGTTTTGACGCACAGGCGGTGAAAACCGCGTACGACGCCGACAAGTCGTTTGCCGCGCAATTGCCGGCGACCTTCGGCGCCACTTACCTCAAAGGTTACGACCACGCAGAAGTACTGGACGACTTCACCGTCAAACTGGTGCTGGCCCGACCCAATGCGGGCTTTCTGCAAGCCACCTCCACCACCAATCTCGCCATCCTGGCTCCAGAGTCCTACGCGCTCAGCGTCAAGCAGCGCTCGCTGGGAGCGATCATCGGCACCGGGCCATTTGTGCTGGAGCACTACACCCCTGAAAGCGGTTTGCGCCTGACCAAACGCAAGGGCTATGCGTGGCCGTCGGCCAACGCGCAGAACAAGGGCGAGGCGCACCTGGATGCAGTCGAGGTCAGCTACGTGCCGGAAGAAAGCGTGCGTAATGGGCAGTTCGTTCAGGGCCAGGTCGATATCCTCTGGCCGCGCAATCCGTTCTCCGAGGTGGACCTCAATCTGTTCAAGTCCAGAGGCGCGACCATCCAGAGCCGTTCGCTACCAGGGCCGGCCTTGAACATGTACCCCAATACACGTGGCGATCGCATTCTGGCCGATCGAAACGTGCGTCTGGCCTTGCAAAAGGCAATCGACCGCAAGACTTATGCTGCGACCGTTTATAACCCGCAGTTCCCGGTGGTCTCCGGCCTCTACGACGTGACTACACCGTATTACAAAAGCCAGGCAGACAAGCTGGCCTATGACCCACAAGGTGCCGAGCGCCTGCTCGACGAGGCTGGCTGGCAGAAAAATGCCGACGGCTATCGCTACAAGAATGGCAAAAGGCTGAAGCTGGCCTACAACCTTTCACCCGCCGAATCCGCTGGCGATGTGCTGATTCAGGATCAACTGCGCAAAGTGGGCATTGAACTCAAGCTCAACGTGGTGACCACTGCCGAATGGGCTGCGGCCAATGCGGCAGGCAACTATGACCTGACGTCCACCTACATGACCCGCGCCGACCCGATCATTCTGCAGACCATCATCGATCCGCGCAGCGCCAACAGCTCGACACTGGCGACCAACCTTTACGCGCCGCAAACCCTGCCCAAAGCCCTTGAGTTGTTCGACGCCGGACTGACCGCCACGCAAAGCGAACAGCGCGCCAGAGCCTATGGCGAGTTGCAGGACCTGCTGGTCGACGAAGGCTCGGCATTCCCCGTCTACGAGCGGGTCTGGCAAGCCGCCACGGCGAAAAACGTACGTAATTTCCACTGGACGGCGGAAGGCTTTGCGCTGTTCAGCGACATTGAGCTGGCAACGCCATGAGCCGCTATATCCTCAGTCGGATCGCGCAAGCGCTGCTGGTACTTTGGGGTGCCTACAGCGTCACCTATTTCATTCTTTACCTGCTGCCCGGTGACACCCTGTCGATCATGCTCAGCGCCTCGGGTGTAGAAATCGACTCACTGTCCGCGCAGGACCTCGCTCAGGCCAAGCTTTATTACGGGCTGGACCGCGGCCTCTTCGAGCAATACATCGATTTGCTGTGGGGAGCGCTACACGGTGATTTCGGCAACTCGCTGACGCTCAATCGCCCGGTGTCGGAGCTGCTGATCGAACGTCTGCCACAAACCCTGAGCCTTGCGGGGCTGGCCATTGTTCTGTCACTGATCGGCGGGGTCGGTCTGGCGTATCTCACTGCCTACGTGCGCTGGCAACCCTTGAAAGTCGCCCTGTCACGGTTGCCGTCGCTGGGTTTCTCGGTGCCGGTCTTTTGGATGGGCCTGCTGTTCATTCAGCTGTTCGCGTTCACTCTTGGCTGGTTCCCGGCGACCGGCAATCAGGGGTTTTCCAGCCTGATATTGCCCGCCGTCACGCTGGCAATCCCCAGCGCTGCGGTGTACGCCCAGGTCTTGCAACGTGGCTTCCAGGGGGTCTGGAAAGAGCCCTACATCATCACCGCCTACGCCAAGGGCCTGACCCGCGCGCAGGTTCAGGCCCGCCATGCGTTCAAGAACGCAGCGTTGCCGCTGTTGACCCTGATCGGCCTGCAGGTGGGCAACACGGTGTCCGGCGCGGTGCTGGTGGAAACCATTTTCGCCCGCTCCGGGGTCGGTCGACTTGCCCAGGAAGCCGTACTGCGCCAGGACATCCCGGTGGTACTGGCCATCGTTGCGGTCTCGGCAGCTGCATTCGTCTTGGTCAATCTCATCGTTGACCTGCTGTACCCCGCGCTGGATCCGCGCATCGCCCATACGCCAAAGGTCTCCTGAAGCCATGACTATCTTTGACAACCGCCTTGCGCGCCTGGCTCGCCTGGTTGCTTCCAGTGAAACCAATCCCGGTAACCCCGCACCTGCAGCGCTGTGGAGACGACGCAGCAGCCTGAGTCGGGCCATGCAGGCCGCCGCGCCGTTGTTGCGGCGTCCGGGTTTCCTGCTGGCCGTGGCCATGGTCGCCTTTGCGCTGCTGGCCGCGCTGGCACCGAACCTGCTGAGCAGCTACGCACCTTATGCCACCTCGCCTGACGTCAAGCTCACCGCCCCCAATGCCGCGCACTGGTTCGGCACCGACGAGCTGGGCCGTGATCTCTATACCCGCGTGGTGCATGGCTCCAGCCTCTCGGTACAGGCCGCACTGCTGGCTGTCGGCATCGCCATGGCCGGCGGCCTGAGCCTGGGGGTGATTTCCGGTTTCGCAGGCGGGCGCATCGATGCGGTGATCATGCGCCTGATTGATGTATTGCTGGCTCTGCCCGGCCTTTTACTGGCCCTGGCGATTGTCACCGCTATCGGTTTCGGCACGCTTCCGGTGGCCATTGCGGTCGGTGTGGGGATCATCCCCGGCTTCGCGCGCACCACCCGCGCCGAAGTGTTGCGCGTCAAGACCCTGCCTTACGTCGAAGCCGCACGTCTGGGCGGTGCAAGCTGGACGCGAACCCTGCTGCGCCACATCCTGCCAAACGCCTGGGGGCCGGTGGCAGTACTGGCCACGCTGGACTTTGGCGCGGCGATTCTGGCGACTGCCGGGCTGAGTTTCCTTGGTTTCGGTGCCGAACCACCGGCTGCCGAGTGGGGCACGCTGATTGCCAACGGTCGTCATTTTCTGATGACTGCACCCTGGGTGTCGCTGTTGCCGGGGCTGTTCGTGGTCGGCGTGGTGTTCAGCTTCAACCATATCGCCCGCACGCTGGAGGAGACTCAACGATGACCGACATCGCTCAACTGATCGACATTCGTCATCTGAGTGTCACCTATCGCTTCGACGGCCAGATCAACCACGCCGTGCGCGACGTATCCTTTCAGGTCGCCAGAGGTGAAACCGTGGCGATTGTCGGCGAATCCGGGTCCGGCAAGTCGACGATGGCCAACGCCATACTCGGCCTGTTGCCGGACAATGCCGCCATCACCGGCGGCGAGCTGTACGTCGATGGACACGATCTTGGGCATGCCGGCGAACGCGAGAAACGGCGAATTCGCGGCACCATCATTGGCCTGGTGCCGCAGGACCCGATGGTCAGCCTCAACCCTACCCTGCGCATCGGCCGCCAAATCGCCGAAGCACTGATTCAGGCCCACGGCCGGCGTTACCCGGCAGTGGATGCCGACGTGCTGGAATTACTGCAGCAGGTCGGCCTGGACAAGCCGGTGTTGCGCGCTCGTCAGTACCCGCACGAACTGTCCGGCGGCATGCGCCAGCGCGTGTTGATCGCCATCGCCCTGGCCGGCAATCCTCGCCTGATCATCGCCGACGAACCCACCAGCGCTCTGGACGTGACGGTACAACGCAAGATCCTCGATCATCTGCAACGTCTGGTGGCCGAGCGTGGTATTTCCCTGCTGATCATCACCCATGACCTGGGCGTGGCCGCCGACCGTGCCGATCGAGTGCTGGTGATGAACAAGGGCGAGCTGGTCGAACAAGGCCCTCCGCAACAGATACTCATCGCGCCTCGCCATGCCTATACGCGCGCGCTGATCGCAGCAGCTCCGGCATTCGGGCAACGCAGGAGCCCGGCAACACCGCGCCCGGTATCGAGCGATGCCAGGCCACTGCTGACCTTGAGCAACATCGGCAAGACTTATCGACTGCCCTACGTAAAAGGCGAAGACGCAGACTTTCAGGCGCTACAGGACATCAACTTCAAGGTGTATGCCGGCCAGACCCTGGCCATCGTCGGCGAGTCCGGCTCGGGTAAAAGTACTGCGCTGCGCATCGCGCTGGGTCTGGAAAAGCCCACTCGCGGACGAGTCTTACTGGACGATCAGGATGTCACCGACCTGGGCTGGCGCGAATTCAGACCGCTGCGACGGCGTATCCAGCTGGTGCAGCAGAATCCGTTCGCAGCCCTTGACCCGCGTTTCACGCTGTTCGAAAGCATCGTCGAACCCCTGGTATCGTTCGGCCTGCTCAAGGGTCGCGAACTGGAACAGGCTGCGCGCCAGTTGATCGAACGGGTTAACTTGCCAGTGGCCTATCTGGATCGCCTGCCCCGCGAGCTTTCCGGTGGCCAGCGTCAGCGGGTTGCCATCGCCAGAGCGCTGGCCCTGCAGCCCGACCTGCTGCTGCTCGATGAGCCGGTCTCGGCATTGGATGTATCAGTACAGGCGCAGATCCTCGACCTGCTGGTCGAACTGCAAGCCGAATCGGGCATCGCCTACGTGCTGGTGTCCCACGACCTTGCAGTGGTCGCCAGCGTTTCTCATCAGGTGCTGGTGCTCAAGCATGGCAAAACCCTTGAACAAGGCCCGGCCAGCGACGTTTTCGAGCGGCCTGAAGCTGCTTACACCCAGGAACTGATTGCTGCGATTCCTGGCCGTCGTCTTGAACGTCAAGTATCAGCCTGACAATAGAAAATAGCTGTTACCCGCTCAAGGCATATGACTTGAAAGCCCCGGAAAAGCACCCGTGCATATGCATATTCCTTATTGATATTTAAATTTATTTTTTAATAGCTATAGAGTCGCACCCTATTCAAAAACGCATTGCCCACGCAGGAAGCAGGCAAGACGAAGCGCGCGTGAGCACCTGATCGACATGATCTGGCCTCCTCAGCAAAACGCCCCTTTCCCTCTACTTCGAGCGCACGCAATGATACGTAGCAAACCCCTGTCGTTTTCAGCCCTGTTCGGTTCGGCGTTACTGTTGAACGCCGCCCTGTCATTCCCTGCCCTGGCCGGACTGCTGGAAAAAGGTCGCACTGACGGCCTGACCGCCGGCATCGCCAATGAACAGCCCTATGCCTACATCGGCACCGATGGCAAAGCCACCGGGGCCAACGTCGAGATACTGCGGGCGATCCTCGAACCGCTGGGCATCAAGCAGATCGAGACGCCTATCACTGACTTCGGTTCGCTGGTGCCCGGCCTTGCAGCAGGTCGTTTCGACTTGATAGGTGCAGGCCTGTTCATCAACCCTAATCGCTGCAAAGTCATTGCGTTCTCCAACCCGGTGACACGCTCCGGGGGCGCGTTCATTGTCAAAACCGGCAACCCGCTGAACCTGCACAGCCTCAAGGACGTCGCCAGCAACGCCAAGGTGCGCCTGGCCACGCAACCTGGCAGCAATCAGGTTCAGGAAGCCAAAGACAGCGGTATCGCCAACAGCAATGTGGTGTTGTTCGACAAGGACACCGAGGCATTGGCTGCCTTGCAGGCGGGTCGCGTGGACGTGGTGTATTTCCCGGACGCCGAAGTCATCAGTCTGATCAAGAAAGCCAATAGTCCGGACATCGAGCGAGCCTTGCCTTTCGAACAGATCCCTGACGCCAGTGGCAAACCGGGCTGGAATTACCACGCCTACGGCCTGCCAAAAAACGATCCGGCTTTTGAACAGGCTTTCAACGAACAACTGGCCAAACTCCGCGCATCGGGCGAGCTGCTGAAAATTCTGCAGAAGTACGGCTACACCGAAAACGAACTGGCTGACCCGGCCATCACCGCCGCCCAACGCTGCAACCCATGACCTGCCCCGCCCCGCAAGGGCGCGCAGTAAAAGGCCCTGACCCACACGAGTACGGCCATGCCTGTTGATGCTGCAACACTGGAAACCGCAGGTTTCATTGCCAGACAACTGGCCCACGGCGCCTGGATCACCCTGCAGATCACCGTGCTGGCCGAACTGCTGGTGCTGGTGCTCTCGTTTGTAATCGCTCTGATGCGCCTGTCGCCGTTAAGGGCATTACGCTGGTTTGCCACCGTGTATGTCGAGGTGCTGCGTGGCATCTCGGCATTGGTGCTGCTGTTTTACCTGTTCTTCATCCTGCCGCTGTTCGGCATTCGCCTGTCACCCATGACCACGGGCGTGCTGGGGTTGGGCCTGACGTTTTCGGCATATGGCGCGGAAATCATTCGCTCGGCATTGATCAACGTCAGCCAGGGGCAACGTGATGCGGTGCGTGCGCTGGACTTCGGGCCGATAAGCGCGTTTCGGCGAATCATTCTGCCGCAGGCCCTGCCGTTCATGATCCCGCCGATGGGCAACCAATTGGTCGAACTGCTGAAAACCACGTCGCTGGTTTCGCTGATCACCCTGACCGACCTGACCTTTACCGGCAGTCAATTGATCACCACGCTGGGCCAGCAAACGCTGATCTGGAGCATCGTGCTGGTGTGCTATTTCGTGATGGCATGGCCACTGAGCTGGCTGGTCAGGCGTTATGAGCAGCACGCCACCGCGTGGCGCACGGCCAGGGGATGAATGATGGAGTTTGATATCGCATTCGCCTGGTCGATTCTGCCAGAGCTTTTTCAGGGCTTGCTGGTGACCATGCAGGTCGTGGTGCTGGGATTCCTGCTTGCGGTTTTGCTTGGCCTGATCCTGGCCCTGACACTGCGCTCGCAGATAGCCGTCGTACATCGCCTGAGCAAAGGCTACCTGAGCTTTTTCCGCAATACGCCACTGATGGTCCAGTTGTATGTGCTGTTCTTCGCGCTCCCGCTGGCGGGCATCACTTTCCCGGCGATCACCACCGGCGTGATCGGCCTTGGCTGCTATTACGCGGCCTACATTGCCGAAGCGTATCGCGGAGCCATTGACGACATCCCGGCCGGACAATGGGAAGCCGCACGTGCACTGGACTTCAATCGTCGCGACACCTGGCGGCGCATCATCCTGCCGCAGGCGTTGAAACCCATGCTCCCGGTGCTCGGCAATTACCTGATCGGCATGTTCAAGGAAACGCCGCTCCTGGCGGTGATCACCATCCCTGAACTGTTTCAGGCAGCCAAGCAGATCGCCGGCATGACCTATCGTTATAACGAACCGTACACGGTGATGGCGCTGATGTTCCTGGCAATCAGTGTGCCGACCTCGTTGCTGTTCAAATACCTGGAAAGGCGCAGCCATGTCTGATCTTGCACACACCGCAATCCCACCCGTCACCACTGCGCAGATACAGCTGAAACACGTGGTCAAGGACTTCGGCCGCAACCGGATCATCGACCATCTGGACCTGAGCATTCCTCAAGGTCAGAAAGTCGCCCTTATCGGCCCCAGTGGCTCGGGCAAATCAACGGTATTGCGCCTTATCAAGGGCCTGGAAAACTACCAGCAAGGCAGCATAGAAGTCGCAGGCGAATCAGTGCCCGCGCGCAAATCCGGATGGCGCTGGCCTGGCGCACGCAAGGCTCCGGCGCAGCATCGGGTAGGCATGGTGTTCCAGCAATTCAACCTGTTTCCGCACCTCACCGTGCAGGAAAATGTCACCGAAGCGCCGCTACGGGTACTCAGGCTGACTCGCGAAGAGGCCCTTGAGCGCGCGCATCAATACCTCGGGCTGGTCGGGCTTGCCCACAAGGCCGATGCCTATCCGAGCCAGCTTTCCGGTGGTCAGCAACAACGCGTCGCGATTGCCAGAGCGCTGGCCATGCGTCCGCAGGTCATGTTGTTCGATGAGGTCACGTCGGCGCTCGACCCCGAGCTGGTCGGCGAGGTACTGGCGGTGATTCGTTCGATTGCCCACGAATTTCAGATGACCATGCTATTGGTGACCCACGAGATGAAATTCGCTCAGGACATCGCCGACCGGGTGCTGTTCATGGAGGGAGGCCGCATAGTGGCGGACGGCACCCCGAGCGAAATGCTGCTGAATCCGCAAAACGAGAGAACCCGGAGGTTTCTGCAAATGGTGGAGCAGCGCTGATTGCCAGCGCCGCTCTTTTTGCAGGGTAAGACTTTTGAAATTTGCGACTTTTTGAAAGGGGCGGCCATCAGATCCGGAAGCGCGCAACCATGTCCTGCAGGTTGCTGCCCAGGCGCGCCAGCTCCACGGTAGAAGCCGCGCTCTGCTCGGTGGCCGTGGCCGACTGGTCAGCGATGTCGCGTACGCTGATGACACTGCGATTGATTTCGTCGGTCACGGCGCTCTGCTCTTCAGCGGCAGCAGAAATCTGTTGGCTCATCTGTTCGATGGTCACGATCGAATGAGTGATTTCAAGCAGCGATTCTTCGGCCTGCCGCGCCAGGGCCACGGTGCCTTCAGTGCGTTGACGGCTGGCATTCATCAGCTCCGATGCCGCGCCGGTGCCATCCTGCAAGGACTTTATCAACGCCTCGATTTCAGTCGTGGATGACTGTGTCCGCTGCGCCAGCGAGCGCACCTCATCGGCCACCACAGCAAAGCCACGGCCCTGCTCACCTGCACGTGCAGCTTCGATCGCCGCATTGAGGGCCAACAGGTTGGTTTGTTCTGCCACCGCCTTGATCACATCGATAACGCCGCCAATCTTGTCACTGTCCTGAATCAGGCGCTGCATGGCCTCGCCCAGCTGCCCCACTTCACCGGCGAGCTGGCTGATTTCACGCGTGGCGTGTTGCACCACGCTGCTGCCATGGGCTGCACGATCACTGGCCTGTCTGGCGGCCTGCGATGCATCTTCAGTGTTCTGCGCCACTTCCTGAACGGTGGACGCCATCTGGTTCATGGCTGTTGCCACCTGGTCGACTTCCAGCTTCTGCTGAGTGACACCCGCGCTGGTCTGCTCGCTGACGGCTGAAAGCTCCTCGGCCGCCGTGGCAATTTGTGTCACGCCATTGCTGATACCGCCGATCAGGGTCCGCAGCGATACGGTCATGTGTTGCATGGTGTTCTGCAGCAGGCCCAGCTCATCCTGGCGAGTGGTGCTGAGGTCGTTGGTCAGATCGCCGTCGGCAATCCGACGCGCCGCGATCACAGTCGAATCGAGCGGACGGGTGATCTGACGGGTAATCAGGATCGCCGCGAAGATGCCCAGCAGCAATACGATCACCGCCACGGTGAGCAACTGGGTTACCGCGCTGTCTTTTTCCTTGTTGGCACTGACCACCTGACCCGCCATCAGCTTTTCAGCACTGGTGACGATGTCCATTGACTGCTGGCGAAGGCTGTCGCGAATCTGATCGTTCTGTTGCATCAGTTGCGAGATGGAGACCATCAACGACTTGTACTGTTGTAGCGCAGCAAGCGCCTCATCCACCGCCGGACCCGCCTTGTTCGGCAGTTGATTGCGTGCGCTACCCACCTGAGCGATCAGCGAATCGGCAGCGTCGAAGGTAATCTGCCTGTTTTCAGCAGTCGGGATGCTGATATAACGGCGAAACACCAGGCGAAAGTTAGTCATGCCATTGCGCAGGTCGCCGGCAATCTTCACCTGATCGATACCGCTCTGGTCCAGCGAGCGGGAAACGTCATCGAAGGTCTTCTGCAGGAGTGTCTCGAAGCTTCCACTGACCTGTTCGGAGATGGTAATCAGCGGCTGCATGGCCTGATCAATTTGCCGATTGTTATCGACCAATTGGCTGAACGTTTGCTTCAAGCCACCCGCCTGGTCGCGAATACCTCTGAGGATATCGGCATTGACCGGAACGGTCAGAATCTTCAGACCGTCCTCGATGGTCTTGCCCAGGTTGTCCAGAGCAGACGTGTAGCCCTGCGAATTGCTCGCGTCAGGCTTGGCGGTATAGGTCTGTGCAGCGATCCTCAGGCTCAGCGCATCGGCCTTTACCTCAGAAACCTTGGCTGCCTTGCCCAGCCGCTCGATCAGCAGGTTAGTACTGAGGTAACCGATCGCGGTAACCGTGAGCACGCCCAGCAGTATCAGACCGAAGCCTACGCTCAGCTTTTTGCTGACCTTCAAATTGTCCAGCCATGTCGACTTCATCAAATATTTCCTCGGTATTTATCGTGATAACCAAGGATCGACTGTTCGCTGGACAACTTTATAGACGCGGCGATTGCAAAGATTGATCGCGGAGATAGCAATATGACATGAGCTTTTTTGGCGCTCCGTCAGGACAGTGTTTTTGGCCCAGAATACCTGGCCGTCGTCCCGCCTTCGGGTCACCTGCCAAGGGTTTTGACCGGCCTATAGGCACTCATCATTGCCGGTGATAGTAACCTTCGGTTTATTCGATTCGTTAATAACACCCCGTGCACAACAGAATCCGCCCCATTCTTCACTATTGGCGGAACTTCCCATGCACCAGACAATCAGCCATCTGCGCTACCCTCTCACCGCCCTCGCCTTGATCGTCATCAGTGCCTGCGGCCGTGCGCCGGAAGCCACCAGTGCGCCTGGCGCGGCCAAGGTCAGTGTGGCCAAGGTACTGGAGCAGCCAGTCAACGAGTGGGATGAATTCACCGGTCGTCTCGAAGCACCTGAAACGGTCGAAGTGCGCCCAAGGGTCTCCGGTCAGATCGATCAGGTAGCCTTCACCGACGGCTCGCTGGTCAAGAAAGGCGACCTGCTGTTCCAGATCGACCCTCGCCCTTTCCAGTCGGAAGTACGCCGCCTCGAAGCGCAGTTGCAACAGGCCCGCGCAGTCGCTTCGCGCAGTGACAGCGAAGCGCAGCGCGGCGAGCGTCTGCGCAGCAACAATGCGATTTCCGCCGAGCTGGCCGAATCGCGTACCACTTCGGCACAGGAAGCCAAGGCCGGTGTCGCGGCCATTCAGGCGCAACTGGACCTGGCTCGACTGAATCTCAGCTTCACCCGTGTCACCGCACCGATTTCAGGCCGCGTGAGCCGCGCCGAAATCACCGCTGGCAACATTGTCACCGCCGATGTCACCGCGCTGACCAGCGTGGTCTCCACCGACAAGGTCTACGCCTACTTCGACGCAGACGAGCGCGTGTTCCTCAAGTACACCGAGCTGGCCCGCAAAGGCCAGCGCGGTCAGACCACGCCAGTCTATCTGGGACTGTCCAACGAACCCGGCAACCCGCACCTGGGCCAGATGAACTTTGTCGACAACCAGGTCAACCCGAGGACCGGCACCATTCGTGGCCGCGCCGTGTTCGATAACGCCGACGGTGCGTTTACTCCCGGCCTGTATGCGCGCCTGAAACTGGTGGGCAGCGGCACTTACTCGGCCGTGCTGATCAATGACGAAGCAGTGGGCACCGACCTGGGCAAGAAGTTTGTGCTGGTCATGGACAAGGACAACAAGCCCGCCTACCGCGCTGTCGAACTGGGGCCGAAAATCGAAGGCCTGCGCATTGTGCGCACTGGGCTGGCCAAGGATGACACCATCGTCGTCAAAGGCTTGCAGCGCGTCCGTCCGGGCCAGCCTGTGGACCCTGAAGTCACCCCGATGGCCAGCGCCGACACCCTCGCCGCACTGCTCAAACAACGCCAGGCCCTCGAAGCCAGCAACCTGCCACAAGTGGCGCCCAAAGCGGCCGTCAAAATCGCCAGCGCTGCCGCGCCGCGCGGCTAAGGGACTCGTCCGATGAACTTCTCCAAATTCTTTATTTCACGGCCGATCTTTGCCGCAGTGCTGTCGCTGCTGATCCTGATCGCCGGTGCCATCTCGCTGTTCCAGCTACCAATCAGTGAATACCCGGAAGTCGTGCCGCCAACCGTGGTGGTACGCGCCAACTTCCCCGGCGCCAACCCCAAGGTGATCGGCGAAACCGTGGCCTCGCCACTGGAACAGGCGATTACCGGTGTCGAAGGCATGCTCTACATGTCCTCGCAGGCCACCGCCGATGGCAAGCTGACCCTCACCATCACCTTCGCACTGGGCACTGACCTGGACAACGCGCAGGTGCAGGTGCAGAACCGCGTGACCCGCAGCGAACCGAAGCTGCCTGAAGAAGTGACACGCATCGGCATTACCGTGGACAAGGCCTCCCCCGACCTGACCATGGTTGTGCACTTGACCTCACCGGACAAACGCTACGACATGCTGTACCTGTCCAACTACGCCGTGCTCAACATCAAGGATGAGCTGGCGCGACTGGGCGGCGTCGGTGACGTGCAATTGTTCGGCATGGGCGACTATTCGCTGCGGGTCTGGCTCGATCCGAACAAGACCGCCTCACGCAACCTGACCGCCACTGATGTGGTCAATGCGATTCGCGAGCAGAACCGTCAGGTAGCGGCAGGCCAGCTGGGCTCACCGCCCTCCCCGAATGCCACCAGTTTTCAGATGTCGATCAACACTCAGGGCCGTCTGGTCAGTGAGGAAGAGTTCGAAAACGTAGTGGTGCGAGCTGGCGCCGACGGTGAAATCACTCGCCTCAAGGACATTGCCCGCATCGAACTGGGCTCCAGCCAGTACGCGCTGCGCTCGTTGCTCAATAATCAGCCCGCGGTAGCGATCCCGATCTTCCAGCGCCCCGGCTCCAACGCCATCGACATCTCCAACGATGTACGGGCACGGATGGCCGAGCTCAAGCAAAGCTTCCCGGAAGGCATGGACTACAGCATCGTCTATGACCCGACGATCTTCGTCCGGGGCTCCATCGAGGCGGTGATTCACACGCTGTTCGAAGCACTGATTCTGGTGGTGCTGGTGGTGATCCTGTTCCTGCAGACCTGGCGCGCATCGATCATCCCGTTGGTGGCCGTACCGGTCTCGTTGATCGGCACCTTTGCGGTCATGCATATGTTCGGTTTCTCGCTGAACGCGCTGTCCTTGTTCGGCCTGGTACTGGCAATCGGTATCGTGGTCGACGATGCCATCGTGGTGGTGGAGAACGTCGAACGGAACATCGAGCTGGGCCTGGAACCGGTCGCCGCCACACACAAGGCCATGGCCGAAGTGACGGGACCGATCATCGCGACGGCGCTGGTGCTGTGCGCCGTATTCGTGCCTGCGGCTTTCATTTCCGGGCTCAGCGGGCAGTTCTATAAGCAGTTCGCGCTGACCATCGCCATCTCGACGGTCATTTCTGCTTTCAACTCGCTGACCCTGTCGCCTGCACTGGCGGCGGTATTGCTCAAAGGGCATGACGCGCCCAAGGATCGCTTCTCGCGCTTCCTCGACAAAATGCTCGGCAGCTGGCTGTTCCGCCCGTTCAACCGTTTCTTCGAGAAAGCCAGCCACGGCTATGTCGGCACGGTCGCCAGGGTCATTCGCAGCAGCGGCATTGCCTTGCTGGTCTACGCGGGCCTGATGGTTTTGACCTGGATGGGTTTTGCCAGCACACCGACCGGTTTCGTCCCGAGCCAGGACAAGCAATACCTGGTTGCATTTGCCCAACTGCCGGACGCCGCGAGCCTGGACCGCACCGAAGATGTCATCAAGCGCATGTCGGAGCTGGCCCTCAAGCAACCTGGCGTGCAGGACGCCATTGCCTTCCCGGGGCTGTCGATCAACGGCTT
The DNA here is from genome assembly GCF_017833005.1 of Pseudomonas sp. PvP027. Lineage (NCBI taxonomy): Bacteria > Pseudomonadati > Pseudomonadota > Gammaproteobacteria > Pseudomonadales > Pseudomonadaceae > Pseudomonas > Pseudomonas sp. PvP027. The sequence goes on along the minus strand of NZ_JAFIBK010000001.1, from coordinate 5,728,140 downwards.
CACCAACAGCCCGAATAACGGTGTGGTGTTCGTGACCCTCAAGCCGTTCGACGAGCGCAAGGACCCGAGCCTCTCGGCCAATGCGATTGCCGGCGCGCTGAACGGTCAGTTCGCCTCGATTCAGGAAGCCTACATGGCGATCTTCCCGCCACCACCGGTACAAGGCCTGGGCACCATCGGCGGCTTCCGCCTGCAGATCGAGGACCGTGGCAACCTCGGCTATGACGAGCTGTACAAGGAAACCCAGAACATCATCGCCAAAAGCCGCAGCGTGCCGGAACTGGCCGGGCTGTTTACCAGCTACACGGTGAACGTACCGCAGGTCGATGCCGCGATTGACCGCGAGAAGGCCAAGACCCACGGCGTGGCAGTCAGCGATATTTTCGACACCCTGCAGGTGTATCTGGGTTCGCTGTATGCCAACGACTTCAACCGGTTCGGCCGCACCTACCAGGTCAACGTTCAGGCTGAGCAGCAGTTCCGTCAGGATGCCGACCAGATCGGTCAGCTCAAGGTGCGCAATAACCTGGGCGAGATGATCCCGCTGGCGACCTTCGTCAAGGTCAGCGACACCGCAGGCCCCGACCGCGTCATGCACTACAACGGCTTCATCACTGCTGAAATCAATGGCGCGGCAGCACCGGGCTACAGCTCTGGCCAGGCTCAGGCGGCGGTCGAGAAATTGCTTCGTGAGGAACTGCCCACCGGCATGATCTACGAATGGACTGACCTGACCTATCAGCAGATCCTTTCGGGCAATACCGCACTGTTCGTGTTCCCGCTCTGTGTATTGCTGGCGTTCCTGGTCCTGGCGGCGCAATACGAAAGCTGGAGCCTGCCGCTGGCGGTGATCCTGATCGTACCGATGACCCTGCTCTCGGCGATTGCCGGGGTGATGATCGCCGGCAGCGACAACAACATCTTCACTCAGATAGGCCTGATCGTACTGGTCGGCCTGGCGTGCAAGAACGCGATTCTGATCGTCGAGTTCGCCAAGGACAAACAGGCGGAAGGGATGAGCCCGCTGGATGCGGTACTGGAAGCATGCCGCCTGCGTCTGCGGCCGATCCTGATGACCTCGTTCGCCTTCATCATGGGGGTCGTGCCCCTGGTGCTGTCCAGCGGCGCGGGTGCCGAGATGCGCCATGCGATGGGTGTCGCCGTGTTCTCCGGGATGCTGGGCGTCACCTTCTTCGGCCTGCTGCTGACGCCGGTGTTCTACGTGCTTATCCGTAATTACGTCGAACGCCAGGAGGCCCGCAAGGCCGCCAGGATAAACAGCCAGCAAAACCTGCCTGCGGAGATGCATTGATGAGCGCGTACAAAGTCTTCATCCCGAGCCTGCTGGTCATGGCATTGGCGGCCTGCGCCGTGGGCCCGGACTACCAGGCGCCGGTCACGGCGCCAGCGAAACTGGCGTCCGCCGCACAGGGCAACTATGACCGCAGCAAAGTGGATCGGGTGTGGTGGCAGCAGTTCGAGGACCCGACCCTCAATAAGCTGGTAGCCCGCTCACTGGACGGCAACCGCGACCTGCGCGTCGCCTTCGCCAGGCTCAAGTCGGCGCGAGCCATTCGCGATGACGTCGCCAACGATGTAATGCCGGTAGTGACCAGCCGTGCCAGCAGCGACATCGGCAAGGGTCAGCAACCCGGCATCACCGAGCGCCGGGTCAATAGCGAGCGCTACGACCTGGGTCTGGACATGGCGTGGGAAGTGGACCTGTTCGGACGTATCCAGCGCCAACTGGAGGCCAGCGATGCCGATCAGGAAGCTGCAGAGGCCAACCTCTATCAGCTTCAGGTCACGCTGATTGCCGAGGTGGTCGACGCCTACGGTCAACTGCGTGGCGCACAACTGCGTGAAGCCATTGCCCGCGACAACCTGAAAAACCAGCAGAGTTCTCAGGACGTGACCACTCAGTTACGCGATGCGGGTGTGGGCAACGAGTTGGACGTGGTGCGTGCCGAGGCACGACTGGCCGCCGTCGAGGCGACCGTTCCGCAGTTGCAGGCCGAGCAGGCTCGCCAGCGCAACCGTATCGCCACGTTACTGGGTGAGCGTCCGGAAAACCTCAGCGTCGACTTGAGCCCGAGCAAACTGCCGGCGATTGCCAAGGCCTTGCCGATTGGCGACCCGACGCAAGTATTGCGCAATCGGCCCGACATCCGTGCAGCAGAGCGACAACTCGCCGCCTCGACTGCACGTATCGGCGTCGCGACTGCCGACCTGTTCCCAAGGGTCAGCCTGAGCGGTTTTCTGGGCTTTACCGCCGGACGCGGATCGCAGATCGGGTCGTCAGCGGCCAGAGCCTGGTCGTTAGGCCCAAGCATCACCTGGGCAGCTTTCGATCTGGGCAGTGTCCGGGCGCAGATTCGCAGTGCCGACGCCGACGCCGAGGGCGCACTGGCCAACTATGAGCAGCAGGTGCTGCTCGCGCTGGAAGAGTCGGAGAACGCGTTCAGCGATTACGACAAACGCCAGCAGCGGCTGGTCTCGCTGATGCGCCAGAGCGATGCGAGTCGCTCGGCGGCCAGACTGGCCTCGGTGCAGTATCGCGAAGGCACGGCGGACTTCCTGGTCCTGCTGGACGCCGAGCGCGAACGTCTGGCAGCCGAGGACGCACAGGCGCAGGCAGAAATCGAGCTGTACCATGGCATTGTGGCCATCTACAAGGCACTGGGTGGCGGCTGGCAGCCTCAGGCCTGAACCTTAAAGCCGGTAAATCCGCCCCGCGCCCGATCAGGCCGCGGGGCTTTTTTTGGCTGAAATCCGGCTGCTTCATGATTGCCGTTTGACAGCTGCCAGCCACTCCCCGAAGCTGCAACCCGTCAAGCATTGGAAATCGATATGCCCAGACTTTCTACCACGGGGTTATCGCCTCAAACCACTTCTCGACGTCGCTGGCTGATCGGCGTAGCGGCTGCAGTGCTGCTGGCGCTTTCGCTGGTTTTCTGGTGGTGGCGCATGCCCGTCCAGACCGCGCCGGCCAAGCTCAGTCATACCTATGCCCAAGCGCTGGAACAGGCGCATGACGGCAAACCGGGTGCCGCGCGCGTGCTGTATCAACAACTGGCACGCACTGACCTGTCTGACGCACAACGCATCAGCCTGCTTGCCGAACTGAGCAACTACCCCAGCCCCCAGGCCCTCAAGTTGCTCGACGCTGCCTTGAGCAACCCGTCCGCTCAAGTGCGCGAAGCGGCCATCGATGTCAGCGTCAGGCTGGTCTCCAACAGCCAGCGCAGCCTGCTGCTCGGCCCCCTGCTGGATGATGCCGAACAATCCGTCAGGTTTCGCGCCACCAGCGCCCTGCTCGGCCTGTCACCTGATGAGCTGGGCCTGTACTTCGCCGTTCTGCAGCAAAGTGCCGAGGCGTTTCAGGAATCACTCAAAAGCCAGCCGCAAAGCGCACAAAACCAGCTGCAACTGGCCAGGCTGTATCTGCAGACCGGCGACCTGGAACCCGCGCTCGCGGCGCTACAGCGGGCTACCGCGCTGGACCCGGGCAATATAGAAGCGGCGCTGGCGCACATTGAATTGCTGGACCGCAAGGGTCAGGCCGAGCAGGCGCGCAGCCTCTTCGCGCAGTTGCTGGAGCACAACCCTGACTCGTCTATGCTCCAGCACGCGCTGGGCATGTGGCTGCTTAACCACGGCCAGGCGGAATTCGCCGTGCTCAGCCTGGCCAAGGCCACGGAACTGTCACCTGACAACAACGACTATCGCTATGACCTGGCGGTCGCCCTGCACTCTTTGAACGAGCTCGAAGCGGCACAGCGGCAGTTGACCCAGATCGTTCAGAATCAGCCCGCCAATCGCAAGGCCAGAGTCGTGCTGATCCAGTACTGGAAAGAGAACGGTCAGTTGCAGAACGTGCAGATTCTTCTGGCCGAGCTCGAGCAGCAGAACCCTGATGACCCTGTGCTGCAACAGGGACTGTAGGGTCACAAACGCAACTTAGCGACAGGCCAAAGGCCATCTTTGAAGGGTCCACGCGCCTTGCAACACGTGGCCTTCAGACATTTCTGCCATTTCCTCACCTGACATTCCTTTTGCCTGTCGGATATTTCTTTTTCTAAGCCATCCACTCTCTCATGGCACGTTTTCCATCCATGGCTAATATCGGAAATAACTTACAACGCCCCTCGGCCTACAACACGGACATCATCCCCTATATCCAACATCGCCTCCCCACGCCATTTAACGAATTTGAGAAGGGCTATTTTCTAACTGAAAAAAAAAGTGCATCATTTGCTGGCGACTGAGTTATAAATACGCTCTATCTGCGCAACGACACGCCGCGAAGGCCAAGTTTCAGCATAGAAACCGCAGGTATCGGGCACCCTCGATTGAGCGAATCGGCCCATCAGTTTTGTCTCATCGCTTTATAGGGCTGACAACAGCCATTACATTGTTGGAGTATATTAATTGTCCAGACTTGCCGAGTTTCGAGCAGCAGAGAAAGCCCTTCAGGAACAGCTTGCACAGCTGGAATCGTTGAAGAATGACGCCGGATTGAAGAAGGAGATCGAATTCGAGCAAAAGCTCCAGGACCTGATGGGCACCTACGGCAAAAGCCTGCGTGACATCATCGCAATCCTTGACCCTTCAAGTGCTGCCTCGCTGGTCGCACCCGCGGGGCCAAAGCGTCGCCGTGCACGCGTGGTCAAGGTTTACCAGAACCCACATACCGGCGAGCTGATTGAAACCAAGGGCGGCAACCATCGCGGCCTCAAGGCATGGAAAGAGCAATACGGTGTAGACACGGTTGATTCATGGCTGCGTGCCTGATTGAAAGTTGTCACTTGAAGCCCTGCACTTGCAGGGCTTTTTTATCTTCGTCGCTGCAGATCGTCACCTGCGTACTGCAGCACTGTGCTCAGGCGTCATCACACATTGCCTGTCGATCCGCAGCAGGAATTCATATACATGATTACGTGGACTGCCCGGTTCGTATACTTCAATGCACAGTGTAAATGCCGCGAGAATAATGACGCCAATAAATCCGGATAAGCGATTCAGCACACAGTTACAAACCTGAACAGTTGCTGAAGTGTGTAGAGTAATTATTCAGTTTGACAGTGAGATGAGATGCATCACTATTTGTTTCCCAATGATTCGGCGCGCTGAAAAGCACCGAATGCCCAGCACAGCGGAGCTTCACACTTTTTTCACATGCACTCTCGGATGATGAAGACCGCTAAAGGAATAGCGCCCCATGCCCGCCTCGGCGGGCTTCTTTTTGTCTGCAAAAAGGCAGATGTCACTGCGTAACGTCCAGACGCAGACTCTCGCGAATACGCAGTGCCTCATCCTTGTTGCTCGCATAGCCGTCTGCCGATCCCGCGTAGGACAAAGACCAGGCCAGCTGCTTGTTGGCCGCCGCGACCAGTGTCTGGGTCAGCACGTGCACACCATTCTGGGTAATGGTGCAGGTGGTTTCGAGCGCGGGCACCACGCTGAGCCGGCTTTCGCGGACATGCGTGCAGACGCTCTGCAATCCACTGCGGGCAAAATTGACCTGAACCGACTTGCGCATTTCCAGCAGAACGCCCTGGACATTGACTTCATGCCCTGGTGCAAGGCGCGTCTGAGTGAGCTCCATGACCATCAGCGGATTTCCACTTTGATCGTTTTTCACCGCGCGCTGTCTGACCTGCACGGAAGGTTGAACGGGCTCGCCCGACTCGGTCGGTAACGACTCGACCTCCCAGCCTGCGGGCCAGACGATCATTGCATCGGTGGCATGGACCTGTGCAGCGCCCAGCAGCAGGAACAGGCACAGGCTTGGCAAGGAGCGTCGGTAGTGCGAAAGGATCATGATCGGGTCGCCAGAACGGTTGACCGGAAATTCTGAGCCTGTTGCCGGCATCGAGCAAGGCCGACGCGACGTTATCCGAGCCGGGTTTGGCACTGCGCGCCCTGCCCCGTATCATTTGGCATTATTTGTACATTCTGTTGGAGACACATTGATGAGCTTGCACGAACTCAACACACTACCGGGCGTCACAGCCAATCCTGAAGCGGCCACCCGGCAGTTTGTGTTCAACCACACCATGCTGCGCGTCAAGGACATCACCAAGTCGCTGGATTTCTACACCCGTGTGCTGGGCTTCAGCCTGGTCGAGAAACGTGATTTCCCGGAAGCCGAATTCAGCCTGTACTTCCTGGCGCTGGTCGACAAGGCACAGATCCCGGAAGACGACGCCGCCCGCAACGAATGGATGAAGTCGATCCCCGGCATTCTGGAGCTGACGCATAACCACGGTACCGAAAGCGATGCCACAGCGTCGTACCACAACGGTAACCGCGACCCGCGCGGCTTTGGTCATATCTGCGTGTCGGTGCCTGACGTGAAAGTCGCCTGCGAGCGATTTGAAAGCCTGGGCGTCGACTTTCAGAAGCGCTTGTCCGATGGCCGCATGAACAGCCTGGCCTTTATCAAGGACCCGGATGGCTACTGGGTAGAAATCATCCAGCCAACGCCGCTCTGAGACTGCCGTGATCGCTCCAGCAAAAAGCGATCAACGTAGAAAGCAAAAAGCCCCGTGATCGCTCGCGGGGCTTTTTGTTTACCGCTGTCCGATCAGGCCGGTGCGGAGGTACGGATCAGGTGGTCAAAGGCGCTCAGGGAGGCCTTGGCACCTTCGCCCAGGGCGATGATGATCTGTTTGTACGGCGCAACCGTCACGTCACCGGCAGCAAAGATACCCGGCACCGAAGTTTCTCCACGAGAATCGACCACGATCTCGCCACGCGGCGACAGCTCGATAGCGCCTTTCAGCCATTCGCTGTTAGGCAGCAGACCGATCTGCACGAAGATACCTTCGAGCGGCACAGTGATCTCTTCGCCTGTGGTGCGGTTCTTGTAGCGCAGGCCGTTGACCTTCTGCTCATCACCTGTCACTTCAGTGGTCTGCGCACTGGTGATCACGGTCACGTTCGGCAGGCTGTGCAGCTTGCGCTGCAGCACCGCGTCGGCACGCAATTGCACGTCGAACTCGAGCAGTGTCACGTGAGACACGATACCTGCCAGGTCGATTGCAGCCTCGACACCCGAGTTACCGCCACCGATGACAGCGACGCGCTTGCCTTTGAACAACGGACCGTCGCAGTGCGGGCAATAAGCGACACCTTTGTTACGGTACTGCTGTTCACCCGGCACATTCATTTCCCTCCAGCGTGCGCCGGTGGCAAGGATCAGCGTCTTGGCCTTGAGGCTCGCACCGCTGGCAAACTTCACTTCGTGCAACTCGCCGGCTGCGCCAGGAATCAGCTTGTCGGCGCGTTGCAGGTTCATGATGTCGACTTCGTACTGCTTGACGTGTTCTTCAAGCGCGACGGCCAGCTTCGGCCCCTCGGTATGCTGTACCGAGATGAAGTTCTCGATAGCCATGGTGTCGAGCACCTGACCGCCGAAACGTTCGGCTGCAACACCGGTGCGAATGCCTTTGCGGGCCGCGTAGACGGCTGCCGCAGAGCCAGCGGGGCCACCGCCCACGACGAGCACATCGAAAGCCTGCTTCGAGTTGAGCTTTTTCGCCTGACGCGCACCGGCGCCGGTGTCGATCTTGGCCAGAATCTCTTCCAGCCCCATGCGGCCCTGACCGAACAACTCACCGTTCAGATAGATGCTCGGCACCGACATGATCTTGCGATCGGTGACTTCGTCCTGGAACAGCGCACCGTCGATAGCGACGTGTTTGATACCAGGGTTCAGCACTGCCATCAGATTAAGGGCCTGGACAACGTCCGGGCAGTTCTGGCAAGACTGCGAGAAATAGGTTTCGAAATGGAATTCGCCCTGAAGTGCGCGAACCTGTTCGATGGTTTCCGCACTGACCTTGGGTGGGTAGCCGCCGACTTGCAGCAGCGCCAGGACCAGCGAGGTGAATTCGTGACCCATGGGGATACCGGCAAAACGCAGGCTGATATCGTGGCCAGGGCTGCTCAGCGAGAACGACGGAGTACGTGCGTCGGTGCCGCTGTCATTCAGGGTGACGTCCTTGGAAACGCTGATCACATCATTGAGCAGTGCGAGCATTTCCTGAGACTTCGCGCCGTCATCAAGGGACGCGACGATCTCGATGGGGCGAGTAACCCGCTCCAGATAGGATTTCAACTGGGCTTTAAGATTGGCGTCCAACATGTGGCGGCTTCCTGTTTACAAAGGGTAGAAATAACAACGCCCAGGCGATTACCGCCCGGGCGTTTTTTGGGGCGATGCGGTTTACTTGCTCAAGAGCTCAACGCCCCCAGCCGATTCATGCGACTCAGATCTTGCCAACCAGGTCCAGCGACGGAGCCAGAGTAGCTTCGCCTTCTTTCCACTTGGCTGGGCAGACTTCGCCCGGGTGAGCGGCAACGTACTGAGCAGCCTTGATCTTGCGCAGCAGCTCGGAAGCGTCACGGCCAACGCCGCCGTCGTTCAGCTCGACGATTTTGATCTGACCTTCAGGGTTGATCACGAAAGTACCGCGATCCGCCAGACCGGCTTCTTCGATCAGTACGTCGAAGTTGCGGGAGATGGTCAGGGTCGGGTCACCGATCATGGTGTACTGGATCTTGCCGATCGCTGGCGAGGTGTTGTGCCATGCCGCGTGAGCGAAGTGGGTGTCAGTCGAAACACTGTAGATTTCAACGCCCAGCTTCTTGAACTCTTCGTAGTTGTCAGCCAGGTCTTCCAACTCGGTCGGGCATACGAAGGTGAAGTCCGCCGGGTAGAAGAATACGACAGACCACTTGCCTTTGAAGTCAGCGTCCGAGACGTCAACGAAAGCGCCGTTCTTGAATGCTGTAGCCTTGAACGGTTTTACTTGGCTGTTGATGATAGGCATCGGTATATCTCCTGATGGGTTAGATGGGTTGTGAATTCGATGGAGTGAAGCTTACGCATGATCGATGACAATCGCTCATTGGCAAACCTGATGTCACTGATTGCTTTTCACTATGAAGGCAGCTTATCGATAGAAGAAACCTTCGGGCCGCTGCCCTCCTCCGGATTGCTCAGGAACGGAGCGGCATCAATGTAGCGCATCGCCGACTTGATGTCCCTCCAGCCTACATAGGACATCAGTGACTTGAGGTCCCAGCCGTTGCCATGCGCCCAACTGGCGAAGCCACGGCGCAGCGAGTGGCTGGTGTAGTGCTCGGCAGCGATGCCTGCACCCTGGAGCGCCTGACGCAGCAACGGAATGACGCTGTTGGCGTGCAGCCCCCCCTCTTTAAGGTTACCCCAGCGGTCCACTGCCCGAAACACCGGACCGCGTACCAGCGCTGCACAGTTGATCCACTCTATATAGGCCTGCACCGGGCACAGCCGCTGCAAGGCGGGGGTCTGATAGGTCCTGCCAAGATTGTCGCGATCGCCTTTGCTGCGCGGCAGGTAAAGGCTGATTCCCGAGTTGGCGATGGCCTTGACGTCCTGTACTTGCAGACGGCAAAGCTCGTCGCTGCGAAACCCGCGCCAGAACCCCAGCAGGATCAGCGCCGAATCACGCCGGCTGCGCAACAGACGCGGCTGATCGTGCTGCGCGCTCGCCTCGCTTATTTCGACCTCCAGCCAGGCGATGACTTTCTCCAGATCCTGCAATTGCAAAGGCTCAGCCTGCTTTTCCTGCGCCGGGTGCAGCGCACGAATGCCCTTGATGACCTTGCGCACCATCGGTGCCTTGGTGGGATCGACAAAGCCCTGGCTGATATGCCACTGGGCCAGCGCTGACAAGCGCAGCTTCAGGGTATTCACCGACAGCGTTCCGGCATGGCTGGCCAGGTAGCGCGCCACGCTTTCGCTGGTCGCCGGCAGAAACCCGCCCCATGTCACCTCGAAATGCTCGATGGCAGCCCGATAGCTGCGGCGCGTGTTGTCGCGGGTCGCCGCCTCGATATAGCGATCAACGTCATTCATGGCTCAAACCTGCTCGGTGTACCGGTAAACGCGCCGCAAAGGTAGCTGACAGCGCCTGACACGGGATAATACGCCAATATCCCGTGTTAATTAATTCAAATAATAGCTAATTATTTCAAAACATATAGTATGTAATTACAGAGTACATACCACAGTACGAAATCGTAGGAGACAGCATGGCCCGCGGCGGTGTAAACAAGGCTTTAGTGCAGAAAGCAAGGGCGTCCCTGCTGTCCAGAGGCGAAAACCCCAGCATCGATGCGGTACGTATCGAAATGGGCAATACGGGCTCGAAAACCACCATCCACCGTTATCTGAAGGAGCTTGAATCCACTCAGGTCTCAGTGCCGGATATCAATGAGGAGCTGAGTGACCTGGTGGCTCATCTCGCCCAGAGACTTCAGGAACAGGCACAAGAGCGTATCGATCAGGCGCACGATCAATACCAGGCCGAGCGCGACGCCCTCCAGCAGCAACTTGCTGCCACTCAGGAGCAGATCAGCCAGCTGGAAAAACACGCACAGCAGCGTGATGAGGCACTGGAGCAGCAGGCTGCCGCCCTGCTCCACACGCAACGCACACTGCAGGACGTACAGACAGAGCACGCCCGACTGCTTCAGGCTAATCAGGATCTGGAGGCCCGCCTGCACGACAAGGACGGGCAGATCCACTCTCTGGAAGAAAAGCACCAGCATGCCCGCGAGGCGCTGGAGCACTATCGCAACTCGATAAGAGAACAACGCGAGCAGGAGCAGCGACGTCACGAAAGTCAGGTTCAGCAACTGCAAATGGAATTGCGACAGGCACAGCAATTCCTTGCCATGCACCAGGAAAACATCACACAGCTCAATCGAGACAACGAAAGATTGCTGGCTGAAAATCGCAACACCCTGCGCGAACTGCACAGCCAGACCGACTTGCTGAAGCAGGCCAACACACAGAGTGCCGCCCTTGCAGAGCAACAACATCACGCCCGCACACAATGTGCACTACTGGAAGAAAGATTACGCAGCGCGCAGGACGAAAGCACCGCGCTCACACAAGGCATGACCGATGCGCAGCAACAGAATCGGATGCTGGAACTGTTGCTGACCAAGAAGGAAGCGGCACTGGAGAACCTGCAGATCAGGCTCGATCCGCCGGACAAGCCCAAAGCCAGCAGAAAGAAGCCATCAGACAAGACGTGACCAGAAGCCTCAGGCAACCGTAGCCTCGCCGCATGGCAGATGCAGATGAACCCGGGTCCCCTGACCTTCAGTGCTGTCTATCTGCACGTGCCCGCCAGTCTGTCGGGTAAAGCCGTAGACCATCGACAAACCCAGTCCGGTTCCCTGGCCTACCGGTTTGGTGGTGAAGAACGGATCGAACACCTGGTCGATAACATCCTGAGCAATGCCACAGCCGTTATCTTCGACGCTGAGTTGTACGTAGTCCCCAGGCAGCAGCCCCTCTTTTTGCGTCACCAGCGTTAACGAGCGACTACGCACGCACAGCCTCCCTCCAACAGGTACAGCATCGCGAGCATTGATAACCAGATTCAACAAGGCATTTTCCAACTGGTGCTCATCGGTGCGCACCGCGCTTAGCCCTTCCTCCAGTTCGAACTCCAGATGCGCATGAGCGCCGACCGTACCTCGCAACAGTTCCTCCATCGAGCGGACCATGCAATTGACATCCACCACGGTGACGTTGAGCGACTGCCGGCGAGCAAATGTCAGCAGCCTGCGGGTCAGCGCAGCAGCACGGTTTGCCGAGCTCGCCGCAGCATCCAGATAGCGATCGACTTCACTGATCCGCCCGGCCGCCACACGCAGCCTGATCATGTCCAGTGCGCCGATCACGCCGAAAAGTACGTTGTTGAAGTCATGGGCGATGCCGCCGGTCAACTGACCGATCGCATCCATCTTTTGCGCATGGCGCAAGACTTCCTCAGCCATCGCCCGCTCGGCGATTTCGGCCTGCAATAACTTATTGGTGGTTTCCAGCTCGCGCGTGCGCTCGGCGACGCGTAACTCAAGACTCTCGTTGAGTTCGCGCAATGCCTCTTCTGCATTGACCTGAGCGGTGATATCGGTGTGAGTACCCAGCCAGTGGGTGATGTGGCCCCGAGCGTCGCGCAGGGGCAGCGCACGCGACAGGAACCAGTTGAAAGCGCCGCCCTTGCCGCGTATCGGGAATGTATCTTCCCAGATGGAGCCGGTGGAAAAGCAGTATTGCAAACGCGCCATAACGCGCTCGCGATGCCCGGGGTGCAGAACCGAGCGCCAACCCAGCGCAGTCATGGCCTCGAGCGAGGCACCGGTGTACGCATACCAACGCTCGTTGTACCAGTGGACCTGCCCTCGGGGGCTGGCAGTCCAGGCCAGTTGACTCATGTTGTCAGCCAATGTCCTGAACTGACGCTCGCTTTCACGCAAGGCATCAATGTACAGCGCGACTTCGCGATCCTGCTCAGACGAATGCAATGGCATTCTGGCCGGTGGTTTTTCTCTATTCACGTCGGGATCCATCCTCTTCAAGCCTTTACCCCGGAGCTCTTCCTGAACTCCGGGCGCTGCGTGACTTAACGTTTGACAGGCGTACGCATGGTGACGAACTCTTCTGCCGCGGTCGGGTGCACCCCAATAGTATCGTCGAATACCTGCTTGGTCGCGCCAGCCTTGATGGCAATGGCCAGGCTCTGGACGATTTCGCCAGCATCCGGTCCCACCATGTGGCAGCCCAATACGCGGTCGGTCTTCGCATCGACGACCAGCTTCATCAATGTGCGCTCCTGATCGTCCGTCAGGGTCAGCTTCATCGGCCTGAAACGGCTCTCGAAAATCTGCACATCGTGACCGGCCTTGATCGCATCTTCTTCGGTCAAACCTACCGTACCGATGTTCGGCAGACTGAAAACCGCAGTCGGGATGTGATTGTAGTCCACCGGGCGATACTGCTCGGGCTTGAACAGCCGACGCGCGACGGCCATGCCTTCAGCCAGCGCAACCGGGGTCAGTTGCACACCCCCGATGACATCGCCGATGGCCAGGATGGAAGGCTCGCTGCTCTGGTAATGCTCATCGACCTTGATGTAACCGTGCTCGTCCAGCTTGACGTCGACACTGTCCAGACCGAGGTTGTCGAGCATCGGCCGACGCCCTGTTGCGTAGAACACGCAATCGGTCTCGAGTGTGCCACCGCCTTTCATGGACAGCAGCAGACTGCCGTCGGCCTGCTTGTCGATGCGCTCGATATCGCTGTTGAAGCGAATCGTCATGTGGCGCTTGAGCAGCTCTTCGTGAAGATGGGTACGAACACCGCCATCAAAGCCACGCAAGAACAGCTCGCGACGATAAACCAGCGTGGTATCGGCACCCAGTCCGTTGAAAATCGATGCGAACTCCACGGCGATGTAGCCGCCCCCCACAACGACGACACGCTTGGGCAACGTTTTGAGGTAGAACGCCTCGTTGGAGGTGATCGCGTGCTCGCGTCCCGGCACATCAGGCACCTGCGGCCAGCCACCGGTGGCGATCAAAATGCGCTCGGCACTGTAGGTCTGACCGTTGATTTCGACCTGCTGCGGCCCGACGATCTTCGCGTGGCCTTCGAGCAAGGTAACGCCGCTGTCGACCAGCAATTTGCGATAGATACCGTTGAGGCGGCTGATCTCACTGTCCTTGTTGGCAATCAGCGTGGACCAGTCAAAACTGGCCTCGCTCAATGACCAGCCAAAGCCTTTGGCATGGTCGAAATCCTCGGAGAAATGCGCCCCGTACACCAACAGTTTTTTGGGCACGCACCCCACGTTGACGCAGGTCCCACCCAGATAGCGGCTCTCGGCCACAGCGACCTTTGCGCCGAAACCGGCAGCAAAACGCGCCGCCCTGACGCCGCCCGAGCCGGCGCCAATTACAAACAGATCAAAATCAAAGGCCATCGATATCTCCTTGGCAGAGGCACAGCATAGCCGCTTGGCGGCCAGTCAGAAATGACAAAGCCACCCGAAGGTGGCTTTGTCCCGAGCGTCATCAATCAGAAATCAATGCGCTTTGCCGGTTTTGTAGAAATGCTCGAAGCAGAAGTTGGTGGCCTGGATGTAACCTTCCGCACCACCGCAGTCAAAACGCTCGCCCTTGAACTTGTAGGCGAGTACGTTGCCTTCGGCAGCCTGCTTCATCAAGGCGTCGGTGATCTGAATCTCACCGCCCTTGCCCGGCTCGGTTTGTTCGATTTTTTCGAAAATGTCCGGAGTCAGGATGTAGCGGCCGATGATCGCCAGGTTCGACGGCGCATCTTCTGGCTTTGGCTTTTCAACCATGTTGGTCACGCGGAACAGGCCAGGTTTGATCTCTTCACCCGCGATCACACCGTACTTGTTGGTTTCCTGCGGATCGACTTCCTGAATGGCGATGATCGAGCAGCCATAATGCTTGTGCAGCTTGACCATCTGCGCCAGCACGCCATCACCCTCGGGATTGACGCACAGGTCATCCGCCAGAACCACGGCGAAGGCTTCGTTGCCGATCAGCGGGCGACCGCTGAGGATAGCGTGGCCCAGACCTTTCATTTCGGTCTGACGGGTGTACGAGAAGCTGCACTCGTCGATCAGCTTGCGGATACCGACCAGGTACTTTTCCTTGTCAGTGCCCTTGATCTGGTGCTCAAGCTCGTAGCTGATGTCGAAATGGTCTTCAAGAGCGCGCTTGCCACGACCGGTCACGATGGAAATTTCGGTCAGGCCTGCAGCGAGGGCTTCCTCAACACCGTATTGGATCAGTGGCTTGTTGACCACCGGCAGCATTTCCTTGGGCATGGCCTTGGTCGCTGGCAGGAAGCGAGTACCGTAACCGGCTGCTGGGAACAAGCATTTCTTGATCATAAAAGTCCTTGGTAAGGGCTGTTGGTGTTAACGGCGCAGTCTAATCAGGCGGCGGTCACCTTACAATGCCCCGCCTTTTGGCCGTCCGATGCCATGATAGAGGAATACTCGTACAGATAGTTCCGCAGTTTCTGGATATTGCCTGTACGAAAATGCAGCGCAGAACACCCTCAAACTACCATCGGGGCCAGCAACAGCTACCCGGAATGCCATTTCCAGACGGCTGCAGCAGTGACATGACACTTCGCGAACGGCAAGGCGGCGACAAGTGGGAAGCAGGCAGTTTATGATGCAAAACATGGCGGAACGATGGCACTTATTACCAGTCCAACGCTCGCATTTGTTAATTCACTGGCCTTATCTCGAAGCGAAAAACATGATCAGAATTTTGTCCATTATTGCTGTGCTGGGCCTCACCGGCTGCGCAACCGCCTCCAATACCTACCTGAAAAACGGCAAACAGGGCTTGAGCATCGATTGCTCCGGCGAGGCAATGTCCTGGGCAAGCTGCTACGAAAAAGCGGATGCGTCCTGCGCAGGCACAGGGTATGAAATCGTCGGCACAGATGGCACCCCACAGCCTGCCGAAAGCGACAAGACGCTGGGCGTGGACGTTGGCAACTACAAAAGTCGAAGCGTATTGGTGGTCTGCAAATAATCAGGTCTGCCGCCCTGTCCATTGCGGACAGGGCCAGCTGACCCAGCCTGACCGATCAGCCTGAAATGCACGCTTCGGCAGCGTTCTGAACGTCCCTGAAACGAATGGGCACATTGGAAAGTCGTTCGTAGACCTTGATTGTACTGCCGCCCGAGCGGCTCTCGATGTCGACCAGTGCCGCCGGTGACTTGCTGAGTTTCTGCGCGACAATGACCCGCAGACCGTCATGGCGAGGTTCGATCAAAGGCGGCTTGCGACTGCTGCTGATCTTGCCTGCGAAGCACTCGGCGTATTCCTGAGGATTCTTGCCCGACATCACATTCATGGTGGGGGGTGTATGCTCAATGTCGTTTACTGTGGCACAGCCAGTCATTGCCAGAGCCAGGACTACTACAGCCAGTTTCATACAAAGCCTCCAAATAAAGGTCCTACGACAAGCCCCGGCGCAATTAAATCCCGGCCGAGGCATTTTTTCCCGGAAACACGGCAAATTAATGCCCACCGACGTCAAATTGCGGGCGTCGCATGCTATCGTTTTGATTTTTCAGAAAAACCGCCATTTCGGAGCCCGTCATGAAATTCGTACACCAGCGTGAGCATCTCAACGAGGACGACCTTGTCGTCATCGAATGCTCTCAGACCTGCAATATTCGCCTGATGAACGATGCGAATTTTCGCAGCTTCAAAAATGGTGGTCGGCACACCTATCATGGCGGTGCGTTTGACAGGTTTCCGGCCAAGATCGCCGCGCCAAGCACCGGTTTCTGGAACATCACCATCGATACCGCAGGCCGTAAGGCAGATACCAACGCCGGACGCAAACTGCCTTTCACTCACAAGATCAAGATCGTCCGGCGCTCGACCTCTCGCCTGGGATGATGCAAGGAGTCACCGTGAACAATCCAGCCCCGCGCACGACCAAATTTGCTGTCAGCTACAAGCTCAATGGCGAACGCCGCTTCGAATTCGCCCAATTGCAATCGGCATCCACCGAGGAAGCCGAGGCCGCTTTGAAAAAAATGCACGGCGAGAGCGACGACCTTATTACCGACGTCAAGGTCAGCAAGGCTCTCTGATACTCACCGGAGCTCGATCCGATCATGCAACGCAAAGGTGACACGCCCGCAACTATGGACCTGTTCGCAGACCAGACGGCCCAGCCTGAAAGCAATGAGCGTATCGGGCCCGGGTCATGGCTGTTCAGAGGATTTGCGCTGACCGCCATGCCGCAACTGCTGTCCGCCCTTGAACAGACACTGGGCCTCTCCCCGTTCCGGCACATGCAGACCCCCAGCGGCCTGAGCATGTCTGCAGCGCTGAGCAGTTGCGGGCAACTGGGCTGGATAAGCGACCGCCACGGTTACCGGTATACCGCAACCGACCCGCAAACTGGACAGGCCTGGCCAGCAATGCCGGACGCCTTCATGCAGCTGGCGCAGGACGCCGCGCTCGCAGCCGGTTATGACGGGTTCGTGCCTGACGCCTGCCTGATCAATCGCTACATACCGGGCGCCAAGATGTCCCTGCATCAGGACCGGAACGAGTACGACCATCGCTGGCCAGTGGTATCCGTATCACTGGGCATACCGGCCATCTTTCAGTTCGGCGGCCTGCTGCGCAGCGACAAGACCCAACGCATCTCCCTGTTTCATGGCGACGTCGTGGTCTGGGGTGGCGAGGACAGATTGCGCTTCCACGGCATTCTGCCAATCAAACAGGCAGAACATCCGCAACTGGGTGAGCAACGGATCAACCTGACCTTTCGCAAGGCCGGCCGCGACAGCTGATCAAGCCTCTTCAAGCACGCCGGAAGTCCGGGCCAGCGCCGGACATACCGCCCGGTGCAGGTTCAGTGCAGTATTGATGATGCCGATGTGACTGAACGCCTGAGGGAAATTGCCCAGCATGCGCCCGCCCTTTGGATCGTACTGCTCGGCCAGCAGGCCAACATCATTGCACAGACCAACCAACCGCTCGAACAGCCGCGCGGCATCATCAGCCCGGCCCAGCAATACATAGGCATCGGCCAGCCAGAACGAACAGACCAGAAACGTCCCTTCACGACCGGCAACGCCATCGACACTGCGCTCGTTGTCATAGCGCAGCAGCAGACCATCCTGCATCAGCGTGCGCTCGATCTGCGCAACGGTACCGATAACGCGAGGATCTTCCGGCGCAAGAAAACCGGTCAGCACAATCTGCAACAGACTGGCATCCACCTCTTTCGAACCATAGGTCTGCACGAAGCTGCCAAGCTCGTCATCGAACCCGTGGCGACAGACATCGGCATGGATTTCGTCTGCCACTTTCCGGTAATGCGTTGCCAGCGCACGATCCTCATCGTTCTCGGCAGCCTGGGCGATCTGCGTGGCGTTACGGTCAAAGGCCACCCAGGCCATGACTTTCGAATGTGTAAAGTGGCGCGGCTCGGAACGTATCTCCCAGATGCCCGCATCCGGCAGGTGCCAGATCTTCTCCAGATAAGGCATGACCACTTTGGAAATCGCCACGCTGCGAGGATGCTGCGCCATACCGCCTCGCAGCGCCTGGATCATCGCATCGGCTACTTCGCCGTAGACGTCCAGCTGAACCTGCGTCGCCGCACCATTGCCGACACGCACCGGCAGTGAGTTCTCATAGCCACCCAGCCAGGGCAGTTCGTATTCCTGCAAACGACGCTCGCCGCCTACGCCGTACATGATCTGGATCTGCTCAGGATTACCGGCAACCGAGCGCAACAGCCAGTCCCGCCAAGCCTGGGCCTCCTCGAAATAGCCCAGGTTCATGAAGGCCAGAAGGGTCATGGTGGCGTCGCGCAGCCAGCAATAGCGGTAATCCCAGTTGCGTTCGCCACCCAACTGCTCGGGCAATGAGGTGGTCACTGCGGCAACGATGCCGCCGGTGGGCGCATAGGTCATGGCTTTCAGCGTAATCAGCGAGCGCTTTACCTGCGCCGTCCACGGCCCGACGTCAGGGCAGCGATCAGAGAACTCACGCCAATAGGCAGCGGTGCTCTCCAGTGCCTGGTCGGCATCGATCTGATCGAGCACGGGCGCAAAGGACGCCTGATAGGCCAGCGTGAAGACCTTGCGCTGGCCTTCACCAACGTGAAAACGGCTGGCGGTGTGATGATCCTGCGGATGCAGGGCCACAGGGCTGCGCAGCACCAGCATTTCCGGTCCGGCCACTGCCGTCAGTGTATGAGCATCCTTCCGCTCGACCCAGGGCACGCTGCTGCCGTAATCGAAACGGATGGCGAGATCCACAGCGAACTCGACCCGGCCGGACAGCCCGACCACCATGCGCACCACGTGGCCGGAGGTGTTCATGGGCATGAAATCGATCAGCATGGCGCGACCGTCACGGGTTTCGAAAACGGTTTCGAGAATCAGGGTGCCATCGCGATAACGCCGCTCGACGGCAATGACCTCAGCAGTCGGCGCGATCTTCCAGCGGCCGTGCTCTTCACTGCCCAGCAGCGCGGCGAAGCAGGCCGTCGAGTCGAAGCGGGGGAAACACAACCAGTCCAGCGAACCATCACGGGCGACCAGCGCCGCCGTCTCGCAGTTGCCCAGCAATGCGTAGTCTTCGATCAGTGCAGCCATTCAGAAAATGCCCGTCGTGATGATTCGTTAACGTGGGTATACAGCTGATCAGGCGCTCAGAATGTAACGCTCGATGGCGTTGGCCACTCCGTCCTGCTCATTGCTATCAGTAACATGATCAGCCTGTCCCTTGACTGTCTGCTCGCCCTGCCCCATGGCAATCGACAAGCCTGCCTTGTGGAACATCGCCACGTCGTTGCCGCCGTCGCCAATCGCCGCCGTGCGCGACAGGTCGACGCCCAGATAGTCCGCCAGCGCAACCAGAGCAGAACCCTTGTTGGCCTCCAGCGCAGTCACATCCAGGTAGTATTTTTGCGAACGGGCCGCCAGCGCGAGCCCTTCGATCTGCGGGTTGAGCTGCGCCTCAAGCGTTTTGAGCAACTCGAAATCGGCGCTGGCCGCGACGATCTTGTCGACGCGATCCAGATACGGTTCGAAACTCTCGACCTGAACATAGCCATAGCCCAGTGCATCGAGCTCATGATCGACATAATCGGCGTCGGGATCGAGCAGCAGCCATTGATCATCGGCAAAGACCCAGATGGCAACGTCCTGCCCGGCAAACAACTCCAGACAGATGCGGACCGCGCGCGGATCAATGCGATGAGCCACAAGCAGGCTGCCATCGGGATGAGTGATGGTGCCGCCATTGAATGCCACGGTGGGCAGGTCCACATCCAGCGCTTCAATCACCTGGCGCATGGCCCTCGGCGGCCGACTGCTGGCCAGCGTGAAGTGAACGCCGGCGTTACGCAGGCGCTTGATGGCGTCGATATTGGCTTGGCTCAGGCTGTGATCACGGCGCAGTAACGTGCCGTCGATGTCGGACAACAGGAACTGTACAGGCAGTTCAGACATTCAATTCTCTCCATTCCCGACCATCACGACTCAGCAACTCTTCACCCGCTTGCGGGCCATCCTTGCCAGCTTCATAAAGCTGTACTTCCGGCTGCGCGCCCCAGGCGTCGAGGAACGGCTGCACTGCACGCCAGCCGTTCTCGATGTTGTCGGCCCGCTGGAAGAGCGTCTGGTCACCGGTCAGGCAGTCATAGATAAGGGTTTCGTACCCGGTGGAGGGCTGCATCTCGAAGAAGTCCTTGTAGGCGAAGCCCAACGCGATATCTTCCATTTTCAGTTCCGGGCCCGGACGCTTGGCAAACAGGTCGAACCACATGCCTTCATTGGGCTGAATCTGGATCCGCAGGTAGTTGGGCTTGAGCCGGTCGACTTCGGTATCGCGGAACTGCGCATAAGGAGCAGGCTTGAAGCAGATGGCGATTTCCGTGCTGCGAGCACTCATGCGCTTGCCGGTGCGCAGGTAGAAAGGCACACCCACCCAGCGCCAGTTGTCGACCATGACCTTCAGCGCAACGTAGGTCTCGGTGCTGCTGTCAGGCTCCACACGATCTTCCTGACGATAACCGACGACTTCCTTGTCGCCCATCACGCCCTTGGCGTACTGGCCACGCACCGAATTGGCCAGGGCTTCCTCCTGGCTCCAGGGCCGGATCGCGCCGACCACCTTGGCCTTTTCACCGCGAACGGCATCGGCACCGAAAGCGGCAGGTGGCTCCATCGCAACCATCGCCAGCAACTGGAACAGGTGGTTGGGGACCATGTCGCGCAAGGCACCGGTATGCTCGTAAAAGCTGCCACGGGTTTCCACGCCTACGGTTTCCGCCGCCGTGATCTGTACGTGATCGATGTAGTGATTGTTCCAGAACGACTCGAACAGGCCGTTGGAGAAACGGCTGACCAGAATGTTCTGCACCGTCTCCTTGCCCAGGTAGTGATCGATCCGGTAAATCTGCTTCTCGCTCATGACCTTGAGCAGACAACCATTGAGCTCGACCGCACTGGCCAGATCGGAGCCGAAGGGCTTTTCGATCACGACACGACGAAACCCGCCTTCGGCTTCCTGCAGCAGACCTGAGGAGCCCAGGCGCTGGGCGACCTCACTGAAAAACCGCGGCGCGGTGGCCAGGTAGAACACCGCGTTGGCGGTGCCGGTGCTCTCGATCTTGCTGGCGATGTCCTGGTAGGTGGAATCGTCGAGGAAGTCGCCCTGCACATAACTGATGCGTTCGGCCAGCTTGCTCCACAGCGCAGGATCGAGCGGATCCTTGCCATCCCCGGCAACCTTGCCGGCGGCTTCATCGCGAATGAAGTTCTCGAGCTTTTTCGCAAAGTCGGCATCGCTGATCGCATTGTGATCGACGCCGACGATATGCAGCCCTTCATCCACCAGACCGTCGCGCGACAGGTTGTAAAGCGCCGGCATCAACAGGCGCTTGACCAGGTCTCCATGGGCACCGAACAGAAACAGGGTCGTGGGTGGGGCTACCTCGGTCTTTTGCTCGGCACTGCCACGCGACAGGCCCATTACTTGGGTTCCTTGTGGCCACCAAATCCAAAGCGCATGGCGGACAGCATCTTGTCTGCGTACGAGCTTGTCTGGCGGGAACGGAAACGCGCAAACAGAGCACTGGACAGCACAGGGACCGGAACCGCCTGCTCGATGGCCGCCTCGATGGTCCAGCGACCTTCGCCGCTGTCGGCGACCGAACCGGAGAATGCATCCAGGTGCGGGTCGGTGGCCAGGGCATCGGCGGTCAGGTCCAGCAGCCAGGACGACACCACGCTGCCACGACGCCAGACCTCGGCAATGTCGGCGGTGTTCAGGTCGAAACGCTGCTCGGGCGGCAGGTGTTCGGAGTTTTTCTGCTTGAGAAGATCGAAGCCTTCAGCGAAGGCCTGCATCATTCCGTACTCGATGCCGTTGTGGATCATCTTCACGAAATGCCCGGAACCCGCAGGGCCTGAGTGGATATAACCGCGCTCGGCACGATCATCGGTCGAGGTGCGGTCACGAGTGCGCTCGATCGAGCCAAGGCCCGGCGCCAGCGTAGCGAACAGTGGATCAAGGCGTTCGACAATGGCCGACTCGCCGCCGATCATCATGCAGTAGCCGCGCTCCAGCCCCCAGACGCCGCCCGATGTGCCGACATCGACGTAATGCAGGCCCTTCTCAGTCAGTTCCTGAGCGCGTCGGATATCGTCCTTATAGAAGGTATTACCGCCGTCGATGATCACGTCATCGGCATCAAGCAACTCGCTGAGGGTCTGAATGGTGTCTTCGGTTGGTGCGCCTGCCGGGAGCATTACCCAGACGGCACGGGGCTTGGCGAGCGCACCGACCAGTTCCTTCAGATCTGCGACCGCAGTCGAACCGTCATTGGCCAGGGCGTTGCGCGATGCTTCATCACGGTCGTACACCACAGTCGTGTGACCATTCAGCATCAGACGGCGTGCGATATTGCCGCCCATGCGGCCCAGTCCAATAATCCCAAGTTGCATGAAGGTGCTCCTTAAATCGTAAAAAGGTGCCTCGCTTGCCGTCCAGCGCATCGACAGGTTGCGAGCATGCTGATTAGTCAAGCGAGGCGGAACGTCGGTTCCCTTGCGAGAAGATGAAGACGCGAGCGCCCTCCTGTGGTGCATTTTGTCGCGATTAATAAACATTCGCGACAATTAAAAATAAAAAAGTTCCAAAATCATGCAAAAGAAATCAAAATCGGTGCCGATAGAGAGGGTAAGCAGCGGCGGTCAGGGATTGAAAGTCATTGCCACGGACCTCTCTGAGGTTGAATCCGCCATTTGCGAGGTGAGCAATGGGCACTGTACTACCAGCACTTGCACCACAAACCCTGTATGTCACTATCCGTCGTGACGAACTGCGCACATTAAAAGAAGAGCGCGAGCAGTTGCAGAAAAAAGTGGCTCATTTGAGCTCGATGCTGCAGCAATCGCAGTTATCCGCCCCCGGCAAGATGCTTCAGGCCTGACCGCAACTGTATCATTCTTCAAAACGCCCCAGGGCAAGCCCGATAATCCGGCTTGCCCACCTGACCTGCCCTCCTGCTTCCCCCGCCATATGCTTCGTCTGCCGCTCCGCGTGGTCTGCACCTGCACGACCAGAAAACGACGCCTGGCGAGCAGGTCTCTGAAACACCTTCCTAAAGCGCCTTCTGCCAGAACATGGCACGCCCCATTTCAGGGCTCAACTGATAATTGTCAAAACCGAGCTTCCTGTAGGCCCCCTGTGCAGCCTCGTTGCCCTCCAGAACTTCAAGCGTCAGCTTGCAGCAGCCACGCTGGCGCGCAATCTCTTCGACCTTGAGCAACATTTTCTGACTGATACCCATGCCACGGTATTGCGAGATGACCGCTACGTCATGAATGTTCACCAACGGACGACAGGCAAAAGTTGAAAACCCCTCGAAACAGTTGACCAGCCCTACCGGCTCTCCCGAGATGAATGCCAGCACGCTGAACGCGTAAGGACGCTTGGCGAGCTCAATTGCCAACTGCTGACGGGTATCGCTCGACAGGGGCCGCCCTGTGCCCATGGCATCCATCGAATACTCGTTCAGAACGAATCCGATCGCATCCGCGTGCACAGGATTTGTGTAACTCGCTTGCAGTACCAGTACCTCGGGGGCTTCCATTTCCATCCTCGTCAATTCAATCAGAGTGATTCAGTGAAATCAGTCAAAGGGTAATGCCTCAGGCCAGCGTCAAGGCCGGGGCTTGTGGCCCGATTCTATCCTGCCCTGCTGCAAAATGTTCCAGCGTAGATGTAAGGATTTTCTCGTCGCGCCCGAAGATTGACCGCTGTACGCACTCGGAAAAGGCGTTGTGCACCGTTGCTGCTCGTCACGCCCTGCTGCCCATGCTATTTAGTGATGAAAACCAAGCGTCTGGACCGAATTGTCCAACGATCCGACGACCGGTAATGGCCCTTACGGACGCAAAAAACACCGGTAAAAAAGCGCAGCGACCGCCGGGCTGCCACCTGCAGCGTGCCACCACCTGCGGCGTTGAAGCCTGTCCCAGACATTCGCAAATAAAAAAGTCGAAACTTCTCCAAAACGGCCGGGTCAGGTGATTAGAGCATCTATGCTATTGGCTGACATCCGGTAATGGCGACATCACACCGCTTTGTCACTATGCATGGTCCAAACGGGTATCGATCTTGCGTAGTGCACGTATGTGTACCCGGCCATAGGAAATGGCCAATAAAAATCAAGTGATGCACCAAGACTGTTTTAAGGGGAAAAACTGATGATTAGCGCCGCTGTGAAAACCCAGAAGGGAGAGAGTTTTAACCAGCCTGTCGGCGAGCTGACTCATCTTCCGGTGTTCTCTACCAAGAGCGTTCCTGTGTTGCAAATGCCTACGTCGACTGTTCAGCCTCAGCCGACCATGTCCCAGGTCAACAGACGCAAAGTGTTGTTCGTGACCTCCGAGCTGGCCGATCTGGTGAAAACCGGTGGGCTGGGCGATGTGTCTGCCGCACTGCCGCGAGCCATGCGCCACCTGCATGACGTTCGAGTACTGATTCCAGGTTATCCGCAGGTCATCAACAGCGGTAATCCGATCCATATCATCAGCCAGCTGGGTGGCTATGCAGCGCTGCCGCCTTGCAAGGTGGGTCGCATGGACATGAAAGACGGTCTGGTGATCTACGTACTGATCTGCCCTGAGCTTTACGAGCGCGAAGGCACCCCTTACGCCGACAGCACCGGTCGCGACTGGTCCGATAACCATATTCGCTTCGCCCGTCTAGGCCTGGCAGCTGCCGAGTTCGCCGCTGGCGAAGTCAAGAGCCAGTGGTGCCCCGAGCTGGTTCATGCCCACGACTGGCCGGCCGGCCTGGCGCCTGCGTACATGCGCTGGCGCGGGCAGTCCACACCAAGCATCTTCACTGTTCACAACCTCGCCTATCAAGGCACGGTAAGCACTGCCTCGAGTCGTGAGCTGGGCATCCCGGACTCCGCCATTACCCCCGAAGGCATGGAGTTCTACGGTCAGCTGTCGTTCATCAAGGCGGGCATGGCCTTTGCCAGCCACATCACCACCGTCAGCGCCACCTACGCTCGGGAAATCACGACCCCGGAGTTCGGTTGCGGCCTGGAAGGCTTCCTGCAAAGCAAGGCCAACAAGGGTCAGCTCAGCGGCATCCCCAACGGTATCGACGAAAGCTGGGATGCGGCCACCGACGAACACCTGATCTGCCACTTTGCACCCAACGAGTGGACGCGCAAGGAAATCAACGCTGATTACGTACGTGAGCTGTTCGAGCTGGATGCATCGACCGGGCCGCTGTTCGCAGTGGTGTCGCGCCTTGTGTATCAGAAAGGCCTGGACCTGACGATCGGCGTCGCCGAACACATCGTCAATAACGGCGGACAGATCGCAATCATCGGCCGCGGCGAGCCCGAGGAAGAACAGGCCATGCGCGAGTTGGCGGAACGCTTCCCCGGCCGTATCGGCGTGCGCATCGGCTTCAACGAAACCGACGCACGACGCATGTTCGCCGGCAGCGATTTCCTGTTGATGCCGTCCCGCTATGAGCCTTGCGGTCTGAGCCAGATGTACGCGCAACGTTTTGGCTCTCTGCCTGTCGCACGCAACACTGGTGGCCTGGCAGATACGATCGAAGACGGCGTCACCGGCTTCCTGTTCAACGAATCGACAGTTGAAAGCTATACCGAGGCCCTGAATCGCACCTTCCAGGTCTTCGCCCATCCTGAGCTGCTCAACGCCATGCGCTGCCGTGCCATGGCGGCTCCCTTCAACTGGCATCAGGCAGTAGAGCCCTACGCAGATCTCTATCGCGACCTGTTGAAGAAAAACGTGAGCATTTCCAGCAACTACTAGGTTAAGGATTTAATGGATGCCCCTGCGTACAGACGATAACTGGCGCCACGGCGCCGTTTTGTTGGACCCTGAACACACCCGGTTTGCCCTCTGGGCACCGGATGCCTCCTTCGTAAATGTCGAACTGCAGGATGGCCAGTCACTGGCCATGCTGCCTCAGTCCGACGGCTGGTTCGTCCTTGAGGCCCGCTGCAAGGCGGGTACTCGCTACCGCTTCAGGATCGACCATGAACTGGACGTTCCTGACCCCGCATCCCGGGCGCAGGTCGATGACGTTCACTCTGAAAGCCTCGTCGTCGACCCTCACGCTTACTCATGGCAAAACAGCGCATGGAACGGTCGTCCGTGGCATGAAGCGGTGATCTATGAACTGCACGTGGGCGCCATGGGTGGCTACGCTGGCGTGGAAAAGCACCTGCCGCGACTTGCCAAACTGGGCGTTACCGCAATCGAACTGATGCCGATTGCACAGTTCCCCGGTGACCGCAACTGGGGCTACGACGGCGTTCTGCATTACGCCCCGCAATCCTCCTACGGCACGCCCGAGCAGCTCAAGCACCTGATCGACACCGCTCACGGTCTTGGCCTGATGGTGATTCTGGACGTGGTCTACAACCACTTCGGCCCGGACGGCAACTACCTGGGCAGTTACGCCAAGGAGTTTTTCCGCAGCGACCTGCACACCCCATGGGGCGATGCGATCGATTTCAGACGCCCGCAGGTGCGCGACTTTTTCGTCGACAACGCCCTGATGTGGCTGCTCGAGTATCGCTTCGACGGCCTGCGCATGGACGCTGTGCACGCCATTCGCGACAAGACCTTCCTACCGGAATTCGCCGAGCGGGTACGTGGCCGCATTGAACCGGGCAGACACGTGTGGCTGAACCTCGAGAACGAGTTCAACCAGGCCAGTCTTCTGGAAAAAGGCTTCGATGCACAGTGGGACGACGACGGGCACAACACCCTCCATGTGCTGCTGACCGGTGAAACGGACGCCTACTATTCCGACTTCGCCAAAGAGCCTACGCAAAAGCTCGCGCGGCTGCTCAGCGAGGGGTTTGTCTACCAAGGCGAACCAACGCGTCATGGGCACACGCGCGGTGAGCCCAGCGCGCACCTGCCGCCATCAGCCTTTGTGCTGTTCCTGCAGAACCACGATCAGATCGGCAACCGCGCACTCGGTGAACGCTTGCCGCAACTCTGCTCGCCTGCTGCATTGAAAGCCGCCACTGCCCTGCTGCTGCTTTCACCGATGATTCCGCTGATGTTCATGGGCGATGAGTGGGCGGCCAGCGAACCGTTTCTGTTCTTCACCAGCCACCATGGCGAACTGGCCGATGCGGTACGCGAGGGACGTCGCAAGGAGTTCGCTGATTTCGCAGCGTTCGCCGACCCGGAAAAGCGCGAGCACATTCCTGATCCCAACGACATCAAGACGTTCGAAGCCTCACGCCCGGCGTTTTCAGCGGTCGATCTCGACACCGACATAGGCCTCGATCACCGCAGCTGGCTGGAGTTCTACACGCAGTTGCTGGCCTTGCGGCACAAGGAAATCATGCCGCGCCTGCAGGGCGCACGCTTTCTGAGTACCGATATTCTCGGCGACAAGGCGGTCAGTGCACGCTGGACGCTCGGCGATGGCAGCGAACTGCGTATTGACCTCAATCTCAGTGAGCACGCGGTGGACGCGCCGCAACAAACCGGGGCCCGCGAGATATTCTCCAGCGCCGAAAAATCGTCCGAACTTTCCCCACGCGGCATCCTCAATGCTTACACGGCCATTGTCAGCCTGAAAGCAAGTGATGTTCTGGAGGAACAGGATGAACAATGAGCAATTGGAGAGGCTTGCGACCGAGGCAGGATTGTCGGTGCACTGGGTCGATGCCAACGCTCGGCCGCAGACCGTCAGCCCTGATGTGCTGCGCAAGGTTCTGGAAGCGCTGGGCTATCCTGCTGAAAACGGCGAGGCTATCGATGCCAGCCTGCTGCGCCTGCAAAAAGCCAGTCATGGCACCAGTGCCCCGCCACTGCTGACGGTCGATGTGGAAAGCAATCTGGACCTGTCCCAGTGGTTTGCTCCACAAACGCCGTTCACGCTACACCTCGAAGACGGCTCCTCACTGGATGCCAGGCTAACCTCGAATGCAGAGCTTCCGGCATTGGCCCCGCCAGGCTACCAGCAGCTGGAAATTGCCGGCCAGCACCTGACCATCGCGGTCGCGCCGAAAACCTGCTTCAGCATGGCAATGGCCACCGACACTTCAAAACCGCACGGCTGGGGGTTGACCGCTCAGCTCTACAGCTTGCGCCGCGAAGGTGATGGCGGTTTTGGTGACACTGAGGCACTGGAGAAAGTCTTGCGCTCTGCTGGTGAGCGAGGTGCCGACGCACTGGGCATCAGCCCGATCCACGCCATGTTTGCCAACGACCCTCACCGTTACAGCCCTTATTCACCTTCCAGCAGGCTGTTCCTCAACAGCCTGTATGCGTCGCCTGGTGCGATTCTCGGTGAAAGTGCGTGGCGTCAGGCAATCGAAGACGCGCGTGTCGGCGACGAGATGAAGCGCCTTGAAACACAGACGCTGATCGACTGGCCAGCCGCTGCCAACGCCAAATGGAAAGCGCTTCACGCGCTCTATGAAGGCTTCAGTGCAGGTGATCACCCACTGCATGAAGACTTCAACAGCTTCCGCCACAGCGGTGGTGAAGCGCTGGAAAATCACTGCCGCTTCGAGGCGCTGTGTGCCGAGTCCGAAACGCTGAACATTGGCAGCAATTGGCATGAATGGCCGGAGCAGTTCAAAGACCCTCGCGGTGACGCAGTAGCAGAATTCGCCAAAAGCCATAGCGAGCAAATCAGCTTTCACGCGTTCGCCCAATGGCTCATAGCCCGTGGCCTGGAGCGCGCGCAGGTTGCAGCACGCAGCAGCGGCATGCGCGTCGGCCTGATTGCCGATCTAGCAGTGGGTGCTGATGGCGCCGGAAGCCAGGCCTGGAGCCGTCAGGACGAGCTGCTGTCGGCCCTGACTGTAGGCGCACCACCCGACATCCTCAACCGCGCTGGCCAGAGCTGGGGTATTTCCGCGTTTTCACCGGACGGCCTCAAGCGTAACGGCTTTCGTGCGTTCATCGAGATGCTGCGGGCCAACTTTGCTCATGCAGGCGGTCTGCGTATCGACCATGTCATGGGCCTGCAGCGGCTATGGGTCATCCCGCAGGGAGCGCCTCCAAGCGAAGGCGCGTACCTGAATTTCCCGCTGGACGACATGCTCCGCCTGCTGAGCCTGGAATCCTGGCGGCACAAGGCGATCGTGCTGGGTGAAGACCTCGGTACAGTGCCCGAAGGTCTGAGCGAAAAACTCAGTGCCCGGGCGATTCTCGGCATGCGCGTCCTGCTGTTCGAACAGAACAATGGTCAGTTCAAGCCGATTCTCGATTGGTCGGATCAGGCACTGGCAACCACCAGTACCCACGACCTGCCTACCCTCGCGGGCTGGCTCAGCGAACTGGATATCGAATGGAATGCGCGCCTCGGGCACATCGACGAGCAGCATGAATCGCAATGGCGCGAAGAGCGCACCCGGGAATATGAAAGCCTGCGGCGTGCCTTGAGCCAGAACATCGACAGTCTGCCGTCCGATACTGAAGACCCGGCGCAGATTATCGACGCGAGCATCAGCTACCTGGGTCATACACGTGCGCCACTGGTACTGCTGCCGATAGAAGACGCGCTGGGTGTCGAGGAGCAGGCCAACCTGCCCGGCACCATTGACAGCCACCCCAACTGGCGCAGACGTCTTCCCGGCGATGCGGCCTCTCTGCTTGATAACCCGAATGCTGCTCGACGACTGGAATTGCTTTCCCGATCCCGGCTGCAGGCTACGGAGCGTGATCAATGACCCGTCCATTACAGCCTTTGCGCGCCACCCAGCGCCTGCAATTTCACAAGGACTTCACCCTCGACGACGCCGTACCGCTGGTGCCCTACTTCGCCAGTCTGGGTATCAGCCACCTCTACGCGTCGCCGCTGCTCAAGGCCCGTGCCGGCTCGATGCACGGCTATGACGTGGTCGACCCGACGGTCATCAACCCGGAACTGGGCGGCGAACCTGCCCTGCTGCGCCTGGTCGAGACCTTGCGCGAACACGGCATGGGGCTGATTCTCGACATCGTGTCCAACCATATGGCGGTCGGCGGTGCCGACAACCCGTGGTGGCTGGACCTGCTGGAATGGGGCCGTCGCAGCCCTTATGCAGAGTTCTTCGACATTCAGTGGAATTCTCCGGACCCGCTGCTGGAAGGTCAGCTGTTGCTGCCATTCCTGAGCAGCGACTACGGCACGGTATTGCAGGCCGGCGAAATCCCGTTGCGCTTCAATGCCGAGCAGGGCTCGTTCTACATCGAGCACTATCAGCATCACTTTCCGATCTGCCCGTTGACCTACGACTCGCTGTTGCAGGCCGTGGATCACCCGCAACTGAAGGAAATGGCCCAGCGCTTCACTGCACTGGCGCAGTTTCCGCAAGCTTATGAGCGCGCACGCCAGGCCAGGGCCGAGTTGGCCGAATTGGCCAAGGACCCGCAGGTGCTCAAGGGTATCGAGCAGGTTCTCGCGCATTTCGATTCCAGCAAGCCGGAAGGCTTTCAGCGTCTGCACCAGTTGCTGGAGCGTCAGCACTACCGCCTGGCCAGCTGGCGCACCGCCGGCGATGACATCAACTGGCGGCGCTTCTTCGACATCAACGAGCTGGGCGGCCTGCGTGTCGAGCGGCCACAGGTGTTCGAGGCCACCCACGGGAAGATATTCCAGCTGATCGCCGAGGGCCTGGTCGACGGGCTGCGTATCGATCATATCGATGGGCTGGCCGACCCGCGCGGCTACGGTCGCAAGCTGCATCGTCGGGTCAAGGGCCTGCTCAAGCTGCGCCCCGAGCACGCACAGATCGAGCATCTGCCGATCTTCGTCGAGAAAATCCTCGGCCCCGACGAGCCGTTGCGTGAAGACTGGAGCGTTGACGGCACAACGGGTTACGAGTTCATGAATCAGGTGTCACTGCTGCAACACGACCCCAAGGGCGAAGAGCCTCTGGGCGAGCTGTGGAGCCGCCTGACAGAACGTACCGCCGACTTCGATCAGGAAGTACTGGTAGCCCGGGATCTGGTCCTGCACGGCACACTGGCGGGTGATTTCGAGAACGTTGCCCAGTCGTTGCTGCAGGTTGCACGCAGCGACCTGATGAGTCGCGACCTGACCCTGGGTGCGATTCGCCGCGCACTGCTCGCGCTGATCGTTAATTTCCCGATTTATCGCACCTATATCTCGGTGTGCGGCCGCTCGGCGCAAGACGACAAGTACTTCCAGCAGGCAATGGAAGGCGCGCGCGAGACGTTGAACGAAGGTGACTGGCCGGTGCTGGATTACCTGGCACGCTGGCTGGGCGGCGAACCCTGGCGCAAACTGCCACGCGGCAGGCTGCGCAAGCTCTACAAGAATGCCTGCGTACGCTTCCAGCAACTGACCTCCCCGGTTGCCGCCAAGTCGGTCGAAGACACCTCGTTCTATCGCTCTGCCGTGTTGCTCTCGCGCAATGATGTGGGTTTCCATCCGCAGCACTTCAGTGCGCCGGTAGAAGACTTCCATCAGGTCTGCCTACAGCGTCTGGAGAAGTTTCCAGCCAATCTGCTGACCACCGCAACGCACGACCACAAGCGTGGCGAAGATACGCGCACACGTCTTACGGTCCTGAGTGAATGCGCCCCGTGGTACGCCGAACAGGTAGAACGCTGGAGACAGCTGGCGATACCGCTCAAGGGTGACGAGCCGACTATCAGCGCCGGCGACGAACTGATGCTTTACCAAGCCCTGCTTGGCAGCTGGCCGCTGAGCCTGGAGGGCGAAGAAGCTCACCAGGAATACGCGAAGCGCATGGTCCAGTGGCAAGAGAAAGCCCTGCGCGAAGCCAAGCTGCAAAGCAGCTGGAGTGCACCGAATCAGCCCTACGAAACCGCTTGCCGCGAATTTCTGGAGCGTTTGCTGCTGGCTCCGGAAGCACTGGCGTTGCGCCAATCCCTCAGTGCGACAGCCAACCGTATTGCCACCGCCGGCGCGCTCAACAGTCTGGCGCAAACCTTGCTACGCTTGAGCGTACCCGGCGTTCCCGATTTGTATCAGGGTACCGAGTTCTGGGATTTCAGCCTGGTGGATCCGGATAACCGCCGCCCGGTCGACTACGCTGCACGTAAACAGGCCCTGGCGGAAGAGACAAGCGTTGCCGACCTGCTGACTGACTGGAAGGACGGACGCATCAAGCAGGCTCTGATCGCGAAGGTCTTGAACCTGCGGGCCGAACATCCGGGACTGTTCAGCGAGGGCAGTTATCAACCTCTGGAAATAAAGGGCAGCCACGCCGAGCATGTGATGGCTTTTGCCCGGGAGACGCAAGGAGTGCGCGCTATCATCGTAGTACCACGCACATGCAGTGAACTATTGGGTACTGCGCAAACTCCATTGATTAATGCTGCCAATTGGGGCGACACGCGGATCATGTTGCCGTTTGCCGACTCCGGTTCTGACTGGAAGGGACTCTTTTCTGACGTTGTCGTGACGAGTGATCGGGAAGTACCGCTCAGTGCAGCGCTTGAAAGATTTTCCGTCAATTTGCTTATTCAAACTATGTAATAGCTGGGAGTCTCAAGATGAGTGCCGACGAAAAAAGAATTCGCGACTTTGCTTACCAAATCTGGGAATCGGAGGGCAAACCGTCCGGTCATGACGAACGTCATTGGGAAATGGCGCGCAAGCTGGCCGAAGCCGAAGCACTGGCGCCGAACAAGTCCAGTGTGCGCAAATCGACCAAGCCCAAGCTGCCTGAAGTAGACAGCGCCAAGGCGCCGGCCAAGGGTGCAGCCAAGCCCGCAGCGAAATCGGCGCCTGCGCCAAAGCCTGCTGGTGAAGCCAAGCCCAAACCTGCTCCCAAGGCGGCCGCCAAACCTGCACCCAAGGCCAAGCCCGCTGCAGCCGCTACAACCGATGCCCCTGCCAAACCCGCTCCCAAGAAGCCGCGCAAGCCGTCGAATTCTTGAAACTCTTCTGGCCGCGCACCGGTCAATTAATGCAGGTCTCGCTCTGACCAGAGATGAGGCCTGCTACACCCCCTTGCATTATCGTCAGTATCGGAGCCTGCGGCTCCGATAGCGGTCTTGGCCGCTCAGAAAATCATTCGACGTCAGGAAGTCATCATGAATACGAAGTCCACTACACCGGCAGAAGATAATTCGGCCCCGCTAGACAACCCTGGCAGTACCCCGTCTCGCATTCGTGAAGGACTTCCCTTTCCTCTCGGTGCAAGCTGGGATGGCCTGGGCGTCAACTTCGCCCTGTTCTCGGCAAACGCCACCAAGGTAGAGCTGTGCCTGTTCGACTCCACCGGCGAAATCGAACTGGAACGCATCGAACTTCCGGAATACACCGACGAGATTTACCACGGCTACCTGCCGGACGCGCACCCGGGCCAGATCTACGGCTATCGTGTGTACGGTCCGTACGATCCGAAGAATGGCCATCGTTTCAACCATAACAAGCTGCTGATCGACCCGTACGCCAAACAATTGGTTGGCGAACTGAAGTGGTCGGAAGCGCTGTTCGGTTACACCATCGGCCATCCTGACGGCGACCTGAGCTTCGACGAACGCGACAGCGCCCATTTCGTACCGAAAAGCAAGGTGATCGACGAAGCCTATACCTGGGGCCGTGATCAGCGCGTCGGTACGCCTTGGGACAAGACGATTTTCTACGAAACCCACGTACGCGGCATCACCATGCGTCACCCAGAGGTGGCCGAAGAGCTGCGCGGCACGTTTGCCGGTCTGGGATCAGCCCCGGTCGTCGAGCACATTCGCAAGCTAGGTGTGACCTCCGTCGAACTGCTGCCAATCCATGCCTTCGTCAACGACCAGCATTTGCTGCAGAAGGGCATGACCAACTACTGGGGCTACAACAGCATCGCGTTCTTCGCCCCGGACCCGCGTTATCTGGCAAGCGGCAAGATTGCCGAGTTCAAGGAAATGGTTGCGCACTTGCACCATGCCGGTCTTGAGGTCATCCTCGATGTGGTCTACAACCACACCGCCGAAGGCAACGAGCTGGGCCCTACCCTGTCGATGCGCGGTATCGACAACGCCTCGTACTACCGGTTGATGCCGGACGACAAGCGCTACTACATCAACGACTCGGGCACCGGCAACACCCTCGACCTGAGCCACCCTTGCGTATTGCAAATGGTCACCGACTCCCTGCGTTACTGGGCTTCGGAAATGCACGTCGACGGCTTCCGCTTCGACCTGGCGACCATTCTGGGCCGCTACCATGACGGTTTCGACGAACGCCACAGCTTCCTGGT
This sequence comes from Pseudomonas sp. PvP027, assembly GCF_017833005.1. Taxonomy (NCBI): domain Bacteria; kingdom Pseudomonadati; phylum Pseudomonadota; class Gammaproteobacteria; order Pseudomonadales; family Pseudomonadaceae; genus Pseudomonas; species Pseudomonas sp. PvP027. The sequence goes on along the minus strand of NZ_JAFIBK010000001.1, from coordinate 5,693,981 downwards.
CGCCTGCCGTCAGGATCCGGTGCTGCGTCAGGTCAAACTGGTCGCCGAGCCATGGGACTGCGGTCCGGGCGGCTACCAAGTGGGCGGTTTCCCACCAGGCTGGATGGAATGGAACGACAAGTTCCGCGACACCGTTCGTGCCTTCTGGAAAGGCGACGAAGCTCAGTTGGCCGACTTCGCTGCGCGCATGACCGCGTCCGGCAACATGTTCAACCAGCGCGGTCGTCGCCCTCAGGCGTCCGTGAACTTCATCACCGCGCACGATGGTTTCACGCTGCATGACCTGGTGTCGTACAACGACAAGCACAACGAAGCCAACGACGAAAACAATCAGGACGGCAGCAACAACAACCTGTCCTGGAACCATGGCGTCGAAGGTCCGACCGAAGATCCGGAAATCAATACCCTGCGTCTGCGCCAGATGCGCAACTTATTCGCCACCCTGCTGCTGGCACAAGGCACGCCGATGATTGTTGCGGGCGATGAATTCGCGCGTACTCAGCACGGCAACAACAATGCCTACTGCCAGGACAGCGAGATTGGCTGGATCAATTGGGATCTGGACGAAGATGGCGAAGCGCTGCTCAAGTTCGTCACCCGCGTGATCAAGCTGCGTCAGACCTACCCGATCCTGCGTCGCAGCCGCTTCCTGGTAGGCGATTACAACGAAGAGATCGGCGTCAAGGACGTGACCTGGCTCGCTCCGGATGGCAACGAGATGAGCGTCGAGCAATGGCACGATGCCAATGGCCGTTGCTTGGGCATGCTGATGGATGGTCGCGCACAGGAAACCGGTATCCGTCGCGCGGGTGCCGACGCCACGCTGTTGCTGGTGGTCAACGCGCACCACGACGGCGTCAACTTCACCCTGCCGGAAGTGCCTGAAGGTACCCATTACGAGTGCCTGATCGACACCAATCAGGATGATGCACGCAGCAAGGAGCACTTTGCCTTCGGTTCGCAATACACCGTGACGCCGCGTTCGCTGCTGCTGTTCGAACTGAAGCGTGAAGACCAGCAATGATTGATGCCTTGAGTGAGTTTCTCGACTGGCGCAAGCACGGTTATGCCGATACGCGTGCGCTGGGCGAGTGCTTGCAGGCATTGGTCAACGAAGGTCTGGATCAGCTTCCCCTGCCTGCCCGCGGTCAGACACTTGAGCGCTGGCGGGCGCTGGCCTGCGTTGCAGGCCACGACCTGGGGTTGTGCAAGTTGTACGAGGGGCACACAGACGCCTTGGCGATCATGGCAGAACTGGGTGCCCCGCCCCCCGAACAATTCAGCACCTGGGGCATGTGGGCGGCAGAGCCGCCGCAGGCACGGGTGAATATCAGCGGCGCAGGCGATGCACTTCGCCTGCACGGCCGCAAGGCATGGTGCTCGGGCGCTGCGGCGCTGAGCCATGCGTTGATCACTGCATGGGACGCCGAACATCGTCAGCAACTGGTTGCAGTGCGCCTTGACCAGCCTGGCGTGCACATGACCAGTGACGGTTGGCGCGCGGTGGGCATGGGCGCTACCGGCAGCATCGATGTGGTTTTCGACAACGCCATCGGTCAAGCGATCGGTGCGCCGGGCGGCTACCTCGACAGGCCTGGCTTCTGGCAGGGCGGCATCGGCATAGCGGCCTGCTGGTACGGCGCATCACGCGCCATCGCGCAGCGCCTGCTGGCCCATGTCGGCAAGCGCGAAGAGCCGCACGCCCTCGCGCACCTTGGCGCCGCGGACGTAGCGCTGCATGCTGCAATCGATGTATTGCGCGCAGCTGCCGTGCACCTGGATCAGGCCCCGACCGACAACGCCGAAATACTTGCCAGACGTTGCCGTGCTTATGTCGAACAAGCCGCCGATCTGGTGATTCAGCATGTGGGCCGTGCCGTCGGCGCGGGTCCTTATTGCAAGGACCCGCACTTTGCCCGGCTGATCACCGACCTGCCGGTTTTCCTGCGTCAGAGCCACGCCGAGCAGGATCTGGCGGCATTGGGTCAGTTGGCCGGCAAGGCGTTGCCTGCGGCACGGACGTGGTCACTATGAGAGCGTATAGAGCATGAGTGAAGGGTTCGTGGTGAGTGATGACGAGTCCGGCCAGGGTACTTCCCTCGCCGTCTGGAATGCTTCGAACAAGCTGCGCGGCCTGCCTGCGATCACCGCCGACTTGCTGGTGCCGACCAATTGCCGAGCCGTGATCATCGCCCCGCACCCGGATGATGAAGTCCTGGCCTGTGGCGGCCTGATGAGCCAGCTGGCACAGCTGGAACGTAACCTGTTACTGATCTCGGTGACCGATGGTACGGCCAGCCATCCGGGCTCCACGCTATGGCCTGTCGATCGTCTGTGCAAAGCCCGGCCAGAGGAAAGCGCCGAAGCCTTGAATCGCCTCGGCATACCTGTGGAGCGCCTGGAGTGGTTGCGTTGCGGCTTTCAGGACGGCGCAGTGGCCGAAGCGGAAGATCAGTTGGCGGCCTTTCTCGAACAGCATCTGGGCCCTGCCGACGTGGTGTTCGCCACGTGGGCAGAAGATGGCCATAGCGACCATGAAGCGGTTGGCCGGGCCAGTGCCAGAGCCTGCGCGACGACTGGGGCACAGCTTCACGAAGTACCGATCTGGGCCTGGCACTGGGCTGATCCTGAAGACCAACGTTTGCCATGGGACAGAGCACGCAAGCTGCTGCTCGATCCGGTGACGCTTGCGCATAAACGCAATGCCGCTCAGGCGTTCACCAGCCAGTTGCAGGGTGATCCGGCAATCGGTCTTTCCCCGGTTTTGCCGGACGCCGTGCTGGAAAGACTGCTGCAGCCCTTTGAAGTGGTGTTCACATGAGCGTCGAGGACAGCTATTTCAATGAGCTGTTTCTCAACAGTGACGACCCGTGGGCATTCAAGCAACGCTGGTACGAACGGCGCAAGCGCGCCCTGACGCTGGCTGCCCTGCCCCGCGAACGCTACCGCTCGATATTCGAGCCCGGCTGCGCCAACGGCGAACTCAGTGCCGATCTTGCCGGGCGTTGCGACGCACTGGTGTGCTGTGACACCTCGAGCCTGGCTGTGGACCTGGCACGCAAGCGTCTGGCCGACCTGCCCCATGCACGAGTGTTGCAGGCGCGGTTGCCGCAGCAATGGCCGCAGGGCGAATTCGATCTGATCGTCTTCAGCGAGATGGGTTATTACCTGGACGCCGACGACCTGCACGGCCTGATCGACCGCGCGCTGTCGGCCCTTTCACCGGACGGCCAGTTGCTCGCCTGTCACTGGCGGCCGGATATCGAAGGCTGCCCGCTGAACGCCCAGGCGGTCCACGACATCCTCGCCGCACGCTTATCCATGCACCGACTTTTCAGTCATCACGAACGGGACTTCCTGCTGGACCTGTGGAGTCGTGATGGAACCTCCGTAGCAGAACAGGAATTCCCCGATGATCGGCATACTGATCCCGGTGCACAATGAAGAGCAGTTACTCGACTTGTGTCTCGAAACGATAAAGCAGGCGGCTGCACACCCCGACCTCAAGGGCGAATGCGTGGAAGTGCTGGTGGTTCTCGACAGCTGCACTGATCGCTCGGCGGAGATCGCACGGGCCCATGGCGTGATGGTTCTCGAAGTGTCGGCGCGCAATGTGGGCCAGGCTCGAGCACAGGGCGCGGAGTTTCTTCTCGACCGGGGTGCACGCTGGCTGGCGTGTACCGATGGCGACAGTACCGTGGCCAGCGACTGGCTTGCCGAGCAGTTGGCGCTGGATGCCGACGCCGTGTGCGGAACGGTAACGCCCGGCGACTGGAGCAATGACATTTCGGCTGCCGCGCAGGCTGCTTACCTGCAGCATTACCAGCACCGTGACGGTCACCGCCATATTCATGGTGCCAATCTGGGCGTCAGCTCGATTGCCTACATCAGCGCCGGTGGATTTCCGGCACTGTCCTGCCACGAAGACGTGCACCTGGTTCGGCAACTGGAATTGATCGGCGCACGGATCGCCTGGAGCTGCCGCCCCAGGGTCACGACCAGCACCCGCCTCGACTCTAAAGCCAGGGGCGGGTTTGGTGATTTTCTGAGTTCGCTGAATGCCTGAACGGCGTGTCTACTGATGATGCGCTGTCTGCATGCCTGAACGGTCATCGTCGGCCGAATTGAGCGCTGTACTGAAGAATCGCACCGCTTCGGCGCTCAGGTTGCGGTGAATATCCTCACGGTCGACTCCGTCAGGGTCGTTACACAGCAACGGCGCACTCGCACGTTGTTCATCACTGCACGGTGCCATGAATACGAAATGCCCTGCCCCGGCCAGTAACTTGTAGTCGGGCGGCTGCGGCAGCTTGCGCGCCAGTGCTTCTGCGTTTCTGTCGATGGCCAGCAACTGATCATCGTCCCCCGCGTACATCAGCACCGGCACATGCACATCACCCAGCGTGTGACGGCCGAACATCAGGCTCAACGGGGCCATCAACATCAGTGCGCCAACCCGCGGATCAGCCTGAGCGTGAAGGTCATCACGGTCTGCGACCAGTTCACCCTGCGTCTTGCAGGCGTCGCGGTCTGTCGGGCGTTCGACGCAGTACTGACGCAGACGCTGCAGATCAGGTTGCGCGCCGGCAAGAATCAGCGCGGTTTCGCCCCCGGCCGAATAACCGATCACGCCCACTTGCCGGGCATTGAGATAGGGGGCCAGCAAGGGGTCAAGCAAGGCCGTGCTGATCGCTTCGGAAATCTGCAGCGGGCGGCCATACAGGTTACTCAGGCTGCCGAGGCGGCTGTGATCACGATCATTGTCGCCTGGATGGACCACGGCAACCACCACAAACCCCTGACGCGCCAGCGAAGTGGCCAGGTCATGCAGCGCCAGCGGAGTGCCGGTGTTGCCGTGCGACAGCAACAGCAACGGGAACCGGCCCATTGCGATAGGTGCCTCTTCACCGGCCTCGACGCGGTAGCCATGAAGGGTGCTCACCTGCTCAGCGGCGGTCGACGGGTAAAAGGCGATGGCCTCGACCGGCTGGGAATCCAGCGGGTCAGGGAAACTCAACTGATGATAGCCCGCGCTCCAGGACTCATCCGCCTGAGCGTGCACCGAAACAAGGCTATCGAGCAGGAAAACCAGCATCACTGCACAAAGACGTACCATGGCAAGGCCCAACCTTTGCAAATCCGGAACCTCGTCCGGACAATCCATCAAGCGCTTGTGTCGAGCCTCATGCTCCAGCGCGCCGTTCCCACCCAGATATGAGTGTTGAAAACAGAAATAGTGCACAAGCCGGGCCATAAACTGCCCGTTGTTTTTTCGCGAGGGCGAATGTTTCCGCCATCCTGACAAGGCAGTGCGCGAAAACCCTAGTCTAATCCCGGAACCGCCCCGCTACCTGTAAGAAAGCTGTCAAGGTTGTCTCCCGTCAACGAGCAGTTCACTGCAACCTGTCGCCATGCAGCAGAAACAAAAAAACTCCACAACCCGGCGGGAACCCCCGCGCAGGTTGTAGAGTTTCGTGCAGACCGCTGTTGATCAGGCCGCGAACAGCTCGTTCTGAATGTAGTGCTGAGCAGCGCTCATGGCGTTGGCACGCGGCTCTTCGCCATACGCCAGGCCGTGGGCACGGACGAACTGCAGGTCGGTGATACCGATGAAGGCGAACAGCGTCTTGAGCAGCTCTTCGTGACCGGTGCCAGTAGGTTGCCCGGCGTGCAGACCACCCGAGGTGGAAACGATAATGACTTGCTTGCCGCCACACAGGCCTTCAGGGCCCGCTTCGGAATAACGGAACGTACGGCCTGCAATGAGAATCCGGTCAAACCAGGCTTTCAACTGGGTCGGAATGGTGAAGTTGTACATGGGTGCGCCGATGACCAGCACATCCGAATCGAGAAACTGCTGCAAGGTGGCTTCATTGCCTGCCACTTCCTGCTGCTGGGCGGCGTCACGGACTTCTACCGGCGTGCCCGCTGCGGCGAGGCTGGCGGCAGAAAAATGCCCAAGCGCGTCGCTGGCCAGATCGCGGTAGGTGACCTGGCTGTCGGCGTGCGCATTCAGGTAGGCCTGGACAACCTCATGGGTCAGCTGACGCGAAGCAGAATGATCGCCGAGGATGCTGGAGTCGAGGTGCAATAGATTCATAAACGTAGCTCCCATAAGAAAATCGCCACTGGGCGATGAAGTGGCGAGCATCCTATCCTTGATCGCAATAGATGATTAGTGGTCTTGAATGCGACTGTTCGTTCTATTAAGAGAACAATAAAGCGAGTCAGGACTGAGGCTCAATTCTTTGAACGAAGTCTCGAACACATCCAGCAGGCCCCTGACGGCCGGAAGCAGGCCACGGCGCGAGGCGAACACGGCATGCACGATGCCGCACTTGGGTCGGTGCTCGCTGAACAGCTCTACCAAGCGTCCGTCCTGCAAGGCTTCCCTGACAATCAGCTCGGGAAGCTGTGCCACACCGACACCCTGCAAGGCAGCCTGCAGCATCATGTCCAGGTCCGAGCTGATGAGCCGGGGCGTGTGGCGTATTTCGGCATAGTGGCCGGGCTGCGTCTCCAGCAACCAGCGGTGCTCGTGATTCGAAGAGGGCATGTCCAGGCTGGGCAGTGTCGACAGCGCGTCGAGAGAAGGCGTTGCCGACAGCCGCGCCGCCAGATCCGCGCGTGCCACCAGACGCTGGGCGCTGTGCCCGAGCTTCTTGACCACCAGCCCGTCGTCTTCCAGAGGCGGAAAGCGCACACGCAGCGCAATGTCGATGTTCTCGGTCAGCGGATCGACGCGTCGGTTGGTACTTTCGACCTGGATCTGAACCTTGGGGTGCTCGGCCGCGAAACGGGCGATGGTCTCGTTGAAGCCCATCGCTGCCAAAGCCGGAGGACAGCTGATCACCACCCTGCCCTGCGGTTCGGATTTGGAACGCAGGATGGCCTCTTCGGCAGCTTCGGCCTCGACCAGCATGGCCACGCAATGAGCGTAATAGTCACGCCCGCTTTCGGTCACCGCGAAAGTGCGGGTCGAGCGGTGAATCAGGCGCACACCCAAGCGCTCCTCGAGCCCGGCAATACGGCGGCTAAGCTTGGACTTGGGGATCCCCAGCTTGCGACTTGCCGGCGCGAAGCCAAGGCACTCGACCACCTGGACGAAATAAAACAGATCGTTGAGATCAAACACCCGGCCACCTCGTTTTCAGAGCCGGGAGTATGCAGCGCCGTGACCCGTGCCTCAAGACCGGGGCTGAGGATCGCGCCGGGTTATTCCGCAGTCAGAAATGCCAGCACCGGCACAGTGAATGCCTCACCCGCCTCGACACTGGACAGGTGGGCCGCGTGCAGCTCGATGAGCTGCGAACCCTGAATCCGTTCGACCATGAGACGTCCGTCCGCCGGGGTCGTTACAGCATCCTGCGTGCCACAGACCACCAGCACCGGCAGCTTGATGGATGCGATCTGCTCCCGGAAATCCGCATCGCGCACAGCCGCGCAATTGGCCGCGTAACCCTGTGGCGAGGTGCGTGCCAGCATGCCGACAACCGTGTCGACCGCAGCGGGCTCGGCGTCGGCGAAGGAAGGCGTGAACCAGCGGGCGATCGAGGCATCGCGCAACGCGACCATGGCTGACTGGCCGTCACGCAGAACGGTTTCGATGCGAGGATTCCAGACATCGGGATTGCCGATTTTGGCTGCTGTGTTGCACAGCACGACCTTGTGCAGGCGCTGCGGCGCATTGATTGCCAGCCATTGACCGATCAGGCCACCCATGGACAGACCGCAGAAAAAAGCCTTGTCGATGTCCAGCGCATCGAGCAGCGCCAACACATCGCGGCCGTTTTGCTCGATGCTGTAACTGCCCTCGCTGACCAGCGATTTGCCATGGCCGCGCGTGTCGTAACGCAATACCTGAAAGTGGCGAGTGAATGCAGGCACCTGGTTGTCCCACATGTGCAGATCAGTGCCCAGGGAATTGGACAACACCAGCACCGGCGCGCCCGCCGGGCCTTCGAGCAGGTAGTTCAGTTGACCATCAGCGAGTTGCACGGCAGACATTCGAGACTCCGGAGAAAGACAAAGCTGCACACTAATGAGTGTCGCAGCAGCATACAATCCGCTGATCGAAGATCCGTGCGGCTATCGAACAGCTTACCGTGCGCCGCCAGAACCCAGGGAGCCCCCATGCCAAAGAGCCCGCAAAAGACCCTGCACAGGGAAGACATCGCCAGCTTCTGCCTCGAACTGCCAGGCGCGCGTGAGGACTACAAATGGGGCGGCGTGCGGGTTTTTTCCGTCGCCGAAAAGAAAATGTTCGCGGTCATGGACCTGGTCGGCGAGGACCTGGCGTTCAAGGTCCACGCGGAATTGTTTCTGGGTTACGTGGATCGCCCCGGCATACGACCTGCGCCCTACCTGGCGCGTGCGCACTGGATCAGCGTGACAGACCTGCAGACGCTGAGCGCCGATGAATTGCGCGATCTGCTGACCCGCTCGCACCAGTTGGTGGTCGGCAGGCTGCCGAAACGGCAACAGATCGGCCTGAAGCTATAACGGCAACAGCTGCCCGAGCCGCTTGCCCAAAAACAGCCAGTCAATCCACAACGCCTGATGCACCACCACGATCAGCCAGAACACAATCTGAAAAGACACCTTGCGGGTCTTGTGCCGGAACACCTGCTGCGCCAACAGCGCGCCGGGCCAGCCGCCGAGCAGCTCGACGCCATGCAGGACGTTTTCCGGTGTGCGCTGGCCCGCGTTGCCAGCCTGTCGCTTGTCATGCCGGTAAAGCACGAACGCCAGCAGGCTCATGACGATCAGGACCAGCGCAGGAATCGGCGTGACCTGCCTCAGCCACAGCGATGTCGTGCCGTAGACCGGTAGCGCACACAGCAGCAACGACACCAGGATCTTCAAGCGCAGTTGCCGGACCGGGGGCCTGCCACGGCTGGCTGGCCGTGGCGACTCACGGTTCGCTGTCATGCCTTGGCCGATGCCCAGTCGATCCAGCCAAACTGCCAGGTCGCCAGAATCAGCAGGCCGAAGGCGATGCGATACCAAGCGAATACCGCATAGCTGTGAGTGGCGATGAACTTGAGCAAACCGCGCACTGCAATCATCGCGAAGATGAACGAAGTGACGAAGCCGATGGCAAACACCGCGAAGTCGTCCGGGCGAAACATGTCACGGTACTTGTAGCCCGAATAAACGGCGGCACCGACCATGGTCGGCATGGCCAGGAAGAACGAGAATTCGGTAGCCGCCTTGCGGGACAGGCCGAACAGCAGGCCGCCAATAATCGTCGAACCGGAACGCGAGGTGCCGGGGATCATCGCCAGGCACTGTACCAAGCCTATTTTGAGCGCATCGCTCCAGCTCATATCATCGACGGTTTCGGTGCGCACGGTGTGCTCGCGGCGCTCGGCCCAAAGCATGATCACCCCACCGATGACCAGCGCCGTGGCCACGGTAATGGCATTGAATAGGTAGTGGTGAATGGTATCGGCGAAAATCACGCCCAGCACCACGGCAGGCATGAAGGCGATCAACAGGTTGAGGGTGAAACGCTGCGCTTGTTGCTGTTTGGGCAACCCCACGACCACGTCAAGGATCTTGCGCCGAAACTCCCAGACTACTGCCAGAATCGCCCCCAACTGAATGATGATGTTGAAGGCCATAGCGCGCTCGCCGCCAAAATCGATCAGGTCGGCGACGATGATCTGATGTCCGGTACTGGAGATCGGCAAGAACTCCGTCAGCCCTTCTACAACACCCAATATCAACGCCTGAGCAGCGGTCCAAAGATCCATCATTCCCCCATGAAGCGATGCCGCAGGCTCGCTGTTTAATGTTGTCGTGTAAAAAATGCTTGCCACTATGCAGCCACATGCCTGAACGAAGCTTGAAGAAACTCGCGCAAATGCAAGGCGCGGAATGCTAGCAGACCTGCACGCACAAAGCCTGCTGACGTAAGCTCTGGCGCAACACAGGCTGCACGCCGCGCGCAGAAGCGCATACAATCGCCGGCCCCGCCTCCCACTACCCTCACCAAGGAGCCGCCATGTCCGGGCTTGAACTCTTCGCTGCCGCCATCGGCGTTATCGCAGTCTGGCTGACAGTGAAGCAGAATCCCTGGTGCTGGCCAATTGGCCTGGTCATGGTGGTGATCTACATCTGGATATTCTTCGACGTGAAGCTGTATTCGGACATGCTTCTGCAGGTCATCTACGCAGGCCTGCAGGTCTATGGCTGGCTGCAATGGACCCGGCACGGTGACGGCCTGCCCGTCAAAGCCGTGAGCACGTTGCAGAACAGTTCGGTGCTCAAAGGGCTGGCGGTCGGCGCCCTCATCAGCGTCGCACTGGGTGCCGGCATGGCGCATTTCACCGATGCGGCACAGCCCTGGCTGGACGCCGCGCTGACCGGGTTCAGTCTGGTGGCGCAGGTATGGATGGCGCAAAAACGCGTGCAGTGCTGGCCGCTGTGGATCCTGCTCGATGTGATTTTCGTCGGCCTGTTCATCTACAAAGCGCTGTACCTGACGGCTGCGCTGTATGGCTTGTTCACCCTGCTGGCGGTGCAGGGCTGGCGCGAGTGGCGCAACGATCTGGCGCTGGCGCGATGAAGGTCCTGGTGCTCACCGGCCCCGAGTCCAGCGGCAAAAGCTGGCTGTCGGCGGAAATACAGCACCGCTTCGGCGGCCTGCTGGTCGGCGAATATGTCCGGCATTTCATCGATCAGCAGGGCCGCGATACCAATTACGTCGATATTCCGGCCATTGCCCAGGGCCAACTGGCCTGGGAGGACGCTGCGCGCGGCGCTGAGCCGAACTTGCTGATACTCGACACGCACCTGTTGAGCAACATGCTCTGGAGCCGCACCCTGTTCGGCGACTGCCCTGCGTGGATCGAACAGCAACTGCTGAGCCGCAACTATGACCTGCACCTGCTGCTGTCGCCCGAAGGCGTCGACTGGATCAGCGACGGCCAGCGTTGCCAGCCGCAGTTGGGTGAACGCCAGGCCTTTTTCGACGCCAGCCGGGAATGGCTGGAACATCACCGACGGGCTTATCGGGTACTGGGCGGCAACTGGGAGCAGCGCCGCGAACAGGCGCTGACTGCTGTATCGCAGCTGTTGGGTGATTCAACGGATCTGGTGCTTGTGTAACAGCCGATAAAACGTCGGTCGCGAAATACCCAGCACTCTGGCCGCCACACTCAGATTGTCACTGTGGCGCGTCAACACATCGCACAACGCCTGACGCTCGGCGCGGGACTTGTAATCCTCCAGCGTCCCCATGCTGCCGACACTGTCCTCCTCACCCAGCAGGCCCAGATTTGCCGCTTCTATCTGCCTGCCTTCGGCCAGCACCAGCCCGCGCCGAACGCGACCGGCCAGCTCGCGGACATTGCCCGGCCAATCGTGCTTGCCCAGCGCCACCAGCGCATCCTGACTGAAACTGCGCGCCCGCCTGCCCGTTTCCTGACTGTACAAATGAGCGAAATGGTTAGCCAGCAACGCCAGATCGCCATGGCGCTCGCGCAGCGGCGCTACACCGACCTGCAGCACATTGAGCTGGTAATACAGGTCCTCGCGAAAGCGCTTTTTGCGTACAGCCGTTTCAAGATCCTCGCGGGTAGCGGCCAGCACCCGCACATCCACTGCAATCGGTTCGCCGCCGTCCGCGCGCTCGATCTGCCGGTCTTCGAGAAAGCGCAGCAGGCTCGCCTGGGTATCCAGAGGCAGCTCACCGACCTCGTCGAGCAACAACGTGCCGCCGTCTGCGGCTTCAAGCAACCCGCCCCTGCGCTCTTGAGCATCATCAAACCCGCCGTCCTCATGACCGAACAGCACGGTGTGGATCGACTGCCCGTCAGGCGCTGCGCAATCAACCACAATAAAGGGTTTGTCGCGTCGCAAGGACTGAGCATGCAGACTGCGGGCGATCAGTTCCTTGCCTGTGCCCCGCTCGCCCCTGATCAATACCGGCGAATCGGTGGGCGCCAGTTTGCTCAGCAGCCGGCGCAGTTCACGGACAGGCCGACTGTCGCCGAGCAGCTCGGGTTCCGCGTTGAATTGCGACGGCGCGCCCTGCTCTTGCGGGTGCCCGGCCGTAAACGCCCTGTCCAGCGAGGCGTACAGCCGGCCGGCATCGAAAGGCAACGTGTGAAAATCGAAAAACCAGCGGCAGACGAAATCGCCGATTTTCTCGCGCCGCAGATCACTGGCCGACAGCACTGCAATCCAGCGTACGGGGCTGTTGACGAAAAGCGCCTGGAGCCTGGGCAAGTGTTCAAAATGATCGGACGTCAGGTGAATCAGGCCTACATCACAATCAGAAATGATTGCCGAAGCCGATGGGCTTTCCTGCACCGTCCAGCCGGCTTCTATCAGAACAGGGACCAATGGATGACAGTCGTCACCGCCGTCGAGCATTAACAGACGTCGTGTTGGGGCCGATCCATGCATGAAGATTCCTTGGCGCCCGGCGTATGGAGGGATTTTTAAAAGCTTTTTATAAACAGTCTGTTGGCGAGCCCAACCATCACCCTAGCAAATATTTGACGCGGCGTTGTACCGTTTGGATCTAACGCTCATAACCTGCTGTCATTAACGCGCCAGCTGTCCAACCTTCCGGCCAGAGTCAGCCCTGCACGCACGCCATCGAAAATAATTCGCAAATATTTTCACTGAACGGTGTGACTCATGCCCCCTTGTCGTTCATCAACACAAGTAACCAGCCGGACGGTCAGCCCGCCGCCGTGACTGAATTGATACGGGCACTTGAGGAAACGACAATGAACGCCCCACTGCGCTTCAACGATGCACTTCTGATCGCTGGACACGCTTTTGAACCCTTCCAGTGTGTTGCCTGGGCACCGCAGGACGGTAACGGCGAACTGAGCCTGACGGTGATCGACCGCACCAGCAACCGTATCGGTCGCAAGCAGATCCCGAGCAGCACCTATTCCGACAAGCGCCAACTGGCCAGCGCTCTGGAGCAGGCCCGTGCAGAAATCAGCAACGAAGGCTACGACCTCGAACCGTGGACCATGCCGGCTTGATGGCTGACTGAGCGGGCTTCCCGCTTGGCGTAATGGAAACCCTGTGGGATCGCCACCCTAGCAGCGCCTGCAGGGATTTGTTCTCAGTGCCATGCTCTGCGCATGCCAACCCCGCAGAGCATCGGCAAGAGAGCCGGGCCTGGCGGGGTTTTCCCCTCAGACCAGTTTCAACTCATCGATGTGCCGGTAATCAGCCCCCAGACTCGATGCCAGTTCCCGCGCCCTTCCCAGGCGGATCGGGCCTTTCTCGATATCGATCAGCAAACTGGCGCAGTCAAATGCAGGCAGTGCCGGTAACGACTTGATCCGGCCATCGGTCAGCACCAGAACCCGCTGCTGTTCGGCCGGATAGCGTTTTTGCCGTTGAGCCAGCCATTCAGCCGCCTGTTGCAGCGCTTGCGGTAGCGGCGTACCACCGCCAGCCCCCAATGCATCCAGCCAGGGTGTCAACGCCGATGAGGCTTTCAGACCCTGATGTTGCCAGCGCGGCGCAGTACCGCTGGCGGTCAGCAAGGCCAGCCGCGCCCGGCGTCGATAAGCATCGTCGAACATCTGCGACAGCAGGCCCTTGGCCTGACTCAATGCCTGATGGCGGCGGGTAGACGCCGACGCATCGACAATCACCAGCAATAATTCGCTGGGTCGGCTGCTGCGCGGCTGACGGACCAGATCCTTGCGGCTCTTCGGCTGACCGCGCAGAAAGGTCGGCAACCATTGCACCGGGCCATCAGCTCCGACACGCACAGCGCCCTGCCTGCCACAGGCCAGTCGACCGGGACGGGGAATGGCATCCGCCCCCTGTATAGCGCGGGGACGGATGCCTAGGGCTTTTTTGGCCAGCTCGGCACTTCGCGGCGTGATCCGGTCGTGACTGCCTGGGCGGGCAACTCACCCCAACTGCCCTGCCCGCTATCAGGCTCGGTCTGTTTGCTGGACGATCCTGGTGGCGGTGGCGGTGTCTCGGAATTCTGCGGAGGGGGTGAGGACTCGCGGCGCCGGTGACGCAAGGCAAATTCGGCAACCGCCTCGATGTCCTGCTCCTCAATGTGCCCGGCACCCCGCCACGCTGCATGAGCGCGCGCAGCCCGCAGCCAGACCAGATCGGCGCGCATGCCGTCGACACCTGCGGCAAAGCAGCGCTCGGTGATCATTGCCAGGGACTGGTCATCCAGCTCGATGCCTGACAACAACTGACGTGCCTGTTCACAACGCAGCTTCAAGGCATCCTGCTGCGCTTGCCACTGCTGGCAGAAGCCCTGCGGATCGGTGTCGAAATCCAGACGGCGACGGATGATCTGACTGCGCTCGGCGGGCAGCGTATGGCCGCTCAGCGCCACATTGAGGCCAAAGCGGTCCAGCAACTGCGGGCGCAATTCACCTTCTTCGGGGTTCATGGTGCCGATCAGCACGAAACGCGCAGCGTGACGATGGGAGATACCGTCGCGCTCGACCAGGTTGACGCCGCTGGCCGCGACGTCCAGCAGCAGGTCGACCAGGTGGTCGGCAAGCAGGTTGACCTCATCGACATACAGCACGCCACCGTCGGCCTTGGCCAGCACGCCCGGAGAGAAGCGTGCTCGGCCTTCGCTCAGCGCGGCGTCAAGATCCAGCGTGCCGACCAGACGCTCTTCGGTGGCACCCAGCGGCAAGGTGACGAACTGACCGCTGGCCAGCACATCGGCCAGCCCGCGGGCCAGTGTCGATTTGGCCATGCCCCGCGGCCCTTCGATCAACACGCCGCCGATGCGCGGATCGATGGCAGTCAGGCACAACGCCAGTTTCAGGTCGTCGGCACCGACCACAGCGGCCAGTGGAAAATGCGGAGTTTCGCTCATCGTTGAATCAGACACGGTCATCAGTTCTCTTCTATATCCAGGAGCAGGTCTTCCAGCGCCTGCTGATACTCGCCAGGCTCCTGCCAGAGGCCACGCTGCTGGGCTTCGAGCATGCGCTCGGTCATGTCGCGCAAGGCATCGGGGTTGTGCTGAGCGATGAAGTCGCGAGTCGCCGGGTCCAGCAGATAGGCGTCGGCGAGCAGCGCGTACTGGTGATCATCGATCAGTTCGGTGGTCGCATCGAACGCGAACAGGAAATCCACGGTCGCGGCCATCTCGAATGCACCCTTGTAACCATGGCGCTTGGCCCCTTCGATCCATTTCGGATTCGCTGCGCGCGAGCGTATCACCCGGTTCAGTTCTTCCTTGAGGGTGCGGATTTTCGGCAGGTCTGGCTGGCTGTGATCGCCATGGTAACTGGCGGTCTTCTGCCCGCTGAGGCTTTCAGAAGCGGCGAGCATGCCGCCCTGAAACTGGTAGTAGTCATTTGAGTCGAGCAGATCGTGCTCGCGATTGTCCTGATTCTGCAGCACCGCCTGCACCTGAGAAAGCCGCTGGGCAAAGCGCTGACGCGCGGGCGTACCTTCATCAGCAGCGCCATAGGCGTAGCCGCCCCAGTTCAGGTAAACCTCGGCAAGGTCGTCGCGGCTCTGCCACAGGCGGCCATCGATAGCACCCTGCACGCCAGCGCCATAGGCACCGGGTTTGGCACCAAAGATCCGCCAGCCGGCCTGACGCGCCGCCTCGTCTTCATTCAGGCCTTCTGCGATGAAGCCTTGCCGTTCTTCACGGACCCTGGCCGCCAGCGGGTTCATGTCGTCGGGCTCGTCAAGCGCTGCGACGGCCTGCACCGCGGCGTCGAACAGTTTGATGAGGTTGGCGAAGGCGTCGCGGAAGAAGCCGGAAACCCGCAGCGTCACGTCCACCCGTGGGCGGTCCAGCAGGCTGATCGGCAGAATCTCGAAGTCATCGACCCGCTGACTGCCCGTCGCCCACACCGGACGCACGCCCATCAGCGCCATGGCCTGGGCGATGTCGTCACCGCCGGTGCGCATGGTCGCTGTGCCCCACACCGACAAGCCCAGCTGGCGCAGATGATCGCCATGGTCCTGGAGGTGTCGTTCCAGCAACAGGCTGGCGGACTGAAAGCCGATTCGCCAGGCCGTGGTAGTCGGCAGGTTGCGCACATCCACGGTAAAGAAGTTGCGGCCGGTAGGCAGCACATCGAGGCGCCCCCGGCTCGGTGCACCGCTGGGGCCTGCCGGTACGAAACGGCCACTCAGGGCGTCAAGCATGCCCTGCATTTCACCGGGGCCGCAGGCGTCCAGACGCGGCGCGACGACGTCACGCAGGCTGTCGAGGATCTGGGCCAGATCATCGTGAGCCGGCAAGTCGGTCAACGCTTCGCCCTGCGTGACACGTTCGATGAGGGTAGCGGCGTAAAGCTCCAGCCGCTCACGAGCATCGCCCGCACTGCGCCAGGGGTCGCTGCTCAGGTCGTGCAACACAGCGGGGCGCGGGCCGGTCCAGGGTTCGGCCAGCTCGCAGCTCAACGGGTCGAAGTCCAGCTCGAACGCCTTGCTCAAGGCACGCAACAGACTGGACTGCGCGCCACGCCCGTCACCACGCGGAATACGCAGCAGCGCCAGCAAGGTGTCGATGCGCAGGCGCCCTTGCGGCGACTGACCGAAGATATGCAGGCCATCGCGAATCTGCGATTCCTTCAGATCACACAGGTAGGTATCCAGACGTGGCAGCCAGAGCGCCGCGTCGGCGTCGCTGTCGAGGTTCTCGCCCAGCGCCAGCTCGCGATCGATATGGGTTTCACGGACCAGTTCGAGAATGTCACGCTGCAGCTCGCGCGCACGGCGCGGATCGAGCAATTGCGCTTCGTAGAATTCGTCGGCGAGCAGTTCCAGATTACGCAACGGGCCGTAGGTCTCCGCGCGGGTCAGCGGCGGCATCAGGTGATCGATGATCACCGCCTGGGTACGCCGCTTGGCCTGTGCGCCCTCGCCCGGATCGTTGACGATGAACGGATAGATGTTCGGCATGGCGCCCAGCACCGCGTCCGGCCAGCAGGTTCGCGACAAGCCCACGCCCTTGCCCGGCAGCCATTCGAGGTTGCCGTGCTTGCCGACATGCACCACCGCATGCGCGCCGTAGGCCTTGCGCAGCCAGAAGTAGAACGCCAGATAGCCATGGGGTGGAACCAGATCCGGGTCGTGATACACCGCGCTCGGATCGACCTGATAACCCCGTGCCGGTTGAATGCCGATGAACGTGAGGCCAAAGCGCAGTCCGGCGATCATCATCCGGCCACTGCGAAACATCGGATCGGTGTCCGGCGTGCCCCAGCGGGCATTCACTGCATCGCGATTTTCCTGCGGCAGCTCATTGAACGCCGCCAGGTACTCCTCCAGCGCCATGCTTTGCTGACACGGGCGCTGGTCGATACTGTCCAGATCATTGGTCACGCCGCCCAGCAATTGCTGGATCAGTTCGGTGCCGCTGTCCGGCAACGGCGCCAGCGGATAGCCCTCGGCCTGCATGGCGCACAGGATATTCAGCGCCGCAGCAGGCGTATCGAGCCCCACACCGTTACCGATCCGCCCATCGCGAGTCGGGTAGTTGGCGAGGA
Source organism: Pseudomonas sp. PvP027 (assembly GCF_017833005.1). Lineage (NCBI taxonomy): Bacteria > Pseudomonadati > Pseudomonadota > Gammaproteobacteria > Pseudomonadales > Pseudomonadaceae > Pseudomonas > Pseudomonas sp. PvP027. The sequence continues at coordinate 5,676,492 of NZ_JAFIBK010000001.1, read as the reverse complement.
TCAGCGCCACGCGCTTTTCGCCATTGGGCAGGCGCGCAAGCTCGATCCAGCGCCGCGCCAGTTGCGCGACGAAATCCATCCGGTCGGGCTGGGCGCGGTAGCAGACCACGTCCGACTGACTGCGCTCGCTGTGCCAGGCCAGGTCCTTGAAACTGATCGGCCGACTGATGATGCGTCCGTCGAGCTCAGGCAAGGCAATGTGCATCGCCAGATCACGAGCGCCAAGCCCCTGTTCGCTGGCCTGCCAGGCTGGCTCGTTGTCCTGCGCGCAGATGGCCTGAATGACCGGCACGTTGCGTCGAAACGGACGCAGATGCGGCGCTTCCGGGCTCGACTGGGCAAAGCCGGTGGTATTGAGGATCAGCTCGGTTTCAGCCTCATCCAGCCAGTCCTCCACCTGAGTGAAACAGCCTGGCTCCTTGAGGCTGGCCACGGCGATGGGCAGCGGGTTGATGCCTTGCGCCTGCAAGCGCACACAGAACTCGTCGATGAAACCGGTATTGGCGGCCTGCAGGTGCGAGCGATAGAACAGCAGCGCCACCACCGGCTGCTCGGCAAGCCAGTCTGCCCGCCAATCGGCAAGCTGCGCACTTGCCAGGCGAGGATGGTAGATCGCCGTGCGCGGCAACGGCGCAGGCTCGGCCCAGGAATAATCGCGGTCCAGCCAGCGGCTGGCCATGCAGTTGTACAGTTGCAGCGCGTTTTGCAGGCCGCCCTGACGCAGAAACTGCCAGAGTCGGTCGCGCTCTACGGCAGGCACGGTGCTCAGATCACTCAGTTCCGGATCAGGACGGTCATCACCGGGCACCAGAATGACCTGAACGCCGCGTGCCGCGAGTTCCATGAGCCGCTCGACGCCGTAGCGCCAGTAGCCAATACCGCCGTGCAGAGAAATCAGAATGACCTTTGCGTGACGCAGCACTTCATCAACGTAGAGGTCGACAGAGGCGTGATTCTGGACCTGCATCGGGTTGGCCAGACGCAGGCTCGGGTAGTCTTCGGGGAGCTGCCGGGCAGCTTCGGCCAGCAGTGCCAGGCTGGAGTCGCCACTGCAGAGAATCACCAGCTCGGCCGGGGTCTGGCCCAGATCGGCAATATTGTCGTCAGGTACGAAACCGCCGGGCTGGGTTCTCAGTAAATGCATGGGTTAGCCGACAATCGCAGCATTGAGTTGCGCTTGCAGGGCCACGGCATCCAGCTCCTGACCGATCAGCACCAAGTGCGTGGCGCGCTCTTCATCGGCACGCCAGGCGCGGTCGAAATGCTTGTCGAAGCGAGTCCCTACACCTTGAATCAGCAGGCGCATCGGCTTGCCGGGAATGGCCGCGAAGCCTTTCACACGCAGAATGCCGTGCTGCACCACCAGTTGATTCAGTGCATCGAGCAGGACTTTTTCATCGGCTTGCGGTAGTTTCAGGGAAATCGAATCGAACGCGTCGTGATCGTGGTCATCATGATCGTCATCGTCGTGGTGATCATGGTGGGTCTTGCGAGCATCGATATGCAGCTCGGACTCGGCACCGACACCCAGCAGCACGCTGATCGGCAGGCGACCACTGCTGGCTTCGATCACCTTGACCGCAGGCGGCAGCTCCTCGGCAACTTCGGCACGCACTGTCGCCAGACCTTCGGCGTCGATCATGTCGGCCTTGTTGAGGATCACCAGATCGGCGCTGGCCAGTTGATCGGCAAACAGTTCGTGCAGCGGCGACTCGTGGTCCAGGTTGGGATCGAGCTTGCGCTGCGCATCGACCTGATCCGGGAAGGCGGCAAAGGTACCGGCCAGTACCGCCGGGCTGTCGACCACCGTGATCACCGCATCGACTGTGCAGGCGTTGCGGATTTCCGGCCACTGAAAAGCCTGGACCAGCGGCTTGGGCAGTGCCAGCCCCGAGGTTTCGATCAGGATATGGTCCAGGTCACCACGGCGCGCGACCAGTTCGCGCATGACCGGAAAGAACTCTTCCTGCACGGTGCAGCACAGGCAGCCGTTGGCCAACTCGTACACCCGGCCGTTGGCTTCTTCTTCGGTGCAGCCGATCGTGCACTGCTTGAGGATTTCTCCATCGATGCCCAGCTCGCCGAACTCATTGACGATGACCGCGATGCGCCGCCCTTCGGCGTTGTCGAGCATGTGCCGCAACAGGGTGGTCTTGCCCGAGCCGAGGAAGCCGGTAACGATGGTGACGGGAAGCTTGGCCAGTGTTTTCATCAGGTGCCCTTTGGCAATGCGGCGGGCAAACAGGACGAGAACCGCATGCATGACACGCGGATCGGATCGCCACCGGATCACCCCGCCCGGTTGTAGTGAGAATTCTCGGAGGCCGCGGCATGCGTGGCCCGTTCGAGGCAGGTCTCCTGGCTCACGGCGGCGTGCGGCAGGCAATGAACAACGTGCCGACACGCATTCATTGCGCCTTCCCGCCGCAGCAGTGGCTGTGCAATGAACATGACCGTTTACAGTTGCGGGGGCAGCTGCGGCATGTACCGCATTCCCGTCTTAGCTCCACTGGGTGATGTTTTACCCAGGGAGAACCTCGAACTAGCAAGGCTACGCAGTGACTGCAGACAGGTCAATCGTTCAGATTGACGCTGCCCCGCCGCCCATGCTCTCCTGTGCGCCTTGTTTCGGGTGCCCCTCACGGGGTGAAACGGGAAACCGGTGCGCTCGTGTTGTCGAGCAAGTCCGGTGCTGCCCCCGCAACGGTAAGCGAGAGTAGGTCTGATCCACTGTGCCGCTGGCATGGGAAGGTGACCTTGCAGGCTTTGACGCACTGACGTCGCGGCCCCTCGCGAGCCCGGAGACCGGCCCGATATGCTTGCAATGACAAACCCGCGGTGGGCGGGCGCAGTTGAAACCTCCGGCGTCTGCCGGCAGGTTCTCTTGCGCGTGGCCCGCTTGCCAATCATCAAGAGGGAACGCCATGTCGACCATCAGCAGCCACGCCGCCGCGCCCAGCTCCACACGCACTCAACGCCTGACAGCCGCCATCAGCGCTGCGCTTCTCGGCGCCTGCCTGGTGTACTTCGCCGGTTTCTCGCACATTGCGGCCGTGCACAATGCGGCACACGACACCCGTCACAGCGCTGCCTTTCCTTGCCATTGAGGGCGACACAATGTTCAAGCGAATCGCCTACACCGCAGGTTTCACCGGCCTGCTCGCCGCCCTGCTGCTGACCCTGCTGCAAAGCCTGTGGGTGGTGCCGCTGATCCAGCAGGCCGAGACCTACGAAAACGCACCTGCCGAGCAACTGCATCAGCACGCGGACGGCGCGATGGCCGAACACAGTCATGCCCATGACGAAGCGGCCTGGGAACCTGAAAACGGCTGGCAGCGTGTGCTGTCCACCACCGGCGGTAACCTGGTGGTCGCGGTGGGCTTCGCCCTGATGCTTGCCGGGCTCTACACCCTGCGCGCGCCAGGTCGCACCGTGCACGGCGCATGGTGGGGGCTGGCCGGTTTTGCGGTGTTTGTACTGGCCCCGACCTTTGGCCTGCCACCCGAACTCCCGGGCACAGCCGCCGCCGAGCTGAGTCAGCGTCAGTTGTGGTGGCTCGGCGCCGCCGCATCGACTGCCGCCGGGCTGGCCTTGCTGGTGTTCGGTCAGAACTGGCTGCTCAAAGCACTGGGTGTGGCCATTCTGCTCGTCCCGCATGTGCTCGGCGCGCCACAGCCGCTGGTCCACGAAAGCCTGGCCCCCGAGGCGCTGGAAGCGCAGTTCATGATTGCCTCGCTGCTCACCAACGCGCTGTTCTGGGTCGCGCTTGGATTGATCAGTGCCTGGCTGTTCCGCAGAAACGATGTGCACAACGACAATGTCGACCTGCATCAGGCCTGATCCAGCGACGCCTCAACCCGGCGCAGCACTGGTGGCCGGGCTGGGCTGTCGGCGCGGCTGTTCGGCTGCGCTGTTGCGCGACCTGCTCGAGCAGAGCCTGCAGGCACTTGGTCTGGAAATTGGCCAGGTGACCGCACTCGCGTCCATCGACCTGAAAGAAACCGAGCCCGGCCTGCTTGAGCTGGCCGGGCAACTGGCAGTGCCACTGGTGTGCTTCAACGCCGCGCAACTGGTAGCGTGGGAACTGCACCTCACCCACCGTTCTGCGCAGGTCTTCCAGAACACTGGCTGTCATGGCGTCGCCGAGGGTTCGGCCCTGGCCCTGGCGGCGCAACTGGGAGACGGTACGGCGACCCTGCTGATCGAACGGCAGAAAAGCGCGCAGGCCACATTTGCCTTGGCAATCAGCCCTGCGCACAGCGGATAATCTCCTCCGCGCTCATTCACTCCGGAGAATTCATTGACTGTCTATTTCATCGGCGCCGGCCCTGGCGATCCCGAGCTGATCACCGTCAAGGGCCAACGCCTGATCCGCAGCTGCCCGATCATTATCTACGCAGGCTCGCTGGTGCCCCGCGCCGTGCTGGAAGGTCATCAGGCCGTGCAGGTAACCAACAGCGCCGAGCTGCATCTGGAGCAGATCATCGATCTGATCAAGGACGCCCACGCACACGGCCAGGATGTGGCGCGCGTGCATTCCGGAGACCCAAGCCTGTATGGCGCTATCGGCGAGCAGATCCGCCATCTGCGCGAACTGGACATTCCGTTCGAAATCATTCCGGGGGTGACCGCAAGCGCTGCCTGCGCTGCACTGTTGGGCGTAGAGCTGACCCTGCCGGACGTTTCGCAGAGCGTGATTCTGACCCGCTATGCCGACAAGACCTCAATGCCCAGCGGCGAGGAACTGGCCAGTCTGGCCAGCCATCGGGCAACCATGGCGATTCATCTGGGGGTTAACAACCTGCAGCGGATCGTTGAAGAGCTCGTGCCACATTACGGCACCGACTGCCCGATTGCCGTGGTGCACCGCGCCAGCTGGCCGGATCAGGACTGGGCCATTGGCACGCTGGCGGATATTCAGGAAAAGGTGCAGGCCAAGGGCTTTCGCCGTACGGCACTGATTCTGGTCGGACGTGTGCTTGCCGACGACACCTTCAGCGAGTCCTCGCTGTACCGCGCCGGGCATGCTCATTTGTTCAGGCCGCAGTAGTCATTCCCTCCACGCCGCACGATGATCGCGGTGCCAAGCAGTGACGCGTGGCGTGATGAAAAGCGTGCCAACGCCGGGTTGGCACGCTGATCGGCAGTGCCCTCCTCAGGCAGCCGCCTCATACAGCTTCGGCGCAGCCACTTCGCCGCTTTCCAGGCTCTTGCGCAGGATATCGGCCTGCACGGCAGCCGCTTTCATGGCGCTTTCCTTGATGTAGCCATAGCCGCGAATGCGTTCCGGCAGACGTGCCAGGCTCAAGGCGGTGTGGCGATTCTGCGCCTGAAGGTGCTGCAGAATCAGTTCGACATCGCTGACATAGCGGTCAATCAGCGACCTCTCCTGCTGACGTTCGAGACTGCGGCCGAACGGATCGAGCGCAGTGCCGCGGAGGAATTTGAATGTCGCCAGCACATCGAAAGCACGCAACATCCATGGCCCAAAGCTGCGTTTGCGCGGCAAGCCATTGTGCGGGTCGCGCTTGGCCAGCCACGACGGAGCCAGGTGAAACTCCAGCCGATAGTCACCCTCGAACTGCGCTTGCAGCTGGCGGGTAAACTCGCCGTTGCTGTAAAGCCGCGCCACTTCGTATTCGTCTTTATAGGCCAGCAATTTGAAGTAATTGAATGCCACGGCCTCGGTCAGCGTCGGCTGCTGACCGGGAAACGCCCGCGATTCGCTGTCGCGTACGCGTTGCACCAATGCCAGATAGCGCTTGGCGTAGGCGGCGTTCTGATACTGCTTCAAGGTATCGACATTGCTCTGGATGCGCTGATCAAGGTCCATTGGCTGCGGCTCGCTGACCTTGTTTTGCGGGTTGACGAAGGCCTCCACGGCGGCAGGATCGTGTGCAGTACGACGTCCCCAGAGAAACGCCTGCTGATTCAGGTTGACCGCAACGCCGTTGAGTTCGATGGCCTTCTCGATGGCTGCCGAGGTCAATGGAATCAGGCCCAGCTGGAAGGCATAGCCGAGCATGAACAGGTTGCTGGCAATGCTGTCACCCATCAGTCGGGTGGCCAGCGATGTGGCTTCGACAAAGTGGGTCTTCGCCGCGCCGACCGCCTCGATGATGGTCTGCTTCATGGCCTCGGCCGGAAACACGGCATCCGGATTGCGCGTGAACTCGGCGGTTGGTGTTTGCTGGCTGTTGACCACGGCATGGGAAATCTTGCTGTCGAGCTTGGCGATCGCATCCGGACCGGCAGCCACCAGCAAGTCACAGCCGAGCAGCAGGTGTGCTTCACCGGCGGCGATACGCACAGCGAACAGATCCTCTTGACGCGCAGCAATGCGGATATGGCTGACCACCGGGCCGAATTTCTGTGCCAGACCGGCCTGATCGAGCACGCTGCAGCCCTTGCCTTCCAGATTCGCCGCATAGCCCAGCATCGCGCCGACGGTGGTCACCCCTGTCCCGCCGACACCCGGCAGGAGAATATTGAACGGCCTGTCGAGCGACGGCAGCTCCGGTTCCGGCAGACGTGCGAACGCTTCGACCTGCTTGGGCAACGCAGGCTTGCGCAGCTTGCCGCCGTGCACCGTGACGAAGCTTGGGCAGAAACCCTCGACGCAACTGAAATCCTTGTTGCACGCGCTCTGATCGATTTCGCGCTTGCGCCCCTGCGCGGTTTCCTTGGGCAGCACAGACAGGCACCCGGACTTGACCCCGCAATCGCCGCACCCTTCGCACACCGCCGGGTTGATCAACGCACGCTTTTCCAGATCGGGCATCGTGCCGCGTTTGCGACGGCGGCGCTTTTCAGTGGCGCAGGTCTGGTCGTAGATGATGACCGATACCCCTTTGAACTCGCGTAACTCGCGCTGCACGCTGTCCAGATCGCGCCGATGATGAAAGCTGGTAATCGGCGCGAAGTCCTCGCGACTCGGGTACTTGTCCGGCTCGTCCGAAACCAGCGCGATGCGCTGCACGCCCTCGTTGAACACCTGACGGCTCAGTTGATCGACGCGCAGCACGCCGTCGATCGGCTGGCCACCGGTCATGGCCACCGCGTCGTTGTAGAGAATCTTGTAAGTAATGTTGACCTTCGAGGCCACCGCCGCACGCAGCGCCAGGTGCCCCGAGTGAAAATAGGTGCCGTCGCCCAGGTTCTGGAAAACGTGCGGGGTTTCGGTAAACGGTGCCTGACCGATCCAGGTCACGCCCTCGCCGCCCATCTGGGTAAACGTATCGGTTTCGCGGTCCATCCAGATGGTCATGTAATGGCAGCCGATACCGGCCAGGGCGCGACTGCCCTCCGGCACCCGTGTCGAGGTGTTATGCGGGCAGCCGGAGCAGAAATGCGGGGTGCGCTGAGTGGTGAACAGCGGCGCCTGCAGCGCTTTCTCCTTGTCGCTGAGAAACTGCAGGCGCGCTTCGATCTGCGGGCTGCTGTAGAACGGCGCGAGACGCTTGGCGATCACTCTGGCAATCATCGCCGGGGTCAGCTCGCTGAGGTTCGGCAGCAGTGAGCGGCCCTGCTCGTCGAACTCGCCGACCACTACCGGCCGACGGTCCACAGGCCAGTTGTAGAGCTGACCGGTCAACTGGTCTTCAATGACACTGCGTTTTTCCTCGACCACCAGAATCTCGTCCAGCCCTTCGGCAAAGTCGTGCACCGACACCGGTTCCAGCGGCCAGCTCATGCCGACCTTGAGCACACGAATGCCGACCCTCTCGCACAGTTCCTGATCGATGCCCAGCTCTTCGAGGGCCTGACGCACGTCCAGATAGGACTTGCCGGTGGTGATGATGCCCAGCCGGGGTTGCGCAGAATCAATCACCACCTTGTTGAGCTGGTTGGCGCGGGCAAAGGCCCTGGCTGCGTAGATCTTGTAGGTATTGAGGCGCGCCTCCTGGGCCAGCGGCGGGTCCGGCCAGCGGATATGCAAACCGCCTTCGGGTATGTCGAAATCGTCGGGAATACGGGTTTTGATCCGCAACGGATCGACCTCGACCACCGCAGAAGAGTCGACGTTCTCGGCAATGGTCTTCATCGCCACCCAGCAACCGCTGTAGCGCGACAGTTCCCAGCCGATGATGCCGTAGTCGAGAATCTCCTGGACGTTGCTGGGGTTGAGCACCGGAATCATCGAAGCGATAAACGCGTGCTCGCTCTGATGGGCGATGGTCGATGATTTGCAGCCATGGTCGTCGCCCGCCAGGATCAGCACACCGCCATTGGCCGCAACACCGGCTGAGTTGCCATGCTTGAAGACATCGCCGCAACGGTCTACACCCGGCCCCTTGCCATACCAGAGGGCGAACACGCCATCGTACTTGCCATGCGGGAACAGGTTGACCTGTTGACTGCCCCAGACGGCGGTGGCGGCCAGCTCTTCGTTGATCCCGGGCTGAAAATGGATGGCGTTTTGCTGCAGGTAGTCCTTGGCGTCCCAAAGGCTCTTGTCCAGATTGCCCAGCGGCGAACCGCGGTAACCGGAAATGAAACCGGCGGTGTTCAGGCCCTGCGCCTCGTCACGCTGCTTTTGCAGCATCGGCAGGCGGGTCAGGGCCTGTGTGCCGGTCAGGTACAGATTGCCGGTGGCAAGGCGGTATTTATCATCCAGACGAATATCAGCCAGGGACATGCGGATACCTCTCTTGTTCTTATAGGGTCAGGTCTTTTGCGCCGGGACGGTCCTGCCCGGCAGCCTTGCAACTAGACTGCCAGCAGCAAAGAGGCTTTTTCTTTCTAAATGTGCGCAAATCTGCTGATATTGAGCATGCTTTTTTCGACCAGAACAAAAAACAAGGTCAATTCATGCAGCCAAAATTGAGCCCCATCGATCGCAAGATTCTTCGCCTGCTGCAACATGACGCCAGCTTGTCGGCCGCGGAAATCGCCGAACGCGTCGAGCTGTCGCAATCGCCGTGCTGGAGGCGTATTCACCGGCTTCAGGAGGACGGGGTGATTGAGCGCACGGTCGCCCTGCTCAGTACCCAGAAGCTGGGGCTGAGCATGACGGTGTTCGTCGAGGTCAAGCTGTCAGGCCATGGCCGCCGCTATCTGGCCGAGTTCGAGGAGGCAATCATTGGCCACCCCGAGGTGCTGGAGTGCTACACCATGGCCGGCGGGATGGATTTCATGCTCAAGGTGGTCGCTCAGGACATCGCCAGCTACGAACGCTTTCTGCGCGATCATTTGCTGCAATTGCCCCACGTCCACGAGGCGCATTCGAACATCGCCATGAGCACGGTCAAGCGCACCACGGAACTGCCGCTGGACTAGAAGAGTCGGGGGGAAAGCGCGGGAAGAAAATCCGCCAGGCGAGCGCCGGCGGATTATCGGTATCAATGAGGGCAATAAAAACATTTGACTTGCAAATGATAATGATTATTATTGCATCAGCGGGTCGCGAGGCTCGCTGGATAACCCGGAAGTCTTAGGTCGGCTTCCTGATTATCTCCTCATCAGGCTAATCACGGTTTTTGACCCGGCTTTTTGCCGGGTCTTTTTTTGGTTCTTTCTTTATGGTTTCGCTGCTTCAGGCTAATGAAGTCTGGGTGTTGCGCGGTGTGTTGCAATGGCGCGGATCATAGCAAAGGCTCTTCGATCAAGGCCATGCTTTTAAGGCAAAAACGCCTGGATGCGGCAGATAAAAAGTAAATGCTGCGACTTTTCACTTGAGAATGATTCTCGTATTCACTAGTCTACGCTTGTCACGGACGCTACCCGACACCGCAAGGAAGACTCCCATGGACGATCAGCGAGCGATACATCATGAGTAATCAGCTCTCGTCTCTACTGCACCTCCCCGCCCGCCTGCCCGAGCCGCAACCCACGCTGCAGGCCATCGAACTCGGTCACCGACTGGGCAAGCTCTCGCGCCGGACCCGGCAGATATTCCTGCTCAGCCGACTCGACGGCCTGGCCTATGCCGACATCGCAAGCTTCATGAACGTTGATATCGGCCGGGTAGAAAGAGCGATGCTTCGCGCGTTGGGCAAGGCCTATATACCTGATGCCGCAGACACCACAAGCGCTGCCATTCAGGATCGCGCCAGCCGCTGGTATGTGCACCTGCAGAGCCCTGCGGCAACCGCCAGTGAACGCATCGAGTTTCGCCACTGGCTGGACGCCGATGCCGCGCACCTTTCGGCCTTCCAGAACAGCGAGCGTCTGTGGCGTCAGTTGCAGGCACCTGCTTCGTTGCTCGGCGCATCCGGCTGGCATCGACGCAAGCGCCGTGTGTATCTGGCCTGGTGCCTGCTGACTGCCTTCATCTGCAGCCTGATGGTCACCGCCGAGGCCATGTCCTGACGCGCAGATGACCGCTGCAGTGAATTTTACGTCGCAGGGCGCGATGTCGATCGGTGTACAGTAGTGGCCTGAAAAGGCATCTACGCAAGCAGGCACCTATCTTGACTCTCACTATCGGTTCAGATTTCGACAGCGGCAACATTCAGGTTCTCGACGCAGGCGACCCGGCACATATCAGGCTGGCGATCCGGCCGGACACGCAAAGCGCGCATTTCCAGTGGTTTCATTTCAAGGCAGACGGCCTGAACGTCGGTCAGACCTATGGCTTCAGCCTGACCAATGCCAGCGAATCCACCTTCAACCGTGCCTGGACCGGCTACAACGCCGTAGCGTCCTACGACCATCAGAACTGGTTTCGGATACCGTCGGATTTTGACGGCAAGGCACTGAATTTCAGCCTGGCCGCGGACCAGCCGCAGGTCTGGTTTGCGTATTTCGAACCCTACAGCCGTGAACGCCATGACTGGCTGATCGAGCAAGCGCAGGAAAAAGCCGGTGCACAGTTGCTGGCTGTCGGCAAAAGCGTCGAGGGCCGGGATATTCAACTGCTGCGCAAGGGTGACGGTGCCGAGGGTAAACGCAAGATCTGGATGATTGCTCAGCAGCACCCTGGCGAACACATGGCCGAATGGTTCATGGAAGGCGTAATCGAACGTCTCCAGCGAAAAGATGACGCCGTGCTGCAGCAATTGCTGACCGAGTCGGACCTGTACCTGGTGCCGAACGTCAACCCGGACGGGGCCTTCCATGGCCACTTGCGCACCAACGCCAACGGCAAGGACCTTAATCGTGCGTGGCAGGACAGTACCGAAGCGCTAAGCCCGGAGGTGTCCTTCATCAGGCAGCAGATGGAACAATACGGCGTGGACATGTTCCTCGACGTGCACGGTGACGAGGAAATACCCTACGTATTCACCGCCGCCTGCGAAGGCAATCCGGGATATACCGCACAGCAACGCCAGCTTGAAGAGCGCTTTCGCAGCCGCCTGTGCGAGGTCAGTGACAACTTCCAGACGGCGCATGGCTACCCACGCAGCGCGCCCGGTCAGGCCAACATGAACCTGGCCGCAAATGCCGTGGGCGAGCGCTACAAGTGCCTGTCACTGACCCTGGAAATGCCATTCAAGGATCACGACAACGCGCCGGACCCGGTCACCGGCTGGTCAGGCAAGCGCTCCGCGCAACTGGCCGGCGATGTACTGACCGTGCTGTCCGAGATGGTAAAAGAGCTGCGCTGAGGGCTCTCCTGACTTCAGGCAAACCGGAATGCCCACCTACGCGTGGGCATTTTTGTTTGCGTTGGCTGCACGGCGCACGATCAGACTGGCCAGCGCGATCAGCGCCAGCGTGATCACCACTGCCCCGTAGACATTGCTGGTCATCACCAGCCCCGCCGAGCGGGCAAAGAATCCGGCGACCAGTGCCGGTATGCAGAAGGCCAGATAACTGAGCACCAGAAAAGCCGACATCAGCCCGCCCCGCTCGTGGGCATGCGCCAGGGGCATGAGCATGCGCAGCGCTCCGAGAAAGCTCGATCCGAAACCGATACCTGCGACCACTGCGCCGACAAAAAACAGCCATAGCAAACCCAGGTTGATCGATAGCAGTATCACCGCAACACCCAGCGACAGAAAGCTCGCGCCTACCCACAAGCCAAGCACCGGCTCGCGCTGACGCAAAGTCAGAATCGCCGCTGCGCCGCTAAGGGTCAGCGCCGCAACCGCCAGGCCGCCATTGAGCGGTGAGGTGGAGCCGGTCGCCGCCACCAGCAAGGACGGGCTCAACGACAGAAAGAAGCCACCCAGTGCCCACGCGGCGATGTCCACCGGCAAGACCAGCAAAAGCATGCGCCGTGCCTGCAGCGGTACATGCAACGATGGCTTGAGGGATTGCCAGACACCAGGCTGGCGGCTGACGGTTTCCTCGACGCGTCCCAAGTACAGCGCCTGGCTCATGAATGCGGCCAGCAGCAAGCCGTAACCCAGCATCAGCGGAAACGGTGCGAACTCCGCCAGCAGTGCCGTCCCCAATGCACCAACGGCCATGCCGAGCATCGGCGAAATACTGTTGATCAACGGCCCTTTGACCGAATCATTGTCCAGCAAGGCTGCGCCCAGCGCGCTGGCCGCCAGCCCCGTTGCAAAACCCTGCAGCAGGCGCGCGGCCACCAGCCAGCTGACATCACTGGCCAGAATGAACAGCAGCATCGAGGCGCTTTGCAGCAGCAAGGCGCCGAAAATCACCGGACGCCGTCCCAAATAGTCAGACAACGAACCGCCCATCAGCAAGGCGGCCAGCAGGCTGAATGCATACACTGCAAAAATCAGGGTAAGCACGCCCGCAGAGAATCCCCATGCTTCCTGGTACAGGTGATATAGCGGCGTGGGCGTGCTGGACGCGGCAAAAAAGCATAACGTGGTAAACGCCAGAAACCCGAGATGGTTTCGTGCCCGGCCGTCAGCCTTCACGTCTGGCGACGTCGAATCGTTTGAAGAAAGGGACATGGATACGCTCTCCGCCAATGCAACCTGTTAAAGCCATAAATTAGCTTTTGCGGAGTGTGCGACGTGATAGCGCTTAAAGCAAATACTTTGTGTTAAGGTCCGCGGCATGGCTATCAAAGAAGCAGTTCGCACCGGAGGCCGCAGCGCCCGCGTGCAGGAATCCATTCACCGCGCCGTGCGCGATTTGTTGCTGGAGCACGATCGGTCAGCACTCAGCGTGCCGATGATCGCGACCCGGGCAGGTGTTACGCCGTCGACTATTTATCGCCGCTGGGGTGATCTGACCACACTGCTAGCGGACGCTGCCCTGGAGCGTCTGCGCCCTGACGCGCCGATCGATCAGGGTAGCCTGCATCAGGACCTGCTGACCTGGAGTGAAATGTATCTGGACGAAATGGCCTCGGCGCCTGGCCGGGCATTGATGCGCGACGTCGTCGCGAGCACGTCCGGCTGTGTCGGCAAGTGCGCGGCAATGGTTCGCGAGCAGTTGCAGGTCATGATCGATCGCGCCATCGCCCGCGGGGAAGTTTCCCCCAGTGCCGACGATATGATCGATGCCGTCGTTGCGCCGATGATTTACCGGATTCTGTATGCCGAATCGGCACCTACGCCCGAACGCGTGCGCCAATGGGTCGACCGCTGCCTGAGCTGAGCCGCTTTGCAGGGAGTCAGCAGCCGCAACTCCCGTTATCATGCGCGCCTCGTCCGACATCAATGACCGAACCTATTCATGCACACCCTCGCAGATCTACGCGCCGGCAAGCTGGCAGGCATCAAACGCCTTGACCTCTCCTGTGGCCTGAGCGAATTCCCGGTCGAAATCTTCGACCTGGCCGACACGCTTGAAGTCTTGAATCTCAGCGGCAACAGGCTGACCTCGCTGCCTGACGACCTGTGTCGCCTGACACGCCTGCGCGTGCTCTTCGCATCAGAAAATGCCTTTACGCACCTGCCGGAAAGCATTGGCCAATGCCAGCAGTTGCAGATCGTCGGCCTCAAGGCCAACCGCATAGAACAGGTCAGCGCCGCTGCACTGCCACCTCGCCTGCGCTGGCTGATCCTCACCGATAACCATATTGAGTCGCTGCCCGACGAACTGGGCCGCCGCCCGGACCTGCAAAAACTGATGCTCGCCGGCAACCGCTTACGCACCCTGCCCACGACCCTTGCGCAGTGTCACAAGCTGGAGCTGATCCGCATTGCAGCCAATTGCCTGACCGAGTTGCCGGACTGGCTGCTGAGCCTGCCCGCCCTGGCATGGCTCGCCTTCGCCGACAATCCGTTGTGCGCCGAACGCCCCTCTGTGCCGATCCGGGAAATCCCTTGGCAACACCTCAGCCTTCATCAACGCCTGGGCGAAGGTGCGTCGGGGATCATTCAGCAGGCGGTCTGGCATGACGCCGGCGCTGAGCGCATGGCAGCGGTCAAGCTGTACAAGGGCACAGTCACCAGCGATGGCTCGCCCCTCAATGAAATGGCCGCCTGCATCGCCGCAGGCCGGCACGCACAGCTGATCGAGGTTCTAGGACAGATCAGCGGGCATCCCGAGCAGCAACGCGGTCTGGTCATGGCGCTGATCGCCCCCGCTTTCGGCAATCTTGCCGGCCCGCCGAGCCTGGAGTCCTGTAGCCGCGATGTCTATGCCAGCGACACGCGCTTTTCCCTGCCGGTGCTGCTGCGCCTCGCTGAAGGCATCGCATCGGTCACCGCGCATCTGCATACATGCGGGATCACGCATGGCGACCTCTATGGCCACAACATTCTTGTGCAGGAGGATGGTCATTGTCTGCTGAGCGACTTCGGTGCGGCGTCCTTTCACCCGTCAGCCGTGCAGGGGAAGGCGCTGGAGCGCATCGAAACACGCGCATTCGGTATCTTGCTGGGGGAATTGCTGGAGCGTTGCGAGGCAGATACGCAGGACCAGAACGTCATGGCGGGCCTACAGGCCCTGCAGGCGAGCTGCGTGCAGCCTGATTGCCAGCAACGACCGTCGCTGGCAGAGATTCTTCTACAGATAAAAGCATGGAGCGCGTAAAGCGCTCCATTGCACAGTGATCAGCCTGCCAGGCCCACGTACACGTTCTGCACGTCATCGTGATTGTCGATGGCTTCGAGAAACGCTTCGACTTCGGCCATCTGCTCATCGGTCAGCCCGTCCACGGTGCTTTTCGGGCGGTAGCCCAGTTGCGCGGACTGGACGGTGAAACCGAATTCAGGGAGCGCCTTGCAGACCGCGTCCATGTCTGTGGATTCGGTGAGGAACAGCGTCGCGCCCTCTTCACCTGGCTCGAAATCCTGGGCGCCGGCCTCGATTGCCGCCAGCTCCGGATCGGCATCCGGTGATGCAGGAACAGCCTCGATCATGCCCTGATACAAAAAGTCCCAAGATACGGAGCCCGCAGCGCCCAGCTGGCCCTTGCGGAACAGCACGCGAATTTCCGAGACCGTCCGGTTGATGTTGTCGGTCAGGCACTCGACGATCACCGGCACGCGGTGCGGCGCAAAACCTTCGTAGGTCAGACGCTCGAAGTTGACGCTCTCACCCAGCAGGCCTGCGCCTTTCTTGATGGCACGCTCCAGGGTCTCGCGCGGCATCGAAGCCTTCTTGGCCTGCTCGACCACCAGCCGCAGACGCGAGTTCATGTCCGGGTCTGCACCAGCGCGAGCCGCGATCATGATCTCCTTGGACAGCTTGCCAAACGTACGTCCCTTGGCATTGGCTGCCGCTTCTTTATGCTTGACCTTCCACTGTGCGCCCATGTCTGCTCTCTTGATTCGCTAGGCACCTCGCCGCCTGCGCCTGCATGACTGACAGAACGCGGCGCTGGCAAGGCGCTGAAAAAGGGTCACCGGCAAATACCCTGTCCGGCGCGGCGCATTTTATACGCGATCACGGCAGATGAAACCCCCGACAGACAGATTGGCCTGACGAACTCGCCAAGATGACTGCCAATCCGGCCAACGGCAATCATCGTCTTTCCGTCAACGCTTGTAGGCTCTTTCCGAAAAATCTTGCAGCAATGCTTTTGTGCCCCCTTATTCCGTAACCTGCGCGGCCCCGTTTTTGAAGCTGGAGAGCCCCGCAGATGCGCAAGGACCTGCAAGTGCCCATCATGCTGGCGATCACCGACTGCCAGCCGGATCTGCATGTCATCAGCTTCGCTGGCCATGAAGCCCTCAACGAAACGTATCGCTTCGACATCTGGATGATCGGCAGCAATCCGCATCTGGATGTCGGCAGCCTGCTGCATCGCGAAGCGTTTTTAAGCTTCGGCAAACCTGGCAGCGGCCGGCATGGCCGTATCGAGCATGCGGTCCGGCTCCACAACGGGGCTCGCCTAAGCCTTTACCATCTGACCCTTGTGCCCGATCTGCAACGGCTGGCGCAGCATCAACAACACCGCACCTATCAGGACCTTGCGATCCCTCAACTGATCGTGCAGTTGCTTGAAGCGCACGGCATAGGAGCGAACGCCTACCGATTCGAGCACGTGAACGGTCTCTACCCTGCCAGACCGCTGCATATCCAGTACGGAGAAAGCGATCTGCACCTGTTGCAGCGCTTGTGCGAGGAAGAAGGCATGCATTTCCGTTTCGAGCATCGCCAGAGCGGCCACAGGCTGGTGTTCTCGGACGACCCTGCGAGCTTTCCGGCGCAGCCATTGCCGGTCCGCTTCAAGCGCCCGGAAGCATCAGGCGCATCGCGAGAGACGCTCTTGCACCTGGCCGAACGACTGGCGTTTCCGTACGTTTCAAGACTGCCCGTCGAGCACCCGCAACCTGCGCACGCAGCCTCGTCGTTACACGATGAACACCCTCTGACGATAGCGGCCAATCATGCATTTCAACCGCCTGGCTTTCGTGGAGCAATCAGTCATCAGGAGGCGCTGAGTCGGCAGCGTGGCAGTCGCAGGCTGGAGCGCCTGCGTTGCGAACGGCGCGATGTCAGAGGACAAGGCACCGACACTGCCTTGCAGTGTGGTGAAGTCATCCAGGTGCTCGATCACCCGGAGCCATTGCTTAACGATCAGTGGCTGCTGACCGAAGTGATGCACGCGGGCAGGCAGCTACAGGTGCTGAGAGGCGCTGCCGCGCATGATGCTCTGGCAATTCTGCGCATCCTCGTCGAAGCGCAACGTTCGTCACCCGAGTCTGAACAGCTGCAAGGCAACGGTTACTGCAACAGCTTCAGGGTAATACCGTGGGCGACGCCATTTCGCCCTTCGATCAACCACCCTCGACCCCCGGTCACCGGTGAGCATTTCGCCACCTTGCAGCGCAACGACATCCGGCCGGACCCACCCGGATACCGTTCCATCCGCTTCGACTGGCACGTGCAAGGTCTGGAAGACGATCCCGCACAACGTTGGCCGGTGGCCGAGGTTGCCTGCCCGGAGATTCATCGGCTACCGCCAGGCACACGTGTACTGGTCCGCTTTCTCGACAATCATCCCGAACGGCCTGTGATTTGCGCAGTACTGTCACCGAGTCATGGGCTGGACGGCATGACTGCACACCCGGCCAACGGTATTCGACTGGCGAGCGGTCAGCATCTGCACATCAGCGCCCACGACGGATTGCTTGTGCGCGGGCAAGCCGCGGCGCTGCACGTCGACGCGCAGCGTATTCTGATCGTGGGCCATGGAGATCAGCAGTCCTTGAAATCGGGCTGGCGCTTGTCGATAAACGCGCGCATGCCCTCCTTCTGATCCTGACTGGCGAAGGCAGCGTGAAAGACCCGGCGTTCGAAGCGGATGCCTTCGGCCAGGCTGACCTCGAATGCACGGTTGACGCTCTCCTTGACCATCATCGCCACTGGCAGGGATTTACTGGCGATCACCGCTGCCACCGCCAGCGCTTCCGGCAGCAACTGATCAAGCGGCAGCACGCGGGCCACCAGACCGGCGCGCTCGGCCTCGTGAGCATCGATCAACCGGCCGGTCAGGCACATTTCCATGGCCTTGGCTTTGCCCACCGCGCGGGTCAGACGCTGCGTGCCGCCCATGCCCGGCAACACGCCGAGATTGATCTCGGGCTGGCCAAACCTGGCGTTTTCGGCAGCCAGAATGAAATCGCACATCAATGCCAACTCACAGCCGCCACCCAAGGCAAAACCGGCCACAGCCGCCACCAGGGGTTTGCGCCGGGCGGCGACCCGGTCGCTTTCACGAAACAGGTCATCGAGGTAGATCTGCGGGTAGGACAGGTCGACCATTTCCTTGATGTCCGCACCGGCGGCGAAGGCTTTTTCAGAACCGGTCAGCACGATGCAGCCGATCGCGCTGTCCGCCTCGAACTGGTCGAGTGCATGGTTCAATTCGTTGATCAGACGCGCATTCAAAGCGTTCAAAGCCTTGGGCCGGTTGAGCCTGATCAGGCCCACGCTATCTATAACCTCAATGAGAAGTGTCTCGTAAGGCATTGATAAATATCCTTTTTATTTAAATAAAAATTTCAGCGGCCTTTATCATAATCAACATTCATTTATCAGGATAAGAAGTTGATTAATAAGATTAATCCAGAATTTCAACCGCTATTGCGGTCGCCTCGCCGCCGCCTATGCAGATCGCTGCCATGCCACGCTTGAGCTGTCGATGCTGCAACGCTGCCAGCAGCGTCACGATGATCCGCGCCCCCGAGGCGCCGATCGGATGTCCGAGCGCGCAGGCACCGCCGTTGACATTGACCCTCTCGTGCTCAAGGCCCAGCTCTTTCATCGCCACCAGCGGCACTACGGCAAACGCCTCATTGATCTCGAACAGATCGACGTCGTCCAGGCTCCAGCCTGTCTTGCCCAAAAGGCGTTGAATGGCGCCTATCGGCGCCGTTGGAAACAGCCCCGGCTGGTCGGCAAACGCAGCATGCGCATGAAACACCGCCAGAGGCCGCAAGCCGCGCCGCCGAGCCTCGGACTGACGCATCAACAGCAGCGCGGCTGCGCCGTCGGAGATAGAACTGGCGTTGGCTGCGGTGACCGTACCGCCCTCGCGAAAAGCGGGTTTGAGCGTGGGAATCTTGTCCGGACGCGCCTTGGGCGGCTGCTCATCGTGGGTGATTTGCCTCGACTCTTTGCCCACGGTGACTTGCACCGGCACGATCTCGGCGTCGAAATGACCTCCGGCAATGGCCCGTTGCGCACGAGCCAGTGAGGCCAGGGCAAACGCATCCTGCGCCTCGCGACTGAAACCGTTTAGCCCGGCGCAGTCCTCGGCAAAGGTGCCCATCAGCCGGCCCGGCTCATAAGCATCCTCCAGTCCGTCGAGAAACATGTGATCGAGCACCTTGCCGTGCCCCATGCGATAACCGCTGCGCGCGCGGTCCAGCAGGTAAGGCGCATTGGACATGCTCTCCATGCCGCCAGCCACCACCACTGCAGTGCTGTCTGCCAGCAACAGGTCATGGGCCATGATTGCGGTCTGCATGCCGGAACCGCACATTTTGTTGACCGTGCTGCACAGCGTCGCATGGCTCAGCCCGGCACCCAGTGCCGCCTGTCGAGCAGGTGCCTGACCAAGACCTGCCGGCAGAACACAACCAAACAGCACGTGCTCCACATCTGCAGGCTCGATGCCTGCGCGCTCGACAGCGGCGCGGATGGCGATCGAACCCAGGGCGGTGGCGCTGAGGCTCTGCAGGTCGCCCTGAAAACCGCCCATGGGCGTGCGCACGGCACTGACAATGACCACGGGGTCTTGATGAGGGGGTGTCCTTTCGATGGACATGGCTATCTCCAGTCTTGTTTTTATAGGTACGGTGGAATCATCAACCTGCTGCCTTGCTGACGCAATGGTTGAGGCAGGCAGATTAGCCGCTATCCCGGCATCGTGCCCGACGCGACGAATCTCTCACCACCGGCGAGGTCTGAAGATCACTGAACCTGACGCTGGAGCACACGAATGTCGCTACGCCTGATCCGCGCCCTGCTCTCGGGGCTGCTCATCCTCGGCTTGAGCGCCTGTGCGCTGATTCCCCATCGAGACCCGCTGGCGATCAGCGTCGTGGGTATCGAACCCATCCCCGGCCAGGGCCTGGAACTGCGCATGGCGGTCACGTTGCGGGTGCAGAATCCAAACGAAACCGAGATCAACTACAACGGCGTCGCGCTCGACCTCGACGTGAACGACAGGCTGCTGGCCTCCGGGGTGAGCAACCAGAAAGGCACTGTAGGACGCTTCTCCGAGGCGATGCTGGTGGTGCCGGTCAGCGTGTCGGCATTCGCTGCCTTGCGCCAGGCACTGGGGCTGAGTCAGAGCCAGCGCCTGGACAACCTGCCCTATACGCTTCGCGGCAAACTGGCCGGCGGTCTGTTTGGTACGCTGCGCTTCAGTGACAGCGGCACGCTGGATTTGCGCCAGGCAGAAGGAGATCCCTGGTAACGCGCCATGGCGGGTGGTCATGCCTGTCCGGGTCTGGCAGGGTAAACAGGGCGATACAGGTGGCATGCTTTCTGCTGGCTGACTGCAGCGCATGCTCTGCGCCTTCTCACTCTCAAGGAAGATTTGCCAATGACCCCACAGAACCCGTCAGCACGTTTTTTCCCGATCTTTCTGGCCCTTGTGACGCTGATGCTCAGCCTGTGCATAGCACCGGCATGGGCTGCAGAAAAAAGCGCCAAGCGCGGCATCGCCTATGACATCGCCCTGCCCGCCGACCTGAGTGCGTTATCTTCGGGCGTGAGCTGGTGGTACAACTGGAGCCCCAGGCCCCATGACCGTCTGGCGTCGTACGATTACGCCTCGATGTACGGCATGGATTTCATCCCGATGGTGTGGAACGGCAATGTCGACGACGGGCAGTTGAAGCAATACCTGCTGGCTCACTCAGCCATCCGCTATTTGCTGGTGATCAATGAGCCCAATCTGCTCGACCAGGCCAATATGACGCCCGAAGCGGTGGCCAGCTTCTGGCCCAGGCTGGAACAGATCGCCGCTCAGACCGGCGTAAAACTGGTGGGGCCAGGCATGAACTGGGGAACCATGCCGGGCTACGGCGACCCGGTCGTGTGGCTCGATGCCTTTTACGCGGCCTATCGGTCCATGAATCAGAACCGCGACCCGCGGATCGATTACCTCGCTTTTCACTGGTACGACTATGGCTTGCCAGGGATGCTCGACCGACTGTCGAAGTACGGAAAACCCTTCTGGGTCACCGAGTTCGCCAATTGGCACGCCCTGGATGACGGAGCGCAGATTGATTCAGTCGACAAGCAGAAGCGGCAGATGGCGGAAATGGTCGCCACCCTCGAGCAGCGCCAGGACGTATTCAGATACGCCTGGTTCACGGGCCGGATGAACCCCGACCCGCACTTTTCCAGCTTGCTGGACGCTGAGGGCAAGCTGACTGAACTGGGCCAGTATTACCTGTCGCTGCCATACAATGAGTAACCACTCGCGGCTCTTCGCAGCCTCTTAGCGAGGCTGCTCCGATCTCGGTCAGACCGCTGATGATGTGCTGGGTGTAGGGAAATGACTGATCGGGCTCCAGGACTCTTGTCGAGATCAACAGCCCTTCCCTGACCAGCGTGTCGACGGTTTCCACACAGGCATGGATTGCCGGAGCGCTTGAATAAGCGCGCACCAGCTCCCTGTAGATCTGACCGAATGTCAGTTTTTGCGGTTTGCTGAAGCACAGGCGACCGACGATGCTCAACACCGCGAGGTCCACCCGCTGTTTTCCGTCACTCACCACTATTGCCTTTAACGAAATAAAAATGACGCACCATAGGCTGATTATTCCTATCGCCCTTGTGCCATCTGTACATGGCAAAGGTTGATCGGTAATGCACAATTTCACGTCCAGTTTTAATGGAATACATATTAAGGGCGTCGTTGATTAATGTTCACTCCAAGCGGTGAAAACCCCTTTAAGCGTTCATTAATTCATGTGGACATCCCGATACTTTCTCTTAAAGAGTCAGCCTTTAAAACGGGCACGAACCACGAGGATGCGAAGCTTACCAGCTCACTAAACCTAACGACAATTAGGTTTATTAAAAAACAATAAAAACCTAAAATAATGGAGTTTTTTGGCTTTTAATGTCTTAAAAACGGCAAATTTACCGATTTTATTCGTTAAATAATGCCTAAATCCTCCGACCTCATCTGGAAAAACCATATGATGGCCATATGTCATCATTTATTAAAATCTCCATTCCCCATACTTTAGCGACCTGTGAACTGTTTACTGTCGCGCTAGACTGAGTGTTCAGCCGAGCCCTGCGCCATTGCAACAGCCGTCCGTTTTTATCCTGCAAACCATCAATCGAGAGTCAATCGATGACTAGATCAATGCTGTCTGTTTTCAGTGCAGTACTTCTGTGCGCGCAAAGTGCCTTAACGTTCGCCGCAGACTCAACTTCCAGCACAAATACCACTGGGTCCGATCAACAGATCAGGACCCAGGTGGAAGCCAAACGCGACCAGCTGTCAGGCGCCGACAAGATCAACCCGGCCCGACAACAGAGTTCGTCGTCCCTGCTCGATGCCCCGGTGGACACCAACGACGCCCCTGCCCAGGCACAACGACCATGAACAACCTCAATCAACCGATCACATCGACCGGAAGGACACTTGTCTTGTCAGCCTTCAAACAGACGCTGGGCCTGAGTCTGCTGACGTTCAGCGTCCTGCAGGCCAACCTTGCACTCGCCGCCGTAACCCCGGCGACCGGCAACGAAGTCGAAGCGCGCGTCAGCTCGATTCTCGACAACATGAACCAGTCGGAAAAGATCAACTTCACCCGCGTCAACGACGGTCACATGATCCCGTCGCTGCTCAAGTGGGGCATCAAGGGCACCGTGGCGTATGACTCGTCCATGGGCGTGCACGTCAACAACGCCACGTTCGGCGCTCAATACCCTTCGCAGTCTGCGCTGGCAGCGACCTGGAGCATCAACCGAGCCAAGGAATTCGGCCTGGCCATCGCTTATGAGACACGAATTTCCGGCGGTCAGCAGATGCTCTCGCCAGGCGTGAACCTTTACCGGACGCCCTACAACGGCCGTTCGGCAGAATACGTCAGCGGTGAGGACCCGTTTCTCGGCGCCGTGCTGGCACCGGCTATCGTCAACGGCATCCAGGCTCAGGGTATCCAGGCCAGCGGCAAGCACTACTTGGCCAACGAGCAGGAAGCCAATCGTCAGGCGGTCGACGTCAAGGTCGACGAGCGCACCCTGCGCGAGCTTTATCTGCCAGGCTTCGAGTCGATGGTGAAGAACGCCAATGTCGCCTCGATCATGTGCGGCTTCAACAAGGTCAACGGCGACTACGCCTGTGAAAACCACCACCTGATCACTGAAGTGCTCAAGGGCGAATGGGGCTATCAGGGCATGGTCATCAGTGACTTCAACGCCATTCATGATGCCTTCAAGGGCGCGTGGGCCGGTACGGACATCGACATGCCCTCCGGCCTGCAATTTACCGAAGCCAATCTCCTGCCCTACCTGTGGAGCGGGCAACTGACCCAGAACGTGATTGACGACAAGGTCAAACGCAACCTTCGCGGCATCGTCAGCTACGACTTCCAGGACAACCTCAACACTGCCAAGACCCTGGAGCATCCGGAATACGGCATGCGCGCCGCACTGAATACCGCGCGCGAATCCATCGTGTTGCTGCGCAACGAGAACACCGCTGCCGGCAAACCGCTGCTGCCGCTGGAGCGTTCAGCGAAAATCGCCGTGATCGGCAACTGGGCGCACGACGTACCGGCATCGCCTTTCGGCACCGCTAACTCACCACCCAACAGCTACGTGACCGAGCTGAGCGGTTTGCAGCAACTGGCATCCAGCAGCAGCGATGTCACTTATCTGTCAGAGATGAGCCTGAACCCCGCGAGCTCGGTGTGGTATCAGCCAGCAACCGGTGACAACGGGATCAGCAATGCCGGGGTAAAAGCCGAATACTTCTCCAACACCAGCTTTTCCGGTGACCCGGTGCTGACGCGTGTCGAGCCCGGTGTGAACCTGAACTGGACCACCGGCAGCAACGTGACCAACGCAGGCAGCACGGCGGTGTCTGGCTTCAGCCCGACAGCCGGGGCTTTCTCGGCGCGCTTTACTACCACCATCAAGCCCACCATCTCGGGCGCTCAGGCATTCAAGGTGCGTGCGGATGGCCCTTACAAACTCTGGGTCAACGATGAACTCATCGTGCAGAGCGACGGCGTGCCTTACTCGGGCGATGTGGTGAATGCGCTGACCACGTCGGGGAAAACTGCGGCGTTGTCGGCCGGCAAGACCTATACCGTGAAACTGGAATACCAGCGCGTACAGGGCAATTTCATCCCTGCACTGGGCGGCCTGACAGGCGTACAGATGAGCTGGGCTGCGTTGCGTCCGCCAAAGGACCTGTCGAAATACGATGCGGTGGTGGTGGCGACCGGTACCACGTCTGAAAACGAAGGCGAAGGTTCCGACCACGGCTTCGACCTGCCAGACCAACAGGCTGAACTGATCAGCTTCGTCGCCAAGGCCAATCCCAACACCATCGTCGTCATGCACGGCGGTGGCGTGGCCAACATGCAGCCATGGGCGAACAAGGTCGGCGCCACGCTGCAAGCCTGGTTCCCGGGCCAGCAAGGCGGTCAGGCACTGGCCGAGATTCTCTACGGCAAGGTCAACCCGTCCGGCAAGTTGCCGGTCACGATCGACAAGAAGATCGAGGATAACCCGAGCTATGCCTCCTATCCGGATCCAGCGGCCTATCGCGGCAGCAACCCGCTGACCGAAATGACCTACAGCGAAGGCCTGTACATGGGTTATCGCGGGTATGACAAGAAACACGCCAAGCCGCTTTATCCGTTCGGTTACGGCATGTCCTACACCACGTTCAGCTACAGCGACCTGAAACTGTCGACCAACGTGCTGACGCCAGGCTCGACGATCGACGTGAAATTCACGGTGACCAACACCGGCGACAAGGCAGGCTTCGAGGTGGCGCAGCTGTATGTGCAGCCGGTCAAACCTGCTGTGGACCGTCCGGAGAAAGAGCTCAAGGGCTTCACCAAGGTGTACCTGCAGCCGGGCGAGAGCAAGACCGTCAGCGTACCGATAGACTCGCGCTCCCTGGCTTACTACGTCGACAAGACGGCAAGCTGGGACGTCGATGCCGGCAAGTTCAAGATTCTCGTCGGCGCGGATTCGGAGAACCTCACGCTCAACAGGACGCTGATTACCCTGTACCCGGAAAAACTGACCACTCGTGACAGCAACCCGCTGCCCTTGCCACTGCGCAAGGCAGTCCAGGTCAGCGCGGCACAGACCTACTGATGCACCCCGTCAAGGCTCATGGATGAGCCTTGATATCCCTTCCCAATCGCTGCACGTAGATATCGAAAACCGCCATGACATCCACGTCCTGGGGGCTTCGCAGCCACTGAATCTGCAAGCCGTCCATGACCGAGAAGATCTCCTGGGCCAAGGCTTTGACATTGATATCGCCGCGCACTTCCCCCGCCTCGATCAACGCCTGCAAATGACCGCGCGCGTGTTCGTGGGTCAGCTGGAATCGTTCAAGGTGCCAGGCCCATGCCGGGTGCGCCTTCGACAGGCTCTCGGTATTCATCAGCAGCGCTGCCTGACACTCCTCGGCATTTTCGATACTGAAACTCATGCTCAGTTTGAGAAACTTCAGAAACCCTTCAAGCGTCGGCTCGGTGACCAGATCCTGAAAGCGCGACGTGACACGCTGGTCCCTGCGTTCCAGCAAGGCCGCGAGCAATGCTTCCTTGTTGGGGAAGTGGTGCAGCAGCCCGACCGTGGTAATACCGGCAAGCAGTGCAACCTCGCGCATCGACGCACTCGAATAGCCGTCTCTGGCAAAAACAACGGTAGCGGCGTCCAGCAAGGCCTTTCTGCGCATGTCTCCCTTGGGTGCGCGGCGACGCTTGGGTGGGGGCGTTTCTGCGGATTCATTCCCTGATTCTTCGATAACCATAAAAACCTGATAACGCCTTGATTCAATGTGCCCCGATGCTCATGACCGGGGCCCTGCTGGTAAAAAACCGTTTCGCCGTCAGCGACGCCGTGGTGATGGAGACCAGCGCAATGATCGCATTGCCGGTAAACATGCCGGGCAAGGCACCACTGCTGCCGAACCAGTGAGTTCCGGCGAAGACGAACGGCACTGTACCCGCCGTTGCCCTGAGCCAGGCAAATACCGCGACCCACCACGACCTGTTCATAGTCATGAACACGGCGATGGCGACGAAATCCAGACCAATCAGAACCCAAAGACCGCCGCCCCACAGGCAAAAGGTCATGAACACGGCGCGGGCTTCGTCCCCCAGTTGGTAGAGGTCGGCAATCATGCCACCACAGAGCACCAGCACCAGCCACACAGCCAGCCCGTAACAGACCACCAGCCGCCGGGTGAAAATGACCGCAGAACGCACACGATCATCCCGGCTCGCACCAATGTTCTGACCCAGCACCGGAGCAAGCGCCCCAGGCAGGGCAAAAAAAGCGCAGTACGAAAACTGTATGACCCGATCCAGCACCGTCATCGCGGCCAGGGCCGGGGTGCCGAATGCCGACAGCGAGGCGACAAGATAAGCCAAACCGACGGGTGTCGCCAGATTTGCCGCCATCGCCGGGAGCGCCAGCCTGAAGGTATGCCGTGCATGCAGGCGCAACAGTTTCAGATGGCGCGTGAACACCATGCCTATCCGGCTGCGCACCCAATACAGCCCGATGGACGCGGAAACGGCCGCCGATACGGCGAACGCGATGCCTGCACCGTCGAGCCCCAGGCCGAGCCCGAAGATGAAAAACGGGTCTGCCACTGCCAGCGTGGCGGCAGCGGACAGCACGACGCCCATCGCCCGACGGTTGTCACCAATGGTTCTGAGCATCTGCGCCGACATCTGCATCACTGCCTGCAACGCCGTAAAAGGCAGGGTCAGCCAGATAAAACTGCGCGCCGCCTCGTAAGTGGCCGCCTCGGCGCCCAGCCATCGCGTGATAGGCACGATAAACGTCAGCTGCGCGGCGGCGGCCAGACCGCTGACTACGATCACCATGAGCATCAGGCTGCCGGTGAGCCTGGGTATCGATCTGGCCGCCCGATGGCCGACGCGCGCGGAAAGCACCGAGGCTGCGGCGATGATCAGGCCGGTTGCCAGCGCGCCGTTGAAAAACATCAGGACCTTGGCAATGCCGACCGCCGCCAAGAGCACGGGGTCATGCAGCATCGATACGTAGACCAGCGTGAGAATGTCGACCAGAAAGACGGCGAACAGACTCAAGGCACTGGCACTGGCGGTGACGACGATATGGCGCGCTACGCTGCCCTGGGTAAATCTTGCACTGGCTTCGGCCATCAATATTCTCAAAAGGCCTGACGGGCCAGGAAGGCAAGACTCCCTTACCAAGATACCCTCACGCTAAAACGTGAAGAACGATCAGCGCCGGATTGTCGGGTCGCTGTCGGCCGGTGCTGCTACCTGCTCGCCGCCATCAAGCGATTCACTTCACTGCGAACCATGTTGGCGTATTCCGGCGGACTCATGGTGTCCAGCTCGGACCGAACCCACTCAGACCACTTGCCCTTGCGCTTGGCGCGCTCGCCCATCAAGCGTGCCGCCTCGCCCTTGGCCTTGCCCAGATTGCTCTGCCACAGTTCGAACAGTCGGGATTTTTCGTCTTCCAGAGCGGTACGTTCGGGGAGCGGCCGATTGGCCAGATTGAAACTCATCACAGTCACCTACGGCTAAAAACGGCTGCATCTTACACCCGTAAGGGGCATTGCTTGCAGAGTCTTGCGTCGGGTCATTCAAGCAATTGCAACTTTTCAGGATGCGCGAGACTCCATTGAACACTGTTGCAACCACTTGAAAGGAATACACCCATGGCTCGTAAGACCCCTGCTCAGCAAGCTGCCGATCAAATCAAGGATCAGGCATTCAGTGACCTGCAGGCACTGATCGAAGAATCCGACAAACTGCTCAAGGAAAGTGCTGCTCTGGTTGGTGAAGAAGCAGAGACATTGCGCGCGCAGTTGAGCGTCAAGCTCAAGCAGGCACTGGACTCGATGGCCAGCGTTCGCGACCGCACCAAGCCGGTTGTTGAAGCGACCGAAACCTACATCGGTGGTCACCCATGGCAGACCGTGGCTATTTCTGCCGGCTTTGGCCTGGTAGTCGGCCTGCTGCTGGGTCGTCGTTGATCGACTGATGAACGGCATCGCGGGCCAGGTTGCCGGCCCGCGATGCCGATGCAGTAAAGCGTGATGAATAAGGTGTAAATCCGGCGAGCGCCCTTATCGGGTGTGCTGTACCACCGAAGGCTCGGCAAAACGGTGCGACTTGGTCACCTTCGCCTGTAACGCCACGCGCTCTTCCTCGGCCTTGGCCTGGCTTTCATAAGGCCCTATCAATACCTGCTGTTTACCGTCCACGTCCACGATGACCGGGGCATAACTGCGCTCGAGCAACCAGGCACTGGTATCGCTGACCGCCTCGCGCGAGTTCATCTGAATGAACCACTGCGGCGTAGAGACCGGGGCAGTCGCTGCAGCCTCCTGTACTTTCTCCCTGGCGGGCGCACGCGAACCGCCTGCATCGCATCCGGCCAGAGCCAGTACCACTATCATCATTACCGTCTTGCGCACGTAGGTTTGCTCCTCGTCTGAAGTGGCGCGAGTCTAACATCGCGGCGCGGCCCGTTGATCACCTGTGTCGAGGTGTCGCACGCCCTCTGGAATGACGTGAAGTACCGGCGATACGGGGGTATCACCACATCGGGCCGGTTTGGCGGCAACCGCCGATCATGTAATCAGATATTTCGTTGCATATAAACGCCACAGGAAGTGTCACACGACTGCGACCATGTTGATCGGTGGCTTGCCGCCATCGGTGCATTAGTACAGGAGTTCATCATGTGCGACGACCGAAATCCCCTGCATTGTTTCATTCCGCCTTACATGCTCGAGCGTATGGCGCAGTCCCCCAAGTCTCTGGTCAGCGCCAGGGCGATTGCCAACCTGACGAGCAGCTCGGCGTTTCTCGCCTCTCGCCTGACCGCCCGAACCATGCCGTCGATGCACGCGATCAAATCGCCTGACGGGCGAAAGCACCGCGTGATTCATGACGCCAAGGGCACTGACGATCTCCCCGGCGTGGTGGTGCGCAAGGAAGGCCAGGCAGCGACGGGCGACAAGGCAACCGATGAAGCCTACGATGGCTCGGGCGATGTCTATGATTTCTATGCGCAGCTGTTCGAACGCAATTCGCTGGACGACAGTGGCATGTCGCTGGTCTCGACCGTGCACGTCGCCGAAGTGGATTTCAACGGCGAGCATGTACCGCTGAGCAATGCCTATTGGAATGGCAGCCAGATGGCTTACGGCGATGGTGATGATCTGGTCTTCAAGCGCTTTACAGGCAGCCTTGAAGTGATCGGCCACGAGCTGACCCACGGCGTGCAGAGTTTCACCTCGAACCTGGACTACCGCGGGCAGTCCGGGGCCTTGAACGAGCACTTCGCCGATGTATTCGGCATGCTGGTGCGCCAGTGGAAACAAGGCACCAGCGCCGCCGAGTCGGACTGGGTGGTGGGCAAGGAGTTACTGGTGCCCGCCCCGACGCGACGAGGCATTCGCGATATGGAAAAACCCGGCACTGCGTATTCCAACGATCCGGATCTGGGTGATGATCCGCAACCCGCGACGATGGCCGACCTGTATACCGGTGCCAAGGATCGCGGCGGTGTCCACATCAACTCGGGCATTCCCAACCGGGCATTCGTGCTGGTGGCCAAGGCGCTGGGCGGAAATGCCTGGGAAGTGGCGGGCAGAATCTGGTATGAAACGATGCTGGCGCTGGCCTCCGACAGTCAATTCGTCGATTGTGCCAAGGCCAGCATAAAAATAGCCTCGGACCCGCGCTTCGGCCCCAAAGCCAAGAAAGCCGTGCAGGCGGCCTGGAAAGAGGTCGGTGTAAAGGTATAGGCGAGGCATAACCGTCGCATAACCACCACAAAGGTGCTTGAAATGAAGGTCTGTCTAGTGCAATCCGGCGGTTTTGCAGGTGCAGTCAAACGCTGTGAAGTCGATACAGCCACCCTTGAACAGCCCGAAGCCGAGCAGTTGCAGAGGCTGGTGAGCGATAGCGGCCTGAACCAGTCCAGCAGTGCTTTCAATGATGAAGCGCGGGACCTGAATCAGTACGAAATCACCATCGAGGATGACGCCAGGGAAATCTGCCTGACGTTCGACGAACACAACGTGCCTGCATCTGCCCGCCAGTTGCTCGGCTTTCTCAAGCAACGCGTCAAACCCGGCAAGCTCTGAGACAGGCTTTTGCCAAAGGACTCTGGCAGCAGCGATGCCCTTTCGTCGACAGATGGAGGGTATCGCTGCTACCGGATTCGCCACCATCCTCCGCGCATGGAATAATGGCGCAGTGACATGTGAACCACCCGGAACCCTGGCGGTCAATGATTTGTACCGATCCGCTAGCGCTGACCGTACAAAAAAAAACGCTTCACGCTGCCATTAACGAGGTATCTTTTCGTGCCGCGCGTTCTTACCTCCTTACCTCTGCATCAATGGCGTCGATGAGCACTGTGCATCCTATCGAACACTCTTCAGGCCTGATCATCTGTGAGCACTGCGACTCGCTCTACGAAGCCCATCCTCTGCAGCCCGGGGAGGCAGCATTCTGCCTTCGCTGCGAGGCACTGCTCGGTCGTGGCCATCGAGTCACGATAGAACAGCTGCTCGCGTTGACCATCGCCGCAGCCATGCTTTTCGTATTCGCCAATCTGTTCCCGGTCATCAGCATCAATATGAAGGGCCTGTCCAACGAGGTCACACTCTGGCAGTCGGTCGAAGCCCTCGCTCAAGGGCGGATCACGATCATTGCCCTGGTGGCCGGCCTGTCGATCATTTTTGCCCCGCTGTTGCAGATCCTCCTGCTGTTCTGGGTGCTGGTACATGCGCACAAGGGCATCGTCGCACCCGGCTTCAGAACCTGCATGCGCGCCCTGGAGCACTTGCGCCCGTGGAGCATGCTCGAAGTGTGCATGCTCGGCATTCTGGTAGCGATCATCAAACTGTCCGGGATGCTCGACGTACACCCCGGCGTCGGACTCTGGGCCATGGCCATGCTGATGGTGCTGATCCTGCTGATCGCCAACAAGGATATCCGCCGGCTGTGGGATGAACTGGGAGTGCAGCCGCAATGAACGGCATCCCCTTCGCCCATGAACACAAGCTGTGCCTGTGCCACACCTGCGGTTACGCCTGCCAGGAGGACGCTACGCGCTGTCCGCGCTGTGACTCTCCGGTACACAGGCGCAAGCCCAACAGCATCAGTCGCACCTGGGCCTATCTGATTGCCGCGCTGATTTTCTATATCCCGGCCAACGTACTGCCGGTGATGTACACCAACCTGCTGGGCAACCGCAGCGAAAGCACAATCATGAGCGGCGTCATCGAGTTTTTCGAAAGCGGCTCCTGGGACATCGCCATCCTGATTTTCGTCGCCAGTGTTCTGGTGCCATGCATCAAGTTTCTGGTGCTGGGCATGCTGCTGATCACCTGCCAGCGTCGCAGCACCTGGGCCATGCGCGAGCGCGCGCGCCTGTACCGCTTCATCGAACTGATCGGTTACTGGTCGATGCTCGATGTGCTGGTTGTGGCCCTTGTGGCGTCTCTTGTTCAGTTTCGTGAGCTCAGCACCATCGAGCCGCGAATCGGTATTCTGTTTTTTGGCTTGGTAGTGGTGATGACGATGTTCGCCGCCATGAGTTTCGATCCCCGGCTTATCTGGGACGCAGAGGTTGAAGATGTCTGACAGTACCCTCCCCCCGCCTGCTTCAGTGCCACGCCCTGAAGTCAAACGTCGTCGCCTGCGTGTCTCGCTGATCTGGCTGGTGCCGATCGTTGCCGCGATCATTGGCATATCCATGGCCTTGCATGACTGGATGAACATCGGCCCCAGAATCACTGTCAGCTTCCTGACAGCCGAGGGTCTGGAAGCCAACAAGACCCAGGTCAAATACAAGAACGTGGTCATCGGCATGGTCACGGATATCAGCCTCAGTGACGACCGCACGCATGTGCTGGCCAACATCGAGCTGAACACCAGTGCCGCACCGTTTACGCGGGTCGACAGCCAGTTCTGGGTGGTGCGCCCACGCATCGGCGCACATGGGGTATCGGGTGTGGATACGCTGCTTTCGGGTGCCTTCATCGGCGCCGATGCGGGCAGTTCCGAGGAAACCAAGACCAGCTTCACCGGCCTGGAAACGCCGCCGCCGGTGACCTTCGGCGAAAAAGGCAAGCGCTTCACGCTGCACACTGACGATCTGGGCTCGCTGGACATCGGCTCACCGATCTACTTCCGCCGCATTCAGGTCGGTCAGGTAGTGGCCTATGACCTGTCCAAGGACGGCCGCGGCGTCGACATCCAGATTTTCATCAATGCTCCGAACGATCAGTACATCACCACTGACACACGCTTCTGGAACGCCAGCGGTGTCGACATCACCGTCGGCGCCTCAGGGGTCAAGGTCAATACGCAGTCCCTGACCTCGATCATTTCCGGTGGTATCGCCTTTCGCGAGCCGAACTGGAGCCCGGACTCGAAGCCGGCGGACGAGAACGCAGAATTCAAGATATTCGATGACCAGACCACGGCGATGGCACCTCCCGACGGCGAGCCACGCTACATC
Organism: Pseudomonas sp. PvP027; assembly: GCF_017833005.1. Classification (NCBI taxonomy): domain Bacteria; kingdom Pseudomonadati; phylum Pseudomonadota; class Gammaproteobacteria; order Pseudomonadales; family Pseudomonadaceae; genus Pseudomonas; species Pseudomonas sp. PvP027. The sequence goes on along the minus strand of NZ_JAFIBK010000001.1, from coordinate 5,644,002 downwards.
CGCATGCGTTTCAATCAATCGCTTCGCGGTCTGACGGTCAATGCGGCGGTAGACTTCCTCGGCGTCAACATCGGCAAAGTGGTATCGGTCGACCTGGATTACGACCCGGCCACCAAGACCTTCCCCGGTATCGTTGGCGCAGTGATCTATCCCAAGCGCCTGGGCGCGGCCGAGTCCAAGCTCAAGGAACTCGGCGGCTCGGGTGATGAAGAAGAACAGTCTGCCCGGGTATTGGGCGCCTTCGTGGCCAATGGTCTTCGTGCCCAGGTGCGTAACGGCAACCTGCTGACCGGTCAGTTGTACATTGCCATGGAGTTCGATCCAAAGGCACCGAAGGTAGCGTTCAACGCCAAGGCCCGACCGCTGGAAATTCCGACGGTGCCGGGCAGCTTCGACAAGCTGCAGGAGCAATTGCAGGCCTTCGTCGAGAAACTCAGCAACCTGCCGATCGACCAGCTGGCGGGCAACCTCAACGGCACCCTCAGCGAGTTGCAGAAAACCCTCAAGCAAGTCAACAGCAGCGTGTTGCCGCAGATGCGTGGCACCTTGCAGCAGGCCGAGAAAACCCTGGGGACTGCAAACGACTCGTTCGCCGAAGATTCACCCGCGCGTCAGCAACTGGGCCAGGCCATGGATGAAGTGCAACGTACCGCACGTTCGGTACGGGTCCTGACCGACTTCCTCAGCCGCCACCCGGAATCGCTGATTCGCGGCCGCACGGGCGACGCAGCGCCACGTTCGTTCAACGCCCCGTCCTCGTCCCGAGCCATTGATCCGGAGCCAAAACAATGACCTTGCGCCTGAAACTGATGGTACTTGCCGCAGCACTGGGCCTGGGTGCCTGCACATCGACGCAGACCCACTACTACACGCTGATCGCACCGATGGGCGCGACCAGCACTGCCGCCAGCAAACCCATGCCGTTCCAGTTCGAAATGCTGCCGGTGATCATGCCGGTGCAGGTCGACCAGCCACCGCTGGTGGTTCGTCAGGGTAACGGCAGCCTGGCGATTCTGGACACCGAACGCTGGGGTTCCCCCCTGGGCGACGAGTTTCACGATGCGCTGACCCCGCAGCTGGAGCGTCGCTTCGGCAGCCGCGACATGGCCGGTTTGCCAAAGAACAGCGATCAGCCAACGCTGTCGATCCGTACGGACGTAAGGCGCTTCGAGTCGATGCCCGGCAACTACGCGCTCATTGATGTGGTGTGGACACTCGGGCTTCGCGATGCCGGTGCCACGGCGGGTAGCAAACGGCAGAGCCTGACCTGCAGCAGCGTGATCCGCGAGCAGGCCGGTGATGGCATGGAAAATCTCATCATTGCCCATCAGAAAGCGGTGGCCCAGTTGGCCGACAAGATCGCCGCCACGGCCGCGAGCTGGACCGCACAGCGCTCCTCGCGCTGCCTATAAGCCTGTCGGGAGGTCTGCGCAAAAGACCTCCCGTTTTCAACGCCTTCAGCCTGAAACCGTTGTGCCAGCCACTTGGACGTCGTTGCTCAAAGCGTTCAATTCGGTACAAAATGTATCACCCTGCCGGATTCCTACGTACACTCTGCCATCTGTCTGGCACGTTAGTACCTGATCGAACTGAACACGCAACCTCTCGCCTTCGTCGGGATGTCTGATCAGTCGACGCCAGACACGCTTGTTAACCCCGACTGTAGCGGTGCACAGTTTATCGAGGACAAACGGATGACAGGGATCGGACCGCGGCTTAAAAAGGAACGTTTGCGCCTCAAACTTTCGCAAAGTGCGCTGGGCGCGATAGGTGGCGTGGAAACCAACGCTCAGGGCAACTACGAAAATGGCGTCCGCTCTCCCCGTGCGGATTATCTGTCCAGCATTTTCGATGCCGGAGTGGATGTTGCCTATGTGGTCACCGGCCTCAGTGCTACGCGCATTGTCCCCGCTGTCATAACAACGGACAGTCAGCGCAGCGCCCCGCTCAACCGCGTCGTCGAACGCTTGCACGGCAACCTGCACGATGTGACCCAGAACCTGTACCACTTCACCCGCCTGATCGAATCGAACGCAGGCGCTGGCCAAGTGGACAGCAATCAGCTGGAAAACATCAAGAACGACGCCGAAGCGATCACCGTCGCCACCGTCCGGCTGATCTACATGACGTCGCGAATCAAGTAACTCGCACGTATCGCGTGCCGCCAAGGCGGCTCATTACGCCGGAAACGCCTTGTCCCTGAGTTTGTCCATCACCAGCGCAATGAATGCCGACACCGCGGGCGGCAGATGCTGTCGGCTGGGGTAAAGCACATGCAGACCATGGCTGGTGCGCTGGTACTGCGTCAGTACCGGTACCAGTCGGCCATCCTGCAGATCCGAGCGGATCAGCGTCGCGGGCAACAACGCGATACCGAGCCCGGCAAGGGTCGCCTTGCGCAACGCCTGCGCGGTGTTGGCATTGAACCGGCTGGCAATGTGCACCTCATGCATCTTCGCGTCCGGCCCGAGCAACCGCCAGGCAGTGACGCCACCGCGATGCGCGGCGCTGACACAGTAATGACTGTGCAGGCTCTGCAAGGAATCAGGCATGCCATAAGCGGCAATATAAGCCGGACTGGCGACCATCGTGTCATGGGCTTCATCGATCAGTTGCCGCCCTACGTACCCAGAGTCCTGCAAGGGGCCACCCCGAAAGGCGATGTCCAGCCGGTCAGCGATCAGGTCAGCGTGATCATCACTGAGCACGAACTCCAGTTGAACACGCGGGTAACGGGCGAGAAAACCGGCCACCCAGTCCATCGAGAAAAAGTCGAAGAAATCAGCCATCGCTGCGATACGCACCAGGCCGCCCGGCTCATCACGCCCTGAAGCAAGTTGTTCTGCGGCTTCCATCACCCCGTCGACGGCACCCACGCAGCGGCCGTAGAAATCCTCTCCGGCCTGAGTGAGCACCAGCTTGCGCGTTGAGCGCTGCAACAAGCGAGTGTCCAGTTGCATTTCCAGTTGCTGAACCCTGCGGCTGATCGTATTGGACGGCATGCCCAAGTGCCTTGCTGCCTGGGCAAAACTGCCGCTGCGCACTACCTGCACGAACAGCGCAACATCGTTGAGATCGAAGGTCACGCCCGTATTCCTCGTATTTATGGATCAGTCCAAGCCAACTATACCGGCTAATCAAGCAATCGATTGACGCTTATTCTTTGCGCTCAGGCATCAAGACCCAGAGGAGAACGCCATGAACAGCATCGTCAGCATTCGGCCACGCGCCATCGTCCATCGCACGACCGGCAGAACCCGCGGGCCGATCACGCGACTGGTGAGCCCGGGCGATCTGGGTCAATTACTGAAGCCTTTCGTGTTTCTCGATCGAATCGGCTTCACGTCCGAGCCGGGGAAAACGGGATTCGGCATGCACCCGCATTCGGGTATCGCTACGCTGACCTACATGATCGAAGGCGAACTGGCCTATGAAGACACCACCGGCAAATCCGGAGTACTGCCCAGCGGCGGTGTGGAATGGATGAGCGCCGGCAATGGCGTCTGGCATGATGCCCAGCCAATAAGCGGTTCGGCTGTCAGGGGCTTTCAGCTATGGGTCGCGCTGCCCGCCGCGCGGGAGAACGGCCCTGCGCAAAGCGTTTACCTGTCGGCAGCGCAGGTTGCGCAACAAGGCCCGGCAAAAGTGCTGCTGGGACGCTACGGCAACTCACAAAGCAGCCTGCCAGCGCCGGAAGACATGAATTATCTGGCCGTACATCTCAAAGATGGCGAGCACTGGCGCTACACACCGCCCGCTGGTCACACCGTGGGCTGGCTGGCAGTCAACACCGGACAGCTCGACGCAAGCGGTCCGGTCGACGCGGGTGAACTGGTTATTTTCGAGGACTCGGATCGCCCCATCGACATCGTCGCCAAGGGTGATACCCACTTCGTGCTGGGATCGGCAGTCAAGCATCCGCACGACCTGGTCACAGGTTACTACTCGGTACACACCAGCAAAGCCGCACTCATTCAGGGTGAGCTGGAGATAGAACGCATCGGCGCACTGTTGCGCGAGGAAGGCAGGCTCTGATTGACCAGCAGCCTGTAAACAAACCCACCCGAAAACATCAGGTGGGTTGCTCAACAGATATTCCCCTAAGCAACACTATCAAGCTCGGCCAGCAGCTCCGGTGCAATAACCAACTCGCTGGCGGCAAGATTTTCACGCAAATGAGCGATGGAGGACGTGCCCGGAATCAGCAGAATATTGGGCGCACGTTGCAGTAGCCAGGCCAGGGCGACACACAGCGGCGAGGCATTCAGGCCAGCGGCCACTCGAGTCAGGGTTTCCGATTGCAGGGGTGAAAATCCGCCCATGGGGAAGAACGGGACATACGCAATGCCCTGCTCGCCCAGCTCTGCAATCAACGGCTCGTCATGGCGGTGGGAAAGGTTGTAATGATTCTGCACGCAGACAATCTCGGCAATTCCCTGCGCCTGCCTGACTTGCCGGGCCGTGACGTTACTGACCCCGAGATGACGGATCAAACCCTGGCGCTGCAACTCGGCCAGTACCGTCAACGGCTCCTCGATGGAGCCTTCTGCAGGCGAATGCTGCTCACCCCATGCCCGGAAGTTGACCACATCGAGCACCTCCAGCCCGAGGTTCTTCAGATTGTCGTGAACCGCCGCGGTCAACTGTGCCGGGCTGGACGCAGGATTCCATGAAGCATCCGCGCCGCGCACTGCGCCGACCTTGGTGACGATCAGCAGGTCATCCGCGTAAGGGTGCAGCGCTTCGCGAATCAGCGCATTGGTGACATGCGGGCCGTAAAAGTCTGCGGTATCGATATGGTTGACCCCCAGCGCGAGGGCTTCGCGCAACACGGCCCGGGCACCCTGCGGATCTTTAGCAGGACCGAACACCCCAGGCCCGGCCAACTGCATCGCGCCATAGCCCATGCGGTTGACGCGATGGCTGCCCAACAGGAATGTACCCGCCTTGTTTGCATGACTCATTTCGTGCCCCTTGATCCGATGTGTGTTCCTCACTATAGGCATTGAGCACTGTATTGATAATCAGGCGTAATCGGCACAACCTGTACGCCTGAGCGAACACTGAGCAGAACAACGGGGCCACACTAATGACTACCGATATTCAGGACCTGCTGGCCTTCGTCGCCGTGGTCAACGCCAGAGGCTTTCGCGAGGCCGCGCGGCTCAGCGGCAAATCCGCCTCCAGCCTCAGCGACGCCATTCGCCGTATGGAATCGCGACTTGGGGGACGGCTGCTGAACCGCACCACGCGCAGCGTGGCTCCGACAGAGGCTGGCGCCAAGCTTATGGAGCGTATCGTGCCTGCGCTGGGCGAAGTGGAGGCTGCCCTGGATGTGGTCAATGACTTTCGCGATCGCCCCTCGGGCACTCTCAGGCTGAACGTTCCGGTCAGCGCCGCCCGGCTGGTGCTGCCGTCGATCATCACGCCGTTCCTGCAGACCTACCCCGACATCCGTCTGGAGGTGGTTACCGAAGAAAGCTTTGTCGACATGCTTGCCGCCGGGTGCGATGCCGGCATTCGCTACGACGAGCGCCTCGAGCAGGACATGATCGCGGTGCCCATCGGCCCGAGGTTCCAGCGTTTTGCAACGGCTGCGTCACCGGCCTATCTGCAGGCCAGAGGGCGCCCCGAGCACCCGCGAGATCTGCTCGCGCATGCCTGTCTGCGAGGAAAATTCCCCAGCGGGGTCATACCGCTGTGGGAATACGAGCGGGACGGCGAAACCGTCAAGGTTGACCCGACAGGCCCTCTCACCGTAAGGATAGGCGGTGCGTTCGATCTGACTGTGCAGGCCGCCATCGACGGGCTGGGCGTTGTTCATCTGTTCGAGGACTGGCTACGCCCTCACCTGGACAGCGGCGCACTGGAACCGATACTCGAGCCCTGGTGGCAGCGCTTCACCGGGCCGTATCTGTACTACCCGGGGCGCCGTTACCTGCCCTCACCGCTGAGGGCTTTCATTGACTTTATCAATGCACGCTGAGCCGCAGGCGGCATCAGCTCATCGCCACAACCGGACCCACGCCACGACGCGCTGGCGCCGCCATGGCGAACAACTCATCGACGCGTCTGATTTCATCCGCACTCGGTTTGATGGCAACGGCGCAGGCAACAAAGATCCCCGCATTGAAGATCAGACCGACGATGCCGCTGGTCAACGAACCCAGTGCCGGAATGTCATCCGGGTAGATCGTGGTCAGCACGATGGCGATCACAATCCCCACCAGCATGCCGGCAATCGCGCCCTGCTTGTTGCCATGACGACTGAACACGCCGAAAAACAGCGGCACGGCCAACTGGATAATGCCCTGATAGGAAATCTGCGCCAGCAATTGCAGGCGGGCATAGTCGAAGGTCAGGTAAGCCAGCAATGAGGCCGCCGCAATGAACACCACCATGCCGACCTTGGCGAGAATGGTCTTCTCGCGATCGCTGCGCGGCTTGCTCCAGGTCGCCAGGTCATTGGCGAACTGCGTACCGCACACCTGCACGCAGCCGTCGACATGGCCAATGCTCGCCGCCAGCACGATCATGATTGCCACGCCGAGCAGCCAAGGCCCGCCGATGTCGAACAACGACAGGAACCAGCCGTGTTGCGGATGAGCCGCGACGTTCGGGTCCTGGCTGATTGCTGCCGCAAAGAGCATCAGAATGCCGTAGAAGCCACCGACCAGCAGGATGGTCAGCAGCGTGCCCTTCTTCACCGAGCGCACGCCGCTGGCGGTGTAAATGCGCTGAAAGCTCATCGGCCAGCACATCGAGCCGATCACGCCGGTAAAGATCAGGCTGAACATGTACATCGGCCCGTAGGTACTGCCAGTTCCGCCAGGAATCACCAGCATGCTGGCGGGCAACTGCGACAGATTGCTGAACGAGGCCTGCGCGCCGAACAGCAGGAAGATGCACAGCGCGGCGCACAGCACATAGGCAATCAGGCCCTGATACATGTCGGTCATGATCAGGCCGCGCATGCCCATGCTCACCGTCCAGTACTGACGAATAAGGATCACCACCACGCCCACCAACAGGCAGGTGGTCACACCCCAACGACCGAAGCTGGCGAACTGAAAAAGCGTCGCGAGGGCCTGAATTCCCATCACCACCCAGGGGAACACTGAAATGATGCCGATGATCGAAGCAATGCGTTTGACCACAGGACTGTTGAAGCGCATGCCCAGCAAATCCGGCTGGGTGGTCAGGTTGAAGCGCTTGCCCCAGGTCCAGGCACGATTGGCCATCAGGTACATGGCGGTCACGCCCAGCGTGGCGTAGACCATGCCGTAAAAGCCCAGCGCGCCACCGACCGACAAGGCGAAAAACGCCGTGAACGTCGCGCCCGGCCACCAGGAGTTGGTGTAACACATGGCGATGAACCACGGCCCGTAGGAGCGACCGCCCACCGCGTAATCGGAAAAACTCTCGCTCTTGCGGTTCGTCGCGTACAGCACCGCAATCATGCCCGCCAGAAATACACCGATCAGGCCGAAGGTGATGTAAAGATCCGCAACCGTAGTCGTACTGATCATTGCCCGTCCCCCTCTTGTGGAATTTCACCCAGCAGCGACTCGACCACGTAGAGCATCCACAGGCCCAGCCCCATGAGCACCGCGATCAGAATCCAGTAGAAGATCGGCAGCGGAATACCCAGCACCAGCAAGGTACTGCCGCTGACCTTGAGGTAAAACGGCGGAAACAGCGCCATCATCAACAGCGCGAAGAAGTACAGGCCAAACACCAGATTCTTCAGGCGGCCGGGGGTAGAAAGGGACGGAACGTTACTCATGGAGTGCTCCTTGAATTTCAGGATCTGGCTATGGATAAGTGATCGGATAAAACTCAAGCAGTGAAAGAAACACGCGGTTGCCCGCTACTTTTTTATTATTGAAGTACTTGTCTTACGTGTTCAAAGGCTCGCCGGACGAGGTCGACTCAGACCTGCCGCAGCCAGGTTTCCCATTGCGAATCATTGATGATGCTGCGCGCCCGCATGTGCTTCCAGGTGCCGTACTTGTAGAAGTCGAAGTCCAGTTGTGACACCGCGTGCTGCACCATCGCCCAGGTCGACCATTTGATGTCGGCCAAGGCCTTGTTGAGCTTGATCCGCGCGACGGTTTGCGCGCTGACCTGGCCGAAGTAGTCCTCGATCAGCGCCAGCTCCATGTCGTCGCTGAAAAACATCTCGCCGAACCACAGCGCCAATTCGTAATGGCGGTCGTTGTTGGAGGCGTACTCGAAATCCACCAGACGAATCTGGCGATCCGCGTTGAGCATGAAGTTGCCTGCCAGCGTGTCGTTCATGCACGGAGCCAGATCGATCCCGGAAGCTTGCAGCGCAGCTTTTGCGCGCTGGTATTGCAGGCACAGCCAGTCGTCATCCTGAGGCTTGATGCCCTTGAGTTCGGCCACCTGGCTCTGGTGCTCGGCGATCATGTCAAACACGGTCTTGGTCTGCTGCAGCAGCGGCTGATCGTTGAACGCCTTGAGCCCGTGCAGGGCACTGTGGCGTATGTCGCGTTGCAGGAAGTCATGGTTGGACGACGCCCGCCAGCCCTCCATGAACTCGAACACCTCGACACCGAAGGCTTCGAGGAAAGCGAAAACCGGTGCGCCATAACCGGTTTGCGCCGCCTTCACACTGGCCTCGTGGGCAGTGTGACGGTCGATGAACATCTCTGTACCGACGCCTGGCACCTTGAAGAAGTACGCCGTGTCGGCGCCCTCGACTTCGACCCGCCAGTTGGTGTTGGAGATACCGCCACTGACAGGCTCGTAGTCAATGCGGCGCCCCTGCCAGCTGTCGATGCTGCGCACGGCGGCTTCCAGTTGTCGTTCCTGGGTACTGACCGACTGCCCTAACGTTTTCATGCCTTACCCTCCTGAACCTGACGCATCCAGCCTTCCAGCCGCGGGTCCTGAACGCACTGCCGACAGCGCAGCAGCGTCCATTGCCCGACCTTGGAAAACTCCAGTGGCCGCGCGGACGTGGTACCGGCCCAAAATCCCCACAACGTCCAGTACCAGTCGTTGATCAGCGCATACAGACGGCATACGGCGTAGTCGACTTCCAGACATTGTCCGGCCCACGCGCTGATCCCTTCGCGCCACTGGCGCTCGAACGAATAAAGCTCATTGAGGGTAATCGCCACGTCGTACCACGGGTCCATGCAGCCACCGTAGTCAAAATCCACCAGACGCAACTGGCCTTCGCTGGACACCATGACGTTGCTGGACACACCGTCGCCGTGCAGCGGAACCGCTTGCACGACGCGGCTCTGTAGCGCCTGCCAGGCCATGTCGACGCAACGGTCGATCCATTGATGCTCGGCAGGCAGCGCAACGTTATCGCGGTTACACACTGTGCGAAGGCGCTCGATGTCCGCCATCGGTGAGCGCACGGCATCAGGCACAGGTCCGGCATGCACCTGCCGTTTGAGTGCCCACAGCGTCGCAAGCCGACCGGGTGCAAGCAGATCGTCGAGCCGCGCCGCTCGCCAGTCCACACCGAGGTCCTCGAAGATCAGCACGCCATTGGCCGGGTCTGCGCCAAGCAGACGCGGTGCCGCCGCGCTACGGCCGCCACATTCGCTGGCCTGGGCTACCTTGTCGAAGTCGATCAGTTGCGCCATGTCGGCATGCAGAACCTTGGCGTAGCAACCGCCCTGCGCACTGCTGACCCGAAAGCCGGCCCACTCGGTCGACAGTCTCGAGGGCGAGGCCACGCCCTGCGTAACGCTCTCGATCCCGGCGTCTGCAACGAACCCGCAAGGTGGCAATGCGCTGCGCAGGCGTGTGATCAAATCGTCGGCATATGGCATGGTCAGCCCCTCAACCAAGTGACGCGGACGAGGTACAAGCCCGATGCAACAGACCGGTCAGCATGCGCAGACCGTTGTGCATGTCCTGATCGCTGGTGTATTCGGCCTCGTTATGAGAAACGCCGTTGCTACTGGGGATGAACAGCAGGCACACGGGGTAGTGCCTGTTCAGACTGATCGCATCGTGACCGGCCACGGTCATGCTGTCGGTGGTCGACAAACCCAGCTCGGCGCCTACGCCGTGCGCCAATGCAGCGAACCCGTCATGCAGCCTGGCTGGCGAGCGCAACACGCTGCTTTCCACTTCAAACGATGTCATGGTCTTGTCGGCGATCGCGTGCAGTGTTGCATCGAGGCGTTCCGAGGCAGCGCTCAGCAGATCGACGTCGCGAGAGCGGTACTCGATCAGCAGCGACACCCGCGAAGGCACCACGTTGGGCGAATTGGGGTAGACCTCGATACGCCCTACCGAACTGTGCATCTGCACGCCGTGCTGCAACGCTTCGTCATGCACCGCAGTGATGGTGTGCGCAGCGGCCAGCAACGCATCCCGCCGGGCAGCCATGGGCGTGGGGCCGGTATGGTTCTGCTCGCCATCGAAACGCACCCGTCTTTTCAGCGCGGCCCAGGTCTCGCGCACTACGCCGATGGCTGTCTGGCTGCTTTCCAGCCCAGCGCCCTGCTCGACATGAATTTCGACATACCCGGCAATGTTCAAATCAACGTGATCGTTGCCCAGATAACCGATGGCCTGCAGGGCGTCCTTGAGACGGATACCGTCGCCATCGCAGCTTTCCCAGGCGCTGTCCAGCCTCAGGGCACCGGTGAACACGCCGCTGCCGATCAGGCTCGGCTGAAAGCGCGCCCCCTCCTCGTTGGTCCAGTTGACGACCGCCAGATTGCAGCGCGGAACTTCGCCACGCTCAAGCAATTGCCGCACCAGGCTGGACACCGCCACGGCACCGGCCAGCACGCCGTACACGCCATCGAAACGCCCGGCACTCGGCTGGCTGTCCAGGTGTGAACCGCAGAGCAGATAAGGCGCGTCGGGATCAAAGGTCATGAGGCCGAACAGGTTGCCCACCGCATCGATGCGGACCTCGAAGCCGTGCGCTTCGAGCCAGTCCCGAAACAGGTCGCGTACCTGACCGTCTTCAGCCGATGCCGCCAACCGGTGCAGGCCACCGGCCGGTGTTGCACCGATGGCCGAGCTTTGCCGAAACAATGCTTCGAACGCTGCCAGATCCGTTGCGCTCGGCTCTATCAGTTCAGGAGTAGAGGGTATCGACATTATCTTTCTCCAGGCGTGTCGCAAACTCGTCGGATAGCGCGCGATTGGTGACCAGGGTGGTGATCGCGGCAAATGGCAGGGTGTTGATGAAGGTGCGATGACCGAACTTGCCATCGTCGGCCAGCACAACGCTGCGCGTGCAATGCCTGACCAACGTCCTGCGCAACATGGCTTCAGGCTCCTGGTAGTCCATCAGGCCGAAGTCCGGATCAATACCGCCGATGCCCATGAAAGCAATGTCGTAGTGGAACTGCCGGGCGAACTCTAGCGTATGGGGGCCGATCAAGGCGTTGTCGGTGCGCCGCACATCGCCGGGCGCAACCAGAACCTGATTGTCGCTCTGGTGCGATATCAACTGAGCGATGTCCAGCGAATTGGTGATGATCTTCAACTGACTGAACCGGGTCAGTTGCTGGGCCAGCGCCAGCGTCGAGGTGCCGGTGTCGAGGAAGATCGCCATGCCTTCGCTGACCAGTTGCGCAGCGCGCACGGCGATTCCGGCCTTGGCGCGAGGCTTGAGCCTGCTGCGCTCCTGCAGCGGCAATTCTTCGCTGGACCTGGGCAGAATGGCGCCGCCGTGAATTCGCCTTAACCTGCCCTCTTCCTCCAGATGCTTGAAGTCACGGCGGATGGTCTCTTCGGAAACGAACAGTAATTGTGCAAGGTCCGACGCCTTGACCCGCTGCTGTTGAGCGAGCAGGCGCATGATTTCGTCCAGACGCGGCTGATTGAGCATGGGGGTGACATTCCGTTGCAAAGTGATGGCTCCAGTGTCCGGGCCCTTGGGCCGCTTATCCTCGTGCGTGAGCGACATGTCTATTGCCCCGAAACCGGTGGCAAGTACTGATCCCAGGGCGCAATGGCCTCTACCGCAGCACAGAACTGCAGCACCTGGGCGTCGGCGAAGCGCGGACCGACGACCTGCAGACCGATCGGCAGTCCTGCGCTGCTCCGCCCGCAGGGCAGATTGGCGGCCGGATTGCCGGTGATGTTGAAAGGGTAAGTGAACGGCGTCCAGCGCGCCCACGGCACAGCGCCGTCCTGCCCGGCATAGCGCACGGGGGCGACATCGTCTGCGGCAAACGGCAGGATTGGCAGCGTGGGCATGAGCAGCAGATCGTAATCATCAAACAGCGCGTGCACCTGATTGGCGAACGCCGCACGCTGTTGCAGAGCCTGCAGATAATCACTCAGGCTGTATTGGGCAGACCGCTTGATCAGCTCGGCAAAGCCCGGATCGAGCTGGTCCAGCTTCTGCGCAAGCGCCTTGCCATAGGCAATACCGCGCCCGGCGACCCACAGGGTTTCGAAGGTCGCCAGCGGGTCCTGCCAATCCGGCTTGAGTGTGCTGACCGTGACAGGCAGCGATCTGGCGATATTGCCCACGGCGGCATCAACCGCTGCGGCAACCTGCGGATCGATCGGCGTGTCGAACAGCGTCGGGCAGAAACCGATGCGCAAGGGTTTCAGCGGCTGGTCGCAACGGGCCAGAAAGGACTCGTCAGGGGCTGGCAGCGCCTGATGATCCAGAGGATCGGGGCCCGACAGAATGTCGAACAACAACGCGCTGTCGCGTACGGTTCGGGTGATCGGCCCGGCGTGGCTGAGCATTTCGGTGGCCGACCAGGGCCAGGTGGGAATACGCCCCAGCGTGCCCTTGAGGGCAAATGCGCCACAGAACGAGCCCGGAATGCGTACCGAGCCACCGCCATCGGAACCCAGTGCCGCAGGGACCATACGCGCCGCCACGGCAATCGCCGAACCGGAGCTGGAGCCGCCGCTGGTGAGGCTCGGGTCCCAGGGATTGCGCCCATTGCCGAACACCCGTGACGTACTGGCGCCCGTCCAGCCGAATTCGGTCGTCGCTGTCTTGCCGAGAATAATCGCGCCAGCGTTCTTCAGGCGACGAATGATGGGCGCATCCTGGACTGGCACCGACTCCAGGGCGGTCAACGACCCTCGTGTGGTGCGCAACCCTGCGGTGGAAAAAAGATCCTTGATGCCAAAGGGGATGCCGTGCAGCGGCCCGCGTACCTGACCGCGCTGCAGTTCGGCGGTCATGCCTGCGGCCTGTTCAAGCGCGGCCTCGGCATAAACGTCACCGAATGCATTCAGTGTGGAATTGTGGGTTTCGATCGCTGCCAGGCACAATTCGGTCAAGTGTATCGGCGTCAGCTCCCCTTCACGGACAAGCGTGGCAGCTTCAATCACGGTAGGCATGGAAGATGGCTTGGACTCAATCAAAGCTGATTCCTCTTGGACACTTATGCGCAATGCACGGCACCAACGGCTGTCGGGGCATTACATTCAGCAGGCCCTGATGAGTCAAGTGGGTTTTGTTGGATATATTGAATTTGTGGTTTTAAATTTTGTAACAGCACCGTCACGGTGCCAAAAAACGCGCAAAACGCCGCCTCGCCCAATTACGGTGCGCGCTTAAAACCAGAAAAGAGTAAAGAGGGGGGAAGAGAGATGGTCAGACAAGACTGCGCCTATCAGCGGCGCAGTCCTGGCATTGAGACCGGTCTTTCACATCAGTGATCAGACCGCCAGATCGTGGGCATTGAACTGGTTGACGCCAACCAGCTGGATTTCAAAGTCCGCGTGCAGGTCGCCGTTGACGTTGCCGGACAGCACATGATCGGCGAAACGCAACTGACCAGCGCCTGTGAACTCGCCGCTGCCGATGAAGCTGAAAGCATCAAGGGCCTTGGTGTCGACGTTGGCGTCCATCTTCAGGAAGCTCAGTTTGTCGCCTTGCTGACTATTGAAGTCGGTGATCACGTCGCTGTTGTGACCTTTACCCATTTCCGACAGATCGTTGAACACGAAACGGTCAGCGCCGCTACCGCCAGTCATGATATCGGCGCCCTGACCGCCCACCAGTTTGTCATTGCCGGCACCGCCGAACAGAACATTGTCTGCATCATTGCCGGTCAAGGTGTTGTTGCGATCATTGCCCAGCAAGGTGAACGCGCCCTCGCCCTTGAGATGGACATTCTCGAAGTTCACCAACGTCCCGGCATTGAGGTTGATGACCTGTGCGATAGGCGAGGTATTGTCGTAGGTGATCTTCAGCGTATCGGTGCCCTGATCGGCCTTTTCCTGAACCAGATCCAGTTCGCCTGCCTGATCGATGACGTAGGTGTCGTTGCCCAGCCCGCCGATCATGGTATCCACACCGCCGCGACCATTGAGCACGTTATCCAGGTCATTGCCGATCAGTGTGTCATTGAAGGCAGAACCTATGGCGTTTTCGATGTGCGCGCCGTAGGCGATCGCCAACCCGGAATTCATCAGCGTGGGGGCGTCAGGGTTCGCGTTGTAATCGAGAAACGCCTTGCCTATGGTGCTGAACTCACCCTCGTTGAGGTTGATTTTCACCGATGCAAGCTGATTGCTGGCGTCGATGGTGTCTTTGCCGCCAGCGTCCCAGATGGTCTCGAATACCGACTGCCCAGGTGCCCATTTATAGACATCGTCGCCGGTGTGATAGTGGGTGTTGGCACCGTATATGAATTGCATGGCCGCGACATCCAGCAGCATCGGCGTGGTCGGCTTGAAGCTGTAATTGTTGGTGTAGCTCATGATCGTGTAGCGCGCATCTTCGAATTTGGCATCGAGCAGCACGTCGTTGTACTGCGAGGCTTCGAACGAATGCTTCAAGCCCAGTGCATGACCGGTTTCATGCATGAACGTCAGGTAATCATCCGTGCCTTTGGCAGGATCGGCCGCGTTGACTTTCGGCCCGATCCAGACGTCGCCAGAGCGGCCCAGCGTACCCGGTGCATAAGCCTGGCCAAACTCGGTGCCTTGCAGCCCCTTGAAGCCGCCGAAACGTATGTCTCCGACGTTATCGGCGGTGTCCTGAACCTCGGTAAACTTGATATCCGCCACCGCACTCCAGGCATCCAGTGCGCTTTTTGCGGCTGCCGCCTGGGCGTCGGTCAGCGAATAGGCATCGCCGGGCTCCTGAGAGCGACTGTAATCGGTGGCGTAGACGGAGTCGGACCTATGGAAGCTGTAAGTCAGATGGGTGCCGGACGAATCCCCAAGCCAGAATGGTCCCCATAACAGACTCGTGACTCGGTCGTCGGTAGCCCCGTCGGGCAGAAGTTCGGCAGGGCTTGATTCATTTGGGCCGGGCATCGGCGTTGCTCCTGAAGAATACGGACGTTATTAATTGGCTTACGATCTTTGCCAAGGCAAAAAGCGAAAGACAGTTTATTACACGGCACGCATAATATGGACACAATAAGTTACAAATATAGTTTCCAGAAAGGACACTCCATTACTCTCGACACCTATCAACTTCTTATGACGATCGAACTTCAATTAATATGACAAACTTAATTTAATAGTGCGTCTTATATAGATCTCCAAGAGCCGGTGACGATATTGGAGTGATAGGCCCGAAGGTGTCCGAACCCGATCATGACACCCTGCGAACTGCGCACGATTGCTTCGCTGCGTGTAGAGCGGGTAGCCCGAGTAAGGGGGACATTGCGCAAACCTACGCACGCCGAGCTGATTTATGCGGCTTATACCTTGCTGCGCTCTATGGATCATAGGCATCATAAGACCCAATTTCATCCGATCGCGGTGCGCCCCATGACCCACCACCCTGCGCCACTCCCTGCCAGCGAGGAAGAACGAGTCCTGTCCCTTGAGCATCTCAAGATACTGGACAGTGCTCCCGAGCAAGACTTCGACGACATTGTGCTGCTCGCCACCACATTGTGCGACGCACCCATCGCGCTGGTCTCGCTGGTCGACCGAGAACGCCAGTGGTTCAAGGCCTGTATCGGCCTGGACGTGCAGGAAACGCATCGCGATCTGGCCTTCTGCGCCCATGCCATCCTGGAGCCTTCAGATGTGCTGGTGGTTGAAGACGCGACCACCGATCCTCGCTTCAGAGAGAGCCCGCTGGTGCTCGGGCCTCCTTACATCCGCTTTTATGCAGGTGCGCCAATTCGTACCGAGTCCGGTCATGCGCTGGGCACCGTCTGCGTGATCGATATATGGCCGCGGGTACTTAGCGAACAGCAACGTCGTGCCCTACTGGCACTGGCGCGGCAAACCGCAGCCCTGATGCAATACCGCCTGGTTTCGGAGCAGCGTGATCAACACGCCGCCGAGCTGGCGCTGGGGCTCGAGAGCGCACAGAGTCAAAGCCTGGCGCTGGAGCGCAATTTGCGCCAGTCACAACGGGTATCATCGCTGGGCATGCTCACGGCAAGCATCGCTCATGACTTTAACAACCTGCTTCAGGCACTGAGCGCCAGCCTGCAACTGATCCGCATGCGCTCACGCCGCCCGACCGACGTCGAGACGCTCAGCGATACCGGACTGCGAGCCGTGGATCACGGTCGTCAACTGGTGACTCGCCTGCTCCACAGCGTTCGCCAGGACGGTCCCGAACTGATCTGCATCGATGTCAGCGAACGGATCGATGCCGCGCGTGATCTTCTGTTGCGTTCGGCGGGCGACACGCTGGAACTGTCATTCGACCTATCCGCTCGAGGCTGGGGCGTGTTGTGCGCCGAAGCACAATTGCATACCACCTTGTTGAATCTCCTGAGCAATGCGCGTGATGCAATTTCAGGCCCCGGCAAGGTGCATATCTCGACGCGGCTGGAGTCCGTCAAGGAAGATCCGAAATTGCCGGAAGGCGATTATCTGGTACTCAGCGTGAAGGATGACGGCCCTGGCATGACTGCCGAGCTCAAGGAGCAGATCTTCGAACCGTTCTTCACAACCAGAAGTTCCGACCCGGGTGCCGGGCTTGGCCTTGTTCAGGTGCAGGAGTTTGCGGTAAACGCCGGCGGAGGCGCACGCGTCGAAACAGCACCGGGAAGTGGCACTACCGTGCACCTCTACTTGAGAATATTGGGGCCGATCAGTGCAACGAATGCGCAAGCCCACATAACCGAACACTAACAACAGCGCCTCACCGCCGAGGCGTGGTGGCTTCAGGCAGCCCTCAAATTAAAAGGGCCGAACACGTTATGTTCGGCCCTTTTATTTTATGGCCTGCGTCATCCTGCAGCCGGGTGTCTCAAGGCCAATGGCGTCTTATGACCGCGTTGACCACTGGCTCAGCGTCAACCTCCAACAACCGCGCATGAAAATCCGGCCGGGTACTACGCAGGTGCTCCCGCGTGCCACTCCATCGCGTCACCACAGAAGCCAGAATCTCCACTGCGCCGGGGGCATCGCAACGCCAACTCCCGGCACCACCAAACAGGTCGGCAAATGTCTCCCAGTTTTCATGCAAACGCGTCCGGGCACCTGCTTCGAGCAGCCTCTCCAGACCATCGTCGGCACTCGCCAGCCAGCGCTGCGGGTAATCAATGATCCCGATGGCGGCGTAGCAGTTGGCGGCGATATAAACCAGCGCACGAAGCGCTTGAGCACGCGGGGCGGACTTATCAGGCAGCAGCCCGGACTCGGGGTGCTCCAGGCCCAGATGAATCAGGATTGCAGCACTTTCAGTGAGGACAGTGCCATCGGCCAGCACCAGCGTGGGGACTTGCATCAACGGGTTAACCCGCCTCAACGCCTCCTTTCCAGGCCCCTCCTCCCAACTGCTGGCTCCGCACAGCGTAAACGGCACAGAGCAGCGCTGAAGCGCGATCTCGATAGCCGCTGAACCCGAACCTTCCGTGCCGAAAAGCGTGTACATACCGGTGCTCCTTGCCAGTTGCTTCAGACTCGCCCCGTGCATTCAAACTGACGGAGGCGCAAACAGATGGGCGTGCATGAAATCAATAAAGACTCGCAAACAACGCAAAAGGTGCTTGCTGGACGGCAGAGCAATCTGAACGTTTCGGTATGCGCCGTGTAATCAGTTAGCACAGCTATCAGCTCGCCGTTGCGAATGGTCTATGAAATCATGAAGTCCGGCAGGCAGGTAATTTCCAACCCGGCCCGCGCAACATCACAATGCCGGGATGCATCGCCCGAAATGCCCTAATTACGGCACCAACTTCTCGACCGCCACCGACACGGCGCTCTGATGGTCACCTTCACACCCTGCACCACCCGAGCCGCCACCGCAAGCCGGCCAACAGCCGGAGTCTTCTCCTCGATCTGTCGCGAGATCGCCGCCAGATGCCGCGCATCATCAGTGAGTTGTGGAGACGCTTGCGACGGTCGACAAGCTTTACATTCAGAGACTTTCCAGCGAAGCGATACGGCGTGAAACAGTCGCGTGCTCCACTCCCAGCATCATTGCCGCATCACTCAGGGAACTGACCGTTGAAAACATCACGAAGTAATGCGGGTCCTCCCAGCCAGAACAGAAATTGGGTTTTCTGAACGGGTTATTAACGTCGAAGGAGGCTGATCCAGCTGATGGCATCGTTCAAGCCCTGATATTTATCTTGCCCCCCTCCACGGGGCCAGTGGATCAGAACTCGCAATGCCCCCCCAACCAACCCCTTAGCAAGGGCATTCACTTCTTCGCATTGGCATTTGAATAAAAGCAGTGGCAATGCTCAAACTTGGCTGGACTTAGTCAACGCTAGCAGCAGCTTTCCTTGTCGCTCACAAACCCTCTAACGCATGCCACTGTATGGATCTGAAACCGAGCTTCCTAGTTCAGACAGGGCAAGTGAGATCTCATTGAAAACCTTTAACGACACCTCTTTCGGTGACAGCGAGCCAAGAAACCTACTTACTTCCTCGAGCCCTAATCTCACCATAATATTAATCATATTTTCAGTCATATCTAGATCATGCCCATCCCATAACGATATTAAGCATTGCTCAATTCGCTCCTTGAAGCCAACATTCATAACACTATAAGTATGCCATTGCCTATCACTCAGCTCTAATAAAGACCTCACAAAATCAGACCTTTCCACATTGCCAGACTCAAGGCCGCCTAACAACTCTCGAAATTCAGAATCAAGTTCATTATTAGCCATACCCTCTGGCAGCGCAGAGTAGTAAGTAAAATTTTTCATATCTAGAAATCCACCGGCACATGTGTTGAACTAGAGGGTTTTCTATATAGAAAACCCTCTTGACTCAACAGCTTACCTCCTATTCTTATTTATGCTGTCTGTCCAAAGCCTAAATTAGAGCTAAGGAATTTTTCACCAGCGTTTGCATGAAGCCTGGCGATGTCGCGGGTAAGTGCTGCGACTTGCTGTGAACTCAGCGATTCAGCTATTAATTGCTGACGATAGCTGCTACAAGTCTTAGCTAGAGGCTAACCAAACAATAAAATCTTATTTATGGAAAGAATTATTTTTTGCGATAAAGCTAGCCGCATCAGTGTGGAATTTAAAACTAAAAACTTCATTGCCTCATGCCCCAGAGGGTAAAACTGGCAAAATTATATAATAAAAACACAAAATTTATTTAGCATGCATACAGTATATCTATAGCATGAAACCAAATCAAACCAACTAGATGCTGCATAAAAAAGCACAACGCACATCAATAAAGCCATAACAGTGCCAACACAACAAAAGTCTATAAGAATACAATTCAAATAAATCTCATCAAGATCATACAAATAGGAGAGTAGGTGAACCAAAAAAATAATCCCTCAAAGCTTAATCCACATTTATTGGAGTCGCTCTCGCATCATAGCCCCACCAAAATCAGCTCAAAACTCCTCACTTAGTTACAAAACCCTAAGAACTAAAAACCCAATCTATCGCCTTTATACGCCTCCTTATCTTTCGCTCAACCGAGCTCAATCGGAGCTGTGCATTTAAAATCACACAAAGTCTTATTTCTCTCCCTCAAAAGTGAAGCTACGAACCCAGAATCAAACTCCATAAGAAATTCAAGCGTGTCAAATATTTTCCAACGGTGAATTTCAGGATAATCGATCATTAACAAAACACAATTCTCAATGAGGGGCAAGTACTCAAAAAAACCTTCACGCCTAACAAAGCTAAAAATATCAACTATTTCAAACGGCTCGCTGGCTGCTAGACTTATTATTTTCGACAAGACAGAGTAAATCTGTCTTCTCGCCACATCCCTTTCGCCCCTATCTGCCATATTAGCGTAGTACATAGTGATGGCCATACCAACATGACGAAAAGTATCATCATACCCGTGGAGCCTATGAACATAAACCCTTTCTATTGTACCAATCTCTTTTTCGATAATTTTTTCTAACGCCTTTAATCCTTCAGAAACACCCCAACTAGTTAATAGCTTTGCCGCCAAGAATCGCACGACCTTGTCATCTGACGTGTTAAGCAATCCGATCACTGATTCCATTCTTTCCTGTGGAATATCCTCCGAATCCAAATCACCTGCTTCAGCAGCATAATCAGCACCTTCCGGAATATCATTAAGCAGCATGCTCGTTTTTCGATCCATAAAAACACCTAATCATCAATAAATTTTATATAAGTTGCGGGCACACAGCCTTTGATCAGGCACTCACCATCTCGAACGGTGTTTCCCATGTCAGACTCTGCTCTAGCCAGTGAAGTCTGATTTTTAGTAGAGGGATTATTAATATATCTATCACGTGCTGCATTTACTCTCGCTTGTAATTCGGCTACGACCTCACGGTTAGTCAAGAACCTCGTGTCAGGCAATAAACCAGAGTCAATGTCCTTCTGCAACCTATCCGTGTCGATTTCGATTTTATTTGAACCGTAGTCTTTGGGACTGGATGCAGCACGCGGGTCAGTCACAGAGATATAT
Organism: Pseudomonas sp. PvP027; assembly: GCF_017833005.1. Taxonomy (NCBI): domain Bacteria; kingdom Pseudomonadati; phylum Pseudomonadota; class Gammaproteobacteria; order Pseudomonadales; family Pseudomonadaceae; genus Pseudomonas; species Pseudomonas sp. PvP027. Next base: position 5,623,209 of record NZ_JAFIBK010000001.1, on the reverse strand, counting down.
GGAGAGTTTTCAGAGCTCCCCCCCCCCCGCACATGTGTCTGAATGCTGCCAGTACCTTCTGGGTTTGGAGGTATTAAATCACCATTTTCATCGATATGTGCTTTGGGCTTACCGTTGCCGCCTATCGGCGAAGAAAAATCATTATCGCTTCGCACGACGACATTATCATTTAGCGCTCTTGGATCAGCATCAATCGGCTTGCTTACCCATGCGCCACCATCTTTCTCAAGCCGCTTTGACGCCGCCGCAAGCACCTTGCGGAATGCGACCGCCCCCCCAGCAGCGGCTGCTAATCCTCCCCCAATGGCCTCCGCCAACGCAACAGTTTCTTCAGGCGTGAGCTTGAGCGTGGCCTGGAGTGTTTCTGCCACGGCCTGCGCGCTAGCACCGGTCGTCGCAACTGCCAAGGTCTCCTGAAATTCCAGGTTCTCATTGATCAGGATCTGCAGCGAGTCCTTGGCGTACTTAGAACCATCACCCAAAGCATCGTAGACACTCGAAAGGTCAGCTACCGTGTTAGCAACATCCCTTGAGGACGGTTTACACAGAGAAACGTCGAACCTGCAATTGATGATCGCTTCAATCGTTTGGTCTTCGCTTACTTTTTTATAAGCGGCCACAATCGAATCGCACTCGGCAGGGGCACATTTCCTTAACTTTTCGGCTGCCTCTTTCAACTGGTTATGTGCAAGATAGTTGTACTGCGTACTATTAGCCGTCACCGCCGCTGCTGCCGATGCTTCCCCGCCCGTTGCAGCAGCAGTCAGCGCACCGATCAACTGCGAGGCGGTCATCAGCTTGCTGACACCTGCCTGATAAGCTTGGGAATCTCTGTCAACACCTTTTGGCAGCAGCCTATCAGCCAGATAATCGACAACCATTTCATTCGCGCCAGCGGCCAGGGCACCCGTTCGGAAATCGCCGCCCATAGCTTCTGACATCAACCCGCCAAGCACGGCATGCATGCCGACTTTGGTGAGCTTGCCCTCATCGAACAGCGTGAAATCGCCGATCTTGCCTGCGGCAATGGCGCCACCCGTAGCGATTCCCGTACTGACGATGGAAGAGCCAAGGTTATCCTTGAAGCTCCCGCCCATGATCGCGGTCTTGATCACAGATTCGGTGATCACCTTATCCGCTACGATCTGAACACTCGCCAGGTCAAAACCCAGTTTTGTCGGGTCAATGGTGGGCACGAAGCCCGCCATGACACCCGCCATGGCGTACCCCTTGATGGCATTGGAAGACGTCACGTCTTTGAAAACAGCGCCAAGATCACCCTTGTTGTTAATCGTGCTCGTCACCGCCGTCGTCGCAACGCTGGTTGCTACAGCGCCGCCGATGCCAGCGCTTAAACCAAAGCCTGCTGGGCCCATCACCGCAGCCATCAGAATGGCGACAACAATCTGCGCGGCAGGCCCAAGGCCCGATTTGTCGTACTTGAAGCTTTCGTGGATTTCCTTGACCTGACGCCAGTCGATGTCCCCTCGTTTCTCGGCATCCTTGATCCAGGCCAGTTGCGGATCTGCCTTGACCATTGCGTCGATGCTCTGGCTTACGCTTTGCTGATTGACCTGTTTCACATCAATGCGCAGACCGTTAACGGCCTGAATGGCAACTTCGCCTTTGGCCACCAGTTCGCTCTGGCGAAAGGTCTCGTCAGTCGTTCCTTTGCCTTTTGTCGAGAACCACGCTGCACTGCTTTTGTTCTTGGTGTGGCTTTCGTCGTGCAGGTCTTTCACGCCCTCGAAATCGATTGCGCCGCCACTGTTGATCAACAGGTCGTTGCCACTGTTCAGTTTTGCAACCTGATAACGCTGGTCGCCGCCACTTGCCAGCGTCAGGTTACCGCCGGTGGTGATCTCACTGCTTATGTTGCGTGTGTCGGTAACTTCGTCGCGCTTAAAGTTTTTCGTCCCAAAACTCCCCTTCTTCTTTTTGTCATACAGCGAATAATCACTGTCCTGCGCAGCCAGAATGTCGAGGTTTTCACCGGCAACCAGATAGGCCTCTTTACCCGCTGTAATGCGGCTGGAGATCACGGCGAGGTTCTGCCCGGCCTGCAAGGCAACGCTGCCTCCGGCATCAAGATCGGAGGAAACCTGGCTGACGTGATCTTCCTGACGGGTCAGTTTCTTGCTTTTGGACAGGGAGTGCTCTTCGTCCGCCGCAGAGCCGATGGTGAGGTTTTCGGTCGCGGCCATGGCGATGTCGCGTTTGGCGTCGATCTGGCTGGCGATGACGGAGATGTCGCGTCCGGCCTGAACGGTCAGGTCGCGCCCGGAACTGGCGGTGGAGCCCAGTTGGGTGATGTCGCTGCTGTTGTGTTTGCTGTCCAAGAACAGGCTGTTGGTGACTTCGGTCGGGGCGATGGTGACATCGCGTCCGGCCTGGATGGTCATGTCACGACCGCTTTCCAGCACGCTGCCCTTGTTGATGAAGTCGCGACCGGCCGAAATGCTCATGTCGTTGGCGGCTTCGATGCGCGCGGCACTGTCGGCGAACTCGTTATGGCGCTGACCGCGTGCACTGTTGTCCATCGAGGTGATGCTGCGTTCGTTGATCACGTCGCCGTTGATCGCGGTCAGTGAAACATCGCGACCTTTGATGATGCCGCCAGCGGTGTTGATCAGATCATTGCCCGCCAGCAGATCTAGTCGGTTGCCGGCTTCTATCAGGCCGGTGTTGATCAGGTTGTTGCCTGCGACTGCCGAGAGGTTGTTGGCGGCGTGCAAGGTACCGACGTTGTCGAGGTTCTGGCCGGCGATCGGTGATACGTCGTTACCCGCAATCAATGCCCCGGTCGGGCCAAGGCGATTGTCGGCTTGTGCCAGGTAAAGCACCGGCACCAGCACTTTCTCGCCATTCACTTCGTGCTCTTCGAGCCAGACGATGTCGTGGGTCAGCGCTGCGACTTGTTGTGAACTGAGCGAAACGCCCACAGCCAGGTTCAGCTGCTGTTTGCTGGCGATGGCGTTGTTCATCAGGTACTTGAACTGGGCCTCATTGGAGGTCTGCCCGTCGATGAACGCCTGACCGGTTCTGGCCACAACGGCTTGCTGAACGAGGCGTTGCTCATACAGACCATCGCCCAGACGCTTGGCGCTGACTTCCGGGTCGTAGCCCAAGCCTGCGAGCAGGTAATCCGAACTCATGAACTGCTTGAGTTCGGTAAGGACGCTCCAGCCGTTTGTGTCGTTATCGACTTTGCTCACCTGACATTAATGTCAGTGAAAAACCTATAGCTTTGCTGGGAGGAGAGCCCTTCTATTACTTCGAATAGTAACCGAGAAATCAAGCCATCTATACCGACCTACCCACCAATCCTCACGTGAAAAAATCTTATAATATCCGTATCAGGATCATAATAAAAACTAACAAAACCCACATCAGCAATAAACTGATACCCTGGAGATGTAGGTGCTATTCCAGGTATTCGTATAGAGGGTATATTCCTTAAAGGCTCACCCAACTCACGAAGAGCATCCGCACCTGAGTTAATATTAAAGTACCTACCTTTTAACTCAGGATCAGCCGGAAAATAGCCATCAAACTGCACGCAGTAAACACGATAAGCCTCTATAAAACCATCATCAGACGATTGAAAGTATATTCCACTTTCAGGAATTTTCAAAAATTGATCACCTTCAAATTTTGAATACTCCACAATCGGAAAAATACTCTTAAACTCAAGAAAAACCTCTTCGATTTTTCGATTCAATTGCATATCAGGGTTCATACTTTATTCCCATACCATCAAATAACTTCTTATTAAAATCATGAACACCACTACGAGTCTCGTCGATTTTCGCTTGAGACCACCCTTCTCTTTTCCAACCAGGCATCCATGTATCTAGATCCGCTTCAGCTGCTTTATAAAGATCAGAGCCATCGGTAGCAATTTTTTCTTTGCTATTCCTATCACCAAATGTGCGAGATTCAGCAATGTGACTGCAAGTCTTAACAACTACACAATTATTGTTATTTCAAAGCGCTTTTAACTCTGAATCGCTTAGTTCTACACCCTGCCTGCGCAATGCATCTTTAACCGCAGCAAAGGACGGAATATGGTCTGGAGTCAAACCGTCTCCAACGCTTCTTGGGGCGTTTTCCCCATAAGTACCTACCTCACCCTCCTCAACCTTCGACGGCTTTTCATTGCGCCCGGAACTGCTTTCACTTTGCTTTACCGACACAGAGTTACGATCAGCTTTAGATTTACGGCCTTGAACCACCCCTGTCAAGATGGCCGCCATAAATTGTCCGCCGCCTATCAACGAACCTTCAAAGCTATCCTTTTCGTTGAGAGCTATACCTTCGATGCTATCCGCTACCTGCTTGCCCAGCGCTCCGCTGTACTCCGCAATCTTCTGGTTCAGCGCCTCACCCAACGGCGTCTCGGAAACCGCGTTGTAAACCGCCAGTTGCACCAGACCTTTAGGCCCCTGCGCCACTGCCACCAACACACTCACAGCCTCCTGCTGTTCCGGATGTTCCTGGATGTATTGCTCGATCGAAGCCATCGATCGTAGAGTGTCTTGAGCAACAGTAAGCTTTTCTGCATTGCTCGCAGTGACGGACGTTGATGCTAACTCCAGAGCTCCTGGGCTATTAGGCTTGTTGTCCGTCTGAAGCGTCTTGTCGAGGCCTTCAACCGGGTTAAGGTCGATCCCGGCAAGACGCGCAATTTCGGCCACGACCGTTTCCTGAAAATCAGGGTCGGCCATTGTCTTCATCGCCTGACTACGCGTCATCCCACCTTGAAGCAACGAGTCCAGGGTGTTCTCAGCAAAATCAGCCCCCATCAGACTGGCAGTACCCGCATCCATCTTGCGGCCGAGGGTGCTCTCGATCTTGTTGACGGCGCGGGTCAGACCTCGGGAAGCCTCTTCATAGTTCTGTCTGGCGGTTTCGTTATAAGCAAGGAATTGGTTTACCCACTGCTTGGCAGTGTCTACCGGCTGACTAACCGCCTCCAACGAACTCTTCGTCACATACACATCAGTACGGTGCTCGTCATCACGCGTGATCTCGTATGCCTTGTCGACATCACGATTCAACCCAGCGGCAGAGTCCTTGCCACCCGTATCACTGCGCACCACCACATCGCCCGCACCGACCGTTCCCCGGACAATCTGTTCAAGGTCCTTGTTGTAGTTCCAGCCCTCTTTTGCACCTTCATGACTTTAATTTTAAATGCCACCCATACTTTCTAAATAGCGTTGCCAATTGGAAAAAATCCTTTCTAAGTTCTGCTGATCAGTGTGTTCTTCAGGCTTATACCCAACGCTAGAGGGCATATAGCGAACAAAGCCCTCTATCTCAAAAGGGAAATCAAAATCTTCGTAAATTAACTCAACCACACCAAGAGGATCGGCAATGCTATCCTTATTTTCGAACAGCCATTTAAGAGCAATGAACAACCATTTTTTTTGCGAATTCAAACCAAGCAACTCATTTTCCTGCCCGGCGAGAAGGTACATGTTTTTTTCAATTTCTTGAATATCAAATTCACCCAGAAAAACCAGATCCAACTCCAACGGCTTATCCGATCCATTAGACACTTTAAAATTTGCTAGCTCAACGGCGAAGCTCCAGCCCACTAGCTTTCGCTCATAACCCCAGAGCGCATCCAGCCAATTTAAACAAATGCAATTGTAGATAAAAGCGTTCGGAACCGCAGGAAAATACATATTACTTCACCTTAGGCGGACGTTGATTTGGAATACCATTTATCAACCCATTTTCAATAAATCTCTGATGAGTCACATTACCTGTAGGATCAAGAATGTATTCATATATACCTGACTTCTCATTAAGACCACCCGAAGTTTGCAATAAGGTTCTCTTGACCCCGTCATTACCTGTTAGCGTGAATACTGTACCTGCAGCAAGCTGCTTCTTTGTAAGATAGCTAGCTGCAATGTGTGACATATCATCCTTTAAACCGCTGCCTATACGATTGGCAGACAGTATTTTATCGGCGACGCTACTTATATCTTTTTCACGATCCTCTACACCCTGATTCATCACCCCCGGCGCAGGAAGCTCAACCACAGGCCTCGAGTAATCAACAGGCGTCTGATCAGCAATCTGACTACCACCCGTAGAACCTATCCCGGCAGGCGTTGCTCCAGCAGCATACCCGCCACTGGACGGATTCGCACCCTGGGCCTGAACGATAGGGTTCACCAGCTTGGTATTCTCACCGTCCAACAGATGAATCGGGAATGTGGTGCTGAATAGGAATTTCCATATGTCTATGGAGGCGCTGACCTGCTGTTCGGCTGACTGGCCTGATTGAGCTACAGAGCGCGCGACCGCATTGGCAGCCTCCCTTAGCCTGTCCTGACCCTCCGGCGTCGCTGCTGTGGTAGACAACGCAGCACTCAGGGCCACAATTGCGCCAGCACCCAGCGCTACGACTGGAACAAAATTCGATGCGTCACTGGTCTTAGTCAGCTTGTCCAGTAAGACCATCGCTCGCAGCGCCTGGTCTGGATGATCTACCCCCAGCTCAGTGATGCGTGTAACGAGCGCTTCCGCATCTGAGCCCAGATCCTTTTTGGCGGCTCCAGTTAAAAACGCCCTGACGGCTGTCGATCTTTTGCTTTCATCCTGGCTGTTGAGTTGCTGCAAAAACTCGGTGCGCTTGACTTGATATTGCGCGAGCTCTGTCCCCGCGCCGATAGCAGCCCCTAACGGCAACAGCGCCGTTACCACAAGCATGTCGGCCAGTTTATCCAGTGTGTTACGGCTGTTTTCACCGTAAAGCGCAGCGCTCTTTTGCCACTGATCGAGTGTTTCTTTCGGACTGGCAACTGCCTCCAACGAACTCTTCGTCACATACAAATCAGTCCGGTGCTCGTCATCACGCGTGATCTCGTAAGCCTTGTCGACATCACGATTCAACCCAGCGGCAGAGTCCTTGCCACCCGTATCACTGCGCACCACTACATCGCCCGCACCGACCGTTCCCCGGACGATCTGCTCACGATCCTTGTTGTAGTTCCAGCCCTCGACGCTCCAGCCGTTTTTCTGGTTGTCGCCCTTGCCTACCTGACTTGAGTCCTGCGTAGTGCTGCTGCCAGTGCCGTACGAACCCCCGACGTTCAGGTAGTAACCGTGCTCCTTGTCCTTGCCCGCGATGTCGCTGTAGCCCAGCGTGTTGGTATCCAGCTTGAGATTACCGCTGTCGGAAGCGATCAATGCGCCGTCGAGCTGGGTGTGGTTCTCGGTGCGGATGTCGACCTTGTCTTTGGCCGTGATGCGGGTCTGCTCCTCGATCCAGTTCTTGGAGCCGTTGGTCTGACCGTACCCGACCGAGCCGCTGACACTGCCGCCAAAACCGACCACAACAGTCGCGCTGAGATCGAATTCCTTACCTTGTACCTTGCCGATATCGGGCAGGGAGGTGACATTGAGGTCGCGGCCTACGCGTCCGACCACGTCGTTGCCGCGCAGTGTTGCACCGGCAATGTTGGTGTCCTGGCCGCTGGTGAAACCGAGGTGATTACCGGCGTACAGGTACGCTTCCTGCTGTTGTTTGCCTTCGCGTTCCAGGTCGCCTTTGCCGATGTTGACGCTGGCGTAAACGGCGATGCCTCCCGGACCGATGGCGATACCGGCTTCCCCTCCGCCATTTTTACGGGTGTTCTCGGTGGAGCTGTCGTTCTGGGCTGCCTTGCAAACCTTATCAGGCTCTCGCCGACTACACCTGATGCATAATTATCAAATTCAAGATAATTGATAAAAAGTAACTATCGGTCCATAATCTTGGTCCGTATTTGAAATATCTACAGAAAATTCTCTTTCTGGAAACTTATCTTTCAGGACAAGCCTCCAAGACAGTGCAAGCACGCTTGCCAATTGTTCAAATATACGATCATCAATGTCATCTGAACATGAATCGAACACATCGTATAAATGAGTATGGTTTAACATTCTCTCTACTGCTTGACGATCACCATTAAAATGCTTCAACCAAGAAGCAAAAATATCAGCACTATATTTCCCCTCCAAGAAAACCCCTTCTTCAACAACAACAAAATCAGGGAATAGAAGCTTGCATGACAATAATAAATCTTCAGGATTGCATACATTGCTTATGTATGAGGACTCGTCAATCTTATCTTTATCAACCCATCCATCCTTCCAAGCCTCATATCGCGCCAGCCCAACAAAAGGAGAAAGTGTATTAACTTTTATCATGGTATCTCATCCAAATTGGCGGGACGTGGTGCGGATTTAGTCGAGGGCGACTGAACTCTAACAGTTCCATTGGGCAATGTATTTCTTCCGTATTCTATTACATGCGGAGTAGGAACATTTGCATGGGCTGCTCCAGTTATATCTACTCGCTTAACGATCAGCCCCTCTGAATCATATACGGCATAGCTTGTGATATTACCTTGATTATCTGCTCTGTAGACAGTTCCGTTGGATGGCCCGCCATCGTTTTGAATCGCTCGCTTGCTTCAGCGGTCAGATCGTCTCTCAGCCCAGCACGCGCAGTTGCAGAAGTAGCCGGCACTTCAGCTGCACCAGTAGCTTTGGCACCAACGGCAAAATAACGGCCATGCTAATTAACTTACTAAACTATCCACTCCACCTCAAAATCAGCTAGCTGAGCCTGAAGCCCTGCATCATGCTCGAACCAGTAGTCAAACCCTTCAACATCACTTTTCTTCAAGTAAAGATAATACCCGCCAGTATCGCCATCACGGTCGTTCGCAACAACAATCTCCCAGCCAGAATATTCGCCAGTGACAACAATACCCTTCCGAACCATAGACATATTGATATTCTAGACTGCATAGAGAATATGATTGTTAGAAATATATTTTCCAGTCAGAGGGTCTTTAACTCCGAGATGTAGATGCAAAACTCCCGGAGAGTGTGCTCCTGATATAGATCCTGAGTCAATACGGAACTCCCTGGAGCCATCAGCACTGTGAAATATCACGGAGCCGGGCTTGCGAGTTTCTGTCAACATCCGAGGGCAAAAGCCTTTCAGCCAGATAATCGACAACCATTTCGTTAGCACAAGCAGCCAGGGCACCCGTTCGGAAATCGCCGCCCATGGCCTCGGACAGCAAACCGCCAAGCACGGTATGCATGCCGACTTTGGTGAGCTTGCCTCCATCGAATAACGTGAAGTCGACGATCTTGCCTCCGACGTAGGCACCGCCGATAGTGATGCCAGTGCTCACTGCTGAGGAACCAAGGTTATCCTTGAAGCTCCCGCCCATTATTTCGGTTTTGACCAATGCCTCAGTGATCACCTTATTAGCGACTGTATGCTAGCGAGGTCAAGACTCAGCGCCGCCGGATTGATGGTAGGTACAAAACTCGCCATCAATATGGCAACGGCAATCTACGCAGCAGGACCCAGACCCGAGTTGTCATATTTAAAGCTTTCGTGGATTTCCTTGACCTGACACCAGTCGATGCCCCTCGTTTCTCGGCATCCCTGATCCAGGCAAGTTACGGGGCGGGATTTTGACCATTGCATCAATGCAACACTGGGAGGCAACTTTTACCGAGGGCTATAGCATCTTCAGCATCATTCCGAAGAGCACTCTATCTTTCGCACTTAGCCTTTGAGATCACTATACACACACTTAAAACCTCATAGAAAATTTATTCATTTAAAAAACCATAATATGAGTCATAGCTCTCCAAAGGAATAACTGGCAGCCATTCCTCGGGAACATAAGGCGACTTGATATTTACTTGAAAACCATGCATCCAAGCGATTTTAGAATAAATGACTGCAAGCGTTGAAATCAGTCCGTCTGTGCAACCGTTCTCGCTACCAGCTCGCGAGGAGAGAAACTTAGGAGAAACTATTACCTCAATTGCCTTTGACATTTTATCTGCCTCCCCTGATGCAAGGGCAGAGTAAAATTACAAATCAGGCACATACTTTCTTAATGAAACAGGCGGAGAGCTCAAAAAAATTTCACATCTTTCTTTTAATATATCCCACTCACCTCTGATCGCTAAAATCACTGATAGGCAACAAAGTCTATATGCTTCGGACTTTCAGCCCTACGAAGATTAAAAGCGCTATCATTCTTCTCAGAAAACCATTTTACCAAGCTGTAGTCATCGGACAACAGAGGTGCCATTAATTGTACTTTTTTACCAAGCGCTCCCAAAGAATCAGTCTTAATGCCATATGAATATTTTCTGAGCTGCCCTGAAATGGAAAGCCATTTTTTAAAATTCTGTATATCCCGATTTTCGAACCATGACCACATTGCACTTGCAAAAGCGTGTGATGACAAACCATTTACGCACGCGCGAACATCACCTGAACCAGGTTTTATTAAACCAACTATCTGATCAACATCATATCCTTCATTCAGATGGCATCTAATGTGATCCAGTCGAATCTTAGCTTTTTCTGAGTGCTTTTTTTCCATTTTTATTCCAACCGGGTAATCAGTACGCTACCATTTTTTCTATCCATACCTGCAACGCTTTTTACAAACGTGGGTTTGCCGTTTCCGTTGACCGTTGCGCTGAAATCGTTATAGCTGCGCATAACGATCTGGCCTGGCCCTATTGCACCTACTCAGGAATAATTTTCAACTCACTCCATAGTGGTTTCAGTCCTAGGGAATCTCCGAACAAGTCTTCAAATGTGCTGAAATACGCCTGACCACCTGATCCGAGCCGCCCATGAGCCAGATGAGCTTTTCCGATTTCGAATATGCCGGTAAGCGCAAGCAGACACGCCGCGAACGCTTCCTCGCCGAGATGGATCAGGTCGTGCCCTGGACAGGTCTACTGGGCCTGATCGAACCGTTCTACCCCAAGGCCGGCGGAGGCAGAAAACCTTATCCTCTGGAAACCATGCTGCGCATTCATCTGCTGCAGAACTGGTTCTCCCTGAGCGACCCGGCCATGGAAGAAGCGCTCTACGAAATCACGCCCATGCGCCAGTTTGCACGCCTGACCTTGAGCGCCCCGATACCTGAAGACACCACGATCATGAACTTCCGGCACCTGCTGGAAAAGCATCAACTGGCCCCTGCGATCCTCGCGGTCATCAACGGTTATCTGCAAGAGAAAGGCCTGTCCCTGCGCCAGGGCACCATCGTCGATGCCACCATCATTCATGCCCCTTGCTCGACCAAGAACGAGGAAGGAAAGCGTGATCCCGAGATGCATCAGACGAAGAAAGGTAACCAATACTTCTTCGGGATGAAGGCGCATATCGGCGCCGATGCGGAGTCGGGCCTGGTTCATCATGTTCATGGCACTGCGGCCAATGTGGCCGATGTCACGCAGGTCGCCGAACTGCTCCACGGCGAAGAAAACGCGGTGTATGCAGACGCGGGATACACCGGTGTCGAGAAGCGTGAAGAGCATGAAAATCGTGAGGTCATCTGGCAAATCGCTGCGCGGCGCAGCACGTATTCCAGGCTCAATAAACGCAGCGTGCTCTACAAGGCCAAGCGCAAGATCGAGTACTGCAAAGCTCAGACACGGGCCAAGGTCGAGCATCCGTTTCGCGTAATCAAGCGTCAGTTTGGCTACGTGAAAGTGCGCTTTCGTGGGCTGATGAAAAACACAGCTCAGCTGACCACGCTGTTCGCCCTGTCGAATCTGTGGATGGCTCGAAAACAGCTGATGGGTATGGGTGAGTTGCGCGTTTAACACGGAAAACCGGGCGGAAACGCCCTCAACGCGCGCTGCATCAGGCCATTTTCAGCAAATAGCGCTGGGTGCCGGGCAAATTGCGACTCGCCGCCGCTGCGCAGCAAGTTGATCGGAGCATCCCTAGACTTTCCATATAAGTCCCATAGTCGAAAAAGGCCCTAACCCCAATGTCTTCGTATAAAAACCATGAGGCCTCGCACTCTTGATCCTTGAGGTCCACCATAACGGTCCAACTTAGTACCCACTGGCAATGTATTCTTAATAGGATCGCCAGAGAAACCCCAGTTTTCCGGCCAATCCCAACTACCATCAGCTTTCTTAAGCTGATCGCAGTAAGAAACCCCTCCGAATTCATTATCTGCAGTAGCGCCGATTGATGCATGGGGCGTTGGTGGAGTTACTTTTGCACCAGCTAATCAAGCGAGAATGATGAGAAGTAAAACGACAACTTTTTATCCTCAAGATCACTCAGTTGATAACGCATCCTATCGAAGCCAGAATCCAGCTTATTAACGTTCATGTGCATCAGCTGAGTTAATCCGCCGCCAAAATCACGGGACGTAAATTGGCTAATATCAATGAACCTGATACTCACCACATCAGCCCCTACCTTTTCAGAGGCCGAGATCGATAAGGATAAATCATAAGCCATCCCGTCAACATTCAGCTGAATACTAATCGCATGCAGGCAGTTGTGAGCAACAAGCAATTCATTCAATTCTGGAAGACTAATCATTAGTGATCCTCGTCTCTTTCCCATTGGAGCCATAGCCTGGACCATATTCATAGTTATGCGTGTGGGGGTCGGAATGATATTCCGCAGGCTTTTCTTGGTTTCCATATCCGTGACTAGTGTAATCCGTTCTTTTAACCTGCCGGCCATACTGGTCGTACTCGATCACAGATTCTTCCAGTTTTCCAGTCGCGGGGTTGTACCTCTCCTGTGTCACACTCCCTATTCCAGGAGTCGTCTGGTGCGGTTTCTTCCCGGTAAATACCTCGTCTGGAAACGTTCCTTCCGTTGCAGCAACTTTCGTCCCGCTCGTCGCAGCTGTACCTGCTACTTCTTTTGCACCAACGAACCAATTAAAACGCTAATACTATTCGTAAATCTTAGATGCAAACAATATTTTTGCAAATGTCTGCCAACTAGGGACGAGGGCTTCCTCATCTCCAGAGTTCATTGCATAGAAATTCATTGCTCGAACCCAAGCTTCCATTGCATCCAAAAACCTTTCCAGCGTAGGGTTTTCCCACTCGCCTGAATTCAGCTCCAAATCTTCCTTAAGCCCACAAATAAAATCTGCAAACTCCTCTCTTGTTTTAATACTCTCAATCATCTTATCTAAATCCATAAGTCACCTATTTACAAACCCCACGAACACAAATTATAGAGCCGTTGTTTGCTGTAGTCATCTTCCTTCCAATTTCCTTGGCTATTTCGGCCTCGGTGGCGGGAACGATTTTGATGGGCACGCCGGCTGCAGATGCAGCTAGAACTCGACGATTATCTAAACTATAGACTAGCCCATCCTTTTCAAATACTCGAACAGCTGGCAAGTCAGCTGGAGAAATCTTTCCAGATTTCAAATCATCAATCGTTGTTTGAAGAACCTTACCATCCGAAAAGCTATTCTTAACACTATCCTGCGTGAATCGAATATCTTTTGGATTAGCATATCCAGTTAAATTATCCGGAAATGCAGACGGCATTTTCTGCCCAGAGCCACTTATACCTTTTGCACCTGCCCCGAAAGCATCCAGAACAAGTTTACCAGCTCCTCGCAAAATAATCGCCTCTGCGACCGAAGCAGCAGCGCTTATACCCATCGCCGCCAACGCACTTTCATCTGGCGTTTTGCTCGCCGGGTTGAACGAGCTGAGTACCCGTTGTCCCTCGGTTGAAACATAAGGCTGAGTGATAGCGCCAGCAGACTCTGCTGCGTTGTTAAACGACAAGGATGCAAGACCGCCAAGGGCCGCAGGAGCCAGACAGCCGATGATAGAAGCACATCCTGGCAGGGTTATGACGGCTCCCACCGCCGAAGTCCCTCCAATGTAGGTGTTCACGCTGGTATCAATGACTGCACCGGTTCGCGTAACCGCCTCATCATGCCGAGTGATAAAGTCGTCAGCGCTGTCAATGTAGCCGTAGTCAAACTGACCTGTTGCCTTGAGATCAGCCAGCTCACGGGTATAGCCAGCTCCCTTGGCTTCCAGAGCTTTCAGTCCTTCGTAGTTTTTATCCGAAGTAGGTACAGAGGCGCTGCAATGGACCAAGGCGCACGCGGCGGCATCTAACCTTTCAGCACGATCCGGATTTTCATTACGCGCTTTTTCAAGCTCCATCGCAGCCGGTTCATGTAACCCCTTGTTGTATTGCGTAGCGTTCCTGGCTACCCAACTCCCCTTCTCAATCGAGCTGGCATCAGCGTCTTTCTGAGTGGCCGCAGCCAGAGCGCCGACTATCTGAGAACTCATGGTCAGAAGGTTTTTATTACCGTTGACCAGACTATTCAGGTGTCCAACCAAAGCTTCGTTAGCTCCTGCAGCCAACGCTCCCGTTCTGAAATCTCCGCCAGTGGCCTTTGATAGCAGACCTCCCACCATCGCGTGAATGATGACCTTGGGAGGTGTACCTTCCGCAAAATTGCCGTAGGTATAGTCACCCACTGCATTGAAACTCGCCGCCGCCAAGGTATTGAACAACGCAGTCTTGAGTGCATCACTGCCACTGCCGCCCTTGCCAAGAGCACTACTCAGCAGCGCTGACGTCCCGTTCTGCAGAACCTGATTACCAGCAAACTGACCCACGCCTTCCCAAGTAGAGAGTTTGGCTCCAACAATCTTGCCGGTGTTAGGATCACTATGAGTACCCGTCAAACCATCAAAGTACGCAGCCGTCAGACCCGCCGTCACTCCCGAGATGACATACCCTTTTGCCTTGTCAAACGTTAGCTCTACTGCACCACCTGTCGCTTTCGCACCAAATCAATCTACGAGATTGAATTTTCGGATTATTTTCCCAGGTAAAGCGCTTGCACTTTTCCCCATGGAAATAAAACACCCCTCAAAAGATCCACTAGTCAAAATTAAGGTATTGCCCTCATAACAAGCTGAAACCAATACTGAATACGGGCCAAATTTACGGGCTTCTTCTTTGACACTCAAAGTTTTCAACACGACACTCACAAACTCTTCGAACCTTTCCTCCTCATAGTCATAAAAAAATATGAAATTATTGGTCTCAGAACTTGACTCAGAGAATCGAAACATAAGACTACATCCCCAACCCATCATTAACAGATGCTCGAGAAGACTGGGACTTTTCTATGATCTTCGACCATAATTCATCTCCTGATAGACCTTGCCCAGAATATTTATTCACAATTTCACTCCAAGTTCTATTTGGGTCAGTCTTATTCAAGGAGTCAGCCAATGTCCTGTTAGACATTAAATCTCGCGCCGTTGACCTCAAATCATTTCTCATATCAAAAGCCTGCTTCGCTTGCTCTTCCAAGGAGGCGCTACTGTTAATTCGAGCTGGAATTTCTGATTCTTTAGATAAATACCAAACCCTAGCTTCTCTATCAGTTACGTTTTTGGGCTGTGCTAGATCATCCCAACATTTAGCGTAAGACGCAGAGTCGTCTATCGCTTTTGGACCATCAGCCTTTTATGCGCTCTAAGAACTCGACCATTGCTAGTGGATCACGCTCCACAAGTTCTTCAATCAAATCTTCCGCTGCCCAATGCAGAATCATGTCCCCTCCCCCCCCATCCTTACAGAGGATGAGATCACTTGACAAAGAAGAGTCAACAACATTGACTTCTCTATCGCTGAGTGCCATCAGGCCACCGTAGCCATCATAAGGAATGACCCAGTAAAAACGCTCGTTCTCTATCCAGTAAATCCCAAACACCTGTACAGGCTCTTCTCGCCCAATTTCTCGAATAATCATATCCACATCACTCAATAGTTCTACCGGGCTGCAGCACAGGGGGCAGCCGTTGCGGCGTAGTCATTTCCATATCGTATGCTTTATCGGTTACGGAGTTGTACTGGTAGTGGATGGTTATATTTTCTCCGCTAGGTAGACGGTGACTTACTTCCATTTCTCTCCATCCCTCACTCCGCGGGAAGTCTTTATCGCCCGCTAGTTTTGTATCACGACCCGAAGAGGGATTTTCTGTCACTCTGTTCCACAAAGTCTGCTCGTTCAGATCTCTTGGCGCCGTTGACTGATAGCTCTTTGCTGTTGAATGAGTTGCATAGTCTGGAAGACCAGCAGAAAACTCATCGGCAGCATTTTCCCGACATAATAATCTCTATTTACGCTAGACCTTTTAGTAACAGCATTCGGGCTGTATGGATAATCAGCGATAATTGGTTTACCGCCACTGAAACCACTAGAACCGCCACCTTTCGCACCGAAAAACCAATCTTATTTTTTTGACTTACTGATTACATAGTGATCAAGATATTCTTTCAGCGGCTTGGCGGTCCCTAAAACATGAAGCTCTCCAGTTTCCTTATCAATCAGGAATGGTCCGTTTCCAGCCAGTTAGGGCCGACAGGCTCCCTGTCTCCAAATACTCTTTAGATTGATAGCAAAAAAAACCATCCCTCAGAGAACGTGCCCTCATGCGTTAGCTGCAAAGGAATCTCAGAATCTTTCAAATATTCTTCAGCTCTTTCCAAAGCGTATTCGTAGGTAATCATTAGTTAGTTATCAGTAACTGCAATGTCTTAAAATTCCTCATATTTGCCGGCTTTCCAGTCTGCCCATCGAGATAACGAATAGCCCCATTCTGATTAACCACGTTGAATACATGGCCTGGCTGACCTGGACCATAGGAGCCAAACACAATCCCACGTGCGCCGTCCCCACACCACTTATGTGCTGGGTGATGGTTTCGGGTGAAGACACACCGCTAAACTTAGCTCCATATTGCCTCTCCAGCACGGTCAACGGAACACCCTTGCTGGAGTTTATCGGCAATGCAGATACTGGATTACCTGCCAGTGTTGTATCAGTAGCAATTGAACAATTAACGCAGTTATGAGTTCGCCCAGCGTCTGGATAACCTGGATTGACGTTCTTTATTGAACCGGCAGTTTCGTCCGCAACCCCTGCCGCTTTTGCACCGTTTCAACCCGGCTACATGACGTTGTTTCTCATTAAGTCACACACTAGAAAGCTTCCACAGTATCGCGTAAGGCAGCTCATCATCAACAATATAATGCAAGCGAAAATAATAAACAGCCATTGAGCATTCTAAGCCCTTATGAACAAACGCACCATCAGACATGACACGATAAGAGGCGTACTCCATAAACTTGTCAGAACCAAGAGAGCTAAGAGCGTTTTTTATCTGACTATAGGTCCCCCCCGCCCCAACTGGAAGCAATTCAGGCGGCGGCCGGCATAAGCGCACTCTCTGCAGCTGCTTTGGCCGATCCCTCAGGCATATTTTTAACGGAATTTATGATCTCTGACTGCCAGGCCTGTAACTTTGAATCTGGCAAGGAAGTCGGATAGCTTCCGCCAGGAGCGCGATACTTGGCGTCCCAGACGATCACAGATCGCGATGATGGATCATACTTAATGTAATCTGCACCTGGGAGTGACGCTTTCCCAGGTCCGGAAATTGGCGTTTGCCCCGATTCAATAGCCTGACTCCAGCCACGAGCCTCCCCAATTGCACCGTTTAACTCAGAATATGTGCTGCGTCCGTTATTAACCTTTGCAAGAACTTCTGGTTCGGCTTGATTTATTACTTTGGGACTCGTCTCCAAAACATTCCTTTCAACCAGCGTGCCTGCCTCTGAGTCAGTCAGCGCACTAGTTGCATTGGGATTTTTAGAGACAGTCGCTTTTGCACCACCTACCGAAATTGCTCTATCAAATCAACCTCAAAACCAATGAGAAAGCGAGACAGATTTATTTAGAACGCAAACACCTTAATTAAATAACACCGAACCCTTTCCACTTCAATATTTCAACCGCCATAAAGCTTAAAAAAATTCATTCTATCTAGGATCCAGTATTGAACATCGTCAGGGATGAGCAATCCAAAATCGCTACTACAACGAGCATTCCACTGTGTTTTTGGCAACGCCAATTCCTCATGCAACCGACCATAGTCGGTATGTCGGTAAATCCCACGGTCGAAATTTACGTAAAAGCTCGGCAATTTCATACGCAAAAAATTCCATTTTCGCAAATCCATTTCTCCTCCATAAGACAAGAACCGCTCTACATCCTTATAAAAACTCTTGGCACTTTCCAAAGTTAAGCCTTTGAAAAAGAAATCGCGCATCATCGTAAAACTTATCACTTCTGTTTCGGCACTATCGATGTACTGATAAAAATTATGAGCTCCTAGAACTGAGATCCCACCCCGAAAGAGCCCAAGAGCTTTTTCATAATCTTCCTGCTTTAGCCGGCCTGTTTCAATATACGACAAATAATCCGGCCGAACATCGATACAGTAATTGAACTTATCATCCACAACGTAATAATGCTGCTCTTTCAAAACAAACAGGGCAATTGATTTGCGCCCTTCAAAAAGCTCACGTTCTAATGAGCTAAGCTTAGCGTCCGAACTCATGAAAAAACTCCTCCTGCGTCAATACTCGTGCATTTGATGAGTGTTTCTCAAGCAAGGAATCCCATACTTTCGGGAGTTCTAGTGAAACACTTGGCTTCCCTTGATTTGGATCCACAATCTTGGGGGCGTTAGGGTTCCTTATCTGACCGGGCAAAGGTCGTTGATCAATAGCTTCGGACATAATTTTCTGGTGCAACGATTGATCAACCTCAAAAACAACCACGTTACCTTCAGGCCTTTTATTAGACAGATAATAAGCAGCATGGCTGGGGCCATTTGTACTGACACATAACTGACCACTGCATCCAGAATCAATCGATACCGTCCCATCAGATTTCACCGCAATTCGATTTTGACTAGTCTGGAATCCTGAACCACCTGATTCAACCCTGAAATAAGTTTCAGTTTGTGTTGACGGCGCACGGCTATTTTCCGCAACAGGCCAAGAGTTTGGTTCATTTAATGCGGTTTTGCCTTTTGCACCAAGAAAAACTTATGAAATTAAGTGTTACCTAAATAAACGACCCCGTCCGAGAACTCCATAAGCCAAGGCTCAGTTGATGACGAACAAAATGCATTCAAGACGCGGCCGTCAGATAATTTAAAAAATGGATCAATTGGCTGAGCATCAATAAGCCAACCTACCTCGACAATGGATAAGCCTAAAAGCTCAGAAACATGGTCAAGGGCATCGTCATCCCAACAAGCGAACAGCAGCTCCCCCCCCTTAGACACACGCCACGCACTCTCAGTCCGAAAGCTCCAACCCGCCGAAAAAAGCATCAAAGTATCGCCATCCCAAAATACTCTTTCAATTTTCATAGGCAACAAAAGAGCCACAGCCTGCAAGAGTGTATTCATCATTTAGTCCACCTGTTCAATATGCGTACGCTCTCTAATCCACTGCTTCCGTTCAGCCTTCGATAAACCTTGCGGGGGCTGCGGCGGCTTTCCAGTAGTCGGATCAACAGGTCCGCCATTAGCGTTCTCGAATGATGCGCGCTGGGGACTTCGACCATCCGCCTGCATCACCCGAACTCGCGAACCATCAGGCAAGATGTATTGAGTTCCGACCACGTTTCCGCTGGTCGGGGAAACTACTGGTTTTGTTGGGTACCCTGCTGCTTCAAAATCAGCAATCATCTTAGACTGACTTTTAGGAAGATTCACTCCAGAGATGTGACTAATGGACCCCACATTTGCTTTTGCACCATCAACTATCCTGCGTCAATATCTTTATAAACCTATCAAACTCCTGAGAAACAGATTCTCCCTCTTCTGGAGAGAGCAACACATTCATAACCTGATCATCAAGGGCACAGTCATATATATCTATACCCACCCAACCTTTAGACCAGAATTCAACAGTACCTAGCTTGTTAAAACCTTCCAACTCTATCCTTTCAAGGTCACCAAAATCCCCATCAGCAAATGATGAGTACTCTAGAGAAAACCCCTTCAAAAGTGGCTTTACACTTTCATCAAACCAAGATCCATCCATAAGACTTCTCACTTCTTATCTAGAATTTCAATGTTCTTGATCGCCGGAAGATGCTCGCCACCCTGCTTATTAAGCAAGAACTGCTGAGACTTACCTGCATCAGGGCCAATCATTTTAAACCAGCCATCTTTTCCGCCTTGCAGCAAGCTGTTAGCTGGAACATCAAACTCAACATAGACAGAGCCTTTGGGTGCAGCCCCTTTAAAGTCAGCGATGCCATTAGTCGAAATAAAGGTTTGTCCTCCACCGCCTTGCACCACTTTATTTGTATTTTGCATCTGCGCCAGCTCATCAGGAGACATCCACCTTCCTACACGAGTCATGCTGACATCGTCGATTGCCTTGGTTTCGCCAAGTTTTAGCGGAGAGCTGACTGTTGCTTTT
This sequence comes from Pseudomonas sp. PvP027, assembly GCF_017833005.1. Classification (NCBI taxonomy): domain Bacteria; kingdom Pseudomonadati; phylum Pseudomonadota; class Gammaproteobacteria; order Pseudomonadales; family Pseudomonadaceae; genus Pseudomonas; species Pseudomonas sp. PvP027. Next base: position 5,603,036 of record NZ_JAFIBK010000001.1, on the reverse strand, counting down.
GCACCAACTTACAAACCACTTAAACGCCAAGCGCTCTCAACAAAGTCGAAGCATCCTTTAACAGTTCGGGATCTTGGCTTAAATTCTTCACTTCGACCAAAGCGCAAACGGCCTTTTGCGCCGCACTTGTATTTCTCTGCCAACACTCTGCACTCACACTTGCAAGAGCTGCAAGCAGCTCGCCGTCGTATCTCTCTCCTGCCAACACATCATCATGTAGTAATATCACAGCAAAGGGTAATAGCTCATTAACAAAAAGATCTTGCCTAATTGCGCGGCATACATCTCCTATACTTAAGTGATCTAGTGGAGTATCGCATACCAAAAGATACCATTCGCTCAAAGACGACGGGCTGTCTTCTGGTAACCAACTGATTTGAGTAAGTCTTTCCAATTCACGAAACGTCATATCCCGGCACCATTTAAAGCTGACTCAATACGATTGATAGTATCGACCGCTCGCTGACGTGCAGCTTGCGCTGACGGTTCATTCACCCCCTTCAAGGTGTCCGCATGGTTCCGTAAACCTCGAAGAGTGTCGTTCATCTCTTTTAGGTGATCCCAATAACCACCGCCAGGCTTCGGAACAGGATTACCAGCCATATCCTTTAAGGTACCCGTAATATCACTATCCTTGAAATTATTAAGAATATTGTCAATTTTTCCGACAGCTCTTTTTTGGCCTTGACTCAGCGTAGCCAGAGTGTCTCCAGCCCCTTTTGCACCAACTATTCGCGCCTAATATAAACCGGAACCACACTATCACCAGAAAAATCTATCCAGGCTTCACCCACAGCAACACCATATGTTATTGATACTGACTCAACCCCCATAACTAATGAGTCAAACTCAGTAATCACATCATCGATTTCCTCTCTATCCTCAGCCAAATCCTCCACCAAGAAAAACCTAACATCCACCCCTTGAGAAAAATCAATCAGTACGGCTCTGAAATTTGGGGAAATCGCCCCCAACAAAGCCTGCATCAATGCAATAATTATTTTATTCCTAACTATTAAATTCATATCAATCCACCAGCTTGGGGGTAGGACTAGTAGGGACAACACTTGGACTTTTCGTTCCCTTAATAATGAAAACGTTCGTTGGCTGACTGTTTATCCCCGCACCAATATTTACGTTAGTTCCAGTGACCCCATCAACTCGAACGATAGGAAACCCTTGAGCATTCTTACCTAGAACAACCGCATTACCAGAACGATATGCGTCCAGAACCTTCTGCGCATCAGAGATATCGTTCAAATACCCCCCTTTACCTCGCTCCGCCAACTGAGGTGTTCCCTCTAGATGTCTTAGCTGCTTCTGGCGACTAATTTGAGCGGAAACCTCTGGAAAGTCTTTAGGCGTAAGTATTCCTTTTGCACCATCAATGTCCCGCTCAGCCTTCACCAAAGCGGCAAGATTACCCCCTGCCTTGGGCTTGAGTCCACCCCCCGCTACCTCAAAATAGAGCGAGCCATCAGGACCAACAACCTCGACGTTCCCAGTGCGGGAGTTAACCACTCGACGGTAGCCTTCTGGTAATCCACCCGTTTTGTTGAAAGATGCACCGGCCGAGCTGTCCTCACGGTAGTACGAGGGAAGTGCTGTCTGGTCTGCCGCCTTCATTGTCCCTGCCACTGCCTGCGGTGCTGCGTCGGGCGTTTTGATTGGCTTGGATGCCTTGTTCCAGTTTGGATCAATGGTCACTTTCACAGGATCAATTGGCCTGCTTGCAGCAACGCTTGATCCCGTTCCCACGCCTTTGATTATTGCGGCGCCTGCGATACCCGCAGACGCAACAGCAGTGCCCAATGCAATATTAATCAGCGTGGTCGCACCGCGTACGTAAACATCTCCTTTCTGAGCATTCGCATCAACGTCATAAAGCTCTTTGAGCTTGTTATCACTGCTTACGAGCTCATCTCGATCTTTCCCACTCAAATCGCTTGCCACTGTTTTCGCCATTGCGTCTTTGGCAGCAGCAATCTTGTCACCAAACAGCTTATTCAGGACGATACTGCCGGCCATCCCCACTGCCATTTTTGCAGGCCCCATTACCGCCTGAACGCCTAACCCAAGAAGTTCGGCTTGCTCAGCAGGCAATTTATCCAGATAACGCTGAAGACGCTCGGCCTGCTCCAACAACTTCCCTCCTGGAGTATCGGCATTTACATCTTGCAGCCCTGCCATCCTATTAACGCCATCCTTATCTTTGTAATGGATGTAATCGACAGAGTCCGTCCGAGCGTCAAAGCCACTACCGCACGCGCCAGCAGAATTGCAAGCTGCCTGCTGAACATTAAACTCGGAAAAACGGCTGCCAAAACTTTGTATGACTGCAATGTCGTCCTGTGACAGTTTTTTAATATCGTCAACGTTCCTGCCTTTTTGCACGAAAGCTTTGGTCAGGTTAAGCGCCAATTCGTCTCCGAGCTGCTCCCTTACGGAGTCTGGTACGTCGGTTATAGAAACGCTCTGCGCCTGGATATTTTTCCAGACCTGCTCAGCGGAAGACACTGTCCCAGCCAGGAGAGTGCTCGCAGCATTTAATAAGTCCACAGTTCTGTCGGGATAACTTTGTATAGCAGTTTTCCAGGCATTTACAGTCCCAGAAGGATCCGCAATCGCCTCCACCGAACTCTTCGTCACATACAAATCAGTCCGGTGCTCGTCATCACGCGTGATCTCGTAAGCCTTGTCGACATCACGATTCAAGCCCGCTGTTGAGTCCTTACCCGCCGTATCGCTGCGCACCACCACATCGCCCGCACCGACCGTGCCCCGGACGATCTGCTCACGATCCTTGTTGTAGTTCCAGCCCTCGACGCTCCAGCCGTTTTTCTGGTTGTCGCCCTTGCCTACCTGACTTGAGTCCTGCGTGGTGGTGCTGCCAGTGCCGTACGAACCCCCGACGTTCAGGTAGTAACCGTGCTCCTTGTCCTTGCCCGCGATGTCGCTGTAGCCCAGCGTGTTGGTGTCCAGCTTGAGGTTGCCGCTATCGGAAGCGATCAATGCGCCGTCGAGCTGGGTGTGGTTCTCGGTGCGGATGTCGACCTTGTCTTTGGCCGTGATGCGGGTCTGTTCCTCGATCCAGTTCTTGGAGCCGTTGGTCTGACCGTACCCGACAGAGCCACTGACACTGCCGCCAAAACCGACCACAACAGTCGCGCTGAGATCGAATTCCTTACCTTGTACCTTGCCGGTATCGGGCAGGGAGGTGACATTGAGGTCACGGCCTACGCGTCCGACCACGTCGTTGCCGCGCAGTGTTGCACCGGCAATGTTGGTGTCCTGGCCGCTGGTGAAACCGAGGTGATTACCGGCGTACAGGTACGCTTCCTGCTGCTGTTTGCCTTCGCGCTCCAAGTCGCCTTTGCCGATGTTGACGCTGGCGTAAACACCGATGCCTCCCGGACCGATGGCGATACCGGCTTCCCCGCCGCCATTTTTACGGGTGTTCTCGGTGGAGCTGTCGTTCTGGGCCGCTTTGATGTTGAGGGTGTTGCCGGCATTCAGATTGATGTTCCGCTCTGCCTGGGCCTGCGTGCCGATCAGGTTCAGGTCATTGCTGGCCTTAAGGTTGACGTCACGGCCTGCCTGCAATCCTGTAACGGTCGAAGACTCCTGGCTCTGATCGCCGTTGGCGACACCGCTACTGCCGCCCACGCCCAGTTTGAACCCGCCACTGCTGCTGCCATGAATGCCACTCCAGCTTTTCTGTTCGCTGGTTTCCTGGCTGTAACTTCCTTTGGCGGCATCAAGCGTGACGTCCCGGCCTTTGATGTTGATATCGCGGCCGGCCTGCAACTGGCCGCCACTGATCTGAACATCATTGCTCGCAGAGATGTTCAGGTCATTGCCTGCGTTCAGTGTCGAAGCGCGGTTGGTCGTTTCGACCACTTGCTGGCTGGTGCCCTGTTTGCTGTTGCCGAACTTTCCATCGCCCGTCGGGCCGGACAGGAACTGCGAGGTGCTGTCCACCGTCTTGAGCACGCTCGATCCCTTGCTCGTGGCGTCCTCACCCTTTCCTGTACCGCTAATGGCATCCTTGGTGCTGCCATAGTTGTGATCGATGCTCGCACTCAGACCATTACGCGAGTTTTCGCGCTGTTGCTCGACGGTCTGGGATTCACGCTCGGCATCAATCTTGATGTTGCGCCCGGCAGCCAGATTGATGTTATTAAGCGCCTGAAGGTCAGAACCTACCTGATTGATGTCGCGCTTGGCATTGACTGTAAGATCTTCCCCTGCGCGTACCTGGCTGGCGGCAGCGCTCTGTTGCTCAAGGCGGTTCTTCTCCTTGGTTCGATCAACGCCTGCAAAGAAGGTCACGCCATTGGCGTTAGAGGACACGCCGATACCCGACTGCCTGTTCTTCTCCCAGTCCTGATTGGACTGGGTGTTCTGGGCGGCCAGAATGTTGACGTCCTGACCCGCGTTCAGACTGACGTTTGCACCGGCGCTGACGCCGCTGCCGACAATATTGATGTCGCGCTCGGTCTGCAGGCTTACATTGCCGACAGCGTTGATCTGGCTGCCTACGCTGGTGCTGCTCTGCGCTTGGCCGCCGGCTTCTCTAGCCGACGAAATGGACAGAAATCCGCCAGAAGCTGAGAGACCGGTTTTCTTCTTGTACTCATCGCTCTGGTTGGAGGCTTGGTCGTTGGCCGAGAGCAGATTGATGTCGCCGGTTTTATCCACCAGCCCGGCTCTGAGGTCCACATCATTGCCTGCATTGATGTTGCTGGCCCGCAGCGTGATGTCCTTGCCTGAAGCCACTACCACATCGTTGCCAGCACTCATTTCACTGGCGACTTGAGTAGAGCTGGTCTTCAGCTCGCTTTTTCCGCTTTTGGACAGGCCAAAAGAGCCGGATTTGCTTTTCTTGCTGTAAGAACCCTGCTCATCGACACCCGAAAGCACAGTGACGTCATTGGTGGCGCCGAGAATCAGGTCATTGCCTGCCGACAGCCGGCTGCCAATAACACTGACATCATGCCCACCGTTGATGCTGACACTGCCATCGGCAGCTTTACTGGCATTGATCGTGAGGTCTTGCCCTGCATTGATTACCGACGCAACGTTGGTGCTGTCGTAGCTTTCCTGCTGTTTGCTGCTGCTGCGCCCGAAGGAACCTTTGCTCTTTTTGGCATAGAAGTACGAGCTTTCGTCCTGAGCTGATGCAATGGTCAAATCTTGCGCTGCATCAAGCGCAATGTTGCTGCCTGCATTGATGCGGCTGGCGATGACGTCGAGATTCTGCCCAGCCTGCAAAGCCACACTGCCGCCCGCCTTCAGGTCCGCAGACACCTGGCTGACATGATCTTCCTGCTCGGTCACCTTCTTGCTCTTACCGTAGGAATGCTGCTCGTCAGCCGCCGAGGACAGGGTCAGGTTTTCGGTTGCGGCCATGGCGATGTCGCGTTTGGCGTCGATGCTGCTGGCGATGACGTTGATGTCGCGGCCTGCCTGGGCCGTCAGGTCGCGGCCGGCGCTGACCGTGGAGCTCAGTTGCGTGATGCTCGAGTTGCTGGAGTTCGCACCGCGTGTCTGGCCTTTCTCGGTCTGGGCCGAGTCGATAGCGACATCGCGGCCCGCAGAGATGCTCAAGTCACGACCGGCCTGCAAGACGCTGCCGGTGTTTTTCACGTCACGACCCGCTTGCAGGGACATGTCGTTAGCCGCTTCGATACGTGCCGCGCTGTCAGCAAAGTCCTTACGCCAGGTCGCATCATCCGCAGCGCTCTGATGGCTGGTCACCGTGCGTTCGTTGATGACATCGCCGCGCAGGGCGGTCAATGTCACATCACGCCCGGCGATAATGCCCCCGGACTTGTTGACCAGGTCATTACCCGCCAGCAGGTCCAGTCGGTTGCCAGCTTCTATCAGGCCGGAGTTGACCAGATCATTTCCAGCAGCAGCCGACAGGTTATTGGCCGCTCGCAAGGTGCCGACGTTGTCGAGGTTTTGCCCCGCGATCAGTGAGACGTCGTTACCCGCAATCAATGCCCCGGTCGGGCCAAGGCGATTGTCGGCTTGTGCCAGGTAAAGCACCGGCACCAGCACTTTCTCGCCATTCACTTCGTGCTCTTCGAGCCAGACGATGTCGTGGGTCAGCGCTGCGACTTGTTGTGAACTGAGCGAAACGCCCACAGCCAGGTTCAGCTGCTGTTTGCTGGCGATGGCGTTGTTCATCAGGTACTTGAACTGGGCCTCGTTGGAGGTTTGTCCATCGATGAACGCCTGACCGGTGCGGGCCACGACTGCTTGCTGGACGAGGCGTTGCTCATACAAGCCATCGCCCAGGCGCTTGGCGCTGACTTCCGGGTCGTAGCCCAGGCCTGCAAGCAGGTAATCCGAACTCATGAACTGCTTGAGTTCGGTGAGGACCGGGTTGGTTTCGATCAGGTATTTTTGCGGTTTGGAAACGAAGTTGCTGCTGGGCAGGCCTTCCACTCGGGTAACGGTCTGTGCTGCTGCGGCAGCGACCGGGCTACTAACCGTTGTAGTTACCGGACGACCCTGAGCGTCGGTTACAACCTGGCCGGCACTGTTGATCCGCGTGCCCTGCACCATCCCGATATTCTGGGCCGCAGAACTGCCGGATCCTGTGGCGGTGATAACCGGCAGGCCTGTCGAACCTGCATTTTGCACAGGCAGCAAGGCACCACTTCCCTGATTGCCCGTCGCGATACCGGTGACACTGTCGACGCTGGTGACACCTGCGGAATCAGAGGTATGACCGGGTAGTACAAATCCGCCTATGGATGCGGCACCTGGCGCGCTGGCGTCGAAGGAGGATGCATTGGCGCTAACGCCGGCACCTTGTCGTGTCACCGAAGCCAGCTGGCGGGTGGCGTTGGATATCTGTCCGACCGAGCCAATCTGGATGGTGCTTGCCTGCGCGTCCGAAACGGTGTGCTCGCGTTGCGCGACGGATACCGCTGCGCTGCCCATGGTCCAGCTCTGCGGCAGGCCGACTGGTTGAGCGACAGTAGCTGCGGTGCCGGTCTGGCCACTCAGCCGGAACAGTCCGTTCTGGCCGGTGGGCAGGCTGAAGCCTGGCAGGCTTAACGGGTTGACTTGTTGTTGGGCCAGGTCTGGCGGCAATTGCTGATTGACGGTAATGCGCGTGGAGAATTGGCTGCCAGGAGCGCTGGTGTCAGTGCGCGAACCGCCGCTCACGTAGGTGTAACCCGCCCGTACGACGCTGTTATTGATGTTGTTCTGAGCATTGACGTTGACCGCACCGGCAGCCTGGATAATGGCTGCGTAGCTCTGATCACCGCCGCTTAGCCGTGTGACCGTGTAAAGCTCGGGCATGTCGGTTTCGACGATGCGAACGAAGTCGGCCACTGCTGCCTGAAGACCCGTAAGGCTGGCGTCATAACCACTGCTGCCAAGCCAGTACTTATCAGTGAAATCCCGAGCGGCTTTGGTCCACATGCTGGCGTTGTCGGTGCGCATGCTGCGGTACACAGTCACCGTTTCTGTATCGCTGGTCTCTACGCCAGTATTGGTCAGGTTGTTAAGCGTAGCGGTGAGATTGCCGCTGGTGGCAATGGTGCTGCTCTGGTTAATCAGATCGCCGCCGTTGATGCCCAGATTACCGCCAGCGGTGATGCTTGACGCTGCACTGGCCGCGGTTACTTCCAGTTTTTCACGCTGAGTAAGGTCCCAGGTATGTGTTTGCGTGCTAGTTTTGCAATCATTGTTGTAGAACTTACGGTTGCACGCCCCTTCTACAATCTTGGCGCTATAAATACCGCCGTTGCTGGTAGTCAGAATCGCACGGATGTTCTGTATCGTGCTCGCCGCCAGGCTCATGCTGCCGTCGCTTTGTATCGACGCCGAACTGTTGACGATACTGTCCGCAAGGGCACCTTGCCCGTTACGGTCAATCGTGAGGTTGCCCAGGCTGTAGATGTTGGCGTAGCTGTTGTTCAGCGAACTGACCCGCAGGCTCATGTCGCCCCCGCTGAAGATAAGCCCGCGATCATTGACCAGTGAGCCAGTATTCACGGTCAGCGCTTGACCGCTGCCCAGCGTGCCTTGGTTGTTGATACTCCCCGCGTTGATGGTCAGGTTAGTCGCCGAGGTCAGCCGACCGGCATTGCTCAGTTGCCCCCCCATGGTCACCGAGGTGTCACCACCGCCGGATATGGTCGAAGCGGCGTTCAGGTTAACTTGCGCCGCACTCAGTCCGAGCGTCCCTAGGCTGCTGAGACGGCCATTGCCGCCGTATGTACCGCCGAGATTGAGGCTTAGCGAGCCGTCACTGGCGATCAGTCCATCGTTATTCCAATTGCCACCGTTACCGACGAGGCTGGTCGATGCCAGCAACTGGCCACTGGCGGTCTGGCTGAAGTTATTGACGTTGACAGTGAGGCGCCCAGCCTGGATGACGTTACTGTTGGTCCAGCTATCAGCACTCAGTGTCAAACCACCACGGGTGACGATGCTGCCGCCAGCGTTGGTCAGATTGGCCGTAGAAATATCAAACGTGCCATTACCGGTATGCAACAGCGACCCGCCGCCATTGAGAAAGCTGCCAGCATTGAGGATCAGGTCGCTGTTGGCGCTTTCCAGGGTGCCGTTGCGGTTGTCGAACAGGTTGCCAATCTGGAAGTTTGTCGCGCCGCCACCGCCCAGCGCACGCAGTTGCCCGGTCTGGTTGTCCAGACTGGCAGCGGTCACGGCCAGGGTGCTGTCACTTTCGATGATGCCGAAGCGGTTGTTCAGCGCGCCGCTCAGGTTCAGTTCGACCTGGCCGCCGGCGATCTGGCCGTCGTTGTCGCCGCTGTTGTCGAAGTTGCCGCCGGTGACCCGTACCAGTCCTTTGGCGTACAGGCCGCCGTTGCGGTTGTCGAAGTTCGGGGTGTTGATCAGTGCTTCGCCGCCGCGCGCCGAGACTCGCCCGCCGTAGTTGTCGAAGCCGCCCAGCGCGGTCAGGTTGAGACGTTGCGCCTGAATGACGCCGCCCTGGCGGTTGGCGTCATAGCCGTTCTTCAGCACGCCGCTCACATTCGAGGTGAACAGACCTTGCAGGCTGGACAGCACCCCGCCCTGACTGTAGAGGTTGGCAGCGCTGAGGTTCAGATCGCCGTTCTGGGCGATGATCCGCCCGTTCTGGTTATCTACGGTACCCGCGACATCGACGCGCAATACGCCTGCGCTTTGTACTGTGCCACGCACGTTGGACAGGCTCGCTGCCTGTACTTGTGCATTGGCGTTCTGGCTGTAGATCAGGCCATCGGCGTCGTTGAGAACACTGCCGCTGGCGGTGACTGTCAGCGTGTTGTTGGCGGCGATTGTGCCGCGATTGCGGTTATCCAGTTGGCCGGACGTGTTGAGGGTCATCAGGCTCTGACTGATCAGTTGCCCGGCCTGGTTGTTGATCGCCGTGCTGCGCCGCAACAGCAAGTTACCGCCGCTGGCCAGCTTGCCGCTGGTGTTGGTCAGGCTGTCGAGCAAGTCAAGTGTCATTGTGCCCTTGCTGCTCAGGCTGCCGGCGCTGTTGTCCAGGCTGCGGCCTTCGAAGCTGAAATCCTGCTGGGCCGTCAGGTTACCGGCGGCATTGCTCAAGGCATTGGCTTTGATGGTCAAGCCAGCACCGCTGTCGATCAGACCGTTCTGGCTGTTGTTCAGCAGGCCGGCTACGGTCAGGGTATGGCCCGTTCCGCTGGAGAGGATGCCGCCGCTGTTGTCGAGACTGTCAGCGGTCACGTTCAGTGTGTTCTGGCTGACCAACGCACCGTTGCCGCCGTTAAGCAATTCACCGCTCAGGGTTGCGACGAGGTTGCCGCTGCGGCTGGACAAGGTGCCGTTGTTGCGGTTGTCGAGACGGTTACCGGAGACGTTCAGGCCCTGCCAGCCGGAGATCAGGCCGTTCTGATTGAGCAGGCTGGTCGCACTGACGGTCAGTACGTTGCTGCTGATCAGCTTGCCGCTGCTGTTGTCGAGGGTGCGGCCGTCGACTCTGAAACTCTGTGCGCTGGAGACCTCGCCAGACTGGTTATTCAGGTCGCGCAGACGATTAAGGGTCAAAGCCCCATCAGCGGTAATCAGGCCGCCGACGTTGTTAAGGTCATTGCCTTGCATGTCGATGGACAGCCCGGCGTCACTCATCACGCGTCCGCCGTTGAGCGACAGTGCGCTGAGGACCAGGGTCATGTCGCGGGCAGCCGACACTTCGCCGCCGTTGCCGGAATCAAGACTCCCGGCAGTCAGGTTCAGGGTGCCGGTGCTGTTGATCAGGCCCTTCGCGGTGTTGTTGATCGATGTTGTATTGAGGTTCAGGCTGGTGCCGCCCAACAGCTGACCGCTCTGATTATCGACGCTGGCCGCGCCCACCTTGAGCGCCTGAGCAGCATTGATCAGGCCTTTGTCGCGGTTGGTCAGCGCACCTGTCACGGTGAGGTCAAGGTTGTTGCGGCTGGTCAGCGTACCGCCGCTGTTGTCGAGGGTATTGGCAGTGGCGTCGATACCGGCTGCGGCGATCATGCCTTTGACGTTGGTTAGCGCACGAGCAATACGCAGGGTCAGCAGTTGATTGCTGAGCAGTTTGCCGCCGCTGTTATCCAGTTGCTGGGCGTTGACGGTAAATGCCTGAGCGCTGGAGATTTCACCGTTCTGGTTCAGTACCTCGTTGACGTTTTTCAGCAGCAATGCGCCCGGTGCGTTGATCAGGCCGTTCTGGTTGTTCAACTGGCCGTTGTTCAGGTCCAGGCTCAAGGAGGTATTGCTGAACAGGCTGCCGCCCTGCTGATCCAGACGGCTGACGCTGGCGGTCAGCGCCTGGCTGCTGCCGATGCTGCCACCAGTGCTGTTGGTCAGTCGTGCGGTCGTCAGGTCCAGGCGATTGCTGCTGCTGACGCGACCGTTCTGGCTGTTGTCGAAATCCCCGGTCCTCAGGGTCAGCAGCCCTTTACCGCTGATGGTGCCTTTCTGGCTGTTATCAAGGCTGGCACTTTTCAGGTCCAGTGCGCCGTCAGTCACCAGCTTGCCGCCACGGTTGCCGATTGCACCGGTGCTGTCGAGGGTCAGGGTTGCGGCACTGGAAATGCTGCCTGCGGTATTGGTCAGACTGCTGGTCTTCACCGTCAGGACATCTTCGTTGCTGATCAGGCCCTGTGTGTTGTCGAGCGTCGCAGACAGGTCGATACCCAGGGCTCTGAGAGCGCTGAGCGCACCACCGGTGTTGTCCAGAGTGCTACCGACCAGGGTCAAGCCGCCTTGACTGGAGAGCAGGCCGTTCGCTCGGTTGATGATCTGTGCAACGTTCAGCGCCAGCGCTTTCTGTGCCAGAACCTGACCGTTGTCGCTATTGTTCAGTTGCTGGCCGGTCAGGGTCATCTCATCCTGACTGGACAGTTCGCCACCACGGTTATCGATGCTGGTGACATTGATATCCAGGGCTTTGGTAGCGCCGATGAAGCCGCTCTGGCGGTTGTCCAGCGCGTCGCCGCGCAAGGTCAATGCACCCTGGGCAAGCATCTGACCGCCCTGCTGCTGAAGGCTGCCGATCCGTGCGTTGAGGTTCTGTTTGCTGGCGATCTGGCCGAGGCGGTTGTCCACGGTCGCAGCATTCAGCGTCATGTCAGCGTCGCCGATCAACGTGCCCTTGACGTTGGTCAGGGCGGTATTGACCGTCAGGTCCAGAGCTGCGCGGCTGCTGATCAAACCATCGGTGTTGTCCAGGCTTTCGCTGCGGGTGTTCAGCGCGGCAGCGGAAATCGTACCTTTGATGTTGCTCAGGGCCTTGTTGACGATCAGCGTCAGGGCCTGACTGCTGAGCAGTTTGCCGCCACTGTTATCGAGGCTGTCGACGTTCAGAGTGAAGGCCTGTGCGCTGGAGATTTCACCGTTCTGGTTGGCCACGCCGTTGAGATTCTTCAGCAGCAACACGCCGGGCGCGTTGATCAGACCGCCCTGGTTGTTCAATTGGCCGTTGTTGAGATCAAGGCTCAGCGAGGTGTTGCTGAACAGCTCACCAGCCTGCTGGTCGAGGCTGGTGACGCTGGCCGTCAGCGCCAGCGCACTGGCAATGCGTCCGGCGTTCTGGTTGATGACTTTGCCGGCCGTCAACTGCAGGGTGTCGCTGCTGGTCAGGCGACCGCCCTGACTGTTGTCGAAGGTGCCGGTATTAACCTGCGTGGCACCCTTGCCGGACAGCTTGCCCGCCTTGCTGTTGTCCAGGCTTGCACTGATCAGCGTCAGCGTGGCGTCGGTAGTCACGGAGCCACCCTGGTTCTCAACAGCGCCCGTGGTGGTGACGTTCAAGGCATCGGCACTGGACAAGCTGCCCGCTGCGTTTTGTAGCGACGCGGCATTGACCGTCAAGGCCGCTTCACTGCTGAGCAGACCAGCGCTGTTGTCCAGCGCACCGGACACATCAATATTCATGTCCTGCTGGCTGGCCAGCGTACCGCCGGCGTTATCCAGACGTGTACCGTCGAGCCGCAGAGTGTTGCCGAACAACAGGCCCTTGTTGAGGTTGATCACGCGCGCCACTTTCAACCCCAGCGCCGTACCGGCCAGGACCTTGCCGCCGTTGCTGTTGTCGAGCGTCTGACCAATGATGTCCACGCCGACCTGACTGGACAGTTCACCGGCCTTGTTGTCGATGTCGGCAACCTCGATTTTCAGCGCTTTTGTGGAGCCCACCAGGCCGCCCGCCTGATTGTCGAGGGTTTTGCCGGTCAGGGTCAGATTGCCCTGCGCAACCAGCTCGCCGCCCTGCTGGGTCAGACTGCCGATATTGGCAATCATGTCAGCCTGACTGGCAATACGGCCGTTGCCGTTGAGAACACTGTCGACCTGCAACTGCATCAGGCCAGCGGCGTTGAGCAGACCGTTCTGGTTGTCCAGACGCGTGCCGACCAGTTCAAGATCGGCATTGCTGTTGATCAGGCCTTTTTGCGTGGCGCTCAGGCCTGTCTGGCTATTGTCGAGGGCATCGACGAACAGCTGCAGGCCTTTCTCGGCACGAATCGAACCGCCACGGTTGTCCACGCTGTCGCTATGAACGATCAGCAGATTCTGTGCCGCAATACGGCCGCCACGGTTATCCAGCGTCAGGCTCGACACGTCCATCACGCCCTTGGCCTGCAGACTGCCAGCGGTGCGATTGTCCAGCGCGCCGCTCAGCTTCAGAGTCAGCTGGCCATCCGTGACCAGCGAACCCGCCTGGCGGTTGTCCAGACTCGCAGCACGAAGGTCGATGCCCTGCCCTGCACCCAGGGTTCCCGCCTGATTGTCGATGGATTCGGTGATCACCAGTTTCAGAAACTGATCGGCCATGACCTGGCCAGCGGCATTATCGAGACTCAGCGCATTGAGGGTCGTGTTACCCGCGCTGGTCAGCTCGCCGCTGCGGCTCGAAAGCTGGCCAGTGACGTTTACCAGCAGGTCGGCATCGCTGCTCAGGCTGCCGCTGTTGTTATTCAGTTCGCCAGCCGCCAGATCGATACCGTTGCCGGAGACCAGGCCACGCAGGTTGGTCAGCAACTGCTCGACACGCACGATCAGCGCTTTATCGCTGAGTACCGAGCCGCCGGTGTTGTCCAGCGATGCAGCGGCCAGCGTGAAGCCGTTGCTGCTGGAAATTTCACCGTTGCGGTTGCTGACTGCATTGAGATTTTTCAGCAGCAACTGACCGGGCGCGGTAATCAGACCGCCGTCGTTGTTCAGGCGACCGTTGCTCAGGTCCAGGCTGACATCGCTGTTGCTGTACAGACGGCCATCGTTGGTCTGATTAAGACCGGTGACCACTGCGGTCAGGGCCATGGCGCTGGCGATACGGCCGGCGTCACTGTTGTTCACCAGCGCTGCATCGAGCTGGAGGGTTGCGGTACTGGTCAGGCGACCGCCTTGCTGGTTGTCAAAGGTGCCCGTGACGAGTTTCACCCCTTTGCCGGCAATACGACCGTTCTGACTGTTGTCGAGACTGCCGCTGGTGAGCATCAAGGTTGAATCGCCGAGAATCTGCCCGCCGTGGTTCACGACCGAGCCATCGGCCGTCAGGGACGAGGCGCCGGAGCTGGTGACGCTACCGGCAGTATTGCCCAGAGAAGCAGCGCTCAACGACAACGTGCCATCGCTGCGCAATGTCCCTTGATCGTTGTTCAGAGCGCCCGTGACGTTCAGACCCAGACTGTTTTTGGCGTAGACGCTGCCACTGCCGGTGTTGACCAGTTGGCCGACGTTCAACTGCACACTCTGCTGGCCGGAGACGGCACCTGCGCTTTGGTTGTTCAGGCTGTCGGCGTTGAGCAGCAACGCACCATTGGCCAGCAAACGACCCTTGCCACTGTTATCGAACTGGCCGACGGTTGCGGTCAGCTCTCCAAGGCTGGAGAGCTCCGCATTACGGTTGTCCAGGGTCGCGGCACTCAACTGGATACCGGTCGCGGAAATCAGACCGCGCAGGTTGGTCAGCAACCGGTCGATGCGCACGATCAAGGCCTTGTCGCTGATGACCGAACCGTCGGTGTTATCCAGCGAAGTGGCCACCAGCGAGAAACCGTTGGCACTGGAGATTTCGCCGTCCTGGTTGTTGACCGCCGTGAGGTTTTTCAGCAGCAACTGGCCAGGTGCATTGATCAGACCGCCCTGGTTGGTCAGCACGCCGTTGCTCAGGTCCAGGCTGACATCGCTGTTGCTGTACAGACGACCATCATTGGTCTGATTCAGCCCGGTGACTACTGCGCTAAGGGCCATGGCGCTGGCGATACGACCGGCGTCGCTGTTGTTGACCAGCCCGGCATTCAGCGCGAGTGCGCCGGTACTGGTCAGGCGGCCGTCCTGATGGTTATCGAAAGCGCCGGTGGTGAGCACCACGCCATTGCCCGCAATGCGACCGCTCTGGCTGTTGTCCAGGCTGGCGCTGGAAAGCGTCAGGCCCGCATCGCTGATGATCTGCCCACCCTGGTTGACGACCGCAGCATCGACTTTCAGCGTGGCAGCACCGGCACTGGTGACCCGACCGCCGGTGTTGGCCAGAGAAGCGGCTTTCAGGTCCAGCGTGCCGTCACTGCGCAGTACGCCTTGATTGTTATTCAAGGCACCGGTCAGCGTCAGACCCAGTGTGTTTTTTGCATAAATGCTGCCAGCGCCGGAGTTGGTCAGTTGTCCCAGATTCAACTGGACGCCCTGCTGTCCGGAGACCACGCCGTTCTGGTTATTCAGGTTATCGGCGCTCAGCAGCATCGTGCCGTTGGCCAGCAGACGTCCTTTCGTGCTGTTGTCGAACTGGCCGATGGTGGCAGTCAGGGTGCTCAGGCTGGAAACTTCCGCACTGCGGTTGTCCAGCGTTGCAGCAGCCAGGTTGAGGCCATTGGCGGAAATCTTGCCGCGCAGGTTGTTCAGCAACTGATTGATACGCACAACAAGCGCTTTATCGCTGAGCAGCGAACCGTCGGTGTTATCCAGCGAGTTGGCCGCCAGCGAGAAGCCATTGGCACTGGATATTTCGCCGCTCTGGTTGTTGACGACGTTCAGATTTTTCAGCAGCAACTGGCCAGGGGCATTGATCAGGCCGCCCTGGTTGGTCAGCACGCCGTTGCTCAGGTCCAGGCTGAGATCGCTGTTGCTGTACAGCCGGCCGTCGTTGGTCTGATTCAGACCGGTGACTACTGCGCTGAGGGCCATTGCGCTGGCGATACGACCGGCGTCGCTGTTGTTGACCTGCCCGGCGTTTAGTTGAAGCGCGCCGGTACTGGTCAGGCGGCCGTCCTGATGGTTGTCGAAAGCGCCGGTGGTGAGCACCACGCCATTGCCCGCAATGCGACCGCTCTGGCTGTTGTCCAGGCTGGCGCTGGAAAGCGTCAGACCCGCATCGCTGATGATCTGCCCGCCGCGGTTGGCGACTGCGCCCGTTGTGCTGACCGTTGCCGTGCCGGCACTGGTCACGCTGCCGGTATTGTTGCTCAGAGAGGCCGCACGCACGGCCAGTGTGCCGTCGCTGCGCAGCACGCCCTGATCGTTGTTCAGCGCGCCGCTCAGGGTCAGGTCAAGCGCGTTTTTGCCGTAGACACTGCCGTTGCCGATATTGGTCAGTTGCCCCAGGTTCAGCTGTACAGCCTGTTGCCCGGCGACCGAACCGTTCTGGTTGTTCAGGTGGTCAGAGGTCAGTTGCAGCGCGCCGCTGGCCAGCAGACGGCCTTTTTCGCGGTTGTCGAACTGGCTGACGGTCGAGGTCAGGCTGCCGAGACTGGAGATTTCCGCGCTGCGGTTGTCCACGCTTGCCGCGTTGAGCAGCAGATCGCCGTTGGCGCTGACAAGCCCCAGCTGGTTGAGCAACTGCCCGGAAATACGCGCCGATAAACCGCTGCTGCTGGACAGCTTGCCTTGCTGGCTGTTGTCCAGAGAACCCGCAGTGATGGTCAGGTTACCGCTGCTGCTGATCAGCCCGCTCTGGCTGTTGAGTACCTGAGAAGCATTGATATCGACAGTGCCGCCCTGGCTCAGAATCCGGCCTGACTGGCGATTGTCGACCGTAGTGGCCACGATGCGGGTGCTGGACTGCCCATTCAATGTAGCCCCCTGATTATTCAGGGTCTGGGTAATGGTGGCCTGCAGGGCGCGACTGGCGGTGATGCTGCCGCTGTTGTTCAGCCCGCTGGCAGACAGCGTCACATCGCCCGATGCATTGCGGCTGTTGTCGGCATTGACGCCCGCCTCAATCACCGCCGTGTTATTGAGCTGACCGCCAGCGGCAAGGCTCAGTGCATCGCGTGCGGCAACGTTCTGCCGGGTGATGAGATCACCTGCCGTGGTCATGCCCAGTGACGACCCTGCATAAACCGGCCCGTTGACCTCGGCACTGTTGGCCTTGACCGCCACAGCACCACTGGCGGCGGTCTGCATCATGCTCAAGTGGCCGTTGGCATCAATCTGAATGTCACCACCACTGGCCGCCAGATCGCCGGCCAGCCTGACGCCGACACCCGCCTCGGTGCCCACCAGACGGATCGCACCGGCATACATGCCGCCCAGCGCCGAGCTGTCGACGGCCAGTTCCGGTTTGGCACTGCCGTCGTCAGGCAGGGCCGTGGGATTCAGCGTCTGCGCGTCGACATCGTTGCGACCGGCAATGATGTTGAGGCGCCTGGCGTGCAGCTCGGCATTGATCTTCGCGCTGCGAGTGATGATGTCGAACTGGTCGACGTTGTCTGCGTTCAGCCCCACGCCGTCGATGGATATGCTGCCGCCCTGCACATTGAAACGCTGCAATTGACCATTGGCATCCAGCACGGGTTTGCCGGTGGTCAGGGTGACCTGCGGGGTATTGATGAAACCGCAGCCGTTACAACTGATGCCGTAGGGGTTGGCGACGATGACACGCGCCGCCTGCCCGGCCACTTCCGTGTAGCCCCTGAGCTGACTGGCGTTGGCCCCGACCACTTCGTTGAGGATGGTGCTGGCCGCTGTGCCGCGCAGGTTGGAGTTGCCGACGATGATGCCGCCCAGCTGGGTGCTCTGGGTCTGGTTGGTGGAGTTGTTGAGGATGACGCCCTGGCTGTCGACGTTGAACTGCTGATACTGGTTGTGTGACAGGCCGCTGGCATTGGGCGCGGCAATATTGACGATAGGCACGCCATTGCCGGCCTGGTTCAGGCTGGTATTCGTGCCGCTGACCACGATGCCTTCGGCTTGAACCAGCAGCGGCTGCCAGAACATCGCATTGGCGAGAATCAGCGCAAGGCCGCGCTTGGACATTCCCCAGAAAGACCGGCGCTCGACCAGCACAGCAGAAGGCTGACGAGCGAGCAGAGCCAGTTGGTGAACGTCCATGTGAGTGACCTCGAAACAGGTAGGTTGAATACGGTGTGATTAGAGGAAAAAGTCCATACGGAAATAGATCGGCGCTTCGCGCTCGATCACATCGGGACGTTCCAGGGAATGAGCGAAGGTCACTGAGGCAGCAACGTGCTGGCCTCGGGTAAACAACTCGAACGAGTTACTGGACAAACGCCCATGCTGATCGCCGTTGTAACGATCGTTGCGGATAACACCCTGGTCGTAACCGGCAGCCGCGCCATACTCGGCGAACACCGGGCGCAGCCAGTCCAGCGTCACCGGACGGGTCAGGCGCAACTCGTTACGCCAGTAGCCGCCACTGTCGCCGGACAGAAACTCATCCTTGTAACCACGCACCGATGCCGATCCGCCCAGGCTGGTGCGTTGCGAACTGAACAACACATCCTCACTGCGCTGCCCGGTGGCCAGACTGGTGAAGCTCAGGTTTTCGCCCCACAGTTGAAAGGGGTGCAGGTAGCTGAGGGTGCCGGTGTATTTGCGATACCGCGCATCGGCCTCACCCGGGCGAGGATCGTGGTTGCCCTGCG
Organism: Pseudomonas sp. PvP027; assembly: GCF_017833005.1. Taxonomy (NCBI): domain Bacteria; kingdom Pseudomonadati; phylum Pseudomonadota; class Gammaproteobacteria; order Pseudomonadales; family Pseudomonadaceae; genus Pseudomonas; species Pseudomonas sp. PvP027. The sequence goes on along the minus strand of NZ_JAFIBK010000001.1, from coordinate 5,584,686 downwards.
CGTCCAGTGCACCGATGCCTTGCTGCATGCCCAGATCGATGTTGACGAACGCCGAGCCGACTCGCCGCCCGTGGTTGATACCGAACTGCGCCTCGGTGATACGATTGCTGCTGACCGCCAGCCTGCTGTCTTCGACGTAGTTGTTGGTGCGCAGGTAGGACAGACCGGCATTGAGCGAGGTCTTGCTCAGCGCGTCGCGATACACCACCCGCTCGGCCCTGAACTGGTGGTTCTGGCTGTCGCCGTCCTGCTTGAAGTTGATGTTCGAGGCCTGCGCCACCGAACGGTATTCGCTGGTGTTGTACAGATAGCTGAACGTCCACCAGCCCCACGGCAGGCTGTAGGCAAGCGAGGCATTGCGGGAGGCCTTCTGCCGGTCGCTGATCGCATCGTGGCCGCCGCGCAGGCTGAACTGGTCGGCCAGCCCCAACGGATTATCCCACTCGAGGCCGGCGTTCCATTGTTGCTCACCGGTGCTGCGCTGACCTTCGTTGGTACGTGACAGGTTGGCTCGCCATGGTTTCTGCGGGGTGTTCTTGACCACTACATCACTGCCGCCGACGACCTGGCCGGGGGTCAGTTCCATCTGTGCCTGATTGGATGGCAGACGATTGAGCTGATCGACCATCTGCTCGATTTCGCGCAGGTTGACCATCTGGCCTTCCCTGCCGGGAAACGTCATGGCCAGCTCACGTGCCGACAGACCGCTGGCAGCATCGCCACGCAGATGCTCCAGCTTGCCTTCGATGACCAGCACTTGCAGGTCGCCGGTGGACAGGTCCTGTTGCGGCAGGTAGGCGCGAGTCGTCACCAGGCCTTTTTCGAGGTAGTGATCGGTGATGACTTTGAGCAGCTCATTGAGCTGGGCGACACCAAGACACTGGCCAATATAGGGTTTGATCAGCGCATCGCGCTCGGCGGACGACAGCGAGTCGGCGCCTTTGAGTTCAATGCGATTGATGGTGAAACAGCGCGTATCGGCCGGGGAACTCGGGGCAGCAGGTGCGGCTTGTTTGCCCGGCAGGTCCTTGAGCTCCTCAAGACGGCGGCGCTGCTCTTCGAGCAGGCGATCCTGACGGTCACGAATAAGATCCTGGTCACCTGGCAAGCTGGCGGGAGCAGTGGCTGCAAGCGAAGTAGCTGGCGCGATGGCGAGCAGGAGCAGCAAAGCCAGTTTGTGAGCACGGAGATACACGGCGCGTCCTTGCGGTAGCATATTGATATCAAAAAGGTGGGCGATACTAGAACGCCATCATGGCGGCGTCAATTATTTGTATCGACCTTGTATCCGATTTGTTGAACTTTTTTTGGAGTTAAATGTGCAAGCGCTGACCTTTAGCCCGCACCAAAGGATCATGTGCTTAGTATTGATAGGGGGTCGCCGACCTTTGCGACATTGTATTAAGGTCGTCATTAAATATATGCAGAAACACCAGTCGGCCAGTACGTGAAAACGGACTCGCATCAAGGCTGCGGAAACACTAATAAAATGACTGTGATTTAAAGGAAATAAGCGAAGGCCTGCGCTGGCACGTCAGGTTCTGGAGCTGCAACGACGGTCATTTCTGCAAGGCTCAAGAATCCGGCAGGCCCTTTGGCCAGGGGCTCGCAAGGGCCGCGACGGTGGCGCTTGCCCGCTCGTCTCTCGGTACTCGGAAGGGGTAAAAAAGAGGCGGCAGATTATCAGTCAGATCACGCGATATCGATTCAACCTGCCAGGCCCTTTGGTGCCTGGATACCACCCCATTCAGGGGTGATAACAACTAATTGCCGGTAGTACCCCGACAATTAACCGCTATTGGCTTATCGCGCCAATGCTCCGCGTGAGGAACGAGAAGCTTCAGGGAGAACGCTTCTCGTTACTCTACGCGGGAGGCTTGGCGAATTACTGCTGTCCGGACAACTTCATGATCATTCGCGACAACAAGTAGATCCGCGGAGCCACACTGCCCACTTCGGCATACTCTTCGGGCGTGTGGATGTTGCCGCCGACAATCCCGAAGCCGTCCAGCGTCGGTGTGCCCACACTGGCAGACAGGCTTGAATCAGCCGCCCCGCCACTGCCCTCGATGGTCAGGGTGCGGCCCAGTTCACCGTAGATGCCTTGCGCCATCGCGACCAGTGCATCGGACTGCGCGGTTTGCGGCATCGGTGGCAGGCCACGGACCAGACGGGTCTTGACCTCGGTATCAGGCACCAGCTTGTTGGCCGACACTCTGGCCAAGTCCTGCTCGACGCGGTCGAACTCCTCCGGTACAGCAGCACGCACATCGGCCTTGGCACTGGCCTGATCAGGAATCACGTTGGTGCGATCCCCCGCCTTGAGCACAGTGAAGTTGATGGTGGTTTTCTTCTCCTCGTCACCCAGCTTGCCGAGTTGCAGAATCTGATGGGCAACTTCGGTAGCGGCGTTACGTCCCAGTTCAGGCGCAACGCCTGCGTGCGAGGCCTTGCCCTTGACTTCGACCAGCGCGGTTGCCGAGCCTTTGCGCCATACCACCAGACCGTCGGCCGGACGCCCCGGCTCCAGGTTGAGCGTGACGTCATGCTCCTTCGCGGTTTTCTTGATCAGCTCGGTAGCAACGCCCGAGCCGGTCTCCTCGCTGGCGTCGAGCAATACCGTGATCTGCGCGTAGTCGGTGAACTTCAGGTTGTGCAAAACCTTCAGCGCATAGATAGCCGCAACGATGCCGCCCTTGTCATCCATCACGCCTGGGCCGTAGGCACGCCCGTCCTTGATGTGAAACGGACGCTCGGCCGCAGAGCCTTCCTTGAACACGGTGTCCATGTGCGCCATCAGCAGAATCTTCGCCTTGCCGGTGCCTTTCAGGGTGGCGAGGACATGGTTGCTGGCTTCTGGCGTATTCGGGACGAGCTCGATGGTGGCGCCGAGCTTTTTCAGTTCTTCAATCGCGATGTCGCTGACCTTGGTCAGGCCCGGGACATACCCGGAACCCGAGTCGATATTCACCAGACGCTCCAGCAGCTTCAAGGCGTCGTCCTTGTATTGCTCGGCATCCGCCTGGATAGCCTTGTGCGGTTCGGCCATGGCCACTGGAGCCAGGGCTGTCAACGCAAGCGCCAGGGCGAGACGAGCAGCCAGTGGCGAGCGGGTAAATGAGCGCATGTGTTTCATCCTTGTGTTCGATCATCGAGGTTTTTCAGGACCATACCTTACACACGTACCGGCCGTCATGGCTCAGCTCGCCTTGCGCCAGCGCTCGATGCGGTCGAACAGCAGCGCGTAGAGGATCGGAATCAGGCCCAGGGTCACCAGCGTACCCAACGCCAGACCACCCATGATGGTGATCGCCATGCCCTCCCAGAGCGGACCGGCAAACAGCATCAGCGGCACCAGCCCGATGATGCAGGTCAGCTTGGTCATCACAATCGGCCGCAAGCGCTTGATCGCTGCATTGACAACGGCGTCTCGCACCACCAGGCCTTGCTCGCGTTCAACCTCGATACGTTCGAGCAGCAGCACGGCATTGTTGACGATGATGCCGGCCAGCGACAGCAGCCCGAAGGTGGCCATGAAGCCGAACGGATAGCCCGTCAGCACCAATGCCAGCGCCACGCCGATCAGCACGAAGGGCACGCTGGAGACGACGATCAGCAGCTTGCGGAACGAATTGAACTGCCAGACGAACAGCAACAGCATCGCGACCAGTGCGTGCGGCATGTACTGCAGAAGCGCCTGATTGGCTTCGGCCGAGTCTTCTATTTCGCCACCCGGTTCGATGTGGTAACCCGCCGGCAGGCTGATTGCCGCTATCTGCGGCGCCAACTGCTCGACGATTGAGGTCGCCGTCATTGACGGATTGTGTCCAACCACCGTAATCGCACGTTGCAGATTACGCCGCTGCAGCGTCGATGCCTCGGCCCTGGGTTCGACAGTGGCAATGGCCGACAACATCAACGGCGCGCCCCCGGAGGCCGGGTAAATCAAAGTGCTGTCCAGATCACTGCCCGGCTTGCTCAGCGTACTCTGCTCGCGAGCCACAATCGCGACAGCAGTATCGCCATCCTGCAGCGACGACACGGATAACCCGCTGTTTCGCAGTTGCAGAGCCTGGGCAATGTCCTGAGTGGCAACACCGGCCTGCAGGGCCTTGTAAGGATCGACAACAACGTCGTAACGCAGCAATCGGGTGCGCCAGTCATCGTGGACATCCAGGGTTCCGGGCAACGCCGACAAAGCCTGCTCGATCTGCCGGGCAATACCGCGCAGCACGTTCTCGTCGGGACCGATGATCCGGTAGACCGCAATTCCCGCCTCAGTGGTGCCCATCGAGAATCGTTTGGGCTGCGCTTCGATTTCGGGGTGCTGCGTAAGAATAAACTGCCGTGCGCGCTCAATCACCGCATCGAGATTCGCGCCTTCGCGGACACTGACAGTGAAGTACGCGATATTCGGCGCGGGCAACGGCGGATTGAGGCCAAGCACAATCCTCGGCCCGCCACTGGCGACATAACCAATGCTGTGTTCTACATCCTGATCGCTGCTCAGCCACTGGCTGATATCGCGCACCGCCCGCGACGTGTCACGCGAGCTGCTGCCGGGCTCCAGCACCAGCGGGATCTGGAACTGCATGCGGTCCGACTTCGGCAAAAAATCGTACGGCACCCGGGTCAGCACTACGACCGCCAACGCCAGCAACCCCATCATGCAGGCAATGAAGATCAGCGAGTGGTTCAGCAACCCCTCGATGACCTTGCGGTAGCCACGGTAGAACACCGAGGCATACTCATCGGCATCATTCGCTGACGCTGTAACGGCCGGCACCCTGGCGAAGTAAAAGCACAACAGCGGCGTCACCGTGACGCTGAGCAGCCAGGAGCTGATCAGCGTTGTGGCGAGCACAACCGCCAGCGAACGCAGGTATTCGTTGGTGCTGGTCTGCCCCAGAAAGAAGGGCGAAAACGCCAGCACGATTACCAGTGAAGAGGTCAGCAGCGGGATCATCAAGGTGCGCCCTGCCTCCTCACAGGCGCGCCGCCGATCCTCCCCGGCATGCAGGCGGCGCTCGATGTCTTCGGCGATGACAATGCCGTTGTCCACCAGTAACCCCAGGGCGAGGATGATCGCGGCAATCGACACCGTCTGCAGCTCGATTCCCAGCGCGCGCATGACCAGCAGCGTACTGAGGATGGTCAAGGGCACAATCACCCCGACCACCAGGCCAGTGCGCCAGCCCAGAAACAGCATGACCACGCACATCACGATCACCACCGTCTCGGCCATGACGTGATACATCTTGCTCATCTCGTGCTCGACCACGCTGGACTGGAAGGTCACAACGTGCAAGGTAAAGCCCGTCGGAAGTTGCTGTTCCAGCTCGCCGAGCCGTTGGCGCAGGGCGGCACCGAAGGTTTGCACATTGAGGCCTGGCTGCATCGAAACGGCCAGTACCACAGCATCCTGTCCCTGGTAGATCGCTTCGGTTTGCGGAGGGTCGGCAGGGCTCACCGATACCTTGGCCAGGTCCTGCAGCGCGACCTTCCGACCATCGGGCAACTGCACCGGGAACTGACGAAGCTGCTCCAGCGAAAGCACCTCGCCACTGATCGAAAGCGTGGTGCTCTGCTGTCCGATGACCGGATTGCCTCCCGTCGCGATCAGGTTGCGGGCTTGCAGTTGCTGAAGCAGCTGTTGCGGGGAAAGCCCGGCTGCGGCCAGCGTCTGGTGCTCGAAGTCAAGGTAGATGCGTTCATCCTGCAGGCCATACAACTGGACCTGATCGACCCCCTTGAGCGCATAGAGCTGATTGCGCAAGCGCTTGATCGGCCCGCGCATCTCGCCCATGGTGAACCCCGGTGCGGTCAGCGCGACCGAAGCCACGGCCACACGACCGAAATCATCATCGACAAAAGGCCCTTGGGTGCCGGGCGGAAAACCACCGCTCGTTTCGTTCACCTTCGCGCGGAGCCGTTGCCACAGCAGCCCAAGATCCTTGACGTTGTCATACGCCGTGACCTGCACGATCACTCGGCCAGGCTGGACCGTGGTGAGCACGTTCTTGATCTCGGCCAGTTCACGGATACGCTCTTCGAGCGGCCTGGCCAGCAGCTCCTCGGTGCGCTCTGCGGACAGCCCGTCCAGAGACACACTGACCAGTGCGTCGCGAACGGTCACCGACGGCTCTTCCTGAGAAGGAAAGCTCAGAAAGGTCGCGACACCGGCCAGCAAAATCAGCAAGGCGGCAAACAGGGTCAAACGGCTTGCGCCCATGGCGCGGGAGGTAAGGCTCATTGCGCGCCACCGGTCAGGCGAGTGTCCGAATGGAACAATTTGACGGGCTGACCGTCCTGCAGAAAGGCGGCGCCGGCAGTGACCACCTGCTCACCGGCGACCAGCCCGCTGACGACCAGTGCCCGGCCCTCCCTGACCGGACCCAGCGTGACGGAGCGGACGGCGACTGTTCCTCCCGGCTGGTAAACGAAGACGTCGGCAACGTGACTGCTGGTCCCCATCCATAGTGCTTGAACCGGAACCGATAGCGGCTGTGCGTCGGCCTCTGGACGCATCTGGACAATCAGCGTGACGCCACTGGGCAGCCTGCCAGCAGGCCGCAGCACTCGAAACACAGCCGTTCTGACCAGCCCGTCATCGGCTCGGGGCGAAATGCCCTCCAGCGCGAGATCAAACCCTGCCGTTCCGTCTGCGGTACTCGAGGCCCTGGCGAGGTTGCCAGGCTGAAGCGACTCGGCAAGTGCCAGTGGAACAGCTGCCACCACTTGTTGCTCTGCAGCGGATTCGACATCCAGCACCACCTGCCCGGCAGGCAACAGGCTCTGCGGTTGTGCATGACGCGCCACCACGCGCCCGGCAAAGGGGGCGATCAACCGGGTGCGATCCAGTTCACGACGGGCCAGGTCCAACTCGGCTTGCGTGCGGATCAGCTCGGCGCTGGCTTGTTCACTGGACGACCGGGCCGACTCGACCACGCTCTGGGCGACACTGCCCGCGGCGAGCAGGTTTTGCTGACGCTGGACGTTACGCTGGCGCTCCAGCGCCTGAGCCCGGGCCAGACGCAAAGCGGCCTGCGCTTCCTGCAGGCGCAGTTGGGCAGGCTGCGGATCAAGACGGGCGAGCACCTGGCCCTGCTTGATGCTATCGCCAATGTCGACCCGCAACTCTGTCAGCGTGCCTGCCGATTCAAACGCCAGACTGGCGCGCTCCTCCTCTCGAACAGTGCCGATGAAGCGCAACGCAGCGCCCTCTCCTGCCCGTACTGCCTCAACCTTGACCGCCCGGACAGGCGGAACACTGACTGTCTGTTTTTCGCCGCAGCCACCGATCATCAGAGTGATCAGCACGACGCTGCAAGCGCGTGACACATACCGCCGTAGAGCAGGAAACGCATCAGGATTCAATCGCATGGCAGGCTTCAACCCTTCAGAAAGCGTAACTCAAGGCAATCAGGCCACTGCCTTCGGCATCAGTCTCGACCAGCGGGCTGCCACGGGTCTGGTCGGTGTAGTGCGTCACCCCGACGCTTGCGACGGTCGACCAGTGGGCGTCGAAGGTATGCTGCCAGGCGAGTGCCGCCGAGTACGCGTAAATGCCGCTGTCTGCGGTGAACCTGGAAAAGCCGGTGCGCTGACTCTGGATCGGGCTGACGCCGAAATAGGTCTGGTTGTAACGACCGTCACCGGCGTGCGCATCGATGTCGAGGGTCACCGTATCGGTCTGGCTGTGGTAAGCGATGCCCTCGAAACCCAACCGGTAGCGATTGCCACGTTGTTCGCCAGCCACCCGCAGTTCGGCCTCGGCACTGACGGACAGCCACGGCATGAGCTGCTGAGAAACCACGAAGTCGCCAACGGTCGCGCCCTTGATCGTCCCCATCCCTCTCAGCTCATTGGACCCAAGCCGATTCGTGCTGTTTTTCTCGGTCCGACCGAAATCGTAATTGAGTGCAGCGCTGGCACCGAACCCGGAATCCGACTGCCATTGCAGCCCCAGACCGCGCGTAGTGTCGGCGAAGAAGATGCCCCGCTGGACCGTCAGCATGGGCACCACCTGGCTGCGGTATTCATCGGCCCCCATGTAGCGCGGCAGCACGGCCATGCCGAGCCCGAAATTGACGTTGAACCTGTCACCCAGAACCGACTGGCTTGCAGCAGTGCTGTCCTGGGCAAAGGCCTGACCGACCAGGGTCATGGCCGCAGAGGTGATCAAAACGGTCAGCACGGGTTTAAGCAGTGCGGACCGAAGGTGAGGACGAGAGATTGCAGGGCTCATGGGAATACTCCGGTTTCATTCAGGATTGCGGTGGGGTTGTCGGTTCTGCTCCGCGCAGTACTCGAAACAGATCGATGCGGTTTTGCTGCAGCGCATCGAGGGACTTGCGAGCGGCTGCGTCGGCTTCGGCGATACGGACAGTGGAAACCAGCAGTGCAGTGCGCTCGGCGGCGCCCGCATTAAGCTCAAAGGACAGGCGCCGCACTTTTTCCTGGACCAGCGCAACCCGCTCGACCTCGTTGCGGACATGGTTCAGGGCCTGCTCACGGCGGGTCAGCACAGCGGACATTTCACGGAAGGCGTTCTGCACAGCCTTTTCATACTCGGCGACCGCGATCTGCTGGCGCACCTTGGCAAGATCCAGGTTGGCCTGATTACGCCCGCCGTCGAACAGCGGCAGATTCAATTGCGGGGTGAACAGCCAGGCACCGCTGCCGTTGCTGAACAAAGTGCGCAGGCTGTCGCTCTGCAAGCCCACGCCGGTACTGAGTTTTATCGACGGAAAGAACGCCGCACGGGCAGCACCGATGTTGGCATTACTGGCCTTGAGGGCTTCTTCGCGCTGCCGGATGTCAAAGCGTTCCAGCAAACGCCGAGACGGCAGATTCGACAGCCAGGCCGGCGTCTCGACCAGCGCGGCGGTCAGCGCAGGCATGTCCGGCGTAGCAGCTTCTGGCGTAGTAGCGGGCAATGCTGTCGAATAGCCGGTGAGCAACAACAAGGCCTGCGACGCGTTGGCGTGATCGCTTGCCGCATCCTGTACCTGCTGTTGCGCAGTCAGGGTGTCCAGGCGCTGAACCAGCAGATCGTCCTGCGAAATTGCACCTTGACGCTGCTGCTCTTCGGCCGCCTTGACCAGCATCAGCCGGGCCTCGTGAACTGCCTGCGCGTCCTGCTGCACGGCAGCGGCCAGACGCTCGGCCAGCCAGGCGCGGGCGACTTCCGCAATCAGCGCACTGCGTGCCGCCTGCTGGCCGAAGGTGCTGGCCAGATAATCGTGCCGCGCTGTTTCTGACAGGCTGCGCACGCGTCCGAAGAAATCCAGTTCAAAGTCAGAGACACCCACCGATGCTATGGAAATGTCCTGACCATAACGCTCGTCGGCCGCCGCATTATCGAAGTGCTGACGGTCGCGCTCGACACCTGCAGCAAGGGTCGGAAAGCGATCGGCACGGGTGATGCCGCGCATTGCCCTGGCCTCCTCCACACGCAGCACCGCCACACGAAAGTCGCGATTGAACGCCAGGGCCGATTGCAGCAACCGGCGCAGCTCGCCCTTTGGCGACAACTCGCCAGCCAGCGCTTCTTCGTCGGCGCTGAGCACCAGGGCGGTGGAGGTATTCGAGGCCGGGACCACAGCAGACGCCTGATCGACCGGGACCGGCAACACTGGACGCTGGTAGGCCGGTATCAACGAGCAGCCCGAAACAATCAGGCTGGCCAGCATGGCCAGGCAACGCCAGCGGCGGTTGCGGATACGCTTGGACAGCGGTGTACTCATCGGCATAGGATCTGTCCGCGACAGTGGGCTCTGGACACCATCCTGAACGTCGACTTTCAACAAACCGTTCGTGAATTATCAAGATTTGATCAAGAGGCGCTCTCGTGTCAGGAAAACGCATTCTTATCGTTGAAGACGATGCCGACAGTGCCAGCATTCTTGAGGCTTACCTGCGTCGTGACGGTTTCAATGTCGGGCTGGCCGAAAACGGTCAGCGCGGTATCGATATGCTTCGCCAATGGAAACCCGACCTGATTCTGCTGGACGTCATGCTGCCGCTTGTCAGTGGCACGGACGTGCTCTCGGCAGTCCGGCGCTGCAGCGACACGCCGGTGATCATGGTCACCGCCATGGGCGACGAACCGGAAAAACTCGGTGCCTTGCGCTATGGGGCCGACGACTATGTGGTCAAACCCTACAATCCGCGGGAAGTGGTGGCCCGCGTGCATGCGGTTCTGCGGCGCTCCCAGCAGAACGGCACCAACGAGCGCCATCTGCGCTACCAGAACCTGCTGGTGGATCTGGATGCAGTCACCGCGATCATTGAAGGTGAGGATGGCGCAGAGACCGTGCTCGACCTGACACCTACCGAGTTCAAGATCCTTTCAACCCTGCTGAAAACGCCGTCCAAGGCTTTCACTCGCGAAGAGCTGCTGGAAATCTGCCTTCCCGACAGCGAGGCGCTGGCCAGGGTTGTCGATGCGCATGTGCATAACCTGCGGCGCAAACTGGAGATCCATGGCGTGGAAAACGTGCTGGTCACCGTGCGTTCGGTCGGCTATCGATTCAGGTGATCCCCATGCGACATATTTTCAGGCACAGACAAAAACCGTTGTGGCACTGGGTCGGCATGCGCATGAGCATGCTCGCCGTCGGTGCGGTCATCGTCATCGCGTTTTGCATGTGGCTGCACGTCACGGTATCTGACTGGCTCACCCTGCAGGCAATGCCGGCCGAGGTGCGCATGGAGTTCCTGCGACTGCAGGCCGAACCCAACCTGGACATGGTCAAGCTGCGCGAACTGTTCTTCGCGTATTACCCGATCGAAAACCTGCTGCCGGGCATTGCTAACAAGGAATGGTGGGTGCTGGCAGCGCTGGTGTTGATCGCGATCCCGATCATCATATTCTTCGGCTTTCTGTTTTCCCGTCCGCTTTCCAGCCAGTTCTCCTCGATTGCCAGAGGCGCACGTCAGGTCGCCCAGGGTGACTTCAAGACGCGCCTGCCAATGAGCGCCAAAGACCCGGACGAATTACAGGCGCTGGTCAGCGACTTCAACACCATGACCACCCAGCTCGGTCGCTACGAACTGGAAGTCAGCGAATCCAGCGCAATGATCGCTCATGAGCTGCGCACGCCACTGAACGCCGCGATGGGACGCATACAGGGCATGATCGACGAAGTGTTCCCGCGTGATCTGGCACAACTGGAAATGGTCCACCGTCAGCTCGGCCAGTTGAACAAACTGGTAAGTGATCTGCATCTGCTCTCGCTCGCCAGCGCAGGTCAGTTGACCCTGGACAAGACGGAGTTTTCCCTTGAGAAGCTGGTGGTCGAACGTCTGGGCTGGTTTGCCACGCCGCTCGATGAGGCCGGTGTCGTCGTGACGATCGATATCCCGCGGAAACTGACCGTCAACGCCGACCGTGACCGGATCGGCCAGGTGGTGAATATTCTCGTCGATAACGCACTGCGTTATTCGGCAACGGGTGGTGAGCTGCTGATAGTCGGCAGGGCCAGCGCAGGGCGCATGGAACTGACCGTCTCGGACCGCGGGCCCGGCTTCGGCCCGGAGAACCTCGAACAGGTGTTCGACCGTTTCTGGCGTGCCGAACGTTCGCGGGCGCGCTATTCGGGAGGCAGCGGCCTGGGCCTGTCCATCGCCAGAGCCATTTGCCTCGAGCATGACGGCACTATCGAGGTACGCAACAGGCCAGGCGGAGGATCCGTCATCCGCCTGGAGATTCCGGGCTGAGCCTGCCTGCCCGGCCCGGCAGATCAGTGCCCCATCAACGAATCGATGCCGTCCGGCTTGTCATGCACACCAAACCGGTCCACCAGTGTGGCGGTGGCCCGGTTCATACCGATAACGTCCACGCTGATGCCCGCCTTTCTCAGTTTCAACACCACCTTGTCCAGTGCGGCAACAGCGGTGATGTCCCAGAAATGCGCCTCGCGCAGATCGATGACCAGTGTCTCGAGGCTTTCGCGCAGGTCGAATGAGGCCATGAAACGGTCAGCGGAGGCGAAGAATACCTGGCCGGTCACGTAGTAGGTGCGATGGCTGTGGAAGGGATCACGATGCGACGTGACGTCAAGGAAGTGAGCGATCTTGCTGGCAAAGAACATCGAGGCCAGCAGAGAACCGACCAGCACACCATAGGCAAGGTTGTGGGTAGCCACGACCACCACCACGGTGACCACCATCACGATGTTGGTAGAGAGCGGGTATTCCTTGAGGTTGCGGATCGATCCCCAACTGAAGGTGCTGATCGACACCATGATCATCACCGCCACCAGCGCCGCCATGGGGATACGCGCCAGCCATTCGCCCAGAAACAGCATCATTATCAACAGCAGCAAACCCGCGCTGAGGGTTGAGAGGCGTGTTCTGCCGCCAGACTTCACGTTGATCATCGACTGGCCGATCATGGCGCAACCGGCCATGCCACCGATCAGCCCCGTGGCGATATTGGCAATGCCCTGCCCTTTGCACTCACGGTTTCTGTCACTGGAGGTATCGGTCAGATCATCGACGATGGTGGCGGTCATCATCGACTCCAGCAGGCCCACCACGGCCAGTGCAGCGGAATACGGCAGAATGATCAACAGCGTGTCGAGGTTGAGCGCGACATCCGGCCACATGAAGGTCGGCAGACTGTCGGGCATTGCGCCCATGTCACCCACGGTTCGTACATCAAGCCCCATGTAAATGGAGATTGCGGTGAGCACCAGAATGCACACCAGCGGCGACGGCAGCAGCTTGCCCAGCACCGGCACGCGCGGGAACAGGTAGATGATTGCCAGGCCCGCGGCGGTCATGGCGTACACCGGCCAGGTCACATGGGTCAATTCCGGCAACTGGGCCATGAAGATCAGAATCGCCAGTGCATTCACGAATCCGGTAACCACCGAGCGTGAAACGAAGCGCATCAGCTCACCCAGGCGCAGATAGCCGGCGATGATCTGCAACACGCCGCAGAGCAAGGTGGCAGCCAGCAGATACTGAAGTCCGTGCTCTTTGACCAGATTCACCATCAGCAGGGCCATCGCACCTGTGGCCGCAGAAATCATCGCCGGACGTCCGCCCACGAAAGCGATGACCACGCAGATACAGAACGACGCGTAAAGCCCGACTTTCGGGTCTACCCCGGTGATGATGGAGAACGCGATGGCCTCTGGAATCAGGGCCAATGCAACAACCAGCCCGGCCAGTACATCGGCACGGACGTTGGAAAACCACGTAGCTTTGATTTTTTCGAGCATGGGAATACCTGTGACAGACGCAGCAAGACGCACGGCAGCGATTGCCGGACGAGCAGGAGCATCGGTTTTAGATTAATGAGTCAGAGTGGGAGTGGCGGCGACCAAAAAACGGGCGCAGCAACGGGCGACTGCAGCAAGATGGCAGTCAGGTGTTGCGAGGGGGGCGTAGCGCTAAGGCGGCGTAGGCAGCCAGTTGGAACGGGACACGTCTGTTTCCTTCGATGGGTCGCAAGGCGCTGGCATCATAGACCTATCCGTTTGAGTGATTCAAGCGCACGCCATCGCCCCGAACGGCCTGAGTGACGGATGGCGCAACACTTCGAAACATCTGAAAAAGGATCTGATACTGTTTTTTACAGCTGTCTTGTCTCTGTTCGTCATCACTGATTTCGCTCATGATGCAGGCCTTGTTCATTCGATGCCGCTTATGAAACGCTACGAAAAATTCGCCGCCGACATCTCGGAAATGATTCGCAGCGGCGTCCTGCCCGCCGGGGAAAAAGTCCCGTCCGTAAGGGTCGCGAGTCGCACCTGGTCAGTCAGCCCTGCGACGGTCTTCAAGGCCTATTACCTGCTGGAAGACAAAGGGCTGATTCAGGCCCGCGCACGCTCCGGGTATTACGTGCGCGAGCATGCCGCCAATGCACTGACCGAACCGGAACTGATCAGACACAGCAGCGAAGGCACCGAACTGGGCGTCAGCGACCTGATCTTTTCAGTACTCGGCTCGCTCAAGGACCCGGACACTGTGCCGTTTGGCTCGGCGTTTCCCAGCCCGCATCTGTATCCGCTGGCGAGCCTGGCGAAGTCGATGGCTTCAGCTGTGCGTGCGCTGACGCCCGCGGGCATCGTCAGCGACATGACCACCGGAAACCCCGAACTGCGCCGACAGATCGCCCTGCGCTACATGATCAGTGGCGTGCGCTTGCCGGCTGACGAACTGGTCATTACCAATGGCGCGATGGAAGCCCTGAACCTGTGCCTGCAGTGCGTCACCGAGCCCGGCGACCTGGTCGCCATCGAGGCCCCGGCGTTCTATGCCTGCCTTCAGGTGCTGGAGCGCCTGAAGCTCAAAGCCGTCGAAATTCCCGTGCATCCGCGTGACGGGGTGGATCTGGATTCGCTGCAGGACAGCCTGACGCGCCTGCCGATCAAGGCTTGCTGGTTCATGAGCAGCTTCCAGAACCCACTGGGCGCGAGCATGACTCAGGAGAACAGGACCAGGCTCTACGACCTGCTGGAGCAGCACCAAATCCCGTTGATCGAGGACGATGTGTACGCCGAACTGTATTACGGTGCCAAGGCGCCTCATCCGGTGAAAAGCCTGGACCGCGGCGGGCTTGTGATGCACTGCAGCTCTTTTTCCAAGACCCTCGCGCCCGGCTATCGGGTCGGCTGGGTGGCAGGAGGGCGTTACACCGAGCAGATTGACCGCCTCAAGCTCATGACCACCCTCTCCCCTTCAGTCCCTGCCCAGGCGGCGCTCGCCGACTACCTGAAGCACGGCGGCTATGACCGCCATCTGCGTAAACTGCGCGACACCCTCGAACTGCAACAAGGCGCGATGCTCGCCGCCGCTGCCCGCTATTTCCCGGCGGCGACACGCGTCACGCGCCCCGTCGGCGGCTACTTTCTGTGGTTCGAATTCCCCGAGCAGGTTGATTCGCTGCAGCTCTTTCAACTCGCGCTCGCACAGGGCATCAGCCTGGCACCCGGCCCGATCTTTTCCGCGTCGCGGCGCTTCAAGAATTGCGCGCGCCTGAACTACGGCACGCCCTGGGATGAACGCAGTGAGCAGGCCATGGCGATGCTGGGGCGTATCCTCGCGTCGTTCTAAGCATTTTCATGCCTCGCACAACAGCAACTGATCCGTATTTTTAAGCCGTTTCTGAATCTGTACCAGAATCTGTTCGAGCACGATAATGGCGGCGTATTCAAACGCGCAGGTCACCCGCCAGAAGCGAACCCTGCGGCTCGTTACAGACAGATTGATCAGCAGGAGACGCTCATGGGCAAGCTCGGACTTTCTTTGATAGGTTTTTTATTGCTGGCAATCGCGGTCGGCTTGCTGGGGACTATTTCCCCGTATTGAGGTGTCGCGAGCCAGGAAGGCTGAACCCGCGTCGCCTTACCGCCAAAACGAAAAAACCCGCCATAAGGCGGGTTTTTTCTTGTTCAAAGGCCTTGCACATCGCCTTTGAAGTATCGTCTGGCTCCACGACCTGGACTCGAACCAGGGACCCAGTGATTAACAGTCACTTGCTCTACCAACTGAGCTATCGCGGAATGAGCGCTATGTTACTGATTCGGAAAAGGAAGTCAAGCAGAGCGAAAAAAAATCCTGCTCGTTCATCCGTATACCATTTCCGGCCAGGCAGGGCACAGTTCGGAAGACTGCCTGCAACACAAGGTTGCCTACTTGATCCGGTAGTGAAAGGTGTTCTTCACCCCGGACACTGTCACTGCCCTGCCCTCGACAATCCTTGGCTGATAACGAAAGGTCTGCGCTGCGGCCAGTGACGGGCGCATGAACAACGGGTGGCAGGCGCCCTGCACTTGCGGGTTGACCACTGTGCCTTGCGGCGACACATCGTAGACCACCGTGCAATCACCCTCGATGCCCTTGTCCAGTGCCCGTTCGGGATAGTCCGGGGCCTCCTTGCTTAACGGCTGATACTGACTGCTGTCGGCGGCGGCAGCCTGTTGCTGTGCTGACTGTTGCGCAAGGCGGGCACGCTCGGCGGACTGGCGCGCCTGTTCAGCCTGACGCTGCTGCTCGATCTGCTGACGTTGCTGTTCGGCCAATTGCTGTTCCTGTTGCTTGCGCTGCTCGGCCTCGCGCAGGCGTTGGGCATTCTGCAGTTGCTCGCGCTCACGCTTTTGTTCTTCGACGCGCTTGCGGGCCAATGCAACCTGTTCGGGTTGACGCTGCGGCGCTGCCTGCGGTTGCGCGACTTCAACCGGTTTGCTGACCGGCAACGATGCCTGTGCAGGTGGCGGTGACGGCATCTGAACAGGCTCGGTTACCGGTGCCGCCGCTACTGGAACCGGCTCAGGCGCGGGTGCTGGTGCTGGCGGCAGGATCAGTAATTGGGTGGTCAGGGTTCTGATCTGTTCGGGCGGCTTTTCCCTGGCGCTCCAGCCGAGCATCAGACCGCTCAACAGCGCGCCATGCAAAGCCAGCGCGACCGCTGCCGCGAGGCCATTGCTGCGCAGCCAGGGCCCGTTCATCCATTCGCGGCGCGGCGGGTCATAGTCGAGGGTCAGGGTGTTCATTGCGGCGCCTCGGTCACCAGCCCCAATTGCGTCACACCACCGCGTTGCAGCGCCGCCATGGCCGCGACCACCCGACCATAATCGGCCTTGTCATCCGCGCGGATGAACACTTGCGTGTCGTTGCGCTCGGCCACCAGTCGGGCAATGCGCGCCTGCATGTCTTCCAGGCTCGCGGCCTGATCGGTCTGCGCCTGAGTGTCGACGGTATCGCCCAGGTTCCAGTAGTAGCCGCCCTGCGCCTTGACGGACAGGGTCACTATGCGTTGCCGGGTGTCGGTGACGAGCGCTTCGCTGGCGACTTTCGGCAACTCGATTTTCACGCCCTGGGTGAGCATCGGCGCCGTCACCATGAAAATCACCAGCAGCACCAGCATCACGTCGATGTAAGGCACGACATTCATTTCGGCCTTCGGGCCATGTTTGCGTTGCGGTTTGACCAGCATGACAAGTCCTCAGGCCGCAGCGGCCATGTTGCGTGTCAGGCCCTGCAGGGTGCGATTCAGGCGCACCTGCAGTTCGTTGCCAAAGCTGTAGTAACGCGCCGTGAGGGTCTGGCCACGCGCGGCAAAGCGGTTGTAGGCGATTACTGCCGGAATGGCCGCGAACAGGCCGATGGCGGTGGCGATCAGCGCTTCGGCAATCCCCGGCGCGACCGTCGACAGCGTGGCCTGCTGCACCTGCGACAGGCCGATGAACGAGTTCATGATCCCCCAGACGGTGCCGAACAGGCCGATATACGGACTGACCGAGCCTACCGTGGCGAGAAACTGCAGGCCTTTTTCCAATTGCAGCTCTTGCTCACTGATGGCGACCTGCAGCGAGCGTTCGACGCCGGAAAGCACCACGTCAGGCTCGATGCCCGGCTGCTGCTTGAGCTGCAGGTATTCGGCGTAACCCGCCGCGAAGACCTCTCCGATTCCGCCAGCGTCGCGCTGCGCAGAGGATGCCTGGGCCTGCAGCGGCGCCAGCTCGGCGGCGCTGCGAAAGCGTTGCTGAAAGGCATCCATTGAGCGCTCGTAATGACGCAGGGCGAGACTGCGCTGGATGATCAGGAACCAGCTGACCAGCGAGGCGAGCAGCAAAATCAGCATCACGGCCTTGACCAGCAGGCTGGCATCGCTGATCAGACCCCAGATGGTCATGTGTTCGAGAGTGGCGTGCATCGGGGTAGTCCTCTGTAATGGAACGAATGATTAGCACCGTTTGATGACAAACGACTTACGGCAGCTTCAAGGTCTTCATGACCTCGGCCCACGGCACGAACTTGAAATTCTGTGCCTGTTCGGGCATGCGCTTGCGTCCGTCCTGAACCACCAGCATGCCTTTGCTCCAGGGGCCGCCGAGGTTCATGGCGGTCACTTCGATGCCGTCGGTTTCCGAGGTGCCATCGATCCCCGCCTTCGCGTTTAGGCCGACCCGAAAAGCACCGCGCAGTGCATAGGGCGGCTCGGCATCCACCACCACATAGCTGTCGTTGCCCTGACTGGAGATCAGCAGATAGTCGTGACCATCACTCTGGTACAGCGCCAGCCCCTCGACATCGGCGTGCACCACTTCACCCACCTTGATCACGCTGGACAGCGTCGCAGGCTGATCCGCCCGCGCATCGACTTCCCAGACGCCGACGTCTTCTTCGCCGAGAAACAGGCGCTGACGCTGGTCATCGGCCACGCAGCCTTCCGGCTGGGTGTCGACCTTGAAGCGGCGTACCAGCTCGCCTTTCGCCTTGCCGTCCGGCGCGCTGAGCCGGTACTGGAGAAAGCTGCCGTCCTTGCCGTTGGCGAAGGCATACAGCTCGCCACTGGCTGGCTTGAACAGGCAGACGCCGTAGATTTCCGCCAAAGGCGTGGCAATTTCCCCCGCCTCACGAAGCGTGCCGCTGGTCCGGTCGATGCTGAACAGACTGAGGCTGTTGCGATCGCGATTACTCGCCACCGCCAGGTCGACGTTCTTGTTGCCCAGCATGAAGCCGGGGCGTACATCGACATTGTTCAAACGCCCGACCGGCAGCGCCTGCAACTGCTTGCCGCTCAGGTCGTAAGCCAGCAGACCCTGCTTCTTGTTGGTGCCCAGCACCCGGCTGAGTGCCGGGTTTTTCGGGTTGACCCAGATCGCCGGGTCGTCGGCAGCGTCACCCTGACGCCCGACCGGCTGGCTCTGGCTGGCGGGCATGACACTCGGCAGCGGCGCAGCAACGGCGACCGGTTTGGGCGTCCAGTTCAGCGCCCCCTGATACAGGCGCTCGCCGTCCTTGTCGTTGACCAACACCTGCAAACCGCCCTTGTCCTCATGCACCGAGAGACCTTCGGGCTTTTTCAGGTTCATCAATGACAGATCGGCCACCGGCGTCCAGGCTGCCTGCTGCTCATCACCCTCCTGCTGATAGAGATGCAACGCCTTGCCTTTCGGGTCCAGCGCCAGCAGACCGCCAGGCACGACGGCCATTGCTCCGGCGGCCTGTTTCAGCTCGCCAAACGGCTCGCGCAATGCCACCGGCTGCCGGGCGACGTCGGCCTCGGGATGCGCCGGGTAGGCCCACCAGCCAATGTTCGCTTCATTGACGAACAACCTGTGCGCGGCATCGTCGACCTGACAAAACTCGGCGTTGGGAGGCAGCGGCAGATTGCGCACCAGGCGCGGCTCGCCATTGAGCCGGTTGTTCGCACCAATCAGCCATTGCTCGCCCTTGCCCTCTTCGCCCACCAGAAACACAAACAGGTTGCTGGCGTCATCGCGGTACAGACACAGACCGGCCACTGAGTAGTCGCGTGCTGGCAGGTAGACCGGCTTCGACCACTGCCTCGTCGCCGGATCGAGCTGGGTCAGCAGTGCCTGTTGACGCGCGTTGTCCAGCGTCGCGACCAGAACGCTGTCGCCCGTCGAGCGGCTGTCGAGCCCTTGAAATGAACCCGGCATTTTTGCCAGTTCGCGGCCCTGTTCATCCAGCAGCAACAGCCCTGTCTTGACGCTCGCGGCCAGACGACGACTGCCGTCGCTGCCCGGCACGAAGGCGACGGACTGAGCCTTGAACGAGGCATTTTCGGCCCAGCGCGTCAGGTTCAGGTCCATCGGCGACGAAGCCTGCGCAGCCCCGGCCGCCAGGCACAGCAAGAGCGCCAGGCACACTGGCTTGGGTGATAACGAAATCATCATGAACGGTTGAATCCTTTGAATGAGCGCTTCAGTTCGATCAGAAATGGGTGAAGGTCAGCCCGACCTTGTAAGTCGGGCCGTACTCTTCGTACTGGCCGTTGTAGGCACGGTGGCCGCTGTAGACGAAGTACGGCTGATCGGTGAGGTTCTGCGCCTCGAAGCTGACCTTGAGGTTCTTCGTCAGTGAATAGCGCGCGCTGAAATCCACGAAGGTCTGCGCGTCCACGTACTGGTCATGGTCCTTGTCGCCGATCGCCGCCAGCTCGTAGAGGTAGGCCGACTTGTAGTTGGCGGACAGACGCAGACTGAGCTTGTCGTTCTCCCAGCCGAGCATGACGTTGCCGACGGTTTTCGACTGGCTGGGCAGGTCGATATCGCGCGTGCGATGGGTGCCGGTGCTCTGGTCGAAACCGTTGATGCTCGCGTCGGAGCGGCTCAGCGTGGCGTTGGCGCCCAGCAGCAAACCGTTCCACGGTGACGGCAGCCAGTCGAGCTTCTGCGAGTAGGCCAGCTCCAGGCCATACAGCTTGGCCTTGTCGCCATTGGCAAAGGTGTTGGCTTCGGAGAAGTTCGCCCACTGTCCGGTGCCCGCCAGGTCAGTGTTGTAGACGAAATTCTGAATGTCCTTGTAGAACACGAACGCCGACACCGTGCCGGCGCGGCCCATGAAGTGTTCGATGCCCAGGTCGAGGTTGCTCGACTCCAGCGGTTTGAGATTCGGGTTACCGAAAGACGCTTCGTCATCGTCGATCACAAAACCCGGTGCCAGTTGCCCGAACGTGGGACGTACCACGGTTTTGGTCCACGCAGCGCGCAGTTGGGTACTCTTGTCGATCTGATAACGGGCATGCAGGCCCGGCAGCCAGTGGTGATAGCGACGGTTGGTGGTATTGGACTCGAACGCGCCATCACGCACACCGGTGCCCTTGGCGTCCATTTCCGTGCCTTCGTAGCGCAGGCCGGCAATGAAGCGCCACTTGTCGACATCCAGGGTATTCATGAAGTAACCGGCGTTGATGTCTTCGTTGATCTTGAAGTCATTGGCGCGGCTTTCGGCCTCGTCGTAGGCGTCAGCAGCGTTCACGCCACCGATCAGCCCCTTGATCGCACCGGGGCTGATGCCGCTGCCGAAATTGCCCAGCCGATAGTCGATGTTGCCTTTCTGGAACTGCGTCAGGTTCAGTTGCTGGTCGCTGAAACCCAGGTCATCGAAATCCTCGTATTTCCAGACGTCCAGGTCGTTGCTCTTGTCGCGGCGGCTGACCTTGCCGCCAAACTTGAACTGCGAGGCATAGCCCTTGAAATCGTAATCGCGGGCCAGGTCGAGGCGCAGGTTCTTCTCGGTGTCCTGGGTGTACTGTTTTTCCCGGTCGACCTTGTCCAGGGTGAAGTTCGAGTTGTCGTAGAACGCGGAGCCGACAATCGGCCGCGGCTTGTCGCGGTCATAGAAACCGCTGTCGGCAAAATCATCGTTGCCGACGAACGTGGCGCCTGCGATGTGGCTTGGGCTGTCTTCGCTGGATTGGCTGTAACCGGCCTGGCCGCTGAGGGTCCAAAGGCCGACCATGCGCTCGCCACCGAACACGTAGGACTGGATTTCCTGGGTTTCAGTACGCGCCTTGAGCTTGCGCGTGCCCTCGGCATCGCCGGTCTGCCCTGCGCTCTGCGCATCGGCGAACTCGAAACCGTTGGTGGTACGGACTTCGTCGTCCTTGAAGCGGCTGTACAGGGTGCGCAGGTAATACTTGCTGACGTCATCGGGCCGGTAATCGAAGTTCAGGCCGCCACCGGCGCGCTCGCGGCTGATGTCGTAGTCGCGCTGTTCGAATGATTGCAGCCGCGCGCCATCCCAGTCACCGCCGGTTTCGACGTTGTCGGAGCCGAAGTCACGCTTTTGCCAGCTCAGCGCTGCCGCCACACCGAAGTTGTCGATGCCGTCGCCGAGGCTGAAACGGTTGCTCGCCGCGCCGGAAAACTTGGGGCTGGTCTGACGGGTGTTCTTGTCGTAGCTGGCTTCGCTGCTGCCGGTGTAGAACAGGCCCTTGTGGTCGAAGGCCGAGAGGCTCTCGACATCGATGGTGCCCCCCAGTGAATTGGCGTCCATGTCCGGGGTCAGGGTCTTGATCACTGACAGGGATTGCACCAGTTCGGCGGGCAGCACATCCAGTGCCACGGCGCGTCGATCACTTTCCGGGGCGGGCACCATCGTGCCGTTGATGGTCACGCTGTTCAGGTCGGGGGCCAGGCCACGAACGGTGACAAAGCGCCCCTCGCCCTGATCGCGCTCGACGCTGACACCCGGCAGGCGCTGCACCGCTTCGGCGACGTTCTGGTCCGGTAACTGCGCAACGCCGTCGGCATGCACCACGCTCTTGATGCTGTCGGAGCTGCGTTGCTCCTTGAGCGCGTTGTCGATGCTCGCGGCCTGCCCGACCACTTGCACGTGCTCGGTGGTATCGGCTTCGGCGGCCTGCAAGCGTTCGCTGCTGATGGCAAACGCCAGCGCGCTGAGTGTGAAACCGACCAGTTGGGCCCTGCTGCGACGCCTGTGCATGTAAGTCCTCCCCCATAATCCCGACAGGCCAGGCAAATGGCCCGGCAACTGGAGGCGCAAGCTAGAGTCGTGCAGTGACGGTTCTGTGACAGGTAACGGGCGTAGGGGGTGAAAACAGCAGGTTCAGGGGGTACCGGGCAGATAAATGAGCTGATTTGACTTTCAGGCGGCGTATGAAAAGCCGACGTCTAGGTATGCGTATGTGAATCTCGTCCCCACGCTCCGCTTGGGAATGCAGTTCGTGACGCTACGCGTCACACAGCGGCTCTGCGACATAAGGTGGATTCGGGTTCGACTCAGGTCACCTTTTCGCCCCTCGGCGACTCACTTTGAAGGACCAAAGTGAGCAAAGTCCCCGCTCCTGTTTCCGGCCCGACTTCGTCGGATTCCTTCGCCCTGTCACTGATCCGGGGGTGGCGTACAAGCCAGTCGAGTAGAAAAAACCTGCAACATACGTGAGCTGATTCGACCTTTCGCGGTCCGCGTTACCCGTCACCGAAGTGTCATGTGCATCTGTTCTGCTGGCCGATAATCAGCACCTCGGAAGCCGTCTGCTCATGTTCAGGATCATCCAACCTCATCGCTGGAAACTCGCCGTGCTGATGGTCGCCTCCAATCTCGGCCTGCTGGCGTTTCTGGCATTCGGCACCGTCAAACATGTCAGCGAATGGCAGTGGCTGGACATCGTCGGTGAAGGTGGCTCTGCCCTGCTGTCGCTGGTCTGGCTGTTTCTGGTGTTCAAGAGCAGACCGGCCGGCCGGGTGACCAATTACCTGTCGATCGGCCTGAGCTGCGTGTTCTTTTCGTGGTGGATCGACGCGCTCGACGAATTCATCCGCCTGCCCGCCGAGATCGAATGGGATCACTGGCTGGAATCCGGCCCTATGCCGGTCGGTCTGATCCTGTTGACCCTGGGCATCTACCACTGGCATCGCGAGCAACTGGCAATCAGTGCGCAAATGGAAAAGCGCGAGCGCGGCTTCCGCGAGCATCGGCTGTACGACAAACTCACCCCGCTGGGCAGCGCCGACTACCTGAAGCGCCAACTAGTGGCCAGCCTGGAACAGAGCGTCTGCCAACAGCAGCCGCTGTCGCTGCTGGCACTGGACGTGGATGGTTTCAGCGCAATCAACAATGCCTTCGGGCATGCCGAGGGCGATGAGGTGCTATCAGCGCTCAGCCACTTGCTGGTGCTCAATCTGCGCCGCCAGGACCTGCTCTGCCGTCTGGCCGGCGACCGCTTTGTGGTGTTGTTGCCCAACACCGGAGAAAGCCAGGCGAAGCTGCTGGCGCTGGAGTTGCAGCAGGCGGTTGCCAGTCTGGCGCACAAGACCCGGCAACAGGGCGAACGCATTCATCTGTCGGCCAGTGTGGCAGTCGTCATGGCACTCAATGAAACGCCGGACAATCTGCTACGCCGCCTCAATCTGTCGTTGGCCCGCGCCCGACGCCCTCTGACCTGCACTGCCTGAGCGCCGGCCATGACGCTTAAAAGTGACTGGTACGAAGTCGACAGCCGCTTCATCCCCGGCCACTACCAGCCGGCTACGCTGATTGACCTGGCCTTGTCGCGTGGCATTGACAGCCATCGCCTGCTCAAAGGCACCGGCCTGTTCTACGAGGACATCGTTGCGGGCAAGACGCGTCTCAGTCCGCAGCAATTCTTCGTCCTGATCGGTAACGCGCAACGTCAGATGGAAGCCGACGACACCAGCTTCCTGTTCGGCCAGCGACTGTTTCCCGGCCACTACGGCGCGTCCAGTCACGCGCTGCGTCATGCGCAAAACCTGCATCAGGCGCTGGAGATACTGATCCGCCAACAAGCGCTGCTCAGCCCGCTGCTGATACCGCGTCTGGAGCTGGACGAACAGTTCGCCTACCTCTACTGGCTGGACAGTTGTGGCGCAGGTGAACAGCAACGCTTCCTGCTCGAAGCCGGCATGACCGCACTGGTCGCGATGAGTCAGTTGCTGAGCGGTGAGCGTTTGCCGTGGGAGTGCAGTTTCTGTCACCAAGAGCCACGCTACATCGAACAGTACTGGGTTCATCTGGGCGAAAATACGGCATTTGGCCGCCCGTTGGACATGATGCGCCTGCCCAGGCATTACCTCACCCATGCCTGGCCGGGCGCCTCCCCCACCGCCGTGCAGGTTGCGCAACAGGAAGCCGATGGGCAACTCGCAGTGCTGGGCATGTCGTTCAGCCTGCTGGACCGCTTGCACCAGCACCTGCGTGACCATGTGCGGCAGGCCACCAGCCTGGAACAGGTCGCTCACGCCTTTGCCATGAGCCCGGCCACGCTGAAGCGCAAGTTGCACAAGCACGGTACCCATTTTCAGGCGCAGCACGATCTGGCGCGCAAGCACGTCGCGCTGCACCTGTATCAGATCAAGGGCATGAGTAACGAAGCCGTGGCGGACTACCTGAACTTCAGCGATCCGGCCAATTTCCGCCGTTCGTTCAAACGCTGGACTGGCAGTACGCCTACCCTGATCCAGCGCCTGTTCAACTTCGAATAAGCACGCCTCAGCGCTGCACGCACAGCTTGTAGCCCAGGCCATGGGCCGTATGCAGCAACGGCGTATCGTGCCCACCGTCGAGTACCCGCCTGAGGACATGAATGTTGCTGCGCAAGCTGCTGCTGTTCGGGGTATCACGGCCCCACAGCGCCTCTTCCAGCTCGCCTCGCTTGACGATATGCGGGCTTTTGCGCATCAACAGTTCCAGCAGTTTCATGTTGGTCGGGTTGAGCTTCAAAGGCACGCCTTTGCGGGTGACCTCAAGGGTGTCCAGATCGAACTGCAGGTCGGCAACCACCATCATCCGGTTGTCCTTGCGCTGCCGCCGGCTGACTATCGCGTCTACCCTGGCGAGCACTTCGGACATTGCAAACGGCTTGGTGATGTAGTCGTCGGCCCCCACCTTGAAACCGGTGAGCCGATCATCCAGTTCATCGCGCGCGCTGAGCATCACAATCGCGACGTCTGACTTCGAGTACTGGCGCAGGCTGTGACAGATCTGATTGCCGTCGATGCCTGGCAGCATGATGTCGAGAATGATCGCATCGAAGCGTTTCGAGGCGGCCAGATGCAGCCCGCTCAGGCCATCCAGCGCCCCTTCTACCGCATGCCCCCTGAGCTCGAAGAATTCCAGAAGGTTATCGTGGATATCACGGTGGTCTTCAATAACCAGAATGTTCATTGCGCGCCTTGTCATTTTTCTACCCGGCCGATCGGGACCCTGTTGCCAATGCGTCTGCAGGCCCAGTGACGAATGCGTCCTGCCTGTCGACGGACACTGCCTGGCGAATCGGCTGTTGCAACCTGGATCGACCGTAGAAGCACAAGGCAACCAGCAGCGTGCTCAGCCACACCACAATACCCGCCCAGAAGGTGTGCGACATGAAGTGCCAGCCTTGCAGCACCCGCGTGGTGCCGTAAATCATCCCGAGCAGGAGAATGGCCGCCAGCAGAATGTTCGAATGCCGCCAGCAGTAACGACGAGCTACGAAGTACAGGGCCAGCAAACTGAATGCGCTTGACGCATGACCGCCCGGCCAGCATCGCCCGGCGCCTGCCTCGTGCAGCAGGTTGAAGTTCCTGAACCACTCGATGTGCGCCTGGCTGCCACCGTACAAGGTGGTCTCGACGGGGCAGTAAACGCTGGTATGACTTTTCAGGTAATGGATCATGCCGGTGCTCAGCGCAAAGGCAACGACGACAAAGAAGAAATCCAGCCGGTGCCTGCGTGCAAAGCGCAGAAAGGTGCCCAACCGAGAGCCCGTCAGCCGCCTCGCGAGGCGCGAATCATCATGTTTTTCCAGCAATGGCCAGACAAAGGACAGCATCGCACCAATGATTGCCAGCTCACCGGTCCAGTTCGGGATGATTCGCGCCCATCTGTGCGTGATGTTTTCGAACAGATGGCTCTGGCCGATGGGAAACACCCCAGCCGTCGAATCAAAAAACAGGTTACTCAGTTGCCGGTCGATCGTGGTCAGGTCGAAGGTGACGAAGACCAGTAGAGCGAAAAACACAGGCACACCCAGGTTTATGCCGTAAAACCGCAGCCTGGCGCTGGAAGATGTCGTCAATTGAATTGCTCGCTGTTGAGGTTTGCCCATTGCCCGGCATTCAGGGCGCCAAGAATTTTCGGCTGGTGGGTGCCGTCTATTTGCACGAAAAACGCCTGGGCGTACTCACTGGAGCGCTCGCCGCCAGGTACGCCGACCTTACGTTCGAACTGGTCGATGCAGCCACTGTGCGTCACCAGCACCATGTTCTCGCCACTGACCTTGTGGGCCTGCACAGCCTTCATGAAGCCGCTGTCACAGTCGTTGATCCAGTCCTGGCCGGCCACCGCGTGCCCTGCCAGCAGTTGCGCAGTCTGTTGCGTGCGGGTCTTGGGGCTGGCGATCATGCGCGCGTGGTCCATGCCCATTTTCTGCAACCCGGCACCTACCGCCAGCGCGGCATCGCGGCCGTTGAAGGTGATGCCGTCGGCGTCACTCATGCACGGGTTGCTTGAACGATCACAGCGCTCGGCGTGGCGAATCATCACGACCACATTGCCTTGTCGCCAGTGCTCGCGAAGACCGGAAACGCTCAGGTTGCTGCCGACCCCCAGGTCCACCACATGCACGCCCGAGAACGCCGAGTAGAACCAAGCGCAGATAGCCGTCAGCACGACGGCAACGGACATCGATACGATGTTCCGATGCAATTTGTAGCGCTGGCGAATGCTCGAACCGGGAAGTACATTTTTGTTGATTATCGTGTCGGTCAAGGGACCACTCCTGCCATGAACCTATGTGTGGCGTTGACCCGCTCGGTGCCCGAGGCCTTCGCCGCTCCCATGCAGGCAAGATAGGTTCAGCATCGTCCCGACTCAGTGAAGAAGATGTGAAAAACGTGTTGTGGCCGAGCGCCATGTTTTTCGCGCGAGCGCTCTGGAATGAGGGTTTGCGATTTTCCGGACGCGAACATGAAGATAATTTAAGCGTTTTCCCCGAAAGCACCGTGCCCATCGGGACGGTCTGGGCCTGACCTATGCGTCTGCTGCAGCTGCGGCGCGCAAAGGATTAGCCACTAAAACGCTTATCGTTTACCATGCCGCGCGTCGGTTTCCGAGAGGAACTAACAGGGAATTCGCACGCCTTCTTCCACCAGGCGAAAACGAAACTGCCCCCGCAACTGTAGGCACCGAGCCTGCTCCATGACTGCCACTGGATCGTGATCCGGGAAGGCCGGAGCAAGGCGATGACATGCCAGTCAGGAGACCTGCCGACCCGATTCAACCAACTAACCGGCGGGGTGTCCGGGAAGGACATCCGCACGCGTCGGCATTACCTGTCGTGCCCGGACATTATCCGGGGATGTGTTTCCTGATATGCATTGCGCCCTGGCACCTGCTCCAACGGAGACCGCATTCCATGTCGCTGCCCCGCCTCGCCGCACTCGCTGTCAGCCTTACGTTGTCCACCCTGGCCCTCGCCGCACCCACCCAGTATCCGCTGACCATCGAAAACTGTGGCACGCCCCTGACCTTCACGCATGCGCCAGCCAGGGCTGTGACCATTGGCCAGGCCGGCACCGAAATGCTTTATGAACTGGGCCTGGGCGACAGGCTGGTCGGCACCTCGCTGTGGTTCAACAACGTGTTGCCACGCTTCAAGGCGCAGAACGACAAGGTCGAACGCCTGGCCGACAACGACCCCAGTTTCGAAGCGGTGATTGGCAAGCGACCGGAACTGGTGGCCGTGCAACTGGAATGGATGGTCGGTAAACAGGGCGTGGTCGGCACCCGCGAGCAGTTCCATGACCTGAAGATACCTACTTACATCCTGCCTTCCGATTGCGAAGGCAAGGACAATCTGGTCGGTGCCGATGGCACACGCCTGGAGCCGTTCCGCATCGAGACCATCTACAAGAGCATCGAACAACTGGCGCAGATTTTCGATGTGCAGGATCGCGGCGACGCGCTGGTCACAGACCTCAAGGCCCGCCTGAGCGCGGCGATTGCCAACGTCAGGCAGAACAAGGCGAACGACGTCTCGGCGCTGTTCTGGTTTTCCAGTTCCGACCTCGCCAGCGACCCTTTCGTGGCAGGCCGCAAAGGCATCCCGGACTTCATGCTCAACAGCCTGGGCATGCGCAATATCGTTAAGTCCGACGAGGAGTGGCCAACCGTGGGCTGGGAAACCATCGCCAAGGCCAACCCGAGCATTCTGGTCATCGCCCGCATGGATCGCCGCCGCTTTCCGGCCGACGACTACCTGAAAAAAATAGAATTCCTCAAGTCCGATCCGGTGACCCGCAACATGGATGCGGTCAAGCATGACCGGATCGTGATCATCGACGCCGAGGGCATGCAGGCTGGCCTGCGTCTGTTCACCGGGTTCGAGGAACTGGCTGACGCCGCCAACCGTTTCAACGCTGCCAAATGAGATTGCCGATAGCGTTGGTTCATGTGCTCTGGGTCTCGGCAGTGCTGGTGCTGGCGATCATGATCGGCGCAGCGATCGGCGAAACCTCGATCAGCCTGAGCGTGGTCTTTCAGGTGCTGGCCAATAAAATCTGGGCCGCCGGCTATGTGCTCGACCCTATAGATGAAGGCATCGTCTGGAACTACCGGTTGACCCGCGCCATTGTCGCAGCCGCCTGCGGGGCCGGGCTGGCGATCTGTGGTGTGGTGTTGCAATCGTTATTGCGCAACCCGCTGGCAGACCCGTATCTGCTGGGGATTTCCGCAGGGGCCTCGACCGGCGCGGTACTGGTCGCGATTCTGGGCTTCGGTGCAGGCGCGATCTCGATGTCTGCGGGCGCCTTTGCCGGTGCTGTGGCAGCGTTTTCGCTGGTTGCCCTGCTGGCGCACTCTTCACGCGGCACCACGGCAGCCGGGCAGATCATTCTGGCCGGGATCGCCGGTTCGCAACTGTTCAATGCCCTGACCTCTTTTCTGATCACCAAATCCGCGAGCTCCGAGCAGGCACGCGGCATCATGTTCTGGCTGCTGGGCAACCTCAGCGGCGTGCGCTGGCACTCGGTCTGGCTGGCAGTGCCGACGGTGCTGCTCGGTCTGCTGGTGTGCCTCTGGCACCGGCGAGCGCTGGACGCATTCACCTTCGGCAGCGACTCGGCGGCGTCACTGGGAATCGCGGTACGGCGCGTGCAGATCATCCTGATCGCCAGTGCTGCGCTGGTCACCGCAGTGATGGTCTCGATTGTCGGCTCCATCGGTTTTGTCGGGCTGGTGATCCCCCATGCGGTGCGTATGCTGGTCGGTGTCCGCCATGCCCGGCTGGTGCCGCTGAGTGCCTTGAGCGGCGCACTTTTTCTGATCGCTGCCGACATCCTCTCGCGCACTCTGATCAAGGGGCAGGCGCTGCCGATCGGCGTGATTACCGCACTGATCGGCGCACCGGTCTTCGCTTTGATTCTTATCCGGGGCAACAGCACGCGATGAACGCCTTACCCCATCAGCTCAGCGCACCGGTACTCGGATGTTCCGGTCTGGGCTATTCGGTACGTGGCGCGGCGCTGCTGCGCGATGTCGACCTGAGCATCGCCATGGGTGAAACCCTGGCCGTGGTCGGCCCCAACGGTTCGGGCAAATCCACCCTGCTCAAGCTACTGGCCGGTATTCAGAAGCCGGTCAGCGGCGCGGTCAGCCTGGGCGGGCAAGCGCTTGAGGCGTTGAGTCGCAGGGACGTGGCGCGCCTGCTGGCGGTGGTCGAACAGCAGGCTGAAACCAGCGACGCCGTGACCGTACTGGACGCCGTCGAACTGGGCCGCACGCCCTGGCTGTCGGCACTCGAGCCGTGGAGTGCAGAGGACGATGCAATCGTTCGCCAGGCGTTGCAGGATGTGGACATGCTGCATATGCAAAAACGCGCCTGGCACACCTTGTCCGGTGGCGAGCGGCAGCGCGTTCACATCGCCCGGGCGCTGGCGCAACGGCCGCAGATCCTTCTGTTGGACGAACCGACCAATCATCTGGACATCCAGCACCAACTGACCATCCTCGGCCTGGTCAGAGCCTTGCCGGTGACCACCGTGATTGCCCTGCATGATCTGAATCAGGCACTGGACTGCGACCGTGTGGCCGTCATGGAAAAGGGTCGGCTGGTCGCGCTGGGTGCGCCGCTCGAGGTGCTGACCCCGGAACGCTTGCTGAGCACCTTCGGCGTCGTGGCGCACTGGCTGACCGACCCCAGTGACGGGGCGAAGATTCTGCGCCTGCGCTCGCGCTGAAACCACGCCGATGGTCAGTCCGGCACCTGCCGCAATCTGCAACAGGTGCACCGCGCGGTCTGTGGCACTACAATGCGCGCTTTGCCCGCAGCCGGATCCCGTTGCCATGTCGTTACCCAAGCACCACCTGGAATTGCTCAGCCCTGCACGGGATGTGACCATCGCCCGTGAAGCCATCCTGCATGGTGCCGATGCGGTGTATATTGGCGGGCCGAGCTTTGGTGCGCGGCACAACGCCTGCAACGAGGTCAGTGACATTGCCGAGCTGGTCAAATTCGCGCACCGCTATCACGCGCGAATCTTCACCACGATCAACACCATCCTCCATGACGACGAGCTGGAGCCCGCGCGCAAGCTGATTCACCAGCTCTACGACGCCGGCGTGGACGCGTTGATCGTGCAGGACCTCGGGGTGATGGAGATGGACATTCCGCCCATCGAACTGCACGCCAGTACGCAAACCGATATCCGCACCCTGAGCCGGGCGAAGTTTCTCGATCAGGCCGGTTTCTCGCAACTGGTGCTGGCCCGGGAGCTGAATCTGCAGGAAATCCGTGCAATCGCCGACGAAACCGATGCGGCCATCGAATTCTTCATCCACGGCGCGCTGTGTGTGGCGTTCTCCGGGCAGTGCAATATTTCCCACGCGCAAAACGGCCGCAGCGCCAATCGTGGCGACTGCTCGCAGGCCTGCCGCCTGCCGTACACCCTCAAGGATGATCAGGGTCGCGTTGTGGCTTTCGAAAAGCACCTGTTGTCGATGAAAGACAACAACCAGAGCGCCAACCTGCGTGCTCTGGTGGACGCCGGCGTGCGCTCGTTCAAGATCGAAGGGCGCTACAAGGATGCGGGCTACGTAAAAAACATCACCGCTTATTATCGCCAGCGTCTGGACGAGATTCTTGAGGACCGCCCTGACCTTGCACGTGCTTCAAGCGGCCGTACCGCGCACTTTTTCGTGCCGGACCCGGAAAAGACCTTTCATCGCGGCAGCACCGATTATTTCGTCAGCGACCGCAAGATCGACATCGGCGCGTTCGATACGCCGACCTTCACCGGCCTGGCGGTGGGCACTGTTGAAAAGCTCGGCAAGCGCGACCTGATCGCCGTGACACATGAGCCGCTGTCCAACGGCGATGGCCTCAATGTGCAGATCAAGCGTGAAGTGGTCGGCTTCCGTGCCAACATCGCCGAGCTCAAGGGCGAGTTCGAAGAGGACGGCCAGAAGCGCTGGCGCTATCGCGTAGAGCCCAACGAGATGCCCGCGGCCCTTTCTGGCCTGCGCCCCAATCATCCGCTGAACCGCAATCTGGACCACAACTGGCAACAGGCACTGCTCAAGACCTCGGCCGAGCGTCGTATCGGTGTTCAATGGCAGGTCACGCTGCGCGAAGATCGCTTGAGCCTGAAAGCCACCAGCGAAGAAGGCGTAAGCGTCACTGTCGGCCTTGATGGGCCATTCGGCACGGCCAACAAACCCGAGCAGGCGCTGGATCAGTTGCGTGACCTGCTCACTCAACTGGGCACCACGATCTATCATGCCCAGGACGTCAGGCTTGACGCGCCACAGGCGTTCTTCGTGCCCAACTCGCAGCTCAAAACCCTGCGCCGCGACGCCATCGAGGCACTGACCGAAGCGCGCATCAAGGCTCATCCGCGTGGTGGTCGCAAGGCCGAGACGACTCCGCCACCGGTGTACCCGGAGTCGCATTTGTCTTTTCTGGCCAACGTCTACAACCAGAAGGCTCGCGACTTCTATCATCGCCACGGCGTACAGCTGATCGACGCGGCCTATGAGGCCCACGAAGAAACCGGCGAAGTGCCGGTGATGATCACCAAGCATTGCCTGCGCTTCTCGTTCAACCTGTGCCCGAAACAGGCCAAAGGTGTAACGGGCGTACGCACCAAGGTCGCGCCGATGCAACTGGTGCACGGCGATGAAGTGCTGACCCTCAAGTTCGATTGCAAGCCTTGCGAAATGCACGTGATCGGCAAGATGAAAGGTCACATTCTCGACTTGCCGCTACCCGGCAGCGCGGCGGCCAAATCGGTGGTCGGGCACATCACTCCGGAAGACCTGCTCAAGACTGTGCGTCAGCGTTCTCCGCACTGATCGGTACAAGGGGTTGGCGTCCTGCCGGCCCCCTTCCGTCTTCTGACAAAGTCCTCTTAAAAAACACGCTCCATATGGGTGGTGTTCCACACCGGATCGCTTTCCACATCGGTCACGGCAAAGCCCTGTTTCTCCCAGAAACGGATCGCGCCGGGCAGAAATGGATGGGTGTGCAGGTACAGAACCTCTACGCCACCCGCCTCGGCATGCGCCCAGAGCGCCTGACACAAGCGGCTGGCCAGCCCGTCGCCGCGAAACTGCGGCGTAACAAACAGACGCACTATCTCGACGGTTCTGCGCCCGCGGTAATCGAACTGCGGGAAACGATGATCGTAAGGCAGATAGCCCACGGCCGCGATGATCTGCCCTTCACAGCGGGCAATCAGAAACTTGCCGTCCTCACCGTCCAGATACACCTGCTCGAAGCCGGCCAGATCGGGCGGAACGGTGACAGTATCGAGCAGGGGGAAAATCCCGGCGCGGGCACGCATGACGAAATCAACAGTGTGCGAGATCTCGGAGGGGTGTACTTCAGTGATGGTGATGTTCATGAGCACTGACTTTATGGGGAGTTGCAGGGTGATACAAATGTTACGCCAGACTTGGGCTTTTGGACGCACTGCTTGGCTATAGAGCAAGCGGTGCGACGCAGATTTGTGACGCGGAGCGTTACGACAGGCATTCCCACGCAGAGCGTGAGGAACGATACGTTCAGGCTATCGCCCTCTATGTGGGAGCGAGCAGGTAATGCCGCGCACAGCTTTACAGCGCAAACCCTTCGATGCGCACCAATGCAAGGCAGGAAAAATCCTGCGCCGGATGCGGCTGAAAACGCTGCTCGGCCGCGCGGGCATTGCCAATGCGCGTTTGTACCGCTGTCGGCGCAAGCTGGCACAGCCCCTGCATATTCCTCGACAACCCCACCATGAATGTGGTCGGGCTGCCCCGGCTGATCGACGTGGATCGCCAGTCTCGCAGAGATCAGAGGGCTACTCGGGTGCTTCCGGCAACGTGGCTCGATGGCACCCCCGAACACCCAATAAGACAACAGGCAAAGGCGCCTGGAACCGAACGGTTCCGGGCGCTTTTTTTTTGCTTTGAAAAACCTGATTGGCCTCGGCCGGGACTCGCTATGAACACCACAGTCTTCCCCCTCAACGATGTAAAAAACCTGATCGTCGTCGGTAATGGCATGGTCGGGCATCATTGCGTCGAGCAGTTGATCGCAGGCGGCGCACTCGAGCGTTATCGCATCCATGTCTTCGGCGAGGAAACACAGCGCGCCTACGACCGCGTGCACTTGTCCGAATACTTCACCGGCCGCGACGCCGAATCGCTGGCCATGAGTGAGATGTCCGTCTACGAGCACCCTGGCCTGACGCTGCACCTCGGCGTACCGGTGCTTGAGATTGATCGTGATCGTCACGAAATCATTACCGCCGAAGGTTGCTTCGGTTACGACAAGCTGATTCTGGCCACCGGCTCATACCCGTTCGTACCGCCTATCGAGGGCGCGCGAGGCAATTCCCGGCTGGTCTATCGCACGCTGGAGGACTTGGACGCCATTCGCTATGCCGCGTCGAAAGCCCGCCGTGGCGTAGTAGTCGGCGGTGGTCTGCTGGGGCTGGAAGCGGCCAATGCGCTTAAATCGCTGGGGCTGGAAGCCCATGTCGTCGAGTTCGCGCCGCGTCTCATGCCGGTGCAACTGGACGACCACGGTGGCGCTGCATTGAAGGCGCGTATCGAAGCGCTGGGCGTCGGCGTGCATTTATCCCGTGCCACGCAGTCGATCAGCGACGGCAAGCAGTACCGCTATCGGATGAACTTCGCCAATGACGAGTTTCTGGAAACCGACCTGATCGTGTTCTCCGCCGGTATTCGCCCGCAAGACGCCCTGGCACGTCAGTGTGAACTGGCGCTTGGCCCGCGCGGTGGCATCGCCATCGACGAGCACTGCCGTACCAGCGACGCCGATATCTATGCAATCGGCGAATGCGCAGCCTGGAACGGCAGCGTGTTCGGCCTGGTCGCACCCGGTTATCAAATGGCCCGTGGCGTGGCAGCGCAGTTGTGCGAACAGGATACTGACGCCTTCTTCGGCGCCGACATGTCGACCAAACTCAAGCTGCTGGGCGTGGATGTCGGCTCCATCGGTGATGCGCACGGTGCGCTGGCCGGCGCCGTCAGTTATCGCTTCATTGACGAAGCCACCGCCAGCTACCGTCGCCTGGTGGTGTCGGCCGATGGCAAACAGGTGCTCGGCGCTGTACTGGTCGGCGATAACAGCTATTACGACACGCTGCTGCAATATGCGCAGAACGGCATCCCCCTGCCGGCCGATCCATCGAGCCTGATTCTGCCGCGTGGCGAAGGCGCACCGACGCTGGGCGCCGACGCCCTGCCCGCCACAGCGACCATCTGCTCCTGCCATAACGTCAGCAAAGGCGCCGTCTGCTCGGCCATCGACAATGGGTGCACCGATCTGGCCGGAATCAAGTCCTGCACCAAGGCAGCCACCGGCTGTGGCGGCTGCACCGCGCTGCTCAAACAGGTTTTCGAACATGAGTTGATGGCCCGCGGTGTGGCGGTCGACAAAAGCCTGTGCGAACACTTCGCCTACACCCGTCAGGAGTTGTACTCGATGGTCCGCGTGGAAGGCATCGAGACCTTTGACGAACTCCTGACTCGCCATGGCAAGGGCGCGCATGGCTGCGACATCTGCAAGCCCGCAGTCGGCTCGATCCTCGCGTCGTGCTGGAACCGTCCCATCACCGAACCTTCGCTGGTGCCACTGCAGGACACCAACGACACCTTCATGGCGAACATGCAGAAAAACGGCACCTACTCGGTGGTGCCACGTATTCCGGGTGGCGAAATCACCCCGGACGGCCTGATTGCGATTGGCGCGGTGGCGAAAAAATACGACTTGTACACCAAGATCACTGGCGGCCAGCGCATCGACCTGTTCGGCGCGCAACTGCACGAGTTGCCGGATATCTGGAGCGAGCTGATCGAGGCAGGCTTCGAGACCGGCCATGCCTACGGCAAGTCGACCCGTACGGTTAAATCCTGCGTAGGCAGCACCTGGTGCCGCTACGGCGTGCAGGACAGCGTCGCCATGGCGCTGCGCATCGAGGACCGTTACAAGGGCCTGCGCTCGCCGCACAAGCTCAAGTTCGCCGTATCCGGCTGCACCCGCGAATGCGCCGAAGCGCAGAGCAAGGACGTCGGCGTGATTGCCACCGAGAACGGCTGGAACCTTTACCTGTGCGGCAACGGCGGCATGCGTCCGCGTCACGCCGAGCTGTTCGCCACCGACCTGGATGACGAAACCCTGATTCGTTACATCGACCGCTTCCTGATGCTCTACATCCGCACCGCCGACAAACTGCAGCGCACTTCGGTCTGGCGTGAATCGCTGGAAGGCGGCCTCGACTATCTCAAGGCGGTGATCATCGACGACAGCCTGGGCCTGGCGACAGAGCTGGAGTCGCAGATGCAACTGGTGGTCGACCGCTACGAATGCGAATGGGCCAACGCCCTCAAGGACCCGGAAAAACTCAAGCGTTTCCGCACCTTCGTCAACGACGGGCGGGCTGACCCCGACGTGCAGTTCGTCAAGGAACGCGCCCAGCGTCGTCCGGCAAAACCCGAAGAGCTGGCGCTTATTCCGTTATTCAAGGAGGTGGTGTGATGAATGTGTCTCAGACAATACTCGCCGGCGACAATGCTCCCGAGGCACCGCACCTGCACTGGCAAACCCTGTGCGGACGCGAAGATCTGGTCGCCAATTCAGGCGTCGTGGCGTGGCTGGACGGCGCACAGGTCGCGCTGTTCTACCTGCCCGAAACTGCAGAGGGCGAACAGCTCTTTGCCATCGACAACCGCGATCCCAAATCGGGGGCAAACGTGATCGGGCGTGGTCTGATCGGTCAGATCGCTGGCGAGCTGGTCATCGCTTCGCCGCTATACAAGCAGCACTTTCGCCTGCACGACGGCAGTTGCATCGAATACCCGGAACAGCGACTCGATATCTGGCCGGTAAGATTCAAAGGCGATCAGGTAGAGATCGCCGTTTAATCGGCGATGCCGGGAGCAGGCAACCTGGTCGCGGGCAGACCAGGTTGCTACGTGGCATGACTTGCGGCTTATTGAAGCTCGGAGACCAGCGCCTTATTGAAACCCTGCGGGTCTTCCATCTGCGGGGCGTGCCCCTTGCCCTTGAACTCAACCAGCCTGGCGCCAGGAATCATCTGTGCCACCTGCTTGCCCAGCACCTTGTAATTGCCGATCTTCGCCTTGACCTCAGGCGGTGCGATGTCGCTGCCGATGGCAGTGGTATCGGCATCGCCAATCATCAGCACCGTCGGCACCTGCAGTCTGGGAAACTCGTAGAACACCGGCTGGGTGAAAATCATGTCGTAGATCAGTGCCGAGTTCCAGGCCACGATCTTGTGACCCGGCCCTTTGTTCAGGCCGGCCAGCATGTCGACCCACTTGTCATATTCAGGCTTCCAGCGGCCATCGTAGTAGGTCTTCTGCTCGTAGGCGCGAATGCCTTCGGCGGTGGTCTTCAGCTCGCGCTCATACCACTGATCGACGCTACGGTAAGGCACGCCCAGGGCTTTCCAGTCTTCCAGACCGATCGGGTTGACCATCACCAGCTTCTCGGTCTGCTTCGGGTACATCAACGCATAACGCGTGGCCAGCATTCCGCCAGTGGAGTGGCCGACCACCGACACCTTGTCGATACCCAGTTTTTCCAGCAACGCATGAGTATTCATCGACAACTGCTGGAAGCTGTACTGGTAGTGTTCCGGCTTGGTCGAAGTACAGAAACCGATCTGATCAGGTGCGACAACGCGATAGCCCGCAGCACTCAGGCCCTTGATGGTGTCTTCCCAGGTCGCAGCGCAAAAATTCTTGCCATGCAGCAGCACTGCGGTGCGGCCATTGGCCTTGCCCGTGGGTTTGACATCCATATAGCCCATTTCCAGGGATTGGCCCTGCGAATCGAACGGAAATTTCAGCAGCGGGTGAGGATAAGCGAAACCTTCCAGTTGCTGACCATAGCCGGGTGTTTCAGCCAGAGCCGTGCCTGATAGCGCCAAAGACATCAACACACCGGCAATCTTTGCAGCCCGCATAGGGGCACCTCCTGTAAATGGAATCAAATTCTTCAACCGCCTTAACCGTAAGCGGCCGACCTGCAAGTAGACCCTGTTCCCACAACAGATTCGCACTTTTCCTGCCAACAGAACCGTTAGCAGACGTTTCGTCATGCAGTATTCGGGCAACGGCAAAATGCTGGACGCCTCCTGCAGTGCCTGCCTAGACTTGGCCATCCGCTACCGGCCGTCGTGGCCAGCCGGGTCTGATGCCAAGGAACAGCAATGAATCGAAATGAACTGCGCAAGGCCGACATCAACCTGATGGTGGTCTTCGAAACATTGATGCAGGAGCGTAACGTCACCCGCGCAGCGGAAAAACTGTTTCTCGGCCAGCCCACGATAAGCGCCGCCCTGAATCGCCTGCGCAGTCTGCTCAACGATCCGCTGTTCATCCGCGTCGGCCATCGCATGGAACCCACCGCTCGCGCCCACGAGATCCTCAAGCACCTGACGCCCGCGCTGGACGCCATGTCCACGGCGCTCAGCCTGACCACCGACTTCGACCCGTCGGTCAGCAAAATGACTTTTCGCATAGGCCTGACCGACGACGTCGAATTCGGCCTGCTGCCGGCAATGCTCAAGGCTATCCGCGAGGAGGCGCCCGGCGTGGTGATTGTGGTCAAGCACGTCGGCTACCTGAATATTTCCGAGGTACTGATGTCCGGCGACATTACCGTCGGCGTCTGCCTGACCCGTGAATTGCCGGCCAACGCCAAGCGCAAGACCCTGCGTAATGTGCAGCCGAGGCTGGTGCGCGCCGACAAACCTGTCAGCCCCATGAGCCTGGACGAATACTGCTCGCGCCCGCACGTGGTGGTGTCGCACGTCGCGAGTGTCAGCAGTTTCGCCGATGAGTGGCTGACCGCGCTGGGGCGCAAGCGTCAGGTAGTGTTGTCGGTGCCGCAGTTCGCCACCCTGCCCGCATTGATGGCCGGCACCGACATGATTTCGGGGCTGTCCGACTACGCGGCAAAGGCCATGAGTGCATTGGGTTTGCTGTATGACGAGCCACTGCCCTTCCCCACGCCGGGGCTGGACCTGTCGATGACGTGGCTGAGTGTGATGGACAGCGACCCTGCCGAGCGTTGGCTGCGCAGCAGGATCGAGGCATTCATGGGCGAGCGCCAGGAAGCGCCCGCCCTGGCCGGATGATCAGCCGAAACGACCGGTGATGTAATCTTCGGTCTGGGTCTTGGAGGGCTTGGTGAAGATGGTGTCGGTGTCGCCGTGCTCGATCAGTTCACCCATGAACATGAAGGCCGTGTAGTCGGAGCAACGCGCCGCTTGCTGCATGTTGTGGGTCACGATGATCACGGTGAACTGCTCTTTAAGCTCGGTGATCAGCTGTTCGATACGTCCTGTGGAAATCGGGTCGAGAGCCGAAGTCGGCTCGTCGAGCAGCAATACCTGAGGACGCAACGCGATGGTACGGGCGATGCACAGACGCTGCTGCTGACCACCGGACAGACCGGTCGCACTCTGCTTGAGCTTGTCCTTGACCTCATCCCACAACGCTGCACCGCGCAGCGCCTGCTCGACGCGATCTTCCATTTCACGACGCGAGAGTTTTTCGTGGTGCTTGATGGCGTAGGAAATGTTGTCGTAGATCGACATCGGGAACGGCACAGGCTTCTGAAACACCATGCCCACATGACTGCGCAGGCGGTTCATCGAATAGCCTGGCGCCAGGATGTTCTCGCCATTGAGCAGCACTTCGCCGCGCGCTTCCTGCTTCGGGTACATCGCGTAGATGCGGTTGAAGACGCGCAGCAGGGTCGATTTACCGCAACCCGACGGGCCGATGATCGCAGTGATGCGCTTCTCGGGGATGGTCATGTCGATGGACTTCAACGACTTCTGGTTGTTGTAGAAAAACTCCAGACCGCGTACTTGGATCTTGGTTTTTTCGTTGGCCAGGGAAAGGTTGTTCATCAGGACGCCCTATTGCGCAGAAGAATTAAGCGAGACAGCAGACTCAGTATCAGTACGAACAAGGTCATGACCAGTGCACCGGCCCATGCCAGGGAGTGCCAATCATCGAACGGGCTCATGGCGTACTGGAAAACCACCACCGGAACACTGGCGATTGGTTTGAGCAGATCGCTGCTCCAGAACTGATTGCCGAAAGCGGTGAACAGCAGCGGCGCGGTTTCGCCGGTGATGCGTGCCAATGCGAGCAACACGCCGGTTACCACACCAGCCTTGGCTGCGCGAAGGACGATTTGCAGGGTCAGCTTCCATTGCGGCACACCCAGCGCCAGCGCAGCTTCACGCATGGTCGAGGGTTGCAGTTGCATCATTTCGTCCGTGGTACGCACCACCACCGGGATCACCAGCAATGCCAGAGCCAGCGCACCGGCAATCGCCGAAAAGCCCACCTGATGGCCTGTCACCGCGTTGAGGGGCAGTACCACGACGGTGTAAACGAACAGACCGAGCACGATCGAAGGTGCCGACAGCAGGATGTCGTTGATGAAGCGAACCGTGTTGCCCAGTTTGGTATAGCGAGCAAACTCGGCCAGCCAGATGCCCGCCATCAGACCGATCGGCGTGCCGATCAGCAGGCCGATGCCGGACATCAGCACGCTGCCGTAGAACGCGTTGGCCAGGCCACCCTCGGTACCGGGCGGCGGCGTCATGCCGGTGAACAGCTGCAGGTTGAGCGCGTCGATACCCTTGATGATGGTGGTCAGCAGAATCCACACCAGCCACAGCAGGCCAAAGGCAGTGGCACCACAGCTGAGCACCATCGCAATCTTGTTCTTGATGCTGCGAACCCGATACAGGTGCTCGCTGCCGGTCACATCCTTACTCATAACCCCTCCTTACGCGAAAGGCGCGACAGCATCATGCGTGCAAGGGCCAGCACGATGAAGGTGACGACGAACAACAGGAAGCCAAGGGCGATCAGTGCGGAACGGTGCAAGTCGGTGTAAGCCTCGTTGAACTCGTTGGCGATCACCGAGGCAATCGAGCTGCTTGGCATCATCAGCGACGCAGAGAATTGGTGAGCGTTGCCCAGAACGAAGGTCACCGCCATGGTTTCGCCGAGTGCGCGCCCCAGCCCCAGGAACACACCACCGACCACGGCCGAACGGGTGTAAGGCAGCACGATGTCCCAGACCACTTCCCAAGTGGTGCCGCCCAGTGCGTAGGCCGACTCCTTGAGAGCCACGGGCACGGTACGGAAGACTTCCTGCATCACCGAGGTAATGAATGGCGTGATCATGATCGCCAGCACGATACCGGCGGTCAGCATGCCGATACCCAGCGGCGGCCCCTGAAACATCGGACCGATCAGCGGCAGCGCGCCAAGGTTTTCGGTGATCCACGGCGACAGGTGTTCAGCCATGAACGGGCCGAAGACAAACAGCCCCCACATGCCGTAGATGATCGAAGGGATACCGGCCAACAGCTCGATGGCCGAGGCGATCGGCATGCGCAACCAGGGCGGCGCTACTTCGGTCAGAAAGATTGCAATGCCGAAACTCACCGGTACGGCGATCAGCAAAGCCAGAAAAGAGGTAACCAGGGTGCCATAGATCGGAACCAGAGCACCGAACTTGCCGGCGTTCACGTCCCACTCGGTGCTGGTCAGAAAGCCAAACCCGAAAGTCTGGAATGCCAGACTGCCGCCCCACAGGGTCGACAAGGCAATACAACCCAGCAAAGCAAGCACCAGCATCGCTGCAGCCTGCAATGAACGCTTGAACCAAAGGTCATGACGATGATCCCGCTTGGCGCGCTTCTCGCCCTCGGACTCACCAGCGGAGACGTTAGCGGACAGGTATTGGGTGTTTTCAGTCATGTTGAGGCCACTCGCAAGGAAAAGCCCCTGTCACCGAGCCGATATCGCGGCTGATGACAGGGGTGGTACGGGTTGAATCACTTACTTGGTGAATTCCGTTTTCCAGTAGCTTTCCACGCGATCAACCAGCGATTTCGGCAATGCTACGTATTCCAGTTTCTCGGCCTGCTTCTGGCCGTTTTCCAGGGACCATTTGAAGAAGTCGAAAGCAGCCGTGCTTTTCTCTTCGTTCTTGGCTTTCTTGTACATGATGATCCAGGTGGTCGCGGTGATCGGCCATGCAGTTTCACCCGGCGCGTTGGTCATGATCAGGTTGAAGTCTTTGGCGCTTGCCCAGTCGGCAGTGTCAGCGGCAGCAGCAAATGCCTTGGCATCAGGCTTGATGAATTTGCCGGCAGCGTTTTTCAGCTGGGTGTAGGACAGTTTGTTGGTCGTTGCGTAGGAGTACTCGACGTAGCCGATCGAGCCCTTGATCTGCTTCACGTAGGCCGAAACACCTTCGTTACCCTTGCCGCCCACACCTGCTGGCCACTGCACGGTCGAACCGAACTTCAGCTTCTCGTTCCACTCCGGGCTGACTTTGCTCAGGTAGTTGGTGAAGTTGTAAGTGGTACCCGAACCGTCCGAACGGTGAACGACGGTGATCGCCACATCTTTCAGGTGATCTTTCAAGTCAGGGTTCAGCGCGACGATTGCAGGGTCGTTCCACTTCTTGATGTCGCCCATGAAGATCTTGGCGATGGTTGGACCGTCCAGCTTCAGTGCGCCGCTTTCAACGCCTTCGACGTTGACGATCGGCACGATACCGCCAATCACGCTCGGGAACTGACCCAGGCCGCCGGCCTGCAGATCTTCTGCGGACATCGGGGCGTCGGATGCACCGAAGTCAACGGTCGCCGCCTTGATCTGGGCAATACCACCACCCGAACCGATGGACTGATAGTTGATACGGTTATCCTTGCTCTTGCTGTAGTCCTGGGACCACGCCGAAATAACCGGGTAGACGAAACTCGAACCAGCGCCTGTTACATCAGTCGCGTGAGCCACACCGCTAAGGCACAGCGATGCGATCAGAAGCGACAAGCGTTTTTTAGTCAGCAGAATCACGGTAATACCTCAGTCCAGGAGATTGTGTGGTGGTCCACTTAAGGAGGCCCGAGGCGGATTTAAAACCTCAAATGTTGCTGTTTAATGACAATCCAGCGAATCGTGTCGGGAGAGGAACTTTTTTGTAAGTGATTTCCTACGTCACTGACAATGAAAAACCCTTTAAAACCCAATGTTTACGGGGCATTCGCGTCGCGCCAGACCAAATAGCGTTCTGCCACCACTCATCAGATAGCGGAATGCCAGCCACGTTATAAAAATGTAAGAAAGTGTGATTTTAAGAATCGTTGTAAATGACCGAGCGGTCACGTTATAGCTAAATCAACTTAAAAATTCGCGGCCGACGGTGCTCAGGGGTGCATGAATGACCGAAAAGCGCGCGCGATCGCCCTCAACGTGGATAGCAACGGCGTAAGCCTTGATGCATCGAAGATATCTACCGTTCGTCGGGTTCGACGGCACCTATGGCCACTGGCCAATGACCAACGTGAGTACTTTAAAACAACGGAGTAAGCACCATGATCAAAACCAAACTGACTGCCCTGACTCTTGCTGGCCTGATGGCTGTAGCTTCAGGCGCTGCCTTTGCCGAATCGACCACTACCCCTGAAACCCCGATCAACAAGAATGCGACCAAGCTGCCGGGCACCAACACCCAGCCGACGGACCGCACCTCGTCCGAGACCCCAGGCGCGCAGGATGAAAGCAAGGAAGCGGCAGCAGAACGCTCGATGAAGCACGACAAGACTACACACGGCACACACGACAAGAGCACCACTACTGAAAAGACCAAGACTCAGTAATCAGGCGTCTTACGTGGGCAGGGCCAAGCCCTGCCCGCGGGTCCACCCTTTTCGCGGCACCGTTTCAGTCACTGTACTTACGGAGTTTGCATCATGATCAGGAATAGATTGGGGGCAATAAGCCTCGCGGCATTTTTGGTGCTGTCCGGCACCAGCGCGTTTGCCGGTTCGACCGGCCCGACCAACCCGGTCAGCGACAGCCCAAAAGTGCCCGGCACTGGAAACGAAAAGAATGTCGACGGCACCAGCCCCGGCGC
Organism: Pseudomonas sp. PvP027; assembly: GCF_017833005.1. Taxonomy (NCBI): domain Bacteria; kingdom Pseudomonadati; phylum Pseudomonadota; class Gammaproteobacteria; order Pseudomonadales; family Pseudomonadaceae; genus Pseudomonas; species Pseudomonas sp. PvP027. The sequence goes on along the minus strand of NZ_JAFIBK010000001.1, from coordinate 5,540,957 downwards.
GCCAGGCACAAGCCCCGGCACCAAAGGCATGGACCCGTTGCCTGGAAAGAACGGCAGTGCGGATGACAAATCTCATGATTCGAAACAGCCCCACGATGCAGACCACAAGGACAGTCAGGACGGGCACAAGGCTCCTTGATGATCTGACAGGTCGCTACTGACGCAGACACTGTCGTCAGTCGCCCACTGCACGTAACACACCTCCACCGGCATGCCATGCTCGGCGCAGAAGTCCAGCCAGCGCAGTTGGTTGTCCTGGAGGCGGTCACCCGGCCCCTTGACCTCGATCATTCGATAACGACGCTGTTCCGGAAAGAACTGGATCAGGTCAGGCATTCCGGTCCGGTTGGCTTTTATATCCTGCAATAGTCGACGAAACCAGCGAAGCAAGTGTTCGGCCGGCAGGCAATAGAGTGCCTGCTCCAGTAGCTCCGGCGTCAGCGCACCCCAGAATACAAACGGTGATTGCAGGCCGTACTTGCTTTCAAAATGCTCGCGAATGGTCGCCAGGTATTCAGCAGACTCCAGTTGCATCAGACAGGCATCGAACAACGATGCTCTGCGCTGGTAGAAGTCAGGGCTGTAAAGGTCACTCGGCGCACTGTGGAACGGGTGAAAGAATGCGCCCGGCAATGGAGCGAAAATGGCCCGCCAGCACAGCAGCCCGAACAGTGAATTGATCAGCGCATTCTCGACGTAATGCACCTCCCCGCCCTGCTGGTCTTCAAGGTGCAGGCGTATCAGACGCTCGACACTCATCCCCGACACCGGCGTGACCTGTACGTCCAGCCGCGCAATGGCCCGCACAGTACGCTTGCGCGCGGCCGTCAGGCCGAGCTTGCGTTGCAGTCGTGGCATGACGCGTGAAAGATGCTGGACCTCTGCATCACTTTCCGGTGCAAGACGGGCCTGTTCCGCCAGCGTCAGCGCCGCTGCGTATTCGGCGTTACGCTCCAGCACGCGGATTTGCCTTGAACGCGCACCGGGGTAACTGGACTGACGATACACCGCCATCGCCAGAGGCCAGTCCTGTACGCGCTCGGCCTGTTGCCCGATACGAAACAGCAGTTTGCCGCGACGCATGAGCAACCACGGATTGCCGCACTCGATGGCAATGACACGCTCGGCCAGCGTGTGCAGTTCCAGGCAGGCTTCCAGTGCTTCCCGGCAGGCATGCAGTTGCAGGCACACGTCGATGTCGGCACGCTCGTTGATGCCGCGCGACTCCAGCGAGAATTCGACTTTTTCGTAGCGGTAGATACCCAGGTCGGCCAGCACGAATTCAGACCATTCCTGGTACAGATTGCCGAAGTACAACAAACGCAGGCGGTCACACAGCGGCATGATCTTCAAGCCGAACACGGCGTCGGACAACGTCGGGTGCCACTGTTCCAGGGGCTGTGGCGCAGGGTACATCGGCTGCAGGCGCTCGAACCAATCCTGCTTGCGCTCGGGCCCCTTGACTGCGTGGTCTTTGAAGCAATGGCTCAACTCATCCCGACGCAGCAACTGGAACAGCTCGCTCAAGCCCAATGGCGGAGCGGTATCGACCCACTCCCGCGCCAGCAGCGGCAACACGGCGTCATGAGGGTCGCCAATCTCGACATAACCGAGTTTGCTGGCCCGGAACAACACACCCTTGCGCATCACCATGCGCACCAGCAAACCCTGGGCGGGCACCGGCAGCTCGGCAAACTCGCTGATGAAATGGCGCTCGGTTGCATCGAGCAGGTCATCGTAGCGCCGGGCAATCCAGTCAAGGACCTGACGGAAGTTTTCCAGGTAATAAAACGGATTGTCGAGGGGCGAAATATTCAAGGCCAGCGTTCACATGACAAATGAGCAGACCGACCAAGGATACTGGTTATCCGTACAGATTCCAGCGTAAACGCCTGCTGATCGTGTTTCTGCCGATCAATGGCATGTATCGCCGGCACGCGGTCAGCCTTAGAATCGGCGGGATAATATCTGCACCCGAGAGACGAATATGCACGCGCCACTGGTTTATCTCGCAGGCTTCGACGTGTTCAGGACCGACGCCGTGGAACATGGACGCTATCTCAAGGCATTGTGCGCGGCACACGGGCTTGAGGGTTTGTACCCGTTTGACAATGAGGTCACACACGGACGGACAGCGCATGAAACCGCGCAGCAGATTTACTCGATGAATGTCGCGATGATCCACCGCTGCTCTGCCATGCTGGTCAACCTGAACGTGTTCCGCGGCCTGGAACCGGATTCGGGCACGGCATTCGAAGTCGGTATGGCAGTCGCACTGAACAAGCCGGTGTGGGCGTACTTTGAACCGGTGGCATCGCTACGCGAGCTGGTTCCCCACGATGAAAACGGTCTCGACACCAACGGTTTTATGGTTGAAGACTTCGACTTGCCGCGCAACCTGATGCTCGCCTGCAGTTGGGCGGGTACCAGCTCGACCGTGGAGCTGGGTGCAGAAGCGCTGGCAAAGTACCTGAGTGGCTTTCAGGTCCTGCCGGCGAGCGGCTGAACGCACACCGTCACGCCCAACCCAGAAAGTCCCCGCCGTTGTCGCGCAGCATCTGCAACATGCCTTCTGCCGCGGGCGACAGGTAACCGCCCTTGCGCAGCGTGACACCGATGGTGCGTTTATGGGTGGTCTGCTCGAGCGGCACCTCACGCAGGTGCTGCATGGTCTTGCCGAACTCCAGCGACTCGCGGGCAATGAAGCTCAACAGGTTGCTGCGGGAAATCAGCCCCGGCAACAGGGAGATCGAGTTTGCTTCGATTTGCACCGTCGGCAGTGGCAGGCCATGAGCGGCGAAGGTCGCGTCCAGCCATTTGCGTGACGAAACGCTGACGGGCGGCAGTACCCAGCGATACGCGCACAGGTCACTCATTTTCAACGATGGCTTGAAGATCGGATGATTCTTGCTGGCCACCACCACAGCCTCGTCCTGCAGTATGGCGAAGCTGGTGACGTCTTCACTGTCGGGCGCCAGCGCGCAAATGATCATGTCCAGCTGACCGGAGCGCAACGATTCGCGCAGCAAGTCATCCTGGCCGATCACCAGCTTCAAGGTGACGTCAGGAGTACGCTGCAACAAGGCCGAAGTCAGTTTCGGCATCAGGTACTCCGCCATCGTCGCGGCGCAGCCGACCCGAATATTGCCCACCATGCCACTGGCGAAATCCCGGATCTCGCGCTGGGTCTGGGCGATGCTTTGCTGCAACTCCTTGCCGCGCGCCTGTAGCAGCTCGCCCACGGGCGTCAGTTTGATGCGTCGGCCGTCACGTTGAAACAGTCGCGTTCCGAATGATTCTTCGAGGCGCTGAATGCTTTTGGTCAGCGCTGGCTGGCTGCGATTGAGCTTCTCTGCAGCTCGTCCAAGGTGACCGAGCTCGGCAATGGTTTCGAAATAAGTGAGATCACGCAGGTCCATATCTATCAACCAAAGTTATCAATTCATGATTATTAGAAAATAGACTTGATGGGTTGCGAAGTCGATACTGTTTGCATGTGATTTACCCCTCTCAAGGAGAACGTCCTTGTCAAACGCTTCACGCTTTTCGCTTTCCTCTCTTTCCCCGCTGACTCAATGGGCGGGTCTGATCCTGATGGCCGGCATTGCCGGTCAACTGCTCAAACTGTTCGATATGCCTGCTGCGATGTTCCTCGGCCCCATGCTGGTCGCTATCGGCTTTGGCGTTTCAGGTGCTAGCATTCGCATGCCAAAGCGGGCATTCCAACTTGGTCAGGGCACGGTTGGCGTGCTGATCGCGCATGCCATGTCGGTCAGCGTGCTGCTCACCGCCCTTCATTCATGGCACGTCATGCTGCTGGCGACGATCCTCACGGTTGTGCTGAGCGCGGCGGTTGGGCTGGTGCTGGTGCGCTTTGCCGGTATCCCGAGCAACACCGCAGCCTGGGGCACGTCGCCGGGCGCGGCCTCGGCAATGGTCGCGATGTCCGAGGATTACGGTGCCGACTCGCGCATCGTCGCCACCATGCAATATGTGCGTGTGGTCTGCGTGGTCACCATCGGCGCGCTGGTCAGCCATTTCATCGGCGCACCGGATTCCGGTGCGACCCTGCACAGCACTACAGCGGCATTGCCCGCCCTGAACCTTGTCGATCTTGCGCTGAGCCTGGCAGTCATTGCCGCAGGCGTGACACTCGGCTCGCGTCTCCCGGCAGGTGCCCTGCTGGTGCCGCTGATGCTGGGCGGTGCGCTGCAACTGAGTGGCGTGATGCAGATCACCGTTCCGACCTGGTTGCTGCCCATCGCGTACGGTGCGATAGGCTGCTACGTCGGGCTGCGCTTCGATCGGCCGACGGTGCAGTACGTCTGGCGTCGGCTGCCGATGATGATTCTGGCCTCATTGCTGTTGATCGTGCTCTGCGCAGTGTCGGCCTGGCTGATTGCCGTGATGCTGGGCAAGGATTACCTCTCGGTGTACCTGGCAACCAGCCCGGGCGGCCTCGACACCATGGCCATCATTGCCATCGATACGCATGCCGACGTCGGTTTCGTACTGGCCATGCAGACCCTGCGCCTGTTCGGCGTGATCCTGACCGGCAGCTTCCTGGCCCGTCAGATTATCCGCCTGACCGACAAACGCATCCCTGCGCTTTGAGTTGCCGATATCAGGCTGACCGACGCTAGCCGTTCACTCCAGCCCCGCCAGGGCGCTGGCCAGGCTTGGCGCCAGGGGCAACACCGGCAGTAGCGTGGCCTGATAAGCGTGATAAAGGTCCGGCTTGCCGGGCCATATGTCTGCGCTGGGCTCGTTGCGCTGGTTCAGCTCATGGCGCCAGCTGCCATGCTCGTGATCGATGAACAGGGTCTCGTTGAACTCCCAGAAACAGCGATACCAGTCCTCATACTGCTGCTCGCCGGTACGTTGCAGCAATGCGGCAGCAGCAGCGGCCGCCTCGCAGTGAGTCCAGTGCAGGCGATGACGGACCACCGGCTGGTTCTGCCAGTCGAGGGTGTAGACAATACCCGGGGCACCGTCGACATCCCAGCCGTACTGGCAGGCATTGGCAAACAGTTGGCGGGCGTCGTTCAGCAACCATTCGGGGTTGGCGCGTCCGGCCTGACGGCGCGCAGCCTCCAGATGCAACACCAGCCGCGCCCATTCGAAGGCATGTCCCGGCGTGGTGCCGAAGGGCCGGAAGCCGTCTGCCGGGTTTTCCCGGTTGTAATCGGGCAGCGGCTGCCAGTCCTGGGTGAAGTGCTCGATGACCTGAAAGTTGTTGGCACCGGCATGCTCGTGGATCACGCGTTCGACGATGCTCAGCGCCCGGTCTAGCCACTGCGCGTCGCCGGTCACATCGGCGAGCGCGAGAAAGGCTTCGGTGCTGTGCATGTTGCTGTTGGCACCGCGATACGACTCCTCGTTGCTCCAGTCGCGCGCGAACGACTCACGCATGGCACCTTCCTGCTCGCTCCAGAAATGAGTCTGGATAATCTGGATGGCGTCCGACAGCAGCGCCTGCGCGCCAGGCCGCCCCGCCACCACGGCGGAACTGGCCGCCAGTGCAACGAACGCGTGCAGATAAGCCTGTTTGTCAGTCTTGCCGCGGTCTTCGAGCGCAGCGCTGAACCAGCCGCCGTGTTCGGCATCGTGCAACGGCCCGCGCAATGCGGCGACACCATGATCGACCAGCGCAGCACAACCGGGAATGCCCTGCGCATGGGCCATGGCAAAGCAGTGGGTCATGCGCGCCGTGTTCATGGTTTCTGCGGTGGCCCCGACCATCAGGCGACCGTAGTCATCAAGACTGCCAAAGCCGTTGTCCAGTCTGGAGGCCTTGGCGAAGGTCAACAGACGATTGCCTTCCAGTGCCAGCCACTGGTGATGGGCTGGCGAGCGCAGCCAACTGCTGAAGGTTTGATTGTTGTTATTCATGAAGCGATGCCGCCCCCTTCGATAAGGTTGTGCACAGACTGTACCGGAGGTCATTTCGACCGAGGGCATAATGCGCGTCCGGTCGATCGTCGGCAAGCAGGCACAACCTGTCTCAATGCAGGGGTTTACACCTTGAAGCGTGAGACCACCTGATTCAGATCGGCCGCCAGGCGCGACAATTCATGGCTAGACGCACTGATCTGGTTGGCGCCCTGAGTCGACTGCATGGACAGATCGCGAATGTTGACGATGTTGCGGTCGACTTCACGCGACACTTGCGCCTGCTCTTCCGCCGCGCTGGCAATCACCAGATTGCGCTCAGAGATCTGGTTGATCGACGAGGTGATTTCGCTCAAGGACTCGCCCGCGCCCTTGGCCAGTGCCAACGTCGAGTCGGCCCGATCGCGGCTGGTGTTCATCGAGTCAAGCGCCTGCGCCGAACCACTGCGCATGGCACTGACCATCGAATCGATTTCCAGGGTCGACTGCTGGGTGCGATGCGCCAATGCCCGGACTTCGTCCGCCACCACCGCGAAACCACGGCCCGACTCGCCTGCACGTGCCGCTTCGATGGCTGCGTTGAGTGCCAGCAGGTTGGTCTGCTCGGCAATCGAGCGGATCACGTCCAGCACTTTGCCGATGTCCTGCGACTGATTGGCAAGGTTTTGCACCAGCGTCGAGGTGGCCTGTACGTTGTCGGTCAATGTCTGGATCGACTGCACCGTCTCGATCACCCGAGTCTGGCCCGCCAGCGCCGAAGTGCTGGACTGGTTGGAGGCGTCCGAAGTAGAAACGGCGTTACGCGCGACTTCTTCTACTGCCGAGGTCATTTCGTTGATTGCCGTGGCGGCCTGATCGATCTCCGCATTCTGTTGGTTCAAGCCACGGTAGCTGTCTTCGGTGACCGAGTTGAGTTCAGTGGCGGCCGACGCCAATTGAGTGGCCGAGCTACCGATGTGGCGCATGGCTTCGCGCAGATTGACCTGCATCATCGCCAGGGCACGCAACAGTCGGGTGACTTCGTCTTCACCATCGACTTCGATGCTATGGGTCAGGTCGCCGTTGGCAACCTGCTCGGCAGCGGTTACCGCACGCTGCAGCGGGCCGACGATGCTGCGGGTCAGCCAGAGTGCCAGGCCGATGGTGCACAGCGCGGCAATCACCACGAAGATAATCACGATGTCGCGCGACTTGTCGTACTGGGCCTCGGCCGACTTGCCTTCCGCATCGACCTTGGTGACATAAAAGTCCGCCAGGTCACCGAGTTGCTTGCCGGAGCCGTCGACGATCTGCTTCATGTCGACCAGCAGCAGTTTGTTCAGCCCGACGCTATCGCCCTGGCCAGCCAGTACAAAGGAGCGGTCCAGCGCACTGCGGTATTGGCCCATGGTCACCATGAACTGGTCGGTCAGCGACTTCTCTTCCGGGGTGTCGACAAAGGTCTTGAGGACCGCCAGCTTCTTGTCCAGATCACCCAGACGTACGTCCAGCTGGCCGCGGTAGGTCGGAATGCTCGCAGGATCGGTATCCAGCGCCATGCGCAAGGAAATGGTGCGAATGCGCAGCATGATTTCGCGGATATCGTTGACCACTCGCATGCTGGGCAGCCAATTGGTCTCCACCGCCACTTCACTCTGGCGAATGGTCGACATCTGCGCCAGCGCAAACCACCCCAGCAAAGCCACCAACAGGGAAATGAGGGTAAAACCCAGACCGGCGCGACGAGCGATAGAGAGTTTGCGTAGATTCATGACCAGGGCTCTTTATATTTTTTGGAGGGCAGTGTCCGACGCGAAGTTGTCAGACAACCGACAGCGTATCGCCCTGATCAGGCAATTCTTTAGGACAGCCAGCGATGATTCATAGAGTTAATGAAAAATAACGGTTGTTGCCAGGCTGCTGTCGTTGCTCACAGCGCAGTCATCAACCGCCCGAAGCCATCTGCCAGAGCCGCGCCACGTCGCGCGCACGCTCGTGCAACAGGCGGGGCGTATCGCGGCAGGCCTGCTCAAGGCTCATCGGTCCGCTGACCAAAGCAAAGGCTGCGCCGATGCCGTGCGCATACAGCTGCTCGTAGCCTTCGCCCAGGGTTCCAGCCAGCACAACCACCGGCACTTGCCGACGCTGGGCGACTCGTGCAACGCCAAGCGGCGTCTTGCCGCGCAGGGTTTGCGCGTCGAAACGGCCTTCACCGGTGATGACCAGATCGGCACCGATCAGCGCCTGCTCCAGCCCGGTCAGCTCGGCCACCACCTCCACGCCGGCACGAAACGAAGCCTTCATATAGGCCTTGGCGGCAAAGCCCATGCCCCCCGCTGCTCCGCTGCCAGGGCTGTTGCGCAAATCCTGGCCGAGCGCCTGCGCGGTATGCTCGGCAAAACAGCCAAGTGCGGCGTCCAGCGCCATGACCTGATCCGGCGATGCGCCTTTTTGCGGGCCGAAGATAGCTGAGGCGCCATTCGGCCCGCAGAGTGGATTATCGACGTCGGCGGCGATCTCGACGCGCACGTCAGACAAGCGTGGATCGAAACCGCTCAGATCGATACGCGCCAGGTCGGCAAGCGCAAGCCCACCCGGCGCCAGCGGCTGATCGTTGGCGTCCAGAAAGCGCGCGCCCAAGGCTGAAAGCATGCCGCTGCCGCCGTCATTGGTTGCGCTGCCGCCGATGGCCAGGATCACCCGACGGGCTCCTGCATCCAGTGCCGCCGAGATCAACTGGCCGGTGCCCTCAGTACTGGTCACACAGGCGTCGCGCTGTGCCAGAGTCAGTAGCTGCAAACCGCTGGCCATGGCCATTTCGATGATTGCGGTCCTGCTCTCCGCCAGCCAGCCCCAATGGGCGTTGACCGGGGCGCCAAGCGGGCCGCTGACGCTGGCGCTCATCAGTTCGCCATTGCAAGCAGCCAGCAGCGCCTCGATGGTGCCCTCCCCGCCGTCTGCCATCGGGCATTTGATCAGCTCGGCGTGCGGCCAGACCTCGGCCAGACCGCTGGCGATCGCGTCGGCAACTGCCTGGGCGCTGAGGCTGTCCTTGAACGAGTCGGGGGCGATGACTATTTTCATTGTTGTTCTCCAGATCCGGTACTCGCATGCTCTCATTCAACACCGGGGTTTCCGCCTGCCGATCGCACAATGATCTGCCGTCGTTATGGGGCGTTTGAACAAAACCCGGCTTTAGTTGTGGCGAGTGATCATCTGCGCGCCCACGTACAACCGCAGCAGGTCATCGGTCTTGTAGGGATCGCAGCCCGTCAGCTCGCCAACCTTCTCCAGCCGGTAGCGCAGGCTGTTGCGATGGATACCCAGTGCATCGGCGCAGGCCTGACTTTCGCCGCTGTACTCGAACCATTTGCATAAGGTGTCGAACAGTTGCGCATGCGTGTGCAGACGCTCCATCGGCTCGGTGACGTTTTCGGCCAGCCAGTCATGACGATAACGCCAGAACAGCACCGGCAACCGATAGGCTTCAAGCCGCAGCAGGCGCGGCGCCGGCCTTGCCTGACTGGCGTAGTCGAGCAGATCCCGCGCTGCCGCACAGGCCTGACGCAGGGTGGGCAGGTCCGCCGATTGCGCCACGGTGGCCATACGCAGCACTGGCCAATGCTGCTCATCGAACTGCTTGAGCAGCAGCGCATCGTCACGCTCCTTGCCCGTCGCGCGGCACCAGTACAGCAAGGTGGGCTCACGCAGCACGCACCAGCTGTCGGCGTAGCGTGTGCCAAGCCATTTGGCAGCCTGGCTGCCAGCCAGCCCCTCATCACCAAACTGAAGTAATACCACCTGACGCGCCATGTGCGGCTGCAAACCCAGTTGTCGCGCTTCATCCACCAGGCTGTCGGGACAATCCGGCAACAGCAGGCGCGCCAGCAGGTCTTCACTGCGCTGCGCCCGCCACTGAAGGTCAGCCTGCTGACGGCGCTGTTCCATGAGCATCTCGGCAGTCATCTTCACCAGCTCGCCATACACCCGGACCTCGTCCGGCTCGCCGGTGATGCCGAGCACGCCCACCAGTTGATGGTCGAGCATCAGCGGCAGATTGACACCCGGCCTGACACCGCCGAGCTGCAACGCTGCCAGAGAATCGATTTCCACCACCTGCCGGTTGGCCAGCACCTGCTGCGCGCCCTCATGACGGGTACATAATCGCTCGGCATCACCGCTGCCGATGATGATGCCCAGGTAGTCCATGACATTGACGTTGTACGGCAGGATGGTCATGGCCCGGTCGACGATGTCCTGGGCCAGCGCTCGATCAAGGGCGAACATGGACGACTCCAGACACGTGGCGAGGCTTGCAATGGTCGGGCATATGGATACATTTTGTTGAAGTTATAGAACGCCCGAGTGTGCCTGAAAGTAGTCACGGGCGCGACGTACATGGCAGAGTGCCCGCGTCGACCTTTTGAACCCTCGAATATGCGTGTACAGGCCCCCTTGTGATCAAATTCCGACTCGCCAGCCTGCTGTCGCTGCTGACCCTGCAAGCCTGCACGTCAATGGCGGAAAGCGAAGAGCCGAAACAGCGCTTTGAAGACTACCGTCAGCAGACCCTTGAGCTGATCCGCAACCAGCGTAACTTCCAGACCGCCGACCACCAGGCCGAGCTGGGCTGGAACGCGCCGCGCCAGTGGACCCCGAGCGGTACGCCCAAAGGCGGCGTGCTGCTGGTGCACGGCCTGGGTGATTCGGCGTGGTCGTTTCACGACGTGGCACAGATGCTCGCCGCGCAGGGCTATCTGGTCCGAACTGTGTTGTTGCCGGGGCATGGCACCAAACCAGAAGACATGCTCGACGTGCGCCTCGAACAGTGGCAGCAGGTGGTGCGCGAACAGGCGCAACTGCTCGGTCGCGAAGTGCCAAATGTCTATCTGGGCGGCTTTTCGACCGGTGCCAATCTGGTACTCGATTACGCCTATGGTCATGACGAAATCGCCGGGCTGCTCCTGTTTTCGCCGGCATTTCGCTCCAACAGCGGCTATGCCTGGCTGACGCCGTGGATCGGCTGGGCGCGACCCTGGCTTGCCGCGCCGAACGAAGGCCTGCGCCCAATGCAGACGCCGGTTCGCTACATGAACATGCCCACCAATGGTTTTGCCCAGTTCTATCGCAGCAGCGCGCTGGCCCAGGACCGCCTGCATCAGCGTCGCTATGACAAGCCGGTGTTCATCGCCATCGCCGAGCATGACTCGGTCCTTGATACTGATTATGTGCTGGATAATTTCAGCCAGCGCTTCAGCAGCCCCGCCAGTCGCCTGATCTGGTACGGCGACCTGCCCGCCCGGGCTGCCGATACGCCGCGCGTCGAGGTGCGCAAGGACTACCTGCCGGAATACCGCATCAGCCGCTTTTCACACATGGGCCTGCTTTTTTCAGCGGACAATCCACTTTACGGCGTATCCGGCAGCCAGCGTATCTGCTGGAACGGCCAGAGCAAGGCGGACACTGCCAAATGCATGGCAGGCGAGCCGGTGTGGTATTCGGACTGGGGCTACACCGAGCCGGGCAAGATCCACGCGCGACTGACCTTCAACCCGTATTTCGAGTGGCAGAGCCAAGTGCTGCTCGGCGTGCTGAACGCAACACCGTAGTACGCAACCGCGGACCTTGTATCGTCGAGACCGGGAAGCGAGGCATCTGCGGGAGCGAACCTGTTCGCGAATACTTCGTTTTGAACGCCAGATCTTCTGCGGCTGTACGGGCCCTTTCGCGAACAAGTTCGCTCCTACGTTTGTGCCGTAGGCTTGAGAATAAGGGCTTCTGTAGGAGCGAACTTGTTCGCGAAGGCGTTGTTTCAGACGCCACGATTTTTGCGGATCCACGACCTGTTTCGCAAACACACTTGCGCCTACTCCAGCGGAACCAGCCGCTCACGGCTGTTGCTCAGGTGCGTCCACATCGCCGCGCGCGCTGCATCCGGGTCCTTGCGGCGAATGGCACTGAGCAATGCCTCGTGTTCCAGGTTGGCCAGATAGCCCTGATGCGCGAGGTTGTTGCCTGCCCGCTCGCTCGATGCAATGCGGCTGCGCGGGATGATCGCACTGCCCAGGTGTTGCATGATCTCCAGAAAATACGGGTTGCCGGTGGCTTCGGCGATCAGCATGTGGAAGCGTTTGTCAGCCTCGACGCAGCTGTCGTCGTTGGCCAGCAGGTCCTGATAATCATCCAGCGCCTGACGCATGGCCGCCAGTTGCTCGTCGGTACGGCGCACAGCTGCCAGCGCCACGGCCTGGGTTTCCAGGCCGATACGCAGTTCGATGATATCGCGCACCCTGGAAACGGTCTCGACCTTGAGGCGCAGCCCGGTCTGGTCACTGCGCTCGAGCACGAATGTGCCGATGCCGTGATGGGTCACCACCAGCCCGGACGCCTGCAACTTGGAAATCGCTTCACGTACCACGGTGCGGCTGACGCCATGTTCGCGGACGATCTGGTTCTCGGACGGCAGCTTCTGACCAGGCGCGATCTTGCCAAGCAGAATGCGCTGGCTCAGTTCGGTCACCAGATCGGTGGCCAGACTGTGCTGACGGCGTTTTGGCGCGGTGCTGGCAGGCTCTTGCATACTGAATGAATCCTGACTTGTCTGTTTACGCTGCCTTATGACGGCCATGGACGCGCAAATAAGGAGCTGGGTACGTTCGAATGCCGGGTCTGAAAGCCCTGCACAGTTGTCTTACTTGTATTACAACTCATTCCAGACTGTCAAAGCTCCCGTTTCAATCCACCCTACCTCCCATCAGCCATCGCGTTGCTGTCAACGGCCATACTCAGCTGATGCACACAATGGAAAACCCCAGCATTTACTGGGTATAAATTTTAAATTATTACCGTCATACAGACCCAATACGCCTGCACAGGGGCAGATTACAAGGCGCTAAAAATCTTGCAGATCGTCACCGTCGGGGGATTGCACAACCACTTTTTACTTGTATGATGACCGACAATGCGAAGGACACACTTCGCACATACCCGCATAAAAACAACGAGTGGGAGATTCAACTGTGAGCACATCCAACTCCGGGATGGCCGACGGCACAGGTTCGGTTCTGAATTCAGCCGTATCGAAGGTCAAACGTCACGTCCTGCCGCTTTTCGTCATCATGTTCATCGTCAATTACATCGACCGGGTCAACATCGGCTTCGTGCGTTCGCACATGGAGCATGACCTGGGTATCGGCGCTGCAGCCTATGGCCTGGGTGCCGGCCTGTTCTTCATCGGCTATGCCCTCTTCGAAGTCCCTTCCAACATCCTCCTGCAGAAAGTCGGCGCGCGTATCTGGCTGACGCGAATCATGCTGACCTGGGGCATCGTTGCGGCCTGCATGGCCTTCATTCAGAACGAAACCCACTTCTATATCCTGCGCTTTCTGCTCGGCGTGGCCGAAGCCGGTTTCTTTCCGGGTGTGATCTACTACTTCACCCGCTGGCTGCCCGGTGTCGAGCGTGGCAAGGCGATTGCCATCTTCCTCAGCGGCTCGGCCATTGCCTCGCTGATCTCGGGCCCGTTGTCCGGCCTGTTGCTGCAAATCACCGGTTTCGGCCTGAAAGGCTGGCAGTGGATGTACTTCATCGAAGGCATGTTCTCGGTCGGCCTGTGCTTCTTCGTCTGGTTCTGGCTGGACTCCAAACCGCACGATGCCAAGTGGCTGACCCGCGAGGAACAGGATGCACTGGTCAACGCCATCGATGCCGAACAGGCTGCGCGTGAAGCCGCGACGCCAGTCAAAGCCTCCATCGGCAAACTGCTCAAGGACGGTCAGATCATTCTGTTCTGCCTGATCTACTTCTTCATCCAACTGACGATTTATGCAGCGACGTTCTGGCTGCCGAGCATCATCCGCAAAATGGGCGACCTGACTGACTTCGAAGTCGGCATGTTCAACTCCATTCCGTGGCTGCTGTCGATCATCGGCATGTACGCGTTCGCCACGCTGTCCGCCAAGTGGAAACGCCAGCAAGCCTGGGTAGCCATTGCGTTGCTGATTGCCGCTGCCGGGATGTTCATGTCGACCACTGGCAGCCCTATTTTCGCCTTCGTTGCCATCTGCTTCGCAGCACTGGGCTTCAAATCGGCTTCTTCGTTGTTCTGGCCGATCCCGCAGGCTTATCTGGACGCGCGGATCGCCGCTGCGGTCATCGCACTGATCAATTCGGTGGGCAACCTCGGCGGCTTCGTGGCACCCACCACATTCGGCCTGCTGGAAGAACACACCGGCTCGATCCAGGGCGGACTGTACGGTCTGACAGCCACCTCGATCATCGCCGCGATCATTGTTTTCGCCGCGCGCAATACCCCCAAGCCCGGTGCGACGCCGGTCGCCGCCATTCAGACGCCGGCGACCCACTGATGCACGTGCGCAGCCGCTTTTCATCGGTCATATTTTCAAGGCCTTACGTTTAAAGGACCCGTCATGAACATTCAGCAATCCAACATCACCAGCAAGGCCCCCGTCATTACCGAAATGCAGGTAGTGCCCGTGGCTGGCCATGACGACATGCTGCTCAACCTGAGCGGTGCACATGGCCCCTACTTCACCCGCAACGTGGTCATTCTCAAGGACAACGCCGGGCATGTCGGCGTGGGCGAAGTGCCTGGCGGCGAGCTGATTCGCCAGACGCTGGAAGACGCGCGATCGCTGGTAGTCGGCAGCAGCATCGGCACTTATCAGAAGATCCTCAACGAGGCACGCAAGGCGTTTGCCGATCGGGACTCCGGTGGCCGTGGCTTGCAGACGTTCGACCTGCGCATTGCCATTCATGCGGTCACCGCGCTGGAAGCGGCGCTCCTCGACCTGCTCGGCCAGCATCTGGAGGTACCGGTTGCGGCACTGCTGGGCGAAGGTCAGCAACGCGATCAGGTCGAGATGCTGGGTTACCTGTTTTATGTCGGCGACCAGCGCAAGACCGATCTGGCGTACCGCAGCGAACCCGAGGCCGATAATGACTGGTTCCGTATCCGTCACGAAGAAGCACTGACCCCGGAGGCCGTGGTGCGCCTGGCCGAAGCCGCGCATCAGCGTTACGGTTTTCAGGACTTCAAGCTCAAGGGCGGCGTGTTGAGCGGCGACCAGGAAATCGAAGCGGTGACTGCGCTCGCCGAACGCTTTCCCGATGCGCGCATTACGCTGGACCCGAACGGTGCCTGGTCGCTCAAGGAAGCGATCCGCCTGTGCCGCGATCAGCATCACGTGCTGGCCTACGCCGAAGACCCGTGCGGCGCGGAAAACGGTTATTCCGGTCGTGAAGTGATGGCCGAATTCCGCCGCGCTACCGGCCTCAGGACGGCCACCAACATGATCGCCACCGACTGGCGGGAAATGGGTCACGCCATTCAGCTGCAGTCAGTGGACATTCCACTGGCCGACCCGCACTTCTGGACCATGCAGGGCTCGGTACGGGTAGCGCAGATGTGCAACGAGTGGGGCCTGACCTGGGGCTCGCACTCCAACAACCATTTCGATATTTCCCTGGCGATGTTCACCCACGTAGCGGCTGCAGCGCCGGGCAATATCACCGCCATCGATACGCACTGGATCTGGCAGGACGGTCAGCGTCTGACCAAGGCACCGCTGCAAATCGTCGGTGGCAAGGTCGAGGTCCCGAAGAAACCGGGGCTCGGTGTCGAGCTGGACATGGACCAGTTGGCCAAGGCTCATGAACTGTACAAAGGCATGGGCCTGGGCGCTCGGAATGACGCGGTGGCCATGCAGTTTCTGATCCCGGACTGGAAATTCAACAACAAGCAGCCTTGTCTGGTGCGTTGAATCGGTCCGAAATTCGCAGTTGACTCGCCGCCTGTTCATTCTCCGGCTGGCACACGGCGCGCAACCCCCTTGCGCGCCGTTTTTTTTAATCGAATTCGGCTTGCCGAAGCGGCATGCTACTGTCTGGTAATGTCCAGTAACGATTAGACCGCATGCGCCATCTCGCCCGCACACGCCCTCGCCTCACCCTTGCCGCTCTGGTCGGCCTGACCGCAGGCATCGCCTGGTCCTGGCTCATCCCTCAATCGACACTGACCCAGAGCCTGCTGACTGGCTGGGACACGGGAGTATGGCTTTATCTGATCATGATTTTCATCCGCACGTTGCGCAGCGATGCTGACGATGTGCGGCGCGTCGCGATGAGGGAAGACGAAAACGCGGGGGTCATTCTGGTCACGGTCTGCGTTGCGGCGCTGGCCAGTCTGGCCGCAATCATTTTTGAAATCGCCAGCAGCAAAGGCCTTTCCAACGACGCCAAGATGCTTCACCACGCCTTCACAGGGCTGACGGTCATCGGTTCATGGCTGATGATCGGCGTGATCTTCAGCCTGCATTACGCACGCATGTTCTACACCTGGAAAGGCAAGGAGCCCGCACTGGCGTTTGTGGGTGGCGAAAAGAACCCCGATTACTGGGACTTTCTGTACTTTTCGTTCACCCTCAGCGTCGCAGTGCAAACCTCCGACGTTGGCGTAGCGACGCGAGAAATGCGCAAGGTCGTGCTCGGCCAGTCGTTGATCTGCTTTGTGTTCAACACCGCGATTCTGGGCTTTTCGATCAACATCGCCGCCAGCCTGTTCAATTAGCGTTTGCCTTGAAAACAATCCCATCAAGAGGCCTTCAGACAATGACCCCATTGAAAATCGCGGTACTCGACGACTGGCAAAACGTAGCCAGCGATGTGGTGGACTGGTCAGTGCTCGGCTCAGTGGGCAAGGTCAGTTTTCTGCATGACTACCCTGCTGATACATCGACCATGGCGCAGCGCTTGCGAGATTTCGACATCATTTGCGTGATGCGCGAGCGAACCCTGTTCGATGCGGCGCTGCTCAGCCAGTTGCCGGCGCTGAAACTGCTGGTCACCGGTGGCATGCGCAATGCAGCGATCGATACTGCTGCGGCGAAGCGTCAGGGCGTTGTAGTGTGCGGAACTGAAAGCTATAAGCATGCGGCACCGGAGCTGACCTGGGCGCTGATCATGGGCATCACCCGTAACCTGGTGGCCGAGGCCAACTCGTTGCGCGCCGGCAACTGGCAGGTCGGACTGGGCAGCGACCTGCATGGCAAAACCCTGGGTATTCTCGGCCTGGGCAGTATCGGTAAGTGGATCGCCCGTTACGGGCAGGCCTTCGGCATGAAAGTCATTGCCTGGAGCCAGAACCTGACACCAGAAGCTGCTGCCGAGTCAGGCGTCACCCATGTCAGCAAACAGCAACTGTTCGAACAGGCCGATGTGCTGTCGGTGCACCTGGTGCTCAGCGACCGCAGCCGTGGCCTGGTGGACGCAGAAGCACTGAGCTGGATGAAGCCCGCCGCTTATCTGATCAACTCGTCACGCGGCCCGATCATTGATCAGGCCGCGCTGATCGAAACATTGCGCCAGCGCAGAATCGCCGGCGCTGCGCTGGACGTCTTCGACATCGAACCGCTGCCGGCCGACCACCCGTTCCGAACACTGGACAACGTGCTGGCGACCCCGCACATCGGTTACGTCACCGAGAACAACTACCGGACTTTCTACGGGCAGATGATCGAAGATATCCAGGCGTGGCATGCGGGATCGCCGATTCGGGTGTTTGGCTGACGAGTCGTGAAACATCAGGCTGTCACCTATGGATGCCACGCTACGTCCGGGCATTGTATATGAGCACCCGTAAAGCCTGATCAGGGGGCTCGCTGCCGGCCCCCGCTTCCAGGCCAGTAAACGACCGGCGCTTCGGACAAAAAAGGACAGAACCGAATTAACCGTGCAGACGTTTGCTGCAATGGAAATCAGTTCTATGCGAAACTTCTCGTCCGATGGACAATGTCCGGAATATACTTGCGCCCTGAGCCCGAGTATCAATAAACAACAGAAAAAAGAAAAACAGTCGCACACTCGTCATATCAAGTTTCCGACTTGTTTATATGAACACTGACATTCAATAAGTCATCGCCTGACTCGAGATTAATTCTCCTGCTTTACCAGGCGCAGTCACTTTTCGCACAGACCATTGAGACATCCGATGAATATCCGCTCCGCCAGGCCACATGACAGCCTCATGGCCGCTAATGAGAAACCTGTCATGGCAGACAGGACCCCACAGCCGGCGAGCGCTGGCGCGACGGGTGCAACTTCGGATACGCAGGCAAAACTCGATACCTACACCCCCTCCGACAGGCGCTCCGCTGAAACAGCGGAAACCTCTCCGGTCTATACCAGAGCAATGTTCAAACGAAGTGCTCAAGCGCTGGAGAACGGAGCATCCCCGTCGGACACGGCGTTACTTGCCAGTCAAAAAGCGCTTGCCAGTCAGGACGATATCAAGGCCGTGCTCAATGACGTGGCCACTGTCAAAGACAACACGCCCCCTGCCGAGCCAGATAATAAAGTCAAAGACAAAGACAAGGTGTCCTCTGCAGAGCCCGTCAAAACTGCCGAGCCTGTCTTGCGCGGGGGAGCCAACGTCAATCCTGATGATATCGCCACACCTGCCGCGGCCACGAAGATGATTCAGGACCTCAAAGCGATTGGAGGCGGAACCTTGCGCTTTCAGATGACGCACGACCAGATTCAGGATGGCAGGCAGTTGGATAAACTCAGGGCATTGCTGAGTGAAGGGGGCAAACAGGGTGTCAAAGTTCAGTTCACGTTTCGCGACAACGCGAATCAGGGTAGCGGAAACGTGCTGACGGGAGACAAATTGAAGCAGGCCTCGGCTGATATCAGTGGCGTGCTCAAAAGGTTTGGCAGTCTTCCCGGTTTCGTGCTGGATACTTTCCATCAGGGTGGTAAAAGCGCAAATCAGGAATGGGCTGACATGCAGACCACGTTAATTAAATCTGCGCGCAATGCCGGTTATAAAGGAAGTATTGTTGTCGAGGATAGCAACTGGGGGGGCGGACTGACTGCAGGTCCGCAAAGCGGCCTGGTCAAGTTCGCCGATCAATTAAAGGCCGCCAATGGCGAAGACAACCCAGCCCTGATTGGAAGTTTTCATGTGTATGCCAGGGAAAGCGAAGCCTCTTCGCGACTTGCCAACCAGATCAAGGCATTGAAAGAGGCCGGCTATAAATTCCAGATTGGTGAAGTGGGTAATGCCAACCTGACGGCAGGCAATACCTTCCAGCAAAAGGACGCCGCCACTAAAGCCCTGCAGGACAATATGAGCGCGCTCAAAGCCGCCGGCGCGGACATTTTACCCGGCAAGGACCAGTTTCAGGATGGCAAACTTCGCCGCCATACCGGTTTTTCAAAGGCCGATCAGTACTGATGAGGCCATGCTGCGTGTGAACAAGGGCCGGAGCCCATGACACACGCGGCTGAAGCTGCCCCTGAAGGCTCAGGCTTTCTCTGTCAGAACCCGATACCTGCAGCATTACAACGTATAAGCAATCCCCACCTGCACCGTTCGCGGAGCGCCCGGATAGGCGTAGACGTTGCCGAACGAGCCTTCTTCATACTCGGTGTTGAACACATTCTTCAGGTCCAGATTGAGCTTCACGTGCGGATTGACCTTGTAATAGGCCAGCAAGTCGAACACCGTATAGCTGTCCATCGAGAAAGAGGTGTTGGCCGTACGCCCGGCGCGCTGGTCGACATAGCGACCGCCGCCGCCCAGACCCAGACCACGCAGGGCGCCGTCCTGAAACTCGTAGACATTGAGCAGGCTGAACGTTTGCTCGGGAATGTTCATCAGCCGTGTACCGGACCGCAGCGTGTTGTCCTTGGTGACCTCGGCGTCTACGTAGGCGTAGCTGCCCATCACCCGCCACTCGGGCGTCAGGTTGCCGACCACGTTCAGGTCCAGGCCGCGACTGCGCACCTCGCCGGCCGCCACACTGAACGTTGAATCGACCGGGTCGGTGGTCAGCACGTTACGCTTCTCGATCTGATAGATCGCCGTGTCGACACTCAGTTGCCCGTCCAGCGCCTCCCACTTGGTTCCGATCTCATAGGATTTGCCCTCCTCCGGCTTGAACCCGCCACCCAGTCGGCTGGCACCGCTGTTGGGCTTGAACGAGCGAGCGGTCGTGGCGTAGACGGCAAGGTCGTCGGTCAGGTTGTAGCTCAGGCCGAGGCGCGGTGTGACGGCGTTATCGCTGGCAGTCCAGCTGCTGGTACCGGGCAGGAAAGAATCGTAATCGTGTTCGAAACGCTCCAGACGCACACCGCCCAGCAGCTTCAGGCGCTCGGTCAGGGTCACCTGGTCCTGCACGAAGGCAGCCCAGGTCTTGAGGTTTTCCTTGTCGTGGGTGGTCGTTCGAGTCAGTGCCGGACGAGCCTGGCCGTAGACCGGATCGAAGATGTCGATCGGGTAGGCGCCTGCTGCACCGCTTGAGCGTCGAATGATCGACTTGTAATCATAATCTTCATACTCGACACCGGTCAGCAGCGTGTGCTCGAAACCGCCAGCCGAAAAATGCCCGGTCAGGTTCAGTTGCACATCGCGATCGGTCCACTCCAGCTTGCGATAGTTGAAGTTGCGCCCGAGCGTGCGACCGTCCGCCGCCAGCCCGTTGGCCTCGATGGCATCGCCTTGCAGGGAGCCATCAAGGATCTGCACGCCGCCGCCCAGCGTCCAGTCCGCGTTGAGGTCATGCTCGAAGCGCAGTTGTGCCATGTTGTTGTCGTTATGCAGCTTGCCCACACTCTTCTCGCCGAAGAACGTGTCGCGGGAAGCAGTGCCCACCTGGTTGGCATACCGCGTCAGGCCACGATCCAGCGGCGCGTTGTTGCGCATGAAGTCACCTTCGAAGGTGATCCGCGTGGCGTCGTCGACCTGCCAGCTCAATACCGGCGCCACACCATAGCGCTCGGTTTCGACATGGTCACGGAACGTATCGCCGCCCTCACCGACCACATTCAGGCGATAGGCAAAACGGCCTTGGTCATCCAGTGGCCCCGAGGCATCCAGCGTTCCGCGCTTCATGCCCTGATCATTGAGCTGACTGCCCAGCGTCACGGAAGGCTCGGCCAACGGCTGTTTGGAAACCACGTTGAAGGTGCCGCCCGGATCGCCGCGGCCATAAAGTGTGGTGGCCGGACCGCGCAGCACCTCAAGACGCTCGATGGTGTTGGCGTCCGGCATGTTCGGATAACCGCGATTGATCGGGAAGCCATTGCGGTAGAACTCGCCGGTGGTGAAGCCGCGCACCGTAAACGTGGTCAGCCCTTGACCACCGAAGTTGTTGGCTCGCCCGACGCCGCCCGCGTAGTCGAGAGCATCCTGCAAACGTGTGGAACCGATATCCTCGACCGCTTCGCGGGTTACGACGCTGACCGATTGCGGGGTTTCGTGCAACGAGGTATCGGTACGCGTGGCACTGGCAGAGCGTGTGGCCCGATAACCATCGACCGGCCCTTGTGCCGTTTCGGCATTGGCGGCGCCCTGGATATCGATATTCTGCAATTCCATGGCAGGTTGGACACCAGCCACCTGATCAGCCCAGGCCGCTTGAGAGATAGCCTGGATAACGCAAAGTGAAACGAGAGTACGACGCATCGACGTGCAGCCCTTGGCAAGAAAGCCAGACCTCTTGGGACCTGGCAGGATTTTTTTGCGAATAGTACAGATTCGTATTAACGCCTGATACAAATTCCCAAAAATGTTCTTGGCCAGTGTCTTTATGTCGCTTAGCCAATGTGGCGATAAACAGGCAAACTGCGCTTATTGCGCCTCACGAGAGAACCCCCGATGCCTCTTTCCCACAAGCCTGCCGATCCTCATTGCGCCTTGCTGGTGATCGACATGCAGTACGATTTCATGCCCGGCGGGCAACTGGCGGTGGCTGACGGCGATGCGCTGCTGCCACTGATCAACCGTCTCGGGGCGCGCTTTTCCCAGGTGGTCATCACTCAGGACTGGCATCCTGCCGGGCACATTTCCTTTGCTTCAAGCCACGCCCAACGCCTGCCGTTCGAGAGCATCACCCTGCCCTACGGTCCGCAGACGCTGTGGCCGGATCATTGCGTACAAGGCAGCCACGGTGCGCAGTTGCATGCCGACCTTGATCTGCCTCACGCGCAACTGATCCTGCGCAAGGGCTGCAACGCGCAAATCGACAGTTACTCGGCATTTCTGGAGGCAGACCGCACGACCCGCACAGGGCTGGCCGGCTACCTGACGGAGCGTGGCATCGATACGGTATTCGTGGTGGGCCTGGCGCTGGACTTCTGTGTCGCCTGGTCGGCTCAGGATGCACGCGGTGCCGGTTTCAACACCTTTGTGATCGAAGACGCCTGTCGCGCCATCGACATGAACGGCTCGCTGGAGAACGCCTGGAAGACCATGCTGGGCATGGGTATCGAACGCGTACAGAGTGCGGATCTGCTGGGCTAGACCGACACATCTGCGCACTGGCTCAAACAATTCTCGATAGGCTCTGCGGCTGGCGAACGACGGCGCGCGGCGCCTGTCTGAAGCATCGGACCGGCATTGCCCAGGTCGGTCCATTTCATCACTGGCGCTGAGGACGTTGTATGGATCACGAAGTAGATGGCAAGACCCCCGGCCTGTCAGCCGAGGAAGAGCGCGAGATTGATGAGAATCAGCCGCCCCGCGCGGCGGTGTTGCACGAAACCATTCGCATGCAGGGCGACCACGAACTGGAGCGCAGTGTTGCCGCGCTGTGGTGGTCGGCATTGGCCGCAGGGCTGACCATGGGCCTGTCGCTGATGGCGATGGGTTTGTTGAACTCGCGCCTCGAAGGCATCCCCGGCAGCCATGTGATCAGCAGCCTTGGCTATTCGGCAGGGTTTCTGGCGGTGATCCTGGCGCGCCAGCAACTGTTCACGGAAAACACCATCACGGCTGTGCTGCCGGTCATGAGCAAGCTGAACCTGGCCAACATCTGGCGGCTGTTGCGCTTGTGGGGTGTGGTTCTGACCGGCAATCTGGTCGGCACACTGCTGGTCGCCTACGTCATGCTCAACCTGCCGATTTTCGACGCCAGCACTGACAAGGCGTTTCTGGAAATCGGCCACAAGGTCATGGAAAACGACATGGCCCAGATGTTTTCCAAGGGCATCGTCTCGGGCTGGATGATTGCGACCATGGTCTGGATGATCGCGTCGATGGAAAACGCCAAGATAGCGATCATTGTGCTTATCACTTACCTGATGGCGCTCGGCGACTTCACGCACATCGTGGTGGGTTCGGCCGAAGTATCCTATCTTGTATTCGCAGGTGAGCTGGGCTGGAAAGATTTCTGGTTCGCTTTCGCAGGGCCCACCCTGGCGGGCAACATTATCGGTGGCAGTTTTATTTTCGCTTTGATCAGCCATGCGCAGATCCGCAGTGAAAAAGACACCACAGAGAAAATGGAGCGTGATCGCAAAAACAAGGAAGAAAAACTTCGCCTTGATAAAGCGCAAAAGCTCAAGGAAGCGGATTCCGCAGCAAAGCAGGAAATATGATCCCTATCATTAAACTTTCTTTCAGGAAACGCGGCGGGTTTTAAAGGCAGAATGAATCTTTGAACGCACTTATTCAGGCAGGGACCATGACCCGAATTCTGGCAATCGAAGATGATGCCATCACTGCAAAGGAAATCGTGACCGAACTCAGTAGCCACGGACTGGAAGTGGACTGGGTCGACAATGGCCGTGACGGTCTGGCGCGTGCAGTGAGTGGCGATTATGACCTTATTACCCTGGACCGCATGTTGCCGGAGATGGATGGTCTGACCATCGTCACCCACTTGCGTGCCCAGGGCATTTCCACGCCGATCCTGATGATCAGCGCCCTCTCCGACGTGGACGAACGCGTTCGGGGTCTGCGTGCCGGTGGGGATGACTATCTGCCAAAGCCCTTCGCGTCGGATGAGATGGCCGCGCGCGTCGAGGTGCTGTTACGGCGCAGCAACCCGGTCAGTGCCGCCAAGACGGTATTGCAGGTTGCCGACCTGGAACTGAACCTGATTACCCGGGAAGCCTGTCGCGGCGGCGAGCCGCTGACCCTGCTGCCCACCGAATTCAAGCTGCTCGAGTTCCTGATGCGCAACAGCGGACAGATCATCACCCGAATGATGATTTTTCAGGAAGTCTGGGGCTACCACTTCGATCCGGGCACCAACCTGATCGACGTTCACATCGGCCGTTTGCGCAAGAAGATCGACCAACCCGGTACCGCACAGCTCATTCAGACCGTGCGAGGATCCGGCTATGTCATTGCCGAACCCGTCTAACGGCTGGCGATCATCCACAAGTCGATTACTGGCACTGTACAGCTCGCTGTTCGTAGCCTGGAGCGTGATTCTGCTAGGCGTGCTGTATTGGGAGGTGACGTCCTATCTGGACACCCTCGCGCGCCAGTCGCTGACCCATCGCCAGCAACTGTTTTCGCGCTTCGAGGGGCAGGGACTGGTGGACGCTCTGGCCACCAGCATGACCTTCGATACCCGCTCGGTGGATGCCTACGGTCTGTTCGACGAGAACTTCCGCCCGGTTGCCGGGCCCATCACCAGCATCCCGAAAAACCTGCCCATCGACGGCCAGATTCACGTACTGAACGACTGCATCGAATCGGACGATCCAGGCATGCCGCAAGGCAGCTGCGATGCGATCGTCAATCGTACGCCGGACGGCCGCTGGCTGGTTCTGGTTCGCGAGAACGGTTCGCTGTTCGCCGTGAGCACGCTGATCCTGCATGCCTTGCTGTGGGGCATCTCGCTGACCATTATTCCCGGAGTTGCCGGCTGGCATTTGCTGCGCCGTCGGCCGTTGCGGCGTATCCGCGCGATCCAGGCCAGCGCCGAATCAATCATCGCCGGCGACATGGCCGGCCGTCTGCCGGTTTCCAACAGGCGAGATGAGCTGGACATGCTGGCGGTGATCGTCAACGCCATGCTCGACCGTATCGAAAAGCTCATGAACGAGGTCAAGGGCGTCTGCGACAACATCGCCCATGACCTGCGCACACCGCTGACCCGCCTGCGTGCGCAGCTTTACCGTATTCAGCAGCAGTCAGCGCACGATTCGAGCCATGCCACCCAGATAGCCCAGGTCATCAGCGAAGCTGACACGCTGATGGCACGCTTCCGCGGGCTGCTGCGCATTTCCGAACTGGAAGACCGCCAGCGACGCTCGGCATTCGTTGAACTGGAACTGCGCCCATTGCTGCAGGAGCTGCATGATTTCTATCTGCCGCTGGCTGAAGAAGACCAGATCACCCTGATACTCGACCTGCATGAAACGTTACCTACTCTGGTAGGCGACCGCGCCCTGCTGTTCGAAGCACTGACCAACCTGCTGGGCAATGCCATCAAGTTCACCCCTGGCGGTGGAATCGTCAAAATCAGTGCCTACCCTGCCCCTGGCGGCACCACGCCGTGCATCGAAGTACAGGATTCCGGGCCTGGCATCCCCGTCGCCGAGCGCGCCGCTGTGTTCCAGCGCTTTTATCGCAGTGAGGCCGGCACCGAGCAAAGCGGCTTCGGTCTCGGTCTCTCGGTAGTAGCCGCAATCGTCAATCTGCACGGTTTTACGCTGCAGATAGGCACCAGCGAATACGGCGGCGCAAGTTTGCTGCTGGAATGCCGCACAGTGAATACGCTGGCCTGAAACTCAGGCACCTTCAAGCCCATGACTGCATGACCGTGCCTGCTTTTTGACGAGATTAAAGCGTCTGGCCCGGTGGTTTCAGCTATTTCGATATTAATCTGGCGCGTTCTGCCAAGTGCTCATGTGTAACTATATGTTTCATATGTGCGCCTGGGTTGACCGTTTCAGCACGCACAGTTTCCTCTCAATAAATACGCTTTTCAGGCTCGATACGGCGTTTTTCCCCGATTAAATCCACCTGTCGCTCGAAAGATGATGGCTAAACGCCAAAGCACAATGTGAGCGAATAGACATTTTTGTGACGTCAGTGACTTGTCGCCATGCTGGCACTGCGTTATCTATGTCCAGGCAAACACAGTTCCTGCGGTAACGTTTCCGCTGCACCCAGAATAATAACTCACCGGATTTCGCCACTTACCAGGCGAGGCTTTGGCATGGCTGCCGAAGCAGAGAACGCTGCACTAATTGCTGGATAAAATTTAGCTGGGAGGCTGTTATGGGCGCACAATCGAAGATTCTAACGATCGGTAAGTACAAGGTTTACGCCGAGACTTACTGGAAAGGCAGCGACGCCAAGACCATTCTGCTGGTCAACGGCGCACTGTCGACCACTGGCTCTTTCGGGCAGACAGTCAAATACTTGCAACCGCACTACAACCTGGTGCTGTTCGATCTGCCGTTTTCGGGGCAATCCCGAGCGCACAACCCGGACGACATGATTGTCAGCAAGGAAGATGAAGTAAACATTCTCCTGCAACTGATTGATCTTTATCAGGTAAACCACCTACTGTCGGTCTCCTGGGGCGGTGTGTCGGCCCTGCTAGCCCTTTCCGAATGCCCTCCATCCGTGGAAAAGGCAATCATCAGCTCGTTCTCGCCGGTCCTCAACGAGGCCATGCTCGACTACATCGACAACGCTCAGGTCTATCTCGCCGCACGCGAGAAACGCAAGATCGGCTCACTGCTCAACGACACCGTGGGCAAGTACCTGCCGCGCCTGTTCAAACTCTATAACTACAAGCACCTGATCAGTCTGGCCGAGCACGAATATCGCCAGATCGACTTTCATATCAGCCAGATTCGCCAACTAAGCGCCAGTAACTACGTCGAGCGTTTCTCCTCGATCAACATTCCGGTGCTGTTCATCAATGGTGAAAAAGATGAATACACCACCGTTGAAGATGCGCGCATGTTTTCCAACTACATCGCCAAAAGCACTTTCAATGTAGTTCCGGACACCGGGCACTTTCTGGACCTGGAAAGCAAGGCGGCGTGGCACCACTCGCAAAGAACCGCACTGACATTCCTGGGTACTGAAGCCACCCAGGAGATTTGGCCCAGCGTCACCGCGATGGCCTGAAGCTCGCTCGCCTGCGCCCGGAAAGCCTTGGTGCTTTTCCGGCGTGACGCTGTGATGGATGGGTGTTGGTTTCGTTGATCGGGCAGTGCTATTCGTTGATGACTTTTCCCTTTGCAACGCTCCTGCGTTCGTGCGGCTGTGAAAAAACTTCTGCTGGTGGTCAGTGTGGTGCCCCTGGGTCTGATCGGCGTGGTCGCGGCCTTGTTGATTTCCGGGCATCCGCTGGGGTTCGTGGCGATTCCTGGCGTGCTGGTGCTGATCGGCATCAGCATCCGCAACTCGGTGATTCTGATGACGCAGATCGATGAATTCATTGCCGCCGGGGAAAGCGCCTGGACATCGGTGGTCAAGGCCACCGAACATCGCTGCCGACCGATTACGCTCACCTTAGCGGCCGCGAGCCTGGGCATGATCCCGATTGCCCGCGAGGTGTTCTGGGGCCCGATGGCCATCGCCACCTTGCTGACCCTGTTTTTCCTGCCGGCACTGTATATGGTCAGCTATCGGATCAAGCCACCTGCTGCTTAGAAGGTCAGATTTCGACAGGCAGAAAATCGAACAGCGCCTGCGGTGCCTCGACCAACATAATGCGCTTGAGCGGATCCGGGCATTCAAGCGCGCGGAACTGCTCGACCACACGGGGGTAGCTGACCACGTGCTCATGCTGGGTGTGCGGCCAGTCGCTGCCCCATACCAGTCGGCGTGGACCAAAGCTCTGCAGCAGCAATGGCAATGCCGCGCGAGCAAACGCCGCGTTCTGCTCGACACTGCCGCGCAGACGGTAGATTGCCGAAACCTTCATCCACAGTTGCCCGCTCAGCCCCAATTCCAGCAGGGCTTGGAACGCCGGATCATCAACACCGAGACGCGCATCGGGCCGCCCGAAATGATCAATCACGAGCTTGCAACCAAACGGTAGCAACTGACGGATCAGCCCCGGCAGGTCAGCTATCTCGCGGTGCAGTTCGACATGCCAGCCGAGCGTCCAGATGTGTTTGAACAGCATCTTCCATTCCGGCGCGGCGAAGTCCGGCAGCGGCTTGCCGATCAGGTTCAGGCGGATGCCGACAATACCCAGCCTGGCCATATGCTGCAACGCACCGCGACTGATGTCCGTGTCGACCACCGCCACGCCGCGCAACCGGTCCGGAGCCTGCGCCAGAGCGTCGAGCAGAAACCGGTTATCGGTCCCCAGAAAACTGGGCTGGACCAGTACGCCGTGGCTCAGGCCATGTTCACTCAGGTTGGCCAGATAGGCCTGCACCGTTGCGTCGTAGTCAGGGCTGTAACGTCGCCCTGACGCCAGGCTCAAATCC
The DNA here is from genome assembly GCF_017833005.1 of Pseudomonas sp. PvP027. Classification (NCBI taxonomy): domain Bacteria; kingdom Pseudomonadati; phylum Pseudomonadota; class Gammaproteobacteria; order Pseudomonadales; family Pseudomonadaceae; genus Pseudomonas; species Pseudomonas sp. PvP027. The sequence goes on along the minus strand of NZ_JAFIBK010000001.1, from coordinate 5,512,865 downwards.
TTGCTGAAGACATGTGCGTGGGCATCGATGCCCAGCATTGGCGTGGTACAGGAATCAGTCATGGGTTCGTCTATAAGAAGTCGACGCGGTGCCGCAACACCGCGGATGAAAGGATTTTCAAGCTTGCTGCGCTGCGCCCTTGTCCAGTGGCTCGGCAACCGGCAGCGTGGCTTCGAGGTTGCGTCCACGGGTTTCCGGCAGGCAGAAAGCGGCAATCATTGCCACGCCGTAGGCAATGCCGGCGTCGATGCCGATGGCGCTGCCAAGCGACATTGACTGGCTCATATGCCCTACCAGAAACGGAAACACCGCCGACAGCACGCGCCCGAAGTTGTAGCAGAAGCCCACCCCGGCACCACGTACCTCTGCCGGGTACAGCTCATTGAAAAACGAGCCGAGGCTGGCCGGAATGCCTGCTGCGAAAAAGCCCAGCGGAAAACCGAGAAACAGCATCTGTGTGTTGCTCAACGGCAGCATCAGGTAGCACTGCACGGTAACCACGCAACACAAGGCGAACAGCATGATGTTCCTGCGTCGACCAATGCGATCGATCAACAGACCGCTGCACACGCAGCCACACCAGAACGCAACGATAATGACCGCCAGATAGCCGCCGGAGCTGAGCACTGACAGGTTGCGCTCGGTTTTGAGAAAGGTCGGCAACCAGGTCATGACCGCGTGATAACCGCCATGCGCACCAAGCCCCAGCAAGCCACCGAGCAAGGTAACGCGCAACAGCTCGGGGCGAAAAATCCCGGCCATCGACTTGAAGAAGTTGACCTTCGGCGCGGCGCTTTTCTGCATGCGCAGGAAGCTGTCCGGCTCTTCGACATTGCGTCGCACCCAGATGATCATCAGGGCGGGCAGCAGGCCGACAAAGAACATCACCCGCCAGGCGATATCCTCCGGCACAAACGAATAAATCAGGGTGAACAGCACCACCGCCAAGCCCCAGCCGACGGCCCACGCACTTTGCACGGTGGCCATGACCTTGCCGCGGTAACGGGACTGGATCGTCTCGGCCATCAGCACCGCGCCTGCCGCCCACTCACCACCGATGCCAAAGCCCTGCAGTGCCTTGACGATCAGCAACTGGTTGAAACCGGTCACGAACGCAGACAAAAAGGTAAAGAAGGAAAACCACAGGATCATCCACTGCAGCGTGCGCACCCGACCATAGCGGTCCGACAGCGTCCCGCCCACCCAACCACCCAACGCAGATGTCACCAGCGTTACCGCGCTGATCAGCCCGGCATCGCCCTTGGTCAGGGCAAAGGCAGCAATCAGGGCCGGAATGGCCAGACCGAACATCTGCACCTCCAGAGCGTCCAGCGACCAGCCGCCAAAACAGGCCCAGAAGGTCTTGCGTTCCTTGGGAGTGACGTCGCGATACCAGTTGAACATGGCTTTTTATCCTTAATGAGCGTTGAGCGGCTCTGGCAGACTGCAGCGCTGTCAGCGAATTTCCACGCTGTAGCGGAAATGGCTGGCGTGCCCTCGCGAACGACGCCACTCCAGTGGCTCACCGGCGTAATCGCGAGCCACACGTTCGATGACCACTACCGCACTGCCAACCGGAATCTGCAGCAAGCGGCCGTACACGTCGTTGACCGTCTCGGCCGTCAGGCTTTCTTGCGCGTAGGCGACCACCTGACCGCAGACGTCTTCGTAGATCGGATAAAGCAATGGCCCCTGCGTATCGAGGTCCAGCTCCAGCAATGCCTGAAACCGCACCCGTGGCAACCAGATTTCTTCAGCCAGCACCGGCTCGCCATCCAGCAACCGCAAGCGGACCATGCGAATCACCGGCGCACCGGCACCAAGCCCCAACGCCTGAGCGACCGAGGAAGGCGCAGCCACAGGTTCGACGGACAAAATCCGGCTTTCCGGCACTCGGCGCTCACCCGCTTCGGTTTGAAAACGGAAAAAACGAAACAGCGATGACTGAAACTGTGCACGCCGAATGAACGTGCCACGCCCCTGCTGACGCTCCAGAATGTTGTCGCTGACCAGCAGATCAATGGCCTTGCGCACTGTGCCGGTAGACAGGCAATACTCCGCGGACAAAGTCGCCTCGGTAGGAATCGCCTCGCCCGGACGCCAGCGATTGTTGGCAATCTGCTCCGCCAGGCTGTCGCGCAGACGCTGATAAAGTGGTAGACGTTCGTCGCTGGAAAGCTTGTTCATTATTTTATTCGTCCAGTCATCTATATGAATTTTCAAGCAGATTGATTATTGAGGGGATGCCATAGGGCGTCAAGAACCGGCAGTCAGCCGGCTATCGAGGTATGAATCGCGTTTGAAGAGCTGATTCAGGAATGACGAGCGGCCTGGATGCTACGAATCACATTGACCAACACTGGAGAGAATGCCTGAAGCAAGCGCTGAGCGTCTGATTCAAGGAGTTCATCCTTTAACAGGTCAAGAACATCATCTTCTTCGGCCAACAGTTCGCCAGGATTCATGCTGCAGGAGAACAACAGCGCATCAATCATCCTCTTGCGCTCACCTACGAGGCCTCGGTTCGAGGCATGAGTATCACCCAGATTAAGTGTCTTGATACTGACGCATGCCCGAGGCGTTAGGCCTGCCACCAGACCCGACAGCTCAAACTGCAGCTCGCTTTCACATTCGATCATCAACGGTGTAAGCGGTAGAGGCTGACGACCATGGGCATCGTCACACCGTCCGGCCTTGGTGCAGCTCGCAACAATATTGTTGAAGTCCAGCGTGCGGTGCGGAGCAAGATATTGTGCTTCGACATGTTCATTGCGGGCACTGCCCTTCTCGACGGTGATTCTGCAACAGCAATAGGCGCACAAACCATGCTGCTCAGTAACACAGGCATGACGAATGGCATCCTTGAGATTGTCGTGCCCCACGAGGTCCGCGTATTTCTTTCCCTTGTTCGCGCGCTTCCATTTCTCCAGCACCGCGAGAGTTCCCTTTTCAATCTTTCTCACGACGTATTTCCAGCTTGCGAATCAGTAACGAAGCCCTAGCCAGTTCAATGTGATCTGCAGGTAACTGGTCGGCCAGCACTCCGTAGAGAGTACGAGCCTCATCAAGCTCGCCCCTCATCAAGAAGTGCTGCATTTCGTCCAGGCAGTTCTGAACTGCCTCGTTGCGAATGCCGGTGTCCATGACACTCGACAGAACCTGATTGGCATCAAGGCCATAAAGACTGTCCTGCTCGCGTAACTCACCATCGTCCATGACGTACACCAGCACATCTTTGCTATCGCTGATAACCAGCGGCGAATGGGTGGTCAGGAGAAACTGGCAATTGGGGAATGTCGTAGTGAGCTGGGCAATCAGGCTGCGCTGCCATTTGGGGTGCAGGTGCAGATCAACTTCGTCGATCAGAACGATGCCATTGCCTTGCAATGGGTTTTCAAGCGCGGGGTTCATCATGGCGAGGCGTCTGGCGATGTCGCCGACGAGTGCCATCATCGATTTTTCGCCCTGGGACAACTGGGATACATTTAGCGTCTTGCCGTCTTTATCAATAGCCATATGCAAGCGCGGCTTACGTTTGACACGCAGCTTTGTAAAGCCCGGCATGAAAGCTTCAATCGCAGTTCTGACCGCTGTCAGCTGACGATCACGCGACGAGGCATGCTCTTTGGCAAGCAATTCCCATACTGGCGTGCCGGGTGCTATTTTTTGAGACAGCTCATTAAGCAGCTCTGTCGAGATACCCGTTTCATTCTCGCTGTCTTCACGCTCCCGGAACCACTCAAAAAAACGGCGAAAATCTACGCCCCGACCCAACGCGTTGTCGTAGCCGTCCAACTGATCAAAAGTGTGTTTGGAGTGGACTTTGAGCGGTATCTCAATGACAGACCGCTCGACAGGATAGAAAGCCAGAAGAGGAAGTGAAAAATCAGCCTTTTCCGTGAGTTCTGAGCGGTAGCCTCCCGCCAGTTTTGTGAGTTCACCTAAGCCTATGGTAGAGGCAGAGTGACGCCCTCTCCGGTTAGCTGCAATTCCCCATTGAAACTCAAGCGAGTCAACCAAGAAATCCGAAATCAGCACATCTTGTACACGAATAAGGATCGAAGACGTTGCAGCACCGTTCTGAATCGCATCCTCATCTATCCGCCTGCCAATACCGCTCGGGCTTTTTACCCTTGCCACCAACCAGCTTAACGATGTGGCCACGGACTTGAGCAACGTCGTCTTCCCAGCACCATTGTTCCCGACCAGCACGGTCACCTTCGACGCACGCTTTTCGGTAGGTGCCAGAGCGACGTCCAGATCACTGAACCGCCCCACGTTAATGAGCCTGAAGCTTTTGATTTCCATGAAGGTCCCTGAAGGGATTGGTCCAGAATACGATGACGATCGGCATTATGGCACTCCTGCACGCTCCGTGAAGAGCTCGCCATAAAACGACTTACATCAAATCATCATTCCCGGAAATATCCTGTATCAACTCGCCGCACCTACTTAATGGCCGACAAACCCGTTAGCCTGCGCTGCATCGATCAAAAACCGTCTGACAGACACGCATCCAGCGTCTGACAGTCCATGCTCAAGCGAGACTTTCATGCCCCACTCGTCCCAATCCTCACATAACACTGCGACCATGACCCCGGCCATGGTCATGCTGTTTGCATTCTGCTGCGGCGCGATTGTCGCCAACATCTACTACGCCCAGCCGATCATCGAGCTGATTGCACCGGACATCGGGCTGTCGAGTACGGCGGCCAGTCTGATCGTTTCGTTGACGCAGATCGGTTACGCGCTGGGGCTGTTCTTTCTGGTGCCACTGGGTGATTTGCTGGAGAACCGCAGGCTGATGCTGATCACCACGGCGGTTGCGGTGCTCAGTCTGCTGGGTGCCGCCTTTGCCGAGCAGCCGAATGTGTTTTTGCTGGTCTCGCTGCTGGTCGGCTTCAGTTCGGTGTCGGTGCAGATGCTCATTCCGCTGGCGGCGCATCTGGCCCCGGAGGAGTCGCGTGGGCGGGTTGTTGGCGGGATCATGGGCGGGCTGCTTTTGGGGATTCTGCTGGCGCGGCCGATTGCCAGTCTGGTGGCTGACCACTTCGGCTGGCGGGCGGTGTTCGGCTCGGCGGCCGTGGTGATGATCGGCATCAGCGTGGTACTGGCGACCACCATGCCAAAACGCCTCCCGGATCATCGTGCGTCCTACGGCCAGTTGCTGTTCTCGCTATGGACTCTCTTGCGTACTCAGCCGGTGCTGCGCCAGCGTGCCTTTTATCAGGCCTGCATGTTCGCGACCTTCAGTCTGTTCTGGACTGCCGTCCCGCTGGAGCTGTCACGTAATCACGGGCTGTCGCAAACCCAGATCGCGATCTTCGCCCTGATCGGCGCGATCGGAGCCATTGCCGCACCCATCAGCGGCCGCCTGGCAGACGCCGGCTACACACGCATAGCCTCACTGGGCGCGCTGCTGTTCGGCGCACTGAGTTTTCTTCCGGGCCTGGTTCACCCTGCCTATAGTTTGATTGGCCTGGCCATAACGGGCGTAGTCCTGGATTTCTGCGTGCAGACCAGCATGGTGCTGGGCCAGCGCACGGTCTACGCGCTGGATGCCGCCAGCCGCAGCCGGCTCAACGCGCTGTACATGACCAGTATTTTTATCGGTGGCGCCATTGGCTCGGCCATCGCCAGCCCTCTGTTTGATCACGGCGGCTGGAGCTGGGTGCTGATCGCCGGCACCACGCTGCCGCTGATTGCGCTGCTGGCGTTTCTCAGGGATCGCTCCAAGCAAGGCGAAGGCTAATCGACCCTTAACGGGTCGACTGCTTCAACCAATCCGCCAGATCCATCACTTCAGCCTCGTTGATGCTGTGTCCCATGCCTTCATATGCATGGGACTGCGGCGTCAGGCCGAGCGATTTCAAGGTCGCTTCGGCTTGCGGGGCGCTGGCATAGGCCACTTGGCGATCCTGTGTGCCGTGACCTATGAATACGCTCAGGGCCTTGAGATCGTCAGAGGCCTTGACCTCGGACTTCACGACCGGCAGCAGCCGTCCGCTCAATGCCGCGAAGCCGCCAACCAGTTTGGGCTGTCGCAGGGCGACTTCGTAACTCATCATTGCGCCCTGGCTGAACCCGATCAGGAAGACCTTGCCTGGCTGCGTGTGAAACTTCTCAGTGGCTTTGCCAATGAACGCAGCCAGCTGGGTACCGCTGCTTTTCAGGTCCTCGGTCACACCGTCGTAATCCGCGACGCCGGGCTTCTGGGTGAACCATTTGAAGCTGTCGGCGCGCAGCGCCACAGGGGCCTGCACCGAGACGTAGTTGTAGTCGGCCGGAAGATGTTCCTTGAGACCGAACAGGTCGGCCGCATTGCTGCCGTAACCGTGGATGAAAATCACCAGCGGCTGGTCAGGCTTGTCGACATTGGTCTGCGCCAGATAATCGAGTGGCAGATCGGTGTGCAAGGTGTCCTGCGCCTGTGCCATTCCGACGAAGGCAAACAGCAAGACAGCGAAGAATTTCAGCATGTTCATGACCTCTGTTTGACGCCGCCCAAAGGCAGCGTCGTGAGTGGGCGTGGTGGCAGAAACTAACACAGCCTCAGTTCTGCATGCTGGTCCGCGAAACCTCCGGCTTGATCAGCTGCATCTGCTGACGGTAATCATCCGTCACCTGACGCGCCTGGCTGCTGCTGGTAATGACCCGCGGCGTAATCAGCACGATCAGTTCGGTACGACCCTTGGATTTGCTGGTATTGCCGAACAGCCATCTCAGGCCCGGGATGCGTCCCAGGTAAGGTACGGCGCTGACCGTCTCGGCGTTATCCTGCTTGATCAAACCGCCCAGCAGCACGGTCTGACCGCTCTGCGCGGCCACCTGCGTGGCGACCGAGCGGGTGGAGATACGCGGATTGCCGTTGGCGTCAGTTGTGCCATTGGTGGTGTCGGCACTGCTGACCTGCTGCTGAATGTCCATGTACACCAGCCCGCCCGGATTGATGCGCGGTACGACGTCGAGAATCACACCAGTCTGCACATACTCGACGCTGCTCAAGGTGGTGCCGGCATTGGTGTTGGTGTTGATCGAGGTCTGGCTGATCGGGATGTTGTCGCCGACCTGAATCTGCGCCTGCTGGTTGTTCATCACCACCAGCGACGGTGCCGACAGGACCTGGGTGCGGCCGTTGGTTTCCAGCGCCCGCAAGGCGACCTGCAGGTTGTTGCTGACGAAGGAGTAGAAGAATGCGTCAGTAGAGGCCAGCGCGGCCCCGCCAGTACCAATCGCACCCTGGCTGCCCGCAGTGTTGGTAACGTTGCCGGTTGTACCCGAGTTGCCCGCCAGACGCCCCAGGTACCACTGCACGCCCATGTCCAGTTCGCCCGTGAGCTGGACTTCCAGGATGCGCGTCTCGATCTGCACTTGCAGCGGCGGATTATCAAGGCGTTTGATGGCCGACTCGATCTCCTTCCACTGCGCTGGACGGGTGCGCACCAGCAACTGGTTGCTGCTCTTCTGCGCAGTGATGCGCGTGCTGGCGTCCAGAGACTTGTTGTTGCCGCCAGACTCGCCGCCTTCCTGGCTGGCCGAATCCGAATCGCCGCCACTCTGATCGTCGCCTTCCGATTCGCTGTCGCCGTTGTTCTGGCTGTTATTCATGCCCTGACTGTTGCCAAAACCCCCACCATTGCTCAGGCCGCTGCCGGTACCGCCCAGCCCGTTGGAGCTGCTCATGCCGCCGACACCGCTGCCGCCGCTGGAGTTGAGCGACGACAAGGTGGTGGTGCGCAGGCCTGGTGCAACCTTGGCCGCAGCGTCTTCCTTGATGGCACCGTTACCGTAGATCTGCCGCAGGTATTTGGCCAGATCGGTGGCCTTCATGTTGCGCACGTCATACACGTACATCTGCGGTTCGTTGCCGCCGCCTTCGTCGATGGTGTGAATCCACTCGCCGACTTCGTGCAGGTACTCGGGCTGCGAGGAAATCGCCACCACCGAATTGGTCCGCTCGATCGGCAGGAAACGCACCATGCCCGCCAGCGGCATGCCGCTTTCCGGGCCGAACATTTTCTGCAGCTCGGGCATCAGCTCGCCGACCGAGGCACGTTGCAGGCCGAAAACCCCGACCGACATGCCTTTGAGCCAGTCCACATCGAAGGTGTCGATGGTGTCCTGATAGTTGGCCAGCTCTTCGGGCGTGCCCGCCAGGCTGAGCACGTTGCGCGCCGGGTCGACCAGCAGGAAGGCATTTTCGCGGGCGAACGGCTTGAGCAGCTTCTGCATCTCGGTCGCCGAGATATAGCGCAAGGGAAACAGCCGCGCCGACATGCCTGCCGAAGGTTGCGCCACACGCATTTCCGGAACCAGCTTGCCCGCCACCGCCTGGTTCGACGGCAGGATCACATAGCGGTTGCCCTGCTTGATCATGGCGTTGTCGGTCCAGGACAGCAGCGTCTCCAGAATCGACAGCGCCTGCTGCTTGTTGACCGGCTTGGACGTCGAGAAGCTCACATCGCCCTTCACACCCTGGGCAATGCTGTAATTCTCGTGCAGCAGATCGCCCATGATGCTGTTGATCACCGCCTGAATCGGCTGATTGGTGAAGTTGAAGACGATGTCACCGGTCTCGCCCTGGCGCGCTGCGGGAGCGGCGGCAGGCTGACGGATGAAACGCTGGTTGCCTTTGATGATCTGCCGCTGCGGCGAGCTCGTCGTCTGCTGGGAAGGTGGCTCGACGGGCGGTCTTTCGCTGCGCGGGTCTACCGGCGGGCGTTGTGAACCGGTTCCCTGGAGCGCTTCCTGCAGCATGCCATTGTCGGGATCGAGTGTGTCTGACTGTGACGCGCAGCCGCCAAGGGCGACGGCGGTGGCCAGGCAAAGCAAGGGTGTGCGCAAGGTAGCGATGGCAGGAACTCCAGAAAAGGTACCCATCACAGGGTGGAATCGTTGGTTAAGGTAATCGGCGGTGTATTCGACGGCGGCGGCAGACGCAGCGCGGGCAGGCGCAGGACTTGCGTGCGGTCATCGAGTTTGAACGTGGCCTGGGTGGGCTCCAGACGGTCCAGCGTCCAGCCGTTGGGCAAGCGATCACCCTGACGGACTTTCAATGCCGGACCACTGGCCTGCTTGAGCAATGCCACCCGCAGCGAGCCGTCCATGATCACCCCGGTCAGGGTCAGGCCAGCCAGATTGGTGGCTTGCGCATCGGCTTTGCGAACCGCCACATCAGGGCTGCGATCAGGGCTGAACAATGGGGTTTTCCAGGTATTGGCGAGGCTGTCGAGTGTCGCCGACGGCGCGCTGTGGACCTGCGCCCTCTGATCGACCGGGTTGCGCGGTGCCTGCTCGGGCAGCCAGTCCGGTGAGTGCGCAGCGCCACTGAAGACCAGTGCGATCAAGGCCGCGAGCACGGCGGCGAAAGCCAGCAGTGCCCACTCCAGCGGACGTAGTGAACCGATCATTGCTCACCCTCCCCGGCGCTGGCCGGTTGCAGGTAGCCGCGCACCAGCAGGTGCACCACCAGTTTGCCGGCAGCACCGCTGGCCGGAGCGTTGGCGTCGCGACGCATACTCATCTCGTCAATGAACAGAAACGGGCGCTGATACTCCAGCGCATGCAGGATCGCAGTCAATGGTTCGATGGCGCAGTTCAGGGTAAGGCTGACCTTGACCTGACGATACGGCTCGGCGCTGTCCTGCTCCGGGGTGATCGGCATGCGCTGGGTCAACTCACAGCCACCGCCGGTGCTGGCCTGGCTGCTAATCAGGTCGGCAATGCGCTGCATCAGATCAGCGGCCACGGCACTGGGATCTTCGCCCGGCAGCAGACTGGTGCTGCTGGCCGGATCACGGCGGGCCTGCTCAAGTTGTTCGCGCAACGAATCACCCTGCTGCAGAAGGCCAGCGTAGCGCTGCTGCTGTTCGCGCAACTGGTCGGTCTGCTCGTTGATATCGCGCAAGGGTCCGGCGAACCAGCTGTCGATCAACAACCAGTAAGCCAGACACAGCACCAGGGCCAGAATCATCAGGGCAGCGCCCCGCCGCTCACGGCTTGTCAGTGGACGGCGCATCGGCGTTCTCCTGCTGCTGGTTCTGGTGCAAATGCGCGCGCAGGGAATACTGATCCTTGCCGGTTTTGGTGTCGGGCTGGATCACCCCCTGAAACTGCGCATTATCCAGACTTCGGCAGTCCTTGACGCGGCCGATCAAGGCACTGGCCTTGGCGCTCTGTCCGGAAAATGCCACCTCGGCACTGTCGCTGATTTCCAGATGCTCGATCCAGGTGTCCGAAGGCAGGCAGGCGGTCAGCTCGCTGAGCAGCGCCGAGAGCGGCGGTTGCGCAGCCTTGCGGCGCAACAGGTAGTTGGCGGCGCCCAGGGTGTTGGTCAATTGCTGGCGCAGTTGCTGGACCTCGCCCACCTGAGCCTTCTGCGCCTTGACGCTGGCCTGCATGTCATCAAGCAGGCTCTGGCGGTCGTTCAGCCACAGCAACATGACGCTCAGCAACAGACCGGCACACAGCCAGATCAGCCCGCGCTGCAAGCGATGGCCGGAACGCGACTGTTGCGGGCGCAGTGGCATCGGCAGCAGATCGATACCCATGCGCTGTGCTGCAGCCAGGTTGTCAACGCCCACATCCGTGCCGACGTCGACGGCATCGGGACGCAAGCCAAGCTCGGCGCACTCACTGAGTATCGCGTCCAGCCGCTCGCGCAGGATTGCCACCAGCGTGACCTGCACAAAGCTGGCGCTGCGACTGTCCTGACGGGCCACGAAGTACAACTGGCCAGCGTCAAATGGCGTGAAACGGTCAAGCTCGTAGCCGACCACGGTCGACAGATTGCGCGCCGCAGCCGCAGGAAGCTGCAAGGTCTGCAACAGCACAGCCGACGGCGGCAACAGCAGAACCCGCCGCACCTGAGGCGATGCATCGGGCAGCCGCTCGACCAATGGCCAGACAAGCGCCTGCTCCACGGTCTCGCGGCCCAGCCATCGACGCACACGCGGCGGCAGGCAGGCGCGAAGCTCCGCCACCCACCATTGCCAGGCGTGTTGCGCCGGACTGCCACGCCACTGCCGGGCGACCTGTTCGCGTAACGCGTAAACAGGCGCCAGACGTGCAGAAACTGATGAATTCATTCTTGCCAACGCAACACCCTGTAGGGTTGTGCGCCTCCCTCCGATGGGCTCAATAAAACAGTGGTCTGTAACAGGGCGGTCACGCCGCCCGGTCGTTCTGCGCGCGTGTCGATGGCCAGCACCTCACCGGGGTCGGCCCCGACCGCGCTCTGGTTCGGCAGGTTCAAGGCCCGACGCAGCACCGCCGAAGCGAACGCCGGGTCGGGCCGATCCAGGCCGCTCCACAATGTTATTTCCGGCAGCAACCGGGCATACAGCGCCTGGTTCATGCCCGCCAGCTGGCGAACTTCCTCTACCACCCGCAGCGGTGACTGACCGCCGTTGCGCTGCGACTCCAGCACCTGGGCGATACCGCTGGCCTGATTTTTAGCCGCGCCGCAGGCCTGCAGCAGACGCGATATATCCGCAACCGGCGCGCTGTTGAGGTCCAGCTTGCCGCGCTCGCTTCTGATGCTGACCAGCAGCTGCGTATCATCCATCCGCAACGAGACCACACGCCCGTCGGCAATCCAGCGTTTGCGCTGCTCAGGATCGAGCAAGCCCTGTACAGCCATATTCATGCCAGCTTCGGCCGCCATCAGCGCCTGGGTATTTTGCCGTAACCAGAGCGATTGCCGGCTCTCCAGTTGCACCCATCCGGCCAGACCGCCAAGCAGCAGGCTCAGCAGTGCCAGCACCCAGAGCACCACCAGCAGCGCAACCCCGCGCTGCGATTGGCCGGTCACGCTCATTCGCCGCCCGCCCCGCCGGACAGGTCCAGACGCAAGGCCACCACTTCAGAGACCCATTTCACCGCGCCATGGGTCTGCATATCGATGCGCACCGCACCCGGCAAACGATTCGGCCAGGGCCATTCTGCCATCCAGCCAGTCGGCTTGCCTTTGGGTGTCAGCCCGCGATAACTGAACGTCAGCGACTCGACGTTTTGCAGCAATACCTGAGGCTCACCCCAGGGTTTCAGGGCAATGCCATTCGCACTGGACTGAACCTGAGCGAACGAGACTTGCAAAGACCGATGGTCTTGCGGCCCTTTGAGCTCCAGGCTGTGAACCTGGATACCGCCGCCCAGCTCACCCGGCAGCGTTGCGACAAACCGCAACTGCTGCGCCGAGCCTTCGAAAAAACCGCTGTTGACGTCATCTTCGCCAGACGTGTCCAGCGGCAGCGCCTGAGCGATCGAGCTGCGCAGGAACGCCTGCGCGGCGCGGATTTCATCCAGGTTAACCGTGTAGCGCTCAGCCTTGAGCACCGCACGATTGGCACCCAGCAACGCCCCGGCAACCAGCACCAGCAGCACGCCGAGCAGGCTGATCACCAGCAACACTTCCAGCAGCGTGAAGCCACGCTGGGTGCGCCTCATGAACCCGCCCCGCTGACAGCGCCGCGCAACTTAAACGTGCTGAACTGCGCCTTGCGCTGATGCTCACTGAGCAGCAGATCGAGGCGAAACATCCTCGCCTGACCATTGGCACCCGGCAATTGACGGATATCCAGTGTCCAGTCGATGCCCGCGAGCTTTCCCCGCCGCGTGCCGTTTTCCAGCGCACCGGCGCTTTCCTGATCCATTATCGTGCGTGCCGCATGGCTAAGCCGGTCACTGCGCGACACCTGCTGCAAGGAGCGCGCACTTTGCCCGAACGCCACCAGCAGAACACCGCTGCACACCGCCATGACGGTTAATGCAGCAAGCATTTCCAGCAGGGTGAACCCCGACTGCGATGTTTTCATTAAAGCGTCCGGACCTGGACGCTGCCGGTCAGCCAGCCAATATCAATACGCCAGCGTCGGTCGCCGTCAGCGACCACCACGTTGCCACCACTGGAGCCGCCGTCCGGGTAGAACTCCACAGCGGAGCCAAGATCGGACGAAGTCTGCATGGTCACGCGCAGACTTTCCGGCCAGTGCATCTCGCGCTTGCCGGGCGCCTTGAAGGTCGCCTTGCGCAGATTGAACTCGGTGCGCGCCGGCTGACCGGTGACAATCGCGCGCACTCTGGTTGCCCGTAGCGCTTCGACCATGTCGCCGACCGCGCGCCGTTCACTGGCGGTACTCAAACCCTGTTGCAGACCGAAACCCACCAGACCGACGGCGATGCTCATCAACACCAGCACCACCAGCATTTCCATGAGGGTAAAACCCCGGCTTGCGACAGGCGTTCTCATGCCGAGCGTTACTCCCAGTTGCCCAGGTCGGCGCTGTACCCTTCGCCGCCCGGCTGACCATCCTGGCCGTAGAAGATCAGGTCGAAGCTGCCGTGCTGGCCCGGGAAGCGGTAGCCGAATGCATGGCCGAACGGGTCTTTGAGGTCCGAAGGCTTCGCATAAGGGCCGTTCCAGTTAGACGCATTGCCCGGTTTCTCGGTCAATTGCTGCAAGGTCTTGGGTGGCGAACCGACGTCCAGCGCGTAGCTTTCGATCTTCATGCCCAGGCTGGCCAACTGAGCCTTGCCTGCGCCGTATTTGCCCTTGTCGACGTTGCCGCCCACCTGACGCACGACGATGGTCGCAACGATGCCCAGCAATACGATAACGGCGAGCATTTCCAGCAAAGTGAAACCGCCCTGTCGACGTGCGGGTTTGAAACGTGTACGGCTAAAAGTCATCGGAATGGTTTCCTATTTCATGAATTCAGATATTGCTGGTCAGGCTCATCAGCGGCAGCATGATGGCCAGCATGATCACCGCGACCATGCCCGCCATCACCACTGTCAGCGCCGGTACGAGTGCCGCCAGCATGCGGTCGATACCGCGCTTGGCCTCGACGTCGAACACATCGGCGACCTTCATCAGCATGGTGTCCAGTTCGCCAGCCTGTTCGCCGACCTCGATCATTTGCAGCGCCAGATCCGGCAACAACGGCTGCGCGCCGAACGCGCTGGCCAGCGTACCGCCGCCCTTGACTGACTCGGCCGCCTGCTCGACCTGCGCCTGCAGGGCACGATTGGTGCAGACCTGGCGAGCGATCACCAGCGCCTGCAACAACGCCACTCCATTGGTCAAAAGCGTACCGAGGGTTCGCGTCAGGCGTGCTGCCTCGATGCGCTGCAGTAAAGGACCGATCACCCGAATGCCCAGCAAACGGCGGTCACGGCGCTCGCGACGCTGCGGGTCGCGCATGCGAATGGCCATACCCCAGATCAACGCGATCAGGCCCGCCAGCACCGCCAGCCCGTAGTCGCTCAAAAACTCTCCGAGGTTGAGAATGACCTCGGTGATCAACGGAATCGGCACGCCCAGATCCTTGAAGATCGGTACGAATTGCGGCACGACATAGGCCAGCAACAGGGCCAGAGAGCCCAACACACCCACCACCAGAAAGGCCGGATAGATCAGCGCGTTGATCACCTCGCCACGCAGCAACTGGCTGCGCTCCAGGTAATCGCTCAGCTGGCGCAGCGTGCTTTCCAGTGCGCCACCGGCTTCACCGGCGCGGACCATGCTTATATAGAGGGGCGAGAACTGACTGCCCTCTTCTTCGAGCGCCACGGACAGCGGCTTGCCGGCCTTGACCTGCTCACGAATGCGCTCGATCAACGCTTTGGTCTGCGGTTGTCCAGGCTGTTTGAGCAGAATTCCAAGCGATCGTTCCAACGGTTGCCCTGCACCGAGCAACGTTGCGAGCTGCTGGGTAAAGCTGACCAGCGCCGCGCCATTGAGCAGGCCGCTGCCCAGCGCACGGCGCAAACCGCCCAGACCGGCAGCATCGACCTGCAGGACCATCAGGCCACGCTTCTGCAATGCGGCAATGGCGGCATCCTGATCGCGGGCCTCCAGGGTGCCATTCTGCGGCGCGCCCTGAGCATCCAGCGCGCGGTATTTGAACAGACTCATGTGCCTTCACCACGGGTGACGCGCAGCACTTCTTCCAGCGAAGTCACCCCGGCCACGGCCTGACGCAGGCCTTCTTCATGCAGCGTGCGCAAGCCGCCGCGTCGGGCCGCCTCTTCCAGCGTCGAGGCATCGGCGTGGCGCATCAAAAGACTGCGCAGCTCTTCGTTCATCACCAGCAGTTCGGTGATTGCACTGCGCCCGCGATAGCCGCCGCCGGGCGCATCGGCACGCGGGCGATACAGACGGATGGGCCGCTCGTCAGTGAAACGCTCCAGCCCGTGTTCGGCGATCAGCTCAGGCGGCGCATCGAAGGCTTCACGGGTCGCCGGATCGAGGCGACGGACCAGGCGCTGAGCCAGAATTCCGTTGACCGTCGAAGCGATCAGGTAGCTTTCGACGCCCATGTCCAGCAAGCGGGTAATACTCGCCGCTGCGCTGTTGGTGTGCAGCGTCGAGAGCACCAGGTGACCGGTCAACGAGGACTGGATGGCAATACGGCAGGTTTCCAGGTCGCGCATCTCACCGATCATGATGACATCCGGGTCCTGACGCACGATGGAGCGTAGCGCCCCGGCGAAATCCAGGCCGATGGAAGGCTTGACCTGAATCTGGTTGATGCCTTCGAGCTGATACTCGACCGGGTCTTCAACGGTAATGATCTTGCGCTCGGCAGTATTGAGCCGTGACAGCGCGGTATACAGCGTGGTGGTCTTGCCGGAACCGGTCGGCCCGGTGACCAGCAGAATGCCGTGCGGACGCTCCAGCACGTCGAGAAATTCGTCCAGCCGTTCGCCATCGAAACCCAGGCTCGGGAAATCGAAGTTGATGGTCTGTCGGTCCAGCAGACGCATGACCACCGATTCGCCAAAGCTGGTGGGCACTGTCGATACCCGCAGGTCCAGCTCCTTGCCCTGGATGCGCAGCATGATCCGGCCGTCCTGCGGCAGACGACGCTCGGCGATGTCCAGCCGCGCCATGATCTTCACCCTGGAAATCACCGCCGCCGAGGAGCTGGACGGCGGTGCTTCGGCTTCGTGCAAGACACCGTCTATGCGATAGCGCACCTTCAACTGGCTCTCGAAGGGCTCGATATGAATGTCTGACGCACGCTGCTCGACCGCGCGCTGCAGGATCAGGTTGACCAGACGAATGACCGGCGCTTCGGAGGCCAGATCCTTGAGGTGCTCGATATCTTCCAGCGAGCCGCCCTCCTCATCCAGGTTCTCGATCAGGGTGCCCATCGCCGAACGGCCCTGGCCGTAGTAGCGCTCGATAAGGGTCTCGACCTCATTGCGCGGACCGATGGACAGTCGCACCGGCACCTCGCAGGCATAGGCAATGGCCTGAAACGGGTACAGCGTGCCGGGGTTGGCGCTGAGCACTTGCAGGCCATGATCGCTCCAGCCTACCGGCACGACTTGATAGTGGCGCATGAAGCGTTCGGTCAGCGGCGGCAAAGGATCCAGCAGCGGTGGCACGGCGTCGGCGAGCAATAACGGTGCCTGCAGCAATGCTGCCCATGCGCGGGCCAGCTCGAATTCGGAAACCAGGCCCAGACGCGTCAGCAGCCCGAGCAACTCAGTGCCTTCAGACTCCTGCTGCAAACGCTGCGCGCGCTCCAGATCGGCCGTTTTCAGACCGGCATTTTCTATCAGCCAGGCACAGACCTGCTGGGCATCCGGAATGAGCAGACGGGAAACATCGACGGGAGCTGACGGCATGAATGAGGGCATTTTGCTACTTCGGAGGGACATATTACAGCACTCTCCGCCTGGAGAGTGCTGCGCTCAAAGGCTTCAAACGATCAGTTTGACTGCTTTTGAGGGGTTGCGTTCTGCGGGCGACCACCTTTTGTTTCGGTCTTCTGGTTTTGCGCCTTCTGCGCCGCCTTGGTGTCCTGGGTCTGGGTCATCACGGTCTCGTCGCTGGCGCCGGAAGTTGCGTCTGCATCGGTCGCGTCGTCAGCAAAGACTGCACCACTCAGGGCAAGACCTAGAACCACACCGGCACTCATCATGGAAAACTTCATCGTATTAACTCCTCGAAAAACAAAAAGAGCCCCGCAAAAAAGCGGGGCAGTTATAGAAACCGGCCAAGAATTAGCGCACAGCACACTTCGCAACTTGCGAGCTGTCTTTCTTCGTCCTGAAAAATCTTAAACCCATCGACCAGTAGGTTTAACAAGAGTTCCTCAATTGTAAAGAAAAAATACGAAATCGAAGAAAAATACGCTTTTATTTGACATTTATGCCTTGTTTTATACTTAATTGTATCGTTTTGTAGATTCGAAAGGCCATCATGAGATGTCGAAATGATGGCACGCGGCAAGTAAAAAAAGAACCGCCAAACAAAACTAATACGGTAACTAAGGAGTCCTACCTCGCGCCCTTACAACAGGGAATAAACGCGACGACGGGAAACTGTTGCCCACAGAAAAGTTGGCCGAAAGCAGTAAATAAGAACGCATTTATCCTGTGCACGTGCGCAGGCAGACAGTTATTTGAAACGCAGTTGGAGAGCAATATGAACAAGCGAAAGATGATAGGCGCGCACTCGGCGCTGGCCTTGCTGGCATTGGCAGTATCCCAGGTGCACGCCGCTGACCCTACCGTGCAACAAGGGCGTGAAGATCGCGCCGAAAAAGCCGCACAGAAAACCCTGGCCAAGATGACCATGGAAGAAAAGCTGGCCTACATTGGCGGCACCGGCGGCTGGGACGTCAAGCCGCTGAACAACTACGGCATCCCGCAGATCCACGGCGCTGACGGTGGTGTGGGCGTGCGTTACACCAGCGAAGGCAACGATCAGGGTGTTGTCTACCCGTCCGGCCCTAACCTGGCCGCGACCTTCAACCCTCGTCGTGCCATCGACCTCGGTCGCGCGCTGGGTTATGACACTGCCGTCGGCGGCTACCAGTTCATCACTGGCCCCGGCGTCAACCTGTATCGCATGCCGTTCGGCGGCCGTGCGTTCGAATACCTCTCCGGTGAAGACCCGTTCCTCGGCGCCAGCCTGGCACCAGGCGTCATCAACGGTATCCAGTCTCGTGGTGTATGGGCCAACGCCAAGCACTACGCGGCCAACGATCAGGAAAGCAACCGCTTCAACCTCGACCAGAAGATGAGCGAGCGCGTACTGCGCGAAATGTCGCTGCCTGCGTTCGAGTCGTCGTCGAAAAACGGCAACGTGGCGATGATGATGTGTGCCTTCCAGAAAGTGAACGGTGAATTCGCCTGCGAAAGCGAGCACCTGATCGCTCAGATCCTGAAGAAGGAATGGGGCTTCAAAGGCTTCGTACAGAGCGACTACAACGCTGTCGTTCACGGTTTCAACGCTGCCCGCGCCGGTACCGACCTGGACATGATGGGCTACCAGATGAACAGCTCCGTGCTGAAGCCGCATCTGGACGCCGGCGACCTGAGCGCTGCGACCATCGACGACAAGGTCCGTCGTATTCTCAAGCAGATCTACCTGTACAAGTTCGACAGCAAGACGCCGCTGACCACGCACAACATGAACAGCTCGACCAGCAACAAGGTCGCTCTGAACGCTGCGCGTGAAGGTATCGTACTGCTGAAAAACCAGGACAATCTGCTGCCGCTGGACAAGCAGAAAGTCAAGAAAATCGCCGTTGTCGGCACCCTGGCCAAGTACTCGCCACCGACCGGTTTCGGCAGCGCCAACGTCATGGCCAGCCATTACGTCAGCGAACTGAGCGGCCTGCAGCAAATCGCGCCTAACGCCAAGGTCGACTTCATTGAAGGCCTGTCGCTGGACCCAAGCACCAGTGCCTGGACCACCACCGACGCAACTGGCAATGAAGTCCAGGGCATGAAGGTCGAGTACTTCAGCAACACCAACTGGTCCGGTGATGCAGCTGTCACCCGTACCGAGAAGCATGTTGACCTGGACTGGGCCAACGACAAGAATCTGCCGTTCGAAAGCAACACTTCGACGTCCGATCCGTACGCCACCAAAGGTTCGACCGCTGGCCAGTTGAATGGCGATACGTCGTCTACTTCGATTCGCTACACCGGTAAGGTCACCCCGACCCAGAGCGGCGAGCAGGTGTTCAAGGTGCGTGCCGACGGCGCCGTGCGTCTGTGGGTCAACGGCAAGAAAATCATCGACAACGGTGACGGCAAGCCGCTTCCGGGCAACAGCATTCCGCCAACCATTCCAGAGTTCGCCAAGATCAATCTGGAAGCGGGCCAGTCTTACGACGTGAAGCTCGAGTACTCGCGTCGTGCCGGCTACCTGTCGACCATGGGCGGCCTGGTAGGTGTGCAGTTGAGCTCCGCCTCACTGAACGCTCCTCAGGACCTGTCCGGCTATGACGCCGTCGTGGTTGCCGTGGGTAACAGCAACGAATACGAAGGTGAAGGTTTCGACCACAGCTTCGATCTGCCCGAGTTCCAGAACGAGCTGATCCAGAACATCGCCAAGGTCAACCCTAATACCGTGGTGACCATGTATGGCGGTACAGGTCTGAAGATGAGCGACTGGATCGAACAGGTTCCAGCAGCGCTGCACGCCTTCTACCCAGGTCAGAACGGTGGTCAGGCCCTCGCCGAGATCCTGTTCGGCAAGGTCAACCCGTCGGGCAAGCTGCCGATCAGTATCGAACGCAACATCGAAGACAACCCGGCTTACGCTTCCTTCCCGAAATTCGACAATCAGAACACTCTGACCGACATGGACTACAAGGATGACCTGCTGCTGGGTTATCGCGGATACGAGAAGAAAGGCATCAAGCCGCTCTACCCGTTCGGTTACGGTATGTCGTACACCACGTTCGGCTACAGCAACATCAAGGTCACGCCGGGCGTCGCGGTCGGCAATACGCCGATCAAGGTGTCCTTCGACCTGAGCAACACAGGCAAGGTCGGTGGTTCGGAAGTCGCTCAGCTGTACGTGGGCCAGCAGAACCCGAAAGTCGAGCGTCCGATCAAGGAACTCAAAGGCTACAAGAAGGTGTTCCTCAAGCCGGGTGAAAGCAAGCGTGTGACCATCGAGCTGAATGATCGCTCGCTGGCCTACTTCGACGAGAAGAGCAAGCAGTGGGTAGTCGATGCCGACACCTTCAACATCTCGCTCGGTTCGTCGTCGCAGGACATCCGCCTGAACGCCAAGCTGGTCAACTCGTTCCGTCAGGAACTGTCGACCACCACCAGCAACCCGCTGCCACGCTCCGCTCTGAACTCGGTTCTGGTCGAGAAACCACCGGTCAAGACCGGCGGTGTATTCAAGCAGACCGTTGAGTAAGCGTTAGCTGACTGAAGGGTAAACGGACAAATAAAGGCTCAGGGACGAGCCCTTACCGCTGCATCGACCTGCGCAATGTAGGTATCGAAACACTCGACCAGGTCCACCTGATCGGGAAAGCGTAACCACTGAATCTGCAAACCATCCATCATCGCCAGAAGCTGCCGGACGATATTGTCCAGATCCACATCCGCACGTACCTCCCCGCGCTCCACCAAGGCCGAAAACTGTCCCAGCAAGTGCGCGTGAATACGCTCGTAGCGCGTCTGGAACCATTCATAGGCAGGCTGGTTTTCCAACAGGCTTTCAGCATTGAGGATCGAAAACGCACGCACTACACCAGGTGCCGTGGCGTTGGAGCGGTTAATCGCACGCAAGCCACCGAGCAGACCGGTCAAGGTGTTATCGGTACGGACTTCGGCAGCAATTCGGCCGTTGACCTCGTCGCGTCGCTCCAGCACGCCCATCAGCAGCGAGATCTTGCTCGGAAAATGGTGCAGCAATCCGGCGACGGAAATACCGACGATGGCTGCTACCTTGGCCACTGAAGCACCGGTATAGCCTTCAAGGGAAAACACTTGCAGGGCCGCAGCGAGCAGTTCTTCGCGGCGCTTTTCGCCCTTTGGCGCGCGCCGCTGTCGGGTGACTGCAGTGCCCGTTTCCGTGGGGTCATGCCGAGTCATATCAGGCTCCTTCTTGAACAGCCGCGTACCCTAACGATTCAGGCAAGCGCTGGCAACGCTGTTGAGCCGGATTGTTCGACAATTTCATCTCGTACAGCAGTGCCGTGACAGGCTCAGGTGCGTTCCACCGGAACACTGCCCCAGCCTTCGCCGAGCATGCGCTGCATCAGCACCGTATCTACCCAACGGCCATGCTTGAAGCCGACCGATTCAAACACCCCGACCCGGCGAAAGCCAAGACGCTCATGCAGGCGCAACGAAGCGATGTTCTGGCTATTGCCGATAACCGCAATCATCTGCCGCCAGCCACCCGCTTCGCAGTGCTTCACCAGGGCATTCAACAGCGCATGGCCGATCCCCTGACCACCAAGCCCATCGCGCACATACACAGAATCCTCCACCGTGAAGCGGTAGCCTGGACGTGGCCTGTACGGCGTGACATAGCCATAGCCGAGAATTTCTCCGGCGCGCTCGGCGACCAGATACGGCAAGCCTTTGGCGAGGACCGTGCAGCGACGCTGCAGCAATTCGGCAAGATCGGGCGGCTCCAGCTCGAAACTGGAAATACCGTGCAGCACGTGGTCAGCGTAAATCGCCTGTACAGCGGGCATGTCATCGTCGCGGGCGTCACGCAGGTCAAAGGTTGAAGTCATGTCCAGGCTCTGTACGAATGTCTGTGAATGGCCGCAATCATGCCGCTCGCCACGCCATTAAAAAAGCTATGATTTGTCATCCTCAGCATAAGAAATACTTTGTCATGCGCCGGTTGAACCTCAATCACCTGCACACGTTTGCGCTGGTCATTGCCCATGGCAGTTTTTCTGCGGCGGCAGAGCGTCTGCACCTGACCCAGCCAGCGGTCAGCCTGCAGGTGCGACAGCTGGAAGATCAACTGAAGCTGCAACTGATCGAACGGGTCGGCAAGCGCCTCAAACCTACCTCGGCTGGCAATGTACTGCTGGAACATATCGCGCGCATCGATGCGGTGGTCGAAGACGCCCTTCAGGAGCTGTCCAGCCATGCCAGCGGCATTGCCGGAAAAATCGCAATCGGCACCGGCGCGACAGCCTGTATCCACCTGCTGCCGCCCATGTTGCAGGCGCTGCGGCGGCGCTTCCCCGAACTGGATGTGCGCGTCAGTACCGGCAACACCGACGGCATCCTCAAGGCGGTGGAAGAAAATCTTCTGGATCTGGCACTGGTCACCCTGCCCGCTTCCGGTCGAAGCCTGCACATCACGCCACTGATTGAGGATGAGTTCGTCGCGATTTTCGCCAGCAGCCAGCGACCGATGCCGGCCCACATGACCCCGGAGCGCCTCAGCGGACAGCCGCTGGTGGTATTTGAAGCTGGCAGCAGCACGCGTCTGCTGATCGATGAATGGTTCCTGCGGGCAGGGATCCGCGTCAAACCGGTCATGGAGCTGGGCAGCATCGAGGCAATCAAGGAAATGGTCGCTGCAGGCCTGGGCTACAGTATCGTGCCGCGAATGGCCGTCGCTGCGCTCCACCATCGCCGCGGCTTGCAAATGCTGCCGCTGGCAACAGCGCTGAGTCGCACATTGGGAATTGCCTTGCGCCAGGACAAACCAGTCAGCAAGGCCCTGCGTCAGGTGCTGGATGCGCTGCAAGACCTCAAAAGGTCATGAAGGCGCGCCACCCTAGAGGCTCGACTGTGCCCATGCACTATAAAGAGCAACGGCACTCGGCATGGCAAATCAGGTCGACAGTTGCACAGGCAGCGAATCAGGTTGTACGATGACTGCCCACTGATAACCGAAAAATGATGGCCGGCCTGCTTTTAGACGCCCCATCACTGACAATCTGTAAAGCAACTCGGCAACCCATAAGGAGCGCCGGTCTGGATACCCTCCCTGCCGACCTCCAACCTCAAAACAACAGGAGATACCGATGCCTAACATTCTCGGCCAGAACTTCATCGCTGGCGGCCGCAGCGCTTTGGGCCAGAGCCTGCAAAAAAGCCTGGATGCCACCACCGGTGAAGAGCTGCCTTACAGCTTTCATCAGGCCACCGATGGCGAAATCGACGCCGCAGCACTGGCTGCCAAAGCCGCATTCCCGGAATTTCGTCAACTGAGCCCGGCCCGTCGCGCCGATTTCCTCGACGCCATTGCTGATGAGCTCGACGGACTGGGCGATGACTTCGTCGCCATCGTCTGCCAGGAAACCGCCCTGCCCCAAGCGCGTATTCAAGGTGAGCGCGGTCGTACCAGTGGCCAGATGCGTCTGTTTTCCAAGGTTTTGCGTCGCGGTGATTTCGTCGGTGCACGTATCGACCTGGCGCTGCCGGATCGCAAGCCGCTGCCACGCGTCGACCTGCGTCAGTACCGCATCGGGGTGGGCCCGGTTGCCGTGTTCGGAGCGAGCAATTTCCCGCTGGCGTTTTCCACTGCGGGCGGTGATACCGCAGCAGCACTGGCCGCCGGTTGCCCGGTAGTGTTCAAGGCGCACAGCGGCCACATGGCGACTGCCGATCTGGTGGCCAGCGCAATCATTCGCGCTGCCGAGCGCACGCAGATGCCCAAAGGCGTGTTCAACATGATCTTCGGCAACGGCGTCGGTGAAGGTCTGGTCAAGCACCCGGCTATCCAGGCGGTCGGTTTCACCGGCTCGCTGAACGGTGGCAACGCCCTGTGCAAAATGGCTGCCGAGCGTCCACAGCCCATTCCGGTCTTTGCCGAGATGTCCAGTATCAACCCGGTCGTGCTGCTGCCAGGCGCCTTGCAGGCACGTGGTGAAACCGTAGCCAAGGAGCTTGCCGGCTCGGTGGTCATGGGTGCCGGTCAGTTCTGCACCAATCCCGGCGTAGTTATCGGCCTGCGCTCTCCGGCGTTCTCGGCTTTCATCGAGCAACTGACCGAACAGATGGGCAGTCAGGCTCCACAGACCATGCTTAACGCAGGTGGCCTGCGCAGTTACAGCAAGGGTGTGGAACACCTGCTCTCGCATCCTGGCGTGACGCATCTGGCCGGCAAGCCACAGGAAGGCAAGCAGGCTCAGGCGCAGTTGTTCAAGGCTGACGTGAGCCTGCTGCTGAACGGTGATCAGTTGCTGCAAGAGGAAGTCTTCGGCCCGACCACGCTGCTGATCGAAGTCGCTGACGATGCGCAGCTGAAAGACGCGCTGCAAGCCTTGCGTGGTCAGCTGACTGCGACCGTGATCGGCGAGCCTGCGGACTTGAGCCAGTACAGCTGGCTGCAGCCGATTCTCGAAGAGAAGGTCGGACGCATTCTGTTCAACGGCTACCCGACCGGTGTCGAGGTCTGCGAGGCCATGGTTCACGGCGGCCCATACCCGGCAACCTCGGACGCACGCGGTACCTCGGTGGGCACACTCGCCATCGATCGTTTCCTGCGCCCTGTGTGCTATCAAAACCTGGCGGACAGTCAGTTGCCACCTGCGTTGCAGAACGCCAACCCGTTGGGTCTGCGTCGTCTGGTCAATGGTGAATGGAGCGACCAGCCTGTCGCGTAATCGCCATCGGCCGGAACCGCAACACAGCAGCGCGACCTGATGAGGGTCGCGCTTTTTTTTGGAAAATATTTCTTTTTTGTGCCCGAAGTCGCTTATAGCGGACCGGTTTTATACCCTGACGGCAGCACCATAGAAGTGCAAAACATGGGCTGTTCATAAAATAACCACACAGCTGTAAGCCATGTGTAACAAGGGTTTCAAAAAGTTACCCACAGACATACCCACGATTTCCGTGGACAACTTTTCATCGATTTCGGACCTTAAAAACCCTGAGCAGTGCAAGCGTAAATTTTTGACGGGCGCCTGGAATCCCGGAGTGATGGCAGCTGTAATGGCCTACGAGGCCGCCTGACATAACCTTATGCATATATGGCGGTTGATTCGTAAGACTATGCAGCGTGAAATAGACGATTTATCGAGGCGCCAATCATGCAACAGCGTTGTAAAGTGGCCGTACTCGGCCTAGGTGCCATGGGTGCGGCCACTGCCTATCAGTTGGCAAAGGCCGGAGTCGATGTGATTGGCGTCGACCGCTACGACCCTCCGCACACACAAGGCTCCAGTCACGGCGATACACGCATCACGCGGCTGTCGGCCGGTGAAGGTCCGCAATACCTGCCACTGGTGCGCAGCTCGCAGCGCATCTGGCGCGAACTTGAAGCATTGAGCGGCGAGTCGCTGTTCGAGCAGTGTGGTGTGCTGGTGATGACCTCAAGCCCGTCCTACGACGCAGCAGACGTCAACGACTTCACCCACCAGACCATCGCACTGGCCCGCACTTATGGGGTGAAGCACGAGGTATTGGCGGCCGCAGCAATTCGCGAGCGCTTTCCTCAGTTCGCTCCTGTGCTGGATAGCGCCATCGGCTATTTCGAACCAGAGGGCGGATTCGTTCGGCCCGAGCGCTGCATCGCCGTACAGCTCAAGCTGGCAAGGCAACACGGCGCGCGTTTGCTGACCCATGAAACGGTCACGCAGCTAAAGGCGCATGGCGATCAGGTACGAATCACCACCGACAAGGGCTCGATCATCGCCGACAAGGTCGTGGTCAGCGCGGGCATGTGGTCGTCCGGGTTGCTCGGCGCACCGTTCAGCGACCTGCTGCGGGTGTGCCGGCAAAAGCTGTTCTGGTTCGAGTTGCAGCGCGAGGCTGCCTTTGCTGCGCCTTCGCCAAGCTTCATCCTGAGTCACGGGCCCGGCGAGGCCGATGTCAATTACGGCTTCCCGCCGATGCCCGGCGAAAACAGCATGAAGGTCGCCACCGAGCAATACACCGAGACGTCAGCGGCTGAGCAACTGGACCGCACCATTACCGCGAGGGAAGAGCAGGAAATGTTCCGCACCCAGGTGCAGGGCAGGATTGCGGGAATGACGCCGAAGGTGGTCAAGTCGTCAGTCTGCGCCTACACCGTCACGCCGGACAGCCACTTCATCATCGATGAACACCCGCACCTGAAAAACGTGACGGTGGTCTCGGCCTGTTCCGGCCACGGTTTCAAGCATTCGGCCGGGCTCGGACTGGCGCTGGCGCAACGCTGTATTGACGGCGAGAGCGAGGCAGATCTCTCGGCCTTTTCACTGCAACGTTTCGCCAGGCAGGGTTGATCAGCGCGCCACCACGAAAGCCTCGTCGATGCGCGCCAGATCGGTGTCGCGCAAGGTGCCCGCGTAGTAATGCAGTTTGATCCAGGCCATCAAATAGTCGTAACGGGCTTTCGCCAGATCGCGACGAGTACTGTAAAGCTGCTGCTCGGCATTGAGGGCATCCAGGCTGATGCGCTCGCCACCCAGAATGCTCTGGCGGGTCGATTCGACCAGTGACTGCGCCGAGATCAGTGCTTTCTGGTAGGCGCGCAACTTGCTCACCCCTGACGCGCAGGCGTTGAACTGGCGACGCAGCTCGATCAGGGTTTCGCGGGTCTTGCCGTCCAGCTCGTATTCAGCCTGCTCGCGCTTGCTGTTGGCCTGGCGCACCGAGGCGCTGGTGCCACCACCGGCGTAAAGCGGAAGGCTGAGTTCGATGCCTATCGTATTGGTGTCGTAACGCTGATTGTAGGTGTTGCCGCTGTCCGATTCATTCTGGCGGATACTTGCATAGGCATTCACCGTCGGCAGATGCCCTGCTCGGTTGCGCTCCACCTCGTATCGCGCCACTTCCAGGGACTGCCGTTGCGAGGCCAGGATCGGGCTGTTGGCCATGGCCAGCGCATGCCACTCGGTAAAGCTGGAGGGTGCCAGGACCAACGCCTGAAAGCTGTCCCTCAACGGCTCCAGCTGCGCAATATCGATACTCGGCGTGCCCAGCAATGCGGCCAGCTCGCGCAACGACGCGTCCTGCTCATCGCTGGCTTCGATCTGCTCGGCAATCGCCAGTTCGTTGCGCGACTCCGCTTCGAGAATATCGGTGCGTGTGCCCTCTCCCCGCTCGAACATCTGCCGGTTCTGTGCGAACTGGCGCTCGAACGCCTGCTGCTTGGCACGGGCGATATTGATCTGGTCCTGGGCGAAGAGTGCCTGGGTGTACAGGGTCAACACCCGCACCAGTAATTCCTGGCTCTTGCTGCGGAAGGTCTCGTCGGCAAACAGCGCCTGGGCCAGCCCCTTGCGGTAATTGGCGTACGCTTCGTAATCGATCAATGGCTGCTGGACCGTCAGGCTTGAACCAAAGCTGTTGTAATGGCGGTGGTCAGTGCTGTCTTGAGCGCTGCCCTTGAGGGTCGCCTTGGAATCGTTGCGTCCTTTGTTGTAGCTGTACGACACACGAGGCAACAAGCCGGCACGACCGATCACCCGGTTTTCCAGGCCCGCGTCGCGCTCCTTGAGTGCGCCCAGATAAACGGGGTCATTGCGCAGCGCCAGTTCATAGACCTCAAACGGGCCCATAGCCTGACTCAAAGGCGCAACGCCCAGCAGGATGGCCGTCAGCAAAGCGGCTTTAAGGGGATGACGAAACATCCTATTCCTCCGTCAACGCGGAGCCGGCACGGTCCAGCAAAGGTTTGAACAGATAATTGAGCAGCGAGCGTTCACCCGTGCGCACGAACATTTCAGCGGGCATGCCGGGTTTGATCACCAGCCCGTTGAGTTTTTCAAGCGCCGCGTCGCCCACCGAGGTACGCAGCACGTAATACGGCTGGCCGGTTTTTTCATCCTGCATCTGGTCGGCGGAAATCAGGCTCACCTCACCGGAAACCCGCGGCGTGCGGCTTTGATTGAACGCGGTGAAGAGAATGTCGACCGGCAGATGGCTGGCGACCTTGTCGATCAGTTGCACCGGCAGCCGCCCTTCGACTTCCAGCCGCGTACCTTGCGGAACGATTTCCAGCAGCGTTTCACCGGCACGCACTACCGCACCTTCGGTGTGCACGCCCAGATTGACGGCGATGCCATCGGCAGGCGCAAGAATTGCGCTGTGTTGCAGACTGAAACCGGCCGAGGCCAGCTGCTGCTCAAGGGTAAGCGCCTTGACCTGGGCATCGGCCCATTGGCTGCGCACCTCTTTCTGGTACTCCTCACGCTGCTGTTGAAGGCGCAAACGCGATTCGACGATACCTTGCTCTATACGTCCGGTTTCGCCCGCATTTTGCGCCAGGCTCTGTTGCACCTGAGAAAGCTGGCGCTGGAACTCCAGCAGGCGATTGCCAGGAATGAATCCGTTCTGCGCCAAGGGCTCCAGGTTACTCAGTTGCTTGCGTAACGAGTCGGCCTGAGCCAGCAGGTCCGAACGGGCACGGCGCATGCCGGCGAGCTGCAGCCCGGCACCCTCGATGCTCGCCTGCAGGCCGGACTGCTCGCGCGCCAGGGCCTGGCGTCGGCTGCTGAACAACTGCCGCTGCCCTTCAAGCACCAGCGCCAGCCGTGGGTCGGGGTCTTGCCCCTGTCCGGCCGCAATCAGTTCTGCGGGAAAACGCACCTCGTCCAGGTTGTCGCGCTCGCTTTGCCAGCGCGCCAGGCTGGCCCAGGCCATTCGATACTGGGCTCGCAACGATTGCACGTCGGCTTCGACCTGAGTCTGATCAAGGCGAAACAGCGGTTCGCCCTCTTTGACCAGTTGACCTTCACTGACCAGAATTTTGCTGACCACGCCGCCATCCAGCGATTGCACGGCCTTGCGTTTGCCAGAGACCACCACCGTCCCCTGCACGGCAATGCCCTGATCCAGAGGGGCAAGACTGGCCCACAGAAAAAAACTGCCCGCCCCCGCCAGCATGAGAATCCAGCCCGCGCGAACGAAGAACTGCACGCCACGCTCCTTGCCCGGCACGGCGTAATGAGTGTCGATAGGGCTGTTCATACGTCGGACTGCCTGTTCTGCGTGCCGTATTGACGGCTCATGGAAAGCCCGGCTGCCGGGCGAGATTGCGATTGAGGGTGCGCTTGCGCTGCCTGCGCCGACGATGGCTGTCCGGACAAGGCCTGCAGCACCTGAGCCGTAGCGCCAAATGCCTGCATGCGACCTTCGCTCAGCACCAGCAGGCGATCGGTCTGGTTCAGCGACTGCGTACGGTGGGTGACGAGCACAACGGTGCAGCCGCGGCTCTTGAGTTCGGCAATCGCCTGAGTCAGGGCCGCCTCACCCGCAGCATCCAGATTGGAGTTGGGCTCATCGAGCACCACCAGTCGCGGGTCGCCGTACAGCGCACGGGCCAACGCGACGCGCTGTTTCTGACCGCCGGACAAGCCAGCGCCATCATCACCCAGCCGCGTGTCGTAGCCTTGCGGCAGGCGCAGAATCAATTCGTGTACGCCCGCCAGTTGCGCGGCAGCGACCACAGCGCTCGCGTCGCCCTCGCGAAAGCGCGCGATATTTTCTGCCACGGTGCCACCGAACAGCTCGATGTCTTGCGGCAGATAACCAATATAGGGTCCCAGCGCCTCTCGGTCCCAGCGATGCATGTCGGCCCCGTCCAGACGTACCGTTCCGCCCAGCGCTGGCCAGACACCGACCAGCACGCGTGCCAGGGTCGACTTGCCGGAACCGGATGCACCCAGTACGCCGAGTACTTCACCGGCTTGCAGTTGAAAGCTCACTTGCTGAATCGTGGGCGACGTTTTGCCGGGAGGCGCAGCGCTGACCTGTTCCGCACTGATCTGACCGCGCGGTGCCGGCAGTGGCATGCGCGGCGCGGGCTCGGCATAGGTCTTGAGTAGCTGGTCCAGGCGCCCGTAAGCCAGGCGTGCAGAGCTCCATTGCTTCCAGACTGCGATCAGTTGGTCGATGGGGCTGAGGACCCGCCCCATAAGGATCGAGCCGGCGATCATCATGCCTGCGGTCATGTCTCCATTTATCACCAGCAGTGCGCCCAGGCCAAGCACGAGCGACTGCAGGCACAGGCGCAGGGCCTTGCTGATCGAACTGATCACCGCTCCAGTATCACTGGCACGGTTTTGCAGGGCCAGAAAGCGCCCGTGCACATGAAACCAGCGACGCCGCAGCACCTCGAGCATGCCCATTGCCTGGATCGCCTCGGCCTGTTGCAGGTGTCGGGTCGCCAATTGCGCAGACTGCTGCGAGTAGCCGCTGGCTTCGGCCAGCGGTTTGCGGGTCAGCCATTCGTTGAGGCAGGCCAGTCCGACCAGCAACACCGTCCCCACGCTGGCGAGCACGCCTAGCCAGGGGTCGAAAAGGAAGATCACCGCCAGGTAGATGGGGAACCAGGGGGCGTCGAAGAACGCGAACAACGCCGGTCCGGTGAGAAACTGGCGGATGAAGGTCAGATCACCCAGCGCTTGCCCAGCCTGACGCTGTCCGGCGTGCAGGTTGCTCTCGAACGCAGCCTGATAGACGCGCAGATTGAAACGCTTTTCCAGCTCGCTACCGATGCGGATCACCACAAAGCTGCGGACCATCTCCAGCAAGCCGATGAACGCAAAGAACCCGACCACCATCAGCGTCAGCATGGCCAGAGTGGTCTGGTTCTGCGACGTCAGTACGCGGTCATAGACTTGCAGCATGTAAATCGATGGGGCGAGCATCAGCACGTTGATCAGCGCGGTAAAACAACCGACACCAATCAACGCGCTCTTGTAGTCAGCCAGCGCTTTATAAAGCGGCGGCCGGGCGCTTTGGGGCAACGCACTCATGGTTGTTCCTTGATGGTCTTGCTTATGACGGAGTGACATCCCTGGGTTTTGACAAACAACTCGCGCAGGTCCGTGAAACGCTTAATCGGCGAGACGCCCAAGGACCAGCACTTCACCGCCGGGCAGACGCGCCTCATAGACCTGCTCCCCCATATTATTGAGGTGAATCAGGCGATTGCCTTCCTTGTCGGTGAACGCCAGGCCATCCGGTGTCGGAAACCAGCCAGTGGGTGCTTCGTGCAACCACTTTACTGCGCAGGCGAGATCGCCCGTCAGTTGCGGTACATCGGTATTAAGGTGCAGTTCACAGGCTTCATTCGTCTTTCCCTGAACAGAAAGTCGCCACTTGCCACTGAGTTCAGCAGGATCGGGCAGTTTCAAACTCATGGCCATGCTTGCTCCAGAAATACCCACCAGCAACGCAAAGGCCGCTGGCACGATTCGAACAACGTGATTGATCTTCATTACGGGGGTACTTTCCAGATTATGGACGACCGCAGGGTCGTCCATAATTGTTACAGATTAAACCACGATATCAGTGGCCAACGCTTGACCAACGGTCCCCACGAGGAAGTCCCCCAAACCCTGACCTGTGAAGTCGATCGCCAGACTGCCCAGATTGCTGCTCTGGTTATAGTTGAGGATCGCCTCGCCGGCGTGGCCGCTGAATGCGTTGACGAACTGCAGCGCGCTCAGCGTGGAAATCGCCGATACGTCGATCTTGTCCTGACCGCTGACGAAATCACGAATCGTATCCTGGCCCGCACGATTGGAGTCGGAGCTGGCGCCAAACACGAAGATGTCGGCACCCGCACCACCGGTCAGGCTGTCGGCACCGCCACCGCCGTAGATGATGTCGTTGCCGGCACCACCCTTGAGGTCGTTGGCGGCAGCATTGCCGATCAACAGGTCATTGCCCGAACCGCCCACCGCGTTTTCAACCACCACACCCTTGGCGATCGAAACGTTGCCGACCATGCCACCGACATCCGAGAACGAGGCGGCATTGAGGTTGATCTTCTGATTCTGGGTGAAGCCGGAAAAGTCGAGAGTATCCTTACCCCCGCCATCCCACACCGAGAACACCACCTTGGAAGAGGCGGACGTGGCGCTGTAGAAATCGCGCCCGGCGGTGGAGTTGAATCCATAGACCGTATCACCGGCACGGGTACTCATGTTCGCGCCATAGAGCTGCTGAACGGCGGCGATATCATCCAGCAACGGTGCCGACGAGTACGACGGAGCACCGCCCTTGACGAAGTTCTGGTCAGTGTTGGACTCACTCCAGTAACTCATGACGCTGTAGCCACGGGTGTCTTCTGCGTAAGTGGCGTCCTTGTAGCTTGGATTGCCCTCGCCCGCGTTGTAGTCACCCGGGTGAGACAGGCCCAGGGTATGGCCGATTTCATGGGTCAGGGTCTGACGACCGTAGTTGCCATTGTCCGGGGTGGTGTTGACCTTGTAGCTGTTATCGACAAGGTACCAGGACTGGCCGTCGGTACGGCTGTTGCCGCTGGGCAGGTAAGCGAAAGCTGCCCCGCCTGCGCTGCCGTTGCTGTAGTTGCCGAAGGTCATATGCCCATCGCCGCCGGAAGCCGCCTGGGTAAAACTGACCTTGGCAACGTCTGCCCAGGATTGCATCGACAACACCGCCTGGGCTTTCTGCTGCGCGTTGAACGCACTGAAAGTCCCCAGCGAATTGTCGAACCCGGCAGGCTTGGCCGTCAGGAACGTGTAAGTGAGGTTGATGGTGCCGTTGCCATCGCGATCCGTCCAGGAGGCGTCGTCGCGAAGAAGATAATCAGCGGCTTGATCGACCGAATACGAGGGCTTGCCATTGATCGTGAGATTGCCGCCACGATCATACTGGTGGGCGAACGCATTGATTTGGTCGAAAGAGGTGCTGGTAGCAGCGGAGAGTTGAATTGCAGCATTTTCTTTGACTTTCGTCATGACACTTCCTTGTTTGCTGATTGACAGGTTAGGTACGACAGGACTCTCCCCTGTAGCGAGAGAGTCCGGTCACTCGCTTTGTGAAGCGTAAAATCGTGTTGCGTAACAAAACTGACACATCTTGAAATCTTGTGTCCAGCACTGTTCGATGATGCCAAATGGCCCAAAACGGGAAAGCGCCTACAGGCCTTGGAGAATCGCCTGATATTATTTTTTGTGATGACGAGATAGCCGATAAGCGCTTGAACAGACTGCAACAAGCTTGATAAATATGACTGATAGGTCAGGAATTTTTCGGGTTCGACGGACCACGAATGCCCTGAGTAATGAACCGGCCTACTCAGCTACCAGGAACGGCATACCGCCAGCAGTGCGAGGGGCCGACGCCGACCTTTTTCCTCGTCGCAGAAACGCAAAAAGCCCCGACGAGTCGGGGCTTTTTTTGAAGTGCAGCGGCCTGAATATTCAGGCCTGGTTGATCAGTCGTCGCGGCTCATGATGCCGAAGATCTGCAGCAGGCTGATGAACAGGTTGTAGATCGATACATACAGGCTGACCGTCGCCATGATGTAGTTACGCTCACCACCCTGAATGATCGCGCTGGTCTGGAACAGAATGCAGACCGACGAGAACAGCACGAAGCCCGCGCTGATAGCCAGCTGCAGACCGCTGATCTGGAAGAACATGCTGGCCACTACCGCACCCAGCAGGACGAAGAAACCTGCGGTGATGAAACCACCCAGGAAGCTCATGTCCTTGCGGGTAATCAGTACATAGGCTGAAAGGCCGCCGAATACCAGAGCCGTCATCGCGAAGGCAGAGCTGACCACTTCAGCACCACCGGCCATGCCCAGGTAACGGTTGAGGATCGGGCCCAGCAGGAAACCCATGAAACCTGTCAGGGCGAAGGTCGACACCAGACCCCAGACCGAATCACGCAGCTTGTTGGTCAGAAAGAACAGACCATAGAAGCCGATCAGCACCACGAAAATGTTCGGGTAGCCGACACGCATCTGCTGAGCGACGAATGCCATGACACCGCTGAAAGCCAGTGTCAGGGCGAGAAGAC
Source organism: Pseudomonas sp. PvP027 (assembly GCF_017833005.1). Lineage (NCBI taxonomy): Bacteria > Pseudomonadati > Pseudomonadota > Gammaproteobacteria > Pseudomonadales > Pseudomonadaceae > Pseudomonas > Pseudomonas sp. PvP027. The sequence goes on along the minus strand of NZ_JAFIBK010000001.1, from coordinate 5,479,400 downwards.
CGTAAGTATTGCGCAGGACACGACTAACCTCGAGCTGGTCGGCCTGCATGCCGGTTTTAAGGCTGTAATCCTGTTCGCGCATGGCGAAACTCCTTGCTGTTGAAATGTTGAGTTGCAAAGATCATAACAGAGGCGCTGCAACTGGCTAGTCACAGAGTTTGACAGCTTGTTTCATTCCGGTATTATGGCGCCCGCAACGAAGTGGAGGTATGGCCGAGTGGTTTAAGGCAGCAGTCTTGAAAACTGCCGACTGTAACAGGTCCTAGAGTTCGAATCTCTATGCCTCCGCCATATTTGGCAGCGCAAAGCCCTGATTATTCAGGGCTTTGTCGTTTCTGGCCCCCACGAAACCCTGCGTCCTCCCCGCCCTGCGAGCTGCCGTGCGCAACCTGATATATTGATGCTCATACCGAATCAATCATCCTGGTCACGCAATGCCCATCAATTTCGACCTAAACGACCTCCAGGCATTTCGTGCCGTGGTCGAGAATGGCAGCTTCCGCAAGGCCGCTGAAACCGTGCAGATCACTCAGCCTGCGCTCAGTCGGCGAATAGAAAAGCTCGAATCTGCGCTGAACGTTAAGCTCTTCGAGCGGACCACCCGCAGAGTCAGCCTGACCACGGTCGGCCGCGCATTTCTGCCTCAGGTCGAGCGCATTCTGGACGATCTGGACAGCGCATTGATGACCATCGAAGGCGTCGGCTCCACGCGAATGGGCAGCGTGACGATTGCCTGCGTGCCTTCAGCCGCCTACTACTTCATGCCTCAGGTCATCAGCGCCTTCCACCGGCTGTTTCCGAAAATCAGAATTCGGGTAATGGACGCCAGCGCCAATGAGGTCAACAGCGCGGTTGCCCTGGGCGAAGCCGATTTCGGGGTGAGTTTCAGCGGCAATCTGGCGCCGGAAGTGGACTTCGAACTGCTGCTGCAGGAACGCTACGTGATGGCCTGCAGGCGGGATCACCCGCTGGCCACGTGCGACAGCGTCAGTTGGGAGGAGATGTACCGCCACGACTACATCGCGCTGGATATCACCTCGGGTAATCGTCTGGTGCTGGATCAGGCGCTGGCACCGTCCCGCCCGCACAAGGAAAGCATCTGCGAAACCCGTCATGTCACGACCATGATCGGCCTGGTGGAGGCCGGGCTTGGTGTGGCTGCGGTGCCTTCGATCGCCATGCCGATGACCGCTCACCCGTTTCTGGTGAGCGTGCCATTGGTTGCGCCCGAGGTGATTCGCAACGTAGGGCTGATCAAGCGTCGTGGCAGGACCTTGACACCGGCAGCCCTCGAGCTGGAACAACTGGTCAGGAAAATGCCGTCACCCTCAGCGGGGCACTGAATCCAGCCCGGTAGACTGCACCGTGGCCTGGGCTTTCGGCGATGCCAGGTAATCCAGCAAGGCCTTCGCCTCTTTCGGGTGCTCGGCATTGACCGGGATGCCAGCGGCATAACGGGTAACCGACTGCACGTCTTCAGGAATCTTCGCCACGAACGTCACGCCGGGAATCGGCAGCAGCTCGGCAACCTGTTGAAAGCCCACTTCGTAGTCGCCCTTGGCAACCACCGAAGCAACCGGGATGCGCTCGATCATCTTGCCTTTCGGCGCGAGCTCCTTCTCGATACCGAGCTTTTTGAAAAGCTCTTTTTCGATGTACACGCCACTGGCGCTGTCGGAGTAAGCAACCGACTTGGCCTTGAGCAAGGTAGCCTTGAGCTCACTGTCGGTGCCGATCGCCGGCTTGGCCGCACCCTCCTTCACCACCATCCCGATCCGCGAGTCAGCCAGTTCGACCCGCGATGCAGGGTCTACCTTGCCTTGCTTGATCAGATCATCCAGCGCATAGCCAACCATGATCACCACATCGGCGTGCTCGCCACGGGCCAGACGATTCGGAATGGCCTCGGGCGCCTTGCCCATAGAAGGGCCGAGAATGGTGTCCAGCGAGTCCCCGGAAGACGCCGCGTATTGCGGTCCGAGCAGTTTGTACGCAGCCGTAAAGCCGCCGGAGGTCATGACTTTGAGCTGTTCAGCCTGCGCCGCCGCACTGACCGCGATACAGCCGAGAAAAAGCGCGGCCAATTGAGTTTTGTATAACGATTTCATAGTTATTTTCCTTGATTAAACAGCCAGTTGCGGGCGGGTCGAGATGTGCCGGTAGAGCACCAGTGTGGCGCCCAGCGCGCAGGCTGCAGCGAACGTCATCCAGTAAGCAGGCGCCGCCTTGTCGCCGGTCAGGTGGATCAACCAGGTCGAGATCGCCGGAGTGAAACCACCGAAAACCGCCGTCGCCAGGCTGTAGGCCAGCGAGAAACCGGCAACGCGCACCTCTACCGGCATGATTTCCGTCAGCGCCGGGATCATCGCGCCGTTATACAAGCCGTAGAGGAACGAGAACCACAACAGCACTTCCAGCATATGGCCGAAGCTGGGCGCCAAGGCGAGGAACGACAGCGCCGGGTAAGCACTGATGATGGTCAGCAGCGTCATCGCGACCAACAGTGGTTTGCGCCCGAAGCGGTCGCTCAGCATGCCGCCGACCGGCAGCCAGATAAAGTTGGAGACACCAACCAGCAGTGTCACCAGAAGCGCATCGGCGGTACTCAGGTTGAGTACGGTTTTGCCGAACGTCGGTGCATAGATGGTGATCAGATAAAACGTGGTAGTGGTCATCGCCACCATGAGCATTCCGGCAATCACTACGCGCCAGTTTTGCAGCAGCGTTGCGAACACCTGTCGCATGGTCGGACGGTGAGAGCGAGTAGCGAACTCTTCGGTTTCCTGGAGGCTGCGGCGCAACAGGAAAATGAACGGAATGATCAGGCAACCGATGGCGAACGGAATTCTCCAGCCCCAGTCGGCGACAGCAGCAGGCGCCATCCATTGGTTCAAGCCATAACCCAGTGCAGCGGCGACGACGATTGCCACCTGCTGACTACCTGACTGCCAACTGGTGTAGAAGCCCTTGCGGCCAGGTGTCGCCATTTCCGCCAGATACACTGACACCCCACCCAATTCCGCGCCGGCAGAGAAACCTTGCAGCAAGCGGCCGACCAATACCAATGCAGGTGCCCACAAGCCGATGCTCGCGTAACCGGGCACCAGGACAATCAGCAACGTGCCACTGGCCATGATCGACAGGGTCACGATCAAGCCCTTGCGCCGCCCCACGTCATCGATGTAAGCACCCAGAATCACGGCACCCAACGGACGCATCAGGAAGCCCGCACCGAAGACCGCGAAGGTCATCATCAGCGAAGCAAACTCACTGCTGGCCGGGAAAAAGGCGGAGGCGATCTGGGTGGCGTAAAAGCCGAACAGGAAGAAGTCGAATTGCTCGAGGAAATTACCGGAGGTCACGCGAAATACCGCGCCTGCCTTCGACCGGGAGGATTCTTTTTGTAATGAGGATGAGCCGTGCATCAATGTTCTCCAGCGATCTTATTAGAGTGTTGTAAGCGCTTGTTGCGGAGGAGTCTGCCGGACACACTTTGAAACGATAAGTGCTATGTTTTCATCGATTGATGTCTAATGAACATCAATAGAAGCCCATGCAGCCGTGTTCTGCCCCGTCGCTTGCCGGTCAACACGCGCCAAACTCACACGCCTGCCCTTGAATTCTTTATCATTGCGCACGTTTTGTTGGCAGAGCCGATCATGAAATTCGCCATCTCCCTTTTTTCCGCCGCTCATGCGCCCTCCTCTCGGCGAGCCTTGCAGTTCGCCAGGGCGGTACTGGCAGGCGGGCATGAAATCGTCCGTTTGTTCTTCTATCAGGACGGCGTACACAGCGCGTCGGCCAACGTCGTGACGCCTCAGGATGAACAGGATATGGCGTTGCAATGGCGTGACTTCATCGTCGAGCACGATCTGGACGGCGTGGTGTGCATTGCCGCCGCGTTGCGGCGCGGTGTGCTCGACACGCAAGAGGCCGAGCGTTACCAGCGGCCGGCGGCAAACCTGCGCGAGCCGTGGGAATTGTCCGGGCTGGGCCAGTTGCACGATGCCGTGCAATCGGCTGATCGCCTGATCTGCTTCGGAGGGCCATGAGATGCCCAGATCACTATTGGTTGTCAGCCGTCAGTCGCCGTGGTCCGGTCCCGGCGCCCGGGAAGCGCTGGATATCGTGCTGGCGGGCGGGGCATTCGACCTGTCGATAGGCCTGCTGTTTCTGGACGACGGGGTGTTTCAGTTGTCGCCACAGCAGTCGCCCGACGCCCTGCAACAGAAAGACCTGACCGCGAATCTGAAAGCCCTGCCGATGTTCGGTGTCGAAGACCTTTACGTCTGCGGGCAGAGCCTGACCGAGCGTGGCATCTCCCCTGGCGCATTGAGCGAAGAGATGAGTCAGTTGACCACGCGCGCGGAATTGTCAGCACTTTTTGACCGGTACGACGAGGTGATTACCATCTGATGGCTACTTTGCACGTTCTCTCTCACTCGCCGTTTTCCGACACCCGGCTGGACAGTTGCCTGCGCTTGCTGGGCAGTGCTGATGGCTTGCTGCTCTGCGGCGATGCCGCCTATGCGTTGATGCCGTCCAGTGCGCAGTTGAAGGCCCTTCAGCCTCTGATCGACTCGTCGCACCTGTTCGCCCTCGACGAAGACATCAGCGCACGCAATCTGACCCTCCCTGCCGGAGTCAACCGCATCGACTACCCGGCCTTCGTGGAGCTGTCGCTGCGCTTCGACAAGGTCAATACCTGGCTATGAAACAGTTGAACATTGACGGGCGCAGCATCGAACTGGACAAGGATGGTTTTCTGCAAGACCTCAGCGACTGGTCACTGGACGTCGCTCACGCCCTGTCCGCCGAGGAAGGCATCGAGCTGAGCGCCGAGCACCTTGAAATCCTCGAACTGCTGCGAGGTTTTTACGCCGAGTTCCAGCTTTCGCCCGCCACACGGCCGCTGATCAAATACACCGCGTTGAAGCTGGGTGCAGAAAAAGGCAACAGCATGCACCTCAACCGCCTGTTCAACGGCACTCCCGCCAAACTCGCCGCCAAGCTGGCGGGCCTGCCCAAACCGACCAATTGCATATGAATGATTACCCTGCGCTTGTCACTGAAACACCTGAAGAGCACCCCTTTGCGACCTTCGTTCGCATTCTGGGCAAAGGCAAACGTGGCGCGCGCAACCTGACTCGCGAGGAAGCACGGGAAGCCATGGGCATGCTGCTCGATGAAAAAGTCGAGGACACCCAGCTCGGCGCTTTTCTGATGTTGCTGCGCCACAAGGAAGAAAGTCCCGAGGAGCTCGCAGGGTTTACCGAAGCGGTGCGTGAGCGTCTCAACGCCCCTGCCATGCAGGTCGATATCGACTGGCCGACCTACGCCGGGAAAAAGCGTCACCTGCCGTGGTATTTGCTGGCAGCCAAATGCCTGGCACAAAACGGCGTCAGGATCCTCCTGCACGGCGGCGGCGCGCATACCGCAGGGCGTTTGTACACCGAACAACTGCTGGACCTGCTGAAGATACCTCTGTGCCGCAACTGGTCAGCGGTCAAAACCTCGCTCGAGCAAGACCGTCTGGCGTTCATTCCGCTCGCCGACTGGGCACCGCAGTTGCAGCGCATGATCGATCTGCGCAACACGCTGGGGCTACGCTCGCCCATTCATTCGCTGGCACGCATCCTCAATCCGCTGCAGGCGCGTTGCGGCCTGCAAAGCATTTTTCACCCGGGCTACCAGAGTGTGCATCGCGATGCCAGCAGCCTGCTCGGCGACAACGCCATCGTGGTCAAAGGTGATGGCGGCGAAATCGAGATCAACCCCGACACCATCAGCCACCTGTACGGCACCACCGGCGGCCAGCCGTGGGATGAAGAATGGCCAGCGCTGTCACCACGCCGCCATGTAAAACCGGCGACGCTCGACCCGCAACAACTGCTGGCCTTGTGGCGAGGAGAGATCGAAGACAGTTACCCGCAACTGGCATTGATATCGACCATGGCGCTCGCCCTGCGCGGCCTGGGTGTCGATCGTGACGAGGCCTTCGCCCAGGCTCAGGTATTCTGGGATCGCCGCGACATCAATCTGTGATACGACGGCCTTTCGACAATGAAAGGCCATAATCCAGTCGAACCGATATGCCTGCGCTGACCTCCAAGCCCTATAACATGGAAATGGGAGTCAGACATGGGCCTTCTGGTCGAGGGACACTGGCAAGACCAGTGGTACGAAAGCAGCAAAGATGGCGCATTTCAGCGCGAAAATGCTCAGCGACGCAGTTGGGTCACGCCCGACGGAAAACCGGGACCGTCCGGTGCAGGCGGGTTTGCTGCGCAGGCGGGCCGCTATCACCTGTACGTGTCTCTGGCTTGCCCGTGGGCACACCGCACCCTGATTTTGCGCAAGCTCAAGGGCCTGGAAAGCCTGATCGATGTCTCGGTGGTCAGTTGGCTGATGCTGGAAAACGGCTGGACCTTCGATCAGCAGAAAGGCTCCAGCGGCGATGCCCTGGATGACCTGCAGTTTCTTCACCAGCGCTATACCGCCGACGACCCTCGATACACCGGCCGCGTCACCGTTCCGGTGCTGTGGGACAAACAGCAGCAGTGCATCGTCAGTAATGAATCTGCGGAAATCATCCGCATGTTCAATTCCGCATTCGACGAGTTGACCGGTAATACGCTGGATCTTTACCCGCAAGCGTTACGCCCGAGCATCGACGAGCTTAACGAGCAGATCTATCCGAACGTCAACAACGGCGTGTATCGGGCTGGTTTCGCAACCTCGCAGGGCGCGTACGAGGAGGCGTTCGATGATGTGTTCGCTGAACTGGATGTGCTGGAAAACCTGCTCGGCGAAAAGCGCTACCTGACAGGTACGCACCTCACCGAAGCCGATATACGCCTGTTCACCAGCATCGTGCGCTTCGATGCGGTGTATTACAGTCACTTCAAATGCAACCTGCGCCGCATCGCGGACTACCCCAATCTCAGCAACTGGCTACGCGAGCTGTACCAGTGGCCGGGTATCGCAGAGACGGTGAGTTTCGAGCACATCAAAGGGCATTATTACGGCAGCCATCGCACCATCAACCCGACCGGAATCATACCGAAGGGGCCAGCGCTTGATCTGCACGCAGATCACGACCGTGAGCGACTGTCCGGTGAAGGTGTCTGGAACAACTGAGGTATGGGAAGGAGTGGTGGATAGCCTGGACGGGCTACCCACCATTGGCATCAGAGAGTCGCCTGAGCGCCCTCGAACCAGGCCAGCTTTTCACGCAACTTGACCACCTCACCGATGATCACCAGCGTCGGCGCATGAACATCATGCTCGGCGACCAGTTGCGGCAGGTTTGCCAGGGTACCCGTGAACACACGCTGATTGACGGTGGTGCCCTGCTCGACCAGTGCAGCAGGCGTGTCAGCAGAGCGACCGTGCCGGATCAACTGCTCACAGATGACCGGCAAACCGATCAGCCCCATGTAAAACACCAGTGTTTGCGCAGGCGCTACCAGGTCCGACCAGGGCAGATCCGTCGTGCCGTTTTTCAAGTGCCCGGTGATGAAACGCACCGATTGCGCATGATCACGGTGCGTCAACGGTATACCCGCATAGGCCGCGCAACCGCTGGCAGCAGTGATGCCAGGCACCACCTGAAACGGAATGCCATGCGCCGCCAACTCTTCGATTTCCTCGCCGCCACGGCCGAAGATGAACGGATCACCGCCCTTCAGACGCACCACCCGCTTGCCCTGTTTTGCCAACGCAACCAGTTGCTGGTTGATCTGCTCCTGCGGAACAGCATGCTCCGCACGGCGCTTGCCAACGTACACACGCTCGGCATCACGACGGCACAGGTCAAGGATCGTTGGGGCGACGAGGCGGTCATACAGCACCACATCGGCCTGTTGCATCAGGCGCAAGGCCCGAAACGTCAGCAAATCCGGATCACCGGGACCCGCACCGACCAGATAGACCTCACCGGTCTCCGGAGGCGGCTCGCCGGCAATCTTGGCGATGAGCATACGTTCAGCCTCGGCACCCTGCCCGGCCAGTTGGCGGTCGGCAATGGCGCCCTGAAAAACATCCTCCCAGAACGCCCGGCGCTGCTGCACGTTCGGAAACAGGCCTTTGACCTGATTGCGAAAGCGCGCAGCCAGTCCGGCGAGCTGCCCGTAGGTGGAGGGAATCCAGGTTTCCAGCTTGGCGCGAATCAGACGCGCGAGCACCGGCGCATCGCCGCCACTGGACACTGCGATCACCAGAGGCGAGCGGTCGACGATGGCCGGAAAGATCACCGTACACAACGCCGGGGCGTCGACCACGTTGACCGGAACGCAACGCAAGCGGGCATCGCGGGAAACCTGAGCATTGAGCGGCTCGTCATCCGTCGCAGCAATAATCAGCACGCAACCATCGAGGTCGCATTCGCTGTAGCCGCGCAGGATCATCTCACCGCCGCTCTGGACAACCAGCTCGCTCAGTTGCGCCTCGATTTCCGGAGCAACCACGCGCAGCACTGCCCCGGCGTCGGCAATCAGGCGTGATTTGCGCAGGGCAATTTCACCGCCGCCAACCACCAGCACCCGGCTGCCACGCAGGTTATGGAACAGCGGCAGAAATTCCATTTAACCGATGACCTCAAGGCCGCCCATATACGGCTTGAGCACCTCAGGCACACGAATCGAACCGTCCGCCTGCTGATAGTTTTCCAGCACCGCCACCAGTGTGCGGCCTACCGCCAGGCCCGACCCGTTAAGGGTGTGGACCAGCTCCGGCTTGCCGGTTTCCGGGTTGCGCCAGCGGGCCTGCATGCGACGCGCCTGGAAATCACCGCAGTTGGAGCAGGAAGAGATTTCGCGATATTTGTCCTGGCTCGGAATCCACACTTCCAGGTCGTAGGTCTTCACCGCGCTGAAACCCATGTCGCCGGTGCACAGCGCCAGCGTGCGGTAAGGCAGTTCAAGCAATTGCAGCACGCGTTCGGCGTTGCCAGTCAGCGACTCGAGCGCGGCCATGGAGTCGTCAGGCGCAACGATCTGGACCATTTCGACCTTGTCGAACTGGTGCTGGCGAATCATGCCCCGGGTATCACGCCCGGACGCGCCCGCTTCACTGCGGAAGCAAGGGGTATGGGCGACAAACTTGAGAGGCAGCTGTTTGGCATCGAGAATTTCACCCGACACGATATTGGTCAGCGACACTTCGGCAGTCGGGATCAGGTACAGGTCGGCCTCGCCTTCGCGGGAGATCTTGAACAGGTCTTCCTCGAACTTGGGCAACTGACCTGTGCCCTGCAACGCTGGAGCCTGCACCAGATAAGGCGTGTAGGTCTCTTCGTAGCCGTGCTCGTTGATGTGCAGATTGATCATGAACTGTGCCAGGGCACGGTGCAGACGCGCGATGGGGCCACGCAGCAGCGCAAAGCGTGCGCCGGACAGTTTGGCGGCAGTTTCGAAATCCAGCCAGCCGAACTTCTCGCCCAGCGCGACGTGATCCTTGACCTCGAAATCGAATTGCGCCGGCGTACCCCAGCGACGTACTTCAACGTTGCCTTCTTCGTCGGCACCGATGGGCACGGACTCGTGAGGCAGGTTCGGAATGCTCAGCACCAGAGCATCCAGTTCGGCCTGAATGGCATCCAGCTCGACCTTGCCTTCGCTCAGTTCGTTGCCCATGCGCTCGACATCAGCCATCAACGGCGCAATGTCTTCGCCGCGCTGCTTGGCCTGACCAATGGATTTGGAACGTGCATTACGCTCTGCCTGCAGCTGTTCGGTGCGGGTCTGCACTACCTTGCGCTGGGCTTCCAGCGATTCAATGCGCGCCACATCCAGTGTGAAACCACGGGAAGCCAGGCGATCCGCTACGTCCTGAAGTTGAGTACGTAACAGTTTGGAATCGAGCATATCGTTCTCTCGTCTATCAAAGTCTGGTCAGGGACAGGCCAACCCAGGTTGCGAGCAGCCCGCCGAATACGCTGATACCGGCATAGCCGAGGGCCAGCGGTACTTGCCCGCTTTCCAGCAGGCGCAGCGTATCCAGTGAAAAGGATGAAAAGGTCGTCAGACCGCCTACAAAACCGACAAGCAAGCCGGCACGAATTTCGATGGGCACTTCCGGGCGCAGCAGGAACAGTCCGTACAGTACACCGATGATCAGGCATCCGACGATGTTGACCGCCAGCGTCGCCGCGTAAAAATAACGTGGCCAGTTGGCGCTGACCCAGGTGCCTGTCGCAAAGCGCAATAATGTACCAGCGATACCGGCAATCGACACCGCAAGAATAGTCTGAATCATCACTTTCTCCGCTTGCGAGAGCTGGCATCGTCCAATGCGTTCAGATGCCTGAGCTTTTCACCGATCTTGAGCTCCAGACCGCGAGGCACAGGCTGGTAATACTGCCGTGGCTCCAGGTCGTCCGGAAAGTAGTCTTCGCCAGCCGCATAAGCATCGGGCTCATCATGGGCATAGCGATATTCTTCACCATAACCGAGCTGCTTCATCAGCTTGGTAGGCGCATTGCGCAAGTGCAGCGGAACCTCCAGCGAACCATGCTCGCCCGCTTCACGCATAGCCGCCTTGAACGCCATGTAGACCGCGTTGCTTTTCGGCGCGCAGGCGAGATAGACGATGGCTTGTGCAACCGCCAATTCGCCCTCGGGACTGCCAAGGCGTTCCTGTACATCCCAGGCGGACATGCACAACGGCAGCGCACGAGGATCGGCATTGCCGATATCCTCACTGGCCATGCGCACTACGCGGCGCGCCAGATACAGTGGGTCACAGCCACCGTCGATCATCCGCGCAAACCAGTACAGGGCGGCGTCGGGATTGGAACCGCGAATCGACTTGTGCAACGCCGATATCTGGTCGTAGAACGCCTCGCCGCCCTTGTCGAAGCGGCGTCGGCTGTCACCCAACAGGCTCTGCAGCAACCCGATATCGATTTCGCTGCCGTCTTCGGCCAGATCGGAGGCGTTCTCCAGCAGATTAAGCATGCGCCGGCCGTCGCCATCGGCAGCGGCCATCAGCATCGCGAAGCCCTCATCGCTGAGGGTCAGTTGCCGCGTGCCCAATCCGCGCTCTTCGGTCAGGGCACGATTGACCAGCTTGCGCAGCGCTGCCTCGTCGAGGCTTTTGAGCACGTAGACACGCGCCCGGGACAACAAGGCGTTATTGAGTTCGAACGACGGGTTTTCGGTAGTCGCGCCGATAAAGATCAGCGTGCCGTCCTCGACGTAAGGCAGGAAGGCATCCTGTTGCGACTTGTTGAAGCGGTGCACTTCGTCGACGAACAGGATGGTGCGCTTGCCGTACTGTCCGGCCTGCTGCCTGGCGACTTCGACGGCCTGACGGATTTCCTTGACCCCGGCGAGCACCGCCGAAACCGTCTCGAAGTGCGCGTCCGACACTTTGGCCAGCAGCTTCGCCAGGGTGGTCTTGCCCACCCCAGGCGGGCCCCAGAAAATCATCGAGTGCAGTGCGCCTTGCTCCAGCGCCTCACGCAGCGGCTTGCCATGGGCAAGCACGTGTTCCTGACCGACATACTCATCCAGGTTGGTAGCACGCAAACGTGCAGCCAGAGGCTGAGCTATCGGTTCGCGGCTGAACAGGTCCATGATCAGAAATTGGCCCTTTTACTCTTGAATGACATCAGCGCCCTTGGGAATCTGGAACTGAAACTTGCTGGCTGCGATCGACTCGTTGGCCTTGACCCCGGTGAACAGGATGTTGGTGCGCTGACCCACACTGTCGATCAACTGCATGTCGTTGATGATGCCGTTGCGAAACGACAGGCGCAGGCTGTCGAACAGCGTGTCCTTGGTCTTGGGCTTGAGCACGAAATCGATCACGCCACCCGCTTCTTTCGCGGTGATGTCGAAGCTTTCGCTGATCTTCGATACGTCGCCGGAGAGCAGCAAGGCTGGGGTCTGGGTCAGGCGCTGATCGAGCTTCTTGATCGTGACCTGCTCCAGATCAGGGTCCCACAGCGAAACTTTCTTGCCGTCCGAGACCATCAACTGCTCCTGCGGCGCATCGGTGTGCCAGTTGAACAGGCCTGGGCGCTGCAGGGCCATTTCGCCGGTGGTTTCCTGCAACTGGGTGCCGCCACCGTCCAGCGTCAACTGCGAGAAGCGGGCGGTCAGGGTCTGGGATTTTTCCAGCAACTGAGTCAGGCGCGCCACATCCTTGCTGTCGGCATGGGCGGGGATCATGGAGAAGGTCAGTGCGGTGGCCAACAGCATGCGGATAAGGCGCATTGGATTCCTCTTTGAAGTCGATGATGATGCGACAGCGTGGCGTGCACGCCGTCGCCGCAATACGGGGTGATTAGAATCAGTCGCGCACCGGCCCGGGGGCCAGGACTTCACGTGAACCGTTGGTATTCATGGAGGTTACGACACCTGCCATTTCCATAGCTTCAATCATGCGCGCTGCGCGGTTATAGCCGATCTTCAACTTGCGCTGTACAGCAGAAATCGACGCGCGACGGCTTTCCAGCACGAACTTGACGGCCTCATCGTAAAGCGCGTCGCTTTCGCTGTCTTCACTGCCTTCGCCGCCACCGCCATCAAAGCCGCTGCCGGGCTCTTCGACGCCAGCGAGAATATCGTCGTTGTAATCCGGGGAACCTCGCAGCTTCCAGGCTTCTACCACACGATGCACTTCTTCGTCGGAAACGAACGCACCATGCACACGAATCGGCAGGCTGGTGCCTGGCGGCATGTACAGCATGTCGCCGTGGCCCAACAGTTGTTCGGCGCCACCCTGGTCGATAATGGTCCGCGAATCGATCTTGCTCGACACCTGGAACGCCATACGCGTCGGAATGTTGGCCTTGATCAGACCGGTGATCACATCCACCGACGGACGCTGAGTCGCGAGGATCAGGTGGATACCCGCAGCACGCGCTTTCTGGGCAATACGCGCGATCAGCTCTTCGACCTTCTTGCCGACGATCATCATCATGTCGGCGAACTCGTCCACCACCACGACGATGGTCGGCAGCTTGCTCAGCAGCGGTGCTTCGTCATGAATGCTTTCGCGCTTGTACAGCGGATCGGCAAGCGGCTCGCCGGCATCCTGGGCTTCCTTGACCTTCTGATTGAAGCCGGACAGGTTACGTACACCCATCTTCGCCATCAGCTTGTAGCGCCGCTCCATCTCGGCAACGCTCCAACGCAATGCGTTGGCGGCGTCCTTCATGTCGGTGACCACCGGACACAACAGATGCGGAATACCTTCGTAGATGGACAGCTCAAGCATCTTCGGGTCGATCATGATCAGTTTGGCGTCTTCAGGGCCTGACTTGAACAGGATCGACAAGATCATGGCGTTCACACCCACCGACTTACCGGAACCGGTCGTACCGGCTACCAGCAGGTGGGGCATCTTGGCCAGATCGGTAATCACCGGCTTGCCGCCGATGTCGTGGCCCAGCGCCAGGGTGACAGGCGACTTGGCGTTATCGTATTCGGGGGTCGACAACACCTCGGAGAAGCGCACGATCTGGCGGTCTTCGTTGGGGATTTCGATACCGACGGTGGTCTTGCCCGGAATCACTTCGACCACACGCACACTGGTCACGGCGAGCGAGCGCGCAAGGTCCTTGGCAAGGTTGGAAATGCGGCTGACCTTGACGCCGGCGGCCGGCTGGATCTCGTAGCGGGTGATGACCGGACCGGGATGGATGGAGTCTACCGACACCTCCACACCAAATTCCTTGAGCTTGATTTCCAGCAAGTGACCGACGGCAGCCAGAGACTCCGGCGAATAGTTGAGCTGCTTCTTCTCTGCCGGGTCGAGGATCGAAATCGGCGGCAGCGTGCCTTCCACTGCGCTGTCCACGAACAGCGGGGCCTGCTTTTCCTTCATGACGCGCTTGCTGGGCTCTACAGGCTTTGAAGGCGCCGGCGCGATCACCGCAGGCACGTGCTTTTCGCGCTCGGTCATGTGTTTGCTCAACGACGCTTCACGCTCCACCAGTCGTTCTCTGGCCTTGGCCTGCTCGCGACGATCGGGAGCCACAGGCGCCACCACATCGTTGACACGCATGTCCACCTCACGCAACTGTGCAACCATCTGCTTGCGTTCGGCACGAGCGGTCCACCAGCGGTTCGCAGCGCTTTGAAACAGCTCGAACAGGTCGAGAGTGATCTTGCCAGTGACATCCATCACCTTGAACCATGACAGGTCGGTAAACACGGTCAGGCCGAACAGGAACAGGGCAATGAACAGCAGTGTGCTGCCTTGAATATTCAACGCTTTTTTGGCGAGATCACCCAGCACTTCACCCAGCACACCGCCTGCCGAGCCCGGAAAGCCCGCCGAGAAATGGAAGTGGATGTGAGCCAGCGCAGCGCCCGCCAGGATCAGAAACACCAACCCGATGAGGCGCCAGGAAAACAGCCAGCCGCTCCACTGCCATGGCTCATGACGATGACGAAAGACCTGCCAGGCCTTGATCGCCAGCAACAGCGGGAAAATGTAGGCGAAATAGCCCAGAACCATGAACAGAATATCGGCACAGAACGCACCTGCACGCCCTGCGGCATTCTGGACCTGTGCCGCATTGCTGCTGGTGTGGCTCCAGCCGGGATCACTCTGATCGTAGGTCAACAAGGCCATCATCAGATACAGGCACAGTGCGCCAAAGGCGATCAGGGCCCCTTCCTTGAGCCGGTAGTGCAATTGCTGTCGCCAAAGCGGGACAGCGCTGGGTGCTGGGGTGGATTTCTTCAAAACGCTTTATTTCCTGCGCGGTAGCGCGAACATCTCGTTGATTGACCAGAAACGGCTGTCGTACGGCACTGACTGCTCCCGCGTGGACAGGGAGGGCAGACAGCGGGAAAGCCTGTCGACAGACGCTTGAATGATAACGCCCAAAACAGGCATTGTACGGTTTTACAGCCACTTGAGTCTGTACGAAAACACACCAGATCCACTTCAGACGATTCCGCAGGACGGAACGTGCTTTCAACTTCACTGACGATGTTCAATTTGAGCATGCATTACGTTTTGTGACAAAGGCTTATGGCGTGTTTCTATCAACAGCCCGCAACTTGAACGACCACATGACCGCTGCGCCGCTCGCGGCCTACCGCATGCACAAGCTACGCGCCATAATGACAACCGCTTGTGACCACGCCTGTCGCACAGAGTTGCACTCACAGACAGGTGCGCCCTCCCCTTCCGCAAAGTTGTGATGCCATGCTGACCTGGTTGAACCGCAACAGCCTCGATTTTCCCCCACTGGAAAAAGCCCTCCGTGAACCCAACGGTTTGCTTGCCGCAGGCGGAGACTTGTCGGCCGATCGTCTGATCAGCGCTTATCGACACGGCTGCTTTCCCTGGTTTCAGGATGGCCAGCCGATTCTCTGGTGGTCTCCCGACCCGCGCACCGTGCTGTTTCCCGAAGAACTGCACGTTTCGCGCAGCCTTGGCAAGGTTCTGCGCCAGTCGCGCTATCGGGTAACCTTTGATGAGGATTTTGCCCGCGTGATCCAGGCCTGCGCTGCGCCTCGCAGCTACGCCAATGAAACCTGGATAACCGGCTCGATGCAGGAGGCCTACGTCGAACTGCACCGCCGCGGCCACGCACACAGCGTCGAGGTCTGGGATCAGGATGAGCTGGTCGGCGGGCTGTATGGCCTGGCAATGGGCCAACTGTTTTTCGGCGAGTCGATGTTCAGCCGGGCAGACAACGCCTCGAAAGTCGGCTTTGCCACCCTGGTAGAGCATCTGACTGACTGGGGATTTGTGCTGATCGACTGTCAGATGCCCACTCACCATCTGCACAGCTTTGGCGCCCGTTCAATTCCTCGACAGACTTTCGCCGATTACCTATCCCGCCATCTGGATCAGCCGACCGACGCCGACTGGTCAGCTAGGCGAGTTTGACAGGCTGGCATACACTCAGGGGTAAGGATTCACCATTAGGCGACGACCATGACAGAGCTGGCGAGGCTGAAGTTTTATGCCACTCAACCGCACACTTGCAGTTACCTGCCCGAAGAGCAGGCGACTACCCTGTTTCTGGACCCCAGCCAGCCGATGGATGTACAGGTCTATGCCGACCTGTCGGACATGGGTTTTCGCCGCAGCGGTGATCACCTCTACCGCCCCCACTGCCAGAACTGCAGTGCGTGTGTACCCGCGCGCATTCCGGTGAACCTCTTCGTACCCGATCGTCAGCAAAAACGCATTCTGAAACGCAATGCCGACATTCAGGTGCAAAGCGCCAAACCGGTATTCACTCAGGAATATTTCGATCTTTATCAGCGTTATATTGAACAACGGCATGCTGACGGCGACATGTTCCCGCCGAGCCGCGAGCAATTTTCGACCTTTCTGGTTCGCGACCTGCCCTTTTCGCGCTTTTACGAATTTCGTGTCGATCAACGCCTGCTGGCAGTTGCCGTCACCGACCTGCTGCCCAATGGTCTTTCAGCGGTCTATACGTTCTATGAACCCGATGAAGAACGCCGCAGTCTGGGCCGTTACGCCATTTTGTGGCAGATCGCCGAAGCGGCCAGACTGCAACTGCAGGCGGTGTACCTCGGTTACTGGATCAAGAACTGCAAAAAGATGAATTACAAGACCCAATATCGCCCAATCGAGCTGCTCACCAATCAAAGATGGGTCACTCTGTATTGAACCCCTTGGCTTAAACTGGTTTTTTCGGGCACAATGCACGCCGCTTTTGCCTGGCGCCACTTGCACCGGGCCACTCATTTGTATACCGAGGGCTTTACTGCATGTCGAAAGAAGACAGCTTCGAAATGGAAGGCACTGTCGTCGACACCCTGCCCAACACCATGTTTCGCGTGGAGTTGGAAAACGGGCACGTCGTAACCGCGCATATCTCCGGCAAGATGCGCAAGAATTACATCCGTATTCTGACCGGTGACAAAGTGCGTGTAGAGCTGACGCCCTACGACCTGAGCAAAGGGCGCATCACCTACCGCGCTCGCTAAACAGGCATTAACGAAAACGCCCGGCATAAGCCGGGCGTTTTTGTATGCCTGTTTTTTACAGTCGATGTCCTCGACCTGCCTCGCATCATAATGATGCGAGGCGAGGCGTCGGTTATCAGGCCATTTCTGCCGTGGTTTCGAAATCGAAGGTGATCTCGCCATCCTTGATGTCGATGTGAACCACGCCGCCATGTTCCGACAGTTCGCCGAACAGGATCTCTTCGGCGAGTGGCCGTTTGATCTTGTCCTGAATCAAGCGAGCCATCGGTCTGGCACCCATTGCCGCATCGTAACCACCCTGCGCCAGCCAGCTTCTCGCCGCCTCGGACACTTCGAGCAGTACGCGCTTGTCTTCCAGCTGGGCCTGAAGCTCGGTGAGGAACTTGTCGACCACGCTCTTGATGACTTCGTGACTGAGGCGACCGAACTGAATGATGGTATCCAGACGGTTGCGGAACTCCGGCGTGAAGCTCTTCTTGATCACTTCCATCGCGTCAGACGAGTGGTCCTGATGCGTGAAACCGATCGAAGCACGCGCAGCAGACTCGGCCCCGGCGTTGGTGGTCATGATCACGATCACATTGCGGAAGTCCGCCTTGCGCCCGTTGTTGTCGGTCAGCGTACCGTGGTCCATCACCTGCAGAAGCAGATTGAAGACTTCCGGGTGAGCCTTTTCGATTTCATCGAGCAGCAGCACGCAATGCGGCTGACGGGTAATGGCCTCGGTCAGCAGACCGCCCTGATCGAAACCGACATAGCCCGGAGGCGCGCCGATCAGACGGGAAACGGTATGCCGCTCCATGTACTCGGACATGTCGAAACGGATCAACTCGACGCCCAGTGCCTTGGCCAGCTGACGAGCCGCCTCGGTCTTGCCGACGCCCGTAGGACCGGCGAACAGGAACGAACCGACCGGCTTGTCAGGCGACTTGAGACCGGCACGAGACAGTTTGATCGCAGTCGACAACGAGTCGATGGCCGCATCCTGTCCGAACACAGTGAGCTTGAGATCACGCTCCAGATTACGCAGCAGTTCCTTGTCGGAGCTGTTGACGTGTTTTGGCGGAATGCGCGCGATCTTGGCGACGATGTCTTCGACCTGAGGCACGTCGATACGCTTGACGCGTTGTTCGACAGGCTGCAGACGCTGATAGGCACCGGCCTCATCGATCACGTCAATGGCCTTGTCAGGCATATGACGGTCGTTGATGTAGCGCGATGCAAGCTCGGCGGCGGCGCGCAGGGCTTCGTCGCTGTATTCGATGCTGTGATGCTGCTCGAAACGGCTTTTCAGGCCACGCAGGATACCGATGGTGTCCTCGACCGAAGGCTCGGACACATCGACTTTCTGGAAGCGACGCGCCAGGGCACGATCCTTCTCGAAAATCCCGCGAAACTCCTGGAAGGTGGTCGAGCCGATGCAACGGATCTCGCCGGAAGACAGCAGCGGCTTGAGCAGGTTGGAAGCATCCATTACCCCGCCGGAAGCTGCGCCGGCACCGATGATCGTGTGGATCTCGTCGATGAACAGGATCGCCTGAGGACGCTTGCGCAGCTCGTTGAGCAACGCTTTGAAGCGCTTCTCGAAATCGCCGCGGTATTTCGTCCCGGCCAGCAACGCGCCCAGGTCGAGCGAGTAGACGACGCTGTTGGCAAGCAGGTCAGGCACCTGGTTGTCGACGATGCGCTTGGCCAGACCTTCGGCGATGGCCGTTTTACCGACACCCGCTTCACCGACCAGCAAAGGATTGTTCTTGCGACGACGAGCCAGAATCTGTGCCACCCGCTCGACTTCGCTTTCGCGGCCGACCAGTGGATCGATGCGCCCCTGACGTGCCAACTCGTTCAGGTTGCTGGCATAGGCATCCAGAGGATTGCCTGAGGAAGATGCTTCACCGCCCTCGTCGTCCTGCATATCCTGTTCACCTTCAGAAGAGTGTTCGCCATGCCCTGGAACCTTGGAGATACCGTGGGCGATGTAGTTGACGACATCGATCCGGGCCACGCTCTGCTGTTTGAGCAGAAATACGGCCTGGCTTTCCTGCTCACTGAAAATCGCAACCAGCACGTTGGCGCCGGTCACTTCGCGCTTGCCTGAGCTCTGCACGTGGAAGACTGCCCGTTGCAGCACGCGCTGGAACCCGAGCGTCGGTTGTGTCTCGCGGTCCTCGTCATGGACGGGGATCAGCGGAGTGGTGGAGTCGATGAACTCCTGCAGATCATGCTTGAGTTTATCGAGGTTTGCGCCGCAGGCACGCAGGACAGTGGCTGCAGCCTCATTATCCAATAGAGCCAGCAGGAGATGCTCGACCGTCATGAACTCATGACGCTTCGAACGAGCCTCCTTGAAGGCAAGATTGAGGGTGACTTCGAGCTCACGGTTTAACATAGCTTCACCTCATACCCAAGTGGTCGGCGTTTAACCGTCCTTCTCGATCTCACAGAGTAGCGGATGCTGGCTCTCCCTGGCGTATTGATTGACCTGCATTGCCTTGGTCTCGGCGATGTCACGGGTAAACAATCCGCAGACTGCCCGTCCCTCTGTATGGACGGCCAGCATGACTTTGGTGGCCAGCTCACGATTCAGGTTAAAAAACACCTCGAGCACTTCTACGACGAAATCCATCGGGGTGTAGTCATCGTTGAATAAAACCACCTTGTACATCGGTGGCGCCTGCAGGGTCGGCTTGGCGTCCTGCACCGCAATGCCCGCCGAGTCGTCCTCGTGCGACTGCGGATCATCCTGATTGAATGTTAGTCGAATCTTGCTGAATGCATGCATGGAAAGAAATGTTCGTTTGAGGGCGGATTGAGCGATTTAGTCGCAGTCTGGACGGTTTTTAAAAGGGCTGCCACATGACCTTGACTATCAGCTAAACGGTGTTACAAACAATAGAGCCCACATTGGGTAAAAAGGGTCCGCGCAGTCAACCAAAATTTTTTGGGTGGGCAGCGGATGAAAGTGGATGATACTCCTGACGGAGTCCTTTGCAGAGGGAGATGGTGATGATTGAAGGAAAAGTCAAGTGGTTCAACAATGCAAAAGGGTTTGGATTCATAAACGCTGAAGGCAAGAGTGACGAGGATCTGTTCGTCCATTTTTCGGCTATCGAAATGGACGGTTACAAAACCCTCAAGGCTGGCCAGAAAGTCAGATTTGAAGTCGCTCACGGTCCAAAGGGGCTGCAGGCGATAAAAATCAATGGCTCGGACGTACCAAAGCAGGATCCGGCAAAGGACACGCAGCCGCAACTTCAGCAGGACCACGCTCACGCGGACGCCTGATGCTCGTGTTGAAAAAGTCAGTTGACGTATAACGGCAGCCATCAGAGCCCGCCGAATTTCCAGCAGCATGCAATGAGCTTTGCCGGACACATAAAGAGACATAGACATTGGTCTGCTTTATATCCGTCGCGCTCCACAAGGTATCGAATTAGCGGTTATTGCACCGCGGATGCCCAGACTCCGAGACATTCAGCTCGTCTACGCCAAACCATCCTGCACAAAGAAAGTCCACTCCTCCCCATCTGATCCCCGCCTCCAGATCTCCCAGGCCCGACATGCCAACCACCAGACGCCTGTCTGGAAGATCGTACGTTCGACCAACGGCGGATATTCATTTTTCGATAGCTCGCATAGCATTAATGCTTGGTGCCAATGGTTTGATATACTCGCGCCGTGACCGCAGAGTCATCAAGGCCGACCCGTCCGAATTCTGACCCTCGGCCTTCCTTATGCGTCGGGCTGCTACCTGACCCGACAGCTTGACGCTCGACTGATGCACCCAACATCACCGCGAATAAACCTCGACCTGGCTCATGGCCGAACCGTGGGCAAGCGCGCTTAGAATGCGCGTATCGAGATTTTGTGCATGCTCAGCAAAAGAGAGTTAATACGAATGTCCAACCGCTCGAAGATCATCTACACCTTCACCGACGAAGCTCCGGCCCTCGCCACCTACTCCCTGCTGCCTATTATCGAAGCCTTCACGGCAACCTCCGATATCGACGTGGAGACACGCGATATCTCTCTGGCGGGCCGTGTTCTTTCCAGCTTCCCGGAATTGCTTGCCGACAAAAAAGTGCCGGATCATCTCGCCGAGCTGGGCAAACTGGCCACCACGCCAGAGGCCAACATCATCAAGCTGCCTAACATCAGCGCCTCGGTCCCGCAATTGAAGGCGACCATCAAGGAGCTTCAGAATCAGGGGTACAACATTCCTGACTATCCTGAAAATCCTGCCACTGACGCGGAAAAAGAAACCCGCGCACGTTACGACAAGACCAAGGGCAGCGCCGTGAACCCGGTTCTGCGCGAAGGCAACTCCGATCGCCGCGCCCCGCTGTCGGTCAAGAACTACGCGCGCAAGCACCCGCACAAGATGGGCGCCTGGTCAGCTGACTCCAAGGCTCACGTTGCGCACATGAGCAATGGCGATTTCTACGGCAGCGAAAAAGCCGCCGAGATCGCAGCCGACAACACCGTCAAGATCGAACTCGTCGCCCAGGACGGCACCACCACCGTTCTGAAGGAAAAAACCTCCGTCAAGGCGGGCGAAGTGGTCGACTGCTCGGTCATGAGCGCCAAGGCCCTGCGCAGCTTCATTGCTGCCGAAATCGAAGACGCCCGCAAGCAGGGCGTGCTGTTTTCGGTGCACTTGAAAGCCACCATGATGAAGATCTCCGACCCGATCATGTTCGGCCAGATCGTCGACGAGTTCTACAAGGATGCGCTGACCAAGCACGCCGATACGCTCAAGCAGATCGACTTCAGCCTGAACAACGGCATTGGCGATCTGTACGAGCGCATCACTGCCCTGCCCGCTGACAAGCAGGCAGAAATCAAGGCTGACATCGAAGCGGTCTATGCCGTTCGCCCACAACTGGCGATGGTCAATTCCGACAAGGGCATCACCAACCTGCACGTGCCGAGCGACGTCATCGTCGACGCCTCGATGCCGGCAATGATTCGTGACTCCGGCAAGATGTGGGGCACGGACGGTCAGTTGCACGATGCCAAGGCTGTCATTCCGGATCGTTGCTACGCCACCATTTATCAAGCGGTCATCGAAGACTGCAAGAAAAATGGCGCATTCGACCCGACTACCATGGGCAGCGTACCGAACGTTGGCCTGATGGCTCAGAAGGCCGAAGAGTATGGCTCACACGACAAGACGTTCCACATTCAGACCAACGGCGTGGTTCGCGTAACCGACAGCCAGGGCAACCTGCTGATGGAACAGAACGTCGAAGCCGGCGATATCTGGCGCATGTGCCAGGCCAAGGACGCACCGATCCAGGACTGGGTGAAACTGGCCGTCAACCGTGCCCGCGCCAGCGACACCCCGGCGATCTTCTGGCTGGACTCGTCCCGCGCCCACGACAGCGTAATGATCGAGAAAGTACGCAAGTACCTGGCCGATCACGACACCTCGGGCCTGGACATCCAGATCCTGTCGCCTGTCGACGCGATGAAGCTGACCCTGGAACGCACGCGCGCTGGCAAGGACACCATCTCGGTGACCGGTAACGTGCTGCGCGACTACCTGACCGACCTGTTCCCGATCATGGAGCTGGGCACCAGCGCGAAGATGCTGTCGATCGTTCCGCTGATGAACGGCGGTGGTCTGTTTGAAACCGGCGCTGGCGGTTCGGCTCCGAAGCATGTGCAGCAGTTCGTCGAGGAAAACTTCCTGCGCTGGGATTCGCTGGGCGAGTTCCTGGCTCTGGCGGCATCCCTCGAGCATCTGGGCCATGCCTACAACAATCCGAAAGCGCTGGTGCTGTCCAAGACCCTCGATCAGGCCACTGGCGAGTTCCTGGACCGCAACAAGTCGCCTTCGCGCAAGGTCGGTGGTATCGATAACCGCGGCAGCCACTTCTACCTGACCCTGTTCTGGGCACAGGCACTGGCTGCTCAGAACGACGACGCAGACCTCAAGGCGCAGTTCGCGCCGCTGGCCAAGACCCTGACCGACAACGAAGAAAAAATCGTTGCCGAGCTGAACGCTGTTCAGGGCAAGCCAGTGGACATTGGCGGCTACTACTTCCCTAACCCGGAAGTCACCAGCAAGGCCATGCGCCCGAGCGCCACGCTCAACGCGGCTATCGCTGCGCTGTAAGAGGCAATCCGGAGCGGTGCATAAAAAATGCACCGCATCGCAAAAAATCCCCGGCCTGTTGCCGGGGATTTTTTTTACCCATGAAAATTTCAGTTAGCTGTGTAGTCCCGGGCATCCGGGAGATCCCGGCTCAAGAACATGATCGCCCCCTTCAGCTTTTCAGCGTGCGCGAAAGAAAGTCGCGAATGTATTCGGCGATCTCCGGCGCGTGCGTTTCCAATGCAA
Organism: Pseudomonas sp. PvP027; assembly: GCF_017833005.1. Taxonomy (NCBI): domain Bacteria; kingdom Pseudomonadati; phylum Pseudomonadota; class Gammaproteobacteria; order Pseudomonadales; family Pseudomonadaceae; genus Pseudomonas; species Pseudomonas sp. PvP027. The sequence goes on along the minus strand of NZ_JAFIBK010000001.1, from coordinate 5,456,117 downwards.
AGTGACCGGCATTCAGCAGATGCACTTCAGCAGCCGGGACGTCCTTGCGATAAGCATGTGCGCCAGGCGGTATGAACGCAGGATCGTGCTTGCCCCAGACCGCCAGCAAGGGAGGCTGATGTTTGCGCAGGTATTCCTGAAACGAGGGGTAAGCCGCTACGTTGCTGCGGTAGTCGAGAATCAGGTCAAGCTGGATCTCTTCTGCGCCCGGCCGCGCCATATACAGAATGTCGAGGTTGTAGCCATCGGGAGAAAGCTTTTCAGGATCGGCTCCCGTACCGTATTGCCAGTCACGGATGACTTGCGGTGACAACGAGGCGCGGCAGGCTTCGCGATTGGCTGCCGAAGGCTCGCGCCAGTAGGCTTGCCACGGGCCCCATTGATCGCTGAATCCTTCCAGATAGGCGTTGCCATTCTGACTGATGATTGCAGTAACCTTCTCCGGGTTCGCCGCTGCGAGCCGCAAACCTGTCGGTGCGCCATAGTCGAATATGTATAACGCGTACTTCTTCAGGCCCAGCGCTTCGGTAAAGCCCTCGATCACCGTGTAAAGGTTTGCGAATGTGTAATCGAACTGCCCGCGCGGTGGTGCTTTGGTATTACCGAATCCGGGCAGATCGGGAGCGATCAGTCGGTACCGACTCGCCAACAATGGCATCAGGTCACGAAACATGTGGCTGGAACTCGGAAAACCATGAAGCAACAGCAGCACCGGGGCGTCCTTGGGACCGACTTCGCGATAGAACACATTCACGTCCCCTACCTGCTGAGTGTGAAACGTCACGCGGAAGGCATCATCAATGTTCATTGCATTTTCCCTGGATAGAGGTTTATTGCTCACAGAAGCGGCGCTCACCAACGAAACCCCGAGAGCAGAAGCAGCGCCTAATGCTGATGCTTGTAAAACCTTGCGCCGACTGACACCGGATGCGGCATTTTCAGCGTCGACTGAACCGAAATTTTTCATAGAAGAGTCTGACCGGGCTGGATGAATGTGTGGCCATCCTAATCATTGCGCCTGAACTGCAGAATCACCGCAAAAATCAATTCACCATTTCAATTTCTGAAATGCTGATACGATTTCGCATCTCTCATGGCAAGCAGGCTGCCTATGGACCGTATTCAGGAAATGACGCTTTTCGCCGGACTTGCCGAGCAAACCAGTTTTGCCGGGGTAGCCCGCCACTTTGGCCTGTCGACCGCTACGGTAACCCGGGCTATAGCGAGTCTGGAAAGTCGCCTGGGCATCCTGCTGGTGGTGCGCACGACTCGCAACATGCGGCTCACCGAGGCGGGCCAGCGCTTCGCCGCTGATTGCCGCCGACTGCTTGCCGACCTTGATGAGGCAGAAAGCGCGGCAGGCGGCTTGCATGCGCTGCCAGGCGGCCTATTGACGGTCACCGCACCTCAGATGTTCGGCGCGCTGCATGTCGTGCCCGTAATGACGAGCTTTCTCGAGCGGTTTCCGGCAGTGGACATCCGTGCCATTCTGGTCGACCGGGTCGTGTCCATGCTCGATGAGGGCGTCGACGTGGCCGTCAGGATCGGTACCCTGCCCGACTCGTCCCTTACCGCAATCCCGACAGGTAGCGTGCGGCGCATGGTTTGCGCATCTCCTGCCTATCTCGAACAGCATGGAACACCGCAGCATCCCGACGATTTGCGACAGCATTCGACAGTCTCGACCAGCACCGCGGAACGCTCGCCTCACTGGCTTTTCCGGATCGATGACAATAATTATTCAGTAGACGTCGGTTCGAGACTCAGCCTGACGTCTTATCAGGCGGCGATCAGCGCTGCGTTACAGGGCTGGGGGCTGACCCAGGTGCCGTACTATCAGATACGCGAGCACCTGCAGGAAGGCAGGCTCAAATGTGTTCTGGACAGGTTCGAAATAATGCCGGAACCGGTTCACGTTGTTTACCTGGAGGGCCGTCGTCGCTCATCCAAAGTGCGAGCCTTTGTGGACTTCTGCGTCAGCGCCCTGAGGCATGATCTGCAGTTCGAGCAACAATAAGCGGTTACGGCTGACTCAATCCCCTGCAAAGAGACCATTATCATGACCTGGCAAGCCCACGTTACCGTCGCCACCATCGTCGAAGATCAAGGCCGCTTTCTGTTCGTCGAAGAAATCAAAGGCGGACGCGCCGTACTCAACCAACCCGCCGGGCACCTCGACCCGAATGAGAGCCTGCAACGCGCCGCCGTGCGTGAAACCCTGGAAGAAACCGGCTGGGACGTCGAATTGACCAGCGTGGTGGGCATCTATCTATACACCGCGCCGAGCAATGGCGTGACCTACCAGCGAATCTGCTTTGCCGCCAGGGCTTTGCGCCACCACCCCGAGTATCAACTCGACGAAGGCATCGTCGGCGCAGTCTGGCTGACCCGCGATGAATTGCTGGCCCAGCAGGAGCGCTGGCGCAGCGAGCTGGTATTGCGTTGCCTGGACGACTACCTCGATGCCGAACATTTCAGTCTCGACCTGCTGCGCGACAAGGCGTGAGACTCGACGCCCTCAGCCTGATAGAATCGCGTCCTTTTACAGGTCAGCCGTTGAATCCCCATGCGTGATCCAGCCCCCTCGAACTCAGAAATGAAGCGCGTCATAGTCGGCATGTCCGGCGGCGTGGACTCTTCCGTTTCCGCCGTACTGCTCATGGAGCAGGGTTATCAGGTGGAAGGCTTGTTCATGAAGAACTGGGAAGAAGACGACGGAACGGAATACTGCACCGCCCGCGAAGACCTGGCAGATGCCCAGGCCGTGTGCGACAAGATAGGCATCAAGCTGCACACAGCGAACTTCGCGGCCGAGTACTGGGATAACGTTTTCGAGCACTTCCTCGAAGAGTACAAGGCCGGGCGCACCCCGAACCCGGACATCCTGTGTAACCGGGAAATCAAGTTCAAGGCGTTTCTCGACTACGCACTGATGCTGGGCGCCGACCTTATTGCGACAGGCCATTACGTACGCCGCCGCGACATCGATGGACGTACCGAGCTGCTCAAGGGCCTGGACCCGAACAAGGACCAGAGCTACTTCCTGCACGCCGTTGGCGGCGAGCAGATTGCCCGGACGCTGTTCCCGGTTGGCGAGCTGGAAAAGCCGGAAGTGCGTGCCATTGCCGAAAAACATGGCCTGGCCACTGCCAAAAAGAAGGATTCCACCGGAATCTGCTTCATTGGCGAGCGCCGCTTCACTGATTTTCTGCGCCAGTACCTGCCCGCCCAGCCCGGCGAAATCAAGACCACCGAAGGTGAAGTCATCGGTCGTCACAGCGGCTTGATGTACCACACCATCGGCCAGCGCCAGGGGCTGGGCATCGGCGGCCTCAAGGACGCCAGCGATGATCCGTGGTACGTGCTGGTCAAGGACCTGGACAACAATGAACTGATCGTCGGCCAAGGCAACGATCACCCCTGGCTGTTTTCCCGTGCGCTGGTTTCTTCGGAAATCTATTGGGTCAACCCGATCGATCTGAGCACCCCGCGCAGCCTTACCGCGAAGGTCCGTTACCGTCAGGGCGACCAGCCATGCACGCTGGAAAAAACCGCTGACGGTTACCGCGCCACATTCGACGACCCGCAACGCGCCGTCACTCCCGGCCAGTCCGTGGTTTTCTACGACGGCGAAATCTGTCTGGGCGGCGGCGTGATCGAAATTGCCGAACCCTGGACCAGCAAGGACAAGCGTTGATGAGCCCGACTCAGGAACAACTGATCGCTCTGGGTGGTGTATTCCAGGCCGCCGTGCTGGTCGACCGGATCGCCAAGACCGGTCAGATCAGCGAAGCGGCCCTGAGCTGCATGCTCGGCAGCCTGCTGGTGGTCGACCCCAAGGATACGCTGGACGTCTTCGGCGGCGACGACCTCAACCTGCACGAAGGCTATCGCGCCATGGCCAGCGCTCTGGAGCGTGACCCGGCAACGTTGCAGCGCGAACCGTTGCGCTATGCCCTGTCGATGCTTGGCCTCGAGCGCCAGCTGGCCAAGCGCGATGACCTGCTTGAAGTGATCGGCAAACGCATTCCGGTGATTCAGTCTCAGGTCGAGCATTTTGGCATCGCCCACGAGAACGTGATTGCCGCGACCGGCGCGCTCTATCAGGACACCCTGAGCACCTTGCGCCAACGGATTCAGGTACAAGGCGACATGCGCAACCTGCAGCAGCCGAACAATGCCTCGAAGATTCGCGGCATTCTGCTGGCCGGTATTCGCTGTGCCCGCCTGTGGCGGCAAGTTGGCGGTCATCGCTGGCAGCTGGTGTTCAGCCGTCGCAAGCTGTTGAAAGAACTCTACCCATTGCTGCACGGCTGACGCGCCGCGCGCCAATGACCTTCACCACCCCAGGCACGACGCTGTCTACGCTGGTCAGCGGGCTCCGGTCCGACTGACTTTTCATGTATGATATGCGCCCTTTTCGTCGCCCGACTGTCCGAGAGCATCCCATGCAGCTTTCTTCGCTCACTGCGGTTTCCCCTGTTGATGGCCGCTACGCCGGCAAAACCCAGGCCTTGCGCCCTATTTTCAGCGAATACGGCCTGATCCGTTTCCGCGTGATGGTTGAAGTTCGCTGGCTCCAGCGTCTCGCGGCTCACCCGCAGATCACCGAAGTCCCGGCCTTCTCCGCGCAAGCCAACGCCATCCTGGATGCTCTGGCTGAAGACTTCTCCGTGGAGCATGCCGAGCGCGTCAAGGAAATCGAGCGCACCACCAATCATGACGTGAAGGCTGTGGAGTATCTGCTCAAGGAGCAGGCTGCCAAATTGCCAGAGCTGGAAAAGGTCAGCGAGTTCATCCACTTCGCCTGCACCAGCGAAGACATCAACAATCTGTCGCACGCATTGATGCTGCGCGAAGGCCGCGACACGGTCGTGCTGCCGCTGATGCGCCAGATCGCCGACGCCATCCGCGAGCTGGCGATTCGCTTTGCAGACGTGCCGATGCTGTCCCGCACCCACGGCCAGCCAGCCTCCCCGACCACACTGGGCAAGGAACTGGCCAACGTCGTCTACCGCCTTGAGCGCCAGATCAGCCAGATTGCGGCAGTCCCGTTGCTCGGCAAGATCAACGGCGCAGTCGGCAACTACAACGCCCACCTCTCTGCCTACGCAGACATCGACTGGGAAGCCAACGCGCGCGCCTTCATCGAAGACGAGCTGGGCCTGGGCTTCAACCCCTACACCACGCAGATCGAACCGCACGACTATATTGCCGAGCTGTTCGATGCCATTGCCCGCTTCAACACGATCCTGATCGACTTCGACCGCGACATCTGGGGCTACATCTCGCTGGGCTATTTCAAGCAGCGCACCATTGCTGGCGAAATCGGCTCCTCGACCATGCCGCACAAGGTCAACCCGATCGACTTCGAAAACTCCGAAGGCAACCTGGGCATTGCCAACGCACTGTTCCAGCATCTGGCGAGCAAGCTGCCTGTCTCTCGCTGGCAGCGTGACCTGACCGACTCCACCGTGCTGCGCAACCTGGGCGTCGGCTTTGCCCACAGCGTTATTGCCTATGAAGCCAGCCTCAAGGGCATCAGCAAACTGGAACTGAACGAGCAGCGCATTGCCGCCGATCTGGATGCATGCTGGGAAGTTCTAGCAGAGCCGATTCAGACGGTCATGCGTCGTTACAACATCGAAAATCCGTACGAAAAACTGAAAGAACTGACACGCGGCAAGGGCATCGGTCCTGAAGCGTTGCAGACTTTCATCGACGGTCTGGACATGCCTGCCGAAGCCAGGGCCGAGCTCAAGAAGCTCACGCCTGCCAATTACATCGGTAACGCGGCCGCTCAGGCCAAGCGCATCTGACACGCAAAAAACTTGCACACGCCCGGCTGTGCCGGGCGTTTTCATTTCAAGGGCTTACACATGAATCCTGATATTCCTCTACAACTTCTGGGCGGCATCAGTGCTCGCGTTTTCCTGCGTGACTACTGGCAGAAAAAACCGCTGCTGATCCGCCAGGCTCTGCCGGACTTTCAAAGCCCGATCGACGCGGACGAGCTTGCCGGCCTCGCCCTGGAAGAAGAAGTGGAGTCGCGGCTGGTCATCGAAAACGGCGAGCGTCCGTGGGAGCTGCGTCGCGGCCCGTTCGCTGAAGACGAGTTCAGCAAACTGCCCGAGCGCGACTGGACGCTGCTGGTCCAGGCCGTGGACCAGTTCGTTCCGGAGGTCAGTGAGCTGCTGGAAAACTTCCGTTTTCTGCCCAGCTGGCGGATTGACGATGTGATGATCAGCTACGCTGCGCCTGGCGGCAGCGTCGGTCCGCATTTCGACAACTATGATGTGTTCCTGCTTCAGGGACATGGCAAACGCCACTGGCAGATCGGCCAGATGTGCGATGCGGAAAGCCCGCTGCTGCAGCATGCCGACCTGCGCATCCTTGCCGAATTCGAGAAAACCGAAGAGTGGACTCTGGAACCGGGCGACATGCTTTACCTGCCGCCGCGCCTGGCGCACTGCGGCGTCGCCGTCGACGACTGCCTGACCTACTCGGTCGGTTTCCGTGCGCCAAGCGCTGCCGAAGTCCTGACCCACTTCACCGACTTCCTCAGCCAGTTCATCCCGGACGAAGAGCGCTATACCGATGCCGACGCCCAGCCGGTCAGCGATCCGCATCAGATCCAGCATGACGCGCTTGATCGCCTTAAAACGCTGCTGGCCGAACACATGAGCGACGAACGCCTGCTGCTGACCTGGTTCGGCCAGTTCATGACCGAACCGCGCTACCCGGAACTGGTGACCGGCCCCGAGCTGGACGAACAGGATCTGCTCGACAGCCTCGAGCAGGGTGCGGTGCTGATCCGCAACCCGAGCGCACGGCTGGCCTGGTCTGAAGTCGATGACGATCTGCTACTGTTTGCCAGTGGCCAGAGCCGCCTGCTGCCGGGCAGCCTGCGTGACCTGCTCAAACTGATCTGTGCCGCCGATGCATTGCACAGCGAAAACCTTGGCCAATGGTTGGCCGATGACGAGGGGCGCAATTTGCTTTGCGAACTCGTAAAACAAGGAAGCCTGGGATTTGCCGATGAATAAAGTCACTGTAGCTGTCGCCCAATGGCAGAAGAACAACGCCGATATCCGGCGCATACGCGACTCGGTATTCATTGCCGAACAATCGGTGCCGCCGGAACTGGAGTGGGATGCCGAAGACGCAGGTGCCGTGCACTTTCTCGCGTACGAAGGTGAATATGCGGTGGGCACTGCCCGACTGCTGCCCGATGGCGAGATCGGTCGCCTGTCAGTCCTGAGGGACTGGCGTGGCCTGAAGGTCGGGGAGGCTCTGCTGGGTGCAGTGATCCATGAAGCCGAACAGCGTGGGCTCAAGCCGCTCAAGCTGAGCGCTCAGGTGCAGGCCGTCGAGTTTTACCAGCGCTTCGGTTTTTCGGTTATCAGCGACGAGTTTCTCGAAGCCGGTCTCCCACACGTGGATATGCTCCGCGAAGCGTAATCAACACCATTATGTAGGCGCTCACCGCGGCACTACATAATGATCGCCCTGCCCTTTTTCGCTCGACACACTCAAGGTCGACCCGAAAATCGGCGGGGCATTTTTATGCCCGACCATTCAGCTTGATTGCCTGCGGCCGACACAGTGGCACAATCATGCTTTACGCGCTTACCGCGGAGAATGAACATGTCAGTACGCAACTTGCTCAATGCAGCGCTCACCTCGATGCTGATCATCTTCAGCGCTCAGACCATTGCGGCGACTGAAGTCGTCCCGCTCAACTACCGCACCAGTGCCGATCTGCTGCCGGTCGCCAAATCATTTCTGGGCAATGAAGGCACTGTCAGCGCCTACGGCAATCAACTGATTGTGAATGCAGAGTCACGCAAGATCGAAGAACTTCGCACCTTGATCTCGCAACTCGACACCGCACCGAAACGCTTGCTGATCAGCGTCGACACCAGCGACAGCGCGACGCGCAGCAGCGGCGGCTCGCGAGTAATCGAGTACGGTACTGCCAGCCGCGAAGGCGGCGTGCAACAAGTACAGACCAGCGAAGGGACCCCTGCGCTCATCCAGGTTGGTCAGAGCGTGCCGTTGACCTCCTCATCCACAGATGCGTACGGATACTCCCGAAGCGACACCGAGTACCGCAATGTAACCCAGGGGTTTTACGTCACGGCCAGCGTGACCGGCGACACGGTTCACCTGAGCATCAGCACCAATCATGACCGCATGAGCCAGGAACGCCCTGATGCCGTCAAGGTGCAGAGTACCGACAGCCAGGTGAGTGGCAGGCTGGGAGAATGGATCACGCTGGCGAGCAATAGCAATGAATCCGTCGCCGATCAGAACGGCCTGGCGCAACGCTATTCCACCCAGGGTCGTGACGATATGATTTTGCGCGTAAAGGTCGAAACCATCGAATAGTCTGTGCGGGCTGAAAACCCAATACTTGCGGGCCTTTTGATGACTGGCCGGTCGACTTCTCACAAATATGTAGTGATTTAAAAAAAGCACTACAAAACGTTTGACGCCCCCTAGAAGTGCGAGGCATGATTGCCTCGCTCCCGCTAATCAGAGGCTTTGCAAAAAGCCTTCGAGTCGCCGCTCTCACACACCCGCAGAGCCGATTCGTGTCCGCACCGCCCACAAGGCAGTTTGACGAGGTTGCGACTGGAACGAAGTTGTCCCGAGGGACGGAAGCGTAAACGGTAACCCGGCAAGGCCGACGGTGATGCACAACGCCACTGCAGGCCCGACTGTCCACCTGACAGCCTCATGTCCGGACGCCCGCTCTCCCCTCGAGCACATCGTTCACCTGTCGCGACCCACGTAACGTGCGGCTTCAAGCAAAACCCCGGATCAGCGAGCAGCCATCTACCGTGCCTTCGATAAACGAGGCGTTTTGGCGGAGCAGGACTTTCCAACGAGACCTACTTCTAGAGGTTTATCACCATGGCACTGACACGCGAACAACAAATAGCGGCTCTCGAGAAAGACTGGGCTGAAAATCCGCGCTGGAAAAACGTGACCCGTACTTACTCCGCTGCAGATGTGGTCCGCCTGCGCGGCTCGGTTCAACCCGAACACACCTTTGCACGACTGGGTGCAGACAAGCTGTGGAATCTGGTAACCCAGGGTGCCAAACCGTCCTTCCGGCCGGACAAGGATTTCGTCAATTGCATGGGCGCCCTCACCGGCGGCCAGGCCGTGCAGCAGGTCAAGGCTGGCATTCAGGCCATCTACCTGTCCGGCTGGCAGGTCGCTGCTGACAACAACTCTGCCGAGTCGATGTACCCGGATCAGTCGCTGTACCCGGTCGACTCGGTGCCGACCGTGGTCAAGCGCATCAACAACTCGTTCCGCCGTGCCGACCAGATCCAGTGGAAAGCCGGCAAGGCACCGGGCGACGAAGGCTACATCGACTACTTCGCCCCGATCGTGGCAGACGCGGAAGCCGGATTCGGCGGCGTGCTCAATGCCTATGAACTAATGAAAAGCATGATCGAAGCCGGTGCCGCCGGGGTGCACTTCGAAGATCAACTGGCTTCGGTGAAGAAATGTGGCCACATGGGCGGCAAGGTACTGGTTCCGACTCAGGAAGCCATACAGAAACTGGTCGCTGCACGCCTGGCGGCCGATGTGGCCGGTGTACCGACTATCATTCTGGCGCGGACTGACGCCAACGCTGCCGACTTGCTGACATCCGATTGCGACCCGTACGACAAGCCATTCGTAACTGGCGAGCGGACCCACGAGGGGTTCTACAAGGTTCGCGCCGGCCTCGATCAGGCGATCTCGCGTGGCCTGGCGTACGCGCCCTACGCCGATCTGATCTGGTGCGAAACAGCCAGACCGGATCTGGACGAGGCACGCCGCTTCGCCGAAGCGATCAAAAAGGAATACCCGGATCAGTTGCTGTCCTACAACTGCTCGCCGTCCTTCAACTGGAAGAAAAACCTCGACGACGCAACCATCGCCAGATTTCAGCGCGAGCTGTCGGCCATGGGTTACAAGCACCAGTTCATCACCCTGGCAGGCATTCACAACATGTGGCACAGCATGTTCAATCTGGCGCACGACTACGCCCGCAATGACATGACCGCCTACGTGAAGCTGCAGGAACAGGAGTTCGCCGACGCCGCCAAGGGCTACACCTTCGTGGCCCACCAGCAGGAAGTGGGCACCGGCTATTTCGATGACATGACGACCGTGATCCAGGGCGGCGTATCGTCGGTAACCGCACTGACCGGCTCGACCGAAGAAGAGCAATTCCACTGATACCCAGCGCAACACGTTGAAAAGACAGGCCGTCCGTAAGGGCGGTCTGTCTTTTGTGTCAGAGGGTGCCGGTATTGATCCCGGACAATAGGCAGTTGCCGTGCAAATGCTACAAAAGGCGCACTTTATAAGCCGTACCGTTACCCACTATGCGCCGACTACCGTAATCTGAACTATCAACGCCCCTTCAAATGATATTAATTATCATTCAAATTGCCTTTTCTTACTTTTCTCAGTCAAGAAACATAATTAACGAAATCCCCGCTGATGCCCGCCTGGCAGGCACTGCAGCCCTCCTGAAAGGCCTTGGGCAATTAATTCCGTAAATAAATTTGATGTAGAAAATTTACTTGCCAACTGTTTGCACATAAAATCAATCCGTTGACCGCACTGCGACATTTCGTCACTGCCTCGACTCTTTATCAAGCACAGAGACCTTTGCTCTCTAACAAGGACTGACAGCATGCCCGAATCGACAGGTCTGATTGCCCATAACTGGGGCTTCGCCATTTTCCTTTTGGGTGTTGTCGGCCTTTGCGCCTTCATGCTCGGTCTTTCAAGCCTGCTCGGAAGCAAGGCTTGGGGCCGCAGCAAGAACGAACCTTTCGAATCCGGCATGCTGCCTACCGGCAGTGCGCGCCTGCGTCTCTCCGCAAAATTCTATCTGGTCGCGATGCTCTTCGTGATCTTTGACATTGAAGCCCTTTTTCTCTTTGCCTGGTCTGTGTCCGTCCGCGAAAGCGGCTGGACCGGATTCGTCGAAGCTCTCGTTTTCATAGCAATTCTGTTGGCAGGTCTTGTCTACCTATGGCGGGTTGGCGCTCTTGACTGGGCTCCTGAAGGTCGCCGTAATCGGCAAGCGAAGCTGAAACAATGAGGCTTTGGCGATGCAATATAATCTCACCAGGATCGACCCGGACGCTCCTAACGAGCAGTACCCCATCGGCAAACGGGAAACCGTTTCCGATCCGTTAGAAGATCAAGTCCACAAAAACATCTACATGGGCAAGCTGGAAGACGTGCTGAATGGTGCGGTCAACTGGGGACGTAAAAACTCCCTGTGGCCCTACAACTTCGGCCTGTCGTGCTGCTATGTGGAAATGACCACCGCCTTCACGGCACCCCACGACATCGCGCGCTTTGGCGCTGAAGTCATACGGGCGTCGCCACGGCAGGCGGATTTCATGGTTATTGCCGGTACCTGCTTCATCAAGATGGCGCCGATCATTCAGCGTCTCTACGAGCAAATGCTCGAGCCCAAGTGGGTTATCTCCATGGGTTCGTGTGCCAACTCCGGTGGCATGTACGACATCTACTCAGTGGTCCAGGGGGTGGACAAATTCCTTCCCGTGGATGTCTACGTGCCCGGCTGCCCGCCCCGCCCCGAGGCGTTTCTGCAAGGCTTGATGCTGCTGCAGGAATCCATCGGCAAGGAGCGTCGCCCTCTTTCCTGGGTCGTTGGCGATCAAGGCGTGTATCGCGCCGAGATGCCATCGCAAAAGGAACAGCGCCGCGAACAGCGTATTCAGGTGACCAACCTGCGCAGCCCCGACGAAGTCTGATCCAGCCCGTTCTTCTTATAAAAAAGACAAGAACCGGGGTTGATTCTGTACGTTGACCGAAGTGATTGAGACCTATGACTGCAGACAACGCTCTGTACATCCCGCCTTACAAGGCTGACGACCAAGATGTCGTCGTTGAACTGAATAACCGTTTTGGTGCCGAGGCTTTCACTGCCCAGCCAACCCGCACCGGCATGCCCGTGCTGTGGATCGAGCGCGCCAGACTGTTCGAAATTCTGACGTTCCTGCGCAATGTGCCCAAGCCCTACTCCATGCTCTATGACCTGCATGGTGTGGACGAGCGTCTGCGCACAAACCGTCGTGGTCTGCCCGGCGCAGACTTCACCGTGTTCTATCACCTGCTGTCGATCGAGCGAAACAGCGATGTGATGATCAAGGTCGCGCTTTCCGAAAGCGACCTGAGCGTACCAACCATTACCAGCATCTGGCCCAATGCCAACTGGTACGAGCGCGAAGTCTGGGACATGTTCGGCATCGACTTCCCAGGGCACCCGCACCTGAGCCGCATCATGATGCCGCCGACCTGGGAAGGCCACCCGTTGCGCAAGGACTTCCCTGCCCGCGCAACGGAATTCGACCCGTACAGCCTGACCCTCGCCAAACAGCAACTGGAAGAGGAAGCCGCCCGCTTCCGTCCGGAAGACTGGGGCATGAAACGTTCTGGCACCAATGAGGACTACATGTTCCTCAATCTGGGGCCGAACCACCCTTCTGCTCACGGTGCGTTCCGTATCATTCTGCAGCTGGACGGCGAAGAAATCGTCGACTGCGTTCCGGACATCGGCTACCACCACCGTGGTGCCGAGAAAATGGCCGAGCGCCAGTCCTGGCACAGCTTCATCCCCTACACCGACCGTATCGACTACCTGGGCGGGGTGATGAACAACCTGCCTTACGTGCTCTCGGTCGAGAAGCTGGCAGGCATCAAGGTGCCGGAAAAGGTCGACGTCATCCGCATCATGATGGCCGAGTTCTTCCGTATCACCAGTCACCTGCTGTTCCTGGGTACCTACATTCAGGACGTGGGCGCCATGACGCCGGTGTTCTTCACGTTCACCGACCGCCAGAAAGCCTACACCGTGATCGAAGCGATTACCGGCTTCCGTCTGCACCCGGCCTGGTACCGCATCGGCGGGGTCGCTCACGACCTGCCGCGCGGCTGGGAAAAACTGGTCAAGGACTTCGTCGACTGGCTGCCCAAGCGCCTCGACGAATACACCAAGGCTGCTCTGCAGAACAGCATCCTCAAGGGTCGTACCGTCGGCGTCGCCGCCTACAACACCAAGGAAGCTCTCGAATGGGGCGTCACCGGTGCAGGCCTGCGCTCCACCGGTTGCGACTTCGACCTGCGCAAGGCTCGCCCTTACTCGGGCTACGAGAACTTCGAATTCGAAGTGCCGCTGGCCGCCAATGGCGATGCCTATGACCGCTGCATGGTCCGCGTCGAAGAGATGCGCCAGAGCATCAAGATCATCGACCAGTGCATGCGCAACATGCCGGAAGGCCCGTACAAGGCGGATCACCCGCTGACCACGCCGCCGCCTAAAGAGCGCACCCTGCAGCACATCGAAACCCTGATCACGCACTTCCTGCAGGTTTCGTGGGGCCCGGTCATGCCGGCCAACGAATCCTTCCAGATGATCGAAGCGACCAAGGGTATCAACAGCTATTACCTGACGAGCGACGGCGGCACCATGAGCTACCGTACCCGGATCCGCACCCCGAGTTACCCGCACCTGCAGCAGATCCCTTCGGTGATCAAAGGCAGCATGGTCGCGGACTTGATCGCGTACCTGGGTAGTATCGATTTCGTTATGGCCGACGTGGACCGCTAAGCATGAATAGCCCGCTAATCCAGACAGACCGTTTCGCCCTGAGCGAAACCGAGCGCTCGGCCATCGAGCATGAGATGCATCACTACGAGGACCCGCGCGCGGCGTCCATCGAAGCCCTGAAGATTGTTCAGAAGGAACGCGGCTGGGTGCCCGACGGCGCCATTTACGCGATCGGCGATCTGCTGGGCATTCCCGCCAGCGACGTCGAAGGCGTTGCCACCTTCTACAGCCAGATCTTTCGCCAGCCGGTCGGGCGTCACATCATTCGCGTCTGCAACAGCATGGTGTGCTTCATCGGCGGCCACGAAAACGTGGTCGACGAGATAAAGAGCTCACTGGGAATCGGCCTGGGTCAGACCACCGCCGACGGTCGTTTCACACTGCTGCCGGTCTGCTGCCTCGGCAACTGTGACAAGGCGCCGGCCGTGATGGTCGACGACGACACTTTCGGCGATGTACAGCCTGCTGGCGTTGCCAAGATGCTGGGGGGTTACCTATGACCATCACTTCCTTCGGCCCTGCCAACCGCATTGCGCGCACGGCAGAAACCCATCCGCTGACCTGGCGTCTGCGCGACGACGGCGAACCGGTCTGGCTCGACGAGTACCAGACCAAGGACGGCTACGCCGCAGCGCGCAAGGCTCTGACGCAGCAGGCGCCCGACGATATCGTCCAGTCGGTCAAGGATTCCGGCCTCAAGGGCCGCGGTGGCGCAGGCTTCCCCACGGGTGTGAAGTGGGGCCTGATGCCCAAAGACGAATCCATGAACATCCGCTACCTGCTGTGCAACGCGGACGAGATGGAGCCGAACACCTGGAAAGACCGCATGCTGATGGAGCAACTGCCCCATTTGCTGGTCGAGGGCATGCTGATCAGTGCCCGCGCGCTGAAAGCCTATCGCGGCTATATCTTCCTGCGCGGCGAATACGTCACCGCGGCCAAGCACCTCAATCGCGCAGTGGCGGAAGCCAAGGCCGCCGGCTTGCTGGGCAAGAACATTCTCGGCACCGGCTTCGATTTCGAACTGTTCGTGCACACCGGTGCCGGTCGCTACATCTGCGGTGAAGAAACCGCACTGATCAACTCGCTGGAGGGCCGCCGCGCCAACCCGCGCTCCAAGCCGCCCTTCCCTGCTGCGGTGGGCGTGTGGGGCAAGCCGACCTGTGTGAACAACGTCGAGACCCTGTGCAACGTGCCCGCCATCGTCAACAACGGCAACGACTGGTACAAGTCGCTGGCTCGCGAAGGCAGTGAAGACCACGGCACCAAGCTGATGGGTTTCTCCGGCAAGGTCAAAAACCCAGGTTTGTGGGAACTGCCCTTCGGTGTGCAGGCTCGCGAACTGTTCGAAGACTACGCCGGCGGCATGCGCGATGGCTTCAAGCTCAAGTGCTGGCAACCCGGAGGCGCCGGCACGGGCTTCCTGCTGCCAGAGCATCTGGATGCCCAGATGTATGCAGGCGGTATCGCCAAGGTCGGCACGCGGATGGGTACAGGCCTGGCAATGGCGGTCGACGATTCGGTCAACATGGTCTCGCTGCTGCGCAACATGGAAGAGTTTTTCGCTCAGGAGTCCTGCGGCTTCTGCACGCCATGTCGCGACGGTCTGCCATGGAGCGTGAAAATGCTTCGCGCCATCGAGAACGGTCAGGGGCAGCCGGGGGATATCGAAACCCTGCTGGGTCTGGTCAATTTCCTCGGCCCAGGCAAGACCTTCTGTGCCCATGCACCGGGCGCCGTTGAACCATTGGGCAGTGCGATCAAGTATTTCCGTTCCGAGTTCGAAGCCGGTATCGCGCCAGCCAGCGCAACCACGCTCGTTCCGGGCAAAAGTCCGACAGTGGTCGGCGCATAACAAGACACAACGGTCGGCGGCTGTTCGGGCTGCCGTCCTCGTACCTGCTGACGCCTCCGGGCTGAACGATACGGGTACTACCGAGATTCCATTAGCCACGCCCGCTGACAACGGGCCAACGAAGACCTTTGAACCATGGCTACTATTCACGTAGACGGCAAAGCGCTCGAAGTCGATGGTGCAGACAACCTGTTACAGGCATGTCTGTCGCTGGGCCTCGACATCCCTTATTTCTGCTGGCACCCCGCCCTTGGCAGCGTTGGCGCCTGTCGCCAGTGCGCGGTCAAGCAGTACACGGACGAGAACGACACTCGCGGTCGTATCGTCATGTCCTGCATGACACCAGCCACCGACAACACCTGGATCTCCATCGAAGACGATGAATCCAAGGCCTTCCGGGCCAGTGTCGTCGAATGGCTGATGACCAACCACCCGCATGACTGCCCGGTCTGCGAGGAAGGCGGTCACTGCCACCTGCAGGACATGACCGTAATGACCGGTCACAACGAGCGCCGTTATCGCTTCACCAAGCGTACTCACCAGAATCAGGAGCTGGGGCCCTTCATCGCGCACGAGATGAACCGCTGCATCGCCTGTTATCGCTGTGTGCGCTTCTATAAAGACTATGCGGGCGGCACCGACCTGGGCGTCTACGGCGCCCATGACAACGTGTACTTCGGTCGCGTTGAAGACGGTACGCTGGAAAGCGAGTTCTCCGGCAACCTCACCGAGGTTTGCCCGACCGGTGTGTTCACGGACAAGACCCACTCCGAGCGCTACAACCGCAAATGGGACATGCAGTTCTCTCCGAGCATCTGCCACGGCTGCTCCAGCGGCTGCAACATCAGCCCGGGCGAACGCTACGGTGAATTGCGCCGCATCGAAAACCGTTACAACGGCTCGGTCAACCAGTACTTCCTCTGCGACCGCGGACGTTTCGGCTACGGTTACGTCAATCGCAAGGATCGCCCGCGTCAGCCATTGCTCGTCGACGGCCAGGTCAAACTGAGCCTGGACGAGGCGCTGGACAAGGCGGCAGACCTGCTGCGTGGCCGTAACATCGTCGGTATCGGCTCTCCTCGCGCCAGCCTCGAAAGCAACTACGCGCTGCGTGAGCTGGTGGGTGCCGAGCATTTCTACAGCGGTATCGAAGCCGGTGAACTGGAGCGTGTCAGGCTTATCCTCAAGGTCCTGAACGACAGTCCGCTGCCGATCCCGACCCTGCGTGACATCGAAGATCACGATGCCATCTTCGTCCTCGGTGAAGACCTGACCCAGACAGCGGCACGTATGGCCCTGGGCTTGCGCCAGGCCGTCAAAGGCAAGGCTGAAGACATGGCCGCGGCGATGAAAGTCCAGCCGTGGCTCGACGCAGCCGTGAAGAACATCGGTCAGCACGAACTGAATCCGCTGTTCATCGCCAGCCTCGCCGAGACCCGTCTCGACGACGTTGCAGAA
Source organism: Pseudomonas sp. PvP027 (assembly GCF_017833005.1). Classification (NCBI taxonomy): domain Bacteria; kingdom Pseudomonadati; phylum Pseudomonadota; class Gammaproteobacteria; order Pseudomonadales; family Pseudomonadaceae; genus Pseudomonas; species Pseudomonas sp. PvP027. The sequence goes on along the minus strand of NZ_JAFIBK010000001.1, from coordinate 5,439,141 downwards.
GAATGCGTACATGCAGCGCCTGACGACCTGGCGCGTATCGGTTTTGCCGTGGCCCATGCCCTGGACGCCAGCGCACCGGCCGTCGAAGGTCTGGACAGCGAGGCGCTGGAGCTGGCGCAACGTATTGCCGACGCACTGCTGGCCGCCAAACGACCGCTGATCATTTCCGGCAGTTCGCTGGGTTCGACAGCACTGATCGAAGCTGCTGCGAACATCGCCAAGGCCTTGAAGCTGCGCGACAAGCAGGGCTCCATCAGCCTGATCGTCCCCGAAGCCAACAGCATGGGCCTGGCGATGTTCGGCGGCGACTCCGTCGATGCCGCGCTACAAGCCGTGATCTCCGGCAAGGCCGACGCCATCGTGGTGCTGGAAAACGATTTGTATCGTCGTGCGGACGCTAAAATCGTCGACGCCGCGCTTAGCGCTGCGAAAGTCGTGATCGTTGCTGACCATCAGAAAACCCCGACCAGCGACCGTGCCCATCTGATCCTGCCAGCTGCCAGCTTCGCCGAAGGCGACGGCACACTGGTCAGCCAGGAAGGCCGCGCCCAGCGCTTCTTCCAGGTCTTCGATCCGACCTATCTGGATGCCAGCATTCTGGTCCACGAAGGCTGGCGCTGGTTGCACGCCCTGCGCGCCACCTTGCTGAACAAGCCGGTTGACTGGACGCAACTCGACCACGTCACCGAAGCCTGCGCCGGCAGCACGCCGCAACTGGCGGGTATCGTCAACGCTGCGCCTTCTGCGTCGTTCCGCATCAAGGGCCTGAAACTGGCTCGCGAACCGCTGCGTTACAGCGGCCGTACCGCGATGCGAGCCAACATCAGCGTGCATGAGCCACGCACTTCGCAAGACATCGACACAGCCTTCTCCTTCTCCATGGAAGGCTACTCGGGCTCGGCCGAGCCTCGTCAGCAAGTGCCATTCGCCTGGTCGCCGGGCTGGAACTCGCCGCAGGCCTGGAACAAGTTTCAGGACGAAGTCGGTGGTCACTTGCGTGCTGGCGACCCGGGCACTCGCCTGATCGAAAGCCAGGGCGATGGTCTGTCATGGTTCTCCAGCGTGCCACGTGCGTTCTCTCCAGAGCGCGGCACCTGGCAGATCGTGCCGTTCTTTCACCTGTTCGGCAGCGATGAAACCTCGTCTCTGGCCGCGCCGGTTCAGGAACGCATCCCGCAGGCCTACGTCGCCCTGGCCAAATCCGAAGCCGATCGCCTTGGCGTCAACGAAGGCGCCCTGCTCTCCTTGAGCATCGGCGGTGAATCGCTGACCTTGCCGTTGCGCATCAGCGAAGAACTGGGCGCGGGTCTTGTGGCATTGCCGGCAGGACTGCCTGGCATTCCGCCGGCAATCTTCGGCAAATCCGTCGACGGTCTGCAGGAGGCAGCGCAATGACCTGGTTTACCCCTGATGTGATCGACGCAATCATTGCAGTGGTCAAAGCCATTGTGGTGTTGCTGGCGGTCGTGGTTTGTGGTGCCCTGCTGAGCTTCATCGAGCGTCGTCTGCTGGGCTGGTGGCAGGACCGTTATGGTCCTAACCGCGTCGGACCGTTCGGCATGTTCCAGATCGCAGCCGACATGTTGAAGATGTTCTTCAAGGAAGACTGGACACCGCCGTTCGCCGACAAGGTGATCTTCACCCTGGCACCTGTGGTTGCCATGAGCGCCTTGCTGATCGCCTTTGCGGTCATCCCGATCACCCCGACGTGGGGCGTCGCGGATCTGAACATCGGTCTGTTGTTCTTCTTCGCCATGGCGGGGCTATCCGTGTATGCGGTGCTGTTCGCCGGCTGGTCGAGCAACAACAAGTTCGCTCTGCTGGGCAGCCTGCGTGCTTCGGCGCAGACCGTGTCCTACGAAGTGTTCATGGGCCTTGCGCTGATGGGCATCGTGGTTCAGGTCGGCTCGTTCAACATGCGCGACATCGTTGAATATCAGGCGCAGAACCTGTGGTTCATCATTCCGCAGTTCTTCGGCTTCTGTACGTTCTTCATTGCAGGCGTCGCGGTGACTCACCGCCACCCGTTCGACCAACCGGAAGCCGAGCAGGAACTGGCTGACGGCTACCACATTGAATATGCCGGCATGAAATGGGGCATGTTCTTCGTGGGCGAGTACATCGGGATCATTTTGATCTCGGCGCTGCTGGTGACGCTGTTCTTCGGTGGCTGGCACGGCCCGTTCGACATTCTGCCATCGCTGGCATTCTTCTGGTTCGCCTTGAAAACCGCGTTTTTCATCATGCTGTTCATTCTGCTGCGCGCCTCCATTCCGCGCCCGCGTTATGACCAGGTCATGGATTTCAGCTGGAAGTTCTGTCTGCCGCTGACCCTGATCAATTTGCTGGTGACTGCTGCGATTGTGTTGTTGAACACACCGGCAGGCTCGGTTCAGTGAGGATTTGACCCATGTTCAAATATATTGGTGACATCGTTAAGGGTACGGGTACCCAGTTGCGCAGCCTGGTCATGGTCTTCGGCCACGGCTTCCGCAAGCGCGACACCCTGCAATACCCTGAAGAGCAGGTTTATCTTCCGCCCCGCTACCGTGGCCGCATCGTTCTGACCCGCGACCCCGATGGCGAAGAGCGCTGCGTGGCGTGCAACCTTTGTGCAGTAGCCTGCCCGGTCGGTTGCATTTCTCTGCAGAAGGCCGAGACAGAGGACGGACGCTGGTATCCCGACTTCTTCCGCATCAACTTTTCGCGCTGCATCTTCTGCGGCCTGTGCGAAGAAGCCTGCCCGACGACCGCGATCCAGCTTACGCCGGACTTCGAGATGGCCGACTTCAAGCGTCAGGATCTGGTGTACGAGAAGGAAGACCTGCTGATCTCCGGACCCGGCAAGAACCCTGACTACAACTTCTATCGCGTTGCCGGTATGGCCATCGGCGGCAAGCCCAAGGGCTCCGCACAGAACGAAGCCGAGCCGATCAACGTCAAGAGCTTGCTGCCTTAAGGAAGTAAAGATGGAATTCGCTTTCTACTTCGCATCCGGTATCGCTGTTGTGTCCACCCTGCGGGTGATCACCAACACGAATCCGGTGCACGCCCTGCTCTACCTGATCATCTCGCTGATCGCTGTAGCAATGACGTTCTTCAGCCTCGGCGCGCCGTTCGCCGGTGTGCTGGAAGTCATTGCCTATGCGGGCGCGATCATGGTCCTGTTCGTGTTTGTGGTGATGATGCTGAACCTCGGCCCGGCCTCGGTTCAGCAGGAACGTGCCTGGCTCAAACCCGGCATCTGGATCGGTCCGGTCATCCTCGGCGCGCTGTTGCTGGCCGAGTTGCTGTACGTGCTGTTCGCCAATCCGACCGGCGCTGGTGTCGGTCACACCACGGTCGACGCCAAGGCAGTCGGCATCAGCCTGTTCGGGCCCTATCTGCTGGTGGTGGAACTCGCCTCGATGCTGTTGCTTGCAGCAGCCATCACGGCCTTCCATCTGGGCCGCAACGAGGCCAAGGAGCCAAGCCAATGAATGCTATCCCTCTTGAGCACGGCCTGGCGGTCGCCGGGGTTCTGTTCTGTCTGGGTCTGGTCGGCCTGATGGTGCGCCGTAACATTCTCTTCGTGTTGATGAGCCTGGAAATCATGATGAATGCCGCTGCACTGGCATTCGTCGTTGCCGGCAGCCGTTGGGGGCAACCGGACGGGCAGGTGATGTTCATCCTGGTGATCAGCCTTGCGGCAGCCGAGGCCAGTATCGGCCTGGCGATCCTGATGCAACTGTATCGCCGCTTCCACACTCTCGATATCGATGCTGCCAGCGAGATGCGCGGATGAATCTTCTCTTTCTGACTTTCGTATTCCCCCTCATCGGCTTTCTGCTGCTGTCGTTCTCCCGTGGACGCATCTCGGAAAACCTCGCTGCGCTGATCGGCGTCGGCTCTATCGGCCTCTCAGCCATTGTCACGGCCTGGGTCATCTGGCAGTTCAACGTCGCACCACCCGAAGGCGGTCACTACACCCAGGTGCTGTGGCGCTGGATGGATGTCGATGGCTTCCAGCCCAACTTCGCACTGTATCTGGACGGGCTGTCCGTCACGATGCTGGGCGTAGTGGTTGGCGTCGGCTTCCTGATCCATCTGTTCGCGTCCTGGTACATGCGCGGTGAAGCGGGCTACTCGCGCTTCTTCTCCTACACCAACCTGTTCATCGCCAGCATGCTGTTCCTGATCCTGGGCGACAACCTGCTGTTCATCTACTTTGGTTGGGAAGGTGTGGGCCTGTGCAGTTACCTGTTGATCGGTTTCTATTACAGCAACCGCAACAATGGCAACGCAGCGCTCAAAGCGTTCATCGTCACCCGTATCGGTGACGTGTTCATGGCTATCGGTCTGTTCATCCTGTTCCAGCAATTGGGCACGCTCAATGTGCAGGAACTGCTGGTCAGGGCGCCGGAACACTTCAAGGTCGGCGATTTCTGGATCGTGCTGGCGACGTTGATGCTGCTGGGCGGTGCGGTCGGTAAATCCGCCCAGTTGCCACTGCAAACCTGGCTGGCTGACGCTATGGCCGGTCCTACTCCGGTTTCGGCGCTGATCCACGCAGCGACCATGGTCACGGCGGGCGTCTACCTGATTGCGCGGACTCACGGCCTGTTCGCACTGGCACCTGACATCCTGCATCTGGTCGGCATTGTCGGCGGCGTCACGCTGGTTCTGGCGGGTTTCGCCGCTCTGGTACAGACCGACATCAAGCGTATCCTCGCCTACTCGACCATGAGCCAGATCGGCTACATGTTCCTGGCACTGGGGGTTGGCGCCTGGGAAGGCGCGATCTTCCACCTGATGACCCACGCCTTCTTCAAGGCGCTGCTGTTCCTTGCTTCCGGTGCGGTGATCGTTGCCTGCCACCACGAGCAGAACATCTTCAAGATGGGCGGCCTGTGGAAGAAACTGCCATTGGCCTACGCCAGCTTCATCGTCGGTGGCGCTGCTCTTTCCGCCCTGCCGCTGCTGACGGCGGGCTTCTACTCCAAGGACGAAATTCTCTGGGAAGCATTTGCCAGCGGTAACAACGGCTTGCTGTATGCCGGTCTGGTGGGCGCGTTCATGACGTCATTGTACACCTTCCGTCTGATCTTCATCGCGTTCCACGGTGAAGCCAAGACCGAAGCACACGCAGGTCACGGTATCGCTCACTGGCTGCCACTGTCGGTGCTGATCGTGCTGTCGACATTCATCGGCGCGCTGATCACTCCGCCCCTGGCCGGTGTGCTGCCGCAGAGCGTCGGCCATGCCGGTGGCGAAGCCAAGCACAGTCTGGAGATCGCTTCCGGCGCCATCGCGCTGGCCGGTATCCTGCTGGCAGCGCTGCTGTTCCTCGGCAAGCGCCGCTTGGCGACGGCTATCGCCAACAGCGCTCCGGGCCGTTTCCTTTCAGCCTGGTGGTTCGCGGCCTGGGGCTTCGACTGGATCTACGACAAGCTGTTCGTCAAGCCGTACCTGGCAATCAGCCATGTACTGCGTAGTGATCCGTTCGACCGCACTATCGGCTTGATCCCACGTCTGGTCAAAGGCGGTCATGACACCATGAGCCGCACCGAGACCGGCCAGTTGCGTTGGTATGCTGCCTCGATCGCCGTGGGTGCCGTTCTGGTACTCGGTGCCGTCGTTCTGGTTGCGATCTGATATGAACCTTGCGAATTTGCGAAAGGAATTGAGCCCGTCATGATTCTGCCCTGGCTAATCCTGATCCCCTTCATCGGCGGCCTGCTGTGCTGGCTGGGTGAGCGCTTCGGCTCTACCCTGCCGCGCTGGATTGCGTTGCTGACAATGACCCTGGAACTGGTTCTCGGCCTCTGGCTGTGGGCTACCGGCAACTTCGGCTACGCGCCGGTGCCGGGTGCCGATCCAACCTGGACCCTGGAATTCCACCACCCGTGGATCACCCGCTTCGGCATCGACGTGCATCTGGCACTCGATGGCCTGTCGCTGCTGATGATCCTGCTGACCGGCCTGCTGGGTGTGCTGTCGGTGCTGTGCTCGTGGAAGGAAATCCAGCGCAAGGTCGGTTTCTTCCACCTTAACCTGATGTGGATCCTGGGCGGTGTCGTCGGCGTGTTCCTGGCCATCGACCTGTTCATGTTCTTCTTCTTCTGGGAAATGATGCTGGTGCCGATGTATTTCCTCATCGCGCTCTGGGGTCACAGCTCTTCGGACGGCAAGAAAACCCGTATCTATGCGGCCACCAAGTTCTTCATCTTCACTCAGGCCAGTGGCCTGATCATGCTGGTGGCGATCCTGGGCCTGGTGCTGGTGCATTTCAATCAGACCGGCGTGATCACCTTTGCCTACGCCGACCTGCTGAAGACCAAACTGGCACCGGGCACCGAGTACATCCTGATGCTGGGCTTCTTCATTGCCTTCGCCGTCAAGCTGCCGGTGGTGCCGTTGCACTCCTGGCTGCCGGATGCGCACGCCCAGGCACCGACTGCAGGCTCCGTCGACCTGGCGGGTATCCTGCTGAAGACTGCGGCTTACGGCCTGCTGCGCTTTGCCCTGCCGCTGTTCCCCAACGCATCGGCCGAGTTCGCACCGATTGCAATGACGCTGGGCCTGGTCGGTATCTTCTACGGCGCATTCCTGGCATTTGCCCAGACCGACATCAAGCGCCTGATCGCGTTCTCCAGTGTTTCGCACATGGGCTTCGTACTGATCGGTATCTACTCGGGCAGTCAGCAAGCGCTGCAAGGCGTACTGATCCAGATGATCGCCCACGGCCTGTCGGCTGCGGCACTGTTCATTCTCAGTGGCCAGTTGTACGAGCGCCTGCACACTCGGGACATGCGTGAGATGGGCGGTCTGTGGTCACGCATCGCCTACATCCCGGCCATCAGCCTGTTCTTTGCCGCCGCCTCTCTGGGTCTGCCGGGCACCGGCAACTTTGTCGGCGAGTTCCTGATTCTGCTGGGCAGCTTCGCCAGCTCACCCTGGATCACGGCGATCGCCACCTCCGGTCTGGTATTCGGTTCTGTCTACTCGCTGATCATGATCCACCGCGCCTACTTCGGCCCGTCGAAGTCCGACGAGGTTCTGAAGGGCATGGACGGACGGGAAATGATCATGGTGCTGGGCCTTGCCGTGTTGCTGGTCGTGCTCGGGGTGTTCCCGCAGCCGTTCCTCGACACATCGGCGGCGACCATGCACGGCGTGCAGCAATGGCTAGGCACTGCCTTCACTCAACTCGCTTCGGCCCGGTAAGAGCGCTATGGACCTGACGATTCAACACTTTATTGCGCTTGCGCCACTGCTGATTACCAGCCTCACCATTGTCGTGGTGATGCTGGCGATCGCATGGCGCCGCAATCACTCGCAAACGTTCCTGCTTTCGGTAGCAGGCCTCAACCTGGCCCTGCTGTCGATCTATCCGGCATTGCAAGTTGCCCCTCTGGTCGTGACGCCACTGCTGCATATCGACAACTTTGCCTGCCTGTACATGGCGATCATCCTCGCCTCTACCCTCGCTTGCGTGACCATGGCGCACGCCTATCTGGGTGACGGCAAGGCCGGTTATCCGGGCAATCGCGAAGAGCTTTACCTGCTGATCCTGCTGGCTGCTGCCGGCGGGCTGGTTCTGGTCAGTGCCCAGCATCTGGCAGGCCTGTTCATCGGTCTGGAACTGCTCTCGGTGCCGGTCTACGGACTGGTGGCTTATGCTTTCTTCAACAAGCGCTCGCTGGAAGGTGGCATCAAGTACATGGTCCTGTCCGCCGCAGGTTCGGCGTTCCTGCTGTTCGGTATGGCGCTGCTGTACGCAGAGGCAGGCTCGCTGAGCTTCGACGGTATCGGCAAGGCGATCGCGGCGACCGGCATGCCGAGCCCGATTGCCAGCCTCGGTCTGGGCATGATGGTCGTCGGCCTGGCATTCAAACTGTCACTGGTGCCTTTCCACCTGTGGACCCCGGACGTTTACGAAGGCGCCCCTGCGCCGGTCGCGGCTTTCCTGGCGACCGCCAGCAAGGTGGCGGTGTTTGCGGTACTGGTGCGTCTGTTCCAGATTTCACCGGCCGCCAGCAGCGGTGTCCTGCATGACGTACTGGCAGTCATCGCCGTCGCGTCGATCCTCGTCGGCAACCTGCTGGCGCTGACTCAGACCAACCTCAAGCGTCTGCTGGGCTACTCCTCCATCGCCCACTTCGGTTACCTGATGATTGCGCTGGTGGCCAGCAAAGGCATGGCGGTCGAGGCGATTGGCGTCTACCTGGCGACTTACGTCCTCACCTCGCTGGGCAGCTTCGGTGTGATCACCATGATGTCTTCGCCTTACAGCGGACGTGATGCCGACGCGATGTTCGAATACCGTGGTCTGTTCTGGCGTCGCCCTTACCTGACGGCAGTCATGACTCTGATGATGCTGTCGCTGGCAGGTATCCCGCTCACCGCAGGTTTCATCGGCAAGTTCTATATCATCGCCACCGGTGTCGAATCGCAGCTGTGGTGGCTGATCGGGGCTCTGGTCATCGGTAGCGCCATCGGCGTGTTCTATTACCTGCGCGTGATGGTTACCATGTATCTGGTCGACAACAAACTCCCTCGCCACGACGCAGCCATCAACTGGGCACAGCGCACGGGCGGCGTGATGCTGCTGGCCGTTGCGATCCTGACCTTCGTGCTGGGCGTATACCCACAACCGCTGCTCGATCTGGTGGTCAACGCAGGTCTGCACGTAGCAGGCTGATCCTGCATAAACAAAAAGCCCTGCTCTCGAGCAGGGTTTTTTTTTGTCTCCGAAACGGTCCAAGGCTACCCGGCTACGCTTTTCGCGGCCCGCACAGCGCCTGGGGATACGCCCGTCGATCTTTTGAATGCGCGGCTGAAGGCAGCCAATGAACCGTAACCCAGTTGACTGGCGACGGCCTCCAGAGAACAGTGGTCGCGGCTCAGGCTGTGCAATGCCAGGCGCATTCTCAGCTCAGTCAGGTATTGCAATGGCGGAAGACCCGTTGCTGCAAGAAAGCGCTGTGCGAACACAGAGCGGGAATGCCTGGCCTCATGGGCAAGCGTGGCCACCGTCCAGTTTCTGCCTGGATGCTGGTGCATCATGACGATAGCGCGGCTCAGCCGAGGGTCTTGCAAGGCGCCGAGCCAGCCCGTGGCATTTCCACAGCCGCCCGCGACCCAGCCGCGTACCAGCAGCGCGGCAACGACTTCAGCAAGACGTGCCAGAATCCCTGCGTGCCCAGCCTGCTGCATCAAGGCCTCACGCTCCATCGCCACGAGCATGGGCCGCAGCTCGGGACATGTATCCAGCAGAGTACTGACCTGCATGACATCCGGCATGGCGGCAACAAGCGGCTGCATGCCGCCCAGTTCCAACGCCATGCAACAGCTGAAGATGATCGCGTGATCAACAGCTCCGCCCTCCTCGTCGCCTGCAGGATCGTGAACGCCAGCGATGATGCCGGTAGACGGGTCAAACAGCTGTACATCGCTTGCAGCCGTGTCTTCGGCCGTCAAAATGACGTGGTGCCCACCGCGCGGAATCAGAACCGCATCCCCGGTATCCAGCCTGTATAGAACGTTCTCGGCGCTGCGTAGCCACACTGGCCCACGTCCGACGAAATGAAATTGTGCTCGTCCGATTGCGTTACTGAAGCCAACACCAAGGGGCGGGGCGACTTCCAGCCTGCGGAATTGGACGCCGAAAAGACGCATACCGAGCAGCAGTTCGCTGATGGGGTCGTTTGAGGATTGCATGGAGAGAGGCCACCGCGAATTCAGGACGATAAATCAATTTATCAGGATTTCACGTCATAGACCGTCCTGCGCCGTCGACCTACAGTTCGCCCATCACGTCTTCCGCATGGAAATAGCCTTATGAATCACACTCGCTTTGTTCGCCGACTGCGTAATACCTGGCTTGTCGCGCTGTTGACCTTGTCGTCGATGGCCTTGGCAGTAGAAAAAAGCTATACCGTCACCGCCCCTGACGGCGTCAGACTCGCTGTGCAGGAATCAGGAGATCCGAACGGCCAGGCGGTAATTTTCATCCACGGCCTGCTGGGCAGCCGTCTGAACTGGGAAAAGCAGATCAATAGTCCTCAACTGCAGCGCTACCGGATGATCACCTATGACCTGCGCGGTCATGGTCTTTCCGACAAGCCCGAGAATATCGAGGCGTACCGCAATGGACGTCGTTACGCGGACGATCTGGCGACTGTACTTGAAGCCACGGCAGGCAAGCGTCCAGTGCTGGTCGGCTGGTCGGCTGGTCATTGGGAGGCGTGGTCATGTCCAACTACCTCGCCGCCTATGGTGACGCGAAGATCGGCGGGATTGTGTATGTCGATGCTGTGATCGAGCTTAACGCAGCGCTGATTACAGCCCATCCCCATGTGTATGCCGGCCTGAGCTCAGATGACCTGAAGACCCACCTTGATGCACTACGTACTTTTCTCGGACTGTGCTTCCAGATAAAGCCGGATGCACCGACCTTCGAGCGACTGTTGTCGAGCGCCGCGATGGCATCGTGGACGATGACCCGCGCTACGCCTGCAATGACTGTCGATGTTGCCGAAGGCTTGCCCAAGGCAAAGGTGCCGGTATTGATGCTGTATGGCGGCAAGGATGATCTGGTCAACGTTCAGCCCAGCATCGCACGCGCCCGGCAACTCAATGCGCGGATTCAATCGAAGGTGTACGAGAATTCAGGCCACGCGCCATTTCTGGAAGAAGCATCGCGCTTCAATACTGATCTGGCAGCCTTCATGGACTCCGCGGCTATCGCGGCCATCGCGGCCATCGCGGCAAAGGGCTCAGAATGAGCCCTGCTCCAGACATCTTGTCCTGATGAACAACCGGCGCATGCCCTCTGCCTGATAAATGGCAGAGAGCATGCGCGGGTCTGTGTCGGCTAAGCGTCCTGGCAATGTCAGCCTGGCAGCCTCACGGGCTTCTTGGCGCCGCTGAACAATCCCCAACTGGACATGAACAGCGCCGCCACCAGAGGCCCGATCACAAAGCCGTTCAGACCAAAGACCGACATGCCGCCCAGCGTGGAAATAAGGATCAGGTAGTCCGGCATCTTGGTGTCCTTGCCCACCAGGATCGGGCGCAGTACGTTATCCACCAGACCGATCACGAAGACGCCAAACAAGCCCAGCACCACACCTTGCCAGATCATGCCGCTGAGCAGGAAGTAGACGGCCACCGGCGCCCAGACAATCCCGGCTCCCACCGCAGGCAACAGCGACAGGAACGCCATGATCACCGCCCAAAGCAGCGCACTCGGGATGTCCAGCACCCAGAAGATGAAGCCGCCCAGCGCACCTTGCGTCACCGCGACCACCACGTTGCCTTTGACCGTGGCACGTACCACACGGGTGAACTTGAGCTGCAGACGGCGCTTCTGCTGTTCGCCCAACGGGAAGGCTGTGCGGATCTTGCGCACCAGTTCCTGTCCGTCGCGCAGGAAAAAGTACAGCAGGTAGAGCATGATGAAGACGCTCACGACAAAGTCGAACGTGCCCTGTCCAAAGCTGAATGCCTGCGTCGCCAGGTACTGACTGCCCTGCATCGCCCCCTTGGCGATCTTATCGCGCAACCCTTCCAGGTCTCCCATGCCCAGACGATCGAGCAGCGCCTGCACGGAGTGCGGCAGCAGGTCCTTGAACTCGGCCAGGTAGCCGGCGATATCCAGTTGCCCGGTCTCGACGTTCTTGTACAGCATGGTCCCCTCCTGAACCAGCAAGGCGCTGATCACGATCACCGGCAGAATCGCGATAACCAGACAGATCATCAGGGTGCACAGGGAGGTGAGATTGCGTGACCAGTTGAACTTGATCTGCAACTTGCGCTGCACAGGCGCGAAGATGATTCCGAGGATGACCGCCCAGAACACTGCGCCATAGAACGGCAGCAGAATCCATATGAAGGCAATGGTCACCAGTACCAGTAGCAGAATGAGGGTTTTGTATTGCAGCGTGGTTTCGTTCATGTCCTGTCCATGTCATTAGACCGCGCATCGCGCCCGGTCTAGAGCTTAGTCAGCACACGAGCGCACGAGTGCCATCTCCATGAAGGCAATATGACGGCGACACCAGTCGCGGGTGATGGCAGGGGTTCAAGCCCCTGCCAGAGCGGCATCAGACCCGAAACTGACCGACCAGACTGTCCAGGCGCGCGCCCAGTTCGGCCAGGCTGCGTGAGGTCTGGGCGCTTTGCCGGGTTTCATCGGCGACGCTCTCGACTGCACCCGCGATCTGATGAACGCTGCGATTGATTTCTTCGGCAACTGCCGTCTGCTCCTCAGCGGCACTGGCGATCTGCGCGTTCATCGAATTGATGGTCGCGATCAGTTCGCCGATGCTCTCCAGCGATGTACCCGCTTCGTTGGCCTGCGCCGAGGTGCCGTCGCCTGCTTCGCTGGAACGGCGCATTGCTGTCACCGCCTCCTGAGTGCCCTGCTGCAAGCGGTCGATCATGCCCTGGATTTCCTGCGTGCTCTGCTGTGTGCGGCTGGCCAGTGCCCGGACTTCGTCGGCGACCACGGCAAAACCGCGCCCTGCCTCCCCTGCCCTGGCGGCCTCGATGGCGGCATTGAGTGCCAGCAGGTTGGTCTGTTCTGCGATCGAGCGAATGACGCCCAGTACGCTGACGATCGAAGAAACATCCTTCTGCAAGACGTCCAGTGACGAGCCACTTTTGCGGATGTCATCCACCAGCGTGTGAATCTGCCGGATACTGCCATCCACCACGCGCTTGGCGGCGCGTCCTTGTTCATCGGTCTGCCGAGCAGCCACGGAAGCACCCTGTGCACTCTTGGCGACCTCTTGAGCGGCAGCCGACATCTGATTGATTGCAGTAGCCACCTGATCGGTTTCGTGGCGCTGACGGTCCATCGCCGTTTCCGAGCGCTGTGCCTGCGAGCTCACTTCACCGACCAGGCCATTGAGCTGTCCGGTCATTTCACTGACCTGACGAACCATGCCCTGAATCTTGTCGACAAACCGGTTGAACGAGCCCGCCAGATCACCGAGCTCGTCATTGCTGGTAATGACCAGACGCCGAGTCAGGTCGCCTCCACCTGCAGCGATGTCATCCAGATTGTTTTTCATCAGGCCGAGCGGGCGCAGCAGAGTGCCTGTCAGCACTATTCCGATGATGCCTATCACGAGCAGTACCAGAACGGTAATGCCGAGAATGCTGTAGAGCATCTCCTTCAAGCGTGCTTCGACGTTCTGCCTGACCACCGCAACCTGAGCATCGATGCCATCGATATTGACGGCAGAGCCGATGACCAGATCCCATTTCGGCAGATAATCCGTATAGCCGATCTTGGGGACAGGTTCGGTCTTGCCAGGCAGGGCTGACGAGTACATCACATAGTGAGTACCCGCCTTGCCGACCGCCACCAGTTCGCGATTGATATACACGCCGTTCGCATCACGGGCGTCAGTGAAGCTCTTGCCCACACCGTCAGGGCTGTTGCTCCTGAAAATCCGGATCACCTGAGAGTCGTAGCCAAAGATGTACCCATCCTTGCCGTAACTGACCGAGGAAAGCAGCTTTATAGCGTTGGCACGTGCAGCGTCGTCGCCGGGCGCGGCAGCATCGTAGAGTGGCTTGATGGCGGTCATGGCGATCGCGACGTAATTTTGCAGCGTGGCCTTGGCTTCGTTGAGCAAGCGCTCTCGCGTGTCGCTGACCTCTCGCTCGGCCTGCCGGTGCAGCATGAATACGGTCGTGGCGCTGATCACCAGCGCAAATATCAGAACCGGCAAGACTGCCAGCGACAGAACCTTGGCTTTCAGACTGAGACGCATAGGATTGGCCTTATGGTTATTTTTATAAGTCAGAGGTGCCCGATCAGGTTATCGGCACCCTCCGATGGACATTAAGACCTGTCCTGCCTTTTTGTAAGAATGCTCTGAAAGATGCTGGTTGATTTCCTAAGGGGCAGTCCGCTCTGGCAGATCGATGCGTACCCGCAATCCCCCTGCCGGGCTCTCCTGCAGTTGCAGTTGACCGCCCCACGCCTCGACGATGTCACGCACGATACCCAGCCCCAGCCCATGACCGGTAATCTGCTCATCGAGACGAGCGCCACGACTGAATACTTCCGCGCGTTGCGCCTCGGGAATACCAGGTCCATCGTCATCCACCAACAGGCAGAAGCCCTGAGCCTGACTCAGGATGTTCAGACGCACTTCGCTGTCGGCCCACTTACAGGCATTGTCCAGCAGATTGCCGAGCAGTTCGAGAATGTCCTCTCGATCCCACGGCAGATACATACCCGCCTCCACATCGTTGATCAACTGCAGGTGGGCACCGTGGATCATGCCCAGCGTGGAGAAAAGCCCGGGCAGTTCGGCGTCACAGTCGAAGCGGGCTCCCGGTAGAGCGTCGCCGGAGAGGCGTGCGCGATTGAGCTCGCGCTCCAGCCGCAGACGGATATTTTCCAGTTGCTCCTGCAGGGTCCTGCGCAATGCCGGGTTGGCGTCCAGTTGTCCGCTGAGGGCCAGGCTGAGCAAGACCGCAAGCGGTGTCTTCAAGGCATGTCCCAGATTACCCAGTGCATTGCGTGAGCGTTTCAGACTGTCTTCGGTATGCGCGAGCAAGTGGTTGATCTGCGCCACCAGCGGCTCGAGTTCGAGGGGAACCTGATTGTCCAGTTGTGAACGCTGGCCCTGCTGGAGCTGAAAAATCTGCTCGCGCACGGTTTCTAGCGGGCGAAGCGCTCTGCGCACGGTGATGCGTTGCAACACCAGCACCAGAATCAGCGCGGCAAGCCCGAGCCCGAGGCCGATCTGCTGCATGAGGCGAAAACTCGCCCGGACCGGTGTGTAATCCTGTGCGACGGTGATTGATACCTGCTTGCCGAACTTGCGGTATTCGCTGGTCAGCATCAACAGTGATTGCCCGGTTTTGCCGAGTTCAAGATTGGCATGCAAACCTACCCCAGGCTGGGGCAGCTCGAAATCCCACAAGGAGCGGGAGCGCCAGTGCCCCTGCGGCAAGTCCATGCGGAAATAATGGCCGGACAACGGGCGCTGGTAGGCACCTGACAGGCGATGGTCATCCAGCTGTAGCCCGGCAGGACCTCGCACCAGTGCTACCAGCAGGTTTTCACTCTCGTTGCGCAGACCTGACTCCAGGTAGCGCTGCAAGCCCACTTCGAACAGCCAGAGACTGGTCTGCGCCATCACCAGACCGACAACGACCATGACGGCGATCAGACCCAGACTCAGACGTCGCTGTATGGATTTCAACCGCCGGCTCCGCCGTACAGATAACCCTGGCCACGGCGTGTCTCGACGACTGCACGGCCCAGCTTGCGCCTCAGGTGATTGACATGGACTTCGATGACATTGGAATCACGCTCGTTTTCGCCATCGTACAAATGCTCTGACAGATGGCTTTTAGAGAGAATCTGTCCCGGATGAAGCATGAAATAACGCAGCAGACGAAACTCTGCAGAAGTTAGCTGGATATCCACGCCATCCCGGCTGACGCATTGACGACTTTCATCCAGATTAAGGCCGGCGGATTCCAGCGTGGGCTGGTTGGCCAGCCCGTGCGAACGTCGCAACAGCGCCTGAATACGCAACTGCAGCTCTTCAGGATGAAAAGGCTTGGTCAGGTAATCATCGGCACCTGCCTTCAAGCCTTCTATACGCTCAGACCAGGAACCCCGCGCTGTCAGAATCAATACGGGGGTCGCCAGACCTTTGCTACGCCATTGCTGGAGAACCTCGAGCCCTGGCATGCCGGGCAGCCCCAGATCCAGAACAATCAAGTCATACGGCTCGCTTGCCCCTTGATGAACCGCATCGCGCCCGTCAGCCAGCCAGTCGACCGCATAACCTTGACGCCCCAGCGCAGCAAGCAGCTCATCGGCAAGGGGAACATGGTCTTCAACCAGTAGCAGGCGCATCAGTCATCATCCTCGTCTTTCAACAATCGGTTATCACGCGCATCGAACTTGAGCTCGCGGACAACGCCCTCAGGGGTGAGCAATTCAAATTCATATACGTACACATTATTCTTCTCCTCAAGCTCGGCCTCCAGCAGGCGAGAGCCCGGATGAAGGCTCATCGCACGCTCGATGAACTGTTCGAGCGGCAGAATGACCCCGCGCTGCCGCAAACTGAGCGCTTCATCCTGATTCAGATCTCTGGCATACACAAAGGAGCAGGTCAGGCTCAAACCAAGGATGACACAGAGACGCTTGTCGACATTCATTAGTTATCCTGATGATTCCTGTAGACCTGGCCTGTGGCGGCGTCTAATTCGAGAACCCACTCAATACCCTGTTTGTCACGCAGCTCGACATTGTAAACGTACCTGCCGTATATGTTCTTGAACTGCGTGCCGATGATACTGGCATCGGGGTGCTTGCTCAGCGCTTTGGCATCGAGCTTTTCAGCCGACTGAAGCGTACCTGCATCACTGAGGCGCAGCACTTCCTGCGGGTCGACGCCGCGCGCCTGAATGAAACAGGACGTAAAAACAAATGTAAGGGCCGCCAGCAAGGTAGTCAGCGTTTTCATAGGGGTATCCATAGCGGTCAGTGCTTCTATGGTGACCACCTTAACCGGGACAACTTAACTCAAACTGAATAGACCTGGCCGAGTGCCATCAAACGTTACTGGTGGGGTCATCGCGGCTAACCCTTGCATGGAGTTTCAGGCCATTGCTGTTAAACTCGTCGATTGCATTTATCGCGTCAGCGATCGCCATTTTTCCGGGGCCAATACACAGTGGAAATTTTCAAAGAGTTTACCTTCGAGTCAGCACACCGCCTCCCTCACGTTCCAGAGGGACACAAGTGTGGACGTCTGCATGGGCATTCGTTTCGTGTCGGCATTCATCTGGCCGGAAAGGTTGATCCCCATACCGGCTGGATCCGGGACTTTTCGGAAATCAAGGCGATCTTTAAACCGTTGTATGAACGCCTCGATCATAACTACTTGAATGACATCCCGGGCCTTGAGAATCCAACCAGCGAAAACCTGGCGAAATGGATCTGGAATGAGTTGAAGCCTCTGCTGCCGGAGCTGTCGGCCGTCCGTATTCACGAAACGTGCACCAGCGGATGTGAATACCGCGGGGATTGAATGCCCTGACAATAAAAAACCACCTTAACGGTGGTTTTTTTGTGCCTGTCGATCGGCAGCACGTGTTGAACAAGGCAATCAACATTCTGGATTTCTGCCAACCGAAAAAACAAAAACCCTCGACGCGTGAGCGAAGAGGGTTTCTGGAATTCAATCTTGACGATGACCTACTCTCACATGGGGAAACCCCACACTACCATCGGCGATACATCGTTTCACTACTGAGTTCGGGATGGGATCAGGTGGTTCCAATGCTCTATGGTCGTCAAGAAATTCGGGTACCGAATCGTGCCGTGCGGCGCGCTTCAGCAAATCGGGTATGTGATATCAAGCTGTTTCAGGTGTCGTTCGTGACGCAAACTTTCGGTTCGTGTCGTCTCCACAGTCACCGCAATCTGGTCATTCGACGCAAATTGCTTGGGTGTTATATGGTCAAGCCTCACGGGCAATTAGTATTGGTTAGCTCAACGCCTCACAGCGCTTACACACCCAACCTATCAACGTCGTAGTCTTCGACGGCCCTTCAGGGAACTCAAGGTTCCAGTGAGATCTCATCTTGAGGCAAGTTTCCCGCTTAGATGCTTTCAGCGGTTATCTTTTCCGAACATAGCTACCCGGCAATGCCACTGGCGTGACAACCGGAACACCAGAGGTTCGTCCACTCCGGTCCTCTCGTACTAGGAGCAGCCCCTCTCAAATCTCAAACGTCCACGGCAGATAGGGACCGAACTGTCTCACGACGTTCTAAACCCAGCTCGCGTACCACTTTAAATGGCGAACAGCCATACCCTTGGGACCGGCTTCAGCCCCAGGATGTGATGAGCCGACATCGAGGTGCCAAACACCGCCGTCGATATGAACTCTTGGGCGGTATCAGCCTGTTATCCCCGGAGTACCTTTTATCCGTTGAGCGATGGCCCTTCCATACAGAACCACCGGATCACTAAGACCTACTTTCGTACCTGCTCGACGTGTCTGTCTCGCAGTCAAGCGCGCTTTTGCCTTTATACTCTACGACCGATTTCCGACCGGTCTGAGCGCACCTTCGTACTCCTCCGTTACTCTTTAGGAGGAGACCGCCCCAGTCAAACTACCCACCATACACTGTCCTCGATCCGGATAACGGACCTGAGTTAGAACCTCAAAGTTGCCAGGGTGGTATTTCAAGGTTGGCTCCACGCAGACTGGCGTCCACGCTTCAAAGCCTCCCACCTATCCTACACAAGCAAATTCAAAGTCCAGTGCAAAGCTATAGTAAAGGTTCACGGGGTCTTTCCGTCTAGCCGCGGATACACTGCATCTTCACAGCGATTTCAATTTCACTGAGTCTCGGGTGGAGACAGCGCCGCCATCGTTACGCCATTCGTGCAGGTCGGAACTTACCCGACAAGGAATTTCGCTACCTTAGGACCGTTATAGTTACGGCCGCCGTTTACCGGGGCTTCGATCAAGAGCTTCGCTTGCGCTAACCCCATCAATTAACCTTCCGGCACCGGGCAGGCGTCACACCCTATACGTCCACTTTCGTGTTTGCAGAGTGCTGTGTTTTTAATAAACAGTCGCAGCGGCCTGGTATCTTCGACCGGCAGGGGCTTACGCAGTAAATGCTTCACCTCCACCGGCGCACCTTCTCCCGAAGTTACGGTGCCATTTTGCCTAGTTCCTTCACCCGAGTTCTCTCAAGCGCCTTGGTATTCTCTACCCAACCACCTGTGTCGGTTTGGGGTACGGTTCCTGGTTACCTGAAGCTTAGAAGCTTTTCTTGGAAGCATGGCATCAACCACTTCGTGTTCTAAAAGAACACTCGTCATCAGCTCTCGGCCTTAAGATCCCGGATTTACCTAAGATCTCAGCCTACCACCTTAAACCTGGACAACCAACGCCAGGCTGGCCTAGCCTTCTCCGTCCCTCCATCGCAATAACCAGAAGTACAGGAATATTAACCTGTTTTCCATCGACTACGCTTTTCAGCCTCGCCTTAGGGACCGACTAACCCTGCGTCGATTAACGTTGCGCAGGAAACCTTGGTCTTTCGGCGTGGGTGTTTTTCACACCCATTGTCGTTACTCATGTCAGCA
>NZ_JAFIBK010000001.1:3930000-5415000 GCF_017833005.1 Pseudomonas sp. PvP027 | reverse complement strand
ATCGGATGGATCGCGATCAGCAATGGCCCGCTAAGGAAAGGAATGAAATACATTTTTGTCGTATTGGCCATACTGGCTGTGGCAGGTTGTGCAGCCACATCCAAGCCCGTCACGCAAAGCAAGCGAGGCATCCACATCAACTGCTCAGGCCTCACATCGTCCTGGGCAAAATGCTACGCGCTGGCTACCAACTCCTGCGCTTCGAGAACATTCAAGGTCATCGCGAAGTCCGGCGATGCTACCGAGGAGCCCGAAGACTATCCGTTCGGCCTGAACCCGGCGGGCTACACCAGCCGCAGCATGATCATCGTCTGCAGGAAAGCTGCACCACTGGCTGATCCGCTACCGCAGGACTAGCCTGCGGCAACGGGAAGGCTTGATCAGACAGGGATCGTACGGGCCTGCAGCCACAACAGCGCAGTGCCCTGCAACAGCGGGCTCAACCGCGTCAGCACCTGAACATGGTAATCGTTCAGCCAAGTGCGCTCTTCTGCGTTCAACATCGACACCTCGATGCAACGGGTGTCGATCGGGCAAAGCGTGAGCGTTTCAAAGCGCAGAAATTCGCCGAACTCGGTTTTGCCGGCTTCTTGGTTGATCACCAGATTTTCGATACGCACCCCCCAGCGTCCAGGCCGGTACGTACCCGGCTCGATGGACGTGATCATGCCCGGCAGCATGGCTGTCTGCGGCGTTGCAGGTGCCTGATAGGCAATGACCTGCGGCCCCTCGTGCACATTCAGGAAATACCCCACGCCATGCCCGGTGCCGTGGCCATAATTGACACCCTCACTCCAGATTGGCGCCCGGGCAATTGCGTCCAGCAGCGGCGACTGAATGCCTTTGGGAAAGTGAGCACGCGACAGTGCGATTACACCCTTGAGGACGCGCGTACAGTCCTGCTTCTGTTCGACACTCGGTGTTCCGATCGCCACCATCCGCGTGATGTCGGTGGTGCCGCCAAGGTACTGGCCGCCCGAATCGATCAGTAGTAAACCATCACCTTCTATCCGCGCATGCTCCGCCTCGGTAGCGCGGTAATGAGGCATCGCGCCATTGGCGTTGAAACCCGCAATGGTGGCAAAGCTGGGCGAGACATAACCCGGACGTCGCTCGCGTGCCTGCATGAGCTTTTCATCGATGGTCAGTTCGCTGACAGGCTCTCGCCCCAGCGCACTGTCCAGCCAGGCGAAAAACTCGCAGAGCGCCGCGCCGTCCTGTTCCATTGCCTGACGGATATGAGCCGTATCGGTCTCGGTTTTTTGCGATTTCAGCAACGTGCTCGGGTTAAGCCCTTCTACCAGCGTGACCTCACTGTCCAGGTAATCGAGCAGTCCACAGGTAACCCGGGCCGGATCGACCAGCAGTCGCGCGTCCTTCGGCAGTTCGCGCAAGGCGGCGCCAATCTGCGTGTACTCCATAAGGTTGATACCGTCGCGCTCCAGGCGCGCACGTACCGAGTCCGGTACTTTCTTCGAGTCCACGAACAGCGTGACGTTTTGCGGACCGATCAAGGCAAACGCGATGAACACCGGATTGTAGGAAACGTCCGCGCCACGCAGATTGAACAGCCAGGCGATGTCGTCCAGCGTTGCAATGAAATGCCAGTCAGCCTTTCGCTCGACGATGATCTGCCGGACCCGCGCGAGCTTTTCGCTACGGTCCAGTGAAGCCTGGGGAGGCATATGCTCGTAAATCGGGTGAGACGGCAACGCGGGGCGGTCCTGCCACAGCTCGGTTAGCAGGTCGATGTCGGTCCGCAGCCGCGCACCACGTTCGTAGAGCCTGCTTGCCAAAGTGCGCGAAGAAGCAACGGCCAGAACCGCCCCGTCAACGGCAACCACGCTCTCGGCCTTGGCTTCATCTGCCAGCCATTCGAGTGGACCTTGCTGGCCGGGCATCAGTTTCACCAGCTCGATGCCGCTGCCGGCAAGCTCCTTGGTGGCCTGCTCCCAATAGCGGCTGTCAGCCCATATGCCGGCAAAATCCTGGGTGATGATCAGCGTACCGACCGAGCCGTGAAAACCCGACAGCCACTGACGCCCCTGCCAGTAGCCGGGCAGGTATTCGGAGAGGTGCGGATCCGCTGACGGCACCAGATAGGCATCGATGCGCTCCCTGCTCATCAAGGCGCGGGTTTGCGCCAAACGTTCTGCCACTTCTGAACTGGCATTGGATTGCGTGCTCATTGACTCTCCTGCTGACCCGGAAATTGACTGCTTTCACCGGTTCAGATAATGGCACTCATCGAGCCTGAGCAACAGCCCAGAACGCGGGCTGAACAAGAGAGGTGCGAATCGAGTCGACCGCACGCTCTATGTCCTGCTCGCGAGTGAAGCGCCCCAGGCTCAGGCGTATGGTCTGGCTCGCGGCCTGCGGGCTCAGCCCGAGGGCCAGCAGAACATGCGACGGCAGGTTTTTCGCCGAGTTGCAGGCGGAGGTGGACGAAAAGGCCAGACGCTCACCCAGCGCGGCGACGTCCAGATCGTTATGAGTGAATGTAAAACTGAGTGTATGGGCAATCCGCTGCGTGGGACTGCCGTTGATACACACCCCGGGAATCTCGGCCAGGCGCCTACAAAGAAGATTGCTCAGCCGCTGTATTTCAACAACCTCCCCTTCGAGCACTTCTGCCGCCAGGGCAAAGGCCGCGCCCATTCCGGCGATCTGATGCGTTGCCAGTGTCCCGGAGCGCAAGCCACATTCGTGCCCTCCCCCATGAATCTGGGCGAGAACACGCTGCTGCGCGCGCGGACCCACGTACAAAGCGCCAATGCCCTTGGGCCCGTAAATCTTGTGTGCCGAGAGCGACATCAAATCCACCGCGAGCTGGCTGAGATCAATCGGCAACTTGCCAGCGCCCTGCGCCGCGTCGACATGCAGCAGCGCCCCGTGCCCACGTACGCGCCTGCCGATTTCGGCGATGTCGTTGACGGTACCCAGTTCGTTATTGACCAGCATCAGCGAGACCAGAAATGTATCGTCACGCAAGGCTGCACTGACTGCATCGGCACTGATCAGGCCCGCGCTGTCCGGCGCCAGCCAAGTGACCTCGACACCCTCCTCCTCAAGTTGACGGGCGGTGTCGAGGGTAGCCTTGTGCTCGATCAGGCTGGTGATGATATGACCGGGACCGCCTCCAGGTATTGTCGCCTGCCGCTTTGCGCGCTGTTGAGCAACGCCCTTTAGAGCCAGATTGCTGGACTCGGTCGCGCCGGAAGTCCAGATGATCTGCGACGCCTGTGCACCTACCAGGTACGCGACCTGCTCGCGGGCAAGTTCCACTGCAAGGCGGGCCTTTTGGCCGAACGAATGGGAGCTGGAGGCAGGATTGCCGAAGTTGCCTGATGCCCCCAAGCAATCGACCATCACCCTGATGACACGCTCGTCCACAGGCGTGGTGGCGGCGTAATCCAAATACAGCACTGACTCGTTCATGCGCGCTCCTTGTTCACAGACCATGAAGAGGATGATGCACGAAACCAGATAGAACCAAAAACTATCAATTAGAATTTATATAGACAAGAATGGAATATAAAGAAAAGGGCTACCGTAAAATTTGTCGTTCTCCGGACGCACGACAGCGCCGGTCAGCTGTGTCATCAAATACACATCAAAAGATGGTGTTTTTTTGACACACTTATAAATCAATACGTTAGATTCTTACCTCTACCATTTATCAAAAATCTAACAGAAACCTGACGAAATAATTTGACAGATACCCTGCCGCCACCGATATATAGGACCGTCAGGCACATTCCGGTTTTACGCAAATGCCGCAGAGCATAGCGTTGGAATAATCAGCCGAAGTTGACTGCTGTCCTGTCCCACCCTGTCAGTTATTTCCACAGCGCTTATCAAGCGCTGGCGGATGTCTGTTGACTCTCACTTCCTTTTTTAAATGCTGAATGCGTTCGGTGTGGCGGTAGCGTTGCCTGTTGCAATGCGACTTACACGACGCTTGCGCGTTGATTCTGCTTAAACAGCGCTCTCACTGGATCGACCGATTCGGCGGTAGCGTGCCCGGCAATCAATGGATGTGAGCGACAGATGCCCGGTTACCCGCTTGCAACGCACTGATTCAAAGAAACATGGAGGCTTCGATGATTAACGTGACCAAGACGTATCTGGGTGATATCGATCAGTTCAAACGCTATGTCGAAGGCATCTACGCACGTGGCTGGCTGACCAATCACGGTCCGCTGGCCGAGGAACTGACGGAACGACTCAAGGATTACCTGGGTGTCAGGCACATTATTCTGACCAACAACGGCACCCTGGCCCTGCAAGTGGCCTATCGGGCGCTGGGGCTGAGTGGCAGCGCGGTGACCACGCCATTCAGTTTTGTCGCGACCAGCAGCTCGCTGCAATGGGAAGGCATCCGCCCGATCTTTGCCGATATCGATGCGCACACCTGGAACATCTCGCCGAAACACATCGAAAACAGTATTGCCGAAGACACCACCGCGATCGTCGCCACCCACGTGTTTGGCAATCCGTGTGACGTGCAAGACATTCAGCGCATAGCCCGCGAACACAAGCTCAAGGTCGTCTATGACGGCGCACACGCATTCGCCGTGCGTCACGCAGGCCAGTCGGTGCTCAATCATGGCGACATCAGCACCTTGAGTTTTCATGCCACCAAGCTGTTTCACACCATTGAAGGCGGCGCGATCATCACTAACGATGACGAACTGGCCAGACAAGCCCATCTGATGTGCAACTTCGGTATTTCCGGCGTCGACCGGATCGATGGTATCGGCATCAATGCCAAGCTCAACGAATTCTCCGCCGCCATGGGCCTGTGCATTCTCGACAACATCGGCAACATTCTCGAACAACGCGCGGAGATAGCCGACCACTACACCTTGTCGCTGCAAGATTACCTGGATCTGCAGACGCTCCAGGCCGAGAGCCAGCGGAATAACAGTTATTACCCTGTGGCACTGCGCGACGAGCAACAATTGTTGAGCGTGCGCATCGCACTCAACCAGCACAAGATCAACCCCCGCCGCTACTTCTATCCCTCACTGGATACCCTTGAATATCTGCAGCCTCAAGCAGGCCAGCCGGTCTCCAGAGCGTTGAGCGAACGAGTGCTGTGCCTGCCGATCTATCCAGGCCTGCTGAGAAGCGAACAGGACCTGGTCATCCGCACCCTGATCGCAGCTTGCAGCGAGACTGAAAATGACTACCGGGCTTGCCCCGTTGCACGGGTCTGCTGACCATCATGCCAGGCAAATACTCCCTCATCCGCAACACCCTCCTGAATTACGGCGGGCAGGCTTACGTGCTGCTGATCGGAATTCTGATCATGCCGTTCTATCTGGGCCACCTGGGTGCCGAAGCGTATGGACTGATCGGTTTCTTCACCCTGCTGCAGGCCTGGCTGCAATTGCTGGATGCCGGTCTGTCGCCCAGCCTGGTGCGTGCCGTAGCGCACGAGCGAGACACTCCTGTACGCAAACAACGTCTGGGCAGTCTGTTGCGCTCGTTCGAACTGATCTTTCTGCCGATGGCAATGCTCAGCGCCCTGCTGGTCTATAGCGCCAGCCCATGGATTGCCGCGAACTGGCTGAACGCAAATACCCTGCAACCCGAGACCCTGACGCATTGCATCACCTTGATGGGCATCATCATTGCGCTGCGCCTGTGTTCGACGCTGTACAAAAGCGCGATACAGGGCCTTGAGCAGCATGGCTGGCTCAACGCTGCCAATGTGTCGATCGCAACGTTGCGCTACGTCGGCGGCCTGGTGCTGGTCAGTCAGTTTTCCCGGGACCCACGGGACTTCTTTGAATTTCAACTCGCGGTGGGGCTGATCGAAACCCTGTGGTTTGCCGGCAAGGCCCGCGGGCAGATGCCTGCGCCGCACTGGATGACCGGCCTGGACTGGCCATTGATCAAGCCGATCCTGCCCTTCGCCGCCAGCCTGTCGCTGAGCGCTGTGCTGTGGATCGTGCTGACCCAGGTGGACAAGGCACTTCTGTCGAATCTGCTGCCGCTGGACCAGTACGGCTACTTCTCACTGGTGGTATTGATCGCCACCGGCATCGGGATGCTGACCAACCCGCTGGTCCAGACGCTACTGCCGCGCCTGACCGTGTTGCTGGCCGAGGGCCGGCGCGACGAGATGCACGCCTTGTTCCTAGCCGCCAATCGCTTCGCCTGTACTTTTTTGTTTCCCCTGGCGGCGGTCATTGCCCTGTATGCAGAGCCGTTGATTCTCGCCTGGACCGGCGATCCGGTCGCCGCACGCTGGAGTCGCCCGGTGCTCGGCTGGTACGCACTGGGCAGCGCCATCATGGCCGCCAGTGCCTTTCAGTTCTATCTGCAATACGCCTATGGCCGAATGCATTTGCACCTGTGGTACAGCCTGATTTCGACGCTGGTCAGCGTGCCGGTGATGGTGCTCGCGATCCATTACCAAGGCGTGTACGGCGCGGCGTTGGCGTGGTTTTTTCTGCGTGCGACGTCCTTCGCGATATGGCCAGTCATCGTGCATCGACACCTGGCCCCCGGTCTTCATCGCCAATGGTTGAGCGACATCCTGCGTATCAGCGCGATGACCGCTGCAGGCCTGATGGTCAGCGCCCCGGTATTCAATCTGATTGCCGGTGAAAGCCGTAGCAGCGTGCTTCTGGCACTCGCGCTCAGCGGGCTTGTCACCCTGATGCTGGTGGCGACGAGTCACCGGCCGCTGGCATCGAAACTATATGTTCTGTTCAGTAAACCGAGTACTTGAGCCATGGACGACACTGTAAGGAATACCGACGAAACCTGCCTGGCGCCGCCGCTGCTGAGCATCATATGCCCGGCCTACAATCAGGAGGCCTTCATCGCTCAGGCGCTGGACGGGCTTTTGTCACAACAGACCGATTTCAGGTACGAAATCCTGATCAACGACGACGCCTCCACAGACGCTACCGCGCGCATCATTGCGCACTACGCCGAGCGGCACCCGACGATCATTCGGCCCTTCTATCAGCAGATCAATCAGTACAGTCAGGGCAGAGCTTGCGTCCCCGGCCTGTTTGGCGAAGCGCGCGGTCGCTACATCGCCTACTGCGAAGCTGACGATTACTGGACCGATCCGCGAAAACTGCAGCTGCAAGTGGACTTTCTCGAAGCGCATCCGGATTACGTCATCACCTATCACGACGCGTTTGTCTTCGATGAACACGGTCAGTACGGCGTGCAGTTGCAAGGTCATCTGCGCGCCGATGCCTCGGCGCTGGAGTTGCAACAGGCAAGACGCCTGTCGACCCTGACCGTCTGCTTTCGCAACATGTTCAGTCAGATGCCGCACGAATTGAGCCTGTGGAATGCACCGCTGAACGATATGTGCTGGTGGTCGCTGCTCGGGGCCTACGGCAAGGGCAAGTTTATGCCCGGGATCAAGCCGGCCGCCTATCGAATGCACCCTGGCGGGGTGTTCTCGATGCGCAGTGACAAACGCAAGTTGCACATGAACCTGCAGACCTGCTCAAGCCTGGCCAACTATTACAACCGCCTGGGCAATCAGCCGCTCTACCAGTATTTCCTGATGCAGACGGTGTGCCTGTCGCTGGCCGCACTCGCCCCTCGTCACAAACTGCAAACGTTGTGGAAAGTGGCGGGCAACATGCTCGCCAATCTGCGCCGGCGCCTGTGGCCGGCTACTGGCAAAGCTCATGTTCAGTAGTGTGCTGGTGTTGTGCGTGGGCAACATCTGCCGCAGCCCGATGGCCGTCGCGATGCTGCATCAGCGCCTGAAGGATACGCAGGTGCGTATTCAGTCGGCAGGCATCGCCGCCTTGTCGGGCTCTTCGATTGACCCGGAGGCACACGCGGTTCTGCAGTCGCATCGGGTGCAGCCTCAGCGGCATGCAGCTCGCCAGATGAGCCGCGAGCTGCTGCGCCAGGCCGATCTGATTCTGTTGATGGAACAGGCGCATTTTTCCGACGTTCTCGACCTCGCCCCCGAGGTACGCGGCAAAGCCTTTCTGATCGGTAAATGGCAAGACCCGCTCGACATCACCGACCCTTACCGGCGGCCCGCGTCAGCCTTCGAACAGACCTACGTGCAGCTCTCGCGCTGCATCGAAGACTGGCTTCCCCATTTCCGATCAGGAGCAACAGGATAAATGACCGTCATGAGCCATCCTCCCCTGAATTTCCAACCGGACCCCCGGATTGATCTGGCGACCGTCCTGCGGATGCTGTTCGATCACAAAGCCCTGATCCTGTGGACCGTCAGCCTGTTTTTTCTGATCGGCCTGGGCTATGCCATTCTGGCCACGCCGGTCTATCAGGCCACCGCCATGATTCAGATAGAGCCGCGAAAAATCGGCATCGAGGGTACCCCCGAGGTCAGCGCCAAGCCACTCTCGGTGTCGCAGGCGACCACCGAGATCGAGCTGATCAAGTCCCGCGCGCTGTTGGGCAAGGTCGTCGACGATCTGAAGCTCAGTACGCTCCAGACGCCCGACTTCTTCCCTGTGATCGGTCCTTATCTGTATCGCACCTTCAAGCCCGCACGCGACGGTGAACTGGCGCAGCCTTTGTTCGGCCTGACCCATTATGCGTGGGGCGGCGAAAAAATAGAGCTGTTCCAACTGGAAGTGCCGGAGCACCTGCTGGGTGAAAAGCTCACCCTGACCGCAGGCAAGCCGGGACAGTTCTCGCTCTACGATAACGAACACAATCTGCTGCTCGGCGGTGCCGTCAATCGCGTCGTCGAAGGCAAAGGGATCAAGATCCAGGTCGCTACGCTGCAGGCGCGGCCCGGTACCGATTTCACTGTCTCCAGACAACGCACGCTCAGCACCGCGCTGCTCTATCAAAACCGCCTGAAAATCATAGAGGCCGGCAAAGACTCCGGGATCATCTACCTGTCGATCGAGGACCAGGACGCACAGCGGGCCAACCGGATTCTCGATGAGGTCAGCCATCTGTATGTACGCCAGAACGTCGAGCGCAGTTCGGCCGAAGCCGCCCAGCGACTGCAGTTTTTGCGTTCGCAGTTACCGGCCGTGCGCAAGCAGCTGGAGGAATCGGAAACCGCGCTGAACACATTCCAGACCAGTGCCCGATCGGTGGACCTGAGTATCGAGACCAAGGGGGTGCTTGATCAGGTGGTCAGTCTCGAATCGATGCTTTCCGAACTAAAGCTCAAGCGCGTCGAACTGGAGCGGCTTTATACCCGAGAGCACCCGACCTATCGCAGCCTGATGAGCCAGATGAACCAGCTGGAACAACAGAAACAGGGCCTGCTGAAGAAAATCGATGCGCTGCCCATGACCCAGCAGGAATTGTTGCGTCTGACCCGCGATATGCAGGTCATCAGCCAGACCTACACACTGATGCTCAACAAAAGCCAGGAGCAGGACATTCTGCGCGCCGGCAACATCGGCAATGTCCGGGTCATCGACAACGCGGACACCAATGTCGAAAGACCCGTCAAACCGATGAAGACGCTGATCGTGCTGATTGCCACGCTATTCGGCGCACTGGTCGCAATGACCATCGTTTTCGTGCGCCAGGCGTTCTATCGCGGCGTCGAAAGCGCCGAGGTCATTGAAAACCTGGGTATGCCGGTCTATGCGTCGCTGCCCCACTCGCGTCAACAGGAGCATCTGGACAAGCGCGACCCTGCCGGCAAGGACTCGAAGTTGCTGAGCATTGCCGCGCCCGCCGAGCTGGCGATCGAATCATTGCGCAGCCTGCGTACGAGTCTGCACTTCGCCATGCTTGAAGCACGCAACAACGTGCTGATGATATCCAGCCCGACACCGGGAGCCGGCAAGTCGTTTGTATCGAGCAATCTGGCGACCATCATTGCCCAGACCGGCAAGCGGGTCCTGCTGATCGATGCCGACATGCGCAAAGGCTACCTGCATCGCCTCTTCGGTCTGCAACCCAAACACGGGCTGTCCGACGCATTGGCGGCGCGTCTGCGTTGCACCGAGGTCATCAACGCCACGCGTGTCCGGCATCTGGATTTCATCTCCTGTGGTTTCGCCGCGCCCAACCCCTCGGAACTGCTGATGCATGACAACTTCAACAAGATGCTTGCCGAACTGTCGCCGCTGTATGACCTGATTCTGATTGACACCCCGCCCATTCTGGCCGTGACCGACGCGACGCTGGTGGGTCGTCAGGCGGGCACTTGCCTGCTGGTGGCGCGCTTTGGCATGACCACCGTCCAGGAAATCGAAGCCTGCAAACGCCGTTTGGGGCAGAACGGCATCCTGATAAAGGGCGCCATTTTCAACGCGGTGGTGCGCAAGGCTACGACGTCCGACTACGACTGCGCCGCCTATGGCTACAACTACCACCCCGCGCCCCGATAGACGGGGCGCTGCTTGCCGCTGACCGAGCCGTTTCATTAAAAGGAATTAACCATGTCCCGCTCCGAACAGGATGTCCGCTGGTACCTGATCCAGACCAAACCGCGGCAGGAAGCCCGCGCCGAAGAGCATTTGCGGCGTCAGCAGTTTGAGTGCTATCGACCGCTACAGGCCGATGCAAAAAAAACCGGCATCCGGGGTCAGGCCGACGAGCCCTTGTTCCCCGGTTACCTGTTCATTCACATGGATCAGGTGCAGGACAACTGGTACCCGATCCGCTCCACCCGCGGAGTCTCGCGCATCGTGACCTTTGGCGGTCACCCGGTGCCGGTTCGCGATCATCTGATCGAGCAGATCCGCCAGCGACTGGCCACACCAGCGCCGAAAACACAGTTTGCCCGAGGGGACGCGGTGCTGATTACGCATGCCAGCTGGGGTGACGTCGAGGCCATCTTTCTGAGCGAGGACGGTACGCAGCGCGCAGTGATCCTGCTCAATATGTTGCAGCGTCAGCAAAAAGTGGTGCTGCCGATCAGCAGCCTGTCGCTAATCGAGGCCAGCGCCTAGCGCTGGAACCCGCCGCAATCTGCCGCTCGACGCGTCCTGAAAACATGCGTCGCACGCCTGTCTCACCCGCCTTGGAACCGCACCATGCCGCGCCAGACCACCCTGGTGACGCTCACCTATGGTGACCGTTTCAGCTATCTGCACACCCTGATCAGTCGCTCGCTGGAGAGTCCGCTGATCGGCCGTGTGATCGTTGTCAGCAATGCCTCCGTCGCGCCGCTGCATGCGCTGTGCGACGAGTGGCCCGATCAGGTTCAAGTGATCTGGCTATCGCACAACACCGGTTCGGCCAATGGCTACTCGGTGGGCATCAACGCCGCGCTGCAGGCCGGAGACGAGTGCATCTGGCTGATGGACGACGACAACGCGCCGACCGCGCACGCCATCGAGGTATTGCATCGGTCCTTGCGTGAACGGCAAGTCATCGACGGCCAGGACAACTGCGCGGTGCTCGGCTTTCGCC
This sequence comes from Pseudomonas sp. PvP027, assembly GCF_017833005.1. Lineage (NCBI taxonomy): Bacteria > Pseudomonadati > Pseudomonadota > Gammaproteobacteria > Pseudomonadales > Pseudomonadaceae > Pseudomonas > Pseudomonas sp. PvP027. The sequence continues at coordinate 5,403,639 of NZ_JAFIBK010000001.1, read as the reverse complement.
CCACGCATCAAGCCGATATAGCCGCAGGTGTACCGCTGCAATACGCGATTCAGCGACGCTCGAGTTTCTTCGGCTTTCACATCGCCCAGTTGCCGTACAAGATCTGGCGACGCCTGCCCTGGGGACAGCCAGATGCGGCCCGGCTGATGCCGGAACGCGTGCAACTGCCCTTTGCCACCTACGGGGGGCTGCTTGCCCATCGCAGCCTTTACGAAAAGATCGGCCTGCCACTGGATGCTCTCAAGCTGTACAGCGATGACAGCGAATACACCTGGCGCATCACCGACGGTGGCGGAAAGCTGTTTCTGGTGCCCGACGCGCGGCTGGATGATCTGGAAGATTCCTGGAACATCAAGGCACGTACGCGCAATGTCTATGAAAGCTACCTGCTGGGCGGATCGGATCTGCGCGCCTACTACGCAGCACGCAATCAGGCCTGGTTCGACAAGCATGTCTGGGCAGCCTCCACACTCAGCTATCGACTCAACCGCCGGGTCTTTCTCTGCCTGCTGAACCTGTATGCCTGGCGCTATGGCGCGGCCCTGCGTCTGGACCTGCTCAACGACGCCATTCGCGAGGGCGAGGCCGGCAGGCTGGGCCTGAACAAGGCCTACCCACTATGAGAATCCTGTTCATCAACAGCCTCTACGCACCCGATATCGGTGGCGGCGCAGAAATCATTCTGCAACGTACCGTCGAGGGTCTGCAGCAGCGTGGGCACAGCGTCGCGGTACTGGCCACCACCGACCGGCCTGGCTTGCAACTGGCGGAGGTCAATCGGGTGAAGGTCTATCGGGCCGGCCTGCTCAACTGCTATTGGCACTTCATGGCCCAGCGCCCAGGCCGTCTGACGCGGTTTGCCTGGCACTGGCGTGATCGCTACAACGCAGACATGCGCGAGTACGTAGAGCGTGTGATGAAGCTGGAGCAACCGGAACTGGTGGTGTGCCATAACCTGACGGGCTGGTCGGTCTCGGCATGGGACCAGATCACTCAGGCTGATTGCCCGATCGTGCAGGTCCTGCATGACTTCTACCTGCTCTGCCCGGCAAGCACGATGTTCAGCAAGGGCAAAAGCTGTAAGCGCCGCTGCACCACGTGCACACGGTTGCGCAGCCATCATGCACAACAGTCGGAACAGGTCGGCGCTGTGGTCGGTGTCAGCCGCTTCATGCTCGACACACTGCAGGCGCAGGGTTACTTCAAGAACGCCAGAGGGTATGTGGTGCATAACGCCAGCCCGTTTACGCCAGCGAGTCGCGAGCAGCCAAGAGCACCTGTCGATACCGCGCCGTTGCGCTTCGGTTACCTGGGCACACTGTCGACCAACAAGGGGCTGGAGTGGCTGATCGATCAGTTCCAGCATCTGCCGTTCAAAGCCACCCTGCAGATTGCCGGGCGCGGACAGCCATCCGATGAAAAGCGCTTCAGGGCCATGGTCACATCCCCCGACATCAGCTTCGTCGGTTTTCAGAGACCCGAACATTTCTACCGCCAGATCGACGTGGCGATTGTGCCTTCCCTGTGGAATGAGCCGTTCGGCATGGTCGCGGTCGAGGCCTGCGCGCATTCGCTGCCGGTCATCGCCAGCCGCATGGGCGGGCTGACGGAAATCATTCAGGAACCGCTCAACGGCTTGCTGTGCAGCCCCGATGACCCGGACTCACTGGGGCTGGCGATGCTCAGGCTGCATCAGCAGCCCGAACTGCTGGCACGCCTCGGCAGCCAGGCGCGCAACAGCGTCGCGTCGTTGATGAACCTGGACCTGATGCTGGACCAGTACGAAAGCATCTTCGCCCAGACCTTGCAGGACCTCAGCACGTAGCACGGCGCACGGGCGCAATCGCCCCCTTTGACGACATCACGGACACGGTGTGGCACCCGCCCGCTCACCTTCATCAGCAGGATGCTCAAGATGATTTTCATCAATGCACGGTTCCTTACCCAGGACATCAGTGGCGTACAGCGCTACGCAGAGCAGATGTGCAGAGCGCTGAAACGACTGCGCGACGATCTGGTATTCGTTGCCCCGCGCAATATCAGACTGCATGACTGCGCCAGCGCACTGGAGGCGCACTGCATCGGGCGCTGCACCGGGCATGCGTGGGAACAGATCGATCTGCCGCTGTACCTGAAGCGTCGTGGCAGTCCGCTGCTGATCTCGATCAGTAACACAGGGCCCATGCTGTATGGCAACCAGATTGCGACTCACCACGACATCAACTATGTGCGCTACCCGCAAAGCTACACCCGGCTGTTCCGGCTGGCCTATCGGACCATCACCCCGATCCTGCTGTCACGCGCCAGAACACTGATCACCGGCAGCCACTTCTCGCGCAAAGAAATATCCTCGTTCTATGGCTACGCCGAAGACAAGGTGCTCGTCTTACCGGCTGCGGTCAGCGACGATTTCATACCGGGTCCGACGAACGTCGATCAGCCTAAATACCTGCTGGCCGTTTCCTCGCCGGCCGTGCACAAGAATTTCAGACGCATGATTCAAGCCTTTCTCAGCCTGCGTGGCCACACGGATCTGCAGTTGCATATTGTCGGCGCAGCCAGCGGGTTGTTCGCCGATCCGAACCTGCAGCACCTCGCCTGCCGTGATCCGCGTATCCGTTTTCTGGGTCGCCTCAGTGATGCTGAACTGATCACGCAATACCAGGGCGCTACCGCCTTCGTATTCCCTTCGCTTTACGAGGGCTTCGGCATCCCGCCGCTCGAAGCCCAGGCTTGCGGCTGCCCGGTGCTGGCGGCCAACGCTGCATCGATCCCTGAAGTTCTGCAGGCCAGTGCACTGTATTTCGACCCACTGGATGTCAGCCACATGGCCGCAGCCATGCAGCGCATTCTGCTGGACGCGCCCTTGCGCAAGGCACTTCGTGTCCAAGGTCTGCAAAACGTCCAGCGCTTTTCCTGGGAGCTTTCCGCGCAACGCCTGTCCCAGCGCATCGATACGTTGCTGGCGTCCGGCCCAGAGGCGCAAAGCAGACTGGACGTTACCGCCGAATCGTCCACCGGCAAATCCTGAATCCACAACAGCAACGCCAGGATGCGCGCCGTCGCGTCCGCAGTAGCGCGGGCCATTACAGCAAGGAACGCCCATGAGAATCGCTATCGTCCACGACTGGCTGGTGAGCTACGCCGGTGCCGAGCGCGTGCTCGCGTCACTGATCAACGTCTGGCCCGCTGCGGACCTGTTTGCGGTCATCGACTTCCTCAGCGATCAGGACCGCGCATACCTGCATGGCAAGGTCGCCAGAACGACGTTCATCCAGAAGCTGCCCGGCGCCCGCAAACACTACTCGCGCTACCTGCCGCTGATGCCGCTGGCCATCGAGCAACTGGATCTGTCCGGTTATGACCTGATCATCAGCAGCAGCCACGCGGTGGCCAAGGGCGTGCTGTGCGGCCCGGACCAATTGCACATCAGCTATGTGCACTCGCCGATCCGCTATGCCTGGGACTTGCAGCATCAGTACCTTCAGGAGTCAGGGCTGAGCAAGGGCATCAAGAGTGGTCTGGCGCGCCTGATCCTGCATTACATTCGCCTGTGGGACCAACGCACATCGACCGGCGTGGATGCCTTCATTGCCAATTCCGGGTTTATCGGAGCGCGCATCACCAAGGCTTATCGGCGCGACTCCACCGTCATCTACCCGCCAGTGGACACGCTCGGCTTCACCGCCCAAGGCGCGCGCGGAGACTTCTACCTCAGCGCCTCGCGGATGGTGCCTTACAAACGCATGCCGATGATCGTCGAAGCCTTCGCCGCGATGCCTGACAAACGCCTGATCATGATTGGCGACGGGCCGGACCTGGCCAAGGCGCAGGCCATTGCCAGCCAGGTGAGCAACGTGACGCTGCTGGGTTTTCAGCCAGGCAGCGTGCTGCTGGAGCACATGCGCAGCGCCAGGGCGTTTGTCTTCGCTGCCGAGGAGGATTTCGGCATCAGCCCGGTCGAGGCCCAGGCCTGCGGCGCGCCGGTCATCGCCTTCGCCAAGGGCGGCGTCATGGAGACCGTGCGCGGCCTGGATCACCCGCAGCCGACCGGCGTGTTCTACCGACAGCAAACGGTCGCGTCACTGAGCGCCGCCATCGGCGAATTCGAAGCGGCGCAATCGCGCATCTCTCCCGAGGCCTGCCGGGCCAATGCCGAGCGGTTTTCGGTCGCGCGCTTCGAGCAGGAGATCAAAGCCTTCGTCGAGGACCGCCTGGCCATCTCGCACAGGGCTCATATTGCGCGCCCGCCTCAGTCGCAATGGGTCGTTCAAGCATCGCCGGAGGCAGGCAGCGAACTGCCAGGCCGTGTCGTCTCCCTGAAAACCGTCTGAGCGAGCCCTCCCAATGCGTACTTCAGTCCGCGGCATTCTGCGTGCCCATCAGTCAGCGCTTTCGCTCGCCCATCGCTTGCTGGACCTGACCGTCATCGTGCTGATCGGGTACTGGCAAACCGGGCTGACGGTCACCGGCAGCACGGAAGCCTGGTCGCACATTTTCCTCGCGGTGCTGGTCTTTCACTGGGTCAGCGAGTATCACCAGCTGTATGGCTCATGGCGTGGCGAGCGCATCCTGCGCGAGCTGACCAAGGTCTTCAGTTACTGGGCGATGACCTTCATCACCCTGCTGTCGCTGAACAGCCTGCTGCTCAACCAGACGCAATTGCCCGATAACGGCCAGATGAGCTGGTTCGCGCTGGCACTCGCCGTGCTCTGCGGCTACCGGCTGCTGATCCGTCTGACCCTGCACACGTTGCGTCGGCGTGGCTTCAACACGCGTCGGGTGGCCATCGTCGGCACCGGCCAGGTCGGCGAGCGGCTGGCCCGGTCCATCGCCCTTGCGCCCTGGATGGGCCTGATCCTGCTCGGTTTTTACGACGGGCACCCGCAGCAGATGAATCTGCAGGCACACAAGCGCCGCCCGCCAGTACTGGGTGACCTGCAGCAGTTGATCGAAGATGCCCGCGCAGGCCGGATCGACAAGGTGTACATAACCCTCGCCTTCAGCGCCGAACCGCAACTGCGCGAGTTGATCAGCGGCCTGAGCGACACCACCGCCTCGGTATATCTGATTCCGGATGTGTTCATGTTCGACCTGCTGCATGCGCGCAGTGAAAGCATCAACGGCCTGGCCAGTATCAGCATTTTCGACTCGCCCATGGACGGTGCCTGGAGCCTGGCCAAACGTGCCGAAGACATCGTGCTGTCGAGCCTGATCCTGTTGCTGATCGCTGTGCCGCTGCTGACCATCGCGGCAGCCATCAAGCTCACCTCGGCCGGCCCGGTGCTGTTCCGCCAGCGCCGCTACGGGCTGGACGGCCGCTCGATCATGGTCTGGAAGTTCCGCAGCATGAGCGTCCAGGAAAACACCGACGTGGTGCTTCAGGCGACACGCAACGACCCGCGGGTAACGCCGCTCGGGCGCTTTTTGCGCCGGACGTCGCTGGATGAACTGCCGCAGTTTTTCAATGTGCTGCACGGCGACATGTCCATCGTCGGCCCACGCCCCCATGCCATTGCCCATAACGAGCAGTACCGCGGGCAGGTCAGCGGCTACATGTTGCGCCACAAGGTCAAGCCCGGCATCACCGGCTGGGCGCAGATCAACGGCTGGCGCGGCGAAACCGACACGCTGGACAAGATGCGCATGCGCGTCGAATTCGACCTGGAATACATCGAGCACTGGTCGCTCTGGCTGGACCTGAAAATCATTCTGCTGACGCTGCTCAAGGGGTTCGTCAACAAGAACGCCTTCTGATGCCGGCGCTGACCTGAGCACCCACCGAACACCCTCGGTACGCAACGAGAAAGGAGCAATGCCATGAAAGGAAAAACGTCATGAATCGAAGCTTTACTGCGTTACTGCTGGCCAGCCTGGCGCTGCAAGGCTGTGCGTTCGCGCCGGGGCAACATATGACACCGGATGACGTCACCCTCGACACGCCGGACGAACCCCGGGCACAGTTGATCGAAGTCACCCCGAAAACCCTGCAGCAACAGCAACTGCGCGCCACTGCAGAGGCCAAGGCCCTGCCCCAGGCGCTGCTGGACTACAGGACACCGGAATACGTGATCGGTGCTGGCGATACCTTGCTGGTTACCGTATTCGAACACCCGGAACTGACCGCGCCCGGCTCACAGGACCAGCTGGATGCCAACACCCGGGAAGTGCTCAACGACGGCACGCTCTACTTCCCCTATGTAGGCAGAATCCGCGCGAGTGGCAGAACGGTCAGCGAGGTTCGTGAGCAGTTGCGCATGGGCCTGGCGCCGCAGTACACCGAGGTCAAGGTCGACGTCAAAGTGCTGCGCTACAACAGCCAGCGAATACTGCTGTCCGGTTCCTTCAAGGTCCCCGGCCCGCAACCGATTACCAACATTCCGTTGAGCCTGGTGCAGGCGGTGAGTGTCGCCGGCGTCGACCTGACCGATGCCAACCTGGCCGGGCTGACCTTGCGCCGGGAGGGCAAGGATTACCTGATCGACATCGACTCGCTGAATCGCCGGGACTCGCAACTGAGCCGGATCTTCCTGAAGGACGGCGATTACCTGCACCTCAACAGCAATTCGCGAAACAAGATCTACGTGCTGGGCGAGGTCCGTAACCCTCAGGTGATCTCGTTCGGCACCACTCGCCTGACGCTGCTCGAGGCGTTGGGAAATTCCGGCGGACTCAGCCCGGACAGCGCAGACGGCGATGCGGTGTACGTCATACGCGGTGCGGAAAACTTTGCCCAGGCGCCCTCTACCGTCTACCACCTCAACGCCAAAAAGCCCACCGCTTACCTGCTGGCGGGGCAGTTCGAACTCAAGGCGCAGGATGTGGTGTTCGTCGGCCCGGCCGATATCACCCGCTGGAGCCGTTTCATCAGCCAGTTGCTCGGCTCGGCCAGTGTGATACAGACCGGTGCGGCCTTTCGCAACTGACCCAGACGGCGGTTCTCCAATCTCCCTGCACGCGGTTGTGCAGGGATTTTTTTTGCCCGTCGCACAACGCCAGACTGTTGCCAGAGCAACAGCTGTTCAACAGTTGACGGGTTTTGCATCAGCGCGACGATCCCGCTCTCGCGGCACGCAACACACGCAGAGCCAATGGCTGCGGGCCATAGCCAGACGCACAAGAAGGCTGGCACATAAGCTGCTTTGCAGATTTACGCTTATCGCAAGGACATCCCACATGCGCGTCGTTTCACTTTCAGGCAGTCCCTCCCCCAGATCCCGTTCCGGCGTTGTGCTGGCCCACGCCAGCCGCTGGCTGCAGAGTCACGGCGTTGAAGTCACCACATTGCGCATACGCGACTTCAATGCCGAGGACCTGCTTTTCGCCCGCTTCGACAGTCCGCAGGTACTGGAATTGATCGAAGCGGTCAGTCAGGCCGATGGCCTGCTGATCGGTACGCCGGTGTACAAGGCATCATTTTCAGGTGCACTGAAAACCCTGCTCGACTTGCTGCCCGAGCGCGCGCTGCATGGCAAAGTGGTCTTGCCACTGGCCACCGGCGGCAGTATCGCGCACATGCTGGCCGTGGATTACGCGCTCAAACCGGTGCTGTCGGCGCTCAAATCACAGGAAGTGCTGCACGGCATCTTCGCCATCGATACCCAAGTCAGCTACGACGACAACGAACAGGGCGGTACGCTGGACGAAATCCTCACCGAGCGTCTGCATGAAGGGCTGGAACATTTCCACCACGGTCTGCAACGCCGCTTGCAGGCGCGTCACAAGCAGGCTGGCGGGCATTTGCAACTGGCGTTGTAGAACCTTCAATGCTCGATGAACAGCGGATACAACGAGGCCACCAACAGCGCTGCCATCACGCCGTTGAAAATACTTAACCCGAGCGGATCGCGCAGAACGTTGCGCAGCAAGCTGCCAAAGCCTGCCCAGACGCCCACGCTGGGCAGGTTGATCAGCGCAAACACTGCCGAAATCACCACCACGTTGTAGAAGTAGCCCTGCATGGGGGTGTAAGTGCTGATCGCCCCGATCGCCATGATCCAGGCCTTGGGATTGACCCATTGAAAGAGCGCAGCGCTTATGAAACTCAGCGGCTTGCCCTGGCTGTCGACGTTGTCGGAGGCCGGCCCCGAGGTGGCGATTTTCCAGGCCAGGTAAAGCAGATAGGCAGCGCCCACGTAGCGCAGAATCGTGTAAAGAACCGGCCAGGCCTTGAACACACTGCCCAGACCGAAGCCGACGGCCAGCACCAGAACGAAAAAACCGACACTGATACCCAGCATGTGCGGCAGGGTGCGACTGAAACCGAAGTTCACGCCCGAGGCCAGCAGCATCATGTTGTTGGGGCCGGGAGTGATGGAAGTGACGAACGCGAAGAGTGTGAATGCCAGAAGCAAATCGAAAGAGAGAAACATGCTGCCTGTCCGGATCAGTGAGTCAGGTACTCACCCTATCGAAGGCGGTCAAGGAAACACACGGACAGTTGACGGCCAATTACAGCAGTACAGTTTTTACGGAAAGCCATGTTCAGACAGACTGTTAGCCTTGTGGCTGCTGACCCGTGATACCCAGGTCGACACTCGTTTCGCCTTTTTCATCGAAGTCCCGCGCCTGCTGGATCTGTGGGTCCGCCATCAATTGCGCCTTGCGTGCCTGATACTCATCAAACGACAGGCCGCGACGATTAAGGTCTTCAAGGGCCAGCTGATGGCTTTCTTCAGCGCTGAATGCCCGCTGCTCGACAGCGTGGTGAGTGGAGCAGCCGGAAACCAGTGCAACAGTAAATGTCAGGACAAGCGCAAGGGCGAGCATACGGTTCATCGGGGGCCTCCGGTCGGGCTTCATTTCAGGAATGAAGCAAGGTTACGCCCGCCCCCGACGCAGCAAAAATCATCCGCCGTGATAGTCGCTATCGACTGTTGCGAGCATTCTCGATCAACACTTCGCACAACGCATGGGCCGCCGCTGAAAGCTTGTGATCGGCGAGCATCATCAGCCCGATACGCCGTTCGATCAGCGGCTCTACCAGCGCAACACAGCAGGCCCCCAGTTCCTGCATCTGCCCGATGCACAGCGACGGCACCGCGCTGACGCCCAGGCCATTGGCAACCATGCGCCCGATGGTCGACAACTGATGGCTCTCGAACGCGACCGCCAGCTTGCCGTGGCGGGGCTCGATGGCCTGCTCCAGGAGCAAACGTACCGCCGACGGGCGTTGCAGGGCGATGAAGTCCTCACGCAGCAGTTCTTCCCAGGCGACCTCGCGCCGCTCGGCCAGCGGCGACTCACGGGGCACCACGGCGACGAAGCGATCCATATAGAACGGAGTAAACGAAAGGGCACTGTTCGACTCGGGCTCAAAGCCGATACCCAGTTCGACACGGCGATGGCGGACCATCTCCAGCACTTGCTCGTTGATCACGTCATGCACCGCCACATTGACGCGCGGGTAGCGCCCACGAAACACCTTCAAGGCCGCTGGCAGCAGATTGCCGGCGAACGACGGCATGGCGGCGACCGACACCCTCCCCATTTGCAGGGTAAAACGCTGACGCAGCAGTTCTTCGGTGTTGTCCCAGTCGGCCAGCAACTGGCGCGCCAGCGGCAACAGGGTTTCGCCTTCGGGCGTCAGACCCACATTGCGCGTGGTGCGCGTCAACAACTGTCCGCCAAGGTCTTCTTCCAGGCTTTTAATCGTCAGGCTCAAGGCCGGTTGCGAAACGTTCAGCCGCTCTCCGGCCTGAGCGAAGCTCAGGTACTGCGCTACGGCCAGAAAAGCGCGAAGCTGCTTCACGTTCATATATTTGCTTTTCTTATGAATTGATCAGAAAAACAAAATTAACAAATCAGTCCCGTCGAGAGAAGATGCAGGTCACCCGATCCTCCGGCAGTGCGACTGCCGGTCAACAACTATAAAAGGCGGATCATCATGGCTGGACTCGATAAACGAGTAGCGACCTACGAAGAAGCCCTCGCCGGGCTGACCGACGACATGACGGTACTCTGCGGCGGCTTCGGCCTGTGCGGCATCCCGGAAAACCTGATCGCGCAGATCAAGCGCATGGGCATCAAGGGCCTGACCGTGGTTTCCAATAACTGCGGCGTTGACGGCTTCGGACTCGGCATCCTGCTGGAAGACCGGCAGATCCGGAAAATGATTTCGTCCTATGTGGGCGAGAACGCCTTGTTCGAAAAACAGCTGCTCAGCGGCGAGCTGGAAGTCGAACTCACGCCACAAGGCACCCTGGCGGAAAAACTGCGCGCCGGTGGCGCGGGCATTCCCGCGTTCTATACCGCGACCGGTTACGGGACGCCGGTCGCCGAAGGCAAGGAAACCCGTCAGTTCAACGGCCGCAACGTGATTCTGGAAGAGGCCATTACCGGTGATTTCGCGCTGATCAAGGGCTGGAAAGCCGACCATTTCGGCAATGTCATCTATCGTCATACCGCACAGAACTTCAACCCGGTGGTGGCCACCGCCGGACGGATCACCGTGGTCGAGGTCGAGGAAATCGTCGAGCCCGGCGTGCTGCTGCCCACCCAGATCCACACCCCCGGCATCTACGTCGACCGGGTCATTCAGGGCACTTTCGAAAAACGCATCGAACAGCGCACCGTCAGAAAATCCTGATAGCGCAGCCTTGGTCCTACAACAACAAAGAGGCTTCAGACGATGGCACTTTCCCGCGAACAAATGGCTCAACGTGTCGCCCGTGAACTCAAGGACGGTTATTACGTAAACCTTGGCATTGGTATTCCGACCCTGGTGGCCAACTACGTGCCCGATGACATCGACGTCATGCTCCAGTCGGAAAACGGCCTGCTGGGCATGGGCGCCTTCCCGACCGAAGACACCATCGACGCGGACATGATCAATGCCGGCAAGCAGACGGTCACCGCACGCGTCGGCGCATCCATTTTCTCGTCGGCCGAATCCTTTGCGATGATCCGCGGCGGCCATGTCGACCTGACGGTGCTTGGCGCTTTCGAGGTGGATATCGAAGGCAACATCGCTTCGTGGATGATCCCCGGCAAGCTGGTAAAAGGCATGGGGGGCGCGATGGACCTGGTGGCGGGTGCCGACAATATCATCGTCACCATGACCCATGCGTCGAAGGACGGCGAATCCAAACTGCTCACCCGTTGCAGCCTGCCGCTGACCGGTGCGGGCTGCATCCGCAAGGTGCTGACTGACCTGGCGTACCTGAAAATCGAAAACGGCGCATTCATCCTCCGCGAACGCGCGCCGGGGGTCAGCGTGGAAGAAATCGTGGCCAAAACAGCAGGCAGGCTGATCGTGCCGGACGACGTCATCGAGATGAGTTTCTGAGCGCAGGCATCTTTGACGCGCCTCTCGTTGCCACACGCTCGTGTGGCCTGCACAACCGTATGACGCAGAGCGTCAAGAAATGCATAGCCAGCCCCCATCGTTCCCACGCTCCAGCGTGGGAACGCCGTTCTGGACGCTCTGCGTCCGCAATAGTCGGCTGTTCAAGTAACTCCCCGATAATAATTACAAAAAGAGGTGCCCCAGATGGCCGCCAACATAGAAGAAAGCCGCTCCGCCCGATTTGCCTTGCGCTGTGCCGCGTGGGCTGAACGCTGGTTTCCTGATTCATGGGTATTTGCCGCACTGGCGGTGGTCATCGTCACGCTGGCGACGCTGGCCATCGGCGCACGTCCGGCCGAGGCTGCCAAGGCGTTCGGTGACGGATTCTGGAGCCTGATTCCGTTCACCATGCAGATGGCCTTCGTGGTCATCGGCGGTTACGTGGTCGCCAGCTCACCGCCTGCGGTGCGCCTGATCGACCGCCTGGCCCGGGTGCCGCGCAACGGCCGTTCGGCAGTCGCCTGGGTGGCGCTGATTTCCATGCTCGCTTCGCTGCTCAACTGGGGCCTGTCGCTGGTGTTCGGCGGCCTGCTGGTGCGTGCCCTCGCACGCCGCACCGACCTGCGCATGGATTACCGTGCAGCGGGCGCGGCAGCCTATCTGGGCCTGGGTGCGGTCTGGGCGCTGGGGCTGTCGTCTTCGGCCGCGCAACTGCAGGCCAACCCGGCCAGTCTGCAGCCGTCGATCCTGGCGATTACCGGCGTGATCCCGTTCACCGAAACCATCTTTCTCTGGCAATCCGGGGTCATGCTCGCCGCGCTGGTGGTCATCTCACTGATCGTTGCCTACGCCACCGCGCCGGGTCCGAACAGCGCCCGCGATGCCAAAGCCTGCGGTGTCGATCCGGCCTTCAATCTGCCGCCACTGCCGCCCCGCACACGGCCTGGTGAATGGCTGGAATACAGCCCGCTGCTGATCATCCTGATGGTGCTGCTGGGGGTTGGCTGGCTGTTCAACGAGTTCTCGAACAAACCGGCGATCACCGCCATTTCCGGGCTCAACACCTACAACTTCCTGTTCATCATGCTCGGCGCCCTGCTGCACTGGCGACCGCGCAGTTTTCTAGACGCCGTCGCTCGGGCGGTGCCCACCACCACTGGCGTGCTGATTCAATTCCCTCTGTACGGTTCGATCGCCGCGCTACTGACCACGGTGAAGGGCGGCGACGCGCAAACCCTGGCGCACTACATCTCGACGTTCTTCACCAGCATTGCCTCCCACGACACTTACGCGATTCTGATGGGGGTCTATTCGGCCATATTGGGCTTTTTCATTCCGTCAGGCGGTGGCAAGTGGATCATCGAAGCGCCCTACGTGATGCAAGTCGCCAACGACCTGCAGTACCACCTCGGCTGGGCGGTACAGATCTACAACGCAGCCGAAGCCTTGCCCAACCTGATAAACCCGTTCTACATGCTACCGCTGCTGGGTGTACTGGGCCTGAAGGCGCGTGACCTGATCGGCTTCTCGTTCGTGCAGCTGCTGGTCCACACGCCGCTGGTGCTGTTTCTGCTCTGGGCACTGGGCACCACGCTGGCTTATGTACCACCGGTAATGCCCTGAAGGGCTACGCATTGAATGCGTAGTCACGCTCGACCCGGCAGATTCGCGTGGTAAACGCTTGATACCAGCACGAACGCCCCTGCTCGCGGACCTCGGCGTGATCGGCCTGCTGTTTCCAGGCGAGGATCGCGGCTTCGTCAGTCCAGTAGGACACGGTGATGCCCAGGCCGTCTTCGCCACGCGCCGACTCCACGCCCAGAAAGCCGGGCTGTTGTCGGGCCAGGCCGACCATGCGCTGCGCCGCCTCTGCATACGCCTGATCATCGTCAGGCGTGCGCAGCGAAGTGAACACCACGGCAAAGTAAGGCTTGGTAAACCGGGCGGCCATCATGCCGGCTTGCTCAGGCAGGCACGGACCAACGCGGCCACCACAGGAGGCGTTTGACCCTGCAGCGCAGCGCGCTCCGGCTGGAACAGTGTGGCGACATAAAACGGGTGCCCCTGCAACTCCATACAGCGCACTTCGCCCTCGGAACCGCGCCCGCTGACCTTCAGATGCTCGCCGAACAGCGACGATTCCAGCTCGCGGCGCAGGCCGTAGCGGCAGTGGTAGCGCTCTTCGATATCGAGCCTGCCATAGGCTTGGGCAATCAGCGTGTCGGGTTGCAACTGGATCGCTGCCACCGACTCGACCAGTGAGCAACTGAGCGGCTCGATGATTACGTTCGCTGCGTCCGGCGCCGTTTCGCCATGTTCGGCGTCTGCCCAGCCCAACTGGTTGCGTGCGTACTCGACCAACGCGTGCTGAAAGCCCCCGCAGGTCCCCAGAAACGGCACCCGATGCTCGCGAGCGAAACGAATGGCCGTCAACGCGCCCTGCATGTCCAGATACGGACTGGCCGGCACGCACCACAGGCCGTCGAATCCGGCAAGTTGCGCACCGCTGCCGATCAGCGGCGTCGGCAACCATTCGAAGCCGACCGATACGTGATTGGCCTCCGCCGCCCTTTGCAAGGCCAATGGAATGGCCTGATGCGCGGGGACATCCGCATTGAAGTCCCCTACCAGACCGATCCGTATCCCGTTGCGCGTGTTATCTGCTTTGCCCATGTCCTGCTCCCTGTTTGATGTCGTACAGCCCGGGCGGACTATAAACAGGCAGCAAAATCAGCAGAATGGGCGTTACAGCAATGCCTCGCATGCAACGCTGCACGGTTGCTCATTCAGTCACAGGCGTCAGCACCGGTTGCCCGGCAAAAAACGCCAGCAGGTTATCGTTGACCATTTGCACACTGTCTCTCGAGGCCTCGGGGGACAGACCTGCCACGTGCGGTGTCAGCACCACATTGCCGAGGGTCTTGAACACGTCCGGCACCGTTGGTTCATCGTCGAACACGTCCAGCGCGGCTCCGGCAATCTGCTGATTCTGCAGTGCACTGACCAACGCCTGGGTATCCACCACGCTGGCGCGGGCAATGTTGACCAGAAACCCCTCAGGGCCCAGCGCTTCAAGCACCCCAGCGTCGATCAGGTGCTGCGTGCCGCTGCCACCGGGCGTGGCGATGACCAGAAAATCCGACGCGGCCGCCAGGGCCTGCGCCGTCGCATGCCAGGTGTAATCGCAGTCGCTGCGCGGTTTGCGGTTGTGGTAACCGATGGCGATGTCGAAGGCGGCAGCACGCCTGGCAATCGCCAGCCCCACTGCCCCCAGCCCGACGATCCCCAAGCGCTTGCCTGCCAGTGACGGGCGTACCACCTTGCGCCATTCGCTGCGTCGCACCGACGCATCGACCTGCGGAATGTCGCGTACCAACGACAGCAGCAACGCCATCGTATGATCGGCCACGGTGGCGGCGTTGACGCCGGCACCATTGGTCACGACGATGCCCCGCGCCTGCGCGGCAGGCAGGTCGACCTTCTCGTAACCGGCGCCGCTTACGCAAATGATGCGCAGCTGCGGCAGTGCATCCATTTCCTCGGCGAAAAATCCCAGCGGCCCGCGGGTCACCACTGCGTTGATGCTCTGCCCGTGCGTAGCAATCGCCTCGGCGCGCAGTTCGGCCGTCGGGGCGCGAATCAACTGATAACCGCTGCTTTCAAGAATCGGCAAATACGTGTCCAGGTTTTCGACCAGCACCAATACCGTTGTCATGCGCGCTCCCGCTCGATCAGCAAAACGCTGACCTTAACGCGACTCGACGCGCTTGTGCAGGGCTGCTGACGCTGGAACTGAAAAAAGCCTTCCCGAACGCGCCGGGCATTCATAAAGTGGACGCATTTTCCGGACAGACTAACCAGCAAGCAGACCTGGCAATCAGCAGAGTGCGCTATCGTCGCGCGCAGCGGCGCGAGCAGTGCCGCTATGAGCTGGCGCGCAGGCTGCCCATAAAACAGGCTTTCTCAAAAACAAGGAAACACCCGCCCATGCAAGGATTTCCCACCACCCTGTTGAAAAAGACCCTTTTGGCTGCGGCTGTCATGTCAGGCCTGATGCTGTCGTCAGGCATGGCAGCGGCGGCGGACGCCCCAGGCAAGGTGCTGAGCGAGAAATACGGCCTGCCCTGGCCGGCCGTGATCGCCCATCGTGGTGCTTCGTTCGACGCGCCGGAAGAGACCATCCCGGCCTACACCCTGGCGCGCGATCTGGGCGCGGACTACCTGGAAATGGACATCCAGCGGACCAAGGACGGCGTGCTGATAGCACTGCACGATGACGTGCTTGAACGCACGACCAACATCGCACAAGTGTTCCCGGCACGGGTGAAAGACCCGGTCAGCACGTTCACCCTGGCGGAGCTCAAGCAACTGGACGCCGGTTCGTGGTTCAACAAGGCTTACCCGGACAGGGCCCGCGACAGTTACAACGGGTTGCAGATCCTGACGCTGGATGAGGTCATCGACATCGCCGAGGGCGGCGCGAACAAGCCGGGGCTGTACATCGAGACCAAGGTGCCGAACAAGTTTCCCGGTGTCGAAGCCGACCTGAAAAAACTACTGGCCAAACGCGGCTGGCTCGACCAGCGCCCTGCGGCAGCGGCCGGCCATGTCAACGTCGCGCACATGCCGGGACGCGTGGTCCTGCAGACGTTCGAGAAGCAAAGCCTGGAACTGCTGCAGAAAGAAATGCCGAAAGTGCCCAAGGTCATGCTGTTGTGGATTGGCGAAGGCTCGATAGAGCCCAAGTCCAGCGTCGCGTTCAAGGACTCCGGGGCCAAGGACAAGGCCAGCTATTACGCGACACAGGAAGTCAAATCACCGCAGGAGTTCGAGCAGTGGATTGACTGGGCCAAGGCCCACGGCGCCATCGGCACCGGCCCTTCGTCGCAACTGGCCAAGGGTGGCGACCAGAGCTACATGGACCTGGTCAAACCCTGGATGAACAACCTGACCCACGAGAAAGGCATGGTGATCCACCCGTACACGGTGGACGACGCAGAGGACTTCAAGCGGATCAGTCATGATGGCGCGGACGGCTTCTTCACCAACCGCACCGCCGAACTGTTGAAGTTCTACGAGCGGCCAGCGAAAGAAAGCATTGAAACGATTCTGAAGCGTAACGGCTACTGATCCAGCGGCTGGCCGCATCCTGCGATGCGGCCAGTCAATCAGAAGTCGATAGTGCCCGACAGCTTGAGGGTGCGCGGCTCGCCCTGAGTCAGGTAACCGCCATTGGCTGATGCCCAGTAATCCTTGTTCATCAGGTTCTCGACATTGGCACGCAGGGTCACGTCCTTCTGCGCAACGTTGAAGGTATAGCGTGCGCCCAGGTCGAAGCGATTCCAGGTCGGGATGCTCTGGTTGTTGGCAGCATCGACATATTGCCCACCGGTGCGCAGCATGCGCGCATTGATGGCCGCACCTTCGATCCCGGGGATATCCCAATCGGCACCCGCGTTGAACTGGAAGGTCGGCACACCCACGGCGCGATTGCCGTCGTTGCTGCCGCCGGACGTGCCGCTCACCTCGGTATCCATCAGGGTCAGACCGGCCAGCAGACGCAGGCCGCTGACAGGCTCGCC
The DNA here is from genome assembly GCF_017833005.1 of Pseudomonas sp. PvP027. Taxonomy (NCBI): domain Bacteria; kingdom Pseudomonadati; phylum Pseudomonadota; class Gammaproteobacteria; order Pseudomonadales; family Pseudomonadaceae; genus Pseudomonas; species Pseudomonas sp. PvP027. The sequence goes on along the minus strand of NZ_JAFIBK010000001.1, from coordinate 5,386,770 downwards.
AAACACGTTCATCTCCACGCCGCGGTTGCGCTGTTGACCATCACGAACATAACGCGACTCGGTGCCTTCCAGAACCTGGTAGCCGTCAGCCGGTTGCTCGATGCGGTACACGCCCAGGCTCGCGCCGAACGTGCCCATGTCCAGCTTGACGCCCGCCTCCACCTGTTTCGAACGCGACGGCGCAAAAACTTCGCCAGGGTTGATGGTGACTGTATCCGGAGCCGTTGGACCTTGCGCCAGACCTTCGATGCGGTTGGCGTAGAACGACACATATTGCCAAGGCTTGAATACCACCCCGTAGACCGGCGTGGTGATGGCTTCGTCGTACAGTGCATTGCGCGGGCCGCTGCCGTATTCATACCCCTGAACGCGCAGTTGCTGGCGACGCAGGCCTGCGGTCAGCAACAGACGATCATCGAAAAAGCCCAATGTGTCGGAGAACGCGACGCTGCGCATGCGGCTCTTGCCGACAATGCCGGGATCATTCAGATCGCCTGCGGTGAAACTGTCGAGTGCCGGACGCTCCTGGGAAACAGGGTCGTAAAGGTTGTTGCTGGAGGTGCCGCCGAACAGATACGCACTGCGCTGTTCGGTCCAGATACCGGACAGGCCGACGTTGACCTTGTGACTGACCGCACCGGTCTGTAGCTTGCCGTTGATGCCGGCCATGGCGGTCTTGTTGTCTTCGTCGTGCGGGATAAAGGACGGTGCGGCCGTGGTGTTGCCTGCGGCATCGTGGACGGTTGGCGAGCCGTATATGCCGACCTCGCGGGTGTGCTTGGCGCCCACTGCGGCGTACAGCGTCCAGTCTTCGTTGAGGTCGTACTCGGCGCGGCTCATACCGAAGGTGTCTTCGGTTTCCGTCCAGGTCCAGTTCGGCGCGTAATTGGTGTCCGAGTCCGGGGCATGCGGCACGCTGGTCAGGGCGCTGTCGACAAACACCGTGTTGCGGCTCTGGTTGATGCGCTGCTTCTGGTAGGCAAAATCGCCGGACAGACGGAAGTTGTCACCTCGGTAATCAAGCCCCAGCGCGAACAGCTTGCTGCGATGCTCTTCGTCCTCGACACCCGTCTCGCCTTCGCGCTGCGACAGGTTGAGACGCGCGCCGAAGCGATTGCCTTCGCCAAAGCGCTGCCCCAGATCGAGATGCTCGCCGATCCGACCGTCGGTGCTGATGTCGGTGGTAAAACGACGCGTCGGTGTGTCCTGCGCGCGCTTGGGCTGCAGGTTCACGCCGCCGCCAATCCCGGAACCGGTCGGGGTCACACCGTTGATAAAGGCGTTGGGGCCCTTGAACACTTCAACGCGCTCCAGCGCATCGGTCGATATGATCTGGCGTGGCAGTACGCCGTAAAGGCCGTTGTAGGAAATATCATCGGTGGTCAGCTTGAGGCCACGAATGACGAAGATATGCGAAGCGTTGGCATAACCACTCGACTGACGCACCGATGCATCGTTGAGCAGTACGTCGCCGACGGTTTCGGCCTGCTGGTCCTCGATCAGCTGTTCGGTGTAACTGGTCATGGTGAACGGCACGTCCATGATGTCGGCATTGCCCAGAACGCCCAGTTGCCCGCCGCGCGCCACCTGCCCACCGGCATAGACCGGCGGCAGCGCATGCGGGTCGGCCTTGTCGGCACTGATGTCGGTCTCGCCCAGCACCACAGGGCCGTCCTGCCGGGTAGCAGCCTCTGCAGCGGCCCAGGCCGGAGATCCAATGGAACAGCAAAACGCGAGCAACGTAAGGCGCATCGGGAACGATGGGGAGTTCATCAATAGGTCCTGAAGACAAGTTGAACGAGATCGGAAGCAACCGTCCTGGACATCACCGATCGGGGGATGCGAAATGATATCAGATGTTACTGGTAATGCTTATCATTTGTTTACGCATGAAAAGTGATAACCGCGCAACGCCAAACGCGTCGTTCCCGCGCTGCAGCGTGAGCAATCAGCGCGCATGGCGGCCCGTAGCGTTCCGCAATGCCTTGAAACAGGTTGGCGACAGCCACAGAAGGCCGACTGTCGTGTAAGCTCACAGGCTATTGGTTTTCCCATCGAGAGGCCTATGCAGTCCACTTTCCGACGCTCGACCCTGGCAGCACTTCGCGGTTTTGCCGTGCAGAGCGATGCAATCTCCATTGTTCCTTCTGCCGCCGACTATCGACGCTGCCTGCTGGAAAGGATCGCCTCGGCCACCCGGCGCATCTATATCATTGCGCTGTACCTGCAACAGGATGAAGCCGGCCAGGAGATTCTCGACGCGCTGTACGCCGCCAAATCCGCGAGGCCGGAGCTGGATGTGGTGGTACTGGTCGACTGGTTCCGCGCGCAGCGCGGGCTGATCGGTGCCGGACGCCAGCCCGGCAACTCGACGTGGTATCAGGCGCAGAACCTCGAATACGATGAAGAAGTTCCGATCTACGGCGTGCCGGTGCAGACCCGAGAACTGTTCGGCGTGCTGCACCTCAAGGGCAGTGTGATCGACGACTGTGTGATCTACAGCGGCGCAAGCATCAACAACGTCTACCTGCACAAGCTCGACAAATATCGTCTGGACCGTTATCACCTGATCGAAAGCGCAGCACTGGCCGACGCCTTCCAGAATCTGGTGCAGCAAGAAATACTCTCCTCGCCGGCCGTGCACCGCCTCGATCTGCAATCGCCGCCCAGCTCACGCAGTTTGCGCAGCGAGATCCGCGCGTTTCGCGGCGACCTGAAACGCGCCGCCTACGACACCTCGGCGGGCGAAAAGGAAAACGGCGAAATGCGCGTCATTCCGCTGCTGGGCGTCGGACCGCGCAACAGTCTCAACCGCGCCATTTGTGACCTGATCGCGTCGAGCAAGATCCAGCTGACCATCTGCACGCCATACTTCAACCTGCCGGTCGCCGTCACCCGCGAGATCAATCGGGCGCTCAAGCGCGGCGTGCAGGTCGATATCATCATTGGCGACAAGACCGCCAACGACTTCTTCATCGATCCGGATGAGCCTTTCAAGGTGATCTCCGCCCTGCCCTATCTCTATGAGATCAGCCTGCGACGCTTTGCCCACAAGCATCAGAAGGCAATCGCCCAGCACCGCCTCAATGTGCATCTGTGGAAACACGGTGATAACACCTTCCACCTCAAGGGTATCTGGGTCGACCAGCGCTATACCCTGCTGACCGGCAACAACCTGAACCCGCGCGCCTTCAATCTGGACCTGGAAAACGCCTTGCTGATCGACGATCCGAAGGGCCAGTGGAGCGAGCCACGGGAAGCGGAAATCGCTCATTTGATGCGCAACACACAGCGCGTCAACCAGTACGACGAACTCGACACTCTGGCCAACTACCCGGAAGGCGTGCGCAAGTTTCTCAAGCGTGTCAGCCGCGTCCGGGTCGAGCGTCTGTTGTACCGGATTCTCTAAGCACTCAGCGTGCGGCCGGCATGTCGGTTATTGCCAGGCGTGCCGGCCACGCATCCCTTTGCAAACCCCGGACAGCGACCTCGCCTCAAGGCCGCTTCGCGCCCAGTTGTTTCCACATCTTCTGCGTGATTTTGCGCCGGTTGCTGTAGCCGGCCCACGGGTCGTCCTTGAGCCGCTTCAAACGCTGTTCAAGGTTGGTGATGTCCCACTGTGCCGAAGACTTAAGACCCGCCAGTTCATCCAGCGCGATCGGCACCGAGACCGGCAACCCTGGCCGGGCGCGTACTGAATAGGCGGTCACGGTGCTGCCGCCGCGGCTGTTGCGCAGGTAATCGATGAAGATTTTTCCGACGCGGTTTTTCGGTCCCATGGTGGCGGTGAAGCGCTCCGGCAACTGACGGCTGGCAAACTCGGCGATGGCCTTGGCGAACGCCTTCACGGTGTCCCAGTCTGCATGCCGCGCCAAGGGCACGATGATGTGCATGCCCTTGCCGCCGCTGGTCTTGAGGAACGCCTCCAGACCCAGCTCTTCCAGCACAGCGAGCACCATTTGCGTGGCCTCGATCATGCTGCGCCAGGGCAGTGCCGGATCGGGATCAAGGTCCAGCACGAAATGGTCCGGCGTTTCGATCCTGTCACGCGTCGCCCCCCAGGTATGCAGCTCGATGGCGCCCATTTGCGCAGCACCGACCAGTGCCGACACCGAATCTATTTCCATCAGCGCGGCGTGCCCCGGGTCCAGCGCACGATCCAGTTGCCTGATGTGCGGGATCGCCAGGTGCTCGGCATGCTTCTGGAAAAACTGCTCACCGTCGATGCCCTCCGGACAGCGCAGCAGGGCCACGGGACGCTTGCTCAGGTAGGGCAGAATCCAGTCGGCGATGGACTGGTAAAACTGCGCAAGTTCGATCTTGCGGGTGCCGGTCTTGCTGTCGATGACGCGGTCCGGATGACTGATCCCGGTGCCCGCCACATCAACTTTTCCCTGCGCGGCCTTTTTGCGCGCCTTGGGCGCTGCCGTTGCGGCTGGAGTCTGGCTGGCCGCCTTGGCAGGCTGAGCGTCTTCACGCACCACGTCCTTGGCGGGCTTGTCGCTGCGCAGTCCGACAAAGGCGGCCTGGCGGACGATACCTTCGCGGGTCCACTGGGCGAACTCGGCTTCGCAGACCAGTTGCGGCTTCACCCACTGCACGCCACGGGCCTGGGACGCGGTGAGCTTTCTGGCCAGCGGTGAATCCTTGCACTGCAATTTCTTCAGCTGTTTATGCAATTGCTCAAGGCTCACTTCAGTGAACCCCGTGCCGACCCGCCCGGAGTAGACCAACCCGTCCTCACCGGCATTGACCGCAAGCAACAGGGCCCCGAACGCCGAACGGCTGCCCTGCGGCGCCGTGTAGCCGACGACCACGAATTCCTGCCGCAAGCGGCATTTGAGCTTGATCCAGTCGGCATTGCGCTTGCTGACATACGCGCTGCCGGCACGCTTGCCGATGACCCCTTCCAGACCCATTGCCGCCGCACTCGCGACAATGTCCTGATGGCCCGCCTGAAAGGCATCCGAATAACGCAACAGGCGACTTTTCTGCGCGTCGAGGACTTGCTGCAAGGCGTCACGACGCTGCTCAAGCGGCACTTCACGCAGGTCTTCCGCGCTCAGAAACGGCATGTCGAACAGGTAATACAGAATGTCCTTGCTGTTCCCCGCGTCAAAGGCATTCTGCAGCCCCTGGAAATCGGGCAGCCCCCGCTCGTCGAGAACCACCACTTCGCCATCGAACCAACTGTCGCGCAGCTTCATGCCCTTTAGCGCCTTGACCAGCTCCGGCAGTCGCTCGGTCCAGTCATGCCCGTTGCGGGTGAACAGACGCACATCGTCACCCTGAATACGGGTCAGCATGCGATAGCCATCGAATTTGATTTCGTACAGCCAGTCACCGGCTGGCGGCGCGTCTACCAGCGTTGCCAGTTGCGGCGAAAGCGTGTCCGGGAAAGCCGATTTCGCTTTCCTGCGCGTCGGCTTTGCAGCTGCCTTCGCCGCCTTTGATGCAGCAGGTGTCGCGGCCCTGGCTTTGCCGCTTGCAGCACTGGCCGCAGACTTTTTCGGAGTGCTGCGATGCTTGCCCACATGAGCACCACTGATCACGCTTTGCGGCTGCTCATGGGTAATGTCGTACTCCGCAGCAGGTCGCGCGATGTCATCCTTTTCCTTGATCAGCAGCCACTGTTCCTTGCTGCCGCTGCCCTTGAGCCGGGTCCGCACCAGCGCCCAGTCGCCGCTGAGCTTCTCGCCGACCAGGGTGAACTTGAGTTTGCCGTCCTCGTAGGTCTTTTGCGGATCACCATGCGGTTGCCAGACACCCCGGTCCCAGACAATCACATCACCGCCGCCGTATTGCCCCTGCGGGATACTCCCCTCGAAGTCGGCATAGTCCAGCGGATGGTCTTCGACATGCACTGCCAGACGCTTTTGCGTGGGGTCCAGGCTCGGGCCCTTGGGCACGGCCCAGCTCTTCAGCGTGCCATCCAGCTCCAGTCGGAAGTCGTAGTGCAGGTTACGCGCGTCATGCTTCTGGATCACGAAACCGAGCGCACCGGGCTGCGATTTGCCTTTGCCCTTGCGTTTGCTTTCCGCAGGCTCGGAGGTGATGTCGAAATTGCGCTTGCGGGTGTACTCACTGGCGGGCTTGGCCATCACCGGTCACTCCGTAGGGCTCAAGAGGCTTTGCTGGTTTTCTTGCGCGCGGCGGGCCGCTTGGGCCTGGGGCTGTCCTTGTCGGCCGGTTTTTCCTTCGCCGCAGGCTTGCTCGCCTTGCCTTTACTGGCACCGCCCTTGCCCGCCAGACTGCGCCGCAGCAGGTCGGTGAGGTCGATGACATCGGCACTCTTGCGTTCTTCCTCGGCCGGATCGGTCTCGACATCCTCGATCTCGCCTTCGTCTGCCTTGGTCTTGACCAAGTGCATGATCTTGTCCTGAAAGGTGTCGCGATACTGCTCAGGCTGCCAGTCAGCGCTCATGTCCTTGACCAGACGCTTGGCCATGTCACGTTCGCTTTTGTTCAACTTGGCATCGGTCACGGCATCGCTCAGTTCCAGTGTGTCCAGTTCACGCACGTCGGCAGGCCAGCGCAGGATCACCATCACCAGCGCCGATTCCAGCGGCATGACCGCCGCCAGGTGTTCGCGGGTATGCAGAACGACATTGGCCAAGGCGACCTTTTTGGTATCGACCAGGGTTTCGCGCAACAACGCGTAAACTTTCTCGCCGCGCTTGTCGGGGGTCAGGAAATAAGGCGTGTCGATGTTCTGCAAAGGGATCTGCTGGCTGTCGACGAAGGCGAATATGTCGATGGTCTGCGTCGATTTGGGGTGCGCAGAACGAATTTCCTCCTCGCTGAGCACCACATAGCGATCCTTCTCGTACGCCACGCCCTTAACGATGTTTTCGCTGGTGACTTCCTTGCCGGTGACCTTGTTGATTCGCTTGTAGCCGACCGGGTCCATGCTGCGTTTGTCGAGCCAGTCAAAATCGACACTGGTCGACGTTGTCGCCGAGACCAGCGCGACCGGTATATGCACCAGCCCGAAGCTGATTGCGCCCTTCCAGATTGCCCTTGCCATGGTCTGACTCCTGTTGGTCCTGGAAAAGTGACAGGGCCGGTCGGAGAAAAGTTTCGGCAGCCTGACGAGCGCCGGGAAACCTGCCGGGCTGGGGACGTTTTTTACCCTGACAGCCAGACCGTCAGTACGTCGACGCTCGACAGATAAGGCGTCGGTGCGGCTCCGCCCGACGCCAAAGCGTTGTATTCAAAGGGCTGCCCTGCAGGCTTTATCGGGGTTGCGACACTCATATGCATTTAGGATCTAAAAATATGGTTTAACGTTCTTTTGCGGAATAAAAAAGACGTTCTATAAATGGCCCCACCTCGAACGCTGCTGGTGAGGTGTCTGCCAACCGACAGCGGGTTCCTTCAGCTACTACCTGGCTGATTACTTCCAAGGATTTGTCATGAACGTTTTCTGGTTTCTTCCGACTCACGGCGATGGCCATTATCTGGGCACGACAAAGGGCGCACGTCCCGTCACCCTCAATTATTTGAAACAGGTAGCGCAGGCCGCCGATGACCTGGGTTATTACGGCGTATTGATTCCTACCGGTCGCTCCTGCGAGGACTCGTGGGTCATCGCCTCGGCGCTGGTGCCGCTGACCGAGCGCCTGAGGTACCTGGTGGCGATCCGCCCGGGCATCATCTCGCCGACCGTCTCGGCACGCATGGCAGCCACGCTGGATCGCCTTTCCGGCGGCCGGCTGCTGATCAACGTGGTGACCGGTGGTGACCCGGACGAAAACCGTGGCGATGGCAGCTTTCTCGACCACAGCGAGCGTTATGAAGTCACCGACGAATTTCTGAAAATCTGGCGTCGCGTCCTGCAGGGCGAAGCGGTCGACTTCGAAGGCAAGCACTTGCGCGTGCAGAACGCCAAGGCGCTTTACCCGCCGATTCAAAAACCCTATCCACCGCTGTACTTCGGTGGTTCCTCCGACGCGGCGCATGACCTTGCGGCCGATCAGGTGGACGTGTACCTGACCTGGGGCGAGCCACAGGCAGCCGTGGCGCAGAAGCTCGCCGATGTCCGTGAGCGGGCAGCGCGCAAGGGACGTACCGTGAAGTTCGGCATTCGCCTGCACGTCATCGTCCGCGAAACCAGCGAGGAAGCCTGGAAAGCTGCCAGCACGCTGATCAAACACATCAGCGATGACACCATTGCTGCGGCGCAGAAATCCTTTTCGCGTTTTGATTCCGAAGGCCAGCGGCGCATGGCAGCGCTGCATGACGGGCGCCGCGACAACCTGGAGATCGCGCCTAACCTGTGGGCCGGTGTCGGACTGGTACGTGGTGGTGCAGGCACGGCGCTGGTCGGCAATCCCGAAGAAGTCGCGGCACGCATCAAGGAATACGCCGACCTGGGCATCGAGAGCTTCATTTTCTCGGGTTACCCGCATCTGGAGGAAGCTTATCGCTTCGCCGAACTGGTCTTCCCGCTGCTGCCTGAGCCTTACGCCAGCCTCGCCGGGCGCGGCATCACCAACCTGACGGGCCCGTTCGGCGAAATGATCGCCAACGATCTGCCCCCGCAGGCCAAGTGATGTCCGGGCAACTGCTGACCTTACCGCACTCACCTGCACTGGCCACCTCGATCAGGGCCACTGCGCAGGTGTTCGAAGACCCCAAGTCCCGAGCCTTGCTCGCTCACGTGCGTCAGGTTGCGCCCAGCGATGCCAGCGTGCTGATCATTGGCGAGACCGGCACCGGCAAGGAACTGGTCGCACGTCACGTCCACGAACTCAGCGCCCGCCGCGACAAACCGTTCGTGGCGGTCAACTGCGGCGCGTTCTCCGAGAACCTGATCGAGGCCGAGTTGTTCGGCCACGAAAAAGGCGCGTTTACCGGAGCGATCAGCGCCAAGGCGGGCTGGTTTGAGGAGGCCAACGGCGGCACGCTGTTTCTCGATGAGATCGGCGACCTGCCGATGACCCTGCAGGTCAAATTGCTGCGCGTGCTTCAGGAGCGTGAAGTGGTACGTCTGGGCTCGCGCAAGAGTGTGCCGATTGACGTGCGCGTCCTCGCGGCGACCAACGTGCAGCTGGAAAAGGCCATCAACGCCGGGCATTTTCGTGAAGACCTTTATTACCGGCTCGACGTGGTCAATCTGGAATTGAGCCCGCTGCGCGACCGGCCGGGCGATATCCTGCCCCTGGCCCGGCACTTCATAGAGGTCTACAGCCAGCGGCTGCGGCATGGTCCGGTACGGATCAGCCCCGAAGCCGAGCACAAGCTCAAGACCTACAGTTGGCCGGGCAATATTCGCGAGCTGGAAAACGTCATCCATCACACCCTGCTGGTGTGTCGTGAAGGCGTCATTCAGCGTGATGACCTGCGCATGTCCAACCTCAGAATCGAGCGTCAGGATGAACAGAACCCGTCCGACGAATCAGCCGAGCAACTGCTCAACCGGGCGTTTCAAAAGCTGTTTGAAGAACAGGCCGGTGCCTTGCACGAGAAGGTCGAAGACACCTTGCTCAGAACCGCCTATCGCTTCTGCCACCACAACCAGGTGCACACCGCCAGCCTGCTGGGCCTGACCCGCAACGTCACGCGCACACGTCTGATCAAGATTGGCGAGCTGGCAGTCAACAAACGCAGACCGGGTGAAAACCTCCAGGGCGACCGCATGCTGCACCTGTCGGTGTGAAGCGCAGAGCGTCACGAAAGGCATTCCCACGCTGGAGCGTGAGGAACGATCGCTGTCCGCACGCTGCCAGCGAAGTGCTTTTCGAGCACGATGGTACTGACGACGCAGAGTGCGACGTAAGTGACGGCTGAGTCCTGGCGCTGATCCGGGGGTAGCCTGGCAGGACGCCAGGCTAGCCGCACCGGGCCATGGATGGCCCGTTGCGGCGCCCCCCGGATCAGTGACAGGGCGAAGGAACCCGACGAAGTCGGGCCGGAAACGGAGCTTGGGGCTTTGCTTACTTTGGCCCCATCAAAGTAAGTCGCCGAGGGGCGAAAAGGTGACCTGAGTCGATCCCCAATCTACCTGACATCACAGAACCACTGTGTGACGCAGAGCGTCACGAACTGCATTCCCACGCTGGAGCGTGGGGAACGATCGGCGTCCGGCAGAACACTATCGTGCCCATGCTCCGCGGCGCTGCGCCGAGAGCTGACGCGGCGCGCCACGAACTGCATTCCCACGCTGGAGCGTGAGGAACGATCGGCGTCCGGCAGAACACCATCGTGCCCATGCTCCGCGTGGGTATGCCGTTCCGGACGCTCTGCGTCCTCTTCTGAGCGCGCGGCGCTTTATGACAAATGCATCGCCAGCGCCTTGGCCTGAATCGCCACGTCGGTGACTGCGGTACTTTCCCACCACATGCCCCGCAATGGCGGGCCCATGGCGAACAGGCGCGCCGAGTACTGACCCTGTGCGTCGAGCACTGCGCCAGTGGCGTCGGCGGCGATACCGAGTGCAAGCGGGCCAGGCTGGATCAGCCCGCGCGTCAGCAACTGCCGAGGCAACGGGCGATCCACGCGCCGCCAGTCGTACTCGATACCGGTGGAGTTGATCAACGCATCGCCGGTGACCTGCGTCGGCTGACTCTCACCACGCCGACGAACACTGATCTGTACCTGACCTGACGGCAGGCTTGCCACGCCCTGCAACGAGGCCGCATCAATGCTCAGCCGTCCTTGCCTGATCAGCCGCGCCAGCAGCGCAGCGCTCGGTGGCGGGGAACGATGGTGGTGGCTCTCCCACCACGGCCGGACATGACGGACGAACTGGCGGCGCTGCTGGTCGCTGGCCTGATTCCACAGCCTGCCGACGTTGGCGCGCACGGTGTCCAGCGGAGCCTGCCAGTCAATACCACTTTCGATGGCCAGCTCGCACTGTTCACGCACTTTGCGCACCAGTTGCCGAGTGCTGCGGATACTCGGATCCTGACCCAGGAAATCAGACCATTCCGGCGGCTGACGCCGGACATGCGGCAGCAGGCCGTGCCGGGAAAAAATCTGAATGGCACCGCGATGCCCGGCCGTTTCCAGCGAGACCAGCGCATCGACCATAGTCAGACCAGAGCCGATGATCAGCACCCTCGACTGCGGATCAAGCTTTCTCATCACCGCCACATCCCAGGGATCCAGCGCTGCAGTGTTCAGCTCGTTCGAATCACGTCGCGGAGTACGTGAAGCCGCGTACATGCCTGTCGCCAGCACGGCGCGGCTGCCGCGCAGCATACGACCGTCAGCCAGCGAGACACTGACGCCACCTGCATGGACCTGAAGGTCAACTGCCTCGCCAGGCACATGCACGGCGGTCGAGCCAAAAGCTTCACCAGCACTTCGGGCTTCACGCAATCGCTGCTGGACATAAAGCCCGAACACACCGCGCGGCGGAAACAGTTCGGCAACCGGCACCCTCTGCTCGGCAGCTTCAGGCCAGCCCCCGGCGGCCAGATAGTCGCTCAGCCACTGAGTGAGGTCATCCGGGTTATCCGGATCGACGCTCATCCGTGCAGCGTTGCCATTGAGCGTGTGGCCCGGCTCCGTCGCACTGTAGGCCTCGCCCCGGCCGAGTTCGCTGCGGGTTTCGATAATCAGGATTCGGCGCTGGCCCGGCCTGCGCAGCAGTTGCGCCGCCAGCATGGTGCCGCTCAGACCGCCGCCGATGATCAGAATGTCAGCCGTCTGGTTGGAATCTTCGGTCATCGAACAGCGCCTCGGTCGGGTTGCGATAAAGAATCGGAAGGTCAGAGCACGACATTGCGCACAAATCGCAGGGGCACATCGGCGTCGTTGCAATAGCGGTGCGGCTGATTGCTGGGGAACATGAAGAACTCGCCCGCAGCCACCTGCTGAATGGCTGCAGGTTCGGACAAGCGCAACGTCAGATGCCCTTCGACGACGTAGACCTGTTCACTCCAGCCATCGGGATCGGCTTCCGAGATATAGGCGTCCCCAGGCTGCAGACAGAACTCCCACAACTCCACCTCGCGCCGGGCAACAGCCCTGGCCAGCAAAACCGCCTTGCTGCCCGCGATCGTACCTGCCCATGCCAGCTCGTTGATACGGCTGTAATCACGATTTTCAGGTGCCTGGATCAGGTCGCTGAACGCCACTTGCAGGGCTTCGGCCACACGATCAAGGGTCGCCAGGCTGACGTTTTTCTCGCCGGCCTCGATAGCGACCAGCATGCGTCGGCTGACCCCCGACTTTTCCGCCAGAGCCGTCTGACTGAGGTCCGCACTGTTGCGCAGACGCCGCACGTTCTGGCTGACGTGCTGCAGCACCGGAGGGCGCTGAGAATTTTCTTTGTGCATGCTGGTGCTCACATCAAACCGTTGCGCATTATACTGCCCAGCCCAGGAACACTGTCAGAGTGTTCAGCCTCTCATCGCGCGCATGGCAATTAACAGGAATCCGGAGCTGACATGAAGTCTATCAGCCGCATACCCCGCATCAGCAAGGCAGAAGCCGTACTGATTCTGATCACCATGCTCTGGGGAGGCACCTTTCTGCTGGTCCAGCACGCGATGACCGTCAGCGGGCCGATGTTCTTCGTCGGCCTGCGCTTCGCCGCCGCAGCGCTTATCGTAGCGTTGTTTTCAATGAAGGTGCTGCGCGGTCTTACCTTTCTCGAGCTCAAGGCCGGCGCCTTCATCGGCATCGCAATCATGCTCGGTTACGGTCTGCAGACCATCGGACTGCAGACCATTCCCAGCAGCCAGTCCGCGTTCATCACGGCGCTCTATGTACCCTGCGTGCCGTTGTTGCAATGGCTGGTACTCGGCAGGCGGCCAGGGTTGATGCCGACACTGGGCATCGTCCTCGCCTTCACCGGGCTGATGCTGGTAGCCGGGCCGCAGGGTGCGTCCCTGCAACTCAGTTCCGGCGAAATCGTGACGCTGATCAGCGCGGTGGCCATCGCCGCCGAGATCATCATGATCAGTGCCTATGCCGGTGAGGTCGATGTGCGGCGAGTCACGGTGGTGCAACTGGCGACCGCCTCGGCGCTGGCATTTCTGATGATCGTTCCCACTCAGGAACACTTGCCGGATTTTTCCTGGCTGCTGATGCTCAGTGCTGTGGGACTTGGGGCCATGAGTGCGGTGATCCAGATCGCCATGAACTGGGCGCAGAAAAGTGTTTCGCCTACCCGCGCCACCGTTATTTATGCGGGTGAACCGGTCTGGGCCGGGATTGTCGGAAGACTCGCCGGTGAACGTTTGCCGGGTATCGCCCTGCTGGGCGCGGCATTGATTGTGGCCGGGGTGATCGTCAGCGAAATGAAGCGGCGTTCTGCGCCTGATGAACAGAACATTGTCGACGAAGAGGAAGAACAACAAGGCATGCGCAAAGCTGAATGAACAGTGGGTATCGCAGGCCGTGAAACACCTCGTTTCTTCAAAACTATTTCAACGACCTGTCGCTATATCCGGAAGCAATTATTTACTTAATTAAAAAATCAGACACTTTTTGTAGGAAATTTCGGAAACCGTCCCTTTGGTATCGGGGTGTCTGGCACGTATGATGCTTGACATTCCCCTGCAGATTAGAAGCCTATGTCCCTGATAGTTCTACTGCTTCTGCCTTTCATCGGCAGCTGTCTGGCGGCCTTTTTGCCGCACAACGCGCGTAACGCAGAATCGTTTCTGGCCGGTCTGATCGCCCTCATCGGCGCTGTGCAGATGGCCTTGTGGTTCCCGCAGATCGCCGACGGCGGCGTGATTCGTGAAGAGTATTTCTGGCTGCCAAGCCTGGGCATGAACTTCGTTCTGCGCATCGACGGCTTCGCCTGGCTGTTCTCGATGCTGGTGCTGGGCATCGGTGCGCTGGTCTCGCTGTACGCGCGTTATTACATGTCGCCGGACGATCCGGTGCCGCGCTTCTTTGCGTTTTTCCTGGCCTTCATGGGCGCCATGCTCGGACTGGTGATGTCCGGCAACCTGATTCAGATCGTGTTTTTCTGGGAGCTGACCAGCCTGTTCTCGTTCCTGCTGATCGGCTACTGGCACCATCGTGCCGATGCCCGACGCGGTGCTTACATGGCGCTGATGGTCACCGGTGCGGGCGGTCTGGCGCTGCTGGCAGGCATGATGATCCTCGGCCATGTGGCCGGCAGTTACGACCTGGACCGTGTCCTGGCCGCCGGTGACGCGATTCGTGCACACGCCCTGTACCCGGTGTTACTCACCCTGATTCTGATCGGCGCACTGACCAAAAGCGCCCAGTTCCCGTTCCATTTCTGGCTGCCGCACGCGATGGCCGCGCCCACACCGGTGTCGGCGTATCTGCACTCGGCGACCATGGTCAAGGCCGGGGTGTTTCTCATGGCGCGCATGTGGCCGGCGCTGTCCGGCACCGAGCAATGGTTCTGGATCGTCAGTGGCGCGGGGGCCTGCACGCTGATTCTCGGCGCTTACGCGGCCATCTTCCAGAATGATCTCAAGGGCCTGCTGGCCTATTCGACCATCAGCCACCTGGGCCTGATCACCCTGCTGCTCGGTCTCAACAGCCCGCTGGCTGCAGTGGCTGCAGTGTTCCACATTCTCAACCACGCCACCTTCAAGGCGTCGCTGTTCATGGCCGCCGGCATCATCGACCATGAGAGCGGGACCCGCGACATCCGGCGTCTCAGTGGCTTGGTAAGGCTGCTGCCCTATACCGCGACACTGGCGATGGTCGCCAGCGCGTCGATGGCAGGCGTACCGCTGCTCAACGGCTTCCTGTCCAAGGAAATGTTCTTCGCCGAAACCGTGTTCATCTCCGCCACTGCCTGGGTCGAGATCGCCTTGCCGGTGATCGCGACCATTGCCGGGATCTTCAGCGTTGCCTATTCACTGCGCTTCACGGTCGATGTGTTTTTTGGTCCGGCGGCCAAGGATCTTCCGCACTTGCCGCACGAACCGCCGCGCTGGATGCGTGCGCCGGTGGAACTGCTGGTCCTGACGTGTCTGGTGGTGGGGATTTTCCCGGCGCAATCGGTCGCCCCGCTGCTCGCCGCCGCTGCGCGTCCGGTGGTCGGCGGAACACTGCCCGAATACAGCCTGGCGATCTGGCACGGCTGGAACCTGCCGATGGTCATGAGCCTGGTGGCTATGGCGGGCGGTATCATCCTGTATCTGTTGCTGCGCAAGCCGCTCAAGCACGAGCGCATCACCGCCCCGCCGCTGGTGGGACGCCTCAATGGCAAGCGCTTTTTCGAGCGCAGCCAGGTGGTGATGATGCACTGGGCGCGCCGTTTTGAACGCAAGGTCAGCACTCGCCGCCTGCAGCCACAACTGTTTTTACTGGTGCTCGCGGCCGTATTGGGCGGCTTCATTCCGATGTATTTCAGCGGCCTGACCTGGGGCGACCGGCCGAAGATTCCGGGCTCCGGGGTGTTTGTCACGCTATGGCTCATCGCGATTGCCTGCGCCATAGGCGCGGCCTGGCAAGGTAAATATCACCGTCTGGCAGCACTGGTCATGGTCAGCGTCTGCGGGCTGATGACCTGCATCACCTTCGTCTGGTTCTCGGCCCCTGATCTGGCGCTGACGCAACTGGTCGTGGAAGTAGTGACTACCGTGCTGATCCTGCTCGGCCTGCGCTGGCTGCCGCGACGCAATGAAGACGTCGCTCCGCTCAGTGCACGCTTGCGTGCCCGCACCCGGCGCATACGCGACTTCGGCCTGGCGGTGCTCGTGGGTCTGGGCATGGCGATACTCTCCTACGCCATGCTGACCCGCCAGACGCCCAACGCCATCTCGTCCTTCTACCTGAGTCGCGCACTGCCCCAGGGCGGCGGCACCAACGTGGTCAACGTGATGCTGGTGGATTTCCGCGGCTTCGATACGTTTGGCGAGATCACTGTGCTGGCGGCGGTTGCCATGACCGTGTTCGCCCTGTTGCGACGCTTCCGTCCACCGAAGGAAAGCATCCTGCTGCCAGCACAGCAGCGCCTGCTGGCCCGTGACGTGGTGACGGATCTGGTCAACCCGCGCAGCGCCAGCGATACCGCACTCGGTTTCATGATGGTCCCGGCAGCGCTGGTTCGATTGCTGCTGCCGATCGCCTTCATCATCTCGATGTACCTGTTCGTTCGCGGCCACAACCAGCCCGGCGGCGGGTTTGTTGCCGGCCTGGTGATGTCGGTGGCGTTCATCCTGCAATACATGGTGGCAGGCACCCAGTGGGTCGAGGCGCAAATGAGCCTGCGTCCGCTACGCTGGATGGGCACAGGCCTGTTGTGCGCGGTTCTGACCGGCGCGGGCTCGATGGTGCTGGGTTATCCGTTCATGACCACCCACACCGCCCATGTCGATTTGCCGATCCTGGGTGATATCCACATCGCCAGCGCGCTGTTCTTCGATGTCGGCGTCTACGCCGTGGTGGTCGGGTCGACGCTGTTGATCCTCACCGCACTGGCTCACCAGTCGGTGCGCAGCCATCGGCCGACGCAGTTGCCCAAGCCTGTCGCCAACCCGCAAGGAATCCTCTGATGGAAGAAGTCATTGCAATCGCCATCGGCGTGCTGGCCGCCTCGGGCGTCTGGCTGATCCTGAGGCCACGTACCTTTCAGGTGGTCATGGGGCTGTGCCTGTTGTCGTACGGGGTCAACCTGTTCATCTTCAGCATGGGCAGCCTGTTCATCGGCAGGGAGCCGATCATCAAGGATGGCATTCCCCAGGACCTGCTCAATTACACTGACCCGTTGCCACAGGCACTGGTGCTGACCGCGATTGTCATCAGCTTCGCCATGACTGCGCTGTTTCTGGTGGTATTGCTCGCCTCCAGAGGCCTGACCGGCACCGACCATGTAGATGGCCGGGAGCCCAAGGCATGAGCTGGATGAACCAACTGATCATCGCGCCCATCCTGCTGCCGCTGCTGACTGCGGGGCTGATGCTCTGGCTGGGCGAAAAGCATCGGCCGCTCAAGGGGCGTATCAATCTGTTTTCCAGCATCCTCGGGCTGGGCATTTCCGTGGTGCTGTTTCTCTGGGTACAACACAGTGGCAGCAGCGGCTCGATCGGTGTCTATCTGCCGGGCAACTGGGGCGTACCGTTCGGCATCGTGCTGGTGGTGGACCACCTGTCGGCGATGATGCTGGTACTGACCGGAATTGTCGGTGTCTGCGCCCTGCTGTTCGCCCTGGCTCGCTGGGACAGGGCCGGGGCCAGCTTCCACGCGCTGTTCCAGATCCAGCTCATGGGGCTGTATGGCGCGTTCCTGACTGCTGACCTGTTCAACCTGTTCGTGTTCTTCGAAGTGCTGCTCGCGGCGTCCTACGGCCTGATGTTGCACGGCTCCGGCCGGGCACGAGTGTCCACGGGCCTGCATTACATTTCGATCAACCTGCTGGCTTCGTCGCTGTTTCTGATTGGTGCCGCGTTGATTTACGGGGTGACCGGCACGCTGAACTTCGCCGACCTGGCAAT
This sequence comes from Pseudomonas sp. PvP027, assembly GCF_017833005.1. Taxonomy (NCBI): domain Bacteria; kingdom Pseudomonadati; phylum Pseudomonadota; class Gammaproteobacteria; order Pseudomonadales; family Pseudomonadaceae; genus Pseudomonas; species Pseudomonas sp. PvP027. The sequence continues at coordinate 5,369,383 of NZ_JAFIBK010000001.1, read as the reverse complement.
CAAGATCCCGCAGGTGGCGGAGTCCGATCTGGGCTTGCTGCATGCCGGGGCTGCGATTCTGGCCACGGCCTTTCTGGCCAAGGCTGGCATGTGGCCGCTGAACTTCTGGCTGGTCCCCGCCTACTCGGCAGCGAGTGCGCCGGTGGCAGCGATGTTTGCGATCATGACCAAGGTGGGGGTCTACACCCTGTTGCGTCTGTGGACACTGCTGTTTTCCGGTCAGGCCGGTGCGTCGGCCTTCTTCGGCGGCGACTGGCTGATCTACGGCGGCATGGCGACGATTTTCACCGCGGCCATTGCGATCATCGCCGCCCAACGCCTGGAACGCCTCGCCAGCCTGAGCATACTGGTGTCCGCAGGCATTCTGCTGTCCGCCGTCGGTTTCGCCCAGCCGAGCCTGACCTCGGGCGCGCTGTTTTATATGGTCAGTTCGACGCTGGCATTGAGCGCCATGTTCCTGCTGGGCGAACTGATCGAACGCTCCCGCTCGGCCAACGAGATCCCCCTGGAATACGACGTGGATCAACTGCCTCGTACCCTGGAGTCTCTGCATCCGCCGCCCGGCGCCAACCTGGACGACGAACAGAAGGTGGTGGTCGGTCAGGTCATTCCCATGACCATGGCTTTTCTGGGCCTGAGTTTTATTGCCTGCGCCTTGCTGATCATCGGCATGCCACCGCTCTCGGGATTCATCGGCAAGCTCACATTGATCAGCGCCCTGATGAACCCGCTAGGGCTGGACGTCGCGAAGGATGAGGCGCTTTCCACTCAGGCATGGATGCTGATCGGTCTGCTGATCTTTTCCGGGTTGGCGTCACTGATCGCTTTTTCAAGGCTCGGCACGCAACGTTTCTGGACACCACACGAGCGTCCTTCGCCGATGCTGCGCCGCAACGAATGCCTGCCGATCATCATTCTTCTGGGTCTGTGCATCGCGCTGACCTTCAAGGCCGAGCCGTTGTTGCGCTACACCCAGGACACCGCTGCAGCGCTGCATGAGCCCAAACAGTATGTGCAGTCAGTGCTCGCCACACGCCCGATACCCGGCCCCACCAGTCAGGAAGTAGACCAGGAGGAACGGCCATGAAGCGCCTGTTTCCCGCCCCGCTCCTGTCGCTGGCACTCTGGCTGCTGTGGCTGGTATTGAACCTGTCTATCAGCCCCGGCCACCTGCTGCTGGGCGCGGTGCTGGGTTTTCTCGCGCCGTTGTTGATGGCTCCGTTGCGCCCGCTGCCGGTACGTATTCGCAAACCCGGCACGATCCTGAAATTTCTATGGTTGGTGGGAAGCGATGTGGTGGTCTCCAACGTGCAGGTGGGCCTGAGCGTCTGGCGGCTTGAAAAACGCCCGCCACGTTCGGCCTTCGTACGCATTCCACTGGAGCTGCACGACGCCCACGGCCTCGCCGCGCTGGCGATGGTCACCACAGTAATACCCGGAACGGTATGGTCGGAGCTGGCACTGGATCGCAGCGTGTTGCTGATGCATGTCTTCGATCTGGAGGACGAGGCACAGTTCATCGAGCACTTCAAAACCACCTATGAGCGACCGTTGATGGAGATCTTTCAATGAGTGCATTGCTCGACAACGCCATCCTGATCAGCCTGCTGATCTTCGCCCTGGCGATGGTGATCACCCTGCTGCGCCTGCTCAAGGGGCCTTCAGCCCAGGACCGGGTGCTGGCGCTGGACTATCTGTACATCATTGCCATGCTGATGATGCTGGTGCTTGGCATTCGCTACGCCAGTGACACGTATTTCGAAGCGGCCATGCTGATTGCCCTGTTCGGCTTCGTCGGCTCGTTCGCTCTGGCCAAGTTCCTGCTGCGCGGAGAAGTGATCGAATGACCGGACTGCCGAATACAGTGCCTTTCTGGGTCGAAATACTGACCGCCGGGCTGCTGATCGCCAGCAGCCTGTTCGCCTTGACCGGCGCGCTCGGGCTGCTGCGCCTCAAGGACTTTTTCCAGCGCATGCACCCGCCTGCCCTGGCGTCGACGCTGGGCGCCTGGTGCGTTGCGCTGGCGTCGATCATCTATTTCTCGTCGCTGAAGTCGGAACCGGTGATCCACGCCTGGCTGATCCCGGTATTGCTGGCGATCACGGTACCGGTGACGACCCTGTTGCTGGCGCGCACGGCGCTGTTCCGCAAGCGCATGGCCGGTGATGACGTGCCAGCAGAAGTCAGCAGCGGTACCGGCAACGGAGAATCGGCAGGCGGCTGAGTCGACGCCTGGCCGGTGTTACTCGCTGGCCTTGAACGTCAGCTCGCCCTTGCGCCATTTGGCGGCCTTGCCGACTGCGCCTTTCAGAAGTTTGCTCATGCCGATCTGCAGTTGCTCTTGCGCAGCGAAGACCATGAAGACGGTCTGACCTTCCTTGAACACGATACCGTGACCTTCGGGGATATCGACGAAGGCATATTCGCCCAGCCCGTAGACGGTGGTCTTGATTTCACGGAATTTCAATTCAAGCTTGCCGCCCTCGCGGCTGGGCAGAACAGAAGCGCGGAAATGATCGCCCACCTTGAGTTCAAGACGCGGCTTGTCGTCGACTACCAGTGCGGTTTCGGTATCGATTTCAGCGATGTAAATGCCTTCGGCTGATTGCTCGGTGATGTAGACAAAACGGGATTGGAACTGCTTGACCAATTGTGCGCGGAGGTCGCCGAGCACGAACAAGGCATGGGTATCCAGATTACTTACAGCCAAAGTACAAACCCTCAAACATGAAATGAGGCTGCCTGATGTCAGGGCAGTCGAGAAAGTGATTCATCCATAGACCGCTTCATGTGGCCGGAAATTTTTCGGCATGCTGCACGCAGAGGCGCAGACAGCGCCGCCACAAACCTTGTGCAGACGGGTGGCGGATTCTACCGGCTCATGGCTGCTACGGGATATATACCTTTTGTACACAGCAGTGTCGTGCAAGCGCTGGTGCTCTGAAAATTGCGCTCAACCCGGGCACGGCGCAAAGACTGGACGGGTTCCAGCCTGCGGTGGGTGCATCCTGCGATAGCCGAAACATATCACTTATATCCGCTGCAGAAAAAGTCATCTTTTCTACACGGCCAAATGCATCGAACTCTTGCCTGTGCCCACCACTCCCATAAGAACTGATGAATACGGGGATATCCCCCGGTGAGGAGATGACATGGAACAGACTACAACTACCATCAACGACCTGTTCGCCCAATTGGCGCTGGATTCCGATGATGAGAGCATCGAAAAGTTTATCGCCAGCCATCCCCTGCCCGACGACGTCAAACTGATTGATGCAGAGTTCTGGACGCCGCGTCAGGCTGACTTTCTCAAGGAACAGCTGCACGAAGACGCCGAATGGGCGATGGTGGTCGACGAGCTGAATGTGCGCCTTCACAAAAAGCCCGAGTGAGCTACTCGGGCGTTGATGACTATTGCGGATAACCGGGCTGGCCGATATTGGGATGCAATATTCGGCCGCCTGATTGTGGTGCGTGCACGAAAACGGCGTCGCCAAAAGTCCCCGCTCTGCCGACCACTGCATTCCAGTGCGCAGACTGATGGATATAGCGCCAGCGTAGTAATGCCTCTTCATGACTGTCCAGCAGGTAAGGCCCGCCTCGCGCATAGTCGATCAACCGGCTAGAGATGTTCTCGAGCTCGGGAGGCAGCTGGAATTCGGGGGTCAGTGGCACCGGATTGAAAGGCACGCCCTCGTCACACGCCAGTGTGTGCATCACCAGCAAAGATACCCTCGACAGGTGGCCAAATACCTGGCGGCCCATGCCCACTGCGGCAACAACTGTACTCATGCCATTCAAGCTTTTTCTGCACGGATAACACTTGCTCTCGCAAGCCTGAACCCTCAGCCAGGCCTGACTATCGAGCGGGTCGATCCAGTGATCGCGGTTCATTCGGGTCAAGTCAGCCTGTGCCTCCTTCCAGCTCGGCGCCTCCTCGCACGGGCTGCCACGGCTGACCACACTGCTGCGGGGGCGCGTGAGCAGTACGCTTTCTTCCATCTGCGGAGGGTAACCCCCACCGATATCGGAATGCGCACCCGGCAGAATGATTTCCCTGGGCCACACTGGCAGAACACTGTTCAGCGCAAAATTGCGCCTTAGCTCATCGCGTGCCACCAGGTGTAAAACCTGTTGCGCGCACCCGGGTGGCAGATACAGATTGACCCTTCTGTTGCTCGCATCCCGGGTATTGCCCATGTCCTTGAAGCTGCCTATGGCGGCAACGGTGTCGAACAGGCCGATAACCTTGAGCCGTACGCTGTCATTAACCCAGCTGAAACGTTCGCTCAACCTGACCTTGCGGCTTCCGAGTATGGGCTCGAGCATGCCGGAGCGCTGCTTGAGGATTTCATTGACCAGATGCCTGGCAGACGCTGCACCTCGACTGAAGCCGAACACGTCCAGTTCCAGCGCATCCAGCACACAATCGGGGTTGTCGCGGGGGAACGCCTTCAATACCGATTCCAGCTTTCTGAATGCATTTTCCACCTTGGAAATCACGCCGGTGGCACCACGACCGAAACTTTGCCCAGGGCATATAGAATCACGCCCTCCGGAAGTAGTGCCGGCCCCGCTGACATAGATCGGGTAATACACCCTCAGCCCTTCACCGTCATTTTCGGCCACAGCTTGCAGACGATACATATCGACCAGCCTGGCTATATTACTCGGCTCATTACTGTAACTACTGCCCGGTTGAACATGACGCCCTGCACACTCTTTAATGTGCTTACCCTCATTGATCTCGATCAATGCCTGGCAGTCGGCACCGATCTGACTGTTAACGCGATTATTTCCCGTGCCGTCGAAGAAAATCCCTACGCGCGCCTTGACGCGTCGCGTTGCAACCTCTGAAACTGCTGCTGACTGCTGGAAACTCCATTTCTCGCTCATAACTTTTCCATCCTTAGAGGCAAGCCATAAAAAGGCCGCACTTAAATCAAAACGTAAATAACGTTGATTTAAACAGCTTGCTTAAAGACAGTGAGCAGTCAAGACGGGTAATGCATTTTCAGACAGTTCCTACAACCTGTATCGCAATAACTTTATTGCTTGCTAACAAATAACCTACACGCGCGCAGATAATCCTCTCCGCTCAATCATACTTCCATTTAACCATCCCACTAACAGGCCAGTCTGTTACTGGCCTGTTTACACGTATCAACGACCTTGCGGTTTGTAACCGAGGCGCAGCCCACCCCAGTGCCGCCCGTTGACCATGATCGGCACAGACAGATCGTGCATCAGTTCGCCGGTGTCTCGCGTGTAGGTTTGCAGCAGGACCGGCTGTTGGTGGCTGCCACAGCGAATGCCGGTACGGTCATCGAACTTGCGCTTGCTCCGATTGCGCGCATTATCCACCGTCGCATCGCCCGTCAAAGGCTGGCTGAAGGCGTTGTTGTGCGTCGGCACATAACCCTGTTGCGTACAGGCGATGGCAAATACCAGACCTTCATGACGTGACAGCAGCGGTTCCTGCAGTGCTGGCAACACCTGATCGGTGTAACGGTCGAACCGCGTCGTAAAGCGGGTCGGTGAAGTATTGGCGACGGGTTTGTAATTGCGATCGAACAGGTCCTCCAGGCTGACCCGCCCCTGCTCGATATCGGCCTCGAACTTTTCGGTAATCATTCGCGCACCCTCGCGAGCCAGGTCATAAATGCGCTGGTGGTATTCATCCAGACCGACCTGCGCCAGGCGCTGGCTGATGGTCTCGGCCTGCCCCTCCATCTGCACTGCGGCTTTGGCCAGGTGCCGGGTCTGCTCATCGCTGACGGCAAGATCACTGCGCATGTGCTCGACGGCGTCGAACAGGCTCGCCAACTGATTCTGATTGCTACTCGCGCCCTGAGCGATTTCGCCGACCTGGCTTTCCAGCTCAACCGCAAGCCGGGCGATATTGCCCAGGTGCTCGCCGGTCAGCTCGACCTGCTCGACCCCCACATCCAGATCGGACGACAGCTCGCGAATCTGCTCAACGACCTGCGCGGTGCGCTGCTGGATATCCGCGACCATCTGCCCGACCTCCCCGGTAGCGCTGGCAGTACGGCCAGCGAGCCCGCGGACTTCGTCGGCGACCACTGCGAAACCGCGTCCGTGCTCACCAGCCCGTGCAGCTTCGATGGCGGCATTGAGCGCCAGCAGGTTGGTCTGGCTGGCAATCGACTGAATGACCAGCGTCACACGCTGGATTTCCTCACTGCGCTGGCTCAGCGCCTCGATCAGCTCACGGCTGCCGACAGCACGTTTGCTCAAGCGGTGCATGCGTTCGATGGACTCATTCAGCACGCTGCTGCCCGACTCGCTACGCTGCCGCGCCTCGCTGGCGGCAACCAACGCCTGCTGACTCAACTGGGCGGTCTGCTGCTCAGTGGCGATCATTTGCTCGGCACTGCTGACGATCTGTTCGGCAGCCCCCAGTTGCGATTGCACCTTGCCAGCCAGCTGGCCAACGGAAAAGGCCACCTGGGCCGCAGACAGGGCGTTATGGCTGGTGGTGCGCGACAGGTCACGGGCCAACAAGGCGATATCACTGTTGCCCACTGCACCGCGTGGCAGCGGCTGCCTGCTGCGCACCAGGCGCGGCAACCAGACCGCCAGCAACGCCAGAGGAACGACGACATACATCGACAGGCCAGCAACACTCATGGCGGCGAACAGCAGGCACAGAACGACGCTTTGCACCGCCGGCACCCACCAGTTCGATGCAGCGTCGGGCGTATCGGCCAGCGGTAATCCGGCTGCCATGGATAGGTTCTCGGCCATGCTGCGTCACCCCTTCTGTAATTGTCGTTATGGTGCTATTAAACGCCAGATAACGGCCTTGTGCCATGCGCTGTTGGTCTTAGCGGCCCAACGAAGGCGATCAAGGCGTTTTCGACAAATTCCGGGCACAACAAAACCGGGAGGCAATTGCTTGCCTCCCGGTCTGGTCACTCAGTCGCGGCTGCCTGCGTATCAGGCCTGGCGCTGGTGTTTGTCGATCTGCTCGTGGCGCTCTTGCGCTTCGATGCAATACTTGGTGGTCGGGCTGATCAGCAGGCGCTTGAGGCCAATTGGCTCGCCGCTGTCGTCGCACCAGCCGAAGGTGTCATCGGCAATACGCGAAAGGGCCATTTCCAACTGGGGCAGCATGCGCTGGTCGCGATCGATCACGTTGACAAGCCAGTGACGCTCTTCTTCGACCGAAGCGGCGTCGGCAGGGTCGGCAGGCGTGTCCAGGCTCTCGATCGCAATGCGGCTCTGCTCGATACGCTCATGGATCTCGACCTTCATGCCCTGCAACAGCTCGACGAAGAAAGCGTGCTGCTCGGCGTTCATGTAGTCATCGGCCGGCATGGCCAGCAACTTTTCCTTTGTCATTTATTTCTCTATAAAAAAACGTGCATTGAGGAGCGGCCTGACGTTGCCGTACAAACCAATAATCTCCAAGCGCCACCTGGCACTCAATTTACGAGGGGCGGCAGTCTAAGGCCGGCTAGCGGGCTCGGCAACACAATTGAAGGATTTTTGTACAGCAAATGCCGTAAAACCCCTGAAATGCGGGCGAACATCTGACCAGCATGTTGCTTGATGAGGCTCTGACCCACTGACAGCGAATCGGTTCCTGCAACTTCCAACGCACAAAAGGGCCTTAAAAGGCCCTTTGATGCAGGTGATTAAATCAGCGCTTGGTTTTGCGCTTGTTGCGATATTGATCGATTACCACGGCCACGACAATGATCAGGCCTTTGATAATGTCCTGAACATAGGCGTCCACCCCGACAAAAGTAAAGCCGCTGGCCATCACGCCGAGGATAAGCGCACCGATCACCGTACCGGTGATCCGTCCCACCCCACCGGAAAGACTGGTGCCGCCGATGACCGCAGCGGCGATGGCGTCCAGTTCATAAGACATGCCCATCCCGGCCTGACCGGTTGCCGCCCGCGCCGAGGCAACCACCCCCGCCAGCCCGGCCAGCAGCCCGGCGATGCTGTAGACAATGACCAGGTGGCGCTTGACGTTGATCCCCGAAGTGCGTGCCGCCTGCATGTTGCCGCCAATGGCGTAGGTGTACTTGCCGTACTTGGTATAACGCAGGGCAATGTGAAAGATGACCGCCACCACCAGAAAGATGATCACCGGCATCGCGCCCTGGCCGATGGCCGTGTACGAGTCGGAGAGCATGCTCACCGGCTGACCTTCGGTGTAGAAGCGTGCCAGACCGCGCGCAGAGACCATCATGCCCAGCGTGGCAATGAACGGCGGAATGCCGGTTATGGCAATGATGCTGCCGTTGATGGCGCCCGCCAGCAGCCCGACCCCGAGACCGACGACGACCGGAATCCACACCGGCAGGTCGGTCAGCGACGGGAACACCGCCCGGGAGAAGTCGGAGGTTTGCGCCAGGCTCGCGGCAATCATCGCTGAAAGCGCAAGCACCGAGCCGGACGAGAGATCGATGCCGGTGGTGATGATGACCTGAGTCACGCCGATAGCCAGCAAGCCGATGATCGACACCTGCAGGATCATCAGTACCAGACGCTGGGAATTGAGCAGGAAGCTTTGATCGCGGACGATCCAGCCGAACAGTTCAAAGATCAGCCCGATGCCGATCAGCACCAGAAAAATACTCAATTCGGTAGGCAGCCGCCGTTTGCTTCTGGTCGGCGTCATGGCCGGTTTATTTTGCAAAATCGCGTCGCTCATGTTCGTTATCCTCTTGTTCTTCTTCTACCGAGCCCTGCAGTACGAACTCAATGAACCTTGTGGCCGGAGGCCAGATGCATGACTTTTTCCTGGGTCGCTTCGCCGCGATCGAGGATGCCCATCATTTCGCCTTCGTGCATGACCATGACCCGGTCACTCATGCCGAGAACCTCCGGCAACTCCGAGGAAATCATGATGACGGCCATGCCCTCACTGGCCAGCAGGGAGATCAGGCGGTAGATTTCCACCTTGGCACCCACGTCGATACCGCGTGTGGGCTCATCCAGAATCAGCACCCGGGGGTTGGTCATCAGCCAGCGCGCCAGCAGCGCCTTCTGCTGGTTACCTCCGGATAATGTGTCGATGCACTGCTCCAGCGACGGCGTCTTGACCCGAAGCTTTTTGCACATGTCTTCGCACAGTGCGCGCAAGGCCTTCTGTTGCACGAAACCGTTACCGGCATAGTTGGCCAGCACCGCCATCTCCATGTTTTCCATCACTGACAGGCATGGAAACAGGCCGGTCAGTTTGCGGTCCTCTGTGAGCAGCGCAAAACCCAGTTCGATGGCCTGATGAGGATCGCCGATGTGCACCGCCTTGCCATCGAAGCGCACCTCGCCACTGTCGCTGGGGGTTATGCCGAACAGCGTCTCGGCCACATTGGTGCGCCCAGAGCCCATCAGCCCGGCAATGCCAAGCACCTCCCCGGCACGCAGGTCGAAGCTCACATCCTTGAAAATGCCGTTCAGGCTCAGCTGGTTGACGGACAGCAGCACGTCGCCTGCCGGCTTTTCCCGCTCGGGAAACAGCTGGGTCAGTTCACGGCCCACCATCATGGTGATCAGGCTGTCGCCGTCCATGCTTTCGGCGCGCTGCAGGCCGATGTAGGCGCCGTCGCGGAACACCGCCACTTCGTCAGCGATTTCGAAGACTTCGTTCATCTTGTGGGTGATGTAAATGATGCCTTTGCCCTGGGCACGCAGGTCGCTGATGATCGAGAACAGGTGAGCAACTTCGGTTTCGGTGATCGCCGAGGTCGGCTCGTCCATGATCAGCACGTCCGAGTCGTATGACACGGCCTTGGCGATTTCCACCATCTGCCGCTCGGCAATGCTCAGCGTACCGACCAGTTCCTCGGGATCGAGCTTGATGCGCAGGCGCTCCAGCAGCTCGGCAGTACAGCGGTGCATCTCGCGGTGATCGACCATGTGCAGGCCGTTGAGCTGCTCGCGGCCGATCCAGATGTTCTCGGCAATGCTCATGAACGGCATAAGATTCAGTTCCTGATGGATCATGGCGATGCCTGCCTGCAACGCGGAAAGAGGCGTATCGAAGCGGACCGGCTTGCCACGCAGGCGGATCTCGCCCGAATCCGGCTGATAGATGCCCGCGATGATTTTCATCAGGGTCGATTTTCCGGCTCCGTTCTCGCCCATCAGCGCCAGCACGCTGCCAGGGCGAACGCGCAGTTGCACATCGTTGAGCGCAATGACGCCAGGGAAGCCCTTGCTGACATGGCTGATTTCCAGCAGATACGGGGCCTGGGCGTCAGGCGCCCCGCCACCCCCGTCGCCGGACGGCAGATCGCGTTGCGCGGGCGGATTGGCAGTAGCAGAACCGAACATGATCACAACTCCTCAAGCGGCAGACTGCGGGAGGACATTGGCGTGCCCTCCCGGGTCTGGCGATCGTTGTTATTTGAAGGTGGCGACGTTTTCAGGGGTGATCAGACGATAAGGAATGATGATCGCCTGGGGCTCGACCTTTTCCTTCCTGGCCAGTTTCACCGCGGCATCGATCGCCCCGTCGGCCTGTCCTTTCGCGTCCTGATAGACCGATACGGCCAAGTCGCCCTTGGTCACGGCGTTGAGCCCGTCAGGCGTACCGTCGACACCGGCGACAAAAACGCTGCCCTTGCCGACGCCGGCCTGCTTCAGCGCCATCGCCGCGCCAATGGCCATTTCATCGTTGTTGGCCAGCACCGCGTTGAATTTGCGCCCCTGGGTGAGCCAGTCGTTGGTCAGGTCCATACCCTTCTGGCGCAGCCAGGTACCGGTCTGTTCCTGATCTATCTTGATGTCCGGGTACTTGGCCAATACCTCCTTGATGCCCTTGGTGCGGTTTTGCGTGGAGTTGTTGGCCAGATCACCCAGCAGAATCATGACGCTGCCCTTGTGGTCCATCTTGTCAGCGATGTATTGCGCCTGAAGTCGACCGGCCTCCATATCATCCGACGTCACTGTGGCAACGCCTGCAGGCAGTTTCGGATCGTCCGGGCGACGGTTGACGTAAACCAGCGGGATACCGGCAGCGACCGCTTCCTTGGTGATCCGCGCAGTCGCAGCGGTGTCGACCGGATTGACGATCAGTGCGTCGACTTTCTTGTTGATCAGGTCCTTGACCTGATCGAGCTGCTTGTTGACGTCCGCGCGGGCATCGACGAACTGCAGGTCCACTTTCTCGGTCGTGGACATGACTTTGGCCTTGGCATTCATGTCGTCACGCAGGTAGGTCAGCCAGGTGTCGTCGAACTGCGACATGGCCACACCGATCTTGAGATCGGCCAAAGCTGCACCGCTGCCCAGCATCAGCGCCATCGCCAATGAGGTCAAAGCAATCTTGGTCTTCATGAGGATCTGTCTCCAAATTATTGTTGTTGTACGGATGCAGCGAATCAGCGTGACAGGCGGATCCCGGTGGCACCGGGGATGCAGAACAGTTGCGCATCCTTATGGCGCACACACAGGCCCCGGGCGACGACGGTGAGAAATCGCTCCATGGTCCGGATCCAGAATGACGAGGTGGCAGAACGCTTGGCGGTGACGCCAGAGGTAGGGGTTTTCATCGACAGTACCTATCTTTTGTTTTGTTTTTGTCGGGCTTGCTTCTCGTGATCTGAAAAACCTTCAAAGCGCGAGTGATTCGATAGTCGGTAACCTGAAAACGACTCTATTGGAAAATATTTTCCAATTCAACTGGTTTTAGAATTTTATTCCATTTCATTTTATTCGGTTGCAGAAACGACAGAGCCCGACGCATGGCAAGCGTCAGGCTCTCTTCGATGACGGACTGACAGGTGTGCTGCAGCGCACGATGACTACAGCACTATAACCCTTCCTTCTTTAGCGCTCAGGCGCGCGGCATCCATGACCTGCGCCGAGGCTATCGCATCCTGTGGGTTGACCGGATTACAGCCCTGCTCGTCAACGGCGCTTTGCAACTGGCGGTAGAACTCGAGCCAGCAACCGCGCTCCGACGGCACACGCTCGCGATGCTCGCCCTGCTCGAACCAGCCCCAGCGACGATGCTCCTCGACACCCCAGCGCTCACCCTCGGATTTTGGTGTCAGCCCGGCAAAGGCGGCCTCTTCCTGGCCGTCCAGCCCGTCGACGCTGTAACAACCCTTCGTTCCACTGACCCTGAAGCGCGGCTTGGCACTGTTTTGCAGGCAACTGCCGGACAGGTGCGAGGTCACGCCACCGGCATGGCTCAGGGACACGAAGAACGTGTGGTCCAGTTCGTCCTGAGGCGTAGCAAATTGCAGTTCGGCGTACACCCGTTCGACCGGACCGAACAGCACCAGCGCCTGATCCACCAGATGACTGCCCAGGTCACGCAGCACACCACCGCCGCTGGCCTTGCCGACAGAACGTGGCGAATAACGCTCGATGCTGGACTCGAATCGGCTGACAGCGCCCAGCGCGCCACTGTCGAGCAACTTGCGCACAGTGAGGAAGTCCGAATCCCAGCGGCGGTTCTGATAAACGCTGAGCAGCACGCCACGGCGCTCGGCTGCGTCCACCAGCTCGCGTGCCTGCGCTGCATCACTGGCGAAGGGCTTGTCGCTGACCACCCCGACACCCAGTTCTATCGCTTCGAGGATCAGTGCTCGCCGCGAGGCCAGCGGTGTGGAAATCACCACCACATCAACCCCGGCAGCGACCAGGTCGGCCAGCGTGTCGAAGGTCGCCACGCCGGGATGGTCTTTGGCAACTTCCTGTTTGCGCTCTGCAGAGCGTGTGACCACGCCCACAAACGTAGCACCCGGCAAACTTGAAATCAGCGTCGCATGAAAGTAACGCCCGCCTTTGCCATAGCCAACCAGCCCTGCTCGCATGCATGTCTCCTGTAGTCCATGAACCTCATGGCCGCAGCCGTCGGTTGTGTGGTTGATGCCGCCGTTTCAACGGAGCAGCTCGCTTTTGACCCGCTCCAGCATGAATCGGCTCGATTCATCTGCGCGTTCCTCCCAGGCAAATACCGCCACTGTGGCAATACCGTCGAACTTGATGTCCCGCAACGTCGAGAAGAACGCCTCCCAGTTCACCTCGCCCTGGCCGATGTCCAGGTGCTGATGCACAGTCGCCGTCACGCCGGGCGGGTTGACGATGTAGCGAAGGTTGGAAGAAGCACGGTGATTATAGGTGTCGGCAATGATCAGATGCGTGAGCTTGTCGCCGGCATAGCGCAGCATCGAAGCGATATCGCCAACGCCATCGTCGTAGAAGAAAGTGTGTGGTGCCGCGTACAGGTAGTTGATCCAGTCCCGATCGAGCCCGCGAATGATATCCACCGACTCGTTGTTGCGTTCGCAGAAATCGTAGGGGTGCGCCTGAATATCGAGCTTTATACCTTCGCGCTCGAAATGCGGCATCAATTCATCCATGGATTTCATGAACTGGTTTTCACAGACCAGCGCATGGTCGGATTGCCCGCTGAACTCGGTATTCATCAGGTCGCAGTCCATTTCAACGGCGACCTGAATGGCACGTTTCCAGTTGCGAACCGCTGCAATACGCAGGTCTTCATCTGGCGCAGCCCAGTGGTACAACGGCAGCAGCGAGGAGAGTTTCACCCCGGCATCGCTCAGGGCCTTGCGAAACTCCCTGATCCGCGCCCGATCTACCCGAGGGTATTTGTAAAACGGCATGAAATCTTCACGCGGCGACAGCTCGATGTACTCATAACCCAGCTGCGCGGTTTTATCGACCATCGCCCCCAGGGACAGATGGCGATACATGTAAGGGTCTAGTGCAATACGCATGATGCCTCCCTTTTATTCCTTTCAAGAGATGTCCTGGTTAACCGCAAGATGGTCAGCTATAGAACACCGGACGCATGGCGAGGGTGATCGGCACGACTGCACCCGTGTTCTGCGCCAACACGCAGGCATCGGCGGCCACGGCGGCGGCATAGCCGTCCCAGGCCGAAGGGCCGTAGAGGGTCCCCGCTTTGACGCCGTCGATGAAGTCCTGCAACTCGACGTCGTAAGCAGCAATAAAGCGGTCTTTCCAGTCCATCAGAATCGCGTTGGACAGCTTCGCTTCACTGCGCAACTGGACCTGAGAGGGCTCCGGCAGTCTGGCAATGCCAGTCTCGCCGACGACTTCACACTGGATGTCGTAGCCATACTGGCAATTGACGAATACTTCGACGTCGATGCGTGTGCCTCTGGCCGTTTCCAGCATCACGATCTGCGGGTCCTTCATGTGCGCCAGGGCCTTGCTGGTCTTGCGCGGGAATACCACCTGCACCGACACATAGTCCTCGTCGAGCAGCCAGCGCAGCACGTTGAGTTCGTGAATGAGAGTATCGGTGATGGCCATGTCGGTCTTGTAATTCTCGCCTACACGCGGGTTGCGGTGCGCGCAGTGGAGCATCAGCGGCTCGCCAATCTGGCCGCTGTCGATCACTGCCTTGAGCGCGCGATAGCCCTGGTCATAAGGACGCATGAACCCTACCTGTACCAGACGTCTGCCACTGGCGATCTCGGCTTCGACAATGTGCCGGCAGCCTTCGGCAGTGACTGCCAGCGGCTTTTCGCAGAATACCGGCTTGCCCGCAGCGATGGCCGCCAGCACATATTCTTCGTGACTGGGCCCCCAGGAGCAGACCAGTACCGCCTCGACATCCGGAGCGGCGATCAATGCGTGCCCGTCGGCATACACTTCGGCGCCGAGGTCCAGATCGCGAACCACTTTCGCTGCCTGTTCGAGATTGATGTCGGTGACGGCCACCACCTGACTGCCGACCAGCGTCTTGCTGCAACGCCGGATATGATCCTGACCGATTGCGCCTGTACCGATCACGCCGAGTTTCAATGCCATTTTCATGTTCCTTTTTTGTTATTGGATGTACCCGTGAACGGATCACGAGCGCTGAACGATAAAAGTGATCAGTACTGACGAGCCTTGACCAGCTCGCGGTTGAGCTTTTCATACACCTGAGCGGTAGTGCCGGTGGTCGACACTTCGGCAACCCCGACACGCCACCAAGACAGGTATTTGTGGATCATCGTCTTGGGCAGGACCTTGATATCGATCAGCGTCGACACCGTCTGACGTTGCGCATCGGCGAGCGCCTGGCGCAGTTGTTCGGCGGTACTCACCTTGTAGGTCTTGCAGCCATAGGCGGCAGCACTCATGGCGAAATCCACTGGCACAAAGTCACCGTCGAGCTTGCCGGTTTCCGGATTGCGGAAACGGAACTCGGTGCCGAAGCTGTTCATGCCGTGCTCCATCTGCAGATTGTTGATGCAGCCAAAAGTCATGTTGTCCAGCAACACCACGTTGATCTTGCGCCGTTCCTGGATCGAGGTGGCCAGTTCCGAATGGAGCATCATGTAAGAGCCATCGCCGACCAGCGCAAAGACCTCGCGATGCGGCGCTGCGAGTTTCACGCCCAGTGCCGCGTTGACTTCATAGCCCATGCACGAATAACCGTACTCGACGTGATAGGTGTCCACACCAGTGCTGCGCCAGGCACGCTGCAGGTCACCCGGCAAACTGCCCGCTGCTGCAACGATCACCGCATCGGAAGGCAGGCTCTGGTTGAGGATGCCCAATACACCACTCTGAGTCAGACACGAACCGGTCAGCTCGATGAAATCGCGCAGCACGGCAGGATCCAGGTGGTCGTTGATTTCCGGGACAAAATCCTCACGCTGGTACTCGACCGCGTACAGGCGATCCACCTCGGCGTCCAGCTCGGCACGTGCCGACTGCGGCGCATCGCCCCAGGCCGCACGATAACCGCTGGCTTGCAGGCTTTCGGTCAGCGCCTGCAATGCCGTCTGCGCATCGGCCAGGACCTGCACGCCGTCCAGTTTCTGCACATCGAAGGCACCGACATTGAGGTTGAGAAACTGTACATCCGGGTTCTGGAACAGCCATTTCGACGCGGTGGTGAAATCGCTGTAACGGGTGCCGACGCCGATGATCAGGTCAGCCTCTTTGGCCAGCCGATTGGCCGCCAGCGTGCCGGTTTCGCCGATGCCGCCCATGTTCAACGGGTGCGCCGAAACGATCGCACTCTTGCCGGCCTGGGTTTCGGCGAACGGGATATCGAAGCGCTCGGCAAAGGCTTGCAAGGCATCCGCCGCGCCGGAGTAACGCACCCCGCCGCCGCAGATCAGCAACGGCTTGCGCTTGCCGACAATCAGTTGCAACGCGTCGTCAAGCATGGCCTTGCTTGGCGGACGCCGGTCGATACGGTGCACGCGTTTTTGCAGAAAGCTGTCCGGGTAGTCGTAGGCTTCGGCCTGCACATCCTGAGGCAGCGCCAAGGTAACGGCACCCGTGTCGGCCGGATCGGTCAGTACGCGCATGGCATTGAGCGCAGCGCTCATCAACTGCTCGGGACGGTTGATACGGTCCCAATATTTGCTCACCGCCTTGAACGCGTCGTTGGTGCTGATACTCAGGTCGTGAAACTGCTCGATCTGCTGCAGCACCGGATCGGGCTGGCGGCTGGCGTAGACATCGCCCGGCAACAGCAGCAACGGGATGCGGTTGGCTGAGGCCGTTGCGGCAGCGGTGACCATGTTCGCTGCGCCAGGGCCGACCGATGAACTGCACGCGTATATCTTGCGACGCAGGTGCTGCTTGGCAAAACCGATGGCGGCGTGGCACATGCCCTGCTCGTTACGGCCCTGATGGACTACCAGGTCGCCGCTGTCCTGCTCCAGTGCCTGCCCAAGCCCCAGCACGTTGCCATGCCCGAAAATGGTGAAAATGCCGGCGACGAATTTGCTCTGTACGCCGTCGACTTCGACGTACTGGTTATCGAGAAACTTCACCAGGGCCTGGGCCATGGTCAGTCGGGTTGTACTCATGTTCGCACCTTGTTCTTGTTTGAGGTGGCCAGGGTTTAAGCCGGCCTGACGGCTGAAGTCAGTGACGCTGCGAAACGGCTCGTGACAAATGCGTCATGCTTGCCGCTATTGCTTGAGGAATGTCATCCAGCACGTGAACGCTTTCAGCAAACGGTTCGAACGACAGATGCCCCTCATAGCCGCTGTCCAGCAAGCGCTCGATCTGCGACGCATTACCCAGAATGTCGCCTTCGCCGACCAGCACGCGATGACCATCGCGAATGCTGTTGAGCGGTGTCTGCGCATCCTCGACACCGGAGATATGTACCAACCCGGTCAGCTCCGGGAACAGCTCGACCTCGCCGGCCAGATGGTGGTGAAAGGTATCGTGAACCAGTCGGTAAACATCCAGACCGCCGACAGCCTTGATCGCATCCACCGCTTGACGCTTGAGCCGCAGCGAGCACTCCTCAAAGCCGAGCGGTTCGACGAAGCCGAGAATTCCGTGCTCGCGAAGAATCGGGGCCAAGGCCGTCAATGCGGTGCGTAACCCCGCAGCACGCTGCGCGCCGTTGCGCGGATCGGCACGGTCATTGAGCGGGCACAGCACCAGACCGCGGGCACCGCAGTCGCGGGCGTACTGCGCCAGCTTGGTCGCTTGGGCAGCGCGCTCCTGGTTCCAGACATCGAACGGGTACAGGGCGTTGATGGACAACACCTCTACCCCCTTGGCAGCACAAAGATCACGGACGACCTCGGGGGCAGTGCCGTCTTCGATCTCGATGCCCTTGAGGTCGTTGCGAATCTCGATGGCATCGGCACCCAACTCAACCGCCAGGTCGACGAAACTTTCCAGAGACAGGCGTGGCGCGACCATTCGATTAAGGGCGAAACGCAGAGGGTGGTTCATTGTTTTTGTTCTCCGCAACATTCCATTGATGAAGACTATTTGGCAGTCGGCATACTGAACTCGGGGCCTTTGGCGATGCTGTCCGGCCAGCGCTGCATGACGCTTTTGTAGCGGCTGTAAAAGCGCAGGCCTTCTTCGCCGTAGGCGTGGTGATCGCCGAACAGCGAACGCTTCCAGCCACCAAACGAATGCCAGGCCATGGGTACCGGGATCGGTACGTTGATGCCGACCATGCCGACCTTGATGCTGCGAGCGAATGCGCGCGCCACGCCGCCATCGCTGGTGAAGCACGACACGCCATTGCCGAACTCGTGTGCGTTGATCAGCGCAACGGCGCTGGCAAAATCCGCGACGTGCACGATGCCCAGCACCGGGCCGAAGATTTCCTCCTTGTAGATCTGCATCTGCGGCGTGACGTGGTCGAACAGCGTCGCGCCAACGAAAAAGCCCTGCTCGGCACCCGGCACCTTGAAGTGGCGCCCATCGACGAGCAGCCTGGCGCCCTCTTTGACGCCCTGATCGATGAAACCCTCGACCTTGGCCTTGTGCGCTGCGGTGACCAGCGGCCCCATGTCAGAATCGGCCTGCATGCCGTTGCCGACCTTGAGCTGATCGATACGCGGCAACAGCTTGTCGATGAGGCGCTGGCCGACATCGCCGACCACCACGGCAATCGAGATCGCCATGCAGCGCTCCCCAGCCGAGCCATAAGCCGCCCCGATCAAGGCGTCGGCGGCCTGATCCAGATCAGCGTCGGGCATCACGATCATATGGTTCTTGGCCCCGCCCAGCGCCTGCACGCGCTTGCCGTGGGCAGTGCCTTGCTGATGAATATATTCGGCAATCGGGGTCGAGCCGACAAAGGAAATGGCTTCGATGTCAGGGTGCTGCAGCAGCGCATCGACCGCCACCTTGTCGCCCTGCACCACATTGAAGACGCCATCGGGCAGACCGGCTTCCTTGAGCAGGCGCGCCATCAGCAGGCTGGCCGACGGGTCGCGCTCGGAAGGCTTGAGGATGAAGCAGTTGCCGGTCACCAGCGCCATGGGAATCATCCACAATGGCACCATGACCGGAAAGTTGAACGGCGTGACCCCGGCGCAGACGCCCAGTGGCTGACGCAGGTTCCAGTTATCGATACCGCCGCCGATATTGTCGCTGAAATCGCTCTTCAACAGGCTGGGAGCACCGCAGGCAAATTCGACGATCTCGATCCCGCGCACCACCTCACCGCGCGCGTCGGACAACACCTTGCCGTGCTCGCGGCAGATAATCTGCGCCAGCTCGTCGTGGTGCTGGTCAAGCAGCTCCTTGAACTTGAACATCACCCGCGCCCGGCGCAACGAGGACTGCTCGGCCCAGGCCGGAAACGCCGCCTTTGCCGCCGCAACCGCTTCATCCACGGTCTTCACGCTGGCCAGCGCCACACGCGCCTGGACCGTGCCGATTGCCGGGTTAAAGACATCGCTGTAACGCTCACCCTCGCCATTGTTCAGGTGTCCGTTGATGTAGTGGCCGATCACCGGTGACTCGTTCATCTCATGCCTCCAGAACAAAAATGGGAAATCAGAGATCCAGCAGCCAGCTGTGCTGCGGATCGTTGTGGAACTGCCAGGCGCGCGTCGGGCCGGCCATTACGTTCAGGTACCAGGATTCGTAGCCATAGGGTACGGAGACCGGGTGATAGCCCTTGGGCACGGTCACCAGGTCATTGTTTTCCACGGCCATGGCCTGATCGATGCTGCGGTCGTCGGTGTAAACCCGCTGGAAAACGAAGCCCTGCGGCGGGTTGACCTGGTGGTAGTAGGTTTCTTCGAGGAAGCTCTCGTGCGGCAGGTTGTCCCGGTCGTGCTTGTGCGGCGGGTAACTGGAGGAATGCCCGGAAGGTGTACGCACCTCGACCACCAGCAGCGAATGAGCCGCTTCACTGTCCGGCAATATGTCGCACACATAACGGGTATTGGCGCCCTTGCCGCGTACACTGCGCTTCATGCTGCCGGGCATGATCAAGCGTGCCGGAAAACGTTTGCCGGCATCGCCAGGTGCCGTGCATACGGCAAGCTGCACCGCGCTGCGCGCGACAAACTGCGCCTGGCTATGCGGCGGCAGGTAGACCGCAAACGGCGATTTTTCTTCGAACACCGATTGCCGATCGCCGATGTTTTCCCAGCTGAAAGCGCCCTGCCCCGGCGCTTCGCCTGTGACGCTGGCATGTCCGGTCAGCAGCACCACGCACAGCTCGTTTTCTTCTGCGCTCAGCGGCAGGGTTTCTCCGGCCTCCAGGCGGTAGGCGGCAAAGTTCACGTATTCCAGCGAGCCGGGGGCCAGCGCCACGACGTCGCGGCCGCTGGATTTGCTCTTGGTCAGCAGGTTCATGTTTCAGTCCTCCTTATCGTGCATCGGCCAGCAGTTGGCGCAACGTGTCATAGCCTTTTTTGGCGTACGCATAGCTCGGCGCCACGGCTGGATCCTGTTCGGCCTCGACTACCAGCCAGCCGTTGTAATCGGCCTGCAACAAGACCTTGAGCAGCGCCGAGAAGTCGATATCGCCGTCGCCTGGCACCGTGAAGGTGCCGTTGATGATGCAGTCCGGAAAGCTCCACAGATTGTTACGCGCCAGTTGCACCACCGGCTTGCGCACGTCCTTGAAATGCACATGACAGATACGCCGGATGTGCTTGCTCAACACCTGAAGAGGGTCGCCACCGCCCATGTAGCAATGCCCGGAATCGAACAGCAGCCCGACCTCCTCGCCGGTCAGCGCCATCAGCCGGTCGATGTCCTGCGCCGACTCGACGTAGGCGCCCATGTGGTGGTGATACGCCAGGCGCACGCCTCGGGACAGGGTGAAACGTGCCAGCTCGGTGAGTTTTTCAGCGTACTCATGCCAGGCGGCATCGGTATGAAAACGCGGTCGTTCGACCAGCGGAATACGCTGCCCCTGAATCGAGTCGGCGACTTCGCCATACACCAGCACCGAAGCGCCATTTTCGGCGAGCAGTTGCACGTGCGCAGTGATGGCTTCGATTTCCTCGGCCACCGAACGCCGCGCCAGACGGCTGGAGTACCAGCCGGAAACCAGCGCCAGATCATGGGGCCGCAACACATCGCCGACGCCCTTGGCATCTTTCGGAAACTTGCCGTTGAGCTCGAAGCCCTCGTAGCCAATGGCTTTGCCTTCGCTCAGTGCCGTGCTCAACGGAGTTTCTCCGCCAAGGGCCGGCAAATCATCGTTGCTCCAGGAGATCGGATTGATGCCGATGCGGATCCTGGGTATGGAAGTCGAAACGGGCATGGCTGCACCTTTTTTGTTGTTATCGCGACGTTGTTGTCGTGACGTCGAAATCCGGAACCCATCAGGCGCGGCTTTCGCGCCAGGACTCGATCAACCAGTTGAAAGTGCTCTGCACCCGACTGATCAACGTTGCATCGTCTATTTCTCCGGCCATCCAGGCCCGGCTTGGCTCACGGAATATTGTCCGGCCGACGGCAAAGCCCTGGCAGACGCGGCTGTTGCGTGCTTCGGCAAAGCCGGCGGCAAGGTCTTCGACAGGCGCATTGAGGCCGAGCAGTACCACGCCGCGGCAATACGGATCGCGTTGCTGGATCAGTTCGTCCAGTTGCTGCCAGACCTGCGCGCTCTGCGCCTCGATCTTCCACCACGCCGGGTAAATGCCAAGGTTGTACAACCGCTTCAGCGAGCGAAGCATCACGTCCGGATGCGGCGACGGATGATCCTTGGGCGGAATGATTTCCAGCAGCAACTCATGGCCGCTGACTTTCGAAGCGTCATAGAGCGCCTTGATCTGCGCTTCCTGCTCCAGGCGCAGCATCGGCTCGTCATCGGGGTGATATTGCACCAGGCACTTGATGATCTGCTCCTGCGGCCAGGCGAGCAGATTGCTGCCGATGGAGCGACCGTGCTCGAATGCCAGCGGCCTTGAGCCCTGCACTTCCACCGGACGCGCCACCCACCAGCCGCGACCGGTCGCGGCGTTGAGTGAGTCCTGACCGAAGCGCTGGTCGGCAAGCAGACCGACGTCGGCTTCGATACCGCGCTTGCACAGGTCGGTTTCGACCCGCTCGACCGCCTGCACGAACAGCTGCTTGAGCTGGCTGATGCTGCCCAGATCACGCCCGGCCTGTTGCGCCAGTTCGACCAACTGGCCGCGATGATCGAAGGCGAAGATGAACAACTCCCGCCACTGCTTGCGCGGCACGCTGACCTGATGCAGCCGTTGCAGGGCGACATCCTGATCAGGGCGGGTGATGGGTTCCGGGCTGTTGAACAGGTAATCGAGTTCGGCTGGGGTCGGCATCGCGGGCGCACAGGCATGACGCGATACCACCAGCCCGCCACAGGCATTGGCCAGCTGGCAGCAGCGCTCGTCGCTGGCCTCTTTGAGCCAGCCGCTGAGAAAACCGGACATGAACGCATCGCCCGCACCGAGCACGTTGAGCACTTCGACCTGCACGCCGGGGTAGATGGCGCCCTCTTCCAGCCGCGCAGGAATGGCCCCGTGAATCACCGTGCAGCCTTGCGGGCCGAGCTTGACCACCAGTGTCGCGGCCGTCAGTTCACGCACCTTGCGCAGGGCAACGAGCAAATCGGTGGAACCGCCGGCAATCTGGAATTCTTCTTCAGTGCCGACGATCAGGTCGAAGCGCGGCAGGATGCGCTGCACATGCTGGCTGACCTTCTGATCGGCAACGAACCGGGTCTCGCCATCGGCCTTGCCTGCCAGCCCCCAGAGCACAGGGCGGTAGTCGATATCCAGTACGCGTTTGACGTCGTGCTTCTCGGCATAGTCGAGCGCCTGACTGCTGGCCTTGAACACCTGATCAGTGGAGAAATGCGTGCCGGTGATCAGCAGCGCCTTGCTCGAGGCAATCTGCTGCTCGTCGATGTCCTCGGCGCGCAGGGCCATGTCAGCGCAGTTTTCCCGGTAGAACACCAGCGGGAAGGTTTCGCGGTCCTTCAACCCCAACAGCACCATCGCCGTCAGACGCTCGGGGTCACGCTTGATGGCGCTGACATCACAGCCCTCGCGGGCCAGGGATTCGACCAGAAAGCGGCCCATGTGGTCGTCGCCGACCCTGCTCAGCATGGCCGACCTGAGCCCGAGCCTGGCCGTGCCAAAGGCAATATTGGCCGACGAGCCGCCCAGGTACTTGGCGAAACTGGAAACGTCTTCCAGCCGTGCCCCCACTTGTTGCGCATAAAGGTCGACGCCCAGGCGTCCGAGGCAAATCAGATCCAACTGACGCCCAGTGGCAAAGCGTGTCTGGCCCATGGTGGCTCCTGTTATTTTTATCAGCCTGCAGCGCTTGCATCATGTGTACACGCTGCTTTGTGAATGCAGCGTAAAACGTCAAGACACATCAATCAATATTTTTTCTATAATTATTTTTAGTGGAATATTTTTTCCATACCGCCACTCAAGTGCTGGCACACTGCGCAGGCGGGTAGGATATAGTCGTCGTTCCTGCCCCAAGGCAGCCTCCACCGTCAGGCCCACAAGGGTCGTGCTCTGCACGCCATTGCCCTGAAAAAGAACAAGCAGAAAGGATTTGAATATGACCAGCGCCGATCAGCCCACTCTGCCCGGGACGAGCGTCGACATGCCGCCGAACAGTGCCGAAGGCTTGTTGCGGCTGATCACTGATGAATACGAAGGACTGCCGCGTCAGCTCAAACGGATTGCCAGCTATATGAGCCAGCAGAGCGACCGCATCATGGTTGACCGGATCAGTGACATCGCCCGCGAGTGTGAAGTCCACCCCTCGGCCATCGTGCGATTTTCCCAGCGTTTCGGGTTCAGCGGCTTCAGCGAGATGCAGGCGTTGTTTCGCGAGGCTTATACGCACAAGACCACGCCGGTACAGAATTACCAGCAGCGTATCCGCAGCCTGATCGCCAACAAGTCACAGAAGGCCAACGCAGGCGATCTGGCACGCGAATGCGTCAGCGCCACACTCTCCGGCCTGGAACGCCTGAGTGTCGAGCTGGATGACGATGAATTCGAAAAAGCCGTGGACCTGGTGGTCAACGCCGACAACATCTATGTCGTGGGCGTGCGCCGTTCGTTCGCGGTGGCTGATTATCTGGTCTACAACCTGCAACACACCAACAAGCGCATTCATCTGATATCCGGCCTGGGAGGCAGCTATCGCGAGCAAATGCGCAGTGTGCGCGCCAATGACCTGGTGATTGCCATCAGCTTCACGCCCTATGGCAAAGAGACCCAACACTGTCTGCGCATCGCCCAGCACCATCAGGCCAAGACGCTGATCATCACCGACAGCAACCTGTCGCCGCTGGCCAAGCGCGCCGACTCGGTGTTGCTGGTCAACGAGGGCAGCTCGTTCGCCTTCCGCTCGCTGAGCGCCACGCTATGCCTGTGCCAGGCGCTATTCATTGCGGTGGCGTATCGCCTGGAACTCAAGGTTGACGAAATTCACGAGCAGGTCGGATTCGACGACTGAGGGCTGAGCCCTCAGGACTTGGCCTCCTCGCCCATCCGCTGCTGGTTTTTCTCGCCCATTTTCTTCGCGCGTTTTTCCAGCACCAGATACACCACCAGTGCCAGCAGCAGCGGCAGCAGGAAGTAGATCGCGCGGTAGCCGATCAGTGCTGCGAGCAGGCTGCCCTTGGAGAACTGGTGCGCCAGCAAGGTGATGAACACTGTCTCAAGCACGCCGAGGCCCGCTGGAATGTGAGTGATCACACCGGCAATGCTGCTGATCAGCAGTACGCCGAGAATCGCCGGATAGAACGCCTTGTCCGGCAGCAGGGTATAAATCACCGCAGCCATCAACGACCAGTTCAGTGCCCCCAGACTGGCCTGCATCAGGGCCTGCTTCAGCGTCGGCAGATTGAATTCCTGATCACGAATGGTCCATGAGCGTTTTTTGGAAAACCGGCAGGCCAGCAGGTAGGCAAAACACACTACCAACAGTCCAAAGCCGATCAGTTGCAGGGTCGTGGTGCCGATCGACCACTCCTTGGGCAACTCCAGAAAGCGCATCGAAAACACAAAACCGGCCAGCAGCATGTAACCCAGCCAGTTGGTAATCAGGCTGAGGCTGAGTATCCGCGTGATGGTCGAAACATCGAGCCCCAGTCGCGAATACAAGCGGTAACGCAGGGCAATGCCGCCGACCCAGGAACTGAGATTGAGGTTGAACGCGTAGCAGACGAATGTCACCGGCACGATCTGCTTGATCGACAATTTGTGCCGGGTGTAATAACGCGCCAACACGTCAAAGCAGCAGTAGGTCGCATAGCTCGCAAAGGCCACCACCGCAGCGATGGCCAGGGTGCTGGCCTTGTAGGACGCCAACGCCTGTTTCACCTCTTGCCAGTCAAGGTTCTTGACCAGCAGAAACAACAGAACCGGTACGGCGATGAAGAAAAACAGGTTGAATACCCGCTTTGCCCATTTCCACCTGGTTCCCTGCGCACTTTGCGGCGCTGCATGCGTGGCTTGGGTCATAGGGTTTTCTCCTGGTCCATCGGATGGTTATTCTGCTGCTGTTCGATCACTTTCGCTTCGGGCACTACGTCACCGGCGCGCAGGGGCTTGAGGCGCACACCGTGAACCGGGAACAAACCGGCAATGGCCGGGAAACGGCGCAGGAAGAAGAAACTCAATACGATCATTGGCGCACGCCACCACTGGCCGCGCGCCGCACCCTTGAGGCTCATCTGCTTGCTGTGCGCAGCGGCAAGCTCCATCAGATGACTTTGCAGATGCTCATTGAGCGCGCGATCACGAATGAACAGGTTGGCTTCCAGGTTCAGTGCGAGGCTCAGCGGGTCTAGATTGCTGGAGCCCACGGTGGACCAGTCCTGGTCGATCAGCGCGACCTTGCCGTGCAATGCACGTTGCTTGTATTCATGAATGACCACGCCGTCGCGCAGCAAGTAGGTGTAAGTCAGTCGTGAGCAGACCCGCACGAACGGCATGTCGGGCTGGCCTTGCAGGATCAGGGTGACCTTGACGCCCCGCCGTGAGGCATTACGCAGCTCACGCAGAAAGCGGTAGCTGGGGTAGAAATACGCATTGGCCAGGGTGATGCGTTGCTTCGCAGCGCGAATCGCCTCGAGGTACTGCTCTTCGATATCGGTGCTGTGCTCGTCATTATCGCGCTCGGCGAGCAGCATGCTGGCGTCACCGGCGCGGTCCAGCTTGAGTGCAATGGGCGGCAACTTGTCACGAACGACCTTGCTGAGCATGTTCATCGCGCTGTGGTGAATATCGCCAACAATCGGCCCGCGTACCAGAACGGCGTAATCCTGTTTGGCCGTCAGACCGGTGTCGGTCATATGATCGACGCTGTAATTGATGCCACCGATAAAGCCCAGCTCGCCGTCAATCACCACCACCTTGCGGTGCAGGCGGCGGAACAGGTTGGTGCGCATGCCCATGAACCGGGGACGCGGATCGAACAGCTGAATCTGGATACCGGCGTCGATCATGGTTTTGACAAACGTCGAGCTCAGGTCCGAGGTGCCGTAGTCATCCACCGTGACGACGACTTTCGCGCCATTTGCGGCGGCTTCGAGCAACGCCTGTTGCAGGCTCTCGCCGATCCGGTCTTCAAAAATAATGAAGGTCTCGATCAGCACTTCTTTGCGCGCGGCACGTATGCACTCGAATACCCGGGCATAGAAATCCTCGCCATTGATCAGCAACTCTACCGAGTTGCCGTCACGCCACTGCCCTGTCGTATTGCTCATAAGGTCAACTCCACCGCCAGCGGTGCATGATCGGAAAGGTGGGACCACGGTCGACTGGACAGTACTTTCGGCCGATGCGACGTTGCATTGCGGATATAGATCCGGTCCAGGCGGAGCACTGGCCAACGGGCCGGAAAGCTTTTCGCCGGTGCCCCGAAGCGCTCTACGAAAACCTCGTGCAGCCCGCTCCCCTGGAGCGACTCATCGGCGCGCTGACGCCAGTCATTGAAGTCACCGGCAACGATGACCGGCTCGCCCTCGGGAATACGCGCCATCAGCTCGTTAAGCAGTTTGAGCTGCTGACGCCGATGGCTTTCACGCAATCCCAGATGCACACAGACCGCATGCACCCGACCCGCGTGTGGGACGTCAAGTATGCAATGCAACAAGCCGCGCTGCTCGGTGCCATGAATGGAAATGTCGAGGTTTTCATGCTGGATGATCGGGTATTTGGAGAGCAACGCGTTGCCATGATCGCCATCCGGATACACCGCGTTGCGGCCGTAGGCAAAATCACTCCACATGCTGTCAGCAAGAAACTCGTACTGCGAAATCGTCGGCCAGTCCTTGACCCTGCGCGCGTGGCTCTGATGTTCGCCGTGTACTTCCTGAAGAAACACGATATCGGCCGATACAGTGCGCACAGCTTCACGCAGCTCCGGCAGAATGAAGCGGCGATTGAAAATGCCAAAGCCCATGTGCATGTTCATGGTCAGTACATTCAATGAAACACTGGCGGACACTGGTGTTGCTGGGCCGACAGGCGGATTGGCACTGGTCAAGACTTGCTCCCGGGTGAATATTCACGGCATATGAAGCCACCCGTGGGCACAGGTTCCGTCGCGTATCTCACGTGCTGTGTATTTGCCATATTCAGTGGCCGGAGAGGCACGCGAAAAAAATCAGGCCAACATGAAACGCAGGCGCCTGATCGACAGCCTAAGCTGTCTACCAGCCCTGCAAAAAAAGAGACAAGGAATCCAACCGTGGATGCATCGACTTCTCAACGCTACACCGCCCGGGCCAGATGGCTGCACTGGCTCATGGCCATTCTGATCGTGCTGGCGTACACCCTGATTCTGAGCCGCACTCAGTTCGGCAAGGGCTCGGAATATCGGTTGCTGGTTGTGCAGAGCCACTTCTGGGTCGGCATTCTGATTCTGATCATGGCGTTTTTCCGTGTCGCCGAGCGTCGACGTCATCGTCCGCCCGGCATTACACCGCCGCTTGAAGGGGCGTTGCGCATCGTCGCAACCGTCACCCATTACGCGCTGTATGCGTTCCTGTTTGCCCAGCCTCTACTGGGGCTGTTGACGGTGATGGTGGAAAAAGGCGCGCTGCCCATCCCTCTTACCGACCTGCAGATTCCCTGGCCGCTGGCCACCTCGGACCGCCTGGCCGAGACGTTCGAAGACGTGCACAAGTTGCTGGGCTCGATCTTCTACTATGTCATCGGCCTGCATGTGCTCGCCGCGCTCTGGCACCATCTTGTGCGCAAGGACAACACCCTCAAGCGCATGCTGTAACTCAGGACGCCGAAAGAACCCGGGCAAGCGTGGCCTTCACCTTGCCCATCCCCTCGCGCAGGGCCTGTTCGATTTCCGCCATGGTAATGACGGTCGTCGACTTGCCCGCTGCCGGGTTGACCACCAGCGCCAGGCAGGCGTATTCAAGTTCCAGCTCTCGAGCCAGCGCGGCCTCGGGCATGCCGGTCATGCCGACAATGTCGCAGCCATCACGCTCGAGGCGGATGATTTCGGCAACAGTTTCCAGACGCGGTCCCTGAGTGCAGGCATAGACACCACGGTCGGAGAACGCGCATCCCTCGGCGGCCAACGCAGCAATCAGCCGGGCACGCAGCGCTTCGCTGTATGGATAACTGAAGTCGATGTGCGTGACCTCTTCCAGGTCATCGGCGAAGAACGTGTGCTGACGACCGCTGGTGTAGTCGACCAGATCATGCGGCACACAGAAATGCCCGGTGCCCATGGCGGGATGAATGCCACCGACTGCGTTGACCGCAAGAATCGCTTCGGCACCCGCCTGCTTCAGTGCCCAGATATTGGCCCGGTAGTTGACCTGATGCGGCGGCAAGCGGTGCGGGTGGCCGTGGCGCGCCAGAAACATCACTTCGCGACCGGCATAGTCGCCGATATGGATTTCGCCGGAAGGTGCGCCATAAGGGGTGTTCATCGGCAGGGATTGCCGAATGCTCAGGCCCTCGAGCTGGGTCAGGCCAGTACCGCCAATAATCGCGTAAACAGTCATCGCAAATCCTTAATCGATCAGTTGAGCAGCACGTAGAGCCTGGAGCGCGGCCTGCCAGCGCGGGTGTTGCCGATAGTCAGTACTGGCAGACGCCTGACCGCGCATGCGCGCGATACGTGGCGAAGGCTTGACCTTCAAGCGCTGCGCAGCGCCAAGCGCAAGCTCTGCGGCCGCCCGGTCGTTGCACACCAGGCCCATGTCGCATCCGGCTGTCAGCGCCGCCTCGATACGGCTGGCCGCATCGCCGACGACATGAGCGCCGGCCATCGACAGGTCGTCACTGAAAATAACACCGTCAAATTGCAGTTCGTCGCGCAGAATGTCCTGCAACCAGCGCTTTGAAAAGCCGGCGGGCTGCGAATCGACTTTCGGGTAAATGACATGAGCTGGCATCACTGCGGCCAGCTGTTGACTCAGGCGTGCAAACGGCACCAGATCACTGGCGCGGATCTCTTCCAGGCTGCGTTCGTCATTCGGGATAGCCACATGAGAGTCGGCCTCAGCCCAGCCGTGGCCAGGGAAATGCTTGCCGGTGGCAGCCATGCCGGCAGCGTTCATCCCACGAATGAACGCCCCTGCCAGCAACGCCGCGCGCTGCGGATCGCCTTCGAACGAACGCGTGCCGACCACAGCGCTGCGCTGGTAGTCGAGGTCCAGTACCGGGGCAAAACTCAGGTCCAGCCCGACCGCCAGCACTTCGGTCGCCATCAGCCAGCCACAGTGTTCGGCGAGAAGCTCGGCTTCAGGCTTGTCGGCGATCGAGCGCATAGGCGGCAAGCGTACGAAACCCTCACGCAGACGCTGCACCCTGCCGCCCTCCTGATCGACGGCCAGCAGCAGGTCCGGGCGCACGGCACGAATAGCCGCACTCAACTCACGAACCTGACGGGGATGCTCGATGTTTCGGGCAAAGATGATCAAACCGCCCACTTCGGGCTGACGCAAAAACTGACGGTCTTCGCTGGTCAGCCAGGTGCCGGCGACATCGACCATCAGGGAGCCTTGCAGGCCAGAACTCATAGAAAAACCCTTACACACCAGTGCTCGTTCACAATCCGGGCATGGTGCTTGATCCTGAAGCCCGACGCAATCCGACACGCCGGTGCAGCCTGATTCAGAGCAGGCTGATTAACGGCAGAGGCTTCAGGCCTTGGCGACCGCAGGTGTGCTGGTGCTGCTTTTGGTCCGCGGCCTGAGTTGGGCGGCGATCATCGCGGGGTCGCTGACGCCGGTGTCAGCGCGCATGCCAGCGGCCAGAAACGGCACCATCAGGCGCATGACCTGCTCGATGGAGGTATTGACGCCGAAATCGGTCTCGGCAATGGCGCGCAGGGCCTTGATCCCGGACATGCTGAACGCGGCAGCACCGAGCATGAAGTGCACACGCCAGAACAGCTCGATGGGCGGAATGCGCGGGGCCGCTTCGTTGACCAGCGTCATGTAGCGACGGAACACCTTGCCGTACATGTCTTCGAGGTAGCGGCGCAGGTGGCCCTGGCTCTGACTGAAGGCAAGCCCCAGCAAGCGCATGAAAATCGACAGGTCGTTACCGCTGCGCGGCTGCACCACAAGTGCCTGCTCGACGAGAATCTCCAGCAGTTCCTCAAGGCTTGGCTTGTGTTCGGGTTTTGCCTGGCGACGCTCCAGTTCGCGATCGAGGCTGATGCAGAACGGTCCCAGAAAACGCGAGAACACGGCCTGAATCAACGCCTTCTTCGAGCCGAAGTGATAATTCACCGCAGCCAGGTTGACCGACGCCTTGCTGGTGATAAGACGCAAGGACGTTTCGGCAAAGCCTTTCTCTGCAAACAACTGCTCTGCAGCATCAAGAATGCGTTCAACGGTTTCTGACTGGGCCATGGCTCTCTGCCTAACAAACGAACGTTTGAAACATACGTATCAAACGCCTCGATTGTCAAGCCAGGCCGTTCATTTTGTGGCCGAACAGTCACGCTAATGGATGTTAAATGACAAAACGTGAATATTGCTGCGGTTTTTGACGAGAGGCGCTGTCTGGGTTGACCACCGTCCGGCGACGAAAATGAAATGGATGATTGCCAACGCGCCTTCACTGTATATAATCCCAGTCACTGTATAAAAAGCCAGAGCGCCCCTCATGATCAAACTGACGCCACGCCAGGCTGAAATCCTGGGTTTCATCAAACGCTGCCTGGAAGACAACGGGTTCCCGCCGACACGTGCGGAAATCGCTCAGGAGCTGGGCTTCAAGTCGCCCAACGCGGCGGAAGAGCACCTCAAGGCCCTGGCCCGTAAAGGCGCCATCGAAATGACTCCGGGTGCTTCACGCGGCATTCGCATCCCCGGCTTCGAAGCGCGGCCGGATGACAGCAGCCTGCCAGTCATCGGCCGCGTTGCAGCAGGTGCACCGATCCTGGCCCAGCAACACATCGAAGAGTCCTGCAACATCAACCCCTCCTTCTTCCACCCCAGCGCCAACTACCTGTTGCGCGTTCATGGCATGAGCATGAAGGACGTCGGCATTCTGGATGGCGATCTGCTCGCCGTGCACACCACACGCGAGGCCCGCAACGGCCAGATCGTGGTGGCCCGGATAGGCGATGAAGTGACCGTCAAGCGTTTCAAGCGTGAAGGCAGCAAGGTCTGGCTGCTGGCGGAGAACCCTGATTTCGCACCCATCGAGGTCGATCTCAAGGATCAGGAACTGGTGATCGAAGGTTTGAGCGTCGGCGTCATTCGCCGCTAAGGAGACGTTATGCAGTTCCATCAAGCACCGCATTCGCAATTGCCGTTGTTCGAGGCATTTCTGGCGCAGCCCATCGCCCCACTGCTCACAGATGCAGTCGAAACGCCGTGGAGCGATGAGCCAGAGCCCTTCAGTGAACTGTCATTGCGCGGCGCCGCCGGGAACTGCCTCAATCTTCTTGCGCCCATCCTTCGGGAACTGAGCGAGGAGCTGGATGCACGCTGGCTGACACTGATCGCACCGCCATCCAGCCTGACGCAGACATGGCTGCGCGATGCGGGACTCAACAGGGAGCGGATTCTGCTGCTGCAGCCACGCGGCGCACAAAGCGTACTGGAGCTGACTCGCGAAGCACTTCGACTGGGCCGTAGTCATACGGTGGTGAGCTGGATCAACCCGCTGGGCGCCATAGCGCGTCAGCAATTGATCAGTGCAGCAAAAATCGGGGAAGCACAGAGCCTGAACATCCGGCTGGGCTGAAGCCCAGTCGTCGATCAGTGCAGAACGTGTGGCACATCATCCTTTTCGATTTCGCCTTCAGCCAGGCGGCCAGCCATCTGCACACCCACACTCAACATGGCTTTGGCGACTTCGACATGCTGACCTTGCATGAACGCCTTGGCATCCGCAGAGAAATCAAGCGTTACCAGGGAACCCTCGTCATCGGCACGACGCAGCTCGATACGTCCGTCAGGTAGTTCGACAATTTCCAGGAAAGAGGTAGGCATTGGTACAGTTACTCCGCGATAAGCCGGCATTGTAACAGCCTGCCAGCCCTTACTTCATTGGTTTTCAGCACTCGCTCAGGCCTTCACGAAAACGGATGGCCAACCCTTTGAGTTGTTGACGCCAATTTTCTAGCTCTTCACGTGAGAGTTCAGACTCCGGCTCGGCGTCCAGGTTCACTGCCTGTATCATCGGCTGCGTAACATCACCCTTGAGCTTTTTCGGCGCACGTGGTGGCTCATACAGCGCGTTATAGGCCGCCAGCAATTGCGCAAGCCACGTCTGGCGATTCTGGGCGAGCTCTACCAGCTCGGCCATTTCGGGAATGGCGATGGCGTTCAGCACTTCCTGCGTCAACAATTCTTCCGCACGACGCGCACCGGCTTGCGGCAGACGGTAGTAGCCCGCGATCTCGTGGCACAGGCCCAGCAGCGCACCATACAGATGAAACAGCGCGGACTCGCGCTCTGCCTGCAACAACGCAGGAGAGTTCACCGCCTGCCCCTTCTCCGCCCTCCCCAACGCTTCGAGCGAGAGCCCTGCGAAATAGAGTTTCTGGTTGGTACGGGTATAGAGCTCATGAGCCATGGCGACACTCTCCACAACGATGGGATAGAGAACAGCATAGCCTGCGGGGACTGGACAGTCCGGCGAAACAGGCGGATGCCTATCGAAAACAGCGCCCGACTCTCTTGAGCCGGGCGCTTGCGATCAACGCTTGTCTTCAACCTTCCAGGCGCTGCCGTCGTAGAACGCACGCCAGCCGGTAGGCTTGCCCTCTACTTCGGTCTGGACGTATTGCTCTTTGGTCTTGCGGCTGTAGCGGATCACTGCTGGACGACCGTCCGGATCCTTCTTCGGCGCTTCGCAAAGGAAGTGATACTTGGGATCGATTTCGTCCTTGTGCGGGGCGATCTCGATGACCAGCGGTGCGCGGGTTTCGCGATTCTTCGGGAACTGGCTGGCGGCCAGGAACAGACCCGAAGCACCATCACGCAGGATGTAGGTATCGTCAACCTTGTCGCACTTGAGCTCCGGCATTTTCACCGGGTCCATCTTCGGCGGCGCCGCGTCACCGCTTTTCAGCAGTTTGCGGGTGTTCTTGCAGTCCGGGTTGGTGCAGCCGAAGAACTTGCCGAAACGGCCGGTCTTGAGCTGCATCTCGCTGCCGCACTTGTCACACTCCAGGCTAGGACCTTCGTAGCCCTTGATGCGGTAAGTGCCTTCCTCGATCTCGTAGCCGGTGCAATCGGGGTTGTTGCCGCAGATATGCAGCTTGTGCTTCTCATCCAGCAGGTAGGCATCCATCGCAGTACTGCAGATCGGGCAACGATGCTTGCCGCGCAGAACCCGCGACTCGGACTCACCCTCATCATCGTCGGCAATTTCGTCGCCGGGAGTCAGATTGACGGTCGCCTTGCAGCGCTCCTTGGGCGGCAGGCTGTAACCGGAACACCCCAGGAAAACGCCCGTCGAGGCGGTACGGATCTGCATCGGACGGCCGCACACCTTGCACGGGATATCGGTCATCACCGGCTGGTTGGCGCGCATGCCGCCATCGGCAGCCTCGGCCACGTCGAGCTTTTTACGGAAATCGCCGTAGAACTCGTCCAGTACGTTTTTCCAGTCGCGCTCACCCTGAGCAACGTCGTCGAGGTTTTCTTCCATCCCGGCGGTAAAGCCATAATCCATCAGGTTGGAAAAGCTTTCGGACAGACGTCCGGTGACGATGTCGCCCATCTTTTCCGAGTAGAAGCGGCGGTTATGCAACGCCACGTAGCCACGGTCCTGGATGGTCGAGATGATCGCTGCGTAGGTCGACGGACGGCCGATGCCACGCTTTTCCATCTCCTTGACCAGGCTCGCTTCCGAGTAACGCGCAGGCGGCTTGGTGAAGTGCTGACTTGGGTCGAGCTTGTTCAGTTTCAGGGTTTCACCCTGCGCCATGTCCGGCAAAACATCGTCATCGCCCGGCTTGGCCATCTGCGGCAACGCACGGGTGTAGCCGTCGAATTTCAGGATGCGGCCCTTGGCGCGCAGCTCGAAGTCGCTCGCGGCGACCGTGACAGTGGTCGACAGGTATTGCGCAGGCAGCATCTGGCAGGCCACGAACTGACGCCAGATCAACTCGTAAAGACGTTCGGCGTCACGCTCCATCCCTGCCAGTTTGCTCGGATGAGTGTTGACGTCGGAAGGACGAATCGCTTCGTGCGCTTCCTGCGCGCCTTCCTTGCTGCTGTAAACGTTGGGCGACTCCGGCAGGTACTTCTTGCCGAACTCGGTTTCGATGTAGTCACGCGCCATACTGACTGCGTCAGCCGACAGGTTGGTAGAGTCAGTACGCATGTAAGTGATGTAGCCCGCTTCGTACAAGCGCTGCGCCATCATCATGGTTTTCTTTACGCCGAAGCCCAGACGATTGCTCGCCGCCTGCTGCAGGGTCGAAGTGATGAACGGTGCCGATGGCTTGCTGCTGGTCGGCTTGTCTTCACGCTTGACGATGCTATAGCTGGACGCCTTGAGCTTTTCAAGGGCGGCCATGGCCTGGGTTTCATTCAGCGGCTTGAATGCTTCGCCGTTTTCCCGCGCCACTTCGAAACGCACATTGGCGCCCTTCGCGGTGCCCAGATCGGCGTGGATCTCCCAGTACTCTTCAGGGTTGAACGCACGGATTTCACGCTCGCGCTCGACCACCAGCTTTACTGCGACCGACTGCACACGTCCGGCGGACAAGCCTCGGGCAACTTTCTGCCAGAGCAGCGGCGAGACCATGTAGCCGACGACGCGGTCGAGGAAGCGGCGCGCCTGCTGGGCGTTGACCCGGGCGATGTCCAGTTCGCCAGGCTTGGAAAACGCTTCCTGAATGGCTTTCTTGGTGATCTCGTTGAACACCACGCGCTTGTAGCGGCTGTCATCACCACCGATGGCTTCGCGCAGGTGCCAGGCAATGGCTTCCCCTTCGCGGTCCAAGTCCGTCGCGAGATAGATGATGTCGGCATCCTTGGCGAGCTTGCGCAGCTCTTCAATGACCTTTTCCTTGCCAGGGAGGATCTCGTACTTGGCTTTCCAGCCGTGTTCCGGATCGACTCCCATGCGTGAGACCAGCTGGCGTTGCGCCTTTTCTTTCGGCGTCAGTACCGGGCCTTCGCCCGCAGCAGCCTTGCCACGCTTGGCGGCAGGATCTTTGGCGGCACTAGCCGAACCGCTGGTGGGCAGGTCTCGGATATGGCCGATACTCGACTTCACCACGTACTGGTTGCCCAAATACTTGTTGATGGTCTTGGCCTTAGCCGGGGATTCCACGATGACCAGCGATTTGCCCATGGATCAGAAAATTCCTGAATACTAGATGAAAGACAGTGAGGAGCTTGTAAAGGCCACGCTATATATAGTGGCTACAAGGTGAGGTCAAGCACAGCCTGTTGTGCAATCCCCTCTCATGTTCGGGAAAACAGGCTGGGTTCAGCCTCAACCAGAGCAAAGCGCGGGACGTGCTCGCCGTCAACCTCGACCGACTCGAGAAACATGTCCAAGGGACGTACCCACATCCCGAAATCGCCGTACAAAGCCTGATAAAACACGACCTCCTCTTCGGTTTCGGAATGTTTTGCAACGCTGAAAACCCGGTAGTGCGGGCCCTTGTAATGGCGATAGAGCCCTGGTTGCAGCTGCATGTTGCGGTCCCCTTTGTAACACGTCCAAAAAAATTGCCTGAAACCATTTTTTCAAAAAACAAAAGCCGGGGCACCAAGCCCCGGCTCGCATCACACTCGGGAAGTCAGACGCGTTCGAAAACGGTCGCGATACCCTGACCCAGACCAATACACATGGTCGACACACCGAAGGTGCCGCCATTTTGCTTCATGACGTTGAGCAAAGTGCCGGAGATGCGTGCACCGGAACACCCGAAAGGATGCCCCAGAGCGATGGCGCCGCCGTGCAGGTTAACCTTCTCGTTCATCTTGTCGAGCACTTTCAAATCTTTCAACACCGGCAGGGCCTGTGCAGCGAAGGCTTCGTTGAGCTCGAAGAAGTCGATATCGGCAATACTCAGACCGGCGCGCTTGAGCGCTTTCTGGGTCGCCGGAACCGGACCATAGCCCATGATTGCGGGGTCGACACCGGCCACGGCCATCGAGCGGATCACCGCCATGGGCTGGATACCGAGGTCCTGGGCACGCTGGGCCGACATGACGATCATGCACGACGCACCGTCAGTGATCTGCGAGGACGTACCGGCGGTCACGGTGCCACCTTTTGGATTGAAGGCAGGCTTGAGTGCCGCCAGACTTTCCAGAGTAGTGTCCGGACGGATGGTCTCATCGTAGTCGAAGACTTTGAGGAAGCCATTTTCGTCATAACCCTGCATCGGGATGATCTCGTCCTTGAACTTGCCTTCCAGCGTCGCCTTGTGAGCCAGCTGGTGGGAACGCAGACCGAAAGCGTCCTGCTGCTCGCGGGTGATGCCGTGCATTTTCCCGAGCATTTCAGCGGTCAGGCCCATCATGCCGGAGGCTTTGGCGGCGTGCAGGGACATGTGCGGGTTAGGGTCAACGCCATGCATCATGCTGACATGGCCCATGTGCTCGACACCGCCGATGACGAACACGTCACCGTTGTTGGTCATGATTGCCTGAGCAGCGGTGTGCAGTGCGCTCATGGACGAACCACAAAGACGGCTTACCGTCTGCGCGGCCGAGGTGTGCGGGATCTGGGTCAGCAATGACGCCATACGCGCGATGTTCCAGCCCTGCTCCAGGGTCTGGTTGACGCAGCCCCAGATCACGTCCTCGACTTCAGCCGGGTCAACCTTGTTGTTGCGCTCGAGCAATTTGCTGATCAGGTGCGCGGACATATCTTCGGCGCGGGTGTTGCGGTGCATACCGCCCTTGGAGCGGCCCATCGGGGTGCGACCGAAGTCGACAATCACGACGTCTCTTGGATTAAGGCTCATTGGTTCATTCCTCGGAAGACGCTTGACCGAAGAAGCTCTGGCCATTGGCGGCCATCTCACGCAGCTTCGCGGTCGGTTGATACAGGGCACCCAGTTCGGCGTATTGGTCAGCCAGGGCAACGAATTCGGCAACACCGATGGAATCGATGTAGCGCAGCGCGCCGCCACGGAACGGAGGGAAACCGATGCCGTAGATCAGGCCCATGTCAGCCTCGGCAGCGGTTTCGACAATGCCGTCTTCCAGGCAGCGGACCGTTTCCAGGCAAAGCGGGATCATCATCCAGTTGACGATGCCTTCATCGCTGACTTCGCGCTGTTCGTAGACAATCGGCTTGAGCACATCCAGCACCGCCGGGTCGTTGACCTTCTTGGGCTTGCCCTTCTTGTCGGTCTCGTAGGCGTAGAAACCCTTGCCGTTCTTCTGCCCGAGGCGCTTGGCTTCGTACAGCGCGTCGATCGCAGAGCGACGATCGTCCTTCATGCGATCAGGGAAGCCTTCGGCCATGACATCACGACCATGGTGGCCGGTGTCGATACCGACTACGTCCATCAGGTAGGCAGGGCCCATCGGCCAGCCGAATTTCTCCATGACCTTGTCGATGCGCACAAAATCCACGCCCGCACTGACCAGTCTGGCGAAGCCGCCGAAATACGGGAACAGCACGCGGTTGACCAGAAAGCCCGGGCAGTCGTTGACCACGATCGGGTTCTTGCCCATTTTCTTGGCATAGGCAACAGTCGTGGCGACTGCTTCTTCACTGGACTTCTCGCCACGGATCACTTCCACCAGCGGCATCATGTGCACAGGGTTGAAGAAGTGCATGCCGACGAAGTTTTCCGGGCGCTTGAGGGCCTGGGCCAGCAGACTGATCGAAATGGTCGAGGTGTTGGACGCCAGAATGGTGTTCTCACCCACGTTGGCTTCGACTTCGGCCAGTACCGCCTGCTTGACCTTGGGGTTCTCGACGACCGCTTCCACTACCAGATCGACGTTGCCGAAATCGCCGTAGGACAGCGTAGGACGAATGGCGTTAAGCGCTTCGGCCATCTTCGCAGCGGTCAGACGACCTTTCTCGAGGCGACCGCCAAGCAGTTTGGACGCTTCGTTCAGACCCAGTTGAATGGCTTCTTCGCGGATATCCTTCATCAGGATCGGCGTGCCTTTGACTGCCGACTGATAGGCAATGCCGCCGCCCATGATGCCGGCGCCCAGTACGGCAGCCTGCTTCACGTCCTTGGCGATCCTGTCGTAGCCCTTGGCTTTCTTTTTCAGTTCCTGATCGTTCAGGAACAGGCCGATCAGACTCTGCGCGGCAGAAGTCTTGGCCATTTTAACGAAACCGGCGGCTTCGATCTCCAGCGCCTTGTCACGACCGAAGTTGGCGGCTTTCTGGATGGTCTTGATAGCTTCGACAGGGGCCGGATAGTTCGGGCCGGCCTGACCTGCGACGAAGCCCTTGGCGGTTTCGAATGCCATCATCTGTTCGATGGCATTGAGCTTGAGCTTGTCCAGCTTCGGCTGGCGCTTGGCCTTGTAATCGAACTCGCCGGAAATGGCGCGCTGGATCAAATCAAGGGCAGCAGCCTGCAGCTTGTCGGGCGCTACCACCGCGTCCACGGCACCGACCTTGAGAGCATCTTCCGCAGCGTTTTCCTTGCCCGAGGCAATCCACTCGATTGCATTGTCAGCGCCGATGATGCGTGGCAGACGCACGGTGCCGCCGAAACCCGGGTACAGGCCCAGCTTGACCTCGGGGAGACCGACACGAGCGCTGCTGGCGATGACTCGATAGTCTGCGGCCAGGCACATTTCCAGACCGCCGCCCAGCGCGATTCCGTTGATTGCCACGACAGTCGGCACGTTCAGGTCTTCGAAATCACTGAAAATCCTGTTCGCTTCCAGATTGCCGGCGACCAGTTCAGCTTCCGGCAACTTGAAGTTTTCGACGAATTCGGTGATATCCGCGCCGACAATGAATACATCTTTGCCACTGGTGACAATCACGCCCTTGATCGACGCGTCAGCCTTGACCGCATCGACTGCCTGACGGAGCTCATTGAGGGTGAGACGGTTGAACTTGTTGACGGACTCACCCTTGAGGTCGAATTTCAATTCGACGATGCCACTTTCAAGAGCCTTAACCGTGATGGCTTTACCTTCGTAAATCATCAACTGATCTCCACAATATGGAAGCTGAACAATACCCGCCGGACCTCAATGTCCGACGGGGCTACGACGTCGCCGTCGATGAACACGCCAAATCACACGCTTACCGCCGCGACGTGGTAGTCGGGATTCTGTCAGAGCCCTCTGACGACCAAACGCTCATTTCATACGCCCGTTTGATTTGGGTACGCACACCATCAGGCATAACCACACGATTGTCAATTCGACAAAACGTCTGAAAATCGTCGTTTTAACAGGAGCATGCGCAGGCTTCATAATGCCCACGTAGACCTACGATCCTCCATCATTCGCACCAATGATAGTGGCCATTCGAATGCCCTGCAGCTGCCGCACGGGGCACGCCATAATACGCTGCCACGCAAGGCCTGGCGGGCATCTGCATGACGATAGCCACACCGCGTGACATTCGATAGGTACAGGGAAAAATCAGCCAGGAACGCACCGCACGAGGGCACGCGCAAAAAATATTTGCAGGAATCGCGACAAAAAGGAGCAAAAGGTCTAGAGTCGCAACACTGCGCCACAAGAGGCTCGCAATGCAGCTGATTTGCGGGTGCGCAACAGCGAAAGCCGACATGGCGGCGAAAGCCTGTCGGCACGCGACGAATTATCGGCCTGCCTGGCCAACCCCGGCCCGATGTTGTTATCGGGCTTTTTAATGCCTGCGATTCAGGGTCAGGCCAGCGCCTTGAGCACCGCGTCAATACGCTGTAACACTTCTGCCTCGCCCCGCTCGGCCCAGTAAACCGCAATCAACTGCCCGTCAGCCTCGACCTTGTAGGCATCCCCGGGCAGCGTTTGCAGATAAGGCAGCAGCTTTGCGTCTTCGCAAGGTTCGCGCCAGCGGTTGCGCCACACGCCCGGCTCGCTTTGCCAGTACACCCAGGCATCTGCATGCGAGCCCAGACGCGGACGATGGTACTGCGCGCAAGGACTGGGCGGCTCCTTGCTCAGCCAGTGCGGCCATTCCTGCGGGGTCAGTTGCATGCCCATGCCCAGGCGCCGCGCCTGCATGCGCAGCGCCATCCTGCCGCTCTGCTGACGTGAGGGACGTAACCATACCAGCGGACTCAGCATCACACCAATGATTGACAGGACTATCCAGAACGTCATATTTCTTGCCCCCACCCGATTTCAGGCTCTTTACAACATTCTTGAAAACAATGACTTGCACATGGGCCTGCCCAGATGCGAACGAAAGAGCCATACTCCCATCATTGCATTCTCCCGGAGGACACCCTCATGCCGTACGAACACATTCTGGTTGCCATCGACCTCACCGATGAGTGTGACCCGGTCATCCGTCGCGCCAGCAAGCTGGCCAAGGCCAGCGAGGCAAAATTGTCGGTCGTGCACATTGTCGAACCGATCGCGATGGCGTTCGGCGGCGACGTGCCGATGGACCTTTCACAGCTGCAACAGCAACAGATCGATCAGGCCCGGGATAAACTCGATAAGCTGAAACTCAAGTATCCGCAACTGGAGAACAGCGAAAGCCACATGGTGTTCGGCCAGCCCCGCCAGGAAATTCACAAGCTGGCCAAGAGCGAAGCGTGCGACCTGATCGTCGTCGGCAGCCATGGCCGTCACGGCCTGGCCCTGCTGCTCGGATCGACAGCCAACGACGTTCTGCACGGCGCACCCTGCGATGTGCTGGCAGTGAGCCTCAAGAAACCCGAGTAAGCTGGCCCGCTACAGCGAAAAGCCCGGTTAACCCGGGCTTTTGTGCATGTCAGGAACGCGCCGGGCGATTA
This sequence comes from Pseudomonas sp. PvP027, assembly GCF_017833005.1. Taxonomy (NCBI): domain Bacteria; kingdom Pseudomonadati; phylum Pseudomonadota; class Gammaproteobacteria; order Pseudomonadales; family Pseudomonadaceae; genus Pseudomonas; species Pseudomonas sp. PvP027. Next base: position 5,328,331 of record NZ_JAFIBK010000001.1, on the reverse strand, counting down.
CTCGTCCAGCTCGGCCCAACGCTCCAGCAGCTTGTCCAGCTCGGCCTGCAGGTTTTCCAGCTGCGCCAGCACGGCCGCAGTCTGCTCTGCAGAGCGCTGGTAGAAGCCCGGCTCGGCCATTTCCGCATTCAGCGCGGCCATCTTGCCTTCCACTTCATCAATCTGCGCAGGCAACGCCTCCAGCTCGCGCTGAAGCTTGTAGCTGAGCTTCTTCTTCGCCACCGGCATGTCCTGAGCGGCAACCGGTGCGGCCTGCGCCACAGCGCTGGCCAGCTCGGCCTTGCCCGACTTGGTGTCGGCGACGCCCAGCAGACGCGGCGAACCGCCCTGACGCAACCAGTCCTGGTAACCCCCCACGTACTCGCGAACCTTGCCCTCGCCTTCGAACACCAGAGTACTGGTGACGACGTTGTCGAGGAATGCCCGGTCGTGACTGACCATCAGCACGGTGCCCTTGAAGGTCAGCAGAACCTCTTCAAGCAGCTCCAGGGTTTCGACGTCCAGGTCGTTGGTCGGTTCGTCGAGTACCAGCAGGTTGGCCGGCTTGCTGAACAGCTTGGCCAGCAACAGACGTGCACGCTCGCCACCGGACAGCGCCTTGACCGGTGTGCGGGCACGCTGCGGGCTGAACAGGAAGTCACCCAGGTAGCTCAGGACATGACGGCTCTGGCCATCGATATCGATGAAATCACGACCTTCGGCAACGTTATCGATCACGGTCTTTTCCAGATCGAGCTGGTGACGCAACTGGTCGAAATAGGCCACGTCCAGACGCGTACCGACTTCAACCTTGCCGGCAGTCGGCTGCAGATTGTCGAGCATCAGCTTGAGCAGCGTGGTCTTGCCGGTACCGTTGGCACCGAGCAGACCGATACGGTCTTCACGCTGCAGGACCATGGAAAAGTCCTTGATCAGGGTCTGCCCGCCCGGATGAGCGAAGCTGACGTTCTCAAGGATCATGACCTGCTTGCCGGATTTCTCGGCAGTGTCCAGCTGAATGTTGGCCTTGCCGGTGCGTTCACGGCGCTCGCTGCGCTCTACACGCAGCTCCTTGAGCGCCCGCACGCGACCTTCGTTACGGGTACGACGAGCCTTGATGCCCTGACGGATCCAGACTTCTTCCTGAGCCAGACGCTTGTCGAACAGTGCGTTGGCGGTCTCTTCGGCGGCCAGTGCAGCTTCCTTGTGAACCAGGAAGCTTGCGTAATCGCCGTTCCAGTCGATCAGGCCACCACGGTCCAGTTCGAGAATGCGGGTGGCGAGGTTTTGCAGGAATGCCCGGTCGTGCGTGATGAACAACACCGCACCCTGGAAATCCTTGAGGGCTTCTTCAAGCCAGGCGATGGCGCCGATGTCCAGGTGGTTGGTCGGTTCGTCGAGCAGCAGCAGGTCCGGTTCGGAAACCAGCGCCTGGGCCAGCAGGACGCGACGACGCCAGCCGCCGGACAATTCGGCGAGGGTCTTGTCGGCAGGCAACTGCAAGCGGCTCAGGGTGCTGTCGACCAGCTGCTGCAAGCGCCAGCCATCGCGGGCTTCGAGGTCCTGCTGAACATGCATCAGCTTGTTAAGGTCTTCCTCGGTGACGCAGTTCTGTGCCAGGTGATGATATTCAGCAAGCAAGGCACCGACGCCGTCCAGACCTTCGGCCACCACGTCGAACACGGTCCGTTCGTCGGCTACCGGCAATTCCTGGGGCAATTCACCGATCTTGAGGCCTGGCGCGCGCCAGACGGCGCCTTCATCAGGCTTCTGAACGCCTTTTACCAGCTTCAACATGCTGGATTTGCCTGTGCCGTTACGGCCGATGATGCACACCCGCTCACCACGGGCGATCTGCCAGGACACCTTGTCCAATAACGGCATGGCGCCGAAAGCAAGGGACACATCGCTGAATTTGAGCAGGGTCATGAGCTTCTCCAAAAACCGGGCGCGCATTCTACCTGAGATAGCAGGCGGATGTCGGCATTCATGGCACCGCCCCGCGCCTCGACAAGACTTTATGACCGCCAATTATTTCCATATGAGACAAGCTCGTCGGCAATGCTTTCACCAAGAGCTGGCAAAAGGCTAAGCTAGCAATACTTTTCACCGACTCATCTGCTCGGAAGTCTCATGCGCAGTCGTTTGTTCAGCTTTTTATCGTGCCTGCTCCTCTCCGCCACCGCCGTCCAGACTGCTCATGCGGTAGACCTCAACCAACAACGCAAGTATTACGACGAAGCGAAGCGCGCACTGGCCAAGGGCGATTCAGGCCCCTACCAGATGTACGCCACGGCCCTGGCCGACTATCCGCTGGAGCCTTACCTCGAATACGACGAACTGACAGCGCGCCTGAAAACGGCAAGCAATCCCGAGATCGAGAAGTTTCTTGCCGAACACGGCGACCTGCCGCAAGCCAACTGGATGAAGCTGCGCTGGTTGCGCTGGCTGGCCGAGCGTGGCGACTGGCAGACCTTCGTCAAGTATTACGACCCGAAGATGAAGTTCGTCGAGCTGGACTGCCTGTACGGGCAGTACCAGTTGAACAGCAACAAACGCGCCGAAGGCTTCGCCAGTGCCGAAAAGCTCTGGATGACCGGCAAGACATTACCCGCCGCCTGTGACGGTTTCTTTGCCCAGTGGGCGGCCGCTGGCCAGCTGACTGAACAGAAGCGCTGGCAGCGCGCCAAGCTGGCGGCGCAGACGCGCAATTACAGCCTGGCCAGCACGCTGGTCGACAGCCTTAACTCGCTGGCACCGCAAGGACGCCTGCTGCTGGCTGTCGCGCAGAAACCGGAGATGGTCAACAATCCGTCGCAATTTGCCCCGGTAGACGAAGCGATGTCCGACGTGGTCGGTCTCGGCCTGCGCCGGCTCGCCAAGCAGGACCCGCAGAAAGCCCTGTCGATGCTCGATGGCTATGCCGCGACCATGCATTTCTCCCGCGAAGAGCAGGTCGAGATTGCCAAGGAAATCGGTCTGACCCTGGCACGTCGTTATGACGACCGCGCGCTGGAGGTCATGACCAAATACGACCCTGAATTGCGTGACGACACCGTGACCGAATGGCGCCTGCGCCTGCTGCTGCGCCTGGGTCGCTGGGAGGACGCCTATGAGCTCGCGCGCCGACTGCCCAAGGACCTCGCAGCCACCAATCGCTGGCGCTACTGGGAAGCCCGTTCTCTGGAACTGGCGCAACCCAATAGCCCGCTGATTGCCGCGCTGTACAAGGATGTAGCCAAGGAACGTGACTTCTATGGGTTTCTGGCCGCCGACCGCACCCAGAGCCCGTACCAGCTCAACAACAAGCCGCTGGTGCTGAGCCAGGCACTGATCAACAAGGTGCGCAACACACCCGGCGTGCGTCGCGCACTGGAGTTTCATGACCGCGGCGAGATCGTCAATGGTCGACGAGAGTGGTATCACGTGAGCCGTCTGTTCAATCGTGACGAGATGGTTGCGCAGGCCAAGCTGGCCTACGACATGCAATGGTATTTCCCGGCAATCCGAACCATCAGCCAGGCGCAATACTGGGACGACCTGGATATTCGCTTCCCGATGGCGCACCGCGACACCCTGGTACGCGAAGCCAAGGTGCGTGGCCTGCATTCGAGCTGGGTGTTCGCCATCACGCGCCAGGAAAGCGCCTTCATGGACGATGCCCGCTCGGGCGTCGGTGCCAGCGGGCTGATGCAACTGATGCCTGCCACCGCCAAGGAGACCGCGCGCAAGTACAGCATCCCGCTGGCCTCGCCTCAGCAGGTGCTGGACCCGGACACCAACATTCAGCTGGGCGCCGCCTACCTGAGCTCAGTGCACGCGCAGTTCAACGGCAACCGTGTGCTAGCCTCAGCGGCCTATAACGCCGGGCCGGGGCGCGTACGCCAATGGCTCAAAGGCGCCAACCATCTGGCCTTCGATGTGTGGGTAGAGAGCATTCCGTTCGACGAAACCCGTCAGTACGTGCAGAACGTCTTGTCGTACTCGGTGATCTACGGCCAGAAACTCAACTCGCCGCAGCCTCTGGTGGACTGGCACGAGCGGTTTTTCGACGACCAGTGACCGGTCGGCAGGAGTGCTGCGTACAGCACTCCTGCCGGACAACAGCGATGCCCGCCCCTACTCCAGCACTTCGACTGACATCCCCACTTCAAGCTCGCCCAACCCCTCGTTTGCCACGTTCTGACCGAACAGCACGTTGCCTTCCACTTCCCGATAAGTCTTGAGCGTGGCGAATGGCTCGCGGTCTGCGCTGCGCTCGCCGGTTGCCGGGTCGACGGTAGTCAGGATGCAGCGCGCGCAAGGCGTCAGCAGCTGGAACTCGATGTCACCAATGCGGATGCGCTTCCAGCCATCCTCGGCAAAGGCCTCGGCGCCTTCAATCACCAGATTGGGCCTGAAACGCAGCATTTCCAGCGGCCTGCCCATGCGCGCTGACAGGTCGTCGAGCGAACCCTGCCCGATCAGCAGCAATGGAAAACCATCGGCAAAGCTCACCCGATCATTGACCGTCTGATAGCCGCCAGGGATCCAGCGCGCACGCTCCGCCGGCAGGTAGACCATACGCGTGGGCTTGCCGATAAACCGGCTGACCCATTCGGCGGCCTCATCGCCTGCATCCGGCACCTGCAACGAGTCGCGCCAGACCGTCACACCACGCAGGTTCACGTCGATATCCAGCGGAATCGCGACATCCAGAGGCTCGAAGCCAGGTGCCGAAAGCGTCACACCGCCGCTGGCGCTCCACAACACCGACAGTTGGGACATGTGCGGCAGAGCACGCTGAGTGAAGAACCGGCCATTGCTGGCGTCGACCAGCATCCAGCGTCGATCGCCCGCCAACCCCAACGCATCGAAGGATGCGCGCTGCATCGACTCGGCCTTGCAGGATTTGAGGGGGAAACGATAGAGCGAGCTGAGACGTAACATGGGCGCCGATTCCTTTGAGGGCTGGATAAGCTTTGATGCAGACAGCAAAGCTTATCCGAAGCCGAAGCCGGCGGCACTCGCGATGAAGAATCGAGCGCGGTGTCAGACAATCATCAAAAGACGCTCGCGCACGACCTCGACCAGCTTGTCGGGCTGAAACTTGGAGAGGAAGTTGTCACAGCCGACCTTCTTGACCATCGACTCGTTGAAGCTGCCGGACAACGAGGTATGCAGGACGATGTACAGACCACGCAGGCGCGCATCGTTGCGAATCTCTGTGGTCAGACGGTAGCCGTCCATTTCCGGCATTTCCGCATCGGTGAACACCATCAACAGCTTCTCATGCACATTCTCGCCGGCATCCGCCCAGGCCTTGAGCATGTTCAGCGCCTTGAGGCCGTCACTGGCTACGTGCAGCTTGAGGCCCAGCTGGGACAGCGTGTCGCGCAGCTGCGCCAGCGCGACCTTGGAGTCGTCGACCAGCAACACTTCGCGACCACGGGCATTTTCCAGTACCGGGTCTTCGAGTTTTTCGCGGGACACCTTGGCGTTGTACGGCACGATCTCGGCGAGCACCTTTTCAACGTCGATGATTTCAACCAGTTGATCATCGACTTTGCTGATGGCGGTCAGGTAATGCTGACGACCGGCGCTGACCGGCGGCGGCATGATCGCGTCCCAGTTCATGTTGACGATGCGGTCGACACCACCGACCAGAAAGGCCTGAACCGACCGATTGTACTCGGTGACGATGATCGTGCTGCCCGGGCCCGGCACTAGCGGGCGCATGCCGATGGCCTGGGAAAGGTCGATCACCGGAAGGGTCTGGCCGCGCAGATTGACCACGCCACACACAAACGAATGACGTTGCGGCATGAGGGTCAGCTTGGGTAGCTGCAATACTTCCTGGACCTTGAACACGTTGATCGCAAACAACTGCCGACCGGCAAGGCGAAACATGAGGATTTCCAGGCGATTCTCGCCCACCAGTTGTGTGCGCTGATCTACTGTGTCGAGAATGCCTGCCATTATTAGCTCCTGAAGCGATGGTCGCGTTGATTCTGTTGAGCCTGTATCGGCTGAAATCAGCCGGACCTTAATGGCGATAAACGGCCACCCTCAAGCATTGATGTCACTTTAGCATCATGCTTTACTGATGTCGCTTTCCAGACACGCAGATGCAGCCACAAACCAGCACCGAAAATGCCTCGGTGCCTCTTTGCGCCCAAAGCCAGATCAAACAACCGCAAAAAGTCAATCAGGGATAACCTGATATGATCGACATCTCTTTGCCACTATCGTGACGCCATTCTCATTATATGAATGGCGTCAGGTTTGTGTCCGCTTTCCAATCCTTGCAATCGAGCGGCGCTGGCAACATTCAGAAACGCCCTACATACTTTTGTTTGAAATCGACATTAACTGTCAGCTATTCGCCGCGGGCGGAAGTTCGCTATCCATGATCAGTGGAGACAAAGGATGCTGAGTCACAACGATTGGCAGCACAAGCACGACGAGTTTCTGAGCCTGTCTCAGGCACTTCTGCACAAGTCGGAAGAATGTCTTTCGCATCTGGAACTGATCCCCAACGACGAGGACGCTACCGGCTGCCTGCTGACAACCCTTCGCAAACTCGCGCAAGAGGCAGAGGCCGTTCCTGTGCCGTGCATTGCCGATTTTTCCCGCCAGCTGTGCCAGCTGTTGAAAACCGGCAGCCAGACCAGTGAGCTTTCGCAGGAAGCTCTGCTGGCAGTCAAGAACTGCCTGACACTGATGTACTGGCAAGTCGAGCTTCTCGATCCGCAAACAGGAGAGCTGACGATGGACGACCACGAACAGCTTGAGCTGCTGGAAAAACTGGCCAGCGTCTCCGCGCAATCGGCCTTGCCGAAAGATGCAACCCGCCAATAACACGCCATCACGTCAGGCCGCTGAGAATCGCATCGCGATGTCATTGAGGCAGTGTTGTCGCGTCAGCATTTTCCGTTCATTGTCTTTAATGCCGTTAACATCGTCTTCGAGCTTGACCAGAGACTGCACACGCGCTTGAGCGCGTCCCATTTGCACAAGAAATCACAATGACCTGCAATCTGTTATTGGTCGACGACCACTCCCTTATCAGAGCCGGCGTGCGAGCGCTGGTTGCAGACATGCCTGGATACACCATCCTCGGCGAAACGGCTGACGGTACGCAGTTGGCGAGCCTTGCTCAGCAGCTCAAGCCCGACATCATCCTGCTCGACATCTGCATGAAAAGCATCGACGGCCTGGATGCACTCGAGCACCTGTTGAAGATGCAACCGCGCTGCAAGGTGCTGATCCTGTCGATGCAGAATGATCCGGACATGATCATGCGTGCGCTGGACATCGGCACGCATGGCTACCTGCTCAAGGACACTACGGCTGCGGAACTCGAACAGGCACTGGGGGCGTTGCGTAACAACGAGCGCTATCTGAGCCCGGCCATCGCAGAGATGGTCATCGAGTGCGCACTGCGCGGTACACCTTCGGACAGAGCCTGGGCGGCGAAAGAGCGCTATCGCCTGACCGCTCGCCAGCTCGAAATCCTGCGCCTGATCGTACGCGGCAAGTCCACGCGCGAGATCGCCGATGGCCTGGGGCTGAGCGTCAAGACCATCGAGACTCACCGTGCCCAGGTCATGAAGCGCCTGCAGATATTCGACGTGGCCGGACTGGTGCTGTTCTGCGTTCGCGAACGGATTATCAGTCTGGACGATTGAGCTTCGGTGCGCCGCCCAGTACCGGCGAGTCCGCTGGCAGGTGCACCTGAAGCGCGCCCGGCCGGGCCTCGAAACGCAGGTCCTCGCCCGACAGCGGCTCACCGTCAAGATTGATATCCAGGCCTTGGGCGGACTTGAGCTCTACCCACGGCAAGCGCGCTCGAATGAACATGTTATCGATACCCAGGCCACCCTCCAGAAGGCTCCTCAGTGTGCCGACCACCTCCTGAGGCGCTGGCAGGATACTGATGTCGAGCAGACCATCATCGGCCAGCGCGGTCGGGCACAGCTCGTGTCCACCACCCGCCTGCCGACCATTGCCAATACCCAGTGCAAGCAGATCACCGCGCCAGTGAAAATCCGGCCCGGTGAGCTCGCCATGGGCCGCATGCAGCTCGCTGAATCGGGTCAGGCCGGTGAACAGGTAGGCAGCCCCACCCAGGACCTTCTTCAGGTCCTCGGAGGTGTTCGCCGTGACCTGGCTGCCAAACCCGCCGGTCGCCATGTTGAGGAACAGCTTGCCGCCGACCTCACCCAGATCGACGGCACGCGGAGCCACGTCCATGAGTTGCAGGGCTTTGGAGACCTCCAGAGGCACGCCGGCCGCACGGGCAAAGTCGTTGGCAGTCCCCAGTGGCAGAATAGTCAGGCTGGCCTTGGTTTCAGCGAGTGCCAGGGCTTCGGCGATATCCCGCAAGGTGCCGTCGCCGCCACCCGCAACGATGTGCCGATGGCCGGCGGCCAGGGCTTCGTTGACCAGGCGCTGAGCATCGCCAGCTTCCCAGGTCAGACGCACGTCCAGTTCCCAACCCTGCTTGCGCTTGTCTGTCACCGCATCACGCACGTCTTCGTTGAGTGCCTGTTTACCGTGAAGAATGAGCATTGCCCTGCGTTGTGTCATGACACCTCCCCTGCCGAACCCTACGAATTGAAGCCTGCGAGCAACGCTCTTTGTGTAATCGGCGTCCGCACACATTTCGCACGACGCATGACTGTGACCCCGGTCAGCCGGAAAAAGCCCATCTGTTGCGGAAATTTTTTTCACCCTGGCAACAGCTCATTCGCCCCCGCCGGTACTGGGGAGAAGCACGCAACGGGCTGTACGGATCAATGCCTGCGCCAGGACTGAAGCACTTTTGTGCTGTCGCTATTCGTTTCATGAGCTTTACTGACAGCACCACCCTCACTTGAGGGAAATTTCCTTCACAAATGATTGAAAAGGCTTAAATAAAATCCGGTAAGGGACGACACATATAAAGTGATATTCACAAAAGACGGTCCGGATTCCTCATCAGCACGACGTGTAACTGGCTACGCTTGGATACAGCCCACATAGAAACACCTCAAGGGTGTTGCAGGCAGACAATAGAAAGACGTCCAGGATCAGAAGAATTCAGGCGCATACAGGGAGTAAGGGATTTCTATGAGGTTGCAGCCCGTCGACAGTCTTTCGCTGACCCGCACCAGCCTGGTCGAATATTTTCTTTTCGGCATCCGCCTGGCTCACGGCATCGCCTGCATTCTGCCGGGCTTCGTGATCATGCTGCTGGTCAACAACGGCGGCGCCGAAACACAACAGGGTTACCTGACCATGCTGCTGTTTTTCGGCTTCGTCGGGGTGCTGGTGTTTCAGGCCATGGGCGTCTATTCCGAAGCGCTGTTCAGCAACGATCTGCGCATGGGCGCGATGGCGCTGGCCTGGACCGCTGCCTTCGGCCTGCTGCTGTTCATGCAGCAGGCGATGGGCCTGTTCGGCTACCTCCCACCCGAAGAACTGCTGATCTGGTACCTGACCAGCCTTGCGCTGTTCGGCATTGTCCGCCTGCTGCTGCTGATGCTGTTCAAACGTCAGATGCGCAAGGGCGTCTTCCTGCAGCACGCCGTGATTCTCGGCGCAACGGAGAATGGTCAGCGTCTGGCCGAATACCTGCTTGAGCATCAGGACATTCGTTCAGGTGTGACCGGCTTTATCGACGACCGTATCGGCCGCATGCCCAAGACCGTGGCCAACCTGCCGCTGCTGGGCAATACCAGCGATCTGGAACGGCTGATCCGCGAAGAGAAAGTGACTCAGGTGCTGGTCGCCCTGCCCTGGACGGCAGAAAACCGCATGGACTACATCATCCGCGAATTGCGCAGGCTGCCGGTCAATGTGTTGCTGGTGCCGGACATGATCGCCTTCCGGCACACCCACAACCGCATCACCGAAGTCGCCCGGCTGCCGATGTTCAACGCCTCGGATCTGCCGCTCAATGGCTGGTCGCCGTTTATCAAACGTGCTGAAGACATCGTGCTGTCATCGCTGGCATTGCTCGCACTGTCACCCTTGATGCTGCTGGTCGCGCTGGCGATCAAGCTCGATTCGCCAGGCCCGGTGTTTTTCCGTCAGAAGCGCTACGGGTACAACAATCGTTTGATCGAAGTATTCAAGTTCCGCTCCATGCATCAGCACCAGGCCGATGCCACCGCCGAACGGCAGACCACCCGCGGCGACGCCAGAATCACACGAGTCGGTCGCTTCATTCGCAAAACCAGCCTGGATGAACTGCCACAGCTGTTCAACGTGGTGGCGGGCAGCATGTCGATGGTCGGGCCGCGCCCGCATGCCACGGCAACCAAGGCTGCCGGGATTCTGTTCGAGCAGGCGGTGAAGGAGTACACCTCACGGCATCGCGTCAAACCAGGCATTACCGGGCTGGCGCAGATCAACGGCTATCGGGGTGAAACCGACACCGTTGAAAAAATCGAAAAACGCGTCGAGTTCGACCTTGAGTACATAGAAAACTGGTCCGTCTGGTTCGACCTCTACATCCTTATGCGCACTGTGCCTGCAGTGCTATTCACCCGTGAGGCTTACTGATGAGCACTCTCATTCCCTGCATTATTGCCGGCGGCTCCGGCACTCGCCTGTGGCCGGTTTCGCGTGAAGCCATGCCCAAGCCGTTCATGCGCCTGCCGGACGGTCAGAGCCTGTTGCAGAAGACCTTTCTGCGTGCGGTCGGTCTGCCCGGCGTCGAGCGTCTGCTGACGGTTACCAACCGGGAAGTGTACTTCCGCACGGTGGACGACTACCGCCAGTTGAACAAAGGCAATGCCCGCCTGGATTTCATCCTCGAACCCTTCGGCCGTAATACGGCCGCTGCCGTCGCCGCTGCGGCACTGCATGTCAGCCAGCTGTATGGCGACGATGCGCAACTGCTGGTGTTGCCGGCCGATCACCTGATTACCGACATGGCGGAATTCTCCAGAGCAGTGAGCGCCGCACAGAAGCTGGCCGCAGAAGGCTGGCTGGTGACGTTCGGCATCCTGCCGACCGCGCCGGAAACCGGTTTCGGCTACATCGAGAAAGGCCCCGCGCTCACTGCCGAAGCCTGTCAGGTCGCCCGCTTTGTCGAAAAACCCGACGCGATCACCGCCCAGGGCTATCTGGACAGTGGCCAGCATTTCTGGAATGCCGGCATGTTCTGCATGCGCGCCGACGCCGTGCTGCGCGAGTTGCGCACCCATGCGCCGGACGTCCTCAGCGCCGTCAGCGCGTGCCTGGAGTCGAGCCCGCGCAAGGAAGGCAACCGTGAGCTGCAAGTCGAACTGGACAGTGAGTCGTTTGCCCTGACACCGGATATTTCCATCGACTACGCGCTAATGGAACGCTCCGACAAAGTCGCCGTGGTGCCCTGCCAGATTGGCTGGAGTGATATCGGCTCGTGGCAGGCAGTGCGTGAACTGTCCCCAGGCGATGCTCAAGGCAACTACTGCAATGGCGAAACCGTGCTGCACGACGTCAGCAACTGCTACATCGACTCGCCCAAGCGTCTGGTGGGCGCTATCGGCCTCGACAACCTGATCATCATCGACACCCCTGACGCCTTGCTGATCGCCGACGGTCGTCGCAGTCAGGACGTCAAGATCATCGCTCAGGAGCTCAAGCGCCAAGGCCATGATGCCTACCGCCTGCACCGCACGGTCACCCGTCCCTGGGGCACATACACCGTCCTCGAAGAGGGCAAGCGTTTCAAGATCAAGCGCATCGTGGTTCGCCCGCAGGCGTCCCTGTCGCTGCAGATGCACCATCACCGCAGCGAACACTGGATCGTGGTCAGCGGCATGGCCCGCGTCACTAACGGCGAACGTGAATTCATGCTGGATACCAACGAGTCGACCTTCATCAAACCGGGCCACACGCACCGTCTGGTCAACCCCGGTGTCATCGATCTGGTGATGATCGAGGTCCAGAGCGGCGAGTACCTGGGCGAAGACGACATTGTGCGTTTTACCGATATTTATGGACGTGCACCCGACAAGGCCGCGAAGAACTGATCGGCGCAGCAATAAGCGCCGCTTGATTCAAGCGGCACGCAATCGACAGCACCCGGAACAGGCACGACCCGCCAACATGAATTTATTACCCGCGAGGGAGCTGTATTTGTGCATGACAGGAGTTCAGGAACAATGAAAAGCATGATGCTGATTGCCAGCTTATTGCTGTTGAGTGCGTGCAATACCCCTTCCAGGGTGGGCCTGCCCGATGACCGTGCGCAAATCGAGGCTGGCCAGGCTGCAGGCCGCGCGCTGGCTGGCAAACCGCTGCCGCCGGAGCGAATCCGCCCCGGCGACACGCTGCGCATCGTGCGCAACAGTGGCGAAGCGCCGTCGATTTCGGCGTTCACCGCCAACTCCATCTATGAACTGACCCTGTTTCAGGTGCTCAACGACGGCACCTTTTCATACCCTTACATCGGCACCGTCAAAGCCGCAGGCCTGACCCTCCAGCAACTGAACGACCTGCTGGAAAGCAAGCTGCAGAATGTCTACCGCGAGACCGCGCTGACCATCAACATTTCCCAGTCACCGGGCAATACGGTGTTCGTCGGTGGCGCGGTGCGCAACTCGGTCACCCTGCCGGTCAACGTCGCCACCAACCTCGACCAGGCCATTGTCGGCGCCGGCGGCGTGGCGCTCGATGCCGATGCCGGCCAGGTCGCGCTTCTGCGTCAGGAAGAAAACGGGCTCTACAAGACCTACTTCTTCGATTACAGCAAGTTTCTCTGGGCCGGAGGCGCAGGAGGCCCCACCGCACCGGTACTGTTGAAACGCGGCGATATCGTGTTCGTTCCCAAGTCATCGGTCGGCAACAAGGTTGACGGCGTGTCCCTGTATTTCAACCAGTTGATCCCCTTCGCGAAGTCGATCGGCCTGGGCCTGAATTACGAGCTGCGCAACAACAATTAATTGTCAGGGAAACAGACATGATCAACATCCGCTCATTCCGCGACTTGCTGCGCCTGCTTTTCATCTTCCAGCGCGAAGTCAGGATTACCGTGCTGGCGACGTTCGTCATCATTCTTCTGGGTGCGTTTCTGCTCCCCAACCGCTATGAATCCACCGCCCTGCTGCTAGTCAAGCCCGGCCGCGACAGCAGCACTGTGCCTATCGAGCTGTCCGATCGTCAGGCCATCGTGATTCCGAGCGGCCTGCGCGATCCGCTGCTCGACGAGGAGCGCATGCTCAGCGGGCGACCGATCATGCGTGCCGTGTCCGAGAAGTACCTCGCCGAGCTATCCATGGTGCCTCCCGAAACCGGCGCCCTGGCCTCGGTGAAGAACGGTATCAAGACTGTTGTCGGTGCGCTCGTCAACGGCGTGCGCAGCGTTCTGCAATTCATCGGACTGGTGGAGCACCGCTCCCAGGCCGAGCGTCTGGCCGAGGATCTGGAGAAAAACTTCAAGGTCAGCCATGAGCCTGGCTCATCGGTGATGGAGCTGAGGTTTACCTGGAACGACCCGGAAGTCGCGCAGACGGTGCTCAAGACCTGGATCACCGAGTACCAGACACAACGCACCAAGACGCTGGGGCGGGTCAGCCTGTACGCATTCTACGAAGGGGAAGTGAAGACCACCGGTGCGAACATCATCGAGTACAAGAAGCAGATCCAGAACTACCTGAATCAGTTGAGCGCAGTGAGCATCGCCCAGCGCCTGGCGGACACCTCGCAGGCGCTCAACGACCTGCGCACCGAGCGCAACAACACCACCCGTTCGATTGCCTCGACCAAGGCAGGTCTGGACCTGCTGAAAAAACAACTGGCAGAGCAGCCCAAGACCGTCTCGGCAGGCCGCGAACTGGCCCTCAACCCCAATCGCCAGGACCTGCAGAACCGCATCAACGGCAAGGAAGTAGAGCGTCAGGAAATGCTCCGCTCGTTCAAGGACGAGGCGCCGCCGATTCGTGCGATCAATGAGGAAGTCAGTAACCTCAAAAAGCTGCTCAAGGAACAGGAGGCAACCGTACAGCGTTCCGAAAGCATCACGCCCAACCCGATCTACAACCGCATGCAGAACGTGTATGCCGACCAGCAGACCAGCTACGCACGCCTGCAAACCCAGTTCATCCAGCAGAACGAGCAAATCGCGCAACTGGAACGCGACCGCCAGCAGGCACTGAATCTGGAGCCGGAACTTTCACGCCTGCAGAACGAGCTGGATGCGGCAGAGAAAAGTTATGCGCTGTACAAAAACAGCCTGGAAAAATCGCGTATCGACCGTGAACTGGACAACAGCCAGATCAGCAATATCGCGACCATTGAGGAAGCGACCTTCAACCCCAGCCGGGTGTTTCCGAAAAGCCTGCTGATGCTGTTTCTGGCGTTCCCGTTGAGCGTCGTGGTCGGTGCTGTGGCGCTGTACTTCTTCTACCTGTTGGACCAGCGCATTCACGACGGCGACAAGATCGAGAGCAGCTTCGGTGTTCCGGTCTGGACCAGCCTCCCCGACCTGGAACGTGCTCAGGAACGCAGTGCAGCCCTCACCTCGAATCTGCATCGGGTGTACGGCATTCTGCCGCTGGACCAGGTGGAAGAGCGCGGCTTGACCATTGGTTTTACCTCGGTCAAGTACGGCGCCGGCGTGTCGTTCGTGATCGCGCGGTTGAGCGCGCTGCTGATCGAACAGGGCCATCGGGTACGCACCGAAGGCCGCAGTCCGGCCATTGCGGGCGAAATTGTGCTGATCAACGCTTCGGCACTTTCGGCGAATCAGGACGCCTTCGTGCTGTTGCGCAAGGCTGACCTGATCGTGCTGGTGGTTCGCGCTCAGGACACCACCGTGCCGATGCTGGAAGACACGCTGACCAACCTCAACACCGCATTCAAGAAAGTCGACGGCATCATCATCAACCGTCGTCGCTTCGAAGTGCCTGAAAAGGTCCTGAGTTTTCTCAAGCGGATCGGGAGCCGAGGCTGATGCGAATAGCTTTGCTTGCGCCGCTGCCACCCGAGCAGAATGGCATCGCTGATTACGCCGGACATCTGCGGCATGCGCTCGAGGGCCTGGGTGTGCAGGTCAGTACCCCCCTGCAGGGAGTCGGCAACGATCCACGCGCGGCAGAACAGCGAGTGGCCGAAACCGACTGGGGCGGCATCGATCTGGTCCACGCCGAACTGGGCGGCGGGAGACTGGCGGAGTTTCAAGCCCTGCGCGCACTGCGTCGGCGTTTCCCCAAGCTGCCGTTGACCGCGACGGTGCACGATCCCGAGCGGCTGGTCTGGCGGCGCGAGAAGCTGCCCTGGCCATTATCGATCGTCAGCGGCATGCGCTCGCCACTGCCGGAAATCGCCACGGTATTGGCCGACCCACTGTGCCTGCATGAAGAACGGCAACTGGCGCGGCACATAACCCGGCTGGTGACGCTGACCCAGGCGGGCAGCCAGAGCCTGCGCCAGCGCATGGGCCTGACAGCGGCGCAGATGGCCGTCATCAATCACGGCAACCTCGACATCGCCCCCGCGCCGTTGCCGCCCTTGAAGCCTTTGCGTTTGCTGTATTTCGGTTTCATTTATCGCGGCAAGGGTATCGAGGACCTGCTGGATGCGCTGTCCAGGGTATTCACTGCCCAGCCTGCGCTGCGCTCGACCGTGCGCCTGACCCTGGCCGGTGGCAGCGAGCCGGAAATGGCCTTCGGCCCATCCGGCAGTTATCTGGAACAACTGCGACTGCGCATCCGCCAACTGGGCCTTGTCGATCTGATCGACTGGCAACTGGACCTGCCTGCCGAACAGATTCCGCAGGTTATCCAGGCGCACCACGTCATGGTCCTGCCCTATCGCGAGTCGAGCAAACTGAAGATTCTCGGCAAGCTACGCGGCACCAGCGGCGCGCTGTCGTGGGCGGTGGCCTGTGGCAGAGGCGTGATCACTTCGGATGCACGCTCGTTTGCCGAAGAAGTCTCGCATGGCAACGGCACGATCTACCCGCAAGGCGACGTCGACGGACTGGCACGCGCACTGGCACGTGCCTGCGCAACACCGGAGCTGGTCAGGCAATGGGCCGAGAACGCCGCGCAGATGGGCAAGGCCAGAGTCTGGAGCCACACCGCAGAACATTTTCGGGATGTATTCCGCCAGGCCTGCCAGGAGAAGTGACATGCAGCGTCCATCCAGATTCGGGCAACTCGTCACCACCGTACTGCTCGGCGCAGCGCTGAGCTGCGCCGCGCAGGCGGCAACGGTCCTCAAGGCTCCCCGCGAAGTGGTCTGGGCGGACTTTCTGGGCGTCAACGTACAGTTCCAGTATTTTGCCCCGGACATCTATCAACAGCAGATGAGCCGTCTGGACGAACTGGGCCTGAACTGGGTGCGACTGACCATTCACTGGCCGTTGATCGAGCCGCAAAAGGATCGCTACGCCCTGACCGAGCTGGACGCCGCCATGGCCGCGATCAAGGCGCACAATTACAACACCCTGGCGTATCTGGTCGGGTCAGCGCCTTTCGCCAGCAGCGCACCGGCCGATGCAAAGGGCCGCGATCAATATCCGCCGACGGATTTCAACGTGTTTGCCGCACGCATGACCGCCCTGGCCCAGCGCTATCCGCAGGTCAACAACTGGCAGGTCTGGAACGAGCCGAACATCGTCTGGCTGCCCAAAGAGGACCCGGCTGCCTATGGCCGTTTGCTGACCACCACTGCCAATGCGATTCGTGCGGTCCTGCCGAGCAAGACGATCGTCACCGCAGGCATGGCTTATTACAGTCAGATGCACAGCACCTCCGGCTACATGCTGCAGACCCTGCTAGATAACGGCCTGGGCCAGCAGAATATCGTCGCGGCGTATCACCCCTACTCCGAGTACCCGGAAGGCGACTCCACAACGGATCGCGATTTTCTGGTGCGCGCCAATGCGATGAATCAGTTGTTGCACAGCAATGGCGTCAAGCAGGTGTGGGCCACCGAATGGGGCTGGTCGAGCTATGCAGGGCCGGTGGAGATGCAGCACCTGATTGGCACTTCCGGCCAGGCTGACTACACCCTGCGGCGTCTGGCGCTGATGAGCGCCATGGATTTCCAGCGCATCTTCCTGTTCAACCTCAGTGATCTGGACGAGCGTGCCTCGGCCCGCGATCAGGGCTATGGGCTGCTTGACCTGCAAGCCAGCCCCAAGCCGGCCTACACCGCGCTGCAGAACTTTCTGAAAATCACCGGCCCGCGCCTGCAACCCGCCGAGCCACCAGCCGTGAGCAGCGTACCGGACGACCTTTATGCCGTTCCGTGGACGCGCGCAGATGGCTCGCATTTACTGATGTTCTGGAGCGCAGCGGGCACGTCATTGAATTTCCCGACTATCACCGATGCTGTGGTCCACGACCCATTGACCGGTAGCAGCACCCCGCTGACCGGCAGCCGGGGCATCACCCTGCTGTTGAAGCCGACTCTGCAAATTCTGGAATGGAAGCCCTGAGCCATGCGAATCCTGTGGACGCTACCCTACCTGCCCTGGCCCACCACCAGTGGCGGCAAGACCCGCGAATACCATTTGCTGCGCAACCTGGCAGCGCGTGGTCATCGCATCACGCTGCTGGTGCAGTCCAAGAACCCGCTGGACGACGACGCACGCGCGGCGCTGGAGCCCTGGCTGGAACGCCTGATCGTGATCGACCGCCGCCCGCTGCTCAGCCTGCGTACGGTGCTGGCCGTGGCGTTCGCAGCGCCACCGATGCTGGCCAGCGTGAACGGCTACGCGCCGCACCTTGAAAAAGTCTTCGAGCAGTTGCTGGAGGAGGACTGGGACATTATTCAGTTGCAGCACACCTATGCCTTTCAGCCCTTCGAGCGCGCGCTCAAGCGTTCCGGCAAACCCTTCGTACTGACCGAACACAATGTCGAATCGGACCTGGGTGCCGCCAGCTACGACCGTCTGCCGCGCTGGGCCAATGCTTTCGCGGTCTATGACCGCTGGCGCTACCGGCGCTGGGAAACCCGCGTGTTTCGTCAGACCGGCGAGTTGATCGCCGTCACCGAGGACGATGCCAAGGCGCTTTCGCGCCTGAGCGGCAGGGCCACGTCCTATGTCGTCAACAGTGTCGACTGCGATTACTACGCCAGCGTCCACGCGGACCGTCACAGCCATCGCCTGCTGTTCATCGGCAATTATGAATACGGCCCCAATGTCGACGCCATCGAATGGGCGCTGGACGAGATCATGCCGAAGGTCTGGGCTCAGGCACCCCATGTACGTTTTGCCATCGGCGGCTTCGGTATGCCCTCGGCCTGGCGCGAGCGCTGGCCTGACCCGCGTATCGAATGGCTGGGCTTTGTACCTGACCTGCGTGCCTTGCAGGCCACTGCCTCGATATTCTTCGCGCCCCTGCGCCAGGGTGGCGGCTCCAAGCTCAAGACGCTGGAAGCCATGGCCGCCGGCCTGCCGGTCGTGACCACCGCACAGGGGGTTTCCGGCTTGGCGGTGAAGCATGGCGAACATTACCTGGGCAGCGAGGATGCCTCAGGCCTGGCGGCACTGATCGCTGAATACACTGACAAACCACTGCAGCTCGAGCAGATTGGCGAAGCCGGCCGCGTTTATGTTCGCGCCCGGCACGACTGGTCCGTTTCGGCCGCTCAGCTGGAAGTGATCTACACCCGCTTTTCGTTCTCCAAGCAAGGATTGCGCTCATGCGTATAGGACTCGACTACCGCGCGGCAGCCGGTTACCCCACCAGCGGCATCGGTCGCCAGAACCTGGCACTGGAACAGGCGTTTCGTGAACATCCGGACGTGCAATTGCAGCTGTTCGGCATAGCCCCCTACGATCACCCGGTGCGCCGCCTGATACATACCCCACGCTGGGCCGCCCCACTGAATTCGGTGCAGCGGCTGCCGGATCGCCTGCGCTTCGAAGGCCAGTTCCTGCCTGTTGCCCTGCGCGACGCCGGTATTCAGATCTACGTGGCCAATATCAACATGGGCCTGCCGCTGGGGCGCAAACCGGCCGGTATGCGCTACGTATTGCAACTGCACGATCTGTTTCAGCTCACGCAGCACAACAGTCACGGTTCGCAACTGAAAGCCAGGATCTACCGGATGACCGACTACCTGTCGATTGCCTGGTCGCTGAAGGTTGCCGACCAGATCTGGGTGCCTTCGCAATTCACTGCCAACGAAGCAGCGCGTCTGTTCCCCAGAATCAAGGCCAAGCTGCGCGTCATACCGCTGCTGGTGGAAGCCTTCAAGGGTGAGCCGGCCGACATTGTTCACCTGCGACTGCCGCTGCGTTACTGGCTGTGCGTGGGCACCCGCGAACCGCGCAAGAACATCAAGTGGTTCGTGGATGCCTGGCAGACCGCGCGCATGCAATTCGTCGATACTCCGGAGCTGGTACTGGTCGGTGGCGATGATCCGCTGACCGAGGCCCAGCGCCAGTTACCGGGTCTGCATGTGCTCAGCGGCCTGAGCGACGCCGAACTGCATGCACTCTACAAGAATGCCGAACGGCTCTGGCAACCCTCCAGAAGCGAAGGTTTCGGGTTGCCGGTGATTGAGGCACTGAATACCGGCACACCGGTTGCGGTGGCCACGGGCTCCTCGCTGGACGAAGTCGCTCCGCCCGACAGCCCGCGCTTTTCGCCGGTCGACAGCGGCAATCTGATCAGGTTGATGGGCACCCTGTCGCAGGCCCCCGAAGAGGATCCTGCGATTGCCAGGGACTGGACGCAGCGCTACCAGTTGAAAGCCTTTTGCGAGCGCGTGCACGCGGCGCTGGAGGAATTGCGCTGATGCCACTGGCCTTGCCCCTGGGGCTGCTGTTCAGCCTGCTGTTCGGCGTGATGATCTGGATGCTGCCCGCGCCCTTCGTGGTGGCGGCAGCAATCGGTATCGTGGCGGTTGCCACGATCATGCGTCGGCCGGTGCGCGGGCTGCTGCTGTTCTGCCTGCTAGGAACCTTCCTGCCCTACTCGACGGTTCAGATCGGCATTCGCACCACGGTGTCCGAAGCGCTGATCATGCTGACCTGGGCAAGTTATCTGCTGCACGCAGTCTTTCAGGAACGCCATCGTCTGCCCAACATGCTGCGCCCCGAACGGCTGCTGGTGGCGCTGATGCTGTTCAGTGCGTTTCCGTTTCTGGTCGGCCAGTTGACCGTCGTCGCCGAGGGTAACGGCCCGATCAACTGGATACGCTGGCTGTTCAACCTGTCGATCCTGTTTCTGGTGCCACGCTTGCTGACCAGCCTGAAGACGCTGGAAGACGCGATCATTGCGCTGCTCGGCGGGACGCTGCTGATGCTGATGCTGTCGATCGGGGTCTACGTCACCAAAGGCTCGGCCACAGCCATCATTCCTATCCTCGGCAGCCTGGGCTACAGCGGTGCCGACATCCTGAGCGAGAGCCTGCGTTCGCTCGCCAGTCGCATGGGCTCACCGTGGATGCATCCCAACGTGGCGGGGGGTGCGCTGGCGATGCTGCTGCCGCTGGCCTTCTGCTTCGGTATGACGCGCAGCGGCGCGGCTCGCAAGCTGGGCCTCACGGTGGCCGCACTTGGCGCGGTAGGCCTGTTGCTGACCGGCTCACGCGGCGCGCTGTTGAGCCTCATTGCGATGATGCTGCTGATGGCCCGGCGACGCATTCCGCACCTGGGACGGCTGCTGATGGGTGGCATGGTGGCCGGCATTGTTCTGCTGATGTTCTATCCGCCTCTGCAAGACCGGCTGATGGGGCTGTTCAGCGACGACGACGCCAGTACCGCGATTCGCTTTCTGGAATACAGCCATTTCCCCGACGCAGTTGCCACGTTCCCGTTCGGCATCGGTTTCAAGACCGACCCACCGGTATTGGGCTACACCGAGTTCGGCATTTCCAACCTGTGGCTGAACTACATCTACAAGATCGGCGTACCCGGCATGCTGCTGTTCATCGCCATCACCCTCAGTTGGTGGAAAGAAGTGCGCCCCGCGAGCGGCCGGGTCGTACTGACTCGCGATAACGCCATCGCGCTGGGCTGCACCACCGGTGTGCTGGCGGCGCTGTTCAGCGGTCTGTTCGACCATTACTTCAGTTTCACCAATGTGCTGGTTGCAGTGTTCTGGCTCTTGCTCGGCATCAGCCTGCAGGAAACCCGACGCCTGCGCGCCAGGCCCGACACCCCATCCAGATACCTTGACGCCTCACCCGAGCCGGGAGCCTCCTCATGAAACACCGCATGATGCATTCTCATAATCTCAGAGAGGCACTGCCCGATTACGCGCGCAAGATGGCGGTGCCGCTCGAAGAGCTGGAAGCCGCCTACCAATGGATGCTGGACAACGAAGTGTGCTTCGAAACGCGTATCAAGGAACGCACCCTGTCGTTCATCTGCTACCTCAATATCGAGCCGAGAATCGAACACCCGCTGGCACGACGCTTTTACAAGCTGCTGGCCAGCGAGACTCAAGGCGCGCTTATTCCGCTGTACGGGATCAACTGGCCGACCCTGCGCGACCGCATGTTGCGCACCTGGGAGCAGGCTTACAACATCCTGATCTGCAAGATTCCCAGTCATACCCTGCGCCTGCTGTGGTTGCGCATCGGCGGCGCGAAGATCGGCAAGGGGTCGACGGTCTGGCGCAATACCGAAGTACTGGGCGTCGACAGCCTGCGCATCGGCAATGACAGCACAGTGGGCTGGCACTGCCAGCTGGACGCACGTGGCGGACTGGTGATCGGCGATCACGTCACCATCGCTTCGCATGTGCTGATCATCGCCGGCGGACATGATCTCAACGAACCCGAATTCTGGGCAGTAGGCGGACCGGTGTTGATCGGCGACTACGCCTGGATCTGCAGCCGCGCGCTGCTTTCGTTCGGCGCCGACATCGGCGAAGGCGCAGTCGTGGGCGGTAACAGCGTGGTCTCCAAACCGGTTCCGCCGTACGCCATCGTCAGTGGCCCGAACGCGGAGATCAAGGGCGAGCGCGCCCGTGGACTCAATTACAAGGTGGGCGGCAAAGGCCTGTTCACCTTGTTTCACTGATCAGAAGCGCAGGCGATGCTGGGTTCGACACTCTGGCTGACACTGGCCACCCTCACCGGGCTGGCTGCCGGATTTGCCCGCGAATGGCTATTGGTGGCGGCTTGGGGTGCCGGAGGCCAGAGCGACGCGTTTCTGGTGTCGATGTTCCTGCCCGAAGCGCTGCGCATGTCACTGGCGGCAGGCTTGCTCAGCGCTGCCGCCCTGCCCCTTTATCAGCAGCGTAGCGTTGAACGGCAACAGCGCTGGCTGGGAGGCATGGCACCGCGTCTGTTACTGACCGGCGTGGCAGTGAGCGTCGTTCTGCTGCTGGGCGCCGGAGGGCTGGTGCGGCTGATCGGTCCGGGGCTGGACGCCGATGGCTACGCGCAGGCTGCCAGCGGCCTGCGCTGGCTGGCATGGTGCGCACCGGGCTTCATGCTGCATGCGCTGTTCTGCATACCGTTGCAGGCTCGTTCGCGCTTCGTCCTGGCCGGGCTCGGCTCGCTGCTGTTCAACATGCCGCCGGTGATCTACCTCGCCACATTCAGCCATGCCTCGACGTCGACCGGGCTGGCCAGCGCGTGCGTACTGGGTAGCGTGCTGATGCCGGGTTTGCTGTTGCCAGCCCTGTATCGTTCGGGCTGGCGGCCCTGGCAGTGGCAAGCGGAAGCTGGCGCAATACGTGAGCTGTTGCAGCGTATCGGCCCGCTGCTGAGCAGCAACCTGGCCAGCCAGGGTCTCGCCTTGCTGGAGCGCATGGTGGCTTCGCTGCTCGGCGAGGGCGCGGTGACCTGGGTCAACTTGGCGCGCAAGCTGATCAACCTGCCGTTGATTGCCTTGATGAGCCTGAATCAGGTGTTGCTCGGTCTGATGAGCGGCAGTGCCGGCGATCAGCGCCTGTCGCTGCTGAAACGCGGACTGGGCAGCGCGACATTGCTGACCTTGCCGGCGGTGGCCGGGCTGATCGGCGCGGCCGGGGCGCTGGTGACACTGTTGCTGCCCGATCAGACCCAGGGCGGGCCGCTACCGGGGCTGCTGGCCTGGTTTGCCGTACCGCTGATGTTCGGTGCCTGGAATGCCTTGCTGGCGCGCTATGCCTACGCGGCCGGTGACACGCGCCTGCCGCTCAACTGCGAGCTGATCGGCAGTCTGTGCAATGCGCTGCTGCTCGGCCTGTTGCCTTTTACAGTCGGCCTGACCGGCATTGCCCTCGCCGCGCTGGGCGGCGCGCTGGTCACCGGCGTGCTGCTGATGCGCCGCCAGGCATTGCTGAATGTCTTACCGTGGCGCAGTCACTGGTTGCTGGCCGCCCTGCTGATGGCTATCGCCGCCCTGCTGCTGCATCCATTGCACGACACCTGGCTGCAATTGACCCTTAGCTGTGTCTATGGCGCGCTACTGCTGGTCGGGCTGGCACTGTGGCTCAAACCGTGGCGCAACGTGTCCGCCTGATCGGCGGCCTGGCGGCAGGCTTCCCTGAAGCGCTCCAGGCTCGGCGAGATGAACTTGTCGCGGTGCCTGATCATGAAGAACCGACGATTGAGCGGCGGCAACGGGCTGGCAAGCGTGCGCAACTGCCCACTCGCCAATAGGTCGGCGACCACACGACGGGACAGGCAACTGATACCAATGCCTTGCGCGAGAGTGCGCATAATCGCTTCCGAACTGCCTACCTGGCGCATGTCCTGCAGGTCATGCAAATGTCTGAGCAGCAAGTGTTCGACCTCTTCACGTGTCCCGGAACCCTGCTCACGCAGCAGCCACTCGGCGCTCTGCAGTTCGCCCAGTGATACGTGTTCCTGACCGGCCAGCGGATGGGCGCAGCCGGCGACGATGACCATTTCATCCACCAGCCACGGCTCGGCGATCAGCTCCGGCAGATGACAAGGTGCCTCGATGAGGCCCATGTCGATTTCAAACTGCGCGACCTTGCGAGCAATCAGCGCGCTGTTGCCGATGTCCACATCGATTCGCAGGTGCGGCGTCGAGCCGCGCAGTGCCCCGACGATCTGCGGCACCACGTGGTTGCCGATGGTGCTACTGCTGCCGATGCGCAGGCGAGCGTTCAGCGCCGCGTCGGGCAACAGAAAGCTGTCCTCGATCTGCTGGGCGTTTTCCAGCATTTTCATGGCACGGGGCAGCAGTGTCTGCCCGCTGTCATTGAGCACCAGCCGCTTGCCCACGCGGTCGAACAAACGCGTACCCAGTGCGCTTTCCAGCTCGTTCAATGCCGCGCTGGTCGCTGACTGGGACAGCGCCAGAGCGCTGCCTGCGCTGGTGGTGCTGCCACAGCGGGTGATCGCGCAAAAAATCTGTAATTGCCGCAGGTTGATTCTCAAGGCCTTCTTCTCTCACGGAGCAAACCTACCTGCAAAACAGGTAACGATGAGAGAGATTACCCGTTTAGAAGATTGACTGTCGATCCGTAGACTGATGGCACGTCCCGAAACCATCAGCAGGGAGACTGTCATGAGCAGGCTCGCAATCCTCATCAAGGGCAAAGCCCCTTTCGCAGCACTGACCAGCCCGCTGGAAGCGATTCGACAATTCACTCCCAATTGGTTCGCCGTCACCATGGGTACCGGGATTCTGTCGCTGGCGCTGGCTCAACTGCCGGGTGGCCCTGCTTCGCTGCGCGCGGTGGGCGAAGCGTTGTGGTTCCTGAACATCGCCCTGTTCACGCTGTTCAGCGTAATGTACGCCAGCCGCTGGTTGCTGTTTTTCGATGAAGCACGGCAGGTCTTCGGGCACTCCACCGTGTCGATGTTCTTCGGCACCATCCCCATGGGCCTGGCAACCATCATCAATGGCTTGCTGGTGTTCGGGCCGGCGCGCTGGGGCAGTGCCATAGTCCCGGTTGCCGAAGCCTTGTGGTGGCTGGACGTGGCAATGGCCATGGCCTGCGGCGTGCTGATTCCTTTCATGATGTTCACCCGTCAGGAACACAGCATCGAGAAGATGACCGCTGTCTGGCTGTTACCGGTGGTGGCGGCAGAAGTCGCCGCAGCCTGCGGGGGATCGCTGACGACGCATCTTGCGGCCGCGGACTCGCAGTTCACCGTGCTGATCACCAGCTACGTACTGTGGGCCTACTCGGTGCCCGTAGCGTTGAGCATTCTGGTGATTCTGCTGTTGCGCCTGGCGTTGCACAAACTGCCCCATGAAAGCATGGCGGCGTCCAGCTGGCTGGCACTCGGTCCCATCGGTACGGGCGCACTGGGCATGCTGGTGATGGGCAGCGACGCCCCGGCCATCTTCGCCGCCCACGGCCTCGCATCCATCGGCACGGTGGCAGCAGGCATCGGTGTGCTGGTCGGTACGCTGTTCTGGGGGCTGGGTCTGTGGTGGATGGCGCTGGCCGTGCTGATTACGGTGCGCTACGTGAAACAGGGCATCGGTTTCAATCTGGGCTGGTGGGCCTTCACCTTCCCGCTCGGGGTGTATGCGCTGGCAACGCTCAAACTCGGCGCTACCCTGCATCTGGGCTTGTTTGATGTGTTTGGCACGTGGCTCGTCGCGCTGCTGGCGCTGATGTGGTCGGTCGTGTCGGTACGGACGCTGGCCGGTGCCTATCGGGGTTATCTGTTCGTCTCGCCTTGCATCGCCGCACAAGGGGGTGTCCGCCGGTAAGTTTCCTTGAACTTACCTCTGCGACGAGGCGCCTGAGAGGAATATCTTCATGACAGAGAGCCTTCATGCCCAACTCAGTATTTTCCGCGAGCACCTTTTCCGGCAACCACGCCGCTCGCGATGAAAACATCGTTATCAACTCCTACACCACCGTGCTGCGCAAGACGGGTGTTCCCCATGAACTGTTCGCGACTTACTGGCGCGACGTTCATGGCCCGCTGTGCGCCAGGCTTGAAGGCCTGGGCTGGTATGTTCAGCATCACCTGACGCGCGAAAAGGACGGCCACCTGTGGCCAGTCATCGAAGGCGTTACGGCATTGCCGGGCTACGTGCTGGATGGTGGCGTCGAGATCGGTTTTCTGTCCGCCGAAGCGCAGAAACAATTCAAGGATGCCAGTGCCCTGCTGTTCTCCGACGAGCAGAACATGTTCGAGGAAACCATCGCCTACGACGTTCCGGATGGCTCCAGCACCCTGGTGGATCGTCTGCCCGACCCGATCCCCAACGAAACCGCCGCGCAGGACAAGATGCATCTGCACTTTCATCTCGCCAGCGCTGACCTGCCTGCAGCCCGCAAAGCCATTGAGCAACTCGCCCATGACATGGCCAGTTCCGATGCCGTGCTGAAACTGCGCCTGCACCTCGCACAACCCTACGATAACGCCAAGCCTGCACCACCGGCGCCGGATGTTAATCACGAGGTCGAAGAGTCGCGCCTGAATATCGTCATGATGGAGTTGGTGTTCGAATCGGCCTGGACGCGCAGAACCTATTACGCCAGCGAGCACTTCAAGACGATCACCCAAGGCCTCAGCAAGCATGTTCGCTACATCACACCGTTTGGTGTCAGCGGTGTCTACACCTACGTGCGCGATGCGCTGATGACCACTGCCGGCGTGCGTGGCAGCAGGCAGGCCCAGTTGATCCGTCAGCTGGGTGCGATCAACCAGACCCGGCCCGAGATCGAAAGCCTGTTTGGCGCGCCTTCAACGTTTTGAAGCGCCTGCCTCGCATGTCTGCTTTAACCGGCATGATTCGGAATCCTGCCTTACTCAGCAAAATGGAATTGAGGGACGCCTGTGAAAGCGCTGACGACTCGTGAGGTGTATCAGCAACTGCGCGATGCTGCGATGGGTACGCGGTCGCTGAAGCTAATCGGCATGCCATCCGGTTCCGGGCTGCAGCAGGTCGAGATCGAGGGCTGGCTGCTGACTCTGGACATAACCGAAGGCAGCCCGACCCGCTGTCGCGCATGTCGCTGCCCGCAGGGTCGGGAAGGCTCGTTCGAAAGCTGGCTGCGCACCGATCCGGTGAGCTTGCTCAGTGGCTGGGAGCATGCGCAGATCGAGCGGTTGCTGGGTGAGGCGATAGCCTGGCAGCCCGCTCTCGATCAGGTTAAAGGACAGTCGTCGGGCTCTCAATGATCGTGGCTTGAACGTGCCTGGTTATGCTGGGCCGAGGCACCTCTCGTTCCTCACGCTCCACGTGGGAATGCGGCTAGCCTGGCGTCCTGCCAGGCTACTCCCGGATCAGCGCCAGGATTCAGCCGTCACTAACGTCGCACTCTGCGTCGTCAGTGCCATTGCCGTCGAAAGGCACTGCGCTGAGAGCGGCGGCTGTTTGACTATCGTTCCAACGCTCCGCGTGGGAATGCAGTTCGTGACGCTCCGCGTCACACAGCGGTTCTATGCCGGGAGGTGGATTGAGGTTCGACGAGTCATTTTGATGAGGCCAAAGTAACCTCGCACTCTATGCCGTCAGTGCCATTGCGACTGAAAAACGCTTTGCCTGGACTCAGGCCATTGCTGAATCGTTTAACTCGGCGTTAAATGGCTACTCAGACGATACGCAACACCATAATTCCAATAATTACAGAAGGACCACCACCATGAAATCCCTTCCCCTGCTCGTGGGCCTCAGCGCCCTCACAGCCGCTTCCAGTGTGTTTGCCTGGGATTACGTGCTGCTCGACACCGACAAGGCTGCGCAGAATCAGCAGATCACCAGCCAGCAACTGGGCGTCAAGACCGACAAGCCGTTCACTATCACAATGCGTACGCTGCACGGCGGTCGTCAGGAAGGCGTGAGCATCATCGATATCGACAACGGCACGATGAAGCTGTCAGTCGTCCCGACCCGTGGCATGAACGTGCTGCAGGCATCAGTCGGCGATGTGCGCATGGGCTGGGATTCGCCGGTCAAGGACGTGGTCAATCCGGCCTTCATCGAGCTCAATGGACGCGGCGGACTGGGCTGGCTGGAAGGTTTCAACGAGTTGGTGACTCGCTGCGGCTATGAGTGGGTGGGCCATCCGGGCATGGATAACGGCGAACTGCTGACCCTGCACGGCCGTGCCGCCAACATTCCGGCGAGCAAGGTGACACTGCAGATCGATGAAAAACCGCCTTACGCGATTCGCCTCAAGGGTGAATTGAAGGAGCAGGCGTTCAAGAAGGTCGACTTCTCGGTGCAGACCGAACTGGTCACCGAGCCGGGCAGCACGAGCTTTTCGCTCAACGATACGCTGACCAACAATGGCGACTATCCGAAAGAATACCAGGCGCTGTACCACAGCAACTTCAGCACGCCGTTCCTCGAGCAAGGGGCGCGTTTCGAAGCACCGGTCAAACAGGTTTCGCCATTCAATGAAAAAGCCAAGGGTGACCTGGGCGACTGGCAGACCTACCGCGCACCGACGCCGGATTACGACGAGACGGTCTACAACATCGTGCCCTACGGTGATGCCAAGGGTGACACGCTGACCGTGCTGCACAACAAGGCTGGCAGCCTGGGTGTGTCGGTCGGTTTCAATACCAAGCAGTTGCCGGTGTTCTCGCTGTGGAAAAACACCGACACCAAAGGCCAGGGCTACGTCACCGGCCTGGAACCGGGGACCAGCTTCTCCTATAACCGCCGCTTCCAGCGCCCGCTGAACCTGGTGCCAACCATTGCCCCGAAAGAGCAACGTCAGTTCCAGATCAGCTACAGCCTGCTGGCTGACAAGGGCGCGGTGGACAAAGCCCTTGGGCAGGTCAAGCACATTCAGGACGGTCGCGAGACCGAAGTGCGCAAAGAGCCGCTGGTGGATCTGACCAAAGAGCAATGATCCTCATGTGACGTCTCTTCAACACAGCGATGAAACAGGGCCGGATGTCGACGCAAGCCATTGTGTCGACATCCGGCCCTGCTCGTTCAGGTCGTAAAAATTCTCACAACACTTGAGGTTTTCGCCTGTCTACACCCTCTCAACCCTCCGAAGACGAGCATGCACATGAAAATCCTGATGGTTTTGACATCCCATGACCAACTGGGCGACACCGGCAAGAAAACCGGTTTCTGGCTCGAAGAGTTCGTCGCGCCGTATTACGCGTTCAAAGAGGCCGGTGCCGACGTTACCCTGGTTTCTCCGAAAGGCGGTCAACCACCGCTGGATCCGAAAAGCGATGAGCCAGACGCTCAGACCGAAGACACCAAGCGTTTCTCCAAAGATGCTGAAGCGCAGAAAGCGCTCGCCAGCACAGGCCGCCTGGCTGACGTCAATGCCGCCGATTTCGATGCTGTGTTCTACCCGGGCGGTCACGGCCCGCTGTGGGACCTGGCTGAAGACAAGAACTCCATCGCTCTGATCGAGGCTTTTGCCAAGGCAGACAAGCCACACGGGATGGTCTGTCATGCACCTGGCGTATTGCGTCACGTAAAAGCGCCGGACGGCCGGCCGCTGGTCAAAGGTCGCCGCGTCACAGGCTTCACCAACAGTGAAGAAGAAGCGGTCGGCCTGACCAATGTCGTGCCTTTTCTGGTCGAAGACACGCTCAAGCAACTGGGCGGTGACTATTCCAAGGGCGACGACTGGGGCGTTTACGTGCTGACCGACGGCAAACTGGTGACTGGCCAGAACCCGGCCAGCTCTGCGCAGGCGGCCAAAGACCTGATCACTCTGCTGAACTGATCGGTTTGCGCGGTTCGGCGTTCGACGCTATCAGCATCGGGCAACGGACCGCGCGTCATTTAAATCGAATCTTGCCCACGCCACACTGACCAATAACCACACACCCCAACAAGAAGGAGTACGGTCATGGCCGATGAATCCAAACGCGAAGACCTCGATCACAAGCCGGAAAACGCCGGCAAAGTGGGCGAGAAGAACAAACAGCTCAATCAGCAGGGTGAACAGGCTCGACCTGCGACCTCACCCGACCCGCAGAAAGACAAGTCAGGCAACTGACACCGCGTCAGAGCAGGCCGCGTTCGGCACACACCTTCACGACTTGTTCACGCAGCCAGCCACTGGCTTCGTCTCTATCCGCCTGGGCGCTCCACAGCATGTCCAGGCTGAAGCCTGGCAGGTCAGGCGGTAGTTCGAATACTGAAATCCACAGTTCATTACCCAGCAGCGTCTGAATGCGCCGTGGCAGCACCAGCATGAAATCGGTGCCTTCCAGCAATTGCAAGGCCGCCCGGTAGCTGTTGGCCCGCGCGACGATGTTGCGCTCCAGCCCCTGCTGCTGCAGCCAGCCATCCACCATGTTGGTGTCGGACGTCCACGGCGTCGGATAGACATGACGATGCTGGATGAAGGTTTCAAGGTCGATCAGGGCGCTGAGCGGCGCAAACCGGGAGTCCATGACGCAAACCAGATCATCCTCCATCAATACCTGCGAAATCAGACTGTCCGGGACTCGGTGAAACCCAGGCCCGAAGCACAGGGCAAGGTCGAACAGACCATCGTTCAATTGCTCGGCAGGCAACTGCTTCTCCAGCTTCTGCACATTGACCGTCACCGAGAAACCGGCGGCAACAAAGTCACGCATCAAATGCGGCAATACCAGCAGCTCGAAATACTCAGGGGCGCAGACTGTGAAGGTGGTCTGTGCACGAGTCGGGTCGAACAGGTCGAGGCCGTTATGGCACAGATTGACCGAGCGGAGAATCTGCTGCACATGGTCGTGCATGGCCAGCGCCTTGCGGGTCGGACGCATGCCATTGCGGGTGCAGATGAACAGATCGTCTTCGAAGTTCGCACGCAGCTTTTTCAGGCAGTAACTGACCGTCGACTGGCTGACATGCAACGCTTCCGCGACCAGGGTCAGATTGCGCTGCTCATACACCGAGACAAAGACCATCAGGTCCTGCATGTCCAGCTTTCTCAGGGCATTACTGTTAAGCATCAGGGTATCTCGCTGGCGCTGTGACCAGGCGGTCAGGTCAACGCGCACAAGATAGCATCAAAATGCGATCATGCCGCCTACCTGCCAGTGATGACAGGTTCGCCGAGTGCGTTGCGCAGATGATCAGCATAACGTCGGGGGTCGAGTCGCACCACCATCAACAGCATGATCGCGACCAACGTCATCAGTGACCACCACGCCCCTTCAAAGCTGCCCGTCAGGTCACGAATCACTCCCGCAAGCAGCGGCGACAGGCTGGCAATCAGATAACCCACACCTTGCACGAATGCCGTCAGGCTGCCCGCCTGCTGTGGATCATCGAAATGATCCATGGATACGATCAGGCTCATCGGAAAAAGACCGCCGATCCCCAACCCCAGCAGGCATGCCCACAGCAGGCCCAGCTGTTGCGGCATCAGAATCAGCCCGACAAAGCCAATCATCATCAACATCAGCAGCACAACCAGCGCCATGCGCTTATCGCGACTGCGGTTGGCCAACGCCGGAGCCAGCAGACCCGATACGACCTCCATCAGCGTCAGAAAGCCCAGCAGCAGCCCTGCACTCTGCTCACTCCAGCCATTCTCCAGATAATACGGCGCCAGCCAGGCCAGCACGCAGGTATAGGACGCCGTGCCAAGGCCGAAGAAAATCCCCAGCATCCAGGCCCGAGGCGTGTGGAAGAAGGTCTGCCGCAGACCTGCAGCGGCTGACGCGTCAGGCCGCAATACGTGCCGCTGGGCAAACCAGAAGCACAATGCCAGAAGAGCCAATAGCGACCAGACCGCCAGGCCGAAGCGCCAACTGCCGCTGCTGCCCATCAGCAGAGGGCTGAATGAAGCGGCCAGCGCGGCGCCGCCCATGATTGCGGTCACATACAAGCCCATGCACAAGGAAACGTCGGACTTGAAGCGCGATTTGATCAACGCGGGCATCAGCGCCTGAATCAAGGCAATACCGAGACCCGCCAGCACAGCGCTGAGAATCAGTTCCGCAGCAGAATCGAGAAACAGACGCGCCAGAGTTGCCAGACCGATAAGCGCCAGTGAAAGCATGATGCTGCGATACGAACCCAGGTAACGAGCGATGCCCATGCCGAAAAACATTGCCAGTCCCATGGTCATGACCGGCAGCATGGTCAGCAATGACGCCGTCCCGAAACCCAGCGGAATGTCCAGACGAATCGCCACCAGCAACGGACCGACCGCGGCCATCGACGGACGCAGGTTCAACGCCACCAGCAGGACACTGATCATCAACCCAATATTCTGAACCACCGAGTTACGTATCTGCATACCGTCACCACTGCTATCGAGGTCACGATTAGGCCGGGCGCATGCTCAGGGGACAAATCAAAATCTGGGCCTTGCCATTTAAAAATCAGTTCACCGTTACCACAGGTGGTTTTCAGGCGTTCTGCCGACGGCATCTGCAGGATTCTGCGCTCTCCGTCTGTTCGGTTTCAGACTCAACCACCTCATCCACGCCCAACCACCAGGTCAGACCGCGACACGGGTATTGCACATAGAACGGCTGGCCCATCATCGGTGTGGTGATCGAGACATTCTGCTCCCAGGCCAGGGCCAGAATGCGATCGAACGGCTCGTGCCAGGCATGCATTGACAGGTCGAAGGTGCCATTGTGGATCGGCAGCAACCAGCGACCGCGCAGGTCCAGGTGCGCCTGCAGCGTCTGCTCGGGCTGCATGTGCACATCGGGCCACTCGACGTTGTAGGCGCCGGTTTCCATCAGGGTCAGGTCAAACGGCCCGTATTGCTCGCCGATGGTCTTGAAGCCATCGAAGTAACCGCTGTCACCACTGAAGAAGATCCGCTGATCGCCATCGATCATCACCCAGGACGCCCACAGGGTTCGGTTGCTGTCGAGCAGCGTGCGCCCCGAGAAATGCTGCGAGGGCGTGGCGACGAACTCGATGCCTGCCACTTCGGTGGACTGCCACCAGTCCAGTTGACGCACCTTGTGCGCAGGCACGCCCCATTCGATCAACGTATCGCCCACGCCAAGTGGCGCCAGAAAGTGCTCGGTCTTTTCGGTCAGCGCCTTGATGGCCATGCGATCCAGGTGATCGTAATGATTGTGCGAAAGAATCACCGCCTTGATCGGCGGCAACTCTTCGAGGCTGATCGGCGGCTGATGAAAGCGCTGCGGGCCCGCCCACTGCACGGGTGAGGCACGCTCGGCGAACACCGGGTCGGTCAGCCAGAACTGGTCACGCAGTTTGAGCAGCACGGTCGAATGCCCCAGGCGATACACCGTGTTGTTCGGTGCAGCCAGCAATTGCTGACGCGACAGCGGCTGGACCGGAATTTCCCCTGCCGGGCGTGTGTCCTTGGGCTTGTGGAACACCTGATCCCAGAAAATACCGAGCGTGCGCAACAGACTCGACGGCTTCATCGTCGCGTGATTGCGGTATCGCCCTTCGTGTCGGGACAAGACAGGCAGTGAAGATGCGTCCTTTTTCTGATGTGTCGAGGCCATGGTTCGCTGACTCCTGGGGGCAGGTTGAGGCTCCAGCTGTGCATACTTCGTACGTGATCCTGTTGCAGGATGCCCGAGGGAAAATATGTAACAGTGTTTTACACTACACGGTGTAGTTTTAAGCTTGCATGATCCTTGGCGACAAGTAAACTGCTGAGTGTAATTTTCTCTAAACGCACGTTTGAAGCGAACCTATGACCGAACCCATGCGCCTCACCGATCAGAAACGCGAATCCATCGTCCAGGCGGCAATTGCCGAATTTGGCGATCGTGGCTTCGAGATCACCAGCATGGACCGGATCGCCGCGCGCGCCGAGGTTTCCAAGCGTACGGTCTATAACCACTTCCCCAGCAAGGAAGAACTGTTCGCCGAGATGCTGCAACGCCTCTGGAGCTGCGCCCCGCCGCAGGCCGAAGTGGTTTTCCGCCCGCAGATCGGCCTGCGCGAACAGTTGCGGGAACTGCTGTGGGGCAAGATGCGCAACCTGACCAACAGTCACTTTCTCGACCTGGCCCGCGTGGTGGTAGGCGCGACCATTCACTCGCCCGAGCGGGCACAGGTGTGGATGGCACGTATCAATGAACGAGAAGAGACCTTCAGTGCCTGGATTCGCGCCGCGCAGAAGGACGGCCGCCTGAAACCGGTCGACCCGGCCTTTGCCGCGACGCAAATGCACGCATTGCTCAAGTCGTTCGCGTTCTGGCCGCAGGTAACGTTCAGTGCTGCATTGCTTACACCCGAGGAGCAGCACAATGTGGTCGAATCGACGCTGGACATGTTTCTCGGCTGGTACGAAATAACCCGCTGACGCTGAAGCAGTCGAGCACGGTATTTTCAGTCGAGCACAACGCCGCGGCACTCGCCAAAGCCAATCGAGACGTGCCCTTCGCGATGACAACGGGCACGCAGAAGCACCTCGTCGCCACGCTGCAGGAACATTCGCTCTTCACCATTGGGCAAGGTCACCGGTTGTTTGCCGCCTGCGGTCATCTCCAGCAGGCTGCCGTACTGACCTTCCTGGGGGCCGGACAACGTACCGGTGCCGAGCAAGTCGCCCGGTTGCAACTTGCAACCGTTGACGCTGTGATGCGCGACCATCTGCGCCACTGTCCAGTACATGTTCAGCGAGTTGCTCAGACCCAGCCGGTGAGGCGCCAGCCCGGCGTCTTTCATCTGTGCAGTCAGCAGCAGCACTTCCAGCTCGATATCCAGCGCCCCGCCCTGCTGATCGTGTTCATCCAGCAGATACGCCAACGGTTGCGGATCGCCGTCCGGGCGTTGCGGTTGCGCGCGACGAAACGGTTCAAGGGCTTCGGCTGTCACTATCCAGGGCGAGATCGTGGTGGCAAAGCTCTTGGACAGAAACGGACCCAGCGGCTGGTATTCCCATGCCTGAATGTCACGCGCCGACCAGTCGTTGAGCAGGCACAATCCGGCAATGTGCTCGGCAGCCCGATCGATCCCGATGGCCTCGCCCTGCGCATTCCCCGGCCCGATCCAGACCCCCAGTTCCAGCTCGTAATCGAGGCGTTTGCAGGGACCGAAAACGGGAACCTCCTGACCTGCCGCCAGGGTTTGTCCACTGGGTCGCCGCACCGCCGTACCGGAGGGGCACAAGGTCGACGCTCTGCCGTGATAGCCGATCGGCACGTATTTGTAATTGGGCAGCAGCGGGTTGTCCGGGCGAAACAACTTGCCGACATTCAGCGCATGATGAATACCGACGTAGAAGTCCGAGTAATCACCCACCCGAGCGGGCATGTGCAGGGTGCACTCACTCATCGGCAGCAACAAACCGGCAACGCCCTGCAGCCTGTCGCGTTGCGGACTGTCTTCATCGAGCAACTGCAACAAGGCGGCGCGCAATGCCTGGCGCGCAGCGGCGCCCAGCGCAAGGAAATCATTGAGCTGGTCGCGGCTGGCGACTTCGGCAACCTCGGCGGCCGGTCCCTGAAACACCCCGGAGTCCGCTGCTGCGCGCAGATCGAAAATCCAGTTGCCTATGGCCACCCCGCCACGCGCACCGGTCTGGCCATGACTGAACACGCCCAACGGCAGGTTCTGCAGCGGAAAATCGGCATGCCCGTTGGCAGACTCGACCCAGCTAAGACGATTCAGCACGGTCGTCATCAGTGTGGCTCCTTGGTGAATGTCCTGGCCATATCCTTCCAGCACGCATCGTAATCGGTTTGCAGTTGCGGGCAGTCGAGCGCGTGACGACTGGGGCGCAAGACTTTGCCGGTCTCGAACATGAAGGCCATGGTGTTGTCGATCCTGTGCGGTTTCAGCTCGGCGGCAATGGCTTTTTCGGCGGTGACATTATCGGGGCCGTGCGCACTCATGCAGTTGTGCAACGAAGCGCCACCGGGCATGAAGCCTTCGGCCTTGGCGTCGTACGCTCCGTCGATCAGACCCATGAATTCGTTCATCAGGTTGCGGTGGAACCACGGCGGGCGGAAAGTGTTTTCCGCCACCATCCAGCGCGGTGGAAAGATCACAAAATCGATGTTGGCCTGGCCGTGAATAACTCCCGGTGAGGTCAGCACGGTGAAAATCGACGGATCCGGATGATCGTAGCTGACCGTACCGATGGTGTTGAAACGCCGCAGGTCGTACTTGTACGGGACGTTGTTGCCGTGCCAGCCCGCCACATCGAACGGTGAGTGCTCCAGTTGCGTCGACCACAGCTCACCGAGGAACTTCTGCACCAGCTGCATAGGCTGGCTACTGTCTTCAAACCAGGCGATCGGGGTCAGAAAATCACGTGAATTGGCCAGCCCGTTGCTGCCGATCGGCCCCAGTTCCGGAAGGCGCAAGGCGCAACCATGATTCTCGCAGAGATATCCACGGGCGCTGCTGTCGAGCAAGTGCACGCTGAACTTCAGCCCTCGCGGCAAGACGGCGATTTCCAGAGGTTCGATGTCCAGCATGCCCAGTTCGGTGACGATTCTGAGCCGGCCCTGCTGGGGCACCACCAGCCATTCGCCATCCGCACTAAAGAAAGCTCGCTGCATGGAGGTATTGGCGGTGTACAGGTAAACGCTGACACCGTCAGCCTGCTCCGCCGCCGAGGTGCTGGCGATGGGGATGAGACCGTCGATGAAATCGGTGGGTGCGACCGGTATATCGAAGGCATTCCAGCGCAACCGATTGGGGTTGATCGGCCCCTGCTCCTGCCCGGCCATCTGCCGATCCATGCGCTGGTAGCGCGGATGGGCGGCCGACGGCTTGATCCGATACAGCCAGGTACGTCGGGCTTCGCTACGCGCGACCGTGAAAGCGGTGCCCGAGAACTGCTCGGCATACAGACCCAGCGGATGCTTCTGCGGCGAATTCCGGCCAATCGGCAAAGCCCCGGGCAGCGCCTCGCTGTTGAACTGGTTGCCGAAGCCCGACTGATAAACCAACGCTTCGGAACTGGAGTGGATAGCCATCTGGACCTCTTGTTGTTATGGGGTCGGGCAGAGACAGGAAGAAACATAATTTAACGTAAGCGGATTACGCATAACGTAATTTGAGTTTGCCAGCCGGTCAAGCTATAAAGCTGCCTTCCCCGATCGGCGCACAGCACTCCATGACCCAGGAAACCGAAAGCCCCGCAGGCGGACGTCAGCAGAAGGTCCAGGCCGCCGAAGTCGGACTGGGCGTGCTCAAGGCGCTCGCCGAACTCTCCCCTGCCACATCCTTATCGAGACTTGCCGAACACCTGGGCATGCCTGCCAGCAAGGTTCATCGTTATCTGCAGGCGCTGATTGCCAGTGGCTTTGCCGAACAGGATGCCGTCAACAATCACTATGGGCTGGGCCGCGAGGCGTTACAGGTGGGGCTGGCCTCGCTCGGCAAGCTGGATGTCCTCAAGGTTTCGGCACCCTGGCTGGCCAGCCTGCGCGATGAGCTGAACCAGACCTGCTTTCTGGCGGTATGGGGCAACAAGGGCCCGACCGTGGTCTATGTTGAGCCCTCGATGGGTGCGGTGACGCTGGTCACGCAGATCGGCTCGGTGCTGCCGCTGCTTGGTTCGTCTACCGGGCTGGTGTTCGACAGCTTTCTGAACGACCGCGAAACCGCTGCGCTTCGCGAACAGGAATTGCCTTTGCTGAACGCCGGGCAGTTGCGTGAGGTCGAGCAGCATGTCGAGCAGATTCGTACCACTGGCGTGCACCAGATTCAGGGCTTGTTGATGCCGGGGATAAACGCAGCTTCGTCGCCGCTGTTCGCAATGGGCGACAAGTTGGTGGGCGTGATCACCGTGGTTGGGCCGGGATCGCTGTTGAACGACGAGACGCAGACTCTGGCGGCCAGGCGGCTTTTGCAAACGGCGGTGGCAATCAGCGAACGCATGGGAGGTAGCCATCCGTCAGACTGACGTTGCGCCTGCCGCGACGCACGTTGGTTTGCCGAACCTGTTGATAGCAACCCTGTGCAGGTACAGATCCGTGACACTCTGTTGACCATCAGGTAGAAGCGCTGGATACCCTGGCAAAATGGCTATCTGCTTGCCACCCTTGAATCAAGCGACCTTCGACGCGGTTACGCCCTTTGGTTTTGGCCAGGTAAAGGAGTCGATCAGCTTCCTCCAGCGCAGCGGTATGCCGATTCTGCTCTGCTGCGTTGACCGCCACCACGCCCGAGCTGATGCTCAGCCTGCACAGCGGGCTGGACGAGTGCTCTATGCAACTGGCTTCAATGGATGATCTGATCTTTTCCGCAAGTCTCAGCGCGCCTGCCAGGTCGGTTTCAGGCAACAGAATGACAAACTCTTCGCCGCCGTAACGTGCTGCAATATCCCCAGACCGGTCAAGACTGTTGCCAATCAGCCCCGCCACTTGCCTCAGGCAGTCGTCACCCTGTAGATGACCGTAGGTGTCGTTGTATTGTTTGAACCAGTCAATATCCAGCAAAATAATTGCGATGGTTGCATCATTCCGGCTCGCCCGCCCCCACTCCTGCTGCAAGGCCGTATCGAAGCAGCGTCGATTGGCCAGGTGCGTCAGGCTGTCTGTGTGAGCGATGATCTCCAGGTCGTTTCTGGCGCTGTTCAGTTCACCCTCCGCAGTGATCAACTGCTGGATTTGCCGGTACAGCAGGACGCCCAGAAAAACCAGCGCCAGGGTAATGATGCCGGTAATGGTCATGGACCGCTGTGCATAAATCCACCAGGGCGCGAGCACATGCTGGCAGGAGATACCGGCAGCGGCGACGATGGGTAATCCTGACACGCGCCGATAGGCGTAGATCCTTTCCACCCCATCCACCACGGAGTTGATCACCGCGGTACCGCTGTCGCTGTACGGCAGATAGCGAGTGAAGATATCGCCCTTGGCCACATTGGTGGTCATCAGTGCGGTTAACGTGGGCCGCCGCGCGAGCAGGTCGCCATTATTCAGAGCGAGGAAGATTACACCCTTGTCGTCTACATCCATGCGCTGGAAAAACGCCTGAAAATAAGTCACCGGCACCGTGGCCAGTGCAACGCCTGCAAAACTGCCATCCGCCGCATTGATACGCCGACTGACCGGGATGATCATATCCCCCGTATTGCGGCTTTCGACAATGGACCCTACATGAATGGACGGGTCAGGGTTGTCGCGGTGGTAAATGAAGTAGGCGCGGTCTTCGTTGTTTCTGGTCTGTACGCCCTTGGCAAAGGAATTGGCGACCCAGTTGCCTTGAGCATCGTAGATGAACAGCCCCTGAAGCCCTTTGACGTTGATAAGGTCTTGGGCCATCAGCCTGGTCAAGCGGCTTTGCTGCTCGCCAGCGACGCCATCCTGCTCCACCCGCTCGACAAGGTCACGCAGCGTATTGTCAGCCTGCTGCAGGGTGTCCTGAGCCTGCTGCTCAGCGGCAAGCACAATATTGGACACCGCAATCCTGGCAGTGGCGACGCGCTCCAGCTTGGATTGGTTCATCTGCCAGGCGGTGGCCAGGATCAACGAGAGACAGACCAGGGCAATGAAGCCGATCAGAGCTTTGCTGAGCGCCGAAGGTGTAAGCCTCGTCGAAATAAAGGAAAGCCGTTTCATAGGGTTGTCATCAAATTGGCAGTGAAACCCGCTATGCAGTTTCCATACCTTTGCGACACTGAACCTGAACATCTTGTTGCACCAAGGTAATACTGGCCTTAGTTGGATCCATACCCGCCACGCTAGTTGCTCGATAAGTTGTTACAGGTATCCGGTTTTTTGACGATATAGCTTCTAGGCTGCTTGAGACAGCTACCGACGCTACTGTGAGAGGTGCCGCATGTATCTGACTTTCCTTTTCCGGCGTGGCGCAAGCGCATGCTGGCAGGGTACCTACACCGGTGCCGACAAAGCGACGTTGCCCGTCGATCGCTTCGTGCTTCAGATGCGATCAGCTTCCAGCGATGGCCTCAAATGAATACTTACCCGGTCGGCGATGATGACGAAGAACGTATTCGCATGTTGAATGCTTTTTCGTTGATGGATACCCCACCTGAGCACGAATACGATCAGATCGTGCAAATGGCATCGCGGATTTTCGATGTGCCTATTGTTCTGATTTCTCTGGTTCATCGCGACCGACAATTCTTCAAGGCGCGCGTTGGCCTCGATGTCTGCGAAACGGGCCGCGACGTCTCATTCTGTAATTTTGCGCTCATGGGCCGTAACGTTTTTCTGGTACCTGATGCCTTGCAGGATGAGCGGTTCAGCTCAAACGCCCTGGTTACAGGCGCTCCCTATATTCGCTTTTATGCAGGCGCGCCGCTGATAACCGCCAGCGGCCATGTGCTGGGCAGCCTGTGCCTGATTGACGATAAACCTCGAGAAACCTTCTCGGAGAGGGATCAGCGGGTTCTTCAGGACCTGGCGATCATGGTCATCGAAAAAATGGAGTTGCGTCGGCTCGAGCTCGAGAATGAAGACAACCACACCCGCTTCATGAGTATCACGTCGACTTCACCCGACGCGATCATCTGCTCGGACAGCAAAAACCGGATCACCTCATGGAATAACTCGGCCGAGCTTATTTTCGGGCATCGAGCCGAAGATGCGATGGGAAAGCCTCTCGACATCATTATTCCGCCCGAGATGCGCTCCAGGCATCACGCAGGTTTGTCGAGGGTGGCTGCAGGCGGCCCGACCTCCATCATCGGTAAATCCATCAACCTGACGGCCATTCATCGCGACGGTCATACCATCCCCATCGAGCTCTCGCTCTCACAATGGATGTACGCCGGCGAGCCACAATTCGGGGCGATCATTCGTGACATCACCCAGCGTGTCGAGGCGGACAAATTGCTCAAGCATGCGGCCGAATACGATCATCTCACCGGCCTTGCCAATCGATCGACCCTCAAGAGACGGATCAAGGAGGCGTGCGACGCGCAGTTGTCAGCAGCCATCCTGCTGATCGACCTGGACGGCTTCAAGGACGTCAACGACACGTTGGGCCACGCTGCAGGTGATTTTGTGCTCAAGGTGACCTCTCACCGACTTCGCGAACACGTACCGGCCTGTCATATGGTCTCGCGTCTGGGCGGCGATGAATTTGTCGTGTTCCTTTCAGATACGGCAGATCCTGAAAAGGCGATCAAGCTGGGCCTGGCGCTCATCGCCGTCATCGAGGAGCCGATAGAATTTGAAGACAATTCAGTCTATATCGGCGCCAGCATCGGCGTCTCCGTAAGGTGTGGCTCTGACTACGACGAAGCGCAAATGCTCGGTAATGCGGATCTGGCGCTCTACCAGGCCAAGTCTGACGGACGCTCCCTGGTCCGCACCTTCACCTCCGAGCATCGACAGACCGCTTCAAGAAGAGGGGCACTCAGCTCATCGATGCGTCAGGCATGGGCCAACAAAGAGTTCGAGCTGTACTACCAACCTCAGGTACGACTTGCGGATGGTCGTATCACTGGAGCCGAAGCCCTCATACGCTGGAACCATCCGACGCTGGGTGTCGTGTCCCCGGCAGTTTTTCTACCTGCACTGGAAGCCGGTCTTCTTGCGGTGCCGGTGGGCGAATGGATACTGCGTTCAGCCTGTGAGCAGGCAGCTCAATGGCGAAATACCGGCTGTGACGAATTCCGCATCGGCGTCAACCTGTTCGCCGCGCAGTTTCGCATGCGTGACTTTGCCGAAATGGTCGAAAGTGCGCTTGAAGACTTTTCCCTGCCGGCACACTCACTCGAGCTGGAGATCACGGAAAACATCATCCTGCGGAACGAACAGCGCATTATGGAACCGCTGCGCCACCTTCGCTCACTGGGTGTGGGCATTGCGTTCGATGATTTCGGTACAGGCTATGCGTCCCTGAGCCTGCTGAAAGACTATCCGGTGACACGGCTGAAAATTGACCGCTCATTTGTAAGTGGCGTGGAGCGCAGCAAAAAAGACGAAGTCATCATCGAGGCCGTTGTCAGGCTGGCGAACGGCTTCAATCTTCAAGTCACGGCAGAAGGCATAGAAACCCCTGAGCAGGAAAGTCTGATGCGCCACTATGTGTGCGACGAAGGCCAAGGCTATCTGTACGGTCGCCCCATGCCGGCTCATGCATTCACCGAGCGCTATATCCCGTCTCACAATCGGCAAGCTGACATGAAGCATAAATGACCCAGAACGAGCCCGAGCAGGCTCGTCTGGTAGCGCAAGACGGACGCTTCCGGTGATGACTCAATCCGGCGTCAGTACACCACGCTGGATCTGGTCGCGTTCGATGGATTCGAACAGTGCCTTGAAGTTGCCCTCGCCAAACCCGTCATCGCCCTTGCGCTGAATGAATTCGAAGAACACCGGCCCCATCAGCGTAGCGGAGAATATCTGCAACAGCAGGCGACGCTCGCCCCCTTCGGAAGAGCCATCGAGCAGAATGCCACGTGACTTGAGCTCGGCCTCCGGCTCACCGTGATCGGGCAGACGATCTTGAAGCATCTCGTAGTAGGTATCCGGCGGCGCAGTCATGAAGCGCATGCCGGTTGCTTTCAGCGCGTCCCAGGTCTTGATCAGGTCATCGGTAAAGAACGCCACATGCTGAATGCCTTCGCCATTGAACTGCATCAGGAACTCTTCAATCTGGCCTGCACCCTTGGACGATTCTTCGTTGAGCGGAATGCGGATCATGCCGTCCGGCGCGGTCATGGCTTTGGAGGTCAGGCCGGTGTATTCCCCCTTGATATCGAAGTAACGCAGCTCGCGAAAATTGAACAGCTTTTCATAGAAGCCGGCCCAATACGCCATGCGCCCGCGATACACGTTGTGGGTCAGATGATCGATGAATTTCAGACCGGCACCGACCGGGTGGCGGTCCACGCCTTCGATGAAGTTGAAATCGATGTCGTAGATCGACGTGCCCTCGCCGAAACGATCGATCAGGTACAACGGCGCGCCACCTATGCCCTTGATCGCAGGCAGGCGCAACTCCATGGGCCCGGTAGCGATTTCCAGCGGTTGTGCACCCAGTTCAAGTGCGCGGCTATAGGCCTTCTGCGCATCCTTCACGCGGAACGCCATGCCGCATACCGAAGGACCATGCTCGGCGGCAAAGTATGATGCCAGGCTGTGCGGCTCGTTATTGAGGATCAGGTTGATCGCACCCTGACGATACAGGGATACGTCCTTGGAGCGGTGGGTCGCGACTTTAGTGAAGCCCATCATCTGAAACACGGGCTCAAGGCTGTTGGGCGTCGGTGATGCGAATTCGATGAATTCAAAGCCCATCAGGCCCATCGGGTTTTCGTAGAGATCAGCCATGACTGGCTCCTTGCAGGAAAGTGAGAGTGGGTAACCCTGGCAATCACTGTCCTGCGGGCGGCGCGCACGGGATGCCTCGCACACTGCGTGCGAGAAAATCACCAAATATCAGTTGCAGACCAAGAATCTTCATGAGGGCAGCCTACTCCGGCTTGTCCGATTGTGCATCAGGATGTGCCTGCTGAAAGGCCGGGTGCTGCAGGGCCAGATGCTCGACCCGCTGAATACGCGCAAATGCACTCAGGTCGACGTGGTAACGATGTGCTGCGTACAACTGGGGTAACAGGTAAATATCCACGAGGCCCGGGCTCGCGCCAAAACAGAAACCGTGGTCCCCGATCAACTGCTCGACAGCCTGCAGCCCTTCGCCGATCCAGTGCCTGACCCAGACCAGGACAGCATCCTCGTCGTGACCGAGAGTGCGTAACCGGTCGAGCACCGAAAGGTTGTGCAAGGGCTGGATGTCACAGCCGATAAGCGCTGCAACGGCGCGCTGTCGAGCCCGCATCACAGCCTCCTGCGCCAGTAACGCAGGCTGCGGATAACACTCCTCCAGGTATTCAATGATCGCCAGCGACTGAGTGATGATCACTCCATCGTCCAGCCGCAGTGCAGGCACCCTGCCCTGCGGGTTCAAGTCCTTGTAATCAGCTATGTGCTGCGCGCCACCCTCGAGC
Source organism: Pseudomonas sp. PvP027 (assembly GCF_017833005.1). Lineage (NCBI taxonomy): Bacteria > Pseudomonadati > Pseudomonadota > Gammaproteobacteria > Pseudomonadales > Pseudomonadaceae > Pseudomonas > Pseudomonas sp. PvP027. Next base: position 5,284,739 of record NZ_JAFIBK010000001.1, on the reverse strand, counting down.
GACAGGTTGACCGGAATCGCAGTGTAATCCAGCCCCTTGAGGGCCAGCGCAATGCGCACACGGTAACTGGAGGTCGAGCGGTAATAAGTGAATAGGTCCACGGAAGTCGCCTGCCTGACGCATGGGTGCGGTCTTGTTATTTTCGTAACCACATTACGTAATGCGTAAATTGCGTGATCAGACCTTCGCTGTCAACTCAAGCTTCGTAGCGAATGAGCTAGGATGCATTAACCCGATAAAAACAACCCAGGGTGGCTCGATGAATATTCTGTACGACGAACGCATCGACGGCATGCTGCCCGCCGTCGACAAGCAACAACTGTTGCAGGCGCTGCAACAGCAGTTGCCCGACCTGGACATCCTGCATCGCCCCGAAGAGCTGCGGCCTTACGAGTGCGACGGGTTGTCGGCGTATCGCACCACACCGATGCTGGTGGCATTGCCACGTCATGTGGAAGAAGTACAGACGCTGCTCAGGCTGTGCCACGCACGTCGCGTACCGGTAGTCGCTCGCGGGGCCGGCACCGGACTATCGGGTGGCGCGTTGCCGCTGGAAAAAGGCGTGCTGCTGGTCATGGCACGCTTCAACCAGATCCTCGATATCGACCATTCAGCGCGCCTGGCGCGGGTTCAGCCCGGCGTGCGCAACCTGGCCATCTCCCAGGCGGCAGCGCCCCACGGCCTGTATTACGCGCCGGACCCGTCCTCGCAAATCGCATGTTCCATCGGCGGCAATGTGGCGGAAAATGCCGGCGGCGTGCATTGCCTCAAATACGGGCTGACCGTGCATAACCTGCTCAAGGTCGAAATCCTGACGGTGGAAGGCGAGCCCATGACGCTGGGCAGCGACACGCTGGACTCACCGGGCTTCGACCTGCTGGCACTGTTTACCGGCTCTGAAGGCATGCTCGGCGTGATTACCGAAGTCACGGTCAAGCTGTTGCCCAGGCCGCAGGTAGCCAAGGTGCTGCTGGCGGCGTTCGATTCCGTGGAAAAGGCCGGACGCGCAGTGGCCGATATCATTGCCGCAGGCATTATCCCCGGCGGGCTGGAGATGATGGACAATCTGGCGATTCGTGCCGCCGAGGATTTCATTCACGCAGGCTACCCGGTCGATGCCCAAGCCATCCTGCTCTGTGAACTGGACGGCGTCGAAGCCGACGTGCACGCCGACTGCGAACGGGTCAGCGAGGTATTGACACTGGCCGGCGCTACCGAAGTGCGCCAGGCCAAGGACGAGGCCGAGCGGGTCCGCTTCTGGGCCGGGCGCAAGAACGCCTTCCCGGCCGTGGGTCGCCTGTCACCGGACTACTACTGCATGGACGGGACCATTCCGCGCCGTGAGTTACCGGGCGTGTTGCGCAGCATCAAGGAGCTATCCGAGCAATACGGCTTGCGCGTCGCCAATGTGTTTCATGCGGGCGATGGCAACATGCACCCGCTGATCCTGTTCGATGCCAATCAACCGGGGGAGCTGGAGCGCGCTGAAGCACTGGGCGGCAAAATCCTCGAGCTGTGCGTCAAGGTCGGCGGCAGCATTACCGGCGAGCACGGTGTCGGTCGCGAGAAGATCAATCAGATGTGCGCGCAGTTCAATAGCGACGAGCTGACCTTCTTCCATGCCATCAAGGCGGCATTCGACGCCAGCGGCCTGCTCAATCCCGGCAAGAACATCCCGACCCTGCATCGCTGCGCGGAATTTGGCGCCATGCATATCCACGCCGGGCAATTGCCGTTCCCCGACCTGGAGCGTTTCTGATGAGCACGGTGGACAAGGACGTAAGCCAGGCAATGCTCGAGCGGGTCGCTCAGGCGCTGCGCGACAACACGCCGTTGCGTATTCAGGGCGGCAACAGCAAGGCTTCGCTCGGTCGTAAAACCGCTGGCGAGCTACTCGATACCCGCGGGCACCGTGGCATTGTCAGTTATGACCCGACAGAACTGGTAATCACTGCGCGCGCCGGCACGCCACTGAGCGAGCTGATGCACACGCTGGATGGCGCAGGCCAGATGCTGCCTTGCGAACCGCCCGACTTCGGCGCTGCAACGCTCGGCGGCATGGTCGCTGCGGGCCTCTCGGGGCCGCGCCGCCCATGGAGCGGCTCGGTGCGTGATTTCGTGCTCGGCACACGCGTCATCACCGGTCTTGGCAAGCACCTGCGATTCGGCGGAGAAGTCATGAAGAACGTCGCAGGCTACGACGTTTCGCGCCTGATGGCAGGCAGTTTCGGCTGCCTGGGGCTGCTGACCGAGGTGTCGCTCAAGGTGCTGCCCAAACCACGTCTGTGCAGCAGCATCGCGTTGGAAATGGACCGCGCGCGGGCCTTGGCCCGCCTCGCAGAATGGGGTCAGCAACCGATACCGATCAGCGCGGCCAGCCATGATGGCCACGTATTGCGCCTGCGCCTGGAAGGCGGCGAAGGTTCAGTGGCAGCAGCCCGGGACCGGCTCGGCGGCGAGGTACTCGATGGCGTGTACTGGCAACAGTTGAATGCGCATCGCCTGCCCTTCTTCCGCGACCCGCGGCCCCTGTGGCGGCTCTGTGTGCCTGCCGACAGCCGACTGCCGGAGCTGCCGGGCGAGCAGTTGATCGACTGGGGTGGCGCGCAACGCTGGCTCAAGTCGGATGCTGACGGACAAACCATTCGAGCGATCACTAAAGCGGTTGGCGGCCATGCGACCTGCTACAGCCAGGGCTTCGTCGACAGCCCCTTCGAGCCGTTGGCCGCACCCGTGCTGCGTTACCATCAGGCACTCAAGACCCGACTCGACCCGCAGGGGGTTTTCAACCCCGGCCGACTGTACGCGGAGCTTTGAAACATGCAGACCACATTGAGTGAACACGCCAGAACCCTGCCGCGCGCCGCAGAAGCCGAACGTATCCTGCGCAGCTGTGTGCATTGCGGCTTCTGTAATGCCACGTGTCCGACCTATCAATTGCTGGGTGACGAGCTGGACGGTCCACGCGGCAGGATCTACCTGATCAAACAGGTGCTCGAAGGTCAGCCGGTCACCGAGAAAACCCGTTTGCATCTGGACCGCTGCCTGAGCTGTCGCAACTGCGAGACCACTTGCCCGTCCGGCGTGGATTACCACAACCTGCTGGACATCGGCCGCGCCGCGGTTGATGCCCTGGTCCCGCGGCCACTCGCAGAACGCATGCTGCGTGAAGGCTTGCGTCGGGTCATCCCCAATCCCGGACTGTTCAAATCCCTGACCGGCATGGGCTTGAAGTTCAGGCCGTTGCTGCCACAGACCCTGGCCACCAAACTGCCGGCGACGATCCATCCTGCGGGACTTCGCCCGCACACCGGTCATGCGCGCCAGGTGCTGCTGCTGGAAGGTTGCGTTCAGCCGGGCCTGTCGCCCAACACCAACAGCGCCACGGCGCGGGTGCTGGATCGTCTGGGCATCGGCATTACGGCGGTCAGCCAGGCCGGCTGCTGCGGTGCCGTGGATTACCACCTCAATGCACAGGAGGCCGGGCTGGACCGGGCACGGCGCAACATCGATGCGTGGTGGCCCGCGCTGCAGAGCGGTGCCGAAAGCCTGATCCAGACGGCCAGTGGCTGCGGCGCCTTCGTCAAGGACTACGGCCACCTGCTGCGCCATGATCCAGCCTATGCCGACAAAGCCGAGCAGATCAGCGCGCGAACAAAGGACCTGGTCGAACTGCTGCGCGACGAACCGCTGGAAACCCTCGGCATCAAGGCCGACCAGCGCCTGGCGTTTCACTGCCCGTGTACGCTGCAGCACGCGCAAAAACTCGGCGGCGAAGTCGAGCGCGTCCTGACTCGTCTAGGCTTCAATCTGACCGCAGTGCCGGACGGTCATCTATGCTGCGGCTCTGCAGGCACCTACTCCATCACTCAGCCTGCCATTGCCCGCCAGTTGCGCGACAACCGCATGAACGCGCTGGAAAGCGGCAAGCCGCAGGTGATTGCCACCGCCAATATCGGCTGTCAGACCCATCTGGCCAGCGCCGGTCGAACGCCGGTGCGGCACTGGATCGAACTGATCGACGCGGCGCTTGGCACGCCTGAATCACACTGAATCCCTATTCAATAATCATTACTCCGGAGAGTCCCATGAAGATCAAAGCCGTCCTGACCCAGACCGAAGTCAGCCTGATGCTCGGTGCCGCACGCGAAGAGGCGCATGCCAATGGCTGGGCCGTGTCCATCGCCGTCGTTGATGACGGCGGCCATCTGCTGGCATTCGAGAGGCTGGACGACGCCGCACCGATCAGCAGCTACATCGCGATTGAAAAGGCACGCACCTCGGCACTCGGCAAACGTGAATCCAAGGGTTACGAAGAGATGGTCAATGGCGGGCGCACTGCATTCCTGAGTGCTCCACTGCTGACTTCGCTGGAAGGCGGTGTGCCGGTCATTGTCGACGGGCAGGTAATCGGTGCGTTGGGGGTTTCAGGCGTGAAGGCCGAACAGGATGCCCAGGTCGCCAAAGCCGCTGTCGCAGCGCTCGACGCCGACTGACGGTCGACCCGGCTGGCAACACGAAAACCAGGCAACTGCAGGCGTATTCATAGCCGGTAGATCGAAATCCAGCTCATGTCCGGATGGGTGGAATAGATATACGTGCCGGTCTTGTTGAGTACTGCACCACCTACCGACGGAAAGTAAGCGATACAGGTTGCGATCCCCTTCACGGTGTCGATCCGGTAGACGTCGTAATTGTAGGTATAGATCGCGTAGACATAACGGTCATCCGGCGTCACTCCGACGACTTTCACCGGGTAGCCCTGCGTGCCGATCCTTTCCCGATAGAAGGTTTTATTGGTCGCGGCATCGATGATGTAGACCTCGTCGATGCCGCCGACATACAGCCAGGCGCCATCGGAACTGAAAACCATCGAACGCGGGTCGGAAAACCCGGGAATATCATGTTGCAGGTAGTCGACTTTGCTGATCGCAAGAACATCGGTAGGCGCGGTCCGGTCAACCAGCATGGTCGCGTAAAACCTGTCGTTCAACGGGCTGATCCCGAGGGCCAGCGATGCGTTGGTCAGGGCGCCCAGATCGAACTCGTTTTCGACCGTGTAATTCTCGGTCTCGATGAGGCGAATCAACCCGCCGAGCGCATTCTGAAAGGACAGGCAGATAAAACGCCCATCGGCACTGCACAGGATCCTGTTGACGTTGGCTGCCGGGAGTATCCTGATCACTTCGCGCATGCGCGTATCGACCACGTAGCACCTTTTCCGGCCGATGGTGTAAAGCCTTTTGCCGTCAGGGCTCAGGGTAATCGCGCCTGCCCCAGCTCGCTTGATGGCGCCCGTCACGCTGGCTCTGACGATGTCGACCACACTGACTTCGCGACCACTTTCATGAGCGACATACAACGTGGTTTCATCAGGGCTGATAGCGATCTCTGCGGGTACAAAGCCCAGCGGGATGATCCCGGTCAGCCACGCGATGTCCAGGGGAGCACCTGAACCGACGGGGTCGGCGATATGCGTCAAGGCTCTAACGTTCTGAGATGCTTTTTTTTGCATTTCTCTCACCCTTCAATAGGTCTTGTAAGACCGCCAGAACGGGGAATAGATAAGAAGATATATCCCCGTCATCCAACGATGCGGCCAAGACACTTATGCCGCTCCGAGCCAAAAACGTAGGGTCATTGAATACTCAACACGGGGGGATGGGTACTGTCAGAAATAACAGTCGAAATGTACCGGAACCGTTCAAATGAGGGTATCGACGGCGGCGCAGACAGCGCGGTCGGGCACTCCAGCCCGGAGGCAGGGAGCCCGCAGAGCCCCTTACCATTGGTCAGCGCAATTATCTGGGGAAGGCTCGCCAGGGTTGGCCGGAAAAAGTCCTCAAGAGCTTTCCCGCACCACCAGCTCAAACCCGAGATCCACCTGCGGGTGCTGGATCACCCCGTCCAGCAGGCCCAGCAATACCTGAGCAGCGCGCTGCCCCACTGCTTCCCTGGGCGTGCGGATCGAGGTCAGGCGCGGCACCATGTGCGCGGACCCCGGCAGGTCGTTGAAGCCCACCAGAGAGACCCGTTCGGGAATCGCGACGCCCAGCCGCAAGGCCTCCAGCGCAGCGCCCTGCGCCAGATCGTCGTTACAGAAAAATACCCCGTCGACATCCGGATGCCGGTCAAGCAGGCGCGCAAACAACTCTCCGCCCAGACCGATCGAGGAGGACTGGTGTGTCGAGACCTGCAGCGCCGGGTCGAACAGCCCCGCGTCTTCCAGCACGCGACGGAACCCGGCGCCACGTTGCAGTACGCGGGGATCGAGCTGGGCGGCCATATACGCCAGCCGACGGCGGCCACGCCCTAGCAGGTGACGCGCGGCTTCGGCACCGGCCTGTTGTTGCGAGAAGCCTACGCAATAGGCGCCCAGACGGGTGTCGAGCTCCATCATGTGTACGCACGGTATGCCACTGGTTTCAAGCATATGGCGGGACGCTGCCGTGTGGTCGAAACCGGTCAGCAAAATACCGCGCGGGCGATTGACCAGATGGTTGCGCAGCAGCTTCTCTTCCTCTTCAGGCGAGTAATGGTAGTTGCCGATGACCACGTCCAGGCCACGCACGCGCAACACATCCTGAATGGCTTCCAGCGTCTCGATGAACAACTGGTTGGACAGCGAAGGCACCAGCACCACGACGGTCTGACTGCAGGAAGAGGCCAGCGCCCTGGCCGCCGGGTTGGCCACATACCCCAAGCTCTGCGCCGCAGCACGGACCTTTTCGACCAGTTCAGGCGCCACTGTGGCGATGCCGCGCAACGCACGCGAGGCAGTGATCGGAGAGACGGCCGCCAGCTTCGCCACTTCATTAAGCGTCGGGCGACCGGTAGAGCGGGAACCAATACGTATCATGCGTTGCCAACTAATATAGGGGTTGCCAAATGTGTCGAATGCCCCATAAGGTAGCGCTGTCTCATGGAACGTGACAATGCTTTATCGCTGGTTTCATAGGGGTCACCCGGTTCGGGTCGCCGCGGAGAACAGCCTCCCATGCTTATTGATGAGCCCAAAACAACGACAAATAACTGGAACAGCCCGGGCTGAGCCTGATGTCCACCGGACAAAGACAGCGCTGTCTCCAGATGAGGTGCCTACTGTGACAACTGCGAATACTGCTATTTCCGCCCTTGTGGTGATGGGCGTGTCTGGCTGCGGCAAAAGCGCCGTGGGTGCCGAGATTGCCCTGAACAGCGGCGGCCGCCTGATCGAAGGCGACGCGTTCCATCCACCGGCCAATATCGAAAAGATGAGCGCCGGAACCCCCCTCAACGACGAAGACCGTGCCGGCTGGCTGACCCGCCTGGGCGAAGAGATGGCTGCCGCCCTCGCCAAGGGTGAGCACCCGGTGCTGACCTGCTCCTCGCTCAAGCTCATCTATCGCCAGCGCCTGCGTGATGCGGTGCCTGGCCTGGGTTTTGTTTTCCTGGAACTCAGCAAGGAACTCGCCGCCGAACGTTGCTCGCACCGGCCTGGACACTTCATGCCCGCCAGCCTGGTGGACAGCCAGTTCGCGACCCTCGAACCGCCCTATGGCGAACCGCTGACATTGATCGTGGACGCGTCCCAGCCTATCGATGTCATCGGCAAACAAGCCGCAGCATGGTGGAAAGGCTCTCACGCCTGATAAAGGCGTGAGTGCAAAAGACAGCGCTGTCTTGCGCACACACGATTGAATTCGGCGCTGTTTACAGTTCCTTAAAACAATAAACCGGAGAGACACCCCATGTTCGGTATGACCCATGAGACGTTCCTGCTCGTCGATGCGTTGGTGACCATCGTCGGCCTGGTGCTGCTGATCACCACCTTCAAGGTGCACCCTTTCGTCGCGCTCACCCTGGCGGCAGGCTTTCTTGGCCTGACCTCGGGAATGCCGGTCGAAAAAGTCATGAAATCCTTCCAGGACGGCTTCGGCGGCGTGCTGGGCTTCGTCGGTATTATCCTTGGCCTGGGCACCATGCTCGGCAAGCTGATGGCCGACTCGGGCGGCGCGGATCAGATTGCGCAAACGCTGATACGCACCTTCGGCAAACAGAAAGTGCACTGGGCAATGATGTTCGCTGCCTTCCTGGTGGGCATCCCGCTGTTCTTCGAGATCGGTTTTGTCCTGCTGATCCCGCTGGTGTTTATCGTCGCGCGGCGCACCGGCGTGCCCATCGTCAAGATCGGCATTCCGCTGCTGGCTGGCCTGTCAGCCGTACACGGCCTGGTTCCGCCGCATCCGGGTCCGCTGCTGGCCATCGGCATCTTCGGCGCTGATATCGGCAAAACCATTTTCTACGGACTGATCGTTGCGCTGCCGACGGCCATCATCGCTGGCCCGATCTTCGGTAACTGGATTTCCAAAAGCATCCCTGGCACACCGTCCAAGGAGCTGATGGATCAGATCGCCAAGGAGTCGAGCACTGAAAATCTGCCAGGCTTCGGTATCACGCTGGTGACCATCCTGCTGCCGGTCTTCCTGATGCTGCTCAAGACCTTTGCCGACGTGGTGTTGCCGGAAAACAACATGTTCCGCATCTGGATGGACCTGATCGGTCACCCGATCACCGCCCTGCTTGCAGCGCTTTTGCTGGCGTTCTACACCTTTGGTGCCGCGCGCGGCTTTGATCGCAGCAAAATCATGAAGTTGCTGGACCAGAGTCTGGCTCCGGTGGCGGCAATCGTGCTGATTGTGGGCGCAGGCGGTGGCTTCAAGCAGATGCTGGTGGCCAGCGGCGTGGGTGATGTTATCGGGCACATGGCTGTGCAGGCGCAGATCAATCCGATCATGCTGGCCTGGCTGGTAGCGGCGGTGATCCGCGTCGCAACCGGTTCGGCGACTGTGGCAACCATTACCGGCGCCGGCATCGTAGCGCCGGTGGTCGGCCTGATTCCAGGCGTCAATCGCGAGCTGCTGGTGCTGGCAACCGGTGCCGGCTCGCTGATCCTGTCGCACGTCAATGACGCCGGGTTCTGGCTGGTGAAGCAGTACTTCAACATGACCGTTGCCGAGACTTTCAAGACCTGGACGGTGATGGAGACCATCCTCTCGGTGGTCGGTCTGATTTTCATCCTGCTCTTGTCAATGGCGGTTTAAACCCCGGACGAACCTTCGCGGGTGCTGAAACCCGCGAAGGCCTCCTCGCTTCACAGTTGTGCATCCCCTTCCCAGCCCCCCCCGCAATACCCCGCATCAGCGTGGACACGACGTTGATCCGCAGCACCTTCCTACACCCTCGTTCACCACTTTCATTTGTATTTTCAGAAAGCCCGGGCAATCTGGTGAAGTCGTGCCTACGCTTGTACTCATCTCGAAATTGCTTGAGCGGCACCGTCGACTGAGACGATGACGACCCGGAACGGTGCAGCGCTTCACGTTACTTTTTATATGACGCCAGTAAATACGGGCATTTTCACGTCGAAACGGGCAGAATTGGCGCACTCGTCGTACCCGGGATGCAAATCTCGATGACAAGAAAATGAACCGAGGGAATTTAATTGACCTGTGCGACGTCATAAGACGGATGCATTTGGATGCACTCGGCAACAATCACCACGCAAAGGCAAACGCCAGCCTCTTGAGAGAGGCGTTTTCAAGAGGCCATCAAGGAAAAGATTATGTTGATACTCACTCGCAAAGTAGGCGAAAGCATAAACATCGGTGACGAGATCACCGTCACGATTCTTGGCGTTCAAGGGCTTCAAGTCCGCCTGGGCATCAATGCACCCAAAAACGTTTCAGTGCATCGTGAAGAAATCTACAAACGTATCCAGGCAGAACTGGCTCCCAACCAGGACCCACAATAATTCCCGCATTACCCCCTTATTCAATGCTGATTTGCCGTTCATTGGCAGACCGGCCGTACGGCGTCCCTGGGACGCCGTTTTTTATGGCCGCCGTTCTGCGCTTCGCTGCAACACCTGCCTACCCGGCCTGAAGGCGAAACGCTGCCTGCATGAACCCTTCCGAAACGCACGTCTCGGCAGCTACAGGCTGATGAGAGAGTCTGCGCGTGACCGCTTCAAGCACCGCTCGGCTGGCATCGTGGTGAAACTGCCAGACGCCGTATATGCGGCCGTCGAAGGCCGGTTCACTGCCCAATAGCGGGTCAACGCCCAGTCCGGCGCCCAGACCGAAGAGATACAGGCCCTTCAGTCGACGACCATGCTGATCAAGCGGACAACCGCCAGCGTCCGAGTCGAGACCACCTTTGGTTTCGCGAAGGCTGACGAGGTCACCCTCGGCATCCCTCAGTCTCGGCAACACGGGTTGATAGCCCGAGCACTGCACGACCACAGTGGAGTCGGCCAGGGCGAGTCGGGCCTGCTCATGTTCATCGGGTCGTCCGCCCAGTGTCTGCAACATCTGCACACGCACACCGGTTTTGCCTACGCGACCGCTTTGCAGCGCTTCGCGGCCGATCTCCAGCGCACGGTAACGCAAGCCACCGGAACGGTTGACCCGACCGGAAACCGGGCAGACATCATGCTGCGGGTCGAATATGTAACCGGCAGCGTGAGCCAGTTCTGCACTTTCGTAAAACAGCCTGATGCTGCTTCGATGAACAAGTGTCAGTTCCTGCAGGCCGGCAAACTCCAGTGCATCCGCCAGATTTTCCAGCGTCGAGAACGCACTGTGGGATCCCCCGACGATGGTTATGCGCCCGTTATCGGCCAAAGCCGGGCCAAATACTTCGCGTAACTGCACCGCGTTCATGCGCAGCAAGCGGTCGGCGCTCTGGACAGTGCAGTGGTCCGCCAGCGCCAGACCTTGTCGGGCAAGATCATCGATCAGGTGGTGTGGATCCTGGCGCCCGCCGAGATTGAGTACCAGCGCCCGGCAGCGCACGCGTCTTTTGCCGTACACACTGTCAACGTGCAGGCAAAACTCGTCGTCCCCGCAAATGACCTCATTGATGCGGGTACCGGGCCAGACCTCTACGCCATAACGTTGCACGATGTGATCCAGCACCAGCCTGGCTGCCTCGGCCATGAGCAGGCCAACATCCGACAGTTGCGGCGCGCTCTGTGCCTGCGCCTTGATGCGCCAGTAGGCTGCGGAGTTTTCCAGGGGTTCGAACACCTCGCGCAATGCCGGATCGCGAAGGCAATCGATGAATACATCGCCTACCGAGTTGGCAGTGATCCGATAGTCTCCCAGCGCACCTGCGCCGGGCTGGTCACTTGCATCAATGATAATCAGTCGTTTCGCAGCAAGCCCGGGCATCGCGCCGCTCTTCAGGGCGTTGAACAAAAATCCCATGCCTGCCAGCCCGGCACCGCCCACCACGCAACCGCAGGCTGTTTCCATACAGTTATCAAACATAATGATGCTCCATCGTCATTTTCATACGTTGGTGCATTCCAGAAGTTCTGGATGATCGAATACCTGGCTGATAAAGCGAACCAGCGTCCATGCACGATTCGGGGCGAAACATATGCAGCAGAATACACACGCACTCATTCACGGCACTGAGGAGACGCCATGCGCGGAGAGGGTGTTATTCACAAAAAGTTACACTAGGTCCAACGGACAAAGGCCTGAAGTTCGGCCTGACAAGAAGGAGGCGTCATGCTACCGCCCTTCTTAAGACAGCGCTTTTATCAACCTAAAAAAAGTGACAATGCGTTACAAAATAAATCGGGCAATTGAATAGTTGCAAAGAAACGCGGGAGTGTCAAATGAGCTGCAAGCGGCGGCAATGCCTCAGTAACGCTTTATAACCCGATGATTTGAATGACCTTGTATCTTTTAATCGTTGAATGCACCTTCAAAAGGACAGTTTTCGGTGACATTAACGCATTCAATGCGTTCAACTTATTTTTTATCGTCTGCGCTTAAAACAGCATTCTTTCGACGCTGTTAATTTGACGAGCACCCAGCGACTATCTACCACCAGAGGTTAGCGGCCATGAAGACAGCCGAGCCTGTTGTTCGCGCTGATCCAAGGCGACAGGGTGGCCCGTAAAAACGACAAGGCCCCGATCAGCGATGATCAGGGCCATGCAATGTGATGCCAGAGCATCAGCGGGGTGCAGCGGTATCAGGCAGCGCTGTAATACGCTTTCGAGACACGTTGCATTACCGGCTCTTCGCGCAACTCGGCCACCAGTGCCGAGATGTCCCGAACGGTATTGATACGGCTGAGCGGCAGGCTCTTCTGACGCTGGGTACGCCCCGATACCGGGTCGCTTATCTGCACCGTCATCTGATCATTGGCAATCGTGCAGGTACAACGCAATGGCAGGAAAGCACGCTCAACAATGCTCCTGAGTTCCAACTCGGACAGTCCACTCGCGATCATTTCTTTATCTCCTTATGTGTGTAAGCATGTCCCGACAGTGACAATTTTTTGATAATTTTTATTGTTGATGACTTTTTAAAAACGGCCCGCGCCAGCCCGCCAATTATCTGTCGCCACTCACTTGATGCTTAAACCCCTTATACACTGCCCCCTGTACGTCAAGCAACTTCCATATCTGAATATCCATAACCCTTTTAACGCTGTTTTTTATTAAAGGCACGCACAGAAAAAACGATTCACCGTCATGCTCTTCAACAAAACGGGACTCGGCGTGAACAGCAGCGGATGAAACGCGCGTAGTAGAGGAAGGGAAGAAAGACTGACGAACGGTCGAAGAATAAAAATGCTGCTCTAACCGGGCACGACCGTTTCCTCGAAGAGAATGGGGCGTGCCCTGCTCGAAAACTTATTCTTGTTTGTCAGGTATGTTTTCTTTCGCGTCGTGGCCGGACAACCGCAGATGAATCAACGCGACACGCTCGCCGCGCTTATCGCGCTTTTCTTCGATATGGAATGGACGGAATCCCATCCGCGGATAGAACAGCAGGCCAGGGACGTTATGGTTGTAGCAGGAAGCGACCATTTCAGTAGCTTCATGCTTGTCGAACGCGATCCCCATCATGGTGGTGATCATGAAGCGCCCTACCCCTCTGGACCGGGCTTTCGGGGCGATGATGACGTTACCCAGCGAACAGCGGCCACGGAAGGTGCATTGAGAGAAATTGGCAAAACCTACCACTTCGCCGTCCATTTCAATGACGGTCGAATCATGCCGCGTCTCAAGCGCTTCGCTGAGTTGCGAGGCGGTCAGCGGGTACGTTGCCCTGGGGAACATATAGAACAGCTCATCGGCATTCTGCGGCAGCTCGCAGATGAGGGGGACGTCTTTTTCTTCCAGGGGACGGTGAGTGAACATAGGCGGTAACCTCTTGAAGAAATTGAAGAAAGCGCGGGTATACGGCAAGCAAATGGGCGAATCAGGCGGCGGTAGGTGACAAAAACACAGCGCCCTCGCCGACACAGCATAATCCGTGGCTATCGAAAAGGGCTACCTCAATAACGAATCGTGCTAAAGAGCGTGGTTATCGAGGTTGCCTTTGGCCCACGTCGCGCAAGGTATTGACGCATCGGGCTTTACTCGCATATCGGATTGCCGCTCAGCCTATGGGTATTTCCGGCGCATGTACGCAATATCCTGTAACCCGGTGTTCGTCGGCTGGTCTTGCATACCGGATGCAGATTCTGCATTTATTTCACTTTGTTGACCGGAATATCCCTCTTATGTCGATTTCGCCTCTGGCTCGCTTCAAGGCTCGTCCGCTCAGATGGGTGTGCATGATAGCCATCATCCTCGGCCTGCCCGTCGGCTGTGCGGTGCTTGAACACAAGGAGCGCGAACTGGTGTTTCGCATCGAGCCCGGTACCGCTAGCTGGTACAGCGGTTTGCCGGCAGATGTGCAGGAGATCGAACTCAGTACACCGTCATTCGGTACCTCGCAGAATATCCACGCATGGTGGTGGCCCGCTGCGGACAAGAACGCCCCGGCGGTACTGTACCTGCATGGATCACGATGGAACCTCACCGGCCAGTTGTTCCGTATCCAGCAACTCAAGGCTCAGGGCTACTCGATACTGGCGATCGATTACCGGGGTTTCGGGCAAAGCATGGGCCAGTTGCCGTCGGAAAAGTCCGTGTATGAAGACGCACGCATCGCCTGGGAACGCCTGAAGCAATTGCAACCCGATCCGCAGCGCAGGCTGATTTACGGACACTCTCTGGGCGGTGCGGTGGCAGTGGACCTGGCCGCGGAGCTGGGCGAAGACGCTGAAAAGGGCGATGCGCCGATTCAGGCCCGCGGGTTGATCATAGAATCCACCTTCACCAACCTGGCCGATGTGGCCACCGCGCTTGCCAATACCTCGCTGCCGGTACGCTGGCTGCTGTCGCAGAAGTTCGACTCACTGGACAAGATTGCAGACATCCGTATGCCGGTGCTGATCGTGCATGGCACCGAGGATCGCTATGTACCGGCCCGCTTCAGCGAACAGCTGTTTGCAGCCGCGCAGGAACCGAAGAAACTGCTATTGGTACCTGGCGGTACGCATAACAACAGCATGCAACTCGGGCAGCCCGCTTACAGCCGGGCCATCCGTGCCCTGCTCGATACACCCGCATCACTGCCTCAGGTGACAAAACAGGGCAGAAGCTCAAAGACTGCCGGTTAGACAGTTCAGGGCGTGTGGCAGTAGTCTTCGGATTCATGGCCGAAGGACCACGCAATGAACTGTATTGTCGAGTATTCAGACCCGCATCACCGCCTCGCGGTCATCCAGCTGTGGAAGACCGTCTTCAATGACGACATGCCACACAATCGCCCAGACCTGTCGATCGACAAGAAACTGGCTGTCGACGACCATTTGTTCTTCGTTGCTCTCGCCGATGCCGAGGTGGTCGGGACCCTCCTTGCCGGCTATGACGGTCATCGCGGCTGGCTGTATTCGGTTGCCGTTGATCCGCAACAGCGCGGCAAAGGCCTCGGTACCCGGCTGGTCAGGCATGCAGAAAAAGCGCTTGCGAATCTTGGCTGCGTGAAGATCAACCTGCAGATCCATACCTTCAATGAAAGCGTGCAGGCCTTCTATCAAACCCTGGGTTATACGCCTGAGCTCATTATCAGCATGGGCAAGCGGATCGATGCCAACGTAACGGCTTAGTCCTGGGCGTCGCGCCCTTTGTTTGCCGAGGCGACCGCAACCATCGGGCGCTTCAATCATTTATTTACATGAGAATTAATATCAAATTACAATTATTGCTATTAACGTCCTAGCAGAGCATCTCCCTTGAGCACTTCCTTGCAATGCCCTCGCCGTCCCGGCACTTTTCTGCTGTCCGCGCTTTCTCTGGCGATGTTCTCCGGCGGCGCAGTACATGCAGCCGAAACTGCAACGCTGCCCGCTACGCAGGTGTCGGCAACCGCGACCGAAGCGCAGGAAGGCTACAGCGCCAAAAGCGCCAGCACCGCGAGCAAGAGTGATGTACCCCTGAAGGAAGAAGCGCAGTCGGTCAACGTGGTGACACCGCAGACCATCGCCGACTACAACGTGCGCTCGCTGGACGATGCCATGAAGTTTGTCAGTGGCGTCAGCCAGGGCAATACGCTCGGCAATACCAAGGACTCACTGGTCAAGCGCGGCTTTGGCACCAACGATGATGGCTCCGTGCTGCGTGACGGCGTGCGTTCAGTGGTGTCGAAAAATTTCGGGGCCACGACCGAACGCGTTGAAGTACTCAAAGGCCCGGCCTCGCTGCTGTACGGGGCGATGGAGCCGGGTGGCGTGATCAACGTGATCAGCAAACAGCCGCAATACGTGCAAAGCACCACGCTCAGTGGTTCGGCATACAGCGAAGGCGGCGGCAGTTTCGGCATCGACACCACCGGCCCGCTGGGCGACTCGGGGCTGGCCTACCGCCTGGTGGCCGAGCGTCAGAGCGAGGACTACTGGCGTAACTATGGCGTTGATCAGCACACGCTGGTTGCACCGTCGCTGTCCTGGACCGGGGAGCGCGCCAGCCTGACGCTGGCTTACGAATACAACGACTACGTCAGCCCCTTCGATCGTGGCACGGTATTCACGAACGGCCATCCGGCCGATATCAGCTACGACAAGCGCCTGGACGAAAAATGGGCAAATACGGTCGGCATCAGCGAAACCGCAACCGCGCGCTTCGAGTACCAGCTCAGCGATGACTGGAAAACCCGCCTGACCTACGGCTGGAACAACGACCGCTACAGCCTCTCGATTGCCCAGCCGAGCACGCTGTCCAGCAGCGGCGTGCTGCGCCGCCAGGCCAATGGCGGCCATTACGATTATGAAACGCGTTATGCCAGCTGGGACTTCATCGGCAAGCAGGAGGTATTCGGTCAGCAACATGATCTGCTGATCGGCGCCGAGCAGGAGGATTCCGACAAGTACCGCGGCAAGACCTACCGCAACGCCGTCCAGGGTGGCTTCAATATCTTTTCGCCCAGCTATGGCAGCCTGGCAGAGCCCAGTGTCGTCAGTACGACCACCAGCAACCTGAGCAATCAACTGACCTCGTCGTCCGTTTACCTCAAGGACAACTGGCACCTGAATGACCGCTGGATTCTGGTCCTGGGTGGCCGTTACCAGCATTACGACCAGTACATCGCCCAAGGCCTCGGCGCAAGCCGCAACACTAACCTGAACAAAAATGACGATATATTCCTGCCGATGGCGGGCCTGGTGTTCAAGGTCAATGAAGACCTGTCGCTGTACGGCAACTACAGCCGCTCCTTCGTCCCAAACGAGGCCGTTAACGATGACGGCACCACCTTCGACCCGGAAGAAGGCCGCAGCTACGAAGTCGGGGCCAAATATGCACTGGCACCGGAGCTCGACTTCAACCTCGCCGTGTTCGACATCGAGAAGAAAAACGTTGTGACCACCGTTGCTACTGGCGTCAGCGAAGCGGCTGGCAAAGTGGGCTCACAGGGCGTGGAGCTGGACGTGACAGGACGCATCGCCGAGCGCTGGGACATGATCGGTACTTACGCCTACACCCATACCGAAGTGCTCGATGATCCGAAGAACGAGGGCAATCGTCTCATTCAGGCACCCAAGCACACGGCCAGCCTGTACCTCACCCACCATCTGCAAGTCCCGTCCGGCCTGGGCGACTGGCACGCCGGTGGCGGCGCACGCTATGTCGGCGAACGCGCCGGCGACGATGCCAACACTTTCTATATGAGCAGCTATACCGTGGCCGATGCGTTTCTGCGCTGGGACGTGCCCATGGCCGGTTATAAAACGCGTCTGCAGTTGAACGTGGATAACCTGTTCGACAAGCAGTACTACCCGTCCAGTACCGGCAGCCAGTTGCAAGTCAATGTGGGGGAGCCGCGTACCGCACGCCTGAGCGCCAGCGTCACGTTTTAACAGGTTGCCAGGAGCAGGCCTGCGCGGGCTTGCTCGGTGGACTTGAAGGGATGTATCAGAACTTCATTCGGTAAAAGCTGATCAGCGCTTCATTGCCATACAGGTATTCGAACCTGCCGATGAACGCGCTCTTCTCCAGCCACTCGTTAGGGCCCAGAGCGACCTGAAAGCGGGGTGTGCAAGTGCACCGGTAATGGCCTTCGCTGATTGGCCATACTCCGTTCTGCAGTTCGTGCTGGCCCGTTTCGTCAACGAGCAGAGCGCCTCTGCTTTCAACGTTGATCATTTCACCCAGTTGGGTAACCAGCGTGAAACGGGTTTCCAGAAAGGCCAGCTCGGATGACAACTCAACCAGCGTATTGCTACCGCCGGAAAGTACCGAGCCGCTGAAGTTTTCGCCGTAAAACTCCCCGCCCAAAACAGTGCTGTTGCTACGCAGTCCATCGCTGCATATGCCCATGAGCACAGGAGCATCGGTCTTCAGAATCACCGTCAGCATTTTTTCCAGCTGAGGAGCCGTTGCCGTATTACCACGAAAAGAGCGTTTGACGGATTTGTTGAAGTCGATAATGGTCATAGAACTGTTCACTCCATCTTTGAATGGATTCGGGCAACGAATGGCCGGGTGCAGTCCATCGGCATTTATCTAAGCCTGCTTTTCCAGTAAGCTCCACGGAGTCGGCTGAAATCGTACCGAACGGTTCAGTTCCCGTCTAGAGAATTTTGTACATGGTCTGCTCACTGAAGAATTGAGGATATAAATGAAGGTTCGTACTGAAGCTCGACGCGAAGCCATCATTGATGCCGCAGCAAGCGTCTTCCTCGAAATGGGCTACGAGCGTACCTCGATGAATGAGGTCACCAAACGAATGGGTGGCTCCAAGGCGACGATCTACAGTTACTTCCCTTCCAAGGAAGAACTGTTCATCGCCGTGGTCAACAGGCTTGCAACCGCTCATCTGGCCGACGCGGTTTCAGAGCTGGTGATCCAGGATGACCAACAGATCGATCTGAGGACCCTGTTCACGCGTTTCGGGGAGCGCATGTTGATGGTGCTGATCAATGATGATAAAGCCCTGGCCGTGTATCGCATGGTGGTGGCCGAGTCCGGACACTCGGACATCGGCATGATGTTCTACGAGTCCGGCCCCACCCAGTGCCTGCAGACAGTCACCTCACTGATGGCGCTGGCGATGCGACGAGGTCAGTTGCGTGACGCCGACCCGCATATCGCCGCCTTGCAGCTGACCTCGCTATTGACTGCCGAGACCGACATTCGCCTTTACCAACAGGCGCCCATGCCGTTGAGCATCGAAGAAATTCGCGCCATGGTCGAACGCGCAGTGGATACATTCATGTTGGGTATGGAGAAACGTTAAGCCCGCAAAAAAGAACCAAGCGGTACAGATAAGAGCCGAAACTGCAACCCATCTGAAACACCTTGTTACTCTTTCACGGCCAAGTTAATCCGAATGTGGGCGATAGCTGTTTACCCTCTCGGAGAAATACTCATGATCCTGCGAAAACTCAACCTGGCCGCTCGCTCGACGCTTTGTTTCGGCGTGTTCTGCCTGATGATCATTGCCTTGGGCCTGCTCGCCCTGCGTCAGGCGGCCGAGCTCAATGCGGCGGAAAAATTCATCGAGACCAATGTGCTTCCGAGCGTGAAACAGCTCGCATCTATTGACCGGGAGTTCGTCAGCATCCGGGGCAACAACGCCCGCGTGCGCAATCCGATTGAACCGCAGGATCGAAAGACCAAGGCGCTCAGCGATATCCAGCAGTCTCGCTCGCTGATCGCTGGCTATTTTGACACGCTCGGCAAACTGATCGTGACTCCGCAAGGGCGCCAGGCATTCGACGAATTGTCCCAGGCACAGGCTGGGTACCAGGTGGCGCAGGATCGCTACCTGGCTTCGGTGGCAGCCGGTAATCTGGAAGCTGCAGTGGCAACCTCCAATGGCGAAATGAGAAGCGCGGCCGATCAGGTTGAAGCCGGGCTGAAGAAACTCATTGGCGTTAATGACTCCAAGGCTCAGAAAGCCGGTGATGCTGCTGAGACCGCCTATCAGCAGACGCTGTGGATGGTGGGTATCTTCATCGCCGTGGGCGTCATCACCACGCTGCTGCTCGCCTGGATGTACACCCGCAGTGTGACTGGCCCGATTGGCGATTCGTTGAGTATCGCGCAACGCATCGCTTCCAATGATCTGAGCAAGGATATCCCGCAACAGGGCACTGACGAGGCGGCGAAACTGATTGCCGCACTCGCCACCATGCAAACCAACCTGCGCGATGCCCTGATCCTGATCGGCGACTCCTCCACCCAGCTGGCGGCCACTTCCGAAGAAATGCATGCGGTCACGGAAGACGCATCGCGCACCATTCAGCGCCAGACCAACGAGATCGAAATGGCAGCCACCGCCGTCAACGAGATGAGCGCGGCGGTGGAAGAAGTAGCCAGTAACGCCGCATCGGCATCGGAGGTGACCTCGCAATCCAGCACTGCCGCCATGGCCGGACGCGCGCAGGTCGATGAGACCGTCACGGCGATCAACCTGATGGTTTCCAAAGTGCAGATCACGTCGACCGAGGTACAAGGCCTCGCCGTCATGGCGACGGATATCAGCAAGGTGCTGGATGTGATTCGCGCCATCGCGGAACAGACCAACCTGCTGGCACTCAACGCAGCCATCGAAGCGGCCCGTGCTGGTGAAGCCGGACGTGGTTTTGCGGTGGTTGCGGACGAAGTCCGGGCACTGGCGCATCGCACCCAGCAATCGACCCGTGAAATCGAACAGATGGTCGGCTCGATTCAGACGGGCACCGGCAATGCCGTCAGCGCGATGGAGCAGACCAGCGTTCAGGCCCACAAGACGCTGGAGATGGCCAATGGCGCCGGCAAGGCGCTGCTGGAAATTACCGATTCCATCAGCCAGATCAATGAACGCAACCTGATGATTGCCACCGCCGCCGAAGAACAGGCTCAGGTCGCTCGAGAAGTAGACAGGAGCCTGGTCAGTATTCGTGATCTGTCCAGTCAGACGTCCGAGGGCTCCAACCAGACGGCCATTGCCACTGCCGAACTGTCGACCCTGGCTTCAAGCCTGAACCGTCTCACCAAGCAATTCCGCATCTAATACCCTATGCCGGGAAGTACGCTTCCCGGCATCTCCCCTTGTCGAATGGCCTGCCCTCATCTAAGTTGTACGACGACAGATGAACTCCTCATCTGCGCCGGTTTCTCTCACCATCAATAACGACAAGAAAAGGGATGAACATGAAAAAGCTGACACTGCTGATGGGCTTTCTGTGCCTGTTTACCGGTTACGTCGCAGCCTCAACCTCCGACGAGGCCGATGTCGCCAATGCCGTGGACAAACTGACACAGGCCATGTGGCACAAGGACATAGCGCAACTCAATGCGCTGACCGCCGACAACCTCACGTATGGCCACTCCGGCGGTACTATTCAGGACAAGAAGGCGTTCATCGCGGACATCGAAACCGGCAAGAGCGCCTTCAATGACCTTAAGATGCTCAATCAAAAGATCACCCTGTCCGGCGACGTTGCGCTGGTGCGTAATCACTTTTCGGCAGAAGCGGTGAATAGCGGCAAGGTTGTGCCGACTGAAATCGAGAACTTCCAGATCTGGCAAAAGCAGAACGGCCAATGGTTGCTCATCGGCCGTCAGGCATTCCGTTTCTGATTCCAGGTTTGCCAGTCCGTTGCGCAGCTATAGACGCTACTGCTGCGTACCGAACATTGCCGTCCAGTAGATCCCTGCGTCACTTTTGGGGTCCATTGCGTAGGCTGCGCCCAACTCGCGGAAATCCGGATTCATCAGGTTGGCGCAGTGGCCCGGGCTCAGCAGCCAGCCATCCACCACCTTGCGCGCACTGTCCTGACCGGCGGCAATGTTCTCCCCCACCTGCTGCCCCACGTACCCGGCCAGTTCGGCCCGGTCGCCAGGTGTACGGCCGTCACGATCCTTGTGGTCAAAAAAGTTTTGATTGGCCATCGCCTGGGAATGACGTTGCGCAGCGGTCCCCAGAACCAGGTTCCAGGCCAGCGGCGTGGTAGCGGCGAAGGATTGTGTGCCGCACTGGCGTGCCTGAGTGCGGGCGTTGTTGATCATTTCCAGAATCTTTTGTCCCTCTGTCTGCCAGTCGCCAAGACGCGACGCGACCAGCGAGCGCGCCAGCACGATGCGCCAGTCTCGTCCTTCACGGCTGACCCCGATATCGACGAACTGCGGGTCCAGCACTACGCGGCAGAAACTCTCCAGCACCGCCTTGAGTGCAGCGTCTGCAGTGTTCGGGCCGGACAGGCTTATCGCCTGCACAGTGACCATCGGGTAGGAAGCACGCGTCAGCGCCTGTTGCAGGTCCAGATTGCCACTGGCCGGCAGCACCAGACGTGCGTCGCTGGTCAGCGGTGGCAGCTCCATGGATACCTGCTCGCCACAGCGCTGGGCCTGGCCGCGATAGGCATTGAGGGATTCGATCAGTTGTGTTTCGTCACCGGCCAGCGCAGCACTGGCAAACACGCCAGAGCACAACACTGCCAGAAAGGATAACGACACTCGCGGGAGCGACAGGCGCAGAAGGTAATGAATGACAGGCATGAAAAGTCTCTCTCGGGCTGAGTCCGCCTATGATGCGCGAAATGACCCGGTCGGGCGCAACGCCTTTTTTATGCCTGACCGGAATTTCACAACCGATCAGGCCAGGACGTGCGCCAGACAATGCCTTGCGGGAACGACTTACAGCTTGAAATTGGCAACCAGTGAGTTGAACGAAGTGGCCAGTCGCGACAGTTCCTGACTGGACGCGCTGGTCTGGTTGGCACCTGCAGCGCTCTGGGTCGACAGGTCCTGAATATTGATCAGGTTGCGGTCCACCTCGCGAGCCACCTGAGCCTGCTCTTCCGAAGCGGAGGCAATGACCAGGTTGCGCTCGTTGATGGTTGCCACACCGAGGGTGATTTTCTCCAGCGCTGCGCCCGCCCGCAGGGCCAGTTCCTGGGTGTTGGTGGCCAGCGACAGGCTCTTGCCCATCGCCGCAACCGCACCGTCGGCACCCGATTGTACGGTGCTGATCATGCCTTCGATTTCCACTGTCGATGCCTGGGTACGGTGCGCCAGGGCCCGAACCTCGTCAGCCACCACCGCAAAACCACGACCCTGTTCGCCAGCACGCGCAGCTTCAATGGCGGCGTTCAAGGCCAGCAGGTTGGTCTGCTCGGCGATACTGCGAATCACGTCAAGCACCTTGCTGATTTCCCGCACATGCCCGGCCAGCTCGGATACAGCGCCGGTGGACGCGGTGATCTCGTGGACCATGGTGGTGATGCCCTTGACCGTATGATCGACCTGACCACGGCCATCGACGGCATCATCTGTAGCAGACTTCGAAGCCTCGGACGTGGACACCGCGTTGCGCGCCACTTCTTCCACTGCGGCAGTCATCTGATTGACGGCCGTTGCCGCCTGCTGGATTTCGTCGTTCTGGCGAGTCAGCCCGCGGGTGCTTTCATCGGTGACGGCGCTCAGCTCTTCGGCAGCGGAAGCCAACTGGTCCGAGGCACTGGCAATCTGTTGAATGGTATTTTTCAGACCGTTCTGCATATCGGACAGTGCGTTCAACAGTTGTCCGGCCTCATCGCCACGGTCAGTAACAATGGGTTGAGTCAGGTCACCGCCCGCAATGCGCTGAGCACTGGCGACTGCGACAGCCAACGGCCGGGTGATCATGCGGGTGATCAGCACGCCCAGCATGATGGCCACCAGAAAGGCAATCACTACGCCAATCTCCAGCATCAATACCGAACTGGCCTTCAGACCAGCAGCAGCGGCTGCGCCTTCCTTGATCTGACGATTGTTGGACTCGATCATGGTCCGCAGGTAACTGCGCACCTTGGTGAAGCTTTCCGAGGACAGGCTGTTCAACTGGGTCCGGGCAGCCTCGAAATTACCCGCCTTCATCAGATCGACAACCTGTTGAGAACCCGAAACATAAGCGGGCAGCATCAGCTCCAACTGATCACCGGCGGCGCGCTCATCATCTTCCAGTGGCGTGGCGCGGTAAGTCGCGAACACTTTTTGCGCACGGGCCAGGTCATCGCTCAACGCCTGACGAACTCGATCCTTGTCCGTTTCGGAGACACCGCCATCCTGCGCGTCCAGCAAACGGTAAAGCCCGCGGTTGTGAGCGGTGAAGCTGGTCAGCGCTTCATTGGTATTGCTGACCGAGACAAGGTTGTTGGAAAAGGTAAGCTCAAGGGCGTTGGCCAGGCGGGTCACGCCCACCATACCGAGAGCGCCGACGGCCAGAGTGATCAATGCACAGATGATGAAAGCAGAGAGAAGTTTGGTAGAAAACTTGGACTGACGCAGGACGTTCATGTGGCTTACCTGTTGCTGAATGAGGAGTGGTGTCAGTGCCGGAATGAGTTGATCAAACAGCTATGATGTCATAATGACTTCACCCCATTTGGATCGTTCCACAGCCTCCTCATCTTTTGATGGAAAACTTTGACAAGTCGCCTATGTACAACTAACACCCTCTATCAGTCCTGCCTCGTTCACCCTTCTTTATCAGTGCAGCCGCAAGGTTTGCGACACGCCGTCTGCCAGATCATCGTTGCCAAGACGTTGCTCGGCAAACGTCTTCGCCTCAAGGGTCATGCGGTCCAGATGGCGGTCACGCTGCTTCTCCGCATCGACCATCGCGCTCTTGCCGTGCTGTTTGAGCAGGTAGGCGTGAATCTGTCGCACCTCCACGGAGTTGTAGATCGGCGCGATATCCATGACCGCAAGCAGACCTTCAGTACCGTGATCACGCGTGTTCATGATGACCTGCGGACCACGCGCACCCAGCACCTGAAAGCCCATTGCCTCGAAATACGCGACTTTGTCGACCACGCAATACAGCTCTGCATGCGGATAGCGACTGGTCATTTTCTCCAGCATCGCGCGTGCGATGCCCTGGCGACGATGGCTGTCGCGCACCGCCATGTAGGCTACGGCGCAGGCCTGCGGATCATCCTGCACGGGCAGGTAAAGCAAAAAGCCCAATACGGTTTCGGGATCTTCGTCGTCCAGCGCGACGATCAGCTCTACTGCCAGCTGTTGCGAACCGTCCATGGCATTCAGGTACAAATGCACCTCGTAGCCCACGCCGTACTGATAAAGGTTGTACAGCGGGTTGCTCGGGGCGATGGCCACCAGACTGATGTCCTTCACGTAGTCGACAACCATCTGCTGGATCTGGCTGCGGATGAATTCCGGCGGCGGGGTTTGTAGCAGCATGATCGTCGGCATGGGACAAGGGGCTCCATTAAAAAGGTGTGTCTGTACAGAAAGTGGCCACATGATAGCGCGTCGAGGCATTCAAGACCGATATTGTCATATGGCCAGCATCCTGCCGCGCGGCAACTTAGTTGCAACTTATACGATGACCTGAAAAAAAGAATATCAAATAGCCACCCACCAAAAAGTCGACCGCAATTATCAGTACGATCGTACCAGCACACATCACGGTCGCCAGTCTGTCACCAAATAATAAAGTTGATAATGATTCACATCTACCCGCGCCAGGCGACGCACGCAAATTTAATGAGTACCTACATTTTATAAAAATATATATTTTTCAAATGGATGCAGAACTAGCGGGACTACTGAAATATAACTTGATTCCCGGCATCCGAACGTGCAATCAGCGCATCAGGCGATGCCGGTGCAAACTTTCTTTACCGGGTCCACCTTTTGCCCGGGTATTTATATCAATCACCCCCATACATTTTTATAATCACCGCGTTTCCCTCACGCGCCTAAGATTATCCCGCCTACTAAAAATATGAGGGATTCAAAATGCCGTTATTAAACTGGTCCAGACACATGGTGTGTCTAACTGCAGCCGGTCTGATTACTGTTCCGACCGTTTTTGCAGCCGACACCCTGACCCGCGACAATGGCGCCGTCGTCGGAGACAATCAGAATTCTCAGACCGCAGGCGCCGAAGGGCCCGTCCTGCTGCAAGACGTACAACTGCTGCAAAAGCTGCAGCGCTTTGATCGCGAACGCATTCCTGAGCGCGTCGTGCATGCCCGTGGTACCGGTGTCAAAGGCGAGTTCACTGCCTCGGCCGACATCAGCGATCTGAGCAAGGCGACCGTTTTCAAATCCGGCGAGAAGACCCCGGTCTTTGTTCGCTTCTCCTCCGTGGTTCACGGCAATCACTCGCCTGAAACCTTGCGCGACCCGCACGGCTTCGCCACCAAGTTCTACACGGCTGACGGTAACTGGGACCTGGTTGGCAACAACTTCCCGACCTTCTTCATCCGTGACGCGATCAAGTTCCCGGACATGGTCCACGCGTTCAAACCTGACCCGCGTACCAACCTGGACAACGATTCACGTCGCTTCGACTTCTTCTCTCACGTACCGGAAGCCACCCGTACACTGACCCTGTTGTACTCGAACGAGGGTACCCCGGCGGGCTATCGCTTCATGGACGGCAACGGTGTGCACGCCTACAAACTGGTCAACGCCAAGGGCGAAGTGCACTACGTCAAGTTCCACTGGAAATCCCTGCAGGGCCTCAAGAACCTTGATCCCAAGGAAGTCGCTCAGGTCCAGTCCAAGGACTACAGCCACCTGACCAACGATCTGGTCGGCGCGATCAAAAAGGGTGACTTCCCGAAATGGGACTTGTACGTTCAGGTTCTGAAGCCTGAAGAGCTGGCGAAGTTCGACTTCGATCCATTGGACGCCACCAAGATCTGGCCGGACGTTCCCGAGAAGAAGATCGGGCAGATGGTCCTGAACAAGAACGTCGATAACTTCTTCCAGGAAACCGAGCAGGTCGCGATGGCACCGGCCAACCTGGTACCGGGTATCGAACCGTCCGAGGACCGTCTGCTGCAAGGCCGTGTGTTCTCTTACGCGGACACCCAGATGTATCGCCTGGGCGCGAATGGTCTGAGCCTGCCCGTCAATCAGCCCAAGGTTGCGGTCAACAACGGCAATCAGGATGGTGCGCTGAATACCGGTCACACCACCAGCGGCGTCAACTATGAGCCGAGCCGTCTGGAACCGCGTCCAGCGGATGACAAGGCGCGTTACAGCCAGCTGCCGCTCAGTGGTACTACCCAGCAGGCGAAGATCACGCGTGAGCAGAACTTCAAGCAGGCGGGTGATCTGTATCGTTCCTACAGCGCGAAAGAGAAGACCGACCTGGTGCAGAGCTTTGGCGAGTCGCTGGCCGACACCGACACCGAAAGCAAGAACATCATGCTGTCGTACCTGTACAAGGCAGATCCGGACTACGGCACTCGGGTAGCCGAAGTCGCCAAAGGCGATCTGAGCAAGGTCAAGTCCCTGGCTGCAAGCCTCAAGGACTGATGATCTGATACCCCGTCCCGGTGCCCAGTCGCCGGGACGGTTCCCGTCAGGAGAACGCCCATGAAACATCTGATCTATGGCTTGCTGCTGTTTGCCGCAGCCGCGCACGCCACACCGCAGACATCGACACCCACCCCCACTCCACCGCCTTCGGAACTGACCGCCGAACAGACTGCCAGCCAGCTGCGCACGCTGTTTTTCGATGCCTCCCGCGAAGGCAACAACCCGATGCTGGACACGTTTATCGAGGCTCATTACGACCTCAACATCCGTGACGAGCAAGGCTATACCGGCCTGATTCTGGCGGCCTATCACGGCCATGAAGACTCGGTGATACGCCTTATAGACGCCGGAGCAGACCCTTGCGCCAAGGACAATCGCGGCAACACGGCGCTGATGGGTGCGATTTTCAAAGGTGAGCTGAGCATCGCCAAGCGCCTGGTTCAGGCAGATTGTGGTGCGAACCTCACCAACAATGCCGGGCAGACCGCCGCCATGTACGCCGCCCTGTTCAAACGCACTGAAGTGCTCAAGGAGCTGACCGACAAGGGCGCCGACCTGAGCATTCGTGACAGCATGGGTAACGATGTGGAAGGCTTGTCCAAAGGTGAGTTCCAGGCGCCGCCTACCCGCTGACGGCTATTGGCATCAGTCTTCGCGCTCGATCATTTCGTAGATGCGGCTAGCAAACGCTTCCATGGTGAAGGGTTTGGTGAGCACCCACATCCCCGGATCCAGGTGGCCATTGCCAATGATGGCGTTCTCTGCGTACCCGGTAATGAACAGCACTTTGAGGTCGGGTCGAATGATGCGCGCAGCATCGGCCAATTGCCGACCATTCATGCCACCCGGCAACCCGACGTCGGTCACCAGCAGGTCGATACGCGCATCCGACTCCAGCACCTTGAGCGCAGATGCGCCTTCGCCCGCCTCGATCGGAATGTAGCCCTGATCATCCAGCACTTCGGCCACGAGCATGCGGATGGTCGGCTCATCGTCAACAATCATCACGTTGCGCTCGGTCTGTACCAGTGCCGATCCGCAGGCATCTGCAGCCTCGATCTCTTCCGGTGCCCCAAGGTAATGACGCGGCAGGTACAGGCACATGTTCGTGCCCTGATCAGGCTCGGAATAGATGCGCACCTGGCCGCCGGACTGGCGCACGAAACCATACACCATCGACAACCCCAGCCCTGTGCCCTGCCCCAGTGGCTTGGTAGTAAAGAAAGGGTCGAACGCCCGATTGATGACCTCGGGCGACATGCCGGTACCGGTGTCGCTGACACACAGCGACAGGTACTGCCCGGGGATCAGTTCGCGGCTTTGTGAGCCGCGCTCGTCAATCCACCGGTTGGCTGTCTCGATGGTGATCCGCCCGCCTCGCGGCATGGCATCCCGGGCATTGATGCACAGGTTCAACAAGGCATTTTCCAGCTGCGGTGCGTCGATGAACGTTGACCACAACCCGACCGAGGTCACGACCTCCACGGTGATGTGCGGCCCGACCGTGCGCCGAATCAGCTCTTCCATGCCGATAACCAGCCGATTGACGTCGACCGGTTTGGGGTCCAGGGTCTGCCGACGCGAAAACGCCAACAATCGATGGGTCAACGACGCCGCACGTTTCGAGGCATCCTGCGCAGCCCCTATGTAGCGATCCAGTTCATTGAAGCGGCCCTGGCTCACCCGCGTTTTGAGCAGTTCCAGCGAGCCCGTGATGCCGGTCAACAGGTTGTTGAAGTCGTGGGCGATACCGCCAGTCAACTGGCCTACGGCTTCCATCTTCTGCGACTGGCGCAAGGCTTCTTCAGCCTGGCTCAGGCGCTTCTGCTCGCGCAGCCGTTCGCTGACATCGTAGGCAAACAGGTAAGCGCCAATGGCCTGCCCCTGAGCATTGCGCAGCGTGCTGTAACGTATCTCAAAATGGCTGGCCGGATCGTTCGAGTCGCTGAAACTGACGCTTTCGGCGAACTCTTCGCCCGCTAATGCGCGCGTCCAGCGCCGTTCAAGGTCAGCCTTGCTCTGCGGCCGGTCGTCGAGCAAGTCGAGCATACTGTCACCGACTTGCGGCCGGATGCCGAACAGGCGCTCGAACTCGCGCAGTGCTGCGCCATTGATGGCCATCCAGCGAAAATTGCAGTCCACGACATGAATGATCGCATTGGTGCCGTTGACGACATCGGCCAGCACATTGCGCTCGGCAACGGCTTCGACAATGCGCGCCTCCAGTGTCTCGTTCAACTGCTTGAGCGCCAGTTCAGCGCGCTTGCGTTCAGTGATGTCTTGAAACAGTACAGCGACCTGCTGGCGGCTGGCCGGCTCGATGCGAAACGCAGTCAAGGCCAGATAACGCCCGGTGGCCACCAGCTCGCGCTCGAAACGGATCGGCTTGCCGGTCCGCAAAACGTCGCCGTAAAACTCCACCCAGCCATCGGCCTCCTCGCGAACCATCTCGCGCAGCTTCTTGCCCACCACATTGGAAATGCCGGCGTGATACTCGTAGGCCGGGTTGGCTTCAACGTGAATGTAATCGCTCAGCGGACCGTGCGGCCCGTCAAAGAACTCAATGATGCAAAAGCCTTCATCCATCGCGTTGAACAGAAAACGATAACGCTCCTGGGATTGTGCCAGGGCATATTCGGCCTCCCGACCGGTGACGCTCAGGCTCTCTTTGAGCGAAGCGTTTTCCTGCTCCAGAGCGGCTAACCGGCTCTGGAGATGTTGTAAATCTGTCGGGGTCACAGCGGCGGCACCTGAGGTATTGGTTGCGCCGCTTTCCCGTCATGCGGGGCGGCACGAGCACGCTACGAGAAAAACCGATCGCATGCAAAAACAATGGCGTTTTGAGCTCAAAATTGTTGGTTTTCGTCAAACCAGCGCGAGACAGGCTGGTGTGTACAGCATTGAGAAGGACAGGAGCATGCCCTGGCGGACGGATCCTGTGCCGCGCGTGGTATCAGTTCGACGCTGCGGCGGTGGGATGCAGGCGCAACCATTGGTCCGCGACCTGTCCCATGTTCTTGGGCTCGCCATTGTTGATCCACGCCATGAATGGCCGGTCGAACCTGAACGACGTCCCGCACTGTCCGGTCATGAAGCGCCTCACGTTCTGCGTATTCCGATAATGCTCATTCACCGGCGTATCGCGCGTAATGAGATCGGAGTGCCAATCGAAAGCCATGTCTGACTCCTTGTGCTGTCGGGTTGCAGACACTCTTTATAGCGGGATTCTGTTGCAGTCGCGAGGCTGGAAAAGCTTGTGGCGTACAGGAATTGCGCAAACCCGCCTCACTCTCCCGCAAACGGCACCAGCGACTCCAGCAGCCACGCGCCCGCGGGCCCCAGACTGCGCTGGAACGACCAGATGACGTCCACCGCCGAGCGCCGCGGCCAACCGGAGACTTGCAACTCTTTCAGAAGGCCGCCCGAATAGCGCGACACCAGCCAACGCGGCAATGCCGACCAGCCAAAACCGAACGCAGCCATGTCCATCAGCAGCAGGTAATTGGGTGCCGACCAATGCCTGTGGCCGCTGGTGGGCAGGTCGTCGGTGGGGATGCTGTGCTCGATCAGCGTATTGAGGCGCAAGGCGCGATAGCGGGCCAGCTGTTGGTAATCGACCCGTTCCAGCGCGGCAAGCGGATGTTTGTGCGACACGAACAGACCGAAATCGGCACTCTCATCAATGGTCGCGTGACCGATCTCCGGTGGATAGCTGGCTTGCGCCGACAGCAGCCCCAGTGACGCCCTCCCCGACTGCACCAGACTGATGGCGTCGCCGTGCTCGGCGAACACGCATTCCATCTCGAGCTCTGGAAAGCGTTGATCGAGTTCGGTCATCAGCCGTTCGAAATCGGCAAACTGGTTGGCATCCGACAGCACCAGCGTCAGCCGTGGCTCGACGCCTGCCGCAAGCCGCGCGGCAGCACGACGCAGCCGGTCCGAGGCGCACAGCAGATCATCGACACGACCAAGCATGACCCTCCCCGCTTCGGTCAGCACCGGTTGCCTGGAAGAACGATCAAACAGCTCCAGCCCCAGATCGATTTCCAGGCGGGCAATCGCTTCACTGATGGTCGATTGACTCTTGCCCAGGCGGCGTGCGGCGGCACTGAACGAACCCAGCGCTGCAATCTGAACGAAGGCTTCCAGGGCTTCTGGCGAATAACTCATGGCGCTCTCATATCGGTTTAACCGATGGTTTTGATTTTCAGCTTAACGCAAACACCGATGATAATACTGCCATCCATCAGTACCAAGGGCAGCGCAGTCATGAGTAACAGCCAACCGCACATCGACCGGCAACCCGGCGCAGTCAGCAAAACCCTGCGTGAGCGGGCACTGCATGCCGCCCTGTTCGAAATCGGCGGCGTGATTCTGGTCGCACCGCTGCTGGCCTGGCTGATGAACCAGTCGCTGACGATGATGGGCGCCATGACGGTGATGATCTCGACCATCGCCATGCTGTGGAACATGACCTACAACGCGCTGTTTGACCGCCTGCGCAACCGCTACGGATTTACCATGAGCCTGACGGTCCGCGTCCTGCACGCAACGGGTTTCGAAGCCGGACTCATTCTGGCCGTGGTGCCGCTGGCCGCATGGTGGCTGACGATCAGCCTGATGGAAGCGTTCTGGCTGGACATTGGCCTGCTGCTGATGTTTCTGCCCTACACCCTGCTGTTCAACTGGGCCTACGACACGCTGCGTGAGCGCTTGGTACAGCGACGTCTGGCAAGGTGTGAGGTGTAATGCATCAGGCACACGCATGCCGTGCATCAAATGTTCTTACTGGATAATCAAATCCTCGCCATTGCACACTGTTCCCCACTGACCCAGGCAAGGACACCCTTCGATGACAACTGAAGTACTCAAACTGGCGGCGTTCAGCGATGGCGATCGCGGTGGCAATCCGGCAGGCGTGTGGATTGGCGATGCGTTACCCGATGATGCCGTCATGCAGCAGATTGCCGCCGACATCGGTTTCTCCGAAACGGCGTTCGCTGCGCCTGTCGAAAGCGGTTGGCGGGTGCGGTATTTCTCGCCGCTCGCAGAAGTACCTTTTTGCGGGCATGCAACCATCGCCCTGGGCGCAGCGCTGGCGGCACAGCAAGGCGATGGCGTGTTTCAGCTGACGCTCAATCAGGCGCAGATTACCGTCGAGGGCCATGCGCAGGGTTCGCTGACGTCGGCGGCGCTGCAATCGCCGCCCACGTTCAGCAAGCCGGTCAGTACGCCGTTGCTGGAACAAGCCCTGGCGCTGTTCGGCTACAACCATGCCGATCTGGATGAGTGTATTACGCCCGCGCATATCAATGGCGGTGCCGGACACCTGCTGCTGGCGCTGAACAGCCGGGCCAGCCTCAAGGCCATGCGCTATGACCAGCAGGCGGGTCACGACCTGATGGTCCGTGAAGGCTGGGCGACGATTCTGCTGGTGTGGGCCGAAACCGATCAGTTGTTCCACACTCGTAACCCGTTTGCTTTCGGCGGTGTTTATGAAGACCCGGCCACCGGAGCGGCCACGGCAGCACTGGGCGGTTATCTGCGCGATATCGGCTGGCCGCACGGCGGCCTGATAGACATTGTTCAGGGCGAGGACATGGGCAGCCCGTCGCGCCTGCGCGCCGAAATCCCGCAGCAACCGGGGAGCTCGATCCGGGTGTCAGGGATGGCGCGCAGGTTGTAACCGGGATCAGGTCCTGAGTTTGCTGCCACCGATCGCCACGCCCAACAGCATCACCGCGACGATCATGAACGCCAGTTCAAGGCTGCTGACATGGGCGATGAAACCGATTGCCGCAGGACCGATCAGAATCCCGGCGTAACCGACTGTGGTAATGGCCGGGATGGCCACGCTTTCGGGCATGGTCTTCTGCCGGCCAACCGCGCTGTAGCAAACCGGTACGATGTTCGAACAACCCGCGCCCACCAATGCATAGCCCAGCAGCGCAGCCTGCCAGACCGGGATCAACGTCGCGACGGCCAGCCCCGCCGCAGCACACAGCCCCCCGAGAATGATCACTCGATTGGAGCCGACCCGTTTTACCACCGCATCGCCAAACAGACGCCCCAGCGTCATGGTCGCGGCGAATACCGCATAACCCAACCCGGCATAGGAAGGCTCGACGCCACGCAGCGAGGTCAGGAATACCGCGCTCCAGTCGAGCATCGCGCCTTCGGCCAGAAATACGGTGAAGCACAGCAGGCCGATGAACAGCACCACACCACGCGGTATTGCAAAGGCTGGCCCATCGGACGGACTGCCGTAAGGCAACAGATTCGGCGCCGCTTTCGCCAGCGCAATCAAGGTCAGGAATACCACGATCAGCATCGCCGTGAATGGCGAGATACCCAGACTGAGCAAGCCGGCGACACCCGCCGCACCGACAATCCCGCCGAGGCTGAACAGGCCGTGAAACCCCGACATCATGGTCTTGCCGCTGGCGCGCTCGACAATCACCGCCTGCACGTTGGCCGTGCAATCCACCCCGCCCATGCTCGCGCCAAACAGAAACAGCGTGGCGATCAACAGCGGCAGACTGGAGATCGTCGCCAGTAACGGCAGGCACAGGCAGATCAGCAGCGTCGAACAAACCAGCAAACGCCGACATCCGAACCGCGCCGCCAGCGCTCCAGCCAGCGGCATCGAAATGATCGAGCCCACCCCCAGACACAACAACAAGAGCCCGAGTGTGCCCTCATCAAGGCCCATGCGCTGTTTGACGTAAGGCACCAGTGGCGCCCAAGAGGCCACACTGAAACCGGCAATGAAAAACGCGATACGCGTCGAAGACTGCTCCGCCCGAGCCTTGGCATCCTGGGCTGCGGTGCTGAAAGAGGTCATGCATGCTCCTTGTAATTTACCGAGTACGGTCACACCGGCCAGCGCGACAGCCTAACAAAGCTGATCGATTAGCCAAAACCTCTGATGCACTTGAAGGAGGCTCGTTCCATCGCCGTGCCGGGGCCGTCTGATTTGCAGCTTTTTGCACCTCAGGCCAGTAGACTGGCGACCACGCGCACCAGACAGGTGCGCAATCTGTCGAATAAGTTGTTGCGGAGGCCGTTGTGTACAAAGGTGTGGTGCTGTCGGTCCTGGCGTCTACGCTGTTCGGGGTCATGTATTTCTATACGTCACTGATGACCCCGCTCGACGGTGAAGAGATCTTCGGCTGGCGCATGCTGCTCACCGTGCCATGCGCAACCCTGTTCATGCTGGTCAGCGGTGACTGGCGGCGAGTCCGCGAAGTGGCTGTCCGGCTCAGGCAGCAACCGCTGCTGATCTTCGCGCTGCTGCTGTCTTCGGTGCTGCTCGGGGCGCAGTTGCTGATCTTCATGTGGGCACCGTTGCACGGGCGCAGTCTGGAAGTATCACTGGGCTATTTCCTGCTGCCGCTGAGCATGATTCTCACTGGCCGCGTGGTGTATGGCGAGCACCTCTCCTACCTGCAGAAAGTCGCTGCGGTGTTTGCCATGATCGGTGTGGCGCATGAACTGTGGCGGCTGGGCAGTTTCTCCTGGGAAACCCTGCTGGTGGCGGGCGGCTATCCGCTGTACTTCGTGCTGCGTCGCAAGCTCAAGACCGATCACCTCGGCGGGCTCTGGTTCGATATGCTGCTGATGCTGCCCATCGGCCTGTGGTTCATCGCCAACGGCCATCCGCAGGCCATTCAGCAGGCACCGCTGTTGTACCTGCTGATCCCGCTGCTCGGGGTGATCAGTGCCTCGGCGCTGGTCAGTTACATTCTTGCCAGTCGCTTGCTGCCGTTCAGCCTGTTCGGGCTGCTCAGTTATGTCGAGCCGGTGCTGCTGGTAGGCGTCGCCCTGCTGCTGGGCGAGAGTATCGGTCGCGATGAGTGGCTGACGTACCTGCCGATCTGGATGGCCGTCGTGGTCCTGATGATCGAAGGCGCCAAGCATATGCTGGCCCAGCGCCGCCGGGACGCGAGCTGAGCGTCAGGACTCGGTGAAACGCTCCAGCTGCATTTCCTGAAGTCGACTAAGGGTGCGCCGGAAGGCAAACGACAGGTAGCCCTCGGTGTACAGCTCGTCCATCGGCACCGGCGCTTCGACATACAGCGGAATGCGCCGGTCATAGCACTCGTCGACCAGCGCGATGAAACGGCGCACACCATCATCGTTGGGCGACAACTGCGGCAGCTCGCGATCGCCTGCGATCACCTGCTCGACGCCATCCTCGGTACCGCGGGCAATTTTCGCTTCGCGCTGTGCGGCCCCCAGCAGCGGCACCTCGCTGAGCAGAATCACTGAAAAGCGATCGCACAGGGCGATGAAATCCATGGCTGCCAGCGGCTGTTCGCAAAGGTCGCGATAGCGGCACCACACGGCGGTGTCGGAATGCTGAACCACGTTGATGCTGCGATAACCGAGCATGACCTGCGAGTCGTGAACCGGCTGATCCGCACTCAACGCTTCGAAGATGCCCTGCAAGGCGCTGGGTCGACCGGCTTCGGCAATCCAGTAGCGCTGATGCAGTTGCCCGGGATGCAGCCGGTGATCCTCACCGCCGTCGACCGGCACGACATCCATGTACTTCAGAATCGCCGCAACCGCGGGCAGGAAGCGTTCGCGATTGTGGCCATGGCTGTATAACTGCTCCGGTGGCTGGTTGGACGTGCAGACCAGCACCACGCCCTCTTCAAACATCACCTGCAACAGCCCACCCAAAATCACTGCGTCGCCGATATCGGTAACGAACAGCTCATCGAAACACATCACCCGCACGTCACGCGCCAGTTCCCTGGCAACCACGGTCAGTGGCTGGGAAGTGCCCATCAACTCGAACATGCGTTTATGCACCCAACGCATGAAATGATGAAAATGCTGACGCCGGGCGGGTACGCTCAGGCTTTCGAAAAAGCGGTCCATCAGCCAGGTCTTGCCACGCCCGACCGGCCCCCACAGATAAACGCCGCGTGCCCGACCGCGAGCGGCAGCCAGCCCCTCATAACACGCCTGCAACTGCCGGACGGCCTGCAACTGCGCCTGATCGGGTTGAAACCCACGCTGAACGGCACGTTCGTAGGCTTGCAGAGGAGAGACGGCATCCATCAGGCACACACCTTCAGTATCAGAGAAAAGATATCCAGCCTGTACGAGGCTGCGCCGCGCAACTCAACTCATCGAGTCGACTCAGGCATGCTGCACGCCGGCACGCTTGAGCAGTCGCTTGCAGCGCTCGGACAGGTGTACCACACGCAGATGCTTGCCGGCTTTGGCGTAACGCTCGCGCAGGGTCTTGAGCGCGGCGATGGCCGAGTAATCGACGAAGCTCAGGTGGCGGCAATCCAGTGTCACCTGCGCAGGGTCTTCGGCCGGGTTGAACTGGTCGAGAAACGGTGTGGTCGAGGCGAAGAACAGCGTGCCATGCAGGTGATAGACCTTGCTGCCATCGGCTTCGATGTGGCTGTCGGCATACAGCTCGCGAGCCTGCTGCCAGGCGAAATTGATCGCCGCGATAATAATCCCGAACAGCACTGCGGTGGCCAGGTCGGTCAGCACCGTGACCACGGTCACGGCAATGATCGCCAGCACGTCGTTGAGCGGCACTTTGCGCAACACACGCAAGGAGGCCCAGGCGAAGGTCTGCTGGGCGACCACGAACATCACCCCGACCAGCGCCGCCAATGGAATGCGCTCGATCAGCGGCGAGAGAAACAGCACGAACATCAGGATCATCAAACCCGCGACCACGCCTGAAAGACGACCACGGCCGCCGGAACTCAGGTTGATCACAGTCTGACCGATCATCGCGCAGCCGCCCATGCCGCCGAACGCACCGGAGACCACGTTGGCAGCGCCCAGCGCTACGCACTCGCGATCCGGATAACCACGGGTTTCGGTGATCTCGTCGGTCAGGTTCAGGGTCAGCAGGGTTTCCAGCAGACCGACCAGCGCCATCAGGATCGCGTAAGGCGCGATGATGCGCAGCGTCTCCAGATTCCACGGAATGTCCGGCATGGCGAATACTGGCAGGCCACCGGCGATGTGCGCCATGTCGCCCAGAGTGCGGGTCGGCAGGCCGAGCAGGTAGACCGCCAACCCGACGCTGAGGATCGCCACCAGCGCGGGCGGCGCAACGCGGGTCACGCGCGGCAACAGGTAGACAATGGCCATGGTCAGCGCCACCAGCCCGAGCATCACGTACAGCGGCGTACCGCTGAGCCATGATTCACCCACCTTGAAGTGCTCCAGTTGCGCCATCGCGATGACGATCGCCAGACCGTTGACGAAGCCCAGCATCACCGGATAAGGCACCAGCCGCACCAGTTTGCCCAGCCGCAGCAAGCCGAACAGGATCATGATCAGACCGCCCAGCAATACGGTCGCCAGCAAATACTGCACCCCCTGCTGAACCACCAGCGCGACGATCACCACCGCCATGGAACCTGCCGCACCGGACACCATGCCCGGACGCCCGCCGAACAGCGCGGTCAGGGTACAGATGATGAACGCGCCGTAGAGCCCCATCAGCGGATTGAGATGGGCCACCAGCGCAAAGGCGATGCACTCGGGCACCAATGCAAAAGATGTGGTGAGGCCTGCCAGGACTTCGGCACGTATTCGGATCGTTTTCATGGGTTACCTGAGCGGCGCTCCATGGAGGAAGCGCAAAAAAGTGGGCATATTACGCAAACCTTTGACGACCGACCACCACGGCGGGGCTTCCAGGAAGGCTCTCTGATGATCGGCCCGGACCTGAAACAACAAGGAGTAAACCGATGCAATGGAATGGAACGCTGCTCTGCACAGGACTTCTGCTGGCCAGTGCGATGGCTGTTGCCGACGACGACACAGCGGCTGTCGACGCATTCGTGCAGGCAGAAGCCAGCAAAGTGATGCAGGAAAATCATATCGCTGGCCTGTCGATCGCCGTCACTCGCCAGGGCAAACAGCAGTTCTACGCTTACGGCGTCGCATCAAAAGCCACCGGCCAGCCAGTCACGCGCGATACGCTGTTTGAACTCGGCTCGATCAGCAAGACCTTCACCGCCACCCTCGCTACCTGGGCGCAGGCCAATGGGCAGCTGTCGTTGACGCAAAGCATCGACAGCTATATTCCGCAGTTGCAGGCCTCGCGGCTGGGCAAGGTGCCGGTGTTCCATCTGGGCACCCATACGGCTGGCGGTTTCCCGCTTCAGGTGCCGGATAAAGTGCACAACACCCGTCAGTTGATGGAGTATTTCAAGGCGTGGCAGCCCGAATATCTGCCCGGCACCCAGCGCACCTACGCCAATCCCAGTGTGGGCCTGCTCGGCATGGTCGCGGCACGCAGCATGAAGCTGCCATATGAAAAAGCCCTGCAGCAGCGGCTGTTTCCGGCGCTGGGTCTGAGTGAAACCTATATCAACGTGCCCGATGAAAAACAGGCGCTGTACGCGCAGGGCTACAACAAACTCGACGAGCCGGTCAGGGTCAATCCAGGGCCACTGGCGGCTGAAGCCTACGGCGTGAAATCGAGTGCCCGGGACATGCTCCGTTTTGTCGAAGCGAACATCGGGCTCGGTCAAAACGACGCCGCGCTGCAAAAAGCCCTGCGCGACACGCGGACCGGCTATTTCAAGGTCGGCGGCATGACTCAGGACCTGATCTGGGAGCAGTATCCGCTGCCGGTTCGTCTGGAAGTGCTGCTTGAGGGCAATGCCAGCGCCATGCTGAACACGGTCAAAGCCGAAATGATCGAGCCACCGCAGGCAGCGCAATCTGCGGTCTGGGTCAACAAAACCGGTTCAACCAACGGTTTCGGCGGCTATGTGGCGTTCATTCCGGAACAGCAGTTGGGGATTGCCATCCTCGCCAACAAGAACTACCCGAACGAGGAACGGGTGAAACTGGCCTATCGGATCCTGCAGAAGATGGGCTGCTGTTCAACGCCCTGAAAGAAGCCCTGCCCCCTCGGCCGCTTCGATTTCAAGCAGCTTGCGCTTGCGCTCGACGCCCCAGCGATAGCCCGACAGCGATCCGTCGCTGCGCACCACGCGGTGGCAGGGAATGGCCACCGCGAGCTTGTTCGCACCACAGGCATTGGCAACCGCACGGACTGCACTGGGCAGGCCTATCTGCGTGGCGATCTGCGTATAGGTGGCCGTCGATCCGGCAGGGATGTCCCTGAGCGCCTGCCAGACCCGCTGCTGAAACACCGTGCCGCGGATATCCAGTGGCAGCGCCAGGCCGGTCGCCGGTGATTCGACAAAACCCACGACCTCGGCAACCAGCTGTTCGAACGCTGCGTCTGCACCGATCAGGTTGGCGTTGGGGAACTGGTCCTGGAAAGCTTCGATCAGTGCATGCGGGTCATCACCGAGCGAAATCGCACAGATGCCCTTGCTGCTGGTGGCCACCAGAATCGAGCCCAGCGAACTTTCACCCAGGGCGAACCTGATGTCGACATTGGCGCCGCCCGCGCGATATTCGGAAGGTTTCATGCCGAGCATTTTCTGCGAAGCCTCATAGAAACGACTGTTGGAGTTGTAGCCCGCCTCGTACAACGCATGGGTAATGCTTACGTCCTGTGAGAGCTGGACTTTCACCCGCGAGCGTAACGAGGCGACGCTGTAGGCTTTGGGCGTCAGCCCGGTAAGCTTTTTGAAAATGCGGTGGAAATGAAAACCGCTCATCCCGACCTGCTCCGCGAGCTCGGTCAGATTGGGCATCACATCGGCGGCATCGATCAGTCTGCAAGCCTGGGCAACGGCTTCTGCGTGCCTGAGTTGCAGCGCATGCGAATCGCCAGCGTTGCGCAGGGACGGGCGAAACCCGGCGGCCTCGGCCTCGCGCGCATTATCAAAAAATACCACGTTTTCCGGACGCGGCAGCCGGGTCGGGCTGCACGGGTTGCAATAGACGCCGGTGGTCAGCACGCCGTAAACGAAGTCAGTGCAAGCGTGTGAACGCCGATTGACCAGGATGTCCCAGCGCGGGTCGTCTTCAGTGCGCAGGGCGCGTGCCGGTTGAGTGCGTTCTGTGCTGTCCATGGTGGAGCCCGCCTTGAGTTTCGATAAGCCTGCACCTGTCGGAGCCACTGGGCACTCCGAGTCTTGCTTTCAAATTCGAGATGAGTCGATTTCACTGAAATCGACCGGCACTCGCCACAGATACCAAGCAGCGATGGTTCGGTAAGGCGCGAAGCGCTCGGCAAGCCGGGCCATTTGCCGGTGAGACGGTTTGAGTTCGAGAGCATACAGTCGCCGATAGCCTTCGCACACGCCGAAGTCGCTCGCTGGCATCACATCCAGCTGACCGAGCCCGTAAATGAGCATCATCTCCACGGTCCAGCGCCCCACTCCCGGTAGCTGGATCAGGCGTTCGACCAGCGCTTCGTTGCCCATCGCCAGCGCAGCACTGACCTCGGGCACCAGACCGTCCAGCCGCGCAGCGGCAATCGCCTTGATCGCCCGGCATTTGGACGCCGAGAAGCCACAGGAGCGCAGTGCCTGGTCATCCAGCTCGACCAGCGCCTGTGCCCCGGGAAAGCTGACCTCTGGAGAGCTGTCGTCCCGAAACAGCGCGCGCAATCTACTGACCATCGCGTCGCCCGCCCGGGCATGCAATTGCTGATAGGCAACGGCCTTGACCAGCGCCTGAAACGGGTCCTGCGCTGCGCTGACCGGATGCAGACAAGGTCCGACATGGTCGATCAGCAATTGCCATTGCGGGTCTATGGACCTGAGCGACGCCACCGCCTGGGCATGCTCGCGGTCAGCGCTGTCTGATTCTGATGACATGATGATTTCCGGATTGAAGCGCCCTGAAGGGCAACCACGGTTTACAAAAGCGTTGAAAATGATCGCTGATTTTCGAAGACAGCGGAACGTTCAAAACACCGTGATCGATTAGCTGAACCTGACCTGAACGACCTGCTAAAAACCAAAGACAGATAAAAAACAACTATCCGCATTCAAGAATGAGTATCATTATGTTACGCAGTGTTTCAGGTCTATGGCCTGCTGCGACACCTTCACCCTTCAGCTTTGACCCGGTGAGATATGCTCGTTCCCTTTTTGATCATGCTGCGCGAAGGCATCGAAGCCGCGCTTATCGTTGGCATTATCGCCAGTTACCTGAAGCAGACCGGCCGCGGCGAGTGGATGCCTGCAGTGTGGATCGGCGTATTTCTGGCTGCCGCGCTCTCGCTGTTCGTCGGTGGCGGGCTTGAGTTGATGAGCGCCGAGTTTCCGCAGAAGCAACAGGAACTGTTCGAAGGCATCGTCGGCCTTATCGCTGTCGGCATTCTCAGCTCGATGGTGTTCTGGATGCGCAAGGTCGCACGGTCGATCAAACACGCGCTGCACGAATCACTCGACGCTGCCCTCACCGGCTCGAAAAACCAGACCTACGCGCTGATCGCCATGGTGTTTTTCGCCGTGGCCCGCGAGGGCCTGGAGACCGTATTCTTTCTGCTCGCTGTATTCCAGCAGAGCGAAGGCTCCGGTGCACCATTGGGCGCCCTGCTCGGCCTGCTGCTGGCGGTCGGTTTCGGCGTGGCCATCTACAGCGGCAGCATGCGCCTGAACCTGAGTCTGTTTTTCCGCTGGACCGGGCTGTTCATTCTGGTAGTGGCGGCGGGCATTCTCGCCAACTCCGTTCAGGCACTGCATGAAGCCGGGGTCTGGAATCACCTGCAGGAAGTGGTCTTCGACATCAGTGCGCTGTTACCGATGGACGGCCCTGCCGGTTCGGTACTGGCAGGCATGTTCGGTTACCAGGACGCGCCGACGGTCAGCACCCTGAGTGCTTACCTGATTTACCTGATCGGGGCGCTGCTGCTGTTCTTCAAGCCGCATACCCCGACCGCTGGCAAGGTCATGCAGCCAAACACATCTTCTGTTACGAACGAATAAGGGCCTCCATGTCTAACCGTCCTTCAGGGCCTTCCGGGAAAGCCCGGCCGCCCCGTGTCCTGCGATTGGCAGTCGCCGGCTCAGTGATCCTGATGATCGCCGCTGGCGGGCTGTTCTACTATGCCTCGCAGGTCGCGGCCAAAAAGCGCGCAGCCAATGCCGGTACTGAAACCGTGGTCAATATCCACGCGCACAACTGCGAACCGAACGCCTTGACGGTTGCCGCGGGCAAGAACGCCTTCCGCATCGTCAACCGCTCCGAGCGCGCCGTCGAATGGGAAATCCTCGATGGCGTGCTGGTAATTGAAGAACGGGAAAACATCGCACCAGGGCTGAGCCAGGTGATCAACGCCAACCTGGCGCCCGGCGATTACGCGATTACCTGCGGTCTGCTGAGCAACCCGCGCGGCACCCTGCACGTCACGCCGACGGCAGAGTCGGATGCCAAGGCCAAAGCGCGTCCGTCCATGACCGCCTTCATCGGTCCGCTCTCCGAATACCGCGTGTACCTGAGCCTGCAGAGCTCGGCGTTGATCAAGGCCGTCACCGCTCTGCAACAGGCCATTGATGCCGGCGACCTGAGCGCCGCCCAAGCGGCCTACCTGCCCGCCCGCGCCGCCTACCAGCGCATTGCACCGGCTGCACAGCGCCTCGCCGAGCTGGACAATGCGATCAATGCCCGCGCCGACTATTACGAAAAACGTGAACAGGACCCCGGTTTTGGCGGCTTCCACCGCATTGAATACGGCCTGTACGAGCAACACAGCGTCGAGGGCCTGGCGCCCGTCGCGCAGCGTCTGCAAACCGATGTCACCCAGCTCAAGCAACAGTTGATGGCGCAATCGCTGGCACCCGAACAACTGGCGGCCATTGCCACTCGCACACTGCGCAGCCTGGCTGAGGTACGCAGTAACGGCGAAGAGGAACGCTACAGCCACAGCGACGTCAACGGCTTTGCAGCCAACCTGGACGGCACCCGCAAGATCGTCGACCTGCTGCGTCCGTTGCTGACCCGCAGTGCGGGCGATCTGCTGCAGAAGATCGATGCAGCCATGGCTGATCTGGACACCACGCTTGATGCGTTGAGCACCGCCGATGGTGGCGTGCGCCCCTACGATCAGGTGGATGAGACGCAGCGCAAGCAGATCGCAGCCAAGGCTGGCGCTCTGGCTGACGCGCTCAATGGCATAGACCCGGCACTTGGCCTTTCCGGCCTCTGATTTACTGGAGCACAGCACACCACGATGAAAAATCCGGACAGCAATCCAGACACAAGCAACGCTCCGGCCTCCGCGCAACGCCGCCGCGTTCTGATGGGGCTCGGCGCTGCAGGGGCCGCGCTGGCTGGCAGCAGCCTGAGTGGCAATGTACTTGGCGCAGCACCTGCGCAAGTCGCCGAAGCGCCGAACAGTGAGAAAACGCAGGACCACAACGAGTTTCACGGCCTGCATCAGAGCGGTATCGTCAACCCGCGCCCGGCAGCGGGCATGCTGGTGGCGTTCGATGTTCTGGCCGCCGACCGTGAAGACCTGGAGCGTCTTTTCCGCACGTTGAACGAGCGCATCGCGTTCCTGATGACCGGTGGCCCGGTGCCGGAGATCGATCCGAAACTGCCGCCGCCAGACTCGGGCATTCTCGGTCCGGTGGTGACCCCGGACAACCTGACCATCACCGTGTCGGTGGGCGAATCGCTGTTCGATGAGCGTTTCGGCCTGGCCCCGCTCAAGCCGAAACGCTTGAGCCGCATGACCGGTTTCCCCAACGATGCGCTGGATCCGGCCAGTTGCCACGGCGACCTGAGCATTCAGTTCTGCGCCAACACCGCCGACAGCAACATCCATGCGCTGCGCGACATCGTCAAGAACCTCCCCGACCTGCTGCTGGTGCGCTGGAAACAGGAAGGCACCGTGCCGCCCCAGGCACCGAAAAAACCCGGTCAGCCGCCGGAAAGCGCGCGCAACTTCCTGGGTTTCCGGGACGGTTCGGCGAACCCGGACTCCAACAACCAGAAGACCATGAACGAGCTGGTCTGGGTGCAGCCGGGCAGCGATGAACCGGCCTGGGCCGCCAATGGCAGCTATCAGGCGGTGCGCATCATCCGCAACTTCGTCGAGCGTTGGGACCGCACGCCATTGCAGGAGCAGGAATCGATTTTCGGCCGCAGCAAAAGCACGGGTGCACCCATGGACGGCAAGGTCGAGAGCGATGTGCCCAACTACGCGGCAGACCCGGAAGGCAAGAAAACCCGGCTGGATTCGCACATCCGCCTGGCCAACCCGCGTACCGCCGAAAGCCAGCGCAACCTGATCCTGCGCCGCCC
This sequence comes from Pseudomonas sp. PvP027, assembly GCF_017833005.1. Classification (NCBI taxonomy): domain Bacteria; kingdom Pseudomonadati; phylum Pseudomonadota; class Gammaproteobacteria; order Pseudomonadales; family Pseudomonadaceae; genus Pseudomonas; species Pseudomonas sp. PvP027. The sequence continues at coordinate 5,240,899 of NZ_JAFIBK010000001.1, read as the reverse complement.
GTTCAATTACTCCAACGGGGTAAACAAGAACGGTCAGCTGGACATGGGCCTGCTGTTCATCTGCTACCAGGCCGATCTGGAAAAAGGCTTCATTACGGTACAGAGCCGACTTAACGGCGAGCCGCTGGAGGAATACCTCAAACCGGTCGGTGGCGGCTATTTCTTCACCCTGCCGGGGGTAAACGGCGACCAGGATTACATCGGTCGCTCACTGCTGGCGGCCGTAGCGCCCACTAAAAACGCATGACCTATCCACTCCTGACCCGGAAGACACTCATGAAAAAGACGCCCCTGGCTTTGCTCCTGACCCTTGGCCTGCTCCAGACCCCGCTGGCTGCCTTTGCCGCCACCGCGCCGCTGGATCTGGTAGGCCCGGTGTCGGACTACAAGATTTACGTGACCGAAAACATTGAAGAACTGGTCAGCCACACCCAGAAATTCACCGATGCCGTGAAAAAAGGCGACATCGCGACAGCCAAAAAGCTCTACGCCCCTACCCGCGTTTACTACGAGTCGGTAGAACCGATTGCCGAACTGTTCAGTGACCTGGACGCGTCCATCGACTCACGCGTCGACGACCATGAACAAGGCGTGACGGCAGAAGACTTTACTGGCTTCCATCGTCTGGAATATGCGCTGTTCTCGCAGAACACCACCAAGGATCAGGGCCCTATCGCCGACAAGCTGTTGAGCGACGTCAAGGACCTGGAAAAGCGCGTGGCCGACCTGACCTTCCCGCCTGAAAAAGTCGTCGGCGGCGCAGCAGCCCTGCTGGAAGAAGTGGCAGCGACCAAGATCTCCGGCGAAGAAGACCGTTACAGTCACACTGACCTGTATGACTTCCAGGGCAACATCGACGGCGCGAAGAAAATCGTCGACCTATTCCGCCCGCAGATCGAACAGCAGGACAAGGCCTTCTCCAGCAAAGTCGACAAGAACTTCGCCACCGTGGACAAGATCCTCGCCAAGTACAAGACCAAGGACGGTGGCTTTGAAACCTACGACAAGGTCAAAGAGAACGACCGCAAAGCCCTGATCGGCCCGGTCAACACCCTGGCAGAAGACCTCTCGACCCTGCGCGGCAAACTGGGCCTGAACTGATCCGAAGCGCCGCGCCTGCTCAAGCTGCGGCTCTTTGCCGTGCCCGTGGTCACTGCACCTGAGTGTGACGCAGAGCGTCACGAACGGCATTCCCACGCGGAGCGTGAGGAACGATAGTCATCAGATTCCGGGCCGTGCCTCTAGCCCGACTACTCTAAAGTGCTTTTCGGGCACGATGGCACTGACGACGCAGAGTGCGACGTAAGTGACGGCTGAGTCCTGGCGCTGATCCGGGGGTAGCCTGGCAGGACGCCAGGCTAGCCGCACCGGGCCATGGAGGGCCCGTTGCGGCGACCCCCGGATCAGTGACAGGGCGAAGGAACCCGACGAAGTCGGGCCGGAAACGGAGCTGCGGGCTTTGCCTACTTTGGCCCCATCAAAGTAGGTCGCCGAGGGGCGAAAAGGTGACCTGAGCCGAACCTCAAATCCACCTGACAAAGAAAAAACCGCCATGTGACGCGGAGCGTCACGAACTGCATTCCCACGCTGGAGCGTGAGGAACGATAGTCATCAGCCTCTCAGCTATGCTTCTAAAACGCTTTTCAACCACGATGGCACTGAAGACGCAGAGTGCGACGTCAGTGACGGCTGAGTCCTGCCGCTGATCCGGGGGTAGCCTGGCAGGACGCCAGGCTAGCCGCACCGGGCCATGGAGGGCCCGTTGCGGCGACCCCCAGATCAGTGTCAGGACGAAGGAACCCGACGAAGTCGGGCCGGAAACGGAGCTGCGGGCTTTGCCTACTTTGGCCCCATCAAAGTAGGTCGCCGAGGGGCGAAAAGGTGACTTGAGTCGAACTCTAATCCATCTGATATCACAGAACCGCTGTGTGACGCAGAGCGTCACGAACTGCATTCCCACGCGGAGCATGAGGAACGATAATCTCACTACCGCTATCGTGCGACGCTCTGCGTCCGTTCCTAGATCCCGCTGAACCAGTTGTAGCCCTGATCCTCCCAGTACCCGCCAGGGTTTTCGTTACTGACGAAAATCTCGACGATGTGCTTGGGGTTCTTGAAGCCCAGCTTGGTCGGCACCCGCACCCGCAACGGGTAACCGTAATCCGGTGGCAGCGCCACTTCGCCGAAGTCCAGCGCCAGCAACGTCTGCGGATGCAGCGCGGTGGGCATATCCAGGCTTGAGTAATAACGATCAGCGCACTTGAAACCGACGAAACGCGCCGTCGTATCAGCACCGATGTACTCCAGGAAGGTCTTCAGCGGCACGCCGCCCCACTGCCCTATCGCACTCCAGCCCTCGATACAGATCAACCGTGTGATGTCCGTGCGTTGCGGCAATTTGCGCAGCGCCTCCAGCGTCCACGGCTGCTTGTCCCGCACCAGCCCCGAGACCGCCAGCTGGTAATCGGAAAGATCGAGCTCCGGCACATTGTATTCAGGGTAGAACGCATTGAACGGGAACGGGTTGGTCAACTGCGCCTTGCTGTAGGTCGGCGCCAGCTTCTGGCCATTGAACAGCCAGGCCTGAACCCGGTCATTCCAGCGCGACATGGCCCACAGCACTTTGTCGACCTGATCGCCATCCTGCAGGTTGCAGCCCGTGAGCATCGACATCGCGCCCACGGTCAGCCCCGCGCGCAGAAACGAGCGGCGCTGAATATCGACCAGCTGGCGCTCCTGCGCGGGCTCCAGGCGGATACGCTGAGTGATGCGTTTACGTGGTTCGTTCATGATTGCGCAGTTCCGTCTTCGTTCGGCTGGCGGCCGCCGGTAATCATTGGCAGCAAGGTACTGGGCACCAGCACGACCAGCACCAGATGGACGATGACAAACGCGCCGATGGCGGTCATCGCCCCGAAATGTACCCAACGGGCGAAATCGAATCCGCCCAGCAGACTGACCAGCCCCTGAAACTGCACCGGCTTCCAGATCGCCAGGCCGGACAGCACCACCAGCACGCCCATGGCCAGCACCAGCCAGTACATCAACCGTTGCACGGCGTTGTAACGGCCTTTGACGTGGACCAGTCGAAAATGCAGCGCGTCACTCATGTCACGCGTCACTTCGGACGGCCGGACCGGCAGCAGGTCGCGTTTGAAATGGCGGCTGAACACGCCATACAACACATAAATCAGGCCGTTGATGACCAACAGCCACATCACCGCGAAGTGCCAGGCAATTGAACCGCCCAGCCAGCCGCCGAGTGTCAGGAATTTGGGAAAGGTGAATGGCATCAGTGGCGATGCGTTGTAGATCGCCCAGCCGCTCATGAACATACAGACCATGCCCACGGCATTGACCCAGTGGGTCAGGCGCACCGGCCACGGATGAATGGGGCGGGTTTTCATGTCGAGATCCCTCTGATCAGGCATGGAAGGAGATGTCAGGGGCAGCCCTGTGACCCTGACAACCCTGGCGGTGATTACATCGGCGGCGTGAAACCGTTCTTGCCGACTGCCACACCGCGAGCGGACTTGCCGTCGTCAGCCGGGAATACCACGACCTTGGCGCCCTTGGTCAACTGGTCAACCTTGCCTGGCTCGACGTAGGCGATAGGCACGTCCTGCGGCACCACCAGTTTCTTCTCGCCACCCTCGTATTTGACGGTCAGCGTGCGGCCATCGGTGCCGGCCAGCGTGCCAACGGTGCCATTGGTCATGGTGCCGGTGCTGCCATCAGCGTTTTCCCAGCCATAGTGACCTTCGCCGCTGCCTTTGAGGCTGGCTTCAAAAACGGTCACTTCCAGCGCTTTCAACGTACCGTCCGCCTGCGGAATGGCAGCCGAACCGACAAAACTGTCGCCTTTGATTTGCTTGAAGTCGGCTTCGGACACAAGACGAATACCGGTCTTGTCAGTCAGCTTGATGCTTTCGTGCTGCCCCGAACGGGTGGTGAAATCGAGGGTGTCGGCGCTGACGCTGTCGACGGTCCCGCGCATGGGTTTGACCACCTTCATGTCGGCAGCCTGGGTCATGACAGCGGCACTGAGCAACAGCAGGCCGAACGTAGTAGAGAGTGCAGTCTTCATCGGTACTTCCTTGGCAGGTGAGATCTGAAACCCATCTTTGCACCGCTACCGGCACCGCAGAATGACCGGGCAATGACATTTTTGTCATTCGCCGGACACCTTGTCGGCAACTGGTTAGACTCCGGCATCGGCGCACCATGGGTGCAGGCAAAAGCGTAGCGGACAAAACGATGCATATCCTGCTGATTGAAGATGACACCAAAACCGGCGAATACCTGAAGAAGGGTCTGGGCGAGTCCGGCTACAAGGTGGACTGGACCCAGCACGGGGCCGACGGCCTGCACCTGGCGCTGGAAAACCGCTACGACCTGATCGTGCTGGACGTGATGCTGCCGGGCATCGACGGCTGGCAGATCATCGAAGTGCTGCGCGCCCGGCAGGACGTGCCGGTGCTGTTTCTCACCGCGCGCGACCAGTTGCAGGACCGGATTCGCGGCCTGGAACTGGGCGCCGACGATTATCTGGTCAAGCCGTTTTCCTTCACCGAACTGCTGCTGCGCATCCGCACCATCCTGCGCCGGGGCGTGGTGCGCGAAGCTGATCATTTTCATCTGGCCGATCTGGAACTGGACCTGCTGCGCCGCCGCGTAACGCGCCAGCAGCAGGTCATTGTGCTGACCAACAAGGAGTTCGCCCTGCTGCACCTGCTATTGCGTCGCGAAGGCGACGTATTGTCCAGGGCGCAGATTGCCTCGGAAGTCTGGGACATGAATTTCGACAGCGACACCAATGTCGTGGACGTCGCCATCAAGCGCCTGCGCAGCAAGGTCGACCTGCCCTACCCGGTAAAGCTCATCCACACCGTGCGTGGCATCGGTTATGTGTGCGAGGTGCGGCCATGCGACGCCAGCCTTCCCTGACCCTGCGCTCGACTCTGGCATTTGCCCTGGTAGCGATGCTCACCGTCAGCGGCGCCGGCCTGTACCTGTATCAGTCCATCGAAGAAACGGTCATGCAACGCAGCGACCATGCCGTGCTCGCGCGGCTGGACCACTTTCGCAAGCTGTTGCGCTATGACCTGACCATGGACAACCTCAAAGGCAGCCCGCAGCTGTTCGAGAACATGCTCGACAGTGAAGAAGACATCTTCATCATCGGCGAGCCGGGCAAGTCACCGGTCATCTCGGTCAACCCGCAGCACGCCCCCCTGCCGGAGCTGCCGACGGTGGCGCAGGACCAACCGCTGCGGGTCGATGACCTGCGCAGCGGCATCAGCCTGCAAGGCGTGCCGTTGCGCGCTGCTGCCGTGCAGGTGATGTCCAACGGTGTCGAAGTACGCTTGCAGGCTGCGCACCTGATGGTCAAGGAAATGGCCATGCTCGCCAGCTTCCGTCAGCGCATCTATATAGCCGTGGCCCTGGCGTTTCTGATCACCGCAGCGCTGGGCTATGTGCTGCTGCGCCGCGGCTTGCGTCCGCTGCGCAGAATGGCCGCCCATGCTGCAGCAATCACCCCGGCCAGCCTGCACAAACGCCTCGACAGCCGTGATACGCCCATCGAACTGCAACAACTGAGCGACGCCTTCAACGCCATGCTTGACCGTCTGGACGATGGCTACCGACGCCTGATGCAGTTTTCTGCCGATCTGGCCCACGAAATCCGCACACCGGTCGGCTCGCTGATGGGCCATTGCCAGGTCGCCTTGCGCCAGAACCGCAGCGCCGATGAATATCAGGCGCTGCTGGCCTCCAATCTGGAAGAACTGGAGCGCATCTCGCGGCTGGTGGAAAGCATCCTGTTTCTGGCACGGGCGGACGAAGCCCAGGCCGCGCTGGAGCGTCAGTCGCTGGATCTGCATGATGAACTGCAAAGGGTCGCCGGCTATTTCGAGGGGCTGGCCGAAGAACGCAACCTGACCTTGAGCACCCACGGACAAGGTACGCTGCTGGCCGATCCGATTTTGCTGCGGCGTGCATTGAGCAATCTGGTCGCCAATGCGATTCGCTACGCCGATGAAGACAGCGAGATTCTGATGCGGGTGACGGCTGTGAACAGGCACTGGAAGATCGATGTCGAGAACCAGGGACCGGTGCTGCCGGAGGCGACCCTTGCACGCTTGTTCGATCGTTTTTATCGCGGTGACGCTTCACGCCATGAGCGTTCGGACTCCAACGGTCTGGGGCTGGCGATCGTCACGGCAATCATGCAACTGCATGGCGGTCGGGTCGAAGTCGCTCAACCCGCCGTCGGCAGAATCTGCTTCAGTCTGATATTTCCGGCCGCCTGAAGCCTGCGCTGCGCAAGGATCAATTCTTTTTCTCGTGGGCAATGGCCAGCTTGTAGAACGTGGCCGAGCCGCCTTCCGTGGTGTAGCCGGTATTGTCCTGGGTATAGACCCCTGCCTTGAAATAGAACAGTTTGCTGGCCCAGGCTGAATCGAGCTTGGCGTACCAGACCGAGTCAAAGGCATTGACCGTCAGATCGCCAGACGGCGACAGATTGATGGTGTAGTTGAACTGCTTATCGAGCGGCACACCCTGGGCGATGGTGATGACCTCGATTTCCGAGTCCGGCGTACGACGAAACTTGGCGACGATATTGCCGGTCTTCAGCTTCTCCTTGTACTGATACTCCACCTTCAGCAACGGTTCGGTGCTCTGGTAGCAGTGGATCTGGCCGATCACGATCTTGCCGCTGGAAGGCACCTGATCGACTTCCAGTGTCGCGCGCAGAAAGTTGTCGGCACTGGAGTAAGCCCAGTTGAAGACTCTTCCATCTGAAGTCGTCTCGCGCAATTCGGAACGCGGGTACTTGGCGTTTTCGGTGGTCGAACCGGTCACCGGCGCCCAGAAAAACAGCGTATCCCCGGATTGAAAGTAGCCATCCCGATAACCCCTTACCAACTTGGGGGTTTCGATAATGGTCGCAGGGCTTCCGACAGGTACGGAGAGATTCCAGGTAGCAAGGTCGATCATGGCGTAACTCGCAAGGTGCGCATCGCACCGACAGAATGGCTCTGGAACGGGTGTGCTGGCCCGTTCGGTCATCCAGACTATCGGCTGAATCGTTTACTTTTTAAACAGCCTCGACAACGCTTTGGCGTCAACAAACCGTCTAAAAATGACTGATGCCATCACTTCAATATCAATTGTTGCGATGCGGCCATGTGCCACCGTCGAGCTGCAAGCGTTGATTCACGTGAAGAAGTTTTCTGTGAACCGCGTCATTTTTTTGAATGTATCGAGGTGGATACAGCGCAAAAAAACGCGAAATACCGACAGACGGTAGCAATTATCTTCATGGCAAATGAACTTCCGCTGCGTGAAGCGGACCAAGGCACCCTTTTTAGAGCATCACGTCGCCTCGAAACACGCTTTCAGCCGGTTAAAAAGAAAGCACCTCCGCCTGGCGGCTCCGGGTTGACTGTAAGCAGTTGTTACGAGATATTAGTTAGCAAGCTATTTATCTCCCTGCTAACAATATCGCTCCTAACTAAATTCCTGGTATTTCCATGTCTGTCGAATCCCTCCATCGGACAATCAGCAGTGGCCTGGTGGCCGCGTCTCGCCAATGGCGACGCATCTGTCAGAACACGCTGGTGACCTATGGCATTTCCGAAGCCTGTGCAGGTCCGCTGCTGGCCATCGCCCGTCTGGGCGATGGCGCACATCAGGTAAAAGTGGCCCACGCGGCAGGTATGGAAAGTCCGACGCTGGTGCGTCTGCTCGACCAATTGTGCAAGGCCGATATCGTTTGCCGCACTGAAGACCCGAACGACCGCCGCGCCAAGGCCTTGAGCCTGACGCGCAAAGGTCGCGCACTGGCGTGTTCGATCGAAGCCGAGCTGACCCGCTTGCGTGCCGAAGTGCTGCAAGGGCTGCAACCTGCCGACCTGGAGGCCACCTTGCGTGTGTTACAGGCGTTTGCCGATGCCGCGCAGCGCGAACACGGGGGCCAGGCTTGAACGGATTTTTCTCCAGCGTTCCACCGGCACGTGACTGGTTCTACGGTGTACGCACCTTCGGCGCGTCGATGCTGGCGTTGTACATCGCCTTGTTGATGGAAATGCCTCGCCCCTACTGGGCAATGGCCACGGTCTACATCGTCTCCAGCCCCTTCGTCGGCCCGACCAGTTCCAAGGCCCTGTACAGAGCAGCCGGAACCCTGGCCGGTGCCGCAGCATCAGTGCTGCTGGTGCCCATGTTCGTGCAGACGCCCTTGTTGCTGGCCATCGTGGTCGGGCTGTGGACCGGCACCCTGTTGTTTCTGTCCCTGCACTTGCGCACCGCCAACAGCTACGCCCTGATGCTGGCCGGCTACACCATGCCGCTGATTTCGCTGCCGGTGGTCGACAACCCGCAGGCGGTGTTCGACATCGCGGTGTCGCGTACCGAAGAGATTTTTCTCGGCATCATCTGCGCCGCCGTCGTGGGTGCGATGTTCTGGCCCAGACGCCTGGCACCGGTGTTTCAGGCCACCACGGAAAAATGGTTCAGCGATGCTGCGACCTACAGTCAGCGCTTTATAAGCCGCACCTGTCAGCCCGAAGAAATCGGCACGCTGCGCAATTCGATGGTCGGCAGCTTCAACTCGCTGGAAATGATGATCGGCCAGTTAAGCCACGAAGGCGCCCGCAAGCAAACCGTACGCAACGCCAATGAACTGCGCGGCAGGATGATCCACCTCCTGCCGGTCATCGATGCACTGGATGACGCACTGTGGGCGCTGGAACGACGCACGCCCGAGCTGCTGGCAAGCATCAAACCCTTGTTGCACAAGGCTTGCGACTGGCTCGAAAGCACTGCCGACGGGCCGCAGCTGGAGCAATGGCAGCAGCTGCATCGCGATGTACAGAGCCTGCAACCGGACTCCGCGCAACTGGACGACCGCGATCAACTGCTGCTTTCCAATACGCTGTTCAGGCTGGGTGAGTGGATCGACCTGTGGCTGGATTGCCGAACCCTGCAATACGCGATCAAGACCGACGACCAGTCACAGTGGCGCGCGGTCTATCGCCACTGGCGCCTGGGCCGGCTGACCCCGTTTCTCGATCGCGGTCTGATGCTCTATTCGGTGACTTCGACGGTGCTGGCGATCATCGCCGCGTCGGTGCTGTGGATTCTGCTCGGCTGGAAAGACGGCGCAAGTGCGGTAGCACTGGCGGCGGTGTCGTGCAGCTTCTTTGCCGCCATGGATGACCCTGCCCCGCAAATCTACCGGTTCTTCTTCTGGACCCTGCTCTCGGTGGTGTTCGCCAGCCTGTACCTGTTTGTGGTGCTGCCCAACCTGCATGACTTCCCGATGCTGGTGCTGGCCTTTTCCGTGCCGTTCATTTGCGTCGGTACCCTGACCGTGCAACCGCGCTTCTTTCTCGGCACGCTGCTGACCATCGTCAACACCTCGTCATTCATCAGTATCCAGAGCGCTTATGACGCGGACTTCATGAACTTCATCAATTCCAACCTGGCGGGTCCCGCCGGACTGCTGTTCGCCTTCATCTGGACCCTGGTGTTCCGCCCGTTCGGCGTCGAGTTGGCCGTCAAGCGCCTGACCCGTTTCAGCTGGCGTGACATCGCCAGTCTCAGTGAAGACGCTTCTCTGGCCGAGCATCGGCGCATGGGTGTGCAAATGCTCGACCGCCTGATGCAGCAACTGCCGCGCCTGACGCTCACCGCCCAGGACACCGGGATCGCCCTGCGTGAACTGCGCGTCGCGCTGAACATGCTCGATCTGCTGGCCTACACCCGCCGCGCCACGCCTGCGGCCCAGGTGCTGTTGCGTCAGGTGATCGACGAAGTCAGCGGCTATTTCAAACTTTGTCGCAAGGCCGGCGAACGGCTGCCCGCGCCCAGGGGCCTGCTGATGGCCATGGACCGCGCACGCCGTTCGCTGACCGATCAGGAGATGGGCGACAACCCGGCCCGGCTGCACCTGTTGCATGCCCTCAGCGGCCTGCGCCTGGCCCTGCTGCCAGGGGTCGAGATCGTCACCGTGGGCGGCGAACTGACCGAGCAACTGCCGCATAACATCGATGGAGCGCCCCTGTGATCGGTGATCTGGATATCAGCGGTATCTTCATCCCCACGTTCCTGGCGATGATGGGCATCGCCTATCTGCTGTTTCTTGTCGTGCACGCGGTGCTGTCGCGTGCCCACTTCTACCGTCTGGTCTGGCACCGGGCTTTGTTCAACGTAGGTCTATACGCTTTGTTGCTCGGCGCCGTGGATACTCTAAGTCGATACCTGATGACATGAAAAAACCGATACTGACACTGGGCCGCGTGGTCCTGACCCTGCTGGTTGTCACCCTGGCCGCCGTGGTCGTATGGCGCATGGTGATGTATTACATGTATGCACCGTGGACGCGCGACGGGCATATCCGCGCCGACATCGTGCAGATCGCACCGGACGTGTCCGGGCTGATCCAGAAGGTCGAAGTCACTGACAACCAGCCCGTGCACAAGGGCCAGGTCCTGTTCACCATCGACCAGGACCGCTTCCGTCTGGCGCTGCGCCAGGCGCAGGCGACGGTCGCCGAACGTCAGGAAACCTGGGAGCAGGCGCGTCGCGAGAACAAGCGTAACCGTGGTCTGGGCAATCTGGTTGCCCGCGAGCAACTGGAAGAAAGCCAGTCCCGCGAAGCTCGGGCCCTTTCGGCACTGGGCGAATCCAAGGTTGCGGTGGATGCCGCGCAGTTGAACCTGGATCGCTCGGTGATCCGCAGTCCGGTGGACGGCTACCTCAACGACCGCGCACCCCGCGAACATGAGTTCGTCACTGCCGGGCGTCCGGTGCTTTCGGTGGTCGATTCGACGTCGTTCCACATCGATGGCTATTTCGAGGAAACCAAGCTTGATGGCATCCATGTCGGCCAGGGCGTCGACATCCGTGTCATCGGCGACAACGCCCGGCTGACCGGCCACGTGGTGAGTATCGTTGCCGGTATCGAAGACCGCGACCGCAGCAGCGGCTCGAACCTGCTGCCCAACGTCAACCCGGCCTTCAGCTGGGTGCGTCTGGCGCAGCGGATTCCGGTGCGGATCGCCTTCGATGACGTGCCTGCCGATTTCCGCATGATTGCCGGGCGTACCGCGACGGTATCGATCATCGACGACACGCAGGAGCGCAGCCGATGAAACGTGCTTTACGCGTGGCCGCGCTCGGCTTTACCGCCGTGCTCTCGGCCTGCCAGATGGTCGGCCCGGATTACCAGTTGCCCAAAGAGGGCGCGATCAACCGTCCGGACCTGCAGGGTGAACTGGCCGGCCGCTCGGTCAACACGGTTTCGGCCCCGGTGCCTGCGCACTGGTGGCGCCTGTACCAGGATGCGCATCTGGATGAGCTGGTGCGCCAGGCTATCGCGTCCAATACCGACCTGCGCATCGCCGCCGCCAACCTGCAGCGTGCCCGCTATCAGACCTCGGAAGCCGAGGCGGCTGGCGGCTTTACCAACGGCGCGAAGATCGGCGCCCAGCGTGTGCAGGAGTCGGGCGAAGCGTTTCTGCTGACCGACAAGGTGCCGGTGGCCAATGTGGGCGACGTGGGTCTGACCACCTCGTACCAGTTCGATCTGTTCGGCACCTTGCAGCGTGGTATCGAAGCGGCGCAGGCCAATGTCGATGCCAATCAGGCGGCGGTGGATACGGCACACATCACGGTGGTCGCCGATGTGGTGCGCGCCTACACGCAGATTTGTGCGGCCAACGAAGAGCTCGACATCGCCCGCGAATCACTGGACCTGCAACAACAGAGCGTGACCCTCAACCAGCGCCTGCGCGATGCCGGGCGTGGCGATGAAACCCAGGTCACTCGCTCGCAGACGCAGTTCAAGTCGTTACGCGCCGAAATGCCCCGTTACGAGGCACGCCGTCAGGCTGCGATGTTCCGCCTGTCGATGCTGCTGGCCAAACCTGTCGAGCAACTGCCTGCCGGGGTGAGCACCTGTAACGAGTTGCCGCAGATTGCGCAGGTCATGCCTGTGGGCGACGGCGCAGCGCTGCTCAAACGCCGCCCGGATGTGCGCCAGGCTGAACGCCATCTGGCCATGTCGACTGCCGAGATCGGCGTTGCCACCGGCGAGCTGTATCCGGACATCAGCATCGGCGCGAGCATTGGCACCACCGGCCTGATCGAGAACCTCGGCAAACCGGCGGCCAATCGCTGGGGCTTCGGGCCGCTGTTGAACTGGACCATCCCGTCCAATGGCTCACGCGCCCGCATCCATCAGGCCGAAGCCTCGGCGCAGGCGTCCCTGGCGCGCTTTGACGGTGTGGTGCTCAACGCCATCCGTGAAACCCAGACCGGCCTGGCGCAATACACCGCCCTGCTCGACCGCCGCGACGCCCTTAAAGAAGCCGAGCAGTCAGCCAAAGAAGCGGCTGACCAGACGCACCGCTTCTATCAGGCCGGACGCGCTTCGTTCCTCGCCGACCTGCAAGCCACTCGCACCTACACCGACGTACGCGCGCAGATGGCCGAAGCCAACACCCAGGTGGCGATGGGGCAGATCAATCTGTTTCTGGCACTTGGCGGCGGCTGGGAGAAGGATGACGTGGCGCAGAAATAGGATGGGCGTTCGCTCGGCCATCAGGCCTCGTTCGGATGGATGGATTACATCGCAATTTGCGTTGTCAGTGCCATCGTGATCGAAAAGCACTGCGTTGGCAGCGGTTGCGGGCAACGCATGAGGTTGTGTCGCATTAGAATCAAATACTGACTATCGTGCCGACGCTCCGCGTCGGCATGCAGTTCGTGACGCTCCGCGTCACACAGCGTTTTTTTGATGTCAGGTAGATTGGGGTTCGACTCAGGTCACCTTTTCGCCCCTCGGCGAGTCACTTTGAAGGGGCCAAAGTGACCAAAGCCCCTGGCTCCGTTTCCGGCCCGACTTCGTCGGGTTCCTTCGCCCTGGCACTGATCCGGGGGTCGCCGCACCGGGGCCATCCATGGCCCGGTGCGGCTAGCCTGGCGTCCTGCCAGGCTACCCCCGGATCAGCGCCAGGACTCAGCCGTCACTTACGTCGCACTCTGCGTCGTCAGTACCATCGTGTTCGAAAAGCACTTTAGAGTAGTCGGGCTATAGGCACGGCCCGGAACCTGATGACTATCGTTCCTCACGCTCCGCGTGGGAATGCAGTTCGTGACGCTCTGCGTCACACAACGGTTTTTCTTTGTCAGGTGGATTTGGGTTAGGCTCAGGTCACCTTTTCGCCCCTCGGCGAGTCACTTTGATGGGGCCAAAGTGACCAAAGCCCGCAGCTCCGTTTCCGGCCCGACTTCGTCGGGTTCCTTCGCCCTGACACTGATCCGGGGGTCGCCGCAACGGGCCATCCACGGCCCGGTGCGGCTAACCTGGCGTCCTGCCAGGCTACCCCCGGATCAGCGCCAGGACTCAGCCGTCACTTACGTCGCAATTTGCGTCGTCAGTACCATCGTGGTTGAAAAGCACTTTAGATTAGTCGGGCTAGAGGCACGGCCCGGAACCTGATGACTATCGTTCCTCACGCTCCGCGTGGGAATGCAGTTCGTGACGCTCCGCGTCACACAGCGGTTTTTTGATGTCAGGTAGATTGGGGTTCGGCTCAGGTCACCTTTTCGCCCCTCGGCGAGTTACTTTGATGGGGCCAAAGTGACCAAAGCCCCTGGCTCCGTTTCCGGCCCGACTTCGTCGGGTTCCTTCGCCCTGGCACTGATCCGGGGGTCGCCGCACCGGGGCCATCCATGGCCCGGTGCGGCTAGCCTGGCGTCCTGCCAGGCTACCCCCGGATCAGCGCCAGGACTCAGCCGTCACTTACGTCGCACTCTGCGTCGTCAGTGCCATCGCGGTTGAAAAGCGCTTCAGAGCAATTTGGCTAAAGGCACGGCCCGGAACCTGATGACTATCGTTCCTCACGCTCCGCGTGGGAATGCAGTTCGTGACGCTCCGCGTCACACAGCGGTTTTCTTTGTCAGGTGGATTGAGATTCAACTCAGGTCACCTTTACGGCGGCTATAAAGACCTCTTCACGAGCAAGCGAAGCGTCGCCCGGCAGGCTCCCGCAGGTCTTGTGTGCTTGCACTCAACCACCCAATGCTCCTAGGCTCACCCGACCTTTGATTCGGGAAGCACCATGGACAGCTCTCTCAGCCGCCGCGAGCGGCTGCATATTGTTATTTTCGAGGCCAATACGCCTGCCGGGCGTACGTTTGACAAGGCGGTGCTGGTCGCGATTCTGCTCAGTCTGCTGGTCACCATTATCGACAGCATCGAGAGTATTCATCGTGATTACGCGATGCTCTTCGCGTGGATCGAATGGGGCTTCACGCTGATGTTTGCCATCGAATACATTCTGCGCGTCTATTGCTCGCCACGGCCGCTGAAGTACGCGTTCAGTTTCTACGGGCTGGTGGACCTGCTGGCCATCGTGCCGGGCGTGCTGTCGATCTATTACAGCGATGCGCAATACCTGCTGATCGTGCGGATCATCCGCATGCTGCGGATCTTCAGGGTGCTCAAGCTCGGCACGTATCTGCGTCAGGCCAATTACCTGCTGGCGGCGCTGCGTGGCAGCAAGCAGAAGATCATCGTCTTTCTGGTCACGGTGTCTACACTGGTCACCGTGTTTGGCACGCTGATGTACGTGATCGAAGGTCCGGAGCATGGTTTCACCAGCATTCCCAAGGGCATTTACTGGGCTATCGTGACCCTGACGACGGTGGGCTTTGGCGATATCGTGCCCAAGACCCCGCTCGGCCAGATGCTCTCCTCGCTGGTGATGATTACCGGCTACTCGATCATCGCCGTGCCCACCGGGATATTCACCGCCGAGCTGGCCAATGCCATGCGCGGCGAGCAGCTGAAACACGACTGCCCGGTGTGCTCGAAAAACCTTCACGAGCATGGCGCGGCGTTCTGCTCACGTTGTGGCAATCAATTGTTTAAAAAAACCGAGCACAAGGCATAAGCAAAGATCTTTTCGGTCTTTAAACCGCAGGCGCGATGCTGATAGTGTCGCGGCATTAAGCCATCAGGCTTGTTACACGACTCTTCATCTCAAGGACCCTGCAGTGAATAAACTCTTCGCCGCCTCGCTACTGGCCGCCGGCCTGGCCTTTGCCAGCGCTGCCCAGGCAGCCCCGACGCTGCTCAACGTCTCCTACGACGTGATGCGTGATTTCTACAAGGACTACAACAGCGCCTTCCAGAAACACTGGAAAGCCGAGAAGAATGAAGATGTGACTGTGCAGATGTCCTTCGGCGGGTCGAGCAAGCAGGCGCGTTCGGTCATCGACGGGCTGCCGGCCGACGTGATCACCATGAACATGGCCACTGATATCAACGCCCTGGCCGACAATGGCAAGCTGGTACCGGAAGACTGGGTCAACCGTCTGCCGAACAACAGTGCGCCGTTCACCTCGGCCACGGTGTTCATCGTGCGCAAGGGCAACCCGAAGGCCCTCAAAGACTGGCCGGACCTGATCAAGGATGGCGTGGAAGTCATCGTGCCCAACCCGAAAACCTCCGGCAACGGCCGCTACACCTACCTGTCGGCCTGGGGTTACACCCTGAAAAAAGGCGGCGATGAAGCGGCGGCGAAGAAATTCGTCGGTGATCTGTTCCGCCATGTGCCAGTCCTTGATACCGGCGGTCGCGGTGCGACTACAACCTTCATGACCAACCAGATCGGCGACGTGCTGGTCACCTTCGAGAACGAAGCGGAAATGATCGCCCGCGAATTCGGCCGTGATCAGTTCGAAGTGGTTTACCCCTCCGTGTCGGCAGAAGCCGAGCCACCGGTGAGTGTGGTCGACAAGGTGGTGGACAGGAAGCAGTCGCGCGCCCTGGCCGAAGCCTACCTGAAATACCTGTGGTCACCGGAAGGCCAGGAGATCGCTGCCAAAAACTACCTGCGCCCGCGTGACCCGCAGGTGCTGGCCAAGTACACGGATCGCTTCCCGAAAGTGGACTTCCTCTCGGTGGAGAAAACCTTCGGTGACTGGCGCACGGTGCAGAAGACCCACTTCATCGACGGTGGTGTATTCGACCAGATCTATCCGGGCAAATAAGCCGCTCAGGCAATGCAAAACGGCGACCTTCGAGGTCGCCGTTTTTATTGAAGCCTGAATCATTTACTGAACTGTTTGCCCAGCCCTGCCGGCACACCACTGACATCAGTCGCCTGCCACGGACCGTTGGGGCTGGTCGCCCAGCTCCAGCCGTCATTCCACTGGTAGTAAGTGCGCTGGCGATAGAAAGTGTTGGGCTGATCGTCCATCACGTACACGCCCAGGCGCGGGTCCCAATGGCTGCCGCCGCCCGGTGGCGGCGCGAAGCTGGCCGAGGTCTTCGGCGCTGCGGCAGGCGCCTTGGCAGGCTCCGAAGGCGCAGGACCCGGACGCGGTGCGCCGGGCTGCTGGCCACCCGGCAGGTTGAGGATCGGATCCTGGCCATGTGGCGGTGCCGGATGCTGGACAGCACAGGCACTCAGGCCAACGACCAGACCCAACAAGGTGATGCGTGCGGTACGGTACATAAGCGAATTCTCTAGTTATCCGGACTGTCGATGATCAATGCCTGCTGAACCCCGGAATCACTGGCCAGTGGCTGACTGCGGCCGACCCACTCACCGGTGGTTGGCTGCCCTGCGCGAGACACTCGCGCAACCAGTTGGACTTGCGCAAAGTTCGACAGGTTCAGTTGCGGCATCATCGCGTCGGAATCGCTCAGTTCCACGTTGGCAGGCAGGTCCGCCACGGTAATGCGTTTGACCGCCAGGGGGGCCGCCGGCCCCTTGATGGCGCGGGCGAAGATGAACACGCTGTCGCTCGGCCTTACTTTGCCCTGAAGCGCAGGAGCCAGCTCGACATGAATTCTTATCGACTTCGCTTTCACCGCAGGCGCAACGTCTGCAGCGCGTTTGGCGAGGTTTTCTCTGGCGCGGGCAATACCGCCTTCCAGTGCCGAACGCGATGCGTCATCTGCGGGCAGTGCCGCGAGCAGCCGGGTCCAGTAATCCACCGCCGCCTGATAGCGCTGTGTTTCGAACGCGGCAATCCCGAGCAGACCAAGGCTGGTGACTTCCCTGGGGTCAGCCTGCAGCGCTTCGTCGGTCAGCACCTGCACCTGTGGCGTGAAATGCTTGTCGCTGGCGAAGTACAGCGCCTGGGCCCACTGCCCGAGCAATTCGGGCTGCCTTCCGGCCAGCGCCACTGAACGCTCGAACATCTGCGCGGCATCACCCGGGCGGTTCTGTGCCATATAGCTGCGCGCCAGAAAATACAGGTTTTCGGCTGAATCCGGCTGAGCCTGCACACTACGCTCCAGACGCCGGGTCATGTCTGCCAGCGAGGTCGGGGGTCGAGCGAATTCGCGACTCAATTCAACCCGGTCACTGGCACCCAGCTCGAGATAGCCTGCCAGCCCCAATACCGGCACCAGCACCGCGGCCAGCACCAGCCAGGGCTTGCCCAGACGCGATGTCCGGGCGGGCTCTGCACCTTCGGTGTCGGCCAGCAGCTCGCGCGCTGCTTCGGCACGTGCCGCCTGCAGTTGCGCCAACGACAACACGCCCTGCTCCTGCTGAACCTGCAGCTCGCTCAGTCGCTCCTGATACAACGCCACGTTGAGAGCCGTGCGGTCTTCTTCCCGTTGCGCGCGATGGCCACGCAGCAGCGGAATCAGCAGAAAGCTCAGCGCAACCACCAGCAACAGTCCGGTTGCCATCCAGAAATCGATCATGTGCGGTGGTCATCCAGCAAGGTGGCGAGACGCTGCCTCTCATCGTCGGAAAGCCCGTCGGCCTGCGCCGATTGCGCCTTGCGGCGGCGGCCAACGATAAACCCGATCACCACAAGGCCGCCGACCAGCAGGCCGGCCGGCCCGAACCACAGCAGCCAGGTGCGTGCCGTCAGGCTCGGCTTGTAGCGAACGAAATCGCCATAGCGTTCGACCATGAAATCGATGATTTGCTGATTGCTCTGCCCTTCTCCCAGCATGCGGTAGATTTCCTTGCGCAAGTCAGCGGCAATCGGCGCATTGGAGTCGGCGATGTCCTGATTCTGGCATTTCGGGCAGCGCAGCTCTCTGGTGAGTTCGCTGTAGCGCGCGCGCTCGGCGTCGTCGCGAAAGGCATAGGCATCGATGGCCGCGTGGGCAATGCCGGCGCACAGCACGCTGAGCAGGACGATCAACAGGCAGCGCTTCATGGCCGCGCCTCATCAATCAGTTGCTGATAACGCGCCGCAAGTTTTTCGCGCCACACTGCGTCGTCGATGACCCCGACGTGTTTGTAACGAATGACGCCCTGAGCATCGATCAAAAAGGTTTCCGGCGCACCGTACACCCCCAGGTCGAGGCCCAGAGAGCCGTCCTTGTCACGAATATTCAACTGATAAGGATCATGGAATTCCTTGAGCCATTTCAGCGCGTCAGCGTTGACGTCCTTGTAATTCACGCCGTAGATCAGCACGCCCTGCTGCGCCAGCCGGGTGAGCACCGGATGCTCCACCCGGCAAGCCACGCACCAGGTGCCCCAGACGTTGACCAGCGCAGGTTTGCCGAGCAGATCGGCACGGCTCAACATCCGCTCGCCCTGCACCGCCGGTAGCAAGAATGCCGGAAAAGGCTTTTCGATCAGTGCCGAGGGTAGCTCGGCGGGGTCCAGATACAAACCGCGATACAAAAACGCCGCCACGCCCAGAAACAGCGCCAGTGGCAACACCATGACCCAGCGTCTCATTGTGCAGCTCCCGACATACCCAATGCCTCGCGCACCTTGTTCTTTACCCGAGTGCGATAACGCCGATCCAGCGCCGCCAGCACACCGCCCAGACCGGTCAGCAGGCCGCCGAGCCAGATCCAGCGCACAAACGGTTTGACATGAACCCGAACGGCCCACGCACCATCGCCCAACGGTTCACCCAGAGCGACATACAGGTCACGGCTGAAACCGGCATCAATGCCCGCTTCGGTCATCATCGACTGTTGCACGATGTAGAGGCGCTTCTCCGGGTGCAGTTCGGTCAGTTGAACGCCGTCGCGCAACACGCGAACCGTGCCCCGATCAGAGGTGAAGTTCGGCCCTTCATAATGCCGGGCACCCTCGAAGACAAAGGTATACCCACCCAGTTCGGTGGACTCGCCGGGAGCCATGCGCAAATCGCGCTCGGCGCTGTTCTGGCTCGACAGCACCACGCCCAGCGCACACACGACAATGCCAAGGTGCGCCAGCTGCATGCCCCAATAGCTGCGGGTCAGACCGCGTGCGCCGCTGAGCAGACCCTTGTGGCGGGTCTTGTCGAGCAGGTCGCGAACCCCGGCCAGCAGCACCCAGGCGGCGAGCATCAGGGTCGCCAGCACCGCCCACTGGAAATCGCCCAGCAGCAGACCGGCAAGCACCGCCAAGACGACGCTGCCAACCAGTACCGGGGCCAGCATGCCGAGCAGCCATTTCAGCGGCGTATCCTTCCAGCGCACCAGTACGCCGACCGCCATGACCACCAGCAACAGGCCCATCAATGGCACGAACAACGTATTGAAGTACGGCGGCCCGACCGACATCTTGGCGCCGCTCATGGCATCGATCACCAGCGGATAAAGGGTGCCCAGCAGAATCATGGACGCGGCAACCACCAGCAACAGGTTATTGCCCAGCAGCAGGGTTTCCCGTGACCACAAGCCGAATCCGACCTGGCTTTTGACCCCCGGTGCGCGAATCGCGAACAGGGTCAGCGAACCGCCCACCACGACCAGCAGGAACATCAGGATGAACACGCCGCGCGCCGGGTCCGAGGCAAAGGCGTGCACGGAAGTCAGGACCCCGGAACGGACCAGGAAGGTGCCGAGCAGGCTCAGTGAAAACGCAGCAATGGCCAGCAATACCGTCCAGCTCTTGAACACACCACGTTTTTCCGTGACTGCCAGCGAGTGAATCAGTGCAGTGCCGACCAGCCAGGGCATGAACGAGGCGTTTTCCACCGGGTCCCAGAACCACCAGCCACCCCAGCCCAGCTCGTAATACGCCCACCACGAGCCCAGGCTGATACCGATGCCAAGAAAGGCCCAGGCCACCAGCGTCCACGGCCTGGACCAGCGCGCCCAGGCAGCGTCGAGGCGGCCGCCGAGCAAGGCGGCGATGGCGAACGCAAAGGCCACGGAGAAGCCGACATAGCCCATGTACAGCATCGGCGGATGCACGATAAGGCCAATGTCCTGCAACAACGGGTTCAGATCACGTCCATTCGCTGGCATCTGCGGCAACAGACGCGCGAACGGGTTGGAGGTGAGGATCAGAAACAACAGGAAACCCAGGCTGATCATGCCCATCACGGCGAGGACCCGCGCCAGCATCACCTGGGGCAGTTGCCGGGAAAACACCGACACAGCGAAGGTCCAGCCACCGAGAATCAAGGCCCAGAGCAGCAATGAACCTTCATGCGCGCCCCACACGGCGCTGAACTTGTAGTACCAGGGCAGCGCCGTGTTGGAGTTCTGCGCAACGTAGGCGACGGAGAAGTCGTCGACCATGAATGCATAGGTCAGGCAACCGAAGGCGAAAATCAGAAAGCTGAACTGGCCCCAGGCTGCCGGACGGGCAAGGCTCATCCATAAGCGATCGCCGCGCCATGCGCCGATCAGCGGAATGATGGCCTGCACCAGCGCAAAGCCGAGCGCCAGAATCATGGCCAGATGGCCGAGTTCGGGAATCATCGATCAACCCTGTTTGACGGGTGTGGGAGACGCAGCCGGTGCCGCCTGACCGCTGTCACGCAGGGCCTTGGTGACCTCCGGGGGCATGTATTTCTCGTCATGCTTGGCCAGCACTTCATCGGCCACCACCACCCCCTGTGCATTGAGTTTGCCCAGCGCCACGATGCCCTGCCCTTCACGAAACAGATCGGGAAGAATGCCCCGATAGGTGATGGTCACCGACTTGTTTAAATCGGTGACCACGAAACGCACGTCCAGTGAATCAGCCGAACGCTGCAATGAACCCTTTTCGACCATGCCGCCAGCCCGAATCCGCGTGTCCAGTGGTGCCTCGCCATTGGCGATCTGACTGGGGGTGTAGAACAGGTTGATGTTTTCCTGCAAGGCGCTGAGGGCCAGGGTCACGGCCAGACCGACACCGGCCAGCAGCGCCACAATGATCAACAGACGCTTTTTGCGCAGCGGGTTCACGGGCGATTCTCCCGCTTCAGGCGACGCGCCTGCTGTTTCATAAATCGCTGCCGTGCCCATAGCGGCAGCGCCACGTTGATCAGCAGCACTACAAGGCACAGGCCGTAGGCCGACCAGACAAACACTCCGTGGCGGCCCATGGCAAGAAAATCGCTGAACGATGCAAAACTCAAAGCGTGTTCTCCGACTGCGCTGTCGTGTGACCCAGGCAGCGCAGAATCTCGGCCTTGACCCACTGCGTGCGCGCCTCGCGACGCAGCACTTCAAGGCGCATGCGCATCATCAGCAACACACCGAACAAGCAGTAGAAACCCAGCGTGGTGAACAGCAGCGGCAGCCACATTTCAACCGGCATGGCGGGTTTCTCGGTGAGGCTGAACGTCGAACCCTGGTGCAGGGTGTTCCACCACTCGACCGAATACTTGATGATCGGAATGTTCACCACACCGACGATGGCCAGCACCGCGCAGGCCTTGGCGGCGCTGTCGCGGTTGCTGATGGCATTGCCCAGCGCGATCAGGCCGAAATACAAGAACAGCAGAATCAGCATCGAGGTCAGTCGCGCGTCCCAGACCCACCATGCCCCCCAAGTGGGCTTGCCCCAGATCGCACCGGTCACCAGCGCCAGCGCGGTCATCCACGCGCCGATGGGTGCAGCGCATTGCAGTGCGACATCGGCCAGCTTGATTCTCCAGACCAGCCCGACCAACCCGCACACGGCCAGCATGACGTAGCAGGATTGAGCGAGCATCGCGGCAGGTACGTGAATATAAATGATCCGGAAACTGTTGCCCTGCTGGTAGTCCGGCGGTGCGAACGCCAAGCCCCAGACCATGCCGATGACCAGCAACAGCACGGCGGCAACACTCAGCCAGGGCAGCAGGCGTGCGCTGACGCGGTAAAACCCTTTCGGTGAGCCGAGGGTGTGCAGCCAGGCCCAACGGATGCTGCTTTTCATGGCGTTGCTTTTCATCAGGGTGCATCCAGGGTATTGACCGGCATCGAAGTCTCGATCCCGGAACCTCAATTATTCGCCGATGCTGATTTTCAGGCCAGCGGCTATCGCAAAGGGTGTCAGGGTGATAGCCAGCGCCGCCAGGCTGCCCAGCCACAGCAGATAGCCGGTCGCCGGCATGCCCTGCAGCGCGGCCTGCAAAGCACCGCTGCCCAGAATCAGTACCGGGATGTACAGCGGCAGAATCAACAATGCCAGCAGCAGGCCGCCGCGCTTCAAACCCACGGTCAACGCCGCACCCAGTGCCCCCAGCAGGCTGAGCACCGGAGTGCCCAGCAGCAGCGAAACCATCAACACCGGCAGGCACTGCACCGGCAGCCCGAGCATCAAGGCCAGCAAGGGTGACAACAGTACCAGTGCCAGCCCGGAAAAAACCCAGTGTGCCAGCACTTTGATCAACACCAGAAGGGCCAGCGGGTGCGGCGAAAGGACCCACTGCTCCAGCGAGCCATCCTCGAAATCACTACGCAACAGCCCGTCCAGCGACAGCAGCACGGCCAGCAGTGCCGCCACCCAGACCAGCCCTGGCGACAAGGTTTGCAACAATTGCGCCTGCGGTCCCAGCGCCAGCGGGAACAGGGCAACCACGATCGCAAAGAACACCAGCGGGTTCGCCAGCTCTGCCGGACGCCTCGCCAGCAGCCGCACCTCACGGAGCATCAGCAGAACAAACACGTTGCTCATGCTGACCACTGCCCCAGGTCGAGGTCCTGATAGCCCGCAGGCAGACGGCTCAGACTGTGGTGGGTGGTCATGACAATCATGCCGCCTTGCTCACAGTGCCCGGCGAGGTGTTTTTCCAGTTGCTCGATGCCTTGGCGGTCGAGCGCGGTAAACGGCTCGTCGAGCAACCAGAGTCGCGGGCCCGGCAGATACAGACGTGCCAGCGCAACGCGACGCTGCTGCCCGGCCGACAAGGTGTGGCAGGGCACGTCCTCGAAACCTGCCAGACCGACCGCATCGATCGCGGCGGCGATGGCATCGGCACCGGCCGGCTGGTGAAGTGCACTGAGCCAGGACAGGTTTTCCAGCGGCGTCAGCACATCCTTGAGCGCCGGCGCATGACCGATCCACAACAGCTTGCTGCCCGGTGCAGCAAGCTGCTGGCCCATTGGTTGCGCGTCGAGCAGTACCTGCCCGGCCGTTGGTTGCATCAACCCGCAGAGCAGGCGCAACAGGCTGGTCTTGCCGCAGCCGTTGGGACCGCTGATCTGCAGCATGTCGCCCGCGTGCAGTTGAATATCGAGGTTTTCGAACAGCATCCGCCCGTCCCGCTCACACGCCAGAGCCGTCGCTTGCAAAAATGGGGTGGCTGGGATCATGGGGCGTTTCCAGTGCTTTGCGTCGCGAAATGTGCCAAAACAGACACATACGGAGTAAAACGCGGTTCAAGTCGGGATTGATACGGCCGTTACATGAAGAGAAGTTAATGGCGGCTGGTCCGGTTTCGGCCGGTATTATACATGCGAGTCCTGTTATCAAAGGGGCAATTTCCTTGGGTCGATAGTTCAATGACAGGCGACATCACCAGCGTTCCGGCAACAAACGCCACCATGACATTGCTGCGCGCCGGCATCTCCCCGGCGCAAGTGCTGACCATGCTGCAATCGGCGGAAAATCTGATCCCCGAAGGCGAAACCGCCAACGCCGAAGTGCTGACCCTCAAGCAGGTCAATCAGAACTTCCAGTTACTGCTGAGGCTGGTGCTTGCCAACGGCAGCCTGACCAATTTGCCGGTCACCAGCAGCGTCCCGTTCACGCCCGGCAGCCTGCTGCAAGTGGCGCAGGCGTCGGCCAACGAGCTGACCTTGACGCTGCAGCAGCTCAACAGCGCGCTGAAAAACTCGATGACCAGCATCGATACCCGACAATTACCGGTCGGCACGCTGCTGCAGGGCAAAGTCATGACCAGTCAGGAGATTACTCAGGCAGTCAATCAACCGGCCGCCCAGAACCCGACTGCTGCGACGCCTGCCTATCGCTCCATCGTGATGCTGCTCAACACGGCGCTGGCGGGTTCCAGCCTGACCATCGAGAGCCCGCAGCCGCTGACGGTGGGCAGTCTCTTGAGCGCTCAGGTACAAGGCAATCAGGCACTCAACTTCGTTGCCCTGCCCGGTCGTTTCGACCAACTGGCAGTGGCGCAGCAACTGTCCGCACAGCAAAATCGCCAAGGCTCGCTGGACACCCTGATCAACGCCCTGCAAAACCTGCAGTCCGGCAGCCCGACCAGTAACAGCTCGGCCATCAGCGCCCCATTGCAGGCCAGTATCAACCAGTTGCTCGCCGACCTGCCTGATGTCGAGCAGATGACCACCCCCAAAGGCGTGGCCCAGGCACTCAACGCCAGCGGCGTGTTTCTGGAAGCCAGACTGCTGGCCGGCTTGAACCCGGCGCAAATGCCGGACATGAAGGCCAACCTGATGCGCCTGATCGCCCAGATCCTTCCCGGCCTGCCGGACAACATGTCTTACGGCGCAGCGGCGGCTTCCAATACCCTCGCGCGCACGATGCCCAATGCCATTCGCAATGCGCTGGGCACCCTCGGCCTGGTCGCGGCACGCACTCAGCCAAGCATTTTTCCGTTGCCGTCGCGCACTGTCAGCGGTGGTGAGAAGGAGGATGATCTGGAAATCCTCCTCAAGCTCGCTGCGGCTGCCGTCTCACGCCTGCAAAGCCATCAACTGGGCGGGCTGGAACAGACGCGGACCAACGCCGACGGCACCCAGGTGACCACCTGGCAGCTGGAAGTGCCAATGCGCAACGCCCACGACATCGTGCCCCTGCAGGTCAAGGTGCAGCGCGAAGACACACCTGATCAGGAAGCGGCCGAAGACCGTGATGATGTCGAGATCAAGGACTCCCGGGAAAAGCTCTGGAAAGTCGATCTGGCGTTCGACCTCGAGCCTTTGGGGCCCTTGCAGGTGCATGCGCAGTTACTGCGCGGCACGCTGTCCAGCCAGCTATGGGCCGAGCGCCCCGACAGCGCGGCATTGATCGAACATGAACTGGGGTATTTGCGCGAACGGTTGATAGCCTGTGGCCTGGCGGTGGGCGAACTGGCCTGCAGTCACGGCGCCCCGCCAAGCGGTCCGCGTACCGCACTCGAACAACGCTGGATCGACGAGAACGCCTGATGACCCTGCCCGATCACACTCCGCGCCAGGCTATCGCCCTCAGCTATGACGGCCAGCACGCACCGACACTCAGCGCCAAGGGCGACGACCAGTTGGCCGAGGCCATTCTGGCCATTGCCCGCGAGTACGAAGTGCCGATCTACGAGAACGCCGAACTGGTCAAGCTGTTGGCACGCATGGAGCTGGGCGACAGTATTCCCGAGCCGCTGTACCGCACGATTGCCGAAATCATCGCGTTCGCCTGGCACCTGAAAGGCAAATTTCCGGCGGGTCAGGATCCGGACGCGCCACCTGTCGAGCGCGATATCACACCGCGCTACTGACAGCAGAAACGCTGGCCGGTATCACATCGCAATCGGCTTGCGCCCTGCAAACGAGTGCGCCAGGGTGCCGCCGTCGACCAGGTCCAGCTCGCCACCCAATGGAACGCCGTGGGCGATGCGTGACGCGACCAGGCCCTTGTCGTGGAGCAACTGGGCGATGTAATGCGCCGTCGCTTCGCCTTCCACCGTCGGATTGGTCGCGAGAATCACCTCGGTGAAAGTGCCCTGCTGGCTGATGCGCTCCATCAACTGCGGAATGCCGATGGCCTCCGGCCCCAGACCGTCGAGTGGCGACAGATGGCCCTTGAGCACGAAGTAACGACCGCGGTAGCCGGTCTGCTCCACCGCATAGACATCCGTCGGGCCTTCGACCACGCACAGCAGTGTGTCGTCACGGCGCGGATCCGCGCATTGCGGGCAGAGCTCCTCTTCGGTCAGCGTGCGGCACGAGCGGCAGTGACCTACGCCGTCCATCGCCTGCCCCAGTGCCTGCGCCAGCCGCGAACCGCCGCTGCGGTCACGCTCCAGCAACTGCAACGCCATGCGCTGAGCGGTTTTCTGACCGACACCCGGCAGCACGCGGAAGGCATCGATCAACTGGCGAATCAGAGGGCTGAAGCTCATGGAGAAAAATCCGACAAAAACACAAGACGCGGTTTATACCCGCGCGTTGCCGTGAGCGTCAATTAAGGTGTTCAACCCAGCGACCAACAGCGTGCCGGTGCTTTGCCGAATCAGGCTTTCAGGGCTGTCTCGAGAAACTCGGTCAACGCCTGTACCCGTGCACTGCGATGCTTGCGCACGGGCACCAGCAGGTTGATCGGCGCACTGGCCAGCTGCCAATCGGCAAGCACCCTCACCAGCCTGCCACTGGCAATGGCATCGCTGACATCCCACTGCGAGCGCAACACGATGCCCAGCCCCTGCTCGGCCCAGCGCCGAGCCACCGAGCCGTCGTTGCTGAGCAGCGCGGGCTCGATGCGCAGAGTCTTTTTCGTCTGACCCTTGCTCAGATGCCAGAGGGTGACGTCTTCGTCGTTTTCGCGGATGCAGATGCAGCGATGGCCGGCCAACTGGTCGGGCGTCGAGGGCGCACCATGCTGCTCGATATACGCCGGGCTGGCGCACAGCCAGCGATGATTCTGCGCCAGAGGCCTGGCGATCCACAGGCTGTCATTGAGGCTGCCGATGTGGATCACCGCATCGCTGTCGTGACGGTCCGGCCAGGGCGTTTCGCGCAGGTCCAGGTGCAGACACAACTGCGGGTGCAGCCTGGAGAAGCGCGCCAGCAGCGGCGCAATGCGCTGGCGTCCATAACCGAATGGCGCTGCCAGGCGCAGCGTGCCCACCAGCCGCTCATCACGCTGCTTGAAGGACTCCGGGAGCGCCTCCAACTGCTCCAGCAACTGTGCGCTTTCGCGTGCGAAACGCTCGCCATCGGCCGTCAGACTCAGGCGTCTGGCATCGCGGTTGGCCAGGGTGATGCCCAGTTGCGTCTCCAGTTTGCGCAAGCGCATCGACAGCGCGGGCGGCGAGACATTGAGGATTCTGGCGGCAGCACTGAGCGATTCGCAGCGCGACAGGGTCACGGCCAGACGCAGGTCTTCGATAGCGATCATTCACTTCAGCTTAAGGATTGATGATCACGCATTGAACCACAGCTTCATCATCGCTGCGTAGAGTGACGGTCGTACCCAGTCACACGAGCGCTTTCCATGTCAGCCTCCCTGTCCTCTCTCGATACGCCCGTCGCGCTGCTCGATGTGTCGCGCATGCAGCACAATATCCAGCGCATGCAACAACGCATGAACGAACTGGGCGTGCGCTTGCGTCCGCACGTCAAGACCAGCAAATGCCTGCCGGTCATCCAGGCGCAGATTGCAGCAGGCGCCAGCGGCGTCACGGTGTCGACGCTGAAAGAGGCCGAGCATTGCTTTGCCGAGGGCATCGACGATGTGTTCTATGCCGTCGCCATTGCACCCGGCAAGCTGGAGCAGGCACTCAGACTGCGGCGCAAGGGATGCCGCCTGAGTATCCTCACCGACAGCGTGGCGGCTGCCCGGGCGATTGTGGTCTTCGGCCAGGCACATGACGAACGTTTCGACGTCTGGATTGAAATCGACTGCGACGGCCATCGCTCCGGCCTGACTGTCGACGATCCCTCGCTCATCGAGGTCGCGAGAACGCTGGTCGACGGCGGCATGCAACTGCGCGGGGTAATGACTCATGCCGGGTCCAGTTATGACCTCGACACACCCGCAGCACTGCAAGCCCTCGCCGAACAGGAACGCAGGCTCTGCGTCAGCGCCGCCGAGCGGATTCGTCAGGCAGGACTGCCCTGTGCGGATGTCAGCATCGGTTCGACCCCGACGGCACTGTCGGCGCAGAGCCTGCACGGCGTGACCGAAGTTCGCGCCGGGGTGTATGTGTTCTTCGATCTGGTGATGCACAACATCGGCGTATGCCGGGCGGATGAACTGGCCCTGAGCGTGTTGACCACGGTCATCGGCCATCAGCAGGACAAGGGCTGGATCATCGTTGACGCAGGCTGGATGGCCATGAGCCGCGACCGTGGCACCCAGCGCCAGCGCGAGGATTTCGGCTACGGCCAGGTGTGCAGTGAAACCGGCGAGTGGATCGACGGTGCACGGGTTACCGGTGCCAATCAGGAGCACGGCATCATCACGCTTGCTGCGGGCAGCGAGGCCGACATCAGCGAGCGTTTTCCCATCGGCAGCCGACTGCGCATTCTGCCCAACCACGCCTGTGCCACCGGCGCGCAATTCCCGGACTACCACGCCTGCGACAGCGAAGGCGCAATCCAAACCTGGAGTCGCCTGCATGGCTGGTGAGATGAAACCGATCAGTACGCCCCTGGCTGCAGCACCCGGCGGGCATTATTCTCAGGCGATGCTGCATCAAGGCACGCTGCATGTCTCCGGACAACTGCCGGTGCGCGCTGATGGCAGTCACAGCGTCGGCGAGCCGTTCGAGGTCCAGGCTGCCGTCGCGCTGGACAATCTGCTGGCCATTCTTGAAGCAGCGGGATGCAGCACGCATGACCTGCTGAAAGTGACCATCTACATCGCCGGCGTCCAGCACTGGCCAGCCTTCGACCGCATCTACGCTGGCTATCTGGGCGAGCATCGCCCTGCGCGTGCGGTGGTGCCGGTCCCGGAATTGCACCACGGCTACCTGATCGAGATCGAAGCCCTGGCGCGTTGCAGCCAATGAACATGACCGGGAGCCCCTCATGACCCCACAAAAAAGCGATGTCCTGATTATCGGCGGCGGCTTCATGGGCGCGTCCTCCGCATTTTTTCTGCGTCAACACGGCCGCTCGGTCACCCTGCTGGAGCGTGACCAGATCGGCCAATACGCCAGCGGCGTGAATTTCGGCAACGTGCGTCGTCAGGGACGGTTTCTCGGCCAACTGGAACTGTCCAATCGCTCCTGGGCATTGTGGAAGCGCCTGCCGGAGCTGATCGGCGAAGACCTGGAATTCATTCCCAGCGGGCATATGCGCGTTTGCTATCGCGAAGATGAAATCGCCGAACTGGAGGCCTATGCCGCCGCCCCGGAAGCCCGCGAGCTGGACTTGCAGATCCTTTCCGGCAAGGCACTGCACGACCGTTTTCCGTTTCTCGGTGCACAAGTCAAAGGCGGTTCCTATGCGCCTCATGACGGGCACGCCAACCCACGCCTGGCAGCCCCCGCATTCGCCCGCGCGGCGATTCGTGCGGGTGCAAGAATCGAAGAACGCACTGAGGTGACCGAGGTACAGAAGGTCGGCGGAGAGTTTCAGGTCACCACCGCCGATGGCCAGCTATTCGCCGCCGAACAGTTGCTCATCACTGCCGGTGCCTGGGGCGCCAGGCTCGCCGAACAGTTCGGCGAGTCTGTCCCTCTTGAGCCCAACGGACCGCAGATGTCGGTGACAGAACCGGTGCCGTACGCGCTGCCGACGGTGATCGGAGTGTTTACCAAGATCAAGGAAGAAGTGATCTATTTCCGGCAGATCCCACGCGGCAACATCATCATCGGAGGCGGCAATCGCAATAAACCGGACATGCTCAACCGCCGCGCCTACTTCAAGCCGGAGAGCCTGATCAACCAGATGAGACAGATGAAACGCCTGTTACCGGGCGCAGAAAAGCTGAACATCATCCGCGTCTGGAGCGGCATCGAGAGTTACACGCCGGACTCGTTGCCGATCATGGGCCGCAGCGGCAAAGTCGACGGCCTGTTCTACGCATTTGGCTTCTGCGGCCACGGCTTTCAGCTGGGCCCCGGCGTCGGTGACGTCATGGCCGAGCTGATCAGCACCGGCAGCACGCGCACGCTGATCAGCCCGTTCGACATTCGCCGCTTCACCGACCCGACGGCCATCGAAATGCCGTTCACGTCCAGCCTGATGAGCGCCGGAAAGTTGATATGAGCCAAATCGCCCAACCACCCCATCGCAACGGAGGCGCCATGCCTGCAACCTCAAACGCTCAATACCGCTATCGCCCGGTGACTGCGGCGGATATCCCGGCAGCCCATGCACTTTCAGTGAACCTCAAGTGGCCACACCGCGAACAGGACTGGGCGATGGTGCAACGTACTTCCGAGGGTTTTGTCGCCGAGCATGATGGCCAGCTGGTAGGCGTGGCGTTTACCTGCCATCAAGGCGACTGGTCCTCGATCGGGCTGGTGATCGTCCGCGATGATCATCAGGGCAAAGGCATCGGCCGCTGTCTGATGAAGCTGTGTCTCGACGCGACGGCGCCGCGCACGCCAATCCTCAACGCCACGGAACTGGGCGCGCCGCTTTATCAGAGCCTGGGTTTCGTCGACTTCGCACGCATCCAGCAGCACCAGGGCATTGCTGACCTGTCAGGTCTGGCGACACCGAAAGACGACTTGCCGATTCGTACGCTGGGCGTGACCGACCATGCAGAACTGATCCGGCTGGCCAACGCGGGCAGCGGCCTGGATCGTACTGCCGTGTTGACTGATCTGTTGCACGACGCAGAACAGGCGGTCGGGATTGAACACTCAGGCCAGTTGCAAGGCATCGCCCTGCTGCGCCGCTTCGGGCGCGGTCATATCATCGGCCCGGTGGTTGCCGGTGATGCAGATCAGGCACAACGATTGATTGAACACCTGCTGCAACAGATACCCGGCATGTTCGTGCGCTTCGACATTCTGGCCGACTGCGGGTTGGCACCGTGGCTCGAAAGCCTGGGTCTGCCGTGTGTCGACAGGGCACCGCGCATGGTGCTCGGGACGCCACCTGCCTCGAACCCGGATGTGCAGCAATTCGCACTGGTGACTCAGGCAATCGGCTGAAAACAGTACGGATAAACCGCCGAAACAGGTCCGCCATGTTAGCGGGTTGCATACAGCAGATTATTCTTTGCAACCCGGCAGATCGGCGCTTTTTATCCAGACTGCTTTGTTAGCTTATGGGTATAGAACGGCCTGGCAGCAAAGGGCCTGGCCTTGACCATTATTGCTCCAGGGAGCCCGCTGGATGACCTCAAAGTCCTTGAACAGCCATCACGTTGATCCGGACACCGCGCTGAAACTCTATATCGATGGTCGTTGGTCCGCCCCGCTCGACCCGGTCAGTATTGCGGTGATCAACCCTGCGACCGAAGAAGTCGTGGCGCATGTCGCCAGTGGCTCGGCCGCCGATGTCGACCGTGCGGTCGCGGCAGCGCGGGCAGCCTTTGCGGGCTGGTCTGGCACCTCGCCACAGGCCCGGGCACAGGTCATCGGCCGGATCCATGCGCTCATTCTCGAGCGCAAGGAACAACTGGCGCAGGCGATCTCGCTGGAGATGGGCGCATCCATCAGTTCGGCGCGGGCCATGCAGGTGCCGCTGGCCGCAGAACACGTGCGTGTCGCACGTGACCTGCTGGCGACCTATCACTTTCACACCGTCGAAGGCGGCACCGCGATCGAACGCGAGCCCATCGGTGTGTGCGGGCTGATCACGCCGTGGAACTGGCCGCTGTATCAAATCACCGCCAAAGTCGCCCCGGCTATCGCGGCTGGCTGTACCGTGGTGCTCAAGCCCAGCGAACTGTCGCCCTTGAGCGCGCTGCTGTTCGCGCAACTGGTGCATGACGCCGGTCTGCCGCCGGGAGTGTTCAATCTGGTCAATGGCAGTGGCCCCGAAGTCGGCGGCGCGATGGCGGCCCACCCTGATATCGACATGATCTCGATCACCGGTTCCAACCGGGCAGGCGCATTGGTGGCGCAGGCCGCCGCACCGACGGTTAAACGAGTGACTCAGGAACTGGGCGGCAAATCGCCGAATATCCTCCTGCCCGACGCCGACTTCGCCAAAGCCGTGCCGCCCGGCGTGATGGCCGCGTTCCGCAATGTGGGTCAGTCATGCAGCGCGCCAACACGAATGATCGTGCCCAGGAACCGACTGGCGGAAGTCGAAGCGCTGGCTGCCGAAACGGCCGCGGCAATCGTTGTGGGTGATCCGCAGCTGGAGGAGACGGTATTGGGCCCTATCGCCAACGAGGCACAGTTTCATCGTGTCCAGGCGATGATCGAGGCCGGACTGAGCGAAGGCGCGAAGCTGATCTGCGGCGGGCCGGGACGAGTGCAGGGCCATGAGCAAGGCTTCTATACCCGGCCAACTGTGTTTTCCGAGGTGGACTCGTCCATGCGTATCGCCCGGGAAGAGATTTTCGGCCCGGTGCTGTGCCTGATTGGCTACGACACGGTCGAGGAAGCCATCGCAATTGCCAACGATACGGTCTATGGCCTGGGCGCGCATGTCCAGGGGCAGGACCTTGACCTGGCGCGCTCGGTCGCTTCGCGCATTCGTGCCGGGCAAGTACATTTGAACTACCCCGCCTGGAACCCGATGGCTCCGTTTGGCGGCTACAAGCGTTCGGGCAACGGTCGCGAGTACGGCGTGCAGGGGTTCGAAGAGTATCT
Organism: Pseudomonas sp. PvP027; assembly: GCF_017833005.1. Classification (NCBI taxonomy): domain Bacteria; kingdom Pseudomonadati; phylum Pseudomonadota; class Gammaproteobacteria; order Pseudomonadales; family Pseudomonadaceae; genus Pseudomonas; species Pseudomonas sp. PvP027. The sequence goes on along the minus strand of NZ_JAFIBK010000001.1, from coordinate 5,208,292 downwards.
GGAGATCAAGGCTATTGTGGGGTTTGGTTGAGTGGGGGTTGTGCTACGCGCTAATTCTTAGCTGATCGTGAGGATCGTTCCAACGCTCCGCGTGGGAATGCATTTCGTGACGCTCCGCGTCATACAGCGGTTCTGCGACATGATTATCGTGCCGACGCTCTGCGTCGGCACGCAGTTCGTAACGCTCCGCGTCACACAGCAGTTTTGCGATATCAGGTGGATTGGGGCTCGACTCAGGTCACCTTTTCGCCCCTCGGCGACCTACTTTGATGGGGCCAAAGTAGGCAAAGCCCCAAGCTCCGTTTCCGGCCCGACTTCGTCGGGTTCCTTCGCCCTGTCACTGATCCGGGGGTCGCCGCAACGGGCCATCCATGGCCCGGTGCGGCTAGCCTGGCGTCCTGCCAGGCTACCCCCGGATCAGCGCCAGGACTCAGCCGTCACTTACGTCGCACTCTGCGTCGTCAGTGCCATCGTGGTTGAAAAGCGTTTTAGAAGCATAGCTGAGAGGCTGATGACTATCGTTCCTCACGCTCCGCGTGGGAATGCAGTTCGTGACGCTCTGCGTCACACAGCGGCTTTGCGATTTCAGGTTGATTGAGGTTCGACTCAAGTCACCTTTTCGCCCCTCGGCGACCTACTTTGATGGGGCCAAAGTAGGCAAAGCCCCAAGCTCCGTTTCCGGCCCGACTTCGTCGGGTTCCTTCGCCCTGTCACTGATCCGGGGGTCGCCGCAACGGGCCATCCATGGCCCGATGCGGCTAGCCTGGCGTCCTGCCAGGCTACCCCCGGATCAGCGCCAGGACTCAGCCGTCACTTACGTCGCACTCTGCGTCGTCAGTGCCATCGCGGTTGAAAAGCACTTTAGAGCACTAACTACGCACAACCAGCAGCACGGATGTGACGCAGAGCGTCACGAAAGACATGCCAACGCGGAGCATTGGCACGATAGCAGAGGTGTTTTTATAGTAAGAAATCACTTCCTCGCCGCTTTGGCCACGTCCAGCCTGCGCAGGTGGCAGGTGACTTCTTCGCGGTCGTGGTAGAGCTGTTTGCAGCCAATGGCCACCCGTACCCCGCGCGCCTGAAAGCCCTCTTCGATGCGGTCGAGCAGTCGGCGTACTTCAGCGTAGCGCTGTTTCATCGGCAACTTGAGGTTGACCACCGCTTCGCGGCACAGGCCTTCGCCCAGCCAGGTTTCCAGCAGCGCCGCATTGCGTGCAGGCTTTTCGACGATGTCGCAGACCATCCAGTCCACGGGCTGTCGAGGCTTGTAGGTAAAGCCGTCCGCCATCAAATGCTGCACCAGCCCGGTGTCCATCAGGCTTTCCGCCATCGGCCCGTTATCGATGGCGGTCACCAGCATGCCGCGGCGCACCAGTTGATACGTCCAGCCGCCCGGTGCGGCCCCCAGGTCCACGCCGGTCATGTCCCCGGAAAGGCGCTCGTCCCACTGGTCTCTGGGAATGAAGTGGTGCCACGCCTCTTCAAGCTTCAAGGTCGAACGGCTTGGTGCCTCGCGGGGAAACTTGAGGCGCGGAATGCCCATGGGCCACATGGCGGAGTTGTCCGCGTCGGCCAGACCGAGAAACACCTCGCGACCACTCTTGAAGGTCAGCAGCAGACGCGGCTTGCGCGGGTCATCCACCAGTCTGCCTGCCTGAGTCAGGGCCTTGCGCAGCGGCGCCTCGAACTTCTTGCAGAAATTCGACAGTTCCTTGCCGTCGTTGGTATCCACGACCTCCAGCCACAGACTGCCGCAGGTCGGGAACGCCGCCAGCTGCGCCAGAATCACGCTGATGCGATCGGTTTCCGGCAACTCGAGAAACAGCCCCCGTGCCCACTGCCGGGGAAAGATCAGCTTGTCGAAGCGCTGACCGTTCATCAACCGTTCGGCACCCTCCGCCTCGGTGCAAATGAATTCGGCGCAGGCCGTGTCGGGACGGGCCTTGGCATACCCGGCCACGTCCAGGCGCGCGGCGTGATCGGCTATTTCCGAGCAGACTTCGCCCTCAAAACCGGGTCGGCAGTGCATAAACAGTGTATTCATGGGTTACTCCTGGGCAGTGGGCACTCGGGCGTAACCCCGCAGACTTGAAAGCCGCGCATGATAGCCCAATCCAGGAACCACTGGTGCGGCCGAACAGTCCACAGAACTTGAAGCCTGATGCGGCGCTCCCGACCTGATGCACATGGAGCCCGTGAACCGATGTTCGGAGAACATTCCTCAAAGGAGACATTCATGCCCTCCCTCGATAGCCTGAAAAGCCTGAAAACCCTCGAAATCGATAACAAGACCTACCACTACTTCAGCCTGCCGGAAGCCGCACGATCACTGGGCGATCTGGACAAGCTGCCCATGTCACTCAAGGTGCTGCTGGAAAACCTGCTGCGCTGGGAAGACAACAAGACGGTAACCGGCAACGACCTCAAGGCCCTTGCCGACTGGTTGACCGAGCGTCGTTCGGACCGGGAAATCCAGTACCGCCCTGCCCGCGTCCTGATGCAGGACTTCACCGGCGTACCGGCGGTGGTCGATCTGGCTGCCATGCGCGCGGCCGTGGCCAAGGCCGGCGGCGATCCGCAGCGGATCAATCCCCTTTCCCCAGTGGACCTGGTGATCGACCACTCGGTGATGGTCGACAAGTTTGGCAACGCCGAAGCCTTCGGCGAGAACGTCGATATCGAGATGCAGCGCAACGGTGAGCGCTACGCGTTCCTGCGCTGGGGCCAGAGCGCTTTCGATAACTTCAGCGTGGTGCCGCCCGGCACAGGCATTTGCCATCAGGTGAACCTCGAATACCTGGGTCGCACAGTATGGACCAAGGAAGAGGACGGCCGCACCTACGCGTTCCCCGACACTCTGGTCGGTACCGACTCGCATACCACGATGATCAATGGCCTGGGCGTACTGGGCTGGGGCGTGGGCGGTATCGAAGCCGAAGCGGCGATGCTCGGCCAGCCGGTGTCGATGCTGATCCCGGAAGTGATCGGTTTCCGGCTGACCGGCAAATTGAAGGAAGGCATCACCGCCACCGATCTGGTGCTCACCGTTACCCAGATGCTGCGCAAGAAAGGCGTGGTCGGCAAGTTTGTCGAGTTCTACGGTGACGGCCTGGCCGATCTGCCGCTGGCCGACCGCGCCACCATTGCCAACATGGCACCCGAATATGGCGCGACCTGTGGTTTCTTCCCGGTCGATGACGTAACGCTGGACTACCTGCGTCTGTCGGGCCGCCCCGACGAAACCGTCAAGCTGGTCGAGGCCTATTGCAAGGCTCAGGGTCTATGGCGTCTGGCAGGCCAGGAACCGGTGTTCACCGACAGCCTGGAACTGGACATGAGCACGGTCGAAGCCAGCCTTGCTGGCCCCAAGCGCCCTCAGGATCGTGTAGCACTGCCGAATGTGTCCAAGGCCTTCAGCGATTTTCTCGGTCTGCAGGTCAAACCTGCCAAGGTCGATGAAGGTCGCCTGGAGAGCGAAGGCGGCGGCGGTGTCGCGGTGGGCAACGAGGCCCAGGTCAGTGGCGAAACCCAGTATGAATACGACGGCCAGACCTATCACCTGAAGGACGGCGCCGTGGTGATCGCGGCGATCACGTCCTGCACCAACACCTCCAACCCCAGCGTCATGATGGCAGCCGGGCTGGTCGCGAAAAAAGCCGTCGAGAAAGGCCTGAAACGCAAGCCGTGGGTGAAAAGCTCGTTGGCACCCGGTTCCAAAGTGGTGACCGATTATTACAACGCAGCAGGTCTGACCCAATACCTTGATGCCCTGGGCTTCGATCTGGTCGGTTACGGCTGCACCACCTGCATCGGCAACTCCGGTCCGCTGCTGGAGCCTATCGAGAAAGCCATTCAGCAGTCCGACCTGACCGTCGCGTCGGTGCTGTCGGGCAACCGTAACTTCGAGGGCCGCGTCCATCCACTGGTCAAGACCAACTGGCTGGCATCGCCGCCCCTGGTGGTTGCCTATGCACTGGCAGGCTCGGTACGCATCGACATCAGCAGCGAACCGCTGGGCGAAGGCTCGGACGGCAAGCCGGTTTACCTGCGCGATATCTGGCCGAGTCAGCAGGAAATCGCCGACGCCGTGGCCAGCGTCAACACCGGCATGTTCCACAAGGAATACGCCGAAGTCTTTGCCGGTGACGAGCAATGGCAAGCGATCGAGGTGCCGCAGGCGGCCACCTACGTCTGGCAGGATGATTCCACCTACATTCAGCACCCGCCATTCTTCGACGGCATCGACGGTCCGCTGCCGGTTATCGAAGACGTGGAAAACGCGCGCATTCTGGCCCTGCTGGGCGACTCGGTAACCACCGACCATATCTCCCCTGCCGGTAATATCAAGGCCGACAGCCCTGCCGGGCGCTACCTTCAGGAGAAAGGCGTCAAGTATCAGGACTTCAACTCTTACGGTTCGCGCCGTGGCAACCATGAAGTGATGATGCGCGGGACCTTTGCCAATATCCGCATCCGCAACGAAATGCTCGGCGGCGAAGAAGGTGGCAACACGGTGCATGTGCCCTCCGGCGAGAAGCTGGCGATCTACGACGCGGCCATGCGTTATCAGACAGAGGGGACGCCACTGGTAATCATTGCCGGTCTGGAATACGGCACGGGTTCAAGCCGTGACTGGGCTGCCAAAGGTACCAACCTGCTGGGTGTCAAAGCGGTCATCGCCGAAAGCTTCGAACGGATTCACCGCTCGAACCTGGTGGGCATGGGCGTGCTGCCATTGCAGTTCAAGAACGGCCAGACGCGCAAGACCCTTGGCCTGACCGGCAAGGAGACGCTGAAGATCACCGGGCTGACCAACGCAGACGTGCAGCCGGGCATGAGCCTGACCCTGCATATCGAACGCGAAGACGGCAGCAAGGAAACCGTCGACGTGCTGTGCCGCATCGATACGCTTAATGAAGTGGAATACTTCAAGTCGGGCGGCATTCTGCATTACGTGCTGCGCCAGCTGATCGCGTCCTGATACCCCCTGAATGCGGCCTGCACCCTGTTTCAGGGTCAGGCCCTTGCATGAAAATTTCTATAATCTCGCCCCTGCCCTGCTGAACGCCGGATAGAATTCCCCGCTCTCAAGGCAGGACTTACTCATGACCACAAGGCACTGGCTGACTTTCTGCCTCCTGAGCAGCGGCTACGCGCTGGCGTTGTTTCACGGCAACCTTGACCCTTCGGCGGCGTTGAGCTTTGGCGCATTGTTCATTGCCTGGTTTTGCGTGGCCCGATCCTCTTACTCCTCCATTCGCCTGTGTGGCCACGGATTGTTCATCGTGACCGGTCTGGCGCTGGCCTTTCACCTGGCGCCCGGCTTCAATAACGCCAACGTCATCGAAGCGACGCGATTCAGTGCCGATGCCGCGATGTTTTCCATGGACCTGAATCTGGACAAGCCGCTGATCGGCTTCTGGCTGATACTGGCCTGCCCCTGGATTCTGCCGAAAGTCGACGTCGCCCATTCACTGCAGACCGGTATTCTTGCGCTGATTGTGACGTCGGCGTTCTGCATGACCGCTGCAGTCATGTTAAACGTCGTCGGCTGGACACCAAAATGGCCTGCCCAGGGCCTGATATGGCTACTCAACAATCTGTTGCTGGTGACCCTGACCGAAGAGCTGTTTTTCCGCGCTTATCTGCAAGGCGGCCTGCTGCGCCTGTTCAAGGGCTCGAGGTATGCGACGGCATTATCGATCACCCTCGCTGCCGGCCTGTTCGGACTTGCGCACGCAGGTGCAGGTCCGCAGTGGGTGGCATTGGCGAGCATGGCTGGCGTGGGGTACGGCATCGCATTTCGTTTCGGCGGGCTGCAGGCCGCTGTCATCAGTCACCTGGGCCTGAACCTCGTGCATTTCGGGCTGTTCACCTACCCCATGCTGGCCCGACAGGGCTGACTCTCCGGTCACTTGTCGCACGCCGCTCAATTTATCGACGTGCCCGCCGATAACCACGCCATAGTCTTCCGGATCGAAGGATCGAAATCCCATGCGCAACAACCAGCCCGTCACTCAACATGAGCGTACGTTTCCTGCCGAACAACGACTGATTTCCACCACCGATACCCGAGGCACCATCACCTACTGCAACGATGCCTTCGTCGACATCAGTGGTTACAGCGAGGCTGAATTGCTGGGCGCGGCGCACAACACCGTGCGTCATCCGGACGTACCACCTGCAGTCTTCGAGCACATGTGGACCACGCTCAAGTCCGGGCAGCCGTGGATGGGCATCGTCAAGAACCGCTGCAAGAACGGCGATCATTACTGGGTCAATGCCTATGTGACGCCGGTGCTGGAAAACCGCCAGGTGGTGGGTTTCGAGTCGGTACGTATCAAGCCGACCGCCGAACAGATCCGCCGTGCCGAGGCGCTTTACGGCCGGCTTAACAAGGGCAAGAGCGCGGTACCAAGCCGCGACAAATGGCTGCCGGTACTTCAGGACTGGCTGCCGTTCATTCTGGTCAGCCAACTGAGTTTCCTGATCGGCGTGTGGCTCAATTCACACTGGGGTTTTGCCCTGGCTGCGGCATTGTCGGTACCACTGGGCCTGCTGGGGCTTTCCTGGCAGCAACGTGGCACCAAACGCTTGTTGCGCCTGGCCGAACAGACCACTTCCGATCCGTTGATCGCGCAGATGTATACCGACAGCCGTGGCCCGCAAGCGCGCCTGGAAATGTCGATCCTCAGTCAGGAAGCGCGCATGAAAACCTGCCTGACGCGTTTGCAGGACACAGCCGAACACCTGAACAGTCAGGCCCGCCAATCCAACTCGCTGGCCAATGCCAGCTCGACCGGGCTGGAACGTCAGCGTGTGGAAACCGAGCAAGTTGCCGCCGCCATCAACCAGATGGCCGCTACTACTCAGGAAGTCGCCAGCCACGTTAACCGCGCCGCTGATGCCACCCAACAGGCCAACGAACTGACGCGCCGCGGTCGCGATATCGCCGGTGAAACCCGCGAAGCCATTCAGCGCCTGTCTACTTCGGTGGGCGAAACCGGCCTGACCGTGACCCGCCTGGCCAAGGACAGCGATGAAATCGGCGGCGTGGTCGATGTGATCAAAGGCATTGCCGACCAGACCAACCTGCTGGCCCTCAACGCTGCGATCGAAGCGGCACGCGCCGGTGAGATGGGTCGCGGCTTTGCCGTCGTGGCAGATGAAGTGCGCCAATTGGCACAACGCACCGCAGAGTCCACCGGGCAGATTCATGGCCTGATCGCCAAACTGCAGCAGACTGCCACCGACGCGGTACAGACCATGGACACCGGTCGCCGTCAGGCCGAAGAAGGCGTTGCACGGGTACTGGAGGCAGATCAGGCGCTGGTGGGAATCAGCGAGGCCGTGGCCAATATCACCGACATGACCACGCAGATCGCCACCGCCACGGAAGAGCAAAGCGCCGTGGCCGAAGAAATCAACCGCAATATCGCCACCATCGCCACCCTGGCAGACCAGACCGCTGACGAAGCACGTCGCTCGGCGGTATTGAGTGGTGAACTGACCGACACGGCCAACTCACAGTATTCGCTGGTAGAACGGTTTAATCGCTGAGACTGTTTGCCAAGCCTCGACAAACTTCGTTTGGTCGGGGCTTTTTTATGACCGCTCATAGTGTGCACTGTTAGCTTTCTATTTAAATCTGACAGAACTTGAGAAGCACTCTGAAGACTGCGTAGGATATTTCTTTAACGATTTAAATGACAGCAGCACGACACCTCTGACCATTGACAGCGAGCGCACACTCCGATCAGTTGAAACCCAGGTGATGCGGTAGTTATTTATTACCCCGGCAAACATCGATTATCACCCGAGTGAAACTTTAGCTCTGCGACCGGCGCAGCACTGTTTGCACCCACCATCTTCCGTTCGATCAGTTTTGGCGAAGTCCTTAAACGAATGCTCTCCGGTTACACCGGCATGCGAGCCGGCGACTGCGTCCAGACCTTCTGCAATAACAGAGAAGGCCCGGTTCATGCGGTAGAACCTGAAAACCTTGTTACCGCCCCCTGCGATCATTTTCAGCAAAGCCTTCCTGCTTGGCCTGGACAGCCAACACGTTACCATCAACTGTCAAGTCATCGACCGTGCGGGCAACCTGTCACTGCTCTCGCACTCCGTGACACTGTCAATGCAGCTCTAAGCACAGCACCTGCATTTCTGCCCACAACCTTGACGGCTTCGCACACTGACGCGTGCGGGACCCTAATGATAAAGTTGAGTGAATATTCCTACGCTGGAGTAGGAATTCAGCCAAAACGTAATTTTTCACTTTTTATAAGACTTATCTGTAGTTAATGTCCTACAGGTATTTCATGCATAAGAAACCCCGAAAAAACACCCACAACAAGCCACACCCTTTATTTACAGTATCTCCGATACTAACAAGCGATAATTTACTACGCACATGATACCAAATGTAACTGCACAACCTCACACAACCTCTGCCTGGCTTTTACATCTGCAGACACTTGACCTGAACACTTATGTGCCTTGTAATATTTCCGTTGCCGACCACAGCCGGCACGCATATAACAACTCAACTTAATGTCAATAAAAGAGTTTACGATGGATAAAGAACAATCCATGGATGTAGCGGCGCGCACCCAAAAAGAAAAAAATAATCCCGACAGCGCGAGCACTGTTCAAGAAGCACCACCCAACGAGAGCCTCTACCGACACGCGAGCCCCCTCCATCTTCCATCCGATATTTCCGACACGCTGAAAGCACCTGTGCTGCCTGACATCGATCCTGATTCCATCAGTCACGAACAGGCACATGCGGGCATTACCATTCATATCCCGGGGTCAGTCAAAATGTGCTGGGGTGACGAAATCCGTTTCTATTGGGGGAAAAACCTGTCATCGACAACGCTTTTTCATCGGGTAGGCGAAAACAGCGTGGTACGTGTGCTGTGTATTTCCTACACTTTCACGCCCTATATTCAGTACGGTCTGGTTGATCTGTATTACGAGCTTTATCGTGATCATCGACTGATCGGCACATCACCAGCACTGCGGGTGAACATCGACTATGCGATGCCTGTCACCTCCCGACAGAGACAACGCAAACGCAGGTTTACCGATCAATAACTGAAAAGCCCCCGGTGATCACTCACCGGGGGCTCTGGTGTCGCTCAGGCACTGGCCTTAAGAATCAGAATGCCAGGCGTAGCCCTACATTCGCTCCCCAGGGTTGCTCGATATGCCGACCTTTCATGTAATCGAAGTCTGCGTGCAGTTTCAGACGCTCGGACAGCGACACCGATACCCCGGCTCCCAGTTCGCCGCGCGAACCGAACAGGCTGTTATCGAATTTCACATCGTTGGCTTTCACCTCGTTGCGGCGCGAAAACTCCTGTGCAATAGCGACACGTACATAAGGCTGCAATACTCCGCCATCCTTGAGCGCAACACTGAGGCCCAGCGAGGTCCCCACCTTGCCCAATACCGATTGAGTCTGGTCGTTCTTCGCCTTCATGCCGTTGTCCAGGCGCAGTTCCTGTCCCTGAACGACGACACTGGACAACTGAGCGAACGGTTCGAGAAAGTAATCGTCCGCCAGTTTTATGTGGCGGCCGAACTCTACCCATCCCCCTACCCCGTTGTTGGTGTAGTCACCCTTGGCCTTGCTTGCATCGCTCATGGCAACATCTGCCTTGTTGCGAAAGCGGTTGAGTTTGAGCACGCCGTCAACGTAGTAGCCTTCGTCCAACAGCCAGGTGGCATAGGCGCCTGCATAGTAGCTGTCGACTTTACCCGTAGTGCCACGGCTCAAATCGATACCGGACGTGCTGTACCCTCCCAGCACACCCACTACCAGTTGGCCGTTGCTGACCTCGACGGGCGCATCGGCACCCAGCGACAGGCCACTTTGTTTCTGCCGGTAGTCAACACCGTCACTGGTCGTGGCATTCAGCCTGTTGCCATAGGCACGCATCCAGCCGCCCGCCCTGCCGCTTGCACGAACCTCTCCCATGCGCGAACGCAAGGTAGAGAGCTCACTCATCCAGATGGCAGGTGCCGCACTGTAAAGGGCAAGCGCGCTCTGGGTCGAAGGGCTTATGACCTTGTGTTTACCGACGATGAACCAGTCATTGCCCTGCTGCTCCAGCAAATACGAATAGGCGCCCAGGTCGACCCGTCCGCCCAGCAGGCTGAATTGCGCGTCGCCACCTTCGGTATGCACCACCTTGAGCGGTGCCATGTCGGCAGACACAATCTCCTCCCCCGTGTTGCGCACCCGCAAGCCGAACTGCCCACTGGCCTGACCGTTGACGTCAATGAGGTCTCCGAAGCCGTTGTCCAGATCCACGCGCAAGCCGAACGTGCCAGCCCCTGACAACTCATTCAGCGAAAGGGTATGAAACCCTTCGCCAGCAAACGAGACCCTGCCACCCTGCAGGGAAAGCGACCTGACGGCATTGTCGCCCTGCATCTGCCAGTGACTGCCCGAGGTAATCGCCAGACGGTTGCCATTGACGATGTCGCCGTTCAATTGCGCGCCGTTTTGCAGCGTGATGTTCAGGGTGCTGGTGTCATCGGCGACAAGGTTGCCATTGAGGGTGCTGTGGTCGACGTTGAAGTTGGCGGTGCTCTGGTTCAGAACCTCAAGAAGCATGCCATTGCCGGAAAACAGGAGGGTGTCGTTCTTGATCTCAATATCCGCAAGGTGGCTTATACCCTCACGCCCTTCCACCCTTATGGCGGCTCCTGTCAGCCCTTCGACGGTAGAGTTGTCGATGCTCAGTTGACCGTGATTGAACTGCGTTCCATCACCCACTGTGAGGCCTGGATGAGTGAACCATACCCCGTGAGACAAGCCTTTTATGTAGCTCCGGGAAGTGATATCAGCGCGAGCGCCAAAAATGCCAACGCCCCAGCCAGTGTGTCTACCAACTTCACCCTGCAGCGAGCTGACCTGTGTATTGCTGATCAGGGCCGAGGCGTCCTCGACAACGGTAATGCCGCCCCCTTTTCCCTCAACGACACTGTGTTCAAGTGTCACGTTCGAGTTGCCCTGCACGATGAGCGCTACCGTGCGATCGCTGAGGATGGTGGAGTCCTTAACTAAAGCTCGAGCGTCACGGTCAGACAACATTCCATCCTTGACCAGGGTATTACCAGTTAACTCGGTCCTTCCGCCGTAGGAATAAATATGTTTGATCGCAGCCCCGTCGGAATGGAGGTATCCAGTACCGTATACAGAGTAACTATCAAATGCGCTGGCCGCATCCACATACTCTGTCCGGTCTCTGACAATCTCCCTAAGCGGAGAGTCGGCCATCACGTGAGTCGACGCGAGGTACGCAATAGCGCCCAGCCCTGCCCTGTAAAGCCCACACTTCCCAATAAAACACTCAGCCACAATAAGAAACTCTCAACATTCATAGGAGTTTTATTGTGGCTGCACCGCTAGCAGATACAATTAATTTCCAATAACAAACAAGTAGTCCAATTCCGAAACTTTAGTAGTACCTTTCCCACAAAACACTAGGCTAGTCCGATTGGACAGCCAGCCTACATCCATAAAAATACTTGCCCAAAGAGCATTGACAGCCGCCCAAAAAGTCTATTACTTAAAAATCCAGATGAAGCCAAGAGCTTCTCTCTGACGGCCAAGCGCCCCTGGAATTATCGTTATCGACTGACGGCATCAGGACACTCCTGCTCGTCAATAAAAATCAAATAAAGGAATTTCGACATGCGTCAAAACAACAATTTTTACACACGCGGCCCCCATCAAGAACCGACGCTCATACCACCGTTTGTTCCTGTCGCAGACGAAGCGGACGGACTTATAAAAACAGCCGACCTTGCCAATGACATCATCGTCGAATTTCCAGTCTGGGAAGGTGCCAGGCTTCAAGACTCTTACCAGTTGCGATTGAATGGCGATGAAGTTGGTTTAGCAGGCCAACTGATACCTCTTCCACCGGTCGGAACGCTATTACGCTTGACCATCCCCGTCGACACCGAACTGAAAGACGATGGCGCGTACGAACTTGACTACATGACGATCGGTTATCCCAGTGGTGCGGAGCAATCGTCCCAAATCAAAACGCTTGTTGTCGACCGCACCGCTCCGGGCGCCCATCAACTGGGTTACATGGATTTTCCGGCTGAGGCCAAAGATGGCCTGACACTTGAAGAGCTTCAGTCCATGGGCGGTGTATTGACCGGTAGCATTTTCGGATATTCGGGACTGAATCGCGGCGACGTTATCAAAACCTATTGGGGAAACGTGCCCGGTCCAGAGCTTGAACTGAACGGTCTGGAAGATGAAAGTCAAGCGATCGAAATCCTGTTTACCAAGGAGTTTCTTACTGCTCTCGGCAGCCCTGCAGGCGCAACCTATTACACGGTGACAGACCGAGCCGGCAACACATCTGCCGAGTCTCAGAAGATTACCATCCCTCTGTTTCTGACCGAAGTGACGCCCGGCCTGCCTGCTCCGGTTATTGATAATAACGACGGCGTGATTGATTACGCAGAGGCCACGGCCAGCGTCGAGGTAAAAATTCCGTTCTCGTCCTTTTTGATGGAAGGCGATCAGATTCTCTTGCACTGGGGTTCTGAAGACTTAGGGCCTGCCTCTGTTGCCGTGGAGGACCTGGACGAGCCTTTCATTCTGTTCTTTGATGTCCCATATCTGATCATTGAACAGGCTCAGAGTGGTCTGCGCGACATCAAGTATGACGTCATCAGAAACGGACAGGTTACCGGTACTTCAGACCCTCTTGAAGTGCTTGTCAATATTGAGCTGCCCGTGCCTGGCGTTCTCGACAAGCCGACGATCAAAGGTAGCAGCAGCACGCCCAGCAATGAAGACAACTTTATTGATGAGAACGACTTTGAGCTTGACGCCACCGTATTGGTTAACTGGAACCCTCTCTTTAAGGCCAATCAGATCTTGACGGTCTTTTGGGGCGGCCAAGAGGTATTGGAACAACCCTACACGCTCACCAACAGCGACGTCGTCGCAGGCCGTACGCTGTTGCTCACTGCGCTGAACAGTAAGTTTACCGCCGTGGGCACAGGAAACGACATCAGAGTTTATTACACCGTCAAAACCGAGGGTAATCCCAATCTCTCCACCTCACCAGAGCAGGGCTTGATTGTGCGCTCGAAAAATGAATTACCGGGTGGTCCGGAAGGGCCAGAAGCACCGCAATTTATGTCGCTGTCTGCCAACGGCACGCTGACCTTTGAAAATAGCGCGCAAGGCGCCCCCATTTTCATCCATCCCTATATAAACATGGCGCCAGGACAAGTCATTGTCTTCACCTATGAAGCCTACAACGAGCTGGTGGGCGATGATAAAAAATTCGAGTGGTCAGTCACGTCACCGGCCATCACTCAAGAAGAAGTTCAAAACGGCGTTAACATTCTGGTGCCACGCACTGTATTGAACCAGCACTGTTACGGGCATGCTGACATCAGCTTCCAGGTAAAAAGCAGCATGGGCCAAGGTAACTCTAAACGCGCCAGCGCCTACGTCGATATGCGTGTCGGTGGACTCTGCAGAATTTGACCTTGCCTGAACTCCGCCATTTATCTTTAAACAAGAAAAAAGAGAAAATACATGAATTCAATACACACGTCATCTGCACTGCCTGTTCCATTGCCCTTGAGCTATAACCCTCAAGGCATTGGCGATGTTGACGTAGCAGACCCGGCCAAGCCGATAGAAATACTGATCGGCCCTATCAACCTCAAGCCAAAAGATCGGATCGACCTGTTCTGGGGAACACACAATGAGGTTATTGATACCTACACACATTCTTCAGACTCATCGAACACCAATGGCATTTTTTCATTGTATGTGGATACCCGCTGGATACAGTCAGGCCTTACGGATGTCAGCTATCTCTACACGCCGTTCCCCTCCAATATCCAGGAACATTCGCCTGTTAACAAAATAGTCGTCAAACTGGAAATCCCCGGTGGTCGGGATCCCGACCCAGCCACACCGTACGAAAATGAAAAGCTCAACATTCCAACCGTCAATCCCTCTGGCGTGATCACCTCACCGGAAGAAGTAAGCGTCACCCTCGATGCTTACGAGAATATGGCTGCAGGGGACTCGATTTTCATCTATTGGCACGGCATCAGGGTCGAATATCCTCCTCTGACGGAAGACCAGCTTGGTAAACCTGTCACTGTGAGTATCGACAAGCAGATCATTATCGAAGCGGGGGACTCGGAAAATATTGTTGTCCGGTACGACGTCAGGGATGTCGTCAATAACTGGTCCCGCTTCTCTTTCCCAGCCTATGTCGCAGTCGAGGCTGGCAACTCCAGCCTGCAGGCACCGATCGCCCCACAGGCGCCAAACATGGAGCTTGATCTCGATAAACTGGCTGGCGCAGATGTTCAAGCGCTCGTGCTGTCAAATGTCAATATCGCGATTGGCGACATCATAAATTTTGTGATGGAGCGAAACACTGCAGAAGGCATGCAACTGGAATCCTTCACTGAATCAAAAGTGGTTCAGATACCTGGCAGCTTCATCGAGTTTCTCATCCCCAATGAACAGTTCCATCCCATCGCACAGGGCCGGGCACGTCTTAAATATACGGTGATCAAAGGCACTGGCGAGGTGCTGCGCTCAAAGAGTTTGACACTCGCAGTGCTCGGTCAACCGCAGCAGTTATCATTGCCGCATGTCCAAGGCGTCACCAACGGAATTCTGAACCCTGATAGTCACAATGTGATAACTCAAGTGCCGCCTTATTACTTCATGGCAGACGGCCACGACATCAATCTGGTATGGATTGGCAAGGCTGCTAACGGTGAGACGGTCATGCATCAAGAGGTTAAAAACCTGAATGCCGATGATATCGACAAGGGCATCGACTATTTGATTCCGGATGACAAGGTGGGTGCATTGGCAGGCGGTTCACTTGAGGTGTATTACACAGTAACCACCTACGCGAAAGCGTTCTTCAAATCGCCCATACTACGGTTGCTCGTGGACGTGGATAACAGCACTCCGCTGGAAGCTCCTGTCGTGGACAAACTGAGTGCTGACGGCGTTCTCGACCCGGCCGATATACCGCTGGAAGCCAGTGTTCGCGTGTTGCCTTATCGCGCAATGGCTGAGGGAGACAAAGTCACCATTCACTGGGAAGGCGGTGATACAGAGGGTACCTATGGCACATACACCGTCATTAATTCCGGAACGGTCAACAGGGAAACCGTATTCCGCATTCCTAAACGATACGTAGATGCCAATTTAAACAGGCTGGTCCAGGTCTGGTATACGGTACAACAAGGAGACCGAATTGCTGAATCGGAGAAATTGGCAATTACTATCCGTGAGATGGTGGCACTGCCCCTCCCCACCCCCACCCTGAAAGAAGCCATCGGCACCACGCTAGACCCGGCCGACGCTTTATCCGGCGCAACAGTGGTGATCGACGCGACCGCCAATCTGCAAGCCGGCGACCAGGTCATCACACAGTGGCAAGGGCCCAACGGCAATGACTCCCGCGAAAAGACCCTGACCGGCGCAGACGCTGGCAAGACGCTGGAGGTCGTGTTTGCTGCAGCGCTGGTTACGGCAAACGCCGGGCAGACGGTCGCGATTTCTTATGTCGTCAATCGCGTCAACGGCCTGGTACAGGTCTCCGGCACGCTGGCCTTGCAGATTCTGGCGGCGCAGCCCGAGCTGGTGCTGGACACTTCGCCGGTCACCCTGGCGGGCAAGGTCTATCTGCTTCCGGGCTCGCCGGACCTGCTGCCGAACTTCCCGGCTGACACCACCCTTCAGCGTCAGGCCAGTGGCGGGCAGGCACCCTATCAGTACACCTCGAGCAACCCGCTGGTCGCGAAAGTGGACAGCAACGGCCTGACCTCGGTTCGAGGCAAAGGCACGGCCATCATTACCGCGACCGATGCGCTGGGCGCGAGCAAGCACTACACGGTCACCGTGACCGGCGTCATTCATTGCGTCGGCCTGGGCAGTGGCAGCTTTTCTCAGATCAACAAAAACGCGGGTAACAATGGCGCGAGGATTCCAACCATTCACGAGCTGGTGGATATCCACGCCCTGTATGGCAATCGCTGGCCGATGGGTAACGGCAACTATTGGTCGTCGACGGTTTCAAGCGCCGGCATCGGTGGATGGAACTGGTATTACGTGAAGAACATGGTCACTGGCGGCAACTTCAAACTGAAGAGTCATAACGCCAGTCTTGGCGTAGGCATCAGATGATCGATTGCTGAAACCCCATTAAATATCCGGCAGGGCGTTGCGCTAAAGGTGTAACGCCCTGTCGCCGTTTTCAAGAGTCTCTCAGGGTCAGCCCATGCATCGTCCGACTCCCTCACTGCGGCGCCTCGTTCACCCCGCTGTCCATGAAGGCCGCTTTGCCGCCAGCATCAACACGCAGCCATTCAGGACGTCCTCACTGACAGGTCGGCTGACGCTGAGATCGGAGCTGGAACGGGCCCCAGCTCAATGGATATGGCAGGTCATCGCCGACGGCAGGGTGGGCAACAGGCGAACCACCATCGGCTTGTTTCTGGATCGCGACCTCGAGCCTGGCGACCACGACCTGATCGATCATGAGCAGATCAAGGTGATCTACAACGAAACGCTGCACCGCAAGAACACGGTTTACCACTCTGCGCATTTCCAGGGCGGCCGGCTGGTTCTGCTTGAAGCCAGTCCCTGCACACGGCGGCTAAGGGGCGTGTTCAGTTTCAATATGTCATCAATCAACCTTGATGTGACCGACGGCGCCTTCGACCTGTATTGCCGGTGACTCAGGCGCGCAGGAACCCGGCAATCTCCCTCGCGGATTCAGCCAGGCATTGCTCGTGGCTGACGCCCGCGACCTTCAGTGGTTTGAGGTCGTGGTTGGCAGTCGGCAACCAGTGCAGCCGGATGGCACTCGACAATGCATAACCCTCTACTGTTTCGCGATTGCCCAGCGCGTCGCGTTCGCCCTGGACGATCAGCGTGGGTGTCTTCAGTTCGGCCAGATGAGCCACGCGTGGCTTTTCAGGCTTGCCCACGGCGTAGAACGGATAACCCAGACACACCAGCACATCGACCTCAAGCTCATCGGCGATCAGGCTGGCCATCCGCCCGCCCATTGACTTGCCGCCCACCGCCAGACGCCCGGCGATGTGAGCACGCGTACAGGCGAACACCTCTCTCCAGCATTCCAGCAGTTGTGCTTGTGGATTGGGTGGACGCTTGCTGCCGCCCTGTCGCCGCTGCGCCATGTAGGGAAACTCGAAGCGCAGGACGCTGATACCTTGGGCCGCCAGATCAGCCGCCATGCGGTTCATGAAGTCGCTGTCCATCGGGGCGCCGGCACCGTGCGCCAGCAGCAGGGTCGGCGTGTCCAGCGCATGCGCAGGTAGCGCGGGCGTCCACAGCCAGCCTCTTTCACTCACCAGTTGCAGCCATTGATCGATACCGATACCGGGCTTCAAGCCGTTGCTCATGGTTACCTCATTCAGGTGGGTCACGGAGTAGCCCGCTACTATAGCGGCGAACAGGGCAGTGAATCCCTCACGAATCGCGAGCGCATGGCGCATCGTCATGCCCCGCCACGTCGGACAGCCACCATTCAGGTCTGCCCGGGTACTCTGTCAAGGTGCACAAGGTCAAGTACCGAGGCGATGAGCGCCCCAAACCTGACACCGCCGGGCGGTTTCATTGACGGCACTGGCCTCGCACGTGCAACAACACCGCTGAGTCGGTCACCAGAGTCATATGCCTGCTCAGGCCAATTTGCCGGGCAATGACAGGTGTCACTGCCGACTGAACATACGTGACAGTCTTTGCGCGAGTCCTGATCAACTCGTCTGTACGCGAAGGTCGCCACCGCTGTGTTTCAGTCCAGCGGCGATGCGTGAACTCCGCACCCTGCAACGGGGTGCGGAATGCCTGCCGAGCCTGCTTTTAACGCAGCCTCATCAAGCGCAGCCACTTTTCGCACAGAGCCTGCGACTTCCCACACCTCTGTTTCAAAGCTAAACTCGCCAACACGCGTCTGCCGCAACCCTTTGACGCTCGTTGATGTGCCTGTCTGTTCCAGCCCCTGCCTTTTCGGTGTGCTTCGATGCCATTTCCAGCGCGGCATCGCCCTGTCCCGATTACGTCTGCGGTAACCCTCTGAATCGTGGAAGTCTGCAATGAGCACAACCATCACTCCGACAACCTACAACTACACCGTGGTGCGCCAGTTCGCCATCATGACCGTGGTCTGGGGCGTGGTCGGCATGAGCCTGGGAGTGTTCATCGCATCGCAACTGGTCTGGCCAGGGCTGAACCTGGAACTTGAATGGACCACCTTCGGCCGCCTGCGCCCGCTGCACACCAATCTGGTGATCTTTGCCTTCGGCGGCTGCGCGCTGTTCGCCACCTCTTATTACGTGGTGCAACGCACCTGCCAGACACGGCTGATTTCCGATGGTCTTGCAGCCTTCACCTTCTGGGGCTGGCAGGCGGTGATCGTCGGCGCCATCGTGACGCTGCCGATGGGCTACACCACCACCAAGGAATATGCCGAACTCGAATGGCCGGTGGCGATTCTGCTGGCCATTGTCTGGGCCGCCTACGCTGCGGTGTTTTTCGGCACCATCGTCAAACGCCGCACCCGGCATATCTATGTCGCCAACTGGTTCTACGGCGCATTCATCGTGGTGACCGGCATGCTGCACATCGTCAACCATATCTCGTTGCCGGTCAGCCTGTTCAAATCCTATTCGGCGTATGCCGGCGCGACCGACGCCATGATCCAGTGGTGGTACGGACACAACGCCGTCGGGTTTTTCCTGACCACCGGTTTTCTCGGCATGATGTATTACTTCGTGCCCAAGCAGGCCGAGCGCCCGGTCTACTCCTATCGTTTGTCCATCGTGCATTTCTGGGCATTGATCACCCTGTATATCTGGGCCGGCCCGCACCATCTGCACTACACCGCCCTGCCGGACTGGGCACAGTCGCTGGGCATGGTGATGTCGATCATTCTGCTGGTACCCAGCTGGGGCGGGATGATCAACGGCATGATGACGCTGTCGGGCGCGTGGCATAAGTTGCGGACCGATTCGATACTGCGCTTTCTGGTGGTCTCGCTGGCGTTCTACGGCATGTCGACCTTCGAAGGCCCGATGATGGCAATCAAGACCGTCAACTCGCTTTCGCACTACACGGACTGGACCATCGGCCATGTCCACGCAGGGGCACTGGGCTGGGTCGCGATGATTACCATCGGATCGGTCTACCACATGATTCCGAAACTCTATGCCCGTCCGCACATGTACAGCGTCAGTCTGATCAACACGCACTTCTGGCTCGCGACTGTCGGTACCGTGCTGTACATCACCTCGATGTGGGTCAATGGCATCACTCAGGGCCTGATGTGGCGCGCAGTGAACGACGATGGCACGCTGACCTACTCCTTCATCGAAACCATGCAGGCCAGCCACCTGGGCTATATAGTGCGGGCCATCGGCGGCGCCATTTTCACCAGCGGCATGTTGCTGATGGCCTACAACGTCGTGCGTACGATACGTGCCTCGGACCCTCAGGCGGCAGAGGCGGCCACTCGCATCGCAGTCGCGGGAGCGCATTGATGAAGCATGATGCGCTGGAAAAAAACATCGGTCTGCTGGCCTTCTTCATGGTGATTGCCGTGAGCATCGGCGGGCTGACGCAGATTGTCCCGCTGTTCTTTCAGGACGTGACCAACCAGCCTATCGAGGGCATGAAGCCGCGCAGCGCGCTTGAGGTGGAGGGCCGTGATGTGTTCATCGCCAACGGCTGCGTCGGTTGCCACTCGCAGATGATCCGCCCGTTGCGCGCTGAAACCGAGCGCTACGGGCATTACTCGGTGGCAGGCGAAAGTGTCTGGGACCATCCTTTCCTGTGGGGCTCCAAACGCACCGGGCCGGACCTGGCAAGGATCGGCGGTCGTTACTCGGACGAGTGGCACCGGGTACACCTGAACAACCCGCGCGACCTGGTCCCGACCTCGATCATGCCGGCTTATCCGTTTCTGGCCGAGAAGACAATCGACAGCACACAGACTGCGAAAAAGCTGCAGGTGCTGCGTACCCTCGGCACCCCGTACACCGACGCGGATATCGCCGGTGCAGCGGCTGCGGTACAGGGCAAGACCGAAATGGATGCGCTGGTGGCCTATCTGCAAGGCCTTGGCACGCTCATCAAGAGCAAACGGTGATCATGATGGACATCGGAATGATTCGAGGCCTGGGCACACTGGTCGTGATGGTCGCCTTCATCGGCCTGATGCTGTGGGTGTTCAGCCCGGCCCGCAAGGCAGACTTCGACGATGCGACCCTGCTGCCTTTCGCGGATGATCCCGAGGCCATCGGCAAGGTCGAAAATGCCATGGCTGAACGGGAAGACCGGTCATGAGTACGTTCTGGAGCCTGTATGTCGCGGTCCTGACCCTGGGCACCATCATCGCCATGCTCTGGCTGCTTCTGTCGACGCGCAAAGGTCAGCCCGACGAACCGACAGATGAAACCGTCGGCCATACGTTCGACGGTATCGAGGAGTACGACAACCCGCTGCCCAAATGGTGGTTCTATCTATTCGTAGCTACCATCGTCTTTGCGCTGGGCTATCTGCTCCTGTACCCGGGCCTGGGCAACTGGCAGGGTTTGCTGCCGGGTTATGAATACCGGGACCAGGACAGCAAGACACAATTCTCCGACGGCCAGCAAGGCTGGTCCAGTGTCCATGAATGGGAACGGGAAGTCGCCAACGCCGAGGCCCGCTACGGGCCGCTGTTTGCCAGGTACGCCGCCATGCCCGTCGAGGACGTGGCCAAAGACCCGCAGGCGTTGAAAATCGGCGAGCGTCTGTTCGCGTCCAACTGCTCGGTCTGCCACGGCTCTGACGCGAAAGGCGCCTATGGCTTTCCCAACCTGACCGATGCCGACTGGCGCTGGGGCGGCGACGCCCAGGCGATCAAGACCTCCATCCTCGCCGGGCGCATGGGCGTGATGCCGGCCCTGGGCGGCGTGCTTGGCGAACAAGGGGTTCGCGATGTAGCGGCCTACGTCCTGACGCAGCTGGACGCGCGCCCGCTACCGGAGGATGCCAAGGCTGACCCGGTGGCCGGACAGAAGACCTTCGCCAGCCTGTGCGTTGCCTGCCATGGGCCGGAGGGCAAGGGAATGCCGATTCTCGGCGCGCCGGACCTGACCCACCCCAACGCGTTTATCTACGGCTCCGGCTTCGCTCAGTTGCAGCAGACCATTCGTGATGGACGCCAGGGCCAGATGCCGGCCCAGCAAGCTTTGCTGGGCAATGATCGTGTGCATATTCTGGCTGCGTATGTTTACAGCCTGTCCCGCCAGGAGCAGCCACCTGACTCCAGGTGACAGGGCTCCGGCCAGCCTCCGGTTATGGCATTCTGACAGAACACATTCGTTGTAGTGACATCTCTACATGACTAAACTCAGTCATGACCACGGCACCCTGTCTACTCATTCCGGAAGTCGCGCACATGACCACTACCCTCTCCAGCCGTGAGTTCAATCAGGACACCAGCGGAGCCAAGAAGGCGGCTAATGAAGGTCCGGTGTTCATTACCGACCGCGGCCGCCCGGCCCATGTGCTGCTTTGCATCGAGGATTACCTGAAGCTGACCGGCAGCGCGGCAAGCATCGCCGACATGCTGATAATGCCCACTGACATCGATATCGAGTTCGAGCCTCAGCGCGCCGTAATCACGCCTCGACAGGTTGATCTGTCCTGATGTTCCTGCTCGACACCAACGTGGTTTCAGAGCTCAGAAAGCACACTGCAGACGCCAACGTGCTGCGCTGGTGCATGGCATGACAGTGGTCACACGCAACACAATGGACTTTCAGTCGTACGGGGTCGCGTTGCTCAATCCCTGGGTCAGCCAGTTGAATGAAGCAGCAGCCGTTTATTCTCGTGCATCACGTTGAACGCGGATATGAACCTGCCTGACCTGTATCGGCCGGGGTCAGGCCACCGCCGCTGGACTCATCGATGACCAAGCAGATTCCAGTACATGACATCACCCCGGCATCCGAAACAAGCGGCGAGTTCACCGACCTCTACGCCTCGCGCGAGAAAATCCAGACCCGCGCCTTCAAAGGCTTGTTTCGAAATGTCCGGATGCTCGGCGGCGCCCTGTTGCTGCTGATCTTTTTCGGCACGGTCTGGCTGAATCGCAGCGGGCATCAGGCGGTCTGGTGGAACCTGCCGGAACGCAAGTTCTACATCTTCGGCGCAACGTTCTGGCCGCAGGATTTCATCCTTTTGTCCGGCATTCTGATCGTTGCAGCGTTCGGGCTGTTCTTCATCACTGTCTATGCCGGCCGGGTCTGGTGTGGCTATACCTGCCCGCAGAGTGTCTGGACCTGGATGTTCATGTGGTGCGAGAAAGTCACCGAGGGCGACCGCAACCAGCGCATCAGGCTCGACCATGCCCCGATGAGTGCCGGCAAACTGCTGCGCAAGTTCGCCAAGCACAGCCTGTGGCTGCTGATCGGGTTTGCCACCGGTATGACCTTCGTGGGCTATTTCTCGCCCATTCGCGCGCTGTGCGTGGATCTGTTCACGGGCCAGGCGGATGGGTGGGCCTATTTCTGGATCGGTTTCTTTACCCTGGCCACTTACCTGAATGCGGGCTGGCTGCGCGAACAGGTGTGCATTTATATGTGCCCCTACGCGCGGTTCCAAAGCGTTATGTTCGACAAGGACACGCTGATCATCTCCTACGACCAGAATCGTGGCGAAGCCCGAGGTCCGCGCAAGAAGGAAGCCGACCCTCAGGCACTGGGGCTGGGTGACTGCATCGACTGCACGATGTGCGTGCAGGTCTGCCCGACCGGCATCGACATTCGTGACGGCCTGCAGGTGGAGTGCATCAGCTGTGCGGCATGCATCGATGCCTGCGATACGGTCATGGACAAGATGGATTACCCTCGCGGCCTGATTCGCTACACCACCGAACACAATCTGTCCGGGCAGCGCACCCGCACCCTGCGCCCGCGTCTGATCGGTTATGCGCTGGTCCTGCTGCTGATGATTGCGCTGCTGACGGCTGCATTCTGCATGCGTACGCTGGTGGGTCTGGAGGTCAGCAAGGACCGCATGCTGTTCCGGGAAAACGCCGAAGGCCGGATCGAAAACGTCTACAGCCTGAAAGTGATGAACAAGGATCAGGTGGACCACACCTATGTGCTGCAGGCCAGCGGCCTGCCAGACCTGAAACTGCAGGGCCGTCGGGAAATCAGTGTTCCGGCGGGCCAAATCGTCAGCCTGCCGGTGGAGCTGTCCAGTGCGCCGGAAAAACTGTCGTCGCACAGCAACGAGGTAACCTTTACCCTCAAGGACATCGACAGCGATACCCAGGTCGAGACCCAAAGCCGCTTCCTCGGCCCACCTATTCGTTAAGAGCCCCGCCATGCCCGCCGCGACTGCTGCAACCCCCTGGTACCGGCATCTATGGCCATGGATCATTATCGCCATCCTGACCGGCTCGGTGACCTTGAGCCTGTCGATGGTGTTCATCGCCGTGACCCACCCGGATCCGCTGGTCACCGATAACTATTACGAGGCTGGCAAAGGCATCAATCGCTCGTTGAATCGCGAAGTGCTCGCCCAGACCCTCAAACTGCACGCGCGTCTGCACATGGATGAGCTGACTGGCGAAGTCGAGCTGCGCCTGAGCGGCAACAGCAACCCGGAGCGTCTGGAACTCAACCTCATTTCGCCCACGCGCCCTGACAGTGATCGCCGGGTGTTCCTGACCCGCAGCCCTTCCGGGCAGGGCCGTTACATCGGTCAGTTGCAGGACAAGGTCAACGGTCGGCGTTTTGTGGAGCTGCTGGGTGTCGAAGGCGAGCAGACCTGGCGCCTGTTCGAGGAAGAACAGATCGGCACTGACGACGTGACCCTGGGTGACGAGCCCCTGCAAGCCGCGCAACGCCGGAAAGACTGAACGTGGTCAAGCCCTCCTCTCCCGCGCCGGTGCACTGCTACCACTGCGGTTTGCCGGTTCCGGCGGGCAGCCATTTCAACGCGCTGGTGCTCGGTGCATCCCGTCAGCTGTGCTGCCCCGGTTGTCAGGCAGTGACCGAGGCCATCGTCGCCAGCGGTCTGGACAATTATTACCGCCACCGCAGTGAAACCTCGGCCAACCCGGAAAGTCTGCCCACCCAATTGCTCGACGAAATGGCGCTCTACGACCGCGCCGATGTACAGGCGCCATTCGTGCGCCACGACGGCGACCTCTCGGAAGCCACCCTGCTTGTCGAAGGCATCAGTTGCGCGGCCTGCGGCTGGCTGATCGAGCAACACCTGGGACGCCTGCCTGCGGTGACTGAGGCGCGCATGAACCTGTCCACTCATCGCCTGCTGGTGCGCTGGAACGCCGACCAGCTTGCCCTCAGCCAATTGCTGAGCGAACTGCACGCGATTGGCTATGTCGCCCATCCATGGCAGGCCGACCGCGCTGCCGAACGCATGGCACGTGACAATCGCCTGGCGTTGCGACAACTGGGCGTCGCCGGCCTGCTGTGGTTTCAGGCAATGATGGCAACCATGGCCACCTGGCCGGAGTTCAATATCGATCTCAGCCCGCAGATGCATACCATCCTGCGCTGGGTAGCCCTGTTTCTGACCACGCCGATTGTCTTCTACAGTTGCGCGCCGTTCTTTGGCGGTGCGTGGCGCGACCTGCGCAGCCGTCACCTGACAATGGATGTCTCGGTGTCGCTGGCAATAGGCGCGGCCTACGCCGCAGGTATCTGGACCGCCGTCACTGGCGCTGGGGAACTGTATTTCGATGCGGTCGGCATGTTTGCACTGTTCCTGCTGACCGGACGTTACCTGGAACGCCGGGCCCGCGAGCGCACGGCGGCGGCCACGGCCCAGTTGGTCAACGTGCTGCCCGCCTCATGCCTGCGCCTCAGCGATGACGGCCAGAGCCAGCGCATCATGCTCAGCGAACTGCACTTGGCCGATCGGGTGCTGGTGCAGCCCGGCGCAGTAATACCGGCTGATGGCAAAATCCTCGAAGGTCGCTCCAGTGTCGATGAGTCGCTGTTGACCGGCGAATACCTGCCGCAAACGCGTAGTGTGGGCGATGCGGTCACCGCAGGAACGCTGAATGTCGAAAGCCCGCTGACCATCGGCGTGACGGCGCTGGGTCACGAAACCCGCCTTTCGGCCATTGTCCGGCTGCTCGAACGCGCACAGGCAGAAAAGCCCCGACTCGCGCAGATCGCCGACCGGGCGGCACAGACCTTTCTGCTGTTTTCGCTGATCGCGGCTGCACTGATCGGGGTGATCTGGTGGCAGCTGGATGCTTCGCGCGCTTTCTGGATCGTTTTGGCCATGCTCGTCGCCACCTGCCCCTGCGCCCTGTCGCTGGCGACACCGACCGCCCTGACTGCGGCGACCGGCACGCTGCACACACTCGGCCTGCTGCTGACCCGGGGTCATGTGCTCGAAGGCCTCAACCAGATCGACACGGTCATCTTCGACAAGACCGGCACCCTGACCGAAGGGCGCCTGACGCTGCGTAGCATCCACCCGCTGCGCGAGCTGGACGCCGATCGCTGCCTGGAGCTGGCGGCGGCGCTGGAAAACCGCTCCGAGCACCCCATCGCCCGCGCGTTCGGTCGAGCGCCAAGGGCTGCCGAACAGGTGCTCAGCACACCGGGGCTGGGGTTGGAAGGTCGTGTTGACGGGCATCTGCTGCGCATCGGCGAGTCGGCTTTCGTCTGTGCGCTGAGCGGCGCTGAAACACCCTTGCCAACCGAGCGGTCCGGCCAATGGCTGTTGCTCGGCGATGCGCGGGGCCCACTCGCATGGCTGGTGCTGGACGACCGGCTGCGCGAGGATGCAGGCCCCCTGTTACAGGCGTGCCGGGCGCGAGGCTGGAAGACGCTGCTGCTGTCTGGTGACAGCTCGCCGATGGTTGACAGTGTGGCGCAGGCGCTGGGCATTGATGAAGCGCGTGGCGGCATGCGCCCGGACGACAAGCTGGAGGTGCTGCGCCAGCTTCAGGCTCAGGGGCGCAAGGTGCTGATGATCGGTGACGGAGTGAACGACGTGCCGGTCATGGCAGCAGCCGACATCAGTGTGGCAATGGGCTCGGCCACCGACCTCGCCAAGACCAGTGCTGACGCCGTGCTGCTGTGCAACCGCTTGCCGGTGCTGATCGACGCCCTGAATCTGGCCCGACGCACGCGTAGCGTCATTATCGAAAACCTGCTCTGGGCCGGTCTGTACAATGGCCTCATGCTGCCCTTCGCAGCGCTGGGCTGGATCACTCCGGTATGGGCGGCGATCGGCATGTCGGTCAGTTCACTGACCGTGGTGCTCAACGCTTTGCGCCTGACCCGCCTGCCGCGTCGTGCGCTTGCCCCCCACTCTGCCCCGGAGGTTTCATGCCCGCGCTTTACATCATGATCCCTGCCGCCCTGCTGCTGGTGGGCGTCGCGATCTACGTGTTTTTCTGGGCGGTGGACAGCGGCCAGTACGACGACATGGAAGGCCCGGCACACAGCCTGTTGTTCGATGACACGCCGCCTGTGGAGCACGCCGCGCCTGAGCCCCACCAGCCGGGCTCTGACGAGAAACGCGATGTTTGAACTCGCTTCGCTGCTGTTCTCGGCGTTCATTCTCGGACTGCTGGGCGGTGGGCACTGTCTGGGCATGTGTGGCGGCCTGATGGGGGCCCTGACGCTGGCCATCCCCAAGGAGCAGCGCAGCCGCCGGTTTCGTTTGTTGCTGGCCTACAACCTGGGGCGCATTCTCAGCTACACCGCAGCCGGCCTGTGTTCCGGACTGGTCGGCTGGGCGGTGGCGCAAAGTCCGCTGGCGACGGGCTTGCGCATCATTGCCGCCATGTTGCTGATCATGATGGGGCTGTACCTGGCCGGCTGGTGGAGCGGGCTTACCTATATAGAGCGTCTTGGCCGGGGCCTGTGGCGCTATTTGCAACCCCTGGCCAGTCGCCTGTTGCCGGTATCCAGTGTGCCGCGCGCCTTGTTGCTCGGCGCCCTGTGGGGCTGGCTGCCCTGCGGGCTGGTCTACAGCGCCCTGCTCTGGGCCGCCAGTCAAGGCAACCCTCTCGACAGCGCGCTGCTGATGCTGGCCTTCGGGCTGGGCACCTGGCCCGTTCTGCTGGCCACCGGCCTGGCTGCCGAACGCACCACCGCTTTACTGCGCAAACGTGGTGTGCGCATGGCAGGAGGGCTGCTGGTGATGGTCTTCGGTGTCTGGACCTTGCCAGGCCCGCATCAACATTGGCTGATGGGGCATTGAGGCAGTCAACTCTTGCCATTTGATCCACATCAACGCCGACCCTCGCCCCCCTGCGTATGCTCGCGACATCGCCAGCCGGACCGGGAAACGCGCGCATGCTTGACGCCATTCGTTGGGATTCAGACCTGATCCATCGCTACGATGTGGCCGGACCGCGCTATACATCCTATCCGACAGCGGTGCAGTTTCACACCCAAGTAGGCGCCTTCGACCTGCTGCACGCGCTGCGCGAAAGCCGCAAGGCGTCACGTCCGTTGTCGCTCTACGTGCATCTGCCCTTCTGCGCGAACATTTGCTACTACTGCGCCTGCAACAAAGTCATCACCAAGGATCGCGGACGCGCTCAGGCCTACCTGCAACGACTCGAACACGAGATGCAGATGATCGCCTGCCACCTGGCACCCGGTCAGGTGGTGGAGCAACTGCACCTGGGCGGCGGTACACCGACCTTTCTCCGTCACGACGAATTGCGCCGTTTGATGGCGCAGTTGCGCTTGCATTTCAACCTGCTGGATGACGACTCCGGCGACTATGGCATCGAGATCGATCCTCGCGAAGCCGACTGGTCGACGATGGGGCTGCTGCGCGAACTGGGTTTCAACCGGGTCAGCCTGGGCGTGCAGGACCTCGACCCGACGGTGCAGCGGGCGATCAACCGCATGCAGAGCCTGGAAGAGACCCGCGCGATTGTCGAAGCCGCACGTACGCTGCAATTTCGTTCGGTGAATATTGACCTGATCTACGGTCTGCCCGCACAGAATCCGCAGACCTTCAGCCACACCGTGGACAAGATCATCGATCTGCAGCCTGATCGGCTGTCGGTATTCAACTACGCGCATCTGCCCGAGCGCTTCATGCCGCAGCGGCGCATCGACGCGGCGGATCTGCCGGATGCAGCGAGCAAACTGCTGATGCTGGAACGCACCGTCGAACAATTGGGCAGCGCCGGTTATCGCTACATCGGCATGGACCATTTCGCCCTGCCCGACGACGAGCTGGCCACCGCTCAGGAGGACCTGACCCTGCAGCGCAACTTTCAGGGCTATACCACGCACGGCCACTGCGATCTGATCGGGCTGGGGGTCTCGGCCATCAGCCAGGTCGGCGAGCTGTACAGCCAGAACAGCAGCGACCTGAACGAGTACCTGCGGCTGCTGGACAGCGACCAGCCCGCAACCCGACGCGGGCTGCTCTGCAGCGATGACGACCGCATCAGGCGCGCCGTCATTCAGCAACTGATCTGCCACTTCACGCTGGATTTCGGCGAAATCGAAAAGGCCTTTTGCATCGATTTCAAGGACTATTTCAGCGAAGCGTGGCCGCAACTGCTTGGCATGGCGAGCGACGGGCTGATCACACTGAGCGATACCGGCCTTGAAGTCAGACCGGCAGGTCGACTGCTGGTACGCGCAGTGTGCATGGTCTTCGATGCCTACCTGACACGGCAGAACAGACAGCAGTTCTCCCGGGTGATATGACCCGCGGCCAAGTGCTACATTTTGGCCAGAACCAGCATCCCCGCCTTCGTTTTGTCGGAGTCGCTGGAGTTCAGGCTGTTCATGAGCGACGACAGATCGGCCGTGGAATTGCTCACCTGCGCCTGCAACGTGCTGAGCACGGTCTGTAGCGCCGCGGCCTTGGTCCTTCGCTCCTCGGGGCTCAGGCTGGGGTCATTCAGCGCCTTCTGGATCTGCTCCATGGTTTCCTCGATCCTGCGCTGAAGTTCGCGAATCGCCTTGAGGATCTTCTGCACGGAAGAAGGCAGGCCGCTCTGCTCGATATCAGCGTTTCTGGAAGACGAAGACGCAGCGGCCTTGCCTTCTGCCGACAAATTGACCTGTACGCCCTTTTTCTCGCTTGCAGGCGTCTCGGCAGTGCCTGGATCGGCATAACTGTAGGTGGTCTGCGAAGTCGCAGTCCGTAACGTAATGCTGTTGATCAACGGGAGTGTCGTTGACATGACAAGGCATCCTGGTGTGGCTGAAGGAATACAGGTTTATCGGCAGGCAGCCTGCAACCTTGATGATGCCGACAGTTTTGCAGGCTGGCCCCGACAAGCATGGGTGAGTTACCCTTACTGCTTATGTGTGATTTCCCACAAGGAATTAAGTGATGTCCGAGCCAGTCAAGTCGCGCGCTCAAACCCAGGCTCACTGCAAGGATTGCAGTCTCGCGCCGTTGTGCCTGCCCCTTTCGTTGAACACCGAAGACATGGACAGCCTTGACCAGATCGTCAAACGCGGCCGGCCACTGAAAAAGGGCGAGTTTCTGTTTCGTCAGGGGGATACCTTCGAGTCGGTCTACGCGGTGCGTTCCGGGGCACTGAAAACCTTCAATATCAGTGACAGCGGCGAAGAACAGCTCACCGGCTTTCACCTGCCCAGCGAACTGGTGGGCATGTCAGGCATGGACGCCGAGGCTTACCCGGTCTCGGCGCAGGCACTGGAAACCACATCGGTCTGCGAAATCCCGTTCGAGCGTCTGGACGAGCTTTCCGTAAAACTGCCGCAACTGCGTCGGCAGTTGATGCGCGTCATGAGCCGTGAGATCCGTGACGATCAGCAAATGATGCTGCTGCTGTCGAAAAAGACTGCCGATGAGCGTATCGCCACGTTTCTGATCAATCTCTCTGCACGCTTCCGCGCCAGAGGCTTTTCGGCCAATCAGTTCCGCCTGAGCATGTCGCGCAACGAAATCGGTAATCACCTGGGTCTGGCAGTCGAAACGGTTTCCCGGGTATTTACCCGGTTCCAGCAAAATCAGCTGATTTCTGCCGAAGGCAAAGAGATACATATCCTCGCCCCCATCGAGCTGTGCGCGTTGGCTGGCGGATCGATGCAAAGCTGAAACGTGCGATCTTTGGCGGGTCGGCTTAAACTGTCGGCCAAAACTGCCATGGAACCCCCTGATGACTTTCGATCAATCGAACTTCAAATCCCTGATACGCCCGGTCGTGGACTTTCCCAAGCCGGGCGTGGTCTTCCGCGATATCACGCCCCTCTTCCAATCGCCCAAGGCCACCCGTCAGGTGATTGACAGCTTCGTGCAGCGCTACATCGATGCCGAGTTCAGCCATATCGGCGTTATGGACGCACGGGGTTTTCTGATTGGTTCGGTGGTCGCGTATCAGTTGAACAAGCCGCTGGTGCTGTTCCGCAAACAAGGCAAGCTGCCTGCCGATGTGCTGTCGGAGGCGTATCAGACCGAATACGGCGAAGCGTATCTTGAAGTGCATGCCGACAGTCTGTGCGAAGGTGACTCGGTCATCATGTTCGATGACCTGATCGCAACCGGGGGCACGCTGATCGCCGCCGCCAACCTGATCCGCCGCATGGGTGCCGAAGTGTATGAGGCCGCTGCGATCATCGACTTGCCGGAACTGGGCGGCTCCAAGCGTCTCAACGACCTGAAGATCCCGACGTTCTGCCTGACCGAGTTTGCGCTGGACGAGCAGTAAGACGGCGCGCGGATCGTCGCTGCGCGTTGCACAGCGGTTCTGCGATGTCAGGTGGATCGGGGTTCGACTCAAGTCACCTTTTCGCCCCTCGGCGACTTACTTTGATGGGGCCAAAGTAAGCAAAGCCCGCAGCTCCGTTTCCGGCCCGACTTCGTCGGGTTCCTTCGCCCTGTCACTGATCCGGGGGGCGCCGCAACGGGCCATCCATGGCCCGGTGCGGCTAGCCTGGCGTCCTGCCAGGCTACCCCCGGATCAGCGCCAGGACTCAGCCGTCACTTACGTCGCACTCTGCGTCGCCTGTGCCATCGCGATAAAAAAGCATTTTATGGCAGCATCAACAGATAAGGCATGATGTTATGCCGCATTGGAAATTTGCGACGCCAAGCGTCAGGAAGGGAATGCCAACGCGGAGTGATTGGCACGAGAGTTACAAGACTATCGTTCCTCACGCTCCAGCGTGGGAATGCAGTTCTGGACGCTCTGCGTCCGACCTTGAGTGTGCAGCGCAGGCGTGCAGGGAAGAGAAACTAGCTCGCTGTATTACCGTGCAGTTTGGTCATCAACTGAGCTTCGGCCTGGGTCAGGCCGCAGGACTGGGTCAGCTCATCGATGCTGGCACCCATGCCGACCAAACGTGCGGCCTGGGCGAAGGACAGCGTGGAGGGATCGCGCTGCTCCAGTGCGGTGAGCTTGTCCGGCAACGGCGCAACAACGGCACGCAGCTCATGCAACGCTTCGCCCATGCGCACCGTACCGTTCTGGTAGTTGTCCAGGCGTCTGGCCAACTCCTTGATCCGCTGATCCCGCAAGGCAGCCGCCTCATCACGCTCGGCGTCGAGCTTGCGCTGACGCCTGGTATGGGCCAGGAACATAAACAGGGTGACTACCCAGAGAATGCCCAGGAAGACGACAGCTACCTCAAAGATCAATCAGATGTTCTCCAGCTCGGACCACTCTTCTTCGGACATCATTTTGTCCAGTTCAACCAGAATCAACAGTTCGCCGTTCTTGTTGCAAACGCCCTGAATGAACTTGGCCGACTCGTCGTTACCGACGTTAGGCGCAGTTTCAACTTCTGACTGACGCAAGTAAACCACTTCAGCCACGCTGTCGACCAGGATACCGACGACTTGCTTGTCGGCTTCGATGATCACGATACGCGTGTTGTCGCTGACTTCAACCGGGTCCAGGCCGAAACGCTGACGGGTATCGATCACGGTCACGACGTTACCGCGCAGGTTGATGATGCCCAGTACATAGCTTGGCGCACCCGGCACCGGGGCGATTTCAGTGTAGCGCAGCACTTCCTGCACCTGCATTACGTTGATGCCGTAGGACTCATTGTCCAGGCGGAACGTAACCCATTGCAGAATAGGATCTTCGGAACCTTGTGCAGACGACTTATTCATAACCCCAACCCCTCACGTGTGTTCTTTGCAGGTGACGCCATTGGCATCGACCCATGATTATTTCGACTTGTTCAACTGCTTGACCGCACCACTGGCTATCAGCTCGGCCAACTCTGCAACATCCAGCAACGCGCACATATGCTCGATGACCGTACCCGCCAGCCATGGACGATGACCTCGCTGCGCGCGCCATTTGATCTCGTTCGGATCAAGACGCAACGAACGGCTGACCTGATGCACCGCCAGCCCCCACTCGTATCCCTGCACCGAAATCACGTACTGCAATCCCTGGCGAAAATCGTCGCGGTAGCGATCAGGCATGATCCAGCGCGCGGTATCCAACACTTTCAGGTTGCCCGCCTGACAGGGCAGGATCCCGAGAAACCAGTCCGGCTGACCGAACAGCGGCGTCAGCTCCTGCCCTGCCAGCGGATAAATCGACCCCAGGCACACCAGCGGCACCGCCAGCGTCAGACCGGCCACATCGAACAACAGACATTCGAACGGCTCGGCAGCCCATGCCGGACGACCATCGCTGGTCGGCGGCGGTGTCGGCGTGCGCTGAGCTGCCAGCGTGCTCAACTCGGCGACCGGTTCTACCAGCGCAACGGTTGGCACTGCCTCTTCGACCTGAGCCACTTCAACCTGCACCGCTTCGGCAACGATCACCGGAGCGACTTCAACCACTGGCGCAGGCGCTGCGACCTTTACCTCGACAGCCACCGGAGCCGGTGCGGCAACCGCGACTGCCAGCGGCTTGATCTGCGCCTGCATCCGCGCATCAAAGGCCTGCTCTTCGAGCACAGCCGCCTGAAATTCATCGATGCTGCTGCCGGGCTCTTCAAGCACTTCAGTCGCGTCGTACAGCAATGCATCCAGGTAGGACTGCAAAGCCAGTTTGGGTCGTGTTGCTACTTCTACAGGGCGGTTCATACCGGGGCCCAACAAAAAATGGAGCATGTACAGCCTGATAGAGTTATCGGCCGCATTGAGGCATCACTTGAGCAAACAATGTAGAAAGAGTCGACGTTCACGTCAGGCCACCTGCGCATTGAGCTGCTCGGCGAGCATATGCTTGAGCAATGCCCGGTAAGCGATCACACCACGACTCTTGCTGTCGTTCTGCGACGGCGTAAGCCCCAGACGGCTGGCATCGCGCAGTCGTGTGTCGACCGGCACATAGGCTTGCCAGACATGCTCGGGGAAGCTGTCGCGCAACAGTTTCAAGGTGCCCATAGAGGCCTGGGTACGCCGGTCGAACAATGTCGGCACGATGGTGTAAGGCAGCGGCACCTTGCGCGAACGATTGATCATGGTCAGCGTATTGACCATGCGCTCCAGACCTTTTACAGCGAGAAACTCGGTCTGCACCGGAATCGCCAGCTGCTGGCTCGCAGCCAGTGCATTGACCATGAGAACGCCCAGCAGCGGCGGACTGTCGATCAACGCATAGTCAAAATCCTGCCACAACTGAGCCAGACTTTTTGCAATGACCAGGCCCAGACCACTCTGCCCGGGTGATTGGCGTTCCAGTGTGGCGAGTGCAGTGCTGGACGGTATCAGCGAGATACGTTTATCGCTGGTAGGCAGCAGCAACTGGCCGGGAAGACCGTCCGGCACCGCGCCTTTGTGCAGGAACAGATCGAAAGCGCTGTGTTCCAGCTCGTCCGGGTTATGCCCGAAATAACTGGTCATGGAGCCGTGAGGGTCAAGATCGACCACGACCACGCGCTTGCCTGAATCGGCCAGCAAACCGGCCAGGGCAATGGTCGTGGTGGTCTTTCCGACTCCACCTTTCTGGTTGGCTACTGCCCAGACTCTCATTGATGTTTTTCCTTCCGTACAGCGACGACCATACCGATACGATGTTTAGGGGGCGGGTGACGGAGAATTGACGGCGTTCGCGCGTACCGGCGGCTTTGCTGGCACCGGTGCAGTTTGTGTGCCAGCACGCCTCAATGCAGCATCCGGCTGCACATTGGCCGATCCGGCGCTGGTCAGACTGCGGCGGACATCCAGATTGCGCGAGATAACCAGCACGACACGGCGGTTCTTGGCGCGTCCGGCAGTGCTGGTATTGGGAGCGATCGGCTGAAACTCACCGTAACCCACCGAAGCGAGTCGCGCCGGATTGACACCGTCCATGGCCAGCATGCGCACAATGCTGGCAGAACGCGCCGAAGACAGCTCCCAGTTGGTCGGAAACTGTGCAGTGCTGATCGGCTGGTCATCGGTAAAGCCCTCGACATGGATCGGGTTGTCGAAGCGTTTGACGATCCCGGCGACCTTTTCGATGATGGTGAAGGCCTTGTCACTGGGCATCGCATCGCCGCTGCCGAAAAGCATGCTGGAGTTGAGTTCGATCTCGATCCACAGTTCGTTGCCGCGCACAGTCATCTGGTCAGACTTGATCAGGTCACCGAACGCGTCACGCACGTCCTGGGCAATGGTCTGCAACGGGTCATCGGAAGCCTGACCTATGCCGGCGTCAGTCTGCTCGCTTTCCTTGACCAGCGGCTCGGCGGGCTTGATCGAGACCGGGCGCTGCTCACCGATGGGAATCGGCTTCATGGTGCGCTCGGTGTCGTTGAACACGCCGACCAGTGCCTGGGACAGGATCTTGTACTTGCCTTCGTTGACCGAGGAAATCGAGTACATCACCACGAAAAACGCGAACAGCAAAGTAATGAAGTCGGCATACGACACCAGCCAGCGTTCGTGATTTTCGTGTTCTTCGACCTGACGACGGCGAGCCATACGCTGTTACTCCATGAAGCCTTGCAGCTTGAGTTCGATGGAGCGCGGGTTTTCACCCTCGGCGATGGACAAAAGACCTTCAAGCAACATCTCGCGATAGCGCGCCTGACGGTGGGCAATGGCCTTGAGCTTGTTCGCCACGGGCAGGAGGATCAGGTTGGCCATGGCCACGCCATAGATCGTGGCGACAAAGGCCACAGCGATACCACTGCCCAGTTGACTGGGGTCAGCCAGGTTGCCCATGACATGAATCAGGCCCATGACGGCGCCGATGATACCCACGGTCGGAGCGTAGCCGCCCATGCTTTCGAATACTTTCGCAGCCTGGATATCGCGGGTTTCCTGAGTGATGAAATCGACTTCAAGAATGCTGCGAATCGCTGCCGGCTCGGCACCGTCGACCAACAGTTGCAAGCCCTTGCGGGCATAACCGTCGGGTTCGGAATCGGCTACGGTTTCCAGACCCAGCAAGCCTTCTTTGCGGGCGGTCATGCTCCAGCCGATGACCCGGTCGACACCGCCGGGCAGATCGATACGTGGCGGGAAAATGATCCAGTGGATGATCTTCATGGCGCGCATGAACGCGTTCATCGGCGACTGCAACAGCGAAGCGCCGAGTGTACCGCCCACCACGATCAGCGCCGCCGGACCATTGAGCAAGGCACCGAGGTGTCCGCCTTCGAGGAAATTGCCACCAATGATCGCGACAAACGCCAGAATCAGACCGATAAGGCTCAGTACATCCATCAGAGACAGGCCTCTACCAGGTGCCGACCGATGTCGTCGAGACTGTAGATCGCATCCGCGAGTTCAGCCTTGACGATGGCCATCGGCATGCCATAAATCACGCAGCTCGCTTCATCCTGCGCCCACACGGTACTGCCGGCCTGCTTGAGCAGTCGTGCGCCCTCGCGGCCGTCAGCCCCCATACCGGTCAAGACCACCGAAAGCACTTTGTCGCCATAGGACTTGGCGGCAGAGCCGAAGGTGATGTCGACGCAGGGCTTGTAATTGAGGCGCTCGTCGCCCGGCAGAATCTTCACCGTACCGCGTCCGTCAACCATCATTTGCTTGCCACCCGGTGCCAGCAGCGCGAGGCCGGGACGCAGCACGTCGCCGTCTTCGGCTTCCTTGACGCTGATCTTGCACAGCTTGTCGAGACGCTCGGCAAATGCCTTGGTAAACGCCGCAGGCATGTGCTGAATCAGCACCAGAGGTGCCGGGAAATTGGCTGGCAGTTGGGTCAGTACGCGTTGCAGCGCGACCGGGCCGCCTGTCGAGGTACCAATGGCCACCAGCTTGTAGGCCTTGCGCTTGGCTGTGCCGGAAGTTGTCGGGTGCGCCGGCGCATGATGGGCCTGAGCTGCCGCAGCCGCAGCAGGGGTCGCAGTGCGTGACGGCGCCGCCCTGGCAGGTGCAGGGGCTGGCGCCGATGCGCGGCTGGACAACGTCGACGCAGCCGGTGCCGCCGGGGCTGCACTGGCTGAACCGAACCCGCTGGAACGACGGTTGCTGCGTGAAATACTGTTGATTTTCTCGCACAGCAGCTGCTTGACCTTCTGCGGGTTGCGAGAGATATCTTCGAAATTCTTGGGCAGGAAATCCACCGCACCGGCGTCAAGAGCATCCAGCGTCACACGCGCACCTTCATGCGTCAGCGACGAGAACATCAATACCGGGGTGGGGATACGCTGCATGATATGGCGAACTGCCGTAATGCCATCCATCATCGGCATTTCGTAGTCCATGGTGATGACATCCGGCTTGAGCGCCAGCGCCTGCTCAATCGCTTCCTTGCCATTGGTGGCGGTGCCGACAACTACAATGTTGGGGTCCGAAGAAAGAATTTCCGTAACGCGGCGGCGGAAAAAACCGGAATCATCCACCACCAGGACCTTGACTGCCATAAACACTCCAATAGGTGCCGCAGGCAGCCAGGCTGCCCGCAACCCCGGGTTCAGATACGCCGTGCGGCGTAACGCTTGAGCATGCTGGGTACATCGAGAATCAAGGCGATGCGACCGTCACCGGTGATGGTGGCGCCCGACATGCCCGGCGTACCTTGCAGCATCTTGCCCAGCGGTTTGATGACCACTTCTTCCTGACCGACCAGTTGATCGACGACAAAGCCGATGCGCTGGGTGCCGACCGTGAGGATCACCACGTGCCCTTCGCGCTGCTCCTCGTGAGCCGCCGAACTGACCAGCCAGCGCTTGAGGTAGAACAGCGGCAAGGCCTTGTCACGTACGATCACCACTTCCTGGCCATCAACCACGTTGGTAGTCGACAGGTTCAGGTGGAAGATTTCGTTGACGTTGACCAGCGGGAAAGCGAAGGCTTGATTGCCCAGCATCACCATCAGGGTCGGCATGATCGCCAGGGTCAACGGCACCTTGATGACGATCTTCGAACCCTGGCCCTTGGTCGAGTAGATGTTGATCGAGCCGTTGAGCTGGGAGATCTTGGTCTTGACCACGTCCATGCCCACACCGCGACCCGACACATCGGAAATCTCGGTCTTGGTCGAGAAGCCCGGCGCGAAGATCAGGTTGTAGCAATCGGTGTCACTCAACCGATCGGCTGCATCCTTGTCCATGACGCCGCGTTTCACAGCAATGGAGCGCAGTACATTAGGGTCCATGCCCTTGCCGTCATCGGAAATCGACAGCAGGATATGATCGCCTTCCTGCTCTGCCGAGAGGATCACCCGACCGCCGCGGGACTTGCCCGTGGCTTCGCGCTCTTCCGGCGTTTCGATACCGTGGTCGACCGCGTTACGCACCAAGTGGACCAGCGGATCGGCAAGCGCCTCTACAAGGTTCTTGTCGAGATCGGTTTCTTCACCGACCAGCTCCAGGTTGATCTCTTTCTTGAGCTGGCGAGCCAGGTCACGAACCAGACGCGGGAAGCGACCGAAGACTTTCTTGATCGGCTGCATGCGGGTTTTCATCACCGCAGTCTGCAGATCGGCAGTCACCACATCCAGGTTGGAAACGGCCTTGGACATGGCTTCATCGCCGCTGTTGAGACCCAACCGCACCAGGCGGTTACGTACCAGCACCAGCTCGCCGACCATGTTCATGATCTCGTCCAATCGGGCGGTATCGACACGAACCGTGGTTTCGGCTTCTGTCGCCACCGGCTTTTCACCGCTGGGTACAGGAGCGCGCGCCGGGGCTGGAGCCGCAGCGGGTTTGGCCGGTTCGGCTTTCGCAGCAGGCGCCGGAGCAGGCTTGGCAACAGGTGGTGCCGGTGCAGCCGCTGCGGCCGCCGGAGCAGGCGCCTTGGCAACAATCGCCTCAGGCTCGAACTTGCCCTTGCCGTGCAACTCGTCGAGCAGGTTTTCGAATTCGTGATCGGTGATTTCGTCCGATGCAGCAGCACCAGGTGCCTTGGCAGCAACGGCTACAGCTGCAGCAGCGACAGGCGCAGCTACTGCGGCATCAAACGAGCCTTTGCCGTGCAGTTGATCGAGCAACGCTTCGAATTCGTCGTCAGTGATCTCGTCACCGGCAGGCTCTGCACTGCCCTGCGCTACAGGTGCGGGGGCCGGAGCGGTTGCAGCGTCGGCCGCAAACTTGCCCTTGCCATGCAACTGATCAAGCAGGGATTCAAATTCCTGGTCGGTGATTTCATCACCGGCCGGCGCGGCCGCTGGTGCCGACGCTGGTGCTGGCGCGGCAGACACCGGACTTGAGCCGTGCAGCGAGTCGAGCAGTTGCTCGAACTCATCATCGGTAATCTCGTCGCCGGCCGCTGGCACTGCAACCGCAGCAGCCTGGACTTCAACCACCGGCTCGGGCTCTGGCTCGGGAGCCGCGACCTCGTCGGCGGATTGTGGCTCGGCCAGACGCGCCAGCGCGGCCAGCAGTTCTGGCGTCGCCGGAGTCACGTCAGTCCGTTCACGTACTTGACCGAACATGCTGTTGACGGTGTCCAGTGCTTCAAGGACCACGTCCATCAGTTCGGAATCAACGCGACGCTCACCCTTGCGCAGGATGTCGAACACGTTTTCGGCGATGTGGCAGCACTCCACCAGCTCATGGAGCTGGAGGAAGCCGGCGCCCCCTTTTACAGTGTGAAAACCGCGAAAAATTGCATTGAGCAGATCAGCATCATCCGGTCGGCTTTCCAGCTCGACCAATTGCTCTGACAACTGCTCCAGAATTTCGCCGGCCTCTACCAGAAAATCCTGAAGGATTTCTTCATCGGCGCCGAAGCTCATGGGGTGCTCCCTAAAATTAACCGTCAACAGACCTTAGAAGCCGAGGCTCGATAGCAGATCGTCTACATCATCCTGTCCGGATACGACGTCTTCACGTTTATCGGCATGAATCTGCGGACCTTCACCCTGAGCGAGATGTTTTTTAGGATCTTTTTCAGCGAGGATGGATTCTTCGTCATGTTCGATGCCTGCGAAGCGATCGACATGGCTGGCCATGAGCACCAGTTTGAGCAGATTGCTCTCGACCTCGGTGACCAGTTGTGTCACGCGCTTGATGACCTGACCGGTAAGGTCCTGGTAATCCTGGGCGAGCAGAATGTCGTTGAGATGTGCGGAAACCTGATGGGTCTCCTTTTCGGTACGCGTCAAAAAACCATCGACCCGCTTGGCCAGCTCGCGGAACTCTTCGGCACCGATTTCGCGGCGCATGAAACGTCCCCAGTCGTCGCTCAACGCCTTGGCGTCGGAACTCAGGCCGTTCATGACCGGCGTGCTTTCCTCCACCAGGTCCATGGTGCGGTTGGCCGCATTCTCGGTCAGCCTCACCACATACGACAGGCGTTCGGTAGCATCCGTGATCTGCGACACCTCCTCGGCCTGAGGCATGTGCGGATCAATGTGAAAGTTCACGATTGCACTGTGCAGCTCACGAGTCAGCTTGCCCACTTCCTGATAAAGGCCGCGGTCGCGTGTCTGGTTGAGTTCGTGGATCAGTTGCACAGCGTCGCCGAAACGACCTTTTTCAAGGCTGGTGACAAGTTCCTGCGCGTGTCTCTTTAAGGTCGACTCAAAGTCGGCCATCGAATCATTGTTATCCATAGCGCCCTCGCGGCTTGCATCAGCTATTGACGCGTTCAAAGATCTTGTCGATCTTGTCTTTCAGGGCTTGGGCGGTGAATGGCTTGACTACATAACCGTTCACCCCGGCCTGGGCAGCTTCAATGATCTGCTCACGCTTGGCTTCGGCAGTGACCATCAGCACGGGAAGGCTCTTGAGGCGTTCGTCCTTGCGGACTTCGCGCAGCAGATCGATACCGGACATGCCAGGCATGTTCCAGTCCGTCACCAGAAAGTCAAAGGCACCGCTCTGCAGCATCGGCAATGCGGTCAGACCATCATCCGCTTCCGATGTGTTGGTAAACCCCAGATCACGCAAAAGGTTCTTGATGATCCGCCGCATCGTTGAGAAGTCATCAACGATGAGGATTTTCATGTTCTTGTCCAATTCGACCTCCAAGCAGTCTTTAACGCGTTCAGCACCTGAACACGCTGTTCACTCAATACTGGCACAGCACACCCCCGGCTGTACGAAACGACGACGGGCTTGGCACAACAACAGGCAAGGACCTGAGAAACAAGCCCATCAAGGCAATGCCTGACAGGCTTCCGACGGGTCCATCCTGTTACCACGTAACGCTCTGCACAGCCGGCTTGCAGTCAACGCGCGGCCATAGACCGCACGTTGCCTGTCAACGCGCTCGCCACTCCCCCAAACGCCCTCGCAAACGAGCTGCGCACTGGCTGTGTAACTGACTGACCCGAGATTCGCTGACCCCAAGAACCTCTCCGATTTCCTTGAGGTTCAGCTCTTCGTCGTAGTACAGCGCCAACACCAGACGCTCGCGCTCTGGCAGATTGGCAATTGCATCGGCCAACGCAGCCTGGAAGCGCTCGTCTTCCAGGTCGCGCGACGGCTCAAGCGAACCGCTTGCGCCATCCTCGTGCAGCCCTTCATGATCGCCGTCCTGCAGCAGGTCGTCGAAACTGAAGAGGCGGCTGCCCAAGGTGTCATTCAAAATCCCGTAGTAATCATCGAGACTCAACTGGAGTTCGGCCGCAACCTCGTGATCTTTAGCGTCACGGCCGGTTTTAGCTTCAATTGCCCGAATTGCGTCACTGACCATGCGCGTATTGCGGTGTACCGAGCGTGGCGCCCAGTCACCCTTGCGCACTTCATCGAGCATCGCACCACGGATGCGAATACCGGCATAGGTCTCGAAACTCGCGCCCTTGGTGGAATCATACTTGGTGGAGACTTCAAGCAGGCCGATCATACCGGCCTGGATCAGATCCTCGACCTGTACGCTGGCCGGCAGGCGCGCCAGCAGATGATAAGCGATACGCTTGACCAAAGGCGCATAGCGCTCGATCAACTCGTATTGCGAATTACGGGACGCCTTGCTGTACATCTGGTAGCCGCTCGCAGTCATTGCACAGGCCCTGCACTGGTCTGGTGAACGAGTCGCTCAACGAAGAACTCGAGATGACCCCGCGGGTTGGCTGGCAACGGCCAGGTATCAACCTTCTGGGCAATGGCCTTGAAGGCCAGTGCACATTTGGAACGCGGGAATGCTTCGTAAACGGCGCGCTGTTTCTGTACCGCCTTGCGTACGCATTCGTCGTACGGCACGGCACCTACATACTGAAGCGCAACATCGAGAAAACGATCCGTCACTTTGGTCAGCTTGGCGAACAGGTTGCGCCCTTCCTGCGGGCTCTGTGCCATGTTGGCC
This sequence comes from Pseudomonas sp. PvP027, assembly GCF_017833005.1. NCBI lineage: Bacteria > Pseudomonadati > Pseudomonadota > Gammaproteobacteria > Pseudomonadales > Pseudomonadaceae > Pseudomonas > Pseudomonas sp. PvP027. The sequence continues at coordinate 5,166,612 of NZ_JAFIBK010000001.1, read as the reverse complement.
AGCACCCGGAAGCGGTTCATGCCGTAGTCGCGATTGAGCAGTTTGATCAGGGCGTAGGCATCGGTGATCGACGTGGGCTCGTCGCACACTACCAGCAGCACTTCCTGAGCGGCGCGCACGAAGCTGACCACCGACTCGCCGATACCGGCGGCCGTATCGATCACCAGCACATCGAGGTTGTCGCCAATCTCGCTGAACGCCTGGATCAGGCCGGCATGCTGGGCGGGCGAAAGATGCACCATGCTCTGGGTGCCGGAAGCAGCGGGTACGATTCGAACCCCGCCCGGCCCCTGCAGCAGCACGTCGCGCAACTCACAACGCCCCTCGATGACATCGGCAAGTGTGCGTTTGGGCGTCAGCCCAAGCAGCACGTCGACATTGGCCAGACCCAGATCGGCGTCCAGCAGCATGACGCGACGGCCAAGCTCGGCGAGGGCCAGTGAAAGGTTCACTGACACGTTAGTCTTACCGACGCCACCTTTGCCACCGGTCACAGCGATAACCTGTACGGGATGCATGCTGCCCATGTTATTTCTTTACCTTGTCTTGCGTAGACCGAAACCACATCGAGGGCTGCACATGCGCAAATGAACACTGCATGGCAGACCGTTGACGCAGGGACATTCCAATAATATCCATCACTTAACCCACTCTCTTGCCAGGGGTGTGATAGAGGTCAGCAAACATATCAGCCATTGCTTCTTCGCTAGGCTCGTCCTGCATCTGCACACTCACAGCGCGGCTTACCAACTGATGACGACGCGGAGTATGCAGGTCATCAGGAATGCGTGGTCCGTCCGTGAGGTAGGCCACAGGTAGTTCGTGACTGATCGCCAGGCTCAGGACTTCACCAAGGCTGGCAGTTTCATCAAGCTTGGTCAGAATGCATCCGGCCAGGCCACAACGCTTGTAACTGTGATACGCGGCCGTCAGCACCTGCTTCTGGCTGGTGGTTGCCAGTACCAGATAGTTGCGCGACTTGATGCCGCGACCGGCGAGGCTTTCCAGCTGCATGCGCAGCGCAGGATCACTGGCCTGCAGCCCGGCGGTATCAATCAGCACCACGCGCTTGCGCAGCAGCGGTTCCAGCGCCTGAACCAGAGACTGGCCGGGATCGACATGGGTGACCGGAACGTTGAGGATGCGCCCAAGGGTCTTGAGCTGCTCCTGCGCGCCGATACGGAAACTGTCCATGCTGACCAGTGCGATATTCTGCGGACCGTACTTCAACACGTAACGTGCTGCCAGTTTGGCCAGGGTGGTGGTCTTGCCCATGCCGGCAGGACCGACCATCGCAATCACACCGCCCTCTTCCAGCGGCTCGACTTCCGGTACGGCGATCATGCGTGCCAGGTGCGCCAGCAGCATGCGCCAGGCCTGACGAGGCTCGTCAATCTCCGGAATCATCGACAACAAGTCGCGTGACAGCGGGCCGGACAGGCCGACACGCTGCAGACGACGCCACAGGTTGGCCTGCTGCGGACGAGTGCCCTGCAACTGGTTCCACGCCAGCGAGCCGAGCTGGACTTCCAGCAGCTCACGCAGGCCATTCAATTCGGAGCGCATCGAGTCATAGGCGCGCTGGCCAACGGCAGGCTCGGCGGCCTGCGGCGGTGCGTAAGCAAATGGACGCGGCGGCTCTTCGAGTGTCGGTTCGATGTGCGTATCGGCAGGGTTGACCGGCTTGCCGGAAAACAGCTGCAGGTTGATCGATGCGTCGCTGTCGCTGCGATTGTTCAATTCGGCCTGGGCGGAGACGATGCGCGACTGGGTCTTGCGCAGCTCGTCTTCCAGTTCCATGTTCGGCACACGCGGTGCCAGGGCGGACAGCTTGTAATCCAGAGCAGCAGTCAGCTCTACGCCACCAGCAATGCGCCGGTTACCGATGATGGCCGCTTCCGCGCCCAGCTCATCACGAACCAGCTTCATGGCTTGACGCATATCGGCGGCGAAAAATCGCTTAACTTGCATGACTCACTACCTCAGCCGTTCGGCCCGACAGTCGCTACGATGGTTACTTGCTTGTTGTCCGGAATTTCCTGATACGCCAGAACATGCATGTTCGGTACAGCCAATCGTCCAAATCGTGACAGCATGGCCCGGACAGGCCCTGCTACCAGAAGAATTACCGGCATCCCTTGCATCTCCTGACGCTGGGCGGCCTCAATCAACGAACGCTGGAGCTTCTCAGCCATGCTTGGCTCAAGAAGAACGCCTTCTTCCTGACCCTGACCAGCCTTCTGCAAACTATTGAGCAATATCTGTTCCAACCTTGGCTCCAGAGTGATAACAGGCAGCTCCGGCTCAACGCCTACAATGCTTTGGACGATTGCGCGGCTCAGACCCACTCGCACTGCGGCCACCAAAGCGGCGGTATCTTGACTCTTCCCGACGTTGTTGGCGATAGCCTCTGCAATGCTGCGAATATCCCGCACAGGTACGTGCTCAGCCAGCAGCGCCTGCAGCACGTTGAGCAGAGAGGACAGCGACAGCACGCCAGGCACCAGCTCTTCAGCCAGCTTGGGCGAGCTTTTGGCCAGCAATTGCATCAATTGCTGGACTTCCTCATGACCAATCAGCTCATGCGAATGCTTGTAGAGAATCTGGTTCAAGTGGGTTGCCACTACGGTACTGGCATCGACCACGGTGTAACCCAGCGACTGCGCCTGACTGCGCTGGCTGATTTCGATCCACACGGCTTCCAGACCAAACGCCGGGTCTCTGGCGGTGATGCCGTTCAGGGTACCGAAGACCTGACCGGGGTTGATCGCCAGTTCGCGATCCGGGTAGATCTCGGCCTCGGCCAGAATCACGCCCATCAGCGTCAGGCGGTAGGCGCTGGGTGCCAGATCGAGGTTGTCGCGAATGTGCACAGTGGGCATCAGGAAGCCGAGTTCTTGCGAGAGCTTCTTGCGCACACCCTTGATACGCGCCAGCAACTGACCACCCTGATTGCGATCCACCAGCGGAATCAGGCGATAACCCACTTCCAGGCCGATGATATCGATGGGCGTCACGTCATCCCAACCCAACTCCTTGGAGTCCTGAGCGCGGGTCGGCGAAGGCAGCAGGTCCTGTTGACGCTGCACTTCGGCCAGCGCCTGGACTTTCACCTGGTTTTCTTTCTTCCAGAGAAGATACGCGCCGCCTGCAGCCACCAGGCCGAGGCTGATGAAGGAGAAGTGCGGCATGCCCGGCACCAGTCCCATCACGATCATGATCGCGGCCGAAACCGCCAGTGCCTTCGGCGAGGCGAACATCTGACGATTGATCAGTTTGCCCATCTCTTCCGAACCGGAAGCACGGGTCACCATGATCGCTGCGGCGGTGGACAACAGCAGTGATGGCAATTGCGCCACCAAACCGTCACCAATGGTCAGCAGGGTGTAAACGCGGCCTGCATCGGCGAAGGTCATGTTGTGTTGCAGGATACCGACCAGCATGCCGCCAATCAGGTTGATGAACAGAATCAGCAGACCGGCAATCGCATCGCCGCGCACGAATTTACTGGCACCGTCCATGGAACCGTAGAACTCGGCTTCCTGGGCGACTTCGGCACGGCGGCGCTTGGCTTCCGGCTGATCGATGAGGCCGGCGTTGAGGTCGGCGTCGATCGCCATCTGTTTGCCGGGCATTGCGTCGAGGGTGAAGCGCGCGCTCACCTCGGAAATACGGCCGGCACCCTTGGTGATTACCACGAAGTTGATGATCATCAGAATCGCGAACACCACGATACCGACGACGTAGTTACCACCGATCACCACTTCACCGAAGGCCTGAATCACTTTGCCTGCAGCGGCGTGGCCGTCCTGACCGTGAAGCATGACCACCCGAGTGGAAGCGACGTTAAGCGCCAGACGCAGCAACGTGGCTACCAGGAGAATGGTCGGAAATACCGAGAAGTCCAGCGGCCGCAGGGCGTACACGCACACCAGCAGCACGACGATGGACAGTGCGATGTTGAACGTGAAGAACACGTCCAGCAGGAACGGTGGCATAGGCAACATCATCATTGCCATCATGACCAGCAACAACAACGGAACGCCCAACTGACCACGGCCGAGGCCGGTGATATTGCTGCGTGCGCTACTGAGTAATTGAGAGCGATCCACTGATTCGTTACCTGCGCACTAGATCAAAACATTGACGCCGATGGCGACCTGTAACGACCCTGTTGCAAAAAGCTGTCCAACTTTTACAAAGCCAGTGGCGGCAAGGCTTTAGAGACGGAGGTAACGTAAAACCGGTGTGCTGAGCACAGTCAGAAATCTGCTCGTTTACCTGAGCAAAAGCGGACGCGGAGCGTCCGGAACGGCGTGCCCACGCGGAGCATGGGCACGATAGGTGTCTTCATGAACACCTGGTTCCTCACGCTCCAGCGTGGGAATGCCGTGGATGACGCTCTGCGTCACAAATCTGCGCCGCACCACACGCCCAGGTGCGGGCTACGCATCGCGCTGCAGGTCGGGAGGGATCTTGATGTCGCCCAGAGGGTCGGGGCGCTTGCCCTGACCGGCGCGGAACTGGCGGATCTGGTAGACGTAGGCCAGCACCTGGGCAACTGCCAGATACAGGCCGGCGGGGATTTCCTGATCAAGCTCGGTGCTGTAGTAGATAGAGCGCGCCAGTGCTGCGGACTCCAGAATCAGGATTTCGTTATGCGCGCCGATTTCGCGAATTTTCAGCGCGACCAGATCAGTGCCCTTGGCCAGCAGCATCGGCGCCCCGCCCTGCTCGGGATCGTATTTGAGGGCAACGGCGAAGTGGGTCGGGTTGGTGATGATCACGTCGGCCTCGGGAACCGAGGCCATCATGCGCCGCTGGGACATTTCACGCTGCAACTGGCGAATGCGCTGCTTGATCTCCGGGCTGCCCTCGCTGTTCTTGTGCTCGTCGCGCACTTCCTGCTTGGTCATCAGCAGCTTCTTGTGCGCTTCATACAACACGAACGGCACATCCGCCGCCGCGATGAATATCAGGCCACACGCCATCCAGAAGCTGCTCCAGCCCACCACCATCAGGCTGTGGATCATGGCCTGCTCGAGCGGCTCGTGAGCAATCGCGACCAGGTCCTTGCGCTCATTGTTCAGAACCACCAGCGCCACTGCCAGAATGATCAGGAATTTTCCGAAGGACTTGAGCAACTCAACCAGCGCATGCGGCGAGAACATGCGCTTGAGCCCTGCCGCCGGGTTCATGCGGCTGAACTTGGGCATCAACGATTTGGTTGCGAACAGCCAGCCGCCGAGCATGATCGGCCCCACCAGTGCGGCAACCAGCATGGCGATCAGGAACGGCAGGACCACTATCAGCGCGTGCATACCGGAACTGAGCAGCGCCTTGCCCATATAGGACTGATCCATCAGGGTTTCACGGGATATCGTGAAATTGTCACGCATCAGCTCGGACATCATCAGGGCGATATCAGAGCCGAACATCAGTAACCCGCCCGCCCCCATCAGCATCACCACCAGCGTGGTCAGCTCCTTGGAGCGCGCGATCTGGCCGTCAGCCCGTGCGTCCTTGACCTTTTTTTCCGTGGGGTCTTCTGTCTTGTCCTGGCCATTCTCGTTTTCTGCCATTCAACGAGCCCTCACCATGTCGCGCAACGCCTGCAATCCCTGCGTAGCGATCGGTTGATACTGATTGAGAATGTCGCCCATGGTCATCCATAGAATGACCATGCCCAACACCAGCGTAAGCGGGAAGCCGATGGAGAAGATGTTGAGTTGCGGTGCGGCGCGAGTCATGACGCCAAAGGCGATGTTGATGATCAGCAGCGCGGTGATCGCAGGCAATACCAGTCGCAGACCGGAGCTCAGCACCCAGCCCAGCCCGTTGGCCAGCTCCCAGAAATTGTTCACCAGCAAACCACTGCCAACCGGCATCGTGGTAAAGCTCTCGACGAGAATTTCCAGCACCACCAGATGACCATTCATGGCCAGAAACAACAGGGTGACCAGCATCGTGAAGAACTGACCGATGGTGGCGGAGGAAACGCCGTTGGTAGGGTCGACCATCGACGCAAAGCCCATCCCCATCTGCGTCGAGATAATCTGCCCCGCGACGACAAAGATATGGAAAAACAGCTGCAGCGAAAGGCCCATCCCGGCGCCGATGATGATCTGCTCACCGATCAGCAACAGCGCGCTCAGGTCGAGCGCCTGCACGGGCGGCATGGCGGGAAGCGCAGGCGCGACCACCACCGTGATCGCCACGGCGAGGTACATGCGCACGCGACGCGGGACCAGCGTGGTGCCGATGATCGGCATGGTCATCAGCAACGCGATGATGCGAAACAGCGGCAGCATGAAGCTGGCTACCCAGGTACTGATCTGGGTATCGGTCAGCGCAAGCATCGGCTGCATGCGGCGCTAGCCGATCAGGGTCGGAATACTGGTGTACAACGACAGCATGTATTCCATGAATATTTTCAACAGCCACGGGCCGATGGCGATAAGGGTGATGAGCATCACCAGCAGCCGCGGCAGGAAGCTCAGGGTCTGTTCGTTGATCTGTGTGGCCGCCTGAAACATCGCCACCAGCAGACCGCACAACAGGCTCGGCACTACAAGAATCGCGACCAGCACAGTGGTCAGCCACAGCGCCTCGCGGAACAGATCGACGGCTACTTCCGGCGTCATCGGGCAGACTCCTCAGTAAAACGGCTCATACACCACCAAAACTGCCAGCCAGGGTGCCGACAATCAGCGCCCAGCCGTCCACCAGCACAAACAGCATGATCTTGAACGGCAGAGAAATGATCAGCGGCGACAGCATCATCATACCCATCGCCATCAGCACACTGGCCACCACCAGATCGATGATCAGGAACGGAATGAAGATCATGAAGCCGATCTGAAACGCCGTCTTGAGCTCCGAGATCACGAATGCCGGAACCAGAATGGTCAACGGTGCGGCATCCGGGGTCGGGATATCAGTGCGCTTGGACAGACGCATGAACAGCTCAAGATCGCTGGTGCGAGTCTGCGCCAGCATGAAGTCCTTGATCGGCACCTGCGCCTTGGCCACCGCATCCTGCGCCGAAAGCTTCTCGGCCAGGTAAGGCTGCAGAGCATCCTGATTCACCCGGTCGAATACCGGCGCCATGATGAACATGGTCAGAAACAGCGCCATGCCGGTAAGAATCTGGTTCGACGGCGTCTGCTGCAGGCCGAGGGCCTGACGCAGAATCGAAAAGACGATGATGATGCGCGTGAAGCTGGTCATCAACATGACGAACGCCGGAATGAAGCTCAGCGCGGTCATGATCAGCAGAATCTGCAGGCTGACCGAATACTCCTGCTGGCCATCGGTACCGTTGGACAGCGTGATCGCCGGAATCGACAGCGGATCGGCCGCCAGCGCAGCAGGCGTCACCATGACCAGCAACAGCAGTATCAGGAAACGCAAGGCGCCCATTACTTCTTGTCCTTATCCTTGCCCATCAGCTCCATCAGGCGCTGAGCGAATTCAGGGGTAGCCTGCTCGCGCACCGGCACCTGTACGGGCTCCTTGAGCACATGCAGAGGCGTGATTCGCCCGGGCGTAATGCCCAGCAGCACCTGTTCATTACCGATCTGTACCAGCACCAGCCGATCACGCGGCCCCAGCGCACGCGAACTCACCAGCTCGATCAACTGATTACTGTTCGGCCCGACGCGCTGCACCCGGCGCATCAGCCAGGCGAGCACGAAAATCAGGCCAATCACCAGGATCAGACCGAACAATAGCTGCACCACCTGCCCGCCCATACCGCCTGAGACCGTGTTGGCCACTTGCGCAGGCGCCGCCTGGGCGGCGGGTTCGGCGGCCCAGGCCAGCGATGGCAAAGTCAGCAGAACACTCAGCCAGCGCCTCACTTAGCGCAGCTTCTTGATGCGTTCGCTCGGGCTGATCACGTCGGTCAGACGGATCCCGAACTTTTCGTTGACCACTACCACTTCGCCATGCGCGATCAACGTGCCGTTGACCAGCACATCCAGCGGTTCGCCCGCCAGACGATCCAGCTCGATCACCGAGCCCTGGTTGAGCTGCAACAGGTTGCGAATGTTGATATCGGTGCTGCCCACTTCCATGGAGATCGACACCGGAATGTCGAGAATCACATCCAGGTTGGGACCATCCAGAGAAACCGGCCCGCTGCTTTTCGGCACGCTGCCAAACTCTTCCATGGCCATCCGGCTACCCGAGTTCCCGGCGTCCGCAGCCAGCAACGCATCAATATCAGCCTGACTGTCGCCAGCTTCGCCCAATGCAGCAGCCCATTCATCGGCCAATGCCTGGTCTTCAGCAGACGTCATATCGTTTTCATCAGCCATCGGTTGTCCTCTGCACGCTGTATTTCAGTTACGCAACAATTTCCGACGCAGACCAGAAAGGTCAGCGTCGCGCTATGGGTTCGATTACTTGCAGGGCCATCTTGCCCTTGTGCGAGCCAAGCTTGACCTTGAACGAAGGTACGCCATTGGCACGCAAGACCAGCGAGTCGCTCAGCTCCACCGGGATCACATCACCAGGACGCATGTGCAGGATGTCCCGCAACGGCAACTGGCGCTGGGCGATGGTCGTGGTGAGCGGCACGTTGACATCCAGCACGTCTTCCTTGAGCGCGTTGACCCAGCGCTCGTCCTGATCGTCCAGATCGGACTGGAAACCGGCATCAAGCATTTCGCGAATCGGCTCGATCATCGAGTACGGCATGGTCACGTGCAGATCGCCGCCACCGCCATCGAGCTCGATGTGGAAGGTGGAAATCACGACAGCCTCGCTCGGCCCGACGATGTTGGCCATGGCCGGGTTCACTTCTGAGTTGATGTACTCGAAATTGACTTCCATGATCGCCTGCCAGGCCTCCTTGAGGTCGACAAACGCCTGATCCAGCACCATGCGCACGACACGCAGTTCGGTCGGCGTGAACTCACGGCCTTCGATCTTGGCGTGACGACCGTCACCGCCGAAAAAGTTATCCACCAGCTTGAACACCAGCTTGGCGTCGAGGATGAACAGCGCGGTGCCACGCAGCGGCTTGATCTTGGCCAGATTCAGGCTGGTCGGCACGTACAGGGAATGCACGTACTCACCGAACTTCATGACCTGAACACCGCCCACCGCCACGTCCGCAGAACGGCGCAGCAGATTGAACATGCTGATACGCGTGTAGCGGGCGAATCGCTCGTTGATCATTTCCAGCGTCGGCATACGTCCGCGGACGATCCGGTCCTGGCTGGTCAGGTCATAACTTTTGACACTGCCAGGTTCGCTGTTGTTGTCAGTCTGGACCATCCCATCGTCGACGCCATGCAGCAGCGCATCGATCTCATCCTGGGAGAGCAGGTCTTGCACGGCCATGTGAGAGTCCTACTGCAATACGAAGTTAGTGAAGAGCAGCTGTTCGATCACAGTCTTGCCAAGTTCTTTCTGTGCGACTTCCTGAATGCTGGCAGTCGCTTTCTGACGCAGCATTTCCTGGCCGATCGGCGAAGCCAGCGATTCGAAAGGAATGGCTGCAAACAGCATGACCAGATTGTTGCGGATCAATGGCATGTGTACCTTCAGTGCTTCCATGTCGGCTGCGTTACGCCCCAGCATGGTGATACTCACCTGCATGTAGCGTTGGCGACCATTGGCGTTGAAGTTGACTACGAAGGCCGGGGTCATCGGTTCGAACACCGCCACTGGCTTGACGTTCGCTGCCGCAGCGGCCGCCGCTGGATCTACCTTGCTTTCACTCTTGTGCATGAGGAACCAGGTCGCGCCCACCGACAAGCCTACCGCCAGCAGCAACGCCACGACGGCGATGATAATGAGCTTGAGTTTGCCTTTACCTTTGCCTGTGGTCGCGGGGTCTTTAACTTCTTCGCTCTGCGCCATGCCAATAATCCGTCACTATTCAAGAGGTTCTTCAATACGTGACAGAGGCAGAGCAAGTGTTATGCCAGATTTGTACGAGACGGGGATGTATTGGACACAACTGGTTACGCGCCTGGGCGCAGAGGCATGGTGATTATTGTACAGGCGTTGAAGACGCGGTCCGGTAGCTGATGGCTATCATTCCTCACGCTCCGCGTGGGAATGCAGTTCGTGACGCTTCGCGTCACACAGCGGTTCTGTGATGTCAGGTGGATTGGGGTTCGGCTCAGGTAACCTTTTCGCCCCTCGGCGAGTCACTTTGATGCGACCAAAGCGACCAAAGCCCCTGGCTCCGTTTCCGGCCCGACTCAGTCAGGCTCCTTCGCCCCGTCACTTACGTCGCAATCTGCGTCGCCTGCACCACCGCGGTCGAAAAGCACTGCGTTAGCAGCGACTGCGTGTAAGGCATAACATTGTTTCGCATCGACGATTTGTGATGCAGAGCATCAGGAACTCCATGCCTGCGCGGAGCGTTGGCACGAGAATCAGATCAGGACAGGCTTGCCTCACGCGTAATAATCGATCTCACTGCTGCCGATCACACGTGCCGCTGGCTGGCTGACCGGAATGGCCGCATCGACGCCTGCGATTTCATCGGAGGAATCGCTGGAGCTCATGCCACCGCCACGACCGCTGCGCTGGGCGCGACTGGCCTGCTCCTGAGCCTGTTGCTGGGCCTGCTGTTGCGACTGATCGGAGACATTGACGTCGACGTTGCCAAGCCCCTGCTGCACGAACGACTCACGCAACTTCGACATCTGGCTTTCCAGTGCGTCGCGCACGCCCATATGTGCGCTCATGAATGTCACCTGGGTTTGCTGCTCAGGCGCCATGTTGATACGGATATCCAGACGACCGAGTTCGGCAGGTTCCAGCTTGATATCGGCGGTCTTGAGATTCTGGCTCGACAGGTACATGACGCGGTCGACGATGCCTTCGGTCCAGCCACTTTGATGCATGGCCAATGGCTGGTTCATCAAGGGCGCGGCAGGTGCGGCCGCTGCGCGTGCAGGTTGCGCGGCCTGACTGAGCGCAGCGAGGCGATCGGCAAAGTTGTCGACGCGAGTGTCACCGGCGGCACCTTTGACATCCTTCAGCCCTTCACCGATCAAACCGCTGAATGACTTGTCGCTGCTTTCAGTGCTGCTGCCTTCGGACGGAAGCTGCTCGCTCAAGACCGACAGGTTATTGACGATATTCTGAGTGGGGTCAGCTTCGGCATTGCTCGGCGTCGCCTTGTTGGCAGCCTGGGCATTCTGCGCAGCCAGTTGAGTCTTGGCAGTGGCGTTTTCCAGCGCCAACTGCACGGCATCCAGACCGTCAAGCGGATCGGCGTCGGGATTGAACGCTTCTTCGGCCACAACTGACGGTGCGGCCTTAGTGGTAGTGACCGCCGAGACCGCTGGCGCAGTGATGACTTGCACACTTGGCGCCTTGGCTACAGGCGCTCCGGGAGCCTGTGCGACCATCGCCTGCAATGCCGGATCAAGGACCGGATCGACGATCGCCTGACCCTCAGCCAGCGCCGGATCGGCAGAAGCCTGTGCATCATCCTGCTTCGCATCAGAGTGGGCCGCGTCATCCGCAGCAGCCGACTTGGCTGGCAAATCATTGCCGCTATCGGCAACGCTCGACTTGTCGGCGGCATTTGCCTGATCGCTTGCAGACTTGTCCTTGCCGGCGGCAACCTTGTCCTTGTCAGGCGCGGCCTTGTCGCGAGCTGACTTCACTGGTGCGTCATCGCGCGCAGGGGCAGTGTCTTTCGCCTGCTTTGCATAGACGTTGGAAAAGCTGGAGGCCCCGTCCTTGCTGCTGTCAGCAGACTTGACCGCATTGTTGGCCACACCGGACCTGGCGGTCACAGTAGTTGTGGCCTGAAGAAGCGCATTGGTAGCAAGGGGCATTTCGGTCTCCGCATGAGCTGCTGGTTATCGCCTTACTTAAATAGTTAGCAATATGCGGGCCAATCTTTTAATGAGTTCCCATAGAGGGAATAGAGAGGGGGTTCTCAAGACTCAGCTGACGAACAGCTGCAGCTCGGACTTGAACAGCCCGCGAATCGTCATGTATTCGCTGTCGATCGTGCCGATCAGTTCTGCAAGACCTGCGAACTGCTGCTGCCGGGCCTGCTCTTCAAGCTGACGACACAACTCTGAAAGCTGCAAGGCGCCCATGTTGCTGCTGCTGCCCTTGAAACTGTGAGCGGTAAGGCTCAACTCCTGAAAATCAGGATGGCAGGCCCCGACAGCCAGACGCAGCTGCGCGATACGCTGCTCGGAATCCTTGAGAAAAACATCCAGCAAGGTCGGATATTCGTCCTCCATGACCTCCTGCAAAGCATTCAATACGCTGTAATCCAGATGAATCGACACTTGTTCACTCCTTGATCAAGACTCCAGGCGGGGATTATGCCACTCCCTCCCAGGAAAATTCCACGCAGGCGGTCCTGCCGTCCCTGGACCACCTGGCCTTGCGGCTCAATTCACAGACCAGATTCAGTCCGCGCCCATACAGTTCGTTACTGGCAGGCGTCTGCATCCGGGCCTTTTCCACATCAAACCCCTGGCCGCTGTCCTCGACGCCGAGGGTCAGCCGACCGCCCTCCGCGACCGTTTCAACCTGCAGGGTCACCCGGATGAAGCCAGAATGCAGGCTGTCGAGACGCTCTGCCCGCTGCTGATAATAAAGCCCGAAACCTGCGGCATCGTGCTTGAGTGTCGAATCCAACCCTAATACACCATGCTCCAGCGCATTGCTGTACAGCTCGCCGAGCACCATATGCAGCGCAGCGCCCTGATTACGGAGACCATGAACCTCCAGCAGCAATTGCAGTACATAAGGCAGCGGGTTGAAACGTTTGAGGGTCGAGGCACGAAACTCGAAGCTGGCCGACCAGTCCAGCGGGCTGGATGCGCCGCTGTCCGAATACATCATGGCAGGCAGGCTCTCCAGCGGCGCCTCGACAGCGCTGACTTCCAGCAGGCTGACATCGTCACGCGCCTTGCCGCCAAATTCGTTGAGTGCCTCGAGGATCTCTTCGATCAGTAACTGCGGCTCGCGATTGGCAGACAGAACCTGTCGCAGACGCTGCGCACCGAACAGCTCGTCCTGGCTGTTGCTGGTGTCGAGCACGCCGTCGGACAACAGAAATATGCGATCACCCGGTGCCAACGGATACACGTCGGTGCGCGCATCGAAGGCATCGACGCTCAATACGCCCAACGGTAGATGATTCGAGGTCAGCGGCACATGTTCGCCCTGCGCGCCGCGCAACAGGTAGCCGTCCGGCAAGCCACCACTCCAGACCTCGACCTGCCGCTGCGGCAGATTGATACACAGCAGCGTGGCACAGCAAAACATGTCGACCGGAAGGATGCGTTTGAGCTTGGCGTTCATTTCACGGAGGATTTCAACCAGGCCATAGCCCTTGGCTGTCATGCCGTAGAACACTTCTGCAAGCGGCATCGCGCCGACGGCAGCCGGCAAGCCATGTCCGGTGAAATCCCCGAGCAGCACCTGCATGTGCCCGGCGGGTGTGTAAGCGGCCAGCATCAGGTCGCCGTTGAACAGCGCGTAGGGGGACTGCAGGTAGCGGATATTGCTGGCCCCCAGGCAACCCGCATGGGCGATCTGATCGAACACCGCCTTGGCGACGCGCTGCTCATTGAGCAGGTACTCATGGTGCCTGGCGATCTGGTCACGCTGTTGGCGGACGGTTTCGTGCAATACCCGCAGACGGTTCATGGCATTGATCTTGGCGGCCAATACCAGCGGGTTGTAAGGCTTGGACATGAAATCGTCGCCACCGGCGTCCAGGCAGCGTGCAAGCGCTTCGCCTTCGGTGAGCGAGGTCAGGAAGATGATCGGCACCAGCGATTCGCCGGTCATCGCCTTGATCCTTCGCGCCGCCTCGAAGCCATCCATGACCGGCATCATGGCGTCCATCAGAATCAACTGCGGGCTTTCAGCCGTGAAAATGGCCACCGCTTCCACACCATTGCCCGCGCAGAGGACCCGGTGCCCCTGGCGCGCGACGATAGTTGAAAGCAGCAGCCGGTCGCTGGCGCTGTCATCAGCGATGAGAATGCACAGTTTTTTCGGGGCTGGCTGCACTGGGTATGCTCAATTCGAACAGCTTCGAGAAATTGGAAATGGCCAGAATCTTCAGCACATCAGGCGTGCAGTTGACCAGGCGCACCAGTGCCTTGTCACCTCCGGCGTGATCGCGCAGCAGCAACAGCATCCCCAGCGCAGAACTGTCCAGGTAATGAGTACCGCGCAGGTCGACCACGTAGCTCAGTGATTGCGGGTAGTCCTCATAGGCAGTGCGAAATGCCTGGTGGGAGTTGAAATCGAAGCGCCCTTCGATATAAAGGGTCAGTGTCTGGCCATCGGCAGAACGTTCGGAAGTGACAGTCATGGGAACCTCGAGGTGTTTCATCACCGAGACATTGATAGCGTAGACCAGCCAGAGAGATCACTGCGGGTCTGATTGAGTCAAACGTCAGAATTGTTCATGGCGAGGCAGGCGCTGCGACAATTCGTCGAGCAATTTCTGCTCGCGCTTGTCCTCCAGCCTGCGCGCCTCGTCCATGTACCGCTGCACCAGCTTGCGCAAGCCCTCTACCCGCGCGTAGCAATCCTGCCAGGCGCTGCGCGCCCGATCCAGGTTGGCCTTGTGCCATTCGAGACTTTTGTATTGCTGTGCAACCGCAACATCGAGCTGACTGAGAAAGCGTTGATAACCCAGCAGCCATTGCCCGGAAACCCCGGCGCTACCGCGCTCCAACCATTGCTGCTGATAATCCTGACGAAACTGGTCAAGCTCCTGCAGCTTGTTGTTGGCAAGGTTGACCTGCCCCTGGAAGTGCCCAAGACGCTGGGCGGCCGTTCGCTCGGCAGCTTCTGCCATCTCGACCACCGGCGCCAGACGCGCCGCTCGACTCTGGGCCATGGCTTATCAGCCGCCAGGAGCCGGTGCAAAGATCGACGCCAGCGCCTCGCTGCTACCTTGCATGCTTTCATTGTCACGCAGGCCCTGACGCTGGTAGCGCACCAGTACCGGATGCAGCGCAATGGCCATGTCCGTCTCGCGATCGCCGCCCGCTACATAGGCACCCACACTGATGAGATCGCGGGTCTGCTGATAGCGCGACCACAACTGTTTGAAATGCTGCGCACGCGCCATGTGCTCGGGGCTGACCACTGCGGGCATGACCCGGCTGATGGACGCTTCAATATCAATGGCCGGGTAATGCCCCTCTTCGGCCAGACGCCGGGACAGCACGATGTGACCGTCGAGTACACCACGCGCCGAGTCGGCAATCGGGTCCTGCTGGTCATCACCCTCAGACAGCACCGTGTAAAACGCGGTGATCGAACCACCGCCTGCCTCGGCATTGCCGGCGCGCTCCACCAGCTTGGGCAAACGGGCGAACACCGAAGGCGGATAGCCCTTGGTGGCTGGCGGCTCGCCAATGGCCAGCGCGATTTCACGCTGAGCCTGAGCAAAACGTGTCAGGGAGTCCATCAGCAACAGGACATTCTTGCCCTTGTCACGAAAGTATTCGGCGATTCGCGTGCAATACATCGCGGCACGCAAACGCATCAGTGGCGCATCATCGGCTGGCGACGCGACGACCACGGAACGCTTCAGGCCCTCCTCGCCGAGGATGTGCTCGATGAACTCCTTGACCTCACGGCCCCGCTCACCGATCAGGCCGACGACGATGATGTCCGCCTCGGTGAAGCGCGTCATCATGCCGAGCAGCACACTCTTACCCACACCAGTACCGGCAAACAGCCCGAGACGCTGACCGCGGCCCACCGTCAACAAACCGTTGATGCACCGAATGCCGACATCCAGCGGCTGACTGATGGGGTCACGCTTGAGCGGGTTGATGGTCGGGCCATCCATCGGCACCCAGTCCTCGGCCTTGATCGGCGAGCGACCATCCAGCGGGCGCCCGGCACCATCAAGCACCCGGCCCAGCATGCTCATGCCCATCGGCAGGCGACCGGTATCGGCCAGCGGCACGACGCGCGCGCCAGGTGCGATGCCGGCCACGCTGCCGACCGGCATCAGAAACACCTTGCCGCCCGAAAACCCCATTACTTCGGCTTCGACTTCCACCGGATGATGACTGTCGTCATTGATGACCACACACCGGCTGCCCATTGCCGCGCGCAGGCCCTCGGCCTCAAGCGTCAGACCCACCATGCGCAGCAGACGGCCTTCCACTACGGGCTGGGCTGGCAGGCTGATCGACTCGGCATAGGAACCGAGGCGCTTGCCAAAACTGGTGCGATCAAGGCGCATCGAGCGTGTCCGCGTCAGAATCGTCAGCGTCGGGCGCTTTACCTGGCGAGGCCTCCAGATCAACACTCAGATCGGCCGCCGCAGGATGGGTCAACTGTTCGTGCAACTGGTCGTGCATCTTGGAAATTGCCAGGGCGATGCGTGTCTCGACGCTGGCGTCGATACGGCTATGCTCGGTTTCGATCCGGCAACCGCCCGGCAGCAGGTCTTCGTCTTCGACGATTTTCCACGACTCTTCGTGACGTTCACGCATGGCCTTGACCAGCAGGAAGTCCTGAGGGTTTATGAAGATTCGCAGATTCTGCGCGCCCATCGGCAATAGCTTGAGTGCATCGCGCAGGACGCTGGCAATCTGCGCCGAGTCCGTGACCAGCTCGCGCTGAATCACCTTGCGCGCGATGTGCTCGACCAGGTGAATGACAGCCTTTTCGATCTGGGTGTCCTGCTCGGCAATGGGTTCCAGCAGGTGCCCCATCAGTTGCTCGAGGCTGGCGACCTTCGCGGCAAGCACGACTTCAGCCTCTTGTCGGACCTTGAGCTGGGTGCTGTGAAAGCCTTCTTTTTCGCCCGTGGCAAAGCCTTCGTTCCAGGCTTCCTGGCGGATGCTTTCCAGCTCTTCCAGGGTCAGTGGCTGGACTTCCTCCAGCGGCACTTCTTCCATCTCGGCCGGTTCGTCGACCAGCTCGGGCTCCGGTTCAGGTTCGGGCTCCACATGTGGATCGAAGCTGGGCAGCGACCAGATGTCGAGCAGCCCGGCGTCCTTGGCGCGAATGAGGTCGCTGGCCGATTCTTTATTGGAACTGGACATGAGTCGGCTGAATCCTTAGATCATTTCCTCGCCACCCTTGCCACCGAGTACGATCTCGCCGGCCTCGGCCATACGACGCGCAATGGTGAGGATTTCTTTCTGGGCGGTTTCCACATCGCTGACACGTACCGGACCTTTTGCTTCCAGGTCGTCGCGCAGCAGCTCGGAGGCACGCTTGGACATGTTCTTGAAGATTTTTTCCTTGATCGCTTCGTCCGAGCCCTTGAGCGCGAGTACCAGCACGTCCGAGGATACTTCGCGCAGCAGCGCCTGGATACCGCGATCGTCCACGTCGGAAAGATTGTTGAAGACGAACATGAGGTCTTCGATCTGTACCGAAAGGTCTTCGTCGACCTCGCGAATCGAGTCCATGAGTGCGCCTTCGATGGAGCTATCGAGGAAGTTCATGATATCGGCCGCACGCTTGATACCACCCAGTGTGGTACGCGACGTGTTGGCGTTACCGGAGAACTGCTTCTCGAGAATCTGGTTCAGTTCCTTGAGAGCCGCTGGCTGTACGGTGTTGAGCGAAGAAACGCGCAGGATGATATCCAGACGGACCTTGTGGTCGAAATGCCCAAGCACTTCGCCCGCCTGGTCGGCGTCGAGATAGGCAACCACGATAGCCTGAATCTGCGGGTGCTCGAAACGGATCACGTCGGCAACGGCACGTGGCTCCATCCACTTGAGGCTGTCCAGACCGCTGGTATTGCCACCCAGCAGGATCCGGTCGATCAGGCCGTTGGCCTTGTCCTCGCCCAGTGCCTGGGTCAGCATCTTGCGGATATAGCCGTCGGAACCGACGCCAAGGCTGGTCTGATCGCCGACGATGTCGACGAACTCGCTCATCACCTCTTCGACCTGCTCGCGATGCACATTGCGCATCTGCGCCATCGCTACGCCCACTTTCTGGACTTCCTTGGGGCCCATGTGCCGGAGCACCTGAGCCGCATCGGTTTCGCCCAGCGAGAGCAACAGTACAGCCGCTTTTTCAACTTTGGAGAGTTTGGCTACCATGGCTCGTTCATTCATCAGTGTTGATCCACTCTTTCACAACCTGAGCCACACGGCCAGGATCCTCAGCCACCAAACTCTTGATTGCATTCAGCTGTGCGTCATAGCCTTCGGTCGGGCTCGGCAGCAGAATGCTCTGCGGGCCGCCCAGGCTTACGCGATCGTTGGACAGTTCGCCGTCCAGACCGCCCATGCCACCCAGTTCGGCGTCGCCACCGAAACCTGCCAGTTCCTTGCGCTTGCCGTTGGTGATGTTGTTCAACACCGGGCGCAGTACACCGAATACCAGGATCAGGATGAAGATCACGCCAACAGCCTGCTTGACAATGTCCCAGAACCAGGGTTGCGAATAGAACGACGCTTCAGGCAGCACTTCAGCGCGTTCGCTGGAGAACGGCACGTTGATCACGCTGACACTATCACCGCGGCTGGCGTCAAAACCGACGGCATCCTGTACCAGACGCGTGAAGCGAGCCAGATCGGCCGCGCTCCACGGAGCACGGGTGACTTCACCATTGGCCGCGTTGGTCTTGACCATGTCATCGACCACTACCGCGACCGAAAGACGGGTCAGACGGCCCTGCTGCTGCTTGGTGTGACTGATCGAACGGTCCAGCTCGAAGTTCTTGGTCGACTGCACGCGCTTGTCGGCCGGGTATGGCGCCAACGCGGGCTGACCGGTTGCCGGGTCCATGATCTGCTGACCATTGGCGTCGAGCAGGGGCTGGCCTGGAGCGATAGGGCCGGCGGCACCGGCAGCACCACCTCCTGCAGTCTGCGGAGCCGTTGCCGGGCCGGGCGGCTGGTTGCTCAGCGCCCCTGGAACGCCGCCCGAGCTTGAGCCGCTGGAACGCTGTTCGTTGACCGACTGCTCGCTGCGCAAGGCAGGCTGGTCAGGGTTGAAGCTTTCGGCGGTCGATTCGACAGCGCTGAAATCAACCACTGCCGAGACCTCGGCCTTGTAGCGGTCATTGCCCAGAATCGGCTGCAGAATGTTCTGCACGCGCTGGGTCAGCATGCTTTCCATGCGACGGCTGTAGTCGAACTGCTTGCCGGCCATGGTCAGTTCGGAGTTTTCCGCCTGATCGGAAAGCAAAGCGCCCTTCTGATCGACGACGGTAATCTGCGACTTGCTCAGCTCGGGAACACTGGTGGCCACCAGGTTAATGATGGCCATGACCTGACTCGGTTCCAGCGAGCGACCGGCGTACAGCTCGACCAGTACCGAGGCGCTTGGCTTGCGGTCGTCACGGACGAACACCGAGCTTTTCGGAATGGCCAGGTGCACACGGGCACCCTTGACGTTGTTCAGCGCAGAAATGGTACGCGCCAGTTCACCTTCCAGGCCGCGACGATAACGCGTGGCTTCCATGAACTGACTGGTGCCCAGGCCCTGATCCTTGTCGAGGATTTCGAAGCCGATGTTGGCGTCGTTCTGTACCACACCCGCCTGCGCCAGCTGGATACGCGCACGCTGCACGTCATCGGACTTCACCAACAGCGCACCGGAGTTCGGCTCGACGGTGTAGTTGATGTTCGCCGCAGTCAGGGTGTCCATGATCTGCTTGCTGTCCATGCCGGCCAGACTGCCATACAGCGGACGGTAGTCAGGCTGCTGGGACCAGAGCACCACGGCGAAGCCGATGGCCACGCTCGCGGCAAGACCGACCATGAGGCCAATCTGACGCAGCATGGTCATTTCGGAAAGATTTTCCAGAAAAGACATACCGAACAACGGTTTTCTTTCGGAAGCGTCCGCTCTTGCAGGAACGGTATCAGCAGCTGCTTCGGCCATGACTCAGTACGTCCCTTAAACCGGCATCTGCATGATGTCTTGATAAGCTTGAACCAGCTTGTTACGTACCTGGGTCAACGCCTGAAAAGACACGCTGGCTTTCTGCGACGAAATCATGACGTCGGTCAGATCCACGCCGCTCTTGCCGACTTCAAATGCATTGGCCAACTGACTGGACGCCTGCTGGGTCTGCGCGACCTTGTTGACGGCCTGGCCAAGCATGTCAGCGAAGCTGCTGGCACCGGCTTCCTGCGCACCGGACACGGGCTTGGGTGCAGACATCGCATCCATCTGCATGGCCCGCATATCCAACATCAAGCGATTAAATTCAACACCTTGGCTCATGGACATATCTCTCGTAAGGCCCGCAAATTTTTGACACTGATTCAGCGGGTACAGAAGGTATAGCAACAACGATGCCAGCTAGATGGCGGCGATTTGCCACACCGCATGAATGCATCATGTCGCTTGACACGAGGTCACGCCGGACTGCCCGTATTTACTGGGCGCCGGGTAATTTCAGGTTTGCATCACAGCAAAAATTATTCAGTGACCGCTGATCGGGAGTAGCGATCAGCGTTCCGTGTTCATGTGGCAAACAGATAGGCTTCCACATCCATTCCGGCGTCACGCATCTGCGCCAGCTTGTAACGCAATGTACGCGGGCTGATACCCAGGCGCTCCGCAGCCTCCTTGCGACGTCCCCGTTCAGAACGCAGGGTATCGATGATCATCTGAAACTCGTGACGCCTGAGGTCATCGCCCAGTGCGCCGGCAGATTCCGGACTTACACCGGCACCGGCATTCTCCGCCACGGTTGTGACAGTCACAGCCTCAACGGGCGCAGCAACGGGCAGGCTGGTGACCGGCCCGGACAGACAGAAGTCCTGCGCCTGAATTACCCCGCCCTGCTGCAGAATCAAGGCGCGCTGCACAGCGTTATCCAGCTCCCGCACGTTGCCGGGCCACGGATAGCTCACCAGACACTGCTGCGCTTCGGCGGAAAGACGAACCGGCGCGTGCTTCATTTTATTGACGTGCTTGGCCAGAAGCCGCTCGGCCAACGGCAGAATATCGGCAGTCCTTTGACGCAACGCCTGCCATGCCAGTGGAAATACCGACAGGCGATAAAACAGGTCTTCACGAAAGCGCCCCGCCGCTACTTCACCTGCCAGATCGCGGTTGGTGGTCGCCACTACGCGAATGTCCAGAATGATCGGCTTGCGCGCGCCCACGCGCTCGACTTCGCGCTCCTGCAACACACGCAGCAATTTGGCTTGCAGCCCCAAAGGCATTTCGGAAATCTCGTCCAGCAGGATCGTCCCGCCGTCCGCCTGCTCGAACTTGCCAGCCTGCGCCGCAATGGCGCCGGTAAACGAACCCTTTTCATGACCGAATAATGTGGCTTCCAGCATATTGTCCGGGATCGCCGCACAGTTGATCGCAATAAAAGGCTTATCGGCACGCGGCGAGTTTTGATGAATGAAACGCGCCAGAACCTCTTTACCGGTCCCGGACTCGCCGGAAATCAGCACGGTGGAGTCGCTTTTCGCCACGCGGCTGGCCAGGTTCAGCAACTGGATACTGGCAGGTTCGACGGCAATCGGTCCGTCGCGCTCTGCAGGCTCCAGACGACCCAATGCATGCCGCCCGACCAGCGCGATCAGCGCCTTGGGCTCGAAGGGTTTGACCAGGTAATCCGCAGCTCCCTGGCGCATGGCATCGACCGCGCGCTCGACCGCGCCGTGCGCAGTCATCAGCAGGACCGGCAATTGCGGATGACGGCTGCGCAACAGACTCAACAACTGGTGGCCGTCCATGCCCGGCATGTTGACGTCACTGATCACCAGACTGAATGGCTGCGCCTCGGCGGCGACCAGTGCTTCTTCGGCGGAACCGACCGCCCGATAGCCATAACCGGCCAGCTCGAGGGTCTCCCCAAGCGCTTCCCGGAGCGAACGGTCGTCCTCGACCAGCAGCACATTGATCGGCATCAGTTATTACCTGTCGGGCTGGAAGCCGGGATCAACGGCAGACTGATAATGGCGCAGGTACCACGGCCGACCCGCGACAAATAATGGACACGCCCCTGATGCGCACGCGACACCGCCGTCACCACGGCCAGACCAAGCCCTGTGCCGGTGGTCTTGGTGGTAAAGAACGGCTCACCGATGCGCGACAGTCCGGCCTTGTCAATGCCGCTGCCGTTATCGCTGAAGCAGATCCGCAGTACATTGCCGCGACTGTAGGCGTGAATTTTCAGCAGCGTCCGGCCAGCGCTGGCCTGGACAGCGTTTTCAATCAGATTGAGCAGTGCGCCGACCAATGTGTCGCGATTGCACAGCAGCTCGCCATCGATACTGTCGCACTGCCAGCGCACTGACACACCCTGAACATGCGTCGCAGCAGCATTCTGCAGCGCCTGAAACAGAGCCCCGGGCGCCAGACGATCCGTCAGCGGCAGCTCGCCCCGGGCGAACACCAGCATGTCGCGAACCTGATGCTCCAGCTCATGCAGACGATCCTTGAGCCGCGCGGCGAAACGCTGCTGGGTTTCCACCGGCAGCTCCTGCTCGGTCAAATGGCTGGCGTAAATCATGGCGGCCGACAGCGGCGTACGAATCTGATGCGCCAGAGAAGCAACCATACGACCCAGCGAAGACAGGCGCTCGTGACGGGCCAGCTGTTCCTGGAGATGACGGGTTTCGGTCAGGTCATTGAGCAACACCAGTTGCCCCGGCTCGGCATCCAGCGAGCGCGTGGCAATGGAAAGCCTGCGGCCATCCTTGAGCGAGACTTCGTGGCCATCGTCCTCGCGGGGTGCGAAGCAACGGCTGATCACGTGCCGCCAGAGCATGCCCAGCAGCGGCTGCCCGAGCAGATCGATGGCAGCGGGATTGGCCTCGCGCACGACGCCCATGCCATCAATGACGATTACTCCGCCGGGCAGCAGATCGAGCAGATTCTGCAGGCGATTGGCCAGGCGTTCCTTTTCCGCCAGCTCTTGAAGGCGCTGGGCTCCGGCATAAGCCAGCTCGCCCTTGAGTTCGGTGACACGCGCTTCAAGCAAGCCATAGGAATCGGTCAGTTGCTCCGACATTTGATTGAACAGCGAGAATGCCTGCTCAAGCCCCTGACGACTTTCCAGCTCCGGGGAGTACTGAGCCTGAACAGATAGGGCGGAAGTCAGTTGGGCGGCCTGGGACATGATTCATCTCTCTCGTGGCGAACCGTCAGTAAACGGTGTGTTAAGAGAGACCTAGCAATCCCCGTGCCTAAAAAAAACCCCTGAAAAATCAGGGGCTTGGTTTTTGGCACAAAAAACCGGCGTCAATCATCTGCCTGTTCATCGCCCTCGCGACGGCTCATACCGTACTTGCGCATCTTCTCGACCAGCGTGGTACGACGAATACGCAAGCGCTCGGCAGCGCGGGCAACGATACCGTTGGCATCGTCGAGCGCCTGCTGAATCAGGCCCTGCTCCAGACCACCGAGGTAGTCCTTCAGATCGAGCCCTTCGGGCGGCAGCATCGCGCCGGAAGCGAAGTTCGGCGTGTTGCTGTTGATCGCTACACGCTCTTCGATCTCGCTGCGCATGCTGTCGACCATCTGCTCGTCTTCATCGTCGACATAGCGAAACTTCTTGGGCAGCTCGGCCACGCCGATCACGCCATACGGGTGCATGATCGCCATGCGCTCGACGAGGTTGGCCAGCTCACGAACGTTGCCCGGCCAGGCGTGGCGACACAGCGACATGATGGCCGCGGAGTTGAAGCGAATCGAACCGCGCTTCTCGTGCTCCATCCGCGAAATCAATTCGTTCATCAACAGCGGGATGTCTTCGACACGCTCGCGCAACGGCGCCATTTCGATCGGGAACACATTGAGACGGTAGTAAAGATCTTCGCGGAAGCTGCCCAGCTCGATCATGGTCTCGAGGTTCTTGTGCGTCGCGGCGATGATTCGCACATCAATGCTCTGCGTCTTGTTGCTGCCCACACGCTCAAAAGTGCGTTCCTGCAGGACGCGCAACAGCTTGACCTGCATCGGCAGCGGCATGTCGCCGATTTCGTCAAGGAACAATGTACCGCCGTTGGCTAGCTCGAAGCGGCCGGCACGGCTGGTAATCGCGCCGGTAAACGCGCCCTTCTCGTGTCCGAAAAGCTCGCTCTCGAGCAGCTCAGCCGGAATGGCACCGCAGTTGACCGGTACGAACGGCGCATCACGGCGCTTGGAGTGATAGTGCAGGTTACGTGCAACCACTTCCTTGCCGGTCCCGGACTCGCCAAGGATCAGTACGCTGGCATCGGTGTCAGCGACCTGCTGCATCATCTGCCGGACGTGCTGAATCGCGCGGCTGGTACCTACCAGACTGCGGAACAGGTTCGGCTCACGATGACGACCGCGCTCACGGGCCTGGTCGTACATCTCGCGATAAACCTGGGCACGGTGCAACGAGTCGAGCAGCTTGCTATAGCTGGGTGGCATTTCGAGTGCGGAGAGGACTCGCCTGCGCAAATCCTCGGGCAGCTCGACAGAAGAATTTTCGCTCATCAGCAGCACGGGAAGGAACTCATCCCATGCTGCGATGGTCTTAAGGAGCCCTTGCAGGCTGCCCGGCGCGTTTACGCTACCGACCAGTACGCATAGCACTTCTCGCGAAGACGCCAGAGAGCCGACCACCTGCTGCCAGTCCTGACTGGAACAGGAGAGATTTTCTTCGCCAAGAAAATTCAGGATCACCGCCAGATCCCGGCGGCGCTGGCTATCGTCATCGATTAGCAGAATCTTGATTTCACGCCACATGCAATAGCAACTTCCCTAGTCAACTCAATGCCCATGATTGGGGGGCAGCTTGGCTTCTCAGCTGTATAAACCATGAGACGCCAGAAAATAGTAAACATCACTAGTTAAGTCAAAAAAACGAACACAGTCAAATTTATGGCGAAATTCTTATCGAACAATAAAAATGACAATTAAACATTAACCAAACAGATGGTATACCTTCGTCGCGCTCTTCGCATTCTGGATTTGAGTCATTTCTTCGACAACCGCTTGACGCGCACCGGTTGCAACATCAATCAGTTGCCTGTAGACACCCAATAGCTCCTCAAGGTTGCTGCGCAGTGCAGGTTCGTCATCGGGCGCTTCACTGACCACCGCGTCGACACACTCGCGACACGCAAGGTCAAGCTTGACGATAGCCTCCCAGTCACGCTCGGCCAGCGCTCCTACCAAGGCTTCCCGTGTTTCTTCGATACGCTTGAGCGCAGCACTCATTATTGTTCTCCTCAGGCCAGCAGATTATTGCACGGTGCCTATAGCGTCCCAGCCTTCCTTGACGGTGATCAGCAGACCGGCGACTTCATCGAGTATCTTCTGATCATTGCGAGCGTTGGCTTCCGCCAGGCGCGTCATCATGTAGTGATAGAGGCTGTCCTGCCTGACCAGCGCGTCGCTGGGCGTATTTTCCAGATCCAGGCCCTCACGCAGCCCACCGACGATGCCGATGGCCTTGCTGATGAACACGCCCTTGTTGGCGATATCCTTGCGGGCCATGGCGCCCTTGGCCTGAGCGATGCGGTCGAGACCGCCCTCCATCAACATCTGCACCAGACGATGAGGGCTGGCTTCCGAGGTCTGAGCCTGGGCGCCGATTTTCTGATACTGCCGCAACGCTAACATCGGATTCATAATGGGCCTCGTAACAAATCCAGAATACTGATACTCAAGCTATCGACGCAGTGCCCGGAAACTTTAGCCCAAAAGCAAGAACCCGACACAGGGTCGGGTTCTTGGCACTTCGGTAAAAAGAACTTACGAAGCGTTTTTCTGGGCGTTCATCGCCTCAAAGATCGACGTGATACTGCTAGCGGTCGCCTTGAGCTGCCCAACGACCAGGTCCATGGCGTTGTATTTCTTGGTCAGGGTTGCCGTCAGACTCTCGATACGACGGTTGAGGGCCTCCTGATCACTGGCTGTACGTGCCTGTATTTTATTGAGGCTGGTTGTCTTGGTGGCCAAAACGCCGTCAGCCTTCGTATAGGGCAGAAGCGCCTTGTTCATGCGCGAAATCAAGCCATCCGAATTGTTGGTGCCATCGGCTTTTGTCGTACCGGTAAACATCGCCTGGATCTGACTGCCCAGCTTCTTGTCACTCAATGCTGTGGTCAATTCAGCCGTGTTCAACGACAACTTACCGTCAGCCTGCTGAGTCTTGATCCCCAATTGCGCCAGGGAGCTGAGACCCGCATTCGACGTAGCCGTTGAAATCTGGTCGCGTATTGTTGCCAGCAACCCACGCGGCGTGGAGTCGCCGGTCAGCGCAGCGGCCTTGTAGTTGCCCTCACTGTCGGTAGTGCCCTTGGTCAGGGACGAAACCAGCGTCACCAGCGTGTTGTAGGAGTCGACGAAGGACTGCAAGGACGTCTTCAGGCCATCGGTGTTGGTGGCTACCGTGACCGTGGTCGATGCCGAAGCAGCAGAGGACGCGCTAGGTGCGACCAGTTCGAAGGTGAGACCGGAAATTGCCGTGCTCACGGTATTGGTCTTGCTGGTCAGACTCAGACCATCGACCGTGAACTCCGCATCGCCGGCAATTGCAGTGATCGCGCCGGCACCACCAATCGGCTTGCCGTTGGCGTCATTACCGGTACTGGTGGCGCTCATCAGCTTTGTACCATCGATATTCAGCGCTTCCTGACCGGAACCGCCTACGACAGAGATGTCACTGCCCGCGCCGGTGGTCGTCGAGCTGAACACCAGCCTGGAGCCGTTGTTATCGTTGATAATGTTGGCTGTGATGCCTTTACCCTGGAGCGTCGAGTTGATCTTGTCGCGCACTTCCGTCAACGTCGAGGTATTGTCGATCTTCACATCATAATCAGTGCCATTCTGAGTGATTTTCAGGGTACCACTCGGAATGGCACTCGCCTGCGTCGAACTCAGCGAGGCAGTAGCAACCTTTGAAGGTGTTGCCAGCTTGCTGATGTTAATAGCATACGTACCGTTGACCGCAGTGTTGCTGGCAGTTGCCTTGACTACCGCTTCGTTGGCAGACGTCGCAGCAAAGCCCTGGAAGGCAGGCGTGGTGGAGCTGGCCAGAGTGTCCAGTGTTTTCTGGAATGCAGCCAGTGCCGACGTCAGCTGACTGACACCCGAAAGTGATGCAGTGGTAGAGGCGGTC
Source organism: Pseudomonas sp. PvP027 (assembly GCF_017833005.1). Lineage (NCBI taxonomy): Bacteria > Pseudomonadati > Pseudomonadota > Gammaproteobacteria > Pseudomonadales > Pseudomonadaceae > Pseudomonas > Pseudomonas sp. PvP027. The sequence continues at coordinate 5,139,578 of NZ_JAFIBK010000001.1, read as the reverse complement.
TGCTTGTCGATCTGGTTTTGCTTGGGCGCCTTCTCGGCACCTACGAGGCCTTCGACGATGGCGCCGATAGCCAGACCGGAACCAATACCATTTGTAGATGTAATAGGACTTGCCATGGTGCTTCTCCCTTCAAGAATGCTGCGGGGTTTGCCGCCCTTTCAAAAGGCGAATGACCCGACAACACATACCGTACCGGTGATCAGGCTCTGGCGCGGAACAACAAACTGTTCGCATCACTCAGGCTATCGGCCAGTTTCAGGATTTCTGCATTAGGAATTTGTCGAACCACTTCACCAGAATCACTCGCAATCACTTTGACAATGACTTTGCCAGAATCTTCGTCGATCGAAAACTCGAGATTGCGTTTGACCGAATGAAAAAATTTCTGGATGTCCTCTGCCGCGGCTTTGACTTTAGCATCGTCATTGGAATCATCCTTGTGCAGATCGGAGCCTTTACTTTCCGCCGTGGCGGCAACACGCTTGACTGATGGCGTGTCGGCAGGCTTGTCAACTGACGTGTCGGGCACAGGGGCCTGGCTCGCCGGCTGAACGGCCGGATAAGACAAGTTCAGTTTCACACTCATATCCATGACCATCACCTCCGAAAGTAAAAAAGCGAGAGAGCGCTATCAAGCACTCCCCCGCTAAAACTCATGCCGATATTACTGAAGCAGTTTCAGTACAGCGGATGGCAGCTGGTTAGCCTGAGCCAGAACAGAGGTGGAAGCCTGTTGCAGGGTCTGTTGCTTGGTCAGCTGTGCAGTTTCAGCAGCGAAGTCGGTATCTTGTACGCGACCCAGTGCAGCACTGGCGTTTTCGTTGATGTTCTGCAAGTTGGAGATGGTGCTGGTCAGACGGTTTTGCGAAGCACCGAGGTCAGCACGGGTGGAGTTGATGGTCTGCAGAGCCGAGTCGATAGCGGCCATTGCGCCAGAGAAAGCAGCCTCTGCAGCGGCACTGTCAGAACCGGCGATCGAGATGGCCGAACCGACACCCAGGGTGTTTGCGTCAAAGCTTGCGCTCAGAGTCAAAGTGATCTGGTTCGACGCGCCAGAGTTGGAACCAACCTGGAAAGTCATGGTGCTGGCAGAACCGTCGAGCAGGTTCTTGCCGTTCAGGTTGGTACTTTGAGAGATACGGGTCAGTTCCGAACTCATCGCGGTGAATTCTTTGTTCAGCGCGTCACGGTCGGTAGAGCTGTTGCTGTCGTTTCGCGACTGAACAGCCAGTTCACGCATACGCTGCAGAATGTTGGTCGACTCTTGCAGCGCGCCTTCAGCGGTCTGAGCAAGGGACATACCGTCGTTGGCGTTTTTGATCGCCATTGTCTGACCGCGGATCTGCGAAGTGATCTTGGTAGCGATTTGCAGGCCAGCAGCGTCATCTTTAGCGCTGTTGATTTTCAGACCGGAAGACAGACGAGTCATCGAGGTCGAAAGAGCGTCGGAGGCGCGACCCAGGTTCTTCTGGACGTTCAACGATGCTACGTTGGTGTTTACTGTTAAAGCCATGATGAATTCCTCGTTGGTTTGGTACTACGTGGCTTCCGGCCCCTGCAAGCGCCGGGTGTGCCTAGAGAACCTTCGTAATAGTTATCGTCGCAATGGCAGGTTGCTTGAGCGTTTTTTTTTAATATTTTGCCATCACACGGCCACCCCTTATAAAACAAGGGCTTAGGCCATAATCACGCGACTGGAAAGAGAGAAATTCATCAACAACAGAAAGAGGGATCAAGCGAGGGCGTAGCGTAGCGAAGTTCAAAGTGTGACGTGGATCACTGTTTAATTTAAAAACGCCTGGGGCATAAATCCACAGGCGTTCTTTAATCAGGCTGTATGCATTCAGCCTTTATAGATAATGGCGGAGCCCCAGGACAGCCCCACACCAAAACCACTCAAGGCGACGCGCTTCCACGAAGAGCCCAGTACGTGCTTTTCAATCAGCAGCGGAATGCTGGACGAAACGGTATTGCCGGTCTCGACCATGTCCTTGAGAAACTTCTCGGGCTTGTCTTCGAAACGGCGCGCGACAGCGTCGACGATGGCGGCACTGCCCTGGTGGATACAGAAGGCATCAATATCGTCAGGGGTCAGATCAGACTCGGCCAATAGCTCGTGCAGATGCGCTGGCACTTTCAACAGTGCGAAATTGAACACTTGGCGACCGTTCATGAAGAAAACGCCGTTGCTGACCTTGAGGTGTGGCGCTCCGGAACCATCGGTACCGAATTTCGCCTTGCCCAGCTGCCATTCCGCGTCCTCACCCATCCAGGTGGCCGTCGCCGCGTCACCGAACAGCATGGTGGTGTTGCGATCTTCCTGATCGACAATTTTCGAATACGGGTCGGCAGTGATCAACAGGCCATTTTTCAAGCCTGCCGCTTCCATGAAGCCCTTGATCGCATAAATGCCATACACATAGCCGGAACAGCCCAGCGATATGTCGAATGCAGCAACGTTGGTCGACAGCCCCAGCTTGTCCTGAACGATGGCTGCAGTATGCGGCAGCCCCTCCTCGTCACCGTTCTGAGTGACGACGATCAGCACATCGATGCTGTCGCGCTTGAGCTGCGGGTTATTGGCGAACAACGTGTTGGCTGCCTCAACGCACAGATCCGAGGTTTCCTGGCCGGCGTCTTTGCGCGGCAGGAAGGTGGAGCCGATTTTCCCAAGGATGAATTCTTCATCCTTGCCGAATTTGGCGCCTTGAGCGTAGTTATCAACACCTGCAACAGGCACGTAACTCGCTATGCTTTTAATGCCAATCATCATGGCTTCCCGATGAGTAAACAGGTCATTTTTCGTCCCGATGAAATCGGGGCGCTACCGAATAGGGGTGATTTACGGACATTTTCAGGGCGCTTGGCAGGTTAAAGCAAGTCAGGCGCATGTCGCTCCCTGTAAAACAATACAGTGGAGATGCACTTTATGACCCGCAGGTCACTCCCGTCTGCCTGCTTTACGAAAATTTGCGTCGAAGGAATCTGCACTTGATCCTGGCCAACGGTCCCCTGCGAAGAGGCCTTCCAGGCGACAAACCGGCCGCGAAGCAGCCGGTTTTACGAGGGTGGACGACTCATCCAGCTAGAGTGAAGCCCTGGCCGTCGAGACCCAGATTGACGTTGTAGGCCTCATCCTGCGCGAACTGCGCTGACCACTTGTCCATAAGTGCATCGCGCGCCTGCTGCGGAGCATGCACCACGCCGGAATGCACCACCTGCACATGCGGCGTCCATACAGTCAGATAACCTGCCTGCGCAGTCTTGAGGCACAGGTCGACATCGCCGAGCGCCTCGGCGAAAGCCTCTTCATCCAGACCGCCCACTCCGTTGTAAAGCTCTTTGGCGATCATCAGGCAGGCCGATGACACGGCAGAATAATTCTGCTCGACCACCAGGCGCTGCATGTAACCGGTGGACGTCTTCGGCTCGCCGACAAAGCCCGAACCCACGCAGCCATTCAGTCCCAGCACCAGACCCGCCTGAGTCACGGCGCCTTCGCCATCCACCAGCTTGACGCCTACCACGCCCACTTCCGGACGTTGCGCCTGATTGAGCAGTGATTCGATCCAGCCGACATTGACGATCTGGCTTTGCGCATCCACCAGCACAAGGTATTCGCCGGTGGCTTCCTGGCTGATCAGATTGCACAGCGCTGCCGGGCTCATGCGCTGCTCGGCGCGGAACACACGCACGCGACCCGAAACCTGCTCTTGCCTGTCGAGCCAGGTCGACAGTTCGGCAGACGTGCTGGCATTGTCGCCGATCAGTACTTCGTAACGCGGATAGCGGGTCCGTTGCAGGATGCTTTGCAGACAGCGTTGCAGCTCCGCCAGGTTGTCCTGGCTGTGCAGCAGAATCGAGACCACCGGCCGATGGGCGTGGCGATAATCGATCTTGTAAGTGCCAGGCTGTGCCGAGCTGATTTCTGCCTGATAACCGCGCTTGCCAAGGTGGCGTTTGAGCGCTTTCTGTTCGTCCGGATTGTCTTCCAGCTCTGGCGCGTCGCAGATCAGCACCGGTTCGCTCAGATGAGCAAGACCGCTCATGCCGCCCTCCTCGATCAAGCGCAACAACAGGTCGAACTCCAGTGCTTTGGGGAATTCGCGCGAATAACCACCCGCCTCGACCAGCAGGTCACGACGAATCAGCCAATGCCGCGCCATCAGGGTCGGCAGGCTTTGCAGCAAGTCCAGATTGAAACCGGGACGGAACACCGGGGCCAGCGTGCCATTGGCTTGACGCTGAATCTCGTCTACCGCGACAGCCCGGCACTGTGCTGCATCGACCAACTCGGCACTGGCCAGCAGCAGACCGCTGCGGGTGAACTCTTCACCGACCTGCGCCAGCATCAGCCAGTCGCTGGGTGACTGTTTGACGACCTGATTGATCCTGTCCACGTAATTGCTTTCGGTGACCTTCACGAAATGCAGGGTGTTGTGCGGCGTGGTCACTGCCGGCAGTTCTCCGGTAGTAAACACCACCACCTTGAAGGCCTTGTAGTGACTGTTGATCAGGCTGTCGAACGTCGCCTGCAGCTTGAATATGTCGGCTTCCAGATCCAGCAGCAAAATACCGATCTGCGACCCAGCCGGTTTATTGGCGAGTTTCTCACTGATTTTCTTGAACGCTTCAGGTGTCGGATCACGCGAATCGAGCCAGTTGAGCAGCCGGCCGGACGCCATACCGTCGAGCAGTCGACCATTGTCGAAACCGGAAGCGGCCTGCAGGCGCCGGGACCAGGCCGAAAGAAGCTCGATCTGCTTCTCACTGTCCTTGTCGTCCTTGCTGTGGCCAAGCTCTTTAACCAGACTCTGCACGACACCAAGGTTGAAGGCGTAGGTTTCGTAGGCGTACCACAGACGACTGAGTTTCGGCTCAGCATCCGGATTGCTTTGCTCACGCAGTAACTCCGCCTGTTTGAGCAGTGCTGCCTCAAGCCCTTCCATCTGCAAGCGGCCTGCCGGCATGACATGGATGAGGAATTCGATTCTGGCCAGCTCATCGAACAGCGGCTGGTTGTAAAACGGCATCTCGACGAACTGGCGAGGCTCGAACAGCGCATCGGACTGCTCAAGGGCAACATTCCAGACCGCGCTGATGATTTTTTCATCGCCCTGAAAGCCCTGTGTCTTGAGGCGCTCAGCCATGGCGGCGAGCCCGGCGAGGATCTTTTGCACGCCCTGCACGCCTTCGAGACCCGAGCCTTCGCCGATCAGCGCGACCATTCCCTTGGCAAACGACTCGCGGGCCGCTCTGGCTTTGGGGTCACTGTGCTTGACCGCTGCGGCAATGGCCGCACCGTGGCGCAGCTCCGCGTCCTTGCCGGGCGTGAAGTGCAACGCATACGGAATCGGCAGGATGCGCAGGCGTGCAGCGGCAACCAGATAGTTCATGTGGCCTATTTCCTGCCAGTGCGGCTCGGTGCCTTCGGCAACCGAAGCGAACCACTGCTGCGCCAGTTCAGTGCGGGTCACGGCACTGAGCAGCGACAGGCCTTCGCCCATGAAACTCAGCACCCGCTCGCCAGCATCGTCTGAAGCATAGTCTTCACAGATTTTGCGGTCGCGACGGAAATAGTCCACCTGATTGACCTGCGCCTGATAGCTCAGGCTATAACCCTGACAAGCGCCGTAAGCCGGGTTAGCTTCAAGAAAACTCAAGGCAGCAGTCAGCGCATCCGGCAGCAGGAAACTGTCGACCGGAGCCTGTACCACGAAGGGAGTGGTCACGTGTTTGAGACCTTCGGCGATCCTGGCGCTATGGTTGCTATTGGCCCATTCGGCGCTCTGCACGTAATGCAGGCCAGACGCACCAGCGATCTCTGCATCAGGCTGAGCCGATGCGTCGACCACCACCACGTTGCACGGAAAGCTGCTGTAATACTTCAACGCGCGACGCAGGAAATCCGGCTGGTCCTTGGCCATCAGCAACAGGGTAAGACGCTGATTCAGAGCGGTGTGTTCATTTCCCGAATGGCTTTGCATGATCTTTCCTTATAACGAATCGATTGCGCCTTCAACCCGCAGTGGGCGTTGAAGCAAGAGCGTAGCGTGGCGGCACCCGCGAGCAAGCCGCTGGTGCGTGTTCAAACGAACCGGATCAGTCCGGCAACCAGCCGTTGGCCCAATATTGCAGGTTTTCACCACGCAGCATGAAGTCGCGCAACACCGTCTCGCGCAGTTCATCACCCATGCGGTAGCTGGCATTGGGGTCGGATAAGTGCATGCGGATAGCCTGCAACCATTCTTCAGAGCTGTTGGTATACACGCGAGTGGCTGGCAGATGACCGCGGTACGCTTCGGTGTCGGAACAGATGACCGGATAACCACATGCGCCGTATTCCAGCAGCCTGAGGTTGCTCTTGCAGTCGTTGAAAATGTGGAATTCCAACGGCGCCAGCGCCAGATCGAGGTTCAGGCTGGCGAGCTTGGCCGGGTAGGTTTTCAGGCTGACCGCCGAATGGAACTCGTGGATGTAGGGCTTGAGCAAATCGGGGCACATGCCGAAGAACACCCACTCAACTTCGTCGGCCAGTTCGCGCACCACGTCGACAATCAGCTCCAGATCACCGCGATGGCTGGTACCGCCCCCCCAACCGATACGCGGCTTGCCAGAACTGCGGCGCTGACTTCTGAGGTTGCTCCACAGATGGGTCGCCAGCATGTTCGGCACCACACGGATATCGGTGTGCATGGTAGATAGCACTTCGGCCAGCGGGTGAGTCGATACCACCACCCGGTCACACAGGCCTATGCCCTTGCGCAGCATGGCGGCGATATTGTCGGGCATGTTGCGCTTGTGCTCGTTTCGCTCGGGGACATCGGCAATGTAATCGTCGAGCTCGAAAATGCGCATGGCACTGGAATAGTTCTTTGCCATTTCTATATCCGGGACTTTTGCTTCGGTATAGCGGCCCTGAAAAACAATGACATCTGGCGACTGGCGCTCTATCTCGACCGGCGTTGCCGTTTCATAAGTCATTCGGCCAACCACCCGCCCGGCGCTCATCAATTCCAGCAGCGGCTGGCTGACGCGGTAATGGCCGACTGCCGAAGAGTTGACCGCCATGCCCAGGATGGAAGGCAGATGACGGGTGCAGAACGGGTTCCAGCCTGCCAGCAGACCAGGGTCAAGGGAGAACGACAGCACTTCATTGAGATGCAGGTTGGGGTTGTACGCCTGATCCCTCGCCATCTTCGGCAGCCATTTCTGGAAGAATGACTTCTGCTCGTTATCGAGTACCTGACGAGACGCCTCGTTACGCTCAGCGGCAGCGGGCTCGGCCAGTAGCAGCGACGAATCCGGCGTACCCACAATCAGATAGCCCTCGCGCCCGACGCGCATGCACAGGTCCAGATCCTGCAAGCCTTGAGTGAAGGCCGCAGCCTCCATCTCGCCCGCGCTGTCGAACACGTCCTTGCGCACCATCAGGCAATTGCCACTGACCGCGCTCCAGTTCTGCGTCAACTGCAGACGCTGCATGTAGCCGCTCGCACTTGCCGGGAAATTGATGAAGGGTCGACCCGCCAGGCCGTCCATGCCCATGACCATGCCGGCGTACAGAATAGTGCCTTGCGGATTGAGGATACGCGGCCCGACGATGCCGACTTCCGGGCGCTGGGCATGGTTGAGCATCCCTTGCAGCCAGTCGGCTTGATGAATCATGGCATGCGGGCTGAGCATCAGCAGGTAGTCGCCCCTTGCTTGCCGCGCAGCATGGTTCTGGGCCGAGGCTTCGCTGCCAGCTTCAGACAACGAGAAAATCCGCAGTTTGTCGCTCCCCAGCTGGCTCATTGCCGCGAACCATGCCTGGGCATCGGCACCTTCACTGGCGTTGTCGACGATCAAGACTTCGTAATTCGTGTAGGTCGTGTTGCTGAGCAGGCTGTCGACGCAGCGCTCCAGATCGCCCAACTGATCCCTGGCGGTGATGATGATCGACACCAGCGGCAGCGACGGATGAACGTACTCGATGCGGTTCAGCAACGGCAACTGATCATGGTGAATTACATGCTCCCTGCCGATACGTGTCAGGTGGGCCGATACCACCGACTCGTTGTGTTCAATGACCTGCGGCAGTGACAGCCAGTCGGCAAACGCCAGGCGGGATTCGACCTGCACTTCGGCAATGTGCTCGATAGTCTGCGGACCGGCACCCTCGACCAGACGCCAGATCACGTCGTGCGGGGCCAGCTCGTCGTGAGCCGGATCGAAACCGCCCATGTCGAGCAGATTGCGGCGCTCGAACGCCAGCGCGCGCCCGACGTAAGGATAAGCACGCAGCAAATCCAGATTGAAACCAGGCTTGAAAATCGGCTCTCTGGACTCGTCGTCGACCAGTGCCCCTTCATCGCTGTAGACACACAACAGCCCGGAGGTCTGGGCGACACGCTCAGCCAGTACCAGCAACGCGGACTGAGTCAACCGGTCGCCGGCACGCAGTAGATAAACCCAGTCGGCGCTGTCCAGCAACGGCAAGACTTCGTTCAACTGCTGCGACCAGTCCGGCTGCAGGGAAAAGCGCAGCACTTGCGGGTCATCGACGCTGGCATTGGTGAGCACCACCACCGAGTCGGCGAGGTAATCCTGTTCGGCAATGCTGCGCAAGGTGATGTCGAGGCCTTCGGCGTCACCGTCAGGATCGATGATCACTGGGACGATGCGCGGCTGCCAGGCCCAACTGCCAATGCGTTGCTCAAGCAGCTTCTTTTGCGGTACGGAAAACCGTCGGCAGGACAACCATTCAGCGTAAAGCTCGGCATAGCTTTCACTGTTGCTGCCGACCCGACTCATCATGATGCCTTGACGCCCGGCCATCACTCCGTAGAGACCGACTTCGTCCCACTCCCGCGGTTCTTCCATTGCACTGCGTAACGGCAGGAAACGCACCCAACCTTGCGCAGGTGCATCTTCGCCGCTGCGTGCCTTGAGCATTTCGTTCAGCCAGCCCCGTTCGGTGGTAGCCTTTTGAAGCATATCCACCTGACTGCTGAAGCGCCCAGGATACAGTCGCTCGGTACTCTCGACGTTGTGCAGCACGATGAGATTGCCGCGACGCAGCAGGCAGATGAACAGCGTGAAATCCAGCAGTGCGACAAAGCCCTGCCCCGGCACTGCGAGGGACGGCAGGTATTCCAGCACATCGGCGCGGCGCATCAGCGCACCGCTGAAACCGCCCAGGTAATTGCGCGGCGTCCGCTCGAAAATCGCCAGCATGTCCTCACCCTTGAACACAGCGTCGTAGGGCACCAGACCGACGTTTTCCATGCGCACGGGCAATACATAATCGTCGATGTCCACTAAATGGCGTTTGCTGACCACCAGCTGAACATCTTTATAGGCATCAAGGGTCTGAGCCTGATGCGCGACGCACCAGGTGTAGAGGCGATCGTCATCGCAGAGAAACTTGATGTACTCGCCAGCAGCTTCTTCCAGGCATTTGAGCAGATTGCCCTGAAAACCGAGGCGCTGAGGGTTGCTCACGTAACGCGCACGGTCGCTCCCCAGAGGGACCAGCTCGTCAAAAATCGTTTTAATCTCATTGGTACGGCAATCGTCACAGACGATGATTTCGAGATTGTCGTAAACCTGGTTCAGCGCACTTTGCAACGCATCGCGGAAGAACCGTGGATTGAAGGCGGGAATGACGATACTGACAAGGGGAGCTGAATTCACTGGTGCAGACTCGTGAGCGGTGGAGAGCCAGTCAGTCGAAAGGCCCTCCTCACCGCTGAAAAAAGACGGTGGATGCTCAACGTCAGGGTTCAAAGCTGACTGAACAGGTTCAACTTGGACAGCATGGTGAATACCTGCTGGGAAGCGTCCAGCATGGTCTTCTGCAACGTCAGGCGAGTGGTCGCCTCTACGATGTCGGCGTTCACATAGGTGCCCTGCTCGACCGTATTATTGCCTTTGAGCAGATCGTTGGTCGTCCCTTGAGCAGTTGCCGCCAGCTGACGAGCACCGCCATTCGAACGCGCCGTGGACGCCTGCTCGATGCTGCTACTCATGTTGCCCAGCGCGGAAGTCATTGATGCGCTCAGTTTCTGCGAAGCCACCAGATTCCCGTCCGCTGGCGTCGACAAGGCTTTGATCGCCGCTGTCAGTGTATTCAGGATGTTCTCGGTCTGGTGAGTGCCAGATTCCACAAGGAACTGATCACCGGCGGCAGGTGTACCGCTGATATTGAAGTTGACCCCTGAAGCATTGGCGGTTGAACCGCTCATCGTCCCGCTGGACACCGGCTTGCTGCTGCTGGTCAAGGGCGCAGCATACAGATCGTAATCGGTCGGGCTGGTGAACTTGAGAATCGCACCGTCCGTAGGAAAGGTGTTGTTGAACGCAGTACGGTCGGCCGCCGAGTTACCTACAACCGAGCTACTGACCGTAGCGGTAGAGGTATTGCCGGCGCTGCGCGAGGTGGAAACGCTGTCTGGCGTCGAAGCCAACTGATAGGTGCGATTGGCGAGCGCGGCATCGGCCGTGGCGCTGGTGGCTTTGTCAGCGGCGGTCAGGTTGACGTTGAGGGTCAACTCGACACCTCTGAACGTGAACGTCTGAGCATCGAACGAGCCGTTGCTGAACTTGCCGCCAGAAGACGCCTCACTGCTCACATCGGTGCCAGTGGCATCGGTGATCTTGAACTGCGTACCGCTGAGGAACGTCAGCGTGTAGGGTTCGCCGCCCTGATAATTCGAGTTATAGGTGGGGGTAGACGTCACCAGGCCGCCACTCAAACCGATCTTGCCATCATCGGTCGCAGGAGAGACCAGCGTCGAAGACGTACGCGTGGCGTTGACCGCTTGCTCGAACGCTTCAAAACCGGTGGTATTGCTGGCCATGACCAGGCCGTTGCCCACGGCGAGGTTGACGCTGGTCTGATCGCCCTTGTAGCTGTAAGAGCCGTCGGCATTCTGCGAGTAAGGCGGCGTAGAGGCCTTGGAGCCGGCAAATATGTATTGACCGTTCGGGTCCTGGCTGTTCATCAGCCCCAGAATCTGACTCTGATATTGCTTGAGCGCAGCGGCCTTGGCGAGGCGGTCGGAGTCAGTCAATGCACCGTTACTGGCTGATACGATCTCTTCGCGAGCAGCCTGCATGGTATCGACGATGCTGGTCAGTGCCGTCTCGGTATTGACCACATTGGTATTGATCGTACCGATGTTCGCCTCGTACTGGGTCAGCATGGAGTTCTGCTGAGTCAGTTGCAGGACCCGGGATGCACCCACAGGATCATCGCTCGCCGTATTGAGCTTGATGCCGCTGGAAACCTCTTCGCTGGTCTTGTTGAGGTTTGAATAGTTACGCTGATAGTTGGCGTTCGTGGCTTCGTAGAACTGGGTAGTCGAGATACGCATGGCTCACGATTCCTTAAAGGCTGTTGATCAGCGTGCTGAAAATGGTTTGTGCCGCCTTGATGATCTGCGAAGAGGCGGTGTAGTACTGCTGGTACTTGATCAGATTGGACGCTTCTTCATCGAGCGAGACGCCCGAGACCGAATCACGTGAAGCCTTGGCCTGACCGACAACGGCGGCAGTGGCCGTGACATCGTTCTTGCCCTGGCTCGCCAGTGTACCGACCACGGAAACCAGATCCGCATAAGAACCGGACAGGCTGGTGCCCACGCTACCATTGGTAGCGCCGACGGTCTTGGCCGTCTGCAAACCGACCACGGCCAGGGCGTTGCGGTTATCGGACGAGCCGGCACCGGTCATTCCGATGCTGAACGTGTCGTTGGCAACCGGAGAGCCGGAAATGGTCATTTCCAGCTCAAACGCAGTTTTGCTGCTCGGCGTCGTGGTGGTATCGGTGTAGCCAATGCTCAGTTTGAGCTTATTGGACTGCCCCTGAATGATCGAACCGCCGACAGCATTGCCGTTCTGGTCGAGCACTGCGCCACCGCTGGCATTGAGCAGCGTGTAGCTCTGCACGCCGGTGCTGCTGACCGCGCCCATCACCAACTTCATGGGTGCGGAATTTTTGACCGCGTTACGCAGGTCGGCGGTCTGGGTGCTGTTGTAAATATCTGACTTGGTGTTCAGCACCGGCTGGGTAAAACCACCAGTCCCGGAGTTGCTGGTACCCGCCGTTGCCGTCAAGGGTGCAGCAGCTGCAATGTCCTTGGCATCGGTCAGGACCACCGATATTCCGGAAGCGCCGTTGCGTGTCGGTGTCACCTTGAAAATGTCACCGGCCGCCAGCGTATTGCCGTTGAGACTGACGCTGAAACCCTCGAACTGCTTTGGCGGGTTGTCCGCGAGCGAACCGGTACCCACGCTCTCGCCGTTGGGCAGACGCCGCACGGTGAAGTTGGAAGCGTCATTGAAGGTAACTTCGTAATCATCAGCGGTCAGCTTGCTGGTGTCACCGATGGTCACGTCCAGGTTGCCTGAACCGGCGCTGTTGGTGGTCTTGCCGATGCTGCGTTGGGTGATAGCGTCAGCGCCGTTGATACTGGAATAAAGGTTAGAGCCGAAATTGCCCTTGCTGTCGATACCCTGGCTCATCTGGCTGTTGACCTGATCCGACAGCACCATTGCCGTGCGGCCCAGCTCGTTGGCCGCAGGCACCAGCACATCGCTGCGATAACGCAGCAGACCGCCGATCGAGCCACCCGTAACGACCGAACTTACATCAGTCTGGGTCTGACCGTAGGCTATCTGTACGTTGTACTGCAGCGGGTCGGCCGCGCTGGGGGCGGTCGACATCTTGTACGCCGTCGAACCGCTGACCAACGCTTGCCCGGTGCCGGTGTAAACGTCGTAGTTGCCGTTGTTTTCAGACACTTTCACACCCACCAGCTCATTGAGCTGACGCACCGCTTCGCTACGCGAATCGAGCAGTGTGTTGGGCGTGCCGTTGCCTGCCGATGCCTGAGTGATTTGTTTGTTCAGGCTCGCCACCGTGTTGGTCAGTTCGTTGACCTGGGTGGTGAAGTTAGCAAGCTGGGCATTGACGTTGTCGTTCTGTGAAGACAGCTGTGAAGCGATCGAGTTGAACCGCGCACTCAATGCGTTCGCCTGAGTAAGGAACGAGGAGCGATCTGACGACTGCGTCGCATTGGTGGCAATGCCCTGCATCTTGGTGAAAAAGTCAGACAGTTGCGTGGCAATACCCGTCGCACTGTCCGACAGCAGCGTATCGGTCTTGCTGGCCTGACCGGAATAGGCGACAGCGTCCGCACTGAGGGCGGTCGTGGTTTGCAATTGGGTGTCCAGGTAGCTGTTATAGATGCGACGCACATCCGACAGCGTTGTACCCGTGCCGATGTAGCCGGTGCCCTGACCCAAGGCAATCTGCGCCGACGCCGTGGTCAGCACCTGCTGACGCGAATAACCAGCAGTATCCACGTTGGCCGTGTTGTTACCGATGGTGTTGATCGCGGCACTGCTGGCATTGATACCTGAGAGCCCAATTGAAATCAGCGACATGAGTCAAACCTTATAAAGTCGTGGAAGAGCCCGCTGCAGCGGCGTAAGTCTGGTAACTCTTCATCTGCTTCGCAATCTGCGAAATCTTGCTGGCATAGTCCGGGTCAGTGGCGTAGCCGGCTTTCTGCAATTCTTTTACAAACTGTTCCGGTTTATCGGCCGAATTGACCACTTCTTTATACCGGCTGTTGTTCTGCAACAAGCTGACCAGATCGTGGAAGCTGTCGGCATAGGAATCGTAGGAACGGAAGTCCGCCGTTTCCTTGACCATCTTGCCGTCACGGAACTCGCTGGTGATCGCGCGCGCTTCGGCACCCTTCCAGCTGCCCGCCGCCTTGATACCGAAGAGGTTGTGACTGCTGCTGCCGTCCTGCTGACGCATGATCGATTTGCCCCAACCGGTTTCCAGTGCCGCCTGCGCCACCAGCATGACCGGATCGACGCCGATACGTGCTGCGGCTTCCTTGGCCAGTGGCAGCATGGTTTCGACGAACTGATCGGCGTTGCTGAACGCACGCTTGGCCGGTGCCAGCGGCGGCTGGGCCATGGAGCGCACGTACTCCGGCGCCGGAGCCAGGTTCGGATCAAGTGTCCAGTCGCCGTTGTTGCCAGTAGCACCGGCTGTCGCGCGAGCGGGTATCGGGCTGTTGCCGACGGCCGTTGTAGCGGAAGGCACGATGCCGGCCAACAGACGGTCGGTCAGTTTGGCGGGCAGCGACAGACGGCGCGAGTTGAGCAGCGCCATATCATTGCGGCCTTCTCCGGACGCCGATGCGGCAGCCGCTGCCTGATCGGCAGCCGCCGAGCGCGTGGCCCACAAAGGACGCTGATAGACGCTGGTCGCCAGACCGGTCTTGGCCGGTGCAGCATCAGTAGCGGCCGTTGCAGCCTTGGCGGCGTCGGTCGTAGTGGTCGGCGCGGCGTGGTTTATCCCCTTGTCTTTCGACAATTGGCGCATCAGCACATCCTGCAAACCGATACCGTTGCCACGGGTGGACAGCGTGACCGCCAGTTGCTGGTCATACATATCCTGATACTGCCGCGTCGCCGCAGTGTTCATCGGGTTGTCCTTGGCCAGCACTTCGTTGGCCGAACGCATGGCCTTGAGCATCTGGCTGACGAACAGCGATTCGAACTCGCGGGCCACTTTCTTCTGGTTTTCCACACTGTCCTTGTCGCCATGCTTCAGCGACGCCAGACGGTTGACGTCGGTATAGGCACCCGAGTCCACCGCCGACGAAATTCCGCTCTTGGGCATATCCATGCTCGAATCCTCAGATCACGATCAGGTCGGCTTGCAACGCGCCGGCTTGCTTAAGGGCTTCGAGAATGGCCATCAGGTCACCGGGCGCAGCGCCCACCTGATTGACCGCGCGAACGATCTCATCCAGCGTGGTGCCTGGACCGAACTTGAACATCGGGTGCAGCTCCTGCTGGGCATTGACCCGCGAGCGCGGCACTACTGCAGTCTGACCGCCGGACAATGCACCCGGTTGGCTGACGATCGGGTCTTCGGTGATGGTCACGGTCAGGCTGCCGTGGGTCACGGCAGCAGGCGAAACCTTGACGTTCTGGCCGATGACGATGGTGCCGGTCCGCGAGTTGATGATGACCTTGGCAGCGGTCTGGCCCGGATCGACTTCCAGGTTTTCAAGAATCGACAGGTAATCCACACGCTGGCCCGGATCAAGCGGCGCGGTCACGCGCACCGAACCACCGTCCAGTGCCTGGGCGACGCCCGGGCCCAGCAATTCGTTGATCTTGTCGACAACCCGCTTGGCCGTAGTGAAGTCGGAGCGATTCAGGTTCAGGGTCAGGGTGTTGCCCTGATTGAAGCCGCTCGGCACCGAGCGCTCGACCGAAGCTCCGCCAGGAATGCGCCCCGACGACGGGACGTTGACGGTGATCTTCGAACCGTCACGACCTTCCGCGTCGAAACCGCCAACCACCAGGTTGCCCTGCGCAATGGCGTAGACGTTGCCATCGACACCTTTCATCGGTGTCATCAACAGCGCACCGCCGCGCAGGCTCTTGGAGTTACCGATCGAGGAAACGGTGATATCGACGGTCTGGCCCGGCTTGGCGAAGGCAGGCAGATCCGCGTAAACAGCGACCGCCGCAACGTTTTTCAACTGCACGGTGCCGGAGCCGGCAGGAACCTTGATGCCGAACTGCGACAACATGTTGTTGAAGGTCTGCAGGGTGAACGGGGTCTGGGTGGTCTGGTCACCTGTACCATTGAGACCCACGACCAGACCGTAGCCGATCAGCTGGTTGGCCCGTACGCCGGAGATGCTCGCGATGTCCTTCAGACGCTCGGCGTGAACGCCGAACGCTGTGGACAACAACAAGGTCGCCGCTATCAGTTGTTTGAGCTTGATCATGTCTATCCCGCTATCAGAAAGGGAACAACGGGCTGAGGAAGAACCGGTCGAACCAGCCTGGCTGGCTGGTATCGGCAAAGGCTCCGGTCCCCGAATAGGTAATACGTGCATCAGCGATACGGGTGGACGACACGGTGTTGTCGGTCGCGATGTCGTCAGCCCTGACCAGGCCGGCAATCCGCACCAGTTCATCACCGGTATTGAGGGTCATCCACTTCTCGCCACGCACCGCCAGAATGCCGTTGGGCAGCACATCCGCAACCGTCACGGTGACCGAACCGGTCAGGCTGTTGCTCTGTGCGGCCTTGCCATCACCCTTGGTGGACCGCGCGCCGTTGTAACCGGCGTTGAGGCTCAGGTCGTTGCCGCCGATCGGGTTATTGGTGGTCAAACCCGAACCGAACAGCGAGGTCAGACCAATGCTGTTGGTGCTGTCCTTGGACATTGCCGAAGTGGCTGCCTTGCTCGCCGCCATACGCTCGGAAAGCGTGATGGTGATGATGTCGCCGATACGGAAGGCCTTGCGGTCGCCGTACAGGTTCTGCTCGAAGCCGGCCTGATAGATGGCGCCATTGTTGGCAGCCGCCGACATGGGCGTACGCGGCAACACCGGAGCGTAATAAGGGTCATTGGGCTTGGCCGTCGGCGCAACACAGCCGGACAGCAAGGTGATCCCGCACAATGAAGCGATCAACACTGAAAAACGCGGAACACTAAGGCGGTTCATGACACTTGAAACCTCGCGGTGTAACAGGCGCTTATCAGGCGCCCCATCGGATTGAGCGGTTCTACGAGCAGCGACATCAAGGACTTACAGGTTCTGAGTCAGGTTTTGCAGCATCTGGTCAGCGGTCGAGATCACTTTGGAGTTCATCTCGTAGGCGCGCTGAGTGGTGATCATGTTGACCAGTTCCTCAACGGTGCTGACGTTGGAGTTTTCCAGGGTGTTCTGCAGGGTCGGGCCCAGGCCGTTGAGGCCAGGGGTGCCGATCTGCGGCGCGCCGCTCGAACCGGTTTCCAGGTACAGGTTGCCGCCGATGGCCTGCAAGCCGGCCGGGTTGATGAAGTCGGCGGTCTGGATGTTGCCGATGATCTGCGGTGTCGCAGTGGCACCTGCCAGTGTGACGGACACAGTACCGTCCTGACCGACCGTGAAGGTCTGGGCATTCTGCGGAACGACAATCGCAGGCTCGAGGGCGTAACCGTTGGCCGTCACGATCTGGCCGTTGGCGTCGAGGTGGAACGTACCGTCACGGCTGTAGGCAACGGTGCCGTCCGGCTGGGTCACCTGAAAGAAACCGCGACCGTTGACCGCCAGGTCCAGCGGGTTGTTAGTGGTCTGCAGGCTACCGGCAGTGAAGTTCTTCTGCGTACCGACAATGCGCACACCGGTACCCAGCTGCAGGCCGGAAGGCAGTTCGCTATCCTGAGTGGACTGGGCACCCGGCTGGCGTTTGATCTGGTACAACAGGTCCTGGAACTCGGCACGGTCACTTTTGAAACCGGTGGTCGAGACGTTCGCCAGGTTGTTGGAGATGGTGGTCAGGTTGGTGTCCTGAGCGGCAAGACCGGTTTTGGCGACGTATAGTGCAGGAAGCATGTGTGTTCTCCTCGAGCGCCGGTTTGTCGGCGCAAGCTGTCATTGATTAGCCAATTTGCAAGACGCGAGCCATAGACTGATCGTCTTCTTCGGCGGTCTTCATCATCTTGACGTGCAATTCGAATTGACGGGACAAGGCCAGTACCGAAGTCATTTCCTCGACCGCATTGACGTTGCTCGCCTGCAGAAAGCCGGACTCGACCTGAACGGTGGCATCTGCGTCGGCAGGCCTGCCGGTCTTGGTGTGGATCAGGCCGTCAGGGCCCTTCTCCATGGTCTTCAGGTCAGGCTTGACCAGCTTGATACGGTCGACCTGTGCCATCACCTGCGGACTCTCGCCCAGCGAACGAATGCTGATCGTGCCGTCGGCGCCGATCTCGATCTGCTGCTGAGGCGGCACGGCAATCGGACCGCCGTTGCCCATAACCGGCAAACCGCTGCCGTCGCGCAATACGCCGAGAGCATCGATGTTCATGCCGGAACTGCGGGTATAGGCTTCACCGCCGTCGGGCGTCTGCACTGCGATCCAGCCATCACCCTTGACGGCGATGTCCAGTTCACGACCGGTCTGCACCATGGCACCGGCGGAAAAGTCGGTCCCCGGACGCTCACTCATGGCGTAGGCGCGCGATGGCATGACCTCGCCAAACACCGGCATCGAGCGGGCCTGTTCAAGGTCACGCATGAAACCGTTGGTCGAGACGTTTGCCAGGTTGTTGGCATGAGCCTTTTGCGCGATCGCGTTTTCGGATGCACCGCTCATTGCGACGTAAAGCAACTTGTCCACAGTCTTCCTCCTCCGACAGACGCTTGCCGCCTGTAGCTGTTCTGAAAGGGTTAAAGCAATTTTTGAACCAACTTATCAGGCTCGATACAAATGCTTGATTAGCCAGCAAAAACAGGCACCGGTCGCCTGCCTCTCGGCAAAGTGCCAGCCAATAGCGGCGGCGGACTGCCGCCCACCTCACGCCAAACCTCGCGCAACGCCAAAAAAACTTCGCAGGTACGCGCAGACAGCCTGATCGACAGTGATAATCTGACCGACATCACAGCTCTCATCGGGAACCGCCATGTCTTTTCGCGTGTGCATTGTCGGCATCGCGGCAGCCAGCCTCGCCCTGCTCGCCCAGGCCGCTCCCGCGCATTACTACAAATGGCAGGGCGACAGTCGGATCGTTTGTGCCCAGACCAGTCCCGGCCCGGGCTGGAAACGCTTGAAAGGTCACTTCATCAAGGCCGACTGCTCGATTTGATCACTCACAAAAAAGCCCCTGTTTCAGGGGCTTTTTTACCATTTGACCAGCGACGCTTATTACGTCATCTGAATAGTGGTCTGCATGATGGTGCTCTGCGTAGAGATGGTCTTGGCGTTAGCCTGATAGTTGCTTTGCGCCTTGATCAGGTTGACCAGCTCAAGCGTCAGATCGACGTTGGATTCTTCCAGCGCCTGACCGGTGACATAACCCAGAGTCCCCGACTGCGGAGCGCCAGTGCCCGGGATGCCCGAAGAGAAGGTTTCGCGCCAGTTGGTCCCGCCAGCAGGCGCAAGGCCTTGCACGTTGGCAAAGGACGTCAGGGAAACCTGGCCGATGACCTTGGACTGACCATTGGTGTAAGACGCGAACAGTTTACCGGAGGCATCTACGCTCATGTCCTTGATCTGACCTGCCGCGTAGCCATTCTGCGCCTGCGCCGAACGGCCTGTTGCCGAAGCGGTCTGCGTCGAAGCCGTCATGTCCAGCTGGATACCCGAAGCAACACCCGCAGCGCCGTTGGGACCCCAGGTGGCCGAATTACCCGTACCGGTCTGAATAGCCGGTACCCAGTTGGTCACCTTGAAAGTGCCGTCGGCGTTGACCGCCACGTTAGCGCTTGGCGAAGGTGAAGTCGGCGTGGTGCCGGTATTGATGATCAGCGACCCAGAAGAGTCGAACGTCAGATTGTTTGCATCAGGCACCGTGCTGGCCGGATTACTGATATTACGCCCGTCAATCAGCGAGTACATGGTCCAGCTATTCGTACCATTCTTGGCAAAATAGCTTTCCATCCTGTGCTCGTTGCCTTGTGAGTCAAAGACGGTGGTGCTGTAAGTATCGTTGTAGGTTTTGGAATTGGTGGCATCAAACGGAGTGACCGTCGGAATGGCCGATGTCGAGTTGAGGTTGGCAGTGTTGGTAATCATGCTGGTCGGACTTGCCAGCTGGTTGGAGCTGTCCACTCGCAGATCACCGGAAGAGCCGACCATGACCGTGCCGTTTGCATCAACGTTATAACCCTGAAGGTTCATGCCCGAACTGTTGACGACGTAGCCGTCCTTGTCAGTATGGAAGGCGCCTGCACGGGTATACAACGAATCACCCTTGTTGCTGAGCATGAAGAAACCATTGCCATTGATGGCCAGGTCAAGTGAATTGCCTGTGCCGGTGGTCAGGCTGCCTTGGGAAAACTGCTGAGAAACAGCGGCCGTGGTAACACCGCTGCCGACACTTGTGCCGCCCGACGTGCCGCGAATCGATTGTGCGTACTGGTCAGCGAATTCGATGCGCGAACTTTTGAATCCAGTGGTCGCCACGTTGGCAATGTTGTTGCCGGTAACGTCGAGACTTTTGTTTGCAGCATAGAGCCCACTAAGGCCGATATTGAAAGACATGTTTCACTCCTGCGCCGTAGCGGCTCTACAATCCGATGGTTTGAACTTTGGACAGGGCAACACTGCCGCTGGCCAGGTTAAGCATTGTTTCCGCGCCATTGACACCCAGCGTGACGCTGTTGACCGTGGCGGGCAGGTAAGTCGCAAACTGGGTGTTCTTGCCGTCAACCGCGCCTTCCGCCTTGAAGCTGTAAGTACCCGAGGGCAGCGCAGTGCCGCTTGAATCGGTACCGTCCCAGGCGAAGTTGGTCGTGCCGGCGGCCTGGGCTCCCAGATCGACACTGTCAACCAGGTTCGATTGTGCGTCGTATACCTTGACCGTTGTCGCCGAGGTTGCAGCCGGAACCACGATCGAACCGGTCAGACCCTTGGTCGTGTCGACCGAGGTGCTGCCCGAATCAATGATCACTGAACGACCCACCAGCGATGAAGCCTGCAAGGCCTGGGACGACTTGTAACTGGTTGCAATCGTGTCAACGGTCGACGTCAGGTTCTGCATGCTTTCGAGGCTGCTGAACTGCGCCAGTTGCGCCACGAACTGGGTGTTGTCCTGTGGGTCCAGAGGATTCTGATTCTTCATCTGCGTCACGAGCAGTTGCAGAAACGAATCCTTGCCCAGCGTGCCGGTAGAATTCGTCGCCGTAGGCGTCGGGTTCTGCAGCGAATTCAGAAACGTCGATGAGACGCTGGTTGCTGAGGTGTTATCAACGGCCATAACTTTCGCCTTCTATCACTGACCGAGGGTCAGAACCTTCTGCATCATGGATTTAGCGGTGTTCATGATTTCCGCGTTGGTCTGGAAAGACCGGCTGGCAGAAATCATGTCGGCCATTTCTTCCACGACATTGACGTTGGGGTAATAGACATACCCGTCCTTGTCAGCGGAAGGATGATTGGGCTCGTAACGTGCTTCGAGGTTCGAGCTGTCTTCGATGATGCCGTTGACCTGAACGCCCTGCCCGGCTTCGCCCTGATCCTGAAACAAAGAACCACCGGTCGACTGCTGACCCTGCATCACGGTGGCGAACACCGGGTGACGGGCACGATAGGTCTGGTCCATGCTCGAAGACACGGTCTCGGCGTTGGCGATGTTGCTGGCCGTGGTGTTCAGACGCGTGGTCTGGGCACTCATGGCGCTACCGGCAATGTTGAACACATTGGCTAGTGACATGAATTATTCTCCGCGAAGGGCTGCAACCAGCCCCTTGAACTTGCTATTGAGCAGTGTAAAGCTGGCCTGGAAGCCCATGGCGTTCTCGGTGTAGCTGGCCTGCTCGACCTGGGAATCAACGGTGTTCTGGTCCAGCGAAGGCTGCGACGGAGTGCGATACATCAGCGTTCCGTCGTCATTGCCCATGCCCTCGGCTTCGATATGGCGGCTGTTGGTCTTGTTCAGCGCGAAGTGACCGTTCTGGGCCTTGTCGGTTTCGGCAGCCAGCACCGAAGAAAACTCCAGATCGCGAGCCTTGAAGTTCGGGGTGTCGGCGTTGGAAATGTTGTTGGCCAACACCTCTGCCCGCTGAGCCCGGAAGTTGAGGGCCTTTTCATGTATGCCTAGCGCTTTATCGAAGCTGATGCTCATTTCGGGAAACCTTTGCCGGTTGACCTGATTCTGTTGTTACTGACAAAGCAATCGGCGTGCCATGTTGTAAAAGCCAATGTTTGCAGGGTCTGCAGGCGGCGGCGAGGCGGCAATGCCAGAAAAGCGGCAAGGCATTTCCGCTGTGGAGGGGCAAAGCGGCAAGGGGAGTGCCGTTTTTTTGCCAGTATGGGGGTGTAGCTTGGGTGAATCGTCTTGTATTTGCGCTACAGGATCGTGGTAATGACCGATACACTCAGGCGCACAAGGAATAGGGATTAGAAAGGAGCTTCATCTTGGTCGACTCAATAGGCAAGAACAGTAACCCGAGCATTAACACTGCAAAAGCCGTGGTCTCCCCCACCACCTCACCACTCACCCGCGATCCCTCTGCCACCTCAAACGAAAAACTGGATTCAGGCAAACTTTCTTCTCTTTCTGTGCAACTCAGCGAAAGCGCGACGCGTGCGGCGTCAAGAGATGCGAGCCTTGACCGTAACGCCTTGAGTGAAAAAAACAGCCAGTTGACAGAGCAACTGGTAGGAAGCAGTTACGACGCCAATAAAGCCAGTCACGATGCCGAAGTCCCCCAAAGCAAAGATTCTGATCGCCTGGAACGCGCAAAAAACGCGACTGAATTCGTTACTGGCAGTGGAAAGAACCCGTTTTCCGGCATGTCCCGAGACCAGCTTTCACTCATCGCCTATGACGAAAGCGGCGACTTTACAGTCAACGAAAAAAAGTCAGCCTGGCTGGAGTCCTATCGCCAAGAGAGGGTATGGCGCCAGCAAGTTGTAGCCGAAGGAAGCGCTGAATACAGTAAGACCGGCAAGCTGACTGACTTTTACACATCGGTTCTCGATCACTATAAAGGGCTGCCAGCCATCGAGCAGTCGCAATACCCTTCCAGCTATGGAACCAAACTTCAGGACTGGATTGATCAAGACTTCAACTACAAAACGCACGCCACTGAAGGTAATGCTTATGATAAAAGCCTTCTGAACAAAATCCTCGATCCTGACAGCGCGATATTTTCAGGCGAAGGCGCTGCCGACACTGAATCTTGAACGTCTACTATTAAAGGGAGTTTTATTTTGGTCACCTCCGTCAATACGAACGGCAGCACTGGCGCTACGGCACGCACCCACTCACTTTCATCTACCACTTCAAACTCCCCCCGCCCCCCTTCTGCCACCTCAAACAAAACGCAGGACTCAGGCAAGCTTTCTTCTCTTTCTGTGCAACTCAGCGAACGCGCGACGCGTGCGGCGTCAAGAGATGCGAGCCTTGATCATGATGCACTAGGGGCGAAAGCAGCTGAGCAGCTTGACCAGATCATTGGCCGACGCTACGACGTCAACAAGGCTAAAAATGATGCCGAGATGCCTGACACGACTGATCCCGAACTGCTGACACGCGCGAAGAAAGCAACTCAATTCGTAAACGGCGGTAGAGAGAATCCTTTCGCAGGCATGTCTAGAGATCAACTGTCACTGATCGCCTACGACGAAAGCGGAACATTTACCGTAAACGAGAAGAAAGCTGCGTGGGTTGAGGACTTCAATCAGGAATCCTTGTGGCGCCAGCAGTTTGCGGCCAAGGCGATGGCGGAATATAACAGCACTGGGAAACTCAACAACGCGTTCGGTGAATCTCTGGAGCATTTCAAAGGATTGCCTGCCATCGAAAAAGCGCAGTACCCGGAGAATTATGAATCCAAAATACAGGGCTGGATTGATCAAGACTTCAATTACCTGACCAATACGGCTGAAGGCAAAAGTGACGCTCAAGATTTCATCGGCAAGCTTCTGACCCGTAATGAAAGCTTATTTGGCGACAGCGCATCAGCCGCCGACTCACCATCCACCGAATGAAAGTCCGGGAGGTTTTCGATAATCACCGCCCGGACAACGCTTTCAATCAGAGACCCAGCTCGCTCAAACCCGGGTGATCATCCGGTCGGCGTCCCAATGGCCAATGGTATTTGCGCTCGGACTCGGCGATCGGCAAATCGTTGATGCAGGCAAAGCGCCGTTGCATGAGGCCGTTTGCGGCGAACTCCCAGTTCTCATTGCCGTACGAGCGGAACCAGTTGCCGGAGTCGTCGTGCCATTCGTAGGCATAACGCACTGCAATGCGGTTATCGGTAAATGCCCACAGTTCCTTGATCAACCGATAATCCAGTTCCTTGCGCCACTTGCGCTCAAGGAACGCCTGAGCCTCTGCGCGACCATTGACGAACTCGCTGCGGTTACGCCAGTAGGTGTCTTCGGTGTAGGCCAGCGCGACTTTCGCCGCATCGCGCGAATTCCAGCCATCCTCGGCGCCGCGGACTTTCTGTATGGCGGTCTCCAGGGTAAAGGGTGGAAATGGCGGTCTTCCTTTATCACTCATCTCAGCGTCCTCAGAACGGTTTATAGGGCAGGAATTTTCCATCGAGGGTGATCACGGCTCGCTCGCCCCCTTCAGGGTCTTCGACTTTCTTGATGTCGAGCTTGAAGTTGATTGCGCTGATGATGCCGTCGCCGAACTGCTCATGCACCAGTGCTTTCAGCGTTGTGCCGTAGACCTGAACCATTTCATGGAAGCGGTAGATGGTCGGGTCACTGGAGACGTCTTCGACATTGCCGCGCAACGGGATGGTTTGCAGTTCGGCGACCGCGTCCCGGTCCAGCCCGAGACGCTCGGCGACCACCTCGGCCACCGCTTCCGGCAAGGGGTGCTGACCAAGCAAGGCAGCGGTGACATACACCACGCTCAACCCCGTACCTTCTGCGAGCCCCACCCAGGTCAGGTTCTTTGCAGTCTTGGCCTGCAACACACGTTCAGTCAGATGCTGGCGCGGCGCCCTGGAAATATTGCTGTGCGGCATTGGTAACCCTCCGGAATGAATTCACGTCAACCACAGCATCGGTAAGTATCACCATAAGATCCAAGACTGATTTATGATCATCGCCATAACCCTGACTTATGGTGATGCCGTGCTGTTACGCCACATACGCTATTTGCTGGCAGTCGCTGACCATGGCAATTTCACCCGGGCGGCCGAGGCCCTGCATGTCTCCCAACCGGCGTTGTCACAGCAGATCAGGCAACTGGAAAGCAATCTGGGGGTGCAACTGTTCGACCGCACCCGCCGCAGTGTCGTGCCGACCGATGCCGGCCGTGTGTATCTGGACCACGCGCGTCGCTGCCTGCTTGAGCTGGATGCCGGAAAGCGTGCGCTCAACGATGTCAGCGATCTGTCACGCGGACAATTGCGCCTCGGCGTCACGCCAACCTTCAGTGAATACCTGATAGCGCCGCTGATCGATCGCTTCAGCGCGCTGTATCCTGGCGTGGCAATCATCCTCACAGAGCTGCCCCTGGAGCAGATCACCGAGGCATTGATCAGTGACGCGCTCGATCTGGCCATCGGTTTTGCCGGCAGTCACGGTGTCGAGATAGACGGCCAGCCTCTATTCGATGAACAACTGTGCCTGGTCATGGCCAAGCCTGGCCTCGAGACTCAGGTCGCGCTGACACTTGAGGACCTGCAGGCGCTTCGCTTTGCCTTGCTGGCCCCTGGATTTGCCACTCGCCAACTGCTGGATACCTGGTGCCAGACGCAAAACTTCAAGCCGACGGTCGGCCTTGAAGCCAACTCGATTGCCATTTTGCTCAAGGTCGTCGCCCAAGGCCGCATGGCTACCATTCTTCCCGATGCCATCGTTCGCGAGCAGCCTGGGTTACGCGAAGTTCAGACAATCCCTGCCCTGCCAGGGCGGACGGTTGCGCTGCTGCGGCGTAAAAACGGATACCAGAGTGCCGCAGCAAACGCTTTTGCAAAACTGGTGAGCAGCAGTAGAACGCACACATGAACCCAATGGGCAAACGATAAGGGCTGGTTTCAGTCGCCCACAAAAAAAGAGACCCGAAGGTCTCTTTTTTCATGACAGACAACTGACAGAGCGTCACTTGGCCTTGTAGATGATCCCGGGGCTGCACTGAACCATCTGGTAGTGATCAGGCAGACCGTTGAGCGCTTCGGAAGCCCCAAGAAACAGGTAGCCGCCTGGCTTGAGCGTGCCATGGATGCGCAGCAGAATGTCTTTCTTCACTTCGGCGGAGAAGTAGATCAGCACGTTGCGGCAAAACACGATATCGAATTTGCCCAGCGAGGCGTAGCTGTCGAGCAGGTTGAACGAGCGGAACTCGACACGACTCTTGATCGGCGCCTTGACCACCCAGCGGCCCGGGCTTTTCACGTCAAAAAAGCGCTGCAGACGATCCGGCGACAGGCCGCGGCCGATGGCCAGGCTGTCGTATTCGCCCGTCTTGCAATTATTGAGCATCAAGCCTGACAGATCGGTTGCGACGATCTGCACGCCCGATTTGAGCTGCCCCTGGTTGGCACGTTCGAACTCATCGATGGACATCGACAGCGAATACGGTTCCTGTCCCGACGAACAGGCCGCCGACCAGATGCGCAGTCGCTGACCGGGGCTGGCCTTGATCTGCTCGGGCAGCACTTTGTTCTTCAGCACTTCGAACGGATAGGTATCGCGAAACCACAGGGTTTCGTTGGTGGTCATCGCATCGACCACCTGCTCGCGCAAGCCACTGCGCGGCTGGGTCTGAATACGCTGGACCAACTCGCCAAGCGACTTGATGCTTTGCTGCTCCATCAATTTGTTGAGGCGGCTGGACACCAGGTACTGCTTGTTTTCCCCAAGCAGGATGCCACAGGCTTTTTCCAGAAATACCCGGAACTGATCAAAATCCAAATTACCCGTAGACAAAGTGCCGCCTCTCAAATCATGTGAATCACCAGGGACGACGCCCCCGGCTGGTTATTCTGCTGCCTTGATCCGCGCAACAACCCTGGCTGCCAGATCATCAGGCCGGAATTTCGCGAGAAAATCATCAGCGCCGACTTTCTTGACCATCGCTTGGTTGAATACCCCTGACAGCGAGGTATGCAGAGTAATGTGCATCTTCTGCAGACGGGGATCATTGCGTATTGCTGCGGTAAGGGTATAGCCATCCATCTCCGGCATTTCAATGTCGGAGATCATCATCAGGAACTCTTCTTCAGGTTTTTTGCCTTCTGCGACCATCTTGAGCAGGTAATCCAGCGCCTGACGACCATCGTTGAGTGCTACGACTTCCACCCCGACGGTTTCCAGGCAGCGGCTCACCTGTTTGCGCGCCACCGACGAGTCGTCGACGGTCAGCACACGCAGGGAAACAGCCTTGTGCTGAACCTCGGCGTCAATTACACCAACCGAGATTTCTTCGGACACCGGCGCGACTTCGGCGAGAATTTTCTCGACGTCGATGATTTCCACCAACTGGTTATCAACCCGGGTTACGGCGGTCAGGTAATGATCGCGCCCGGTACCCTTGGGTGGTGGATGAATCTCTTCCCAGTTCATGTTGACGATGCGTTCGACAGAATGCACCAGAAAGCCCTGAACCTTGGTGTTGTACTCGGTAATGATGACGAAGGAATTAACCAGCGAAATCATGCCTGTGGATCCTGTCGCCATTGCCAGATCCATGATCGGGATCGTGCCGCCACGAATGTTGGCCACGCCCCGAACGATCTTGCTCGATTTGGGCATGATGGTGAGTTTCGGGCATTGCAGTACTTCTTTTACCTTGAAGACGTTGATCCCATAGAGCTGCTTGCCGTCGAGACGGAACAAGAGCAGCTCTAGGCGATTCTGACCCACCAGCTGAGTTCGCTGGTTTACCGAATCCATTACACCTGCCATGCCGAACCCCCTTACAAAATGACCGCCGCCCAGACACCAGATCAACAAGCGGCACGGGCTTTGCTATTTATTACGTCATGAACGCAAAGACGACAATTTCTCGACACCTCGCATTAGAAACCCGCAGGCTTCTGTGCGCAATCGCCCTGCTGTGCCTTTCCAGCACGGTGACCCTTGCTCGTGCCGAGAATTTCACACTGCCTGAACAGCTTATCGGCGTCACCCAAGGGTTTCTTGAGTTCACAGTAGAAGACTATTTGGCAACCAACCAGATTGACGGGCGTCATGAGATACAGGTCAAGCAGCTCGACCCGCGTTTAAGGATGGGTGCCTGCGACAAGGATTTGACAGCCACACTGGAAAGTCCGCGCCCGGTTGGCCGGGTTACCGTACGGGTGCGCTGCGAAGGTTCTTCGCCCTGGACGGTGTTTGTGCCCGCCCAGGTGCTGCTGTATCGCAACGTCGTGACGGTAATGCGCCCGCTCAAGCGTGACGCGATCGTCACCGAAGAAGACGTTGCAATGCGCGAGCGCGATGTCAGCAGCCTGGGCCAGGGGTTTCTGGCGTCGCTGGATCAGGCAGTCGGTCAGAAGGTTGTCCGACAGATGGTCATCGACCAGGTCATTACCCCGGTGGCGCTTGAACAGCCACAAATGGTTCACAAGGGCGATCAGGTGGTCATCATCGCCCGCAGCGGCTCGCTGGCGGTTCGCATGCCCGGCGAAGCAATGTCCGATGGAGGCTTCAACGAACAGATACGGGTGAAAAACCTCAATTCCCAGCGGGTGATCAAAGCAAGCGTCACCGGACCAGGGCAGGTGGAAGTCGCTATGTAATGCATTGATGGTGGCGCGAAGGGTGTGTTTTTTTTAGACTGCGGGGAATGCCCGACGGCAAATGTCGTCTATTGGGAAGCTTTCTCAAAATCAGCCTAAAGTTTGATAGGGGTTGGCCGAAAACAAGGCAAGCGTCCAAACACCCAGAGGTTTTTTCAATCATGGTCATAGATTTCAGTCGCCTTAACAACTCACAGTCTGTTGCCGGTGCTTCACGTACCAGTGCCAGTAAAGACACCGCCAAAACCGATGCTCCAGCCCCTGCCGCCACCGCAGGTGTCAAAAGCACCGGGGAAACTTTTTCCTTGAGCAGTGAGGCTCAACAGTTGCAGAAAATCACGGACAAGCTGACCGATCTGCCAACCGTCAATAGTGCTCGCGTTGCCGAGCTCAAACAGGCCATCGCCGACGGTAGTTACACAGTGGACAGCAACCGTGTCGCCAGCAAACTGTTGAATTTCGAAACCCAACGCTAAGCCAAGGCTGGCGCTGGATATTCTGGACGCTTAAAAACCAGAGCATGCGATGCAAGACACGACTTTGCTGCAGATGATCAACGACGACATGGTTTCGGCCCGACAGCTCCATGAGCTGTTGCAGGCCGAATCATTGATTCTCCACGGTCGCGACATGGGCGAGATGGAGCAGGTCCTGGCGCAGAAACAGGCGCTGGTCATTCTTCTCGATCAGCATGGTCGCAAACGTAGCCAGGTGCTTGCGGGCATGGGGCTGTCAGCCAATCGCAGTGGTCTCCAGCAACTGGCCGAGCAGTCGGATATCGGCGAGCAATTGCTGCTGGCTGCCGACGAACTGAATACGTTGATCAACGAATGCCAGACGCTCAACGAGCGCAATGGTAGTCTGATCCAGATGCAGCAGGTCAGTACCGCTCACCAGCTTCGCATCTTGAACGGTGGCGATACGCCTACACTCTATGACAGCCGCGGGTCGACTGCACTTAGAGCAAAACCACGCCCTCTGAGTCAGGCGTAACTTCCTGTATCAAGGTTTCGTGCATGGTGGCAGAATGCCTGATGTTGCGTTGCCGTAGTATTTTGCCTGGAGATTCAAGAACGTGAATGGCTCAAGCGCGGACGATGCTCCGCAGCCCCCGAAGGTTCTCAATACACCTTTGGAAATTGCCGCCAACCTGCGGCTGCTACTCGAGAGTCATGATCCTCTGATCATTACCTTTCATGAGCGCCCCCAGCGCTTTCAAAGCTATATGCTTGAAGTCGACCGTGACAACAACGTCATGGCCCTCGACGAAATGATCCCCCGCGATGGCGAACGCTTTCTGAGCAACGGCGAATCCTTCCGTGTCGAAGGCTTTCACGACGGCGTGCGGATTGCCTGGGAAAGTACTGCGCAAATGGACATCCTCAGCACCGACGGTCAACGCATGTACCGTGGTCCGATGCCTGAGGAAGTGGTTTATCACCAGCGGCGCAACGCATTCCGGGCCGCGCTGAAGCTGGCGCAACTGGTCGACGTCGAAATCGGCGGTGACCGCCTGAAGTTCACGCTGGCCGGCAAGCTGCTGGATATTTCTGCCACCGGCTGCAAGTTGCGCTTCGAGGGCGACGTGTCCGATCGCATGCAATTGGGCCAGGTATACGAACGCTTTGTTGCCAAGCTGCCTTTCGGTGCAATGACTGCGCCTGTCGAGTTACGCCATCTGCATTTCGAAGAAAGAATCAACACTACCTTTGCCGGCGTGCGCTTCCACAATATGAGTGGGCTGGTGCAGCGTCAGGTCGAACGTTTCGTCTATCAGTTACAGCGTGAAGCACGACGCTTCGACAAAGACGACGACTTCTGACACTCAGCTGAAAATCCCCGACGATTGCGGCGTTACGGCCGCAATCGTGCGCTGCCCTCCTCTACCCCTCAGGCCTTCCAGGTCTCGCTTTCACGCTCGCGTTCATGCTCATCGGCTTCGGCGGTTTCGGCGGTTTCCGCTCCGGCAGCCGTCTCGGTCTGAGCCATAACCTCGCCTTCCGTCTCGACCTCCGCTTCAGACACCACCTCGGAATCCGGCTCTGGCTCTGGCTCAACGGTCGCCTGCATCTGTTCCTGAACCACCTGCTCGTCGACACGCGGGTCAAGTGCAACCACCAGCGGCGAGCTGGACATACTGTCCGGCATCGCAACGTGGTGCAGCGGTGCGTTTTCGACCTGGTGCAAGTGAGTGACGGCCTTGGGCCTGATCAGCAGTACCAGAATCACGCCAGCGCCACAGACGAACGCGTACAGCATGTGACCGCCAAACAGCTTCATCACCACACCCGCTGCCAAGGGACCGATACTGGCACCAATGCCGTAGGTCATGAGCAACATGGCCGTCAGCGACACTCGGCGCTCGGCCTCGACGTGGTCATTGGCGAATGCCACTGCCAGCGGATAAAGGCAGAACTGCATCAGCGAGGCCAGAAAACCGACACCGAACAGCACCTCGACCGGCACGCTGGGAAACACCGCCAGCGGCAAAGACGCCACCACCAGGGCGGCGGCAAAGATACGCATCAGTACAGAACGGTCATAGCGGTCGGACAGCAGGCCCAACGGCCACTGCACCAGAAACCCGGCCAGAATGCAGCAGCCCATGAACAGACCGACCTGCTCGGTGGACAGCCCCTGCTCGGCGGCGTAGACCGGTGCCAGACCGTAGAACGAACCGATGATCAGACCGGCGCCCAGTACCGCCGTCAACGACTGCGGCACACGCTTCATGAAGAAGCGCGGCTCCAGTGGTGCCGGATGCAGCGGTGCCGGGTGAATCGCGCGGGTCATCGCGACCGGCACCAGGCACAGAGCGAAACACATCGCCACCAGCATCAGCAGTTCAGGCCCCAGTTGCGGGTGCACCACCAGTACCAGTTGACCCAGCACCAGCCCCAGGTAGGACGCGATCATGTAGCCGCTGAAGACCATGCCGCGCTGTTTGGCGGCCGCCTGCTCGTTCAGCCAGCTCTCGA
This sequence comes from Pseudomonas sp. PvP027, assembly GCF_017833005.1. Classification (NCBI taxonomy): domain Bacteria; kingdom Pseudomonadati; phylum Pseudomonadota; class Gammaproteobacteria; order Pseudomonadales; family Pseudomonadaceae; genus Pseudomonas; species Pseudomonas sp. PvP027. The sequence goes on along the minus strand of NZ_JAFIBK010000001.1, from coordinate 5,108,358 downwards.
TGACCATGTATTGGCACATCATGCCCAGACCGACGATCACCCTCAGCACCAGCCAGGCTGGCAACCAGCTGATCAGGCCATGCCCGAGCACCGCGGCACCGACGATGCCGGCACAGGTGGCGTAGGCGCGAATATGACCGACACGGCCGATCAGGCGGTGACCGATCTTGCCACCCAGCACCAGACCGAAGTAGTTGGCCGCCATCAACGCACCGACCCACAGGCTGTCAACCTGATCGGCGGCCAGGCGCAGCGCAAGATAAGTGCTCAGCAGACCTGAGCCGATCAACATCATCAACGAGGCAAAATAAAGCGCTCGAAAGGACTTCCAGATTTGGCGCATCAACTTTCCAAAAATAGGGAGTCGCCCGACTGGGCGAGCCCGACACTGCGATTCTTAAACCTGAGCAGCCAGCACACGCCGTTCCCAGGGGGTTATCTCGTCAAAAAAACTGGTCAGTTCCAGGGTCTTCGACGCGATGTAGCCTTCGATGAATTCATGACCAAACAGTTCCTTGGCCAACTGACTGCTTTTCAGACGCTCCAAAGCAGCGTGCAAGGTACACGGCAACGACAATTCTTCCGGCACCTCCAGTTCGCCCTGCAGGGGCGGCGTCGGTTGCAGTTGCTGCTCGATGCCGTACAACCCGGCCGCCAGACTTGCCGCGATGGCCAGATAAGGATTGGCGTCAGCGCCCGGCAGACGATTCTCCACCCTTCTGGCCGCCGCTGCACTCGATGGAATGCGTAATCCGGCAGCGCGATTATCGTACGACCAGCAAGCGTTATTGGGTGACGCGTAAGGGTGGCACAGGCGCTGATAGGAATTCACATTGGGCGCGAACAGCGCGGTGAAGTCCGCCATGCAGGCTTGCTGACCAGCAATAAAATGACCAAACAGGTCAGTCGGCTCACCCTGCGCGTCACTGAAGACGTTCATTGCGGTCTCCGATGCCACCACGCTCTGATGAATATGCATCGAACTGCCCGCCGTATGGGCGAGCGGTTTGGCCATGCACACCACGATGAGCCCGTGCTTGAGCGCGACTTCCTTGAGCAGGTGCTTGAACAGAAAAGTCTGATCGGCCAGCAGCAGCGGATCGCCATGCAACAGGTTGATCTCGAACTGGCTGACACCCATCTCGTGCATCACGGTGTCACGCGGCAGCCCCAGCGCTGCCATGCAGGCATACACCTCGGCGAAGAAAGGTCGCAAACCGTTGTTGGAGCTGACGCTGAATGCCGAATGCCCCTGTTCGCGTCGTCCGTCCAGCCCTGTCGGCGGCTCAAAGGGATAAAGCGGCTCGGGATTGGGCGCAAAGACAAAAAACTCAAGTTCGGTGGCCACCACTGGCACCAGGCCCCGTGCGGCGTAACGGGCAATGACTGCCTTGAGCTGATTGCGGGTGGAGAGCATGCATGGCTGGCCATCGAGGTCCTGCGCATCACAGATGGCCAAGGCACGCGGCGACGTGCTCCAGGGCAGACGGTGGAGCTGCTGTGGATCACTGATCAGCGCCAGATCGCCGTCATCACTGCCGTAAAAGCGCGCCGGCGGATACCCGCCCATGATGCATTGCAGCAACACGCCGCGCGCCAGCTGCAAACGACGGCCCTCGAGAAATCCTTCAGCCGTCATCACCTTGCCGCGCGGCACACCGTTCAAATCCGGGGTCACGCACTCCACTTCATCAATGCCCATCAGCTGCTGCGCAGGCGAATGGGGGTCATTGCGTGTCATGGTCAATCCTTTGTCATCGTCCAGGCCGCGTGGCGGCAACCCGTACAAAATACGCAGCGGACGTTCAGGATTTCAAGCGCTGAAAAGACTCCGTGAACACGATCACGACGTAACCACTGCACGCGCTGGCGAAAGTGGTTTTGGCCGGGTTCTTGCTGTGTACCAGGATCACAACAGTTCGACTGTCATTTTTATGTCAATGGCGACTTCAGACAGGGAAGCCTTTGAAGCTGATGCCCTTTCGAACAGCAATCGGATAAATACGAGCAGAGACCCCTCCATGAGCGCACCGATTCCCGTAACTCGTCCTCTGTTACCGCCTCTGGAGGAGTTCATTCCCTACCTCGAAGAGATATGGGAAAGTCGTCAGCTCACCAACGGCGGTCCGTTTCACCAGCAGCTGGAAAAGGAGCTGGCCGAGTACCTGGGCGTGCAACACCTTTCGCTGTTTTCCAACGGCACCCTGGCGCTGATGACCGCCATCCAGGCGCTGCGTATCAAGGGCGAGGTCATCACCACGCCCTACTCGTTCGTCGCAACCGCCCATTCGCTGCTCTGGAACAGCCTGACGCCGGTTTTCGTCGACATTGATCCGGGCACTTACAACCTGGACCCGGACCGAATCGAAGAAGCCATTACCCCGGCAACCACGGCGATCATGCCCGTCCACTGCTACGGCATACCCTGCGACGTCGACCGGATCCAGCAGATCGCCGATCGTTACGGCCTGAAGGTCATCTACGACGCTGCCCACGCCTTCGGCGTACAGCATCGCGGGCACAGCCTGTTGAATCACGGTGACCTGTCGGTCCTGAGCTTTCACGCCACCAAGGTGTTCAACACCTTCGAAGGGGGCGCCATCGTCAGTCCGGATGCCAAGACCAAACAACGCATCGATTACCTGAAAAACTTCGGTTTCGCCGACGAGGTCACGGTGGTCGCGCCGGGCATCAACGGCAAGATGAGTGAAATCAACGCCGCGTTTGGCCTGCTCCAGTTGAAGTACATCGATGCAGCGCTACTCAAGCGGCAGCGTATCGATGAGCGCTATCGCGATGCGCTGGCAAACATCCCGGGCCTGAAAATCCTCTGGAAGAGCACCGAAAAACACAACTATTCATACTTTCCGGTGCTGGTTACCGAAGACTTCGCGATTTCCCGCGATGACCTTTACCAGCGGTTCCGCGACCACAATATCCTCGCGCGCCGTTACTTCTATCCGCTCATCTCCACCTTCCCGATGTACCGGGGCCTGGAGTCGGCAAAACCCGATCGCCTCAGCGTTGCGAGCGGCCTGTCCAGCCAGATCCTGTGCCTGCCGATCTTCGACAGCCTGACGGATGAAGCCTTCGACAGCGTGATGAATGTGATCGTCAACGCCAGCAAAGAGAACTGCTAATGCGCACGTGCCCGGTCTGCTCCTGTCGTTTTCCGAACTTCTATCCGCTGGGAAGAAGCTACCTGGAAACAGCCCATCGATTGAACGTTCATTACTCGATGGAAGACTACGAAACCCTGAATGTCAGCCAGTACAGCTGCCCGGAATGCGCGGCCTCGGATCGCGACCGGCTTTACGCACTGTATGCCATGCACATGCTGAATAACCCTGACGGCACAGTGTTACGCATACTGGATATCGCACCGGCGCCGGTGCTGTCCGGGTTTCTGCGTAGCCTGCCCAATGCCCGCTATCGCTCCGCCGACCTGTTCTCGCCCATGGCAGATGACAAGGTCGATATCATGGACATGAACCTCTACACCGATGAGTCTTTCGATCTGATCGTCTGCTCACATGTACTTGAACATGTACGTGACGATGCAAAGGCGATGTCCGAGCTCTATCGCGTTCTGGCCAAAGGTGGTTCTGCAATCCTGATGGTGCCGATTCTGCTGACCGCCACCGAAACCGATGAAGACCCGGATGAACCCAGTGTCGACGAACGCTGGGCGCGCTTCGGTCAGGACGATCATGTGCGCATGTATGCCCGGCACGACTTTCTGGCACGCCTCGAACAGGCCGGTTTTCACGTCGATGCCCTCGGTACCGGAGCATTCGGCGAGGGCGTATTCAAGCAGCATGGCATTACCGAACAGTCGGTCTTGTACATAGGCCGAAAAGCCTGACTTCAGCTATCGATCAAGGATGCCGACTGCGCTGAACAGTTGGTTTTTTCAACATTTTGCACACGTGGTAATGCGATGAGTTCTTCACGTCTGGTCAGTATTGTTATTCCGGCTTACAAGCCTGCTTTTTTTGAAGCATCGCTTGCCAGCGCACTCCGGCAGAATCATGACGAAATCGAGATCATCATCACTGACGACTGCCGCGACGAAGGCATCAAGACCATTGTCGACAAGCTCAGTCCGGGCAGCCGCTGGCCGATCCGTTACTTCAGGAACGAGACGCCACTGGGCGAGGAATACAACAACGCCAGAGCGATCAGCCTGGCGCAGGGTCAGTACATCAAATTCCTATATGACGACGACATCCTGCTGCCAGACTGTGTCCGCCTGCTGTTCGATGTGCTGCATGACAGCCCGGATATCAAGCTGGTGTCGGCAGTGCGCAAACGGATCGACAGCAATGGCGATCTGCTGCCCGACAACATATACACCGCTTACCCCTTCGGCCAGAACGTCGTCATTGACGGGCCGCAGCTCGTCTCGTTTCTGGCTCAACACCCGGTCAACTTCATCGGCGAACCGGCTTCGGTGATGTGCCGCCGCGAAGACGTGCTCGCGTTCGGTCAGGAAATCATGTCGCTCAAAGGCGTTTTCGTCTGGGGTCTGGGTGACGTTGCGCTTTATCTGAAGCTGCTTCGTCAGGGTAACCTGGCAATGCTGGCGCGACCGTTGTCGTACTTCAGGGTTTCAGATCAGCAAACCAGTGAACTGGGGCGCACGAGCCCTCATCTTTCTCGCGACGGTCACGCCAACCACTACAGGCTGACCCGCGAACTGGGCTGGGTAAGGCCTGACGAGTTCAATGGCAAAGTCAGAATCGCGCCGTTGGCGCAGCGCGACAATGTTCAGGAGATGGACCTGCTGGCGTATTTCGACAGAAGGCCCGAAGCCACCGTTCGCAATACCCGTGCCGCCCAATGGCTGGGTCACCGTCGTCCTACCCCCGCACAGCACGCGCTGCTCGCCGAGCACTTGCAACAACATGATGGCGGCCCGGCGATTGCCATCGTCGTGTCGGACTTCAATCAGCAACCCGAGAGCGTATTGAGTACGCTGCAAAGCCTGGCATCGGATGCGCCGCTGCTCGACAAACTCAAGGTCTTTGTCCTCGCCGATTACGACAGGAACCAGCAGACGCCACTGCAGGCTCAGTTGCCCTGGCTGCAGGCCAGCGTGGAAAACCGCGCAACGGTCATCAACGAGTTGATGCAGGAAAACGACCATGCCTGGTGGATTCTGGTCGACGCAGGCATCACCTTCACCCAGAGCGGCCTGCTGTGTGCCGTGCTGAAAATGATCGAAGCCCCCGAAGCCTGCGCCGTGTTCGGCGACGAGGTGACCCTGCACGCACAGGCAGGTGCCAATCTGGCGTTTCGACCGGACTTCAGCCTGGACTATCTGCTGACCTGCCCGTCGGCCACCAGCCGTAACTGGCTGTTCAACCGGGAAAAAGCCCTGACAGTGGGCGGCTTCGATCCAGACCATGCGCAGGCCATCGAGCTCGACCTGATCCTGCGCATGATCGAGGATACGGGCTTTACCGAATTTGCTCACTCTTCCGAGCCCATGATCATCGCGCCGATGTGGCAGGCACAGGACAACTACGATCAGGCGCGTACCGTGCAACGCCATCTGCACACACGCGGCTACGCAGGCAGTCAGGTACATGCCCTGGAATCGGGACATTACCGGATCGATTACGGCCATGTGGATCAGCCTCTGGTGTCGATTCTCGTCACTTCGCATGACACGCTGGAGACGCTGCTGCCCTGCGTGGAAAGCATTCTGGAAAACACGGCGTACTCGTTCTATGAAATTCTGATCTGTGACAACAACAGCCAGTCGGCACAGACCCGGGAATGGCTGGCGAACATCGACTCGATGCAATCGGAGCGTATCCGCGTCATTCGCCACGAGCAGACATTAAGTCCGTCGGCGCTGCTCAACTCTGCTGCCGCGCACGCGCTGGGCGACTACCTGCTGATGCTGGACAGCCACGCCCTGATCATCCAGCCGGAATGGCTCGACCACCTGCTCAACCATGCACAGCGACCTGAAGTCGGCGTGGTCGGCGCGAAGCTTGTTTCCACGGATGGCAATGTTGTACAGGCCGGGATCATCGTGGGCCTCAATGGTACCGCTGCCCCTGTCACTGCCAGTGATATCGCAACGTCCGCGAGCGATGTGCAGCGCCTGGAAACCGATCAGAACTACAGTGCTGTCAGCGGATCCTGCCTGATGATTCGCAAGTCGGTGCATGAACAAGTGCAAGGGCTGGACGAGCACTTGTTCCCTCTGCACTTCAATGATGTGGACCTGTGCCTCAAGGCGCGCAGCACCGGCCACCTGGTCGTCTGGACACCACACGCCATCGTTGCGCTGCGCCCGAACGACGCGCTGTTCGACGCCGAAGCCCTGGACTTCGCGACGCGCGCGCTCTCCCATCGGTGGCTGCACTACATGGCCTGGGACCCTGCCTACAACAGGAACCTGGACCTGAGCAAAAGCTTTGCACCGCTGAGCAACCCCGAGTTGAGCTGGCGACCGCTGACCCACCGTCCGCTGCCCGTCGTTCTCGCTCAGCCCTGCAATCACGGGGCTGCCGGCAATCGCATCAGTGCCGTTGTGCAAAACCTGCGTACCGAGTGCAAGGTAGACGGCGTCATCAGCCATACGCCACTCCCGTTCGTGGAGATCGCCAGGCTCAGCCCCGACGCCGTGGTCATTCAGGGGCCGGTAAACGATAGCCTGATCGCCAGCATCAACGCGATCAAGGACCATACCAATGCCCGGGTGGTCTACGACCTGCCGGAGTATCCGGCTTACGCTGAAATCGCCAAGGGCGCCCCGCCACTCGCTGCGGTGCAGGCGTCATTGCGTCACGGGCTGGCGCGGGCTGATCGGGTGACAGTGCCGACCCAGGCGCTGGCCGAGCTGCTGGGAGATTCGCATCCCGATGTGCGGGTCATCGAGGACCGACTTGATCCGAGCGTCTGGCTGAACCTGCAGAGCCAACGTCAGACGCGGCCCAAACCTCGTGTAGGCTGGGTCGGGGAAGTGTCCGGACTGGATGATTTGCTGATGCTGACAGAGGTCATCAAAGCGCTGGCCGACCGCGTCGAGTGGGTCATCATGGGCCCCTGTTCCCGCTGGCTGCGGCCTTATATCCACGAATTGCGCGCGCCGGTGGAAGGAGCATTATTCCCAGGCGCACTGGCCAGTCTGAATCTGGATCTGGTACTGGTGCCGGCCAGATCTAATCTGCTGAGCCAGAGCAAAGGCGCAGCTTCCCTGCTGGCGTTGGGCGCGTGTGGCTATCCGGTCATCTGCAGCGACAGCCTGTGCGCTGAAAGCAACCTGCCGGTAACCGCTGTCAGCGAGGCTCCGTCGGCCTGGATCGCAGCAATAGAAGCGCATATCGATCACCCCGAGCAGTCAGCGCAGCGAGGGGATGAGCTGAGGCGCGAAGTGTTGCAAAACCGGATGCTGGACAAGGCGCACCTGCAGGAATGGTGCGGTCACTGGGCGCCCTCCTCGTGACTTGAGTCACCGCAGCCTGGGGCCACCTTGATAAAGGGGCCCCAAGCCACGGGCAGTGGGCAGTGGGCATTGAGCAGCTGTCAGGCTTTCTCCAGTACGACCTTGATGAAGTACTTGTCACCTGACTCATCGATAAAATAGGCGTTCTTGAAGTCACCGTGCGACGTGGCCCGTAGCAGGTTGATATGGTCGCGCAACGAACCTGTCTCTCCGAGATCCAGCTGACACAACTCGTTATAGGCTTTTATGCCGTTGTAGTTGCCTTCAGACAGCGGTTTGAACACTTCGTACTGTCCTTGCAGAATGTCCGCAAGGCCCTCATGCATGAGCGCCTTCTCCACCTCGACCACCTTGTTGTAGACCTCGAGTGACGTGTCACCCGAGCCCACCTCTACCTGTCTCTGGACAATGATGTGGCCGTGATCGATGGCTTCATCCATGACATGGATAGTCGCCCCTGCGGGCAGGCCATTGAGAATGGAAAAGGCCTGAGGGTACCAGCCACGATTGAACGGATTGAAGCCGGGGTGAAAGTTGATACAGCGCACCCCTTCAACCAGACGTTTCGGAAAGAGCTGTTTGCAATGAACACTCAGAACCAGATCGTAATGCTCGATGATGAAATCCACGACCGACTCGTCCTTGACATCGATCACTCGCGCGCCGAGATCGACCATGCCCTGCGGTGTGTGGTTGTAAGCGGTGTAACGTAGATCGACGTCGACTGTCAGATCGCCTGCCAACGCCTCGATACACTGCAGCAACGTCGCAGAAAGCGGCTTGTTATCGGAAACGACCAACAGCCTGATTGGCGAATGAGGCTGAGTGTTTTCTGTCAACTTCACGGTGTTATCCATATGCCAGTTAAATGTCCGAGCGCGCCGAAAATATAGCAGCGATCGTCAACACGATGCGATATTTGACGGCGCGGGGAGGAATCAGGGCAGGGTCATACTGAACATCGCCCCGCCCAATACGCCGCCGTTGGCGATTTCAATGCGTCCGCGCATACCGTTGCGTACATGCAGCTGGGCAATGTGCGCAGCGAAGTACAGGCCAAGGCCAGTACTGCCGCTGCCCTGGTTGATGCCCTGCACATAGTCGGTCTGGCGCTCGATCAGATACGCCGGGTAACCGGGGCCGTCGTCATTGATGGTGATCTTCAGCTGCCCGCCTGCATCACCGACACTGACAACAATCTGCTCGCGGGCAAAGCCGATGGCATTGACGATGATATTGCCCACCACCGAGCCGATGAGTTCGCGGTCGAAAAAGCCCAGGGGGCTTGCTACATCGATCGCATGACGCGCGGCAATGTTGCGGCTGCCCAGCACATCCTGATGATGGGCCAGTTGCGCTTCAATGAAATCGTCCAGCTCGTGGTAGTCCGGGCGCAACGGCATCTGGTTGACACCCAGTTTGTAAAGGCCTAGCAACTGCACAAGCATGCCATTGAGGTTGGCAAACTCATAGTCGATGACGCCATGCTCCGGCGTGTCGCGTTGCTGGACCGAAAGCTTCGCCTGCCACTGGCTGTGCGCTTGGGTAAGCGTCGCCAGCGAATTCTTCATGTCGTGCACGGTGGAAGCGATCACCATGGAAAAGTCGAGGCCCTGTTCTGTCTCTTCACTCATGCGCTAAACGCCCTCTCCCTGAGTTTCTGATAACGCTCATAGCGCGGGTCGCTTTCCGGGATCTTGCCCAGCACGGTCAGGCTGGCACGACACTCGTCAATTCCGGCCTGGCCCAGATTCTGGCCAGGGTGAAGCAGCGACTGCACCATGTTCAGCGCAATACTGATGTTCTTCGGCTGCAGACCCAGCGCACTGCGGAAAAAGGCCTGTGCTTCGGTGAGGTTGCCAGCCTTGTAACTGCGCACGCCTTGCAGGTTGAAATCGACAGCCGCCTTGCTGGCACCCAGGATCGCCGGATCATCGGTCATGCCGGCAATGCTTTTCATCACCGCAGGATCGTCGCCATAGGCTCCCGCGCAACTCTTCAGGACGCCGGCACCGGCCTCTTCCTGACCCAGTTTCTTCAGTTGCGCAGCCACCATCAGTGCGGCATCGGCACTGAGCACCTGCTCCATGCCATCCAGCCTGGCCATTGCCTGCTCGGTGAGCTTGGCTGCGGCTTCCGGGTCCGAATGCTGCAGGCTGGCCGCCTTCATCAGCCGCGTGCGCACTTGCAGACCTTCGTCGTCGCCATGCTCCTTGGCGACATCGACGAGGGCGTTGTTGATCTCGACGCGGGTGCGCGCATCAAGTCCCTGATCACCGCCCTTGCTGATCAACGCATGCGCCAGCCCCAGGTTGGTTTCCGGATCCTTGAAACGCGAATGCTGACCCTGGGAGACGGCCTGGCGATAGGCCTTGGAGGCACTTTCGAAGTCCTCATTGCCAAGTGCCAGCTTGCCCAGCAGCTTCTGCCTGCGCACCGCCAGCGGCGACAGGCGCACTGCGCTTTCCAGCACAGACTGCGCGCGTTTGCCATCGCCAAGCGCCACCAGCACATCGGCCAGGCCATCGAACAGCGCAGGCATTGTCGGAAACGCCTTGATCGCCTGCTCGTAGACAGCCTGTGCCTCGGCGGTCTTGCCGCGCTTGAGCAGCAGGCTGCCCAAGGCACCGTAGGCCCACGGCGTGGCCCGATCAGCCAGAATGGTCTTGAGGAACGCTTCCAGGGGTTCGTTCTGCTTCAGGTCACGCAAGGCATCAGCCTTGTAGCGCAGGCACAACGGCGCATAACGCGGGTCCTGCTCGATCAGCTTGTCGCACGCGGCCAGCACCTCGGCCGGTTTGCGACGGTCGAGGGCCTGCAGAATCGGCTTGAGCAGGGTCTTGCGCTGCACCAGCTTTTCCAGCCGCTGGGCCAGCCCGGCGCGGTTGAACGGCTTGGTCAGGTAACCATCCGGCTCCCACTCAAGCGCACTCATGACCATCGCCTGACTGTTTTCGGCAGTGACCATGATGAATACGCTTTCGTAACTCAGCAGCCGCTCGATCATCAGGTCTTCCAGCACCTGCTGGCCGTTCTTGCGACCATCACCCAGGTTGAAATCGTGCAGCACGAAGTCATAACGCTTTTGCGAGCACATGCGCAGAGCCTGCTCGCCGGTGTCGGCGGTGTCCACTTCCTTGACGCCCAGTTCACGCAGCATCGACCTCACTGAACTGCGAAAGTCAGAGAAATCATCAACGATAAGAAAGCTTTTTTGGTTGTACGCCAGCATCCGGATTCCTGCACAGGAGAGGGGTGAAAATATGAGACCCGCGGCCTGAAAACCGTTCAGACCCGACTCGGCAGCCCATTTTTCAGGACGCACACAATAAGTAGTGGCATCGAGCCACAATACAGCTTGCCGTTACCCCTGCCCGCGCGTCGGAGCAAAGGGCTGAGGGCGACACTCAGTTTTTCGACCATCCACGCAGAAACTGTAGAACGAACATCAACTTCGCACACGGACCCTGTGTCGGGCAGGCACAAAGAGTGTGGGCTGGATCGTGATTGCGGCAGGGAAAAGGCGTTTTCGGAGAGGTCTGTCACACATCAAACTGCGCACTCGATACAACACGCAGCATGGCGGACAACATGCCAGCGCGGGGCGCTGGCATGTGAGGTGGTGCAAGCGGTTTTACACCCAGCCGTCGTTCTTCTTGCGGCCCTTGGTCAACGCCGGAAGGATCAGGCCGACCAGCAAGCCAGCACCGGCAATGCTGCCGCCGTAGACCATGTAACGCATCATCACCTGTTTGTTCTCATCGCCAAGACGCGCCTGAGTCGCACGCAATTCAGCCTGAGAGTCGGCCAGTTGATCGTTGAGGGTCTTGGTGCGCGCCTCCAGTTCGTCGACCAGTTTCTTGCGCGCGTCCAGCGTTTCCTGCATGCCCTGCACGCGGGTCTTCCAGGTATTGTCGATGCCCGCCAGTTGCTCGGTCAGATCGGCGACCTGCTGAGTCAGTTGTGGCACACGCTCGGCCTGACCAGGGACTTCCTGCAAGTCGCTGCTCGGAATCCACACCGTGGAGCCGCCTTCGCCACGCACCTGGCTGAACTTGCCCGAAGAACTGAGCAGCTCGACCTTCTGCCCGGATTTCAGCGTACCCACAATCCGGTGATCATCGGTTGGTCCGCTGCGGACATAGGTGGTGAGGCTGTCGCTGACCCAACGATCGCTGCCTGCGGCCTGTGCGCTGCCAGGCATGACAACGGTCAATGCAGCGCCAAACAGGCCTGCGCCGAGCAGGCGACGCGAAACGACGAACAGGCCAGGGGCTCGGGAAAGAAGTGCGGAAAAATGACGAGACATGGCGATAATTATCTTTATCTGAAATGAAAATAAAGCCTCGTTTAACGGGCCGGCTAAGGATGGGAGCCGCAGGCGATCAAAGGTTTTGCAACTCCTGCCCGGACGGAATGTCTGCCTATCAGGCGCGCTGAAAAAGCACCTGATGATCCCTTTCATGCAGGCCGTCCAGAAAGTCCATCAGCTAACAGACTCCTTTAAAGGGGTCAGGTTCACTATTGCCCGTCGTCCGCGTCAAAATTCAGCCACACGGTCATGCGGAGCAAGTGCCTGCTTTCAAAAGAATTCGCCTGCCGATTCAATCCTGCGATGACGCACAAGGGCTCAAACAAGGGGCGTCTACGGTCCGGCGTTTGCTTTCGCGGCCAAGTGCTGTAGAAAAGGCTCCACAGGGGTGAATGTTCTCGATATTCGCCATCCTGATGCTCGACTGCATCGCTCTAATGGAAAATAGAATGATCCCAAGACAAGTGATTAACGCCACCGTAAGCCCGAAAGGCAGCCTTGAAACCCTGTCCCAACGTGAAGTGCAGCAGCTCAGCGCGGCCGGTTCAGGCAGCACCTATACCCTGTTTCGCCAGTGCGCCCTGGCCATTCTCAATACCGGCGCCCACGTCGATAACGCCAAGACCATTCTTGAAGCGTACGAGAGTTTTGAAGTCCGTATCCATCAACAGGACCGCGGCGTGCGCCTGGAGCTGCTCAACGCGCCTGCCGATGCATTCGTCGATGGCGAAATGATCGCCAGCACCCGCGAAATGCTGTTCAGCGCCTTGCGCGACATCGTCTATACCGAAAGCGAACTGGACAGCCAGCGCATCGACCTGAGCGATTCCCAGGGCATCACCGATTACGTGTTCCATCTGCTGCGCAACGCTCGTACCCTGCGTGCCGGTGTCGAGCCAAAGATGGTGGTGTGCTGGGGCGGCCATTCGATCAATACCGAAGAATACAAATACACCAAAAAAGTCGGCCATGAGCTGGGCCTGCGCAGCCTGGATATCTGCACCGGCTGTGGCCCTGGCGTGATGAAAGGCCCGATGAAAGGCGCTACCATCGCGCACGCCAAGCAGCGCATCGTCGGCGGTCGCTACCTGGGTCTGACCGAGCCGGGCATCATCGCCGCCGAAGCGCCCAACCCGATTGTCAACGAGCTGGTGATCCTGCCGGACATCGAAAAACGTCTCGAAGCGTTCGTGCGCGTCGGTCACGGCATCATCATCTTTCCGGGTGGCGCAGGCACTGCCGAAGAGTTCCTGTATCTGCTGGGCATTCTGATGCATCCGGACAACAAGGACGTGCCATTCCCGGTGATCCTGACAGGCCCGAAAAACACCGAACCGTACCTTCAGCAGTTGCACTCATTCGTCGGTGCCACACTCGGTGAAGAGGCGCAGCGCCACTACCAGATCATCATCGACAACCCTGCAGACGTTGCCCGCCAGATGACCCAGGGCCTGAAAGAAGTGAAGCAGTTCCGCCGTGAGCGTAACGACGCGTTTCACTTCAACTGGCTGCTGAAGATCGAGGAAAGCTTCCAGCACCCGTTCGATCCGACCCACGAGAACATGTCCAGACTGCAACTGAATCACGATGTGCCGACTCACGAACTGGCTGCCAACCTGCGCCGGGCGTTTTCCGGCATCGTCGCCGGCAACGTCAAGGACAAGGGCATTCGCCTGATCGAACAGCACGGTCCTTATCAGATCCACGGAGACCCATCGATCATGGGTCCGCTGGACAAACTGTTGCAGGCCTTCGTCGATCAGCACCGCATGAAGCTGCCAGGCGGCGCGGCGTACGTGCCGTGCTATCAGGTCGTGACCTGACCGCATAACCACATGCAGAAAGCCGACGGGGTGCTCTTGAGCACCCCGTTTCTATTTCTGCTGGCGAAACGCCTTGGGTGATTGCCCGGTAGTGCGCTTGAAAAAGCGCGAAAAATACGCCGGCTCGGAAAATCCCAGGCTGTCTGACACCTGATTGATGGTCAGGGTGGTGTAGATCAGGTTGCGCTTGGCCTCCAGCAACAAGCGCTCACTGATGATCTGCAAGGCCGACTGGTTGCACAGCCGCCGGCACAGTGCATTCAAGTGCGCGGCGCTGATGCCCAGCGCCTGCGCATGCTGGTCAATCGACCAGTGCTCGCGAAAACTCGCTTCCAGTTGATGCATGAACGCCTGCAAATGCTCGCGACCGCGATCCATTGCGTGAATTTCTTCGCCGGCATGTTCACTGCTGCGCCGACTGAGCCACACCGCCAGCACATTGACCAGCGAATGCAGCATCAGATCACGGCCCGCTCTGGGCTGCCGATATTCGCTGGCAATGGCATTGAACAGTGTGTCCACATAATCGCTGTCCTCCCCTAGCGCATAACACCGTGCAGTGCTGAAGGCAGAGACATCGAGCGCAGCCTCGAGTTGCTCCACCAAAGGTCTGGCCAGGCTGAGAATATGGCCCTGAATATCTCTGGAGAACCTGAAGGTGTGCACGCTCAGTGCGGGAACGACCTGCAACGAAGGCATCTCGACCTCGCTGACCCGGTCCTCGACCTTGAGCATCGCCTTGCCCGACTGCACGTAAAGCAGCTGGACCAGATCGCCATGCCGATGCGGCTTGATCTCCCATTCGTGAAGCCTGCTGCGCTCGGGGATCGACTCGCAGTGGATCAGGTCCGGAGTCGGCCAGGCCGTGGTTTCCCCATAGAGTTTGAACACCGGTATCACTGCCGTGGCAGGTCTGGCCATGTCGTCTTCTCCCGTCCGGACCCTCGAAAAGTCCAGATAATGCAGCGGATATTGCCTTCTTATCTCAACGGCATCCATTAAAAATGCAGGAGACAAAAATAATCATATCCCGCTGAAGACACCTGGCAGGGATCAAAAAGACAGGACTATCGCCATGAAAACCAAGGTTGCCATTATCGGTTCAGGCCCTTCCGGGCTGCTGCTGGGTCAACTGTTGCAGCGTGCCGGCATCGACAACGTCATCGTCGAGCGCAAGGACCCCGATTACATCCTTTCGCGTATCCGCGCCGGTGTACTGGAACAAGGCATGACCGACCTGTTGCGTGAAGCGGGCGTCAGTGAGCGCATGGACGCCGAAGGCCTGATCCATGACGGGTTCGAACTGGCGTTCGCCGGTCGCTGCGAGCGCATCGACCTGAAGAGCCTCGCCGACGGCAGGACGGTGATGGTCTACGGCCAGACCGAGGTCACCCGCGACCTGATGGCCGCACGCGCCGCCACCGGTGCAATGACGATCTATGACGCTGCGGACGTCAAAGCGCATGACCTCAAGAGCGATAGTCCGTACCTGACGTTTGTCAAAGATGGCGAGAGCGTGCGCCTGGACTGCGATTACATTGCCGGCTGTGACGGCTTTCACGGGGTCTCGCGGCAATCGATTCCCGCCGACGTCCTCAAGGTATTCGAACGCGTCTATCCGTTCGGCTGGCTCGGCGTCCTGGCCGACACACCGCCGGTCAACGAAGAGCTGGTCTACGCCAATCACCCGCGCGGCTTTGCCTTGTGCAGCATGCGCTCGGCCATTCGCACCCGCTATTACGTGCAGGTCAGCGCCGACGAGAAGGTCGAAGACTGGTCGGACGAGCGCTTCTGGGATGAACTCAAATCCCGCCTGCCCGAGCATCTGGCGGAGCGCCTGGTCACCGGCCCGTCCATCGAGAAAAGCATCGCGCCGCTGCGCAGCTTTGTGGTTGAACCCATGCAGTACGGTCGCCTGTTCCTGCTCGGCGACGCCGCGCACATCGTCCCGCCGACCGGGGCCAAGGGGCTGAACCTGGCGGCCAGCGATGTCAGTACGCTGTACCGCATCCTGCTCAAGGTCTACCGCGAAGGCCGCACCGACCTGCTGGAAAAGTATTCACAGATCTGCCTGCGCCGGGTGTGGAAAGCCGAACGCTTCTCCTGGTGGATGACGTCGGTGCTGCACAATTTCCCCGACACCGACGCCTTCAGCCAGCGCATTCAGCAGACCGAGCTGGACTACTACGTCGGCTCGGAAGCCGGGCGCAGGACCATTGCGGAGAATTATGTGGGCTTGCCGTATGAGGCTGTCGAATAAAGCGTTGCCCCCGGCGCTGTGATTTTCGTTGCGTACTGACATTCGCGACAAGCCATAAGCTCCCCCGCGTACATGCGTTGTGCAATCACACAACGCATGCCCCCTGACGCCGTGCAAAACCCCAAAGCGTTTTCATCACTGCTCACCTATGATCGGGAGTGCGCCCAATAGCTATTCGGCTATATAAAAACAACAAGCACAGAGGAACACCCGCCATGACACCTGTTTCGACCCACGAGGTGGGCGACGCCGAAGGCAATCATGTCTACCGTCGCATCACCCTGCGCCTTATCCCGTTTATCTTCATTTGTTACCTGTTCAATTACCTCGACCGCGTGAACGTCGGCTTCGCCAAGCTGCAGATGCTCGATGCCCTGAATTTCAGCGAGACGGTCTATGGCCTCGGTGCCGGTATCTTCTTCATTGGCTACGTGCTGTGTGGCCTGCCCAGCAATCTGGCACTAAACCGCTTCGGGCCGCGTCGCTGGATCGGTCTGATGATGATTACCTGGGGAATCTTCTCGACCTGCCTGCTGTTCGTCACCACACCGGTCGAGTTCTACGTGCTGCGATTTCTGACCGGTATGGCAGAGGCCGGTTTCTTCCCCGGCATCGTGCTGTACCTCTCGCGCTGGTATCCGAATCAGCGTCGCGGGCGGATCATGGCGCTGTTCATGTCGGCCATTCCGGTCTCCGGCCTGCTGGGCGGTCCTTTTTCCGGATGGATTCTCAATCATTTCGCCGCGGGCCAGGGCGGCATGGCCGGCTGGCAATGGATGTTTCTGATTCAGGGTCTGCCAACCGTGGCGCTGGGTGTGCTGGCCTTCGTTCTGCTCTGCGACAAGGTCGAGGATGCAAGCTGGCTGACGCCCGGGCAGCGGCAACGGGTCAAGACCGATATCACCAACGATGAACTGAGCCGTCCGGTGCACGGCAAAAGCTCGGTGGCTTCCGTGCTGACCATGCCGTTCATATGGATTCTGGGCTTCATCTACTTCTGCATTCAAAGCGGCGTCTACGCGATCAATTTCTGGCTGCCGTCGATCATCAAGAACCTCGGTTTCAGCGATGCACTGGTGATCGGCTGGATCAGCGCCGTGCCTTACCTGATGGCTGGCGTGTTCATGCTGCTGGTCGGCCGCTCCGCCGACCTGCGCAACGAGCGCCGCTGGCATCTGGTGGTGCCCATGCTGATGGGCGCGACCGGCCTGATCATCGCCGCCAACTTCGCGACGCTGCCCATCGTTGCCATTATCGGGCTGACCATCGCCACCATGGGCGCCCTGACCAGCCTGCCGATGTTCTGGCCATTGCCGACCGCCCTGCTGAGCGCCAGCGTTGCCGCAGGCGGGCTGGCGCTGATCAACTCGATCGGGCAGATGGCAGGCTTTCTCAGCCCTTACCTGGTGGGCTGCATCAAGGACCAGACCGGCTCGACCACACTGGCGCTGTACGCACTGGCCGCGCTGACCATCGTCGGCAGTCTGGTGGCATTGCGGGTCAGCCGTTCTTCGGCAGTCAAGGCGGCAGGAACCGCCTGACCGCCATGGCCGAAGACAGCGTGGTCCTGCGCACCTGGCGTGGCGCGGCCCACGTCCCCGCGGGTGCGCAGACTTTTGCGCACCCCATATCCGTATAAACCCGACAACGGCTTGTATTCAAAGCGCTGCAGCACACATGCATGAGTCAGCGCATATGCGCAGAGGCTTGCGCACTATTTCACGTTTATTTACTCGATATCTTTGCTTTAAATCTCTATCTATTTGTTTTTTATGGATAAATAGACAGTCGGCACATATCTTGGAATGCACCTCTGCATACAGCGGGCGATATCGACCGTTTCTGCGCAGGGATTCCATGCATGACCGACAAATCCGGCACCCATACTCAACGACGTGCTGCAACGTTCCCTAAAACACCCGCCACGGCCACCAGCCTGTGTCCCTTCCGAGGGCCTGACGTCGCCATCGTACCGGTGCGCTACGCGCTGGATCGCTCCCGCTACGATACCGCTCCCGAAAAGCTGAAGCCGCTGCTCAAGGGCAGCCGCTGGGCGGTGATGCCGAAGCTGAAAACACGCACTTATACCCTTCGCCAACTGTATGACGGTTACGTGTATGTCTATGACGAGACTGCCGGGACCTTTCATGAGTACGTCTCCTCAGCTGCCAATGGTCATCTGAGCCGCATCATCTGGACAGACGCACAGATCGGCAGTGACCGACGAAGCGGTGCCGACGATGGCAAACCCTTCCTGCTCTATCCGCGAAACAACCGGCTTCACATCGCCTTTTCAGCGCAGCAATGGACGTGGCGAATCTGCGAACACCTGCGCTCCAATCCGGCAAGCCGAGCATCATGGATGAAAGCGCTGGATCTGAAGCGCTACTGCATGACCATGGCCGAGCCGGATACCTTGCCGTTGAAGCGTATTGCCGAAGCGGTGGCGGACATCGACAAGGAGCATGTGGTTGATGATGACCGGTTTTCAGATTCGGCGATTCCCACCTCCAAGGCCTTCAGCGAGGACGCCAATCCACTGCTTTCGCCCATCGGCGCTGACGTTTTCTGGCAGGGCAGTGTTGAACACCAGGACAGCTCTCTGCTCATTGCCCTTGATGACCCGCTGGCCATTTTCAACGATCTGGGCATGCAACTGGCCGCCGATCAGGCCGCTTACCGTAACTGGCAAGCCGAGCACGAACACAAGATCCAGATCGCCCAGACTGTCACCGCACTGTGTGGCGCAGAGAGCGAACCGGAAAAACTGCCCGCATCGGTGCGCGGCAATACGGCGCTTACCCACCAGTACCTGAGCGACGTCGAAACCTATTTTGAGCAATGCATTTTTGAACAGGAGCAGATCGGCAACAACACCGCTCCCGGAGGCTTGCTGTTACTGCCGGATGTTTTCAAGAGCCCGGAGATGCGCAGATCGATTGAAATGCGTTACGGCAGCGCGCCCTCTGACGAGGCTCTGCAAGCCTGGAAGGATCGCCAAAAATGGCGGCGCGAGGTCGATCTGACAGGTGCGCGTCAGTACCTTCAGCAGCACCAGCCAACCGGAGACACCCTGCTGCAACAGGTGCGTGACACGCAAAGCGATTTCCAGCAATGGGCGACCCATCTGGGCACGGAACCGCTCCAGCTGTTTGTCGACACCACCCACCCTGAAAGCCTGCTGTACCTGCAAACGGTCATGCTCAACCTGCAGATCATCTACGCTCAGGACAACGCCGCCAGCGCTTGGCTCGCCGAGCAGGAAACCAACGACAGCAGCCTGTTTGGCACCTTGCGCTACGGCTTCTCACCGGCGCTCAAGCACGCGCTGCACCAGGAAGCCAACGCGCTGTTGAACGGTCTGGGGGACGCCGCCAATCTGGCCACCCGCATCAGCGAACTCAACAGCACACTCAATCATCAGGGCTTTGCCGACAAGCCGTGGATGAAGGCGCTGAAACAGCCTGTTCAGGACACCTTCAAAGCCCTCGGCCAACTGGCCAGCAGCACAGGCAAGGGAACGTTCGAAAGTATCCTGCTGGCCTGGGTGCCCATCGACAGCCGTCTGGCGGTGGGCAAGCAGCAGAACATCGTTGCACTGATTCGTACACTGTTGATCGGCCAGATCCTGCTCGATTCAAAGGCGCGTATTGCGATCGATCACAACATGCTCGCGAAGCTGAAAAACTGGATCAGCGAATGGCGGGTACTCAACAAACAGATCAGTGATACCCGCCGCAGCTGGCTCTACCCAACCGCTCACAACCCCCGCAAAAGCATCGCCAGCAACCTGCGCGCGCTCGAGCAAAAACTTCGCCTGCACGAACTGAGCATGCCCGCCCTGCTCGACTATCAGAACAACCAATACGCCAAGCAATTGCAGGACGAGATTCGCCTGCACTTCCAGTCCGGCAAAGCCATCGCCAAAGACTGGCTGAACACCGCCAAACGCTGGAGCGAAAGCCTGGGAGGCACTGCCGGCTCGATCACCTGGGGCGTGATCATGCTCAACTTCATCAACACCGCCTTCACTTATCGCGACCTTACTCGGGACGGAGACTTCAGCGCCAAGGACATCGGCAAGGTGACCTATGGGTTGGGGTACAGCTTTAACTTGTTGATGGGGGTGTTTGTTGAAGCACCGTGGGCGGTTATCAGTTCGGCGAAGCCTATTGTTATTGGTACATATACAGTGGGCATTCTTGATAAATCGGCGGCTTACTGGAAAGCACGGGGTAATGTGGTTTGGGGTGATGCGATAAGGGGATTTAGAGGTTCGATGGTAGCGATGGGTGGGTTTGGGATAGCGGCGGTTACATTAGAGTTAATAGATATCTACGACGATCTGACTAAGCTAAAAACAACTGAAGAGATAATTAGCGCACGTATAAAATTTGGTTCAGTGGGCCTTATGGCAGTAGGCAGTATATTCCAGCTTGCTGCAGGGGTTTCTCCCGCAAGCTCATTTGCACTGATTGCACTGAGCTCATGGTTTAGCGTAACCATTTTGGTAATAGGCGCGGTTTACTTATTGACCACTATGACGTTGAATTACTTTAAGCAAGACAGTATTGGGTGGTGGCTGCGGAGATGTAGCTGGTCCAAATCAATAAATTATCGTTACAAAGTAGACCCAGATGGCCAACTTGAAGAAAAGCTTGCTCTGTTTACGATACAGCTTAGCCCTCAAATTTATGTAAAAAGCACCACACGCGACGAAAACCATTACTTTGGTCGAGATACGCCCTACACTGCTCCGGTGCAATACGGTGCCGGGATACAAATTCTTCTACCAAGCGCAGTGCGCGGACAATCAGTACATTTTAATATCATCAGTAGTAAACGTCCGTTAGGCGTTCTGCCCGTAACAAAAATTGATGAGCCGATACTCTACCCTTTTCTAGACAGAGGACAGTTCAAGGAGGTTGGACAATTCAAAAAGCTTGTCAATCAGCCTGCTCGCAAAGCCCAAGAAGATTTCACATTTCCGCTTATGCCCCCTGAAGGTGAAGACGTTGTGTGGGAAACCTGGGTGCCTCTTGAAAACGACGCAACGTATCTGGAACTACAAATATGGTATCCCGACAGTCTGATAAAGCTTGGCCAACAGGATGTAGGCTACCTGTTTCAACTGGAGCTTAGTAGCAAAGGAGGCACGGCAGTCGACGGGTTGGCAAACACCGAACTCGAAATAAAAACATATAGCCGAATCAGCGCCTTGACACTTGAAATAGCGGAATAAAATTCATGATTAAGAAAGCAGCAATCTCTGCCTTGAACAAGCCTACAATAAACGTTACTGGCAACACAGATAATACTGAAGAAATTAGCCCTCACCTATCTGGCAAAGATATTTTTAACTGGTCATTAAAAACCATAGCAAGATCCCCCAGTGAAATATTTTGGACTCAGATAGGCACGATATTGATATGCGCACTGCCCATGAGCTTCTGCATATGGCTTGGCCGGGACATCTATCTAGAGACACCCTCTGAGGCACTCTTTCTGGTATATACATTCGCGGGCGCCGCAATCTACCTTATTGCATTGATAGTCCGCCAAAAAACCATCTTCAACTACACCCTGAAAACCGATGGAGCCACGGTCGAGTACTACCTCCACTACCCCGACTTCGCCTCCTATTTCTTCAAAGGCATCGCCATTTTCGTCATGCTGGTATTCGGATTCGTCGCTATCCTCACCGGATCGTTGCTCTTTTTGGTCGGTCCGGTAGCGATGGCCTTCATCGCCGCCATCAAACTGCTGAACTGGGAAAACCCGGTCCACCATCGACAGACCGCCCCGTGGCAACTGCACGAATTTGTCACGGTCGATTACAAACGCCTGATGGTCATTATCCATTGCGACGATATCACCACCGGCTTCGCCGCGCGCTTTCCCAGCAAGGCGTTGATGGACAAGTATCTCGCCTTCCTGCGCGAGGTACTTCCAGCGAATGTTGAATACATCGAAAAGGCCACCCACTGGCATCAGGGCTGACGCGACTCAGGCTTGAGCTGAACTCACTTCAAGCCTGAGAAAGCGATCAAACCGCCATTGGCACCGTAAAGCGGAACTCGCTGCCCTCGCCCACCCGGCTTTGCGCAGCCAGTTCACCACCGTGGGCCTTGATGATGCCTTGCGAGATGTACAGACCCAGGCCAGTGCCGGTCGGGTTGCCTTCCTTGACGGTCCAGTAGCGTTCGAAGATGTGTGGCAACTGCTCGGGAGGGATGCCCTCGCCGGAGTCCCGCACGGTGAACACGATTTCAGTGCCATTGGACATTGCCGCCACACCGATCGTACCCATTTTCGGGGTGAACTTGATGGCGTTGCCGATCAGGTTGGACAGCACCTGGAAGAGACGCTCCGGATCGGCCTGGACCTTGAGGTCAGGCTCGGCGTTAAAGGAAATCTCGATGGACTTGTCCATCGCCAGCGGGGCCAGCAAGGTGTAGGCCTCCTCGAATATCTGGCTGACTTCCAGCGGCTGCGGCGTAATGGTGTAACGGCCCGCTTCGATTTTCGAGGTGTCGAGCAGGTCTTCCAGCAACACATTCATGCGGCTGGCCGCTTGCTGCATGGTATCGATTGCCGTGGAAATACGTCGCGACGTGTGCGGCCCATCGGAGCTGAACGACTTCTGCATCATTCCGCAGAGCATGGAAATGACCGTCATCGGATTACGCAAGTCGTGGGACACAACCGCTACCAGCTCATCGCGGGCGCGAACGGCCTGTTGCTCCCTGCGCACCTGACGGGCGAGGTCATTTTCCAGAGCGGAGCGGCGCAGGTCATTGGCGGCGAACACATCGCCATGACTCCACTTCGTCGCGATCCCGGTCATCTCGACCTTCCAGATTTCAAACGAGGTACGCGGCCGAAGGCGCATAACGCCTGCCGAACTCTCCATATCCAGTGGTTTTTTCGGATTACCGCTCCACTGGACCGTTTCCTTGACCTCGGGACGAAACCAGATAACGCCGTTGTCGACCGGCTTTGGCAGGCTCATCGCCAATACGCCGCTGGCAATTGGCTGATAAGCCTCGGCAGGCGGATAGACACTGGATAGATGATGACTGGCATACACTGGTTCGCCACCAGCGATCATCCAGGCATGCAGTGCACGTATGTCGGACGGCTCAGGGCAGATGCCGAAACAATGCGTTTGCCGGTCTTCGATGATGGCGACGCCGGTCGCGCCTACCAGATCCATTAATAACTGTGGTTGCTGCGCCAGACCATCGAAGACGTTTTCTTCAGACCCGGCCATCGCCAGATTCAATTGCTCGAGCGTTCTGACCTTCGCCTCTCGCTGACGGCTTATTTCCAGCGCTTCCATGGCGCTGATCTGCAGCGACAGCACCTGGCCTATCGCCTGGCAGGCGCTGCGCAGTTCATGGGACACGTACAACGGCGTGCGATTGCCGCAACTGATCAGCCCCCACAACTTGCCGCCCTGAATCAGCGACACACTCATGGATGACAGCACGCCCATGTTCTTCATGTACTGACAGTGGATCGGCGAAACACTGCGCAACGTCGAAAAGCTCAGGTCAAGCTGCTGCTGAGTGTCCGGGCGCAGTTGAGGCACCAAAGGCACCGGGGTGTAATCGGCATCGGGAATAATGCGCAGCCAATTGCGGCGATACAGTTCGCGTGCCTGCTCGGGAATGTCCGATGCCGGGAAGAACAACCCGTTGAAGAGCTCCATGCTTGGCGCCGAGGCTTCGGCGATCACCTGACCATGGCCTTCTTCTTCGAAACGGTAGATCAGCACGCGGTCATAACCGGTCATCTTCTGGACCTCGCGGACACTGACTTCATACAGGGTCTGCAGATCACTCGCAGCGTGCAGCTGGCGCAACATGCGCCCCATGTTGCCAGTGCGCTCGGAATAACTGACCGATTGCGTATCCTTGCCCTGAATTTCGAGTTCCAGAACCAGAACGCCCTGATGGCGATGCAACAAGGCTTCGAATTCGATGCCGTTGATCGACATCAGGAGGCGTTGCGCGTCGATGAACGAATCATGGGCACTGGCGCTTCTGATCACGTCGGCCCAGCCAGCGCCGAGCACACAGTCCAGCCCCTTGCCCAGCAACTGCTCGGGCACATGGCCCAGCAAATCCTGCACATTGGCACTGACTTGCAGGATCGTCAGTCCTGGCTCCTCAAGAGTAAACAGCAGGCCATGGGGTTGAATGGCCCCGGGAAACTGAATGGGCTCATCCGCACAATTGGCCAGAAGGACTTCAAAGGCATCTTTGTCGAGTTGGCTCATAACAGTACCTCTTGACCCTCGAGCCAGTGCTCGAAACATGCA
This sequence comes from Pseudomonas sp. PvP027, assembly GCF_017833005.1. NCBI lineage: Bacteria > Pseudomonadati > Pseudomonadota > Gammaproteobacteria > Pseudomonadales > Pseudomonadaceae > Pseudomonas > Pseudomonas sp. PvP027. Next base: position 5,084,172 of record NZ_JAFIBK010000001.1, on the reverse strand, counting down.
AATGTGGAGTGCGCTGCAAAAGCGGCGGTATCAGTAAAGACAACTTCTCGCGGCACTTCGTCCAGATGATTAAGAAACGCCTTCCAACGAGGCCCTGTTCGGGCACCGTACACATCGAGAAAGGCCGTTCCACTTTGCTCATCCAGACCCAGGCGCCTGTTTATTTCGCGTCGCAACACCTGCCCGCCCAATGTCGCCCCTTCCAGTACATACATCACCCCCAGGCAAGCGCCGGGAGAATCAACAGCAGGCAGCTGCTGGCAGCGGGGCAATTGCCCGATGTCGTGATCGGGCATCCCTAGCGCACGCAGATCCTCGACCAGCACAGGGGTTTTGACCCTTTCGGCAGGGATAAGCTCCGCAGGTATCAAGGCACTCGCATGCAGTATCGCTTCAAGCGGTGCATAAAAACCGTAGTAGGCCTGAAGCAGGCGAAGGTAAAGAGCGTGATCCAGAGCGGATGAAAAAAACGGCATGCGTTTTTCAAGCTTGACGTGCAACTGACTGGTTTCAGCACGTAGTGCATCAAGCAGTTTCGGCGGGGGAACACGTGGAAAACTTGCCGGCATCCAGGAAGGCTCTTGAGTGTGCAATGGGCAGAAAACGCATCCGAGCGAAAACAGGCCGCCAAAATACAGATTCAGAGCAAAATCTGACAGGTTTTTCCTGCGTTTGCGATGAAATACCGCAAGCCATAAAGAAAAACAGTCAGCGTTACAAAACGACGGTTTGCAACTGCCCGCAAAATACGCACTCAACTAAAAACGAGAGTCGAAAACCGAGCCCTATACGCGTTTGATGCGTGCGTGGTTCACAGAGGCAAGCACTTTAACATCATCTAATAACGATGCCATCCTCACGCAAGCCACCGACTCGACCGGCGGCTCGCGTGATAGTCCTGAACAAGGCCAGCTCGCCTCATTAACGTACGTTCTGATATAGCATTATTCGCGAGGTTTCATGCAGACCGCGGGTGAGGTCACGCAGCCGTTCGAACTCTTGCGGGTTCTGTTCGGCGACGTTATCCAGCGGCGTGTGGGAAGACAGGTCGTGGAGCGTTGGCGAACTGCCGTCGTGCTCCATTTGCAGCAGGTAGTTACGCGTGACACCGCCGATCAGGGGGAACGTGCCTTCGCGCAGCACCAGTGGCACCACTCGCTCACCTTCCGGAGCCGCCTGCTGAATGTCACGGCCCATGGTACCGCTGGTGAAGTCCATACCGGCCATCCCTGCCAGGGTCGGCAACAGGTCGGCGAGACCGACCGCTTCGTCGACAACCCTTGTGCCCAGCAGGCCGGGGGCGTGAATCAACAGCGGAACGTTGTTGCTCTCCAGGCCCAGTTGCTCGAACGCTGGCGCCATGTGCGGGATCTGGCTGATGCGCGTGTTGTGATCGCCAAACAGCACGAAGATGGTGTTTTCGTAGTAACCGCCCGCTTTCGCCAGTTCCATCAACCGACCGATATTGAAATCCAGCAGGCGCACTGCGTTGTACTGCTCCACGCTGCGTGAACCGGCGGCCTGGACCTGCTCCACGGTCTTGTCGCTGACCTGAAAACCGTCATTGTCCTTCGGAATGGTAAACGGCCGGTGATTGCCCGCAGTCTGCACGTAGGCAAAGAACGGTTTGTCGGCTGGCAATGCACGCAGGATTCGGTCGCTCTCCTTGAACAGATCCAGGTCGGAAATCCCCCAGACATCCACCTGCGGTGACTTCCAGTCACGCTCGTCGTACAGCCGTACGTCGTCGATACTGCGACGGATCAAAGCGTTCATGTTGGCCCAACCGGAATTGCCACCAATCATGTAAAGCTTCTCGTAACCCTTGAAGTCGTTGATGATGGTGTTTTGCCGTGTGAGCAACGGATGACGCGTGGCGGTTTCCTGCCGGGTGACGTCGGGCACCCCGGTGATGCTCGCCCAGACCGTTTTGGCAGTGCCGGTAACCGGTACGTAAAAGTGCTTGAAGAACCAGCTTTGAGTGGCCAGATGGTCGAGGTTAGGCGTCGGGTTCAGCGGGTTGCCGTATGCGCCGACGGCACTGGTGCCCAGCGATTCGAGCATGACGAACATGACATTCGGCGGCCGCTCGCCCGGCAGCCGGTAGGGCTGCACGGTCTGGTGACGTTTGAAACTCAACCCCTGCACGTCTGGCTGGGGAACGCCCAGATAACGCGCAACCTGTTCATAGTGCTTGCGCACCTCGGGTTCGTCGAAGTTCGACTGCGAGACCTTGAGCGTGTCGTACAGGAACAGCGCCGGGTTGAGCCCCAGAGCCGCCACCTGACTGTTACCGGAGAAGAACGCATCGCTCCAGCGCAACGGTACCGGGTTTTCCAGATTGAGATTCTCGACCCGGCCCAGCAGGCCGAGGAAGGTTGCACAGACCATCAGGGCCGAACCCCAGACCACGGACCAGCGTTTGATCGGCCTGGCCTCACGGTCCAGGGTGGCACGTTCAAGCCTGATCAACGCCCAGCCGAGCGCCGCGACAGTAAGCAGCCAGCCGACAGTGATCCACAGCACTGGATAGGTCTGCCAGAGCATGTCCCGGGAAATCTGCGCATCCTCCAGGTAGCGCAGCACGCTGGCGTTAAGCCTGACACCGAGATAGGCGTAATGGCCGAAATCGACGATATGAATCATCGTCAGAATCGCCAGCGCGACGATCAGATAGCCTCGCGCCAGCCAGCGCAAGGCACGCACGCTGATCAGGTTCCAGCACGGCAACCAGAGCAGCACCGCGACCGGCAGCAGTATCAGCAGCGCCAGGCGCAAGTCGAAGCGCAAACCGATGCCCAGCGTCTGAGCGACCTCGTCATGCGTGAACAGCGTGCCCGGTTCGATGCCGGAAAACCCGTAGAAGAACACGCCCCTCAGCAACGCCGACAGCAGGAACACCAACATGACCGCGCCCAGCCAATAATGCAGGCGTCGCGATTGCAACCAACTCATCGTCATTCCTCTAGACATTGCCGACAGACAGAGCGGCCGGACGGCGCGCCTCCATTGCCCGGCGATAAACAAAACGGACAGCCAAAACCAGCAAGGCCCCACAACAGTACAGGCCAAGCAGCGGGTCGATCAGGTAATCCCAATAATTTTCCGATGGCTTTATGCGGAAAGTGAAGGCCAGCGTCGCCGCGCTGAGCATCACTGCGGCCAGTGCATTGCGCATCAGGACCAGCCCCAGCGCGATGACAGCGACAATGATGATCATCGGCCGCGGGTTGTAGCCCCAGCGGTACGGATCGAAATACGTCAGGCCCAGCGTGGCCGGGTACAGGGTCAGTGCCAGCGCAGCGAACACCAACAGCACCACCCCGCGCCTGGACGCTGCCAGCGGCTGGAGCACACCCAATCGCTGCAGGGTCAGCCAGCCCAGCAGCGCCAGACTGCTGATGGCCAGGTCATCGGTCAGGCTGCGCGCATAGGATGCCATCGACAGCCCGTCGATCGAGATCACACTCAATAGCGAGACCGCGGCCAGCAGGCCGCAGCGCCACCATAACGATGCGGTCAAGGGCGCCAACAGTACAAACAGGGTCCAGGCAAACGCCAGATGAGCCAATCCCAACGCGATCATAAAAGTTGCTCCGCCAGCCAGGCCTCGTTGAAGCTGACATGCTTGATGAAGGTGTTATTCCATGAGTAGACCAGGTGATACAGGCCATCCGGGCTGCGGATGAAGTACGGGTATTCGTATTCGAAATCGCAGCCCTGGGGCGAGCAGACGCGCTGGTCCAGATTGCTCAGAAAGGCCTCTTCCATCGGTTGACGCAGGGCGCCACTGGAACTGCGGAAGCCCTCGCCGATCACCTCCTTGTACGCCTCAAGGGTAAACGGCGTGCCCAGCGGATCGGGCGACTTGTCGAAATCCATCAATGGCCGCCAGACGTTCATCTCCTCGTCAGTACCGTACAGGCTGAGCTTGAAGCGCCCCTCGCGCAGGTCATTGAGCGCCACCAGCAGCCCCTTGCCCGGCACACCGACCGCAGCCAGCGAAGAATTGGGGTTGCTCGGGGTCAACGGATACGGCTCGCTCCAGCTCTGCCCGCCGTCTTCGGTGCGGCTGGCCAGCACCCGGTGGAACGTCTCGCCGGCGTAGCGCAACAAGGCCACGGCGCGCTGTCCATCCAGGGGCACGACGGTGGGCTGCAGGGAATTATTGCCACGGCTGATGCGAAACTTGTCGATCACTTCACCGTCGGCGCTCAGGTACAGGTATTCGGCAAACTTGCCGAGAAACTCGTGATAAACCGGCAGGCCGATCGAGCCGTCGGCATGAAACACCGGCGCGCCGCGTACCAGCGTACTGATGTTCAGAAACGGCGTTGTCACCAGTTGCCACGGCGGCGACCAGTTGGCCCCCATGTCGCTGGAGACCATGGCGTTGACCGTGCTGCCCGCCCAGCCGCCGACCGAAACTGAAACGTAGAACAGCCACAGGCGATTGTCCGGAGCCAGGGCGATCACCGGATTGCCCAGTTTGCGGATGTATTTGCCAGTGCCCGACTGGGTGGACTCGCGGGTTGCCAGCACCTGCTCGCCGCCCCACTCACCACTGGCTGCATCGAAGCGCGAGGTACGTATTTCAACGTCGCCCGCCCCTTCGCGAGAGCCGGCGAACCACACCGACATCAGGTCGCCACCGGGCAACGCCGTCACGGCTGAGGAATGCACGAAGTCGTCCAGGTCGGAGGACGCGAAACGAGAAATATAGGACGCCTTGGGCGCCACGCTCTCAGCGCCAACTGGTGCTGCACTGACCGCAAAAGGCGCAATACGGTGCTGTGGATGGCTGAGCCACGCACTGAGAAAAATCGCCACAACAATCAGGCCTGCGCTCCATGCAGTCAGGTTTCGGGAAATAACAGGCATAGGGAGGCATCACTGTGAAAAGGAACAAGGGTGTGGTTTCAGCGATGGCGATCTTCGGGCAACGGACGTCGTTTGCCTGTCAGCATCGACAAGGGCAGGTTGTCACGCACCTGAAAGCTTTCGAAGATGGCGGCAGTCATGTGCAGTACCACCAGGGCACACAATGTGTTGGCGAGAATTTCATGGATGTCCTGCGGCCAGTCGGCGCCCCACAAGGCATCGACCTCTTCCATCAGAAAACCGGTCAGGCCCATACCGAAGATCAGCACCATCATTAGTACCATGACCAGCGCGCCGAGCGGAGAATGGCCGAGCCGATGCATCGGCCGCCGATCGATCAGCGAGCGGATATGTGCACGCAGGCGCGCCGGATTTGGCCAGAAATCGCTCCAGCGTGCGCTGCCCGGCCCGATGAATCCCCACACCACTCGCACCGCCAGCCAGGCAACCGCGTAATAGCCCAGCCAGATATGCCAGTCGCCACCTGCTTCATTGAAGAAATAATTGGCAACAAAAACACCCGCGATCGAGACGTGAAACAGCCTAACCAGCGGGTCCCACAGGCGCAGGGAAACACGGTTCATTACTTGCTCTCGGTCTTCACCGCTTTACCCGTCACCGGATCGTGGTAGATCTCGACCTTGCGCTTGTCCTTGTCGAAGCCATAGATTTCGTAGCAGTTGCCATCAGTCACCTTGAACTTGCTGATCTCATAACCCTGAGCCTTGAGCTGCTCCTGGAACTTGGCCTGATCCTGCCATTGGGACTTTTCAGCCGTGGTGCATTGCGGCCCGGCAAGTGCCAGCGGGCTGGCCAGACACAGGGAAATCAGCAGGACTTTACGCATGACAGACACTCGCAAGCAGTTAAGGAGCGCCTACTGTGCGAAACGAATCTTAGGAAAAGCTTAATACGTAACAGCTCGTAACATCTTCCCGGACACGCGGCACTTCGCGCTGCTGCCTGCTGACGGCATCATGGCGCCCTTCTTCCCCACACTCACCGGTCAAACCCTATGCGCCTGCTTCTCGTCGAGGATGATCGAGCCATTGGTCAAGGCATCCGCGTGGCCCTGAATACCGAGGGCTACACCCTCGACTGGCTGGAGGACGGGCTGAGCGCGCTGCACGCCCTGCGCAGCGAGCCATTCGACCTGTTGCTGCTCGACCTCGGACTGCCGCGCATGGATGGCCTGGACCTGCTGCGCCAGTTGCGCGCCGAAGCACTCACCCTGCCGGTGCTGATCCTGACCGCGCGCGACGGGACTGCCGACCGTATTGCCGGTCTGGATGCCGGTGCGGACGACTACCTGATCAAGCCATTCGACGTCGATGAACTGAAAGCCCGGGTCCGCGCCCTGCTCAGGCGCAGCCAGGGCCGTGCGCAACCGCTGCTGGAACACGCTGGCATCAGCCTCGACCCTGCGTCGCAACAGGTCAGTTTCCAGGGCAGCGAAGTACCGATGACGCCTATGGAGTACCAGTTGCTGCATCAACTGATGATCCGCCCCGGCAAGGTGGTCACCCGTGAGCGCTTGTCCAATACCCTGTACGGCTGGCAGGACAAGGTCGAAAGCAACACGCTGGAGGTGCTGATTCACAACCTGCGCAAGAAGCTGTCCACCGAGCTGATCCGCACCGTGCGCGGCGTCGGCTACCTGCTGGAGCTCAAGGCATGACTTCGGTACGCGCGCGCATTCTGGTCCCGGTACTGATGCTGTTGCTGCTCGGCGACCTTACGATCAGCCTGCTCGCCCTGCGCGACAGCCATCACGAAATCGAAGAAGTCTACGATGCACAGCTGGCCCAGAGTGCGCGCCTGCTACAAGGTGTACTGCGTCAGCGCGCAGCGGGCGAACAGGACCTCGACAAGCTGTACCAGGCGTTCGATCAGGCCATGAGCCGGGTCGGCACCAGTGGCGTGGCCCATCCCTACGAAACCCGGCTGACCTTTCAGGTCTGGCGAACCTCGGGCGAACTGCTGGTACGCTCGGCCGAAGCTCCTCTGCTCAGTGCACCTCCGGCAACCGAAGGCTCCCATGACCTGGTCGAGAACGGGCACGAGTGGTGCGGCTTTCTCCTCGCCGATCCGCAGCAGGGTTTTCTGATCTGGGTGGGTGAGCGCGATGATGTGCGCCAGGACCTGATTCAGCGCATTGTCAGTCACACGCTGTGGCCAACGCTGATCGGTGTGCCGCTGCTGGTGGTCGCGATCTGGCTGGCCATCGGCTGGGGCCTGCGCCCGCTGCAAGCAATGGCCAGAGTCATCCGCAAGCGCGATGCCGAAAGCCTCGAACCGCTTGATGTGACGCCACTGCCCAAAGAACTGGAGCCCATGCAGTACGCGCTCAACCGCCTGCTGACCCAGATCGAGAGTGTGCTGGAGCGCGAGCGGCGCTTCATCGCCGACGCCGCCCACGAACTGCGCACGCCGCTGACCATCCTGCGCATCCACGCACAGAACGCGCGCCAGGCCGAAACCCCGGAGCAACGTCTGGAGGCACTGGATTTCCTCGTACACGGCGTCGATCGCGCCGCGCGCCTGGCCAGTCAGTTATTGACCATGGCACGCCTGGAGCCGCGCCTTGAAGTCAGCCAGTTACAGACGTTCGAGTTGAACACGCTGGTACGCGAGGAAATGGCCGAACTCACGCCGCTGGCACTGGAGAAACGCGTCGATCTGGTGTTTGAGGAAGGCGAGGATTGCGTGATCCGCAGCGACCCGGCAGCCATCACCATTGCCCTGCAGAACCTGCTGACCAATGCGCTGAATTTCGCCCCGACCGCCAGCGAGATTCGCGTCGCCCTGCATGCCCAGGAAGATGGCAGCGCGCACCTGTCAGTCGAAGACGCAGGGCCAGGTATCGACGAGCAGCAGAAGGCGCGCCTGTTCGAACGCTTTTACAGCCAGGGCCACAGCAATGGCGCAGGGCTGGGGCTGGCGATCGTCGACATGATCGTGCGCAAACTGGAAAGCAGCCTGCACCTGCGCAACTCGGCGCAGGGCGGACTGTGTGCAGAGCTGCGCATCAAGAGCAGAACAGGCTGAACCCCGCTCGACTCAAAGCACCACGCGCAGGCATTGCCCGGCGTGATACAGGGTGAAACCCGTGTCGTAAGCCAAGCTACGCAGCGAACTGCCCGAGACCTTCTTGCCGCTTGAAAAGCTCATCGGCAAAGCAGCCGCGTCGTTGCTCAGCAGGTAATCGGCAAAGCATTTGCCCACCAGTGTCCCGGTAGTCACCCCGCGACCATTGAAACCGGTCGCCGCCAGCAAGCCTGGCGCAGGTTCGAAGAGGCGCAACAAGTGGTCCGGCGTAAAGCCGATGCGCCCGGTCCAGGTGCTCTGCCACTCGACCCGGCCCAGTTGCGGGAAGTAATGCTGCTGGACGCGATCCGCCCACTGACGAATGAACCACAGCGGATAATTGCCGGCGTTACCCAGGCTGCCCAGCAGCAAGCGCCCATGAGCATCGCGACGAATGTTGCTGAGCACCGCGCGCGTGTCCCAAGAACCCTGCCCGCCGCGCAGAATCTGCGCCTGCTCGGCACCGCTGAGTGGCTGCGAAGCGACCTGATAATAGTAGCCCGTGAAGATGTGATCCTTGATATCGGTCCACTCGCCTTCGGTGTAGGCATTGGAGGCGATGATCACTTTCTCGGCGCGCACACTGCCTGCCACAGTAGAGACCTTCCAGCCGTCAGCGGTGCGTTGCAAGCCGTTGACAGGAGAATCGCCGAACACGTGCCCACCCTGCGCCACCACGTTGAGCGCCATGCCCGAGACATAGGCCATCGGGTTCACCGTACCGGCGCGGTGATCAAGCAAGGCGCCGCTGACCTTGTCGGTGCCACAGGCGTCTTCGCAGGGTTTGCCGGTCAGCAATTCGACATTGGCACCGCGCCGCTGCCACTGTGCGGCGCGGCTGCGCAAGTCGGCCAGGCCCTTGGCGTTATGCGCCATGTGCAGGTTGCCGGTGCGGGTGTCCTGGCAATCGATGCGGTACTTGTCGATGGTCGCGAACACCAGTGCCGGTGCCGCGCCCAATGCGCTATTCAGTCGGCTGGCCTCGACGCTGCCCAGTACCTTGTCCAGCTCATCGGGCGCCACCCAGGTCCCGGCATTCACCAGACCGACGTTGCGTCCGGAACCGCCATGCCCGACATGGTGCGCTTCGACCACGCACACTGTCTTGCCGCCTTCCAGCAAGCGCAACGCCGCCGACAGACCGGTGAAACCGGCGCCGATGATGCACACGTCGGCGCTCCGCTCACCGCTAAGGGCCGGGCTGACCGGACGTTGCGGAGTCAATTGTTCCCACAGACAGCCTTCAGCAAACTGCACCATCGAAAAACTCCAGCAATGTCGGTAGTAAGCGCCCGCTTCAAATCAGTCGAAAACGATGCCCTGGGCCAGCGGCAATTCGCGAGAGTAGTTGACGGTGTTGGTCTGCCGGCGCATGTAGGCGCGCCACGAATCGGAGCCGGACTCGCGACCGCCACCGGTCTCCTTCTCGCCGCCAAATGCCCCGCCGATTTCCGCACCGCTGGTGCCGATATTGACGTTGGCGATGCCACAATCGCTGCCCGCTGCGCTCTGGAAAGCTTCGGCCTCGCGCAGGTCAGTGGTGAAAATGCACGACGACAGACCCTGCGGTACTTCGTTGTTCAGGCGCAGGGCCTCTTCGAAGTCGTCGTAGGCCAGCACGTAGAGAATCGGCGCGAAGGTTTCGTGACGCACGACTTCGCTCTGGCCAGGCATTTCGGCGATGGCCGGCGTGACGTAATAGCCGTTCGGGTATTTGTCCTGCAACTGACGCTCGCCACCGAACACCTGCCCGCCTTCGTCACGAGCCTTGGTCAGCGCGTTCTGCATGGCCGAAAAGGCTTGCTGGTCGATCAGCGGACCGATCAGATTGCCTTCACGCGGATCACCGACACGCACCTTGGCGTAGGCTGCCTTGACGCGGGCGACGACTTCGTCCTTGATCGAACGATGCACAATCAGGCGGCGCAACGTGGTGCAGCGCTGACCGGCGGTGCCTACCGCACTGAACAGAATGCCGCGCACGGCCAGGTCCAGATCGGCGCTCGGGGCCAGAATCATCGCGTTGTTGCCGCCCAGTTCCAGAATGCTGCGCCCGAAACGGGCGGCAACACGCGGACCGACTTCACGGCCCATGCGGGTGCTGCCGGTGGCGCTGATCAGTGGCACACGAGGGTCATCGACCAGCGCTTCACCGGCGTCACGGTCACCGATCACCAATTGCGCCAGCGCTGCGGGTGCATCACCGAAAATCTTCAGCGCCTTGTCGAACAGCGCCTGACAGGCCAGGGCCGTCAGCGGAGTCTTTTCCGAAGGTTTCCAGATCACCGGGTTGCCGCAGACCAGCGCCAGTGTGGTGTTCCAGGCCCAGACCGCAACCGGGAAATTGAACGCACTGATCACGCCGACCACACCCAGCGGGTGCCAGGTTTCGCGCATGTGATGACCAGGACGCTCGGAGGCGATGGTCAGGCCGTACAGCTGGCGCGACAGACCGACGGCGAAGTCGCAGATGTCGATCATTTCCTGCACTTCACCCAGACCTTCCTGAGTGATCTTGCCGGCCTCGACCGACACCAGCTCGCCCAGATCAGCCTTGTGCTCACGCAGCACTTCACCAAAGATCCGCACCAGCTCGCCACGCCGTGGGGCCGGTACTGTGCGCCACTTCAGAAACGCGCTGTGGGCGCTGTCGATACGCGCCACGACCTGGGCCTTGTCTTCAAGCGTGACCGAGGCAATCCGGCTGCCATCAATCGGGGTGTAGACCGGATAGTCCCCTTGTGTGTGGGCACTGCTCGCCACGCCCAGACGTGCTAATAACTCGGCAACCATGTTGATTCTCCTGTCATGAACCACGGTGGAAATCATCGATGGCCTGAGTATCAAGCCACTCGGGGCCTGGCTACAAACGACGTTTTTGAAAAACATGATTCCTTTTAGGAATGAACTTCCGGTCATTAACAACCGGGAAGGCCATTACATCGGGAATTATTGGAATGACCCGGTGATTTTATTTCGTTTGCGAGCGTTGCCCGATGTTTGTTTCGATAAGGCCATGATGATCACCCGGAGTCAGGGCCAGGCCGATGAGCGAACACATCAGCGAATCCATTTCGTTTGTCCACAACATGACGTTGTCCCATGGCCGCAATGCCGAAGTCTGGGACACCGCCGGCAAGCGCTACATCGACTTTGTCGGCGGCATCGGGGTGCTCAATCTGGGGCACTGCAACCCGCAGGTGGTCACGGCCATTCAGGATCAGGCGGCAAAGCTCACCCACTATTGCTTCAACGCAACGCCTCACGACCCGTATATCCGCTTCATGCAGCAGCTCACGCAATTCGTGCCGGTCAGTTACCCCCTCAGCGGCATGCTCACCAACAGCGGTGCGGAGGCGGCCGAAAATGCGCTGAAGATCGTGCGTGGTGCTACCGGCCGCACGGCAGTCATCGCGTTCGACGGTGGCTTTCATGGCCGAACGCTGGCGACCCTGAATCTCAATGGCAAGGTGGCGCCCTATAAACAGAAAGTCGGTGTGCTGCCCGGTCCGGTCTTTCACGTCCCGTTCCCCAGCAAGGACAACGGCGTGTCCACCGAGCAGGCACTCAAGGCCATGGACCGGCTGTTCAGCGTCGAGATCGACGTCAACGACGTGGGCTGCATCATCTTCGAACCGGTGCAGGGCGAAGGCGGTTTTCTGGCCATGCAGCCGGACTTTGCCCAGGCCTTGCGAGCGTTCTGCGATAAGCACGGCATCGTGCTGATCGCCGATGAAATCCAGTCCGGCTTCGGCCGTACCGGACAGCGTTTTGCGTTCAGTCGTCTGGGCATCGAGCCGGATCTTATTCTGCTGGGCAAAAGTATTGCGGGCGGCATCCCGCTGGGTGCCGTGGTAGGTCGCAAGCAGTTGCTGGACAACCTGCCCAAGGGTGGCCTGGGCGGCACGTATTCCGGCAACCCGATTGGCTGCGCAGCGGGCCTCGCGTCACTGGCGCAGATGACCGATGCCAACCTGTCCAGTTGGGGCGAGCAGCAGGAACACGCCATCGTTTCACGCTATGAAGCCTGGCGCGCAAGCAGCCTGTCACCGTATCTGGGCAGGCTGACCGGTGTCGGTTGCATGCGCGGTATCGAATTGATCACGCCAGAGGGCGAACCCGGCACCCGGCAGCTCGCCGAACTGCTGAGCTCAGCCAGGGACGCCGGGCTGCTGCTGATGCCGAGCGGCAAGTCGCGGCACATTATCCGCCTGCTGATCCCGCTGACCATCGAGCCCGACGTGCTGCACGAAGGACTGGATATTTTCGAGCGCTGCCTGGCGGCGCTGGCTTGAACCCGTACGGAGAAAACACCCTGATGAGCACAGCACGCTTTGCCGACCCGGATCAGATCCGCGCGGGCTTTTCTCGCGCCATGTCGCAGATGTACAAGCACGAAGTGCCGCTGTACGGCACGCTTATGGCGCTGGTGAGTGAAGTCAACGAACAGGTCATGAGCCATGACAGCCGTGTGCTGGACAGCTTGCACCAGACCGGTGAAATCCAGCGTCTGGACATGGAACGGCACGGTGCGATTCGCGTCGGCACCGCACAGGAACTGGCCACCCTCGCCCGCCTGTTCGCGGTCATGGGCATGCAGCCGGTCGGTTACTACGACCTGAGCGCAGCCGGTGTGCCGGTTCACTCCACCGCCTTTCGCGCCGTGCATGAGCAGGCGCTGCAAGTCAGTCCGTTTCGCGTGTTTACCTCATTGCTGCGCCTGGAATTGATCGAAAGCGACAGCCTGCGTGAGTTCGCAAGTCAGGTGCTGGGCAAACGCAGTATCTTCACGCCCGGCGCCCTGGCGTTGATCGAGAAGCATGAAGCAGACGGCGGCTTGAGCGAAGCCGATGCGGCCGAGTTCATTCAGCAGGCGCTGGAAACCTTTCGCTGGCACAACACGGCGACCGTTTCGCTGGACGACTACCAGAAGCTCAACACTCAGCATCGCCTGATCGCTGATGTGGTGGCGTTTCGGGGTCCGCACATCAACCATCTGACGCCACGCACGCTGGACATCGATGCGGTTCAGGCCGGCATGCCCGGCAAAGGCATTACACCCAAGGCAGTGGTCGAAGGACCGCCGCGTCGTCAGTGTCCGATTCTGCTGCGCCAGACCAGCTTCAAGGCGCTGGAAGAACCGATTGCTTTCATGGGTCATGGGGGCGCTCAGTCGGGCAGCCACTCGGCACGCTTCGGCGAGATCGAACAACGTGGCGCTGCACTGACGCCCAAAGGCCGCGAGCTGTATGACCGGCTGCTGAACGAGGCCCGCGACGCGCTGGGCGAGTTCCCCAATGAGGCCAATGCCCTACGCTATGCCGGGCTGCTGGAAAAGACGTTCGAGGCGTTTCCGGACAGCCACGCTGAAATGCGCAGGCAGGGCCTGGCCTACTTCCGCTATTTCCCGACCGAATCCGGTATTGCCGCGCGTGCATCCGGCAGCCTGGAGCAGCGTGTCGAAGCTGGCCATGTGCGCTTCGAACCACTGGTGTACGAAGACTTTTTGCCGGTCAGTGCGGCAGGCATCTTCCAGTCCAACCTGGGCGATAACGCCCAGACGCACTACGCGACGACTTCGAATCAGCAGGATTTCGAACGAGCACTGGGCCGCGAGACGCTCAACGAACTGGACCTGTATGCCGATACCCAACGGCGCTCACTGGAGGAATGCGCCAGGGCGCTGGAGCTGAGCAGTCCCGGCTACTAGCTGCATGCCTGCGCAGGGCGTCGGCACGACAGTTGAGATGATCGTTCCTCACGCTCTGCGTGGGAATGCAGTTCTCGACGCTCTGCGTCGCAAAAGAGGACGCAGAGCGTCCGGAACGGCATACCGACGCGGAGCGTCGGCACGATAGTCAAACCCCTCGCAAGCAATGCCTACACGGAGCGCCAGCACGACAGTTGAGATGATCGTTCCTCACGCTCTGCGTGGGAATGCAGTTCTCGACGCTCCGCGTCGCAAAAGAGGACGCAGAGCGTCCGGAACGGCATACCGACGCAGAGCGTCGGCACGATAGTCAAACCCTTCGCAAGCAATGCCTACGCGGAGCGCCAGCACGACAGTTGAGATGATCGTTCCTCACGCTCTGCGTTGGAATGCAGTTCTCGACGCTCTGCGTCGCAAAAGAGGACGCAGAGCGTCCGGAACGGCATACCGACGCGGAGCGTCGGCACGATAGTCAAACCCCTCGCAAGCAATGCCAACGCGGAGCGTCGGCACGATAGTCATCTTGCCTCGCAGAGCCCTCAAGATCGGACGCCCTGCGTCACATTCCCGGGGCGTTCTGTGTTCTGTTTAAGGCAACGATAAATAAAATTCGTAATATTGGTGTGTAACCTCGCGCTATGCATACTGCGATTGCGTGTGGACAGCAAAGTGCCGTATTCAAAGGCTCATCCCTTCAAATAACGCACCCTGTGATCCCCTTGCAAAGGCTCGAAGCAGCCTGGGTCTGGATCACATTCAGACCTCATAAAAATACCTGGCCGGATAACGGTCTCCATGACTTCATGGACTTTTTAACGCTGCCCTGGCGCTTTACCGCGCCGACCTGAAAAACAGAATAACGATTGATAAGGCCTGAAAAAGGCCATTCAGCAGGCAAGGGGATCATCATGCAAAACTCACACGCTGCAGTGTCGGGTGACAATCAGGCCGTTTCATCGACGGTGAAACTGTATGTCTGGGCCGCCGTTATCCTCACCATTGCCGAAATGATCGGTGCCGTCAGTATCTCGCTGGGCCCCGGCAAGGTGGTGTTGTTGCCGATGGTGTGGGCGCTGCTGCTGGGCGCGATGATCGGCCTTGCCAGCCGCCGTATGCCAGGCACCATTGGCATCGATCACGGCACGCAACTGCGCTCGGCCTCCATTCTGCAACCTGCCCTGCTGCTTTTCATTGCCAAGCTCGGCCTGGTGGTCGGCGGCTCGCTGCCGGTGGTGTTCGCCTCCGGGTGGGCGCTGATGTTTCAGGAGTTCGGCCACTTCGTCGGCACCGTGATGCTCGGTCTGCCGGTCGCACTGATGCTCGGTATCAAGCGCGAAGCCATTGGTGCGACCTTCTCGGTCGGCCGTGAGCCGAGCCTGGCAATCATCGGCGAGCGCTATGGCATGGACTCTCCTGAAGGCCGCGGCGTATTGGCCGAGTACCTGACGGGTACCCTGTTCGGCGCGCTGTTCATTGCCATCGTCGCCGGGTTTATCGCCAGCCTGGGGATCTTCCATCCCAACTCGCTGGCGATGGGCTCAGGCATCGGCTCGGGCAGCATGATGGCCGCCGCTGCCGGGGCCATTGCCGCGCAACAGACACCGGAAGTCGCCAAGGAAGTCATGACCCTGGCGGCAGCCTCGAACCTGATCACCACCACCATCGGCACCTACTTCACCCTGTTCATCTCCCTGCCACTGGCGGTCTGGGGCTATCGTGTGCTCGAGCCGCTGATCGGCCGCACCACCAAGGCATCGATGAGCGAGGAAGGCCTGCGCCACAGCGACGTGTCGCTGGAGGTGCCGGAACTGGGCTGGTCGGGCAAGATCAGTGCCTGGCTGGCGGCGGGTGCACTGGCACTGATTGCCAACTATGTCGGCTACAAGACACTGTCAGGCGATGCCTTCACCGGCATGGGCATCATGATTTTCTGTGCCTTCGTGGGTGAGGTGTTTTGCAACCTGCTTCGCCGCAAGATCCCTGCGGTGTGCATGGTGTCGCTGGTGGCAATGTTCCTGACCTCGCCAGCTTGCCCCTGGGCCGCCGAGATTGCGCGGATCACCAGCTCGATCAACCTGCTGGCGGTCATTACTCCGATGCTGACCTTCGCCGGTCTGTCGATTGCCAAGGACCTCCCGGCCTTCCGCCGCCTGGGCTGGCGGATTGTGCTGGTATCGTTCCTGGCCAACTTCGGTACGTTCATCGGTGCGGTATTGATCGCCGAGCTGTTCCATTGATCCGCACCGCTTGATTCGCCCTGAGTCAGCCCAGCGCCTCGTTCACCAGCCAGTCATGCACTGCGCGACGTGACGGGGTGCTGAGCGCACCTTCGCGATAGGCCAGCACGTATTTCTTCCTGGCCTTGATCGGATGGCCGAAAGGCACGATCAGCAAGCCCTGCTCCAGCTCATCGGTAATCAGCGCCTTGCGCGCAATGGCCACGCCCATGCCCATACGCGCCGCGTCGATGGTCAGGTGATTACGGTTGAACGTGTGGCCGCGACGCACGTCGATGCCATCGGCACCGATGGCCGTCAGGTAGAACTCCCACTCTGCATATTCATAGCTACCGCGCCAGGCGGTGATGTCGTGCAGCAATGGAAAGTGCACCAACTGACTGGGCGTATCCAGCGGCGGCTTGCCCACCAGCAGGTCTGGCGAGCAGACCGCGAACAGCTCCTCCTCCAGCAAGGGCGTAGTCGACAACCCCGGATAGCTGCCGTCGTTCAGGTCGATGGCCAGATCGAAATCGTCATCACGCAACGACCCGCTGCTGTCCTCGGCAATGATCCGCAACTGGATGTCCGGAAACGCCGCCTGCAAGCGTGGCAGGCGCGGCATCAGCCATTTGCTCAGGAATGACGGGATACAACGCAGCTTGAACACCCCGCCGATACGCCCGGAATACAGCAAGCGCAGCTCTTCGCTGATACGGCTCTGCACTTCGTTGGCGACCACCGCCAGACGCTGACCCTCAGCGGTCAGCTCAAGCCCGCGCCCGACCCGGTGAAACAGCGCAAAGCCCAGGCGCTCTTCGAGCTGGCGCATCTGCTGACTGATTGCGCCAGGGGTGACGTGCAATTCTTCCGCGCAGCGGGTGAAGGACAGGTGACGGGCCGCGCAGGCGAACACCTGTAGCCAGGCGTGCATCTGTGCGTTGAAGATTCTGCTCATTGAAGAGTTCCGCTAAAGCGTTGCATAGCAACAATCGTTTGTCGTTTCGACAGCCGAAGCCAAAGATGAGTAACAGAAAAAGGGGAATACCAAATTCCCGTGCATCATCTCACCTGAAGGACCTTCGTGATGGCTATCAGCGTCTTCGACATGTTCAAAATCGGCATCGGGCCGTCCAGTTCGCACACCGTCGGGCCAATGCGCGCCGGTGCGCTGTTCGTGACCGAGCTGCGCAACCAGAACCGCTTGCACAGCGTAGAACGGCTCGAGGTGCGATTGTACGGTTCCCTGTCGGCCACGGGCATTGGTCACGGCAGCGATCGCGCGACAGTCATGGGCCTGATGGGTGAGTGGCCTGACCAGATCGACCCCAGTCAGGTCAACCAGCGCATTGATGCGCTGCGTGCCGATAACCAACTGATGCTGGCGGGCGAACAGGCCATCACTTTCGTCTGGGAGCGGGACATGTGCCTGCTCGATGAAAGCCTCCCCTACCACCCCAATGGCATGACCCTGTGTGCCTACGGCAAGAACGGCGAACTCTACGAGCAGACCTACTATTCGGTGGGCGGCGGTTTTGTGATCGACGCTGAACAGGCCGCCAGTGGCGTACTGGACAACGATACAACCGTCCTGCCCTATGATTTTTTCAGCGGCGCGCAGTTACTGAGGCTGTGCAAGACCCACGGCATGAGCATTTCCGAACTTATGATGGCCAACGAAAAGGTCTGGCGCAGCGAGGAAGAAATCCGCGAGAAAATCATGGTGATCTGGGCCGCGATGCGCGCCTGCGTCGACAAGGGCCTGGTGGAGACCGGCATCCTGCCCGGTGGCCTGAACGTGCGGCGGCGTGCCTACCGCCTGCATCAGAACCTGCAGAACCTGGATAACCCCAACGTGATCGGCTCGACCTTAAGCGCCATGGAATGGGTCAACCTGTTCGCCCTCGCGGTCAACGAAGAAAACGCCGCAGGCGGGCGCATGGTGACGGCGCCCACCAATGGCGCAGCTGGCATCGTGCCCGCCGTGCTGCATTACTTCATGAAATTCAAACCCACGGCCAATGACGACGACGTGGTGCGGTTTTTCCTGAGCGCTGCTGCGGTCGGCATTCTGTGCAAGAAAAACGCCTCGATTTCTGGTGCCGAAGTCGGTTGTCAGGGTGAGGTAGGCTCGGCCTGCGCAATGGCCGCCGCCGGTTTGGCGGAGATCCTCGGCGCGACGCCCGAGCAGGTGGAGAATGCCGCGGAGATCGGCCTGGAGCATAATCTGGGCCTGACCTGCGACCCGGTCGGCGGGCTGGTGCAGATCCCCTGCATCGAGCGCAATGCGATTGCTGCCGTGAAGGCCATCAATGCCGCCCAGATGGCCCTGCGCGGCGACGGCGAGCACCACATCTCGCTGGACCACGCCATCCGTACCATGCGCGACACCGGCGCCGACATGCACGACAAATACAAGGAAACCTCACGCGGCGGGCTGGCAGTCAATCTGATCGAGTGCTGACTGGCATCCACCGACACCGCGATCTGTTCGAGAGCGTTCGGGAAGGTACATCTGCTGCGGATGTACCTGCCTTTTCGCGAACAAGCGAAGCGTTGCCCGATTCGTGCCTAAGGCCTACGGCCAGAGTCGAAGGCAGGCGTGAGCATCACGCTGGGCACAAGCCATTCAAGCCACTGGCAGGCACTGCTCTACCAGCGAGGTCCAGACCGCAACGCCGGGTTCGATGACCTGGTCGTTGAAGTCGTAGTACGGGTTGTGCAACGCCGCTGACGGCTTGTCGCCGTCGACGCCCATCCAGATGTAGGCACCCGGGCAGGCGTGCAGCATGAAGGCGAAGTCTTCGGAGGCCATCGACGGGTTACAGCCCCACTGCACGTTGGCCTCGCCCACTGCAGCGACCGCTGCACGACGGATCGTGGCTGCTGCTTCGACGTGGTTTTCGGTCACCGGGTAGCCGACGTTGTAGACCAGCTCGCCGCGCACGCCGAAGGCCGTCGGCATACACTCGACGAACTCGCCGATCAGGCGCTGAACCTTTTCCCGCACAGGGGTTTGCAGGCAACGCACGGTGCCACGCAGCGTGGCGGTTTCCGGGATCACGTTGATCGCCTCGCCGGCATTGAACTGAGTGATGCTGACCACCGCCGAATCGAGTGGCGACAGGCGCCGGGAGACGATGGTTTGCAGCCCCAGGACCAGTTCGGCCGCGGCCACGATCGGATCGTTGCCCTTGTCCGGCATGGCTGCGTGGCTGCCCTTGCCGGTCAGGATGATTTCAAAAGTGTCGAGCGACGCCATCATCGGCCCCGGATTGATCACCACCTTGCCCGCAGGCACACCCGGCCAGTTGTGCAGGCCGTAGATGGCTTCCATCGGAAAGCGCTCGAACAGCCCGTCTTCGATCATTCGCTGTGCGCCGCCGAGGTTCTCCTCGGCAGGCTGGAAGACGAAATGCACCGTACCGCGAAAGCGCCGAGTCTCGGCCAGATGCCTGGCGGTAGCCAGCAGGATCGCGGTATGGCCATCGTGACCGCAGGCGTGCATGCAGCCCTTGTGGGTCGACTTGTGAACGCTGTCGCCCAGCTCCTGAATCGGCAAGGCATCCATGTCGGCACGCAGGCCGATGGTCGGGCCATCGCCGTTACGCAGGGTGCCGACCACGCCAGTGCCGCCCAGACCACGGTGAATCTCGATGCCGAAACTGCTCAGCAGCTCTGCCACCTTGTCGGAGGTCTTCAGCTCCTGGAACCCCAGTTCCGGCGCGGCGTGAAGGGTGCGGCGCCACACGGTTGCTTCGTCAATCAACGTCTTTGAAATGGACATGTGCTTACTCCAGACTCGCGCCGTAGCCAAAGCTGGCGGCTGGCTTGGCGGCGGTTTCGACCCAGACGCTTTTCACTTCACTGTACTCGCGCAGGGCATCCAGACCGGAAGACCGGCCATAACCACTCTCACCATAGCCGCCGAATGGCGAACTGA
Source organism: Pseudomonas sp. PvP027 (assembly GCF_017833005.1). Classification (NCBI taxonomy): domain Bacteria; kingdom Pseudomonadati; phylum Pseudomonadota; class Gammaproteobacteria; order Pseudomonadales; family Pseudomonadaceae; genus Pseudomonas; species Pseudomonas sp. PvP027. The sequence continues at coordinate 5,064,335 of NZ_JAFIBK010000001.1, read as the reverse complement.
CGTGAATAGTCTTGTAACCGTTGACCCAGAAGGTCCCGGCACGTACTTGTCTGGCAACACGGTGGGCGCGGCCGACATCACGGGTCCAGACACCACCGGCCAGGCCGAAACGGCTGTCGTTGGCGATGCGGATAGCGTCCTCTTCGTCCTTGAACGGAATCGCCACCACCACCGGGCCGAAGATCTCTTCCTGCGCGCAGTACAGCGCGTTGGTGCCCGCCAGAACGGTCGGGTTGATGTAGTAACCGGGTTTTTCCGGGATCGGATCAGCGTGCTCGCCCACCAGCTTCGCGCCGTCTTTGAGCGCCTGCTCGACCATGTTTTTCACATGGCTGTATTGCTTGGCGTTGTTGATCGGGCCGATCTGGGTTTCCGGATCGCTCGGATCACCGACCTTGAACTGCGTCGCAGCCACCGCCAGGGCATTGGTGAACTTCTCGAAGATCGACTCCTGCACCAGCAGGCGTGAACCGGAAACGCAGCTCTGCCCCGCACCGGAAAAGATTGCAGCCTGGGCACCGCGCAAGGCGACTTCCAGGTCGGCATCGTCGAACACGATGTTGGCCGACTTGCCGCCCAGTTCCAGCACCGCAGGAATGCAGCGCTGCGCTGCCGCCACGGCGATATGCCGGCCAGTGGCTGGCGAGCCGACGAACACCACCTTGCGAATGTCAGCCTTGGCAATGAACGCTTGGCCGATGGAGTGACCAAAACCGGCAATCACGTTGACCAGCCCTTTCGGCACGCCGGCACGCTCGATCAGCACGCCGACCATCAGCGAGCTGAGCGGGGTCAGCTCTGACGGCTTGAGAATGACCGCGTTGCCCGCTGCAATCGCCGGGGCGATCTGCCAGCCGCAGGTGAAGATCGGGGCATTCCAGGGTGTGATCTGCAACACCGTGCCCAGCGGTTCGTAGGTCACGTAGTTCAGGTGCGTGGTCGGCACCGGGATGATTTCGCCATGCAGCTTGTCCGCCCAACCGGCGTAATACTCGAACATCTCGGCCACTTTGAGCACTTCGACACGGGCATCGCGGATCGGCTTGTTGGCGGTCAGGGATTCGATCTGCGCGAGGTTTTCCAGCTCGTCACGAATCAGATTGCCCACCTGATACATGGCGCGGCCGCGCGCCTGAGCGGTGAGCGCCCACCATTGTTGTTGCGCAGCCTTCGCCGCCTTGTCGGCCACATCGACCAACGACTCGTCGGCGTCCGGGAAACTCAGCAGCAGGCTGTCGTCATGAGCATTGCGCACTTCGACGGGCGCGCCGTGGCCTTCGATGAACTGGCCGCCGACGTAGCTGGCGATGACACTGCGATCGCCCCAGTAAGGACGCATCAGTTCGAGGATTTTTGCAGTGCTCATCGCTTATTCTCCATGACCGTAAAGTTTGCCATCGGTGCGTTGCACGATGGCGCAGAAGTCTTCGTTGTCCGCCAGGGTTTCAATGCTGGCCTGCCACAACTGCGCGACGACGCGTGACAGCGGCAGGTCCATGTCGAGGCTGTCTGCCAGATCGCTGGCCAGGCCGACGTCCTTGCGCATCAGGCCCATGGTGAAACCGGAGTCATACGCCTTGTTGAGTACCCAGGTCGGGAACATGACCTGCGTGGCACCGCTACGTCCGGAGCCGGCATTCAGGCCCTGCAGGAGCTTTTCCGGATCGACCCCTGCACGCGCGGCCATCGCCACGGCCTCGGCAGTGCTGATCAGGTGACAGGCGGCGAGCATGTTGTTGGCGATCTTGGCGACGTTGCCCGCGCCACATTGTCCGACGTGCACGCGTGTCCCGCTCATGCCTTCCAGAACCGGCATGGCGCGCGCCAGGTCAGCGTCCTCGGCACCGATCACCATCGACATGGTGCCGGTGGCTGCGCCTTTCGGACCGCCAGACACCGGCGCGTCGATGAATGCGATGCCGTTCTTCGCCAGTTCGGCGGCGACCTTGCGGCTCATTTCCGGCGTCGACGTCGTGGTATCGACGACGATCAGGCCCTTGCGACCCACCTCGTTGATGCCACCCGCGCCGAGGCACACCGACTCCACGTGCTCGGCCTTGGGCAGCGAGAGGATCAGGATGTCCACGCCTTGAATCAGTTGTGTGCGGTCGGCAACCGGCTTGACGCCCTTGCTTTCGGCCTGGGCCAGTGCGGCCTGCGACAGGTCGAAGCCGCTGACATCAAAGCCCTTGCCCGCCAGCGTGGCAGCCATGCCGCCGCCCATGTTGCCCAATCCGATCACACCTGCTTTCAAAGTCATGTCTGCATCCCTATCAAAGGTTTTTGTACGAATTCGAGGACAACGCTGCAGGCTCTTTCAGCCGGCAATGTGCTGATGATTCGAGTATGGACAGCGCTCTCCCCTCTCAGCAATAATCCAAAAATCGAATTTATGTTGCCTTTAGCGCAACACTGGAAGCCCATGAGCCTCGTTCAAGATCGACGCATCCTGTATTTTTTCGAAGCCGTGCGATTGGGCAGCGTCCGGGCTGCCGCCGACTTTCTCAACGTTGCGCCTTCGGCGGTCAGCCGCCAGATCGCACAGTTGGAACAGGAGCTGGGCTCACCCTTGCTGGAACGCCATCGACGCGGCGTCAAACCGACCGAGGCGGGCGACAAGGTGCTGGCCTACTACCGCCAGCGGCTGACGCAGCAGGAGGTCCTGCTGGATTCGATTCAAGCGCTGAAAGGCTTGCACAGCGGCTCGGTGACGCTGGTCTCCGGGGAGGGGTTTCTGGAAAGTCTGGCGCAACCGCTGGCACGGTTTTCCGAGCTGTATCCCAGAATCGAACTGATCGTGAACGTTTGTGGCAGCAACGAAGTGATTCGCCAGGTGGTAGAGGATGAAGCGCACATCGGCCTGGTCTTCAATCCGGCTGCCGACCCGAAAATCCGTTCGCATGCGCATCAGCGCCAGCCGGTCTGTGTGATCACCGCGCCGGATCATCCGCTGACCGAAGAACCAGGACCGATACAGCTGCGGGCACTTGAAAACTACCGTGTCGCCCTGCCTGCCGTGTCTTACGGTATTCGCCAGATCCTGCTGCAAGCCGAACACCAGCTGGGCATCACCGTGCAGCCGACGCTGACCTGCAGCACCTTCGCCATGCTCAAGCATTTCGCCATGCAGGGTGGTGTCACGTTGCTGCCGACCTTTGTCGTGGAGGAAGAAATAAAGGCCGGCACATTGCGTGCCCTGCCCTTGCAGCACGAGGTGTTCAGCAGCCCGCAGACTCACCTGATCAGCCGCCTGGGTCGTCAACTGAGTGTCGGCGCCAATCGCCTGATGGGCATGCTCTTGCAGGATATGACAGCGTTCCGCAACTGACCTACCGTTAGTCCCCGCGTCGATCAATCGCGCTGAACCAACAAAAAACTCATGGTTCATCTTCAGTAACGGATCGGAAATTTCTGCTACCACTGAGGATTAACCATGAGAGCTTTGACTTACCACGGCGCGAACAGTGTGAAGGTCGATACAGTGCCGGACCCTGTGATCGAGCAAGCGGATGACATCATTCTGCGCGTCACGGCGACCGCTATCTGCGGTTCCGACCTGCACTTGTACCGCGGCAAAATCCCTACCGTTGAACACGGCGACATCTTCGGCCACGAGTTCATGGGTGTCGTGGAAGAAACCGGCTCGGCCGTCACGGCTGTAGCCAAAGGCGATCGCGTGGTAATCCCGTTTGTCATCGCTTGCGGCAGCTGTTTTTTCTGCGACCTCGACCAGTTCGCGGCCTGCGAAACCACCAATACCGGACGTGGCGCGATCCTCAACAAAAAGTCGATTCCACCAGGGGCCGCGCTGTTCGGCTTCAGCCATCTGTATGGCGGTGTCCCGGGCGGTCAGGCTGAGTACGTGCGCGTGCCCAAGGCCAACGTCGGTCCGTTCAAGGTGCCAGGCACTCTGGCTGACGAGAAGGTGCTGTTCCTCTCTGATATTCTTCCCACCGCCTGGCAGGCTGTACTCAACGCCGGGATTGGCCAGGGTTCGACGGTTGCCATTTACGGCGCGGGGCCGGTCGGTCTGATGAGCGCAGCGTGCGCCAAAATGCTCGGTGCCGAGAAGATCTTCATGGTCGATCACCACCCGTATCGTCTGGCCTATGCGCAGAAAACCTACGGCGTGATCCCGATCAACTTCGATGAAGACGATGATCCGGCCGACACGATCATTCGCCAGACTGCCGGCATGCGCGGCGTGGACGGCGTCGTGGACGCGGTGGGTTTCGAGGCCAAGGGCAGTACCACTGAAACCATCCTGGCCACGCTGAAACTGGAAGGCAGCAGCGGCAAGGCGTTGCGTCAGTGCATCGCGGCGGTACGTCGTGGCGGCGTGGTCAGTGTGCCGGGTGTATATGCCGGGTTCATCCACGGCTTCATGTTCGGCGATGCGTTCGACAAGGGCCTGACCTTCAAAATGGGCCAGACCCACGTGCATCGCTTCATGCCTGAATTGCTGGAACACATCGAGGCAGGCCGCCTGGAACCCGAAGCCATCATCACGCACCGGATGTCACTGGAAGATGCGGCGAAGGGCTACAAGCTGTTCGACAAGAAGGAAGAGGATTGCCGCAAGGTCATCCTGACGCCCGGCAACAACACGATTGTGTTGCCGGACGACACGACTGAAGCCTTGGTCGGGGGTGGCGTGCCGGCTATGTAAGGTACAAGTTCGCTTCTGATTGTGGCCGTAGGCCTTGGGAGCGAACTTGTTCGCGAAAACCGTGTTTCAGGCGATGTACTTTCATCGTTCATACCGCCCCCTTCGCGAACAAGTTCGCTCCTACGCCCTCCGGGCAGAAGCCTGAAAATGTCAAACCGCGCAGGGCGCTCGTCGTTATGCGCACATTCGTTTTTGATTCTGGCCGTAGGCTGTGGGGGCGAACTTGTTCGCGAAAACCGTGTTTCAGACGATGTACTTTCATCGTTCATACCGCCCCCTTCGCGAACAAGTTCGCTCCTACGCCCTCCGGGCAGAAGCCTGAAAGACACGTATTTCGTGTTCCCCAGAACTTGTGTGTAACGCTAAGCGCGAAGCTAAGCCTTCACTGATCACCGACTCATATAGGCAAACCGGCCTTTGAACGGTTTGCCGATGGGGTCGGCAAGGTCGCCGTGTTTGCTGGTGGTCAGGCCCAGATCCACCAGCGATTCGGCCAGTTTCACCGCCGCAGCCACGCCGTCGATGACTGGCAGACCAATCGCTTCGCTCAATTGCCTGCCCAGATCCGCCATCCCACCGCAGCCCAGCACAATGGCGCCTGCCCCTTCTTCGTCACGGGCGCGACGGGCCTGCTCGGCCATGCATTCGATAAGCTCCGGCCCGCTTTCCTCCAGCGCCAGCACTGGCAGATCGATACAACGCACCGATGTGCATAACTCACTGAAGCCATAACGCTGCAGCAGATGCTCGGCAATGATCCGGGTGCGGGTCAGCGTGGTGACCACGGCGAAACGGGTGGAAATCAGGCTGGCCATATGAAAGGCCGCTTCGGCGATGCCGATCACCGGGGCACTGGCGTACTCGCGTGCCGCCAGCAGCCCGGGGTCGCCGAAACAGGCAATGATATGCGCGTCGACCTGTTGCTCGCGTCCCTTGCGCACTTCTTCGAGCACGCCCAGCGTCGCTATCGCCTCGTCGAAATGGCCTTCGATGGACACCGGACCATCCGCAGGACTGCAGGCGATGATCTGCGTGCCGGGGCGCGACACGGCTTGCGCGGCCAGACCGATCTTGTGGGTCATGGCTTCGCTGGTGTTGGGGTTGATCACTTGAATACGCACCGGGACTCCTTCAGCGCCGTTTGAAAATGCTATGAAAATCCACTGTCTCGCTGACCGGCGCATCCACATTCAGGCTGGCACGGATGCGGCGCAAATGCTCGGCCATCCACTCACGCGCCTGTTCGCCCTGCCCGCTTTCGAGCAAGGTCAGCAAGTCAACATGCTGGCCACACTCACAGCCGACACTGCGTCGCGAGCCGTACACCGCCACAATCAACGAAGACCGTGTGGTGAGCTGCGCGACTTGTTCGGTCAATACCTGATTGCCCGCCAGCGCGCTCAACTGCACATGGAAGCGCGCCGACAATTGAATCGCTTCGCTGTGGCGCCCCGCGTGTTGCGCCTCATGTTCCTGAGCGCAGAGCGCGCGCAGTGCTTCCAGGCGCTGGCCGCCAACTCGCGTGGCAATATCGGCCATCAGCGCGGGCTCGATCAGTTGCCTGGCACCCAACACGTCCTGTGCTTCCTGAGCCGACGGTTGCGCAACCTCTGCGCCGCGCTTGGGGCGCAAGGTCACCAGTCGTTCCAGCGCCAGACGCTGCAAGACCTTGCGGATGCCGGTACGGCTGATCTCGAATACTTCGGCCAGGGCGTCCTCGGGCAAGCGCGTCCCCGGGGCGAGCCGATGTTCGACGATGGCTTCCAGTACATGCTGGTAAATCTGTTCATCACGGCCTTTTTCATCGGTAGAAGGCGCGAGAAACAACGGAGCGCTGTCAGGTCGGATCATGGCTTCACATCACATTGGCATTACAGATCGTATACAAGAATAGTGCCTGAGACGGAACATGATGAGTAGCGCAATTTAAACAGCAGGTCAGATAACCCCTTAACAAGAAACGCATGAACCGCACCGTAAATGAGCAAAAGCGCCCTGTTTACGTGCACTTCAAGTTCCTGCTCTAACCCGCCTGGCTTATCCATCTTTCTCAGCATAACCGCCCTGCAACAAGCCTCGCGACCATTCCCGGCTAATGATAAAAGGCGTGGCACATGTTTTGCGTACACGATCGTATACAAAAAAATCATCGATCGTACTCCGATCCCGTCACGACACACCGAGGGAGTCACGCAATGACAGATCAACGCCCAGCCGGGTACAGCCCGCGCCTGCACAACCACGATCTGGGGCCGGTGCCGCAGAAGTGGACCTGGTACAACATTCTGGCGTTCTGGATGAGCGACGTGCACAGCGTCGGCGGCTACGTTTTCGCCGCAAGTCTGTTCGCCCTGGGCCTGGCCAGCTGGCAGGTGCTGATCGCGCTGCTGGTGGGGATCTGCATCATTCAGGTGATTGCCAATCTGGTCGCCAAACCCAGTCAGCAAGCCGCCGTGCCCTACCCGGTCATCTGCCGCCTGGCCTTCGGCGTCTTCGGTGCCAACATTCCCGCCATCATTCGCGGGCTGATCGCAGTGGCGTGGTACGGCATTCAAACCTACCTGGCGTCCAGCGCATTGGTGATCGTGGTGCTGCGTTTCTTCCCGGAACTGGCCGCGTATCAAAGCGTGACGTTTCTCGGGCTGTCCTGGCTCGGCTGGTTCGGCTTTCTCGCCTTGTGGGTGGTGCAGGCCGCCGTGTTCTGGACGGGTATGGAGTCGATCAGGCGCTTCATCGACTGGGCCGGCCCTGCCGTTTATGCGGTGATGTTCGCGCTGGCAGGCTGGATTGTCTGGCGCGCTGGCTGGGACAACATCAGTTTTACCCTGGCGGAAAAAGAGTTGTCCGGCTGGGCGGCGTTCGGCCAGGTGGTCATGGCCATTGCTCTGGTAGTCTCGTATTTCTCCGGGCCGACGCTTAACTTCGGCGATTTCAGCCGCTATTGCCGCAGCATGGCCGACGTACGCCGCGGCAATTTCTGGGGCTTGCCGGTGAATTTTCTGGCGTTTTCGCTGGTAACGGTGGTGATCGTCTCGGGCACGCTGCCGATTTTCGGCGAGATGATCCACGACCCTATCGCGACCGTCGCGCGCATCGACAACACCACGGCCGTGCTGCTCGGTGCCTTCACCTTCGTCACCGCTACGGTCGGCATCAACATCGTCGCCAACTTCGTTTCCCCCGCCTTCGACTTCGCCAACGTGGCGCCCAGCCGCATCAGCTGGCGTGCAGGCGGCATGATCGCTGCGGTGGCGTCGATCTTCATCACACCCTGGAACCTGTTCAACAACCCTGAAGTGATTCACTACACCCTGGACGTGCTGGCGGCCTGCATCGGCCCGCTGTTCGGCATCCTGCTGGTGGATTACTACCTGATCAAGAAGCAGCAGATCGACGTCGACGCCCTGTTCAATGACACGCCGAGCGGTCGCTACTGGTACACCAACGGCGTGAACTGGATCGCGGTCAAGGCATTGCTGCTCACCGCACTGGTCGGTCTGTGCTTCACCTTTATCGAGTGGTTCAAGCCGATTGCCAACTTCGCCTGGTTTACCGGCTGCATCCTGGGCGGCGCAGTGTTTTATGCGCTGACCCGCTGGTCGCCGGTACAGGCTGCCAACCTGCCTACGCCTGTCGGCCAGCATTGATACATTCGCAAGACGCTGAATACTTGAATGAAACCAGCGCCTTCAGGTGATTTGCCAAGCCCGGCATCACTTGAAAGCGCTGCCCTGCCTGCTCCGCGGAAAATAGCGCGCACCTCAAATGATATTAATTTAATATCACCCCCTACTGGATCATGGAATGATCGAGTGTCACTGATCGCTTTGTCAGGCATCTGGCACAAAATAGAATAAATTTTGTACAACTTTCAGGCCGCTGCGCTGCCCTATGACTGAGTCTTTGTGAACCAGGCGTTCAAGTGGGTCGATAGTGATGAGCAATGATGTTTCCGGCGGCAGGCCATTCGCCCTCGAGCCACGCCTTCCCTCGGCACAGGAAGCTGCCGAGCGGCTGCAACTCGCCTTGGATTCTGGGGCCGTTGTCGGCGCCTGGGTGTGGGACATCGTTGCCGATCAACTGACCGGCGATGAGCGTTTTGCCCGGACCTTCGGCTTGTGCCCGAAGCTATGCGCCAAAGGCTTGCCACTGGAGCTGGTGATTGCCTCCATTCATCCTGACGATTCGGCCAGAGTCGACAAGTTAATCGAGGACGCGCTGCAGAGCAGCGAAACCTATCGATGCGAATACCGGGTTCTCCATGAAGACGGTATTTATCGCTGGGTCGAAGCCAGCGGAAGAATCGAACGTGATAGTCGTGGCAAGCCTGTTCGCAGTCCGGGCGTATTGCTCGATATAGACAGCCGTCGCACTGCCGAAGACGAGCGCGACCGGCTCAACGAATTGCTGAGGATATTCACGGCTGCCGTTCCCGGCGTTGTCTACGCCAAGGACCTCGAGGGACGGATGCTGGTCGCTAATCGCGGCACCGCCGACCTGATCGGCAAGCCGCCCGAGTTTTTCATCGGCAAGACGGATCTGGAGTTTCTGGATGACCAGGAACAGGCGCGGATCCTCATGGAAACCGACCGCCGGATCATGCAGAGCAATGTCAGCGAACAGATCGAAGAACAGGTCAACCTGGCTGACGGCTCCGCAGCGATATGGCTCTCGACCAAAGCGCCGCTGCTCGATGCCAACGGCGAAGTGATCGGTCTGATCGGCTCCTCTATTGATGTAACCGCCCGAAAAAAAGCCGAAGAAGCGGTCAGAGAACTCAACCAGACACTCGAACAGCGCATCGAACAGGCCGTTTTCGAACGCGAGCAGATCGAAGATGCCCTGCGCCACTCACAGAAAATGGATGCCGTCGGGCAACTGACGGGGGGCATCGCACACGACTTCAATAATCTGCTGGCCGGTATTTCCGGCAGCCTGGAACTGATCACCAAACGACTGGCCCAGGGCCGCGTCGGCGACGTCGACCGTTACGTATCGGTCGCCCAGGGCGCGGTACGCCGCGCGGCGTCGCTGACCCACCGTCTGCTGGCGTTCTCACGACGCCAGACACTGTCGCCGAGAGTCACCGACGTCAACGGGTTGATTCATGACATGGAAGAGTTGATCACCCGTACCGTCGGCCCGGAGATAGACATAAAGGTCATCGCGCAAAATGACCTGTGGCCCGCGCTGATCGACCACGCTCAGCTGGAAAGCTCGCTGCTGAACCTGTGCCTGAATGCCCGCGACGCGATGCCCAACGGCGGGCGCATTGTCATTGAGACTGCCAATGCGTCCCTTGAAGAGTGCACCGACCCGGATCATGGCATTCCTGCCGGCGAGCACCTGAGCATACGGGTCACCGACACGGGCATCGGCATGAGTCCGGACATCGCCGCCAAAGCGTTTGAACCGTTCTTCACCACCAAGGCCATCGGTGCAGGCACCGGTCTCGGGCTGTCGATGGTGTATGGTTTTGTGCGTCAGTCCGGCGGGCAGATTCGCGTCGAATCGGTCGAAGGCCAGGGCACCAGCGTGGTCATGCACCTGCCACGCCACACCGCTGAAAATGCTCCCCGCGCCGTTGAACCGGAAGTCATCGAAGAACCACCGCATCACACCGGTGAAACCGTTCTGATCGTGGATGACGAACCCTCGGTGAGGATGCTCGTCGCCGAAGTCATCAGCGGTCTGGGCTACAAATGCCTGGAAGCCGCTGACGCACAATCAGGCCTGGAGATCCTGCAGTCGGATACCCGCATCGACCTGCTGATCAGTGATATAGGCTTGCCAGGCGGCATGAACGGCCGGGAAATGGCCGATGCCGCCGGTGACTGTCGACCCGGCCTGCCGACCCTGTTCATCACCGGTTACGCCAAGACTTCGGTGCTGGACGATTGCCACCTGCGGCCTTGCACGCAGGTACTGACCAAGCCGTTCGGGCTGGACACGCTGGCCGGGCGAGTGACAGGCCTGATCGGCGCTGACGCGGTCGCCCGCGGATATTCGTAGGGTGAACCCGACCACGCCTGATGGCCGGTATTTTGTGGTCAAAGGGCAACTCTGGCGGTGCTCCAATCCCTCTTTGAGCGACGACGTTCGCCAGCATCTGGTGGATGAGCTGATGGCTGCACGTCGTGCAGTCAAAGCCGCCAAGGCCTCCGAAGACCCGGCAGCCCTGAAGACGGCGCGAGCCAGTGTCGACAAGGCCAAAGTTGCACTGGGCGAGCGTGGTGAAGTCTGGTGGACCGATGGCGCCGAGGATTTCAATCGGCGCAAGGTGAAAAATACGCCTTATGCACGGTGGTATGCAGAGCACGAAGCGTCGGAACAACAGGCAAGTGGTAAGTAAGCACTTTCATGCCACAACGCGTAATGATGAACATCATTGTGATGTTCGCCCACTCGACTATTTGACACGCCTTTTCTCCGCAGAGGGGCGGTAACCGAAGTAGGAGCTGTAACACTTGCTGAAATGACTCGGCGATACAAATCCGCACGCCACCAGCACTTCGGTTTGAGACAACTCAGTGTGCTGCAGCAACCGCCGAGCTTCGGTGATGCGCAGTTCCAGATAATAGCGCTGCGGGGTAGTGCCTAACTGCTCTTTGAACAATCGCTCAAGCTGACGTCGCGAACGGCCCCCATAAACGGCCAGCTCTTCCATTTCCAAAGGCTCCTCCAGATTCGACTCCATGAGTCGAATCACTTCGCGCAACGGAGCGCTCACGGACAGTAACGGCGAGGTTTTGATACGCCGGTATCTGGACTCCTCGAATGAAAGGATGTCTTCGATCCCCTCTACCAGCGCCTTGCCATGCAAACCTTTGATCCACTCCAGCGCCATATGATAGGCGCCTGTCGGACTTGAGGCGGTCAGTCGGTCCCGGTCTGCGACATACGCCTCACTCGTGACCTGGCCCACGCTGGCGATCTCCGCGAGAGCGGGTCGATGCTCCGGGTGGATCGCGCATCGGTAGCCATCCAGCAAACCGGCCCGCCCCAAAAACCAGGCGCCGTTCCATAGTCCTGCCAGGATTACCTCCTGAGAGGCCGCGTCGCGCAATAAGCGGATCAGGTTATCGCTTGCCTTCAACTCGGTGCGATAGCCTCCGCAGATGACCAGCAGGTCCAGTCCTGCAAGGCTGGCTCGCCCAAACAGCTCATCCGGGCGGATCACCAGCCCGAGGTCACTGACCACCTCGCCTTCGCCAAGACCAAGCGTGATGGTCGAAAACAGATCCCGCCGCAGCAGATTGGCCGTGACAATGGCGTCCAACACCTGAGTGAAAGCAGGTAGCGAAAAATGCTCCAGCAGAAGAAAACCGGCACGCGTTTGCCGCCTGGACTCATGTTTTTCCTCTTGCAGAAAGCGAAGGTTTTTTCCTTGCATTGCGTCGCTGAATTTACGCCTGGCGATCACTTGAAACCTCGCTTGATTCACGCCAATTGAAGACCACTCTTGCCGACGTACCTGTGCCACCTGGTGAACGGTTCATGTCTTCTATCCCCATAAAGGACCGCAAAGCGCAGGAAACGTGAAACGTTGCAGAGAGGTATACATTGAAAACGCGCGCTGAATGCGTTCCATGCACTTCATTTTTGCTTTCGTGACGTTATCAAAACATCGTGAAAAACGCTGCGTCGCTTTTAGAAATGCGTGCTGTCGCTTTGTGCGCACTCATTCATATGACGATCGGCATTCATTAATCAGCCTGCCAGCCGATAAAACGCCGTTGCGCTCGCAGTACATCATTTCCGAGTAATATCTAAAGGCTCATATCGGCATGAGAAAATCTTTAAAATTCAGCCATAAAATCCTCTTGGCGGCGTCCCTGGTGGTGATCGCCGCATTCACGTTGTTCACCTTCTATAACGACTATCTGCAGCGCAATACATTGCGCATGCAACTCAAGGAGAACCTGAACCAGACAGGCGAAAGCACCGCCGGCAATATCCGTAACTGGCTTTCAGGACGAATTCTTCTGGTAGAGAGCCTGGCGGAAAACGCATCTTCGCCTCAGTCCCCGCAAGAGCAGAATCGGGTGCTTGGCCAACCTACGCTGATCGCCACCTTCATGAGCATTTACCAGGGCAGAAGTGATGGCTCTTTCGTCACCCAGCCGCCTGATGACATGCCGGCCGATTACGACCCCAGAACCCGACCGTGGTATGTCGATGCCGTTCGCGCCGGCAAAACCATCCTCACCGAGCCGTATCTGGACGCCGTGACCAAGGGTTTGATCGTGACCCTTGCCACACCGATCAAGGGTGAGTCTGGCGTGGCCGGTGTGATTGGCGGCGACCTGAGCCTGGAAATTCTGGTGAAGATGATCAGCTCACTTCGGTTGCACGGCGACGGATACGCGTTCCTGGTCGACGCGAATGGCCGCATCCTGGTTCATCCGGACACCTCCCTGGTGATGAAGACGCTGGCCGAAGTCTACCCGGCGAAAACACCGAAGCTGTCGCAAGACCTGAGTGAAAGCGAGTTTGCCGGCAAGACGCAGATCCTTACCTTCGCGCACGTGGACGGCCTGCCCTCGGTCAACTGGTACGTTGGCGTGGCGATGGATAAAAACACGGCTTACGCGGCGCTGGGCGAGTTCAGAAACTCGGCCATCGTGGCCACTGTGATTGCTGTGGTACTGATCATCCTGCTGCTGGGCATGCTCCTGGGCGTTCTGCTGCGGCCACTGAACCTGATGGGCCGTGCCATGCACGATATCGCTGCCGGCGAAGGTGACCTGACCAAGCGCCTGATCATCGAGAGCCAGGACGAGTTCGGGTATCTGGGTAATGGCTTCAACCTCTTTGTAGAGCGAATCCATGACTCGATGCGTGAAGTCGCCTCCTCCACCGTGCAGCTCAATGAAGTTGCACAGCGGGTACTGACTGCATCCAACTCGTCGATGCTCAACTCCGATCAACAGTCCCACCGCACCAACAGCGTCGCCGCTGCCATCAATGAACTGGGCGCCGCAACGCAGGAGATCGCCCAGAACGCCGCGCGTGCGTCGGGTCACTCCAGCGATGCACGGACGCTGGCGTCGGACGGGCAGGACGTAGTCGGGCAGAACATCTCGGCCATGAGCCGTCTTTCCAAACGAATCAGCAGCGCAAGCGAGCAGATCGAAACGCTGAACACCAAGACAGCCAACATCGGCCAGATTCTGGACGTGATTACCGGCATCTCCCAACAGACCAATCTTCTGGCCCTCAATGCGGCCATCGAGGCCGCGCGTGCGGGTGAAGCCGGCAGAGGTTTTGCCGTGGTCGCCGACGAAGTCCGCAGCCTGGCACATCGAACCCAGGAATCAGCGAGCCAAGTGCAGGAGATGATCGAGCAACTGCAATCCGGTGCCCGTGAAGCCGTAGCGATCATGAATGAAAGCCAGCGTGAGAGCATTGAAACGGTCGAGATTGCCAACAAGGCCGTGACAAGTCTGGAGAACGTCACCGATCGGATTGGCGAAATCGACGGCATGAACCAGTCAGTGGCGACTGCCACCGAAGAGCAGACCGCCGTCGTGGAAGCGATCAACGTGGACATCACCGAGATCAACACGCTGAACCAGCAAGGCGTAGAGAACCTGAACGCGACCCTGCGCGCGTGCACTGACCTTGAACAGCAGTCCACCCGGCTGACGCAGTTGGTGGGCAGTTTCCGAATCTGACGTGCCAAGGCCGCTGCCGGAAAGCTTCGGCAGCGGCCTGCCTTGCATAAATATCGGGGAATAGCGCCAATCTCTCGTTTTGACGGTATGGTTATGCTTTCGTACGAGGGTGATCCATGGCCGTTCAAAACCCCAACAGCGCTCAAAAGCACTTGGCAGTGCTGATTGATGCCGACAATGCGCCAGCGGCTATCGTAGAAGGCCTTTTCGAAGAGATCGCCAAATACGGCGTGGCCAGCGTCAAGCGCATCTATGGTGACTGGACCGGCCCGCAACTCGGCGGCTGGAAGAAAGTTCTGCTCGACTACTCCATTCAGCCCATCCAGCAATTCGCCTACACCAAAGGCAAGAATGCGACTGACAGCTCGTTGATAATCGACGCGATGGACTTGCTCTACACGCGTCGTTTCGACGGGTTCTGCCTGGTGTCCAGCGACAGTGACTTCACACGTCTGGCTTCGCGTTTGCGTGAGGAAGGCCTGACCGTTTATGGCTTTGGCGAAGAAAAGACACCCAAACCATTTGTGGCGGCCTGCGACAAGTTCATCTACATCGAATTGCTTCGTGAAGAGATCACCACCCCGGCCAGCGGAGACTCTACGCCCGATGCAACTGCAACACCGAGCAACGTGAAATCGGTGGCAACCGAGCCGAGCAAGAAACCCAAAGCCCCCGTGGGCTTCATCGCAAAGATAATGGACGATATTGCTGATGAAGACGGCTGGGCACCCTTGGGCGCCATTGGCACAAACATCACCAAACTGCGCCCTGAGTTCGATCCTCGTACTCATGGCTACAAGAAACTGAGCGATCTGATCAAAGGCTATCCACAAACGTTCGAGCTACAGGCCCGTGCGGCTTCCGGCGGAACAGCAGTGCTCTACGCGCGACACAGGGTGCAGGGCAAGTGAGGTTCGTCAGTCCGGGACTGACGGCTGCGACTATTGCATCACTGTCGGTTCTTTCCTGACGCTGTAGCTGGAACGGCTCCGCCGATCACATGTAAAAAAGGTCAGCCTGAAAGCTCAGGTTTTCCAGTACGGCCGCACCTGTTTCGGTAACACCGAGAACAATGTGCTGGACATAGGGAAACGAGATGTCGTGCTCCAGCACAGCGGCTGAAACCAGCAGCCCCTCTTTGACCAGCTCATCAATCATTGCCATAAACTCCCCGGCCGCCGGAACGTCTGATTGAAGACGTATCAGTGCGAGATAAATTTGACCAGACGTCAACTTTCCAGGCCGAACGAAGTTCGCGCTGCGGACGATTTCAAGCACCGCCAATTCATCGGAAAAATTATTAAAACCCATAGCGGCCTCCAACTTCTGAAGACACTGACCCGCCTGTCCGGCTACGTCAGGACTTTTAAAAGAAGCTCAGCTCGTGATGAGCGGAAACGCACCTGGCTTCCGTTATTCATCTTGCAATTGAACGAGCCAGATCCAGCTGGCACATACGGATTTCATGAAGCTGCGTGTAGACGCTTTAGAGTGGAAGCGTTGGAAAGGCCATCCGTTGCGGATGCCGTTAATGATGATCCGGTTTCAGAAACTTCATCGCTTCCGCAATAACCGACGGATGATCAATCAGCCGATTGTGGCCAAGCCCTTCAGTGGTAAACAGACGCGCGCCCGGCCATAGTTCTGCAAAACGAGCACCCTTTTCCCACGGCGTTTCACGATCACGGCGGTCATGAATGATCAGGGCGGGACGATCAAGCAGCGGCAGTCGCGGACTGGCGTCGTAATCCGCGAAGCGGCGACCGGTCAGCGAATGCAGGACGCCCTCGAAAGGCTTGAATACCTTATGGGCAACACCGACTGAATCGAACTGTTGAAGTACGCTGTCCGCAGGTGCCAGGAACGGCGCAATCAGGATGAAGCGCTCAGGGCTCCACTGCGGCTCCTCAGCAAAAACAATGGATGAAGCGCCCAGTGAATGCGCTATGACCGCCGCAGGCTTTCCGAAATGGCGTCTCACGTGCTGCTGCACCGCCACGAACTGGGTCATATGACTGATGCTGCCTGCGCTCAACCCGTGCGCGGGCTGATCGAACCCCACCACGGCGTAGCCCATGGAGCGCAGTAGCGGAACCCATCCGATAAAACGCAGCGCGTAACTTGACCAGCCGTGGGCCAGCAACACGTACGGCTGGCTGGCAGGGTCGCCCCAGACATAGGTGGCAATTCTGATGCCGTCCAGCTCAAGGCTACCGGTTTGCATATCCGTCGCCTTACTCAGGATTTCGGCAGCCTTGGCACGTCCGGATGCCTGTGGAGTCACAAAACGTCGAGCGAGATATCTTCCAGTGATGCCCGGTAGAATACGGCTGATCAGCGTGAACGTGCCGCGCAGCGTCAGTAGTCGAAGCCTTTTGATGATGTCGCTCATCGGTATTCCCCACGCCCGTCAGATGATCTGGCACCATTAGAACAGCCTATCTTGTCACTGACAAGATAGGCTGAGCCGACGGGAATATAACTTTTGTTTCATGATAGGGAGCCTTAAATGTCGACTTCAGACGCCCCGCGGACCTACCACCACGGCAATCTGCCCGCCGTCCTGCGTCAGGCCGCCTGGGATATCGTGGGGGAATCGGGAGCCCGCGGCATGTCACTGCGCGAGTGCGCCAGACGGGCGAATGTCTCTCATGCTGCCCCCGCCCACCATTTCGGCTCTCTGGAAAACCTGCTGGCGGAGGTGGTGGCCGATGGGTACGAGCGCATGGCCGACGTCATCATTGCCGTGCAACAGGAACTGGACGACACCCTCCTGGGTTGCGGCATTGGTTACGTAAGTTTCGCCAAAAGTTACCCGGAACACTTCCGGTTGATGTTTGGCTCGGGTGTAAACCGCACGTTGCCCCGGCTTCTCACATCGGGTGAACGTGCGCTGCAAGTGCTCCGCCAGTCGATACGCAATGCCTGGATAGCGAAATACGGTAGCGAGCCCGAGCCGGAACTGCTTGAACAGCGCACCTTCCTCGCCTGGAGCACCGCACACGGCTACGCTTCCCTGACCATCGACAGAAAGACGAATAACCCCCCTATTCCCTCTGCCGAGTCGATACTTCAATTGATGACGAGCGCCGTGCTCACGCCGTCAGACTGAAAACAGACGCACTGCCTCCACCCAATCGCTAAACAACCGCCGTCGTGACTGTGCTTGCGCAGAAGCGGTTTCGACGGTGTGCATGCAATTTACCCGTACTCCTTACGTTGATGTTCTCCAGACCCCCTTCAGAATCTGAGCACGATCGGCATCGACCATTTTGATGTCGATCAACATCAATACGTTGACATTTTAGATTTCGATCGTAATCATAAGTGCCATCTCCTAAACGCACTTTACGAGCACATCCTCCATGACAACGCCATCCACTGTTCTCATTACCGGTGCATCCAGCGGCATCGGCGCGGTCTATGCCGAACGATTTGCCCGTCGCGGTCACAATCTCGTGATGGTCGCTCGTGACAAGGCACGTCTTGATGCCCTGGCAGCACGCCTTCGTGAAGAAAACGGCGTTGCCGTTGAAGTCATCCAGGCCGATTTGACTCAATCTGCCGACCTCACGGCGCTGGAAACCCGCCTGCGTGACGATGCAAGCATCGGTGTGCTGATCAACAACGCAGGCATTGCCCAATCCGGAGGGTTCGCACAACAGAACGCCGAGTCCATCGACAAGCTTGTCGCACTCAATATCGTCGCCCTGACACGCCTTGCGGCCGCAGTGGCCCCGCGTTTCGCGCAGTCCGGCTCGGGCTCGATCGTCAACCTCGGATCGGTGGTGGGCTTTGCGCCAGAGTTCGGCATGTCGGTCTACGGTGCGACCAAGGCCTACGTGCTGTTCCTTTCCCAAGGAATGAACGTGGAACTGGCGCCCAAGGGCGTATACGTCCAGGCAGTGCTCCCGGCGGCCACGCGCACCGAAATCTGGGAGCGCGCGGGGATCGATCTGAACACTATTGCAGAGGTGATGGACGTCGACGAACTGGTTGATGCGGCGCTGGTGGGTTTCGACCGCCGCGAACAGGTGACCATTCCGCCGCTGCATGTGGCGGGGCGTTGGGACTCGCTGGATGAGGCGCGCCAAGGGCTGTTGTCGGACATTCGGCAGGCTCAGGCAGCCGAGCGCTATCGCCCGCAAGCCTGAAGCGGATCAAGCCGCGGCGGATGCACATCCTTGTTCGACGACACTGGAATCAGAGCGTCATGAAAGCACTGACATTCGAAAATTACGGCAAGTCGCCCGAGATTGCGATTACCCACATTCCCATACCAGCCATCAAACCTGACGAACTGTTGGTGGAAGTTCACGCGGCCGGGTTGAACCCGATCGACAACATGATCACTACGGGTGTCTTCAAGCCTGTGGTGAAGTTGCAACTACCGGCCACCATGGGCAGCGATCTGGCGGGCGTGGTCATTCAGGTGGGTAGCGCAGTCACTCGTTTCAAGGCGGGCGACGCGGTATTTGCGAGCCTGTTCGAACTGGGTGGGGGCGCCATCGCCGAGTTCGCCGCCGTACCGGAACACGCTGCCGCCCTGAAGCCGGCCAATCTGGACTTTGTTCAGGCAGCCTCCATCCCGATGGTCGGGCTTACGTCGTGGCAGGCTTTCAAGGACTGCGCCCCTCTTCAAGCGGGCCAGAAGGTGTTCATACCGGCCGGGTCTGGAGGTATCGGCACCTTCGCCATACAGCTGGCAAAACATCTGGGCGTCACAGTGGCCACGACCACCAGCACCGGGAATATGGAGCTGGTCCGCAGCCTGGGCGCAGATGAAGTGGTGAATTACAAAGAGCAGGCATTCGAACAGGTGTTACACGACGTTGACCTGGTGCTCGGCACCACCCGGGGAGACGACCTTGAAAGAGCTGTCGGCATCCTCAAGCCCGGCGGCAGGATCGTATCCCTGGTCGGCCCGCTGGATAAGGCATTCGCCAGGGCTCGGCGGATGAATGCCTTCTTCACCTTCGTATTCGGGTTGATGAGCCGCAGGATCACGCGTCTGGCCAGCAAGAAAAGTGTGTCGTACTCGTTTCTGTTTGTTCGCGCGGATGGCGCTCAACTTGGCGACATTGCCAGGTTGCTTGAACGTGGCCAGCTAACACCGGTGATTGACAGCGTCTTTGCGTTTGAACGGGCCAGCGAAGGGCTTGAATACCTGGGTCAGGGCCGTGCCAAGGGCAAGGTCGTCGTGAAGATCAAGTAAGCGCTTACTCATCGCCCCGCTCAACCACACTTCAGGCCCGCACCTGTCGAGTATTGGAGTATCAAATGAACACTTCTTCCGAAAGAACCGCCATCGTCACGGGTGCATCATCGGGCATCGGTCGCGCCACCGCCGAGGCGCTGGCGCGCTCGGGGTATACCGTGTTTGGCACCAGCCGCAAAGCCGGTGACAGTTATGCACAGGTCTCCATGCTGAGCTGCGATGTCACGGATGACGACTCTGTCCGTGCGCTGGTTGCAACCGTTCTCGCGCAGACCGGGCGCATCGACCTGCTGGTCAACAATGCCGGCATCGGTATGCTGGGCGGCGCCGAGGAGTTCTCGATCCCGCAAGTGCAGGCACTGTTCGACGTCAACCTGTTTGGCGTCATGCGCATGACCAACGCAGTACTGCCGTCGATGCGCCAACGAGGTCAGGGGCGCATTATCAATATCGGATCGGTCCTGGGGCTGATACCGGCGCCCTACTCGGCTCATTATTCGGCGGTCAAACATGCCTTGGAAGGCTATTCGGAATCGCTCGATCATGAAATTCGCGCCTTCAACGTCCGGGTCTCGGTCATTGAGCCGGCCTACGTACGCACCGTCTTCGATCAAAATGGCATCGAGCCGGACTCGCAGTTGCAGGCGTACGATCAGGCGCGAGCAGGTGTCCGTGCGTTGCTCGCCGATGTCATGCCGACAGCCGACCTGCCCGAAGTTGTTGCAGCAGTGGTGCTGAAAGCGGCGAGCGATGTTCGCCCGCGGCATCGATACACCGCTGGCAAGACCGCCCGACAAATCAGCATGCTGCGGCGCTTCGCGCCTGCCGGAGCGTTCGATAAGAGCTTGCGCAAGCAGTTTCGCTTGCCGGTGTAGATGCCATGGTCTGGACGTATCAGCGCCGTTCCATACTGACTTGGTTCGGCAGTAGACCACAGGCACGATAGGTGTCGATCAACGTGTCAAAAAGGGCAATGTCCGACCTGCTTCTGGCAACCAGTTGCGCGCCCGCCACCGCGGAAAAAATGGCCTGTGCCCGCACCTCGCTGTCCGAGGGCGAGCAAACGTTCGCCGCCACCAAAAGCTTGCTCAGCCAGGCAATGTTGACCTGGGCAAATAGCTGCATTTCCTCGGTCATCTCTGGCGGCAGGTTGTCGGTTTCAGCGCCGACGAAACTGCCCAGGCAAAGGCGGTTTTCAACCTCCAGCGAGCGCCGGAAAATTTCCGGGAAACGCCGTAACGCTTCGATCGGATCGGGGGTTTCTGCGGAGATCGTCTCGAGTGCAGCGGCACCGTCCTGCCAGTATCGCGTGGCAACCGCGACACCCAGATCAGCCTTGCTGGGGAAGTAGTAGTAAATACTGGCCGGCTTGATTCCGACCTGGGCGGCCAGATCGCGAAAGTTCAGGCCGTTGTAGCCCTGGGACTGGGCGATGTTTCTGGCAGCAAGCAGGATCGCCTCACGGGCGTTGATGGTCATCGTAATGCCTTGTACTTCGGACGCGTTTCTGGAAACCGACACATGCTAATTCAAAAACCTGCCTTTTGTTAGGTAGAAAGACGGGGTCGCGCATGGCAGCGGTCATCCGCTGCTGAACGGCCGTCGTTGGTATATCCCGGCCTGCAACGGCTATCGCCGGGAACATCCTGCATGACGTTCCCGGCGACAAGGTGCGCGAACACCAGGCCAATCACTCGGCCGGCGAGTCCAGCTCAGGAATACCGCTGCTGCGATCAGCATAGGCCGCCTGGAAAGCCGGACGCTTCTGCCAGCGCTGCCAGTACAGGTCCAGGAACTCGAAACGCTCATCCAGTGGCGTGGCGTTGACCGGGAACTTGGAGAAGGCAATGGCAGTTGCGAGCGTGATGTCCGCGAACGTTGGCGCATCGCCGCCCAGCAGCCACTCGCGACCATCGGACAGATGAAGATTGACCAATGCCGCATGGCTCAGCGCCTCCTTGCGACAGTGCTCGCCCCATGCTTCGTTCCTGGTCAGTTCAAGCTTGAAACCGAGGCCGGTGTGCAGCACGTGAAACGCCGTAACGATCCGATAGAGGATATGCACCCAGATGCGGTTATCCCACATGTTATCGAGGCCCTGCTCCAGAGCGCCCTCGCCCATGATCTTGCGGCCCGGATAAGACTGATCCAGATAGCGAGCAATAGCTGCCGTCTCGGAAATAAAGCTACCGTCTGCCAGTTCGAGGGTCGGCGTTTCACCCCACGGGTTCATATTCAGGTGCCGCCAGCCACGCTGCTCTCCGCCGGGCGCCATGTCATAAATGGTTTCATCGAACAGATCGGCGATGCCTTTTTCATGGATGAACAAACGCAGGCGTTGAGGATTCGGAAAAGCCGAAGGAGAGGTGAAAAGTCGCAATTTAGAGGTCATGGTCGGGCCTGTGCGGTAGGGTAAAAAACCTACCTAACTATCGTTAGGTATCCGTACCGTAGCGGCACCTTTGCATCGAGTCAACACCTACCTAACACTTGTTAGGTGAACAGTATTGGCTCGGCTTATCAGTTAGCCTGGCAACCAGAGAAAATTCTGCTGAGAATGCAGGCTTGATGCACGGTTTGGCCCGCATTGACAGCGCTCAAACGTGAGCGCCTTGATATCCTGTCCGCCGATCTCGGGCGGCCAGTGAATGCCGCTCAAAAACGCACAAGACCCAGGCTCGAACCACAGGCCTCGCCAGGCCGCATAGCGCAGAGAAAGAAGGAAAAAGAATGCAGCACGCTTCGCTGAACCGTTTTCGTACCGGGTTGCTCGCCTTGCTTTTGCTGTGCGTGACCTTGCCGGCCCTGGCCCAGAATGCCCCCGCGCCCCAGGCTGATAGTGCCAGCAGTGCCGCGCCTGCCGTGGATGTGCCGAGTCTGGATGATCTGAACAAACAGCTCGATCAGATCCGTCAGAAAGTGACGGGCAGCGCCAACGATGACCTGCTTTCAAGCCTGCGTCAGGCGGCTTTGCAAGTTCAGAAACAAGCCGACAATCTGGTTGCGCAGCAAGCTGTCGACATCGAACACCTGAATGATCAGCTCAACATTCTCGGGCCGGTGCAACCGGACGAAGCGCAAAGCCTGACCAGTCAGCGCAAGACGTTGACCGCGCAGAAAAACGCGCTGGTCAGTGATGAACGGCAGACCAATGAGCTAAGCCAGTCAGCCCGGGATCTGGCTACGCAAATATTCAACCTGCGCCGCAGCCTCTTCGATTCACAGATCAGCACGCGCACCGCTAGCCCGCTCAGCTCGGCATTCTGGTCCACACTGATTCGCCCGACCGATGACGACCTGGGACGTTTGAACAGGCTTCTGGTGGACGTGCGTCAGGTGCTCGACAACGCGATGGCACCGGACAACCGTGTGCAATTCATCAGCGTGGTGCTGGGCGCGTTGTTCATCTGGGTGGTTGTCCGGCGCCTGCTGGAGCGCCTGCTGATCTGGGCGATGATTCGCTGGCTGCCCGAAGGCCGCCTGCGCCGCAGTGCCTTGGCCCTTGCGGTCGGGCTGTCGACCATTCTCACCATCACCATCGCCACGTCCTTGCTGCGGTGGGGAATCGTTCACAACGCGGTGCTCAGCAATGACGTGGTCAATCTGCTCGATCAGGTGCAGACGCTGATTACCTTCTGCGCCTTCATCGTCGGTCTGGGCCGCGCGCTGTTGATGCTGGCACATGCCTCGTGGCGCCTGCCGCAAATTCCTGACCAGATCGCCACCGCACTGGGCCGCTTCCCGCCAGCACTGGCGCTGGCATTGATGGTCATCGGTACGCAGGAGCGAATCAACAGTGTGATTGCCAGCAGCCTGGCACTGACGGTTGCGGTCAATGGCCTGACGGCACTGGCGGTTTCGCTGGTGTTCTTCTACGCCCTTTTGCGCTACCGCCGTACCCGCCGCCGCTTTGAGCTGGAGCGCCCGGCGGGCTTCGCCGGTCTGATTCCGTTTATCGTTGCGGTGTGGGTCGGCCTGAGTTTGCTGGCGTTGTTGAGCGGCTATCTGACGCTGGCGTACTTTCTGGCAGTGAAACTGCTCTGGGTGAGCGTGGTGGCGTCCACTGCATACCTGCTGATCGCCTGCTTCGGTGACATCTGCGAAACCCTCCTGTCGCCCAAGCAACCTGGCGGCCTGGCGCTGGGCTCAGCGCTGGGCTTGTCCACTCGCCATCAGGCGCAGGCAAGTACCGTACTGGCCGGCATAGGCCGCACCTTACTGCTGCTCACCGCTGTACTGCTGGCCTTCCTGCCTTCAGGGTCGAGCCCGGGCGATCTGCTCGCCAGCTTTACTCAGCTGGATGTCACGTCCAAATCCATGGGCAACCTGAACATCGTACCCAGCGACATTCTGGTGGCATTGGTCTGCCTGGTTGTCGGCCTGCTGAGTGTGCGTGTCCTCAAGGAGTGGTTTGGAGAACGCCTGCTGCCCGAAACCAACATGGACGCGGGCATGCAGGCCTCGCTGGTGACCCTGATCGGTTACATCGGCTTTGTGCTGGTGGTGGCTGTGGTGATGTCCACGCTCAACATCAGCCTCACCAACCTGACCTGGGTGGTCAGTGCGCTGTCGGTGGGGATAGGTTTCGGCCTGCAAGCCATTGTGCAGAACTTCATCTCCGGCCTGATTCTGCTCACCGAGCGTCCGGTCAAAGTCGGCGACTGGGTAAGCCTGGCGGGGGTCGAAGGCGATATTCGCCGGATCAACGTCCGCGCGACCGAAATCCAGATGGGCGACCGCTCGACAGTGATCGTGCCGAACTCGCAGTTCATCACGCAGAACGTGCGTAACGTGACCATGGGCAATGCGCTGGGAGTGGTCGGAATCACCCTCACCCTGCCCCTGGAAACTGACGTGCTGCAAATACGCGAACTGCTGTTGCAGGCCTTCACCGAACACGAAGCGATACTCGATGCGCCAGCGCCTTCAGTCACCTTCAAAGACCTGACCAATACCGGTTTGATCATCAGCGCCAGCGGCTACGTGAACAGCCCACGCTCGGTGGGTGGCGCACGGAGTGATCTGTTGTTTACCGTTCTGGGGCGTCTGAGGGAATTGGGTGTAGCGCTGTCTGCACCGCAGAGCATGGTGTTGATCAATGAGGGGGCTGGGAAGGAGGCGACGGAAGATTCGGTGACGCCTTAGGGCGGGAGTGGAGCGCAGGGGTGGGAGGTTCTGGGGCCTGCCTTATTCTTTCACAGGCAATACAAAAAGCACCCGTCAGGCTCGGCCTGATTGGGGCTTTTTCAGTTGCCCTTACTGCCACTCTGCTGTCACGAAAATTTCATGCCGTTGGGATTTTTCGCCCTAGATGTAGTGCCTTTTACTGGCTGCTGTTCCCATGGCGGGCGAGGTGACCAAGCCTCCACAAGCTTATCGATGAAGAGTCGAATTTTTGGAGAGAGGTGGCGCTTGCTAGGGTAGATCACCCGAATAGGCTCTGCCGCCTCTGCATACCCAACGAGCAATTGCACGAGCTTGCCGCTCCTCAAATCGTCGTTCACCACGTAGGAAGGAAGAGTCGCGATACCCAGGCCAGCGATAGCTGACTGGTGCAATGACTCAGCACTGTCCATCTGTAACCTTCCACCATGAGTAACGGGCACAGAGCTACCGTTCACGCGAAAATTCCAAGGAAGCAATCTCCCACCGCTCACAAAATGCAGACACTGGTGCTCGGATAAATCCTCAGGCGTTTTGGGCTCGTCATGCTCAGCCAGATACTTGGGTGAAGCGCAGGTAATCATTTGTTGATAGGCCACCGTACGCGTGAGCAACCGAGAATCTTCCTTGGGAGGCCCGATGCGCATGGCCAAGTCAAACCCCTCATCGATCAGGTCGACCAGCCTGTCGGAAAAAGTGATATCCACGCTCAAAGAGGGCCAATCGTTCAGGCAGCACTCAATGTGCTGAAGAACATGAAGTCTGCCCAACGCAACCGGCAAGCTTATCCGCAATCGTCCACTGGGTGTCGAACGACGAAATGCCAGCGCGTCCTCTACATCGTCCAGATCCTGAAGAACGCCCACGCAGCGCTCATAAAGAATCTGGCCTTCGTCAGTCATGCTCAAACTGCGAGTTGTGCGATTGAGCAGACGTACCTGCAATCGAGCCTCCAGTCTCACTATCGATTTCCCCACCGCCGAGCGAGTCAACCCCAGCTGCTTGGCCGCCGCAGTGAAGCTTCCTGCGTTTACCGAGCTTACGAATGCTGCAATGTCATTCAGGTTATGGAGTTCCATACGGCATCAGTGGTCTCAACGTTCGGGCGGCTTAGCACCTGTTATAGGGAACCCTATTCCCCAATACTAAGCATAGTATCTCAATTAGCTAACCAACTCCGAACGATCAATTGAGGTCATTATGAACACTAAAGTCCAAGCAGCCGTCCAAACCTGGGCCAACAGCCTTAGCGATCTGGTACCTGTTCTTACGGGAATCGATACCACTACAAACATGAGCGACATCCGCGACTCTTACGCAAAAATGCTCGCGCAAAATCCAGCGCCAACTGGCGTTAAATTCGAAGCAGTCGACATGGGTGGCGTACCCGGCACACTGGTCACTCCGAACGAGATCAAAACCGACGCGGTTGTGATGTACATCCACGGAGGCGCCTACATCGTAGGTCGTCCAGACGGCTACCACGGCATCGGCGGCAACTACGCGAAAATGCTCGGTGCTCGTGTGTACATGCCGGACTACCGCCTTGCCCCTGAGCACAAGTTCCCAGCCTCTATTGATGACACACTGCGCACTTACGAGTGGCTGCTTGAGCAGAAAGTCCCGGCTAACAGAATTGCGTTCTGCGGCGAATCGGCTGGCGGCGCGATGGTTGTCAGCGTCATGGTCGCGGCTAAATCGAAAGGGCTGCCATTGCCTGCGGTTGGCTCCTCCATCTCGCCATGGGCGAACCTTGAACACACCGGTGCTTCCATGAGTAACCGTGAAGGTCTGGATCCTCTGAACTCCAAGCCTGTATTGGACATCCTCGCCAGAGCATTCCTGGGCGACACGCTGGCCAATCATCCGCTGGCATCTCCGGTGTTCGCGGACGTCACCGGTCTTCCCCCCATCTTGGTACAAATCGGCGAAAACGAGTTGATGTTGAGTGACGCGATGCGTCTTGCAACTCACTTGGCTGATAACCGTGTTCGCGTCAACCTGGAAGTATGGCCTGCGATGTTCCACGCCTGGCACTTCTACGCCACCATGCTGCCAGAAGGTCAGCAGGCAATGGAGAGTTCCGTTCGCTTCATTGAGACTGGCCTGGCCGACGCAAACCGCTAAAACGCAGAACAACCGCGACAGCTTTCGGCTGTCGGGGTTTTGCTCGTCCTGTTTCTACGAAAGCTTTTTCAAGGTATTCGAAAACCTGGGCAAGTGCCCTGCCCCAACTCGTATGCATCGCTGGCCCCCACTATCGGTGCGGCGGGTGGGCTCGTGACAGCTTTTGCTCTATTGACTGAGCCACCAAGACAACGACAGCACATTGCTAAAACCTTCCAGGTTGCAGAAATGCTGATATCCAGAAGCGGACGACCTCTGTATATCCGCACCACTGAAAGGTAACAACCAGACTGTGTCTGCAGGCTATTTCAGACTTATGGAAAAGGGCATCCATTACGGATGCCCTTTATTGGTTGCGATTTAGTATTTGTGATTCGTGCTTACCTAAACAGCTTTTCTCACCGGCTTCGGAAGCGGGTTGGACGTAGTAGTGTCGAGATTGGTGGCATAGAGCTGCGTCACCCTGCCGTCACGGAGAAGGCGAGCTATCAGGATAATGGCTTGAAGAGCTTTATTTATATGGTGTCCCAGGCGGGGTTCGAACCTGCAACCTTCCCCTTAGGAGGGGGATGCTCTATCCAATTGAGCTACTGAGACACTGCATGCCGACACACCGATCGGTGCCAGCGAGGACGGCGTGCATCTTAGCGGCATGTGGCGCTTTTGTCATGTCGTCATTGCCCTACAACCCTGTAGCCGATGTCGCCTGGAAACATGGCCTGATAAACCGATCATGCAATTTGCAACACCCCAAAAAGCCATCATTGCAAAACGCACTGTAGAGCACTTTTTTTAATTTACTAAGACATTGATTTATAAAGAATTTATATCAATTTCTGATTGGCATGCAGACTGCATTATCTATATCTGTGGAACACATCTCATCCCAAACGGTCGGGCACAGGTACTGGAAAATGAACAAGACTCTCTCAGCGTTGAATGCGGCAGCTCTGGTGGCTCTGGTGGCATTTCATTTCCAGGATTCTGGTATCAAGGACGCTCAGGCCATCACGCCTGCTCCTGTCCATCACCAGATCAGTCAGGCGCCAAAGCTGGCAATCATGACTGAACGCGTTGCAAGCGCAGCGATGCTGGCCAATGACGATGATGAGTCACTTCAGTTTCCACGCGCCGAACAGCGCTGGGTTTTCTGATAACGCCTGTAACGACCCTTTCAAGAGAGAGTAGCCATGTCAAAATCCGCGTTGTCATTTCTGGTCCTGGCGATCATGGCCGTCGTCGCCGACCTGTTGCTTCCCGTTAACGCGCAAGCTACGAGTATCGCTGCAAATATCGCTGCCGGTGTATTCGCCAGTCTCTTCGTGGTTGCGCTGTTCGTCGGTCGTCGCTTCAAATTCGATCCGGTGCTTCGCTGACAGCGAAGCTACTTGCAGCAATGTGTCCGGTCGCCTGACCACCTCGCATCCGAAATCCCCCCTGCTCCAGAACAACCCTCCTGCACCGCAGCCAACCCTTTGTCGGCTAACCTCGCTCACGCTGAATTTAGACGCATACTCAGAGTCAAATGGCCATGACAGCAAAAAAGCTCGGTGGCGTGCCCTTTTATCCGGGGACAAATGCGATGACTTTGCAAATTCGCTCGCATTTCTGATAATTGGTGCTGGCAATACGCCGCTACCTGAGTCAATATTTGTCACAGAATTGACGCCAAGGATTCGACGCAATACGGCATGATGTCGGCCCCTTGGAACCCCGGTTGAACATTTGGCCAAAAAGACTGTCTGACTGTGACAATCTTGCGGCCACTTGCTAGAACCGCTTCCCCTGAACTAACCGGTTAAATATATGAGCCCTATGAAACAGGCTACTTATTCCAGCCGCACGGCTGACAAGTTCGTCGTTCGCCTACCAGACGGCATGCGTAATCGCGTGCAAGAGGTAGCCAAGAATCATCACCGCAGCATGAACTCGGAAATCATCGCTCGTCTCGAACAAAGCCTGATTCAGGAAGGTGCTCTTGGTGATGAACCAAGCCTGCGCCTCGATAGTCCTGAGCTGTCCTTGCACGAACGCGAGCTGCTGCAGCGCTTTCGTCAGCTTTCACATCGTCAACAGAACGCCCTTGTTTCGCTGATTGCTCATGACACGGAACTCGCTTCCGAAGAGTCCTGAGACTTGACGTAACAGACAAAGGCCAGCGAAAGCTGGCCTTTTTCGTTATAGCCTTTTTGTAGTCTTTTTCTTTATTAGTCGTCGGCTTATTGCAGTACTCAGCGACATGAAGACTTGGCCGAAGCATAAAAAAACCGCCTGATCACGGCGGTTTTTTTATTTCAAAGGACTGTAAGAGTCGCAAGACTTAGAGCAGAAAGATCGTTGCCAGTCCAAGGAAGATGAAGAAACCGCCGCTGTCGGTCATTGCCGTAATCATGACGCTCGCCCCCATCGCGGGATCTCGCCCCAAACGGGCAAGCGCCATGGGAATGGAAACGCCCATCAGCGCTGCCAGCAGCAGGTTGAGCGTCATGGCGGCGGTCATGACTACACCCAGCGACCAGCTGCCATACAGCATGTAAGCGACCACGCCGATCACACCCCCCCAGAGCAGCCCGTTGATCAGGCCGACAGCCAGCTCCTTGCGCAACAATCGCGCCGTATTACCGGTATTGACCTGGTCCAGCGCCATCGCGCGGACGATCATGGTGATGGTCTGATTACCGGAGTTGCCACCGATCCCGGCCACGATAGGCATCAGCGCAGCGAGCGCCACCAGCTTCTCGATGGAGCCTTCGAACAGGCCGATCACACGCGAAGCCAGAAACGCGGTTACCAGATTGACTGCCAGCCAGGCCCAGCGGTTGCGCAGCGAACGCCATACCGATGCGAAGATGTCTTCTTCTTCGCGCAGACCCGCCATGTTGAGGACTTCGCTTTCGCTTTCCTCACGGATCAGGTCGACCATTTCATCGATGGTCAGACGACCGATCAGCTTGCCGTTCTTGTCCACGACCGGCGTGGAGATAAGGTCGTAACGCTCGAACGCCTGTGCCGCATCGTAGGCATCGTCTTCCGGGTGAAAGCTGACCGGATCGTTGGCCATGACTTCGCCAACCTGCTTCTCCGGATCATTGACCAGCAGACGCTTGATCGGCAGCACGCCCTTGAGCACGCCCTCGGAATCGACCACGAACAGTTTGTCGGTGTGGCCAGGCAGCTCTTTGAGCCTGCGCAGGTAGCGCAGTACAACTTCAAGGCTGACATCCTCACGGATCGTCACCATCTCGAAGTCCATCAGCGCGCCGACCTGATCCTCGTCATAGGACAGGGCTGACCGCACACGCTCACGCTGCTGTGAATCCAGTGTTTCCATGAGCTCATGAACGACGTCGCGGGGCAACTCGGGAGCAAGGTCGGCCAGTTCGTCGGCGTCCATGTCCCGTGCCGCCGCGAGCAACTCATGATCGTCCATGTCGGCGATCAGGGTTTCACGAACGGAATCGGATACTTCAAGAAGAATGTCGCCGTCGCGATCGGCCTTGACCAGCTGCCAGACGGTCAGACGGTCTTCCAGGGGCAAGGCTTCGAGGATATAGGCGACGTCGGCAGAGTGAAGGTCTTCGAGCTTGCGTTGCAACTCGACGAGATTCTGCCGGTGAACCAGGTTTTCTACACGGTCCTGATGCTGACCTTCCTGACGATGGGTCAGGTCTTCAACAATACGCTGGCGCTGCAGCAGATCGACAACCTGAGCCAGGCGGTCCTGCAAGCTTTCCTGCGTTTTTTTTACTTCTCTTTCGGTCATAGGCGAACTCCACTCCCAGCAGCGGGGCACGCCGGGAGATCAATCAGTTAATTCATGATTGTTGAAAAACATTATTGAGTAACGACTGGGTATGTCCATGGAGGTGTTCCACAAGCCCCGGCGGAGCTGACGGGCGCAATGATACACCGCTTTGAGCGAAGCGCACGCGAGAAAATTCAGCCCAGAACAACCGTTTGCAGTGCAAACCTGCACAACTCCGTAAGCCAGCCAGGGTTCGACGTCACATTCAGCCAACAAAACACGCTCGCCCCATCCAAAGACGGCAGTTAGCCTTTGCTGACACCCGTCACGGAGGACCTTGAGCATGCGACCTGCCAATCATCTGCTGTGGAGCGCCCTGCTCTGCCTTTCTGCAACGGCAACCGCCAGCAGCATTCATCGCTGCGAGGATGCATCCGGAAATATTACTTTTACCACCCTGGGATGTCCGGATGGGCACAGTACAAGCCTGCAAAGGGCCTTCAATGCGCCACCAGGCACCCGCATCGATTTGCTGCTGCCCGGCAACACTCCGGCCCCCGCGCCTCGAAAACCGGCAGCTCAGACAGTAGTCGTGGTCGGCGCGCGAGATGATGGCTGCGGCAACCGTTTGAGCGCCGAACAGCGCAGGGCTGCAATCATCAACCAGCGCACCCCTCCCGGCATGACGCGGCGCGATGTCGAAAGCCTGCTGGGGCGCCCCGACAAAGTCACCAATCGCAACGGAGAATTGCACTACGTGTACAACCAGAAAAAAGGTCGCAGTAATCAGGTGACATTTGACGAGCACGGATGCGTTAAAGGAAAACGCTAGAAAGCAAAAAGCCCACATCTTTCGATGTGGGCTTTTCGTTTGTATGGTGCACTCGACAGGATTCGAACCTGTGACCGCTCGGTTCGTAGCCGAGTACTCTATCCAGCTGAGCTACGAGTGCATTGGTGTTTTTAGACCAGATCACCTCTGGTTGGAGCCAGTTATCGGAAACCCTGTAATTGCTTACAACGCTTCAAACAACTTTAAATGGTGCACTCGACAGGATTCGAACCTGTGACCGCTCGGTTCGTAGCCGAGTACTCTATCCAGCTGAGCTACGAGTGCATGTGTTGGTGCCGCGCATTATAGGTCGTAAGATTGTTTAGTCAAGCACTTTTTCTAGTAAATTCAACAACTTACAGATCAAGCCCAATCTTACGCACTACATAAATAATGGCGGAGAACGGGGGATTCGAACCCCCGACACCCTTTTGAGGTGTACTCCCTTAGCAGGGGAGCGCCTTCGGCCACTCGGCCAGCTCTCCGCAACACGGGGCGTATAATAACCACCCTTTTCCCCGTTTGCAAACCAAAAATTCAATAAAAATTAATGGCTTGGTTCTTCGTCCTTCTCTTTCTTGATACGCAGGTAAATCTCTTCACGATGGACAGCGACTTCCTTGGGCGCATTGACACCAATACGCACCTGATTACCCTTCACTCCGAGCACGGTGACGGTGATTTCACCATCCCCAATGATCAGGCTTTCCGCGCACCGACGAGTCAGAATCAGCATACTTTTCTCCTTACGCCTTTATTCAGGGACAACAGTCTGCAAACCTATAGGCAGTGACAGTAGCAAAACGCCATAACCACTACCTGTATATCGACTAACGCAAAGAAAACAAAAGCCCTTCTGCGCAGCACCCGAAAGACGCGGTCATGCCGCGTCCTTCGATGACAGGGTCATTCACCCTGCCGCGGAGCATCCAGCTCAAAGGCCGTGTGCAATGCGCGCACAGCCAACTCCAGGTATTTCTCTTCGATGACCACGGAAACCTTGATTTCCGACGTGGAGATCATCTGGATATTGATGCTCTCCTTGGCCAGCGCTTCGAACATGCGACTGGCAACGCCTGCATGCGAGCGCATGCCGACGCCGACGATGGATACCTTGGCGATCTTGGTGTCGCCGGAGACTTCACGTGCACTGATTTCACGCGCAGTGGCCTCAAGCACCTGCAAGGCCGCCTGATAGTCGTTGCGATGGATCGTGAAGGTGAAATCGGTGGTGTTATCGTGCGAGACGTTCTGCACGATCATGTCCACTTCGATATTGGCCGCGCTGATCGGGCCAAGAATCTTGAACGCTACACCGGGGGTGTCTGGCACACCACGGATGGTCAGCTTGGCTTCATCGCGATTGAAGGCGATGCCGGAAATGATCGGCTGTTCCATGGATTCCTCTTCATCGATTGTAATAAGGGTGCCCGGCCCCTCTTTGAAGCTGTGCAGAACGCGCAGCGGGACATTGTATTTGCCGGCGAACTCGACCGCACGGATCTGCAGCACCTTGGAACCGAGGCTGGCCATTTCCAGCATCTCTTCAAAGGTGATCTTGTCGAGGCGCTGGGCCTGCGACACGACGCGCGGATCGGTGGTATATACGCCATCGACGTCGGTGTAGATCTGGCACTCGTCCGCTTTCAGCGCCGCGGCCAACGCAACACCGGTAGTGTCCGAGCCACCACGCCCGAGAGTGGTGATGTTGCCGTGTTCATCGACACCCTGGAAACCGGCGACTACCACCACGCGACCGGCTTTCAGGTCGGAGCGGATCTTCTGGTCGTCGATCTGCAGGATGCGCGCCTTGTTGTGCGCGCTGTCGGTGAGAATACGCACCTGATTGCCGGTGTAGGACACCGCAGGAACGCCACGCTTCATCAAGGCCATCGCCAGCAGCGCGATGGTCACCTGCTCGCCCGTGGAGACAATGACATCCAGCTCACGGGGAACCGGCTGATCACTGATCTGCCTGGCCAGCTCGATCAGACGATTGGTTTCACCGCTCATGGCCGACAGCACGACCACCAGGTCATCACCCGCCTCACGGAATTTCTTGACCTTGTCGGCCACCTGCTCGATGCGCTCTACAGAGCCCACGGAGGTGCCGCCAAATTTCTGTACGATTAAAGCCATCTCAAAGCCGCCTCAAATCCCGTTAAGAGCACCCATTAACATTCGAGCCCAGTACGGCCTGCCGGTGTGCGGCAGGCCCGCTGACCCGACTCAGATACCCTGCTCTACAAAAGGAACGGCCAGTGCCAGCGCTGAATCCAGCGCACCTGCATCGACACCACCGCCTTGAGCCATATCAGGACGGCCACCACCTTTACCACCTACGGCGGCAGCTGCCTGCTTCATCAAATCACCGGCTTTGAGTTGGCCAGTCAGGTCCTTGGTCACGCCTGCGACCAAGACAACCTTGTCCTCATGAACACTGCCGAGCAGGATCACTGCGCGGCCGAGCTTGTTCTTCAACTGATCGACAAGCGCCAACAGCGCCTTGCCATCCTGACCATCCAGGCGCGTGGCCAGAACCTTGACCCCTTTGACATCCAGCGCCGCTGACGACAGGTCGTCACCGGCGGCACTGGCTGCCTTGGCTTGCAGTTGTTCCAGTTGTTTTTCCAGCAGACGGTTGCGTTCAATCACCGCCGTCAGCTTGTCCAGCAGGTTGTCGCGATTGCCTTTGACCAGCGTCGCGGCTTCCTTGAGTTGATCTTCGGCCGAATTCAGCCAGGCCAGGGCCGCAGCGCCGGTGACCGCCTCGATACGGCGTACGCCTGCAGCGACCCCGCCTTCACTGACGATCTTGAACAGCGAAATGTCACCGGTACGCCTGGCGTGGATACCACCGCACAGCTCGACCGAGAACTCGCCACCCATGCTCAGTACGCGAACACTATCACCGTACTTCTCGCCGAACAGCGCCATGGCGCCCTTCTTCTTCGCTGTGTCGATATCGGTCTCTTCGGTCATCACCTCGGTGTTCTTGCGAATCTCGGCGTTGACGATATCTTCCAGCGCGCGCAGTTGCTCGGCCTTGATCGCTTCGAAGTGACTGAAGTCGAAGCGCAAACGCTGACTGTCGACCAGCGAGCCTTTCTGTTGCACGTGCTCACCCAGCACCTGACGCAATGCGGCATGCAGCAAGTGGGTGGCCGAGTGATTCAATGCAGTCGCATTGCGAACCTCATCGGAGACCTGCGTTTCAACCTGCGTGCCCACGCTGAGACTGCCGGAAGCAACGACACCATGGTGCAGGAAGGCACCGCCGGTCTTGGTGGTATCACTGACGTCAAAGCGCGCATCACCGGCCTGCAGGAAACCGCTGTCACCGATCTGACCGCCCGATTCGGCGTAAAACGGGGTGATGTCGAGAATCACCACGCCCTCTTCGCCTTCGTTCAGATGCGAGACCGACTGGCCTTCCTTATAGAGGGCCACGACGCTGGCGCTGCCAGTGGTCGCAGAGTAACCCGTGAACTGCGTGGCCACATCGACCTTGACCAGGCTGTTGTAATCCATGCCGAACGAGCTGGCCGAACGGGCGCGCACGCGCTGGGCGTCCATTTCACGCTCGAAGCCGGCTTCGTCCAGGGTCAGGTTGCGCTCGCGAGCGATGTCGCCGGTCAGGTCCATCGGGAAACCGTAGGTGTCATACAGCTTGAACACCACTTCGCCCGGAACCACGGTGCCTTTGAGGTCGGCCAGATCCTGTTCGAGAATTTTCAGACCTTGCTCGAGGGTCTTGGCGAACTGCTCTTCTTCGCCTTTCAGCACGCGTTCGATGTGCGACTGCTGTTGCACCAGCTCAGGGAATGCAGACCCCATTTCGGCAACCAGCGCGGCAACGATCTGATAGAAGAAGCTGCCCTTGGCACCCAGCTTGTTGCCGTGACGGCAGGCGCGACGAATGATGCGGCGCAGCACATAACCACGCCCTTCGTTGGACGGCAGCACGCCGTCGGCGATCAGGAAGCCGCACGAGCGGATGTGGTCAGCCACGACTTTCAGCGAAGCCTGGTTGTCATTGCTGCAACCGATGGCCTTGGCCGATGCAGCCAGCAGGCTCTGGAACAGGTCGATTTCATAGTTGGAATGCACGTGCTGCAGAACCGCACTGACGCGCTCCAGGCCCATGCCGGTATCGACCGACGGCGCTGGCAGCGGGTGCAGCACGCCATCTGCAGTGCGATTGAACTGCATGAATACGTTGTTCCAGATTTCGATGTAACGGTCGCCGTCTTCTTCCGGCGAGCCTGGCGGGCCGCCCCAGATTTCCGGGCCGTGATCGAAGAAAATCTCGCTGCAGGGACCGCACGGGCCGGTATCGCCCATGGTCCAGAAGTTATCGGAGGCGTACGGTGCGCCTTTGTTGTCGCCAATACGGACCATGCGCTCGGCTGGCACGCCGATCTCTTTGGTCCAGATGTCGTAGGCTTCGTCGTCAGTCGCGTACACCGTGACCCAGAGCTTTTCCTTGGGCAGGTTGAGCCACTTTTCGGAGGTCAGGAAGGTCCAGGCGTAGGTAATGGCATCACGCTTGAAATAGTCACCGAAGCTGAAGTTGCCCAGCATTTCAAAAAAAGTGTGGTGACGAGCGGTATAGCCGACGTTTTCCAGGTCATTGTGCTTGCCACCGGCACGCACGCATTTCTGACTGGTAACGGCGCGGGTGTAAGCGCGCTTTTCCTGGCCCAGGAAGCAATCCTTGAACTGGTTCATGCCTGCGTTGGTGAACAGCAGGGTTGGGTCATTGCCCGGAATCAAGGAGCTTGAAGCGACACGGGTGTGGCCTTGCTCTTCGAAGAAGCCAAGGAAGGCTTCACGGATTTCTGCGCTTTTCATAGGTTCTTCCACGGAGACTGCGGCCAGAGGCAAGTGCAAAACGTCAAATGACGTAGCGACGGCAAAGGGCCGCATTATATAGGCGTTGCGCCCTCGGTACAGTGTGTTTGTGCGATAGAAACAAGTAACTGGATTATCGGCATGTCATGGGTGTTCAAAGGCTGCGAATGCGGCGATGACCTGTTCGACCTGAGCGCGCGACACGTTCAGGTGGGTCACCATGCGCAGCCGCGACGAGGCCGTGAGTACGATGCCACGCTCGGCGCAGAACGCTTTGAGCGATGCCGCGCGCTCGCCGATCTGCACATAGACCATATTGGTCTGCACCGGCTCGACAGCGTAGCCGAGCTCGCTCAGGCCTTCAGCCAGAAACGTCGCGTTGGCATGGTCGTCCGCCAACCGCTCGACCTGATGATCCAGCGCGTAGAGCCCTGCCGCCGCCAGCCCTCCAGCCTGACGCATGCCACCGCCGAGCATCTTGCGCAAGCGGCGGGCCTTGGCGATCAACGGCTGCGAACCGCACAGCACCGAGCCGATCGGCGCGCCCAGCCCCTTGGAGAGGCAGACCGAAACCGAATCGAAGTGCCGGGTGATCTCGCGGACATCGACACCCAGCCTGACCGAGGCGTTGTACAGCCGTGCGCCGTCCAGATGGAGTGCGAGCCCTTTTTCCAGGGTCAGGGTACGCGCGGCGGCCAGGTAGTCCAGCGGCAGCACCTTGCCCTGCATGGTGTTTTCCAGGGCAAGCAGGCGCGTGCGGGCGAAGTGAAAGTCATCGGGCTTGATGGTGTCGAGCACCTGCTGCAGGTCCAGAGAGCCGTCGGCCTGTAATTCCAGCGGCTGCGGCTGAATCGAGCCCAGCACTGCCGCACCGCCACCTTCGTACTTATAGGTGTGGGCCTGCTGACCGACGATGTACTCATCGCCACGCTCACAGTGCGCCATCAGTGCCAGCAGATTGCTCATGGTGCCCGACGGCACGAACAGCGCGGCATCGAACCCGAGGCGTTCGGCGAGCGTCGCTTCGAGCAGATTGACCGTAGGGTCCTCGCCGTAGACGTCATCGCCAACAGGCGCACGTGCCATGGCATCAAGCATGCCGGCCGTAGGCAGAGTCACTGTGTCGCTGCGCAGATCGATGACAGTCACGAAAAAGCTCCCTGAAGTTGAAGACCGATAATGCATGCAACCTTTGGCTTGCAACAAGGCATTACTGAGGCCGCGGTACATGATAATCAAGCGCTGCTGCTCTCGATACTCCGACCCCTTATAAGAAAAAGGCAGGTACACCGTACGAAAGTGTCCATGCATGATCCAGCGAACTATGATAAAAATCTCGCGCCGGACACGTAAAGTGACGGCAACGTTCTCAGGGCGGGGTGCAACTCCCCACCGGCGGTAATGGCGTGCAATGCGTCTAGCCCGCGAGCGCTTGGGGGTCGTGGCGTTGGCCGCGATCTGCAAGGTCAGCAGACCCGGTGTGATTCCGGGGCCGACGGTCATAGTCCGGATGAAGAGAGAGCGGGATTGGCGTCAACAAGAACGTCTGCAAAACCTATCCATGAACGACATCGTTCAGGAGGCTTTCCTACGCGACTTGAATCCCTTTCGATCCAAATGCCCTGTTTTTTCCATAAACAGGAGTCAGAACACGTGCAACCAACTGCAATCGACAGCAAAAGCAAAAGCCACGCAAACGAGCGTGTCGCGTTCATCCAGGCCTGCTGGCACAAGGATATCGTCGACCAGAGCCGTAAAGGCTTTATCGCCGAGATGGCCAATCAGGGCTATGCCGAAAGCGATATCGACATCTTTGAAGTGGGCGGCGCCTTTGAAATCCCGCTGCATGCAAAACTGCTGGCCAATACCGGCCGCTACGCTGGCATCGTCGGCGCCGCACTGGTAGTGGACGGAGGCATCTATCGTCACGAATTCGTTGCGCAGTCAGTGGTCAGCGCGCTGATGCAGGTCCAGCTGGAAACCGAAGTACCGGTGTTCTCCGTGGTCCTGACACCGCATCACTTCCATGCAGGCGAAGAGCATCAGAAGTTCTTCTTCGATCACTTCGTGCATAAGGGCGAAGAAGCAGCCAAAACCTGCGCTGATACCCTGAACAAGGTACGCAGCCTACGCCGTCTGGATGCACAACAGAAAGCGGCCTGCTGAGACGCAGCATCGGTAGGTGTTCTCCCGGACACCTATCGTTCCTCACGCTCCAGCGTGGGAATGCCGTTCTGGACGCTCTGCGTCCGGTCTTGAGAGTGCCGAGCGATCAGCCTAGGCTATCTGCATCAGTCGGTACGATCAGAATCCCCGCCCGCAGGCCGTTTTTGAC
The DNA here is from genome assembly GCF_017833005.1 of Pseudomonas sp. PvP027. Lineage (NCBI taxonomy): Bacteria > Pseudomonadati > Pseudomonadota > Gammaproteobacteria > Pseudomonadales > Pseudomonadaceae > Pseudomonas > Pseudomonas sp. PvP027. The sequence goes on along the minus strand of NZ_JAFIBK010000001.1, from coordinate 5,025,715 downwards.
CTTGGGGTTGGGGAAGATGATCCTCGCACCCTCTTCTTCCACTACCCAGCGTGAACCACCCGCATCTTCGGCCAGCACGTAGCCTTTCTCCAGCGGGGAGAAGTTCTCGACCTCATCGGCCAGGTTGAACGTGAACGCATCGGTGCGCTTGATGACTTCCCGCGCCACGCTGAACAGTTGCAACCCTTCAAGATCGTCATCCAGCTCGGGCTCGGTACCTTCGATGAGCTGCTCAAGACACAAGCGCAGCGGTCCAAGATTGACCTGCTGGTTCTGCCCGAACGGGCGTGCCTTGCCCAGTTCCAGGGTAAATGCCTCGGCCCCCAATTGATCGTAGGTATAGGCGCTGAACACAATGGACGGCTTGTTCTGCAACAACACCGCACGCATGCCCGCAGCCCGCAGACGGGCCAGTTCGAGCCGCGAATGCTGACGTCCGTCCTTCCACGGATACAGTGCGAACTGCTCGATCGTCGAGCCTCGAATGGCGGTGTGCAGATCGTAGTGCAGCCGGTAACGCTCCGGCAGGCTGAAAAAGCTGGCGGCCAGTCGTTCCAGCTCGCAGGCCCGCAAGGCCTCGACGCCGCCACTTTGCAGATGACGGCCGTTGAACAGCCGATTGACATCCTGCTCGACAAAACGCGTCCCGCGTCGCATGGCGTCGGGATTGCCGAACAGGAACAGAATACGTGCGCGCGGTTTCAGGTCGCCGCGCGCGATGCTGCGGATCAGTTCATCCAGCAGCTCGATGGGGGCAGTCTCGTTGCCATGAATACCGGCAGACAGCAGCAGGTCAGTGCCATTGTCACGAGCCTCTGGCGGGCGGACTTCCAGTGCGCCCTCGCCCATCCAGCGCATGCGCACGCCTTCGACGGTCAGTTGAGTCTTTTCCGCCGGCTCGCGTCCAGCCAGGGTCAGTTCAAGCAGTTTGCCGAGGGCGAGCATGGCGCGCTTCCTTAGTGGTTGCAGTCAGGACCGTGAACGTGACCGTCTTCCTCGACACCCATGTCGGCCGGCTCCATTTCCAATTGCAGGCTGACCAGGTTGGTCGCCAGCGGGCGCAGCAGCAGGTTGGCGTATTCGGCGTCGTCTTCTTCGACGTCGACGCCGATCAGCAACTGGCCACGGCCATCCTGCTGAATCCACAATTCCTTGCCCTGCCAGATAACGGCAACGCGGGTGCAGGAAGTTTCCAGCTGGGTGCCATCAGTGTCTTCAAGGATCAGTTGCAGGGCGTCGCTCATATAGGAATGCTCTCTATAAAGTGGATAGTGCGCCGGACAGTTGCCCGACGCGCAGGATGCTTCAATTCAGTTGAAACGGATAAACCGCGCCCAGTTTAAGGATTTGCGTCAGTTCATCCAATGCCGTGCGGCATTCGTTGAGCAATCGGGGGTCGGCCAGATCGCTTTCACTCATGCGATCGCGGTAGTGCCTGTCGACCCACTGCGTCAACGTTTCGTACAACGGCGCCGTCATGATCACCCCCGGGTTCACCGCAGCCAGCTCGGTCTCGTTGAGCGCCACACGCAAACGCAGGCAGGCCGGACCGCCGCCGTTCTGCATGCTTTGTTTGAGGTCGAACACCTTTACCTCGGCAACCGGGCCGTCATCGGCGATCAGTCGTTGCAGATAAGCCCAGACATTCGCGTTCGCCTGGCATTCCTGTGGCACGATCAGCAGCATCGAGCCATCGGGACGCGACAACAGCTGGCTATTGAACAGATAGGAGCGCACTGCATCCTGAACCGAGACCTCGGCACGCGGTACGCAAATAGCCCGCAACTGCCCGCCGACACGACTGAGTTTATCGCGCAGCTCGTCGAGCATCGGTTCGGTATGGAGGAACGCGTCCTGGTGATAGAACAGCACCTCACCGTTGCCGACCGCAATCACATCGTTATGGAACACACCCTGATCAATGACCGCCGGGTTCTGCTGACTATAAACCACGCCGTCCTCGCTCAGACCGTGCAACCGCGCAACCGCGCGCGACGCCTCCAGGGTCTGACGGGCCGGATACTTCTGCGGTGCCGGATAGCGCGTGTCGAACGCACTGCGGCCAAACACGAAAAACTCCACACCGGCCTCGCCGTAATCACGACAGAAACGAGTGTGATTGGCAGCACCTTCGTCGCCAAACTGCGCGACAGCCGGTAACGCAGGGTGATGAGCGAAATGCGTTGCATCGGCGAACATGGCGCCGAGCACGCGCGTGGTGGTCGGGTGCTCGATGCTGCGGTGGTATTTGCAGTTGAGATTGGCCGCCGTGAAATGCACGCGCCCATCGGCAGTGTCGGCACTGGGGCTGACTGTGGCGGCGTTGGCCACCCACATGCTGGACGCCGAGCAGCTGGCAACCAGCAGCGGCATGTCCTGACGGGCCGCTTTTTCAATCACCTGCTCGTCGCTGCCGGTGAAGCCCAGGCGGCGCAGGCCGGACACATCAGGACGTTCCTGCGGTGCCAGCACGCCCTGGGTAAAACCCAGGTCCATCAGCGCTTTCATTTTCGCCAGGCCTTGCAGCGCCGCCTCACGCGGGTTCGCGCATTGCTGGCTGTTACTTTGCGAGGCAACGTTACCGTAGGACAACCCGCCGTAGTTGTGGGTTGGCCCGACCAGACCGTCAAAATTCACTTCACAGGACTTCATCGGCAAGGCTCCGTGGATCTGTTTTTATAAGCAATCGTGCGCACTGTCAGCTCAGCCTGATACCGGGGGGCAGTGTCGCAGGCAGCGTCAGGCTGCCCGCCTCCAGCGAAGCCACCGGATAGGCGCAGTAATCGGCCGCGTAATAGGCGCTGGCGCGGTGGTTGCCCGAGGCGCCTACCCCGCCGAAGGGTGCGCTGCTGGCGGCTCCGGTCAGCTGCTTGTTCCAGTTGACGATACCGGCACGGCTGTACAGCCAGAACTGCTGATAACGCGCTTCGGAGTCCGAGAGCAGGCCTGCCGCCAAACCGTAACGGGTGGCGTTGGCTTCGGCGATGGCGGCGTCAAAACCAGCGTAACGGATGACCTGCAGCAGCGGGCCGAACAGCTCTTCGTCGGGACGGTCGGGCACCGCGCTGACGTCGATAATGCCCGGTGTCAGCAACGCCGAACCGGGCTGCGGCTGGCGCATTTCCAGCAGGGTCAGCGCGCCGTTGGCGAGCAGATTGCGCTGCGCGTCGAGCAAGGCACGTGCAGCCTCCAGCGAAATCACCGAACCCATGAACGGCGCAGGCTGTTGATCGAACGCCCCGGCCTGGATAGTTGCGCTGACGCCAACCAGTCGCGCCAGCAAGGCATCACCCCAGTCGCCTTCGGGCACCAGCAGGCGACGCGCACAGGTGCAGCGCTGGCCTGCGGAAATGAAGGCGGACTGAATGATGGTGTACACCGCTGCATCGATGTCCTGAACCTGATCGACGATCAATGGGTTGTTACCGCCCATTTCCAGCGCAAGGATCTTGTCCGGTCGGCCGGCGAACTGCTGGTGCAGCGCATTGCCGGTCCGGCTCGACCCGGTGAAGAACAGGCCGTCGATACCCGGATTGGCTGCCAGCGCGGTACCGGTTTCGCGACCGCCCTGCAGCAGGTTCAGGACCCCGGCAGGCAGCCCGGCTTCTATCCAGCACTTGACGGTCAGCTCAGCGACTTTCGGTGTCATTTCACTGGGTTTGAACAGCACCACGTTGCCCGCCAGCAAGGCCGGGACGATATGGCCGTTGGGCAAATGTCCCGGAAAGTTGTACGGGCCGAATACGGCGACCACGCCATGCGGCTTGTGGCGCAATACCGCAGTGGCATCGCCCAGTGGCCCGCTCTTTTCGCCGGTTCGTTCGCGATAGCTCTGCACCGAGATGGCAATCTTGTTGACCATGCTGGTCACTTCGGTCGCCGATTCCCACAACGGTTTGCCGGTCTCTTCACCGATGCAGTGCGCCAGCGCGTCGGCGTGATGCTTGAGACGTGCAGCGAAAGCCTCCAGTACCGCGATGCGCTGATCCAGGGGCATCAGCGCCCAGGCGGGAAATGCCTGACGCGCCGCCTGCACCGCCTGTTCGACCTGCGCGACACTCGCCCCACGCCCGGACCACAATACCTGCTGGGTCACCGGGTTCAGCGAATTGACCACCTCACCCTGCCCGTCCTGCCAGGCACCTGCGATGTAAAGGCTGTTCATCAAGCGCCCTCCCGTGCCGCAGACAAAGGCACCGCACGCACGTTGTCGCCAGCACTCATGCGCAGACGCTTGGCGGTTTGCGGAGCGACGACCAGCGTGCCGGCGGCAAAACGTGCAGCGCCTACCGTCACGCGGCAGTCTTCACGCTTGCGGTTGTAGATCAGGAACTGTGGAGCATCGTCACCTGGCGTGCCGATGGCCAGCACCAGCGCCTGGCTGTCCTTGATTGCGCGAATCTTGCCGGTCTCGCACTCGATGGCCGGGCCGGCATCGAAGATGTCGACATAACCCTGATACGAGAAGCCCTCGCTCTTGAGCATGGTCAGCGCAGGTTCGGTGTCGGCATGCACCCGACCGATCACGCTGCGTGCGTCTTCGGAAAGAAAGCAGCTGTACAACGGAAACTTGGGCATCAGTTCGGCGATGAATGCCTTGTTGCCCACGCCGGTCAGGTAATCGGCCTGGCTGAATTCCATCTTGAAGAAATGCCGCCCCAGGCTTTCCCAGAACGGCGAACGGCCCTGCTCATCGGACATGCCGCGCATTTCGGCAATGATCTTGTTGCCGAACAGCGTGGGGAATTCAGCGATGAACAGCATGCGCGCCTTGGACAGCAGGCGGCCGTTGAGGCCAGTGCGCGAATCGCTGTGCAGGAACAACGAGCACAGCTCGGAATTGCCGGTCAGGTCGTTGGCCAGGAACAGGGTCGGAATTTCCCGGTAGATGTTCAGCTCCTGCGAAGCACTGACGGTCAGACCGACCCGGTAGTTGTACCAGGGCTCGCGCAGACCGACCGCTCCGGCGATGGCGGAAATGCCCACCACCCGGCCGTCATCATCTTCCAGCACGAACAGGTAATCGGCATCGCCGCGCTCGGCTTCTCCGCGAAAGGTCTTTTCAGCCCAGCCTACCCGGTGCGCCAGACGCTGCTCATTGGCGGGAAGGGTCGTCAGACCGGCGCCGGTGCTGCGCGCCAGCTCGATCAACGCGGGCAGGTCGCTGCTGCGTACAGGACGAACGATCATGTTATCTCCTCAGCGGCTCATCGAGAGCCTTGAAACTCGCTAATCGGCTATCGAACGTCCGGTTCAGACCGCGACGATCCGCACACTGGCACCTTCACCAACACCCAGGGCATCGGCAGCCTGGAGGCTCAGCACCACCGGCCTGCCGGGCGCCCAGTCCAGTTCCAGGAGCACCGCGCGGTAGTCCTGCAACAGGCCATTGGCGATCAGATACAGACGCCCGCCCTTGCCGACATCGCTGCTTTGCCCGGGCTCGACCTTGACCGGAACCAGACGGCTCTGGGCAATCGAACGAATCCCGGACACCCGCGCATGCAGCGTCGGTCCACCGTCGAAAATGTCGATGTAGTGATCGGTTTCAAAGCCTTCGCGCATCAGGATGTCGAAGGTGATCTGCGCGCGCGGATGCACCTGCCCCATGGCTTCCTGCGCAGCGTCCGGCAGCAGTGGCACGTAGATCGGGTAATGCGGCATCAGCTCGGCGAGGAAGGTCCGGCTTTTCAGCCCGCACAGGCGCTCGGCAGCGGCGTAATTGATATCGAAGAAGTTGCGCCCGATGGCATCCCAGAACGGTGAGTCGCCCTGCTCATCGCTGTAACCGACGATCTCGGTCACCACCGAATCGGCAAAGCGCTCGGGGTGGCTGGCGACAAACAGCAGGCGGCCGCGCGAATTGAGCTCCGACCAGGCCGTGCCGACCAGCTCCGGGACCACGTAAAAACTGGTCAACAGGCTGTTGCCGGTCAGGTCATGACACTGGGACAGCACGTGAATCTTGTTATGGATCTTCAGTTCGCGGGAAGCATGCACGAAGGTTTCGTTGCGAAAACTGTAGAACGGCTCGGAGTAGCCCGCCGAGGCCACGATCCCCGAACAGCCCACCAGCTTGCCGCTTTCGCTGTCTTCGAGCACGAAGAAGTAGGTTTCTTCACCGTTGAAGCTGACCTCGGCAGCAAAGGACGCCTCCGACGAGCCGATCTTGTCGGTCAGGCGGCCAGCATCGTCGGGCAAGGACGTGACACCGATAGGGCTGTCGGCAGCGAGGCGTTGAACCTCGGCCAGGTCAGCCATTTGCGCAGGGCGCATTACCAGCATGGTGCCACTCCTTGTAGATCGACCAGCCTTTACGACCGGCGCTAGTAAAAGCACCACGCGGCGTCAGGCTGCATGGCGCAGGAAACAGGTGCGGCGTCCGCCATCAGGCGAACACCGCAAGGCTTTAATCGAATCAGGATGTCAGTTTGACGATGGCGCGCTCGAAGCGGTTCAGGCCCTCTTCGATGTCTGCGTCGTCAATCACCAGGCTTGGCGCGAAACGAATCACGTCGGGGCCGGCCTGCAAAATCATCAGGTCCTGAGCCTCGGCCGCATTGAAGATTTCCTTGGCCTTGCCTTTCCAGGTATCGGACAACACGCAACCGATCAGCAGGCCCAAGCCGCGCACTTCAGTGAACACGCCGTATTGCTGGCCGATGCTTTCCAGGCGGGTCTTGAACTGTTGATGTTTGCGCTGCACGCCCGCCAGCACTTCGGGCGTATTGACGACATCGATTACCGCTTCACCGACCGCACAGGCCAGCGGGTTGCCGCCATAGGTGGTGCCGTGGACGCCGACCGCGAAGTGCTTGGCGAGCTTTTCAGTGGTGAGCATGGCCGCCAGCGGGAAACCGCCGCCGATGCTCTTGGCGCTGGAAAGGATGTCCGGGGTCACGCCGTAGTGCATGTAGGCAAACAGATGACCGCTACGGCCCATGCCGCTCTGCACTTCATCGAACACCAGCAGGGCGTTGTGCTCGTCACACAGCTTGCGCGCACCTTGCAGGTATTCCAGTTGACCCGGCAGCACGCCGCCCTCGCCCTGGATCGGTTCCAGCACCACGGCACAGGTCTTGTCGGTAACCGCGGCCTTCAGTGCGTCGAGGTCGTTGTACGGCACATGGCTGATGCCGGTGATCTTCGGCCCGAAACCATCGGAGTACTTCGGCTGCCCACCCACGCTGACGGTGAACAGGGTGCGGCCATGAAAGCTGTTCAGCGCAGCGATGATTTCGTACTTTTCCGGACCGTACTGGTCATGCGCCACACGACGTGCCAGCTTGAAGGCGGCTTCGTTGGCCTCGGCTCCGGAGTTACAGAAGAACACGCGCTCGGCGAACGTCGCATCCACCAGTTTTTTAGCCAGACGCAGGGTCGGCTCGTTGGTGAACACGTTGGACACATGCCAGAGGTTATTGGCCTGCTCGGTCAAGGCACCGACCAGCGCCGGGTGGCAGTGGCCCAATACGTTGACGGCGATACCGCCCGAGAAATCCACCAGTTCGCGTCCCGCCTGATCCCAGACCCGGGAGCCCGCACCGCGCACGGGGATGAACCCGGCCGGGGCGTAATTGGGGACCATTACCTGGTCGAAATCGGCGCGTTGCACCGCAGCATGCTCAACGGACATCGGAGTCTCCTGATGAGGAACGCCTGCCTGAAACTGGCGAGCGATGGAAAGATTGTAAGGACTGAATTGTGTTCGGCCTTGCCGCCAGGCGACAACTTGTTACAGCGCAAAACCGGGTTTTTTCAAGGTTTTCGGCAATGCGACAATTTGCGTCACAAAGGCGCAGTTTAAACGGATTGAGGCCGGCCTGTCTGGACCTGAGCTGTCGCGGCAGTACTTCTATCGCGACAAGGCAATCAACCGCGTTCGGCAGGCACAGGGGAAAGTTCGAACGGGCTGCTGCTGCGTCGCTGATTGCGGTCTTCACGCGGCGTGGCACCGAAGAAATTGCGGTAGGCGCTGGAGAAGTGCGGCCCCGAGGAAAAACCGCACGAAAGGCCGATCTGAATGATCGACTTGCTGGTCTGCATCAGCATCTGGCGCGCCTTGTTCAAGCGCAGTTCCAGGTAGTACTGGCTCGGTACACGGTTGAGGTACTGCTTGAAAATCCGTTCCAGCTGACGACGAGACACGCACACGTGCTGGGCGATTTCGTCGGTGGTCAACGGTTCTTCGATGTTGGCTTCCATCAACAGCACAGCCTGGGTCAGCTTGGGATGGCTGGAGCCCAGACGGTTCTGCAGCGGAATGCGCTGACGTTCGCCACCTTCGCGAATGCGCTCGACCACCAGCTCTTCGGATACCGCCCCGGCCAGCTCGGCGCCATGATCGCGAGACAGCACCGCCAGCAGCAGGTCGAGCACCGACATGCCACCACAGGCGGTCAGGCGATCCCGGTCCCAATCGAACAAATGGCTGGTGGCGATGACCTTGGGGAAGCGCTCGGCAAAGTCGTCCTGCCAGCGCCAGTGCACGGCAGCACGATAACCATCCAGCAGGCCCAGTTGCGCAAGTGGATAGACGCCTGCCGACAGCCCGCCAATCGAACATCCGGCACGCACCAGCTGCTTGAGCGCACTGCCCAGCGCCGAGGCCACGCCTGTCGGAGGCTCGTCAGCCAGCAAAAACAGTTTCTGAAAGCCTTCCAGCCGCCCGGCCCAAGGTTCACCCGGCAACTGCCATGCACCGGCAACCGCCGCTGGCTCCGCAGCCTCGGCCTGCAGGAACGACAGTTCATAAACCACTTCAGGGTGAACGCGCTGCGCAACGCGCAAGGCTTCCTCGGCCAGTGCCAGGGTCAGGGCTCTGGTACCAGGCCAGACGAGGAAACCTATTCGATGGGCAGTCATTGGGAGATCCGATACGTATTGCCGCAAAAGCCGAGCCTTGGAAGATAGCTCGATCTGGAACATCCAGGTCGTGTCGCGCGTCGCGCAGCATGCCCTGTTCTGCCATAAAAAGGCATCGTCATGCGTTGCCGATCGTCACTTCAGGCTGCCGGACAGGAATTGCTGCAAGCGCTCGGTCTGCGGATTGGCCAGCACTTCGCGCGGATCGCCACGTTCCAGAACGACGCCCTGGTGCAGGAAAACCAGTTGGTTGGAGACCTCACGGGCGAACCCCATTTCGTGCGTCACCACCACCATGGTGCGGCCTTCCTGAGCCAGCCCCTGCATCACCTTGAGCACATCACCGACCAGCTCGGGGTCCAGCGCCGAGGTCGGCTCATCGAACAGCATCACCTCGGGCTCCATCGCCAGTGCGCGGGCAATCGCCACACGCTGCTGCTCACCGCCGGACATGTGCCCCGGGTAAGCGTCCTTGCGATGAGACACACCGACCTTGGCCAGATAGTGTTCGGCCTTTTCCAGCGCTTCCTTTTTCGACACGCCCAGCACATGGACCGGCGCTTCGATGATGTTCTGCAGTGCCGTCATGTGCGACCACAGGTTGAAGTGCTGAAACACCATCGACAGGCGTGAACGCATACGCTGCAGCTGTTTGGCATCGGCAGCTTTGAGGCCGCCTTCCTTGTTCGGCACCAGCTTCAACTCTTCGTTGTTGAGCAGGATCTTGCCGGCATGGGGCTGTTCGAGCAGGTTGATGCAGCGCAGAAAGGTGCTTTTGCCCGAGCCGCTGGAGCCGATGATGCTGATGACATCGCCGGCCCTGGCGGTCAGGGACACGCCCTTGATCACTTCGTGACTGCCATAGCGCTTGTGCAGATCCTGCACTTCCAGTTTGTTCATGCTTTGGGTTTCCACAGAACGTTCAATCACTGAGCAGACGTCCGTGACGGAGCGCCGTGCGCCCTGCCACCTTGGCCAGCCAGAAACCGGGTTGAGCGTAACGAAGCCGCTCGATGGCGAACAACACCCCGGCAGTATTCGCACAAATGGTACTGACCTGATCGGACAGTGGGTCGATCACTTCGAACAGCGGATCGCCCACCTCGACCCTGTCGCCTGCGGCGCGCAGGAACGTCACCACGCCAGGGTGCGGCGCATAGAGCAATTCGGTGCCTTCGAACGGCAAGCCCTCGCAGGCTTCGTGCGCAGGCTGCGGCCAGTCGCCGCTGATGAAGCCCTGTTCGGCGAGGAACGCCAGAATACCTTCGGCGTGCGCGAGTGCCTGCGGCTTGCCGGTGTCAGCCTGACCGCCCAGTTCAAGGGTGGTCGCCAGGCAGGCCAGCGGGATCTGCGCCTGCGGGAAAATCCGCGAAAGGCGCAACCACGGCAGCGAGCAGGCCTCATCGAAGGAGCTGCCACCGGAATCCTCGGCGAGCAGCGCCACCTGGATATTCAGATGCGCCGACAGCGAACGCCATTGCGGCCAGTGCTGCGGCAAGGCGTACATGTGCAGCGCGGCATCGGCATCACAATGCAGGTCGAGCACCACATCAGCGACGCAGGCATGACTCAGCAAGATGCGTTGCATGCCTTGCAATTCGCTCTGCGGCGCGGGCAGACCTTCGAGCGCAGCGCTCATCGCCTGGCGAATCAGCCGGGTGTTGGCGCGCGGGTCATCGCCCAGCTGGCCTTCCAGCAACTCGGCGACCGGCTCGCTCAGCTCGGTGAAGTCACGGTTGAAATTCTTGCCACTGCCGAACTCGAAACGACCCTGATGCGCGCCTTGCAGCAACTGCCCCAGGCCCAGCGGATTGGCCACCGGCACCAGTTCGACGACACCTTTGAGGAGGCCCTGCTGCTCCAGCTCGGCCAGGCGTTTCTTCAGCTCCCAGGCCGCGCGCATGCCAGGCAGTTCGTCTGCATGCAGGCTGGCCTGAATGTAGGCCTTGCGTTCGCCGGTGCCGAAGCGAAAGACACTCAGCGTGCGTTCGGTGCCGAGGGTGCTCCACGGCAACACATGATCGGTTCTTTGCATTTCAGACCTTCCGTGGGGCGAGATAGCCCAGCCAGCGACGTTCGGCGATCTTGAACAGCCGCACCAGAATGAATGTCAGGCACAGATAGAAAACGCCTGCGGTGATGTAAGCCTCGAAAGGCAGGTAGAACTGCGCGTTGACCGTACGAGCCGCGCCCGTGATGTCGATCAGGGTCACGATGGACGCCAGACTGGTGGTCTGCAGCATCATGATGACCTCGTTGCTGTACTGCGGCAGTGCCCGGCGCAACGCCGACGGCAGCAGAATGCGTCGGTACATCTTGGCTTTCGACATGCCCATGGCCCGTGCTGCCTCGATTTCACCGGCCGGTGTGGCCTTGAGGCTGCCGGCGATGATCTCCGCCGTATAGGCGCTGGTATTGATGGTGAACGCCAGGCAGGCACAGAAGGTGGCGCTGGAGAGCCAGGGCCACAAAAAGCTTTCGCGCACCGCATCGAACTGGGCCAGCCCGTAGTAGATCAGGAACAGTTGCACCAGCATTGGCGTGCCGCGAATCACGTAGGTGTAAAGCCAGGCAGGCATGTTCACCCAAGGGTTTTTCGATACCCGCATCAGGCCCAGCGGCAATGCCGCCAGCAGCCCGAACGCGAGCGAAATCGCCAGCAGCTTCAGGGTGGTCAGCAGACCGCCGAAGTACAGCGGCAGGCTGTCCCAGATCACGTTGTAGTCAAAGATCATAGGTCAGCCGCCCTCACGCCTACCGAGTAGCGTTTTTCGAGGTAACGCAAGGCGAGCAGCGAGACGCTGGTGATCACCAGGTACATCGCCGCAACCGCCAGAAAGAAGGTGAAAGGCTCGCGGGTGGCATCGGCCGCCTGCTTGGCCTTGAACATCATGTCCTGCAGACCGACCACAGAGATCAGCGCAGTGGCCTTGGTCAGCACCAGCCAGTTGTTGGTGAAACCGGGAATCGCCAGACGAATCATCTGCGGCACCAGAATGCGGAAGAACACCTTGCCGCTGCTCAGGCCATACGCCATGCCCGCTTCGGCCTGGCCCTTGGGGATGGCCATGAACGCGCCGCGAAAGGTTTCCGAGAGATACGCGCCGAAGATGAAGCCCAGCGTGAAGATGCCGGCCATCAACGGATCAAGGTCGATGTAGTCGTCAAACCCCAGCAAAGGGGCGACGCGGTTGAGCAGGTCCTGGCCGCCGTAGAAGATCAGCAGAATCAGGACCAGATCGGGAATGCCACGAATCACCGTGCTGTACAGGTCGCCCAGCCAGGCGATCCAGCGTACCGGCGACAGCCTCAGCGCCACGCCGATCAGACCGAGAACGATCGCCAGAGCCATCGACGACAGGGCCAGCTGCAACGTCAGCCAGGCACCTTCGAGGATGACAGCTCCGTAACCTTTCAACATCATGTGCGGTCCTCAAGCGTGGAATAAAAATGGCGCAATCCAGGCAATTCTGTTTGCGCCATTGGTCAGGATAAGGACAACGACTTATTTGCCGTAGATATCGAAATCGAAATACTTGTCCTGGATAGCCTTGTACTTGCCGTTGGCGCGGATCGCGGCGATGGCGGCGTTGAGACGGTCAAGGTTGGCCTTGTCGCCCTTGCGCACGGCAATGCCGATGCCGTCACCGAAGTATTTCGCATCGAAGAACGACGGGCCTACAAACGCATAGCCTTTGCCAGCGTCGGTTTTCAGGAAGCCGTCCTGCAACAGCGTGGCGTCGGCGATAGTACCGTCCAGACGGCCGGCACTGATGTCCAGGTAGATTTCGTTCTGCGAACCGTACGGGGTCACTTCGACACCCTGCGGGGCCAGCACTTCACGGGCGAAACGCTCGTGAATCGTGCCACGCTGCACGCCGATCTTCTTGCCCTTGAGTTCAGCCAGACTGTCGCTGACCTTGGTGCCGTCCTTCATGACCAGACGTGCCGGAGAATTGTAATACTTGCCGGTGAAATCCACGGACTTCTTGCGGTCGTCGGTGATGGACATCGACGACAGGATCGCATCGATCTTGCGCACTTTCAGCGCCGGAATAAGACCGTCGAATTCCTGCTCGACCCAGGTGCACTTGACCTTCATTTCTTCACACAGTGCATTGCCGATGTCGTAGTCAAAGCCGACGATGCTGCCATCCGGCGCCTTGGACGCGAACGGTGGGTAAGCTGCTTCGATACCGATTTTCAGTGGTTTTTCATCAGCAAAGATCGGCTGGGCGAGCACGGACAACGCCATCGCGCCAATAAGCATGAGCTTTTTCATTTCCAGGGACTCCATCGGTAAAGCACGACAAATGGCAAAGTGAGCAAGCGCCCAATGTGCGAAAGGACAATCTCGGGGAAAAGCGACGCCGGGTGCGTGACCGCGCTGGCGGCTCACAGCCCTTCGGCGAATGAGGGGCATTTTAACGACAGGCTCGAAGTCGATATTTCTTCAATGCGACAACTAGTTACAGAAGCGCCTGAAAACCCACTACACGGTATTGACGGGGCCTGTTTCTGCTGATCCAGCAGCACAGACTCAACCTGTCATAACAGCAAAAAGCGCGCCCATTATTGGCAAACCCTTTTAATCCGGCAAGCCCAGCGTGTCACATGGCGATTTAAAAGCCCTGCTGCGTCGCGCTTTCCTACGCGTAAAGGCCAGGCATGTCCTACAACGAAGCACCGCTCGACAACACCGTGTAAACCGGTAACAACCCGATATATATCCCGCTTCCAGTATCTGACCCTGGAAACGAAGGCGCCCCGTTCGGCTCTCACCGAACGGGGCGCTTCAGTCACAGGATCGCTCAGGCGGCGTTCATGCTCTTGTGCGTGTCGATCAGATGCTGCACCACGCCCGGGTCGGCCAGGGTGGAGATATCACCCAGCGCATCGTACTCGGCAGTCGCAATCTTGCGCAGGATACGGCGCATGATCTTGCCCGAACGCGTCTTCGGCAAGCCGGGAGCCCACTGAATGAAGTCAGGCGAGGCAATCGGGCCGATTTCCTTGCGCACCCAATTGCGCAATTCGGTGCGCAGTGCATCGCTCGGTTCTTCACCGCCGTTGAGGGTCACATAGACGTAGATGCCCTGCCCCTTCAGGTCATGTGGCACACCGACCACAGCCGCTTCGGCGACTTTCGGATGCGCAACCATCGCGCTTTCGATCTCTGCCGTGCCCATGCGGTGGCCGGAAACGTTGAGCACGTCGTCCACACGCCCGGTGATCCAGAAATAACCATCCTCGTCACGACGGGCACCGTCACCGGTGAAGTACATGCCCCGGAACGTCTTGAAGTAGGTGTCGACAAAACGGTCGTGATCGCCATACAGCGAGCGCGACTGGCCCGGCCACGAATCGAGGATGACCAGATTGCCCTCGGCAGCGCCCTCGATGAGGTTGCCCAGGTTGTCCACCAGCGCCGGGATCACGCCAAAGAACGGACGTGTCGCCGAGCCCGGCTTCAAGGCAGTGGCGCCTGGCAACGGGCTGATCAGAATGCCGCCGGTTTCGGTCTGCCACCAGGTATCGACAATCGGGCAGTTCTGCTTGCCGACCGTGTTGTAGTACCAGGCCCAGGCTTCCGGGTTGATCGGCTCACCCACCGAACCCAACAGACGCAGGCTGGAACCGTCGGCGCCTTCAACGGACTTGGTGCCTTCAGCCATCATGGCGCGAATCGCGGTCGGCGCGGTGTAGAGAATATTGACCTTGTGCTTGTCGATGATCTTCGACACACGGGTGATGTCCGGGTAGTTAGGCACACCTTCGAACAACAACGTGGTCGCACCATTGGCCAGAGGGCCGTAGACGATGTAACTGTGCCCGGTGACCCAGCCGACGTCGGCGGTGCACCAGTAGATTTCGCCCGGCTTGTAGTCGAACACGCGCTCGTGAGTCAGCGCGGCATACAGCAGATAACCTGCGGTGGTGTGCAACACGCCCTTGGGTTTGCCGGTCGAGCCCGAGGTATAGAGAATGAACAGCGACTCTTCGGCACCCATCTCTTTCGGCGCGCAGGTGCTGGACGCCACCTCCAGAAGCGAGTGGTACCAGATATCACGGTGACGGTTCCACTCGATCTCGCCCCCGGTGCGCTTGCAGACAATGACCTTCTGTACGCTGCTGGTTTCCGGGTTGGTCAGGGCACGGTCGACGTTGGCCTTGAGCGCAGTCTTCTTGCCGCCGCGCAGACCTTCGTCAGCAGTGATGACCACTTTGGAACTGCAATCGATGATCCGCCCGGCCAGCGCTTCGGGCGAGAAACCGCCGAACACCACCGAGTGGATCGCACCGATCCGCGCGCACGCCAGCATGGCGACCACAGCCTCGGGGATCATCGGCATGTAGATCGTCACGACGTCGCCACGGTGCACGTCCTGGCCACGCAGGGCGTTGGCGAACTTGCAGACTTCGGCATGCAGTTCGCGGTAGGTGATTTCCCGGTGCTCGGAAGGGTCATCGCCCTCCCAGATGATGGCGATGCTGTCGCCGCGTTCTTCCAGATGGCGATCCAGGCAGTTGTAGGCAACGTTCAGCGTGCCGTCGGCGAACCATTTGATATCGACGCGGTGATCATCGAACGAGGTCTGCTTGACCACGGTGAAAGGTTTGATCCAGTCGAGGCGCTGAGCCTGTTCACGCCAGAAACCATCAGGGTTGACCACCGACTGCTGGTACATGGCCTTGTAGGTCGCTTCATCCGTCAGCGTAGTCGCTGCGACTTCTGGGCGGACGGGGTACAGGGAAGCTGCACTCATCTTGGTTACCTCGGTGGATAGTTGTTGTTTTATGCCTCTGTTGTATCCCGCCCCACCCGCAGGGGCCATTCGACGTTGGTCTTACCGGCGGGACCGGGCCATGACGACAAGCCACAGGCTTGATGCGGCGCTTCAGATTATTACCATTTTGATAAAAGCGCTTATCCGAAGTCTTTATATATGCGCTGTCGCAACAGGCATAGAATTCGATCCGCCAACAAGGCAGACATCAACTGCCCCCACGCAGTGTTGTTCCAACTCGAAAAACGTATCAGACCGCCTTAGCACATGACGTCAAAAACGTGATGCGACGGCGCTCACTTTGAAAAAGGTAAACGGCAATGAAAGCTTTACTAGTGGCATTGGCCCTGTGCGGTATCAGCAGTTTCGCCATGGCCGAAGAATCGCAGACCAAAGTGGCTGCCCAACAGGCGCGTGTCGAGCAATATACCTACGGCACTCATCTGGATATCGCCCGGGTTATCTCCATCAGCCAGATCCCCAACGTCTGCGAAGTGGTCCCGGCGCGCATGGTGTATGAGGACTCGCAAGGCGCACGTCACACCATGGGCTATCAGGTGATGGGCAACGGCTGCAGCAACGGTTGAGGCTTCTCGCTGCAACAGCCTGTGCACGACGCCTCGCCGCTCTATGCCTTTATATAAGGTGCGAGGCGCATGCACGAAGTTGATTAACGGGCGATCAATGAGCGCGTTATTTATCGACTGAGTGCGGATCTGATTCCCGACTCAATTCATAGTCGCGCAACTTGTTGGCAATCGTTGTATGAGACACGCCCAGGCGTTTGCCCAATTGGCGACTGCTGGGATATTGCGCATACAGCTGTTCCAGTACCGACTTTTCAAAGCGCCCGACAATGGCGCCCAGCCCGCCCTCCAGCGACACCTCGCTCAACCCCTGTCGCACGCCGTAATCCGGCAAACGAATATGTTCGGCCTGCACCTTGCCGCCGTCACACAGCGATACGGCCTGAAACAATACGTTTTCCAGTTGCCGCACATTGCCGGGCCAGTGGTACTGACTCAAACGCTTGATGGCCGCAGGTGATATGCCCGGCAGCGCACAGCCGATCTGGCGGCTGGCCTGATCGAGAAAATGCTCCACCAGAGGCTCAAGACCATCCAGACAATCGCGCAGTGGCGGTATATGCAGCGATAGCACGTTAAGACGATGGTAAAGGTCCTGCCTGAATACGCCCTTGGCGCACAACTCCGAAAGATCGACCTGGGTCGAACACATCACCCGCACATCGAGAAACATGTCCTCGTCGCTGCCGACCCGGCGAAAGCTGCCATCCTGAATGAAGCGCAGCAGTTTGGCCTGCATGCGGGCACTCAGCTCACCCACGCCATCGAGAAACAGCGTGCCGCCCGCGGTCAGCTCCAACAGCCCCAGCCGCCCTTCCGCGCGCGCGCCCTCGAACGCGCCGGGGTCATAACCGAACAGCTCGATCTCGGCCATGGACTCCGACAACCCGGCGCAGTTGAGCGCCATCAGCGGCGACTGGCCGCGCGGGCTGGCCAGGTGACAGGCGCGGGCCAGCAATTCCTTGCCGGTGCCGGTTTCACCCTCGATCAGCAGCGGCGCATCGAGGGGCGCCATGCGCCGCGCCTCGCGAACCACCGCGGCCATGACCTTCGAGCTCTGAAAAATACTGTCGAAGCCGCGCAGCTCCTGCTTGCGCACATGGTAGATGCGCTCGCCGACCCGATCAGCACGGTGCAGCGTCAGCACGGCCCCGGCCATGGCCTCGCTGTCATCATGTTCCGATTGCAGGGGCGCGATATCGGCAAGAAACACATCGCCGCATACCTTGACCCGCAGGCCATTGATCCGCGACTGGCTGGCGCGCACCAGCTCAGGCAGGTCGAAATCCTCGGCGTAGCGCGACAAGGGCATGCCCGGCACTTCATCGACCCGCACACCCAGCAACTGCGCGGCGGCACGATTGGCCGCAACGATGGCCCCGCCCATGTCGATCGACAACACCGGGAATTCCAGCGCGCCGAGCAAGGCATTGAGCTCCATGTGCCGGCGTTCGCTGGGCATCAGCCCGACCCGCTTGACGCCGAACACCCCGGTGATCGCCTCGAACTTCGGGCGCAGGGCCTGGAACTGCAGATTGATGAGGTTCGGGCAATGCAGATAGATCGCGTCACCGTGCTCGCCGCCCACTTCACCGCGCGCCACGTTGACGCCGTAAGCCACCAGCAGATCGAGAATGTCGCGAAGAATGCCGATGCGGTTCTGGCAGTGCACCTTGATGCGCATGAGTCATTGTCCCTGTGAGGGTATGTTTTTTATGAAACGGCAAAATTAATGTCAACAATACGTTACGCATTCACGCTTCGCGAGGGGCAGGATGACTGAATCAAGGCCTCATCCATCGCAATCGTAAACTTTTCGTTACGAGCGGATGATCAAATCCGCACGCGACCCTGCTCACAGCCACTGACACGCCCTCGAAACCGGGTTATTCCTGAACACAGGCTTTTACAAGAACATTTTAAAAACAGCAGCCTTTCGAGGACATCAGCATGGCCCAGTCGCTTTACGTGGCACGCGAGCCGGACGCTTCGGGTTTCATCGACTACACGGCGGACGAACATGCGGTATGGAACACCCTGATCACCCGGCAGATGAAGATCATCGAAGGGCGTGCCTGTCAGGAATATCTGGACGGCATCGAGCAACTGGGCCTGCCACTCGATCGCATTCCTCAGTTAGGCGAAATCAACAAGGTTCTGGGCGCGACCACTGGCTGGCAGGTCGAGCGGGTGCCCGCGCTGATCCCCTTCCAGACGTTTTTCGAACTGCTGGCCAGCAAGCGTTTTCCGGTAGCGACGTTCATTCGTACCGCAGAAGAACTGGACTACCTGCAAGAGCCGGACATCTTTCATGAAATATTCGGCCACTGCCCGCTGCTGACCAATCCGTGGTTTGCCGAATTTACCCACACCTACGGCAAACTCGGCCTGAGCGCGAGCAAGGAACAACGCGTGTACCTGGCCCGGCTGTACTGGATGACCATCGAGTTCGGCCTGGTCGACACACCGCAAGGGCGGAAAATCTACGGCGGCGGTATTCTCTCTTCGCCGAAAGAAGCCTTGTATAGCTTGTCCTCAGCCCCTGAACACCACCCTTTCGATGCACTTGAAGCGATGCGTACACCGTATCGCATCGATATTCTGCAACCGCTGTACTTTGTCCTGCCGGATCTGAAGCGCCTGTTCGACCTGGCGCAGCAAGACATCATGGCGCTGGTCGGGCAAGGCATGCAGTTGGGCTTGCACGCCCCCAAATTTCCGCCTAAAACCAAAAGCCACGCCGCCTGACACTCGGCCAGCTCTCCGAAAAGGACACTCTGCTTATGACCACCTTGAATCAAGCTCACTGTGAAGCCTGCCGTGCCGACGCGCCGCAGGTCAGCGAAGCCGAATTGCCGGAACTGCTCAAGCAGATCCCGGACTGGAACATCGAGGTCCGCGACGCGGTGATGCAGCTGGAAAAGGTGTTTCTGTTCAAGAATTTCAAATGGGCGCTGGCGTTCACCAACGCGGTGGGCGAAATTGCCGAAGCGGAAGGCCATCACCCGGGCCTGCTGACCGAGTGGGGCAAGGTGACCGTGACCTGGTGGAGCCACTCGATCAAGGGCTTGCACCGCAACGACTTCATCATGGCCGCGCGCACGGACGAAGTGGCCAAAGGTGCAGAAGGCCGAAAATAAAATGATTGGCGGGCGGTGGACCTGCTCATGCGGTCCGGCCCAATGAAATCAAGCTGCTCAGCGTTTGGAGATGTGAGAAGCCGGACAGTAAAAAAGCCATTTTGTTTCACGAGCAGGGCAATCGGAGTAAAAAAATATCCTGATTGTCATTTTCAGTGGGTTATCCTGCGCAGGCTTTTTTAAAGCACGGTTCTATCTGCAACCCCTTGCGAGGAGCGACGACGATGCATGAAATCCCTAACTTCCCACCAGGCCAACAGGAACCACAACAGTCGACTCTGGCTCAGCAAGAGCTTGGTCAACCTGTCGCAATGAAAGCAGCACCCTCGGCTCAAGACAGCCAGAAAGCCGGAAGCAAAGACTGAAGGCGATTGTTTTCAGGCGTATCGAAAAACGGTTTTGCCGGTTTTCAATACGCCTGGAAAACCAGCAACAGGCAAACAGCAGATTTTTATGAGCGACTTCACTGAAACACAAGCCAGCGCCCTGATTGGCACCGCAGAGAAAATGATCGAAATCTGGTCACGCCTCAGCCCGGAAAAACAGAGCGCCCTGCTCGCCCGTTTCGGTACTCAGGAAAACGCCCTGGCCGCACTTGTGACCACACACCTTGTGGCACCCAGGGACGAATAGCCCTCCATTCAGGTTTATTTCAATCTGTTGCACCTGCATCACCCGATGCATCGGTATGATGAGCACTTCGAGAGCTTGCTAAGGGTTTTTCCCTGCCCGCTCGAACGCCATGCCCGCACAGAACGAAAGCCCGCCCCATGTCCGAGACACAGCAAAACGCACCGCAAACCCCGATGGCCGTTACCCTGACCGTCGTTTCCATCGTGATGTTCACCTTTATCGGCTACCTGAACATTGGCATTCCCCTCGCCGTTCTGCCCGGCTATGTCCACAGTGATCTGGGCTTCGGTGCAGTCATCGCCGGGCTGGTCATCAGCGTGCAATACCTGGCCACGCTGATCAGTCGGCCTTGGTCGAGTCGCATCATCGACAATCTGGGCAGCAAGAAAGCTGTGCAGATCGGACTGACCGGTTGCGGGCTGAGCGGTGTGTTCATGCTGGTGCCGGTGTGGCTGGACAGTTGGCCGATGGCAAGTCTGGTGATCCTGCTGATTGGCCGGGTGATCCTCGGTGCCGCGGAAAGCCTGGTCGGTTCTGGCTCGATTGGCTGGGGTATCGGCCGGGTCGGAGCGCAAAACACCGCCAAGGTCATTTCCTGGAATGGCATCGCCAGCTACGGCGCGCTGGCCATCGGTGCGCCTCTGGGCGTGTGGATGGTCAACGAACTCGGCCTGTGGACAGTGGGCGTGAGCATCATGCTGCTGTGTGCGCTGGGGCTATACCTGACATGGCATAAAGAGCCCGCGCCGATTGTGCAGGGTGAGCGACTGCCGTTCATGCATGTGCTGGGGCGAGTGTTTCCGCATGGCATGGGCCTGGCGTTGGGCGGTATCGGTTTCGGCACTATCGCGACGTTCATCACCCTGTATTACGCGAGCAACCACTGGCCGAATGCCGCACTGTGCCTGACGCTGTTCGGGGGCAGTTTCATCGCCGCGCGCCTGCTGTTCGGCAGCCTGATCAATCGCCTGGGCGGCTTTCGAGTCGCGATTGTCTGTATGTCGGTGGAAAGCCTGGGGCTCTTACTGCTGTGGCTGGCGCCCAATCCTGACCTGGCACTGGCAGGCGCGGCGCTGACCGGCTTCGGATTCTCACTTGTGTTCCCGGCGCTGGGCGTGGAAGCGGTCAATCTGGTCCCGGCGTCAAGCCGAGGTGCGGCAGTGGGCGCCTACTCGCTGTTCATAGACCTGTCGCTGGGCATCACCGGCCCACTGGCAGGCGCGATTGCCGCCGGCTTCGGCTTCGTCTCGATCTTCCTGTTCGCGGCACTGGCGTCACTCACCGGGCTGGGACTGAGCGTCTACCTGTACAAGCAGGCGCAGGTGCTGCGCCAGTGATGCCCACCACGCTCCAGCGTGGGAACGCCGCTCTGGACGCTCTGCGTCCGATCTCGGGTGTGCGGTGCGGCGCGGATTTGTGACGCATAGCGTCACCCAAGGCATTCCCACGCTGGAGCGTGAGGAACGATAACCTCAACTATCGTACGACGCTCCGCAGGTCATCGTTCCCACGCTCAAGCGTGAGGAACGATAGTCTTAACTTACGCTCAGAAATCCACCTTCCCGCGTCCGGCCTTGATCGAGCCGCGCTTGCTCTTGGACTCCAGACGTCGGGTCTTGGAGCCGAGGGTCGGGCGTGTCGGGCGGCGTTTCTTTTCGACCTTGGCCGCGTTGACGATCAGCTCACTCAGGCGCAGCAACGCATCCGCACGGTTCTGCTCCTGGGTCCGATACTGCTGAGCCTTGAGCACAATCACGCCATCGCTGGTAATCCGGCTGTCACTCAACGCCAGCAGCCGTTCCTTGTAGAACGGCGGCAGCGACGAGGCGTTGATGTCGAAACGCAAATGCACGGCGCTGGAGACCTTGTTGACGTTCTGCCCACCCGCGCCCTGGGCACGGATAGCGGTCAATTCGATCTCGGCGTCCGGCAGATGAACGTTGTTGGAAATCACCAGCATCGGGGTCTCTTCTTCTCGGAAACGGGCAAGGCTATTTGCCAGACTGTGCAGATAGGACAACGCTACGCCTGTTCTTGGCCCGGTAACAGACCCACATCACCGCCAGCCACACCGGTATCGCGTAGACCGATATACGGATGCCGGGGATCATCAGCATGATGCCGAGAATAAACACCACAAAGGCCAGGCACACATAGTTGCCATAGGGATACCACAGCGCCTTGAACAGCGGCACCTGTGCGGTCCGGTTCATATGCTGGCGGAATTTCAGGTGCGAGTAGCTGATCATCGCCCAGTTGATCACCAGTGTGGCCACCACCAGCGACATCAACAGTTCCAGCGCCTGCTGCGGCACGAAATAATTGAGCAGGACGGCGACCAGTGTCACCGCGGCAGAGGCGAAGATCGCCTTGACCGGCACGCCGCGTTTGTCGACCTGGGCCAGCGCCCTGGGTGCATCGCCCTGCTCGGCCATGCCCACCAGCATGCGGCTGTTGCAGTAAGTGCCGCTGTTGTAGACCGACAGCGCGGCCGTCAGCACCACGAAGTTGAGGATGTGCGCCGCCGTGTCGCTGCCGAGCATCGAGAACACCTGGACGAACGGACTGCCGCTGTAGGAATCGCCAGACGCATTGAGACTGGCCAGCAGGCTGTCCCAGGGTGTCAGCGACAACAGCACCACCAGCGCGCCGATGTAGAAAATCAGGATGCGGTAGATGACCTGGTTGATCGCCTTGGGGATCACGGTTTTTGGCTGCTCGGCTTCGGCAGCGGTGAAACCGAGCATCTCCAGGCCGCCGAACGAGAACATGATGATTGCCAGCGCCATCACCAAACCGCTGACACCGTTGGGAAAGAATCCGCCATGCTCCCAGAGGTTGCTCACCGAGGCCTGCGGGCCACCGCTGCCACTGACCAGCATGTAACTGCCCAGCGCAATCATGCCGATGATCGCCACCACCTTGATGATCGCGAACCAGAACTCGGTTTCGCCGAACACCTTGACGTTGGTCAGGTTGATGGCATTGATCAGCACGAAGAAGGCCGCTGCAGATACCCAGCCAGGGATGTCCGGCAACCAGTAATGGATGTATTTGCCGACGGCGGTCAGTTCGGACATGCCGACCAGGATGTACAGCAGCCAGCAATTCCAGCCCGACAGGAACCCGGCGAAACCGCCCCAGTAGTTGTGGGCGAAATGGCTGAACGACCCGGCGACCGGCTCTTCGACAATCATCTCGCCCAACTGGCGCATGATCATGAAGGCGATGAAGCCACAGATGGCGTAACCGAGAATCATCGACGGCCCGGCTGATTTCAGCACGCCCGCCGAACCGAGAAACAGGCCCGTCCCGATGGCACCGCCCAGGGCGATCAGCTGGATGTGTCGATTCTTCAGGCCACGTTTCAGTTCGCCCGAGGGTGAGGTTGTTTCACTCATTCAATAGCCACCTGATCGATCTTGTTCTGTGACGGAATAGAACCTGCTGCGCTCGTGGCACAACAGAATTGCAGCGCCCAAGGCGGATGGCCCGGAGCGTTGAACAGCACTGTTTCACAGAAAAAAGCGCAGCATTGTACACGTGCATCCCGGCTGAGGTTTAAAACAGGAAGGTCGATGCGCAACGGCAGTGTGACAGCGCTTTTCAGATCGCCGAAAACGACAACGCCAGCCCTGTGGGCTGGCGTTGCCATTCATTCACACCGCTCAATCACTCAGGCTTGCGACGACCGAAGCCCGGACGCTGACCTGAACCTGCCGGTGGACCACGACGCTTGCCTGACGGCGCATCATCGTTGACCAGCTTGATGCCGACACGCTTGGGGCCCGGCTTGGCCGGACGCTTGTTCATGTCGCTAGGACGCTCGGCAACCGGTGTGCCACGGCTGTTGTCGGCCGGACGCGGCGCGCGCGAACCGGGTTTGCCCGAATCCTTGCGCGGCGAAGGACGCTGAGTCGAATCGCCACCGCGCGGACGATCGCGCTCGCTGCCGGTGATCTGCGGTTGACGCGGTGCGCGCTCGCCGCCGGTCGCCGGAGCACCAGCGGCAGGACGGAGTGTACGGACAACGCGCTCGCCCTTGCCCAACGGACGGGACGATTGACGCTGCAGACGCTCCATCTTGTCCTTGGTCTTGGCATTCATCTGCGGCTGGGCCACAGGTTGCAGACCAACTTCGGCGGCCAGAATGTCGACTTCGTACTGGCTCATTTCGCGCCAGCGGCCCATCGGCAAGTCGGAGTTGAGGAACACCGGCCCATAACGCACGCGCTTCAGGCGGCTGACCACCAGCCCCTGGGATTCCCAGAGACGACGCACTTCGCGGTTACGGCCTTCCATCACCACGCAGTGATACCAGTGGTTGAAACCTTCGCCGCCCGGCGCCTGCTGGATATCGGTGAAGCGCGCAGGACCGTCTTCGAGAATCACACCGTTCTTGAGGCGCAGCAGCATGTCGTCATCGACTTCGCCACGCACGCGAACCGCGTATTCACGGTCCATTTCAAACGACGGGTGCATCAGGCGGTTGGCGAGTTCACCGTCGGTGGTGAACATCAGCAGGCCGGTGGTGTTGATGTCGAGACGACCGATGTTGATCCAGCGGCCTTCTTTCGGGCGCGGCAGACGATCGAACACGGTCGGACGGCCTTCAGGGTCGTCACGAGTGCAGATTTCGCCATCGGGCTTGTTGTACATGATCACGCGACGGACCGTTTCGGCCGCTTCTTCGCGCTTGATGACGCGACCATCGACACTGATGGCGTCATGCAGGTCGACGCGTTGACCAAGGGTCGCGTCCTTGCCGTTGACCTTGATACGGCCTTGGGTAATCCAGGCTTCTACGTCACGGCGTGAACCCACACCAATGCGCGCCAGAACCTTCTGCAGCTTTTCGCCTGCGGGTCCGATTTCCTGGCTGTCCTGCTTGTCTTTTTCACTCATCTGGGCACCTCCCGGTGTGTCGAATCAGGGCTGGCCGAGAACCGGCAAGACCTGTGCCCGGCGCGCTGTGGATAGCGGCAAGGCTAAATACTTGAAAGCCCGGGCGACACTTGATCGCCGAGGGTCGGCCATCATACGCCCCTGCGCCGGTTTGCGCATCCGGCGTCAATGGCAAATACCCGGATCACTTCTTCTTTTTGCGACCGGCGGTCTTGAGCTTCGCCAGCCGCTTGGCAGACTCCTCAAGCACCGTACGCTTGTCGTCCTTGTCGAGTTTCTTCCAGGCCTTGATTTCGCGCTTGCTGCGGCCGCATCCCAGACAAATGTCATCATCGAACTTGCACAGGCTGATGCAAGGGTTCTTGGTCGAACTCATGGGCAGCGAATCTCATGGCGAGTGTTAACAGATGTGACCCTGGGCTGACGTATGAATTCGACCGAAGTGCGCGGAGCGTTGGCACGACAGTTCGGATTATCGTTCCGCACGCTTCAGCGTGGGAATGCAGTTCTCGACGCTCTGCGTCGCCAAGAGGACGCAGAGCGTCGAGAAAAGCGCTACCACGCAGAGCGTGGGAGCGATAATCAATCAGACCTCATCGTCGCCTTTGCCGTCTTCAGGCTCCGGCTCCGTACGCAACAGGTCGTCGAAATCGGTCTTGAGGCCCTGCTCCATCGAGTCCAGTTCCACCAGCAGACTGCGGAAGCTGGTTTCGTCACGCGGGGCTTCGGGCTCAGCGTCCGGGTCGAGGCTGGCGTCGGCCAGGGCTTGCAGGTGCGCAGGCACCGGCGCTTCTTCGAAATCCAGCACCGGCTCGGTTTCCATCTCGCGCAGATCGGCCAGCGGCGGCAGTTCGTCGAGGCTTTTGAGGTTGAAGTGGTCGAGAAAGCCTTTGGTGGTCGCGAACATCGCCGGTTTGCCGGGTACATCGCGATAGCCCACCACGCGAATCCACTCGCGCTCAAGCAGGGTCTTGACGATGTGGCTGTTGACCGCGACACCGCGCACATCCTCGATCTCGCCCCGCGTGATCGGCTGGCGGTAGGCGATCAGCGCGAGGGTTTCCAGCATGGCCCGGGAGTAACGCTGCGGGCGCTCTTCCCACAAGCGCCCGACCCACGGCGAAAAGCGGTCACGAATCTGCAGGCGATAACCCGACGCCACTTCCTTGAGCTCGAAGGCGCGACCCTCACAAGACTTGCGCAGCACCTCAAGTGCCTTTTTGAACACCGGAGGCTCAGGCCGCTCGCCCTCCTCGAACAACTCATACAGGCGCTCCAGCGTCTGCGGTTTTCCGGAGGCCAGCAGAAATGCTTCAAGCAGCGGGGCCAGTTCGCGAGGTTCGTTGAGGTTCATGAATGTGTTTTAGCTCTACTCGGCTCGCGCCCGGACATGGATCGCCGCAAAGGGCTCGTTTTGGACCAGCTCGACAAGTGATTCCTTGACCAGCTCAAGCACCGCCATAAACGTCACGACCACA
Source organism: Pseudomonas sp. PvP027 (assembly GCF_017833005.1). NCBI lineage: Bacteria > Pseudomonadati > Pseudomonadota > Gammaproteobacteria > Pseudomonadales > Pseudomonadaceae > Pseudomonas > Pseudomonas sp. PvP027. The sequence goes on along the minus strand of NZ_JAFIBK010000001.1, from coordinate 4,999,319 downwards.
CCCAGACGCCCTTCTTCGGCGGTAAACAGCTCGGCGAACGGCACAAAACCGCCGCCCTTGAGACGTTCCAGTACATCGCTCATACGCTCGCGGGTGGACAGTGCCTCGCGGCTGACCTGGTGGCTTTCGAACATGTCGCCGCGGTGCAGCACCTCGGCCATCGACATCAGCACTTCTTCAAGGCTGACATCCGGCAGCAACTTGCGTGCACGGGCTTCGGGAGCGTCCAGTTTCGGCACGATGACGTCGCGGCCGACCCGGCTCAGGCCATCGATGCCCTCGGCGGCGGCCTTGAAGCGCTCGTATTCCTGCAAGCGGCGAATCAGCTCGGCGCGCGGATCGCCCTCTTCCTCTTCGACTTCCGCTGAACGCGGCAACAGCATGCGCGATTTGATCTCGGCCAGCATGGCGGCCATGACCAGATACTCGGCAGCCAGCTCCAGGCGCACGGTTTTCATCAGCTCGACGTAGCCCATGTACTGCTTGGTGATCTCGGCCACGGGAATATCGAGGATGTCGATGTTCTGTTTGCGGATCAGATACAGCAGCAGGTCGAGCGGCCCTTCGAACGCTTCGAGAAAAACCTCCAGCGCATCGGGCGGGATGTAGAGGTCCAGCGGCATCTGCGTCACCGCACGCCCGTAGACCAGCGCGAACGGCAGTTCCTGCTGGGCGTCGGCCTGGCTGTCTACTGCCTCGACGGCTGTCATCAGGCGCGTTCACCGAACGGCGTCGGATCACCGCAGCCGACCCGAACGATCTGGGGTTCACCCTCGGCCAGATTAATGACTGTGGACGCCGAGATACCGCCGATGCCGCCATCGATGATCAGGTCGACCTGATGCTCGAGAATCTGACGCATCTCATAGGGGTCGCTGAGCGGCACAGTGTCACCCGGCATGATCAGGCTGACACTCATCAGCGGCTCACCCAGTTGCTCCAGCAGGGCCTGGGCGATGGGATGGCTCGGCACACGCAGGCCGATGGTACGACGCTTGGGGTGCAGCACCAGACGCGGCACCTCGCGGGTGGCGTTGAGAATGAAGGTGTACGGACCTGGGGTGTGCGCCTTCAGCGCACGGAACGCGCCGGTATCGACCTTGGCAAACAGCCCCAGTTGCGACAGGTCGCAACACATCAGGGTGAAGTTGTGCTTGTCGTCCAGCTGACGCAGGCGGCGGATACGCTCGATGGCGCTCTTGTCGCCGATCTGGCAACCCAGTGCATAGGACGAATCTGTCGGGTACACCACCAGCCCGCCGGCCTTGATGATTTCAGCGGCCTGCTTGATCAGGCGCGGCTGCGGGTTTTCCGGATGGACCTGGAAAAATTGACTCACGATTACTTCCTGTTCAGACGGCGGCAGTAGGCTGTTCATGTTTGAATCTGCACCACAAAGGCGGTAGATCTTCAGGCACGGGACGATAAGTGCCGATCTCGCCCCAGGTGCCAGGACCGTGAAAGTCGCTGCCGGCAGAGACCAGCAGTCCGAACTCGCGTGCAAGGATGGCCAGGGTGCCGACCTGATCGGCAGGCTGCATGCCATTGACCACTTCTATGGCGTGCCCGCCGGCCTGGACGAAATCGCCGACCAGTTTACGCCGTTTACTGCGGGTAAAGTCATAATGTGAAGGATGCGCGAGGCTGACCCATGCACCCGACGCCCGCAGGGTGGCAACCGTGTCTTCCAGCGTCGGCCAGTGCTGCTTCACATCGCCCAGTTTGCCCGCCCCCAGCCATTTGCGAAATGCCTCGGCGCGGTCCTTGACGAAACCCGAGCGCACCATGAAGTCGGCAAAGTGCGGACGTGCAGGCGCATTACCGCTGTCACCCAGCTCCTGCTGAATCGCGCGAGCGCCTTCCAGCGCGCCAGGCATACCTTTGATCGCCAATTTGCGGCTGATTTCTTCCGCACGCAGCCAGCGTCCCTCATGCAAACGACTGATGGCTTCGGTCAGCGCCGGGGCCTGGGTGTCGAATCCGTAACCCAGAATATGAATGGTCGCGCCGCCCCAGGTGCAGGACAGCTCCACCCCGTTGACCAGTTGCATACCCAATGAATGCGCCGCCGTACGGGCTTCTTCAAGCCCTTCAAGGGTGTCGTGGTCGGTCAGCGAAAGGACGCGCACGCCGTTTTCATGAGCACGCGCAACCAGTGCCGTGGGCGAGAGTGCCCCGTCGGAAGCGGTGCTGTGGCAGTGCAGGTCTACATTCATAGTGATGCTTTCGTGTTCATTGATGTTTGTTATTATGCCGCCACATCCTGCTTCTGGCTGCCATTGTGAAACAATTCATCGACTTCATCCCGCTGCTGCTGTTCTTCATCGTTTACAAAACCGAGCCGCGTGCCGTGGATATCCTCGGCAATACCTATATGGTAGGCGGCATTTTCAGTGCAACGGCGATGCTGATCATCAGTTCGGTGGTGGTCTACGGCATTCTCTACGTCAAACAGCGCAAGCTGGAAAAAAGCCAGTGGCTCACGCTGGTAGCGTGCCTGGTGTTCGGCAGCCTGACTCTGGCCTTCCACAGCGAAACCTTCCTGAAATGGAAAGCCCCGGTGGTCAACTGGCTGTTTGCCGTCGCCTTCGCCGGCAGTCATTTCATCGGCGACCGTCCGCTTATCCAGCGCATCATGGGCCATGCGCTGACCCTGCCGGCGGCGATCTGGACCCGGCTCAACATCGCCTGGATCATATTCTTCCTCTTCTGTGGCGCGGCCAACCTGTATGTGGCCTTCACTTATCAGGAATTCTGGGTCGACTTCAAAGTATTCGGCAGCCTGGGCATGACCCTGATCTTCCTGGTCGGCCAGGGTATCTATCTGTCGCGCCACCTGCACGACTCCGCTCCCAATACGACCAAATCCGAGGACTGACATGCTCTACGCAATCATTGCCACCGACGTCGAAAAGTCGCTGGAAAAACGCCTCAGCGTTCGGCCGGCACACCTGGAGCGCCTCAACGCGCTCAAGGATGAGGGCCGACTGGTGCTGGCCGGTCCACACCCGGCAGTCGACAGCAACGACCCGGGCGCTGCCGGTTTCAGCGGCAGCCTGATCGTTGCCGAGTTCGAATCGCAGAGCGCCGCCAAGGCCTGGGCCGAAGCCGATCCGTTCGTTGCCGCAGGTGTCTACGCCAACGTCGTGGTCAAGCCGTTCAAGCAAGTCCTGCCCTGATACCCTCCCCCCCTGTAGCAACTGCAGGCCCTGTTTTCAGCGAAGCAGGGCCGCGCCGCCGCCTCGCCCTTCATTCATCATTCCCGCCTGCCTGCCGATAACCGCTCAATGTGCGAATTTACACGGCTCGGTAAAAGGGAGTTCAGATGCGTTCAGCTACGTGGTGTCTGTTGGCAATATTGATGGCAGCGGGTGTGCAGGTAAACGCCGAGACTGTCAGTGAGGGTGGCGCGGTGCAGCCTTTGCATCAGCCCGGCGCCGCCAGCCAGATTGCCGACCTTCAGTTGCGCCTCAAGGACAGCGAGCAGCAGCGCGAAGAATTGACCCGGCAGTTGCAGAGCGCCGATCCGGAGCGCAACAACGCCTTGCTGACACGTTTGCGTCAGGAGAACCAAAAGCTCAAGTTGCAGCTCAAAGAAGCACTGTCCGCAGCGCCCCCGCGTCTGCTGACCGAACAGCAACAATGGTTCATCGCAGGCGGTGGCGTTGCGATGTTCGCCCTTCTGTGCGGTATATTGGTCAGCGGTTGGCGTAGGCAACGTCGGCAGTGGCTAAATTGAGTGAGTCATGAGCGAGCTGTTACTAATTGATGATGATCAGGAGCTGTGCGAACTGCTGAGCAGTTGGCTGAGCCAGGAAGGCTTTCAGGTGCGCGCCTGTCATGACGGGACCAGCGCGCGTCAGGCATTGGCCGACGCCGCCCCCGCTGCCGTGGTGCTGGACGTGATGCTGCCCGATGGCAGCGGTCTGGAGTTGCTCAAGCAATTACGCGCCGACCACCCTGACCTGCCGGTGGTCATGCTCTCGGCACGCGGCGAGCCGCTGGACCGTATTCTGGGCCTTGAACTGGGCGCTGACGATTACCTGGCAAAACCCTGCGACCCTCGCGAACTCACCGCCCGCCTGCGCGCCGTACTGCGCCGCAGTCACCCGGTAGCGTCGTCCAGCCAGCTCGAACTGGGCGACCTGACCTTCAGCCCGATGCGCGGCGTGGTCAGTGTCGACGAAAAGGAGCTGACCCTCACCGTGTCCGAAAGCCGCTTGCTGGAAGCATTGATGCGCCAGCCCGGCGAACCGCTGGACAAGCAGGAACTGGCACAGTTGGCGCTGGGCCGCAAACTGACCCTGTACGACCGCAGCCTGGACATGCACGTCAGCAACCTGCGCAAGAAAATCGGCCCGCACTCCGACGGCCGCCCGCGCATCGTCGCCCTGCGCAGCCGCGGCTATTACTACGCGCTTTGAGCCGCTTCACGTGGCAAGCTTCACGCGGCAAGTTGAAAGCACAGCGCTTCTGGCGTGTAGCCTTAAGCTGACAACTTGCAACGTTCTCCTTACACAAGCTTTACCAAGCGCTGACTGCGCTTGACCTTGATCTCCCTAAACTGGGCTCATCGGCATTGAGCCGCACTAGAGACAAGGAGATACACAATGCGCAAGACCCTGATCGCTTTGATGTTTGCCACTGCCCTGCCGACCATTGCCATGGCCGCACCACCAGCGCCACCTGCCGGTGGCCCGGATGCTGACGGACCTGCCATGCACATGGATCGCGATGACCGCGGCCCAGGCCAACGCATGGATCGCGGCCCAGGCCCGATGGGACCGATGGGTGAGCTGGACCTGACACGTGAACAGCGTCAGCAGATCGAACGTTTGATGCGCGAGCAAAAGCATGAGCGCCGCGAAATCACCCAAAGCTACCTGGAAAAAATGCCTGCTGCCGACCAGAAGGCAATGCACGACGAAATCGAAGCCAAACGCTCCAAGACCGACAGCGAAGTTCGTGCACTGCTGAGGCCTGACCAGCAGAAGCTGTTTGACGAAATCAAGAAGAAAGAAGATGCACGTCGCGCCGAATGGGCCGAGTTCAAGGCCTGGAAAGCGGCAAAAGCAGCAAAGACGCTGTAACCATTAGGCCTCGCGGCCCGATGAGTTGAACACAACCCGGCATGCGCGCGCATGCCGGGCTTTTTTACTGAGACCGAGGAAATCCCGTGCGTTCATTGTTCTGGCGAATCCTGGCCAGCTTCTGGCTGGCCATCGCTCTGGTAGGCGGCCTGTCGATACTCATGGGGCATATGCTCAACCAGGATGCGTGGATCCTCAGTCGCCATCCGGTGCTCAATTCGTTGCCCGAACAGTGGACGCAACGCTTCGAGGACAAGGGCGCTGATAACGCTCAGGAATTTCTTCAGGACATCAAACGACGCAATCGTATCGACACACAGGTGCTCAGCGAGAGCGGCGAGCCCATGGTCCGCGGCACCTTCCCGCCGCGCGCCGCAGCCCTGGAAGCACGGCAGCGGGAAGGCGACGAGCAGGGGCGCAAACTGCCCTGGCGCCGACTGGCCACCGAGTACAGCAGCCCGAAGACCGGCGAAACCTACCTGTTCATCTACCGCGTTCCGCACCCGGAGCTCGACGAGTGGCACCGTCAGAGTCTGATGTGGCCATTGAGCGCGCTGGGCATTGCACTGGTGGTTCTGACCCTGTTCAGCCTGTTCGTGACGCTGTCGATTACCCGACCGCTGAGTCGCCTGCGCGGGGCGGTGCACGATCTGGGGCAAACCAGCTATCAACAGCACAGCCTCGGACAACTGGCCAACCGGCGTGACGAATTCGGCGTGCTGGCCAAGGACTTCAACCGCATGGGTGCGCGCCTGCAAAGCCTGATTGGCAGTCAGCGCCAGTTACTGCGCGATGTGTCTCATGAACTGCGCTCACCGCTGGCCCGATTACGCATCGCCCTAGCGCTGGCTGAGCGTGCGGAGCCTGCCGAGCGTGAAAAACTCTGGCCACGACTGGGCCGTGAATGTGACCGGCTGGAGGCGCTGATCAGTGAGATTCTGGCCCTGGCACGCCTCGACGCCGAGCTTCGTGGCCCTGAGCCCGTCGACCTCGAAGCGCTGCTGCAGCGTCTGAAGAACGACACACAACTGGACGGTATCGACCAGAATATTCATGTCGAGGTGCAGGACAACCTGCATCTCAAAGGCTGGCCGGACATGATCGAGCGGGCGCTGGACAACCTGCTGCGCAATGCGCTGCGCTTCAATCCCGCCGGGCAGCGCATCGATCTGCAGGCAATTCAGGTCGACAATCACATCCGTCTGAGCGTCCGCGATCACGGCCCGGGCGTTGCCGACGAACATCTGACGCAACTGGGCGAGCCGTTTTACCGCGCCCCCGGCCAGACCACGCCAGGTCACGGCCTGGGGCTGGCGATCGCCAAACGCGCAGCGGAGCGACATGGCGGCAACCTGACGCTGGGCAATCACCCGCAAGGCGGATTTATCGCCACGCTGGATCTGCCCAGAGAGCCGCTCAGTTCATCTTCGATATGATCAGCCCTGCCACTCGCTGACAAACCCGCCCACCTCGACTTTCGGCGCTTCGCGCGGCGGGTTCAGGGGGCTGCCCAGGTATAGAAAACCGAGCACTTCTTCGCCGGCTTCAAGGCCGAAGCCCTTGGCCACCTGCGGAGCATAGGACAGCTCACCGGTCCTCCAGACGGCACCGATACCCAGTGCATACGCTGCCAGCAACACACCATGAGCGGCGCATCCGGCAGTAATCCGCTGTTCTGAACGGGGGACTTTGAAGTGGTCCTGCAGGCGCGCGATCACGACCACCACCAAGGGCGCACGTAATGGGCCAAGACGGGCCTTTTCCAACGCCTGCGGGGTCACTTCAGCGCCACTCTCTTGCAGAGCCTGCGCCAGCATCTCGCCCATACGATCACGGGCAGCGCCTTCGACAGTCAGAAAACGATATGGCTTGAGCTGTCCATGATCCGGCGCGCGCAATGCGGCACCGAACAGGATTTCCCGCTGCGCAGCGTCCGGGGCCGGGTCGACCAGTCGTGGAACCGATACACGATTGAGCAAAACGTCGAGCGCCTGCATGGACTGTCTCCTTGAAAAGTGATCGAGCATTCTAGAGCCTGTTTAGCGTCAATAACGAGCGCGACGCACAATTCGTTACCTCTGCGCTTGAAGGCGGTCCTCGGCCGCGCCGGTTTACATGCCCTCAAGCGCAGGTAGAATGGCGCCTTTCCTCACACCAGCCAGAGCCTGTCATGTCGTTGCCGACCTTGCGTATCATCGGTTTCATTATCGGCATCTTCCTGATCACCTTGGCTGTCGCCATGATCGTGCCCATGGCCACGCTGGTCATCTACGACCGTTTCGAGGACCTGCGCGAGTTTCTCTGGGCCAGCGCCATCACCTTTATCGCCGGCTTGGCGCTGGTGGTGCCCGGACGTCCCGACAACGTTCAGTTGCGCCCGCGGGACATGTACATGCTGACCGTCTCCAGCTGGATTGTGGTGTGCATTTTCGCCGCCCTGCCCTTTCTGCTGACCCAGCACATCAGTTACACCGACTCGTTCTTCGAGAGCATGTCCGGCATCACGGCCACCGGTTCGACAGTACTCAGCCACCTGGACAGCATGTCTCCGGGCATTCTGATCTGGCGTTCGATGCTGCACTGGCTGGGCGGCATCGGCTTCATCGGTATGGCCGTGGCGATTCTGCCCCTGCTGCGCATCGGCGGCATGCGTCTGTTTCAGACCGAGTCCTCGGACCGCTCGGAAAAGGTCATGCCCCGCTCGCACATGGTGGCCAAGTTCATCGTGCTCGCCTATGTGGGCTTCACCGCGCTGGGCAGCCTGGCCTTCTGGGCGGCGGGCATGAGTCTGTTCGACGCGATCAATCACGCGATGTCGGCGATTTCCACCGGCGGCTTCTCCACCTCCGACCAGTCGCTGGCCAAATGGCCGCAACCGGCGGTGCATTGGGTGGCGATCGTGGTGATGATCCTCGGCAGCCTGCCCTTTACCCTGTATGTCGCGACGCTGCGCGGCAACCGCAAGGCGTTGCTCAAGGATGAACAGGTTCAGGGGCTGATCGGGCTACTGTTGATCACCTGGCTGGTAATGACCGTCTGGTACGCCAATACCACTGACCTGCCGTGGACCGAGGCGCTGCGCCATGTCGCGCTGAACGTGACCTCAGTGGTGACGACGACGGGTTTTGCACTGGGTGACTACAGCCTGTGGGGCAATTTCTCGCTGATGCTGTTCTTTTATCTGGGCTTTATCGGCGGTTGTTCCGGCTCGACCGCGGGCGGGGTGAAGATCTTCCGCTTTCAGGTGGCCTACATTCTCCTCAAGACCAACCTCAATCAACTGATCCATCCGCGCGCGGTGATGAAGCAGAAATACAACGGCCATCGGCTGGACGACGAAATCGTGCGCTCGATCCTGACTTTTTCGTTTTTCTTCACGATCACTATCTGTCTGATCGCGCTGATGCTGTCGCTGCTCGGGCTGGACTGGATGACCGCACTGACTGGCGCTGCCAGTACAGTATCGGGTGTAGGGCCAGGGTTGGGTGAGGTCATCGGGCCAGCGGGCAATTTCTCTACCTTGCCGGATGCGGCCAAATGGATTCTGTCCGGCGGCATGCTGCTGGGTCGTCTGGAAATCATTACTGTGCTGGTGCTGTGTGTACCGGCATTCTGGCGGCATTGAGGTCTGGCAGCACTCATCGTCGTACACAAGTCTTGAAGAGTCCGGAAAACGGAGATTTTTATCGTCCCCACGCTCCGCGTGGGAATGCAGTTCGTGACGCTCTGCGTCACACAACGGTTTTTCTTTGTCAGGTGGATTTGGGTTCGGCTCAGGTCACCTCTTCGCACCTCGGCGACCTACTTTGATGGGGCCAAAGTAGGCAAAGCCCGCAGCTCCGTTTCCGGCCCGACTTCGTCGGGTTCCTTCGCTCTATCACTTACGTCGCACTCTGCGTCGTCTGCGCCATCGCGCTCGAAAAGCACTTTTGCGGCAGTGGCTGCGGTTTTGACTATCGTTCCCGCGCTCCGCGTGGGAATGCAGTTCGTGACGCTCTGCGTCACACGGCGGTTTTTCTTTGTTAGGTAGATTGGGGTTCGAATCAGATCACCTTTTCGCCCCTCGGCGACCTACTTTGATGGGGCCAAAGTAGGCAAACCCCCTGGCTCCGTTTCCGGCCCGACTTCGTCGGGTTCCTTCGCCCTGACACTGATCCGGGGGTCGCCGCAACGGGCCATCCATGGCCCGGTGCGGCTAGCCTGGCGTCCTGCCAGGCTACCCCCGGATCAGCGCCAGGACTCAGCCGTCACTAACGTCGCACTCTGCGTCGTCAGTACCATCGCGCTCGAAAAGCACTGCGTTGGCAGCGGCTGCAGGTAAGGCGTGAGATTGTTTTGACTATCGTTCCAACGCGGAGCATTGGCACGACAGTCAGCTAAATTTGTGTATAACAACAGGAACCCACACGAGGATGAGCACCGTGGATACCATCAGGCGTTTTTCGAGCTTTGCCGAGTTCTATCCTTTCTATCTGGCCGAGCACAGCAGCGCTACCAGCCGACGTCTGCATTTTGTCGGTACGTCGCTGGTGATTTTTCTGCTGGCGTTTGGTGTGGGCAGCGGCCGGTGGGGGCTATTATGGCTGTTGCCGGTCGCGGGTTACGGCTTCGCCTGGGCCGGGCATTTCTTTTTTGAGAAGAACCGTCCGGCCACGTTCAAGCATCCGTTTTACAGTCTGCTCGGCGACTTCGTGATGTACCGCGACATGCTCCTGGGCAAGGTGCCGTTCTAGGCCGGTTGCTTCAGGCAAGCGTTTCGCTGGCGGGTTCCTCGACGGCAACCTGTTGCGCCTTCAAATGCGCATCCGCCAGGCGGAACAGTTCGATGTTGCCGTCCAGGTGTTCGATCAGGGCGGTACAGGATTCGACCCAGTCGCCGCAGTTGAGGTATTCCACACCCCCCACCTGGCGAATTTCCGCATGGTGGATGTGCCCGCAGACCACTCCGTCCAGCCCGCGCTTCACGCATTCATGGGCGATGGCTTCCTCGAAATCGCTGATGAAATTCACCGCACTCTTGACCTTGTGCTTGAGGTACGCCGACAGCGACCAGTAGCCATAACCGTATTTGGCGCGCCAGTGGTTGAGCCAGCGATTGAGGGTCAGGGTGAATTCATAGGCCGAGTCACCCAGAAAGGCCAGCCAGCGGTGGTAACGGGTGATCACGTCGAACTGGTCGCCGTGAATGACCAGAAAACGACGCCCATCGGCCGTCACGTGTTCGACTTCGTCGACCAGTTGAATATTGCCCAGCACCAGCTTGGAGTAACGGCGCAGGAATTCGTCGTGATTGCCGGTGACGTAAATGACTTCGGTGCCGCGCTTGCTCATGGTCAGCAAGCGGCGAATCACGTTGGTGTGCGCTTGTGGCCAGTACATGCCGCCGCGCAGTTTCCAGCCATCGATGATGTCGCCGACCAGGTACACCTTGTCAGCCTGATAGCGTTTGAGAAACGCAGAGAGGTGCTCGGCCTGGCAATCACGCGTGCCCAGATGAACGTCGGAAATCCACAAGGTGCGCACGCGCTGTTTGCGGCTGGGTGTGGCGAGCTGAGCACTGGTCATGTGACGACCTCCGGCAGGGTTTCCAGAAGAGTGGAGCATGCCGGTTAACCGTATGTGACACGTGCGTGGCGATGTCGTGACAGTTGCCCTGTATTACTGAGGACCTGGCGGAGTATGGCGGTCGTTATGGCCCAGATCGCGGGCCGGGTCGATCTGATCGCGCAGCCGCTGCTTGAGCACTTTGGCTTCTGGAAAGCCGCCGTCGGCCTTGCGCTCCCAGAGTTGTATACCGTCACAGGTAATGCGGAACACGCCGCCGGTGCCAGGCTGCAGCGAAACTTTGCCCAGGTCATCGCTGAACGTGCTCAGCAGTTCCTGGGCCAGCCAGGCAGCGCGCAATAGCCACTGGCATTGAATGCAATAGGTGATGATGACTTCAGGCTTTTCGGCAGACATGGGCGTCCCCTTCGGAAATTCAGACGACCATGATACGCAGCGTGCGCCGAATCAACGAGCGTTGGCGAAGCGGCGCAGTGCACTGAGGGTGACATCCTGTTCCGGCGCTTGCGGTGCAGTATAGGCAGCCGCGTGCACCTTGGCGCCCAGCAAGTGCAGCAAGCGGCTGCGAATCAGTTGAAACCCGGCCTGCCCGCTGTCGCGCTGGCGCGGCAGGTCGACGCGGATGTCGTCGGCAATCTTGCCGTCGGCGAGCACGATGACCCGGTCAGCGAGCAGGATCGCCTCATCGACATCGTGTGTCACCAGTAATACCGCCGGGGTGTGCTTGCGCCACAGGTCGATGATCAGTTGATGCATGCGAATGCGCGTCAAGGCATCGAGTGCGGCAAAAGGCTCGTCGAGCAGCAACAGTTTTGGCTCACGCACCAGTCCCCGAGCCAGTGCCACTCGCTGCGCTTCGCCACCGGACAAGGTGGCCGGAAAGGCATTCAGCCGATGCGCCAGGCCAACCTCGGTCAACGCTGCTTCGGCACGAGCCTTGGCATCGTTGATGCGCAGGCCGAGAACCACGTTTTTCCAGGCGGTTTTCCACGGCATCAGGCGCGGCTCCTGAAACACCGCCGCCCGCGCCACCGGCACACGCAGTTCGCCGCTGTCGATCTCGTCAAGCCCGGCCAGGGTGCGCAGCAAGGTGGTCTTGCCGGAACCACTGGCGCCAAGCAAGGCGACAAATTCGCCTGGAGCAATATCCAGATTCAGCCCGTCGATGACCCGTTGCCGACCAAACTGGCGTACCACGTTACGCAGCTTTACAGGCGCCTGACTCGCCTCGGGGGCGACAGCGGGAGTATTGCGCAGATCAGAAGTGGCCATGTTTCAATACCTCACGAAGGTCGGGCGCCAGGCCAGCGCATAACGCTCCAGCGTGCGAATGATGGCGTCGATCACCAGGCCAAGGACGCTGTAGATCAACAGGCAGATAACGATTACATCAGTGCGCATGAAGTCCCGCGCATCGCTGGCCAGATAACCGATGCCAGCGGTGGTGTTGATTTGTTCGACGAAGACCAGGGCCAGCCACGAAATACCCAGGGAATAGCGCAGCCCGACAAAAAAAGCAGGCAACGAGCCGGGCAGGATGACATGCCAGATCAGCTCGCGGCGGCTCAACCCGAGCGTGTTGGCAGCCTCGATCAGTTTCGGATCGATGTTGCGGATGCCGGAAAACAGATTCAGGTACACCGGAAAGGTGGTGCCCATGACGATCAGCGCCACTTTGGTGAACTCGCCGATGCCGAACCAGAGGATGAACAGTGGCACCAGTGCCAGCGAGGGAATGGTGCGCAGCATCTGCATGGGCGAGTCGAGAACGATTTCGCCGCGCCGGGAAAGCCCGGTCACCAGTGCAGCCACCACGCCAATACTGACGCCGATGCTCAAGCCCGACAGTGCCCGTTGCAACGAAACCCACAAGTGGTGGGCCAGTTCGCCCGAGACGATCATCGACCAGAGCGTACCGCCGATCTGCGACGGCGCGGCAATCACCCGGACTGGCAGCAGGCCGGTTTGAGAGCCCAGTTCCCAGAGCAGCAACAGCGCCAGCGGGCTGAGCAGACGCAAGACAAAGCCAGGCACTTGCCAGTTCGGGCGACCCGGTTGCGAGACGTGGCCCTGTTCAGGTTTGTTGACCACCAGAAAACCGGGTTCTGCGGGGTTGAGCGTTGTATCAGACATGGGCACATCCTTCCTGGACAAACCGGGCAAGACGCACCCGATGCATTATGAAGACCATGCTATGTGCATAAGAACGCTGCGTGAAATTCGATTTAGACCTAAGCTAATAGTTAAAATATTTGATCACTATAAAACTTAATAATGCATATTTTTTATAATTAACTTAGACCGAAATCGAATTTCACAGCGTCTGCCCCTTGCCTTTATGGTGCCTCTCGACAAGGTCGAACGGACCTCAACCATTGGCAGGAGTTTTCATGAGCATCGAATTCATTGGCTATATTGCCACGCAACCCGGTTCTGAAATCCACCCGCGCAGCGGCGCGACCATCCAGCCCGACTACGTGAAGACCGTGGCCAAGGCTCATGAAGATGCCGGTTTTGATCGTGCACTGATCGCCTACCATTCCAATAGCCCGGACAGCACGCTGGTCGCAGCGCATGCCGCCAGCGTCACCACCAAACTGAAGTTTCTGGTCGCCCATCGCCCGGGCTTCATCGCCCCCACTGTGGCGGCACGACAGTTCGCGACGCTGGACGTGTTCAATGGCGGGCGCACTGCCGTGCATATCATCACCGGCGGTGACGACAAGGAACTGCGCGCCGACGGCAGCCATATCGGCAAGGACGAACGCTACGCACGCAGCGACGAGTACCTCAGCGTAGTGCGTCAGGAATGGACCAGCGACAAGCCGTTCGATCATGACGGCACCTACTATCAGATCGAGGGCGCGCACTCGCTGGTCAAATCCCCGCAACAGCCACATATCCCCCTGTACTTTGGTGGTTCCTCGGCAGCGGCGATTGCCGTGGCCGGCAAACATGCCGACGTTTATGCGTTGTGGGGCGAGACATACGAACAGGTGCGTGACGTGGTGAAACAGGTCCACGCCGAGGCTGCCAGACATGGGCGGACCATTCGTTTCAGCCTGTCATTACGTCCGATTCTGGCCGAGACCGAGGAGCAGGCCTGGGCACGCGCCGACAGTATTCTGGAAAAGGCCAGGGCACTGGCAGACCGCAACGGCTTTGTACGACGCGAACCGCCGAATGAAGGATCACGCCGCCTGCTGGACGCCGCGGCACAAGGGTCGCGGCTGGACAAGCGCCTGTGGACCGGCATCGCCGGCCTGCTTGGCGCACAGGGCAACTCGACCTCGCTGGTCGGCACTCCGGAACAGGTCGCCGAAGCGCTGCTGGATTATTACGATCTGGGGATTACCACGTTCCTGATTCGCGGCTTCGATCCATTGGAAGACGCCATCGACTATGGCAAGAAGCTGATCCCGCTGACCCGCGCGTTGGTGGCGCAACGCGAACAGCAGGCGCGCGAACAGGTCGCCTGATTCACCCCATGCCCTGCGGGCAGGCCTGACGCTCGACGCCAGAGCGCCTGCCCGCGATGCCGTTTTCAGGCGGCTGCCGAGACCGGCTTGAGCGACCGGGCCACCAGTGCGCCGAAGGCTTCGACCGGCGCCTGCAGGTTACCGAGAAAGCGCGGGTAGAACAGCCACAGATCCATCACCGGCTTGAAGTCCTTGAGCGGCAGCGCCACCAACTGCTCGCGGTGCGCACTGCGCTCCAGCAAGGGCCTGGGCACCAGGCCAAGCCCCATGCCATCGGCCACCAGCCCCAGTTGCAACTCGGTGCCGAAAGTTTCCAGATTGACCTTCATGCTCAGACCCTGATCGGTCAGCGTGCGCTGCAAGCCTGCACGAAAACCGCAGCCGTCCGGATTAAGCACCCAGCCCTGCTCATAACAGTCCGCCAGCCTGCCGGGCTTTTTCGGGGCCAGGCCCTTGGCGCAGACCACCACCAGCTCCATCTTGCCTATCGACTGACCGATGATGTTGTCCGGGAATATCTTGCCTGCCGGAAACAGCGCCGCCGCCGCATCCAGCTCGCCGTTTTCGATCTTGCCGATCAAGTGGCTGCCCCAACCGGTGCTGACCTGGGCACGCAGATCCGGAAATTCCCCACGCAATTGCTTGAGCGCATCGAGCAGCACCACATCACCGATGGTTTGCGGCACGCCCAGACGCAACAGGCCGCTCGGCGGCGTGTCACTGGCCACCAGCTCGCGCAACGAATCCATCTCGCGCAGGATTGCCAGGCACTTCTGGTACACCTGAAGGCCCATCGGAGTCGGCTTGAGCGGCTTGGTATTGCGGTCGAACAGCTCGACCCCGAGGGCCTGCTCGAAATTCTGCACCCGGCGCGTAATGGCTGGCTGGGTCAGATCCAGCGATTCAGCGGCGTGGCTGATCGACTGGCAGCGGATGACTGCAACGAACGCATCGATATCATCAATTTTCATTCGGACCGCACATAAAAAAGAAATTAAACATAGGCAAAAAGCATAGTACCAGCAGGCGCTCATGGATAGCCCGAGCGTAGATTTCGCGGATTGCTGCAGAGAAGTAAAAGACGTTTTCGTTATAACCTAATCATTAAAAAATAGCATATTAAATATCCATATTATGCTTATATCGAACCATTCCCCGACTGTGATCTGGAAATGGACATGACTCAGAACCGACACCCGGAACGACTCGGGGCCTTTATCGATGCGATCACCGAACTGATCGGCAGCGAGCCGCACGAAGGCGACCTGTTACGCCGCGGCGGCAAGCTGCTGGCGCAACTGGTCAGCCACGATGACTGGCTGGCAGAAGAATTCGCCGTACCCGACGCCAACCGCTATCAGCAATTTCTGCTGCATGCCGATCCTCAGCAGCGCTTTTCGGTAGTCAGCTTCGTCTGGGGGCCGGGGCAACGCACGCCGATTCACGACCACCGCGTCTGGGGGTTGATCGGCATGCTGCGCGGTGCGGAAGATTCCCAGGGCTACCTTCGCAACGCGCAAGGGCGCCTCGAAACCAGCGGCCCGGCGATTCGCCTGCAACCCGGCCAGGTCGAGGCGCTGTCACCGCACAGCAACGATGTCCATCAGGTCAGTAACGCCTTCAACGATCAGGTGTCGATCAGCATCCACGTCTACGGCGCCGATATCGGCACCGTGAAGCGTGCGGTGTATGACCTCGACGGCACCGAAAAACTGTTCATCTCCGGCTATTCGAACGCTGCCGCTACTGCCCATCAGGATCAGCCAACAGGGAGCCCGACCCAATGACCACACCTGCCACCCGATCATTCGCCGATATTCGCCAGGCCTTGCTGGACCGTCAGGAGCTGGCCCTGGTGGATGTCCGCGAAGAGGCATCCTTTGCCCAGGCTCATCCACTGTTTGCCGTAAACATCCCGTTGTCGAAGCTGGAGCTGGAGGTTTTCTCCCGCATTCCGCGACGCGACACGGCCGTGACCCTGTACGACGATGGCGAAGGCCTGGCACAAGTAGCTTTGCAACGCCTGCAGACACTGGGCTACAGCGACGTGAAACTGCTCGACGGCGGCCTGCAGGGCTGGCGCACGGCTGGCGGCGAGCTGTTCATCGACGTGAATGTGCCGAGCAAGGCGTTTGGCGAGCTGGTGGAGCATCATCGAGCCACCCCGTCGCTGGCGGCGGAAGAGGTCAAGCGCCTGCTCGACAGCAATGCCGACGTGGTAGTGCTCGATGCCCGGCGCTATGACGAATACCAGACCATGAGCATTCCCGGTGGCATCAGCGTGCCGGGCGCCGAACTGGTGCTGCGGGCACGTGAGCTGGCACCCGATCCCGCTACCCGAATCATCGTCAATTGTGCCGGTCGCACGCGCAGCATCATCGGCACCCAGTCGCTGGTCAACGCGGGCCTGCCCAACCCGATCAACGCACTGCGCAATGGCACCATTGGCTGGCTGCTGGCCGGCCAGACGCTGGACCATGGCCAGAACCGGCGTTTTGCGGCAGTCAGTGAAGAGACCCGCGAAACCGCCAGTGCCGATGCCCGCAAGGTGGCCGATCGCGCCAGCGTCAAACGTGCCAGCCGTGCTGATCTGCAACGCTGGCAAGCCGAGGCTTCACGCACCACTTACCTGTTCGACGTACGCACCCCGGAAGAGTTTGCCAAAGGCCACCTGCCCGGCGCGCGCTCTACACCGGGTGGGCAGTTGGTGCAGGAAACCGATCATTTCGCCAGCGTACGCGGTGCGCGAATCGCGCTGCTGGACGATGACGGCGTGCGCG
The DNA here is from genome assembly GCF_017833005.1 of Pseudomonas sp. PvP027. Taxonomy (NCBI): domain Bacteria; kingdom Pseudomonadati; phylum Pseudomonadota; class Gammaproteobacteria; order Pseudomonadales; family Pseudomonadaceae; genus Pseudomonas; species Pseudomonas sp. PvP027. The sequence continues at coordinate 4,982,405 of NZ_JAFIBK010000001.1, read as the reverse complement.
CCAACATGTCGGCCTCCTGGCTGGCGCAATTGGGCTGGGACGTGTCGGTAATCGATGACCTGGATGCAGCAGACTTCAGCGAACAGGGCGACTGGGACGCGCCCTTCCCGACGCCGCCGCAGGTGGAGGCGATCAGCGTCGAAACCCTCACACACTGGCAGACACAGGTAAACGTGGCGGTGCTGGATTTCACCGCCAGCACCAACTATGTCAAACAGCATATTCCCGGCGCCTGGTGGACCTTGCGTGCCGACCTCAAGCAGGCGCTGGGCAGGCTGCCGGCTGCTGACCGCTATGTCTTGACCTGCGGCAGCAGCCGTCTGGCGCGCTTTGCCGTGGCCGACCTCGAGGCGTTGACCGATAAGCCGGTGTTCCTGCTCGAAGGCGGCACCGCCAGCTGGATCAAGGCCGGTCTGCCGCTGGAGCATGGCGAAAGCCGACTGGCCTCGCCACGCATCGATCGCTATCGCCGCCCGTACGAAGGCACCGACGCACCGCGCGAAGCCATGCAGGCGTATCTGGACTGGGAATTCGGCCTGGTGGAGCAACTGGGACGTGACGGAACACACGGCTTTTATGTGATTTGAGCAGGTGAATGACCATCGTGCCAATGCTCTGCGTGAGGAACGATGGGCATCTGACCGACCAATCAACTCAATGGAGAAACACCTCAATGCTGCCTTTTTTCAAATCCACCCTGCCGTTTAAAACCCTGCTGCTGGGCGCACTGCTCAGTGTGTTGGCAGGTCAGGGAGTGGCTGCCGAGCAGGCGCCGCTGCGGGTCGCCAATCAGAAGTCGCTGCTGAAAACCCTGCTGCAGGTTTCCGGCGAGCTCAAGGACGTGCCTTACGAGATTCAGTTTTCCGAGTTTCCCGCAGCGGCACCCCTGGGGGAGGCGCTGAATGCGGGCGCGGTGGATATCGGTGCGCTGGGTGATGCGCCCTATGTATTCGCTCTAGGGGCGGGTGCACCCTTGAAAGTGGTCAGCATCACCCACGCCCAGGGCCGCTTCACCACTGCGGTGCTGGTGCCGAAAGACTCGCCGATCAAGACCGTTGCCGATCTCAAGGGCAAGCGCATCGTCACCGGCCGCGGCTCCATCGGCCACTACCTGGCGATCCGCGCCTTGCATGAGGCCGGGCTGAAAACCAGTGATGTCACCTTCATCAATCTGCTGCCCAGCGAGTCGCGTCTGCTGCTGGACAGTGGCGATGCCGATGCGTGGGCAACCTGGGACCCTTACACCACGATCTCCATCACGCAAAGCGACGCGCGAGTACTGGTCAGCGGCAGTGAGCTGCTGAGCAACCACCTCTACCTTGCCGCAACCAGCGAGGCCATCGAAGGCAAGCGCGCACAACTGGATGATTTCGTTGCCCGCGTCGAGCGCGCTTTCAATTGGTCCAACGCCCATCCCGAGGAGTACGCGGCGGCCCAGGCGAAAGTTACCGGCCTGCCCCTGGCGGTGCACCTCGCAGTGGCCAAGGCGACGAAAATGCAACGCACGCCGATTGACGATCAGATCGTCCAGGGCCTGCAAAACACTGCCGACACTTACTTGGCCGAAGGCATTCTGAGCAAAAGGATCGACGTTTCGACAGGCTTCGACAAAAGCTTCAACACTTCGCGCGCGCAGATCGCGCAGGCCGCCGCTCAATAAACGCTGCGAAAAGGACCCCGCATGACACTCTCGACCCTGCGCCCTACTCCGCGCCAGCTGCATGACGCGCCCGAGCCCGCCGAGGACTTCGGCAAACGGCTGGCGGAACTGACCGCCGCACTGGCCGAAACCGCCGAGCAATACGACGTCAGCGCGCAATTCCCCCACGCCAACTTCCAGCTGCTGCACGCTCACGGCCTGCTTGGCCTGACCGTTCCGACCGAACTGGGCGGCGGCGGTGCCGATCTGCCCCGAGCCCGGCAGGTGATCAGCGCGGTGGCCAGAGGAGAGCCGTCGACGGCGCTGATTTTGGTCATGCAATACCTGCAGCATTCACGCCTGCAGGAGAACCGCAACTGGCCAAGCCATCTGCGCGTACAGGTGGCCGAACAGGCCGTGCGTGAGGGCGCGTTGATCAACGCCCTGCGCGTGGAGCCCGATCTGGGAACACCTGCGCGCGGCGGCCTGCCAGGCACCATCGCGCGCCGCACCGCTCAAGGCTGGCGCATCAGCGGCAGCAAGATCTACTCCACAGGCAGCCATGGTCTGACCTGGTTTGCCGTGTGGGCACGCAGCGATGACGATGATCCGCTGGTGGGCAGCTGGCTGGTCCACAAGGACACGCCGGGCATCACCATCATTGAGGACTGGGACCATCTGGGCATGCGCGCGACCAGCAGCCACGAAGTCAGATTCGACAACGTGCTGGTGCCACTCGATCACGCCGTCAGCGTCAGCCCGTGGAGCGCCCCGCAATCCGAACTGGATGGATCGGGCCTGCTGTGGATGTCGGTGCTGCTGTCGTCGGTCTACGACGGCATCGCTCAATCCGCCCGCGACTGGCTGGTGCACTGGCTGGAACAGCGCACGCCCTCCAACCTCGGCGCCGCGCTGTCGACCCTGCCGCGCTTTCAGGAAACCGTCGGGCAGATCGATACCCTGCTGTTCGCCAATCGCAGCCTGCTGCACTCGGCTGCCCACGGGCACACACCTGCCCAGCACGCCGGGCAGATCAAATACCTGGTGACCGGCAACGCCATCCGCGCGGTGGAACTGGCCATCGAGGCCTCGGGAAATCCAGGACTGTCACGCAGCAACCCGTTGCAGCGCCACTACCGCAACGTCCTGTGCGGCCGGGTGCATACCCCACAGAATGACGCGGTGCTGGCGGGCGTGGGCAAGGCGGCGTTTGCGGCACGCAGCAAAGACCAATAAGACGCGTCAGAGCAATGACGGCGGTTCGAACGCCGTCACCGGCGGCAGGTCCTGATCCCATTTGACGATCTCCACCGTTGCCGTCTGCGCTGCACAGCCCTGCGACAGGCTGGAGGCGCCCACATCTTCGGTGATCACATTCGGGTTGCCGTGTTTTTCCAGGCTGCCTCGCTCGCCATGCACCAGCGGATCGAACCAGGCTCCGGTGGCTATCTGCACTACGCCGGGACGAATGCCATCCGACACGATCACCCCGGCCAGAAACGCGCCCCGCTCGTTGAAAACCTTGACCACATCGCCATCGACCAGTCCGCGTGCGCGAGCATCTAGCGGGTTGAGGGTCAGCGGCTCGCGCGCCTGAATTTTCGAGGAGCGACTGTAACTGCCGTGGTCGTACTGGCTGTGCAGACGGGTTTTCGGCTGGTTGGACAGTAGGTGCAGCGCGTGGGTCGGCACAGGCTTCTCCAGCCACACCGGGTGACCGGGACAATCGGCATAGCCAAAGCCTGCAATGCGTTCGGAGAAAATTTCGATGCGTCCGGACGGCGTCGGCAGCGGATGCGCGTCAGGGTCATGGCGAAAGGATTCAAGCAGTACGTTGTCGGTGTGCGGATAGTCTATTTCCAGTACACCGTCACGCCAGAACTGCTCGAAATCCGGCAGGGTGATGCCAAACGTTTCGGCCCGCTGCCGAGACTCGTCATAGATAAAGCGCAGCCATTCCCGGGCATCCCGACCTTCGGTAAACGCCTGGGCCACACCCAGCCGCTCGGCCAGCGCGGCCAGAATCGAGTAGTCGTCACGCGACTCTCCCACGGGCTCGATCGCCTGCTGCATGGCGATCATGAAACGGTCGGAGGCCGAACTGCCAATGTCATTGCGCTCAAGGGCCGTGGTGGCCGGCAGCACGATGTCGGCATAGCGTGCCTGGGCGGTCCAGAACTGCTCGTGGACGATGATGGTTTGCGGCCGCTGCCACGCCTCCAGCAGCCGATTGAGATCCTGATGGTGGTGAAAGATATTGCCACCCGCCCAGTACACCAGGCGAATGTCCGGGTACGTGTGCTGTTGTCCGTTGTAATCGAAGGGTGTGCCGGGATTGAGCAGCATATCCGTGACCCGCGCGACCGGAATGAAGTCCTTGACCGGGTTGCCACCCTGGGAAAAGCGTGGCCCCGAGAACGCCTTGCGGCCACTGCCGGTGTTGTTCATGCAGCCGTAACCCAGGCCAAAACCGGCACCGGGCAAACCGATCTGGCCCAACAGCGCGGCCAGGGTCACCGTCATCCAGAACGGTTGCTCACCGTGCAGCGAACGCTGCAATGAATAGGCGACGTTGATCATGGTGCGCTTGCTGGCCATGCGCCGTGCCAGCTCGACAATCTGCTGCGCAGGAATATCGGTCAGCGCCTCGGCCCAGCGCGGGTCTTTCGGCTGGCCATCAGTGTGGCCCAGCAGATAATCGCGAAAACGCGCATAGCCCAAGGTATAGCGCTGGACGAAATCCTCGTTGTACAACCCTTCGCTGATCAGTACCCAGGACAGCGCCATCATCAACGCCGTGTCGCTGCCGGGACGTACCGCCAGCCACTGGTTATGCGTCGGGCCAACCAGATCGTCACGCAGCGGGCTGACGTTGACGAACTGCACGCCCGCGTCGGACATGCGTTGCAGCGCATCGACCAGCAGATGGTCGCTGGCACCACCGGGGCTGGTCTGCGCATTCTTGGCGGGCAAGCCGCCGAACGCGACGAACAGCTCGCAATGCTCGGCGAGGTTTTTCCAGGAGGTATGTGCCGCCAACAGCCAGTCCATGTTGCCGACGATGTGCGGCATCAGCACCCGCCCGGCACCCAGGCTGTAGCTGTCGGTGCTGAACACATAACCGCCAATGCAGTTGAGGAAGCGATGCAGCTGGCTTTGCGCGTGATGAAAACGCCCCGCGCTGCCCCAGCCGTAGCTACCACCGAAGATCGCCTGATTGCCATGCTCGTGCCGGACTCGCTGCAACTCGCTGGCGACCAGATCCAGGGCGACCTCCCAGGAAACCTCGATGAACGGCTCCTGACCACGCAGATCGGGTCGTCCACCGGCTTGCTGAAGAAAACTGCGGCGTATCGCCGGGCGCGTGATGCGAGTCGGCGAGGTAATGGCGCCGGCAACCGAATCGCCGATCGGAGACGGATCCTTGTCCCATTCTGCTGGCAAAAGTCCGGTCAGCTTGCCGTCCTTGACCTGTGGGCGGTAAGCGCCCCAGTGCAATGATGTGAAACTCATGGTGAAGGCTCCCGGATAGCACAGTGGCAGGCGCTCGGTCAGCGCGCTGCCTGCGCCTGATCGGCCAGCGCTGCACTGAACGACTCGTCAAACACGCTGGCAGCAGGATAACGCTTGGTCAGCCCCGCGTTGTTGAAAAAATCGATGGTTTGCTGCGCACCAGCCACCACTTGCGCAGTGATCGGCACGACTACCACCTGAGCACGGGAAAACCAGCGCCGTGCTACCTCGGCATCGGCCTTGGTCAGCGCGGACCAGGCGTTGGCGTAGCGTTCATTGTGCTGCGGATCACTGACCGACCAGGCGCGGGCGGCCTGCAGGCGCTGCAGGAAATCGCTGATCTGCGCACGCTTGTCCTTGATGGCCTGATCGTTGGCGACGATGAAGCTTTGCGCTGGAATCAGGCCCTCGGCAGTCGCGATAATCCGCGCACCCTGTCGTTCCTGCTGGGTGACGTAGGGTTCCCAGGTGGCAATCGCATCCACCGAACCGCCGTCCAGCGCATGGGAGGAATCCAGTGCGCTGAGGTAGCGATAGTCAACGGCATCGCGTGCGACACCAGCCTTGTCCAGTGCGGTGAGCATCAGTTGCTGGCTGAACGAACCTTTCCAGATGGCGACCTTCTTGCCCGCCAGATCCGCCACGGTCTTGATCGGCGAGTCCTTGCGCACAACGATGGCAACGCCGTCGAGGTTCTGTCGCGACACACCGATGACCTTGATCGGAGCCCCCAGCGCGCCCATGAACAGCGCAGGCGAATCGCCTAGCAAGCCAATATCCAGGCTGCCGACGTTCAAGGCCTCGGCGACCGGCGAGCCTGCAGTGAACTGCTTCCATTCAAGTTCGTAAGGCAAATCTTTGAGCACCCCGGCGGCTTCCATCACGGTGCGGGCGCTGTAGCTCTGATCGCCGACGATCAGATTGGCCGACTGGATATCGAGCGAGGCCACAAGGCTCAGCACCAGCCCCTTCAGCAAGCGTTGGCTCCAGCGGATGAGGGTCGTTGGCACAGGTATGTTCTCCACAGGCATCGGGCAAATCGAAATGATCGGCAACGACCCTAACACCCGGGTAAAAATTAGCTAAATTCATTTTTGTTCTAGCCTAAGATGCAAATTAATCATAAATAGGGTGATCATCAGCTTGCTTCAAGCTTGCGGATCATTCAGCTCAATACCCGATTCCAGACGCTCGCGCAGGAACTCGATGAATGCCTGCACCGGTCGCGAGGCCTGACGGTGTTGCGGATAAACCGCTGACAGCGTCAGTGGCTCGGGACGCAGGTTGTCCAGCACCCGCACCAGGCTGCCGTCGCGCAGCGCGGCACCGACAATAAAGGTCGGCAAATAGGTGATGCCCAAACCGGCAATCGCCGACTCCCTCAGCAGCTCGCCATTATTGGCACGCATGCGCCCGCTGACATTGAGGGTCAACGGCTTGTCCTGCCGTTGGAAACGCCACTGCGCTTGACGGCTGTGGCCATAGGGCAGGCAATCGTGGGCGTGCAGGTCTTCGGGTTTTTGCGGTATGCCGCGCTCGGCCAGGTACACCGGACTGGCGCAGTACACCCGGTCGATCGAGGCAATGCGCCGGGCGATCAGGCTGGAGTCTTCAAGCACGCCGATACGCAGTACCAGGTCGTAACCTTCACTGATCACGTCCACCGGACGATCACTCAGATCGACTTCTACTGCCACGTCGCGATAGCGCTGCAAAAACAGCGGCAGCAGGCAGGCCAGGTGGGTAAAGGCAAACGACAGCGGCGCACTTACGCGCAGGGTGCCGCGCGGTTCGTGGTTTTGCCCGGTGATCCCCTGCTCCACCTGCTCCAGCTCGGCCAGCAGACGCAGGGCCGATTCGTAGTAACTCTGACCCAACGGCGTGACGTCCAGACGTCGCGTCGAACGGTTGAGCAGGCGTACGCCCAGCCGCTCCTCCAGTTGCATCAGACGACGACTGACAAACTGTTTGGACAGGCCCAGCTTGTCGGACGCAGCGGTCAGGCTGCCGGACTCCATCACCTGGCAGAACATCCGCATGTCTTCAAAAGGGTTCATGTGTTGCGACCTGATCAAGCGCTGAATGGCGTTCGGCAGAGCGTAACGTAGCGCGGCCTACTGTCAACCTCAGAGAGACAGTCATTCATATTTCAGCTACTTATTGCGACAGTCGATAAGCCGTACTCTTCTTCCTACGTGATCGATTGCTGAATGTGCAGCGTCGATAGATGGAGAAAGAATCATGCTGACTCTTCGCAAAGCCTCTGATCGTGGTGCAGCCGACCATGGCTGGTTGAAATCCTTTCACACCTTTTCCTTTGCCGGCTACCGTAACCCGCAGGAACAGGGCTTTTCCGACCTGCTGGTGATCAACGACGACCGCGTCAGTGCCGGCAAAGGTTTCGGCCAGCACCCGCATCGGGACATGGAGATTTTTTCCTACGTGTTGGAAGGCGCGCTGGAGCACAAGGATACGCTGGGCACCGGCTCGGTGATCCGTCCCGGCGACGTGCAGTTGATGAGCGCGGGCACCGGCGTGGCACATAGCGAGTTCAACCACTCGCACATCGAGGGTGTGCATTTTCTGCAGATCTGGATCGTGCCAAATGTTGCAGGCGCGACGCCCAACTACCAGGAGAAGCATTTCAGCCCCGAGCAGAAACGCGGTCGCCTGCAGTTGATCATCTCGCCAGAAGGCGAGAACGGCGCGCTCAAGGTGCGCCAGGACGCTCGCGTGTATGCCGGCCTGTTCGATGGCGATGAAACCGCGACCCTGGAGCTGGCAGCCAACCGCTATGCCTATGTGCACGTTGCCCGTGGCAGTGTGATGCTTAATGGCGAGCAACTGGGTGAAGGGGATGGCGTGCGTGTACGCGACGAACAGACTCTGAGCCTGAGCGTAGGGGTTGACGCAGAGGTGTTGGTGTTCGACATGCGGCCAAATGAATTGCCGCAGATGCCCAGAGCCTGAGATGAAAAAACGCCGCCTTTAAAGCGGCGTTCTTTTACATGACGTTAAAACATCTGACGTTAAAACGCACAAACAAAAACGCCGCTCTGTTGAGCGGCATTTTTGTGAATTTGGAGCGGGAAACGAGACTCGAACTCGCGACCCCGACCTTGGCAAGGTCGTGCTCTACCAACTGAGCTATTCCCGCAATATGGCGTCCCCTAGGGGACTCGAACCCCTGTTACCGCCGTGAAAGGGCGGTGTCCTAGGCCACTAGACGAAGGGGACACTGCCTGAAACACAATGGTGTGTGTTTCAGTTCCAGACATCATCCGAAGACGTGTTCTGGTTTCACTCAACCCTGCCCTGAGGCAAAGCTGCTTAAAATTGGAGCGGGAAACGAGACTCGAACTCGCGACCCCGACCTTGGCAAGGTCGTGCTCTACCAACTGAGCTATTCCCGCAATGGCGTCCCCTAGGGGACTCGAACCCCTGTTACCGCCGTGAAAGGGCGGTGTCCTAGGCCACTAGACGAAGGGGACACACGTACAACATTCACTACTTATTTGCGCTACGCTGTGTGCTTTACGCTGTAAGTGGCGCGCATTCTATGGATGGATTGAGGGGTCGTCAACCCCCATGTGAAAATTTATTGAAATCAATAACTTCGCTGCCGTTCGGACGCTGACCGACTGTCGCCGGGCGCCCGACTGACGAATCTCTCCTAATCTATATAGAAGAGATGCCGACAAACTCCGAGAGGGACATCTATGCGCAGTAGTGCTTAGCCACTACACTCGCACTAAAACTAATTGAACAAATGAGGTTTGCACAGTGACTCCACTCATGATCACGCTGATGGTAGTAGCAGGTATCGCACTGCTCATCGCGATCGGCTACCTGAATCACGTCGCTGAAAACGGCAAACTGGAAAAGGCTCGTACCAAGGTCGAACTCGGGGATCGCCTGCGTCGCTGCAGCGAGATCACCGAAGTATTCCCGGGCCAGTTGATGTCCCCCGCCTTGAAGCTGTTGCTGACACGACTGGAGCTGAACGTCGTGCAGCGCATGCTGAACATGGAGAAAGGCAACGCTCAGCTCAAGCATCGCATCGGCGAACTGGAACAGCAGATTGCCAAAGGCGAAGGCATCGATATACCCAACCCGGTCACACCGATCCAGACCGAAGCCAAGGCCAAGGACGTGCGCTTTCTGCTGGAAGCCCTGCACGGTCAGGTGACTCGCGCTGCGCATGACGGTTTTCTGCAGACCAGCGAGGCGAAACACTGGATCCGTGAAATCCGTACGATTCTGGTCAATCTGCACATCGAATTCTTCAACAACCTTGGCCAGACCGCACTTTCGCAGGATCAACCGGGTCAGGCACGTCTGGCATTCGAACGCGGCGTACAGTATTTGCGCAACCAGCCGGACCCGGTCACTTATCAGCAGCAACTGCTGGCGATGGAAAAACAACTGGCCCGTGCCAATTCGGTGGTGTTGACCAATACCGCACCGACCGAAGACGACGACAACGCACTGACCGAAGGCCTGAAGCAGGACGACACCGAATCGGAATGGAAAAAGAAAGTCATCTACGATTGATGACCGACCCGCCGCTGCCGGAATTGTGCTCCGGGCAGCGGCAGGCTAACTGGCTCAGCAGTCTGTCGATGCCAGGAAGATAGCCGCAAGACGCTCAATCCCTGCCTGATCCTCTTCGTTGAAACGCCCCACACTTGGACTGTCCAGGTCCAGCACCCCGATCAGACGCCCCTCCTTGATCAATGGCACCACCAACTCGCTGTTCGATGCGCTGTCGCAGGCAATGTGTCCGGGAAACTCGTGGACGTCCTGAACGCGCTGGGTTTGCCGACTCTGCGCGGCCGCCCCGCAAACGCCGCGGCCGAAAGGAATGCGTACGCAGGCGATCTGCCCTTGAAACGGCCCCAGCACCAGTTCTTCATTGCGATTGAGGTAAAAGCCCGCCCAGTTCAGATCGTCGAGCTGGGTATAGAGAAACGCCGAAAACTGCGCCGCATTGGCGATGAAATCGCGCTCGTCGGCCAGCAGTGCTTGCAGCTGGGCAGTCAGCAGGCCGTAGCCGTCCAGGCCCGCCCCGGTGTTTTGCAAATCAATCATGTGTGTTGCTCCAACAATTCAAGTCCTACCCAGTAACGTGCAAATTGATAGGCACAGCGGCCATTGCGATTGCCGCGCGCGGTTGCCCAGCGAATCGCGGCTTTCTCCAGATTTTCGTCGCGCTGCCACTGCAATCCGGCTTTTTGCGCCAATTGCGTGATCCAGTGCTCGACCACGTTCAGATAATGTTCCTGAGTGAACGGATAGAACGACAGCCATAGTCCGAACCGGTCAGACAAGGCGATCTTGTCTTCGACGGCCTCACTGGGATGCAGTTCGCCGTCAACGTGCTTCCAGTCGACGTTGTCACTTTCCTTCTCGGGCACCAGGTGACGACGATTGGAGGTCGCATACAGCAGCACGTTGTCCGGCGCCTGCTCCAGCGAGCCATCAAGCACACTTTTGAGCACGCGATAATCGCCCTCGCCCGACTCGAACGACAGGTCATCGCAGAACAGCACAAAGCGCTGCGGCAGCTTGTGCAGTTGCTCGACCACACGCGGCAAGTCGCCCAGGTGATCGCGTTCGATCTCGATCAGACGCAGACCGGCCGGGGCGTACTCGGCCAGCAGAGCGCGTATCAAGGACGACTTGCCAGTGCCGCGCGAACCCCACAGCAAGGCATGGTTGGCAGGCAGCCCGTCGATGAACTGACGAGTATTGCGGCCCAGCTGATCGCGCTGCAGGTCGACGCCGATCAGATCGGTCAGGCGTGTATCCAGGCTCACTTGCAGCGGCATCAGATAACCGTTGCGGCCTTCTTGCACCCAGCGCGCGGCCAGTGCCTGCGACCAGTCGACCGGCTCGCGCAGCGCTGGCAGCAACGGCTCCAGTCGGGCCAGCACGGCGTCGGCGCGCTGCAGAAAAGCATCCAACCGAGAATCCACGGGATCTCCTTATATTTAACTGATTAGTCAGCAGTGCCGATCAGCTATGCTTGGCCGGCACCGGGCACCAGAAGTGGCAGTACTCATGGATATATCGCTCAAAAACAGGCTGTCGTTCAAGCAGGCGCGCCTGGCTGTATCGATCGGCTTCGTGCTGGGGACCTTGCTGAGCCTGTTCCAGATTGCGATCGATTATGCCAGCGAAGACGCTTCCATCAATCGTGAAATCAAGTCTCTGCTGGAAATCATCCAGAACCCGGCGTCGCGCATCGCCTACAACATTGACTCCGAGCTGGCCCAGGAACTCACACTCGGCCTGCTGCGCTCACCTGCCGTGGTCAGCGCCAGGCTTACCGACAACAACGACGCTGTGCTCTCCAGCGTCGAGCGCCCCATGGCCACCGGGCGTTATCGGGTGTTCAGCGACTGGCTGTTCGGCGAAAGCCGGCAGTTTCAGGAAAAACTGCACCTCAATCATCTGCCCAATGAAACCATCGGCACGCTGTACCTGACCGTGGACACCTTCGCGTTCGGCAGCCATTTTCTGCAACGCGCTGAAATCACCCTGCTCAACGGCTTCGTCCGCAGCCTGGCGCTGGCCGGCATTCTGACCATTCTGTTTTACGCGACCCTGACCAAGCCTCTGGTGAGGGTGATCCGCGAGCTGAGCAGTCGCGATCCGCGCAACCCTGACCAGGGCAAAATAACCTGCCCGCCCTACCATGCCCAGGATGAAATCGGCGTACTGGTCGAGACGTTCAACCGTCAGTTTGAAAGCATGAGCAGCGAGTTTTCCAGACGACGCGCAGCCGAGGACCGGCTGACCGACCACCTCAACGAACTGGAAAACATCGTCTCGGCACGCACCAACGAGCTCAAGGCCAGCAACCTGCGCCTGCGCGAGTCCAATGAGGAACTGCAGATAGCACGCAGTACGGCGCTGGACATGGCTCATGCACGCTCGGCGTTTCTGGCACACATGAGCCACGAGATTCGGACACCGCTCAACGGCCTGCTGGGCATGCTGGCGCTGTCGCTGGACAGCCCGCTGAGTGCCGAACAGCGCCAGCAACTGATGATCGCCCACGACTCCGGTAAGGTGCTGGTCGAGCTGCTCAACGATATTCTCGACATGTCCAAGTTCGATGCCGGTCACCTGGAGATCGAGCGCATTCCTTTTGACCTGGGGATGTTGATCGAGGACACCGCCAATCTGCTGTCGCAGAATGCAGCGCCCAGCGTGGAACTGACGTGCCTGATCGCACCGGACTTTCCGGCCATGGTCACCGGCGACCCGACCCGAGTGCGACAGATCGTCAGCAACCTGCTGTCCAACGCCTTGAAGTTCACCCGTTTCGGGCGTGTGGATGTGCGTCTGACTCATCATCGGGACGCCGGCTCCGGTGAAAACCGGGTGCGCATCGAAGTCCGCGATACCGGCATCGGAATTGCGCAGGACGCACAGACCCGAATCTTCCAGCCGTTCACCCAGGCTGAAACCGCCATCACCCGTCAGTACGGCGGCACCGGACTGGGCCTGGCACTGACCAACAACCTCTGCGAGGCCATGAATGGCACGCTGAGCATCCAGTCGCAGTCCGGTTTCGGCAGCCAGTTCTGCGCCGAACTGCCGCTGCCGGTGCACGTGCCCGCGGTCACCCAGACCCCGCTCAAGGGCCGGGTGACCGTGGTCAGTTCGGCAGGCAGCGGCCTGGTGGAACTGCTTGGCAGTCTGCTGCCGTTCTGGGGCGTCGATCTGAAACGACGCAGCATCGACGATCGCCCGGAAACAGTGGACCTCGACAGCAGCCCGGATCTGGTCATTACCGACTGTCCCGAATGCCTGTTTGCGATTCGCCCCACGACGCCCGTGCCGATCCTGCTGGTGACCGCCTATGGCAACTTCATGCCCGGCGAACAGGTTGCCGCCCTGGCCCCGCTGCAACAGCAGGCCCGGCCACTGGCGCGCAACGCGCTTTACCACACGCTGCGGCGCATATTGGGTCAGGAAGAAACCGGCCTCAAGGATACACAGACGCTCGAGCACAGCGCACCACGTCTGGCGCGGGTGTTACTGGTGGAGGATAACCCGGTCAATCAACTGGTCGCCAAGGGCATCCTCGGCAAACTGGGTTGCGAAGTGATCATCAGCAGCCATGGCGGCGAAGCCCTGGAACAACTGGAGCAAGGCCATTTCGACCTGGTATTGATGGACTGCAACATGCCGGTCATGGACGGCTATGAGGCCAGCCGCCAGATCCGCAGCAGTGGCCGCTGGCCGAATCTGCCGATCGTTGCCCTTACCGCCAACGCCATGCCCGATGAACGCGAGCGCTGCAAGGCGGCGGGCATGAATGACTATCTGGCCAAGCCGTTCCGGCGCGCCGAGCTGATCAGCATTCTGGATCAGTGGATACCCATCACCGGTATCGATTGAGGCTTAGCGCAACAGCGCTTCGATTTCGCCCGTCAGTTCCTCGGGCTTGGTCAATGGCGCAAAACGCTTGACCAACCGGCCATCCTTGCCAATCAGGAACTTGGTGAAATTCCACTTGATGCGCTCCGTACCCAACAATCCCGGAGCCTGCTGCTTGAGCTGCACGAACAGCGGATGGGCCTGCTCGCCGTTCACATCGATCTTTCTGAACAACGGGAAGCTGACGCCGTAGTTGAGCTCGCAAAACCCGGAAATCGCCCCCTCGTCGCCTGGCTCCTGCTTGCCGAACTGGTTGCAGGGAAAACCCAGCACCACCAAGCCCTGATCCCGGTAGTCCTGCCAGAGCTTCTCCAGCCCCTTGTATTGAGGAGTAAAGCCACACTTGCTGGCGGTATTGACCACCAGCAAGGCCTTGCCGGAGAAATCGGCGAGGGTTTTCTGTTCGCCCTTGATCGTCGTGACCGGGATGCTCAGCAGGTTTTCAATTATCAAAGGAGGCCTCGATACTTGTATTGGAACAGAGCGGTGGTTGAATTTGCACAGAGCCCAGGATCTGCACAGGGCCTAAGCGCGCGGCACCAGATCCAGGCAGACCGAATTAATGCAATAACGCAGCCCGGTGGGTGGCGGTCCATCCGGGAACACGTGGCCCAGGTGCGCATCGCACTTGGCGCAGACCACTTCGGTACGAATCATGCCGTGGCTCATGTCGCGAACCTCGACCACCGCGCTGCCCTCAAGCGGCGCATAGAAGCTGGGCCAGCCGCAGCCTGAATCAAACTTGGTCTTGGAATCGAACAGCGGCTCATTGCAGCAGATGCAGTGATAGACGCCCTCTGTCTTTGTTTCGTTGTACTTACCGGAAAACGGCCGTTCGGTGCCTTTCAGACGGCAGACGTTGTACTGCTCCGGGTCGAGCATCTGTTTCCACTCTTCCAGCGTTTTCTGCAACTTGTCCACAGGTACACCTCCGAATTCGAAAAACCCTGATCTGTACCTTTTCCGCAGATCAGGTGGCACGTATCATTGCGCCAGGTCAGACGTCAGTCTGGCACCCGCGTTTGTCGTACACAAACCCATTTTCATGGCGAATGTAGCGACCTTCATTGCAAGCCGGCGACAGCTCGTCCATTTTCGGGATCATCACCATGCAGTTCAACAAATCGAACAAGCTCGCAAACGTCTGCTATGACATTCGCGGGCCGGTGCTCAAGCACGCCAAACGCCTGGAAGAGGAAGGCCATCGCATCCTCAAGCTGAACATCGGCAACCCGGCACCGTTTGGTTTCGAGGCGCCGGACGAAATCCTGCAGGATGTGATCCGCAACTTGCCGACTGCGCAGGGCTACAGCGACTCCAAGGGCCTGTTCAGCGCCCGCAAGGCGGTGATGCAGTATTACCAGCAGAAGCAGGTCGAAGGCGTCGGCATCGAAGACATCTACCTGGGCAACGGCGTGTCCGAGCTGATCGTGATGTCCATGCAGGCGCTGCTCAACAATGGCGACGAAGTGCTGGTTCCGGCCCCCGACTACCCACTGTGGACTGCTGCCGTCGCCTTGTCCGGTGGCAGCCCGGTGCATTATCTGTGCGACGAGCAGGCCAACTGGTGGCCGGATCTTGAAGACATCAAGGCCAAGATCACCCCGAACACCAAGGCCATGGTCATCATCAACCCGAACAACCCGACCGGTGCGGTGTACTCGCGCGAAGTATTGCTGGGCATGCTGGAGCTGGCTCGCCAGCATAATCTGGTGGTGTTCTCCGACGAAATCTACGACAAGATCCTGTATGACGACGCTGTGCACATCTGCACCGCCTCGCTGGCACCGGACCTGCTGTGCCTGACCTTCAACGGCCTGTCCAAGTCGTATCGGGTCGCAGGCTTCCGCTCCGGCTGGATCGCCATTTCCGGGCCGAAACACAATGCGCAGAGCTATATCGAAGGCATCGACATTCTGGCCAACATGCGCCTGTGTGCCAACGTACCGAGTCAGCACGCCATCCAGACCGCGCTGGGCGGCTATCAGAGCATCAACGACCTGATTCTTCCTCCTGGTCGTCTGCTGGAACAGCGCAACCGCACCTGGGAGCTGCTCAACGACATTCCCGGTGTCAGCTGCGTGAAGCCGATGGGCGCGCTGTACGCGTTCCCGCGCATCGACCCGAAGGTCTGCCCGATCCTCAACGACGAGAAGTTCGTCCTCGATCTGCTGCTTTCCGAAAAGCTGCTGGTGGTCCAGGGCACAGCGTTCAACTGGCCGTACCCTGATCACTTCCGCGTCGTGACCCTGCCGCGCGTCGATGAACTGGAGCAGGCCATTGGCCGCATCGGTAATTTCCTGAAGGGTTATCGCCAGTAAACAGTCACCGCCCTCTCGCCTGACCTCTCTGCCCCGACCCGCTCGGGGCAGTTTATTTCTGCCTGCCCGAAACAGCGTGAATGCCCTGCCGCAAACGCTTCAGGCATCGACCACTCTGGCTCAGGCGCCGTTCAGCCTTGCGGGATTACCATTGATTACGACAAGAGGACACAGTTTGAAATAGTCCCTCTGTTGAATAGCAGCAAGCATCACCTTATATACCCGGCATCGAGTTACATATTTACCTGAGGAGAACGTTTCGACCATGATGCGCATTTTGCTGTTTTTGGCCACTAACCTTGCGGTCGTGCTGATTGCCAGCATCACCCTGAGCCTTTTTGGCTTCAATGGGTTCATGGCGGCCAACGGGGTTGATCTGAACCTCAATCAGCTGCTGGTTTTCTGCGCTGTGTTCGGTTTCGCGGGCTCGCTGTTCTCGCTATTCATCTCCAAGTGGATGGCGAAGATGAGCACCGGTACTCAGATCATCAGTCAGCCTCGCACTCGCCATGAGCAATGGTTGCTGCAGACCGTCGAACAACTGTCCCGCGACGCGGGCATCAAGATGCCGGAGGTTGGTATTTTCCCGGCGTACGAAGCCAACGCGTTCGCCACGGGCTGGAACAAGAACGATGCCTTGGTTGCGGTCAGCCAGGGCCTGCTCGAGCGATTTTCGCCGGATGAGGTGAAAGCCGTACTGGCGCACGAGATCGGCCACGTTGCCAACGGTGACATGGTGACGCTGGCGCTGGTACAGGGTGTAGTGAACACCTTCGTGATGTTCTTCGCCCGCATCATCGGCAACTTTGTCGACAAGGTGATCTTCAAGACTGAAAACGGTCAGGGCATCGCTTACTACATCACGACGATCTTCGCCGAGCTGGTACTGGGCTTTCTGGCCAGCGCCATCGTCATGTGGTTCTCGCGCAAACGCGAATTCCGCGCTGACGATGCCGGTGCACGACTGGCGGGTACGGGCGCAATGATCGGCGCGCTGCAACGCCTGCGTTCCGAACAGGGCGTACCGGTGAACATGCCCGACAGTCTGACCGCCTTCGGCATCAACGCCGGCCTCAAGAAGGGACTCGCCGGCCTGTTCATGAGCCACCCGCCGCTGGAGCAACGCATCGAGGCTTTGCGCCGCCGCGGTTGAATCACATGATCGTCCCCACGCTCCGCGTGAGACGCTGGTTTTTCTTTGTCAGGTGAAATGAGGTCCGACTCAGGTCACCTTTTCGCCCCTCGGCGACCTACTTTGATGGGGCCAAAGTAGGCAAAGCCCGCAGCTCCGTTTCCGGCCCGACTTCGTCGGGTTCATTCGCCCTGTCACTGATCCGGGGGGCGGGAGGCTTGCGTTCTTAAAGTTACAGGCGCTCCAACACATACACGTGTTCATCCATACGCTCCAATCCGGCCTTCACCCCCTTGGGGCTGCTGTGCAGCGTATCCTGCCCGCCCACCTTCTTGATCTTCCAGCTCCTTGGCATGACGCTCTGCAACCATGTGTATGGCACGGAGAATGGCGGGCCTTCGAGCAGGTTCTGATCGTATTCCAGGGTGATCAGCAAACCGCTGCATGCCTGCGGCATCAGCGCTTCAAGCTGCTGCACGTAACGTTCGCGCATATCCGCTGGCAAGGCGATCAGTGCAGCGCGGTCGTAAAACGCCGCGCAACGACCGATATCGCGCGCAGTCAGCGCGAAGAAATCACCGCACCAGATTTCAATGCCGGGCGCTGCGTAGACCTTGAAGTCGCCCTGCAAGGTGATGTGCGGCTGCTCACCACGCTCGGTGAAATAGCTCTCCACTGCAGCCTCGGACAGCTCGGAGCCCACTACGTAGTACCCCTGCCGCATCAGCCAGCCCATGTCCTGGCTCTTTCCGCATAACGGCACCAGAACCCGCGCCCCTGGCGCGACCTGCAGCAATGGCCAGGATTGTCGCAGGTCGTGATTGACCTCCGACTGATGAAAGCCGATCTGTCCGGCGCTCCAGCGCTGCAGCCAAAAATCCGCCTGCATGAAACCTCCTGAAAATCCGATAAAAAAGCGCCAGAACTTATATTAGATTTAGATCATAAAAATGACCGACTATGAGTCATCCCTCTATTCTGGAGCTTTAAATGTTCCCCAGCCTGTTTATTTCCCACGGCTCCCCCATGCTGGCGCTGGAGCCCGGCGAAAGCGGCCCTGCCTTGAAGCGGTTGGCTGCCAGCCTGCCCCGGCCTCGCGCCATCGTGATGGTGTCTGCCCATTGGGAAAGCCACGAACTGATCGTCAACGGCAACCCACAACCCGAGACATGGCATGATTTCGGCGGTTTTCCAGCCGAATTGTTCGCAGTGCAGTACCCGGCGCAAGGGCTGCCGGAACTGACGCGCACGGTGGTTGAACTGCTTGCCGCCAGCGACCTGCCTGCACGCATCGACAGCAGACGCCCTTTCGACCACGGCGTCTGGGTGCCGTTGTCGCTGATGTACCCGGACGCGGATATTCCGGTGGTGCAGGTTTCGCTGCCCAGCCGCCACGGGCCGGAATTGCAGACCCGCGTGGGCCGGGCACTGGCCAGTTTGCGCGAACAGGGTGTGCTGATCATCGGTTCAGGCAGCATCACGCATAACCTGCGTGACCTTGACTGGAACGCCGGCCCTGAGAGTATCGAGCCTTGGGCCGCCGCGTTTCGTGACTGGATGATCGACAAGCTGCAAGACGACGATGAAGCCGCACTGCACCACTACCGCAGCCTCGCTCCTCATGCAGCCCGGGCGCACCCGAGTGACGAACACTTGCTGCCGCTGTATTTCGCACGCGGCGCTGGCGGTGTCTTCGGCATTGCCTATCAAGGCTTCACCATGGGCGCGCTCGGGATGGATATCTACCGGTTCGGGTGAAGCCAGTAGCGCCAACTTGCCCGAATCCAAAGCAAAAAAATCCCCGAACCAGTCGGGGATTTTTTATGGGCCGATCAGCTCAGGAGCAGATCAGTCTTCGCGATAGCGACGCAGCTTGAGCTGCTTGCCAGCAACGCGGGTGTCCTTGAGCTTGGTCAGCAGACGCTCAAGACCATCTTCCGGCAGTTCGACCAGGCTGAAGCTGTCACGAACCTGGATACGGCCGATCGCTTCGCGGGCCAGGCCGCCTTCGTTGAGGATGGCACCCAGCAGGTTCTTGGCAGCGATACCATCACGCGCACCCAGCGCGGTACGGCAACGAGCACGGCCTTCAGCCAATGGAACCGGCGCACGACGCTCACGCTCAGGACGATCACCACGGTCGCTGCTGCGCTCTGGACGATCACCGCGCGGGGCGTTGTTCGGAACCAGTGGACGCTCGCGCTCGATGGCTGCCAGGGTCAGTGCCTGACCGTTGGTAGCCTTGCGCAGCAGTGCAGCGGCAAGAGCGCGAGGGCTGCAGCCGATGTCGGCAGTCAGACGATCGAGCAGATCACCGTGAGTCGATTCGGCATCGGCAACCAGCGGCGACAGGCTGTTGGTCAGTTTCTTGATGCGCGCATCCAGAACGGCCTGGGCATCCGGCAGGCGGACTTCCGCAACCTTCTGACCGGTAACACGCTCGATCACTTGCAGCATGCGGCGCTCACGAGGCGTCACCAGCAGCAGTGCGCGACCTTCGCGACCGGCACGACCGGTACGGCCGATACGGTGAACGTAGGACTCTGGGTCGTAAGGCATGTCCACGTTGAATACGTGGGTGATACGCGGAACGTCAAGACCACGGGCAGCAACGTCAGTCGCCACAACGATGTCCAGACGGCCATCCTTGAGGGATTCGATAACGCGCTCGCGCTGGTTCTGGGCGATGTCGCCGTTCAGTGCGGCAGCCTTGTAGCCTTTGGCTTCAAGGGCACTGGCCAGATCCAGGGTCGCCTGCTTGGTGCGGACGAACATGATCAGGGCGTCGAAGTCTTCGACTTCCAGCAGGCTGAGTACGGCCGAGGTCTTCTGGTCAGCGTGAACCAGCAGGTGAGCCTGCTCGATCGCGGTGACAGTCTGGGTCTTGGTCTGGATCTTGACGTGCTTCGGATCGCGCAGATGGCGTTCGGCGATGGCACGGATCGACTGTGGCAGCGTGGCCGAGAACAGTACGGTCTGGCGGGTTTCAGGCATGGCCTTGAAGATGACTTCGAGGTCGTCCATGAAGCCCAGCTTGAGCATTTCGTCCGCTTCGTCGAGAACCAGATGGTTCACGGTCGCCAGGACTTTCTCGTCACGACGCAGGTGGTCGCAGAGACGGCCCGGGGTAGCGACGACGATCTGTGCGCCATTACGGATAGCCTTGAGCTGAGGGCCCATAGGCGCGCCGCCGTAGACCGCTACAACGGTTACGCCCGGCATTTGTTTTGCGTAGGTCTCGAACGCGGTGGCAACCTGAAGTGCCAGTTCGCGGGTCGGGGCCAGGATCAGTGCTTGCGGCTCGCGCTTGCTCGGGTCGATACGATGCAGGATAGGCAGTGCGAACGCGGCGGTTTTACCCGTACCGGTCTGCGCCTGACCAATCATGTCGTGACCGGCGAGAATAATCGGGATCGATTGCTGCTGAATGGCCGAAGGCTCTTCGTAGCCAGTGGCGACGACTGCTGCAACGATATTTGGATGAAGTTCGAGAGCGGCGAAGCCGCCGATTTCCTGGGTCATGGGTCTGCCTCTAGTGCATCCGCAAAGACCCATGCTTCAAAGCTGCGCGTGCCGTGTACGACCTTGAGGTCACCCTGGCTGCTTTGTCGGCGGGGATTTGCGAAAACGTTTGATGAATGGATCGTCCAGGCTAGTCCGTTGTGCGAACAAGCAACCGAAGCTGGCTTCGGGGAACTGCAATACCTTGACGAGGGCCGTGTTAAGGCCGGCGCGCACTATACCGGAAATACGCACCTTAGTGAGTCTTTTTTTACGAAACGTTGCGCCATTTTTGAGCGGCGGCAGGCCCTGAGTGCGGGCAGAAGGCCGTCTGATCAGGGCGCGGGCCCGGGATTGCGGGCATTGCCGCTTAAACGTTTAATCTATTCCTGCGTATGACTGGTATCACGGCCTTCGAGGTGTGGCGAATTGTCCCACCCTGTTTTCAGCACAATCGACTCACCTGTCGTCAGCTCAGGTCGCGGGACGAATAGCCCCGATCAGCGATGCCAGCGAGTAACCCAGATCCGGTGCAAGTGCCTCGGCTCGCCCGCGTAACGCGTCGATATCCAGCGTCTGATCCAGGTCGGCCGGCACGAGCAGGATGACATTGCCCTCCTTCACCGGCAGCTCCCAATAGTGACGGTGATACAGGCCACGCAACAGCGCCGCGCCCAGCGGCTTGCCGTCGTCGGTGGCCCACTGATTGATGATCAGCCAGCCGCCCGGATTCAGCCGCTGCTGACAGCTCTGCAGGAAATTCCAGGCCAGGTGCCCGACGCCCGGACCGACATCGGTGTAAAGGTCGACAAAGATCAGGTCGGCAGGCTCGGCGCTGTCCAGCAGGTCCAGCGCATCACCGATGCGGATATACAGACGCGGATCGTCATCGAGCCCCATGAACTCCATGGCCAGACGCGGCACATCCGGGCGCAGCTCGATGACTTCCACGTCCTCGAGTGGCAGGAACTTCATGCAGGCCTGGGTCAGCGTGCCGGCTCCCAGCCCCAGAAACAGCGCGCTTTCCGGCGCGTCATGACACAGCGCGCCGATCAGCATCGCTCGGGTGTAGTCGTACTCCAGCCAGCTCGGATCGGCTGTAAAGGTGCAGCTTTGCTCGATGGCATCGCCAAACTCCAGAAAGCGATAGTCCTCCACTTCCAGCACGCGAATCATGCCGAAGTCGTCGTGGACCTCGGCCAGGATCCGCTCTACGCGCTCACGCTCTTCCGTCATCACCGTTCCTGGTTGTCTGCGCTGAGCGCAAAATACGAATTGTCGGGCAAGCGCTCGGCTTTGTCACACGTTGTGGCGTGCGGCGCCGCTCGAATGGTCCGCACCAGACTGGCAGAGCAACGACGAACTGCTAACATGCCGATCCGATTGCACAACTCTAGAGCCAATAATGAGCCAACCCTGGAGCCCCGACAGCTGGCGGGCACTGCCGATTCAGCAGCAACCTCACTACCCTGATGCCGAGCACCTGCACAGGGTCGAACAGACGCTGGCCAGTTATCCGCCGCTGGTGTTCGCCGGCGAAGCACGTGAGTTGCGCCGTCAGTTTGCCGAAGTGACCCAAGGGCGTGCGTTCTTGCTGCAGGGCGGCGACTGCGCGGAAAGCTTCATGGAGTTTTCCGCCGCCAAGATTCGCGATACGTTCAAGGTCCTGCTGCAGATGGCAATCGTGATGACGTTTGCCGCCGGCTGCCCGGTGGTGAAAGTCGGCCGCATGGCCGGGCAATTTGCCAAGCCACGCTCGGCCAACGATGAAATCATCGATGGCGTAACGCTCCCGGCGTACCGCGGCGATATCGTCAACGGCATCGGGTTCGACGAGAAGAGCCGCGTGCCGGACCCCGAGCGCCTGCTGCAGGCCTATAACCAGTCCACCGCCACTCTGAACCTGCTGCGTGCTTTCGCTCAGGGCGGGTTCGCCGATCTGCATCAAGTCCACAAATGGAACCTGGACTTCATCGCCAACTCGGCGCTGGCCGAAAAGTACAGCCAGCTTGCCGGGCGTATCGATGAAACCCTGGCGTTCATGCGCGCCTGCGGCATGGACAGCTCGCCGCAATTGCGCGAAACCAGCTTCTTCACCGCCCACGAAGCGCTGCTGCTCAATTACGAAGAAGCTTTCGTACGACGCGACAGCCTGACTAACGATTACTACGATTGCTCGGCGCACATGCTGTGGATCGGCGACCGTACCCGCCAGCTGGATGGCGCGCATGTCGAGTTCCTGCGCGGGGTCAACAACCCGATCGGCGTCAAGGTCGGCCCGAGCATGAACACCGACGACCTGATTCGCCTGATCGATATCCTCAACCCGGATAACGACCCGGGACGCCTGAACCTGATCGCGCGCATGGGCGCCAACAAGGTAGGTGATCACTTGCCACAACTGATCCGCGCCGTCGAGCGCGAAGGCCGCAAGGTGCTGTGGAGCTCTGACCCTATGCACGGCAACACGATCAAGGCAAGCAGCGGCTACAAGACCCGCGATTTCGCGCAGATCCTTGGCGAAGTGAAGCAGTTCTTTCAGGTGCACCAGGCCGAGGGCACTTACGCGGGCGGCATCCATATCGAAATGACCGGACAGAACGTCACCGAATGCATCGGTGGTGCCCGCCCGATCACTGAAGACGGCCTTTCGGATCGCTATCACACTCATTGCGACCCGCGCATGAACGCCGATCAGTCACTGGAACTGGCCTTCCTGATTGCCGAGACCCTCAAGCAGGTCAGGCGCTAAACCGGAAAAACTGCCCGCTCAGCGCTTGAGCGGGTCGTCCCAGAATGGGCGCTCGGCTTCCTGCTGAATGTCGGCACGGCTCAAGCCAAGGTCCTTAAGTGTTCCGTCACTCATCTGTGCCAGCAAGTGGCGCTGCCGATGCAGCTCCAGCCAGCGCTGCAGATGACACCTCAGCGCTGTGAACAGCGTGCCCGACTGCGAACACCCATCAGCCTCTTCCATCAATACGCATTGTTTCTGACCTTTCATCACCTAGCCCTCCGTGTGGGATGACTGAAGTCTCGCGCCGGGCGTAGGATCAATCCAACGAATGTTCCTTATGCGTTCCATCTGGGAGATTGATGTATTGGCCACCTACCCGAGCATTGACACCGAACTGCTGCGCACCTTCGTGGCCATTGCCGATCACGGCGGCTTTACCCGCGCAGGCGAAGCCGTCAATCGCACGCAGTCGGCGGTCAGCATGCAGATGAAGCGTCTGGAGGAAGATGTCGTGCAGCGCCCACTGTTTCAGCGTGAAGGCCGGGTGCTGAACCTGACTGCAGAGGGTCAGGTACTGCTCGGCTATGCGCGGCGGATCCTCAAGCTGCATAGCGAGGTATTCAATACCTTGCGCGAGCCGCACATGATCGGCGTAGTAAAAATCGGCTCGCCGGACGACTACGTGATGCGCTTTTTGCCCGGCATTCTGGCGCAGTTCGCGCAGGCCTATCCGCTGGTTCAGGTGGAAGTGCATTGCGAGCCATCGGACCTTCTGCTGCAACGTCACGACCTTGATCTGACCATTGTCACGCGCAAGCCCGGCACCGAGATCGGCACACTATTGCGTCAGGAACGCCTGATGTGGATGGAGGCCATCGGCTTTGCCCCGCATGAGCAAACGCCCATGCCGCTGGCGATGTTCAACACACACTGCTTCTGTCGTGACTGGGCCTGCAATGCGCTGGACAGCGTGGGGCGCGATTACCGCATCGCCTACAGCAGCTCAAGCATGGCGGCGATCACCGCAGTGGTCAGTGCGGGACTGGCTGTCACCGCACAGTTCCAGAGTCTGGCCACAGCGGACTTGCGCATCCTCGGCGAGGCGGAACAATTGCCACAGTTGCCGACCGCCAGCATCGTCTTGCTGCGCAACCCTGAAACCCCCTCGCCCATTACCGAATGCATGGCCGATTACATCATCGCCGGCTTCAAACCTTGAGCGCGAGAATGACCGCACAGAGCACCAGAAACACGCAGAACATCAAGCGCAGGGTTCGCTCAGGCAACGAATGCGCCAGCTTCACGCCCCAGCTGATGCTGGCCAGGCCGCCGATGGCCAGCGGAATACCCATCGACCAGTTGACGTGATCGTGCAGTGCGTAAGTGACCAGCGTGATACCGGTGCTCGGCGCCGCCAGGGATAGCGCCAGCCCCTGGGCCACGACCTGGCTCGTGCCGAAAAAACTGGTAAGGATCGGCGTTGCCACTACACCGCCGCCGACCCCAAACAGACCACCCGTCACGCCGGATCCGACGCCCAGCAGCCATAGCCACTTTTCATGACGCAACCCGGCAGCAGCCTGCTTGCTGCGCCAATACATCTGCGCGACATTGAACACGGTGAGCACCACCAGAAAGCCGACAAAGCCCAGGCGCATAGCTTGCGGGTCGACGCGGACCGCGAGCAGCGAGGTCAGCCAGGCAAAAATGAAACTGGGGATGATCAGCATCAGCGCATTACGCAACAGAATCCGGTTGCGCTGGTTGTAACGCCACAAGGCAAGCAGCACATTGGGCAGGACCATCAACAACGCGGTCCCTTGAGCGAGTTGCTGATCAAGACCGAACAGCACCCCGAGGGCGGGAATTGCCACAAGACCACCACCGATACCGAACAACCCTCCCAGGGTGCCCATCGCTGCACCCAGCAACACAAACATCACAATTTCAATCACACTGCGTCCCCACCCGGTCAATGGCCAAATGCTACGCAGTCCTGCTCTGGACCGACACCCGATGACGCGGTTTTTTTCGCGCATCACGCACGATGCCAGCGCTTTGAGCGCGCATGAACGAAATTATCTGGCGCATTAAAGAGTGCAACACTAAGTTAAACTCATTCGACTGAGTTTGAGGACCTGATATGAGTGCCGACGAAAGCCCGACCCGCTCCGCACCTGCCGATTGCGATTCGCTGCTGCTGGATAACCAATTGTGTTTCGCTCTGTATTCCACCTCGTTGATGATGACCAAGGTTTACAAGCCGCTGTTGCAGGCGCTCGGGCTGACCTATCCGCAGTACCTGGCGATGATGGTGCTGTGGGAACGGGACGGGCTTACCGTGGGAGACGTCAGCACCCGCCTGCTCACCGATCCTGGCTCATTGACGCCTCTGCTCAAACGCCTTGAAGGTGAGGGCTTCATCAGCCGTACGCGCAGCAAGGAAGACGAGCGGGTGGTGTTGCTTCACCTGACCGCACAGGGCCGCGAATTGCAGCAAAAGGCCTTGACCGTACCTGGCTGTGTTCTCTCGTCGAGCGGACTGACCATGGAAAAGCTTCGCGACCTGCAAGCCCAGTTGCTGGAGCTGCGCGAGCATCTGCACCATAGCCTCTAGGACAAGCCCTCCCCCAAGTCCGGCAGACCTGTCCTCGTCATGCACGACCTACCGTGCGTGAGGCCTGGCAGGCTTTCCAGAGCGGTGGCCCTGCCCGCCAACGACAGGCCTCGCACTTTTCTGAAAAATTAACTTGCGCGCAAACTATCCTTGGACTACCTTTGCCCTGCGATTAGTTAGCGCGCAAGTATTTTGCGCAATCAAACCTTTATCGAACGAGGAAAGATCATGGACACTCTTTACACCGCAGTTGCAACCGCCACCGGCGGCCGTGATGGTCGTGCTGTCTCCAACGACAAGATTCTCGACGTCAAGCTGGCGACCCCGAAAGAACTCGGCGGTGCTGGCGGTGCAGCGACTAACCCTGAGCAGCTGTTCGCTGCCGGTTATTCGGCCTGCTTCATCGGTGCATTGAAGTTCGTGGCCGGCCAGAGCAAACGCAGCATTCCGGCAGACACCTCGATCACCGCCCACGTAGGCATCGGCCAGATTCCGGGGGGTTTCGGTCTGGACATCGATCTGCATGTCAGCCTGCCAGGCCTGGAACAAGCCGAAGCCCAGCAACTGGTCGATGCTGCGCACGTGGTATGCCCCTACTCCAACGCCACTCGCGGTAACGTCGATGTGCGCCTGCATGTAACAGTCTGATCCTGTCCGACGCCTGAGTAACGGCTGTGCGGCAAGAATCTCAGGCACAAAAAAACCCGCAGCGATGCGGGTTTCTTGCGTAACGGGGTTACAAAACCGTGCTTACTTCGCACGGCCTTTGTAGGAACCGCCTTCACGGGTATCGATCTCGATCATGTCGCCGATTTCGATGAAGTCAGCAACGCTCAGCTCGGTGCCGTTTTTCAGTTTAGCAGGCTTCATGACCTTGCCCGACGTGTCGCCACGAGCGGAGCCTTCGGTGTAGTCAACCTGACGCACGATCGTGGTCGGCAACTCTACGGAAACCAGGCGCTCGTCGAAGAACACGGCTTCGCAGACGTCGGTCATGCCTTCTTCAACGAAAGGCAGAACGCTTTCGATGTCTTCGGCGTTCAACTCGTACATGGTGTAGTCAGTGGTGTCCATGAACGTGTAGGTGTCACCGCTGATGAAAGACAGGGTGGCTTCCTTGCGATCCAGGATCACGTCGTCCAGCTTGTCGTCAGCGCTGTAAACGATCTCGGTCTTGTAACCGGTCAGCAGGTTTTTCAGCTTGGTCTTCATGATCGCGCTGTTACGACCGGATTTGGTGAACTCAGCTTTCTGAACCAGCCAAGGATCGTTTTCGAGACGGATCACGGTACCGGGTTTCAGCTCTTTACCAGTTTTCATTGCATATATCCGAATTTGGATGGAATTAACCAAAGGCTCTGTACGAGAAACAACCTGCGCAGGCCTTTTTCGTACAGAGCCTTGTATCAAGGCCGCGTATCATAGCGAATTTACATAAAACTGCACCAGCGCCGTGGCAAGATCAGTCTGTGCGGCTTGTTGCTGGCACCAGCGTTCGGCATGTCGCTCGATCTGCGGCCAGTGTTCGGCCAGCGCCGCCCAGCACTCGCCAAGGTCGCCACCGACATTCCAGCGCTGCCAGAACTGATTCACCGCCTGAGCGGCCGCCGGGGTAAGACCCGCGAGATAGAGCTTTAAAAACGCGTCGAGCTTGGGCAGATGCGCGTCGTCTTCCTGCTGGTAGATGTGCCAGAGCATCGGCTGCCCCGCCCACTGCGCACGCACGAACGAGTCCTCGCCGCGTACGATGTTGAAATCGCAGCTCCAGAGCAGTTGGTCGTAAAGCTCCTGACGGATGAACGGCAGGACCTGAACCGTCAGCCCTGCGCGTACCTGAATGAGCCCGGCGCGCAGCGGATCGTCGATACCCAGCCAGCGCTGCAGGTCGCCGAGGATGCGTCCCTCCGGCACTAGAAGATGCGTCGGCCGGCTATCGCTGGCCAAGGCATCGAGCCAACTGCCGAGCGCGGGATTTTCATAGGCGAATACCGAGATCAGCCGTGCATCGGGCAACGCTTCGATACCCAATCCCTTCAGGAAGTCTTGTCTCGCGACTATGTCACGCTGGAACGCATGACGCTGCTCGATCAGGCTCGTTTCGCGCAGCAAACCACCCGTGGCCGCGGAAAAACCCGGGAAGAAAAAGAACTTCTTCAAACCGTTCGACTGTGGCGAAGGCAGGCCGTGGCAGCCCGACACCCAGTCTTCGGCGCTGAGGTAATCGAGATTCAGCCATAGCGGCCTGGGCGAACGCTGCAGCATCGCTTCGGTGTAGCCCGTCGGCAGGCGACAGGCGAAGGCTTCGATGACTACATCAGGAATATCGGTGTTCACCCATTCGGTCGGCCACTGGCAAACGCTTACGCCCTCTTGCCATTGCTGCCGGGCCAGGGGTTCGGCACCAGGGCACAAGCGAACGAAGGCCGACAGATCATCGATCCATAGACGCACCTGCAGGCCATGCTCGGCAACCAGCTGGCGCGCCAGACGCCAGGTCACGCCCGCATCACCGTAGTTGTCGACTACGCTGCAAAAAATGTCCCACGAGGCTTTCATCCTGGCTCCCTGAGGCTGGATGGCAAAAAACGCTGATTGTCGTTCAGAACGGCACATTGTCACTACCCTCGCGACAGCCATGACCCGGTACGCACCGAACCTGAGCCCTGTCTTGGAGGTAGAGCACGTTTGATATCCGGGCTTTTCAGACCAGGATGGAACGCTGATAGCGGTCGGCGTACGCCTTGATCAAGTCAATGGTGGGCAGTGAGCGCAGAGCAAGGGGTGGGCTCCATGCTGGCTCACCCGCAGGCTCGATACACTGTGCGCGCTCGCCCGGCAGCCACATTTCCAACTTCACCTCAGGCTCACCCGGCCCCTCTCTGGAAAGATGGTTATAGAGCAGCAATCCATAGGCCTCCATGTTCAGGAAGTCACGCTCCTCTTTTGCAATGACGGTATCCTCGGCCCACTTGGGTCGGACGAGCGATGGCTGCGCGTAATACTTGAAGTCCACGACCGTCCACACATTGCCGTCCCGGGTCACCAGATCGGGACGTCGCTCGATGTGGTTGCGGGCGAACAGTTTTCGCCGCTGCCTGCTCCAGCGAGACTGCGACGCGTGACTGGACAGGCCATGTGGCAGGTGCTTGTCGTCACAGGTCTCGAAGCGATTCTCGCCACCGTCCTTTTCACTCAGGGCATGGCACAGGCAAATCGATTCCCACACCGCCCAGAACTCATTGACTCCCCATACAAGACCACAATTGCCATCCATCTGACTTCCGGCATTCAAGTAAGACTCCAGAGCGCCATGCAGCTGATGATAGTGCGCGTCACGCGGCGACGCGCATCGGTCGATACACTGCAACAGGTGACGCAGATGGCTCAGACTTCGCTGGCGTGACCGGGCATCGCCCCGATACAGCGAGTCCTCGGCACTCAGGTAGCGGTGACGAAACGCCTCTGCCAGCGCCAGCCCTTCGCCAAGAAAACCGCCCCACGCGCAAACAGGATCGACCTTGAGCAGCTCTCGGTAGAAATCCAGAGCCAGAAAGCAATACAGCCCGACGATATCGGCCTTGCCAAACTGCCCGGTCTTGCGCACGCCCCGGACACAGTCAAGATGGGCCGCCCCGTTCCGGTCGAATACCGCGCGGTACAGATGCCGCTCAAAGCGGCGATACGGATCCTCGGCAGTGCGGCAGTTACGCTCGAATAGCGACAGCAGACTGCGTGGATCGGCCGTATCGAACAGCTCATCAAGTCCAAGCGCATCACAAAACGCCACGCCATCACCGTCCCTCGTACGGCCTTTCTCACGAACCTCCATGCCATCGCGTGGAGACATTGCATTGCGCTCGTACCGGGTTCGACGAAATACCACAAAACAGCGGTAGAGCAACGATAAAGCCTCTCGGCTGTCCATCGCCGCCATACCGTAAGGCACTTTCAGCAGGTAACGACCATCGGGATTGCGTACAAGCCCGACCTCATTACCGCTTTCGACCCGTTCGATCTCGTCGAGCCGCATCTTCAGACCTCTTCGGCTGCGACATTTTCCGTCTCGGGAGCGCTGGTCGTGTTCTCGGCAGGCAGGACTGGCGATGCAGCAGTCTCCATCGTCTCAGGGCACAAGCACTCGACAAAGCGTTCAGCCTGGTCTGCGAACTGGCCGAAAGTACGCAGCTTCTGGAGATCCAGACCCAGCAGGGTACACAGGGGCGACTTGTCCCGATCGAAAACGTTGTCCCACAAATAGAAGAACAACTTGCCGACAATGTCGGCGCGATCAATGTGATAAGAGAACCTGTGCACCTCAAAGACAGACAGCGTCTCGAGGTAATCCTCAATGATCAGGCCAGTGTCATCGGACTTGAACTTCTTGCGGCTGCGCCTGGAGCAGTAATAATGATTGGCAAGGCCAGGATTGGAACGAACCTTGGTGAACTTGAGCTGGGCGCTTTCGTCATAACCGCCATGTTCAAGTAGCCTTTTTTTATCAAGGTCAGACAGTTCTTCAGCCAACGCCTTGAGTTGTTCATCGAACGTCCTGCTCTCCGGCACACCACTGACCAGATCACCAAACTTGCTGGCACTGGCCTCCAGCGCAGCCAGGTGCTTGGGATAGGCTTGCGGCAATGTCTGCTTGTCGACCTGACAGCGGGCCTTGATGAACCAGGGACCGACCAGTTTGTCATCAAGCCTGGGGGCGGTGCATCGCTCACGGATGAACTGGTTCAAGGCCGTCACAAACGACTGCCAGGTCAGGTTCGGACGCCACGGCATAAGGGCATCGCGCTGCTCGGCCGGTACCTGAAGGAAACCTTCGGCGCAGAACTCGAAATGCCAACGCCGTTTGAACGCCGAATCCATGAAGAATATGGACTCGTCACTGGTGTTCATGGTGCCGATCATGTGCAGGTTGGGCGGCAGGCATATCTGACGACTCTTCAGGCACTGCTTGAGCCTTTCGGTCAGTTCCGGAAAAGGCCCGGGATGACCAAGCACAAGTTCCAGCTCGGTCTCCAGCGCAGTAAGTACAAGCTCGGAAACACTGATTTCGTAACTTGACCAACCCGATTCGTCACGGTCCAGCAGTTGAAAGACATCACCGAATATTTCCGCGCAGTTGCCCCGGTTGATTTCATCCAGCAACAGCACGACGTTTTTCACCTCACCGTCGGAAGACTCACCAAGCTGGTAACCAAAAGCCATTGCAAGCGCCCGAATGAAGGGGCCTGACTGGACGTGATACTCGATTTGCCCACCCAGTGTTCTGGGCAGCAGCCGCGCGACGAACTCGCCATAGCTGTAATCAGGATGAAAGGTAACCGGTACAATACGCGGCTTGTCCACGCCAAGTGCCAGGGCTTTTTCCGCTCGTGCCCGGTGACTCTTGCTGGTGCCCGGCGGGCCGAACAAAATCAATTGGTGCTCAACCATGAACGATCTCTCTCCTTGAGCGAATGTCTATGCTGAAACAACGCCTCGACCATGAGGCTGCCTCGTATCATCGGCGTTGCCAGCCATGCAAACCCAGCGCAAAGTAACATCAAAGATGAATAGTTTGAATCGCCTGGCAGTTCCTGCATGACTGCCAGGCCAATTGGCTTAAAGCAATCCGCATACCCGTCGACATCAGAAGGATCCGGTCGCTGTGCAGTGTTCATACCAGACTGCAAGCACCGTTGCCCTGCAAGGAGTAAGTCATGTCATTCCCTACCCGCCGTCGCGACCTGTACGTGTCGTTGAAATTGATCGTGTGCATTGCCCTCGGCATCTGGCTGGGCGCTCTGGCCGTGTTTCTGACCGGCTTGCTGTATTACAAAAGCCTGCCACCGGCCCAGACCCAGGCGCTGGACAATGCAGCCGCCCAGCTGACCGCCCCTCCCGCGCAAAAAGCTGCCTCCCCCTCTGCGCCGGAGACCGAGATGTTTCGCAAATATGAGCAAAGCCTGCGTGAAAGCGAGGCTCGTCAGGCACGCGAACAGGCTCAGGAGCAACAACAGCGCACCTTCAACCGTTCGAAGTGTGATTTCTGGATGCAGCAGGATCGCACCGCGCCGAGTGAGAAAAGCCGTGCCAGCATCTATCAGTACTGCGGATAAACCATGAACAAACGGGATGTACTGCAACTGATCGTCGAGAAACTGAAAATCGATCTGGACATCGCAGAACGAGCGGCGCAGACCGCCTACGAAACGGCCACCCACGAAGAGAATATCGCCGAGAACAAGTACGACACGCTGGGACTGGAAGCGTCTTACCTGGCCGCCGGCCAGGCTCGGCGCGTCGAGGAGATTCGGCAGTCGCTGGCGCTTTATCGGAAATGGCCGCTCAAGCCATTCGATGAATCACGCGGTATTCAGACCGGTGATCTGGTGGTTGTCGAGGATGCCGGCGGGCAGACGCACTGTCTGTTCCTTGGCCCCGATGCTGCCGGCCTGAAGGTCAGTGAAGGGAATCGACTGGTCACCGTCATTACTGCCAGGGCCCCGCTCGGGCAGAGCCTACTGGGCAAATTCGAAGACGATGCTGTACAGATTGTCATCAACGGCAGCGGACAATCCTACGAGATAACACAGACGTTGTGACACACCCGGCATCTGCAGGGTTGATCGCATCAAGTTTTTGTGGGTAAGGTGAGCCGTCGCCATAACCACCGCAACCGGGGCAACATCAAAGCAAACAAGGACTAAAACCCAAGGAGATTTTTCATGACGAACGTCATCGCATTCCCTGACGCCCATGAACGTGATCGCCTGAAGTCCAGCCAAGATCCGGCGTTGAGATACTTGAACAAGAAAGAACGACAACTGATCGACCAACTGCGTTCGACCAGCCATGCGGGACGGCAGTACGTTTACGACTATGCGAGCATCATGCACTTGTCCAGGCCGTTGTATCCCGAGCCGGTGGATTGATCACGATCGCATAACCTGATCGCAGTCTGCGCCGTTGGATCGGCGCAGACCTCGATATCTCGCCTGCCCGATTTAGCGGGTCAGCGAAAAGATCAGTGCTGAAATCGCTACCACACCGGCGGCAACCACAAAGTAGTTGGACCAGGCGCCAGCGTATTTACGCATGGCCGGTACTTTGTGAATGGCGTACATCGGCATCAGGAACAGCAAAGCCGAAATCACCGGCCCGCCCAGGGTTTCGATCATGCCCAGGATGCTTGGGTTAAGCGTTGCAACCAGCCAGCACACCACCAGCATGAACGCTGCTGTCATGCGGTCAAGCGCCTTGGGCGCAGGACGACGACCCGCTTTCAGAACCAGGCCTTTCAAGCCCTCGCTTGCACCGATGTAGTGGCCGAGAAACGACTTAGAAATAGCCACGAACGCAATCAGCGGTGCGACAAAGGCGATGGTCGGGTTATTGAAGTGATTGGCCAGGTAGGACAGGATCGAGATGTTCTGCGCCTTGGCCTCGGCCAGTTGGGCAGGCGACAGTGTCAACACGCAACTGAACACGAAGAACAGCACCATCACGACCATCAGACCGTGGGCGCGGGCCAGAATCTGCGAACTGCGCACTTCGGCGTTTTCGCCATACTGGCGCTTCTGATCAACGGCAAAGGCCGAGATGATCGGCGTGTGGTTGAAAGAGAACACCATCACCGGAATGGCCAGCCACAGCGTAGGTATGAACGCCGACAGCTCAGGGAACGTCGTGGCAGTGCTCAGAATGCCGCCGGTCCAGTGCGGGATGAGGAATATCGCCAGAAACAACAGTGCGACGATGAACGGGTAAACCATCAGGCTCATGGCCTTGACGATGAACCGCTCGCCGCAACGCACCACGGCCAGCAGGCCCATGATCAGCACTAACGCCAATGCGGCGCGTGGTGGCGGCGTGATGTGCATCTGGTGCTCGAGAAAACTGCCTACCGTGTTGGTGAGGGCCACGCTATAGATCAGCAGGATCGGAAAGATTGCGAAGAAATACAGCAAGGTGATCATCGCGCCGGCGCTCTTGCCGAAATGCTCTTCGACCACATCGGTGATGTCGGCACCTTCACGTCCTGACAGCACGAAACGCGTCAATCCGCGGTGGGCGTAAAACGTCATGGGAAACGCCAGCAGTGCCAGCGCCATCAATGGCCAGAAACCACCGATACCTGCGTTGATTGGCAAAAACAGGGTACCCGCACCGATGGCGGTACCGAACAATCCGAGCATCCAGGTGGTGTCATTGCGATTCCACGAGGCGATGCTCTCGGGAGCTACATCCAGACGTTCTACGACGCCATTAGCCTGATCATTCATCCGGTCGACTCTCCGTGGCCGGTTTATCAAAAAGGGAAACGCCTCGAAAAAACCGGCAGTTCAGCGCCCCCTCGAAAACAGCGGGCGAGATTCTCCGGGATTGACGCCAGAAGTCAAAGCCTTGTAGGACAATAGTTTTTTCCACAGCATGCTGGCATTCGAGTGCACGCCTTTTGCACAAAGGGCTGGAGGACGATCGACCTCTTGTCGATGAAAGTGCGGTTTGACTGACCGCGAGCCAATACCGGTTGCCCATGCTGCTTAACATTCGGGAACAGTTCCGCGTTTTCACTGAAGAGGCAGCGGCGATACCATGCCGCGCCTTTACAGTACGAAATGGATCGTTGCCAGGCAGACACGTGCACCTGCAACTGAATGCGATCCCGGTAAAAAGCCTTTCAAGGACCAAAAACGATGTTGAGCATCAACGCCGGACCGTTCGCTCTCGCAATATCCCATCTGTTGCTACTGGGCGCCTTGATAACGGCCACGTTGGTAGAGGCCCGGCTTGTCCGGCACACCCGGGCCGAAAAGACCGCCGTATTCGGGCTCTTCATTCTGGGTATCGCCACCGCACGTATCGCGTTCGTCCTGACCTATTTCGCGCAGTACAGCGACTCCCCCTGGAAGGCACTGGATATCCGTGATGGCGGTTTTCTGGTCTGGCCCGGGGTTATCTGCGCCCTGCTGGGCGGCTTGATCATCGGCTGGCGTCGTCCCGAACAGCGTCGTGCCCTGACGTTCGGGCTGAGCATCGGACTGGCCATCTGGGTGGCGGGCGGTTTGATTCTGGACAACTATCAACAGCGCATTTCATTGCCTGATACAACACTTCAGACGCTGACTGGAGAGCCGGTCAGGATCTCCGACTATCGGGGCAAACCAGTGGTCATCAACATTTGGGCGACCTGGTGCCCTCCATGTCGTCGCGAAATGCCAGTGCTGCGCGATATGCAGCTGGAACGCAAGGACATTACTTTTCTGTTCGTCAATCAGGCCGAAAGCGCCGGAACCGTCAGCGACTACCTGTCGAAACAGCAACTGGTGCTGAGCAACAGTTTTCTGGATCCGGACGGCGAATTCGCCCGAAAGGTCGGTTCAGTGGCGCTGCCCACAACCCTCTTCTATTCGCCGGACGGACGGCTGACCGTCAGTCATCTGGGTGAATTGTCCAGAGCCAGCCTCACTCATTACCTGGATAAATAGGCAGGTATTCACCTGTCTTATTGAGCTGAAGTTCTCATAGTGAGCGAAAGCCTGCTGCATCGTTTCACCTATCCATGTATAAATGCGCTGACACATTGGCCCTCTCTGGAGACTCAGCGCATGCGTTACGCGCTCGATCATAAGGCCCAAACGCACCAACGCATTGTCAAGGAAGCGTCCATGCGCTTCCGTCGCGACGGCATTGGTGCTACGGGCTTGCAACCTTTGATGAAGGCACTTGGCTTGACCCATGGCGGTTTCTACGCGCATTTCAAATCCAAGGATGATCTTGTTGAACAGGCATTGAGTCACGCCCTCGACAATGTAAAAGGAATCACCAGCGACGTTTTCGCCAGGCAGGACTCGCTCAGTGAATTCATTGATCTCTACCTATCGATATCCAGCCGCGACGCGGAAGACGGCGGATGCCCGTTACCGACAATGTGCCTGGAACTGGGCCAGCGCGATCAGCCCAGCATGACGACGGATAAAATCATCCTTCACCTCCTGGAACTGTTCGACAAGACCCTTGCGGAAAAGGGTCTGGAGTCCAAAAGCCTGCCGGTGCTGTCCGCACTAGTAGGTGGCCTGGCACTCGCCCGCAGCGCTTTTGACGAGGAGCTGTCACAGCGCATTCTGGAAACGACCCGCGACTATCTCAAACAGGAGATAAAAAAGAGCACCAACTGACCATTGAGAACTCGCTTTCCCGAGGCCAGCTCTCGGCGAAGGTTTATAAACGCACAGGCCGATCAATGATCGGCCTGTGTGTTTAATGAGTGAAACCCTTGTCAGTCAATTGCAAGTTTTTCGCGATTCCTGTCCAGAATGGCCTTGCCGATCCCCTTGACCTCGATCAGCTCATCAATCGATGTGAAGTCGCCGTTGGCTTCCCGGTAAGCCACGATTGCATCAGCCTTGTTCTTCCCGATTCCCGCCAGTTCTTTCTGCAGTGTCTGGGCATCGGCGGTATTGAGATTGACCCTGTCCTTGCGTTGTTCATCCGCAGTAGTGGACGTTTTGTCCTGCATCGTCGGCGCAGGGGACACCGCAGGCTCTGATATGGCGGGCTGGGACGCAGGGGCGGCGTTGACCGCCACCGAGGCAGTGGTGAGCAAGGCAAAGATCAAGGCACTGAAGATAGGGGTTCGCATAGATAAAGCTCCATAGCAGTTCAAGGCAGCATTCCACATGCTGTGCCTGAAACTTAGACCAGCGTCCCCTCCTGGAGAAGCAGCCGAGCGTTGCTGCCTGTTGCCAGATCGTTCAGCGTATTTCTACCTCTGCCTACACACCCGAAAATGCTTGTGGAATCACGTTTCGCCGCTGCGCTCCTGATACATCCAGTCAACGATTTCACCCTCTGGCGTATAACCATTTACCGTTTCGCGCAGCAACTGGCGCACGCTGTTGTAATCGTCTTGGTCGACCGCATCCAGCAGTTTTGTCAGGCGGACTTTCAATACATCCCACGGCAGGCAATCTTCGTTTGCGCTCATGATCATCGGGTGCTCGGTGGCAACTACGTTGTCTCCGATCAACAGTTCTTCATAGAGCTTTTCGCCAGGACGCAAGCCGGTGAACTCGATGGAAATGTCACCGTGTGGATTTTTCTCCGAGCGAATGGCCAGACCCGACAGGTGGATCATCTTCTCGGCCAGTTCGACAATCTTGAC
The DNA here is from genome assembly GCF_017833005.1 of Pseudomonas sp. PvP027. Classification (NCBI taxonomy): domain Bacteria; kingdom Pseudomonadati; phylum Pseudomonadota; class Gammaproteobacteria; order Pseudomonadales; family Pseudomonadaceae; genus Pseudomonas; species Pseudomonas sp. PvP027. The sequence continues at coordinate 4,945,339 of NZ_JAFIBK010000001.1, read as the reverse complement.
CGGCTCTCCCATATCTAGAACGAAGACATCGCCGCCATGCCCCATGGAGCCCGCCTGAATGACCAGCTGAGCAGCCTCTGGGATAGTCATGAAGTAACGGGTGATCTTGGGATGCGTCACTGTCAGCGGCCCGCCTGACTGGATCTGCTTGTGGAACAGCGGGATCACCGAACCGGACGATCCAAGCACGTTACCAAAGCGAACCATGGTAAAGCGGGTCTTGTTGACCTGATAGACGTTGGCCTTGTCACCGAAGATCACTGGCGCGGTTTCGCGGCTCAGTGCCTGCAATATCAATTCGGCAAGGCGTTTGGTGCTGCCCATCACATTGGTCGGGCGGACCGCCTTGTCTGTAGAGATCAGGACAAAGTTGGATACCCCTGCCTGCAACGCTGCCTGAGCGGTATTGAGCGTGCCCACGACATTGTTGATGACGCCTTCGGCAATATTGTGCTCGACCATGGGCACATGCTTGTAGGCCGCAGCGTGATAGACCGTGTCGACCTTCCAGGTTTTCATGATCGACAGCAGTTTGGGGTGATTGCGTACGGAACCGAGTATGGGCAGCAATTTCACCGAGAGTGACTCGCGAGCCGAGCGCTGTTCAAGCTCCGAGAGAATGCTGTAGAGATTGAATTCACTATGGTCCAGCAACAGCAACTGGGTAGGTTTGAGCAGCAGTATCTGTCGGCACAGCTCGGAACCGATCGAGCCGCCTGCGCCGGTCACCAGCACAGTTTTGCCCTTGATGCAGTGCTCGAGCAGGTTATCGCGTGCCGGGACTGCATCGCGCCCCAGAAGGTCTGCGATGTCGACTTCCTGAAGGTCATCGACCTTGACCCTGCCAGCGGCCAGATCCATGAAGCCCGGAACGCTTCGTACGTGCAGCGGAAAGCCTTCCAGAAAACCGAGAATTTCCCGACGACGCCCACGCGACGAAGACGGGATTGCCAGGAGGATTTCCTGAGCCCCCGTGGAATCTATCATTCGCTGGATGTTTCGCGGTTTGTAAACCTGAAGGCCGGAAATGACCCGGTTGGAAATCGATTCATCATCGTCAATGAATGCCACCGGATGCATCAGACGGCCCATGCGCAATGCGGCGACCAACTGGTTTCCCGCTGCACCAGCGCCGTAAATGGCGACCTTCTGCAAACCGTTGTCGCTCTTGGCGAAAGGCACGTGCTGCGCCGCAGCGAACCAGTCGCCAAGAAAATACTGCCGCATGGCCAGTCGCAGACCGCCGATCATGACCATGCTCAGCCACCAGTAATTGAAGATCACCGAACGCGGGACCAATTGCTGGTGGTTACTGTAAACGTAGACCATGCAACCAAGGATCAACGACGACATCGTGACAGCCTTGATGATGGCGATCAGCGCGTCATTGCCGAAGTAGCGCATCACTGCGCGATACATGCCGAACCGGATGAACAGCGGGATAGCCGCAACGGGCGCACTGATGAACAGCCACGTGTGCTTCTCGAGGGGATTGATCAGCTCATCGATACCCAGTCGTACGACAAACGCCATCCACAGGGCCAGCCAGACCAAAAGGACGTCGGCAGCCACCTGAATTATTCGTTTTTTGCGACGTGGTAGAGCCAGTAGTCTGGCTCGCAACCTGCTCATCAATTTTTTAGTGCTCCGTTATGCTACCGGTTGCAACATGACTTGAAATCGGTACCTGTGAAACAATTACTGTCTGAGACAACCGGAATAACACTTCGTTACCTTATTCCGCCTTGCCGGCGCTAAACCTTAGCGCCAGCAGAATCAGCGGGCAGTACGCAATTACCGCCCATATAAGCCCTTCTCCATCGCCCAGCGCAACCCATAGTGCAATGGGCAGCAACCAGACAAGATTGATCAGTCCCACTGCAAGCGTAACCGGCAAATGCCTGCCGTAATGACGCGACGCAAACTGGTACGCGTGGCTGCGATGCGCCTCGTAGAGCCTTTCTCTGCGTAACAGACGTCGCACAAGGGTGACGGTCGCGTCGACAACAAACACACCCAGCAGAATCAACCAGCACCAGAATAACTGAGGTGAGGCCCAGGAACCCTGAATGGATAGCACGCCGAGCACTATTCCGAGGAAACCGCTGCCCGCATCGCCCATGAATATCTTCGCCGGAGGGAAGTTCCAGTAGAGGAAACCCGCTGCGGCAGCAGCCAGCATGAGTACCTCCCAGGACAGCCCGGCGTGGCCGCCCAGCGCGTAGGTAATGCTCATGCCCAGGCATACAGTAACCGCCTCGATACCGGCGATACCGTCGATTCCGTCCATGAAGTTATAGAGGTTCAGCATCCACACCAGATAGAACGCCGCGAGTACCTGCCAGAGCGGGCCCGCGTCGAACGTCCAGCCCATGACGTCGAGCGGAGCAAGTCCGTCCAGCCAGAACAAGGCCCATGCAGCCGCAGCAAAATGCCCCAGCAGGCGCCATCGTGCGGCGATATGCCCGTGATCGTCCATGAAACCGATCACAGCCACCAGACCTCCCGATCCGACAATTGCGACAAACGCAGAGGAAGGCAGATAACCGGCCCACCCCAGGACCGCCATCGCCATGATGAAGGTGATGACGATCGCAACACCACCGCCCCTGGGCGTGGGTATGGAATGTGAGCTTCGGGCGTTGGGAATGTCGATCAGACTTTTGGCAAGCGCATACTTTCGCAGCAGCGCCGTCAGAATCAGAGACAGAAAGGCAATAGCGATTACCGACAACCACTCAATCATGCTTGTCGTGTTCCAGATAATATCGAGCGGTGTCCTGCATGGCGTGTTCAATACTCACAGGTGGGTGCCAGTCCAGCATCGTACAGGTTTTACTGATATCGACCTGCAGCGAGTTGCATAGCCGTTGCGAAAAAGCTTTCTTGCCCAACACTGCTGCAGCCGCCTTCAACAGCACGGCCGGCACCGGCAGCAGTCGGGCAGGTTTGCCGAGGGCCTTGCCCATTTCGCGCAGCAGCCTGGAGGTGGACAGATCGTCCCCGTCACTGACCAGAAACGTTTGGTCAGCTGCGGCGGGATGATCGACACAGACCGTGACCAGGTCTGCCAGATTATCAACCGCCACCAGGCTTCTGCGATTATTGATGGACCCAAGCGGCAACGGCAGCCCCTTGTCCAGCCAACGCATCATGTTTCTGAAGTTGGCCTTGACCCCCGGACCGTAGACCAGCACCGGACGAATGATCACCACCTGCATGCCGGTACGGGCAGCCAACTCGCGCAAGCCCTCTTCAGCCCTGTGCTTCGACACGCCATAAGAATCCAGCGGCTTGCACGGGTCGCTGGCCTTGAATGGTGCACCCGGAAGCGTAGACTCGCCATTGGCCTTGATGGAGCTGATAAAAATGAAGCGCCTGACCCCTGCCGCTGCGGCCTGCTCTGCCAGATTAAGTGTTGCGGTGACATTGGCGCGAAAGTATTCCTGATCCGGTGCGTCAGCGGTCTCATTGAGCACATGAACCCGCGCAGCACAGTGAATCACCACAGCCGCGCCGGTTACAAAGCTTGCCCATTGATTATCCGGGGCCAGCGATTGCGCACTGACAACATCGATGCGCGGATTGCAGGCAGCATAGGCGCCGCGGACCGCAACCCTCAACGTACAGCCTGTGCGTTCAATCAGCCGGCGAACCACAGCACTGCCCACGAAACCTGTCGCACCTGTTATTGCAACCAATGCAACATCACCGCTCATGCAAGTACGCCCTTCAAAATTGACCAAATATTACTTATGTAACGCTTTTTGACAACTGAAATATCTTCAATCCATTTTATAACTTTGCCATGACCGCGCTCTTTTCCGTTATTGCACCGGACTTACAGCCATCAATACCTTGCCAGTGTTCAACGCGGTCGGAGGTGATTCGCAATAATCGCGTGAAGAAGCTCGCACGGCAAAATTTCGGTTACACCGTCAGCTTACAACTAACACGCCCACTCTCCGTTCAAGGGATGATCACTTCCACGTGGCGTTTTTCGCGCGCGTACTGCTGAACCAGAATATTGCCCAGCGTCTTTTTTGCAGCCGCTTCACCATGCACCAGCCGAATCTGTTTCGGCCACTCGTTCATGCCGGTAACGAACTCCACCAGTTCGCTCTGATCGGCATGGGCAGAATAGCCTTTGGCGGTATGGATAGCGGCGCGAATATCAAATCGCTCATGGTCCAGCTCTACATAGCCGCCCAGTGGACCGTGTAACTGAATGGCCTCACCCGGCGTGCCCTTGCCCTGATAGCCGACAAACACCACGTTATGACGCGCGTCACCGAGCATGGCTTTCAGGTAATTGACGATTCTGCCTCCGGCACACATGCCGTTACCGGCAATCACAATGGCCGGTCGCGCAGTGCTGGCCAGATAATTGACCGTGCGCAAGTGTTGCCCATGAGTGTCGACAGTAACCAGTTGCGCAAAACCCAACGGCTTTCTGCCAACATCGAGCCTCAGCCGTGCATCCTCATCCCAGTAGTCGTCGAGCGACTGGTAGACCTTCGTGAACCGGTTCGCCAGAGGTGAGTCAAGGATGATCGGCAATCTCGACCAGTTGCCGGCGGTTATTTCACCGCCACTCGGGTTGGCACTGTTCTGGGCAGAGTGATTCGACTGCATCTTGCGCCGCAGGATGTCCTCAAGCTCGTAAAGCAATTCCTGGGTTCGACCGATACTGAACGCCGGGATCAGGACGGTGCCCTGATCCTCCAGCGCCTTGTCTATGATCCGCTCGAGCCTTTGCTGGCGAAGGCTGCGATCTTCGTGAATACGATCGCCATAAGTACTTTCCAGAATCAGCACATCCGCCCGCTCGGGCGGCTTCGGCGCAGGCAGAAACGGTGTGTTGCTCGCCCCCAGATCTCCGGAAAAGACCACTCGCACAGAACGCGCTTGTGCAGGGTATTGAAGATCGCATTCTATGTAGGCCGAACCCAGTATGTGCCCGGCACGCTGCAAACGGACCCGGCAATGCAGGGATTCGTTTTCGACCAGGCTGAACCAGTCATCGAATGGCAGGGCGATGACTCTCCTGCTGATGAGCTCCAAATAACGCGCTGCCTGCCCGGGGTCGTGTGCAAATTGAATGTTCAGGAGATCTTCCATGACCAGTGGCAACAGATGGGCACTGGGTTCGCTGCACAATATCGGCCCTGTGTAACCAAATGCCAGCAGCTCCGGAATACGTCCGACATGGTCATTGTGCACATGGGTGATCATCAAGGCCCTGATCGCTTCGGGATCGAAGCCGAACGAAGCGGTCCCGGACGGCCTGCCGCGCTCTTGCACCGACCCGCAATCAATCAACAGGCTGCACGACGCATCCATATGCAACTGGTGGCACGAGCCCGTCACGGTATCGACAGCGCCGTGATGAGTGATTTCCGGATAAGACATGCAGTCACCTTTTCTTGTCAGCCTGCTCTGAATGCCTGGAACATCCGGAGTGAAATCTGAACAGTAAGTTTGGCGCATTCTGCACTTGAACGACTCATTTTCAAGTCTTGACACAACCCTCTCAGGGCAGCAGCAATCGACGCAGAAAATGAATATAACCGGCTAACCCTTTAGAATGGATACATGAATTAAAAAAGCGAATAGTCCTACACAGCGAAGTAACTATTCTTGATACAAGCAAAGAATAAACCGACAGAATTATAAGACTCTTTTTTCAACAAAACCGTTTGAAGACAAACAAGCGCGCCAGCTTCGGAGTAGCGCGTGCTGTTTCATTGAACAGGAGGGAATAAAAACACGCGCTACCGTGTCGCCAGATTGATCTCCGACGACGCCTGATCAGCGCTGCTCAGACAGAGCGAGGGGAAGGTGTGCGCTTTTTACGAAAGCTGGCTATCCACGCCAGTATCGGGCCGATGACCATGCCGACGAGCAAGGCAAGCACGACAGGCAATGCCAACGGAAGCTGAGGCGCCGACCAACCGAACAGCGTCACGGCGACAGACTGCCGGTTTTCAAGCACAAAAACGGTTGTTGCCAGAACAACAAACAACACGGCGACGATCAAAATGACTCGTTTGAAGATACGCATCTGGTGATCCTGTAGTGAATGGCTTTAAAAGCCCTCTTCCTCGTCCTCGTTGACCCGATCCCGAAGCTCCTTGCCTGGCTTGAAATGCGGGACAAACTTGCCATCGAGGCTGACCGACTGACCGGTCTTCGGGTTACGCCCTACCCGCGGTGCGCGGTAATGCAATGAAAAGCTGCCAAAGCCCCGAATTTCGATTCGGTCGCCGGTAGCCAGGCACTGGGACATTTGTTCAAGCATGGTCTTGATGGCCAGCTCCACATCCTTGGATGAGAGCAGCCCTTGATGGGTGACAATTCGTTCGATCAACTCCGACTTCGTCATATTTTTCCCTTCTTTTTCAAGCAGCTAGATCAGCGCTTGGAAGGTTTTAGCATGACCGGATGAATTTGAACAGCCCATCTATTGACTTATGTTCAACACCGTCTAACCAGGCATGGACAGATGACAGCGACATGACAAGCAAGCGGTATAGGAAGGGAGGCGGGACAATAGACAAAACAGGACGGCCTGAGAGGCCGCTGGAGGCACTTTGCGACTCACACTGTGCGTGAGAGCAAGCCGGGGGCACCCTAATCTGTAGGGCCTGAACGGCAGAAACAAAAAAGGACGACCGAAGTCGTCCTTTTTTTGGTCAAGCAGAACTTAGTTCTGTTTTTCCATTTGCGCGCGCAGCAGGTCACCAATAGTGGTAGGACCAGTGCTTTCAGCGACTTCAGGCTTGCTACGCAGGCTCTGGATCGCTTCTTTCTCGTCTTCAACGTCTTTCGACTTGATAGACAAGCTGATTACGCGGCTCTTGCGGTCAACGCTGATGATCTTGGCTTCGATCTCTTCGCCTTCCTTCAGAACGTTACGCGCGTCTTCAACGCGGTCACGGCTGATTTCGGAAGCTTTGAGGGTCGCTTCGATGTCGTCGGCCAGGGTGATGATGGCGCCTTTGGCGTCAACTTCTTTAACGATACCGCGAACGATAGCGCCCTTGTCATTGACAGTGACGTACTCGGAGAACGGATCGCTTTCCAGCTGCTTGATACCCAGCGAGATACGCTCACGCTCAGGATCAACCGACAGGATCACGGTGTCGAGCTCGTCGCCCTTCTTGAAGCGACGTACGGCTTCTTCGCCCACTTCGTTCCAGGAGATGTCGGACAGGTGAACCAGACCGTCGATGCCGCCGTCCAGACCAATGAAGATACCGAAATCGGTGATCGACTTGATGGTGCCGGAGATTTTATCGCCCTTGTTGAACTGGCCAGAGAAATCTTCCCATGGGTTGGATTTGCACTGCTTGATGCCGAGGGAGATACGACGACGCTCTTCGTCGATGTCCAGAACCATGACTTCCACTTCGTCGCCAACCTGAACGACTTTCGAAGGGTGGATGTTCTTGTTGGTCCAGTCCATTTCGGAAACGTGTACCAGGCCTTCCACGCCTTCTTCCAGCTCTGCGAAGCAGCCGTAGTCGGTCAGGTTGGTAACACGCGCGGTAACGCGGGTGCTTTCCGGGTAGCGAGCCTTGATAGCAACCCATGGGTCTTCACCCAGTTGCTTCAGACCCAGGGAAACACGATTGCGCTCGCGATCGTACTTCAGGACCTTGACATCGATCTCGTCGCCAACATTGACGATTTCCGATGGATGCTTGATGCGCTTCCAGGCCATGTCGGTGATGTGCAGCAGGCCATCGACGCCACCCAGATCGACGAATGCGCCGTAATCGGTGAGGTTCTTGACGATACCCTTGACTTGCTGACCTTCCTGCAGGGACTCGAGCAGAGCTTCGCGCTCGGCACTGTTCTCGGCTTCCAGGACACTGCGACGGGAAACGACAACGTTGTTGCGCTTCTGGTCCAGCTTGATGACCTTGAACTCGAGCTCTTTGCCTTCCAGGTGAGTCGTGTCACGCACAGGGCGGACGTCAACCAGAGAACCAGGCAGGAACGCACGGATGCCGTTAACGTCGACAGTGAAGCCGCCTTTAACCTTACCGTTGATAACGCCCTTGACCACTTCTTCAGCTGCGAAAGCCGCTTCCAGAACGATCCAGCACTCGGCACGCTTGGCTTTTTCGCGGGACAGCTTGGTTTCGCCAAAGCCATCTTCGACCGCGTCCAGCGCAACGTGAACTTCATCACCGATCTTGATGGTCAGCTCGCCAGCGTCGTTGTGGAACTGCTCCAGCGGGATGAGGCCTTCAGATTTCAGACCGGCGTGAACCGTAACCCAACCTGCCTGGTAATCGATATCAACGATGATAGCGGTGATGATCGAACCGGCCTGAAGGTTGAGGGTCTTTAGGCTTTCTTCAAAAAGTTCTGCAAAGCTTTCGCTCATTTTAATTCCTGTTGATCAAGGGCGAAGAATACGCCCATCTGCCACGCTCCAGACAACGTGGGTTTCGTTCAAGTAAAAGAAAGCCTGCGGGACTATGACTGGTCTCCCACACGCTTCTTCGTCATCCGGCAATACCGCGAAGCGCGATTTCACTCAGAATGCGTTCCAGCACCTGTTCGATGGACAATTCAGTGGAATCCAGCTGTATGGCGTCGTGCGCCGGCTTCAGCGGTGCTACCGCTCGCTGGGTGTCACGCTCGTCGCGTGCACATATCTCATCTAGCAGACTCGACAGACTAACATCATCGCCCTTGGCCTTCAACTGCAAGTAACGTCGACGCGCACGCTCCTCGGCACTGGCGGTGAGAAATATCTTCAGCGGTGCATCCGGGAATATCACTGTGCCCATGTCGCGACCGTCCGCGACGAGGCCAGGCTCTTCCTGAAACGCGCGCTGGCGCAACAGCAAAGCATCGCGTACTGCCGGCAGCGAGGCCACTTGCGATGCGCCACTGCCGACCTGCTCGTTGCGAATCGCGTGGGTGACGTCCTCGCCTTCGAGAATGATGCGCTGCCCCTGCCCTGCCGCAGTCGCTTCGAACTGAACATCCAGATGAGCGGCCAGAAGCTTGAGCGCTTCTTCATTGGTCAGGTCGACGCCGTGATTGCGCGCGGCAAAAGCCAGCAGGCGATACAGCGCACCGGAGTCGAGCAGGCACCAGCCGAGTTTCCTGGCCAGCAATCCGGCGACAGTGCCCTTTCCGGAACCGCTGGGTCCGTCGATGGTAATAACAGGAGCTTTGATTTTCACTTTTTGTCCTCTTGCGCTACACGCATGCCAACTTGAGCGCACAGCGCCAGAAAATGGGGAAACAATGCGGCGGCATCCGCGCACGCCTGAATACGGATGGGCGCCGAAGCCCTCAACGATGCAACGCGAAACGCCATGACGATACGCTGATCACCGCGAGCATCAACCTCGCCGCCGCCCGGCGCACCGCCTTCGATAATGATGCCATCCAGCACCGGCTCCGCCTCGATGCCGAGAGCCAGCAAGCCGTCGGCCATCAGCCTGACGCACTCCGACTCATCGGCTTGCAGGGCCTGCGCGCCGCGCAGAATGGTACGCCCTTCTGCGCAGGCTGCGGCAACAAGAAGCACCGGAAATGCATTCAGCGCCAGCGGCACCAGCGCTTCGGGGATGTCAGCGCCTTTGAGCCGGGTCGAGCGTACGTGCAGGTCCGCGACCGGTTCACCCGCCAGTTTGCGGACATTCTGCAGCACGATATCGCCGCCCATCAGGCGCAAAATATCGATCGCACCCTCGCACGAGGAACTGACAGGAACGTCCTCCAGCAGCAGGTCGCAACCTTCACTGATCGACGTCGCGACCATGAACAGCACCGCCGAGGTCACATCCACCGGCCCCTTGATGCGATGACTGACACCCTCTGCAGATCCGCCGTGAATTTCACGCGGCTCGCCAGGTGTGGTATCGACACGGGCACGGCTGGCAAGGATTCTGCCGAAGTGCTCCCTCGCTGCGCGCGCACGGGTGAATACGTCCATCAACTGCGCGCCGTCACCGGCATCCACTGCGTCGCGCAAGGCGTCGAGATCGGTGCGAAAGCTGTCCAGTGTGCGCAGTACGGCATCACGGTTGGCCATGAAAATGTCATGCCACATGGTCGGATCGCTGCCTGCGATACGCGTGAAGTCACGAAACCCGCCTGCGGCATACCTGAATATGTCCAGGTTTTCATTGCGCTTGGCCAGTGAGTCGACCAGACCGAATGCCAGCAGATGCGGCAGATGGCTGGTGGCAGCCAGCACCTCATCATGGCGCTCGACCTGCATGTGCTCTACGTCGGCCCCAAGGGCTGACCACAACTGGTCGACAACCGCCAGCGCCTGAGGGTCGGTTTCAGCCAGCGGCGTGAGAATGACCTTATGGCGGCGAAACAGCGCCGCGTTGGACGCCTCGACGCCGCTCTGCTCGGAACCGGCAATCGGGTGACCGGGCACGAAGCGCGACGGCATATGCCCGAACGCCTGACGCGCAGCCCTCACCACATTGCCTTTGGCGCTGCCGACATCGGTCAGGATTGCATGACCCAGATCGATCGGCGCCAGCAGCGCAAGCAGCTTTTCCATGGCCAGTATCGGCACCGCCAGCTGAATCACGTCAGCGCCACGGCAAGCGGTGGCAAGGTCAGCCTCACAACGGTCCACGACACCCAGCTCGACCGCCAGTTGCCGCGACTGCGGATCAAGATCGACGCCGACCACCTCGCGACACAGGCCGCTTTCGCGCACGCCCTTGGCAAAGGAACCACCGATCAGCCCGAGCCCGACAACCACCAGACGACCGATAACGGGACGTACTGACTGCTCTGCAATCACTTCAACCACGCGAACATACCTGACAGCCCGGCAAGGTAAAAAACAAACGAATCATGGAACGCGCCCTCAGAGAACCGCCTTCGGGTAGGAACCCAAGACCTTCAAGGCCACGGCTTCACTGCTGATTTTCTCCAGCACGGCCTTGACCAGCGGATCCTTGTGATGCCCGACGAAGTCGATGAAGAACACGTAGGTCCACTTGCCGCTGCGCGAAGGACGGGTCTCGATCCGCGTCAGGTCCAGGCCATTCTCGTGGAAAGGCACCAGCAGCTCGTGCAGCGCGCCCGGCTTGTTGCTCATCGACACAATGATCGAGGTCTTGTCATCGCCGGTCGGCGGGACTTCCTGATTGCCGATGATGAGAAAGCGCGTGGAATTGTCCGGACGATCTTCGATCTTTTCCGCCAGACGGGTCAGGCCGTACAGACCTGCCGCCATATCGCCGGCGATGGCCGCCGAGTTCCACTCGCCCTTGACCCGCTTGGCGGCTTCGGCGTTGCTGGCAACGGCGACGCGCTCGACATTCGGGTAATGGGCATCCAGCCATTTACGGCACTGGGCCAGTGACTGAGCATGGGAATAGATGCGCGTGATGCTTTCCGTCTTGGTGCTTTCGCCCACCAGCAGATGGTGGTGAATGCGCAGTTCGACTTCGCCGCAGATCACCATGTCGTGCTCAAGAAAGCTGTCGAGGGTGTGATTGACCGCGCCTTCGGTGGAGTTTTCCACCGGAACCACGCCGAAATTCACGGCACCGGCAACCACTTCGCGAAACACTTCGTCAATTGCTGCCATCGGCAGACTGATGACTGCGTGGCCGAAATGCTTCATCGCGGCGGCCTGGGTGAACGTGCCCTCAGGGCCAAGATAGGCGACCTTGAGCGGCTGTTCCAATGCGAGGCAGGAAGACATGATCTCGCGGAACAGACGCGCCATTTCTTCGTTGCTCAACGGACCGCGATTGCGGTCCATGACTCGCCTGAGCACCGCAGCTTCGCGCTCCGGACGATAGAACACAGGCACTTCACCTTCAGCCAGCGAGGACATCTTGACCCTGGCCACTTCCTGGGCACAGCGGGCACGCTCGCTGATCAGCTCCAGAACCTTCTCATCGAGGCTGTCGATACGGACGCGAAGCGCCTTGAGTTCTTGCTCGGACATCAGCCGTGCTCCTTCTCGAAGTCTTTCATGTAGGCCACCAGCGCATTGATGGCGTTGATATCGATTGCGTTGTAGATGGAGGCACGCATGCCGCCCACCGAGCGATGGCCCTTGAGGTTGAGCAGCCCGTTTGCATCGGCACCGGCAAGGAACGGCTTGTCGAGACGATCGTCAGCCAGACGGAACGGCACGTTCATCCACGAACGATCAGGCTTGTTGATCGGGTTGCTGTACAGCTCGCTGGCGTCGATGAAGTCATACAGCGTGCGCTGCTTGATTTCGTTGCGCTTGCCGATCGCTTCGACACCGCCCTGCTCTTTCAGCCATTCGAAGACCAGCCCGGACAGGTACCAGGCGAGGGTCGGCGGCGTGTTGTACATCGAGCCATTGTCGGCAGCGACCTTGTAGTCGAGCATGGTCGGGCACAGCGAGCGTGCGCGGCCCAGCAGGTCTTCGCGAATGATCACCACCACGATGCCACTGGGGCCGATGTTCTTCTGGGCGCCGGCGTAGATCATGCCGAAACGCGAGATATCCAGCGGACGCGAAAGGATGTCCGAAGACATGTCGGCAACCAGGGGCACGTCGCCGGTTTCCGGAATCCAGTTGAATTCCAGGCCGCCAATGGTTTCGTTTGGCGCGTAGTGGACGTAAGCCGCGTCTTTGGACAGCTTCCACTCGTTCTGGCCGGGAATGGCAAAGTAATCGTAGGCCTTGGCGCTGGCCGCGACGTTGATTGCGCCGTAGCGCGAAGCCTCGTCGATAGCCTTCTGCGACCAGATGCCGGTGTCGATGTAATCGGCCTTGCCATTTTCAGGCAGCAGGTTCAGCGCAATCTGGGCGAACTGCTGGCTGGCACCGCCTTGCAGGAACAACACCTTGTAATTCGAAGGAATGGACAGCAGGTCACGCAGATCCTGCTCGGCCTTGGTGGCAATGGAGACGAACTCATCGCTGCGGTGGCTCATTTCCATGACGGAAAGGCCTTTGCCGTGCCAGTCGAGGAGTTCCGCCTGGGCACGCAGCAGAACAGCTTCAGGAAGCGCAGCAGGACCTGCGCAGAAGTTAAAGGCTCGCTTGCTCATATCCACTCTCGTCAAATACGTTGGGTCTGTATGCGCTTGTTTCTGGTTGCTTGCCACGAGCAGACAGACGCCGCAGCGACTGGCAGCTCCTTGCGGGAATTTTGCTCCGGCCGCCGGGCTGGCCGAATGCCGCAAGGGCTGGACTTGCCTGGAATGCAGATGCATGCACAGACGAGCCAGCCCTTACCTGATTTACGTTACCGCTTAGTTCTGTGGTTCGTCTTCGTCTGACGCAGCATCCGCCTGCAGGTCTTCACCGGCATCGTCCACTTCAGCAGCATCGACGATCACGCCGTCGACAACCTCTTCGCCCTCAAGCTCTTCGCCTTCGACTTCCGACGGCTCCTGAACACGCTCCAGACCGACCAGTTTCTCGTCGCTTGCCAGCTTGATCAGGGTAACGCCCTGGGTGTTACGACCCAGACTGGACACTTCACCGACGCGGGTACGAACCAGCGTGCCCTGGTCGGAAATCAGCATGATTTCTTCGCCATCGAGCACCTGAACCGCGCCGACCAGACGGCCGTTACGCTCGTTGCTGACCATGGCGATGACGCCCTGACCGCCGCGCTTGTACTCGGGGAACTCGGAAATGGCCGTACGCTTACCGTAGCCACGCTCGGAAGCGGTAAGAATCTGGCTGCCTTCTTCCGGGATCAGCATCGAAATCAGCTTTTGTCCTTCTGGCAGACGCATGCCACGAACACCGCGGGCGGTACGGCCCATGGCGCGCACATCGGATTCCTTGAAGCGGGTCACCTTGCCACCGTCGGAGAACAGCATGATTTCCTGTTCGCCATCGGTAATGGCCGCAGAGATCAGGATGTCGCCCTCGTCCAGCTCAAGGGCGATGAGGCCCGAGCTGCGCTGACGGCTGAATGCAACCAGTGGGGTCTTCTTGACGGTACCGTTGGCGGTGGACATGAAGATGAACGGAGCCTTCTTCTTGTCGGCAGCCTTGATACGGGCCTTGCGCTCTTCTTCGCTCTCGCTGCTGTTTTCCGCGTCGTCCAGTTCGCCTTCCAGCGCCTCGCCTTCTTCATCGGCACGCTTGCGCATGGCTTCGAGGTCGACCGGCAGCATGGTGGTGATGTATTCGCCGTCGCTCAACGGCAACAGGTTGACCAGCGGACGGCCACGGGCAGCGCGGGACGCTTCCGGGATCTCGTACGTCTTGAGCCAGTAGACCTTGCCCTTGCTGGAGAACATCAGCAGCGTGGTGTGGCTGTTGGCGACCAGCAGGTGAGCGATGTAGTCCTCATCCTTGATGCCGGTGGCCGACTTGCCCTTGCCGCCACGACGCTGAGCCTGATAGACCGCCAATGGCTGAGTCTTGGCATAGCCGCCGTGGGAAATGGTCACCACACGCTCTTCTTCGGTGATCAGGTCACCCAGCGTCAGGTCCAGACGTGCATCGAGAATCTCGGTGCGACGGGCATCGCCGTATTCGGAGCGGATCAGTTCCAGCTCTTCGCGGATCACTTCCATCAGGCGCGTGGCGCTGTTCAGGATGCGGATCAGCTCGCCGATCTGATTGAGGATCTCCTGGTACTCGCCCAGCAGCTTCTCGTGTTCCAGACCGGTCAGGCGGTGCAGACGCAATTCCAGAATGGCCTGGGCCTGTTCCGGCGACAGGAAATACTTGCCTTCACGCAGACCGTATTGCGGATCGAGGTTCTCGGGGCGGCACGAATCGGCACCGGCACGCTCGACCATCTCGACCACTGCGCTCGACTCCCAAGGCGTCTTGATCAGCGCTTCCTTGGCTTCGGCAGGTGTCGGAGAAGCCTTGATGAGGGCGATGACCGGGTCGATGTTGGACAGCGCAACCGCCTGACCTTCAAGGATGTGGCCACGTTCGCGCGCCTTGCGCAGTTCAAACACGGTACGGCGGGTAACCACTTCGCGGCGGTGACGAACGAAGGCTTCCAGCAGGTCCTTGAGGTTCAGGATGCGCGGACGACCATCGATCAGGGCAACGATGTTGATACCGAAAACGCTTTGCAGCTGGGTCTGGGCATAAAGGTTGTTGAGGATAACCTCAGGCACTTCGCCACGACGCAGCTCGATGACCACGCGCATACCGTCCTTGTCGGACTCGTCGCGCAGTTCGGTGATGCCTTCGAGTTTCTTTTCCTTGACCAGCTCGGCGATCTTCTCGATCAGACGCGCCTTGTTCAGCTGGTAAGGCAGCTCGGTGATGACGATCTGCTGGCGACCGCCGACCTTATCGATGTCTTCGACGATGGAGCGCGCACGCATATAAATGCGTCCGCGGCCCGTGCGATAGGCTTCGATGATGCCGGCGCGACCGTTGATGATCGCGGCAGTCGGGAAATCCGGGCCGGGGATGTATTGCATCAACTCGTCGACCGTCAACTCGGGGTTGTCGATCAGCGCCAGGCAACCGTCGATGACTTCACCGAGGTTGTGCGGCGGAATGTTGGTCGCCATGCCCACGGCGATACCGCTGGAGCCGTTGACCAGCAGGTTGGGAATACGGGTCGGCATCACCGCCGGGATCATCTCGGTGCCGTCGTAGTTCGGCACCCAGTCCACGGTTTCCTTGTGCAGGTCGGCCAGCAGCTCGTGCGCCAGCTTGGTCATGCGCACTTCGGTGTATCGCATGGCGGCCGCGTTGTCGCCGTCGACCGAACCGAAGTTGCCCTGACCGTCTACCAGCAGGTAGCGCAGCGAGAATGGCTGAGCCATACGAACGATGGTGTCGTACACAGCCGTATCGCCGTGCGGGTGATACTTACCGATCACGTCACCAACCACACGGGCGGATTTCTTGTACGGCTTGTTCCAGTCGTTACCCAGCTCGCTCATTGCGAACAACACGCGCCGGTGCACGGGCTTCAAGCCGTCGCGCGCATCGGGCAGTGCCCGACCGACGATTACGCTCATTGCGTAGTCGAGGTAGGACTGCTTAAGCTCGTCTTCGATATTGACCGGGAGGATTTCTTTGGCCAGTTCGCCCATGAGAAGCCTGATTCCTTTTTCTGGTGAAACCTCGCAAACCCATTCGGGGTATACGAAGCTCGCCGCTGCCAGCATGTGCAGGGCAGCGACTTACGACAAATCAACGAGTTATGCCATGAATCTACGCAGCGTGGGCGACCACAATCAGTGTCCCCGATAACCGCCGGATATTACCACAATCGCCGAGGCGCTCACATCCTTTGCAGGCGCTGAAAGCGAGCCACAGACGCATAACACGCCTGAGAAACGCTTACAGGCCCGCCCAGCCGCATTGCACAGCGGCAACGGGTCGGACCTGTGAGCATCAGTGAAGGTGTTTACGGCTCATCAATTGCGCCATGCGTGCGGTATCGGGACGTTCGACAATGCCCTTTTCGGTCACGATGGCATCGATCAGGTCTGCCGGCGTCACATCGAACACCGGGTTGAAGGCCTCGACCTCGGCACCGACCCGCTGACCGCCCACTTCGAGCAGTTCGCGGCCGTCACGTTCTTCAATGATGATGTCGTCGCCACTGGCCATGTCCATGTCGATGGTCGAGCTCGGCGCCACCACCATGAAGCGCACCCCGTGGTGCATGGCGGCGACGGCGAGCTGATAGGTGCCGATCTTGTTAGCAACATCGCCATTGGCGGTGATGCGGTCGGCGCCGACGATGACCCAGGTGATGCCCTTGGTGCGCATCAGGTGCGCGGCGGCGGAATCTGCGTTCAGGGTCACCGGGATGCCTTCATTGGCCAGTTCCCATGCGGTCAGCCGCGAGCCCTGCAGCCAGGGCCGGGTTTCGTCGGCGTAGACCCGTTCGATCATGCCTTCCAGATGCGCCGCGCGAATCACGCCAAGCGCCGTGCCGAAGCCGCCCGTGGCCAGCGCCCCGGTATTGCAGTGGGTGAGCACCGTCTGCAGGTTGCCTTGATGCTTGCGGATCAGGTCGGCACCCAGCTGCGCCATGGTCAGATTGGCCTCGCGGTCGCTCAGGTGAATCGCCACGGCTTCGGCCTCGAGGGCTGCCAGCGGGTCATCGCCGTCCTTCACGCGCATCAGACGATCACGCATCCGGTTCAGCGCCCAGAACAGGTTCACTGCCGTCGGGCGCGAATCGGCCAGCAACTGCATGTCCTCTTCCAGCGCCGGATACCAGTCTGCACCTTGCGCGATACGCGCACGTGCGGCCAGCACCGCACCATAGGCGGCACTGATGCCGATGGCCGGCGCCCCGCGCACGACCATCGCGCGAATCGCTTCGGCGACTCCCTCGGCGGTGGTATAGCGGTGCCAGACTTCCTCGAACGGCAGTACCCGCTGGTCCAGCAGGTACAGAGCGTCGTCCCGCCAATCGATGGCCTTAACTTTCTCCGCAGCCAACATTCGATCGCGCATCGCCAACTCCATCTTGAACATCCGAAACCCAGCATCAAAAGCCGCTGATTATAGCGAGCCGCCTGCGAAGACGCTCGGGTATACTTCGTCATCAACGTAATAAACGATGGAAACCTTCTCATGCCGAACGCTACAGCACCGCTCGACCTTTTGCTCCTGCCCGCCTGGCTGGTGCCGGTCGAGCCCGCAGGCGTCGTGCTCAAGGACCACGGCATCGGCATTCGCGATGGCTGTATCGTCTATATAGGCCCACGCGCCGAAGCGCTGCGGCAAAACGCCGTGCAGGTGCAGGAACTGCCCGGCATGCTGCTCAGCCCCGGCCTGATCAACGCCCATGGCCATGCGGCGATGACCCTGTTTCGCGGGCTGGCCGACGATCTGCCACTGATGACCTGGCTGCAGGACCATATCTGGCCTGCCGAAGGCAAGTGGGTCGATGAAGACTTCGTGCGTGACGGCACCGATCTGGCCATCGCCGAACAGCTCAAGGGCGGCATCACCTGTTTCTCCGATATGTATTTCTACCCCAAAGTGGCCGCCGAACGCGTCCACGTCAGCGGCATGCGCGCGCAGATCACCGTCCCGGTGCTGGATTTTCCGATTCCGGGTGCCCATACCACGGCTGAAGCCCTGCACAACGGCATCGAACTGTTCAACGACCTTGCCCATCATCCACGCATCAAGATCGCCTTCGGCCCGCATGCGCCCTATACCGTGGGCGACGAGAACCTGGAGAAGGTCCGGGTTATCGCCGACGAACTGGACGCCATGATCCAGATGCACGTCCACGAGACCGCATTTGAAGTCGAGCAGGCTGTCGAACAGCGTCAGGAACGTCCCCTCGCCCGCCTCAACCGGCTGGGCATGCTCGGGCCGCGCTTCCAGGCCGTGCACATGACACAGATCAGCGACGACGATCTGGCCCTGCTGGTAGAAAGCAACACAAACGTCATTCATTGCCCCGAATCCAATCTCAAGCTGGCCAGCGGTTTCTGCCCGGTCGAACGACTGTGGCAGGCCGGTGTGAACGTTGCAGTGGGTACCGACGGCGCCGCCAGCAACAATGACCTGGACCTGCTCGGCGAAACCCGCACTGCCGCCTTGCTGGCCAAGGCTGTCGCCGGCTCGGCCACGGCGCTGGATGCACACCGCGCGCTGCGTATGGCGACGCTGAATGGCGCGCGCGCCCTGGGTATTCAGGCCGAGACCGGCTCGCTGGAGATCGGCAAGGCGGCGGATATGGTTGCTTTCGACCTGTCGGGTCTGGCCCAGCAGCCAGTCTACGACCCGGTATCGCAACTTATATATGCCACTGGCCGCGATTGCGTGAGCCATGTCTGGGTGGCCGGCAAGCAATTGCTCGACGCTCGCCAGCTGACCCGTATGGATGAACACGCACTGCGCGATACCGCGATTGCGTGGGGTCAACGTATTTCCGGTAAAGCCGAATAATACGATTCGGACCGAACACATGCCAGTCAGGCTTATCTATAAGTCTGACTGCTGAAAAAGAATTTTGAGTTCAAGAGGGACACCCATGAGCAACGTCGACCGCGCAGAAATCGCCAAATTCGAGGCCCTGGCCCATCGCTGGTGGGACCGCGAAAGCGAATTCAAGCCGCTGCATGACATCAACCCGCTGCGCGTCAACTGGATCGACGAGCGTGTCGGTCTGGCGGGCAAGAAGGTGCTGGACGTCGGCTGCGGTGGCGGCATCCTCAGCGAGGCGATGGCCCTGCGCGGCGCAACGGTGACTGGCATCGACATGGGCGAAGCGCCGCTGGCAGTCGCGCAGCTGCATCAGCTCGAATCGGGTGTCAGCGTCGAGTATCGGCAGATCACTGCCGAGGACATGTCCGAAGAAATGCCCGAGCAATACGATGTGGTGACCTGCCTGGAAATGCTCGAGCACGTACCGGACCCATCCTCGGTGATCCGCGCCTGCTACCGCATGGTCAAGCCTGGCGGCCAGGTGTTCTTCTCGACCATCAATCGCAACCCGAAAGCCTATCTGTTCGCCGTGGTCGGCGCCGAATACATCCTCAACCTGCTGCCGCGCGGCACCCACGACTTCAAGAAATTCATCCGCCCTTCCGAGCTGGGCGCCTGGAGCCGTGATGCCGGCCTGCAGGTCAAGGACGTCATCGGTCTGACCTATAACCCGCTGACCAAGCACTACAAGTTGACCTCCGATGTTGGCGTCAACTACATGATCCAGACCCTGCGGGAGGCATGACAGATGCGCCTGAGAGCAGTTTTATTCGACATGGACGGCACCCTGCTCGACACCGCACCGGACTTCATCGCCATCGCCCAGGCAATGCTTGCCGATCGCAACATGCCTGCGGTGCCGGAAAAACTGATCCGCGACGAAGTTTCCGGCGGCGCCAGAGCCATGGTCGCGGCCAGCTTTGCGATGTCCCCCGAGGATCCACAATTCGAGGCATTGCGCCTGGAGTTTCTGGAACGCTATCAGCGTGACTGCGCCGTCCACAGCAAACTGTTCGACGGTATGGACGAACTGCTGGCCGACATCGAAAAGGCCGGCCTGATCTGGGGAGTGGTTACCAACAAGCCGGTGCGCTTTGCTCAGCCCATCATGGAGCGGCTCGGCCTGGCGGAACGCTCGGCGCTGCTGATCTGCCCTGACCATGTCACACACAGCAAGCCACACCCGGAACCGATGATGCTGGCCTGCCGGATGCTTGACCTGGACCCGGCCAGTGTTCTGTTCGTAGGCGACGATCTGCGCGACATCGAGTCCGGGCGCGACGCCGGCACTAAAACCGCCGCGGTGCGCTACGGCTACATCCACCCCGACGACAACCCCGATCACTGGGGCGCCGACGTGGTGGTCGATCATCCGCTGGAATTGCGCAAGGTGCTGGATAACGCACTGTGCAGCTGCTAAACGAGGCTTTACATGTTTGATTACTCCGCGCACCCGGAACTGCTCAAGGGCCGGATCATTCTGGTTACCGGCGCCGCTCGCGGCATCGGTGCCGCAGCCGCCAAAGCCTGTGCAGCGCATGGCGCCACCGTGTTGCTGCTGGGCAGGACCGAAGCCAGCCTGGTTCAGGTCCATGACGAGATAAAGGCAGCAGGTCTGCTGCAGCCGCTGGTCATCCCCTTCGATCTGGAGAGCGCCGACCCTGCGCAGTACCACGCCCTGGCAGCCATGATCGAGCGCACCGTCGGCCGTCTTGACGGGCTGCTGCACAATGCCTCGATCATCGGACCGCGCACTTCAGTGGAACATCTGCCCGGCGAAGACTTCATGCAGGTCATGCACGTCAACGTCAATGCCACCTTCATGCTCACTCAGGCACTGCTGCCGCTGCTTCAGCGTTCGGAGGATGCGTCGATAGCCTTCACCTCCAGCAGCGTGGGCCGCAAGGGACGCGCGCAATGGGGCGCTTACGGCGTGTCGAAGTTTGCCACCGAAGGCCTGATGCAAACCCTCGCTGACGAGCTGGAAGGCGTCAGTACGGTACGCGCCAACAGCATCAACCCGGGCGCAACCCGGACCGGCATGCGCGCGCAGGCCTATCCGGATGAAAACCCGCAGAACAATCCGGCACCCGAAGAGATCATGCCTGTCTATCTGTACCTTCTAGGGCCGGACAGTAAAGGCATCAACGGGCAGGCATTGAATGCTCAGTGACATAAGAAGACTGTTGTGACGAAAAACCGTCACAAAGGCCGTTTCAAGCGGCTTTTAAAGTCAATGAATTGCCGATCTGGCGCCACTGTCAGAGAGATGGCGTCAGCTAAACCACTGATTTTAATAAGTCTGGCCAAAAATGAACCGAATGGCGCCACGTCCCCTCTAACCCAGCCAAGCCAGCAATATGTGCTGAGGAGCGAAGAGATGAATTTTCCTACCCAGACCCATGCAATCGACTTCGATACGGCTGAACTGCAACGCCTCGGTTTTAGAAATCGACCTGACGCCGTGCTTCCACCCCCGTCACTGCCCGAGCTGGTTTATCAGCTTGGGCGACAATTGCAGACCAGTCTGGAAGCCGAGCGGATACTGACCCTGTTCTTTCAAGGCGTACAACGGTTCCTGCCCTTGAGCGGTCTGGTGTATCGACATATCGAAAGCGACCTGCACCTGCGTCTGGGCGAGATGTCATCCGACAGCGCCAGTTTTCACCTGCGTCACGAAGGCAAATGCATCGGCGAACTGGAGTTTCAGGGCACCAAACCCTTCGACACGCGGCAATTGAGCGACCTTGAATCCCTGCTGGTGTGCCTGGTGTACCCGCTGCTGAATGCGCTGCTGTATCGCATTGCCACACAGACCGCCCTGCGTGACCCGCTGACCAGCACCGGCAACCGCATCGCCATGGATCAGGGCCTGGCCCGTGAAATCGAAATTTCGCGTCGCCACAAGCAACCCCTGTCCCTGCTGATGCTGGATATCGACCACTTCAAGAAAGTGAATGATGAATACGGTCATCACACCGGTGACGATGTGCTGAAAACCGTCGCACAGAGCCTCAAAGCACAATTGCGCAATATTGATCGGGTGTTCCGCTATGGCGGTGAAGAGTTCGTGGTAATTCTATCCAACACCGGTGCCGATTCCGCAGAGCTGATTGGTCAGCGTCTGTGCCAGGCCGTGCGAAACCTCGAGTTTCGCGAGCTTAGCCCGGCCTTGACCATGACGGTCAGCCTGGGCTGCTCGACACTGCTGCCGACTGAAACAGCCGACAGCCTGCTGCGCCGTGCCGACAATGCTCTTTACGTCGCCAAGCGCGAAGGCCGCAATCGTATCGCCATGGCAAGCTAGCACTCTCTCCCGCCTTCTCGCCCGCCCCTACGCCTCCAGCGCGGCAACACGTCCTCGCGGCTTGACCCTGTCCAGCTGCATGCAACGCTCAAGAAACAGGTACATATAGTCGTAGCTTTTGGTAACGGCCTGATGCAGCTCGGCCTGCAATTGCACACTCGGCTTGTTACCCACCAACGTACAAATGATCTCGAGCGCCTCCCAAGGGTGCGCGTCGTCGTACTGTGCATGCATCTTGAGCCACTTCATGGCTTTCTTGCGGGTCTCTTCGGGAAACGCTTCCGCGTAAACGCCGCTGGAGCAGACCACGGCCGACCATTCGCCGGTCGCCCCTTCAATGGCGTAGTTGGTTGCCGCCATAGCCACTGCCAGCGAATCCGAAGAGCTGGTCTGCCAGCACCAGTGGCTCAGCGCATGCAACTCGGGTGCTACTCGCTGATCATGCAAGTCTTCAAGCGTCACTTCATGGGCCGCACACCAGTTCACCCAGTAGTCGGCATGATTGAGTTCGACGCGGATATTGCGCATCAGCCAGCGGCGCGCCATGTCTTCACCAGGATGACGACCGAAACGGGTCTTGGTGAGGTTCTTGGCCATGTACACCGCGAATTGCTCAACGACTGGCCACCCGCCGATCAGGTAGTGGCGCATGATCTGCGGACTCAGCTTCGCGTCACGCATCTGCTGGTACAACTCGTGCTCGACCACCCGTGCTTTTGCAGCGCTGCAATCCTTGATCAACTGCTGCGCCCAGGCCGGATAACTGCTGGCATCCATGAGCGGACCGGTTCTATCGAAAGCATCGATCACTGGGGTATCTCCTTATGAGGGTTTCAACTGATTAACGTAGCGTTCCTGGCGCGCCGAACATCAGGGGGTCAGGCCGTACGGGCTGAATATAAAGACTCTCGCAAGTGAACAATTCAGGGCGGGAAATCAGATAGCCTTGTGCAAAATCCACGCCCATTTCCTGCAACGCAGATTCGATCTGCGGCGTTTCAACGTACTCTGCAATGGTGCGTTTGCCCATGACATGACCGATGTTATTGATCACCTCGACCATCGCCTTGTTGATCGGGTTGTCGAGCATGTCCTTTACAAAACTGCCATCGATCTTCAGGAAATCCACCGGCAAGTGCTTGAGATAGGCAAAAGACGACATGCCCGAGCAGAAATCATCAAGGGAAAACTGACAACCCAACCCCTTCAGATCGTTGATGAATCTGATCGCACTTTGCAGGTCGGCAATCGCGCTGGTCTCGGTGATCTCGAAGCAGATCATCTCGGGCGATACCGCAAACGTCTCGAATTGCTGTTTCAGGTATTCGAGAAACGTATCATCCCCGATACTCGATCCAGACAAATTTATAGCACATAGTGCCTGCGGCACCTGATGCCGATCATCACTCTGACACTGGGCGATGACTTTGAACACATTGTGCACTACCCAGCGATCCAGCGTAGTCATGAGTCCGTAGCGCTCGGCGGCCGGAATGAAGTTATCCGGCACGACCATTCGCCCGGACTCGTCGCGCAGACGCAGGAGAATTTCAATGTGCCGTACTTCGCCCACTTCGCCCTTTATCGATGCAATTTCCTGCGCATAAAGGCAAAAGCGATTCTCGTCCATTGCCATGTGCAACCGCTGTATCCAGGCCATCTCGCCAAAACGCATCGACAGCGTCAGGTCATCCACGCTATAGGCCTGGACCCGGTTGCGACCTCTTTCCTTGGCCATGTAACAGGCCATATCAGCGGCAGACAATGACCCTTCCAGGCTCGCAGGTGTATCGCCTAGGTGCACCAGGCCGATACTGACGGTCGTCATGAATGGCCGACCTTTCCACATGAAATGCAGACGCTGCACCACTTCGCGCAACGCCTCGGCAATATCGAGCGCCGTTTCGGCAGGACAATCGACCAGCAACACACCGAACTCGTCACCTCCCAGCCGGGCCAGCGTATCCCCGTCACGCAAGCCATGCGGCAAGTCCCGGCAAAGCTGCCGCAATAGCTCATCACCCGCCGCATGGCCACCGGTATCATTGACCAGCTTGAACTGATCCAGATCGAGAAACATCAGGCAGTGGCTCCGGCACTGACTGCAGTCCTCGTCGAGCACTCGCTGCAAGCGGCGCTCAAACTCGCTGCGGTTGACCAGACCGGTCAACGGATCGTGGGCAGCCTGCCACGACAGATCGGCGATGTACTGCTGCTCCTGAGTCATGTCATGCAGCACCAGCACCGCACCACTGATCACGCCTTCGGTGTAGATCGGCGTCCCTACCAGCGCGACCGACACCGTGCTGCCATCAAGCCGCTGAATGAGCTTGCTGTTGGCGCTGCCGCCCTTGAGCTTGCCGGTGATGATCTGCTCGACCAGCGTTGACTGGTCCTTCTGATCGTTTTCATCCAGCAGATTGAACAGTGCAGCCAGGGGAAGCCCGCTGGCCTGAGTACTTTTCCAGTGGGTGAGGCCCTCGGCGGCGGGGTTCATGTAAACAATGGCGCCGGCCACATCGATGGTGATCACCCCGTCGCCGATAGACTCCAGCGTGATCTGTGCGCGCTCCTTCTCCAGTTGCAGGGCATCGGCAAATACGCGCCGCTGAACGATCAGACGTCGCACCCGCAGCAGCGCCAGGAGAATTAGTACCACAGCGGTCACCAGGTTGACCGCTATCAACAGGTTGAGGATCAGCCTGGAGCCTTCGCCCAGTGCATCACTGAACGCGCGCGCAGCAGGCGTTACGCCTTCATCGATGACATTGATCTGCTCGCGCCATTGATCGACCTCGGCGGCGCTCACAGCGCCCTGAACGACCCGCTCATGAATATGCCGCGCAAGCTCATCAAGTTGCATGAGGTAGCCGTCACCCACTTCCCAGAAGTGAATGACCTGCTTCATGAAACTGAAGTTGTGGAAATTCAGGTACATCCAGATGATGCCGTTTACGTCATCCGGGTGATTGCCGCCCTGAATGATTCCACTTCTGGCATCGGCCAGCGACGGGTTGGGCTGATCAAGGGCTTTGCGTAGCGCCTGACCGCCCTGAGGTACGGAAAAGGCTTTTTGATACTTGAGATAGTCACGCTCATCGTGACGGCTGGCGTACAGGCTCAGATAGTGAATGGCGTCCTTCTGTCCCTTGGACCAAAGACTCTCCCCCGCCACATAGCTGCGTACCGCAGACATGGTGTAGAGACTGACGCACCCCAGCAACGCCTGAAACAGGGCGACGGCAATGAAAGGCCACACGATGCCCAACAGACGGGGCTTGGAGAAGGTCCATGCTTGCTTCATGGGTTTCACGTCACCACATGCCTGAATAAACGTCTAGCGCAAAGACTAGGCTAAATTCGCCCGTGATGGCAGGTGATTCTCCCGCAATCGAGCCAACCTGTGCGCTGATCGAGGCTTCGCGCATCAGATTTGTTGCAAATGTCCGTACAGTTTGGCGTACAGACCTCCATCGGCAATCAGCTGCTGATGGTCACCATCTTCCACAATACGCCCGCCATCGAACACCATTACCCGGTCAGCCTGCTTAACGGCCGACAGGCGATGGGCAATGATCAGTGTCGTGCGGCTACGCAAAAAACGTGCGAGCGCCTGATGCAGGTTGTACTCGGTGGCAGCGTCCAGCGCCGAGGTGGCTTCATCGAGGATCACCACCTTGGGATCGGACAGCACCATGCGTGCGATGGCCATGCGCTGGCGCTGGCCACCCGACATTCTGACCCCGGAGCGCCCGACCACGCTGTCCAGGCCTTGTGGCAGATCGCGGATCGCAGGATCGAGTTGTGCAACTTCCAGTGCGCGCCAGCAGGCTTCATCGCTGCAGTCGCGGCCCATGGTCAGGTTGGCGCGCACGGTGTCATTGAACAGGGCCGGATGCTGCAGCACCACGGCGACATTCTCGCGCACAGTTTCCAGGCCGATGTCCTGCTGGCTGACGCCGCCAAAACGGATCACGCCGGTACGGGCTGTATAGAGCCCCAGCAGCAACTGCACCAACGTGCTCTTGCCGCCACCGCTGGCACCGACAATAGCGACCTTTTCTCCCGGCGCGATGTTCAGGTTCAACTGGTCCAGGACCAGGTCTTCGCCATAGCCGAAACTCAGGCCACGCACCTCGACCCCTACGGTTTCCTTGCCCTCGAACGGGTCGGTGCCACCGGCATATTGCGGCTCGTCGGCACGCGCCAGCAGCTCGTTGATGCGCGTCAGAGCCCCGCCCGCCGCGTAGTAGGCGTATTGCAGGTTCAGCAGTTGCTCGACTGGCGTCATCATGAACCACAGGTAGCTAAACACCGCGAGCATCTGCCCGATGGACAGGTCCGAGAACAGCACCGTAAGCATTGCCGCGGCGCGAAAGATATCGATGCCAAACTGGAACAGCAGCCCGCTGGCACGTCCGGAGGCATCGCTTTTCCATTGTGAATTGATTGCGTAGTCACGCACTTCCTGCGCGCGTACGCCCAGGCGTCCCAGAAAGAAGCCTTGCCTGTTCCCAGCCCTGACTTCCTGAATCGCATCCAGCGTTTCGCTCAGTGCCTGAGTGAACCGCGACGTGCTGTCGTTCTCCAGCTTCTTGAGGTGCTTGACGCGCTTGCCCAGTTTCACCGTGAGCAGGATGACCAGCGGGTTGAACAGCATGATCAGCAGCGCCAGCTTCCAGTGCATCCACATCAGGATGCCTGCAGTGCCAGCCAGTGTCAGCGTGGCCACCAGCAGACGACTGAGGGTTTCACCGACGAACTTGTCCAGCGTATCCAGATCGGTCACCAGATGCGTGGTCACCGTACCGCTGCCCAGGCTTTCGTATTCACGCAGGGAAATGCGCTTGAGCCGTTCGATCAGCCGCAGCCGGATACGATAGACGATGTCCTTGGCCAGCCCGGCGAACAGCCGCGCCTGCAGAACGTTGAACACCAGCGCCCCGACCCGCAGCACCAGCGTCAACGAGAGCATCAGGCCAATGTAGCCCGCCGCCTTCTGCCAGTTGCCAGGCAGCAGGTGATCCATGACCTTGAGCGCAGCATCGCCACGGCCGAGCAGGACCTCGTCGACCAGCAACGGCAGCAGCAACGGAATAGGCACACTGCACAACGTGGCCAGAACCGCGACACCGTTGGCCAGCCACAGGGCTTTTTTATGCCGCAGTGCGAGACGACGAATTTCGGCCCAGCTCAGCGCATCACTGCGAACAGCGTGCGACGACCGGCCAGCCTCTGGCGCTTCGTCATGCACTGGCTGCACGCTCCAGCCATCGACCCAGCAAAGGCGAAAGGCTGCTCAGCGGCTGGTAACCGTTGGTCAGCAGCGCCAGCTGACCGTTGCGCTCGGCCAGCAGCGTCGGGAAGCCAGCAATGCCCAGATCCTGTGCCCAGGCGAAATCGGCGGCAGTGGCCGCCTGGCGCTGGGGACTTTCGAACTCATCGGCAAATGCCTGACGCGACAGCCCCGTCTGCTCCGCGAGTTCAGCCAGCAGCGACGGACGCGTCACATCCCGGGCCTCGCTGTAGAACGCTCGCTGAATCAGTCCGACCAGTTCCCAGGCGCGGTCCGGGTCCAACTGCCGAGCCGCCGTGACGGCCATACAGGCAGGCGTGGTGTCGTAAACAAATCCTTCCGGCAGCGCACCTTCGCGACGAAACGGCTGGCCGGTGGCCTCTTCGACCGCCTGCCAGTGCTCGAGAATGTAGCGACGCTTGGCCGGCTCCAGCGCAGCACCTTCGGAGCGCAGCCCGCCCATGACCAGATGCAGCGGCACGCCCGCCGCCCGAGCCTGTTGCACCAACGCGTCGGCAACCGGAGCAAAGCCCCAGCACCAGGAGCACATCGGGTCCATGACATAGATCAGGCGGGCAGACATGGCTCAGGCCTCGGAGGGTAAACGATAGTTGCGACCGATCGGATGAGGCTGGTTACGAGCCTTGGCCAGTTCGATCTGCTTTTGCCGGTCGATGGCGCTGCGGCGCGTCTTCTCGCTCAGCGAATCCCAGCAATGCGGGCAGCTGACGCCGGGCGAGTAATGCTCGCTGGCGCGATCCTCGGCACTGATAGGTGTGCGACACGCGTGGCACTGATCATAATCGCCTTTGGTCAGGTCATGGCGAACCGTGACCCGATTGTCGAACACGAAACACTCGCCGCGCCAATGACTTTCCTGCTCGGGGACCTCCTCCAGGTACTTGAGAATGCCGCCCTTGAGGTGATAGACCTCTTCGAAGCCCTCGCCCAGCATGTAACTCGAGGCTTTTTCGCAACGGATGCCACCGGTGCAGAACATGGCGACCTTCTTGTGCACTGCCGGGTCGAAATGCGCCTTGATGTATTGCGGAAACTCTCGAAACGACGTGGTCTTCGGATCGATGGCGCCCTCGAAGGTGCCGATCGAGACTTCGTAATCGTTGCGAGTATCGATCAGCAGCACTTCGGGATCGCTGATCAGGTCGTTCCAGTCCTTGGGCTCGACGTAAGTACCGACGCTCTTGTTCGGGTCGACGCCTTCGACACCCAGGGTCACGATCTCTTTCTTGAGCTTGACCTTGGTGCGATAGAACGGCTGCTCGTCGCAGTAGGATTCCTTGTGGTCGATATCGATCAGGCGCGGGTCGTTCTTCAACCACGCCATCAGGCCATCGATGCCTTCGCGAGTGCCGGACACTGTGCCGTTGATGCCCTCGTCGGCAATCAACAGCGTGCCCTTGATGCCGTTGTCGACCATCGCCTGCAACAGCGGCTCGCGCAGCTCCACGTAATCGCTGAGGGTGACGAACTTGTACAGCGCGGCCACGACGATCGGCTGAGTCATCGGCTCTTGAGTCATGTATTTCTCCAGTGGCGACCCTCGCAAAGGGCCTACCGGGTAAAAAATTGCGGACCAAAAAAACGCACCGGCCAGGCGGCGCGGTGCGGATTCTAGCAAAAACCGGAGTACAGCAGACAGCTCGGCGGGGCAATCGCCCCGGCAAGGGGGCAGGATCAGTAAAAAGCCCTGATCAATGCCCGCCGGCGCAGGTCGGCGAAGCAGGCGCCGCACCTACCTTCGACCATTCTTCAGGCGTGTAGGTGTGCAACGCCAGTGCATGAAACTCGCCCATGAGCGCCCCCAGCGTGGCGTAAACCTTCTGGTGCCGCTTGACCGAATTCAGGCCCTGAAACTGATCACTGACCAGAACAGCCTTGTAATGGGTCTGCTGACCACGACTGTGCATATGACTCTCGTCGAGCACTTGCAGATGATGCGGTTGCAGCAGCGCAAGCGCTGACTCGATTCGTTGTTGCATGGTCATGATGGAAATCGCCTGTCAGGGCTTTTTGGCCGGAGCAGGAGCAGCTGCCTTGGCAGGTTCCAGTTCGGCAGTCATGTCAGCCAGCAGCTTGTTGACAACCGGAACAGCGCTTTCCAGTTTGCTCTGGGTCAGCTGGGCCGACTGCTGAGCCAGCTCAGGCATTTTGGTCATCACTTTCTTGCCCAGTGGCGACTGGTAGAACGCAACCAGATCCTTCAGCTCGCTTTCAGTGAAGTTGGCGGTGTACAGCTTGACCATCTCGGGCTTGAGCTTGTTCCAGCCAATGGCTTGGTCCAGAGCAGTGTTGGCCTTGGCCTGATAGGTTTCAAGCAGGGCTTTTTTCGATGCAGGTGCCTTGGTTTCAGCAAAACGCTGAGCGAACATCTGCTGAACCTGAGCGTAGACCGGAGCGCCCAAGCGATCGGCGTTGGCAAGCTTCAGGAACGTTTCGGCGCTCGCGTTGTGACTGGCGGTGTCGGCGAAGACCTGGCCGCTGGCACAGACCAGGGCTACCGCGGTACAAATGGCACGAAGACGGGTCATCGAGTTTCCTTATCTAGCAAACGAGGCATTACCCCAGGGCCGACCATTCTGCGCTTATCTGGGCTTTTGGCTCAACCCCCGGTTCACCCAGCGGTTAAAAAGCACTGCGCGGGAACCCTGTGGGCATATGGACACCTAACCCTGCAACGCACTTAAAGGAGTAAGACCAGTGAGCCGCACCGAAACCGATAGCATTGGCCCGATCGAAGTCCCCGAAGATGCCTACTGGGGCGCGCAGACCCAACGCTCACTGATCAATTTTGCGATTGGCGACCAGCGAATGCCGCTGCCCGTCCTGCACGCGCTGACCCTGATCAAGAAAGCCGCTGCACGTGTCAACGATCGAAATGGCGATTTGCCTGCCGACATCGCCCGCCTGATCGAGCAGGCTGCCGACGAAGTGCTCGACGGTCAGCATGACGCGCAATTTCCGCTGGTGGTCTGGCAGACCGGCAGTGGCACGCAAAGCAACATGAACGTCAATGAGGTGATCGCAGGCCGCGCCAACGAACTGGCTGGCCAGGGTCGGGGCGGCAAGTCGCCAGTCCACCCCAACGATCATGTCAACCGCTCGCAAAGCTCCAATGACTGCTTCCCGACGGCCATGCACATCGCCACTGCCCAGGCGGTCAAGGAGCAGTTGCTGCCCGCCATCGCCGAACTGTCCAGCGGGCTGGCCGAACAGGCCGCGCGGCACATGAAGCTGGTCAAGACCGGGCGCACGCACATGATGGACGCGACGCCGATTACCTTCGGCCAGGAGCTGTCGGGGTTTGTCGCGCAACTCGATTACGCTGAAAAGGCCATTCGCGCCGCCCTGCCCGCCGTCTACGAGCTGGCTCAGGGCGGGACGGCAGTCGGCACCGGGCTCAATGCACCCAAAGGCTTTGCCGAGGCCATTGCCGCAGAACTGGCTGCGCTGTCCGGCCTGCCGTTTGTCACCGCTCCCAACAAGTTCGCCGCGCTGGCCGGTCATGAGCCACTTGCAGCGTTGTCCGGTGCATTGAAGACGCTGGCCGGTACGCTGATGAAAATCGCCAACGACCTGCGCCTGCTGGGCTCAGGCCCGCGTGCCGGGCTGGCAGAAGTCAGACTGCCCGCCAATGAGCCAGGCAGCTCGATCATGCCCGGCAAAGTGAACCCGACGCAGTGCGAGGCCTTGTCGATGCTCGCCTGTCAGGTCATGGGCAACGACGTGACCATCGGCTTCGCCGCCAGTCAGGGTCACCTGCAACTGAACGTGTACAAGCCGGTGATCATTCATAACGTTCTGCAGTCGATTCGACTGCTGGCCGACGGCTGCAGCAATTTCAACGAACACTGCATCGCGGGCATGGAGCCGGATGGCGAAAAAATGGCCGAGCACCTGGAGCGCGGCCTGATGCTGGTCACCGCACTCAATCCGCATATCGGCTATGACAAGTCGGCGCAGATTGCCAAGAAAGCCTACACCGAAGGTCTGACTTTGCGCGAAGCGGCATTGGCGCTGGGTTACCTGACCGATGAAGAGTTCGACGCTTGGGTGCGGCCGGACAAAATGCTCGAGGCAGGCAGTAATGGCTGATGCCAGAAGCGGCGCAACGCCACTGGAAGGGAATGGCAAACGAATCCTGATGGTCTACGGCACGCCGAAGGCCATCAGTTTCTGTCATGCCCTGGGTGACGCCTATGCGCAGACAGCGCGCGGTGAAGGGCATGTGGTGCGGGTCATCAAGCTCGGCGAACTGGACTTCGATCCGATTCTGCACAACGGCTACGATCAGACACAGACACTTGAGCCAGATCTGCTCGAAGCTCAGCGCCAGATTCACTGGGCCGAGCATCTGGTCTTCGTTTATCCGGTCTGGTGGGGCGGCTTGCCGGCATTGCTGACGGGCTTTTTCGACCGGGTACTGACACCCGGTTTTGCGTTCAAGGTGCATGGCCGCAAGCACTCATCCAATGAACTGCTCCGGGGCCGGACGGCGGAACTGCTGGTCGCCATGGACACACCGCCGCGCTATTTTCACTGGATTTACGGCGCGCCAGCGCACCGGCAGATGGTGCGCACCATTCTCGGTTTTTGCGGGATAAAGACCAAACGCCTGACCGAGTTCGCACCGGTGCACAGTGCCAGCGAGCAGCAGCGCCAGGAATGGATTATTCAGGCGCAGGGCCTGGGCAGGCGCTGAGCGGCTCGAGCCCCCGCCATTCAGGCCTGCGCCAGCCGGGCCTTGCGTGCCCTGAGGCCGGCGACCAGCGAAGGGCCAAGCGCAGTCAGCGCCGACCCGGTCACCACCAGCAGCGCACCGCCGTAACCCAACATGTTCAACTCTTCAGCCTGCACGTAATCCGGCCACAGCCAGGCGGCAACCGCCACAGCGGTCAGCGTGACCAAGGGCGTCAGCGCAAGCGTCGCACTGACTCGCGAGGCCTCCCAGTGCGCCAGCGCTTCGGCAAAGGCGCCGTAGGCCACCAGCGTATTCAGGCAGCAAGCCAGCAGCAGCCAGCCTTGCAACGGGCTCAGCAGCAAAGCCTCGGCGGGGTGTGCCCACGGCGTGAGCAACAGGGCGCAAAACAGGTAGATCACCATCATCACCTGCAGCGAATTCCATACCGTCAGAAGCTGCTTCTGGCTCAGCCCGTAGAACGTCCATATGGTCGAGGCCAGGAGCACCACCAGCACGCCCAGGGTGTAATCGCCCAACGAGGTGAAAAGCTCAACCAGACGCTGATTGAAAAAGAACCCGAAGCCCACCAGCAGCACCATCAGGCCGATGCCCTGTCCCAGACTGAAACGCTCCTTGAACAGAAAGATGCTGCTGATCAACAGAAAAATCGGACCGACCTGAACCAGCAATTGCGTGGTACCCGGGCTCAGCAGCCGCAAGCCTATGAGGTACAGCACATAGTTGCCGACCAGACCGAACACCGCCAGACCGACCAGCACCCTGCCCTTGCGCCCCAGTAATTTGAAGCTGGGCAGGCGCCTGACCGAGGCCAGCCAGATGAACAACAGCGCACCAGACACAGCCAGGCGGAACCAGGTCACGGTCACCGGATCCATCACCTGCAGCACCTGCTTGAGCTTGATCGGCAAAATGCCCCACAGCAGCGCGGTCAACAGTGACAGACAAAGGCCATAGACCCAGCGACCAGACGAGATGTGCATCGCAACTTCCGCAAGAGATAGAACAGAACACTCATTCTAGGCGCTGATCGGCAAAGTGACAGTTACAGCTGGGCGCAGTTAACGGCGCGAATTGTGTTCTTTAACTTTGGCCGCTGTGATTGCGAAGGTAGGTCTCACTGCCCATTGCCTGAATCTGACCTTCGATCAACGCGTCGAACGGCTTCAGCAACGCTTCGAACGAGTTAGGTGCTTCCAGCGTCTGCAAGGTATGAACGATGGCCTCGAGCGTCGACAAGGCCTCCGGTCCCGGCGCCTTGCGCAAGCGATAACGCGAAACAGGCGCGGCGCCCGGCGTCACCCTAGGCAGCTCGGCGAGCAAGGGGTTGAGGTGCAGCAATTTGCGCGCCTTGCGCCAGGTGCCATCCGGCACGACCAGCAGCATGGGCAGCGAATCCTGAGCATAGGGCGTCAGCGTCTGCGCAGCGTCACCCGGAAACAGCAATCGCGGTTGATAGCCCGGCAGATTCAGAAGCGCTTGCAGATCATCGAACACTTCGCCCACCAGCAACTGCGCATTGACCAGACCTAGCGCGGCCAGTCGCGCAGTGTTCAAGGCGTGGCCGACTTCATCGGGATGCTGCAGGATCAATACCCGCGTGCGACTGTCCAGCCGGGGAATCAGGGCGCACAGACAATGCGTGGCAGGACGCAGACAACGTTCACAACGGGCGCGGGACATCGATCTGTACTCGGTCAATCTCACAAGGTTAAAGAGGCTGCGCTGCGCGACGAATCAGCGTTGTCGCAAACCGCCTGTCGAACAGCCAGGCATTTTAAACAAATCATCACCGTAACGGCGGATCAATCCCTAGCTGCAAGAACGATTTGAGCTAGCCTCATGGATCTGGGCTGGAGAAATGAAGTACGCCTGCTGTATCTGACAAGATCCACATCAGGGGCTTCCATGAATCGCGAAGAGATCAGGCAAAAGGTATTCGACGCCCTAGGCATCATTCTAGTGGACAAGAGCGCCATTCAGGATGACGCCACGCTCGTCGATCTGGCCCTTGATGACGATGATATCGAGCGCTTTTTCCTCGCTTTGGAGGCAGCCTTCGATTTCACCCTGCCTGAAGCCATCAGGAGACAGGCAATCGCCAGACCTGAGCAGTTTGCGCTGCACAGGATCATCAAGCTGGTTTTGCAGGAGACGAAAAAGGGATCGGCAAAGTCGGAGAAAGGGCCAGGGCATCAGCATTGAAAGCAGGCCCTTTTATCGGGACGCCTGGTGCGCCCCGACGAAATTCAACATGCGCATTACCCTGTGGCCAGGGTCAGGCGAAAGGCTTACCGGCGCTGGCGGCGACGATCATCATCGGCACGAACCGGAATCGGTTGCAGTTTTGGGCGTTCTATCAAACCCAATGCAACGCCTACATCGTGGAGCCATTCTTGCAGTTTGCTATTCATAGAGCCCCCTTGAGGGAAATACTCGGCAGTCGATCCGTACTCATCACTCACTAGAGATCATAGAAGCAAATGAACTGTTAGCCGAGTGCACCGGGAAACAATTTTCCCGATGGAGTCAATGTGACATTTGTGCAGGATCGCTTCTAGTCTTTGCGACGGACGGCCTGTTACTGAACATTACGCCGACGAGCCCTACGGCTCAATCAGGCGGGCTGATCAGGCCATCATTATCGGTCATCGCCCGTTCCAGCAGATCGGCGGGGAGACTCTTGCTGGCCCGCGCGCCCAGCAGTTTGAGCTGCTCGCTGCGGCTGATCAGGTTGCCGCGCCCTTCCGTCAGCTTGTTGCGCGCTGCCGAATAGGCCTTGTCCAACTGCTGCAGGCGGTTGCCTACCTCATCCAAGTCCTGGATGAACAACACGAACTTGTCATAAAGCCAGCCTGCCCGCTCGGCAATCTCACGGGCGTTCTGGCTCTGACGCTCCTGCTTCCACAGGCTGTCAATTACCCGCAAGGTGGCAAGCAAGGTCGTGGGGCTGACAATCACGATATTGCGGTCGAAGGCTTCCTGGAAAAGGTTCGGCTCGGCCTGCAAGGCGGCAGAGAAGGCTGCTTCGATCGGTACGAAAAGCAGAACGAAATCCAGACTGTGAAGCCCCTCGAGACGCTTGTAATCCTTGCCCGACAAGCCTTTGACATGGTTACGCAACGACAGGACGTGCTGCTTCAGCGCAGCCTGACCAATGACCTCATCATCAGCAGACACATATTGCTGGTAAGCCGTCAGGCTGACCTTGGCGTCGACCACCACCTGCTTGTCGCCCGGCAACATGATCAACACGTCAGGCTGAAAGCGCTCGCCGTCCGGCCCCTTGAGGCTGATTTGCGTCTGGTACTCACGGCCCTTTTCAAGCCCGGCATGCTCCAGCACACGCTCCAGAATCAGCTCGCCCCAGTTGCCCTGGGTCTTCTGCCCCTTCAAGGCGCGTGTCAGGTTGGTCGCCTCGTCACTCAAACGCTGATTCAACTGCTGCAGACGCTCCAGTTCCTTGGCCAGGGAAAAGCGTTCGCGCGCTTCGTTCTGGTAACTTTCCTCGACACGCTTTTCGAACGACTGGATACGCTCCTTGAGCGGCGTGAGCAATTGGCCCAACTGCTGCTGACTGGTCTCGGCGAAGCGCTGCTCGCGCTCATCGAAAATCTTGCCCGCCAACTCGGCAAACTGCGCGCGCAGCTCATCCCGGGAACCCTGCAGATCGTTCAGGCGCTGCTGATGGCCATCCTGCTGTTCACGCAGCTCAGCGTTAAGCGCTGCACACTGCGCATCAAGACGACGCAACTCTGCCTCTCTGGCGGCACGCTCGTGATTCCAGTCCTGTGCCGTTTCGCGGGCGCTATCGCTTTCATGGCGCAGCAACTCGACCTCGCGGCGCAACGCAGCAAGGTCAGCCTGCTTGGCCGCGTTGGCCTGGCTGAGGTCGCTGACCTCGTCACGGCATGCATCCAGTTGGGCATTGAGACCTTCCTGCGCCATTTGCGCCATGCTCAGACGCTCATCGAGCAGTGCGCTCTCAGCCTGACGAGCAGCCAGGCGGCGCTGCAGATGCCAGAGCAGGGCCAGCAAGGGCAACGCTGCTGCGGCAAGCCCCAGTAACAGGCTGTTCAGGTCCAGTGCCATAAAGACTCCATGCGGGCTGAATAATAAAGCCAGCGGCAGATTGGGTAGAGCGTGATAGTGCAGCAGAAACATCGTCTCGGGTGAGACGGGATCAACAGGCGGGGGCAAATCGGGGGAACGGATTGTACGCGTTTTCAGCAAAGCACACAGCCCCTATTAGGGGGACATTTTGCTCGGGACAATCCACAGAAGCTGTGGATAACTCAGTGGACAACCCCCCTTTAACTTCCGCAAACGCAAGCAGCATGGGGCCTGCGCTCAAACTGACGATTTTTTCACCAGCTAAAAAAAACGATGTTTTTCATTGACTTAATAATTCACCATCATAAATCAAACCCTTAGCTGCGCTTGTGACAGTGATGTGGCAGCTTGTGCCGCTAATGTGCACAACTCATCCTCAAGGCCGTTTTTCGTCATTTCATGCATCATATATTGCATGTCCAATTGCATCGCATTCTCAATGAATACAAGGCTTTCAGCAGGTTTTCAGTTTCCGGTTCGAGATGTGTGACGACGCATTTCGCGCATTATTCAGGGCAACGAAGCGAAGCGGGCGACAAATTGCACATTTTGCGGTCCAAGCACTGCCAAAAATGCACCCCCACTCTAATTCACCAACGATTCAGTGAAGGAATCCATGAAGGAGATAGCCAAGTTCTTCCTGCTATTGTTGGCCGTTTGTCTCGTCGCCCTGGCGGTCAGTATCGTACTGCCACCCCCGGACGGCGGCGTGTTCGCCTACAGCGTGCTGCTGTCAGCGATCGCCCTGATGCTGATCATCTGCAGTGACTTGAGCAACGGGCGTATCAACGCGACAGGCGATATCATGCGCGCCATCGAAAGCCGCAGGTCGCTGCGGCTTACCATTACTGCCTACCTGCTGGGCTGCTCGATGGTTGCGTCAGTCACCGTGCTGATCTATCGCCTGGCAGGGCATTGGTGAAGATTTATTCACTGCCACTTGCAATGTCCTGATGAGGCGGGTAATATCGCCGCCGTTAGTACCAAGCTGAAAATCAATTCCGGTCGACAAGTCCCCCGACAGACACTCCTCCATGCGACGAGAATGTTGGCAACAAGGGATCGACCACCTCGATGGTTTCCAGACATGAACCTTTCGCGCTGATGCACCATTTGGGGTGACAGTGCAGTCATGGCTCTCATGGTCTGCTTCAACCAGCCTGCAATTGATCAGGATCTTCACCCGGAGCGTAGAACCTTTGCTCCTGTTGTGTTGCCTGCCCTCCTAAGTACCTACCGGTCAGCCAGAGCGCCATACGATAAAGCGCGCTTCAACTGCCTGTCTTTGTTCCAGTCAGGTTCTCCGCCCAGCCAGGCTTTTGTATCAAATGTCGGCCCGCGTTTACTGGAATCTTTATTTTTGCACGGTATTGTTCCGTGTTGCTTCAGGAAACACCTTGAATATGAATACTCAGACTCAACATGCAATTCACACATTGACCAACGCTTTTGCTCCAATGAACTGCCTGATCATGGCCGCTCGCAAAGGCTGCTTCAGTTTCACCATCGTCAATGAACACGGCATCGCCCGCCACAGCGAACGCCTGTACCCCGATCAGTACGCCAGCGCCGAACCGCTGCAGGCCGTGATCGAGCGTACCCGTCAGGCCCTCATCGCCTGACGAAAACGCTGCACCGCAAGCCGAAAGCCCCGCACTGCAAAGGCGGGGCTTTTTTTATGCGCGCTTTATAACAGCGTCATCATCCAAGGATAAGGCTCTGAACCTGCACTAATTCACAGTTCCTACTCCTTGGCCAGGATTGTCCTACAAGAATAGCTCTAAATCGGGCTCCTCAGCCTATAGCGCGCCGTCGAAAATGTTGGTAATTTTCGACCGGTGAACAACAAGGAGTTCTAATAATGAAAATAATGACAAAAGCATTGAACCGGACAACACTTGGACTCGCACTGGGTCTGGCCTCTTCTCAACTGCTCGCTGCCGGCTTTGCCCTCAACGAACAAAGCATCAGCGGCATGGGCACCGGCTTTGCAGGTCGCTCCTCGTCAGCAGATGACGCAAGCACCGTATTCGGCAACCCTGCCGGTATGTCCCGCCTCAAACGTGAACAAATCAGCGGCGGCGCGGCTGCCGTGATCGCCAAGACCGATATCGACAACGGTCGTGGCACATTTGGCGGCAGCAACGACGGCGATATGGTTCCGGTGGTCGGCGTACCCATGGGCTACTACGTCAAACCAATCGATGATCACTGGGCATTTGGTCTGGGCGTGTACGTACCGTTCGGCCTGGTCACCGATTACGAAAAAGGCTTCGCTGGCCGCTACTGGGGTGACAAGAGTCACGTCCAGGTCGTGACCTTCCAGCCGACTGTCAGCTATGCATTCAATGACAAGGTCTCCATCGGTTTCGGCCCGACGATCAACCGTATCGACGGCGAGCTGACCTCGGCAACATTGAACGCCGCAACACCCGGCCGTAACGACGGCAAGGTGAAGATCGAAGGCGATGACACCGCAATCGGCTTCAATGCCGGTATCCTGGTGCAGGCAACCGACACCACTCGTCTGGGGCTGACTTACCACTCCAAGGTCGATTACAAGCTCAAGGGCAAGACCAAGATCGAAGGTTCGGGCTTCGGTCCTTTCGGCGGTCAGAAGTATGACGCTTCGCTGGACATTTCCACGCCTGAGTCCGTGGACTTCTCCATCACCCAGCAGATCGACGAGAACTGGACGGTCTATGCCGGCAGCACCTGGACTCGCTGGAGTCGCCTGCAAGACATCACCGTCAACAACGATGGCGTCCCTGCCCTGCTGGGCGGCTCGGCCGGCCCTATCGGCACCATCAGCGAAGAACAGAACTGGCACGACACCTGGGCACATGCCATCGGTGCTTCGTACAAGGTCAATAAAGAGTGGACGCTGCGCACCGGCTTCTCCGTTGATCAGTCGCCGACCAACAACGTCAACCGCTCCCCACGCATCCCGACTGGCGATCGCAAGATCATCAGCTTCGGTGCAGGCTGGAGCCCGACCGACGACCTGACCATCGACGTGGCGTACTCGTACCTGCGTGAAGACGAAACCAAGATCCGCGATTCCAGCGCGACCAAAGGTTCGTACAGCGCCGACTATCGCAACACCGCTCACGGCCTGGGCACTTCGGTTACCTATCGCTTCTGATAAGCAACTGCCAGGCTGAAAAAAGCCCGCAACCAGTGATGGTTGCGGGCTTTTTATTGCGTGTCTGGTGCGCTCAGACCTGCATTGATTGACTATCGTGCAGATGCTCCGCGTCATTGACTGACTATCGTGCCGACGCTCCGCGTCGGCATGCAGTTCTGGACGCTCTGCGTCCTCTATGTGGCGCTCCGCGTCACACCAGTTTTTTGCGATGCCAGGTCGATTCAGACAAGACTCAAGCCGCCCTTTTTTGCCCCCTAAGGCTTCGACGCAATCGCCTTTTCAATGGCTGCGATCAGCTCCGGATCATCCGGCTTGGTCACGCTGGAGAAGTTGGCAATGACCTTGCCCTGGCGGTCGACCACGTACTTGTAAAAGTTCCAGCGCGGCGCACTGCTCTGCTCGGCCAGCACCTTGAACAAATGAGTCGCATCATCACCGCGCACGGCCTGCGGCTCGGTCATGGTGAAGGTCACGCCATAATTGACGTAGCAGACCTTGGCGGTCTCCTCACCATCCTTGGCTTCCTGTTTGAAGTCATTGGACGGCACGCCCAGCACCTCCAGCCCCTGCCCTTTGTATCGTTGACTCAGTTCTTCAAGGCCTTTGAACTGCGGGGCGAAGCCGCAGAAACTGGCAGTATTGACCACCACCAGCGGCTTGCCGGCAAAGCGCTTGCACAGGTCGATGTTTTCCTTGGCGCGCAGCTTGGGCAGCTCGCCTTGCAGCAACGGCGGACAGTCGGCAGCCATTGCAGCACCGCTCATGGCCAGCAGCAAAAGAGGGATCGAAAAAAAGCGAATGTTCATCATGGCAGCCCTGAATATTGTTGTCGTCTGCCGACACGCTACCCCATGCCGGAGCGTCTGCCTAGCAAGCGCCCATTCCCAGTTGCAATGCGGCCAGCCCGACATGCTGCCAGGCCCACCAGAGCAATCCCAGCACCACCGCGCCCACCAGCAGCGCCGCCAGCAGAGGCCAGCGCC
Organism: Pseudomonas sp. PvP027; assembly: GCF_017833005.1. Lineage (NCBI taxonomy): Bacteria > Pseudomonadati > Pseudomonadota > Gammaproteobacteria > Pseudomonadales > Pseudomonadaceae > Pseudomonas > Pseudomonas sp. PvP027. The sequence continues at coordinate 4,904,871 of NZ_JAFIBK010000001.1, read as the reverse complement.
GACTCACGCCAGACTGCCCTGCGCCTGCAACCGTGCCACCGGGCGCTCGCGTACCGGCCAGTTGAGCGCCGCCGCGAGCAGACTCAGGAGTATCGAGATTTGCCAGATCAGGTCGTAGCTGCCGGTGCGGTCATACACCAGCCCGCCCAGCCAGCCACCGAGGAAGGCGCCCAACTGGTGAAACAGGAAGACAATGCCGCCCAGCATCGACAAGTTGCGCACACCAAACAGTGTCGCCACCGTACCGTTGGTCAGCGGCACGGTGGACAGCCACAGCAAGCCCATCGCCACACCGAACAGATACGCTGTGGTCTGGCTCAAGGGTATCCAGAGAAACAGCACGATCACCACCGCACGCAACAGGTAAAGCACGGTCAGCAGTCGGGGCTTGGACATGCGTCCGCCCAGCCAGCCTGCGGTGTAGGTGCCAAAGATATTGAACAGGCCGATCAGGGCCAGCACCGTAGTGCCGACCTTGGCGGGCAAGTGTTGATCCACCAGATAGGCCGGTAAATGCACGCCAATGAACACCACTTGAAAGCCGCAGACAAAGAACCCCAGCGCCAACAGCCAGAATCCTGAATGCGAGCACGCCTCACGCAGCGCCTCGCCGAGGGTCAGTTCGACGCCGGTGGATACGCTCGGCGTATCCTTGAGCATGCCCACCAAAGGCAGGATCAACGCCACCATCACGCCCAGTACCAGCAAGGCACCGGACCAGCCCAGCCAACTGATCAATCCCAATGTACCGGGCAGCATGGCGAACTGACCGAATGAGCCGGCTGCGCTGGCGATCCCCATGCCCATGCTGCGTTTTTCCGCGGGCAGCGCGCGCCCCACGACACCGAGGATGACCGAAAACGATGTGCCGGACAGACCGATACCGATCAGCAGACCGGCGCTCAGTGAAAGGCTGAGGGAAGAATCGGCGGTACTCATGCACAACAGACCTGCGGCATACAGCACACCACCGACGAAGACGACCTTCGCCGCACCAAATCGATCTGCCAGCGCCCCAGCGAATGGCTGCGCCAGACCCCACATCAGGTTCTGCAAGGCAATGGCAAAGGCAAAGACTTCACGCCCCCAGCCAAACTCGGCGCTCATGGGCGCCAGAAACAGACCGAAGCCGTGCCGCGTACCCAGCGAAAGCGCAAGAATCAACGCACTGCCCAGCAGAACCCAGCCACTGGTACGCCAGATCGATGTCATGGTTAAGCTCCCTGCGCTTTGTGTTACATGGTTTTACCCGCGATTCGCGAAGCTACGCGGTGCCGATAAAAGCTGTCAACAACGCATTGAGCAGGGTCTCAAAGCAGCGCCAGCGTCAGCAGCACCGCCAACTCCAGCAGCTCGAGCAATGCACCGGCCGTATCGCCGGTGCATCCGCCCAGCCGGCGCATCATCAACTGCCGCAGCCAGAAGAAACAGGCGGCGCAGACCAGCAACACGGCTACCCCTGACCAGCCGGCGAGCAGCACGCACGCAATGGCAGTGGCGAGCAAAACCTTGCGTCCAGGGCCACGCGGCAAGTGATCGGCCAGTGCCTGCCCCAGCCCGCCGGAACGCACATACGGCGTGCCCAGAAACAGTCCAAGCATGGCCGCGCGCCCGATCACCGGAGCCAACAGCAGCCAGACACTGGCATGGCTCTCGATCAGCGCCAGAATCGCGGCGAACTTGAGCAGCAGCACCAAGACCAGCGTGACCACGGCGATAGGCCCGCTGCGTGGGTCCTTCATGATCTTCAAGGTGCGTTCACGGTCACCGAAGCCGCCCAGCCAGGCGTCAGCACTGTCGGCCAGCCCGTCCAGGTGCAGGCCGCCGCTGAGCAATACCCAGGCACTGAGTACCAGCGCGGCGTGGAGCATGAGCGGCGCACCACCGAGCAGGGTGTTGAACCCCAGCAGCAGCGTGCCGAACACCGCGCCTACCAGCGGGTAGTACAGCAAGGAACGTCCAAGCTCTTCGGGGCGCGGCATGCCGGGCAGTCTGATCGGCAGGCTGCCGAGAAATTGCAGGGCGATCCAGAACGGCAGCATCTCAGATCTCCGTGAGTACGCGATCAGCAGCGACCTGAATCGACAACAGCGCGCCATGCCCGACCACCACCTGCAACAGTTGTTCACGCGGCAAGCCACGCGCCTGCGCCAGCAGCAGGCGCATGACACCGCCGTGACTGACCAGCAACACGCGCTCGCCGGCATAAGCCTGATGCAGACGCTGAACGGCACTCAATACCCGATTCGAGAAATACAGCACCGGCTCGCCACCGGGAGGCGTGAAGGCATAGGGATCAGCCCAGAACAGACCCAGGCCCTCGGCGTCGGTTTCCATGAGTTGCGCAGGGCTGTGCCCTTCCCAGTCACCGAAATGCAGCTCCTGCAAACCGGGTTCCAGGTGCAGGGGCAACGACAAGCGCTGCGCCAGCTCTTCGGAGAAACGTGCGCAACGTTGCAGAGGCGAGCTGACAATCCGCGTCCAGGGTCCGCCGTCGGCCACTGCTGCACGCATCTGCTGCCAGCCAGACTCGGTCAGGGCATCATCGATACTGCCGCGCAGGCCGCCGCCCAGTTCGGTTTCGCCATGACGCAACAGATCAAGGTGCAAGGTCATGCGGGGCGATCCGCCACAGCCGCTTCGGCAAACGTCGCCATGCCGTTATGCAGCTCGCACGCCAGGCGCACCAGCGGCACCGCCAGTGCGGCACCACTGCCCTCGCCCAGACGCAAACCGAGGTCCAGCAGCGGTTCGGCTTGCAGCGTTTCCAGCAGATGCCGGTGGCCCGGTTCGGCACCCCGATGACCGAACAGCAGCCAGTTGCGGCAGGAAGGGTTCAGGCGCACCGCCACCAGCGCGGCCACGCTGCAAATAAAACCGTCGACCAGCACCGCGATACCTTCCTGCGCGCAGGCCAGGTAAGCGCCCGTCAACGCGGCGATTTCGAAGCCACCCAGACAGAACAGGCTATTCAACGGGTCACCGGCCTGCTCGGCGTGCAATGCAAGCGCGCGTTCGATGACATGAGTCTTGTGCTGAATACCCTCGGCGTTCAGCCCGGTGCCCGGACCGACCAGCAATGGCGCGGCACACTCCAGCAGCGAGCAGGCGACTGCGCTGGCGGCTGTGGTGTTGCCGATGCCCATCTCGCCACCGATGAACAGTTCGGTGCCGACAGCCTTGGCGCGCAATACGCTGTCACGCCCGGCCTGCAGGGCGGCGAGCCCCTGCTCGACACTCATGGCCGGCCCTTGGGCAAAATTGGCGGTGCCCGCGCCAATGCGCAGATGGCGCACCCCGGGCAAATCCATTGGCGACACGGTGCCCAGATCGACCACGTCCAGTTGCGCGGAGAGCTGACGCGCCAGCACGCTGATCGCGGCGCCGCCATTGACGAAGTTGTGCAGCATCTGCCCGGTGACTTCCTGCGGGTACGCCGACACGCCTTCAGCGACGACGCCGTGATCCGCGGCAAAAATCGAGATCCACAGTTGATCGGCGGCCGGACGCTCACGCCCCTGCAAGCCGGCCAGCTGCACTGCCAGACGCTCCAGTTGCGCCAGCGAACCGGCGGGTTTGGTCAGTTGCTGCTGACGGGCCAGTGCCGCCTCGCGCATTGGCACATCAATGGCCTGTGCAGGCTTGAGCCACCAGGAATTACTCATAGCGCGGTTCCTTTCAACGTCAGGGGCAAGCCGGCAACGGTCAACACGACACGCTGGCAACGCTCGGCCAGCGCCTGATGTAACAGGCCGGCTTCATCGACATAGCGACGGGTCAGTTCGCCGAGCGGCACGACGCCAAGCCCGGTTTCGTTGCTGACAAAAATGATTTCACCCGGCAGCCCGGCAAGACTGTCGAGCAGGGATTCACGTTCTTGAAGCAGGCGCTCGGGGTTGTCGAGCATCAGCAGATTGGTCAGCCAGAGGGTCAGGCAATCGACCAAGAGGCAGCAATCGGGCGCCGCGTTTTCGCGCAGCACGCGCGCCAGCTCGATCGGTTCTTCGACCAGTCCCCAATGTTCGGGACGGCGTGCGCGATGGCTGGCAACACGCTGATTCATTTCGCCGTCCAGAGGCTGACTGGTGGCGATGTAGACCACCCTCAGCGCGCTGTCGGCGGCCAGTTTTTCCGCCAGGCGACTCTTGCCGGAACGCGCGCCGCCGAGGATCAATTGCAGCATTCAGTTCGCCTCCAGGCCGCACAGTTCGCGAAGCAATGGGCCGTCCAGGTGCTTTTCCACCAGGTCCGCCAGGCGTTCGATGTCGCGCTCGCGCAGGGCGTGATAATCGACGGACTGCACGTTCGCCAACCCCGCCCAGCGCAGCAACGCGCTACAGGCAGCAGGTGATTCGAACAGGCCGTGCAGGTAAGTCCCCAGCACCTGCCCGTCGACACTCTGCGCGCCGTCGCAACGCCCGTCGTCCAGTTGCACGGCAGCCTGCTCAAGCGCCGGCCCTGTCGTGACACCGGCATGAATTTCGTAACCGCTGACCTCGGCGTCTTCGAGGGTCAGACGACCGCGCACATTGCGCAATTGCTTTTCCGCTTCCAGCACCGTGCTCATGGCCAGCAAGCCGAACCCGGCGCTGGACCCGGCTGCGCCTTCCAGCCCGAGTGGATCATGTACCTGCTCACCGAGCATTTGCAGACCGCCGCAAATCCCCATCAGCTTGCCGCCGTAACGCAAATGTCGATCGATGGCGGTGTCCCAGCCATTATTGCGCAGGTAGTTCAGATCGCTGCGCACACTCTTGGAGCCGGGCAGAATGATCAGGTCCGCAGGCGGAATCGCCTGGCCGGGGCCGATGAATTGCAGATTGACCTGAGGGTGCAGGCGCAGCGGGTCGAAATCGGTGTGATTACTGATGCGAGGCAGCACCGGGACCACCACGTTCAGCACATGCTCGACCTTGTCGGTCTGACGCTGGTCCAGGCCGTCTTCGGCCTCCAGGTGCAGATCCATCACGTAGGGCAGCACGCCGACCACCGGCTTGCCGGTGCGTGCTTCCAGCCAGTCCAGGCCCGGCTGCAACAAGGCGATGTCGCCACGAAAACGGTTGATGATGAAACCCTTGACCCGCGCCTGCTCGCTGGGCGACAGCAACTCGAGCGTACCGACCAGATGGGCAAACACCCCGCCACGATTGATGTCGGCAATCAGCAGCACCGGGCAATCGACCGCTTCGGCAAAGCCCATGTTGGCAATATCGTTGGCGCGCAGATTGATCTCGGCCGGAGAACCCGCGCCCTCGACGACGATCACCGGATAGCGTTCACCCAAGCGCCGATGCGACTCCAGCACAGCCTGCATGGCTATCTCTTTGTAGCCGTGATACGCCACCGCATTCATGGTGGTCACGGCGCGGCCGTGAATGATCACCTGCGCGCCGGTGTCACTGTTGGGCTTGAGCAGCACCGGGTTCATGTCGGTGTGCGGTTCGAGGTAGCACGCCTGGGCCTGCACGGCCTGTGCGCGACCGATCTCGCCGCCGTCTGCGGTCACCGCGCTGTTGAGCGCCATGTTCTGCGGCTTGAACGGCACGACTTTGACACCCTGGCGGGTCAGCCAGCGGCACAGGGCCGTCACCAGAGTGCTCTTGCCGGCATCGGAGGTGGTGCCTTGTACCATCAGCGTGCTCATGGGTATTCCTTGCGGTATTCAAGCAGAACATCGTGCAGCCGCAGCCAGTCGGCCTCGTCGCACGGCAGACCGAAACGCAGACTGGAAGTCTCGGGGGTATCCCCCTTGAACAGGCGCAGCAGCACGCCACGCTGCGCACAAAACTCATAGAGCGTCTGCGCTTCAGGGGTCACCAGCCACTGGAACAGCGCACAGCCGCCTTGCGGGCTCAGGCCGTAGCGGTCGAGCAACGCCACCAGCCGGGCGCGGGCCTGTTCACAGCGCTCACGCTGGCGCGCCTGCCCCTGCTGATCGCTGAGGCACACCTGACCGATGATCCGCGTGGGCCCACTGACCGACCAGGGGCCGATTTCCTGCGCCAGCATTCTCAACAGTACCGGCTCGGCCATGACAAAACCGAGCCTGACGCCCGCCAGGCCGAAAAACTTGCCAAACGAACGCAGGACGATCAGCCCGGCACGCCAGGTCTCGGCCGCCAGGCTCATGCCCGGCGTGTTATCCATGAACGCTTCATCGACGACCAGCCAGCCACCGCGCTCGGCCAGTCGCGCATGCCACTCCAGCAGGCGCTCGGCGCTCACGTGCAGACCAGTCGGATTGTTGGGGTTGACTACCACCAGCACGTCCAGACTGTCGAGAAAATATTCGACCTCCTGCTCACCGACCTCACGCACCACGAAACCGTTCTTGCGCCAGGCATGCGCGTGCTCTGCGTAGCATGGCGACAGTACGCCGACCCGCCCTCCGCTGCGCACCCTGGGCAGCGCCTGAATCGCAGCCTGCGAACCGGACACCGGCAATAACCGGGACACGCCGTAATAAGTGCAGGCCGCTGCTTCAAGGCCATCGTCGGTCTCGGGCAACCGCGCCCAGGCACGCGTCGGAATCTCCGGGATGGGCCACGACCACGGCGCGATCCCGGTGGACAGGTCCAGCCAGTCGGCCAGATGGATACCATAATGCTGCGCCGCCGCGCGCAAGCGCCCGCCGTGCTCAAGCATAAAAATCAGCTGCCACGCAGATGACCAGCAGCCACAACCAGACGCCACGCTGCACCAGTTGCCAGCCGCGATCGATCGAATCCGCATCGGCAGGCGCACCCTCCCCCAGTTGCGGACGCTGATGCAACTCGCCGTGATAGATCGCCGCGCCACCCAGTTCGACACCCAGTGCGCCAGCGCCAGCGGCCATCACCGGACCGGCATTCGGACTGTCCCAGGCCGGAGCCTGCGTACGCCAGCAACGCAGCGCCAGTCGGGTCTTGCCCAGCAAGGCGTAGGTCAGTGCCACAAGACGTGCGGGAATGTAGTTGAGCAGATCGTCGATCTTCGCCGCAGCCCAGCCAAAACGCTCAAAGCGCTCGTTGCGATAACCCCACATGGCGTCCAGCGTATTGCTCAGCCGGTACAGCACCACGCCGGGCGCACCGGCCACGACAAACCAGAACAGCGCAGCGAACACCGCATCGCTGCCGTTCTCCAGCACCGACTCGGTGGCTGCGCGGGCCACTTCGGTAGCGTCCAGCTCAGTGGTCTGGCGACTGACCAGATAACCGACCCGCTGACGTGCTTCGACCAGATCATCACTGCGCAGCGCTTGCGCCACTGGCTGAACGTGCTCGCCCAGGCTGCGCATGCCCAGCGCGCAATACAACGCCAGAATCTCGAACAGCCAGCCCACGCCAGGCAACCAGCTCAGCAACGTTGCCAGCAGCGTCAACGGCACAACGGTAATGACCCAGGCGGTGACGCCGTGACTGCGCCAGCCGCGGCCGCCACTGTTGAAACGCTGCTCGACCCGACTGGCGAAGTTGCCGAACGCCACCAGCGGATGCCATCGTTTCGGCTCACCGAGCAGCGCATCCAGCGCGACCCCGGCGACGCTCAGCAGCGCCACACTCATTGACTCACTCCCCATTGATTCTCATACAGCAGCTCATGCAGCGGACGCGCCTGCGCCCAGCCTTCCATCGCCAGCATTGGCGCAGGATAAAATTCCTTGACCGGCCCCAGGCAAATGATCGCCAGCGGCTTGGCGCCGTCGGGCATGCCCAGCAGTTCGGCCAGCGCCTCGGGATCGAACAGCGATACCCAGCCCATACCCAGGCCTTCTACACGCGAGGCCAGCCACAGGTTCTGGATCGCGCAGGACAGCGACGCCATGTCCATTTCCGGCAAGGTGCGCCGGCCGAAAATATGTTGTTCACGCCCTTCCATCAGCGCGGCGACCAGCACTTCTGCGCAGTCATTGATACCTTCGACCTTGAGCTTCATGAACTCGTCGGTTCGCTCACCCAGCGCCTCGGCGGTACGAATACGCTCCTCCTCTACCTGCGCCTGCATCCTGCCGCGCAATAACGGGTCGCTGATGCGGATGAAGCGCCACGGCTGCATGAGCCCGACGCTGGGAGCCTGATGCGCGGCCGCCAGCACGCGTGCCAGCAGTTCGGGCTCGACCGTGCCGCCGATGAAGTGGCGCATGTCGCGACGTTCGGCGATAGCGCGGTACACCGCAGCCCGCTCTTCGGGGCTGAACGCTTGCTCGGTCATGGTTTGAACAGCGCCGCTATCGCCAGGGGGCAGGAAGGAAAATAGAAATGCACATAGGACGCGGTCAGGCGACCCAGGCGATAAACCGCTTCTGCGCCGCGCCCGCCATTGGGGCTGACGCCACGGGCAATCGGCTGCAGCTCGGTGCTGGTCAGCGAATGGTGATAGGTGTGACCGTGCAGCGTGCCCTCGGGCAGCTCGACGGCTTGCAAGGCCAGCGCGGCCAGACGCTTCTGCATGACCGCTTCACCGGACAGCAAGCCGACCAGTTCGACGCGCACGCCCTCGACATCGGTCAAGGCTTCGAGCAAATAGAGCATGCCCCCGCACTCGGCCAGAATCGGCTTGCCGGCTATATGGTGAGCCCTGATCGAAGCCTGCATCGTGCCGTTGACGGCCAGCGCAACGTGGTGCAGCTCCGGGTAGCCACCTGGCAGGTACAGGCTGTCGGCGTCGGGCAGCTGGCGATCATGGATCGGCGAGAAGAAACTCAGCTCGGCGCCCATATTCCTCAGCAGGTCCAGGCTCGCGCCATACAGAAAGGCGAAGGCTTCGTCGCGCGCGATGGCAATGCGTACGCCGCGCAGCAGCGGCTCGACCTGAACCGGGTCGGGCGCCGTGAAGGTCACGGCCGGCGGCAAGGCCACTTCACACGTACTGGCCAGCGCCGCAGCGGCCATGTCCAGACGCACGTCCAGATCGTTGAGCTCACTGGCCTGGACCAGCCCCAGATGACGGCTGGGCAGTTCGAAGCCGACTTCCCGGGACAGTGCGCCGTACCAGCGCAGGCCTTCGGTCAGGCTGTTCTCCAGCAACTGCGCATGGCGTACCGTGCCGACGCGATTGGCCAGCACGCCGGCAAACGGCAGATCAGGCTGATAGCGCGCCAGACCAAGCGCCAGTGCGCCAAACGTCTGCGCCATGGCCGTGCCGTCGATCACACCGAGCACCGGCACGCCAAAATGCCGGGCCAGGTCGGCGCTCGACGGCGTGCCATCGAACAGGCCCATGACCCCTTCGATCAGAATCAGGTCCGCCTCGCCGGCCGCTTCCCACAACAGGCGACGGCTTTCATCGGCGCCGACCATCCACATGTCCAGCTGATAGACCGGCGCGCCACTGGCCCGCTCGAGAATCATCGGGTCGAGAAAGTCCGGTCCGCACTTGAAGACCCGAACCTTGCGCCCCTGGTTGCGGTGCAGGCGTGCCAGTGCAGCGGTCACCGTGGTTTTGCCTTGCCCGGAGGCAGGCGCAGCGATCAATACCGCCGGACAATCACGCGGGGCTCTCATTGCAATGTGCTCAATGATGAAGGGTTCACAGCTCGATACCTTTCTGCGCACGAATACCGGCCTGAAACGCGTGCTTGACCACGCCGATCTCGGAAACGGTATCGGCCAGGTCGATCAATTCGGGTTTGGCACCGCGGCCAGTCACCAACACATGCTGCATCGGCGGACGGGCCTGCAGGTCGCTCAGCACCTGTTCAAGGTCGAGGTAGCCATGTTTCAGGGCGATGTTCAGTTCGTCGAGCACCACCAGACCAATGGCCGGATCGCGAAGCATTTCCCGAGACACGGCCCAGGCGGCTTCAGCGGCGGCGATGTCGCGCTGGCGATCCTGGGTTTCCCAGGTGAAGCCCTCGCCCATCACGTGATAGCGCACCTGCTCGGGGAAACGGCGGAAAAACATTTCTTCGCCCGTGCTGTTACGGCCCTTGATGAACTGCACCACACCACACTGCATGTCGTGACCCATGGCTCGGGCGAGCATGCCGAATGCAGAGCTGCTCTTGCCCTTGCCATTGCCGGTCAATACCAGCAGCAGGCCGCACTCGTTGGGCGAGCTGGCAATACGCTCGTCCATGACGGCTTTCTTGCGCAGCATGCGCGCCAGATGGCGTTCGTCGCGTTCGGGGGATTCGTTCATCTGGGTTCTCCGCTCGGGGCAGGCGACAACAGACGGAAGGACAGCACTGGACAGCACGGCAACGCCCTGCACAGAACATCACCCTCCGTGATGCCATTGAGTGATTCAGGCCGGTCTCCGGGCTCATGAGCGGGTCACCCCGGCTGTGCGCCTTCCCATGTCGAAACACAGTGGCGTCAGGCACAGCCTTGACTCATTTACCGTTGCGGGGGCAGCGCCGGGATCGGATCTGTCGACCCACACCGGCTTCCCTGTTTCACTCTGCCAATCGAGGATTGCAGAGCACCTGAAACAAACCGCGAAGGGTAGAGGGTTGGGCCGGGAGCGTCAATCGACACCGTCGCCGCGGAACGTGATTGAACCTAGCGGGTTGGCGACGCCTCTATCAGTTACTGGACCACGCCCTTGTTTATGGAGATCGATCATGTTCAAACTCAGACCCCACTATGCAGTGTTGCTTCTGGTCGCCGGCGGCCTCGCTGCCTGCGGCGAGTCGTCGACCCTGCAAGTCTCGGATGGAACAGGCCCCTCGCCCAAGCTGCCGGAGCCCAACAAGACGCTGATCCCGACCGTCAACATCGCACCCGCCGTAGGCTGGGAAAAAGGCGCCAAGCCGGTTGCTGCGCCGGGCACACAAGTGGCTGCATTCGCCGAGAACCTCGACCACCCGCGCTGGCTGTATGTGCTGCCCAACGGTGACGTGCTGGTGGCGGAAACCAATTCGCCTGCCAAACCGGATGATTCCAAGGGCATCCGCGGCTGGGTGATGGAGAAAGTCATGGGCCGCGCCGGTGCCGGTGTGCCCAGCGCCAACCGCATTACCTTGCTGCGCGACGTGGACAAGGACGGTATTGCAGAGACCCGCACGGTTTTCCTGCAAAACCTCAATTCGCCGTTCGGCATGACCCTGGTGGGCAACAAGCTGTATGTCGCCGACACCGACCGCCTGATCAGCTTCCCGTATGAATCCGGGCAGACCTCGATCAGCGCGCAGGCGACCAAGGTAGTCGACTTGCCAGGCGGCACGCTCAATCACCACTGGACCAAGAACGTCATCGCCAGCAAGGATGGCAGCAAGCTGTACGTGACCGTGGGTTCCAACAGCAACGTGGCCGAGAACGGCATGGACAAGGAAGAAGGTCGTGCAGCGATCTGGGAAGTGGACGCGGCGACCGGCAACCACCGGATCTTCGCTTCCGGCCTGCGCAACCCCAACGGCATGGATTGGGAACCGAAGACCGGCAAGCTGTGGACAGCGGTCAACGAGCGCGACGAGATCGGCAGTGACCTGGTGCCTGACTACGTGACCTCGGTACAGGACGGCGCGTTCTATGGCTGGCCTTACAGCTACTACGGCCAGCACGTCGACGAGCGCGTCAAGCCGCAGAACCCGGCACTGGTCGCCAAGGCGATTGCCCCGGATTACGCAGTCGGTCCGCACACCGCTTCGCTGGGCCTGGTGTTCGCCGACGGCAAGACACTGGCTGCACCGTTCAACGAAGGCCTGTTCATTGGCCAGCACGGCTCATGGAACCGCAAACCGCACAGCGGCTACAAGGTGGTGTTCATTCCATTCAGTGGCGGCAAACCCAACGGCACACCGGTCGATGTGTTGACCGGCTTCCTCAACAAGGATGAAAAAGCCATGGGTCGTCCGGTTGGCGTGGTCAATGACCAGCGCGGCGGATTGCTGGTGGCCGACGATGTCGGCAACAAGATCTGGCGTGTGACATCAGCCAAGGCAGCTCAGTAACGCGGAGCGTAGAGGTTTGACGCGGAGCGTCGCACGATAGTTGAGATCATCGTTCCCTACGCTCCAGCGTGGGAATGCAGTTCTCGACGCTCTGCGTCGTCAAGAGGACGCGGAGCGTCGCACGATAAGTTCTGGCCAGATCGCGGGCAGGCGAAGCGCTACGGCCGATTCTGCGCCAGACTGGACGGCTGAATCACGCGTTTGGCGTTGAGATAGGCTCTCTGCCAGTAAGGCTTGTCGAGGCTGTCGAGCTTCACCGTGCCGCCGCTGGCCGGGGCATGCACGAAGCGGCCTTCGCCAACATAGATCCCCGCGTGGGACACCTGCGAACCGCCCGATGTGGCGAAGAACACCAGATCACCTGACTGCAATTGCTCGCGACGAATATTCGGCGCGCCCATCACGATCATCTCGCGCGTGGAACGCGGCAGGGAAATCCCCGCCGCATCACGATAGACATAACCTATAAGACCGCTGCAATCGAAACCGGAGTCAGGCGTGTTGCCACCCCAGCGATAAGGCGTGCCGACCAGCCCCAACGCACGAAACAGCACGTCTTCGGCAGCAGGAGAAAGAATCTGGGGAGGTGCGGTGACCACCGGACGCTGAACGATCCGGGGCGCTTTGGGCGGAGGCGGCGCGCTGGCGCAGGCACCGAGCAACGCAGCAACAGAGATGACTAACAGGCGCAACGCAATCGACATAACCACAACAACCTATCCGGATGCGGCTTACGCTGCCGAGAAGCTCAAAAACGCAGAAAGACCCGAAGGTCTTGTACTGCGCGTTCTATTTATTTACGCCGCTTGGGCGCGGTCTTGACTGTAGTCGAAGTCATCGCCGTTGTCTGCGTTACTTCAGGTGTCGATTTTACTGCAACAGTACCCGGCGCCATCGCCAGAGGCCGCTTGGCCTCGATGAAGGTCTTGCTCCAGTAGGCGTCATCGAGGCTGTCGATGCGCACACCGCCGCTGCGGCGACTACTGGAGTGGATGAACTGCTGATTACCGGCGTAGATCGCTGCGTGGCTCACCTGACCGCGACCGCGAGTACTGAAGAACAGCACATCGCCCGGCTGGAGCTTGTTGCGCGCCACCAAAGGTGCGTTGACGTTGATCATTTCGCGCGTCGAACGTGGCAGGCTCATGCCGGCCTCTTCGCGAAACAGATAACCGATAAAACCGCTGCAATCGAAACCCGAAGAAGTCGACGTGCCGCCGAACTTGTAGCGTGTGCCGATCAGGGATTTGCCACGCTCAAGGATGCTGTCGGCCAGGGCCGGCAGTTGGTAAGACTTGTTATCAGCGAACTGGGCCAGTTCGTCTTCGGTCGCGAGCTCGTCCTGCAAAACTGCTGCGTCGGCGCGACGGGCTGCGGACTGGGCATTGGCGTTGATTGCGCTCTGGTAGCGTGGAACCGGCTGGGCCTGTTCCTGCTGTGCGACCGGCATATTGGCCGAGCAACCGAAGAGGAATGTAACGAGTGCGAGAGGCACGAGGGGTGCGAAGCGAACAACTTGCATGGGCACAACCGTGGCTGACTAGTTAAGATGGCGAGACTATGCCTTTTATGAAAGTGATTTGCAAATTCAATCGAACTAGATGTGACTTATGAGTTCGGCCATGACATGTGCCGCGCGGTACGGCAAAAAGACGTCCATCTGCGCACTGTGATCAGTCGGCTGCGGATTGATTTCGGCGGTGAACCCCCCGGAAACTCTGGTGCGAATGACCGGTTCGTGAATATAGGGGAAGCTTGCGGTGGTGCCGATACTCAGCACTGCGTCATAGCCTATAGCCAGCTGTTCATACAGTGTTTCCAGCGCTTTTTCGGGAAGCATTTCCTGAAAAAGAACGACGGACGGTCTCAAAATGCCACTACATGCCGGGCATAAGGGGGGCAAGGGACGCTGCAAGTGCTCACTCAATTGCGGATCTTCAGCACCGCAGGATTGGCAAAACAGTGGCGAGAGCTGCCCGTGAATTTCGATCAGGCGCTCCGGCGGACTGCCCGCCGCGCGGTGATAACCGTCGACGTTCTGGGTCAGCACCCAGCACTCGGGTTTGATGCGCTGCAACTGGGCGATGGCGTAATGCGCGACGTTCGGCTCGCCACCCAGGCACGCCTTGCCCAGCTCAGCGATGTATTTCCAGCACAGCTCAGGGTCACGGCGCAGCATGGGCCCGGACAGGGCCATTTCGATAGGCAGGCCGTCGTCGGTCTTGCCATTGTAGAGCCCGCCCACGCCGCGATAGGTAGGCAGCCCCGAATCGGCAGACAGACCCGCCCCGGTGATCACCAGAATCCGTCGTGCATGGCGCAAGGCAGCCGCCGTCTGCATCAACAACGCCTGATCTACCACCCGAGGGTCTCTTTAAGGAAGGGAATGGTCAGCTTGCGCTTTTCCTGGAGTGACGCCTGATCGAGGCGCTCGAGCAATTCGAACAACGCGCTCATGCTGCGCGTACCACGCGTCAGGATGAAATGCCCGACATCGTCGGTCAGATGCAGGCCACGCCGTGAAGCACGCAGTTGCAGGGCACGCAGCTTGTCCTCGTCGGACAACCCGCGCATCTGGAACACCAGCGCCATGGTCAGGCGCGATTTCAGATCGGGAAGCTTTACCGGCAGCTCGCGGGGCGATTTGGATGCGGCAATCAGCAGACGACGCCCGCTGTCACGCAGACGATTGAACAGGTGAAACAGCGCTTCTTCCCATTCCGGCTTGCCGACTATCGCCTGCAGGTCGTCCAGACACACCAGCTCGTACTGCTCCAGATGATCGAACAGCTCGATGCCTTCGTCTATGACCTCGGCCAGCGGCAGATACACCGCAGGCTCGCCCAACTGCTCGAAACGCAGGCAGGCAGCCTGCAGCAGGTGCGTGCGCCCTACTCCGTCCTTGCCCCACAGATAAATGAGGCTTTCGGTCCAGCCAGCGTCGGCTTCGCACAGCCGCTCGACATAGCCGAGTGCAGCGGCGTTGGCGCCTGGATAGTAATTGACGAAAGTGGCGTCATCACGCAGACGCACACTCAGGGGCAGCTGAATCGGTTTCATGCTGACTAACGGCTCATGCAAACCGTCAAGGGCCTCTGTGTAAAGAGCACAAAGTTTATACCCGTGACGCTGGTCGCACAATGCGACAGACCTCAAGCAAAATCAAAGGTTTGCGTCAGGGTGAGTAAAGCGCCGCTCAGGAAAGAGCGTTTGAAGGTGTGTATGCACTCAAGGCATGAGCCTCTTCACCGGGCGGCGAAGAGGCTTGCATCGTTCCTACAGCTCTGGATCTTCCGCGCCTGCGTAGATTTCCGAGTCCTTGTACAGATCGTGCATGTGGCGCACCAGCACCATGATCACCGCCGCCACCGGCAGGGCCAGCAGAATGCCAGTGAAACCGAACAGCTCGCCACCCGCCAGAATCGCGAAGATGACTGCAACCGGGTGCAGACCGATGCGATCGCCGACCAGCAACGGCGTCAGCACCATCCCTTCGAGGGCCTGACCGATCATGAACACCGCCACGATCCCCATCATCGGGTACAGGTCACCGCCAAACTGGAACAGCCCGGCCACCAGCGCCGAACCGATACCGATCACGAAGCCCATGTAAGGCACGATGGCCGCCAGACCGGCAATGACGCCGATCAACAGGCCCAGTTCCAGCCCGACCAGCATCAGACCGGCCGCATAGATCACACCCAGGCCCACCATCACCAGCAACTGACCGCGTATGAACGCGCCCAATACTTCGTGGCATTCGCCCGCCAGCTTGACGATTTGCGCTTCACGCTGACGCGGCAGCAGGCCACGGATCTTGCCGGTCATGATGTCCCAGTCACGCAGCAGGTAGAAACACACCACGGGGATCAGCACCAGGTTTGTCAACCAGCCGATCAGCGCCAGACTGGAAGCCGTGGCCTGGGACAGCACGATAGAGACGATGTCCCCGGCCTGGCCCATGTGCTCGGAGATGGCTGCCTTGATCTTGTCGAACTTCCAGAACCCGTCTGCCAGCCCGAATTTAGCCTGGACCCAAGGCAATGCGGCGTGTTGCAGCCAGTCGAGAATCTGCGGCGCCAGCTCGTAGAGTCGGAACAACTGCTTGGCCAGCATCGGCACCAGAACCAGCAGCAACGCCATCAGCACCAGCGTGAACAGTCCGAACACGACCACCACGCTCAGGGTTCTGGACAGTCCGGCGCGCTCCAGGCGATCCACCAGCGGATCGCCCATGTAGGCCAATAACAACGCCACCAGAAAAGGAGTGAGGATTGGGTGCAACAGCACCACGAATGCGACCAGCAAGGCCAGGCCGCCGATCCAGAACCAACGCCGCATATCAGTCATCAACATCCCTCAAGCCAATGGAAAAGCGTTCTTGCCGGGTTACCAGCGGAAATAAAGCTGTGGCGCGGACGCCGGAACAATCATCGGTGCGGGCGCAGGTGCCGGAACAGCAGCAGCTCCATTCGCCGGCGCAACCGGTGCAGTCGCATCGACAGGCGCAGCAGGCGGTGTGGCGGTAGCGGCTGCCTCGGCTGCAGGCACTTCCTGCAGTTTGGCCAGCGACAATTGCGAGCGTAGCTGCTCGGTGCTGCCACTGACCTCAAACACCACTTTATCGCCTTCGACAGAACTCAGACGCACGCCGAACGGTTCGAGTAACTGAAGCAGTTGCGCATAGCGCTCGAGCGTCATGCCCTGAACCTGGATCAGCATGCCGGTCGACGCACCGGGCTTGGCCACGAAGCGCGGCGCCAGACGCTCGCTTACCGACAGCAGCACCGCGTCAGCCAAGGCCTCGGAGGTGGCACCGGTTGCGGTGCCCTGTTCGCGCTGATCACCCAGCCACAGGCGCCATTTGCCTTGCCACTGACCGCCATCTTCCCTGGCATGCACGGCCAGTATCGCGTCAGCGCCATAGCGCTCGGAGGCTTCCTTCAGCGGCGCAGGGTCAGTGCCCTCCAGGGTTTTGGCGTTACCGATACCCTGCTCGCTCAAATCAGCCAGCGGCAGACGCAGTGGCAGTCCGCGGTGCTGAGCGGCCTGGCGCAAGGGTTCGGCGGCGGCCTGACCGTCGCCGACCAGATTCGAGCCTTCCACCGAGTCATTCAGCCACCAGCCGAGAATCGATGGACGATTGCTGCCCCAGATCGACAGACCCGCATCGTGCAAGGCACGGTCGGTGGTTGCCGGATCGAAGTCCACCAGCAGGGTTTCCGGCGGTCCGGCCTCGTAGCCGAACTGGCTGATGATCTGCTGTGGGTCCTTGCGCAGCGCGGCGATGGCCGAACCCTGCACGGCCTTGGCGTCGCCGGTCAGGCGCAGCACCAGGGTTTCGACGGCGGCCTGCGTGGCCCGCGTACGTTCATCGGGCGATTGGCCATTGACCGGCTCGCGGACCTGATAAAGGTTGCTGACCGTTTCGGCAAGGCTGGGAAGGCTGATCAGGGACAAACAGCCGATTAAAAGAATTCTGGAAAAACGCATGGACAGTTCCCGAACGGAAAAAAGTAAAAAGAAGCTGTTTCAGTAGGTGTACAAGTCTGGGACAGACGTGAGCCACCCATCCTTCAGTTCGCGCATAAAGTACACCTTAAACGTCCAGGCTCGCACTGACAGGCCACCTGGTTGAGGTTTATTTGGTGCAACACCGCCCTGTTGTCGGCGCAAGGATGGCCCCTGGTGAGCAAGCCTGATAAAATCGCGCGCCTTCGCAGACCGGCAATCGCCATGGCCCCAACATTACCACCGCATGACAGCGCGGTGCTGAACGGGCCCTAACGCAGCGGTCGATACCTCCGAATCCCCCCTAAAGGCCTGGATTTTCTATGAGCAAGCAACCCTCCCTGAGCTATAAAGACGCCGGTGTAGACATCGACGCCGGTGAAGCATTGGTCGAACGCATCAAGAGCGTCGCCAAGCGCACCAAGCGTCCGGAAGTCATGGGCGGCCTGGGAGGCTTCGGCGCCCTCTGCGAAATCCCGGCCGGCTACAAGCAACCGGTTCTGGTTTCCGGCACCGACGGCGTGGGCACAAAGCTGCGTCTGGCGCTGAACCTGAACAAGCACGACACCATCGGCATCGACCTGGTCGCCATGTGCGTCAATGACCTGGTGGTCTGCGGTGCAGAGCCGCTGTTCTTCCTCGATTACTACGCCACCGGCAAGCTGAACGTCGACACCGCCGCTCAGGTCGTCACCGGCATCGGCGCCGGCTGCGAACTGGCTGGCTGCTCGCTGGTCGGCGGCGAAACCGCTGAAATGCCGGGCATGTATGAAGGCGAAGACTACGACCTGGCAGGCTTCTGCGTCGGCGTGGTGGAAAAGGCCGAAATCATCGACGGTTCGAAAGTCGCTGCCGGTGACGCCCTGCTCGCCCTGCCATCGTCCGGCCCGCACTCCAACGGCTACTCGCTGATCCGCAAGATCATCGAAGTGGCAGGTGCCGATATCGAAAACATCCAGCTGGACGGCAAACCGCTGACCGAACTGCTGATGGCGCCGACTCGCATCTACGTGAAGCCGTTGCTCAAGCTGATCAAGGAAACCGGCGCAGTCAAGGCCATGGCCCACATCACCGGTGGCGGCCTGCTCGACAATATTCCACGCGTGCTGCCGGAAGGCGCTCAGGCCGTGGTCGACGTCGCCAGCTGGCAGCGTCCGGCCGTGTTCGACTGGCTGCAGCAGCAAGGCAACGTTGCGGAAAACGAGATGCACCGCGTGCTGAACTGCGGCGTGGGCATGGTGATCTGCGTAGCTCAGGAGCACGTTGAAGCGGCACTGAAGGTGCTGCGTGACGCAGGCGAACAGCCTTGGGTGATCGGCCAGATCGCCACCGCTGCCGAAGGCGCAGCGCAAGTCGAGCTGAAAAACCTCAAGGCGCATTGATGCCAGCCATCTGCGACGTCGTGGTGCTGCTGTCAGGCACCGGCGGCAACCTGCAAGCGATGATCGACAGCTTCAAGGACGGGGCCAGCCCCGTCCGCATCCGCGCGGTGATTTCCAACCGCGCAGATGCGTTCGGCCTGCAACGCGCCCGGGACGCAGGCATCGAAACCTGCGTGCTGGATCACACCGCATACGACGGTCGTGAGGCCTTCGATGCAGCGCTGATCGAACTGATCGACACCTTTCAGCCACAGTTGGTGGTACTGGCCGGGTTCATGCGCATTCTCAGCGCCGGGTTCGTCCGCCACTATCATGGCCGCCTGCTGAATATTCACCCTTCCCTGCTGCCGCGTTACAAAGGCTTGCACACGCACAAGCGTGCACTGGAAGCCGGCGACACCGAGCATGGCTGCAGCGTGCATTTCGTTACCGAGGAACTCGATGGCGGCCCACTGGTCGTACAGGCAGTTATTTCGGTACAGTTGCACGACACGCCCGCAACGCTCGCGCAACGGGTCCATGTTCAAGAGCACCGTATTTACCCACTGGCCATTCGCTGGTTTGCCGAAGGCCGACTGAGCCTTGGTGAACAAGGTGCGTTACTCGATAGCCAGTTACTCCCGGCCAGCGGCCATCTGATTCGACATTAGGAGATACTATGCGTCGCGCTCTGCTCTTCGCTTTCGCTCTGCTCGCATTGCCTGCCGTACAGGCCGCAGACCTTCAACCCTTCTCCGCCAGCTACACCGCCGACTGGAAACAGCTGCCCATGAGCGGCACGGCTGAACGCAGCCTGGAAGCCGGCGCCAATGGCACCTGGACCCTGAGTTTCAAGGCCTCGATGATGATCGCCAGCCTGACTGAAGTCAGCACGCTGAAGGTCGACAAGGACACCCTGCTGCCACAGACCTACAGCTTCGAGCGCAGTGGCCTGGGTAAATCCAAGAAGGTCGATCTGGCCTTCGACTGGAACACCAAGTTCGTCACCGGCACCGACCGTGGCGATGCGATCAAGCTGCCGCTCAACCGTGGCATCCTCGACAAGTCCACCTATCAGCTGGCGTTGCAACACGACATCGCTGAGGGCAAGAAGAGCATGAGCTACCAGGTTGTCGACGGTGATGAAGTGGACACCTACGACTTCCGCGTACTGGGTTCGGAAAAAGTCACCACCAAGACAGGCCAGGTCGATGCGATCAAGGTCGAGCGCGTACGTGACCCGACGCAAAGCAAGCGCACCACCGTGCTGTGGTTCGCCAAGGACTGGGATTACCTGCTGGTCCGCCTGCAACAGGTCGAAACCGACGGCAAGGAATACAACATCGTATTGCTGGACGGCACCGTCAACGGCAAGGCCGTCAAAGGTAGCTGATCGCCCTGACTGCCCGCGCCACAGAGCCCCGCTTTTCAGCGGGGCTTTTTATTGGCTGCACGATCTCGCGCCACGCCCACTCAACATCGGACGCGGAGCGTCCGGAAAGGCATGCGACGCAGAGCGTCGCACGATAGTCGGGATTCTCGTTCCTCACGCTCCAGCGTGGGAATGCAGTTCTCGACGCTCCGCGTCGTCAAGAGGACGCAGAGCGTCCGGAAAGGCATGCGATGCAGAGCGTCGCACGATAGTCGGGATTCTCGTTCCTCACGCTCCAGCGTGGGAATGCAGTTCTCGACGCTCCGCGTCGTCAAGAGGACGCAGAGCGTCCGGAAAGGCATGCGACGCAGAGCGTCGCACAATAGTCGAGATTCTCGTTCCTCACGCTCCAGCGTGGGAATGCAGTTCTCGACGCTCCGCGTCGTCAAGAGGACGCGGAGCGTCTGGAAAGGCATGCGACGCAGAGCGTCGCACGATAGTCGGGATTCTCGTTCCTCACGCTCCAGCGTGGGAATGCAGTTCTCGACGCTCCGCGTCGCCAAGAGGACGCGGAGCGTCTGGAACGGCATTTTCACGCGCGTTCGGACGGTCAGACAACGCACCCGAAGCACATGAAACATCCTTCATTTTGCCACCACTCCGCTGCAAGCCTCGCCATGCAAGGGCTGCAGAGGATCGATCACTTTCCGGTCACCTGGGAACCTGAACAGGCTATTTACTTAGGCAGCTAACAAATCCTATAAAAGAGTCCTGCGACACATCGCCGCAGTATCCAGAGGCCTAACCATCAAGGCCATCAAAGTCAGGAGCTTACTACTATGACTGTCAGAGTTACTGAACGCGACGACGCCCACCTCTCTCACGAAGCCGTTGCCGACGGCATCCAGATCTGGGACGTGCACCAACAGGACCAACTGGTAGGCATGTTCCACGTTGAGTCCGATGCCCTTCGCTATAAGGAAGAGCTGGAAGCGCTGGAAAGCCAGGGCAACCACTGACCCATACTGAGAACAGGAAAAGACAAAACCCGCTGATTGCGGGTTTTGTTTTGACAACTCATTGACGGCGCCGCGGGCTTACCACATCAGATCGTCAGGCACCTGATACGCCGCATACGGGTCATCTGCATCCGGCGCTTCGGTCGGGGTATTGAGCAACACGATACGGCGCGGATCGCGCTCCTGGATCTTCAGCGCGGCCTCGCGCGGGATGATCTCGTAACCGCCACCGTGATGAACGATGGCCAGTGAACCGCTACTGAGCTTGTTGCGCACCATGGCGTTGACCGGAATGCGCTTGACCTTCTTGTCGTCAACGAAGTTGTAGTAATCCTCGGTGATCAGCTTGGGCAGGCGCGACACTTCGATCAGTTGCTTGACCTGAGCGGTGCGGGCCTTCTGCTCGACCTTCTCCTGCTGCTGACGGTTCAGCTCCTGATCACGCTTGGCCTTCTCGGCCATGGCCTCCTGGGCCGCACGCTTTTGCGAGTCGTCGGCCTGCGCCTGACCCTTGTGCACCAGACGCTGCTCTTTCTGCTTTTCTTTGCCGACCTGCTTGGCCTGCTTTTGGTTGACCAGACCTGCCTTGAGCAACTGATCGCGAAGGGAAAGGCTCATTGTCTACTCACTTATACCGTTACCGCACACTCAGCCGCAGCCGGGCGTGCTCTTTTCCTGACGTTTGGCTTCGCCCCACAACGCATCCATTTCTTCAAGCGAGCACTCTTCGATAGGACGCTGCAGGTGACGCAAAGCCTGTTCAATGAATCGGAAGCGTCTGTCGAACTTGCTATTGGCCGAGCGTAGCGCAGTTTCCGGGTCGACCTTGAGGTGTCGGGCCAGGTTGACGACGCTGAACAGCAGGTCGCCGACTTCCTCGGCAATGCCCTCGGCGTCATTGTCGACCATGGCCTCGATAATTTCATCGAGTTCTTCACGTACCTTGTCGACCACCGGCAATGCCGCAGGCCAGTCGAAGCCCACCTGCGCCGCACGCTTCTGCAGTTTGGCTGCACGACTCAATGCGGGCAAGGCCCGGGGCACATCGTCGAGCAGCGACAACTGCTCGGGTGCACCGCCCTTCTCGGCACGCTCCTCGGCCTTGATTTCGTCCCAACGACGGTTGACCTGCTCGTCGGTCAGGCGCGTCGTTTCTGCCGGTGCATGCAGCTCGCCAGTCGGAAACACGTGCGGATGGCGACGCAGCAACTTGCGGGTAATACCGTCGATGACATCGTCGAATTCAAACCGGCCTTCTTCCCGGGCCAACTGGGCATAGAAGACCACCTGAAACAGCAGGTCACCCAGCTCGCCCTTCAGATGGTCGAGATCACCCTGTTCGATGGCATCAGCCACTTCATAGGCCTCTTCCAGCGTGTGCGGCACAATGCTGGCGTAGGTCTGCTTCAGGTCCCACGGGCAGCCGAACTGCGGATCACGCAGCCGGGCCATGAGGTTCAGCAGGTCTTGAACTGTATACATGGGGCTCCCTGTGAGCGCAGGCGACGCTTATGGCGTCCTGTTCCTGCGCGTTTCAATGATGTTCGGCAACTGGGAAATACGCCCCAGCAACCGCCCCAGCGCGTCCAGGCCCGGAATCTCGATGGTCAGGGACATGAGCGCTGTGTTGTCTTCCTTGTTCGACCGGGTATTGACCGCCAGCACGTTGATCCGCTCGTTGAGCAGCACCTGGGTGACGTCTCGCAGCAGGCCGGAACGGTCGTAGGCGCGAATGATGATGTCCACCGGATAAGTGAGTACCGGCACCGGCCCCCAACTGACCTGAATGATCCGCTCGGGCTCGCGACCGCCCAGTTGCAGCACTGAAGCGCAATCCTGACGGTGAATGCTGACGCCACGACCCTGAGTGATGTAACCGACGATGGCATCGCCAGGCAGTGGCTGGCAGCAGCCGGCCATCTGCGTCATCAGGTTGCCGACGCCCTGAATCTGAATATCGCCACGCTTGCCGGGCTTGTAGCCGGTGGCCTTGCGCGGGATCAGCTCCAGCTGTTCATTGACGCGATCAGGCTCGACCTGCTGCTGAGCCAGATTGACCAACTGAGCCAGACGCAGATCGCCTGCACCCAGGGCCGCAAACATGTCGTCGGCCGTCTTGTGATTGGCCTTGTCCGCCAGCTTGTCGAAGTCGACCTGCGGCAATGCCAGGCGCGCCAGTTCGCGTTCGATCAGGGTTCTGCCGGCGGCGACGTTCTGGTCACGGGCCTGCAACTTGAACCAGTGAACGATCTTGGCTCGCGCGCGCGAGGTGGTGATGTACCCCAGGTTCGAGTTCAGCCAGTCACGGCTCGGCGTACCGTGCTTGCTGGTGATGATCTCGACCTGCTCGCCGGTCTGCAGGCTGTAGTTGAGCGGGACGATGCGGCCATTGATCTTCGCACCCCGGCAGTTATGGCCGATTTCGGTGTGCACCCGATAGGCGAAGTCCAGCGGTGTCGCGCCCTTGGGCAGGTCGATGGCGTGGCCGTCCGGGGTGAAGACGTAGACGCGGTCAGGCTCGATATCGACTCGCAGCTGGTCTGCAAGGCCGCCGATGTCGCCCAGCTCTTCATGCCATTCGAGCACCTGACGCAGCCAGGAAATCTTCTCTTCGTAATGATTGGAGCCGGATTTGACGTCGGTGCCTTTATAGCGCCAGTGCGCACATACGCCCAGCTCGGCCTCTTCATGCATGGCGTGGGTGCGGATCTGCACTTCCAGCACCTTGCCTTCCGGCCCGATCACGGCAGTGTGCAGCGAGCGATAACCATTTTCCTTGGGGTTGGCGATGTAATCGTCGAATTCTTTGGGAATATGCCGCCACAAGGTGTGCACGATACCCAGCGCGGTGTAGCAGTCGCGCATTTCCGGGACCAGCACACGCAGCGCACGCACGTCATAGATCTGGCTGAACGCCAGGCCCTTGCGCTGCATTTTGCGCCAGATGGAGTAGATATGCTTGGCACGCCCGCTGATGTCGGCGGTCACGCCGGTGGCCTGCAGCTCGTTGTCGAGCTGGGACATGACGTCGCTGATGAAGCGCTCGCGGTCCAGCCTGCGCTCGTGCAACAGCTTGGCGATCTGCTTGTATTGATCGGGCTCCAGGTAGCGGAAGGACAGGTCTTCCAGCTCCCACTTGATGTGACCGATGCCCAGACGGTGGGCCAGCGGTGCATAGATGTCGAAGACTTCGCGGGCGACACGGTTGCGTTTTTCGTCGTCGGCGTTCTTCACCGCACGAATTGCGCAGGTACGTTCGGCCAGCTTGATCAGCGCAACACGCACGTCGTCGACCATCGCCACCAGCATCTTGCGCAGGTTTTCGACCTGCGCCTGGCTGCCGAGTACCAGTGACTGACGAGGGCTGAGACTGGCGCTGATCGCGGCCATGCGCAGCACGCCGTCGATGAGTTTGGCGACCGTTGCGCCAAAGCGCTGCTCGACTTCCGGCAGCGCAATGAGACCTTCACGCACGCCACGGTAAATGACCGCAGCGATCAGCGAGTCCTGATCCAGCTTGAGGTCAGCCAGGATCTCCGCGATTTCCAGACCGGTCTGAAAACTGGAGGTGCCCTCTGCCCAATGATTCTTGTGGGCCTTGTCGGTCTGCTCGGCTTCCCGGGCAAATTCACAGGCCTTTTTCATGACTTCCCGGTCCAGGACCAGGTCGACGCTGACAATATGATCGAGCCACGCGTCGAGATTGATACTGCCGTCTGTGTTTATCGGCTGGTTCGCTCTCACCTGTACCATGCTGCTTACCTTCCCTACGGCGCGATGAATAGCGCCATCAGTCGCCAGCCTTCTGAGCGAATGCCACTTGCCGGGCAAGCAAGGACCGGCATTCGCGGGCCAGTCGGATTAAATGAGATTCCCTGTCAGCAACGACCTCGTTCCAGTGAACGCTGCTCACTTACTCATTTCAAATAAAGCCATCGCCTCGACATGCGCCGTCTGCGGAAACATATCGAGGATTCCGGCACGTTTTAATCGGTAGCCCTGACGGATCAGTTCGACCGCGTCACGAGCCAAAGTTGCCGGATTACATGAAACATAGAGCAGTCGCCGGGCCCCCGTCTTGCTGATCTGGCGGACCACTTCAAAGGCTCCGTCACGCGGCGGGTCCAAGAGTACCGCAGAAAACCCTTCTGCCGCCCAGTCGGCATGTGTCAGCGGCTGGGAAAGATCCGCCTGAAAAAACTGCACATTGTGCAGATCATTACTCATTGCGTTGACAGCTGCACGCTCGACCATGGTCGCAACGCCTTCGACCGCCACCACCTCCCTGGCCATACCTGCCAGCGGCAAGGCGAAATTACCCAGACCGCAAAACAGGTCCATGACACGCTCGTCTTTTGCAGGCGCCAGCCATTGCAGGGCCTGCTCGATCATCGCGGTATTGACCGCCGCGTTGACCTGAATGAAATCTCCCGGTCGCCAGGCCAGTTGCAGGTTCCACGGCTCCAATCGGTAGCCCAGCGTATCGCCGGGGCTGGCCGGTTGGGGCTCGCCGTCGCCATGCAGCCACAACTGCGCGCCATGCCTGGAGCAAAACGCCTGCAACAGCGCCAGATCGGCTTCGGCAAGCGGCGCGGTGTGGCGCAACAACACGGCGGTCGCGACCCCGCTGAACAGCTCGACGTGACCCAGCGCCTGCGGCTTGCTGAAACTTTTCAGCATGCCAGGCAGCTCATTCATGATGGGTTGCAAGGCCTGTACCAGCACCGGACAGTGTTCAATGCTGACGATGTCCTGGCTGGCGGCTGCACGGAACCCCACATCCAGCCTTTTGGCCTTGGCATCCCAGCGAACCGCGACCCGTGCGCGTCGGCGATAGGCCAGCTCGGCACCGCTCAAAGGTGCCGCCCATTCATCCGGCACAACATTCGCCACGCGCATTAACTGCTCGGCGAGCATGCGCTGTTTCAGGGCAAGCTGTTCTTCGTGGGGCACATGCTGAACACTGCAGCCGCCACAGCGACCGAAATACTCACAGGCCGGAGCGCGACGCATGGCGCTGGCGGTGAAGACCCGCTCGGTGCGCGCCTCGACCACCTTGCCGCGTGCATTGAGCACGCGCGCCTCGACCTCTTCGCCCGCCAGACTGCCGGCGACAAACCAGGTTTTGCCCTCGAAAAAGGCGATACCGCGGCCGTCGTCGGACAGCCGCTCAATGGTCAGCCGCTGCTTTTTACCGGCAGGAATCTGTACAGTTTTAACGCCGCCCGCAGGCTGAAAGCGCAAACCTCTTTCGTGCTTGGCCATCAGTTGGGCGAATCATAGACGCCGGTCGACAGGTAACGGTCGCCTCGGTCACAGATGATCGCCACAATCACGGCGTTTTCGACTTCCTGGGAAATACGCAACGCCCCGGCGACCGAGCCACCGGATGACACGCCACAGAAGATGCCTTCTTCACGGGCCAGGCGGCGCATGGTGTCTTCGGCTTCGGTCTGGCCCATATCGATGATGCGGTCGACCCGGTCCGACTGATAGATTTTCGGCAGGTATTCATACGGCCAGCGGCGAATACCGGGGATCGAAGCGCCCTCCATCGGTTGCAGACCAACGATCTGCACGTCGGGATTCTGCTCCTTGAGATAGCGCGAGGTACCCATGATGGTGCCGGTGGTGCCCATCGAGCTGACGAAATGAGTCACGGTGCCGCCCGTCTGCCGCCAGATTTCCGGACCGGTGGACGTGTAATGCGCCTCGGGGTTGTCGCCATTGGCAAACTGATCGAGCACCTTGCCGCGGCCTTCGGCCTGCATGCGCTCGGCCAGATCACGGGCACCTTCCATGCCTTCGTCCTTGCTGACCGAAATCAGCTCGGCGCCATAGGCGGTCATCGCGGCCTTGCGTTCGGCACTGGAGTTGTCCGGCATGATCAGAATCATCCGGTAGCCCTTGATTGCTGCGGCCATGGCCAGCGCGATCCCGGTATTGCCGGAGGTGGCTTCGATCAGCGTGTCACCCGGACGGATCTGGCCGCGCAACTCGGCGCGGGTGATCATCGACAAGGCCGGGCGGTCTTTTACCGAGCCAGCGGGGTTGTTACCTTCGAGTTTCAACAGGAGGGTATTGCTGGTGTTACCCGCCATGCGTTGCAGACGCACCAGCGGGGTGTTGCCGACGCAATCGGCAATGGTTTGATACTGCAGGGTCATGGCGTCTTCGCAATCCAGACTGCGGGGGGTGCCTATCATAACGGCAAACGCCCAAAGCCCATATCACGCAAAGTGCGCTGCTTATTCCCAAAAAGAATAAACGCTTATTTTTCCGCTGCCGCCCCCTCCCTGCACAGAGAGTTATGTGCCCATGTCGGCGGTAAATGGCTAAACTTGTCCCCTTGTGCCGATACAGCAAGGCAGCCGATGCCTGATATCGACGGACTGATACGTGTTGCCGGAGTAAGAGCGTGCTGACCAAGCTGGGTATAAAAGGCCGTGTGCTGCTACTGACTATTTTGCCTGCCAGCCTGATGGCGGCGATGCTCGGTGGCTATTTCACCTGGATGCAGTTGAGCGAGCTGCAAAGCCAGCTGCTGCAACGCGGCGAAATGATCGCTCAGGATCTGGCGCCGCTGGCCGCCAATGCACTGGGGCGCAAGGATAAAGTGCTGCTCAGTCGCATCGCCGCCCAGACCCTGGAGCAGAATGACGTGCGCGCCGTGTCGTTTCTCGACACCGATCGCACGGCACTGGCCCACGCCGGGCCGACCATGATCAGCCCGTCGCCGATTGGCAGCGCCTCGCAGTTGCTCAGCTCGACCGGCACCGACGCCACGCGCTACCTGCTGCCGGTATTCGGCAGTCAACGCCACCTGACCAGCCCGATCATTCCTGCCGAAGCTGACACCCTGCTGGGCTGGGTCGAGCTTGAAATATCCCATAACGGCACGCTGCTGCGCGGTTACCGAAGCCTGTTTGCCAGCCTGCTGCTGATCCTGACCGGGCTGGCGTTTACCGCGACCCTCGCGGTACGCATGAGCCGCACCATCAACCGGCCGATGAGCCAGATCAAGCAGGCCGTGTCGCAACTCAAGGACGGCAATCTGGAAACCCGCCTGCCACCGCTGGGCAGCCGGGAACTGGATGAACTGGCGTCAGGCATCAATCGCATGGCGGCAACCCTGCAGAACGCGCAGGAAGAACTGCAACTGAGCATCGATCAGGCGACCGAAGATGTCCGGCAGAATCTGGAGACCATCGAGATCCAGAACATCGAACTGGACCTGGCGCGCAAGGAAGCACTTGAAGCAAGCCGGATCAAGTCCGAATTCCTGGCCAACATGAGCCATGAAATCCGCACGCCGCTCAATGGCATTCTGGGCTTCACCCATCTGCTGCAAAAAAGCGAGCTGACCCCGCGCCAGTTCGACTACCTGGGCACCATCGAAAAGTCCGCCGACAACCTGTTGAGCATCATCAACGAGATTCTCGACTTCTCCAAGATCGAGGCCGGCAAGCTGGTGCTCGACAATATCCCGTTCAACCTGCGCGACCTGTTGCAGGACACCTTGACCATCCTCGCCCCGGCCGCGCACGCCAAACAGCTCGAGCTGGTCAGTCTGGTGTACCGCGATACGCCATTGGCGCTGTCCGGCGACCCGCTGCGTCTGCGGCAGATCCTGACCAATCTGGTCAGCAACGCGATCAAATTCACCCGCGAAGGCACGATCGTCGCGCGTGCCATGCTCGAGGATGAAACCGAAGAGCACGCGCAACTGCGCATCAGCGTGCAGGACACCGGGATCGGCCTGTCCAGCCAGGATGTGCGGGCACTGTTCCAGGCCTTCAGCCAGGCCGACAACTCGCTCTCGCGCCAACCGGGCGGTACCGGGCTGGGTCTGGTGATCTCCAAACGCCTGATCGAACAGATGGGCGGCGAAATCGGTGTTGACAGCACACCGGGCGAAGGTTCGGAATTCTGGATCAGCCTGAAACTGCCCAAGGCCCGCGAAGACAAGGAAGAGTCGCTCAACATTCCGCTCGGAGGCCTGCGCGCCGCAGTGCTTGAACATCATGACCTGGCGCGTCAGGCGCTGGAGCATCAACTGGAAGACTGCGGCCTGCAGACCATCGTGTTCAATAACCTGGAAAACCTGCTCAACGGCGTGACGGCAGCGCACGAGACGCCAGCGGCCATCGATCTGGCGGTACTTGGCGTTACGGCGCTGGAAATCTCTCCGGAACGGCTGCGCCAGCACATCTGGGACCTGGAAAACCTCAACTGCAAGGTCATGGTGCTGTGCCCGACTACCGAGCATGCGCTGTTCCAGTTGGCGGTCCACGATGTCTACACGCAACTGCAGGCCAAGCCCGCCTGCACCCGCAAGCTGCAAAAAGCCCTGTCCGAGCTGATCGCGCCGCGAGCGGTGCGTGCCGACATCGGCCCGCCATTGTCGAGCCGCGCGCCGCGAGTGCTGTGCGTGGACGACAACCCGGCCAACCTGCTGCTGGTGCAGACCCTGCTTGAAGACATGGGCGCTGAAGTGGTCGCTGTCGAGGGTGGCTATGCAGCGGTCAACGCTGTACAGCAAGAAGCATTCGACCTGGTGTTGATGGATGTGCAGATGCCCGGCATGGACGGTCGTCAGGCCACCGAGGCGATCCGCGCCTGGGAGGCCGAACGCAACCAGAGCTCGCTGCCGATCGTGGCCCTCACCGCGCATGCGATGGCCAATGAAAAACGCTCACTGCTGCAAAGCGGCATGGACGACTACCTGACCAAGCCGATCAGCGAACGGCAACTGGCGCAGGTGGTGCTCAAGTGGACCGGACTGGCGCTGCGCAACCCTGCGCCGGAACGCCAGAATGAAGCGCTTGAGGTGCATGTCGGCCCGCTGGTACTGGATCATGAGGAAGGGTTGCGCCTGGCTGCGGGCAAGGCGGATCTCGCCGCCGACATGCTGGCCATGCTGCTGGCCTCACTGGACGCCGACCGCGAAGCCATTCGGGTGGCGCGTGCCAGCCAGGATGTAAACGCCTTGATCGAACGCATCCACCGCCTGCACGGCGCAACGCGTTATTGCGGCGTTCCCCAGCTGCGCAGTGCCTGCCAACGCGCCGAAACCCTGCTCAAGCAAAATGCCCCGCACACCGAAGACGCCCTCAATGATCTGGACAAGGCGATCATCCGCCTGGAAGCCGAGGCGCGGGTCATGGCTTGAGCGTGCGGCGGGACACCTTTCGTGCCTGACGCTCAAGGGTCGGCGGAGCATGTTAGGATGCGCGCAATTTTGGAGGACCCATGGTCGAACACGATTTTCGCTACAGCATGCTCAACCCCCAGCACACACTGACCGAATGCCGCACTCTGGCACCCGGTCGCTATCAGGTCACCGGCAACGGCGGCTCGATTCACGACAGCGACCAGTTGCTGGTGACCATCAAAGGCAGCAAAAGCCTGCACATGCGCCTCACCGTCGAGAAAGTCCGGCACCTGATCAACCCGCCCGGGCAATGGATTGCAGTGGCCAAAGGCCCGGTATTCGACGAGTTGGCGATTCACCAGTGGAAAGTGAATTGCGACAGCTGCGCCGCCGAGCTGAACTTCGAGTTCATGGTGGAGAGCAAGCTGGGCGTCAAGGCGCAGAAACCGGCCGCTACCGCGCGCATCGCAGAGCTGGGCTGGAAAACCGATGGCGAGAAGCACTTCTGCAAGAAGTGCCAGGAGAAAGCGGCATGAAACAGTTTGCGCTCCTGAGCCTGATCGGCGGCGCGCTGCTGGCCGGTTGTACTGCTGACCCGCTGCCGATCCACGAGGATCACAGCTATGTAACCGAGTGGATCGGCGAACGTCCGCTGATCGATAACAGTCGCTTGACCATGACGCTGGGTGCCGATGGCCGTGCGTATGGCAATGCGGGCTGCAACCACTGGTTCGCGCCTTACACACTGAACGACCACAGCATCAGTTTCGGCCCGGTAGGCAAGACTCGCAAGATGTGCGCGCCGGCGCTGATGGAGCAGGAACAGCGTTTTATCAAGGCGATGAGCAGCGTGCAGCGCTGGGACATCTCGCCCATCGAGCAGTTGCGCCTGTGGCCGACCCAGGGCAAGCCGCTGCGTTTCTGGCTGGAAGATAGCTGAGGCTTGTCGTGCCCATGCTCCGCGCTCACGGCTGCACGTAACTCTTGTGGGAGCGAGCTTGCTCGCGAAGAGGTGGTAGCCCCTCAGAATAGGGGCCTTTGAACCACTGCCTTCGCGAGCAAGCTCGCTCCCACAGGGATTGACTATCGTGGCACCCTGCGTCACATAGCGTTTCTTCGATATCAGGTAGCTGACTATCGTCCCCACGCTCCGCGTGGGAATGCAGTTCGTGACGCTCTGCGTCACAAGTCTGCGTTACACCGCATAGTCAAGATCGGGTGCGGAGCATCGCAATCAGCCCTCGCCACGCAGCGTCTTGAGCTTCTGGATCACGGTCGCAGCTGATTGCTCGCCGAGCAGTTGTTCGCGCATCTTGCCCTTGTCATCAATGATGTAGGTCACCGGCAGCGCCTCGGAGGGCGGCAGGCTGTATTGCTCGGCAGGGTCCTGTGCGAGCACGGTGAATTTGATACCCAATGCATTGGCAGCGCTTTTCAGCTCGTCACCCTGCAGGTTGTCGAAGTTGACCCCCAGCACAGTGACGTTCTTGTCCTTGAGCTGCTCGGACAGTGCATTGAACTCCGGAACCTCGATACGGCAAGGACCGCACCATTCGGCCCAGTAGTTGACCACCAGCCAGTGCCCCTTGATGCGCTCGCTGGCGACCTTTTGGCCATTCTGATCATTGCCCAGGTCCACGCCACAGCCGCTGAGCAGCAAACTGCCGAAAAGTATTGCCGCTGCTGTTAATCGCCTTGCCATTCGCTTGTTTCCTCGCCCCGTTCAACCTGCAATTACTTATACCCAAGCCACGACTATTGACCATTCGATATGTCGGACAGTGCCATCGCTGGTTAGAATACGCCACCCCACACAAGATGCGACGTGCAAATGACCGATCTGACGCTGTATCACAACCCGCGCTGCAGCAAGTCCCGCGGCGTGCTGGAACTGCTTCAGGCCCGCGGCCTGACGCCGGACATCGTCCTGTACCTGGAAACACCGCCCGACGTCGATCGTGTTCGCGACATGCTCGGCAAGCTGGGCATCGGTGCCCGGCAACTGCTGCGTACCGGCGAGGACGATTACAAGCAACTCAATCTGGCCGACCCGAGCCTGAGCGACGAGCAACTGATCGCCGCCATGGCTGCTCACCCCAAACTCATCGAGCGGCCGATTCTGGTCGCCGGCGACAAGGCTGTCATTGGCCGCCCACCCGAGAACATTCTGGAGCTGCTGCCGTGAGCACACCCTACATTCTGGTCCTCTATTACAGCCGCAACGGCTCCACCAGCGAAATGGCCCGGCAGGTTGCCCGCGGCATCGAACTGGGCGGCATGGAAGCGCGGCTGCGCACCGTACCCGCCGTTTCCGCCGACTGCGAAGCGACCGCCCCCGAGATTCCGGAAAGCGGCGCGCTGTACGCGACCCTCGACGACCTGAAAAACTGCTCCGGCCTGGCGCTGGGCAGCCCGACGCGCTTCGGCAACATGGCCGCTCCGCTGAAATACTTCCTCGACGGCACCAGCAACCTGTGGCTGACCGGCGCACTGGTCGGCAAACCCGCTGGCGTCTTTACCTCCACCGCCAGCCTGCACGGCGGTCAGGAAACCACGCTGATGTCGATGCTGCTGCCACTGCTGCACCACGGCATGCTGATCATGGGCCTGCCCTACAGCGAGTCGGCGCTGCTGGAAACCACCGGGGGTGGCACGCCCTATGGCGCCAGCCATCACGCGGGTGCCGACGGCAAGCGCGCACTGGACCGTCATGAAACCGACCTGTGCCGCGCCCTGGGCCAGCGTCTGGCCAAGACTGCGTTGCAACTGGACGCGCCGCGCAGCTGAATCGGCAGCGCGCCGGATGCTTTCAGTTAAATCGTAAACTTGCAGGGCAAGGGTCGGTCTGACCCCTTGTCCTGCCTGTTGAATTTCTTTGGAGAACCGATGCACGACTACAAATGGCTGAACGAGTATTGCCTGAATCGATTCGGCTCCGTCAAAGCTCTGGAAGCTCATCTGCCCTCCCCCAAGACACCCAGACAACTGCAAGCCATCAGCGCCGACCGCTACCTGTCGACCATGGCCCTGCGGGTTTTCCGCGCAGGCCTGAAACACAGCCTGGTGGACGCCAAGTGGCCAGCGTTCGAAGAAGTGTTCTTTCGCTTCGACCCGGAGAAGGTCGTACTGATGGGCGCCGATCACCTGGAACGACTGATGCAGGACGCACGCATCATTCGTCATCTGGGCAAGCTCAAAAGCGTGCCGCGCAATGCGCAGCTGATTCTGGACATCGAGCAGGAGCATGGCAGTTTCGGCAAGTTCATCGCCGAATGGCCGGTCGATAACATCACCGGCCTGTGGCAGTACATCGCCAAACACGGCAACCAGATGGGCGGTCTTTCAGCGCCGCGCTTTCTGCGCATGATCGGCAAGGACACCTTCATTCCGACCTGGGATGTGGTCGCCGCCCTGAACGCTCAGGATATCGTCGACCGTGTGCCGAGCAGCAAACGCGATCAGGCGATCGTGCAGGACGTCTTCAACCAGTGGCACGCAGAAAGCGGTCGGCCGATGTGCCAGCTGTCAGCCATGCTGGCTTTCACCGTCAACCACTGAGCAACGTCAGATATTGACCACATTGACGAACCGCGACGCAGCGGTTTCGTCGATGCGCAGGTTGCTGAAATCGAACAGGTTGCGGTCAGCCAGCTGCGAGGGCTGTACGTTCTGCAGGGCGCGGAAGATGCTCTCCGTCCGGCCCGGCGTCTTGCGCTCCCAGTCCTGCAGCATTTCCTTGACCACCTGACGCTGCAGGTTCTCCTGCGAGCCGCACAGGTTGCAAGGGATGATCGGAAACTGTTTGAAGTCCGAATAGGCCTGAATGTCCTTTTCATGGCAGTACGCCAACGGACGAATCACCACATTACGGCCGTCATCGGCGCGCAGCTTGGGCGGCATGGCCTTGAGCGAGCCATTGAAGAACATGTTGAGAAAGAATGTCTCGACGATGTCGTCACGGTGGTGACCGAGCGCCATCTTGGTGGCGCCGATCTCGTCAGCGAAGGTATACAGCGTGCCGCGACGCAGCCGCGAACACAGCGAGCAGGTGGTCTTGCCTTCGGGGACCAGTTCCTTGACCACTGAATAGGTGTCTTTCTCGACGATGTGGTACTCGATACCCAGCTCTTTCAGGTAGGCAGGCAGCACGTGCTCGGGAAAGCCGGGCTGCTTCTGGTCCATGTTGACCGCCACGATGTCGAACTTGATCGGCGCGACCTTCTGCAAGTGCATCAGCACATCGAGCATGGTGTAACTGTCCTTGCCGCCGGACAGGCAGACCATGACCTTGTCACCCTCTTCGATCATGTTGAAGTCGGCAACCGCTTCGCCGGCCAGCCGACGCAGACGTTTCTGCAGTTTGTTCTGATTGACTGAAAGGGTGCCCATTTATGGAAATATCCGCTGACGGTAGCTTGAGAAAAGCCGGACATTTTACCCGTAACCGACCATTCGTTAAATATGCTGCGCCCGTGCTGTTCAGACAGGCGACCACGCTGGATCAAAAATGACCACCGGGCAGCTGGCCTGTTCAGAGCGTAGCCACATTGCGGCATACTTGGCGCACTGGAGAACCCTAAAGCATGCCCGAACAACTCAATTCACGCGTCGAAACCTGCTACCAACAAGCCGAAGCTTTCTTCAAGCGCACCTTCAAACGCCCGGTGGTCAGTTTCCAGTTGCGCGGTCAGAAGGCCGGTGTCGCTCATCTGCATGAAAATCTGTTGCGCTTCAACCCGCAGCTCTACAAGGAAAACGCCGAAGACTTCCTGCGCCAGACCGTGCCTCACGAAGTCGCGCACCTGATCGCTCATCAGTTGTTCGGTGGCAGCATCCAGCCGCATGGCGAAGAATGGCAATTGATCATGCGCGGCGTCTATGAACTGCCGCCCAATCGCTGCCACACCTATGCGGTCAAGCGGCGCAGCGTAATCCGTTACATCTACCGCTGCCCGTGCCCCGACAGCGACTTCCCGTTCACCGCGCAGCGTCACAGTATGGTTCGCAAAGGGCGGCGCTACCTGTGCCGCCGGTGCCGCGAGCCCTTGGTGTTCAGCGGCGAGACGCGCACGGAATAACCCTCCGGTAAACGTCAGGCATAAAAAAAACCCATCCGAAGATGGGTTTTTTATGGCCTGAGGGTTATCAGACGGTCTTGGTGGTGTTCACCGCAGCGGCTGGAGTCGGGCCTTCGGCAACGCCGAGGTCGTCTTCAGGGCGGGTTTCCAGAATGGCAGAGCCACCGGAAGTCAGCTCGGACTGCAGCTTGTCGGTGTCCAGCTCGCCAACCCACTTGGCAACCACGACGGTAGCAACAGCGTTACCGACCAGATTGGTCAGGGCGCGGGCTTCGGACATGAAGCGGTCTATACCCAGAATCAGCGCCAGACCGGCAACCGGCAGGTGGCCTACAGCCGACAGGGTCGCAGCCAGTACGATGAAGCCGCTACCGGTTACGCCAGCAGCACCTTTGGACGACAGCAGCAACACCAGCAACAGGGTGATCTGGTGCGTGATGTCCATGTGCGTGTTGGTCGCCTGAGCGATGAACACAGCGGCCATGGTCAGGTAGATCGACGTACCGTCCAGGTTGAACGAATAGCCCGTCGGGATAACCAGACCTACAACAGACTTCTTGGCACCCAGGCGCTCCATCTTGATCAGCATGCGCGGCAGAGCGGATTCCGAAGAAGACGTACCCAGTACGATCAACAGCTCTTCACGGATGTAGCGAATCAGTTTGAAGATGCTGAAGCCGTGAGCGCGGGCGATGGCGCCCAGTACGAACACAACGAACAGAACGCAGGTGATGTAGAAGCAGATCATCAACTGACCCAACTGCACCAGCGAGCTGACGCCGTAGGC
Source organism: Pseudomonas sp. PvP027 (assembly GCF_017833005.1). NCBI lineage: Bacteria > Pseudomonadati > Pseudomonadota > Gammaproteobacteria > Pseudomonadales > Pseudomonadaceae > Pseudomonas > Pseudomonas sp. PvP027. The sequence goes on along the minus strand of NZ_JAFIBK010000001.1, from coordinate 4,868,714 downwards.
GCCGATGGTGAAGGCCATGGCACCGAACGCACCCAGCGGGGCCAGTTTCATGATCATGTTGATGATGTTGAACATCACATGCGCAAAGCGATCGATGAAGTCCAGAACCGGCTTGCCGTAGGCGCCCAGACGATGCAGGGCGAAACCGAAGATCACCGAGAACATCAGCACTTGCAGGATGTCGCCGTTGGCAAACGCACCGACGATGGTGTTCGGAATGACGTTGAGGATAAAGCCGACGATGCTCTGATCCTGACCGGCAGTGACATAAGCGGCGATCTTCGAAGCGTCGAGCGTGCTGACGTCGATGTTCATGCCGACACCCGGCTGAACCACGTTGACCACGATCAGACCGATCAGCAGGGCGATGGTCGAAACGATCTCGAAATACAGCAGCGCATACCCGCCGGTCTTGCCGACCGACTTCATGCTCTGCATGCCGGCGATGCCGCTGACCACGGTACAGAAGATGATCGGGGCAATGACCATCTTGATCAGTTTGATGAACCCGTCACCCAGCGGTTTTAACGCCTTGCCGGTGTCCGGGTAGAAGTGACCGATCAGGATACCGATGACAATCGCTACGATTACCTGAAAATAGAGGGATTTGTAGATGGGCTGACGAGTCGTCATTGCAGTTTTCCTCAAGGGCGTCGTCGGCATCTTCACCTGATGCGCGCGAGCCTATAAAGCGCTAACCCTCCTGCACTGGAGGGATTTGTTTTGTCGAGCTGCGCAAGGCAGGTCTCTGCCATGTAGATAGCAATACGCGTGCCATGGAGTCATTTTGATATCAAAACCCCGCTGTATAAGGCGCACACTGGTAACGGTAGCCGGGATCTGACAGGAGAGGTGGCGGTTTTCCGCCGTATGGTGGGAAAAACAGGCACACAGTGGCGGGTATCCGCCTTCTTTCGGTGGCGACGGGAGTGTTCGATGACGCGCAGAGGTGTGACGCAGAGCGTCAAGAACGGCATTCCCACGCTTGAGCGTGAGGAACGACAGGTGTCCGGGAGAACACTGTCGTCACTGCGCCAGAAAATGAATCCTGAACGCCGCGCCGCCCAGCGGGGAATCGCCCAGCGTCAGTTGCGCGCCGTAGCTTTCGATGATGTCCTTGACCACCGCCAGGCCGATGCCTTGCCCGGGGTTCTGGCGGTCCAGCCGTTCGCCGCGTTCGAGAATGCGGGCACGCTGGCTCTGCGGGACGCCGGGGCCGTCGTCTTCGACGCACAGTTCATCGCCGGTCGCCGAACGCGTGAAGCTGACGCGCACTTCGCTCAGGCACAGCCGATAGGCGTTTTCCAGCAGGTTGCCGAGCATTTCCAGCAGCGCGCCCTCCTCCATGTGCACTTGACAGTCTTCGGGCAGATCCAGCGTGGCCTTGACCTGTTTGTCGCGATACACCTTGTCCAGCGTGTTGCACAGGCTTTCAACCACGGGGCGCAACATCACGTGGTGGCGTACCAGACCGCTTTTGCGCAGGCTGGCCCGTTGCAGTTGATAGCCGATCTGCTGGCTCATGCGTTCGATCTGCGATTGCAGCACCCACGCCTGCTCGACATCCTCGGGGCGCTTGGCGATGTTCTCGCTTACGCCCTGCAAGACCGCCAGCGGGGTTTTCAGGCTATGCGCCAGGTCATCCAGAGAGTCGCGGTAACGAATCCGCTGCTCACGCTCGCTGCGTAGCAGGCGGTTGAGCGAGTCGGTCAGGCGCAGCAGTTCGCTGGGATGCTCTTCGCTGAGGCTGTCGCGCACGCCGGCCTCCACCTGATCCAGTTCCTGGCTTAAGCCGCGCAGGGCCCGCAGCCCCCAGGTCAGGCCCATCCACAGCAACCCGAGCAGCACCGCCAGTGCTGCGCCAAAGCCCAGATAAAGCTTGCGGCGCAGACCGTCGATGGTTTCCTGATAGCCACGCAACGGTTGCACGGCAACGATACTGAACGCAGCGTTGCGCCCGCCGAGCAGCCGGATCTCGACGTCATAGACGAAATACTCATCGCCATTGATTTCCTTGATCTTGGTGAACTCGCTGCCCTGCCCGTCGTATTGCGGGCGGTAGTCGATGTTCTCGCCTTCGGTCGACAACGAACGCCAGACCATCTGCCCCTGGCGGTTATAGATGTAGCCCAGCAGACGGCTGCCGGGCAGATTGAATTGCTCGCCCGGCAGTACAGACGGCATTAACAGGTGGCCGTCTTCGACGCGAGCGGCCGAAATCATGGTGGTGACATCAGAGGCCAGACGTTGCTCTATTGCCCCGCGTAGCGCCAGGCTGAATGCCCCCTGCAGAGCAGGCAGCATCAGCAGCATGAAGATCACCGCCAGCGTGGCGGCCCCCAGCATCAGGCGCAGGCGAAGCGAACGAATCACGTACAGCGCTCATTGAACAGATAGCCCATGCCGCGCACGGTTTCGATAGGTTTGAATGCCACGCTGCTGTCCAGTTTGCGACGCAGACGACCCACCAGCACTTCGATCACGTTCGGGTCACGCTCGTCGTCATCGGGGTACAGTTGCTCCATCAGGCGTTCCTTGGGCACCACTTGCTGATGATGGAGCATCAGGTACTCGAGAATGCGGTACTCGTAAGCCGTCAGTGCCAATGGCTGCTCGGCCAGTGCGGCGTGCTTGCGATTGAGGTCCAGCAACAGCGGGCCCGCTGTGATGGTTGACTGAATGAAGCCGCTGGAACGCCGTAACAAAGCGTTCAGGCGTGCTTCCAGCTCCTCGAACTGGAAGGGTTTGACCACATAGTCGTCAGCCCCGGCAGCCAGGCCTTCGACCTTGTCCTGCCAGTTGCCGCGCGCGGTCAGAATCAGGATCGGAAACGCCTTGCCCAACGTGCGCAACTGGCGGATCAGGTCCAGGCCGCCGATGCCCGGCAAGCCCAGGTCGATCACCGCCAGGTCGTGATTGAATTGCGCGACCTGATACAACGCCTCTTCGGCGTTGGCCACTGCTTCCACCACATGCCCGGCTTCGGTCAGACGGGTTCGCAGGTGGTGGCGCAGCAGCGCTTCATCCTCAACTACCAACAACTTCATGCAGCTCTCCCAGGCACAATCGCAGCCTCAAGACAAAGAATGAAACGACATCGTCGCATCAGTACTCAACAGGCGGGCGCTGACGGGCACATGTTGTGTCACATCATAGCTGCCCAGCAGGATTTCGCGGCTGACAGGCGCACCATTGTGAGTGCCCGTCAGGCTGCCGTAAACCGGTGGCGAATAAAGCGTCCCCACCGAGACGTTGGAATGCGCCTGCTCCCCGAGTGCGTGTCCCCAGCTATTGGTATCGTCAAGCCTTTCGCTGGTCTTGCTGAACTCGATACGGGCCACATCAAGTCGACCATCACCCGCCTGCACCGCAGCACTGCCGCCCAGAAAAGCCAGGGCCAGGAAAAACTTGTTGAGATTCAACATATCGACTCCTTTTGCGCTCGGGGACGCTGTCAAGGTATGGGGCAACAGTAATCGCGCCGGGCTGAACCCCGACTGAACACTGCATGAACCGGCGCTGAACAGTCATCCACACCCAAGGCAGCAGAATCGGCTATCGTTGTTTGCCACTTCAAAACATCAACAAGGAGCTGACCATGCGTGTGTGGATTGCAATGATCATGATGGGCCTGACCGGCCTCGCCCAGGCGGCGATCAAGACCGAGCAGATCGATTATAAAAGTGCCGACGGCACCAAGCTGGTGGGCTACTACGCTTACGACGACGCTATAAAAGGCCCGCGCCCCGGCGTCCTGGTGGTTCACGAATGGTGGGGCCTGAACGACTACGCCAAGCGCCGCGCCCGCGACCTGGCTGCGCTGGGTTACAGCGCGATGGCCATCGACATGTACGGCGAAGGCAAGAACACCGAGCACCCGAAAGACGCGATGGCTTTCATGCAGGCCGCTCTGAAGGACAGCGATGCCGCCGACAAGCGCTTTGACGCCGGGCTGGAGCAACTGAAAAAGCAGCCACAGACCGATCCGAAAAAGATCGCAGCGATCGGTTACTGCTTCGGCGGCAAGATCGTGCTCGATGCGGCACGCCGCGGTGAACCGCTGCTGGGCGTGGTGAGCTTCCACGGCGCACTGGTCACCAATACACCGGCGAAACCGGGCATCAAGGTGCCAATGCTGGTCGAGCACGGTGCCAAGGACAGCATGGTCACCCCTGAAAACGTCACTGCGTTCAAGAAGGAAATGGACGACGCCAAGGCCGACTACAAATTCGTCAGCATCGACGGCGCCAAACACGGTTTCAGCAACCCGGACGCCGACCGCCTGAGCCACGGCGAACACGGCGGCCCGGACATCGGCTACAGCAAAGCCGCCGATGAGAGCTCCTGGGCGGACATGAAAGTGTTTTTCAAGAAGATATTTGGTTGAGCGACAGCTGACACTCCGCGTCCACCCGAACCTGGGAGGACGCAGAGCATCGGCACGATAGTCGAGATCATCGTTCCTCACGCTCCAGCGTGGGAATGCAGTGCTCGACGCTCTGCGTCGCAAAGAGGACGCGGAGCGTCCGGAAAGGCATGACGACGCAGAGCGTCGCACGATAGTTGATATCTCGTTCCGCACGCTCTGCGTCGCAACAATGCGTCAATACCAGCGCTGAATATCGATCAGACCGCGCTGCCCTTCATAATCACGAGCGCTGGAGTACCTCCAATGCTCACCGACATCCACATAACCTCTCTTTACCGGGTTATGGTGAATGTAATCGAGCTTCTGCCGCATAACCTTTTCATTCCACACAAGCTCGGCATGAGCCCCTTCCTGCCAAATCTGATAAACCCTGTCGGTCTTGTGCATGCGCTTGACGAACCGCAGGCGCTCCAACGTGCTCTCGGCATTGGCGCTCTCAAGAGCGTCGATTATCCGTCGAGCCGTAAACGACTTGAAACTGCTCACACATTTGTCCAAGGCGGGCGCCTGGGCCACGAAGTGCAAGTGGTTTTCCAGAACGACATACCCGAAGAGCTGCAGTCCCTCATGAGCCTGTTGATAGCGCCAGGCGTTCAACAGAATGTCTACCAGAACAGGCCGGGTAAAAAGCGGTAACCACTCCACCACTGTGCAGGTCAGGAAGTGAGGCTTTTCAGGTTCGGTGATGGTGTATCGACTCCGGCCCATGTGTTCATCCTTGAATCATCAGAGGCGCGAAAGGTACCGTCCGACCGAGTACGTGGAAATAATGAAAGTGTGACCAGTTTTTTTGCTCTGCATCGTTGAGAGGACGCGGAGCGTCCAGAAAGGCATGCGACGCAGAGCGTCGTACGATAGTTGCGATGATCGTTCCGCACGCTCCAGCGCGGGAATGCAGGTCTCGACGCTCTGCGTCGTCAAGAGGACGCGGAGCGTCCAGAACAGCATGCGACGCAGAGCGTCGTACGATAGTTGCGATGATCGTTCCGCACGCTCCAGCGCGGGAATGCAGGTCTCGACGCTCTGCGTCGTCAAGAGGACGCGGAGCGTCCAGAACAGCATGCGACGCGGAGCGCCGCACGATAGTTGCGATCATCGTTCCTCACGCTCCGGCGTGGGAATGCAGTGCTCGACGCTCTGCGTCGTCAAGAGGACGCGGAGCGTCCGGAACGGCATGCGACGCGGAGCGCCGCACGATAGTTGCGATGATCGTTCCCTACGCTCCAGCCTGGGAATGCAGTGCTCGACGCTCCGCGTCGTCAAGAGGACGCAGAGCGTCCGGAACGGCATGCGACGCGGAGCGTCGCACGATAGTTGAGATTATCGTTCCGCACGCTCCAGCGTGGGAATGCAGTGCTCGACGCTCTGCGTCGTCAAGAGGACGCGGAGCGTCCGGAAAGGCATGCGACGCGGAGCGCCGCACGATAGTTGCGATGATCGTTCCCTACGCTCCAGCCTGGGAATGCAGTGCTCGACGCTCTGCGTCGTCAAGAGGAAACGGAGCGTCCGGAAAGGCATGACGACGCGGAGCATCGGCAAGATAGTTACTGTGCCCTTCCCTCCAACCCATTCCCCCGGCAAAATGCCGTCCATGACTCGACTATCCCACCTTCCCGTCTGCTGCCCGGAACTGATCCGGCATTGGCCGTTGCCGCAAGCATTGCCGGGGGCGGTGCTGGTGAGTGGGCGTTTTGATCCGCTCAAGCTGGTCGACGGCGACTTTCAGCGTTGTGAGCTACAGATGCCCGCGAGCATTCAGCGCTCGGTCGCCAAGCGTCAGACTGAATTCCTTGCCGGTCGTCTCTGCGCTCGCGAAGCCATGCGTCAGCTGGATGGCCGTTTGCACGTTCCTGCAGTGGGTGAAGACCGCGCGCCGATCTGGCCCGCGGATGTCTGCGGGTCGATCACTCACAGCACCGGCTGGGCCGCCGCCGTGGTTGCGCATAAGCAGCAGTGGCGCGGGCTGGGGCTGGACACGGAAAACCTGCTTAGCCACGACCGCGCCTCGCGGCTGGCCGGGGAAATTCTGACGGCGGCCGAGCTGGCAGAGATGGCGACGGGTCCGGAAGATCAGATCGCATTGCGCGTGACCCTGACCTTTTCGATCAAGGAAGCGCTGTTCAAGGCGCTCTACCCCATCGTGCACAAGCGCTTCTACTTCGAAGACGCGCAACTGCTGGAATGGTCCGCCGACGGCCACGCCCGACTCAAGCTGCTGATCGATCTGTCCAGCGAGTGGCATGCGGGCAAAGAGCTGGACGGTCAGTTCAGTGTGCAGGACGATCACCTGTTGAGCCTGGTCGCCGTCGAAGGTTGATCAGCCGGGCAGCGGACAATGCTCGCAACGCCCAACCCACTCGACCCGATGACTCAGGCAGCACACACGCCGTTGCCTGCGTGGTTCACCACCTTGCGCCTGCGGCACATAACGCACGGCCTGAAACAGAGGATTGGCCGGCCCGTCCGGCCTTTTCCTCTCGCTTAACAACGCCAGCCCCGCAGCCAGCGACACGTCACTGCAGGTGGCCAGCTGCGCAAGGCAGCCTTCCAGGTAATCCCCGGCGCTGCTCCATAACACCGCGGCAGGCAGTCCACCATAAGCGCTCAGCGAGGTAATAAAGGGCTGCAGATTGTCATCGAGCAACCCGGCAAAGCGCTGAAACGGATCAACCGGGATACCCCGCCAGACGCGTCCCTCCCCCGTCAGCCTGATACCGCTCGGCACGCCGCGCTCATCCAGCGCCAGCGCCACCTGCTCCAGCTGCAACGGCCAATGCCAGTCATGCACCAGGCTGGCCACCAGCACCGGCGGAATCAGTTGCATGAAGTAAAACTTGGCCCACTGCGACACCAGCACCGGCAATTGACCGGGCATCAGTTGCGGCCCGTAGACACTCAGCAGCAGTTGATCAAGACGCTCGGGGTGCAGCAGATCAGGCAATGTCACCGCCGGGCGCGCATCATCCGCCGTCAGCAATGTCTGCCCGAACCGCGCAAATGGCCCGGCAAACAACGGCAAGCTCAACGCGGCACCTGCGTGCGCGGCCAGGCCAGGCTGAAGCATGCCCCGCCCAGGCTGACGCTATGCCCGATCAGCGCGCGGCCTTCGTGCCAATGGATGATCCGCCGCACGATCGACAGGCCCAGCCCATGCCCGCCCGAGGCTCGGGTGCGGCTGTCATCGATGCGCATGAACGGCGTGAAAATCTGCTCCCAGGCCTGCTCCGGCACGCCAGGACCATCGTCGTCCACGTCGATACGGCACTGCTGCGCCTCCAGCCGATAGCTGATACGCACCTCGTTCTCGGCATGGCGCAGCGCGTTGCTCACCAGGTTCTGCACGGCGCGGTGCAGATAGCGCGGCTCGCCTTCGACCCAGGCAGCCTCACCGTCTTCGGCCCTCCGGCATTCGCCCCTCGAAACCCGTACATCGGCACGCAATGGCGCCAGTTCGGCGATTACCTGATCGATCAGCGCATCCAGATCGACACGCTGGAAATTCAGGGTCGGCGCGCCTTGCTCAAGACGCGCGTAGGTGAGCATCTCATCGACCAGCTTGTCGAGGTCCTGGATATCGCTGTCCATGCCGCGCATGTATTTGCGCCGCGCCTCGGGAGTCGCGGCGTCGCTGACCATCTCCAGACCGAAACGCAGACGCGCCACCGGCGTGCGCAATTCGTGAGACACGGCGCGCACCAGTTCGCGCTGGATCATCAATGAGCGCTGCAAGTGCTCAGCCATGCTGTTGAACGCCGCTGCCACACGCCCCACCGAGTCGGAGCCCTCGGTCGGCACGCGGGTTTGCAGGCTGCCCCGGGCAATTTGCGTGGCCGCCGCTTCCAGTTCCAGCACGCGGCGCTCCAGACGCCGCACCAGCAAGTACACCACCAGACCGATCAGGCACAGGCCCATCAAGGCGATCAGCAGCAGCCAATGCAGCGGATAAGGGTTCATCTGGTACAGCGGGCCGATTTCCAGCACCCAGTTGGTGTCGACGATCCCGGCCAGCACGCGGATCGAATCGCCGCCCTTGCCCAGCGCCATGACCGTATCGCCCTCATAGACGCGGCGACGCTGGTCATCGTCCAGATCCGCCTGATCCAGCGCCAGCAAGTGCAGATCGAAACCGAACCCTTTGTCGCTACGCAGGGCCTGCAGGCGCGCCGGTTGCTCGTCGACCGGAAAGCGCACCAGTTCATCGATCAGCAGGTAAATAGTGGCCCGCGCCAATTGTTCGGTGATCTGCTGCACTTCGCCGGTCAGCAGCAGCGGCTCCTTGTCGCTCAACTGACGGTAAACCCTGGCAGCGTGCGGCCCGATCTGTTCGACCACCACCTTGCCGCGCGCCAGTTGCCCCAGCGCGCTGCTGTCGAGGTGGGCCTGTTCAAGGCTTTGCAGGCTCAGGGGAATGCCCAGCAGGCGCTCCCAGATCGCCAGGGCGCGACGCCGTTCGATGCCATCGAGCGGCACCAGATTGTCGGCCATGATCGTAAAGGTGCCATGAGCCAGGCGCTCGCGGTACTGCTCGCCGCGCGACTGATTGAGCACATGCAGGGCCAACACGCCGAGCAGCGCGACCAGCACCAACACGCCCAGTACGCCACCGTAGATGCGCAGAAAGATCGAATTCATCAGGTCAGCCGCTGAACACGTGGCCGCTCATGTCCTGCGCCGCTTCGGGCACAAACAGATAGCCCTTGCTGCGCACGGTCTTGATCAGACGCGGATGAATGGGATCGTCGCCGATTTTCGGGCGAATACGCGAGATGCGCACATCGATGGAGCGATCCTGCCCGTCATACCCCACGCCGCGCAGCGCGGTGAAGATCTCTTCGCGGGACAGCGTGCGCCCGGCATTGGCCACCAGCAGCCACAGCAGGTCGAACTCGGCACCGGTCAGCTCAATGCTCTGCTCGCGCAGCCAGGCCTCACGCAATGCGTTGTCCACCACCAACGGGCCGAACACCAGACGGCGCAGTTCGGCGGCCGGCACATGCGGCGCTTCACTGCGGCGCAGCAAGGCTTTGATACGTGCCAACAGCACGCGCGGATGCACCGGTTTGCAGACGAAGTCGTCGGCGCCGGTGTCGAGCCCTTCTATATGGTCGGTGTCATCGGTGCGCGCGGTGAGCATCAGAATCGGCCCGTCGTAGCGGTCACGCACGCGGCGGCAGATGCTGAAACCGTCTTCGCCGGGCAGCATCAGGTCGAGAATCACCAGATCCGGCTGCTCGGCGATGATCCGCGCCGCCGCCAGCGCGCCGTCGCCTTCGATGCTCACGCGCAGGCCGTGGTTCTGCAGGTAATCGCTGGTCAGTTCGGCCAGTCGCTGGTCATCCTCGACGATCAGCACATGCCAGGTGTGTGGCTCCACAGCAATCTTCCTTGTCGTTATCGACCGCTTTTTGTTTTTGAAACGCAGGGGTTGCGGCACCACGTCGCAGGCGAGTGTAGCAACCCTCGCGCGGATCACACGCACTGCATGCGGCGTAGCACATGACATGCCAGATCGGCCTTGCAGCTATGTTTTTTTGTGATAGGGTTCGCGCCCTCAAAAATCAGCAGTGCATCGCCAGTGCCTACAGAAATCGGTGACAAACGGTCACGATCCAGTAGTTATGCGGCCTACACGCATGGTGTGCGATTCATACACAAACTACACACACTTTATCCACAAGCGGTGCGTTGCAATTCATGTCCAAAACGCATTATCTTGTAGCCCGACGACGAGACACACCCTACATGTGGGGTTTTGAACAAAAACGCCAGCACAACTCAAATGGGAATTTCAAGCATTTTTGTTGCGTCTGAGGGGTTGAACTTCAAGCCAGTTTAGGCACCAAGACGCTCGCGCGTGAACCAGAGCTGTCCCGTATACGTTTTGCAACATCGAAACCGCACTCTTGATCAGATTTTCGAAGGATCGGGCATAGCCCGGTCCTTTTTGGCTTCAAAACCTGGAAGCGGTGACAGACCCCGCTTTCACCTTCGTTTTGGAGCCTTCCAGTCGCCTTTTGCGACTGACTGCTCTAAACGAAATGGTGGGCAGCAATGCCCGAACAAACTTAAAGAACGTGGAGTCACACATGCAAACAGACACAACTCGCGAGAACTCGCCGACCGGCGCGCCGCAGGCAAGCCAGACCCAGCAGGATCTGTCTGCCACTGCCCCCGGTCAACTGCGCGTGATCAAGCGTAACGGTACTGTCGTTCCCTACACGGACGACAAGATCACCGTTGCCATCACCAAGGCGTTTCTTGCAGTTGAAGGCGGCAATGCTGCTGCCTCGTCGCGCATCCATGACACCGTTGCCCGCCTGACCGAACAGGTCAGCGCCACGTTCAAGCGTCGCATGCCTTCGGGCGGCACAATCCACATCGAAGAAATCCAGGATCAGGTCGAACTGGCGCTGATGCGTGCCGGCGAGCAGAAAGTGGCTCGCGACTACGTCATCTACCGTGACTCGCGCGCCAAGGAGCGTGCCGTTCGTGCCCCCGAAGAGCACGTCCAGGCTCACCCGTCGATCCGCATCACCCGCGCCGACGGCAGCTTTGCGCCGCTGGACATGGGTCGTCTGAACACCATCGTCACCGAAGCGTGCGAAGGCCTGGCTGAAGTCGACGCCGACCTGATCCAGACCGAAACCCTGAAAAACCTGTACGACGGCGTGGCGCTGAAAGACGTCAACACCGCGCTGGTGATGACCGCCCGTACCCTGGTCGAGCGCGAGCCGAACTACTCGTTCGTCACCGCCCGCCTGCTGATGGACACCCTGCGCGCCGAAGGCCTGGGTTTCCTCGGTGTCGCCGACAGCGCCACCCACCACGAAATGGCCGACCTGTACGCCAAGGCGCTGCCTGCCTACGTCACCGCCGGTATCAAGTTCGAACTGCTCAACCCTGTGCTGGCCGAATTCGACCTCGAAAAACTCGGCAAGGCGATCAACCACGAGCGCGATCAGCAGTTCACCTACCTGGGCCTGCAAACCCTGTACGACCGTTACTTCATCCACAAGGATGGCGTGCGTTTCGAATTGCCGCAGATCTTCTTCATGCGCGTGGCCATGGGCCTGGCAATCGAAGAGAAAGCCCGTGAAGACCGCGCCATCGAGTTCTACAACCTGCTGTCGTCGTTCGACTACATGTCGTCGACCCCGACGCTGTTCAACGCCGGTACCCTGCGTCCACAGCTGTCCAGCTGCTACCTGACCACCGTGCCGGATGACCTGTCGGGCATCTACCACGCGATCCACGACAACGCCATGCTGTCCAAATTCGCAGGCGGCCTGGGCAACGACTGGACACCGGTTCGTGCGCTGGGCTCGTACATCAAGGGCACCAACGGCAAGTCACAAGGCGTCGTACCCTTCCTGAAAGTGGTCAACGACACCGCCGTTGCGGTCAACCAGGGCGGCAAGCGCAAGGGCGCTGTCTGTGCCTACCTGGAAACCTGGCACATGGACATCGAAGAGTTCATCGAGCTGCGCAAGAACACCGGTGATGACCGTCGTCGTACCCACGACATGAACACCGCCAACTGGATCCCTGACCTGTTCATGAAGCGCGTCTTCGACGACGGCCCGTGGACCCTGTTCTCGCCATCCGAAGTACCGGACCTGCACGACCTGACCGGCAAGGCCTTCCAGGAGCGTTACGAGTACTACGAAGCGCTGACCGAATACCCGGGCAAGATCAAACTGTTCAAGACCATCCAGGCCAAGGATCTGTGGCGCAAGATGCTCTCGATGCTGTTCGAAACCGGCCACCCTTGGCTGACCTTCAAGGACCCGTGCAACCTGCGCAGCCCGCAGCAGCACGTGGGCGTGGTTCACAGCTCGAACCTGTGCACCGAGATCACCCTGAACACCAACAAGGACGAGATCGCGGTCTGCAACCTGGGCTCGATCAACCTGCCGAACCACATCGTCGACGGCAAGCTGGACACCGACAAGCTCAAGCGCACTGTCGATGTAGCCGTGCGCATGCTCGATAACGTGATCGACATCAACTACTACTCGGTACCGCAGGCCAAGAACTCCAACCTGCGCCACCGTCCGGTCGGCCTGGGCATCATGGGCTTCCAGGACGCGCTGTACCTGCAGCACATCCCGTACGGTTCCGATGCTGCCGTGCAGTTCGCCGACACCTCCATGGAAGCGGTCAGCTACTACGCGATCCAGGCGTCCTGCGACCTGGCCGACGAGCGCGGTGCCTACGAGACGTTCCAGGGTTCGCTGTGGTCCAAAGGCATCCTGCCGCTGGATTCGCAACAGATCCTGATCGAGCAGCGTGGCGAGAAGTACATCAGCGTCGACCTGAAGGAAACCCTGGACTGGGCGCCGGTTCGTGCCCGTGTGCAGAAAGGTATCCGTAACTCGAACATCATGGCCATCGCACCGACCGCCACCATCGCCAACATCACTGGCGTGTCGCAGTCGATCGAACCGACTTATCAGAACCTCTACGTGAAATCGAACCTGTCCGGCGAATTCACCGTGATCAACCCGTACCTGGTACGCGACCTCAAGGCTCGCGACCTGTGGGACTCGGTCATGATCAACGACCTGAAGTACTACGACGGTTCGGTACAGCAGATCGAGCGCATCCCGCAGGAGCTCAAGGAGCTTTACGCGACTGCCTTCGAAGTGGACACCAAGTGGATCGTCGACGCGGCAAGCCGTCGTCAGAAGTGGATCGACCAGGCTCAGTCGCTGAACCTGTACATCGCTGGCGCCTCGGGCAAGAAGCTGGACGTGACCTACCGCATGGCTTGGTACCGTGGTCTGAAAACCACCTACTACCTCCGTGCCCTGGCCGCGACCAGCACCGAGAAGTCCACCGTCAACACCGGCAAGCTCAACGCAGTATCGAGCGGCGGCCACGGCCCGGACGACTCGGCGATCACCGCCCCGCGTCCAACCGAAGCAGCACCGGCCGGCCCGGCCCCAGTGCCAAAGGCTTGCGCAATCGACGAGCCGGATTGTGAGGCTTGCCAGTAACCGTTAACGCCTGACTTGCCCCCACGTTGGTAATGCCAACGTGGGGGCAAACTGCCCCGCCCTCAACCGCCTTCAAACGGCTCCCCGCCGTTGCGCAACACGTCCACTCGTTCACGCAACCACTCACGCATCCGTAAACGTCTGCCCTCGGCTGTGCCCCCTGGCCAATGGCGGAGGCGTCTGCGATTCGCTGAAATCGGCTGTCCAGCACCAATTGCGAATCTCCGGAATGTCTTCGAAGTGTTCGCGTATCCAGGTGTGATGCTTGCGTAACTGACTTTCGAAAAAATGCACCGCATCCAGACTCTGCGCGCGTAAACGCGGTACGTGGCTCAATGCGTCGATGGCCAGCTGATAACGGCTAAGGCGATTGAGCACCACCATGTCGAATGGCGTCGTCGTGGTCCCACGATCACTGAAACCACGGACATGAAAGCGCGCCTCGTTGGCGCGGCCATGAACCATGGAATGGATCACCCAGGTCGAACCGTGAAAGGCGAACATCACCGGCGCGTCACGGGTAAACAAGGCCTCGAACGACACATGGTCCATGCCATGAGGCCGATCTTCAGGGGCGCTCAGAATGCCCAGGTCGACGACATTGACCAGCCTCACGCGAATACCCGGAACGTGTTTTTGCAGCAACCAGGCTGCCGCCACTGCTTCGGTGGTCGGTACATCGCCCGCACAGCCCAGCACGACATCCGGCGTCTCACTGTCGTCACTGCCTGCGAAGTCCCAGATCGACGCCCCTTGCGAGCAATGTTTGAGCGCCGCGTCGAAGTCCAGCCATTGAAAGTCCGGTTGCTTGCCGCAGGTCACAACGTTTATGTAGTTGCGGCTGCGCAGACAATGGTCGAAAACGTTGACCAGGCAATTGGAATCCGGCGGGTAATACACCCTCACCACGTCGGCTCGGCGCTGCAAGACGTTGTCGACGAACCCGGTGGACTGATGGCTGAAACCATTGTGATCGTTACGCCAGGCATGGCTGCTGATCAGAATGTTGAGTGAGGCCAGCGGGCGACGCCAGGCAAACTCGCGGCTCTGCTGCAACCATTTGGCATGCTGGGTGACCATCGAGTCGACCACTTGGGCGAACGCCTCGTAGGTCGACCACATACCGTGTCGACCGGTGAGCAGATAACCCTCCAGCCATCCTTCACACAGGTGTTCACTGAGCACCTCCATCACCCGACCATCGCTTGCCAGGTGATCGTCAATCTCCAGACACGGGCCTGGTGCAGTGCGGTTGCTGGCTTCGAACACGGCGTTGAGTCGGTTGGAGTTGGTCTCGTCAGGCCCGAAGACACGAAAGTTGTGCGGGTTATTGCGCATCACATCACGCAGGTATTCGCCCAGCCGACGTGGTGCTTCGGCGATGACCTGACCGGGGCCCGGCACTTCCAGTCCATAGTCGGCAAAGTTCGGCAGGTCCAGCGCCACCAGCACGCGTCCGCCGTTCACGTAAGGTACGGCGCCCCATACAGACACGGATCGTTTATCCGCAATCATTCCTCAGCCCGTCAAGGTGAAGAAAGGCGCGGCGCTTTATCACGCGGGTGATCCGTTGCGGTCGCTCTACGCGGTGCGTTTCGGTTTTTTCAAAACCACGATCTCTTCACAGGACGGGCGGGACCAACTGATCGGTTTTCAGATGTCGGGAGAGTTGCTGGGCTGCGACGCAATCAGCGATAACCGCCACGTGTGCGACGCCATTGCGCTGGAAGACAGCGAAGTGTGCCCTATTCGCTTCACCCATCTTGAACAGCTGTCGCGAGAACTGCCCTCACTGCAACACAACCTCAATCGCGTACTGAGCAAAGAGATCGTCCGCGACCATGAGATGTTGCTGCTCTTGCGCAACCTCAACGCCGAAGAACGCATGGCCGCCTTCCTGCTCAACCTGTCAGGCCGAATGACCAGCCGAGGTTATTCGGCCACGGCGTTCGTGTTGCGCATGACCCGGGAAGACATTGGCTCCTACCTTGGGCTAAGACTTGAAACCATCTGTCGCGCCATCGCCAATCTGCGCAGTCTGCACATCGTCAGTATTTCCGGACGCCAGGTAGAAATCCTCGACCTGCACCGCCTGCAGGCATTGATCCACGGGTGCAGCTACCGCGCAAAAAGCCTGTGAATCAGCCTGGGCGGGAAATCCTCCGATGATCGCCATCACACTGATCAATATTCTGATCATCACCACGGTGGTCATTGTTCATTACGAATGCCTGCTGCGCCTGAACGGGCTGATGCCCAGACTGATTCTCTGGCACCGGTTCAGGATGGTGTTCGGCGTCTTGGGCGCGCTGGCCGCCCACGCCGTCGAAGTCTGGATATTCGCACTAGGGTATTACCTGATGAACCGCTCCGACTCACTCGGTCGCCTGACGGGCAACTTCGACGGCAGTTTCATGGATTCTGTGTACTTCTCGTTCACCACGTTCACCACCATCGGTTTCGGCGACATCACGCCCACTGGCCCGCTCAAATACCTCACAGGACTCGAAGCCCTGACAGGGCTGGTGCTCATCACCTGGACGGCTTCCTTCTTGTTTATCGAGATGCAGAAGTACTGGGGCACACACGCCAACCGCGTGGAGCGAAGACGATAAGCAGACGGGCCGTTGTGCTGCAACGCGCTTTAACTGACAAAACTCAATGTTTGACCTGCAGAAGGGTATTCAATGGCGTGACTGCGGCACTCATAAACAGCCGCATCGTCAATCATCAGAGTACTCAGCATGAACGACCTGACGTTACGCAGAACGATACTGGACGAGCTTGAATTTCTGCCTCACATCGATGCTGGCGCGATTGGCGTTGCGATAGATAACGGCGTGGTGGTCCTCAGCGGGCATGTGAAAACCTTCGCAGAAAAAAACGCGGCCGAGCGCGCAGTCAAAAGCGTCAAAGGCGTAAGAGCTGTGGCTGAGGAACTCGAAGTGCGGGTACCGAGTGATCTCTACATCGACGACAGTGTGATCGCAGCGCGCTGTCTGGACCTGATTCGCTGGAACGCGATATCGCCCGACCTGGCCATACAGGTCAAAGTGCAGCAGGGACGTGTAACGCTTGAGGGCGATGTGGAGTGGCAATACCAGAAAGAAGCCGCACAAAAAGCCATCAACACCCTTGGTGGGGTCACTGGCCTCGACAACAGCCTGATCGTCAAACCCCAAGCCGCAGCCCTGGACATCAAGACACTGATCGAGCAGGCCCTGGCACGAAGCTCGGAGCTGGATGCCAGCACAATTCGCGTTACCGCCGAAGGCAATCAAGTGAAGCTCGAAGGCTACGTTCACCGCTGGCGTGAACGCAAAGCGGTCGAACATGCCGCCTGGGCAGTGCCAAGTGTAAAGAACGTGGACAACCATCTGCTCATCAATTGACCGACTGTCTGCAGACCGGTTTAGCGAGCCGATAACCGCGGTGCGTTGGCCGGACCAGGCTGCAATGGACATTCCCCTCGTTCATCCGGAGCTACTCGCATGCCCTACACAGCAGACATCCTCAAACGCTTCAACGAAGACACTGACGATCTGGTCGACGGGTTCTGGGTCGAGAAGCTACGCGATGGCACCCCGATGCTGATTCGTCAGTTGGTCGATAAAGACCGCGACCGGGAGTTCTCCTTCCTGAATGACCTGGGAAAGGGCATGGCGCATTTTCGCTTTCTGGGGTCGTTCAGCAAATACGCAAAAGTGCACGATCAACTTATGGACGTCGATTTGCACAATCGCGTGGCCTACATCGCACTGGCCTTTGAAAACGATGAGCTGACCGAAATCGGCGTAGCGCGCTACGGTGCCTATGAAGGCGACGCTCATTGCGAGTTTGCCATTGCGGTTTCCGAAAGCTGGCAACGTCGCGGCGTGGCGACAGCGTTGATGAGGCACCTCATGGAAACGGCGACGAGTGAGGGTTTCAGCAAAATATCGTCGATGGACACGTCCGGAAATCTGGCTATGGACGGGCTGGCCACGAGCATAGGCTTCACCCGTTTCAAGGATGAACAACACGGGCCCAGAGTTTTTCATGAGTATATTCTGGCGCTGTGAGCGAGCACGTCAGACATGACCAACGCGCCGGTTATGAGCGATGCACAATTGCACCGCCCATAACCATTCGTCGCCTGTCATTCAGGCCGATCCCATGCCTGCGATCAGCCCTTGTCCTTCACAGCCCCCGATCTGCATGCAGCAGGGATGCATTGACGCACATCACATCCTGAAGGATGACCTCGAATCTCCTTGCCGGGCCGATTGCAGCAATTCTCGCATCACTATATGCTGCGCCCCAGATTCTAAAAAAACACTACATAAGGGATTTACGCCTCGACATCGCGCATTCACGAGCCGGTTCACCGGACGGCGAGATTATCGAAAAACAGGTGTAATTCCCGCATCAAAGTCAGTCACGCACGCACAAGAGCCGGAGAAAATCTGTATAATCCGCGCTCGCTCAAGGGTACTCAAATGACCATTTGCAAAAGCAAACCTGGCTTGTCTGAAAGCAACCTCGAGTTTTCGATCTGCTCGCCTGTGAGGCACAGCCTCGGCAGCACATTCAAAGAGCGACCGGCACACTCATAAGCCGGCCGATCGCGACAACAGACCCCGAGTAAAAAATTCCATTGCCAGCGCACGTTCAGCGCGACGCTGGCAGCCCATACTTTGAAAATCCAACAGGGGTGCCACAGGCAACCCCTCAGGCAGGAGACGTACACCATGCTGAGCTGGGACGAATTCGATAAGGAAGACGGCGAAGTAGTCGCCAAAGCGACCAACGCCGGTCATGCCAACGAAGCCAACATGGACCGCCTCGACAGCGCCGGTGGCCTGGCTGCACAGGAAGCCCGCGCAGTAACCGCCGCCGACTCCGCTGCCCTGATCCGCGCCAAGAAAGCGCTGGACGCACTGGACGTCGCTGAAGGCCTGGCCGAACTCGAAGGCGCCAGCGCCCGCGTCGCCGTTGATGAAAAAATGATGATCAACTGCCGCGCCGACCTCAACCAGCTCGTACCTTTCAAGTACGACTGGGCCTGGCAGAAGTACCTGGACGGTTGCGCAAACCACTGGATGCCGCAAGAAGTCAACATGACCGCCGACATCGCCCTCTGGAAAAACCCGGAAGGCCTGACCGACGACGAGCGCCGCATCGTCATGCGCAACCTGGGCTTCTTCTCCACTGCCGACTCGCTGGTTGCCAACAACCTGGTGCTGGCCGTGTACCGCCTGATCACCAACCCGGAGTGCCGCCAGTACATCCTGCGCCAGGCCTTCGAAGAGGCGATCCACACCCACGCCTACCAGTACTGCATCGAATCGCTGGCCATGGATGAAGGCGAGATCTTCAACATGTACCACGAGATCCCATCGGTCGCTAAAAAAGCAGCCTGGGGCCTGAAGTACACCCGTTCGATCTCCGATCCGAAGTTCGAAACCGGCACCGTCGAAACCGACAAAGAGCTGCTGCGCAACCTGATCGCCTACTACTGCGTACTGGAAGGCATCTTCTTCTACTGCGGCTTCACCCAGATCCTCTCCATGGGCCGCCGCAACAAGATGACCGGCGTCGCCGAGCAGTTCCAGTACATCCTGCGCGACGAGTCCATGCACCTGAACTTCGGCATCGACGTGATCAACCAGATCAAAATCGAAAACCCGCACCTGTGGGATGCCGAGATGAAAGAAGAAGCCACGCAGATGATCCTGCAAGGCACCCAGCTGGAAATCGAATACGCCCGCGACACCATGCCCCGCGGCGTACTCGGCATGAACGCAGCGATGATGGAGGACTACCTGAAATTCATCGCTAACCGTCGTTTGAGCCAGATTGGCTTGAAGGAAGAGTATCCAGGGACGACCAACCCGTTCCCTTGGATGAGCGAGATCATGGACCTGAAGAAAGAGAAGAATTTCTTTGAGACGAGAGTGATTGAGTATCAGACTGGTGGGGCGTTGAGCTGGGATTGATGGCCTCGCTTGTAGAACCGTATCAAGACCTGAAGCCATTTCATCCTGCATGAAATGGTTTCTGCGAAAAGGGTTGCCAAGTGGCAGCCCTTTTTTGTTTCGGCGGAAACATGAGACTTCACTCGGTTGATTCAGGAAGAATACTGGCGTCTGTATCTGTAAATCATCCAAGGCAACCATCCATGTCCAGAGGGTGCTAACCGCGATATCGCATTAACGATAGACTCTATTGCTGACATAGCTCGCTGCCTTGAACATCGTCAGCCGAATGAACAGCGGCGTTGTTGCGAGCAGAAATGCCGATTGAAGGCTCCGGCCTATCAAAATTCAAATGTCGACGGCGATTCGTCAAGATGGCACAGTGATACCCGTCTCAAAAACTGGGCTGGTGCAGCTGTAGGCGTCGTCAACGGTCTGCACTGCGTTGCACGCTTTTGAATTTTCAGCATAAGGATTTGCGTCAATGACCGTGTTCACTACTGTTGTAAATCCCATAAAAGCCTGGCTTAGCGAGTTTTTGCTCACCCGCGAGCTATTCAAAGGACCTAACGGCAAACCTCTATACAGCTACCAGCTGTCCGAACAAGAGTACGCATCCCTACGCGACTTACTTCAAAAGTACCTTCGCCTAGCGTCCAGTCCAGTCCAGTCCATACACCTGGGAGCATGTTTTTGTTTATTCGTAAGTGAGCAGTACCGTAGAAATTACAACAGCTCATGGTCCTGGTCAGGCGCTGAAAGCGAGTTAGCCGTCTCACTTTCACACAATAAGCATGCAACCTTGACCAGCAAAGGACTGGAATACTGGAAACGCCCTATTCGGTACCGTGAAAACGGCAGAGATTGGCTAGGGTCCCTTTTCGCAGAAGGTGGGTTACCTTGGCCCCTAGTTCAAAAGGAATCGCATGGCTTTGGCAAAGCAGTCAATCGAGGTATTAATCTCTTCAGTGCAGGGAGCAGCCACCGAACAACTGCTGACCTAATTGCCGCGCACGAAGAGGAATTGCCAATTTCCTTTCGAAATCTAGAAACCAGACAGCTGCTTGCCGGCATTGTTGAACAGTTGATGTATCTAGCGGCGCAATACCCGTTAAAGGATCAGAAAGATCCTGCTGCTTACCTGGATAAAGTCGCTCCTGAGTGGACAGAAGCCTTTCCAATTCCTCTTGATGAAACTAACGCTAGAGGCCTGATTAATGATTGGCTACATGATGCTGGCAAGCAGCGGCTTGATAGAAAAGAGGCGCTTATTCAAGCCAGAGCATTCACCTGCGAGCATTTTCTATTAGGCACACTACCGGACTGGAGGATCAGGACAGAGCTGGCCTTGCCAAAGGAACACTCATTTAACATTGATGCCCAGCAGTTAGGTAGCACTCGGCTCGATCAAGCCTATTACGAAGGTGAGCACATTTTAGCTCGTGGGCCTGCGGTGTATGCCCAGCTGAACGAGTCTCGTCTAACGGTCCGCTTCTCAAACCCGTCAACATCGGTAGAGCGTCGCCGGTTAGGCGAACCTGTCACGCTGCGCTTACTCGACAATGGACGAGTTGTTCAATGTTACCAATTCGACGGCAGCGAGTTGGATTACGAAGAAACGCCGTTGATTTTTGAGCAGCGGGATGATTACTGGCAATTGGTCGGAACATCTTCTTGCGGTGTCGCTGGTGAGTCCGCACGTATTCGCATTCCGACCAAATTTAGTTTTTCATCAGACGGTCTTACACCATCGCTGCTCACTACCGACAAAGAGAGCGGTCACTGGCTGGATCTACGGGCCAATTTATCGCTCCAAAACGGCCCTGATCTCTATCAAATCGAATTAAATAAAAATCAAAACGAGCACCGAAAGCCCGCTCTGGCCGGTGTTCAGGGACTCTATGACAGTAACCCAGGTGTTGTATATTTGGGTTGGCCACGACTGGAGTTGCCCGAATACTATGAATTTGGTTTGGGCGATATTCTAGAATTTGCTAATGGGCAACCCTTGGACACTCTTCGCCGTGCTGGACCGTTAGGGGTCGTTCATTACACCCTGAAAAGCCGCACGGGAAAAACGCTTTTAACACGCCGCTTTGCGGTCCTACCCAAAGAATTCAGTACCTCGTTGCTTCCAGAAACCACCGAAAAACCTGCTCGACTGCAGGTCAAAGGTGCGCTCCAGCTTGACTTGAAAATCGACAGTGCGCTGCTAATGGCGAAGCGACTGGAGTCTGATCACTCCGTAACCACTTTCAGCCTTGTTCATCTGTCCGACACACCTCCTGCTGGTTTTGCGCTGGAGATCGACAAGAAAAATAGCAATCAGCCCCTGCTGCTTCGTCTGCCATATCCGTACCAAGGAGCAAGGCTCATTGGACCAGACGACCGGCCCTCACGAGCACACGAGCTTACGTTTCCTGAGCTGATAGGTCATCGCATCGCATTGACCTCAGGACAAACTCAAGGGCAAAGTTTCTACATGCTATTGGAACTGGTGTGCGAGGCGCTGCCACATCCAAAACGGCAATATGAGATCAAAGTAGGCTCATCGCCCACGCTGCTAAATTTGTTTAGCTACCAAAATGACATGCTTCAAATGCTGGGAGCTGTCGACGAACAAGATGCGTTTATTAAGCTAACCTTAGAAACCGAACAGCGTGCGCTCAGCCTGAATATCAGACGGTACAACGGCCGCTTACAATGGGAAAGTCGAGACACATTCACGATCTGCGAAATAAGTAACGCGACAATTTTGAATGACACAGAAGTTGAAGCAATGTTACTTTCTGATCCTAAACAAGCGCCAGTCAAAATTGAGGATCTCAAGAGCCAGGCTGTTAGCACCGGGCGATTTATTTTACCCAACACCGTGCAACGTGACGGCCCATGGCTAATCTATCCAGCCAAAGATAGTAAAACTCAATTTCGCCCTGCACTGTTCGTGTCGGATTCGTCGATTACTGAAATTCAAAATCAAGTTTTTTCCTTGCACAGAGCGACACAGGTTTTCCACCCAAAAACCAACCCAAACGCTATCAGTCAACAAATCACCGTTATGGCAAAAGAGTTCGGACACAGTGGTTGGCAATATTTAGCGGATTTGAAGCAACATTACGCGCACCTGCCGTTGTCCTCATTTGAAAGCTGGAAAGCACTGTCAAAGCAACCAGAGGCGTTGGCGTTCGCGGTGCTCCGACTAGAAATGGACGAAGCGTTCTGCGCTCGAATTCGCGATGAGCTGGCGGTGATCTGGGAAGCAATCCCTCTCCCAATTTGGGCCGAAGCACATGCACGATTTTTACAAGGACTGATAGCATGTGGCTTGCCGGAGATTCTTATCAAGAACCTTGAAACGAATCGCGCGGCCGTGTTGCGACTTGTGGTTTCCGGCTTTGATTATTTGGGCGACTACTTAAGTACTGGCAATAAAAGCAGTCTGACCAAAATCCCTCCTCAATTGGTGGTACCAGGCTGGAATCAAGCCTTACGCCAACAACACGCTACCGACAGACAGTGGCCTACCGATCTTACTGCAGAATTGACTAGCTGGCTCTTTCAGAATCCGATACCTGCATTCTTGAGAGAGATCACCCCTGTTGGTTTCACTAAAGCGGTTTCTTACTTACCATTTTTTATGGCTTATGTGACGGCAGGCAAAGCCACCCTAAATGATCTTCCTGTGCCGATGGCGTACCTAAAATTCGCCATTCGATTGGTTTCTGATTTTGACCGTCAGGGATGGTTCGCACCTACTCACGCACTGATGGTTTCGTATTTGCTAGCCTCCGAAGACGAGGCATAAGGAGTTCCAATGCGTTTTTTCACGGATTTAATTGAGCAAAGCCTTAACCGCACGCGGGAGGCAACCCTAGGTGTCTTAGGAGTTAACGAACCAGGACTTCGCCGTCATCTGAACGAAAAAATGGTTGATGAATTGGGGGCGGATGGCTGTTTTCTGGCTCCGCCAGTTTTCGAACATACGTTTGGTTGGAAGGAGTCGGAAAAACGTCTTCTCGACTTAGAGGGGGCTTTACTATCCAAAAGCCTGCTCAATACATTACAAAACGCCCATGCTTATGACTTTCCAAGAGAAGCACACCCCTATACGCACCAGCTTCAGGCTTGGCAAACGTTGCTTAACGAGAAACCTCGATCTGCCATCATTACCAGTGGCACCGGCTCGGGGAAAACAGAATGTTTCATGGTGCCTATCCTTGAAGATCTAATTCGGGAGCTTGAACGAAATCAGTCACCCTTGATTGGGGTGAGAGCGCTATTTCTCTATCCTCTCAACGCCCTAATCAACTCTCAACAGGAGAGATTAGATGCATGGACCCGTGCATACGGTAAAGATATTCGGTTTTGTTTATACAACGGTAAAACTGAAGAACTCGAAGGAGTAATTCGTAAGATTCAAGAACAGAAACCCAACCAGGTTTTGTCACGTGAGCTTTTGCGCAAAGAACCAGCTCCAATATTAATGACCAACGCGACAATGCTCGAATACATGCTGGTTCGTCAGGTAGACAATCCTATCCTAGAGATTTCAAAGCAACAGCAGTCTCTACGCTGGATTGTCCTCGACGAGGCACACACTTACGTTGGTTCTCAAGCAGCAGAAATGTCTCTCCTGCTGCGCCGCGTCGTTCAAGCCTTCGGTAAAAATCCTGAGGAAATTCGTTTTGTCGCGACATCGGCCACCATCGCCGGAAGTGAGGCCGAAGAAAAGTTGAAACGGTACCTTGCAGACCTCGCAGGAGTGCGGCTAGAACAAGTCGACGTCATTGGGGGATCTCGTGTTTGGCCGGATATCTTGTTCGACTCAAAAGTTGAAAAGGCCTCACTGGAGTTCGTGCAGTCTATCGAGGATGAACAAGAAATATCACCGACCCGTTTTGATGCTTTAGGCCGCAATTCAATAGCAGGCTCGTTAAGGCATGCGATCGTTAACTCGACGAAACCGTTAGATTTAAATGAATTACTGACGATATTGAAATCCGAATTGATGCCCGGCTCGCGACTGGAGCAGCAACGGGAAGTGTTAGGTTGGCTCGATGTATCAACTGGCACCCGACGCCATAAGGACGAACCTCCGTTTCTTAAGCTACGGACCCACCTTTTTCAACGAATGCTTCATGGACTATGGTCCTGCATAGACCCCAATTGCACTGCCAAATCTGCCAGTCTGAGTGAATGGCCATTTGGCAACGTCTACGTTCATCAACGTGCACGCTGCGAATGCAACGCCCCAGTGTACGAATTAGGATTTTGCGATGACTGTAAAACTCCGCATTTAATTGCGGAGGATCGAAACGGGGTTCTTCACCAATTGAGCCCGTACGCAGGAGATGAGTTTTCTCTGAGTTACGAAAGCGGCGAAGAAGAGACGTCGCCTGAACGTGAGGTAACCGGCCCAACTACTCGTCGTGCTTACGCGCAACGTTTGGTAATTGCCGGTTTGCAGGTCACACAAGCCCCCTTTTTCAGCGTCAGCCTCGATCTCGACACCCACGGTTTATGCGCTACTAACTCAGCGCGCCCTATCAACATTAATATCGCTGAAGAGAAAGCGGCTTGCTGTAGTCACTGCGATCACGAACTTCCAAACAAAAAAAGCTTTCTGAGAAAAGCGTACCTAGGCGCTCCATTCTATGTTGCGAATGCCGTCCCGACGGTGCTGGAGTTTTGCCCAGATGCCGACAAAAAAGACAGCAATGAGCGCTCCCCAGAAGAATTACCCGGTCGGGGTCGCAAGCTAATTACGTTCACCGATAGCCGTCAAGGTACTGCACGTATGGCCGTGCGCATGCAACAAGAAGCCGAGCGTTCGCGGTTGCGAGGCTTAGTATTTGAAACGCTTCGGAACGTTCAGGCCAAAGCTGATGCGGAACCTAAAGACGTTCCTACTGGCAACTTTGAACTGCTGATGCACCAGGCAGAAGGTTTAGAAAAGTCGGGAATGGGTGTAATGGCGGCAGAGCTACGCAGACAAGCGGCCGCGCTACGATCCGGCAGCGCTCCACAAAAACGAATCGTCAACGTCGATTGGGCAAGCATGGTATATGAGCTAGCGGCCTCCAAAGATGTTGAACAGTCGATCCTGCGTTACAACCGCTACGCCAACCCTGTCCTTTTTGACGGGAGCCAAGGTGGCGCAACCATGGCTCGCTTACTTTTAGCTCGGGAATTTTCCCGGCGCCCAAAAAATCAGAACAGTACGGAGACCCTCGGCCTCGTAAAAGTAACCTACCGAGGTCTCAAAGAAATTAGCTCTACCCCCCCGATGTGGACGGAAACGAAAGCGGTACCGGCGACAGGAGCATTTTCGGCGCCTGAAACTCGCCTAACGCTTGAGGATTGGCAAGACTACCTTAAAGTTGCACTTGATTTTTACGTGCGCGAGAACACTTTTATAAACATGGATCGCGACATGCAATCCTGGATGGGCAGCAGGTTTACACCCAAATCCCTGTTCTCTCCAAAAAGCGAGCTGGAAGAAAGCACAACAGTAAGGAAATGGCCTCAAGTAAAATCTGGGAGTCCGCATCGGTTAGTAAAATTACTGGAACAAGCAACCGGATTGAATCGGAAGCTCGCTGCAGACGCGGACAAAATCAATGCTTGGTTAGAGTCCGCATGGTCTGCTCTAACACAGGCTCTCATCCTGGAGCCCGCAGATCCAGGGCATCGCCTCAAGCTAGAAACACTGACCTTTTCGCTATTAGAAGAGGGGTGGCTCTGCCCGGTAACACATCGGATTTTTGATTCGACTTTTCGTGGGCTAACCCCTTATTTACCCATAAAGTTGCGTCCGCAAGACTACCGTTGCCAGAAAATCCAACTCGCCTCGCTAGCTAACCTCCAGATAGATGGTAGCGCTGTGACCAAGCAATTGCAGATCCGGTCGCAGGTCTTAAAAGATCCCGTCATCCAGCACCTTCGGTCTGAGAATCTCTGGACCGATATCAGCGATCGTACCGTGGAAGGCGGATTTTACTATCGAACCGCTGAGCATTCGGCTCAGCAGTCGGCGCAGAGACTCGATGACTATGTTGATTTGTTTAAGAAGGGTGATATCAACGTACTCAACTGCTCCACGACCATGGAGATGGGCGTAGACATTGGGGGCATCTCTGCTGTAGTGATGAACAATCTGCCGCCCCACCCTGCCAACTATTTGCAACGGGCAGGACGCGCCGGACGTCGTAGTGAGGCACGCGCGATAGCCTACACCTTATGTAAAGCGGACCCTCATAACCAGCGCGCGTTTGCCCAGCCAAAGTGGCCATTCATTACCGCCATTCCCGCTCCCACCATTACTTTAAGCTCTTCTCGCATTGTTCAGAGGCACGTCAATTCGCTGCTCTTATCTATTTTCCTAAAGTCAAAAACCAGTAGTGACGGTGACCGAACCAGGCTGACTCTCCAATGGTTTTTTGGTGGGGACGACTCACCCTGCCAGCAATTCAAAAGCTGGCTGACTAGTTGTCAGACAGAATTTGCAGATCCAATCAAACGCCTTGTCAGCGGAACTTGCTTAGATGGCTACCTGCTCAGCACAATCTCAGCCGAGACTCAGGAAGGCGTACGTATTCTGGAGGACCGGTGGCTTGAAGAGTCTCGAAAGCTCAACGCTAAGCTGCAAGCGGCGACAGATTTACCGTACAAAAAAGCGCTAGAGCTGGAGAAAAAACGTCACGAAGGTGAGTACTTGCTTCGCGATCTCGCGTCCCGTGCGTTCCTTCCAGGATATGGATTCCCTACCGATGTCGTGACACTCAACACCTACAACATTGAGGACTTCAAGCACCAGCGAACTCATCCTGAGAGTCGCGAAGACAGTATTTTCAACAACAAAGAGCTTCCGTCTCGCGGCTTAAACATTGCGATCCGAGAGTATGCACCTGGATCGCAAGTGGTAATCGATGGGCGAGTCTATCGTTCGGCAGGAATCAGTTTGCAATGGCATGCGTCAGGCCAAGTAAACGAAGCACAAAAATTTGATATCGCCTGGCGATGCTCAAATTGTGGGGCGACAGGCGTAATCGAAAACGCCTATACCAACAGCTCCGAGCTAACGTGCTCCCACTGCATGCAAGCAATTCAACCAAATGAGCGCCGCACCGTCCTTCGCCCTGGCGGCTTTGTAACCGACTTTTATGAGTCAACAACAAACGACATCACTTCTCAGAAGTTCATCCGAGTCGAACGACCTCGCATCCAACTAACTGGCGAGACGATCTCGCTGCCCGACAAGCGGTGTGGTTTCGTTCGATTTGGTCACGATGGCAGTGTGTTTCATCATTCATCCGGTGAACACGAAAAAGGTTACGCCGTATGCCTAATCTGTGGACGTGCAGATTCAATGCTCGCCTCCGGTGATATTCCTAAAAGTCTGCTCCCAGATCAGTTACACCGGCCAGTCGGCGGGATCACAGGCAGTCGTAAAGAGTTCGACTGCCCAGGCACGGCAGTTAAGCCTAACCTGTTCTTGGGCTATCAAATTCGCACTGACGTTATGGAGCTTTACTTAAGAAGTCCCCAGGCAGGTCTGTGGCTCGGAGATAGTCTGGCAGAGCAAACTATAGCCACGACTCTTGCCGTTGCGCTACGCGACGTAATCGCCGAACTCTTAGGGATTGCCAGCACAGAAATGGGCTTTGGTTTCCGTCTTGATCGCGATATCGAAAGTGGACAAGGGCGAACGGTCATTCAGCTGTTCGATGAAGTCAGCGGAGGAGCCGGATTTGTACTGACTGGCTTAGCGAATACAACCGAGCTATTACGTAAAACGTTAGGGAAGCTGCATTGCCCGGTTAACTGCGAAAACGTCTGCTCGCACTGTCTCGCAGGTCAAGACAGTCGAGTAGAGCGAGAGGAGCTAGATCGTGGACGCGCCATGGAGTGGCTGACTATGTCGGGCCTAATCGAACATTTAGACTTGCCCAGCGAGTTTGAAACTGTGGCTGGGGCTAGTTATTGCTCGATCGGCCCGATCCGATATTTGTCCTCTGCGATCAATTCAGCGGATCGCAGTGAAAACGACACCTCTATTTGCTTGGTGATAAGTGGAGATGCAGAGGACTGGGACCTAAATCACCCTTACTTCCGTGAAAAAATCCTCACTTGGGCAATCGCTGACAAACTCAAGGTGAAACTGGCAATTCCTTCAGGAGCGTCGCTAAGCAAAGAACAAAAGAACACCCTCTTTGACCTGGCTAGTCTTGGGGTTGTGATTGAGGATATGGACAACTCCCTTCTACTAATCAAGCCTTACCTTGTGGCTCAAATTTGTTCCAAATCGGTCATCAAGAGTCTTTTTAGCAGCGATTCCTCCGCTGCGACTCCAGGAGCCGGATGGCTGAGTAGCAACGATGGAATAGTGTGGGCTGGAAGCGAATGTGTTTCTGATTGCGGTGGTAAAACTATCGACGTCCGGACCTGGCGCCAATTTGAGCAGGGTGCACGGGTCATCGAAATCACCCACGAACTTGACGGGCCTATCAGCAGCTTGCATAGACGTCTCGCTTCTCTCATTCAGAAGCACGCGCCCGAACTGACTGAGTTGATTGCCACGGACAAAGCAGCAGTGGTCAGCTATTCCGACCGTTATTTGAAATCACCATGGTCGTTAATGTTATTAAGCGGCTTTCTTGAACTTTTCAAAAATGAAAAACTTGAGTCGCTTCGAATTCAAACGCTAGCATCCAGTGGCGATCAGTCCAGCAATCAAATTAGTCATGACTGGAGGTTTCAACTTGATCAAGAAGCACTTCTTAAACTTTGGTTGGGTAGCCAGTTCTCTATCTCACCTGAAATTGAAATCAAAGAACGAAGCCGGGAGCTTCAACACGCGAGAGTGATAACAGTAGATTGGGTATCAGGTAAGCGAAGCAAAGTTTTCCTTGATCAAGGAATGGGATACTGGCGAGGTAGAATGCCGTATCGCGACCAGATGGGGTTTGACTTCCGTGCTAACCACGAGAGCCAAGCGCTACAAATGCTGGATAAATATAAAATGGCGCAAATGTGTCCTAGCGGTGATTGGCCTACTTACATGAGTCTACTCGTGAGCTAAGCAAAGCACTGGACCAAGCGAACGCCACGACAAACAACACCGGCAGAATAGGTTCACCTTGCGGGCGTACCGCCCCACACAGGAGTGGGTCCGGTACACCCTTCGGCTCACTCAAACGCAACCCTCAGCTTTCTTCGTGAGCGGCGGCCGCTTCCCGCCGAATTTGCGCATACCCAATGAAAGGCTTCAACGACCAACGTGCTTGGGCAAACGTAATGAACCGTTGCTCTTGACGGTCATTTAGCTCGCCATGAAAGTCGTGATAAAAATTGATCGTCCGCCGTCTGCCATCGTAATTCTCCATCAGCGAATACGTGTCGGTAGCCATTTTTCGAACTTGATGAAGTTCTGTAGTCGGTTCTTCCCCCAGCCCCTCGCAGTAGCGTGGAAGCTTATCTCCCAGGTCATCGTTGTTCCCCTGAATGTTCAGGCGCAGTTCCAGTAAGACAAAATTGCCTAGCCGGCGCCGTTGGTACTTATCTTGTTTACGGTTGTTTTCCCCAGCACCATTTCTATTTTCAGTAGCCCAGAGGTGTTCCACAGAGTAATAGTCTGAGGTTTTACCCTCCGAAACCCCGAGAAGAATTTTATCAATTTGAATCGTTTTTCGCGGTTGGAGTTTTGCCTCGTAGTTCATGAAGAAATACCGCAAGCCACGCCATTTGTAAAAATCGTCTGGGCTGTCAGGGTCCAGAGAGAAAGACTTAATAAACCGATGATCCGCCGCTAACCAATGGATAAATTTAACGAGCCGGTATTCCAACGCATCCTCATCGGTTTCCAAATGGATGCGCCCGACCTTAAGCTCTTCGGGGGGAAGTGCGGCCAAAAGCTCAGAGTGGTAGTAACGTGCCGCGTCCCCATAAAGATCGCCTTGTCCGGTGTCATTACGTGAAGTCATGTTCCGCGCCATGTAGACCCGAAAATTGAGGATCTCCAACAACCGAAGCAGTTTATGCAGGCGCTCGCCCGAGCCCTGCAATTTGATCACCATCGCCAGGAACAGAGGCATAATGGACGCATGACGTGCCTGCGCCCGGATCTGATCAAGAAGCACCACTATCTCAGGCTCTAAACCTATGTGATCACGCCCATACAGACGTTGATACCAGAGCGCGGCGATTTTCATAAACTGCACAAAAGCTGCAATTTTTTTAATCACCGGTTCGCGGGGTAAATCCCCAGTCAGACAGCTGTCGAGGTTTACTCGCTTTTTCAGCTCTTCATAACCGTATTGGCTATCGGTTTTATTCAGTTTGAAATGGACGACCAGGCAATAACGAAGAAATGCACTTTCGTCGCCGATTGAGGTTTTGCCAGCGATGTTCAAGGCCTTTAGGATTTCTGACCAATCCTGATCGATTGTGTCCCTGAGCGAAGCCGCAGAAAGCTTCACACAGCAGTAAATCAAATAGTTTTTAACCTTTTCCAACTCGCTAAGCGGTTTCCCTCTGTTGTTGATGACCTCGAACATGATCCCTGTTTCAGCATCTTCTTCAGGCGCGAATACCAGAAAGCCGAGCCGGGACTCAAGGATGTCTCTGATCCGCTGTGGCTCAATTCCCAAAGCGATTTTTTCCTCAAGCCACTTTTTAATCGAACCTCTGGCACTGAGTAATCGTTGATGTGCCTCAAGTTTAATCGGACTGTTGTCGAGGTTGCCTTCAGCCATCACTACACGTTCAAAAAACGACCGTGTATCCGAGTTTAAGCGCAATACAGCACGATCATTGCCAAACTCGCCGCGGCGTAAATACAGCGCGGAAAACGCTGCGCGCTCTTCGATGGGTAGCGATTCACCAAGCAGGTAAAGAAAAATGACGAGTGTGGTCAGCCGCTGCTGGCCATCCACTACGTTGAAGCCGTTGTCTGTCGTATATTTCGGACGACTGAGGACGAGTGTACCGGTGTAATGACGTAAGGCTGCGCTATCTTGCATCAGATGATCGACGTCCTTGAGCAGTTCATCGACCTGCTTTTTATCCCATGCGTAGCCACGCTGATAATCCGGAATGATGAAAAACCTGTCAGAAAAAATGATCGGCAGCGTTAGCAGTTGAGCGCCAAATCCTTGTTTAGTCATACGATGTATCGTTCCTTGAATGGGGGGGGGTGCAGAGAACGTGAGAGACTAAGTGTTCACTCAACGCCATGATTAACCTTAAGCATGCTCGATCCGCCAACGGCTGAATGATCGTTGTAGGCAGTAGAATCGGGCCAGTTGAGCAAACCCGACCTGGCGGACAAACATGATGCCACTATCGCACTCAGCAATAATTTTTTATTACTGACTGGATTTAAGTGTTCGATAGATGCGTCATCACGGCCGCGTGCCAATACCATTTTCCGGAGGGTGAACGGCAATCGGCAATGACAGTGAAACACGGCGACTGACGGTCCATGCGATTCAGCCGGGGTTAGGTAGTAGGCAGTCCGCTGTGCGCATAAAAGGCGTGTTGTCAAAATAGAGCTAATAGAGTCTGACTTTTCTCACTGGGAAGATTGCCAGAAATAGAAGCATCTCAGCACGTTTTCATGAGCTTTCCAGTAGCATATGTCCAATAGTAGTTCAGTTTACGAGGGCCAGCAGCTGCTACATTAGGCCTGTATGCTTAAAATGCTCAGCCATAACGAGCGTTGAAACCTCAAAATCAAACGGCACCACCCACAACCTCAACCCCTCCGAAAACTCAAAAACCGGCAATGCCTCCTGAAACGAAGCCCGCTTCGGGTAAATCAGCACCAAATCCCCCTGCCCGCCTAGATACTTCTGCCCATACGCAAACAGTTGATAAAAATCAGCCTGGCTCAGACCATAATTTTTGCTACCCAGCTCGCTGTCCAGCCGCTTCCATTTGGTGTCCAGAACCCAACTCTTCTCCCCCTGAGTAATCATCAAGTCAGGCCGTAGCTGAAAGACCTTTTTGCCCTGATGGGTGCACAGATACTCACTGCTGCGCTGGGTATGCAACGTTGCATCTGGCGGTAGTGAATCCCTCAGGCACGCAGCCACGTAGCGCTCGAACAGCTTCTCCATCGGAAACAGAAGGCTCATGCCCTGCCACTCGCCTGCAATCGCCAACGGTGTTTGCTGTTGGATGATGAGTTCGCACCACGGCTTCACAGGCTGGTAATGAGCCATGAGCCGGTCGTGACGCCACTGTTTGAAATCTTGAGTGGTGTCTCGGCTGTTTGGGATCTCTAGCAGCAGTGAGCGCAGTTCGTGGGAGAGACGCCAGTTACTGGGGTCTTGAGTGGTTTTACAGACGATATCTAACGCAGTATTGAGTAGGCGGTTCTCAGGGCGGTCGGGTAGGAATATGTCGTGGCGGATTTGGAAGTGGTGCTGTCGCCCTGGAGGTTGGCGCATTTGGCGGGCAGTATTGAGCTGACCACGCATATACCGCTGCTCCTCTTCGACACGTTGATAGTCGAAGCGAAGGCCGCGCTTGATGAGGTGATCGAGTGCTTCCAGAAAGCTGCTCATCACCCATTCGGTCAACGGCGCATCGAAGCGCTGTAACGCGGTTGCGCCGACCTTACGGGTTGGAAGGTCTAGTGACTTCTGAATCATTCGCTTGAGCAAGGCGCGGCTTTGCTGGATGCAGTCGCCTTGTTCAAAATGCTTGGGCAGGATTTCGATACGCGTACCGCAGGGTGTCTCCAGCGCGCCAACGTAGTTATCGAGTTTAAGCCAGCGGCGGCCTTCAACTTGAACCAGTGCCGCACCCGTTTTGCTAAAGCGGGAACTGGTTTCACAGAGCCAGTCGAAAGCTGAGGGCGACACTTGGGCTACGTCGAGCGTTGGGTTGAGAACATTGCCGGTTGTCAGCCGAGCATATTCTCGGACCGTTACGGTGGTTTTCACCTTTGCTGTTCGCTCAGGAACTTAATGATCTTGCGCCCGAGGTCCCGCGTGTTCAGCGTGATGCCCGATGCTGATGTAATAGACAGACCATGTTTGCTGGCAATCTCCCGCAAATGTGGCTTAGCAGGTTTGACCTGCTGACCTTCACGATAGACCTGAATACTGCCATTCGCGGCTTGTCGTATGTCTACGCTTTCGGTCCTGACGCTTTTCGCTTCCAGCGGCGCGCTGACGCTCAGGTTGTGATCGATCACACCCAAATATGACTCTATATTGATGAATGCAGGCAGATTCAATTCCCAACGCTCGTTGTTCTGCCCCACAGTGACAGCGTCTCCAAACAGCACGCTGAGGTCCTGGCTCGGCTGGACCAAGAACCGATTTTCTGGAGCCTTGCGTTGATCGTTGAGGACCCACTGGATACGCTGCCAATCTTCGAAGAAATACTCCTGAAGTAGCGGCAGGATTTGCTCTCGAAAAATGCCTGCCAGGCGCTCCAATGTCGGATCGCTCTCGAGAGGCATAAAGTACGCGTGCCCCAGGCAATGATCTTGATCAAGCAGGATTGCTATGCGCTGGTTCATCACACTGAGCAATTCATCAATGGCGATGCCACCCACCTCTATGTCTTCAAGCAGCTCCGGGTTAGGCGGCACCTCAATGAACGTGAAGCGACGACGCAGGGCAATATCAAGTGCGGCCAATGATCGGTCAGATGTGTTCATGGTGCCGATCAAGTGGATGTTGCTGGGAATGCTGAAGCGCTCTTTCGAGTAAGGCAGCGTAACCTCGAGAGCCTCTGATGCGCCCGCACGCTTGGAAGGTTCGATAAGGGTAATCAGCTCACCGAAGATGCGCGAGACGTTGCCTCGGTTTATTTCATCGATAACAATGACCTTAGGAGAGGAATTGCGAGGTTTCTCATACTCGAAATATGGCTGATCGTCCTTATTCTCAACTTGAACTACCATCTGATTTATCATCAGAGGAATGACGTTTTTATACCCATTAATCAAGAAGGGCTCTAGATCAGAATTTGGTAATTTCTTGTCCCATTGACCGTTACGCAGGTCCTCCATTGCCAACGTACCGGATCGTACATAAGATGCTAGCGCGTTCAGTAAACTCATGCCTATTTCGAGTTTTTTACCCTGGGGCTTCTGTATTTCGACTACATCTGAAGTAGCACGAGTTACTTTATATCCTGTACCAAAGGTATCACCTCGTTTAAAAGGACGAGGTTTCCTCTTAGCGGCTCTCCTAGGTTGAGGCTGCCTTGCGTTTTCAACGCACATAGATTTAAAAATGCCTGATACCACCTCGTAACGGATCTGGCCTTGCTCATCAGTCGTAGCGCGAAGCCCTTCAACAAAGTCTTCATAGCTGAAGCTCTGATGAAAGGTCACAAAGCGCACGTCACCTGCCGCAAGCAGCTCGTCAAATCGAGCTTTCAGCGCTGACCGGTTATCAGGGTTTTTAGCAAGAAAAGGCTGATCAAGGATCTGCAACGTCGCTTCGACTGTGGCGTAGGTTTTCCCCGTACCGGGCGGACCGAAGAAAATCTGATTGAGCGAAGGCATTGCCGAACGTCCCTGTAGGAAAAGTCCGACAACAGTATCTAGATTGCCAGCATGGGTAAAGCGAAGCCTCGGTGGTGTCGTGTTTATGTAGCAGCCCTGAGAATTCGACGCAGAGCGTCGCGAACTGCATTCCTACGCGGAGCGTTGGAACGATATGGGTTGCTGAACCCGATACCTCGCCTGAAGATCGGAAACCCCTGACATCCTCTCCCTCCCCGCTCCGATATCGACACGTTGCCAGTACCAGTATCGTATGCGCCGGTGCCTAAGAAACACCCAACGTAGATGCAGTGAGTTCACGCATAGCTTCAGATTCCAATCGTTCTAATCAAACGGGAATCTCGGCTTTGCTGATCCGCTCAGTTGGGTTTCTTACGCCCGCTCTACGTTGGTCTTTAACGTCATTTCAGCTCATACGTAGAGGTCAGCATGTTAAGCAATCTATTTCAGGCCAGCGCTCGTCAGCCGCGAGAACTGTGTGCCGGTTGCATCCCAACCCCCTTTCACCGCCACAACCGCCAACTCCTCGCCCTTCTCCTCGAAAACCAACCCTGGTTCAGCGCCCGCGATCTGGGTCGCATGATCGGCTGGCCATTGAACGAGCGGACGCTGCGCAAGCTGGACGCTGACCAGCACCGCATGATCACGCTCGACCTGCACGGCGAAGCACAGTCAGAGCTGATGGTTAGTGAGTCGGGGGCGTACGCGATGATGGTGCATCACTACCATGCGGAGAATCGCGGGTTGCGGCAGTGGATTACCCATGAGGTGGTGCCTGCGTTGCGGGATGGGCAGGTGCCGTTCGATGACTGCACGCCGAACCTGAGCATGCTGCAGTGGCCGGGGTTGTCGGTGAGTATGTTGCACTGGCACAGCGAGCCGTGGATACGGTTGCGGGATATGCCGATGCTGTTGGCGCATCCGCAGATGCAGGTTGAGGCGCGGCCGCGCAGTTCAGGCAGGTCTTGGTGGCGGGCGGTGCTGCCTGCTTCTCGGCTGGGTTGAATGCGTGGTGATGGCCGTGACGTGTGGGTGACGGCCATTGTGTCTCGTCGGATCAGCCTTTCAGGCGGCGTCGGTAGTCGTTGATCATTTCTTTGGTGACGTCATCCTTGTAGCAGATGGGCGCGTAGCCGCCTTTGCGGCTGTAAGCGCTGCGTTTGCCACATTGACTGCCATTGCGGGCAGAGTTGTAGGGGCATGGGCAGTTGCCGGAGTAGCCATCGATGGATTCCTGGATGATAGCTTTGACGATTGAGGCGTCTGTTACCTGGGTTTCTCTGGCCTGCACGGTGAAGGCGCAGAGCAATGCGAGCATGGCGACGACGCCTGTCCCTGTCTTTTTCACGGCTATTCCTTAGCGAATGCAGACGAGTGTCTGTTGCAAGGTTTTACCATGATGGTATTGAGCCATCAAATTTTGTTTATTGAGGCGGTTGTTGGGGATTCGGGTTGTTCGGTGAGCCTATTTGGCAATGAGGCATGGCTAGGCCAATCTGAGATTTGGTTGCCAAGGACGTAACGTATACACAGTTTTGCTGCCGGTTCCCGGCAGATCGCGAACAAGTTCGCTCCTACGCCCTAAGGGCAGAAGCGGGTCAGCGAAACGTCGACCGGTGCGCCCCACGGCCTCCGGCCAGAAGCCGGAGTTGTGAGTGATCAGGCATTTGCCTGATGGCTTGGATATGACGCAGAGCGTCACGAAATGCGTGCCAACGCGGAGCATTGGCACGATAGTCATACGAAGGGTGGCGAGTGCCTGCGGGGCTACTGCACCCCGCAGGCTCTATCCATCAGAACTGCCAATCCAGCGACAGACCTACACCGTGGGTTTTATCCCGTGCACCCAGCAAACCGTTGTAGTCCAGGTTGATGCGTGCGTCCCTGCCCAGGGCCAGGCTGGCGCGGGCGCCGACTACGGCGGCGTCGCGGTCCATCGAGACGCTTTGCACGTTGAAGCTGTTGCCGGCGCTGGCGAAGGCCAGGTGTTGTTCCGACGAGGTGTCGCTCAGGTTGTGCTGCCAGCCGAGGGTGGCGGATACGTCGAGTTTTTGGGTGTCGTTGAGGTTGAAGCGGTTACCGGCGCGCATGCCCAGGGTCGAGAGCACGGTGTCGCGTGTGTCGTCGCTGCCTTTGAGGGCCGTGGCGCCGCCTTTTTCGGTGAAGCTGTCGCTGTCGAAGTGTACGTAAGCCAGGTTGGCGAATGGCTCCAGTGCCAGCGGTTGCAGGTTCAGGCGGTAGGCGGCTTCGGTGAACACCTGGCTCGACTGGGCGTCGCGCTTGACCTTCTGACGGTCG
Source organism: Pseudomonas sp. PvP027 (assembly GCF_017833005.1). Classification (NCBI taxonomy): domain Bacteria; kingdom Pseudomonadati; phylum Pseudomonadota; class Gammaproteobacteria; order Pseudomonadales; family Pseudomonadaceae; genus Pseudomonas; species Pseudomonas sp. PvP027. Next base: position 4,831,502 of record NZ_JAFIBK010000001.1, on the reverse strand, counting down.
GAAAACGCGCCGAATTGCAGGTCGCGTTTCACGTCGATGCGGTGCCAGCTGTGCGATGCGCCTGCGGTGAGGCGCAGTGCGCCCTGTTCGTGGCCGATGTAGGCGCCCAAGTGGTAGCTGTCTGCCGAGGCCCGCGAGTGGGTGTCGTCGCCCAGGCTCAGCGAGGTGTCGCTGTAACCTGCCATCGCGCCCAAGCGGGTGTGTTCGCTGATCAGACCGTCGACGCCTGCCAGCAGGCCACCCAGCGACGAGGTCAAGCTGGCGCTGTCGCTGCTGCCGCTGTTTTTGCCCCAGGCCCCCAGCACCTTGACCCACACCGAGTTGTCTTCACTGCCCGGTGCCGGTTGGTCATACAAGCCTTCCACGCGCAGACGATCACCCACGGCGTCGCGCAGTTGACGACTGTCGTTGATCAGTTGCGTAGCGATGGCCGGGTGCACTTCGCCCGACAGTTGCGTGAATGCACGGCGTGCGCTGGCAGTGTCCTGGCTGAGGATGATGCTCTCGTAGACCGGGTTGCCCGCACTCAGTTGCTCAATGGCTTGGGCCACGCTGCGCTGGTTGGACGTTTGCGCCGCACTGGCGAAGCTGTCGCCGTTACGCGCAAGGGCCAGTGTCACGCCGCTGCCGGTGTAGGCCAGGTTGCCGTCCAGGAAGGCGTAGTTATCGGTCACCGAACCGAACTGACCCTGAACGCCGCCAGCCGCCTGCAGCACGTTGAACTGCTGACCCAGAACGCTGCTGGTCTGGTTGCTGCTGAGCAATGCGGGGTTGTCGTTTTCCAGAGACAGGGCCATGTTGGCGCCGCTCACGGTCGCGATGCCGCCGACCACGATGCGGTCGCTGGCGGTGGGCGAGAATTCGACCGCGTAGGTCGAGCCCGGCGCCAGGTTGAGGTCGCCCGCCACTTGCAGAGTACCGATGGAGTTGCCCGGCGCGACGGTGCCGCCCTGATTGGCGGTCAGCGACGCGACGCTGCCATTGCCACCCAGAATGCCGCCGTTGTTGACGGTGACGGCCGAGGCCAGCGAGCCGTTGATGGCCAGACGACCTTGATTGACCAGCGTCGGGCCGCTGTAGCTGTTGGCCCCGGTCAACACCAGGGTGCCGATGCCTTGTTTGGTCAGGCCGCCGTGGCCGGAGATGTCGTTGCTCCACACGTCGAGCCCGCATTGCGGCCCGCTGCAGGTGCGTTGGGTCGGCTTGCCAGCATCGACAATCGCGCCGACGCCGGGCAGGTCAGCCACGAACTGGCTGTCGCCGTAGGCGCCGTCGATACGAAACTCGGCAGGAATGTCCGCCTCGGTGACGAACATGCTCGGGCCGTTGACCGCTTTGCCGAGGTTGATCATGCCCCAGCCATACAGCGCGTCGACGCCCGGCGCGCCAAGGTCGGTGGCGGTGGTTTTCAGGACGTCGGCGACCTGCGCGCCGGTCATGTACGGGAAGCGCTCCATCAGCACAGCCATGCTGCCGGCGACATGAGGCGCGGCCATCGAAGTACCGTTCTTGTTGGCCCAGCCGACGGTCAGGTCTGTAAGGCTGGTGCCGTTGAGCACTGAGCTGTAGATACGCGTGCCCGGCGCCGAGACGCAGAAGCTGGCGGTGTAGCCGCAGCGCGAGGAGAAGGTGCTCAGCGTGTAGGGCGTGGTAGCGGCCGCTGCGGCATCCGGGTTTTGTTGCAGGGCGGCGACGGTCAGCCAGTTGGGGGCGATCTCCGGTACGAAGTAGCCGAGCCCGGCCATCGCGTCGGGGTTGTTGAGGTTGTAGTCGTTACCCGCGGCGAAGATGGTCACCACGCCGCTGCGTGCCGCGTCGATCGCCCCCTGATAGGCGCCACCCGGACGCGTGCCGAGGATCTGGCGGATCTGGTCGAACTGCACTTGCGCGTCCTGCACGGTGAAGTGCGGAAACGCCGGATCGCGACCACCTTTGTCGAAGCGGTCGGTGATGCCGATGCCCCAACTGTTGTTGATGACCCGCGCACCGCTGTTGACCAGTGCATTCCAGCCGGCCTGATACACCGCGCCGTCGTTGCCCAGCACGATGCCGTCTTCCGGGCCCGGGTCGCCATTGTCGGCGCTGATGATTTGCGCGTTGTAGGCCACGCCGTGCATCGGCCCGCCGTCGCGATTGCCACCGGCGATGCCGCCGACGTGGGTGCCGTGGTTACCGAGTTTGCCGCCGGAGTCCAGGCTCGGTGCGCCGTCGTAACGGAAAGCGTCGCCCGCCTTCACCGGGATGTACGGGTCGGTGTATTCGCGGATGCCGCTGGTAACCAGATTGACCACCTTGTCAGGGCTGCCGAATTCCGGATGCGGGGCATAGACCGGCTGGTCGAAGATGCCCAGTTTGATGCCTTTGCCCGAGTAGCCTGCGGCGTAGGCCTGATCAGCGTTGATCGCGCCCAGCCCCCAGTCGGCCTTGAATTCGGCACTGCGCCAGCTGGCGGCATTGCCCGCCTGCCCCGCTTCTACATAAGGTGCGGCATGAGCCACGCCCAGTGTCGCCAGGTAGCAGGCGAGCGCGCCGCAGGAGGCGCGATTGATCGCCCGAATGGCTTGGCCCAGGGGTTTGACCGAGGTGTGTCGGGTGTTGAATGCATCTTTCATGAAAATTACCGTCCTTAGTTAACGCGCACGAATCTCCGCGCGCATGCATCTGCATGCGCGTCGTTCTTTTGGGTTTAGGGTTGCGTACTGCTTAGAACTGCCAGTTGAGGCTCAGGCCGATACCGTGACTTTTCTCACGACTGGCCAGCTGGCCGCTGTAATCGAGGCTGATCCGCGCCTCCTTGCTCAACGCCAGACTGGCGTGAGCACCGACCAGCGCGGCGTCGCGCACCAGTGGCGAGCTTTCTATACCGAAGCTGCTGCCACCGGTGGCAAACGCCAGATGCTGTTCGGAGTCGGTGTTGCTCAGGTTGTGCTGCCAGCCGAGGCTGCCGGACAGGTCGACCTTCTGACGGTCGCTGATCGCGATGCTCTTCAGGGCACGCAGACCCAGGGTGCTCAGCACCGCATCACGGTTGTCGCTACCGGCAGACAGCGCTGCAGCGTCACCCTTCTCGGTGAAGCCATCGGTGTTCAGGTGGACGTAGGCCAGATTGGCGAACGGCTCAAGCGTCGCGGGTTGCAGGTGAATGCGATACGCCGCCTCGGTGAACACCTGGGTGCTCTGCGCATCGTGTTTGGTTTTCTCCTTGCCCGCTGCGCCGCCGACCTGCACATCGCGTTGCGCGTCGATGCGATGCCAGCTGTGTGCGGCGCCGAGGGTCAGGCGCAGTGCGCCGATTTCATGGCCGAGGTACGCGCCCAAGTGGTAGCTGTCCACCGAAGCCCGGGAATGCGTGCCGGAGCCCATGTTCAACGAGCTGTCGCTGTAGCCTGCAACGACGCCCAGACGTGTGTCATCGGCAATGTTGCCATCGACACCTGCGAGCAGCCCGCCAATCGAGGTGGTGTAACTCGCGGTGTCGTCACCCGAGTCGGTCTTGCCCCAGGCGCCCAGCGCCTTGAGCCAGACGTTGTCTTGTGCGGCAGTGTTGCCATCGGTGCCGAACACGCTGGCGCCGAGGCGCTCACCCACGGCATCGCGGACCTGACGGCTGTCGTTGATCAACACGCTGCCGATCGCCGGGTAAATTTCGCCGGACAATTGCTGGAAGCTGTCGCGTGCCGAGGCAGCGCTCTGGGTAAGCAGCAGGTTTTCATACACCGCGTTACCGGCACCGAGTTGCTCGGCGGCAGTCGCCACAGCCGCCTGATTGGGGGTTTGCGCCACGCTGTTGAAAGCCGCGGTTTGCTCGACGTTCAGTGCCACGCCTGTGGCTGCGTAGTCGAGTCGGCCACCGAGGAAGGCGTAGTTGGAGGACACGCTGCCGAACTGGCCATTGATGCCATTGGCGGCTTGCAGCACGTTGTACTGGCGACCTACCACGCTTTGGATCGGTGCGGAATTCAAGGCCACTGGCGTCGCATTCTCCAGCGCCAGCGTCATGTTCGCGCCTGACACGGTGGCGCTGCCGGTAGCGACGATGCGGTCACTGGCGGTTGGTGAAAGCTCCACGGCATAGGTCGAACCCGGTTCGAGTGTCACATCGCCATTGACCTGCAATGTGCCGATGGAATTACCCGGCGCGACGATACCGCCGTTGCGCGCCGTCAGCCCGCCGATCTGGCCATTGCCGCCCAGCGTGCCGCCGGCATTGACCTGCACGGCTGACACCAGCGACCCATTGATCGACAGCACGCCGCCGTTGACCTGCGTGTCACCGCGATAGGTATTGGCACCCTGCAGAATCAGTCGACCCGCGCCGGATTTGATCAGGCTGCCTTGGTACTGACGCTGTGCCGCTGCGGCGGCGCGAGCGGTGCCGGTGGCGTAATCGGCCTGATCCTGCTGGCTGGCGGTGCTGGCAACGCCGTTCTGCCAGCCTTTGCTGATCAGCGTCTGCTGCCAGGTGGCCTGCTCGGCGCTGTCCTCGGCCTGACGCTGGATCAGCGCCTGATCGGAAATATTGTTGCTCCACACATCCGTCAAACCTGCGCCCAGATTGGCGTCGAAGGTGCCGAGCAATTGGCCCGGACCACGCATCGCCCGCTCCAGATTCGCCACACCCCAGCCGACGCTGTTGGTCGGTGCCTGGGTTATCGAACCGTCGAGCTGGGTGGCGGTGGTCAGCAGCACTTGCAGCGCCTGCTCGTTGTTCATGTACGGGAAGCGCTCCATCACCAGCGCCAGCGCGCCAGTGGCATGCGGCGCGGACATGGAGGTGCCGGATTTGATGCCGTAACCGCCACCCGGCACGGTGCTGTTGACCAGCCGACCGGGCATGGTGATGCACCAGTATTTGGACAGACCGCACTGGTTGTAGCGTTGACCGTTGCTGCTGTCGAGGCCCGAAACGGCCAGCCAGTGGCCTTCGAGATCCGGTTCGAAATACGGCAGCGACGCCCGCACGCTGGCATTGGCATAACCGCTGTTGCCTGCGCTGAAGACGTTGATCACGCCTTTGCGCGAGACATTCGCCGCTTCGTCCAGCCAGGTGCCGCGGTTGTAGTGCTGAGCGTAGGCAGCGCGCACGCCCGCTTCAGTGGCGTAGGTCACATCGGCCGGCTGGCTGCCCCAGCTGTTGTTGATGGCGCGCACGCCGGCATCGGCCAATGCACCGTACACCGCCTTGAAGTACTGCGGGTCGGGGTTAGGGCCGAACAGGAAGCTGTCGTTCTGATTGGTGTTGCCGACGTAGATCTGCGCGTTATACGCCACGCCGTGCATGCCGACGCCATCGCGCGCCGCGCCCATGGTGCCGGTGACGTGCGTGCCGTGGGTGTCGTTGTTCGGGTTGATGGCACCGGTGATGCTGAACGGCGAGCCATCAACGTAGGTGCCGGTAGCGGTGACTGCGTGGTAGCGGGACGGCGTGGCTTCCGGGTGGGAGGGGTCGAACCCCGAGTCCAGCGCACCGATCTTCACGCCTGCCCCGGTGATGCCAGCGGCGTAAGCCTGATCAGCCTGGATACGGCCCAGCCCCCAGTCGCTCTGGAATTCTGCAGAACGCCAACTGGCAGCGTCCCTTGGCTTGCCCTGCTCGACATAGTCAGCATAGGCCGAGCAGCCAAACGTAAACGACAGCGCACACAGCGCACCGGTTGCTACAGGCTTGAACGAATAACGGACAACACTCACGCACTTCGACTTTTGCATCCCTGCACACCTGATACTGGTTGGCTCTTGATTGAGCGATTCCAGAACATAGTCCGCAGTGTAAAACTTGGCAACAGTTTTATTTCAATTCTGATACAAAGGTTAAAACATAAGGAAAACGCATCGCAGAACATATATATCGCTGATAGGCGCTTGAATCTATTGAGCTTATTTTGGATTTTATTATGCCGTTGAATTATTGCGTAGTGGCCATTTAATTGCACGCGACTTATGTTTCTCGCGCTCTACCCACTGTTTCCAGTAACAGTTACCAACGGCGTTACTTGCCTGAAAGCACCGAAACTTGTCCGGTAATAACAAATGTCCATTCGGAGATTCCCGGAAAAAAGATGACGCAGAGCGTCATGAACGGCATGCCCACGCGGAGCGATGGGCACGATAGAGGTGGGCTGGGGCTTGCGTGAACACACCATCAAGCCCCCCCAGTACGGCACCAGGACGCAGAGCGATGGGCACGATAAGTGGTGTGCTCACCATCGTTCCCACGCTCCGCGTGGTAATGCCGTTCAGGACGCTCCGCGTCCTATCCAGGGAGTGGCCTGCCTAGCGGCTGAACCGCTCTGCCAGACTGTGCAGGTAGTGCGCCATTTCTTCCAGCTCGCTGCTGATTTGCGAGCCTTGCTGCGCCTGACTGGCGCTTTCGTCGCAGAGTTGCGCAATGCGGGTGATTTGCTGGCTGATGGTTTCCGCGACATGGCTCTGCTCTTCAGACGCCGATGCCATCTGCTGGCTCATGCCAGTGATGCGGGTCACGGACTGGCTGATGCCATCCAGCGCCTTCTGCACGGCTTCAACGCTGGCGACACTCTCCTGAGAAATCTGCTCGCCTTTGCTGGCGGTCTGTACCGCACGGTCGGCGCCATCACGCAGCGAGGTGATGATTTGCTGGATCTGCTCGGTCGACGACTGCGTGCGAGACGCCAGCGAACGTACCTCGTCGGCCACCACCGCAAAACCACGCCCCTGTTCACCGGCACGCGCCGCTTCGATAGCCGCGTTGAGCGCCAGCAGATTGGTTTGCTGGGCGATGGACGTGATCACATCGACCACACTGCCGATCGATTGGGTCGCGTCAGCCAGTTCCCCCACGGCGTTGCCAATGTCGGTAACCGAGGTCGCCATGTGCCGAATCGCCAGCAGGCTTTCATCGGCCAGCCCACGCCCCTGTTGCGCGAGCTTGTCGGCCTCTTCGGCAGCATGGGCAGTGTTCTGCACGTTGTGGGTGACTTCCTGAATGGTCGCCGCCATCTGGTTGATGGCCGTGGCTGACTGATCGGCCTCACTGCGCTGCTGATCCAGCGACTCGGCCTGGCGCAGGGACAATTGCGCTGACCGGCCGGCATGCTGGCGCACGCTCTCGCCGGTATCCGCCAGACGCGTCAAGGCCGTCTGCAAACGCGCTTCTTCGCTGAGCATGGCCAGGTCGAGCTGGGCCTGCGGGCCGCGATTATCGCTGTAGGTCAGCGCAATCAATGCACTGGTGAAGGCCTTGGGGTGTTCTTCAAGGGTTTCGCGGATGCTACGGCGCTGACGCACTTCAAGAAAAACGCCCAGCACAACCATCGCAATCGGGATCATGATGATCGACGGCAAATCGTCGAGCAGGTAAACACCCACAGCCAGCGCAAGCGCGCAGAGGATCATCGGTAACTGGCGAATCAGGTGATAGGCCGCCGAGCTGCTGGAGGACACTGCCGACTTGCCAGCCCGCAACCGCGCATACAACGCTTCAGCGCGACGTACCTGATCGCGGGTCGGCAGCGAGCGCACCGACTCGTACCCGACGATCCGGCCGTTTTCGTAAACCGCCGTCACATAAGCGCTGACCCAATAGTAATCGCCCTGCTTGGAGCGGTTCTTGACCACCCCCATCCACGGCTTGCCCTGTTTGATGGTTTCCCACATATGCGCGAACACCGAGGCTGGCATGTCCGGGTGGCGCACCAGGTTGTGCGTCTGCCCGACCAGCTCTTCGCGAGTAAAACCGCTCAGGGTGACGAAGGCGTCGTTGCAGTAAGTGATGTGGCTGTTAAGGTCGGTGGTGGAGATCAGGCGTTCAGAGGCCGGAAAAGTCCGCTCAGTCTGCGTGATAGGCATGTTGACGCGCATTAGGAATCACTCCGTGATAATGCTGATACTCCGGGCAGATGCTGAAGATGTAGCACAGCCTTTCAAAGTGACAACCGATAGTCATGATGCACTGTTATCACCCACAAGACTCAGGGCTTTAAAAACGGTCGGGGATTACGTCGCTCAAGAAACGGCAGGAATCAGAGCGGCGTAAGGTGTTTGCGCCGCAAGGAGGATGCCTGCACCATGCGGCACCTGATCGCATCCCGACCCAAGGCACAGACCCAAGGCAACCCCATGGCACACAACACGACCTCTGCGCTGCAAGCACTTATCAAGAAACTGCGCGGGTTATTGAGCCGGGTTGCGGGAGGCACACCGAGCCGGCAACAACACCCGGAGCCCGCTACGCCTGCAGCGCAATTGCCTGAACCGCAAGCACCAGTCAGAACCCGCCGCGCCAACCCCGGCAAAAAGCCCCACAAACCTGCGCCGCCAACACCCACGGCAAAGCCGGCGGCGCCTGCGTGCCCGCACTGTCGGAAAACCATGGTGATCAAGGTGGCCCGCACCGGCAAGAACGCCGGGGAGTTCTGGGGTTGTGTGGCCTACCCGAAATGCCGGGGGATCCGACCGATCTTTCGCTGAACGCAGGACCGGTCGCCCCTTGCACGCTGCGCTTAGCTGATGTTGGCCAACAGCTCGCGCGCCATGCGCTGATGCTCTTCGTCGGACTCGTCAATCACCTGCTGGAGGATCTCACGGGCCGACTCGAGATCGCCGTCCTCGATCAGCACCTGCGCTTGATTGATCTGGCTGAGCGGCGGCTCTTCCAGGTCCAGCAGGTCGAAATCGGCGTCGTCGTTCATGAAACTGTCGAGGAAATCGTCACTCAAGCCGTCGGCGGCGGAAGGTGCAAGTACCTCAACAGGCTCAATGACCTCGGGCTCGGAGAAATCACTGAGGAACTGTTCGTCGGAGAGCTCGAAGACTTCCGGCAGCTGGGTCAGGTCCGAAGAAAAACCGGGGTCGACTTCAGCGGGCGCTGGCGCAGCGGCAGGCTTGGCACGCGGTGGAGGGCTGTCGAACGGATCGACCAGATCCCAGTCGGCGTCCATCGACAGGTCATCCAGGTTCAACTGAAATTCGTCAGCGTGCTGTGGATTCAGCGCCTCAGCGGCGCTTTCATCCAGCTGCGCCGAGGGTTTTGGCTCGGTCTCTGGCTGCAGGTAGGCCGCAGGCTCGGGCTCGGATTTCTCGAAAGACAGTGTGCTGGCTGCCACCGCGACAGCCGGGACGACTGCCGCCACGGGGGCGATTTCGGCAGCCTTGAGCTGCGGAAAGCGATCGCGAATGTCCTGAATAGTCTGCGGGTCGACGCCATGCTCCAGCGCGGCCTTTTCTTCGCGAACGAAACCGCTGCCATCGCCCTGCTCCGCCAGCAACTCCAGCAGGCGGATGCGAATGTCATCGCGTTCAGGTTGGGTTTCCAGGGCAGTGCGCAGAATACCCATCGCCTCGGTGAACCGTCCGTAGGCGATGTAAATGCTGACGCCATCCAGCGCATCCGGAGTAGTGCCGGACGAACGTTGCGCTGGAGATGGTTTGGCAGGTACCGGTGTCGAAGGGTTCTGCACCGGGGTTTGCGGCGCCACGGCAGGAACTTCGAACACCGGAAGCATGGCTGCCTGAGCGGGCTTGATCAGCGGGTCATCCGGGGTGACGGCGGGTGCTGCTGACGCCTTGCGCTGCTGACGCCGTTTCGAATAAGCAAACGCCACCAGCAGAAGCACAATCAATACGGCAGCGAGCAGTATCGGCAGGCTGAGGAATGAGTCGCCGCCCGATGCAGCAAGAGGCTGAGCAGGAGCGGCAGGAGCGGCAGGCGCAGCAGGTGCGGGGGCTGCAGGTACAGCTGCAACTGGCGCGGCGGCGGACTGCGCAGAGGCCAGATCGCTGCGCAAGGCGATGATCTGTTTGTCCTTGCCGCTCATCTGCTCCTGCAGTTCCTGAGTCTGGGCCTTTAGCGCCTCGAGCGACTGAGTCAACTGCTGGTTTTCGATGGCAGCGGCCGACAACTGCTCGGCGGTACGCTGCAACTCGGCAGGCTTTGGCGACGAAGCAACAGCGCTTGCGACAGGCGCTGCGGTGCCAGGCAGTACCGCGACGTCCGGCAGCAACAGGTCCTGACCGACTTTAAGCGCGGCACCGGCACCTGCGGCGAAGACCTGCGGGTTGAGCGAACGAATACCGTCCGCCAGCTGGCTTGCCGACACCTTGTTGCCCGGCCCCTGCAAGCGACTGGCAATACCATTCAGCGTGTCGCCACTGGCCACCGTGTAGTGTTTGCCCTGAACGGCGGCCGGTGGCGCGACCGGCATGCGGCTTTCCGAAGACGAGGCGGCCGAGCGCTGCTGGTTGCGGCTGCGCGTGGCGGCCAGGCCTTGTGCAGAGGTGGCAGGATCGAGCAGCAGCGTGTATTCGTGCAGCAAATCGCCATTCGGCCGCGCCAGCTGGACGAGAAAACTCAGGTAGGGTTCGGTGACCGGCTTGTTGGAAACCACCCGGATCACGCCGCGGTCACCGTGCAGTACCAGCGTGAAGCGCAGGTCGTTGAGAAAGAACACACGCTCTATGCCCGCCTTGGCGAATGCTTCAGGCGATGCGAGTCGGGCGACCACGTCTTCATTGCTCAGACCGCCGGTTTCCAGCAACTGGATCTCGGCATTCAACGGCTGGTTGAGCGCCGAGTGCAAGGTGATTTCACCCAGGCCCAACGCAGATGCCAGCGTAGAGCAGGTCAGCAACGAGACCGCCAACACTCCCTTGCCAAACGCCTCGCGCGCCTTGCGGCCTGCATCTTCGACAGCAGCCAGTGAACTCTTCAGCATGCGAACCCTTATGGAAACCACGGCAGGCTTCTCACGTAATCAGATGGACGTCAGTATCCGTTTAACGATTATGGTTGAGAATGCGCAGCTTCGTCTCAGGATCTTTCCAGATTGGCCAGAATCTGCGCATGCACGCGCATGCTGACGCGCAAATCCTCTTCGCTCACGCCCTCGAACAGCTCGATACGCAATACATTGGCGATGTTTTCAATTTTTTCGATCAGGGGCAATGCCGTGTCGCTGAGCAGGATCTTCTTCGCACGTCGATCCTCGAGCACCGCCTGACGCTGAACCAGGCCCTGTTTTTCAAGGCTGTCGAGCAAACGCGCCAGGGTGGGGCCTTCTACGCCCACGCTCTGCGCCAGCTCGCGCTGGGTGGGCGGTTCGGTAAAGCGCGCCAGATGCAGCAGAACCAGCCAGCGAGCCTGAGAAAGGCCAAGATCGGCCAGCCGACGATCCAGCTCGGCACGCCAGCCTCGCGTGAGGTGTCCGAGTTGCATCCCGAAACGATGTTCATCAGTCAATGGCATAAGGAAACTCGTGATTCAAACTAATTATTAGCGAGCTAAGCATGGTCCTTATGTTCAAGCAAGCACGGGACGGTGACGCTCCGTCGCACGCTGTTATACCTCAAACTCCGATTGCAGCGCTGCACGTACGCAATACAAGACGCCCTCCGGCACCCGCCCGGCAAACTGCTCGGCAATCGCTGACACCGGCGGCAGTTCTCCTTCGCCATCGAGAAAGGCGTCCTGCACCTCACCCAGCAGGTCTTCCGGCAAGTCCAGCGCCTGCTCGATGGATAACTGCTGCTTGCCGATGGCTTCGGCCAGCAGGGTGTAGACATTCTTTTCCGAGCACTGCAACTGACCGGCGATCTGCGTCGGGGTCATCCCCGCCCGCGCCAGGCTGATCAGCTCGTGACGCACATCGGCGACCACGCGTGGCGCCTCGGCCTTGCCGCTGAGCACTTCGAGAAAGGCTTCGCCATAACGCTCCAGCTTGCGCGCACCGACACCGCTGACCTTGGCCATCTCGGCCATCGATCCGGGTTTGCTGCGCAGCATTTCCAGCAGGGTCGAGTCCGGGAAAATAACGTAAGGCGGTACGCCGTGCTCTTCGGCCAGCTTGCGGCGCAGAGCGCGCAGGGCTTCCCACTGCTCGCGCTCTTCGCCACGTACCAGTTGACTGGCCGGGCTGCCGGAGCTGCTTCGCGACGTGGTCTGTGGCTTGAGGTCCTTGCGCAGTTCCAGAGAAACTTCACCACGCAGCAGAGGGCGGCACGTCTCGCTGAGGCGCAGGCCGCCATAGCCTTCAAGGTCGATGTCCGCCAGACCACGCGCAACCAGCTGGCGGAACAGCGAGCGCCACTCGGCCTCGGTGCGCGCCTTGCCGACCCCGAACACCGACAGGTGCTGATGGCCGAAGCTTTCTACCTTGTCGTTGGACTTGCCGAGCAACACGTCGACCAGATGACCGACGCCATAACGCTGGCCGGTACGGTAGATGGCCGACAGCGCCTGACGCGCAGGTTCGGTGGCATCCCAGGTCTGCACGCCATCGACGCAGTTGTCGCAATGGCCGCACGGGTTGGGCATGTCTTCGTCGAAATAGGCCAGCAGGGTCTGCCGACGGCAACGGGTTTCTTCGCACAGGGCGAGCATGGCATCGAGCTTGTGCTGCTCCAGCCGCTTGTGGCGCTCGTCACCTTCGGAGTTCTGCAGCATCTGCTTGAGCATCAGCACGTCTTGCAGACCGTAGGCCATCCAGGCATCGGCGGGCAGACCGTCACGCCCTGCCCGACCGGTTTCCTGATAATAAGCCTCGAGCGATTTGGGCAGGTCCATGTGCGCGACGAACCGCACGTTGGGCTTGTCGATGCCCATGCCGAACGCGATGGTCGCGACCATGATCAGCCCTTCCTCGTTGAGAAAGCGCTTCTGGTTGGCCGCCCGGGTTTCGGACGGCAGGCCGGCGTGATAAGGCAGCGCCGGATAGCCGTTGTCACTGAGAAAGACAGCGACCTCATCGACCTTCTTGCGCGACAGGCAGTAGACGATACCTGCGTCGCTGCGGCGCTCGGAAAGGAAAGCCAGCAGCTGTTTGCGCGGCTGTTCCTTGGGCACGATGCGATAAAAGATGTTGGGCCGGTCGAAGCTGGACAGAAAGCGCTCTGCGTTCTGCAGGTGCAGACGCGTGACGATTTCTTCACGGGTGCGCTTGTCGGCGGTGGCGGTCAGCGCGATGCGCGGCACGTCCGGAAACAGCTCGGCCAGTTGCCCCAGTTGCAGGTATTCAGGGCGGAAGTCATGACCCCATTGCGACACGCAGTGCGCTTCGTCGATGGCAAACAGGGCGATCTTGAGGTTTTGCAGGAATGACAGCATGCGCGGCTGGACCAGACGCTCCGGAGCGAGGTACAGCATTTTGACTTCGCCCAGACGAATGCGATTGGCCAGGTCGCGCTGCTGCTCGGCGCTGAGGGTCGAGTTGAGTGCAGCGGCGGACACACCCAGCTCATCCAGCGTGGCAACCTGGTCATCCATCAGCGCGATGAGTGGCGACACGACCACGCACAGCCCGTCACGCAACAGCCCCGGCACCTGGAAACACAGGGATTTGCCGCCACCGGTGGGCATCAGCACCAGCGCATCACCACCGCTGGCTACACGCTCAATAATGGCACCCTGGCGACCACGAAAGCTGTCATAACCGAAGATGTCTTTAAGTACGCGTTGTGCCTGCTCAAGCATAAAAACCCCGGAATATCCTGCTGCACTGCAAAACGGGGGAGTATACCCGAGCGCTCGGGAGCAATGGATGACTGGGACATGAGCGGTCGAAATTAACTGCAATTGGCCTGCGCGCTGGCGCCACGGACGCTCAGGGCCTAGAATCCAGCATCGTTTATTTTCAAGGTAGCGCTTCCATGTCCTTCGCTGAGCAATTAACCCGCCTGCAAGTCTTCCTCGATGCAGATGAACTGCACGAAGAAGCACTGGACTACGTGGCCGCGCATGGCTACCTGACCGCTTTGTCCATCTGCGCCGAAGAGGTGCCGGAGCGCGAGTGGATCGACGCGCTGTTCTCCGAGCCGCCGCAGTACTCCAGCGAAGCGCAACAGACAGAAGTTGAAGCGACGCTGATTGCCCTCAAGGCACACATTGCCCGCCAGCTGGCCTCGGACGAAGAGTTCGAGCTGCCCTGCGATCTGGACCTGGGCGACGACCCGGATGACTCCGACCTGCGGGGCTGGTGCATCGGCTTCATGGAAGGCGTGTTCCTGCGTGAAAACGCCTGGTTCGAAAGTGCCGAAGAAGAAGTCAGCGAAATGCTCCTGCCGATCATGGTCGGTTCGGGCCTGTTCGACGAGCAGCCGGAGTTCGCCGACATCGCCCAGGACGCCAATCTGATGGACGACATGATCGTGCAGATTCCCGAAGCGCTGACCGCCCTGTACCTGCTCTGCCAGGCACCGGACGAAAAGCCGGCGATCCTCAAGCCCCGCCATCACTGAGTCGGCGCCTATGGCGCAAGGCTCACCGCGCACCAGCCGTCACCGGTCGGTGCGCTATCTGCTTGTAGCGGTTGGCTGGCTGAGCGTGGTACTCGGCGTGGTCGGTATTTTCCTGCCGGTGCTGCCCACCACGCCTTTCCTGCTGCTGGCCGCTGCCTGTTTCGCGCGCAGCTCTCCGCGCTTCTACGACTGGTTGGTCAACCACCCGCAACTCGGTCCGTGGATTCGTGATTACCTCGAAGGCAACGGCATCCCGCTCAAGGGCAAGGTATACGCCCTCGGTCTGATGTGGCTCAGCATAAGCCTGTCCTGTTACCTGGTGCCCTCACCCTGGGCACGCGTCTTCATGCTCACCAGCGCAGTGCTGGTGACGATTTATATTCTCAGGCAGAAGACACGCCCGCCGGGCCGCCGCACGAGGTAGCGCCGAGCGAAGCCGACGCCACCGCAACACTCAGACCGTCACTTCTTCTTGTCCCTGGCGAACGCGGCTTCCAGCGCTTCATTGAGGGTGCGCAACACCTTGACCCTGGCCCAGCGCTTGTCGTTGGCCTCGATCAATGTCCACGGCGCGATTTCGGTGCTGGTGCGATCCACCATGTCGCCGACTGCCTGGCGGTAGTCAGGCCACTTCTTGCGATTGCGCCAGTCGTCTTCGGTGATCTTGTAACGCTTGAACGGGATCTTTTCGCGCGCCTTGAAGCGCTCCAGCTGAGTCTGCTGATCGATGGCCAGCCAGAACTTGACCACCACAACGCCCGCTTCGGTGAGCTGCTCTTCGAAGTCATTGATTTCCGAGTAGGCGCGCTTCCAGTCCGACTCGCTGCAAAAACCCTCTACCCGCTCGACCAGCACGCGGCCGTACCACGAACGATCAAAGATGGTGAATTTGCCGCGCGCCGGTATCTGCCGCCAGAAACGCCACAGATACGGTTGCGCGCGCTCGTCCTGGGTCGGCGCGGCGATCGGTACGATGGCGTATTGACGCGGGTCCAGCGCCGCCGCAACACGTCGGATCGCACCGCCCTTGCCTGCTGCATCGTTGCCTTCGAACACCGCCAGCAGCGCATGGCCTTTCATGCGCTTGTCGCGCATGTTGCCGGACAGCCGCGCCTGCTCGGTAATCAACTGCTGCTGATAGTCGTCCTTGCTCAGGTTCAGGCTCAGGTCGAGGCTGTCGAGCAGGGTCAGCTCGTTGCTGTGAATCGCCAGCGGCCCGACAGTCAGCGCAGCGGTCTCGGGCTCGCCCTTGTTCAGCGCGGCCTGCATGCCCTCCAGCAACAGGCGGCCGACGGTCAGGCTGCGGTAGTTGGCGTCTACCCCCTCGATCACATGCCAGGGAGCGTATTCGCGGCTGGTACGACGCAGAACCCGTTCGCCGAAGCGCACGAACTTGTCGTAGGTCTTGGATTGCTGCCAGTCCAGCGGGCTGATGCGCCAGCTGTGCAGCGGATCATCCTTGAGGGTTTTGAGGCGCAGCTTCATCTGCTTTTTGGACAGGTGAAACCAGAACTTGAAGATCAGCGCGCCTTCATCGCAGAGCATCTTTTCCAGTCGTTCGGCGCCGCTGATGGCCTGATCGAGTACGGCGTCCTTGAAGCGACCGTGAACCCTGTCCTGGAGCATCTGGCTGTACCAGTTGCCGAAGAAAATACCCATGCGGCCCTTGGCCGGCAATTGCCGCCAGTAGCGCCAGGCAGGCGGGTGAGCGAGTTCCTCGTCAGTCTGCTGATCGAAGGTGCGCACCTCGATCAGGCGCGGGTCCATCCACTCGCTGAGCAACTTGACGGTCTCGCCCTTGCCTGCGCCTTCTATGCCGTTGATCAACACGATGATCTGGCGACCGGCCTGCTCGTGCAGGTCTATCTGCGCTTCCAGCAAGGCTTCGCGCAGTTGCGGCAACGCAGCCTCGTAAGTCTCATCGTCAATGGCATGACCGATTTCAGCGGATTCAAACATGCACAGCTCCTGATTGATGTTGGCTCAGAGAACGCCTGATGGGGATTGTGACCATTGATTGCAGGCATCGGTCAATCCGCACATCCTTGATAGCACTTTTCTGTGCGCAGACGGCTAAAATGCCGCCACTGCCTTTGCTGAGCCCGACATGACCATTACCCGCCACGCCCAGATCGACTGGGACGAACACGGCAACCCGCGTTCCCGCGACTTCTCCGACGTGTACTTTTCCACCGAGTCCGGTCTGGACGAAACGCGCCATGTGTTTCTGGTGCAGAACGACCTGCGTCGGCGCTTCACCGAGTTGCCGGACGGCGGCCGGTTGATCATTGGTGAAACCGGCTTCGGCACCGGGCTGAATTTCCTCTGTGCCTGGCAGTTGTTCGACGAGTGCGCCCCCACCAATGCACGCCTGCAGTTCGTCAGTGTCGAGAAATACCCGTTGAGCCGCGCCGACCTGCAGCGAGCCCTCGCATTGTGGCCAGAGCTGTCGCCGTTCGCGGGTCAATTGCTCGATCAATATGTGGCTGTGCATGAAGGCTTTCAGCGTCTGGTGTTCGCTGGCGGCCGTGTGACGCTTACATTGCTGATCGGCGATGCACTGCAGATGCTGCCGCAACTGGACGGGCAGATGGACGCCTGGTTTCTCGACGGTTTTGCGCCAGCGAAAAACCCGGAAATGTGGACCCCCGAGCTGTTTGCCGAACTGGCGCGCCTGTCCACATCGAGCACCACAATTGGCACCTTCACCAGCACCGGCTGGGTGCGCCGCTCGCTGAATGCGGCAGGGTTCAAGATGAAGCGCGTGCCGGGCATCGGCCACAAATGGGAAGTGCTGCGCGGCACTTTTATCGCCTGGCCAGAGGACGTGACGCCTCCGCCTGCTGCCAAGCCCTGGTTCGCCCGCCCCGCACCGATGGGCGGCGAGCGCAAAGCGCTGGTGATTGGCGCGGGTCTGGCCGGCTGCGCCACGGCACAGAGTCTGGCGCAACGCGGTTGGCAGGTCAGCCTGCTGGAGCGCCATGCAGCACCGGCGCAGGAAGCGTCGGGCAATCCTCAGGGCGTGCTGTACCTGAAACTGTCGGCGCACGGTACGGCGCTGTCACAGTTGATCCTCAGCGGTTTCGGCCATACGCGAAGGCTGCTTGAACGCTTGCAGCGCGGAGTCGACTGGGACGCTTGCGGGGTGCTGCAACTGACCTTCGACGACAAGGAAGCGCTGCGCCAGAAACAACTGGCCGAAGCGTTCCCCGAATCACTCCTGCACCTGATGGACCAGCCTGCGGCAGAAGCGCAGAGCGGCATTGCGCTGAACAGTGGCGGGCTGTTTTACCCCGAGGGCGGCTGGGTTCATCCGCCTGCGTTGTGTCACGCACAGGCCGCGCACGCGAATATCCGCCTGATCACTCATCAGCAGGCACTGGAACTGAGACGTGTCGATGATCATTGGCAGGTCTGGAGTAACGAGCAGTTGATCGACAGCGCACCGGTCGTGGTGCTGGCCGGTGCAGCTGATATCCGGCAGTTTTCGCAGAGTGCCGACTTACCGCTCAAACGCATCCGTGGGCAGATCACCCGTTTGCCGCAAACTCAGGCCAGCGCGGCATTGCGCAGCGTGGTGTGTGCCGAAGGTTATGTGGCTCCGGCGCGCCTGGGCGAACATACGCTGGGCGCCAGTTTCGATTTCAACAGTACCGATCTGACGCCCAACCTCGCCGATCACCTGGACAATCTGGTGCTGTTGCGGGAGATTTCGCAAGACCTCACTTCGCGCCTTGAAGCCGCCGATTTTTCGCCAGAACAATTGCAGGGGCGCGCGGCGTTTCGCTGCACCAGCCCTGATTACCTGCCCATCGTCGGACCGCTGGCAGACCGCGAGGCGTTCATGCAGGCTTATGCCGCGCTGGGCAAGGACGCACGTCAGGTGCCGGACATCGCCTGCCCGTGGCTGGACGGCCTGTACGTCAACAGCGGCCACGGTTCGCGCGGGCTGATCACCGCGCCGCTGTGTGGCGAACTGATCGCCGCCTGGCTCGACAACGAACCACTGCCCTTGCCACGCAGCGTGACCGAGGCCTGTCACCCCAACCGCTTTGCCCTGCGCGGGCTGATTCGCGGCGGCGGGAAGTCGCCTGAAAAGCAGGACAAACGTGGCGCATCGCACGCTAGTTGAGATTATCGTTCCCTACACTCCAGCGTGGGATCGAAAAGAAGACGCAGAGCGTCCTGAACGGCATGACGACGCGGCGCGTCGCACGATATTTCCTACGAGCACGCTCAGGCGCTACTCTTGAACGTCTGTCAGAACAATTGGGCTGCTCATGCTGCAAGTGCGAAACGTATTCAAGCGCTACACCACGGCACAGGGACCGCTGGATGTCTTGCGTGGTGTCGATCTGCATCTGGCACAGGGCGAAAGCATGGCGTTGATGGGTGAGTCCGGCAGTGGCAAGAGCACCTTGCTGCATCTGGTGGCAGGCCTCGATCAGGTCGACGACGGCAGCATCGAAGTCGCAGGCCAGCGTCTGGACCTGATGAACGAAAGCCATCTGGCTAACTGGCGGCGTACCGAGATCGGTCTGGTGTTTCAGCAGTTCAACCTGATCGGCAGCCTGAAAATAGCCGACAACCTGGCGTTTCAGGCCCGGCTGGCCGGGCGCGTTGATGCAGCCTGGCAGGCGCACTTGATCGAGCGACTGGGCCTGGCCGCGCTGCTGGACCGCTATCCCGAACAACTCTCCGGCGGACAGCAGCAACGTGTAGCGATAGGCCGCGCCCTCGCCTCCCGACCCGGCCTGCTGCTGGCCGACGAACCCACCGGCAATCTCGACGAAGCCACCAGTGACGAGGTGCTGCAACTGCTGCTGGATATCCTCGCCGACAGCCCCACCAGTCTGCTGATGGTCACCCACAGCCCGCGCGTCGCGCAGCGGCTGTCGCGCAAAGTGGTGCTGCATCTGGGGCGTCTGGCTGACGAAGGCGAACGCTGATGCGGGTTTTCTATTGGACGCTGCGCGCCCTGCTGAGCCATTGGCGCCGTCATCCGGTACAGTTTTTCAGTGTGCTGACCGGCTTGTGGCTGGCCACCGCGCTGCTCACCGGTGTACAGGCGCTCAATAGTCAGGCGCGGGAAAGCTACCAGCGCGCCAGCCAGTTGATTGGCGGCGAGCCACAGACCCGTATCACAGCCAGCAGCGGCGGGCTGTTCCCGCAGGCATTGTTTATCGAGCTGCGCCGCGAAGGCTGGCCCGTGTCGCCCATGCTGCAAGGGCGCATCGTGCTTCAAGGGCTTGAAGACCGTCGCCTGCAACTGATGGGTATCGAGCCAGTGACCTTGCCGACCGGCTCGGCACTCGCCGGGCAGACGCTGAACGCCGAACAGGTCGTGGACTTCCTCACACCACCGGGCATGACCTGGGTTGCGCCGCAGACCCTGCAAGCACTGGGGCTCAAGGAAGGCCAGCAGCCACTGACCGAAACCGGCGTACCGTTGCCCCCCCTGCACGCCAAACCCGACATGGCGCCCGGCGTTTTGCTTACTGACATAGGCTTTGCGCAACCGTTGCTGGGCCAGCCGGGGCAATTGTCCGCACTGTTGCTGGCCAAGGATTTTGCCCGGCAGAACCCTGCGCTACCGGCAGATCTGAATGACCTGCTGGTGATCAAGAAAAGCGGCGAAGAAAACAATCTGGAGCGCCTGACCGAAAGCTTCCACCTGAATCTGAACGCCCTGGGGGTGCTGTCTTTCATCGTCGGCCTGTTCATTGTCCACGCCGCTATTGGCCTGGCCCTTGAACAGCGTCGCGGCCTGCTGCGCAACCTGCGTGCCTGTGGCGTCAGCGCACGTCTGTTGATCGCTGCGCTGGGCGTAGAGCTGGGCGCACTGGCTCTGTTGGGCGGTATTTTTGGTGTGCTCAGCGGTTATCTGCTGGCCAGCCTGTTATTGCCGGATGTCGCGGCCAGCTTGCGCGGCTTGTATGGCGCGGAAGTCGCAGGCCAGTTGAACCTCAGTCTCTGGTGGTGGCTGAGCGGTATCGGCCTGAGTCTGCTTGGTGCGTTGCTGGCCGGTGCCAATAGCCTGTTACGGGCTGCGCGTTTGCCGTTGCTGGCACTGGCCGATGCCCAGGCATGGCAGCAAGCTCATGCGCGATGGTTGCAACGTCAGGCGTGGGTGGCGGTGCTGGGCGCGGTGGTTGGCGTGAGTGCGCTGTTGTTCGGCACCAGTCTGATGCTGGGGTTCGTGATGATGTCCGCCCTGCTGCTCAGTGCCGCGCTGGCCCTGCCGGTTTTGCTGAACGCCATGCTTGGCGGTCTGTTGAAGCGCAGCCGCTCGGTGCTCGGGCAATGGTTTCTGGCGGATTGTCGTCAGCAGTTGCCCGCCCTGAGCCTGGCGCTGATGGCCCTGTTGCTGGCGATGGCCGCGAACATCGGCGCAGGCAGCATGACCTCGGGTTTTCGCCAGACCTTCAACAGTTGGCTGGAGCAACGTCTGACCGCCGAACTGTATGTCAGCCCGCAGAACCCGGAGCAGGCAGCGCCGCTGAACACCTGGCTGAGCCAGCAACAGGATGTCGGCGCCGTGCTGCCCAACTGGCAGGTGCCGGTGCAAGTCCAGGGCTGGCCTGCGGACCTGTTTGGCGTGATCGATCACAGCACCTATCGCCAGCACTGGGCGTTGCTGGAATCGGTCGCCGGTGATCCGTGGAATGTTTTGCGCGATGAAGACACGGTGATGCTCAGCGAACAATTGGCACGCCGCCTCCAACTGGGGCTGCAAGACACGCTGAACATCCCCGTACCCAATGGCAAGTGGACCCCGCGCATCGTCGGGATCTACGCCGACTATGGCAATCCCAAGGGCCATTTGCTGGTCAACTCCCGGCACCTGCTCGCTCACTGGCCGCAATCGGTGCCGGTGCGTTTCAACCTGAGGGTCGATCAGGCGGCAATCCCGTCGCTGGTCACCCGGCTGCAAGCGCGTTTCAAGCTGGACGATAATCACATCATCGATCAGAGCCAGCTCAAGGGTTGGTCGAGCCAGGTTTTTGAACGTACGTTTGCCGCCACTGCCGCACTCAACAGCCTGACACTGGGCGTCGCTGGCGTGGCGCTGTTCATCAGCCTGCTGACTCAAAGCCAGAGCCGCCTCGGGCAGCTCGCCCCGTTGTGGGCGCTGGGCGTCACGCGACGGCAACTGATGCTGCTCAACCTGGGGCAGACCTGGCTGCTGGCGGTCCTGACACTGGTGCTCGCGCTGCCACTCGGGCTGCTGCTGGCCTGGTGCCTGGATGCAGTGATCAACGTTCGAGCCTTTGGCTGGCGTCTGCCGCTGCAGGTGTTCCCGCTGCAACTGCTGCAATTGATGGCGCTGGCGATGCTGGCGACTTTGCTGGCCTCGGCCTGGCCGCTGCTGAAGCTGTACCGCAGCCGTCCAGCGGATCTACTCAGGACATTCGCCAATGAACAGTAAATGGCTAATGCCGCTGGTCCTCGCGGGGCTGCTCGCTGCCTGCGACGACAAACCGCAACCTGAAAGCGGATTCGCCGGACTGGGCAATACCGCCGACAGTTACGCGCAGGTGACACCGGGCAAGGTCTTTTCATTCCCGCAAGACCACGGCCAGCATCCCGGCTTTCGTATCGAGTGGTGGTACATCACCGCCACCCTCAAGGATGACGCAGGCCAGCAGTTCGGCGTGCAGTGGACGTTGTTTCGCAATGCCCTGCGCCCCGGTCAACAGACCGGCAGCGGCTGGAATGACGGCACGATCTGGCTGGGCCATGCGGCGGCAACGTCGAGCAGCGGCCACTATGTAGCAGAGCGTTACGCACGCGGCGGTATCGGTCAGGCCGACGTGACCCTGGCCCCCTTCTCGGCGTGGATTGATGACTGGGCATTTACCAGCAATGTTCGCAGCGCTGATCCGCTGACTGCCATGCAGTTAAAGGCCAGCGGCAAGGACTTTCGCTACGACCTGAGCCTGACATCCAGCAAACCGCTGGTGCTGCAGGGCGAACAGGGCTACAGCCAGAAATCGGAGGCGGGGCAGGCGTCGTACTATTACAGCCAGCCCTTCTTCGACGCCAAAGGCAGCGTGGAAATACAGGGCAAGACCTATCAGGTTACCGGCAACGCCTGGCTGGACAGGGAATGGAGCAGCCAGCCACTGACCGCCAACCAGAGCGGCTGGGACTGGTTTTCGCTGCAACTGGCAGACGGTGATCGCCTGATGCTGTATCGCATCCGTCACAAGAACGGCGCCCCCTACCTGACCGGTAACTGGATCAGCGCCGACGGCACCACCCGGATGCTGCACGCCAACGAAATCAGTCTGGAGCCATTGAAGGAAACCTTGATCGGCGAGCATAAAGTGCCCACCCGCTGGAGAGTCAGGGTCCCCGACAGAAACCTGGACATCACCACCGAAGCGCTGAACCCCGCCGCCTGGATGGGCGTGAGTATCCCCTACTGGGAGGGGCCGGTGAGGTTCAGCGGGAGTCAGGAAGGTGTGGGGTATCTGGAGATGACCGGGTATTGAGCGCTGCGATTGGCAGTCATGCTCGACCCAGTTTTTCCAGCGCCGCGTCGGCCAGAAAGGTCGAGCGGCTCTTGATGCTGTGATCCCGCACATAGCGATCGATCTGCCTGATCACGAAACCAGGCAGTGTGACGTTGACCTTCTCCGTCTTGCCGAGATAAGGCGTTACGTCAATCTCGATCATTCCCCAGCCCATCCCTGCGAAATCGGGATTCCTGGCGTGCTCGGCAACGTTTCCGGCCTTGGGTATGGTTCCACCGCTGGCTGCTATCTCCTGCAGCATGATATGAGCAATCTCAACCGCCGCAGCGTGCGCTTCCTCGAACGTATCGCCAGCCGTTACGGCACCGGGAATATCGGGAATCTGGATACCAAACGCAGTGGTGTCGTTTCCCCATTCTATGCACATTGGGTATTTCATTTTCTTTCTCCAACAGGGTGTCAGGGCAAAACTGGACTAAACCAGCCCGGCTAGCTTTTTGATGGCCCGCACCGTTCCGAATGGCAAGTCTTTCTTGGGATGCGGCACGGGGACTGTCTGAAGTTTTTCAGGATGCTTGAACATATGGTGACTGCCCGAAACACGATCAAGAACCCATCCATCAGCTTCAAGCTCCTTTATCAATTGCCTGCTTTGCACCCCCACCTCCAGTGATTCGACGTGAAAAAATATAACCCTGGGCGCATGTTAAAACAACTTAAAAAAGGCACCCAGAGTTATCTTTTTTATTCCATCACAACTTATTTCGCGAAGAAGAGATCGTGCTCGCCCATCTCGACAGAGCCGCCAGCCAATGCAGCCAGACCAGCTGAAAACAAACGCTTATAACTTTTTGATCTAAAACTACCATGCCCTCACTGGGTCAGTTTCTGGGTGACTGCACTTTCTCAGTCACCTCCCCAACGGAAACCCGGTAAGGACTTATGTGCGGATTAGCAGGCGAACTTCGTTTTGACCATCAACCAGCGGACCTAGCCGCTGTTGAGCGTATTACCCATGAGCTGGCGCCTCGCGGCCCGGATGCGTGGGGGTTTCATAGCCAGGGGCCGGTTGCCCTTGGTCATCGCCGTTTGAAAATCATGGACCTGTCGGATGGCTCGGCGCAGCCGATGATCGACAGCAACCTGGGCCTGTCCATGGCCTTCAACGGTGCGATCTACAACTTCCCTGAATTGCGTGCCGAGTTGGAAAGCCTTGGCTATCAGTTCCATTCCGGCGGTGACACTGAAGTGTTGCTCAAGGGCTACCACGCCTGGGGCGCAGACATGCTGCCCAAGCTCAATGGCATGTTCGCCTTTGCCATCTGGGAACGTGACAGCAAGCAGCTGTTCATTGCCCGTGACCGCCTCGGCGTCAAGCCGTTGTACCTGTCGAAAACCGACAAGCGCCTGCGCTTCGCGTCCTCGCTGCCTGCCCTGCTCAAGGGTGGTGACATCAGCGGGATGCTTGATCCGGTGGCGCTCAACCATTACCTCAACTTCCACGCTGTGGTGCCTGCGCCGCGCACCTTGCTGGCAGGCGTCGAAAAACTTCCGCCGGCCAGCTGGATGCGTATCGACGCAAGCGGCAAGGTCGAGCAGAAAGTCTGGTGGACGCTGCCCTACGGCCCGCACGAAGACGAGAAAAACCTCACCCTCGAAGACTGGCGCGACCGCGTACTGGACAGCACGCGTGAAGCGGTAGCGATCCGTCAGCGTGCTGCGGTGGACGTCGGTGTGCTGCTTTCCGGCGGCGTCGACTCGAGCATGCTGGTGGGCCTGTTGCGTGAAGTAGGCGTCGAGGACCTGTCGACCTTCTCTATCGGTTTCCAGGATGCTGGAGGCGAGCGCGGCGACGAATTTCAGTACTCCGATCTGATCGCCAAGCATTACGGCACGCGCCATCACCAGCTGCGTATTCAGGAAAGCGAGATCATCGAGCAGTTGCCTGCGGCATTCCGAGCCATGAGCGAACCGATGGTCAGCCACGACTGCATCGCCTTCTACCTGCTGTCGCGTGAAGTATCCAAGCACTGCAAGGTGGTACAGAGCGGCCAGGGTGCTGATGAACTGTTCGCCGGTTACCACTGGTACCCGCAAGTCGACGGCGCTAGCGATCCGGTTGCGGCCTACCGTGATGCATTCGTTGACCGCAGTTACGCGGAATATGCCGAGACTGTGCAGCCGAAATGGCGCACTGCCAATGACGCCGCCGGTGATTTCGTTCGTGATCACTTTGCCCAGCCAGGCGCCAGCGCTGCGGTTGACAAGGCCTTGCGCCTGGACAGCACCGTGATGCTGGTCGATGACCCGGTCAAGCGCGTCGACAACATGACCATGGCCTGGGGCCTGGAAGCGCGCACGCCGTTCCTTGACTATCGCCTGGTCGAACTGTCGGCTCGCATCCCGGGTAAATTCAAGCTGCCCGACGGTGGCAAACAGGTGCTGAAAGAAGCCGCACGCATGGTCATTCCTTCGGAAGTGATTGACCGCAAAAAAGGCTACTTCCCGGTGCCTGGCCTTAAACACTTGCAGGGCGACACGCTTAACTGGGTGCGTGAACTGCTGACCGACTCCAGTCAGGACCGCGGCCTGTTCAACCCTGCCATGGTCGACAAGTTGCTGACCAACCCCGAGGGCCAGCTCACGCCATTGCGCGGCTCCAAGCTGTGGCAACTGGCAGCGCTGAACCTGTGGCTCAGCGAACAAGGACTGTGATTGATGAAACAGAACGCGACGACTTATAGCCAGCGCCTGTTGCGCGGCCAGTCGCCCTCTTACGAACGTCTGCAGGCACGACTCGCTGAAGACGGCAGCCAGATAGATGCAGACCCTCTGGCCCTGCACTGTGGCTGGGGACGCTTGCTGATCGGTCACACCTACCCTGATCCGGCCGCGCTGGCTCAGGACCTGCTCAACGAAAAGCCTGGCGAGCGCGACATCGCCCTTTATGTGGCAGCCCCGCAACAGGTCCTGGCGCAATCGCCGCAGCAGTTGTTTCTTGACCCGTCGGACACGCTGCGTCTGTGGTTCAGCGATTACCGCCCGGCGCATCGTGTGTTTCGCGGCTACCGTATCCGTCGCGCGCACAATGAAAACGACTGGCAGGCCATCAATAACCTGTATCTGGCGCGCGGCATGTTGCCCATCGACCATGAGCTGCTGACCCCACGCCACGAAGGTGGCCCGGTGTATTGGGTGGCCGAGGACGAGGGCAGCAACACGATCATCGGCAGCGTCATGGGGCTCAATCATCAGAAGGCCTTCAACGACCCTGAAAAAGGCAGCAGCCTTTGGTGCCTGGCGGTCGACCCGCAATGCACTCGACCGGGTGTGGGCGAAGTGCTGGTCCGGCACCTGATCGAGCATTTCATGAGTCGCGGCCTGAGCTACCTCGACCTGTCGGTGCTGCATGACAACGATCAGGCCAAGGCGCTGTATGCCAAGTTGAATTTCCGCAACCTGCCGACCTTCGCCATCAAGCGCAAGAACGGCATCAACGAATCATTGTTTCTCGGCCCTGGCCCACAAGCGGACTTCAATCCGTACGCGAGGATCATTGTCGAGGAAGCCCATCGACGCGGCATTGACGTGCAGGTGGATGATGCGGATGCCGGGCTGTTTACTCTCAGCTACGGCGGTCGTCGCATCCGCTGCCGCGAGTCGTTGAGCGATCTGACCAGTGCGGTGAGCATGACCCTGTGTCAGGACAAAAGCCTGACCCACCGCGCCTTGAAGGCTGCCGGTCTGCACTTGCCCGCACAGCAACGGGCGGGCAATGCGGACGATAATCTGGCGTTTCTCGAAGAGCACGGGCAAGTTGTGGTCAAGCCGCTGGACGGTGAACAAGGCCAGGGCGTCGCGGTTGATCTGCGTACTATCGAAGACGTGCAGAGCGCCATCGAACAGGCCCGCCAGTTCGACACTCGCGTGATCCTGGAAAGCTTTCACGAAGGTCTGGACCTGCGCATCGTGGTCATCGGCTTTCAGGTCGTGGCGGCTGCGATACGTCGTCCGGCCGAAATCATTGGTGATGGTCGCCACACCATCAAACAGTTGATCGAAGCTCAGAGCCGACGCCGCGCTGCGGCAACGGACGGCGAAAGCCGTATTCCGATGGATCAGGAAACGGAGCGCACCGTGCGCGAGGCCGGTTTTGACTACGCTGATATTTTGCCGATGGATCAGCGCCTGGCCGTGCGTCGTGCTGCCAACCTGCATACCGGCGGCTGCCTGGAGGATGTCACGGCCATTCTGCACCCGGTGCTCAGCGACGCAGCGGTGCGTGCCGCGCGGGCGCTGGACATCCCGGTCGTCGGCCTGGACCTGATGGTGCCGGCCGCCGATCAGCCTGACTACGTATTCATTGAAGCCAATGAGCGCGTAGGTCTTGCCAATCACGAACCACAACCCACCGCCGAACGTTTCGTCGATCTGTTGTTTCCGCACAGCCTGCCTGTGCATATCTGATCGCAGCTGCGGACACGGGCTGCAAACGGCGCATCCGCCTTTGCAGCCTGTGGCTTGCAACTGTTCCATAAGGAGCATTCATGACCCCTGCAAATATCCCCGATCCGGATCTGAAATACCTGCAGAAAGTTCTGTTGGAAATGCTCGCGATCCCAAGCCCTACCGGCTTTACTGACACCATTGTGCGTTACGTGGCTGAGCGTCTCGAAGAGCTCGGTATTCCGTTCGAACTGACCCGCCGCGGCACGATCCGCGCCACGCTGAAGGGCAAGCAGAACAGCCCCGACCGTGCCGTATCGGCGCACCTGGACACCATCGGTGCCAGCGTTCGGGAAGTCAAAGACAACGGCCGCCTGGCGCTGGCTGCGGTCGGCTGCTGGTCGAGCCGCTTTGCCGAAGGCAGCCGGGTCAGCGTGTTCACCGACACCGGTGTGATCCGTGGCAGCGTTCTGCCGCTGATGGCTTCCGGTCACGCGTTCAACACCGCCGTGGACGAAATGCCGATCAGTTGGGACCACGTCGAGCTGCGTCTGGATGCCTATTGCACCACCCGCGCCGACTGCGAGTCGCTGGGTATCGGCATCGGTGACTTCGTAGCATTCGACCCGCTGCCGGAGTTCACCGAGAGCGGACACATCAGTGCCCGTCACCTGGATGACAAGGCTGGTGTGGCAGCACTGCTCGCCGCCCTGAAGTCTATTGTCGAAAGCGGTGCCGAGCCATTGATCGACTGCCACCCGCTGTTCACCATCACCGAAGAAACCGGTACGGGCGCCGCTGGCGTGCTGCCTTGGGACGTGAGCGAGTTCGTCGGCATCGACATTGCGCCGGTTGCCCCGGGTCAACACTCCAGCGAACACGCCGTCAGCGTGGCCATGCAGGACTCGGGCGGTCCTTACGACTACCACCTCTCCCGCCATCTGCTGCGGCTGGGCGTGGACAACGAGCTGCCGGTACGTCGTGACCTGTTCCGTTATTACTACAGTGATGCGCACTCGGCGGTTACCTCGGGGCATGACATCCGCACCGCCCTGCTGGCCTTCGGCTGTGACGCGACGCACGGCTACGAGCGCACGCACATCGACAGTCTGGCAGCGCTGAGCAAGTTGCTGGGGGCCTACATCCTCAGTCCACCGGTATTCGCCAGCGATGCCAAACCTGCGCAGAGCTCACTGGAGCGCTTCAGCCATCAGATCGAGCATGACGCGCAGATGGAATCCGATACCCGCGTGCCACCTGTCGACAGCCTGATCGGGCAGAATCGCGAAGAGAGTTGAGGCCCTGTGAATTGCGGTGCGTGGCACCGCAGTTCTATCATCGCCGCTCATCGACACGAGAACCGCCATGCTGATCCCCTACGACCAACTGGAACCTGACACCCTCACTCGCCTGATCGAGGATTTCGTCACCCGTGAGGGCACCGATAATGGCGACGAAACGCCTCTGCAAACCCGGGTATTGCGCGTGCGCCATGCGCTGACCAAGGGCCAGGCGGTGATCTTTTTCGACCTTGAGAGCCAGCAGTGCCAACTGATGCTCAAGCACGACGTGCCCAAGGAATTTTTCGAATAACCCCTTCAGTGCCTGAGTCGGGTTTTCGGCAGGGCGAGTCAGGTCATCTAGCGACAATATCGCCCGCTGATAACGCCGCTCACTGAAGCGGCGTTGTTGCCTGTTGCGCAAGCGTCCTGGCAATTCGCTTGTAGACCTCGGCGCGGTGAACCTTGATGTCTTTCGGGGCATTGATCCCGAGCCTGACCTGATTGCCGTTGATCCCCAGAATCTGCACGGTGATGTCATCACCGATGGAAAACGTTTCGCCAATTTCCCGCGTCAGTACCAGCATTTTTCCCACCCTTGCGTTGCGCAAAAGAGGCAGGGTGCATCGGCAGGCAGAGCGCTTCAATGCGCTGATGGCAAATCAGTAACGTCCTGCAACAGCATCGGAAAGGACTGAAGGAAACGTCTTACTTTCCAGCCAGATCCGTGGGAAATGTCTTTGACAGTTGTGCTTAATCAAGCAGCGGACCAACGCGGCCCCAGCAGAATGATGGTCGCACCGATGACGCAGAAAGCCAGACCCAGCCAGTCCGTACCCAGCGGCCTGACCCGCTCGACCAGCCCCAGCCAGGCAATCGACGCGACAATGTAGATCCCGCCATATGCCGCATAGGCTCGGCCCGCGTAAGCCGCCTCCACACGTGTCAGCAACAGTGCAAACACGGTCAGGCTGACAAGCGCAGGAATCACCCACAACGCGCTCTTGCCCTGGCGTAGCCATAGCCAGAAGGCATAGCAACCGAATATCTCGAACAGGGCGGCGAGGAAGAACCACAGGTAATTGAGCATGAAAGGTTCTCGGGACAGGGCTGCAAGATGCGCGCAACCCTATCAGAAAACAGTACGTTCATGACCTTGATAACCTTGAACACGCAACGTCGCGCCACCCAAGAGGACGCAGAGCGTCCAGAAAGGCATGCGACGCGGAGCGTCGCACGATAGTTGCGATGATCGTTCCTCACGCTCCAGCGTGGGAATGCAGGTCGCGCGCTCTGCGTCGCAAGAGGACGCAGAGCGTCCGGAAAGGCATACCGACGCGGAGCGTCGCACGATAGTCGAGGTTATCGTTCCTCACGCTCCAGCGTGGGAATGCAGGTCGCGACGCTCTGCGTCGCAAGAGGACGCAAAGCGTCAGGAACGGCATGCCGACGCGGAGCGTCGCACGATAGTTGAGATGATCGTTCCTCACGCTCCAGCGTGGGAATGCAGGTCGCGACGCTCTGCGTCGCAAGAGGACGCAGAGCGTCAGGAACGGCATGCCGACGCGGAGCGTCGCACGATAGTCGAGGTTATCGTTCCTCACGCTCCAGCGTGGGAATGCAGGTCGCGCGCTCTGCGTCGCAAGAGGACGCAGAGCGTCCGGAACGGCATGCCGACGCGGAGCGTCGCACGATAGTCGAGGTTATCGTTCCTCACGCTCCAGCGTGGGAATGCAGGTCGCGCGCTCTGCGTCGCAAGAGGACGCAAAGCGTCCGGAACGGAATGCCGACGCGGAGCGTCGCACGATAGTCGAGGTTATCGTTCCTCACGCTCCAGCGTGGGAATGCAGTTCGCGCGCTCTGCGCCGCAAGAGGACGCAGAGCGTCCGGAACGGCATGCCGACGCGGAGCGTCGCACGATGGCTGAGGTTATCGTTCCTCACGCTCCAGCGTGGGAATGCAGGTCGCGACGCTCTGCGTCGCAAGAGGACGCAGAGCGTCCGGCTCAGTCAGGCATGCCCCTTCTGCGCCTTGGCGCGCATCTTGGCGCACATGACGGTCATTTCGTCATACATCGCCTGCGGCTGCTTGCGTTTCATCTCCCAGGCCATACGGCCCTCTTCGTGGGGCAGGATCATGAATTCGCCTTCGCCAACCTGCCTGAAGATGCAATCGGCGATATCGCCGGCAGTGATGGGCGACTTCTCCAGCAACCTGCCGATCTGCGCTTTCATCGCGGGCGTGGGGCCGCGGAAGGAATCCAGCAGGTTGGTCTGAAAGAACGACGGGCAGACCACATGAACACCAACCCCCTGGTCATGCAGTTCAACCAGCAGGCTCTCGGAAAGCGCTACGACCCCGGCCTTGGCAACGTTGTAATTGCTCATCGCCGGCGCCTGCATCAGCGCTGCCATAGAGGCGATGTTGATGATCCTGCCCTTGCTGGCCAGCAGCATCGGCAGGAACGCCTTGCAGCCCTTGACCACCCCCATCAGGTTGATCGCGATCTGCCAGTCCCAGTCCTCCAGCGACAATTCGTTGAAGAAGCCACCGGAGGCCACGCCCGCGTTGTTGACGATGACGTCGATGCCGCCAAAGCGTTGTTCGCACGCCTGGGCAAATGCGGTGAGCTGGCTGTAATCGCGAACATCACAACGCTGCACAAAGCCGTCACCACCCGCCTCGCGTACGTGCGCAAGGGTCTCCTGCAAACCGGCATCGTTGATGTCCGACAGTGCAAGCCGCCACCCTTCGCGCGCCCAGCGCAGTGCAATTTCACGACCCAGACCTGAGCCGGCGCCAGTAATCATGATGCGGTTTTGCATAGCCGAGAGCCTTGTGATGTGCAGGAGTTGCCTGAGTGTAATCACAGTAGAAGCGCCACAACCCCACCATCAAGACGCTGAATGCCTGGAACAAACCGCAGCCCTATGGACGCCTTGCTCTGACCACATAACGCACCAGCAACAGGCCATACACCGACACATTGAGCAGCACGACGATACCGCCCAGCCAAAGCTGTAGGCCAGGGGTGAGCCCGGCCGGGTAAATCAGCGGGATCAGATAATGCTCAACGAAGCCCCCGGTATAGCCCTGCCCCCCGGCGTTGCTGCGCAGGGTATTTTCCAGCGGTGTCAGCGGGCAATACAGGTGCAGAAACTCGACCGCAATCCCCCAGGCCGCCGCTGGAACGTGCAGTAACGCCAGCCACGGCTTTCTCAATACCAGCAGTCCGCCGAACAGGACGAACACAATGAACAACAGATGAAACACGACCACGGCATCCGCCGCCATTCGATAAACCATCCTCGCGTCCTCTTGTGGCCCCTGCATCAGGTGGAAAGTGCAAATAGCGGCGAGACTTTTCAGGGCTTTTAGTTCAATTGTTTTTAAGATCGATTCAGACGTAAAAATTCAAAAAAGACCGAGTTATTGTCGGACAAAAATACGACAAACCCCTGATTTTCAATGATTTTCAAATTTGTAATAAATTATTTAAAATAGATCGAACCTTTTTCCAACGCCTACAGTCGGATGAGTCAAGCAGGCCAACTTCATACCGTCTGGTTTGACGTTTCAACTGCATCTGTTAATTGACACTAATGAAAGAGGGAACTCACCATGGGCATCGGCACTATTCTTATCATCGTTCTGATTCTGCTGCTAGTTGGCGGTCTGCCAGTATTCCCGCACTCGCGCAGCTGGGGCTACGGTCCGTCGGGCATCATCGGTACGATCCTGGTGATCCTGCTGATTCTGGTGTTGCTCGGCAAGATATGACCTGCTGCTTAACGCAGCAGAGCATGTAGCCAGTAAAAAACCCCGCTTTTTCAAGCGGGGTTTTTTATTGCCCATGAAAAAGCAGCCCGAAGGCTGCTTAGTTCACAACACCCATGCCTTAGTGCGAAACCGCACCGCTGGCACCCAGCCCTGTCTGCGACCGGACAAATTGCGGGAAGAACAGAGCACGCTCGCCCTCCGCCGCTTTCGACTTGTCGGTGATGGAGAAGAACCAGATACCTACGAAGGCGATGGCGATGGAAAACAGCGCCGGGTATTCGTAAGGGAAAATGGCTTTCTCATGATGCAGGATCTGCACCCAGATGGTCGGCCCAAGCACCATCAGCACCACTGCGCTGATCAGGCCCATCCAGCCGCCGATCATGGCGCCACGGGTGGTCAGGTTTTTCCAGTACATGGAAAGCAGCAGGATCGGGAAGTTGCAGCTTGCCGCGACCGAGAACGCCAGGCCCACCATGAACGCGATGTTCTGACTTTCAAAGGCAATACCCAGAAAGATCGCCACGACCGCCAGGGCGATGGTGGTGATTTTCGAGATACGGATCTCGTCCTTCTCGTTGGCTTTGCCTGCCTTGATGACGCTGGCGTACAAGTCGTGGGAAACCGCCGAAGCACCCGCCAGGGTCAGACCGGCAACCACTGCCAGAATGGTGGCGAAGGCTACTGCCGAGATAAAGCCAAGGAACAGACTGCCACCGACCGCATCGGCCAGGTGAACCGCCGCCATGTTGTTACCGCCCAGCAGGGCGCCTGCTGCATCCTTGAACGCCGGATTGGTGCTGACCAGCAGGATCGCGCCAAAACCGATGATGAAGGTCAGGATGTAGAAGTAACCGATAAAGCCGGTTGCGTAGAGCACCGACTTACGGGCTTCCTTGGCATCGCTCACGGTGAAGAAGCGCATCAGGATGTGGGGCAGGCCCGCAGTACCGAACATCAGGGCCAGACCCAGCGAGAACGCCGAGATCGGGTCTTTCACCAGCCCGCCAGGGCTCATGATCGCTTCACCTTTGGGGTGAACCTTGATCGCCTCGGAGAACAGCATGTTGAAGTCGAAGTTGACGTGCTTCATGACCATCAGTGCCATGAACGACGCACCGGACAGCAACATCACCGCCTTGATGATCTGCACCCAGGTGGTGGCGAGCATGCCGCCGAACAGCACATAGAGGCACATCAGGATACCGACCAGCACCACCGCAACAGCGTAGTCCAGACCGAACAGCAACTGGATCAGCTTGCCGGCACCGACCATCTGCGCAATCAGGTAAAACGCCACCACCACCAGCGAGCCGCAGGCAGACAGGGTACGAATTTCCTTTTGCTTGAGGCGGTATGAGGCCACGTCGGCAAAGGTGTATTTACCCAGGTTGCGCAGGCGTTCTGCGATCAGGAACAGGATGATCGGCCAGCCCACCAGGAAGCCGATCGAGTA
Source organism: Pseudomonas sp. PvP027 (assembly GCF_017833005.1). NCBI lineage: Bacteria > Pseudomonadati > Pseudomonadota > Gammaproteobacteria > Pseudomonadales > Pseudomonadaceae > Pseudomonas > Pseudomonas sp. PvP027. Next base: position 4,797,852 of record NZ_JAFIBK010000001.1, on the reverse strand, counting down.
GATCAGGCCATCGTAGCCGGAGGTGTAGACCAGCGCGGAAATCCCCAGAAAGGACGCTGCCGACATGTAGTCACCGGCAATCGCCAGACCGTTCTGGAAACCGGTGATCTTGCCGCCTGCCGAGTAGTAGTCCGACGCGGTCTTGTTCTTTTTCGACGCCCAGTAGGTGATGTACAGCGTGAAGGCTACGAAGACCACGAACATGACAATCGCGGCGACGTTCAGGGGTTGCTTCTGCACTGCGCCAGTCAACGCGTCTGCCGCCCAGAGGGTCGGCGCGAAGGCGGTCAGGCCAAGTACTGCTGATAGGCGCCGGATCATTGCTGAGCCTCCTTCAGGATCGCGTTGTTCAGGTCATCGAATTCACCGTTGGCACGGCGAACATAGATGGCGGTCAATATGAACGCGGAAAGGATCAGCCCTACGCCTATTGGCATTCCCCAGGTAATGGTTGAAGTAGGACTTAGTTTGGCCCCCAGAATATGGGGTCCGTAAGCAATCAAAAGAATAAAGGCCGCATACAGGCCAAGCATGATCGCCGAGAGAATCCAGGCGAAACGCTCTCTTTTGGAGACCAGCTCCTTGAAACGGGGGCTGTTTTGAATCGAGAGGTAAATGCTGTCGTTCATTGTTTTTGTCCTCGCAGCACAGATGAGATGTCACGTAACGCACTTTAGTCGGGTCCGGCGCGCACTCCAGACGACCTTAGTATTAGAACGACATTAGCTGTAGATACCTCTTCTCGCACGGCCTGGACCCGCCGGCAGTCGGCCGCACGGAAAATACTCCGGGGCAGAAAAACAAAAGGCCGTCTGGCGATAACACCAGACGGCCTTGAGAAGTGCTGTTCAGACACCTGGGACTATTTGGCAGTCCATGCAGCAACGCGGTCCGGGTGCTTGGCGACCCAGTCCTTCGCTGCAGCTTCAGGTTTGGCACCGTCCTGAATTGCCAGCATCACCTCACCGATTTCATCCTTGGAAGCCCACTGGAATTTTTTCAGGAAGGCCACCACTTCAGGGGCTTTTTTCTCCAGCCCCAGGCTGCCAACGTTGTCGACGGTTTCAGCCTCACCGTAGACACCTTTCGGGTCGTCCAGGAAACGCAGTTTCCACTTGGCGAACATCCAGTGCGGCACCCAACCGGTGACGACGATGGATTTCTTCGCCTTCTCCGCGCGGGTCAGCTCGGCGATCATGCCTGCGCCAGAGCTCGCCTGCAGCTTATAGCCGTCCAGACCGTAGTCCTTGATGGCCTGATCGGTCTTGAGCATCACGCCCGAGCCCGCATCGATCCCGGTGATCTTCTTGTTGAAGGAAGCATCGGTCTTCAGGTCTTCGATGGTTTTGGCCTTCACGTACTCAGGCACGATCAAGCCAATCTTGGCGTCCTTGAAGTTGGGGCCGTAGTTGACGACCTGATCCTTGTACTTGGCGTAGTACTCGCCATGTGTGCCCGGAAGCCACGCAGACAGCATCAGGTCCAGCTTGTCGGTTGCCACCGCCTGCCACATGATCCCCGCAGCGACAGACTGCAACTTGACGTCATAACCAAGCTTTTGCTTGATCACTTCGGAGGCCACGAAGGTGGTGGCGACACTGTCGGACCAGCCTTCCACATAGCCAATGGTCAGGGTCTTGGTTTCGGCAATCGCCAGCGTGGAGCTGACCGCAAGTACCAGAGCGGCACCCGCCCCCAGTATTTTTCGCATCATCATTGTCGCTTCCCCGGAAGTCTGCACCGACGGTTGTCGGGGCATGGTTAACGTTGTTCTCCAGACCGCCCCCGCGCCCGACCTTGGGGCACGCGGCGCCTTGCACGTTTTTATCGCTGCCACGCGCAATCAAACGCACCGCAACGCCACCCTGATCATCGACCTGACGGACAGGCAGGCATGCTCTGTCTGCGACACTGGGGCAATGGGAAACGACAACAACGAACCGTCAACGACAACGCACAGCGAAAAACGCCGTGATCAGGCAATCAACAATGGGGGGTTCCATCTTTATGCCCAAAGGGGAGCCGCCTTCTCCATACCATCGTCGTATAGACGGCGAAGACCTGCAGCGCACCACTCTGGCCCATGCTACGAAGGGAACACGATGTGTTACCGCAGCTTTACGATCACCACTGCGAACGGGTAACACGGAAACATTTTTTCCGGCTCTATCACCCCCCGACAATCATCAGAATTCATAAGTAACTGATTAGAAAGGGATTTAAAAAACTGGCACGGGTCCTGCTATGTCTCTGGTACAACAAAAACAACAAATGATGCGGCAAACCAATAAAAACAAGACGTAACGGCTCTGACACAACAAGAACAAAACGGACAGAGGCGCAGCTAACAGATTTTTTTGGAGTGGATCAGCTTTACAGGGACCTTTCAATGAAAGGCCTCGCGACCGGACCGAGAACAATAAAACTACCGTCAGGTAGCTCCAGAACCGGTGGGATCACCCCGTTGTGCAGACAGGTGATTAAAGCGAATCAGCGCTCAAAAAAATACGTTTGCTCTTGACCCCGGATGGGGTCGCACAACAACGCTGTAAAGGGACTGGTCGCCAACAACAATAACAGGCCGCCCTATAACAATAAAAAGAGCACGTGAACCACATTGGAGGAGAGCTACGGCTCTCCTTTGTGCTTTCCGCAAGCCGGAAAATTCGCTTCCAGGCCATGGTCTGCTCACCATCACCAGCAGCGCAAACGTCGCTCCGGGGCAGCAAATACGCTAGTCATACAAAAATAAACCGTATATCTGCATTGCAAAATCCAAAGAACGTGTATTGTTCCGTCATATTTACAGGGTTCACCGGTGGATGGGGCACTTTGGCACTACACCTTGGTCATAGCCTGCGTATCTCATCAGCACTTCTTTCCCAAGGGATTTAGTCATGCTCCGTTTTCTGCGCCTCGCCACCGTTATAGGTGGCTTGTGTTTAAGTGCGTCCGCTCTGGCAACCAACGTCGACTCCGCCACCTATGGCTACCCGCTGACTAATCCGTTTGAAGCGACCATTGCGACCACACCGCCCGCTCTGCGCCCCGACCTGCCTGACGATGAAGATATCGATCAGGATGTCTATACCCTGAACCTGCATCCCGAGCGCGAGTTCACCCTGCCCGACAACTTCTGGGCGGTGAAGAAGTTGCACTATCGCCTGGCCAAGCAGGACCACGCTGCCCCGCTGATCTTCCTGATCGCCGGCACCGGCGCGCCGTATAACAGCACCATCAATGAATTCCTGAAAAAGCTCTATTACGGCGCGGGCTACCATGTCGTGCAGCTTTCTTCGCCCACCAGCTATGACTTCATGAGCTCGGCCTCGCGCTTTGCGACTCCTGGCGTTTCCACCGACGACGCAGAAGACATTTATCGCGTCATGCAGGCCATTCGGGCCCAGCAGGCGCAACTGCCGGTAACCGACTATTACCTGACCGGTTACAGCCTCGGCGCACTGAATGCTGCATTCGTCAGCAAGCTGGATGAAACCCGCCGCAGCTTCAACTTCAAGAAAGTGCTGCTGCTCAACCCGCCGGTCAATCTCTACACGTCGATCAGCAACCTGGACAAACTGGTGCAAACCAACGTCAAGGGCATCAACAACACCACCACGTTCTACGAGCTGGTGCTGGCCAAGCTGACCCGCTACTTCCGCCAGAAGGGCTACATCGACCTTAACGATGCACTGCTGTTCGACTTCCAGCAGTCCAAGCAGCACCTGACCAATGAACAGATGGCGATGCTGATCGGTACCTCGTTCCGCTTCTCGTCGGCGGACATCGCGTTCACCTCCGACCTGATCAACCGTCGCGGTCTGATCACGCCACCGAAATTCCCGATCACCGAAGGCACCAGTCTGACGCCGTTCCTCAAGCGTGCCCTGCAGTGCGACTTCGATTGCTACCTGACCGAACAGGTCATCCCGATGTGGCGCGCACGCACCGACGGCGGTAGCCTGCTGCAACTGGTCGACCAGGTCAGCCTCTACGCACTCAAGGATTACCTGCACAGCAACACCAAGATTGCCGTCATGCACAACGCTGACGACGTGATCCTGGGCTCGGGTGACCTCGGCTTCCTGCGCAAGACCTTTGGCGATCGCCTGACCGTTTACCCGTACGGCGGGCATTGCGGCAACCTTAATTACCGCGTCAACACCGACGCCATGCTGGAGTTTTTCCGTGGCTAAACGTCTTTTACTTCTTGCCGCTCTGCTCTGTGCCGGCACAGTCCAGGCCGCTGACGCGGATACCAGCAACAAGGCTCAGCACCCGGCCACTGTGGCCCGTCAGACCGATGCCGACGGTTTCACTCAGCCGCTGAAGTCGCTGCAATTCAACCCGGGGCTGGATCAGCGTGAGTTCGAGCGCGCCTCCATCAACGCATTGGAAGTCTATGATCCGCTGGAATCCTGGAACCGCCGGGTCTACCACTTCAACTACCGTTTCGATGAGTGGGTATTCCTGCCGGTCGTGGACGGCTACCGCTACATCACCCCTGGCTTCGTGCGCAGCGGCGTGAGCAACTTTTTCAGCAACCTGGGTGATGTCTCCAACCTGCTGAACAGCCTGCTGCAGTTCAAGGGCGAGCGCTCGCTGGACACCACTGGCCGTCTGCTGCTCAACACCACCATCGGCATCGCCGGTCTGTGGGACCCGGCGACCATGATGGGCCTGCCGCGCCAGAGCGAAGACTTCGGCCAGACACTGGGTTTCTACGGCGTGCCGTCCGGGCCTTATCTGGTGTTGCCATTGTTCGGCCCATCGAACCTGCGTGACACCGGCGGCATGCTGTTCGACTACACGGCTGAAAACCAGATCAACTTCCTGAACGTGGCTGAAGTCAGCAACGACCATCCGGAAATAACCGTATTGCGCGCCATTGACCGCCGTTACGTCACCAGCTTCCGTTACGGCCAGCTCAACTCGCCGTTCGAGTATGAAAAAGTGCGCTACGTCTACACCGAGTCGCGCAAACTGCAGATCGCCGAATAAGCGTAACGCAGCAAAACGACGGCCAGCCGGGGTGATCGGGCTGGTCGTTTTTTTATGGGCACTTTTACCTGCCTGGTCAATCACATGGCTGAGGCGCAAACGCCTCCGTCATTAACAGACAAAAAGGAATTTCCATGCGCTCTTTCGGTTTCAAGGCGATGGCTGTGTGTGTCGCACTGGCAGCATGCCAGAGCATGGTCAGCGTTCAGGCTGCCACCAAGCCGCAGGCCGCCGCGGCCGCCGCTGCGGTGCAAAACGCTTCGCTGCTGGGCGGCAAACTGGCCTTCACCATTCCTGCGGGCTACGTAAAGGGCGAAATGCCCGAGATTGACGCAAAAGCCAAGGCTCAGGGTGTCACAGGATCGCTCTACACCAATGCAGCTGAAAAGCGTGTGTTGATCGTTACCGAAACGCCGATGCCGATGGGCGTGCAGGCCAACGACAATGACGGCGCGGTACTTGATGGGCTGGTCACCGGCATCCTTGCCCAGCAGAGTACCGGCTACAAGGATTTCAAAAAGCTGGGTGACAAGAAGATCGTCAAAAAGAACGGTCTTGGTGTGCGCCAACTGGACACCTCGGCGACCATGAGCGACGCTCAGGTGCTGAGCACGTCGATCGTCGCTGCATCGGGTACCCGCGCAGCCGTGCTTAACGTGGTCTCCAATGCAAAGAATCCGAAAGAGCACGCCGCGCTGGTCAAGACTGTCATCGGCCAATGATCTGCGGAGCGGCCAGTCGGTGCGATGCGACTCAATCCGCCCGCAACACTCCGGACAATCGATTGACCAAAGCCTGAACCTTGGGCAGAAGACTCACACCCTCCTTATTAGTGAATTCCTGTCCACAATAAAGAGAAAACTTGGCAAAGATAGAAGCTCTTTTCTGCAATAAGCTGGCGGACTTATTTTTAATGGGTCTGCACAATGCCTTCTCTGGAAACCACTGCCTCCGGCGCCCGCAGCGAAAGCTCGACCGGCGCCGGCTTGTCCATCGCGATTCTGGCCCTGGCCGGCTTCGTGATCGTCACCACTGAATTTCTCATCATCGGTCTGTTGCCTTCAATGGCCCGCGATCTGGGAATTTCCATCTCTACTGCCGGTTTGCTGGTGACGCTATTCGCCTTTACGGTGATGCTCTTCGGCCCACCGCTGACGGCGATGCTCTCGCACCTGGACCGCAAGCGCACGTTCATCGTCATTTTGCTGATCTTCGCCGCCTCCAACGCACTGGCAGCGGTATCGAGCAATATCTGGGTGCTGGCGCTGGCGCGGTTCATTCCGGCACTGGCCTTGCCGGTGTTCTGGGGCACCGCCAGTGAAACGGCAAGCCTGCTGGCCGGACCAAAGCGCGCAGGCAAAGCCGTTGCGCAGGTCTACCTCGGCATCTCGGCGGCCATGCTGTTCGGTATCCCGCTGGGTACGGTATTTGCCGATGCCGTGGGCTGGCGCGGGGCCTTCTGGGCTCTGACGCTGCTGTCTGCGTTGATGGCGCTATTGCTGGCGCTGTCGATGCCGCGTATCGAACCTACCGCAAAGGTCGCCCTCGCCGAGCAGGCCAAAATTCTCCGGGATCCGTTTTTCCTCGCCAACCTGCTGCTGTCCATCCTGCTGTTCACAGCCATGTTCGGTGCCTATACCTATCTGGCTGACACACTGGAACGCATCGCGGGCATCGAATCGGCTCAAGTGGGTTGGTGGTTGATGGGCTTCGGCGCGGTCGGCCTGATCGGTAATGCCCTGGGTGGACGTTATGTGGACGGCAGCCCGCTCGGCTCGACCATGGCATTTGCGCTGCTGCTCGCACTGGGCATGACCGCAAGCGTACCGGCCGCAGGCTCTATGCCGCTGCTGGCCGTGGTGCTGGTGATCTGGGGCATTGCCCATACCGCATTATTTCCGATCTGCCAGATCAGGGTGATGAAAGCAGCGCCCCAGGCCCAGGCACTGGCAGGAACCTTGAATGTCTCGGCCGCCAATGCCGGCATCGGTCTGGGATCGATCATCGGAGGCCTTACCATCGAGCACCTGGGCCTGGGCGCCGTAGGGTATGTCGCCGCCGTTGTCGCGCTGCTGTCCATCGCCGTTGCATGGATGACCAGCACTCAGAAAAACAGGGCAGCGCTGTAACGGCGTGACGTCGCCTTATTGAATTCGCCGGGGGAGTGTGTCTGCAAACATCAGGCACGCTGTCCCGGTTATTCACGGTGTATTAGATTGTATGTTTCGTCATATTTTTGAACAGGTTTCATCACTGTTTCTGTCATTTAATTGACTTTTAAACAGTGACCTTTCATCAATATGTAGTTATTTGACACCCCTCGGCAAAATACTCTTCCCTTGCCACTAGTGAACGCTCAAACTCCAGCCTTTCGGTCAAGCGGTGTCGATTTCTGGCCGATTCGAAAGTAATGTCCGGTAAGAATCTATGAGCACCTATCACCGCAGAGGGATGGCATTCGCCAAGCGGATCTACGCCCCGAGATGCTTCGGTGTAAGCGTTGGCTTTGTGACGGTCGCTGTTTCTTTGTATTACGTGAATACAGCACACTGGGCGTGGTTGTTGGCACTGCTCTACAGCCTGGTATGGCCGCACCTTGCCTACCAGCTGGCAAAAACGTCGCGCGAGCCCTACCAGGCTGAATGGCGCAATCTGCTTTTCGATTCGATGATGGGCGGTTTCTGGGTTGGCGCGATGGGTTTCAGCGCAGTTCCCGGGGTCACGGTCCTCGCCATGATGGCCATGCATAACATGGCAGCGGCCGGTCCACGCCTGATGCTGCAAGGCCTATGCATGCAGGCATTGGGCGTACTGATTTCGCTGGCCGCGCTCGACCCTGTGGTCAATCTGCATGGCAACATGACGCAGATATACGCCTGCCTTCCGGTATTGGTGACCTATCCTATTTTCATTGGCTGGCTGAGCCATCAGGTCACACTCAAGCTATGGGAACACCGCAACATCCTGCGCAAGGTCAGCCGCACCGACAGCCTCACCGGCCTGCTCAATCACGGCGCGTGGAAGGACCTGCTTGATCTGGAGTACGCAAGCAGTCAGAACGCCTATCAGGAGTGCGTCATTGCGTTGATCGATATCGACCACTTCAAGGTCATCAATGACACTTACGGCCACCTGATGGGCGATACGGTGCTGCAGAGTATCAGCGAAGCACTGATAGAAAACCTGCGCGATTCGGACCTGATCGGGCGTTGTGGCGGCGATGAATTCTGCGTCATTCTGCCCAATACCGGCTTGTTTCAGGCAAAGGAAATCCTTGAACGCCTGCGCCTGGCGATAGATGAAATGACCTATACCCTGCAACGCGATCTGAAAGTCAGCCTCAGTATCGGCATTGCCGCCTACTCCCCTGAAATGCCGGATGCCTCTTCGTGGCTGCATGAGGCAGACAAAGCGCTGTATCTGGCCAAAAGCACCGGCCGCAACCGCGTCGCCAGCCCTCAGGATGCGGCGCCAGAGCTCCAGTCGCTTGGCGCACAGGCCTGATCCATCAACGCTTGCTCTTGAACAGCATGTCGAACAGGGACGAGAGACTCTTGACCCCCATCGCTTTCAGGAACGTCTCGCGCCTGTCGGCACGCAGGCTTTCCAGGGTTATGTCCTTGGGTTTAGCGGATTTCCTTGCGGAGGCCTTTTCTTGAGTGTCTCCTTCGCCGGGAGTGTATTTTTCCTTGGACAGCGTTCTTATATAGTCACTCTTCTGGCTTTTATAAGTAGCGAAATCTGTACCCAGCTGCTCAGCGCTTTCCCCCGCCGTTGCAAACCTGTTGATGACTTTTTCCATGAACTCGAAATTATTGTGACCTATAGATCCGTAGTCCTTGTCAGTGATGAAGCGAACAAACCCCTGGTCCAGTCGCGTTGTTTTTAACCCATCACTTTCGGTAATACGCTTGGCAATGGCCGCGTGCGGCTCGGTAAAACTGTAGAAAACCTTATGGCCTTCCATGTCATATACCTTGCCCTGGTTATGAGGACTCATTATTCCCCCATTATTACTCTCCCTATAAGAAGCCAACTGAAACGCCAGTTCATCTACATAGACCAGATCAGCGCCTTGATCACTCGCCCACTCGTAAACATCACTCAGCAACCTTCGATCGTCCCGAGTTAAAAAAAACGCCTCGGGCATGGACATTCCACATTCGGCTTTCCCGAGCATGGGCGCAGAACGAACATAGTCCGCAAACCCAAAAACCCTGTGTTTCAGGAGGGCCTGGCCGCTGATGGTCACCGCAGAGTCTGGAGAGGTTGACCGAAGGGCCGGATTGGCAATTGAGGGCATGTTTTTCGCCGCCCTTTTTTCATCAAGTTGTTGCGCGATTATCAGTGCATCTGCTCCGGAACTTATGACTCGCATGACGTGGGCTCCTGCCTGCAAGATCCCTGACGGTTATCGCCAGGGATTGACAATCAATACGTTAGATGAAAGGTGACTGTTTCCGGCCCGGCAGGCTTGCTTTGCCATGGCCCATGTACGGCTTGGTGTTTTATCAAAACATCTGATGCATAGCTGAACCCCAGGTTATTAAATTGATCAGTATCACCTGGCATACCCGGATCAATCTGAATACAGCTCGACTCGTGTACCCCTTCGCGCCTAAAACATATTTTTGTCTGCTCGCCCGTACTCTCCGGAAAAGACGTAGCGGTCCAGGAAATCTTTCTCAACCGAGAGTTATTAGCCGCGCCGCGGGGGTAATCAGCCAATCTCAACTGGTGTCGGGAAAACGCACTGTGACCGGGTCCATTGATAGACGTCGGCGTTCTCGTAGTCGTAACCGAATAATCGGTCGCCTGGCAGGCAGCTGACACTAACAACAAAGCCAACGGTGCTAGTTTTTTCATAATTTTTATTCCAATTTTTTATAAATCAAATGTATTGGCCGTGCGAAAGCTGCAGACTTGAAACGTCCGCACGAACCGCTAGTTCTTATCATTCACCGAACGCGCTAACGCGCACTGAGCTTGAAAGTTTTTTGTCAGAGAAACTCAAACCACTTGCAAGAACCCCATCAGCCGACAGGTATCTATATCTACTAAATGCAAATTACTTCTGACACCGGATTAATACGCCTTGCCACCACCTACCCCACACATTCCCGGTCAATAGAAAGTTCAAATGACGGCAGGTTATTCAACAACCACTCAGGCGTATGCATCTCGAGTAATGTGCCGATGGGCTGCTGCATTATCAGGGCACCATAGAGGGCTTCCTCATGATCGAGGTGAGCTTGCTGAACAGTGCGATAGTTGAGCGGATAGATGCTCTTCTCGATGGGCAACAGACGGTCGAAGTGTTCGAGCAGACCGTGGAACACGATTCGCCGTTCGACGGTGTTGCGTGTAGTGGCAATGAGTTTGACGAAGTACTCACTGTCCTGAGCCCGCAGCGCTTCACTGGCGGTATAACGTTCGACCAGCGTGTGCGGCGATGAATCGTCGAAAACGATGCAGCACAGGTCTTCTCGCACCCGGCCTTTGAACGGGTTCTCGACTTCTGGCCGACGGCCGTGCAGGCCCAGCACAAATTGTACGGCGCGCTCGGCCAGCCACTGACGCTTGCGGCCCTCAAGCCGGGCAACGTCTTCGAGCAAGGGTGACTGGCGCCCATGCGAACGAAGCTGCCGGCAGAGCTTGGCAAACAGGCCAGCGGGGCCGGACAGTTTTGCCTGCTGCTCGGCAAGTTGCGTCACCGAAAGCGCAGACTGTCGGATTGCCAGGTGATGGAAGTCTGTTGTCATATTAAAACCGGGCCGCTGCAGATCCAGCCGCAACGATGTGTCGGCCCCTGACTCGCCCCGAACAAAACAAACAGTCATGAGTGGCTCCTTTTTATTGTTTACAGTTCGTCGTGCGAGCAGGTTTTGGATATTCCTTTCTGCAAACAGCCAGAAAGCAGTGCCTGACGGCACTCACAGAGCAGCACGGTATTATGAATGGCACTGCTATACGTCAGCAGCGCTGATTACATTAACAAGTTGCAGAATGCGACAAGACACATTATGTATGTGCTGGCTCGCGACGCAATCCGACAGATGTAGGGGGTCGGGTATTTTTTCCGGGAAGCAATTGAGATACGCACCTGGCCATGAGTTCGACACGCGTCTTTACCTGGTTCTTTCTGAGCAGCGAAGAGACATGATCGCGCACAGTATAGTCACTGATACTGAGCTGCCTGGCGATTTCCTTGTTCGTACATCCCTGCAACAACAGGCCAAGAACCTCTTGCTCTCTCATTGTCACCCACATGATACTTCCCCTTGCCATCATTTTGCCTAACAGACAAATTTGTAGGATGTTTCTTACATTCGTCTTCCATGACCCAAACAGTAAATCGGCACAGAAATCATTTTATTGAGTCTTGTTTTGCGCAAATGCGAGACGCCTCCCTCAAAGCCTCCAACAAAGCTGAAATCTGTAAGAAAAATCTCTAGCAATTAAATACTAAGGAAAAATCCTACACAAAATGCAGAATACTTACGCCTATCTATTTATCAAAGCTATGCATGTTCCTCCTGACGAAACAGTTTGCGCAGGCACGGGCTGAGGGCACATTAGATAAATAACGCAAACACTATAGACAGGCGCAAGATAGACTTGAGGAAACGGAATTACAATCACTTGTTACAATTAAGCGTGTCTACCAGCAGGAACTTTTTATCCATCTTTGAGTTGCTACTCACCCCACAGCAGAGGTGAGCAGCCAGCGTCGTGATTTCTCCGCAACCACCGTGCGCCGCGCCAACCGGCACCGTGTTATCCGGCTTTACCGCTTGCCAGGTCATCCACGACCACGCCCCGGCGCAAGCCGAATACCGCAGCGGTAATGAGACCTGTGGCGCCCATGATCAGGCTATACAGCACGCACACCCAGATATTCCAAGGCATCAGGGCAATCAGCATCAATGGCGTGGTGCTGGCCCAGAAGGCGTAGGCGATGTTGTAAGTGAACGAGATGCCTGACACACGGATGTTCGCGGGGAACAGTCCGACCATCACCGACGGCACCACCCCGACAATCCCGCACGCCAGCCCGGCAATGGCATAAGCGAGGCCCAGCGGCATCCATTGCTCGACGAGGCTGGTGTAAAGCACGCCGATGCCCATCGGCATCAGCAGGCTATAGAACATAATGCCGCGCCAGGCACCGATGCGGTCGACCAGCATGCCTGCCAGCACGCAGCCTATATTGAGAAAAACGATGCCGATGGCGCTCAGGGCAAAGGTGTCGCTGGCGCTGATGCCGAAGCGCTGCTGCATGACGGTGGGGGTAATCACCACCAGCACCACCACTGCGGAGGTCAGCACAAACGTCAGCAGTGCAGCAGGCAGCAAGGATTGGCGGTGATCGCGCAAGACCTGCCCAAGTGGCAGCGCCGGCAGATGTTCACGCTGGGCATGCATGGCAATGAACACCGGGGTCTCGCTCAACCAGCGGCGCAACCACACCCCTACCACACCGAATACGCCACCGAGCAGGAAAGGAATACGCCACGCCCAGTCGAGGATTTCGCCAGGGCTGAAGACCCGCGCCAGCCATGTCGCGGTCAGCGCACCCAGCAGGTATCCGAACGTAAGGCCGGCTTGCAGCACGCCCAGTGCATAGCCGCGGTGCCCCTTGGGCGCGTGTTCTGCCACGAATACCCAGGCGCTCGGCACTTCGCCGCCCACGGCGGCTCCTTGCAGGATGCGTAGCGCCAGCAGGACCAGCGGCGCCCAGTAACCGATCTGTGCGTAGGTGGGCATGACGCCGATCAGCAGACAAGGCAGGGCCATCATCAGAATGCTCAGGCTGAACACGCGCTTGCGCCCCAGCCGGTCGGCGAAGTGCGCCATGAGTATCCCGCCCAGCGGGCGCGCCAGATAGCCTGTCACGAAGATCCCGAAGCTTTGCAGCAGACGCAGCCATTCAGGCATGTCCGGAGGAAAGAACAGCTGGCTGAGGGTCAGCGCGAAGAATACGAAAATGATGAAGTCGTAGATTTCCAGCGCCCCACCCAGCGCCGCAAGGCTCAGGGTCTTGTAATCGGATTTGCTGAAGGGCTGGGAGGGGGAACGTACGATGGCCGTCATGAGGCATCCGAAACATGGCTGAAAGAGCGCCTGTCGCTCACAGGGCGCGAAGAATAGCAAAGCTTGCAGGCGCACTGATACGGAGCTGAAGCCTGCAGCGGGAACGATAATCCCGACTATCGTGCGGCGCTTTGCGTCGCATGCCTTTCCGGACGCTCCGCGTCCTCTTGACGACGCAGAGCGTCGAGAACTGCATTCCCACGCTGGAGCGTGCGGAACGATCATCTCAACTATCGTGCGACGCTCCGCGTCGCATGCCTTTCTGGACGCTCTGCGTCCTCTTGCGACGCAGAGCGTCGAGAACTGCATTCCCACGCTGGAGCGTGCCGAACGATGATCGCAACTATCGTGCGACGCTCTGCGTCGTCATGCCTTTCCGGACGCTCCGCGTCCTCTTGACGACGCAGAGCGTCGAGAACTGCATTCCCGCGAAACGATAATCCCGACTATCGTGCGACGCTCTGCGTCGCATGCCTTTCCGGACGCTCTGCGTCCTCTTGACGACGCAGAGCGTCGAGACCTGCATTCCCATGCGGGAGTGTGCGGAACGATAACCCCGACTATCGTGAGACGCTCCGCGTCGCATGCCGTTCTGGACGCTCCGCGTCCTCTTGACGACGCAGAGCGTCGAGAACTGCATTCCCACGCTGGAGCGTGCGGAACGATAACCCCGACTATCGTGAGACGCTCCGCGTCGCATGCCGTTCTGGACGCTCCGCGTCCTCTTGACGACGCAGAGCGTCGAGAACTGCATTCCCACGCTGGAGCGTGCGGAACGATAACCCCGACTATCGTGAGACGCTCCGCGTCGCATGCCTTTCTGGACGCTCTGCGTCCTCTTGAAAACGCAGAGCATCGAGAACTGCATTCCCACGCTGGAGCGTGCGGAACGATAACCCCGACTATCGTGCGACGCTCCGCGTCGCATGCCTTTCTGGACGCTCTGCGTCCTCCTGCGACGCAGAGCGTCGAGAACTGCATTCCCACGCTGGAGCGTGCGGAACGATGATCGCAACTATCGTGCGACGCTCCGCGTCGCATGCCTTTCTGGACGCTCTGCGTCCTCTTGAAAACGCAGAGCATCGAGAACTGCATTCCCACGCTGGAGCATGCGGAACGATAATCGCAACTATCGTGCGACGCTCCGCGTCGCATGCCTTTCTGGACGCTCTGCGTCCTCCTGCGACGCAGAGCGTCGAGACCTGCATTCCCACGCTGGAGCGTGCGGAACGATGATCGCAACTATCGTGCGACGCTCTGCGTCGCATGCCTTTCCGGACGCTCCGCGTCCTCTTGACGACGCAGAGCGTCGAGACCTGCATTCCCACGCTGGAGCGTGCGGAACGATCATCTCAACTATCGTGCGGCGCTCCGCGTCGCATGCCGTTCTGGACGCTCTGCGTCCTCTTGACGACGCAGAGCGTCGAGAACTGCATTCCCATGCTGGAACGTGCGGAACGATCATCTCAACTATCGTGCCGACGCTCCGCGTAACAGGGCCCTTCCGCTAAAAGTTGACGGTGGCCGACAGTCTCGCCGTTCTGGGCGCGCCCATGAACAGGTAGTCGTCACCCAGATACTCACCGGCATCGCGCCAGTAGCGTTTGTCGAACAGGTTGTCGACGGTCAGGCGCAGGACGGTTTCATAGCCGCTGAGTCGGGTGCTGTAACGGCTGCCGATATTGAACAGTGCGTAGTCATTGACCTGCACGGAGCCTTCCCGGTCAGCGTACTTGCTGGCGCTGTACTGCACTCCGCCGAGCAATGCGAGCCCGGGCACCGGCAGGCTGTAGTCGGCTTGCAGGGTGCCACGGTATTTGGGCACATTGAGGGCCTGATGATCGTCATAGGCCTCGGTGCCGCTGTCTTCAACACGCGCCCGAATCGCCGCCGCACTGGCGGATATCTGCAGACGGTCAGTCACCCAGCCACTCGCCCCCAGTTCAAGGCCGGTGTTTTTCTGCTCGCCTTGCTGCACATAAGTGAACGTGCCGTCATCGTTGGGCCTGGAGTACTGGTACGCCTGGCGGGCCTGAAACACTGCGGCGGTCAGGCTCATGCGCTGCCAGTCATACTTGATGCCTGCCTCAAGCTGTCGGGACACGGTCGGCGCAAGAATTTCACTGGCATTGCTGGTGAACCAAGCGGCTGTCCCGCCCAGCGACAGGCCCTTGCTGTAGCTGGTGTAGAGCGAAACATTGTCCACTGGCTTGTAGATCAGCGCCGCCTGGGGCAGAAACACATAACGCTCGGTGTGTCGCGCATCGCTACCGTCCTCGTTGAATGCCCGCTCGTCGAGCCGCACCCCGCGTCCGCCCAGCACGGTTTGCCAGTGCTCGTTGAAGCTGATCCGGTCAGTGGCAAACACTCCGTACTGACGGCTGTCCAGACGACGCTCGGTGTGCGGCAGCGCCAGGGTCGAGGGAGCCACCTGCTCAGGCACCTCATTGATATTGCCCGAGCCGACGAATTCGTTGAAGGTACCGCGCGTATCAACCGTGCGGCGGTAGGCACTGCTGCCGAAGGTCAGTTCGTGCCCCAACGATCCGGTCGTGAATGTACCGGACATGGCCGCTTCGACTTCATCGTTGCGACGCGTGTCGTCCGGGCTACGGAAATCATAGATGTCATAACCGCCCTCGGCACTGAAGTGGTTGGGCACCGCTTGCCCAGCGCAACTGGCCGAGCCATAGCACCCCCACGCAAAGGCGCTGTAGTCATCGATGACCACCCGACTGCGCGACGCACTGAGACTGCCCTTCCAGCTGTCATTGAAGCGGTATTCGAAACGTCCGTTCATGTTCAGCGAGTCGATACCGACCGGATTGGACCAGTTCTGGTAACCCAGCAATTTACGCGGCGAGGCGTCGCGAGGCAGCGCAGTGCCACCCAGAAGTTGATAACCGGGCACCGAACGCTGCTCTTTGGTCTGGTACTCGACGTCGAGTTGCAGCAGGGCGCGCTCGCTGATGTTCCAATCGAACGCCAGCGAGGCAAAATCGCGCTGGCCATCGGCGTGTTCGACATACGAGCGAATGTCTTCGTGGGCAAGGTTGGCGCGCAGGCCAAACTGTTGCTCACTGCCGAACCAGCCACCGACGTCGGTCGCAATGTAGCGCTCGCCGTGTTCGTTGGTAGAAACCGTGACCGACCGGACGTCCTGCGCCCGCTTGGTCTGATAGTTGATGACCCCACCAGGCTCGGCCACGCCACTCTGCAGGCCGGATAGCCCCTTGAGCAGCTCGACCTGCTGCTTGTTCTCCAGCGCTACGTTCTGCTCGCCGGCAATGCTGCGGCCGTTGATGCGATAACTGTTGGCGGCGTTCAACGAAAACCCGCGCACCACAAAGTTTTCGTAATAGCCCACCGGCGCGTAGCCGTCGCCGACCGACGCATCGTTGCGCAGCACTTCACTCAGCAGCTTTGCCTGACGGTCCCTGATCAGCGCAGCGCTGAACACTGACACCGACGCCGGTGTATCCAGCAAAGAAGCCTGATCCAACCCGAAGATCGACGCCCGCTCAGCTTTATAGTCGCCGCTACTTTCCGGCTCGCTGAAACCGGTGACGTTGACCGCATCCAGACTGAGCGCCTCAGCGGCCAGCAACGGCGAGGCAACCGCCATGCCCAACGGCAACAATCGCCAGGCGTGACGCATGGCAGGTCGGTAAGGCGTTCTCATCGATCAGACTCCGCAAGGACAGATGCCTGGACAGACGCGACGCACCTTCCGGCAGGGGGCCAACCTTTTACGTTCACTGCCGGTTTTTTTCAACCTTTGCGTGACGCTCTGCCTGTAAACAAAGTGCAGGGGAAAACTTTACTTACGAATCGGCAGAGCGAGACCTGCTTCAAAACTCTCCGCACACTTGAATAATTAAGCGTGAATTAAGTAAGCATGGATAACCTGAGTTCAACAAAACCGCTGAACCAATCAGCGTGTGATGAATCAATCAAGACAGATCAATCAGAAAGGAATACCCCATGAAACTTATGCCTGCCGTTTTCGCCGCTGTTGCCCTCACTGCTGTTGCAGGTACCGCCCAGGCTGACGTTGGTCCCGATGAAGTGATCCGCCTGTACAAGTCTCAGGCGTTGGGTGACTTTGAACAGTTCAACAAGAATGCGGTTGCCAAGCACCAGGGCTTCACAGTCCACGATACCGAACTGGACAAGGACCGCACCGGCCGCCTGATCTATCAGATCGAACTGAAAGACGCCAAGGGTGTGGAGTGGAACTACGACGTCGATGCCAAGACGGGCGAAGTGATACGTGACGAAAAGGACAATTGATCCGACTGTTTAACGGTTACCACCGCAAGCAACTCATAAGAAAATTCCCACAATATTGTGGGAATTTTCTTTTTAAGCGTTTAACAGGTTATTACTGAGCCAGGCCGACTTTCAGCAGACTTCCCTTATCGTCGTCGGTCAACAGATACAAGTAACCATCCGGTCCCTGACGCACATCCCGTATGCGCTGCTTCATGTCTTTCAACAGACGCTCTTCATGAACGATTTTGTCATTCTCGAACTGCAGCCTGATCAACTCTTCAGTGGCCAGCGCGCCGATGAATACGCTGTGATCCCATGCCTTGAAAAGACTGTGGTCATAGAACGCCATGCCACTGAGGCCCGGTGACACTTCCCAGACCTGGAACGGAATTTTGGTCCCTTCGACAACCTTGCCCTTGGACTCCGAAATCGGCTGACCCGAGTAATCGATACCGTGAGTCGCGATCGGCCAGCCGTAATTCGCGCCACGCTCGATGATATTCAGCTCATCGCCACCCTTGGGGCCATGCTCGTTGGTCCACAACGTGCCGGTCCAGGGGTCAAGCGCGGCGCCCTGCTGATTGCGATGGCCATAGGACCATATTTCCGGGCGCACGCCCTTCTGGCCCACGAACGGGTTGTCTTTCGGTACGCTGCCGTCCGGATAGATGCGCACGATCTTGCCCTGCAGCTTGTCGAGATCCTGCGCAGTAGGGCGCTGATTGTTTTCGCCCAGCGCGATGAACAGGTAACCGTCGCGATCGAAGACCATCCGCGCACCGAAGTGGTTGCCCACCGACAGTTTCGGTTCCTGGCGGAAGATGACTTCGAAGTCTTCCAGACGAGTCATGTCTTTGGAAAGACGACCACGCCCTGCGGCAGTGCCGGCGGTATCGCCCTCGGCGGCGGTCTTGCCGCTGCCCTCGGAGTAGGTCAGATACACCATACGGTCCTTGGCGAAGTCCGGTGACAGCACCACATCCAGCAGGCCGCCCTGCTTCTGCGCCCAGACTTGCGGGACCCCGGAAAGCGGTGCGGACAATTTGCCATCCGCCGACACCACGCGCAGATTGCCGGAACGCTCTGTCACCAGCATGCCTTGCCTGTCAGGCAGAAAGGCCAGCCCCCAGGGATGATCCAGACCTTCGACAACAGGCGTCACCGTGACGGTGCCCAGTTCGCTTTTGTAGGACTCCGTAGCGGCGCTGGCAGTCATTGGCAGGCTCAGAATGGCTGCAGTACACAATGTCGCGATCAGGGTTTTTCTAAGCATGAGCGTTTCCTTATGCATTGAGTCGACGTCCACACGGGT
The DNA here is from genome assembly GCF_017833005.1 of Pseudomonas sp. PvP027. Lineage (NCBI taxonomy): Bacteria > Pseudomonadati > Pseudomonadota > Gammaproteobacteria > Pseudomonadales > Pseudomonadaceae > Pseudomonas > Pseudomonas sp. PvP027. The sequence continues at coordinate 4,779,170 of NZ_JAFIBK010000001.1, read as the reverse complement.
TCGCCGGGTTGAAAATTCAGTTGCCGCGCCTGGGGTCGGTTGTCGGTGTAGAAGGACGTGGCGTGTTCTGGCGCGTAGGGTAGCCGTTGCCGATGCCACCGTTTTCCAGAGTAGGCTTGCGCACTGGCGGCGCTATGTTGGGGCCCCGGGACGGCGGCACGCTGGACTCGGTGCCCTGGCGGCTGTTGGGGTTGGCACGGTGAATCGGGCTGTTATACGGGTTGCTGCTGGCACCGTTGTTGAGAGTGCTGTTTGGCAGCGTCTGCGCCTGGACCGCACCGATGCTGCATGACGCAACAAGCACGCCGCCAACAAGATTGCGCACAAAACTGTTCATCACTACCTCTGGGCAAAGTGAAACTTCGGAGTAACCGTGAAGGCTCAGGCCTTTGATGGCAACCCGGGCCTCAGGTTCGACTCGGCACAGCCGATGAGCAAGCAAAGCGGTGGGAGAGTTTGTAACAAGGATGGTCAGGGCTGTCGAAGCCGAACGACGCAACGGCGTGCAGCCCAAGGTTTCCGGAGCCCAAAAAAAGCGTCTCGCTGGCAGCCTGTGTGGTCATAAGACACAGGCTGGCAAAGGGGGCCTACGCAGACTTCAACGGCATGCTGAAGGTAAAGACCGTGCCCTGCTCTCGCGTCGAGCACACCTCGAGCGTACCTCCATGAGCAATGGCTATCTCGCTGGCAATGTACAACCCCAGTCCGAGCCCGGCTTGCGGCTCGTCGGTGATGGGTCTCGAGTACGGCAGGAACAGTTGCGCACGAACCGATTCAGGTATCGGCTCGCCCTGATTGGTAACGCTGAGCACAAACACCTCGCCATGCACGCCTGCCGTCACTTCGACCGGGCTCTCGGCATCACCGTGGCTGATCGCGTTGGACACCAGATTGGAGAGCAACTGCGCGATCCGCTCATGATCGCAGCGAATACGCTCCAGCGTGCCTATGTTCGAGTGAATCGGCCGCGACGGGTGAACGCGCTGAACCTCTGAAATCACATGCTCCAGAGTCTTATCCAGGCCATGCGCCTCATGGATACTCAGGGGAATGCCATGACCCATACGGCCGCGGGCAAAATCGAGCACGTCATCGACCAGCTGCGAGGCGCGCTGGCCAGAGGTCAGGATGTGTTGCACGATCTGCTGGGCCTTCTCATCCAGCGGACGGCGCAACAGCAATTCGGCACTGGCATTGATGGCAAACAGCGGGTTGCGCAGGTCGTGCCCCAGCACGGCGATAAACTGCTCGCGCAGCTCAGCCACCTCACGTTCGGCGAGCAGGTCTTCACGCGCCTGTTGCAGGTTTTCCTCGGCCTCGATCTGCAGCGCCAGAAGACGTGCGAACGACACCATCATGGCCTCGATGGGCGTGCCGATCAGCTTTGCAGGCTTGGGGTCCAGCGCGCAGATAGTGCCGAAAAAGGAGCCGTCGGAAAGAAAGATCGGCACCGAGATATAGCTTTGGAAGCTGTACAGGCGCGGGGTGTCATGCGCACAGAACAGCGGATCCTCGGCGACATGATCAATCACCACAGCCTTGTGGGAGCTGCGAATCTCGTGGCAGATGGTGCTGCTCAATTCCAGCTCGCCGCCAGGTTTCAAACCGAAATCAAGCGTGTCCAGGACCGCACAGGCCGTCCAGGTGGTTTCGGTGACACGCGCCACGGCGGCGAAACCCAACCCGGTGGATTCGGCAATGACCTGCAGGATAGCCGGCACCGCGCTGATTCGACTGATCGTGGCCACATCATTTGAAATGGATCGCCGCATGTAGAACCTGTATGAACCTTGATGTGATGACGCAGCACGTTAGTTTAGGACTGTAACGATTTTTCTGCACCCGCGAATCACACGGGGTGATCGTCAATCTGCATGAAACCTGATCAACCCCCCGGTTTCGCCGGGGGACGCGGAAACGCCACCGTGAACGTCGTGCCCTCTTCAGCCGAAGAGCGAACCGTCACATCGCCCAGATGGGCTCGAACGATCTCGCGCACGATAAACAGGCCGAGCCCGACGGTGCGGGTCTCGTCACTGTCGCTGACCACGCGTACGACGGGCTCGTACAGGTCGTCTACCTTCTCCATCGGTATCGGTTCACCGAGGTTGTGAACCGACAGTTTGATCATCCAGGTGTCGAACGACGATGTAATCAGCACCTCGCCGTCTTCGGTACCGTAACTGATGGCATTGCTGACCAGATTGCCGAGCATCTGCAGCAGGCGGTCAGGATCAGCCGAACACGCGCCCTGCCCTTCGCTGCGATGGGTCAGCACCCGACCCGGGAAAACCTGGCGCAGCTCTTCGACGCCACGGGCGACGACTGCGTGAAAATCGATAGGCTGAGGAACGACGGTAATGCCACTGCCGACCCGGGCGTGAGTGAAATCCAGCAGGTCGACAATCATGCGATCGGCACGGTCGGTGGAATGATTGATGTGTCCCAGAATCCGCTCCTGCCGCGACTCCAGCGGCGTGCGCTCCAGTAGTCCGGCAGCCATCTTGATCGCGGCCAGCGGGTTGCGCAGGTCATGGCTGACGATGCCAATCATCTGTTCGGCAAAAATAGCCCGAATCTCCGCCTCGGCATGCGCCAGGCGCAGGCGATTGCGCGCCGAGGTCAACTCGCTCTGCACGGTCATCTGCTGTTGCAGGAGCTCTTCGGCGATCTTGCGTGCAGCCAGCAGTTCGCGTTCGTACTTGTTGCGCTCTTCGGCCATGAACACGGCCACTTCATGCAGAAACCCCGTCGGGTACTCGCGGCGTACGGCGTTGAGCATCATCGGGATGGGGCGGCCATCGGCATGAATCAGCTCGACCTTGACCTCGGCAATTGAACCTTGCGACTGCAGCGTGGGCGCCCAGTGGGTCTGCAGAAAGGCCTTGCCTGCCAGGCTCAGCAGATCCTGGAAGCGGCGGCCCAAAACAGCATCGCGCTCCAGACCCAGCCACCGGCAAAACGTCAGATTGGCGCGCTCGATGGTGCCGTTGGGCAGCGTGATCAGCAGACCGCAAGCCGCGTGTTCGTAGAGGTCTTCTGTGGCGGGCAGGCTTACCTGTTCAACGGTCATGTGCGGCACTCTCGTAAGAGGCCAGAAACTGATTCATCGCAGTAATGCATTCCTGTGCTGCGCTCATGTGCGGGTAATGCCCTACGTTGTCGATCATGTGCAGGGTGCTGTCGGCAATGACACGGTGCAGGTACTCACCCACCTCGACAGGCACCACCATATCGTCGCTGCTTTGCAGAATGAGTGTTCTGCTCTTGAGTTGCGCGACATCGGCACGATGGTCGGACAGAAACGTCACGCGGGCAAACTGCCTGGCGATCTCGGCATTGGTACGACAGAAACTGTTGGCGAGTTCTTCACTAAGTTCAGGCCGGTCAGAGGCGCCCATGAGTGTCGGCGCCATGGTGCTCGACCAGCCAAGATAATTGCTTTCCAGCGTCTCGAGCAACGAATCGACATCAGCGCGATTGAATCCCCCCATGTAATTTTCCTCGTTGAGGTAATGCGGGGATGGACCAATCATGATGTGGCCGTCGAAGCGGCCGGGTGACTGAAGCTCGGCCAGCACGGCAATCATGCAACTGACCGAGTGACCGACATGCACTACCGGCCCCTCTGCGGCGAACTCGTTGACCAGTTCCAGCAAGTCGGTTGCATAGCCCTTGAGCGAAGAATACTTATGCGGATACCAGGCCGACGTATCAGAATTGCCGCTGCCCACCAGGTCGAACAGCACGACCTTGAAACGCTCTGCGAAGTGCGGCGCCATAAAACGCCACATGTTCTGATCGCAGCCGAATCCATGAGCGAAAATCAGAGTGATCGGTCCGTCGCCCAAAATATTGACGTTGTTGCGCTGCTGGACCGACATATCGGGCTCCAAAAATGGCCAGGTAAACGGTTGGGTATGAATACCGTAATAAAGATGGGAGGAGGTTATCACCGTTAAAGGCACATTAGTGGCACAAACCGCACTTTAAGACAGGCGCCAAAGCAGATTAATGACGGGCAGTAATCTGAGCCAGGCCCGGACCTCGCGAGGGATGAGCCGGGTGACGCGGAGCGTCGCGAACTGCATGCCAACGCGGAGCATTGGCACGATAAACAGTTACATTTGCGTATATCGATGAGCGCGAAGCATGGCAGCGAGGGTTACGAACACCTCTCGTTCCTCACGCTCCGCATTGGCACGATGAGCAAAACCGTCCAAGGGGCGGGAAGCTGACAAGAAGCGGTCTTTACTCGCCGATGTCTTCGTTCCATAGTTCGGGCTTGCTGGCGATGAAGTCCTTCATCATGTGTGTGCACTCAGGGTTATCCAGCACGTCGATCTGCACGCCACGCGAGCGCAGCAGTTCTTCCTCGCCCATGAATGACTCATTCTCGCCGATGATCACTTTGCGGATGCCGTAGAGCAGAATCGCACCGCTGCACATCGCACAAGGCGACAGCGTGGTGTAGAGGACCGAGTCACGGTAGACACTGGCCGGCTGGCGACCGGCATTTTCCAGCGCATCCATCTCGCCGTGCTTCGTCGCACTGCCCTCTTGTACGCGACGATTGTGGCCTCGACCGATGATTTTTCCGCCGTGGACGATCACCGAGCCGATAGGGATTCCGCCTTCCTTCAGCCCGAGTTGTGCCTCATCGAATGCTGCCTGCATGAATGCGTCCATGTGTTTGCCTCGTATCGTCAAAAATAGCTGTCAGTGTTGCAGTGCTGCCTCGGCGTTGCCTAGCGCACGACTGACAAATTGTCCCAGCAGCTCCGATGACCGGGCTTTCATATCGGCGCTGACCTGGGTGTTTCTGGCCCTGAATCTGTTCCCCAATGAAGGCGAACCGTCGCCCTGATTGAGCGAACGCAATTCCTCGGCGGTAAATGAATGAGCATAAGCCGCTGCCAGATTGCGGTCCCACTGAGCCTGATACTCCGGTTTTAGGCGCTGCAATTCCTTCTGTACCAGTTCCTGGGCTTCAGTCTTGCCGACTGCCTGCACGATACCGGCAAACGTATCAGTGCGCGAGGCGACCTGATACCCCAGCCAGGCGAGGCCTTCGCCCAGATTTCGTTGCTCCACCAGGGCCAGCGCCATGTCGTCGGCCTCTTCGGCGCTGGCCGGATGCATCGCATCCAGACACAGACAGGCCAGCAATGCCAGGCAGGTCTGCCACATGCCGCGCGAGCCCCGAACGTGATCAGTCATGACGCCTCCCGAGCATCGATTGACCCAAGCCTGAACTTATCAGCTTGGCCCGGCTTTACCACTCGGCGCGTCGCATACCGGCCATTGATGCCGTTATCAGCTATGCGCCTCGCGTCATGCAGCAGAGTGATCGTTAAAGACTGCCGCTGACCCGTTCGGCGACATCGGCAGGCAACCAGGCTTTCCACACCTCGGGATGCTGCTTGAGGAAGCGTGCAGCCACGACCTTGGCATCCTCATGCTTGTCACTCATTTCGCCCAAGGTCTTGTTGAGCAGATCAATCGGGAAATCCACGCCCTTGAAGACACTCACCAGCTCCGGGTATTGCTTGCTGAATTCTGCCGAAACGCCGATCGACAGCTTTGCCGCCAGCGAAGAGGTACCACGCGGGTTGGGGTTACTGGCGTCGGTCAGGGTTTTCCAGGCTTCAGCATCAAAGGCGGGCTCGTCCAGTTTGATCAGCTTGTACTTGCCCAGCAGGGGCGTAGGTGACCAGTAGTAAAACAACACGGGCTTGCCGCGCCGGATAGCCGATGCGACCTCGGCGTCCAGTGCTGCACCTGAGCCGGTGCGAAAGTTGACGAAGCTGTCGGCCAGGCCATAAGCCTTGAGTTTCTGGGTGTTGACGATTTCCGAGGTCCAGCCGCTCGGGCTGTTCAGGAATCGGCCCTTGTCCGGCGATTCCGGGTCTTTGAAAACGTCCTTGTAGCGCGCCAGATCAGCGACAGACTTCAAGTCCGGCGCCAGCGGCTTGATGCCTTTGGCGGCATCGCCCTTGATCACGTACTCAGGCACCCACCAGCCTTCGGTCGCGCCCTTGACGATGTCGCCCAGGCCGAGCACCTTGCCTTCCTCTTCAGCCTTGACCCACACCGGGCTGCGTCCGGTCCACTCTTCGGCGATCACCTGGATGTCATTTTTCGCCAGCGCGGTTTCCAGGCTGACCGTACTGCCGGGCAACGTATCGGTCGGGTAGCCATAGCCCTTCTCGACGATGGTGCGCAGGACTTCAGTGATCAGGCTGCCGCTTTCCCAGGTCAGCGCGCCGAACTGGATTGGCTTGGTTTTTTCAGCCGCTGTCGCTGTCTGCCCAAGCAGGCTCAGCGCCAGAAGTGAACAGCCCAGTAGTCGTGTTATTGATTTCATGCTCACCTCAAATGGCGCGGAACAAACGGATCTGAAAGTATCGACACCAGCCTGCGCCGATTAGTTGTCACGGCGTTAGCCTCTGTATGATGCAAGCCCCTGTTTTCAAGCGCGCTCGCGATGTCCGAAATCCAGTTTTATCCGCTGCCTGATGAATGTCGCCCGTTGTTGGGCAAGTTCTACCGTGAGCACCAGTCGTCAATGCGCGCTGCCAGCAAGGGCCAGGCGTGGGTTGCAAAGCGGGCGGAAATCATCGGTGCGTTGTGCCTGACGCCTGTCGCAGAGGGGCATTGGCTGACCGGGCTGTTCGTGGCGCCGGCGCTGCGCGGACAAGCCGTGGCGCGGGGCTTGATCGAAGCGGCGTTGCAACCGCTGGCCGGGCCGGTCTGGCTGTTCTGCCATCCGGACCTGCTGGGCTTCTACCAACGTTCAGGGTTCGAGACGGCACAGCGTCTGCCCCAGGCCCTGGGCGAACGATTCATGCGCTACAGCCGCAGCAAGCCGCTGATCGCACTGTGCCGCGAAGCATGACTGCTTTGCAGCGCAACGCGACGATCACTCGTCGGCGTTGGGGTCCATGTCCGGAAACATCACGTCCATGAAGCCGAATTTGCTGAAGTCGGTGATGCGCGACGGATAAAGCCGGCCGATCAGGTGGTCGCACTCATGCTGAACCACCCGCGCGTGAAAACCGTGGGCAACACGCTCGATGGGCTGGCCTTGAGGATCAAAGCCTTCGTAACGAATGCTCTGGTAACGGTCCACCATGCCGCGCAATCCGGGCACTGACAGGCACCCTTCCCAGCCCTCTTCCAGCGTCGGGCTCAACGGGGTAATCAGCGGGTTGATCAGGATGGTCTGCGGGACCGCTTCGGCCTGGGGATAGCGCTCGTTACGCTCGAAACCGAAAATCACCAGTTGCAGATCGATGCCGATCTGCGGTGCCGCCAGGCCGACACCGCCGACGCTGTGCATGGTTTCAAACATATCGGCAATCAGCGTGTCGAGCTCGCTGCTGCCAAACATCTCTGCGGGCACCGGAGGGGCGATGCGCAACAAGCGCTCATCGCCCATCTTCAGGATTTTGTGGATCATGACTGCCTGTCTCTTGCCGACTTGAAAAGCGATCTTGCCACAGAAATCGATCAGGCTTCGTCAGCCTTCTGCAGCGGCACTGAGTGGTCGCGGCCCAGCCCGGAGACATGCTGCTTGCCTGTCTCGCTGCTTTCTTCGCCGCCGTCACCGGCTTCCTTCTCGCCTGCGTCCTTGCCTTCAGCAGACATGTGCTCGATCACAGCATTCATTTCCGCACCCAGCAACAGCACCGCCGCCGAGATGTAGAAATACAGCAACAGCACGATGATCGCGCCGATGCTGCCGTACATGGCGTTGTAGTCGGCAAATGTCTTGACGTAAAAACCGAAGGCCAGGGAAGCAACGATCCACACCACCACGGCCAGCACCGAACCTGGGGTGATAAAGCGAAACTCCTGTTTGACGTCAGGCATCACGTAATAGATCAGCGCTACAGCGACCATCAGCAGAATAATGATCGCGGGCCAGCGCAGGATGGTCCACAGCGTGACGATGAAGTCTTCCATGCCGATCTGCGCGGCAATCCAGTTCATGACCTGTGGCCCCAGCACCATGAAGGCGGCTGCCGCCAGCAACATGCCGGCAATGCCTACGGTGTAGAGAATCGACAGCGGCAGACGCTTCCATATGGGGCGCCCTTCGACGACGTCGTACGCAGCGTTCATGGCGCTCATCATCAGGCGCACACCCGCTGATGCGGTCCACAGCGCGATGACGATACCGATCGACAGCAAGCCACCCTTGGACTGCTGCAACTGGTCGATGACCGGGTTGACCTGTTCGAGTGCCTGCGGCGGCAAGAGGAATTCCGATTGCAGTCGCAACCAGGAGAAAAAGTCAGGCAGGTGCAGAAAGCCGATCAATGCGATCAGAAACAGCAGAAACGGAAACAGAGAAAACAGCATCTGGTAAGCCAATGCCGATGCATAGGTGGACATCTCGTCATCGAGGAACTCGTTGACGGTTCTCACCAGCACCTTGCCGACTTTCAATTTACGCAAATGGGGGAAAATCATGGCGCTTCCTCTCACTCCCTTACTGGAAAACCTTACATCCTGAAAACCGGCATGTCATACATGACGTATCGCGCTGACGGAGCCGATACGCGAATACCGATGGCACATTGACTGGACAGGCCATGAAAGGTTTCAGTCCCGCAGAGCAGAAAGCATAACGGCCATCCGTGGATGACCGTTATCGGTAATGCCAGCTACCGGCGCCAGGGCGCCGATAACAATCGACTCAAGCCTTGTCAACGCCCTTCTTGATGGCGTCCTTGACCTTGCCTACAGCCTGCTGGCCTTCACCTTTCAGCTCTTGTACTTTGCCTTCAGCCTGCAGCTTGTCATTGTCGGTAGCCTTGCCAACAGCCTGCTTGACGTTACCAACTGCTTCGTTGGCCATACCTTTGGCTTTATCGCTGGTGCTGCTCATCGAAAATCTCCTGGGTCTGAAGACCGCACTGGAATCGGATGTCGTACTCGACAAAAGATTGACCTGTGCGGATGGCAAAGAGTTTCAACTATTTTCCCAGCCGCTGTTGCCGCTCATCCGCCGTGCATTGGGGCAGGTTTGCGGCAGAGTTTGTGCGAGAATGCGCGCCACCGTTGTCCGGCAGGGCCGACACGCTGAACACACCGATTCACAGGAACGTTATGAAACTCGATAAAAAGCTGGCCATTGCACGCAGAAACCAGGATCTGGGTGGCGCAGTGCTGGGTGTCAACAACACGCATTTCGCCGTGCTGGACCACAAAAGAAACATCTGGTGGTTCGACCTGCCTGTGCCGCGCCTGCAAGTAGGTCAGTACGAGTGGCTGCACCTGCTGCTGCACACGCCTGAAACCGACCAGTTGCTGCATTTGAAAGTGACCACGGTCTTCATGCGCGATCACATCGAAGGCCTTGAAGTGCGCAATGCGGACAAGCGCAAACCGACCGTCAGCCTGGAGCTGAGCGCCGACAAGGACTCTTTTCTCAAGGACATGCGCCCCAAGGGCAGCAACCTGAGTTTTGCCAGCTTCCTGCAGAAGTAACTGTGAACGTAGCGGCAGCGTAGCCGCTACGCTCGCGCACTGCGCCGGGTGAACGTTGCGCATCGGCAACGCTCATTGCGGCACAGCGCTTCAGGCAAACTTACGTACCGCCAGATAGCCCGCCGTACCGGCCAGCGCCGACACCACCGTGCCCCACGCATGATCCACCAGCGCCAGTTGCGCAGGCCAGCCCTGCAACGTGGCCCAGTTGGTCAGGTCATAGGTGCCATAGGCAATCAGCCCCAGCAGACCGCTGCACAATGTCGCGTGACTCAGTCGTTGCACGCTGAGCGCAGGCATGACGCCGAAAAACACCACCCCCGCCCCATACAGCAGATAAAACGCGATGGCAGGTCCCAAGACCGGCGTATCGAGCATCAGCGGTCCGAGCCATTCACGGTAGGTCGGCCCCATCAGCACGCCCAGCCAGACTCCGTCGAGGATCAGAAACGCCAGCAATGTGCCGAAGTAAGCGATCAGTATTCTTTTCATGGCGCGTCCTTGATGAAGTTTCAGGTCCGGGAAAGCCCGCTTGAAGGTATGACCGACCAAAGGTAGATATTGATCCATCCAACTTCAGGACTTTTAAAAGGTTAAGGGAGTCAGTGTTAACTAGCGTTATGGAGTTTCAACCACATGAACACTGTTGGTCCCCTGAAAATAGATGTCTGGAGCGACTACGTCTGCCCGTTCTGCTACCTGCAACTGGCCGTCCTGGAGCAGCTTCAGCAAACCTACGGTGAACGGCTCGAATTCAATTGGCATGCCTTTGAACTGCGCCCCGATCCGCTGGAACTGCTCGACCCGAGTGCCGATTATCTGCGTGAAACCTGGTCTCGGTCAGTGCTGCCGATGGCCGACAGGCGTCAGGTGACGATGAAGATGCCCAGCGTTCAGCCGCGCAGCCGCAAGGTTCTGGAAGCTGCGGCGTTTGCCAGGAACGCAGGGAGTTTTGAAGCGTTTCACAAGGAGGCTTATCGGGCGTTCTTTGAAAAGGGGCTGGATATCGGCGCGACGCACACACTGCTCGACCTGGCCAACGCGCTCGGGCTGGATCGGCAAGCAATGGAGCAGGCACTCAACGCCGGTCATTTCGAAAAGGCCGTGACGGAAGACCAGCAACTGGCGCAAAAGCTTGGGCTCAGAGCGGTTCCGGTCCTGCTGCTGCGACGCAGTGACGAGGCGCTGGAAGACGCCCGGGTGTTCAACGGCACCTTGCCGTTCGATCGCCTGAGCCAGGAAATAGACGCGCTCGCCACCTGGGCCTGAGGTGCCGCGAGCTGCATCGATTGCAGCTCACATCGATTGCCGCCAGGGCACCCAGGCTGCGACGCCGTATCAGACCAGCTCGATACGGTCGGCGTGAATCACGATCTGCCCCTGCTTGTACAACGCACCAATGGCTTTTTTGAAGTTGCCCTTGCTGACGCCAAACAGACCGCTGATGACCTGCGGATCACTTTTATCGCTGACCGGCAGCGTGCCGTTGTTCTCGCGCAGCTTGGCAAGAATCTTCGAGTTCAGGCTGCTGGCGGCCTCTGCACCGACAGGCTGCAGGCTCAGGCTGATATTGCCGTCACTGCGAATTTCCTTGATGTAGCCTTTTTCCTGCTTGCCGGCGCGCATGAACTTGAACACTTCGTTCTTGTGAATCAGGCCCCAGTGCTTGTTGTTGATGATCGCCTTGAAACCCATGTCGGTCGCTTCGGCCACCAGCAGATCGACTTCCTGCCCCACGCTGTAGCTGGCAGGCGTCTTGTCCAGGTAACGATCCAGGCGCGCAGTGGCGGTAATGCGCCGTGTGTGCTTGTCGAGGTAGACGTGAACCACACAGTAATCGCCGGCCTGCAAGGTGCGCTTCTCTTCGGAGTAAGGCAGCAACAGGTCCTTGGGCAGGCCCCAGTCGAGGAACACACCGATGCTGTTGACTTCAACCACCTTCAGGCTGGCGAACTCACCGACCTGCACCTTGGGTTTTTCAGTGGTGGCGAGCAGCTTGTCTTCGCTGTCCAGATAGATGAACACATTGAGCCAGTCTTCATCTTCCGTAGGAACGTCCTTGGGGATGTACCGATTGGGCAGAAGGATTTCACCATCCTGCGCACCGTCCAGATACAGACCGAAGTTCGTGTGCTTGACGATTTGCAAGCTGTTGTAGCGCCCGATTAAAGCCATTTCCAGATACCCTCATTACGTGGGCGGCATTCTACCCGACTTTGAGTCCGGGTTCGCGTAGCGTGGCCGAACGCGTCGACGCAGCCTCCACTCGTCAGTTTCCCGATTCGTCATGGGTTGGCCTTGCCGCGCAACGCCACGGCACCTCATCGATATTTTTTTACTGAAAACAGTCGGTTAGCGACTTCCAGAATAAATTCGCCAAGCCGCCGAGTGCAGGCTCGGCTCGGGCGAGTGCCATAATCACCAAGCAATAATCAAGCGTTTCCTGTACTCTGGCTGGCCGTATTACGTTTATGAAGGTAAATGGCAGCCATGCGTATCAAAGCATCCCACTCGAAAGCCAAACCCGCCCCAGCCGTTGAAACGAGCGACTCGATCAACGCGCAGATTGCAGCTTTCCTGAAGTCCGGCGGTGAAATCCAGCAAATTGCCAAAGGCGTGAGTGGCCAGACCTTCGCACCTTCCAAGCAGATCAATCTCGGTAAAAAGTAAAACCGCGTCCTGCCTGTCGATCTCTACGCGCCTTGACACTCAAGGCGCTAGATTGACCATCCTTCGCTGGATATTCTTCCGGTCACGCTGCTACTCTCTCCTCTGATATCACTATGACCACGAGCTGGATCACGCTCTGGACGTTATCTTCTTTGTGGAATGCTCGAATGAAGAACTGGATGCTTTTCGGTGCACTTGTCTACCTTGGCGGCTGCGCGTCGCACCACTGCGAAAACGGCCCCAACGACAGCCAGCTTACCGACAGCCCTTGCCGGGCGGAGCACCTGCTGTATCAGAACGACATGCTGCAGGCCAAACTGCTGATCAGCGAAGATGATCGCGAAAACTATGAACTGGCCGAGGCCATGCTGCGCCGAGCTGCACTTGACGACGCGTCGGGCGAAGCCGAGTTCTACCAGGCCGTGCTGCTGATCCGTCAGCAGGCCGACCCGAAGCAAATTATCGATTTGCTGCAAACCGCCGCGAAACACAAGCACCCCCTGGCCATCGCCCTGCTCTCCCAGCAACTGAGCGTCAGCGATCCAAAGCTCGCCGAGCGTTACCAGGCCGAATACGCCCAACTGGACGTTGCCAAGAGCGGCTACCCGTCGTTTCAGCAGGCGCTGGTGGTGATTCGCGGGCTGATCATTCCCTCTGCGCGCACCACTGCGGCCAACTGACACATAACGGATCGACGAACGGTCCGCCCTCAGCGCATTTCGACGGTATCCTTGCGAGGCTCTAGCTCGCGGTTTGTGTCGGCTCCTGAGCCATTTTCGATACGCCATCCCTGACCACACTCCTCGCAGATCAAGGAGTGAGCCATGCTCAGTCATCGCTTACACGTGCTGTCTTTCAGCGCCATGCTTGTTTGTCAGTCTGTCTCTGCCCAGGTTCTGGAGCGGGATCTGGGCGACTTCGACCTGAAACTTGCTACCACGCCTACGCGCAGCATGGCACAGGGTCTGGTGACGCCCAGCGGCGGTTCCGGCTCCTTTCATGGCGGCATGGACCTGACTCACGAGAGCGGCTTCTACTTCGGACAATGGGCGCCCAACATGGGCCTGGCCTCAGATACCGGGATGGAGCTCGATTCCTACATGGGCTTCAAAAAGCCCTTCGATAACACCCTGGGCTACGAGCTGGGGATGATTCGTTACAGTTACCCCGACACCAGCCAGATCGACAGCCACGAGTTCTATGCCGGTCTGCGCATGCGTGACAGCCGGATCGGCGCGGCCTTCAGCAACGATGTCGGCACCCGCGACAGCACGGTATTCGTCGATCTGGGCGCCATCGAGCAACTCGGAGTCGGCGTGCGCATGCAGTACGCCAATCACCAGTTCGATGCCCCGCAGTCTTCCGCCGACGGCGGGTTGATCAACGGCTTCAACGACTGGTCGCTAAACCTGTCACGCCCCTGGCTGGGCATCGACATGAACCTCATCTACAGCGGCTCAAGCCTGAGCGGCGGCGATTGCAGCGTCTACAGCGGCCACAATGCACGCTGTGACGGGACGTTCACCCTCAAAGCGGTGCGTTCATTCTTTTAAAGGCCGAAACCGGTTGAACTGCCAGACGTTACACTCCTCTACTGCACGTCAGTACGCCAAGGAGATGTCATGCAGTCTTTACTCAAAGCATTCGTCACGCTGTTGATGACCGTTGCACTGCTCGCAGGATGCAATCAGGTAGGACTGGCGTATCGCAACCTCGACGTGATCATTCCGTGGACGCTCAGCGACTACCTGGACATGAACTCGGAACAGAAAAGCTGGCTGGACGTGCGCCTCAAGCAACACTTGAGCTGGCATTGCAGCACTCAGCTGCCGGAATACCTGACCTGGCTGGACAAGCTCGAAGACATGGTCAAGACCGACCAGGTGACTTACGACGGGCTGCAGGCTCGGACCAGCGAAGCCAAAGAGGCGATATCCAAGATCTCGAAGGAGATCACGCCGTCTGCGGTGGAGTTGCTGTCGCGCTTTGACGACAAGCAAGTGCAGGAGATGCAGGAGTCGTTCGCCAAGGATCAGCGCAAGCGTGAAAACAAATACCTCGACCAGCCACTGGACCGCCAGATTGCAGAACGTGCCGACCGTATGCAGAAACGCGTGACACCGTGGGTCGGCAAGCTCAATCAGGCGCAGAAAGACCGCATTCAGGCTTGGTCTGCATCACTCGGCGAGCAGAACAAGGCCTGGATTGAAAACCGTACGCGCTGGCAGAACCTGTTCCTCGCCACCGTACAGCAGCGTCAGGCCAGCGACTTCCCGCAACGCATCGCCGCGTTGCTGCAGGACCGCGAGACGTTCTGGACCCCTGAATACCGCAAGGCCTACGACCAGACCGAGAAGGCGGCGATATCGCTGATCGTCGACATCACCGCCCTGAGCACCCCGGAACAACGCGCCAAACTGCTCAGCCGCATCGCCGACATGCGCAAGGACTTCACCGACCTCGATTGCCTGAAGTCGCAAAAGTAGTCCGATAGCCCTCTCACCACAACCATCGTGCCCATGCCCCGCGTGGGCGTGCCGTTCCGGACGCTCTGCGTCCTGCCTTGAGTGCGCGGTGTGGCGCAGAATCGTGACGCGGAGCGTCACCCAAGGCATTCCCACGCTGGAGCGTGAGGAACGATAGCCCTATCACCATCGTGCCCATGCTCCGCGTGGGCATGCCGTTCCGGACGCTCTGCGTCCTGCCTTGAGTGCGCGGTGTGGTGCAGAATCGTGACGCGGAGCGTCACCCAAGGCATTCCCACGCTGGAGCGTGAGGAACGATAGCCCTATCACCATCGTGCCATGCTCCGCGTGGGCATGCCGTTCCGGACGCTCTGCGTCCTGGCCCGAGTCGGCATGTGCAACGTCAGCGGTTTTATGCGATCTGGGGCTTTTTGGCGATGGTGTCAAAGAGCGCTGGGTCAAGCGGGTCGCCTGCCTGCTCGTTGAGTACCTGACGCGGATGATCATTCCCCGGAATGCTGCTATCGATCAAAGCCAGCAGGCTCGCCCCGCGCTTTGTCAGCATGTACGTCGAGCCATCTCCACCTTCCTCGCGAGGACGCGGTTCGATGTAGCTGCGATTGAGCAGTGTCTCGAATTCAGTGGATGTCGAGGGGGTGCCGTTGTTCTGCACTTCGTGCAACAAACGCTCGATAAGATCCCAGTTGTAGGTCATTTCTCTAAACCTCCGTCCTGCATGGAATGATCACCCATGACATCCAGCCACGGGCATGCGACTCAAAGGGTGTGACCTGCGAGGTGTATGACGGTTCAGAGAAGCTGGCAGGCGGTGTAGCGAGGCATTGTCAGCACGAAGACAGACTGCAAAAGAAGTTGATCGCTCCCGAATGCACGAGAGCGATCACGGCAATCACTCGGCGGCCGGGGCCGGGGTGCTGCGTTTTTTCAACGGGGCCATGCCGTCCTGGCTGACCAGATCGGACTTGGGACGATTGACCGTCTTGCGTTTGGTCGGCCCTTTGGCCGCTACTTTCTTCTTGTCGCCCTTCGCGTCGGTCTTTTTCTTCTTGACGCCCACCGCTTTGCCGGAGGCCTTGACCTTCTTCGGCCCGCCGTAGGTGCCTTTGACTTCCTTGATAACGCGACGCTCGAAGCTCTGCTTGAGGTAGCGCTCCACGCTCGACATCAGGTTCCAGTCGCCATGACAGATCAGCGAAATCGCCAGGCCGTCGCTGCCCGCACGACCGGTACGCCCGACGCGGTGGACGTAGTCGTCGCCGCTGCGTGGCATGTCGAAGTTGATCACCATGTCCAGACCTTCGACATCAAGGCCGCGAGCCGCCACGTCGGTGGCGACCATGATTTTCGCACCGCCTTGCTTGAGACGATCGATGGCCGCCTTGCGGTCCTTCTGGTCCTTGTCGCCGTGCAGCACGAACGCCTTGTACTCCAGCGCCACCAGACGGCCATACAGGCGGTCGGCCATGGCCTTGGTGTTGGTGAAGATAATGGCTTTCTTATAAGTCTCGTTGGCCAGCAGCCAGTTGAGAACCTGCTCTTTGTGCACGTTATGGTCAGCAGTGATGATCTGGTGGCGCGTGCCGGAAGCCAGCTCACTGACGCTGTTGACTTGCAGGTGCTGTGGATCCTTGAGCACCTTGCCGATCATTTCCCGCAGACCAGCGCCGCCGGTGGTCGCCGAGAACAGCATGGTCTGCTCGCGACCGGCACATTCGCCAGCCAGACGCTCGACGTCTTCGGAGAAGCCCATGTCCAGCATGCGGTCGGCTTCGTCCAGAACCAGCACTTCAACATGCTTGAGGTCCAGATTGCCGGCGTTCAACTGCTCCAGCAGACGACCCGGCGTGCCGATCAGAATGTCCGGCACCTTGCGCAGCATGGCGGCCTGAACCTTGAAGTCCTCGCCACCGGTGATCAGACCGGCCTTGACGAAGGTGAACTGCGAGAAGCGCTCGACTTCCTTGAGCGTCTGCTGAGCCAGCTCGCGGGTTGGCAGCAGGATCACTGCGCGAATGTCGACGCGAACCTTGGCCGGACCGATCAGACGGTTGAGGATCGGCAGCACAAATGCGGCGGTCTTGCCGCTACCGGTTTGCGCAGTCACCCGCAGGTCGCGCCCTTGCAGTGCGAGCGGAATGGCGGCCGCCTGCACGGGCGTAGGCTCGACAAATTTAAGCTCGGCCACAGCTTTGAGCAGGCGTTCGTGCAGGGCGAATTCGGAAAACACGGGTGCTACCTCGACGAAAAACAAAAATACAGCTGCATAGCCTAACGGTTTCGAGCGCCGGGGCCGAGTTTCTTTACCACCAAAGGCCGATTTTGTTTACCAACGGGCCGATAAAGGCCATTCGAAACGTTGCCGGGCAACGCCGCCGGGCCGCTCTTCGCGAGGCTTTTTCTCCCCTCATACACGCTAAAAAATCGAAGGCCGTGATTTATTTTTCTACCTTCAGATTCGGTTAAGAAACCGCTTCGATACTCCACCCTACTCGCTGACCGGGGGAGGAGCCTCGCCAATGCCTGATATCGATTGGAACATTCGTCTACCGCTGAGTTTTGGCAATACCGGGGCTCCCGCCCTGACCCTCTTCCGCGCCTTGGCGCATGAACAGCAGCGTGAGCCTCTGGAACGGTTCGTTCAGCAACAATTTCGCAAGGCCCACAACGCCGACGTCAGGCAATTCATGCCGGAGCTTTTCGGGCTCCAGGACGGCAGCGGCGCGCTGTGTGCCGTCGCCGGCATTCGTCACGCCAGCGCTGGCACATTGTTTTTGGAGAGCTACCTGGATCACTCCATCGAACAGCAGGTCAACGCTGCGGCAGGGCGCCCGATCGAGCGCCAGGCCATTGTCGAAGTCGGCAACCTGGCGGCCAGCAGCCTGGGCAGCGCCCGGCTGAGCATCATCACAGTAACCTGGTTGCTGGCGATGGGCGGTTTCGAATGGGTTGCCTTTACCGGCAACGGAGCACTGGTCAACAGCTTCAATCGTCTGGGCCTGAATCCGGTCACGCTGTGCGCTGCCGATCCGGCACGTCTGGGCGAAGAGCGTCACACCTGGGGCTCGTACTACGACTCACGGCCCAGCGTGCATGTCGGCGACATCCGTGCCGGTTTTCTGCACCTGAGCAGCATGGGCATCTTCGAGCGCTTTGGACTGCCACAGACACTGGAGCCTGATTGCCATGTCGCATGAACGTGAAGCCTTTTGGCAAAGACTGCAGACGCTTGCCGACGAGCAGCCTCTGGCCATCGCCCTGCAAGGCGAAGACCGGGCGCTGGATTACGCCGCACTGGTCGAGGAGCTCACGCAGCGCCGCGGACAATTGCGCGCCGCCAATGCGCAGATCGTGGCGCTGATGCTGGACAACAGCCCCGACGCCCTGCTCTGGGACCTGGCCGTACTGTTCGAAGGGCTGAGCTGTGTGGCGCTGCCGCCATTCTTCAGCCTCGCCCAACGACGGCATTGCCTGGAGCGAAGCCAGGCGGACACGGTGATTACCGGACCAGTCTTCGCTCAAGAGTTGCAGGCCTCTGATTACAGACAACATGGCGCATTCTGGCAACGCCGCGCTGCCGAGCACACATACATGCCGGTGGGCACCGCCAAACTGACCTTCACTTCGGGCACCACGGGCACCCCCAAGGGTGTTTGCCTGAGTGCCGACAGCATCCTCAGGGTTGCTCGCGGGCTTCATGAAGCCAGTCAGTCGGTGCGGCCTGTACACCATCTGAGCCTGTTGCCGCTGGCGATCCTGCTGGAAAACATAGGTTGTTATGCAGCCTTGTATGCCGGCGCACGCATCAGCCTGCCAAGCCAGCAGGACCTGGGTATTCAGGGTGCCAGTGGCGTCGACGCCTCGCGCCTGCTGATGTTTTTGCAGCAGCGCCGCCCGGACAGCATGATTCTGGTCCCTCAATTGTTGCTGCTGCTGGTGACGGCCTGCGAAGCGGGTGCGTTCGATGCGTCGATGCTGAGCTTCGCCGCAGTCGGTGGCGCGCGCGTCAGCCACGATCTGCTGTTGCGCGCTCAAGCGGCAGGCCTGCCGGTCTTCGAGGGCTATGGCCTGTCGGAGTGCGCCTCGGTCATCACCCTCAATCGTCCGGACGCCCGGCGTGCCGGGAGTGTTGGCCGTCCACTGCCGCACATAAGGTTACGCCTGGCCGCTGACGGCGAAGTGCTGGTGGCCGGCAGTCCAATGCTCGGTTATCTGGGCGACACCACACCCGCACCGGCCTGGTGGCCTACCGGCGATCTGGGTGAGTTCGACGCTGATGGCTACCTGTACTTGAAGGGCCGCAAGAAACATCAGTTCGTGACCAGCTTCGGACGTAACGTCAATCCGGAATGGATCGAAGCAGAACTTACCCAGAACCACTGCATTGCCCAGGCGTTCGTGTATGGCGAGGCCCTGCCGTCCAACCACGCCCTGATCTGGCCATCGCGTCCCGACACCACTGACGTGGAGATCGAAGAGGCCGTCAACAAGGCCAATCAGACGCTGCCCGATTACGCCAGCGTCAAGAGCTGGACGCGACTCGACGAGCCGTTCAGCCCCGCAAACGGTTTGTCTACCGCGAATGGCCGGCCGCGCCGCGAGGCCATTCTTGAACGCTACCAAGCACTTTTCACTCCCTACAACCTGACCCAAGGTGCCTTGTCATGAGCTTTTTTCAGACCCTGCAGGATGCGACCCAGGAACAACGCGAAACGCTGTTCAACCTGCCGATCATTCGCCAGGCAATGGCTGGCCAGGTCAGCCTGGAAAGTTACCGGGCCTTTCTGACCCAGGCCTATTACCACGTCCGTCATACCGTGCCGTTGATGATGGCCTGCGGCGCCCGGCTGCCGTCGAGGATGGAATGGCTGCGGGCGGCCGTCTGTGAATACATCGAGGATGAATACGGGCATGAAAAATGGGTACTCAACGACCTGCGTGCCTGCGGTGGTCAGGCCGAGGCCGTGGAAAACGGGCAGCCCGGCGCGACTATCGAACTGATGGTCGCCTACCTTTACGACCTCATCGCACGCGGCAACCCGGTGGGCCTGTTCGGCATGGTCAATGTGCTGGAAGGCACCAGCATTGCCCTGGCCACCCACGCAGCAGACAGCATGCGCGCAGGGCTCGGCCTTGGGCCGGAAGCGTTCAGCTACCTGAGTTCTCACGGCAGCCTGGACATAGGTCACATGGAAACCTTCCGCAAGCTGATGGACAAGGTCGACGATCCGGACGATCAACAGGCCGTGATTCATGCGTCGCGCCTGGTTTACCGCCTGTACACCGACATGTTTCGCGAGTTGCCGGGCGCTGCGCTGACCGCGCACAAGGAGTCGTCTCATGCGGCTGCCTGACGCGCACGTCGTCCTCACGGGTGCCAGCGGCGGCATCGGTCTGGCCATTGCCGAAGCATTGTGCAGCCAGGGCGCCAAGGTGCTGGCGGTATCGCGGCACATACATCCGCTGCGTCAGTTGCTCGAACTCTACCCAGCCAACCTGCACTGGGTCGAGGCAGACCTGTGCACGGCACAGGGTCGTCAGCAGGTGGTTCGTGCGGTCGGCGCTGTGCCTGGCGTCAACCTGCTGATCAATGCCGCGGGCACCAACCATTTCGCGATGCTCGAGCAGCTGTCGGCCAGCGACATCGATGCCATGCTGACCCTCAATGTGCATGCACCAATCCAGTTGACCAGCCTGATGCTGCCGGTGCTCAAGCAGGCCAGCGAAGCCATGGTGGTCAACGTCGGTTCTACCTACGGCTCCATCGGCCATGCCGGGTATGCCACCTATTGCGCCAGCAAGTTCGCGTTGCGAGGTTTTTCCGAAGCACTGCGTCGCGAGCTGGCCGACACCCGGGTCGGCGTACTGTACGTCGCACCGCGCGCCACCCGGACCAGCATGAACAGTGCTGCAGCGCAGGCGCTGAACGACGCGCTGAGTTCAGCAGTCGACGACCCGCAAGACGTCGCCCAGGCGGTGCTCCAGGCCATTGCAGGCAACCGCAGAGAGCTTTACCTGGGTTGGCCGGAGCGCTTTTTCGTCAGGCTCAACAGCCTGTTGCCGACCCTAGTGGACCGGGGCCTGCGCAAGCATCTCCCATTGATCCGCCACCACAGTTCACCCGTTGCACAAGAGAAGCACATACCATGAAAAGAATCGCTTTCGTCGTCATGAGCCTGATCAGTCTGCCGCTCTGGGCACTCGATGCACCCGACCAGCAACGTCTGGCGGGTATCCAGAGGGAATGGGCGCATATTCAGTACGGCCTGCCCGAAAAGCAGCGTGTCGATGCGTTCGAGAAGCTCGCCACGCAAACCACGGCCTTCACTCAGGATCGTCCCGGCGCTGCAGAAGCGTGGATCTGGTCAGGCATCGTCACCAGCAGTTGGGCCGGAGCACAAGGTGGCCTTGGTGCGCTGGGCAAAGCCAAACAGGCAAAAGCCGACCTGGAAAAGGCCATGACCCTGGACCCCAATGCCTTGCAGGGCTCGGCCTACACCAGCCTGGCAGCGTTGTATGACAAGGTTCCCGGCTGGCCGATAGGTTTCGGCGACTCGACCAAGGCCGGGCAGTTGCTGGAACAGGCGTTGAAAATCAACCCGAACGGCATCGATACGCTATTTTTCTCGGCGCAACATCAGTTCGATCAGGGCAACTATGCTCAGGCACAGCAAGCCCTGAACAAGGCGTTACAGGCACCACCCCGTCCGGGCCGTGAAGAGGCAGACGCCGGGCGCAGGAAAGACATCCAGTCGCTGCTCGCCAGCGTGAACAAGAAGCTCAACTGACGGAGACACCATGCGTCTGCTGCTTATCGAAGACGACGTTGCACTGGGCGAAGGCATTCAGCAGGCACTCAGCCGGGAAGGCTACACCGTTGACTGGATCAAGGACGGCAGCAGCGCCCTGCATGCTCTGCTCAGCGAGAGCTTCGATCTGGCCATTCTCGACGTCGGCCTGCCGACGTTGAGTGGTTTTGAAGTTCTGCGTCGACTGCGTCACAGCGGATCGACGCTGCCGGTCATGATCCTGACCGCACGCGACGCCACCGAAGACCGGATTATCGGTCTGGACATCGGCGCTGACGATTACCTGGTCAAGCCCTTCGATGTGTCCGAGCTGAAGGCCCGGTTGCGCGCCCTGCTGCGGCGCAGTGCCGGGCGCGCCAAGGTGCTGATCGAACACAACGGCATCCGCCTGGACCCCAGCACGCAACAGGTCAGCTATCACGATGCCGCAGTGGCTCTCACGCCCAAGGAATATCAACTGCTGTATGAATTGCTCTCGCCGCCAGGCAGGGTCATGACCCGCGAACGGCTCATGCAACTGCTCTATGGCTGGAACGAAGAGGCCGAAAGCAACACCCTTGAAGTGCACATTCATCATCTGCGCAAAAAGTTTTCCAGCACCCTGATCCGTACCATTCGAGGCGTGGGTTACCTGGTGGAGGAGCGTTCTTGAAGTCGATACGCCGCCGCACACTGACCCTGATCATCGGCCTGCTGCTGTGTGGTCTTCTGGTTCTGACGCTGTTCAACGTGCATGACAGCAATCACGAAATCGCGGAAATCTACGATGCCCAACTTGCGCAGAACGCGAGGCTGCTGGAAGGTGTGATGCGCATGCCCATGGAGCGCAAGGAACATGCGCAGCTCTATCAGGCCTTCAATCAGGCTCTCGCCCAGGCCGAACCGCGTGTTGACGGCCACCCTTACGAGGGCAAGATCGCCTTTCAGGTCTGGGACAAGGACAACAACTCGCTGGTACACACTGCCAGCGCCCCCACCTTCACTCATCCGCCACAGAGCACCGGGTTCAGTGATTTCAACGACATGGCCGGCCATCAATGGCGAGCCTTCGTGCTCAGGGACACACAGCACGGGCTGCTGGTCTGGGTCGGTGAGCGCGATGACGTGCGCTCGGATCTGGTCAACCGCATTGTGCGTCACACGGTGTTGCCGAACCTGATCGGCAGCCTGGTGCTGATGATCGCGATCTGGCTGGCGATCCGCTGGGGGCTGAGGCCGCTGGCCGATTTTGCCGATACCCTGCGCGGCCGTAACGCCGGTTCCCTGCACCCTCTGCAGCTCAACGCCCTGCCCGCTGAACTGGAGCCCATGCAGGCCGCCCTGAACCGTCTGCTGGGGCAGATTCAGGACCTGCTAAAGCGCGAGCGACGCTTCATTGCCGATGCGGCCCACGAAATGCGCACGCCCCTGGCGGTCCTGCGGGTGCACGCGCAAAACGTACTGGAAGCGCACAACGAAGACCAACGGCAGCAGTCGCTGGGCTACCTGATCATCGGCGTGGACCGCACCACGCGGCTGGTCAATCAGTTGCTGACCATTGCGCGCCTGGAGCCCGGCCCTTCGCCAGCGGGCAAGGTAGCGGTGGATCTGGTCAGCGCCGTGCGCGACAGCCTGGTGCAATTGACGCCCTGGGTGCTGAGCAAGAATCTGGAGCTGTCCTTTGAGTGCACTGAAGCCACCCGTGAAGCAACGGTGGACTTCCCTGCGCTGGACATCGCCTTGCACAACCTGATCACCAATGCCGTCAACTTCTCACCCGAAGGCGGCCAGGTCACGGTGGGGCTGACCTTCAGCGAGCATTACTTCCGGCTCAACGTCGACGATCAGGGCCCCGGTATCGATGAGCAGGAGCGCGAACGCTTGTTCGAGCCGTTCTACAGCCGTGGCAACGATCAAGGCGTCGGCCTGGGGCTGGCCATCGTGCAGAAAGTCGCGCTATCGATGGGCGGCAACGTGAGCCTCGACAATCGTCCGGAGGGTGGACTCAGGGCCAGCCTGCAAGCGCCGTTGCACTGACTGAGCACCGAGACGGTCAAGCAAGCGCCGTCACGACACCGGCAGCAGCACATCGACCACCAGCCCGCCGCCCGGCCGATTGCGTGCGGCGATCTGCCCGCCGTGCATTTCGATAGCCCGCAGGGCGATGGCCAGGCCCAGGCCGAAGCCCTGCGCGGCATTCTCCGGGCCGCGCTCGAAGGGCTGGAAAATACGTTGCAGGCACTCCTCGTCCACGCCTGGCCCCTGATCGATGACATTGACCATCAGGCACAGCGGCTGGGCCTGAACGTTGGCGACCACCACTACATCGCTGCCGACCGCAGTGTGGCGAACGGCATTGCGGATCACGTTCTCGAAGGCCCGGTAGAGCAGTTCGCTGTCGACCTGTGCGACGAAAGATCCGGGAGCCTGCAGCCTGACCCGACACTGCTTCAGTCCAGCCTCGAACTCGGCATCTTCGACGATGGCCGCCAGCAGGCTGATGACATCGACCGGTTCCCGCGTCAGGCTTTCGACATCACTCTGCATGCGCGCCAGGGTCAGCAATTCCTCGATCAGCGAGTCCATGCGCTCCGACTCGCGCTCGATGCGTTCGAGCATGTCTAGCTGGGTTGGCTCCTGGCGCAACAGGCCGATGGCGGCGCTCATGCGCGTCAGCGGCGAACGCAGCTCATGGGAAATATCATGCAGCAGTTGTTGCTGAGAGTCGGCCATGACCTTGAGCTGATTGGCCATGCGGTCGCAATCCTCGGCAAGGTCGACGATTTCATCGCGCCGCCGGCCCATATCGGGTTTTACCCGTGTGTCGAAACGGCCTCTGGCGACCTTGCCCATCGCCTCACGCAATTTCATCAGCGGTGCCACCAGATAGCTGCTGAGAAACCAGCTGAACAGCGCACTCATGACCGTGCCGGTGATCAGCGGATTGAGGTGAGAGGGTTGATCGTCGTGGTTGGGGCGCTGGGTAGAGCGGATATGCACGAGTGCGCCTTCGCGCGTGTGCACGGCGAGTTCGAAGCGAGGGTTTTCCAGCGAATTGCCTGCCAGCAACAAACCGTTGCTGTCGTACAGACCGACCCTGCCGTGCCCCTCCGGCTGCCAGGCATCAAGCAACGCCTGCCCCGCAGCAATGCCTGACTGCTGCAGAATGCGCACTTCATTGTCGAGTACCGTACTGAACGAAGGATCGCCCCGCCCGGACTGGGTGAACATGAACAGGCCGGCACCGACCATGAAGGTCAGGCTGGTCGCCAGCCAGAACGCCAGAAACAACTTCCAGAATAACCGGCTCGGCCTCATGGCGTGATCAACATATAGCCCAGATTGCGCACGCTCTGTATCCAGCTCTGGTTATCGTTGCGCGGACCGAGCTTGTGGCGAATGCTGCTGATGTGCACGTCGATACTGCGATCGTAGCGGGCCAGCGGCCGCCCCAGCGCGTTCATCGAGAGGTTCTGTTTGCTGACCAGTTGCCCGGCATGCCGCGCCAGTTCTTCGAGCAGGCAGAACTCGTTGCCGGTCAGTTCCAGCGTCACGCCCTGCCAGCGCGCCTCGCGCTTGCCCGGCCAGAGCATCAGCTCTCCGGCCTGAATCACATCCCTGACCGTCTCGACTACCGACACCGCCCGCACCCGGCGCATGATCGCCCGCAGGCGCGCCACCAGTTCACCGGGTGAGCTGGGCTTGGGCACGTAATCGTCAGCGCCCAGTTCCAGCCCGGAAATACGGTCGATATTGTCGCCGCGTGCGGTCAGCAGAATCACCGGCACCTGGCTTTGCGCACGGATACGCCGCAGCACCTCGATCCCGGAGATGCGCGGCATCATGATGTCCAGCACGACGATGTCGTGACGCCCGGACAAGGCTTCAATCTCGCCCTCTTCAGCGCTGTTGGTGCAGGTCACGTCGAAGCTTTCACGGGTCAGGTACTGGCTGAGCATTTCCGTCAGTTCCCGATCATCGTCGACAAGCAATACGCAAGTCATGGCAGGCCCTTGATTGGTGGTGGCCGATTATCCCGGCGCTGCTGCGGCGTGTCAGCCGGGCGCGATGATCTTTACCTAACCTTACACGGCGTTAACCGTCCCCAACATGCCCTCCCCCTATGCTGCGCAGCCAACAGCGCCTACCGGACCGGCCCTTTCTGGCGTGTCATTGGCCTTTGTCGCAGCTTTCTGGAAAGGGTTTGATGATTTCTTCGCGTCTGCTTCTATCGTTCTGCCTGGCATTCAGCGTCCCGCTGGTACACGCCGATACTTTTGCCATCTCGGACATCCGCGTCAACGGCCTGCAACGCGTATCTGCCGGCAGCGTATTCGCTGCGCTGCCGCTCAATGTCGGCGATCAGGCGGATGAGCAGCGTCTGGCCGACGCGTCGCGCTCACTGTTCAAGACCGGTTTCTTTCAAGACATCAACGTTGCACGCGATGGCAACGTGCTGGTGATCAATGTAGTCGAACGCCCTTCTATCGCCAGTATCGAGATTGCCGGCAACAAGGCCATCAGTACCGACGACCTGATGAAGGGCCTCAAGCAGTCGGGGCTCAGTGAAGGCGAGATCTTCCAGCGCGCCACGCTTGAGGGCGTGCGCAATGAACTGCAACGCCAATATGTCTCCCAGGGCCGCTACAGTGCTTCGGTCGATACCCAGGCGCTGCCCGCGCCACGCAACCGCATCGCCCTGAAAATCACTATCGACGAAGGGACGGTGGCGTCGATCCAGCACATCAATGTGGTCGGCAACACCGTGTTCTCCGATGAACAGCTGGCTGATCAGTTTCAGCTCAAGACCAGCAACTGGCTGTCGTTTTTCAAGAACGATGACAAGTACGCCCGCGAAAAACTCTCCGGTGACCTGGAACGACTGCGCTCCTGGTACCTGGACCGCGGCTACATCAACATGGATATCAACTCGACGCAGGTTTCGCTGACGCCTGACAAGAAAGGCGTGTTCATTACCGTCAACATCACCGAAGGCGACCGGTATACGGTGGGCAGCGTCAAACTGGGCGGCGACCTGAAAGTGCCGAAGGACCAGCTCGACCAACTGATCCTGGTCAAACCGGGCCAGGTGTTCTCCCGCAAGGTCATGACTGACAGCACCAACCTGATCACCCGCCGTCTGGGCAACGATGGCTACACATTCGCCAACGTCAATGGCGTGCCGAAAGCCAACGATACCGATCACACCGTCGATATCAGTTTCGTAGTCGACCCCGGCAAGCGCGCCTACGCCAACCGCATCAATTTTCGCGGTAACACCAAGACCGCCGATGAAGTGCTGCGCCGTGAAATGCGCCAGATGGAAGGCGGCTGGGCCTCGACTTACCTGATCGACCAGTCGAAGGTGCGTCTGGAGCGTCTCGGCTTCTTCAAGGAAGTAAACGTGGAAACGCCAGCGGTCCCCGGCACCGACGACCAGGTGGACATCAACTACGCCGTCGAAGAGCAGGCCTCGGGCAACATCACCGCCAGCGTGGGCTTTTCGCAAAGCGCAGGGCTGATACTCGGCGGCTCCATCTCGCAGAACAACATCCTCGGCACCGGCAACTTCGCCAGCCTCGGCATGACCCGCTCCGAATACCAGACCAAATACAACTTCGCGTTCACCAACCCGTACTTCACGCCTGACGGGGTGAGCCTGGGCTACAACGTTTTCTACAATGCGACCGACTACAGCAAGTATTACGACGATGACGACGAGGTCTCCTACTACTCGCTCAACAGCGTGGGCGCAGGGGTCAACCTCGGCTATCCGATCAGCGAAACATCGCGCCTGACCTACGGGCTGTCGATTCAGCGTGACACCCTGGACGCCGGCAGCTACAGCGCTGACGAGATCTACGACTTCATCGAGCGCGAGGGTGATGCGTTCACCAACCTCAAGGCCAGCGTCGGCTGGTCGGAATCGACCCTCAACAAAGGCGTACTGGCCACCCGTGGTCACTCGCAAAGCCTGACCCTGACCAGCACCGTGCCGGGCAGTGACCTGCAGTTCTACAAACTCGACTACAACGGCCAGACCTTCCTGCCGCTCAGCGACACCACCTCGCTGCGCCTGCATACCAAACTCGGCTACGGCAACGGTTACGGCGATACCGACGGCCTGCCCTTCTACGAAAACTATACGGCGGGCGGCCAGGCCACGGTGCGCGGCTTCAAGGACGGCACGCTGGGGCCGCGCAATACCCCGGCCACCGGCACCTACGCCAGTCAGGGGCAGATCTACTATTCCGACCGCGACACCGAAGCCCTGGGCGGCAACATCCTGATCACCGGTGGCATGGAATACCTGTTCCCGATGCCCTTCGTCAAAGACCAGAAATCCCTGCGCACCTCGCTGTTCTGGGACTTCGGCACGGTCTACGCGGACAAGTGCTACCTGACCACCACGCAGAACTGCGGCAACATCAATATCGACCAGATGGCCAGTTCGGTCGGCGTCGGCGTGACTTGGTACTCGCCGCTCGGCCCCTTGAGCTTCGACCTCGCCGTGCCGATCAAAAAGCCCGAAGACGCCGAGACCCAGGTGTTCCAGTTCTCGCTGGGCCAGACCTTTTGAGGCGGACCTTTTCAGCATGAACAAAGGCGTCTTTACCCAGCATTACCTGGCCCGGACCGCGCTTTACATCCCGTCGTTGAATACTGCCTGCACTACTCATCAGGTCAGGAGTCGTTACATGAGCCGCGAAGTCAGACAGATCACCCCCGATGTGCAGGAAATCATCCAGCACGCCTTGCGCTCGCTGCTGGGCAAAGGTTTCGTCATCGCGCTGTTCGGCAGCGAAGATGCAAGCGGCGCCATGCACTACCACCTGCGCATCGACCACGACGCCACGGGGCTGGGCATCGAGCATCACGACAACGTCGAAGACGGCTTCATCGACGACATCTTCATGCTCGCCACCCGCATGAAAGCCATGCTCAAGCAACGCGAAACCCTGAGCCGTATGCACGGCGGCAGCCAGGCGACGGGGCAGGTCCGGCTGCTGACCTGGATCACCGAGGACAGCAGCCAGAAGGTTATGCAAACCGCCGAGGATGCGGGGCGCGAGTGTTTGAGTGCGTTGCGCGGACGCAAGCTGCGGGCTTGAATCGTGGGCGCCGCACGGTTCAATCAATGGCCGAGGCCATCAAGTCTCGCAGCCACATATGAGCCGGATCGCGGTGCAAACGCTCTGGCCACAGCATGAGCATTTCAAACCCGGGAATCGAAAGCGGCGGCTCCTGAACCACGAGCGCCGACTGATTGCGCACCAGCCGTTCAGGCACCACTGCGACCAGGTCGCTGCTGGTCAGTGCAGACGCCAGCGAGCCGAAATGCGGTGCCGACAATACCACCCGCCGGCTTAACCCCAGCGCCGCCAAGGCCTGATCGGTACTTCCGGCGAAGCCACCGCCGTCGGGAGACATGACCGCATGCTCCAGCTCACAGAAACGTGTCAGCGACACCGGTCGCACAAGGTCCGGATGATCATGCCGGGCGGCAAGCACATAACGCTCATGGATCAACGACCGCTGGCGCAGCTTGGGCGGCGCCTCATCGCGGGTGTGCAACGCCAGATCCAGCCGACCGTTTTCAAGATCAGCGGCCAGACTGACAGGGTGCTTGTTCAACATGGCCAGACGTGTGCCCGGCGCACTGCTGCGCAACCTGCCGAGCGATGGCCATATCAACGCGATGGTCGCGTAGTCGCTGGCAGCCACGCGCCAGGTGTTATCGGCCTTCGCCGGATCGAAATCCCGGCCGGGCAGTAACGCTGACTCCAGCGCGGCAAGCGCCTGCCTGAGCGGTTCGCGCAGTTCTTCAGCCCGCGCGGTCGGGGTCATGCCCCGCGGTCCCGGCAACAGCAATGGATCGTCCAGCACCTGCCTCAGCCTGCCCAATTGCAGGCTGACGGTGGGCTGGGTCAGGTTCAGCCGATGCGCCGCGCGGGTCACGTTCTGCTCCGAGAGCAATGCATCCAGCGTGACCAGCAAATTGAGATCGATACGCCGCAAGGTATTGTTCATGCAAATACCAAGTGTTTGGGAGATTGATTTCCAGCATACCCGATCGGGTCTGTAGCGTTGCGGCATTACAGACAAACCGGAGCCGCTCATGAACATACTTATTGTCTACGCCCACCCCGAGCCGCGTTCGCTGAACGGGTCGTTAAAAGACTTCGCAGTTGATCATCTACAGAACAATGGCCATCAGGTGCAGGTGTCCGACCTCTACCAGATGGGCTGGAAAGCGATCATCGACGCCAACGATGCTCCCGGTCGTGAAACAAGCAGCCGCTTTGACCCTGCCCTTGAGTCGCAACGCGTGTTTGCCGCCGGCATTCAGCCGCCGGACATCGAGGCCGAACAGGCCAAATTGCTTTGGGCAGACGCCGTCATCTTTCAATTCCCGCTCTGGTGGTTTTCGATGCCAGCGATCATGAAAGGCTGGATAGAGCGGGTGTACGCCTGTGGTTTCGCCTACGGCGTGGGCGAGCACAGCGACCATCACTGGGGTGATCGCTACGGTGAAGGAACGCTGGCAGGCAAGCGCGCCATGCTGGTGGTGACCATGGGCGGCTGGGAGTCGCACTACAGCGAGCGTGGCGTGAACGGCGCGCTGAACGACATCCTCTTTCCTATCCAGCACGGCATCCTGTTCTATCCGGGTTTCGATGTGCTCGCGCCCTTCCCCGTGTACCGGGCAGGCAAAGTGGACAGCGCGATATTTGCGCGGATTTGCACCGACTACGGCCACCGCCTGGATACCCTGTTCACCCTTGAGCCCTTGCCCTTTCGCAGACAGAACGACGGCGATTACGAGATCCCTGCACTGACATTGCGCGCTGATCTTGCAGCGGGTCGGCAGGGGCTGGACATTCACTTGCGCGATGAGGATGAGCCTGCGGTTCTCTAGGAAGATTCGAAATCACCAGTGACCGATAACCAAAAGGCCCTGCTTGTGCAGGGCCTTTTCAAGCGTATTGCTTTCCGGCGGATTACTTCAGGTTGTTCTTGAAAAACTCGCCCAGCTTGTCGAACGGGATGAGATCGACCCGATCGTAAAGATCCACATGCCCGGCATCCGGCACGATGATCAATTGCTTGGGCTGGCCGGCCAGTTTGTACGCTTCCTCGCTGAACTCCAGAGAGTGCGCCTTTGAACCGGCGATGAACAACATCGGGCGTGGCGAGATGGTCGCGATGTCGTTGAACGGATAGAAGTTCATGAACTTGATGTTGCTGGTCAGCGTCGGGTGAGTGGTCAACTCGGAGGACTGGCCTTCGGGCGTGAACTCGCCCCGTGGCGTGCGATAGAAATCATAGAACTCGCGTTCGATCGGGCCGGATTTGTCAGTCAGTTTGTGTACGGTGCCGCTGGTATAAGCCGTATCCCCGCCGCTGTATTCCACGTCGCGCTGCAGTGCCGCCTGCTCGATGAGCTTCTTGCGCTGCGCCAGCGTCTGCGAATGTTTCAGGCCGTTGCGGTTGGCAGCGCCCATGTCATACATGCTCACCGTGGCAATGGCTTTCATGCGCGGATCGATCTTCGCGGCACTGATGACAAAGCTGCCACTGCCGCAAATCCCCAGAACGCCGATTCGTTTTTTGTCGACGAAGGTCTGAGTGCCCAGGAAGTCCACTGCAGCACTGAAGTCTTCGGCGTAGAGATCGGGTGAAACGGCGTTACGCGGCTGGCCTTCGCTCCCGCCCCAGAACGACAGATCCAGCGACAAGGTGACAAACCCCTGCTCGGCCAGTTTCTGCGCGTACAGATTGGCGCTTTGCTCCTTCACCGCCCCCATCGGGTGGCCGACGATGATTGCCGGAGCTTTAACATTCGGGTTCGAGCCTTTGGGTATAAACAGATTGCCCGCGACTTTCATCTTGTACTGGTTGTTGAACAGCACTTTTTGCGCAACGACCTTGTCGCTTGTGTAGAAATTATCGGCACCGTGAGACATGTCTGCTCCTGTCGCAGCGTATGAGCTGATTAAAAGCCCAAGCATCAAAAGAATCTTTTTCATGGCGTGTTACCTCGTTGAGAAATTGACCCGCGTTTACCTGCCCGGCCCTGACCAGTGTTTCTTTCCCGCAGGGACGCGTTGTCGCGTGCCGTCCAGGCCAGCGCGGCCGAACACGCCAGTAACACGCCACCGAATGCGAACGGGCTCCACCAGCCGAAGCGGTCGAACAGCGCGCCGCCGATGCCGGCCCCGGCGGTGATCGCCAATTGAATGGTCGCCACCATCAGGCCGCCGCCTGCCTCGGCGTCGTCGGGCAGCGTGCGGCTCAACCAGAGGCCCCAGGCGACCGGTGCAGGCGTGGCAATCAGTCCCCAGGCGGCAAGCACAATGGCGACGGACTGAGGCGAATGACCCAGGCCGGTCAGCGCAACAGCCAGCACCGCCATCAGCAGCGGAATGGCGATCAGGCAGGCATACAAACCTTTGTGCAGCAGCCTGCCGATCAGGTAGGTGCCGAGCAGCCCGCTGGCCCCCAGCGCCAAAAGCATCAGGGACAACGTGTTGACGCTGACCCCGGTGATCTCTTCCAGAAACGGCCGCAGGTAGGTGAAGACGGCGAACTGGCCCATGAACAGCAACAGGATCGCGCTCATGCCGATGGCCACTTGCGGGTTGCGCAGCAGGCGGAAGGGATTGCGTGCCCGGTTGTTCGGCTGGCTGCGCATGGCAGGCAGGCTTAGCCATTGCCAGGCAAACGCCAGCGCTGCGAGCGGAATGACCAGGAAAAACGCGCCGCGCCAGCCGATGTACTGGCCCATGAAACTGCCCAATGGCGCCGCGACCGTCGCCGCCAGCGCATTGCCGCCGTTGATCAGGGCCAGGCCCTTGGCGACCGATTGCTTCGGCACCAGCTTCATCACGGTGGCGGTCGACATCGACCAGAAACCGCCAATGGCAATCCCGAGCAGTGCACGGCCCGTCATGAACAACCAGCCGTTGGAGGCCAGCGTGACGATCACGCCAGACACCAGCAACAACAGGCTGAAGCCCAGCAGGACAGGCTTGCGATCCAGATGCCCGGTCAGCGGCGTGTTCAGCAGGCTGGTCAACACGGCAAAAAAGCCGGAGATCGAAATCGCCTGCCCTGCCTGCCCCTGACTGATGCCCAGGTCCTGGGCGATGGGTGTCAGCAGGCTGACCGGCATGAACTCTGACGCAATCAGCACCACCACACACAGGGCCATCGAAAATACGGCGCCCCAGGCTGGCGGATGTGCCGTCGTCTCAGCCCCCTTTAGCGTTGAATCGAATGCTTGCATGCGTCACTGACCTAGCGATGTTGAAAATAGTCGGCACAGGTTAGGGCAATGGGATTAGGATGATTAGACACCACAATTTATACGCGCTTGTGAGAAGGATTCAGCAATGAGCACACCCAAACTCAATGATCTGCAAGCTTTTCTGCAGGTGGCGCGCGATCAGAGCTTCACCAAGGCGGCCACCAGACTGGGCGTTACGCCTTCCGCCCTGAGCCACACCATGAGGGGCCTTGAAGAGCGCATGGGTCTGCGCCTGCTGGCAAGAACAACCCGCAATGTGGCACCGACCGAAGCAGGCGAACGGCTGATGCGCTCGATCGGGCCGCTGCTGGATCAGATTGCCGCAGAAGTCGAAGTGCTGGGCGAACTGCGCGACAAGCCCGCAGGCACCATTCGCATCACCTGCTCCGATGACGCCGCAGAAGGCATCATCCGCCCGATGCTTGCAGGGTTTCTGACGCAGTACCCGGATATTCAGATCGAGATCTGCATCGACTACGGCTTCACCAATATTGTCAGCGAGCGCTTCGATGCAGGCATCCGCCTGGGGGAGTCCATCAGCAAAGACATGATTGCCGTACGCCTGGGGCCTGACTGGCGCTTGTCAGTGGTCGGCTCGCCGGCCTACTTCGAGCGACACCCCGTCCCGCTGCAACCTCAGGACCTGACCCAACACACCTGCATCAACATCCGTCACTCGCCGAACGGCAGCTGCTACGCCTGGGAGTTCGAGAAAGGCAGCCGCAAGCTCAACATACGGGTCAACGGGCAATTCACCTCGAACAGCATGATCCACGTGCTCAACGCCGCACTGGACGGCGTGGGCCTGGCCTACGTGCCGGACTCCATGGCCGAACCGCACATTGCCAGCGGCCGCTTGAAAGAAGTGCTGGTCGACTGGAGCCCGTATTTCGAAGGCTTTCACTTGTACTACCCGAACCGGCGACAGGCATCGCCGGCGTTCAGTGCGTTTGTCGAGGCGGTGAGGTATCGGGGCTAGCCTCCCCGCAGCCTTATTACTGCGCGGCTTTCAACGCATCAGCGACCTTGTTCAGCGAACCTTGAGCGGGCTCGGCCAGCAGCTTCAGGTCGGAGGTTTTGCCATGCACCACCACTTGCATGGCGGTGGGCGCACCCTTTGCGTCACCCACGATCCGGTAAGCGGTGTCGCCGCGCACGAAGCTCAGTATGTGACTGGCAGCGTCGTACTTCAGTTGCTCGCCTTCAGCTTGGGGAAACAGCAGCCCGACCTGATTCTTGCTGTCCACAGCCGCGTAAAAGACCGGGCTTGCGTCCCCTGAACGGAACAACACAACGCGCTTGCCGGACGGCGCGAGCCTGAACGACAAGAGAACCTCACGCTGCTCGTCTTCCTCCCAGACAATGCGGGTGGTGTGCGTCATCTTGCCATTCTGATTGCGACTGACTGTTTCAGTCGGCAACCCTGACCCACCGGTATGGTCAAGGACCGTCTGCGTTTCCAGAACCGGCTCTCCATTACGGATGCTGTACGTAGACGTCTGATGCCAGCAGCAACCGTCTTTGGTCATGGTCTCGATCTTGCGGGTTTTCTCATTCACGCTGAACAGGCCGCAGTTGTTTTGCGCCAGTTTGGTAAACGAATCGCTGTGCCGGAAACCATCGGCCGTGCCGAGAAAGACCTGATACGAGGGGCCGTGATAACAGCTGTTCTGCCCGTCCATCAAGGCGAGGTCCTTGATGCCATCGAAGTTGAAATCCTGATAGATCAGTACGCTTTGTTCGCCATAGGGCAACTCGTGCACGTTGGTTTTGACCTTGCCGGTCTTGGGGTCAGTGCCGAGCACCAGTTCATCGGACTGCACGCGGATCAAGGCCGCACCGCTGGCCTTGTCGTACACGTTGATGACGCCGGGACGAAACACATCGTCTTTGGCGGAGATCTCCAGCGTCGCACGGTATTTATCGGAGAAGTCCTGCAGGGCGTAGTTCTCCCGAGGAGCGCCCGCAAAGCCTGCTGCATCCATTTCGCCGTAGGTCGGTAATGCACCGGCGGCACTGACCAGGGTCGACGAGGCCAGGCCGACCAGTACCAGCAAGGCCTGCAACCCGAGACGTGACGCACAGCGTTGAACGATGGATAGGTGCAAGACGCAACTCCTTTGATAATGAGCGATGAGTCTACTTCAGCAATTGATACAATTTGAAATCATTGCGCAACGTGCACTTCGTGCTCACAGGCCGCCCCGTCCGACCCGGTAAATGTTCTAATCACGCCCCCCTCTTCGCTCAACGGGCCCGATGCTTTTATGGATATTCACTCGCTTTGGCTCAAGACCCAGGAAATCTGGGACATGCTCGATCAGCACCCGTGGGTACGTACCGGGCTGGCCCTGATCCTGTTGCTGACCGCCGCACTGGTACTTGGCCGCGTGGCGCGCTTTCTGGTGCTGTATGCCGTGAGGATGCTGGGCCGTCAGGCATCCCTGCACTGGATCAACGACTTTCGCCACAACAAGGTTTTCCATCGCCTGGCGCAAATGGTGCCGTCGCTGGTCATTCAGTTCGGCCTGAACCTGGTCCCCGGGCTGAGCGCCACAGGCAAAAACGTCATTGGCAACCTGGCGATGGCCTTCACCATCCTGTTCATGACCCTGGCCATCGGCGCCCTGCTCAATGCAATGCTGGACATCTACGCACGCACCGAGCACGCCCGTACGCGCTCCATCAAAGGTTACGTGCAGCTGTCGAAGATGATCCTGTACGTCTTCGCCGGGATCATCATCGTCGCCACCCTGATCGACCGTTCGCCCCTGCTTCTGCTGTCCGGCCTCGGCGCCATGTCGGCGGTCATCCTGTTGGTCTACAAGGACACCCTGCTCTCCTTCGTCGCCAGTGTGCAGCTGACCAGCAACGACATGCTGCGCGTCGGCGACTGGATCGAAATGCCGCAGGTCGGCGCAGATGGCGACGTGGTGGACATCACCCTGCACACCGTCAAGGTGCAGAACTTCGATAAAACCATCGTCTCCATCCCGACCTGGCGCCTGATGTCAGAGTCGTTCCGCAACTGGCGCGGCATGCAGCAATCAGGCGGACGGCGCATCAAGCGCAGCCTGTTCATCGACGCCAGCGGCGTGCGCTTCGTGCGCGACGATGAAGAACAGCAACTCATGCAAATCCACCTGCTCACCGACTACATCGGCCGCAAACAGGCCGAATTGCTGGCCTGGAACCAGGCACAAGGCAACGTCGCACAAATGTCCGCCAACCGCAGGCGCATGACCAACATCGGCACCTTCCGCGCCTACGCCCTGGCGTACCTGAAAAGCCACGTCGACATCAACCCGAACATGACCTGCATGGTTCGCCAGCTCGAACCCACCTCGCAGGGCATCCCGCTGGAAATCTACTGCTTCACCCGCACCACGGTGTGGGTGGATTACGAGCGGATACAGGGGGATATTTTCGATTATCTGATTACGGTGATGCCGGAGTTTGGGTTGAGCTTGTATCAGCAGCCTAGTGGGGCGGATATGCGGGTGGGGTTGCGGGGGGAGACGGCGCGGGTGGGGGCTACACCG
The DNA here is from genome assembly GCF_017833005.1 of Pseudomonas sp. PvP027. Taxonomy (NCBI): domain Bacteria; kingdom Pseudomonadati; phylum Pseudomonadota; class Gammaproteobacteria; order Pseudomonadales; family Pseudomonadaceae; genus Pseudomonas; species Pseudomonas sp. PvP027. The sequence goes on along the minus strand of NZ_JAFIBK010000001.1, from coordinate 4,742,878 downwards.
CTGGTAGAGCCGTTGCCTACAGAACATTCGGGCTGAGAGGCGCAGACAATGCATAACTGAATGCTCAAGATGGATTCACACCCCGTAGGGGCTGGATCATGAGTGCTCGAATTTCTGCAGTCGTGTCGGAGTTTGATCAATCCGAAACACGTGCAAAATTGGCACTGCTGATTAACCCTTTCGAGGTCAGGTCTCGAAGCTGCTCAATCAGTTTGCCTCGCTCGGCCCTGGACGTGACCGGATCGACAATTTGGTATTGCTCCTCGCACCATAAGTCGACTCGTTTAGCCCAAAGAGTTTGTGCAGCGGGCTCTGCAGTTAACCGTGCGAGTAAGTAAGCTACTTGCTGCCATTGCGGACGCAGTCGCATAAGGGTATGGCGGCGCTTTTCGGATAGCTCATGCCAATCCTTGTCCAATTTGGCATCTAGCCCGGTCTTTAAGGAAGCCCAAGAATGCTTGTTCAGTTGGGCAACTGCAGCAAGAAATACGGCGCTCGATGGATCGTCGAGCGCGCTGAGCAGCTCAACCGAATGTCCCTCGCCCAGATGGCCCATAGTGGCTCGTCGCACGGAGGGATAGTTAGATCCTGCTGCTGCCGTCAACCAGTTGTGTTCGAGTTCGACATCAAGTTCTGCTGCCAGCTCCAGGATACCCAGCCAATCGCGCTTTGCTGTGGGCAAGCCCTGCGTCAGTCGTTCGGCCAGAATGGCCCGCGCATCAATATCGTATTTTGGCGCTAGCCAGAGGGCCAGGGTTCGGATGGACCGCGAGTCATCCAGTAAGGCCGTACGCAACAACGGTTGTGGATCTTCCAGCAATGGCAGCAGCGCACGCATTACGCAGACTCGCACCTTGGCCCCTGGGCGAAACAGGGCTTCGCGTAGCAATGGCAGTGCTTGCGCCGCAGGCAACCCTTGGCAAGCGGCCACGGCTGCAAGGCGCACAGTTAACTCTCGGTGGGCCAGTGAATCTCGTAGAAGCGTCTGTGTATCGACACTTTTTTCCAGCAACAACGTGAACAAGTAGCGTGCCGGACTGCTTTGTCGAGCCAGGAAGTTTGCGTAGACATCATCGTGAATCTCGGCCGTCTGAAGAACCTTGCGCACGGCCATCAGTGTAGGACCATGATCTGCCCTTTGACGCGAAGCCAGCGCCATGAGCGGTTCGAGCACGAACAACAAGGCCTGAACATAAGACGGTGATAGATAATGATTTAGGCTTTCTGCTGCCAGCTCGCGAATTTGTGGAACCCAATCGTTCAAACGATCGATCAATGCTGCTAATGCTTCAGGAGAGGGTTGGTCACGTAGTGCCCTGACCGCTACTTCGCGAACGAAGCCGTTGTAGTGAGTAGTCAGCGCTATCCAGTCGCCACTCTCCTCTGCGTTGCCGAGCAAACGCGCAGCTTCCTCACGACGCTGAACCTCCCATTGCGTGACGGGCGCCTCGTGATTTTTTAGTCGAGTTAACCATTCCCTTATGGGTGCCATGCTTCAATCCTTTCGTAACATTTCCATCTGATCCAAAAATATACAGCAGTATTGATCGCGGATGGCAGGGCATCAGGTCTAGCGTTTTGACAGTCGCCTTTGGCCTGTAGCTACCTGAGACGAAGGCCCGCAATCGGCCAGAAGCGGACATTTGTCGACGGCCTGTCGTCAGGGCAGTCCTATGAACTGATACGTCGCATCCTTCTTCTGATAAGTGACGATTTTGACGCCCACCGATCTAGATGCTGCCCTGCTATGGCTGGCCTTTGGCTTCTCTGGCAGTACGAGGTAGCGTTTCACCGGGAGCCCCAGTACGTCATAGAGACACTCACCGTGAATAACCAACTGGCCAACCCCCGTGTACACGTCCGTCGTTCGGGCAGTTGTTTTAACTTCAAAAAGGTCTACGTTAGAAGCCGTGACAACAGCAAGGTCGATTGCCTGCGCCTTCTGGCTGCTTCCTTGCTTTTGCAGCGCGAGCTCCAATGCCCGAACGACTGCACCGTGCTCAACTGTGCGTTTGCCACCCCCATGCCCTTTTACTCGCCCCTCTCCAGAATACTCGTCAAAATAATCACGAAGTTTCAACAATGCCTCAGCCGGTAAAAAAGCCCGATGGGCACCTTCATCAACCTCTCTTTCCCCGCCAATTTCCTCGGAATCACCACTGGCCGCCCTATCTGAAAGGGACGTCCTGGTGCGCTCGCTTTTTCCGTCTCCATGTAGTTCTTCACCCAGCCGGGTCGCGACCTCCCGAGCTTCCTCAGCGAATGCCCACAAATGGTTGGCAATTTCAGGATCCGTTAATCCGCCAATCAGGATCACTCTTGAAGTCTTTTCGTTATCACTAGCTTCGACAGTGCGGGCTGCGAACTCACGGAATACCTTATCTTTCGGAAGCCCCGCATTGCCCTTCGTCAGCTTGCCTCGATGGGCCACAAAGACGTCCCCGCTGCCGTCTTTGACAAAAGCACCGGCCATACGTCGATTGTAGGTTCCCGCGGGAAAATTCAATTGGACGACTATCTCGATCCACTTCGTACTTCTGGGATCCGCTGATAGTACATAGTTTAGAAGCCTATCTGGCGCGATGTGCGGTGACCAGGCTCGAACGCCGACCCCTGACCGAGCTTCGAAGTAGACCGTCCCGGTATGATGCCCGGCGGGGTAGGTAATCTCGCGGCTTTCTTTGTGTGGGAGCGTCGAGCGCAGTTGCTTTGCAAGTTGCTTGTTCAATCGCAAGATTTCAGCGACGTCCGTGATCACCTCAAAATCCTCAAGCACTTGTGTCTCCCCAATGTTTTCGCTGAGTAAACGGCCATATTGCACTAGGCGAGTTTTTGATCCCACAAGAGATCGAGACTATGGGGGGGCGCTATCGGCCGATTCTGTTGAAAACAGTCCGGCTTTGGTACCGTGGCAAAAAGTACGCGTCTGAGATTGGAATCCTTAACTTTAGCAGAGGCTTCCGGACTCGGATTTACGTAGCAACCCGCAAAGAAGGTGTTTTCCCCCATCACTATCCGAGCAGTTTGGAAAACCGACTTTTTCAACACAATCGGCCAGAAGCGGTCATCGCGATGATGCAGTACGATGCATGCCTACCGGTAGATCATTAGGGCTAGCCCATGCAATTCCAGGGTTTCGTATTCGGGCATATCGAGGTTGAGATTCACAGCCGTGCATACGATCTGCATAACTTCTACCAAGCCAGCGCCATCAGTTACGACATCTTGGATCGGTCGGCTGTAGTTAGCTTTACTCGACGGAGTGACTCTTGGGTGCCGACTGAAGAAGCACGCAAGATCACTATCAGCTTCCATGAGGTTGACTACTTTTCAGCGAGTGGGCGGGATGAAAACTCGACTGACAGTGACGATAATGTTCTTCATTCGATTGGAGCGGTAGAGTCCATTGCTGAAACACAAACCTTCTACCTCACAGATAATATCCAACCAAATCATCATCTTGTCATGCGCTTCGAGTCTGGTCTGACATTACGAATACAGGCCGTTGAAGCACGGTGCGAAATCGTTTTCTGAGCGGCGCATAACTAGGGCCCTCAACGTCTGCTATGGGTCGTAAGCGGTCATCACGACCGGCAGCTATCGACCCAAAGCGGTCTTTCGCTTTTGCCTGACCAAGAGTCTATGTAACCTCACGAATCTGCTAGCACTCTCGATTTCCGAATCCAGGATCACTTTATGCAAACTGACCAGACCAAGCTACTCGCGCTCGCTCTGCTTGAGATCAGGACACTACTTGCCGATTACTTGGGCAGAGATGTAACTGCTCCGATGAGCGTCCGTGTAGCGGCGCACATCGCCTATGCACTCCACAATGAGGCGGAGGCTGCATACAACAACGCAGATTTTCGGATCGTCAATGCAAGCGTTAAAATCGCTGCAATCGATCGGATTCTTGGTGTCACTGACGGTGCCGCATTGTTGAGCAAGTTTAACGTCGAGGCCAACGTCCTTCCGGATAGAACTCAACCTCGATGACTGCTTCTGGCCGAGAGCTGCCGCTAGTGCCAACAGTTATGTACGACTCGCGATGATGCCAAACTTGGACGCAGTGCTTGCTCTCAACCTGGCCGAACAGCTGTCCACCCCTTGCCTGTACTCGACGATGCTTTATCACCCGCCATACAAACGCTCACCTGAAGTTCCTTCATTTTTGCAAGGACATGAGGGCTCAGCGCTTGGCCGTACAATTGCGACAGTTGGGCACTGCGAGCGATTGATTCCTGATAGTGTCGGCTGGCCTCGGCTTCGCAGCTATCGATGTCGGCTTTGAAGGCGGCTTTCTGGGATTCGACATTCATTACCTGCTTTTCGAACCTGGTGCCTTCGTAGCTTTGGCGGCTGTAGTCGATTTTGGCCGTTGGCGTAGGGGGTGTTGAGGCACATCCGCCAAGCATTACGGAAATGAGAGCGGCAATTAGGTGGGCTTTGCGCATGGTTATTCCTCGGGGTTACGACTAGGCGATCAAGCATTATTAATCTGAGGATGGTATCGGCGCTGAGTGCCAGATTCTTGAGCATTTGCCTATACTCAAGGCAATCCAGTGTTTAACCTAGCCGCGACGCAGTTCGAGCTATTGCTACTGGTATTCGGCTGCTTTCGACCGATTCTGTTGAAAAAGTCGGATTTTCAAACTGGAAAATTTCGAGGTTGATCGTCTCTTCAGAACCTGTTCACCACGTTGCGTGGCTTTTTGGTTCTGTGTTGATCGATGCAGCTCGGTCGATGGGTTGATTTGAAGGTTTTTGCTGATTCCAGGCTTACCTATCCCTTAGTCGGCGGCCCTTGAGAGGTCAGTTTCGCCAGTCTTCTTAGATTCTGTACAGCAGCCGTTAAGGTAAATTCGTCGTTCGCCCCGGTCATTCCTCATAGTCGTAACCGATCCAGTTTCAGGATTCGCTTGAGATGAGCGAACAACATTTCGACCTTTTTGCGCTCATGGCGAGAGCACACGTATTGAAGTGTCTTGGCGATGCGCCGCGCAACTTCGCCCTTGACCAAACCTGCGTCCATGCAGCGACGCAGCACTTCGTTGAACAGCCAGCGAAACAGCGAGCTGTCGCGAAAACGACCGTGGCGGTTCTTGGAAAACGTAGAGTGATTGGGGACTTCATCTTCGAGGCTTAAGCGGCAGAACCAGCGATACGCCAGGTTTAAATGAGCCTCTTCGCACAACCGACGTTCGGAGCGAATGCCATAGCAGTAGCCCACCATCAACAGGCGAATCATCAGTTCGGGATCAATCGAAGGTCGCACGATAGAGCTATAAAAATCGGCGAGATAATGGCGCAGATCGCTTAGATCGAGACATCGATCAATGCTGCGCAGGAGGTGATTGGCTGGGATGTGATCTTCAATGTTGAACGAGTAAAACAGTCTCTATTGTCCGCTCGATAACTGTCCCATCATGCTGCGAATACTCCCGCTAGCCGATGTACAGATTGTCTTCCACGTCGGCTGGAAGCGCTATTTTTTCCGACGCGCTGTGCTGTGTTTGAGCTAGGTTCGCGCGGGCAGAGATCTGACCATGGCTAGTCATTCCCAACCCAGTTTTCTGTAGGGGGTCATGTCTTGTTCAGGAAAGTCAGTCAGGTATTCACCCCACTGCATGTGCGCATAATATTTAGTCATCGCCTCGAAATGACTTTCGGCCTCGACCTCCCAAACAAGCTCTGCTTCTGAATGCATAAGCACACGCGCACTATCACCGTGAGCACCAACTAGGCAAAAGGTCTGACAACCATCAGGTTCCTGCCAAAGTTCGTGATTCATCTTCGAGTCTCAGTTTCTAAGGTTGTCATGATGCCCCAAACTCTAACGGCATGCCGCGACGGATCGATTCGCTAGAAGAACTGAATCCAAATGCCGACTTTTTCAACAGAATCGGCCGATTGCGGCTTTTAGCCACCGCCGGCTTTCGGCTAGAAGCCACCCCTTGATTGCCCATTAGCTGGGCGGTTCGCTACATCTCGGGGGATGTTGCTCCAGGGTCCGCCATCACCCACGCGGCAGCGACGGATCATTGTGAGCTGCGAGCACGACAGTTAGAATCTGGCGCCTATACCTCAGGCGCTGAGGCATACAAGCCACCAATGGATCACCCGTACGGCCTTTCACCGTGCACGTATGGATGCAGATGAAGCATGTCCCGAAACCTCGTATTAACCGCCCTGCTGTTCGCTTTGACCGGATGCCAGAGCGTTGGCGAAATGAGCAGAAGCACTGCCGAATACATCAAGGCGGCACGTAACAAGCCAACTCCGATGGAACTCTACTTTGAATATCTGCGCAACCCTTCCAAGTCGCTTGGCACCTTCGACTTCTCTCGTGATGACAGCCAGAGCAAGGCCTGCCTCGGAGTCTCTTACGGCAGTGCTGTTACACCCGAGATGTGGAAGATCGCGAAGGAGGGTAGCGATACTGGTAATGCGACGTGTCGGCATGTGCTTGGCACGTTTTACGAGAGCGGCAATGGAGTTGCACAGAACATTGGCATGGCTCGGAATCTTTATATCGAAGCGGCAAAGAACGACTCTTATGCCTATGTCGAACTCGGTCGCATGAAGCGCGACGGGATCGGCGAGCCGACTGATCCGGTTAAAGCCCGCGATTACTTCCGGCTGGCGGGGCGAGCCGGCGTGGTAGCGCTAGGTGGGATGATGGAGCAAGGCCAGGGCGGTGCTAACGATAGTCATGGGGCCTTGAAGCTGTACATTGAGACAACGCAGAAGTATGGCGACGCAGCATGGCAGGCAATGCAACCACTGCTGTCGAGAGAGCTGGAACTCGACGCCGAGCAAGTGCAGAAATACAACAGTTTGTGGACCGAACATTTGGTGCGCCAACAGCGCTACCTGTTGTTGAGGTCTAATGTGTTCACACATATCAAGGGATCCCGCCAGATATTGACGGTCACAGTGCTGCATCAATTTAAAGCTGGCCAGCGTTACCCCAAGACGTATCTAGCAAAGAGCTGCGGCGATCCGGTGGTCGACAGTCTCGTGGTGTCGGCATTGAGGAGCCTGCGCATGGACGATCCCTTTCTGGTACCTGCGGGCAAAGACATTCCCCCCATGAAGGCGCCTTTAGTATTGACGCCATCTGCTGATTGAAGCCGTGTGGTGCTGATGTTGACCTTTTCGGGCGAGCTGGCACCTGCCGCATTAAAAGCATCACTCTTATTCCGGTATTCAACTCATCATTGGCTGATGCGCGTCCTGTCGGTCACGAATTGCAGCTAATGGCCTAAAGCTGCCTCAGAATAAATCGAGCTACGCAGCCCCCTACTGAATCACGTAATAACAGCCATAGACCTCAAGCAGGCCGTGGCTTTTAGGGAATTGGCACGCAACAAGAAAATCAGTAAACCACTGATATATAGATTAAAAACGTCTTCCTTGTAACCAGTCGCTCTCGATTCATGACGCGGGTCAATTCGCCTTCCATGGTGGTTGACCAAAAGGAAGACTTTCTTGTGGCCAATTACGCTCATCGTGAGCGGCAGCTATCGGCCCAGAGTGTGTAGAAACAGATGTTCAGCCAGCTGCAGGGAGAGAAGCATCCTACTGATAGATTTGTAGGATACCTCCGTGCGAGGCTCGCGTTGCTAGTTGGAACTGGCGAAATGTCAGCTTGGGATTGTTTAGCCGAAGTCCACATCTGATGCGAGCGCTGGGTACTCAACCTTCATTTCGGTAAGACATTCTTGCATGAGCCTTGCATCCTTAGGAAGGCGCCTGGATAGCATGTTCCACCCTGAAATCTGCAGGTGCTCGGGCATTTCCACTAGACCGGTAATGGCGTCCCAGAAAGCATCCCAATTACAGCCATACCAATCAGGAAAGCCGAGCGCATCCCTCAAGACACAATGGAGTTCCTCAGAACTCGACACCTCACTCAGGTCAATATTTAGCATGTGTAATCGGCTCATCGTCAGCATCTCAAAAAATTGTTAACCGGCTAACACAATGAGTAACTTCAGCAGCCATCTCTTCTATACGATTTGCACCGTCAATTTGCAACACTGGAGACGCTTGCCCCAATAGCCATCGCTCGTGCCACGCCCGATTTCGTCCTGAAAAGTCCGGATTATCGTATTGCGAAGCCCATTCCCTGAATCCCGCATGTATTTCATGCATGTCACCTCCGGGCACTATACGTTCGCCAAAGCGTGATTTTTCACGAGCGTCCAGCCGTTGCAGTCGAATGGGTGTTGGCGTCACAACGAACACGATCAAATCGACTTGATCCAGTAGTGCATCTCCCCAGACCATACAAGAACCCGTTAATACCCAAGCCTCGCCTCCAAGCGCGCGCTGGATCAAAGTCACACGCTCGCTGACAGGCCGCTTCGTCGTAAAAGGCGGGTTCGTCGGCATCCAAAAATAATCATCGACGTCGGCGTGCAGCAACTCGAGTTGCATGGCAAGGTTCTGGCCTAACGTGGTGACGCCCGCACACGAGGCGCCTGTAATGTAAATTCGCATTCCTTCCTCCCAAAGTGCAGGTCGGGTTGTGGGCGGAAGATACCCCATTCCCTTTTCGATCTCACATTCACTCCCCCGTTGGCGTGACCGATGAGGGGCTTAGTTCTGCATGGAACTCAGATTTTGCTGGATACGAGCAAAAGGTAGCGCTGCTTCAGGTTCAGCACGAAGTCATGAAATACGCCATTGCTACATTCCTCACCTAGCCACTGACCATCTGAATGCTGGAGTTGGCTAGGTATGCTCTGGGAACGCTGACGAATTCATGATAACCGAGCTAGCTGCGGGCTATGCTTGAAGCCCTTTGATCTGTACAAGCATTGCTGTCAGAGCATCAAAAGCCATCTATAAAAAAAATGACAAATTGGGGGTAAGGATGAATCGCCTACTTCATGCTGCAGCGTTTGCAAGCGCCATGATGATCGTTGCAGTACCCGCCCAAGCCCGTATTACTCAGTTGGAGATCCTGCGGACCGAACCCGCTTTCGGAGGCGAAAGCTTCGGGAATACAGGGACTTACGAACGCGTCTTTGCGCGCGCTCATGGTGAGTTAGACCCAGGAGCGTCTGGAAACAAGATTATTCAAGACATCGAACTTGCGCCCCGTAACGGTCGCGGGATGGTTGAATACACTACTGACGTTGCAATCCTGCGTCCCGCTGACGTGGCCAAATCGAATGATATTCTTCTCTTTGATGTGCCAAATCGAGGCTCTAAGCGCGCGATGTTATTGTTCAACGCTGATATGCGGGGTAGTCCAGCAGCGTTCAACAACTTCGAAGTCGCCGGGGACGGTTTTCTACAGCGCCAGGGTACTACGCTGATCGCGTTTGCCTGGCAGGGGGACGTTGCCCCGGGTGAAAACCGCATGATGGTGCAATTGCCGACGGCCATAAATACTGATGGGTCGCCCGTAACAGGTGTGGTGCGCAGTGAGTTGACCACGCTCTCACCGACCGTCAGCCTTAACCTGTCCGCAGGTTGGTTCACCTCTACGCCACCTCATACGAGCTACAAATCGGTTGAAACCGACAATACCAAAGTGCTCGCGGATGGCTTTCGTCCGACGTTGACGGTGCGTTCACGGGCAAATGCGCCCAGGCAGGAAATTCCAGTGAGTGACTGGAAGTTTGGCGATTGCAATACGCCGAGCGAAACCCAGATATGCCTACCCGCTGGTTTTCAGCCTGGGAAACTTTACGAGCTGATTTACCAGGCCAAGGAGCCGGCGGTAATGGGTATTGGTTTTGCTATCGCACGGGATGTTGGTACGTTTTTCCAGCAGGCTGAGCATGACGATACCGGTGTGCCCAACCCTGTAGTGCATGGGCCTAAGGTCAAGTCGATTATCACTGGCTCATCACAATCCGGCCGATTCATCCGCAGCATGATCGCGCTGGGTTTCAACCGCAGCGAGGAAGGTCATCGGGTCTATGATGGAGCGATGCCGCATATTGGCGGCGGCCTGATGCCGCTCAACATCCGGTTTGCTCAACCTGGCCGGGCGTGGGGCCAGCAGGTCGATCATGACTACCCTGCTTATGATTTTCCGTTTACCTATGGCCCGGAAACCGATCCTGTTACCGGACGCTCGCAGGGTTTGCTGGATCGCTGCAACGATAACAATACCTGCCCTCTGATATTCCACATGGCAACGGCCCTTGAACTTTGGGAGGGACGCCAGTCGCTTGGCCTTACCGATCCACTCGGCTTGCGCGATGCACCTGAACCGGAAAACGTCCGCACTTTTATTATGGCAAGTACGCAGCATGCACCGCCGTCTTTGCCACTCCCGGCTAACCCACCCTTTGGGCTTTGCCAGGTTCAATCAAATCCAAATCCACACACCTGGACAATGCGCGCAGCGTTCATCAATCTCGTTGGCTGGGTTCGTGATGAGACGATACCGCCCGCTTCGATAAAGCCTTCTGTGGCGGACGGCAACCTCGTGCCGGCGGACAGGGTCAGTTTCCCGCTCATCCCCGCGACCAATTATGGTGGCGTTACGCGCCCCGCGCTCCGCTACACCGGTGCTGTCAACAGCCTGCAAGTGCTCGATTTTGGACCGGCTTTTCGTCCCGAAGACAGCTCTGGCATTCTCACAAACGAGCCGCCGAAATCGGGGGTTGGCAGTTACGGCCTTTTGGTACCTCAAGTGGATGCAGACGGAATTGATGTTGGTGGCGTTCGGGATGTGTATCTGGGTGCTCCCATCGGAACTTACACGGGTTGGAACACCTTCCGGCCCGAGCTTTTTGATGGCGGCTTTTGTAACTTCCAAGGCAGCTTCGTCCCGTTTGCCGCGACGAAGAAAGAGCGAATCGTGGCCGGAGATCCTCGCCTTTCCCTGGAGGAACGCTACCCCACGAAAGAGGCTTATGTGTCTGCAGTGACTAAAGCTGCAGACTCGCTGGTTGAAGCGCGGATGCTGCTTCCTGAAGACCGTGAGCGGCTTGTAAAGGAGGCGCAGGAGAAAGGTGTGCGTGCGGGGCCTTGAGCGGAGGTGACCAGTTGTCAGTCATTGCTGAGTCTTAGTTATGCCTCGGGTGTTGGGCGTAGGCTCTGCAGCGAATCACACGCCGATTGTGCTGGAGTAATAAAGCTGAAAAGCCCTACAGTCCCTATTAACGAGGGCTGTAGGGCTTTGTTGACAAATCGATGAAAGTGTTCAGATGGAATAGATTGGCTTTCGGTTTGCCCCATTTCTGTCCCAGATACCCAGCCATCATTGGGTAACGAAAACGACTATGTAGATGATCCGATGGTGAATCCGAACAGGGACTCGCTGATCACAACTCGGGATTGGTCGAGGGCTCGACCTCATCCTCACCTGATAGCGCCTTGTGAAAATGTCCATCTACCCACAAAAACTCTCTCACCATAGATGTAGGTATCCACTCCAACCTAAAGGATTTTTCTTTTGAATCGGGCGGGGTATCACCGACTTCCAAAAAACAATATTTGTCATCAGGATCTGCATCAGACAAAAAACTACAAATCCACTTCCCACTTACGCTGACCTTTTCTGAATTGAACCTCTCATAAAAATCAAGATAAATACCAACTATCGAATTCCGGTGCTCTTTCAAAAGAGGAAAAACATAAAGAGGCCCAACACCTGACTCAAGCTCTTTCTTCAGGACACCCCCCCACTCTGAATATTCCTCAAGTAAGACTCTCCTTACAAAAAGCAGTTGGATTTCCATTTCAGCGCCCGGCACTATATTCACTGAAAAATCAACCGGTGGCATACCGCAATGTTGTGTATAGTTTCGAAGCTTGTATAAAAATCGATACGAAAATACATTGTCAAACTGGTGCGCTGTCAATTCTTTAAAGTAAAAAAATTGCTCTGAGGCTTTACCATACTGCCGAGAAATTGAAGTCTGGGCATGCTCAAGAAATGTCCTAACAGAGCTGAGAAAACTCAACATCAATCGACTAGTTTTAAACGTAAGCACTCGCAAATTATTCTGATTGATCATATTAGGCTCATGCGCAATAGCGTGACCAACATCAACCAAACCTTGCTGAAACTGATGATGCTCTTCAAGAACAAGCTTCAACAACTCATGCCCTCTACTAAACTCCGCGATAACATCACGATGAAATCGATATAGCTCATATTGCTCTTCAGTTACCGGCCTAATGCCCGATATTTTCTCACCCTCGGCTCTCGCTAACTCCCTCAACCTGCACACTCCTACTTTGACTTGAGTTTACGCTCTTGTTTTAAAAAATATTGTACAAGCTCATTATTTCTTCAATGCGATATTTCTTTGATAAAAGCCCGATGCCCCAATCACTGCGGCACCGGCGCCGCTTCTCTTTCGCCCCGATGACGGATTCGGCGTAGCATATCTTTAACGTCCCAGCTAGACCGGCTAGCCCGTTGCCCGCTCCATTTTGTAGCAATTTCAAGACAAGACGCAATTACTGCGTGACAAGGACACTACCGGTACTATGCTGTACTTTTTCTCGCCAGAGTTGAAACCATGCTGGGTGATTATTCGCTATCGGATGTGCTGGAGAGCATGTACCCCAACCAACTGGCCTGGAGGCAGCCTTGATGGAGCTGACGTTACGAATCGAACAGCAAGGTATGCCAGAGGTCAATGAGAATTCGTGGGCGCTGCAAACAATCCGTGAAAATGCCGGTCACATACAAGGCTTGGCAAAACTTCGGTCAAGAGCCCTCTAATTCCAATGATCTCGATTCTGCCCTCAAATTATTGACCATTTTCAAAACACATGTGATGAAATCCAGGAGCTACGTCATGTTAGAGCCTACGCAGAAGCTTCTAGTAGCAGCCGAGCTATTAGATCGAGCTTTGGTCATGTACTACGAAGGAAACTCCTATTTCGCCGCACTGCATCTTGCAGGTGGCGCCGAGGAAATTCTCGGAGCCTACGCTGAGCGCTTAGGTTATGAGTCATCGTTCAGGAGCGTGCAAGACGGAGCAGTGAGGCTTTCTAAATTTTTGAACGGCGGGATAGAGACGAAACCTAAAAACATTGCAGATATCATGAACTATGCGAGAAACCGAACGAAACATATGGACAAGAAAGATGATGACCACGTGCAATTCGATCCGCAGACCGAGGCGTGTAGCCTATTGAGTCGAGCAGTCTCAAACTACTACGCTGTAATGAACCACTATTGTTTCCTTGAAACCGAACTTGTTGCTAGGTTCAACGCAGAACTCGCTGACTGAGGGCCATGACAAAATCATCGAAGATGAATTGATAGCAGTCGCGTTTCCCGACTGCAACCTCCTTGGTTAGCAGCGCCTATTAAGCGAACCTTATAGATAGGGATTTCAGCTCTTTCCTGCGTCCCTGCATACCGCCTAACGCCTAACGTTTAACGCCTGAAAATACGATGCTTTCGTCCTTTACTCACAGCGCCCTACGGTTAATCGATCACTAGCAGTCACTGAATCGACAAGTCAGCGGTACCGATATGTTTTGTGCGATCCGCTATCGCTGTTTAATAGTACGTACGGATTTACGTATCGTGTCCGCATAAGAAGGCCCAGCACCGCATTCAATAGCTAGTTTAAAAAACTCATCCGCAGCAACGTGAGGGTCTAATCTGTTTGACCTTACGCATGATCTAGCGAAAGGCGTCAGGTCATTGATGTCTCCCCCTGTCAGATAGCCTGAGCTTAAGGCCTCTTTCTTAAAGGTATCAATTGCCACAGAAGGAAGCTTAGGCCCGCACAAAAAATACTCAAGGTGCTTTAGAAAGTGCGGGTGGCGGAGTATTTCATCTCCAGAGATTCCATTACCTTCAAATATTTCTTCGCGCGATTTACCCCTTTCCCCAGGGTTGAAATTTGGATCAGTAAAGTAGGCAATTCGAATCTCGGGAATCGCGGATCTTTCAAAAAGGCTTGCAGCGAGCAACTGCATCGGCTCTATTGAGCAACGTAGCTCATCGTGATTTTGCCAATTGAACTTGATCGACAAAAAAAGTGCTTGCTCTTCGTCCGTCAAAACAATATCGGAATCTCTCATCGCTAGCCCTAAACTACAAGTTGATTCAGGCCGAGATGCAATATCAGATTTACAAACCAATCGGCCGTGATAGGAAAATTACATTCGATTTTTCATTCTGCGGATAATCCATCCAATTAATGAACGCACCAGACTCTATATCACGCGCTGGGCGATGTCGACTGGCCGTCACAGATTGCTGCGTTAGCGACTTATTTTGGTCGACGGCAGCCCTTCGTGACCGGCTACTATCGGCCAGAAGCAGCCGCTCATAGGTGTCTAGGAAACTAGGGACCATTCACGGTGATTCATTGCTGCTACCGTCTCCTGATGCGATCATGCCCCACACACTCAACTACCTGTTCAACCGTCCGCATCCCGGCGCGGGCCAGGCAGCCATTTACGCTGAGCCGTTTAATCTCTATCAACGCCCTATACTCCCCTAATTCAATGCCCACCCTTGGAATCAGCTCGGTTTTTCCGGGCGGGCAGCACTTCAGGAAGAAGCTTACATGCGCATGTTTAAGGATATCCACCCACGCTGGCAGCAACAGGCAAAGCGTTCTACCCAGCCACTAATCATCCTGTCGCCCTATATCACCAAGGACGTTGCATTGAGTCTGGTTAAAGGCAAGACAGGCGCGCGGATCTACACATTGTTTGACACCAACGTCTTTGCTACCGGCGGTTCGGATCTGGAGGACGTCGTCGAGTTGATGCAAAAACAGGAGGTCTACCAGCTAGATGGGCTGCACGCCAAGCTGGTGACTGACAAAGACACCTTTGTCACGTTAGGCAGCCAGAACCTGACTCAGGGTGGAAAGCACAATCTTGAGCTCAGTGTTCACCTCAATGACGAACCGGCTCGCCGGCAGGCAATGGACATCGTTGAGCCCTGGCTGGATGATGCCGAGCGCATCACGCCAGAAATGGTCGCGGATATGAGGGTGGACATTGAGCGCTTGAAGGCCTTGTACGAAGAGTTCCAGAAACAGTGTGCGGAGCACCAAAAGGATTTCGTTGACAAGTCCCGGCGACGCGCCCGACGTGAGCGCTTCGAAGCGCATGCGAAAAATCGAGCTGCGATCGCCAGCAAGCTCAAAAAAGCCTTGAGGGCGAGCATCACAAAAACCGCTCAGGTGAAACGCATAGACCAGTCTTCTGTTCTTAAGACCGAAGATAAAGCCAATTTACTGGTCTGGGAACGGCCGAACGGAAAGGTTGAGGCAACGTTAGATAAAGGTGACCGCTATTTGTGCTTCCTAGAATCGAATGACTTTGGCTGGGCAAGGGTCGCTGGCCAACAAATCAGCCTAATTGGTCGAGGGATCATTTTCGGGCCAGGGATATTCAACGCTTTCCCGAAGCTGTCTCTCCGGGTGTCCTCGGCTGCTAGGAGCCTAATCGGCCATCCAGACGGTACCAACCTCGTCGTGAGTTTGTGGTGGGGGAAATCGCAAGTATGCACAGTGCCTGGCTCTTTCCAGCTTGATGACATCACTTTGTTTGAAGCCAAACGACCGAAGCCAGCAAGGCCAAAAATCAAAGGGCGACCCGAACCCGTTCAACCAGCACCAACCACGCTTACAAGAGAAGTGATTACGTGGATCGCGGAGAACTCTCGCAGTTTTGAACTGCTTGTTCGCCGAAGCGTGACCGAGAGTTTCAACTATACGGAGGGGCACAAGCTGACGGGTGTAAGGGCCGCGAGGTTCTTTGGCAAACCAGGTAGTCGAGTCAAGATCCGACTGGCCAAGGTCAGGAACAACCCGGTCCTGCATGTCAGTCCGTTGCCCAGCTAAATTTTAATCGTAGAGCTGCATGCACCGCCGGCTCGCGTGAAATGTCATTTAAACCTTTACTGGTATCCCTATTGGGAGAAATCATAACCGTGCTGACAGTCTGCTTTTGGCCCATTTCTGCCAGTCACGACAGGCAGAAATCGACCCCTGAGCTGTATTTCATAACCGGTGGGATGGCCTTGCGGTCGCTGCGACTAGAGGCTGCGCGAAGTAACCTTTCACACAGTACCTAAATCTCGATCGTCTTGACCTCAGGATCGTAGAAAGCACCTATAAGCTCGCGCGCACCCGCAAGGGGAGACTGCTTGGTAATATCGACGATTGCGCCGATTGCATTGCTTATCAGGGAGCTGTCGCCAGTTTCAATGCCCTTGTCGAGCACCTCGAAGAAGTTATGAATCGTTGTTGCCCGCTCTTCGAAGGTCTTCGCCAAGTACTGCTCCAGAACGGCTCTTTGAGCACCGATCTGTTCTAACTTGACGTCTTTGAATGCCGAGATGGCTGCTCTTTTAGTGCCTTCAACTTCTGCGACTTTTTTGTATTCCGTCCAGGATGATACTAGCATTTCGAAGGAAGAATGCGCCGCTTGCATGGGAATGTCAGGCGCTTTTTTTATGATAGTTTGAATGTGCTTTTTCATGGCATCAGCTCAGGGTCAATATTCCGGAAATCGTGCCTTTAATGTTCTTGGCGGCGGAACCATCTGCCGCGATGATTGGCACATCAAGTACTTTTTTCAGGCCCGTACCCAACACCACCATTCTCTCGAACGCGGCGCTGTCGCTATCGTCGTTGACTTTGATTGCCTCAAAGCGCTTTACAAGCTCGGTAATGGTTGCAGCCATCTCGGCCGCATTCGTTCTAATCGCCTTCAGTGCTGTTTTCAGAACTTCCATTTCTGCAACAGCAGTTTCGACTTTGGCTTGGTAAGCATGGGCTTTAGTCAAAGCTTCTTCAGCTTTGCTCGCCATCATGAATCCACCGATGGCGAGAGCAGGGCCAAGCACAATTCCGCCCAAGGCGATCATGCCGCCGGCCATGCCAAAACCGCCGGCGCTCAATGCGCCTCCGCCAAGCCACGCCAAGGTCGCGTTGGTGGCCGCCGCGCCTGAGAGCCCGGAAATCGCCGCGCCTGTGGAGGCGCTGGCCAATGCCCCTACCGAACCATAGGCCCCGATAGCGGCCAATGCTCCGCCACCTACTCCAGAAGCGAGACCTCTCTCAATCTCCAGAGAGTTCAATACCAGCTTCTCGTAGGCTTTCAATTGCTCCACGGTGAAGTCCTCATTGAAACCTTTCAGGGTGCTTTTAGTGTCCTTTCTTTTTTTAAACGCTTCAACGAGGTATTTAATTTGATGGCTGAATGTGTGGACTTTTAATTTGCCCAGCGCAGTCAGCGCGGCTTGGGTTTCCTCACGAGCACCATCCAGCACTTGTGAAGCTTTTTTAAATTTAGCCTCTGCGTTTTCACCGATCTCTTTGGCCTTGTCAAAGTTGCCAGATGCCTCAACACCTTTGAATACACCGGTTGCTGCCAGAGCAGCGGCCGCGCCCCACAAAATAATTGGAAGTGGCATTTAAACTCTCTCTCGATGCGTTGGAGAATTATTGACTTTGTGTGCATGCTGCGCATCCGCGCACGCTTTCAGATTGGCCGCGATATATTCGCTTTTGCTCATATGCGCAGACAGGTTTTGCTCATAGAAATCATCTACCCGACAAATTAATGGGCGGGTTTCATAGATTTTGCAGTTGTGACTGGTGCTATCAAAATTCACGCAGGTTCCATCCCCACGATCCAGATGTGCATAAGCAGTCGCTTTGTTCAGATTTTTGCAGCACAGTCCACATTTTGTACAAAAAAATGCGGCTGAAATTTTGCGTTCGTACGAGGGGAAGAGCATGTGTACTTCCAGCAATCCATTGCTCATGGCTCAAGCGCTTCCTGCGAATGTGGCGGGTGATAACGCACTGATCGTCATCGTGTCTATGAATGGTATCTGCTATTCGCTGGAAAACTTTAGTGCCCCTTGCATCCCGGGCGAACGCGACACCAGCCTAGAGATCAAAAGGGTCCGAGTTTCCTTGCAGGACTGAGCGACTGCTTCTGGCCGATTGTGTTGAAAAAGTCGGTCCTTCCAGGCTGCGTATGTACTGACTGCTGAAAATGCCTTTTTGCGCGCATCTACGGGAAATCTGAACCCGGAACTCTCTACTCCAAGCAAAGATTTCAAACTCAGACACGTACTTTTCTGCCGTGGAAACCATGGCCGACTTTTTCAAAAGAATCGGCCGGTTGCTGCCCCT
Source organism: Pseudomonas sp. PvP027 (assembly GCF_017833005.1). NCBI lineage: Bacteria > Pseudomonadati > Pseudomonadota > Gammaproteobacteria > Pseudomonadales > Pseudomonadaceae > Pseudomonas > Pseudomonas sp. PvP027. Next base: position 4,724,765 of record NZ_JAFIBK010000001.1, on the reverse strand, counting down.
CGAAAAAGGCCGCCTCGGGTCTTTAGCTTTGTTTTTTACAGACGTTGTAAGTCTTGTTCTGCTCCATTAACTCAACGCGTTGCCCATAGCCTGTCATCATTACGAGCTTGCGTTCGGTGATTCCGGTTGGCTGATAGGGCATTCCTTGGACATCAAGGTGGGGAATGAAACCTGCCGCCGTCATCTGATCAATCAGTGTTTTACGTCGGGTGACGTCGATAAGCCCTCTGCTGTTGCCGGTAGTCAAAAATACAGGGCGATCAGCTTTCAGTAACCACACCGGCTGTGCGCTGACATCACCCTTGAAAATGTACATGCAGTCAGTTGACGCGCTGGTAACTTCAGCTTGCCGGACGTAGTGGCCGTTCTCATACCCGACCAGTGTGAGTAAGCCGGGTTGGACCAGCGCGAGAGTATCAACTGTGTCCACCCCTTCTTGTTGAACGCCATAGTCAAAATAGGCCCATTTCAGAGGGAGCACGGTCGACGGCAAATACGCCAAGTTGAGATCTTGCCTCATACGGGCCAAATCTTCAGGTGTTCCAAAGGGAACTGGATTGCTGCAACCTGCTAAAAGCGCGGCGTAGCTTCCAGCGAGGAGCCAGTGCAGGCGTTTCATTTTCACTCTCCGTGTGTCGATGCTGGTATTGCTAATTGAATGGGGGCGGATGTTATCAGAAACACTGCAGGCTCCATGATTGGAGCATTCAATTTTGATTGGAGCGGGAAAAAGGTCGATGGAGAGAGAAGCCAGCAACACCGGAATTCTAAAGCGCTATCGGTACCTGATACCGGCATTGATGGCTATCGCGTCATTGGGCAGTGCAGTGTTGCGTTTTTTCCGGCGACTGGAGCCACTTCTGGGCGGTGCTGGCAGTGCAGGCGTGGTTCATGCAAGCGGTCTTCGCTTACCTTCGAGGAGGCCGGATTGCCATTGGACCGGGTGGTTTGTCCAGGGATGCGGCTCCGTTGGGAAGATTGGCACTGGCTTGGTCGAGGCGCACATACGTGAATGGCGCCTTAAGAATGATCAGGATTTCTGAGTGCTTCGGCGTTAGATCTAATGGACCATAACCGCCATCCCGCCAGCCAAAGATTTCGGTTCCCATCTGCGGATACCGCAAAGGCATTATTGGTGTGTGCGCCTGCGGGGAGTGGCTTTCACGAACCAAGCCTTGGTGAAGCCCCCGGCTTGGCCTTTCGAGGCGTCATCCCGCGCGCTGCTCTTGCCATGTCTATATGGACAGGGTTTCAGGAGCAATCAGCCAACCCACTCCCCCCACACAAGCCAACGCCATTTCCTACACACAATTAAGGCCTGAAGGCGCAGACAATAGACAGACTAACGCCTACGATAAACCCATCCACACTGGATACGATCAATTTATTACTGAAGCACGCACCTCGCTTAATAACGAGATAACAAGCAACACATTTCTTGCTACACACTAGATAGCCATATGCAACCAACTAGCGGACTTGGGAAACAAGCCCGCTCGGCCTAACTGCGTAAAAATCCTACACATACGCTTATATACACATCAAGAATTAAATCAATTTAAGGAATATCATGAAAAAATTACTGATCAGCGCCGCAATGGCTACTTCCCTGCTGGGTATGTCCCTGGCCTCTCAAGCAACGGAAAACTGCCCTGCAGTCTCGAAGATCGAACAGGTCTCACCCGGTGTCTACCGGGCGAGCGGCCATGACGGCGAGTGGACCGGCGTGCTGCAAGGCGTTGTGACAAAGAAAATGCCTGTGCAGTCCTTTGACCTGGCTATCGCTATTCAAGAGGGTGCAGACGCACCTCAGATGTTGCAACACTGTACCTACAACATAGGTGGACGCGAGGCGCTGGACATGCGTTTCATCGCTAAAAACAATAAGGATTTCACCGTAAAAACTGCAAGCGGTGTCTGGAAGAAAGAAGATGGGCCTTTTGGTCTTGTCTATAGCGTGTGTGAAAAAACATCACCTGAAAACTGCAAGTTCACTGTCGTTCAGTAACACGAAATAACCCTATCGCTCTTCAGCGAGCCCCACGACGGCTCGCTGAAGAGCCACTCACGTCAAATCATGCAAATCCTTGCCCAGTGCAGCCCGTCGATGGAGTGCTGAATACTCAGCACATGCTAGGCGCTGAGTATTCATCATCAACCCAGCGGGGCGTTTTGGTATAGGCCCGTTAAAGCCCGCACTCCTTCCTTACAGGCTCGATCATGAGCGAAGCTGGCGGCTTCCCTGTCTGCCGGTCTATTACCGATAACGAACATTGGCCTTCGAAAGCTGAAGGAGTCACCTTGTAGGTCGCGCCCTCCTTAGGAATGAAGCTGCTGACGTTCAAACAGCTTACCTGCACCCAAGTGCGGTAGCGATCCTCCAGTCGTTTGACCCCGACAATGAGTGAATTCAGATAAATGCGTTTCTCGGGCTTAATCAGAAAGCGATTCTTCTCCGGTTCAGTTTGAGAGACAGCGCCAAGAGCGCCGGTCTCATCTGTGTCTTGGCAATGAGCATCGTAGTAAGCCCAGTACCCTTGAAACCCTTCGTGGATAAAGTCAGTTTTACCCCACGCGGCCTCTATCGTGGAGTGGGGCTCTGCCAACTTAGCTTGCTGATAGTGGCCCACACATCCGGTAAGAAAAGCCACGCAAAAAATCAGGACAGGTCTATTCAAGGTCACACCAAGACAAAGAGGAAAAGCACCTGAAGGTATCGACTGCTCATAGTTAAACTACAGCTACTGTCTGTAAAAAGTTAAGGCTGAGGAATCAGAACTATGCACAACTGAGGTCCGAAGGTAGACCCATCCACAGCCAGCAGTGGGCGGCAAGAGCCTACCGGTAAGCCACTCACGTCAAATCATGCAAATCCTTGCCCAGTGCAGGCATGACCTCGAAATGAGAGAACACCACCTCCAGCCCTCCCCGCTCCGGACTGCAGCACATCGGGCCTACGGTATAAGACTCACTCACTGGAAATGGCGCCAGGCGCAGCAGCGGCCAGCGCAGGCCGTCGCTGGAGTGCTGAATGCGCAGCACGCCCTTGGCGACGGTGACTCGCAGCCAGAGGCCGCATGACGACTCATCAAACGCACCCGTGGCCCAATCGGATTGTCCGCAGGTTAAAACGCTGCCCAGCATCAGGGCTCCGTCGCTGACTTCAACGCCGGTTTTGACCCAGTTGCGCTCGTCAACGCGGACCATCAAGCCCGCCTGATCGTAAAGCGTCTTGAAATCCCCCTGCACATGCACTTGCGCAGTGAAATCACCGGTCACCGAAACACCCAGAAAATGACCCGAATCGCGGCAGAAGCCGTAGTGCGTCTGCTGCCAGAAATCGGTTTGCGGGTCTGTGGTGACTGTCAGACGCTCGTCCGTCACGCTGCAATGCCGGGGTTGGTTCAGCCAGATGCCTTTGTCGAACATGTCGCCTCCTGTGTGGGTTTGTTGAGGGTAGAGGTTACTGGCTGGGACAGCGAGGCAATGTTCAAAATTCGATCCGAATGTGATGCCACTCGAATATGCGGTAGTAAGACAGGTTAGTGGAGGTTGTGCTGGTGAATGCTTTGACGTCACCAGTAAACAGCAAGGACGACCCCGAGTAAGACGACAGTGGCAAGCGCCTCCCGCCGAGAACCTGCTATGCAGATTAATAGTTGTACCACTAGAACAATAACAACTGCGGCACCGCGCACCACAGACCGACTGCTCCCCCCATCTTCGATGGAGGGCACGATGGAAGCAGGCTCCATCCAGTCATACTCTGATCCGTGCAAGAGTGCATACGTAAGGAGGCACATAAAATAAACAGCGTACAGCGGGGTCTTTATCACTATTTTTTTGAAGGCCATTTTTACCATCCATGCTGGCGCGCTCGATAATGGTTGAGCACTTAAAAGACGACTGACTCAATTGTCAGTCGCTCTATTTCATTGCCTTAAATTTTATATTCACTCACTAACCCCTCCAGCAGGTCGACGCCTCTATCGAGCGAGGGTCTAAAGCTCAAAATATCAGCGACCAACCCAGATACGACTGCGATTTCCCCCATGGTGACCTTGACCTCATCGTACCCCTCATCGGCTTCGAAGTTTAATAGATCCAGATTTTGAAGCGCCATATTTATACAGCTTTGAAGTTTGGCCTCGTCAACCTCTAACAGAAACAACAAAAAGTAATCCAGCGCGATGACCAGATTTTGTGCATAAGCGCCCTCCTGTTCGGTGTACTCTTCAGTGTCAGGTATACGGCTGCTTACCACACGTTCAATAGCTTCAACTGATGCCCTGTGTCCCGACAGAGCAATGTCTAACGACCTCGAAAAAAGGCTACTAAGGTCGGTGGCATAGACGTTATCGAACCGTCTCAAAAGCCGAACCTGCCGATAGAGATAGCAGGCAATCAGCAGTGTTTTTTCCTGATGGTTCAGCTTGCCGAGAAGGGCCGAAACGGATTCGTGCTCAAAAATCAAATTCCATTGCATACGATTCCACCCGAACGGACACGCCGTACCACTCTACAGGCTTTATCTTCTCGGCAATCGAGATAAACGTTGCCCGTACTGAATTGGCGACTATGCATTATGGCCACCCGCTTGATTGCGCTTAATGTAAAGATGCACATGCTCTTGAGCAACAATCATCCTATTAAGAACTGGATGCTCATAATCACTGTAAATCTCAAGATACGCTCTAGGCTTATCACGGATAAAGTTGGCACTTAGCGTCCCCTGCAACAAGCCTGTCAACGTTTTCTCATAATCGAGAATGATCGACCCGAGTCCGCGCCCGCCATGCGCCGATGCAATATCGCTCAAATCGGCCAAAATACTGCCAAGTAATGCTTCCAGGTCAAATTCGCTCATTGCACACCTTGTCTTTTACAACGCATCTACCATTGAGGCCAACGCTGTATCAGTCAAACAAATCATAAGCTTTCTGCTGAAGAGCGATTCCAATATTCTCATATCTGCAACGCTCGCGCTCATCATAGACATCGTCATTAATATTAAAGCCGACATAAATATCAACAAAAGCAAGCGCTATTCTTTTGGGAATAACTGCCTGCCCTTTATAACACTCAATTAAAAAGTCAACTGCCAAAAAAAGCTCAGAAACTTCCTCGTCAGACACCTCGACCCTAAACCGGATTTTTTCCGGAATGGAGTGTTTTCCAACCAGCCTGGCATACACAGCATCAACAGCCTGATCAACGTTCATAACCACATCCTTATCCGCCGGATACTCCATGCCTGCAGGTGCCCCTTCATGAGCTAAGCTTCTTCTATAAATTGTGGCGCCCCCTTCATGACAGAGATTATCTTATCGTAAAACTGGAAAAAATCGGAAGCCATGAAAAAGAGATTTCCACATTCATTTATTTCGGCAATGCAAGGCGATTTGAGTTCGTCTGAAGCATGTAAATGAGTGCGATCCCAATAGTAAACCCCTGCAGCAACCTCTTCACTGCCTTGCAGTATCACATAAGGATTGCCACCCCCATCCTCACCGATAATGATTGCCTGAGGCAGAAAATCAAGCTCACCAGAAAACTCTTGATTAAATGCGACTATATCGTTGCAGGACTCATCAGGCAGCCAACCAAAGAAACGATCAAAACTTATGATAACGTCGTCAGCCGCAGACAGAGGCAAAATAACATAATCAGGAGCCCCTATATAAAAACCATTCATCCTCATCAAGAATCTTTTGTAGTCTGCTGGCAGTACTCTACCCATCTCAGATGCTAGCAATTCCACGTCAGCTTGTTGTAAACCTTCTCTATGGATAACAGGCATATTCACCCTTTCTCTGACAGGCCGGCTCACTATTTAATACGGTATCGCCCTGAATAATGATCGGGCTTTATTTTTACCCGGGCTATGTACCCATGCCCCCTCATGAACCTGCAAGACAATTCAATATCTGACCACAATCCAAAACCTCACGCACCTCACCCACCCAAGAAAAAACGACTTTTCCTACACCCCAAACCCACCCCCACACCCTTGCCACCCCATCCCTGCCACGCTAACCTCCCCGCCGTTCGCTGCCAAATCAGCGACCGGATTTGACGATCCGCTCTATCCAGGCGTGTCAGCGTCCCACACACTGCATCAAGCTAAACTTGAAGTACGTGCTATGGCGGCTGTGCGTCGGAGACCTTCGGGTCTGCCGGTTTCCTGGATACCGGTTCGTCAACCTTCGCACAGCTGCCACCCATTCGTTTGACGACGTCTTGTGGCAGTCTCATATCCAGGAGCTGCACCCATGTTCACTGCAACCCCCTGCGTGACCCATACCCCCCATTTCGAAGCGACCCTCTTCCTCCGCCACCGCCGCACCCTGCGCGCCATTTTCACCGAATCTCAGGCCTGGTTCTGCCTGGCCGACCTTGCCCGCCTGATGGGCAGGGCGCTGGATGAGCGCGCCACGCTCAAGCTCGATGCGGATCAGCGTCGCGAGGTCTGGCTGGAAGCTCATGGCGAGTGCCAGCGGCAGTTGATGATCAGCGAGTCCGGCGTGCTGGCGCTGCTGGTTCATCATTACGTGCCGGAGAACCGCGCGCTGCGTCAGTGGCTGACGCATGAGGTGCTGACGACCTTGCATGATCAACAGAACGTCACGCTGGATAACCCCAGAATGAGCCAGCTGCAATGGCCGGGCACATCGCTGAGCGTGCTGCACTGGCGCAGCGAAACCTGGGTTCGCTTGCGCGACATGCCGAATGTGGTGGCCGAGGCAGCGCCCCGGCCAAAGCGGCCGTTATGGCGCAGGGTGTTGAAGCGCATTAACAACATGCGCGCTGCCGCCTGACCGGTACTGCGTAAACCCCGTTGACACCCTACCCACCAAAAAACATGATGCATCCACCCTAAAAACCGGAACGCACTCATGGGCGACAAGAAAAAGCTTTTGCTGACTGGCGCAAGCCGGGGTATCGGTCATGCCACGGTCAAGCATTTCAATGCCGCTGGCTGGGAGGTGTTTACGGCATCGCGGCAGAACTGGGTCGCTGACTGCCCGTGGGCTGAAGGTCTGCTCAACCACATTCATCTGGATCTTGAAGACATCGACAGCGTCAGCGAGAGCATGGCGGCGATCAAGGACAAGCTCGGCGGGCGGCTCGATGCGCTGGTCAACAATGCCGGCGTTTCACCGAAGACCGAGGATGGCGGGCGCATGGGTGTGCTGGAGTCGGATTACAGCACCTGGATCAAGGTGTTCAACGTCAATCTGTTCTCCACCGCGCTGCTGGGTCGGGGTTTGTTTGACGAGTTGAAGGCAGCCAAGGGCAGCATCATCAATGTCACCTCGATCGCCGGCTCGAAGGTCCACCCGTTTGCCGGGGTCGCCTATGCCACGTCCAAGGCGGCACTGTCGGCGCTGACACGGGAAATGGCTTTCGATTTCGGCCCGCACGGGATACGGGTCAATGCCATTGCGCCGGGTGAAATCGATACGTCGATTCTGTCACCCGGCACCGCCGAGATTGTCGAGCGGCTGGTGCCGATGCACCGGCTGGGCAAGCCCGAGGAAGTCGCCTCGCTGATCTACTTTCTGTGTACGGCTGGCGCGTCCTACGTGAACGGAGCGGAGATTCACGTCAACGGCGGCCAGCACGTCTGACTCAACGTGTGCCGGAAACACTCTCCGGCACACGCCGCACGCCTAACCGACTGATCCACACCGATGCCACGATCACCCCGCCGCCGATCAGCAGGCGGGCGAAGTCCTCATGCTGGTTCCAGATCAGCAGATTGATCAACAGCCCCAGCGGCACATGCAGGTTATTCATCACCGCCAGTGTGCCGCCGTTGACCATGCACGCGCCTTTATTCCACCAGTACATGCCCAGCGCCGTCGAACACAGGCCGAGAAACAGCAGCACGATCCATTGGGTCGGCGCTTCGGGCAGGTGTTGCGGGTTGCCGAACATCAGGAACGCGGGCAGAACCACGGCCAGTGCGCCGAGGTAGAAGTAGCCGAAGCGTCGGTAGTGCGGCAGGTCACTCGGGTGGCGCGCCACCAGATGCTTGTACAGCACCTGCCCGGCGGCGTAGGTGAAGTTGGCCAGTTGCAGCAGCAGGAAGCCACCGAGGAAGTCGCCGTCCAGGCCATCGTAACGAATCACCCCGGCGCCCAGCACCGCGACCAGCGCTGCCAGCAATGCCCAGGGGTTGAAGCGCCGGTTCAGCGCATCTTCGATCAAGGTCACGTGCAGTGGTGTGAGGATGGTGAACAGCAGCACTTCCGGTACCGTCAGCACCCTGAAACTCAGGTACAGGCAGACGTAGGTCACGCCGAATTGCAGCGCGCCGATCAGCAGCATGCTGCGCATGAAACGTGGCTCGACCTGACGCCAGCGGGTCAGCGGAATGAATACCAGACCCGCCAGCACCACGCGGACCAGCACCGCGAAATAACTGTCGACGTGCCCGGCCAGATAGACACCGATCAGGCTGAACGAAAACGCCTGAATCAGTGTGACGAAAAGTAGATACCCCATGCCCCGCCCCCATTTTTGAAGGGCGCGACCATAGCGGTTGCGTCACTCACTGTCCACTCGAAGGCCGCCGCTTTTTGACGCCAACCCGTCGCCGCGCTCCGCGTTACCCGTCACAAATATGACAGTCGCATTATTGACGTACATGTCGTCGGTTTCGACGAAAATATAGCCTATATCAAGCAACTTTTCCTGAACAAAAGGTCTTATCATCCCGACGCTGCAATATTGACTCATTTCATCCACATTCGTCGTCGCCTGGAGTAACACCATGATATTCAACACAAAAGACTTCGGAGCAGTGGGCGACGGCGTGACTGACGATACAGCGGCCATTCAGGCCGCGATCGACGCAGCCGCTGCGGCAGGCGGCGGGGAAGTGGTGATGGGAGCCGGGACGTACGTCGTGTCCGGTGGCGAGGAGCCCTCGGATGGCTGCCTTATGCTCAAGAGCAACGTCACACTATCGGGTGCCGGCATGGGCGAGACGATCATCAAACTCGCGGACGGCTCGGACACCAAGGTGACCGGCATCGTGCGCTCGGCCTATGGCGAAGAAACCCACGACTTCGGCATGAAGAACCTGACGCTGGACGGTAACCGCGACGCCACCACCGGCAAGGTGGACGGCTGGTTCAACGGTTACATCCCAGGCTCTGACGGCAAGGATTCGAACGTCACCCTCGACAGCGTCGAGATCAAGGATTGCTCGGGCTACGGTTTCGACCCGCACGAGCAGACCGTCAACATGGTGATCAAGAACAGCGTGTCGCATGGCAACGGTCTGGACGGCTTCGTGGCCGATTACCTGAGCGACAGCGTGTTTGAAAACAACGTCGCCTACAACAACGATCGCCACGGCTTCAACGTGGTCACCAGCACCCACGACTTCACTCTGAGCAACAACGTTGCCTATGGCAATGGCAGCACCGGCATCGTGGTGCAGCGCGGCAGCGAGAACATCCCCTCGCCCGCCAACATCACCATCACCGGCGGCGCGGTGTATGGCAACGCGGCAGAAGGCGTGCTGATCAAGCTGTCCAGCCAGGTCTCGGTCAGCGGCGTGGACATCCACGACAACGGCAATGCCGGCGTGCGCATTTATGGCAGCTCCGGGGTGGATATCTTCGATAACACCCTGAGCAACAACTCGCTGGGCTCACCGGTTCCGGAAATCATCATTCAGTCCTACGACGACACCTCGGGCGTGTCCGGCAAGTTCTTCAGCGGCAGCGACAACCTGATCCGTGGCAACACGATCACCGGCAGTGACAACTCCACCTACGGCGTCGCCGAGCGTAACGAAGACGGCACCGACCGCAACAGCATCGTCGGCAACACCATCAGTCACACCAGCAAGGGGCTGACCCTGGTGTATGGCGATGGCAGCTTTGCAGGTGATGCGTTCCCGCTGGTGACGGTCAATGGCACCGAGGGCAACGACATCATCACTGGTGGCGCGGCCCACGAACTGATCTTCGGCCTGGCGGGCAAGGACACCTTGAACGGCGGTTCGGGTGACGACATCCTGGTCGGCGGTGCCGGCGCCGACAAGCTCACCGGCGGCGCGGGTGCCGACACCTTTCGCTTCGATCAGTTGACCGACAGCTACCGTACGGCGACCACCAGCGCCACCGACCTGGTCACCGACTTCGACATCAGCCAGGACCGCATCGACCTCTCGAACCTCGGCTTTACCGGCCTGGGCAGCGGCAAGGGCGGTACGCTGAACATCAGCTACAACGCCACACTGGACCGCACCTACATCAAATCACTCGACGCCGATGCCAGCGGCAACCGCTTCGAGCTGGGCTTGAGCGGCAACCTGAAAGACACGCTCAATGCCAGCCATTTCACATTCCAGCGGGTCGTGGACGGCACGGCGGGCGGCGATACCCTCACCGGCACCGACGGCAATGACGTCCTCAACGGCAATGCCGGTACGGACCGCATCGACGGCGGCGCGGGTGCCGACACGATCACCGGTGGAGCCGACGCCGACACCCTGACCGGTGGCGCAGGCGCAGACCTGTTCATCTACAACTCGCGCCTGGACAGCTATCGCAATTACACCGCCAGCGGCACCAAGCAAAGCGACACGATCACCGACTTCAACCCAGCCGAAGACCGCATCGACCTGTCCAGCATCGGCCTGCGCGGCCTGGGCGATGGCAGCGCCAACACCATTTACCTGTCCGTCAATGCCGACGGCAGCAAGACCTACATCAAGACTGATGCGGTCGACAGCACAGGCAATCGCTTCGAGATCGCCTTGCAAGGCAACCTGGCCGACAAACTGAGTGCGTCCAACTTCATCTTCTCCACGGCAGCCTCCGCCAATCAGGCGCCAGTCCTGAACACGCCGTTGATGGACCAGAATGTCACCGAGCTGAAGGCGTTCTCCTACGCCGTGCAACCCGGCAGTTTCAGCGACCCCGACAGCAACACGCTGACCTACAGCGCGACCCTGGCCGATAACAGCGCCCTGCCCGACTGGTTGAAGTTCGACAGCAAGACCCTGACCTTCAGCGGCACACCGGGCGGCACGGCATCGGGGCTTTACTCGGTATTGCTGACCGCGAGCGACGCCACCGGCGCTTCGGTGGCCGACAGTTTCGCCATCACCGTGGGCAACGTGACGCCGGGGATTCTCACCGGTACCGAGAATGCCGAGGCGCTGTACGGCACTGAAGGCAACGACACGATTCTGGGACTGGGCGGTGACGACACACTGCGCGGCGATACCGGCGCCGACATCATCAACGGTGGCGCAGGACGCGACGCCCTGTACGGTGGCGCCGATGCCGACACCTTCGTCTACAGCGCACTGACCGACAGCTACCGCGATTACGACGCTGGCGGCCTGACCGCCACCGACACGATCTATGACTTCACCCCCGGCCAGGACAAGATAGACGTCTCGGCCCTGGGCTTTCTGGGGCTGGGCAACGGCGAGGATCACACGCTGTACATGACCCTCAACGAAACGGGCGACAAGACTTACATCAAGTCCGCCACGCCGGACGCCGACGGCAATCGCTTCGAAATCGCCCTGAGCGGCAACCTGATCGACACCCTGACCGATGCGGACTTCGTGTTCGGCCAGCGCGAAACGCAGGAGATTCTCTACCTGCCGACCCTGGGCCAGTCCAATGCGCGCCTGCTGCGCATGACCGAAGACGATAACCAGTCCGGCACCTCGGAAATGGTCAAGGACCTGACCCGCTACACCGATTACGACGTGCGCAGCCAGTTCACCGACGCCAACGGTGACGGCATCGACCTCGCCGTGGGCGGCAGCACCGTGGTCGGCTACTCGACCGGCACTCAGGAAGAGCTGCGTGTTTCCTGGTGGCTGGTCGACACCAATGAGCCGGGCCCTGCGCTGTTACGCGCCACTGAGTTGCTCAAGTCGCAACTGGCGTCGCTGACTGCCATCGACAAAGTGACCACCGGAATCATCTGGGGCCAGGGCGAAGAAGCCGCTCAGGAAATTGCCCGCGCCACTGACAAGCAAGCGGCAGCCGAGCTGTACAAGGCCTCGACCCTGAAAGTGTTCGACTACTTGCACGCGCAGATCGGCGACTTCACCGTGTATATGGCCGAAACCGGGCATTACCAGACTGAAGCGGCCAAGGCACGTGGCTACACCGATGAGAAGATCAACGCCATCGTCGAGGGTGCCGGGTACGTCAGAAGCGTCCAGGAAGCCATTGCCGCTGAGCGCGCCGACGTCAAGCTGGCGGTCGACTACACCGACCTGCCCCTGCGTTACGAGGTCAACCCGCTGGTTTACCCCGATGACGTCTGGCACTTGCATGAAGAGTCCGCCGAGATCGTCGGCCAGCGCCTGGCCGATTTCATCGCCAATGACCTGGGTTTTCATGGCAACGCCGCTGACAACAACGACCCAGCCGCGATTTTCGAGAGTGGCCAGAACGAAGGCGGCCACATCTTCGGCACCAGCGACGACGATACGCTGGTCGGCAGCTCTGGCAATGACGTGCTGGACGGCGACCAGGGCGCGGATGACATGAGCGGCGGCGATGGCAACGATATCTACGTTGTCGATAACGCCTTTGATACCGTCACCGAAAGCAATGACTCGCCCTCGCAGGTGGACACCGTGGTGTCGTCTGTCAGCTGGACGCTGGGCGCAAACCTGGAAAACCTGCTGCTTACCGGCGTGTCTGCCATCAACGGCACCGGCAACGCCGTGAAGAACGTCATCATCGGCAATGCCAGCAACAACATTCTCGACGGCGCAGCAGGTGCCGACATGCTGACTGGCGGCGATGGATCGGACAGCTATTACGTCGACGATGCCGCCGACCGGGTGGTCGAGACCAATGCCGATGCACAGGTGGGCGGCGTCGATACGGTGTACAGCTCGCTGGCCAGTTACACGCTGGGGGCCAATCTGGAAAACATCGTCATCAATAGCAGCGGGGCCGCCAATGCAATCGGCAATGCCCTGGATAACGTGATTTATGCGGGCGCTAGCGACAACGTCATGGACGGTCGCGATGGCAATGACACCGTGTCGTATCAGCTCGCGACGGCCGGCGTCACAGTTGCGCTGAACACCAGCGCCCAGCAAGCCACAGGCGGTTCGGGTCTGGACACGCTGAAGGGCACTGAAAACCTGATCGGCAGCCAGTTTGCCGACACCTTGACCGGCAACAAGAACGCCAACACCCTGAGTGGCGGCGCTGGCAATGACACCTTGTCCGGGGGCGCGGGCGACGACGTGCTGATCGGCGGATCAGGCGCTGACACGCTGATCGGCGGCACCGGCGCAGACCACTACGTGTTCAACGGCATCAGCGATACGGGCATGGGCGAACTGCGCGACATCATCAATGGATTCAAGGCAGCCGAAGGTGACAAGCTGGACTTCTCCGGCTTCGATGCTCGCCCGCTGACCGATGGCAACGATGCCTTCGTGTTCATCGGCAACGCGGCGTTCAGCGCCAACAACAGCGGTGAACTGCGTTTTGCCGACGGCGTGCTGTACGGCAATATCGATGACAACGTCGGCGCGGACTTCGAAATCCAGCTCACCGGCGTGCAGTCGCTGCAGGCCGCCGACATCATTGTCTGACCGTCCCGAAGCCTTGCCCTCATAACCAAACAAAAGCAGCCCTGGAAACGGGGCTGCACCATCAGTTACATCCCCGCAACCCCGGTCAAACACCAACGCGTTGCATAAAAACGCGAAGCCTCTGTGCCCCCACCCATAAATTTGTCTTATCCATAAGAGCGCTCTACTCTCAGGCGGGCTGACAGCTGAGCCTGATTCGCAACTTTATGATGCTGCGATTGAATCGGGATGAAACGTCGAGACTCTTGCCTGCGCCAACCTGCACACGCCGGGTGCGCGGTGCCTCCGGCCCGTTGATGAACACCACCGAACATTTGGCGTCTACTTCACCGTAGTTGTTGACGGTGATTGACCCGGTATCGTGATAGACGTCGTGGGCAACATAATCGATCTTCACGCCCTGGTACTGTTTTTCCACCTCGATGGGGTACGCCAGAGCCGTCACAGGCAACATGGCCAGCAGCGCACAACACAGTCGATTCATTCGGCAATCTCCAAGTCGGGATTGTCAGAGTAGAACAATAAGCCCGTACTTTAAGAGGAATTACAGCATGAAAGCGCCCCGCGTGACTCTCGACCAGTGGCGCACGTTGCAGGCCGTGGTCGATCACGGTGGTTTTGCTCAGGCCGCCGAAGCGCTGCATCGCTCGCAATCATCGGTGAGTTACACCGTGGCGCGCATGCAGGAACAGCTCGGCGTGCCGTTGTTGCGTATCGACGGGCGCAAGGCTGTGCTGACCGATGCCGGTGGTGTACTGCTGCGCCGCTCGCGGCAACTGGTCAAGCAGGCCAGCCAACTGGAAGACCTCGCCCACCATATGGAACAGGGCTGGGAAGCGGAAGTACGCCTGGTGATCGACGCGGCGTATCCTTCGGCGCGTCTGGTCAGGGCGCTGACCGCGTTCATGCCGCAGAGCCGCGGTTGCCGGGTGCGACTGCGTGAAGAAGTACTCTCCGGCGTCGAGGAGGTACTGCTCGAAGGCGTCGCCGACCTGGCCATCAGCGGCTACAGCATTGCCGGGCATCTGGGCACCGAGATGAGCTCCGTCGAGTTCGTCGCCGTCGCTCACCCGGACCACGCGCTGCATCAGGCCAATCGCGAGCTGACCTTTCAGGACCTGGAAAGCCAGTTGCAGGTTGTCATCCGCGATTCCGGCCGGCAGCAGCCGCGCGACTTCGGCTGGCTGGGCGCGGAACAGCGCTGGACCGTCGGCAGCCTGGGCACTGCCGCGACCTTCGTCAGCAACGGCCTGGGCTTCGCCTGGCTGCCGCGGCACATGATCGAGCGTGAGCTGCGCGAAGGCCTGCTCAAGCCCCTGCGCCTGGACAAAGGCGGCAGCCGCAATCCGACTTTCTATCTTTACTCCAGCAAGGACCGGCCGCTGGGCCCGGCGACGCAGATTCTGATCGACCTGATCCGCAGCTTCGACACAGCCCCGCTCACCGCGGCACCCGGCACGCCTCAAAACGCCTGACGGAGCAGCAGAAACATGGCGCTCGTCGCACCACCAGGGCCATGCGCTATACGTCAATCGCACGCGGCTGGAATTCATCGCGAGCAACGCAGTCTGAAAATTCTGTGCGGTTCATGGAGGTACAGCCTGATCGCCTGAAGTGCTGCAAACCCGCCAACACGCTGGGCAAAAAAAGCCAAACGTGGTTACCTTGCCGGTCACAGTCGATATCTCTCAATGAAGGACGTGTTGCCACATGCTGAAAAAAATCGCTCTCGCCGCCTGCTCCGTACTGTTCGCCGCCAACCTGATGGCGGCCCCGGACAAAGCCACGCACGTGGTACTCGACACCAGCTTCGGCCAGATTGAAATCGAACTCGCAGACACCAAGGCGCCGGTCAGCACCCAGAACTTTCTGGGCTATGTCGACAGCGGCTTCTACACCAATACCATCTTTCACCGGGTGATTCCGGGCTTCATGGTGCAGGGCGGCGGCTTCACCCAGCAGCTGGTTCAGAAGCAGACCAAGGATCCGATCAAGAACGAAGCCCAGAACGGTTTGCATAACGTCCGTGGCACCATCGCGATGGCGCGTACGTCGGACGTGAACTCGGCCACCAGTCAATTCTTCATCAACACCAACGACAATGCCATGCTCGACAACGGCACGCGCGACTTCGGTTACGCGGTGTTCGGCAAAGTCGTCAAGGGTATGGACGTCGTCGACAACATCGTCAACGCCCGCACCACTACTCAGAAAGGCATGCAAAACGTGCCAATCGACCCGATCCTGATCAAGTCCGCCAAACGCGTCAACTGATCGGGAAACCTGCACCGCATGAAGCCTTCGGGCTTCGTGCGGTCCGGACGGGAGAGCCTCCACTTATCAAGGAGAACCCACGTCGCGTGGGTGTGATAGCCAATGCTTTATCGTCGTTTCGAAAAACTGATCGATATCTTCAAAGACGCTCCTACCGCTGCCCCGCCCAACACCGTCTTCGCGTTCTACCTCTACTACCTGCGTCAGGTGTGGCCGACGTTCACCGCGCTGCTGGTGGTCGGGCTGATCGGTGCGCTGATCGAAGTGTCGCTGTTCAGTTACCTGAGCCGCATCATCGACCTGGCACAAAGCACGCCGCCGGAGAACTTCTTCAGCATTCATGGTTCCGAACTGATCTGGATGGTGGTGGTGGCCCTGCTACTGCGGCCGATTTTCGTCGGCCTGCATGACCTGCTGGTCCATCAGACGATCAGCCCCGGCATGACCAACCTGATTCGCTGGCAGAACCACAGCTACGTGCTCAAACAGAGCGTCAACTTCTTCCAGAACGACTTCGCCGGGCGCATCGCTCAGCGCATCATGCAGACCGGCAACTCGTTGCGTGACTCGGCCGTGCAGTCGGTGGATGCGCTGTGGCATGTGCTGATCTACGCGATCAGTGCGATGGTACTGTTCGCCGAGGCCGACTGGCGCCTGATGATTCCGCTGGGTACCTGGATCGCGGCGTTCATCCTCTCGCTGATGTATTTCGTGCCCAGGGTCAAGCAGCGCTCGGTGGATTCGTCCGATGCGCGTTCAAGGCTGATGGGCCGCATCGTCGACGGCTATACCAACATCACTACGCTCAAGTTGTTCGCCCACACCAACCACGAGCAGCAGTACGCTCGCGAAGCGATGCGCGATCAAACCGAAAAAAGTCAGCTGGCTGGCCGCGTGGTCACCTCGATGGACACCACCATCACCACCATGAACGGCGTACTGATTGTCACGACCACCGGTCTGGCTCTTTGGCTGTGGACGCAGTCCATGATCTCGGTGGGTGCGATCGCACTGGCCACCGGTCTGGTCATCCGCATCGTCAACATGTCCGGCTGGATCATGTGGGTGGTCAACGGCATCTTCGAGAACATCGGCACCGTGCAGGACGGCCTGGAAAGTATCTCGCAGCCCGTCACGGTCAATGACAAACCCGGCGCCCTGCCGCTGAAGATAGAAAACGGCGGCGTCAGGTTCGACGGGGTCGATTTCCATTACGGCAATGGCAACGGGATCATTCACAACCTCAACCTGGACATCAAGCCGGGTGAGAAGATCGGCCTGATCGGGCCTTCCGGCGCGGGCAAGTCGACGCTGGTCAACCTGCTGCTGCGCATGTACGACGTGCAAGGCGGGAGAATCCTCATCGACGGCCAGGATATTTCCGAAATCACCCAGGAAAGCCTGCGCGCGCAGATCGGCATGATTACCCAGGACACCTCGCTGCTGCACCGCTCGATTCGCGAGAACCTGCTGTATGGCAATCCGCACGCAACCGATGAACAGCTCTGGGAATCGATCCACAAGGCCCGTGCCGACGAGTTCATCCCGCTGCTGTCGGACTCCGAAGGTCGCACCGGCTTCGATGCCCATGTCGGTGAGCGCGGCGTAAAGCTCTCCGGCGGTCAACGCCAGCGTATCGCGATCACCCGCGTGCTGCTCAAGGACGCGCCGATCCTGATCATGGACGAAGCCACCTCGGCACTCGACTCGGAAGTCGAAGCCGCGATTCAGGAGAGCCTGGAGACGTTGATGCAGGGCAAGACAGTGATCGCCATCGCGCACCGCCTGTCGACGATCGCACGCATGGATCGCCTGGTGGTTCTGGAGAAAGGCCAGGTCGCCGAAACCGGAACGCACAGCGAACTGCTGGCCCACGGCGGGCTGTATGCACGGCTGTGGCAGCATCAGACCGGTGGGTTTGTGGGCGTGGATTGATATGGTGAAGCTGCTGGCCCCTTCGCGAGCAAGCTCGCTCCCACAGGATCTTCAGGGGCAACTAGATCTTCAGGGCAGCGAGCTACCCCACCTGCCGGTTGGGTGTACGCAGCACTTGTGGGAGTGAGCTTGCTCACGAAGGGGCCGGTGCAGTCGCTGAAGGTCTGCCAGGTGGTTACTCCGCCTGCCGATAGGGCAGCGCGCTGCGTGCATCCTCGGCATAGGCCATCACGCCGACCCGCTCCTGCTCCAGAAACTCGCTGACCGCGTCTTTCAGGCCTGGGTGCATCAGGTAATGCCACGAACGGGTGATCTGCGGTTCGAAGCCGCGGATCAGTTTGTGCTCGCCCTGCGCGCCGGCGTCGAATCGTTGCAGGCCGTGGGCGATGGCATAGTCCATTCCCTGGTAGAAACAGGTTTCGAAATGCAGCCGGTCAAACTCGGCCAGGCAGCCCCAGTAGCGTCCATAGAAACTGTCTTCACCAATGAGGCTGAAGGCCATCGCCACAGGCCGTGAGCCCTGCAGCGCAATGACCACACGGATCGACTCTGGCATGCGCTCGGCCAGCAGGCTGAAGAACTCACGCGTCAGGTAAGGCGCCTGCCCACGCACCTCGTAGGTATTGGAATAGCATGCATAGACGAAGTCCCAAAGCACTTCGCTCATCTGCGCGCCTTGCAGCCATTCAAACTCGATGCCCTGCCCCGCCACCTGCTCACGTTCCTTGCGCATCTGTTTGCGCTTGCGCGAGCTCAATGCGTCCAGAAAGTCCTGGAAATCGCGGTAGCCACGATTGTGCCAATGAAACTGGCAACCGATCCGTTGCAGCCAGCCCTCCTGGGTTTCAAGCAAGGCATCGGCCGCCGGATCGGTAAAGTTCACGTGCGCGCTCGACAGCCCCTCACGCTGCAGGTACGCCGGCAGCTCGCCGAGCAGCTCGATGCCACCCTGAGGCGTCGCAGACAGAATCCGCGAACCGCCGACCGGGCTGAAAGGCACGGCAATCAGCAGCTTGGGGTAATAGGCAATGCCGGCGCGGCGGCAGGCGTCTGCCCAGGCGTGATCGAACACGTACTCGCCATACGAATGCCACTTTCGGTAGGCCGGCAACGCCGCCACCAACTGATCGTTTTCGTAGTGCAGCACATGTTCGGCACGCCAGCCTGAGCGTGGCCCGAGACTGCCGCTGTCCTCCAGCGAGCTGAGAAACGCATGCCGCAGGAATGGCTGGTTGCCAAGTACCAGCGCATCCCACTGGGCAGGCGCGACGCTGGCGAGGCTGTCGATTACGTGAACAGGCATGCAGGTTCCCCGATAGGCAGACAGGGTGAAGAATATCCCTTATTGAGGCGTCATGTTCACCGCCTCCGCAATCTGCCTGGAAAGATTGATCGCGAATTCATTGATCGCCTGCTCACGCTCACGGGAGATCACGCCAATCTGCTCGAGGTACTGTTGATCGGATTGCTGATCCGGGCTCCTCTCATCCAGTACCGACAAACGCTGATTGAAAGGCTGCTTGACCGGTTCGAACTCCGGGGCGTAACGAATTTCCAGGTAACTCATCCAGAACTCCCGGCTAATCATCGACTGGAAAAACGCAGGGGTGGTTTCGCGATCGATGATTTCGTTGTAAGCCGCCTGCAAATCCGCTTCGCTCACTCTGGCAATAGCGCTGAACAGCATGGTTCGCGGCTGCCCGGGCAATTCAAGTCGCGCTTGCAGACCGACGCGGTAAGCCAGACGCACTTCGGCTTCATCGACCCTTTCGCCGCTTGCCTGACGAAGCGCAATATCGCGCAGGGCAATTTTCTCAACCTGGTCCAGGCGGTCCAGGCTGCGGGTCATCTTGAACAGCTTGCTTGGCTGCGCGGCCTCCGGCGTGGATGACATGATCGAGAACACCTGGACGCGCACTTCCATGTCGCCAAACACCAATGCGAGCCCATCGCCACAGGTCTGCGGGTGTGCGGCAAGATCGAAAAGCTGGGTACGCAGTTCGGCGTTTACGGAAGCGGATTCGATCATCGACCAGACTCGCGCAATCAGCTCGTCGCGGTTACTTGAAAAGTCGGCCGAGTGCGTCAGATCGCTCAGCATCTGAAAGAAATCCGTGGACCCGGCGCACGCGCGCAGGTCTTGCCACAGCCGTGTGCGGGCATTCACCTGCTCACGATTCAGGCCTGCAAGCCACGGTGCACTGTCAGGTCCGGCTTCGACCGAACGCAGGTTCTGGCTGACACCCCAACGCGGTCGCAGCCTGCCCTCGCGAAACAACCGGATGCGCTCCAGCGTGGGTGAATTCAATGGATTGCCGTTCAGATGCAAGTGCAGACGCGAGGAACTGAGAGAGCGTTCGATGTTATCGAGTTCATCGACGGATATTTCCGAGATGCGATTATCACGCACATCAATACGAATCAGTTCAGACCGCAGCCAGTTCCACGCCGGCAATGTGCTGATGCCAGTGCCGCGCAGAAACAACAGGCGCAGCGAGTTCAGCGCATTGATGGGGACGTCCGAGCCGAGCGAGCAAAAATTCAGGTCCAGAATTTCCAGGCGGTTCAGGTTCTGCAATGTGATGTTTGCGGACTCTGTCCAGATCAGCGGATTGTGGCTGATGGACAGCTCTGCAAGCTGAGGCATTTGCCCTATTGAAGCGGGCAAGGATCGCAGGTCATTGAAGTCCAGGCTCAGCGAACGCAATCTATTGAAGTTTTTCAATAATGCATCTGCTTGTGGATCGGTAAGCTGCATGGCGCGCGCTTTCAGCACCGCCACATGGTCGAAGTTGGCCGTGATATCCGGTAGTTGCCCGATACGCAGATTATCCAGGTCGAGCGCGTACCCTAAAAAATCACCCTGAAAGTTTCTGCACTGAACGCTCAAGCGTTTCCAGCAATCGTGAATGCGTGTCGCGGCGACCTCCCTCGGCCTGCGCAACGCAGAAAAAGGCGTTTCTGCGACCCAGGTGTCCAGAGTCAATTGAAGCGCTCGCAACTCATCGGCGAGGCTGCTCAATCGTTGTCTGACAAAACCCGACAACTCCCTCGCCGGTCCGGTGTGCTCGGCGCGCAACGCGCTCAGAAAGCCGGACACCTCGGCATCGGAAAAATCAGGGTATAAGCTTTTTACCGCAAGCTCCGGCGAGTGCCTGGAAGCGCCGATGCCCAGGCGACGAAAGAAACGTCGCAGCCGCCCACTCAGCGGGTAGCCGATACGACCATGGGGCAAGCGTTGCGGCCATTTGATACCCGGCCTGATCGGCTGCAATTGCAGAACGGCAGCCATGCGCTCACGTCGTTCGACCGCCGTATTGCGCAACAGGCTGCGCAATTGCTGCTCATCCGCGCCAGCAGATAGCTGAATGTCGAGCTGCACCTGTTCGGGAAGCGCCAGCAGCAACGCCCGGAAGAATTGCTGATCGACTTCACCGAGCGATTCACCTGAAGGTTCGAAGCACTGAACGCCCCCTTCGGTGCTGACCAGCAGTCGGTGCACTGCGGCCTGATCGCTGTCGAGACTGGCGATTTCGTCGCCCTCCAGCGAATCCTTCAGCAGATCGATCGAAACATCACCCCGCCATCCTGGCACGTACTGCAGCATGCCCAGCCCCGCTGCCTGTGTGTCCGGATTGTCGCTCACCGCTCGATAGAAACCTTCGTTGGCGCGGTTGATCCGCAGTTGCTGCTGATACTCGCGGGCATGCTCGGCAAGCGCCAGAGGGATGCGTTTTTCCGTGGTCATTCGCGCTTTGTCTGCATCGCTGGTCATGCCGATGAGTTCGAGCGCCACGCTGCTCGGCAGACTGTCGAAGTCGCGCTGTATCAACTGGACATGCGGGTCGTTGCTGCGACCTTTGAGCACCTGCACGTCATCCAGCAGGCGACCCACGTGCATCCGGGCGCAATCGGCCAGGTAGCGTTTGAAACCGCGCAGTTGAACGGTCTTGTCTGCACTGTCGCTCCCGGTCAGACGAGTGACTTCATCGGCGGGCAGACTTTCCAGCAACTGGCCGAGCACTTGACTGAGGTGCCCGGTCGGCCCTGTGACATGGGACGACAGCGTCATCTGCGACCCCGCGTTCCAGGATTCCAGCAGCGCCCCTTGTGCGTCGATCAGTAACAGGCCACGGGTCTCATGCCAGCGCGGTGATGACACCAGCAGTTTCAGCCACGGCTCGATATGAGACACATGAACCTGCGACACATCGTCAGCCTGAAGAGCTTCGATACAGACGTGCAATTGCCGTTCTGTTTCAACACGCTGAATGGCGTCATTCAGCAAGGCCGGAGGCTGGAGGCCCTCGACGTGTATCTGGCGTAGCAAGGCCTCGTGGGTGCCGGTAATGCGCAGGACTTTCTGAATATCCTCTTCCGGGAGCGCATGACACGTCGGGTTCAGGCGTTTGAATGCCGTTACCTCGTCCCAACCCATGGGGTTTTCCCACTCATGGCGCCACGCACCGGCACCGTTGTGCTTGAGCCTCGGCGCGTACGAACGCTCATTCAGCGGGTGCCTGACGCGCCAGTTGAGGCCGGACGCATCAGACTCGACGCGATACAGCTTGCCGTCCAGTGGCAGCCAGGTCTTGCCATCATGTTCATAAAGCCCAAGGGCGTTGCTGCTCAGGTTCTCGGGCAAAGAGACCGCATGGGCATAGGCATCGATGCTCGGCTTGCCAAGGCGCACCGCCCCATCGACACGCCGTTGCACCAGGCTTTCGATGAACATCGAGGGTTGCAGTCCGCTCACCGCGCCCACGACGCCGCCTACCACCAGCATCTGTGCAACGTTTTCGCCGATGTCGTATACATGTTGCATGGCGTCTTCGACTTCATCGTGCCTCCAGTCTTCGTAAGCAACGAACGCTTCGCTGGCAAGCTGATAGAGGGCGACCACGGACATGATTTCACCCAGCACCGGCACAAAGAACCCGGCCACGTTGAGCAGGTTCATGCCATTGTTTTCAAGGCTTTCGATCAGTGCATCGTGAGCCTGCTGGTCCACCTGCGCGGAAGGCACCGCGATAGCCTTTGAGTCGTCATAGGTTTTGGCCAGCAAATGCTCGTACAGCCGCTCGAATGGCGGTTTCGAGAAGGGCTGTGCCTGCACGACCAGGTCGGCGTCGGGGTCCAGCGTGCGATCCCCTGCGGGATACAGCCGCGCGTCCAGTTTGGTAAAAAACGCCGGCGCCTGGCCGAGGCTGACGAAACGGCTGAAATAGCGTCGATAGTGTTCGTTGCCCAACGCCGTCACCAGCCAGGCGTTGAAGGCCCGCAGCGACGCGAACTGCTTGATCGGATGCGAAGGCTCGGAAGGCAGGTAGACCAGACAAGGACCGTCATCGGGCTTGGCGCCATCCTGCTGTATCAGCAGGGCACCCTGTAACAGCGAGCCGGGGAACGTGTAGGTGTCGAGCATGTGCAGCTGGCAATAACGCACGCCCTTGCCATCCCATCGCGGCTGGTCAATGGACTTCACCATGTCCAGCAGGGTCTGGTACGCCGCTTCGGTGATATCACCTTTCATCACGGCGATATGCGCAAGCACCTCTACGGCAGCCCGCTCGCTGTCCATGAACGCGCTGGCAACCGCTTGCGCAGCTGGGCCTGGTGGCTTGAACACACTGTCCAGATGGGTCTGATACTGACGACCCAAGTCCAGTTCATGGCAAAAATCAGCGAACTGCTCGAGATCGATCGCCTGGCGGTCGAGGTATTCCACCTTGTAGCGGCGCTGGGCGCTGTCGATCAGCCAGTAGCGCAGGCCACCTGTACGCAGGATTGCCGAGTAGGGATCGAAGCGGCTTCTGTTGCTGGGAGCGAAGTTCTGCAAGGCCGCCTGAAGCAAGGTCTGCTCGAGCGGGGCCGGGTTCCAGGTTTTGTCGTAGCGCCAGGTCATCAGTTGAAAGGCTTCAACGTCTAGGTCGAGCTTGAAACGTTCGACAAACGCTTTCGACAGCAAGGGCGCTGCAAATTGCTGTGCCGATAACAGTCGGTTGCGCACCGGCTCCAGCGCTTGCGCGTAAAGGCGTGCGCCTTGCTGACTGGCATGCAGCGCCTGGCGCAGTGCCGTGGGCGCACCCACATACCAGTCCGGCAAGTTGAGCCTGATGAATTCGGTGTTGGCATGCTCCGCCTCGAACGGGGCCGAGTCCTGCGGTCGGGGCGTTACTGAGGCGGGTACAACAGACGATTCTATTGTTTCAAAGGGGTTGTAACGGAGGGTGTACATGGTCGATACCGCTAATGGCTTTGTGGATAGCCAACACGATAAAGACCCAATGGCCTGCACATGACATAACGGGATATGACAGGTAGCGCTCGTCTCAAGAGCGCTACCCGTCGCACGCGATCAGCGCTTGCGCAGGATCACGCTGCCGATCGAATAACCGGCGCCAAACGAACTGAGTACCGCCAGCGCGCCTTGCGGCAAGTCATCCTGATAGGTGTGAAACGCAATCACCGAACCCGCCGAGCTGGTATTGCCGTAGGTGTCGAGAATCACCGGCGCTTCTTCGACCGTCGCGTCGCGGCCCAGCAGCTTCTTGACGATCAGATGGTTCATGCTCAGGTTGGCCTGATGCAGCCAGAAGCGTTTGACGTCGGTGATGTTGATGCCGTTGTCCTGCAAATGCGCAGCGACCAGCTCGGCGACCATCGGGCAGACCTCGCGGAAGACCTTGCGGCCTTCCTGCACGAAGAGCTTGTCCGGCGCGTTCTGGCCCTCCTCCGCGGTACGGTTGAGGAAGCCGAAATTGTTGCGGATGTTGTTGGAGAACTGGGTCAGCAGCCGGGTGCTGACGATATCGAACTGGTGCGGCGACGTGGCAAGGTCGGCACGCTCGACCACCACCGCAGTGGCGCCGTCACCAAAGATGAAGTGGCTGTCACGGTCACGGAAATTAAGGTGTGCGGTGCAGATTTCCGGGCTGATCACCAGCAAGGCGCGGGCCTGACCCAGTTGTACGCTGTTGCAGGCCGCCTGAATGCCGAAGGTGGCCGACGAGCAGGCTACGTTCATGTCAAACCCGTAACCGGCGACACCCAGCGCCTGCTGAATCTCGATGGAGATCGCCGGGTAGGCCCGCTGCAGGTTGGAGCAGGCAACGATGACACCGTCGATGTCGGCAGCGGTTTTGCCCGCGCGTTGCAGCGCCTGCCTGGCGGCAGCTACACCCATCTCACAGAGGATCGACCATTCGTCATTGCTGCGCTCCGGCAGGTTGGGCTTCATGCGCAGCGGATCGAGAATGCCCTCCTTGTCCATGACGAAGCGGCTTTTGATACCCGAAGCCTTTTCGATGAAAGCGGCGCTGGATTCACTCAGCGCCTGCACTTCACCACGTTCGATGGCGGCGGCGTTATCGCTGTTGAACTGTGCAACATAGGCATTGAAAGACTGCACCAGCTCTTCGTTGGAGATGCTGTTGGCCGGGGTAAACAGGCCTGTGCCGCTGATGACGACGTTGTGCACGGTCGTTCCTCTCTTATTGAGTTGCAGGTAATGACCTGCTCAGGCACGGCAGCTGAAGGCCCACTGCTTTTTGGGACCCACGTACCAGTGCGACTGTAAAAGCTGCCCGCAATCGGGAGCAGCATTTCATGACACGGTGAAGACAGGCGCGGAGTGTGCCACAGAGCCCGGTTTTGGCGCTATCGGGCCAATGAATATAGGCTCGATAGACGCCATTTACTTCGCGACGTGAAGCAGCGGATCAGCTCTCCACCTGACTCCACTGCTTGCTCAACCGTTTGTCCGACACCGGCATTTTCGTGCCCAGTTGCTGGGCGAACAGCGAGACGCGGTATTCCTCCATCCACCAGCGGTACAGCGCCAGTTCCGGGTCGCGCTTGCCCTCTTGAGCGTGCTTGTCGGCGCGTGCCTGATATTGCGCCCACAGACCTGCCAGTTCGATGCTCCACACCCGGTCCTTCTGCACCTGAGCCGGCAGTTTTTCCAGGCGCATCTCGATGGCTTTCAGGTAACGCGGCAGTTCCTTGAGCCACACCGCCGGGGTATCACGGACGAATCCGGGGTACACCAGCTTGCTCAGTTGCGCCTTGATGTCGTTGAGCGCCACGGCCTGGGACAGGTCAATCTTGCCTTTGAAGCGCTTTTGCAGACCGTGCCACAGCTTGAGGATTTCCAGCGTCAGCTTTGCAAGCCGCTCGGCATGCTCGGTCCAGTCGGCGCGCTTGCGCTCAGCCAGCGACAGCAGACCGGCACCGTCGCGCGGCAGCTCGGCTTCACCTTCCAGCACGCAACTGTCGAGGCTGGCCAGCAGGATGTCTTCGATCAACGCATCGATGCGCCCCAGTTCGCGATGCAGCAGAGCCAGCTCGGTCTGCCCCGGCAATTTGTTGCGTAGAAACTTGGCGGGTTCGGCCAACTGCTGCAACAGCAAACGCTGCAAGGCACGGCGATGCTGATACTCGGCCTCGGCCTGCGTCGAGAACCGGCCTTCCTTGACCGCGCCGCCCTCTTCGACCAGCGCCGGATAAACCGTCATCGACAGCCCGGCGATGTTCTGCTGGGTTTTCTGCGCCACCGCAGCGAAAGCCTTGGCCTGCACCGGCTGCTGGCTTTTCGCGGTTTGCGGCACGGCCAGCGCGGCCTGGCTCGCCTCGGCGAAACGCGCCGTCAGCTCGGCCAGATCACGTCCCTCGCCGAGAAACTTGCCGCTGCCATCGACGATTTCCAGGTTCATCTTCAGGTGGCCTTCAAGCTGCTGTGCCGCCTCGGCCCAGGCTTCGTCGCTGACTCGTACGCCGGTCATGCGCAGCAGTTCACGGCCCAGCGCCTGAGGCAGCGAGCCCTCGCCAAAGGTCATGCGCTGCAACGCCGCCTTTATGAAGTCCGGGACCGGCACGAAGTTCTTGCGCACCGCCTTGGGCAGGTTGCGGACCAGCGCGATGCACTTGGTCTCGAGCAACCCCGGCACCAGCCACTCAAGGCGCTCGGCAGGCAGCGACAGCAACAACGGCGCGGGAACGCGCATGGTCACGCCGTCACGCGGGTGATTGGGTTCGAAGTGGTAGCTCAGCGACAGGCTCAGGTCGCCCAGCCGCAAGGTGTCCGGATACTGCGCGGCGGTGACTTCGCTGGCCTCGCGAGCCAGCACGTCCTCTTCGCGCATGATCAGCAGCTGCGGATTCTTCTGGCTTTCGGTCTTGTACCAGCTGTCGAACGTGGCCGTCTGATGAATCTCGGCCGGAATGCGCGCTTCATAGAAGCTGTACAGGGTGTCTTCGTCAGCCAGAATATCGCGACGTCGAGCCTTGGCTTCCAGTTCGTCGAGCTGTTCCAGCAAGCGGGTATTGGCGCTCAGGCACTTGGCCCGCGACAGGATATCGCCCCGCACCAGGCCTTCACGGATGAACAGCTCGCGCGAGACCACCGGGTCGATGGGCCCGAAATGCACCGGACGACGGCCGACCACGATCAGGCCGAACAGGGTGATCTGTTCGAACGCCACGACCTGCCCGCGCTTCTTCTCCCAGTGCGGCTCGAAGTGATTTTTCTTGATCAGGTGGCCGGCCAGCGGCTCGATCCAGTCCGAATCGATCTTGGCGACCATGCGCGCGTACAGCTTGGTGGTTTCCACCAGTTCGGCGGTCATCAGCCACTGTGGACGCTTCTTGCCCAACCCGGAGGACGGGTGAATCCAGAAGCGCCGCTGCCGGGCGCCGAGGTAATCGCCCTCGTCGGTCTTTTGCCCGATCTGACTCAGCAGACCGGAGAGAATGGCCTTGTGAAATTTCGGGTAATCGGCAGGGTCCTTGTTGACCGTCAGTTGCAGGTCGCGACAGATCAGGCTCAATTGCCGATGGGAATCGCGCCATTCCCGCAGGCGCAGGTAATTCAGAAAATTGCGCCGGCACCAGTTACGCAACGGGCTGGCGGTCAGGGTCTGGCGCTGCTCTTCGAAGCCGCGCCATAGATTGACCATCCCGGCGAAGTCCGAGTCGGCATCCTTCCATTGCGCGTGGGCCTGATCCGCTGCCTGCTGACGCTCTGGCGGACGCTCGCGCACGTCCTGTACCGACATGGCGCTGGCAACGATCAGCACTTCCTGCAGACTGCCCTGCTTCGCGGCTTCCAGCAGCATGCGGCCCATGCGCGGGTCGACCGGCAGACGCGCCAGTTGACGGCCCAGCGGGGTCAGCTGATTTTCGCGGTTGACCGCCGATAGCTCCTGCAACAGGTAGAAACCGTCGCTGATCGCCTTGCCGTCCGGCGGCTCGATAAACGGGAAGTCGGTAATCTCGCCCAGACGCAGGTGCAGCATCTGCAGGATGACCGCAGCCAGGTTGGTGCGCAGGATCTCGGGGTCGGTGAATTCCGGCCGACCGTTGAAATCCTCTTCGCTGTACAGACGCACGCAAAGACCGGGCTCGACCCGCCCGCAACGGCCTTTGCGCTGGTTGGCGCTGGCCTGCGACACCGCCTCGATCGGCAGGCGCTGGACCTTGGCGCGATAGCTGTAGCGACTGATGCGTGCGGTGCCGGTGTCGATCACGTAACGGATGCCCGGCACGGTCAGCGAGGTTTCAGCAACGTTGGTCGCCAGCACCACACGCCGACCGGGATGCGACTGAAAGATACGCTGCTGCTCGGCCGGCGAGAGGCGCGCGTAGAGCGGCAGAATCTCGGTATGCCTGAGCTGCGCCTTGCGCAGCACCTCGGCGGCATCGCGGATCTCGCGCTCGCCGGGCAGGAACACCAGCACATCGCCAGGGCTCTTGCGCTCGCTGCGCTCGAAAGCCGCAAGCTCGTCCAGCGTGGCCAGAATCGCCTGATCGACGGTCAGGTCCTCTTCGACGCTGTTGCCGTCTTCGTCCTGCTCGCTGGTCAGCGGCCGATACCAGACGTCCACGGGGAAGGTACGCCCGGACACTTCAATCACCGGTGCATCGTTGAAGTGCTCGGAAAAGCGCTGCAGGTCGATGGTCGCGGAAGTGATGATGACCTTCAGGTCCGGACGACGCGGCAACAGGGTTTTCAGGTAACCCAGCAGGAAGTCGATGTTCAGGCTGCGTTCGTGGGCTTCGTCGACGATGATCGTGTCGTAGCGTTCAAGAAAACGGTCATGCTGGGTTTCAGCCAGCAGAATGCCGTCGGTCATCAGTTTGATCAGGGTATTGCTGTCGCTCTGGTCCTCGAAACGCACCTGATAGCCGACCAGCGCACCCAGCGGCGTGCCGATTTCCTCGGCAACCCGGCTGGCCACGCTGCGAGCGGCGATCCGGCGCGGCTGGGTATGACCGATCAGACCGTGCTGACCGCGCCCGATTTCCAGACAGATTTTCGGTAACTGGGTGGTCTTGCCGGAGCCGGTCTCGCCCGCAATGATCAGCACCTGGTGCTTGAGCAGCGCTTCCTTGATCTCGTCACGCTTGGCAGCGATGGGCAGGTTATCGTCATAACGGATCGCCGGCACACTTTCACGCCGCGCCGTGACCTGCGCGCAGGACGCCTGAACGCGCGCAACCCACTGCGCCAGCTTCGCCTCGTCGGGCTTTTTGCGCAGATCGTGCAACTGACGGCGCAGACGATGACGTTCGCTGATCATCGCTTGGTCGAGGTTTTTCAGAAGTTGGTCGATAGAGGGCGATTCTTCGGTCATCAGGCGCGCAGGGTCTTTTTTCAAATGGCAGATGCGGATTGTCGCAGATTGCGGTGGGTCGTGACGATGGTCTGAAGTTCGGGCAGTACGCAGTATCATCCACTGGACTCCCCCTGGCGCTCAGATCCATGCACAAATCTGACTGCCTATCGTGCCAATGCTCCGCGTTGGCATGCAGTTCGTGACGCTCTGCGTCACAAATCTTCAGTCTGGCGAGACCGCGCGCATAAACGAAACTCAGGCTTTAGTGGTGCCGGCATCTGGTACAGCGCTTTAGCGTGTGACGCAGAGCGTCACGAAAGGCATTCCCACGCGGAGCGTGAGGAACGAGAGGTGTTCGGGAGAACACTTCTCGTGACGATGTGCCTGGCGTGGAAATGAACGTCAATCCGGGGTCTGGCCTGCCTTACTTCTTCACACCCAGTTTCTTCAATTCTTCATCACGCAGCTCGCGACGCAGGATCTTGCCGACGTTGGTGGTCGGCAGCACGTCGCGGAATTCGACGCTGCGCGGCACTTTATAGCCGGTCAGGTTGGCGCGCATGTGCTCCATGACCTGATCCTTGGTCAGGGTAACGCCCGGTTTGGCCACCACGAAGACCTTGATGGTCTCGCCCGACTTCTCGTCCGGTACGCCGATCGCGGCGCACTGAAGCACGCCGGGCAGTGTCGCCAGCACGTCTTCCAGTTCGTTGGGGTACACGTTGAAACCGGAGATCAGGATCATGTCTTTCTTGCGATCGACGATCCGGATGTAGCCATCAGGCTGGATGATCGCGATGTCGCCGGTCTTCAGCCAGCCTTCGCTGTCGATCATTTCATCGGTCGCTTCCTGGCGCTGCCAGTAGCCTTTCATGACCTGCGGCCCCTTGATGCACAGCTCGCCGGTTTCACCGAACGCCAGCTCGTTGCCCGCATCGTCGATGACCTTGCACAGGGTCGAGGGTACGGGAATGCCGATGCTGCCCATCTGCACGTCCTGAGCGGGATTGACCGTGGCCACCGGGCTGGTTTCGGTCATGCCATAGCCTTCGCAGACCTGGCAGCCGGTCACCTGCTTCCAGCGCTCGGCGGCGGCCTGCTGCAAGGCCATGCCGCCGGACAAGGTGACTTTCAACGCCGAGAAATCGAGGTTGCGGAAGCCTTCGCTATTGCACAGGGCCACGAACAGCGTGTTAAGGCCGACAAAGCCGCTGAACTTCCATTTCGAAAGCTCCTTTACCATGGCCGGCAGGTCACGCGGGTTGCTGATCAGGATGTTGTGATTGCCGAGCAGCATCATCGCCATGCAATGAAAGGTGAAGGCATAGATGTGATAGAGCGGCAGCGGCGTGATGATGATTTCACAGCCTTCGCCCAGATTTGACGCCATCAGCGCCCGGCATTGCAGCATGTTGGCGATCAGGTTGCGGTGCGTCAGCATTGCACCCTTGGCCACGCCGGTGGTGCCGCCGGTGTACTGCAGCACGGCAACATCAGCGCTCCCAGGCGACACGTCGGTGACTGGCTGACCACGGCCCTTGCCAAGCACATCGTTGAATTTGATGGCTTTGGGCAAGTGATAGGCCGGGACCATCTTCTTTACGTACTTGATGACGCTGTTGATCAGCAAGCGCTTGAACGGCGACAGCATGTCGGCCACTTCGGTGACAATCACCTGCCTGATCTGCGTCTTGGGTACGACCTTCTCGGCCAGATGGGCCATGTTTACCAGACACACCAGCGCCTTGGCACCGGAGTCGTTGAACTGGTGTTCCATTTCCCGCGCGGTGTACAGCGGGTTGGTGTTGACCACGATCAGCCCGGCGCGAATCGCACCAAAGACGGCAATCGGGTACTGCAATACGTTGGGTAGCTGCACGGCGATACGGTCACCCGGCTGCAGGTCGGTATGTTGCTGGATCCAGGCGGCAAACGCGCCGGACAGCTCGTACAGTTCGCCGTAGGTGATGGTCTTGCCCAGGTTGCTGAACGCCGGTTGGTCGGCGAAGCGCTGGCAGGACTGCTTCAGGACCGCCTGGACGTTAGGGTACTCGTCGGGGTTGATATCGGCAGGGATACCGGACGGGTACTTGTCCTTCCAGAAGTTATCAATCATTCAGTCGGCTCCGTAGCGATAGCGAATTCTTCACATCGCCTGAAGCGATGATTTTCTTGTGCTTGGAATTATGCAGTAGACGCTTTTTTCGCTTTATGACTGATCAAAAAGCGCGCCGAGAGTAGCAGCTTTGCCAAAGGCCGACTAGAGGCAGAAGCAGGCCGCACAGTCACTAATGCGACCAGCGAATAACAAACGGTCACTTTAAATACATTTAATAAATTTTCATCATCGCCGTGAAAGTACCGGACCAGAGCGTTCAATCGGCATAATCGTCGATTTATGAAAAAACCGACCCCGTTTGCAGCAGCCTGCAAACGGGGTCAGGTACACACATGGAGACGATTAAAGGGTCAGGTGATGTCCCGAAGCTCCCGTCGCAAAATCTTGCCCACCGGTGTCATCGGCAACGAATCACGCAGAACAATCTGCCGGGGCACCTTGTAGCCGGTGAAATTCTCTTTGCAAAAGGCCTTGAGCTCTTCGATGCTCAGCCCCGGGTCTCGCGCCACCACGAACAGCTTCACCGCCTCCCCCGAGCGCTCGTCCGGCACGCCGATACAGGCGCAGTTGGCGACTTTCGGATGGGCCATGACCACGTCTTCGATTTCGTTGGGGTAGACATTGAAGCCGGACACGATGATCAGGTCTTTCTTGCGGTCGACGATGCTGACGAAACCGTCAGCGCCAATCACTGCAATGTCACCGGTCTTGAACCAGCCTTCGGCATCCAGGCACTCGGCAGTGGCCTCAGGCTGGTTCCAGTAGCCTTTCATGACCTGCGGCCCCTTGATGCACAGCTCGCCACGCTCACCGAAAGGCAATTCGAGGCCATTGTCATCGATGACTTTCATCGCGGTGCCAGGTACGGGAATACCCACGGTTCCAAGGCGCGCCAGAGCGCCGTAGGGATTGGCACTGGCGACAGGCGACGTCTCGGTCAGGCCGTAACCTTCGACGATCGTGCAGCCGGTGATCTGCGCCCAGCGCTCGGCCGTGGCCTTGACCAGCGCAGTGCCGCCGGAGTTGGTGCTTTTCAGCGTCGAGAAATCCAGGTTCTTGAATTCCGGATGGTTCATGAGCGCCACGAACAGCGTGTTGAGGCCGATCATGGCAGTGAACTTCCACTTGCCCAGTTCCTTGATGAAGCCGCCGATATCGCGAGGATTGGTAATCAGGATGTTGTGATTGCCGCTGATCATCATGCACATGCAGTTCGCTGTGAACGCGTAGATGTGATAGAGCGGCAGCGGCGCGATCATCACCTCTTTGCCTTCTTCAAACAGCGATTCGCCTTGCGGACCGTGCTGGCGCATGCAGGCATAGACTTGCTGCATGTTGGCGACCAGGTTGCCGTGAGTGAGCATCGCGCCCTTGGCCAGCCCCGTGGTGCCACCGGTGTACTGCAGAACGGCAACATCCTGCAGCCCCCGCGGTACGACCTGCATGCGGCTGTCGCGCCCCAGGCGCAGCGTCCGCTTGAAGCCGACGGCCTGAGGCAGATGGAATTCAGGGACCATCTTCTTGACCTTGTCGACAATGGTATTGACCAGCCAGCCCTTGGCCGCCGACTGCATGTCGCCCATTTTCACTTCGATCAGGTATTCGATGGCCGTGTCCGGCAGCACTTCCTGCACCAGCTTGCCGAACAGGTTGAGGTAGACCAGCGCCCTGGCACCAGAGTCCTTGAATTGATGGCGCATCTCGCGCGCGGTGTACAGCGGGTTGGTGTTGACCACTGTCAGACCGGCACGCATCGCACCGAATACTGCGATGGGGTATTGCAGGATATTGGGCATCTGTACGGCAATGCGGTCACCCGGTACCAGTTGCGTGTGCTGCTGCAAATAGGCGGCAAAGGCGGCGGAGTGACGCTCGAGTTCCGCGTAGGTCAGCGTCACGCCCATGTTGCTGAACGCAGGTCGGTCGGCGAACTTCCTGCAGCAGCGCTCGAACACCTCGACGACCGATTGGTAGGTCTGCAGATCCACCTCGGCGTCGACACCCGCCGGCCGCTTGTCATCCCAGAAATCAGCTTGCATTATTTTTATCCTTTTTCCCTGCATAGGTCTGGGCGGACGTTAGCAGTTAAAGCGCCGCAGGCAAATAATCGTCCGGGCCTCATCAGCAGCATGAATCTTGTCTCTGTTCAGACTGAAATCTGTCGCCGGCGATACA
This sequence comes from Pseudomonas sp. PvP027, assembly GCF_017833005.1. Taxonomy (NCBI): domain Bacteria; kingdom Pseudomonadati; phylum Pseudomonadota; class Gammaproteobacteria; order Pseudomonadales; family Pseudomonadaceae; genus Pseudomonas; species Pseudomonas sp. PvP027. The sequence continues at coordinate 4,691,035 of NZ_JAFIBK010000001.1, read as the reverse complement.
CTGCGCACGGCAATCGGGCTGGCAAAGACACTTACCCGATAGCGCAACAGCCTTATTCACACGACGTTTGCTTATTATTTGCCTTGAATGTGATCCGGGGAGCGCCAGCAAGCGTCTGAATGATCTTGTCCGCGCATTGGCGGCGACAGGTCATCAAGTGTTACAAATCAAGGCCAGGTCGGATTGCACGAACCGGCGCGCTTCAATTCATTTTTATTGTCAGGACAGCCACATGACTCAAGTCACCAACACGCCTTACGAAGCCCTTGAAGTCGGTCAGACCGCCAGCTACAGCAAGACAGTGGAAGAGCGTGACATTCAACTGTTCGCCGCCATGTCCGGTGACCACAACCCGGTCCACCTGGACGCCGAATACGCCTCCAAGACCATGTTCAAGGAGCGTATTGCTCACGGCATGTTCAGCGGCGCGCTGATCAGTGCGGCGGTTGCGTGTGAGTTGCCTGGCCCGGGCACCATTTATATCGGTCAGCAGATGACCTTCCAGAAGCCGGTCAAACTGGGCGACACCCTGACTGTGCGCCTGGAAATCCTGGAAAAACTGCCTAAATTCCGCGTGCGCATCGCCACCCGCGTCTTTAACCAGAACGATGAACTGGTCGTTGATGGCGAAGCTGAAATCCTCGCCCCGCGCAAGCAGCAGACCGTCGATCTGACCGTATTGCCAACCATCACCTTCGGCTGAAAACCGGCACGCCAAATGATATAGGCAAAAAAAAGGGCGACCGAAGTCGCCCCAAGTGCCTTGCGTGCTCATGTGTGAGTGGCCGAGAGCCCTGCCGGCCTGACCTTTCAGGCGGTGAGTCCGGTACTCGATGGGCTCAGCTTAATCAAGATTGCACGCAGGCGGGTTGATCCAGATCAGTTAGCCGGGTGCCTGTCGGGCGGGCACGCGGGATCACTGACGAACGTCGACATACAGGTCGGGTGTCAGCGTTTTTTGGGCTTTTTCTTCGGTTTTTTGCCGCTCAACGGCATCGCCTGTTCGAAGGCGTTGCGTACCTCGTTGAGACGCTTGTCATTCAGATCGTGAATACGCTTGGCGCGCTCGGCACCCAGGTCGATCAGTTGTGCATCGTCACTCATGGCTTGCGGTTCTCGAACACGGGAAATCAGGGCCAATAATGCTCAATCGCAGCAGCCCTGACCAGTGCCGTGACCAGTACAGACATGGGCGATGCGGCGATCAGATCTGAATATCCACCCAAAGCCCCTGGCGCGGCTCGTCGTCGATGAGCGGTACGACCGGTACGGTGTTGTCGGCATTCAGCGAATCACCTGGAACAACAAGCCCCTGGTATTCCTCAGCCTCGCCCCCGCCATGACCTTGAGCCTGCTGCTGTTGCTGCTGGCGCTGTTGCTCTTCACGCAACAGCAACGCGCTGCGCTCAGTATCTTCATTGCGCAGGTCGATAGAGGTCTCGCTGGAGCTCTCCTGCACTGGCGCGACAGGCGGAATGTCCGGCATGCGCTTGGCCGGATCCAGCTGTGATGTCACAGGCACCACACTTAACGGAAGCATAGGTTGCAGCATGGTTTTATCTCCTCTTACCGGGGTTTCGGCCGTGCACGAGGCAACTTGAACCGGGCTGAAATAGCCAGTGATGGTTTATAAGATCTTTTTTGACTGCTCTCAGTGAAATAAGTGTCATGGAACCAAAAATTCGATAGGTTCCGGCGCTGACCATGAGTTTTTTCACGCTGCCTTTGGCCTTCGGGGCGCGTTCCGTTAACATACTCAGCTTTTTCAAGCGGGAGACAGGCAGCATGGCGCAGCAGTATCAACCGGGGCAACGCTGGATTAGTGACAGCGAAGCCGAGCTGGGTTTGGGCACCGTTCTGGCACAGGACGGCCGCTTGTTGACCGTGCTCTATCCGGCCACTGGCGAAACACGTCAGTACGCACTGCGTAATGCGCCGCTGACCCGCGTGCGCTTCTCCCCTGGCGACGTGATCACGCACTTCGAAAACTGGAAAATGACCGTTCGCGAAGTCGACGATGTCGATGGTCTGCTGGTCTACCACGGCCTGAACGCGCAGAACGAAGTGGTCACGCTGCCGGAAACCCAGCTGTCGAACTTCATCCAGTTCCGCCTGGCTACCGACCGTCTGTTCGCCGGCCAGATCGACCAGTTGTCATGGTTTTCGCTGCGCTACAACACGCTCGAGCACACCAGCCGCCAGTTGCAGTCCTCGCTCTGGGGTCTGGGTGGCGTGCGGGCACAGCCTATCGCCCACCAGTTGCACATCGCTCGTGAAGTTGCAGACCGCATCGCGCCACGCGTTCTGCTGGCCGACGAAGTGGGCCTGGGCAAAACCATCGAAGCCGGTCTGGTGATCCACCGCCAGCTGCTGTCGGGCCGCGCCAACCGCGTACTGATCCTGGTCCCGGAAAACCTGCAGCACCAGTGGCTGGTGGAAATGCGTCGGCGCTTCAATCTGCAGGTCGCGCTGTTCGACGCCGAGCGCTTCATGGAAAGTGATGCCGGCAACCCGTTCGAAGACACCCAGCTCGCGCTGGTTGCCCTGGAATGGCTGGTCGAAGACGAAAAAGCCCAGGACGCCCTGTTTGCGGCAGGCTGGGACCTGATGGTGGTTGACGAAGCGCACCACCTGGTCTGGCACGAAGATAAGGCCAGCCGCGAATACTCGCTGGTCGAACAGCTGGCCGAAGTCATTGCCGGCGTACTGCTGCTGACCGCGACACCGGAACAGCTGGGTCAGGACAGCCACTTTGCCCGTCTGCGCCTGCTGGACCCGAACCGTTTCCACGACCTCAAGGCCTTCCGCGCCGAGAGCGAGAACTATCGCCCGGTGGCCCAGGCCGTTCAGGAGCTGCTCGACAAGGGCAAGCTATCCGCTGCAGCACAAGAAACCATTCACGGTTTCCTGGGTGCCGAAGGCGATTCGCTGCTGGCCTCGGTGAATACCGGCGACGAAGAAGCCAAATCGCGTCTGATTCGCGAACTGCTGGACCGTCATGGCACCGGCCGCGTGCTGTTCCGCAACACCCGTGCCGCCGTGCAGGGCTTCCCGGAGCGCAAGCTGCATCAATATCCGCTGCCCTGCCCCGTCGAATACCTCGAATTGCCGGTCGGCGAGCACGCCGATCTTTACCCGGAAGTCAGCTTCCAGTCGCAGTCGGAAGTCAGCGAAGAAGAGCGCTGGTGGCGCTTCGACCCACGCGTCGATTGGCTGATCGATACCCTGAAAATGCTCAAGCGCGTCAAGGTGCTGGTCATCTGTGCCCACGCCGAAACCGCCATGGACCTGGAAGATGCGCTGCGTGTGCGTTCCGGTATTCCTGCCACGGTTTTCCACGAAGGCATGAACATCCTCGAGCGCGACCGTGCGGCGGCCTACTTTGCCGACGAAGAGTTTGGCGCCCAGGTGCTGATCTGTTCGGAAATCGGCAGCGAAGGCCGCAACTTCCAGTTCTCCCACCATCTGGTCCTGTTCGATCTGCCGTCGCACCCGGACTTGCTGGAGCAGCGTATCGGGCGTCTGGACCGGATCGGCCAGAAGCACACCATCGAGCTGCATGTACCTTTCCTGGAAACCAGTCCGCAGGCACGCCTGTTCCAGTGGTATCACGAAGCGCTCAATGCGTTCCTCAATACCTGCCCGACCGGCAACGCCCTGCAACATCAATTCGGCCCGCGCCTGCTGCCGCTGCTGGAAAGCGGTGACGACGACGAGTGGCAAACCCTGATCGATGAGGCACGCAGCGAACGCGAACGTCTGGAAAGCGAACTGCATACCGGTCGCGACCGCCTGCTGGAACTCAATTCCGGCGGTGCTGGCGAAGGCGAAGCGCTGGTCGAAGCGATCCTCGACCAGGACGATCAGTTCAGCCTGCCGATCTACATGGAAACCCTGTTCGACGCGTTTGGCATCGACAGCGAGGACCATTCGGAAAACGCCCTGATCCTCAAACCGAGTGAAAAGATGCTCGACGCCAGCTTCCCGCTGGGCGACGACGAAGGCGTGACCATCACCTACGACCGCAATCAGGCGCTGTCCCGCGAGGACATGCAGTTCATCACCTGGGAGCACCCGATGGTGCAAGGCGGCATGGATCTGGTGCTGTCCGGCTCGATGGGTAACACCGCCGTGGCACTGATCAAGAATAAGGCGCTCAAGCCGGGCACCGTTCTGCTGGAACTGATCTACGTCAGCGAAGTGGTTGCGCCTCGCTCGCTGCAGCTGGGACGTTATCTGCCGCCTGCCGCGCTGCGCTGCCTGCTCGACCCGAATGGCAACGATCTGGCCGGCCGTGTCTCGTTCAACACGCTCAATGATCAGCTCGAAAGTGTGCCCCGCGCCAGCGCCAACAAGTTCATCCAGGCACAACGTGACCAACTGACCCCGAGAATCAACGCGGGCGAAGAGAAAATCACGCCGAAGCACGCAGAGCGCGTTGCCGAAGCTCAGCGCCGCCTGGCAGCCGATACCGAAGAAGAACTGGCGCGCCTGACGGCATTGCAAGCGGTCAACCCGACCGTGCGCGACAGTGAACTGGTCGCTCTGCGCACTCAACGTGAACAGGGGCTGGCTATGCTTGAAAAAGCGGCCCTGCGCCTGGAAGCGATTCGGGTACTGGTCGCAGGCTGAAGACCGCTTACACACCCACCTGCCAAGCCCATGCGCCGCATGGGCATGGCGCTCCTGCTCAGGCTAGACGCAGAGCGTCATGAAAGGCATTCCCACGCTGGAGCGTGAGGAACGATGTGTCCCGTAACCACGCCCCTGCTCCGCGATATCCGCAACAACCCCTGTCGTGCACCTGCTCCCGATATCCGCAACAACACTTATCGTGCCCATGCTCCGCGTGGGCATGCCTTTCCGGACGCTCTGCGTCCTCCCTTGCTCACGCTATGACGCAGAGCGTCATGAAAGGCATTCCCACGCTGGAGCGTGAGGAACGATGTGTACCGTAACCGCAACCCCTGCTGCGCGATATCCGCCCCCCCTATCGTGCCCATGCTCCGCGTGGGCATGCCTTTCCGGACGCTCTGCGTCCTCCCTTGCTCACGCTATGACGCAGAGCGTCATGAAAGGCATTCCCACGCTGGAGCGTGAGGAACGATGTGTACCGTAACCGCGCCCCTGCTCCCGATATCCGCAACACCCCTTATCGTGCCCATGCTCCGCGTGGGCATGCCCTTCCGGACGCTCTGCGTCCTCCCAATCATAGAGCCCAGACGCACCAGCCATCACTTTGATGCCAAATTGGCACCTCGTGTATTGGCAGGTTGTAAACAGCTTCTATACTCAGCTTACAACGCCAGGCTTTCAGCCCTGGCGCCCTTGCAGTGAGAATAGGGCAAGCTATGGATTGGCTGGGTTTGAACGTATTCGCTGGCCCACCAGCGGACGTGCAATTGTTGATCGACTGTAGTCATAACCTGTTTCTGGTCGCGCTGGCTTACGGCGTGGCCTGTGCTGCGTGCTTTGCCACGCTGGACATTGCCGACCGCGTCATTCAGGTCGACGCCCTCAGAAGCCGTCGCCTCTGGAAAGCGCTGGGCGCGCTATGCCTGGCCGGTGGCGTGTGGGCGATGCACTTCATCAGCATGCTGGCATTCCAGGCGCCACTTAAAATCGCTTACGACCTTTCCATCACGCTGATTTCCCTGCTGATCGTGTTGATCACTGCGTTCGTGGCCATGCGGGCGCTGACCATTCCGGAGCTGACCCTGAGACGCTGCCTGATCAGTGCGGTGGTCATGGGGATCGGCATCAGTGTCATGCACTACCTGGGCATGTCGGCCATGCGCTCCGCCGCTGAGCAGTACTACGAGCCGCGGATGTTTGCCCTGTCGATCCTGGTCGCGGTTCTTTCCAGCATTGCGCTTCTGACCCTGTCCCGGCATTTGCGCCAGTACAACGGCATGTTTCACCAGATGTTCCGTTACGCGGTCAGCCTTCTGCTGGGTGCAGGCCTGCTGACCATGCACCTGATGGGCATGAAGGCGCTGCGGTTGGTGATCCCCGAAGGCATAGAGCTGAGCGGCCCCACCACCGAAAACAGCCAACAACTGGGGCTTACCATCGCGGCCATCGCCCTGCTGATCATCGCCGGCAGCATCAGCGCGGCAATGGCTGACAAGAAACTGCAAGGCAAGGAGCATGATCTGCAGCGGGTCAATGCACTGCTTACCCAGCTGGATCAGGCACGCGTGTCGCTTCAGCAGGTTGCGCATTACGACCCGCTGACCAACCTGATCAACCGCCGCGGTTTCAATCAGATCTTCGCCGAGAAGCTGCAGGAGCACACCTACAATAACGGCATGCTTGCAGTGATGTTTCTGGACATCGACCACTTCAAGCGCATCAACGACAGCCTGGGCCATGATGCAGGTGACGATCTGCTCAAGGTGATCGCCGAGCGCATCCGCAATGCTACCCGCGCTCAGGACGTGGTAGCGCGTTTCGGCGGCGACGAATTCTGCATCCTGCTGAGCATTCCTGACTACGAAGAGGCACGCCACCTGGCCCATCGGGTCATGCAAAAAATGAAGGAGACCATCGCGCTGGCAGGAAGACGCATGGTCATGACCACCAGTATCGGTATTGCAGTGTTCCCGCGTGACGGTTCGACCTGCGATGAGTTGCTCAAGCACGCGGACCTCGCGCTCTATCAGTCAAAGGAAAAAGGGCGCAACGGTGTCAACTTCTTCAACCCGGCGCTCAAGACCAAGGCCAGTCTGGAGCTGCAACTGGAAGAAGAACTGCGCAATGCCTTGCGCGAGGGCAAGGGACTGCAGGTGTATTACCAGCCTATCGTCGACATGCGCACTGGCCACGTTGCCAAGCTCGAGGCGCTGGTACGCTGGAATCACCCGCACCACGGCCTGCTGGTACCCGCGCGCTTCATCAGCATTGCCGAGACTAACGGTCTGATTGCCGAGCTGGATAACTGGGTGCTGCGCCGCGCCTGTCACGACCTGCGCACTTTGCGTCAGGAAGGGCTGGAACAGCTGATCATCTCCGTCAACTGCTCAGCGCTGACGCTGGGCCGCAACGAACTGGTCGAAGAGGTTGAGCGGGCGCTGGCCGATGCTGACGCAGCACCTGGACAGCTTGAACTGGAGGTGACCGAAAATGCCTTGATGGGCAACATCAGCAACACCATCCAGATGCTCAAGCACATTCGCAGCCTGGGTGTTTCACTGTCGATTGACGACTTCGGCACGGGATACTCGTCGCTCGCCTATCTCAAACGACTGCCACTGGACACGCTGAAGATCGACCGTTCGTTCATTATCGACATTCCGCAGTCCCCGCAGGACATGGAAATCGTTCAGGCAATCCTCGTCATGGCGCATACGTTGCGCTTGAAAGTAGTGACGGAAGGCGTCGAAACCCAGGATCAACTGGAGTTTCTCAGGCAGTTTGGCAGTGATTACGTACAAGGTTATCTGTTCAGCAGGCCCCAGCCGCTGGAGCGCATCTTGCCCCTTGCCAGACAGATGAACCAGCACGAGCCCACTACACGCTGGTCTGCCCTGCCAAAACAGCATAGCGAGGAGTCGGACAGCGAAACACCAGACACTCCGGATGTGTTTGCCGAACTGCGTGACAATGACGATTTTGCCAGTCCCAGACCTGTGCGTACCTGAGGGGGCGGCGCACGGCTCCATCGTCGAAAAGAAACAGTGCAGCCCGCGGAAACCTCCACCTCCAAGGTGGGGTTTTACGCTACGCGGGCTGCCGAAGAGTTACCTTCCAACTCACTCAGGAAAACCGCGCGGCACCTGACTGGTGCGCAAATCAAGCCTGCGCCCTGTTTTGAATCAGAACCCAAGGTGCCACTACCACAGCCCAGAGCAGCGGATCTGTCTCGACCAGCTCAAGCGCCTTGGTTTCAGACACCTTGCCAACCCGCCCCTCAGCCAACCATGCAGACACCCTGGCTGCATCATTTTCGGCCACCGCTTCGGCGACTTCGATCAAATCCAGAGGCAGCTCGACCCACAACAGGGCACCCTTGGCAAAGAATGGTTGCAATTCAGACCAGGTGATTGAGGCGGTTTCGCCAAGCAGTTTGGCATAGAGGGTGCTAGGTTCTTGCGTCATGGGTTTCACCAGAAAGAAAATCGGCGCAATGATAGCGCCGACTTTCCCACCGGCAAGCCCAGAAGCAGGTGATTTATCGCAGGGAAGTGCAGATAACCTTATGGATCTGAAGTAATTTCAGGCACTCAAGCGTTTGATTCTGTAACTTTCTTTCGATTAAGCGACACGCACAGGTTTGTCCCCGGACGCCCGGCTTTTCAAGCCAGCGAACGGCGCTCTAAACTGTTCCGGTACAGTTGGTGGCGTGGCACAACCGGTGATCGAATCGGTCCTGGAGCCCTTGGCCCTCAGGATTATAAAAACTACAACGCAAGAGTGGAGCATCATGACTAAGGGTACCAATAAGCTTTCAAGGCTGTTTGCCGCACTGGTTATGGCGGGGGTTGCCAGCCATTCGTTCGCAGCCGACACCATCAAGATCGGCATCGCCGGCCCCAAGACCGGCCCTGTCGCCGAATACGGCACCATGCAGTTCAATGGTGCCAAGATGGCCATCGAGCAGATCAATGCCAAAGGCGGCGTAGATGGCAAAAAGCTTGAAGCCGTCGAATATGATGACGCCTGCGATCCGAAACAGGCCGTTGCGGTGGCCAACAAAGTGGTCAATGACGGCGTGAAATACGTGGTCGGTCACCTCTGCTCCAGCTCTGCCCAGCCCGCCTCCGACGTTTACGAAGACGAAGGCATCATCATGGTGACCCCGGCCGCCACCAGTCCGGAAATCACCGCGCGCGGTTACAAGCTGGTGTTCCGCACCATCGGTCTCGACAGTGCCCAGGGTCCGGCCGCAGGCAACTACATTGCCGACGTTGCCAAGCCGAAAATCGTTGCAGTCATCCACGACAAGCAGCAGTACGGCGAAGGTATCGCGACAGCCGTCAAGCAAACGCTGGAGAAAAAAGGCGTCAAGGTTGCACTGTTCGAAGGCATCAACGCTGGCGACAAGGACTTTTCGTCGCTGATCGCCAAGCTCAAGCAGGCCAACGTCGACTTCGTCTACTACGGCGGCTACCACCCTGAGCTGGGCCAGATCCTGCGTCAGTCCAAGGAAAAAGGCCTTAATGCCAAATTCATGGGCCCTGAAGGCGTCGGCAACGAGTCCATCTCGCAAATCGCGGGTGATGCTTCGGAAGGCCTGCTGGTCACCCTGCCAAAATCCTTCGACCAGGACCCAGCCAACCAGGCACTGACCGAAGCCTTCAAGGCCAAGAGTCAGGACCCGAGCGGCCCGTTCGTGTACCCGTCCTACTCCGCCGTACAGGTCATTGCTGACGGCATCGCTGCCGCCAAGTCCGAAGACACCACCAAGGTGGCTGCTGCCATCCATGCCGGTACCTTCAAGACGCCAATGGGCGAGCTGAGCTACGACGAGAAAGGTGACCTGAAGAACTTCCAGTTCGTGGTCTACGAGTGGCACTTCGGCAAACCCAAGACCGAAGCCGCCAAATAAGCTGCTTGCGTCAACCCTCAAAGCCCACTGCCAGCGCAGTGGGCTTTGTTTTACGAATCCAGGCCCGTACGCACGTTTCGGCAACCCGAACGGCATGCACGAGGCCCCCTGAAAATCTTAAAACCGTCAATAGCGGTTCCTTGACAGCGCAACAGGCTACGCATCGACAGAATGCCACCCCGGCGCACGTCAGAGAAATGCAGATCAGGTTTTTAGGAGCGCGGTAAATGCCCGAGTTATTCCACTACATGCAGCAGCTGGTCAATGGCCTGACCATTGGCAGTACGTATGCATTGATCGCCATCGGTTACACGATGGTGTACGGCATCATCGGAATGATCAACTTCGCCCATGGCGAGGTGTACATGATCGGTTCCTATGTAGCTTTCATGGCACTCGCCGGTCTGGCGATGCTGGGGATTCACAGCCTGCCGTTGCTGATGATTGCCGGTTTTGCCGCTGCAATCATCGTGACCAGTGCCTACGGATACAGCATCGAGCGTGTGGCCTATCGTCCGTTGCGCAACAGCAACCGTCTGATTCCACTGATTTCTGCAATCGGCATGTCGATCTTTCTGCAGAACTCTGTCCAGCTTTCCCAGGGCTCCGGCAACTTTGCCATCCCCAACCTGCTGCCCGGCAGCCTGTCGTTCGGGCCCGGTGGTGCGCAGGAAGTTCTGATTTCCTACATGCAGATCGTGGTGTTCGTCGTCACCCTGCTGGCCATGACCGGCCTGACCCTGTTCATCTCGCGCTCGCGAATGGGCCGCGCCTGCCGCGCCTGTGCCGAGGACATGAAGATGGCCAATCTGCTGGGGATCAACACCAACAACATCATCGCCCTGACCTTCGTGGTCGGTGCTGCACTGGCCGCCGTCGCCGCCATGCTGCTGAGCATGCAATACGGCGTGATCAACCCCAACGCCGGTTTCCTCGTCGGCCTGAAAGCCTTCACGGCTGCGGTACTGGGCGGTATCGGTTCGATCCCGGGTGCCGTGCTCGGTGGCCTGGTGCTGGGCGTCGCCGAAGCCTTCGGTGCCGACATTTTTGGTGATCAGTACAAGGACGTCGTGGCTTTCGGCCTGCTGGTCCTGGTGCTGCTGTTCCGACCGACCGGCATTCTGGGTCGTCCGGAGGTTGAGAAAGTATGAGCAAGTCTTTCAAACAGGCGCTGTTCAGCGCCGCGCTGGTCTGGGCCGTGGCCTACCCGGTGTTCGGCCTGAAACTGGCCTTTTCCGGCGTCACCCTGCAAGTGCAGAACGCCAGCCCGCTGACCCTGACCATCATTGCCGTGTGTTCGGTCCTGCTGTTTCTGCGCGTACTGTTCGCCGAGCAGATCAGCGGCATGCGTCGCGGCTCCGAAAAACCGCTGATCCCGCAAAAGACCAGCGACTTCCTGACCCAGCCGAAAACCCAGCGCTGGGGCCTTGCGGCGCTCATCGTGCTGGCCTTCATCTGGCCGTTCTTCGGGTCGCGCGGCGCGGTGGACATTGCCACGCTGATCCTGATCTACGTGATGCTCGGCCTCGGCCTGAACATTGTGGTCGGGCTGGCAGGTCTGCTTGACCTGGGCTATGTCGGTTTCTATGCGGTCGGGGCCTACAGCTATGCCCTGCTGTCGCACTATTACGGGCTCGGCTTCTGGATCTGCCTGCCGATCGCGGGGTTGATGGCAGCGCTGTTCGGGTTCCTGCTGGGCTTTCCGGTATTGCGTTTGCGCGGCGACTATCTGGCCATCGTGACGTTGGGGTTCGGCGAGATCATCCGCATCTTCCTGCGTAACCTGACCGATATCACCGGCGGTCCGAACGGCATCAGCAACATCGAAAAGCCGACCTTCTTCGGTCTGACTTTCGAGCGCAAGGCAGCTGAGGGCATGCAGACCTTCCACGAGTTCTTCGGTCTGCCGTACAACTCGATCAATAAGGTCATCTTCCTCTACCTGATCGCCCTGCTGCTGGCACTGGCGGCGTTGTTCGTCATCAACCGCCTGTTGCGCATGCCGATCGGCCGGGCCTGGGAAGCACTGCGCGAAGACGAAATCGCCTGTCGCGCACTGGGCCTGAACCCGACCGTGATCAAACTCTCGGCCTTCACACTCGGCGCTGCATTCGCGGGTTTCGCAGGCAGCTTCTTTGCTGCACGTCAGGGTCTGATCACCCCGGAATCGTTCACCTTCATCGAGTCGGCAATCATTTTGGCCATCGTGGTACTGGGTGGCATGGGCTCGCAACTGGGTGTGATCCTGGCGGCGATCGTGATGATCCTGTTGCCTGAGCTGATGCGTGAGTTCAGTGACTACCGCATGCTGATGTTCGGCGCGCTGATGGTGCTGATGATGATCTGGCGTCCACAAGGCTTCCTGCCGATGCAGCGCCCCGAAATGAAATTGAAAGCGGAGCTGCCGAAATGAGCCGCCCATTACTGCAAGCCACTGGCTTGAGCATGCGTTTTGGCGGCCTGCTGGCGGTCAATGGCGTTGCCCTGACCGTCAATCAGGGGCAGGTCGTATCGATGATCGGCCCTAACGGCGCCGGCAAGACCACGGTCTTCAACTGCCTGACCGGCTTCTACCGGCCGAGCGCGGGTACGATTCTGCTGGACGGTGAACCGATCCAGGGCCTGGCTGGCCACCAGATCGCGCGCAAGGGCGTGGTGCGTACGTTCCAGAACGTGCGCCTGTTCAAGGAAATGACTGCCGTCGAGAACCTGCTGGTTGCCCAGCACCGGCATTTGAACACCAACTTCCTGTCCGGCCTGTTCAAGACGCCCGCGTTTCGCCGCAGCGAACGTGAAGCCATGGACTATGCCGAGCACTGGCTTGAGGCGGTCAACCTCAGGGAATTCGCCAATCGCCCTGCCGGGACGCTGGCCTACGGTCAGCAACGCCGCCTGGAAATCGCCCGCTGCATGATGACGCGTCCGCGCATTCTGATGCTCGACGAACCGGCGGCGGGTCTCAACCCTAGGGAAACCGATGACCTGAAAGCACTGATCGGCGTGTTGCGCAGCGAGCACAACGCGACGGTCCTGTTGATCGAGCACGACATGAAACTGGTAATGAGCATTTCCGACCACATCGTGGTGATCAATCAGGGCACGCCGCTGGCCGATGGCACGCCAGAACAGATTCGTGACAATCCTGATGTGATCAAAGCCTACCTGGGGGAAGCGTAAATGCTGCAGTTCGAAAACGTTTCCACCTTCTACGGCAAGATCCAGGCGCTGCACAGCGTCAACGTGGAAGTGCGCCAGGGTGAAATTGTCACCCTGATCGGCGCCAACGGCGCGGGCAAGTCCACCCTGCTGATGACCCTGTGCGGCTCGCCGCGCGCTCACAGCGGCAGTATTCGCTACATGGGCGAGGAACTGGTCGGGCTGGAGTCGTCGATCATCATGCGCAAGAGCATTGCCGTGGTGCCGGAAGGCCGTCGGGTGTTTGCGCGTCTGACCGTTGAAGAAAATCTGGCGATGGGCGGTTTCTTCACGGAAAAGGATGATTATCAGGAACAGATGGACAAGGTCCTGCATCTCTTTCCGCGCCTCAAGGAACGCTTCAATCAGCGTGGCGGCACCATGTCCGGTGGCGAGCAGCAGATGCTGGCCATCGGTCGTGCGCTGATGAGCAAGCCCAAGCTGCTGTTGCTGGACGAGCCTTCACTGGGCCTGGCGCCGATCATCATCCAGCAGATTTTCGAGATCGTCGAACAGCTGCGTCGCGATGGCGTGACGGTGTTTCTGGTCGAACAGAACGCCAACCAGGCCCTGAAAGTCGCCGACCGCGCCTACGTACTGGAAAACGGCCGCGTGGTCATGCAAGGCACAGGTGAAGAGCTGCTGGTCGATCCGAAAGTGCGGGACGCGTATCTGGGCGGCTAAGCGCATGCCACCTCCCGAGATGGCTTCTTGATGATCGTTACCACGCTCCGCGTGGTAACGCCTTTTCGTGACGCTCCGCGTCACATTGCGATTCTGCGGTAGTCACCTCAAGACGTGTATACAGCGACACGTGCGGCGCAGCTCTGGCCGTCCCCTCTTGTGATGCACCTCCAGTCTGAGTAACGTGGCGGCACCTGTCTGGAGACCACATCATGTTTGCTGCCCGTTCCGTCCTCGTATTTGCTCTTCTACCGCTGTTTGCAGGGTGTCAGTTGCTCGGTAAACAGGCCGAGGAACCGAAGGTTTCCACAGTGGGCATGCTCCGTATGCAGGGCGACCTGACCGGGGAGAACGGCCAGTTGCTGTTCAAACCGTGTAACGAGCAGCGTCGCTACGTGGTCAAGGATCGCGGCAACACCGGCATACTGCAGGAAGCAGCCTCGCTGGCAGACAGCAAGGGCACGGTGTTTGCCGACCTGCGCGGCAGCTTTGCCGCGAGCAAGGCGGCCAACAGTGACGGTCAGCTGGACCTGCATCAGCTGTACCGCGTCGAGCGCCCCGGCCAGGCCTGTGAAGACCTCAATTTCAAACGCCTGACATTGCACGTCAATGGCAACAAGCCCGCCTGGAACGTCAATGTCAGCGGCAAGGGCATGGTCCTGGAGCGCGAGGGCGTCGCGCCACTGGCGTTGCCCTACGTGGAAGAGAAGCTGCCGGACGGCAGTTTCAGCGTCAGCAGCGAAGCCAACAACCAGCGCATCGAGATCTGGGTCGCGCCACAGCGCTGTGTCGACAGCGTCGACGGCTCGGTGCAACACCTCACCGCAGAGCTGCGTATCAACGGCCAGGCCCAGCGTGGCTGCGGTTATTACGGCGGTTCACGCGACGACTGATCGCCCAGGCTCGCCGCCAAAGGGGTTCAGCGCTTATAATCGCCGGTTCTTGTAGTGCTGTCGGGCTGAACCTGCGGCCCGAAAACTGGACCCCTTAATGTTACGAATCACCGAACTCAAGCTGCCGATCGATCATCCGGAAGAAGACCTGCGCGTTGCGCTCTTGAAGCACCTGGGTATCGACAGCGGCGAGCTGCTGGACTTTACCCTATTCAAGCGCAGTTACGACGCGCGCAAAAAGTCTTCCGAGCTGTGCTTCATCTACACCATCGACTTCCAGGTCAAGGATGAAGAGGCACTGTTGCGCAAGCTGGCCAATGACCGCCACGTCGGCCCGGCACCCGATGTCAGCTATAAAGTGGTCGGTCACGCTCCCGAGGGGCTGACAGAGCGCCCGATCGTCGTGGGTTTCGGACCATGCGGTATCTTTGCCGGGCTGCTGCTCGCGCAGATGGGCTTCAAGCCGATCATCCTCGAGCGCGGCACCGAAGTTCGCCAGCGCACCAAGGACACCTGGGCGCTGTGGCGCAAAAACGTGCTCAATCCCGAGTCCAACGTGCAGTTTGGCGAGGGCGGTGCCGGGACCTTTTCCGACGGCAAGCTTTACAGCCAGATCAAGGACCCGAAATTCATCGGCCGCAAGGTGCTGCACGAATTCGTCAAAGCCGGCGCGCCGGAAGAAATCCTCTATGTCAGCAAGCCGCATATCGGCACGTTCCGCCTGACGGGCGTGGTCGAGAACATGCGCCATCAGATCGAAGCGATGGGCGGCGAAGTGCGCTTTCAGCAGCGCGTGTCCGACCTGATGATCGAGGACGGCCAATTGATGGGCGTCCAGCTCGACAGCGGCGAACAGCTCGAGTCGCGGCATGTCATCCTCGCGCTGGGCCACAGTGCGCGCGACACCTTCCGCATGCTGCACGGCCGTGGCGTGTTCATGGAAGCCAAGCCGTTCTCGGTGGGTTTCCGCATCGAACACCCGCAATCGTTGATCGACCGCGCGCGACTGGGCAAGTATGCCGGTCACCCCAAGCTGGGCGCAGCCGATTACAAACTGGTGCACCACGCCAGCAACGGTCGCTCGGTCTACAGCTTCTGCATGTGCCCTGGCGGCACGGTCGTAGCAGCCACTTCAGAGCCCGGCCGAGTGGTCACCAACGGCATGAGCCAATACTCACGCAACGAGCGCAATGCCAACTCGGGCATCGTCGTCGGTATCTCGCCGGAACAGGACTACCCTGGCAGCCCGCTGGCCGGTATCGAGTTGCAGGAGCGTCTGGAATCCCACGCCTATCTGCTCGGCGGTAGCAGTTATGAGGCTCCTGCGCAGTTGGTCGGCGACTTTATTGCCGGCAAGGCCTCGACCGCGCTGGGCAGCGTTGAACCCTCCTACAAGCCGGGTGTGAAGCTGGTGGACCTTGCCGAGGCCCTGCCCGCCTTTGCCATCGAAGCCATTCGTGAAGCCTTGCCTGCGTTCGACAAGCAGATCAAAGGTTTCTCGCTGCACGACGCTGTGCTGACCGGCATCGAAACCCGCACTTCGGCTCCGCTGCGCATTACCCGCGGGCCGACCCTGCAGAGCCTGAACACCAAAGGCCTTTACCCGGCCGGTGAAGGCGCTGGCTATGCGGGCGGGATTCTCTCGGCTGGCGTGGACGGCATTCGGGTGGCCGAAGCGCTGGTGCGCGACATGCTGGGGATTGAGGGCTGACCTCACGATGACCATCGTTCCCGCGCTTCGCGTGGGAACGTATTTCGTGACGCTGCACGTCACACATAAAAGCTGCGGCTCACTGTAAGGATCGGACGCGGAGCGTCCGGAGCTAAATGGCAAAGCTGGGCATTGACACGATATATATTCACGCCTGGCAATAAAAAACCCCGAGCATTTCGGCTCGGGGTTTTGCTGTGCCGTGTTACTGATCAGTGAGTAACGCGGCTGGTGCCGTTGACGCTCATGATGCGCACGCGCTCGCCGACCCGGAAAATCTCGTTTTCCTGAACCTGCTGCACGTAGGCACGCATGCTGCCGTCGTCCTCACGCACGGTGATTTCCACACCTTGCGTACGGGTCAGGCCTTCTTCGGTCGCTGAACCCAGCAGACCACCGGCCACTGCGCCGATCACCGCTGCCACGATACTGCCGCGACCACCACCGATAGCGCTGCCGCCCACGCCGCCGACGACTGCACCCGCCGCGCCGCCGATCGGGGTCTTGGTGCCCTCGATCTTGACCGGACGCAAGGATTCGATCGTCCCCATGCGAACTGTCTGTACGGTCCTGGCCTCGTCACGGGAATAGGAATCACCGGTCAGATTCGAGGTACAGCCGCCCAGCGTAAGTGCCATGGCAGTGAACGAAGCAACCAGAAGAGCAGACTTGCGCATAAAAGGAATCTCCAGAGGAATCAGTGGCCATTAGACTACCCGACAAAGGTGCTGTCACGGCCCCGAGCCTGCAAATTAAATTGATTCAGGCCTCATACAGCCGCAGCCTGTATAACGCTCAGACGACCGGCCAAACGAATAATTCAATCAGGGTGCAAGGCGCTCACGTATCCATCTGTCGTCTATCAAACGATAGTTCAAACGGTCGTGAAGTCGACTGGAGCGACCCTGCCAGAACTCGATCCGCTCGGGCAAAAGACGATAGCCACCCCAATGCTCGGGGCAGTGTGGCTGGGTGTCTGAGAAACGTTGTTCCGTCTGTCTGATCAGGCCTTCCAGCTCGTCGCGATCCGCGATCACGCGACTCTGTGGCGAGGCCCATGCACCCAGGCGGCTGCCCAGAGGACGCACCTGGTAATAAGCGTCGGATTCTTGCGCAGAGACTTTCTCCACCCTGCCCTCGATACGCACCTGGCGCTCCAGTGTCGGCCAGAAGAAGGTCATCGCGGCAAAGGGACGTGCAGCGATCTGCTGGCCCTTGGCGCTTTCGTAGTTGGTGAAAAACGTAAAACCCTGAGTGTCCAGGCCCTTGAGCAGCAAGACACGGCAATGTGGACGTCCTTGCTCATCAACCGTCGCCAATGTCATGGCGTTGGCCTCGACAGGCGGCTGCTCGGTGTTCACCGCATCGGCAAACCATGCATGGAAGAGTGCAAAGGGCTCGTCCGGCGATTGCGCTTCGGTCAACCCGTCGCGCGTGTAATCACGGCGCATATCGGCCAGAGTCTGGGTCATGGCTTGGTTCCTGCGAGGTCACGGATCGACCCCACGCGAAGCGTCAGTGACGATCCGCGTGGGTGCTGACAGGCTTAGTTACTGGCCTGGCTGTCGTCCTTCTTGGCGGGCGTTGTGGTTTTGGCCGGAGCCTTGGCAGCAGCTTTGGTCGCTGCAGGCTTTTTAGCAGCTGCGGTGGTCTTGGCTGGCGCGGCCTTCTTGGCGGTGCTGGCTTTGGCCGGTGCAGCTTTCTTGGCGGTGTCTTTCTTCGCAGCGGCTTTCTTGGCAGGCGCGGCGGCAGGTGCCGGGGCAACCGGCTTGACGTCCTGGGTGGCGACCATGGTCGGTGCCACTGGCGGCAGTGCGTAGCGGCTCATCAGCGCGCGCATGGTGTCCTGCGGCGTCATGAGGATCTCGACCCGGCGGTTGAGCGCACGACCCTGCAGGCTGTCGTTGGCAGCGCGCGGCATCACCGCACCCATGCCTCGCTGGCTCAAGCGGTTACGCTCCAGACCACTGAGACGGAAAATAGCGGCAACCGACTGCGCACGTTCCTGACTGATCTTCTGGTTGGCTTCGGTAGGACCCGAAGTGTCGGCATGACCGAGAATCAGCACGGCAGTTTTCTGATCGCCTTCGACCACCTTGGCCAGACGGGTGATCGGCCCCAGTGTGTTGGGCAGCAGCATGGCCGGACGGTCAGGGTTGAACGAGCTGTCGACCGGCGCGGTGATTGCCAACAGGTCTTCGCGACGCTCCAGCTGGAACGGGCTGTCCTTGATTGCAGCGCGCAGGCGTGGCTCGTACTCGTCCAGCCAGGCCTGGGTCACCTTCGGATCAGGCATCGGCAGCGCTTTAGGCTCGTCCTTGGCGGAGTCGTTGCCAAACGGCCACCACCATTTGCTGTCGGTCTCCGACTTGGCAACCATCGCCGGCGCGGCAGGCTTGGCTGCCGGCTTGTCGGCCACGGCATCAGGTTTGGCCTGAGCACTGTCGCTGGAGCCGAACGGCCAGTACCAAGGCGCGCTGTTTTCAGCACCCGCCGCAGGTGCCGGCGTTGCAGCAGCCTTGGCAACCGGAGCGGGCGCCGGGCTCGGTGCCGGCGCCTTGGCAGCGGTGCCTGCGTCAGCGGAGTCGCTGCCGGAACCGAACTGCCACCAATGGCCTCCGGTTGCAGCAGAGTCGGATTGTGGAGTTTGGGCACAGCCGGTCACGGCGATGCACAGGGCGAGAACGAGGCTTTTATTAGACGACATGGGTAACCCGCAACGGTTTTGATCAGACAGAAGGACGTAACTACGCCGGTATAACATGCATAAAGATGCAGTTGGAAAAAGAAACCGTCGTACGGTTCCTGTTACAGCCATTTAACTGACAGTCGGTATGAAACAAGCACTTATAGCCGATACTTACTGCAAACACTCACGCAGGACCCCGACCAGTTTCTGCGCACGTGGGTCCATCAGAATGTAGGGCCCCAAGGTGTTGGTAACGAAGCCAAAGGCAACCTCGTCATCAGGATCGGCGAACCCTACCGAGCCGCCCGCCCCCGGATGGCCAAAGGCTTTGGGCCCCAGGCCGTAGGTCGCGTTGGCAACGCCCGGCTGATCGAGCATGCAGCCCAGCCCCAGTCGGGTCGAGGTCAGTAATGTCTTGTCCTGACCGAGGCTGTGTTCGCGGGTCAGCTCATTGAGCATGTCGGCTTCAAGCAGGCTGCCATCGAGCAGACCGTTATAGAAACCGGCGAGACTGCGTGCATTGCCGTGGCCGTTGGCCGCCGGTTGCTGCATGCGGCGCCACTCCGGCTTGTTGGTGCTGGTCATGATCGACGGCGGGTTGGTGAACGCCTTGGCCGTGATCGAGGCCGGCTCGCGCATCGTCGCCTGCAGCACGCGTTGGGCAGCGTCGTCACCGGCACTGCCTTTGCCGCGCGCGATGTGGGCCACGCGATGAAACTGGTCATCCGGCAGCCCAACATGAAAATCCAGCCCCAGCGGGCGAGCAATACGCGCAGCAATGGATTCCCCGGGGCCTCGACCATCGGCGCGGCGCAGCATCTCGCCCACCAGCCAGCCATAGGTGATCGCCGCATAACCATGCCCCTGACCTGGCGTCCACCAGGGTTCTTCGGCTGCCAGGGCGGCGGTCATGGTGTCCCACTGGTAAAGCGCTTCGGCAGGCAACGGCTCACGCAACGCAGGCAGGCCCGCCTGATGGCAGAGCAATTGGCGCAGGGTGATGGAGGCCTTGCCCGCTGCGGCGAATTCAGGCCAGAGCCTGGCCACGGGCTCGTCCAGCGTCAACTTGCCCTCTTCGACCAGTTGCAGAACCGCCACGCTGGTGAAGGTCTTGGTGCAGGAGAACAGGTTGAGAATAGTATCGGTGTGCCACGCCTCGGCACCGTCCTTGTCGGCAGTGCCCGCCCACAGATCGATGACGGTCTGGCCGCCAACCTGAATGCACAGGGCGGCACCACGCTCCTGAGGGTCGTCAAAGAGCGCCGCAAAGGCTTCACGTACTGCTTCGAATTGAAGTTCGTAATGACCCTGGATCTGCAACGGCTGACTCCTGACTGGCGATACTGAGCCTGAGCACAGGCTAAACGGCCCGTATTGTTTCAGCGATCGAGCGCTTTGGGAACAGATGTGAAACGCTCTTCATCTTTGGCTCAGGTTATTTCCCGACGGAACGGTGGCAGCGCATTGAGAATCGCCTTGCCATAGCGCTGGGTGACCACGCGCCGGTCCAGCAGCGTGATGGTGCCGCGGTCCTCTTCGGTGCGCAGCAAGCGGCCACAGGCCTGCACCAGACGCAACGAGGCATCGGGCACGGCGATCTCCATGAACGGGTTACCGCCACGCGCTTCGATCCACTCGGCCAGCGCAGCCTCGACCGGGTCATCCGGCACCGCGAACGGGATCTTGGCGATGACCACGTGTTCGCAGTAGGCGCCGGGCAAGTCCACACCCTCGGCGAAGCTGGCCAGCCCGAACAGTACGCTGGACTCGCCGCTGTCGACGCGCGCCTTGTGCTTGTTGAGGGTTTCCTGTTTGGACAGGTTGCCCTGAATGAACACCTGCTTGCGCCAGTCACGGTCCAGGCCGTCGAAGACATCCTGCATCTGCTTGCGCGACGAATACAGCACCAGCGTGCCTCGCGATCCCTCCACCAGACCGGGCAGGTCGCGAATGATCGCTGCGGTATGGGCCACCGAGTCACGCGGGTCGGCCTTGAGGTCCGGCACGCGCAGCACACCGGCATCGGCGTGATGAAACGGGCTTGGCACCACGGCAGTCACCGCCCCTTTAGGCAGCCCGGCACGCATGCGATAGCGGTCGAACTTGCCCAGCGCGGTCAGGGTCGCCGAGGTGACCAGCGCCCCGTAGGCAATGTTCCACAGGTTGCGACGCAGCATTTCCGCCGCCAGGATCGGGCTGGCGTTGACCTCGATATCGAACATTGCACCGCTGTCGGCCAGGGTCAGCCAGCGCGCCATTGGCGGGCTGTCTTCCGGGTCTTCGGCGGTGAAGGCAGTCCACAATTCCCAGTTGCCATGCGCTCGAGCCAGCAGGCTGCCGAACAGTGGATACCACTCTTCGGCCTGATGGCTGGCGATGCCGATGTTGACCTCACCGTCCATGCCTTCCTTGAGCAGCTCGGTCAGACGCGTGAAAAGGTCGTCCAGGCGCGCAAAGCCTTTCTTGAGCTCGATACCCATCTCGCGGATGTGCTCGGGAATCACGCCGCCGACAAAGCGGTGGCGTGGGCGCTCGCGGCCCTGCATGTCCTCACCGGCGCGGAAATCCGCCAGTTGCTCGCAGGCACCGAACATGAACTGCTGGTGGCCCTTGATCTCGCGGGCCAGCTCCGGCACCTGCTCGATCAGCTTGCCCAGATCGCCGGGCAGCGGATGCTGGGCGAGCAGCTTGGCGAGGTTCTTGGCGGTCTGTTCCAGCCAGTCGGCGGTAGATTTCAATCGGGTGTAGTGGGCAAAGTGGCCGATGGCCTTGTCCGGCAGGTGGTGACCCTCGTCGAAGACATACAAGGTGTCACGCGGGTCCGGCAGCACCGCACCGCCGCCCAGTGCCAGGTCGGCCAGCACCATGTCGTGGTTGGTGACGATCACATCGACCTTGCCCATGCCTTCACGCGCCTTATAGAAAGCGCACTGCTGAAAGTTGGGGCAGTGCCGGTTGGTGCACTGGCTGTGATCGGTGGTCAGACGCGCCCAGTCCTGATCGGCGAGTTCCTGCGGCCAGCTGTCGCGATCGCCGTCCCACTTGTTGCCCGCCAGCTTCTGCAACATGCTGGTGAAAAGCTTCTGACTGGCCTCATCGACTTCGATCTTGAAGCCTTCTTCCTCGAATAGCTGCGCGGTCGCGTTGGTCGCGTCACTTTCCTGCAGCAATGCGTCGAGCTTGGACAGGCACATGTAACGCCCGCGCCCCTTGGCCAGGGCGAAGGTAAAATTCAGACCGCTGTTGCGCATCAGGTCCGGCAGATCCTTGTAGACGATCTGCTCCTGCAGGGCGACGGTCGCGGTGGCGATCACCAGCCGCTTGCCTGCCGCCTTGGCGGTGGGAATCGAGGCGATGGCGTAAGCCACGGTCTTGCCGGTACCCGTTCCGGCCTCGACCGCCACTACCGCAGGATCGCCCGAACGACGACCCTCTTCATCGGTGTCAATGTCCCCCAGCACCTTGGCGACTTCAGCGATCATCAATCGCTGGCCATAGCGTGGCTTGAGGCTCTTGGCTTCGAGGAAACGCGAGTAAGCGCCCTGGATCTGGGTTTTGAGTTCGGTACTGATCATTGGCTTCGGTTCGGGGGCACGGCTAAAAAGGCTGGATAAATTTTCAGTAGTTCTGAGTGGGCGCTATCATAGCGCGCTAAATCCATCCGCGCAGAACGGAGTGTCCGATGACCGCTTTTTCTACTGTCTATACATTGCATCTGCTGGCTGCCCTGGTGTGGGTTGGCGGCATGTTTTTCGCCTGGATGGTGTTGCGCCCGGCAGTCATTGCAGCACTTGAAGGCCCTTCTCGCCTGAAAGTGTGGGTCCAGGTGTTTCCGCGCTTCTTCGTTTGGGTCTGGGCTGCGGTGGTGCTGCTGCCGATAACCGGCATCGGCATGATTCAGCTCAACTTCACCGGCTTTGAAACCGCGCCGCGTTATGTGCAGATCATGATGGGCCTGTACGTCGTCATGGTTGCGCTGTTTTTGCGTATCCAGTCATTGCAGCTGCCGGAGCTGCGTCGTGCCGTGGAAGCCGAACAGTGGGCCGAGGGCGCGGCAACATTGGGCCATATCCGCCGTCTGGTCGGCATCAACCTGATTATCGGCCTGGCCGTGGTCATGCTCGCGGCGGCGCGTCCGGGCCTTTGAGGTAAAACGGAACATCGCGGGGCACTGGCAGTGACACCGCGCACGGCTTGCGGGCAGTTTCCTGCCCGATCGGTCATCTTCTGTACCTGATATCCAAGGCATTCAACACCTTGAAGCACTTTGGCATGAGCTGTGCAAACGTTTGCGATCAGCAGTACGCGCCCACGAAAAGGAGCTTCAATGCCACAGCCGCCATTCACTCGACCCGTAACGCCCTCAAGATTCCTCATGCCTCTGCTGTTCGCCGCCGCTGCGGCGTTGCCATGTACCAGCGTCCTGGCACAGCCCGCCGCTGCCGAAGACTCGGCGCAAGGCGAAGCACTCAGCCCGCCCGCCTCGCCCAAGGAAGGTCAAGGCGCGTATTTTTCAGACTGGTTCAATCAGGACCTGACGCTGATCGGCAGCAAGGACATCAGCTTCGGCCCCAAACCCAACGATGACATCTACCTGGAGTACGAATACTTCGGCCGCAAAGGACCGTTCGAGCTGTATGGCTATGTCGACGTACCGAAGATCCTCGGCATCGGCAATGATAATGACAAGGGCGTCTGGGACCATGGCTCGCCGCTGTTCATGGAACACGAGCCACGTGTCTCGATCGACTACCTCGCCGGGCGCAGTCTGGCCATCGGGCCGTTCAAGGAATGGTACGTTGCTTTCGACTGGATCTATGACCACGGCAGCAATACGGCGAACAGGGCCAACACCCTGTACAGCGGTCTGGGCACCGACATCGACACCCACTCGCGGGTCAATCTGTCGGCCAACTTCTATGGCCGCTATCAGTGGGAGAACTACGGTGCCAGCAACGAGTATTCGTGGGATGGCTATCGCGCCCAGCTCAAATACATCGTACCGATCAGCACCTTCGACAACGGCGCCTCGTTGACCTACATAGGCTTTACCAACTTCGATTTCGGGTCGGACCTGAAAAACGATCCGGCACGCACCGGCAACTCCACGGTTGCCACCAATGTGCTTCTTTACGCCTTCACGCACCTGCGCTTCACCTTGGTTGGCCGCTACTTCCACAACGGCGGCAACTGGCAGGACGGCAGCGAGCTGAACTTCGGCGATGGCAACTTCCGCGCGCGCTCCGACGGTTGGGGCTATTACGCAGGCGTGGGTTACCAGTTCTGAACCTTATTATGACGACAGGAGTTTTCATGAAACACACGACTCGCAACACCCTCTGCGCCACGCTGGCAGTGCTCAGCCCTGCTGTCTGGGCGGCTACCGCGCCAGTTGCACCGGTCACCCCCA
Source organism: Pseudomonas sp. PvP027 (assembly GCF_017833005.1). NCBI lineage: Bacteria > Pseudomonadati > Pseudomonadota > Gammaproteobacteria > Pseudomonadales > Pseudomonadaceae > Pseudomonas > Pseudomonas sp. PvP027. The sequence continues at coordinate 4,666,903 of NZ_JAFIBK010000001.1, read as the reverse complement.
AGGTCATGCTGGTCGCCATGTTTGCGCCCGAAGCACAAAACTGGATTGACCGGCTGCACCTGACCAAGGCGATCCAGGTGCCCGGTCTTGCCGCCGAGTACCCGGCCATTCGCTGCAATGATCAGGATGTCTGCCTGCTGGTCACCGGCATGGGCCAGACCAACGCTGCTGCATCGACCCTGGCGCTGGCCCTGTCGCCGCAATTCGACCTGCGCAAGACTTACTTCATCGTCGCCGGCATTGCTGGCATCAACCCGCACCACGGCACGCTCGGCACCACTGCCTGGGCGCATTATCTGGTGGAGTTCGGCACGCAGTGGGAAATCGACTCCCGCGATGTGCCCAAGGACTGGCCGACCGGTTATCTGGGCATCAACACCAAAGGCCCGAACGAGAAGCCGCCGCTGGACTACAAGACCGAAGTCTTCGAGCTCAACCCCAAGCTGCAGGCCAAGGCGTTTGCCCTGTCGCACAAGGTGTCGCTCAGCGAGAGCAAGGAGTCCGCAGCCTGGCGCGTCAAATACCCTTATGCACCTGCCAACCAGCCGCCGCAGGTAACGCAATGCGACACCGTGGCAGGCAATACCTGGTTTTCCGGGACGCGTCTGAGCGAGCGTGCGGAAGTCTGGACCAAGCTGCTGACCGACGGCAAGGGCGTGTACTGCACCACCCAGCAGGAGGACAACTCTACCTACGAGGCTCTGTTGCGCGCCAGCAAGGCCGGCAAGGTCGATGTCAATCGCCTGGCTGTCGTCCGCGCGGGCTCCGACTTCGACCGTCCGTATCCGGGTTACAGCGAGGTGGACAACCTGCTCAAGTACGCCGATCAGGGTGCCTTCGTCCCGGCGCTGGAAAACCTCTACCGCACCGGCAACCCGCTGGTGCAGGCCATTGTCGGCGACTGGAAGAGTTGGGAGAAAGGCGTACCGCAATAATGTGATGTGAAGAGCGTCGCGGCTGTCCGGATCATGGCCTTGCACCTGACCCGGACAGGCTCTCGAAGATTACAGACGTTGCAGGATCAACGCCCCTGCCGGTCCCGCAGTACCTGGCAGACCGGGCTCTCCCGCTCTGCCGGCCTTGCCGCCTTCAGCGCGGTAGACGATGCAGCCTTTGGACGCACCGCCCTTCCCTGCCTTGCCGCCTTCGCCACCCTTGCCCGCCGCGCCACCCGCAACATTCACCTTGATGCGCTCGGCCGGATAGCTCTGTGGCAGTTCAAGACGAACCTGCGCGCCCGCAGCGCCGTCATGCCCATTGCCGCCGCTGTCGCCGTTATACCCACGCCCGGCCTGGCCCCAGGTACAGCCCGGCTCTTCACCTGTGCCGCCATCCAGACCGGCATAGCCTGGGCTGCCGGCGCCACCGCGGGCGTCAATCGACAGTTCTTCAGCATCCAGGCTCTGCAGGCGCAGGGTCAGGTTGCGCCCTGGCCGTGCAGGTTTTTCGAAAGTACCCGGTGCGCCCCGTGCGGTGATCTGGCTGCCGGCGCCGAACTCACCGTGCAGCACGACCATGTTGAACGCCTGCACGCCAGGGACGATGGCAATTCGCGCTTCGTGGCCCAGGACCAGCTCGCCAATCTTCACATCATCGATACCGGCCGGGATCAGCAGAGTGCCGTAGTCGGACACTTCAAGGCGCTCGACCTGCAGAACGCTGCTGTTGCCAGGCAGACGCATCAGCGAGTGCGGTGCAACGATAATTGCCTGGGCCATGGCCAGTGGGCTGAACAATGCCGCCAGCAGAACGAGCTTACGCATGAGAGTGCCCCCTGACCGAACGGCCGATGGATTGAACGTGAAAGATGCCGAACAGGATGATTTTGCCCCGGTCGCGCCACGGATGCCGGCGACCGCGCAGGCTGCCGTTGAACAGAATCAGCTCCAGCAAATGAGTCAACAGCAGCACCGCGCCGGCCATGTCGATCATCACGCCAAACGGGCTGGGCGCCTCGATCGCCGCGTTGACCAGCACCACCAGCCAGAAGCCCAGCATCAATATCTTTCCCAGCCCCCAAAACACCTTCATTGCCTGCCCACCCCTTGTCATGATCCGTTACGAAATTGCAGTCTTCGCATGCTTTTCGTCGCCGCACAGTAGACGTGCTGTACGCCGAATATGCCAGCGGTGTGTTGAAAAAGATCAAGCATAGATCGTTGTCATGTATCTGTGGATGCCCGCCTGAGACTGACGGCTGTTCAGAGCCGGTCCGGCAGGCTAGTCTTGTTCGTCAACCAGAGGACTTTCGATGACCGTCGGCTACTCGAACCGTACGCCCCAACAAGCGCTGGCTGCCCTGCTCGATCGCTATGCGCCGCAACGTCTGCTGTTGATCGGCGCTCAGGCATTCCCGGCGTTGCAAGCCTTTCAGGAGGCCCATCCGCAGACCGAGGTTGCGCTGGCCGAGCCCGGTGCGCTGCCCGCCCATCTCGCAGCACAACGTTTCGACCTGGCGCTGGTGGTCGATTGCCTTGAGCACATCCCCAAGCGTACCGGCCTGGAGCTGCTGGGTGGTATTCGCAACCTCAACGCCAGTCGCATCGCGGTGCTCGCCGACTTGCAGGCCTGCGGTTGGCAGGAGACCGATTTTTTCTCGCTGGCACTGCAGTCCAGCGAACGCTTCGCCCGCGACGAGCAGGTGCTGAACCTGTTTACGTACGACCTGCGTGAGTACAAACAGGTGCCCGACTGGCTGAACGCGAAGTACTGGGCCAACCCGGAAATGTTTGGGAAGTACTGGTGGTAAACCCATGAATATCAAGGGCTTACATCACCATGAACGCTATCGTCGCTATGCCCGAGCAGGGCCAAGTGTCACCAACCTGTCACCAGCCTTGTCACCAACGACCAGCTCAGGACCTCTCTGTGTGGCATTACAGGCGCTCAGGGATCTACTACCTGAGGGTCCGTCCTCGGGGCTGCTCGGCCCGTAGTCTCACCATCTCTCTCCGCTCCACCGATAGGCCGACCGCTATGCAGTTCTCTAAAGACATCCTCAACACGCTTGCTGTACTCCATCTCGACCAGCCTGAGGCTTCGTGGGAGGACCTCAAGGAGCGCCTGAGGGAGATCGCTGTGGATGCCCTACAAGGCCATAACGAAGATACAAGGGGCCTCTACATGGAACGGTATATAGAGATGAGCAACCACCTTGCTGAGGCTTCGTCGATTGGTCGGTTCAATGTGAGTCAACAGCGGGCCATCGGGACGGGTCAACGTGTACTCAGAGCTGCTCAGGAACGCCTTGACGGTCGCCCAGAGGAACTGGTGGAGATCATTGGAGAACTATCTTGTGGCACGTCTGTAGCCCCTTCTGCATCTCTATCTGTTTTGCCATCCGCCGACCCAGTGACCTTTGAGACCCTCTCGGGGCTCTATCTGGCTGAGCGTAAAGGCAACGTCAGAGCTACCACGCACAATTCAGTTACATCAGCTTGCCGAACTCTCACAGGGCTTCTTGGAGACTTGAACCTGAAGACCCACACACGGGCTGACATGGTTGCTCTCAAGGAAAAGGTAATGGTCGGGCGTAAGCCGCTCACCATCAACAAATTGCTGACCCAGCTATCAACTGTGATGGACTGGGCGGTAAACAACGGCTTGCTTGATCGCTCATTTGACAAGGGCTTGAAGATCGAGAGAGGCGCTGAGAGCACCCGTAAGCCGTTCTCTCGGGAACAGGTGGCGACCATGATGGATTATGCAAACGCCCTTCCTGTAGACGACTGGAAGCGCTGGGGGATATCTCTGGGAGTCCTCACAGGGCTTCGTATCGGGGAGCTATACCAGTTGACCAAAGAGGACGTGAGACAGGTCAACGGCATCACCATTATCGACATCAACAAAGATGAGAATACGGGCAAGTCAGTTAAGACCCCTTTCTCTGTGAGGCTCGTTCCGTTGGTTGATGGAGCATATGGGTTCTCACTTGATGCCTTCCTTGGATGGGTCGAGAGAAGCCAAGGCAGATTGTTCACACAGAAGAAGCACTACTTTGACAAGCCACTCAATGATGCCATCAGGAATCCTCTCGGACTGAAATCAGGTGGCGATCAGACTTTCCACTCCCTGAGACACTCAATCTCGGGACTGATGTTGGCTGCTGTGACGCCGGATAGCATCATGCAGGCTGTCACTGGGCATAGCGGGGGCAACATCACCAAGGACCTTTACGCGAGAACCCAAAAGCTACCCGTTGAGGTTATTCATGAGGCGCTCGTGAAAGCGTTCTCACTGGCAGCCAAGTAATGCAAAAAAGGGCATACCGCTTACCAGCGCACCTGCTTTAAACCAGCACAACCGAGTAACTACGCAAGGTGTAATCATGGAAGTATCTACGCTTGACTTAACCTTTGAAAGCGGAAAAACAATTACCATTCACCCGACCGGCTACCATCTGAAGCTTGATGGCCCGCTAATGTACAATGAGCTGGGCTCATACAAAGTGGGAACCTTTAAGATAAACCATGCCGACTACAAGTCATGGGAACCCATTGCAACTATTATTCAGAAACTGGATGACCGGATCATTGGGGAATGCACTATAGTGGATGAAACACCTATCACCACTACGCCAAGGACGATCACATACAAAGTCAGGGTCGACTGGCGCAATTAAAAAAGTTGAGGTGAGTCGGGTAGCTGGCTTGAGCAATTGAGTCAGTTCACACCCCCAAGAGGCACTACATATAGCAACCAGAACACAACCCAAGCACAACATATAGACCCTCACTATGGCACACCCCACCAATCGCCATAGGAGACAAATCATGACCAAGCTCAACACAGCACTGCCGCCCCTCGAAGACCTCAACGAAATCTATAGGATCGACTCAGCGAGTCCCTCTGGCCTCTCCCGCATCAAGGCAACCCGTGGTCGCAATGGACGGACAGGGCCAGTAGTAAGCATCGGCACAGATGGCTATTACCGAATGAAGTTTGACAGTAGATTTTACCGCACCCATCGCATTATCTTTTTCATGAAAACAGGGATTGATCCAGCCCAGAATGTTATCGACCACATCGACGGTAACCGACTGAACAACAGCCCCGACAACTTGCGATGCTGTACCGTCGCTGAGAATCTCTGGAATGCTCAAGGCAAACTGAAACGTGACGGCCTCCCCAAGGGCATCCGCAAGTTACCCAACGGCGATTACCGTGCATCGTTTATGGTTCACGGAGAGCTTAAGGAATTCGACTTGCACAACCTACGGGCAGCCGAGCAATGCTTAAGAACGCTCCGCAAGACTTACCATGGGGAGTTTGCAAGGGCGTGAGTATCTAATAGTGAGGTGAGCTTTTCGTTGAACGACTATGTACGCCACGTGCATCATGGATTCCAAAGACCCTCACTATGGCTACGGGTATATCCCGTGCAGACCCTACCGTTTGACCTGAGACCACCGAGTGCCAAGGGCGACCTGATCGCCAACACTCTAACGTTCCCGGTAAGCTGACCTTTCGTCAGGCTCCAGTAGGAAGGAGCGAACATTGATATTGCAGACCAGTAAGCCGTTGCCCCTCAAGGGCATCGCAAGGTTTGCCTTGCACGGGACTGGGGCCACCGTGTATTGCTCAATGTTCAAGGGGCCTTAACTTAAAGACACTTAAAGTATGCTCACTGATTATTTCTCATAACCATCTTCAAATGAGTCTTTTCTTTTATCCTAAAGAGAATCCCTTAGCCCTCCCAAAGAAGGGACTGGTCTGGCAACTATAATTACTCCTACCCCATTGCCTGCTCGGTCGCTTCACAGAAAAGCGCTAAACATAATAGCGCACCCAGTGAAACCTTCACGCCCTGACAGGACGACTTATGTTCCAATCAAAATAAATCTGGCTGAACCTCTTCTCCATCATTGCTATTGGAAGCGATCATAGTCTCAATGGGCTTATCCAAAAATAAGAAATCTGGTACATTCAGTGCAGGCACTATCTTTAACTCTTCACCAAGATCCTCTTTAAGCAACTCTCGCAACTCCATCAAAAGACGACCCAGTACGTTTTGACCTATCAGAACATCTCCTGAATCATCTACAGCCTTAGTACCCCAGTAATCGTCCTTCCGGGATAATTCGACGATTGGCTTTTCACCTGTAGATAGAAGTAGCGCTCCAAACTTTTCGTAGTTTTGAGCAAGTTTGACGCGCAGACACCATCGCATAACTTTGTAGCGAACCTGCTGCCAATCTGATCTGGAGTTTCCTCGATGAGGTTTACTCTTCATCTTTGCGGTCATTGGACTGTGTTGGCCAATAATTTCACGTTGAAGATCTGGTATGTGAGGAAACCGGCAAGCTTGATAAAGTGCCTCGGACGTGAGTATGCGAATCCCGTGAATCCTCAAAGGATAGCCTGATGCCATATTTGAGAGGCCACCAAAATCGTCTTTGGTCTTATAGACAATAACGACCTCGGACCTGCGGTAGGTGCGTAGCAGGTTGCTTCTCACACGAGTACCTTTAGAGTTCTGAAAGATCATCGAAGATATTGCGCAGGGAAGAGTAGCCTTCACGCTGCAATAAGGGATACCAATGCAAAGCCCCTGACGTGACATCAGGATCGCCCCACCAGATGGCAAGCGGGCTGTTGTTGGGGCAATTGCGATAGGTGGCGAGCATTGAGCCAAAACCTAAGCCGAATGGGCTGAACCCAAGGGGACGTATAGATTGTTTAGGATTCTCACTGAGAGCCCTGATCTTAGCACCAGCAATTAAAAACTCACTCTCCAGCACCTGACGACCAGCTTCAGACGAAAAAGGATAAACAGCTGAACTTGCTTGCCGAGGCTCAAACGGAAATTTGGTGGGCAGGGCCATATAGGTCTGCACTTCTGCCGTCTCCGGGATAGAACAAGGCCAGAGAACGCTTGACCGGTTCTTATAGGTCTTGCGATTTTCTAACTCCACAGAACGCCAATACATGATCGTAATCGTCTTGCCCGATTTTGCGATCACGTCCTTGAGCCGTCGACCAACGAAGTAAGACCCACTGGTATACATGGCCGCCACGATCACATGCACCTTGGCGAGCTGCGGCGCGTCTTCAGTGATCCATCGCTCAAGATCGTTACCAACACGACTGCCACTGAACAGTACGTCATCAAGATAAATGTAATCACCATTCTCCTTACCACAGCTGGCAAGATTGACGCCGCATTCGTCTGCCAAACACCTTGCGAAAAGCTTCAGCATCTCCTTCTGACTTTGACCATTCTGCTGAACCTTTAGAAAGTGAGCGGCTGACCAAAAGGATACAGGGTCTCCACCGGCAAGCTTCTCATTGCGCACGAGATTCCTGAGGAAGGTTTCCACGTTTTTCTGGGTGATGAAGCTCTGTTTCATGACGTGGTCGAATTCACGAAGGAACGGCAGCTGCTGGTCTTGGGTGAACTGATGGAGCCAGCGATCTACGTGGTCCGGTGTCGGCTCGGGTAACTCGTCGTTTCGATAGCTCTTGATTGTGTCAGCTACAGAGAGCAGAAGGTTGTGTCGCTCGCTCATGTGGTATCCCTGCCTTATGACGATGATTGTAAACCGATACTACCCCGCCCACCTGCCAGAACCAACACTGAAACCGACGTTAAACGCTACACGTCTAAACCAATATCCCTTGCCCTCGAAGCTCTGGTGTCTATAGGCACCTTCGGGTCTTCCGTAGACAACTTCGGTAGCCATGAAAACGCTCCGCACCTCAAGGGACAGGGCTTCGAGGTGGGAGCCTTTATGAAGGTTTCATCGGGCTTCAGCAATCGGGAAGGCGGGCGGGTAAAGCCCCACGGTCTGGACTGGCTCCGTGGATACGCCCAAGAGATCAACCTAAAGGTGGCCGAAACGAAGGGCGCGAAGGTCAGAGCAAAGTCCAAAGACAAGATCGACCAATGGGGGGCGGATCACCAAGTAACCCTAAGGAGCAACCTCATGGACACGCTACAAGCCTGCTACTGGGTCTGTGTTGCTGTCCAAGTGGCCTACTGGCTGATCGTTAATTTCTCATCAGCTCATAGATGCTGGGGACTCCATGAGAGTCTTTGAAAATCCCAGAGAAAAATCTGAGTGGCTACCATTACAAGACTTCCCGCTCAGGCTTCCCCGTAGGCCCCCGTGTGGACGCTCACGGGCGCGATAAGGACCCCAGTGAATTGACTCTTGCGATCTCCCTTCCTGTCACCAACACTGTCACCAGCTTTGTCACCAAACTCCTTGAGGTCCTCTATGAAGCCCGCTACGCTTGGCCTGCCGCCATACCCCTCACAGTTCTGGGCCAACCCGGAGAATTTTGGAAAGTATTGGTGGTGACCTATGAGTAGTGCCATTTGCCCCTGCGGCAGCGGCGATCTGTTGCTGGCCTGCTGCGGTCGCTATCACGCGGGGCAGCCTGCACCCGGTGCGGAAAAACTGATGCGCTCGCGCTACAGCGCCTATGTGCTGGGGCTGACCGACTATCTGGTGCAGACCACGCTGCCGGTGCAGCAGAGCGGGCTGGACCGTGAGGCCATTGCCCAGTGGAGTGCGCAGAGCACCTGGCTGGGGCTGGAGGTAGAAAGCTCGGAGGTGTTCGGCGGCAAGCCCGAGCATGCCTTCGTGACCTTTACCGCTCGCTGGCACGATGGCAACGGTGAGTACAGTCACAAGGAGCGTTCGTCGTTCGTGCAGAATCAGGGGCGCTGGTACTTCATCGACTCCACCGTGCCGCTGAAGGCTGGGCGTAATGATGCGTGTCCGTGTGGCAGTGAGCAGAAGTTCAAGAAGTGCTGCTCGGCTTATGTGGACTGAGCCGCGCCTCTTTGCCTGAGCGGGATCGTGCATGCGTCACACGGCGGTTTTTCTTTGTTAGGTAGATTGGGTTCGGCTCAGGTCACCTTTTCGCCCCTCGGCGAGTTACTTTGATGGGGCCAAAGTAACCAAACCCCCTGGCTCCGTTTCCGGCCCGACTTCGTCGGGTTCCTTCGCCCTGACGCTGATCCGGGGGTCGCCGCAACGGGCCATCCATGGCCCGGTGCGGCTAGCCTGGCGTCCTGCCAGGCTACCCCCGGATCAGCGCCAGGACTCAGCCGTCACTTACGTCGCACTCTGCGTCGTCTGTGCCATCGTGGTAGAAAAGCGCTTTTGCAGCAGTGGCTGCGGTTTTGACTATAGTTCCCATGCTCCGCGTAGGCATGCAGTTCGTGACGCTATGCGTCACACAGCGGTCTGGCTCGCCTCAAAACTCCAGTTGCGCCGAAAACGCGACGGTGCGTGGGTCGCCCAGGTAGCTGCTGTTGAGCCAGTATTCCTTGTTGGTCAGGTTGCTGACGTTGACGCGCAGGGTCAGGTCGTTTTCCGAAAGGCGCAGGCGGTAGCGGGCTCCGGCGTCGAAGGTGGTGAAGGACGGCAGGTCGTTTTCGTTGCTTTGATCGGTGTATTGCTTGCCGGTGTAGAACGCCCCGCCGGTCATCGCCAGGCCTGGTACCTGGTTGATGTCGTATTCGGCGTAGACCTTGGCCAGTTGCTTGGCGACGTTGGTCGGTACGTTGCCTTCATCCGCCGCGACGCCGGTTTTCTTGATCTTCGGGTCAAGCAAGGTAAAGCCGCCGACCAGTGTCAGCTCAGGGATGACCTTGCCAGTCACACTGAACTCCAGGCCGTTGTTTTCCTGACGTCCGTCAACCACGTAAATGTTGCCACCCGTGGTGTAGCCATTAGGCTTTTCGATGTTGAACAGCGCCAGGGTCAACAGTGTTTCACCCAGCGTCGCCTTGGCGCCGATTTCGTATTGCTCGCTGATTTCAGGCGCAAACGCCTGGCCGGCATTGAGCGTACCGCTAGGCGCAACGCCGCCCGATTGCAGGCCTTCTATATAGGTGGCGTAGGTGGTCAGCCACGGCAGCGGCTTATAGACCAGCGAGATGTTCGGCGAAGTCTTGCTCTCGTTGTAGGTGGTCTCGGTTTCGGCGGAACCGAACGCCTTGGCATAAACGAACTCGTTGGCGTAGGTTTTGATCTGCGTGTTGGTCACACCCAGAATCGTTGACCATTGTTCGTTGAAGGTGATGACGTCACCGATCAGGATGTTGTTGCTTTCCGAACTGTTGGCCAGGCGCTGGTCGCCATGCCCGATCGAGTACGCAGGCTTGCCAACCTGAGGTGTCTGGTCCAGCGGTATCGTGCCCACTGGCGAGGCGTATTGCGGGCCGGGCTGATCGGGTGTGTAGGGAATGTGATCCTCGTACTGTTTCTGGCGCGAGGTATTACCCTGATAGCCAACGGTAACCTTGTGACCGAGAAAACCGGTGTCGAACGCCGCATCGAGGAACAACGAGCCGGTCTTTTCTTCGGTTTCAATCGGGGCGAAGGCATACAGCGGCTGCGAGTAAAGGCCCGCGCTGTAGACCGTCGGCCCGGTGTAGGTGTTCTCCGAGGTGTACTGCTGGGCAGCGAAGGCCGCGCGCAAGGTGAAGGTGTCGTTCAAGCGCCACTTGGCGCGCACGCCGGCCTTGTCGGACTCATAATCGGAAAACGACCACTTCTGGCTGTAGAGCTTGTCGTTGTCCAGCGATGCCGCACTGGGGCGCAGGGACTGGTCACCGAAATACCAGTAACTGGTCAGGCCGCGAATTTCGGTCTTCTTGTGCGAGGCGTCGAACTGCACCAGCAGGTCGTCGGACACGTTCCAGTCCAGCGCCAGGGAAATCATCTCGCGACGACGCTTGTTCAGATCGACGGCCGTTTCACCATCCTGGGTCAGCACATTGAGGCGATAGGCGAACTTGCCTTCACTGTCGATCGGCCCGCCGAAGTCACCGTGCAGGTAGTAATTCTCACCCCCGGCATTGCCCAGCGTGACGCTGTTGTAGCGTTGATAGGTCGGGCGCTTGAGCACATAGTTGACCAGTCCGCCCGGCGAGGCCGGACCGTACAGGAAGCCGGTCAGACCGGTGATGACTTCCAGTTGCTCCATCTCCTCCATGTAGTTGCTGCCGTCGGCACCATTGGTGAACCGCAGGCCATCATTGGCGATGTTCAGGCTGCCGGCGCTGCTGAAACCACGGATGTTGACGGCACTGGCATAACCGGCGCTGGTCGGCGAGTACATCTGGGTGAACGGGTTGTGCTTGATGACATCGTCCAGCGAGGTCGCCTGGATGTTTTTCAGCAATGCCTGAGGCGTGACGCTGATGGAATAAGGCGTGTCCTGCAGCCTCATGCCACCCAGCGCACCGACGCTGCTGACGTTCTCGCTGCGATAACCTGCCGCTTCCGAACCTTCGAGGGGCGTGCTGTTGGCGTTGATGTTCACGTCCGACAGGTTCAAGGCGTTCTGTTCCATGACCATCAGCGTGTAGGTCCCGGCGCTGCTCTGCACCAGTTGCAGGCCGCTGCCACGCAGCGCCTCGCGCAAGGCCGTCGCCGCGTCGAAATTGCCTTTCACTGCAGAGCTGGTTTTGCCGGCGACCAGTGCCGGGTCAAGACTCAGTGCCAGACCGCCCTGGCTGGAGATCTGATTCAGCGTAGTCGCCATCGGACCTGCGGGCAGATCATAGGCAACCACGCTGGCCTGCTGCGCCGCCATCGACAGCGGGCTGGTCAGAGGCGTGCAAAGGGCAATTGCCACGGCCAACAGACTGGGACGCAGAAGGGTGTCTAACGAACGGGACATCGGGCAACTCCTGATGGAATACTTCTCAATGCCTGTTAGCCGCACGAACGCTCGAAAGTAACAGGGCTGATTGAAAATAATTCCGTTTCAGGATTCAGCGGGCTCGCAGCGTCACTCCGGGACGATACTCAGGTGCGACGTATCAGGAGCCTCCTGCGGCTCGGGCTTTTCGACCTGCCCCATGTCGCTGCCCGCCGGGGCCAGGCTCAAACGCGAGAGATCCAGCAGCGGGCCAACGGGTTGAGGCCTGTCGGGCAGCAACTCGACGCCTGCCTCTGCGACCGAGTAATCCGGCGCATCGACGTCCACAAAAGCCGCCATGTAAGCGTCGCGCGGTTTGATCTGCAGACGCCCCGGACTGACCGAGGTCTTGCGCAACCAGGTCGGTGCGTCGGGCGGCGGCGCCAGTTCGACCTCTTCCATTGGCGGTGGCGTATTCATTTCCAGCACACGCACCAGTGCGCCTGCGCGCTCGAGGGTGGCGCGATATTTCTCTGCGGTTACTGCGTCGAGATTGTTTTTCAGAACCAGCCGGCGTCCCGAGAACAGGAGGTCCAGACGTTCGGCATCCGCATTGAACAGCTTGCCAAGGTTGGCCCTTACCTTCTCGGGTTGTGCTCCGGCAACCAGTTCGGCGCTGAAGACAATTTCGTAGAGATTCATGAAAGAAGACACCGATATGCACGTCAGTAAAAGTATGGCGAAGCGTCAGACAGCGCAACAAGCGCGTTACCCTTGAACGTCGAGTTGGTAGACTCGGGCGTCAAAGGGAGCACATCCATGTTTTTTCAGGCGCACATTACAAGAATCATAAGCCTTGCGTTGATCCTGTTCGGGCTCGGCGGATGCTCGCTCCTGAGTTTTGACCGCGCTCAGGAGCCGGAAGTGCATTTGCTGAAGGTCCAGGTGGTCAAGGCGAGGCTGACACAGCAGGATTTCAAGCTGTACTTCGAAGTTGATAACCCCAACGAAGACAGCTTGCTGGTGCGTGGCCTGAAGTACAAGATCACGCTCAATGACATGGTCCTTGTCGATGACACGTTCAGCGACTGGTTTGTCGTCGACGGCAATAGCCGCAAAACCTTTGTGGTGCCGATTCGCACCAACCTCTGGCGCTACGCACGGTACATCGCTCAACTGCTGAAAAAGCCTGATGAGCCGATCCATTATCGGCTGGACGGCAAGCTCAAGACCGGCATTGTGTTCAGGCACAACGTCCGCATCGGCACGTCAGGCGATGTGCTGCCGGAAGACCTGATCCAACGCCGATGATCATTCCAGCCTATCCGCCCAGCTTGCCCTTGATCAGTTCCAGAAGAAACTTCCAGATGTCCGCGGCCCACAATGCCCGGTTGACGGCACTGATCAGCGCGCCACCGAAGGACCCCAGCAGAAAGCCCACGCCGGTGGTGTTGCGCGGATCTGCCACGCCCAGATAATCACTGGCGATGCCGGTGAGGAATACTGCACAGGCCACCCCGGTTACCAAGAAAACCAGCCAGGCACGCCAGTCAAGCAGACCTGCCTTATGCCACCAGCCAGAAATGATCGCACCCACCAGACCGGCGACCAGCCACTCGCCTCTGTCTGCCAAACCATTCAACATATCCATCGCTTCTGACTCCGTTCAAGAAATACAGCCGTTCACGAACACAGAAAAATTCAGACACTGGGGGGGCCTTCCGGGGATTGCTGCGGCGCCGGCACCGTGCAAAAACCGAAAAATTAAGCATACTTAAAATAATGAGCAAGCGTATGCCATCAACCCTCCGCGCTATCGGGCGAGCAGCAGAGGCTTGAAGTCAGTTATCGATGTAGCGCTGCCAGCCGATCCTTACCGAACCGTCTGGCTGGCGGTCAATCTCGATGCCTTCGGTCTCTTCGATTTCCTGCAGCACCACGTTCCAGCTGTCCACGGGCTCATCATCACGGCGGGCGACGATGACCCACTGGGTCTTTTGAACATTCGGCGCAGATACCAGCCGTTGAATGCGCTTGCCGATCTGCTCGTAGGAAGACCTGCCTGTCGATCCATTACCATTGCCGGCCATGACAGCCTCCGAGGCATAACTGTATATAAATACAGTATTCCAGCTGTAGGAACCTCGCAAGCATTTCGTAGGACGCTTCCTGACGGGTACCTTTGGCGAAAACGTCAGCAAGCCTTGTTACGCAAGGCTTACAGCTTGCCGGTCATTCTCACGGCTACGCCGATAATGCGACAGTCGGCACCGCATTCGATCATTTTGTACGCCGGGTTCAGGGGCTTCAGGTAGCGTGTGCCGCCATCCTCGACCAGCTTCTTGAATGTTGCCTCGTTGCTGGCGGGCAGCTTGGCGATCACCAGCCTGCCGGGCTGCACGTCGGCCTCCGTGTCCACCAGAATCATCATCCCCTCCGGCACACTGACGCCGGTGGGCGCGGTCATCGAATCGCCTTTGACCTCCAGCCAGAACGCCGGCCCCTTGGAGTCGTAGTCGGAGATTTCATAGCGGTCGGAAAAGCCGTCGGGATAAGGCTGTACCGCCTCTTCCCAAGAGCCCGCCGACACCCAGCTGATCACCGGATAGCGGAAGGACATGTTCGGCTGATCGATCAGCGCAACGTTGGCGTCGGAGGCAGGCGTCTTTTCCGGCCCCTCGCCAATCGCCAGCCATTCGGCACGAAAGCCCGTGGCACGGGCCAGTGCGTAAAGGTTTTCCGGCCGCAGGCTTTTGCTTTCGCCGCTGATCCACTGGGTAACGGCAGAGTTGGCAACGCCGCACTGTGCAGCAATTTCACCTTTCTTCAGGCCACTGGTGGCGATGGCCCTGGCGATACGTTCCTGTCGGGTCATGAGTCGGCTCTGCATATGGAAATAAAAAACGCTGAAAAACGCTCGAACAAAACTAAGCATACTTAAAAAGTAACGTTGTGCGAACCGTAATATGCCGATACTGCTTGGCCATGATTTGCGGGATAATGCGCGCCAGATTTAATTGCGGAGTAAAACCGATGAACCAGCAAGACCATGTGCATGGCCCCGATTGCAACCATGATCACGATCACCACGACCACCAGCACGGCCATGTACACGGCCCGAACTGCGGTCATGCCCACCAGGAGCCGGTGCGCAATACCCTTAAAGATGTCGGTCGTAACGATCCTTGCCCGTGCGGCAGCGACAAGAAATTCAAGAAATGCCACGGCGCGTAAGGCGCGGAGCATTCTGAAAACGGCCTGCATTGCAGGCCGTTTTCATTTGTAGGCGGCAGGTGAGCAAGGTAAAACATTGGGTTTCGGTCACCCACATGGAGCGCTCAATGATCGACCTGCACTACTGGACCACGCCCAACGGGCACAAAATCACACTGTTTCTGGAAGAGGCAGGCCTGCCCTACACGATCTTTCCGGTGAACATCGGCAACAACGAGCAATTCAAAGCCGAATTCCTGAAAATCGCCCCCAACAACCGCATCCCGGCGATTGTCGATCACCAGCCCGCTGACGGCGGCGCACCGCTGAGCCTGTTCGAGTCAGGCGCCATTCTGCTGTACCTGGCCGAGAAAACCGGGCAATTCATCCCGCAGGATCTGCGTGGCCGCCAGGAAGTGTCGCAATGGCTGTTCTGGCAAATGGGCGGACTCGGTCCGATGGCGGGGCAGAATCATCACTTCAATCGTTTCGCCAAGGAAAAAATCCCCTACGCGATCGAGCGCTACGTCAACGAAACCGCGCGACTGTATGGCGTACTGGACAAACGTCTGGCCGATCGCGAGTTCGTAGCAGGTGACGAGTACAGCATCGCCGACATGGCGATCTACCCGTGGATCGTGCCGCACACCTATCAACAGCAGAACCTGGACGACTTCCCGCACCTCAAGCGCTGGTTCGACAGCATCGCCGGTCGAGAAGCGACCCAACGTGCGTATGCGCTGGTCGAGAAGATCAATCCGTCGAAGCCTTGAGTCACCTGGACTGCAATGTCGACTCTCGTGCCCATGCCGAGCAATGGCACGAGAGGCGTCTGGCCACTTCTGCAAAATCCTGAAATAAACTCGCCCTCCCCGCTTGCGCGCTGACGGGCTGCTCTCTAACGTAGCGGCTTTTGTACGTTACCCCTCCAGGAGCTTGCCCATGGCCTCGCCAGCCCTTCGTCATTTTCTACCCCGATTCGGCGCTGCCGCCGCTGCGGCGAGCTTCCTGAGCCTTGCCGGCTGCCAGTTGGGCGGCGGCGATCCCGAGACCGTGCTGCCTGTTTCCGGGACGTTCCCGCTCAAAGGGCTGGCGCAGAACGTTTCCGTGCGCCGCAACACGATGGGTATGCCGCTGATAGAAAGCAGCAGCTACCACGATGCGCTGTTCACGCTCGGCTACGTTCATGCCGGTGACCGAATCAGTCAGATGCTCGGCATGCGCCTGCTGGCGCAGGGCCGTTTGTCGGAAATGGCCGGCGCGGATGCGCTGGACGTCGACCGTCTGATGCGCTCGGTCAACCTCAAGCAGAATGCCAGCGACCTGTACAACGCTGCGTCGCCGCGCTTGAAGCGCTTCTTCGATGTCTATGCGCGCGGCGTGAACGCCTACCTGTTCCGCTATCGCGACAAGCTGCCTGCGGATATCGCCAGTTCAGGCTACAAGCCGGAATACTGGAAGCCGGAAGACTCGGCGCTGATCTTCAGCCTGCTCAACTTCAGCCTGTCGGTAAACCTGCAGGAAGAGCTGTCGGCGCTGGTCCTGGCGCAGAAAGTCAGCGCGGACAAGCTCGCCTGGCTGCTGCCGACCTACCCTGACGAAGAGTTGCCATTCGCTGAAGCCGACAAGCTCAAGGGCCTGAACCTGAACAATCAGGTCAACGGCCTGAGCGATCTGAACAGAATCGCCCTGCAGCTCTCGGACCTGAACATGCTCGGCGTCGCGGCCTCCAGCAACTGGGCCATCGCGCCACAACGCAGCCGAAACGGCAAGAGTCTGCTGGCCAGTGACATGCAACTGCCTGCCGGGCTCAACTCTGCGTGGAGCTTCGTGCAGATCCGCGCACCGAAATACCAGGTGTCCGGTGTCACCATCGCCGGTATGCCGCTGGTGCTCAGCGGTTTCAACGGCAAACTGGCGTGGAGCATGAGCAACGTCAAGGGTGACAACCAGGACCTGTTTCTGGAGAAGATCAAGCGCGAAGGCAACCGCGTCTCCTATATGGCTGACGGCAAATGGCTGCCAGCGCCGGCCCACCAGGAAACCTTCCTGGTCAAGGGCGGCAGCCCGCTGCGCGAAACCGTCTATGAAACCCGCCACGGCGCGCTGCTCAACGCATCTGCTACCCCGCCCGGCAACGGTTTGAGCCTGGCGCTGCAAGTCCCGAACTTCAAGGACGACAAGAGTCTGGATGCGTTCTTCGATCTGTCCCGCGCGCCTAACGTCGAGAAAGCCTTCGATACCAGCCGCGAGATTCGGGCGATCACCCTGAACATGATTTTTGCCGATGCCTCGAACATTGGCTGGCAGGTCACCGGCCGCTTCCCGAACCGTCGTGAAGGCCAGGGCCTGCTGCCTTCGCCGGGCTGGGATGGGCAATACGACTGGGACGGTTTCGCCGACTCGATGCTTCATCCCTATGATCAGGACCCGCGCCAAGGCTGGCTCGCAGCGGCCAATCAGCGCACGATTCCGAAAGGCTACGGCATGCAGCTTTCCAACTCGTGGGGCTACCCGGAACGCGCCGAGCGGATTGCCGAACTGGCCAACGGTGGCAAGCAGGACCTGCGCAGCACCATCGCCATGCAATACGACCAGACCACGACGTTCGCCGCCAAGCTCAAGACCATGTTCCAGGCGCCCGGCATGAGCAAGCCGCTCAAGCAGGCCATCGATGCCCTGCCCGAAGCGGATCGCAACAAGGCCCGCGAAGCGTTCACGCGCCTGATGGCGTTTGATGGCAGGCTCAGTGCTACTTCGTCCGATGCGGCGCTGTATGAGCTGTTTCTGCAGGAAAGCGCCAAGCAGATTTTCCTTGATGAGCTGGGACCGGAGACCAGCCCTGCCTGGCAGGCACTGGTTGCCAATGCCAGCTCATCCTACTCACCGCAGGCCGACCACCTGCTGGGCCGCGATGACAGCCCGTATTGGGATGACGTCAAAACGCCGCAGAAGGAAGACAAACCAGCCATCCTCGCGCGCAGTCTGGCGGCCGCCATCACCAGCGGCGAAAGCCTGTTGGGCAGCGACCACAAGGCCTGGCAATGGGGCAAGCTGCACCGTGACAACTGGGCCTCGACCAGCCCGCTGGCCAAGCAGTTGGGTGGCGGCGAGTTCAACCGGGGCGCCACACCAGCGGGGGGTGATCACACGACGCTGAACGTGTCCGGCTTCGAGTGGGGCAAAGGCTTCGACGCACGCATGGCGCCCGGTCTGCGCATGATCGTCGACTTCAGCCTGGTCGAGCCCATGACCGGCCTGATCAGCACCGGCCAATCCGGCAACCCGGCCAGTCCGTATTACGCCAACAGCATCGAGCCGTGGCAGAAAGGCCAGTACCAGTCGATTCCGGTGCAACAACAGAACTACGAAAAGGGCTACGGCAAGCAACGCCTGACGCTGACGCCGGGCAAGTAAGCACCGAAAATCGGACGCAGAGGGAGCATGGGCACGATGGTGTCTTCAGGACACCTATCGTTCCCACGCTCCAGCGTGGTAATGCAGTTTGTGAAGCTCTGCGTCACACGGCGGTTTTTCTTTGTCAGGTAGATTGGGGTTCGGCTTGAGTCATCAATGTCCGGGAAAAACACCATCGTGCATAAAAGCGCTTTTCTGTCGCGATGGCACTGACGACGCAGAGTGCGACGTAAGTGACGGCTGAGTCCTGGCGCTGATCCGGGGGTAGCCTGGCAGGACGCCAGGCTAGCCGCACCGGGCCATGGATGGCCCGTTGCGGCGCCCCCCGGATCAGTGTCAGGACGAAGGAACCCGACGCAGTCGGGCCGGAAACGGAGCTTGGGGGTTTGCCTACTTTGGCCCCATCAAAGTAGGTCGCCGAGGGGCGAAAAGGTGACGTGAGCCGAACCTCAATCCACCTGACATCGCAGAACCCCTGTGTGACGCGGAGCGTCACGAACTGCATTCCCACGCGGAGCATGGGAACGATAGTCAGAGGCGAAAAGGTGACCTTGAGTCGAGCCCTAATTCACCTGCTGTCGCACCTCACGCTCCGCAGCGCTCACGCAAACTCCCCGAACTTCCAGATCCTTCCCGGCTCATAGCTAACAAGCCCATCCATACGGTTGCCCCATGGATCTTGTCGTTGCTCGCCCCGAAGGTTTGTATTGCCCACCCGGTGATTTCTATATCGATCCATGGCGTCCGGTCGAACGGGCAGTCATCACCCATGCGCATGGCGACCATGCCCGTACCGGCAATGAGCATTACCTGTCGGCGGCCAGTGGCGAGGGCATTCTGCGTTCGCGCCTTGGGCAGGACATTAATCTGCAGACCCTGGAATACGGCGAAACCATCACCCATCACGGGGTGAAGCTGAGCCTGCATCCGGCCGGGCATGTGTTGGGGTCGGCGCAGGTGCGGCTGGAGTACCAAGGCGAGGTGTGGGTTGCTTCCGGCGATTACAAAGTCGAGCCGGACGGCACCTGTGCCGCTTTCGAGCCGGTGCGCTGCCATACCTTTATTACCGAATCGACCTTCGGCCTGCCGATCTATCGCTGGGCGCCGCAAGCGCAGATCTTCGAAGGCATCAACCAGTGGTGGCGTGCCAATGCGGCCCAAGGCAAGGCCAGCGTGTTGTTCGCTTACTCGTTCGGCAAGGCCCAGCGCATCCTGCACGGTATCGACGCGCAGATCGGACCGATTCTGGTCCACGGTGCCGTCGAGCCGCTGAACCGCGTGTATCGCGAAGGCGGCATCTACATCCCGGAAACCCAGTACGCCGGGGATTTCAAAAAGACCGACCCAGCGCTGCGCCAGGCGTTGATCCTCGCCCCACCTTCGGCAGGTGGCAGCAGCTGGATGAAGCGCTTTGGCGAATACAGCGATGCGTTTGCCAGCGGCTGGATGATGCTGCGCGGCACACGACGCCGGCGCGGTGTGGATCGCGGTTTTGTGTTGTCCGATCACGCCGACTGGCCGGGCCTGCTCTGGGCTGTCGAACAGACCGGTGCCGAGCGCGTCATGGTGACCCACGGTTCGGTCGGCATACTGGTGCGTTACCTGCGTGAACTGGGCCTGGACGCGCAGGGCTTCAGCACCGAATACGGCGATGAAGAAGACAGCAACCCGGCAACCAGCGAACCCGATGCGGCAGGCACGGGTGAGGCTCAGTCATGAAAGCCTTCGCTGAACTCTACGCACAACTGGACGCGACCACGTCAAGCAACGCCAAACTCGCCGCAATGCGCGACTACTTCGAAAAGGCAGCGGCAGAGGACGCCGCTTGGGCGGTGTACTTTCTGTCAGGCGGACGCCCACGGCAATTGGTACCCACCCGTGTGCTGCGCGAACAGGCAATGACCCTGGCAAATCTGCCGGAATGGCTGTTCGAAGAAAGCTATCAGGCGGTCGGTGACCTGGCGGAAACACTGTCGCTGTTGCTGCCCCAAGCCGACCACAGTAACGACGAAGGCCTGGCCACCTGGATGGAGGACAAGCTGTTGCCATTGCGCGGCCTGCCGCCTGAAGAACTCGCCGAGCGGCTGCCGCTGTTCTGGTCGCAACTGGACCGCAGCAGTCTGATGGTGTGCATCAAGCTGATCACCGGCAGTTTCAGGGTCGGCGTGTCCAAGCTGTTGGTCACCCGTGCGCTGGCAGCGCTTGCTGACATCGACAGCAAACGCGTCGCACAACGACTGGTGGGTTACACCGACTTGTCGCACCGGCCCAGCGCCGAGCGCTATTTGAAGCTGATCGCGCCTGAGTCCGAAGACGAGCACGCTCAACGTGGCGGCCAGCCCTACCCGTTTTTTCTCGCCCACTCCCTGCAACAGCCCGCCGACCAGTTCGAGGAATTGCTCGGCCCGGCGCAGAACTGGCAGGTGGAATGGAAGTGGGACGGCATTCGCGCGCAACTGGTCAAACGTGACGGACGCTTGTGGATCTGGTCGCGCGGCGAAGAACTGGTGACCGATCGTTTTCCCGAACTGCACAGCCTGGTGCAGTGCCTGCCGGACGGCACGGTGATCGACGGCGAAATCGTGGTCTGGAAAGCCCCCGATGCGAACCCGGATGCCGATGCGGAGTTTGCCTTGAACAGCGATGCTCCTGCGGCTGCGCCCTCGGTTCAACCGTTCGCCCTGCTGCAACAGCGGATAGGCCGGAAGACGCTCGGCAAAAAGATTCTTGCCGACGTTCCGGTCGTGGTGCTCGCCTATGACCTGCTTGAGTGGCAAGGCGATGACTGGCGCAGTCGCCCGCAACATGAACGCCGCTCGCAACTGGAAGCCTTGATCGAAACCTGCCAAAGCGAGGTGCTGATGCCTTCCCCGGTGCTCACTGGCAAGGACTGGCTCGATCTGGCCATCCAGCGCGAAGCCTCTCGCAGCCTGGGCGTCGAGGGCATGATGCTCAAGGCTCGCGACTCGCTGTATGGCGTCGGTCGCACCAAGGACATGGGGGTGTGGTGGAAATGGAAAATCGACCCGTTCAGTGTCGACGCCGTGCTGATTTACGCGCAACGCGGCCACGGGCGACGCGCCAGCCTGTACAGCGATTACACCTTTGCGGTGTGGGACGGCCCGCCTGAAGCCAGTGAGCGCACGCTGGTGCCGTTCGCCAAGGCCTACTCGGGGCTGACCGATGAAGAAATGCGCAAGGTCGACGCCATCGTTCGCAAGACGACGGTGGAGAAATTCGGGCCGGTCAGCAGCGTAACCCCGACGCTGGTGTTCGAGTTGGGCTTTGAAGGCATCGCTCTGTCGAAGCGTCACAAGAGCGGCATCGCGGTGCGTTTCCCGCGCATGCTGCGCTGGCGGCAGGACAAGCCGGTAGCCGAAGCCGACAGTCTGGCAACGCTGCAGGACCTGCTGAACTAGGGCACCAAAAAGGCGCACGCAAAACACCGTGCACCTTTTTGAAACACCGAAGGGCGAATTATCCTGCCTACCTGTAGGAAACTTCCCGATTCGTTACTAATCTTCCGCTCTGCCCCACCTTAAAAAACACCTTGCCCAAGGCCGGGCGATGAGCAGCAGTCCCGTAAGCGCGCATGGGCGGCCAATTGCCAGCCGTTTATACGAAATAGCGACAACGCCTTACATTTCAAACGCACGTTCATCGCTCTGGTTCGGAAATTGCTACCTTCTGCCAGTCTGGCACTCGCCGGTAGCACGCTTCGCGTATTCCCAACGCCCCATTTAAGGTTTTAAGGACTGAACGATGAAAAAAGCATGGCTGACTCTTTCTGCACTGGCTCTGTGCATCGCCGCCGGTAACACCATGGCCAAGGAATACAAGGAACTGCGCTTCGGCGTCGATCCATCTTACGCACCGTTCGAATCCAAAGCGGCCGATGGCAGCCTGGTCGGCTTCGATATCGATCTGGGCAACGCGATCTGCAAAGAGCTGAAAGTCACCTGCAAATGGGTCGAAAGCGACTTCGACGGCATGATCCCCGGCCTCAAGGCACGTAAATTCGACGGCGTTATCTCCTCGATGACCGTGACCCCTGCCCGCGAAAAAGTCATCGACTTCTCCAGCGAACTGTTCTCCGGCCCGACCTCGCTGGTGTTCAAGAAAGGTGCAGGCTTTACCGCCGACCCGGCCAGCCTGAAAGGCAAGACTGTGGGCTACGAGCAAGGCACTATCCAGGAAGCCTACGCCAAGGCGGTACTGGACAAGGCCGGTGTATCCACCAAGGCCTATGCCAACCAGGACCAGGTTTACGCTGACCTGACTTCGGGCCGCCTGGACGCTTCTATCCAGGACATGCTGCAGGCCGAACTGGGCTTCCTCAAATCGCCAGCCGGCGCTGACTACGAAGTCAGCAAGCCTATCGACAGCGAACTGCTGCCTGCCAAGACCGCCATCGGTATTGCCAAGGGCAACAAGGAACTCAAGGCGCTGCTGGATAAAGGCATCAAGGCAATGCACGACGACGGCACCTACGCTGAAATCCAGAAAAAACACTTTGGCGACCTGAACCTCTACAGCGGTAAATAACACCCCGACGCCCATCGATTTCGGCGATCATTCGTCGCCCGATCGGTGGGCGTTTTTGTTGGTAACAAGGCCTATCCATGCTCGATGCACTCATGCAAAACCTGGGACTCTCGGCATTCAGCCTGAAGGGCTTTGGCCCGCTGTTGCTGGAAGGCACCTGGATGACCGTCAAACTGGCTGTGCTGTCGCTTGCTCTGAGCATTTTGCTCGGGCTGATCGGGGCCAGCGCCAAACTGTCGAGCTCCGCGCTGCTGCGCGTGCCGGCGCAGATTTATACGACACTGATCCGTGGTGTTCCGGACCTGGTGTTGATGCTGCTGATTTTCTACAGCCTGCAAACCTGGCTCACCATGCTGACCGATGCGATGGAATGGGAATACATCGAGATCAACCCGTTCGGCGCAGGCGTCATCACCCTGGGCTTCATTTATGGTGCGTACTTCACCGAGACGTTTCGCGGCGCGATTCTGTCCGTGCCTCGCGGTCAGGTGGAGGCAGCGACGGCCTATGGGCTGAAACGCGGCCAGCGTTTTCGTTACGTCGTGTTCCCGCAGATGATGCGTTACGCGCTGCCGGGGATCGGCAACAACTGGCAGGTGCTGCTCAAGGCGACTGCGCTGGTATCGATCATCGGCCTGGCCGATCTGGTCAAGGCGTCACAGGATGCAGGCAAGAGCACCTATCAGTTGTTCTACTTTCTGGTGCTGGCGGCATTGATCTACCTGCTGATCACCAGCGCCTCGAACTTCGCCCTGCGTTGGGCTGAGCGGTATTACGCCGCAGGCAGCCGGGAGGCACAGCGATGATCGAATTGCTGCAGGAATACTGGAAACCCTTCCTTTATACGGATGGCGCCAACGTGACCGGCCTGGCGATGACCATGTGGCTGCTCAGCGCCTCCATCGCCATCGGCTTCTGCGTGTCGATCCCGCTGTCGATTGCGCGGGTGTCGAAAAACCGCTGGGTGCGCTGGCCGGTGCAGTTCTACACCTACCTGTTTCGCGGCACGCCCCTCTATATACAGCTGCTGATCTGCTACACCGGCATTTACAGCATTGCTGCAGTGCGTGAACAGCCGATGCTCGATGCGTTCTTTCGCGATGCGATGAACTGCACGATCCTGGCCTTCACCCTGAACACCTGCGCCTACACCACGGAGATCTTTGCCGGGGCGATCCGCAGCATGACCCACGGCGAAGTCGAAGCGGCCAAAGCCTACGGCCTGACGGGCTGGAAGCTTTACGCTTATGTGATCATGCCGTCGGTGCTGCGCCGCTCTCTGCCGTATTACAGCAACGAAGTGATCCTGATGCTGCACTCGACCACGGTGGCCTTCACTGCCACGGTACCGGACATCCTGAAAGTGGCGCGGGATGCCAACTCGGCCACCTTCATGACCTTCCAGTCCTTCGGTATCGCCGCTGTCATGTACCTGACCGTGACGTTCATTCTGGTCGGGCTGTTCCGCCTTGCCGAACGCCGCTGGCTGGCCTTTCTCGGCCCGGCCCACTAATCAGGACTGAACATGCGCCATCACACCCATGACTTGCTGTCGCCAGTGCCCGGCACTGGCCGGCAGATCCACAGTTTTCATTACGGTCCGCAAAACGGCTCCGGCAAAGTCTACATACAGGCGTCACTGCATGCCGACGAGCTGCCGGGCATGCTGGTGGCCTGGTACCTGAAGCAGCGTCTGGCCGAACTGGAAAACGCCGGGCGCCTGCTGGGCGAAATCGTTGTGGTGCCCGTGGCCAACCCGATCGGTCTGGAACAGGTGCTGATGGACACCCCGCTGGGCCGCTACGAGCTGGAAAGCGGCCAGAACTTCAATCGCTGGTTCAGCGACCTCGGCACTCAGGTCGGTGATGACATCGAAGCCCGACTGACGGCCGACGCAGAGCACAATCGTGCGCTGGTAAGGGACAGCCTGCTGGCGGCGCTGAATGCCGTACCGGCGACCACCCAGCTGCAGTCGCTGCGCCTGACCCTGCAGCGCCTGGCCTGCGACGCCGACATGGTGCTGGACCTGCACTGTGATTTCGAGTCGGTCGAACACCTGTACACCACGCCCGAGGCCTGGCCGAAAGTCGAACCGTTATCCCGCTACCTGGGCGCGCAAGCCAGCCTGCTGGCAACCGACTCGGGCGGGCAGTCGTTCGATGAATGCTTCACGCTGGTCTGGTGGCAATTGCAGCAACGCTTTGGCGAGCGCTTTCCGATTCCCATGGGCAGCTTTTCGGTGACCCTGGAGCTGCGCGGACAAGGCGATGTCAACCATGCGCTGGCCAGCCGCGACTGTCAGGCGATCATTCATTACCTGATCGACGCCGGCATCATTGACGGCGATCTGCAGCCGCTGCCCGAACTGCTCTACCCCGCTACGCCACTGGCAGCGGTCGAACCGGTGGCTACGCCGGTCGGCGGCCTGCTGGTGTTCTGCGCGACGCCTGGCGAACACGTCGAGGCCGGCCAGCTGATTGCCGAGGTCATTGACCCGATCAGCGACACCGTGACCTGCATCCATGCCCTCAACGCAGGCCTGCTGTATGCGCGTTCGCTGCGTCGCATGGCGACTGCCGGCATGGTCATTGCGCACATCGCTGGCACCCAGGCCTATCGCAGCGGCTATCTACTTTCTCCTTGAGGACCTGTCATGTACAAACTGACCATCGATGGCCTGCACAAAAGCTATGGCGACAACAAAGTGCTCAAAGGCGTATCGCTCAAGGCCAGCAGCGGTGACGTCATCTGCCTGATCGGCGCCAGTGGCTCCGGCAAGAGCACCTTTTTGCGCTGCATCAACTTTCTCGAACAGCCCAGTGACGGGGCGATGAGCCTGGATGGCAAGCAAGTGCGCATGGTCAGCGACAAGGACGGCATGCGCGTTGCCGACCCGGATGAGCTGCAGCGTATCCGCACGCGGCTGGCGATGGTGTTTCAGCACTTCAACCTGTGGGCGCACATGACCGTGCTGGAAAACATCACCATGGCACCGCGCCGGGTTCTGGGCGTGCCCAAGGCCGAAGCCGAAGCTCGCGCGCGCAAATACCTGGAAAAGGTCGGTCTGCCGGAACGTGTCGCCGATCAGTACCCCGCGTTTCTCTCCGGTGGGCAACAGCAGCGCGTGGCCATCGCCCGTGCACTGGCGATGGAGCCGGAGATCATGCTCTTCGACGAGCCTACCTCCGCGCTGGACCCGGAGCTGGTCGGTGAAGTGCTGAAGGTCATTCAGGGCCTGGCTGAAGAAGGCCGGACGATGATTCTGGTCACCCACGAAATGGGCTTCGCCCGCAAGGTGGCGAGCCAGGTGGTGTTTCTGCACCAGGGCCAGGTCGAAGAATCCGGCCACCCGGATGAAGTCCTCAACAACCCGAAAAGCGAACGTTTGCAGCAGTTCTTGAGCGGCAATCTGAAGTAGCACGGATGGCTGCACGCAAACGTCTGGATCCCCCTCAAATCCCGTTCCCACGCTCCAGCGTGGGAATGCACTTCATGACGCTACGCGTCATAAAGAGGACGCAGAGCGTCCAGAACGGCATGCCGACGCGGAGCATCGGCACGATAGCCAGTTGGATTCAATCTCGTTCCCACGCTCCGGCGTGGGAATGCATTTCATGACGCTCCGCGTCATAAAGAGGACGCAGAGCGTCCAGAACGGCATGCCGACGCAGAGCATCGGCACGATAGTCAGTTGGACTCAATCTCGTCCCCACGCTCCAGCGTGGGAATGCATTTCGCGACGCTCCGCGTCATAAAGAGGACGCAGAGCGTCCAGAACTGCATGCCGACACGGAGCATCGGCACGATAGTCAGTTGGATTCAATCTCGTTCCCACGCTCTAGCGCGGGAATGCACTTCATGACGTTCCGCGTCATAAAGAGGACGCAGAGCGTCCAGAACTGCATGCCGACGCGGAGCATCGGCACGATAGTCAGTTGGATTCAATCTCGTTCCCACGCTCCAGCGTGGGAATGCATTTCATGACGCTCTGCGTCATAAAGAGGACGCAGAGCGTCCAGAACTGCATGCCGACGCGAAGCATCGGCACGATAGGTAACCCAGGAACGATCAGCCACATAACCATTTAAAACTATTACCCTTTCTCTGCTGTCTTTGACTTAACGCCACTCAGAGCACACTCAAACGGATGAGCAGACCCACCGATTTCGCTCGACGATGGTTTCTCGCCCGGGGCTGGAAGCCCTTTGCGTTTCAGAAGGAGGTCTGGGCAGCGGTAAAAAACGGCGAGTCCGGTTTGCTGCATGCCAGCACCGGCTCGGGCAAGACCTACGCCGTGTGGTTCGCCGCGCTCAACCGCTTCGCCAAAGCCAATAAGCTCACCGCTGACAACAAACCACGCAAACGCAAACCGCCCGCCGAACCACTGAGTGTCCTGTGGATCACGCCCATGCGCGCCCTGGCCGCCGATACCGCCAGAGCCCTTGAGGCACCGCTGACAGAACTGGATATCCCATGGTCGGTGGGCTTGCGCACCGGCGATACCAGCGGCAGCGAACGCGCCCGGCAGAGTCGGCGGCTGCCCTCGGCCTTGATCACCACCCCTGAAAGCCTGACGCTGCTGCTGACCCGTGCCGACGCGCAGGTCGCCTTGTCGACGCTGAAGATGGTGGTAGTGGACGAATGGCACGAACTGATCGGCAACAAGCGCGGCGTGCAGTTGCAACTGGCCCTGGCGCGCCTGAGGCGCTGGAATCCGCAACTGATCGTGTGGGGCATTTCCGCGACGCTGGGTAATCAGCAGCACGCGCAGCAGGTACTGATCGGCGACGGCGGCGTGACCGTGCAAGGCAAGATCGTCAAGGACTTGCAGGTCGATACGCTGTTGCCGTCCTCCATCGAACGCTTCCCGTGGGCCGGGCACATGGGCTTGCGCATGTTGCCGCAGGTCGTCGCCGAGGTGGAAAGCAGCGCAAGCTGTCTGGTGTTCACCAACACCCGCGCGCAATCGGAAATCTGGTATCAGGCGCTACTGGAAGCTCGCCCCGACTGGGCCGGGCTGATTGCCCTGCACCACGGTTCGTTGGCCCGAGAGGTCCGGGACTGGGTCGAGCGCGCGCTGAAAGAAGGCGCTCTCAAGGCCGTCGTGTGTACCTCGAGCCTGGACCTGGGCGTGGACTTTCTGCCGGTCGAGCGCGTGTTGCAAATCGGCTCGCCCAAAGGTGTCGCACGCCTGATGCAGCGCGCCGGGCGTTCGGGCCACGCGCCGGGTCGTCCTTCGCGCGTGACGCTGGTGCCGACCCACAGCCTGGAGCTGGTTGAAGCCGCTGCCGCCCACGACGCCGTCGAAGCGCGGATGATCGAGCCCCGCGAATCACCACACCAGCCACTGGACGTGCTGGTCCAGCACCTGGTCAGCATCGCCCTGGGCGGTGGTTTCCTTCCCGATGAGCTGCTGGCCGAGGTACGCAGCGCCTGGGCTTACCGCGACCTCAGCGACGAGCAATGGCAATGGGCGCTGGCGTTTGTCCGCAACGGCGGCCATTCACTGACCGCCTACCCTGATTACCGCCGTGCTGAACCCGACGAGGAAGGGATCTGGCGCGTCCCCGATGCGCGCCTGGCCAGACGTCACCGCATGAGCGTGGGGACCATCGTCAGTGAGGCCACCGTCAACCTGAAATACTGGAAAAAAGGCGGCGGCGGTGGCTCGCTGGGCAGCGTCGAAGAAGGCTTCATTGCCAGACTCAAACCCGGTGACGGCTTTCTGTTTGGCGGGCGTTTGCTGGAGTTGGTTCGAGTGGAAAACATGACGGCCTACGTCAAACGCGCGACCGGCAAGAAAGCCGCCGTGCCACGCTGGAATGGCGGTCGAATGCCGCTGTCCAGCGAACTGGCGGATGCCGTGGTAGAGAAATTCGATGCTGCTGCGCGGGGCGAATTCGACAGCCCGGAAATGCGCGCCATCAAACCCTTGCTGGAAGTACAGCGACAGTGGTCAGGGCTGCCGCGACGCGACACGTTGCTGGCTGAAACACTCAAATCCCGCGAAGGCTGGCATCTGTTTCTCTACCCGTTCGCCGGTCGTCATGTGCATCTGGGGTTAGGCAGCCTGCTGGCCTGGCGCTTGAGCCGGCACCGACCGCTGACCTTTTCCATTGCCGTCAACGACTATGGGCTGGAGCTGCTCAGCGCCAGCGAAATCGACTGGGCGCAGACGTTGCAGGCTGACCTGTTCAGCGAAACGGATCTGTTAGACGACATTATCGCCAGCCTCAACGCTGGCGAACTGGCTCTGCGACGCTTTCGGGAAATCGCGCGCATCTCCGGACTGGTGTTTTCCGGCTACCCTGGCGCGGCCAAGAGCAATCGTCAGCTTCAGGCATCCAGCGGGCTGTTTTTCGAGGTGTTCAAGCAATACGACGCTGACAACATGCTGCTGACTCAAGCCGAACAGGAAGTACTGCGTCAGGAACTGGACCTGCAGCGCCTGGAACTGACGTTGCGCCAGATCAACAGCCGCACGCTGGACCTGCACGCGATAAAGCGCGCGACCCCGCTGGCCTTTCCATTACTGGTCGAACGCTTTCGCGAAAGCCTCAGTTCGGAGAAACTTGCCGACCGCATCGCACGCATGGTCCGCGACCTGGAGAAAGCCGCTGGCCCGGAGCCTGAACAATGAACCCGTATCTGGCTGTCACGCTGGCAGGAGAAGAGCTGTGGTTGCTGGCCGACAAGGCCATCTACTACCCCGCCGAACGATCCTTGCTGATTGCCGATGCGCACTTTGGCAAGGCAGCCGCCTATCGCAAGCTCGGTCAGCCGGTGCCGCATGGCACTACACAGGCCAACCTGCGCCGCCTGGACAGCCTTTTGAATGCCTATCCCTGCGATCATCTGATCTTCCTCGGTGATTTCCTGCACGCACCAGAATCTCATGCCGTCGGCACGCTGGCGGCGCTGGAGCAGTGGCGAGCAGAGCGCTCGACGCTGCGCATCACATTGATCCGCGGCAACCATGACAAACGGGCTGGCGATCCGCCCGCCTATCTGGGTATCGATGTGGTTCCCGAGCCGCTGGCGCTCGGACCCTTTGCCCTGCAGCACGAACCCGATCCGCACCCTGACCTGCATGTACTGGCCGGGCACGTTCACCCGGTGTACCGGCTGCATGGGCGCGGTCGGCAAAGTTTGCGGCTGGCGTGCTTTTACCTGGGCCGGAAGGTCAGTCTGCTGCCAGCGTTCGGCGAATTCACGGGCGGTTTTCAGATTCGTCCCGCGCAGGACAGCACGGTCTATGTCACCGGCGGCGATGCGGTATGGCGAGTGGCATAGCGTCGTGGGTCGCCACATACAAGACTGCCTGCTGCTCGCGAGAACAGCAGGCAGCTTTGTGATAATCAGGCCACAGGTGCAGGTGGCGGCTCGTCAGGAACAGTAGGCCCGCCTGGCTCGGTAGGCTGAAACGGAGTATCGGGATCTGGATTACCCGGGATCCCGCCACCGACCATGTTCAGCTCCGGGCTGAGATCGGAATGAGCCATCAATGACCAGGCGAGCAGCCCGATCTCGTTAAGCGGAGATTGAACCTGTTCAGAGATTTTGAAAGTAGTCTTCATAGGGCACTCCAGATCAAAGGCCGTCGCACGTAATGAATTATGCGAAAGCATGTGAGCAGATAGAGTGCGAAATAGAGTATTAATTCAATTCCACTAGTCACCTGAAGCTCAAATCAGGTACGCGGCAGGGTAACGCCACGCTGGCCCTGGTACTTGCCACCCCGATCCTTGTAGGACACTTCACACTCCTCGTCGGACTCCAGGAACAGCATCTGCGCCACACCCTCGTTGGCGTAGATCTTGGCCGGCAGTGTCGTGGTGTTGGAAAACTCCAGCGTTACATGGCCTTCCCACTCAGGTTCGAGCGGCGTGACATTGACGATGATGCCGCAGCGCGCGTAGGTGCTCTTGCCCAGACAGATGGTCAGAACGTTACGCGGAATGCGGAAATATTCGACGGTGCGCGCCAGGGCGAACGAGTTGGGAGGGATGATGCACACGTCGCTCTTGATATCGACGAAGCTTTTTTCATCGAAGTTTTTCGGATCGACCGTGGCCGAATTGATGTTGGTGAACACCTTGAATTCGTCGGCACAACGCACGTCGTAGCCATAACTGGACACGCCGAAGGAGATCACTCGATCAGCGCCTTCGCCACGCACCTGGCGCTCGACGAAGGGCTCGATCATCCCGTGTTCCTGCGCCATGCGGCGAATCCACTTGTCCGATTTGATGCTCATGGCGGTGTCCTGAATAGCGAGGTGAAAAAGATATCCGGCATCTTACCGGGCTGAGGCCGACGGTTCAAAGGCAACAGATAGCGAGTTTGCGTGACCGGCCGGGCTGTTTCGCTGCGAATGGAAATAATCATCAACAGACCATTGGCACGTTCGGAAAAAAGGGTTAAGGTAGCGTCACTGTGTTGCTTGTGTCACTGAGAATCTCTACACGATGTTGAATTTCGATCCAACCATCTCCATGAATTTTCCAGCTCTTTGCACTCAGTCTCGGCCAGGGCTCTTCCTACGCCGCAGTTAACTTTGTCCAAGGAGATATACTATGTCCAATCGCCAAACTGGTACCGTTAAGTGGTTCAACGATGAAAAAGGCTTCGGCTTCATCACTCCACAATCCGGTGACGACCTGTTCGTGCACTTCAAAGCTATCCAATCCGACGGCTTCAAAAGCCTGAAAGAAGGCCAACAGGTTTCTTTCATCGCTACCCGCGGTCAGAAAGGCATGCAAGCTGAAGAAGTTCAAGTTATCTAACTTGTACTGATTCGCTTAAAAACCCCGCCCTTAAAAGCGGGGTTTTTTATTGCCCGCCTTTTGACCTCTCACTGGCTGAACACCTGACCAGAACGAGAGAAGCAAAGCACCTCCCTCGCCCGATCATCGCCATACAGTCAGTCGTCGCTTACCGAAATGGTCGGCATGGCTGGGCTTGCAGCTTCCTGCAGCACGATCCGCGCACCGACGTGACGTGCCAGTTCCTGATACACCATCGCAATCTGACTCTCCGGCTCGGCAATCGCCGTAGGCTTGCCGCCATCTGCCTGTTCGCGGATCAGCATCGACAGCGGCAATGACGCCAGCAGCTCGACGTCGTACTGTGTCGCCAGCTTCTCGCCGCCACCTTCACCGAACAGATGCTCGGCATGGCCGCAGTTGGAGCAGATGTGCACCGCCATGTTTTCAACGACACCCAATACCGGAATGTTGACCTTGCGGAACATCTCGACACCTTTTTTCGCATCCAGCAGCGCCAGGTCCTGCGGTGTGGTGACAATCACGGCACCCGCGACCGGGACTTTCTGCGCGAGCGTGAGCTGGATATCACCGGTGCCAGGCGGCATGTCGATGACCAGATAATCCAGATCATTCCAGGCAGTCTGCGTGACGAGTTGCAGCAACGCGCCTGAGACCATCGGTCCGCGCCAGACCATCGGCGTGTTGTCGTCGGTCAGAAAGGCCATCGACATCACCTCGATGCCGTGCGCCTCGACCGGCACGAACCACTTCTGGTCCTTGATCTTCGGCCGCGTGCCTTCGGGAATACCGAACATCACCCCTTGGCTCGGGCCATAGATATCGGCATCGAGGATGCCGACGCGGGCGCCCTCGCGAGACAGCGCCAGGGCCAGGTTGGCGGCGGTAGTGGACTTGCCGACACCGCCCTTGCCGGACGCGACAGCAACAATGTTTTTCACATTGGCAAGCCCCGGAATCTGGCTCTGGGCCTTGTGCGCGCCGATCACACTGGTGATGGCGACCGTGGCGGAACTGACACCGTCCAGATTCTCGATGGCGGTTTTCAGCACTTGCGCCCAGCCGTTCCTGAACAGGTCGGCGGCATAGCCCAATTCGAGTTGCACGCTGACCTGCGCCCCTTGAATATCGATAGACCGGACGCAACCGGCAGTGACCGGATCCTGATTCAGATAGGGGTCGGTGTACTGGCGAAGAATCGTCTCCACCGCTGCGCGATTGACTGCGCTCATGGGCTTACTCCGTAAAAAGACTGACTGGAACAGCCGGCTATCGTACCTGTTCTGCCAGCCGCCCACATGATTTCACTGAACCGCGCCCAAGCCTTCAGGAGCATTCCCACAACCGCACGGGTGAAAAAAATCGTTCAGACCTTTATAGTGGCCGGTCTCCGTTTCACTTCAAGTAGCCGAGCCCCATGTCCGAGCCACGCAAGATTCTCGTTACCAGCGCCCTGCCCTATGCCAATGGTTCCATTCACCTTGGCCACATGCTCGAGTACATCCAGACCGACATGTGGGTGCGTTTTCAGAAGCACCGCGGCAATCAATGCATCTATGTCTGCGCGGACGACGCCCATGGCTCGGCAATCATGCTGCGCGCCGAAAAGGAAGGCATCACGCCAGAGCAACTGATCGCCAACGTCAAGGCCGAGCACAGCGCCGACTTTGCCGACTTCCTGGTGGACTTCGATAATTTCCACTCGACGCACTCGGACGAGAACCGCGAGCTGTCGAGCATGATCTACAAGCGTCTGCGCGATGCGGGTCATATCGCGACGCGCTCGGTTACCCAGTACTTCGACCCGGAAAAGAAAATGTTCCTGGCCGACCGTTTCATCAAGGGCACCTGCCCGAAATGCGCGGCCGAGGACCAGTACGGCGACAACTGTGAAAAGTGCGGCGCTACCTACGCCCCTACGGATCTGAAAGACCCCAAGTCGGCGATTTCCGGTGCCACGCCGGTGCTCAAGGACTCGAAGCACTTCTTCTTCGACCTTCCCGCATTCGACGCCATGCTCAAGAGCTGGACACGCAGTGGCACCCTGCAGGACGCCGTTGCCAACAAAATCGCCGAATGGCTGGACAGCGGCCTGCAACAGTGGGACATCTCCCGCGATGCGCCCTATTTCGGCTTTGAAATTCCCGAAGAGCCAGGCAAATACTTCTATGTGTGGCTCGACGCGCCGATCGGTTACATGGCCAGCTTCAAGAACCTGTGTGCGCGCCGTCCGGACCTGGACTTCGATGCGTATTGGGGAAAGGACGCGACCACCGAGCTCTATCACTTCATCGGCAAGGACATCGTCAACTTCCACGCCCTGTTCTGGCCTGCCATGCTGGAAGGCGCAGCATTGCGCACACCGACCGGCATCAACGTACACGGCTACCTGACCGTCAATGGCCAGAAGATGTCGAAATCGCGTGGCACCTTTATCAAGGCGCGCACCTACCTCGATCACCTGCCGCCCGAGTACCTGCGCTATTACTACGCGTCGAAACTGGGCCGTGGCGTCGACGACCTGGACCTGAACCTCGAAGACTTCGTGCAAAAGGTCAACTCCGACCTGATCGGCAAGGTGGTCAACATTGCCAGTCGCTGCGCCGGGTTCATTCACAAGGGCAACTCCGGCGTGATGGTCGAAACCAATGCCGCACCCGAACTGACCGACGCGTTTCTGGCGGCTGCCCCCAGCATTGCCGACGCCTACGAAGCCCGCGACTTCGCCCGTGCCATGCGCGAGACCATGGCGCTGGCGGACCGCGCCAATGCCTACATCGCGGAAAAAGCGCCATGGGCGCTGGCCAAACAGGAAGGCAAACAGGATGAAGTCCAGGCCGTATGCGCGCTGGGCATCAACCTGTTCCGCCAACTGGTCATTTTCCTCAAGCCGGTCCTGCCGAATCTGGCCGCCGATGCAGAAAAATTCCTCAATGTCGAACCGCTGACCTGGGAAGACCACAAGACCTTGCTGGCCAATCATCAGCTCAACCCGTTCTCGGCACTGATGACCCGTATCGACCCGGTCAAGGTCGAGGCCATGGCCACTGCCTCCAAGGAAGACCTGACCGCTACCGACTCGTCGGCGGACACCGCGCCTGCCGGTAATGGCGAACTCGCCAAAGACCCGCTGTCGGCGGAAATCGACTTTGATGCCTTTGCTGCCATCGACCTGCGCGTCGCACTGATCCTCAAAGCCGAACATGTTGAGGGTGCCGACAAGCTGCTGCGTCTGACCCTGGACATCGGCGACGAGCAGCGCAATGTCTTTTCCGGTATCAAGAGCGCCTACCCGAACCCGTCCGAACTCGAAGGTCGCCTGACCATGATGATCGCCAACCTCAAGCCGCGGAAAATGCGTTTCGGCATTTCGCAAGGCATGGTGATGGCGGCAGGCCCCGGTGGTGAAGAGATCTATCTGCTCAGCCCTGACAGCGGTGCCAAACCAGGCCAGCGCATCAAGTAAACGACGTGA
The DNA here is from genome assembly GCF_017833005.1 of Pseudomonas sp. PvP027. Taxonomy (NCBI): domain Bacteria; kingdom Pseudomonadati; phylum Pseudomonadota; class Gammaproteobacteria; order Pseudomonadales; family Pseudomonadaceae; genus Pseudomonas; species Pseudomonas sp. PvP027. Next base: position 4,631,863 of record NZ_JAFIBK010000001.1, on the reverse strand, counting down.
GGCCCGGTATCCTGCCATCAGGCGGATACCGGGCCTCTGTGCATTCGCAAGCTCCCTGATCTGTCCGATAATGCTGCTCTCTCGATAGACAGAACACCTGTTGGTCACCTGGCAAGACCATGACTGAATTGATTCGCCTGCTTCCCGACGTGGACCTCATCCACAGTATCGATGCCCTTCTACCGCAGACTCAGTGCGGCAAGTGCGGCCATCCTGGCTGCAAGCCCTACGCCGAGGGTATCGCTGGCGGTGAAGCCATCAACAAATGCCCACCGGGCGGCGACGAAACGATCGTCCAGCTGGCCGAACTGCTGTCGGTTCCGGTCCTGACACTGGATATGCAACGCGGCACTGCACCGGCGCAGGTTGCATTCATTCGCGAAGCAGAGTGCATCGGTTGTACAAAATGCATTCAGGCCTGCCCCGTGGATGCCATTCTCGGCGCAGCCAAGCTGATGCACACCGTGATTATCGATGAATGCACAGGCTGTGATCTGTGCATTGCGCCGTGCCCGGTGGATTGCATTGAAATGCATCCGCTGCCGCTGGCAACGGTCACTCCCATCGTGGGTGGTCTGGCCCCTACCCCCGAGCTGCAGGAGGCGCGGCAGCGCAAGCGTACCCATGCCCGACTGCGTTTCGAAGCACGCAATGCACGCCTGCACCGCGAACAGCAAACGCGGCTGGCGGAGCGCCTTGCGCGGTCGCAGCGCGTTGAATCAGCTCGTGACAATCTGCCCCGATCCGCCGTCGCACTCGCCCGGAACGACAAACCTGCCGGGCCGGATGAAGCCTTGAAAAAAGCCCGAATTGCCCTGGCCATGAGCCGCGCGCAGCTCAACAAGTCACTCAAGGCATTTGGTCACCCTCCGATTGCGGAACAGGCCGCCAGGCTTGTGGAATTGCAGCGCGAATACGAAGCTGCCGAGCAGACACTTGCAGCACTTCTGCCACCCCCCGCACAGGCCAATTCCGAGGAAAAGCTCCGCCCATGAATGCCGCAAAACGCCAGGAAATCTTTCGCAGGCTGCACGAGGACAATCCGGACCCAAAAACCGAATTGGCCTACACCACGCCTTTTGAACTGTTGATAGCCGTCATCCTTTCCGCCCAGGCCACTGACGTCAGCGTCAACAAGGCGACTGCCAGGCTCTACCCGGTAGCCAATACGCCACAGGCCATCTACGAGCTGGGTGTAGAGGGGCTTTCCGAGTACATCAAGACAATCGGCCTGTATAACAGCAAAGCCAAAAACGTGATTGAAACCTGCCGAATGCTGGTGGAACTGCACAACGGCGAAGTACCGCAAACCCGGGAAGCACTCGAAGCCCTGCCAGGCGTCGGGCGCAAAACGGCTAACGTTGTGCTCAATACCGCTTTCCGTCAGATCGCGATGGCCGTGGATACGCATATCTTTCGCGTCAGCAATCGCACGGGCATCGCGCCCGGCAAAAATGTGGTGGAGGTAGAAAGACAACTGATGAAATTTGTGCCGAAAAACTACCTGCTCGATGCCCATCACTGGCTGATTCTGCACGGACGCTACGTTTGCCAGGCACGTAAACCGCGGTGCGGCAGCTGCCGCATAGAGGACCTGTGCGATTACAAGGCAAAAACGTCCGACGATTGAGCCAGACAGTTCATTGATGTCTGGTCGATTGAAAAAATCTTTTTTACCCGTCAGTGGATTGTCGCTATAAGAAGCGCCAGAGAGCCCAAGCCCTGGAGTCGACTTCATGAGCACTGACAACGAACAACTGGACGTAGATGACGACCTTGTCGCCGTTGATGCGGACGACACAGAACCCGCGACTGTCGAGCCGGCGAAGACCAACCTGAGCAAACGACGCACCATCGACAACCTTCTTGAAGAAAGGCGTTTGCAGAAACAATTGGCTGATTACGACTTCGATTTCTAGATTGATCTGAAACCTCGCCACCGACTTCCTTTCATGTGTTGCCTGAAGCCTCTCGCAGAAGAGGCTTCACTATGTGATCACGACGTGAAATGACTACTCGATAGCTGAACTGCACCAGTGGGCATCAGGCACGACGACTCTAGGGAGCCCCTTACTCAGACAAGCCCGTTACGTTGGGCGAGCTCGATCAGATCGACCAGTGAGTGCGCGTTGAGCTTGAGCAACAAACGCGTTTTATAAGTACTGACGGTCTTGTTGCTCAAAAACATGCCGTCGGCAATTTCCTTGTTGGTCTTGCCTCTGGCCAACTGCTGCAAAACCATCATCTCCCTGCCGGAAAGCCGGTCGACCATGTCCGACTCACTTGCGTTGCCCATACTGGAGCGAACGGTGTGCAACGCCTGGTTGGGAAAGTAGCTGTACCCTGACAATACCGCCTTGATGGCACTGAGCAGTTCGGTCAGATCCTGTTGCTTGCAGACATAACCGGCTGCCCCGGCCTGCATGCAGCGCATGGAAAAGTGACCCGGTGCCTGGGAGGTGAGGATCAATACCTTGAATGGCAACGTCATGGCTGACAGACGGGCAATCACCTCCAGCCCGTCGAGCTTGGGGATACCGATATCGAGAATGACGATATCCGGAAGGTGTTCACGCGCCAGTTGCAGCGCATCCACACCGTTGTCAGTCTCCGCAATGACCTCATAGCCATGACGCTCCATCAGCATGCGCACAGCAAGGCGAATGACGGGATGATCATCCACGATCAGCACTTTATTCATGGGCAGTCCATTTTTCGCTATTCGAATTTTCAGAGCCAGCACAATAACTTAGTCGTTTACTGCTTTGCATGGCGCTCACCCTTGTGGATCGACAGCCAAAGACCATTCCTACAATTACAGCAGAAACTTCCTACAATACTTGGCAGAACCGCACATTTTTTATTGATTTTCACAGAGCCTTCCTTTTCGGAACCTGGTGAATTTTTTTCTGATAGCTACGGCACAAGCATCGCAGCATCAGTAGATAAATACGCGCACCAGACGCTTGCCGAACTTTCAAGTTCGAAATGCCCCTGTTGCACCTGTCAAAGTATCACCAGCGTATTCCTGCATCGGCGTCACGACACGAGACCAATACATGGCTTATCGCCAGCAAATTAAAACCAATACCTTTAGTCGAGTCATTTGAAACAGGTCATGCCCTTCGCGCCCCGCAAAAACAAGGCCCCCATCACAGCGCACTGTTATCGGCATGCAGCATGGAAAACGAAACGTGCACATGGCGCCCCCCTGGCAGGACGACTGAAAAGCCCCCGCATGCGGACGCCCGGTCCTGCACACACGCTTGAGGAGCAAGGAATACATTCACATGCTACATACGTAAACAAGGTTTAAAAATTACACACCATTTACAGAATTTCGTACAAATATTTATTTAAGGAGAAGCCTTACAAAACATCAAGAAAAGTCCTACATCTGAACTCACGACATCAACATGCCATGCTTCCATGAACCGATCACTGCCATGTTTTCACCCAGCATCCCTTCACCTCTTACCACCGCAAAATCTTACACACACCATAGCATAACCCTACATCATTCAAGAGCATGAGCAGCTCCTTCGACAAGTAGCAAATACCATTTTTTATTTCAAAGCCAGCCGCGCTCTTTCGAACAGGAAACGGACTACACAATTAACAGACGCACCATTACAACTCGTAAGACCTTATAAAAACCGTCCAATCAAATCTTGTAACTCACCATTTTTCCCTTGCAAATTTTATTACCAGTCGTTACTTTTTTAACAGCAACTTCATTACTTGCTGTTCTTGAACACGCGAAGCCCTGTGGCATCCTGTCGCTACGCACGGTACTTATGTACTTCATCCGCGGCGCATTGACACAGGCTTTGTGTATCGCGTGGCCGGATGAATACAGGCAAAGGGTTATATCGCCGATTCAGCACCACTGTCTTCTGGACACTCTCGGGGCGCCTGGCAACTCTTTTGAATGGGCCCTGTATAACCATGTTCAAAAAGGGATTTACCATGAACACTAAATACACCCGTACGCGGCCATCCCCCCACACCGCGTCTGACCTGATGACCGCAGTGGAAGCGTTTGTTGCCAAAGGCGGTGTTATTGCAGTCATCCCCGAAGGAGAGACTGCAGCATTATCGAGTACAACGCCTGCTGAGGAACATACACCTGAACTCGCTGGCAAAGTTCAGCAACTGAAGTATCTGGCCGCCAAGGGGGCGGGCTTTACCGCATTGCAGTACTCATTACGCATGAATAAAAGGGCTATTCGTCGGCTGGCGACAGAAAACGGCGTGGCCATTAAACTCAGCCACCCCTCGCTGCCCTCTGGCAGGCAGGCAGCTCATGACCTTACGGATATCGACGACGTCGTTGCAGGCCACGCCATGCACTACTCGGCACTGGGCTACACCGCGTCCGAGATCGCCGGGATACTCGACCTGAGTCTCCGTCAGATACTCAACATTGGCAAGGCCTACCGGCTTGAGTTCGGGCAACAACGGGAGCGCGACAGGCACTGAATAATCACGCCAGGAACAGACACGGTGTGCGATAGATGTCAGATAGCCGATGGAAAGCGCTGTCATGCCCTGCGTTGAACATCTACAGGTGCTGTAGGAAAACACTAAAACAAGTAGGCGCTTTTCGACGCCAACGGTAAGAAGCTCTTCGACGACTGCATACACACGACCACAGAATCATGCTGGGCAATGACTGCGCATTGAAACCCCATGTAAAAACAGTGACAGGCTTCTTTGCACACTGCCACCTAACACAGAGGAGCGCCTTCTCACTCATGAGCCAACATGATTTTACTGATTCACTGTTTTTTACATGACACCTCGAAGGAAGGACCATGTCGATATTAAAAGAATACCGCGCCATTGAAACGCACTGAGCAAACAGCAGGCACTGCTTGAAACACTCAAGTGCAATAAGCAATTTGTCCACACACTCGAATTCGAGAAACAGCTGAAGGCGTTAATGAAGCGTCACGGCGTGAGGCAGGAGGATATTCTGAACTATCTTAGCCCTGCGCCCGAGCATGCCGCAGTTGCTGTGCAAGAAAAAAGGCGCCTTACGGCAGCTCTGAAAAAAACCGCGTACAGCCGCTGACGCATGAAGGGCCGTCAGCATCTGAAGTGCAGCCCTGAGGGGCTGCACTTATCAAACGTGCGGCATCAGAACAGCTTGCGACCCTTGTTGGCTGCAATCCGCATGCGCAATGCGTTGAGCTTGATGAAGCCCGCTGCATCGGCCTGATCGTAGGCACCTGCGTCATCTTCGAACGTGGCAATGTTGGCGTCGAACAGCGAATCATCCGACTTGCGACCGGTAACGATCACATTGCCCTTGTACAACTTCAGACGCACAACGCCGTTCACGTGAGCCTGGGATGCGTCGATCATCTGCTGCAGCATCAGACGCTCAGGGCTCCACCAGTAACCTGTGTAGATCAGGCTGGCGTATTTGGCCATGAGTTCGTCCTTGAGGTGGGCGACTTCGCGGTCCAGGGTGATCGATTCGATGGCGCGGTGAGCGCGCAGCATGATGGTGCCACCAGGGGTCTCGTAGCAGCCACGGGACTTCATGCCCACATAACGGTTTTCAACGATATCCAGACGGCCGATACCGTTTTCGCCACCGATGCGGTTCAGGGTCGCCAGCACAGTGGCCGGAGTCATTTCGACGCCGTCCAGAGCAACGATGTCGCCATTGCGATAGGTCAGCTCAAGATAGGTCGCAACGTTTGGCGCGTCCTCAGGGGACTTGGTCCAGCGCCACATGTCTTCTTCGTGCTCGGTCCAGGTGTCTTCCAGCACGCCGCCCTCATAAGAGATGTGCAGCAGGTTGGCATCCATGGAGTACGGGGATTTCTTCTTGCCGTGACGCTCGATCGGAATGTTGTGCTTCTCGGCGTAGTCCATCAGTTTTTCACGCGACAGCAGATCCCATTCACGCCACGGAGCGATGACCTTCACGCCTGGCTTGAGCGCGTAGGCACCCAGCTCGAAACGTACCTGGTCGTTACCCTTGCCGGTTGCGCCGTGGGAAATGGCGTCAGCGCCGGTTTCGTTGGCGATCTCGATCAGACGCTTGGCGATCAAAGGACGGGCGATGGAGGTACCCAGCAGGTACTCGCCTTCATAGACGGTGTTGGCACGGAACATCGGGAAGACGAAATCGCGCACGAATTCTTCGCGCAGGTCATCGATGTAGATTTCTTTCACGCCCATGGCCTGAGCCTTGGCGCGTGCCGGCTCTACTTCTTCACCCTGACCCAGGTCAGCGGTAAAGGTCACCACTTCGCAGTTGTACGTATCTTGCAGCCACTTGAGGATTACCGAAGTATCCAGGCCACCGGAATACGCGAGAACTACCTTGTTTACGTCCGCCATGCCATCACTCCACCGGGTTGTACGGAAAACCGCTGATTCTACCGTTCAAACCAGCAAATTTACAGGGGCGCGACAGCTTGTGACGACAAGGCGACGTCTGACAGGGGCCTTTTACAGGCCTTAAGAGGTGTGTGCCGCGTTGGCAGATGCGACCGGTACCGGGCGCTCATCGGGTGCAACGCGTTCGAGGTGCACGTTCACCCGGCGGTTGCGCGCACGGTTGGCTTCATTGGTGTTGGGCGCCAGCGGGTAGCGTTCGCCGTGAAAGCGCAGGGTGATTTGCTGCTCGGGTATGCCTTGAGCCTTGAAATAATCCATGACTGCCAACGCGCGACGGCGGGACAGGTCACGATTGGTCAAGCGATTGCCGCTGTTATCCGAATGGCCGTCCAGTTCGATGCGGTTCACGGTCGGATCGGCCTTCAAATAGGCCACCATGTTGTCCAGACGCGCCTTGGCACGGGCGTCCAGTTCGATACCGCCGCCCGGGAAACCTACCTCGGCCTGTTTGATCTGATCGAAGTTCATCGGCAACAGTTTGGCAGTGCATGCCTGATAATCGTTGAATGCCTTGCTGAACTTGACCGGCAGCAGACGCACTTCCATCTGACCGCCGTCTCGGGTGTAGTGGCGAATGAGTGGACTGCGCCCGTCCATCAGGCCGCTGATCAGACGTCCGGCCTGGGCCTGAGAGGTATTGAAGGGAATATCGCCATTGCTGACGCGCACCGATCCCAGGTTGATATCGCCGCGTCCCGGCTGCCAGGGCGCCGCAGCCGCCAGCAACGTCGCAGAGCCGTTACCGAGCATGTTGTATGAAGCCTTGAGGCGAAACGTCGCCTGCTCGCCCGCGCGGCGCACGAACTCACCGGCACCGAAGTCGGTGATCGGTTGAGTCAGGCGGCACTCGAACTGATCGCCTTCGACCTTCCACTCAATGCTCTCCAGACGCGTCTGGAAACTGATAGCCATCGCCGGGAGGCTGGCAAACATGCTGAGCAGGGCTAAATATCGCTGGCGCACGGGAGGCTCCACTGGAAATGAACGCGAAACAGAAAATACCGACTGACAAGGGAGCTATCGGTAACTTCATGCAAAACTTGATAGCGGATGCCTGAGAGAGTCTTTTCCGGTAGCATTCCCAGCGAGTTTGACCCGCCTGGAATCCCCAATGTCTGACCGCCTGACCCTCCTGCGTCCCGACGACTGGCACATTCACCTCCGTGACGGAGCTGTCTTGCCTCATACCGTTGCTGACGTAGCGCGAACTTTTGGCCGCGCAATCATCATGCCCAACCTCGTGCCTCCGGTACGCAACGCGCAGCAAGCCGATGCCTATCGCCAGCGCATTCTGGCTACACGCCCGGCCGGCAGCCGCTTCGAGCCGTTGATGGTGCTGTACCTCACTGACCAGACCACGCCCGAGGACATCCGCACTGCCAAGGCCAGTGGCTTCGTGTATGCGGCCAAGCTGTATCCGGCCGGCGCCACCACCAACTCCGATTCCGGTGTCACCAGCATCGACAAGATCTTCCCTGCCCTCGAAGCCATGGCCGAAGTCGGCATGCTGCTGCTGGTGCACGGGGAAGTGACGCGTGGCGAAATCGACGTGTTCGATCGCGAGAAAGTCTTCATCGACGAGCACCTGCGTCGTGTAGTCGAGCGCTTCCCGACCCTGAAAGTGGTGTTCGAACACATCACCACCGGTGAAGCGGTGCAGTTCGTCAATGAAGCTTCAGCCAATGTCGCGGCGACCATCACCGCGCATCACCTGCTGTACAACCGCAACCACATGCTGGTCGGCGGGATTCGTCCGCACTTCTATTGCCTGCCGATCCTCAAGCGCAATACGCATCAGACGGCCCTGCTCGACGCGGCCACCAGCGGCAGCGGCAAGTTCTTCCTGGGCACCGACTCGGCGCCACATGCTCAGCATGCCAAGGAAAACGCTTGCGGTTGCGCCGGTTGCTATACCGCCTACGCAGCCATCGAACTGTATGCAGAAGCTTTCGAGCAGCGTAACGCTCTGGACAAGCTGGAAGGCTTCGCCAGCCTTCACGGTCCGGCGTTCTACAGCTTGCCCGCCAATCAGGACACCATCACGCTGGTGCGTGACGAGTGGACCGCCCCTGCCAGCCTGCCGTTCGGCGAGTTGACCGTTATCCCGCTGCGCGCTGGTGAAACACTGCGCTGGCGTCTGGAGGAACACGCGTGAGTGAAGATCATTTTGACGACGAACACGAAGGCCACGGCGGTGGCGGCGGTTCCCGTCACCCGATGGCAGCGCGCTTTCGCGGCTACCTGCCAGTGGTCGTCGACGTAGAGACCGGCGGTTTCAATTCAGCCACCGACGCCTTGCTGGAAATCGCTGCGGTGACTATCGGCATGGATGAAAAAGGCTTCGTGTTCCCGGAACACACCTATTTCTTCCGCGTGGAACCGTTCGAGGGTGCCAACATCGAAGCGGCCGCGCTGGAGTTCACCGGCATCAAGCTCGATCACCCGCTGCGCATGGCAGTCAGCGAAGAAACCGCGATGAACGACATCTTCCGCGGCGTGCGCAAGGCCCTCAAAGCCAATGGCTGCAAGCGTGCGGTGCTGGTCGGCCACAACGCCAGCTTCGACCTCGGCTTCGTCAATGCCGCCGTTGCGCGGATGGACATGAAGCGCAACCCGTTTCACCCGTTCTCCAGCTTCGACACCGCCACCCTCGCCGGCCTGGCCTATGGTCAGACCGTGCTGGCAAAGGCCTGTCAGGCTGCCGGCATCGACTTTGACGGACGCGAGGCGCACTCGGCCCGTTACGACACCGAGAAGACGGCCGAGCTGTTTTGCGGCATCGTCAACCGCTGGAAAGAAATGGGCGGTTGGCAAGATTTCGACGACTGAGGTCGTGACGTCTTTGAATGGACCGGCCTTGTGCCGGTTTTTTCATGCCTGCAGCGGGACGACCCAGAGAGCAGATCCATGATGCTTTTCTTGCGAAAGCAACCGCTCATCGCTCGACCTGAATACAACCCAAAACAGTTTTGACAAGCATTCTCATTAACATTAAGCTCCTCGACACCAAGCAATAAACCAGCGACGGTCCATAGCTTATGTATGTTTGCCTCTGCCAAGGTGTCACCGACGGTCAAATCCGGGATGCAATTCTGGAAGGCTGCTGCAGTTATCGTGAAGTCCGTGAAACGCTGGGTGTTGCGACTAAATGCGGAAAATGCGCCTGCCTGGCAAAGGAAGTGGTGCGTGATACGCTGACCGAACTGCAAACCAGTCATGCATTGCTGGCCTATCCGGCAAAATTTTCAGCTGCCTGAATCCCCCTCTTTTAAAGAACCGGACACCCTGTCCGGTTTTTTTATGCCTGTAATTCAAGCGCTTAGCGTCAAGATGCGGAACTCAAACATTCTTATTCCTATTTAATTTCACTTATTATTCAATAACTTAGGTTTGACAGGCGTTTGAGTGCAGCTCACACTCGGCACTTATATACACAAGCCACCGGCAGGACCTCGAACATGAAAGGCGACATTACCGTCATCCAGCATCTCAACAAGATCCTCGGGAACGAGCTGGTCGCTATCAATCAGTATTTCCTGCATGCGCGCATGTACGAAGACTGGGGTCTGAAAAAGCTGGGTGGGCATGAGTACAAAGAGTCCATCCATGCGATGAAGTACGCTGACAAGCTGATCAAGCGCACGCTGTTTCTGGAAGGGCTGCCAAACCTGCAGGACTTGGGCAAGATCCTCATCGGTGAGCACACCAAGGAAATGCTGGAGTGCGACCTGAAGATCGAGCAAAAAGGTCTGGCCGATCTGAAAGCCGCGATCGCTCACTTCGAGACGGTCGGTGACTTCGGCAGCCGTGAGCTGCTGGAAGACATCCTTGAGCCCAAGGAAGAGCAAATCGACTGGCTGGAGACTCAGCTGGGTCTGATCGTCAAAGTCGGTATCGAGAACTACCTGCAGTCGCAGATGGGTGACTGATTTACCCCTCGCGCCGCAATGAAAAAGCCCGCCTCAATCGAGAGCGGGCTTTTTCTTGTGCGTAAAACCATGCTGGAGCGTAGGGAACGGTAATCGCGACTATCGTGCGACGCTCTGTGCAAGACTTTACTCGGCCTTGGCGGCGGATGCTTCCTTGACCAAGGTCTGCAACGAACCGTCAGCCATCATCTCGGTGATGATGTCGCTACCACCCACCAGCTCACCGGCAACCCACAGTTGCGGGAACGTCGGCCAGTTGGCGTACTTTGGCAGGTTGGCGCGGATTTCAGGGTTTTGCAGAATGTCGACGTAGGCAAACTTTTCGCCACACGCCATCAATGCCTGGGAAGCCTTGGCCGAAAAGCCGCATTGCGGGGCGTTCGGAGCGCCTTTCATGTAAAGCAGAATGGTGTTGTTGGCAATCTGCTCTTTGATCGTTTCGATGATATCCATGGAGCACCTCGGCTGAAATATCCGACTCAGTTGTCGGCACGGTGGCGCATTGTAACGAAATCCCGAGCATGACGCTCTGTCTTGAGCCTTAACACGCCACTACCCGCACCGGCACCCCGTTCAACGCCGCGTTGCCGGACAGTACGTCGAGTTGCCGTTCGTCGGTCAGGTCATTGGCGCTGACGCCGGGCAGGCTCTGGGCGATCGCCATTTTTACCCCTGCACGCGAATGGCCCCAACCGTGCGGCAGGCTGACCACACCGGGCATCATGTCCAGACTGCCCAGCACCTGAACCTCGATCATCCCGATCCGGGAGCTGACCCGAACCTGCTGGCCGTCGCTCAGACCACGGCACGCGAGATCGTCAGGATGCATCAGCAGTTGATGCCGGGGTTTGCCCTTCACCAGTCGATGGTAGTTGTGCATCCAGGAATTGTTACTGCGCACATGCCTGCGGCCAATCAGCAGCAACTCGCCTGCCTGTGGAGCAGGCTCGGCTGCAAAGCGCGCCAGGTCAGCCATGATCACCTCTGGCGCGGCCTGAATGCGGCCATTGGCGGTCTTCAGGCGCTCTGCCAGATTAGACTTCAAAGCGCCCAGATCAAGACCGTGCGGATGATTGTCCAGAGTTTCCAGTGACAGCTTATGGGGTGATGCATCGCCATAGAGACCTGCACGCAGCCCGCGATCAATCATCTGCGCAGGCGGCAACGTAGGTTTCAGCGCGCGCTCGGCCTTGGCAGCAAAGGAGCTGGCCAGCCCGACGAAGATCTCCCAGTCGTGCAGCGCACCTTCGGGCTTGTCGAAAATGGCCCGATTGAAGCGCGTGACGTTACGCACGGCCAGAGTGTTGAAGGTGGTGTCGTAGTGATCATTTTCCAGTGCCGAGGTGGACGGCAGGATCAAGTCGGCGTGGCGAGTGGTCTCGTTGATGTAAAGATCGATGCTGAGCATGAACTCGAGCCCTTCGAGCGCCCGCTCCAGCTGACGGCCGTTGGGCGTCGACAGCACCGGGTTGCCCGCAACGGTCACCAACGCGCGAACCTGCCCTTCCCCCTCCACGAGCATTTCCTCGGCCAGCGCCGAAACCGGCAACTCGCCGCCATACTCCGGCAGGCCTGACACCCTGCTTTGCCACAGATTGAAATGACCACCGGAGGTCGAGCTGACGAGGTCGACGGCGGGCTCTGTACACAGCGCACCACCCACACGATCCAGGTTGCCAGTCACCAGATTGATCAGTTGTGCCAGCCAATGGCACAGCGTGCCGAAGGTCTGAGTCGACACGCCCATTCGCCCATAACACACCGCCTTGTCAGCGGCCGCGAAATCCCGTGCCAGTTGCCGGATCTGCTCGGCAGCGATACCGCAGCGCGGGCCCATGGCCTCTGCCGTGAAGCCGGCAATGGCGTGTCGAACCTGCTCCAGACCGTCGACAGGCAAGTGGCTCTCGCGGGTCAGCCCCTCCTCGAACAGCGTGTTGAGCAGCCCGAAGAGCAACGCCGCGTCACCGCCCGGACGTACAAACAGATGCTGGTCGGCGATGGCTGCCGTCTCACTGCGGCGCGGGTCGATGACCACCAGTTTGCCGCCGCGTTGCTGGATCGCTTTCAGACGCTTTTCGACATCCGGTACCGTCATGATGCTGCCGTTGGACGCCAACGGGTTGCCGCCGAGAATCAGCATGAAGTCGGTGTGATCGATATCCGGAATCGGCAACAGCATGCCGTGGCCATACATAAGGAAACTGGTGAGGTGATGCGGCAACTGATCGACCGACGTGGCCGAAAAGCGATTGCGGGTCTTGAGCAGGCCGAGAAAGTAATTGCTGTGGGTCATCAACCCATAGTTATGCACGCTGGGGTTGCCTTGATAAACCGCTACTGCATTCTGCCCATGGAGCTGCTGAATGGCGTAAAGCCGTTCAGCCACCAGATCGAACGCCTGCTGCCAGGCAATCGGCTGCCACTGATCACCAGTGCGTAGCATCGGCTGTCGCAGGCGATCAGGGTCGTTCTGGATGTCCTGCAGCGCTATGGCCTTGGGGCAGATATGACCGCGGCTGAACGTGTCCAGCGGGTCACCTTTGATCGAGGTGATACGCGGCGCAGAATCCGCCTCCACAACGGTCTCGATCACAAGACCACATATGGCCTCGCACAGATGGCAGGCTCGGTAGTGTTCAGTCCGGGTCATCGCAGCCTCAGATCCTGGCATGGCAATCCGATTGATTGCCGAACACTCACTATGGTGCTCTGCCATGCCCCGCGCCACTGACCTTCACCTCATGAATCGGGGTGCATCAGGCACGCGGATGAGTTGGCCGAATCAACCGCCGATAGGCGTAACGACCTTGCGCTGTTGCTGGATTTCAGCCACGGTTTCGACCTGTTCCTGCGCCACGTGGACGCCGGTCAGGTCGCCAATCAGGCGCCAGTGCTCGTCGAGGCCTGAGCTGATGGTGGCCATGCGATCAATCATGCGCCGCCCCGCCGTTCGCGTGACTTCGTCCTCGCTGCGCAGCAGCTCGAAAGACATCGAGGTCATCGAGGCTGTCAGATGGGTAAGCGTGCGGGCGGTGAGCCCGAGCAACTCCGTTAATTGATGCTCTTTTGAGTCCATTCCCCCACCCCTTGATCAGTAATGTATCGGCAACGATTTATAACCCACGTCCGGGATTAAAGAAACGGTCCTTGTTTCAAGCCCGTGAAGTGCATCCCGTCAGGCAACGCCCGCGCAAACGTGGACTGTTACAGGATTGGTACTAATTGCCAAGCGCTATTTGGGCAGTGTACAAATGCTGCCTTCGGAAAAAGTGCAGACGGCTGTCAACCTTCTCAGCGTAGCCAGTTTTTGCCCCGTCAACACAGAATAACGGCGCCCCTTCTGTCCGGGACGCCAGTAGTACCCATGCTTCATAAAAACGCATGCTATTGGTAAGACGCGACATTTTTTTATACTATCGCGCCTTTCTTATTCGTCGCCCCGTGCGGCCTCCGCCGCAGGTCTCGCCCGTTTTATCGATAAAAACCGGCTTTGATAACCTGCGGTCTGTTGCAGAAAAGGTAGTTAATCATGAACGCCAGGCACTTTCTCTCGATGATGGATTACACCCCGGATGAACTCTTGGGCTTGATCCGTCGTGGCGTAGAGCTTAAAGACCTGCGAAATCGCGGTGTACTTTTTGAACCGCTGAAGAATCGGGTATTGGGGATGATTTTCGAGAAATCCTCGACACGTACCCGTCTTTCTTTTGAAGCAGGGATGATTCAGCTCGGTGGTCAGGCCATCTTTTTGTCCCATCGAGACACCCAGTTGGGCCGTGGCGAACCGATTGCCGACAGTGCAAAAGTCATGTCGCGCATGCTTGATGCGGTCATGATCCGTACTTACGCGCACAGCAATCTGACCGAATTCGCGGCCAATTCACGCGTGCCGGTCATCAACGGCCTGTCCGATGACCTGCACCCGTGCCAGTTGCTCGCCGACATGCAGACATTTCTGGAGCACCGCGGCTCGATCAAGGGCAAGACCGTCGCCTGGATCGGCGATGGCAACAACATGTGCAACAGCTATATAGAAGCGGCGATTCAATTCGACTTCCAGTTGCGTGTGGCCTGTCCTGCCGGCTACGAGCCAAACGCCGAGTTCCTGGCACTGGCCGGTGAGCGTGTCACCGTGGTCCGCGATCCGAAAGCCGCAGTTGCCGGCGCCCATCTGGTCAGCACCGATGTGTGGACCTCCATGGGCCAGGAAGAGGAAACCGCGCGGCGCAAGAAATTGTTCGCGCCGTTTCAGGTCACGCGCGCCCTGCTCGACCTGGCTGACAAGGACGTGCTGTTCATGCACTGCCTGCCGGCCCATCGTGGCGAAGAAATCAGTGTCGACTTGCTTGATGATTCACGCTCGGTCGCCTGGGATCAGGCCGAAAATCGCCTGCATGCGCAGAAAGCTCTGCTGGAGTTCCTCGTCGCGCCGTCCTGCAAGCCCGCATGAACCCGTTGCTGCTGAACCTGCGCAACCTCGCTTGCGGCTATCAGAACCAGCGTGTGGTGCAGGATCTGAACCTGCACCTCAACGCGGGCGATATCGGCTGCCTGCTGGGCTCATCGGGCTGCGGCAAGACCACGACACTGCGCGCCATTGCCGGTTTCGAACCGATCCATGCGGGCGAGATCACCCTGGCGGGCGAAGTAATCTCCCGTCCGGGCTGGACCCTGCCTCCGGAGAAACGCCGCATCGGTATGGTGTTTCAGGATTACGCGCTGTTCCCGCACCTGAGTGTCGCCGAAAACATTGCATTCGGCATTCGCAACCACTCGCGCCTGGATCAGGTGATCGCCGAGTTGCTTGAACTGGTCAACCTCGGCGCGCTGGGCAAGCGCTATCCTCACGAGCTGTCCGGTGGCCAGCAACAGCGAGTGGCGCTGGCCAGAGCGCTGGCGCCCGAGCCGCAACTCCTGCTGCTCGATGAACCCTTCTCCAATCTGGACGGCGAGTTGCGTCGGCGTCTGAGCCATGAGGTGCGCGATATTCTCAAGGCGCGGGGCACCAGCGCGATCCTCGTGACTCATGATCAGGAAGAGGCGTTTGCCGTCAGCGATCACGTAGGCGTATTCAAGGAAGGGCGTCTTGAACAGTGGGACACGCCTTACAATCTGTATCACGAACCCAAAACGCCGTTCGTTGCCAGCTTCATCGGTCAGGGCTATTTCATTCGCGGACAAATGATGAATCCGGAATCGGTGCATACCGAACTCGGCATTCTGCGCGGCAACCGGGCATACCCGGGCGTCAGTGGCGCCGCGGTGGATGTGTTGCTACGCCCTGACGACATCGTCTACGCCCCAGACAGCGACCTGAAAGCACGGGTCATCGGTCGGACGTTTCAAGGTGCCTCGACGCTGTATCGACTGCAACTGTCGACCGGCAGTCAGCTGGAAGCCATTTTCCCCAGCCATGCCGACCACAGCCAGGGTGAGGAAGTCGGTATTCGTGTGGCAGCAGACCATCTGGTGCTGTTCCCGGCGCCCGGCAGCGTGGCCGTGCATACGCTCAATAACTGAGGCGCAGGTTATTCCCTGCCGATTGGGGCAAACCTGGCCTGGGTATGCTCAGCCAGCACCGCTGGCGAAAGCTCGACCTCGAGCCCCCTCCTCCCGGCACTGACATAAATGCTTGCAAAACGCTGCGCGGTCTCGTCGATAAAGGTACGCAGACGCTTTTTCTGGCCCAAGGGGCTGATGCCACCCAACAGGTATCCCGTCGAGCGCTGTGCCGCGGCCGGGTCGGCCATTTCGGTTTTTTTTGCCCCCGCAGCCTGCTGCCAGAGCCTTCAGATCAAGTGTTCCGACGACTGGCACGACGGCCACCAGTAACTCGCCTTTTTCGGTGCTGGCGAGCAGCGTCTTGAAAACCTGTGCAGGCTCCAGACCCAGCTTTTCCGCTGCCTCCAGCCCATATGACGGCGCTTTCGGATCATGTTCATAGCTGTGAATGCGATGTTCGGCGCGGTTTTTTTTCAGCAAATCCAGTGCGGGTGTCATGCAGCGCTCCAAAGGGTTCCGAATGCCCGTCACTTTAAGCGAAGTAAAGTGAACATGCCTTGATTCACGCCACCTGCGACACTGACGGCCTTTTGAAAACAGTCTGAATTCACCCGGATAAAGCGGTCCTGCGGGGTCTTTGCGGGCTACTGGCGATTTTCTGACCGTTCGGTTCCGACCTTTGACAGCGTTGTTTCTTGTCTATATTTTTTCGTTTACGAATATTATCGAAAGCGGTTTTTCGGTATAACTCGCATCGGCGATCAGAAATGGGGTTTTTTCTGAGACGCACGAATAACGAGCACCCACGCCTGTCTCAGGGTGCCGAGACAAAAACAAAAAATGAGGTATCCATGTCCATCGCACTAAAACAACCGACGCTCACCGGGCAATGTGTGGCTGAATTTCTTGGCACCGCCCTGATGATTTTTTTCGGCACAGGATGCGTTGCAGCGCTCAAGGTCGCGGGAGCCACCTTCGGCCTTTGGGAAATCAGCATCATCTGGGGCATTGCCGTCAGCATGGGGATCTACCTCAGCGCCGGCATTTCGGGTGCCCATCTCAACCCGGCCGTCAGCATCGCGCTGAGTCTGTTCGCCGGGTTTGAAAAGCGTAAATTACCCTTCTATATCTCGGCACAAGTCGCAGGCGCGTTCTGCGGAGCGGGTCTGGTGTACCTGCTGTACATCAGCCTTTTTTTCGACTTCGAACATGCTCACCATATCGTTCGCGGCAGCGTGCAGAGCCTTGAACTGGCGTCGGTGTTTTCGACGTATCCAAACCCGGCCATTTCGGTCGGTCAGGCCTTTCTGGTCGAATTGGTCATCACCACCATTCTGATGGGTGTGATCATGGCCTTGGGCGATGACAGCAATGGTTTGCCGCGCGGCCCGCTGGCACCCTTGCTGATCGGCCTGCTGGTAGCCGTAATCGGCAGCTCGATGGGCCCGCTGACCGGTTTCGCCATGAACCCGGCGCGTGACTTCGGTCCGAAGCTGATGACGTTCTTCGCTGGCTGGGGTGAAATGGCCTTTACCGGCGGTCGTGACATTCCTTATTTCCTGGTTCCGATTTTTGCGCCCATTCTGGGTGCCTGCCTTGGTGCCGCTGGCTACCGCGCATTGATTGCGCGTCATCTGCCAAGCGCCGCTCCTGTTGAAAATGAAAAAGAGGCTCCTGTGGTTCGCGGCAAAGTTCAGGTTTCATCTTGAATATCACTCAATTTGAATCTCACACAACTGAATCCCACCCAATAATGCAAGGCAATCGACATGACTGACACACAGAACAAGAACTACATCATTGCTCTTGACCAGGGCACCACCAGCTCGCGCGCCATCATCTTCGACCGCGACGCCAACGTGGTGAGCACTGCCCAAAGCGAATTCGTCCAGCATTACCCGCAGGCAGGCTGGGTCGAACACGACCCGATGGAAATCTTCGCCACCCAGACTGCGTGCATGACCAAGGCACTGGCGCAGGCCGATCTGCACCACAACCAGATCGCTGCCATCGGTATCACCAACCAGCGTGAAACCACGGTCATCTGGGAGCGCGACACCGGCCGCCCTATCTACAATGCAATCGTCTGGCAGTGCCGCCGCAGCACCGAGATCTGCCAGCAGCTCAAGCGCGACGGTCTTGAGGAGTACATCAAGGACACCACGGGTCTGGTGATTGACCCGTACTTCTCCGGCTCCAAGGTCAAGTGGATCCTGGACAACGTTGAAGGCAGCCGCGAGCGCGCCCGCAAAGGCGAGCTGATGTTCGGCACCATCGATACCTGGCTGATCTGGAAATTCACCGGCGGCAAGGTGCACGTCACCGACTACACCAACGCCTCGCGGACCATGCTGTTCAACATCCATACACTGGAATGGGATCAGCGCATGCTCGACGTGCTGGACATCCCGCGCGAGATGCTCCCTGAGGTCAAAGCCTCCTCCGAAGTTTACGGCCACAGCAAGAGCGGCATCCCGATCGCCGGTATCGCAGGCGACCAGCAGGCGGCGTTGTTCGGCCAGATGTGTGTCGAACCGGGCCAGGCCAAGAACACCTATGGCACCGGCTGCTTCCTGCTGATGAACACCGGCAAGAAAGCCGTGAAGTCGGCGCACGGCATGCTTACCACCATCGGCTGCGGCCCTCGTGGTGAAGTGGCCTATGCACTGGAAGGCGCGGTCTTCAACGGAGGCTCGACCGTACAGTGGCTGCGCGACGAACTGAAGATCATCAATGACGCGCTGGACACCGAATACTTCGCCAGCAAGGTCAAGGACAGCAACGGCGTGTACCTGGTGCCGGCGTTCACAGGCCTCGGCGCACCTTACTGGGACCCCTACGCACGCGGCGCATTGTTCGGCCTGACCCGTGGCGTAAAAGTCGATCACATCATTCGCGCAGCGCTGGAATCCATCGCCTATCAGACCCGCGACGTGCTCGACGCCATGCAACAGGACTCCGGCGAACGCCTTAAGTCGCTGCGCGTGGACGGCGGTGCAGTGGCCAACAACTTCCTGATGCAGTTCCAGGCAGACATCCTCGGCACTCATGTCGAGCGTCCGCAAATGCGTGAAACCACGGCACTGGGTGCAGCATTCCTGGCCGGTCTGGCGATCGGTTTCTGGAGCAGCCTGGACGAGCTGCGTAACAAGGCCGTGATCGAGCGCGTGTTCGAACCTTCCTGTGAAGAAGCACATCGCGAAAAACTTTACGCAGGCTGGCAGAAAGCAGTCGCGCGTACTCGTGACTGGGAACCACACGAAAACGAAGAGTGACAGTGCTGTTGTAAGGAGGGGAGCAGGATTCCGGCTGACAGGTTGCACTTTCCTGCGGCATGATGGGCGCCATTTGTAGAGGGCGCCCAAGGAAAAACAATGAACCTGCCTCCCCGCCAACAACAGATCCTCGAACTGGTCCGTGACCGTGGTTATGTCAGCATCGAGGAGATGGCGACGCTGTTCGTCGTGACCCCACAAACCATTCGCCGTGATATCAATCAATTGGCGGAAATGAACCTGTTGCGCCGCTACCATGGCGGCGCAGCCTATGACTCGAGCATCGAAAATACCGCCTACGCCATGCGTGCGGACCAGATGCGCGACGAAAAACAACGGATCGCCGAGGCCATCGCCGCGCAGATCCCGGACAACGCCTCGTTGTTCATCAATATCGGTACCACCACCGAATCCATCGCACGTGCGTTGCTCAACCACAACAACCTGAAGATCATCACCAATAACCTGCATGTGGCGTCGATCCTCAGCACCAAGGATGATTTCGAAGTGCTGATAGCAGGCGGTAATGTGCGGCGTGACGGCGGTGTTGTGGGCCAGGGCAGCATCGACTTCATCACCCAGTTCAAAGTGGACTTTGCCCTGGTGGGTATCAGTGGCATCGACGAAGACGGCAGCCTGCTGGACTTCGATTACCAGGAAGTGCGGGTGTCCCAGGCGATCATCGCCAACGCACGCAAAGTGCTGCTGGCGGCTGACTCCAGCAAGTTCGGACGTAATGCCATGGTCCGCTTGGGACCGATCACCCTCATAGATTGCCTGGTCACCGACCAGCCACCCGTGCCCGCGCTGCAGCAACTGTTGAACCAGCACAAGATTCGTCTGGAAGTGGTGTGATTGTCAGGCGCGAGCGGTGTTCGCGCGGCGGTCCGCATTGCTCATGAAGACGGTGTATCGAGCGCCCTATTTTCTGGAGTCTGTACCGGCCTCTTCGCGAGCAAGCTCGCTCCCACAAGACTTGTGTCTGTATGGCGCGGCACGCATCTGTGACGCGGAGCGTCACCCAAGGCATTCCCACGCTGGAGCGTGAGGAACGATAGGTGTCCGCAAGAACACCCTCGTGCCCATGCTCCGCGTGGGCATGCCGCTCTGGACGCTCTGCGTCCTCTCCTGCCTCAGCGGCGCAACACAAAATCATGACGCAGAGCGTTATCCAAGCATTCCCACGCTGGAGAATGAGGAACGATAGGTGTCCGCAAGAACACCCTAGTGCCCATGCTCCGCGTGGGTATGCAATTCTGGACGCTCTGCGTCCTCTCATGCCTCAGCGGCGCCATACAAAACCGTGACGCAGAGCGTTATCCAAGCACTCCCACGCTGGAGCGCGAGGAACGATAGGTGCCCCGAAGAACACCCTCGTGCCCATGCTCCGCGTGGGCATGCCGCTCTGGACGCTCTGCGTCCTCTCCTGCCTCTGCGGCGTAACACGAAATAGTGACGCAGAGCGTCACCCAAAGCATTCCCACGCTGGAGAATGAGGAACGATAGGTGTCCGCAAGAACACCCTCGTGCCCATGCTCCGCGTGGGTATGCAGTTCTGGACGCTCTGCGTCCTCTCATGCCTCAGAGGCGCAACACAAAATCGTGACGCAGAGCGTTATCCAAGCACTCCCACGCTGAAGCGCGAGGAACGATAGGTGCCCCGAAGAACACTATCGTGCCCATGCTCCGCGTGGGCATGCGGTTCTGGACGCTCTGCGTCCTCTCCTGCCTCAAAGGCGCAGCGCAGACCTGTGACGCAAAGCAATTCCGGCAGGCCGTGCACCGATCCTCCCGGCTACAAATCCCGCCCTACAATGTTCATATTTGTTCTTTTTCTGATTCAGCCATCAGTATTTTCAATCGATACGTGCTAGCAAGGGTCATTTTATTGAGCTATTATTTTCGAAAGTGAACATTAATGTTCAGATTCGCCTTTCGAGCACTGCTCACGAATTGTCCAGGAGGCCACCAATGCCCCACACCAACGTGCCAACCCCGCCCCTCTCAGAGGTCTACGACATTGCCGTTATTGGCGGTGGCATCAACGGTGTCGGTATCGCAGCGGATGCCTCCGGTCGCGGCCTTTCGGTTTTTCTGTGCGAAAAGGACGACCTGGCCAGCCACACGTCCTCGGCCAGCAGCAAGCTGATCCATGGTGGCCTGCGCTATCTGGAGCACTACGAGTTCCGCCTGGTGCGTGAAGCACTGGCAGAACGCGAAGTGCTGCTTGCCAAAGCACCGCATATCGTCAAGCCCATGCGCTTTGTGCTGCCTCATCGTCCGCACCTGCGTCCGGCCTGGATGATTCGTGCCGGGATGTTTCTTTATGACAACCTCGGCAAGCGCGAAAAGCTGCCAGCCTCGCGGACCATTCATTTCGGTGCGGACAGCCCGCTCAACTCGAGCATCACTCGCGGTTTCGAATATTCCGACTGCTGGGTAGACGATGCGCGTCTGGTGGTGCTCAATGCCATGTCCGCTCGTGAAAACGGTGCGCACATTCATACTCAGACCCGCTGTGTCAGCGCCCGTCGTATCAAGGGCATGTGGCATCTGCACCTGGAACGCAGCGACGGCAGCCTGTTTTCGATCCATGCCAAGGCATTGGTCAACGCGGCAGGCCCGTGGGTGGCCAAGTTCATCCGCGAAGACCTCAAGCTCGACTCGGCTTACGGCATCCGCCTGATTCAAGGCAGCCACCTGATCGTGCCGAAACTGTACGAGGGTGAGCACGCGTTCATTCTGCAAAACGAAGACAAGCGCATCGTGTTCACGATCCCGTACCTGGAACACTTCACCATCGTCGGCACCACCGACCGTGAGTATCAGGGCGATCCGAACAAGGTGGATATCACTGAAGGCGAGATGGATTACGTGCTGAAGGTGGCCAATGACCACTTCAAGAAACAGTTGAGTCGCGCAGACGTGCTCCATACGTTCTCTGGCGTGCGCCCGCTGTGCAACGACGAGTCGGATAATCCTTCTGCCATCACTCGTGATTACACGCTTTCGTTGTCAGGTGGCGCTGACGAAGCACCGATTCTGTCGGTGTTCGGCGGCAAGCTGACTACCTACCGCAAACTGGCCGAGTCGGCGATGGCGCAGTTGGCACCGTTCTTCAAACAGATGAAACCTAGCTGGACGGCCAAGGCTGCCCTGCCGGGTGGCGAAGACATGACCACTGCTGAAGCGCTGGCAGCAGACATGACCCGTCGATTCAGCTGGCTGCCAGCCCCTATCGCCAAGCGCTGGTCGATCACTTACGGCAGCCGCAGCTGGCGCTTGCTGGAGGGTGCGCAAAGCCTGGAAGACCTTGGTCAGCATTTGGGTGCAGGCCTATATACCCGCGAGGTCGATTACCTGTGCGATCAGGAATGGGCCACCAGCATCGAAGACATCCTGTGGCGCCGCACCAAACTCGGCTTGTTCACCACGCCTGAGGAGCAGGCCGCCGTGAGCAGCTACCTGGAAACAGTGGTGCGCAATAAAGCCTCTTTCGAAGCTGCCTGATAATCCGCCCGCAACCTGTTCACCCACCGCGCGGTGAACAGGCTTCTCTCCTTGCTGCTCCCCTCCCGCGCAACACATTCCATTCGGTTTTCCGAACAATTGACCCCGCCTTATTCGGCTTCCCGGACGCCTTGATCCGCAGCAGCAGAGCCGATCTACAAAAAATCCTTTTAAATTCAGCATGTTGATTTCTTAAAACCGCCTGGCACGACTCATGCTCTACATTCTGCACCGAGCGTTTCGACAAGGGCGTGTGTCTGGATGTGGACGCCGTTGAAGCATTCGCCAAGAAGCGGGCCCACTCTGATTACGGCCCCATCAATAAAAATGAAATCAAGGACTCAACCATGCGCATCGTTCCCCACCTGTTGGGCGCAGCAATCGCTGCCGCTCTGATCAGCACGCCGGTTTTCGCCGCCGAACTGACTGGCACTCTGAAGAAGATCAAGGAATCCGGCACCATCACGCTGGGCCATCGTGACGCCTCCATCCCGTTTTCCTACATCGCTGATGCCTCTGGCGTGCCGATGGGCTACTCCCACGATATCCAGCTGAAAATCGTCGAAGCCATCAAGAAAGACCTGGACATGCCTGACCTCAAGGTCAAGTACAACCTGGTGACGTCGCAGACCCGTATCCCGCTGGTTCAGAACGGTACCGTCGATGTGGAATGTGGCTCGACAACCAACAATGCCGAGCGCCAGCAGCAGGTCGATTTCTCCATCGGCATCTTTGAAGTCGGCACGCGCCTGCTGTCGAAAAAGGATTCCAGCTACAAGGATTTCGACGATCTGAAAGGCAAGAACGTCGTGACCACGGCTGGCACCACTTCCGAGCGCATCCTCAAGGCGATGAACGCTGACAAGCAGATGGGCATGAACGTGATCTCCGCCAAAGACCACGGTGAATCGTTCCAGATGCTCGAGTCCGGCCGTGCAGTCGCCTTCATGATGGACGACGCGCTGCTGGCAGGCGAAATGGCCAAGGCCAAGAAGCCGGACGACTGGGCAGTGACCGGCACGGCACAATCCTACGAAATCTACGGCTGCATGGTTCGCAAGGGCGATGCGCCGTTCAAGAAAGCCGTGGATGACGCCATTGTCGCTACCTACAAGTCGGGCGACATCAACGCCATCTACAGCAAGTGGTTCATGTCCCCTGTCCCTCCGAAAGGTCTGAACCTGAATTTCCCGATGAGCGACAAGCTCAAGGAGCTGATTCAGAACCCGACCGACAAAGCGGCTGACGACAAGAAAGCCTGAGTGACCAGTCCTGCCAGTCTGAACTGACGGTATCCCGGGCGGGCAAAGCCTGCCCGGGATCGCCTGGTCACTCTCGACTGACGACAGTGCGTGCATCTCGATATAAATAGAAAAAGAGGGGGAGACCCTGATGAATTACAACTGGGACTGGGGCGTATTCTTCAAGTCCACCGGCGTCGGCAGCGAGACCTATCTGGACTGGTTCATCTCCGGTCTGGGCTGGACCATCGCCATCGCTGTCATTGCCTGGATCATTGCCCTGATACTGGGTTCGGTGCTGGGCGTCATGCGCACCGTGCCAAACCGTCTGGTGTCGGGTATCGCCACGGTATACGTGGAAATTTTCCGTAACGTGCCACTGCTGGTGCAGCTGTTCATCTGGTACTTTCTGGTGCCCGACCTGCTGCCGGAAAACCTGCAGGAGTGGTACAAGCAAGACCTGAACCCGACCACCTCCGCGTTTCTCAGCGTGGTGGTCTGTCTCGGCCTGTTCACTGCTGCACGGGTCTGCGAACAGGTGCGTACCGGCATTGAAGCACTGCCAAAGGGCCAGGAATCGGCCGCACGCGCCATGGGCTTCAAGCTGCCACAGATCTACTGGAACGTGTTGTTGCCGCAGGCTTACCGGATCATCATCCCGCCGCTCACCTCCGAATTCCTGAACGTGTTCAAGAACTCATCGGTCGCGTCGCTGATCGGCCTGATGGAGCTGCTCGCGCAGACCAAACAGACTGCCGAGTTTTCCGCCAACCTGTTCGAAGCCTTCACCCTCGCGACCCTCATCTACTTCACGCTGAACATGAGCCTGATGCTGCTGATGCGTGTGATCGAGAAGAAAGTCGCCGTACCGGGACTCATCTCACTGGGGGGCAAATAAATGGACTTCACTGGAATCGTTCCAGCCATTCCCGGCTTGTGGAACGGCATGGTCATGACCCTCAAGCTGATGGCAATGGGTGTTGTCGGCGGCCTGGTGCTGGGCACGCTGCTGGCGTTGATGCGCCTGTCATCGAACAAGCTGCTGGCCAATGTGGCCGGCGCCTACGTGAACTACTTTCGTTCGATCCCGCTGCTGCTGGTGATCACCTGGTTCTATCTGGCCGTGCCGTTCGTGCTGCGCTGGATTACCGGTGAAGACACGCCCATCGGTGCGTTCGCCTCCTGCGTCGTGGCCTTCATGATGTTCGAAGCCGCGTACTTCTGCGAAATCGTCCGTGCCGGCGTGCAGTCGATCTCCAAGGGACAAATGGGCGCTGCTCAGGCGCTGGGCATGAACTACTCGCAGATGATGCGACTGATCATCCTGCCCCAGGCGTTTCGCAAGATGACCCCGCTGCTGCTGCAACAGAGCATCATTCTGTTTCAGGACACCTCCCTGGTGTACACCGTCGGCCTCGTCGATTTTCTCAACGCATCGCGCTCCAGTGGCGACATCATCGGGCGCGCCAACGAGTTCCTGATCATTGCCGGTCTGGTGTATTTCACGATCAGCTTTGCCGCCTCGCTGCTGGTGAAGCGTCTGCAAAAAAGGTTTGCCGTATGATTTCCATAAAAAACGTCAACAAGTGGTATGGGGACTTCCAGGTACT
This sequence comes from Pseudomonas sp. PvP027, assembly GCF_017833005.1. Lineage (NCBI taxonomy): Bacteria > Pseudomonadati > Pseudomonadota > Gammaproteobacteria > Pseudomonadales > Pseudomonadaceae > Pseudomonas > Pseudomonas sp. PvP027. The sequence continues at coordinate 4,606,376 of NZ_JAFIBK010000001.1, read as the reverse complement.
GACCGATTGCAGCACCGAGGTCAGCAAGGGCGAAGTGGTTGTGGTGTGCGGCCCGTCCGGCTCCGGCAAATCGACCCTGATCAAATGCGTGAACGCACTGGAACCGTTTCAGAAAGGCGATATCGTCGTCGACGGCACATCGATCTCCGACTCGAAGACCAACCTGCCGAAACTGCGCTCGCGGGTTGGCATGGTGTTTCAGCACTTCGAACTGTTCCCGCACCTGAGCATTGTCGAAAACCTGACCATCGCACAGATCAAGGTGCTGGGCCGCAGCAAGGCCGAAGCCACCGAGAAGGGTCTGAAGCTGCTGGACCGCGTCGGCCTTTCCGAGCATGCGCACAAGCACCCCGGTCAGCTTTCCGGTGGGCAGCAACAGCGTGTCGCCATCGCTCGGGCGCTGGCGATGGACCCGGTGGTCATGCTGTTCGACGAACCCACGTCCGCGCTCGACCCGGAAATGGTCAATGAAGTGCTCGATGTGATGGTGCAACTGGCTCATGAAGGCATGACCATGATGTGCGTGACCCACGAAATGGGCTTCGCTCGCAAAGTCGCCAACCGGGTGATTTTCATGGACAAGGGACAGATCGTCGAAGATTGCGCCAAGGAAGAGTTTTTCGGTGACGTCAGCGCACGCTCGGAACGTGCCCAGCAATTCCTCGCCAAGATTCTCCAGCACTAGGCAGTACTTTAACGGCTGCCCGCTCATCTGCGGGCAGCTGTTCGGTCCAGGACGACTGTGATGAAATGCGACCCCACTCTTTATCGCGCCGCCCCGCCATCACTCGCCGTGAAACCCCGTCTGATCCGTCAAGTGTTTTTACCGCCGCTGATCCTCATGCTGATGATCGGGCTGGGCTATATCGCCTATCTGGTCAGTGAACACAGCGCCATCAAGGGCCTGCGCGAAACCGGTGAGCGCCAGCTTGAGCTTCACGCCCGCACGGTCGAGAGCGAAATCAGCAAATACACCTACCTGCCCAGCGTGCTGGAGCTGGAGTCCAGCGTGTCGCAGTTGCTGAACGAACCGGGACCCGAGCTTCAGCAGCAGGTCAACCGCTACCTCGAAGGGCTGAATCGACGCAGCCGCAGTCGTGCCATTTACGTGATGGACACCACCGGACGTGTGCTGGCCACCAGCAACTGGCGCGACACCGACAGTTATCAGGGTGAAGACCTGTCTTTCCGTGCCTACTTTCAGGACGCCGTGCGCGGCCTGCCCGGACGTTTTTACGGCATCGGCACCACCACGGGCGAGTCGGGCTATTACCTGGCGCATGGGCTGGAGGACAAAGGCCGCATCATCGGCGTTGCGGTGATCAAGGTACGCCTCGAAGCACTCGAAGAACGCTGGCAGAGGGCGCGGCTGGAGGCGTTTGTCAGCGACGAGAATGGCATCATCATCCTCTCCAGCGACCCGGCCCGGCGTCTGAAATCAGTGCGCCCGCTCACTGCCGAGGTCAAGGAGCGTCTGGCTCGCAGCCTGCAATATTACTGGTGGCCGCTCGACGAACTGGTGCCACTGGAACGGGAAACCCTGTCAGAAGGCGTCGAAACGCTGGTGTTCCCCGCCAACATCAGTGTCGACCGCGAACACAAACAGGTCAGTTATCTGGCCCAGAGCCGCCCGTTGAGTGATACCGCCTGGCACCTGACACTGCTTACCCCGCTGGAGGATCTGCGCCGTGAAGCGGCCAATCAGGGCATGCTGGTCGCCGTGGCCTGCGCGCTGGTGACCTTTCTGCTGATCGCCTGGAACGAGCGGCGCAAGGTGATCTCGACCCGGCTTGCCGCCAGGGAAGCGCTACAGGCTGCCAACAACGAGCTGGAACGCAAGATCACCGAACGCACCGAACACCTGCGGGCCAGCAACGAACGCCTCAAGGCGCAGATTCGTGAACGAAGGCAGGCTGAAGACACCTTGCGCAAGGCGCAGGACGAGCTGGTCCAGGCCGGAAAGCTGGCCGCCATCGGCCAGATGTCGACCAGCATCGCGCATGAGCTGAACCAGCCTCTGGCCGCACTGCGCACCTTGTCCGGCAACACCGTGCGCTTTCTGGAGCGAGGTGCGCTGGACACCGCGAGTACCAACCTGCGCACCATCAATGATCTGGTCGACCGCATGGGCCGCATCACCGCCAGCCTGCGCGCATTCGCCAGGCGCGGCGACGATCAGGGCCAGGCGCAACTGAGCAAGGCTGTCGATGCGGCGGCGCAGTTGTTGGGTGTGCGTCTGGAGCAGTCAGGCCTGACGCTGCATCGAGATTTCGTCGATGCCACGCTGACCATCGACCAGACCCGTCTGGAGCAGATTCTGGTCAACCTGATCGGCAACGCACTGGATGCCATGTTCGACCAGCAGCAACCGGAGGTATGGCTCGCCGGGTCGGTTGTCGACGGCCGATACCGTCTGCGGGTGCGTGATAACGGGCACGGCGTCGACGCCGAGGCGCGCAAGCATCTGTTTGAACCTTTCTTCACCACCAAACCGGGCGAACAAGGCCTGGGGCTGGGCCTGACGCTGTCGGCGAGCCTTGCCGCCGCAGCCGGCGGCAGCCTGAGCGCAGAGCATCCGGAGGACGGCGGAACAACGTTTGTCCTGAGCCTGCCGTTCATTCCCGATGCCCGCCACCCGGACAGCCCGACATGAGACGACACCCATGAGCATAAACAGCGACCTGACTGTCCTGATCGTCGAAGACGATCCGCATGTATTGCTCGGCTGCCAGCAGGCCCTCGCGCTGGAAGACATCGCCAGCGAGGGCGTTTCCAGCGCAGAAGAGGCCTTGAAGCGCATCGGTGACAACTTCGCCGGTATCGTCATCAGCGACATTCGCCTGCCGGGCATCGACGGGCTGGAGTTGCTGAGCCGTCTCAAGGCCCGTGACAGCAGCCTGCCGGTGGTGCTGATCACCGGCCACGGCGACATCACTATGGCCGTCAACGCAATGCGTGATGGCGCTTACGATTTCATGGAAAAACCCTTTTCGCCCGAGCGTCTGGTCGACGTCACCCGGCGCGCACTGGAACAACGCGGGCTGGCCCGTGAAGTGTGGGCGTTGCGCAAGCAACTGGCCGAGCGCGATTCGCTGGAAGGCCGGATCATCGGCCGCTCCCCGGCCATGCAAAACCTGCGTGCCTTGATTGCCAACGTCGCCGACACCTCGGCCAACGTGCTGATCGAAGGCGAAACCGGCACGGGCAAGGAACTGGTCGCACGCTGCCTGCACGACTTCAGCCGGCGCAAGGACAGTCAGTTCGTGGCGCTCAACTGTGGCGGGCTGGCGGAAAGCCTGTTCGAGTCGGAAATCTTCGGCCACGAAGCCAACGCCTTTACCGGCGCGGGCAAGCGGCGCATCGGCAAGATCGAGCACGCGCACAACGGCACGCTGTTTCTCGATGAAGTGGAAAGCATGCCGGTCAATCTGCAGATCAAACTGTTGCGCGTCCTGCAGGAGCGAACCCTTGAGCGGCTGGGTTCCAACCAGAGCGTCGCCGTGGATTGCCGGGTCATAGCGGCGACCAAATCCGACTTGAATGCCCTGGGCAAGACCAATCAGTTCCGCAGCGACCTGTACTACCGCCTGAACGTCGTCACGCTTGAACTGCCACCCTTGCGTGAACGCCGCGAAGACATTCTGCAGCTGTTCGAACACTTTCTGCAGTTGTCGTCGTTACGTTTTGATCGCGAACCGCCCGTGCTGGATCGGCAGACCAGCTCGAACCTGATGAGCCACGACTGGCCAGGCAATGTACGCGAACTGCGCAACGTCGCCGAGCGCTTTGCCCTGGGCCTGCCAGCGTTCAAGCAGTCAGGCACGGTCAGTGAAAACCAGAGCCTGGGGTTTGCCGAAGCGGTCGAAGCCTTCGAACGCTCTCTGCTTGGCGACGCCTTGCAACGCAGCGGCGGCAACCTCAGCCAGGCCAGCCAGGAACTGGGCATGGCCAAGACCACACTGTTTGACAAGGTCAAGAAATACGGGCTTTGAGCACTGCGCCCGATCTTGAGGGTGCGGTGTAGCGCAGATCTGTGACGCAGAGCGCCATCCAATGCATTCCCACGCTGGAGCGTGCGGAACGATCAGTGCTCTAACATTATCGTGCCCATGCTCCGCGTGGGCATGCCGTTCCGGACGCTCTGCGTCCGATCCTGCGCAGCCAGCGGGTTACTTTGATTCGCTGACAATCTGGCGGATCGCGCTGACGAATACCTCGACCGGCTGACCGCCCGAGACGGCGTACTGATCGTTGAAGACCATGGTCGGCACGGACGTGATACCGCGAGACGTCCAGAGCTGCTCCGCCTCGCGAACTTCGGTGGTGTACTCGTCACTGTCCAGAATGGCCTGGGCACGCAGACGGTCCAGGCCAACCTTCTGCGCCACATCCGCCAGAGTCTGGTGATTGGACGGGTCTTTCAGGTCACTGAAATACGCCTCGAACAGCGCCTGCTTCAACGCATGCTGCTTGCCTTGCTGTTCGGCCCAGTGCAGCAGCCGATGGGCATCGAACGTGTTGTAGATACGTCGCTCACCCTTGGCAAAGGTGAAGCCGAGCTCGGCACCGCGCTCACGAATGGTCTCGTGAATACCCTCGATCTGTTCCGGCGTGGAGCCGTACTTTTCGGCAATGTGCTCTTTGATGTCCTGGCCTTCGGCAGGCATGTTCGGGTTCAGCTCGAAAGGCTGGAAGTGAATGTGCGCTTGCACCTCATCCCCCAGCGCCTCCAGCGCCTGATCCAGCGCGCGCAGACCAATGACGCACCAGGGGCAGGAAACATCGGAGATGAAGTCGATCTTCAGTGCAGTTGTCATATCGGCCCTTTTCGGTAAGCAAAGGTCACACGATACACCTCTGCCCATGCCTGACAACCGGGCAGACTTACAACTGAGCCAGGTTGCGACCGTCTTCATGCTGGGCTTTAAGGTACGGCAGCACTGCACCGAGCAACGGAGCCTTGAAGGCTTCCTGAAAACGATGCGCCAACCCCGGAATCAGGCGCAGCTGACTACCCTGAATGTGCGCGGCCACATGCACACCATGCATGACTGGCAACAGCGGGTCAGCCGTGCCATGAACCACCAGTACCGGCAGACGCAGGCGGTTCAGCAGCTCCACGCGGCTGGGCTCGGCCAGAATCGCCATGATCTGGCGTTTCACGCCCTCGGGATTGAACGCCCGGTCATATGAAACAGCCGCCTGATGCAGCAACTGCTGGCGATCGTCCTTGACCTGCGGGCTGCCCAGCGCCGCAAGCAGATCGGCCTGCTGCTCGATTGCTACTTCCCGGTTGGGCGCGCCGCGACGCGCCAACAGTTGCATCAGCGCGGTACTGGGCATAGGCAAACCCTGCGCACCCGAACTGGTCATGATCAGCGTCAGGCTTTCGACCCGGGATGGCGCCAGATCAGCGAGGTGCTGGGCGATCATGCCGCCCATGCTCGCGCCCAACACGTGAAACTGGCGAATCTGCAACGCATCCATCAGACCCAGCGCATCGTCGGCCATATCAGTCAAGGAATACGGCGCCGAGACAGGCAGGCCGAGTTTATAACGCAGCACTTCGAACGTCAGATTGGCATCGGCTGGCTGTTGCACCCACGAAGACAGACCCACATCGCGATTGTCGTAGCGAATCACCCGATAGCCCTGCTGACACAAGGCGACCACGACCTCATCCGGCCAGTGAATCAACTGCCCACCCAGCCCCATCACCAACAGCAAGGCAGGGTCGGACTCGCTACCAATACTCTGGTAGGCAATCCGTACTTCCTTGAGGTCGGCCATCTGTACAGGAACATCGGTATCACAACGATCGGCCGCAAAAGACCGCAAGCCGCACAGAAGCGCGGCCAGAAAAATTAAAACCCGCATGAAAAACACCAAAAAACAGAACCCCAGTAGGCCGCGAGTCTGATGATGTTTTTCCAAGCGCGCTGCCACACTTGCGTGACAGTTTGATGAATGGCGCTGAGCGGTCGTTAATCGAGTGTTGCGTTACGCGGCCACCTGATCCGCCATCATCAGGTTTTCCCCAAAACGGGCGCGCGCTTCGAGCAACGATTCATGGTGCCAGTTCGAATGCGTATCGCACTCGCCCAGGGACAGGACCTTGTAAACCGGCAGACGATCAAACACCGGGGCCATCAGCTCCGGTTCGGTCACGCTGTCCAGATGCAAACCCGCAACCGGCAGCAAGGTAGCGACACCCAGGTTGGCCCGCAGGTCACCGTGATAGAGGCCGATGAGCTTCTTCAACGGCGAATACTGGAGAATGTGGTAGGCACGTTCGAAGGCGTTGCTCCATGCCAGTGGCAGATCGAGCGCCAGGATCGGTTCGTCGATCTGGATCCACTCGACACCACGCGCAGCCAGCCGCCCGAAAATCTCGCCGTAGACAGGGAGCAGATGCTCCAGCAGGTCAAGACGATCCACCTCATCACCCTGAACGGCACTCAGCCAGAGCAGTGTCAGAGGGCCGATCAGTGCAGGTTTGCGGCCTTGCTCGCAGGCGTCGCCGACGCTCGCCAGCAGCGGCGCCCAAGCGGGCTGGAAACGCTGGTCGCGTTTCAGGTGCGGTACCTGCTGCGGATAACGCGCCATCAACCAGGTGCGCAGTTCGGTACCAGTGGTCGCAACACCCTGATCCTGTTTCCAGAAAGCCTGCAGAGCGTGCTGCAATTCACGGTCTGCGCCAATGTGAAAATAGTCAGGGTGTTGAGTCAGGGCCACGATGCGTCCTCCATAAAAGATGGGGCTATTGTCGACAGCTGACCCAACATGAGACAAACTCATTTTTTTCGTGTTGATCACAAATACTGCTCATGGAGCACTGACCGTGCTTGAAATACGTCACCTCAAAACCCTGCATGCCCTGCGCGAGGCCGACAGCCTTGTGGAAGCAGCCGAACGCCTGCACCTGACGCAATCGGCGCTCTCCCATCAGTTCAAGGAGCTGGAAGAGCGCATGGGCATGCCGCTGTTTGTGCGCAAGACCAAACCGGTGCGGTTTACCAGCGCCGGTTTGCGCCTGCTGCAACTGGCCGACTCCATGCTGCCGCAACTGCGCAGTGCAGAACGCGACATCGCCCGACTGGCAGGCGGCACTGCGGGACGGCTGCACATGGCAATCGAGTGCCACAGTTGTTTTCAGTGGCTGATGCCGACCATCGACCAGTTCCGCGATGCCTGGCCCGAGGTCGAACTGGACCTGTCTTCCGGCTTCTCGTTCGCGCCCTTGCCTGCCCTGGCGCGTGGCGATCTGGATCTGGTGGTGACCTCCGACCCGCTGGAATTGCCCGGCATCACCTATGTGCCGCTGTTTACCTATGAAGCGATGCTGGCGGTAGCCAACCAACATGCGCTGGCAACCAGGCCCTACGTCGTTGCGGAAGACTTGCTGACTGAAACGCTGATCACGTACCCGGTGGAACGCGACCGGCTGGACATCTTCACGCGCTTTCTGGAACCCGCCGACATCGAACCGGCACAGGTACGCACATCGGAACTGACGGTGATGATGATGCAACTGGTCGCCAGCGGGCGCGGGGTCTGCGGCATGCCGCACTGGGCGCTGCATGAATACAGCTCACGCGGCTATGTAAAAGCCAAACGGCTGGGCGAGAAAGGACTGTTTGCAACGCTCTACGCCGGTATCCGCGCCGACATGCTCGACGCCCCGTACATGCGCGATTTCCTGCTGACCGCCAAGGACACCTCGTTTTCGACGCTCGACGGGGTGAGTGTGGTGCGCTGACATGGGGTTTGCTGACAATGTCGTCCTGCACCACGATGCAGGACGACTGCGCCATTCAGCTACGTGCTGCCTGCCGCTTCAGATACAGCGGCAGGATCAGATCGCGGGTCAACGGAGCCAGCTGCAAACCCGCATGACTGTCCGCGTCAACCCATAGCACTTCCTCGATCTCGGCGGCAGGCACTGCCTGAGCGTCTGTCCTGACCTCATACAACTGACAGTTGACCTCGAAACCGGGCTCGTTGGCGGCGGGTGCCGTGAACTCACCGAGAAATACCGCCTGCGCCGGATCGACGATCAGTCCGAGCTCTTCTTCGAGTTCTCTGGCCAGCGCCTGTGCTGCCGGTTCACCCGGCTCGATCTTGCCGCCGGGCTGCATGAAGGCCTGGGTACCACGCTTGCGCACCAGCAGGGTCCGGCCATCTGCGCCGATCAGCAGCGCAGCCGCGATGCGGATGATCTTCATGCGAAGATCTCCGTTTTCAGCAGACGCGCCTGATCGGCCCGTTCCAGCGCCAGAACGATCAGGCGATGAATCAGTTCGGCGTACGACATACCGCTGGCCTGCCAGAGCTTGGGGTACATGCTGATGGAGGTGAAACCCGGCAGCGTGTTGACTTCGTTGATGATGATGTCGCGTCCTTCGGTGATGAAGAAATCGACCCGCGAAAGCCCTGCGCAACCCAGCACCTTGTACGCTTGCAACGCGACGTCACGAACCTGATCGCTCAGATCGGCAGGCATCTCGGCGGGGATGGCGATGCGTGCCTGATCGCCGTTCAGGTACTTGGTGTCGTAGGCATAGAATTCATCATTGGCAATCACTTCGCCACAGACACTGACCTGCGCATCGAAGTTACCCAGTACGGCGCACTCCACTTCCCGGCCAACGATGCCCTGCTCGATCAGCAGCTTGTGATCGAACTCGAAACCCAGCGCCAGTGCCGCCACGAAACCAGCCTCGTCAGACACCTTGCTCACGCCCACCGATGAACCCTGGTTGGCCGGCTTGACGAACATCGGCAGGCCCAGCTGTTCGGCCGCCTCCTTGAAAGAGAGGCTTTCTCCACGCGACAAGACCCTGAACGGCGCGACGGCAATGCCCGCATCGCGCAGCAGACGCTTGGTCACGTCCTTGTCCATACAGGCCGCAGAGGACAGCACATCGGCGCCGACAAAGGGCACGGCCAGCATGCGCAGCAGGCCCTGCAACGCACCGTCTTCACCAAAAACGCCGTGGATCAGCGGGAATACCACATCGATAGCTGCCAGTGGCTGGCCTGACTCGACCTCGACAAACTGCCCACCGATGCTGCCCGGCAGCAAGGACAATGGCTTGCCTGATGCGCTCAGTTTGATCCGTGCAGGATCAGTGGCATTGAGCAGGTAATCGGCTTCGTCGAAATGCAGCCAGCGGCCCAGCTTGTCGACGCCGATCAGGGTCAGCGCATAGCGTTCACGATCAATCGCATTGATCACGTTGCGTGCCGACTGCAACGAAACCTCATGCTCGCTGGATTGCCCACCGAAAACGATGGCGACTGACTTTTTCAAAGCGGTTACTCCTGTTTTTCAGGCCGCGAAGATAAAAGCAATGTCGGCTGTTAGTCCAGTAGATGATTGGCCGTAGGCCTGAAATTCAGACAAAAAAATCCCGGTGGTGGGCAATCCATGCGAAATGCCCACGACCGGGAGGTCAGACCACTCATTGAGCGGCTGCGGTTTCTTTCTTGCCAGCGGAGCCAAAGGTGGCGAAACGCTTGTTGAAACCCGCGATCCGGCCTTCGGTGGTGGTCTTGCGCTGCTGCCCGGTGTACATCGGGTGCGAGGCGCTGGAAACGTCGAGCGCAACATAAGGATAGGTAGCGCCGTCGGTGTGCTTTTGCGTGCGGTCTGTATCTACGGTCGAGCCGATCAGAAAGTAGACGTCGGCAGCGGTGTCGTGGAACAGCACGGTGCGGTATTGAGGATGGATATCGGGCTTCATCGTGATCTCTCCGGTGAGTTGACTTGAATAGTTATACAGTAACATAACGGAAGATGAGAATGATTGCTGTTGATTGCCATCATCGGTGAGGTTGATCGAACACGCACATGGCGCCGCTGTCGGCGGGAAGCCACTGGACCGCCCGGCCCAGAGACATTCTGTAATATCGCGCCTTTGCAATTGCCCTCGATTAGCGGCACCCTGCCGCGCCGCCGAACGTCACTCGTCGCTGGCCTGGAACCTGAGCCTCTGTGGCCTATCTTTACTCATTAGCACTTTCAAGAGTCCACCGTTATGAATAACGGACGCGATCATCGAATCGACTTCTTTCGCGGCCTGGCGCTGATCTTCATATTCTGGGATCACGTGCCGGACAATCCCCTGGCGCAACTGACCGTACGCAACTTCGGCTTTAGCGACGCAGCGGAAATCTTCGTTTTCCTCGCCGGTTACGCGTCGATCCTGGCCTACGGACGGATCGCCCGACGTGACGGCATGCTGGTGGCTGGCGTACGGATCCTGCGCCGGACCTGGGTGCTGTATGTGGTGCACATCTTTCTGCTGACCCTGCTGATGGGCATCGTCTTCGTCGCCAACAATCACGTCGAAACGCGCGACATGGTCCAGCAGATGGGCCTTGAATACTTCGTCGGCAACCCGCAACAGGCACTGGCCGATGAACTGCTGTTGCGCTTCAAACCGAACCTGACCGACCCGTTGCCGCTGTATATCGTGCTGTTGCTGACCTTGCCGCTGACCCTGCCATTGATGCTGCGCAAACTCGAGGTGGCAGTCGGCCTGTCGATTGCCCTGTACCTGATGGTGCCATTGTTCGGCTGGAACCTGCGCGCCTACGAAGGCGGCGGTGTCTGGTACTTCAACCCGGTCGCCTGGCAACTATTATTCGTACTCGGCGGTGCGTGCGCGTTGCGCAGTGAAACAGCCACAACAGCTGAGCGCCCGCCGTTGCGCCAACAGCCTCTGTTCATGCTGGCCGCCTTCTACGTGATGATCGCCGGAGTCCTGACCTTCAGCGAAAAATGGCCCGACCTGCACGCCGCGTTGATCTCCAGCCTGCACCTTGAAAGCCTTTACCCGATCAGCAAGACCGATCTTGCGCCAGCCCGATTACTGCACTTCCTTACTTTGGTCTACGTCGTCGCGCGACTGCTGCCAACCTCAAGCACCTGGCTTGAAAACTGGCCCGCGCGCCAGACCTGTCGCATGGGCCGCTATTCGCTGGAAGTCTTCTGCCTGGGCGTCCTGCTCGCGCCACTGGCAGACATGGCCAATGCACTGGCAGGCGATACATGGCCCATGCAAGTGACGACGGCGATTGTCGGGTTGGGATTGATGATGTTGATGGCCAATGGGCTGGAGTTGAATAAGCGGTTGGGAAAATCGCCAACGCTTTTGGCCACTTGAGAACAGCGTCACAGTGGGGTGCCCTCTCGGAAATTTCCTACTGGTTTATCAGGCCAAGTTTTGCTGAGGACTGCCGTTAGCAATTTAACTTACTACCGGCGAGTCCTTGGCATGAACATAAATTCTTCAATCCTAACGTTACAGAGCCAGCTCGGTACACTGAGCAGTCGTACATCCGCGCCACCTGAAAACGCAAATAATGAAACTGCAAAGCCGGCTATAAAACAACGCAACCCTAATGAAGAGTTCTACCGCTATGAGGACTCTCCTTGGCTAACAAAAAACTCAAGAGGTGAAATTGCATCATTCTACAAGATGCTTCCCAAAGAAGATCTTGATGACCTTAGAGACAAATACCTGAAGGAGCTAATCAAAACATCGAACGCAGAAATGTGCCGCATGTTCGACAATTACCACGAATTCAAACAACAGCTTCCTTATTTAAATCTGGAGCTGTCAAACAAGCACTTTGGCTTCACACTGGGCTTCAATCAGGAGATTCAGGTTACAGATCCTGATGGCGTACTCACCCCCGCAGAATTCAGCTATCTGACCGAGAAGTTGAACGAGCGTCAGTCACTGAAAGACGACCTACGTAAAAATGCTAAAAGCGTCATGGAACTTGTAGACCAATATACGGAAAAACTTGACAACCGCCACACGCTTAACCTAGAGAATTACAGCAAGATTATTGACTACGGACAGGTATTCAGCCGCAACCACATCGGCAATTTCATCAACACGATTCTTTATCAAGTGGAGCGTAATGCGCCGAAGCGTGAGGATGAGCACAGGTCTATAATTGACACTCACGCTTGATTTATACACGATTAGGACTCTACCGAGTCCTAATCTTTCAGCAATAGGAAAAGGCATTTTTTGTTAGGCGCAGCAGCCTTGCTTGCAGAAATAGAGACACTCTGCCTGGATGTTTCCAGGCAGAATATTTAAGCTTAGATCAATTCCTGGACCAATTAGTTAACCACCGCTTGCAAATATGACCAAAATTATATTTGTGCGGCTTGTCAGCCAATTGTTCCGGCAGCACATTTTTAGCCCAGTAGGATTTTGATTGATAGCGTGTACTCCAAGTTTCTCGTCCGTTTTCGCTGTAATGAGTAAAGTTATCAGCAAGCTTTCCGCCTTCGCATCGGCCGAACGTTATCAACTGCATGATCTTCCCAGAGCTGTCCGAGGTATACGTCACACCAGCGTCGTTTTCTACACCTAGAAAAAAATCTAGCACGCCGCCCTCTAATGGAAAAGCTTTGCTGTCTGTAAAGGTAGCTTCCAGCATCGCATTTGTAAGTGCTTGAGTCGCCAAAAAAGGAGGACCGGTAAAACCATACGGAATCAATCTGAAGCCTTTCTCATGGTGCAAGTCATACTGCACATGAGGAAAAGAGCCAAATACTACTTTATAGTCAGCCGTATCAAACCTGGCACCGTCAGTTGCAACAATACGTATATTGACTTGCGAACCAGGGTTGAGCGCTTTGATTCTCTCTGCCGATGAGTGACGCTTGGACTGCCATTCCCCGCCGTCCACCTGATACTCAAGCCGCCATTTCTGGTCATAGTCTCTGTCCGGCGTCGTAATCAAAACATCCTGGCCGCGTACTGCGGTGAATCCATACTGATGGACCGCCGTTGTGCTTTCCAGAATATTACTGATCTGATGAATCTTGTCCGACAGCACCACAGGAATCGAATGATTTTGGTTTTGTGCAGTCTGCTCCGACGGCATGGGCGGTTCAGTGACAACTGGTGCCACCTCTAATTGCGCCATCGCATGGCAAGACATTGCTAATAATAGCCCGGACACAAACGTACGACCCGCCTTGCTCTTCTTGTATTTAATTTTATTGATCTCGTTAGTAGTGATTGATTACCCAGAGCATCATTGCCACTGACAAAATCGGACGTAATCAACTGTTGCCTCCAAGATCAAGCGATTGAAATAATTATCGGAAAGGTCTTACAAATAAATGATCAATCTTTAAAACTAAAAGCCAGTTTGAAAACTGCTTCTCGAAAGCCTGTCCATGACCGATCCCCTATCAATCAGGCTTGGCGCCTGAAGAAGCAACCCCCGAGCAAGGCTCGTCTAAGCAGCGCCTCCGAGCGGCTCGAAAACCTCCAGACAATTCCCTCCCCGCAATCCCGTCCAGCGTCTAAGCTTGTGTCAGGTGCTTTGACAGGATGACCGGACAATCGACTATGGGCGCATTTCGGCATTCAGATAGCAAGCAAGAGACGCTATCCGCTGATCGTGAGGATGATCCTCGTACGCCCAGACATCCTCGTCGCAAGCGATACGGATGGCGGGTGTTCTGGGTAGTGGTGGTGTTGGCCGGGGTTGCATTGGGCGTTGCGGTTGCCGTGGAGAGCAGAACCTCCAGGCTTCAGGCGCGGGAATTCAGCCGCTTTGCCGCGAGCCTGGGTTATTCGATGCAGCCGGGGGCAAGCCATGATGTGGTGTATCCCGGTGACGGACCGTTTGACAGGCGCCTGGGTTATTCATCCATGGATGAATTCCTGTCGCGCCTGCTCAAGCGCGATTATGTGATTACGCGCCAGACGCGTTTTTCCCCGGAACTGTTGCGTTACGTCCGGCATGGTTTTTTCGTGCCTTACGAGGAAAAGACCCAGGCCGGGCTGTCGATCACCGATTGCCGGAACGAGCCGCTGTACGAGTTCAAATACCCTCAGCAGTTTTACCCGACCTTTGCCGCCATTCCGCCGCTGCTGGTGAACAGCCTGCTGTTTATCGAAAACCGCGATCTGCTCGATCCGCAGCAGCCCATGGCCAACCCTGCGGTGGACTGGCCACGTTTTGTCAAAGCCGCCTGGTCGCAACTGGCGAAGATGTTTGCCCTCCCCGGCCAGTCCGCCGGGGGCAGCACGCTGGCCACTCAGCTGGAAAAATACCGTCATTCCCCCGACGGGCTGACGCTGTCGGGTTCGGAAAAGTTGCGGCAGATGATTTCCGCCAGCGTTCGCGCCTATCAGCCGGGGACCGAAACACTCGCCGTGCGCCAGCGAGTGGTGCGTGACTACCTGAACAGCGTGCCGCTGTCTGCGGTGCCGGGGCATGGAGAGGTGCATGGTCTGGCCGAAGGGCTGAGGGTATGGTTCGGCGCAGACTTCGCCAAAACCAACGAGGTACTGGCTTCGAATCCGGGCGATAAACAGGCGCTGGCCGACAAGGCGCTGGCGTTGCGGGAAGTGCTCTCGCTGGTGATCGCCCAGCGTCGTCCGTCGCACTATCTGGCCAAGGGTCGTCCAGAGCTGGCAGAACTGACCGACAGCCATATTCGTTTGCTGGCCCAAGCCAACGTCATCGACCGACCGCTGGCCGATGCCGCGCTGGCATCCCAAGTCACCTACCGCGACTGGGCGCAGCAACCGACCCTGCAGCCTATCGAAACCAACAAGGGTATAAGTGTTGCGCGCACTCGCCTGTCGAATCTGCTCAATCGCCCGCTTTACGACCTGGACCGTCTCGACCTGTCCGCCACCAGCACCCTGCATGGCGAATTGCAGCGCAGCGTCAGCCAGTACCTGCGTGACCTGGCCAACCCTGAATTTGCCGCAAAGACCGGTCTGATGGGCGAGCGCCTGTTGACCCCGGCCAGCACAACACAGGTGCGCTACAGCTTCACGCTGTTTGAACGTGGCGTGGACGGCTCGCGGGTCAGGGTCCAGACCGACAGCACCGATCAGCCTTTCGACATCAACGAAGGCAGCAAGCTGGAGCTGGGCTCGACGGCGAAGATGCGCGTGCTGACGACGTATCTGGAGATCATCGCCGAGCTGCATGGGCGCTATGCAGGCTTGAGCCCTGCGCAATTGCGCAAAGTCCCTGTCGAGGAACCGGATCGGCTGACCCGCTGGGCGGTGGATTACCTGCTGATGAACAAGGACCGTGACCTGGCGAAGATGCTCTCGGCCGCACTCGACCGCACTTATTCGGCCAGCCCGGCAGAAGCGTTCTTCACCGGTGGCGGTATGCACCGTTTCAATAATTTCCGGCGCGAGGACAACGGGCGGATTCCGACCCTGCGCGAATCGCTGCGTGAGTCGATCAACCTGCCGTTCATTCGCCTGATGCGCGATGTGGTGCGCTACAGCACCTATCAGGCGCCCAACAACAGCGCCGAGCTGCTCAAGGATGACGACAACCCGCGCCGCCAGGAATACCTGGCGCAGTTTGCCGACCGCGAAGGCACGGTATTTCTGCTGCGCTTCTGGAAACGCTACAAGGAAAAGACTACGCAAGAGCGACTCGACACCTTTCTGGACGGCATTCACCCGACGGCTATTCGCCTGGCTGCGGTACACCGTTATCTGTTGCCGGGCGCTGATCAGGGCACATTCAACGCGTTCATCCGCGCCCACCTCGACGAGCCCAGGGCGAGCTCGAAACTCACCGACAAACGTCTTGCCGATCTGTACAAGAGTTACGGTCCGGGCACTTATGACCTGCCCGATCAAGGCTACATCGCCCGCGTCCATCCTCTGGAACTGTGGCTGGTAGGCTACCTGCTCAAACACCCGGAAGCCCAGTTCAAGGATGCAGTGGCCGCCAGTCGTTTCGAGCGTCAGGAAGTCTATGGCTGGCTGTTCAAGAGTCGCCACAAGGGCGCTCGCGACAGCCGGGTGCGGACCATGATGGAGGTCGAAGCGTTTTTGGACATCGAGCAACGCTGGCAACGCGTGGGTTATCCCTTCGACCACCTGGTGCCTTCGCTGGCGACGGCTATCGGCAGTTCGGGAGATCGTCCGGCGGCGCTAGCCGAGCTGATCGGCATCATCCAGAACGATGGCATCCGCCTGCCTGCAGTGCGCATCGACAGTCTGCATTTTGCCGCCGATACGCCTTACGACACCCAGTTGAGCATCAATCCGGAACTGGGCAAGCGTGTGTTGCCATCGGAAGTTGCAGCGGCAATGCGCGAGGCCTTGTCGCAAGTGGTGGACGGCGGCACGGCCAAACGCGTGCAAGGCACATTCAAGATGCAGGACGGCAGCGTTCTGGCGATGGGTGGCAAGACCGGTACCGGAGACAACAGGATCGAAAGCGTCGGTGCGGGCGGGCGCATTCTCAGCTCAAGAGCGATCAACCGCACGGCGACGTTTGTGTTTTATATCGGCGACAACCACTTTGGCGCACTGACGGCGTTTGTGCCGGGCCGCGCTGCCGAGGGCTTTCGCTTCACCTCGGCGTTGCCGGTGCAGGTGCTCAAAGGCATGGCACCGATCCTGACGCCATACCTGGAAAACCACGGACAGGCGATGTGCAACGCTCCGCTTGCCGATCCGCCCAGGGGTGCCTGATCGGCTATGACCGCTCGTCTGCCGGCTCTGTGATTACAATAAGATATATCTTAAGGTATATCTAACTTGTAACCAGAGATCAAAAACATGCGTGAAGACAAACACCCACCCCACCACCGTCCGCCGCATCTTCGTGAAGCAGGTGAAGATCGCGACGGTTTTGAAAAACGCCCAGGCCGCGAACGCGGTGGACGTGGCCCACGGGTTTTCGCCCCTGGCGATCTGAAATTGCTGCTGTTGGCGTTGATTGCCGAACAGCCCGCCCACGGTTATGACCTGATCCGCAAGATCGAAGGTCTGTTCGAGGGGGCGTACTGCCCGAGCCCCGGCGTTATCTACCCTACCCTGACGTTTCTTGAAGAAAGCGAAATGGTCCTCGGCGATGCCCAGGCCGGCAAGAAGCTCTACACCGTTACCGATGCGGGCCGCCAATCCCTGGCGGATCAGGCGGTGGCGCTGGAAGGTGTGCGCATGCGCATCGATGTCAGCAAGCGTTCACTGCGCGGCCATGATCGCCCGCCGGAAATTCATGAAGCGGTGCACAACCTGCGCCACGCGCTGCAGATGCACCATGGCCGCTGGAGTCCGGAAGAGATTCTGCGCGTCAGCGAACTGCTCAACAGCACGGCCAAGGCTGTGGTCGATGGGCCTCAACCTGTATCGGAGGAGTCGGCATGAATTCACCTCAGTCAATCCATCGCGTCATGCATGAAATCAAGCGTCGCAAGCTGCAGGTGGTGCGGGTCACGGAACTGACCCCGCTGATGCGCCGCATCACATTGCACGGGCCGGAGCTGGCGGGTTTCATCAGCCTGGGCACCGATGACCATGTCAAACTGTTCTTTCCGCAAACGGCAGAAGAACAGGCCGCGCTGGAGAACCTCAACCCTGCCGGCGACAAGGACACGCCGCGCCCGCCGATGCGCGATTACACGCCGCGTCGCTACGACGAAAAAACCGGAGAGCTGGATATCGATTTCGTGCTGCATGGCGAAGGCCCGGCGGCCACCTGGGCCGCTCAGGCAGCGCCCGGGCAATTTCTGCACATCGCAGGGCCAAAGGGTTCGATGGTGGTGCCGAACATGTTCGACAGCTACCTGCTGATCGGCGACGAAACAGCCATTCCCGCCATCGCCCGACGCCTCGAATCGCTGCCCGCCAACCGTGCTGCGCTGGTGGTGGTCGAAGTGGCCAATCCGCAGGAACAGCAGGTGTTCGATAGCGCCGCACAGGTCGACGTGATCTGGATCGTACGCGACGAACAGAATCTGCTGGACGTCACGCGTCGCCTGGAGATGCCCGAGGGCAAGCTGTACGCCTGGGTCGCGACCGAATCTGCGCTGT
Organism: Pseudomonas sp. PvP027; assembly: GCF_017833005.1. NCBI lineage: Bacteria > Pseudomonadati > Pseudomonadota > Gammaproteobacteria > Pseudomonadales > Pseudomonadaceae > Pseudomonas > Pseudomonas sp. PvP027. Next base: position 4,588,521 of record NZ_JAFIBK010000001.1, on the reverse strand, counting down.
CACGCAAGCTGCGTCGCGTGCTGCTCGACGAGTTCGGCCTGGAAGAAGCCTTCGTCAAGGCCGCCGGTTACTGGAAGCTGGACAGCACTGAAGAATGAGCTGGACCGGGCGACTCACAACGTACGGCGAGACGCCCGTTTGTCGACTCCCAGCAGCAATAATGCGATCAGCACGAAACCGAGCAGTACGCCCAGCGCATTGATGAATGCCTTCGAAAAACCGAGCGTGCCGACATCGATGAACGGGTACAGGTAATCACCGAACATGTGGCCACGCAGCAGGACGTAGGCGAAGTAGACGATCGGATAGATCGCCCAGAGCGCTACGTGGCTCAGACGCAACGCGCCCTTGGGCACGTACAGCCACCAATAAAGCACGAATGCCAGCGGCATGATGTCGTGCAGCAGTTCGTCGGCCACCCACTGCCAGCCTTCCGGGTGCCACAAGTGGCGCAACAGAATGTTGTAGGCGATGCCCACCAGCGCAATGCTCACCGCAATGCCGCCACACACCACTGGATGCCGGAAGAACCGGTGGCCTGCCGACTGTCGTGTCGTCAGCGCGCAACTCAGTGCGACCGCTACAAGCGTATTGGTCAGTACGGTAAAGAAACTTGAGAACCGCACCAGCCCGCCCAGCAGACTGGCGTGATCGGCATACCGGCCAATCAGGATCAGGTAAAGCTGAATCACCAGGCCCGACCAGCCGAGGCAAGCGGCCACAAGGGCGTAATAGCGCTGTCCGTGCGCAGGTTGTGGATGTTCGCTGAGCATCAATCGGTATCCTTGAGTGCCGGCCTCCATGCCGGGCTGTTCTGGCGGGCCTTTTACCAGCCTTTGCTGCGATGCAATTTCACATACAGCGCCTCGACCTTTTCACGCGCCCAGGGTGTCTTGCGCAGGAAGGTCAGACTGGACTTGATGCTCGGATCGCTTTTGAAGCAGCGAATATCGATGCGCTCGGCGAGGCCGGACCATTCGTAATGTTCGACCAGCGCCCTGAGGATCTGCTCCAGCGTGACGCCGTGCAATGGGTCGGAGTTGGGTGTTGTCATGATGAGCCTTGCAACGGATGAAGAGGAGACGAACCTGAACGGATCTCTGGAGTGCGCAGGGGCTCCCCGAAAGTCTGCCATTGTAAGCGCCATGCTTTGATAAAACACCGTCGACCTGCGGCACTATTGCCGGCCTTGCAATGATCCATGTCAGGTTTTTCGCTTTTAGAAAAATCGTTAGCGCCCTATCATTGCCGGGTTAAGGATTGAAGATTCCCCCTTCTGCAGATGTTCCTTCGGACAAAAGCCTATGCACGAATTCGGGCGGTAATGGTCTACGAATCAATGACCGCGCCGGCCGAACGTGCAGCCGCGTTCTGCCTGACGGTTTAATTCCACCGTCGGCGATTCGTCTCAACAAGCAGCTTCAAGGAATAGCGCCAAGGCAGGCGATGCTTAAAACAAGATGTCAATTACTTACTTCTCGCGGAGATTCGCATTATGAGCACTGACAGTGCTTCAAATAGAAATCGCCTGTTACCGACCCTGCTCGGGCTGGTGATCCTGTTGATGGGGCTGGCCTTGCTGGTCGGCGGTGCCCGACTGCTGCAACTGGATGGCTCGCTGTATTACCTGCTGGCCGGTATCGGCTTCGCCGTGACTGGCGTGTTGCTGATCACTGGTCGTGCGGCTGCGCTGGGCCTTTATGCACTGCTGCTGTTCGCGAGCACCGTTTGGTCGTTGTGGGAAGTCGGCCTCGATTGGTGGCAATTGGTACCACGCCTGGCGCTGTGGTTCGCATTGGGTATCGTGCTGCTGCTGCCATGGTTCCGTAAGCCGCTGCTGCGCAACGGTCCGGCACGCATGGGCACCGGTGCATTGAGCGTCGCTGTGGTGCTGGCCGGCCTGACCGCGCTGGCGAGCCAGTTCACTAATCCGGGCCGCATCGAAGGCCAGCTGGACCGCGAGACGGCTGGCACGACCAACACCGCCCCGGCCATGCCTGACGGCGACTGGCAGTCCTACGGCCGCACCGCCTTCGGTGACCGTTACTCGCCACTGGCGCAGATCACGCCGGAGAACGTCAGCAAGCTGGAACCGGCGTGGACCTATCGCACGGGTGACATTCCGGGGCCGAATGACCCGGGTGAAACCACTGCCGAGAACACCCCGCTCAAGGTCAACGGCATGCTCTATGTGTGCACGCCGCACAGCCAGGTGATCGCGCTTGACCCGGATTCGGGCAAGGAAATCTGGCGCTTCGATCCGAAGCTCAGCACTCAGAACGCGGCCAACTTCAAGGGCTGGGCCCACATGACCTGCCGTGGCGTCACCTATCATGACGACGCTGCCTACGCCGCCAGCGCTCCGGCACAAAGCCCGACGGTCCCGGCTGCCGACGGCACGGCCACCGCCAGTGCTGCCTGCCCGCGCAGAATCTTCCTGCCGACTGCCGACACCCGTCTGATCGCGCTGAACGCCGACACCGGCAAGATGTGCGAAGACTTCGGCAACAAGGGTTCGGTTGACCTGACCGCCAACATGGGCACCTTTGCTCCGGGCGGCTACTACTCCACGTCGCCACCCGCGGTCACCAAGGACCTGGTGATTATCGGTGGCCACGTCACTGACAACGTCTCCATGGACGAGCCGTCCGGCGTGATCCGCGCCTATGACGTGCACACCGGCCGTCTGGTCTGGAACTGGGACAGCGGCAATCCGGAAGAAACTGCGCCGATTGCCGAAGGCAAGATCTACACGCGTAACTCGCCGAACATGTGGTCCATGTTCAGCGTCGATGAAAAGCTGGGCTTGATCTACCTGCCGATGGGTAACCAGACCCCTGACCAGTGGGGCGGCGACCGTACGCCAGAGTCCGAGAAGTACAGCGCGGGCCTGGTTGCACTGGACATCGCGACCGGTCGTGTGCGCTGGGACTTCCAGTTCACTCACCACGACCTGTGGGACATGGACGTCGGTGGTCAGCCGACCCTGCTGGACATGAAAACAGCCGATGGCGTCAAGCCTGCAGTGTTGGCATCGACCAAGCAGGGCAGCATCTACGTGCTGGATCGCAGCACCGGCAAACCGATCGTGCCGATCAATGAAGTGCCAGTCCCGCAAGGCGCTGTCGCGGGCGATCACACCTCGCCGACCCAGCCCAAGTCCGACCTGAACTTCATGCCGCCGCCGCTCAAGGAGCGCGACATGTGGGGCGTGACGCCGTTTGACCAGATGATGTGCCGGATCGACTTCAAGTCGCTGCGCTACGATGGTCCGTTCACGCCACCTTCGCTGCAGGGTTCGATCGTCTATCCGGGTAACTTCGGTGTGTTCGACTGGGGCGGTATTTCCGTCGACCCGGTGCGTCAGATCGCCTTCGTCAATCCTAACTACATGGCCTTCCGTTCGAAGCTGGTACCGTCTGCCGAAGTTGAAGGCGGTCCGGGTCGCAAGAGCGAAACCGAAGGCGTACAGCCGAACAAGGGCGCGCCTTATGGTGTGATCCTGGAAGCACTGCTGTCGCCAATGGGCCTGCCTTGCCAGGCGCCAGCATGGGGTTACGTGGCGGCGGTCGACCTGACCACGCAGAAAACCATCTGGATGCACAAGAACGGCACCGTGCGCGACAGCTCGCCGATCCCGCTCCCGCTGACCATGGGCGTTCCAAGCCTGGGCGGTACGTTCACCACCGCCAGCGGCCTGGCGTTCATGAGCGCTACGCTTGACCAGTACCTGCGTGCCTATGACGTGCGTAACGGCAAGCAATTGTGGGAAGCTCGTCTGCCAGCAGGTGCGCAAACCACACCGATGACCTACACCGGCAAGGACGGTCAGCAATACGTGCTGGTCGTTGCGGGCGGTCACGGCTCACTGGGCACCAAACAGGGTGACTACGTGATGGCGTTCAAACTGCCGAAGTGATGCGTTGCTGAGGTCAATGAAAAGCGGCTGCCGAGAGGTAGCCGCTTTTTTTTGTCGCCACTGAAACCTGATTTCAGTGGCGCCAGCTACCGCGCAAGACTGCGGATCTTCGGGCTAGACGATTATCGTTCCAGAAGCTCCAGCATGGGAATGCAGTTCCGGACGCTCTGCGTCCTCTCTTGAATGTGCAGCGCGGCGCGGAGCATTGGCACAATAGTGTTCTCGCGCAAGTGTCCTGCCTGAAGTGCCCTCCCAGACGACTATCGTTCCGCACGCTCCAGCGTGGGAATGCAGTTCCAGACGCTCTGCGTCCTCTCTTGAATGTGCAGCGCGACGCGGAGCATTGGCACGATGGTGTTCTCGCGCAAGTGTCCTGCCTGAAGTGCCCGTCCAGACGACTATCGTTCCGCACGCTCCAGCGTGGGAATGCCGTTCCGGACGCTCTGCGTCCTCTCTTAATGTGCCGTGCGGCGCGGTTCTGTGACGCGGAGCGTCACGAAATGCATGCCAACGCGGAGCATTGGCACGATAGTGTTCAGACGATCATCGTTCCGAACGCTCTGCGTCCTATCCCCAGTGCGAATGACTAGCGCGCTTTGGCGCTGCTTTTGTCACTGGCGCGCAGGATGTCGTTCCAGCGGCGCACCAGGTAGTTGTGCTCGTTCATGACCGAGTTCCACACGGCGATGTGGCCCATGCGTTCCTCGTACGAGCCGCCGTCGCGAACTTCTCCGGCATCGATCAGCGGCAAGCCGTCGCTGCCGAGCAGTTGTTCGCGGGCAGGCAGGCCGGCGTACCAGTAATCCCATTCGGCAGCGCTGAGGTGATCGCGGCTGCGTGCCGGATTGCCGATGTAATAGCCCTGCCGCGCCATCACTGCGCCGGGCCAGCCCGACAGCCACCAGTTCAGGTACGCATAGGCGGCATCCAGCACCGGGCCCTTGGCGTGACGTGACAGGGAAAGCCCGCCAAACCAGCCGCGATAGCCCTCTTTGGGCACCGCGACGCGGTACTTCACACCCGCACGGTGCAGCCTGACCAGGGTCGGTGACCAGAGGCTCTGAATGTCGATGTTCGGGCTGAGCATCAGTTCGGCGGCCTCTTCGTCGCCTGACCAGAACGCAGCAAAATGCCCTTGCTGCTGTTTGCGCACCAGCACATCGGCGAGCCGATCGATCTCTTCGATGCTCATGTTGCCGATGTCCTTGAAGCTTGCCAGCCCTGCCCCCTGCACAGCCAGCGCGGCATCCAGTGCGCCGATGGCCGCGTCGCTCTGCAAGGCGATGCGCCCGCCCCACACGGGGTCGAGCAGCCAGCCCCAGCTTTCGTCAGCAGAGCTCAAACCCTCCGGCAAGCGCTCGGGGCGATAGGCGAAGCTGTCGGCGTTATGGGTCAGCGGCAACATGCTGATGCGCTCGGTCACCGTGCTGCCCAAGCTGCCGTCGTGCTGCACGAACAAACGCTCGCTGGGCACACTGCCGCTGCCTGGCTGATCGGTAGGCCGCAGCCGGCCCTGCTTGGGCAGGTCGTTGATTTCGTGCCACAGCGCGATGCGCCGCGTGTCGATGGGTTGAATGGCCCGGGCAGGCCAGACGAAATCGACGTTATGAAACCACTGGTCGTAGAGGTCGTAGCTGTCTGGCTGCATGACCGCGATGCGTTGCGCGGTCTGCACGTCATGAATCTGATAGATCAGTTTGATCCCCAGCTCCTGCTCGGCCCGCTCACGCAAGGACTCCAGCAGGGTCACCGAGGTACCCAGCACGCGCAAGGTGATGGTCATGCTGCCGACTCGCTGAGCGGCGGCGCGAAACTGCCGGAAAATACTTCAAACGAACGACGCAGCAGATCGGGATCGAGACCGCGCAATATGAACACCAGCCGCGAGGTGCGATCCTCGCCCGGCCAGGCGGCAAGGTGCACCGGCGCATGCAGGCAATGCTGCACACCATGAATCACGATGGGAGCCTGATTGTCATTCACGTTGAGCAGCCCTTTGACGCGGAGGATTCGTTCACCGTGGCATCTTAACAGCATCGATAACCATACCCCGAAGCCGACCCAGTCCAGAGGGCGCTCGAACGTCAGGCAACAGACCTGCGCATCGCCATGCCGCGCGGAGGTCGACATCACTCGATGCAGTTGCCAGCGCGTCACTTCAGCAGCCGGTTCGTCGCTGCGCATGCCCTCGCCCAGCAACAACTGATCGCCGCTGTGGACGTCCGCCGTATCCAGCAGTGGCGCAGAAAAATTCAGCGCTTGCAGATGCTGGCGCAGGCCATCCAGCACCGACTCATCGACCAGATCGGTCTTGCTCAACAGCAGCCGGTCTGCCGCCGCGACCTGCGCCAGCCACTCCGGATGCAGACGCTCCTGCAGCGTCGCGTGGCAGGCGTCGACCAGCGTGACAATCAGACCGATATGAAAACGCCCGCGCAGTTGCGGGTCGTTGCTCAGCGTAGTGAGAATCGGCGCCGGATCAGCCAGGCCGGTGGTCTCCAGAATCACCCGGCGAAACGCAGGAATTTCACCTCGATTACGCCGCTCCAGAAGACCGAGCAGCGCATCCTTCAACTCACCGCGGACGGTGCAGCAGACACAACCGCTGGGCAGCAGCACGGTATCCGGTGCGACCTCTTCAACCAGCAGATGATCGATACCCACATCGCCGAATTCGTTGATCAGCAGCGCGGTGTCACCCATGTTTTCATCGGCCAGCAGGCGTTTGAGCAACGTGGTCTTGCCGCTGCCGAGAAAGCCGGTAATCACGTTCAGGGCGATACTCATGATGACCTCTGCAGATGATCGAGCAGACGTGAATCGAGCGGATCCAATTGCCGGCCGATCAGCAACTCGGCCTTCTGCCAGAGCTGCTCCAGCCCGGTCGCCAGTTCCTGCTTGCCGGTGGCCCCGAGCAGAAGATAGGAAACGCCCTGAAAATCTTCGACCTTCAGACGAAACGGCGCGACCACCTTGTTGATTGCAGCAATGCGCCGCAAGCGCTCACGCCGCCGGGGCAGCTCGGCAGCCAGCGGATCGCTCCAGTGCACGTCTTCTCCCAACAGCCCGCACAATCCACACATCAGGTGTTCTCCAGCTGTTTGCTCATGGCATGACGTCGCCGGAATTGGGGCCCAGTGTCTGACCGACGAACAGGTTGCCACCCGGCTCGCTGGCCAACAGCACCGCCACCGGGGCGACCTCCTCGGCCAGACCGAAGCGGCCCAGAGGCAACTCGGCGGCCTTGGCGATTTTCCAGGCGCTGCTGATCCCGGCGACCAGTGGGGTTTCGATCGGACCGGGGGCAATGGCGTTGACCAACACGTTGTCCTTGGCGACTTCCAGCGCCAGGGACTTGCTGAAACCGATCACCCCGGCCTTGGCCGCGGCGTAGTGGGTCAGTTCGGCACCGCCCTTGATACCCAGTTGCGAAGCGACATTGATGATGCGCCCCCAGCGCTGAGCAATCATGTGCGGCAATGCACGTTGACTGGCCACGAACACGCTGGTCAGGTCGATGCGCAGCATGTCGTTCCACATGTCGAGCGTCAGGTCGACGCAACGTGCCTGGGTCAGCATGCCCGCGTTGTTGACCAGAATGTCGATGCCACCGAACTGTTCGACACAGGCATCGACGCTGGCTTGCGCGCCTTCGACGCTGCCCACATCGGCCACGCACTCCTGAACCTGGGCGCCCAGCTGGCGGCACTCTGCGGCGATCTTCGCCAGGCTGTCGGCGTCCCGGTCGCCCAGCACCAGACGCGCGCCTTCAGCCGCGTAGGCACGGGCGATGGCTGCGCCGATGCCACTGCCTGCTCCGGTGATCACTGCGCGTTTTTGTTTGAGTTGCTGCATGGGTCGGATTCCTTGGTTGGTTTGGGGATCACTGCGTATTGCTCGCGAACGCTCAGTTATTGGCACACCACTCCCAGCGTCTGCACTGAACGCTTCGCGAGCAAGCTCGCTCCCGATCTGATTCGGTCTACCCCGGCCAGCGCACGGTCAAGCCACCGTCGATCACAATGCTTTGTCCAGTCAGGTAACTGGCTTCATCGCTGCACAGAAAACGCACCAGCGCAGCGACTTCATCCGCTCGCCCGACCCGGCCCAGCGGGATGGCTTTGGCTGCCTGCGCCAGACCTTCCGGCCCCAGCGAGTTGGTGCTGTCCAGCGATTGCGGCGTCTCGATCAAGCCGGGAATCACAGCGTTGCAACGGATGCCCTGCGGAGCGAGTTCCACCGCCAGTGACCGGCACAGCCCTGGCACGCCGGCCTTGGCCGCTGCGTAATGGGAATGGTCCTGCCAGCCATATACACCGCCGGCAATCGAGGAAATCGCCACCAGCGCCCCGCCCTCGCCCATGTGCCGGACGGCGGCGCGGAAGGTGCGCATCACGCCGGTCAGGTCCACGTCGAGCATCTCGTTCCAGCGCTCGTCGGTCATTTCCAGCAACGGCGCGCGGCGCAACAATCCGGCATTGGCGACCGCGTAGTCGATGCGGCCGAACAACTTGACCGCCTGTGCGGCCAGGTCATCGACCGACTCGGTGAAGGTCACGTCCAGCGGCAGCATCAGGCATTCGCCGCCCGCTTCCGCCACCAGCCTGCGGGTTTCGTCCGGATCGTGCGGGTCAGCCGGATAGAACCCGCCTGCCACCGCCACACCCTGGCGGGCAAAAGCCACTGCCAGCGCCTGACCGATGCCGCTGGCGGCACCGGTTATCACTGCAACTTTACGCGTCATGTGCTGCTCCTCATTTCACCGTTTCAGGTCGCACGTGTTTGGCGGCAAACATCAGCGCCCCCGACAGGAAGCAAGGCACTGCGCCGAAGTACAACGCCGAGGTCTGCCAGTCGCCGCCTGCGCTCAGTACCGACGTGGCACCGAAGCCTGCGACCACAGCACCGAGCGGGCCCATGGCATGGATGATTGCGCCGCCTGTGGCACGAATGCTGGTCGGGAAGCTTTCGCTGATGAAGAACAATGCCGCCGAGTAAGGGCCGATCAGGAAGAACAGCCCCAGGCTGTACAAGCCGACCACCGTCACCATGTTGCTTGGTCCGTAAAGCATGCCGGCAAACGCCAGGCCGCCGAGCATCCAGCCAAGGCCGATGACATTGCGGCGACCGATCCGGTCACCCATCCAGCCGTGACACAGGTAGCCGCAATAGCCCACCAGGTTGGACAGCACCAGAATGATCAGCGAGTTCTCGAACGAGATGTGGTGGACGCTGACGATTACCGTCGTACCCAGCACACTGAATACCTGAATGGCCGCCCAGTTGAGCAGGATCGCAGCACCGATCACCAGGGTTGCGCGGCGCGAAGAACCGCGAAAGGCAGCGCCGATACCGGCCTTGCTGTGTTCTTCGTAATCCACCCCGTAGGTCTGCGCCACGGCCTTCGCCTGACTGAGGTCGCCCTTCTTGCGCAGCTGGGTGATGCGTTGATGGATCTGAAACTGCGGGCTCTCCTTGAGCTTGCGCGCCAGGATCGCGATGATGATGGCCGGGATGGCCGCGAACACGAAGCAGCCCTGCCAGCCAATGACCGGCAACAGCACCGCTGTCAGACCGGCCGCGATCAGCGCACCGACCGGCCAGCCGCCCTGCACCAGGCTATAGATGAAGCCACGGCGCTTGGTCAGTCGCGGGTCGTCGGAGGCGGCATAGATCTCGCTCAGGTAGGTCGCATTGACCGTTTCCTCTGCGTAACCCAGACCGCCCAGCGAACGGATGAGGATCAGGGGCGATTTGCCCCACGATCCGCCGATGGCCGTGAGCGCCGAGCAGATCGCCGAGCCACTCACGGTGAAAATAATACCCACGCGCCGTCCCAGGCGATCTACCAGCGGGCCGATGGCCAGGGCCACCACCGCGGTGCCGACCGCGACCCAGGTCGCGATTTCGGCCTGTTCGACCTCACTCCAGCTGAAATGCCGACCGATTTCCGGTAACAGCGTGCCAAACAGAATGAAGTCATATACCGCAAACACCCACGCGAAAAACGCAATCCATGTGGCGAACCGTACTTGCTCCGGAGTCAGTTGCTCAGGTTTCCAGCCGGTCAGGTCGAGCTTATTGTAAATGGACATGAGTGACGCCTCGGACAGGGCAATGAATCAGCGGGTACGGGGGTTGCGACGCACGAAGTCGTCGGCAATCTCGTCGAAAGTGACGAACTTGACGCCAGCATGGCTCTGAATGTGCTCGATCAAGCGCTCAAGCATCAGCAGCACTTGCGGGCGACCAGACACGTCCGGGTGAATGGTCATGGTGAAAACAGCATGTTCATGTTCGCGATAGACCCAGTCGAACTGGTCGCGCCACATTTCTTCCAGGTGCCGAGGGTTGACGAAACCGTGGCTGTTCGGCGCCTTCTTGATGAACATCATCGGCGGCAGATCGTCCAGGTACCAGTTGGCCGGGATTTCCACCAGATCGGTTTCTTCGCCGCGTACCAGTGGTTTCATCCAGGTATCCGGATGCTGGCTGTAATCGATCTTGGTCCACTTGTCGCCCACGCGAACGTAGTAAGGATGGAAGTCGTTGTGCATCAGGCTGTGGTCGTACTTGATACCTTTCTTGAGCAGCAGCTCGTTGGTGACGTTGCTGAATTCCCACCACGGCGCTACATAGCCGGTCGGACGTTTGCCGGTCATTTGCGTGATCAGGTCGATGGACTTGTCGAGGACGATCTCCTCTTGCTCCGGGGTCATCGCAATCGGGTTTTCATGGCTGTAACCATGCACACCGATTTCATGCCCGGCGTCCGCCACAGCTTTCATCTGCTCGGGGAAAGTCTCCATGGAGTGCCCCGGAATGAACCAGGTGGTGCGCAGACCGTAACGCTCGAACAACTTGAGCAGACGCGGCGCGCCGACTTCACCGGCGAACAGGCCACGAGAAATATCGTCCGGCGAGTCCTCGCCACCATAGGAGCCCAGCCAGCCGGCAACGGCATCCACATCCACACCAAACGCACACAGAATTTCTTTGGCCATCGTTGTTCTCCCACGGGTTATTCAGATCGGCTTCGCGCTGTACGGCACGCGGGCCGGTTGGCACTGCAAAACGTGTTCAAGGGGCTGCGATCAATGACTCCACGGTCAGCGCCGCACGCAGCAGCCGCGCGTCTTCGCCTGCCGGTGCGCTGAGCAACAGCCCGGTGGGCAGGCCCGAGGCGTCGCGGCCGCAGGGCAGTGACACGCCGGGCATGTTCAGCAGGCTGCCGGGCATGGTCAGGCGCAGCGTGGCGAGGTTGGTTTGAACGAACAGATCGTCGTCATTCAGCAGCGGTGCGAGCGGCGGTGCCACATGGGCCACCGTCGGGGTAATCAACAGCGCGCCGTCCAGTTCTAGGGTCAACTGCTCCTGCAACCGCTCGCGCGCGGCGTACAGATTGACCAGCAGGCTGGCCGGCATGGAACGGGCTGCCTCCAGGCGCTTGCGAACCCTGGGGTCGAGCTGGCTGGCGGCGTCGCTGTCGAGCAACGCCTGATGCAGCGCGAACGCTTCGGCGGCGCCAAGCCAGCCCTGTTGCTGAGTCAGCAACAACGTGGCCTGAAATGCCTGGCAAGGCTTGACCTCGATCAGCGCACCGCCTGAACGCAAGGCTTCAACGGCACGCAACAGGTTGTCGCGCACGGCTGGCGTGACGCGCTCGTCTTCCAGCACCGCCTGATCGAGCAGAAAACGCTGACCGGCCAGGCTGCGCGGTATCAACGATGAGGGTTTGCTGCGCGCGCAGAGCAGATCGTCGATCACCAGAGCGTCGCGCACGCTGCGGGTCAGTGGCCCGACGCTGTCCAGCGTCAGCGCCAGCGGGAAAACGCCGTCGCGGCTATAGCGGCGACTGGTGCTGCGAAACCCCACCAGGCCGTTGAGCGCTGCCGGAACACGAATAGAACCGGCGGTATCGGTGCCCATTGCGATCGGCACTGTGCGATTGGCCACGGCGACTGCCGAACCTGAAGACGAACCGCCAGGAATGCGCGGCGAGCTGTCGCTGTTGGGGTTGATCGGCGTACCGAAATGCGGGTTCAGGCCCAGCCCTGAATAAGCGAATTCACTGAGGTTGGTCTTGCCAAGGCTGACCATCCCGGACCGTGCCAACAGCCCGACACTCGGCGCATCCAGCAGCGCGGGCGAAAGGTTGTTGCGCACTGCGGCACCGGCGGTGGTGACGCTGCCTGCCACGTCGAAAAGGTCTTTCCAGGCGATGGGCACGCCGTCGAAGGGGCTCAATGGCTGCCCTTGGTGCCAGCGGGCCGCAGACGCTTCGGCTTCCCGGCGTGCCCGTTCGATACTCATGGAAATGAACACATGATCGGCCTGTGCCGCCTGTTGCAGGGCCTTGTCCAGAGCCTGCACAGGGTCACTGCGGCCCTGAGCAAAATCCTCGGCCAGTGCGCAGGCATCACGGGTAACGCTGTGACTCCCGGTATCGGTCATGGACATCACACCTTTAAAAATGTACTTATTAATAAAATGTACATTTAATAAAGGCAGATTCCATGCCAATCTGCACTGCACGGCGCCGTGACCCAAGCGAGCGGATCGCCCTTTCGCGCTGGAACCGCCGTCCTAGAAACCTTTTTTCAAAAGCATCAACCAGTTGCGACAACGCTTCGCCAGAGCACAAGATCGTCATAAAGAAATAATGTATCTTTTATAAAAGGTACATTTCAGTGCAAAAAAGTAACGGTGGCCCCATGAGCGAGCATAAGGACGTGTGCCAAGGTGACAACAACGCTTCTGTGCGAGAATCGTCCGTCAACCGCCAGAAGTGTATGAAACCGATGTCAGAAGAGGACCAGCGCACCGCGTCGCGCTACGCCATGATCCGCGAGGTGTTGCGTAACGCAATCGTCTCGGGCGCGGCCGCCAATGGACTGGTGCTGCTTGAAGCACCGCTGGCAGAACTGTTCGGCACCAGCCGGGTGCCGGTGCGCAAGGCGCTCAATCTGCTGCATGAAGAAGGCTTGATCAGCCGCTTCGATGGCCGGGGTTACCTGGTCAATCCTGACGCGCGGGACGTCGAGCCGCTGCGCCTGAGCCTGAGCCACAAGCAGTTCGGGCTGGACAGCAGCGAAGAACTGGTCGACACCCGCCCGCTTGGCGAACGTATTCATGATGAGATCGGTGCGGCACTGTCGGCCTGTATCGCCTTTGGTCATTATCGGCTGGATGAACAAAGCGCCGCGCAGCATTACGGAGTGAGCCGCGCGGTGGTTCGTGAGGCGCTGATGCGTCTGCGGGATCGCGGCCTGGTGGAAAAAGAGCCTTACTCGCAATGGCTGGCGGGGCCGCTGACCGCCCGGGAAATCACTGAAGACTACGAACTGCGCGCCTGCCTTGAGCCTGAAGCCTTGCGCCAGACAGCGCCACATCTGAGCCGCGAAACCCTCGAAGCAATGCTGGCCAGAGTCATCGAGGCGCAAAACGCCGAGCAGTGCAGCCTTGAGGAGATTGAGCGCCTTGAGGACGACCTGCATCAGCAATGCCTGGGCGGCCTGCAAAACCGCAAGATCGCCATGCTGATCAGCCAGGCCCAGAGCCCAATGATCATCAACCGGATTTTCTACCGCCTGCTGAGCATTGGCGCCGATGAGGCGATGCTGGCCGAACACCGGCTGATCATCGAATTGCTGCTGCACGGCGCCTTCGACGCCGCCGCCCTGAACCTCAAGGAACACCTGCTACGCGCCCGACAGCGCATGCTGCAACGCCTGAAAGTGCTGGCGGTATTGCCGGAACAGGAAGTGCCGGGGTATCTGACGCGGTTGAGTTGAAGCGGGCTGGATCACTCTCGTTGCCACACTATATAAACGAGTCAACTCGCACTCAGTGTGAAACCCGGTTTCTGTAGGAGCGGACTTGTCCGCGAAAGGGCCTGTACATTCACAACATTTCTGCTGCCCCAACGCCCTCTTCGCGAACAAGTTCGCTCCTACACAATCGTCCGATTTCTTAGGATCCAGGCTACGGATTACTTGCCGATCACTTCACCGCGCATCGGTGCCAGTCGGGCTGGATCACTCTCGTTGCCACGCTATATAAACGAGTCAACTTGCACTCGATGTGAAACCCGGTTTCTGTAGGAGCGGACTTGTCCGCGAAAGGGCCTGTACATTCACAACATTTCTAATGCCCCAACGCCCTCTTCGCGAACAAGTTCGCTCCTACACAAGCGTCCGATTTCTTAGGATCCAGGCTACGGATTACTTGCCGATCACTTCACCGCGCATCGGTGCCAGTCGGGCTGGATCACTCCCGTTGCCACGCTATATAAACGAGTCAACTCGCACTCAGTGTGAAACCCGGTTTCTGTAGGAGCGGACTTGTCCGCGAAAGGGCCTGTACATTCACAACATTTCTGCTGCCCCAACGCCCTCTTCGCGAACAAGTTCGCTCCTACACAAGCGTCCGATTTCTTAGGATCCAGGCTACGGATTACTTGCCGATTACTTCACCGCGCATCGGCGCCAGACGGGCTGGATCACTCTCGTTGCCACGCTATATAAACGAGTCAACTTGCACTCGGTGTGAAACCCGGTTTCTGTGGGAGCGGACTTGTCCGCGAAAGGGCCTGTACATTCACAACATTTCTGCTGCCCCAACGCCCTCTTCGCGAACAAGTTCGCTCCTACACAAACGTCCGATTTCTTAGGATCCAGGCTACAGATTACTTGCCGATCACTTCACCGCGCATCGGTGCCAGACGAGCGATGAGGCGGTTTTGTACGGGGACCGGCACCTTTTCGGTGTCCATCGAGGCGATGAGGTTTTCGACCAGCGCATTGAAGTCGCTGGGCGTCAGGTTCTGGCCCTTGTGCGCCTCGGCCATGCTGTCGCCGCTATAGCGGCACGGGCCGCCGGACTCGACGCAGAGTTGCTCGACCAGTTTGTCGCGCAGACGCACGATGTCGACTTTCTTGAAGTGCTCGACGATACGTTGATCCTTGGCCACGTTTATCAGCATGCCTTCGACGATGCGCTGGATACCGGCACGCCGGCCCAGGTCCTGATAGAGGCTGTCATCCACAGGTGGCTGTTGCTGTTGCGCACACCCGGCCAGTAGCGTCAGCATCATGGCTATCAGCAAGCGCCTCATCAGAAACTCCCCTGCACAGACAGATAGGTGCCGTTCTGGTTGTCCAGCGTGGCGATTTCGCCCAGGCGGGCGTAGGCCAGGACCACAGACAGGTGCTTGTTGGGGAAATAGCCGAGAAACACATCGGCCCAGTCGCTCTCGCCTGCAAATGACAGGTTGTCCGGCTTCTCGCGATATTCGACGCCCAGCGCCCAGCGCGGATTGAACAGCACGGCTACCGAACCCTCCTTGAGCAGGCTGCGGCTGTCGCGCCGATCGCCGCCAAACCCCAACAGCCCGGTTTCGTTGGCGCGGCTGTAACGCACGCCGCCGTTGACCACGACGTTGTAGCCAAACGCCGCGCCCATGAACAACCGGCTGGCCGTCAGGTAGCCTTCGACATCCGAGTCACGCCGGGCGCCGACCAGGCTGGGAATCAGGAAATCGTTCTGATGCTTGTACTGCACACCCAGAGAAACCTGCGGCAGGCTTTCGTAGATAAGGTCCCCGAACAGCCGCACCTTGACGCCGAACACGTCCTGACTGAGGTTATCGTCCGGCAGGCTGAGTCTGTGCTGCAGGTTGCTGATATCGAAACGCTGATGCGCATAGGACAACTCCAAGCGGTTGCCATAGGCGACCGCCAGGCCCGCCACATCGAGTTTGTAGTCCGGCAGATTCACGTGAGTGGCGAAGGCGGTAGCGCCCCACTCGCCCTGCTCGCTGTACCCGGTGATCACCGCCCACGGGGTTATACCGCCGCCGGCGCTGCCTTCAATGCTGGTCGCGCCGCCCGTGGCGATCAACCGGCCGTTGTCGCCCATGGCGGGCGTCGGATCGACGCCCGCCATGCCCACCAGCAAAGATCCCAACAGCAGCGATGTTTTATGCAACATGGGTTAATTCACCATAAGACCGGGTGAGGCCTGGTACGTGGCAATCCATGCCTCGAACGCCGACGCCGTCAGCGGTCGACTGATCAGGTAACCCTGGGCCGTATCGCAGTGCCAACGCCGGAGCAGGTCCAGGCTGTGTTGATACTCGACACCCTCTGCCACCACCTTCAGTCCGAGGTTGTGGCTCATTTCAATGGTCGACCGCACGATCACCGCGTCTTCGCTGGTTTCATCCAGATTGCGCACGAAAGACTGATCAATTTTCAGCTCCTGCACGGGCAGACGCTTCAAGTGAGCCAATGACGAGTAACCGGTGCCGAAATCGTCGATCGACAGGCTGATGCCGCAATCGCGCAGGCGATGCAAAACGATCAGTGCCTTTTCCGGTTCGCTCATGACCGCGCTTTCAGTGATCTCGAATACCAGTTGTTCGGCCGGCACAGCGTATTGCTTGAGCAGTTTCACGACATAGCCGACCAGGTCATCACCCAGCAAGTCATCAGCGGAAATGTTTACCGATACCTGCAAGACCAGACCACGCTGACGCCATTTGGCCAGTTGGCGCATCGCCTCTTCGATGACCCAGTTGGTCAGCAGGTAAATGCTCCCGGTGCGCTCGGCGAGGACGATGAATTCGGCGGGCGAGACATTGCCGAACTGCGGGTGAGCCCAGCGCAACAGCGCTTCGGCCTGACGCACATAGCCCTGACGGATATCCAGCTTGGGCTGGTAATGCAGCATTAATTCGCCATTCTGCGCGGCTTTGCGCATGTCACGAATGAGCGTGATCTGTCGCTGGTGGGCCAGGTCACGACCGTCCTGATAGATCTGCAGGCGACCGGGAAGGAACGTGGCATCCTTGCGGGCAATGGCCGCGCGGTTGAGCAATTCCTGGGCAGAATCACCGTGCTCCGGATACACCGTGATACCGATGCAGCACTCAAGCTCCAGCTCATGATTGTCGATGCGCTGCGGCTCACTGAGCAGACGCTGCACAGCGTCAGCCATACCCACCGCGCCAGCGCTGGACGTGTTGTCCAGCAACAGCAGAAATTCGTTGGCCCCCAGACGCGCCACGGTATCGCCGGCGCGCAGATTGCCTTGCAGGCGCTGGCCCACCTGTCGCAACACCTGGTCCACGCCTTCGGCGCTCACGCTTTCGCTGATCGTGACGAGGTTT
This sequence comes from Pseudomonas sp. PvP027, assembly GCF_017833005.1. NCBI lineage: Bacteria > Pseudomonadati > Pseudomonadota > Gammaproteobacteria > Pseudomonadales > Pseudomonadaceae > Pseudomonas > Pseudomonas sp. PvP027. The sequence continues at coordinate 4,571,431 of NZ_JAFIBK010000001.1, read as the reverse complement.
TCGACACTCAGAGATAACAGGGCAACCGCACGATCTGCGGCAATCGAACTGCCCAGACGCTCCATCACCAGCGCCCGGTTTGGCAGCCCGGTCAGGTTGTCGTGCAGGGCGTTGTGGGCCAATTGCCCCTCGCGCACCGCAATGCCTTGCTGCATGGTGTTGATCGCGTCGGCGAGCATGCCCAGCTCATCACTGCGAACCAGGGTGACCGGGGTTTTATAATCGCCATCACCAATACGTTTGGCCGCCGTAGCCAAGGCCTGAACCGGCAGCGAGACGCTTCGCGCCAGCGCCAGGGTGCCGATCAGCGAAGCCACCAGAGCGGCCATGGAAATCCAGAAGATCTTTTGATTCAGTGGCGCGAATGCCTGATAGGCCTTGTCCAGAGGGCTCTGCAACAGCGCGATGACCTGCCCGTCGCCGCCATTGCTGGTGTTGGCGAGCATCAGGGTCTGGCTGAGAAAGTTGAGGTTCGATTGTTCGGTGAGCAGCATCTGGCCTTCCGAGGAGCTGCGCATCAGCTCGATCAGGCCAGCGTGCAGGGCCTCTGGCTGGGTACTGATCAGATCACCGGTCTTACCGTCCTCTACGGTGAGAAAGGACACTTCCAGACCGCTGAGCGAGCGCAGCTCTTCGGCAATATCGCTGTCGATGGTAAAGCCCATGACCACGCGACCGATCGGCAGTGGTGCGAGCACAGTGCTCTCCACCAGCAAATGAGGGTCTCCGCCGCCGGGGACAATGAGCACTGACTGACCGGCACGTTTAGCATTGCGCAGGGCCTGGTCGTACACGAATCGGGAACCCTCGGGGACTTTCGGCACGGTGCTGGCAATCACTGTGCCATCCATGCCCAGCAGGAACATGTCGCTGGCATTGATGCGTTTGCCATGGTTGAGCAACACCGAGCGAATGGTCGAGGAATCGGCACTGGCCACGGCATCACGAAAGCCGAAATCGGCTGCCACCAATTGCACGGTGTCACGCAGACGCTTGCCGCGCAGATCGATCAGCCGTTCGAACACACGACTGCCCACCTCCAGTTGCGCCTGGGCCTGGGTACGCACCGCCTCGTCTGTTGCAACCTTGACGGCGAGATAGACTGAACTCACGACAATCAGCAACAGGACAATCAGAACCCCGGCGATGCGCGCCTGAAAGCTGGCTTTAAATTTCATTCATGCGTGGCCTTGTGGAAGGCGTCACCGAAGCCGCCGGGGGCGGGCTTGCCGGGCTTGTCCTCGGCCTGCATTTCGACCGCGAGGTTGAAACGCTGGGTGAGCCCGGCGGCAGGCACCTCGAACTCGCCGCCCGATACGGGCTGCATATCCGCGATCTGCGGATGCCAGAGGGTGGCATTGTAGTGCCCGGCGGGGACCTGATCGAGCTTGAGCTGGCCGTTGCTGTCCGTCACGCCGAACCATGAATCGTCAGTGACGTAGATGTAACCGACCATCCAGTCATGGATGTTGCAGCCCAGCACCACCACGCCGGGCTTGTCGAACAACAGCGGATCCGAGGGCGTGCCTTCGTAAAGTCGCAATTCAAAGCGCTTGGCCGGAGAAAAAGAGTAGACCTGGTGGCGGATGTTGTCGCTGTTGGGAAACTTGACCTGAGTGCCCGTGTGGATGGCCAGTACATGTGGCGCAAACTCCTGATCGCGCTGGTCCATCGACGCTTTCAACACGACGGGTGAAGGATCGGGCGGCCCTTTAAGGGTTACCACCGCATCTGCAAGAGGCTTGCCTTCCTTGTCCATCACCTGCGCGGTAAAGCCGGAAGCCGATGCGCTAGCAGCCGAGGCTATCCACAGTCCCGCCATTAATGCAGAAATAAATACGTTGGTCATGCCTGATTCAACCCATACCGGCAGCGCCGTAAATGAAGTAAGCCCGCTCTTGTCGGCCCTGACAGGCCCATCACTAATAAATAGCGGTTTTCCAACCGCTTTACAGACTATCGACCGAGACTATTGAAACCTGAGAGCCGCCGCCCCATCTAACAACCATGTTCAACTTCTCAGGTGCCCCATGAGCGACCAGCAGACAGACTCGCCAGACTTGCCCAATGACGCAGACGAGCACGACGTGTCTCTGAGTTCCAATAGCACCTCGCTGGCCTTGCCCGGCCAGAACCTGCCCGACAAGGTTTACATCATTCCGATCCACAACCGTCCTTTCTTTCCTGCGCAGGTCCTGCCTGTCATCGTCAATGAGGAGCCGTGGGCCGAAACGCTGGAGCTGGTCAGCAAGTCCGAGCATCATTCGCTGGCGCTGTTTTTCATGGACACTCCACAGGAAGATCCACGCCACTTCAAGACCGACGCGCTCCCCGAGTATGGCACTCTGGTCAAGGTTCACCACGCCAGTCGCGAAAATGGTCGTTTACAGTTCGTCGCGCAGGGCCTGAGTCGTGTGCGCATCCGTACCTGGCTCAAGCATCACCGCCCGCCGTATCTGGTAGAAGTCGAATACCCGCAGCAGCCCAATGAGCCGACCGATGAAGTGAAGGCCTACGGCATGGCCCTGATCAACGCGATCAAGGAACTGCTGCCGCTCAACCCGCTGTACAGCGAAGAGCTGAAGAATTATCTCAACCGTTTCAGCCCCAATGATCCCTCGCCGCTCACCGACTTTGCCGCTGCCCTGACCTCGGCGACCGGTGTCGAATTGCAGGAAGTACTCGACTGTGTGCCGATGCTCAGGCGCATGGAGAAAGTCCTGCCGATGCTACGCAAGGAAGTCGAGGTTGCACGCCTGCAGAAGGAAATCTCTGCCGAGGTGAATCGCAAGATCGGCGAGCATCAGCGCCAGTTCTTCCTCAAGGAACAGCTCAAGGTCATTCAGCAGGAGCTGGGCCTGAGCAAGGACGATCGCAGCGCTGACATCGAACAGTTCGAGCAGCGCCTGGAAGGCAAGACCCTGCCGCCACAGGCGCGCAAGAAGTTCGACGAAGAAATCGGCAAGCTCAAGGTGCTGGAAACCGGCTCGCCCGAATACGCCGTGACACGCAATTACCTGGACTGGACCAGCTCGCTGCCATGGGGCATCTATGGCGCCGACAAGCTGGACCTCAAGCACGCGCGCAAGGTACTCGATCAGCACCATGCCGGGCTCGACGACATCAAGGCGCGGATTCTGGAATTCCTTGCGGTGGGTGCCTACAAAGGTGAAATCAGCGGTTCGATCGTGCTGCTGGTCGGCCCTCCAGGCGTGGGCAAGACCAGTGTCGGGCGCTCGATTGCCGAGTCGCTGGGGCGGCCATTCTATCGCCTGAGCGTGGGCGGCATGCGCGACGAGGCCGAAATCAAGGGCCACCGCCGTACCTACATCGGTGCGCAACCGGGCAAGCTGGTACAGGCGTTGAAAGACGTTGAAGTCATGAACCCGGTCATCATGCTCGATGAAATCGACAAGATGGGCCAGAGCTATCAGGGCGACCCGGCATCTGCACTGCTGGAAACCCTGGACCCGGAACAGAACGTCGAATTCCTCGACCATTATCTGGACCTGCGTCTGGACCTGTCGAAAGTGCTGTTCGTCTGCACCGCCAATACCCTGGACTCGATACCCGGTCCGCTGCTCGACCGGATGGAAGTGATTCGCCTGTCCGGCTATATCACTGAAGAAAAACTGGCGATTGCCAAACGCCACTTGTGGCCCAAGCAACTGGCGAAAGCCGGCGTTGCGAAAAACAAACTGAGCATCAGCGACAGCGCTCTGCGCGCCGTCATCGAAGGCTACGCTCGCGAAGCCGGTGTGCGGCACTTGGAGAAGCAACTTGGCAAGCTGGTGCGCAAGGCGGTGGTCAAACTGCTGGACGAGCCCGATTCGGTGATCAAGATCGGGCCGAAAGACCTCGAAGCGTCGTTGGGCATGCCGGTGTTCCGCAGCGAGCAGGTGCTGTCCGGCACCGGCGTGATCACCGGTCTTGCCTGGACCAGCATGGGCGGCGCTACCCTGCCGATCGAGGCGACGCGCATTCATACGCTCAACCGCGGCTTCAAGCTGACCGGGCAATTGGGCGATGTGATGAAGGAGTCGGCCGAAATTGCCTACAGCTACGTCAGCGCCAATCTGTCGAAGTTTGGTGGCGACGCGAAGTTCTTCGATGAGGCGTTCGTGCACGTACACGTCCCCGAAGGTGCCACCCCGAAAGACGGCCCGAGTGCGGGCGTGACCATGGCCAGCGCCCTGCTGTCCCTGGCCCGCAACCAGCCGCCGAAAAAAGGTGTCGCCATGACCGGCGAACTGACCCTGACCGGGCACGTACTGCCCATCGGCGGCGTACGCGAAAAAGTCATCGCCGCACGCCGCCAGAAGATCCACGAACTGATCCTGCCCGAGCCTAACCGTGGCAACTTCGAAGAACTGCCGGACTATCTCAAGGAAGGCATTACGGTGCACTTCGCCAAACGCTTTGCGGATGTGGTGAAGGTGTTGTTCTAGAGCTTGATAATAGGCAGGCCCCACGCTGAATTGGCACGAGAGGTGTTCTATCGGGCGCCTCTCGTTCCGCACGCTCCAGCGTGGGAATGCAGTTCTGGACGCCCTGCGTCCGATCCAGAGCGCGACACCTGTCGTACTCCCCCACAAAACTCCGATCAGTTATCCTTGCGCCTCGTCTCGCAATACCGGAACTTGCCATGACCCCTGCCCGTTTAATTGCCCCGCTGAGCCTTGCGCTGCTGACGGCGTGCGCCCAGACGCCGAAAAACATTGTGTCCATCGACACGCAAAGCGACTGCCCGCTGACACTCACGCCCGGACAGACGCTGATTCTGACGCTGCCCAGCAACCCGACCACCGGCTTTCGCTGGCTGACCCAGAACCCGGCCCAGAATATCCTGCGCAGCCTGGGCCCTGAGGTGTATGCCAACGCCGAGAGCCAGGAGATGGTCGGCAATGGCGGGCAATCGGTCTGGCGCTTCAAGGCCACCGATGCCGGGACCGGACGGCTGATGATGGTCTATCAGCAACCCTGGGCACCCGAAGTCGCCCCGGAGCAGACCTTCGAGTGCGCCATCAGCGTGAAGTGAGGCGTTGCACGCGGCTTGTCCGACATGACGTACTGCACCATGCATCCCGGCAGCAACTTGGCTAGAATGCCCGCTTTTCAAAGCCTTCGCCGGAACCGCCGTGAGCAAAGAAACCGACCGCATTTTCGCCCAGCCGCTGCCCCAGGTGCCTGACTTCGCCTTCAACGAAGACGTGGTGCGGGTATTCCCGGACATGATCAAACGCTCGGTGCCCGGTTATCCGACGATTGTCGAAAACCTGGGTGTGCTGGCTGCGCAATTTGCGCAGCCAAACACTGTGCTCTATGACCTGGGCAGTTCTCTGGGCGCTGTCACTCAGGCCCTGCGTCGCCATGTGCGTGGCGAGGGGTGTGAGGTCATCGCGATAGACAACTCCAGTGCCATGGTCGAACGTTGCCGTGAATACCTCAACGCTCAGGACTCCATGTTTCAGGAGTTGTTGCCGGTGCAAGTACTCGAAGGCGATATCCTCGCACTGGAATTCAAACCCGCCTCGGTAGTGGCGCTGAACTTCACCCTGCAATTCATCGCCCCCGAACAGCGTCTGGCATTGCTCGGTCGCATTCGTGACGCACTGGTGCCCGGCGGCGCGCTGATCCTCTCGGAAAAACTGCGCTTCGATGACCAGCAGGAACAGGCTCTGCTGACAGACCTGCACATCGCCTTCAAACGCGCCAACGGCTACAGCGACCTGGAAATCGCCCAGAAGCGCAGCGCCATCGAAAACGTCATGAAACCCGACAGCCTCGAAGAACACCGCCAACGCCTGCTTGCTGCAGGTTTTTCCAAGGTAGTGCCCTGGTTTCAATGCCTTAACTTCACCTCGTTGATTGCCCTGCCATGATTGATCTCGCTCCCCTCGTCCGTCGTCTGGCGGGAACCCCTCTGGCCGAATGGGCCAATGGCCTGCAGGCCCAGCTCGACACCAAGATGGCCAAGGGTCACGGTGACCTGCAGCGCTGGCAAAGTGCGCTGGATGCCTTGCCCGACCTGCAGCCCGAGCGAATCGATCTGATCGACAGCTTCACCCTGGAAGCCGAGTGCAACGGCGAGACCCGCACCGTCCTGCGCAAGGCCTTACTGGGCCTGTCACCGTGGCGCAAGGGGCCGTTCAATGTGTTCGGCGTGCACATCGACACCGAATGGCGCTCGGACTGGAAGTGGTCGCGGGTTTCGCCACACCTGGACCTGAAGGGCAAACGCGTTCTGGATGTCGGCTGCGGTAACGGTTATTACCAATGGCGCATGCTTGGCGCCGGGGCCGACAGCGTGATCGGGGTCGACCCCAACTGGCTGTTCTTCTGTCAGTTTCAGGCCATGCAGCGCTATCTGCCTGATCTGCCCGCCTGGCACTTGCCGTTCGCGCTGGAAGACTTGCCCGCCAATCTTGAAGGCTTCGACACGGTGTTCTCGATGGGCGTGCTGTACCACCGCAAATCCCCCATCGACCACCTGCTGGCCCTGAAAGACTGCCTGGTAAAAGGCGGCGAGCTGGTGATGGAAACCCTGGTAGTGCCGGGCGATGTCCATCAGGTGCTGGTTCCGGAGGATCGTTATGCGCAGATGCGCAACGTCTGGTTCCTGCCTTCAGTGCCTGCTCTGGAGCTATGGATGCGCCGTGCCGGTTTCACCGATGTGCGTTGCGTCGACGTCAGCCACACGACGGTCGACGAGCAACGCAGCACCGAGTGGATGCGCTTCCAGTCCCTGAGCGACTATCTGGACCCCAGCGATCACAGCAAGACTGTCGAAGGACTGCCAGCGCCCATGCGTGCGGTGATCGTGGGGCGCAAGCCCTGAGGGATGAGTTATCTGGCTGCCGCCACGATCAACGCCTTCATCTCGGCCACTGCCGCCTTGAAGCCGACGAACAGAGCATGAGCCACCAGCGCGTGGCCGATGTTCAGTTCGTTGATGCCCTTGATCGCTGCGACCGCTTCAACGTTGTGATAATGCAGGCCGTGACCGGCATTGACGATCAGCCCTTGAGCGAGACCAAACGCTACGCCGTCGGCAACCCGCTGCAGCTCTTCAGCGACTTCAGTCGGGGTGTGAGCGTCGGCATAGCGCCCGGTATGAAGTTCGATGGCCGGCGCACCGACGCGCTTTGAAGCGGCGATCTGACGCTCGTCGGCATCGATGAACAGCGAGACCTCGCAGCCAATCTTCGCCAGTCGCTCGACCGCCGCCTTGATCCGCGCTTCCTGCCCGGCCACATCCAGACCGCCTTCGGTGGTCAGTTCCTGCCGTGTTTCAGGCACCAGACAGATATGCGCAGGACGAATGCGTTCGGCAAAGGCGAGCATTTCTTCGGTCACGCCCATCTCGAAATTCATGCGCGTCTGCAAGACGTCCTTGAGCAGCAGGACGTCGCGCTCCTGAATGTGGCGGCGGTCTTCACGCAGGTGAACGGTGATGCCGTCGGCGCCTGCCTCTTCGGCATCCAGGGCAGCCTTGACCGGGTCCGGGTAGCGCGTGCCACGGGCCTGGCGCAAGGTGGCTACGTGGTCGATGTTCACGCCGAGAAGGATACGAGTGCTTTGGGTCACGAGGGTCTCCAGAAAAATGGGCGAGCTGATCGAAGCAGGCTGTAGAGCATAAAGCCTGATCAAGGCTTGCGAAACAGTTCACGACTGACTAACGGGCGACCGCCCAGGTGAACCGCCAGCGCCTGACGCATCAGACGCTTGGCAGCGGACAGCGCGCCGGGCACGCTCCAGTCTGCTTCGGACATGGCCAGCAATTCCGCGCCCTGAAACAGACCGGGCTGAAGCAGGTACACACGCTCGAGCCCGGCATCGACCTGCAGGCGATACATGCCATCAATGGCCAGCGGTTCGCCGTTGATGTCGGCGTCCATCGCGAAGCCATAGCCCAGGTCATCCAGCAACCGCCATTCGAACGAACGCAGCAACGGCTCCAGCGGACGCCCCAGAGAAAGGGCCAGCAACGTGGCAGCGTAATGTTCGAACACGGCAGGATGAGGGTCTTCGGCAGGCAACAGGCGAATCAGCAGTTCGTTGAGGTACATGCCGCTGAACAGCGCCTCGCCGGTCATCCAGGTAGCGACGCCTGCGCTTTCCATGCGACCGACGTTCTTCAGCTCGCCCCGCCCTCGAAACTCGACCTCGAGGGGCACGAACGGGCGTGCCAGCGAACCCGCCTTGCCCTTGGCACTGCGCAGCACGGCACGCAGACGGCCCTGAGGCGTGAGGAAGTCGACCAGCGCGCTGTTTTCGCGATACGCACGACTGTGGAGCACATAAGCAGGTTGGCCGGTAGGCGTGCTCATCAGGCTGGCTCGAAAGGGAAGTGTTCGCCCGACCATGGGAAGGTCAGGCGAAAGGACAGCTTAGAGGTCGCCGTAGCCAAGGGAACGCAGTGCGCGCTCGTCATCGGACCAGCCACCTTTGACCTTGACCCACAGGTTGAGCATCACCTTGGAATCGAAGAGCAATTCCATATCACGACGCGCATCGCTGCCGATGCGCTTGATGCGATCGCCCTTGTCGCCAATGATGATCTTCTTCTGCCCGTCGCGCTCGACGAGAATCAGCGCGTGGATATGCAGGGTGCGGCCCTGCTGTTTGAATTCTTCGATCTCGACGGTGATCTGGTACGGAAGCTCGGCACCCAACTGGCGCATGATCTTCTCGCGCACCAGTTCGGCAGCCAGAAAGCGGCTGCTGCGATCGGTGATCTGGTCTTCCGGGAAGAAATGGTCATTCTCGGGCAGGTGCGAGGCAATCAGGCTTTCCAGCGCTTCGAGGTTGTGACCATGCTGCGCGGAGATCGGCACGATGGACGCATTCGGCAGCTGGCCCTGCAGCCACTCCAGATGCGGCATCAGGTCGCTCTTGTCCTCGATGCGATCGGTCTTGTTGATCGCCAGGATGACCGGACCCTGGACATACTGAACGCGCTCCAGAACCATCTGGTCTTCGTCTGTCCAGCGGGTGCGATCGACGACGAAAATGACAACGTCGACGTCCTTCAGCGCCGCCGAAGCAGTCTTGTTCATGTAACGGTTGAGCGCTTTCTCGCCATTCTTGTGCATGCCGGGGGTATCGACATAGATGGCCTGCACGGCGCCCTCGGTCTTGATGCCCAGCATGTTGTGGCGCGTGGTCTGCGGCTTGCGCGAAGTGATCGCGAGCTTCTGACCGAGAATGTGGTTGAGCAGCGTGGACTTGCCTACGTTGGGACGGCCGACAATGGCAACATAGCCACAGCGTGTTGCGGTTGTATCATTCATGACCGTTCTCCACGCCCAGGGCGATGAGTGCTGCTGCGGCGGCTACCTGTTCGGCAATCCGGCGGCTGACACCCTGTCCTCGGCTTTTTTCATTCAATAGGTTGATCTCGCATTCGACGAAAAACGTCCGGCAATGCGGTTCGCCCTGGATATCCACCACCTCGTAACGCGGCAGTTCGCAGGCCCGCGACTGGAGGAATTCCTGCAGTCGGGTCTTGGGGTCCTTGTTGGTGTCCACCAGCGTCAGGCTGTCAAACTCGGTTGTCAGCCAGGCCAGGACACGCTCGCGCGCCGCCTCCATGCCTGCATCCAGGTAGATCGCCCCGATCAGTGCCTCAAGCGCGTCGGCGAGAATCGACTCACGCCGGAAACCACCGCTTTTCAACTCGCCCGAGCCAAGGCGCAGGTACTCGCCCAGATCGAAACCACGGGCCAGCAACGCCAGGGTTTCGCCCTTCACCAGCCGCGCCCGCAAGCGGGACAACTGGCCTTCACGAGCCTGGGGGAAACGCTCGAACAGCGCCTCGCCGGCCACGAAGTTGAGAATGGCATCACCGAGAAACTCCAGACGCTCATTGTTGCGACCGGCAAAACTGCGATGGGTCAGGGCCAGGACCATCAGCTCCTGATCCTTGAAGGTGTAGCCGAGCTGACGCTCAAGGCGGCTCAAGGATACGCTCACGGTTTACCCACGCTGAATTGCTTGTCGAACTTCAACACCAGATCGATGTTCTGGAACCACGGTTCACGCTGCTCATAGTTCAAATGAGCCTGGAACGCATTGTTCTCCACCGTCACTTTCAACGCCTTGTTCAAATCTATATCCCGAATGCTGTTGACCTGCATGTTCTTACCGACATAACCGTAAAAATCGTCGACCGTGGTGATGTCCAGGGTCTTGTTGGTGTCGACCGCTTCGATGATTTTCTTCATCGTCATGTAGTCGAGGTAGTGCGGGACCAGCTTGAAGGCCGTGCTCGTCGCAAACGCGACCAGCGCCAGCACCAACAGCCAGCCCACGAGAGAAAAGCCTTTTTGAGAAGTAGAGAACGTCATGTTCGACTTCGACCTCAAGAGTACAACGCCTCCTGACCGGGTCGACTCATGCTTCAGAGGCGTTTCCAGTCAGCCCGAATGACATACGGCGCTGCTCAGGCAGCGCCGCATCGATTACTTGATCAGCCCTACGCGCGCAAAATTGGGGAAGTGGCTCAGTTTCGGCTCGGGCCAGCTCATCCACACCGCGAACGCCTTGCCTACGATGTTCTTGTCCGGGACCATGCCCAGTTCGTCCTTGGGAATGTTGGGATCATCCCAGTAACGGCTGTCGTTGGAGTTGTCACGGTTGTCGCCCATCATGAAGTAGTGCGCGGCAGGCACTGTCCACTCACTGTCAGGCGGCGCGCGGTAACGGCTCATTTCCTGACGGATCTGATGTTCGACTTCGCCCAGTTGCTCTTCATAGAGCTCCGCGCTGCCCAGTGTACCGGGCTCGGTGCCGATCAGCTTCTTGGCCACCAGCTCACCATTGACGAACAAGCGCTTGTCGCTGGTGTAGCGAATACGATCACCCGGCAGACCGACGACACGCTTGATGTAATTGACGCTCGGGTCGCTCGGATAGCGGAACACCATCACATCGCCACGCTGCGGATCACCGATCTGAATCACTTTCTGGTCCAGTACCGGCAGGCGAATGCCATACGCGAACTTGTTGACCAGAATGAAATCCCCCACATCCAGTGTCGGCTTCATGGAGCCCGAAGGAATCTGGAACGGCTCGACCAGAAACGAACGAAGCACCAGCACGATAAACAACACCGGGAAGAACGATTTGCCGTACTCGACCAGCAAAGGCTCCTTGTTCAAGCGCTCCACGACAGCAATGTCAGGTTCGCCCACGCTGCCCTGATAGTTGGAAATGGCAGCCCGGCGACGAGGCGCCAGGATGACCAGATCAATCAGTGCAAGCACGCCACAGACGAAGACAGCGATGACCAACAACAGCGGGAAATTTAGTGACATAGGACCTGACTATTCCAACCTGAGCACTGCAAGGAAGGCTTCCTGTGGAATTTCCACGTTGCCGACCTGCTTCATGCGTTTCTTACCGGCCTTTTGCTTCTCCAGCAATTTACGCTTGCGGCTGACGTCACCGCCGTAGCATTTGGCCAATACGTTCTTTCTAAGCGCCTTGACGGTTGTCCGGGCCACAATCTGACCGCCAATAGCCGCCTGAATTGCCACGTCGAACATCTGTCGAGGGATCAGCTCTTTCATCTTCTCGGTCAACGCACGCCCTTTGTAGTGTGCGTTGTCGCGGTGAACGATCAGGGCCAGGGCGTCGACCTTCTCGGCGTTGATCAGAACGTCGAGCTTGACCAGGTTGGCCGACTGGTAGCGATCAAAATGATAATCCAGCGAAGCATAACCGCGGCTGACAGACTTGAGACGATCGAAGAAGTCCAGAACCACTTCGTTCATCGGCAAATCGTAGCTCACCTGAACCTGCGTGCCGAGGAACAGCATGTCGTGCTGTACGCCACGTTTTTCGATGCACAACGTAATGACGTTGCCCAGGTGCTCCTGCGGCACAAGAATATTTGCGCGAACGATGGGCTCGCGCATGTCTTCGATGGCCGACAGGTCAGGCAGCTTGGAAGGGTTATCGACGTAAATCGTTTCGCCGGTCTTGAGCAACAGCTCGAAGATTACGGTTGGTGCGGTGGTGATCAGGTCGAGATTGTACTCACGCTCAAGGCGCTCCTGGATGATCTCCATGTGCAGCATGCCGAGGAAGCCACAGCGGAAGCCGAAGCCCAGCGCGTCGGAACTCTCGGGCAGGTATTGCAGTGAAGAGTCGTTCAGGGTCAGCTTTTGCAGCGCTTCACGGAAGTCTTCGAAGTCGTCCGAACTGACCGGGAACAGACCTGCATAGACTTGCGGCTGAATACGCTTGAAGCCGGGCAGCACGTCCACGTCTGGCGTGGTGCTCAGGGTCAGAGTGTCACCGACCGGCGCACCGTGAATGTCCTTGATGCCGGCAATGATGAAGCCTACTTCGCCCGCTTTCAGATCGACGGTCGCCGAGTGCTTGGGGTTGAACACGCCCACGCTGTCGACCAGATGCAGCTTGCCGGTCGACTTGACGAGAATCTTGTCGCCCTTTTTAACGCGGCCGTGGCGAACACGTACCAGGGACACGACGCCCAGGTAGTTGTCGAACCAGGAGTCGATGATCAACGCCTGCAGCGGATCTTCGATATTGCCGGTCGGTGCCGGAATGGTTGCGACCAGACGCTCGAGGACCTCGTCCACGCCCATGCCGCTCTTGGCGCTGCACGCAACGGCATCGGTGGCGTCGATGCCGATGATCTTCTCGATCTCTTCCTTGACGCGGTCCGGATCGGCCTGCGGCAAGTCCATCTTGTTCAGTACCGGCATGACCTCAAGGCCCTGCTCGATGGCGGTGTAGCAGTTGGCGACCGATTGCGCCTCGACGCCCTGCCCTGCATCGACCACCAGCAACGCGCCTTCGCACGCGGCCAGAGAGCGGCTGACTTCGTAGGTGAAGTCGACGTGCCCCGGGGTATCAATGAAGTTCAGCTGGTAGGTGATACCGTCTTTGGCCTTGTAATACAGGGTGACGCTATGGGCCTTGATGGTGATCCCGCGCTCGCGCTCAAGATCCATGGAGTCGAGCACCTGCGCTTCCATTTCGCGCTCGGTCAGGCCGCCGCACATTTGAATGAAGCGGTCGGCCAGCGTCGACTTGCCATGGTCAATGTGGGCGATGATGGAGAAATTGCGGATATGACTCAAATCACTCACGGATCAACACTCAAAAAGGTTGCAGGCAGATTGCCCGCCGAAAAATAGCCGGGAATTGTACCTGAACTAAGCAAGAGGCGTCACGCTTACAGGCACCCGGATCGGCGCACGGTAAACAAACGGGCACAAAAAAGGGTGGCCATGGCCACCCTTTCCGCTTAAACCGACCGGTTACTCGGACAGCTTGAAGGTGATGAAGGTCGCACGGCCCTGACGCAGAACGCGCATCGAGACAGAGCGATCCTTGGGCAGGCTTTTCGCCACCTCGGTGAACTGCTTGCTGGACGTGATCGCCTGATTGTTCAGGTGGGTGATGACGTCACCCGCCTGCAGACCGATCAGCGAAGCCGGGCCGCCTGTGACGTCCTTGATGGCAACGCCACCTTTGAGGTCCAGGGACTTCTTCTGCTCGGCGGTCAACTCGATCACCGATACGCCCAAGCGATTACTGCTGCGCTCGGCACCCGTACCGCCAACATCGCCCATTTCCTGACCTTCATCAGGCAGTGCGCCGACGGTGACCGTGAGCTTCTGACGCTTGCCGTCACGAATCACTTCAAGTTCGGCCTTGCTGCCGTCCTTGAGGTTGCCGATCAGGTGCGGCAGGTCAGCCGACATGACGATTGGCTGGCCGTTGGCGCTCAGAATCACGTCACCCACCTGCACGCCGCCCTTGGCAGCCGGGCCGTCTTCAAGCACTTGCGCAACCAGCGCGCCGGCAGGCTTGTCCAGGCCAAACGACTCGGCCAGGTCCTTGTTCACTTCCTGGATGACCACACCCAGCCAGCCGCGGCTGACTTTGCCATTGGCCTTGAGCTGGTTGGCTACATCCATGGCGACGTCAATCGGAATCGCGAACGACAGGCCCATGAAGCCACCGGAGCGAGTGAAGATCTGCGAGTTGATCCCGACGACCTCGCCGGCCATGTTGAACAGCGGGCCACCCGAGTTACCCGGGTTGATGGCCACATCGGTCTGAATGAACGGCACATAGGTGTCGTTAGGCAGACTGCGCCCTTTGGCACTGACGATACCCTTGGTCACGGAGTGATCGAAGCCGAACGGCGAGCCGATCGCCAGAACCCATTCGCCAACCTTGAGCGTATTGGAATTGCCCAGCTTGGCGGTCGGCAGATCCTTGCCGTCGATTTTCAGGACAGCAACGTCGGTACGCGGATCGGTACCGACCAGCTTGGCCTTCAACTCGCTGCGATCGGACAAGCGTACGAGAATCTCGTCAGCACCATCGATCACATGATTGTTGGTCAGAACGTAGCCGTCAGGGGAGATGATGAAGCCCGAGCCGAGGGACTGAGCCTCGCGCTGGCGATCACCCTTGCCTGCACCCGAGCCTGGCGGACGCGAACCTGGCGGCATGCTGCGCTCAAGAAACTCGCGAAGCATCGGCGGCAGACCTTCCAGATCAGGCATCTGCTGATTGGCGACGGCACGGTCCGGCAACTTCTGGCGCGTACTGATATTCACCACTGCGGGCGATGCCTGCTCGACCAGCCCGGTGAAGTCCGGCAGGTTTTCGGCATGAGCCGTAACAACCTGACCGAGCATCAGCACAGCGGCAATCAATGAAAAGTAGGATTTCATGCGTGGTATCGACATATGGCTCCCGTTCGTAACGAGGAAAAAATTAAGCAGTCCGAAGCAACCGATTCAAAGACCTCAAGCAGCGATGCTCATCTCTGGATCAGCGACATGGCCTCTGGAAACGACAAAAGGCCAGAGCTGCGAGGCTGTGACCTATAGAAAAAAAACAGAGCTTTTGCAATCTGCAAACCTCACCAAACATTTCAGCGCCTTTGCTCAAGCCAGGTCGAGTGCGGCCTGGCGGCTTCTGTAACCCAGGATGAAAATTTTTACATCCTGAGAGCCGTGACTCCAAATGTTTATTTATTGGCTGAAGGTTCGTCGTTACGCATCGACAATGCTATGCGCTCCGCAGTACCCATCGGGACTTCTCCGACGACCGTCACCATCATGTCGCCCTGCGGCGTTGTCAGACGGCGCGAAACGGCCACTGTCGGGCCTAGCTGGGTGCGAATATCCGAAGAAGCCCCGCCTTTCACCGCTTCGATGAACACCGAAAAACGCGCCAGACCGTCGCTGTACATGAGATGTGTCACAGGCGACTGCGTAGAAGAGTCCTTGCGCACGCCACTGCTGCTGACGTCAAAGCCCGGCGGCAGCCAGTCGGAATGCCAGGCAACCGGGCTTATGGAGGCCTCGGGCTTGGTCTTCACCACGGAAACAGGCTTGCAGTCGGGACTGGTTTTGAGCATCTGCTCGGACAGGACGCTGGCGGTATCGAGATCAGTAAACTGAAAACGCTCGAGCAGTTGCCCCTTCTCACTCAACAGAAGCGACTTGAGCACGAGGCCGGTTTCATTATCCAGGTGCAGTTCGAGGCCGTATCGGTGCTGGTCCTTGGGGGACAGCGCAACGATAGTTGCCTGACGACCGGCCACTCTGGATTTGCCGGCAATTTTCATGTCGTACCAGGCGGAAAGTCTTTTGACATCGAATGCACGGGCGGAAGAGTCGGCCGGATTGGCCACACCCGCTTCAAGCGTGCCGCTGACGCAGTGAGTGAGCCCGTCAACACGCAGTACTTCCTGGGCAGAGCCGTCAAGCTGCAGCAAGCGCTCCTGAATATGGCCGTCCGCTATGCGGTGCCAGATTCGATGGGTAGAAAAACTACCGTTGCGCTCGTATACAAACGTACCTTGATAGCTTTGCTGCTGATCAACCTTGGCAAGACGATTGATAGCGTCTTGCGCATCATCAGCCTGTACCGGGAGGGCAAGCCATCCACCAAGCAGTAATGGCAGTAGAGGGACGGCTCGCATGATCCTCCTTAACGGTTTTCCAGACTCGCAGCACGTGCGTATGGCAGCGCGCTTTCAGTACCTTTCAACGCAGCTTCCTGAGCGTGCTGGCGCAGATAGCCCGGCAGACGCTGGTCACCTTGACCACCGCCCTGCAATACACCATTGGCCATAGGACCAGGCGCTTGCTCGGCGCTTTCAGTGTAGCCAGCCAGTACGGCCGGGCCTTTCACTTGCGGAACAGTCAGGTTGGCAGGCTGTTGGGTCTGCTGTGCCAGCTGTGCACCGGCAATGTCGTCCTGGTTGTACAGGCGGACACCGGCCAGAACGGCGACGGTAACCGACGCTGCAACGGCCAGGCGACCCAGCGTACGCCAAGGACCGCGAGCTGCCTTGAGCGGGCTGACTTCATCGGCGATCGCGGCAGATACAGCAGCCGAAATATCCAGATGAGGGACCAGCAACTCTTTGTGCATGGCTGCACGAGCAACTTGGTAGCGCGACCAGGTGGCGCGAGTATCGGCATCGTCAATGGCATTCAATACCCGACGTAATTCCAGTTCGTCCGCTTCATTATCAAGTACCGCGGACAGCGATTCCTGCAGGGCTTCACGACTCATGGCGGGTTCCTCTCTTGGGCTATCGCCGCTGTCTCAGGATTCCTGCAACAACGGCTGCAGGGCTTTATCGATGGCTTCCCGAGCGCGGAAGATCCGAGAGCGCACGGTACCAACAGGACACTGCATGACGCTCGCAATGTCTTCATAACTCAGACCATCGAATTCACGTAAAGTTAGTGCCGTACGTAAATCTTCCGGGAGAAGCTGGATGGTCCGATGGACGGTGCCCTCGATCTCATCCCTCAACAATGCACGTTCCGGCGACTCGATGTCCTTGAGGCCGTGATCGCCGTCGTAGAACTCCGCGTCTTCAGACCTTACATCGCTATCCGGTGGTCGCCGACCTCGCGAAACCAGATAGTTCTTCGCCGTGTTAATGGCGATGCGGTACAGCCAGGTGTAGAAAGCACTGTCACCGCGAAAATTTCCGAGCGCACGGTACGCCTTGATAAAGGCTTCCTGTGCAACGTCTTGAGCCTCATGGGTGTCGTGCACGAATCGCACGATCAATCCTAGAATTTTGTGCTGATACTTCAGCACCAACAGATCAAATGCTCGCGTATCGCCACGCTGTACGCGCTCGACAAGCTGCTGATCCTCTTCCTGGGTTAGCATGAACACTCCTCGTTGAGCATGAAGGAGTGTTGAAACTGATAGTGTTCAGGCTTGCAAACATAGACTCGGGCTTTTCGCAAAAGTTCTCCCCCTTCAAGCAAGTTTCCTGCAAGCCATCATAAAGCGTGCACGAAAAACGCAGCTCGACACGGTCGGCTGCGCGAATAGTCTTGTCGCCAGTTTCGCAGTTGATGATCACTTATCTAACCCTGCGAAATAGACGCTGTTCCTGTGTAGGCAACCTGCTATTGAGCATGGTTCTTTACAAAAAGTTCCATTGACACAATCGCCGGCGTGAGCCTCAAACTGCATAAAGTTCCATTGAATCAGCGCACTGGAGCATTTCCAGCAACCGAACAAAAGGAAAACAATAGGCATGCCGTCCGGGACTGGAGCACAATCCAGACCCGCCGTGGTCTCACATTGCCATGTAGGCGAGGCTATTGTGCCGTTACCCCAATACTTATACTAGTGGTCGCCAAGGGCAGAATTCGCAGATGAGCCAACATTTTCAGCATGATGTACTGGTAATCGGCAGCGGCGCTGCCGGTTTGAGCCTGGCACTGACCCTTCCCGACCACCTGCGGATTGCAGTCCTGAGCAAAGGTGACCTCGCCAATGGCTCGACCTTCTGGGCGCAGGGCGGTGTTGCGGCAGTACTGGATGACACCGACACCGTGCAGTCTCATGTTGAGGACACGCTGAATGCAGGCGGCGGCCTTTGCAACGAAGACGCTGTGCGCTTCACCGTCGAACACAGCCGCGAGGCGATTCGATGGCTGATCGATCAAGGCGTCCCTTTTACCCGTGGCGATGAAGCAGACACCGATGAGAGCGGATTTGAATTTCACCTGACGCGCGAAGGCGGACATAGCCATCGGCGGATCATCCATGCTGCGGATGCAACGGGTGCAGCCATCTTTCGCACCCTGCTGGAACAGGCAATCAAACGCCCTAATATCGAACTGCTCGAGCAGCGCGCAGCCATTGACCTGATCACCGAACGCCGTCTCGGCCTGCAAGGCCAGCGCTGTCTTGGCGCCTACGTGCTCAATCGCAACAGTGGCGAAGTGGATACTTACAGCGCGCGCTTCACGATCCTGGCGTCCGGCGGCGCAGCCAAGGTCTACCTGTACACCAGCAACCCTGACGGCGCCTGCGGCGACGGCATCGCCATGGCCTGGCGTTCCGGCTGCCGGGTGGCGAACCTTGAGTTCAACCAGTTTCATCCCACTTGCCTGTATCACCCACAGGCCAAGAGTTTTCTGATCACCGAAGCACTTCGCGGTGAAGGGGCCTACCTCAAGCTGCCTGACGGTGAGCGCTTCATGCAGCGCTTCGATGAGCGCGCAGAGCTGGCCCCGCGCGATATCGTGGCCCGCGCGATAGACCATGAAATGAAGCGACTGGGCATCGACTGTGTGTATCTGGACATCAGCCACAAGCCGGAAGCCTTCATCAAGACGCACTTCCCAACCGTCTATGAACGCTGCCTGGAGTTTTCCATCGACATCACTCGCGAGCCGATTCCAGTGGTACCCGCCGCGCACTACACCTGCGGCGGCGTGATGGTGGACAGCAAGGGGCATACCGATGTGCCGGGGCTGTACGCCATCGGCGAGACCAGCTTCACGGGCCTGCATGGTGCCAACCGCATGGCCAGCAACTCGCTGCTGGAGTGCTTCGTCTATGCCCGATCGGCCGCCGCAGACATCGAGAAGCAACTGGCTGATGTGCAGATGCCCGCCGACCTTCCTGCCTGGGACGCCAGCCAGGTCACCGACTCGGACGAGGACGTGATCATTGCGCACAACTGGGACGAGCTGAGGCGGTTCATGTGGGACTACGTCGGCATTGTGCGCACCAACAAACGCCTGCAGCGCGCTCAACACCGCATCCGCTTGCTGCTGGATGAGATTGACGAGTTTTACAGCAACTACAAAGTCAGCCGTGACCTGATCGAGTTGCGCAACCTGGCGCAGGTAGCGGAACTGATGATCCGTTCGGCCATGCAGCGCAAGGAAAGCCGTGGACTGCACTACACGCTGGACTACCCCGGTATGTTGCCGGAGGCGCTGGACACTATTCTGGTACCGCCCACTTATGCCGGCTGAACTTTAACCGCACACGCAGACGTCGGTGAATGTCCGGCGTCAGTGCGTCACACGGAATGCAGCAGCTCTTTATCGATCGCCCTGGCCGACCGGCGATAATCGGTCGAAAACGCAGAATGACCACCCACGGCAGCGCAAGACTGTCCGGGCATAACTGCACAGGCTGCCAGCCGTCGCGCACATTGCACAACTGCCAGCCTTGATGATCGCGCTTGAGTGCGGTGAATGCCGCCGGATGAGTGAGCAGGATAGAGCGTGGCACCACCCAGGCAGCGTGCGCCAGACATATCAGCGCAACCAGCGCCGCAGCCCACCCAGCGATGTCCAGCCAGTACAACGCGACCAGTGCCAGACACTGGACCGCCAGATACGCCGCCACCAGCAGACGCGAGGCCTGCCAATGACATTCGAAGCGATCACTGGGGCTGGACACGGTCCAGGATCATGCGAACCATGCGCTGCAATTCAGCATCTTCGGATTCGGCACGCTGCATGAACCAGCCGAACATGTCCTGATCCTCACAGGTCAGCAGACGGCGGTACAAATCGCGGTCTGCGTCGTTCAAATGTGGATAGACCTCACGGACAAACGGCACCAGCAGCACGTCCAGTTCAAGCATGCCGCGGCGGCTGTGCCAGTAAAGGCGGTTGAGTTCAACGTCTTCGACCATGGAGCGCTCCTCAAAGTAGGCGGCAAGTATACAGCCGTGAGCCGGGCGCGCGAATCTCGCATTGGTCGCAGCAGTTTTCATGTACCCGTATGCATATCCTCGACTCGGCACTATGATGTGCCCCCGGACTTTTTTCCCAATCTGCGATGACCATGGCCCACACAGCTTTTTTCTGCACGCTAACCCATGAGGGCGTTCTCGCCGTTCGCGGCGTGGATGCCAGCAAGTTTCTTCAGGGTCAGTTGACGTGCAACCTCAATTATCTGAATGAAGACACATCCAGCCTGGGTGCCCGTTGCACGCAGAAAGGCCGGATGCAGTCGAGTTTCCGCATCGTGTTCGAAGGCGACGGTTGCCTGCTGGCGATGGCCAGCGATCTGATCGAGGCGCAATTGCTCGATCTGCGCAAATACGCAGTGTTCTCCAAATCGAAGCTCACGGACGAAAGCGCAGACTGGGTGCGCTTCGGCCTGCAGGACGGGGACGCTGCACTGGTGAGCCTGGGGCTGGATCTGCCACAGGAAACCGACAGCGTGGTGCGCGCCAATGATCTGATCGCGATCCGCGTCTCGCCAGGCCGGACCGAGCTCTGGGTGCGCAGCGGGCAGGCAGACAGCATCAAATCGCGTCTGGCAGCGCAGTTGAGCGAAGCCCCGTTGAATGACTGGTTGCTGGGCCAGATACGTGTCGGCATCGGCCAGGTGTTCGGCAGCACTCGCGAAGAATTCATTCCGCAGATGATCAATCTGCAAGCGGTTGGCGGCGTCAGCTTCAAGAAAGGCTGCTACACCGGCCAGGAAATCGTTGCCAGAATGCAATATCTTGGCAAACTCAAGCGCAGGCTTTACCGCCTGACCCTGAGCGGCGAAGAGATCCCGAAACCCGGTACGGCACTGTTTTCACCGGTGCACGCCAGCGCGGTGGGCAACGTCGTCATGGCTGCACAGGACGGGCAGCACATCGAACTGCTCGCGGTATTGCAGGGTGATGCGGCAGAAGACGGCCGTATCAATCTTGGCTCGCCAGAAGGTGCAGCGCTGCAAATGAGTGAACTGCCCTACACACTGGACAGCAAACTCGAAACTCAGCGCTAGTCAGACGAACACATTCAGCTTCCTAGTGTCTTTAGAGCGATCCAGTACACCCTGGCGCTCTGAAGAGCGCGCGGACCACTCTGGACACCCCCAACAGCTGCGAGATGCAACATGAGCAAGATGGCTGACGAGGTGCAGAGAAACTTGATCAAGGCCATCGACAGAGATGCCTTGTTTCTCCCCACCCTGCCGGAAGTGGCACTGAGAATTCGCCTGGCTGCAGAGGACACCGAGATCAGTATCTCGGCCCTGAGCAAGGTCATCGGTAGCGATACAGCACTTTCCGCGCGCCTGATAAAGGTCGCGAACAGCCCCTTGCTGCGCCCGAATTTTGAAGTCAGCGACGTCAATACCGCGATTCGGCGGCTGGGCGTCAACTACACCTGCAACCTGGCCATCGGCCTGGTGGTCGAGCAGATGTTCCACGCCAAGTCGCCGGTCATCGAGCAGAAGATGCGCGATATCTGGAAGCAAAGCCTGCAGGTTGCCGGTATCAGCTACACCCTGTGTCAGAACTACACCAATCTAAAGCCCGATCAGGCCACGCTCGCCGGGCTGATCCACCTGATCGGGATCCTGCCGATCCTGACTTATGCCGAAGACCACTACGAGCTGCTGTCCGACCCGATCAGCCTCAACCACGTGATCGACAGTATTCATCCGGTCATCGGCGAGCGCCTGCTGCGCTCATGGGATTTCCCCGAGCCACTGGCCTGTGTGCCGGGCCAGTTCCAGGACTTCGCGCGTGTCTCGAAAAGCCCTGACTACACCGACCTGGTACAGATCGCCACGGTGCATATCCACAGGAATACCGAACACCCCTTCAGCCTCATTGAAATGGTCGACCTGCCTGCCTACAGCCAGTTGAGGCTTGCCAGAGCAGAAGGCATGCTCAGCGCCCAGATGGACGAAGCCAAAAGCATGCTCTACTAGTCAGTGCCAGTCAGTTAGCACTGAAACTGACCCTCACTTTCAAGCCTCGCTCGGCCCCCTCGTGCAACGTGATTCTGGCCAGATGCGCCCGGCAGATTTCGCCCACAATCGCCAGGCCAAGCCCGGCACCACTGCCCTGCTGGCTGCGCCGGTAAAAACGCTCGAAGACCCGCTCACGCTCATCTGCCGGAATGCCGGGACCATCATCCTCGACCTCCAGAACCCCCGGCGCATAGACCCGCAAGACGACATTACCGCCCGGTGAAGTGTGAGCCAGCGCGTTGTCGATCAGATTGCTCAGCAATTCGTTCAGCAAGGTCGGCTCGCCGCGCAGCCAGACCGGCTCGTCAGCCTCCAGCGCCAGCGCGACACCCCGGGAATGGGCCAATGGCGCCATGGCCATGCCCAGCTCCCTGGCCAGTTGACTGAGGTCCAGTTGTTGCGCTCCGCCCTCGGCGATGGCCCGCGCGCCGTTTTCGATGCGCGCCAGGGACAACAACTGGTTGGCCAGATGGGTGAGTCGATCGGTGCCGAGCGCCGCCGACTCCAGCGTGCTGCGCCAATGCTGCGGGTCGTGCTCGCGCAGCCCCAACTCGACCCGCGCCTTCAAAGCGGCCAGCGGGGTGCGCAGTTCGTGGGCGGCATCGGCGATGAATTGCGCTTGACGCTCGAACTGTACGCGCAGTCGCTCGGTAAAGTGGTTCAGCGCGCCCACCAACGGACGCAGTTCGTGCTGCACTTCAACCATCGGCAACGCGCGCAGATCATCCGGCTGACGCTCCTCGACGGCGGTGCGCAGCCGCTCCAGCGGTCGCAATGCCGCACTGACCGTGAACCAGACCAGCAGCAGCGCGCCCCCTCCAAGCATGCCCAGGCGCAGCAATGTGTCGGCCATCAGGCTGCGCGCCATGCCCTTGCGCGCCTCCTGGGTTTCGGCAACGCGGATTTCAGCAGTACCGTTCATGCCCGGGTCGGTCACCGGCTTGAGCAGGCTGACGACACGCACATCCTGCCCCTGATAGGTCCCGTTATAGAATTTCGCCAGGGCCGGGTAATCGTCGGTACGCAACGTACCGGGCGGCGGCGACGGCAGGTTTTCATAGCCGGAAATCAGCTTCTGATGAATGTCATTGACCTGATAGTAGATGCGTCCTTCACTGTCGTAGGCGAAGGTGTCCAGCGCCACGTAGGGAATGTCGGCGCTCAGCGTGCCATCGCGCTGGGTCAGGCCGGCCGCGATGGTCCGTGCGGAAGCCAGCAACGTGCGGTCATAGGCGGTGTCGGCCACTTCGCGGCCATTCCAGTAAGCGCTCATTCCGCTGGCCAGCATCAACACCACCAGCAGCAAGGCCAGATTCCATAACAACCGCCAGCGCAGGCTGTCGTTAATCATCACGGCTTTCCAGCAGATAGCCCAGACCGCGAAAGGTCACGATGGCCACGGAATGCCCGTCGAGCTTCTTGCGCAGACGATGGACATAGATCTCGATGGCGTCGGGGCTGGCTTCTTCATCGAGCCCGAACACCTGCGCCGCCAGTTGTTCCTTGCTCATCACCCGACCCGGCCGGGCGATAAGCGCTTCCAGTACCGCTTGTTCGCGGGAGGTCAGGGTCAGCAGTTCTTCGCCGAGCATGAAACGTCGCGTGTCCAGATCGTAGGCCAGCACGCCGCAACGCTGTTGCCGCTCACCACCCAGCACGCTGCGCCGCAGCAAGGCCTTGACCCTGGCCTCCAGCTCGGAGAGTTCGAAAGGCTTGGCCAGGTAATCGTCGGCGCCCAGATTCAGGCCATGAACCCTGTCCTTGACGTCACTGCGTGCCGTCAGCATCAGCACCGGCAGGTTTTTGCTGCGCGCTCGCAGACGCGCCAGCACTTCGAAACCGTCCATGCGCGGCAACCCGACATCGAGAATGGCCACCGCGTATTCTTCGCTGTTCAACGCCAGGTCGGCGGCCACGCCATCATGCAGCACATCAACGGTCAAACCCGCGCTTTTGAGCGCCTGCGCGACACTTTCAGCCAATTGCAGATGATCTTCCACAAGAAGAACACGCATCGCCGTCTCCTGATTGTCACTGTTGTTATCGATCTGGGTATCGAGGCTTGTGGCGGTGGAGTTTACAGGCCGGCCGCCGTCTGTGAAGGGCAGAAACGATTCGCGACGCTCCAGTCACGATGCGCAAGGCGACTGAAAGGTTTGCGAAAGGTTCGTCGTTTAGCATCGCGAAACGACCCGAACAAAGGGTACGTAAAAAACAGGCGCCCGGATGCGTCTGAACAATAAAAACAATAAATCGCTAAACGGAGTCACGCCATGTCTATGCCCGCCCAGGCTCGCCAGCCCATGGAGCACACCCCGCCGAGGGCTGCTCTGCGCGCTATTCCCGCTACCCGCCTCGACACAAAACATCAGCGCACACACCCGTCCCTGTGACACAGCACACAGGTTTCGCCGTGCGCGTGACAAAAGCGCCTGGTGCACAGCTTCTCTCTGCCAAAAACAACAATATCTCTGGAGACTGAACATGAAATTTTCCCTGCGTCACGTAGCCGCCACCGCTGGGTGCATGCTGATTGCCAGCCAATTGCTTGCCGAACCCAAACGTCCGGAATGCATCGCCCCTGCCTCGCCAGGTGGAGGATTCGACCTGACCTGCAAACTGGTGCAGAGCGCGCTGATCAACGAGAAAATTCTGACCTCGCCGATGCGCGTCACCTACATGCCAGGCGGTGTCGGCGCGGTGGCCTACAACGCAGTCGTCGCGCAGCGCCCCGCCGATGCCGGCACACTGGTCGCGTGGTCCAGCGGTTCGCTGCTCAACCTGGCGCAGGGCAAATTCGGTCGTTTCGATGAAAACGCCGTGCGCTGGCTCGCCGCCGTGGGCACCAGCTATGGCGCCATCGCAGTGAAGAGCGACTCGCCCTACAAGAATCTCGACGACCTGGTGCAGGCGCTGAAAGCCGATCCGAGCAAAGTCGTGATCGGCTCAGGCGGCACCGTGGGCAGTCAGGACTGGATGCAGACTGCGTTGATCGCCAAGGCCGCAGGCATCAACCCGCGCGCCCTGCGCTACGTGGCACTCGAAGGCGGCGGTG
The DNA here is from genome assembly GCF_017833005.1 of Pseudomonas sp. PvP027. Classification (NCBI taxonomy): domain Bacteria; kingdom Pseudomonadati; phylum Pseudomonadota; class Gammaproteobacteria; order Pseudomonadales; family Pseudomonadaceae; genus Pseudomonas; species Pseudomonas sp. PvP027. The sequence goes on along the minus strand of NZ_JAFIBK010000001.1, from coordinate 4,546,323 downwards.
AAATCGCCACCGCGTTGCTCGGTGGCCACATCCAGGTGGGCAGTACCGATATTTCCGACTCCATGCCGCACATTCTCAGCGGCGACATGCGCCTGCTCGCGGTGTTCGCCGAGAAGCGTATCGACGAGCCTGAAATGAAAGACATCCCCACCGCCAAGGAGCAGGGCTACGACATCGTCTGGCCAGTGGTGCGTGGCTTCTACCTCGGCCCGAAAGTCAGCGACGAAGACTACAACTGGTGGAAAGCCTCGTTCGACAAGATCCTGGCCTCCGAGGACTTCGCCAAACTGCGCGACCAGCGCGAGCTGTTCCCGTTCGCCATGACCGGTGCGGAACTGGACACCTACGTCAAGAAGCAGGTCGCCGACTACAAGTTGATGGCCAAGGAATTCGGCCTGATTCAGTAATTGAAATCAATTGACTGACATTCAGTTGCGCCCGCCGTACGGGCGCGACTCAGGAGCTTCTCATGGTCATACAACGCATCTTCGCTGGCGTGCTGTTACTGGCATGCGCAGGCCTGGCCCTCATGGCCTGGCCTTATCAGGCACCGTTTTCCTATGAACCGGTCGGACCACGCGCCTTCCCGCTGCTGATGCTCGGGCTGATGGGTATCGCCCTGCTGTACCTGCTGATCAGACCCACGCCCATCGTCCACACCGAGGAAGACCCGGAGCTGGACCGAGAGACCCTGATCAAGATCGGCGTGTGCATCGTCCTGCTGCTGATATTCGCAGGGCTGTTCGAACCGCTGGGCTTCATCCTCAGCAGCATCCTGATCGGCATCCCCATGGCCCGCCTGTATGGCGGTCGCTGGCTGCCGAGCGTGGTGGTGGTGATTCTGATGAGCGTCGGCCTTTACCTGCTGTTCGACAAGGCCATGGACGTCCCCTTGCCTTTAGGCCTGCTCAGCGTTCTGGAGAATTAAAATGGATACTTTCGGTTACCTGGGCCAGGGCTTCGGTGTCGCCCTGACGCCTTACAACCTGATCACAGCACTGTGCGGAACACTGATTGGTACTGTCGTCGGCCTGCTGCCGGGGCTCGGACCGATCAACGGTGTAGCGTTGCTGATCCCTATCGCCTTCGCGCTGGGCCTGCCGCCCGAGTCGGCGCTGATTCTGCTGGCAGCCGTGTACCTGGGCTGCGAATACGGCGGACGCATCAGCTCGATCCTGCTGAACATTCCGGGTGAAGCTTCCACCGTGATGACCACCCTGGACGGTTACCCGATGGCCCGCCAGGGCCTGGCCGGGGTTGCACTGTCGCTGTCGGCATGGAGTTCGTTCATCGGCGCGTTCATCGCCACCTGCGGCATGGTGCTGTTCGCGCCCTTGCTCGCCAAATGGGCGATTGCCTTCGGCCCGGCGGAATACTTCGTGCTGATGGTCTTCGCCATCGTCTGTCTGGGCGGGATGGCCGGCGACCGGCCGTTGAAGACGTTCATTGCTGCGCTGATCGGGCTGTTCCTGTCTGCGGTAGGTATCGATGCCAACAGCGGGGTGTACCGTTTCACGGGCGACAACATTCACCTCACCGATGGCATTCAGTTCGTGGTGCTGGTGCTGGGCCTGTTTTCGATCAGCGAAATCCTCTTGCTGCTGGAGAAGACTCATCGCGGCCAGGAGGCAGTCAAGGCCACCGGGCGCATGATGTTCAACTTCAAGGAGGCCGCTTCGGTGTTCGTGGTCAACATCCGCTGCGGGCTGCTGGGCTTTATCCTCGGCGTACTGCCGGGTGCCGGTGCGACGCTGGCCAGCGCGGTCGCCTACATGACCGAAAAACGCATCGCTGGCGCTAGCGGCAAGTTCGGTCAGGGTGACATGCGCGGCCTGGCAGCACCGGAAACCGCCATCGGCGCAACAGCCTGCGGCGCACTGGTGCCTATGCTGACGCTGGGCGTGCCGGGTTCTGGCACGACGGCGGTGATGATCGGCGCGTTGTCGCTGTACAACATCACGCCCGGCCCGATGCTGTTTCAACAGCAGCCGGACATCGTCTGGGGCCTGATCGCTTCATTGTTCATCGCCAACATCATGCTGGTGATCCTCAACATCCCGATGATTCGCATCTTCACGCGCATCCTTGCCGTGCCGAACTGGGCGCTGGTCCCTGTGATTGCGATCATTACCGGCATCGGTGTGTATGCGGTGCACGCCACCACCTTCGACCTGTTCCTGATGGTCGGTATCGGTATCTTCGGTTACATCCTGCGCAAGCTGGACTTCCCGCTGTCGCCGATCCTGCTCGGGTTCATCCTTGGCGGTCTGATGGAGCAGAACCTGCGTCGTGCCCTGTCGATCTCCAACGGCGAACTGGGGATCCTCTGGTCCAGCCCGATTACCCTCGGGGTCTGGGTGGTGACTGTCTTCATGCTGCTGTTCCCGCTGTTGCGCATCTGGCGCAAGCGCGCCAAACAGCAGGCCGCTGCGACGCATGGCTGATTCGTCTCTGCGCCAATGGTGGGCAACGCCGCTGGTCGGCCTGCTGGGCGGCTACCTCGCCAGCCAGGTCGGCTGGCCGTTGCCGTGGATGGTGGGCTCGTTGCTGGCAATCATTCTGGTGCGCTGCCTGACACCCTGGCAGCTGGCGCAGATTCCCGGCGGTCGCAAATGCGGTCAACTGATCATCGGGATCGGCATCGGCCTGCACTTCACCCCGGTGGTCATCGAACAGGTGCTGGCGCACTTCGGGCTGATTTTCATCGGCGCCCTGGTCACCAGCCTGTCGTGCCTGGTCGGCGTGTGGCTGATGCTGCGTACCGGAGAGGATCGCCCGACGGCGTTCTTCTCCAGCATGCCGGGCGGTTCCGGGGAGATGGTCAACCTCGGCGCACGTAATGGTGCAACGCTGAGCAGTGTCGCTGCCGCACAAAGCCTGCGGGTACTCGCCGTCGTGCTGTGCGTGCCGGCGATCTTCAAATACCTGCTGGGTGATGGCGCACCGGCCTTGCATGCCAGCGTCGTGGACTGGCGCTGGCTGGCCGTTCTGCTGCCGCTCGGGGCCGCACTGGCCTGGCTGTGGCAACGCCTCAAACAGCCCAACCCCTGGCTGTTCGGCCCGCTGCTTCTCAGTGCGGTGGTGAGCGTGGTCTGGGATTTGAAAATCGGCCTGCCCAACGGTGCCAGCCAGCTTGGCCAGTTACTGATTGGCAGCGGGCTGGGTTGTCATTTCAATCGGGAGTTCTTTCGGCGTGCGCCATCGTTCCTGGCGCGCACGCTGCTGGGCACTGCGCTGACCATGCTGATTGCCGCGCTGGCGGCACTGGCGCTGAGCGCCCTCACCCACCTGGACTTGCGTTCGCTGACGCTGGGCATGATGCCCGGCGGCATCGCGGAAATGAGCCTGACCGCCGAAGTGCTGCAACTGTCGGTGCCGCTGGTCACGGCCATGCAGGTCATGCGCCTGCTGTTCGTGCTGTTTCTCGCCGAGCCGTTGTACCGACGCTGGAACAAACGGCTCGCTGACTGAACAGGTCGCTGGAATCCTCTCGAATCAGAGCGCAGGCAAGCGCCAGTCGATCGGCGCGATGCCGTTTTGCTCAAGGTACTTGTTGGCCCGGCCGAAATGCCCGTTGCCCAGAAAGCCCTTATAGGCTGACAACGGCGACGGATGGACGGAGGTCAGCACCAGATGCTTGGTCGCATCGACCAGTTTCTGCTTGCTCTGCGCATGAGCGCCCCACAGCAGGAACACCAGATGCGGCTGATGCTCGCTGACCACTTGAATAATCCGGTCAGTGAAGTGCTGCCAGCCTTTGCCAGCATGTGAGGCAGCGTTGGCGCGTTCGACAGTGAGGGTTGTGTTAAGCAACAGCACACCCTGATCAGCCCAGGATTGCAGGCAACCGTGGTTCGGAATATCGATATTCAGGTCGCGTTTCAGCTCTTTGTAGATATTGACCAGCGATGGCGGCGTCGGCACACCCGGCTGCACCGAGAAGCACAGGCCATGGGCCTGATTCGGACCGTGATACGGATCCTGGCCAAGGATGACCACTTTCACGTTGTCCAGCGGCGTGGAGTTCAACGCATTGAAGATCAGCGGCCCTGGCGGATAGATTTCCTTGCCCGCCGCGTGCTCCTGACGCAGAAACTCGCGCAATTGAGCCATGTAGGGTTGTTCGAATTCGTCACGCAGGGCGTTTTTCCAGCTGGGCTCAAGCTTGATGCGGTCGTCGCTAGTCATGGTTACATCCGGTAAAAACAATGCGCGGACACTAGGAAAGCCGGGCAGCAAAGTCAATGCCGGTTGCGCTATGCACCTTCAAGATCGGACGCTGAGCATCGAGAAACGCGTGCCGACGCAGAGCGTCGGCACGCCAGTCAGTTCGAAGCAGTCAGTTCACAGCGTTGGCATGGTGGTAAGCGCGCATATTTCAGCTATCGGTGCCCACCGCGCCCCTCGCCGCGGCCGCCTCTTCCATGATCACGGCCATCTCGTCCGCCATGCCCACCGCGGTCATCCCAGCCACGATTACCGCGGAAGCCGTCATTACGTCCGAAACCACCGTTGCCGCGAAAGCCATCATTGCGGCCGAAGCCGTCATTGCGCCAGCCATAACCCGGCGGACGTCCCGGCTGGTAATAGCGCGGCGGGGGCGGTGGCGCGTAATAGCGTGGTGCCGGAGCGTAGTAGCGAGGCTGTGTGTAATAGCGCGGTTGAGGCGCTACATAGATGCGTCGCTCCTGATAGTAGGTAGAGCGGTAGCCATTGTCATACGCATAAGCGCTGCCAACGACAGTCGGCTGCGTATACACATCGGATTCGTAGTAACCGGGACCTGCGTAGCAACCAGAAAGAAAAAGGGTCAGCAACGTGATAAGCAAGGGTCTTCGATACATGGCGGCCTCCTGGACCGCGATTGGGCCAAACCAGCGACGCTGGTCGGCGTCCGTCAAAGCGGTTGGCGGACGAATTATCTGACATCGAAAAGGCACTCTAGTGCCTTGGGTCAGCGTCGAGGCATGGCCAGGATGGGTCCGTCATCGGGCCGCAAAGGCTCTGCAACCAAGGCGTGCAGGCCTGTTTCCGCTTTCTACAAACATGCTACAAAACATTTCATCTATCTTTGCCTCATCGCAGTGCGTCCGCGCACCAGCACAAGGCAATTCTCGCGGCACCTGACCGTCGATGATTCCTCCAGCCATTGAGAAACAAGGCGCAGCGCAAGTTGGCACAACTCTCGCTTGATGAGCGGTGTGCAGGAGTCAACACAGGTTCGCGGCACCACAATTTGCAATAGCCGACTAGGGTTCCGGCTTGCCGCCAGGCAAGTGGCTGGTCCGAGAGTTGGCGACCTCCAGTAGAGGTTACACGGCGGGACAAAAGCCCGGGAGACAGGGACACCAGTGGTGTCACGTTGCTCCTGGCCGCCTTTTTTCACTACTGGAGATTTCTCAACATGCAAAAGTCTCGTCTCTTCGGTCTGCTGACGGCAGGCCTGCTTGCTGCGTTGAGCCTCTCGGCGAATGCCGCCCAGAAAGATCACTTCAACGTCTGCTGGACCATCTACGCAGGCTGGATGCCGTGGGAGTACGCAGGTAGCCAGGGCATCGTCGACAAGTGGGCGAAAAAGTACGGCATCAAGATCGATGTCACCCAGCTCAATGACTACGTCGAATCCATCAATCAGTACACCGCCGGCCAGTTCGATGGCTGCACCATGACCAACATGGACGCCCTGACCATCCCGGCCGCAGGCGGCGTGGAAAGTACGGCGCTGATCGTCAGCGACTTCTCCAATGGCAATGACGGCATCGTGCTCAAGGGCGAAGGCAAGAAAGTCGCCGATCTGAAAGGCATGGACGTCAATCTGGTCGAACTGTCGGTGTCCCACTACCTGCTGGCCCGAGCGCTGGACAGCGTCAAGCTCAGTGAAAAAGACCTCAAGGTGGTCAACACCTCGGATGCCGATATCTCGGCAGCCTTCAATACCGACGATGTACAGGCGGTCACCACCTGGAACCCGATGCTCTCGGACATCAAGGCCAGGCCCGGCGTGACCGAAGTGTTCAACTCCAGCCAGATTCCCGGCGAGATCATGGACATGATGGTCGTCAACACTCAGACCCTGAAAGACAACCCGGCCCTGGGCAAAGCCCTGACCGGCGCCTGGTTTGAAGTGGTCGCGCTGATGAACGCCAAAAACGCTCAGGCCAAGGCTGCGCTGGAACACATGGCCAAGGCATCGGGTACCGATCTGGCCGGCTTCCAGGCGCAACTGGACACCACCAAGCTGTTCGCCACGCCCAAGGAAGCGCTTGAGTTCGCCACCAGCAAACAGCTGCCGGACACCCAGCGCAAGGTGGCTGACTTCTCGTTCGCCCACGGTTTGCTCGGCGAAGGCGCACGCGACGCCGATGCGGTCGGCATGTCATTCGCCAATGACGTGATGCTTGGCGACAAGGGCAATCTCAAGCTGCATTTTGACCCCAGCTACGTGCAGATGGCCGTCGACGGCAAGCTGTAAATCACGTTCAGTAAAAAGGTCATTGCCATGCGTTTGATAAACCGCCATCCGGATCGTGCCGGTCGCCTGATACTGGTGATCCTGCCGTTCGCCCTGTTGCTGTTCGCCTATTTCATGGGCTCGGCCACCCGGCTTGCGGAAAACCCCAGCGACAAACTGCTGCCCAGCGCGGTACAGATGGCCGATGCGGTCAAGCGCATGGCGTTCGTTGCCGACCCGCGCAGCGGTGACTACCTGCTGTGGCAGGACAGCGCATCAAGCCTGCAACGCCTGGCCATCGGCCTGGGAATCAGCGCGCTGCTGGGCCTGTGCCTGGGCATCGCAGCGGGCATCCTGCCGTTGTGCGGCGCAACGCTGTCGCCCTTGCTGACGGTATTGTCGATGGTGCCGCCGTTGGCGATCCTGCCGATTCTGTTCATCGTGTTCGGCCTGGGCGAGTTGTCGAAGGTGATGCTGATCGTGATCGGTATCACGCCGATTCTGGCCCGTGACCTAGAACAGCGCGCCCGTGAAATCCCGGTCGAACTGCTGATCAAGGCGCAAACCCTCGGTGCCTCGACCTGGACGCTGATCCTGCGGGTGATCCTGCCGCAATTGCTGCCACGCCTGTTGATCGCCCTGCGCCTGGTGCTGGGTTCGGCATGGCTGTTCCTGATCGCCGCCGAGGCGATTGCTTCGACTGACGGTCTGGGCTACCGGATCTTTCTGGTCCGGCGCTATCTGGCGATGGACGTGATTCTGCCGTACGTGGTGTGGATCACCCTGCTTGCCTGGCTGATGGACTGGGGCCTGAAAGCCCTGACCCGACGCGCCTTCCCCTGGTACGAAGGAGCACGGGCATGAGTTTTATCAGTGTGCGCAATGTCTGGCAGCAATACGCTGACCAAGTGGTGCTCGAGGGCCTCAACCTGGACGTGGCCGAAGGCGAGTTCTGCACGCTGGTCGGTGCATCGGGCTGCGGCAAATCGACCTTTCTGCGCCTGTTGCTGGGTCAGGAAAGCCCCAGTCGCGGCCTGATCACGCTCGACGGTACCGCTCTGCGCAATGAACCGGATGCCAGCCGTGGCGTGGTGTTTCAGCGCTACTCGGTGTTTCCGCACCTGTCGGTGCTCGACAACGTGGCGCTGGGTCTGGAGCTGCCCCGCTCGCCCTGGCTCGGCCGACTGTTCGGCCAGGCAAAAAGCGAGGCGCGCGAGCACGCCGCGCAGTTGCTCGGCAAGGTCGGCCTCGGGCATGCGCTGGACAAGTATCCGACGCAATTGTCCGGCGGCATGCAGCAGCGCCTGGCCATCGCTCAGGCGCTGATCATGAAACCGCGCGTCCTGCTGCTGGACGAGCCGTTCGGCGCGCTCGACCCCGGCATCCGCAAGGACATGCACCACCTGCTGCTGGACCTGTGGCGCGAAACGAAACTGACCGTGTTCATGGTTACACACGACCTGTCCGAAGGTTTCAACCTCGGCACCCGCCTGCTGGTGTTCGACAAGGTGCGCCACGACCCGCACGCGCCCGGAGCCTATGGCGCGCGCATCACTTACGACATCCCCCTCAACAGCGAACGTCGCGCCGAACGTGCCGCCATCGATTCGCTGCTCAACGTTTCAGAGGAGCCCGTTCAATGACTGACTCAACCACGCTGTACCCGGTTTTCGCCGAAGAGATGCTGCCCGGTGGCGGCCATCGTTCGTTCATCCTCAAGCGTGGCGAACTGCTGCGCCTGACCGACCTGCACGGCAACGCCAACGTCAGCCTGACCCTGCTCAACGCCCACGAAAAAACCGAACGGCTGAACCTGCCGGACAGCCTCAAATGCCAGCACACCGCCAAATTGAGCAACGGTCATTGCCTGTATTCGGACATGGGCCGCGTGCTGGCGGCCATCGTCACTGACACCTGCGGCTGGAGCGACAGCATCGGCGGCGTGCTCAATGCCCAGGAAGTCGCTGAAAAATACGGCCAGGGCCGTTATCAGGAATTGCGCAACGGCTTCTTTCGCAATGGCGTCGACAACCTGCTGGTCGAGCTGGGCAAATGGGGGCTGGGGCTGTCCGACCTGCTGATGACCCTCAACCTGTTCAGCCGGGTGGATGTCGACGAGGCAGGAGCCCTGCACTTCGCCCCGAACAACTCCAAGGCCGGTGACTACATCGAACTCTATGCACCGATGGACACGCTGGTGGTGCTGACCGCGCTGCAACACCCGATGGACCCTAATCCGGAATATGCCCCGCAACCGCTCAAGCTCAGCTGGATGAAGGCCGACGCCAGTGTTGCCGAGCACTGCCGCACATCGCGCCCGGAAAACGAGCGCGGCTTTATCAATACCAACCGCCTGTTCGCCTGAGGAGCCCTGTCATGAACTCACAAACCCATCTTTGCTGTGACGCGACCATACCGGCCGGCGAACCCTTTATGGCCGAGGTCAAGGCCGGGCAGACCGTGCGCATCCTCGACCTGCAAGGCAATCAGGCCGTCGACACGCTGTTTTTCAGCCTGAGCAATCCGCGTGAACGCTACGACGTACAGCGCACCCTGCGCCGCCAGAACAGCGTGTACCTGACCACCGGCAGTGTGCTGTTTTCCAACCTCGGCCAGCCGATGCTGACCATTGTCGATGACACCTGCGGTCGCCACGACACGCTCGGTGGCGCGTGCGCGCAAGAGAGCAACACCGTGCGCTACGCCCTGGAAAAGCGCTACATGCACAGCTGCCGCGACAACTACCTGCGCGCCTGCATGCATGACGGCCGCCTGAGCAAGGCAGACATCGGCCCCAACATCAACTTCTTCATGAACGTACCCGTGACAGCCGAAGGCGGCCTGACCTTCGAAGACGGTATTTCCGCGCCCGGCAAATACGTCGAGCTGCGCGCTGAAATGGACGTGATCGTGCTGATTTCCAACTGCCCGCAGCTCAACAACCCCTGCAATGGCTACAACCCGACGCCAGCGCAGTTATCGATTCGCGACTGACCCGGCACCTGCCCTCAGCAACGGACGACCGTTGCGTAGATTGATCAATAGCGGGACGGCCCGCTTCCCATCACGAAACCGAGCGCGACTGGGTTTCCGGGGTTATGCCATGTTCGACAAACTGCTGATCGCCAACCGTGGCGCCATTGCCTGCCGCATCCTGCGGACCCTGCGCACCTTGCAGGTCAAGGGCGTGGCGGTGTATTCCGAAGCCGACGCTGCCAGCCTGCACCTGATGCAGGCCGACGAAGCCCACAGCCTGGGCGAAGGTGGCGCAGCCGGAACCTATCTGGCGGTGGACAAGATCCTCGCCATCGCCAAAGCCAGCGGCGCCAACGCTATTCATCCCGGCTACGGGTTTCTCTCGGAAAACGCTGCGTTCGCTCAGGCCTGCGAAGACGCCGGTATCGCCTTCGTCGGCCCGACGCCTGAGCAGCTGCGTGTATTCGGCCTCAAACACACCGCCCGAGCGCTGGCCAGACAGCACGGCGTGCCCATGCTCGAAGGCACCGAGCTGCTCGACAGCCTGGAGTCGGCCATCACGGCGGCTCACACCATCGGCTACCCGGTGATGCTCAAGAGCACCGCGGGCGGCGGTGGCATCGGCATGCGTGTGTGTCGTAGCGCCGAAGAGCTGGCCGACTCGTTCGAAGCAGTCAAACGTCTGGGTCAGAATAATTTCAGCGACGCGGGTGTGTTCATCGAGAAATACATCCAGCGCGCCCGTCATCTGGAAGTGCAGGTGTTCGGCGACGGTCAGGGCGAGGTGCTGGCGCTCGGCGTGCGCGACTGTTCAGTACAGCGGCGCAATCAAAAAGTACTGGAAGAAACCCCGGCCCCGAACCTGCCGCACGGCATGGCTGAAGAGCTGTGCGCAGCGGCTGTCAAACTCGCCAGGGCAGTCAATTACCGCAGCGCCGGGACGGTCGAGTTCGTCTTCGACAGTGATGACCAGCGCTTCTATTTTCTTGAAGTGAACACGCGCTTGCAGGTGGAGCACGGCGTCACCGAGCAGGTGTGGGGCGTGGATCTGGTCAGCTGGATGGTGCAACTGGCTGCCGGTGATCTGCCGCCGCTGGATCGGTTGCAGGCCGGCCTGAAACCGATTGGCCATGCGATTCAGGCGCGGCTCTACGCGGAAGATCCGGGCCGTGATTTTCAGCCCTGCCCTGGCTTGCTGACTGCCGCTGATTTTCCGCCTGCCGATGGCCGGACGCTGCGTATCGACACTTGGGTCGAGGCTGGCTGCGAGATACCGCCGTACTTTGACCCGATGATCGCCAAGCTGATCAGTTGGGCGCCGACCCGCGAGGACGCCAGCGCCGGGCTGATCGACGCACTGAACGAAACGCGTCTGTATGGCGTGGAAACCAATCGCGACTATCTGCGCCAGATCATTGTCGACACGCCTTTTGCCAGTGGCCAGCCATGGACCCGCTGCCTGGAAGATCTGGTGTATCACGCTGACACCTTCGAGGTATTGAGCGGCGGCACGCAGACCAGCGTTCAGGATTATCCGGGACGCCTGGGCTACTGGGCGGTCGGTGTGCCGCCATCCGGGCCGATGGACAGCCGCGCGTTGCGCCAGGGCAATGGCCTGCTGGGCAACCCCGAAGGATGCGCCGCGCTGGAAATCACCATGAGCGGGCCGCTGCTGCGTTTCAACACCGATGCGGTGGTCGCCGTGACCGGTGCGCACATTCCGATCACCCTCGATGGCCAATCCTGTGCGATGAACACCGCACTATTCATGAGCGCCGGTTCGGCGTTGTCGCTGGGCACCATCGCAGGTGCCGGTGTACGCAGCTACCTGTGTGTGCGTGGCGGGCTCGATGTGCCGGATTACCTGGGCAGCAAAAGTACCTTTACCCTTGGCCAGTTCGGCGGTCACGGCGGTCGCGCGCTACGCGCCGGCGATGTGCTGCACATCGCGCCCCTGGTGGAGCACAGTACAGGGCAGCGGATTGCCGATGAAGCGCTTGAAGCGCTGACAGATGTCCGTCGGATGAGGGTCATTTACGGCCCGCATGCGGCCCCGGAATACTTTACCGAAGCGTACATCGAGAGGTTTTTTGCGACCGATTGGGAGGTGCATTTCAACTCCAGCCGCACCGGCGTGCGCCTGATCGGCCCCAAACCCGAATGGGTGCGCGCCGACGGCGGCGAAGCGGGCCTGCACCCGTCCAACATTCACGACAACCCCTATGCGATCGGCGCGGTGGATTTCACCGGTGACATGCCGGTAATCCTCGGGCCGGACGGACCCAGCCTGGGCGGATTCGTGTGCCCCGTGACCATCATCGAGGCAGACCTGTGGCAGATGGGGCAGTTGAAGGCTGGCGACAGGGTCCGATTCATTCCGGTGAGCGTCGAGGAGTGCCATGCAGAACTATGTGGCAGCCAGCTTGTTCGCGAAGGCGGTATTCCTGACGCAGAAAATTCATCGACTGCACCGGCCTCTTCGCGAGCAAGCTCGCTCCCACAAGACACTGCGAACAGCGAAATTATCCGCATAGAGGATCTGCACACCCCGGTCGTCCTCGACATCGGTCAGGACGATAAACGTCTGGTTGCGCGCCTGTCCGGGGATACGCATCTGCTGCTGGAAATCGGCGCAGCAGAGCTGAATCTGGTGCTGCGCCTGCGTGGCCATGCCTTGATGCTTGCGCTGGAGGCCAAGGCGCTGGCGGGTGTGATCGATCTGACGCCGGGCATTCGCTCGCTGCAAATCCACTACCGCCCCGAGCAACTACCGCTTCGGCAACTGCTCGACATCGTCGCCGGGGAATGGGACGCGGTGTGCGCTGCGAAAGACCTGCAAGTGGCCTCTCGCATCGTCCATCTGCCACTGTCCTGGGATGACCCGGCCTGCCAACTGGCCATCGAAAAATACATGACCACCGTACGCAAGGACGCACCGTGGTGCCCGAGCAACCTGGAGTTCATCCGCCGTATCAATGACCTGCCCAACCTCGACGAAGTGCAACGTACGGTGTTCGACGCCAGTTATCTGGTCATGGGGCTGGGCGATGTGTACCTCGGCGCACCGGTGGCCACGCCGCTGGACCCGCGCCACCGGCTGGTCACCACCAAGTACAACCCGGCACGCACCTGGACCGCCGAAAATTCGGTGGGCATCGGCGGCGCCTACATGTGCGTGTACGGCATGGAAGGCCCCGGCGGTTATCAATTCGTCGGCCGCACGTTGCAGATGTGGAATCGCTACCGCGACGTCGCGGCCTTCGAGGGCAAACCATGGCTGTTGCGCTTCTTCGATCAGATCCGTTTCTACCCGGTCAGCGCCGACGAACTGGTGCGTATCCGCCGCGACTTCCCGCTGGGTCGCTTCGCCCTGAACATCGAACACAGCACCCTGAATCTGGCTGACTACCAGGCCTTCCTGACCCGCGAAGCCGAAGGCATCACGGCATTCCGCGCCCAGCAACACGCCGCCTTCAACGCCGAGCGCGAACGCTGGATCGCCAACGGGCAGGCCGATTTCCAGAGCGATGAAGGCGTGGCGCCGAACACTGAAGAACAGCCTCTGCAACCCGGCCAGCAAGGCGTCGACAGCCACATCGCCGGCAATCTCTGGCAAGTCCAGGTGCAACCGGGCGAACGTGTGGAAGCAGGCGATGTGCTGGTGATTCTGGAGTCCATGAAAATGGAAATCCCCCTGCTTGCCCCGATCGCCGGCGTGGTGCAGGACGTCAGGGTGCAACCCGGCTCGGCAGTACGCGCAGGGCAACGGGTCGTGGTGCTGAGCGCAGATTGAAGCGACCCACTTTTCACTTTCAAGGGAACCCCGTCATGAACGACACAGCACTGCCCAATGACCTGCGCCTGGACACCGTACGCATGGCCTACCAGTCCGGCCGGATATCACCGCGCCAACTGATTCTGGCGCTGCGCGAGAAAGCCGCCCGGCTGAACAGCGATTATCACCTGTTCATCCACCTGCTTAGCGCGGCTGAACTCGAGCCTTACCTGGCCGCGCTGGATGATCGCGATCCCAGAGACCTGCCGCTGTTCGGCGTGCCCTTCGCGATCAAGGACAATATTGATCTGGCAGCCATTCCAACCACCGCTGCCTGCCCGGACTACGCCTACACACCCGAGCACTCGGCAAGCGTCGTCGCGCACCTGATCGCACTGGGTGCCGTGCCCATGGGCAAGACCAATCTGGACCAGTTCGCCACAGGCTTGAACGGCAGTCGCTCGCCCTATGGCGCCTGCCCCAACAGCGTGTTGAACGAGTATCCGTCCGGCGGTTCGAGCGCCGGCTCGTCGCTGGCCGTGGCACTGGGGGTCAGCAGCTTCTCGCTGGGCACCGACACTGCCGGCTCGGGCCGAGTGCCCGCGGCACTGAACAACCTGGTGGGAATGAAAGCCAGCAAGGGGCTGATTTCCACAGCGGGTGTGGTGCCCGCATGCCGCACGCAGGATTGCGTCTCGACCTTCACCGCCACGGCGCGGGAAGCCAGCGAGCTATTGGCACTGATCGCCGCATTTGATCCGCGCGATGAATACAGCCGTCGCAACCCGTTATGGAACGACGCGTCTGCGTTCGGCACGCCTCGTCCGTTTCGTTTCGGGGTACCCCGCGCCGAGGACCTGCAGTTCTTCGGCTGTACCGAGGGGCCGAAGCTGTTCAGTGCAGCCATCGACCACCTTATCGCGCTGGGTGGCGAAGCGGTCAGTGTGGACCTGTCACCGTTTCTCGAAGCGGCGCGGTTGTTGTACGAGGGGCCGTGGGTGGCCGAACGCTACAGCGTCGCCGGGCAGTTGATGGAAGAACGCCCTGACGCGGTATTGCCGGTGATTCGCGACGTGCTGGCCAAGGCTCCACAGGTCAGCGGGGTGGATACGTTTCGAGCGCAATACCGCCTGCAAGCGCTCAAGGCGACGTGCGATCGGGTACTTGAAGGCCTGGAGTGCGTGGTGACGCCGAGCATCGGCCGCCCGGTGACATCGGCAGAGCTGGCGGCCGAGCCGGTGTTGCGCAATTCGGAACTGGGCTACTACACGAATTTCGTCAACCTGCTCGACTACGCCGCCGTCGCCGTGCCCAGCGCGTTCATGGGCAATGGTCTGCCGTGGGGCGTGACGCTGTTCGGACGGGCATTCACCGATCAGTACCTGCTCAGCCTGGCAGACGCCTTGCAGCGGCAAACCGCCCTGCCCCTGATTGGTGGCGAAGCACCTCGGCCGCCTATGCCGCAAAACACTGCACGCAACGATATGGCGCGCTTGGTGGTCTGCGGTGCCCATCTGGACGGACTGGCATTGAACTGGCAGCTCAGGCAACGCGGCGCACGCCTGCTGGAAACCACGCAAAGCTCGGCCGACTATCGGCTGTATGCCCTGGCCGGAGGTCCGCCCTTCCGGCCTGGCATGGTGCGGGTGGCCGAACAGGGCGTGGCCATCGATGTGGAAGTCTGGGAGCTGCCTAGTATCGAGTTGGGGTCGTTCCTGACCGGCATTCCGGCACCGCTCGGGCTGGGCAAGGTGCAATTGGCCGACGGCCGCTGGGAGACCGGTTTCATCTGCGAAGCCTATGGCCTGGAGGGCGCCCGCGACATCAGCCATCTCGGCGGCTGGCGTGCGCACGTACAACCGCAGTAAGCGCAAGGCGGCATGCTGGGGCGTGCCGCCTCACTCTTTCAGCGCGACGGGAAGTCGCAATACATAGTTATGACCTTCCCGATCGCGCCTCCCGAAATAATGGGCATTCATTCATTTTGACCACACGTCATGAATCCCATCTGGAGTCCGCTTCGCCAGGACACGCTGTTTCACCCGTCCTCTTTACTGCTGGAGCAAACCAGCGTTCTGCGCCCCGAGCACAGCAGTAGCAGACACGACACGCTGAACGCATCAATGCCGTTTATACTGCCGGACGGCTTTCCAGCGCCCGAACCAACGCCGTCGCCTGCGGTGGCCGAAGAAAGCGAGCCGGAAGACACCGCGCCACATATCGAGCGACAACTCAGCGCCATGCGTAACAGCGCAGGTTTCCAGCTGATTGCCGATTCGACGTTGCTCCTGAAAGCCTGCCAACTGGACATGGACTTTCCACCGACCCGACAGGATTACGTTCGCCAGCAACTGACCACGCTGCTCACGCAGAAGAGCGGCAAGGCACTCGATCCGGACGCCCTGCAGATCACCTTCAGCAACGATGACCGACCTGCTGTGGACGACGATGGGCACGAGCATTACAGCGTCAGCCTGTCGCTGACCGATGTGGCGCTGGCCAGCTTCGCGCCCGAGCATTTCCAGGCGCTGTCGCGTAGCACCCTTGCCGACCTCACACTGTGCGAAGACACACCCGCGCTGACGGCAGCGCAGATGTTCAAACTGATTGGCGAGCTGCCGCTCAAGCGCAATTACAACACTGTACTGGAGGCGTTCAAGGCCCAACACGAGGCAACCTGGCGCACATTGTCGCGGCTGGCGTTCCTTGACAACCTGGCTCGACAGCTCAAACACAGACACATCAGTCGGGACGGCTATTGGCTAGCGCTGGACGCAATGGGGCTTGACCGCTTTCCCGTCGACACCAACAGGCTGAGCATGAGTGGACGAGGGGAAAAATCCGAGGTCCGGGTTCTGACGCTGAATGGCAAACAGGTGCCGGAGATATTTCAGATCAGCTCGAAAACGACATCACACTGTTTCATTCACATCCTGGGTGCCAAGGGTAAAGTCATCGAATACATCAGCGATGATCCACACCAGATGAGCAGCCGATTATTGGAAGCCATGAACGCCTCAGGGCTGTACGGTCAGGTCTTTCTGTCGCTTGAGCAGCATGCAGGTATCGTTGTCGAGGCGCCGCTGATCGAAGGCGACCTGTTCACCGCACTGACCCAGGCTTCGTTTGCCGGGGTTCTTGCCGACAGCCACGCGCGCAGCACGCTCGACCTGCTCAGACCGGTAGCACGCAGCCTGGCGCTGGCAGGTGCAGCAGACCTGTGGCAGACACAGCCAACCATTCTGCAGCAGATACCGGTTGCGTCGAAAATGGCCGGGCAAGTCATGGCGGGCTATCTACAGGAAAACTATGCGCTGACGCTCAACCCCGAGCAGGTGTTCATCGCTTATCAACCCGGCTATTCGAGCCAACCCTTGGGCAACCCTCGGCTGCCGCCTACGTATGTTCACACGCCCGACCCAAGGCCGATCAGCCTGAGCGAGGCGCTGATCAGCAATTACCGAGTCGATCATCCGGCTGGCTACATCGATCACGGCGGCGCCACCGTGGTGTTCTTCGACCCCACCGGCCAGGGCGACAGTGAGCAGGGGCAGGCGCTAGCTATCAACCCGCAGGCGCTCGAGGACTACATCAGAGCCTTCGACTTTCTGACCTGGATGACCCAGCGTATCCACGACTTCTGGGATCAGCAGAGAGCCGCAATAGAACAGGCGTTCAGAACCGCCTTCATCAGCCAGGCACTGATCAGCCTGAAGCGCGGCAGCCTCACGCGTGGCACCTTTGATCTGCTCGTGGACACGCTCGCGCACCCTGCCCCTAATAACTGGCGGTCACTCGGTTTTTTCGTTCAGGGTGCGTTGACCGACGGCATGCAACAGCAGTACACCGGCCTGCTGGTACTTGAGCAGCCGGGCTTGCCGAACGTGCTTTATCAGGTGGGCCACGCCGATGCGTTCATCGAGTTTGCAGATGACACGACGCTGAAGCAGCATCTGAGCCGGGCAACGGCCAATCCGCAATGGCGTGAGGCGGTCATGCGTTATGTTCCCCGCCGTCATCACCAGCGCCTGGGCTACCTGCTCAGATTGTGGGGCGGGACACAGGCACCCAACCCGCCCGTTTCCATCCTTCGCCCCTGGGCCGACGCGCTGTACAACCCGGACACGCGCCAGGCCATGAGCCACTCGTTGTGTGAGAAAAGGCTGGAGAGCACCCCATTTGCTTTTCTGCATCAACTGCTCAAGCAAAACGCGCTGGATGACGCAGAGGATCAGGTCGTCACGTCAACGCAGGTAACACTGGCGGACTGGACCGACCGGCTGCAGCAGTTGCAGCGGCTGCTGGTGCCGATTTCCTTGTTGCTGACACCTGCGCTCGTTGCCTCCCTGGCGACGGAGATTGGCATCACGTCGATGGCCATTGCTGCAGCCCATCTGCCGGGCAGTCGTTACGCAGAGAAAAACCAGGCGCTGCTGGCCACGTTGACGCTGGGCTTGCTGCAACTGGCTCCGCCCACGCCAAGGCTGCTGCGCTCACTGAGCCGAATCGTCAAACCTGCCGTGAGCAGTTCCCAAACCGTAGCGATTACGCTCGATCGGGCGTTCGGCACACGGCCGTTGCGCAGGCAATTTGTCACGCCGCGCCAGACCCGTCTGGAGAAATTCTTTCACGGCGACGCCCTGCTCAAGCGCTGGACTGTCAGCACTGCCGTCTCGTCAAACCTGTTGCAAGTGCACGCCTGGAAGCTGGGAAGAAGATTCCTTTTATGGACGTCCGACAGAGGCCAGGCGCGGACGCTGGTGGTCAGCAGCCACGGGTACTACACGCCGTGGTCCCGAACCGTGAAAATCCCCAATGGCACCGAGATTCGCACCTACGCACCTCATGGTTACGAACTGATCGACCCGAAACTGCATCGAGTCGTCAACAAGAATGCCCGGCCATTCGCACGATCAAACACGGCAGTGCACAGCGTGATGCAGCCTACGCCGCTTGAACCACTGCTTCTCACCGATAAATTGATAGCAGGCACGTCGCTGCCCGGCAGACTGAAGAACTACAGCCTGTCCAAGTTTCAGACGACGACCAGCGAGAGCTATGACGAGATCGCAAGCGTGGTGGGCAACTCACGCGCGTCGCCCCTGCGCGGCTGGTTGCCGCCCACGCCGATGGATGTTCTCACAGTGCGCAACCGCTTCGGCATGCCCCCGCCATCGCTGGCCGACCTGTTCGAAAGCCTGTCCATTCATGGCATTCATTACGACAGAATATTGCTGGTGCACTGCCGGTGTGCGGCGATATCGGCGCTGATGAACCGCTCACCCGTCTATCATGCCCCGACAGCAAGCTCGGTGATTGCTAATATGGCCTGAACCGAATACCCCGACCATCCAGCACGGCGCTTACCTCCGACATGACAACGGCTTCTCCTGACACCGCGCTGTGCCCCTTGTGCGGCTTCAGCAACCAATGCAGCCTGGCCGATCCGCGCACCGTGGACCAGCCCTGCTGGTGCTTTTCGCAAAGCATCGACCCTGCATTGCTGGCAGCCCTGCCGGATAACCTTCGCGACAAGGCCTGTCTGTGCCCGCGCTGCGCCGGGATCGAGGATGCGGCACCGCTTCCCCAGGCACGCCGGGCCACAGAGTAAGATGCACACCCCGTCCTCTGCTCGCCGTTATCGCCATGCGCCTTGATCGTTTCCTCAGCAACTTGCCACGCTTCAATCGTCAGCAAGTGCGCCTGGCGCTGGCCAGTGGACGGGTGCAGGTAGACGGTCAGGCAACCCGCGACCCGCATCACGAAGTACGCGAGTTCAGTTGTGTGGCGCTTGATGGGGAAATCCTCCAGGCAGGCAAGGCCCCTCGCTACTTCATGCTGCACAAACCTCAAGGCTGCGTCAGCGCGACGAGCGATGCGCAGCACCCGACCGTGCTCGACTTGCTGGACGAGCCTGACAAGCATGAGCTGCACATCGCCGGACGGCTGGACTTCAACACCACCGGCCTGATGCTGATTACCAACGATGGTCAATGGTCGCGACGCCTGACTCAGCCGCAGACCAAGATGCCCAAGGTGTATTACGTCGAGACCGAACAACCGATCGACGAACGCTACGCCGCGAAGTTCGCCGAAGGCCTGTATTTCGCATTCGAAGGTCTCACCACACAGCCGGCGCAATTGACCTTGTTGGGGCCGCGCAGTGCGCGCCTGAGCATTGTCGAAGGCCGCTATCATCAGGTGAAACGAATGTTCGGCCACTTCGATAACAAAGTGTTGCGCCTGCATCGGGAAAACATCGGCGCGCTGGCGCTGGACCCCGGCCTGCGCCCAGGCAGCTATCGCGCGCTGAACGCCGGAGAAATCAGCCTTTTTTGACGCCTGGCGGACGCTGGTCGGATCGGCACGGGCCTTTGATCGACTATCGCATGTCTGTCACGAAACGCGGGCAATGTCATAGGCACGCATACCTGTCTACGCCAGGAGTGAAAACTATGTCGCCAGAAAAAGCAGTGCTCGACATACAAGGACAATTTCGGGTTTATACCGAGCTCTATCGCACCGACGTCGCCGCCAAGACCATCATTATGGTCAACGGCTCACTGGCCACCACGGCGTCATTTACCCAGACCGTCCGCAACCTCTACCCGACCTTCAACGTGGTGCTTTACGATCAGCCCTACTCGGGTCGATCCAAGCCTCACAATGAACACCGAGCGCCACTGTCGCGGGAAGAGGAAGGCCAGCTCCTGCTGGAACTCATCGACCATTTCAACGCCGAGCACGTGTTGTCGTTCTCATGGGGCGGCGCAGCCACGCTGGTTGCCTTGGCGCATCGGCCGAAACGCATCGAAAGCGCGGTGATCAGCTCGTTCTCCCCAGTGATCAACGAGAAGATGCATGACTACCTGTGTCACGGCATCACGCATCTGGGCGCGCATAACCGTTATGACATGGGCCACTTGATCAACAACACCGTCGGCAAGCATCTGCCTACGTTGTTCAAGCGCTTCAATTTCCGTCATATCAGCAGCCTGGATACTCACGAGTATGACCAGATGCATTACCACTTCAGCCAGGTCCTGGAGCTCGACCCGGACAATTACCTGACCGCAGGCAAGAACATTACTGTCCCCGTCCTGTTCATCAACGGCGCCCTGGATGAATACACCTGCGCGCACGACGCAGCACAGTTCTCCCGGTACCTGCGCCATTGCAGCTTCAGCACCATCGACGCCACAGGCCACTTTCTGGACATGGAACACAAGGCCGCCTGCCGCGACTCGAAACAGGTGCTGATGAACTTCCTGCAACCGGCACAGGTATCACGCAACGTGCATAACAGCGCTCGGGGCTATCCGTCCCTGACCTTCTGAAAACCACACACGAAGCCACCGTCAGCTGCGGAGCATTGTCATCTGGCGGTTGGTTTTCAGGGTGAGTATCAGCATGTAAAGCGCTGTGGGGTGAAATTAGCGCTTCAAATCGGGGCAGGGTTCTGGTACAAAGTCAGCCGCTCAGAGCGGGTCTCAGAGCGGGTATAGTTTAGTGGTAAAACGAAAGCTTCCCAAGCTTTAGTTGAGGGTTCGATTCCCTCTACCCGCTCCACTTCAATCCTTCAAAAAAATCTGCTCTACCCTCCTGAAATTCGCCAGTCCCCCTTTCCAGTCAAGTATCACCCTCTCCCCGCGTTAACTCTTAGATAGCAAAACCATCAGAAACACCTCAATGCAACTCAAACATCGAAGTCATTGCACTGGTCCGGCACTGACCTTCCCCACCCCCGCCTCTCCCGGCACCCGCGCCTTGGCCTCTTCCGCCGAAACCGGCACCACCAGATACTGCCGGTACTCCCGGAACGCCTGCAAGGCAGAGGCGTCCTGCGGGCGATAGTCGCCGCCGCTATCCTGTTGCTGATTCGCCATACAAGGCCTGCCTATCGCGCTCATACACGCATCATTGGCGGCTTGTGAAACCGGATCGAACAAGGCGAACGCCGTGCCTGGCTGGTCCACATCGTTATACAGCGGGTGAGCCACGCTCTCGAAGTCGTTTCCCTCGACCAGCAGCTGTGACGATGAGGTGCGCGACATGATTGCGCCTTGATAGGTCATGCGCTGGAAGACATTGTTGACCAGCTGGGCACGAACCTGCGCATTGTTCATGCCGCCTGAATGCGGTGCTCTGCCTGAGGTATCGTGCACGTAGTTTCTCGACAGCGTCAGCGTGTCCTGACTGCCGAGGAACAGCCAGACCCAGTAATGATGACCGTCACAGGTAGACGAATACGGTGTACTGCCATCGAACTCGTTACTGGAGAGCGTGACGTGGGAGGCCGCGCCCCAGCCAGTCACGATCATCTGTCTGCCGATCCGCGCGAAGGTATTGTGATCGATCCAGACGCCATCAGCTTTGTTCAGGGTCAGCGCATCTCCGCCCCATACGACACGTGGATTGATATCCGAGAGCGTCAGGTTGCGAACGATCACGTTATGCGCGCCGTCGCCAATGAACAGTCCGGCGCCCTGAATACCTGCCTTGTCGCCAACCCCGATCAACGTCTTGTTGGAGCCGACTTTCAGTGGTTTCAATCCCGCGTTGTCGTAGGTCACCATGACGCGTGGCCTTGATTGGCAGAAGTCGTTGGCGCCATTCAGTGCAAGTTGCTCACCCCCCTGCGGGCACGGCTTCACTACGCAGCCAGGCTCGGTGGTTGTGGTATTGCCGTTGGCAATTACGCTCGCGCGGAAGTCAAACGTATGGTCCAGAACAATCACTCGCGGTGTGTCATCGGTGCAGGCACCACGTGAGTCATGCGACGCACAGAGTGCTGATCGAAGTTCATCCAGCGTGGAAGGATGTACGGCAGCAGCGGAGCCTCCACCGGTCACGCCCTTGGCGAAACCTTCAGGCATGTCTGCTGCCCGCAAGCATTGCGCGCCTGACAGGAGCAGAACCAGAGTGGCGGCGATCTTCAGATAGCCGCTTTGCAAAAGAGATCGCAGGGGCGTCATCGGTTGAGCTTCCCGTCATGCTCGCGGGATTCGCGAGGACAATCTGGATGCTAAACGGACTGCGGCCTGGCCTGCTTCGCTTCCATGGAGCTGGTCAGCCTGCGTTCAGGCAGCCTCGCTCACGAAAACACCCGCTCCATCCTGACGCTGTCAATCCCGCGCCCATGCCCGTCGACATCGACCGAGACCACGGCAAAGCCCAGGTTCGAGTAGAACCCCTGAACATGCTGACTGGTATCGATAAAGGCTCGGGTGACGCCCGGTAACGCCTGCATGCGTTGCAGCCGGGCCTTGGTCAGAAATCGGCCAAGGCCGCTGCCGTGGTGGCCGCTGATGACCATGCCCCAGGTCAGCTCTGCCACTTCAGGGTTTGCCAGCACCAGGTATCCACCACAGGCGACAAGCTCGCCGTCACGCTCAGCTACGAAGTACTGGCCCAGCGGAGCCATCAGAAAACGGGCAAATTGCTCGCGCTCCGCAGGGTCGAAGTAGCGCGGGACGTTGCTGTCGAAGATATCCAGACAACGCTCACGATCTGCGAGGGTGTATGGCCGAAGCATGTCCATGGCAGGCCCGTTGTGCAGGAATGATTAAAGTGCCTGGCGAAATATATCCTGAATCTGCTCAAGATCGGCAGGACGCGGGTTGGTCAGGCCACAGGCATCTTTCAGGGCATTGGTGGCCAACACCGGGAAGTCTTCCTCCTTGACGCCCAGCGTAGCAAGGCCTGCCGGGATCTCCACAGCAGCCGACAATGCACGAATGGCGTCGATGGCCGCCTGAGCGCCTTCTTCCGGAGAGAGCCCACGGATGTTGCTGCCCATGGCGTGCGCAACGTCGGTCAGGCGTGCAGCGCTTACGCTGGCGTTGAAGCGCTGCACATGTGGCAGTAATACCGCGTTGCACACACCGTGTGGCAAATCATAGAAGCCACCCAACTGGTGCGCCATGGCATGCACGTAGCCCAGTGAGGCGTTATTGAACGCCATGCCAGCCAGAAACTGGGCATAGGCCATGTTCTCGCGGGCTGTGATGTTTGCTCCGTTATTGAATGCGTCGCGCAAATTGTTGGCGATCAGCGCCATGGCCTGCAAGGCGCAGGCATCGGTGATCGGGTTGGCCGCCGTGGAGACGTAGGCTTCAATTGCGTGAGTCAGGGCGTCCATACCGGTGGCGGCGGTCAGCGACCTGGGCATGGCGACCATCATGTCGGGATCATTCACCGACAACAGCGGCGTGACGTTGCGGTCGATGATCGCCATTTTTACGTGCCGCGCTTCGTCGGTGATGATGCAGAAGCGGGTCATTTCACTCGCGGTTCCGGCGGTGGTATTGATGGCAATCAGCGGCAGCTGCGGTTTTGCCGACCGGTCGACACCCTCATAGTCACTGATGTGCCCTCCATTGCTGGCGCACAGGGCAATGCCTTTTGCGCAGTCGTGGGGCGAGCCACCGCCCAGCGATATGACGAAATCGCACTCGCGCTCCTGCAACAAGGCCAGGCCGTTCTCGACGTTGGCGATGGTCGGGTTGGGGCGCGCACCGTCGTACACAACCGAGTCGATGCCCTGCTCCACCAGCAGCCCGGCGACCTGCCTGGCTACTCCAGCCTTGGCGAGTCCCGCATCCGTGACTATCAGAGCCTTGCGAAATCCGTATTTGTGTATGGCGAGCATGGCTTCATCAATGCAGCCAGTGCCGATGATGTTCACAGCGGGGATGAAAAAGGTGCTGATCATGACGGACCCTCTTGGGTAGCGCGGATGCTTGGGTGATAAACCAAGCATCCGCCTAGCGCGAGGTACAACCATTGACCCAGCGCAACGAAGCAGTCAAACGCCAGACCGTTGGTCGCAGACTCTTCGGCCACTGCGCACAGGGCGGCTATTTTCAGCCAATAAAGCCGTCGCTCCTGAGGAGGGTTTCCAGGCAATGCTCGCTGATGCCGTAGAACGTCTTGAGCTCCTGAATGCGTGCCAGCAACTGGGCCGGATCGACCGGCTCGGCACGCTTGACCGCGAGGATCATCTTGTTCTTGTTGGTGTGCTCCAGCGAGATGAACTCGAACACCTTGGTTTCGTAACCGCATGCCTCCAGCAACAACGCGCGCAGGCTGTCGGTGACCATCTCGGCCTGCTGGCCCATGTGCAGACCGTATTGCAGCATCGGTTTCAACAAGGCAGGGCTCTGGATCTGCAGACGAATCTGTTTGTGGCAGCACGGCGAACACATGATGATCGAGGCGCCGGAGCGAATGCCCATATGAATGGCATAGTCTGTCGCGATGTCACAGGCGTGCAGCGCGATCATCACATCCAGCGCGCTGGGCGCCACTGTACGCACGTCACCCTGCGCAAAGGTCAGGCCCGGATGATCGAGCTTCGCCGCCGCCTCGTTGCACAGCGTGACCATGTCTTCGCGCAGCTCCACACCGCTTACCAGCCCTTGCGCCTGCAAGGTGTTGCACAGGTAATCGTGGATGGCGAAGGTCAGATACCCCTTGCCTGAGCCGAAGTCCGCGACCTTGATCGGCTGATCGAGCTTGAGCGGCGATGAGCTCAATGCATGGGAAAACACTTCGATGAACTTGTTGATCTGCTTCCATTTGCGCGACATGGCCGGAATCAACTCATGCTGCCGATTGGTCACACCGAGGTCGGTCAGGAATGGCCGGGTTAGCTCCAGGTAGCGCTTCTTCTCGCGATCATGCCCTGCCGAAGGGGCCTGGCGTTCCTGCTGAGCCTTGCTTTTGAACAGCGTCGTCTTGCCCTTCTTGCTGAACTCAAGCTGCACCTCGTCGCTCAGCGACAGCAGATGCGCGTTCTTGAACGACGCGGGTATCAGGCCGGCAATGACCTCCACGGCTTCAGCAAGCGCGAAGTTGCTGGTGATATCGCGGGTCTTGTAGCGATACACGAAGCTCAGGCAGGGCTGCCCCTTCACGGTCAGCGGTTTGATGATAATCCGCTGCAGATCGGCCTCGCTGCCCACGTATTTGGCCAGGACCAGCTTGACCAGCGAGTTCTGCGACAGGCTGATGTCCAGCAGCCCCAGGAACTGCGCAAGGTGATCGGTCGCAGTGCCGGATGACGTGGGGGTAATGACTGACATTGAAAATGTGCCTCAAGTGTCCCGACCGGGACTCGAAAAAACCAGACCGGCATTTTAGGCGCGTCGGCACGTCAAGGGCACCTCTAATTTTCAGCGACCACGCCGACTGTTCGCGCGATCCGTACACCCTTGCGAAACGCATATACCCGTTAAAAAAGATTTGCGCCGAAAACCGCGCACCTTTAATTGCGCGGCATAAAAACACAGTGGTAGTCGCAGTGGCTGATTACAAAAATCAGATAAAACGTCGCTTTGGGCACAAGAGGCCAAAAGGTTTACAACTCGCTCTACAACTTTCTGGATCGGATCGTGTGACGAGCCAACTCTGCTGCACCGATCAGCCAGCTTGTCGAACAACTGAAGACGTACATGACATCGTTCCACGATGTAACGCGCATCCTCTGACGCACCTGGTTGCCATACAAAGGCAGACGTTGATGCTATCGACGCCTGCCTTTGCTTTTATCCCAGCACCACCAACCTGTTCGGCAGTTCATTCCTGCCGTGGGTCACGGGAACATGATCGGCAAGCAACTCGCCACAAGCATGGATACAGCCGAGAAACCCCTGCAAAGTCTGTCCATCTCTGACCTGTTGAGTAAACACGTCAACCATCGCCTTCCAGGTATCGTTGTGCAGACGACTGGCGATGCCATGGTCAACCAGAATTTCGACATACCGTTCGGCCTCGCTGACAAACACCAGAATGCCGGTTCCGTCGTGGGTCTTGTGCAGGTTCTGTTCGAGAAACTGGCGGCGCGCGAGGTTTCCGGCCCGCCAGCGCCGCACCGAAAGCGGCACCAGCAACGCCGAGACCTTCGACAGACGACATACCAGTGCCACGATAATGAACGTGCTCATCTGCGCGAGCATCAACTCGTCCGCACTCAGCCATTGAAGGCAGTAATTGATCGTGCCCGGCAGCAGCAGGCCGATCAGCCCGGCCCAGATCAGCGGCATGTAGGCATAGTCGTCGGCGCGTGAAGCCAGCACCGTGACCAGCTCGGCGTCAGTACGCTGCTCGACGCGGTCAATCGCTTCGGCAACCTGCCGCTGTTCGTCTTTGTTCAGTAAAGCCATGGTTCCCTCATTCCCGAATCAATCAGCTACCAGTTGCCTGAAGCACCGCCACCGCCGAAACGTCCGCCACTGCGATCAGCGGCTCTGTCGCGCGAGGACCGGGTGGCGCCACCGCGTCTGACGCTGATGATTACAATCCCCAGCACAATGAGCGTCAACACGATACCGATCAGCCAGACCTGGTCGTTATTGGTCTGTTCGCCATATTTGGATATCTGCCTGGTCGGCTCAGGGTAATCGGGTATCTGCCCACCCAATGCCGCGATGATCGCGCGCGTGCCGCGCTCTATGCCGATGGCAAACCGGTTGTCGTCAAACTCCGGGGTCATCAGCATGTCGATGATAAGAGAAGCCTGGGCGTCATTGAGACGATCCTTCAGCGCATCGCCGACCTCCATGAATACCTTGCGCTTGTCGCGATAGACCACCAGCAGAACACTGTCATCCTTGCCGTGCAGCCCCAGGCCCCAGGTGTCACCGAGCCGGGAGCCGAACTCTTCGATGCTCGTGCCCTGCAGATCAGCGAGGGTCACGACCACCACCCGCTCCCCGGTCGCCTTTTCATGGGCACTCAGAAGTCTGGCCAGACGAACCGTAGTCTGGCTGTCGAGCATTTGTGCGGCATCCACCACACTGCCGGTCATCGGCGGAAAAACCAGTGCTGATGGCTCCGCCTCGGCACGCAATACCCCTCCCAACAGCATCACCGCGTACAACATCCACTGTGAAACAGACTTCAAAATCCAGACCTCCAGTGTTTTTTTGAATCCATTGAAACGACCCGCCTTAGCCAAAACACAAGTTCCCCGGCATAATCCACCGCCAACACCTGAAGCGATCACTATTTCATCGAACAGGGTCTGTACAAAAATCATTCAAACCGCCATTTTCGTACACACCTTGGGGAGACTTCGTACAGTGAAGCGGATAGCAATTATCCTTGCATCCCGTGCGAACCATAACGCCAAAGGTCCATAACCCAAAAACTGGCTGTCGGACATTAAACGCGAGTTACTGACAAAAGCCTTGAGAAATCATTCATGAATAAGCTGTGTTTATTAGGTTTGCTGGTCGGTATGGCCAGTCAGTCGGTGATGGCCCAGACCACTGCCGCCACGGACAATACAACGCTTCAGGCCAAGAATGCCTTCATCGGCAAACTCATGAAACAAATGACTCTGGACGAAAAGATCGGTCAGCTACGACTCATCAGTATCAGTTCGGAAATGCCACAGCCGCAAATTCTCAAGGAAATTGCCGCGGGAAGGATCGGCGGCACGTTCAACTCGATTACCCGTTCGGAAAATCGTCCGCTGCAGGAAGCCGCAGTCGCCAAAAGCCGCCTGAAAATTCCGATGTTCTTTGCCTATGACGTGGTTCACGGTCATCGCACGATTTTTCCGATCAGCCTGGGCATGGCCGCCAGCTGGGACATGGACGCCATCGCATTGATGGGCCGGGTCTCGGCCAAAGAAGCCAGTGCCGACAGTATCGACATGACCTTCGCCCCCATGGTGGATATTTCCCGCGACCCTCGCTGGGGCCGCAGCTCCGAAGGTTTCGGTGAAGACACCTACCTGGTGTCACGCATTTCCGACGTGATGGTCAGGTCCTTCCAGGGCAAGAACGTCGCCGCCAACGACAGCATCATGGCCGCCGTCAAACACTTCGCCCTGTATGGCGCGGTAGAAGGCGGGCGCGATTACAACACCGTGGACATGAGCATGACGCGCATGTACCAGGACTACCTGCCGCCCTACAAGGCCGGCATCGATGCCGGCGCCGGCGGCATCATGGTTGCGCTCAACTCGATCAACGGCGTCCCGTCGACCTCCAACAAATGGCTGATGCAGGACCTGTTGCGCAAGGACTGGGGCTTCAAGGGCGTGACCATCAGTGATCACGGCGCACTCAAGGAGCTGATCGACCACGGCGTGGCCAAGGATTTCCGCGAGGCCGCCAAGCTGGCGATCAAGGCGGGCGTCGACCTGAGCATGAACGACGCGGCCTATGGCGAGCAGTTGCCCGGCCTGGTGAAAGACGGCGAGGTTTCCATGAAGGAAATCGACAGCGCCGTGCGTGAAGTGCTGGGTGCCAAATACGACATGGGCCTGTTCGCCTCGCCTTACGGTCGCATCGGCGTTGCCGCCGATGACCCTGCCGATACCTATTCCGATGACCGCCTGCACCGTGCCGAAGCTCGCGATGTGGCGCGCAAGACACTGGTGCTGCTGAAAAACCAGAACGAGACACTGCCGCTTAAGAAACAAGGCACCATCGCGGTGATCGGCGGACTGGCGCAAAGTCACCTCGACATGCTCGGCAGCTGGTCGGCAGCCGGTCGTCCCAACCAGTCGGTGACGGTATATGAAGGGCTGGCCAATGCCGTCGGCGACAAGGCCAAGCTGGTTTACGCACGCGGCGCCAATGTCAGTGACAACGAACACGTCCTCAACTACCTGAACTTCATCGAGAAGGAAGTAGAGATCGACCCGCGTCCAGCGCAGGAAATGATCGACGAAGCGGTCAAGGTCGCCGAGCAGGCCGATGTGATCGTTGCCGTGGTCGGTGAGTCGCGTGGCATGTCCCACGAATCGGCCAGCCGCAGCAGCCTGAACATTCCGGGCAAGCAGCGTGACCTGATCAAGGCGCTCAAAGCCACCGGCAAACCGCTGGTTCTGGTGTTGATGAATGGTCGTCCGCTGGTGCTGGTCGACGAACAGGAACAGGCCGACGCCATGCTCGAAACCTGGTTCCCGGGCACCGAAGGCGGCAACGCAGTGGCTGATGTGCTGTTCGGCGACTACAACCCGTCGGGCAAGCTGGCCATGTCGTTTCCGCGCTCGATCGGTCAACTGCCGGTCTACTATGCGCACCTGAACACCGGCCGTCCGTATCACGAAGGCAAGCCAGGCAACTACACCTCGCATTATTTCGAGGAGCCCAATGGCCCGCTGTTCCCGTTCGGTTATGGTCTGAGCTACACCCAGTTCGACGTCTCGGACATCAAGCTGTCGGACGCCAGCATGACGCGCAAAGGCAAGCTCACGGCCAGCGTGACCGTGAAGAATACCGGCAAGGTAGCCGGTGCAACCGTTGTGCAGTTGTATCTGCATGACGTAGTGGCATCGATCAGCCGTCCGGTAAAAGAACTGAAGAACTTCGAGAAAGTGATGCTTGAGCCTGGAGAAGAAAAGGTTGTTACCTTCACCCTCAGTGAAGAAGACCTGAAGTTCTACAACAGCGAGCTCAAGCACGTGGCAGAACCTGGCGAATTCAAGGTCATGATCGGCCTGGACTCGCAAGCAGTGAAAGAAGCGACCTTCAATCTGCTGTAAACCCTGTGCATGGCGCGTTCACGAGCGTTCGCCCGGGAACGCGCCAGCAGGGTCCGATCAGGCTGAGATATGACGCTCAAGCATCGCTACTGGCGCATTACCCTGTACGTGCTGCTGATCCTGGCCGGTGCGGTCCTGTCCGCCGGGCTCGCGATGCGTCAGGCCCAGCGTCACGCAATGTCGGAAGATGCCGCGCGTGCCGAAGGACAGCTGGCACTGTATGCCAACACCCTGCACACCCTGATCGAGCGCTATCGCGCCCTGCCCTCCGTCCTGGCGCTGGACCCGGAAATTCGTGCCGCGCTGAGCGGCCCGGTGACCGGTGAGGTGCAGAACGCCCTCAACCTCAAGCTGGAAAAAATCAACAGCGCGGCTCATTCGTCGACGCTGGAGTTGCTCGACCTGCATGGTCTGGCGATTGGCGCGAGCAACTGGCGCACGCCCAATAGCTATGTCGGCCACAACTACGCTTTTCGACCCTACTTCCTGCAAACACGCGCCAAGGGCACCGGGCGCTTTTACGCGGTGGGTGTGACCACCGGGATTCCCGGGTACTTTCTGTCCAGCGCGGTATTGAGTGATACCGGTGGGTTCATGGGGGCGATGGTCGTCAAGCTGGAGTTCCCGAGCCTTGAGCAGGAGTGGAATCAGGGTGAGGATCTGCTGCTGGTCAGCGATGAGAAAGGCATCGTATTCATCGCCAATCAACCAGACTGGCGCTATCGCGAGCTGCTGCCGATCTCGGTGGAAGACCGTGCCAACCTGTTGCGCACCCGCCAGTACGACAAGAAGGTGTTGTCGCCGCTGCGCAGCCGGGTCATCGACAGCTTCAGCGAAAACAGTCATCTGAGCCGTGTCGAAGGTCCGTACGGCACCACGGATTATCTCTGGCAGTCGCTGCCCCTTCCGGACGAAAACTGGACCCTGCATCTGTTGCGCAAGCCGCCCGCCTCCAGCGAGGACGTTCGCAATGCAGGACTGGCCGCTGCAGGCATCTGGCTGGCGCTGGTGTTTCTGAGTCTGTTTCTCTATCAACGCTGGCGACTGGCGCGACTGAGGGAGCGCAACCGGGATGAACTGGAGCGTCTGGTGCAAGAGCGCACGCGTGATCTGCAGACCGCGCAGGACGGTCTGGTGCAGTCGGCCAAACTGGCGGCACTGGGGCAGATGTCGGCAGCGCTGGCCCACGAAATCAACCAGCCTCTGACGGCCCAGCGTATGCAACTGGCGACCCTGCGCCTGCTGCTCGATCAGGGCCGAATCGATGAAGCCTGCAAAGCACTGGTTCCCGTCGATCAGCAACTGACACGTATGGCCGCCTTGACCAGCCATCTGAAAACCTTCGCGCGCAAGAGCCCCAGCGGTCTGCGCGAGAGGCTGGACCTGGCCACGGTGGTCGATCAGGCCTTGCTGCTGCTTGACCCGCGCCTGCGCGAAGAACACGTCGACTGCGTCCTCCATCTGTCACGCCCGGCATGGGTGCGCGGCGACGCCATCCGCCTGGAGCAGGTACTGATAAACCTGCTGCGCAATGCACTGGACGCCATGCGCGAATGCTGCTCAAAGCGCCTTGAAGTGCGTATCGATGCCGTCGACAACCAGTGGCGGCTCAGCGTCAGGGACAACGGAAGCGGGATCGCAGCGGAGAATCTGCCCAGCATTTTCGATCCGTTCTTCACCACCAAACCGGTAGGCGACGGCCTGGGCCTTGGCCTCGCGGTGTCTTACGCCATCATTCATGAACTGGGCGGGCAACTGACGGCACAAAACCATGCGGACGGTGCCGAGTTCCGGTTCAGCTTGCCCAACGACTTTCTGGAGGCCTGACCCGGCATGTTGAATTCGGTCATCGTGGTAGACGACGAGGCGCCCATTCGGCAAGCCGTCGAACAATGGCTGACGTTGTCGGGGTTCGAGGTGCAAGTCTTCGCCCGCGCCGAAGAGTGCCTGGCACACATACCGGAGCACTTCCCCGGCGTCGTGCTGACCGATGTGCGCATGCCGGGCATGAGCGGTCTGGAGCTGCTGACCCGGTTGCAAGGTGCAGACCGCGACCTGCCGGTCATCCTCCTCACCGGCCATGGCGATGTGCCGATGGCCGTGGAAGCGATGCGCGAAGGAGCCTATGACTTTCTGGAAAAACCCTTCAGCCCGGAAACCCTGATCAGCAACCTGCGGCGCGCCCTCGAGAAACGCCAGCTGGTGCTGGAAAACCGCCGCCTGCATGAGCAGGCCGATGCCAGAACCCGGCTGGACGCCACTCTGCTCGGCGTATCGCCGGGCATGCAGGCCCTGCGCCGCCAGGTGCTGGAACTGGCGCAACTGCCGGTCAACGTGATCATTCGCGGGGAAACCGGCAGCGGCAAGGAACTGGTCGCTCGCTGCCTGCACGATTTCGGGCCGCGCGCCGCCAAACCTTTTGTTGCACTCAACTGCGCGGCCATCCCGGAGCATCTGTTCGAAGCCGAGTTGTTCGGCCACGAAAGCGGCGCCTTCACCGGCGCGCAGGGCAAGCGCATCGGTCGCCTGGAGTATGCCGACGGCGGCACGGTATTCCTTGATGAAATCGAAAGCATGCCGATGGCGCAACAGGTCAAGCTGCTGCGCGTTCTGCAGGACAAGCGCCTTGAGCGGCTGGGCTCCAATCAGAGCATCGACGTCGACCTGCGCATCATTGCCGCGACCAAACCAGACCTTCTCGAAGAAGCGCGTGCCGGGCGCTTCCGCGAAGATCTGGCCTACCGCCTCAACGTTGCCGAGCTGCGCTTGCCGCCGTTACGCGAGCGCCTCGAAGACATTGCGCAACTGTTCAGCCACTTCGCCCGCGCCGCCGCCGAGCGCGTGGGCCGGGAGCCGCCAGCGCTGGACGCAGCGCACCTGAGCCGGTTGCTCGGCCACGACTGGCCAGGCAACGTGCGCGAGCTGGCCAATGCCGCCGAGCGGCAGGCCCTGGGTCTGGAGCAAGCCCCGCCGCAACCTGATACTCAATGGCCGGGGCACTCGCTGGCGGCGCGTCAGGAAGCCTTCGAAGCGCAATGCCTGCGCGCTTCGCTGGCACGTCATAAAGGCGACATCAAGGCGGTGCTCAATGAACTGCAATTGCCACGGCGGACGTTGAACGAGAAGATGCAGCGCCATGCTCTGGTACGCGAAATGTTTCTCGAATGAAGGCTGTGCACATTCCTTAAAGCTTGTTCCGGCGATAACCGAACATTTCCAGCAGCGCCGGGTCTGCATACTGTTCACGGCTATATGAGGTCGTGATGGCTGGATACTTGTGAGGCATAATGACATCATGCCCGCATGGCTATTCAGCTCACTTTGACAGTCCGAAAGATGGGGCATTTTCTACCGTGAATACTCCCCTCGACCTCCCATTGGGAGGCGGCGAAATGGGTCGGTTTATCCGAGAGACGGACTGGTCGACGTCCGCGCTGGGACCGAAGCAAGCATGGCCCGCAGCGCTACTGTCTTCAATGAATCTGATGCTCAGTTGCCCTGACAGCATGTACCTGCTCTGGGGCCCTGACTACACCCTGTTTTTCAATGACGCTTACGCTCAGGTCCTGCCTATTGCGGCACAGCAGGCGCAGGGGCAGCCCATTGCCTCGATCTGGGGCGATGCCTGGGAAGCCGTGCGGCCGCTCGCCGAGCAGGCGCTGGCCGGACAAAGCCGCCGATCCGACAATATTCAGCGCACCATCGTCCGTAATGGCAAGCCCGAGAAGACCTGGTGGTCGCTGTCCTACTCGCCGCTGTATGGCGATAGCGGCCTCATCGAGGGCGTGTTCTGCCGGGTCAACGAGACCACTTTGCAGGTCATGGCAGAAGTCCGCCAGTCGGAGAGCGAAGCGTTCACGGACCGCGTGCTGTCGAGCATCAACGACTGTATCAAGGTGCTGGACCTCGATTCGCGCCTGACCTTCATGAGTGAAGGCGGTCAGCAAATCATGGAAGTCAGCGATTTCAACGCGATTCGCGGCTGCCCCTGGCCTGACTTCTGGCAAGACCAGGGCAATCTGGACGCCATCGCTGCGGTCGAGGCTGCCAAGGCGGGTCACAACGCCAGTTTCACCGGCTCGGCGCAGACCATGGCCGGTACCACCAAGTGGTGGCACGTGCAGGTCAGCCCGATTTTCGGCAAGGATGGCAAGCCGGAGAAGATCCTCTGTGTTTCCAGGGACATGACCCAGCTCAGAGACGCTGAAGAAGCACTGCTTTCGCTCAACGAAACGCTTGAACAACGCGTGGTCGAACGCACCCAGGACCGTGACCGTATCTGGCGGCTGTCGACCGACCTGATGCTCGTGGCGCAGTTCGACGGGATCATCTCGGCGGTCAATCCGGCCTGGACGCAAGCCCTCGGCTGGTCGGAAGAACAACTGCTCGACGGCCAGTTTCTGGCATTGGTGCACCCTGAAGATGTGAGCAGCACACTGGCCGCCATGAGCGGGCTCGAGAGCGGCCGCACTATTCCCCACTTCAAGAATCGCTATCGCCATCTGGACGGCTCATATCGGACCATCTCCTGGACTGCCGTGCCGGACAAGCAATTCATCCATGCCGTCGGCCGTGACATTCAGGCCGAGGAAGAAGCCAATGAAGCGTTGCGGCTCTCGCAGGACGCCCTGCATCAGGCGCAGAAGCTGGAGGCCATCGGTCAACTCACTGGCGGCGTGGCACATGACTTCAACAACCTGCTGACGGTGATCCGCTCGTGCAGCGATCTGTTGAAATCGCCGAACCTTGAAGAGTCTCGTCGTGTGAAGTACGTCGAGGCCATTTCCAGCACCGTCGACCGGGCAGCTCGCCTGACCGGTCAGTTGCTGGCGTTTGCCCGACGTCAGGCCTTGCAGCCGGAAGTGTTCGATGTGTGCAAGAGCGTGGCGCGTATTGGCGAGATGATGGACACGCTTACCGGCGCGCGTATTCAAGTCAGCATCGACCTGCCTGTCGGGCCGTGCTTCATCTTTGCGGACGGCAGCCAGTTCGATACTGCGCTGGTCAACATGGTAGTCAACGCCCGCGATGCGATGTCCGGTGCAGGCAAGCTGGTCATAAAGGTTGAATGCGCTGCCTGCTGTGCGGCAGATAAGCCCGCTTCACTTGGCGAGAGTGACTATGTGAAGGTATCCCTGACTGATACCGGCGCGGGTATTGCCAAAGATAAGCTGGGCCTGATCTTCGAACCGTTCTATACCACCAAGAGTGTCGGCCAGGGCACAGGGCTGGGTCTGTCGCAGGTATTCGGGTTTGCCAAACAGTCGGGTGGTGAAGTCCTGGTTGAAAGCGAACTGGGCAAAGGCAGCCGCTTCACGCTGTGCCTGCCCAGCGCACAGAATCACGAAGTCGTCCAGGAAGACAATCACCCTACGCTCACCCCATTGCCCGGACTGTGCGTGCTGATGGTCGAGGACAATCAGGATATCGGCACCTATACGCGCCCCATGCTTGAGCAGCTTGGCTTTCAGGTGCTCTGGGTGAGCAGTGCCGCCGAGGCGCTGAAAGAGCTTTCCGGCAACCCGGAAAACTTTCATGTGGTGTTCTCGGATATCGCCATGCCGGGCATGAGCGGTCTGGAGCTGTATGGCGAAATCGAAGCGCGCTATCCGTGGATGCCGGTAGTTCTTACCACCGGGTACAGCACTGAGTTCGCGACGATCGCTCAGGACGAAACACACCGCTTTGATCTGTTGCAGAAACCCTATTCCAGAGACGATCTGGCGGCAATTCTGCACAAGGCCGTGAGCCGTACCGGCGAACACTGATGGTATGGATTCGTATGAATCCATTACGCCACCGGATTCATTGATGCCTGATACGCATGAGTGAATCCCGGCACTCCCGACACATAAAACCAAGACAACACCCGTTGCCTTGATTCAAAATCACGCAAAACATCGCAGTACTCTTAGAGCAGGGAGCATTTTCGAGATGATCGTCGGTATTGATCTGGGTACCACCAACAGCCTGGTGGCTGTATGGCGCGACGGCAGCAGCGAGCTGGTGACCAACGCGCTGGGAGAAACACTCACTCCCAGCGTTGTCGGACTGGACGACGAAGGGCAGATCCTGGTCGGCAAGGCGGCACGCGAACGCCTGCAGACCCACCCGGAAAAGACCACCGCCCTGTTCAAGCGCTACATGGGCAGCGCTCAGGAAATTCGCCTGGGCTCTGCGACCTACCGCCCGGAAGAGTTGTCCTCGCTAGTCCTGAAAAGCCTGAAGGCTGATGTCGAGCGCGCGTTTGGCGAGCCTGTCACGGAAGCGGTGATCAGCGTTCCGGCCTATTTCAGCGACGCTCAACGTAAAGCCACGCGAATTGCCGGCGAGCTCGCGGGACTCAAGGTCGAGAAGCTCATCAACGAGCCGACTGCGGCGGCGCTTGCGTATGGCCTCCACCAGAAGGAAGGCGAAACCTCGTTTCTGGTCTTCGACCTGGGTGGCGGTACCTTCGACATCTCGATCCTCGAACTCTTCGACGGTGTGATGGAAGTACGTGCCAGCGCAGGCGACAACTTTCTGGGGGGTGAAGATTTCGATCGTTTGTTGGTAGAGCACTTTCTGACCCTGCACCGCGATGAACGAGACTTTCCTGGCAAAGAGCAGGTCACTCCCTCGCTGCGGCGTGAGGCCGAGCGCGTGCGCAAGGCGCTGGGACAGGAAAACAGTGTCGACTTCGTGCTGCGCCACGCCGACCGCGAATGGCGCAAGACAATCACGCAAGAGCAGATAAGCGATCTGTTTGCACCTCTGCTGACGCGTCTGCGTGCGCCCATCGAGCGCGCCTTGCGCGATGCAAAAATCCGCGTGGCGGATCTGGACGAGATCCTCCTGGTAGGCGGTACCACGCGCATGCCGCTGATCCGGAAACTGGCCGCAGGAATGTTCGGGCGTTTTCCAGCCCTCACGCTCAACCCGGATGAAGTGGTCGCACAAGGCGCTGCTATCCAGGCAGCACTCAAACAGCGCGATGCGGCGCTGGAAGAAGTCGTACTGACTGACGTATGCCCTTACACCCTGGGTATCGAAACCACACAATATGTGTTCAACGGCTACCAGTCGGGGCATTACCTTCCGATTATCGAGCGCAACAGTGTGGTACCGGTCAGCCGGGTACGCACGGTGAACACTATTGCCGACAATCAGGAACACGTTCTGCTGAAGATCTTTCAGGGTGAAAGCCGCCTGGTCAAAGACAACATTGCACTGGGCGAACTGAACATTCCCGTACCAAAAGCCAAGGCTGGCGAGGTCGAACTGGACGTGCGCTTCACTTACGACAACAACGGCCTGCTCGAAGCCGATGTGCGAATCCCGATGACCGGGGAAAATCACAAACTGGTCATCGAGAACAATCCCGGTGTCATGACACCGGCAGAAATTCGTGAGCGACTCAAGGTACTGGAAGCACTCAAGGTTCATCCCCGCGAACAACAGGTTAATACTCATCTGACGGCGCGCCTGGAGAGGCTCTATCAGGAGTATCTGGGCGAGGCACGCGAAACCATCGGAGTCTGGGCGGCGCAATTCCAGCGCGTCCTGGAAACCCAGGATGATCGTCAGATCAACGAGCTGCGCAAACAGCTCGAACAGCAAGCAGACCGCTTCGAACGAGGTGAGTGGTGACGGCGATGGATTGCTGGAGCGTACTGGAGCTGAGTCACGATGCCGACGAACGCAGCATCAAACGCCAATATGCCAGACTGCTGAAAACCACCCGGCCCGACGACGATCCGGTCGCCTTTCAAACACTGCGCGATGCGTACGAGCAGGCACTGAACCGGGCAAAAAATCGTGTCACAGAAGACCGTGGGGACAGTGACGACTGGCCATTTGTGGGTCAGGGGCATGAGTTGTCACCGCGCCACGAGACGCCGGTCGCACAATCGGAAGATCGCCAGACACCGCCCACGTTTGACAGGGATGAGCCTCCGGTACGGCCGGCGGTAGAGTTGAGCTGGTACGAACAGGCTTGTGATACCACACCGGAAAACCTGCATTCGCAACGTCAGATAGCACAGGATCAGGGCTGCGATGAGCTGTTCCAGCAGCACCTGGCAAGGCGCTGCCTGCTGGACCCTGAAGACAACCAGGCACTGATCAAAGCGGCGGTCGAGCAACTGCACTGGCTTACACCCTGGCAGAAAGTGCAGCTCAGGGCTCAGCAGTCACACCGACTGACTCAGGCACTACTGGACAGTTCGCTCGAGCAATTTCATATCCTGCTCGAACGCAATGAAGAGCGCGCCTTTCTCGATGCGCTCAAGGCTCTCCGGCAACAGCCATGGCTGACATCATTCGATCGCCAGGAGCAGCTCGAACAGTGGGTCATGACGCTGTTGCTCAACAACCATGACTGGTCCCCTGCCCTGTTCGAGCGTTTGAGCAGTCTCTTCGGCTGGGATGAGAAACATGACGTCTATGCCGGGCCACTTTCACTGTGGATGAATCTTGTCCAGCGCTGCGAGAAGAAAGCGTTCATCGCACGTCAGCAGAAATTGCTCGAAGAACCGGCGGACAGTCCTGAGGCGATTGCCGCGCGCCTGCTGCTGCAACCGCCGCCCCTGGATGAGCGGCTGCGCCTGGCACGGCAGGGCGACGAGACGTTATGGCAAGCCTGTGAGAAGCTTGCGTCCGACCTGACACATCGGTTTCCGGAGGCAATGGAGGCATTCCCTGAGTCAGATGTGCAGTCCTGGCGAAAGCTACCTAAGCAGGTGTCATTCAACCCCAATCTCAGAGCCTATTTTTTTGGCGTTCTGGTGATCCTGACAACGGCGTCGCTGGACCCCTCCAGGGCCAACGCCACCTGGTACGAGATAGTCGGAATTGCGCTGACTGTCCCCGTGTTCTTCCTGCTGGTGATCTACATATTCATGTCGTTCTGGCGACCTTTCGCTGAACGTATCAAGCCGCTGGACATGCGCTGGAGCGAGCGCCTGCTGCCCGATTATCTAAGCTGGCCCGGCTATCAGGCGCTGGTGCTGCGTCATGGCATTCCGATTGCCACGCTGGGCTATGTCTGCCTCAAGAAAGGCCCCGTGCTGGCATCGCTGTGGGGCGTGGTGCTAATGCTGTGGATCGTGCTGTCGCCGTACCGGATTTGCGCTTTTCAGGACGCCCTGGCCATCAGGACCGGCGGTTGGGACAGTTTAAAAGCCTACTGCGTCAGAAATACCTTCAAAGGGATCATGATCCTCATGGGGCTGATGCTTGCCTTCGTTATCGGAGTGATTGCTTTCGGGCCTGCACGCGTCCATTGACGCTATCCGAACGCCTATCGGCAAGAATCCGCTTACCCATATACGGCAGATAAGCGGATTCTTGCTCATTACATTCTCCCGACCGCTCTAGAACAAGCCCTCATGGTGTGGCACAGCTCCTGCTATGTAACGTGCAGGGCATCCAATGCCTCCTTCCAAAAATAATGAAAACAAGGAACACCATGGAAACTTCCAATCCCGCCTCCCATGGGTCGGCTGCTACTGCCGCTGGCCAGAAAACCACCTCCAGCCGTCTCAAATCGATCTTCAGTGGCTCGGTCGGCAACATGGTCGAGTGGTACGACTGGTACGTCTACGCCGCCTTCTCGCTGTACTTCGCCAAAGCCTTCTTTCCCAAGGGCGACACCACCGCACAGCTACTCAACACCGCCGCGATCTTTGCAGTCGGCTTTCTGATGCGGCCTATCGGTGGCTGGCTGATGGGGCTGTACGCCGACTACAAAGGGCGCAAGGCTGCGCTGATGGCATCGGTGCTGCTGATGTGCTTCGGCTCGCTGATCATCGCCCTGACACCAGGCTATGAAAGCATCGGCGTCGGTGCTCCGATCCTGCTGGTGTTCGCCCGCTTGCTGCAGGGGCTGTCTGTTGGCGGTGAATACGGCACGTCCGCCACCTACCTCAGTGAAATGGCCACCAAGGAACGTCGCGGCTTCTTCTCCAGTTTTCAGTACGTCACGCTGATTTCCGGCCAGCTCATCGCGCTGGGCGTGCTGATCGTTCTGCAACAGACGCTGACAACCGAGCAACTGTATGCATGGGGCTGGCGCATCCCGTTCGTCATCGGCGCCCTGTGTGCAATCGTCGCGCTGTTCCTGCGTCGCGGCATGGAAGAAACCGAGTCGTTTACGCGCAAGAAGAAGGAAAAGCCCAAGGAAAGCCTGATGCGCACACTGATGCGTCATCCCAAGGAACTGATGACCGTTGTCGGTCTGACCATGGGCGGGACGCTGGCTTTCTATACTTACACCACTTACATGCAGAAGTACCTGGTCAACACCGTCGGCATGAGCATCACCGACTCGACGTCGATATCAGCGGCGACACTGTTCCTGTTCATGCTGTTGCAGCCGGTTATCGGTGCGCTTTCCGACAAGGTGGGGCGCCGTCCGATCCTGATTGCGTTTGGCGTGTTGGGAACGCTGTGTACCGTACCGATCCTGACCACGCTGCATACCATTCAGACGTGGTGGGGGGCGTTCTTCCTGATCATGGCAGCACTGATCATTGTCAGCGGCTATACCTCGATCAACGCGGTGGTAAAGGCCGAGCTGTTCCCGACCGAGATCCGCGCGCTGGGCGTCGGTCTGCCTTACGCACTGACGGTATCGATATTCGGGGGCACTGCGGAATACATTGCGCTGTGGTTCAAGAGCATCGGTATGGAAACCGGTTACTACTGGTACGTCACTGCTTGTATTGCCTGCTCGCTGGCGGTGTATGTCTTCATGAAAGATACCCGCAAGCACTCGCGTATCGAAACTGACTGATCACGGTCACAACGATTCTCGTGCCCAAGCTCCGCTCTCATCGTTATATACAAATCTCGTGGGAGCGAGCTTGCTCGCGAAGAGGCCGGTACAGCCTCCAGAAATAGAGCGTTATGACTGACTCTTCTTGAGCAATGGGGATCGCCGCCCCGTTCACTCCATTTTTCGGGCTTATTGAGACGTGTGTATAACGCTGAGGACTCCGCGCAGGCAGAAGAGTCACTCAGGCTCACTTACAACGATCAATATCATCGCCCGCATTGATACATCAGCCGCTCCAAAACAATCAATTACATCCAGGACCTGCAACAGAGTGTTACAGAGCGGTGCGCCATTTAGCCAACTTTCAGCAACAACCCTTTGAATAAACTGTACTTTAAATTTGTCAAGAGCGTTTATTACAAGACTTTTCAAGAATCGCACCACAATAATGCATTCCCCGCCGAAAGGCCCGAAATCAGCGCATTACAGCCAACTATCATTTTCAGCGATGATCGCTAGCAATCCTATTAACTTCTTAATAATCCGCTGGCGCGTAGCATTGCCTCCATACCGGGATGACAACTCACCCGACACTCATTGGAGACATCATCATGAAAACCAACACATTGATCTTTGGCCTGGCTATCTCTGTTATGGCTTCGAGCGCATTTGCACTTCCAGCTACCAACGTTCAAAGCGACTTGTCCAGCGCCACCATCGTTGCTGAAGGCGGTACTAAACACACTAACGTAGGTTCGATCCGCGTATCTGCCGATGGCGCGGATCACGTCGGTGCCAACCGTCTCGCCTCTGATGGCGCAGACCGCGTCGGTGCCAACCGTCAGGCCGCCGATGGCGCAGACCATGTCGGTGCCAATCGTCTTGCTGCAGACGGTGCAGATCGCGTAGGCGCCAATCGTCTGGGCTGATCGCTCACGCCACACCCCAAGCCCGGCCGATGTCGGGCTTCTTTATGTCTGGCTCAGGATGAAACACAC
Organism: Pseudomonas sp. PvP027; assembly: GCF_017833005.1. Classification (NCBI taxonomy): domain Bacteria; kingdom Pseudomonadati; phylum Pseudomonadota; class Gammaproteobacteria; order Pseudomonadales; family Pseudomonadaceae; genus Pseudomonas; species Pseudomonas sp. PvP027. Next base: position 4,504,863 of record NZ_JAFIBK010000001.1, on the reverse strand, counting down.
ACGCTGCTCTGGCATCCTCTGCAAATGCGCAGCACTATGCTGACATCCACTATTGAGCCCATCAGGAACCGAGCATGTCAGACGCTATTCACTCCTACGAGCCATCCAAGGGTCACGGCCTGCCGCACGACCCCTTCAATGCGATTGTAGGCCCACGCCCGATTGGCTGGATTTCGTCGCAGGATGCCAACGGCAAACTCAACCTGGCACCCTATAGCTTCTTCAATGCGTTCAACTACGTGCCGCCGATCATCGGGTTCTGCAGCGTCGGTCGCAAGGACAGCCTCAATAATATCGAGCAGACCGGTGAGTTCGTCTGGAACCTGGCGACCCGCTCGCTGGCCGAAGCCATGAACCAGAGCTGCGCGCCGGTGGCACCGGACGTCAGCGAATTCGAGCTGGCAAACCTGACACCACTGGCCTCGCAGATCGTCTCGGTGCCGCGTGTACTCGAAACGCCGGTGTCGTTCGAGTGCAAGGTCACGCAGATCATTCAATTGCAGCGCGCCGACAAGGAACTGGTGCCCAGCTGGCTGATTCTGGGCGAGGTGGTGGCGGTGCACATCGACAAGTCGCTGCTCAAGGACGGCGTTTACGACACTGCCGCCGCCGAGCCGATTCTGCGCGGCGGCGGCCCGGCGGATTACTTCCAGCTCGGCCCGGAAGCGCTGTTCAAGATGTTCCGCCCAGGCGCCTGATCAGGCTTCAGGCCAGACCGGTTCGCCCTCTGCATCAATATCGACCAGCCGCTGCAGCTCTTGCACAGCGGCGAGGTCGGCATCATCGGCGGTCTTGAATTTCTGGTCCGGCAGCAGCGCATGGAAACGCGGTGCGCCGCCAGCGCCCAGTGCCTTAACGGCAATCGCCGCGTTGTAACCCTGCTCGGACGGCATCACTGCCGAGACCACTTCAAACCCGTTGTATTCCTTGCGTGCCATGTCTCTCAACCCTGCCAATACGTCAAAGCGCGAATTCTAGCGCGTCTTTCGGCTCGTCCGACACGCGGCATGCAGCGATGACGACAGCCAACGCAAACCCCAACCTTGTCCTACACTCTAATCAGTCCTTTCAAACTGCTCTGTAGCCGAGGTAAGGAGTGCGTCATGAAAGCAATAACAAGAAAGTGCATGGTTGTCGCAGGAGCTCTGGCGGTATTGGCCGTATACAGCGCCGGAGCCTATCGTAACGAACTGACACGCCAGGCCCCGCAGGTCGCCAGTTGTACGTTTGGTCATTGCGTGCCAACCGACGCAACCTTCAGCGCCTTGCGATGAGGCTCGCACAGCGTGAATTGCATCGTCATTCCGCAAAGGCAGCTATCGATTAGCAAGCTATCGGATTAGACTGGCCAGACTCTCCCGCCACACTTGCGGCGGGTCAACATTGCCATCAGGTTTTGCCTTGACCAGTCTTAATCAAACGCCTCCGGCCATCCGCAGCATCCTGTTTGCGTTGATGATGGCAGTCCTGCTCAGCGCGCTGGACCAAACCATCGTCGCGGTCTCGATGCCGGCCATTTCCGCCCAGTTCAGAGACATCGATCTGCTGGCCTGGGTCATATCCGCCTACATGGTCTCGCTGACCGTGGCCGTGCCGATCTACGGCAAACTCGGCGATCTTTACGGGCGACGCAAACTGATGCTGTTCGGGCTGGGGCTTTTCACCCTGGCTTCGCTGTTCTGTGGCCTGGCGCAAAGCATGGAACAACTGGTGCTGGCGCGGGTTCTTCAAGGCATTGGCGCGGGCGGGATGGTTTCGGTCAGCCAGGCGATCATCGCCGACATCGTGCCACCTCGCGAACGCGGCCGCTATCAGGGTTACTTCAGCAGCATGTATGCCGTGGCCAGCGTTGCCGGGCCGGTGCTCGGCGGCCTGATGACTGAATACCTGTCCTGGCGCTGGGTGTTCCTGATCAATCTGCCGCTGGGAGCAGCCGCGCTGATCGTCGCATATCGAACCCTCGTCGGCCTGCCGGTGCCGCAGCGCAAGCCGATTATCGATTACCTGGGTACCGTGCTGATGATCATCGGCCTGACAGCGCTGCTGCTGGGAATTACCGAAATTGGCCAGGGGCATGGCCTGGGCGATGCCGAGGTCCAATTGTTACTGGGCACTGCCCTGCTGACACTGGCCATTTTCGTCTGGTACGAACGTCGCACTGCCGAACCCTTGCTGCCCATGCATCTGTTCACCAACAAGAGCGCCGTGCTGTGCTGGTGCACGGTATTCTTCACCAGTTTTCAGGCCATCTCCCTGATTGTGTTGATGCCGCTGCGTTACCAGACCGTCACCGGTGGCGGAGCGGACAGCGCCGCCCTGCACTTGCTTCCACTGGCTATCGGCATGCCGATGGGCGCCTATTTCGCCGGGCGACGCACCGCGCATACCGGGCGCTACAAGCCGCTGATCCTGACCGGTGCGCTGCTGATGCCGGTTGCGATTCTGGGCATGGCCTTCACGCCTCCGCAATCATTGATAGTCATGAGCCTGTTCATGATCCTCACCGGTGTTGCGACCGGCATGCAGTTCCCCACCTCATTGGTCGGCACTCAGAATTCGGTTCAACCGCGGGATATGGGCGTGGCCACCAGCACGACCAATCTGTTCCGCTCGCTGGGTGGTGCAGTGGGTGTGGCCCTGATGTCGGCGCTGCTGTTGGCCATGTTGCAGCACACCGGGGTCGGCCAACTCGGTGCAGGCGCACTGGGTGGCGAAGGCAGCTCCGGCAATGTGCTGCTCGACAGCCTTAACGCGGCAACCGGACCCGCGCTGGAAACCCTGCGCGCCGAACTGTCATTGACCTTCAGAAACCTGCTGATAACCAGCGCGGCCATTTCGCTGCTCGGTCTTGCGGCAGCCGCGGTGATGCCCAATACGTTGCTGCGAGGGCGGGACTGATCGGCCTTTGCGGCTCAGGAAGGCACTCCGGCCCAGAACCATTGTGTTTTCTTGCTCTTTATATGGGCAAACGCAGGCATGAGTTCACCCTTGTCGAAGTGCCGACGGGAGCCTGACTGTGCGCTACTGAACCAACTGCCTGATCGAGGGCATGCTTGCCCGGCATCGACCGGCGGCAGCGGCTTTTCATCGAATCGCGCATACCACTGCGCGGTGGTTTCGTCGGTAAAGCCAATTCCGGGAGCCAGGTAGGGATGGAGATTGCCGGTGTCCTGCAGGCGAATCGGCTTGATCATCCTGTTGACCGTCACATAAGGCTGCGGCGGCGGCAACCCTCTCCCGCCCAGTTCAGGCACCTCGCCGGCGCGAATGATCAGTCCGTTGCGGTAGGTGTGGAATACGATCTCGCGGTGCGCACTCATCTCGCCGCGCATTTTGTCGCTGCCTCCCAACTGCCTGACGAATGCCTCGCCGAGCACGGTGTACCAGCTGACACCCTTGATACGGTCCAACAGACGCAGGCTTTCAATGTGCGGACCGGGATCGACCATCAGCCCGCTGTAATCCTGAGCGAGCCGATACTCCCAGGGCAGATACTGATGACCATCGCACGGCAACACGCAGGCGAGACCTCCAAAGCCGTGCTCGGCCTGTACTTCGCTGCTCAGGTATCTGATCCACTCCTCGTACAGTTTCAAGCCGTCGGGCTCGGTCAGGTACGACCAGGGCAGCACCATTTTCAGACACGATCGATCGTTGTCGGCCTGCCCCTTCGAGGTGTTCATCACAAACAGGCTGTAGGTGGCGACTTCAGCCTGAGTGGCGCTGGCGATAGACCAGATGAACTGCTCGTCTGGCGGGCTTTCGACAATCTGCCGGCGGGTCGAGGCAAACCCCGAGCCGCTCAGGCGACGCATGCGTTTGAAGAGTTGCCATTTGAGCTTCGTTTTGAACGCGTCGTAAAAGCGCGAAAAGCAGGCTTCGACACGACGCTTCATCTCCGCGGTGTGGCCATCGCGAAAATACAGCGTGGTGATCAATCCCAATCGTATGACCGGTGTGCCCAACGCGGAATCCATAGCCACGCGTTCGGATTGTTGCGTGATCCTGGCCAATAACCTCACAGCGTCAGTTGCCACATCCGACATGTACGGCCTCCCCATCAGTTGAGGGAGTCAGGTTTCTGCTCGTATCCGCATGCCCGTTACCTGTTTTGATCATGCCCGAAAAGAGCCTGCACATCGGGTATTCGCGCTCCTGCCCCATGGTGAGAACATCAGCGTAACTGGCTATGGTTTCAGGGCACATAGGCGCAAGATTCGGCAAAAACATGCAACCTTCCTCTCTTCTGTTCTTTCAGGTGACGAAGAGTGAAGGGAGTTTTCCTGCGGGGCAATACTCGGAATTTACTTTGGGAAATCAGCTACATGTATCAGGAAACATCCTACCGACTTCCTACAATATATTGTCAGATCAACGCTCGCTGATGCGTGCAAGATGAGCGCAATCAATGAATACGGATAAACAATCGGTAAACACGCTATATAAGAGGCACGGATTGGAGTCAGGCTTTGCACAGCATCGCTGGCAGGCGAAACCGGCGGATGCTTCCGCCGGTCATGTTCATTCAGGCACGGGCAGTAGAGCAGTTGTTATTGATCAGCAACGTCGGGCTAAAGCGCAGCATGTCCAGGCACACGTCGACCAGTTGCTCGGCCTCTGCGGGCAGCGAGAAGCTGTCCGGAACCAGCAGCCATTGGTAAATGATGCCGTTGACGTAGGCAAACAGGGCCACGGCAGCCCGGGCGGTGTCCAGCCCTTTGGGTAATTGCCCCTGGCGTACGGCATTGTTCAGCCCCAGGGTGATACGGTCGTGGCACTGTGTGGCGTTGTCCTGGCGCTGACGACGAAAATCACACATCTCGTCAGTAAACTCGCACTTGTGAAACAGGATTTCATTGATGCGACGGGTTTTCGGGTCCAGTGCGAGTTCATGAAACAGGTGAATCAACAGATTTCTCATGCAACCCAGCGGGTCTTCCTCTTCCTCGCTCTGGCTGGCCTCCGCCATTTCGTCGAGGGGCTCCTGAAGACTGTCGAGCATGGCCTGCACCAGATCGGCCTTATTGTTGAAGTGCCAATAGATGGCGCCTCGCGTCACACCGGCAAGGGTGGCAATGTCGGCCAGCGTGGTGCGGGCGACGCCTCGCTCATAAAAAGCCTGCTCGGCAGCCTCCAGGATCTGGCTGCGAGTGATCTGAGCTTCCTCTTTGGTGCGACGAACCATGGCAATAAGACCTCAAAAAATTCACCTCAGGCACGCGTCTTGCGTCATGCCTCGAGATATGACCGGGCGGCATTTGTCTCGCCTTGTCCCGAATTGGCTCCCGGCACCCTGAATAGTGGCCGAATGCGCACGGCGGGTGTTTACAAACAGCCGCGAATGTAAGTATATTCCTTAGCTTGCTACTTATCTAGCCGAAATATTTTTTAACACTTCAACGTACTGTTGAGAAAACAGGCTCCTGCCCCGAGGATCTTCATGCAATTCAAGCCAGCTGTTACCGTTCTGGTCACTGCCATCGCCCTGGCAACCCTGCTCAGTGGCTGTAGCAAGAAGGAACAGGCCGCCCCGCCTGCGCAAACCCCTCAGGTAGGCGTCGTTACCATAAAAGCACAGCCGTATACCCTGACCACCGAGCTGCCGGGCAGGACGACAGCATTCCGCGTCGCCGAGGTTCGCCCTCAGGTCAACGGCATCATTCTCAAGCGTCTGTTCACCGAAGGTGGTGATGTCAAAGCCGGTCAGCAGCTCTATCAGATCGATCCGTCGGTCTATGAGGCCAACGCCAACAGCGCCAAGGCCACCCTGCAGTCCGCCAAGTCGATGTCCGATCGCTACAAGCAACTGGTCAGCGAGCAGGCAGTGAGCCGTCAGGAGTACGACACGGCGCTGGCATCGACCCAGGAAGCTCAGGCAGCCCTGCAGACCGCGCAGATCAACCTGCGCTACACCAAGGTACTGGCTCCTATTTCCGGTCGTATCGGTCGCTCTGCGATAACCGAAGGCGCACTGGTAAGCAGCGCGCAGACCGACGCAATGGCGACCATCCAGCAACTCGATCCGATCTACGTCGACGTAGTGCAGTCGTCTGCCGACATGCTCAAGCTGCGCAGTGACCTGGAAAGCGGCAAGTTGCAGAAAGCCGGCGACAATGCGGCCAAGGTCAAGCTGACGCTGGAAGACAACAGCGTTTACGGCCAGGAAGGCAAACTGGAGTTCTCCGAAGTATCCGTTGACCAGACAACCGGCTCCGTGACCCTGCGTGCGGTGTTCCCGAACCCTGAACACCGTCTGCTGCCAGGCATGTTCGTTCATGCGCAGTTGCAGGCCGGCGTCAATTCGAAAGCCATCCTGGCACCGCAGCAAGGCGTGACCCGCGACCTGAAAGGCACGCCGACCGCCATGATCGTCAATCAGGACAACAAGGTGGAAATGCGTACGCTGGTTGCCAATCGCACCGTGGGCAGCGACTGGCTGATCGAAGACGGCCTGAAAGAAGGTGATCGCGTCATCACCGAAGGCTTGCAGTACGTCAAACCAGGTGCCGAAGTGAAAGTCGCCGAAGCGACCAACGTCAAAGGAGCAAACCCGGCACCTGCCCCGGCCACTGATAAAGCCGCAGGCAGCAAAGGGGAGTAACCCATGTCGAAATTTTTTATTGATCGACCCATTTTTGCCTGGGTTATTGCCCTCGTGATCATGCTGGTCGGTGCGCTGTCGATTTCCAGCCTGCCGATCAACCAGTACCCGAGCATCGCACCGCCAGCCATCGGTATCCAGGTCACCTATCCGGGCGCATCTGCCCAGACGGTGCAGGACACGGTGGTTCAGGTGATCGAGCAACAGCTCAACGGCATCGACAACCTGCGTTATGTCAGCTCGGAAAGTAACTCCGACGGCAGCATGACCATCACTGCGACCTTCAATCAGGGCACCAACCCGGATACGGCGCAGGTCCAGGTGCAGAACAAGCTCAACCTCGCGACCCCGCTGCTGCCGCAGGAAGTGCAGCAACAGGGTATCCGCGTCACCAAGGCAGTGAAGAACTTCCTGATGGTGATCGGCCTGGTGTCGGAAGACGGCAGCATGGGCAAGGAAGACCTGGCCAACTACATTGTGTCGAACATGCAGGACCCGATCTCCCGGACCTCCGGTGTCGGTGACTTCCAGGTGTTCGGTTCGCAGTACGCCATGCGTATCTGGCTGGACCCGGCCAAGCTGAACAACTTCCAGCTGACCCCGGTGGACGTGAAAAACGCGATCACCGCGCAGAACGTCCAGGTCTCGTCCGGCCAGTTGGGCGGCCTGCCGTCGATCAGCGGTCAGCAGCTGAACGCCACGATCATCGGCAAGACCCGTCTGCAGACTGCCGAGCAGTTCGGCAACATCTTCCTCAAGGTCAACACCGACGGTTCGCAGGTTCGCCTGAAAGACGTCGCCACGGTGGGCCTGGGCGCAGAGAACTACAGCACCGATTCGCAGTTCGACGGCAAACCGGCCTCCGGTCTGGCGATCAAACTTGCTACCGGCGCCAACGCACTGGACACCGCCAAGGCCATCCGCGCGACCGTTTCGTCGCTGGAACCGTTCTTCCCGCCTGGCATGAAAGTCGTTTACCCGTATGACACGACACCGGTGGTCAGCGAATCGATCAACGGCGTGGTGCACACACTGATCGAAGCGATCGTGCTGGTGTTCCTGGTGATGTACCTGTTCCTGCAGAACTTCCGCGCAACCATCATCACCACGATGACGGTTCCGGTGGTCTTGCTGGGTACGTTCGGCATCCTCGCGGCCTTCGGTTTCACCATCAACACCCTGACCATGTTCGGTATGGTGCTGGCCATCGGCTTGCTGGTGGACGATGCGATTGTGGTGGTGGAAAACGTCGAGCGGGTCATGGAGGAGGAAAAGCTCTCCCCGCGCGACGCCACGATCAAATCCATGACACAGATTCAGGGCGCACTGGTCGGTATTGCCCTGGTGCTGTCGGCGGTGCTGTTGCCGATGGCGTTCTTCGGCGGCTCCACCGGGGTGATCTACAAGCAGTTCTCGATCACCATCGTCTCGGCCATGGCCCTGTCGGTCGTGGTTGCCCTGATCTTCACCCCGGCGCTCTGCGCCACCATGCTCAAGCCCATTGATCACGAAAAGCACGGGCAGCCGAAACGTGGTTTCTTCGGCTGGTTCAACCGCACTTTCGACCGCAGCGTTCTGAGTTACGAGCGCGGCGTGGGCAATATGCTCAAGCACAAGTGGCCTGCGTATCTGGGTTACATACTGATCTGTGCGGGCATGGTGTTCATGTTCATGCGTATTCCGGCTGCGTTCCTGCCGGAAGAAGACCAGGGCGTTATCTTCGCCCAGATCCAGACACCGGCCGGCTCCTCGACCGCGCGTACGCAGGAAGTCATCGATCAGATGCGTGAGTACCTGCTGACCAAGGAAAGCGGCGCAGTGAAGTCGGTGTTCTCGGTAAACGGCTTCAACTTCGCGGGCCGCGGTCAAAGCTCGGCGATTGCGTTCGTGATGCTCAAGCCGTGGGAAGAGCGTGATTCCAACAACAGCGTTTTCGAACTGGCCAAGCGGGCTCAGGGCTATTTCTTCAGCCTGCGCGACGCGATGGTGTTTGCGGTCGTCCCGCCTTCGGTACTCGAACTGGGTAACGCTACAGGCTTCGACGTCTACCTGCAGGATCAGGGCGGCGTGGGTCACGACAAGCTGATGCAAGCGCGTAACCAGTTCCTCGGCATGGCCGCACAGAGCAAGATTCTCGCAGGCGTGCGTCCGAACGGGCTGAACGACGAACCGCAGTACCAACTGATCATCGACGATGAGCGCGCCAGCGCTTTGGGTATCACCCTGTCGGACATCAACAACACACTGTCCATCGCGTTGGGTGGCAGCTACGTCAACGACTTCATCGACCGTGGCCGTGTGAAGAAGGTGTACATCCAGGGCGATGCAGGTGCGCGTATGACACCTGAAGACCTGAAGAAATGGTACGTGCGCAACAGCGCGGGTGAGATGGTGCCATTCTCGGCCTTCGCCAGCGGCAAATGGTCCTACGGCTCGCCGAAACTGTCACGCTACAACGGCGTGGCGGCAGAGGAAGTGCTCGGTACCCCGGCCCCTGGCTACAGCAGCGGCGACGCGATGGCCGAAGTCGAGGCACTGGCCAAGAAGCTGCCGCAGGGTATCGGCATTTCGTGGACCGGTCTGTCCTACGAGGAACGCCTGTCCGGTTCGCAGGCCCCTGCCCTGTATGCCCTGTCGTTGCTGGTAGTGTTCCTCTGTCTGGCGGCACTGTATGAAAGCTGGTCGATTCCGATCGCGGTCATCCTCGTGGTGCCACTGGGGGTTATCGGTGCACTGATGGCAACCAGCCTGCGCGGCCTGTCCAACGACGTGTTCTTCCAGGTCGGGTTGCTGGTAACGGTGGGTCTGGCGGCGAAAAACGCCATTCTGATCGTCGAGTTCGCCAAAGAGCTTCACGAACAGGGCAAGAGCCTGGTCGACGCGGCGATCGAGGCCTGCCGCATGCGTCTGCGCCCGATCATCATGACCTCCATGGCGTTCATCCTCGGCGTTGTGCCGCTGGCGATTTCGTCGGGTGCGGGTTCAGGCAGTCAGCATTCGATTGGTACTGGCGTAATTGGCGGTATGATCACCGCAGTTATCCTGGCGATCTTCTGGGTGCCCCTGTTCTTCGTAACGGTTTCAGGGCTCTTCAAGAGCAAGCAGAAACATATTTCACACGATGAGGCTGGCCAATGAGCAAGTCATTGATCTCACTTGCAGTTACCGCGTTCATTCTCGGCGGCTGCTCTTTGATCCCCGATTACAAGCAGCCGGAAGCACCGGTCGCGGCACAATATCCGCAAGGACCGGCGTACTCGCCGGTCGAAGGCGCCAAAATGGCCGCCGCGGAACAAGGCTGGCGGCACTTCTTCAATGACCCGGCGCTGCAACAGCTGATCCAGACTGCACTGCTCAACAACCGTGACCTGCGGGTTGCGGCGCTGAACATCGACGCCTACCGCGCCCAGTACCGTATCCAGCGCTCGGACCTGTTCCCTGCTGTTTCGGCAACCGGTAGCGGCTCACGTCAGCGCGTGCCGGCCGACCAGTCGCAAACCGGTCAGTCCGGCATCACCAGCAGCTACTCGGCCACCCTGGGTGTCAGCTCTTACGAGCTGGACCTCTTCGGTCGGGTACGCAGCCTCAGCGAGCAGGCGCTGGAGACCTACTTCTCCAGTGAGGAAGCACGTCGCAGTACCCAGATCAGTCTGGTGGCCAGCGTCGCCAATGCCTACATGACCTGGCAGGCCGACAAGGAACTGCTCAAGCTGACGCAGGACACCCTGAAGACCTACGAAGAAAGCTTCCGTCTGACATCGCGCGCCAGCGAAGTCGGCGTTTCTTCGGCACTGGACCTGAGCCAGTCGCGCACCGCCGTCGAAAGCGCACGCGCCAAACTGGCCCAGTACCAGCGCCTGGTTGCCCAGGATCAGAACAGCCTGGTGCTGCTACTAGGCACCAGCCTGCCTGACAACCTGCCGGCCAGCCACTTGCTCGATTCCGACATGCTGACCGAAATGCCGGCAGGCCTGCCGTCCGACCTGCTGCAGCGTCGTCCGGACATTCTGGAGGCCGAGCACTCGCTCAAGGCGGCCAACGCCAACATCGGCGCGGCACGTGCAGCGTTCTTCCCGAGCATCAGCCTGACGGCCAGTGCCGGGACCAGCAGCAGCGAGCTGTCCGGCCTGTTCAAGGGCGGGTCGGGTGCCTGGCTGTTCCAGCCAAGCATCAACATCCCGATCTTCAACGCCGGCAACCTGCGCGCCAGCCTGGACTACTCGAAAATCCAGAAGGAAATCAGCGTCGCCAACTACGAGAAGGCGATTCAGACCGCCTTCCAGGAAGTGTCCGACGGCCTGGCTTCGCGCAAGACCTATGACGAGCAGCTCCAGGCGCAACGTGACTTCGTCGCGGCCAACCAGGACTACTACCGTCTGGCCGAGCGTCGCTACCGGATCGGCATCGACAGCAACCTGACCTTCCTCGACGCCCAGCGCTCGCTGTTCAGTGCGCAACAAACACTGATCACAGATCGCCTGTCGCAGCTGACCAGCGAGGTCAACCTGTACAAGGCCCTCGGCGGCGGCTGGTATGAAAGGACCGGACAGACCGAAACCATCTCCAAGGAGAAGCCTTCGGTTCAGCTGTTCTGATAGACAGCGGCACACAAAAAAACCACCTGATCAGGTGGTTTTTTTGTGGCCGAATAAACCTGCAATCAATGATCCTGATGCAGGTACTTGGGCTCTTTGGGCAAACGCAGACTGAACAGGAACGCTACCGCCATCATGGCCGTCACGTACCAGTAAAAGCTGTTCTCCATCCCGGCACTCTTGAGTTTCAATGCAACCCACTCAGCCGAGCCGCCGAACATTGCGTTGGCCACCGCGTACGCCAGACCCACGCCCAGAGCACGAACCTGAGGCGGAAACATCTCGGCTTTGACCAGCCCGCTGATCGAGGTGTAGAAGCTGACGATGGCCAGCGCCAGGGTAATCAGCAGAAAGGCAATGAACGGGTTGGTAGTGGTCTTGAGCGTCATCAGGATCGGCACTGTGCACAGAGTACCCAGCGCGCCGAACAGAAGCATCGAATTACGCCGGCCGATACGGTCCGCGAGCATGCCGAAGAACGGCTGCATGCACATGTACAGAAACAGCGCGCCGGTCATGATGTAGCTGGCTGTCTTGGCTTCCATGCCCCCGGTGTTGACCAGGTATTTCTGCATGTAAGTCGTGAAGGTGTAGAAAATCAGCGAGCCGCCGGCGGTGTAACCCAGTACCGTGATGAAGGCAGCTGCATGATGCTTGAACAGTGCCGCAATACTGCCCGCATCCTTGTCCTGTCGGCTTTCGGCCGTGGTGGTTTCATTGAGGGTGCGACGCAGCAGCAAGGCAATGACCGCAGCGGCGGCACCGATCACGAAGGGTATGCGCCAGCCGTAGTCACGCAGCTCTTCGGTGGTCAGGAATTGCTGAAGGATGACCACCGTCAAAACCGCCAGCAATTGCCCGCCGATCAGGGTGACGTACTGGAACGAAGCATAAAAACCGCGCTGGCCACGCAGCGCCACTTCGCTCATGTAGGTGGCCGTGGTGCCGTACTCGCCACCTACCGACAGGCCTTGCAGCAGGCGCGCCATCAGCAGCAAGGCCGGCGCCCAGGCGCCAATCGATGCATAGGTCGGCAGGCAGGCGATGATCAATGATCCGGCACACATCATGGTGACCGAAATCAGCATGGAGTTCTTGCGGCCATGTTTGTCCGCGACACGACCGAACAGCCAGCCGCCAATCGGACGCATCAGAAAGCCAGCAGCAAACACACCTGCAGTGTTGAGCAACTGAACGGTCGGATCATCGGAAGGAAAGAAAGCCGGTGCGAAATAAATCGCGCAGAAGGCGTAGATATAAAAGTCGAACCATTCGACCAGGTTGCCGGATGAGGCACCGACAATCGCGAAAATTCTTTTGCTTCGCTCCTCGCCGGTGTAATGCGGTGCTTTTGATGTTGTAGTCATTATTTTCCCCAAGCAGAACTGTCCATAAGAAACAATCTGTAACACCGTCTTTAATCGAGCACAATAAGTCAGAACAATTCAGCCACCGGGAAAGACCGCGAGGGTTGAACAATCAGTGCCCAGACGAACAACAACCCGGATCATCGGCCTGCCTTTTCGTGGAGGCAGACAAACGATCCGGGTTGCTGGACAACAGGTTGAAGCGGGAGGGCTTACCGCTCGATGGCCAGCGCAAGCCCCTGCCCGACGCCGACGCACATGGTTGCCAGGCCTCTGCGTCCACCGGTTTTCTCAAGATGATGCAGCGCGGTCAGCACCAGCCGCGCGCCACTCATGCCCAACGGATGGCCGAGAGCAATTGCCCCGCCGTTGGGATTGACCTGCGGCGCATCGTCCGCCAGACCCAGTTCGCGCAGCACTGCAAGACCCTGGCTGGCAAACGCTTCATTGAGTTCGATGACATCGAAATCGGTCACCGCCAGGCCCAGTCGCTCGACCAGCTTACGCACCGCTGGCACCGGACCAATGCCCATCACCCGAGGTGCAACCGCCGCGCTGGCCATGCCGAGTACGCGGGCACGGGGCGTCAGGCCATGCTTTTTGACCGCTTCGGCCGAAGCCAGAATCAGCGCAGCAGCACCGTCGTTGACCCCGGACGCATTACCGGCAGTCACCGTGCGGTCCGGGCCGTTGACCGGCTTGAGTTTGCTCAGGGTTTCCAGACTGGTATCGCCACGCGGGTGCTCATCCTTGTCGACAAGAGTCTCGCCCTTTTTGTGCGCGACCCGCACCGGCACTATCTCGTCCTCGAAAAAGCCCGCAGCCTGGGCAACGGCAGTGCGTTGCTGGCTGCGCAGGGCGAAAGCGTCCTGATCGGCTCGAGAAATCCTGAAGTCGGTTGCAACGTTGTCGCCCGTCTCGGGCATTGAGTCCACGCCGTACTGCGCTTTCATCGCCGGATTGATAAAACGCCAACCGATGGTGGTGTCTTCCAGCTTCATGTTGCGCGAAAACGCGGCATCGGCCTTGCCCATCACGAAGGGAGCACGGGACATCGACTCGACGCCGCCGGCGATTGCCAGCTCGATTTCACCTGAAGCGATGGCCCGGAAAGCGGTGCCGATGGCGTCCATTCCGGAAGCACACAGGCGATTCAGAGTGACGCCCGGCACACTTTGCGGCAGCCCGGCCAACAGTGCAGCCATGCGCGCAACGTTGCGGTTGTCCTCACCGGCCTGATTGGCGCAGCCGAAGAACACTTCGTCGATCTCTTCCCAGTTGACCGACGGATTGCGCTCCATCAGCGCCTTGATCGGCACTGCAGCCAGGTCGTCTGCTCGCACCGAAGACAGCCCACCACCAAAACGACCGATGGGAGTACGAATCGCATCGCAAATAAACACTTCACGCATCACGCTTCTCCCGCAACCTGACCGTGAGCCGCGGCAGTTCGTGCTTCCAGATCACGCAGCGCCGTCAGCTCGACCTCCGTAGGCTCTTCGGAAACCGCCACCGTGTCGGCAAAGCGGATCTCCCAGCCGGTTGCGGCAACGACCTGCTCGCGGGTCACGCCAGGGTGCAGCGCGGTCACGACGAACTCGTGGGTGCCGGCTTCCGGCTCCATGATGCACAGGTCGGTGATGATGCCCACCGGACCCGCACCTGGCAGGCCCAGACGCTTGCGCGAGTCGCCGCCTTCGCCATGCCCGACCGAGGTGATGAAGTCCAGTTTGTCGACGAACGAACGCGCCGATTGCTTGAGAATGATCAGCACCGACTTGGCCGACCCGGCGATCTCCGGCGCGCCGCCGGCTCCGGGCAGACGCACTTTTGGATGGTGGTAATCACCGACCACGGTGGTGTTGATGTTGCCGAAACGGTCGACCTGCGCTGCGCCGAGAAAGCCGACATCGACGCGACCGCCCTGCAGCCAGTAACGAAAGATTTCGCTGGTGGATACCACTGTGTCGGCGGTTTCAGCCAACTCGCCATCGCCGATAGACAGCGGCAATACCGTGGGCTTGGCGCCAATCGGGCCGGACTCGTAGATCAGTACCACGTCAGGCGCAGAGGTAAGACGTGCCAGGTTCGCAGCCTTGGAAGGCAGGCCGATGCCGACAAAGCATACAGAACCGTTGCGCAAGCGACGGGCTGCGGCAACGGTCATCATTTCACTGGTGGAGTAAGTCATTATTTGGCCTCCGAAGCGCGAGCCAGCTTGCTCTGGAATTCACTGAAATCTGCGGTGCCGTGGATGTATTCATCGATCCACGCCGTAAAGGTCTCCCGGTTCCGAGCGATCGGGTCCCAGGCCTGATAGAACGGGTTGTCACGCTCGTAGTAGCCGTGCGCATAGGACGGGTGGGCACCACCGGGCACCAGGCACACCGCGCTCAGCGCCCAGGTCGGCAGCACGCAGGAATTCATCGGCGCCTTCAGGTCATCGACGATTTCTTCCACCGTCACAATGCAGCGCTTTGCAGCCAGCGCGGCTTCTTTCTGCGCACCGAGAATGCCCCACAACAGCACGTTGCCCTTGCGGTCGGCTTTCTGAGCATGAATTACGGTTACGTCGGGACGTACCGAAGGCACCGCTGCCAGCACTTCGCCGGTGAACGGGCACGTGACGGTCTTGATCAGCGGGTTGACCTTGGGCAGGTCGGACCCGGCATAAGCGCGCAGCACGGCGAACGGTAGACCGGACGCACCGGCTACGTAGGCGTTGGCAAGGTCGGCATGGCTGTGCTCTTCAATTTCCATCGCCCGCGGCCACTGTTTTTCAACGGCATCGCGCAAACGATGCAGGGAGCCAACGCCAGGGTTGCCGCCCCATGAAAAAATCAGCCGCTTCGCACAACCGGCGCCGATCAACTGGTCGTAGATCAGATCGGGCGTCATGCGCACCAGCGTCAGGTCTTTTTTACCCTGACGGATGATTTCATGGCCGGCGGCCGTGGGGATCAGATGAGTGAAGCCTTCCAGCGCAACGGTGTCGCCATCGTTGACCAGTTGCTTCACCGCATCGCGTAGAGAAAGAATGTCTGCCATGAGGTGCTCCGAACCCAACATCACGTTCAATGATCAGCGCGAAGACCTGCGCCGGAATGAAAATGAGGTTATGCCTGAGCAAGATGGCAAACAATCCGATAATCGACTAAACGTTCGGTAATCGAACGAATTCAATCGGTCAGAAACACGGCCATTTCAGGTAAACAACTGCGTACTCAGGTCGCGACTGGCATCGAGCATGATCGGCAGAAAGCGCTGTTCCAGTTCGCTGCGCGCCACACGTCCGGCACTGGTACTGACATTCAGCGCAGCCAGCACCTGGCCCGACGCATCATAGACCGGTACGGCAATCGAACGCAGCCCCTGCTCCAGTTCCTGATCGACAATGCACCAGCCCTGTTGCCGAACCAGTTGCAGACATTCGAGCAAGGCTTCCGGCGTGCGAATGGTGCGGCTGGTCTTGGGCTGCAGATCGACATGGTCAAGGTATTCATGCAGCGACACGTCATCCAGAGCGGCCAGCAGAATGCGGCCCATGGACGTGCAGTACGCGGGAAGGCGACCGCCCACGGAAAGGTCGACCGAGATGAGTCGCTGCGTGGTCGCAGAGCGCGCTATATAAAGAATGTCGTCGCCTTCCAGCGTGGCCATGTTGCACGCCTCGTGCAGCTGATCACTCATACGGTCCAGATAAGGCTGCGACGAGGTTGCCAGTGGCGTCGATGACAAATAGGCGTGACCCAGGGTCAGCACCTTGGGCAGTAGCGAGTAGGTACGACCGTCAGTGGTCGCATAACCGAGCTTGATCAGCGTGTGCAGACAACGACGCACTGCCGCGCGGGGGATTTCTGTGCGGTGGCTGATCTGTGCAATGGTCAGGTGTCGCTTGCGCTCCTGAAAGGCATGAATCACGGCCAGCCCGCGCGCCAGCGACGTCATGAAATCCGGATCACCGGTCAGCGCCTGAATGCGCTTCGCAGGCGACGCCACGATGGGCGGTGCCAATGAGGCAAAAGATTTACGCAGTTCGTCGTTCATTGACCCACCTTATGTAACTGCCTTTCAGGCCCTGTAAACCGCAGGTTTCAGCTCTTTTCAGCGGACCGAAGCCCGGCCCGCTTGTGCGATTATCGAACAGGTGGCCGATAATCGCAATTGACCCTATGTAAATATACTTATACCTTTACCTCTGCCACGAAGTGACTTCTTGGAAATACTGGTCAGGTACCCACTAAGAAGTCCAAGGCAGCGGCCTTGCTCATCAAGCAAGGCCGTTTTCATTACTCAGGCGCGCCCTCTGTGCCCGATGCCCGCGACATCCTCCTGCTCATCCCGTTCTCAGTCGGCGCCTGCCGCGCAACTCAAGACATCCCGCATATAGAAAACCGTGAATTTCCTCGCCAACATTTTGTCGTCGAAAGTCAAAACTGTTTTATAAAACTTCTGTCATATAAATGGCCCACTGAAACTTCGGAACAATCGTACAAAAAAACCATACCGGTGAACTCATTCAACCTCTGTTGTTGACGTAACAGAACTTCTTGGAGATAGTATCCGCCAGTTGGTTGGCAATACCCTCGCAACGATTGATTCGTTCACCCGATTTCTGCTTCGACTGTCTTGTCGACGCCCTGTCACGGTGCACCATCGCCGCGAGACCATCAGCAAGCCTGCCAGCTCAAGCCTTGCGCTTGAAATCAAACGTATGTCGCTACGACAGGTGTTTTTCTCTGGTGCACGTAGCCGCAGACAACAACAGGCATGTCCAGTAAACCGTTCGCGCAATCGCCCGAACAGGTCGCTGACTGTATTTGGTATACAGCCAGACTGGAGTGAACATACTTGCAATGTTTTGCGTCATCGCCAGAGCCCATTCGACTCGATCAGGTATTAAAGTGACTAAAGATGAACTGCGCGCGGAACTTGAGCGCCAGGAGCAACGCTACAAGGATGTCTACGGCGGTGAAATCACCACCTACGCCGCGCAACCTGAACCGGAACGCAAACCCTGGCGCAAAAGAGCCAGCCTGCTGGACCAGGCGTTCAAGCAAGAACTGCAAAAAATGGAAGAAGGCCTGAAAGAAGAGCCATGACAGCACGGGTCTGGTGATCCCTGCCCGATAAGCCTCCTACTTCCAGTACCCGGAATTACACGCCTTACTGCCTCATTGAGCACTCAACGGGGCGGCGCTCATGCGTCTTTTTTTTGGTTTGAGGCGACACCACGCGGTGACGACAAGTCGTTCGGTATTTTTTCTGTCATAATCGCGCCCCCTTCAGACCCGGTCAGAAAACCTACATGATCGATTTATTCAGCGGGCTTGATGCCTGGGTGCTTGTGAGCCTGTTGCTCGCCCTGGCTTTCGTCCTCACCTTCGAGTTCATCAACGGCTTTCATGACACCGCCAACGCGGTGGCGACAGTCATCTACACCAAAGCAATGCCGCCTCATCTGGCCGTGTTCTTTTCCGGTGTATTCAACTTTCTCGGCGTGTTGCTGGGCGGCGTGGGCGTTGCCTATGCCATCGTCCATCTGCTGCCGGTCGAACTGCTCATCAACGTCAATACCGGACATGGCCTGGCCATGGTGTTCTCGCTGCTGGCGGCGGCCATTACCTGGAACCTCGGTACCTGGTACTTCGGCATTCCGGCCTCCAGCTCGCACACGTTGATCGGCTCGATACTCGGTGTGGGTCTGGCCAATGCGCTGCTCAACGATATCCCGTTGGCCGATGGCGTTAACTGGCAGAAAGCGATCGATATCGGCGCGTCGCTGGTGTTCTCGCCGCTGGCCGGCTTTATCGTTGCGGGTCTGGTGCTGGTTGCCCTGAAGTGGTGGCGCCCGCAGTCGAAGATGCACAAGACTCCCGACCAGCGCCGCAAGCTGGACGACAAGAAGCATCCGCCGTTCTGGAACCGTCTGGTGCTGGTCATTTCCGCAATGGCGGTCAGCTTCGTACATGGCTCGAATGACGGTCAGAAAGGCATTGGCCTGATCATGCTGGTACTGATCGGTATCGTACCCAGCCAGTTCGTGCTTGACCTCACCAGCACGACCTATCAGATCGAACGTACCCGCGATGCGACCCAGCACCTGAGTCAGTTCTATCAGCGTAACAGCAGCACGCTGGGCGAATATCTGGCCATGGGCAAAGCCGAAAAAGGCGACCTGCCTTCAAGCTCTGCCTGTAACCCGAAGCAGACCGAACCTACCATCGACGCGTTGCTCGACCGCCTGAAGGGCGTGTCCGACTACCACGCGCTGGCACCTGAAAGCCGCATCGAAGTACGTCGCTATCTGTTGTGCCTGGACGACACCGCCCGCAAGGTCGGCAAACTTCCAGACCTGTCGGCACGTGAAAAGTCCGATCTGGAGAAACTTCGCAAGGACCTGACCACCACCACCGAGTACGCTCCGTTCTGGGTGATTCTGGCGGTCGCACTGGCGCTGGGCATCGGCACCATGGTTGGCTGGAAACGTGTGGTCCTGACAATCGGCGAGAAGATCGGCAAGCAGGGCATGACTTACGCACAAGGCATGTCGGCGCAGATCACCACCGCCTGCGCGATCGGTCTGGCCAACGTGTTCAGTCTGCCGGTGTCCACCACGCATATTCTGTCGTCGGGTGTAGCCGGTACCATGGTCGCCAACAAGAGCGGCCTGCAAGGCGGAACCGTGCGCACCATCCTGCTGGCCTGGGTACTGACCCTGCCGGCAACGGTCGCCTTGTCCGCAGCGTTGTTCTGGCTGGCTTCCAAGGCCCTGGCCTGATCTAGGCTCTGTACGAAAAGTCGGCGAGCGAAGGTCAGGCGAGGCAAAAACAGGCGAGGAACGGCCGGGGTCGCGTTCGACTCTACGTGTTGTAAATGAGCATTCCGATTGGACTCGCATCCGAGCCTGTTTTTAACGAAGCATCACCGAGCGCAGCCACTTTTCGTACAGAGCCTAAAACCCTTCGGGCGGTGCATCCCTTGCACCGCCTGAAGGGTTTGACTCACTTCTCCTCTTGCTCCCCCTCCTTCTCAAGCCCTTCAACAGGCGCTTGCGCATGCTGCAGCTCGCGCCACAGTGCTGCGGCACCTTCAAAATCAGCGCCGTTTTCCGCCGTCAGTTGCGCAGGGTCATAGCGGCTCAGGCAGCCTTCGCCAAGCGTTGCCGGAGCGGTGGAAGTGGCTTTGTCGAGAGGATCGGTCATTGGCTGTCACCTTGCACGTTGCACCATTGCCGACAGCTGGGTCGGGAGCGCGAGAGACGCGCTCCGGAAAAGATAGATCAGTCAAAGACGACCGTCTTGTTGTCGTGAACCAGAACGCGGTCTTCCAGATGAGCGCGCAGGCCGCGGGCCAGCACCATTTTTTCCACGTCGCGACCGAAACGCACCATGTTTTCGATGCTGTCACGGTGGCTGACGCGTACGACGTCCTGCTCGATGATCGGCCCGGCATCCAGTTCTTCGGTCACATAGTGACAGGTCGCGCCGATCAGTTTGACACCGCGCAACGAGGCCTGGTGATAAGGCTTGGCGCCGACGAACGATGGCAGGAAGCTGTGGTGGATATTGATGACCTGATGGGCATATTCACGGCACAGCTGTGGCGGCAGAATTTGCATGTAACGCGCCAGAACCACGACATCGGCCTGGTGATGACCGACCAGACGCGATACCTCGGCGAACGCAGGCTCCTTGTCTTTCGGGTCCACCGGAACATGGTAGTAAGGGATGTCATGCCATTCGACCATGCTGCGCAGGTCCTGGTGGTTTGAAATCACACAGGCGATGTCGCAGTCGAGTTCGTCACTGTGCCAACGGTGCAGCAGGTCGGCCAGACAGTGCGATTCGCGACTTGCCATGAGCACGACGCGCTTCTTCTGCGCCGAGTCGGTAATGCGCCAGTCCATCGAAAAAGCTTCGGCAATCGGCGTGAACGCTTCACGGAACCCGTCCAGGTCAAAAGGCAGGGTGTCGGCACGGATCTCGTGACGCATGAAAAACCAGCCGCTGAGATTGTCCGAATGATGACTCGCTTCGGTGATCCAGCCGTTATGGGACGCCAGAAAGTTACTGACTTTGGCAACGATGCCTACACGGTCCGGGCAAGCAATCACCAGACGAAAAGTGCGCATTGGGGGAAACTCCAGAACTTCGCAAAGCCGCTATTCTAGCGGCTGCGCAGCAAAACTGCAGTATCTCTGTTGCCAGAATTCAGATACCGAAAAAGCACACCGCCAAGGCCAGAGATTGCACCTTGCCAGTATGGGTTTTTACGGGGTTTACCGCTAAACAAAACCTGTAATAAGGAGGGCTTTATAGCGGCGATCTTTTGAAGGAAGCACGACCCACCCCTAGTTCAGAGGTCTGTAGGACGTGTGTATATTGCTAAATAATTCAAATAAAACTTTTATTTAATGTTTACTTGCTCATTTACAGTGACTATTATTGCCGCACTGTATCCCTGCAACCCTCACAACATAAGGTCTCCTCATGTCCCTGATCAACGAATACCGCGCTACAGAAGAAGCCATCAAAGAACTGCAGGCCCGTTTGAAGAACCTGTCGCAAGACGACAAACTGCAAACCGAGCTGGAATTCGAAGGCAAACTGCGCACGCTGATGGGCGAATACCAAAAGTCGCTGCGTGACATCATTGCCCTGCTGGATCCGGATGCCAAGGTAAACAAGGCCCCTCGTGGCGGCGCTGTTAAACCTGCCGGCACCAAACGCGCCCGCAAGGTCAAGCAATACAAGAACCCGCACAACGGTGAAGTCATCGAAACCAAAGGTGGCAACCACAAGACGCTGAAAGAGTGGAAAGCCAAGTGGGGCAGCGACGACGTTGAAAGCTGGGCCACTTTGCTGGGCTAAGCTTCACAAGGTCGCGATTCATTGCGATTGCAAAAACGCCAGCTTGCTGGCGTTTTTTATTGCCCGGTATTTTTTATACGCCCAGACGGTTACTCAGCTCGTGTGCGTAATCCTGCCATTGCCGCAACACCTCCAACTGCTCTGGCGCGGCACTAAGGGAGCATTCTATCAATGCGGCAGTAAAGTCATGCAGGGTATTGGGAGCCCCCCATTCCGGGCTCCGCAGGCGCTGCTGACAGAAATCCCGCCAGCGTGTTTGCTCTTCGCCACTCAAGGTGTCAGGGAAGTTACGAGCCCGATACCTGAATAACAATTCAGGCAAACGGGCGTCATCAAATGGCCAGGCGTCGCGCGCCAGTTGTTCTGGCTCGGCCTGCCGAACTTGCTCACACAGTCGACGATCACGGTCACCCATAAAACCGTCATATAACTGCTGTTCGGGATCTTCACTTGCGGCGAAATCGTCCTTGCCGTAAACGGTCGCCAGTTTATCGTGCCAAACTTCGCGACGTTCACTCAATTGCGTTGCGCGTGCCTGATAGCCGGCCATGTCCAATTGCAGCCGCTGCTGATCTTCGCTACGCAGCACGCCCAGCGGGGCGATCACCGGGCACCGGTTTATATGCAATAGTTTGAGCGGCACGGGCAATTCGCCGTCGCCCAGCGCGTCGTGCCGCGTATATAAACGCCGCTTGAGTATTTCAGCGTCCTCGTGCAACAACGGTGAATGATCCAGGTGCAGATCACATACGATCAGCGCGTTGCGATTATGAGGGTGCCATGCCAGCGGCAGCACCACGCCCAGGTAATTGCGCGCCGCAGAAAAACGTCCCGAAATATGCACCAGAGGTTGCATCAGGCGAACCTGTTCCTGGACTTTCTGCTTGCTGCGCAATGCGAACAGATAGTCGTAAAGCTTCGGCTGCTTTTCACGAATCAAACGCGCCAGGGCAATAGTTGCACGCACATCGGATAACGCGTCGTGCGCCTGTCCATGATCAATACCATTGGCAGCCGTCAGACGCTCCAGTTTCAACGTGACCCGGCCGTCCTGTTCCGGCCAGACAATGCCATCGGGGCGCAATGCGTAGGCGGCTCGCACGACATCGATCAGATCCCAGCGACTGTTGCCCCCCTGCCATTCGCGCGCATAGGGGTCGAAGAAGTTGCGATAAAAACTGTAGCGCGTGACTTCGTCATCAAAACGCAAGGTGTTGTAACCCGCGCCACAGGTACCCGGCGCAGACAGTTCGGCATGTACGCGAGTCATGAAATCGGCCTCGCACAAGCCTTTTTCTGCCAGCGTGGCCGGCGTGATTCCGGTGATCATGCAGGCGACAGGATGGGGCAGGATGTCATCGCTGAGCTGACAGTGCAGATTGACCGGAGGCGCGATTTCATTGAGGTCGGTATCCGTGCGAATGCCGGCCATCTGCAGCGCACGATCGTTGCGCGGGTTGATACCGGTGGTTTCGTAGTCGTACCAGAAGATGCTGGAGGTCACGGGCTGATCCTGAACAAAAGACCCGCGAAGTGTAGGGCGTGACAGGTGTCATTGGCTAATCGGGTCGTATCCGGCGCACAGGGAAATGTTTTCTTACAGCCCGCGTATTGAATGGTCGGTTGCTTAGCTCCGCTGCGGTAGCTAGCATCAGTTTTCGTTTTCAGGCGCGCCCCTCCGACAATGTCATCCCGTCCCGCTTCGCCAAGGAATGCAGCGCTGCCCACACCACTGGACACGCGCATTGAAATCGAGACGCCAGAAGGCATCGATATGCTCCTGCGCCCTGCCGGGCTGGTTTCCCGCGCATTGGCGTTCGGCATCGACTTCGCCATTCGCGCAGCGCTCATCGGCGTATTCTTCGTTCTTCTGCAGCTGTTCGACAAGCTCGGCATGGGCCTGGCCGCCCTGGTGTTTTTTCTGGTGAACTGGTGGTACATGGTGCTGTTTGAAGTGCTCGACCAGGGACGCACACCCGGAAAGCGTCTGCTCGGGCTGCGGGTGGTGCATGACGACGGCACGCCCATAGACTGGTCTTCGTCGCTGATTCGCAACCTGCTGCGCTTCGTCGACATGCTCCCGCTGGGCTACGGGCTGGGGGCAATCACTTGTCTGAACCATCCGCTGTTCAAGCGGCTGGGTGATCTCGCCGCCGGAACACTGGTGATTTACAGCAACCGGCCGGTGGCGCGCCCTATCCTGCCGCAGGCCGAACCGGTCATGGTGCCCTTTGCCCTGCATCTGGATGAGCAGCGGGCGGTGCTCGGCCTCGCAGAACGGCAGGGTGAACTGTCCAACGCGCGCACCCAGGAACTGGCGGCCATCCTTGCCGAACCCTTGCGTATCCCCGCCGATAAAGCGGTTGCTCATGTAAACGGCATCGCCCGCAACCTGCTGGGGCCGACATGAAGCAGAGCCTGTTTGAAACCCGCCATCAGCAGGAGTGGCAGCACTTCGAGCAGCGCCTGACGGCACTTGAACAGGGCAAAGCCGATGTCAGCGGCAACGAGACCTTTCCAGGCGATTATCGGCGACTCTGCCACCACTTGGCGCTGGCACAGGAGCGCGGCTACAGCAGCCATCTGGTCGACCCCTTGCATCAATTGGCAATGCGCGGTCATCAGCAACTTTACCGTCACCGCAGCACTGCCGGGGTGCGACTGCTGAGCTTCGTTCTGGGCGGCTTTCCGCGACGCGTGCGGGCCGAGTGGCGCTTTGTACTGGTTGCCAGCCTGCTGCTGTTCGGCAGCCTGATCGGCATGACGCTGCTGGTCTATGGCTTTCCACAACTGATCTACAGCGTCGTCAGCCCTGAGCAACTGGCAGACATGCAGAGTATGTATGACCCGTCGGCCAGCCGCGTCGGACAGCCCGTCGAACGAGGTTCCGATACGGACTGGATGATGTTCGGCTACTACATCATGAACAACATCGGCATCGCCTTCCAAACCTATGCAAGCGGCTTGCTGTACGGCCTGGGCAGTCTGTTTTTCCTGCTCTTCAACGGGTTGATGACCGGTGCAATCGCCGGGCACCTGACAGACATCGGTTACGGACAGACCTTCTGGCCCTTCGTCATCGGTCACGGCGCCTTCGAGTTGACCGCCATCGCTCTCGCCGGGGCGGCGGGCCTCAAGCTGGGCTGGGCCTTGCTGGCGCCGGGAAGACTGACCCGCAGTGCCGCACTGCGCATCGCAGCCCGGGCCAGCATGCAGCTGGTCGGCGGGGTTATCCTGTTTCTGCTGATCGCAGCCTTCATCGAGGCGTACTGGTCATCGATGACCTGGCCCGGACCACTTCTCAAGTACCTGACAGGTGCCGTCCTGTGGTTGCTGGTGGCCGCGTATCTGACTCTGGCAGGACGTACACAACATGCGCCTGACTGAGTCGACTGTTGCCATACGCCCTCGCTCGCCCTGGGAAGCCATCGACCTGGGCGTGCTGCTTGCCGGGCGGCACCGCGGCGTATTGATGAGCAGTTGGGCAATCGTCACCCTGCCCTTTTTCTGCGTCCTAAGTGTGTTGCTCTGGGATTACCCAACAGCAGCCATTCTGTTGTTCTGGTGGCTCAAACCTGCGTTCGAACGGTTGCCGCTGCTCATCCTTTCGCAGTCACTGTTCGGGGCCGCGCCGACACTGCGACAGGCCCTCAAGGCATGGCCGGCGACTCTGAAGGAGCAACTGCTGCCCAGCCTCTTGTGGCGACGTCTTTCCCTGAGTCGCAGCTTCCAACTGCCGGTGCAGCAACTGGAGCATCTGGCAGGTACCGAGCGCGACCTGCGCATCAGCCTGCTCAGCCAGAAAGACCTGCGTGCCGCGCAGTTGCTCACCATCGTTGGCGCACACCTGGAATATGCATTGTGGATAGGGCTGCTGGTCCTGCTCTACGCCCTGATACCGCAGCAGATCCAGATCGACTGGCACTGGATGAGTCTGCTCGACGTGGAAAACCAATGGCTGTGGATCGACCACCTGACCAACCTCTTCTATGCCCTGGCGTTGATACTCTGGGAGCCTGTGTATGTTGCCTGTGGCTTCACGCTGTACTTGAATCGCCGTACGGTTCTTGAAGCCTGGGATATAGAACTGATCTTCCGACGCCTGCGGCAGCGCCTGATCGGCAGTGCCTATGCCGTGTTGATGGGCGTCGGTCTGGTACTTTCGACAGCGCCAGCTCCGGCCTGGGCCGATCAACAAAGCTACAACTGCCCTGTGCCGGAATCCGCCCCTGCGCAATCCGCTCCGTCCGTGGCGGCGCCCGACACGCCGCGCCTGACCCGCCAGTCCCTGACCAGCGAAGCGGCGCGCAGCCAGATCCACAACGTTCTGCAACAGCCGCCCTTTCGCAACCCCCGGACCGAAACGGGCTGGCGCTTCCCTGAACAACAGAAAGGCCAGTCTGCGGCTCGGGACACGCGTGACCAGAGCTGGCTGATGACCTGGCTCAATCGGCTTCTGCGCGCGGCAAGCGCCTTGGCCAGCCTGATTGAAGTACTGCTCTGGGCCGTGGTCATCGGGCTCGCGGGGCTGGTGATCTTCCGTTACCGGGACTGGTTCAGGACCTTCGTTGGCCGGAAGACCGACAAGGCAAAAACCACCCGCCCGGCCCCCGAACAGCTCTTTGGTCTGCAAGTAAATGCCGAAAGCCTGCCCGACGATGTTGCCGGTCGGGCCGAGCAGCTCTGGAACAGCCAGCCCCGCGAAGCGCTGGGTCTGCTATACCGCGCCTTGCTCAGCCGCTTGCTGAGCGACTATCGATTGCCATTGAAAAATGCCGATACCGAAAGTCAGGTGCTGGAACGTATCGCCACGCTCAACCAGCCGCTGCTGAGTGAGTTCAGCCGCACGCTGACCGAACACTGGCAAAACCTCGCCTACGGGCATCGCCTGCCCCCGGCCCATGCCCGGCAGGCACTCTGCGATGGCTGGCGTCGCCTGTTCAACCAGGCAGCACAGCCATGAGCCGCCGCACCGGAGTGCTGATCGGGCTGCTGGCCCTGTTACTGCTGGCAAGTGGCGCGCTGTTTCTGAGCACTCAGCTTGAGCGCTACGAGAAAACGGTCGATCAGGGCCCCTCGCCAGAGGCGAAGGCCAATCCCTGGCTGGCGGCTGAACATTTTCTGCGTAGTCTCTCCGTCACGGTGAATACCATCGATACGCTGGCACAGCTTCCCGACCCGAGTCAGAGCACCCAGACCCTGCTGCTGCTCGATGACCGGGAAGACATGACGCCGACGCAAACCCAAAAACTGCTGGACTGGGCCGAGGCAGGCGGGCACCTGCTGTTCGTCGCCGAACAACTGTGGGACGAACAAAAAGGCCGCAGCGGCGATTTGCTGCTGGACAGTCTGCAGATTCACCAGTACCTCACCAAAGACATCAATGCCAAGGAACAGCAGCTGACCGACGCTCAGCCGCCACTGCCCATCCCGCTGATGACGCCCGCCCCCAAACACAAGAAAATGCCCTGGCCAGAGCTGACCCGCCTGTACCTGGAAAACGAGAGCGCCCCGGCCTACATGAGCTTCGATCCGGCGTTTCACCTCGAAGACCCGGAAGATCACGCCCAATCCTGGGCCAACAGCGCCGATGCCACACACCTGCTGCAAATAAGCAGGGGCAATGGGCTGATCACGGTCGTCACGGACGCCAACCTGTGGAAAACCCGCTCGATCGGCCACTACGACAATGCCTGGCTGCTCTGGTATCTGACGCAAGGCAGCCAAGTGACCCTGGTGCTGCAAACCGAACACGACAACCTGCTGAGCCTGTTGCTGCGCAACTATCCTCAGGCGCTGCTGACGCTGGCACTGCTGATTGCTCTGGGTCTGTGGCACATCGGTCTGCGCGAGGGCCCGCTGCGCCGACCCGCGCCACTCGCACGTCGCCAACTGACCGAACACCTGCGCGCCAGTGCCGAGTTCCTGCGTAAACACACCGGGCAGCAAACGCTGATCAAACGCCTGCAAAAGGACATCCTGCGTCGCGCCCGCCAACTGCATCCCGGTTTCGAGCGGCTGGTCGTTGCCGAACAATGGCAAGTACTTGCACGCCTGACCCGTCAGCCCACCAGTGCCATCAGCGACGCGCTGCGCCCTCGCCCGCCGCAACGCCTGTCACACAGCGAATTCACCCGCCAGGTAGCCCACCTGCAAACAATCAGGAATGCCCTATGAGCGATCAAACGCCCGCCCCATCAGGCAGCAGCACCGAGCCACTTGCCGAGCCCGCCGCCGAGTCCGCCACTCAGCTACAGCAGCGTCAACGCGCCAGCCAGCTGGCTCAGGCGTTGCGCAACGAGCTGCAAAAAGCCGTGATCGGCCAAAATGCGGTTATCGACGATGTGTTGACCGCTCTGATCGGCGGCGGACATGTGTTGCTGGAAGGTGTTCCGGGGCTTGGCAAGACGCTGCTGGTCCGGGCGCTGGCCAGTTGTATCGGCTGCGAATTCGCCCGCATCCAGTTTACCCCGGACCTGATGCCCAGCGATGTCACCGGTCATGCGGTGTACGACATGCAGACCGAGCAGTTCAAGCTGCGCAAGGGGCCGCTGTTCACCAACCTGCTGCTGGCCGACGAAATCAACAGGGCACCGGCCAAGACCCAGGCTGCATTGCTCGAAGCGATGCAGGAGCGGCAAGTCACCCTTGAAGGACGCGCCCTGCCGATCCCGCAGCCGTTCATGGTGCTGGCGACCCAGAACCCCATCGAACAGGAAGGCACGTATCCACTGCCTGAAGCTGAACTGGATCGTTTCATGCTCAAACTGCGCATGGATTATCCCGAAGCGCAGGAAGAGCTGAACATGGTGCGTCAGGTCACCCGCTCGTCCCGGGCTGACATGCTGGATGTGCGACCGCTCAGGGTGATCATGCAGGCCCGCGAGGTTCAGGCGCTGCAACGCATTGCCAGCGAGTTGCCCATCGATGAGCAAGTGCTGGACTACGCCGTGCGACTGGCACGCAGCACGCGCACCTGGCCAGGTCTGAGTCAGGGCGCAGGCCCTCGCGCTTCAATTGCGCTGGTGCGTGGCGGTCGGGCCCGAGCCGTGTTGCGTGGAGGCGAGTTCGTGACTCCGGACGATATCAAGGGCTGTGCGCTGGCAGTGCTGCGACATCGGGTCAGGCTGTCACCTGAGCTGGATATCGAAGGGCTGTCTGTGGATCAGGTGCTCAGGCAGATCCTCGACCAGGTCTCGGCACCGCGCCTGTGAAACAGGTCCTGAAGCCGTCGGTAACGCTGCTGCGCTGGCTCGGCGGACTGATGAGCATGGCCTTGCTGCTCGGAACGCTTCATACGCTGGGCATCGAGTATCCGGCAAAAATCGACGACCTTTATTGGGGGGCATTGCTGGCCCTCGTCGTCGTTAGCCTGCTTGATGCAATCTGGCTGCTCAGAAGCTCTTCGCCGCGCGTACAGCGCGAGCTGGCGGGCAGTCTGGCGCTTGAACGCTGGAACGAAGTCCGGCTCGACATGCAGCACGACGGTAGCAAGCCCGTTACCGTGCGGGTATTCGATCATGTGCCGCACGGGCTGGAACACCAAAACCTGCCTCAGTCCCTGACCCTGGCCGCACGTGGCAAAGGCAGCATCGGCTACCGTCTGCGCCCGTCAAGCCGGGGGCATTTTACATTTGAGCGGTGCGAAATCAGCCTGCCGGGGCCGTTGCGCCTGTGGACGGCACGGCGCTACCTGGCAGTGCCCGGCACCACGCGGGTCTATCCGGATTTCGCCCGTCTCTGCGGCGGTCAATTGATGGCGGTGGATAACTGGCTGAGCCAATTGGGCGTGCGCCAGCTGCAACGCCGCGGGCTGGGAATGGAATTCAACCAGTTGCGTGAGTTTCGAGAGGGCGACAGCCTGCGTCAGATCGACTGGAAAGCCACTGCCCGCCAGCGAGCGCCCATTGCACGGGAATACCAGGACGAGCGGGATCAGCAGATTGTTTTCATGCTTGATTGCGGACGTCGGATGCGCAGTCAGGACGGCGACCTGTCCCACTTCGATCACGCTCTCAACGCTTGTCTGCTATTGAGTTATGTCGCGCTGCGTCAGGGTGATTCTGTCGGTGTTGCGACCTTTGCCGGCGAGCAGGATCGTTACCTGGCGCCGGTGAAGGGGCCCGGGCAGCTGAATCGGGTACTCAACTCGGTGTATGACCTGCAGACTACCCGGCGCCCCGCTGACTACAGCGCTGCCGTGCGCCAACTGATGGTTCGTCACAAGAGACGCTCACTGGTGGTGTTGATGACCAACCTGCGCGATGAAGACGATGAGGAGTTGCTGGCCGCCGCCAGGCAGCTCGGCAAACAGCATCGGGTACTGATCGCCAGTCTGCGAGAAGAGGTCCTCGACGGCCTGCGCCACTCACCGGTACACACGTACGATGAAGCGCTGAGTTATTGCGGGACCATCGACTTTCTCAACGCCCGCGCTTCGCTGCACGATCGCTTGAGTGCGCAAGGCATCGTGATAATGGATGCGCGCCCAGGAGAACTGGGCCCACAGCTGGTCAACCGTTACATGAGCTGGAAAAAGGCAGGGACTTTATGAACGACGCCCTGCCCGTCAGGCAGCAGCCTCAGGCAGAGGCTTCGTA
This sequence comes from Pseudomonas sp. PvP027, assembly GCF_017833005.1. Lineage (NCBI taxonomy): Bacteria > Pseudomonadati > Pseudomonadota > Gammaproteobacteria > Pseudomonadales > Pseudomonadaceae > Pseudomonas > Pseudomonas sp. PvP027. Next base: position 4,474,827 of record NZ_JAFIBK010000001.1, on the reverse strand, counting down.
GGAAGGGTAAAAACAGAAGTACTGTCGCAACAACTGCACGAACTCCAGATACTCCGTCGAGACCTGACACAATTCAAAACCGGAGTCATGACTGCCAGGTGTCTCGTCTTCGTGACACCAGAGGCACCTGGCGCTCACATCAATGGGCTGTCCGATATTGCCATTCGGCAGTTTCAGACATAGATCGAACCTGGCCCCCACCAGGATCGGCAGGCTGCTGATAAGCATCAGCCCTTCGCCGGAGACATTCCCCAGGCACCCCACCAGCTTGCCGGTATGACGATTGAAAACCTGCAGATAATCCTGCAGTTGATGGCGTTCGATTTTCCGCTCTTTATACATGGCAGGCTGCCTTCCGAGACGGGTATTGCGACAACGCAACACCGTGTGTTCGTTGCGGACTTCGAATGCGCTGCACGACAGGAGCGATCCAGGTAACAGCCTCGGCCTGGAGCCCTGCAGCTCGTCCACTTTGTGACCTCAGCCTAGCTCAAAATTATTCGAAATCCACCCGAACACAACCCACCCCATTCAAACGAGGGTAATTATTTCGATACGGGAGCGTTTCGAACAGGCACAGGTATGGGCCTGGCAGGTTGGGCCCTGGGGTAAAGGCCTGTTTGCGCAAGCGTGTCGAGTCTGGCGCGTGCGCGGAACGCGTACTCACTTTCTGGATACTGCGCCATCAGGAATTGATAGGTTTGCGCCGCATCGACATACAACTTCTGTCGTTCCAGGCACTGGCCGCGCAACATCGACACTTCCGGCTGGACATAACGGCGCGAGCGGCTCTGGCGTTCGACCTTGGAGAGATCGAGCATCACCCGATCACAGTCACCTTCCTGATAGGCACGATAGGCGTGATCAAGGTTGGAATTCATCGCCCAGCGGGTGCAACCGCTGAGCGCAGTCAGTAATACAACAATCGTTACAATACGCATGGGACTCTCCTGTTCTCTGCCCTGTATCGGCGTCACAGCCTGTTTCTTCAGGCCAATAGAGCGCCGGTTGTCAGCCGATCGCCCTCCCTGACCATGACACGGTAGTGCAAAGGAACAATGACTAAATACCCAGACAGGAGTAGCCTCTCGCTGCGCTTCAATTAAGGAGTTTGTGCATGACCGTTCGCCGCACCAAAATCGTCGCCACACTTGGCCCTGCCAGCAACTCGCCGGAAGTCATCGAACAACTGATCCTTTCGGGTCTGGACGTTGCTCGTCTGAACTTCTCTCACGGTACTCCGGACGAGCACAAGGCTCGGGCCAGGCTGATCCGCGAAATCGCCGCCAGACACGGGCGCTTCGTCGCTCTGCTGGGCGACCTGCAGGGGCCGAAGATCCGTATCGCAAAGTTCACCGACAAGCGAATAGAGCTGAAGGTCGGTGACAAGTTCACCTTCTCCACCGCTCATCCGCTGACCAGTGGCAACCAGCAGATCGTGGGTATCGACTACCCGGATCTGGTCAAGGATTGCGGCGTAGGCGACGAGTTGCTGCTCGACGATGGTCGCGTGGTCATGCGCGTCGACACCCAGACCGCTGACGAACTGCACTGCACCGTGCTGATCGGTGGTCCGCTGTCCGACCACAAAGGCATCAACCGTCGTGGTGGTGGCCTGACGGCGCCGGCACTGACCGAAAAAGACAAGCAGGACATCAAGCTCGCTGCCGAGATGGACCTGGACTACCTGGCCGTTTCCTTCCCGCGCGACGCCGCCGACATGGAATACGCTCGCCAGTTGCGCGACGAATCCGGTGGTACGGCCTGGCTGGTGGCCAAGATCGAACGCGCCGAAGCCGTTGCCAACGACGAAGTGCTGGATGAGCTGATCCGCGCCAGTGACGCGGTCATGGTCGCTCGTGGTGACCTGGGCGTTGAAATCGGTGATGCCGAACTGGTCGGCGTACAGAAACGCATCATCCTGCACGCCCGTCGCCACAACAAGGCAGTGATCGTTGCCACGCAGATGATGGAGTCGATGATCTCCAGCCCCATGCCGACGCGTGCCGAAGTGTCCGACGTGGCCAACGCCGTGCTCGACTACACCGACGCCGTGATGCTGTCGGCCGAAAGTGCTGCAGGCTCCTATCCGATCGAAGCGGTTCAGGCCATGGCCCGTATCTGCATTGGTGCTGAAAAGCACCCGACCGGCAAGACTTCCAGCCATCGTATCGGTCATTCGTTCACCCGTTGCGATGAAAGCATTGCGCTGGCGGCCATGTACACCGCCAACCACTTCCCGGGTGTGAAGGCGATCATCGCACTGACCGAAAGCGGCTATACCCCGCTGATCATGTCGCGCATCCGTTCCTCGGTGCCGATCTACGCGTTCTCTCCGCACCGTGGTACTCAGGCGCGTGCAGCGATGTTCCGTGGTGTCTACACCGTGCCATTCGACCCGGCAGCCCTGCCCCCAGGTCAGGTCAGCCAGGCCGCAGTCGACGAACTGCTCAAGCGTGGTCTGGTCGAGCAAGGTGACTGGGTCATCCTCACCAAGGGCGACAGCTACCACACCATCGGCGGCACCAACGGCATGAAAATCCTGCATGTTGGCGACCCATTGGTCTGATCGCAGCACACGGCAAGCCAAGGCCCCGTCTCGCAAGAGTCGGGGCCTTTTGCATTGTTTCAGTCCGGGAAGTTGGGCTTTCAGGCTTCTGCCCGTAGGCCAGAATCAAAAGCGGACTTGTATAACGCTAAGCGCTGAAGCATGCGGAACGAGAGCGTTAACTAACGAGCCTCTTATTCCCGCGCCAAAAACACATCCGCCAGCAATTGATTGCGCGAAAGCCCCGCCAGATAGAGGCGCTTGGCAAATACCTCGACACTGTCGGCACTGCCACACACCAGCGCCATCGCGTGCCGCGACAACAGGCGCAGTTCAGCCAGGGTTGTCTGTAGCGTCTGCGGAGCAACCAGCTGAACATGCAGTTGGGGATAACGCTCAGCCAGGGCGTGCAGTTCATCGGCCAGATAATGCTCCTGGCTGTCGCGGGCCAGATGAATCAAGCGTATCGCGCCTTGATGGTCCTGGCGCAAAGCCTCGCGCAGCACACCCCACAAGGGCCCGAGCCCGGTGCCGGCGGCCAGCAGCAATAAGGGTTTTTCCTGCCAGTCCGGGTCGTAACGCAGCGCACCACCGCGCAGCTCGCCGAGCCTCAGAGCGTCACCGACCTGCAACTGGCGAGCAACGTCACGGAAGGCCCCGGGCTGCTGGCAGTCGACATGAAACTCCAGAAACGCATCCTCACCGGGAAGGCTCGCCAGCGAGTAAGGCCGCGCAACACCGCTGTCCGTCCACAACACCTGGTGCTGCCCAGCGCTATAGCGCAGAGGTCGCGCAGGCTCCAGACGCAAACGCAGCACCGACGCAGAGAGCCAGTCGCAGCCTGTGACCGCTGCGGGCAGACCATCACGCTGCGGGTCAAATACCTCGACAGCCAGATCCCCCGTCACTCGGCACTGACAGGCAAGCCGCCAACCCTGCTGGCGCTTTTCGGCAGGCAGCGCGTCGGGCAACGCGTCATCAGGCTCGCCCTTTACGACGCGCACCAGACACGCGTGGCAACTGCCGGCACGACAGCTGTAAGGGACCGGAATACCGGCATGGTTCAGGGCGTCGAGCAGATTGCTGGCCGATGCCACCGACCAGCTAAGCTCACCCACATGCAATTGAGGCATCAAGACGGCCTGTGCAGAAAATAACGGCGATTGTACAGACTGGCTTGTCGGGCGGGTTATACTGCCGCGCCTTTTTGCGCCCGCTACGGCCAACCTGACAGCTCTGGTTCAAGCCGCAGTTCCAGACTGCCGCCGATAGCGTAATTGAATGTTCCCGTCCTTACAGAGGAGCGCGCCGCATGACCGTGATCAAGCAAGACGACCTGATTCAGAGCGTTGCAGACGCACTGCAGTTCATTTCCTATTACCACCCCGTGGACTTCATCCAGGCCATGCACGAGGCGTATCTGCGTGAAGAGTCGCCTGCCGCTCGTGACTCCATCGCCCAGATCCTGATCAACTCGCGCATGTGCGCGACCGGTCATCGCCCGATCTGCCAAGACACCGGCATCGTCACGGTTTTCGTGCGCGTGGGGATGGATGTTCGCTGGGACGGCGCCACCATGGGCCTGGACGACATGATCAACGAAGGCGTGCGTCGCGCGTACAACCTGCCTGAAAACGTGCTGCGTGCCTCGATCCTTGCCGATCCGGCAGGCGCTCGCAAAAACACCAAGGACAACACCCCGGCCGTCATTCACTACTCCATCGTCCCGGGTAACACCGTGGAAGTGGACGTCGCGGCGAAAGGCGGCGGTTCGGAAAACAAATCGAAGATGGCGATGCTCAACCCTTCCGACTCGATCGTCGACTGGGTTCTGAAAACCGTTCCGACCATGGGCGCAGGCTGGTGCCCGCCGGGCATGCTCGGCATCGGTATCGGCGGCACCGCAGAAAAAGCCGCGGTCATGGCCAAGGAAGTGTTGATGGAGTCCATCGACATCCACGAGCTGAAGGCCCGCGGCCCACAGAATCGTATCGAAGAGATGCGTCTGGAGCTGTTCGAGAAGGTCAACCAGCTGGGCATCGGCGCTCAGGGCCTGGGCGGTCTGACCACTGTGCTCGACGTCAAGATCATGGACTACCCGACCCACGCCGCGTCGCTGCCGGTGTGCATGATCCCCAACTGCGCCGCCACCCGCCACGCGCACTTCGTGCTCGACGGCAGCGGCCCCGCTTCGCTGGAGGCTCCATCGCTGGACGCCTACCCGGAAATCGTCTGGGAAGCCGGCCCATCGGCCCGCCGCGTCAACCTCGATACCCTGACCCCGGAAGAAGTACAGAGCTGGAAACCGGGCGAAACCGTTTTGCTCAATGGCAAGATGCTCACCGGCCGCGACGCAGCGCACAAGCGCATGGTCGAAATGCTCAACAGGGGTGAAACCCTGCCGGTAGACCTCAAGGGTCGCTTCATCTACTACGTCGGCCCGGTTGATCCGGTACGCGAAGAAGTCGTCGGCCCGGCCGGCCCGACCACGGCCACCCGGATGGACAAATTCACCCGTCAGATCCTCGACCAGACCGGCCTGCTGGGCATGATCGGCAAATCCGAACGCGGCCCGACCGCCATCGAAGCGATCCGTGATCACAAGGCCGTGTACCTGATGGCCGTTGGTGGTGCTGCCTATCTGGTGGCTCAGGCGATCAAGAAATCCCGCGTCGTGGCCTTCGCCGAGCTGGGCATGGAAGCGATCTACGAGTTCGAGGTCAAGGACATGCCGGTTACCGTTGCAGTCGACAGCACCGGTGAGTCCGTTCACATCACCGGCCCGCAGATCTGGCAGAAAAAGATCAGCGACAGTCTGGCGGTGGAAGTGCAGTAAGCTTTGATCTGCAAGACAATAAAAACCCGGCGCAAGCCGGGTTTTTGCTGAGTAACTGACTGAACCTGAAATTGCGATCGGCTCGAATAGACGCGTCAGTCTGTTGCCAATATAACCCGGTAACTTTCTTCCTGAATAACATGCACAGGGGCTAGACATATCGCGCCCTTGCGATCAGTCCGTAATACATTTCAGACAACAAACCGAGATGGTTCGGTACTTCACTGAAGCTCATTGCCCCTGTCCCTCCCCGCAACACAGCTTATTCTTCTGCTGGCTGTAAACCACTGGGCTCATGAAAAATAAAATGTACGTTTCAGGAATACCGCCTGATACACAGGGAGATTCTAAAATGGCTTTTGACGCATACATCAAAATCGAAGGCATTCCAGGCGAAGCGCTGGATGACCGCTACAAGGACTGTATCGAGATCACCGGGTATGGTTTCGGCATGCACCAAAGTACCTCCGCCACGGCGAGTTCTTCAGGAGGCGCCTCGTCGGGTCGGACGTCCTTGAGTGATTTCACGTTCACCAAATCACTGGACAAGTCGAGCTGCAAGCTCATGGAAACGTTGTGCGCGGGCAAGCACCTGAAGGAAGTCGTCTTGTCACTGCATCGTGCAGGCGGAGACAAGGTCAAATACTTTGAAGTGCTGCTGGAAGAAGTCATCATTTCCAACTACACCCAGCATGCCAACGATGGCATCCCCAGCGAGACCATCAGCCTAAACTACGGAAAAATCAAAACCACCTACACCCAGCAGAAAAGATCTGACGGAGCCGGTGGAGGGAATGTCTCGGGTGGCTGGAACCGTATCAACAACAAGGCCTATTCCTGACGTCTTGAACGCTCACGCATAAAACGTCACGACATGATCAAGGAAGGACTATGGCACGGCCATTTTTTACCGCCGCCTGGGCGGCTTCGCAACATATTTATGATCCGATAGCGCCGGAAAAGCGAGTGGCAGAGGTGATTGGTGGGTTCGTCGCGAAGAACATAAACAACCCTGATCCTTCTACAAAATGGAGGAACACCTGTGCTGTTCGATTAAGTTACATCCTGAACTACTCAGGACTGAAAATACCTAAAGTATCTAAACAGACAGTCTCCGGCGCAGATCAGCACCAGTACTTTTTCCGTGTATCGAACCTGAAAAGCTTTTTGGAAACGCACTGGGGCAAGCCTGAGGTCGTCAAATACCCACCTTCTGACGGCGGAGCGCTTGCAAGAAAAAAAGGAATTATATTATTTGAAATATCGGGCTGGACAGACGCAAAAGGCCATGCAACGTTGTTTGACGGCAATCTTTGCTATGACCATTGCTACTTTAACGAGCCCTACGTCAACTACCGTACGGATACGGCAAACTTTTGGAGCCTAACCTCATGAAGTTTCTCTTCAAAGCCTTCACAGTCTGTCTCGCACTCGTGGCAACCGAGAGCTTCGCACATACAAAACCTTCATCACCAGAGGGCATGCACCGAAGCTATGAAAAAAACTTCAAGGACCTGGTCCTCGCTACCTGTATAGCAAACGCTTACGCATATGACGTAAAGGTCGGAATTGACGCTGGAAGTAGCGTCACCGCCATTGAGGACTGGGCAAATTACGACTGGGAAGTGGGACCTGATGAAATACGAGCACTCGTAAAAAAGTATCTGACCAGAGATTATACAAACCCCTTAACCGAGTCCGAGATAAAAGGTGTAAAATTTGACCTTTTAAAGTGCCTGGATCTTTACCACAGTAAGGATCTGAATGACTTAACAAAAAAGACTGTCGTAAATCCAACACACACCTACATGCAAGACTACAAATAAAAATCCATATTCACAGGGAGGTTCGCAGAATGAAATCATGTCTTGCGGCCCTTGCATTATCTCTAGTCTTAGCAACATCCAACTGCTTTGCCTACACCCCGACCTCATCGCCCGAAGGAATGTACAGAACCTTTGAAAAAAACTACAAGGACATGGCGCTAGCCACCTGCATAACCACCGCTTATAAATATGACGTAAACGTCGGAATTGACGCGGGCAGCAGTGTCAGTGCGATGCGTGACTGGACCTACTATGACATGGAAAAAAGTCCTCTTGCCGTCAAGACCCTGGTTGAAAAATACCTCGCGCGAGACTACACAAACCCTTTGGCCGAATCCCGGATCAGGGGTATAAAATTCGACCTGCTGAAATGCCTGGACATGTATCACAGCAAGGAACTGGACGCGTTGACGAAGAAGGTCGTTACAGATCCAAATCATACCTACATGCAGAATATCAAAAAGCCTTAACTACTCCATTCATGCAACAAGCCTGTCCGGCAAACGCTGCACAGGCTATTTTCATTACAAGCACTCTACTCCGCACATTATCTATAGGGCGGAGACACATCATGCTGATTCACTGTAATCCGATAGCTTCTTAAGGTCTCGCCCTCGGTGATGTACTGCTTGCTGAAATACTGACAAACAGCCCTCGTCACTTCCCCGCCTACACCGAAAACATCTTCAGAAAACCCATTTCGATAATTCTTGTAGGAATTATCAGCAGGACGCCTACCTTTCAATTGAAGGAAATTTCCGAGAAAATCCCGGCCTCTTGCGCTTGGCTATTCAGGTCTCTAGCCTTCATCGATCGCTGCCCAATCAGCGATCAGGTTTGGTAGACCTGAGTGACCTGTGCGCAATGCGCCACCTTCTCAAGGCGCATTTTTTCGGCCTGCGTTTATGGTGGCCGTGCGCTTGGCGTCTTCGGACGCACCGGCTTGCCTGGTCACCGGTCTACCAACCTGCGTACGGCCGCCACCCTGATCGTTTGGTAGCGAAAGGGGCGGCTCCTTTCATTGATCAGGAGTTGCAAACATGCCCGATAAAATCGTCCCCGACCCGCCCACTGCCCTGTTCACCGTCAACGCCTCCGTCAGCCAGGAAGAAGCACTCAACTACGCTTCGGATCTGCTGCGCTGCATCATCACGACGGCCTATGAGTCCGGCGACAGCACCCAGGGCACCAGCCGTGATCTGGCGTTTTCGGTGTTGCACATGGCCGAGATGGCCAAAGCCATGGTTGACCGTTCACTGGAATGCATCGTCTGACGGGATGACAGCCCGGGGCCAAGCGTGGCCCCGTGTAACCCTCAGTTACGCTGATCCAGCAAGTTAACCACCAGCCGGTCGATCCAGCCCCACAAGCGCTGTTTGACCCGTCGCCACAGCGGTCTGGCCTTCCAGTCTGCCAGCGTGGTCTCGGCGCTCAGGGCGAAGTCTTTTTCGAAGCTGGCGACCACGTCGCGGGTCAATCCAGGGTCGAGGGCTTCGAGGTTGGCTTCCAGGTTGAAGCGCAGGTTCCAGTGATCGAAATTGCACGAGCCGAGACTCACCCAGTCGTCGATCAGGACCATTTTCAGGTGCAGAAAGCAGGGCTGGTATTCGAACACCTTGACCCCGGCGCGCAACAGGCGCGGGTAGTAGCGGTGACCGGCATAGCGTACGGACGGATGATCGGTGCGCGGCCCGGTCAGCAGCAAACGCACATCAACACCACGCGCCGCCGCCCTGCGCAGGGCGCGGCGAACTTTCCAGGTGGGCAGGAAGTAAGGGGTTGCCAGCCATATCCGCTTTTGTCCGGTGTTCAGCGCACGCACCAGCGACTGCAGAATGTCGCGGTGCTGGCGGGAATCGGCATACGCCACGCGGCCCAGGCCCTCACCGGTTGTCGGGGCCTTGGGCAGGTGATCAAGGCCGAAGTTTTCTTTCGGACGCCAGGCGAAACGCCGGGCGTTGGCATGGAACTGCCGGTTGAACAGCGCCTGCCAGTCAATCACCAGTGGCCCGGTGATTTCGACCATCACTTCGTGCCACTGGCTGACGTCTTTGTCCGGCTCCCAGAATTCGTCGGTCACACCGGTGCCGCCAACCACGGCCAAGGCCTTGTCCACCACCAGCAGTTTGCGATGGTCGCGGTAGAAGTTGCGCACGCCGCGCCGCCAGTGGATCGGATTGTAGAAACGCAAAATCACACCGGCATCGGTCAGTTGCTTGCGCAGGCCGGCGTCGAAGGCTTTTGAACCGAAGTCATCGAACAGGCAGCGCACGATTACGCCACGCCTGCCCGCCTCGACCAGCGCGCGCACAATGGCGTCGGCGCAGGCCCCGGCTTCGACCAGGTACAACTCCAGATCGACCTGCTGCTCGGCGCGATCAATGGCTGCGATCATGCGCGGGAAGAACGCAGGGCCGTCGATCAGCAATTGAAAGCGGTTGTTTTCACGCCACGGAAAAATCGCACCGTTCATATCAGCGCGCCGTGAAGATCAGGACAGCCCCGACCGGGACCGAGAGGCTCACCGCCGACAATCCTGCGGCATTGCGCAAGGCCTTGAAGTCCGGGGCCATATCGAAATCCTGGGCATGGATCACCAGCGGCTCGAGGGTCACGACCTGAAAGCGCCGCTCGTCCAGACGCGTCGCCAGCAGCTCGGCGTTATAGCTGTGGGTCTTGCCGCGCAGGCTGACGGTCAGCGGTAAACGCAGTTCCAGTTGCGCACCGGGCGCGAGGTCGTTGATCGGGCGCATGTCGAGCTGCGCATTGATCTGAGCAGTCGGAAACTTGCGCACCTGAAACACCTGCTCTCGAAGGCGCTCATCGCGCAGCGGAGTGCCGGTACTGACTGAATCGGTTTCAACTTCCACTTCAGCCAGCCCCTTGGCGTCGACTTTGCCGTGCAGCACGAGAAAGCGATGCACCTCGGCAATATCGGCGTTTTTAGTCGAGGTGAACGAGAGCCGTGACGACTCGTTATCCAGATACCAGTTCGCATGGGCAGGTAACGCCGCTGCGGCCAGCAGGACCAGCAGCAGGCGATTCATAGTGAGCATGCAGACTCCAGACGTGCAATTGAGGGCCACCTTATCCGCCTGTCTGACCGCTGGCAAACGCCTGCGTTCGGCGACAATCCACCAAGCCCTTAGGGCAGCAAGCGACAGCCCTGTCGCTCACCCTGCCACGACGCGCTGCTAGTGCGTCCGAGGCCGCTGGCAATGACCCGTTTTTGACTGCTGTCGTCGACCAGCGTGCTGGGCAGATACTGCTTGATGTAGCCTTGGCAATACGCTTCGGAATTGTTCATGACGTACCTGCACGAGCAGTATTCCTTGGCGGTGTAGGCACTGATGATGGTCGGAAATGCCTGCAGGTTCACACGGTACTGCCAGGCGAGGATGGCAAGTGCGGCAACCATCAGCAACAGCAGGCTGCTGAAGGGACGGCGCAGGATGAACATTCGACGCGTGCTCATTGACCGCCCTCCTTGCCAAACGCGGCCTGTACGCGCTTGAGCATCTCATTGTGGTTGTAGGTACTGTCGCGGTCATCGGCATAGCGCACGATCACCAGCTTCTGATCGGGAATCACATACAGCGCCTGCCCCCAATGCCCCAGTGCCGCGAAGGTGTCAGGGGGAGCTTCCGGCCACGGTCCTTTGCCGCCATCGGCAGTACGGTTGAGCCACCATTGGCCTCCAGGCACTTCAACGCTGGCATCCACGCCTGTACCGGCAAACGGCGTCAACGCGAAGCCCATCCACTCCTTGTTGAGCAACTGCCGATCCTGCCATTGCCCGCCGCGCTGCATCAGCAGGCCGATGCGTGCCAGATCGCGGGCGGTCATGTAGGCATAGGAAGAGCCTACAAATGTACCCGCACCATCGGTTTCCCAGACGGCACTGCGGATGCCGAGCGGGTCGAACAGCGCGGCCCATGGATAACCCGGATAGGCCTCAGCGCCGACCATCTTTTTCAAGGCCGCAGCCAGAACGGTGCTGTCGCCGCTGGAGTAGAGGTAAGTCTTGCCGGGGGGTTGGGCAGCGCGGTGATCGGCGGTGAAGCGCGCCATGTCGTCACGCCCGCGGGTGTAGAGCATGGCGACCACCGAGGAGTTGAGCGGAGCGTATTCGTAGTCTTCCTGCCAATCCAGACCCGACGCCCAGTGCATCAGGTCTTTGATGGCGACCTCGGGGTGCGCCTTGAACGGCGTGTAGAACTTCGCCACCGGATCATTCAGTTGAAAGCGTCCTTCTGCAAACGCCACCCCCAGCACCGTCGCCATGATGCTTTTGCTGATCGACCAGGTCAGGTGCGGCGTTTGCGCGGTGGTTACACCGCCGTAGCGCTCGTACACAACTTCGCCATCACGAATCACCAGCAGCGCATCGGTGCGTATGCCCTTGCGCGTGGCGTCGTCGCGAGGCGGGAAGGCATAAGCCTCGAGCTCTTCGATGGCCGCAGATCGCGGCACAGACTGAGAAGACCATTGCTCTGTCGGCCATGTTTGAGCAACGACGCCCTGGGCACTGAAGCCCAGGATCAGAACCAGACACAGGCGGACGAATCTATGCGGCATGACAGGGCCTCTAAAAAGTAATCGGCATACCGTATCAGCGTTTCATGACAGTCAGCTATCAACCCGGGAGCGGACGTAGAGCGTTCAGAACGGCATGCCCACGCGGAGCATGTGCACGATAGTGACCGTTCTTACCCCGCTCGTTCCTCACGCTCCAGCGTGGGAATGCATTGCGTGACGCTTCGCGTCACAAAGTCACAAATCTGTGCCGCCCTGCAACCCTCAAGACCGGACGCAGAGGAAATGGCCACCGCGTCCCCCGTCACACAACCATCACCAAAGCTTCACAGGCATGACACGCCATCTCCCTAGCCTGCAAGTACGGCAAAGCGCCTGGACAAATCAGTCAACCAGCCCTTTCTGCATCTGCAAGGCTGGCTCATGGAGATTCGTATGACCCAGATCGCCCGCATTCGTGACAACACTTCTGAACGTCGTCTTCAGGCCGAGCGCCTGATTGGAGCGCGCGCCTTGCAGGAAGCACAGGCATTGCGTTTCAGTGTGTTCAGCGAAGAGTTCAACGCCCGTCTCAACGGCGCTGAACAAGGCCTGGACATCGACGATTACGATGTTCACTGCTCGCACATCGGGGTGCGCGACCTGAACACCGGGCGTCTGGTTGCCACTACCCGGCTGCTCGACCATCAGGCCGCCAATACGCTGGGGCGCTTCTACAGCGAAGAAGAGTTCAGCCTGCACGGGCTGGTCAATCTGCAAGGCCCGATCCTCGAACTGGGTCGCACCTGCGTCGATCCGGCCTATCGCAACGGCGGCACCATCGCGGTGTTGTGGAGCGAGCTGGCCGAGGTGCTCAACGAAGGCGGCTACAGCTACCTGATGGGCTGCGCAAGCATCCCGATGCAGGACGGCGGTATTCAGGCCCATGCGATCATGCAACGCCTGCGCGAACGCTACCTGTGCAACGAGCACTTGCGCGCCGAGCCGAAGAATCCGCTGCCGACTCTCGATATCCCGAGCAATGTGATCTGCGAGATGCCACCGCTACTCAAGGCCTACATGCGTCTGGGGGCCAAGATCTGTGGCGAACCGTGCTGGGACGAAGACTTCCAGGTGGCCGACGTGTTCATCCTGCTCAAGCGCGATGACCTGTGCCCGCGCTACGCCCGCCACTTCAAGGCGGCCGTGTGATGAGCCGGTTGCGCGGCTATGCCCGCGTAGTCCGGGTGCTACTGGTCGTAGCGCTCGGATTGACGATTGCCAGCGCGTTCGCAGTCCTGGAACGCACCAGAATCGGAGGGTCGATGGAGCGTCGGCAGCGCTGGAGCCGCTGGTTCATGGCGCGCCTGACCAACGCCCTGCCGTTTCGCGTCACAGTGACAGGTCAACTGCCGACCCAGCCCATGCTGTGGGTCAGCAACCATGTGTCATGGACCGACATCGCACTGCTTGGCATGCTGGCGCCGCTGTCGTTTCTATCAAAAGCCGAAGTGCGGACCTGGCCGGTAGCGGGCTGGCTGGCGTTGAAGGCCGGTACGCTGTTCATTCGTCGCGGATCGGGCGACAGCCGTCTGATCCAGAGGCAGATGTGCAATCACCTGCAACAAGGCAACGCACTGCTGATCTTCCCCGAAGGCACCACCACTGACGGCAAAAGCCTGCGCACCTTTCACGGTCGTCTGCTGTCCAGCGCCATTGATGCTGGGGTGCCGATCCAGCCGGTGGCCATTGGTTACTCGCGCAACGGCAAGCCAGACCCGATAGCCCCGTTCATTGGCGACGATGACTTGCTGTCGCATTTGCGCCGACTGTTCGCCAACGAGCAGAGCGACGTGCATATTCACCTGCTGACACCTATCCCGACCGCTGATCAGGAACGCGCAGCACTGGCCTTCAAGGCCCAGCAGGCGGTTCAAGTGGCGTTGTTTGGCGAGCCGCCGGCTCAGCCGAGCGAAGTGGTTTCGCGTCCGGCCAGAGCGGCCTGAGCGAAATCCTCGAGTAACGGATAGAACTCAGCGAAATCCGCACTCAAGGGCTGGTACAGCGCCTGCAGTTCCTGCATGCCGCCGGCCAGCCCTTCGGGTCGTGACAGGCGTCGGGATATCCCGCTCAACACCTGCTCCAGCACCTCGAAATCCCGATATGACCCCAGCCAGTCCTGCGCCGCCATGCGCGGTGCGATCAGCGCCAGCCGCTCGGGCAATTGCGGCTCGGCAGCCAGCGTGCCATAGACCTTGCGGGTGAATGCGTCCAACGGCAGGTCAGCGTAACGATGCCAGTCCCGCGCCAGGCAATGATCGAAAAAGACATCGAGCATGATGCCCGCATAACGCCGTCTCTGCAGCGGAAAGCGGGCGATGGAGGCCTTGATCAGCGGATGACTGTCAGTGAAGGCGTCGATGCTGCGATGCAGACGAATCGCCGCTTCGAGCTCCGCAGGAAAACGTCCCGGCAGCGGACCTTTGACGAAGTCGCCATACAGGCTGCCAAGCAATTGAGCGGGTCGATGCCCACCAAGATGAAGATGTGCCAAGTAGTTCATGGCTGCAAGCCTAGGCCGCTTTCGGACCTTCTGTCCATATATCGTTATAACCCGATATAGCGATTTGTCTGATCCTAAGCACATAATCATATTTGTATATCGCGAAATACAGATATAAGGTTCGCTCTATCGCGATATAACGCTACACCGCCTGTGAGAACGACATGCCTATCGACCTCGACGACATAATAAAAGCCCTGGCCCACCCGGTCCGCCGAGAAATCCTGACCTGGCTGAAGAACCCCCGCGCAAGCTTTCCCGCCCAGGAATACTCGATCGAACACGGCGTGTGCGCCGGACAGATCGATCAGCGTGCGGGATTGTCACAATCCACTGTCTCGGCCCATCTGGCGACCTTGCAACGTGCTGGTCTGATCAGCAGCAAGAAGGTCGGACAATGGCATTTCTTCAGACGCAACGAAGAAGTCATACAGGCATTCGTTCAGGCGCTGGTTGAAGAACTGAACAACCCGACCTGATTTTCCAACGTTTACCAGGAGCTGCCCCGTGCCTCTTTCGCTACTCATTCTGGCCCTGAGCGCCTTCGCCATCGGCACCACCGAATTCGTCATCATGGGCCTGCTGCCTGATGTGGCGGCCGACCTCGGTGTATCGATCCCCGGTGCAGGCTGGCTGGTGACCGGCTATGCGCTGGGTGTCGCCGTCGGTGCGCCGTTCATGGCCATGGCCACGGCAAAACTGCCGCGCAAGGCCGCGCTGGTCACGCTGATGGGGGTTTTCATCATCGGCAACCTGCTCTGTGCACTGGCCAGCGACTACAACGTCCTGATGTTCGCCCGCGTGGTGACTGCACTGTGTCACGGTGCGTTCTTCGGCATCGGCTCGGTGGTTGCCGCAGGTCTGGTGCCCGCCAACCGGCGCGCCTCAGCAGTGGCCTTGATGTTCACCGGCCTGACCCTGGCCAACGTGCTGGGCGTGCCGCTGGGTACTGCGCTGGGTCAATACGCAGGCTGGCGCTCGACGTTCTGGGCCGTCACGGTCATCGGCGTGATTGCGCTGATCGGCCTGATCCGCTTCCTGCCGACCAACCGCAATGAAGAAAAGCTCGACATGCGCGCTGAACTGGGCGCTCTCCGGGGGGCCGGCATCTGGCTGTCGCTGACCATGACTGCACTGTTCTCAGCGTCCATGTTCACCCTGTTCACTTACATTGCCCCGCTGCTCGGCGAAGTCACCGGTGTATCACCCAACGGCGTGACCTGGACCCTGCTGCTCATCGGCCTGGGCCTGACCGCCGGCAACGTGATCGGCGGCAAGATGGCCGACCGCCGCCTGTCGTCCACGCTGATCGGCGTATTCGTCTCGATGGCGGTGATCTCCACCGTGCTCAGCTGGACCAGCACCGCGTTGATCCCGGCTGAAATCACCCTGTTCCTCTGGGCAGTCGCGGCCTTCGCTGCCGTCCCGGCCCTGCAGATCAACGTGGTGACGTTCGGCAAAGCCGCACCGAACCTGGTTTCAACCCTGAACATCGGTGCCTTCAACGTCGGCAACGCGCTGGGCGCCTGGGTCGGTGGCAGCGTCATCGCTCATGGCCTGGGCCTGACCAGCGTACCGCTGGCCGCCGCCATCCTGGCCGTGCTGGCGCTGCTGATTACCCTGATTACCTTTCGTCAGACCGGCAACCCCGATCTGGCCCCTGCTACGCATTGATCAATTACGAGGATTCGACACGTGACGACTATCTTTGACCCGATCACCCTGGGCGATCTGCAACTGCACAACCGCATCATCATGGCCCCACTGACACGCTGCCGTGCCGATGAAGGCCGTGTACCGAACGCGATGATGGCCGAGTATTACGTTCAGCGCGCCTCGGCCGGCCTGATCCTGACCGAGGCCACCTCTGTCACTCCGATGGGCGTGGGCTACCCCGACACCCCGGGCATCTGGTCCAACGATCAGGTACGTGGCTGGAGCAACATCACCAAGGCAGTGCATAACGCCGGTGGCCGTATCGCCCTGCAGTTGTGGCACGTGGGTCGTATTTCCCACCCTTCCTACCTGGACGGCGAAACCCCGGTCGCGCCGAGTGCCATCGCGGCCGAAGGCCATGTCAGCCTGATGCGCCCAATCACCCCACTGCCAACCCCGCGCGCGCTGGAGCTGGCGGAAATCGGCGACATCGTCGAGGCCTATCGCGTCGGTGCGGAAAACGCCAAGGCTGCGGGCTTCGACGGCGTGGAAGTGCATGGCGCCAACGGCTATCTGCTTGAACAGTTCCTGCTGACCGGCAGCAACCAGCGCACCGACGAGTACGGCGGTTCGGTAGAAAATCGTGCGCGTCTGCTGCTGGAAGTGACTGACGCAGTCATTGATGTCTGGGGCGCTGGCCGTGTAGGTGTTCACCTCTCGCCTCGCTTCGACATGCACGACATGAGCGATGCAAACCGTGCTGAAACCTTCAGCTACGTGGCCAAAGAGCTCGGCAAGCGCGGTATCGCGTTCATCTGTGCCCGTGAGCATGATGCTGAAGACAGCCTCGGCCCACAGTTGAAGAAAGACTTCGGCGGCGTTTATATCGCCAACGAGAAGTTCACCAAAGACAGCGCCAATGCTTGGCTGGCAGAAGGCAAGGCCGACGCAATCGCCTTCGGTGTGCCTTACATCGCCAACCCGGACCTGCCGGAGCGGCTGGCCAGTGATGCCCCTCTGAACGAAGCGCACCCGGAGACGTTCTACGCCAAAGGGCCGGTCGGTTACATCGACTACCCGCGTCTGTAAAACGTTACTGCAACGCCAAAAACCCTGACTCGCAAGAGCCAGGGTTTTTTATCGCCCGTGAAACGGTGACCGCTACAGTGCAGCGTCAGGCTTGACCGTACCTAACACATTGCCTTCGGCGTCGGTGATCGTACCATCCACCATTTTCCAGCGGCCGTCCGGGTAGTTGACCGAACCATCCGCAAAAACCCAGGTTCCGTCCTTGTGCTGGACGTCACCATTGGGGTGCTCTATCGAGCCATCAGCATTCACCGTCGTGCCGTCCAGATTCTGCACGGTTCCGTCCGGATGGGTGACGGATTGACCATCTGCAGACTCGACGCTGCCGTTTGGATAGCTGACCGTGCCGTCCGGGTTGGCCACGCTGTTAGGCGGCTGGACCAGCTGCAGGACGCCCGTTGTGGTGTTGACGACCGCCAGTAGCTTGTCCAGACGCGAGGGTGCCGCAGGTATCGGGGGCACAGTTTGCGGTACTGGCTCAGTAGTAGAGGGCTTGACCTGCGGTTTGACCGGCGGCTTGATCGGGTCCGTTGTCTTGACCGGCGGTTTGACTGGCGGCTTGACCGGGTCCGTTGTCTTGACCGGTGGTTTGACTGGCGGCTTGACCGGGTCCGTTGTCTTGACCGGCGGTTTGACTGGCGGCTTGACCGGGTCCGTTGTCTTGACCGGAGGCTTCACCGGCGGTTTGACCGGATTTGTCACCTTGACCGGAGGCTTGATGTTTACTTTTGGTTTGGTTGATACCAGATACTCTGGATGTATGGACTGAAGTTCTTCAGCAACGACGTCATCTCTTTCGATGTTTTCTTCCGGTGTATTGGGGCGCATATCCTTGATTCCATTCATTATTGAAACTCCATTTAGTTAACTGCCAGACAAGCGTAAGCCTTCCCTCGATTGGCAAGCGCATATTTATTTATCAGAGGTAAAAAAGACCGGAGTATTTGCCTGCCGCCATGGATAGCGGCAGGCAAGCCCGGGGTCAACGACGAGCGTTGAGCTGTTGCGACAGATTCTGGATCTGGCTGGTCAGGGTATTGATGTTGCGAGTGACCTGAGCACGAAATGCATCGAACTCGGCAGTGCTGGCCTCTGCAGCAGGAGCCGGGCGGTTTTCCTGCTGGCTTTTCAGAACAATCAGATCCTGCTCCAGACGTTCGACAGCGGCAGACGGATTGCCCTGCTTTTTCAACGTGGCGACATCGGCTGCCACACTTTTGATCTGCGCATCCAGCTTGCCCTGATCAGCCTGAGCCGTCTTCAGGTCTGGCAACGCCGCCTTGAGCGTGGTCAGTTCAGTGACAACGCTTTTAAGCTGTTCCTGCAACTGCGCGTTTTCACTCTGCTGCTGCGCGGTTTGCGCGGCCATCTGCTCCAGGCGCTTGTCGAGACTGCCCTGCTGGCCTTCGACGCCTTCGCGTTGTTTGTCCTGATCTTCCAACTGCGCTTCCAGCAACTTGATTCGCTGCTTGAGCGCCTCTCCATCACTGGAAAGTGCTTCAGTGGCGACAACCTTGCCGGAAATATCCTGCAGGCGCCCCGCCGCTTCTTCGCTGATGCGCGCGAAGCTTTCCTGAGTGGCCACTAACTGCTGTTCCATCAGGGAAACCTGCTGAAAACTCCACCAGCCCAGACCGCAGAAGGCAATGAACAGCGCCCCGACCAACGCCCACAAAGGTCCGGTGCTCGGCGCCTTGACCTTGACTACAGGCGTGGTGCGCGAATAGACGGTGGTGCGATCGCGTGCGCCATTGCTCGGCGCGAAGTCGTCATCGTCGTCCTTGGCGCTCAGGCTGGGGACGTCATCGACGTCGTCGTATGGATCGTTGCGCATGAATAACCCTTCAGGAAGCTGTTAAATCAAAGTTCGGCAGTATAACAACAGCGCAGATTCAATCTCACTGTGCTACTACCGCATTCAGATCGCGTGCTGTGCCTGCCACCAGCCACAGAACTCATCCAGCGCCGTCCAAAGGCTGACCTGAGGCTGATAATCCAGATAATGCCTGGCGCGGCTGATATCAAGCGTGAAATCCCTGTTCATGACCTGCATGCCCACTCTCGACAGGGTAGGTTCAGGTCTGCCCGGCCATAGCATACAGGCGGCCTCATTGATTGCCGCGGCGCTGTAGGCCAGCCCGAATGAACGATAACGAGTGGCTTGAGGCAAGTGCATCTGCCGCATCACGTAATTGATCGCATCCCACAGCGGGACCGGCGTGCCATTGCTGATGTTGTAGGCCTTGCCCAGTGCCGAATCCGTTGCCAGCAAGCTGCTCAGCAGGGCTTCGTTGAGGTTTTGCATGCTGGTGAAATCCACCACGTTCAAGCCATTGCCGACGATCGACAGGCGCCTCTTGCGCTGCATGTGCAGCAAACGCGGGAAAATGCTGTTGTCGCCCGCACCGGTGACAAAGCGCGGCCGCAGGGCGATGACTTCAAGTCCGAATTCTTCGGCACCGAAAACCTTTTGCTCGGCCAGGTATTTGGTGGCCGCGTAGTGATTGTGAAAGCGCTTGGGCACCTGCTCTTCCTTGATGCCACGGTGCGAATTGCCATCAAAGTAGATCGACGGCGAGGAAAGATGAACCAGCCTTCGCACCCTTTGTTTCAGGCAGCCCTCGACGATGTTTTCCGTAAGCTGCACGTTGCCCTGCATGAAATCCTGGCGACGTCCCCACGTACCGACCGAGCCTGCGCAATGCACGACCGCTTCCACGTCATCGCACAGTGCGCGCACCAGATAGGGATCGGCAAGGTCGCCCTGGATAAACTCGGCACCGCGCCTGACCAGGTGCTCGACACCTTCGGCACGACGGCCATTGATCCGCACGCTCATGCCCTGCTCAAGGGCAAAACGCGCAAAGCGTCCGCCGATGAAGCCGCTCGCGCCGGTGACCAGAATCTTCATTTACCGCTCCATTAACGCGTCTGCAGGAAAGGAAAACACTGCCTGCATGGATTACACATGATCCTGTTGACGATCAGTCTTCGCTCAGCGGCACCAGCCAGTGAACCGAATGTTGCGCCAGATGTTCGGTGAGGCGCGTCAGAAGCTGCCCACCATTGCGCCAATGATGCCAGTAGAGCGGCACATCAATGCAACGGTCCGGCAGCAATTCGAGCAGAGTGCCGTTGCGCAATTGGTCACGCACCTGCAACTCGGGCGCCAGCCCCCAGCCCATTCCCGCCTCGATCATACGGATGAAACCTTCGGAGGAAGGACACAAATGATGCTCGAAGCCGTCCTGAACGCCCAGCAGTGCCAGATAACGATGCTGCAAAAGGTCGTCCGGCCCGTACACCAGTGCAGCGGATCTGACGAGCGT
Source organism: Pseudomonas sp. PvP027 (assembly GCF_017833005.1). Classification (NCBI taxonomy): domain Bacteria; kingdom Pseudomonadati; phylum Pseudomonadota; class Gammaproteobacteria; order Pseudomonadales; family Pseudomonadaceae; genus Pseudomonas; species Pseudomonas sp. PvP027. The sequence continues at coordinate 4,454,465 of NZ_JAFIBK010000001.1, read as the reverse complement.
TTCAGGGCTGACACCGTCCGGAAAGTGGCGGGCGATGAACGCCGGACTGGCCAGCGCCCGGTAGCGCATGGCCCCCAGCAACTGGCTGCGTGCCCCGGCCACCGGACGCTGGCTGCCACACAGGCAGGCCGCCACCTCACCGGCGCGCATGCGCTTGAGACCTACGTCCTGATCTTCGACAACCAGATCCAGCAGCAAACGGTGCTGCGTACAAAACGCGCCAATGGCCGGCGCCCACCAGGTTGCCAGACTGTCGGCATTCAAGGCGATTCGCAAACGCTCGGGCACACCCTCCTCGTCCAGTGCAGGCACCTGACTTTGCAGGTCGCGTTCCAGCAAACGGACCTGCTGCACGTGATTGAGCAGGCGCCGACCTATATCGGTCGGGCTCGGCGGCGTGGCGCGTACCAGCACCGGCAGGCCAATGCGCGCCTCCAGCAACTTGATGCGTTGCGAGACCGCTGACTGAGAAAGCCCGAGCACCTGAGCGGCACGCTCGAACCCGGCCTGCTCGATCACGGCCGCCAGCGCCGACAACAATTTATAGTCGAACATCAGTTTTCCTAATGAGCGATGAGGATTATTGGTTTTCCTTATATCCCTCACCCCATAAGAATGGCTATCTGAATCTGCTCGTTGGAACCTCCTTATGTGGCAAAGCTACCTCAATGGGCTGCTGATCGCGGCTGGACTGATCATGGCTATCGGAACTCAAAATGCTTTTGTGCTGGCTCAGGGCCTGCGCCGTGAACATCATGTGGCGGTGGCGATGCTGTGCATTGTCTGCGACGCCCTGCTGGTGGCGGCAGGAGTGTTCGGTCTGGCCAATGTACTAGCACAGAATCCGACCCTGCTGGCAGTGGCGCGCTGGGGTGGTGTGATATTCCTCAGCTGGTACGGCCTGCAGGCATTGCGCCGCGCCTGCTCGCGGCAAAGCCTCGAGCGCAGCGCAGCGGCTGGCAGAAAATCGCTGCGCACCGTGTTGCTCAGCGCACTGGCCGTCACCTTGCTGAACCCGCATGTCTATCTGGACACCGTGCTGCTGATTGGCTCGCTGGGCGCACAACAGGGCGTACCTGGCGCGTATGTCGCCGGCGCAGCCAGTGCTTCGCTGCTGTGGTTCTCGAGCCTTGCCCTGGGCGCGGCATGGCTGGCTCCCTGGCTGGCCCGCCCTGCCACCTGGCGCATGCTGGACCTGATGATCGCGGTGATGATGTTCAGCGTGGCCTTGCAGTTGATACGGTCAGCCTGACGGTTTTCATAACCGCAGAGTCAATCGCGTGGGAACCTCTATCCCACACAGTTGTTGCGTGGTTAAGCCGCAGACCCGGTGCTATGATCCGGGGTCTGCGCCGCAAAAGAGTAAAACTCCCGGTGCATGCTGTATCTGGCCGCCCGTGATCGGCCCTGCGACTACCGCAATTGACCTGAAAGGAGATAAACCATGGCTTTTGAATTGCCGCCACTGCCCTACGCCAAAGACGCTCTGGTGCCGCACATTTCTGCGGAGACTCTGGAATATCACCACGACAAGCACCACAACACCTACGTCGTGAACCTGAACAACCTGGTGCCCGGCACCGAGTTCGAAGGCAAGACCCTGGAAGAGATCATCAAGACCTCCTCGGGCGGTATCTTCAACAACGCCGCGCAGGTCTGGAACCACACGTTCTACTGGAACTGCCTGGCCCCTAACGCTGGCGGCGAGCCTACCGGCGCTCTGGCCGAAGCTATCAACAAGGCGTTCGGTTCCTTCGACAAGTTCAAGGAAGAGTTCAGCAAGACTTCCATCGGCACTTTCGGCTCCGGCTGGGGCTGGCTGGTGAAGAAGGCTGACGGCTCCCTGGCACTGGCCAGCACTATCGGTGCCGGCAACCCGTTGACCAGCGGCGACACCCCGCTGCTGACCTGCGATGTGTGGGAACACGCCTACTACATCGACTACCGCAATCTGCGTCCGAAGTACGTGGAAGCGTTCTGGAACCTGGTGAACTGGGACTTCGTGGCCAAGCAATTCGCAGCCTGAGTCCAGCGTCATCGAAAAAACCCGGCCTCGCGTCGGGTTTTTTATGTTTTCCGGTCCGCAAGGGCCGCTCACCGGACGCCCGTTTCACAGACGGCGTCGAACACCGGCCTGCCAGTCAGGCGAATCGAAAATCTTTTTCGCCTGCCGCCCATACTTTGTGTATTGTCAGAAAACGCTAGCTGACTCGTACTACAACGTAATTCTCTATGACGTAATTCTTTACAGTGTTCTGCTCAAGTTACCTACCTGGCCACCCGACGCACTGAGGTGGCTTTGGCCAGCAGGTGCAAGGAACGCGAAGATCAGCCAGGCGTACCGGTTGTGACAAGGTCACGGCGTGCAGGCCTGGTTTTTCGAGGGTCATGAGGCGATATGCCCTCCGACACGAACTAAGGAACGGCCATTGAAGCTGGAACTCAAGAACAGCCTGTCGGTAAAGTTGCTGCGCGTTGTGCTGCTTTCGGCGCTTCTGGTAGGCGTCCTGCTCAGCTGTGCACAAATCGTCTTCGACGCCTACAAGACACGTCAGACCGTGGCGAACGATGCCGAGCGAATTCTCGGCATGTTCCGCGACCCCTCGACACAGGCCGTCTATAGCCTGGACCGCGAAATGGGCATGCAGGTCATCGAAGGCCTGTTTCAGGATGAATCGGTACGCATGGCGTCCATAGGACACCCCAACGAAAGCCTGCTCGCCGAGAAAGACCGGCCGCTGAAAACCGCCCCTACGCGTTGGCTGACAGACCTCATTCTCGGCCAGGAGCGCAGCTTCACCACTCAACTGGTAGGCCGCAGTCCTTACAGCGAGTATTACGGCGATTTGCGCATCACCCTCGACACCGCCAATTACGGCGAAAGCTTTCTGGTCAATGCCGGAATCATCTTTATCGCCGGCGTGCTGCGTGCGCTGGCAATGGGGCTGGTGCTGTATCTGGTCTATCACTGGCTGCTGACCAGGCCGCTGTCGAAGATCATCGAGCATCTGATCGCGATCAACCCCGACCGCCCCAGCGAACATCAATTGCCGTTACTCAAAGGCCACGAGAAAAACGAACTGGGGATCTGGGTCAACACCGCCAATCAGTTGCTGGCCTCTATCGAGCGCCACACTTATCTGCGCCACGAGGCCGAGAACAATCTGCAGCGCATGGCGCAATACGATTTCCTCACTGGCCTGCCCAATCGGCTTCAATTGCAGATCGGGCTGGACAGGATTCTGGAAGATGCGGGACGCCAGCAACACAGAGTGGCGGTTCTTTGCGTGGGTCTGGATGACTTCAAGGGGATCAACGAACAGTTCAGCTACCAGTCCGGCGACCAATTGTTGCTCGCACTCGCTGACCGCCTGCGCGCGCACAGCGTGCGACTCGGCGCACTGGCGCGCCTGGGCGGCGACCAGTTCGCGCTGGTCCAGTCCAACATCGAGCAGCCCTACGAGGCGGCAGAACTGGCGCAAAATATTCTGGATGAGCTGGAAGCTCCGTTCATCGTCGGTGATCAGCAGATTCGACTGCGAGCGACTATCGGCATCACCCTGTTTCCCGAAGATGGCGACAGTACCGAGAAGCTGCTGCAAAAAGCCGAGCAGACCATGACGCTGGCCAAAGCGCGCTCGCGTAACCGGTATCAGTTCTACATCGCCAGTGTGGACAGCGAAATGCGCCGCCGCCGCGAACTCGAAAAAGACCTGCGCGAAGCCCTGCCACGCGATCAGTTGTACCTGGTCTATCAACCGCAGATCAGCTATCGCGATCACCGTATCGTCGGTGTGGAAGCACTGATCCGCTGGCAGCATCCGGAACATGGCCTGGTGCCGCCGGATGTATTCATCCCGCTGGCGGAACAGAACGGCACCATCATCGCCATCGGCGAATGGGTGCTGGATCAGGCCTGTCGCCAACTGCGCGAATGGCTCGATCAGGGCTTCACCGATTTGCGCATGGCAGTCAACCTGTCGACCGTGCAACTGCATCACGCCGAACTGCCGCGCGTGGTCAACAACCTGCTGCAGATCTATCGCTTGCCACCGCGCAGCCTGGAACTGGAAGTGACCGAAACCGGGCTGATGGAAGATATCAACACCGCCGCCCAGCACCTGTTGAGCTTGCGACGCTCCGGCGCCTTGATCGCCATCGATGACTTCGGCACCGGCTACTCATCGCTGAGTTACCTGAAAAGCCTGCCGCTGGACAAGATCAAGATTGACCGCAGCTTCGTGCAGGACCTGATTGACGACGACGATGACGCCACCATCGTGCGGGCCATTATCCAGTTGGGCAAGAGCCTGGGCATGCAAGTCATTGCCGAAGGCGTGGAAACCGTCGAGCAGGAGGCTTATGTGGTGACCGAGGGCTGCCACGAAGGCCAGGGCTATCTGTACAGCAAGCCGCTGCCCGGGCGGGAGTTGCTGGCTTACCTCAAGCAGTCGCGTCAGGACCACGCCGCCAGCCTGTAAGCCGGCTTGCATACTCCCGGCCATCCAAGTCATCTTGAAACCGTCTGTTACAACCTGCCGAATGCCTGAACACGCCCACACAGGCGTTTTGCCTTTACATCGAATGCAAATCTTTCGCATTATGTCGCAGATTTTATGGGCGCACCCCGCCATCACCTTTATCGACGCAGGATTCCGTCATGATTCGTATGCCTCTGGCAACCGCTAGTCTGTTGGCCATCGCTATCTCTCTCGCCGGTTGTGGCGAAGGCAAGGACAAGGCTGCCGCCCCGGCACCCGCGCCAGCTGCTGCGCCGGCGGCGCCGGCTGTGACGCCTGCTGCCCCTGCTCCGGCAGCAGCCGCCCAGACTGACGACGCGGCGGCCAAGGCGGTGGTCGCGAACTACGCCAACATGGTGTCCGCAGTATTCGACGATGCCGAGGCCGGTGCGAAAAAACTCAGCACTGCCGTCGACGCTTTCCTCGCCAAGCCCAACGATGAAACCCTGAAAGCCGCCCGCGAGGCGTGGATCGCTGCGCGTGTGCCTTACATGCAGAGCGAAGTGTTCCGCTTCGGCAACACCATCATCGACGACTGGGAAGGACAGGTTAATGCCTGGCCCCTGGACGAAGGTCTGATCGACTATGTGGCCAAGGATTACCAGCACGCGCTGGGCAACCCGGGCGCCACTGCCAACATCATCGCCAACACCGAAATTCAGGTCGGCGAAGACAAGGTCGACGTGAAGGAAATCACCTCCGAAAAACTCGCCAGCCTGAACGAGCTGGGTGGTTCCGAGGCCAACGTTGCCACTGGCTACCACGCCATCGAATTCCTGCTCTGGGGCCAGGACCTGAACGGTACCGGCTCTGGGGCCGGCGCACGTCCGGCCAGCGATTACCTGGAAGGGGCTGGCGCAACCGGCGGCCACAATGACCGCCGCCGCGCCTACCTCGAGGCCGTCACCGACCTGCTGGTCAGCGACCTTGAAGAAATGTCCGGTAACTGGAGGGCCGGCGTGCCCGACAACTACCGCGCCACGCTGGAAGCCGAATCCGGCGAAAGCGGTCTGCGTAAAATGCTCTTCGGCATGGGCAGCCTGTCGCTGGGTGAACTGGCGGGCGAGCGCATGAAAGTCGCACTGGAAGCCAACTCCAGCGAAGACGAACACGACTGCTTCAGCGACAACACGCACAACTCGCACTTCTACAACGGCAAGGGCATTCGCAACGTTTATCTGGGCGAGTACACCCGCACCGACGGCAGCAAGGTCAGCGGGCCAAGCCTTTCGTCCCTGGTTGCCAAGGCAGACCCGGCCACCGACGCCACCTTGCGCGCCGACCTGGACGACACGCAGGCCAAGTTGCAGGTCATCGTCGATCATGCAAACAAGGGCGAGCATTTCGATCAGTTGATCGCTGCCGGCAACACGGCAGGCAATCAGGTGGTACGTGACGCTATCGCCGCGCTGGTCAAACAGACAGGTGCTATCGAACAGGCGGCTGGCAAGCTGGGCATAACCGATCTGAACCCGGACAACGCCGATCACGAGTTCTGATCAACCGCGTTTGTTGCGATGACAATCAATGCCGGTCAGTTCGCTGACCGGCATTTTTGTATCTGATCGGCAGGTATCGTTTTCAGCTGTGGTGCGCGCTGGCTCGCGACATGGACAAACTCCGCCAGCATCAATACAACGTATCCGCAATACGTCCCGGCAACGCCTTGTCATAGGCCTCGCCGTCGATCTTCTCAGCCGAAACCGCCTTGAGTATCTGCCCGGCAGTAGGTAGCGCGCTGCGTTCGATGTGCTGTGCCGGGTCCCACAAGCCAGACCTGATGGTCGCCCTGCTGCACTGGAAATACACGCTGGTCACGCAAATACGCAGGACAGACCTGGGCAACTGGCCCTTCACTGCGAAACGCGAGAGCAACTCGGGCTCAACCGATATCTGTGCGGTTCCGTTGACGCGCAGGGTTTCACCTACGCCGGGTATCAGAAACAGCAACGCAACGCGCGGATCGTTGACGATGTTGCGCAGCGTATCGATGCGGTTGTTGCCGCGTCGGTCAGGCAGATAAAGCGTCTTGCTGTCCTCGATATGCACCAGCCCCGCCTGATCTCCCCGTGGAGAAGCATCGAGCCCGTCAGGACCGGCAGAGGCAAGCACGGCGAACGGTGCCTGCTCGATGAAAGGCCGGTAGACCTCGTGAATGTGGTCAACTTCCTTGATGAGCGAAGGAGGCGCGATCGGGCCATAGATCGCTTCCAGAGCCTGAATGGTGGTCACAAAAGCGCTGTTGTCCGGGTTATTCATTGAATGATCTCTGCTGGCCGTTGGTGTATGAATGCTGCCAGCGTCATGTGACTGATCGTGTGAAGCAGCCTTCGCAGCATAGGCAAAAAAATCAGGACCCGACCAGCGTCAAAGATTCGTAACAACACATTGCGCAAGACGCCGCAAACGATAATCCCTCTTATTCAAACCGCCCGAGGCTGATAAGCTTGCACGCCCCGATTTTTCGCCCCGTTGCAGGATGTCTATGAGTACGCGGCTCCGTCTATCACTTGCCTTGCTCACGACCCTGGTCCTGAGCGCATGCGATGACGCCCCGCGTTTCACGCATGCCGAGCCGGGAGAAGCCTTGTCCGGAGGCAGCGCCACCGTCAGGAAAAGCGACCAGAACGCCTTCTCCCTGCCCTCGGCCAATCTGTCCCCGGTGCGGCGGCTGGACTTCAGCGTCGGCAACAGCTTTTTCCGCAGCCCGTGGGTGATTGCGCCGTCGACCACCACGGCTCGCGACGGACTTGGCCCACTGTTCAACACCAATGCCTGCCAGAACTGCCACATCAAGGACGGTCGCGGTCATCCGCCAGAGGCTGGCGACAGCAATGCAGTGTCGATGCTGGTCAGGCTGTCGATTCCCGATGACCCGGCGTACGCCGACCTTGTAAAGCGCAACGGCGTACTGCCGGAGCCGGTTTACGGCGGTCAATTGCAGGACATGTCGAACCCGGGCGTAGCGCCCGAGGGCAAGGTGCGGGTCGAGTACGATGCGCTGACGGTCGAATTTCGCGATGGCACGGCAGTCGAGCTGCGCCAGCCGACCCTCAGGATCACCCAACTGGGCTACGGCCCCATGCACCCCGATACTCACATCTCGGCACGCGTGGCCCCGCCAATGATCGGCCTGGGCTTGCTTGAGGCGATTGCCGATGAAGCCATCCTTGCCAATGCCGACCCTGATGACAAGAACGCCGATGGCATCTCGGGACGTCCCAACTGGGTCTGGGATGATGCTCGGCAAAAAGTGGTGATGGGCAGGTTTGGCTGGAAAGCCGGACAGCCGAACCTCAACCAGCAGAACGTGCACGCCTTTTCCGGCGACATGGGGCTGACCACCAGCCTGCGCCCTTTCGATGACTGCACGCCGGCCCAGACCGATTGCCTGGCCGCGCCCAATGGCAATGGCCCGGATGGCGAACCGGAAGTCAGCGACAATATCCTGCGCCTGGTGGAGTTCTACACCCGCAACCTGGGTGTTCCGGCGCGCCGCAAGGTCGATGATCCGCAGGTGCTGGCAGGCAAGAACCTGTTTTTCCAGGCGGGCTGCCAGCAATGCCATACCCCCTCTTTCAAAACCCGTAGCGACGCCGCCGAACCCGAGCTGGCCAATCAGGAGATTCGCCCGTACAGCGACTTGCTGCTGCACGACATGGGTCAAGGGCTGGCCGATAACCGTACCGAGTTCCAGGCCACCGGACGTGAGTGGCGCACCCCGCCCTTATGGGGGCTGGGCCTGACTGGCACGGTAAGTGGACACACCCAACTGTTGCACGACGGTCGCGCGCGTAATGTGCTTGAGGCGATTCTGTGGCACGGCGGCGAAGCCCAGACGGCGCAGCGCCAGGTTCTGGCTTTTGACGCACAGCAACGTGAAGCACTGTTGGCCTTTCTGAATTCGTTATGATTGCGCCCATTGCAGAATCTCCCTGTTCAAACATCTTCCTTTCAGAAATAAGGAGCCGGACATGTTCCGACCCAAGTTGTTGCTGACCAGCCTTGCGGCACTTGCCTTGGGTGCCTGCTCGCCATCCGACCCTCAGGCGGTGACGTCCGCAGCGATTGCCAAACAGGTCATCCTGCCGACCTACAGCCGCTGGGTGGAGGCCGATCGTCAGTTGGCAGCCAGCGCATTGGCGTTCTGCCAGGGCAAGACTGATCTGGCCGCCGCCCGCGCCGACTTTCTGAAAGCACAGAAAACCTGGGCCGAATTGCAACCGCTGTTGATCGGCCCTCTGGCCGAAGGCAATCGCGCCTGGCAAATACAGTTCTGGCCAGACAAGAAGAATCTGGTTGGCCGTCAGGTCGAGCAACTGGTAACCGCCCAACCACAGATCACCGCCCAGGAACTGTCCAAGGCCAGTGTCGTGGTGCAGGGTTTGTCCGCCTACGAATACATCCTCTTCGACGCCGACATCGACATGGCCAATGCCGAGCAGAAAGCACGCTATTGCCCGCTGCTGATGGCCATCGGTGAACGCCAGAAACAACTGGCTGAAGAAATCCTCAACAGCTGGAACAGCACCGACGGCATGCTCGCGCAATTGAGCAAGTTCCCCAATCAGCGCTACGCCGACTCTCACGAAGCCATTGCCGAATTGCTGCGGGTTCAGGTCACCGCCCTCGACAGCTTGAAGAAGAAGCTTGGCACGCCACTGGGTCGTCAGAGCAAGGGCCAGCCGCAGCCATTCCAGGCAGATGCGTGGCGCAGCAAGTCGTCGCTCAGCAGCCTGGAAGCCAGCCTGATCAGCGCCGAGACGGTGTGGACCGGTGTCGACAACAAGGGCCTGCGCAGCCTGCTGCCCACCGAGCAGAAACCGCTGGCCGACAAAATCGATGCCGCCTACGCTAACAGCCGAAAACTGCTGTCGGAACTCAAGCCGCCACTCGCCGACCTGCTGGCCACGGATGCAGGACGCCAGCAACTCAATGCGTTTTACGACAGCCTGAATGCCGTGCATCGCCTGCACGAAGGCGAGCTGGCCAAGGCCCTCGGCATTCAGTTGGGTTTCAACGCCAACGACGGCGATTGATCAAGAGGTACATGTGATGTTGCGACGTCAGGCCATGGCGCTCGGCAGTCTTCTGCTCAGCGCCTGCACGCTGGGTGGCTGGACCCTGTTCAGGCAAAAAGACACACGCCCCTTGTTGCTTTCGGCTCGCGACGATGGCGACGGCAAGCACTATGCGGTGGGTTTCAAGCTCGACGGAACGCAGGTATTCGCGACCCGGGTGGGCCAGCGCTGCCACGACATCATCAATCATCCAGACCTGCCACTTGCGGTGTTCATCGCACGTCGCCCAGGTACTGAAAGCTACCTGATCGACCTGCGTGATGGTCGTTTGCTGCAAACCATCGTTTCGCAGCCTGACCGCCACTTCTACGGACATGCAGTGATTCATCGCGACGGCGAATGGCTGTATGCGACGGAAAATGATACCCGTGATCCAGGGCGCGGTTTATTGGGTGTCTACCGCTTCGTCGACGAGCGACTGGTGCACTCGGCCGAGATCTCTACGCATGGCATCGGTCCGCATCAGGTCTCCTGGATGCCGGATGGGGAAACGCTGGTAGTCGCCAACGGTGGCATCCGCACTGAAGCGGAAAGCCGGGTAGAGATGAACCTCGATGCCATGCAACCCAGCCTGGTCATCATGCAGCGTGACGGTACCTTGCTCAGCAAGGAAACGCTTTCCCAGCAGATGAACAGCGTCCGCCACATGGGCATCGCCAGCGATGGCACCATCGTTGCAGGTCAACAGTTCATGGGCGACAGTCACGAGTTGGCCGAACTGCTGGCAATCAAACGTCCAGGCCAGCCATTCCAGGCGTTTCCAGTGGCAGAAGAGCAATTACGCGCCATGGCTCACTACACCGCCAGCGTCGCAGTACACAGTGACCTGCGACTGGTGGCCCTGACGGCACCACGCGGCAACCGCTTCTTTATCTGGGATCTGGACAGTGGCGTGCTGAAACTGGATGCGCCGTTGCCGGACTGTGCGGGAGTGGGGGCTGTCGCCGACGGCTTCGTCGTGACCTCAGGCCAGGGACGCTGCCGCTTCTATGACTGTCGCAAGGCGCAACTACTGGCCCAGCCTTTGGACCTGCCAGCCGGGTTGTGGGACAACCATCTTCATCTGGCTCAAGTGGGTTAGGTGCAGGGCGCTGAGGGCTTCAGTTTTTGACGCCGGTACCCTGCGCCAGGCTGTACATGAACAGCAACAGATCGTGGTCCGGTTGCACATTCACCAGACTCTTCGCCACGCGTGGCTGCGGACAATGGCCCTCGCCGTGCTGCGTGGTGAGTATGCGGGTAGACGGCTGTTCAAGCGCCGCCACGGCGACGGTCGCAACTGCCAGTGCACCGAAGATAAACAGACCTCTTGCCATTTCTAGCTTCATGACTCTAAACCTTTGATAGAGCTGCCAAACGCTGCTTGGTAAAAGTAGATCAACTTCTGCCAGTCTGCAGCGCTGAATGACGAATGGCGTCGTAGCTGTTTCATATCGTGCTGCGCGGCACCTTGAGCGGTAAGGCGACGACGGCCCTTTTCCAGGTCGAGCAAGGCGACCTCGACATTGGCGTCCGGCCCTTCCCCTGTGACCCGCACGAAAATGTGCTTGATGTACAGACAGCTGTGTTGCCAGCGGCCCAGGTGCATGCGGGCCAGAGTGGCTGCCACTTCCTTGAGCATGCGCTCATAGAACAGCTCGCCATGGCGCTCGCGCCCTCCGGCAGCCTGCCACTTTTCAATTTCCTCGAAGCCTTCCAGCGCCACGGTGACCAGCAACGCCCGCCAGGCGTTGTCCTCGCCACGTTCGGCACCGCAAAACACCACTTCAGGGACGACGACGCCAAGCTTGCGAAGACCTTCAAGCGCCTCGCGCTCGCGCAGTACGGTGGGTCGGCCCAGCGGGTGCAGCAGGCTGCGGTAGATGTGGCCTGTCTGGCGTTTGGCATACAGGGTTTGCCCATCGTCCATGACCAGCCGCTGCACACCACTCTCTCCACCACGGCGCACATTGGGTTCTTCAACCCACTCGCCATGCTGGCTCCAGAACTGATCGAACTCATTCTGGATCGGGTTCACAACTGGTTCTTTCACGGACTGCAAACCCATCTTTTTACCTTTTACGTAGGACATAGACTCGCCACATGGCGTACATGGGCAGGAAATCCATGCGGTTCTGAATGCGAAATCCTGCCTGCTCAAATTCGGTTTCTGCGGTAACAACAGGTAACACAAAGCGATTCTGGTAACTTTCCCGCCCATTTTTTTGCTGGCGCTTGTTCTCCAGGCGCGCACGCTTCCATGCCTTGAAATTGCCATCAACCCAGAGGGAGACGATCACGCTGTCACGGGTTACGCGCTGAAACTCGCGCAATAGAGCCATCCGGTCGCTGGACTGACCGACATGGTGCAACAAGCGCATGCAGAAAATGCTGTCTACTGCGTTATCAGGCAGGTCGATGGCAAAGGCAGATGTCTGCAAGGGTTGTACCCTTTTCACAACGTCTGCCGGCTGCGAGGCACAGGCGGTACTGAGCATGTCTGCGGAGTTATCGGCACCGATGATCGAGCGGTTCGGCTTCTCGGCCAATAACGGCCAGAAGCGTCCCGCACCACAAGGCAGGTCCAGCACCAGGCCCGGGTCCCCGGCCATGTGCAGAGCCTTTCTCGCCAACTGTTCATCGCGATGATGCGACAGCTTGCGCCAGATACCGTCCTGATGCTTTTCCAGGTACTGGCGGGCGTGTGTCTTGTCGTACTTTCGGGAAAACTCGAGTTCGATGCGATCGCTCATGAGAGCTGCTCCTGATGTTGATGGGGGGCCAAACTAAAGGCACCGCCGTCACCGTCAGGTCATCTGAATGTGAAAAAAATGTTACGTTTCCACATCAGGTGTTTCGAGATTTTACAGAGAGTTAGAGACGGTGTGCGGCTAATCGACGAAGTGCAGTCGATTGGCCGCTACACACTGAGGCCGCTCTACTCGAAAGGAAGGTCAGACTTTGATCACGTTGAGCGTCACCTTGAATCGGCAACCATGAGGTTCCATAGGGGTGAGATCGACGCTCCATCCCTGGTTGGTACAGATGCGCTGCACCAGTGAAAGCCCGAGGCCCAGCCCCTCTCCGCGCTGCTCGTTGCCACGCACGAAAGGCTCGAACATCGCCTCGCGTTTCTCTTCGGGAATGCCCACGCCACTGTCCTCCACGGTGAAGCTTTCTGCGTGCAGGGTCAGCGCAATGAATCCGTGATCGGTGTAGTGCAGCGCGTTGCGCAGCAAGTTGCCCATCACGGCATGCAGGAAGGTTGCGTTGTAACGAATATCGGACAGCTGGTCATCGGCAGGTGGCGTGTAGGTCAATTGCAGCCCCTTGCTCTCTATCGGGTCACGCCACTGGGAGATCAACTGCTCGGCCACCCCGACCAGCGTGGCCTTGGGCGTCATGGCCGGATCTTCGCGCTGGGTGCGAGCGAGCATCAGGAAGGTTTGCACCAGATCGCGCATTTCTTCACAGGCACGGCCGATACGCTCTACCTGGCGACGGCCTCGCAAATCGAGCGCAGGGTTTTCCAGCAACAGCTCACAAGAGCTGGCCAGCACCATCAACGGCGTACGCAGTTCATGGCTCACGTCGCTGGTGAACATACGCTCACGAATCAGCGCCTGCCTCAAACGTCCCAAAGTTGCATCGAAGGCCACCGCCAACTCGCCGACTTCGTCAGCGGCATAGTCAGGCGCCAGTGGCGGTGCCAGTCCAAGCAACTGGTCACGGTGGCGAACCTGCCGGGCCAGACGCACAACAGGCGCCATGACCCGTCGCGCCAGCACCCACCCCAGAAACACCGCCAGCGCCAATGCCAGAACGAAACCGACCAGCACGACGGCAAACAGCACCCGCTCACGCTCTTCAAAATCGCTCTGATCCTGCAACAGGGCGTAATGCCGGCCATCCACTACCTCAATCATGGCGTGGTATGACAACGGCCCACGGAACACCTCGTGGAAGCCCGGCTCGAGATGACGAATGTCCTTGGGCAGATCGAAGTCGCCCGGACCATTGCTGAAATAGAACAACTGGTCGGGCTTGGGCCGGTGGCTCCAGTCGCTGACACTGTCCATCAGCATCAGACGGTTGAGGTCACCACCGAGGCCGGCGGAAATCAGCTTTTCTTCGACCAGGTGGACGGTGGAGATGATTCCGATGGCGAACGACCCGGCGACCAGTGCACTCATCAATGCGAAGGCAATGATGATCCGTTGGGCAAGACTCTGTTTAAACTCCATCCCGGCCCTCGGCCAAGCGATAGCCCACGCCATGCACGGTCTGCAACAGCGGTTTGCCAAACGGTTTATCGATCACCTGACGCAACTGGTGCACATGGCTGCGCAGGCTGTCGCTGTCCGGGCAGTCATCGCCCCATAACGCTTCTTCCAGAATCTCGCGACGCAATACGTGCGGGCTTTTCTGCATCAGTACGGCGAGCAGTTTGAGGCCGACCGGATTGAGCTTGAGCATGCGCCCCTCACGCGTGACCTCGAGGGTGTCGAGGTCATAGACCAGATCGGCCACCTGCAAGGTACGCCGACCGCCGCCTTGGGCACGGCGCAATACCGCTTCGATCCGCGCGGCCAGTTCGGACAGGGCAAACGGCTTGAGCAGGTAGTCGTCAGCACCGGAGCGGAAACCCTGCAGACGGTCGTCCAGTTGATCACGGGCGGTCAGCATGATGACCGGCGTGTCGCGCCGGGCATCTTCGCGCAGGCGTTTGCACAAGGTGTAGCCATCGATGCCGGGCAGCATGATGTCGAGAACGATCAGGTCGTAGTGCTCGGTGGCTGCCAGATGCAGTCCTGAGAGGCCATCCTGGGCGCAATCGACGGTATAGCCTTTCATGCCCAGGTAATCGGCCATGTTCGCCAGGATGTCGCGGTTGTCTTCAACCAGAAGAATTCGCATAAAGCACTCTCATATGCAGTTTGGGCTGGCGCAGCTTAAGACGAAGTGGGCGTGAGGGCCAGCGCCGAAATGGCATGACGATTTTTTCACCTATGATTCATAAGGCTCATGACACACTTTGAGACGAACCGTCGCACACAATAATCGCGGCATGCCCTTCAAAGACCTGGATTCGATATGTCGAAAACCGTCGCCCCACCCTACTCCCGTTCGATCAACCCGTGGATTTACCTGGGTATCCCTGTCGCCGTGGCACTGATCCTCATGCTGCTTGAACTGACCTCCCTGGACATGGACATCGCCAAACTGGCCTTCGACCCCGTCAGCGGACAGTTCATTGGCAGGCACAGTTATTTTCTCGAAGACGTTCTCCATGACCGCGCCAAACAGCTGGTCATGGTGTTCGGCGCGCTGGCCATGATCGGCTTTGCGGCGTCCTTCAAGGTAGAGCGCCTGATCCCGTGGCGCCGAGAGCTGGGTTGCCTGGTGCTGTCCATGGCGCTTTCAACCGCCTTCGTTACCCCGGTGAAAGTGGTGACGTCAGTGCAGTGCCCCTGGAGCCTGAAAGAATTCGGTGGGCAGGAAACCTACAGCGAACTGTTGAGCCCACGCCCTGCGACCGATAAACCGGGACGCTGCTGGCCGGGCGGCCACGCGGCGACCGGCTTTACCCTGTTCGCACTGTTCTTCGCCCTTCGCGACCGTCGTCCACGGATGGCGAAAATGGGCCTGGCTTTGGCATTCGGTCTTGGCACGGTCTTCTCTGTCGGGCGAATGCTGCAAGGTGCGCACTTCTTTTCCCATAACATCTGGACCGCAGTGTTCTGCTGGCTGATCTGTCTGGGGGTTTATTACTTCGTACTGTACCGACCCGAACCCAAGGGTCTCGCGAACAGCAAAGTACAACCGACGCATTGATTGATCCGACACAGAAAGACCATAAAAAAACCCCGCACAAGGCGGGGTTTTTTATGGGTGTAACCTTGGGGGTAAAGCTGGCTTACATCATGCCGCCCATACCACCCATGCCGCCCATGTCCGGCATGCCGCCGCCTGCTGGCTTGTCTTCAGGCACGTCAGCGATCATCGCTTCGGTGGTGATCATCAAGCTGGCGATGGAGGACGCCGCCTGCAGAGCAGAGCGAGTCACTTTGGCCGGGTCAAGGATACCCATTTCGATCATGTCGCCGTATTCGCCGGAAGCAGCGTTGTAACCGTAGTTACCCGAACCCTGCTTGACCTTGTCGACAACAACGCTTGGCTCGTCACCGGAGTTGGCAACGATCTGGCGCAAAGGCGCTTCGACTGCACGACGCAGCAGAGCGATACCGACGTCCTGATCAGCGTTGTCGCCTTTCAGACCTTCGATAGCCTGCAGGGAGCGAACCAGTGCCACGCCACCGCCAGGTACCACGCCTTCTTCAACGGCTGCGCGGGTTGCGTGCAGGGCGTCTTCAACGCGGGCTTTCTTCTCTTTCATCTCGACTTCGGAACCGGCACCGACCTTGATCACTGCAACGCCGCCAGACAGCTTGGCCAGACGCTCTTGCAGTTTTTCCTTGTCGTAGTCCGAGCTGGTGTCGCCGATTTGCTGACGGATCTGGGAGATACGCGAGTCGATATCGGTTTTCACGCCAGCACCATCGATGATGGTGGTGTTTTCCTTGTTCAGGATGACGCGCTTGGCATTACCCAGGTGTTCCAGGGTAGTGGTTTCCAGGCTCAGGCCGATCTCTTCGGAGATAACGGTACCGCCAGTCAGAACAGCGATGTCCTGCAGCATGGCCTTGCGACGATCGCCGAAACCTGGAGCCTTGACGGCTGCAACTTTCACGATACCGCGCATGTTGTTGACAACCAGAGTCGCCAGCGCTTCGCCTTCAACGTCTTCGGCAACGATCAGCAGAGGACGGCCAGCCTTGGCGACTGCTTCCAGAACAGGCAGCATTTCGCGAATGTTGGAGATCTTCTTGTCGACCAGCAACAGCAGCGGGCTGTCCAGCTCGGCAACCATGGTGTCCGGCTTGTTGATGAAGTACGGGGACAGGTAACCACGGTCAAACTGCATGCCTTCTACAACAGACAGCTCGTTTTCCAGGCCCGAACCTTCTTCAACGGTGATGACGCCGTCTTTGGTCACTTTTTCCATGGCTTCGGCAATGATGTCGCCGATGGAGTGATCAGAGTTGGCCGAGATGGTGCCGACCTGGGCAATCGCCTTGGTGTCGGTGCATGGCTTGGACAGCTTTTTCAGCTCGGCAACAATGGCGATGGTCGCCTTGTCGATGCCGCGCTTGAGGTCCATCGGGTTCATGCCGGCAGCGACAGCCTTCAGGCCTTCGTTGACGATGGCCTGAGCCAGAACGGTAGCGGTAGTGGTACCGTCGCCTGCATCATCGTTGGCACGGGAGGCAACGTCTTTGACCAGCTGCGCGCCCATGTTTTCGAAACGGTCTTTAAGCTCGATTTCCTTGGCAACCGAAACACCGTCTTTGGTGATCAGCGGAGCGCCAAAGCTTTTCTCGATGATAACGTTGCGGCCTTTAGGGCCCAGGGTCGCTTTAACTGCGTCAGCCAGGACGTTTACACCGGCGAGCATTTTTTTGCGGCCAGAATCGCCGAATTTAACTTCTTTAGCAGCCATGATCATTATTCCTTGAATACTTAGTAGTAACGGAAGTCAGCGGGAGCACTCAGCCTTCGACGACAGCAAGAATCTCGTTCTCGCTCATCACCAGCAGGTCTTCGCCGTCTACTTTCACTGTGTTGCTGCCGGAATAAGGGCCGAACACAACCTTGTCACCCACTTTCACAGCCAGCGCACGTACTTCGCCGTTGTCCAGCACGCGGCCGGTACCCACAGCAACGATCTCGCCGCGGTTAGGCTTTTCAGCAGCCGAACCTGGCAGAACGATACCGCCGGCAGTTTTCGTTTCTTCTTCACTGCGACGGATTACGACGCGGTCATGCAGAGGACGAAGCTTCATTGTCGATCTCCTGATTATGTTTGTTTGATCGTCCGGTGAGTGCACCGGCCGGTTTAAATCCGGACTTGCCGGTTACGGTTCGACGCGCGAACCGCAGAATACGGTCTGGCCTTCAGGCCAGAAACCTTGCGGTGACCCATACATAAGGGCGAGCAAAGTGATTACAAGTCTTGGGTAGAAATTTTTTACAACCGAACCGGCTGGTCAAAACGAACGCGGCACCCTGAGGTGCCGCGCTGCCGGGGGATGTGGAAGATTACTTGTCGCGATGCTCGAACTCGCCTTCGATGACGTCGGGCTCGCGGGTAGGCTGGTGAATCGCAGTCGGACGATGGCTGGACGCGCCCGGATTGGCAGGTGTCTGCAAGTCATCGGCGAAAGCTCGCTGACGCATGGCCTGATCTTCGGCGCGCTGGCGGACCTTGTTGATCAGCAGACGACGGGTGATCGGCAACAGGCAGATCACACCCAGAATGTCGCTGATGAAACCGGGCAACAGCAGCAGACCGCCACCCACGGCAACCATCAACCCTTCAAGCATTTCCTGGGCAGGCAGCTCGCCACGTGCCAGGCTTTCGCGCGCACGCAGCGCCGTTGCAAAACCGGCCACGCGCATGACGAACAAGCCGAGCATCGACGTTGCGACGACGAGCAGAATGGTCCACAGAAAGCCGATGGACATCCCGACACGAACCAGCAGAAACAGCTCAAGTACCGGGAATAATAGAAACAGCAGCAAAAAAACACGCATCAAATGAGTTCCTCAAGGGAAGATTGCCTTCCGAGTAGACCGTATGTGATGTCAGAAGGTCGTTAATTCAAGCTCCCTGCATCTGGCTTGCCGCTAAATTATGCGCACAAGTGAGCTGAACCAGGCCTTCACAAACGTGTATCGGTGTATTTCAGAGCCGGGCAGCAGACCCGAGACGAACGCGCAAAAACAGCCTATAACGTGCTCTGGCTATGGCATAAGCACTCGCAACCCGCCAGTGATGCCATGGAAACGATCAACTGTGATTGGGCACGCATATGGAATTGAAAAACAAGCTGATAATCATCACCGGCGGCTGCCAGGGGCTGGGCAGAGCCATGGCCGAATACCTGGCCGGCAAAGGCGCCAATCTGGCGCTGCTGGACCTGAATCAGGAAAAACTCGATCAGGCGGTCGCCGCCTGTGAGGCACTCGGAGTCAAGGCTCGCGCCTATCTGTGCAATGTTGCTAATGAAGAGCAGGTCGTCGACACGGTCAGCAAGGTCGCCGGGGATTTCGGCGACATTCATGGTCTGGTCAACAACGCCGGTATTCTGCGTGACGGCCTGCTGGTCAAGGTCAAGGATGGCGAGATGACCAAACTGAGCCTTGCCCAATGGCAGGCGGTGATCGACGTCAACCTGACCGGCGTATTTCTCTGCACACGCGAAGTGGCGGCGAAAATGATCGAGCAGAAGAGTCAGGGCGCGATCATCAATATCTCTTCGATTTCACGTGCGGGCAATATCGGACAGACCAACTACTCGGCAGCCAAGGCCGGCGTGGCGGCTGCGACGGTTACCTGGGCAAGGGAACTGGCCCGCTACGGTATCCGGGTGGCAGGTGTGGCACCGGGGTTCATCGAGACAGAGATGACCGGCAGCATGCGCCCCGAAGCCCTCGAGAAGATGACCTCGGCGATCCCGCTCAAGCGCATGGGCAGGCCGGACGAGATTGCACACTCGGTGGCTTATATTCTGGAAAACGATTATTACAGCGGACGCATCCTTGAGCTGGATGGCGCAATGCGAATCTAGTCAGCCCGTAAAAGCAGCAGGCGACGCAAAGGGTGTGCGTCGCCTGCCCTTCGCTTACCAGCTTACGCCGAAGCCAGCGGTGTAGCGTGTCTTGTCGACATCGCCATTGCTCGAACCACTGATGACGTTCTTCTCGGCTTTCAGGTTAAGCGACGCCCAGTCGGTCACCTTGTAACGCAGCCCCGCTTCGACATCCAGCGAGTAGTCGGCGACGGCACTCAGCGGTTTGCCCAGCTCGCCGTTGGTGAAGAACTCGACCTTCTTGCCGATCAGGTAGCGGTTGTAATCCCAGGTGCCGGCAACGGAATAGAAGTTTTCCTTCTCGTCATTGGAGAACTCGAAATCGGTACGGTTAAGCAGCGCACCGACCTTGAATGCACCCAGTTCGTCATCCCACAGCTGGTAACCTGGACCGGTACCGACTACGCGCTGACGAGACAGATCCTCGACCTTGTCGCGTTTGTAGCTGACGCGACCGTCCCAGAAGAATTTCTCGGTCAGGAAGCGGTCCAGCGAGTACTCGGCGCTCCAGTTGTCAGTGCCGACCACGTCGTCGGTTGTCTCGCGGTTGTAATCGCCCTTGGCGTTGTGACGCCAGTCGCCATGACGAGCCGAGGTCTTGAAGGCGACGTTGTAATCATTGGTATCGTTTTCTGCCTGCTGGAAGTCCAGCGCCGCATCGATGTTGCCTTTCCAGACAAGATCCGTGATAACCGGCTTGGGCTTGATAATCTGATGGATGCTTGCCAGATCGACGGTCTTGGGTGCATCGCCATTGGCCAGCACAACTTTGCCATCATCCGCTGCCTGCAGCGAATTGGAGACTTCGCCGCCATGCTCATCCTGCTTGACCAGCAACGGCTGATCGCTTTTCAGGGTCTTGACCTGTTTCCAGTCCAGCGCGATGGCGCCACCGTATTCGGTTTGCAGCAGCAACTTGCCGCCGTCGAATACCTTGATTGTGCCGGTCAGGCGGTCGCCATTCTTCAACCAGACGGTATCGGCAAGCAATGGAGTGGAAACAGCGGTGATTGCAAGGCACAACAGGGTTCTGGACAACATAAGCGATAACTAGGCTCTGTAAGGCGGGAATCGGGCATTTTCCTGCGGGGAGGTGTCGGGGCTATCCATGTACCACCAAGCACGGTGGTAACTGACAGCCCGAATAAACCAAAGTTCAGTGAACGACAATCAATATCGTTTTTATACAGGATTATCGCGTGGCAGACCCGGACTTAACATTACTTTACTCGGCGGGACAATCGCCGAACGAGGCGCGACGCACTGCCCTCTACCTGACAATGGCGCAGATCCCGGAAGGCAAAGTGGTCGCCTACGGACAACTCGCCGAACTGGCGGGCCTGGGTCGCGCAGCACGCTGGGTGGGTCGTACGTTGAGCCAGTTGCCGGAAGGCTCTTCCCTGCCCTGGCACCGGGTTTTGGGCGCCAGTGGTCGGCTCAGCCTGCCGGTTGGCAGCGTTTCCGGTGACGAACAACGGGCACGTTTACGCGCCGAGGGCGTTACCATTATGAATAATCGGGTTGATATGCAGCGCCATGGCTGGCGTCCCCTATAGCACAGCGGTTAGAGTGCGCCCTTTGTTTTCGTAACCTGAGGCAGATTCCAGCCCATGCCCCGTAAAACCTGGCGCGCCGCGCTCGCCGCATATGCCAGCCCGTCGACATTAGTGTTACTGCTGCTCGGATTCGCTGCGGGCATGCCTTATATGCTGGTCTTTTCGACATTATCCGTGTGGTTGCGCGAAGCCGGTGTCGCTCGCGAGACCATCGGCTATGCGAGCCTGATCGGCCTTGCCTACGCCTTTAAATGGGTCTGGTCGCCATTGCTCGACCAATGGCGCCTGCCCCTGCTCGGCAAGCTGGGACGTCGTCGCTCCTGGCTGGTGCTGTCCCAGAGCCTGGTGATTCTGGGCCTGATCGGTATGGGCTTTTGCGACCCGCAAAAGCATCTCTCGTGGCTGATCGCGATTGCCGTGGTGGTCGCCTTTTCTTCAGCCACGCAAGACATCGCCATTGATGCCTATCGTCTGGAAATTGCCCACGACACCCAACAGGCAGCCCTTGCCGCCAGCTACATGTCCGGCTACCGGGTCGCTGCACTGCTGGCAACTGCAGGTGCGCTGTATTTCGCCGAGGGCTTCGGCTCGACGGGCTTTGCCTACAAGCATTCGGCATGGACCGGCACTTACGTACTGTTCGGACTGCTGATGCTGCCCGCCCTGGTCACCACTCTGATCATGCGCGAGCCGCCTGTGCCGTTGCGCACGCAGTTGTCGGCAGCGCGCTATGGCTTTACGCACCAGTTGGCCTCGGTGTTCGTGCTGATTGTGCTGCTGGTCTCCGTACCGGCGATGTTTACCCAGCTTTACAATACCGACTTCGCCAGCGTGCTGTTCAACGGCACCAGCTGGATGGACCTGTTGCTGGAAGACCGGGCGTTTTTACGCGCGATTCTCTACACGCTCCTGACCATCGCCTGCCTATCCTCAATGGGTCGTCGCGGACTGGCACCGGTGCTCACCCCGATCAACGATTTCATCATGCGCTACCGCTGGCAGGCGCTGCTGTTGCTGGGCCTGATCGCGACCTACCGGATGTCGGACACGGTGATGGGGGTCATGGCCAACGTGTTCTACATCGATCAGGGCTTTACCAAGGACCAGATCGCCAGCGTCAGCAAAATCTTCGGCCTGATCATGACCCTGCTGGGGGCCGGTATCGGCGGACTGCTGATCGTGCGCTTCGGCATCATGCCGATCCTGTTCATCGGCGGACTGGCCTCGGCTTCGACCAATATCCTGTTCCTGTTGCTGGCGGACATGGGCCCGAACGTGAAGATGCTGATCGTCACCATCTCGCTGGACAACCTCAGCTCGGGGCTCGCGACATCGGCGTTCGTCGCCTACCTGTCGAGCCTCACCAACCTGAAATTCTCTGCCACGCAGTACGCCCTGCTCAGTTCCATCATGCTGCTGCTACCGCGCCTGCTGGGCGGCTATTCCGGTGTGGTGGTGGAAAAGTACGGCTACCACAACTTCTTCCTGATCACCGCGCTGCTGGGCATTCCGACGCTGGTGATGATCATCCTGCAATGGAACCGAGAGATACGCACGGCGAAGACCGAGCCGCCTCAAGAGGCTTCCGTTATCGACAAGCCCTGATCTCTGGCTACCTCATCAAGGAACAACATTGGACACCGAAAACAAAGCACGCGCTTTCAACCCCGTTCCCCTGATCCTTATCAGCCTGGGGATCTGGCTGCCGATCATCGGCACCCTGCTGAGCTCCTACCTGTCACAGGATCCCGCGACCCCTTCCGGGCCAATGGCCTTCGGTGGCGCGGTGGTTCTGCTCGCACAGGTGGAGATCTTCGCCATCATCTTTCTGCTGGTTTATGCGTTCGCCGTAAAACCGTGGAGACTCTCCACAACCATACGTACGGTGTTCTCGATCAACGTAGTAGCCGCCACCGTCGCGGCAATCGGCATTATCGTTACGCTGGCCAATATAAGCCTGCAGTAATCGCCGACTAAAAAGCCCTGACGCTCAAGCGCCAGGGCTTCTTTTATATCGCGCGCACCCGCCCCTTACAGTCCTTCCTCTTGGCGGCTCTCATTACGCCGTAAGAAACGCACTACAGCTTCTTATGAATTGGCCGACGACATCGTTAGCCATTCCTCACTGCCTAAACCGCGCCATCAGGAGTAATGTCGCTCGGTAATGGCGCTTTGCAATTTAAGTGTGTGCCCCAGGAAAGAAGTCTATAGACTCACACACCTCTCTATATCAGCACTCTCGACCGAGACGAGCGGCCGGCGTTATATAACGGAGCAACAATGTTAAAGGATCTAACAGCGCTATTTGCGCCACAAAACCGTCGCCTGATCAAACTGACGACCGTTGCCCGTGACGAACAGGAACTCCTGCTGGAACGTTTTTCCGGCACTGAAAGCCTGTCCGAGCTGTTCAGTTTCGAGTTGTCGATGATCAGCCGCGATGCCGGCCTGGAGCTCAAATCGCAGATCGGCCAACCTGCACAACTGGCAATAGAGCTGGCCACCGGCGAGTCGCGCTTCATCAATGGCTATATCAGTGCCTTTAGCCTGGAAGGCAGCGACGGCGGTCTGGCACGTTACAGCGCAACACTGAGCCCCTGGTTGTGGATGCTCTCGCGACGCGTCGACTCGCGCATATTTCAGGAACAGACCATCGAAGCCGTTATCCGAACGGTATTTGCGGCCTATGGCGCGTTGCCCGATTTCGAGTTTCAACTCAGCCAGCCACTCAAGACACACAGTTACATCACCCAGTACCGTGAAAGCGATCTGACCTTTGTATTGCGCTTGCTGGAACACGAAGGGCTGTTTTTTTATTTCGATCACAATCAGGAAAAGCACACGCTGATCATTCTTGATCACTCGCGCGACCTCTCGCCCCTCCCCCAACAGCCAACCATTCGTTACCACAGTGCATCCGTTACCGAGACAGCGGATTCGATCACCGAATGGCGCAGCCATCGACGCCTGCAATCGGGGCGCATGTCCATTCAGACTTTCGATTACAAGCAGCCGCGCAATTCGCTGCCGGTTGGCATGCCGAGCCTCAATGAGCAGGGTAACGTCGATTCGTATGAAGTGTATGACGTGCTCGATCACTACAGCCACGGCACTTTCAATGATGGTGAACGCCTTGTACGTCAGCGCCTGGAGGCCATTGAAGTTCAGGGCAAGATATTCACCGGCAACAGTAACTGCCGCGCCATGTACCCTGGCCACACCTTTGAGCTGACCCAGCATTTTGATCATGACCGCGGCTCCGCTGAAGATCGCAGTTTTCTGCTGATAACCGTCAAGCATGAAGGCAGCAATAATTACCTATCGGACGAAGGCGCGGGCTACACGAACGAGTTCGTGTGCATTCGACACAAGATTCCCTACCGTCATCCGATCACCGTCCCGCGCCCGAGCATTAACGGCCCGCTGAGCGCCATCGTGGTAGGGCCGGACGGTGAGGAAGTGTTCACTGATGAGCTCGCGCGGATACAGGTCAGGTTCCACTGGCAGCGCGGCGACAGCCTGCCGCAAGGCACCACCTGGTTAAGGGTGGCAATGCCCAGTGCCGGCAGCGGCTTCGGGCATCAGTTCATGCCACGCATCGGCCAGGAAGTGCTGGTTACGTTTCTGGCAGGCGATATCGACCGGCCTCTGGTGACGTCGGTGCTCTACAACAACATTAATCTGCCGCCACGCTTCAGCAAGGCCTCGGGGCTGCCCGGCAACCGCACGTTGTCGGGGATCCGCACCCAGGAACACAAAGGCAGCGGTTTCAACGAACTGCTGTTCGATGACACGCCAGGCTCGCTGCGCGCACGCATGGGCACAACCCATCAGGCCACGGCCCTCAACCTGGGCAAACTGACCGACCCGCGCACTGACGGCACCGCTCAGCCACGCGGCAACGGCGCAGAGCTGCGCACCGATGCCGCCATCGCCCTGCGTGCCGCGCAAGGCATGTTGCTGACCACCTATGCGCGTACCGACGCAAAAGGCTCACAACTGGATCGCGAAGAGCTGCTCAAACTGCTGGCCGAGTGCGGCGAGCTGTTCAAATCCCTCGGCGAAACCGCAGCCGCGCGTGGCGGACAGGCGGTGGATGTCAAAGGTATAGAAGCCTTGCGCCAGTCGCTCGATCAATGGCCCGCGCCGGATAATAACGGCCTAGGCGACCCGGTACTGGCCATGACAGCAGCAGCAGGCATCGCCAGCGCCACGCCGCGCTCGCAGGCTCACTATGCCGGTGAAAATCACGACACCACCGCGCAGGACAACCTGCAATTGACCAGCGGCGCGGCCATGCACCTGCAAGCAGGCAAAGGGCTGTCAGCTTTCGCCCAGGACGCTGGCATCAGCGCCATCGCCAACCGCGGCAAAGTGCTGGTGCAAGCGCAGGAAGACGACATCGCCCTCAATGCCCAGAAAAACCTGCACGTCTCGGCCGTTGAAGGCGAAGTGGTCATCACCGCGCCGACCATCCGTCTGGTCGCCGATGACGGCAGTTACATCAAGATTGGCGGCGGCGTCGAGATCGGCTCGCAAGGCAAAGTCACCGTGCACGCCAGCGAACACGACTGGATCGGCCCCAAGACCGACAGCGCTGCGATCCCTTCTTTCGGCCGCGACCCCGCCGCCCAGCAGGTCACCTTCCACTACCCCGGCCACAGCGAACAAAGCCCGCGGGCAGCAGCGGATCACTCGTATGAAATCAAACTGGAAGATGGCAGCCTGGTGAAAGGAATGACAAACGCAGACGGACTGACCGAGCGCGTGGAACGCGAAATGATGCATCAGGCACAGGTATCGGCATTACGCAGCGGCACACCGAAAGGAGGTGCGCAATGAACGGCGCCGATGAATACGCTGTTGCCCAAGGCAATACGCGCCTGATCCCCAACCTAAATACCACCAGCAAAATGGAAGTGCCCGCCGACTTGCCAGGCGTAGTGATCTTTCTGCACGGTGTGAATGATCCGGGGGCTTCTTATGAGTCGGTGGAGACCGGGCTGTGTCAGGGAGTTAATGAGCGGCTGGATAGGCCGGATCTGGTACCGGGGCGGTATGGGGCCAGGTACAAGGCGGCTGAAAAAACAGCACCTGAAAAGCGAAGTAGTGACCAGAAGGTGATCGTCGATGATTCTGACACGTATCTTTATCGGCGCGACACCAATGACCCTAAAACCCACAGCCTTCTCATCCCTTTTTACTGGGGCTATCGAGCAGCATCTGAGGATATAAAACGCGATGATGCGGGAGACCCGCTCAAAATGCGTAATCAGTTTCAGGACATCAATGGCAATCGTCTGGATCGTCACTTTGCCAAGGGCGGCGGTTTTTTTGCCAACGCGACAAACAATTTACAAGAGATGTATGGAGAAGGCTTCGAGCCAAACTTTAAAACTCATTCAGTAGAGTTCTTGAGTCCGGATAACTCTTTATACTTTGGAAAAGCGCCTTCAAGGCAATATTTTGTGCTGGCAGCGCACCGTCTGGCTATGCTGGTCCGCGAGATTCGCCGCCTATCGCCCGATGAAACTATCACCATCATGGGCCATAGCCAAGGCACACTTATAACGTTATTGGCACAAGCTTTGTTGGTCGATGAAGGTCAGCGTTGCGCGGACACTGTGATCATGGTTGACTCACCCTACAGTGTGCTGCCAAAGGTAACACCCAAAGACCATGACACTCTCTCCACACTGATCAATATCGTCAGTGCCGTTACAAAAAAACCTCACGCACAGCCGCCATTGTCAGGCCTGAGAAACCCCGGGACCTATGCAGGCAGAAGTGGGCCTAAATGGTCCCCCACTCAAGGCATCCGAAAGAATAAGCTCGGTAACTTGACCGTCTTTCCCGAACGAGATAATCGCGGCAAAGTGTATCTCTACTTCTGTCCTGATGACACCACCGTTGCGCTGGACGACGTGCAGGGCATCGGTACGTATGGCGTACCTGACGCGTTGCCGGATGGGCGAATGGCTATGATGATCCTGCAAGGAAGACGCTTTTATCAGCGCATGTGGACAAAACGCCATCGCGACGGAGAGCCGGTATTGGTGGGCAAGAAACCTCAGCCCGAGTTTCTACGTGCGAAAGACGAGAGCCGTTACCCTGGCGGCTCCTTCTTTACCGGGCTTGTCTCTCAGGCCCCCGTATCAGAAGGGCAAGAGCGCCTCATCAACGCAGAGGCATTGAATCCTGCTCACGAACCGCAGATGTTTGGCGGCGAAGCAATCGAAGGGACGCCCACAACCTCTGGCCGAGATAGACCTGACGATGTTGGGAAAAGCGTTGCACTCGGTAAAGACGCGGCCAGGTTTCTTTGGATACAGATGCCTGGCGAATATAACCCGTACGAGATTGATAAGGAGCAAGCTCTAGCACGCTATAACAGCCTCTCTAATGACCCCGAGCAACACACCAGATCGGTACGCATCTCAAACAATCGAAGAAGCTTTCAGCGAGAAGAGACGCCGTTCGAAGTCCGTACACGCATGGAGCATGACGACAGTACTTGGGGCTACAACTCCTATCACTCCGGATTGCTACGGAGTCCGGAGAACCACCGCTGGGTTACTGCAATGGACATCGCGATTGGCCAGTCTAAAAGCCTGGATGACCCAGCAATGTGTGAGTTGTTGGTGGCTATTGGGAACTGGAGAATGGATGCAAAACAATTTCTCAATACAACCGAATCCTCGGCATGGAGTCGTCTCAGTCCACGTGCTCAGGCCTTGGTAAAGGCCAGTCATCAGTACTATCAAAAAGGTATATTTCCACCCTATGGAGTGGTCCCTCTGTCCCCCCCTGCGTTGGTCAAGAACGTCGTGAGTAAAGGGGCAAAGCCGTGACGGAGACCAAACAAAAATCTTCACTTCGTCCGCCACTAAGACCCTACCTATGGACGATCGGACTAACGCTGGCTCTGTGGCTCGGCTTTGTCATCATTGTTTACTTAAAAGCACAGGAAACCGACGTGGAACTTCGTGATATACATTCAGTGGTGCGCTGGAGTATTGCAGGGATTTTGGGGGCTGCCCTATTGGCGTACAGCGGGCATTGGTGGGGCAACGCGATCGCTCACGAAAAAGCTGAGCTGGCGGCTTATAAATCCGAAGTGATCACTCAGAATGCAGAACAGGAGGCTGCTCGACAGCGTACCTACTCACTGGAGATAAGAGGTGCCGGAATTGGCATCTATGAGGATCATCAGTCTGAAATCTGGGAGTTCATAAAAAAGAAAAACAACAACTTCGTCTCTATCTTTTCACGAAACCCTAAGGATTATGACCCTTCACTCGACGCTAGAGAAATTAGCGCAGATATAAAATTACAAGTCGCGTTCAAACATTCAGCGTCTGAATCCGTGGCCTATTGGCCGACTCCAGTTTTCGCGCTTGCCCCCCCTAACCCATATGAAAAACCCTACAGGGCTGCAAACCTGATCAACGCCGGTCGCAATGCTGCCACTCTCGGAGTTACGCTATTCCTATGGCAGGAAGATGAGAACACGAGCAATGCTCAAGCCATGATTGAGCGACTTTTCAAGTTCTTCAACGATAATCCGCAGGTCCCGCAAGCGTTGATCGCAAGTCAGGACGGCGATGTCACACGAGACATTTATCGTAAACGTGGTACCCCCGGCCTGCCCAAAAATGCTTACGTCGTACCGACAGTGTTCGAAAGCATGACAGGCCTGCTTGTCACCCGCTCAGATCGAGTAGACCGGTATATTCGTCCTTATGCGATAAGCGAAAAAGAAGACAATCAAAACAAAAATACCGATCTGGGCAAACTTTGGGCTTTTTATTGGAGCCGTGATAAAGCATTTTCAGACTGGTACGAAAGCACGGAAAGCGCCAAGGGCATTGAAAACCCTTACGCTCCAGGCACCATGTCCACCGCCTACTGGCAATCCCAACTCCCCACTCTCTGGAAAACCATCAGTAACCGTGGTCCTGGCAACTTCGAGCCTTCCCCTTGGCTACCCATCCGTTGGGGTCAGCACCAGGTCAAGGAGTTCGACGCTGCGCCGGTACTTGGCTATCTGCATAGCCCGATCAAAGCGCCCATGCAGGATGAAAACGGCAAGCGTCTGAAACCGGCCTTGCAAGCCAAAGCCTTGCAAGCCGCTTGGGTACAAGCACTAGACACACTGCCTGAGGGTCAGAAGCCTGTACGAGTGTTCTACGACAGCACCAACAACCCGGAAGCGGAAATCGCCCTGAACAACGCCCTGCACGACCTGAACAAGGACGGCCATGGTCTTGAACTGGGCAACGTCGAAGAGGGCTACGACATCGGTCGTCGTCTGGGTAATACCGGGGTTAGTGGTGCGCTGGTCGAGATCAATCTGGCGACCATCGCCAGTTACAAGGACGGTGGCGTCAGTGCCGTGGTCTACGCCGGCACCGATGGCAGCCTGACCGTACAAATGGTCCGTCCGCCCGATGACGCCCGCAAAGCGAAGAACAGCCAGAACCGCGGCGCAGATCCGTTCACCTTCGGCTCGCCAACCGGCGGGGCACCTGCAGAGTGAGTTATCCCGTCTGCCTGGGCGACGCCACCAGCAGCGGTGGCCGAGTGGTGTCCTGCCAACTGGCAGGCACCCACACCCTCAACGGTAAGCCTCCGGCCGTGCTGGGCGACAAAGCCACCTGCCCGCTTCATGCGGGTGAGTTCGCCTTCATCGAAGGCCACCCCACCCGAAAACTGAACGGTATCCCGGTGGTGCTGCACGGCCATCGACTGGCGTGCGGCTGTCAGGGTGTGGCCAGCCATGCTCTGAATGTGCGAGTGATTTAGGATATTTCGTGATCAGGTCATGCAGCGCAAGTACAGGAAACAACGTGGAAGTGCCCCTTCAATTGGAACAAGGAAGAAATATGTACACGCGTTTTTGTCAGGCCGTCTTAGGGATGCATTTAGTTGCCGAGATGGTTCTATTAGCGGGCTGTGCGCAAAAGTCCGTGTCCCCGTGTGACGAGTTGATTGGTGACTACGCCACAAAGCCCAAGAATCAGCCAAGGATTCGTATCGAGAAAAGCGGCGAGAATTTCTTGTTCACGCATCGTGAATCAGGCGCACAGGTCAGCGAACCACTCACGCCATTACCCACCGCCGAAATAGTGGAAATGTTTGAAGGCAAGATAGTCCCGCCTCGCTGCATCCTCACCGCTGATAGCATGAAGATAATGAAGCTCCCCGCTGGCAGCGGCGTTAATCCCACCGAGGATCCCGATCGAAAGCTCTCTCAGTATCCCGAGCCAACCCCCTTTATCATGGGCATATCTACGGGAGTGGCGGCCGTACTGGGTCTTTACCCCGTACCTCACCAAGAAAAACTCAAAGATATCGACGAGGAAGATGAGGACGACGACGGTTACATTTACAGTAAATAACGTACTTTTTGTGCCGGAGAGCTGAAAGGCATGTTCGTATCGACAGATGGTAAAGCGCCCGGGAATCGCTGAAGGCAGACAATCATCAACCATGGAAATAGCCTTTTCCTGAACCTGCAAATAAAGAAAAGCCCCGACTCTCACGAGCCAGGGCTTTGTGATACCGCACAAACCACTATTCCTGAACCATCCGCACAATCCGTTGCGGAAGTGGGATCTCGATGCCTGCGTCCTTCAGGCGGTCGCGTGCTTCGATGTTGAACATAGACGTCACGTCGCCCATGTCGCCACTGCTGGTCCAGACACGCAGGGACAAGGTAATCGCGTTCTCCCCCAGCGCAGCCACCACAGCCTGAGGGGCCGGGTCCTTAAGTACGCGCGGGTCGTCGGCCATGTCCAGCAGGACCTGCAAGGCCTTCTTGAGATCGGCGTCGTGGCTGACGCCGATGTCGAAGGTGATCTTGCGGGTCGGCTGACGGTTGGTGTTGGTGATGATGCCGTTGGACAGGTTGCCGTTGGGAATGATCACGGTGCGGTTGTCGCCGGTGCGCAGCACGGTGTGGAAGATCTGGATGTTGTCGACGGTTCCCGCCACACCCTGGGCTTCGATCCAGTCACCGATACGGAACGGGCGGAACAACAGAATCAGCACGCCACCGGCGAAGTTCGCCAGGCTGCCTTGCAACGCCAGACCGATCGCCAGACCGGCCGCACCGATCGCCGCCACGAACGAGGTGGTTTCCACGCCGATCATCGACGCGACGCTGACCACCAGCAGGATTTTCAGAATGACGTTGGCCAGGTTGCTGACGAAGCCCTGCAAGGCCAGATCGGCGTGTCGCAAGGCCAGCAACGCGCCCAGTTTGCCGGTCAGCCGGTTGATCAGCCACCAGCCTACACACAGCGTGACGACTGCCAGCAGCAAGCGGCTGCCGTACTCCATGATCATCGGAATCCAGGCCTGCGACGCTTGCCACAGATGACCGACTTCTGCGTTTAAATCCATCGTTATCTCCTTACTCGTCACGAACTGCGATCAAAACCACGGCGGCCTGCCGTCATTTCAATGCTCAGGGCGATTCGGACTGGCCAGGGAACGCAGGGTTCCCCGGTTTTCAATGCAATGATCAGTCGCGGAAGTTGTTGAATTGCAACGGCATGCCCGAATCGTAGGCACGCAGCGCTGCGATGGCTTCTTGCAGGTCGTCGCGTTTCTTGCCGGTAACCCGCACCTGCTCGCCCTGAATGGCGGCCTGGACCTTGAGTTTGGCTTCCTTGATGTGGGCGACGATTTTCTTCGCCAGCTCCTTGTCGATGCCTTCACGCAGGATGACTTCCTGCTTCATCAATTTGCCGGAAGCATAAGCGTCCTTGATCTCGAGGCACTTCGCGTCGATCTTGCGTTTGACCAGCGCCAGCTTGAGGATTTCGATCATGGCCTCCAGCTGGAAGTCTGCTTCTGCAGTCAGCGTGACAGTCAGTTCCTTGAACTCGAACGTGCCTTTGCCTTTGAGGTCATAGCGACGGTCCAGCTCTTTGATAGCGTTGTCGACGGCATTCGTGACTTCGTGTTTATCCAATTCGGACACTACGTCGAACGAGGGCATGTATGTTCTCCAGATAAACGGCGTGCGCACAATTCGGGCACGCATGACTTGACGGTGTGAAAGAACGCTCATTATAACGAGACTTTTCCGGCGTTCACTGTGAGCCTTCCATGCACATCCTTGTTTTCACCTTCTGCAGACCGCTTCAGCGCCATAACGTGCCGCTGTGATGGCGGTGACATGGCATGTTCTCGGTGCGGGCAGCCTGGGCAGTCTCTGGGCGACGCGACTGGCACGCGCGAATCTGCCGGTGCGGTTGATCCTTCGTAACGCGGATCGGCTGGCCGCCTATCAAGCCAATGGCAGCTGCGTGACGCTGGTCGAGAACGGTATCGCCCATGCGTACCCGGTCGAAGCACAGACCGCCGACCATCGACAACCCATCGAACGGCTGCTGGTGGCCTGCAAGGCTTACGAGGCCGAGCAGGCTGTCGCTCAGCTGGCTCCGCGACTGACGGCACATGCCGATGTCATCCTGTTGCAGAACGGCCTGGGTAGTCAGGACGCAGTGGCGGCGCAAATCCTCCAGGCGCGCTGCCTGTTCGCCTCCAGCACCGAAGGCGCGTTTCTGGAGTCGGACTGGCGCGTCAGGTTCGCTGGCCACGGTTTCAACTGGCTGGGTGATGCATCCAACCCGACAGCCCCCGCGCTTCTTCAGGATCTGCACGACAGTGGCATTCCCCACGAATGGACGCCGGACATCCTGACCCGCCTGTGGCGCAAGCTGGCAATCAACTGCGCGGTCAACCCGCTGACGGTCCTGCACGGCTGCCGAAATGGTGGCCTGCTCGAGCACGCCTGCGAGGTCGCCACGCTATGCGCCGAGCTGAGCGATCTGCTGGGCAACTGCGGCCAGCCAGCGGCTGCGCAGGAACTGCATGCGGAAGTGCTGCGGGTCATCCAGGCGACCGCCGCCAACTACTCATCCATGTATCAGGACGTGCTTCACGGGCGACGCACCGAAATCAGCTACCTGCTGGGTTACGCATGCGCAGCCGCAGCGCGTCATGGCTGCCCGGCCCCGCACCTGCAGCAGTTGCAGACGCGTCTGACCGCTCATCTGGCAAGCAAGGGTTTGCGTACCGACTAGCCCGCGCTACCCTGCTCGCATCACCCGTCACTGCGACTTGCCCAATGCCTTTGCGCCAACGCCTGGAAAACCTGCCGGTAGGTCAGAAACTGCTGGCTGCCCTGCTGGTCCTGATGACCACTGTACTGCTGGTCGCCAACCTGACTTTCATCAGCGCGGCCTACTACATCTCTCAGGAGGCGATGGCTCCACAGGCCCTGCAGACCATCGGTCGGCTGATCAGCAGCGCCAACCTCAACGAGCGGGCCTTGTACTCGCCGAACGAGGCGCGCGCGCTGCTCAAGGAGCTGAGAAGCTACGGGCCGTTGCGCGCCGCAGCCCTGTATGACAACGACGGCGAGCGGCTTGAGCAGATGCATCAGGGCGAAAGCCTCGAGCTGCCCAGGCACTTCAAAGACATGGACAGCTGGCGCCTGACCGAATTTCGCAGCACGCAGGTCATTACCGTACCGAAGGGCGACGAGCCGCCAGGGCATCTGCTGCTGGTTGCCAGCAGCGAACTGCCTCCTGCGTTCTACACCGGCACGCTGACCGCCAGCCTGGGCATTCTGGTGTTCAGCGTGTTGCTGTGGCTGGTGGTGGCGCGACAGATTCGGCGCCTGATTACTGAACCCATTTATCAGCTGGAAGAATTGTCCCGGCAGGTGACCCGCGAAGAGAACTACGCACTCCGCGCAGAACCCGGTAACGAGGATGAAATCGGCAGCCTGGCCGAGGCGTTCAACACCATGCTGTCGCGTATCGAAGCACGCGAACAGCAACTCAAGCGCGCGCGCGACGACTCGCAGGAAGCCTACGATCAGGCTCAGGGGCTGGCCGAGGAAACCCGCCACACCAACCGCAAGCTGGAGCTGGAAGTCCAGGTGCGCAGCAAGATCGAGAAGAAGCTCACCGGCTTCCAGAACTACCTCAACAGCATCATCGACTCGATGCCCTCGGCGATGATCGCACTGGACGAACAGCTGTACGTCACCCAGTGGAATCAGGAGGCGACGGCATTGTCCGGGACGACCCTGGACGAAGCGCTGAACCAGCCGATCTTCCTGGCCTTCGAGCCGATGCGCTCGTTTCTGCCGCAGATCAAGCACACCGTCGAGCGCCACAGCGTGACCAAGATCGAGCGCGTGACCTGGATCAAGAATGACGAGTCCCGCCACTACGCGCTGACGTTCTACCCGTTGACCGGCGATGCCGGGCGCGGCGTGGTGATCCGGATCGATGACATCACCCAGCGCATATCGCTGGAAGAAATGATGGTGCAGTCGGAAAAAATGTTGTCGGTCGGCGGTCTTGCAGCAGGCATGGCGCATGAGATCAACAATCCGCTGGGCGCCATTCTGCACAACGTGCAGAACATCCGCCGGCGGCTGTCCCCGGAACTGCCGAAAAACATCGAGCAGGCCGAAGCCGACGGCGTCGATCTGGCGCAGGTCAACCATTACCTGGAAAGCCGCGAAGTACCCAAACTGCTCGACGGCATTCAGCAGGCCGGTGCCAGGGCTGCAAAAATCGTCAGCCACATGCTCAATTTCAGCCGCCTGAGCAGTCGTCAGTTATCGCCCTGCGATTTGCCGGCCTTGATCGACCAAGCCGTGGAGATCGCCAGTAACGACTTCGATCTGACCATCGGTTTCGACTTCAAGGGCCAGCACATCATCCGTCAGTTCGACCCCGAACTGGGTCCGGTGCCGTGCATCGCCAACGAGTTGGAGCAGGTGCTGCTGAACCTGCTGAAGAACGCTGCGCAGGCCATCCACCAGCGGCCGGAGAGCGAAGAGCCCGGGCGCATTACCCTGCGCACGCGTCTCAATCCGCCGTGGGCCGAGATTCAGGTCGAGGACAACGGCATCGGCATGTCGGAGAACATTCGCAAGCGTACCTTCGAGCCGTTTTTCACCACCAAGGAAATCGGCCAGGGCACCGGACTGGGCCTGTCGGTGTCCTACTTCATTGTCACCAACAACCACAAAGGTCAGATGGAGGTACATTCCTCTCTCGGCACAGGCACCTGCTTTACGCTGCGTCTACCGCTGGTGGCCAACCAGGTGAACGTGCAGCAGCAGGTCATTTCAAAATCCTGATCAGGAATCGCATCAATGGGCTTTCGTTTGTCGAAGATTTACACGCGCACCGGCGATGCCGGTGAAACCGGTCTGGGCGATGGCCGTCGGGTCTCCAAGGATCATCCGCGCGTCGAGGCCATCGGTGAGGTCGATACCCTCAACAGCCAACTGGGACTGTTGCTGGCGGGGTTGATCGATGAAGCTCAGCGCGTCCCGGCCCTCAAGGAAGTGATCGAGGTACTTGCACCGTGTCAGCACCGACTGTTCGATCTGGGCGGTGAACTGGCCATGCCGACCTACAAGGCGCTGAACGAAGCCGAGGTCGAGCGACTGGAGGCCGCCATTGATGTCTGGAATGACGAACTGGGGCCGCTGGAGAATTTCATTTTGCCAGGCGGTTCATCGCTGATCGCCCAAGCGCACATTTGCCGTAGCCTGGCGCGCAGTGCCGAACGTCGCTGTCAGCATCTGAATGCCGTCGAGCCACTGGAAGGCGCAGGGCTGGCCTACATCAACAGGCTGTCGGACCTGCTGTTCGTCGCTGCTCGATTGATCGCCAGACGACAGGGGATTGCCGAGATCCTTTGGCAGCCCGCGCCCAAGCCGGTTTGATGGGCACCACCAGGCTTATCGTTCCCAAGCTGGAGCGTGAGCAACCATAGGTGTTCGAAAGAACACTTACGGTGCCCCCCGCTCCTCGTGGGCATGCCGTTCTGGACGCTCTGCGTCCTCTGCTGAACTTCAGACTATCTCGTCAGGCCAGAACGCGCGAATCCCGGCCACGCCCTGTGCGCCGCTTTCCCAGGCCTGTTGCCGCTCGGCAGGGCCCACGCCGCCCAACAGAAAGACCGGCCTGTTGAAACCCGCAATAAGTTGCGTTGCCTGCTGCCAGCCCAGCGGTTGCGCATCGGGATGGGTCAGGGTGGGCTGAACGGGCGACAGGGTGACGAAATCCACGCCCATCTGCTCCGCCAGAGCCAGCTCTTCGGCGTTATGACATGACGCCGCCAGCCAGCGGTTCTCTGGGAACGGACGCCCGCGACTGGCGTACTTGCGCAGTTGCTCCGCCGTCAGGTGCCAGCCGGCGGACGGGAAGTCGCCCAGCCACTCCAGAGGCCCTTTGAGCATGAGCTGCGCCTTGCCGGCACACAGGCCCGCCGCATCCACGGCCAGGTCACGGTACTTCGGATCGTAACCACCCGGTGCACGCAACTGGACCAGCTTGATGCCGCCTGCGATGGCTTTCTGCATACCGCGCAACAGCTCGATATTATCCAGCCCCTCAGGGGTGATCAGGTACTCGCCGGGCAAACGTGCCGCCGCGACGATCGGCTGGTTGGCGGCCGGAAAGTCATAATTGGCCAGCTCACGCGGGCTGGCCCAGACCAGCGGCTGCCCTTCTGCACCATGCGCCTGGCCAGTGAAGGCCGAGACTTCCCAGACGTCCAGCAGCACCTGCTTGTCCGGATAGTCGTGACAGACCTTGATCAGCGGACGTGCCGCAGTCACCAGGATGCCCAGCTCTTCCTGCAGTTCACGTGCGAGCGCGGCCTGGACAGTCTCGCCCTCCTCGACCTTGCCGCCAGGAAACTCCCAGAGGCCGCCTTGATGCTGAGTGTCGGCACGTCGGGCAATCAATACACTGCCGTCAGCGCCACGAATGACGGCGGCGGCCACATGAACTCGTTTCACGATCAGGACTCCTCCAGACCGGCCTGCTGCCAGCGTTTGAAGGCAGGCCACTGGTAAATGGTTTCGATGTACTTCAAAGCTTCTTCAGACAGTTCGACACGGTAGCTGCGCAGGCGGATGGCTACCGGGGCGAAGAACGCGTCGGCAATGCTCGGCTTACCGAACAGAAACGGACCGCTTTCGGCCGCAGCAGCGCGACATTCGGCCCACAGTTCGACGATACGGTCGATGTCGTTCTGGGTGTCGACCGGAATCACTTCCAGTGCCTGATCCTGGCGCAGGTCCATCGGCATGTTCGAACGCAGGCTGACAAAACCGCTGTGCATCTGCGCGCAGGCAGAACGTGCCTGGGCACGCGCGGCGGTGTCACTCGGCCAAAGGCCGGCGTCCGGAAAACGTTCGACCAGGTATTCGCAAATGGCCAGCGAATCGATGATCGTGCCGTGCTCGCACTGCAACGCAGGGACCTTGCCGGTCGGTGAGTACTTGAGAATGTTCGCGCGGGTGTCAGGCTGGTTCAGGCGGATAACCTGATCGGTGAACGGCGCACCGGTCATTTCCAGCACCAGCCAGGGACGTAGCGACCAGGAGGAATAGCGTTTGTCGCCGATAATCAGATGCAGGCTCATGGTTCAGCTCCATTGAGCCCGGCGCGAAGACAGGATACCGGCGCGCCGGGCATTGAATCAGGTGCGATATTCCGCGTTGATCTTCACGTACTCATGAGAAAGATCGGTGGTCCAGATCGTTTCGCTGCAATCGCCACGACCCAGCTCGATACGGATGGTGATTTCCTCTTCGGCCATCACCGCCGAGCCCTGCTCTTCGGTGTAGGTCGTGGCGCGGCAGCCCTGGCTGGCGATGCATACGCCCCCCAGGAATACGTCGATCTTGCTCACGTCCAGATCCGGCACACCGGCACGGCCGACAGCTGCCAGGATACGGCCCCAGTTCGGGTCGGAGGCGAACAGCGCGGTCTTGATCAGCGGCGAGTGGGCCACGGCATAACCGACGTCCAGGCATTCCTGGTGATTGCCGCCACCGTTGACTTCCACGGTCACGAACTTGGTCGCACCTTCCCCGTCACGCACGATGGCCTGAGCGACTTCCATGCACACATCGAACACGGCTTTCTTCAGCGCCTCGAACAACGGGCCTTTGGCTTCGGTGATTTGCGGCAGATCGGCCTGACCGGTAGCGATCAGCATGCAGCAATCGTTGGTCGAGGTGTCGCCGTCGATGGTGATGCGGTTGAACGACTTGTTGGCGCCGTCACGAATCAGGTCCTGAAGCACGCTCTGCGACACCTTGGCGTCGGTGGCGATGTAGCCGAGCATGGTCGCCATGTTCGGGCGAATCATGCCTGCGCCCTTGCTGATGCCGGTCACAGTGACGGTCACGCCGTCATGACTGAACTGACGGCTGGCGCCTTTGGGCAGGGTGTCGGTGGTCATGATCCCGGTCGCCGCAGCGGCCCAGTTATCCACAGACAGATCATCGATCGCGGCTTGCAGGGCGCCTTCGATCTTTTCAACAGGCAACGGCTCGCCGATCACGCCCGTCGAGTATGGCAACACCGCAGAAGCATCGACGCCGGTCAGTTGCGCCAGCTTCTCGCAGGTACGCCGCGCCGCCACAAGACCAGGTTCGCCTGTGCCCGCATTGGCATTGCCGGTATTGGTCAGCAAATAACGCACAGTGCCCTGGACACGCTGT
Source organism: Pseudomonas sp. PvP027 (assembly GCF_017833005.1). Lineage (NCBI taxonomy): Bacteria > Pseudomonadati > Pseudomonadota > Gammaproteobacteria > Pseudomonadales > Pseudomonadaceae > Pseudomonas > Pseudomonas sp. PvP027. The sequence goes on along the minus strand of NZ_JAFIBK010000001.1, from coordinate 4,416,047 downwards.
CTGGCCAGAATGACCGGCGCTGCGCAGAACGCATTCAAGGTGAATACGCCGGCAACGCTGGAGCCTTCGGCACAGCGCATGACCACAACATCCTTGCGCCCCGGGCGTTTGATGCCGGCAGAAGAAATGCCAAGTTCAAAACCGGGAACCGGGTGCAACGCAGGCAAAGGACCAAGACCAACAGCCATCGGGGTGCTCCTCATGGAGTGTGGCGCCGTCCGCATCGGTACGGCGATCAATGAAAAAACGCCGCGACGGGCAAGCCGGTCGCGGCGCAGATATTACACGGTCAAAGGCTTAGTTGATCTGGCCGTGACAGTGCTTGAATTTCTTGCCCGAACCACACCAGCAAAGCTCGTTGCGGCCCAGTTTCTGGTCGTTGCGAACCGGCTCGGATGCAACGGCAACAGGCGCTTCGCCACCCTCTTCGTCGAGCAGCGGTTGCTCGATGCCCGGTGCAGGCGCGTGTTCGAACTGCATGCGACTGGCCAGCTCTTCGGCTTCCTGACGCAGGCGGGCTTCTTCTTCCTCTGGATCTTCGCGGCGAACCTGAACATGCGAGAGCACACGAATGGTGTCGCGCTTGATCGAATCCAGCAATTCCTGGAACAGTGTGAAGGACTCGCGCTTGTATTCCTGCTTCGGGTTCTTCTGAGCGTAACCACGCAGGTGGATACCGTGACGCAGGTGGTCCATGGTCGACAGGTGATCCTTCCACAGGTCGTCCAGCACGCGCAGGAGGATCTGTTTCTCGAAGGAGCGCAGGGCTTCGGCGCTGGCCTGGTCTTCCTTCTCGTTGTACGCCAGCAGCAACTGCGCCATGATTTTTTCGCGCAGGCTGTCTTCGTGCAGATTGTCGTCTTCGTCGAGCCACTGCTGGATCGGCAGTTGAACCGCGAAGTCGGTATTAAGCGCCGATTCCAGGCCGGCAACGTTCCACTGCTCCGGCAGGGACTGTGGCGGAATGTGCTGGCTGATCAGGTTGTTGAGCACTTCCTCGCGGAAGTCGGCAATGGTCTCGCCAATGTTCTCGGCGGCCAGCAACGTGTTACGCATGTGATAAATCACTTTACGCTGCTCGTTGGCCACGTCATCGAATTCAAGCAATTGCTTGCGAATGTCGAAGTTGCGACCTTCCACCTTGCGCTGCGCTTTTTCGATGGCGTTGGTCACCATGCGGTGCTCGATGGCCTCACCGGACTGCATGCCCAGCGCCTTCATGAAGTTCTTCACCCGGTCAGAGGCAAAGATGCGCATCAGGCTGTCTTCGAGCGACAGGTAGAAACGGCTGGAGCCGGTGTCGCCCTGACGGCCGGCACGACCGCGCAGCTGGTTGTCGATACGGCGCGATTCGTGACGCTCGGAGGCAATGACGTGCAGGCCGCCCGCTTCGATCACCTGCTGATGACGCTTCTGCCAGTCAGCCTTGATCTGTGCGATCTGCTCGGGAGTCGGGTCTTCCAGATTGGCGACCTCGACTTCCCAGTTGCCGCCCAGCAGGATGTCGGTACCACGACCGGCCATGTTGGTGGCGATGGTCAGCGCACCCGGACGACCGGCCTGCGCGATGATTTCCGCTTCCTTTTCGTGGAACTTGGCGTTCAGAACCTTGTGCTCGATGCCTTCCTTGTTGAGCAGACTGGACATGTGCTCGGACGTTTCGATGGTCGCCGTACCCACCAGCACCGGACGGTTTTCCGCGATGCAGGCCTTGATGTCGGTAACGATGGCGGCGTACTTCTCTTCCGCCGTCAGGTATACGAGGTCGTTGAAGTCCTTGCGCGCCAAAGGCTTGTTCGGCGGGATGACCATCACAGCCAGGTTGTAGATCTGGTGGAATTCGAATGCTTCGGTGTCGGCCGTACCGGTCATGCCGGACAGTTTGTTGTACAGACGGAAGTAGTTCTGGAAAGTGGTCGATGCCAGGGTCTGGCTTTCCGCCTGGATGTTCAGACCTTCCTTCGCTTCGATGGCCTGGTGCAGGCCTTCGGACAGACGACGGCCCGGCATGGTCCGGCCGGTGTGTTCGTCGACCAGCAGAACCTGACCGTCCGAAACGATGTATTCGACGTTGCGATTGAACAGCTTGTGCGCACGCAGACCGGCATAGACATGAGTCAGCAGGCCCAGGTTATGCGCCGAGTAGAGACTCTCACCTTCAGCCAGCAGGCCGACTTCGGTGAGCATTTCCTCGATGAACTGGTGACCGGCTTCGTTCAGTTCGACCTGACGGGTTTTCTCGTCAACGGTGAAATGACCCGGCTTGGTGACTTCGCCTTCCACTTCCTCGATATGCTGCTCGAGCTTGGGGATCAGGCGGTTGATTTCGGTGTACAGCTTGGAGCTGTCTTCAGCCTGACCCGAGATGATCAGCGGCGTACGCGCTTCGTCGATCAGAATCGAGTCGACTTCGTCGATTACGGCAAAATTGAGTTCACGCTGGAACTTGTCGTCCATGCTGAACGCCATGTTGTCACGCAGGTAATCGAAGCCGTATTCGTTGTTGGTGCCGTAAGTGATGTCGGCAGCGTAGGCGGCGCGTTTCTCTTCCGGTGGCTGGAATGGCGTGACGATGCCTACGGTCAGACCGAGGAATTCGTAAAGCGGACGCATCCAGTTGGCATCGCGGCGAGCGAGGTAGTCGTTCACGGTAACGACGTGAACGCCCTTGCCGGACAATGCGTTGAGGTATACGGCCAGCGTACCTACCAGGGTTTTACCTTCACCGGTACGCATTTCCGCGATCTGACCTTCATGCAGGGTCATGCCGCCGATCAACTGAACGTCGAAGTGGCGCATGCCCATGACGCGCTTGCCCGCTTCACGAGCGACAGCAAAGGCTTCCGGGAGCAATTGATCGAGGGTCTCGCCTTTGGCTATGCGGGCCTTGAACTCTTCGGTCTTGGCGCGCAGTTGCTCGTCCGAAAGGGCCACCATTTGCTCTTCGAAGGCATTGACGATCTGTACCGTCTTGAGCATGCGTTTTACTTCACGCTCGTTCTTGCTTCCAAAAAGTTTTTTCAACAAAGGCGCAAACATATCGACAGGATCTTCCACACATAGGAATGGAGGGCGGCCCCGTGAGTCGCCCGTGCAGCCCAGATGGCCGCATGCGAACGAGCATTCTACCCGGAAACGATGGTGAGGAAAGTGGCGTTATTCCACGATGCTGGCACAGCGCTGTGACGGGGCAGGTTTACAATGGGGCCATTTTCAAGCACTTCAACCCGTTATCCGGGGAAGTTACTCATTGATTTGCATATGAAAGCACGGAAATGCCCTGAAAAGCAGCCGTCAGAACGCTTTCTGTTAAGATGTTCATCTTGTTACCCAGGCATCCCCCCATGGCCTTTCGTCCTCTGAACGCCCGCCCGCCCGCGGTTTTGCTGCGTGAAGCCAAGCCCCTGAAGGCTATATTTCGCCATGCCGAGCGACTCAGCCACTGGCAGCGCCTGCTCGAAAGCCAGCTGCAACCTGCGGCCCGCGAACATTGTCACGTGGCATCCTGGCGCGAAGGCACCTTGCTTCTGATCGTGACTGACGGTCACTGGGCCACACGCCTGCGCTATCAGCAGAAACGCCTGCACCGACAACTGATGGCCTTCGACGAATTCATCAACCTGACCCGCATTGTGTTCAAGGTGCAGCCGCCCGAAGCGCCACGCGGAGCCGCCACTCACACGATCGACCTGTCGGCGGTAGCTGCCGAAAACATTCAGGCCACCGCTGAAGGCATTACCGATCCGCGCTTGCGTGCCGCGCTGGAAAGGCTGGCCAGCCATGCAAAAGACAGAAAATAGTCCTCCCTGATCGCTGCAAGACCTCCGCGAGCACTGACTTTCCAGAAAAAAAATCATAAAAAAAGGCCACCCGAGGGCAGCCTTTAAAAAAACAAAAGGAAAGAGAGTAAAGCTTGCTTACACGGCCGCGACAGGACGCATGTAAGAAATAGGTGCCGTACTGGCATCCTCGAAAGTCACCACTTCCCAAGCGTCTTTCTGCTCGATCAACGTGCGCAGGAGACGGTTGTTCAGTGCATGCCCCGATTTGAAACCCCGGAACTCACCAATCAGGCTGTTGCCCAGCAAGTAGAGGTCACCGATGGCGTCGAGGATTTTGTGTTTGACGAATTCGTCCTCGTAACGCAGGCCGTCTTCGTTCAGTACACCGTCCTTGTCGACCACGATGGCGTTTTCCACGCTGCCGCCGAGTGCGAGGTTGTGCTTGCGCAGGTACTCGATATCACTCATGAACCCGAAGGTCCGGGCACGGCTGACTTCCTTCACGAAGGAAGTACTGGAAAAGTCCACGCTTGCACTCTGGGTGCGATCACGGAAGACGGGGTGATCGAAATCGATCTCGAAACTGACCTTGAAGCCTTCGAAAGGCACGAAAGTAGCGCGTTTACCGCCCTCCTCCACTGTGACTTCACGCAGGATACGGATGAATTTCTTCGGCGCGTCCTGTTCTTCCAGGCCTGCCGATTGAATCAGGAATACGAAAGGGCCTGCGCTGCCGTCCATGATAGGAACTTCGGAGGCAGAGAGCTCGACGTAGGCGTTATCGATGCCAAGGCCAGCCATGGCCGAGAGCAAGTGTTCTACCGTGTCGACTTTGACATCACCATTGACCAGAGTGGTCGACAGAGTGGTGTCACCGACGTTTTCCGCACGCGCAGGGATCTGCACGACCGGATCAAGGTCAGCTCGGCAAAACACAATGCCGGTATTCACAGGTGCGGGCTTGAGGGTCAGGTAAACCTTCTCCCCGGAGTGCAGGCCTACACCTGTGGCACGGATAATATTTTTCAGGGTGCGTTGTTTAATCATGGCATGGGCCGCTTCAGCGCAAGTTGCGAACTGGTATCAACAAAGGCTGGCGATGATAGCAGACCATGCCTTTGCTGAACACCAATCACCCTAATACCCCTGATACATTTCATCAATCGGCCTGACGACGCAGGAAAGCCGGGATGTCCAGGTAATCGAGATCATCGTTGGGATTCATCTTCGCCGCTGCTGTAGCGCCTGCGTGTGCCTGATTGCGCATCACGGTAGGACGATCCAGGTCACGGTAGTTGACCGACGGTGCTTCCTGACGGGACGCCTGCTGCGCAGGAGCCTGCTGGGTGGTCTGCAGCGTGTTGTCGATGACCTTGACAGGTTTCTCGATTTTCGCGCCCAGGCCGGTGGCAACCACAGTCACGTGCAACTCGTCACGCATGTCCGGATCGATAACGGTACCGACCTTGACCATCGCGTGCTCGGAAGCGAACGCTTCGATGATGCTACCCACGTCCGAGTACTCACCCAGAGACAGGTCAGGACCGGCAGTGATGTTGACCAGGATGCCGCGAGCGCCCTGCAGGTTGACGTCTTCGAGCAACGGGTTGCGGATGGCCGCTTCGGTCGCTTCACGTGCACGGTTAGGACCGCTGGCGCAGCCAGTGCCCATCATCGCCATGCCCATTTCGCTCATCACGGTACGCACGTCGGCGAAGTCGACGTTGATCATGCCCGGACGCTTGATGATGTCGGAGATACCGCGAACGGCACCGGCCAGTACATCGTCAGCCTTGGCGAAAGCCGACAGCAGGCTGGCGTCTTTACCGAGGATGGTCAGCAGCTTCTCGTTGGGGATGGTGATCAACGAGTCGACGCTTTCGGACAGCATGCGGATGCCTTCATCGGCGATCTGCATACGCTTGCGACCTTCGAACGGGAACGGACGGGTCACGACTGCGACCGTCAGAATGCCCATTTCCTTGGCCACTTCAGCAATGATCGGTGCTGCACCGGTACCGGTACCGCCGCCCATGCCAGTGGTGATGAAAACCATGTTGGTGCCCTGCAGAACTTCTGCAATGCGCTCACGATCTTCCAGTGCGGCCTGACGACCGACTTCAGGGTTGGCGCCAGCGCCAAGACCTTTGGTCACGCCGGTACCAAGTTGCAGAATGGTCCGCGCGCCGATGTTTTTCAGCGCTTGAGCATCAGTGTTGGCACAGATGAATTCCACGCCTTCGATGTTGCTCTTGACCATGTGATTGACAGCGTTGCCGCCACCACCGCCTACGCCGATAACTTTGATAACCGGGCTTTGCGGGACGTTGTCTACGAGTTCGAACATTTTCTCTCTCCTTCCGCTTTCTAGTTAGTTTTGCCTACTGCCTGCCGATATTGCTGGTGAAGCCCTGAATCTGAAGCTGTGAAACCGTTGAACGTTGAAACTTAGAAATTTCCCTGCACCCAACGCTTGATACGCTCAAGCACCGGTGCCTTGGTTTCGTCGCTGTAACTGCTGTTGCCGACAATTCCGGACAGCGAAATGCCATCCGACTGTTTTTGCAGCCCGTACATCAACAGGCCTACGCCGGTCGAGTAGATCGGGTTGCGCACGACATCAGCGAGCCCTTTGACGCTGTGCGGTACGCCCAGGCGCACCGGCATGTGGAAGATTTCCTCGGCCAGTTCGACCGCACCTTCCATTTTCGCTGTGCCCCCGGTCAGCACGATGCCGGCCGGGATCAGGTCTTCGTAGCCGCTGCGGCGCAGTTCTGCCTGGATCAGGGTGAACAGCTCGTCGTAACGAGGCTCTACCACTTCGGCCAGGGCCTGACGCGACAGCTCGCGAGGTGGACGGTCGCCCACGCTCGGCACTTTGATGGTTTCGCCTGCACCGGCCAGCTTGGCCAGCGCACAGGCATAACGAATCTTGATTTCTTCGGCGTACTGGGTCGGGGTGCGCAACGCCATGGCGATGTCGTTGGTCACCTGGTCACCCGCAATCGGGATGACCGCCGTGTGGCGAATGGCGCCTTCGGTGAAGATCGCGATGTCGGTGGTACCGCCACCGATGTCCACCAGGCACACGCCCAGTTCCTTCTCGTCATCGGTCAGCACGGAATATGCCGAGGCCAGTTGCTCGAGAATGATGTCGTCGACTTCCAGACCGCAGCGACGTACGCACTTTTCGATGTTCTGCGCCGCGTTCACCGCACAGGTCACCACGTGGACCTTGGCTTCCAGACGTACCCCGGACATGCCCAAGGGCTCACGCACCCCTTCCTGATTATCGATCACGTAATCCTGAGGCAGGGTGTGCAACACACGCTGGTCGGCAGGAATGGCCACTGCCTGAGCAGCATCGAGCACACGCTCCAGGTCCGCGGAGCTGACTTCGCGATCACGAATCGCCACGATACCGTGCGAGTTCAGGCTGCGAATGTGGCTGCCTGCAACGCCAACGAATGCCGAGTGAATACGGCAGCCAGCCATCAGCTGCGCTTCTTCGATTGCGCGCTGGATCGACTGCACGGTCGATTCGATATTCACCACCACGCCCTTTTTCAGGCCGCGGGAGGGATGGGTACCGATACCCACGATTTCCAGCGAGCCATCGGCCGCGACTTCGCCTACCAGTGCCACCACCTTGGAGGTACCGATATCCAGCCCGACGATCATTTTGCCGCTTTGCACATTTGCCATGGTCCTGCCTCTTATCAATTCTTCGCGACGGCGGGTTTTTCCGTCGCCGGCGCTGCCTGTTCGCGCCAACCGACCGCAAGGCCGTTGGAGTAACGCAAGTCGACGCGCGCGATATTCGTTATTTGGTCTTTCAGCGTTTTGTCGTAAATCGCGATGAAGCGGCGCATTTTTTCGACAAGGTGGTCGCGTCCAAGCAACAACTCGATACCCGGGCCAGCACTACCGGCACCTGTCGTCAGGAACCAGCTGCCACGCTCGCGCAGCTCCAGGCGCACGATGGAGAAGCCCAGCGGGCGCAACATCTGACTCAACACCTGATACTGCTGCATCACCTGCTGCTGGGCCCGCTGCGGGCCGAACAACTGGGGAAGATGTTCGTAATTGGACAGTTCACGCGGTGTGAAAGCCTGCCCCTGGTTATTCAACAGCGCTTCATCGCCCCAACGGGCAACCGGCAACTGCTCTTCAAGACGAATCACGACCTGATCCGGCCATACACGACGGACCTCGGCGTGCGCGATCCATGGCATCTGCTCAAGCTCGGTGCGCATGGCAGCCAGATCGATCTTGAAAAAGCTCGACGCCACATAAGGCGCAATCCGCTGCTGCACAGCCTGCTGGCTGATGTAACTCAAATCGCCCTGCACGTTGATGCGGGTAATCGGGCGGTCGGCGTACGGCAGCAGACGCTGTGCTGCCTCATAAGTACCGAAGCCCAGAACCACCAACAGCACAGGCCAGAGCAGACGCTTCAGAAAACTGAAGTTGGCCTTGGGCAGGCGCGCCGACAAGGGCTCCTTGGCCACCATACGGCTGGCGCCGCGCGGCACCGGCTTGTTGCGGCCGGGTGCAGATGGCTGAGGACGTGTCGACGGGCCGTACATGCCTTAACCCCTCGCCTGAACGCTGTCGGCCAGAATCGCCAACACCAGTTGTTGAAAATCCAGACCTGCCGCACGGGCCGCCATAGGCACCAGACTGTGATCGGTCATGCCAGGTACAGTATTGACTTCCAGTAACCAGAACTTGCCTTGTGCGTCCTGCATGACATCCGTGCGCGCCCACCCTGCAATGCCGATGGCTTCGCAAGCACGTGCTGCAAGTTGTTTGAGTTCCTGTTCCTGCGCATCGCCAAGTCCGCACGGAATCCGGTACTGAGTATCGGACGCCAGGTACTTGGCATCGTAATCATAAAAACTGTGAGGAGTGCCCAGGCCGATGGGAGGCAACACCTGGCCACGCAGAGACGCCACAGTGAACTCAGGTCCCTGAATCCATTGTTCGACTAATACTTGCGAATCGTAGGTACTTGCGGCTTTCCATGCGGCGATCAATTCATCGACGCTGTTCACCTTTGCCATACCGATACTTGAACCTTCATGGGCCGGTTTGACGATCAAAGGCAGGCCCAGTTCCGTCACGGCGCAAATACAATCACTCTCGTTTTCAAGAACGGCATGCAGCGGTGTGGCAAGGCCGAGACTCTGCCAGACCTGCTTGGTACGCAACTTGTCCATCGCCAGTGCAGAAGCCAGTACGCCACTGCCGGTATAAGGGATTTCCAGGCATTCCAGCAGGCCTTGCATGGTGCCGTCTTCACCGCCGCGTCCGTGCAGAACAATAAAGGCACGGTCGATTTTTTCGCTGACCAGTCGCTGCAGGAAGTCGTCGCCCACATCGATGCCGAACGCATCCACGCCAGCATCGAGCAACGCCTTGAGCACGGCATTACCCGAGTTCAGGGAGACTTCCCGCTCGGCACTCTTGCCACCGAAGAGCACGGCGACACGGCCGAAGCTTTTCGGCTCGAGTGTCGAGCGCAGGGAAGACTGGGCAACGGCTGTCATTTCAGCTTCCCTTCGGTGGAGGCCACTTTGGCACCGGCGAACAGCGGGCTCTTGAGCAGTTGCGGTGCCAGACCGGCAATGTCGCCAGCGCCCTGACACAGCAGAATGTCGCCCGCGCGCAGCAACGGTTTGACCAGCGGCGCCAGCTCGACACCGCGCTCGATGTAGATCGGGTCCAGTTGACCGCGCTGACGAATGCTGTGGCACAGGTTACGACTGTCCGCACCGGGAACCGGCTCTTCACCGGCCGGGTAGACTTCCATCAGCAACAGTACGTTGGCGTCCGCCAGAACCTGCACGAAGTCATCGTACAGATCGCGTGTGCGGCTGAACCGGTGCGGCTGGTAAACCATGACAAGACGACGATCAGGCCAGCCACCACGCACCGCACTGATCACTGCTGCCACTTCGCGCGGGTGGTGACCGTAGTCATCGACCAGCATCACGTTGCCGCCATCGACCGGCAGCTCGCCGTAGACCTGAAAGCGCCGACCAACGCCCTGGAAGCCGGACAGGCCCTGAACGATGGCCTCGTCGCTGACGCCCTCATCAGTGGCGATGGCGATGGTCGCCAGCGAGTTGAGTACGTTGTGGTTGCCGGGCATGTTCACCGAAACATCCAGCGGCTCGCGGTCGCGGCGCAGTACGGTGAAGAAGGTCAGCATGCCGTCCTGACGCACATTGATTGCACGTATATCGGCAGACTCGCTGAAGCCATAGGTCAGCGTCGGGCGCTTGACCAGCGGCAGAATTTCGCGCACCACCGGATCGTCGATGCACATCACCGCCAGCCCGTAGAACGGCAGGTTGTGCAGGAACTCGACGAAGGTCTTCTTCAGTTTGTTGAAGTCACCTTCGTAGGTCGCCATGTGATCGGCGTCGATATTGGTGACCACAGCGACCAGCGGTTGCAGGTGCAGGAAGCTGGCGTCACTTTCATCGGCTTCGGCGATCAGGTAGCGGCTGGTGCCCAACTGCGCATTGGTACCCGCAGCGTTCAGACGGCCGCCAATCACGAAGGTCGGGTCCAGGCCGCCGGCAGCGAATACCGAAGCGATCAAGCTGGTGGTGGTGGTCTTGCCGTGCGTACCGGCAACGGCGATGCCGTGGCGATAACGCATCAGCTCGGCGAGCATCTCGGCACGCGGTACGACCGGGATGCGGCGCTCCAGCGCAGTGGCCACTTCCGGGTTGGACGTGTTGACAGCGCTCGACACTACCAGCACGTCGGCACCGATGGTGTTCTCGGCACGGTGGCCGATGAAAATCTGTGCGCCGAAAGATTCCAGGCGCTCGGTCACGGCCGAACCTTTCAGGTCGGAGCCCGACACTTCGTAGCCCAGGTTCAACAGTACCTCGGCAATGCCGCACATGCCGACACCGCCGATACCGACGAAGTGGATACGACGGATACGGCGCATTTCAGGTTGTGGCATGGCGCGTTGATTCTCAACCATGGGCCACCTCCACACAGACGTTGACGACGGTGCTGGTTGCATCAGGCCTGGCCAGGCTGCGTGCAGTGCGGGCCATGCTGTTCAATTGTTCGGGTTGCATCAAAACCTCTTTCAGGCGTGCTGCCATCTCGGCGGCGCCAGTTGTCGCTTGCGGCATGACGAAGGCTGCGCCTTCGCGAGCCAGATAGTCAGCGTTACGTGACTGATGGTCATCAATCGCGTGGGGCAGCGGTATCAGCAACGACGGCAGGCCGGCGGCGGCCAGTTCGCTGATGGTCAATGCGCCTGCGCGGCAGACCACCAGATCGGCCCAGCCATAGGCTTGGGCCATGTTCTGGATGAACGGCGCAACCTGCGCCTCGACGCCCACGTTGCGATAGCGCTCGGCGGTGACTGCGTCATGATTCTTGCCCGACTGATGAAACACTTCGGGCTGGATGTCCTGAGGCAGCTGGGACAGCGCCTCGGGCAACAATTTGTTCAACGGCTCCGCGCCCAGGCTGCCGCCCAGTACCAGCAGGCGAGCCTTGCGTCCGGCCAGTGCCTGACGCGGTGTTTCCAGAAACAGCTCGACCCGCACCGGGTTACCGGTGGTGCGACGCTTGGACGAATCCGCAAAGGTGTTCGGGAACGCTTCGCACACCCGGCTGGCGAACGACGCCAGACTGCGGTTGGCAGTACCGGCAACGGCGTTCTGCTCGTGAATGATCAACGGTACGCCTGCCAGCTTCGCCGCCAGACCGCCGGGGCCGGTGACGTAGCCACCAAAGCCGACCACACAGACCGGCTTGACCTGACGCACGACCTTGCGTGCCTGCATCAGGGCCTTGAGCAACATGAAAGGCGCCTTGAGCAGTGACAAGCGGCCCTTGCCACGCAAACCGGTAACGTTGATCAGATGCAGCGTCAGACCGGCCTGCGGCACCAGTTCGTTTTCGATACCGCGCGGCGTGCCCAGCCAATGGACCTTGTAACCGCGTGCCTGGAACTCGCGCGCGCAGGCCAGCGCCGGGAATACATGCCCGCCGGTTCCGCCTGCCATGATCAGCACGTTAGCGTCCATGGGGCGTGTCCTCGGCGAAGTCGCTTTCCTTGAACTCGGCCTCTTCGCTGCCCATGTTGTTGCGCGATTCCCACTCGATGCGCAGCAGCAGCCCGAGGCTCGCGCAGCAGATCACCAGCGAGCTGCCGCCGTAGCTGAGGAACGGCAGGGTCAGACCCTTGGTCGGCAGCAGACCGACGTTCACACCGATGTTGATCAGGAACTGACCGATCCACAGGAACGACAGACCGTAGGCCACGTAGGCACCGAAGAACTGCTTGGCGCGCTCGGCCCACATGCCGATGTACATGCCGCGAATACTGACGAACAGAAACAGCGCGACGGTGATCAGCGAACCCACAACGCCCAGCTCTTCTGCAAGTACCGAGAACACGAAGTCGGTGTGCGCTTCCGGCAGATAAAACTGCTTCTGCACGCTGTTGCCCAGCCCGACGCCGAACCACTCGCCGCGACCGAAGGCGATCAGCGCCTGGGTCAATTGGTAGCCGGAGCCGAACTGGTCGGCCCACGGGTCAGTAAAGTTGGTCAGACGCGCCATCCGGTAAGGTTGGGCCTGAACCAGCACCACAACAGAGGCAACCGCCAGTACCACCATCAGCGAGAAGCGGAACAGGCCGACACCACCGAGGAACAACATGGCCGCCGCAGCGCCCATCATTACCACGGTCGCACCGAAGTCAGGCTCCATGAGCAGCAGACCGGCCATCGGCAGCAGCACGATGAACGGCTTGAAGAAGCCCATCCAGCTTTCACGAACTTCCTGCTGCTGACGGATCAGGTAGCCGGCAAGGAAGATCACCACAAACACCTTGGCGATTTCCGACGGCTGCACGTTGAACGCGCCGAAGCCGATCCAGCGCATCGAACCGTTCACCTCGCGTCCGATTCCCGGCACCAGTACCAAGAGCAACAGGCCGAACGCACCGAGCAGCATCATCCAGCCCAGACGCTGCCAGGTGGCGACCGGGATCATCATGGTCACGCCGCAGGCACCCAGGCCGATCAGCAGATAAACCAGGTGACGGGTCATCATGTACAGCGTGTTGCCCGACTGCACCGCAGCAACTTCCGACGACGCCGAGGTAATCATCACCAGGCCAAGGCCGAGCAGCGCCAGGCAACCGACCAGCATCGGGAAGTCCAGGTCGATACCGCGGCCGCTGATGAGTGGCGATGGGTAAGGCTTGATCACACCGAAGATCATGACAAGCACTCCACTGCCTGCGCGAACACACGTCCGCGCTCTTCATAATTCTTGAACATGTCCAGGCTGGCGCATGCAGGAGAAAGCAATACGGCATCGCCACGCTGAGCCAGTTTTGCGCTGTGCTCGACAGCAGCCTGGACGGTGTCGACACGCACCAGCGGAACGGCATCGCCCAGTGCCTGGGCAATCAGTTCTGCATCACGCCCGAGCACGACCGCAGCGCGGCAATGCTTGGCGACTGGCGCACGCAAACCGCTGAAGTCAGCGCCTTTGCCATCGCCGCCGGCGATCAACACCAGCTTGCCGTCGATATCCGAGCCCAGCCCTTCGATGGCAGCCAGTGCGGCACCGACGTTGGTGGCTTTGGAATCGTTGTAGTAATGAACGCCGTCGTGCTCGCGCAGCCACTGGCAGCGATGCTCCAGGCCGGTGAACTCGCGCAGGCTGGCGAGCATGGCGTCGAACGGCAGGCCGACCGCATGCCCGAGCGCCAAGGCTGCAAGCGCGTTGGCCTGATTGTGCGCACCACGCACTTTCAGCTCACGCACCGGCATGAGGTTTTCAAACTGGAACGCCAGGTACTTTTCGCCGTTCTCTTCACGCAGGCCGAAACCATGGAAATCCGGCTTGTTGAGGCCGAATGTCCAACACGGCAGGCCTTCGCCAATCAGCGGACGGGACAGCGCATCCTGACGATTGACCACCACTTGCCGCGCGCCACGGAAAATCCGGTGCTTGGCCAGGTGGTAGGCAGGCAGGCCGCTATAACGGTCCATGTGGTCTTCGCTGATATTCAGCACGGTCGCCACTTCAGCGTTGAGCTGGTCGGTGGTTTCCAGCTGAAAGCTGGAGAGCTCCATCACGTACAGCTCGATATCGTCGCTGAGCAGGTCCAGTGCCGGGGTGCCGAGATTGCCGCCCACCGCCACACGCTTTCCAGCGGCAGCGGCCATCTCACCGACCAGTGTGGTCACGGTGCTTTTCGCATTCGAGCCGGTAATGGCAATCACCGGCGCCTTCGCGTAACGCGCGAACAGTTCGATGTCGCCCGACAGTTTGACGCCGCGTGCGTGCGCCTGCTGCAGGGCCGGGGTCGCCAAGGCCAGACCGGGGCTGACATACAGCTCATCGGCACGGCAGAGGAAATCCACGTCCAGCTCGCCACAACGCACTTCCACCTGCGGATAGTCGCGACGCAAGGTCGCCAGCTCAGGAGGATTCTCCCGCGTGTCGGCCACGGCAAAGGACACGCCCTGGTTCGCCAGGAAGCGAACCAGGGACATGCCGCTTTTGCCTAGACCCACGACAATGCGGAAGCGGTCGGAAACGATCAGGGACACTCGTTCTACCTCAGTTTCAGCGTGGCAAGGCCAATGAGCACCAGAATCACGGTGATGATCCAGAAACGGACGATCACACGTGGCTCGGGCCAGCCTTTGAGTTCAAAGTGGTGATGGATCGGCGCCATGCGGAATACGCGGCGGCCGGTAAGTTTGAAAGACGCAACCTGAATGACCACTGAAAGGGTTTCCATCACGAACACACCGCCCATGATGAACAGGACCATTTCCTGACGAACGATCACCGCCATGGTGCCCAGGGCCGCGCCGAGTGCCAGAGCACCGACGTCGCCCATGAATACTTGCGCCGGGTACGTGTTGAACCAGAGGAACCCCAGCCCCGCGCCAATCAGCGCGCCAGAGAACACAATCAGCTCGCCCGCCCCCGGCACATAGGGAATCAGCAGGTATTCAGCAAATTTCACGTTACCCGACAGGTAGCAGAAAATGCCCAGGGCACCGCCAACCATCACCGTCGGCATGATCGCCAGACCGTCCAGCCCGTCAGTCAGGTTGACTGCGTTGCTGGAGCCGACGATCACGAAATAGGTCAGCACGATGAAACCGATACCCAGCGGGATGCGCACATCCTTGAGCATCGGCACGATCAGCGTGGTTTCAGTCGCCGACGGTGCAGTCGTATAAAGGAAGATCGCCGCGCAGAGGCCGAACACCGACTGCCAGAAATACTTCCAGCGACTTGGCAGGCCCCGGGAATTCTTTTCGATCACCTTGCGGTAGTCATCGACCCAGCCGATGGCACCGAACAGGAAGGTCACCAGCAACACAACCCACACGTAACGATTGCTCAGGTCAGCCCACAGCAGCGTACTGATACCAATGGACGACAGGATCAGCGCGCCGCCCATGGTCGGCGTGCCCGATTTGGACAGGTGCGACTGCGGACCGTCGTTGCGCACCGACTGACCGATCTGGCGCATCTGCAGGGTGCGGATCATCCACGGCCCCAGGCACAGCGACAGCGTCAGTGCGGTGAGCACGCCAAGGATCCCGCGCAATGACAGGTACTGAAAGACCGCGAAGCCTTTGTAGAACTGTTGTAAAAACTCGGCCAACAGCAGCAGCATTAATGTTTCTCCAGGCTAGAACCGCACAAGGCAGCCACGACGTGTTCCATCGCGGCGCTACGCGAGCCCTTGATCAGTAAAGTGGTATCAGGGTCCTGCTCGGCGCCCAGCGCCGCGATCAGTTCAGCCTGACTGGCAAAGTGGTAAGCGTGCTCACCGAAAGCGCTGACGGCGTGAGTCATCAACGGGCCGACGGCATACAGCGCCGAGACTTTGCCAGCGGCATAGGCACCGACCTCGCGATGGCCCTGCTCTGCCCAGTCGCCGAGCTCGCCGATATCGCCCAGCACCAGTACGGTACGACCAGTGAAGCCGGTGAGGATGTCGACGGCCGCGTTGATCGAGGCAGGGTTGGCGTTGTAGGTATCATCGATGACGCGCGTGCCATTGCTGGCAATTTGCGCCACGGCACGGCCCTTGACCGGCTGCACGTTGTTCAGCCCGGTGACGATCCCTTCCAGCGGCACACCCATTGCGCAGCCGGCAGCCGCAGCGGCCAGGGCGTTGGACACATTGTGCGTGCCGAGCAGGTTCAACTGAACCCGGGCAGTGCCTAGCGGGCTGTTGATGATGAAGCCCGGGCAGCCACGTGCATCACGGCTAAGTTCGCTGGCGTACACATCGGCCGCAGAGTCGCTGAGTGCGAAGGTCAGGACATTGCGATTGCCGGCGCGCTTGCGCCAGATCGGGAACGCCTTGTCTTCCAGGTTCAATACTGCCGTGCCGCCAGCATCGAGACCTTCCAGAATCTCGCCCTTGGCTTCGACAATCCGGTCCGGGCCGCCAAACTCGCCAACATGGGCGGTTCCGGCGTTGGTGATCATGGCGACGTGCGGCTTGGCGAGGCTCACGGTGTAGGCAATCTCGCCAACCCGCGACGCACCCAGCTCGATCACAGCAGACGTATATTCGGGAGCCAGTTCCAGCAGGGTCAGCGGAACGCCCAATTCGTTGTTCAGGTTGCCTCGGGTCGCCAGCACAGGCCCGCGCGTACGCAGGATGCTCGCGAGCATCTCCTTGACCGTGGTTTTGCCACTGGATCCGGTGACGGCGGCAACCGGCCGGTCCAGGAATGCATTGCGGTTCATGGCACCCAACTGGGCAAGAGCCTTGCGCGTGTCCAGCACGACCAGTTGCGGCAAGACGGCGCCCTGCACTTCGCGCTCGACCAGAGCACCGACCGCACCTTTGGCAGCCACTTGATCAAGGTATTCATGACCGTCGAAGCGCGGGCCGGTCAGGGCCACGAACAGCTGGCCAGGCTCGATACCCCGGCTGTCGGTGCTGACGCCGGCAAAGCTGCAGTCGCCGCCGACCAGACGGGCGTCGAGTGGCACAACCAGTTCGCTGAAGGTCATTGGCTTAAGCATTCGCAGGCTCCCATACAGCAAGCGCGCTGGCGGCTTCTTGCAAATCGGAGAACGGCTGCCGCTGACCGTTGATTTCCTGGTAGTCCTCGTGGCCCTTGCCGGCAAGCACTACCACGTCATCGGCATTGGCGCCGGCAATCAGCTCGGCAATGGCCTGACCGCGACCTTCGACGAAACGCACCTTGTCCACAGCAACGAAACCAGGGCGTATATCGTCAAAAATACTGGCGGGCGATTCGGAGCGCGGATTGTCATCAGTGACCCACACACCGTCGGCCAGACGCTCGACCACTTCAGCCATCAGCGGACGCTTGCCACGGTCACGGTCACCGCCGCAGCCGAACAGGCACAACAAGCGACCCTTGGCGTGCGGGCGCAGAGCTTCGAGCACTTTTTCCAGCGCGTCCGGGGTATGTGCGTAATCCACCACCACCAGAGGCTTTTCGGCACCACCCAGACGCTGCATGCGTCCGACCGGGCCTTCGAGTTTCGGCAGCGCCTTGAGAATTTCGTCCAGCGCGTAATCCAGGCCCAGCAACGCGCCGACCGCAGCCAGGACGTTGCTCAAGTTGAAACGGCCCAGCAGGCTGCTGCGCAGGAAGTGCTCGCCTTGAGGCGTGACCAGCGTGGCGCGCACGCCATCGTCGTCGAACTTGGCATCGCGGCAATACAGGTAGGCCGAGCTGTCCAGCTGGCTATAGGTGATAAGGCGCGACTCTTGTTTGATAGCGGCCAGTTCACGACCGAAGTCGTCATCCAGGTTGATCACCCGGCATTTCAGATCGGACCATGCGAACAGCTTTGCCTTGGCGGCAGCGTATGCCTCCATGGTGCCGTGATAATCCAGATGGTCACGGGACAGATTGGTCAGCACCGCCACATCAAACGCCAGCGCCGTAGCGCGTCCCTGATCGAGACCGTGGGAGGAGACTTCCATCGCCACTGCGCGCGCGCCGGCCTTTCTCAGGTCGGTCAGCGTCGCCTGCACGGCAATCGGATCGGGCGTAGTGTGGCGGCCGCTTTGCAGCGAGCCGTAGAAACCGGTGCCCAAGGTGCCGACGATCCCGCAGCGTTGCCCGAGAACATCAAGCGCCTGGGCCACCAGCTGGGTCACGCTGGTCTTGCCGTTGGTGCCGGTAACGCCCACCAGATTCAGACTGCGGCTAGGATCGCCATAGAAGCGACCGGCGATAGCGGACAATTGCGCGGCGAGCCCCTTGACCGGGATCAGCGGCACGTCGGTGATCGGCAGAACGATCGACCCTTCGACTTCATAGGCTACGGCAGCTGCACCACGCTTGAGTGCGTCGGCGATATGCGCGCGGCCATCGACCTTGATCCCCGGCACTGCCAGAAACAGATCGCCCGGACGCACATTGCGACTGTCGAGCGTCAACTCGCGAATCAGCGCGTCGCGGTCGGTGTGAGCGAAAAGCTTGCTCAGATTAAAGGCCATCAACCACGCCCTCCTTTGGCTGCCGGTGCGGCGTTGACTTGTTCAGGTGGCGCAAGGTTGTCAGGCGTCACGTTCATCAGACGCAACGTGCCGGACATGACCTTGCTGAATACCGGGGCCGAAACCAGACCACCGTAGTAACCACCCTTGCTCGGCTCGTCGATGACAACCACGATGGCGTAGCGCGGGTTGCTCATCGGGCCGAAACCGGCGAACAGGGAACGATAGGAGTTTTCCGCGTAGCCCTTGGTACCGATGGACGTCTTGCGCGCCGTACCACTCTTGCCACCGACGTGATAGGACGGCACTCGGGCGCGATAGACGCCGCGCGGGTCCTCGATAACCTGCTGCAGCATGCCCTGCAGGGTCTTGGCGGTTTTCTCCGGAATGGCCTGGGTCGATTCCGGCTCTTTATCTGTTTTCAGGATCGTCAACGGCACAATGCGGCCGTTGTTGGCCAAAGCGCCGTAGGCATGCACCAACTGCAAGGCAGTAACCGACAGACCGTAGCCATAGGACAGCGTGGCGGTTTCAGCCTTGCGCCATTCGCGGTAGTTGGGCAGATTGCCGACGCGCTCGCCAGGGAAGCCGAGGCCGGTGTACTGACCGAAACCGACGCGCTGCATGGCACGGAAGATCGCCTCACCGCCCACATCGAAAGCAACCTTGCTCATGCCGACGTTACTGGAGTTGATCAGAATGCCGGTCAGATCGAGGATCGGGCCTTCGGTCTTGGTCACGTCACGAATCGTGTATTTGCCGATCTGCAGGGTGCCTGGATAAACCTCGACCTTGTCGGTGGGCTTCCAGCGGCCACTGTCCAGCGCTGCGGTCATGGAGATCGGCTTCATGGTCGAACCGGGTTCGAACACGTCGATGATTGCCCGGTTGCGCATGGCGGCAGGCACCATGGTGCGGCGGTTGTTCGGGTTGTAGGTGGGCTGGTTGACCATCGCCAGAACCTCACCGGTCTTGACGTCCATGATCACCATGCTGCCGGCCTTGGCCTCGTTCTCGACGATGGCATTGCGCAGTTCACGGGTCGCCAGGTATTGCAGGCGCAGGTCAATAGACAAAGCCAAGGTCTTTCCGGCCTTGGCATTCTTGGTGACCTGAACATCCTTGATCAGTCGGCCACGCCGGTCCTTGATGACCTGACGCTTGCCGGGCACACCGGCGAGCCAGTCGTCATACGCCAGCTCGACACCTTCCCGACCATGGTCGTCAAGGTCGGTAAAGCCGACCATGTGCGCAGTGACATCACCGGCCGGATAAAAACGACGGAATTCCTCGATGCCGTATACACCGGGCACTTTCAAGTCGATGACCGACTGACCCTGCTCTGGCGTCAGGCCACGAACCAGGTAGATGAATTCCTTGTTCGCCTGCGAGTCCAGACGCTCGGTCAATGCCTTGAGATCCTGGCCCAGCGCGGCTGCCAGCATCGGCCACTTGGACTTGTCCTGCTGCATTTCACGCGGGTTGGCCCACAGCGTCGTCACCGGAGTACTGACGGCCAGCGGCTCGCCGTTACGGTCGGTGATCAGGCCACGGT
Source organism: Pseudomonas sp. PvP027 (assembly GCF_017833005.1). Lineage (NCBI taxonomy): Bacteria > Pseudomonadati > Pseudomonadota > Gammaproteobacteria > Pseudomonadales > Pseudomonadaceae > Pseudomonas > Pseudomonas sp. PvP027. The sequence continues at coordinate 4,396,177 of NZ_JAFIBK010000001.1, read as the reverse complement.
GCGCCGGAATGGGGATATGCCGAAGGCTGCGTGCATCGCCCTGCTCCTTGAGAAAGGTATGGTCGATGACCTGCAGGTCGACGATGCGCCAGCAAATCGCGAGCACGAGGGATACCAGCAGCCCTACGACTACGCGAAAACGCCACGGATAAAGAGCACCATCAAGCTTCATCATGGCGCCACCATCCGTACTTCGGCAGCGCTCGGGATGCGCATCTTCAGTTGTTCGGTGGCCAGGTTCTCGATGCGGCTGTGTGCAGTCCAGGTGCTCTGTTCAAGAATCAGCCGACCCCACTCTGCCTGCGCCTTGTCGCGCACACTCATTTCCGAATACAGCGAGTTTAGCAGTTGACGATTCCAATGTGCGCTATAGGAAACGCCAATCGCCGAAATCAGGACAGCAATAAACAGCAGCAGCATAATGAAGCTGCCGCCGGGCAGAGGCTTCAGAAACAGACGGCTCACCTGAGCTTCTCCGCTACACGCATGACAGCGCTGCGCGAACGCGGGTTTGCTTTGGTTTCGACATCCGAGGCGAACTGGGCCTTGCCGTGAATTTTGATTTTCGGTTCGAACGGCTTGAACTGGATCGGCAGATTGCGCGGCATGTTGTCGGCTTCGCCCTTGGCGAGCTTGCGCATGAACAGTTTGACGATGCGGTCTTCCAGCGAGTGAAAGCTGATGACGACGAGGCGGCCACCCACTTCCAGCGCATCCAGTGCGGCTTCGAGGCCGGCTTCCAGATCGCCCAATTCGTTGTTTACGTGAATACGCAGGCCCTGAAAGGCACGCGTTGCAGGATTCTTGCCCTTTTCCCAGGCAGGGTTGGCAACCTTGAGCACTTCTGCCAGATCGGCGGTGCGCTCGAAAGGCTGGACTTCGCGACGCGCGACGACCGCGTTGGCCATGCGCTTGGCAAAGCGCTCTTCGCCGTATTCCTTGAAGACGCGGGCAATTTCCTCAGCCGGTGCAGTCGCGATGAACTGGGCAGCGCTTACGCCACGGGTAGGGTCCATGCGCATGTCCAGAGGACCGTCGTTCATAAAGCTGAAACCGCGCTCGGGATCATCCAGCTGCGGGGACGACACACCCAGATCCAGCAGGATGCCACTGACCTTGCCCGCCAGACCGCGTTCCTGGGCCTCGGATCCCAATTCGGCAAAGCTGCGCTGCACAATGACAAAGCGGCCGTCTTCGGCCGCTAGCGCTTGCCCGGTGGCAATCGCTTGAGGGTCCTTGTCGAATCCCAGAAGCCGACCATCGGGGCCCAGCTGGCTGAGTATCAGACGACTATGCCCGCCACGTCCGAACGTGCCATCCAGGTAGCAGCCATCGGCGCGCACCGCGAGAGCCTCCACGGCTTCTTCAAGCAGCACGGTGATGTGGGTAAAGCCGCTATTCATAGTCACAGGATCAAATCACGTAATTCGTCGGGCATCGCGCCAGGTTTTTGAATGGCAGCCAGGTCAGCATCAGCAAGAGCATTCCAGGCGTCCTCGTCCCACAGTTGAAACTTGTTGAGCTGGCCCACCAGCATTACGCGCTTATCCAGCCTGGCGTACTCGCGCAGGCGCGGCGGTACCAGAAAACGCCCACTCCCGTCGAGTTCCAGATCGACAGCATTACCAATCAGAAGCCTTTGCAGGCGGCGGTTCTCTTCCCGAAACGTCGCCAGATCACGAAGTTTTGCCTCTATCAGCTCCCATTCGGAAAGCGGATAAAGGCAAAGGCATGGATCAACGGCATCAATGGTCACGATAAGTTGGCCGGCGCTACGCGAATCCAACTCGTCACGGTACCGGCTCGGCATAGCGAGACGGCCCTTGGCATCGAGATTGATCGCATTGGCACCACGGAACACAGGCGCATTCTCCGAATATTAGCTTTTTGCGCTAAAAAAACCCACTTCGTGCCACTTTCTGCCACTTGCGCACACTATAGGAACGCGCCCACCACACCGTCAAGGCACGGTCTTAAGGAAAACCCTTACATTTCGGAGATTTAGGAGAGGTATTGAGGATAAAAAGGTAATTTTGCGAAGGATCTGACGGATAAATCCCACACAACTCAAATCGTTGCGATTCAAAGTTAATGTGATTTATGAGCTGTAAGATTTTTTTGGTATTACGGAAGGGTTTTGCTGCTTGAAACGAAGGGGGAAGAAAAAGGTGGAGAGTCGATCTGTAAGCCGGGTTCTGTCGAGAACAGTCATTCCTCTACGACGGCCATCACTGGACGTCTTTAGCAACCTACCCGGTTCCAGCGCGGGCCACGCCTAGGAACCCTATTTGGTCTTGCTCCGAGTGGGGTTTACCTTGCCACGAACTGTTACCAGACGTGCGGTGCGCTCTTACCGCACCTTTTCACCCTTACCGGCACCGAAGTGCTTAGGCGGTTATTTTCTGTGGCACTTTCCGTAGGCTCACGCCTCCCAGGCGTTACCTGGCACTCCGCCCTATGGAGCCCGGACTTTCCTCCCCCCCTTGTTGCGGAACAACAAGAGGCAGCGACTGTCCAATCGACTCTCCGCCGACAAGGTTAGCGGCACATGCCATCAAGAACAAGCTTTAATAGCATTGTGTGGCTCGCTCGCCCCTTTCAAAAGCAGCCTGTTACCCCTTCTGCTTCTCCAGCGCCACCTGGTACAGCAGGTTCTTGCGTACACCGGTTATTTCAGCAGCTAACGCTGCGGCGCGCTTGAGCGGCATCTCCGCAAGCAGCAAATCCAGCACCCGACGCGCTTCCTCGCCAATGACATCCTCGTCATCCGGCGGCGTCCAGCCAGCCACCAGCACCACGCACTCTCCGCGCTGCTGATTACTGTCGGATTCGACGAATGCCCGCAGCTCACCCAAAGGCAGACCCTTGAGGGTTTCGAAAGTTTTGGTTATTTCACGCGCCAGCAGCGCTTTACGGTCAGCACCGAAGACCAGCTCCATATCCTGCAGGCACTCCAGGATGCGATGCGGCGCCTCATAATAGATCAACGTGCGCGGCTCTTCCCTGACACCCTCGAGCCTGGCCTTGCGACCCGCAGACTTGGCCGGAAGAAAGCCCTCGAAAATGAATCGATCCGACGGCAGCCCGGCTGCAGAAAGAGCCGCAATCAAGGCACACGCCCCCGGCACCGGTACGACCTGCACACCCGCGGCACGCGCCTGACGAACAAGGTGATAACCGGGATCGGAGATCAATGGCGTGCCCGCATCGGAAATCAGCGCGACGTCGTCACCGGCCAGCAGACGTGTAATGAACCGACTACCCTCATCACGTTCGTTATGTTCGTGACAGGCGGCCAATGGCGTCGGGATGCCGAAGTGCTGCATCAGCCGCGCGGAATGGCGAGTGTCTTCAGCCGCAATCAGGGCGACCTCACGCAGCACCTTCAAGGCTCGCACACTCATGTCGTCCAGATTGCCGATAGGAGTCGCCACTACATAAAGCGAACCCGGGGTGGAATTCGAAACAACCGGAACAGTCAAAACGCAAACCTCGCAGGTTAAAACAGGTGCTTGGAAAAAATGCATTGTACAGGCTGCGGCCCGGCGGAACGGTTCGCGCGTCAGGATGCCGACAAAAAAGGAATGAAAACATGTTCAGACCCGAGCAAGAAGCGCGGCGCCCCTCCCGAATTGAACGATTTGGCCGCCAGATGACCTTAAAGCGACTGATATCACGGCTTTAAATACCTTCGACATCGCACCCTGGCCAGCGCTTGGGTACAATCCCCCGTTAATTCGCTCGAGTTTCAGGAACATACCAATGATCGCTTGTCTGCGGCTGCTCTCTGCCCTCTGCCTCGCTGCCCTCCTCGCAGCCTGTGCCAGCTCGCCCTCGTCCAGCCTTGGCGAGCTGCCTCGAACCCCGGATGCCAGCATCGAGCAATTGCTCGAACAGGCCGCCAGCGCCAAAACACCCGAGCAGGCCGCAACGCTGCGCTTGAGTGCGGCCGATCTGGCCAGCCGCCAGAATGACGCAGGACGCGCCGCGCAAATCCTCGGACAGGTGCAAATCGATCAACTCAAGCCCGGGCTGCAGGTTTTCGCCAGCACACTGTCCGCTGAGCTGGCGATGGGCCGCAATCAGCCCAAGGCAGCGCTGACCGCCTTGAATCATCCGAGCATGCAGCGCCTGGGCGAGCTGTCGGTCGAGCAACAGATTCGTACTCACATGGTCAAGGCACGCGCCCTTGAAGCCGATGGCCAGGCGCTCGCAGCCGCCAATGAACGTGTTTACGCAGGCCCGCTGCTGCAAGGCGCAGACGTCAACGCCAACAATGACGCGATCTGGACACTGGTCTCCGCCCTGCCTGCCGAGCAGCTGCAGAGCACCGCCACTGACGATATGGGCGGCTGGCTGAATCTGGCTCGCTCGGTCAAGGGCGCAGGCACGCTTGAGCAGCAACAGGCTGCCATCGACAGCTGGAAAGCGCAGAATCCGAAACATCCTGCTGCACTGCAACTGCCAACCGCCCTCGCGCAGTTGCGTGCACTGACCAGCGAGCCGATCACCAAAATTGCTCTGCTGCTGCCGCAGGATGGTCAACTGGCCGCAGTCGCCAAGGCATTGCGCGAAGGCTTCATGGCCGCGCACTTCCAGGCTCAGCAGGCAGGACAGAATCCTCCAGCCATCCAGGTCTTCGACAGCTCGCGAATCACCTCGATGGACGAGTTCTACCGTCAGGCTCAGGCCGCTGGCGTGCAACTGGTTGTCGGTCCGCTGGAAAAGAACCTCGTTAAACAGCTGAACAGCCGCCAGCAGTTGCCGATCACCACCCTGGCATTGAACTACAGCGACACGAGCAATGAAGGCCCGGCTCAGCTGTACCAATTCGGCCTGGCCGCAGAAGACGAAGCACGCGAGGTTGCACGTCGCGCCTGGGCGGACGGCAAGCGCAGCGCCGTTGCGATGGTTCCGAAAGGTGAATGGGGCGACCGCGTGCTGGATGCCTTCCGCAAGAGCTGGCAAGCCAAGGGCGGCACGCTGATCGCTGCAGAGCATGTCGATCAGCCTGTAGAACTGGCACAGCAGGTCGCCGACCTGTTCCAGTTGCGTAACAGCGAAGGCCGCGCCCAGCGCCTGCAAAGCACCGCCGGCACCCAGGTCGCCGCTCAGCCAAGTCGTCGCCAGGACATCGACTTCATGTTCCTCGCCGCTACCCCGCAGCAAGCACAGCAGATCAAACCCACCATGGTCTTTCAGTACGCGGGTGACGTTCCGGTCTACGCCACTTCGCACCTGTTCACCAACAGCAACGATCACGCTCAATATATGGACCTGAATGGCGTGCGCTTCTGCGAAACGCCATGGCTGCTGAACGCCGAAGACCCGCTGCGCCAGCAGGTCACCGCGCAATGGCCACAGGCTGCAGGCAGCCTGGGTCGTCTGTATGCAATGGGTATCGACGCCTATCGTCTGGCACCGCGCCTCGCCCAGCTAAAGGCGATGCCTGACAGCCGCATCGACGGACTGTCCGGCAGCCTCAGCCTGAATCCTGGTCGTCGCGTCGAACGCCAGCTGCCATGGGCTGAGTTCGTCGACGGCAAGATCCAGCGTCTGCCGGACACCGCGCCCTGATGCAACGCAGCACCCGCCAGCAAGCAGGGCGCGAGGCTGAAGCCTTCGCCCTGCAGTTTTTGCAACAACAGGGGCTGCGCCTGATTGAACAAAACTGGTTATGCAAACGCGGCGAGCTTGATCTAGTCATGCTTGACGGCGATACAGTAGTATTCGTCGAAGTTCGCTACCGGCGCCATTCAGGATGGGGCGGCGCCATGGAAAGCGTCGATTTTCGCAAGCAGGGGAAACTCGTCACGGCCGCACAGCTTTTTCTGCAGCAAGCGACGACCTGGGCCAATCACCCCTGTCGTTTCGACGTGATCGCCATTGAAGGCGAGCCCGGCAATGCCGCACCGCTGAATTGGATCAAGAGCGCTTTTGACAGCTGACTTGGCGCAGCAGTGCGACTCGGATCATGGCCAGTAACACGCTTATACCCTCACCGATTTCGCTACTTGTTTTGCCGGCTGCACACCTTGTGTGCCGGATAGCTCCCGGGAGAACCCGGCGCATCCGTCCCGCCGCCGTACGCTCTAATTAAGGTCACATTGATGGACATGCAATCCCGAATTCGCCGGCTGTTCCAGGCCAGCATCGAAACCAAGCAACAGGCGATGGAAGTCCTTGCACCCTTTATCGAGCAAGCCAGTCAGGTCATGGTCAATGCCCTGCTCAACGAGGGCAAGATGCTCGCGTGCGGCAACGGCGGATCGGCTGGCGATGCACAGCACTTTTCCTCGGAATTGCTCAACCGCTTCGAGCGTGAGCGGCCGAGCCTGCCGGCGATTGCACTGACCACCGACAGCTCGACGATCACCTCGATCGCCAACGATTACAGCTACAACGAAATCTTCTCCAAACAGATCCGCGCACTGGGTCAGCCAGGCGATGTATTGCTGGCCATTTCCACCAGCGGCAACTCGGCGAATATTATTCAAGCCATCCAGGCCGCACATGATCGCGAAATGATTGTCGTAGCATTGACGGGACGCGACGGTGGCGGCATGGCCTCCCTGCTATTGCCGGAGGATGTGGAGATCCGCGTACCCGCCAATGTCACGGCACGCATACAAGAAGTCCATCTGCTGGCGATCCATTGCCTTTGCGATTTGATCGACAGCCAACTGTTCGGGAGTGAAGAATGACCCCTAATCGTCTCAGCCTATTGGTTCTGACACTGTGCCTCAGCGTCACCGGATGCAGTTCGGTGATCACGGCCACTCGCGAAAAGCCGATCGAAGATGATCGCGGCACGCGCACCTTCGGCAGCAAGATCGACGACTCGCTGATCGAAACCAAGGCAGCCGTCAATATCTCCAAGGCCAGCCCTGACCTCGCAGAGGGCTCACACATCGTCGTGACCAGCTTCAACGGCATCGTACTGCTGGCTGGACAGACGCCGCGTGCCGACCTCAAGGCCATGGCCGAACAGGCCGCCAGCGCGGTTCAGCGCGTCAAGAAGGTCAACAACGAACTGCAGGTGATGGCGCCCTCCTCACTGCTGGCGCGCAACAACGACGCCTGGCTGACGACCAAGGTCAAAAGCCAGATGATCGCTGACGCATCCATCCCCGGCTCGCGCATCAAAGTGGTGACCGAAAACGGCATCGTGTTCCTGCTGGGCCTGGTGACACAGGACGAAGCCAATCGCGCTACCAACCTGGTACAGGGCGTATCCGGTGTACAGAAGATCGTCAAACTCTTCGAGTACATCGACTGACGGGTAACCGACAGGCATGAAAAAGGCGATCCGAAGATCGCCTTTTTTATTGCCCGTCTTTTACTTGACGACCTTCAGACTCGGCCTGCCACTCGGACGTGGCGGTTCGCTGTCTGGCGGAGGCGTATCGTCTTCGATTTCGATCTCGATTTCTTCGCCCTCTTCCATGGAAGGCTCCAGATCGAAAACCATGCCCTGACCGTTCTCGCGGGCATAAATACCCAGGATGGCAGCGACAGGCACATACAGCGTGTGCGGCACACCGCCGAAGCGGCCTTCGAAACTGACCGCTTCGTTATCCATATGCAGATGACGCACGGCACTTGGCGAAACATTCAGGACAATCTGCCCGTCATTGGCAAACCCTTGCGGGACCTGCACCGACGGGTAATCCGCATTGACCAGCACATGCGGGGTGCAATCGTTATCGACGATCCACTCGTAGAGAGCACGAACAAGATAAGGGCGACTGGAGTTCATTAACGGCTCCTTAAGCCTTAGCGCATTTCACGTTCGGCAGCAGACAGACTCGCCTGAAAAGCCTCACGCGCAAATTGGCGCTCCATGTAATCAAGCAACGGCTTGGCAGGCCGCGGCAATTCAATACCCAAAATTGGCAAACGCCAGAGTATGGGGAGTAGACAGCAGTCAACGAGACTTAGCTCGTCACTCATGAAAAAAGCTTTTTCCGCGAACAGCGGGGAAACCCCGGCCAGACTCTCGCGAAGCTCCTTGCGCGCCTGAACACGAGCAGGCTCTTTGCTGCGCGTATCCAGGATCAGGTCGACAAGGCCGCACCAGTCTCTCTGGATACGATGGATCAGCAAACGGCTGTTGGCACGGGCAACCGGATAGACGGGCAGCAGAGGCGGATGCGGATAGCGCTCATCCAGATACTCCATCACCACGGACGACTCGTACAACGCCAGGTCACGATCGACGAGGGTCGGCACACTGCCGTATGGATTTACTTCGATCAGCTGCGGCGGATGACGACCTGCCACCACTTCAATAATTTCGGCGCTGACACCTTTCTCGGCGAGCACAATGCGTACGCGATGAGAATAGTGGTCGGCGGGGTCGGAGTAACAGGCCAACCGGTTGGTCACGCCCATGGCGATCCTCCTCGCTTGTTAAAATTTATCGGACAGACGAACGAACGCGCCTCAAGGGCGCATCCGATAATGAACGCAACAGGACAGGTGTTCGTCGCGGGCCACAAGATAGCTCATTTACGCGATGTAAATTCCGTAATCTTCGTCGACAGGCGGATAAATTTCACAATATCGACGTAAAACGAGCAACACGAAAAAATCCTGACCGTAAAAATCACGCCCATAAAAAAACGCCCAGCCCCGCGAGGAGATGGACGTTCTTTCTTTGAACGAAGAGCGTATTAACGCTTCGAGTACTGCGGACGCTTACGCGCTTTACGCAGACCGACTTTCTTACGTTCAACTTCACGAGCATCGCGAGTCACGAAGCCTGCTTTACGCAGAGCGCCACGCAGTGTCTCGTCGTACTGCATCAGAGCGCGAGTGATACCGTGGCGGATTGCGCCAGCCTGACCACTTACACCGCCACCGATAACGGTGACGTAGATGTCGAACTTTTCAACTGTCTCGGTCAGTTCCAGCGGCTGACGAACTACCATGCGGGCAGTCTCGCGGCCGAAGAAATTGTCCAGGGAGCGGTTGTTGATCGAGATGTTACCAGTACCCGGACGCAGGAAAACGCGAGCGGTTGCGGTCTTGCGACGGCCAGTGCCGTAATTTTGAGTCGCCGACATAATGAACTATTCCGTTAAAACTTCAGTTCTTGGGGCTGCTGAGCAGTATGAGGGTGTACAGCGCCCGCATAGACTTTCAGCTTACGATACATGTCGCGACCCAGCGGGTTCTTAGGCAGCATGCCTTTGACCGCGGTCTCGATCACGCGCTCAGGAGCTTTGGCGATCAGCTTTTCGAAGTTGATCGACTTGATCCCGCCCGGAAAACCGGAGTGTGAGTAGTAGATCTTGTCGGTGGTCTTGGCACCAGTAACGCGGATCTGCTCGGCATTGATCACGACGATGTAGTCGCCGGTATCAACGTGCGGAGTGTATTCCGGTTTGTGCTTGCCACGCAGACGGCTCGCGATTTCGGTGGCCAGACGACCCAGGGTCTGACCAGCAGCGTCGACGACGAACCAGTCGCGCTTAACTGTTTCCGGTTTAGCAGTAAAAGTTTTCATTCTTTATAGCCTCAGGGGCCGCCCTGAAAATTAGACGGCGGATCTTACTGAATAGTGCGTACTTTGACAAGTCAAAGGCAGCCGGAAACAGACGCTATCGGGGGCTCGGGTCAGCGCGTCCGTTATACGGCAAGATTCTTCGGCAGACGGCGCATCACTTCCACTGCAAAGAGCTGGCGGATTATACAGACTGTAAAAATAACCTCAACCGGATTTTTTGTTCACATTCTGTTTATTGCCTGCGGGGCGTGGATTGGCGGATATTTAGCCACTTAGCACAAAGCCATCATAGGCGCTCCCTCAGGGAGCCCTACATAACGAGGCTGGACAGTTTTGGCAAAAAATAAGACGATCCAGCCGTTGCTTGACCATTTACCCATATAAGAATAACGATTATGCCGATCCAACACGCCACTCTTCTGCGCCGCGTAAGCATCCTGACCACGGACAAGATGTTCGCCTCGACCGTCATGCAGGCCAAGGACTTCTTCCACCTGGCCAGCCTGCGCTACAGCAAGCAACTGGGCCATGGCCTGGTGCCCGCCTTCGAAACGCGCCTGGTCAGCCCGGACGGGCTTTCTGTCAGCAGCTTCAGCGATGTCACCCTGCCAGTCGACGGTGCGCTGTGCCAGAGCGACATCATCGTCATTCCAGCCTTCTGGGACGACTTTGAAACCCTCTGCCAGCGCTACCCACAGATTCTGCCCTGGCTGCGCGAGCAGCACGCCAACGGTGCCGTACTCTGCGCCGAAGCCACCGGCGTTTACTGGCTCGCCGAGGCGGGCTTGCTGGACGGCAAGGAGGCGACGACCTACTGGCGCTTTTTCAGCGCATTTGCCGAGCGTTATCCCAAGGTTCTGCTCAATCAGGAAAAGCACCTGACCGATGCCGACAACGTGTATTGCGCGGGCGGCACGACCTCAGCCTGCGATCTCTACATTTATCTTATCGAGCGCTTCTGCGGCGCCAATGTCGCCCAGGCCGTAGCCCGCGACATCCTCTATGAAGTGCGTCGCACCTACTCGCCGGGGCGAATCGGTTTTGGCGGCCAGAAGCTTCATCAGGACGTGGTCATTCTGCAGATTCAGCATTGGCTGGAAGAGCACTTTGCCGACAAGTTCCGCTTTGAAGACGTGGCCCGCGAGCACGGCATGAGCATCCGCAATTTCATGCGCCGCTTTCAGACCGCCACGGGCGACAAGCCACTGCATTACCTGCAACGGCTGCGGATCGAAACGGCGAAGGGATTGCTCTCGGGGACGCGCAAGAGCATCAAGACCATCAGCTATGAAGTAGGCTACGACGATGCCAGCTTCTTTGCCCGACTGTTCCGTCAGCACACCGAGCTGTCACCCAATCAGTATCGGCAACAGTTCGAAGGTCATATAGAGAGGCTTTGAGAGGCAAGCGGCAGCCTGGGCGAGCTTCAGGCTGTTGGCTTGAAGCTCGCCACTGCTGCTAGGGCTTGTGCGCCCGCGAGAGGAACTCGTGGGACTGCATTTCCAGCAGACGGCTGAGGGTGCGCTGGAACTCGAACATCAACCTGCCACCGGTGTACAGGTCCTTCAATTCAACCTCGGCCGAGATGATCAGCTTGACGTTGCGATCGTAGAACTCGTCGACCATGTTGATGAAGCGTCGGGCGATGTCGTCAGTGGCGACGTCCATCTGCTCGACGCCGCTGATCAGCACGGCATGGAAGATCTTGCCCAGCTCGATGTAGTCGTTCTGACTGCGCGGGCCGTCGCACAACTCGCGGAAGTCGAACCAGGCCACATCGTCACAGGTGCGCAGCGCACGGATCTCGCGGTTTTCGATCATCAACACATCGTTTTCGATGGTTTCTGCACAATCCGGAGTCAGCGCCTTGAAGCTTTTACGCAGGCTTTCCTGCGCCACTTCGTTGAGCGGGAAGTGGAACAGTTCGGCCTGCTCCAGGTGACGCAGACGGTAATCAACGCCACTGTCGACGTTGACGATGTCGGTGTTCTGCTTGATCAGCGCGATGGCCGGCAGGAAACGCGCCCGCTGCAGGCCGTCCTTGTACAGGCCGTCCGGAACGATGTTGGAAGTCGCCACCAGCGTCACGCCGTTCTTGAACAGCTCTTCCATCAGCGTGCCGAGGATCATGGCATCGGTGATGTCGGAGACGAAAAATTCGTCGAAACAGATGACCCGCGCCTCATCGGAAAAACGCCTGGCGATGATCGTCAGCGGGTTTTTCTCGCCCTTGAGGGTCTTCATCTCTTCGTGCACACGCTTCATGAAGCGGTGGAAGTGAGTACGAACCTTGTCCTGGAACGGCAGCGCATCGAAGAACGTATCGACCAGATACGTCTTGCCGCGACCTACACCTCCCCAGAAGTACAGCCCCTTCACCAGCGTCTGCTCTTTCTTGCCGAACAGTTTGCCGAACAGGCCGGGCTTGCTGTCGTGAGCGGCAATCAGATCGTCGTACAGGCGCTGCAAATGACGCACAGCGTTTTCCTGCGCGGCATCGTGAAAGAAGTCCGGGCGTTTCAGATCAGCTTGATATCGTTCTAGGGGCGTCATAATTCGTTAGCAAGGCAACAAAAACGGGTCGTCACTGTAGCGACGACCCCGGGGATTGGCAATCAGTCCTGTTGGGGAGCGAGCGCCAGCTTGAGAGTTTCGATGGCACTGTCGCGCGCGGCAGCGTCGGCAAATACCGGACTGTCCGCCACACAGGCGCCGTCCAGCCACAGCGTGAAGCGATCGTCTGCGCTGCGCAGGTCCAGTTCGCCGCCCTGCTGCAACTGCTTGCTGACCACGCCGGCTGCCTTGCCATCGGCAAAATTGCGCGACAACAGCAACTGCTCGCCATCGGCTGCCAGCAGACGGAAACGGAAACTGCCGTCGTCTTCACGGAAGCTGACGAAACGAGCGCCTTTGCTGGCCTTTTTCTTGCCGGTGTCGGCGTTCTGCACCACGGTACGGAACGACCGCAGGCCCACCGCCTCGCGCAACTCCCCAAGGAACGGAGTGGCGACACGCCGGGCTTTCTGCGCGCCGGCGAGCAGGATGTCTTCGAGATCGGCAGGACGCTCGATGAGCCCCAGATACTTTTCACGAGGTTCGCTCAACTGCGCGTCCAGCAACGTGAACAGACGATTCTTGGCTTCACCCCAGCCCAGGCCCTGCAACAGGTCGGAGCGGAATTCGGCGCACTGCTCGGCCGTCGAGAAGGCCTGATACAGGGTAAACAGGTGCGAGGTGTCTGGATCTTTCGCTTCGCCCGGCGCACGCGAGTCGGTGACGATGCGCGATATCGCGCCCTTCATGTCCTTGGCACCACTGAACAGCGGGATGGTGTTGTCGTAGCTCTTGGACATCTTGCGACCGTCCAGACCTGGCAACGTGGCCACACTCTCTTCGATCAATGCCTCGGGCATGACAAAGAATTCCTTGCCATTGCCGAACAGGTGATTGAAACGCTGGCCGATGTCGCGGGCCATTTCAACGTGCTGAATCTGGTCGCGCCCTACCGGAACCTGATGCGCATTGAACATCAGGATGTCGGCAGCCATCAGCACCGGGTAGCTGTACAGCCCCATGGTGATGCCTGCATCCGGGTCTTCGCCACCTTCCACGTTCTTGTCCACCGACGCCTTGTAGGCGTGGGCGCGATTGAGCAGGCCCTTGGCCGCGACGCAGGTGAGCAGCCAGGTCAGTTCCGGGATTTCGGGAATGTCCGACTGGCGATAGAAGGTCACACGATCAACGTCCAGACCCGCTGCCAGCCAGGTCGCGGCGATTTCCAGACGCGAGCGCTGAATGCGCAGCGGGTCATCGCATTTGATCAGAGCGTGGTAGTCGGCCAGAAAGTAGAACGAGTCGAAATCGCTCTGACGGCTGGCGACAATGGCCGGGCGAATGGCGCCCGCGTAGTTGCCCAGATGGGGAGTGCCGGTGGTCGTGATACCGGTCAGGATACGAGTGGTCATGGCAGGTCGCTTATCAATAGGATGCAATACGGGCTGCAATCAGCTGGAAAGTCGCGGCAGGAGCAGATCTTTCAGATCAGTCAGCTTGCCGTGAAAAAAGTGTCCGCATTCTGCCACTTTCAGCAGCTCATGGGGACGCTGCAACGCGGCGGACCATGCATAGACCGTCTCGGGATCGATCACTTCGTCGTTCTCCGGCTGAATGATCGTCAGCGGGCAAGCCTGGGGCAGTACGCTTTGATCCTTGAGGCGCGACGCCGCAGCAGCAATCAGAAACAGATGCGTGAGCTTTTCACCCTGCGCTTCCAGTCGGCCACCCAGGTTTGCAGCAACGTAGCCGCCAAAGGAAAATCCCAACAGGGTCATCGGCAGATCAGGATGTTGCGCCCGCAGCCATTGGGCGGCAGCCTGGGCATCATCAATCTCGCCCGGTCCGGCCACCGAGGTACCGGCACTGGCGCCGACGCCGCGATAATTGAAGCGTAACGTGATCAAACCCTGATCCCGTGCGGTACGCTGCAACGTCGAGACGACTTTATTGAGCATCGTTCCGCCCTGTATCGGGTTAGGATGACAGATCAGTGCAACACCTCGGGCGTCGGGGACGTCCTGATACAGCGCTTCGAGCTGGCCTTCAGGGCCATCGATAAATAATGGGGTTTCACGCATGAGCAAAACAGAACTCCGTGACCTCGAAATGGGTCGACTCGTCTAGCTGATTGTCTGCGGCATGCATATCAACGATACGTCGCGGGTATACAGCGCAGGTTCGAGCCGTTAACGTAAAGCAAAGCCGTTTATAGAGGAAGGACTCGTGGAACACTCGCTCTTAGTCTGGTTGTTGCCGACGCTCGCCCTGGTGGCCGGTGTCGTCATTGGTTTTCTGGTGGCACGCCTGCTGCCCAACACCGTTCCGAACAGCACCCAGCGCCAGCTGGACGACATTCAGGAACGTTTCGACACCTATCAGAACGAGGTAGTCACGCACTTCAACAGCACGGCCAATCTGGTACAAAAGCTTTCACAGAGCTATCAGGATGTTCAGGAACACCTTGCCGAGGGCGCCAACCGTCTGGCTCTCGACGAACTGACCCGCCAACGCCTGCTGGCCGCCCTGCACCCTGAGGCCAATCATGCGCACCGCGATCATCGCGATCGCCTGACTCCGCCGCGTGATACCGAGACACCGAAGGATTACGCGCCCAAGTCGCCTAACTCCCCGGGCATGCTGGATGAGCATTACGGCTTGAAAAAGTAAGCTTTCGCAGTCACACAAAAAGCCCGCTGCAGAGATTGTCTGCGGCGGGCTTTTTTGTGGCCTACCCCTTCGCGAGCAAGCTCGCAAAGAGGTTAGTGCTGGCGCTGAAAACCATTGGTCTTTCACACCTGCATGCGTATCAGATCGCGCCGCGGCTGCGCAGCAGGTCCAGCACCTGCCTGACGCTTTCTTCGACGTTGAGTGTCTGCGTGTCGATCACCAGATCGGCATTCAGCGGCACGTCATACGGGAAGGACTCGCCAGGAATATTGTCGCCATCAGCGGCGTACAGGCCCTGAGGATCACGCTCGCGGCAGACCGCTGGCGATGCCTGCACATAGACGGTGAGCAGACGATCCTTGCCGATCAGCGCCTTGGCGCGCTCACGCCCTTCGGCATCCGGCGCAACGAACGCCGCCAGAGTCAGCAGGCCAGCTTCGTTGAACTGACGCGCTACATGAGCGGCACGGCTCCAGTTCTCGTTACGACCAGCACGATCCTGGAGCAAGCCCTTGTTCAGGTCATGACGCAGGTTCTGACCGTCCAGCACATAGACCGCACGGCCCATGTCGAACAGCTTGCGCTCGACCGCATAGGCCAGCGTGCTCTTGCCCGCACCGGACAGGCCGCTGAACAATACGGTGGCCGGTTGCTGGCCGAAGCGCTGCGCGCGCTCCTCAGTGGAGACGTGAGCCTGCTCGCCATGGTGCTGCGAGCCACCACCTGATACCGGCTTGGCGATGATCATGCCCGCAGCAACGGTGCCATTGGTCAAACGATCGATGACGATGAACGAGCCAGTGGTGCGGTTGCTGCTGTAGCCGTCCAGCGCGATGGGCGCATCGAGGCTGACCTTGACGCGACCGATCTCGTTCAGCTGCAACGAGCTGGCAGGGCCTTCCTCGAGCGTGTTCACATCGACCCGGTGGGTGATGCTGGCAATGGAGCCCGGCACATAGCTGGTGGCGCGCTTGATGTCGTACTTCTTGCCCGGCAGCATCGGCTCTTCGGCCATCCACACCAGCATGGCATCGAACGCATCGCTGACCTGCGGAACGTTGTCGGCATGCACCAGCAAGTCACCACGGGAAATGTCGATCTCGTCTTCCATGGTCAGCGTCACCGCCTGACCCGGCCCCGCCTGCTCCAGCTCGCCTTCAAAAGTGACGATGGACTTCACACGGCTGCTCTTGCCCGAGGGCAGCACGACGATCTCGTCGCCCTTGTGCACGATGCCGCTGGCCAGCGTACCGGCGAAGCCGCGGAAGTTCAGGTTCGGACGGTTGACGTACTGCACCGGGAAACGCAGGTCCGCATAGTTGCGGTCGCTGGCGATTTCGACGGTTTCAAGAATTTCCATCAGCGACTGGCCGGTGTACCAAGGCGAACGCTCGCTCTTGTTCACCACGTTGTCGCCCTTGAGCGCCGACATCGGAACAAAAGCCATGGTGGTCGGCTTGAACGCGATGCCCTCGGCGAACTTCAGGTAATCGGCCTTGATCGACTCGAAAACGCCTTCATCGAAGCCGTTGAGGTCCATCTTGTTGATGGCGACAACGATATGCTTGATGCCCAGCAGCGAGGCGATATAGCTGTGACGGCGGGTCTGGGTCTGCACGCCATAGCGCGCGTCCACCAGAATGATCGCCAGGTCACAGGTCGACGCACCGGTGGCCATGTTGCGGGTGTACTGCTCGTGGCCCGGTGTGTCGGCAATGATGAACTTGCGCTTGGCCGTGGAGAAATAGCGATAGGCAACATCGATGGTGATGCCCTGCTCCCGCTCGGCCTGCAGGCCATCCACAAGCAACGCCAGATCGACATCATCGCCGGTGGTGCCGGACTTCTTCGAGTCACGGGTGATGGCTTCCAGGTGATCTTCGTAGATCATCTTGGAGTCGTGCAGCAAACGCCCGATCAGCGTGCTCTTGCCATCATCGACGTTGCCACAGGTAAGAAAGCGCAGCATTTCCTTGCGTTCGTGCTGGCCCAGATAGGCGAGGATGTCCTCGCTGATCAAATCGGATTGATGCGACATGTGACACCCCTTAGAAATAACCCTGACGTTTCTTTTCTTCCATCGAACCAGCGCCGTCGTGGTCAATGACCCGGCCCTGGCGCTCGGAAGTTCGCGTCAGCAACATTTCCTGAATGATGTCGGTCAGGCTGGTCGCTTCGGACTCGACAGCACCGGTCAGCGGGTAGCAGCCCAAGGTACGGAAACGGACCTTTTTCTTGACGATGCGCGACTTCTCTTCATCGGTGAGATGCTCGAGGATGCGCTCGTCATCAATCATGATCAGCGTGCCGTTTTTCTCGATGACGTCGCGCTCGGCGGCGAAATACAGCGGCACGATCGGGATGCCTTCAAGGTAGATGTACTGCCAGATGTCCAGCTCGGTCCAGTTGGAGAGCGGGAACACGCGGATCGACTCGCCTTTGTTGACGTTGCCGTTGTAAACGTTCCACAGCTCGGGACGCTGGTTTTTCGGGTCCCAACGGTGCTTGCTGTCGCGGAACGAGTAGACGCGTTCCTTGGCCCGGGACTTTTCTTCGTCGCGTCGGGCTCCGCCAAAGGCGGCGTCGAAACCATGCTTGTCGAGCGCCTGCTTCAGGCCCTCGGTCTTCATGATATCGGTGTGTTTGGCGCTGCCGTGGGTGAACGGATTGATACCCTGCGCCACGCCATCGGGGTTGATGTGGGTGATCAGGTCCAGGCCCATTTCCTCGACCATCTGGTCGCGAAAGCGATACATCTCCTGGAATTTCCAGCGGGTATCGACGTGCATGACCGGGAATGGCAGTTTACCGGGGAAGAATGCCTTGCGCGCCAGGTGCAGCATCACGGCCGAATCCTTGCCGATCGAGTACAGCATCACCGGGTTATCGAACTCGGCGGCGACCTCGCGGATGATGTGGATGCTTTCCGCCTCCAGCTGTTTCAGATGCGTCAGTTTGTCAACCATGGCTACTCACGGATTGCGTTCGTTATGGACCGGGGAACCCCGGGGCGGCCAGCGGGCCGTATTCGAGCCGCGCACTTTAACATGCGTGATATCGCTAATCAGCGATGCAACTAGATCGAAACGATCTATGCATATGCCCTGCTGTTTGATCGTTCAGATCGGGTTCGGGCAGTCTATAAAGATATGCTCGAGGGCAAACCGTCGCGCCAGATAATCGCCCAGCGCCTGAACGCCATAGCGCTCGGTGGCATGATGACCGGCGGCAATGAAGCTGATGTCATTCTCTCGTGCGCTGTGGAACGTCTGCTCCGATGCTTCGCCACTGAGGAACAGATCGACGCCTTCCAGCACCGCCTGATCAATGTAGTTCTGACCGCCACCGGTGCACCAGCCGACACGGCGAATCATCTGGCTGCCTTCGATGAGCAATGGCTCACGACCCAGCGCATCCTGCACGCGACGGGCGAAATCCCGCGCAGTCATGGGCTCGGACAGCGAGCCGATCAACCCGACCACACGCGAATTCTCAGGGTCCAGAAGGCCTTCGACCGTGATGTCCAGTTGACGCGCCAACTGCACGTTGTTGCCCACCTCGGGATGTACATCCAGCGGCAGGTGATAGGCCAGCAGGCTGATGTCATGCTTGAGCAAGGTTTTCAGGCGACGCTGTTTCATGCCGACGACACACGGGTTTTCGCCCTTCCAGAAATAACCGTGGTGGACCAGAACCAGATCAGCCTGAGCGTCGACAGCCGCGTCCAGCAGGGCCTGACTGGCC
Source organism: Pseudomonas sp. PvP027 (assembly GCF_017833005.1). Taxonomy (NCBI): domain Bacteria; kingdom Pseudomonadati; phylum Pseudomonadota; class Gammaproteobacteria; order Pseudomonadales; family Pseudomonadaceae; genus Pseudomonas; species Pseudomonas sp. PvP027. The sequence goes on along the minus strand of NZ_JAFIBK010000001.1, from coordinate 4,377,699 downwards.
GTCACACCACTGACGATGCGCATGACTTGTGGCCGCCCTTCGACCTGCAGGCCATTAGGGCAGTAATCCTGAATCCGGGCACTGTTCAGATAGCGGTCGGCTTCTTCGACAAGGGTGCTCAGGGCAACAGCCATAAAAGACTCCTAAATATGCAGTTCAGAGCTGCGTTGTACTCGTATAATGCCCGCCATTATGGCGCACCCGTGGCAAAACTTTCTGCGCCCGCAACCATCAGGACTTGTTAAATGTTCAAGGCACTGCGTTTTTTCGGCTGGCCGTTGCTGGCTGGCGTGCTTATCGCCATGCTGATTATTCAGCGCTATCCGCAGTGGGTAGGTCTGCCGAGCCTGGATGTCAATCTGCAACAGGCTCCACAGACCACCAATGTCATGCAAGGTCCGTCTTCCTATGCCGACGCGGTGATTGCCGCAGCGCCCGCGGTGGTCAACCTCTACACCACCAAGATGGTCAACAAGGGCAATAACCCGCTTTTCGAAGATCCGCAGTTCCGACGCTTCTTCGGCGACAACACGCCCAAGCAGAAGCGCATGGAATCGAGCTTGGGTTCTGGCGTCATGATGAGCCCCGAAGGCTACATACTGACCAACAATCATGTCACCACCGGCGCGGACCAGATCGTGGTAGCGCTGAAAGACGGCCGCGAAACCATTGCCCGGGTCATCGGCAATGACCCGGAAACCGACCTGGCGGTGCTCAAGATCGACCTGAAAAACCTGCCGGCGATTACCATCGCGCGCTCTGACAGCATCCGCATCGGCGACGTAGCGCTGGCGATCGGCAACCCGTTCGGGGTCGGCCAGACCGTGACCATGGGGATCATCAGTGCCACCGGGCGCAATCAGCTGGGCCTCAACACCTATGAAGACTTTATTCAGACCGATGCGGCCATCAACCCGGGTAACTCGGGCGGCGCACTGGTGGACGCCAGCGGCAACCTGATCGGTATCAATACCGCGATCTTTTCCAAGTCCGGCGGCTCCCAGGGCATCGGCTTCGCCATTCCGACCAAACTGGCGATGGATGTCATGAAGTCGATCATCGAGCACGGGCAGGTCATTCGTGGCTGGCTGGGCATCGAAGTTCAACCCCTGACCCAGGAACTGGCCGAATCCTTCGGGCTGAAGGATCGTCCGGGTATCGTCGTGGCGGGCATCTTCCGCGACGGACCGGCGCAAAAAGCCGGGCTGCAACTGGGTGACGTGATCCTGAGCATCAATGGCGAACCTGCCGGCGACGGCCGCCGCTCGATGAATCAGGTGGCGCGCACCAAACCCAAGGACAAGATTGCTATCGACGTGATGCGCAACGGCAAGGAAATGCGCCTGAGCGCAGAAGTCGGCCTGCGCCCACCGCCCGCCCCGACCCCCGCCGCAGCGCCGGAGTGATGCGCCAGTACCTGAAAGTACGGTACGGCGCAGATCTTTGACGCAGAGCATCACGAAAGGCGCTTCCACTGCGTTCAGGCATCTGCCTGAAGGGCGTGGGAGCGAGACTTGCGTATGACGATGAGTCTGCCGCGTGGGCATGTCCTTCTGGACGCCTTGCGCCCGGTCTAGAGTCGTAGCGCAGGGCCAGCCCGTTTTCGGGCTGACCAATCCGCTTCTCAGATGTCGCTAAGGCCTTCCAGCAACGCCTGATGCTGCTCTGGCGTGCCGATGCTGATGCGCAGGAACTGGGCGATTCGCTGCTGCTTGAAGTGGCGAACTATGACGCCCTGCTCGCGCAATTTGGCGGCCAGTGCTGCGGCATCGTGTTGCGGGTGGCGGGCGAAGATGAAGTTGGCTGCCGATGGCAGTACCTCAAAACCTTTGCCCTGCAACTGCTCGATCAACGCCTCGCGGCTTTCGATGACCTTGTTACGGGTCTTCTCGAAGTGCTCGTGGTCCTCGAAAGCGGCCGCCCCGCCCACATTGGCCATGCGGTCCAGCGGATAGGAGTTGAAGCTGTTCTTGACCCGCTCCAGCGCCTCGATCAGGTCAGGATGCCCCACTGCCAGACCGACGCGCAGCCCGGCCAGCGAGCGCGACTTGGACAGGGTCTGGGTGACCAGCAGGTTCGGGTAACGGTCGATCAGCGTAATCGCTGTCTCGCCACCAAAGTCGATATAGGCTTCATCGACCACCACCACCGAATCCGGGCTGGCCTTGATGATCTGCTCGACCTTGTCCAGACCGAGCAGGCAACCGGTCGGCGCATTCGGGTTGGGGAAAATGATCCCTGCATTCGGCCTGGCGTAGTCTTCGGCACGAATCTGGAACTGCTCGTCCAGCGGGACCGTTTCGTAATCGATGCCATACAGACCGCAATACACCGGGTAAAAGCTGTAGCTGATGTCCGGAAACAGCAACGGCGCCTCGTGGCGGAACAGGCCGTTGAAGATGTGCGCGAGCACCTCGTCCGAGCCGTTGCCCAGGAACACCTGATTGGGCTGCACCTTGTAGTAATCGGCGACAGCGTGCTTGAGCAGATCACTGTTGGGATCCGGGTACAGGCGCAAATCGTCGGTCAGCGCAGCACGCATGGCGTCGATGGCCTTTGGCGAAGGGCCATACGGGTTTTCATTGGTATTGAGCTTGACCAGTCGGGTCAGCTTCGGCTGTTCGCCCGGCACATAGGGCACCAGATCGCTGACAAAAGGGCTCCAGAATTTGCTCATTATTTGCCGTCCTCTGTGTTGCCTGCTTTCCAGTCAGGGTCAGTGATTCGATATTCGGCACTGCGCGCGTGACCGCTCAGGGATTCGCCACGAGCCAGCACGGACGCTGTCTTGCCCAGCTCGGACGCACCTTGCGGCGAGCAATAGATGATCGACGAGCGCTTCTGGAAATCGTAGACGCCCAGCGGCGAGGAGAAACGCGCCGTTCCGGAGGTCGGCAGCACATGGTTGGGACCTGCGCAGTAATCGCCCAGCGCTTCGGAGGTGTGGCGCCCCATGAAAATCGCACCCGCATGGCGGATCTGCGGCAGCCAGGCTTCCGGATCGGCGACCGACAGTTCGAGGTGCTCGGGCGCGATGCGATTGGCGACTTCGATGGCCTGGGCCATGTCAGCCACCTTTATCAGGGCGCCGCGACCGTTGATCGACGTTTCGACGATGGCCGCCCGCTCCATGGTCGGCAGCAGACGGGTGATGCTGGCCGCCACCTTGTCGAGAAATTCGGCATCCGGACTGACCAGAATGGCCTGGGCATCTTCGTCGTGCTCGGCCTGGGAGAACAGGTCCATGGCGATCCAGTCAGGATCGGTCTGGCCGTCACACACCACCAGAATCTCGGAAGGACCAGCGATCATATCGATCCCCACCTGACCGAAGACGTGACGCTTGGCGGTCGCCACATAGATGTTGCCAGGGCCAACAACCTTGTCGACTTTCGGCACGCTTTCAGTGCCGTAAGCCAGCGCGGCAACAGCCTGCGCCCCGCCAATGGTGAACACCCGGTCGACCCCTGCAATGCAGGCAGCAGCCAGCACCAGTTCGTTGATTTCACCACGCGGCGTCGGCACGACCATGACCACTTCGGTCACACCTGCCACCTTGGCCGGTATGGCGTTCATCAATACCGAAGACGGATAGGAAGCTTTGCCACCCGGCACGTACAGACCTGCACGGTCCAACGGCGTGACCTTCTGGCCCAGCACCGTGCCGTCGGCCTCGGTGTAGCTCCAGGAATCCTGCTTCTGCTTTTCGTGGTAACTGCGCACACGCTCGGCGGCCTTTTCCAGGGCTTCGCGCTGAACCGGGGTAATGCGCGTCAACGCCAGTTCCAGGCGCTCGCGGGGCAGGATCAGGTCGGCCATCGAGGCGACCTGCAGCCCGTCGAACTTCTGGGTGAACTCGACCAGCGCCGCGTCGCCACGCTCACGCACCGCCTTGATGATGTCGAGCACGCGCTGGTTGACCGAGTCGTCAGACACACTTTCCCAGCTCAGCAGATGATCCAGATGTCGTGCGAAATCCGGGTCAGCAGCGTCGAGTCGGCGAATTGCAGTGGGAGTGGTCATAGCGGGGCCTCAATAATTGGCGGATGCTCAGGAGCCTAAAGCTACCAAGCTATCCGCGCAGGCACCTGAGAAATTTGGCTATGACACGGATAGCTGGACGCAACTCAACGTTGCGTGAATGGGTCAGCTGCGGTGTCGCGACTCCACTGCCTTGCGCAGAGTGTCGATGAGGGCCTGGATACGTGCGTGCTGCATCTTCATGGAGGCCTTGTTGACCACCAGACGCGAGCTGATGGTTGCGATCAGTTCCTGGGGCTCGAGGCCATTGGCACGCAAGGTATTACCGGTGTCGACCACGTCGATGATCTTGTCTGCCAGGCCAATCAGCGGTGCCAGCTCCATGGAGCCGTACAACTTGATGATATCGACCTGGCGGCCCTGCTCGGCGTAGTAACGCTTGGCAACGTTGACGAACTTGGTCGCCACGCGCAGACGGCCCTTGGGCTCGACCGCACCGATAGCGCCCGCCGTCATCAGCTTGCACTTGGCAATCTGCAGGTCGAGCGGCTCATACAGGCCCTGACCGGTGTATTCCATCAACACATCCTTGCCCGCGACACCCAGATCGGCGGCACCATGCTCGACATAGGTCGGCACATCGGTGGCACGCACGATCAGCAGGCGCACATCGGCCTGAGTCGTGGGGATGATGAGCTTGCGGCTCTTGTCCGGATTCTCGGTCGGCACTATGCCCGCTTCAGCGAGAAGCGGCAGAGTGTCATCAAGAATACGGCCCTTGGACAGTGCGATGGTCAACATGGGAAACGTAAGTCCTTATCAGGAAACTTTTGTCACGACGCAAGCGGCGCATGACAACCCTCAGGCCTGTCGACCTGAAGTGAAACGAATCAGAAATCACACCCGCGACAGAAACAGGCGGCCCCGATGCCAACGGCATCAGGGCCGCGTGCTGCTAGCCCGGAACGCGGCGGATCTTGGCACCCAGCATTTGCAGCTTCTCTTCGATGCACTCGTAACCACGGTCTATGTGGTAGATGCGGTCGATCAGCGTGTCACCCTGGGCAACCAGCGCCGAGATCACCAGACTGGCCGATGCACGCAGGTCGGTTGCCATGACTGGCGCGCCCTTGAGCACTTCGGTGCCGGTAACAATGGCGGTGTTGCCTTCGACCTGTATCTGAGCGCCCATGCGGTGCATTTCATACACGTGCATGAAGCGGTTTTCGAAGATGGTCTCGATGACCGCCCCCGTGCCTTCGGCAATCGCGTTGAGCGAAATGAACTGCGCCTGCATGTCGGTCGGGAACGCCGGATAAGGCGCGGTACGCACATTGACGGCCTTCGGACGCTTGCCGTGCATGTTCAGCTCGATCCAGTCCTCACCTGTCGTGACTTCGGCACCCGCTTCCTGAAGCTTGAGCAGCACAGCCTCAAGGATGGTCGGATCGGTGTCCTTGACCTTGACGCGACCGCCGGTAACGGCAGCGGCCACCAGGTAGGTGCCGGTCTCGATACGGTCAGGCATGACCTTGTAAGTGGCCGGGCCCAGACGCTTGACGCCATCGATGGTGATGGTGTCGGTACCTGCACCGTGAATCTTGGCACCCATTGCGATCAGGAAGTTGGCCAGATCGACAACCTCGGGCTCGCGCGCGGCGTTCTGCAGCACGCTGCGACCGTTGGCGAGGCTGGCCGCCATCATGATGTTTTCAGTACCGGTCACGCTCACGGTATCGAAGAAGAAGTTGGCACCGCGCAAGCCACCCTCGGGTGCCTTGGCCTTGATGTAACCGCCTTCGACATCGATGATCGCGCCCATGGCTTCAAGGCCACGGATGTGCAGGTCGACCGGACGCGAACCGATGGCACAACCACCTGGCAGAGCCACTTCGGCCTCGCCAAAGCGAGCGACCATCGGGCCCAGCACCAGAATCGACGCACGCATGGTTTTCACCAGTTCGTACGGGGCGACCAGAGTCTTGATGGTGCGCGGGTCGATTTCGACACTGAGCTTTTCGTCGATCACAGGCTCGATGCCCATGCGGCCGAACAGCTCGATCATGGTCGTGATGTCGTGCAGGTGCGGCAGGTTCTGAACGGTAACGGGTCCGTCCGCCAGCAAGGTGGCGGCAAGGATCGGCAGGGCAGAGTTCTTTGCCCCGGAAATGCGAATTTCGCCATCAAGACGAACGCCGCCGGTAATAATCAATTTATCCATTAGAGTCTCGACACCAATTGGCTCAGGTACGCTCGGCCCATGCAGCGCGGCTGAAAAATTTCATGGTCACCGCGTGGATGCTGCCATCGGCAATCCAGGGGTTCAGATGGGTATAAATCTGTTGCTGACGTTTGACAGGGCTCAGGCCGGCCAACTCGTCGCTGATGATGTTCAGCTGGAAGTTGCAGCCTTCGCCTTCGACTTCCACTTTGATTTCCGGCAGCTTTCCTTCAAGGAAGCTTTTAACTTCTACGGCCTGCATGCTTAACCTCGATCGGCGCTGTACGCGCGCGGGTCTGGCATCATACAAAAAAAGCCCATGTTATGCGAAGCCTGACAAGCAGGTCCCGGATAAAGGGCTTTTTCGATAGTGCCTTTCAGTGGGCGTCCAGCAGCTCGGTCAAACCTGATACGCGGGCTATCTGGCGCATGTCTTCGGGGAGCGAGCGGACTGTCATCGACTTGCCTGCATCCCGGGCATCGCGCATGAACGCCAGCAACAAGGCCAGGCCAACGCTGCTGGACTTCTCGACACCCGAGCAGTCAAGCGTGAGATCTGCCAGATCACCGGACTTGATCAGTGCCGCACCCTGCTTGCGCAATTGCGGCCCTGTGCGGTAATCCAGCACACCGATCAGCCGGAGCTCACCCGGCCCGACAAGGCGGACGGCAGATTCGGTCATTGCACCGGCTTCTGCGTGGCATCAACGGTCGATTTGGTTTTGGCCACTTCGCCAGCCCAGTTGTTGATGGTGGTATCCAGGTTGTTGCCGTTGCGCTGCATGGCATCGGCGAACTGATCACGGAACAGCTTGCCGATATTGATGCCGTTGATGACAACGTTACGCACTTTCCACTCGCCGTTCAGCTTGACCAGCGTGTAAGAGACCGGATAGACCGCACCGTTGTTGCCCTTGACCTGCATGTCCACGCTGGTGCGGTCATCGCCTTCGTCCTTGGCAGGTGCGACGGTGATCCCCTGGTTGTTGAATTCCAGTAAGGCATTGCCATAGAACTGCATCAGGCTGCGCTTGAAGTTTTCCTCGAAACGCTTCACCTGTTCAGGGCTCGCTTTGCGGGAGTACTTCACGGTCATGATGCTTTTGGAAATGCCATCGGCATCCACGACAGGACCGACAATGCGGTTCAGTGCATCATAGAACGCGCTTGGATTGGCTTTGTACTGCTCGCGATTGGTCGCCAGGTCACTCAACAGTTCCTTGGTAGTGCGCTCCACCAGGTCATGAGCCGACGGGGTCGCCGCAGCATTCGCCAGCATTGGCAGAGTGGCCAGCAATACCAGCAGGCCACGGCGCAGAATAGAGATCATTTGAAGCTCCTCACTTGGCGTCTTTACTAACAGTATTGAGCAGGAATTTTCCGATCAGGTCTTCCAGCACCAGCGACGACTGCGTGTCATGGATAGTCCCGCCATCCTTGAGCAACTTGTCATCACCGCCGACGCTGAGACCAATGTATTTTTCACCCAGCAGACCGGCAGTCAGAATCGACGCAGTCGAGTCCGAAGGCAGGTTATCGACCTTCTTCTGAATCTCCAGCGTGACGCGACCGGTGAAGGTATCGCGATCCAGATCGATCGCCGTCACTTTGCCGATCGTAACGCCAGCCATGCTTACCTTGGCTCTGACAGTCAAACCGGCAATATTGTCGAAGTAGGCATAAAGTTTATAGGTATCGGTGCTCGCGCTTGTGCTCAGACCACTGACTCGCAGGGCCAGCAGGAGCAGAGCCAGTATCCCCGCCAGCAGGAACAGACCGACTCCGGTTTCGATGGCACGGTTTTGCATCAGAAATCTCCAAACATCAAAGCGGTCAAAATAAAGTCCAGTCCCAGCACGGCCAACGAGGCGTATACGACGGTTCTGGTCGTCGCGCGACTGATCCCCTCGGAAGTAGGATCGCAATCGTAACCCTGGAAAACGGCAATCCATGTCACCACGAAGGCAAATACGACGCTTTTGATCACCCCATTGAGCACATCGTTCGTGAAAGAAACGCTGTTCTGCATGTTCGACCAGAAAGAACCGTCATAGACTCCCAGCCAATCGATCGCTACCCAGGAAGCGCCCCAGATACCGACCACGCTGAAAATCATTGCCAGAATCGGCAACGAAATGAACCCGGCCCACAGACGCGGCGCAACAATGTACTTGAGCGGGTCGACGCCGATCATTTCAAGGCTCGACAGCTGCTCGGTGGATTTCATGTTGCCGATCTCGGCGGTCAATGCAGACCCTGCACGACCGGCGAACAGCAAGGCAGTCACCACAGGACCGAGTTCACGCAGCAGGGTCAGGGCAACCATCTGGCCGACCGCCTGCTCCGAACCGTATTTGGTCAGAATACTGAAGCCCTGCAGCGCCAGCACCATACCGATGAACATGCCGGACACCACAATGATGACCAGCGACATGACACCCACCGAATACAGCTGCCTGACCAGCAGTTGAAAACTGCTACCCGCACCGCCGCGACCGAGCAGGGCGTGAACCAGAAACAGACCGGAACGCCCCAGGACAGTAACAATATCAATGGCCGAGCGCCCCAGCAGGCGGACCCGGTCCATCAGTGACTTATTGCGCATCAGCGCTTCCCCAATAGATCTTCGCGAAAATCCGGCGCCGGATAGTGGAACGGTACAGGGCCGTCAGGCTCGCCGGTCATGAATTGACGAATACGTGGATTGTCCGAGGACATCAGTTCCTGAGGCGTACCCTGCCCAAGCACCTGCCCGTCGCCGACAACATATAGATAGTCGGCAATGCTCGCAGTCTCGCTGAGGTCATGGGACACCACGATACTGGTGATACCCAACGCATCGTTGAGCAGCCGGATCAGACGCACCAGTACCCCCATCGCAATCGGGTCCTGCCCGACAAAGGGCTCGTCGTACATGAGAATCTGCGGATCGAGAGCGATGGCACGCGCCAGCGCGACACGACGCTTCATGCCGCCCGACAATTCGTCCGGCATCAGTTCCACCGCGCCGCGCAGACCTACGGCCTGAAGCTTGAGCAGAACGATGTCGCGGATCATTTCTTCCGGCAGCTCGGTGTGCACGCGCAGTGGAAAGGCGACGTTTTCGAAAACATCCAGATCGGTAAACAGCGCGCCGCTCTGAAACAAAACGCCCATCTGCTTGCGGGCATCGAACAGATCACTGCGCGAGAGCTCCGGCAGATTCTGGCCGTTGACCCACACCTGCCCTTCGCTCGGGCGCAACTGGGCACCCATCAGGCGCAGCAGGGTGGTCTTGCCGCACCCTGACGGCCCCATGATCCCGGTGACCTTGCCGCGCGGAATACGAATATCAACGTTATTGAAAATGCTGCGCGCACCGCGTTTGAAAGACACACCTTTCAACTCGACCGCATAGGCGTCATCAGGACTCATCTAAACTCCTTGCGATACAGCTTCCGCCCCGAGCCGCCAATTTTTGAACACCGGCAGGCTGCCCAGGCGGGCCGAACAGGCCGCGAACTATATCACCGCAACCACCCGCCCCCAAGAAGAGAACCAAGCGGTTCAGGTATTCGCTGAATTATTCTGCACCACAATGTTATGGCCACAGGCTTGAATACAGACCTGCAAGTGCGTAGGAAATTCGTTTAAAAACAACACAACGACGATCAGACGTGAGGGAATCGTTCATTACCGCTATAATCGCCGCCTTTCAGCAGGCTGACCCTTTCCAGACATGAACCAATCCAGTGACCTGATCCAATCGGCGCAACGCACCATTCGCCTTGAGATAGAAGCCATACAAGGCTTGCTTGAACGTCTTGACGGCGACTTCGTGCGCGCGTGCGAAATGATCCTCGCCAGCAAAGGGCGTGTGGTTGTGGTCGGCATGGGCAAGTCCGGACACATCGGCAACAAGATCGCTGCCACGCTGGCGAGCACCGGCACCACCTCGTTTTTCGTGCATCCGGCCGAAGCCAGCCACGGCGACATGGGCATGATCACCCGTGATGACATCATCCTGGCCCTGTCGAACTCCGGCAGCACCAACGAAATCGTCACCCTGCTGCCACTGATCAAGCGCCTGGGCATAAAGATGATCAGCCTGACCGGCGACCCGGAGTCCATTCTGGCCAAGGCTGCCGACATCAACCTCAACGCCCATGTGGTGCATGAGGCCTGCCCGCTCAACCTGGCACCGACATCATCGACGACCGCTGCACTGGTCATGGGCGACGCCCTTGCCGTGGCGCTGCTCGACGCACGCGGTTTCACCGCCGAAGATTTCGCATTCTCCCATCCGGGTGGCGCCTTGGGTCGCCGCCTGCTGCTCAAGGTCGAGAATGTCATGCACTCCGGCGAATCACTGCCCAGCGTGCAACGCGGCACCCTGCTGCGCGACGCCCTGCTTGAAATGACTCGTAAAGGTTTGGGCATGACCGCCATCGTCGAAGCCGACGGCACACTGGCCGGCATCTTCACGGACGGTGACTTGCGCCGGACACTGGACCGCCCTGTCGATATTCGTCAGACCATCATCGACGAGGTCATGACGCTGCATGGCAAGACCGCCAATGCCGAGATGCTCGCCGCCGAGGCGCTGAAAATCATGGAGGACAACAAAATCAGTGCGCTTGTTGTCGTAGACCAGAACGACCGCCCGGTTGGCGCATTCAACCTGCAGGATCTCCTGCGCGCAGGCGTCATGTAATGGAAAACGAAATAATGAACCAGGATCTCATGCAACGCGGCAAGGCCATCAAGCTGGCAGTCTTCGACGTCGATGGCGTGCTGACCGATGGCCGCCTTTACTTCATGGAAGATGGCAGCGAGATCAAGACATTCAATACCCTCGACGGCCAAGGCATAAAAATGCTGATAGCTTCGGGCGTCACCACGGCGATCATCAGTGGCCGCAAGACCGCGATAGTCGAGCGCCGGGCGAAAAGCCTGGGCATTGAACACCTGTTCCAGGGACGTGAAGACAAGCTGGTGGTGCTGGACAAGTTGCTTGCAGAACTCAATCTGAGTTACGAACAGGTCGCTTATCTGGGTGATGATCTGCCAGACTTGCCCGTCATCAGACGCGTCGGCCTGGGCATGGCAGTGGCCAATGCGGCCGGTTTTGTACGCGAGCATGCACACGGGATAACCAGGGCGCGAGGCGGCGAAGGCGCGGCGCGCGAATTCTGCGAACTGATTCTGAGTGCGCAAGGCAACCTTGAAGCGGCTCACTCCGCCTATTTATAGAAGCCATTATGTTCACTAAAAAAATTCGCAAGTTCCTGCTTCTCGGGGTACTGGCGCTGCTGCTGGCAGCGGTCGGCTACTGGAACATCAGCCCGGAAAGCTTTATGGATCAACCGGTCTCGACGGTCGACGACACTGTCATCGACTACTATGCAATCAACGCCCACAGCGTTCAGTACCTGCCCGACGGCAAACTTCAGTACGACATGACCTCCGACAAGGTTGAGCATGTGAAAGCCACTGACGTGACCCTGTTGACCACGCCCGACCTGCATATGTACCGCGGCGGCGAGTTTCCCTGGCACGTGCAGAGCAAGAAAGGCGAGGTTTCGTCCGGCGGCGACCAGGTCGAGCTGATCGATTCGGTTCGCGTCGAACGTACCGATGAAAAACAACGTACGACTATTATCACCAGTAGTCGCATGACCGTATTCCCTCAGAAGCAATATGCGCAGACCGACCAAGACGTTAGAATCGACGGCGCGGGCGGTGTGACCACGGCCAAGGGAATGAAAGCGTATTTGAAAGACAGCAGGATGGACCTGCTGTCCAACGTAAGAGGACAGTATGAGGCTCGTTAAAACTCTTCCTTTATTGCTCGGCCTGGGCGCAGCACTGGGAAGCGCGAGCGCCTGGTCCCTGCCAACCGACCGAGATCAGCCTATCCACATCCAGTCTGACGATGCTCAGCTCGATGACAAGAAAGGCGTGGCGACTTACAAGGGCAATGTCATCATCACTCAGGGTTCGATGAAAATCACGGGCAACACCGTGACGATTACTCGTAATGCCCAGGGCGAAGTCGATGTATTTACCTCCGTCGGCAATCTGGCCTACTACGAGCAGAAGCCTGCCGTGGACAAACCGATCGTGCAGGCCTATGCCGTCACCATCCAGTATTACGCCGGACAGGACCGTATCGTCCTGATCGACAAGGCCAAGGTCATCAATGACGGCAACACCTCGGAAGGCGAGAAAATCGTCTACGACACGGTCAGACAGGTCGTCAGCGCCGGTCGTGCCAATGGCGGTGCCAAGGTGACCACACCACGTCCGCGTATCGACATGGTCATCCAGCCGAAAAAGAAAACCGATCAACCTCAGAAGGCCCAGTAAATGGCGACGCTCAAAGCCCAGCATCTGGCTAAAAGCTACAAAAGCCGGCAGGTCGTGCGCGATGTGAGCATCTCCATCGACAGCGGCCAGATCGTCGGCCTGCTGGGCCCGAACGGCGCCGGCAAAACCACCTGCTTCTACATGATCGTCGGCCTGGTCCAGGCCGATCAGGGTCGCGTGCTGATTGACGATCTGGATGTCAGCCACCAACCCATGCACGGTCGCGCCCGTGCGGGTATCGGCTACCTGCCTCAGGAAGCCTCGATCTTCCGCAAGCTGTCGGTATCCGACAACATCATGGCGATTCTCGAGACCCGCAAGGAGCTCGATGCCGGCGCACGCCGCAAGGAGCTGGAAAGCCTCCTGCAGGAGTTCCACATCACCCACATCCGCGACAACCTGGGCATGAGCCTGTCGGGTGGTGAACGTCGCCGCGTGGAAATCGCTCGCGCCCTGGCCACCGCGCCGAAATTCATCCTGCTGGATGAACCGTTCGCAGGTGTCGACCCTATTTCGGTAGGTGACATCAAGCAGATCATTCACCACCTCAAGGCCAAGGGTATCGGTGTACTGATCACCGACCACAACGTCCGGGAAACGCTGGATATCTGCGAGACGGCCTACATCGTCAACGATGGGCAGCTGATTGCGGAAGGCGACTCAGAGACCATTCTGGCGAACCAGTTGGTGAAAGAAGTCTATCTCGGCCACGAGTTCCGCCTTTAATCGACTGCCCTTTGCGCTTCGCAGCCGATTGATGCCTACGCAGTGTATTGACAACATTTTATTTGTCATATCACTCTAGGCAAACGCACAGGTTTCAGGCATATAATTTGCTTAAGTTGGCGCCACGGCGCCTGTAGTAGATGGCGCATGCGCGCCGGCGAATAAGGTGTTTAGCCCCTGCCATGAAACCATCGCTAGTCTTGAGAATGGGCCAGCAGCTGACGATGACACCGCAGCTGCAACAGGCAATCCGCTTACTTCAGCTTTCAACTCTGGATCTCCAGCAGGAGATCCAGGAAGCGCTGGAGTCAAACCCTATGCTTGAGCGGCAGGAAGAAGGCGACGACTTCGACAACTCCGACCCGCTTGCCGACAACATCGAACAAAAGCCCAACCCCGACGTTCAGGAACCGACCTATCAGGAATCCGCGCCTACCGTGGACAACCTTGAAGAAGGCGAATGGAACGAACGCATTCCCAACGAGCTGCCCGTCGATACCGCATGGGAAGACATCTACCAGACCAGCGCCAGCAGCCTGCCAAGCAATGATGACGACGAGTGGGACTTCACCACACGCACTTCTGCCGGCGAAAGCCTGCAAAGTCACCTGCTGTGGCAACTGAATGTTGCGCCGATGTCCGACAAGGACCGCCTGGTGGCGGTCACGCTGATCGACTGCATCAACAACCAGGGCTACCTCGACGAGACGCTTGAGGAGATTCTCGAGTCGTTCGACCCCGAACTGGACATCGAACTCGACGAGATCGAAGCCGTACTGCACCGCATCCAGCAGTTTGAACCTGCCGGCATCGGCGCACGCAACCTGAGCGAATGCCTGCTGCTGCAACTGCGCCAGCTGCCAGCGAAGACGCCTTGGCTGACAGAAGCACAACGTCTGGTCAGCGACTACATCGATCTGCTTGGAAGCCGCGACTACGGCCAGCTGATGCGACGCATGAAGCTCAAGGAAGACGAGCTGCGCCAGGTCATCGAACTGGTCCAGAGCCTCAACCCGCGTCCAGGCTCGCAGATCGAATCCACCGAAGCCGAATACGTCATTCCGGACGTGATCGTGCGCAAGGACAACGAACGCTGGCTGGTCGAGCTCAATCAGGAATCAGTACCGCGCCTGCGCGTCAACCCGCAATACGCGGGCTTCGTGCGGCGCGCCGACACCAGCGCGGACAACACCTTCATGCGCAATCAGTTGCAGGAAGCGCGCTGGTTCATCAAGAGCCTGCAAAGCCGCAACGAAACACTGATGAAGGTCGCCACGCAAATCGTCGAACATCAGCGCGGTTTTCTCGAGTACGGCGACGAGGCCATGAAGCCGCTCGTCCTGCACGACATTGCCGAGGCAGTGGGCATGCACGAGTCGACCATCTCGCGCGTAACCACCCAGAAATTCATGCACACCCCACGCGGCATTTACGAGCTGAAATACTTCTTCTCAAGCCATGTGAGCACCTCCGAGGGCGGTGAATGCTCGTCCACGGCAATCCGTGCAATCATCAAAAAACTGGTTGCGGCGGAAAATCAGAAAAAGCCGTTGAGTGATAGCAAGATCGCTGGTTTACTGGAGGCACAAGGCATTCAAGTAGCCCGTCGCACAGTCGCCAAGTACCGTGAGTCTCTCGGGATCGCCCCTTCCAGTGAGCGTAAGCGACTGATGTGATGCAGGCCGAGCCACAGCGTTCCAGTGGCAGGCGCCATGCCTGCCTCTTTATGCACTGGCAAAGGAGAAAGCTGTATGCAAGTCAACATCAGTGGACACCAACTGGAAGTGACCAAACCCCTTCGTGAATACGTTGAGCTCAAGCTCAAGAAGCTCGAGGGGCATTTTGACAAGATTACCAACGTGCAGGTCACGATGACGGTCGAAAAGCTCAAGCAGAAGATCGAAGCCACGTTGCACATCCATGGTGGAGAGGTCGTTGCCAATGCTGAACATGATGACATGTACGCTGCCATCGACCTGCTCACTGACAAGCTAGACAGACAATTGCTCAAGCATAAGGAAAAGCAGCAAAGCATCCTCAAAGGTGCGGCCGCTCGCTAACGCCCATTTAAATGATCCGATTTGAAAATATCCTGACCCCCGGCCGTTCACTCGTGAACATGCCGGGCGGCAGCAAGAAACGTGTACTTGAACAGATTGCCAACCTGATCGGCCGCGAAGTGCCGGGAATGGAATCGGGCACTGTGTTCGAAAGCCTGATTGCCCGTGAAAAACTGGGATCGACCGGTTTCGGCAACGGCATCGCCATTCCTCACTGCCGCCTGGCCTCCTGTGGCGAGCCTGTCAGTGCCGTGATTCACCTTGATGCCCCGGTAGATTTTGACGCCATCGACGGCGCGCCCGTAGACTTGCTGTTTGTCTTGCTGGTCCCGCAGAAGGCGACCGACGATCACCTGGAGCTGCTTAGCCAGATTGCCGGAATGCTCGACAAGGCCGACGTGCGCAAGAGCCTGCGCAACGCGGCAAGCGATGAAGCGCTGTATAACGTGGTGCTGGACGCACAAAAAGGTCCTTGACAATGCGCATGATCATCGTCAGCGGCCGCTCCGGTTCGGGCAAAAGCACCGCGCTGGATGTACTGGAAGACAACGGCTTCTATTGTGTCGACAACCTTCCTGCCGGTCTGCTGCCGGAACTGGCCGAACGCGCACTGATCAACACCGAACTCGCCGAACCCTTGCTGGCGGTTTCGATAGATGCCCGCAACCTGCCAAGCCATCTGACCCGTTTTCCGCAGATGCTCGATGAAGTGCGCTCACGCAATATCCAGTGCGACGTGCTGTATCTGGATGCCGACGAAGCCACCCTGCTCAAACGCTTCTCGGAAACCCGACGTCGCCACCCCTTGAGCACGGCAGATCGCTCGCTGGCCGAGGCGATACGCGACGAGACTACATTGCTGGGCCCGATCATCGATCTGGCCGACCTGAAGATCAACACCACCCACCTGAACCTCTATCAGTTGCGCGACGCGCTCAAGCTTCGTCTGCTGAACAAGCCCGAGCCAGGCACTGCGTTTCTGATCGAGTCGTTTGGTTTCAAGCGCGGCATGCCCATTGATGCAGACCTGGTATTCGATGTGCGCTGCCTGCCCAATCCGTACTGGAAGCCGGAACTGCGCGACCACTCTGGGCTCGAACAACCCGTTATCGACTACCTGTCGGTGCAGCCTGATGTCGAAGAAATGTTTCAGGACATCTTCGCTTACCTGAACAAATGGCTACCCCGGTTTGCAGCCAGTAACCGTTCTTACGTTACCATTGCCATCGGCTGCACGGGTGGACACCACCGTTCGGTCTACCTGACCGAACGGCTTGGTCAGGTCTTGCAACAATCACTCAAGAACGTTCAGGTTCGCCACCGCGACCTCAGCTGAAGGATTTTCACTGCGATGCCCGCTCGTCAAATCACCATCATCAACAAACTGGGCCTGCATGCCCGCGCTGCCGCCAAATTCGTGGGCGTCGCAGGCAAGTTCCCCTGCAAGATCAGGGTCGGCCGCACGCCCGAGAGCATGGTCGACGGCAAAAGCATCATGGCTGTGATGATGCTCGCTGCCGGCAAGGGCACCGAGATCCACCTGCACACCGAGGGCGAATTCGAACAGGAAGCGCTCGATGGCCTGGTCGAGCTGATCGACAACCGGTTTGACGAGGGCGAATAAGCCCTCGGACAAACGCGGTATCCGTCACCACCAGCCTTGCACGCGCATCCAGTTCAGCCCATGGGCAATCAGGAGCGCCATACCCGCCAACAACAGCAGGCTCCCGACTGCCAGACGAAATAACCGCACATTGCTGAGCGCGAGGAGTTCTGAGCGCATAGGCTGCCTTGTATGCGGTTGCCAGGCTCAGGCCAGGGCTGCCTGATAACGGCGAGACACCTCATCCCAATTGATCACGTTATAGAACGCGTTAATGTATTCGGGACGACGGTTCTGATAACGCAGGTAGTAAGCGTGCTCCCACACGTCCAGCCCCAGAATCGGTGTATTGCCGTTCATCAACGGGCTGTCCTGATTACCACTGCTTTCCACCACCAGCTTCTTGTCGGGCGTAACGCTCAGCCATGCCCAGCCACTGCCGAAACGGGTCAACGCGGCCTTGGTGAATGCCTCCTTGAAGCCTTCATAGCCGCCCAGTTGTTCTTCAATCGCCGAAGCGACAGCGCCCTTGGGCAAACCTCCCCCGCCCGGCACCATGACTTCCCAGAACAATGAGTGATTGGCATGGCCACCACCCTGATTGATCACCGCTGGGCGCAGGTTTTCAGGCAACTGTTGGACACTGGCGACCAGCTTCTCCACAGACCAGTCCGCGAATTCCGTGCCTTCGACCGCTGCATTGAGGTTGTTGATGTAGGTCTGGTGATGCTTGGTGTAGTGGATTTCCATGGTTTGCGCATCGATATGCGGTTCAAGGGCATCGTATGCGTAAGGCAGTGCAGGCAAGGTGTAAGGCATTTCAATGTGCTCCGTAGAAAAGTCCGGAAGGATTTGCCGAATGGCGCTGCAGCGATGAGCGCGTATGCTCGCTGCTGCTCAGCAACCGATGAGTGCGCGGGTACTCGCCGTGTTCGCTGATGAAACTCAGCAGTTCGGCGTATGTTTTGCTGCTGTGACGCAAGGCCGCCTCGCGCAGGGCGGGCGGGAGACGTTGATCCTGCATGGTCTGCAACAGGTGCTGGTGGATGGCACACAGGTACTCGGCGCTCTCCTCCGGCTGACCCAGACTCAGGTGGAGATCCGCCAGGTTGTGGTGAGAAATCACACAGGCCGCGACCGCTTCGTCGACATCCGCCCAGCGCTCGAACAGGACTTGCGCCAACGCCAGCGCCTGAAGGTACAACTCGCGGGCTTCGACCCACTCGCCGAGATTGAAACAGCGATTGGCCTGCTCGATGGTGCGTTTCCAATGCTGCATGAGGTACCTCCAGGAACGTTGGCCGGGCGGAATCAGATACCGCCAGCGGTGAGTTTTTCGGGGTTTAGCAACACTTCCAGTTCGCTGCGCTGCAAGTCGGTGTGTTCAAGGGCAACGTCAATCACCGGCCGACCTTGCTTGTAGGCGGTCTTGGCAATTTCGGCGGCCTTCTGATAGCCAATGATGGGGTTAAGCGCGGTCACCAGAATCGGATTGCGCGACAGCGCTTCCTTGAGCTTGGACTCGTTGACCTTGAAGCTGGCAATCGCCTTGTCAGCCAGCAGCCGACTGGAATTAGCCAGCAACTCGATACTGCTCAACAGGTTCTGGGCGATGATGGGCAGCATCACGTTCAGTTCGAAGTTGCCCGACTGCCCTGCCACGGTGATCGTGGCGTCGTTGCCGATCACCTGCGCGGCAACCATGGCGGTCGCTTCCGGAATCACCGGATTGACCTTGCCCGGCATGATCGATGAGCCGGGCTGCAACGCCTCCAGTTCGATCTCACCCAGGCCAGCCAACGGCCCCGAATTCATCCAGCGCAGGTCATTGGCGATTTTCATCAGTGACACCGCAGTGGCCTTGAGCTGACCAGATACTGCGACGGCCGTGTCCTGTGAACCGATCAGCGCGAACAGGTCCTTGCCAGGCGTGAACTGGACGCCGGTCAGGCTGCTCAACTGGCAACTGAAACGCAGCGCAAACTCCGGATGCGCATTGATGCCGGTCCCGACGGCGGTCCCGCCCTGAGCCAGCGACTGCAGGCTTGGCTGCAAGCCCTGCAGATGCTCGATGTTGGCGCGAATCTGTTGTGACCAGCCGTTGAGTACCTGACTCATGCGCACCGGCATCGCGTCCATCAGGTGCGTGCGACCGGTCTTGACGAAGGCATGCACCTGCTGCGCCTTGTGCTCGGTCACTTGCAACAGATGAGCGAGCGCTGGCAGCAGTTGCTCGTGCAGGGCCAACGCAGCACTGACATGAATCGTGGTGGGGATGATGTCGTTGCTGCTTTGCCCGCAATTGACGTGATCATTGGGATTGACCTCTTCGCCCAGCACCCGCGTGGCCAGCGTCGCGATTACCTCGTTGGCATTCATATTGGTACTGGTGCCGGAGCCGGTCTGGAAGATATCGACCGGAAAATGAGCCATGTAGTCGCTGGCCAACAGGTCTTTCACGGCACTGGCAATTGCCTTGCTGTGCCCTGTGCTGATTTGCTCCAGTTCCAGATTGGCCTGTGCTGCCGCGGCTTTGGCCAGCAACAAGGCGCGAATGAACTGCCGGGGCATGCGCTGATGGCTGATCGGAAAGTTTTCCACCGCACGCTGAGTCTGCGCGCCGTACAGGGCCTCGGCCGGGACCTGTAGCTGGCCCATGCTGTCGCGTTCGATACGGGTATTACTCATCGCAATGTCCTTGCACCAATTCAGAGAGGGAAATCGAGGGCTGCAGCACACAGTTCGCCAGTTGGTGAACACAGGCCTGCCAGCGTTGACGCCGCGCGGGCGTGGAGGCAATGGCCTGCAGATCGCGCAGGGGACGCCAGGCCTGATCCAGACACAGGCAACGCCAGTGCCACGGCAATGCCGTGTCGCGTGCGGTGTCGATCAGCAGACGGAAAGTGGTTTCGGCGATCATGGGCCGGGGCGTGGCGGTAAATCGCGCCAGGTAACGCCCCTCGGCGAGGTAATGCTCGATCAGCCGAGGCTCGTCGGGCTCAAGCGCGCAACGAATCCGCAGACTCAAGCCGCGCCAGTTTTCCAGATAGGACAACTCGTGCAAAACAGACCCCATGACCGCAGCTCATTTTGGAAATGATATTCATTATTAAATGAGATATAGAATCAACACAAGCCTGATCGCTAGACGGCCTTACGCCGGTAAACGTGAACATGCTTTGAGGGACACGGAAGACGCGGGTTCGGGTGGAGGTTATTGGGGGTGAAAACTGCAGGCGGTTGGGTGACGCAGAGCGTCACGAACGGCATTCCCACGCGGGAGTGTGAGGAACGAGCGGGCAAGCCATTCAGTGCTCCGTCTATCGTGCCCACACTCTGCGTGTATGGGCACGATAGCCAGGGCCTGATCAGCTACCCGCTACGGTCATTCGCTCGATCAGTACCGAGCCGGTGCGGATGTTGCTACGCAGCTCAAGATCGCTGCCAACGGCGACTATCTGCTTGAACATGTCACGCATGTTGCCGGCAATGGTCACTTCCTGAACCGGGAACTGAATCTCGCCATTTTCGACCCAGAAGCCCGCCGCGCCACGCGAATAGTCGCCGGTGACCATGTTCAGACCACTGCCCATCAGTTCGGTCACCAGCAAGCCGCGTCCCATGCGCCGAATCAGAGCGGCCTGGTCTTCCGAACCATGGGTAACGAACAGGTTGTGCACACCGCCCGCATTGGCGGTGCTCGGCATGCCCAGCTTGCGGCCGGAATACGTGCTCAGCACATAGGAAACCAGATCCCCACCTTCCACGAACGGCTTGGCAAAGGTCGCCAGACCATCGCTGTCGAACGCCGAGCTGCCCATCGCATGCTTCAGGTGCGGGCGCTCATCGATGGTCATCCACTCGGGGAACAGGCGCTGACCGAGCGCACCTTCGAGGAACGACGACTTGCGGTACAGGGTGCCCCCGGAAATGGCGCCGAGAAAGCTGCCGAACAGGCCGCCTGCCAGCTCCGCAGCAAACAGCACCGGCACTTCACAGGTCGGCACAGGACGCGCACCCAGACGGCTCGCTGCACGCAACGCAGCCTTGCGGCCAATGCTTTGCGCATCGGCCAGCAGTTCGCCCTGGCGGTTGACGTCATACCAGTAATCGCGCTGCATCTGGCCTTCGCCCTCGGCGATCATCACACAGCTGAGGCTGTGCCGCGTTGACGCATAGCCACCGATGAAGCCATTGCTGTTGCCGTATACACGGCAGCCCTGGTGGGTATTGAGCGTAGTGCCGTCGGCGTTCTTGATGCGGCTGTCGGCATCGAAGGCTGCCGCTTCGCAAAGCAACGCCTTCTCGATGGCCTGCTCGGGCGAGATGTCCCAGGTGTGATAAAGGTCAAAGTCCATGACCTCTTTGGCCATCAGCGCAGCGTCGGCCAACCCGGAGCTTTCATCTTCGGAGGTGTGTTCGGCAATCGCCAGTGCAGCGGCGACCGTTTCACGAATGGCATCGGCACCGGTTGCCGAGGTGCTGGCCGAACCCTTGCGCTGCCCGACATACAGGGTGATACCAAAGCCCTGATCGCGGTTGAACTCGACGGTTTCGACTTCACGCTGACGGACCGATGTCGACAGCCCCTGGTCCACCGACACTGCGACTTCGCAGGCGCTGGCGCCCTGACGCCGGGCTTCGGCGATGATCTGCTCGACCTGTTCCTGCAGCTCGGGCAAGGCTTGTGGGCCGACGCTTTGGGTTGCACTCATGACTTTCTCCATCAAATTCTTCTTTCAGCACAGGCCGAATACCGACCGGGCCGGACAAGCGGCCCATGACTGGTTATCATGGCGGCGTTTCTTTGCGGACTGCCCCCATGGTTGATTCTTACGACGACTCCCTCGACGGGGAGAAAAGCAAAACCCAGGTCAAACGAGAGCTGCATGCTCTGGTTGACCTCGGCGAGCGACTGACAACACTCAAAGCCGATGTGCTGGCCAAGCTGCCGCTGACCGACGCTTTGCGCAAGGCCCTGGCCGAAGCACCCAAGCACACGGCGAACATCGCGCGAAAGCGGCATATTCTGTTCATCGGCAAGCTGATGCGCGATCAGGACCAGGAAGCCATTCTGGTGTTGCTGGACCAACTCGATGCCTCCACTCGCCAATACAATGAACGTTTCCACAATCTGGAGCGCTGGCGTGATCGCCTGATCGCGGGCGATGACGCCGACCTCGAGAAATTCGTGGTCGAATACCCCGATGCCGACCGTCAGCAGCTGCGTTCGCTGATCCGTCAGGCGCAACATGAAGTTGCACGCAACAAACCGCCGGCCACCAGCCGCAAAATCTTCAAATACATCCGTGAGCTGGACGAACTTCAACGCGGTCTGCGCTGATTTCGCCCTCGGGGCCGGCGGCAGTAAGCAGCCGGCCCCGACTCACTCTCAGCTCCCCGTGCCACCCACGGTAATCGCGTCGATTTTCAGCGTAGGCTGACCCACACCGACCGGCAGCGACTGGCCATCTTTCCCGCACGTACCAACGCCACTGTCCAGCGACAGGTCGTTGCCCACCATCGACACCCTGCTCATGGCTTCCGGCCCGTTACCGATCAAGGTCGCACCTTTGACCGGCGCAGTGATCTTGCCGTCTTCGATCAAATAGGCCTCACTGGTCGAAAACACGAACTTGCCGCTGGTGATATCCACCTGACCGCCGCCAAGGTTGGCGCAGTAGATGCCGCGCTTCACCGAGGCGATGATTTCCTGCGGATCGCTCTGCCCGCCCAGCATGTAAGTGTTGGTCATGCGCGGCATCGGCAGGTGCGCATAGGACTCGCGACGGCCATTGCCGGTGCGTGCCACGCCCATCAGGCGGGCGTTGAGCTTGTCCTGCATGTAGCCCTTGAGCACGCCGTTCTCGATCAGCGTAGTGCATTCGGTCGGTGTGCCTTCGTCATCGACACTCAGCGAACCCCGACGCCCCGCCAGGGTGCCGTCGTCGACGATGGTGCAGAGTTTCGACGCAACCATCTCGCCCATGCGCCCACTGTAGGCCGAGCTGCCCTTGCGGTTGAAGTCGCCCTCAAGGCCGTGACCCACCGCTTCGTGCAGCAGCACACCGGACCAGCCAGAGCCGAGCACCACTGGCAAGGTGCCTGCCGGAGCGGGAATCGCTTCCAGGTTGACCAGTGCCTGACGCAGGGCTTCACGGGCATAGCCCATGGCGCGATCGTCGGTCAGGAAATAACGGTAGTCGGTGCGCCCGCCACCGCCATGCCCGCCCCGCTCGCGGCGACCATTCTGCTCGACGATGACACTGACATTGAAGCGCACCAGCGGGCGCACATCAGCGGCCAGACTGCCATCCGCGGCGGCCACCAGGATGCGCTCCCAGACACCGGCCATGCTCACCGACACCTGCTGGATACGCGAGTCCAGCGCGCGAGTTGCCACGTCGATGCGCTTGAGCAACTCGACCTTCTCGGCGCGGCTCAGCACTTCCAGCGGGTTATCCGGGGCATACAACTGCGCCACGTCCTGCGAGGTGAAGGCTTGTACGCGACCATTCTGGCCAGCACGGGAAATGGAGCGCGCGGCCTGTGCGGCGGTGCGCAGGGCCTCGGCGGTGATCGCATTGCTGTACGCAAAGCCGGTTTTCTCGCCCGACTGGGCACGCACGCCCACGCCTTGGTCGAGATTGAAACTGCCTTCCTTGACGATCCCGTCTTCGAGCGACCAGGACTCGGAGATCATGCCCTGAAAATACAGATCGGCCGCGTCGATTCCTGGCCCGGCCAGATCGCCCAGCACGGACTGCAGGCTGTCGAGGTTCAGGCCGCCGGGTGCCAGAAGGTGTTCGCTGACTGAGGACAGATCACTCATATTCACTCCGAAGCAGGCCGCATGGCGTCCTGCGAAAAAAAGCGCCGGTGACTGGACACCGGCATCCGCGCCCGTATGGACGCCTGTTCTTCACTGTCGCGTGTGGCCAGCAGCACTGCTTCACCCTGTGCCTGCTCGGCCAGTACGCGGCCCCATGGATCAACGATGGCCGCGTGTCCGTAAGTCTCGCGGGGTCCCGGATGGACCCCGCCCTGTGCCGCCGCCAGCACGTAACACTGGGTTTCGATGGCACGCGCGCGGACCAGAATGTCCCAGTGCGCAGCCCCCGTAACCGCAGTGAAGGCTGACGGCGCGGTAATCAGTTCAGCGCCGGCTTCACGCAGCGCGGTGTACAGCTCGGGAAAGCGCAGGTCATAACAGACGGTCAGCCCCAGACGCCCCACAGGCGTATCGGCCACCACCACCCTGCTCCCGTGAGCATAGTCATCCGATTCACGATAGCGGCCCCGGTTGTCAGCGACGTCCACATCGAACAGATGCAGTTTGTCATAGCGGGCCACCTGCTCACCGTGCTCATCGATCAATAGCGAACACGCCGTCACCTTGCCATCCGGCCGCTCATCCGGCGGCAGTGGCAAGGTTCCGGCAACAATCCATAACTTGAGGTCGCGAGCGGCCAGTTTCAACCATGGCAGGATCGGTCCGTGCCCCTGAGCCTCGGCACGCCCGATATCGGCGACGTCACGGCGCCCCATTGCGACGAAGTTTTCGGGCAGCACCGCCAGCCGCGCGCCACCTTCGGCGGCCTGTTCCAGCAGCCGTCGAGCGCTGGCCAGATTGGCCAGGACATCGCTTTGGCTGACCATCTGAATCACCGCGAAGGACATGGCAACCCGCTCCTGAATGACATGGCCACCACTGTACCCCATGAGACGCTACTGGGGCTTTTCAAATGGCTTGTCGAACGTGATCTTCGGCTCTTTCCAAGGCCCTTCGACCTTGTATTGCACGCTGGCGAAACGCGCAACACGGTCACCCAGCAACTTGTCGACCAAGAACAGAGCGCCGCCAATGGCTGGCGCGCCGACAATCAGTGCAGCGATCGGCAGGTTATTGGTGACCGGCAGGGTCACCAGCAGCTTCGCATCGACGCGATCGCGAACCATGTCCAGCGTACCGTTGAGCTCCAGATTGCTCGATGGGCCGGTCAGGGTGATCGGGTTGCGCGTCACATAGACACCGTCGCTGGCGACCAGCAGCCCTTTGACCCGGTCGTAGCTCAGTCCTTTGCCCAGCAAGTCGGAGAAGTCCAGGCGCAGACGGCGGCCGATAGAGTTGAAATTCAACAGCCCGAACACCCGCAACGCCTGAGCACCGCCCTCGACCTCGACAAACTGGCCTCTGTTGAGCGTGGCATCCAGACTGCCGGAGTAGCGCTTCAGACCGACCCAGGCAGGCGAACCCGGCCAGCGTCCGTCCACGTTCATCTCGAAGCGTTCACTGGTGACGGTGGGTGCGAAGTTCCACGCCTTGAGCACATCCGCGAGATTCTTGCCCGCCAGACGACCTTTGAACGAACTGCTGCTGGTCCCGGGTTTACCCTCCCAGGTAGCGTCACCCTCCAGCAGAATGCCTTTGAGCCCCAGGCTCATGTCCGACATGCGCATGCCGGCAGGCGTCGGTCGGGTTTTCAATGCCCAGGCCCCCAGCAACTGATCGCCCTGAAACAGCTGGGAGATCTTCACGTCCAGCGCAGGGATATTGTGTGGGTCGATATCCGCCAGAGGATCAGGTGCGTTTTCCACCACGGTTGCTTTCGGATCGGATGCAGGCAATCGAACGTAGAGCATGTCGATACCGATCGGCGCAGACTTGGCGTCGGGCAACGTTGCCGTGCCCTTGGCCAGCGCGCTGTCCAGCGACAGGGCCCAGGCTGCTGCGTTGCGCTGCAATTGGACACGCACGTCATTGAGTGTGGTGCCCATCGCGGTCAGCTTGCCGATCTGCAGATCAACGCTGTTAAGCAGTTGTTTTGCGCTGCCGCCAGGATCATTCCCACTGTACCGCCCGGCCAGTTCCTGCCAGGGCGCTATGTCCAGTTCGGACAACTCCCCACGGATCCGCAGGCCCTTGGCGTCCGGCACAATCGCGCCGCCGCGCCCCAGGTAAAGCTCGCCACGCCCCTCGGCAAACTTGCCATTCGGTGCAGCGAAAGCAAAGTTGGCCTGATCGTTATAGGCCGCGCCGAGCCTGCGCTCCGCACCTTGCAGGGTCATACGGAATTCGCTGGGGCGCTCCTGCTCGGCGGTCTTGCCAAAGGGTGCAGGCAAATCGATCGCCACACCCTTGAGCGTGGAGTTGATTACCAGCGGGCTGTCCTTGCTGTCCAGAATCAGTTGCAACTGATACGGCAAGTCACCGGAGACCGGCAGCGGCTGGGTCACGTTCAGCCAGTCGGTCAGCCGCTTCACGGTGATTTGCCCGCTCGCCACAATACGCGTCACGTTGTCGCCAGGCTTGCCTTCGGCGGCGATCTCTGCGGTCACAGGGCGATCGAATGCCTGGGCCTTGATGCCCTTGCCGCTCAGCCCGCTGGCGCTGTCGAAACGGAAGTCGCCTTTCAGGCGAGTCAGCTCCAGCACCGGGTCAGCCAGTTTCAAGCGTGCATTGTCGGTGCTGAAATCCACCACTACCTTTGGCTCTACGCCCTTGGCCAGCGGAATATCCAGCTTCAGCTTGCCGTCCAGCGGGCCCTCGCCCTGCCATCCGGCAAACGTGCTGCCCGTACCGATGGGCGCCTGCTGGAGAATCTTCAGACCGTCGCCCAGACTTCCGGAGAAATTGCCGTCCACCAGCAGGTGACTGTCCTGACCTGACGGCACATGGGGAATATTGACCAGCACGTTGCTGACCTTGGTATCGAGCAACTGCCCTTTGCTCGCTTTGACACGTACGCCGCTGTTTTCGACGTAGACCTTGCCATCCACCCCGGTCAGCGAAGGCCAGCCCGGCTGGAACGCCAGCGTTGCGTTGCTGACATCGAAGAACAGGCTGATAACACGCGCCGTATCGGGCGAATTCTTGTTTAGCGACCCTTGATACTGGAAGAAGCCCTGTTTGACCGCGCCACTTACCACGGCCGTGCGCAACCAGTGATCAAGCTCCGGACTGAGCGCGGTCGGCAGGTACTTGCTGGTGTAACGGCCATCGCCGTCGACCATGCCGACCCGCAGGTCCATGTAGTCTTCCTGATCATGATTGAGATGAATCTTGATCAGAAAGTCCGCCGCAATCTTGCCTTCGTCGCCGAGTACCTTGATGTACGGGGCAATCAGCGTGAACGCCTGGTCATCCAGTTTCCAGTTCAGACGAGCGTTGGCCTTCTGGTAACGCCAGGGTTTGGCGAAGATCGGGTCCAGGTGCAGCATGAAGTCATCGGTGTCGAGGCGCAGCTCGCCCTGCCCCAGATCGCCGCTGATGGCACCGCTGACATTTCCGGCCGCCGGAGCACCGCGATACGCGTTGAAACCCACCTTGTCCAGATTGGCCGCAAAGCTCAGGCGCTTGTCGCCGACCGCCTGTGGCCGGTAGTCGAGCAGTACGTTATGCAGGCCGCCTGTCACCTTGAGGCCGTCGACCACTGCCATAGCCTTGTCAGGCAGGGGCGCGAGCGAGTCGATCAGCGGCGTGATGGGGGTCAAATCCAGACGATCCGCCTGTACGTGCCAGAGTTCTTCGCTGTCAGGGGTCGCGGCGGTCTGCGTCAGTTGCACACGGCTTTCCCAACGCGTTTCGCCCAGGCTCATCGCCAGTGAATCGAGGTTCAGGTCGAAACCTGTATCAGTCCGTGCAAACCATGCGTTCAGCGCAAGGTTATTGATCGTCGACGGTTTGCGGCCGGCGTAAACGCCTTTGACCTGGGGCGCATTAAGGCGCGTCGTCGCGCTTTGCACGGTGCCCTTGCCCCAACTCAACCAGACCTCGCCTCCGGCCTGCAGCTTCGACAGAGTCCATTCGCGCGTGAGGGTTTTCGGCAACCACTTGGCCCAGTCGCTTTGCGGCAGACTGGCGTAGACATCGGCCTCGCCGTCCTTCCACTGACTGGCCTGGATGCGCGAGCGCACGTTGAGCGCGACCGGCTGACCATCCGGCAGGGTCAGGCGTGCGTCAAGTCGCTGCGCATAGCTGCCTGTGTCAAGACTGAGGTTTACATAGGTGAGGGTCAGCGGCGCGGCGTCAAACGGTTGCACCGTGACCTGGCTGTCGAGCAACGACAAATGCGCGACCATCTGCATCTGCCTGAGCACCTGCTCGGGATCGAACGGGCTGTCGTTGTGCACCGGCAAGCCCTGAACCGACCATGCACCATCCTTGTCCTGGATGAGGCTGAACTGTAGACCGTCCACTTCAAGATGAGCGATGCGCACGTCACGCGCCAGCAGGCTTTCCCAAAGGTCGGGAACAACCCTTACGCGATCCAGACGCAGGGCACTGGAACCCTCTCCGACCATCACGTCATGAGCCAGCAGTACCGGGGCAAAGCGGCTCCAGCTGCCTTCCAGGCTGCCGATGCTCAGCGGTATGCCCAGCGCGCTGCTGGCCCGGGTTTCCACATCGACACGGTATTCGGCAACCAGCGGCGTCAGTTGACGACCGAGACTCACGTACAGCGCCGCGAGCACCAAAATCAGTGCGCACAGGCTCAGGCCCCAGCGGGTCAGGGTTGCCACGAGGCGAGGAAGACGTCCCATCTCAGGAGGCCCTCCACTGCGGGGCGCGAGGAGCGGAATCGGCGAACGGGTTCCGGCTCAGGTGTGCAGGTGCGGTCAGGTACAGGTTTTGCTCGTTCGCCACGCATCATTCTCGATAAAACGGCATACCTGCCAGAAACCCGTAGGGCACTTGTCATAATATTTCAAACGATCAGCACCCTCAGAGCAGCACCACGTCGTATTGTTCCTGCGAGTACATGGTTTCTACCTGAAAACGGATAGTGCGGCCAATAAAGCTCTCCAGTTCAGCCACATTGCCGGACTCCTCGTCGAGCAGGCGATCCACCACGCGCTGATTGGCCAGAACGCGATAGCCCACTGCCTGATAGGCCCTGGCTTCGCGCAGGATTTCCCGGAAGATTTCGTAGCAGATGGTCTCGGGGGTCTTCAGCTTGCCCCGCCCGGCGCAGCAATGACAGGGTTCGCAGAGCACCTGCTCGAGACTTTCACGGGTGCGCTTGCGCGTCATCTGCACCAGACCCAGCTCGGTGATGCCGATGATGTTGGTCTTGGCGTGATCGCGTTCCAGCTGTTTCTCCAGCGTGCGCAGCACCTGACGCTGGTGCTCACCATCTTCCATGTCGATGAAATCGATGATGATGATGCCGCCCAGATTGCGCAGGCGCAGCTGCCGGGCGATGGCCGTGGCGGCTTCCAGATTCGTCTTGAAGATGGTTTCTTCGAGGTTGCGATGGCCCACGAACGCACCGGTATTGACGTCGATGGTGCTCATCGCCTCAGCCGGATCGACCACCAGATAGCCGCCCGACTTGAGCGGCACCTTGCGCTCGAGGGCCTTCTGGATTTCGTCCTCGACCCCATAGAGGTCGAAGATCGGCCGCTCGCCCGGATAGTGCTCGAGCCTGTCAGCAATTTCCGGCATCAGCTCGGCGACGAACTGAGTGGTCTTCTGAAAGGTTTCCCGCGAGTCGATACGGATCTTCTCGATGCGCGGGCTGACCAGATCGCGCAAGGTTCGCAGCGCCAGGCCCAGGTCTTCGTAAATCACCGTGGGCGGGCTGACGGTCTTGATCTGCTCGCCGATCTGATCCCAGAGCCTGCGCAGATAACGGATGTCCATCAGGATTTCGTCGGCACCGGCGCCTTCGGCAGCAGTGCGCAGAATGAAACCTCCGGACTCCTTGATACCCTCCAGGGCGACACAATCGCTGACCACCTTCTTGAGTCGTTCGCGCTCGGCTTCATCCTCGATTTTCAGCGAAATGCCCACATGCGCAGTGCGCGGCATGTACACCAGATAACGCGACGGAATGGAGAGTTGTGTGGTCAGCCGGGCACCCTTGCTGCCGATCGGGTCTTTGGTGACTTGCACGACGAGGCTCTGGCCATCGTGTACCAGCGACGCAATGCTCTCGACCGCGGGCCCTTCACGCATGGATATTTCCGAGGCGTGAATGAACGCCGCACGGTCCAGGCCGATGTCGATGAACGCCGCCTGCATGCCGGGAAGCACCCGCACGACCTTGCCTTTGTAGATATTGCCGACGATGCCGCGACGCTGGGTGCGCTCGAC
This sequence comes from Pseudomonas sp. PvP027, assembly GCF_017833005.1. Classification (NCBI taxonomy): domain Bacteria; kingdom Pseudomonadati; phylum Pseudomonadota; class Gammaproteobacteria; order Pseudomonadales; family Pseudomonadaceae; genus Pseudomonas; species Pseudomonas sp. PvP027. Next base: position 4,347,661 of record NZ_JAFIBK010000001.1, on the reverse strand, counting down.
GTGCACCTCTTGCAGAACCCCGTTTTCCACCACTGCCACGCGCGATTCCATCGGCGTAATGTTGATCAGAATTTCTTCACTCATGACTTGTCACCTTCCAGGCATTGCCAGCAGGGTATGCCGAAATGGCCGAGCAGTTCTGCGGTTTCGCACAGGGGCAGACCTACCACCCCAGAATAGCTGCCTTGCAGGCCCTCGACGAAAATCGCTGCCAACCCCTGGATGGCATAGCCGCCGGCCTTGTCGGCGGGCTCGCCACTGGTCCAGTAGGCCTGGGCTTCATGGGTTTGAATAGGGCGAAAGCGCACACGACTGGTAACAATACGGGTTTCGCTGCGTTGCCGATCACAGAGCGCGACAGCCGTCAGCACTTCATGCTCGCGCCCGGACATGGCCATGAGCATGGCCTGCGCATCCGCTTTATCGACCGGCTTGCCGAGAATGCGCCCATCCAGCACAACCGCCGTGTCGGCCCCCATTACGCAGGCCTGTTGTTCGGCAGGCAACACGGACAGCCCGGCCTGAGCCTTGCCCAGCGCAAGACGCTCGACATAGGCGGCCGGGGTTTCACGGTCGAAGGGGGTTTCATCGATCTGAGCGCTCAGTACGGTAAAGGACACACCGATCTGAGTCAGAAGTTCGCGGCGGCGCGGCGAGCCAGAAGCCAGATAAAGCGAGGGCATAAGGACATCTCCGTGTCTGTGCGGGTGAGCGCGAACAACGCAGCGAGGCGTCGCGCTCACCTTGCGCTTAATTGATTTTCAAACGTTTGCGCAATCCACGCAGGCCATAACTGATCCAGGGCCACAACAGGGCGCTGACCAACGCGGGCAGCACCAGCGCCAGCGTAGGCTGACGGTTGCCGGTCAGCGCACTCAGCCAGAGTTGCGCAAGCTGCGCCAGACCGAATACCACCAATAGCACCAGGCACTGTTGCCACATGGGGAACATGCGCAGGCGCTGCTGCAGGGACATCACCAGAAAGGTAATCAGGCTGAGGATCAGGGCATTCTGACCGAGCAATGTGCCATACAGCACATCCTCCATCAGGCCCAGTATCCACGCGGTGGTCATGCCGTATTTGTGCGGCAGTGCCAGAACCCAGAAGGTCAGCAGCAGGGCCAGCCACAGCGGCCGGAAAATTTCCATGAATTGCGGCAGCGGCGAAACGCTCAATAACAGACCGATCGCAAATGTCAGCCAGACCACCCAGCCATTGCGCCCGGAAACATGACTAACCATCGATAGGCTCCCGGGCAGTGGAAGGTCTTGAGGCAGGTGGCTGTGATGCCGCAGGCCGGGAAGCAGGCCTTGCCGGCGTCGCGGGTGTCGCCGCCGATGCCGGCGTTGTCGATTGCGCTGCAGGCTTGTGCGTCAGCGTACTGCCCGGAAAGACCGGAACGACTGCCTGCGGCCACATCGGGAAGGCGGGAGTCGGCGGCGGCAGCGTCGCCATCACGGAAGGCTCGACGCCCTTGTCGATGGATTCCTGTGCCTGGGCTGCATCGGCAGCGCGCTCCTCCGGCGAGCGGCCGTCGGAGAACACCAGCAACAGATAGCGACTCCGATTCAGCGCAGCGGTCGGCACCGCACGAACGATCGCGAACGGCTGGCCGGAGTCGTGAATCACTTCCTTGACCGTCGCCACCGGATAACCGGCCGGGAAGCGCTGCCCAAGGCCCGAACTGACCAGCAGGTCGCCTTCCTTGATGTCTGCGGTGTCTGCCACATGCCGAAGCTCAAGACGTTCCGGGTTACCGGTACCGCTGGCGATGGCACGCAGACCGTTGCGATTGACCTGCACCGGGATGCTGTGGGTCGTGTCAGTCAGCAACAAGACGCGCGAGGTGTAAGGCATCAACTCGACCACCTGCCCCATCAGGCCGCGCGCATCGAGCACAGGCTGGCCGAGCACGACGCCGTCGCGTTCGCCCTTGTTGATGATGATGCGGTGGGTGAAGGGGTTCGGGTCCATGCCGATCAGCTCGGCGACCTCGACCTTTTCGTTGACCAGCGCCGAGGAGTTCAGCAACTCGCGCAGGCGAACGTTCTGCTCGGTCAGTGCCGCCAGCTTTTGCAGGCGACCTTGCAGGAGCAGGGCTTCGGTCTTGAGTTTTTCGTTTTCGGCGATCAGCTCTGTGCGGCTGCCGAACTGACTGGCGACGCCTTGATAAAGACGCTGTGGCAGGTCGACGATCCAGTAGGACTGCATGAGCACCATCGACATCTGGCTGCGCACGGGCTTGAGGATCGTAAAGCGGGCGTCGACAACCATCAACGCAACCGACAGAACGGCCAGCACCAGCAGACGTACACCCAGCGACGGGCCTTTTGAGAAAAGCGGTTTAATAGGCCGCTCCTCCGGGGCATGCGATCGTTGGATCGAACTTCGATTGGCAATTATTCATGCGGTATGTAACCGGCCCGGACAAATGAAAGAGATAGGCACCCTGTTTCGGCGTCAGCCTGAAGCATACAGGTAGCATATCCGCCACCTGCATACAAAAGACTCCGTGAAAGGCACCCCGGCGAATTATTCGCTGGAGAGCAGATCCATGGTGTGCTTATCCATCATTTCCAGCGCACGGCCACCGCCACGCGCTACACAGGTCAGCGGGTCTTCGGCGACGATCACCGGCAGACCGGTTTCCTGAGCCAGCAATTTGTCCAGATCACGCAACAGTGCGCCACCACCGGTGAGGACCAGGCCACGCTCGGCGATGTCCGAGGCCAGTTCCGGAGGCGATTGCTCCAGAGCGCTCTTGACCGCCTGAACGATGGTCGCCAGCGACTCCTGCAGTGCCTCGAGCACTTCGTTGGAGTTCAGAGTGAACGCACGTGGAACGCCTTCGGCCAGGTTGCGGCCACGGACGTCGACTTCACGCACTTCACCGCCCGGATAGGCAGTACCGATTTCCTGCTTGATGCGCTCGGCAGTGGATTCGCCGATCAGGCTGCCGTAGTTACGGCGCACATAGGTGATGATCGCTTCGTCGAAACGGTCGCCACCCACACGTACGGATTCGGCATACACCACACCGTTCAGGGAGATCAGGGCGATTTCTGTGGTACCGCCGCCGATGTCGACAACCATCGAACCGCGAGCTTCTTCCACTGGCAGACCGGCACCGATTGCGGCGGCCATCGGCTCTTCGATCAGGAATACTTCGCGTGCGCCTGCCCCCAGGGCCGACTCGCGAATGGCGCGACGCTCAACCTGGGTGGATTTGCACGGAACGCAGATCAGCACACGAGGGCTGGGCTGCAGAAAGCTGTTTTCATGAACCTTGTTGATGAAGTACTGCAACATTTTTTCGCAGACGCTGAAGTCGGCGATAACGCCGTCTTTCATTGGACGAATGGCTGCGATGTTGCCTGGAGTACGGCCCAGCATGCGCTTGGCTTCGGTACCGACGGCCACGACACTCTTCTGGTTGCCGTGAGTACGAATGGCAACGACAGAGGGTTCATTCAGAACGATACCGCGCTCACGCACGTAAATAAGGGTGTTGGCAGTGCCCAGGTCGATGGATAGATCACTGGAAAACATGCCACGCAGTTTCTTGAACATGGGAAAGGGACCCTAGGGAACGCGTGGTAAAAAAAGTGCGGCAAACTCTAACAACGACAGGGATTTTGGGCAAGGAGCCAATATGCTAAATTGGCGGTTTTCCGAACACCACCCTCGACGTTAGCGGCTTGAGACAGTAATAACGCGATAGTGTTCCGCAATTGGCAACAAAGCAAATCCATAAGCATTCCACTGGAGATACCCCATGGCGCTTGAACGCTCCGACGTGGAAAAGATCGCTCATCTGGCCCGACTGGGCCTCAATGACGCCGATATCCCGCGTACTACCGAAGCACTTAACAGCATTCTTGGGCTGGTCGATCAGATGCAAGCGGTCGACACCACTGGCATCGAGCCGCTGGCTCACCCGCTGGAAGCCACCCAGCGCCTGCGCGAAGACGCCGTCACCGAGCGAAATCGTCGTGACACTTACCAAGCCATCGCACCAGCGGTCCAAGACGGCCTCTATCTGGTTCCGAAAGTCATCGAGTAAGGGAAAGCGCCTGCATGCATCAAATGACTCTGGCCGAGATCGCTCGCGGACTCGCCGATAAAAAGTTTTCTTCCGAAGAGCTGACTCGCGTCCTGCTGTCGCGCATCGCGACGCTCGATCCGCAGCTCAACAGTTTCATCAGCCTCACCGAAGACCTGGCCATCACCCAGGCGCAAGCGGCAGACGCTCGCCGCGCCGCCGGTGAAAACGGCCCGCTGTTAGGTGCCCCGCTGGCCCACAAGGACCTGTTCTGCACCCAGGGCATCCGCACCAGTTGCGGCTCGCTGATGCTCGACAATTTCAAGGCACCGTACGACGCCACGGTCGTTTCGCGCCTGGCATCGGCAGGTACAGTGACGCTGGGCAAGACCAACATGGACGAATTCGCCATGGGGTCGGCCAACGAATCCAGCCACTACGGTGCGGTGAAGAACCCGTGGAACCTGGAGTGCGTCCCTGGCGGTTCTTCGGGGGGGTCGGCAGCCGCCGTTGCTGCACGCCTGCTGCCTGCCGCGACCGGCACCGACACCGGCGGCTCGATTCGCCAGCCTGCGGCACTGACCAACCTCACAGGCCTCAAGCCGACCTACGGCCGCGTATCGCGCTGGGGCATGATTGCCTACGCCTCCAGCCTCGATCAGGCGGGCCCGATGGCACGCACGGCCGAAGACTGCGCGCTGCTGCTGCAAGGCATGGCCGGCTTCGACCCGCAGGACTCGACCAGCATCGACGAACCGGTTCCAGACTACTCCGCCAGCCTCAATACCTCGCTCAAGGGCCTGCGTATCGGTGTGCCGAAAGAATATTTCAGCACAGGCCTCGACCCACGCATTGCGCAGCTGGTGCATGAAAGCGTCAAGGAGCTGGAAAAGCTCGGCGCGATCGTCAAGGAAGTCAGCCTGCCGAACCTGCAGCACGCGATCCCGGCCTACTACGTCATCGCCCCGGCTGAAGCCTCGTCCAACCTGTCGCGCTTCGACGGTGTGCGTTTCGGCTACCGCTGCGAAGACCCGAAAGACCTGACCGACCTGTACAAGCGCTCTCGCGCCGAAGGCTTCGGCCCGGAAGTCCAGCGTCGCATCATGGTTGGCGCCTACGCGCTGTCGGCGGGCTACTACGACGCCTACTACCTGCAGGCGCAGAAGATTCGTCGCCTTATCAAGAACGATTTCATGAGCGCGTTCGCCGATGTCGACGTGATTCTCGGTCCGACCACGCCCAACCCGGCCTGGAAAATCGGCGCCAAGACCAACGATCCGATTGCCGAATACCTGGAAGACTTCTACACCATCACCGCCAACCTGGCGGGCCTGCCCGGCTTGTCCATGCCTGCGGGCTTCGTCGACGGTCTGCCAGTCGGCGTGCAACTGCTCGCTCCATATTTCCAGGAAGGCCGTCTCTTGAATGTGGCGCATCAGTATCAGCAAGTCACCGACTGGCACACCCGCGCACCTGAAGGCTTCTGAGGAGAAACACATGCAATGGGAAGTCGTCATCGGGCTGGAGATTCATACCCAGCTTTCGACCCAATCAAAGATTTTTTCCGGTAGCGCGACCACGTTCGGCTCCGAGCCCAACACGCAGGCCAGCCTCGTCGACCTGGGCATGCCCGGCGTATTGCCGGTGCTGAACAAGGAAGCCGTGCGCATGGCCGTCAAGTTCGGCCTGGCTGTGAACGCCGAAATCGGCCAGCATAACGTGTTTGCCCGCAAGAACTACTTCTACCCGGACCTGCCCAAGGGCTATCAGATCAGCCAGATGGAGCTGCCTATTGTCGGCAAGGGCCACCTGGACATCCCCCTCGAAGACGGCACGGTCAAGCGCATCGGCATCACCCGTGCGCACCTGGAAGAGGATGCGGGCAAGAGCCTGCACGAAGACTTCCAGGGCATGACCGGTATCGACCTGAACCGTGCCGGCACGCCGCTGCTGGAGATCGTTTCCGAGCCGGACATGCGCAACGCCAAGGAAGCCGTGGCTTACGTCAAGGCGATCCACGCGATTGTCCGCTACCTGGGCATCTGTGACGGCAACATGGCCGAAGGCTCGCTGCGCTGCGACTGCAACGTATCGATTCGCCCCAAGGGCCAGGTCGAGTTCGGCACGCGCTGCGAGATCAAGAACGTCAACTCGTTCCGCTTCATCGAAAAGGCGATCAACAGCGAGATTCAGCGCCAGATCGACCTGATCGAAGACGGCGGCAAGGTTATCCAGCAGACACGCCTGTACGACCCGAACACCAACGAAACCCGCGCCATGCGCAGCAAGGAGGAAGCCAACGACTACCGTTACTTCCCAGACCCGGATCTGTTGCCGGTGATCATCGAGGACTCGTTCCTCGATGAAACCCGCGCCACCTTGCCGGAATTGCCACCGCAGAAACGTGAACGCTTCCAGAGCCAGTTCGGTCTCTCGACCTACGACGCCAGCGTACTGGCTTCGAGCCGCGAGCAGGCTGATTACTTCGAACAGGTAGTGAGCATCAGCGGTGACGCCAAGCTGGCAGCCAACTGGGTCATGGTCGAGCTGGGCAGCCTGCTGAACAAGCAGGGCCTGGAAATCGACGAGTCGCCGGTCAGTGCCGAGCAGTTGGGCGGCATGCTCAAGCGCATCACCGACAACACCATTTCCGGCAAGATCGCGAAAATGGTCTTCGAGGCGATGGCCAATGGTGAGGGCAGCGCCGATGAAGTCATCGAAAAGCGCGGCCTGAAGCAGGTGACCGACAGCGGCGCCATCGAATCGATGCTTGATGAAATGCTGGCAGCCAACGCGGAACAGGTCGAACAGTACCGCGCCGCAGACGAAGCCAAGCGCGGCAAGATGTTCGGCTTCTTTGTCGGCCAGGCGATGAAAGCCTCCAAAGGCAAGGCCAACCCGCAGCAGGTCAACGCACTGCTGAAGGCCAAGCTGGAGGGCTGATCGCTCCAATGCCGAGTACGCGCTGCGACATCGAGTTATGACGCGGAGCGTCACGAAAAGCATGCCAACGCGGAGCATTGGCACGATAGGTGTCCGCGCGCGCCTATCGTTCCTCACGCTCTGCGTGGGAATGCAGTTCCGGACGCTCTGCGTCCGCCGTCGAGTACGCGCTGCGACACCGAGTTATGACGCGGAGCGTCACGAAAAGCATGCCAACGCGGAGCATTGGTACGACAGGTGTCCGCGCGCGCCTATCGTTCCTCACGCTCTGCGTGGGAATGCAGTTCCGGACGCTCTGCGTCCGCCGTCGAGTACGCGGTGACAACGAGTTATGACGCGGAGCGTCACGAAATGCATGCCGACATGGAGCCTTGGCACGAGCGTCAACCACAACTACTCCGGCACTCAGGAACCCACCCCATGCGCCGCCTTATTTTTGCCTGCAGCCTGCTGACGTTACTGGCAGGATGCGCCAATCACATCATCGACCCCCATGGTTATGATGAGACCGGCACCGCCGCCTATTACGGTGCACGCCATCATGGCAACCGCACTGCCAGCGGCGAACCGTTCAATCAGAATGCGCTGACCGCTGCACATCGACAGCTGCCCTTCGGCACGCGCGTCAAGGTCACCAACCTGGACAACGACAGGTCGGTAGTCGTACGCATCAACGATCGCGGCCCCCACACGCGCGGCCGTCTGATCGATGTCTCTCGCGAAGCGGCCGAACAACTGGGTATGCTGCGCAGCGGCACAGCGCCAGTCCGCGTGCAGGCCCTGGATTAACCCCGACCCTCGATTACCCCCGACAAGGACACTCGTATTCTCCAGCTATCGGCCCTGCCCGCCCCCGCACTCATCCAGATGCTCAGTGGCTTGTTATTGCTGCTGATCGGGGCAGAACTGTCAGTGCGCGCAGCGGTGCATCTGGCGGCGATTTTCAAGGTCCGGCCACTGATCGTCGGCCTGACCGTCGTGGCGATGGGCACCAGCGCGCCGCAGATGGCAGTCAGTCTGCAAGCCGCGTTTGCCGATAACACCGACATCGCTGTTGGCAGTGTCATCGGCGGCAACATTTTCAATGTGCTGGTGATCCTGGGCTTGTGCGCGCTGATCATTCCATTACGCGTTGCTCGCCAGGTATTGCACGTCGACATTCCGCTGATGATTGGTGCCTGCCTGCTGGCTATCGGCCTGTCGTGGAGTGGCGAATTCAGCAAACTCGATGGCGCACTGCTGCTTGCCGGGTTGCTGTTCTGCCTCATTGTCATCATTCGCCAGGGCGGTCATGCGCCGCGGCACGGACATGCCGAGACAACCGAAAAACCTCGTACCTTCACGCGCATCCTCATGCTTGCCACTGGCTTGCTGCTGTTGACCGCTGGCGGACACCTGCTGGTCGACGCGTCAGTGGTACTTGCCATCCACCTGGGGCTTTCCGAACGCATCGTCGGCCTGACCATCATTGCCATCGGCACGTCATTACCGGCACTGATGACCTCGCTGATCGCAGCGTTTCGTGGCGAGCGCGATATTGCCGTGGGAAACGTGATCGGCAGCAACCTGTTCAATCTGCTGGGCGTGCTGGGGCTGACCGCACTGGTCGCCCCGGTGCCGCTGACGATCTCGCCAAACGCACTGGTGTTCGACCTGCCGATCATGCTCGGCGTCTCGCTGCTGTGCGTGCCGCTGTTCTATTCCGGTTACCGGATAGACCGCCTGGAAGGTCTGTTTCTACTGTCGTTGTACCTGACCTACGGGCTGCATATCCTGTCGATCAGCACCGGCATGGCACTGGCCGAACGGCTTGAAAGCAAAATGCTCACGCTGGTGTTACCTGTGCTGGGCGCTGTGGTTGTCTGGGGCACGATTCGCGCCTGGCGACGCCAGCACTGACCTCCGACCCGCATCGAGACAAGGAGCAAGGCCATGACAGACAAGACGATCAGTGACGGCGAACAGATCCGCCGCCAGGTAATGGGCGATGCCTTTGTAGACCGTGCGCTGGGGAATGCCACCGAGTTCAGCCAGCCGCTGCAGGATTTCGTCAACGAGCATGCCTGGGGCAGCGTCTGGAGTCGCGAGGGTCTGCCGTTGAAGACCCGCAGCCTGATCACCCTGGCCACCCTCACCGCCCTGAAATGCCCGCAAGAGCTGAAGGGCCACGTCCGTGGCGCGCTGAACAATGGCTGCACGGTCGAGGAAATTCGCGAAGCGCTGCTGCACTGCGCGGTGTACGCCGGCGTGCCGGCAGCCATCGACGCATTTCGTGCAGCGCAGGAAGTGATCGACAGCTACGTCAAAGCGGATTAGATCCAGCCGCCCCATTGCAGGATGAAAATCCCCACGTTGGTGGTGACTGCGGCGGCCAGCGTGGTGATGACGATGATCGCCGCGGCCAGCTCGTAATTGCCGTTGGCCGTGCGCGCCATGATGTAGCTGGCAGCCGCCGTCGGGCTGCCGAAGTACAGGAACAGAATCCCCAGTTCAGCGCCGCGAAAACCGGCCAGCCAGGCGGCCAGCGTGCACAGCACTGGCAGCGTGATCATCTTCATGACGCTGGCACTGACAGCCAGTTTTCCGCTCTTGCGCAACGAGGCCAGCGACAGCGTGCCACCGATGCAGATCAGTGCCAGCGGCAAAGTCATCTGTGCCAGGTAACTGCCGGAGGTTTCCAGCCATTTGGGCAGGCCGATGCCGAAGTAAGCGAATGGCGAGGCGATGATCACGCTGATGATCAGCGGGTTGGCCAGTACGCTTTTGAAGATGCTCCAGGGGTCGGACTTGATCACCGGGCTGTAAACCGCCAACACCACCGTCGACAAGGTGTTGTAGAAGACGATGACCAGCGCAGCGAGAATGGCACCCAGTGAAATGCCATCAGGCCCGTACATGCTGGCCGCCAGCGCCAGACCGATGACACCGTTATTGCCACGAAACGCACCCTGGACGTAGATCCCGCGCTCTTCGTGCGGGCAACGCCAGATCGCCCAGCCCCAGGCGAAGGCAAAACTCAGAAGCGTCGCGATACTGAAAAAAATCAGCAGTTTGGGCTGCAGGGCGGTGCGCAGATCGGCGTGAATAATGCCCAGAAACAGCAGCGCAGGCATGGTGACGTTGAACACCAGCCCGGAAGCCGCAACGATGAAACCATCATTGATCGCGCTGATACGCCTGAGGAACACGCCCAGAAACAGCATGGCAAACACCGGGGCGGTGATGTTCAGGGTTTCGAGAAAAATAGCCAGCATGCAACGCGTCCGGTCCCGTCGTTAGGTAGCTCATGATAGGCCACCGACGACCAGCATGTTGCACGGAATTTCCGAAACCCTGACCACCCCGCCGCGATTGTCGTTTATCAAACGATGCGGCTGACCTCCTTCACTGGCTGGAGTTTGCGCTCGAAGACCGATACACCGTCCAGATCACGCAGCGCCACGGTCATCTCACCGGTCTGCCCGTCGATATTCACTTCGCCAAAGAACTGAAAGCCCGCAAACGGCGAGGTGTTCTGCGCAGGGGGCGCCTTCTGGAACACCAGCTCGGGACCAAAGGTCTTGTCCAGCACGTTGGGACCATAACTGCCGGCATTCAATGGCCCGGCGACGAACTCCCAGAACGGGTCGAAGTCCTGGAACACGGCCAGGTCCGGCTGGTAATGATGCGCGGCGCAGTAATGCACGTCGGCCGTCAGCCAGACACAATCGCGAATCTTCTGTGCACGCAGGTACGCCAGCAATTCAGCGACCTCCAGCTCACGCCCCAACGCCGGGCCGTCATTGCCGTTGGCGATGGCCTCCCAACGCTGCACGCCGGGGCTGACCTCGCCATCCGGCACGCCCAGGCCGATGGGCATGTCCGCCGCGATCACTTTCCACTGCGCGCGCGACGCGTTGAGCTCGCGCTTGAGCCAGTCCAGTTGCTCACGGCCCATGAATGCGGTGGTCGGACCCGGTTTGTCGGCCAGGTTGGCATCATTGCCGGCGCGGTAGCTGCGCATATCCAGGACAAATACGTCGAGCATCGGGCCGTAGGGGATCTTGCGATAAATGCGTCCGCCGTTGTCTGCTTCCTGCAAGCGCAGCGGCGCGTATTCCAGATAAGCCTGGCGGGCACGCGAGGACAGCAGACCGATGTCCTTGACCTTGTAGCGATCATCGAGCTGTTTGCTGGGCGACCAGTTGTTGGTGACTTCGTGATCGTCCCACTGCCAGATCTGCGGCACTTCAGCGTTGAAGCGGCGCAGGTTTTCATCCATCAGGTTATAGCGGTAATTGCCCCGGTATTCGTCGAGGGTCTCCGCCACCTTGCTCTTTGCCTCGGTGGTGATGTTGCGCCAGACACGCCCGCCCTCCGTGGTGAGCTGCTCCGGCACCGGGCTGTCGGCGTAGATGGTGTCACCGCTGTGGATAAAAAAGTCCGGCAGGCGCAAACGCATGGCTTCATAGATACGCATGCCACCGATATCGGGGTTGATGCCAAAGCCCTGCCCCACCGTGTCGCCGCTCCAGACGAAGCGAATGTCGCGACGCTGTTGCGGCGTGCTGCGCAGATGGCCGAACCACGGCTCGCTGACGACACCGCTCTGCGCATCCTCGAAAGACACCCGGTAGAAAATGGCCTGATCGACCGGCAGCCCGCTCAACTCGACCCGCGCGGTAAAGTCGCTACGCTGATCGGCCAGCGCCGACACCACGCGGCATGGCTGAGTGAACATGCTGCGCGTGTCCCACTCGACGATCATGCGCGAAGGCCGGTCGCTACGGCTCCAGACGATCGCCTTGTCGCCGAACACATCGCCGGACTGCACGCCATCCACCATCTTCGGGCGATCCTGCACCGAAGCGATGACCGCCGGTGCAACACCCGGTAACAGCAGACCGGCACCTACAGTTCCGACAGCCTGGATGACACGGCGACGCTTGAGATCGAACTGGCTCACGGTTATCCCCTCGCTGACAGGTAAAAAAGCACCGTAGCAGGGGAATATTGGCGCTGTATGACAGCGCAGGAGATCAAGCTCATGGCTGACGCCAAAAACCTCCGGCGCCCGGTAACTGGTAAACTCCCGCGCCTTATTCCAGCCCGAGGCGCTCAGCATGTCTTCCTTGAATCAGCCGCTCAGCGTCGCCCTCGACAATCGCCAGGCGTTGCTCGACCAATTGCATGGACAGGGCACGGACTGCTATCGACTGTTTCACGGCAGCCAGGAAGGTGCCAGCGGGCTGACCATCGACCGCTACGGCCCGCAATTGCTGGTGCAGAGTTTCCACACCCGCCTGGATCGCGATGCCCTGCTGGCGCTGCATGAGCAGGTCAACACGCGCCTGGGCCTGGACACCCTGCTGGTCTATAACGATCGTTCGCAAGGCAACTCGCGCGTGGATCGTCACGATACCGTGTACAAGGCTGAAGAAGCGGCTCTGGCCGATCATGTCGGCCACGAATGGGGTCTCAATTACCGGGTCCGCGGCCGGCATGCAGGCCAGGACCCGCTGTTGTTTCTGGACCTGCGCAACACGCGCGGCTGGGTCAAGCAGCACAGCGCCGGCAAAAGCGTGCTGAACCTGTTCGCCTACACCTGCGGCGTCGGACTCAGTGCTGCGGCCGGTGGCGCAAGTGAAGTGTGCAATCTGGACTTCGCCGAGGGCAATCTGGCGGTGGGTCGCGAGAATGGTGCACTCAATCCGCAACTGCCACCCATGCAATTCATCCAGTCGGACTACTTTCCGGCGATCCGCCAACTGGCCGGGCTGCCCATTGCCGCACGCCGCAGCCAGCAATTGCCCAGCTACGTGAAACTGCAACAGCGCCAATATGATCTGGTCCTGCTCGATCCGCCCGCCTGGGCCAAGAGCGCGTTCGGCACCGTTGATTTGCTGCGCGACTATCAAAGCCTGCTCAAACCTGCGCTGTTGACCACGGCAGACGATGGTGTGCTGATTTGTTGCAACAATCTGGCGAAAGTCAGCATGCAGGACTGGCGTGAGCAGGTACTGCGCTGTGCCACCAAAGCCGGGCGTCCGGTACGCGACTGCCAGGAGATGCGTCCCGCCGCAGACTTCCCGTCTCAGGATAATCAACCGCCACTGAAGACCCTGATTCTGCAACTCTGATCCGGCGCCTGATATCGTAAAGCGCAACCGGAATGTTCCTACAAGCCACGATGGCAGTGCCTTCGGAACCGAACAGGCATGCCATACTCCAAGGGCTTCCAAAAGAGAGAGACGCCGCTGCCCATGTCCAGAGGATTGAAACGCACACTTGGCTCCCTGCTGGCTGTGATCGCGCTCTACAGTTTGCTGGGGTTTTTCATTCTTCCCGGCGTCGCTCTGCGAATCGCGAACCAGCAACTGGCCAGTTACGCCACGGTGCCGGCAAAGCTCGAACGCTTGGAATTCAACCCCTACACGCTGGAGCTGACACTCTGGGGCCTGAACATCGGCACGCCGGGCAAGGAGCAGGTGGCGTTTGAAAAGCTTTATGCCAATCTGCAGATCAACAGCCTGTGGACACGGGCCCTGCATCTGCAACGCGTCGAGCTGATCAAACCGCGCACCGAGCTGCTGTTCGACAAACAGGGCAAGCTCAATCTGGCACAGCTGTTCAAGCTGCCTGCCAGCGAACCGACAAAGGACGAACCCGCCACCAAGCCGTTCCCGCTGCGTATCGACGAAATCAAACTGGCGGGCGGTTACGTTCACTTCCAGGACCTGCGCCCCAGCCAGCCCATCGAATTTCTCTACGACGCGCTGGATTTCGAGCTCAAGAACCTCAGCACGCTGCCTGAAGACAATGCCGACATGACGCTGGTCGCGGCGGGGCCGGACGGTGGGCAGATCGACTGGGTCGGCCGTATCAGCCTGATCCCGATCACCTCCGAGGGCACGCTGAAAGTCACCGACAGCAAGATGAAGCTGTGGTGGCCTTACGTGCGTGATGCCTTGCCGCTGGCGCTCGAAGACGGCGTGCTGAATTTCAGCACGGCCTACACACTGAATCTGTCCAAGGAAACCGAGCTGAAGTTGACCAACGTGTCGGCCAGTGTCGCGCCTTTCGCGCTCAACGCTCCCGACGGTCGCCCACTGGTGCGCCTGCAACGCCTGGACGTCAGCGAAACATCGGTCGACCTGGCAAAACAGTTGGTTACTGTAGGCAAAATCCGCAGCCAGAAGCTGGAAACCTGGGCCGCGCGTGAAGCCGACGGGCAACTGGACTGGCAAAAACTGTTCGCCAGCCAACCGGGCAAGCCCGCAGCACCGCACACGCCAGCCGTGGACGAAAAAGCCGCCGAGCCGGCGCCGGCCACCGAGGCCTCAGCCAAGGCCGGCACTCAACCCGTGGCGCAGGGCAAACCGTGGCAGGTCCTGTTGCGTGATGTGCAGTTGCGCAACTACATGGTTCACCTGGCCGATCGCGTGCCTCAAGAGCCCGTCGCGCTGGACGTTGGCCCGCTGAATCTGGACATGCAGAATTTCGACAGCCTGAACAAGGCGCCCTTCACGCTCAAGCTGGATACCGGACTGGGCAAACAGGGCAATCTCACTGCAACCGGCGACGTGAACCTCAACCCGGTCAGCGCACGACTCAACGTGACGACCCGCGACATCGACCTGCGCCTCGCCCAGGCCTACATCAGCCCGTTCATTCGTCTGGAGCTGCGCAGCGGCATGCTCGGCAGCGATCTGGCGGTCGACCTGACAAGCACCGAGCCACTGGCGTTCAGCGTCACCGGTAAAGCGCAGGTCAATCAGTTGCACACACTGGATACGCTCAAACAGCGCGACTTCCTGAAGTGGCAGCAAGTGGCGCTGGAGGGGTTGGAATACCAGCACGGCAAGGGCCTCTCGATTGCCAAAGTGAATATGGATCAGCCCTACGCGCGCTTCATGATCAATGAAGACCGGACCACCAATATCGACGATCTATTGATCCCGCAGCCAGTCGACGCGGCTGCCGGCAAGACCGCCAGCCAGCCAAAGGCAGCCAGAACGCAAGCCGCAAGCAAGAAGGAAAACCCGCTGGCGATCTACGTGGGTGAAGTGAATATCAAAGAGGGTTCGGCAAACTTTGCCGACATGACTCTGACCCCTAACTTCGCCACCGCCGTGCAGCAGCTCAACGGTCGTATCGGCACCATCGACAACCGCAAGCCTACGCCGGCACCCGTGAACATCGAGGGCAAGGTCGACCGCTATGCGCCGGTGACCATCAAGGGCAGCCTCAATCCGTTCGACCCGATGGCCAGTCTGGATATCACCACCAGCTTCAAGCGCGTCGAGCTGACCAACCTGACCCCCTACTCCGGCAAGTTCGCAGGCTTCCGGATCCGTAAGGGCAGGCTCAATCTCGACCTGCACTACCTGATCACCAAGGGCCAGCTCAAGGCTCAGAACAAGGTGCTGGTGGAGCAGTTGCAACTGGGTGAACGGGTCGACAGCCCGGATGCGCTGGACCTGCCTATTCGTCTGGCGGTCGCGTTGCTCAAGGATACCAAGGGGCGCATTTCCCTGGAGCTGCCCATCGAAGGCGATCTGAACAACCCGCAGTTCAGCGTCATGCCGATTGTCTGGCAGACCCTGCGCAACCTGGTGCTGCGTGCAGCGCAAGCCCCGTTCAAGATGCTCGGCGGGCTGGTCGCCGGTGGAAGCTCCGAGGACCTCGGCAGCGTCAGCTTCGCACCAGGCGCCAGTGACTTGTCGGCAGAGGCGCAAAATGCCCTGGACAAGCTCTCGGTAGCGCTCAAGGAGCGTCCGGACCTGAAACTGGAGATCGAGGGCACCAGCGCTGCCAGCAGTGACGGTCCATTGATCGCCCAGCAGAGGCTGGAACGCGAATACCAGTACACGTACTACAAGATCCTCCAGCGACGCGGCGACAAGGTTCCAGCCAGGGCCGGCTTGATACAGGTCCCGGAAGAGGAAAAAGCGCCCATGCTTGAAGGTATCTACAGGACACGCATGAAACAGCAGCCGCCCGCCGAATGGGCCAGTCTGGGCAAGGAGCAACGCTCAGCCCAGATGCGTGCCGCTGTACTCAAGTTCTGGAGCAGCAATGAGCTGCTGCTGCGCGAACTGGGCCAGAGCAGAGCCAGCAGCATCAAGGATTACCTGGTGGACAAGGGCAAGCTCGAAGACGCTCGCGTGTACTTTGTCGACGCCCGCCTGGGCCAGGCCCAACCGGATGGTAAAGTCATCAGCCCCCTCCACCTCGACAGCGAGTGAAGCCTTTGGCACACACCCGAATCAAACTGCTGATCAACCTGACCCTCGCCGCCGTTGCAGGGTCAGTTGTCGCCTCGGCACATGCCACCTCAACCCTGCGTTGCGGCAGTCAGTTGGTCAGCACCGGTGACCGGGCGTTCGACGTCCAGCAGAAATGCGGAGAGCCGGTCAGCCAGGAAGTGCTCGGCACCAAGGAAACCTTCAATAACAATTATCGAATGTCCGACGTCGTGAGGGTCGAGGAGTGGATATACGGTCCTGACAACGGCATGTATCAGTACCTGCGCTTCGAAGGCGGCCGTCTGGTAGGCATCGAAAGCAAACGTCGCAACTGATACTTCCCGCCTCCCCGTCCTTCATTTTTTGTAGTCCCATAGAAAAGGCCCCGACTCTTCAGTCGGGGCCTTTAATGGCTACATCCTTGTAGCCTCGCATGAACCTTCCATCAATCAATGACTGCGGGTGTTCATGGGCAGTATTCGTTTACTCGGCTTTCAGGCCAGCAGCCGATACGTCTTTAACACCTTTGATTTTCTTGGTGATAGCGACGGCAGTGTTTTTCTGAGCTTCAGTAACTTTTACCATGGAGGACAGGGAAACCACGCCTTTGTTGGTCTCAACCTTGATGTCCGAACCTGGGATGCCTTTTTCAGTCAGCAGGTCGGCTTTGACTTTGGTGGTGATCCAGGTATCAGAAGTATCTTCTTTGACTTCTTGAGTAGTGGTGTTAGCGGCCAGAACCATTGGCGCTTGAGCCGAGGTCTGTGCGAAAGCAGCGTTGGCCATGGTCAGAGTCAGGGCAGTAGCGGTAGCAGCGGCAATAGCGAACTTCTTCATACGATAACTCCTGTTTTTCTCAAAATCTGCACCAGCGTGTGGTGGCAGGGTTAGCAGTTATATCGCAAGCGGTGTGCCAAATCCGGAGCAGTAGAAATACTCTTTAAAATCAACTGGTTATGTTTTTTCCTGTTTTGCCGAGTCGTGCAGATTGCCCGTTAGTGAAGACCCGGGCTTGCAAGATGCATGTTTGGGCCAAGCAGTTTGCACGCCCCCATTCGTAAAGCCCTAATTGCGCTCATAAAAAAAGGACTCCGAAGAGTCCTTTTTCACATGTCGCTCAGATCAATCAGACGCCCGATGCTTTCGCTGCGGCTACGTCCTTGATCGACAGCTTGATACGGCCGCGGTTGTCGACGTCCAGTACCAGTACTTCGACTTCCTGACCTTCCTTGAGGATATCGGTCACTTTCTCTACGCGAGCATCGCTCAGCATCGAAATGTGAACCAGACCGTCCTTGCCCGGCAGGATGTTGACGAATGCGCCGAAGTCGACGATGCGCTCAACCTTGCCGACGTAGATCTTGCCGATTTCCGCTTCTGCGGTGATGCCCAGAACGCGCTGACGTGCTGCTTCAGCCGCTTCCTTGGATTCGCCGAAGATCTTGATCGAGCCGTCGTCTTCGATGTCGATCGAAGCCTTGGTCTCTTCGCAGATGGCACGGATGGTTGCGCCACCCTTGCCGATCACGTCACGGATCTTGTCGGTGTCGATCTTCATCGCGATCATGGTCGGCGCGTTGGCCGACAGTTCGTTACGCGACTGACCGATGATCTGGTTCATCTGACCGAGGATGTTCAGGCGAGCTTCCAGGGCCTGGCCCAGGGCGATCTCCATGATTTCTTCGGTGATGCCCTTGATCTTGATGTCCATCTGCAGCGCGGTAACACCTTTGGAGGTACCGGCTACCTTGAAGTCCATGTCGCCCAGGTGGTCTTCGTCACCCAGGATGTCGGTCAGAATGGCGAACTTCTCGCCTTCCTTGACCAGGCCCATGGCGATACCGGCAACCGGCGCCTTCATCGGCACGCCAGCGTCCATCAGAGCCAGGGAAGCGCCGCAGACCGAAGCCATGGAGCTGGAGCCGTTGGACTCGGTGATTTCCGACACGACACGAATGGTGTACGGGAACACGTCAGCGCCTGGCAGCATGGCCTGAACGCTGCGACGGGCCAGACGGCCGTGACCGATTTCACGACGACCTGCGCCGCCCATGCGACCACACTCGCCCACCGAGAACGGAGGGAAGTTGTAGTGCAGCATGAAGGGGTCTTTTTTCTCGCCTTCGAGGGTGTCGAGCAGCTGTGCGTCACGCGCAGTACCCAGTGTGGCAACGACCAGCGCCTGAGTTTCGCCACGGGTGAACAGTGCCGAACCATGAGTCTTCGGCAGAACGCCCACTTCGATGTTCAGAGGACGAACGGTACGTGTGTCACGACCATCGATACGCGGCTTGCCGTTAACGATGTTTTCGCGAACGGTGCGGTATTCAATTTCGCCGAAAGCGGCTTTGACTTCGCTGGCAGACGGGCTGCCTTCTTCCACAGCCAGTTTGGCAACGATCTGATCTTTCAGCTCGCCCAGACGTGCATAACGGTCGGCTTTGACAGTGATGGTGTAAGCCTGGGAGATCGCGTCGCCGAACTCGGAGCGGATAGCGCCCAGCAGTTCAGTCGCTTCAGGCTTCGGCTGCCAGGCCCAGGTAGGCTTGGCGGCTTCGGCAGCCAGTTCCTTGATGGCGTTGATCACGACCTGGAACTCGTCATGCGCAAATAGTACGGCGCCCAGCATCTGGTCTTCGGTCAGCTCTTTGGCTTCCGATTCAACCATCAGTACGGCTTCGGAAGTACCGGCAACGACCATGTCCAGGCTCGAAGCCTGCAGCTGCTCGTAAGTCGGGTTCAACAGGTAGCCGGTGCTTTCGTGGAAAGCAACGCGCGCAGCACCGACCGGACCGTCAAACGGGATACCGGAGATAGCCAGGGCAGCCGAAGTACCGATCATCGCAGCGATGTCCGGATCGATTTTCTTGCTGGTGGAGACGACGGTGCAGACAACCTGCACTTCGTTCATGAAGCCTTCTGGAAACAACGGGCGGATCGGACGGTCGATCAGGCGCGAAGTCAGGGTTTCTTTCTCGGAAGGACGGCCTTCACGCTTGAAGAAACCACCAGGGATCTTGCCGGCAGCGTAGGTTTTTTCCTGATAGTGCACGGACAGAGGGAAGAAGCCTTTGCCAGCGTCAGCCTGTTTGGCGCCGACCACAGTCACGAGTACGCTGACGTCGTCGTCAACGGTGACCAATACTGCACCAGAGGCTTGACGGGCGATACGGCCTGTCTCGAGGGTTACGGTCGATTGACCGAACTGAAACTTTTTGATTACCGGGTTCACGGTTTCCTACCTTTCTTTGTGGCTCTTGGGGAACTGGTTTCTTGCGAATTCTTGGGCAGTGTGGGGAATCGGCCCCTTCCACAGCCCAGATAAAACTTGAGGCTGGGAGCCTGCCAGAGCCACCGGGAAAACCCGACGGATCGTGACAGACAACCAACCTCTAGCAACGTCGTTATTAGCGACGCAGACCCAGACGACCGATCAGGGCGCTGTAACGGCTAACGTCCTTACCTTTCAGGTAATCCAGCAGCTTGCGACGCTGGTTTACCATACGGATCAGACCACGACGCGAGTGGTGGTCCTTACCGTTGGCCTTGAAGTGGCCTTGCAGTTTGTTGATGTTGGCGGTCAGCAGTGCAACTTGCACTTCTGGCGAACCAGTGTCACCAACAGCTTGCTGGTAGTCGGTTACGATCTGAGCTTTTTCTTCAACGCTGAGTGCCATGTGGGCAATCCTTTTGTGCAAGGAAGCGCTTCCGGAGAAACGTTTCCAACAGGCCGAGGACAGATCCTCGTATTAAAAAATGAGGTATGACCGTGCCTGTTGACAGCCATCCTCGTTCCACCCCATTCACCGGCAAGCCGGCGGATGGAGTGGTTTCGGTCACTCTGACCGAATCAAGCGACGCGGCGCAATGCGCCCGTCTTCGGCGACTTCACCGATACCGATGAAGCGACCTTCGTGATCCTGCACGCGAACCATACCGAATTTCGGTGCGTCCGGCGCGCGCACTGGCTGACCATGCAACCAGTAGAACGAACTGTGTTCCGAAAACTTCAACAGCGGCCAGTCCAGCAGACCGCTGTCCGATGGCATCAGGAAACGGTCAACCGCTTCATTGCCGCCGTCGGCATGCACCTGCTCGAGCTCTTCCAGCGTCACTGTCTGAGCCAGCGTGAAAGGCCCGGCCTGGGTACGACGCAGCTCTGCGACGTAAGCACCACAACCAAGCTTCTCACCGATATCCTCGACCAGCGTGCGGATATAGGTGCCCTTGCTGCAATCGACAGACAGACGTGCTGTGTCACCTTCGCAAGCAAGTAATTCCAGGCGCGCAATAGTAACAGAACGGGGCTCGCGCTCCACTACTTCCCCTGCACGTGCCAGCTTGTAAAGTGGCTGACCATCACGTTTGAGGGCCGAGTACATGGGAGGTATCTGACTGATTTGTCCGCGAAAATGCGGCAGAACCGCTTCGATATCGTCGCGACCAACGGTCACCGGACGCGTGAGCAAAACCTCGCCTTCAGAGTCGGCAGTGGTAGTGGTCTTGCCCAGTTGCGCCAGGGTCTCGTAGGACTTGTCCGAATCGAGCAGGTACTGAGAGAACTTGGTCGCTTCACCAAAACACAACGGCAGAACGCCCGTTGCCAGAGGATCAAGGCTGCCGGTGTGCCCGGCTTTCTCGGCATTGAGCAGCCAGCGAACCTTTTGCAGAGCGGCGTTGGAAGTGAAACCCAGTGGCTTGTCGAGCAGGATGATCCCGCTGACATTGCGGCGTATACGCTTGACCTGAGCCACTCTTTATTCCTCGGTACTTTCAGGCTTTGCATCCGGCGATGCAGGGCCTTCCTGATGCTGACCGTCTTCTGCCACGGCACGCTCGATCAGTGCCGAAAGATGCGCGCCACGCACGACGCTTTCGTCATAGTGGAAATGCAGTTGAGGCACGCTGCGCAGCTTCATCTCGCGGGCCAGCTGCATACGCAGGAAACCTGCGGCAGAGTTGAGCACCTTGATGGTCTGCGCGATTTCTTCCGCGCTGTCCTGGCCCATGACGGTCATGAAAATCTTCGCATGACCCACGTCACGGCTGACGTCTACGGCGGTGATGGTGACCAGACCCACGCGTGGGTCCTTGATTTCGCGACGGATCAGCTGCGCCAGTTCGCGCTGCATCTGATCGCCGATACGTTGGGTACGGCTGTATTCTTTTGCCATGCTTGTTACCTGTTACTGATCCGGGACCAAACCCTGACAGTCTGAAAGCGGCAAACGCCCGGCCTGACAATTGCCAGACCGGGCGTTGCGTTTAGAGCCCATGGGGAAAGCAGAGCATTTGCATGCGAGGCTCCCACCATGACTCCTGAAGCTCGCGATTTAGAGGCTGCGAGCCACTTGGACCTTCTCGAAGACTTCGATCTTGTCACCAACCTTGACGTCGTTGTAGCTCTTGACGCCGATACCGCATTCCATGCCTGCACGTACTTCGGCAGCGTCGTCCTTGAAGCGGCGCAGGGATTCCAGCTCGCCTTCAAAGATAACGATGTCTTCGCGCAGAACACGAATCGGACGGTTACGGTAGACAGTGCCTTCCAGAACCATACACCCTGCGATCGCGCCGAATTTCGGCGAACGGAACACATCGCGGACTTCGGCGATACCCAGGATATTCTCCCGGACGTCGCTGCCAAGCATGCCGGTAAGGGCCTTCTTGACGTCTTCGATGATGTCGTAGATCACGTTGTAGTAACGCATATCCAGACCTTCCTGCTCGACGATCTTGCGCGCGCCGGCATCGGCACGCACGTTGAAGCCGAACAGTACAGCGTTGGAGGCCAGTGCCAGGTTGGCGTCGCTCTCGGTGATACCACCGACACCGCCACCGACCACGCGCACTTGCACTTCGTCGTTACCCAAACCGTTCAAGGCGCCGTTCAACGCTTCGAGGGAACCGCGTACGTCAGATTTGAGGACGATGTTGAGCGTCTTCTTCTCTGCCTGACCCATGTTCTCGAAGATGTTTTCCAGCTTGCCAGCGTGAGCACGGGCCAGTTTGACTTCGCGGAACTTGCCTTGACGGAACAGAGCCACTTCACGGGCTTTCTTCTCGTCCGACAGCACGCTCATCTCGTCGCCAGCGTCCGGTGTACCGTCCAGGCCGAGGATCTCGACAGGGATGGAAGGACCTGCTTCTTTGACCGGCTTGCCGTTCTCGTCGAGCATGGCGCGGATGCGGCCGAAGTTCGAACCGACCAGTACCATGTCGCCCTGACGCAGCGTACCGTCCTGAACCAGAACAGTAGCGACCGGACCACGGCCCTTGTCCAGACGGGACTCGACAACAACACCACGACCAGGGGCCGACGGGGTTGCCTTGAGTTCCAGGACTTCGGCCTGCAGCAGAACAGCTTCCAGCAATTCGTCGACGCCAGTACCCATCTTCGCGGAGACCGAAACGAAAGGCGTATCACCGCCCCACTCTTCGGACGTCACGCCATGGACCGACAGCTCGCTGCGGATACGATCGAGGTCAGCACCAGGCTTGTCGATCTTGTTCACCGCAACCACCAACGGAACGCCAGCCGCAACAGCATGCTGAACAGCTTCGATGGTCTGAGGCATCACGCCGTCATCAGCCGCAACAACCAGAATCACGATATCCGTTGCCTTGGCACCACGAGCACGCATGGCGGTAAACGCGGCGTGACCAGGGGTGTCGAGGAACGTGACCATGCCGCGTTCGGTTTCAACGTGGTAGGCACCGATGTGCTGGGTGATGCCGCCGGCTTCGCCAGCTGCAACCTTGGCACGACGGATGTAGTCGAGCAGCGAGGTCTTACCGTGGTCGACGTGGCCCATTACGGTCACAACCGGTGCACGGGAGAACGACTCACCTTCGAACTTCAGCGATTCGGCGAGGGAATCTTCCAGGGCGTTGTCGCTGACCAGCGTGACCTTGTGGCCCAGCTCTTCGGCGATCAACTGGGCAGTTTCCTGATCCAGTACCTGGTTGATGGTCACCGGGGTGCCCATCTTGAACATGAACTTGATGACTTCAGCAGCCTTGACCGACATCTGTGCCGACAATTCGCCGACAGTGATGGTCTCGCCAATGGCAACGTCGCGGATAACCGGGCCGGTAGGGCTCTGGAAACCATGAGCGTTACGCTTCTTCAGCTTGCCCTTGCCACGACCACCGCGACGGAAGCTGTCGCTTTCTTCGTCGGTAGTGCGAGGAGCAACGCGAGGGGCCGGAGCCTTCTCCTTGACCGAAGCGCGATGCGGAGCGTTTTTACGCTCCCCGTCGCCGCCACGGGCGTTGCGATCGTCAGCACGAGGCTTGTCAGGGCGACGCTGTTCGTCACGCTTGCGAGCATCGGCAGAAGGCGCTGCGCTGGCCGGTGCCGGAGCAGCGGCTGGCGATGCTTCACGCACAGGCTCGGCGGCAGCAACAGGCTCGGCCGGAGCCGAAGCTGGCTGACTTGCAGCAGGCTGATTGCGCGCATCTTCTTCAGCGCGACGCTTGGCTTCTTCTTCAGCCTTTTGACGAGCGGCGTTTTCTACCGCACGGCGTTCATCCATCTCGCGCTTGCGCTCGGCTTCGATCTCTTCCGGGCTACGCTGCACAAAGACTTTCTTCTTGCGCACTTCAACGCTGATGCTTTTGCTGCCAGCAACGCGCAGGGTGCTGGTGGTCTTGCGCTGCAAGGTAATCTTGCGAGGCTCTTCCACCTTGGCCTTGTGACCGCTTTTCAGGTGCGTCAACAAGGCTTGTTTTTCGTTATCGGTCACAACTTGCTCGGCGGCGGTGTGCGGCAGACCTGCCTCACGCATCTGCTGTAACAGGCGCTCTACCGGTGTGTCGACCACTTTGGCCAGTTCTTTCACCGTGACTTGCGTCATGCACTTCTCTCCTCAGGCCGCGCCCAATTACTCGAACCAGTGGGCTCGGGCGGCCATGATCAACTTGCCGGCACGATCATCGTCAATGCCGTCGATGTCGAGCAGGTCATCTATAGACTGCTCGGCCAGGTCTTCGCGGGTAATTACGCCGCGCACCGCCAGTTCCATCGCCAAATCCTTGTCCATACCCTCAAGCGAGAGCAGGTCTTCGGCCGGATGGGCGTCTGCCAGCTTTTCCTCTGTAGCGATGGCTTTAGTCAACAAACGATCCTTGGCACGAGCGCGAAGCTCGTTGACGATGTCTTCGTCAAAGCCGTCGATGTTGAGCATTTCTTCCAACGGTACGTAGGCAATCTCTTCCAGGCTGGTGAAGCCTTCATCAACCAGCACCTGTGCCAATTCTTCATCGACTTCGAGTTCTTCGATGAAGTTGCGCAGGATGTCACCGGTTTCAGCTTGCTGCTTGGCCTGGATGTCCGATTCGGTCATTACGTTCAGGGTCCAGCCAGTCAACTGACTTGCCAGACGCACGTTCTGACCGCCACGACCAATAGCCTGGGCCAGGTTGTCCGCTCCCACTGCGATATCCATTGCATGCGCGTCTTCATCTACGATGATTGCCGCTACTTCTGCAGGGGACATTGCATTGATCACGAACTGCGCCGGGTTATCGTCCCAAAGAACGATATCCACACGCTCGCCACCCAGCTCGCCGGAAACAGCCTGAACTCGCGAACCGCGCATGCCGATACAGGCACCTTGCGGATCGATTCGTTTATCCTTGGAGCGAACAGCGATTTTCGCACGAGAACCCGGGTCACGGGAGGCAGCCATCACCTCGATGAGACCTTCGGCAATTTCCGGCACTTCAATGCGGAAAAGCTCGATCAGCATCTCTGGCGCAGTACGCGACAGGATCAGCTGAGGGCCACGGTTTTCGGTGCGAATTTCCTTCAGCAGAGCACGGACGCGAACACCGACCCGGAAAGTTTCCCGGGAAATGATGTCTTCACGAGCCAGCAAGGCTTCGGCATTGTTACCCAGGTCAACGATGACATTGTCACGTGTAACCTTTTTAACAGTACCAGAAATGATTTCACCCAGACGCTCGCGGTAGGCATCGACTACCTGAGCACGCTCGGCTTCGCGAACTTTCTGCACAATGACTTGCTTGGCGGTCTGCGCAGCGATACGACCGAATTCGATGGAATCGATTTTTTCTTCGATCAGGTCGCCGGCAACAGCACCCGGCTTTTTCGCCTGGGCCTGATCCACAGCCAACTCGTAAGCAGGATCGTCCAGATCTTCGTCTTCGACAACTGTCCAGCGACGGAAAGTCTCGTAGTTGCCTGTCTGGCGATTGATCTCTACACGCAGTTCTACTTCATCTTCAAAACGTTTCTTGGTAGCAGTGGCAAGAGCCAGCTCCAGTGCTTCAAAAATGACACTTGCCGGAACGCCCTTTTCATTGGACACCGACTCAACAACCAGCAGTACTTCTTTGCTCATCGTACGCCTCGCCTTTCGCAAGCCATTGGATCCGCGGGATCCGCAGTAACCGGCACGTCTCAGTCAAACGTGGGAATAATGTTGGCCTTGTCGATCATGTCGATCGGCAACAGGAACTCATGGTCTTCAACCTGCACCACGACATCCTGCTCCTCCACCCCGCGGAGAAGGCCTTGAAAGTTGCGTCGACCTTCGAAAGGTGAACGCAGCTTTATTTTCACTTGTTCCCCGGCGTACGAAGCAAACTGCTCAATAGTGAACAGCGGGCGCTCCATGCCAGGAGAAGATACTTCGAGGGTGTACTCGGTGCTGATTGGATCTTCTACGTCCAATACACCGCTGATCTGGCGACTGACGATTGCACAGTCGTCGACCAGAACGCCCCCTTCCTTGTCGATATAAATGCGCAGCACCGAATGCTTGCCCTGGGAACTGAAATCGATTCCCCAGCATTGGTAGCCAAGGGCCACGACCACTGGGGCCAACAAGTCCTGCAACTGTTCTAGCTTGCTCGACACCTGAACCCCCTCGTGCATGCTTTAGAAATAAAAAAATGGGCAAAAGCCCATCCCTGAAAACGCCGCTGAACATCGACGTCATGTACTGTCCAGCTAACAAAAAGCCCCTTAAAAGGGGCTCCGCTAAAACTGGTTGCGGGGGCTGGATTTGAACCAACGACCTTCGGGTTATGAGCCCGACGAGCTACCAAACTGCTCCACCCCGCGACAAAGCTGGGGCGGAAGTATACGACCGATCCATTGCTGGGTCAATCCAACATCCACCTACAAGAAAGCCCGCTAGTGCGGGCTCTCCTGTTAATTGGTACCGAGAAGGGGACTCGAACCCCTACACCCTATGGGCACAACCACCTCAAGGTTGCGTGTCTACCAATTCCACCACCTCGGCATTACAACTCTTTTTGGCGACCTCACGAACATCGCCGAATTCTGTATTACTTCTTCTCTGGGGCTTGAGGTACGTCAGCTGGAACAGCGGCTGGCTTTTGCCCTTCGAGAACCGGTACATCATCTGCTGCCGGCTTTTGCTTCACTTCCAGCACTGCTGGGTCTGGCAAACCTACTTGAGTCAGCTGTTGAGCTTTCTCTTTAGCAAAGTAACCTAACCCCAAGCTGGTTATGAAAAAACATGCCGCAAGTATAGCAGTAAACTTACTGAGAAAGGTAGAGGTTCCTTGACCTCCGAAGACAGTATTTGATGCACCTGCTCCGAACGACGCACCTGCGTCGGCACCTTTACCCTGCTGCAGCAATACCAGAGCGACAACGCCCAAAGCGCCCAACAGGTGAAAAACGATTACGACTGTTTCCAGCATTTTTTCAGTTTCCCGCGGCGCGACAGATCGCACCGAACTCATCTGCATTCAGGGAAGCTCCACCAATGAGCCCCCCATCGATATCCGGCATGCTGAAGAGCTCGACCGCATTGGCCGCCTTCACGCTGCCGCCATAGAGAAGTCGCACGCCTTGTGCGACTTCGGCATTCTCTTTTGCCAGTTGCGCACGGATTGCTGCGTGCACTTCCTGGGCTTCCTGAGGCGAAGCTGTCAATCCGGTGCCAATAGCCCAGACCGGCTCGTAGGCAATGACAGCGTTGACCAGTGCATTGACGCCAAACTCGGCGATGACACTGTCCAGCTGACGCCCTACCACTTCAAGCGTTTGCCCCGCCTTGCGCTCTTCCAGCGCTTCACCGATGCAAAGCACAGGTGTCAGACCTTTCGCCTGAATCGCCGCAAACTTCTTGTTCAGAACATCATCCTGTTCGCCAATCAACTGACGACGCTCGGAGTGCCCGACAAGTACCAGCTTGCAACCTGCATCAGCCAGCTGACTCGATGCGACTTCACCCGTCAGCGCGCCCTGCTCAGCCTGAATGGCTGCATCCTGCGCACCGACGATGATCGACGTCGCCTTGAGCCCGTCGATCACCTGAAAGGTGAACAGACTGGCAGGCATTACGGCGATGTCGACGCTTCCTGGCAACGACTGCGAGCACAAACCCTCGATCAGCTCAGCGACGCTGGCGCGGGTACCGTGCATTTTCCAGTTACCAGCTACCATTGGGCGACGCATGCTACACCTCGTGGGTCAAAGTGGGCGCAGATGTTACCCAACAGTTCCGACACTGGCAAGCCGAAATCAGGCGCAAACTTCAGTAACCAGTTTTGCGAGTTCTTCGGCGTACGCCCTGACCTGCGTTTCGTCCTCGCCTTCGACCATTACGCGCACCAACGGCTCGGTACCCGATTTGCGCAGCAGCACCCTGCCGCGCCCGGCCATCTGCTCGGTGACGCGTGCGCAGGCCTCCTGTACCGACGGATGCGAAACCGGGTCGACGCCCGAACCCGCGAAGCGCACGTTGATCAGGATCTGCGGGCATTTGCGCAATTTCAGACGCGCTTCGGCCAGGCTTACACCGCTGCGACGCAGAGCCAATATGACCTGCAGTGAGGCGATAATGGCGTCGCCGGTGGTGGCGTGCTGGAAACAGACGATATGACCGGAGTTTTCGCCGCCAATCTGCCAGTTGCGCTCAAGCAGTTCGGCGATCACATAGCGGTCACCGACATTGGCCCGAACAAAGGGAATCCCCTGCTCGGCCAGGGCCAGTTCAAGCCCCAGGTTGCTCATCAGTGTGCCGACGACACCGCCCTGCAGGCGACCCCGCTCGTGCAGGTCACGGGCAATGATGTAGAGCAATTCGTCGCCATCAACGATGGTCCCGGTGTGATCGACCATCAACACGCGGTCGCCGTCACCGTCGAAACCGATGCCCATGTCGGCATGCTCTGCGAGCACCGCTGCCTGCAGGGCTTCCATGTGCGTGGAACCGCAGTTCTTGTTGATGTTGAGCCCGTCAGGCTGCGCGGAAAGCACCACCACCTGCGCGCCCAGCTCACGGAATACGTTGGGCGCTACCTTGTAGGTCGCACCGTGGGCGCAGTCGATGACGACCTTGAGGCCAGCGAAGTCGGTGCTGGTAGGCACGCTGCTTTTGCAGAATTCGATGTAACGTCCGGCAGCGTCGTTGATCCGCGAGACCTTGCCGAGGTTCTCGGACTCGGCCACGGTCATCGGTGCGTCGAGCAGCTCTTCGATCATCATTTCGATCTCGTCGGGCAGTTTGGTGCCCTGACCGGAGAAAAACTTGATGCCGTTGTCGTAGTGCGGGTTATGCGAGGCACTGATGACGATGCCCGCCTCGGCATGGAAGGTACGTGTCAGGTAGGCAATGGCCGGCGTTGGCATCGGGCCCAGCAAGAGAACATCGGCACCCGCAGCGGAGAGGCCGGCCTCGAGGGCTGACTCGAACATGTAGCCGGAAATGCGCGTGTCCTTGCCGACAAGTATCCGGCAGGCGCCCATCTTGCGGAAAGCCATGCCGGCCGCCCAACCCAGTTTCAGCATGAACTCGGGCGTGATCGGAAATTGCCCTACGCGACCACGAATGCCGTCGGTTCCGAAATATTTTCTGGTAGTCATGAATGCCCCACTGTTGTTATTCAGCTGATTCGACAGCTGCGATCATGCGCACCACGTCAGCCGTTTCGGCGACATCATGCACACGTAGAATTCTTGCCCCTTTGGCCATTGCCAAAGCCGCCAGGGCGAGCCCGCCGGACAGACGCTGGTCAACGGTACGGCCCAGCACAGCGCCAATCATGCTCTTGCGCGAAACACCCACCAGCAAAGGCCGACCCAGCGCATGCAGCGCTTCCATATGCTTGAACAGGCTCAGATTGTGCTCCAGTGTCTTGGCAAAGCCAAAGCCCGGATCAAGGATGATCTGCTGCTGACCGATTCCCGCAGCGACGCACTGCTTCATACGCTCAGCCAGGAAGGCACAGACCTCGCCCACCAGATCATCGTAGTGCGGGTCATCCTGCATGGTTCCAGGCTCGCCGAGCATGTGCATGAGACATACCGGCAACCCCGTGCTTGCGGCCGCCTCAAGCGCGCCAGGGCGCTGCAGCGAACGAACGTCATTGATGAGCCCGGCACCCAGCCCAGCGGTCGCCAGCATGACCTCAGGCGTGGAGGTATCCACGGAGATGATCACATCCAGCTCGCGCGCGATGACCTCGACCACCGGCGCCACACGCTCGACCTCTTCCGACGCAGAGACAGGACGGGCACCCGGACGGGTCGACTCGCCACCGACATCGATAAGCGTCGCGCCTGCCTGCACCATCGCCTCGGCATGACGCAGCGCAGCATCGAGCTGGCCGTAGCGGCCGCCGTCGGAAAATGAGTCTGGGGTTGCGTTGAGGATACCCATCACGTGCGTATGGGCCAAATCAAGAACCCGGTTGCCGCAAGGCAACCGGGTTGGATACAGCGCAGATGTCATGTCAGGCCTTAGTGCTCGGCAGCAGGGCCGCCAATCGGCGTTTCCGGACG
Organism: Pseudomonas sp. PvP027; assembly: GCF_017833005.1. Classification (NCBI taxonomy): domain Bacteria; kingdom Pseudomonadati; phylum Pseudomonadota; class Gammaproteobacteria; order Pseudomonadales; family Pseudomonadaceae; genus Pseudomonas; species Pseudomonas sp. PvP027. Next base: position 4,317,659 of record NZ_JAFIBK010000001.1, on the reverse strand, counting down.
AGGGTCAGGGGTTATCGGAGTACCGTTGGTACCCGAACCACCACCCCAGTCACGCGGCTCACGCGGAGTACGACCGGTCATGATGTCGTCAATCTGGTCGGCATCAATGGTTTCGTACTTCATCAGCGCGTCGGCCATCGCTTCCAGCTTGTCGCGATTGTCCGTCAACAGCTGCTTGGCGGTGCCGTAGCAGTGGTCAATGATACTGCGCACTTCGGAGTCGATGAGCTTGGCAGTATCGCCGGAAACACTGGAATTCTGGCTGCCGCCGCGACCCAGGTAACCTGCATCTTCGTCTTCCGAGTACATCAGCGGGCCGAGCTTTTCAGACAGCCCCCATTTGGTGACCATGTTCCGGGCAATCTGGCTGGCACGCATGATGTCATTGGAGGCACCGGTCGTGACGCCATCGAAGCCGAGGGTCATCTCTTCCGCGATACGACCACCGTACAGCGAGCAGATCTGGCTGATCAACGCACGCTTGGACAGGCTGTAACGGTCTTCTTCCGGCAGGAACATCGTCACACCCAGCGCACGACCGCGCGGGATGATGGAGACCTTGTAGACCGGATCATGCTCTGGCACCAGACGCCCGACGATAGCGTGACCCGCTTCGTGGTAAGCCGTGTTGCGCTTTTCCTTATCGGACATGACCATCGATTTGCGCTCGGCGCCCATCATGATCTTGTCCTTGGCCAGCTCGAACTCTTTCATCTCTACAACGCGCTTGCCGGAGCGAGCAGCGAACAGCGACGCTTCGTTGACCAGGTTGGCCAGATCCGCACCGGAGAAGCCCGGCGTACCGCGAGCGATAACACCCGGGTTGACGTCTTCGCCCATTGGAACCTTGCGCATGTGAACCTTGAGGATCTGCTCGCGGCCACGAATGTCCGGCAGACCTACAACCACCTGGCGGTCGAAACGACCTGGACGCAGCAGAGCCGGATCCAGTACGTCAGGGCGGTTGGTTGCGGCAATGACGATGATGCCGTCATTCATTTCAAAACCGTCCATCTCGACCAGCAACTGGTTGAGAGTCTGTTCACGCTCATCATGACCACCGCCCATGCCGGCACCACGATGGCGGCCGACCGCGTCGATTTCGTCGATGAAGATGATGCACGGTGCGTGCTTCTTGGCTTGCTCGAACATGTCGCGAACGCGGCTTGCACCGACACCCACGAACATTTCGACAAAGTCGGAACCGGAAATCGTGAAGAACGGAACCTTAGCCTCGCCGGCAATCGCCTTGGCGATCAGCGTCTTACCGGTACCCGGAGGGCCGACCATCAGCACACCGCGCGGGATCCGACCGCCCAGGCGCTGAAACTTGCCCGGATCGCGGAGGAATTCGACCAGCTCGCCGACTTCTTCCTTGGCTTCGTCGCAACCGGCAACGTCAGCCAGGGTCGTCTTGACCTGATCTTCTGACAACAGACGCGCCTTGCTCTTGCCGAAGCTCATCGGGCCGCCCTTGCCGCCCGCCCCGCCCTGCATCTGGCGCATGAAGAACATGAACACCGCGATGATTACCAGTATCGGGAAGCTGGCCACCAGCAACTGGGTCCAGATGCTCTGCTGCTCAGGCTGCTTGCCTTCGATCACGACGTTGTTGCTGACCAGATCACCGATCAGGCCATTGTCCGGAATGTTCGGGCGGATGGTCTTGAAGGTGTCGCCATCGCTGCGCTTGCCCGTAATGACGTAGCCGTCTACAGAAACCTTCTCGACCTTGCCATCCTTGACCTGCTGGATGAACTCGGAATAGTTGAGGTTCTGCGGCTCGTTAGGGCTGGAGAAGTTGTTCATCACCGTCACAAGGACAGCCGCGATGATCAACCACAGGATCAAATTCTTTGCCATATCGTTCAATTAGCTACCCTCTGAAGCAAGCTCCACGCAGCAAGCGTGCCTCGCATGATATTCACCGACCTAACTTACTACAGAACCTACAGATACGGCAGACACCGTCTGTAACCCTTTGTGAAACTTTGACAACATAATGTTCAGTCATGCTGCATCGGTAACGCCATTTGAAAAAAGCTATCGCGCCTTGTCAAAAACGTTCGATGCTGGCCGCGCCATCAATGCCGCGAAAGCCGCGAGCCAGCAGGTACTGCTCACGTGATCTGTCGCGGGACGACGACGGCTTGCGCATCTGCACCTTGTCGAACAGCTTGCGAATATCCTTGTGGTAGACATCGAAGCCTTCACCCTGGAAGACCTTGATCAGAAAATCGCCACCGGGACGCAGTACCCGACCAGCGAGATCGAGCGCCAATTCGCAGAGAAACATTGCACGCGGCATATCTACAGCGCTCAATCCACTCATATTGGGGGCCATATCGGAAATCACAAGGTCTACCTGCGTATTACCGACTGCCTCGAGGATCTGCTCAAGAATCGCATCCTCGGTGAAATCCCCCTGAATGAAGGTCACATCGGGGATGCTGTCCATTTCAAGGATGTCGGAAGCGATCAGACGACCTTGACCGCCGATCAGACGACTGGTCACCTGTGACCAGCCTCCCGGCGCTGCGCCGAGGTCGATAACGGTCATGCCCGGACGGATGAGTTTGTCCTTTTCCTGGATCTCGAGCAGCTTGTAGCTGGCACGCGAACGGTAACCGTCCTTCTGCGCCATTTTGACGTACTTGTCGTCGAAGTGTTCTTTGAGCCAGTTATGGCTTGTCTTGGAACGGGCCACGGGGCACCTCAAAAATAAACGAGTCGTGATTAACTGGGCGGTCCCGGACTCGCTCGGGTAAACTGGCCGCCGCTTTTAAAAGATCAGACGCAGAGGTCAGATTATGCCGCTCACTCCAGAGCAGAAGAAACAATACAAATCCATTGGCCACCATCTGAAACCGGTATTGATCGTGGCTGACAATGGTTTGACTGAAGGTGTACTTGCAGAGCTTGAACGCGCACTGAGCGATCATGAGCTGATCAAGATCAAGCTCAACATCCTCGACCGCGAAAGCCGTCTCGGTGCCATCGCAGAACTGTGCAAGGCCGGTTCTGCCGACCTGGTCCAGGTCATCGGCAAAATGGCGTTGATCTATCGCAAGAACCCAAAGGTAAACAAGCAACTGTCCAACGTCCACCGCGCGCACGGATAAAAACAGAAGTCAGGGCCGCCAAAAGCGTGCCCTGACTCTTTTTTGCCGCTGAAAGCGCCCGTAAACACGGGCGCCAGCATCAGATATGACGCACTTCGATGATTTCGTACTCGATAACGCCGCTAGGCGTTTTCACGACAACGACATCACCCTCTTCCTTGGCAATCAAGGCACGGGCGATGGGCGAACCCACTGAAATCTTGCCTTTCTTGATGTCCGCTTCGTCTTCACCCACGATCTGATAGACCACGCTTTCGTCAGTCTCGACGTTGGCGATTTCGACTGTCGTGCCGAAGATAACCTTGCCGGTGTGCGGAATAGTCGTGACGTCGATGACCACAGCGTTCTGCATGCGGCCTTCGATATCACGAATACGCGCCTCGACCATCCCCTGCTGCTCGCGGGCAGCGTGGTATTCGGCGTTTTCCTTGAGGTCGCCCAGTTCGCGCGCAGTACCGATGTCCTGGCTCAACTTGGGACGGACCACCTTGGTCAGGTGGGTCAGCTCTTCTTCCAGGGCGCGAGCGCCCTGAACGGTCATTGGGTATTTGATCATGCCTTCAGTCCTGCATGGAGATCCTGCAAGCGGCGTACGGTCTTCTCTGGACCGAATTTGAGCGCTTCACAGATCGCTTCGCCTGCTGCAATGGTAGTGGTGCAGTAAATCTTGTGCTGCAAGGCGTTGCGACGGATGGAGTAGGAATCCGCGATCGACTGGCGACCTTCGGTAGTGTTGATGATCAGGGTGACTTCGTCATTCTTGATCATGTCGACCACATGCGGACGGCCTTCGGTCACCTTGTTGACGCGACGCACTTTCAGGCCTGCCGCTTCGATCAGCTTGGCAGTGCCTGCGGTGGCAACGATCTCGAAACCGAGATTGATCAGGTCACGAGCGACCGCTTCAACCAGAGGCTTGTCATCGTCACGCACGCTGATGAACGCGGTACCGCCAGTCGGCAGCACTTCGCTCGCGCCCATCTGGGCCTTGGCAAAGGCTTCGCCGAAGGTGTCGCCCACGCCCATCACTTCACCGGTCGATTTCATTTCCGGGCCGAGAATCGGGTCAACGCCAGGGAATTTGGCAAACGGGAACACTGCCTCTTTGACGCTGTAGAAGTTCGGAATGATTTCCTTGGTGAAGTTCAGCTCTTTCAGGGTTTTACCTGCCATCACGCGGGCAGCGATCATCGCCAGGGAAACACCGATGCACTTGGAAACGAATGGCACGGTACGCGATGCGCGCGGGTTGACCTCAATGACGTAGATATCTTCGCCCTGAAGCGCCAGCTGCACGTTCATCAGGCCGACAACGCCCAGCTCCAGCGCCATCTTCTTGACCTGCTCGCGCATCTCGTCCTGTATGTGAGCCGGCAACGAATAAGGCGGCAGCGAGCACGCGGAGTCACCGGAGTGAACGCCCGCCTGTTCGATGTGCTGCATGATCGCGCCGATCACCACGTCGGTACCGTCGCAGACCGCATCGACGTCCATCTCGATTGCGCAGTTCAGGAAGTGGTCCAGCAGCACAGGGCTGTCGTTGGACACCTGAACCGCTTCGCGCAGGTAACGCTTGAGTTCGTCTTCCTGATAAACGATTTCCATCGCACGGCCACCCAGCACATAGGACGGACGCACCACCAGTGGATAACCGATCTTCGCTGCGGCACGAATCGCTTCGTCTTCGCTGCGCACAGTGGCGTTTGGCGGCTGACGCAGGTTCAGACGCTCGACCATGTGCTGGAAGCGCTCGCGGTCTTCGGCACGGTCGATGGCATCAGGGCTGGTGCCGATGATCGGCACACCGGCAGCTTCAAGAGCGCGCGCCAGCTTCAGAGGCGTCTGGCCACCGTACTGGACGATCACGCCTTTCGGCTTCTCGACACGGACGATTTCCAGCACGTCTTCCAGGGTGACCGGCTCGAAGTACAGACGGTCCGAGGTGTCGTAGTCAGTGGAGACGGTTTCCGGGTTGCAGTTGACCATGATGGTCTCGTAACCGTCTTCACGCAGTGCCAGCGCGGCGTGTACGCAGCAGTAGTCGAACTCGATACCCTGACCGATGCGGTTCGGGCCACCACCCAGGATCATGATCTTGTCACGCGTAGACGGGTTGGCTTCGCACTCTTCCTCGTAGGTCGAGTACAGGTACGCGGTGTCGGTTGCGAACTCGGCTGCGCAGGTGTCGACGCGCTTGTAGACCGGGAACACTTCCAGCTTGTGACGATGCGTCCGCAGGTTCTTCTCGGTAACGCCCAGCAGCTTGGCCAGACGCGCGTCGGAGAAACCCTTGCGCTTGAGACGGAACATCAGGTCGCGGTCGATCGACGACAGACCCAGAGTCTTGATCTTCTCTTCGTCCTTGATCAGGTCTTCGATCTGCACCAGGAACCATGGGTCGATCATGTTCATGGCGAAGATTTCTTCGACCGTCATGCCGGCGCGGAAGGCGTCGGCGACATACCAGATACGCTCGGCGCCCGGCACGGTCAGCTCGCGCTTGAGCGTGCTCATGCTTTCCGGGTGGCTCAAGTCCAGCTTCGGATCAAGACCGCAGACACCGACTTCCAGGCCGCGCAGGGCTTTCTGCAGGGATTCCTGGAAGGTACGGCCGATGGCCATGACTTCACCGACCGACTTCATCTGAGTGGTCAGACGCGCATCGGCCTTGGCGAATTTCTCGAAGGCAAAGCGCGGCAGCTTGGTGACGACGTAGTCGATCGACGGCTCGAACGATGCCGGGGTCTTGCCGCCAGTGATTTCGTTCGACAGCTCGTCGAGGGTGTAGCCCACTGCCAGCTTGGCGGCAACGCGAGCGATCGGGAAGCCGGTCGCCTTGGAGGCCAGCGCCGAAGAGCGCGATACACGCGGGTTCATTTCGATCACGACCATGCGGCCGGTGTTCGGGCAGATGCCGAACTGAACGTTGGAGCCACCGGTTTCAACGCCGATCTCGCGCAGCACTGCCAGCGAGGCATTACGCAGGATCTGGTATTCCTTGTCGGTGAGGGTCTGTGCCGGCGCCACGGTGATCGAGTCACCGGTGTGCACACCCATCGGATCGAAGTTCTCGATCGAGCAGACGATGATGCAGTTGTCCTTTTTGTCGCGGACCACTTCCATCTCGTACTCTTTCCAGCCGATCAGCGATTCGTCGATCAGCAGTTCCTTGGTTGGCGACAGGTCCAGACCACGGACGCAGATTTCTTCGAACTCTTCACGGTTGTAAGCGATACCGCCGCCGGTGCCACCCATGGTGAACGACGGACGGATGATGCAAGGGAAGCCGAGCTTTTCAAGAACCGCGTTGGCTTCTTCCATGCTGTGCGCGATGCCGGAGCGCGGGCACGCCAGGCCGATGGACTTCATCGCCTTGTCGAAGCGCGAACGGTCTTCAGCCTTGTCGATGGTGTCAGCGTTGGCGCCGATCATTTCGACACCGAACTTCTCCAGAACGCCTTCGCGCTCCAGATCCAGTGCGCAGTTCAAAGCCGTCTGGCCACCCATGGTTGGCAGCAGTGCGTCCGGACGTTCCTTTTCGATGATCTTGGCAACGGTCTGCCACTTGATCGGCTCGATGTAGGTGGCGTCGGCCATGGCCGGGTCGGTCATGATGGTGGCCGGGTTGGAGTTCACCAGGATGACGCGGTAACCCTCCTCACGCAGAGCCTTGCAGGCCTGGGCGCCGGAGTAGTCGAATTCACAGGCCTGGCCGATCACGATGGGGCCGGCGCCGAGAATCAGGATGCTTTTAATATCTGTACGTTTTGGCATGGGTTGTCACTCAAATCCGCAGGTCAGTCGGCAAGCCGTCTTGAACATTTGTCTGAGGTGGCCTGGGCGGCAGCGACCGGACACTGAGTCCGGGGCCGCCCTGGGCACCTGCGTATTACAGTCTCAAGGCAACCGGTCAGCGGCGCTTGGCCATGGCTTCGATAAAGCGATCGAACAAAGGCGCGACGTCGTTCGGGCCCGGGCTCGCTTCAGGGTGACCCTGGAAGCTGAATGCGCTCTTGTCGGTCAGTTCGATACCCTGCAGGGTGCCGTCGAACAGCGACTTGTGAATGGCGCGAACGTTGCTCGGCAGGGTTGCCTCATCCACCGCAAAACCGTGGTTCTGGCTGGTGATCATGACCACACCGGTGTCCAGATCCTGGACCGGGTGGTTGGCACCGTGGTGGCCGTGGCCCATCTTCACGGTCTTGGCACCCGCGGCCAGCGCCAGCAACTGGTGGCCGAGGCAGATGCCGAACACCGGAATGTCGGTTTCCAGCACTTCCCTGATCGCCTTGATGGCGTAATCGCACGGCTCCGGATCACCTGGGCCGTTGGACAGGAAAACGCCGTCCGGCTTGTAGGCGAGCACTTCACTGGCAGGCGTTTGCGCCGGCACCACGGTCACGCGGCAACCGCGCTCGACCAGCATGCGCAGGATGTTGACCTTGACGCCGTAATCGTAGGCGACCACGTGATAAGGCAGCTCGGAGGCGGCGATTTCAGGATGGCTGTCGGTTTTCAGATCCCAGACGCTGGAACGCCACTCGTACGTGTCCTTGGTGCAGACTTCCTTGGCCAGGTCCATGCCCTTGAGGCCCGGGAAGCTGCGGGCAGCGGCGATGGCCGCCTCTTCGGTGATGTTATCGCCAGCCAGGATGCAACCGTTCTGGGCGCCTTTCTCACGCAGGATGCGGGTCAGGCGACGTGTGTCGATGCCAGCAATGGCAACGACGTTGTTGGCTTTCAGGTAATCACCGAGGGACAGCTTGTTACGCCAGTTGCTGGCTACCAAAGGCAGGTCGCGAATGACCAGACCGGCGGACCAGACGCGATCCGACTCTGCGTCTTCAGGGGTGGTGCCGGTGTTGCCGATATGCGGGTAAGTCAGGGTAACGATCTGCTGGGCGTAGGAAGGATCGGTAAGAATTTCCTGATAGCCTGTCATTGCGGTGTTGAACACCACCTCACCAACGGTCTGACCGTCGGCTCCAATGGCTTCGCCGCGAAAAATGCTGCCATCAGCAAGGGCGAGTATGGCTGGCTTAGTCAAGAAGACCTCCCGTAAATAAAACCTGAAAGGGCGATCGCAGGCTGCAAAAAAGCGGAATGACGTAGTTACGTCACCCCGCTTTCTTATGGAATCATCTGCGCGCTTTTAGTGGACACACTAAAGCTGTAGCTTACAGAAAAGGCCCTTTTTGGTCTACCACCAATGAGCCTGAAATGCGGGGAAATGCGACAGGACCACGAATGGTCCTGCATGAATCAATGCAGACCCAACACATCCTGCATGTCGTAAAGCCCTGGCGCCTTGCCTTCGAGCCACATTGCGGCCCGGACTGCACCCTTGGCGAAGGTCATGCGACTGGACGCCTTGTGCGTGATTTCGACCCGCTCACCGTCCGCGGCGAACAGCACGGTGTGATCACCCACCACGTCGCCGGCACGAATGGTCGCAAACCCGATGGTCTGACGATCACGCGCACCGGTCTGACCTTCACGACCGTAGACCGCGACTTTTTCCAGATCGCGACCCAGCGCATTGGCAACCACTTCCCCCATACGCAAGGCGGTGCCGGACGGCGCATCAACTTTGTGCCGGTGGTGCGCCTCGGTGATTTCGATGTCTACCTCATCACCCAAAACGCGCGCAGCGGTGTCGAGCAGCTTCAGACACAGATTCACGCCGACGCTGAAATTGGCAGCAAACACGATGGGAATGTCTTTGCCTGCTTCTTCCAGACGCTGCTTCTCTTCCGCGCTGAAGCCGGTGGTACCGATAATCATCGCCTTGCCTGCCTTGCGACAGAACGCGAGGTTTTTCAGCGTCACCGAAGGATGGGTAAAGTCGATCAGAACGTCGAACTCGTCCGCCACCTTTGCCAGATCACCCGACAGCGGCACACCGATACGGCCCAGCGCAGCCAGCTCGCCCGCATCAGCGCCCACCAGCGTGCTGTCAGGACGGTCGACTGCGGCAGTCAAGCCGGCGCCCGGCGCCTGCTGAACCGCCTCGATCAAGGTCTTGCCCATGCGCCCGGCGGCGCCTACTACAGCAATACGTCGCATGCCCTGCTCCCGTTGATAGCCTTACAGATCGCCGAAGAAACGCTTCACACCCTCAAACCAGCCACTGGCTTTCGGAGAGTGGGACTCGTCGTTTTCAAGCGAGGTGCGGAACTCTTCAAGCAGCTCGCGCTGGCGCTTGCTCAGGTTGACCGGGGTTTCGACTGCAACACGGCACATCAAGTCACCGGCACCACCGCCACGCACCGGAGCGACACCCTTGCCACGCAGGCGGAACTGCTTGCCGGTCTGGGTACCTTCGGGGATTTTCAGTTTGACGCGACCATCGAGCGTCGGCACTTCAAGCTCGCCGCCCAGCGCTGCATCGGTAAAGCTGATAGGCACCTCGCAGAACAGGTGCTTGCCGTCACGCTGGAAAATCGCGTGTTCGCGCACATTGATCACGACATACAGGTCGCCGGTCGGGCCACCCTGGGTACCCGCCTCGCCTTCGCCAGACAGACGAATGCGGTCACCGGTATCGACACCTGGTGGCACTTTGACGGAAAGCGTCTTGGACTCTTCGACGCGACCTTCGCCATGACAGGAATCACATGGGTCGGAAATGATCTTGCCGTGGCCGTGGCAGCGCGGACAGGTTTGCTGCACAGAGAAGAAACCCTGCTGCATGCGCACCTGACCAATGCCACCGCACGTAGGGCATGTGACAGGCGAAGAACCTTTCTTGGCACCACTGCCGTCGCACGGCTTGCAGTTGACCAGCGTCGGAACGCGGATATTCACGTTAGTACCGCGAACCGCCTCCTCCAGATTCAGCTCCAGCGTATAGCGCAGGTCGCTGCCACGCTGAGCGCCGCCACGACCACCGCCACCACCGGCACGGCCGCCGCCAAAGAAGTCGCTGAACACATCGCCGAAGATATCGGAGAAGTTGGCGCCACCGGCACCGCCACCAAAACCACCGCCGCCACCCATGCTCGGGTCGACACCGGCATGGCCATACTGATCGTAGGCCGCGCGCTTGCTGGCGTCGGAAAGCACTTCGTAGGCTTCGTTGGCCTCTTTGAACAGCTCTTCCGATGCTTTGTCATCAGGGTTGCGGTCAGGGTGATGCTTCATCGCCAGACGGCGATAAGCCTTCTTCAGGTCCGCCTCGCTGGAGCCTCGCTCCACTCCCAACACTTCGTAATAATCACGCTTTGCCATAATTCTTCCGCACTCTTGAGGACGTTCGGCGAAAGCTCTCCTGAGCCACGCCAAACTCGTTGAGCCCCATACAGGCCCGGACCCAACTCACGTCGATTCAACGATCCTGGTCTTCGTTCAGCAGCCAGATGCATCCGGCCGAGAAAGCGGCAGAATGATTCGCCACGCAGGAGCGTCGCGATCTTGCCACGTGGCGTGCGGAGCAACTCCACACGCCGAAATTTTTGCTTGTTCCAGACACGCCAACGCGGGAGCAAGCTCCCGCGCGGCGACATCCTACCAGTCAGCGCTCGAAAGAGGTCAACCGGCTTTCAAGTGAGCCTGCGCTTACTTGTGGTCTTTTACTTCTTCAAACTCGGCGTCGACAACATCGTCAGCCTTGGCAGTTTCTTCAGCTGGCTTGGCCGCAGCGTCCGGGTTTTCAGCCTGCTCGGCGTACATCTTCTGAGCGATTGGCGCGGAAACCTTGGACAGCTCTTCGACCTTGGCTTCAATGGCAGCCTTGTCGTCGCCTTTGATAGCGGCTTCCAGAGCAACCAGTGCAGCCTCTACCGCAGTCTTCTCTTCAGCAGTGACCTTGTCACCCGCGTCAGCGATCATCTTGCGAGTCGAGTGGACCAGCGCATCACCCTGGTTACGGGCAGAGGCCAGCTCTTCGAACTTGCGATCTTCTTCGGAATTGACTTCAGCATCGCGAACCATCTGCTGAATTTCTTCCTCGGACAGGCCGGAGTTGGCCTTGATCACGATGGACTGCTGCTTGCCGGTGGCCTTGTCTTTCGCGCCAACGTGCAGGATGCCGTTTGCGTCGATGTCGAAGGTCACTTCGATCTGTGGCACGCCACGTGGAGCAGGTGGAATCTCGGCCAGGTCGAACTTGCCCAGGGACTTGTTCTGACCGGCTTGCTTACGCTCACCCTGCAGGACGTGGATGGTTACCGCATTCTGGTTGTCGTCGGCAGTCGAGAACACTTGGGATTTCTTGGTAGGAATCGTGGTGTTTTTCTCGATCAGCGCAGTCATCACGCCGCCCATGGTTTCGATACCCAGAGTCAGCGGGCTGACGTCCAGCAGCAGAACGTCTTTGACATCACCGGCCAATACTGCGCCCTGAATGGCAGCACCCATGGCAACGGCTTCGTCAGGGTTGACGTCTTTACGGGCTTCTTTGCCGAAGAACTCGGTCACCAGCTTCTGCACCAGCGGCATACGCGTCTGACCACCGACCAGAATCACGTCGTTGATCTTGCTGATATCGATACCCGCGTCTTTCAACGCCATGCGGCAAGGCTCGATGGTGCGCTGCACCAGATCTTCAACCAGCGATTCCAGCTTGGAGCGGGAAATCTTCACGACCAGGTGCTTAGGACCGGTTGCATCTGCAGTGATGTACGGCAGGTTGACTTCGGTCTGGGTGCTGGAAGACAGCTCGATCTTGGCTTTTTCGGCAGCTTCTTTCAGGCGCTGCATGGCCAGCGGGTCACCCTTGAGGTTCATGCCGCTTTCTTTCTTGAATTCGTCGACGAAGTAGTCGATCAGACGAATGTCGAAGTCTTCACCACCCAGGAACGTGTCGCCGTTGGTTGCCAACACTTCGAACTGGTGCTCGCCATCGACTTCAGCGATCTCGATAACCGAAACGTCGAAGGTACCGCCACCCAGGTCATAAACGATGACAGTGTGGTCGCCTTTGGCCTTGTCCATACCGTAAGCCAGCGCGGCTGCGGTTGGTTCGTTGATGATGCGCTTGACGTCCAGACCGGCGATACGGCCAGCGTCCTTGGTTGCCTGACGCTGACTGTCGTTGAAGTAGGCCGGAACGGTGATGACCGCTTCGGTAACCGCTTCACCGAGGTAGTCTTCGGCGGTCTTTTTCATTTTCTTCAGGATTTCAGCGGAAATCTGAGGAGGCGCCATTTTCTGGCCATTCACTTCAACCCAGGCATCACCGTTGTCAGCCTTGACGATCTTGTAAGGGACCATCTGGATGTCTTTCTGAACGACATCCTCTTCGAACTTGCGACCGATCAGACGCTTTACCGCGTACAGAGTGTTGTGCGGGTTGGTGACCGCCTGACGCTTGGCGGACTGACCGACCAGGATCTCGCCATCATTTGCATAAGCGATGATCGAAGGCGTAGTACGAGTACCTTCGGCGTTCTCGATAACCTTGACGTTACCGTTTTCCAGAATGGAGACGCAGGAGTTGGTAGTCCCCAGGTCGATACCGATAATTCTGCCCATCTTTGACTCTCCCGAAACTTGCAAAACTTGGATTTGGTTGCCGCCAGTGCGTTGACACCGTGCGGTAGCTCTTAAACGCTTGACCTTTAAATGGGGGCCTTACAGCTGATTTCAAGCCTGCTCGTTGATTGACGGCGTTGCAGGCGATGGTGCCTTGCTGACCACGACCATGGCCGGGCGCAACAGACGACCATTAAGCTGATAACCCTTCTGAAATACCTTGAGCACCGTGTTGGGCTCAACGTCGGCACTTTCCTGCATGGCCATCGCCTGGTGCTGGTCGGCACTGAACGGTTGGCCGTGCGGATCGATGGCCTCCAGCTGATAACGCTTGAGGGTGTCCTGGAACATCTTCAAGGTCAGCTCGATGCCTTCACGCATCGGGCGAATGCTTTCATCGTCCGGACTGGACAGATCAAGGCCTCGCTCCAGACTGTCGATGATCGGCAACAGATCACCGGCAAATTTTTCCAGCGCAAACTTGTGCGCCTTTTCAACATCCTGTTCGGCACGGCGGCGGACATTCTGCAGATCCGCAGCCACGCGAAGGGATTGGTCCTGCGCAGCAGCCAGTTGCTCTTCGAGCACCTGCACGCGGGTTGTGAGTTCGTCACCCGCGCCCGCCTCGGCAGCCTGATCCTGAGCCTGCGCATCCAGATTCTGTTCGTCAGCCATACATCTTCTCCTCTAAAAACGTCCGCGATCCCGATTCGCGCTTCTGCCCACCTATATGGGATCGGATTTTCCGGCTTCAAGGGTTTCGTGCGATCGAGATACGCATTCCCTGACAAATAATCCGGATTCAGGCGCGACAGAAAATGGCGAATTGACACAAGAGGGACTAAAAACCACTGCAGACCGATCAAATCGAGCTAAGCAAGGGCATTGTCAGCCACAAATAAAACACTGTATAAATAACCAGACAAACAGCCCGGGAGCCGCTCAATGCTGGTGCACCTTTCCGTACACAACTACGCCATTGTCGAACACCTTGACCTTGAACTGGATCGAGGGATGAGCGTCATCACCGGCGAAACCGGCGCTGGCAAGTCCATCATGCTCGACGCCCTCGGCCTGACCCTGGGCGACCGTGCCGACAGCGGCGTGGTCCGACCAGGCGCCGACAAGGCCGACATCCTGGCCACGTTCGACCTGGGCGACATTCCCGAGGCACAGACCTGGCTCAAAGAGCGCGACCTGGACAACGACGGCCCCTGCATCCTGCGCCGGGTCATCACGGCCGAAGGTCGGTCACGCGCCTATATCAATGGCTCACCCTGCCCTCAGGGCGACCTGAAAGCGCTGGGCGAACTGCTCATTGATATTCATAGCCAGCATGAACACCAGTCGCTGCTCAAGACCGATACGCATCGGCGCCTGCTCGACGAATACGCAGGTGCGACCGATCTGGCCCGTCAGGTCCATCTCGCCGCACAACGCTGGCGGCAGACGCGGCAGGAGCTCGAGCGCCTCTCCAACTCGGGTGACGAGCAACGCGCACGGCATCAGCTGCTGAGCTATCAGCTCGAAGAACTGGAAAGCCTGAGCCTGGGTGAAAACGAGCTTGAACAGCTCGAACAGGAACACAAGGACCTGACCAACGCCGAAAGCCTGCTGAGCATTTGCCGACAAGTGGTCGAGCAGTGCAGCGAAAGCGATTCCGGCAACGTGCTCAATGCCCTGACCGCCAGCCTGCATCGTCTTGGCAGCGTCGACCATTCGCCGTCCGCCCTGAGCGAGGCCACAGGGCTGCTGTCCAGCGCGCAGATACAGGTAGAAGAAGCGGTAGGCGAACTGAACCGCTTTCTGGATCACTTCGATGCCGATCCGGCCAGACTGCAACAGCTTGAAGAACGTCTCGACGCCATTTACACACTGGCGCGCAAGCACCGCATCCAGCCAGGCGAAGTGGCGACGCTGCAACAAAAGCTGCTGGATGAAATAGAAACGCTGAATGCCAACGACGAATCCATCGAACGGCTTGAGCATGAAGTGCAGGCATTCGCCCGGCACTATCAAGATAAAGCCCGTGAGCTGAGCGACCTGCGCCACAATTCGGCGACGAAACTGGCCAGCGCTGTAGAACAGGAAATTCATCGTCTGGGCATGCCCGGCGGCCGTTTCCAGATCGACCTCAAAGCCAACGCCAGCGTAGAACCCTCGCCTCACGGCCTGGAGCAGGTAGAGCTACTGGTCAGCGCCAACCCCGGCCAACCGCTGAAAGCGCTGGCGAAAGTCGCGTCGGGTGGCGAGCTGTCGCGCATCAGCCTGGCGATTCAGGTCATCACCGCACAAACTTCGCGGGTGCCGACGCTGGTATTCGATGAAGTGGATGTGGGGATTGGCGGACCGACCGCCGAGATCGTGGGACAGCTGCTGCGTCGCCTGGGCGAGCGCGGTCAGGTCATGACCGTCACTCACCTGCCGCAGGTCGCAGCGCAGGGTCATCAGCACCTGTTCGTGCACAAGGTGCGGGACAACGACGCCACGCGCACAGCCGTGTCCAAGCTCAGCAAGACTGAACGTATAGAAGAAGTCGCCCGCATGCTGGGCGGCATCGACCTGACCAAGGAATCTCTGGCACACGCCAAGAAGATGGTCGTTACGGCTAAAAGCTGAGCCATAGAAAGCACAAAGGCGACCGCAGTCGCCCCTGCTGCTGATTACGCCTTCTTGTTGCGGACGTAGAGCACCAGATTGTGGTCCACCAGGTCAAAGCCGTGTCTTTCGACGATGGCTTTCTGAAGCTTCTCGATTTCTTCGTCGAAGAATTCGATCACCTCACCCGATTCCACGTTGACCATGTGGTCGTGGTGGCCGCCATCAGCCAGCTCGAACACAGCATGACCGCCGTCGAAATTGTGGCGCACCACCAGTCCAGCGGACTCGAACTGAGTCAGAACACGGTAAACCGTGGCCAGACCGACGTCCTCGCTGGCCTCCATAAGAGCCTTGTAGACATCCTCGGCACTCATGTGGCGTTGCTCTGCAGAATCGAGCATTTGCAGTATTTTGACCCGCGGTAAGGTTACCTTGAGTCCTACTTTACGTAGTTCGTTATTTTCAACCATGGTCAGCTTTCTCGCAGACGCTGCTTCGCAGCTTCTCTTAATGCAGGTATGATCGGAGTTTACGTTGTCCCAGCCAAGATAGTGGAAGTCGCCCACCGATGCAAAACACCAAGCTCTTGCTAACCAGTTTCACCTTCGTGGGACTGCTCGCACTCGCCGGTTGTTCATTCCCCGGGGTTTACAAAATCGACATCCAGCAGGGTAATGTCGTCACGCAGGACATGATAGACCAGTTACGCCCCGGAATGACCCGGCGGCAAGTACGGTTTATCATGGGCAACCCCCTGCTGACCGACACTTTCCACGCCGATCGGTGGGATTACCTGTACAGCCTGCAGCCAGGTGGCGGTGAACGCCAGCAGGAGCGTGTCAGCCTTATATTCAACGGCAATGACCAGCTCGTGAGCCTGTCTGGCGACTTCATGCCCGGCGTCAGCCGCGATGAAGCTATTCTCGGCAAGGGCAGCGACACCACTGTCCCGGCAGAGAACCAGCCAGTGCAGCAGCCTGAAGAACCGGCCAAGCCAGGTTCGTTGCTGGATACAATCCAGAAGGACGTGGACAGCGTCGAGACCGTACCGGTCCCGACCCAGGAGCCGCTGGACACCAACTCCCGGTAGTCCAAAGCGCCCAAAAAAAGCCCGGCATGCCGGGCTTTTTTGTGTCTTTCATTCAGCCCGCGTTCAGCCCGATTCAGCCGAGAGGCGTTCTTTTCTCACGCGCCTTGGCGGCACGTAGACGCCTGATCTCCATGGGATCGGCCACCAGCGGACGATAGATCTCTATCCGCTCACCCGCCTCCAGCACCCGCGCAGCAGGATCCGCTACCACCTTGCCAAAGATACCGACGGCACAGTGACTCAGATCCAGCTCGGGAAATTCCTTGTCCATAGCGCTAAGCGCCAGCGCCTGACGTACCGAAGAGCCTAACGGGACATCGATCGTCTTCAATACCTGACGCTGCACAGAGGCGTAGACCACCTCTATCTGAATCGATGCGTCAGCCATGCAGCTCTTTCGCTCGCTGGCAGAATGCGTCCACCAGCGTGTTGGCCGCCTGATTGAACAAAGGCCCCAGCGTGGCGCGAACGATGGTGCCGGCATAATCGAAGGACAGATCCAGGCTGATCTTGCAGGCTTTCTCGCCCAGCGGCTTGAACGTCCATACACCATGAAACTGTTCGAACGGCCCTTCGACCAGGTCCATCACGATCGACTCGCCGGGAACCAGCGTGTTGCGCGTCATGAACTTCTGGCTAAGACCGCCCTTGGCGATCTCAAGGCTGGCACGCATTTGCGCCTCACTGGCTTCAACCACGGTAGCGGATGAACACCACGGCAGGAACTCGGGATAACGAGCCACATCATTGACCAGGTCATAAAGGAACCCGGCCGGGTAAGGCAGTAAAGCAGAGCGTTGTATATGCGTAGTCATGTGAGCGTCATTTCCAGAGCTGAGCGGCAAACACCACAAGAATGCCGAGCGGCGCCACGTAGCGCATCAAAAAATACGTCAGGTTGAAGAGCAGCGGACTGCGAATCGACAATTCGTCGCGCACCGTCTCACGGCCCATCACCCAACCAGCGAATACTACAAAACACAACCCACCCAGCGGCAACATGATCCGCGAAGTGAAGAAATCAATGACTCCGAAGAAGTCCAGGCCAGTCGATGCGCCCCATTGATAGAGATGGAATGCGCCTCCATCGTTCACGAAAAACTTGGCTTTTTGCCAGATATTGAACGAGAACACCGTGCCCAGGCCCACAAACCAGCAGGTAAAGGCCAGCCAGAACGTCACCCACGCGCGGCGAATACGGGTGCGCTCGACCAGATAAGCAACCATCGGCTCCAGCAACGAAATCGCCGAACTCCAGGCCGCAACGGCCACCAGCACGAAGAACACGATGCCCATCAATTGGCCGAATGCGACGTTGCCGAACGCATAAGGCAGCGTGACGAACATCAGGCCCGGCCCCTCGCTGGGGTTCAGGCCTGCAGCGAACACGATCGGGAACAGCGCAAGGCCGGCCAACAGCGAAACGAAGGTATCGAGCAACGCGATGCCGACGACGGTGCTGCTGATCGACGCGCCTTTGGTCATGTACGCGCCGTAGACCATGATCGAGCCGACACCGACGCTCAGGGAAAAGAACGCATGGCCCATCGCGGGCAGCAAGCCATCCAGTACCTTCTCGGGATTGAAGTCGAACATGAAATGCACGCCTTCCATGAAGTGCCCGGTGGTCAGGCTATAGCCCAACAGCGCGAGCATCAGCAGGAACAGCATCGGCATCATGATGCGCAGGCTCTTCTCCAGCCCGGCCTCGACACCCTTGCCGATCACCACCGCCGACAGCAGCATGAAAATGGTGTGCCACAGAATCAGACGCCACGGGTCGGCAATCACTGCTCCGAAATACGTACCGACCTGATCCGGCGATACACCCTGAAAGTCGCCGCGTCCCATATCGATGATGTAATCCAGCGACCAGCCGCCCACCACACTATAAAAGGAGAGGATCAGCAGCGCCGTGATCATCCCGGCGAACGCGCCCCAGGACCAGCGCGGCGAATGCCCCGCCTCCTGCGCCAGCGTCTTGAGCGCATTCGCAGGACTGAGCCGGGAACGACGGCCAATCAGCGTCTCGGCGATCATGACCGGAATACCGATCAGCGCGATGCATGCCAGAAAAACCAGCACAAACGCACCGCCGCCATAGGCACCGACCATGTACGGAAATTTCCAGATACTGCCCAGCCCCACAGCAGAGCCGGTAGCAGCCAGGATGAACACCCAGCGACTTGCCCAGCTACCGTGGACCGAAACCTTGTCCGTCGACATTATCGAAACGCCCAGCCAAAAAAGATCGCGCATTGTCCGGGATTCAACCTTTGTGCTCAAGCACGCGCTTTCCCGTAGCCGACATTGATGCAACTGCCTATAATGCGCCCCCTATGGCTAAGCTCAAGAAACACCCTACAGGGACCATCGCGCAAAATAAGAAAGCGCGTCACGATTACTTCATCGAACACAAGTTCGAGGCCGGTCTGGTCCTGTCTGGCTGGGAAGTAAAAAGCCTGCGTGCCACCAAGGTACAGCTGGTCGACAGTTATGTGCTGCTCAAGGATGGCGAGGCCTGGCTGATGGGTTGCCACATCACGCCTCTCAAGACTGCCAGCACACACGTCATCGCTGACCCGACACGCACCCGCAAACTGCTGCTGAACAAGCGCGAGCTCGAAAAGCTCATCAGCTCGGTTCAGCAGAAAGGCTATGCCTGTGTCGCCCTTTCCGTTTACTGGAAGGAGCACCTGGTCAAGTGCGAAATTGCGCTGGGTAAAGGCAAGAAGGAATACGACAAGCGCCACACCGAACGCGAACGCGATTCGGACCGTGAGCTGCAGCGTGCCGTGCGCTCCAAGGGTAAGGACGACTAACTCCTGGCGCTGGCGTGTGCCAAATGTCCTGCCCCGGACATTTGGCACTTCACATTTCCCCCTTTACCCTCCAAACCTCGCTCCACGCCCCGCTTCAACCTGTTCGATACCTCCAAGCGAAGATCGCCTCATTTTGGTGCTTGAATGCGCAATGTGGCTATTTCGCAGTATTCCTAAAATAAAATAGAACGCCTGCGTTACACCACAGTCAATCCTTTAGGCCCAAGTGTTAAACGGGCTTTCAAACCCCTCGGGCGACGGCCTCAAACACCGGCCATACCGAGTCCACAGGTTACAAGGAGAGACACATGAAGCGTACCGCCCTCACTGGATTGTTCCTCAGCGCCGCCCTGTTGGCTTCGCCGGTTTTTGCCGCCGATGATCTGTGCGCAGCGAACATCAAGACCATCGAAAACGCTAACACTTCGTCCAGCACCAACCTGAGCCCTGAAAACAAAGCGATGCTCGAAACCACTGTGAAGAACGCCAAAACGGCCCAGGCGCAGAACGACGAGAAAAAATGCGTGGAGATCACCACCAAGACCATCACTGCCCTGAAAAACACCGGTTCGGGCAGCGAAGGCACCAAGTAAACCTTCGAGCAGGCCAGTCACCCTGGCTGGCCTGCACGATTGCAGCAGACGGGTCGACGTGCCACGCCAATTGGCGTACACTACGCCCCAGCGATTGCGAAAGCAGTCTCGGGGCCGATTTGGATTCGACGCCGGTGATGAAACTTTAGGTGCATGCCGAGTTGGTAACAGAACTCGTAAATCCACTGTTGCAACTTTCTATAGTTGCCAATGACGAAACCTACGGGGAATACGCTCTCGCCGCGTAAGCGGTGCTAGCCTTCCTTCTGGTAGCTTCGGCTCCAGCAATCATCAGGGGATGCCTGTAAACCCGAAATGATTGTCATATAGAACAGGATCGTCGCCTAGTACGTTGTGGACGAAGCGACTAAAACTTACACAACTCGCCCAAAGCACCCTGCCCGTCGGGTCGCTGAGGGTTAACTTAATAGACACGGCTAAGCATGTAGTACCGACAGCGGAGTACTGGCGGACGGGGGTTCAAATCCCCCCGGCTCCACCACTTTTACATCTAAAGACGTCCAAGGACGTCTTTTTTTGTGCCTAAAATCCAGTAAATACAGGGGTTTAAGGTCCGAAGCGGTCCGATGGTATCTGAGCTCATCCTACAATTCGTGTATTCCACGTGGTATTCCAAGCCCACGACTGGTATTTTTTGGAATACACGCAGCATCGGAGGTCACCATGGGTGCCCAAGCCACGCGGCTTTCAGACATCAAAGTCAAAGCAGCGAAACCAAAGGAAAAAGATTACATCCTCACTGATGGCGACGGCCTTCAGATGAGGGTGAGGTCCAACGGCTCAAAGCTATGGAATTTCAACTACATCCACCCTGTAACAAAGAAACGGATCAACATGGGGCTTGGTACCTTTCCAGAGGTGAGCCTGGCTCTAGCTCGGAAGCGGACGGTAGAAGCCAGGGAGCAAGTGGCACAAGGATTGGATCCGAAAGAAAAGCGTGACGCGGATAGGCAAACTTTAAGAGCGACGACCGAACACACTTTCAAAAATGTGGCCACAGCATGGTTCGAGCTCAAGAAAGACTCTGTTACCACTGCGTATGCTGAAGACATCTGGCGCTCCCTAACACTGCATGTTTTTCCCGACTTGGGTGCAATACCGATCTCTGCCATTACGGCTCCGGCCGTCATAAAATTGCTTCGACCGCTCGAGACCAAGGGAAGTCTCGAGACAGTGAAGCGATTAAGTCAGCGTCTTAACGAGATCATGACCTACGGAGTCAACTCCGGCTTGATTCACTCAAATCCGCTTAGCGGGATTCGGTCGGTCTTCAAGAAGCCGAAAAAGAAAAACATGGCGGCACTCGCGCCCGATGAACTGAAAGAGCTGATGGTCACGGTGGCCAATGCCAGCATAAAAAGGACAACACGCTGCTTGATCGAGTGGCAGCTTCACACTATGACTCGCCCAGCTGAGGCGGCCACTGCGCGCTGGGCAGACATCGATCTCGAAAAACAGATCTGGACCATACCTCCTGAGCGAATGAAAAAGCGTCGCACGCACATCATCCCCCTTACCGAACAGGCTTTGAGCCTCCTAGAAGCCATAAAGCCGCTCAGCGGACACCGTGAGTTCGTCTTTCCTGCAGACCGCAACCCCCGTACGCATTGCAATAGCCAAACTGCCAACATGGCATTGAAGCGAATGGGGTTTGAAGGCCGCTTGGTGAGCCATGGGATGCGATCGATGGCCAGCACCATCCTTAACGAGCATGGCTGGGATCCTGAACTAGTCGAGGTAGCGCTTGCTCACGTTGATAAGGACGAGGTGCGCAGCGCTTATAATCGGGCCGATTACATAGAGCGCCGACGCCCGATGATGAAGTGGTGGAGTGAGCACATCGAGGAAGCGTCTACAGGAAGCCTCTCAATGTCCGCGATCATAGATAGAAGGGATTGAAATATTTCCTCACAGGAAAAGTGAGCAACGCATTCACGCATGGTCCTCCTTGATGAATGAGGGTGGTTAATGGGGCACGTTTCGTTACACTGCCCCAAAGGCACTGGCTAATAAAGGTCAGACCCAAACATCTCTAATTTAGTAGTAAATAGGAGAAAAGTATGATATTCGATGATGGGTGGACCCCCGCTCCCGTGAGCGCATTAATAGAATTCGAAAATGTAACCATTGAGCAAACCATAGCCGACCTTGTAAATAAAATACAAGAGATCGAGGACGTACTAAGCCCAGGAAATAAAATAAAATCAAAGCTAACCCTGTTATGCAGAGAAATTGATGAACTCACCACGACTAGAGATGACCTGGCGTCTATTAACGCACTTATAGTTACTGATCAAGGTTCATGGGAAGAACAAACTCACAACGCCCACAAACAAGCCTGCTACTATGCTGCCATGACCTTAATTGAGCAAGCGAACGGCAATATTGTAAAAACCATGTCAGCGCTTTCGAAGGCTGCATATTACGCGGGAAGAGCGGCAGGTTATTCTCACCACAGAAAGACAACAGCTGTAGAAAAAGCCAGAAAGGCGGGTCTCGCCAAAGCATCCGTGGCGCCTCGAATCAATCAAAAAATAATTGAACTTCTCAGTACAAATAAGCCCCGCCATGGATGGACCGGAGTGCACCACGCGTCACAGTTATTGGCACCGCTACTACAAACCTTTCTACATACTGAATTAGATATCAAGAAAGCGGACTTGAAATCTGTACAGTCGATCATCACTACCAGCATTCATGACGATGTAAACGTTCTAAAGTCCTACCGTAAAAATGCTAACAAACGACAGCTATAACTGCATCACAATTGAAAAGTGCCGATTTAGTAAAACTACAAAATATGTTCTAGCCGTCAAAAACCCAACCCACTCCTGCGACCCTGCTTTGCATATCCCAGAACCCCCAGACTCCCAAAGGGCCGGGTATTTATCAAAACCCCACCCTGCCCAGGAAACATTTGAATAGCCCCTCTAATCTGAAGCAGCTCTAATGCATCGTCTAGTCGTTTTTTATTTCTCAGTCGACTTGGGCCATATTGCCGGACAGTATTTTTTCTTAAAACTAAGCTACCGTAGGCGCACTGCTTACCTAGCCAGTCAGCAAGTTCATCGACATCAATCTCCTTCTCTCCTGCCTCGTCAAATAGTTTCAAAAACTCCCTCGAATACCAATTCCCCAAGCAGATAGCTACATTTAGTGTCGATAGTGAAATCCCTCCTTCAAATCTTTCAAAACAATGGAGCAACGCGGCCAAGCGAGCAATATTGTCAGCAAGTTTGGAAGCGTGATCACTCGCAGACTTTAAACGTCCGACGGGGCTGATCTGATTTTCAATTTCATTGCTTAGATCAATCCATCTCTGGGCAGCTTCGGGTGAAAACTCAATGACTACTCTCTGGGGCTTAACTTTGTTCAGCAGGTCGACGTTCCGTTCGACAAATTCGACGAGGCGATCAGAAAATCGCTCCGAACGCTCCGTGCTTAAAGTAGTACTCTCAACCTGACGACTGCCTTGAGTAGAAGTCGGTTTACAGACTAAAAACCGAGCCCAGAGACCGGAACCACGTGATGCTTCACCACGTGCGCGCATGTAGCTATTAAAGCCACTTTCCTGCACCATTACCGAAACAGTCAAACGCGCATCATCAAGTTGGAAGCTTTCTACTGTTGCCCTATCTACTACAATCGCATCACCGCTCCACAGGGAGTTTTGTTTAGGCAAGTCATTCAGAGCAGGCCCATTCAGAACACCCAAGCCTTCGCCAGAAATAAGACCTGCACTTGGAAGATCTTGATACATTCCTCGGAATAGCGCTTGCGAAGTCGCATCCTCATAGAGCATTTTAAATCTTCTGGGTTTTTTAGGAGCCAACATGAAATGCTCATTCATACGCGCTTCTTCGCTAACTGTATCCACCCCTTTAGCAGCACGCTTAGCTATAATGCCCTGAATAGCTTTACTTTTAACCTCCCATATTTTCAATTGCATTTTCCAGGCTAGAAGCTCTTCATCATACTGCTCAGCCATCCGACTTTGAAAACGCCGCACGCCAGAAAGAAAAATGTTTTCAACTGTAGATTTACGTTCCCCTGAATTAGCTATAGTCAAGATCATTAACGAGCAGGGAACGCTGCCACCTATTGGTTTTCGCACATCAAACAACCCCTGCAGCCCCACAGACATGGCGGTGAGTGCAGCAGAAAATATTAACGGTATGGGTGCCTTTACATTGTCGCGCACCTCATCCACCGCCGCATTAATTAGCGGCAAACCAATCAGGCTCGGAAACGCATCATTTACCGCAGACATATTTAGAAAACCGTTCATCTACAATCCTCAACTTATCTATTTTTAATGCTGGCAGTTTTTATTATCCAGCTTTGATTGAATCCAATCAGATACATCCGCCTCCAGCCACCCGACAGCCGCTCCACCGAGGCTGACAGGACGAGGAAAAGAATGATCATATCGAGGTGACTTTTCATTCAGCCGATCGTAGATAGTCGAGCGACTCAAGCCCACCCGGTCCAAAACCTGTTTTAGCCGCAGGATTCTAACGGCTGGTGTACTGCTATTTTCCTGATTCATATGCTGGCCTCCAAAGCTCGACGCCAATTTATCGGGATCACCACTTTTTGTACGCCAGGTGCTTAAAGTAATGTTTCAAGACGTCATGAAACACGCTACAAGCCTTGGATTTATTGGCTTGCAGCCTTTTTTACAAAATCACAATCTGCGAAAATCACTGCTATATTGAGCTGCTACTCCTGCTACTGGTAGCAGGAGTAGCAGTAGGGACCGGGCACCACTTATGCGTCGCGTTACACCAACGCTTTGTGGTGATGGCCAGGAGGCGGCACGGGAGAAAGTCGGCGTCCGCCCCCTCCCGTGAGTGACCTCACTCGGCTTCCATCATCCGAAGCCGGCGCATAGTTCGATCAACACGCGTGCGCTCAGAGCCAGGAATTTAGCGCTGACTCATACCGGCTGCTTTCGGCCAGCTGGAAGTCGCTGGGGTAACGTTCGAGGCCACGTGTGTCAGGTCTGGCAAACCCTCGATACCGTCGAAATCAATGAGCGAGCAATATTACGGGGCTTTCAGCGCTTCACCTTAAAACGGCATCGCAAAAACTACCAAGAAGATCACATCTACCAGTAGATACAGGTTGCTATCCCCGCTACTGGTAGCGGGGATAGCAGTATGTCCTTGCCTTGGACCACAGCGCCATCCGATGAAACCGGCTTGCCACTAGCCCTATAGGCTCCCCCTCCGACAGCCATCACCAAAACGCTGTTACCCCGCTGCCTGATCTAAACGACCAGATCGTTACCGGAGCTTTAAACAAACAGTTTTCAGACCTAGATCATTCACTTGAATAACCAGCGCTATGCCTTTGCTAACTTTTAATTAACGTTACTATCGGACTTAACTATGTTGATCAATTGCCCAAGCTGTCACTCCACGCACGTGTCAAAAAAAGATCTTGGCAAGAAAACTGGCGGAACTATTGGCGTCATCGGTGGGGGAACCAGTGGAGTCGCTGGTGCCATTAAAGGTGCAGAGTTTGGTGCAGCTCTGGGAATTGCCGCAGGCCCACTGGGCATTACTCTGGGAAGTATTGCCGGAGCCATTCTCGGAGGACTGGTTGGCGCTGGAGCCGGCGGTATGGCAGGCGCAGCTATTGGAGAAAAAATTGACGATCGAATACTGAATAACTACCAATGCACGCAATGTCACTACAAATTCAGTCTATAAACAATCACAGAGCAATTACTTTAGGAGTTACACCATGGCTCATCTTGTCGAACAAATGGCTTATGTCGGCGCCACTCCCTGGCATGGCCTGGGCAGTCGCCTCACTGAAAAACAACCGCTGGAGGTTTGGCAGCGAGAAGCGGGCATGAGCTGGGAGATTCAAGAAAGCCCGGTTCACTACAAGGCCGATAGCGTGGGCAACCTCGGCACCATTCATTCGTTCGCAGAACAGAAGGTATTATTCCGCTCTGACACCAAAGCGCCACTGTCCGTGGTCTCTCAGCGCTATCAAGTCGTACAGCCCCGTGAAGTGCTTGAGTTCTACCGGGATCTTACCGAACGCTCAGGCTACGAGCTGGAAACAGCCGGCGTACTGAAAGGGGGTCGCAAGCTCTGGGCGCTTGCACGTACCGGGCAATCGACCGCGCTCAAAGGCAATGATGTGGTCAATGGTTATTTGCTTCTCGCGACCTCCTGCGACGGCACACTCGCCACCACGGCGACCCCTACTACCATTCGCGTGGTCTGCAACAACACCCTGACGATTGCCATCAACGGCTCCAACCAGGCCATCAAGGTGCCGCACAGCACACGTTTTGATCCTCGCACGGTGCAACAACAATTAGGAATCAGCGTGTCGCAGTGGGACGACTTCATGTACCGCATGCGGACACTCGCCGCACGCCCGCTGAAAGACCATGAGACCAAGGACTACTTGCGCAGAGTGTTATGTGAAGTGCACACCGGTAAGCCCGAGCACAGCGGCCTCTCAAATGAACGCGCCTTAAACAAGGTGCTGAATATGTATCAAGGCCAGGGACGAGGCGCGGAATTGGAAGCCGCAAAAGGCACCGCCTGGGGCTTACTCAATGCGGTTACCGAGTATATCGATCACGAACGCCGGGCGCGCAGCAACGAGTATCGCATGGACACCGCTTGGTTCGGTCAAGGCGCAGCAATCAAGCAGCGAGCACTCAACTGTGCACTGCAGCTGGTGGCCTGAAGTGATCATCCATCAGATCAATCAATTACCTCATCCAATTCTGGGAAGCTAACACATGACTACTCGCTGCTTGATTTGCGAATCACTGCCTGTTCTGCCCAAGGAGAATGCCAACACCGCCGTCATGCTCGTCGGGACCATTGAGAGTGTTATACGTGGCATGAGCGCGTCTGGCACAACAGTGCCCGACGTGAAGCCCGAAGAGCGGCATGAGAGTAGTGCGCTTTAGCTCCTAAAGCTGATTGGTAATGGCGCCTCGACGGCCATCGCTGGTTGCAGCACCTTGGCTGCCTTTGCTAATTATCAATTCCGCCACTACGACCGTCTCTGCCTGCGCTGCGGCGCGCTGTTCAATCATAGCGTCTGCGCTGAAACAGTCAGTCCTACGGCCATCAGCTCTGCTTCAGGCGTTCAGCCAAACGCTCAACCAGTTCCAGCACCATCAGGCGATCCTCGTGATCTAGCTGCATCAACAACCTACTGATCCGGGTCGCCTGATCATCCGGGCGTGAGCTAGCTTCGGTCAAAAGATCCGCAGCTTCACAACCAAAGATGCTAGCGAACTCCACTAACCGCTCAATATTGGGCACGACCACACCTCGCTCGACGCGTGAAACGGCCTCGTTCCCGATGCCCAAACGTTCGGCTACCTCTTCCTGGGTCAAGCCACTGCGAGTGCGCTGCTTAGCAATCGCACGACCTACCGCACCCGCCAACAACTTCTGATCTGTACCTATCACAGCACCTCCCATCTCAACCTAGATGGTTGGGCATCGCCTCATTGACATGAAGAACTCAAAAGGTTGAAAATCAACTCGAAAGGTTGATTTCCAATCGCCAGAATACGAAACACGCCACAAGCCGCAATTCGCGCTAATCGCCTACCACTATTTCCATCCACTATTTGGAGAAACTATGAGTCTGCAAAAAATAATACTCATGGCATTGCTGCCTGTTGCGCTTACCGGGTGCAACGACGCCCTCAATACCGTGAAGAACGCTAGAATGAAGGTGAACGAGAAGTACACTGTCGCAGAGGCCTTCGGTAACCGAGACATCTGCAGTAGTGTCGACTGGGATGTCATTAAGGACGACCGTGGCAGGGAGATTGTCCAATACAAATGCCACCTGACTGATATTTCCTCCTATTACGACATGGAAAAGAAACGGCAGAGAGAACACCTGCTCAGTATTTTTGATACGGAGCGGCGGGTTGCTCAAGTGCCTCTGGAGCCTGCTCGGTTAGAGTTGGAGTCTGCCGAACAGGCTGCTATCAGCCCTACCCCCGCCAACAATGCAGCCCCAGAAAGCGAGTTACTTGTCCAGCTAAACGAGTTGAATGTGATTCTCAGTGATGCCTCGCTCAAGCAAGCCCTTCAACTGAGAAACAGATACAGTCTGCCCATAGGACCAGAACTGATAGATCTTAGTCGTCGATACTTTGATCAAGATCTATGGATCAACGCCAACGGCGCGCAGAACGCCTCACCTGAAAGACTTGCAGCGTACAAACAAGCTGAGAATGAACTGCGCCAGGCGATGCAAGTTAATCAAGACAAAGTGCTCACTGCCATTGAGCAAGAACGCGCCCGCTTAAATGGAGTCCAACAATCTCGCAGAGGAGAGTCCGCTACCTATGCTCAGCAACGGGCGATCAAAGCACGTGATGCGTATGAAAAATTGCAGAGTTCAGTTGAGTCACAGCTTGCAGAGCTGGACGCAAACCAAGTCTCCCGGCTTAAGCAGTTCGATAACGCCGCCGCAGTTGTGTCTGTAGCGGAGGTTTTTCAATGGATAGTAAAGGGTGACCAAATCGACGTGATATGGTCTGGTCTTGAAGGCACGTATAGTGACGGCCAAGTTAAAACATCGAAGCATAGTGACTTAGGAGAAAGTCTTCGTGACATCTATGGCAACACCCCCAAGAGTTACTCAGAAATGCGAGACAAAGCCGCTCTAATGTAAATTCAAAAACTCTAACCAGCTGACCTTGGAATGAATGCCAAGGTCAACCCTTTGGCCAACCGGGAAGCATTTTATACAATATTATTTTTTGCACTACTGACTCAAATTCTGCTTGCCCCAAACCCGTGACTGCCATCGCCAAAGACCTTAGTGGCAGATTTACAAAGATAGCTCGCCCGATAGAAGAAATCAGCCTGTTTTTCGGGTTTATCGCGATCCAGCTCATACCGCGCGTTGACAGGAATATGTACCAGTCCCACAGCTTCCTCTAGTGCCACCCCGAGGGCGTTAGCCCAAGCATGCTGCAGACGACTGAATATATTATTTCTGCCAGAAACGTAATAGCCAAGCGCATTGAACGCATCCCGATTAAGTAGGATCACTAGATGATAGTGGGGCTTGCCGTGTTGCCCCGCCTCTCTTGCCCAAACATAACGCACCCTGCTGGGGTGCGCATGTTTATTCCGTTGCCGAGCCTTGTTACGGTTGTGCTCAATCTTAGCCCTGAATGACTCAATAAAATCCCCAACCACCTCATTGGTATAAACAACATCAGGACTTTGAGTTCCCGTAGGAAATCGCAGATCGACTCTGAATGCAAACACTCTACTATACTCATTTAACGCGCACCGCACCGTCTCTAGAAGACGATGTAAATACTGCTTTATGAACGGGCCTTTATCTTTCTGTATAATCCAACCTTGAAAATCACTATCATTGTGGAGAATGAGATTTGTATTATCTGGATGGCGAAGCATGTGAGCACTCCCATGATTAGGTCATACCTATTGCACTTCTAGTGCTAAACTACGGACCTGCTCTACCCCCTATAGAACTGAGCAGCTAGCCTCCTATTACCTATATACCAATAACTTTCAACTACACACTCAAGCACAACAACAAATCCTTAAATCAGGCAATATTTACTATATAAACATACTACTAATACCGAAGAGAAACCTACTTTAAAGCAATCAGAGCCATGTGCAATTACTCCACACCGAGCGCATAATAAGATAAAACTTCGCTCCGACAAAAAAACATCAACTTGGAATTTTTTATTTCCTAATAATTCCACCAAAACGTATCACAAAATTCGCACGAGACGGTGGACAAGGGACTGAAGCACCTGTCACCTGTCTACCTAAATTTCTTCCACCCTACCGAAAAGTTAAGCCCTTTCTCCTAGATCCCCCCTACCGCCCCCCAGAGCACGACTTGGCAGTTGCTGCCCAGCGGACCGTTTTAATTTGCGGGTTCTACACCAGTCGACGGAAGTGACTTGTAGAAATCGCCAGAAGTCCAATACTGTACATAATTACAGTAACCAAATCATGCTATCCGAAACTCCTGGACCTCATTCCTGGCTCTTCAGTACCCCCTGCTGGCACTCGCTTTCCAAGGCCAGCACAGGATTTCCTGAGGCGAGATGATTCGGGGTTCAATCAGGCTAAGGAGCTAAATCATGCGGACACCATCAAGTGAGGCTACAGGCCTGGACGATGAAATATTAATCAATAAATTCAACCACATAGGCGACACATGCAATCACAAGTCAAGCTCGCTGTCAGGCAACGCCAGGCATTGTGTTAGCTTGCGGGACAATGAATTATCCATCACTATTGCCCCCGCGAATCCCATCGAGCTGCCTCGAGCCAGCTTACCGGGTAAGCCTCACACATCGGTGACGAGAAAAGACTTCCATCTGGCTGCCTCTATGGGTGATAGCCAAGTGCTTCGCGAGACGCTTCCTTCCCTGAAAACGACCATATCCGGGCAGGAGCCCATGAAAAATATCAAAACCTCCCCCCCGGTACCCGCCAACGGGCAACCTTTGATGTTTGCAGATCTTTTTGCGGGCTGTGGAGGCTTGTCTCTTGGCCTATCGCTCGCAGGCCTCAATGGCGTTTTTGCCGTCGAGCGGGACACAATGGCCTTCTCTACTCTGTCGGCAAATCTGCTGGAAGGGCGTGATGTGCCCGTACGCCAGTTCGAATGGCCCTCTTGGCTGGAAAGAAAAGCCTGGGGTATCGATGACATCCTTGAGCAGCATCCACTTGATCTGTTGAAGCTCAAAGGCCAAGTGCATGTGCTTGCGGGAGGCCCTCCCTGCCAAGGATTTAGCTTCTCAGGGAAACGACTTGAGTCCGACCCGAGAAACCAACTGTTTGAGAAGTACGTGGAAATGGTCAAGGCCATTCAGCCAGAGGCAATTGTTCTGGAAAACGTTCCAGGCATGAAGGTCGCGCACAGTGCTAAATCTTGGAAAGACCTTGGTATACAAGTTAAGCCCCAGTCCTACTATGACAAGCTTGTCGAAAGCCTGGATAGCGCTGGCTATCAAGTCCTTGGCCGAATATTGGACTCTTCACTCTTTGGAGTTCCCCAGAAGCGCCCACGCCTAATCGTTATAGGAATCCGCAAGGATCTTGCTTGTCATCTTCGTGGCGGCGCCACTAGAGCTTTCGAGTTACTAGAAGAGGCTAGGCTGAACCAACTACGTGAGCTTGGCCTTCCAGAAACAGTCAGCGCTTCGGAGGCCATCTCTGATCTGGAAATTAAGCACGCAGGGACCAAGCCATGCACCGATCCCTCCTCTCGCTCAGGCTTTCAAGAGCTTGCATATAAGGGGCCTCGAACACCTTACCAATCCCTCATGCAAGATGGGATGGATGGTTCCATGGACAGTGTGCGCTTAGCGAAACACAAGCCCGAGATCAGTGAACGATTCATGAAAATCATTCAAGACCCCGAGTGCACTAAGGGCGGCTTAATGAGCTTGGCGCAAAGGGAAAAGTATGGTCTCAAGAAGCACCGTATTTGCCTAATGCGAGCGCAAAATCCCGCACCGACAATCACAACGTTGCCGGACGATGTGCTCCACTACAGCGAACCCAGAATACTAACCGTCCGAGAGTCTGCGCGACTGCAGTCATTTCCCGACTGGTTCAAATTCCGGGGTAAATTCACTACGGGTGGCAGCCGACGAACTAAAGAATGCCCGCGCTACACGCAAGTGGGAAACGCCGTTCCTCCTTACCTAGCAAGGGCCATTGGTCTTGCCATCAGATCAGTGCTAGCAGAAGCCAAGGCCGCAGCTAGTCAACAAACAGTCAATGAAGCAGAACAAGAAATCTTAGCCATAGCTTGAAAACATAGGAGTCGAGGGGAATGGATATCACCCAAATGGAAGGGGCGCGCTACCCCGCTGCCCTTGTCGACTGGGCCGGCCATCACTCGGGTGGAGTGAAACGGCTTTTAGACAACGAAAGCGGCCAGCCTAACAAATTATTATTAAGGACTAGCCTTCTGGCCCGACTCCAAGCCTGGGCCGAAAAGCTTCCCGCCGACAGCACGAGCATCCCGAGGATTATCCTTCTGGTTGGCGGACCAGGTAATGGAAAAACGGAAGCGATCGAATCCACTATCCACTGGCTAGACGCGAGCTTAGGCTGTGGGGGAAGGCTCATCGAAGAGCTGTCAAAGGCGTTCCATCCGTCCGCTGGCTTCAAGGTCCCACGGATAGTAAGTGTCGATGCTGGAAGTCTTTCAAGGTTCGACAGTGGCTTGAGCTTGGGTATAGTTCAGGACGCCACTTCAACAGCAGGTCATGAAGGGAGCGCTGCATCAGCACTCCTCATCGAGGAGCTCGATAGGCTACAGGATGGACCACCATCCCACGCTTATCTATGCTGCGTTAACCGGGGTGTCCTCGATGATGCGCTGATCCATGCTATCGACAATGATTTGGAAAAGCCGCGAGCCATCCTCGAAGCTGTAACGAGGGCTGTGAGCCTGGCTTACGATGCTCCCTCATGCTGGCCACTCAAAGGTTTCCCATCGATTGCAGTCTGGCCAATGGATGCGGAGTCTCTACTAGTCAAGCCTGACGAAGAGACTTCGGCGCCTGCGGAAATCCTCATCGGTCAGGCCACTGCATCCGAAATGTGGCCCGCAAAGGGAGCATGTCCAGCGGGCGAAAAATGTCCCTTCTGTACCAGCCAAGCAATCTTAGCCCGAGACGAACACCGAACAGCGTTACTAAAGATATTGCGCTGGTATGAATTAGCCAGCGGTAAGCGCTGGAGCTTCCGCGACCTTTTCTCTCTGACTTCTTATCTACTGGCCGGGCACCACCCTGTAGTCCACGACCCAGCAAGTCATACGCACCAGTCAACGCCATGCCAATGGGCAGCCAGCCTCGTCGAACTTGACCAGAAGGCAGCAGGGACCAAAAGACCTACGAGACAGACGCTCTCAGCTATTTTTCATCTGGCGACATCAAGTTACCAACACGCGCTATTCCACCGATGGGATAAAAGTGTCGCTACCTCTCTCCGCCGTGACATTAAGGAACTAGGACTCGGGAAGGAACTAGAGGTTGAGGAAGTGCGAACGCTTGTTGGCCTCGCTCATTTCTTTGCAGAGCGCAAGACTCATTATCTCCCAGCAACCATTGCCCCCTTGCTGGAAGGGCTTGTCGACTCCCTAGACCCGGCGTTTGCAAGCCCCGACAGCGAAGTTGCAGTAAGTAACCGCAGCACAATTGGCCTTGGCGACCTCGACATGCGCTTCAGTCGCTCCCTTGCTGGTGGCATAGAGTTTATCCGTAAGTATCAGGTGCTATCGCAAAACGAACTTGAGCTACTCAAGCGACTTTCTAATGCGGACACCATGCTTTCCTTGCCAAATATCCGCCGCAGGAAGCCCCTAGCGGCAAGTCGAATTCAACATATCCTCCGCGACTTTTCTTGTCGACTTGTTCGCCGCAGCATATGTACTCGAACAGCGATAGTTGCAGACTTTCAGATTTTGCAGGCATTCCAACAGGTTGTTGAAGATGACGACAAACACCAGCATCTCTTTGAAGTCGTAAAGCAAGTGAAGGATCTGCTGAACACAGGAAAAGAATTCGAGGTATCTCTAACCACTACTTTCGGACAGCCTCTACCGCCAAGGCAACGCCAGGCGACATTAGTTGTGCCACAGCGTCAGGTCAAAATGCTACCCCAAAACACATCAGGACGACCTCGAGCACCAATTTGCTATTTAGGGGTTGGTAATGGGAAATCAGCACAACCAATTCCACTGACTTATGACTTATTTAAAGCCGTGAAAGAGCTAGAAAGAGGCCTATCTCCTGCCTCTCTTCCCCGTACAGTCGTAGCTCTGCTTGATACTACTAAAGCTCGGCTTTCCGGCTTAATTGTCCGTGACCACGACCTACTTGAAGATGCACAGATACGAATAGGAACAGATGGAACGGTGGTTGGCCGATCATGGAATGGCTTCGTTGCGGGCATGGAGGATGGAAGATGAGTCTCGCGGACTTCAAGCAAACTCCCTGGAGGAGTTCCCATCCCATTTATCAGACGTCAATCCTCGCGATGACGCCTGCTCCGGAATATGCGAACTCGGAAGTACTTCTAGCGTCGCTCTATCGGGCGATAGGTTTTTCATCCGCAAGTGAGGGGAGCGTACCGCAGGCCGGACGCGGCCTGGACAAACGTATCCAGAAACTCCGAGAAAAGAGCCAGCAGCCTCCTACCGGTGCGATCGTAGGTGTTGAGACTTGGAATACAGTACTTCACGGAATTTTGGAGAGCCCGAAACTCCCAAATCAATCCACCAACCGATTTTTGCAAGTCACTCCCATCGTGCCAGGAACAGGACTCTTCTCTGGAGCAGCTCGGTTGCGGGGGAACCCTTGGAATGCTGGAAAGCTCATACGCAGAATGGTTTGCCTAGGATCCAAGGATCAGGAGTCGGCGCAACAACTTTGGAAAAACCTCTTTGCAGCTTTGAGCGTTACCGAAACGGACGACGTATTTGCACGGTGGCTTGAGCAGGAGACATCTTCGTGGAACCAAGGTCCGAGCGTCTGGACGCTAGCTCCAATCCCTGATGAGGACATGGCAACGTTAGAGTCTTCTGACTTCCTAGGAATTACCTTCCTACCCGCTCGAAGATTCACCAAAGATCTGCATTCACTTATGCAGGCGAAAGATGCCATGACACGCAGGCAATGGACCAGTTTGCTTGAGGCTGTGCTTCGCCTAGCTGCTGTCTCCCACGCAACATGGCTGTGCGACGTACATACCAGAATCTGGGGATGCCTATCCGCTGCGCTCAACGATGGCACGATACCATCTAACGAGTTGGAAGCTCGGAGCGCAGTGTTTCCGGAGTCTGCCCAATATATGGCATATGGGGGAAAAGCCCTTCTAGGCCTCAAAGATCAAGTATCAAGTTATCTGAATGCTCGCCTTGGTATCAATGCCCTTCTCTGGTCGCTAGATCAAGTTGGAGCGCCGTATAAAGGTCAGCTCTCATCAAGCAATGACATGTTAGAACTATGCCGTCATACAGAGGCGCATAGGGCGGCACTCATCCGTGCGGGAACTCTGGAGACAATTGCTGATATACGCGAACAAGAGACCAGAGCAAGGCTGTGCAAAAAAGGCATAGGCGCCAACCTGATGGAGTTCGCGCGGCATGGCCTAGGGCAACGTCGAACAGCAGTTCCATTGCTTAGGGGATATGACCAAGGATATATCCTCAAGCAAAAGGGCAGTAGCCCATCCAGCCCATGGATCGTGTCTCTTGGCCCGGTGGCCGTCCTTGCTTTAGTCCACTGCGCTCTCGCAGGCATGGGCGGCCCACGCTCAATCCAAAGACTAGGACAACAGCTCGCAGCCTATGGCGTTACCGTAGATAAGCACGATATAGCCAGAAATGACCTGGGGCACCAGCTTAGGATGCTCGGTCTCGTGCTGGATAGCCCAGATGCCGAAAGCGGCATGCTGCTATTGCCGCCGTTCCATACAAGCCAAGCTCTTCAGGGAAGTGAAAATGAATAAACTTGCACACTGGCTTGCGTCAATTGTCCGGGAAAAAGCTTTAGGCGCCACGCAGGGGCTTAATGGGAAAAAATTTGAATACAGGCTGATCTTCCGTGGTCCTCCACTCGAAATTCTCGAGCGAGTCTACGAGGAGCTCGTTCGCGACGGAGGGATCCAAGTTACGTCTGGGATAGACGGTAGCTTAGTCACGTTGCCAGTACTCCTCCAGTGCCCATCTGACCATATCAAAGGCCACAAACTTCAAATAGGGCAGTCCGGCAAGTGTGACAACGACCACTTACTGGATGTGCGTAATGACCCAAACAACTCCAGCTTTGTAGCGCTAGTCCCCGCTGGCCAGCACAACAACTTGTCGATTGAGTCGTCGAGCGATGTGTTCGGCATGAGCGCAGATGTCGAAAAATGGTCGCAAGACGGTTTTGTTCAACAAGCGATTAATGAGGCGTTAGTCTTCGCTCGCATTGAGGACTCGTACAGAGACGATGCCAAACAGCTTATACGCGCAGCTGCAGACTCGATCGACGAGGTGGATCCGGAACAAGCAAACCATGGTGCCTCATGGCGCATGTTATCTCGTGTATTTTCAATAGAGACCTGCAATCAGGGCATGTCGCCTGGCAACGGGCTTGCTCTAGCATGCGGTCTCCCACCGATGAAGGATGGTGGCGTCTCGTCAAAGGGCCAACTTTCCGTATTAAGAAAAATTGCCGATGAACTTGCGGATGGCTTTAAGACAGGCATTGAACGCCTAGCACAAAGCGCCCCTGCCGACATTGCCCAAGCCCTGCGAGAACTTCTTGCACACCTCCAAGCAAGCTGCGACGTCCCTACGGCCTTTGACCGCGCTACCGAGGCTTTCTATCTTCCTGGAAAGGCGCTAGAACTTCTGCCTTCTCCGTCATGGTGGAGCCTGCTAACTGTAGAGCAGTGGACAGATTTGCTCGCTGAAGAACTCGATGAAGTCATCGGAGAGATCAGCATGCGATGCACTAATAGTGTTACGCCTGCGATTAAGGGTTTACCGGCAGTAGTTCGAGACCGAGTGGAACTAGTCATTTCAACGAACGATGGCAGTCAGCCAGACGAATTTATGCTGACTGGTGGCTTCTTTGGAAAGGCTCCAACACCACTGCAAGCAGCACCAGACGGAGCGACAGAACATACAGATTTAGCCCCGCCTTCCCACAGGACCCCCCTAACTTACAAAGTCACTGCTGCCAACTGCAAGCCCGCAAGCATTCGCGTAATCTCTTTAGTAAGCTGGAAGCCCGGGATACTTGTAACTTGTAGGCTAGCAACGAAACTCTCACCCCCGAAAAAACCAAGCAAGAACTCTGCAGCAATGAACTGGGAGACATCCCTATCACTACCAGGCTCTGGGCGGTATGAACTACGGTTGCACTTATCGCCCGATGCAACAATTCGCAACATTGAAGGTATGCCTGACGATGCAACAGAGCTAGAGGAGCAGCAACAATCCATCGAAGCCCGGCTGGTTGGGGAGAATGAGTATTTGGTGGAGGTGGTAGCCGAAGGAAAATATCAGTTAGATATTTCCTTCAACCTTGCAAACGTTGCAACTCCTCAAGTTTGTAGAGTTTACCTTTCTTGCGATGATGCAAAGGAAGAGGGTTGTCGGAGCGAATTCGAGCGGTTAATTAAACTAAATCGCCGACATCTTGAAAAATTTGACACTAAGGCTGTGGTCCAGCTTGACCGGAACGCCCGATCTTCAAGTTTACAATCATGGATACTTGAAGAGCAGAACATAGCCAAGTCGTTCAGACCACTAGTTATTGCCGACGACTACGTATCAAAATGGGCCCCCCCCGACTGGGACGCTCCTCATGGCCCCGTCCTCTCACAAGGCCGCTTCCTGCATGACCCGCGCCCAGAAGTCGAAAGCTTTCAACCGCCCAAGGGCTTTGTGGAAGCTCGCAGGGAGATAGCAAAATACATACGAGGCGAGGATCACTCAGGGCTACTTGAGTCTGCCCCGCTCGGAGCCTGGCTATCGGATCGTACGGAATTCCGCATACTCGCCGAAGCATTCCTTGAAGCATACATGTTCTGGCTCGAAGCAGATCCGGACATCGCCTGTTGGATAGATACTGTTGCGGTCTGCTCCTTGGAATCAGACGGACGCACGCTGAGCAGAATCCCAGACGCCATTATCCTTTCTCCTATGCACCCCCTACGCCTAGCATGGCATTGTCTTGCGCAAAAAGTGCTGCGGGACGAGGTAGAGGGCGATTCCTCTTATCCATGCCCAGCTGCGAGCATATTTGATCCGGATAGTGTCCCTGATCTACTGACAATCGCATTGCAGTCGCCAAGTGGCGTAGAACGAATCGACTTCCTGTCCGTAGAGTGCAGCTCCGACTACTGGTCAGTCCTGTGGAATGGCTCTCGTCTGGGTCAGTTACCCGCCCGGACCCGCCTTCCGCCGTTCGACAACACATTCGGATTGACCGTCGGTGGCATCTCAAGCGGGTTCAGCCCCGCACAAGTTTCTCGTGCCCTCGACGACGTCACGAATCTTCTGGCCGCGAAGCCCATTATTAGTCTGGTAGTGTCAAGTGCTGGTGGCACCACTGATGCTTGCAATGAAGGTTTGGCCAACTGGTGCACCAAGCGGTTCGGCAACGGAGATTCGGACACCCCAAGACAAAGTGTCGGCGCGAAGATTCTAGAGGTATTCGATACCCGACTTTCTGGAAGGCCTGATCAGGCTACGATCGCCAATCTTTCTGAAGATACTTACAACCACGTCCGTTGGTATGACAAGCAACCAGTTGGAGCTAAGCCTGATCTAGGCATCATTGCCCAACTAGACTCGGCAGAACCCGAGTCAAAAGAAGTCGGCATGCTTTCGCCAATGGGAGTTGGCGGCTTGATCAGGCATAGAGTAAGACGTCAGCTTCTAGGTTCATTCCTGAGCGAATCACGTCAAGGCATGCAAATGCCTCGATCCGGCGAATCATTCGCTGACAAGGTTTCAGCATGCATGATCATGGTAGAGCGGATGAGGGACGGCAAAGTAGGTCTGCAGTTCTCACCCAGTGTTCATGCAGTCTCCGACATGCTTAAAGAAAACAGCGCCGGCTACGTTGCGGTTTCATCTTCCGCAATTGATCCCGCTTGTTTCTTGGGCGGCTGGATAAAAGGTACCTATCTTTGGGACTACGATCTCCCCTCCTATTCTCATCGCGCAGGTGATACTAGTGGCTATTACCTCCTATCACAGGTCAAGCAAGCCGATCGAGATGCTTTGCGCCAAGTCTTGAAGCCTCTTCCAGGGTGCGAAAACTTAGACGACGACAAGGTTGAGCAAATACTTTTAGAAGTCGCCAGAAGAGGGATTCCCACTGTCAGGGGTCTCTCTGGGGACGACACAGGAGCCACAGGTGACCTTGGCCTCTTTCTGGCGGTCCGACTCCTTCAGGATCAGTTCCGCATAGAAGGAAACCAGAACAGCCTATTGCCAGTGCTCTCGGGATCGTCAGACGAATCCACTATCGCAATAATCGTTCCCGTCGATCCGTTCAGGGGTTACCTTGCAGACCTTGCCCGATCTCTCGGCAAAGAACGCAAAGACACTTCCATGTCACGACCCGATCTGCTTGTGGTTGGCGTGCGAATCCATAGAGACAAAGTTC
Source organism: Pseudomonas sp. PvP027 (assembly GCF_017833005.1). NCBI lineage: Bacteria > Pseudomonadati > Pseudomonadota > Gammaproteobacteria > Pseudomonadales > Pseudomonadaceae > Pseudomonas > Pseudomonas sp. PvP027. Next base: position 4,278,729 of record NZ_JAFIBK010000001.1, on the reverse strand, counting down.
ATCTACATCTCACCCCAATAGAGGTCAAGTGCCGCCAAGGCAGCGTGTTCGGAGCCAACGATTCCGTGGACGCTCTTTCACAGGCAAGAGCACTCTCAACCCTTTTACAAGCCATCGAAGAACGCGCCAGCACATCTTTGGCATGGAGCCTCGCCTACCAGCACCTATTACTTTCGATGATCGGCTTTGGCTTACGAGTCTACAGTCAACATCAGGCAGTGGAGGGACAGGCCATACGTTGGGCTGGCTACCATGAGCGTATCGCTGCTGCGATTCTCGATCCGGGGTCCAGACCTAGTCTGGATTTGAGAGGACGGCTTATAGTCGTGGACGATTCAACTCAGAGTGTCCAGTACGATCGTGATGGCGATAATTTCGACGAGACGATTATCATTTCAAAAAAGGATGCGGGTCGAATCGTAGTCGGCAATGATCCACAGTCGTTCTACGACGCTGTACGTGCCAAGGTTGGAGATTGGGGGCTTTTACCTCCTCACCTTGACAGCCTACTCCTTCCTGATAGCTCTCCCGCTGAAAATGAACAGTTGGCGGCGCCTTTGGGAGCTCCAAACGAAGAATCAACGGCAGCGAACTTAATCGACGAAGAGCCACCCTCCAGTAAATCGAATGGAGAAATCGCGTCTTCCTTGACTCCAGACCAGATAGGTAGTGGGATAATTCTTTCAGTAGGCAAAACAGTCGATGGTTTCGAGCCAAGACAACTAACCCTGAACATATCCGATACTCGACTCAACCAATTGAACATTGGTGTGGCAGGTGACCTCGGCACAGGTAAGACTCAATTTCTCAAGTCGCTTATCCTGCAGATATCCCGAGCCACTGATGCGAACCGTGGGATCAAGCCACGCTTCTTAATCTTCGACTATAAGAGCGACTTTAGTAGCCCGGATTTCGTAGAAGCCACCGGGGCAAAGGTAGTGAAACCCCATCACCTGCCCCTGAACCTCTTCGATACCACCGGAATGGGGGAATCTTCAGCACCTTGGTTGGATCGGTTCCGTTTTTTCGCAGATGTCCTCGACAAGGTGTACTCGGGTATAGGCCCAGTGCAGCGGGACAAACTCAAAGCAGCCGTCCGTAACGCCTACGAGGCAGCTAATGCTCAGGACCGCCAGCCTACGATCTACGATATCCATGCAGAGTACCGAGAAATACTGGGCGGGAAGTCGGATACGCCGATGGCGATCATTGACGATCTGGTGGACATGGAGGTGTTTGCAAAGACCAAGGGAGAGACAAAACCTTTCGACGAGTTCTTCGATGGTGTCGTGGTGATATCCCTGAGTTCCATGGGACAAGATGACCGGAGCAAGAATATGCTCGTTGCCATCTTACTAAACATGTTTTACGAGAACATGCTCAAAGTACCCAAGCGAGCATTTACAGGCGCGGACCCGCAGCTCAGGGCGATCGATTCCTACCTATTGGTGGACGAAGCCGACAATATCATGCGCTACGAGTTTGACGTTCTACGCAAGTTATTGCTACAGGGTCGGGAATTCGGAACTGGCGTCATCCTCGCATCTCAATTCCTTAGACATTTTAAAGTCGGTGCGACCGATTACAGGGAGCCTTTGCTGTCCTGGTTCATTCACAAGGTTCCAAACATCACGCCCGCCGAATTGGGTGTCCTTGGTTTCACATCAGATCTTTCGGAACTATCTGAGCGTGTGAAGACCCTTCCTAATCATCACTGCCTCTATAAGTCTTTTGATGTTTCAGGAGAGGTCATCCGTGGGCTTCCTTTCTACGAACTGATTAAGGAGGGAGATGACAGCCCGGCTTAGCAGCTCTCGGCCTGGAGGTCGGATATGACCGACTTCCTCTCTCCTAAAGAGAGATCAGAGAGGATGGCCCGAATCAAGGGGAGCAACACTCGCCCAGAAATAGCACTGCGCAAAATATTGCATAGTCTAGGTCTGCGCTACCGTCTGAATGGGACAGGCTTGCCCGGCAAGCCTGACCTTGTATTTCCACGGTATAAGTCAGTGGTTTTCGTTCACGGATGCTTCTGGCACCGACATTCCAACTGCAGCATTGCCACAACACCGAAAAGCAACACAGCATTCTGGGTGGAAAAATTCGAGAAGAATGTCGCTCGGGATATTCGGATGACATCGGTTCTAGAGGCATCAGGATGGAAAGTATTCATCGTTTGGGAGTGCGAGGTGAATTCTACAAAAAAAGCAAATATCACCGGAAAGCGACTTGCGGATTTAATACGGAAGAAATAGGAAAACATCTATCTAAATTAAATGAACGACCGTTATCCGTCCGACAAAAACCCCTGACAGCATCTTTTTTTGAAAAAATGTTGAAGACTACTTATTAATTAATTTTTCCCACCCGGCAATGATATTTTCTTTTAACGCAATCGCATCTTGGAGTTTTCTACCGAACTCCTTCCGATCAACAGAATAGTGGACACGACGATGACAATTAGGACAAAGTGCAGCGACATTTGAGGGCAAATCTGGGCCATCATCGGCAAGCCGAGTGAGATGGTGCACTTCAAGAAAGCTCCGTCCATCGGGACGAGTGAATGGGGCTAAGGACCCACACGCTTCGCATTGCCCATTTGATCTAAGCGATGCGTAGAGGTGAACTGCAGCACTCCTAGACCTATACTCCGTCAAGCTTATCCGAGGCTCGGATTTACTGGAGACTAAAGACGTTAGTCGATACTGCATCTCTCGCAAGTCACTGGATGACTCTATATCCAGATCACTTTGCTCACTGTAATAATTGTACCTCTCGTCACCGATAGGCAGGAGGCGAAAACGCCATAGTTTATCCCCCTGACGATTACCATTACTCGGCACGAACTGGTCAAAGCCTGAGACATTAAACTGCCCACAGTAGGAAAATAATTTCCCATAGGTGCCTCGATCCGCCACCTCTCTCGCAGTTGGTTCTCTTGTAGTGAAGAGTAGAACTGAAAATTTCCCAGAAGAGAGCTTAGAGTTCGCGGCATTACTCAGAGATTGATCACCGGTGCGGCCTTGGCCAAAATACCACCAAGTACCGTCAGAGAGTCGCTCATCCGAATAACCAGCTTTTTTACCGCCTCGGCCTCCTGATGTACAAATAAGACATCCTGGCTCCTCCCGCCCCCAAAGAACACCTGACTGCGCTTGTCTGCTACCTATGAATTCAAGGAGACGGGATCTCTCATACTCTTGACCAATGACAAAGGGGGACATTTTCACTCCAGAATCACCCAACAAGTTGTATCAATATATGCGAAGGCAGAGTCGAATTAAAGAGAAAACATCAATACGCCATCATGCAATAATCAACATCTCCCTGCAGATCTAAAAGCTTCTGCGATATCCAGAACAGTTAGACAAACGGCGTACCTTGATGCAGGACTGGGGAGATTTTGCTGGCCTCGAATGCACCGCGGCCGAGCGTGGCTGAATCCGATTCCTAGGTCCCAGACACGAAAAAACGGCGTTGGCCGGTTTTTTACCCTAGTTTGATCAGGCGCGTTTCTACTTAGTGCCAGACGCTTTGGGAGGCAGAACCTCGGACTGGGCTTTTTTTGCAGCCGGGTAGTAGCTAGGGTGCATGACTCCGAGCTTTGGAAGCGGCGCCGCGGCGTAAGCATTGCAACGGACTCAGTATTCCAAAGAGTATTCCAAGAAAAAAAGACGAAACTTAAATCCCTTAAAAATCAGCAGCTTAAGCAATTAGTTCAGATTACCCCGGCCCACCAAACAAGCGTTACAAATAAAGCACTTCGCGTTCGTCGCAAGTGCTTTTTTTGTGTCTTTTGGGGCTGTTTTGGCTCAGTAATGCCAGCTCAATGACAGCATCAATCTGACTGCCGAGGAATGCAGTGCCAACTTCTCCCGTGATTCTAAAAGCCCATTGCAACAGCTGCTCGAGAACGACTAGTCATACCGAGGTGGCGCTGAGAAAGACCAGCGACGATTCCGAAGATGAACGCGGCATTGAGGAATGGGGCACGACGTACCGTATGATGCAGTGCCGCGGATGCGACAGCGTCCTGCTGAGGGCTGATAATTGGCACTCGCATTTCGATGCTGGCCCGCCTGAATATTACCCTCCCCGCGTGGCAAGAAGATCTCCCACGTGGATGTGGCAGCTACCGCCTGAGTGGTGGTCTTTAATGCGAGAGGTCTACACGGCGCTTCACGCTGATAGCCGTAGGCTCGCACTTATGGGAGCCAGGACCCTCATCGATATTTATATGAATTATACCGTTGGCGATCTGGGTGGGTTTGATAAGAAATTGCAGGCAATGGTGGACGACGGGCATTTGAGCATCAAGGATAAGGATGTGTTGTCTGCAGCGCTTGAAGCAGGCCACGCTGCTGCACATCGAGCTCATTCACCATCTATGTCGAATGTCTCGCATGTGATGGATATAGTAGAGCACTTACTACACAGGCATGCGTTGGCTACGTCTGCAGACGAGTTGAAGAAGGCGACTCCGAAGCGACAGCCGAACAGTAAATGATCCGTAGATAGAGCTGCATCGCACTTGCGCCCAGCATTGTGGCGTTGACAGTGTGGCGGGATAGAGGCTTGGGCCGCGGCGTGATTGTAAATTAAACCTTGCGAATCCCAAACTGCGCGGCGCTCACCGTCGAGTCCTGCGGCCACGTACAGGCCCATGCGTGAGGTAATCACGGTTTCACTCAGGTCAATCGTGCCGCGCTGTTTCCAACGCCCCGGAAAAGCTGGCCGCCATGGTGAACGGCTTTTGGTACTTGTCCATCAAACGATAGTAGAACGTGGACGATGCACATCTAACCGTCTTGGTGATGGTCAACTCAGCCTCCCAAGCCAGAATGCCGTGCGACGAACCCACCATCTCTACCGCCGACACCATTTCGATAACGTCGCCGGCCGCCAGGTTGGTCTGTACCACGTTCGCAGTGGGTTGATGTATATGTAGCCGCCCGCCGCCGCCATGTTGCCACGCAGCTCGATGCACTGCGCCTCACTATAGGCGGCAGGCTCCTCATACCACTGCGTTGTGATACCGGTCATGCCAGAGCCTACGCCCTTGTAGCCGTCCGCCAGCACAGACCAGGCCACGGCGTTTACTCCGGCCGGGAGCGTGCCGCCAGTACCCGCCAGCAAAAGGTTTGCGTTGAGGCAGCCGAACGGGCGAATGGCCGAGTAGATATCGCCAGCGTCCGTGGGCAGCGGGATGCCGGGAAATTCGAAGTTGGCGGTGATGATCGGCACCACTCGCGAACTGATGAAGTCGGCACCCAGGATGTTGGGGTGCAGGCCCTCAACCGTCATGGCCCCGGTAAAGCCGTCCCAAATATTCGACCGACACGAACTGGCTGACGTAGCTCAGTACCCAATCCTTGTAGGCGATCGCATCGGCCAGCGCTTGACCGGTCAGCGCCCTACTCCCGAACCGAGGCGTACCGGTGCCGACGATCAGGTACTTGCCGGGCGTATTCAGGAACGCGGTGACGATCTTCATCACGTTGGCTTTCGTGTCCGCCAGGCTCATACCTGCCGTGGTGCTATCGTTCGTGCGCGACAGCAGCAGCCACAAGTCCGCGGTCGACGACGCAATGCAGGCCGGTAGCCTGGCCAGAAACTGCCCGGTGTGGTCGCCGAGCTTGCCTTGGTTGTCTACGTAGCTGGGAAAAAGGCCGGTGCGCGCCGCGATCCAAGCTGCGTAGCCATAGGCCTCGGTACCGAACGCCGTCGCCGCGATGGTGTGGCAGTTGCCAGAGAAGCTATCGCCGAGCAGGCCCAGGCCACGCCGTATAGGTTGTCAGTAAGCTGGGCAACCTGGCCGGTCAGGGCTTCAATCTTCCCTTCCATACGGCCAACAGCGGCGGCCAGCTCATTATGCTCTTTGGCGAACTGGTCGGCTCGGGCCTCGGCCTCTTTGCGGGCTTGGTGTTCCAAGTCGAGCAGTTCGTTCAGCCTGCGGACGGTGCCGATAACCTACCGCCCTCATCTCGCTGCTCAGCGAGCTCCCGCTCTTCGAGCGATTTGATATAGGCGTAAGCATCAGCCTTTGATGTGAACGTCGGGCCGACAGTGCTTATGCCACTGAAGACCTTGAAAAATAGCGTGTTCTAGGATCGCGAGCACTGCCGCCCTCGACCACATGATATTTCGACATACTTATTCCTCGCTGTGACAAAAAATTGCTGAACCGCAATGATAAGACAAGGAAAACAAGTATCGGAAAGCAAAAAGCCCATCTCATAGACGGGCTTTGCTCGCGGAAAGGCCGCAAATCAATGTGAAATCCATAGATTCTGCCCGATCCTGTCAAACCAATTCATAAAAGAGTCTTCACAAGGCTTGACTACATCGAGGCGCACCTTCAAACTCCAAATCGCACCAAATCGCACCATAAAACATAATCAGGCACGAAAACGCACAAAACCACCTCGGAGTTCATGAAATGGCGATAGACTTATCCAACACCACGCTTTATTCCATAAAGCAGGTCTGTGAAAAACTCGGGGTTTCCCGAAGCACCCTTGATCGGTGGCGAGGAGTTGCTGGAAACCCACTGGGCCGCGCTATCGGAGTCAGCTCAAATGGGGCGGTCGCCCGGATGACGCCTAGATCATATTCGGGCATGAACGACTGGGAAGGACTTTTGGGTGAGCCGTCTTTTCCCGCGCCAGACACCTACCTCAACGATTCTCCCCGCTGGACGCTGGAAACGCTGAATGCCTGGGTTAATGCTAAGCCGATTCCTAAAGCGCGTCACAGGCTGCAAGGTTTTAAACCGGAAGCTGACGAATGACGGTATGCGGTAGATTGAAAATTCGGTCTGCCGCTTATCCCTTGCTCTCAAACATTAGGCCGCTTCTCGCCTGACCTCCAAAGCACCATCAATCCAAGCATTTCCGGCCTTCCATAGCTGTCTGGTTTTTTCTTCCCCGAACCCCATTTTCTTTCCCACGACAATCAGGGAAATATCGCGAGATGTGTAGTACTTGATGATCACGTTGCCCGCCTCCTCATGCCGGTTAGCAAAGCAGATGGGGCATACTGACTAGACGATGATCGCGCGCATATATGGGCGCTGGCTGCCGTCATCTGAGGATTCGTCGGGCAGTAGAGCGGAAACCGCGTTTTCCGATGTATCCCAAAAAATTTGCCCACAGAAGATTGGCTAAGGGAGAGCGCCATGGCTGACACCATCGAGAAAAGTGCCCTTGTCTGGTTCGCCGGCATACTTTTTGGAGCAGTGACTACTACAGCAACGGTGACTCATGTTCTGCACGAGCAGTTCATAACACCTTTAAAAGTTTTCGAGTCCAATCAAAAGGCCGAGAAGCTTAATTCTCAACTAGAATCGCAAAAAACGGCATTACTTGACCTGAACAGCACCAAGGAAGAGCTGGATAGAGCTCGACAAAAACTTGCAGCTATTGAGCATTCAAACCTGTTCATTAAGGGAGAAATATATCCCGCAACTCTGAACAGCGTTAAGTTGGGGCAAAGTATTGACACACTTCAAAGCGCCTACAAAAAAGATAGCATATCCGATTCAACGCGCAATCCAGATCAGCCCCAATTCACGATTAGCCTGGAAAACTCGATATTTAGAGAAGTTAGGTATAGTTACGACCCGAAAACAAAGATAATCGTCATGGTTAGCTATTTTCTGGACTACAGTAAGTCACTAGGAAAGGACTTTTTAAGATCAGCTCTCACCAGAGCCCTTGGTGAGCCTGAAACATCTGGAACCAGTGGCCAATACAAATGGAAGGTTGTCGGAGCCGGAAGCGGATACCTAGTGATCGATAGCGTCTACCTTGTTTTACCTAAAGGATTGGCACCTCGCGTCTGGGACGGTGACAGCAACTAACGAACATACCGGCTTCCGGGCTAAAGGTCCCGTAATACGGGAAGAGGCGCGGTTCGGTACCGACACTCATACCAGACCCGGTACACCTATGCATCCATGACGCTATCGGCTGGCGGACACCCGATGTTGGTCTCGAAGCAGATGGGACGAACAGACTGGACGATGTTTGTACGGGGGGTATGGCAGATGGATGCCATTAAGTAATGAGGAAGCTTGGGCGAAGGCTGAGACTGCGTTCGCCAGTAATATTTCGACGATCACCCGGTTAACTCGAAAGACGTAACAGACATAATGAAACTCAATGAATCAACCGCGCCCCATCCAGCCAAAGCCAAGCTAAATGAGCTTGAAAGTTCAATGATCCTCTCATTATTTTTAAAAAAGAATGACAACTTCAACCTGTCTAGGGAAAGCCGTCTGTCTGCAACTATATTTTCCATTTGTGCAATTGCATCTGCCGAAGACTCAACCGCAATTCTGAAAGACGATTCCGTATTAATATTTATGACTGAAGATTGTGCTTTCAAAATGCGAACCCTGGTGATCCCGGGAAAAGATTGAAACCTTTTATACCAATCATAAACATTCAACTTCACAGCATCAAATGAAAATGCCATTGAGAAGGCCCGACGTAACGTGGATATAAACTGCCTAAGCCCCTTGGGCGGAGACTCAATGAACACTTGATAAGCGCCTCCCGATTGACCAACCAAATAAAACTTGAAACTTATATATTGAAGATAGAAGTTCTGCTGAGAGTCACCATAGACATCAATTATATTATCGATAACTTCATTTTGTTGATGATATTTAAAAACTTGAATCCCCAACTCATCACCAATCGATTCGACCCCGGAGCCATATTCAATACTAAAAGAGGCGGAGTTCAGCATAGAGACGACCTTGTTTAGCTCCGCATCAATGCGAAGCGAGAAAGCTCGAAGTCTGATATTACGCATTAGGGCTTCCCCGCAGTGAGAACTTTAATTGTATCTTCAGCCGCCCGAACGATCAGTTTTTTAATCCGCTCCTCCTCCACAGGTGAGGCTTTGACCCTTCCGCCAAAAACCCCAGATGCTTGGTAGTGCTTTACTCCTTTAAGAATATAAGAAAAATCAGAGCATGCGACCTTGTTTCCAAACTGAGCCTCAATTACATATATATCGGAGTCTATCTGATTATTATCAGTTGCATGCCACAAAATCTTACAGATATAAAACCCTTCAGCTTCAAGCGCTAGTAGTTGATCAGACTCTAAAACACCTTGACCGCTTAGTTGAGCTTTCGTGATATGGGTGGTAGGGCGACTTGCTACAGCCGGGGGCCCTTCCTCTACGTCATCCTGATGGTCATCACCATCGCTTTGAAGTTCGTCAACTAACAAGTCCACTTCATTGAGCTTAGGATTGAATGTGGCTAAATCAATCACGTCGACTTGTTTGAATTTAGGTAACCTTTCAATCAACTCTCTAAAAAAGCGCGTGCGGAGGACAGGATCCGGATACGCAGCTAATGAAACTTCCGAGACCTTTACTTGGGAATCAGTCATAATCTCAATTTGGCTTTGCAGCTGCGCGTTAAGGCTCTTAAACTTATCGTTCATAGGGCCTGTCACTTTCCATCCTTTGCGAAAAGGCTCTAGCGTTATGACAGCCTGCTTCTGAACTACCTGCCTAAACTCTGATTGTCCATAATCAGTCTTTTGATAGTGAACCGTACAGGTAATGACACCATTTTCAGAAGAAACATCAATAACATCATGATCTTCGGCCTCGAAGAGCTCCTTGGTTGATTCCAAGGCTTTCATCATGTCATCAACAGATACCGTGCTTGTGATATTTATATTGGTAGTCCGCTCTCGGACACTATGAGCCCCGATCAAACGCGATAGCTTTTGGTAGTCGTGATAATCATGAAAGAAGCTGCTGAACTGACTGGCTAGCGCTGCCTTATCTGTTTCTGGCGAGATTATTATCCCTCTTGAAAGAAACAACTCACGCAAATGCGCTATGGTTACCTTACGTTGATTTAACGCATCGAACATTGCTTTATCGGACGCGTAATAAAGGCTACCAATCTTCATGTTCGATCCCACCCTATCTGTTCGGCCTTATAATTATGCACAGCCATTGTAACAATCTCAAGTTCTATGCTTTCCAAAATAGCACGACGATGCGCGTCCTCGTTCCACTCCCGCACGTAGCTTGCGATAGCACTCATATAGTTACTCCGGAGATTGGGACTAGAGTTTCGACAAATCACCCGAATACGAATTTTAATGTCTTTGTCGCTATTAAGAAGCTGAAACCTAGACAGCGCATCAAATAAATACATAAATTCGTACTCTGACTCACCCGCTCGCCGATAATATATTACATAGCCCTCTCTATAAGTCTGTGACCAAACACCCTCACCAGACTCTGCATGAACAGCGGCATGGTGAATTATCATATAGGGAGACGCAATAAGCTCCATAGTCGCTGGCCTTGACCAGTAATCCCCCGCAGCTTTATGCAAAACCATATCAGGATAAAGGAATGTATATTTATATTTAGGAAATGTGTCCGCAGCGATTAGAGAGTTGATATCCTGACGGAGAGTTGCCATATGATTTATCAATGCTGGCTCTGCAATATGCAGTTGCTGACCTTCCCTTACATGCATAGTCTCAAAGCGTAGATCTTGGAAGTGATTATAAAAGTCACGATCGTACTGGTCGTCGTGATTAAAAACGAAAAGCAATCCTTTAACTGCTCGGCGCTCATTTTTTATTGCTACATAACGGTCACGCCACTCAGGGCTCACATAAGCGCACTCTATTGAACGAGCCAATGAGACAAGAGCTTTTTTTTATTTCAGCCGGGCCAATCGAGCCTTTAGCATAACTTTTAAGATCGGTATGCATGTAAATTTCTTTATTCGCATAAGGATCGAAATACTTAAAAACGACATCTGTGGGGTGGTGGTGCTCTCCTTCCTTTGACTTAGCATGGAGATCTTTCTTCTCACATTTATAATTGAGATTAGTTGGCCCTACCACTTTCCATTTAAAAAAAGAAAATATTTCGCCTGAGATTTTTTCCGCCATTCTGCCAATGTTTGATAATTCTCCGCCTGACATACCAGCTCCTTAACATCTGCAAAGTGAGCTAGAAGGACGTTTCGGCGTTTTTGGCTGGCCTCCTGCCTACCTCGTCATGCTAGCTAATCGACATTAGACTAATGCTTGCAGTGTCTCAAGCACGATCTCGCATGCTCACCCGGTAGATTGGCAGGAAATGACAGCAAAATAGCAAGGTGGACGTCACGCGCTACGAAAATAGGGCTCCGGATGCGGGTTCAAATCCTCCCGACATCCAAAACGCCCATAGGCGTCTTCTTTTGACCTGAAATTCAGTGAGCACTAGCCCCAAGCAGAACCGTTACCCTCCAAGCATTCCAGACAGCACGTCCAGCTTTTTAGCCCCCCATTGACACCCACCCCAATCCCCCAGACTATAAATCAATGACCAACCCCCACCGACCAAACATCATGCACACCTCAATGCCCCCCCTCGTGCGGGCCATAAGATGATGCGCGCGTAGCTACCAAGTGCATTGACTCAAGCCCCGCCAGGAATGGACGGGGATTTTTTATTCTCCGTTCACCATGGCCTCATTTCAGGAGAATAAAAATGCTACAGATCCGTCGAGCTAAACGATGCGATGCCGAGGCGGCGTTCGATATTCGCTTTCAGGCAATTCAGAACCAATGCAGCTCCGTTTATACAAACGACCAAGTGGTGGCCTGGACCTGCGTTCCGCTCACGGATAAATACAGATCCTGGGTGGAAAACGATTATTACCTGGCCTGCGTCGATGGAATTCCTGTGGCAACAGGGGTGATCAATCTCGAGAGCGGAGAGCTGGAGGCGATATTCGTATTGCCCTCATTCATGGGCCAGGGAATAGGTAAAAGGATGGTCGCTCATCTTGAGCATTTGGCACGAGAGGCAGGACTCGCCGAAATCCATCTCGAAGCCACATTGAATGCACAGAGGTTCTATCAACATTGTGGCTTCACCGGAAGCGCCCATACTCTCTACATCTCTCCCTCAGGGCTCCGTTTGGCATGCGTACCCATGCGCAAGCAACTGTAGATCGGACCAGCGCTGCCCTGCCCTTCACCCAGCCAGGCCTGCACACCCCACCCCCAGCAAGACCGACGGCCATCCCCCCCTATCTGGCAATGAAGTATAGTGGCCATATATCATCACCCCTCTCGATCAAGGCGTGTGCCGTCGACAACGGTTCGGCTGGCATAAGTACGGAAGCTGCACATGCCGCAAAGAAGAAACCTGAAAAACTCTATTTTCGTCCCCTTGAAGCTGTCTCAATTGATTGGTCTTTTCAGTTGGGTTATCAGCTGGTGCCTGAATCCGTCCATTGATCGATCACTGGATATATTCATCTGCTGCGCGCTGGCGGGGGCGGCGCTGTCGATCATTGTCACGTCCAATAGCAGGAGCATGCTGGCGTGGCGTCTGTTCGGCATCATTTACATGGCATCGCTGACCTTTCTGTTCAAGGAACAGATCGAACGCATGGGCGTGGAAGCGTCGATGTGGGGGCTGGTTGTCACCTCCCTGCTCATCACGGGAATGAGCGTATTCTTCGTCAAGTTTATTGATTACATCGCCGCGGCAGCCCTGATCTGGCTGATCATGTGGGAAATGGACCTGACGGCCGTTGGCGTCAACCATGCACCTTTGTTTTATGTGTTCCTGATCAGCTCGACCTTGCTGGGCGGCTGCCTCAATGCAACCTTCCTGAGCCTGGTCATGCAGACCATGACAGCCAGGGACCGTTATCAGGAACTGTCCGAAACCGACACCCTGACGCATGCGCCCAATCGCCGCGCACTGGTTGCCAGTCTGAATACTGCGCTGGCGTGCGCTGAAAAATCGTCGTTGTGGTTTGCCATGATTGATCTGGATCACTTTAAAAGTATCAACGACACCCATGGTCACGACGTGGGCGACAATGTCCTTGTTGGGTTTGCGACACTCCTAAAAGGCACAAAGGGGCTGATCGCCTTTGGGCGTTTGGGTGGGGAAGAGTTTGGCGTGATCTTGTCGGCGGCGAACGCCACAGACGCTGTACGCGCACTGGAAGAGTTGTTGAGGCTCGCGCAAAAGGATGAAGCGGCTCAAGTCCCCTATTCATTCAGTGGCGGCGTTGCGAGTTTGTCGCGGGTTGAAACTGTCAACGATCTGTTGAAAGAGGCCGATGAGAACCTGTATCACGCCAAGCGCAATGGCAGAAAATGTATCGCCTTTGAAGGCCGGATAGTTTCATCGAGCGCTGCCAGCACAATGACGCAGAATCAAGCGGCGCAATCAGTTGACGCGCCTACGCATGCGTAGCGCACCTCTCGCCCTTCAAACATTCCCGTCCCGCCGCACCTTCGAATACCGATCGATATCCTCCCGCAGCGTCCAACCCTGCCCCTGCCAATAACGCCCGGCCGCTCCATTGCTCTTCATTACGTCCAGATGACACTTGTATATACCCAGCGCGTCTAGGCACTCGAGGCAGCGTTCGACCAACTTATGGGCGATACCGCGCCGGCGATACTCGGGCAGCACAATCAAATGCTGCAGATAACCGCGGCGTCCGTCATGCCCGCACATCACACAGCCGCACAAGGCGCCGTCCGCCTCGGCGACAAAGCTCATGCCGGGGTTGCGTTCGAGGTAGCGTGCGGTGGCTTCGCGTGAATCGGCGTCGCGCAGGGAAATGCCCGGTGTGCTGCGCATCAGTTCGATGACCGCGTCGTAGTCGTCCAGGGTCATGCTGCGAATCGTGATCATTGGTTGAGCGGTCTGAAGTCTCATGGGCTGCACAGGTTAGCAGAGCCGCTTGATGCCTTGATGACAGCGCTGCCAGAGTCTGCCTATCGCCCCGTAATGTTCTTTCTATTAGAAATCTTCGCGAAGAAGGCTAATCTGCTTAAGCATCGGCGAAAGTCGTGCGGTTTCACCCTGATAAGGAGATAAGAATGAGCTCAAGTTTGCGACGCACGTTGTGGGCTCGGCTCGCAGCAATCTGATGATCGCTGTGCTGCGTATCTGTAGAGCTGGCCTGATCGTTGACCGAACGGCCGGCATGAACCCAGTGCTGTTGAGTTCCGTCATCACTGTCTGAGGTCCCACGAGTGGACTGGATGGCCGGATGCAAATGACAAAAAGGTGTATCAAGCATGTCAACTGAATCGAAATGCCCCTTCAACCACGCTGCCGGCGGCGGCACCACCAACCGTGACTGGTGGCCCAAGCAGCTGAATCTGAAGATCCTGCATCAGCATTCCTCGCTCTCCGACCCGATGGGCGAGAGTTTCGACTATGCCAAGGAATTCAAGAGCCTTGACATCGAAGCGGTCAAACAGGACCTGCGCAACGTCATGACCCAGTCTCAGGACTGGTGGCCGGCAGACTTCGGCCACTATGGCCCGCTGTTCATTCGTATGGCCTGGCACAGCGCCGGTACCTACCGCACAGGCGACGGTCGTGGCGGTGCAGGTGCCGGTCAGCAACGTTTTGCGCCGCTCAACAGTTGGCCTGACAACGTCAGCCTGGACAAGGCGCGCCGCCTGATCTGGCCGATCAAGCAGAAGTACGGCCGCAAGATCTCCTGGGCTGACCTGATCGTGCTGACCGGTAACGTCGCGCTGGAGTCCATGGGCTTCAAGACCTTCGGTTTCTCCGGTGGTCGCGCGGATGTCTGGGAACCGGAAGAGGACGTGTACTGGGGTTCCGAGACCACCTGGCTGGGCGGTGAAGAACGCTACGGCGTGCAGAAGAAAATGCAGCAACCGGGCGACGGCACGCTGGTGGCCGAGCCGGAAAATCACGCCAACGAAGAAAGCCGCACGGCGAACGGCGAACGCAATCTGGAAAACCCGCTTGCCGCCGTGCAGATGGGCTTGATCTACGTGAACCCAGAAGGCCCTGAAGGTGTGCCGGATCCGGTTGCTTCGGCAAGGGATATCCGTGAAACCTTCGGTCGCATGGCGATGAATGACGAAGAGACCGTGGCGCTGATCGCCGGTGGTCACGCCTTCGGCAAGACCCACGGTGCCGGCCCTGCCGACAACGTTGGTCCGGAGCCTGAAGCAGCTGGCCTTGAAGAACAGGGTCTTGGCTGGAGAAACAAATTCGGCAGCGGCAAGGGTGGCGACACCATTACCAGCGGCCTGGAAGTGACCTGGACTTCGACGCCGACCAAATGGAGCAACGAGTACCTCGAAAACCTCTTTGGCTTCGAATGGGAACTGACCAAGAGCCCGGCAGGCGCGCATCAGTGGACGCCGAAGGACGGCGCTGGCGCCGGCAAGATCCCGGATGCTCACGATCCATCCAAACGTCACGCACCGAGCATGCTGACCTCTGACCTGGCACTGCGCTTCGATCCGGCTTACGAGCAGATCTCGCGTCGCTTCCTCAACAACCCCGAGCAACTGGCCGACGCGTTCGCCCGTGCCTGGTTCAAGCTGACTCACCGTGATATGGGCCCGCTTGCCCGCTACCTCGGCCCCGAAACACCGACCGAAGAGCTGCTGTGGCAAGACCCGATTCCAAGCGTCGATCATGCGTTGGTGGATGATAAGGATGTGGCCGCGCTCAAGACCAAGATTCTCGCTTCGGGCCTTTCGGTCTCGCAGCTGGTGTCGACGGCCTGGGCCGCAGCTTCTACCTTCCGTGGCTCGGACAAGCGCGGTGGTGCCAACGGCGGCCGTCTGCGTCTGGCTCCGCAGAAGGATTGGGCGGTCAATCAGCCTGCGCAGTTGGCGGGCGTGCTGAAGACCCTCGAGGGCATTCAGAGCGAATTCAACGCAGGTCAATCGAACGGCAAGAAGGTTTCAATCGCCGATCTGATCGTTCTGGCCGGTAACGCAGGTGTCGAGCAGGCGGCGAAAAATGCAGGCCAGCACGTCACCGTCCCGTTCGCACCGGGCCGCGCCGATGCGTCTCAAGAGCAGACCGATGTTGAGTCGTTCAGCTTCCTCGAGCCGATCGCCGATGGGTTCCGCAACTATCAGAAGGGGCATTACAAGGTCTCGGCAGAATCGTTGCTAGTCGACAAGGCGCAACTGCTGACCCTGACTGCACCGGAGATGACTGTACTGCTGGGCGGCCTGCGGGTCTTGAACATCAACGTCGGACAGAGCAAGCATGGCGTCTTTACTGATCAGCCGGGCACTCTGACCAACGACTTCTTCAAGAACCTGCTGGACATGGGCGTGGAGTGGAAAGCGACTGCGGGAGGCACTGATACATTCGAGGCCCGTGACCGCAAGACGGGCGCAGTGAAATGGACTGGCACCCGTGTCGATCTGGTCTTCGGCTCGCATGCTCAACTGCGTGCGATTGCCGAGGTGTATGGCAGCTCGGATGCACACGAGAAGTTCGTCAAAGACTTCGTGGCAGTCTGGACCAAGGTGATGAACCTGGACCGCTTCGACCTGGCCTGATGTGCTGAGTTGAAAAAACGCCTCCCTTGCGGAGGCGTTTTTTTTGCTGCTATCAATAAGCGAATGCCGGTTTTATCAACGGCTCATCATGCTTGCAGCCTGCTCCGTCGCTTCGGTCGTTCTGGTCGCCAGCTTGCGAACTTCATCCGCCACCACCGCGAAGCCGCGCCCTGCCTCACCGGCGCGCGCAGCTTCGATTGCCGCATTGAGCGCCAGAAGGTTGGTCTGGCTGGCAATGCTCTGGATAGTGCCGACTATCTGGGTCAGTTGAGTGATATTCTCTTCCAGGTTTTTCTGATGCTGTGCTTCGGTGTCGCGAAGAGCATCCTGCTCATGTTTCAAATGCACATCCACCAGCGCACCGACCACCCTCAGCGGAACACCTTCAGGATTGCGGCGAGTCTGGCCGCGCGCACGGAACCAGCGGTACTCCCCGGTTTTCATCTTCAGGCGGTATTCGATATCGAACGGAGTCTTGCCGGTCCGGTCATTCAAATGCGCCCCGAACGCCGTCAGGCTTCGTTCCTTGTCTTCAGGGTGCAGCCGTGACGCCCAACTATCCAGTACATCGGGAAACTCTTCCACCGTTTCAAAACCCAGCAGACGCCTGAACTGTGGAGACCACCAGAAAGGATTGCGCGCATTGACCGGGTCGCCGGCAATGACCTCCATGTCCCAAAGACCGTCGGAGAGCATCTCCCGGGCCAGTTCGAATCGGGTAATGATCACATCGTGTTCAAGGTCACGCTCAAGCTCATCATGAATATCCCGAAGAGAGCCCGCGACACGCAGCGGCGTTCCGCGTGCGTCTCTTAACGTTTCGCCCTGGGCATAGAACCAGCGATAAGTGCCGTCCTTCATCGCCAGGCGATTCTTGATCCGATATGGCGTGTTGCCGGAACGGTCATTCAGGTGTTTGGCAAATGCGTCCAGCGAGGCTTGTTTATCCTGGGGATGAAGACGGTCTGCCCAGCTTGCCAATACGTTGGGGAAATCGCGCTCGTCGTTGAAACCGAGCAGTGTGCGAAATTGCTGCGACCACCAGAATCTGTTGTTCGGGTTGACCGGATCGCCCGCGACGACCTCCATATCCCAGAGGCCCTCGCTCGACGCACGGTTGACCAGATCAAAGCGGGTTTCATAGGCCGCGGCCGAGGCAGAAGCTTCACCCAGCAGGTGGCGGGCGGTTTCCAGCTCTTGCTCAAGAGCGGCAATACGTTGCTCGTCAAGACGACGCTGCGTGCTCAAGGAGCTCCAGCACTCAAGTACCGCGTTTTTTTCGGCACATCCCCTTACCGAGGGCTCAGTGCCGCTCTTGAGCGATGAGATAAGTTGCTGAAGGGCCTTTTTGTCACGACGGGGGCTGAACAGGTGAAACATGCTGTGGGCTCTCAAAATAGGACAAGTTGGCCGAGTCCCTGGCGCGTCCCGTCTTTATCGACATCACACTTGTTTTCTGTAATGCCAGATTGCGATCAGATAATGGTCACTCGTTGCAGAATCAACTTCACGGCCTGCTGATCGGTTTGCGCCCCTTCAATCAATTCAGCAACCCAACCGCAACCTGACTTCTCCAGATGAACCCGCCATTCACCGGGACATTCCGACTACTATCGTGCCAATGCTCCGCGTTGGCATGCATGTCGTGACGCTCTGCGTCACAAATCTGCGCCGCGCCGCACATTCAGGATCGGACGCAGAGCGTCCAGAACGGCATTCCCACGCTGGAGCGTGAGGAACGATAATCCTGTAACTATCGTGCCAATGCCCCGCGTTGGCACGCATGTCGTGACGCTCTGCGTCACAAATCTGCGCTGCGCCGCACTTCAGGATCGGACGCAGAGCGTCCAGAACGGCATTCCCACGCTGGAGCGTGAGGAACGATCATCCTGTAACTATCGTGCCAATGCTCCGCGTGGGGGCGACAGTGTTTTCAAGGACTACGCAAGGCGAGGGAACGCAAATAAGAGCAGTTCAGCCCTGCTGCCCAAACCTGCGCAACACAATCACACCCAACACAGCCGACAGCACCGAACCGATCAGCACGCCTACCTTGACCTCATCGACGAGTTCCGGCGCGCCCGGGAAGGCCAGTGCGCCAATGAACAGGCTCATGGTGAAGCCGATACCACACAGGGCTGCGACGCCATAAAGCTGGCCCCAGTTGCTGCCCTCCGGCAATCGGGCCAGGCCTGCGCGAATTGCCAGCGCGGCCATGGCGAAGATGCCGACCTGCTTGCCGACCAGCAGCCCCAGCGCAACACCGAGCGGGACCGGGTCCACGAGGTTGTCGGCGGTGATGCCCGACAGTGACACGCCAGCGTTGGCAAAACCAAAGATCGGTACGACGGCAAAAGCCACCCACGGGTGCAGTTTTTCTTCCAGATGCAGCAGTGGCGAGCGAGCCTCTTCATCGGGCTTGCCCAGCGGAATGCAAAGCGCCAGCGCGACGCCCGCCAGGGTGGCGTGGATGCCGGACTGGAGCATGAAGAACCACAGCAGCGCACCTACAACCAGGTAAGGCAGCAGCTTCTTGACGCCCAGACGATTCAGCGCAACGAGCACGGCGATGGAGCCCAGGGCTGCCAGCAGCATGGGAATGGAAAGATCGCTGGTGTAGAACAGCGCGATGATCAGCACCGCGCCAAGATCATCGAGAATCGCCAGTGCAGACAGAAAAATCTTCAGCGACAGGGGCACGCGCTTGCCCAGCAGTGACAGCACACCCAGGGCGAATGCGATGTCGGTCGCTGCCGGAATGGCCCAGCCGCCGATAGTATCTGGCCGTCCCCAGTTGAACACCACGTAGATCAGCGCCGGAACCACCATGCCGCCCAGCGCCGCAAAGCCCGGCAAGGCCCTCTGGCTCCAGGACGCGAGCTGACCGGCGAGCACTTCGCGCTTGATCTCCAGGCCGACGAGCATGAAGAAGATCGCCATCAGACCGTCATTGATCCAGTGCGAAACCGACAACCCGGCGAACACTGCGTGCAGCGCTGCGAAGTAGCTGTCGGCAAGCGGTGAGTTGGCTACGATCAAGGCCGCCAGAGCAGCTGCCATCAACACCAGCCCGCCAGCGGATTCGGCAGCGAAGAAACGCGTGATGAACGCCAGCGCGTTCGGGGATTCGGTACGGGGGGTGGGTTTATGCATGACAGCTCCGCAGGGTACAGCGCAAAAAGGCCGCAATTTTACCATCCGCAGAACCTGTCAAAGTCCCGATAAACCTGAGGATACAAATTAGCGTTTCCCGGCCGACTGCGCGCCGGAAAAGAACGCTGAAGAGCGCCTGGCGTTCAGGCAAGCGCCTGGTTCATGTCACTTCCTGACCGCTTCTTCGAGCCTAATCGGCCCAGCGGGTTCATCCCTAAGTGCTCGATGTCCTTGCGCGACACGCCGATGTAGGGGCTGTAGTAGAAGTCGGTCCAGTTGACGTCCGCCTCGTGGTTGATCAGCAGCCATGCAGACGCTGGAGGCCAAAAACCGTGTGCAGGCGGTGGTGCGTTACGTTCACTACCGCTTACTCGACCACTGACCGGATTATTGGCCAAAACCTATCACTTTCCATAGTTATGAGACGCAAGACGTCGCGCTATGGTGCCCCCAAACTATCCAGCAGGGACCGGCGACATGGCAGATATGACGATCAAGGAAGGTTTTGCACCCTTTGGCGACTATCAGACGTGGTATCGCATCACCGGCGACCTGCACGGTCCCGGCACACCATTGGTCATCCTGCACGGCGGCCCCGGCTGTACGCACGATTACGTCGATTCGTTCAAGGACATCGCCAGCACCGGCCGGGCCGTTATCCATTACGACCAGTTGGGTAACGGGCAGTCGACTCGACTGCCCCACAAGGGTCGCGGCTTCTGGACGGTCAAACTGTTCCTGAGTGAGCTGGCTAACCTGCTTGAGCATCTGGGCATCAAAAACAACTACGCCTTGCTGGGCCAGTCGTGGGGCGGCATGCTGGCTTCGGAGCATGCCGTGCGTCAGCCCAAAGGACTGAAAGCACTGATCATCGCCAACTCCCCCGCAGACATGCTCACTTGGGTAAGCGAGGCCAACCGGCTGCGCGAGGATCTGCCCCTTGATGTGCAGGCTGTGTTGCTCAAGCACGAAGAGGCGAAAACATTGAAAGATCCGGAATACCTGAAAGCCTCGCGGGTATTCTATGACCGTCATGTCTGCCGCATCACACCCTGGCCCTATGAGGTGAAACGTACCTTCGACGCGATTGACGCCGATCCGACTGTGTACCACGCCATGAATGGCTCTACCGGGTTTCACGTCATCGGTACGCTGAAGAACTGGACCATCATTGATCGCCTGAAGCTCATCAACGTTCCGACCTTGCTGATTTCAGGGAAGTATGACGAAGCCACACCGCTCGTCGTGAAGCCCTATGTGGATCACGTCCCCAACATCATTTGGTCTGTCTTCGAAGAGTCCAGTCACATGCCACATGTAGAAGAACGAATGGCGTGCATGGGGTGCATCGCAGGTTTTATGGACACGGTGGGCGCACGTTTAAAACGTCCGCAACTTAACGATAAGACATGGCTCCGCATCTTGGGCATCACGTAATTAGAGCGAATACTTTAATAACATTCACCCGACTAACGGTTAATATCATTCACAATTTATTGGAACTTTTTCAGGTCATACGGCTGCCTTACAGCAAATAATGGCACGAGGCTATTATGAAATAACCTTCATGACCATTTTGTTAAAGCTCTCTCGTTTTCAGCAGAAAAACAGTCATTGGGAGGAACGTATTTGCCTTCCGCCTGTTTTGCCGCTGGAGGCAACCATGAACCTCAGATCGTTAAGCATTTCACGCAGGGCCTCCCTGTGTTTTGGCGTCATTACCTTGTTGTTGATCGGTCTGGGGGCCTTCTCCTACGTACAGATCGGCCACCTGCGCGTAGCCGAGCAGAACATAGAAGAAAACTCACTGCCCAGCATTCAGGTCGTCGACGACATTCAGATCGCCCTGCTTCACGCCCGTCTGGAAAGCATCAGGATGCTTGCCAGCAACGATCCGACCGTACACGCCACCGCAGAAGCCAAGGTTCGGGAAGCGATCGAGGCGCTGCGTGCCAACAGCGACTTCTATCAAAAACACCTGCTGTCGGGCGAAGCCGACCGGGCGCAATTCGAAGAAGCCAATAACAAGATGGGCGTCTACATTGATGGCTTGAAACAGGTCGTCGCACTGGACAGCGCTGATCACGACAGAGCGGTCTCCCTCGCCAACGGAGAGCAGGCCCAAAAAGCCGCTGCCTATCAGGAAAAACTCACTGTGCTACGTGGGCACAATGCTGAAGAGGCGGTCGTCTCCGGGAAAGATGCCACTACAGTCTACGACCACAGCGTCAACGTGTTGATGATTGTGCTTATCGCAGCGTTCCTGCTTACCGTGGTACTCGCGATTGCCCTGACACGCAGCATTGTCGACCCGATCAGCGTCTCGCTGAAACTGGCGGAAGACATCGCCGCCGGTGACCTGACCCGGCAATTGAGCGTTAGCGGCAGCGATGAAGCATCACGCTTGATGACGGCCCTCAACACCATGTCGGGCAACCTGCGTACCACCATTCACGAAATTTCCGGCGCTTCCGCGCAACTGAGCACTGCCGCCGTCGAGATGACGTCGATCACCGAAAGTGCCGACCGCACATTGCAGCAGCAGAACAGCGAAATCGAGCAGGCCGCTACCGCGGTAAACGAAATGAGTGCTGCCGTAGAAGAGGTCGCTCGTAATGCTACCTCGACCTCGCAGGCCGCCCAACAGTCGAGCCTTTCAGCCGACCTGGGTAACCAGCGCGTCAACGAAACCCTGACGGCCATGCAGAACCTGACAGGCCTGGTCGAGGGCTCCTCCGCGCAAGTGACTGCGCTGGCCGGTCAGGCTCAGGACATCAGCAAAGTGCTGGGCGTGATTCGCGGCATTGCCGAACAGACCAACCTGCTGGCACTCAATGCAGCCATCGAAGCCGCGCGTGCCGGCGAACAGGGTCGCGGCTTCGCTGTGGTAGCCGATGAAGTACGGGCTCTGGCGCATCGCACACAGACGTCCACGCAAGAAGTCGAACAGATGATCTCAGCGATTCAGGCCGGCTCCTCTGCCACCGTCGAGTCAATGCAGAAGAGCACTGAGGAAGTTCACAACACGCGCAAGACCGCAGAAGACGCCGGGGAGTCGCTGCGCCAGATCAACGACTCGGTACTCGAGATCAATAACCGTAACTTGCAGATCGCGGCTGCCTCCGAACAACAGGCGCATGTAGCGCGTGATGTCGACAGAAGCCTGGTCAGCATTCGTGACCTGGCCGTGCAGAGCAGTGAAGGCACCCGGCAGACGCTGATCGCCAGTACTGAACTCTCGCAGCTGGCGGTCAACCTGAATGATCTGGTGCTGCGCTTCAAGACGTAATCCAGGCAGCTACGCCGACCGGGCATGACAGAAGGGCAGCAGATTCGTCTGCTGCCCTTCTTTTTATAGAGTCAGTAACGTTCGACACAAAAACGATAACGGTCCCTCCCCCTACAGCCACTTCCTTTCAAAACCTGAAGGCCGCGCGTCTCTGCTGACAGCCTTTCAGACGTATTGCCTTCACTAGTTGAAACCGGATCCGTAAAGACCCATTGACGAGCCCGGACTATTTGAAAAAGCCAGCAACGTTGACAGGGGAATTAAACTCATTCGATAGTTGGCAGCGAACAACAAAATATTTCATGTAAGCCACGATCAGGTATGACACGATCACTTCCTGCACGGGATCGGCAGCGCCCGGCGTACTGCCAAGGCCGCATCAGTGCTTTTTATGACCAGGGTGACAAATTTTGAACAACAACCTGACTTCCGCAGAGCTGGCAGTCATCAGTGAAATCGAGGCGACTTCCAGTCTGTTAAGGCTGGTAACCCGGCTGACTGGGCTGAGATTTGCAGCCATTGCCAAAGTCACCGAGGCCAGCTGGACCGCATGCGCTGTTTACGACGAAATTCAGTTCGGGCTGGAAGCCGGTCATCAGCTCAAGCTGGAGACCACGTTCTGCAATGAGTTGCGTCTGCACCGCCAGCCTATCGTAATCAACGAAGTCGCGACCGACCCCGTCTACGCAGAGCATCCCATTACTAAAATGTACGGCTTCCAGAGCTACTTCTCATTGCCGATCATTTTTCCCAACGGAGAGTTCTTCGGCACCCTGTGCGGCCTGGATACCAAGCCTGCGCCACTCGATGACGCCAATACCCTCGATACCCTGAAGGTGTTTTGCACGCTGATCGCCAGCACGCTGTACGCGCACTACCAACTGCAGGAAATGCAGGAGATACAGGAAGTCACCGCTTAAGGCATGGAACGCCTCAGACGCGCAGTTCCCTCTCCATGATCAATGTGCGCTCCTCTCCCTCCAGATGCTCTCGCACCAGGCTGAAGCCCAGCGCCAAGTAAAACCCCTGCGCAGTCAAGGATGACGGTACAACCATCCGCACCGCGCCTGCCTTGCGTGCGACAACCTCCAGCTCGGCCATCAACAAACGCCCGATCCCCTGCCGATGCCTGTCAGGGTAGACAAATACCGAGCGCACGACCTCCCCCTCCAGACTCGCAGTGCCCACCACCCTATTGCCCTCTGACGCCACAAATACCCGCCGCTGCCGCATGAGCTGCTCGATCGCAGCCGGGCTGAAACTCGACTGCACGCGCTCGATCACGCTGGCGGGATAATCCCTGGCGTTGCTGATTCGCAACGCCGCCAATACCACTCGGCTGATGGCATCTGCGTCGGCCAGGCGGGCGGGTCGCACCTCAATGCTCATAGTGTGCCTCGTGGTTATCCTGCGATGGTTAAGCTCGTTTTCAGCAAAGGCCGGTAAGCAGCACACCAACTCAAACCATGAAGAATGTGCTCGCTTCGCACGCAAAAAATGTAGCCGAAGAGTCTGCATGACGACACTCGATTCACTTTTTTTCGGCAAGTCGACGAATGGTAGTGCTCGAAACAGGCCGCAAACAAACGGTCAACCCCTCGCCGTCCGTGGGTTGAGCAACGAAAGCGTTCAAAAAACCCGATATGCGGCCGATTAATCGGTATCTCGCCGCTGTGGTCGGAATCTTTTCGTCTGTTAAAGTGAGTTTCGTGATGTCATATAGGCATCATCGAACATCCATTGAGAATCGTCATGAACGCCAGTGCCCCCATTCCTCTGAATGAAACGCAACGTCTGTTGCGCATCCGGGAGCTGTGCGTGCTTGAAGATACGTCCGATGACGTATTCGATGAAATCGTCGCGATGACCGCTGCATTTTTCGAGACGCCGATTGCCTTGATCTCAATCGTCGACGAGCACCGCCAGTGGTTTCGTGCCAAGGTGGGCCTGAATGCCCGTGAAACACCCCGTAACGTGTCCTTCTGCGCCTACACCATCCTTTCCGACACGCTGTTCGAGATTCCCGATGCGACGCTCGACGAGCGCTTCGTGAACAACAGCCTGGTGACCGGCCACCCTGACATCCGCTACTACGCAGGCGCTCCACTGATCACTGATGACGGCATTGCCCTGGGCAGCCTGTGCGTGATCGACACCAAGCCGCGCGAGCCGATGAACGAATACCAGACGGATATGCTCAAGCGCTTTGCGTCGCTGGTCATGAAACGCATTATCGGCCTCAGGCTCAGTTGCTTCATTGATCAGCCCACCGGCTTGTACAACCGCTCACGCCTGCAGGAAGACATCAGTCAGGCAGTGGCATCCAGTGTCGATTATCAGTTGGTCGCGGTGGACATGATTACCTCGGCGTTCCTCAACGACATCGTCAAGGCTCTGGGTTACAGCTTCTCCCAGGATCTGGTGACGGCGATCAAGAACCGCCTGGAGTGCCTGCTGCCACCGACCTGTTCCCTGTACAAGGTCAGCCCTACGCGCTTCGGCTTTCTGTTGGCAGGGGAACGCACCCCTGAACACCTGTTTCGTACCATCCTCAAAGACTTCGAGACGCCCGTTGAATGCCGGGGCATTCCAGTGCAGATGCAGGTTGGTCTCGGGGTCGTGACCCTGAATCGCAATCCGGTCGAAGAACAGGACTGGATGCGTATGGTGATCAGCGCAGCCGACGATGCCCGCGACCGCGATCTTGGCTGGGCGATGTATGAACCGCACTTCGACGCCGCACAGCAGCGAGCCTTCAAGCTGCTCAGTTCGTTGACCGGTGCAGTGCACGCTCATGATCAACTGCGGCTGGTCTACCAGCCGCGCATCGATCTTGACTCCGGTCTGTGTACGTCAGTAGAGGCCTTGCTGCGCTGGAATCACCCGACGCTCGGCGCCATCGGGCCTGCCGAATTCGTGCCGCTGGCCGAGAAGACAGCGCTGATGCGCCCGCTGAGTCTCTGGGTGCTGACCCGTGCCATCGAACAGGCTGCTCGTTGGCAGCAACAGGGATTCGATTTCCGCATTGCGATCAACGTGACGCCCGAAGACCTCACCGGCCCGGCGTTCACTGACCGGATGATCCGCCTGCTGGGCAAGCACAAGATCGACCCTACCCGCTTTGAGCTGGAGTTCACTGAAGGCGCTTTGATGCACAACCCGGCAGAAGTACGCCACCAACTGGAGCGCATGCGCCAGATGGGCATGGATGTGGCAATCGATGACTTCGGCACGGGCTACAGCAACTGGAACTACCTGCGACAGTTGCCTGCGACGACGGTCAAGCTCGACCAGTCGCTGATCCGCAATCTGGCGTCCGACAAAACCGATCAGCGTCTGGTCAAGGCATTGATCGGTCTGGCCAAGAAACTCGGTTACTGGGTCGTTGCCGAGGGCATCGAAACCGATGAGATTCGTCGTCTGGTCAAGCAGTGGGGTTGCGATGAAGGCCAGGGCTACCTGATCGCCAAACCCATGGAGGCCGAGGCTCTGCTGAACTGGATAGGCCCGAACCAACGCCTGCAGAGTGCTGCCGAAGCCGCAGAGGCCGCACTCGTCCGCGACAAACAGTTATAACCTTAGAACACATCTTCATAACCGTTTACAACACAAGCCGTTATGCTGCCCGCCACTTTTTGCCTATGCGTTTGCTTGAAAAGGTTGAATATGGAAGCGGGTGGTCTGGGTTTCGTAGTTGCAGGGCTGGTAGTCGGATTCATCGTTGGCATGACCGGAGTCGGCGGCGGCTCGCTGATGACGCCGATACTGTTGTGGTTCGGAATCAATCCGGCCACGGCGGTCGGCACGGACCTGCTGTACGCGGCGATTACCAAATCCGGCGGGGTTCTGGTCCATCGCAAGAACGACAACATCGACTGGAAAGTCACCGGGCTGCTGACCCTGGGCAGCGTCCCGGCGGTGCTCATGACACTGTGGTTTCTGAGCACCCTGCACACCGCCCCCGAAGCGCTTAACGCGATCATCAAACAGGCCCTCGGGTTTGTACTGCTGCTTACCGCACTCGCCGTTCTGTTCAAGAAAAAACTGATGGCCTTCGCCCACCGACGCGGGGACGGGTACTCGTTTTTCAGCGGCACCAGCCTGACGGTACTGACCGTCATCACCGGTCTGATCCTCGGCACCATGGTTGCACTTACGTCCATCGGTGCCGGCGCGCTGGGCACGGTGGCGTTGTTCATCCTCTATCCACTGCTGCCGACCCGGCGTCTGGTGGGTACCGAGATCGCCCATGCGGTCCCTCTCACACTGGTCGCAGGCCTCGGTCATGCGAGCATGGGCAATATGAACTGGGAGTTGCTGGGCTGGCTGCTGATGGGCTCACTGCCCGGCATCTACCTGGGCAGTCATATGGCTGGCCGCGTCTCCGATGACCTGCTACGGCCCTTCCTGGCCATCATGCTGGGCACGATCGGCTTCAAGCTGGCGTTCTGATCCGCTGATCCATCAGCCTGTCACATTTCTGAGTCAGGCTTGCCCACGAACACAGCCTCGCTAGCCGCCGAGCCGGTTTGCTTGCGGGCCGTGTGCACTCGTCAGGAATTGTAATTTTTTGTAGCGAGACACCGATTTTCGGCGCAGGATTTCGTGCGTCAGCTTTCGCGCCGATGACCCGGCACAGACTTACCCTCACTGAAAGGAGATGCCAACAATGCTCATCCGAATTGAAGAAGGTGTATACGGTGACGCTTGGGTTGTAATACTGGACGACTATCCGGTCAAATGCCGGAGCTGGCAGGAAGCCAGAGAGTTTGCCGACCGCATGAAATCCAGAATCGACGCGCCTCATTCGCTGCCGCATATGGCACGCCGCGCAGCCGCGGAAATAAGCGTCCAGGCGGCCGCCCGCTAGACCGACGCCCTCCCCCGCGAATTAATCCATACAGCGTTGCCACGCAATGGGCGACGCTGTTTCACCCCGTCATGACGCCACTTGAATTATCGAACTACTTCTCGTTTCCATGACATCCGTTTCACATCCTCTTCACGTCCGGCTGCGTAAATTGGCCCTACTCCTTTGATGAATCCCATTTGGCCCACCCCGTTGTGGGCCATTTTTTTGCCTGCAGAAAAGTGCCGATGTTTCCCCGCTGATCCGGCAGGATTACCCGCCGTGCTCCGCCGACGACGATGACACGGCCAGCACCGGGCTGCTCAATACACCAGCGTTCAACTCTGCCAGCCGATCATTGCCGGTGCCATTGGCAACGGCATTGCTCCAGCTCGCTACCGACATTGCCATCCAGCCCAGCACAAACAACGCAGCTGCCTGTAACGCCCACTTGGTCATGATCGACATACGCTTTCTCCTTGTTCAGGTCTGAATGGCAAGCATGTAAACACCTCACCATTTCAGAAGAATTGCAGAGATTTTTATTTTTGCCAGCCGACATTGCACCTTCGTGAGCAAAGGCGCTGAAAAACAGAGGGGGGGTGATCACAGGGAGAAATACCCACGCCCGCAGGCGGGGTATTTTTGAAAAGCGGGGTCAGTACTTGGTGCTTTGCTGCTCAGGCTTGGCCGGCGTGTCCACATGACGCGGACCCGCAATCAGCAAGGCCAGCACGCCAACGATTGGCACGGCAACAACGACAATGATCCACATCAGCTTATTGCTGGATTGTGTCTTGCTCTTGCGAATACGCAGTACTGCCCAGATGTCCGAAATCACGATCAGGGCAGTCAGCGCTGCGAACAACCACAAATGATTTTCCGATATCCAACCCATTTGAAATCTCCTGCACCATCAACGAAGGCAGCCAGACCAGCTGCCCTACTGTAGAAGAGGTCAAAAAGGGCCTTAAAGTTCAGAGAATATTTCGGATTGTGACCGGGTGCTCAGCGCGGACGCAGAGCGTCCAGAACGGCATGCCCACGCGGAGCATGGGCACGACAGGCGTATTCAGACACAGATCGCTCCTCAAGTTCCAGCGCGGGAATGCCGTTCGTGACGCGCCGCGTCACACATCCGTCAGGTAATCGGTGCCGGGTTGAAGAGCGTGATGTCGTTGTGCAGCCGGTAATGCTCGGTCCAGGTCTTCTTCTTGCCACTGGCCACGTCTAGGTAGAAGTGGAAAAGCTCCCAGCCCAGATCCTCGATGCTCGCGCGTCCGGTCGCGATGCGTCCGGCGTCTATATCGATCAGATCAGGCCAGCGCTGAGCCAGTTCGGTGCGGGTCGAGACCTTCACCACAGGCGCCATTGCCAGACCATACGGCGTACCGCGTCCGGTGGTGAACACATGCAGGTTCATACCGGCAGCCAGTTGCAACGTGCCGCAGACGAAGTCACTGGCCGGTGTCGCGCAGAAGATCAAACCCTTGCCACTGACCCGCTCACCCGGGCCGAGCACGCCATTGATGGCGCTGCTGCCTGATTTGACGATTGATCCCAGAGACTTCTCGACAATGTTCGACAAGCCACCCTTCTTGTTGCCCGGCGTGGTGTTGGCGCTGCGATCAGCCTCGCCTTTAGCCAGATAACGGTCGTACCAGTCCATCTCCCGCACCAGCGCCTGTGCGACGTCCTGATCCTGTGCGCGGGAGGTCAGCAAGTAGATTGCATCCCGCACTTCGGTCACTTCGGAAAACATCACCGTCGCCCCCGCGCGCAACAGCAGATCCGATGCGTAACCCAGCGCCGGGTTGGCGGTAATGCCGGAAAACGCATCACTGCCGCCGCATTGCATGCCCAGAATCAACTCCGAAGCCGGAACCGTTTCGCGACGCCGCAGATCCAGCTTTTTCAAACGTGTTTCGGCCAGCTCCATGATCTGTTCGATCATTTCATTGAAACCGTGGCTGGAGTCCTGCAGCCGATACAGCCAGGGCTCGCTCAGGTCTACCGAGCTGTCGCCCTCATGCATGACCTGCCCGGCCTGCAACTTCTCGCAGCCAAGGCTGATCACCAGCGCCTCGCCCCCCAGGTTCGGGTTACGTGCCAGGTTGCGCACCGTACGAATCGGGATGTAGGCATCGGTGGCGGTAATGGCCACGCCGCAGCCGTAGCTGTGGGTCAGGGCCACGACGTCATCGACGTTCGGGTACTTTGGCAACAGCTCGTCACGGATGCGCTTGACCGCATGGTCGAGCACACCGGTCACGCACTGCACGGTAGTGGTGATACCGAGGATGTTGCGAGTGCCCACGGTGCCGTCGGCGTTGCGATAGCCTTCGAAGGTGTACCCCTCGAGCGGCGCCTGCTTTTCAGGCACGGCATCGGACATCGGCAGGCTGTCGAGCGCAGGCGCGGAAGGCATGCGCAACTGGTCTTCCCTGACCCAACTGCCGCGCGGTATCGGTTGCAGTGCGTAGCCAATGATGTGGCCGTAACGAATCACGGCCTCGCCAACGGCCAGGTCAACGGTGCTGACCTTGTGGCTCTGCGGTACGTTATCGACAGTGACCAGGCCGTTGTCGAATTCGGTTCCGGCCGGCACACCCTGGTCATTGACCACGACCACGACGTTATCCAGGGGATGCAGCCGGATATAGCGCGGCGAATCGGCATGTTGAATCAGGTTCATCACGGTTTCCTCAGGATTTTGCTTCGGAAAGGTCGCTGACCGGGTCGTTCAGCAATGGCCCCTTGGCAGGCGGCTCTTTCAATTCCACACGCTTGATTTCACCCACGATGAAAATGTAACTGATCACCGCCAGCAGCGCGTTGGCGCCCACGAACACCAGTGCCCATTTGAACGAGCCGGTGCTGCTGATGATGTAGCCAATCACGATCGGAGTGGTGATCGATGCAATGTTACCGAAGGTGTTGAACAGGCCGCCGCTCAAACCGGCGATCTGCTTGGGCGATACGTCGGACATCACAGCCCAGTGCACCCACACCCTTGCCGAAGAATGCCAGGGCCATGAAGCCCACGACCACCCATTCGATGTCGACGTAGTTGCAGGTCACGATCGAGGTCGACAGCAGCAGGCCGCCGATGATCGGCGCCTTGCGCGCGAAGGTCAGCGAATGGCCCTTGCGCAGCAGGTAGTCGGAAATGATCCCGCCCAAGACACCGCCGATAAAGCCGCAGATCGCCGGCAGAGAGGCGATGATGCCCGCTTTGAGGATGGTCATGCCGCGCTCCTGAACCAGGTACACCGGGAACCAGGTCAGGAAGAAGTAGGTGATGCCGTTGATGCAGTATTGGCTGAGGTAGATGCCCAGCATCATGCGGTTGGTCAGCAACTGGCGGATGTAATCCCACTTGGGGCCGCTGCTGGCTGTTTTTTGCGTGCCTTTACCCTTGTCCTGATCCAGGTCGACCAGTGCGCCATTGCTGGAAATGTGCTCGAACTCGGCCTCGTTGATCATCGGGTGGTTGCGCGGGCCGTAGATGACCTTCATCCAGATCATGGAGAACACGATACCGAACGCGCCCATCACGATGAATACGTGCTGCCAGCCGTAGGTGTAGACAATCCAGCCCATCAGCGGAGCGAACAGAACGGTGGCGAAATATTGTGCCGAGTTGAAGATCGCCGAGGCGGTACCGCGTTCGGCGGTCGGGAACCAGGCGGCGACGATGCGCGCGTTGCCCGGAAAGGAAGGCGCTTCGGCCAGACCGACCAGAAAGCGCAGCATGAACAGCGCGACGATGGCCGTGGAGATGCCGAACTCGCCCACATAGCCTTGCAGCAGGGTGAACAGCGACCAGGTGAAAATGCTCATGGCGTAGACTTTCTTCGACCCGAAACGGTCGAGCAGCCAGCCACCGGGAATCTGACCAGCCACGTAGGCCCAGCCGAATGCGGAGAAGATATAGCCCAGAGTGACGGCACTGATGCCCAGGTCTTTCTGAATGCTGGAACCAGCGATAGCGATGGTGGCGCGGTCGGCGTAGTTGATCGTAGTGACCAGAAACAGCATCAACAGGATCAAATAGCGGACGTGCGTCGGCTTGGACGTTTGCATGGTAGAGCTCCCACTGATTATTTTTTTACGCGGGTAAAGCTGTTTTTTGGGTGTAGCGTTACAGGCCCCTTGGCAGCGTCACGGCGACGACATCTGCCACCTGTAAGGGTCATGCACTGCAACGAAAAAACCGCTGATTGCTCAGCGGCCTTGTCGTGACAGATGTTATTGCTTGCCTTGCTTGTCCATCAGAGCGGCGAGCATGTCGCACTCGTCTGACGTCAGATCGGTCAACGGTGCACGCACCGGACCTGCGTCATAACCCGCGATCTTCGCGCCGGCCTTGACGATGCTCACGGCATAACCGGCCTTGCGGTTGCGGATTTCCAGGTAAGGCAGGAAGAAATCGTCGATGTACTTGCCGACCGCCTGATGATCGTCACGGGCAATGGCGTGGTAGAAGTCCATCGCCAGTTTCGGTACGAAGTTGAACACTGCGGACGAGTAGACCGGTACGCCCAGCGCCTTGTAGGCAGCGGCATAGACTTCAGCGGTCGGCAGGCCGCCCAGGTACGAGAAACGGTCACCAAGACGGCGGCGGATCGAAACCATCAGTTCGATATCACCCAGACCATCCTTGTAACCGATCAGGTTCGGGCAACGCTCGGCCAGTTGCTCGAGCAAGGTAGGTGTCAGGCGGCAGACGTTACGGTTGTAGACCACCACACCGATCTTCACCGATTTGCACACGGCTTCGACGTGGGCGGCAACGCCGTCCTGGCTGGCTTCGGTCAGGTAGTGCGGCAGCAGCAGCAGACCCTTGGCGCCCAGACGCTCGGCTTCCTGAGCGTACTCGATGGCCTGACGAGTCGCACCGCCTACACCAGCGAGGATTGGCACGCTGGTGGCGCAGGTGTCGACGGCAGTCTTGATGATTTCGGAGTATTCGCTGGCAGCCAGGGAGAAGAACTCACCTGTGCCGCCCGCAGCGAACAGAGCGCTTGCGCCGTATGGGGCCAGCCACTCGAGACGTTTGATGTAGCCAGCGCGGTGGAAGTCGCCCTGGGCATTGAAATCGGTAACCGGGAAAGACAGCAGACCGGATGAGAGGATGGACTTCAGTTCTTGTGGATTCATTATTCGAACACCCTGGAGGACATAATTGTTAGAAGATCACCGGTCAGCGCCGATGTCGTAAGTCATCGTACAACTGATAATAAAATCACTCAACAGGGATTTTCGGGTTTTTTCAGAGGGAGAGGACGGGGTCCGGTTTTGACTTCTGCGCTGCCACACAGATCTGTGACGCGGAGCGTCACGACAGGCATTCCCACGCTGGAGCATGCGGAACGATGATCTCAACTATCGTGCGACGCTCCGCGTCCGCTACTGACTCCGCGGCGAGGCGTAGTAGATGTGACGAGGCGCATCACTCAGGGCAGCCCCACACAGGAGCGTGAAAAAATGGGTCTCAGGGAGAACACCTATCGTGCCCACGCTCCAGCGTGGGCATGCCGTTCTGGACGCTCTGCGTCCTCTTTTTAAGCCTCAAGCCCGCTGCGACTCAGCCTCTTCATGCGCATGACGCAGGCGTTCGCGGCTGTTGGTGAGGTGCAGGCGCATGGCGGCGCGTGCCGCATCGGAGTCCTGGCGGGCGATGGCGTCGAAGATTTCTTCGTGCTCGCGGCTCAGCCGATCCATGTAGTGCTGCTGGTCATCATGCGCCAGACGCGCCGAATTCAGCCGGGTGCGCGGAATGATGCTGGTGCCCAGGTGGGTCATGATGTCCGTGAAGTAGCGATTGCCGGTCGACAAGGCAATCTGCAGATGGAACTGGAAATCCGACGCCACGGCATCGGTGGCGTGTGCCGCACTTTCATTGAGCGCATCCAGCGCCGAACGCATGGCTGCCAGTTGTTCATCACTGCGTCGCTGGGCTGCCAGGCCCGCCGACTCGACTTCAAGGCTGATGCGTAATTCGAGAATCGCCAGTACATCACGCAGGGTAACGATGGTCGCCGGGTCAATCCGGAAGCCACTGGGGCTCGGCGTGTCGAGCACGAAGGTGCCGATGCCGTGACGGGTCTCGACCAGACCGGAGGCCTGCAGACGCGAAATCGCCTCACGCACGACAGTCCTGCTGACGCCCTGCTCTTCCATGATTGCGGATTCGGTGGGCAGTTTGTCGCCGCGCTTGAGCTGACCGCTGCGAATACGCTCGGACAGCTCTGTCACCAGCTCCTGCGCGAGGCTGCGGTGTTTTCTGCGGGCGCGGGGCAGAGCGCTTTGATTTTCCATCCAACATCGATCTCTGGACTGCTAAACATGGGCTAATCATAGCTCAGCGGTTGTATGATCACACCCTCAAAAGCGCCGTGTCCCCTATAGCATCGGCCTCAAACGTTGCGGATCACGGTTGCTCGATCAATTTACCGCCCTCGACACGCACATGCCGGTCATGAAAGCGTTTAAGACTGCTGCGGTGCCCGACACTGATCAGCGTCAGGCCCGGCAGCCCGTCGATGACTGCGCGGTGCATGGCCGTCTCGTCATCTTCGTCCATGGCCGAGGTGGCCTCATCCACATACAGCCAGTTCGGCGCGACCAACAGGGCACGAGCGAACGCCACCCGCTGCTGCTCGCCCGGTGAGAGGAAACGCTGCCAGTGATTGCTTTCGTCAAGACGTGGTATCAGGTGCTCCAGCCGGCACTGCTCCAGTACCTCGGCAAAGCGCTGGGCCGGGTAATGTTCAGCGGGTTGTGGATAACTCATCGCCTCACGCAATGTACCGATGGGCAGGTAAGGTCGTTGCGGCAGAAACAGCGCGGTGCCGGTGGGCAAGCAAATCTGCCCCGCCCCCTCGGGCCAGAGACCGCCCAGCGCTCTCAGCAACGAGCTTTTGCCACTGCCCGAGCGACCGCTGAGCATCACCCGCTCTCCCGCGCCGACCTGCAGACTGGCCTCGTTCAGCAATTGACGCCCACCGGCGATGCTCAAGCCCAGATTGCGCAGGTCCAGCGTGTCGTTGGCGTGAACTCTTTCGATGGCCGGCTGCCGACCTTCATTGTCAGTCATGGCCTGGCGGAAGCTCAGCAGACGGTCGCTGGTGGCGCGCCATGACGCCAGCGTGCTATAGGCGCTGATGAACCAGCTGAAGTTCTCCTGCACGTTGCCGAATGCCGAGTTGATCTGCATCAGATCGCCCAGCTCGATCTTGCCGGCGAAATACCGTGGTGCGGCCACAATGAACGGAAAGATCAGCGCAATCTGCGAATAGCCCGAGGTGAAAAACGTCAGCCGCTTCTGGACCTGCATCGAGGCCCGGAAGTTATTCCAGATCATCATGAAACGCGCGCTCAAGCGCTGATTTTCATTGCGTTCGCCCTCGGACAAGGCAATGCTTTCGGCGTTTTCGCGTACACGCACCAGCGCGAAACGCAGGTCTGCCTCGAATCGCTCCTGCTGGTTGCTCAACGGGATCAGCCGCTTGCCGATCCAGTGTGTCAGCAGGCTGCCCACCAGCGCATAAAGCATGGCCGCCCAGAACATGTAGCCGGGAATGGTCACGCCGAACAGCTCGATACTGCCCGACACGCCCCAGAGAATCACCGAAAACGACACCAGACTGACCACCGCGCTCATCAGACCCAGCCCCAGGCTGAGGGTGCTGGTGGTGAACTCGTTGAGGTCTTCGGACAGACGCTGGTCAGGGTTATCGGTGTAACCACCCTGCTCCAGGTGGTAATAGTTTTTGTCGGCGAGCCAGCGCGCGAAGTGTTTTTCCGTCAGCCAGCGCCGCCAGCGGATGGTCAGCAACTGGGTCAGGTACAGGCGATAGACCGCCGCCAGAATGGCGATCGCGGCGATGCCGCTGAAGTACAGGATCAGGTGGGTGAACGCAGCCAGATCCTTGTTCTGCAGAGCGTTGTAGAAGTCTCGGTACCAGCTGTTGAAGAACACCGAGACCTGCACGCTGAACAGCGACAGCGCGATCACCGAGATCAGCAGCAGCCAGGCAGTAGCCTTTTCCTCACTGCGCCAGTATGGCGTTATCAGCTTCCAGACGCGGGATAGAAATGCTCCTTGCACAGTATCGTTGACGGCAGAATATTCAGCATTGCGATTCATGTGGTTC
Source organism: Pseudomonas sp. PvP027 (assembly GCF_017833005.1). Taxonomy (NCBI): domain Bacteria; kingdom Pseudomonadati; phylum Pseudomonadota; class Gammaproteobacteria; order Pseudomonadales; family Pseudomonadaceae; genus Pseudomonas; species Pseudomonas sp. PvP027. Next base: position 4,242,903 of record NZ_JAFIBK010000001.1, on the reverse strand, counting down.
AGGCTCGCTCTCTTTGAACGTACGATGCCTGAGCACAATGAAGCAAAAAAACGCCTACACGATCACTATGAAAAAACCTTCATCAACGCCGCACGGGGCGCTTCTGCAACTTGCGCTGCAAGGTCCGGCGGTGCATCCCCAGCGCTCGCGCAGTCGCTGAAATATTGCCCTCGTGCTCGGTCAGCACGCGCTGGATATGCTCCCATTGCAAGCGATCCACCGACATCGGATTCTCGGGAACCAGCGTGTCGAGGTTGGCGTGCTCGGACAGCAGGGCCGCCAGTACGTCATCCGCGTCAGCCGGTTTGCACAGGTAGTTGCACGCGCCGCGCTTGATCGCTTCGACCGCCGTGGCAATGCTCGAATAACCGGTGAGAATCACCACGCGCATGTCCGGGTCCATTTCCAGCAGCTTGGGCAGCAGCACCAGACCGGAATCACCGTCCATCTTCAGGTCCAGCGCGGCGTATTCGGGAATGTCCTGTTGCGCCAGAGCCAGCCCTTCTTCGGCCGAGCCGGCGGTGCTCACGCGAAAACCACGACGGCTCATGGCCCTCGCCATCACACGGGTGAACGTCGCGTCGTCATCGACCAGCAACAGGTGCGGCAGCTCTTCGCCTTCGACCTGGATATCATCGTCACTCATGCTTCTTCTCCTCGCGTATCTCGGGGCAGGCGCAGCTCGGTGAGCGTACCGCCTTCTTCATGACTGTAGAGCTTCACCGAGCCACCCGCACGGGTAACGCTGGCCTTGCTCAGGAACAGACCCAGGCCGAAACCTTTGCCCTTGGTAGTAAAGAACGGTTTGCCGATCTGTTCGGCAATCGCCAGCGGTACACCCGCGCCGTGGTCGCGAATGCTGATGCAGATTTCCGCACTGTCCCAGTCCAGATTGACCTCAAGGCCATCGGGGCAGGCATCGGCAGCGTTGTTGAGCAGGTTGAGCAGCGCCTGGGTCAGGTCCGGCGGCGGCGCCAGCATCGGCGCTTCGCCTTTGCCCAATTGATAGAAACGGTAACTCACTTCCGGACGCATCAGATGCCAGCGGTTGAGGGACTCGTCCAGCCAGCGGGTAGCGGCCTGATATTCGACGGCCATGCGCCGGTTGGCTTCGGCGGCGCGCACCAGTTGCTGCAGGGTCTGCTTGCACTGCTTGACCTGCTCCTGCAGCACGGACAGGTCATCCTGCAAGGCAGGGTCGCTGTGATCCTGGCGCATCTCCTTGAGCAGCACGCTCATGGTTGCCAACGGAGTTCCCAATTCATGGGCTGCCCCTGCGGCCTGGGTTGCGACGGCGAGCAATTGCTGATCACGCAGGCCTTCTTCGCGACGCTCGGCACGCAGTTGCTCCTGGCGGCGCAGCTCTTCGGCCATCTTCGCGGCAAAGAAGGTGATAACCGCCGCAGCCAGTGCAAAGCTCAGCCACATGCCGTAGATCTGCATGTTTTCCCGGGCGATGGAGTCGGTCTCCAGCGGGTAGGAGCGCACCATCAGCAAGGTGTACATGCTCAGCGCAAAGCCGGACAGAATCAGCGAGTAACGCCACGGCAGTGTCGCGGCGGCGATGGTCAGCGGTACCAGATAGTAGGAAACGAACGGGTTGGCCGAGCCACCCGAGTAATACAGCAGCGCACTGTGAATCAGCAGATCCAGCGCCAGCTGCAGCGCATATTCAAGCTCGGTGAGCGGCAGCGAGGTGCGCAGGCGGATGACCGTCAGCCCGCACAGCACCAGCGAGCATCCCAGAGTGATCGACAGTTGCAGCCACGGCAACGGCAGAAAGTCGAACAGCCAGGCCATACCGACCGAGCCAGCCTGCGCGGCCAGCACCAGAATACGGATGAATGTCAGGCGCCACAGGTTTTGCCGTGTGGCTGAAAGCATTTGAACGGGGGCGAGCATGAGCTCTCCTGATGAGTGCTCCAGGCGGATCGCAGCGAGTATAACCAAGCGGGAGGCAAAACTGAAAAAGTGCGTCAACGCACCGCACGCCAGAGCACTCGGTCATCGCAGGAACCGGACCAAAGCGCTACAGTCAGAACACTTTGCGCCGCCCGACAACTGTCGGAGGCCGTTTGATAACAAGGAGCTCTCATGTTCAACCTTCGCCCTGCCGCCACCCTCATCGCGCTGGCTGCTGCTTTGTCCAGCCTGCCCGCCATGGCTGAAGAAGCCCGTTACAACCAGATTTCATTGCGCGCCGAGGTCAATCAGGAGGTGCAGCGCGACCTGATGCTCGTCACGCTGTACACCGAAGCGCAGGACAGCGATCCGGCCAAACTGGCCGCGCAGATCACCGAGACTCTGAACAAGGCACTGGGTCAGGCGCGCCAGGTCAAGGACGTGAAGATTCGCCAGGGCAGCCGCAACAGCTACCCGGTCTACGACGATAAAGGCCAGAAGATCACCGGCTGGCGTGAACGCGCCGAACTGCGCCTGGAAAGTGCGGACTTTGCCGTACTGTCCAAGCTGACCGGCGAACTGCTGACCGACCTGAAAATGGGCGGCATGGACTTCTCCATCTCGCCATCGACGCGCAAGACCAGCGAAGACGCCCTGCTCAAGGATGCCGTGACTGCGTTCAAGGCTCGCGCACAACTGGTCACCGAAGCGCTGGGCGGCACAGGCTACAAGCTGGTCAACCTGAACCTGAACACCTCGGGCTACCCGCAACCGTATCTGCGTGCGCCGGTCATGATGATGGCCAAGTCCTCGCGTGAAGACGCAGCACCGACGCCCGATGTCGAGGCTGGCACCAGCCAGGTCAGCGTCGCGGCGGATGGCGTGATCGAAGTCGCGATTCCGTGATTCCCAAGGCGGCAGTTTCGACTGCCGCCGATTCTCACGCACATCTCCCCTCCGCTCTCCTTGGGCCGGGCCTTCTCCTACATATCCCGGTGCGTTGCCTGATAGTCAGCGGCCGGGCTGCGCGTGAAACTTGTGCACTCATTTCACGCAGTGCTCCAGTCAGAATGACCAGGCTGCAGCACATCGACACTGACACTCAAGGAATCAAGGATGAATCCCCCAAACGGCGTGTCTCAACGCCATGCTGCCGCAATTGATCAAGCAGAGAATACGAACGGCGAACCGCTACCGAAACCGGAACGATTTGAAGCCGGCAACGGAGCAAAGAATAAACAGACTCACGGCTCCATCGAAACGGTTCTCGAATCTGCCGGCTTCAGGCATGACGAAATCCGGGCGATCTATTACGGTAACTGGCTGAGGGACTATTCACAGTTGCTCGATCCGAAGATCGTGCGTGCCACGACCATGCCGAAAAACTTCCCTGACCTGCTGTCCCGCGAAGCCCTGACCCGCATCGTGGATGTGCTGGCCGTCAAGGAGTTCACTGATCTGATGAAGATAGATCGCTCGCTTTTTATCGTCACGCCAGAGCGGCTGGGCGTTTATCGTCCCAGTGAACATATCGATAACCCCAAGACCATCAATCCCGACCCGGCCAATCCGAAAGATCGGGATGCCGACTTTGAAGACTGGGTGCTACCTGACGATCCGGCGTTAAAGGTCGATTACGATACGTCGATGAAGCGTTACATCCAGCGTTCGGCAGACATCATGACTGCCGGTCTGGAGATGGCTGAAAAAGCAGGTCCCGAGTCCACCGACGGCCTCAGGAACATGGGCGCGGCGCTGCACATACTCGAGGATTTCTTTGCCCACTCGAACTTCATCGAGCTAAGCCTGATCAAGCTCGGTTACACAAATGTGTTTCCCTGGACCTCGAAGGCAGACTGCAAGCATCAGCTACCGCTGGTCACCGGCATGTTCAGCAGCAGCGACATCGTCGCCAGTCTTGCGGAGCCGCTCGGCAAGATTCTGTTTTCCACAAAGGACCGACCGTTCGAACCCATCCGGGCGGGGGAGCGCTATGAACGCGACGAAATCATGCAGATTGTGCTCAGTGAACATCCTGATCCGCAAATGCTTGCGGCGTACGAAGCGTTCCTGGCTGCTCGCGACCAATGGGCCGAGCTGCCTTTTTCTGAACAGGTAGAGCGGTTCTCCGAATTCGTCGGGACGCCGGGAAGACTGATCAACAACGCTTTCAGTTTTACCATGCAAAGCATGACGACCTGGTTCGGCAACACCGTAGACGACTTGCAAACCCTGCTGGGCGATGACCCGAACACCAGCGGCTCCACCGACCCGACACACTCGCAACTGGCCAAGGATCACGCAGAACATCCACTGCACGCGTTGGCGGGGCTCGTTGCCAGAAAGGCGGTGCTTCAAGTGGGCCAGTCAATGTTGGGCCAGTGGCATGGCAAGGAACAAGCCGAACATCCGGCAACCGTCGCCGCACGATTTTTTACTCACCCCATGGACAGTGACTGGCAGGACAATACTGTTCGGGAATGGGCCGATGCTAATCCCGATCGGATCAAGGAGGCAGGCGCCAGGAGTGCGCTGGAGAAGGCTCAGAGCTACATACTGAAAACTGCGCTCGATGACGCGCAAAGGTTCCGTGAGGACAGCACGAGCTTGCTGTCCGTTTTCTCCGGCGGCGTCGGCCCCAATGTGTTTGGCCTGCTGGGCAGCATCCTGGGCAAGTAAGCGTATTGTCCGATCCCGACCAAGTACGGCACTATCCGTTGTCTACCTGATTGTCGACTTTCAAGCACGGTTACTGCCGTACCACGCGAGGGATCCATGGGACACACACTTTTCAAACCGCTGCTGCTGACCACCGCACTGCTGGCGTGCGCGCCTTTGGCCCAGGCGGCAAGCACGCTGGTGTATTGCTCTGAAGCCAGCCCTGCCGGTTTCGACCCAAGCCAGTACACCAGCGGCACCGACTTCGATGCCTCGGCCGAAACCGTTTTCAACCGCCTGACCCAGTTCAAGCGTGGCGGTACGGAAGTGGAGCCGGGTCTGGCTACGCGCTGGGACGTTTCGCCGGATGGCCTGACTTACACCTTTCACCTGCGCGACGGCGTGAAATTCCATACCACAAACTATTTCACCCCGACTCGCACATTCAACGCCGATGACGTGCTGTTCACGTTCAACCGCCTGCTCGATGCCAACCACCCGTTCCGCAAGGCGTACCCGTCCGAGTCGCCCTACTTCACCGACATGGGGCTGAACACCACGATCAAGAGCGTCGAGAAAGTCGACCCGCTGACAGTCAGGTTCACCCTGAACAACATCGATGCGGCCTTCGTGCAGAACCTGGCGATGAGCTTCGCGTCCATCCAGTCTGCCGAGTACGCAGACAAACTGCTCAAGGAAGGCAAGGCCGAGGACTTGAACCAGAAGCCCATCGGCACTGGCCCGTTCGTCTTCAAGCGCTACCAGAAAGATTCGCAGATCCGCTACGCCGGCAATACCGAGTACTGGAAGCCGGAGGATGTGAAGATCGACAACCTGATCTTCTCGATCAGCAGCGATGCCGCCGTACGTCTGCAGAAGCTCAAGGCCAACGAATGCCAGGTCAGCGGCTATCCACGTCCGCAAGACATCGAGGAAATGAAAAAGGACCCGAAACTCAAGGTCCTCAGCCAGCCAGGCTTCAATCTGGGCTTTCTGGCCTACAACGTCACGCATCCGCCGCTGGACCAGCTCAAGGTCCGTCAGGCGCTGGACATGGCCATCGACAAGCCGGCGATCATCAAGGCGGTTTATCAGAGCGCGGGCCAGCTGGCTGAAAATGCCCTGCCCCCTGGTCAGTGGAGCTTCGACCCGACCATCAAGGACGCCCCGCACGACCTGACCAAAGCCAAACAACTGCTCAAGGAAGCAGGTGTAGCACCGGGTACCAAAATCGATCTGTGGGCCATGACCGTCCAGCGCGCGTCGAACCCCAATGCACGCATGTCGGCGCAGATGATCCAGTCCGACTGGGAGAAGATCGGTATCAAGGCCAACATCGTCAGCTATGAATGGGGCGAATACATCAAGCGCGCCAAGGCTGGCGAACATGACGCGATGATCTACGGCTGGACCGGTGACAACGGCGACCCCGACAACTGGCTCGGCGTGCTTTACAGCTGCGCAGCCGTCAAAGGCAGCAACTACGCCAAATGGTGTGACCCGGCTTACGACAAGCTGGTGCAGAAGGCCAAGCTGACCAGCAACCGCGATGAGCGCATCAAGCTCTATCAGCAAGCTCAGCACATTCTCAAGCAGCAGGTGCCGATCACCCCGATTGCCAACTCCAAGGTGTTTCAGCCAATGCGCCAGGAAGTGCAGGACTTCAAGATCAGTCCCTTCGGCCTGACACCCTTTTATGGTGTCAGTCTGGGAACAGTGAAGTAACAACACAGCGCCAACCGGGTGCATTTTTCTCACCCGGTTGCACCTTAATAGTGCGCTAAACGATCGAAAAAACGTCGCGCAAACGATCAACTCTCAAGAAAGTTACACTTTCGCGACATTCCTGTACGATCGTGCCACTCTTTGTCGCTTCTTTCGCCTCACTGTCTTGCTTTGGGTATGGCCCCTGCATAAGTATCGGACGGATCGGCTCATGAGGTCGTTCCCTCTAATCAAAAATGACAACAACTGAGGCAACCATGCTCAAACACGCGGTCATTCCGTTTCTGATCGGCGCCAGCTTGCTCGCCAGCGCACCTTTCGCTAACGCTGCATCGAATCTGGTGTTCTGCTCCGAGGGCAGCCCTGCAGGCTTCGATCCAGGTCAATACACCACAGGTACTGACTTCGACGCCTCGGCAGAGACCATCTTCAACCGCCTGAGTCAGTTTGAGCGCGGCGGCACCGCCGTAGTGCCGGGTTTGGCAACCAAATGGGACATCTCCGACGATGGCCTGACGTACACCTTCCACCTCCGCGAAGGCGTCAAGTTCCACACCACGCCCTACTTCAAGCCGACCCGTGAATTCAATGCCGATGACGTGCTGTTCACGTTCAATCGCATGATCGACAAGGACATGCCTTACCGCAAAGCGTATCCGACCGAATTCCCGTACTTTACTGATATGGCGATGGACACCAACATCACCAAAATCGAGAAGATCGACGACCACACCGTCAAGTTCGTTCTGGGCAAGGTCGACGCCGCGTTCATCCAGAACATGGCGATGAGCTTCGCGTCCATCCAGTCCGCAGAGTACGCCGCCAAGCTGCTCAAGGAAGGCAAGCCGGAACTGATCAACCAGCAGCCGATCGGCACTGGACCGTTCGTGTTCAAGAGCTACCAGAAAGACTCCAACATTCGTTACACCGGCAACAAGGACTACTGGAAGCCTGAGGACGTCAAGGTCGATAACCTGATATTCGCCATCACCACCGATGCCTCGGTGCGCATGCAGAAGCTCAAGAAAAACGAATGCCAGATCACCGCTTACCCGCGTCCTGCCGACCTCGAACCCCTCAAGGCCGACAAGAATCTGAAGATGCCTGATCAGGCAGGCTTCAACCTGGGTTACATCGCTTACAACGTGATGGACAAGATCAAGGGCGAAGACCGTCCGAACCCGCTGGCTCAGTTGAAAGTGCGTCAGGCGCTGGACATGGCGGTCAACAAGCAGCAGATCATCGACTCGGTTTACCAGGGTGCAGGTCAATTGGCGGTCAACGCCATGCCGCCGACCCAGTGGTCCTATGACACCACCATCAAGGACGCCAAGTACGATCCCGAGAAAGCTCGCGCGCTGCTCAAGGAAGCCGGCATCAAGGAAGGCACCGAAATCACCCTGTGGGCGATGCCGGTTCAGCGTCCTTACAACCCCAACGCCAAACTGATGGCCGAGATGCTCCAGGCCGACTGGAAGAAGATCGGTATCAACGCCAAGATTGTCAGCTACGAATGGGGCGAGTACATCAAGCGCGCCAAGAATGGCGAGAACGGCGCCATGCTGATTGGCTGGAGCGGTGACAATGGTGACCCGGACAACTGGCTCGGCACCCTGTTCGGCTGCGACGCCCTGAATGGCAACAACTTTGCCAAATGGTGCGACAAGCCGTTCGACACGCTGATCCACAAGGCCAAGGAAACGTCCGATCAGGCCAAGCGCACCGAACTGTACAAGCAGGCGCAACACCTCCTGAAAGACGCCGTGCCAATGACGCCTATTGCGCACTCGACGGTCTATCAACCCATGCGCACCAGCGTGCAGGACTTCAAGATCAGCCCGTTTGGCTTGAACTCCTTTTACGGTGTGAGCGTGAGCGGCAAGTAAAAGCGACTGTCTGCTGCGCCGCTCACCCGGCGCAGCAAACCGCTCTACTTGAAAATGAGCCCCGGGCGATGGGTTGAAAAAGTGCCGATAACGGCATTCTTCTACTATCACCAAGATATTTCCTACGAGCTTTGCAGCCTTCGAGCCTATATACCGCGTGCCTCTGACGACTTACCGTCGAAGGGCAGCGGCAACGGGCAGGAAGCCCGCCGCTTCGTGTCCAGGTGCGCCGGGCATGTCGTTCGAAGTTGCGTGGGGCGACGCTTTTGCGCCAGTTAGACATTCGAGCCTCGGCTCATCCTTTGAGGATAGGGATCATCATGCGTAAAACTCTTGCGATGACGTCGTGCCTGGGACTTTTGGCACTGGCCCCGTTTGCCCAGGCGGCAAGCAATCTGGTGTTCTGCTCCGAAGCGAGTCCGGCTGGCTTCGACGGTGCGCAATACACCTCCTCTACTGATAACGATGCATCCGAGCCGATCTACAATCGACTCACCGAATTCAAGCAAGGCGATACCACCGTGGTTCCAGCACTGGCGACTTCCTGGGACATCTCGGAAGACGGTCTGGTCTACACGTTTCACCTGCGCGAGGGTGTGAAGTTCCACAGCAACAAGAACTTCAAGCCCAGCCGTAACTTCAACGCCGACGACGTGCTGTTCACCTTCAATCGCATGCTCAAGCCCGATCATCCGTTCCGTGTCGCCTACCCGACCGAGTTCCCCTACTTCACCAGTATGGGCCTGAACAAGAAGATCAAGTCCGTCGAGAAGACCGACCCGCTGACCGTCGTGTTCACCCTCAATACGGTCGATGCGGCATTTATCCAGAACATCGCGATGAACTTCGCCGGCATTCTCTCCGCCGAGTACGCCGAACAGCTGATGGCCAAGGGTGATGTGCGCGACATCAACCAGCAGCCTATCGGTACAGGTCCTTTCGTGTTTCAGCGCTATCAGAAGGATTCGCAGATTCGCTACAAGGGCAACAAGGAGTTCTGGGACCCGAGCCGGGTAAAAATCGACCAGTTGATCTTCGCCATCGTGACCGACGCCTCTGCGCGCATGCAAAAGCTCAAGGCCAACGAGTGCCAGGTCTCGGTCAACCCGCGTCCGGCAGACCTCGCCAGCCTCAAGGCAGACAAAAGCCTGCAGATCATCGAGAAGCCAGGCTTCAACCTCGGCTATATCTCCTACAACGTACGCCACGAACCGTTGGGCAAGCTGGAAGTGCGTCAGGCGCTGGACATGGCCGTCAACAAGAAGGCGATCATCAACGCGGTTTACCAGGGCGCGGGGCAACTGGCAGTCAACGCCATGCCACCGACCCAGTGGTCCTATGACGACAGCATCAAGGACGCGCCCTATGACCCGGAAAAAGCCAAGGCCCTGTTGCGCGCTGCGGGCGTCAAGGAAGGCACCGAACTGACCCTCTGGGCCATGCCGGTTCAGCGACCTTACAACCCCAACGCCAAGCTGATGGCCGAAATGCTTCAGGCCGACTGGGCCAAGGTCGGCATCAAGGTCAAAATCGTCAGTTACGAATGGGGCGAATACCTCAAACGCACCAAAAATGGCGAGCACGATATCTCGCTGATCGGCTGGACTGGCGACAACGGTGACCCGGACAACTGGCTGGGCACGCTTTACAGCTGCGCCGCGATTGGCGGTAACAACTATTCGATGTGGTGCGACGAAAAATACGACCACCTGGTCAAGGCAGCCGTTGCAACCGCTGACCGTGCGGAGCGTACCGACCTGTACAAGCAGGCGCAGCGCTACCTCAAGGAGCAGGTGCCAATCACACCGATTGCCCACTCGACCGTCAATCAGCCATTGCGCGCCGAGGTCAGGGACTTCCACGTCAGCCCGTTCGGTCGCAACAACTTTTCAGGCGTCAGCATCGTCGATTGATCGAAAACTCCGCACGCCCTCGCCGTCTTGTGTCACGGCGAGAGCGGGCACTTGCGCGTCGATACCTATAACAACGCAGGACCCAAAGTCCTGCACCACCAAAAGCCAGGCTCAAAAAACTGGCATATAAAAAAGTGATAAGGGAGCTGCACATCGTGAAAACAACCAGCACTGCGTTATTGGCATTGTCTCTCTCATCGTTCGGCGCACTGGTTCAGGCTGAACCGGCAAGCCAGACGTTCGTACCGACCGAGCTGAGTTCAAAGAATGCCCAGGCCGACGCCAACGGCTTTATCGAAGATCAACACCTGACCGGCACGACCCGTAACTGGTACGCCAATGAACTCAAGCGTCGCGGCGAAGTGTTCCGCTACAACGACAACGGCACTGCCGAGCAGACCTCGCGTCGCATCAACTGGCAGCAGGGCACCATCGTCAACTACACCTCGGGTTATACCCAGGGCGTTGTAGGTTTCTCCACCGAACTGGCGCTGTACAACGCCATTGCACTGGACCGTGACACCGATGACTTTGCAGGCAACTCCAACCGTACCCTGGCACACAGCGACGGCGATGCAGTCGGTCAGTGGAGCAAGATGGGTCTGGGCAACGTCAAGGCGCGGGTCTCCAACACGGTCCTGACCATGGGTCGCCAATCGGTGAACACCCCGGTTATCGCCTTCATCGGCAACCGCGCACTGCCCTCCAGCTTCCAGGGTGTTGCCGTACAGAGCGATGAGCTGAATAACCTGTCCTTTCAAGCCGGTAGTTTCGACCGTGTATCGCCACGTATGGAACAGAGCCTGGACAAGTTCCGCTCCGAGTACGGTGATCGCAGCCAGACCGCCGACCGTCTGGACATGTTCGGTGCCGACTACAAGCCGACCGACAGCCTGACCACCAGCTTCTATGCATCGAATCTGGAAGATTTCTGGCACCAGTACTACTTCGGTTTCACCCACGAACTGGGTGACAGCAAGGCACTGGCGCTCAGCACCAACCTGAACTACTACAAGACCAAGGACTCCGGTCAAAGCAAACAAGGCCCGATCGACAACGATACCTACAGCCTGTCCTTCACCGGTACTCATAACGCTCACAGCGTCAGCCTTGCCTATCAGCAAGTGTCTGGCGATGAGTACTTCGACTATGCGCACGACACCAACGCGATCTTCCTGGCCAACTCCCTGCTCTCGGACTTCAACGGCCCGAACGAGAAGTCCCTGCAGATCGCCTACGTTCTGAACATGGCCGAATACGGCGTGCCGGGCCTGAAATTCAACATCTACCAGGCACGTGGCTGGGACATCGACGGCACCAAATACAAAGGCAACGTCTATGGCGACGTCCAGACAATCAATGGCGTTCGTACAGCGAGCGGCGTAAACGCAATGGACGGCGAGACTCACTACGAATACGGTATCGGTACGTCGTACTCCGTGCAGTCCGGCCCGCTCAAGGCCACTGCCATCCGCGCCACCTACACCACTCACCGCGCCAGCGAGAATCAGGCTGATGGCAACATCAACGAATTCCGTCTGGTGACCACTGTTCCATTCAACATTCTTTGATTCGCTGAAAACCGTTCGGACGCAAGGCTACAGCCTTGCGTCCGAACATCACCATCGGCGTCAACTCTATGGAGGGTTCACAATGAAACTGTTATCGCTACGCAACTCGATCGCCCTGGCCCTGCTCAGCGTCGCCGTCAGTGTTTCGGCAAAACCCCTGGTGGTCTGCACCGAAGCCAGCCCCGAAGGCTTCGACATGGTGCAATACACGACAGCAGTGACGGCCGATGCCGTGGCTGAAACCGTATTCAACCGTCTCGCGGATTTCAAACCCGGCACCACGGAAGTGATTCCTGCGCTGGCTGACTCCTGGGACATCAGCGACGACGGCCTGACGTACACCTTCCACCTGCGTAAAGGCGTCAAATTCCACACCACCGATTACTTCAAACCGACCCGCGACATGAACGCCGATGATGTGCTCTGGAGTTTTCAGCGCCAGCTGGACCCGAAGCACCCGTGGCATGACAAATCGAGCGTCGGTTTCCCCTACTTTGAAAGCATGGGCTTCAAAGAGCTGCTGAAAAGCGTCGAGAAAACTGACGACTACACCGTCAAGTTCACCCTGACCCGCCGCGAAGCGCCATTCCTGGCCGACCTCGCGATGGCTTTTGCTTCGATCTATCCGGCTGAATACGCCGACCAACTGTTGAAAGCCAACAAGACCGGCGACCTCAACAGCAAGCCAATCGGCACCGGCCCCTTCATCTTCCAGCGCTACGCCAAGGATGCGCAGGTACGCTTCAAGGCCAACCCGGACTACTTCCGCGGCAAGCCGCCTGCCGATGCCCTGATTCTGGCCATCGCCACCGACAACAACGTGCGCCTGCAGAAGCTCAAGGCCAACGAATGTCAGATCGCGCTGTATCCGAAGCCTGACGACGTGCCAAGCATCAAGAAAGATCCGAATCTGAAAATCGATGAGCTGGAGGCAATGACCACGGGCTACATCGCGATCAACACGACCCACAAGTATTTGAGCGACGTGCGGGTCCGCAAAGCCATTGACATGACATTCGACAAGAACGCTTATGTCAACGCGGTGTTCGGCAAGGGCAATGCGCTGGTAGCGGTCAACCCGTATCCGCCGACCCTGCTGGGTTACAACAACAGCCTGAAGAACCCGCCGATCGACCTCGACAAGGCACGCGCCCTGCTGAAGGAAGCCGGTGTGCCGGAAGGCACCACGTTTACCCTGTTCACCCGCAACGGTGGTGGCCCGACCAACCCCAACCCGATGCTCGGCGCGCAAATGATGCAATCCGACCTGGCGAAGATCGGCATCAAGATCGATATTCGCGTCATGGAATGGGGTGAAATGCTCAAACGAGCCAAGAATGGCGAACATGACATGGTGTCTGCCGGCTGGGCAGGCGACAATGGCGACCCTGATAACTTCCTGACTCCGATGCTGAGCTGTGAAGCGGCGAAAAACGGCGAGAACTACGCCCGCTGGTGCAACGCCGATTTCCAGAAGCTGATCGATCAGGCGCGTGAAACAGTGAACCCGCAGGAACGCGCTGCGCTCTATGAACAGGCACAGGCAATATTCAACAAGGATCAGCCGTGGATCAGCATGGCTCACACCAGAATGTTCACGGCCATGCGTAAAAATGTGGAGGGCTACCAAATCAGCCCGCTCACAACCAACAACTTCGCCACTACCCAGGTGAAGTAGAAAAATAATCCGGCGAGCTCATAACCCGAGACTCGCCGGAGCACGCCTAACCGGCTGATGAGGTACACACCAAGATGTTTAGTTTTATCGCCCGCCGAGTGGGGTTGCTGATACCCACTTTCTTCGGCATCACCTTATTGACCTTTGCCCTGATTCGTCTGATTCCGGGCGACCCGGTCGAAGTCATGATGGGTGAGCGCCGTGTCGATCCGGAAATGCACGCTCAGGCCATGGAACGTCTGGGTCTGAACAAACCCCTCTACGCCCAGTACATCGATTACATCGGCAAGCTCGCCCAGGGCGACCTCGGTGAATCGTTGCGTACGCGTACCAGCGTCTGGTCCGAATTCACTTCGCTGTTCCCGGCAACCCTGGAGTTGTCGCTGGCGGCGCTGATTTTCGCGGGTATTCTCGGCCTGCTGGCCGGGGTGATCGCCGCACTCAAGCGAGGGTCCCTGTTCGACCATGGGGTCATGGGGATTTCCCTCGCCGGTTATTCCATGCCGATCTTCTGGTGGGGCCTGATCCTCATCATGTTCTTCTCGGTAACGCTGGGCTGGACACCGGTTTCCGGGCGGATCGACCTGCTGTACGACATTCCGCCAGTCACCGGCTTCATGCTGATCGACACCCTGCTCAGTGATGAACAGGGTGCGTTTCTCGATGCCCTGCACCACATGGTTCTGCCGGCAATCGTGCTGGGTACCATCCCGCTGGCGGTGATCGCCCGGATGACCCGCTCGTCGATGCTCGAAGTACTGCGTGAAGACTACGTGCGTACCGCCCGCGCCAAAGGCCTGTCGCCTGCCCGTGTGGTATTCGTTCACGGCCTGCGCAACGCGCTGATTCCGGTACTGACTGTGTTCGGCCTGCAAATCGGTACGTTGCTGGCCGGTGCGGTACTGACCGAAACGATCTTCTCCTGGCCCGGTATCGGCAAGTGGTTGATCGAAGCCATTGGCGCCCGGGACTACCCGGTCGTGCAAAACGGCATTCTGCTGATCGCCTGTCTGGTGATCCTGGTCAATTTCGTGGTGGATATCCTCTACGGCTTTGCCAACCCACGCATTCGTCACCAGCGCTGAGATCATCGATATGAGCACCCCTACTCCTGCGGTAGCAGTCGATCAAAGCCTGCTTTACCCATCCCCGTACAAAGAATTCTGGCAAGCCTTCTCGAAAAACAAAGGCGCGGTTGCCGGCCTGCTGTTCATGACCCTGATCGTGTTCTGCGCCCTGTTCGCGCCCTGGGTTGCCCCCCATGACCCGAGCGAGCAATACCGCGACTTCCTGCTGACGCCTCCGGTGTGGCTCGAAGGCGGTCAATGGCAATTCGTCCTCGGCACCGACGAACTGGGGCGCGACCTGCTGTCACGCCTGATCCAGGGCTCTCGCCTGTCGCTGCTGATCGGTCTGGCGTCGGTGGTCATGTCGCTGATCCCAGGCATTCTGCTGGGCCTGCTGGCAGGCTTCTTCCCGCGCATCCTGGGTCCTTCGGTCATGCGTCTGATGGACATCATGCTGGCCCTGCCCTCGCTGCTGCTGGCTGTGGCCATCGTGGCGATTCTCGGCCCTGGCCTGATCAACACCGTGATCGCCATCGCCATCGTGTCGCTGCCTTCCTATGTGCGTCTGACCCGCGCTGCGGTGATGGGCGAGCTGAACCGCGACTACGTGACGGCTGCCCGTCTGGCCGGCGCCACCCTGCCACGCCTGATGTTCATCACCGTGCTGCCCAACTGCATGGCACCGCTGATCGTTCAGGCCACGCTGAGCTTCTCTTCGGCGATTCTCGACGCCGCAGCGCTGGGCTTCCTGGGCCTGGGCGTACAGCCACCGACGCCTGAGTGGGGCACCATGCTCGCCTCGGCGCGCGACTACATCGAACGTGCCTGGTGGGTCGTGAGCCTGCCCGGTCTGACCATTTTGCTCAGCGTGCTGGCAATCAACCTGATGGGCGACGGTCTGCGCGATGCGCTGGACCCGAAACTCAAGAACGCCGCCTGAGGAGATTCGCATGTCACTTCTTGAAATCAAGAATCTCAACGTCCGCTTCGGCGACGCCAAGGCCGTACCTGTTGTGGACGGCCTGTCCCTGAGCGTCGAAAAGGGTGAAGTACTGGCCATCGTCGGCGAATCGGGTTCCGGTAAATCGGTGACCATGATGGCGCTGATGGGGCTGATCGACTCCCCCGGTATCATCACCGCCGATGCGCTCAATTTCGACGGCAACGACCTGCTCAAGCTCAACTCGCGACAGCGTCGACGCATCATCGGCAAAGACCTGGCGATGGTCTTTCAGGACCCGATGACCGCCCTGAACCCCAGCTATACCGTGGGCTTCCAGATCGAGGAAGTGTTGCGCCAGCACCTGAACATGTCGGGCAAGGCCGCACGTCAGCGCGCACTGGAACTGCTGGAAAAGGTCGAGATCCCTGGCGCCGCTGCGCGCCTGAATGCCTACCCGCACCAATTGTCCGGCGGTATGAGCCAGCGTGTGGCAATTGCCATGGCGATTGCCGGCGAACCGAAACTGCTGATCGCCGACGAACCGACCACCGCGCTGGACGTGACCATTCAGGCGCAGATCATGGAATTGCTGCTGAGCCTGCAAAAAGAGCAGGACATGGCACTGGTGCTGATCACTCACGACCTGGCTGTCGTGGCCGAAACCGCCCAGCGTGTCTGTGTGATGTACGCCGGTCAGGCCGTCGAAGTCGGCCAGGTGCCGGGGCTGTTCGATGTCCCTGCCCACCCGTACAGCGAAGCCTTGCTGGCCGCGATTCCCGAGCACAGCATGGGCGCCGAGCGCCTGGCCACGCTGCCGGGCATGGTCCCGGGCCGCTATGACCGTCCGCAGGGTTGCCTGCTGTCACCGCGCTGCCCGTACGTGCGTGACAACTGCCGAACCGAACGTCCTGCCCTTGATCCCAAGGCGCACAGCCTGGCGCGCTGCTTCTATCCCTTGAATCAGGAGGTGGCGTAATGAGCGTCGTACTTACCGCCCGCGACCTTACCCGTCACTACGAAGTTTCCCGCGGCCTGTTCAAAGGCACGGCGCTGGTGCGTGCGCTTAACGGGGTGTCCTTCGAACTGGAAGCCGGCAAGACCCTGGCTGTGGTCGGCGAGTCCGGCTGTGGCAAATCGACACTGGCGCGCGCACTGACGCTGATCGAAGAGCCTTCATCCGGCTCGCTGAAAATCGCCGGTCAGGAAGTTGCCGGGGCCAGCAAGGCCGAGCGCAAGCAGTTGCGCAAGGACGTGCAGATGGTCTTTCAGAGCCCTTATGCCTCACTCAACCCAAGGCAGAAGGTCGGAGATCAGCTCGGCGAGCCGCTGCTGATCAACACCAGCCTGTCAGCCGCCGAACGCCGCGAGAAAGTGCAGGCGATGATGGCTCAGGTCGGTTTGCGCCCTGAGCACTATCAACGCTACCCGCACATGTTTTCCGGTGGTCAGCGTCAGCGTATTGCGCTGGCACGGGCAATGATGCTGCAGCCCAAAGTGCTGGTAGCAGATGAGCCGACTTCAGCACTGGACGTGTCGATTCAGGCGCAGGTACTGAACCTGTTCATGGATCTGCAGCAGGAATTCAACACCGCCTACGTGTTCATCTCTCACAACCTGTCGGTGGTACGTCATGTCGCCGATACGGTATTGGTGATGTACCTGGGCCGGCCTGCGGAAATGGGTCCCAAGGAAGAGATCTACAACCGTCCGCTGCACCCGTATACCCAGGCGCTGCTGTCGGCGACCCCGACCATCCACCCGGACCCGCTCAAGCCGAAGATCAAGATCGTCGGCGAGCTGCCCAACCCGCTCAACCCGCCAAGCGGCTGCGCTTTCCACAAGCGCTGCCCCTATGCGACCGAGCGTTGTGCAGCCGAAGTGCCAGAGCTGCGCCTGGTGGATAACCGCCAGGTGGCTTGCCATTACGCCGAGCAATTTGTAGCGGCGTAGCTAACAGCTAACAGCTAACAGCTAACAGCTAACAGCTAACAGACTATCGTGCCCACGCTCCAGCGTGGGCACGCAGTTCTGGACGCTCCGCGTCCGATCTTCGCCAGTCAATACACATCCCGTCGATAACGCCCTTCCTCGATCAACTCGCTGACTGCCGTCTCCCCAAGCACCTCGTTCAACACCTGATCCACGCCCGCCGCCATCCCCAGCAAGCTTCCACAGATATAAATCGCTGCACCCTCGTCGATCCATGTACGCAGCTCATCGGCCGCCTCGCGCAAGCGATCCTGCACGTAGATTTTTTCTGCCTGATCGCGGGAAAAAGCCAGGTCCAGGCGCGTCAGGTGACCAGCCTGAAGCCAGCCCTGCAATTCAGTGCCGCAATGAAAGTCATGCGCCCGGTTACGTTCGCCGAACAACAACCAGTTGCGCACCTGCCCTTGGGCGATACGCGCCTTGAGCAGGCTACGCAAACCGGCCAGCCCCGTGCCATTGCCCAGCAGGATCAATGGCAGCGGCGCGGCAGGCAGATGAAAGCTGCTGTTGCGGCGCAAACGCAGGCTGACGGCGCCGCCGACGGCACAGTGTTCGGTAAGCCATCCCGAGCCTAAACCCAGGCTGCCGTCGGCATGCACTTCCTGACGCACGATGAGTTGCAGGCAGCCGTCCTGCGCAATCGAGGCAATCGAGTATTCGCGTACGGACACCGCCACCAGCGCATCGATCAACGCTTGCGCATGCAGCCCCACCAGATGCGAACGGTTCTGCGGTAACTGACGGCTTTCCAGCGCCTGCGCGAGCGGCTCCTGCAAGCCATCCACGCTTACCCATGCGCCAGGATCCACACCCAGCCCGGCGAGAAACGGCTCGATGACCTTCAGCGTGTGGCGCGGCATGACCTCCACCAGATCCCCCGCCTGCCAATGCGCAGGTGTTGGCGAGGTCAGGTCGAGCAGATAAACCTTCGAACCACTGCTGCCAGCGTTCAATAGCGTGCGCCCAGCCAGCGTCCAGTTCTCGAAAACCGGTGCCTGCCAGTGCGCTGCCGGCACGCAACCGGTCAACTGCCCCAATTGCTGCTGCCAGTGTTGCAGGGCTACGGGATCGGCGCTGTCCACTTCAACGGCCGGGAACACGCTACGCCCGCCCTGCTCGGTCAACCAGTCATGCAAACGATGGGCGAAACCGCAAAAATGCGGGTACTGCCGGTCGCCCAGCGCCAGAACGGCGTAATCGAGCTGGCTCAGTGAAAGCGAGCGACCGAGCAGCTTGCGCTCGAAACGTCGGGCACTGTCAGGCGCCTCACCCTGGCCAAAGGTACTGACCACGAACACGGCATTGCGGCTTCGGCACAGCTCTTCTTCGGTCAGATCGCCCAACCGCTTCACGCGCACCGACAATCCTGACGCCTGCAACTGGCCAGCGGTCTGCCAGGCCAATTGCTCGGCAAACCCGCTTTGACTGGCGAAGCAGACCAGCCAGGACGCATCATCGTTGTGGTCATCCCCCTGAACCTTGCCGCGTGCACGTTCGATATCACGCTTCTTGCGACGTCGATCCAGGTACAGCAACCAGCCAGTAATAAAGAACAGCGGCATCAGCAATGAGGCGCCAGTCATGATGATTCGACCGACGAGCCCGAAGTAGCTGCCGACATGCAGCGCGTAATTGCTGGCGAGTAATTGCGCACCGAAACTGCGTTCGGCATAGCGTAAGACCGAGCTGACCTGACCATTGGCCGGATCAAGGGTGATAGTGTTCAGTGCCCGTGGGTGCGGAGACTCCTTGAGCAGGTAAAACACGGTGGCAGGCTGACCGCCCACAGCCGGCAGGCGCAGGTTGTAAGCCTGCAAGTCCGGCCCTGCGGTCTTCTGGATACTGTCCCAGACCGCCACGTAATCCACCACCAGCGGCAATCTTCCGGCAGCCTTGGCTGGCGCAGCGATGCCTTCCTCGAGGGGCGAGTCCCCGATGAGTTTATTCAGGCCGTTGCTCACCCAGTCATACGACCAGGTGAGTCCCGTGATGGCGAACAACAGATAGAACAACAGGCACCAGGTGCCGAAGATCGAATGCAGGTCCCAGTTGAAACTGCGGCCTTTCTTCGCCCAGTCAACGGTCAGCCAGACTCGCCAGTTCAGGGCTGCGCGGGGCCAGCGTAGGTACAGTCCGGAAAGACAAAAGAACACCAGAATCAGCGTACAGGCCGCAGTGACCTGCTTGCCCGCCTCGCCCATGGCCAGATAACGGTGCAGCTTCAGGACAAAGTCGAAAAATCCCTCCCCCACCGCATTACCTTTCAGCTCACCGGTGTAGGGATCGAAATTGCGTTTGGGGCCCCGACGCTCACCCGCCTTGGGCGTGAAAAACACTTGAGCGGCACGATTGCCGGTGGTTTCGACACGCAGGATAGCCACAGTCAGGCCGGTTGCGGCCTCCAGCCTGTGGACAAGTTCGATAGGCGGCAAGGTGGCAGCACGCGCCTCAACGAGCAGCACGTCCGGATTCAGAGCATCGAGAATTTCGTCCTCGAATGAATACAGGGCTCCGGTGATGCCCATCAGGGCAAGCACCAGACCTGCCGTGATTCCGAAGAACCAGTGCAGCTGAAACAGGACTCTCTTCAACACGCTCGCTACTCTCACTCATATTGCGCGGCGCAATTAATGCACTGACGGCCATATCGTGTCCATCTGTAACGTGTCTTCTGCCATAACCGAAACCCCGCCTGTCATGACAAACGGGGCGCTGCCGGCGTATCAACTGCGCCAGTTGCTGCGCAGATCCACCAGATAGTTATTCAGTGCATCAGCGTGCAGTCTGAAATGCTCGACACGCTTTTCGATCACTTCGGTGGCAGGCAGGCGACTGTTGGCCTCAACATGCTTCAAAGCCTCCAGCAATTTACCCAGCTCACGAACGTAGTCTTTCTTGCAGACCTCGATCGAGGCGAGGGTCGAGAGCTGGTCGCGCTTGCTCACTTCGACTTTCAGCGCTGTGCGCGTCTCGTCAACCGTTGCCTGCAGGCCTGTCAACTGCGTTTGCTGCTTTTCCCTCAGGCCTATCAGTTGGTCATAGTCAACGGCAGCGTCCGCCAGATTCAGCATGTTGGACACCCCCGTAATACCCGCCTTGATAGAGCCGATCAACGGATCTTTGGGGTCGATGTCTGCCAAAACTTGCAGCGATGCGACCAGAGGCTTCAGCTTGTCGAAAAAACTGAGGCTCTCGATGTCTTTGATCAACGCGTTGACCAAAGCGACCTGTTGCACCACCTCATCCAGGCGCGCCTGTTCAGTCGCAAGCCTGGCCTCCAGCGTGCTGATTTCCTGGTCAAGGGCAGGTGTCAGATGATTTGCGGTATCGACCTGCACTGCATCCAGATTGATAAGCGCCTTGTCCAGCACGGTGGCCTGATCGGTCAGAGAGGTCAGCCGTGCATCCAGCAGTTTGCTGATCTCTTCATTGAAGTTTGCGATGGCGGCGACGCTCTTGGCATCATCAGGCTGGCTCCTGAGTTCCTTGACGGCCTCAAGAAAAGGCAGCATTTCGTCGCCGTTCAACATATGCGGAACAAGCGTCAGCGTATCCAGTGCTTGCTTGTCGACACTGCCGACTTCGCTGACCAGGCTGCGCAAGGTCTCTTTCAGGACGGGTAAATAGACATCAGGCAATGCATCCGACGTCTGCTTCAGTTTTTCACGACTGGCGATAATAACGTCCACATCAGGTTTAGGCAGTTGGAAAGGGGTATCAAGTACATGAACAGTCATAACGGTATTCTCTTTAAATATAAGTTAGTCAGCACTCAGGCAGCCGGTTCATCCAGTGCCTTATTGAAAGCGGTCAGCAGATCAAAAGCCTGAGCCTGAATCGATGTCCAGTTGGTCATCAGTGTTTGAAAGCGCGAAACGAAACTGACCAGGTACACGGCATTATTGGTATTTTTAATGCGATCGTAGGAGGAGTCGACCAACTCCTCCAAGAGCACCCACAGGCTTTCTATATTGCTGACGCCACTGGCGGCACCATCAACTCTGGCCTTCAGATCCTGAAGACTGGTTTCGAACGCCAACAGGTCGCTCAACAGCTTATTGAATTGCTTTATCTTCTGCTCGAGCTGACTCTTTTGTTCAATCAGGCTATCTTTTTCACTGAGGGCACTCGACGCTTTGGGCCCGTAAATGGAATAGGAAATTGCCCCACCGAGAGGCCCCCACCAGAAACCGATCCACTTGTAATCGGAATACTCTTCATACTCCGCCAGTTTCTGATTGATGCGCTCGTTAAGCTGATCGACTTCAGCGCTAAGCCGGGTCACTTCTTCGTCACCGTCTTTCGAACTGGCCAGCCTTATTTTCAGCGCCACGTCAGGGGCTATATTATCTTTGAGACGACGCTTGAACTCAGTGACTCCGACTCGGGTGCGTGTGGTACTGGCGCTGTGATCCTTGATGTATACCTTGAGGTCATCGACCAGCGCCAATAACCCGGGCAGCTTCTTGCTGTCTTGATCCATTATCTCGACCGCCGGCATTTGCTCGATCTGTGCAGGGGTCAAGTCCCCCACTTTCAGAGTCTGGTAAGACTCGAGGCCTTTGATGAACTCTATAATGTGAGTGGCGATGGTAATCAGATTGCCCGAGAAGACATGCAAGTCGCTGCCGACTTTCTGCATCGTGGTTTCAAGCGCCGACCAGCTTCTGGCATGCTCCTGGATATCGACGTACAGTTTGCAGATTGCTTCTGGCTCGAGACCGGGAATACCGTTGTCCACCCCGCCCACCAAATGGGTGACTTCTTCCAGTTTGGTAGGCAGTGCCAGGCCCGTATTGACATAGCGCCTGATACGGCGAACATCTTCGT
Source organism: Pseudomonas sp. PvP027 (assembly GCF_017833005.1). NCBI lineage: Bacteria > Pseudomonadati > Pseudomonadota > Gammaproteobacteria > Pseudomonadales > Pseudomonadaceae > Pseudomonas > Pseudomonas sp. PvP027. The sequence continues at coordinate 4,220,741 of NZ_JAFIBK010000001.1, read as the reverse complement.
TGGTAATCAGCAGGCCGGGGGCTCGCGCAATATCCGCCGCCTGACTGGTGAGGGCATCCATTAAATCCTTACTGACACGACTGACATCTTCGACGGTGTGTTCCTTACCATCTGTTAATTGCGGTTCAACAGCAGTAGCCATGATTAATTTCCTTATTAATTTAGGTCCTGTTTTTGCGGCAGTCATAAACTGACGCTTCAAGGCCACTAAAAATTAACAGAGGGCTTCAACTTTAAAAAGTTAACGGCGCGGACCTTGCCTGTAGGAATAAGCAACAAAGAAGGCTGAAACGTATTAGGCTTCGGCAAAAAAAACGCTGCACTTACGGCACTTTCCAGCGCCTGAAGGCTTACATAATTATTTTTTACGGACGAAAAAAAAGCCCACGTTCGTGGGCTTTTTTCTGACGCTGGGAATTTACAGGTAGAACGATTTCAGCGGCGGGAAGCCATTGAATTCTACTGCGCTGTAGCTGGTGGTATAGGCACCGGTGGACAACCAGTACATGCGGTCACCGATGGCCAGGTTGAGGGGCAGACCGTACTTATAGTTTTCGTACATGATGTCGGCGCTGTCGCAGGTAGGGCCGGCGATAACCACTTCTTCCATTTCACCCTTCTTCTCGGTCCAGATCGGAAACTTGATGGCTTCGTCCATGGTTTCGATCAGACCGGAGAACTTGCCCACGTCGGTGTATACCCAACGCTCGACCGCAGTACGCGACTTGCGGGCGACCAGTACCACTTCGCTGACCAGAATGCCGGCGTTGGAGATCAGCGAACGGCCCGGCTCCAGAATGATTTCCGGCAGGTCGTCACCGAAGTCTTCCTTCAGGAAGCGGATGATCTCTTCAGCGTAGGTTTCCAGGCTGTTGGTGCGGGTGATGTAGTTGGCCGGGAAGCCGCCACCCATGTTGATCAGCTTGAGAACGATGCCGTCTTCTTCTTTCAGACGCTCGAAGATCACTTTGACCTTGGCGATGGCAGCATCCCAGACGCTGATGTCGCGCTGCTGCGAGCCAACGTGGAACGAGATGCCGTAAGGCACCAGACCCAGATCGCGGGCAAGAATCAACAGGTCCATAGCCATGTCGGTCTGGCAGCCGAATTTACGCGACAGAGGCCAGTCAGCCGTGGTCGAGCCTTCGGTCAGGATACGCACATAGACTTTCGCGCCCGGTGCAGCCTTGGCAATGTTGCGCAGGTCGGCTTCGGAGTCGGTAGCGAACAGACGCACGCCCTTCTCGTAGAAGTAACGAATGTCCTTGGATTTCTTGATGGTGTTGCCGTAGCTCATGCGCTCCGGACCGACACCACAGCTCAAGACCTTGTCCAGCTCGTAGATCGACGCGATGTCGAAGCTCGAACCCTTTTCCTTGAGCAGATTGATGACTTCAACAGCCGGGTTGGCTTTGACTGCGTAATAGACCTTGGCGAATTCGAAGCCCGCACGCAGGTCGTCATATGCCTTGCTGATGATGTCAGTATCAATGACCACGAACGGGGTTTCTTGCTTGTCAGCGAACGCCTTCATTTTCTTGAAGGTTTCGGCTGAGTAGTAGTCTTCGACATTGATCGGCATGCTGCTGGAACTCCTATTGGCAAACGGTATTGGTCAATGGGTACAAATGAACGCCCTCCGTATCCCCACTTTGGTTCGCCTACTTCCCAAGGCATGTCGCCGAAAGCAAAAAGGCCCTGAAGGGCTGCCTTCCTGGCCTTGCTGTCTCGTCGTCAGTACTTGAGCCGGATGGATCGTTTCCAGCATGGACGTTCGGCGCGAACTTTAGGACCTGAGGGGCCGGATATCAACAAAAAATGTCGCGTTTTTGCACAGGGCTCTTGAGTTGCCTTCCCAAGGACCTGTTTAACCGACCTGCATGACAGGCAGATGTTCCCCGCAGGGTAATAAGCGACTGAAAGGGCCCGGGCAATCCGGCAGTTTTAAAACGGGAAGATCAGCCCTGGACTTCGGCAGAAGAACGGCTGAAGACGGTGATCAAATAGCGGTGGCTACTGACTATCTGGAGCGCGGCCTGCACGGACTATCAAGGGAGGCCTCGCGGATGTCCGGGCATTCGTGCCAGATGCGCGATCTGTTCGTGGTGAAACGGCATATAAAACACGATCAGCCCGATGCCTTTGCGGCACCGGGCTGATCTTTCCAGGCTTATGCCTGTGCTTCGGCTGCAACGTCCGCAGGCGAAACAATACTGGTCTTCATGCCACGCGAACGACCCGAGCTCAGATAAGCCGCAATCGACTCTTGCGTCACTTCACCCAGGAACACGTTCTCGGCATCCAGCACTGGCAGCCAGGCGCGGTTGAACTCGTACATGCGCGACAGCAGGATGCGCAAGTGCTCGTCGTAGGCCGCGGTGGCATTGAACTCACGTATGAACTGCGCGCACGTGCCCTGCTGACGGTGCAGGTCACGACGGCGCACATAGCCCATTGCCTTGTTCTCGCCGTCGGTGACAACGATGTAGCGGCGGTCGTTTTCGTCCATCACTTCCAGCGCATCGGCCACCGGGGTTTCCGGGCTGACTGACGGCGCGTTGTCGGCCGCATCTTCGGCCTTGACCAGCAGCAGACGCTTGAGGGTGCTGTCCTGGCCCACGAAGCTGCTGACGAAGTCGTCAGCCGGATGCGCGAGCAAGGTGTCCGGGTGATCGATCTGCAGCAATTTACCGCCACGGAAGATAGCGATCTTGTCGCCCAGCTTGATGGCTTCGTCGATGTCGTGGCTGACCATGATCACGGTCTTGTTCAGCGCGCGCTGCATCTCGAAGAACTCGTTCTGGATCATCTCGCGGTTGATCGGGTCGACCGCGCCGAACGGTTCGTCCATCAACAGCAAGGGAGCGTCGGCTGCCAGGGCGCGGATCACGCCGATGCGCTGCTGCTGACCACCGGACAGTTCACGCGGGTAGCGATGCAGGTACTGCTTGGGCTCGAGCTTGATCATGCTCATCAGTTCGCGAGCACGATCATGGCAACGCTGCTTGTCCCAGCCGAGCAGCTTGGGCACGACCACGATGTTTTCTTCGATGGTCATGTTCGGGAACAGACCGATCTGCTGAATCACGTAGCCGATGTTGCGACGCAGGGTCACTTCGTCCAGATCAGTGGTGTCTTCGCCATTGATCAGCACCTTGCCGGAGGTCGGCATGATCAGGCGGTTGATCATTTTCAGCGTGGTGCTCTTGCCGCAGCCCGACGGGCCGAGGAAGACGCAGATTTCGCCTTCGTTGACCGTGAGGCTGACCGAATCGACAGCCTTCACTTCTTTGCCGTTGCTCTGGAAAGTCTTGGAGAGGTTCTGGAGTTCGATCATTTCAGTAATCCTTTTGGAGTCAGCGTGCGTTGCAGCCATTGCAGGAGAAGGTCGGCGATGATGGCCAGAATACTGACCAGTACCGCGCCGACGATCAGCATCGACATATCGCTGCGGCTGATGGAAGCAAGAATGAGTACACCCAGACCACCGGCACCGATGGTCGCGGCGATGGTCATGACACCGATATTCATCACCACGGCGGTGCGCACACCGGCGAGGATCACAGGCACTGCGATGGGCAGTTCGACCATGCGCAGGCGCTGGCCGAAAGTCATGCCGATGCCTTTGGCGGCTTCGCGGATACCCGGCTCTACGCCTGTCAGGGCCAGGTAGGTGTTACGCATGATCGGCAGCAGCGAGTAAAGAAATACCGCCGTAATCGCCGGCATCGGGCCAAGGCCCTGGCCGAACTTGGAGTAGAACGGCAACAGCAGACCGAACAGGGCAATCGACGGTACGGTCAGCAGCACGGTGGCGCTGGCTTGCAGCGGACCAGCCAATGCCGGGAAACGCGTCATCAATACGCCCAGCGGCACACCGACCACGATAGCCAGGGTCACGGCGATGCCAACCAGCGTGATGTGCTGCCAGGTCAGGTGCAGGACCTGTGCCCAGTCCAGATGGGAGAAGGCGCTCAAGAAACTCATATCGTCTCCTTCCTTAATTCAATGGGTGCTGGCGCAGAAAATCTGCAGCAACCGTGGATGGGCTTTCATGGCCGACGTCGACGCGAGCGTTGAGGTCGATCATGGTCTGGTTGTCCAGCAGGTCAGCCAGCGGCTTGAGCAGCGTTTCGATGTCCGGATGCTTATCCAGATATTCCTGACGGATCACCGGCGCCGCGGTGTAGTCCGGGAAGTAATGCTTGTCGTCTTCCAGCACTTTCAGTTTGAAAGCATTGAGACGACCGTCGGTGGTGTAAACAAGCCCTGCGAAAACCTGACCGTTCTGCAGCGCGGTGTACACCAACCCCGAATCCATCTGGCGAGTGTTTTCACGCCCCAGATTCATGTCGTAATGCTTGACCATGCCGATCAGACCGTCGGAACGGTTGGCAAACTCGGTGTCCAGCGCGACCAGATGCCCCTCGTTGGCTTCGTCTTTGAAGACTTTGGCCAGATCGGTCATGGTGTTGACCTGCGGGTACTTGTCAGCCACTTTCTGCGGCAGCGCCAACGCATAGGTATTGTTGAATTTCGACGGCGAAAGCCAGACCAGGCCTTTCTTTGCATCGACTTCCTTGACCCGCGCATAGGTCTGGGCGCTGTCGAGTTTTTCGTCGATGTGGTTATAGGCCACCAGCGACACGCCGGTGTATTCCCACAGCAGATCCAACTGACCGGTTTCCTGTGCGCTGCGCGCCAGGTTGCTGCCCAGACCGCCAGTGATTTGCACGTCGTAGTTCTTGGTCCGCAGGTATTGCGCAGTCAGTTCGGCAAGGATGGTCTGTTCAGTGAACACCCGTGCGCCGACACGTAACAGCGGCTTTTCCGCAGCCTGGGCCAATGCCGGAAACAACAAGGCAAAGCCTAAAAACAAGCATATTTTCTTCATGAGAATTCCTTCGCTCAGCGAGCCAGTCCGCGTTCCAGCCAAAGACGACTGGCCAGTATCACCAGACCATCGAGCAGCAGCGCCAGCAGAGCGGTACACGCCGCACCCAGCACCAGTTGCGGCTGGTTGTTCAACGCAATGCCCGGAAAAATCAGGCTGCCAAGGCTGTTGGCACCAATGAGAAACGCCAGCGGCGCGGTCCCGACATTGATCGCCAGCGCGACCCGCACGCCACCGATAATGATCGGTACAGCGTTGGGCAACTCGACACGCCACAGTACTTGGCGCGGAGTCATGCCAATACCGACGGCAGCTTCCTTGAGTGAACCCTGAACGTTTTTCAGGCCTTCGTAGGTGTTACGCACGATCGGCAACAGCGAGGCGAGAAACAGCGCGAAGATCGCCGGGCCGCTGCCGATCCCGAGAATCCCGAGGGCAATGGCCAGAACGGCGAGAGGAGGAACGGTGTTGCCAATATTGAATATCTGCATGAAGCGTTCGGCGCGTCCAACCATACTCGGTCGGCTGAGGGCAATGCCCGCAGGGATGCCGACCACCAGGGCCGCCAACATTGAAACCACAACCAGAATCAGATGGGCCTGAAGATAAAACAGCAGGTCATCCTGGTATTGCTTGATAGTACTAACGCCGATCCAGTGGATCAGCAGGGCCAGGAGTGCGATCGCAACCGCACCTCCCAATAGCCCCTTGCCATAGCGATTTGCCACAGGCGGACTCCTTATTTCAGTCGGCGAACGCGTTGACCTGGACGTCCAGGGGGGACGCCGGCAATAACGTTCGCGAAGAGCAGCGGGTGGGTCGCCGGTAAGGGTTTAACCTCGGCGAAAACACAAGCCATAAGCGCAGCTTCGTCAAACCAACATGCTGATGAATCAGCCCCTTGCGTTGGCTTCGTTGCGAGCCTTGACGGGGGAGTGGACGTCTCCACGACCTGAAAGGTTCCCACACGAGACATTATCTGGCCATCGTTTATTGTCTGAACGGTTCGGTTATTGCCGAGAGTTGAGCTATAATCTGCGCCCTTTTTCAATCCCATCCCAGGCGATTTCCCATGACCCAACAGGCCGCCGAAGTCGCGAAACGCCGCACTTTCGCCATTATTTCCCACCCGGATGCGGGTAAAACCACCATCACGGAAAAACTCCTGCTGATGGGCAAGGCCATTTCCGTCGCCGGTACGGTCAAGTCGCGTAAATCCGACCGCCATGCCACCTCCGACTGGATGGAAATGGAGAAACAGCGTGGTATCTCCATTACCACGTCCGTGATGCAGTTTCCGTATCGCGACCACATGATCAACCTGCTCGACACCCCGGGCCACGAAGACTTCTCCGAAGACACCTACCGCACCCTGACGGCGGTCGACTCGGCCTTGATGGTCCTCGACGGCGGTAAAGGCGTCGAGCCACGCACCATCGCGCTGATGGATGTCTGCCGTCTGCGCGACACGCCTATCGTCAGCTTCATCAACAAGCTCGACCGCGATATCCGCGACCCGATCGAGCTGCTCGATGAAATCGAAGCGGTGCTCAAGATCAAGGCGGCACCGATCACCTGGCCGATCGGTTGCTACCGGGACTTCAAGGGCGTCTATCACCTGGCCGACGACTACATCATTGTCTACACCGCAGGCCACGGCCACGAGCGCACCGAAACCAAAATCATCGAAAAGCTCGATTCGGATGAAGCCCGCGCCCACCTGGGTGATGAATACGAGCGCTTCGTCGAGCAGCTGGAGCTGGTGCAGGGTGCCTGCCACGAATTCAACCAGCAGGAGTTCATCGACGGTCAGCTGACTCCGGTGTTCTTCGGCACCGCGCTGGGCAACTTCGGCGTCGATCATGTACTCGATGCCGTAGTGAACTGGGCACCCAAGCCGCTGGCACGCGTGGCCAACGAGCGCACGGTCGAGCCGGCGGAAGAGAAATTCAGCGGTTTCGTGTTCAAGATCCAGGCGAACATGGACCCCAAGCATCGCGACCGTATCGCCTTCATGCGTATCTGCTCGGGCCGTTACGACAAGGGCATGAAAATGCGCCATGTGCGTCTGGGCAAGGACGTGCGGATCGGCGACGCGCTGACGTTCTTCTCGTCGGAGCGCGAGCAACTGGAAGAAGCCTACGCCGGCGACATCATCGGCTTGCACAACCACGGCACCATCCAGATCGGCGATACCTTCACCGAAGGCGAAGCGCTGGGCTTCACCGGTATTCCGCACTTTGCCCCTGAGCTGTTCCGTCGCGTACGCCTGAAGGACCCGCTCAAATCCAAGCAACTGCGTCAGGGCCTGCAACAGCTGGCCGAAGAAGGCGCCACGCAGGTGTTCTTCCCGCAGCGCAGCAACGACATCATCCTCGGCGCCGTCGGTGTGCTGCAGTTCGATGTGGTCGCCAGCCGCCTCAAGGAAGAATACAAGGTCGAATGCGCCTACGAGCCGATCACTGTGTGGTCAGCCCGCTGGATCGACTGCGACGACAAGAAGAAGCTCGAAGAGTTTGAGAACAAGGCGGTGGAAAACCTGGCCGTGGACGGCGGCGGTCACCTGACCTACCTCGCCCCTACCCGCGTGAACCTGGCGCTGATGGAAGAACGCTGGCCCGACGTGAAATTCCGCGCCACCCGCGAGCATCACTGACAGGCCGATGGCGTAGCTGAATGACGCAGAGCGTCACGAAAGGCATTCCCACGCTGGAGCGTAAGGAACGATAGTTACAGAGCTATCGTGCCGATGCTCCGCGTCGGCATGCCGTTCTGGACGCTCTGCGTCCTGCCCCGAACTTGCGGAGTATCACGAGCGGCTTTCCCACGCTGGAGTGTGAGGAACGACAGGCGTGTCCAAAAGTACGCTCTACGTCCACTCCCGGCTGGCATTCACTGATCTGGATCAACCACTCAGCGCAAAATGAGAATTAATCTCAATAGAGCCTTGCTATTATCCCGATAAGAATTATTCTCATCTGACCTGCACAGGAGATGAGACATGACCTATTTGATCGATGCATGGCTGGACAGACCCCACCCTTACCTGAGAATTCTCCATCGCGAGACGGGGGAAGTGTGTGCCGTACTGGAAGAGGAAGCGCTGGAGGAGTTACGCGATCAGGGCGATCTGGATGTGTGCAGCTTGAGCTCCAGCGAGCCATTGGTGCTCAAGGAACTGGTGAGAAACCTGTTTCTGTTCTGCTACGCGCGGGCGTTGCGCCCTATGGGTGAGTTGCACTGAGCATGAAGCATCAGCACAACTGCGTCGCTGAACGAACCGGCGAGATTCGCTCAGCGACCGTCTGTATCGACCGGGTCGCTTACAGAACGTCCAGCAGTTCGACATCAAACACCAGCACGCTGTGCGGTGCGATGCTGCCTACGCCCTGAGCGCCGTAAGCCAGCTCGCTCGGCACGTGCAGACGCCATTTGCTGCCGGCGTTCATCAGTTGCAGCGCCTCGGTCCAGCCGGCAATCACGCCGCTGACCGGAAATTCGGCAGGCTCGCCACGGTCGTAGGAGCTGTCGAAGACGTTACCGTCGATCAACGTACCGTGGTAGTGAACGCGTACCTGATCTTCACGGCCTGGCTTAGGGCCAGTGCCAGCGGTCACGACTTCGAATTGCAGACCCGAAGCCAGTGTGGTCACGCCTTCGCGCTTGGCGTTTTCAGCCAGGTAGGCCTTGCCAGCGCCCGCAGCCTGCTCAGCCTTGGCGGCTGCTTCAGCCTGCATGATTTCGCGGATGACCTTGAAGCTGGCGGACATTTCTTCCTGACCGACACGGCTTGGCTGACCGCCAAACGCATCGCGCAGGCCTGCCACGATGGCTTCCAGATCGACACCCGGTGGCGGGTTGTCGCGCAACTGATCGCCCAACTGACGACCAATGCCGTAGCTGACGCGGGTTTCGTCGGTGGACAGATTGACTTCGGACATGACACTGCTCCGTAGAGGGGCACGCAGTCGGTAATCGCGCAAAACCTGAACGGCAATCACGCTATACGCTGATGCGCCCCGAACCAAAAGGCCGAGCAGCCTAGCACAATTGCCGCTACAGCCCCTACCGCAGCAGCAATCCGCGACTGGCGATCAGGACCATGAAGACTGAAACGAGATCGGCAGGCGCATCTCGGAGCGGTCATTGACCGGCATGCCGCACAACTCGTCATGGACCACGCAATGGACCAGGTAAAAAGGCACCACAGGTATGTCCTTGAGCAACTCCCGGGCATGCTCTACAGAGCGAAGGTGCAGGGTCTTGCCCGCCTGGTCCTTGAGCATCACCGAAGTGCCATTCATGCGCACATCCAGCAGATAGATGCCGCCTTCGATGGAGATCAGGTTCAACTCGTCGACCCGACCGGCCTGGGCGTGGTCGGTAAATTCCTGATAATTCATGATCGAACCTCCTGCGCAAACGCCTGATGCATCGGAACGGACGTTTTACAACACACCGCGCCGACATGCCAGAAACGATAACACCCGCCCCTCTCGTCCAGCGTCGTCTCAGTGCTTGGTGACCTTGTCCAGATAGCCCATCGCAAACGCCGAGATCACGAACGTCATGTGGATAATGACGTACCACATCAGGTATTCGGGTTTGATGTTGGTGGCGTCCATGAACACCCGCAACAAGTGGATGGAGGAAATCGCGACAATGGACGCTGCGACTTTCATCTTCAGCGAAGACGAATCCATAGTGCCCAGCCAGTTGAGCTTTTCCTTGTCCTCATCGATGTCCAGCTGCGACACGAAATTCTCGTAGCCGGAGATCATCACCATCACCAGCAAGCCACCGACCAGCGCCATGTCGATCAGCGACAGCAGCACCAGAATCAGGTCAGCTTCAGCCAGCGAGAAGATGTTGGGAATGACGTGAAAGATTTCCTGGAAAAACTTCAGACACAACGCCAGCAGGCCGAGGGATAGACCGAAATAGATCGGCGCCAGCAGCCAGCGCGATGCGTACATGGCATTTTCAAAAAAACGTTCCATTGGTACTCGCAAGGTGTTTTAAAGGAGCGGGCGAGTATATCAGCGGTAATGCGCCGCTCTGACCGTGCGACAAAATATCGCACAGCGGCAGCAAGCCCACGGCTGAGGAAACGGATTGAAGACTAGAACAGCGATGAGCGCTGACAGACGGTCCTGTCGCTATCGATACGGCGCAGTTCGGCCTGGATGTGCAAAGCCCAGATAGCGATGTCATCGGCACATTGGTAGCCATGCAACGACAGGCTTTCGATAATGCTGGTCAGTACCGATTGCGCTGCGGGCAGGCCCTTGAAAGGCCCCTAGGACTTGATTGCGGAAGGCTGTTCTTCGGCCATTCCGGCCGCGAAGAGCACCATCCACTGTCCGCTGTCATGAGGGAGAGGCCGGATGACACACTCGATACGGGTCATCAGCCCCATGCATTCTCGGGTAAGGCAAAGGCTACGCTGCATGATGCGCTCCTGATCAGCAACAGTATTCATCCTTCTCATGAAGCAGGATGCACGCCAATCACTTTGGCCACTGCGATCACATCAGACTAGAAGAAAACCATCCTGCAAGAAACTATCCCTGATGAACGGAGCATCGGGCGGCCCCGCACCGCCCGGCTCCTGCGCGGTCAGACCTTGAGTTCAGGCTGCAACTGCGCTGGCTCCTTTTCCAGCTCTTCCTTGAGGTCTTCGTCGCTGAGCATCTCTGCAATATCGCGCAGACGCTCCACCACGCGCGCATTGACGCTGCCTTCAGGGAACTCGCCATGCTCGTCAGGCGCACCGGCGGGTTCGCCAACCAGCAGACTCAACGCCTCATCGGCCTGACGCACCGCGTAGATGTGGAATTGCCCGGCACGGACAGCCTGCACCACACGCTCATCCAGCATCAGCGTGGTGACATTGGCGTGCGGAATGATCGCGCCCTGCTCGCCGGTCAGCCCACGTGCTTCGCAGAGGCGGAAGAAGCCCTCGATCTTTTCATTGACCCCGCCCACCGCCTGAACTTCACCAAACTGGTTGATGGAGCCGGTAATCGCGAAGCATTGCTTGAGTGGCGTGCGTGACAGCGCCGAGATCAGCGTGCAGACCTCGCCCAGCGACGCACTGTCGCCGTCTACGTACCCATAGGACTGCTCGAGCGCGATGCTCGCGGAAATCGCCAGCGGGAATTCCTGGGCATAACGGCTGCCGAGGTAGCCGGTAAGGATCATCACGCCCTTGGAGTGGATAGGCTGGCCAAGGTTGACCTCGCGCTCGATGTCGACGATCCCGCTGCCGCCCGGGTAAACCGTCGCGGAAATGCGCGCGGGTACGCCGAAGGCCGAGTCGCCGACCTCCAGAACCGTCAGACCGTTGCACTTGCCGACTGCCGCGCCGTCAGTGTCGATCAGGATCACGCCAGCCATCATGTCATCGAGAATCCGCGCCGAGACCCGCCCGGTACGGGTGGCCTTGGCCTTGAGCGCACGCTCGATATGCCCGGCGTCGGTCTTGTCGTCATTGGCCAGTTGCCGGATGAAATCGGCCTCGCTGACCAGTTGGAACAGGTCACCGATACGCGCCGACAAACGCCCCTGATGCTCGGCCAAGCGGGCGCTGTAAGTCGCCAGTCTTGCCACCGCGTCGGCGGTCAAAGGCGCCATGCCCTCTTCCGAGGTCCGGGTCTTGAGCAACTGAGCGAATTGCTCAAGCGTCTCGTCGACCATCGGAATCTCTTCGTCGAAGTCGACCAGCACTCGGAACATCTCCTGGAAGTCAGGATCGAGGTCCTGCAGGGTGTAGTACAGCGAGCGCGAACCGATGATGATGATTTTGACGTTCCACGGGATCACCTGCGGCGTCAGGCTCACGGTGGCAACGCGGCCGAGCTCGCCCAGCGGCGACTCCATCTTCAGCTTGCGCGATTGCAGGGTACGCTTGAGCGCATCCCAGACGAACGGCTCGCCAAGCATTTTTTCGGCTTCCAGAATCAGGAAACCGCCGTTGGCGCGATGCAGCGCGCCGGGGCGCAGTTGCCGGTAGGTGGTGTACAACGCGCCCTGATCGGTGCTGTATTCGATGCGCCCGAACAGGTTGTCATAGGTGGGGTGCTGCTCGAAAACCACCGGTGCACCGCCATCACGGGTATTCCCGACCACCAGACTCGGGCTGTACTGCTCTTCCAGCAGCTTGCGCGCCTGGGCGTCGGTCTTGGCATCATCGACCAATTGCTCGACCAGAGTCTTGAGCAGGTACACCTGCATGGCCTGCAGATAGGCGCAGACCGCAGCGTTCTCGGCGTATTTTTCCGAGAGAGGGGCCAGCAAGGGTTGCAGGGTCAGGGTGATGGTTTCTTCATTCAACTGACGCAGCTGATTGTTGGACTCGCGCTTCCACTGCGGCAGGCTGGCCAGCTCTTCGTTGAGACGCTCCTCGAGCGCGGAGATATCTTCATGGAAGCGCTCGCGATCCGCTTCGGGCAGTTGCGAAAACTCGGCCTCGTCCAGCGCCTTGCCATCGGCCATCGGCGTGAACGCGATGTTGGAGCTGTCGCGATACAGCGCGATGTCTTTTTCCAGCGACAGGCGCTCGATGACATCAAGTGCGCGGTCGTAGCGCTGATTGAACGCGCGGTCGATCGAGCTTTTTTTCTGTTGATACGAGGGATGCTCGAAAACCGCCGGGAAGGTCACCAGCAGGTTGTCGATCAGGCCGCCGATGTCGGCGGTGAATTCATGAGCGGTACCAGGCGGCAGCTCGAGAGCCTTGGGCTCGCGGGGCTCGTCGAAATTGTTGACGTAGACCCAGTCCGACGGCGTCTGCATCCGCTTGCCTTCGGCCTTGAGGTAGCGTTTGACGAACGAAAAGCGCCCGGTGCCGGGCTCACCCATGACAAACACGTTGTAACCGGGGCGCGGCATGGCAACGCCGAACTGCAGGGCCTCTACGGCTCTCTCCTGGCCAAGGACACCGCGAAAGGGTTCGAGCTCGTGGGTGGTCGCAAAGCTGAACTGCTCAGCGGAAAACGGACGGGTCAGCGCGTTGGGCGCCAGGCGTAGGTTGGCTGCGACAGAATCGGGCATCAGTAATCCTTACATCAGGCGGGGCAGATGTCGGCATTCTGGCGCTCGCTGTACACGACTTGCAAGGCAGGAAAGAGCCGAAAGGCATTTGCGTGGGTACTGCCATGAGCCGCGTCCTGAAAAAAGCCTTTTTCAAGCAATAATCTGTAATCGATGACGGAACCCTTGGAACGTGCCTAAACTCCAAACTGAACAGGTGGTTGCTGGTTGGCCGTCTGTCTTGATGTAACGACTCAAGAAACTCGACCCTTGGCTGAACTAAAAAGAGAAAAAGCTATGAAACGGATTCTTCTTGGAACGCTCTTCGCCGCTGTATCGATCAACGCTATGGCTCAAGCACCAGGCGGTCCTGACTGCGGTTGGGGCAACATGCTGTTTGAAGGTCAACGCGGTACTCCAGCTCACTTCCTGGCTTCGACCACCAACGGTACTTCGGGTAACGCCACCTTCGGCATGACCTCCGGCACTAACGGCTGCTCCACCAACGGCGCACTGACCTATGGCGGTAAATCCTGGCTTGCCATGAACGGCATGATGGATGAACTCTCCAAGGACATGGCCATGGGTCAGGGCGAAGCTCTGACGACCTACGCTGTGGTACTGGGCGTTGCACCAGAAGACCGCGAGCACTTCGCCGCCGTCACTCACGAGCACTTCTCGCAAATCTTCAGCAAGGCCGACGCCACTGCCGAAGACGTTCACACCAACACCGTCAATGTTCTGAAAAACGATCCGACTCTGGCCAAGTACGCTACCCAGGCTTAAAGTCGTTCGCCCGCCCTTTCTTCGTAAAGGGCGGGATCCCCTTTTCTGACTAGTTGCCCTCTATGCTCAAACGTCTTGTATCGCTGGCGCTGTTTGTCTGTGCCCCCTTGTGCGCGGCACCTCATGCCAGCGCTGACCGTTTGCAGCAATTGGCCAATCAGCCGTTCTGGATTTCCCTGGGTCACTACGAAGCCGGCAAGCTCGGTGGCTGGCGCAGCTATGTCACAGACCCGAAATTCTTTCTCGCCGCCAACGGTGCACACGACCCGCAGGCGGAGCTGAGCGCTACACTCAACGCTATTTACGCACCGGTCAGCAATGAGCAGACCCACGCCCAGTGCGTGTACCCGGCACGCACCCGCTGGCTGCGTGACCAGTTGCACCTGACGGACCTGCCGACCCCGGACTGCAAGGAATTCAAGGCCTGGTACAAGGATGTGGCCCCGGACAGCACGGTGCTGATTTTCCCGGCCGCGTACCTCAACAGTCCCTCGTCGATGTTTGGCCATACGCTGCTGCGCATCGATCCGGCCAGCGCGAAGACCAACAACACCACCTTGCTGAGCTACGCGATCAACTTCGGTGCCTACATCGAAGGCATGGACAACAGCATTCTGTATGCGTGGAAAGGTCTGGCAGGCGGCTACCCGGGGTTGTTTGCGCTGGTGCCGTATCAGGAAAAACTCTCGGAATACCGCAGCCTGGAAAACCGTGACCTGTGGGAATACCGGCTGAACCTGACTGCGGAAGAAACCGGGCGCATGGTCGAGCACGTCTGGGAGCTGAAACAGATCCGCTTCAGTTATTTCTTCTTCGACGAAAACTGCTCCTACCGGCTGCTGGAATTGCTGCAAGTCGCCCGCCCTGGCCTGAAACTTACCGATCAGTTCGGCCTGACCGCGATCCCGACCGATACGGTCAAGGCGATCAAGGCCGCCGGGCTGGTGGAGAAGATCGACTATCGCCCGTCACGCGAACGCGAGTTGCTGAGCCGCGCCGAACCGCTCGATGCAGACGAGCAACAGTGGGTATTGAAAGTCAGCGCCGATCAGAAACAACTGCAGAACAGCGAGTACCTCGCGCAGCCCAAAGAACGCCGCGCGTTGATTCAGGACGCCGCCTATCGTCTGGAGCGTTACCGCGCCAACGGTCTTGAGCGCGATACGCAACGCTCGCAACGCAGCTTCGAGCTGTTGCAGGCGATCAATCAGAACCCGCCGCCACAACTGGACATCCCGCGCCCCGGCCTGCCGGAAGAAGGCCATGAATCACGCACCTGGCAGCTGGGAGCGGGCACACGCGGTGACAAGGCGTTTGCCGAATATGGCCTGCGCATGGCCTATCACGACCTGAACGACAACGCCTATGGCTTCCCGCTGGGCGCGCAGATCGAGATTCTTCAGCTCAAGGTGCGTCAGTACGAAGGCAATGACTGGCAGGTGCAGCAACTGGACCTGGCGACCATTCGCTCACTGACTCCGCGTACCGAGCTGCTCAAACCCTGGTCATGGCAAGTCACCGGCGGTCTGGAACGGGTTCTCGGCAAGCACGGCGACGAAAACCTGGTCAGCCACGTCAACGGTGGTGGCGGCGGCACCTGGCAGCTGGCCGACGACATGCTCGGCTTTGGATTGGGCACCGTGCGGGTCGAGCACAACAACGATTTCGCCGAATTCATCTCCCCTGCCGCAGGCTTCAACACTGGCGTGCTGTGGCGCAACCCGCTGGGCAACCTCAGCCTGGAAGCCAAGGGCGACTATTTCACCAACGGCGAAGTACGCCGCAGCTTCAGCCTCAACCAGCAATGGGAACTGTCCCGCAACCTCGGCCTGCGCCTGAGCGCCCAGCGCGAATTCAGCCAGATGAGCTCGCCGCAGAACGAGGTGATGCTCGAGGTGAAGTGGTATCACTACTGACCGGGTCAGTAGTGAATCGCTGGCAGTGTTCGCCGAAAATAAAAGCACACTGCCGTTACACGCTCCCTACATCGCTTTTACGAATAACTCACAATTTACCTTCTAGACTCCTCTCATAAGCAGAGGGAATCACCATGAAGCGGTATTGGCTGTTGTTGTCGCTGGCCATCGTGCTGGCGGGTTGTCAGTCCACCCGTGACCAGATGCTGGCCGAGGGTTATCCGCCGGGTTTTGCAGACGGCTATCAGGATGGCTGCAGCAGCGGCAGGGACGCAGCAGGCGCCACTACCGGCCAATTCCGCAAGAACGTGCCCCGTTACCTGAAAGACAAGCTCTACGCCGAAGGCTGGACCGATGGCTTTCGTCAGTGCGAGACGTCCCAGGACAATCGCGACCGGCTCGATCCCGGTCAGGTCTTCAATGAGCGTGACCGCGCCTGGGAGCGGGAAAAGACCCGAAGTGCCGCCAAGGCCTACCGCCCGAACTGATCCGACACTTGCGCAATTCGACGAAACCAATGATGCCCTGCTGTGGCCCAAAGCCTATTAGGGAGGACATTTCATGAGCCGCGCATTCGTAAACGAAGACAACGCTGCCGCCGAGGCCGAGCAACCGGTAGAGCGGCTGGTCAGTACGCAAATCAACTACGTCACTGTCGAAGGCCTGACCTTGTTGAAGAAACACGTCGGCAGCCTGCAGGCGCAGCACAGTACGCAAACTGCGTTGGGCGAAGCGGCGGACAAGCAGCGACTGGCCGACCTTGAACGCGATTTGCGTTACTTCAATCAGCGCCTACAAAGCGCGCAGGTCGTCGCACCGGCCGTGTCGACCGAAAAAGTGCAGATCGGCAGCTGGGTGACGTTCGCGGATGAGCAGGATAACCAGCAGCGCGTGCACTTGGTCGGAGAGGATCAGGCCGATGCAGCCAAAGGGCTGATCAATTGGGGGTCGCCACTGGGCCGCGCCCTGATTGGCGCGCAGAAAGGCGATGAAGTGTTGTGGCAGCGCCCGGCGGGCGATCAGTCGATTGAAGTGTTGCTGATCGAACCTGACGCGTGAGCCAGGCCAACCGACGGCAGCGCCGCTCCTTGCAAAGAGCGGCGCGTGCCTGAACGCTGATCAGGCCAGCTTTTTGTGACGCACTCGATGCGGTTGAGCAGCAGCTTCGCCCAGACGCTTCTTGCGATCCGCTTCATACTCGGTGTAGTTGCCTTCGAAGAAGATCGCTTGCGAATCGTCTTCGTACGCCAGGATGTGCGTGGCGACACGGTCAAGGAACCACCGATCGTGAGAGATCACAATGGCAGCGCCCGGGAAGTCTAGCAGCGCTTCCTCCAGTGAACGCAGGGTTTCCACGTCGAGGTCGTTGGACGGTTCGTCGAGCAGCAGCACGTTGCCGCCCTCTTTCAGGGTCAACGCCAGGTGCAGACGACCACGCTCACCACCGGACAAGTCCTTGACGAACTTCTGCTGATCGCCACCCTTGAAGTTGAAGCGACCGACATAGGTACGCGACGGAATCTCATAGTTGCCGATACGGATCACATCGGAACCGTCTGACACTGCCTGGAATACCGACTTGCTGCCGTCCAGGTCATCACGGCTCTGGTCCACGCAGGCCAGCTGCACGGTTTCACCGACTTCGATGCTGCCCGAGTCCGGCTGTTCCTTGCCCATCAGCATGCGGAACAACGTCGACTTACCGGCACCGTTACCGCCGATCACACCCACGATGGCGCCTTTGGGCATGGAGAACGACAGGTTGTCGATCAGCACGCGGTCGCCATAGCCCTTGGTAACGTTCTTGAACTCGATAACCTTGTCGCCCAGACGTGGACCGGCCGGGATGTAGATCTCGTTGGTCTCGCTGCGCTTCTGGAATTCCTGCGACTGCATTTCTTCGAAGCGTTGCAGACGCGCCTTGGATTTGGACTGACGCGCCTTGGCACCCTTGCGGACCCATTCCAGCTCGTCTTTCATGGCTTTTTCGTGAGCGGTCTGCTGCTTGGATTCCTGCGCCAGGCGGTCGGACTTGGCTTCAAGCCAGCCCGAATAGTTGCCCTCGTAAGGAATGCCCGCGCCGCGGTCGAGTTCCAGAATCCAGCCAGCCACGTTATCCAGGAAGTAACGGTCGTGCGTGATGGCAACCACAGTCCCCGGGAAGTCGTGGAGGAAATGCTCCAGCCAGGCGACAGAGTCGGCATCCAGGTGGTTGGTCGGTTCGTCGAGGAGCAGCATGTCCGGTGCGGAGAGCAGCAGGCGGCACAGCGCGACACGGCGCTTTTCGCCACCGGAAAGGACCGCAACCTTCGCATCCCAGGCCGGCAGGCGCAGCGCGTCGGCGGCGACTTCCAGCTGACGCTCCAGGTTATGGCCATCGCTGGCCTGCAGGATGGATTCGAGCTTGGCCTGCTCGGCCGCCAGCTTGTCGAAATCAGCATCCGGCTCGGCATATTCGGCGTAGACCTGATCGAGACGCGCCTGGGCGTCCTTGATCACGCTGACCGCCTCTTCCACGACCTCACGGACCGTCTTGTTCGGGTCAAGTTGTGGCTCCTGCGGCAGATAACCCACATTGAGCTCCGGCATCGGACGCGCTTCGCCATCAAACTCGGTGTCGACACCCGCCATGATTTTCAACAGCGTGGATTTACCCGAGCCGTTGAGGCCCAGCACACCGATCTTGGCACCGGGGAAAAAAGACAGAGAGATGTTTTTCAGGATTTCACGCTTCGGCGGCACAACTTTGCTCAGCCGATGCATGGTGTAGACGTATTGAGCCATGAAATGAAAACCTAGCGTCTGTAATGAGGACCGATTTGGGTAACGAGCTTAAAGCTCCGGCCGGAAAAAAGCTTTTATTTGTCCTTGAGACTTGCCGCGAGACCGTTCCGAGCCTTGAATAAACTCAGTTGGAAACATATCGGGCCAGTGCTGGCAAATATAAAGCCTGATTGATATTGCAAAAAGTGGAGTCACTCATGCAGGAGTCGGTGGATACCACGCGTTGCGCAAAGCTACCCGAATGCTGCGTGCAGGGCAAACGATACGGCCCGACAGGACTGGCACTTTGCCACAACTAAAGGCATGCTAGCCGCCCTCTTCGGCCGACCCAGCTATTTTACATAAAGCATCACTGCTTCAGCCCAGCAGTCAGGAACAGCGATTTGCCCACTTCAACGCCTCTGTCCTCATCCAGTGTCGCTACAGACAGTGCGACCAGGCCTTTGCGTGGGTCAGTGAAAGGCATGCTGGCGGGGCTGGTACTGGTGGTGCTTGCCCTGTTGCTCTGGCAACTGATCGAGCAGTTTCACCAGACTCAGGAGCGCCAGCGTCAGCGCAGTCTGGAGTACAGCGTCCAGCTTTCCGACCGGATGAGTCTGAACATGGCGCTCAAGGCGCAGATCGCCATGAATCTGCTGGACGAGGCGCTATCCTCCGGGGAGCGGCTGGAGCAGCCGACGACGCTGCTGAACCTGCGCACTGCCCTGCCCGCGCTGCGCAGCGTCGCTCGCCTGAACCCGGAGGGTGAGATTGTCAGTGACAGCGCTGAGGCCTCGCGCGACGGTGAGTTTCTCGAACAAGCCATGAAACAGGCGCGGGGTCGCCCCTACTTCTATACCGGCTCCGAAGACGGCAACCAGATCTATGTACTGATTCGCCTGGGCAACGGCGTGAGCGGCGATTACTGGGCATTGCGCGTGGCGCCCGAAGCCTTGAAGGAACTTGCCAGCCAGCCGGCTCAGGACTTTCAGCACCTGTGGCGTCTCGAACAGCGCAAGACGCAGCGGGTCATCCTCCATGAACCGGTGCCCGCCAACGAAGCGGACAGTGGCCTGTCCGACACCATCCTGCTTCAACCGCTGAACAACAGTGACTGGCAACTGCGAGGGCTGTTCGACACCTACAAGGCCCGCAGCGAACTGCTTGCGCCACTGATCGGCAAGTGCCTGATAGGCCTGCTGCTTTCGATTCTGCCGTTGATCGCGCTGATGAGCCTGCGCAGACGCCAGCGCCAGATGCTGCAGAGCCGACGCCGCTACCGGGATATCTTCGAAGGCGCGGGCGTCGCAATCTGTGTAATGGACATGTCCGGCCTTCAGGAGCAACTGGAAGCTCTCGAGGTCAGTACCGAAGAGGACTTCGAGCGTCTGCTCAAGAGCCAGCCGGCATCTCTTAGACGCCTGTTGCAGCAATTGCACATCAGCGAACTCAACGAAGTTGCCCTGAGCCTGCTGAACATCGAGCACAGCGAACAGGCATGGCAACCGTTGATCGAGGGCGAATCGCGCTCGCGTCCTGGCGTCGGCATTCCGATCATTCAGGCGGTTCTCACCGGGCAGCCACGGCTGGAACTGGAAATCTGTCTGACCCGCGCAGACGGTCAGGATCAGCACCTGTGGCTGGTCATGCGCCTGCCCGAGACACGCAGCGACTTCGATGCCGTGATTCTCAGCATTGGCGACATCACCAGCCGTAAACAGGTCGAGCTGTCGTTGCTGGACCGCGAGAGCTTCTGGTCCGACGTGGTAAGAACCGTACCAGACCATTTGTACGTTCAGGACGTGCTCAGCCAGCGAGTGATCTACAGCAACCACCACTTCGGCTACACGCTGGGTTACAGCAAGTCAGAACTGCACGCCATGGGCGAGTTCTTCTGGGAAGTCCTGCTGCACCCTGACGACGCCCGAAACTATCAGGACATGCGCCTGCGCCAGCGTCACCACGGGCACAATGAATTACTGCAACGCGTGCTGCGCTTCCGGGACCGCGAGAGCAACTGGCGGTCTTTCGACATTCGCGAGCAGGCGCTGGCCTGGGATGCAGAGGACCGGGTCACCCGTATCATCGGCATTGCCAAGGACATTACCGAGCAGGTCGCGTCCAGCCAGTCGCTGCGTGACAGCGAACAGCGTTACCGCATGCTCGCTGAAAGCATCAGCGATGTGATTTTCTCCACCGACGGCCGGCTGGCAGTCAACTACGTCAGCCCTTCGGTAGAACGTGCGCTGGGCTACAGCGCCGAGTGGATCCTGCAGAACGGCTGGTCCGCTGCCATTGCCAACCCCCAGCAAATAGTCGGTTTTGATGCACTCATGGACCGCATCGACAAGGTCCTCGACAAACCTCAGGAACTCGCCAGGCTGCGCGAAGAAGTCACCATCCGAATGTTCCTGTTCGACTGCCTGCGTGCCGACGGTAGCAAGATCCCGGTGGAACTGCGCGTGGTTCTGGTGTGGGGTGAACACGGCAATTTCGAGGGCATCTTCGGCGTGGGCAGGGACATCAGTCAGCAGCGTCGGGCCGAGAAAGACCTGCGCATGGCTGCCACGGTATTCGAGCATTCGACTTCCGCCATTCTGATTACCGACCCCGCCGGCTATATCGTGCAGGCCAACGAGGCCTTTACCCGCGTCAGTGGCTATGAAGTGGCGCAGGTGCTCGATCAGTTGCCGGGCATGCTCACCGTGGAATCCGAACAGGAAACCCGCCTGCGCCATATCCTCAGGCAGTTGAACGGACAAGGCACGTGGGAAGGTGAAATCAGGCTCAAGCGCCGTAACGGCGAGCACTATCCGGCCTGGGTCGGCATTACCGCAGTCCTCGACGATGAAGGCGATCTGGCCAGCTACGTGTGCTTCTTCAGCGATATCAGCGAACGCAAGGCCAGCGAGGACCGGATCCACCGTCTGGCGTACTACGACGCGCTGACTCACCTGCCCAACCGCACCCTCTTCCAGGATCGCCTGCATTCGGCACTGCAGCACGCCGAACGCCAACAGGCCTGGGTCGTGCTGATGTTCCTCGACCTCGACCGTTTCAAACCGATCAATGACTCACTGGGCCATGCTGCCGGCGACCGGATGTTGCAGGAAATGGCCACGCGGCTGCTCGCCTGTGTGTCGGTTGACGACACTGTGGCGCGCATGGGGGGTGATGAATTCACCCTGCTCCTGGAACCGGATGAAACCCGCGAAGCCGCGCTGAATCGCGCCATTCACGTTGCCGAACGCATTCTGACCAGCCTGATTACGCCGTTTGTACTGGAAGGCCGCGAGTTCTTCGTGACCGCCAGTATCGGCATTGCCCTCAGCCCGCAGGACGGCAAGGAACTGAGTCAGTTGATGAAGAACGCCGACACGGCGATGTATCACGCCAAAGAGCGCGGCAAGAACAACTTCCAGTTCTATCAGGCGGACATGAATGCCACGGCTCTGGAGCGTCTGGAGCTGGAAAGCGACTTGCGCCATGCCCTGGAGCAGAAGGAGTTCACCCTCTTCTACCAACCGCAGTTCAGCGGCGACGGCAAACGCCTGACGGGCGCGGAAGCCCTGTTGCGCTGGCGCCATCCACGCCGCGGACTGGTGCCGCCCAACGACTTCATCCCGGTGCTCGAAGAGCTCGGGCTGGTCGTGGAGGTCGGCGACTGGGTCCTGACCGAAGCCTGCCGCCAACTCAAACACTGGCATCAGGCCAGGGTTCGCGTGCCCAAGGTGTCGGTCAACATCTCGGCACGGCAGTTCTCGGACGGTCAGCTCGGCAAGCGTATCGCCCATATACTCGAACAGACCGGCCTGTCGCCCGCCTGCCTGGAGCTGGAACTGACCGAAAGCATCCTGATGCGCGAGGTCAACGAGGCCATGCAGATCCTCGATGGCCTCAAAAACCTTGGCCTGAGCATCGCAGTCGATGACTTCGGCACCGGCTACTCGTCGCTGAACTACCTCAAACAGTTCCCGATCGACGTACTGAAGATCGACCGCACCTTCGTCGATGGCCTGCCGTCCGGCGAGCAGGACGCCCAGATCGCCCGCGCTATCATCGCCATGGCCCACAGCCTGAACCTCTCGGTGATCGCCGAAGGCGTGGAGACCCATGAGCAGCTGGAGTTTCTTCGCGAACATGACTGCGACGAAGTGCAGGGCTACCTGTTCGGCCGCCCGATGCCCCCCGCGCAGTTCGAAGCGCAATTCAGCAATGACGCATTGTTCATGCTGGATTGAGGGCAAGCCTGGCGCCCCGGCCATCGTACATTTGAACGATAGCCGAACCCTTGAATATGAGTAGACTTGAGCCACTGCCTCGCACAGCGTCAATGACAGCGAGCGCTCTACCCATAACAAAGAACACAAGGGGGTAGCATGATCAGCGATACAACATCCCTGGACAGTGTTTCCTGTCAGGTCGTTGAAGCCTTGAACGAGGTGATTCTCGAGCTTCAGACCGAGGTCAGCAGCGCGTCGATCTCTACGTTCCATCAACAGGCGCTTGAGCGGGTGCGCGCGCTGGTGCAGTTCGACAAGGCCTGGTGGGGAAGATCCACCTGGCGTGACAACTGGCCCGTCGAGCACAGTTCCTTTTTGCTCGGCCTGCCCAGCGGTTACGCCGCCGAGTGGGAGCAACTCAAGACCTCGGACGCCAGCGTCGGCAGAATGCATCAGACCCAGGGCGTCTGTCAGGTCATTCACTGCACGGCAGCGGATGCACCTTCCGCGCTTGCCGAACTCGGACGCCAGTACGACCTTTGCTTCGCGCTGGGCATTGTCCTGACCGACCCGCACACCCAGCAGGGTGTGCATTTGACGCTGTTTCGCTCGGCCGACCACACGCCCTTTTCGCCCTTGGACAAGCGCCTGATCGAGTGGCTGATGCCGCATCTAGTCGCCGCCGAACAGGCCAGTTATCTGCGCACGCTCACGACCCTGCGGGAAACCCAGGGTGCTTACGACGAGACCGCCATGGCGGTGAGCGATCGTTACGGCGTGCTGCTTTCCATGGAGCCTGCATTCTCGTCGATGCTGGGCTCGGAATGGCCTGACAGACCGTCCAATCGCCTGCCTCGACAGTGCGACCCCCAAGAGGGCTATTCGAGTCAGAACCTGCACATTACGTCGCAACCCGTAGGCGACCTCGTTCTATTGACGGCGCGCCGACGCAGCAGTCTGGAGCTGTTGAGCACGCGCGAACTTCAGGTCGCCCGAGGCTTTGCGGTCGGCCAGACTTACAAGGAAGTCGCACGCAACATCGGTATGTCGCCCTGCACCGTCCGGCACCACTTGAGAAAGATCTACAACAAGCTCGGTGTCACCCGTAAAGCGCAGATCGCTCAGTTACTGCATTTGACTGACAGCTGACGCCAACGCGTTCTACCCCTCATTTCCGGTTTTTCCAATAACTGCCACCCCGCAAGGGAGGGCCGTGCTCGCCCATAAAAATAACAAGGCACTTACCGATGTCATTAAAAAACCACTTCCTTAGCGCTTCAGGACTCGCCATGGCGATCCTGTGGTTATCGTCCACGGCCTGCGCCACCGAAAACGCTGCGCCCACGACAGCCGCTGGCGTTTTCGACTTTGGCGCAGGCTTCATGCCGCCCTCCACTGCCAATGGCACCGTCGGCACGCGCATCAGTAACTACCATGCGGATGTCATCAAGGACAGCCACGGCAAGGACAGCCCCAACGATTTCCAGATCAACGTCCTGGCGATCGGCCTCGCCTACTTGCGAATGACCGAGCAGGAGTTTCTCGGTGCCCGCTATGGTTTCGCGGTGGTGCCGATCTTTTTCAAGATGGATGCAGACCTGGGCGTGAATGCAGGGGGGCAACGGGTATTCAGCGACAGTGCATCGCTGTTTCGCCAAGCGGACCTGCAAGTGGTGCCGATCATCCTGGACTGGAAGCTCGGGCCGGGGCTGGGCATCAATACCCAACTGATGTTTCAGGCGCCCACCGGGGACTATGACAAAAACCGTCTGGTCAGCCCTGGCACGAACCACTGGACGGTTTCTCCGCTGTTGAATGCAACCTACATTTCACCCGGCGGCTTCGAGGTTTCCTCGAGTTTCCAGATCGATATAAACGCGCGCAACCCCGACACCGATTACCGCAGTGGCGTTGAGTACCGACATGAGTTTGCAGTGGGCCAGCATGTGGGCGACTGGACCGTCGGCATTGGCGGCTACTACTACCGGCAGCTGTCGGACGACGACGCGCCGGGGCTGACCCGCGGCAATCGTGCCCGAGTACTCGCCGCAGGCCCTGCAGTGAGCTACTTCAAACCCGGCGCCGGGCTGCCACCCATCTGGTTGCACGCCTACAAGGAGTTCGACGCCCGCAACCGTGCCGAGGGCTACACCGTGGCGCTGCGTACCGGCATCAGCTTTTAAGTGGCGTACGCACCGCGACGA
This sequence comes from Pseudomonas sp. PvP027, assembly GCF_017833005.1. NCBI lineage: Bacteria > Pseudomonadati > Pseudomonadota > Gammaproteobacteria > Pseudomonadales > Pseudomonadaceae > Pseudomonas > Pseudomonas sp. PvP027. The sequence continues at coordinate 4,195,921 of NZ_JAFIBK010000001.1, read as the reverse complement.
CACGCTTTCAATCCTGGAGACGATCGATGAAAGACCTGCACGAATTATTCAATACGCTGGACGGCCGCGGCCTGGCAACACTGGTACGCAATGGCGAGGTGAGCCCAGGCGAGCTGCTGGAAACCGCTATCGCGCGGGTCGAACAGGTCGAGCCAGGCCTGAATGCTGTCAGCGAAAGGCTTTACGATCAGGCGCGTAGTCAGGCGACCGGGAGCAGCGTCAGACAGGGCGTCATGGCCGGCGTACCGACCCTGGTGAAAGACATGTTCACCCCGATGGCGGGGGCACGCATGACCAGTGGCTCGCATGCGCTGGGCGAGTTTCGCTCAGACATCGATTGCGAAATCGTCAGCCGACTGCGTCAGGCGGGCTGCCAACTGATCGGGACAACCACCGCGCCTGAATTCGGCGTGTCCTACAGCACCGAATCGCAGCGCTTCGGCGCGACCCGCAATCCCTGGAACCCGCAATACAGCGCGGGCGGTTCCAGCGGCGGTGCAGCCGCTCTGGTTGCGGCGCGCGCCATCCCCTTCGCGCATGGCAACGATGGCGGCGGCTCGCTTCGCGTGCCGGCTTCCTGCTGCGGCGTATTCGGCTTCAAGCCGTCGCGTGGGCTGCTGCCGTCAGGCCCGATGGTCGGTGAGGGCTGGGCAGGTCTGAGCACGGCTCATGCAATTACCCTGTCGGTAGGCGACAGCGCCGCCCTGCTCGACGCCACTGCCGGGAGTGATCCTGGGGCTCCCTATGCAGCGCCCATGCCTGCGACGCCCTTTGCACACGCCGCAGGCCGCGATCCCAAGCGCCTGAAAATAGCTCTGGTCTCGGCTATATCGCCGTGGCCGGCTGAGCCGGAAGCCCTGGCTGCACTGCAACACACTGCGGCCTTGCTGGAGGCGCTCGGCCATTACGTGATTCCGGCTACCTTGCCCGTCCAGCTACCTGAATTCCTCGACGCGACGTTCGACATCATCGGCTCACACACTCAGGGCTACCTCGATCTGCTAGGCAAAATGCGCGGCTTCCCGGTGGCCATGGAAGAGCTGGAGCCGCGCACCCGTGTCATTCTGCGCGAGCGCGGGCAACTGCCTGCAACGCGCTACATTTCGGCGGTCGAATCGATGCATGCACTGGGCCGGGCGATGGCCGGTTTCTTCGAAGAGTACGACATTGTTCTCACCCCGACGCTCAACCGCGCCCCGCCTCGCCTGGGAGAGTTGGCCTTCGACGACGACAGCCGGTCCCTGCAGGACTTCATCGCGCTTTCGCACAGCTACTCGCCCTACACGGCGATCTTCAACGCGACTGGCCAGCCAGCCATGTCCGTGCCCCTCTACTGGACAGCCGATTCGCTGCCGCTGGGTTCTCACTTCGCCGCGCGGTTTGGCGACGAACTGACCTTGCTGAGCCTTGCCGGCCAACTGGAACGCGCCCAGCCGTGGGCCGCACGCAGGCCGCCCTTGAGTGCTGATGCAGGTTGATGCGAAGGGAGTTTTGCCTCCAGAAGCCCACAAAACCCAGGATCACGCGCCTTTTACCGGGCTGCGTGAACCCCTTCACTGTTCAAGATGACTGCCTTTCATATGCCAGATAAAACCCGATGGGGTAGAATAGTCGCCTTTTCCGCCATGCCCCCTTGAGGACTGCCATGTTCAGCCGTGATTTGACTATCGCCAAGTACGACGCCGATCTGTTTGCCGCCATGGAGCAAGAAGCTCTGCGTCAGGAAGAACACATCGAGCTGATTGCCTCGGAAAACTACACCAGTCCGGCCGTCATGGAAGCTCAGGGCTCGGTCCTGACCAACAAGTACGCCGAAGGCTATCCGGGCAAGCGCTACTACGGTGGTTGCGAGTACGTCGACGTTATCGAGCAACTGGCCATCGACCGCGCCAAGGAACTGTTCGGCGCCGATTACGCCAACGTCCAGCCACACGCGGGTTCGCAAGCCAATTCGGCGGTATACCTGGCCCTGCTGCAAGGCGGCGACACCATTCTGGGCATGAGCCTGGCTCACGGTGGTCACCTGACCCACGGCGCCAGCGTTTCGTCCTCGGGCAAACTGTACAACGCCGTTCAGTACGGCATCGACGGCAACGGCATGATCGACTACGACGAAGTCGAGCGCCTGGCCGTCGAGCACAAACCGAAAATGATCGTCGCCGGTTTCTCTGCCTACTCGCAGATCCTCGACTTCCCGCGTTTCCGCGCAATCGCTGACAAGGTCGGTGCGTACCTGTTCGTCGACATGGCTCACGTAGCCGGTCTGGTCGCCGCAGGCGTCTACCCGAACCCGGTGCCATTCGCCGACGTCGTGACCACCACCACGCACAAGACCCTGCGCGGTCCACGTGGCGGCCTGATCCTGGCTCGCGCCAACGCCGATATCGAGAAGAAGCTGAACTCCGCCGTATTCCCTGGCTCCCAGGGCGGCCCGCTGGAGCACGTCATCGCAGCCAAGGCCATTTGCTTCAAGGAAGCGTTGCAGCCTGAGTTCAAGACCTACCAGCAGCAAGTGGTGAAAAACGCCAAGGCCATGGCCGGTGTATTCATCGAGCGTGGTTTCGACGTCGTCTCCGGCGGTACCGAGAACCACCTGTTCCTGCTGTCGCTGATCAAACAGGACATCTCCGGTAAAGACGCCGACGCCGCTCTGGGTCGTGCCTTCATCACCGTCAACAAGAACTCCGTTCCGAACGACCCACGCTCCCCGTTCGTCACCTCCGGCCTGCGCTTCGGCACCCCGGCAGTGACCACTCGCGGCTTCAAGGAAGCAGAGTGCAAGGAACTGGCCGGCTGGATCTGCGACATCCTGGCAGACCTGAACAACGAAGCCGTGATCGACGCGGTTCGCGAGAAGGTCAAGGCCATCTGCGCCAGGCTGCCGGTTTACGGCGCTTGATAAGCCTCGTTTAAACGCAGTACCGAAAGCCCCGACTCGTGAGAGCCGGGGCTTTTTACTGGGCGGTTCACTGTGTGAGCAGAAGCTCAGCCGCTGTCCGACCTCTCAACCGCATACCTTCTCGAACCCCGCCCGTATTTTCTCCTCCGGCAATTCATCGGCAATGAACACAATCACGCTCTCGCGCTTTTCGCCTTCGGCCCATTCAGTGTCCCAGTCGAAGCCGTAGAGCTTGAGTACGCCCTGAAACACCATCTTGCGCGGTTCGTCTTCGATGTTGAGCACCCCCTTGTAACGCAGCAGTTGCTTGCCGTGGTCTTCCAGCAGTTCGTTCATGAACTCGCTGAGGCGGTCCAGGTTCAGTGGTTTTTCGCTGCGCAGGACAAGGCTGCTGATGCGGTCAGCGGAATTGCCGACCGGGGCCAGCGGGCGCAGGATCATGCCGCCGCCGAGGTCAGCGTTGAGGTTGAAGCCGCGCACGTCGAGCAGTTCGGCGAGGTCGATCCTGCCGTGCTCGACAATACGGATAGGCGCGCGGCGGTTGATGCGGGTCAGGCGCGCGCTCAGGGCCTCGAAAGCTGCATCGTCGACCAGATCACGTTTGCTGACCAGCAGCCGGTCGGCAAAGCCGATCTGTGCCTGGGCGATGGTTTGTGCCAGATGCGTATCGGCATGGGCGGCGTCGACCAGGGTGATGATGCCGTCGAGGATGTAACGCTCGCGCAGCTCTTCATCGATGAAAAAGGTCTGCGCGACCGGCGCGGGATCGGCCAGTCCGGTGCACTCGATCACCAGTCGGTCGAAAGCGATCTCGCCACTGTCCAGACGTTCCAGCAACAAGTAGAGCGCCTTGGTCAGGTCGGTATGGATGGTGCAGCACACGCAACCGTTGGACAGGGTCATGATCTGCACTGGGTCGGTGCCGAGCAGTTGGCTGTCGATGCCTGCATCGCTGAATTCGTTTTCGATCACGGCGATTTTCAGGCCGTGTTCGGCCTTGAGCAGATTGCGCAGCAAGGTGGTCTTGCCGGCGCCCAGAAAACCGGTCAGCACGGTCACGGGGATAGGTTGCAACTCAGTCATAAGGCTCCTGGCGTGAGGCATTCAGCTGAAATGAAAACGCGCCACAGGTGATGGCCTGCGGCGCGTCGGATCAAACCATAACGCAGATCAGCGGATCAACAGCACTTCGGTCCGCCCTTGCCGCCGTAACGCGCCTCTTGCCGTTCCCGGAAGAACTGCTCGTAGGTCATCATCGGCTTGTCCGGGTGGGTGTTCTGCATGTGTTCAACGTAGGTGTCGTAGTCCGGCATGCCCACCATCAGGCGCGCGGCCTGACCGAGGTATTTGCCGAGGCGACTCAGGTCATTGAACATGGGCAAATCCTCTTTGGGTAACCATCATCACACCTGTGACGCTGGCGGCATGGCCTGGAACGGAGCTTCCTTGTCGGTGCGCTCCTTGGTGCTCCACGCAGCACGGCCGACTTTAATGGCGTAGAACAGAATGCTGACCACCACGAACAGAAACAATATGGTCAGCCCGGCGTTGGTGTAAGCGTTGAAGATAACGTGCTGCATCTGGTCCATGGTTTTGGCCGGGGCAAGAATCTGACCGGCATCGGCCGCGGCGCTGTATTTCTTGGCCAGGGCCAGGAAACCTACCGCAGGGTTGGCGTCGAACAGCTTGATCAAGCCCGCGGTCACGGTGCAGATCAGCAGCCAGACGGCAGGCAGCATGGTCACCCAGACATAGCGCTGACGCTTCATCTTGATCAGCACCACGCTGGCCAGCATCAGGGCGATACCGGCGAGCATCTGGTTGGAGATACCGAACAGCGGCCACAGGGTATTGATGCCGCCCAGCGGGTCGATCACGCCCTGATAGAGCAGATAGCCCCACAGCGCCACGCAACCGCCGGTGCCGATGGCATTGGCCGTCCACGACTCGGTACGCTTCAAGGCTGGAACGAAGCTGCCCAGCAGGTCCTGCAGCATGAAGCGTCCGGCACGAGTACCGGCGTCGACAGCGGTCAGGATGAACAACGCCTCGAACAGAATCGCAAAGTGGTACCAGAACGCCATGGTGTTCTCACCCGGCAGCACCTGATGGAGGATCTGTGCGATACCGACGGCCAGCGTCGGAGCACCACCGGCACGGGCCAGAACGGTATTTTCACCGATGTCTTTCGCGACAGCGGTCAGTTGCTCCGGCGTGATGGCAAAGCCCCAGCTGGAGACTGTCTGCGCGACGGTTACCACGTCACTGCCGACCACGGCAGCCGGGCTGTTCATGGCGAAGTACACACCCGGCTCGATCACCGAAGCGGCAACCATCGCCATGATGGCCACGAAGGACTCCATCAGCATGCCGCCGTAACCGATGTAACGGGCGTTTTTCTCGTTATCAAGCAGCTTGGGCGTGGTGCCCGACGAGATCAGCGCGTGGAAGCCCGACACTGCACCGCAGGCAATGGTGATGAACAGGAACGGGAACAGCGCGCCCTTCCAGACCGGGCCTGTGCCGTTGGTGAACTGGGTCAGAGCCGGCATTTTCAGCTCGGGCGCCAGAATCAGAATACCGATGGCGAGTGCCAGAATGGTGCCGATTTTCAGGAAGGTCGACAGGTAGTCACGTGGCGCGAGCAGCAGCCAGACCGGCAGCATGGCCGCTACGAAGCCGTAACCGACCAGCATCCAGGTGATCTGCACGCCGGTGAACGTGAACATCGGCCCCCAGGTCGGATCAGCCGCTACCATGCCGCCGACCCAGATCGAACCAAGCAACAGAATGACGCCGACGATGGAGATTTCACCAATGCGCCCAGGACGGATGTAGCGCATATAAATGCCCATGAACATCGCGATCGGGATCGTCGCCATGACCGTGAACATGCCCCACGGGCTCTCGGCCAGGGCCTTGACCACGATCAGCGCCAGCACCGCGAGGATGATGATCATGATCAGGAAACAGCCGAACAACGCGATGGTACCGGGGATACGGCCCATTTCCTCGCGGACCATGTCGCCCAGCGAGCGTCCATCACGGCGCGTGGAGAGGAACAGGATCATGAAGTCCTGCACCGCACCGGCCAGCACCACGCCGGCAATCAGCCAGAGCGTGCCCGGCAGATAGCCCATTTGCGCTGCCAGTACCGGGCCGACCAGCGGGCCGGCGCCAGCGATGGCTGCAAAGTGGTGACCGAAGAGGATGTGTTTGTTGGTCGGCACATAGTCCAGACCGTCGTTGTTGACCACCGCCGGTGTCGCGCGCAGCGGATCGAGCTGCATGACGTGAGTGGCGATGAAAAGACTGTAGTAACGATAGGCAACCAGGTAGATAGCTACCGCAGCGACCACGATCCACAAGGCGTTGATCGCCTCTCCGCGACGCAAGGCCACGACCCCAAGAGCACATGCCCCGACAATTGCAACGATGAGCCAGGGAACATGGCGCATCAGACTATTATTATTTTTCATTTTTTTTATTCCAGCAGAGTTGACTAGAAGGCAAGCCATGCGAGTTTAGCGCCGGATCAGCGAAAGACCACCCCCAACCAAGGTCTAGGTCGAAATTTGATCAATTGCGGCAGATACCCGGCATAGAGGGCTGGAATGGCCTCGACAGATGGCGTCCCGATCACAAAACAGCGATGCGGAACTGTTCTGTCATTGCTTTCCGGTCTATCGTGCATGGACAACATAATCGATCAGATAACGACCGGCCCGCTGACCTCCGGTGGCGGTCAAAAAGAGAGTTCATTCGATGACCGACTCACCTGCAGATCGCCGTCGTTTCAAACGTATTGCCTTTGATGCCAAGACCGATCTGAAGCAAGGCGACAAAAGCTGGAAAGTGCAACTGGTCGACCTTTCTCTAAAAGGGTTGCTGATCGAACGGCCAGATCCGTGGAGCGGTGATCAGACGCAGCCCTTTGAAGTCGACATCATTCTAAGCAACGATGCCCATGTAAAAATGGATGTCGAGATCACCCATGACAACAACCGGCAACTTGGATTCGTTTGCCGGCACATAGGGCTGGAGTCAATCAGCCACCTTAGGCGGCTGGTCGAATTGAACCTCGGAGACCCCGAGGAACTGGATCGGGAACTGGCAGCCTTGATCGAACTGCAGGAATAATTCTCAGGGCGAGGTTACTCGAACAGCGCATCCAGTGCCTGTTCCAGCCGCGTAACGGCAATGATCTGCAAGCCGGGCGGCGCTTCCTTCGGTGCGTTGCCCTTGGGCACGATGGCGCGTTTGAAGCCGTGCTTGGCGGCCTCCTTGAGGCGCTCCTGGCCGCTGGGCACCGGCCTGACTTCACCGGATAGCCCCACCTCACCGAAGACCAGCAAGTCATGCGGCAGCGGGCGATTGCGCAGACTGGACATGACCGCAGCCATCAAGGCCAGGTCGGATGCGGTCTCCAGCACCTTCACACCGCCTACCACGTTGAGAAACACGTCCTGATCGTGGGTGGGAATGCCGCCGTGGCGGTGCAGGACCGCCAGCAGCATGGCCAGACGATTCTGATCCAGACCCAGCGTCACGCGGCGCGGGTTGGACATGTGACTGTCGTCCACCAGTGCCTGCACTTCCACCAGCATCGGCCGCGTGCCTTCCCAGGTGGCCATGACCACACTGCCCGGCACTTCTTCCTGCGCACGGGTCAGAAAAATCGCCGACGGGTTGGAGACTTCTTTCAGGCCCTTGTCGGTCATGCCGAACACGCCCAGCTCGTTGACCGCGCCAAAGCGGTTCTTCACCGCACGCAGCAGGCGCAGGCGACCGTCCGACTCGCCCTCGAAATACAGCACGGTATCGACCATGTGCTCGAGCACACGCGGACCGGCCAGGGCACCTTCCTTGGTGACGTGACCGACCAGAAAGATCGCCGTGCCGCTCTGCTTGGCGTAACGCACCAGCAAGGCGGCGCTTTCGCGAACCTGCGACACCCCGCCAGGGGCAGACTGCAGCTGTTCGGTGAAAATCGTCTGGATCGAATCGATCACCATTACCTTGGGCTTCTCCACCTTGGCGGTGGCAATGATGGTCTCGATACAGGTTTCGGTCATGACCCGCAGCTTGTCCTGCGGCAGACCCAGACGCCGGGCGCGCATGGCGACCTGCTGCTGGGATTCCTCACCGGTGACATACAGCGCAGGCATGCGCTGGGCGATGTTGCACAGCGTCTGCAAGAGGATAGTGGACTTGCCGATGCCGGGGTCGCCGCCGATGAGCACCACCGAACCGTCAACCAGACCGCCGCCGAGCACCCTGTCCAGCTCGGTGGAGTTAGTGGAGAAACGCGGGATCTCTTCGACGCTGACCTCTGCCAGGGTCCTGATCTGCGCCTGCGAACCGGTCCATCCCGTGCGCCCGGTGGGCGGCGCGGCGGCACCGCTTTCAATCATGGTTTCGACCAGTGTGTTCCAGGCACCGCATTCGCTGCACTGGCCCGCCCACTTGGGAAATGTCGCGCCGCACTCAGTGCAGCCGTACAAGCGTTTGGCCTTGGCCATTACAACCCCAGTCGTTAAAAAACGCCCATGATAACGCAGCTTGCAATACCTGCCAGTCGCCAGGCGACAACTGCTTTTGAAAACCGGATAAAACTTACACGGACGACTCCGGTCGATTGAACGTAGCGCGGGCGGCAAGAGCGCGGCTGGGCTACACTTAATTCGATCAAATTTATCTGTTACAAGGAATTACCCATGAGCGTGCTTACAGAATTCAAGGCATTCGCGGTCAAAGGTAACGTGGTCGATATGGCCGTCGGTATCATCATCGGCGCGGCATTCGGCAAAATCGTTTCTTCGTTCGTCGGCGATGTCATCATGCCGCCGCTGGGCCTGTTGATTGGTGGCGTGGACTTCAGCGACCTGGCGGTCACCCTGCGCCCCGCGCAAGGGACTGCCCCGGCAGTACTGCTGGCTTACGGCAAGTTCATCCAGACCGTCATCGACTTCATCATCGTCGCGTTCGCGATCTTCATGGGCGTCAAGGCCATCAACCGCCTGAAGCGCGAAGAAGCCAAGGCACCTACCCTGCCGCCGACGCCTTCCAAGCAGGAAGTCCTGTTGAGCGAGATTCGTGACCTGCTCAAGGAGCAGAACACACCGGCAGCGCCAGTCACTGTCGACCCTGCTCGTCCGCTTTGATTGAGTAAGGCATAAATCTGCAGGCCATAGTCCCCGCGCAGTGCTTTTCAACCGCGATGGCACTGACGACGCAGAGTGCGACGTTAGTGACGGCTGAGTCCTGGCGCTGATCCGGGGGTAGCCTGGCAGGACGCCAGGCTAGCCGCACCGGGCCATGGATGGCCCGGTGCGGCGACCCCCGGATCAGTGACAGGGCGAAGGAACCCGACGAAGTCGGGCCGGAAACGGAGCTGCGGGCTTTGCTTACTTTGGCCCCATCAAAGTAAGTCGCCGAGAGGCGAAAAGGTGACCTGAGCCGAACCCTATCCACCTGACAAAGAAAAGCCGCTGTGTGACGCAGAGCGTCACGAACTACATTCCCACGCGGAGCGTGAGGAACGATAGTCATCAGGTTCCGGGCCGTGCCTCTAGCCCGACTACTCTAAAGTGCTTTTCGGACACGATGGCACTGACAACGCAAATTGGGACGTAAGTGACAGGACGAAGTCGGGCCGGAAACGGAGCTGCGGGCTTTGCTTACTTTGGTCCCTCAAAGTAAGGCGCCGTAAGGGCGCAAAGGTGACCTGAGCCAAACACCAATCCACCTGACATCACAGAACCGCTGTGTGACGTAGAGCGTCACGAACTGCATTCCCACGCGGAGCGTGAGGAACGATAGTTATGTGACTATCGTGCCAATGCTCGGCACGATAGCCATCGCTAGCCGCCCCCCATCACCAATACGTCTCCACCGCCACTTGCCCAGGCTTGCGTGACAGGCTCAGGCGCATGTCGCGCTGCTTGAGAATCGCCCGTGTGTCATCGATCATCTGCGGGTTGCCGCACAGCATCACCCGCGAATGCTCCGGCGTGAGAGCAATGCCGGCAGCGCGCTCCAGCTCTCCGTTATCGATCAACTGCGTGATCCGCCCATTCAATGCGCCGGGATACTGCTCGCGGGTCACCGTGGGCAGAAACAGAAACTTGTCAGCGTATTCAGCCAGGTACTCACGCTGCATCAGTTCGGCAATCAGTTGCTGATAGGCCAGCTCGCGCGACTCACGAACGCTGTACACCAGGATCACCCGTTCGAACTTCTCCCAGACCTCGAAATCCTGAAGGATCGACAGAAACGGTGCGACTCCCGTCCCTGTGGATAACAGCCAGAGATCACGCCCATCGATAAAGCGATCCAGAGTCAGATAACCAAACGCGTGCTTTTCCACCAGCAGGCTGTCGCCTTCGCGCAAGCGGCTCAACTCGCTGGTGAATTCGCCATCCGGAACCACGATGGAAAAGAACTCCAGAAATTCATCGTGCGGAGAAGAAACCATCGAGTAGGCGCGCCATACGACTGAACCGTCGGCCTTGGTCACCCCGAGACGCGCAAACTGTCCGGCACGAAAGCGAAAACCGGGATCACGCGTGGTGCGCAGGGTAAACAGGTTCGCGGTCAACGGCGTAACACGCTGCAGTGTCTGGCGGGTGAATTTATCGTCACTGACGGTCATGGTGCGCTTTGAACTCCTGAATATGAAAGCAGAACCCAGTGTCCCGCAAAGCAGGCTCGATAAACACCGGCTGTTTGTGATGGATTAACCGGCAGCGGGCTCTGCCGCTTAGAGTATTTGGTTCTTGGATCAGCTCCTTCAGGGTCGAACACACACAGGACGAATTCCCCCGCCCCTTCTCGCGCGCGGGTTTCAGCCGGCAGGCCGACAACACGCCGCCAAGTGCCATCAGCCCATCCGTCCGGCTGAGCGGCGTGCCCACAGATTGCCGTCTATTTATTCCTAGACTGGATAAACACCCAGCAAGGTCTGTACACGTACTGCAAGGAGGCTACATGAACACGATGGACATAAATTTCTCACAGCCCTCGCCAGCAAAAAACCTGACTCAGAGAGAAATCGAAGTCCTCAAGTGGTCCGCTGAAGGCAAAACAGCTGGCGACATCGCAATGATCCTCTGCCTGAAGGAGCGCACCATTCACTTCCACATTGCCAGCGCCATTCAAAAAATGGGGGTCTGCAACAAGACGGCTGCAGCCGTACAAGCCGCGCTCAGCGGAATGTTCTGACAAAACGGGCAATCACCGCGTAATCAGACAGGTATCGGAACGAAAAAATACGTAAAATCGTCTGTCTCAGCGAGCCCACCTGTCATCGGGCTCACTGACATACCTTCGATTGCACAGAGTTTTCCCGCCAATGCCCCTGCTCATCAGTCCCTTCGCTGAACTTGATCTCATTCGCCAACCCGAGCAACAGGATGAGCCCCTGCAGGCATTCGATGCCGCTGACGAGTACCTGCTCAATCATGTTGCAGAAGCAGGGCTGAGCCTGCAAAGCCGGGTTCTGGTGCTCAATGACAGTTTCGGCGCCCTGGCCGCAAGTCTTGCACCGCATGCCACTGTCATCAGTAGTACTGACTCGTTTCTGGCGGCGCAGGGTCTGGAAAAGAATCTGGCGCGCAACGGCATGAGCTACGACGCAGTGCCGCACATTCCGGCCAGCGAAGCGTTGCAGGGGCCCTTCGACTGGGTGCTGATCCGCGTGCCCAAGACCCTGGCGCTGCTCGAAGAGCAACTGATACGCCTGCAAGGGCAGCTGGCCCCCGGCGCACGGGTTATCGCTGCAGCAATGGTCAAGCATTTGCCGCGTTCGGCTGGCGACTTGCTGGAGGAATATGTCGGACCGGTCCAAGCCTCGCTGGCAGTGAAAAAAGCCAGGCTGCTGTTTGCCACGCCACAGCCCATGGAAGTGCGGACCTCGCCCTACCCGACCCGCTACCGGCTGGATGAACCGGCCATCGAACTGCTCAACCATGCCAATGTGTTCTGCCGCGACGGGCTGGACATCGGCACTCGCGCCTTCCTGCCTCATCTGCCGAGAAACCTTGGTACGGCAAGGGTCGCAGACCTGGGTTGCGGGAATGGCGTGCTGGCCATCGCCAGTGCGCTGGACAACCCGCAGGCACATTACACGCTGGTCGACGAGTCATTCATGGCCGTGCAATCGGCAGCCGAGAACTGGCGGGCGACGCTGGGTGATCGCGACGTACGGGTTCAAGCAGGCGACGGTCTGGAGATGCACGAGCCTGACTCGCTGGATGTGGTGCTGTGCAACCCGCCCTTCCACCAGCAGCAAGTGGTAGGCGACTTTCTGGCCTGGCGGATGTTTGTTCAAGCGCGTGCAGCGTTGGTGACCGGCGGGGCGCTGTACATCGTCGGCAATCGTCACCTGGGTTATCACACCAAGCTGTCGCGCCTGTTCCGCGGCGTCGAACAAGTCGCCGCCACGCCGAAATTCGTGATTCTGAAAGCCCGCAAGTAGCCCGCGCCCAAGGCACAAAAAAAGACCCCCTTGCCACGCGAGTGGCAAGAGGGTCGCAAAACGTGTCCGCAGACACGAACGGGAATTCAGTATCAGTGTGTCGTCAGGCCCGCTGCGCTCATGAACATGCGCATCAGGCTGGCCACGATGAACAGCGCGAATACGCTGCCCGCCCAGATTCCGACCAGCCAGGCCAGTCGTTGCCAGAGCGGCTTGCTCAGCGCCGGATCAGGATCGTGCATGGAATTTTTACCAGACATCGTCATTCTCCTCGGTTCGGACTAGTGATAACCGTCTGCAGCCGTCACCTTGCCGCGGAACACGTAGTAGCTCCAGAAGGTGTAGCCCAGGATGAACGGAATGATGAACAGCGTGCCCACCAGCATGAAGCCCTGGCTCTGCGGCGGCGCGGCGGCTGCCCAGATCGATACCGAAGGCGGGATGATGTTTGGCCACAGGCTGATGCCCAGGCCGCTGTAACCCAGGAAGATCAGCAACAGGGTCAGCAGAAACGGCGTGTAGTGGGCATTGCGGGCAACCGCCTTGAACAGACCGTACATGGTCACCAGTACCAGAATCGGTACGGGCATGAACCAGAACAGGTTCGGCATGCTGAACCAGCGATGCGCGATATCAGCGTGGGCCAATGGCGTCCACAAACTGACCACGGCCATGACCGCAAGTACCGCCAGAGCCAGCGGCCGTGCCAGATCATGCATCGCCTTCTGCAGCGAGCCTTCGGTTTTCATGATCAGCCAGGTGCAGCCCAGCAGCGCATAGGCGACGATCAAGGCCAACCCGCAGAACATCGGGAATGGCGAGAGCCAGTCCAGCGAGCCCCCGGCAAACTGGCGATCGACCACCGGGATGCCTTCAATGTAGGCACCCAGCGCCACGCCCTGGAAGAAGGTCGCAGCCAGCGAGCCGCCGATGAAAGCCTTGTCCCACCAGTGACGCTTCAGCTCGGTCGCCTTGAAGCGGAACTCGAACGCCACGCCACGGAAGATCAGGCCCATGAGCATGAACATCAGCGGCAGGTACAGCGCAGAGAGGACCACCGAGTAGGCCAGCGGGAATGCACCGAACAGTGCCGCACCGCCCAGCACCAGCCAGGTTTCGTTACCGTCCCAGACCGGCGCGACGGTGTTCATCATCACGTCGCGGTCGGAACTGTCCTTCATGAACGGGAAGAGAATCCCGATACCAAGATCGAAGCCGTCCATCACCACGTACATCATGATGCCGAAGACGATGATGATGGCCCAGATCAGCGGAAGATCGATACCCATGGCTTAAATCCCCTTGCCGTGACGGTCAAGATTGTCGCCATCTTCTTCGCCTTCAACAGCGGCGGAGAGCGGACGGGCCGGTGTGCGTTGCTGGCCGGGACCACCGTGCGGCACATGTTCGACGTAGGCTTTCGGCCCTTTGCGAACCAGACGCATCATGTAGCCAAGGCCTGTGCCGAAGAGCACGAAGTAGACCACCACGAACAGCACCAGAGTGATGCTCATCTGCGCCACGCTGTGCCCGGACGAAGCATCCGCAGTACGCATCAGGCCATACACGACCCAAGGCTGACGGCCGATTTCAGTGGTGAACCAGCCGGCGAGAATGGCGATCAGGCCAGACGGCCCCATCCACAATGCCAGGTACAGGAAGGGACGCGAGTTATACAGCGTGCCGCGCTTGCGCAGCCACAGGCTCCACAGACCGGTGAAGATCATCAACATGCCAAGGGCGACCATGACCCGGAACGACCAGAACACGATCGTCGAATTAGGACGATCTTCAGGCTTGAATTCCTTGAGCGCCGGCACCTGCTTATCGAGACTGTGGGTCAGGATCAGGCTGCCCAGATAAGGGATTTCCACCGCGTACTTGGTACGTTCTTCCTTCATGTCGGGAATGCCGAACAGGATCAGCGGGGTCGGTTCGTCACCGACGTTCTCCCAGTGACCTTCGATGGCAGCAATCTTCGCGGGCTGATGCTTGAGCGTGTTCAGACCGTGGAAGTCACCGACGACAGCCTGGACAGGCGCCACCAGCAGGGCCATCCACATGGCCATCGAGAGCATCTTGCGCACCGCAGGTGTGTCGCGGCCCCGCAACAGGTGCCAGGCGGCCGACGAACCGACGAAGAACGCTGTTGCCACAAACGCGGCAATTGCCATGTGCGTCAGACGATAAGGGAACGACGGGTTGAAGACCACGGCGAACCAGTCAGTCGGGATGATCCGACCGTCGATGATCTCGAACCCCTGCGGTGTCTGCATCCAGCTGTTGGACGACAGAATCCAGAAGGTGGAGATCAGCGTGCCGATGGCGACCATTACCGTGGAGAAGAAGTGCAGGTTGCGCCCGACACGATTCCAGCCGAACAGCATCACGCCGAGGAAGCCCGCTTCGAGGAAGAACGCGGTCAGCACCTCGTAGGTCAGCAGCGGACCGGTCACAGCACCTGCGAAGTCTGAGAAGCGACTCCAGTTGGTGCCGAACTGGTAGGCCATGACAAGCCCGGAAACCACGCCCATGCCGAAGTTGACTGCAAAAATCTTCGACCAGAAGTGGTACAGGTCACGGTAGACGTCATCGCGGGTCTTCAGCCACAGACCTTCGAGCACAGCCAGGTAACTTGCCAGACCGATGGTGATGGCAGGAAACAGGATGTGAAACGAAATCGTGAATGCGAACTGAATCCGGGCGAGATCTATAGCCTCTAAACCGAACATAAGATGTTCCTCTCTCAGATGAAACCTGCTGCCGGCCGCAAGCCAACAGCGATTGCCCCCACGGTAATGAGTGCTTATGTTTCTTTATTCTGGCGCTTCCAATGGCGAAAACGCTGGTCGATGCACTGATCACTGCCTGAACGCACTGATGCAGATCAATCGACCCTCAAAGAGTAGTCCTGTTCAGCCATTAAAGTCGTGTGGTCTATTGTCGCGTGGCGGGTTGTCTCACCTGCAGAGCGATTGCAGACGCGGAGCACTTTCGGACGCCTATCGTTCCTCACGCTCCAGCGTGGGAATGCAGTTCGTGATGCTCCGCGTCACACCTGCGCCGCACCGCCTGCGCAAGAGGACGCAGGGCGTCACCAACTGCATGCCAACGCAGAGCGTTGGCATGCTGGGCAGTTGGATTTGAGCTCGCTGTTACAACAGCTTATCCAGCGTGATCGGAAACTCACGGATACGCTTGCCGGTGGCGTGGTAGATCGCGTTGGCGATCGCTGCCGGCACACCCACGATACCGATTTCGCCGACGCCCTTGGAACCCAGCGCGTTGACAATGTCGTCGTGTTCTTCGACAAACAGCACGTCGATGTCGCCAATGTCAGCGTTCACCGGAATGTGGTACTCGGCCAGGCTGTGGTTCATCGGGCGGCCCAGGTCGTGGTCAAGCATCGCTTCTTCCTGAAGCGCCATTCCCATACCCCAGACAACGCCACCCAGAATCTGGCTGCGCGCCATTTTCGGATTAACTACCCTGCCCGCGGCCACGGCACTGACCACACGATTGACCTTGATAGTGCCCAGATCCTCGTCGACCAGCACCTCAACGAACACCGCCGAGTGCGTCGCTGCGGCGTAGGCTTCGCGCTTCTTGTCCGGCTCGGCGTCGACTTGCACCTCGATAACCCCGTGGGCCTGAGACGCTGCCAGTTCGGCCATCGATAGCGCCTGATCGCCCACGTATAGCTTGCCCGCCTCGAAGCGAACCTCATCCGGCGTCACAGAAGCGAATTGCGGATGCAGCCCCTTGGCAACTTCCAGTACCTGACGCTGCAACGCCTGACAGGCCTGCTGCACCGCAGTACCGACTGAGGAAACCGTGAACGACCCACCCTGCAACGGCGCAGTCGGCAACGAAGAGTCACCCAGCAGGAAGCTGACGTTATCCACCTCGATACCCGAAGACTCTGCAGCAATCTGCGTCATGACGGTATAGGTGCCGGTGCCGATATCGGTGGTGGCACTGCTGACCACCAGCTTGCCGTCTGCTTGCAGACGCGCTTTGGCGCTGGCCTTCATCTGCATGGCCTCCCAGACACCACCCGCCATGCCCCAGCCGACCAGCTGGCGGCCTTGACGCATGCTGCGAGGCTCAGGGTTGCGACTGGACCAGCCAAAGCGTTCGGCGCCCTGGGCGTAGCATTCGCGCAATTCCTTGCTCGAATACGGCTTGTCTTCGTTACCGTTGCGCTCGGCGTAGTTGGTCAGGCGCAGGCGCACCGGATCGATGGCCAACGCGTAAGCCAGTTCGTCCATGGCGCATTCCAGGCCGATCATGCCCAGGGCAGCACCCGGCGCACGCATGTCGAGCGGCGTGAAGACATCCAGCGGCACCAGTTTGTAGGTCAACTGCACGTTGTCGCAGTGGTAGAGCATGCCGCTCCACTCCACGACGTGCTCGCTGAAGTCCTCGAAACGCGAAGTCTGCCCGATCGCCTCATGACCGACCGCCAGCAAACGACCGTTGGCAGCCGCGCCCAGACGCAGACGCTGAATGGTTCGCGGACGATAACCGAAGGTGAACATCTGCTGGCGGGTCAGCGTCAGGCGTACGGAGCGCTTGAGGTGCAGAGCAGCCATCACCGCCAGCGGCAGTTGATATTGCGGGCGCAGGCCGGAACCGAAGGCACCACCGACAAAGGCGGCCAGTACACGGATCTTGTCCTTTTCCAGGCCGAAGACCTTGTGCAGGTAGTCCTGACAGTTTTGTGTGCCCTGCGTCTTGTCGTGAATCTGCAAGCTGCCGTCGGCCTGATACAGGACGGTCGACGCATGCGGCTCCATCGGGTTGTGGTATTCGCTGGGCGTGCTGTAGGTCACGTCCACGCTCAGCGCAGAGCTGGCCAGTTCGCCTTCGAAGTTGCCACGCGGCGGCGGCAATTCGGCAGGCGCGTCATAGGCGGTGTCGAGCATGGCTTGCAGGTCGGTCTGGTGCTCCTGCTGCTCATATTCGATGCGCACCAGCGAGCCTGCATGTCGGGCCAGTTCCAGCGTATCGGCGACGACCAGCGCGAGCGGTTGGCCGCTGTACATGACGTTGTCGTTATAAAAAGGACGAAACGGCGAACCGTCGGCCGAATCGGCGTCCTCATAGTTTTCGTCGTAACTGGCCAGCGACGGACGATTGGTGTGGTCGATGACAGCGACCACGCCCGTTACCTTCAACGCCTCGCTTGTATCGATGCTGGCGACGCGACCGTTGGCGATGGTGCTGGAGACCACGCTTGCATACAGCAACCCTTCTTCAGGGTATTCGCCGGCGTAACGTGCGCCACCGGTCACTTTCAAACGGCCGTCGACGCGGTCCACAGGCTTGCCCATTGGCGAAAATGGCTGGTTCATTGGGCGCTCCCTCCTGTTGCGGCATCGCTCAAGGCACGGATGATCGCGCGGCGGGCCAGTCTGACTTTGAAACCGTTGTGCTCCAGAGGCTGGGCATCTTCAAGCATGGCGTCTGCGGCAGCGGCGAAGTTCTCGCGAGTGACCGGCTTGCCGATCAGCAGCGCCTCGACCGCCTTGTCGCGCCATGGTTTGTGCGCGACGCCGCCCAATGCCAGACGCACTTCGCGAATCACGTCGCCGTCCAGATCAATGGCGGCAGCGACCGATATCAGGGCAAACGCGTAGGACGCACGGTCACGGATCTTCAGATAAGCGTTGTGGCTGACAAAGCCGTTGGCAGGCAGCTCGACGGCGACGATCAACTCATCGTCGGCCAACTGATTGTCCCGTTGCGGCGCATCACCCGGCAGGCGATGGAAATCCGCGAACTCGATAGTGCGGCGGCCGGCACGTCCTTGAACATGCACCACGGCTTCCAGCGCAGCGAGGGCCACGCACATGTCGGACGGGTGAGTCGCGACGCAGTCTTCGCTGGCACCGAGGATCGCGTGAATGCGATTCAGGCCGGTGCGCGCCGGGCAGCCACTGCCCGGCTCGCGCTTGTTGCACGGCACGCCGGTGTCATAGAAGTAATAGCAGCGGGTGCGTTGCAGCAGGTTGCCGCCGGTGCTGGCCATGTTGCGCAGCTGCGGCGAAGCACCGGCCAGCACGGCTTTGCTCAACAGCGGGTAACGCGCTTCGACCAGCGGGTGATAGGCCAGGTCGGCGTTGCTGACCAGCGCACCGATCATCAGACCGCCCGAGGCCGTCTCACTGACATCCCTTAAAGGCAGGCCAGTGATGTCGATCAGGTGCTCGGGCGTGGCGACGTTTTCTTTCATCAGGTCGAGCAGATTGGTGCCGCCGGCAATGAAACGTGTAGCCGGTCCACTCAGGTTGACCGCAGCGGTGACGTCGGTCGGCTTGCTGTAGGTAAACGGATTCATGCGTTCACCTCCGGCTTCGGCGCGGCATTGTGGAACTGGGGCAGCGCCTCTTCGACAGCAGCCAGAATATTGCTGTAGGCACCGCAGCGGCACAGGTTACCGCTCATCAACTCCTGAATCTCGGCACGCGTCTTGGCGCGCCCCTCATTGGCAAGCCCGACTGCCGAGCAGATTTGCCCGGGGGTGCAGTAGCCGCACTGAAACGCATCATTCTTGATGAACGCCTGCTGCATGGGGTGCAACTGGTCGCCATCGGCCAGGCCTTCAATGGTGGTCAGCTCGGCGCCGTCACACATGATTGCCAGCGTCAGGCAGGCATTGATGCGCGTGCCGTCGCGCAGTACGGTACACGCACCGCACTGGCCGTGGTCGCAGCCTTTCTTGGTGCCGACCAGATCGAGCTGATCACGCAGCAGGTCAAGCAAGGTGGTCCAGGGCAGCACATCCAGTTGGCGGAGCTGTCCGTTCAGGGTCAGGGAAATCGCGTGGGTAGCGAAGTCCTGGGGGTTCGGGGTCGTTGCACTCATGGAAACCTCACGGTAGGCGGTCACTTAGCGCACTTTTTATGCGTCTTAAGGGGTGGGACTTCGCGAGGTTTGCAACGTTCAGGCTTTCTTGATGAGCGTACTTGTCATCGAATGGCCGTCATCCACAGGCAGCCATCCCGCCAAGCTGCTGGTATGATGCGCGGCTTTTTCCGACCCGCAAAAATCAAACGGGCTGCCCTGCAGTCTGTGCTTTGCTGCTGGAGTCGATCATTCACGACGCACGCCGCGTCACGGAGAGCCAGACATGCTGGAAAGGCTGTTTCAACTCAAGGCACACAACACCAACGTGCGGACCGAGATTCTTGCGGGCGTCACGACTTTCCTGGCGATGGCTTATATCCTGTTCGTCAACCCGAGCATCCTCGGCGAAACCGGCATGGACAAGGGCGCCGTGTTCGTCGCCACCTGCCTGGCAGCGGCCATCGGCTCGACGGTGATGGGCCTGATCGCCAACTACCCGATCGCTCTGGCGCCGGGCATGGGCCTGAACGCCTTCTTTACCTACACCGTGGTCCTGCACATGGGCCACAGCTGGCAGGTAGCGCTGGGCGCGGTGTTCATTTCAGCGGTGATGTTCTTCATCCTGTCGATCTTCCGGATCCGCGAATGGATCATCAACAGCATTCCACTGCCCCTGCGTTCGGCAATTGCGGCCGGTATCGGCCTGTTTCTGGCGCTGATCGCCCTGCATAACGCCGGTATCGTGGTCAGCAACCCGGCGACCATGGTCGGCATGGGCGACCTCAAGCAGCCCGCCCCGATACTTGCCACGCTGGGCTTCTTTCTGATCGTGGCCCTGGATCACCTCAAAGTGCGCGGCGCTGTGCTGATCGGCATTCTGGCGGTGACCCTGGTGTCCATCGCCCTGGGCTTCTCGCCGTTTGGCGGTGTGGTGTCGATGCCGCCTTCGCTAGCGCCCACGTTCATGCAACTGGACATCATGGGTGCGCTGGACGTCGGTCTGGTCAGCATCATCTTCGCCTTCCTGTTCGTCGATATCTTCGACAACTCCGGTACGCTGATCGGCGTGGCCAAACGCGCCGGCCTGATGGGCAAGGACGGGCACATGCCGAAGATGGGCCGTGCGCTGATCGCCGACAGTACCGCCGCGATGGCCGGTTCCCTGCTGGGCACCTCGACCACCACCAGCTACATCGAGTCGGCTGCGGGCGTCAGTGCCGGTGGCCGCACAGGTCTGACCGCCGTGGTGGTCGCCGTGCTGTTCCTGCTGGCGCTGTTCTTCGCCCCGCTGGCCGGCAGCGTGCCCGCCTTCGCGACCGCACCCGCGCTGCTGTTCGTCGCGGTGTTGATGGCCTCCGGCATGGCTGAAATCGACTGGGATGACATCACGGTCGCCGCGCCGGTGGTCATCACCGCCCTGGCCATGCCATTCACCTACTCCATCGCCAACGGCATTGCCTTTGGCTTCATTTCCTGGACAGCGATCAAGCTGCTGTCGGGACGCTGGCGCGAGCTGAATTCGGCGTTGGTGATCCTGTCGATCCTGTTCGTGATCAAGCTGGGCTGGTTCAACGCATGAGTGTTCCCTTCGACCCTGCGAGCTACGACCGTCAGCTCGAAGAAAAAACCGTCCGCCTGCGCGAGTTGCTGGCGCCCTTCGACGCACCCGAGCCGCAGGTGTTCGACTCGCCACGCGAACACTATCGGCTGCGTGCCGAGTTCCGCCTGTGGCGCGAAGACCAGAAGCGCTACTACGCGATGTTCGCGCCGGGCGACAACAGGACGCCGATCCTGCTTGAAGGCCTGCCGATCGCCAGCGAGCGCATCAACGCGCTGATGCCGGTGCTGCGCGAACGCTGGGAAGCCAGCCCGACGTTGAACCACAAGCTGTTTCAGGTGGACTTCCTGACCACGCTGGCAGGCGACGCGATGATCACCATGTGCTATCACCGCCCGCTGGACGCCGAATGGCAGGCCGCAGCCGAGCAACTGGCCGCCGAACTGGACGTGAGCCTGATTGGCCGCTCCAAAGGCCAGAAGCTGGTCATCGGGCATGATTACGTGACCGAGAAGCTCGACGTGGCTGGCCGCACCTTCAGCTACCGGCAACCCGAAGGCGCTTTCACCCAGCCCAATGGCACGGTGAACGGCAAGATGCTCAACTGGGCCTTCGATGCGCTGGGCGAGCGGCAGGACGACCTGCTGGAGCTGTATTGCGGCAATGGCAACTTCACCCTGCCGCTGGCCACCCGCGTGCGCAAGGTGCTGGCGACCGAAATCAGCAAGACCTCGGTCAATGCGGCGCTGAGCAACCTGGATGACAACGGCGTGGACAACGTGACGCTGGTGCGCCTGTCAGCCGAAGAACTCACCGAAGCCCTGAATGAAGTGCGCCCGTTCCGCCGTCTGCACGGTGTGGACTTGAAGAGCTACGATTTCGGCAGCGTGTTCGTCGACCCGCCCCGCGCCGGCATGGACCCGGACACCTGCGAACTGACCCGGCGCTTCGAACGCATTCTGTACATTTCCTGCAACCCGGAAACCCTGGCCGCCAACATTGCCCAACTGCACGACACCCATCGGGTCGAACGCTGCGCGCTGTTCGACCAGTTTCCGTACACCCACCACATGGAATCGGGTGTGCTGCTGGTTCGGCGTTGAGGCTCCTCTGACTGACTATCGTGCCGACGCTCTGCGTCGGCATGCCGTTCTGGACGCTCCGCGTCCTATCCTGAACATGCGGCGCGGCGCAGATCTGTGACGCAGAGCGTCACCCACGGCGTTCCCACGCTGGAGCGTGAGGAACGATAATCTCGTCTATCGTGCGGCGCTCTGCGTCGCATGCCGTTCCGGACGCTCTGCGTCCTCTTGCGACGCGGAGCGTCGTGAAATGCATTCCCACGCTGGAGCGTGAGGAACGAGAGTTCTTTCATGCTCGTCACTGCGAAACTGTCAGAATATTTATTAGCTTCCTATCGATACGCTAGGGTATAAACCAAAAACCTGAATCAGCTGCTTCGATGGGATCCTTTTTCTTGAGCTCCGAGTCTTCCGCGCCTTCTGCCCCGGTCAAGTTGTCCAGCCAGCCCGGCTTCGTCAGTTTTATCCTCTCGCGTCTGATGGCCGTGTTTGCCATGCAGATTCAGGCCGTGGTCGTTGCCTGGCAGGTCTATGACATGACCCGTGAGCCGATGGCGCTGGCCTATGTGGGTCTTGCCCAGTTCATTCCCATGTTGCTGCTGTTGATGCCTGCCGGGGACCTGATCGACCGTTACAACCGCAAGGTCATCCTGATGTTCAGCTGGGGCGTGCAGGCGATCTGTGGCGTCATTCTGCTGGTGTTCTCGGCGCTGAAGCTGCAAGACCTGCGGCTGATCTACGGCGCGCTGATGCTGTACGGCTGCGCCCGCGCCTTTACCGGTCCGGCGCTGCAAAGTCTGTTGCCGCAGATTGTCCCGCGCGACCAACTGGCCTCGGCCATCGCCACCAACAGCGTGATCATGCGCTGTTCGACCGTCGGTGGCCCGCTGATCGGTGGCTATCTGTACTGGCTGGGCGGCGCAGAGCTGACCTATTCGGTCTGCGTCGCAGCATTTATAGCCGGCATCCTGTTTCTCGCCCCCGTGGCAACGCCCTTTGCCGGCAAGCCGGTGGAACTGGGCTCCAGCGCCTGGGGCCGGTTCACCGCGGGTATTGCCTTCATTCGCTCGCGGCCGATCATCCTTGGCACCATTTCGCTGGACCTGTTCGCCGTGCTGCTCGGCGGCGTAGTGGCGCTGCTGCCGATCTACGCCCATGAGGTGCTGCACCTGGGGCCGCAAGGGCTGGGCATGCTGCGCGCGTCGATGAGCCTCGGGGAACTGGGCGTCGGTATTTACCTGAGCATGCGCCCGCTGCAGCGCAACGTCGGCATGACCATGTTTCTCGCCGTCGGCCTGTTCGGCGTGGCGAATCTGGTGTTTGCACTGTCGACACTGTTCTGGCTGTCGTGCCTGGCCCTGCTGATCGCGGGCGCGGCGGACATGGTCAGCGTGTTCATCCGTTCGGCGCTGGTGCAGTTCTCGACGCCGGACAACATGCGCGGCCGGGTCAACGCCGTGAACATGCTGTTTATCGGCTCCTCCAACGAACTGGGCGAGTTCCGCGCCGGCACCAGTGCCTCGCTGGTCGGCGCAATCCCTGCGGCAATCATGGGTGGCGTCTGCACGCTGGGCGTAGTCGGCGCCTGGATGACGGGCTTCAAATCGTTGCGCCAGGTCGACCGTTTTGCCGACGCCTCGCCGCCGGACGTACTGAACGCTCAGCCCGTCAAACAGCCCTGACAGCGGCAGGTTTCAGCAAAACATAGCCACGGCACAGCTTGCGCGAACCAATCAGCCCCGTTGCACCTCTATACCCTCGCATTCTGCACACGACGCTGGCCGAAACGCCGGACTGGCATATTCGCGTATCAGCAGCGACACTCATTGCACGAAAAGAAGAGGGATCCGACATGCTCTGGAAAAAAGGCCGACGCAGCGACAACGTAGTCGATGCGCGCGATGGCGGCAGCAGTGGCGGCGGCGGTGGCATGCGCATCGGCGGCAAGGGGCTGGGTCTGGGCGGCATCGTGATCATCGTCGCCATCGGCCTGCTGACCGGTCAGGACCCGATGCAGATTCTCGGGCAACTGACCGGACAAGTGACCGAGCAGAGCGCCCCACCCAGCGCGCAAACGCGTGAAGCGCCGCCGGCCAACGACCAGCAGGCCGAATTCGTGCGCAGCATCCTTGGCGATACTGAAGACACCTGGCGTGCCGTGTTCGCCCAGAACGGTCGCGAATACAAGGACCCTACGCTGGTGCTGTTCAGCGGTCAGGTCAATTCAGCCTGTGGTCGCGCCACCTCGGCAACCGGTCCGTTCTATTGCCCGGCTGACCAGCAGGTCTATCTGGACATGGAGTTCTTCCGTGAAATGGCCCAGCGCTTTTCTGCCGCTGGCGACTTCGCCCAGGCTTACGTGATCGCTCACGAAGTCGGGCACCATGTGCAGACCCTGCTGGGCATTTCCGCCAAGGTCGACAAGGCTCGCCAATCCGGACAGAAAATGGAAGGTGCCAACGGTTTACTGGTCCGCCAGGAGCTGCAGGCGGACTGCTTTGCCGGTGTTTGGGCGTACAACGCACAAAATCGTTTGAACTGGCTCGAGCCGGGTGATATTGAAGAAGCATTGAACGCGGCCAACGCTATCGGCGATGATCGCTTGCAACAGCAAAGCAGTGGTCGAGTCGCTCCGGACTCGTTCACTCACGGTACGTCTGCACAGCGTGTACGCTGGTTCAAGGCAGGCTTTGCCCAAGGCCAAATCAATCAATGCGATACATTCGCCGCCAAGAGTCTCTGAGCACATGATTAAACCGCTTCTGGTCCTGTTGTTGAGCACTGCCTTCGTGAGCCTCGGGGCGCATGCCGAGGATCAAGCGGTCAATTCCATCAGCCCGGATCGCCTCGCCATCAATGGTGCCGAAGCGACCCTCGGGTTGAGCCAGGAGTGGGTACACCCCAAACCGAAGATCGAGCGCGTGGTGATCGTCCTGCACGGTCGCCTGCGCAATGCGCAAACCTACCTGCGCAGCATCGAACGTGCGGCCAACCAGTCCAGAGAGCGCGGCAAGACCTTGCTGATTGCCCCGCAGTTTCTGGATGAAAGGGATATCGTCGCGCACCACTTGCCGGACTCGATCCTGCGCTGGCGCCAGAACAGCTGGATGGAGGGCGCAACCTCCACCGATCCCAAGCCGGTCAGCTCGTTTCTGGTGCTGGACCACATCCTCAAGCGCCTGAGCGACAGCAAACTGTTCCCCAACCTGAAGGAAATCGTCATTGCCGGGCACTCCGGTGGTGCCCAGGTGGTGCAGCGCTACGCGATGATCGGCGGCAAGGAAGACGCCCTGCTGCAACGTGAAGGGGTGAAACTGCGCTACGTGATCGCCAATCCGTCGTCCTATGCTTACTTCGACGCGGAACGGCCTGAACCGGTAACCGCGCAGAGCTGCCCGAACTTCAACGACTGGAAATACGGCCTCAACAAGATGCCGTTCTATTCGGGGAAGGAAAAGCCGGCTGACATCGAGAAGAATTACGTGAAACGCGACATCACCTACCTGATGGGCGAGCTGGACACCGACCGCAACCACCCGGCGCTGGACAAGACCTGTGCCGCCGAAGCGCAAGGCGCCTATCGCCTGATTCGCGGGCAGAACTACTTCAACTATCTGCAGAAGCGTCACCCGGAAGGGCTGAACCAGCGTCTGGTGATCGTGCCGAAGGTCGGCCACAACGGCGACGGGATCTTCACTTCACCAGAAGGACAGGCGGTGCTGTTCAAGCCGTTTTGAGTGATCAGGATATAACTATCGTCCCCACGCTCCGCGTTCAGCGTTACATACAAGTCCGCTTTTGATTCTGGCCGGAGGCCGTGGGAGCGAACCGGGCGACGCTTCGCTTGTTCGCGAAAGGGTCATCATAATCGTCGAAAATGCATCGACTGAAATACCGTCTTCGCGAGCAATGCGGATCGCCGCCCCGGTCGCTCCCACAAAGACTTGTGGATAACCATGAGCGCTCCGCCTGGGCACGATAAGCAGCTCAGATCACCCCAGCATCCCGCGCAGCTCTGCGCAATCCACCGCATGCCAGTCCGTCAGTTCTGGCCAGGGGTTGTCCTTCAGGTTGACCAGAATGGTCTTGGCGCCCGCCGCACGGCCGCAGTTCAGGTCATGCATGTAGTCGCCGATCATGACCATCTGCTCCGGCTCGACACTCCAGCGAGTGGCCAGCTGCAGCAAACCTGCCGGGTCCGGTTTTGGCGTCGCCTCGTCGCGGCCCAGTACATCCTCGACGGCAAAGCAGTCATCCAGGCCGATGGCCTTCAAGGTGATATACGCCAGTTCCTGAGCGTTACGGGTCAGAATGCCCAGTCGATAACCGCGCGCCGACAACTCGCGAACCAGCTCGACCGCGCCCTCGGCAGGCTGCGAAGCCAGCGCCAGCTCGCGCTCATGCTCCAGGAGCCAGGCGTGCTTGGCCGCCGACTCCTCTGCGGGCAACGCAGCAAGATGCCCGAGAATGTCGTCGTCCTGAGGGATGCCCAATTCACGTTTGATTGCCGGGAAGTCGTGGATAGGGACGGTCAAGGTACCGTCCATGTCGAACACCCAGTGCCGTATACCGTCGAGTGTCATGCCCAATCCTTACGATGGCGGATCAGCCCTTCCTGACTGACCGATGCGACCAGTTGCCCGGCGCGGTTGAAGATACTGCCGCGCGAGAAGCCGCGCGAGTTGCCGGCCCAGGGGCTGTCCATCGCGTAGAGCAGCCAGTCATCGGTGCGCAGGTCGTTGTGGAACCACAGCGAATGGTCAAGGCTGGCGACCTGCATGTCGCGCTGCCAGACCGTCTTGCCATGCGGCAGCAATGATGTGGTCAGCAAGTTGAAGTCGGAGGCATAGGCGAGCATGTAACGATGCAGCGCCTGCACATCCGAGAGACTGCCGTCGGCACGGAACCACACGTATTTCACGGGCTCGCCGGGCTTGGGATCGTACGGATCCTCGGAGGTTACCGGGCGGAACTGGATCGGTTTGGGACGCAGAAACTTGTCGTGCATCGCTTCAGGAATCAGGTGCGCGCGGCGGGTCAGCAACTCGAATTCCGACGGCAGGTTTTCCGGGCCGACAATCTGCGGCATCGTCGCTTGGTGCTCGAAGCCCTCTTCGTCGTACTGAAACGAAGCGCTACAGGTGAAGATCGGCTTGCCCTTCTGAATGGCAGTGACGCGGCGCGTGCTGAAACTGCCACCGTCACGCACACGGTCCACTTGGTAAACCACCGGCAGACCGGCATCGCCGGGACGCAGGAAGTAGCCGTGCAGCGAGTGGACATGACGGTCCTCCTCGACCGTCTGACTGGCGGCAGACAGAGACTGACCCAGCACCTGACCACCAAACAGTTGGCGAAAGCCAAGGTCCTGACTGTGTCCGCGGAACAGGTTTTCTTCAATGGCTTCCAGCGTCAGCAACTCAACCAGATCATCCAGCACTTGGCTCATTCTCATTCCTCTCGTACATCGACTTTGCACTGGTACGGCAACAGCAGTCGCTGCATTTTCCGACAGGCCTCGGGCCCATCCCACTGGAATGGAATGATACAGATTTAAGATGGTTGGCTTAATTCAATCTGCACCTGATCAGGGCTTCAGCGTCTTGAGCCACTGCTCATGGCTGATCCGGTACAGCACGTGCGGCTTGAGCGGGTGGCCGTCCTCAAGGTTCGGGTGATCGAAACTGCCGGACTCATCCTGCTGCATACCGATTGCCTGCATCACCTTTTGTGACGGCTGATTATTGACCGCCGTGAACGACACGATCTCCTTCAGCTCCAAGCGCTCGAAACCACAGCCCAAGGCGGTCCAGGCCGCCTCGCTGGCAAAGCCCAGGCCCCAGTGGTCATAAGCCAGGCGCCAGCCGATCTCCACGGCCGGTGTAAAAGGCGCCTTGAAACCCACCACATGCAGCCCGGTAAAACCGATGAACTCGCCGGTATCCTTGCGCTCCAGCGCCCAGAGCCCGAAACCCAGTTCGGCAAAATGACCCCGCAGCCGCCCGATCATGGCAGCACTTTCAAGGTGGCTCAGGGGCTTCGGAAAATAGCGCATGACGCGAGGGTCCGCACTCATCCGGGCGAACGCCGGCAAGTCATCGTCACGCCACTGCCGCATCCGCAGTCGGGCGCTATCAAGCTTGAGTATCGGTTCCATCGATTCCCCCGTGTCACGAGACATGAATGGGCGTCAGTGCTGCCATTCGCAGCACCACACAACTGGGCGTACGGATGCTTTTACTGGCACTATCGGGCTTCGGCCCTTTAACGGACGCAAAATGTCCCTACCGCTTATCTACCACGAAGACTACAGCCCGGAATTTCCGGCGGATCATCGCTTCCCGATGGACAAGTTTCGTTTGTTGCGCGATTACTTGATCGACAGCGGCCTGACCAGTGACGTTCAATTAATGCGTCCCGAGTTGTGCCCGGCGGACATTCTGGCGCTGGCTCATGACCCGTCCTACATCAGACGCTACCTTGACGGCGATCTGTCGCGCGAAGACCAGCGGCGTCTCGGACTGCCGTGGAGCGAAGCTCTGGCACGCCGAACCATCCGTGCAGTGGGCGGCTCACTGCTGACGGCCGAACAGGCCCTCACGCATGGCCTGGCGTGTCATCTGGCGGGCGGCACCCACCATGCGCACTATGACTACCCGGCAGGTTTCTGCATTTTCAATGACCTGGCGGTGATCAGTCAGTACCTGCTGCAAAGCGGCCGCGTGGACAAGGTCCTGATCTTTGACTGCGATGTGCATCAGGGTGATGGCACGGCGCGCATTCTGGCCGATACCGAGGACGCCATTACCGTCTCGCTGCACTGCGAAAAGAACTTCCCGGCACGCAAGGCGCAGAGCGACTGGGACATCCCGCTGCCAATAGGCATGGGCGACGTCGATTACCTCAACGTGGTCGACGACCTGCTGAACTACCTGCTGCCGTTCTACAAGCCGGACCTGGTGCTGTACGACGCAGGCGTGGATGTCCACAAGGATGATGCGCTGGGCTATCTGCAGCTCACCGACCAGGGGCTGGCCAATCGCGACGAAGCGGTGCTGCGTCATTGCCTGGGCCGCGACATTCCGGTCATGGGCGTGATCGGCGGTGGCTACAGCAAGGACCGCCAGGCACTCGCAAGGCGCCACGGGATCCTCCATCACAGTGCGCAACGGGTGTGGAACGACATGGGTCTGTGACCCTGCGCGGGACTTCGCCTCAGTCGCAGGCCATGACGTGCGCCACACCTTGAAAGAGCGCTCGGGTAGAATGCCCCACCCCTCTGCTATCGATATTTCGCTGACCATGACCGACCTCGCCCCCTCCACTGCCCGAACCGTCGCCATCATCGGAGGCGGCCCTGCGGGGTTGATGGCAGCAGAAGTGTTGAGCCAGGCCGGACTGAGGGTCGATCTGTACGACGCCATGCCGTCGGTCGGGCGCAAGTTTCTGCTCGCCGGGGTGGGCGGTATGAATATCACCCACTCAGAGCCCTACCCCGCTTTTCTGGCGCGCTATGCCGAACGGTCGCCGATGATCGCACCGCTGTTGCGCGGCTTTGACGCTGATGCGCTATGCCAGTGGATTCATGCACTAGGCATCGAGACCTTTGTCGGCAGCTCGGGGCGCGTGTTTCCCACAGACATGAAAGCCGCCCCTCTGCTACGCGCCTGGCTCAAGCGGTTGCGTGACGCGGGTGTCACGATTCACACGCGGCATCGCTGGTCGGGCTGGAACACTGATGGCAGCCTGCGCATTACTCATGCTGACGGTGAACTGGCGATCAAGCCGGCAGCCACGTTGTTGGCGCTGGGCGGCGCCAGTTGGGCGCGGCTGGGGTCTGACGGGGCCTGGCTGCCATGGCTGCAGGCAAGGCAGGTCGAGGTTGCGCCTTTGCAGGCCGCCAACTGTGGTTTCGAGGTAAGCGCCTGGAGCGACCTGCTGCGCGACAAGTTTGCCGGTGCGCCACTGAAAAATATCGCGATGGGCCTGCATGGCCATGCCCTGCGTCTGGGCGAATGTGTGCTGACCGCGACGGGCGTGGAAGGTAGCCTGGTGTATGCGCTGTCGGCGCAGATTCGTGAACAGATCAACCTTCACGGCTCAGCGGTTGTGGATATCGATCTGCTGCCCGGCAAAGCGCTGACAGACATTCAAAAAGCCCTGAGCAAACCACGCGGCTCGCGCTCGATGTCCAAGCATCTGCACAGTCAGTTGGGGCTGGACGGCGCCAAGGCAGCGCTGTTGCGCGAGCTTGCGCCTCGTGAAGCGTTTGCCGATCCGCTGCTGTTGAGCGAGGCCATCAAGGCGTTGCCACTGCCTTTGATCAAACCGCGCCCCATCGATGAGGCCATCAGCACCGCAGGGGGCGTCACCTTCGAGGCCATGGACGAGCGTCTGATGCTCAGGCAATTGCCCGGCGTGTTCTGCGCCGGCGAAATGCTCGACTGGGAAGCGCCAACAGGCGGCTACCTGCTGACCGCCTGCTTCGCCAGCGGCCGCGCTGCGGGGTTGGGGATGGTTGAGTGGCTGCAATCGCGCTGATCATGATCGTCGCCACGCTCCGCGCTTATTGTTATGTAAAAGTCCGCTTTTGATTCTGCCCGCAGGGCGTAGGAGCAAACCGGGCGACGCTTCGCTTGTTCGCGAAGAGGGTGTTTCAATCGATGCATTTTCGGCGATTATGCAGGCCCCTTCGCGAACAAGTTCGCTCCTACGGCCTCCGGCCAGAATCAAAAACGAACTTGTATGTAGCAATGAGCGCTCCGTCCGCGTTGAATGCGCACTGCGCTTCAAGGCTTCTTCTTGCGCGGCCCCGTGTTGAAGACCGGTACTTTACGCACCGGTTTGACCACCGGCGCAGGCTCGGACTCGCCGCTGTCGACCCATTTGCCCAGGTTGCGCTTGCTGCCCGACACCTTGGGTTTTTTCGGTTTCTTGGGCTTTTTCAGGATCTGGCCGCTGGCATCCGTGCTCGGCACGCGATGCTCCGGTTCGAAGTCCTGCTCTTCCTTGCGCTCCAGGGTCTGGCGGGTCAGCACTTCGATGGCTGACAGCAGCTCGACTTCATCGGCACACACCAGCGAAATCGCCTCCCCCGTCAGCCCCGCACGGCCGGTGCGGCCAATACGGTGGATGTAATCCTCGGCCACGATCGGCAGGTCCAGGTTGACCACGGTCGGCAGGTCATCAATGTCCAGACCGCGCGCCGCCACGTCGGTGGCGACCAGAATCTTCACTTCGTTGCTCTTGAAGCGGTCCAGCGCACGCTGGCGGGTAGCCTGCGGCTTGTCGCCGTGAATACCGTCGGCGTTCATGCCCAGCGCCTGCAGGCGATCCACCAGTTGATCGACGCCAACACGGGTCTTGGCGAATACCAGCACCTGCCCCCAGCGATGCTTCTTCATCAGATGGATGAACAGATCCGCCTTGCGCTTCTTGTCCACGGTCACGACCCATTGCTTGACCGACGACGCCGCGACGTTGCGCGGGCTGACTTCGATGGTCAGCGGGTCATTGAGCATCTGCGCAGCCAGCAGACGAATCTCGTCGGAGAACGTAGCGGAGAACAGCAGGGTCTGACGCTGCTTGGGCAGCACGGCATAAATACCGCGCAACTCTTCAGCAAATCCCAGGTCAAGCATGCGGTCTGCTTCATCAAGGATCAGCGTCTGCAACTGGGAAAACTTGACCGCGTTCTGGCGATGCAGATCGAGCAAGCGACCAGGGGTCGCGACCAGCACGTCCACGCCCCTGCGCAACTTCATCATTTGCGGATTGATGCTCACGCCACCGTAGGCCGCGTAGGTGGTCAGTGGCAGATGCTCGGCGTACTGACGAATGCTTTCGTGAACCTGATCGGCCAGCTCGCGGGTCGGCGCCAGCACCAGCGCACGAATCGAATTGGGCGCGACTTTCGGGCCTTCCATGGTCAGCCGTTGCAACAGCGGCAGGGCAAAGCCAGCGGTCTTGCCGGTGCCGGTCTGCGCAGCTGCCATCAGATCGCGGCCCGCCAGTACCGGAGGAATTGCCTGGGTCTGTACAGGCGTCGGAGTCTGGTAACCGAGCGCTTCGAGGGCGCGCAGCAAGGGTTCGATCAGGCCGAGAGAGGCGAATGTCATGGAAATACCGTAGGAAAGATTCAACGCAAGGCGCGCAGTTTAACCTGTCCGGCGCGCCTCGGTTAGCTTGTACGTGTCGATACGACCTCTTGCGGCGGCGACCGGCGCCATTGCGGAAGGCCAATCAGCACCACGGCACTGATGATCACCACCATGGCCATGCACTCTTCGACGCCAATCGTTTCGCCAGCGAACACCACGCCGAGCATCACTGCCACAGCCGGGTTGACGTAGGCGTAGCTGGTCGCCGCTGCCGGGCGCACGTTCTTGAGCAGGTACATATAAGCGCTGAACGCGACGATAGAGCCGAACACCACCAGATACAGCAGCGCGCCCCAGCCTGCCGCTGTCGGCATATGTGCCAGACGTTCGCCACTCAAGGCACTGCCGATCAGCAGCGTCGCCCCCGCCGTGATCATTTCCGCCGCGCTGGCCATCGGGCCTTTCGGCAACGGCATGTGCTTGCTCAACACCGAACCGAACGCCCAGGCTGCGGCGGCAAAGATCACCACGGCGGCGCCATAAGGGCTGGCCTGCAAATTGGAGCCGAGGTTCAGCAAACCTATGCCGATCAGACCCAGAACGATGCCCGCCCATTCAAGGTTAGTGGTGCGATTGCCCCAGAACAGGCCGAACAGCAGGGTAAACAGCGGCATGGTCGCCACCGCCAGTGCTGCAACGCCTGATGCAACACCGGCGTGTTCGGCCAGGGTCACACCGCCATTACCGCAGGCCAGCAGCAGGAAGCCGATCACGAACGCGGCTTTCCACTCGCGCCAGGTCGGCGCAGGTACGCCACGAAACCGCAGAAAGCCATACATCAGGCAGCCGGCAATCAGAAAACGCACACCCGCCATCATCAACGGTGGCCATGACTCCACACCAATGCGGATCACCAGATAGGTAGAACCCCAGATCAGGTACAAGGCCAGAAAGGCACCGATGAGCAAGGGTGAAACACGAACGGACTGAGGCATGGCAAGGCTCTGGGATCATTGTTATGGTTGGCCTATTGTATGAAGGCCGAAGGCGGACATTAAGCAGAAAAACCTGTTTAAACCGTTCTGAAACTTACGATTCAATGCTTGTATGGCCTGCTTTCCTTTTATTTTAAAATCGCCCACCACACGGTACGAGGCACGCCATGACCCTGGATAAATACGATCGGATTCTGCTCGATGAGCTGCTGAAAAATGGCCGGGCGTCTTTTGCGCAACTGGCGAAACTGGTCAACCTGTCCGCGCCCGCCGTGGCCGAGCGGGTCGCCAAGCTCGAGGCCAGTGGCGTGATCACCGGTTACGAGGCGAAGGTTGACCTGTCGAAAGTCGGCCTGCCGATTCAATGCATCATCGAACTGCGCATGGGCAGCCATGGCAATCAGCAGGCCTATAAGGACCTGTGGAAAGTCCCCGAGCTGATCCAGTGTTACCGGGTGACGGGCGACCCGTGTGTGATCATGCGCGCGGCGGTCGACTCGATGCCGCACCTGGAAGACCTGATCAACCGGATCGCCAAGTTTGGCTTCAGCAAGACGTCAATCGTATTGTCGACGGCGGTAGAACGCAGCCTGCCGGCCGATTACTTGATCAGCAACGGCAAGCAGGAGCACTGACAGGTCAAAAGCCGCGCTGGCGCTTCAGCGTTTCGCCGATCTTCGCGGCCGGGACTTTCTGCAGGGAACACAGCATCTGGTGGGAAATGGCAGAGATGCCGTGGGTCTGGCGCAATTCGTTGGTCAGGTGCACGGTCAGGTTGGCCGCCATTTCCGCATCGGCCATCGCCCGGTGAGCCTTGCCGGTGTCGGGCAGGCGCGCATAACGGGTCAAGGTGCCGAGCTTGTGGTTCGGTGCGCCGGGCATCAGGCGTCGGGCCAGCAGCAGTGAACAGGCAAAGCTCTGCTCGCGCGTGCGCTGGATACGCGACAGCTCGTAATCCCAGAACTTCTGGTCGAAGGAGGCATTGTGCGCCACCAGCGGCGTCGAACCGACAAAATCCGCCACATCGCCCATCACCCGCTCGGCGCTGGGGGCGGTACGAATCATGTTGTTGCTGATGCCGGTCAACCCTTCGATGAACGCGGGAATACGCACGCCGGCATTCATCAGGCTCTGAAAGCGCTCGACGATACGCCCCTGCTCCATGATCACCACCGCAATCTCGGTCGCCCGACAGCTGTGGCCCGGGGAGATACCGGTGGTTTCAAAGTCGATGACTGCAATACGTTCCAACACTGGCCTGGCCCTGTAAATTCATTTCAGCAAAAACGCGCCTTCGATCGGCACGTAACGGCTGGCCGCGCGAATCAACGAGTTCGCGGTCAGCCCCGGCACGCCGTAGGCGACCGCCTCGACCCTATGCTTGCTGATCACGCGTTCGAGCAACATGTCGAAGTCGCCATCACCCGACGCCAGCACGATTTCGTCCACTTGCGGCGCGAAATCCATGATGTCGATGGTGATGCCGACATCCCAGTCCCCTTTGGCCGAA
Organism: Pseudomonas sp. PvP027; assembly: GCF_017833005.1. Lineage (NCBI taxonomy): Bacteria > Pseudomonadati > Pseudomonadota > Gammaproteobacteria > Pseudomonadales > Pseudomonadaceae > Pseudomonas > Pseudomonas sp. PvP027. Next base: position 4,161,447 of record NZ_JAFIBK010000001.1, on the reverse strand, counting down.
CCGTCGCTGCGCTGGATGTACGGCTTGAGCCTGACCGTGAACCCCAGATTGCGCAGGATCTGCTGGAACTGCTGTTGCTTGCTGTCGCCACGATCGATGGCGTACGCAAACGCGTGAACGATCTCGCCGCGCTTGCTGATATCCGCCCACAAGGCGGCGTAATTGAAATGACAGCCATGCGCCTGGCGCACGGTGTAATACAGGTTCTGCACGTCGGCGAACACCGCGATCTTCTTCACCGCAATTCCTCATGGCGGGCAACATGCCCACGGGTTACAGCGATCCGGAACGTGAATCGACGCCCAGTATGCCAGTTTGAAGAAGGAATTGAGGGATGGATCGGCACCGGCCGCTCTGAGACACGCGCGTCATGGCAAAGATTATCGTTCCCACGCTCCAGCGTGGGAACGCCGTTCTGGACGCTCCGCGTCCGATCCTGAACAGGCGGCGCAGCGCCCATGTGTGACGCAGAGCATCACCCAAGGCATTCTCACGCAGGAGTGTGGAGAGCGATCGTCACGTCCTCAAACGAACGAATCATCGTCCGAGAAATTGTCGCCACCATCGTCGAAATTGTCGTCAGCCGTGTACTGCTGATCCGGCTGTACCCAACCGCCCTGATCATTGAACGAGCCAGTGTCCTGAGCCTGTGGCGCATCGTGAATGACTTCGACGATCTCCTGCGGCTGGCTGTGGTGGCTGAACATGCTGCTGATGCCCTCTGCCAGCAGCACGCCGCCCGCTACACCGGCCGCGGTCTTCAGCGCCCCGCCAAGAAAGCCACTGCCGGCAGCCGGAGCAGGCGCGGCGTAACCGCCCTGCGGCGCTGCCGGCGCAGGTGCAGAATTGAAACCGCTACCATCGCGCCAGCCACCGCTGGAAGGCTGGCTCGGTTGCGGCTGCGACGCGCGCGGAGCACTGCTGCCAAAGATACTCGATAAAAACCCGCCGCCGGCGGGCGCGGATGAGGCTTGCCCCTTGGCCTGCTGGAGCTCGGCCTGCAGTTGCTGAATCTGCTCGTCACGCTGTTTGACCTGCTGATTGAGCTGGTTGACGGCCGCCTCCTGCACCAGAATCGCCTGCGTCATGTAGTACGGCGCAGCGGGCTGGCGGGTCAGATGTTCCTTGATACGCGCCTCGGCCGCAGCATCTCGCGGGGCGGATGCCGTTTCAGCGTCTTTCAGTTTCGAGAAAAGACCGTCAATCAGGGTTTGCTCTTCGCTGTTCATGACCACCTCACTGAGTTGCCACTGGAATTCTTCCCTGCCGCAATGGCAGGACCATGTGCAGAAAATGGGGCCTCATCGACACGCTTCAATGACATGAAGAAAAAGATAACAAGGCGTGCGCGGAAAACCACTGCGCTTGGTTCGACAGGGGCCATGGGCTAAAGTGTGCGCCTGCTTTTAGCCTGCGATCTATCTCCATGAACCCGTTGAACATCATCCAGGATTCGCTTTATTTCTTTCGGCGCAATCTGGGCAGCATCGCGCTGCTGTGTCTGCCTGTCGTGATTCTTGAAGTGCTGGCCAAACAAGCGCTGGGCAGCGCCATGTCCGCCGACACTTCGCCTGCCTACGCATTGGTGATCGGGCTGTTTTTCTACCCTATCTATACCGCCGCGCTGATCCTGTTTCTCGACGCACGCAGTCGTGGCGAGGACGTACACACCCGCGATGTACTGGCCATGGCCGTGCGCCTGTGGCCGACCTTCGCCGTGCTCTCGGCCATGAGCACCCTGCTGATCATGTTCGGCCTTTCACTTTTCGTAGTACCGGGCATCTGGGTGATGATCAAACTGGCGTTCAGCGAATACCTGCTGGTTCTGCGCAAACTCACGCCGTTCATGGCCATGCGCGAAAGCATGCAGATGACCACCGGGCACTTCACGCGCATTCTGGTGTGCGTCCTGAGCGTCTACATTCCCCTGTGGCTGCTTGAGGGCGCCAGTCTGTACCTGTTTCCGGAGCCGCAAAGCGCAGCGATTTCCGTGATCACCGACAGCATCGGCAGCTTCCTGCAACTGTTCACCACCATCGTGACGTTCCGCCTGTTCATGCTGATCAGCGAGCCCGCGCACCGCGCCTGAAGCAAAGGCTGACGTCAGGCGCGTCGATTCGGTATGCTCAGTGCCGAATCCCTCACTGAGCGCCAGGCGCTCCAAGTCGAGCCGATGCCCCGTTTACTGCTACGTCTGACCCTGTACGGCTTGCTGCTGGTCGCCGTATTGCTGTTACTGGTTTTCCAACTGACATGGCGCCCTCCAGCCCGTGAATTAGTCACGGCCAGCTGCAACCCTGCGGTCGAGGCACCGAAACTGGTGCCGGGGCAAGCGCTGAAAGTCATGACCTGGAACATCCAGTACCTTGCGGGTAAACGCTATGTGTTCTGGTACGACATGGCCGACGGCAGCGGCCCGGACGAACGCCCGACCCATGAAGACCTTGCCTACAATCTGGACGAAGTGGCGCGGGTCATCCGTGACGAACAGCCCGACATCGTGCTGCTGCAAGGCGTCGACGATGGCGCCAAGAACTCCGACTATGAAGATCAGCTGGCGCTGATCAAGGAACGTGTGGCGGACCTCTACCCGTGCAGTACGCAAGCGTTCTACTGGAAAGCAGAGTTCGTGCCCAACCCGCATATCTGGGGCAGCGTCGGCAGAAAACTCGCGACCCTCAGCCGCTTCCATATCGACAGTGCCGAACGCCTACAACTGCCGGTGCCCGACGCCAACCTCATCAGCCGTCAGTTCCAGCCAAAGGATGCCTTGCTGGTCAGCTACCTGCCCTTGCGTGACGGCGGCAAGCTGGCCGTCATCAACACCAGCCTGACCACCGCCAGACACACCGGCGACACTGCACAAAGACAGGTCGCTGCCACTGAAACGCAGCTGGACAAGCTGGAAAGCGGCGGCACGCCCTGGCTGATCGGCGGCGACTTCAACCTGCTGCCGCTGGGCCAATACCAGCGCCTCCCCGAGCAGCAGCGCCTTGGCTACGCCGCCGACAGCGAACTGCACGAGCTGTGGGACAAATACCCGATGATCCCCGACAACGCCGAATCCAGCGGCATCGACCGCAGCAAATGGCTTACGCACTTTCCCAACGACAGCCGCATCAGCGGGCCGGACCGGACTGTGGATTATCTGTTCTACAGCCCGAGCCTGAAGCGGGTCAGTGCACGCGTGCGGCGGGATGATACGTTGCTGATCTCTGATCACTTGCCCGTGATCGGGCGGTTTTTGTTGCCGGTTTTGCCTTGAGGGGTTCCTGCTCTGTAATCAGATAGTTTTCTAAAATAAGGATATTGAATTGAAAAAACTTAACGTTGCTAAAACTATTCTGGGGGGCGCTGCAGCACTTTGCTTCATGACTCCCCTCTGGGCTAAAGATGGAAACGAAGCACTGGCGGCGGTAATCGATCAGCAAAAGAAACAGCTTCCCATCATGCTGGACCTGATGACCCGAATTGACACGATTGCCTATGCTGATCACACCGTCCTCTACAACCTCACGATCAATGGTTACAACGGAAGGCCTGGCGAAAAAGTCTACTACGACAGCTATCTGACTCAGCAAATCCAAGGCAGCTTGTGTAAGCAGACAGCCTATCTATTGGTGCTGGAGCTGGGTAACAAAATCACTTATTCGTACTCCAGCTCGACAGGCGAGTTCATTACATCAATCACGCTTTCACGCGAAGACTGTAAGTAAAGCAACAGGTGCGTCCTTGTGCGCGCCCTGAAAAAAGACAGGGCGCTCATGAGATCAGTTTTTAGATACGGGCCTGCGCCGTCGCACGCACCTGATAATTGAAGCGTATCCCCCGCTACGTCAGCCCGCACCGCTCAACATCGCATCAAGCGCCCGCTCAAGCGCAGGCGTCTTGATCTCGATGCCATTGCCGTAAACCGCCGTGCCACGAGCGCAATCGATAATCACCGTTATTCCAGCACCAGTGAGTCGTCCGGGATATTTGCGCAGGGTCAGCTCGACACAAGAGCAGTCCAGCCAGCGTGCCTGATCGGCTGACCAGCCGTTGTCTTCGAAAGCAAACACGCGGATGTCGCGCCTGATGTCGATTATCTCGGGTGGATAAATCCAGTGCGTGGCAAGTGCCTCGTAAGGCGTCGCCTGGACACGATAGCGAGCACTGGGGGACAGCGCGATCACTTCGATGCGCTCTCTGCGCAGGGTGTCGCCTTCATGCTCAGTGTACGCAAATATGGGCTCGTAACCCTTTCCGGTGAACGTGAAGAATTTCGTCTTTCCATCCGCTTTCAACTGGGCCAGGGCTGCGCTCACCAACGGGAGAGACCGATCGTCAGACTCAAGCGCGCGGTCATATCCGTCAAACTCGATGCCCATAAAGTTCGCTTCATCAGCATCATCCGTGTAACAGCGCGCGACGAGGGACAAGGTGCCTTCCGTGAAGTAGTACATATCGTACTCATAGTAATAGTCGTAGAGGCCGTCCTTATCCTGCTCGCTGGCGTCGATGTGGTGATACCGCTCCATGAGGATTGAACCCGGGCCTTGGGATGTCCACTCGGGTTCGAGCTCGCTTTTACGGTTTTCATCCCGTGAAAAGATGTTTTTCATCCAGCGCGTGATAATGGATTTGAAAACAAATCTGGCAGTGTTCAATGTCTTTCCTTGGTTCCCCGGATACTCGGCAATTTTCCGCGATCAATCCCTGAGCGTTTGCGTGATTGAAAATACCTGAACACAGCGGGGATGGCAGCCCTCGGTAAGCTGGCGAGTCGCCGAGCATCTGAATGTCGTCTTTCAGCGGCCGACAGGGTCAAAACAGTTTGAACCGTTTCTGAGCGCACTCGCCTAATGATTAGCCTGTGGATACTTCCATGGGCGACGTGCCAATACCGGCATACACCAAAGGGTGATCAACATGGCTAAAGACGACAAGAAAAGTAAAGGCGAAGCCTCGAAAGCCAGCAAGGACCTGAAAGACAAGAAGTCATCACCGGCCAAGAAATCTGAAGCGGCCTCGACGCTTTCCAAGTCTTCCGAAAAGAAAGACAAGAAAAAAGACGCCGAGCCAAAGAAAGCTGCCAAAAAAGCTGATAGCAAGCCAGAAAAGGCCAAGAAATCAGACAAGGCTGAAAAGGCTGAAAAGCCAGCTAAAAAGAAAAAGTGACATCTGCTGCCTGCCAGGGCGTTGCGCCCTGGCGTTCTCTGGCTGTCTGGATATCCAACATCCGATCAGGTGTTCCAACTCGGGTACGTTGAACGGCGAGAGTGCGCCCCTCTCACATTGATCGTTCTCGTCTTAACTAAACAACAGCTCGTTGAATGCTGAGCGACCTCATGTCCCCCTCGGTTTCACCCGCGCCGTCGCCTCCGCCACCAACGGATCATCCGGCCAGTAATGCTTGGGATAGCGCCCCTTCAAGTCCTTCTTCACATCTATGTAGGTAGATCGCCAGAAGTTGGCCAGATCCTGCGTCACCTGTACTGGACGGCGTGCCGGGGACAGCAAGTGCAGTTTCAGCACCTGCCGCCCATTGGCGATACGTGGTGTGTCGGACAGCCCAAACAATTCCTGCAGCCGCACTGACAGAATCGGCGGATGTTCGCTGTAGTCGATACGGATGTTCGAGCCTGACGGCACTTGCAGAGTCTGGGGTGCCTGCGCTTCCAACTGTTGTGGCAATGGCCATGGCAGGAGGTTGCGCAGGATGGAGGACAGGTCGAGCTGGCTGAAATGGCTGAGCCGAGTGACTTTGCCCAGGTAGGGCATCAGCCAGTTTTCCAGTGTCGCCAGCAGTTGCGCGTCACTCAGATCAGGCCACTCGCTCGCTGAATTTTTCTCGATATCCAGGCTGCGCAACAGTGCAACACGCGCCTGCCACTGACGCAGTTCCGGCGTCCAGGGCAGCAGTTCCAGGCCTTTGCGACGCACCAGCGCCAGCAGCGCATGGCTGCGGGTTGCCTCGTCGAGGCCGGTCAGTGGTTCGCGACTGATGATCAGTTCACCGACTTTGCGCTGTCGCTCGGCACGGAATACACCTTCGCGTTCGTCCCAGTCGATCTGGTCCACGGTGCTGACCTGCTCGGCCAACACCGAATCAAAAAGTGCCGGATCGAATTCGGCAGCGAGGTAGATGCGTTCTTCGCGCTGGCCCTGACGACTGCCAAGATCAGCGATGACCAACCAAGGCTGTTTCATCAGCGCATCAGTCTCGGCGAACAGTGCCGCGCGGCCGTTGGCCAGTCGGTATTCGGCTCCGCCCGCTCGGCGTTGCTGTGCGACGCGATCCGGGTAGGCCAGCGCCAGCAAGGCGCCCAGCCAGCGTGAGTGGTCCGGATCGCTGACAGGGCTGTTCGCTGCGCCGCGCAGATACCCGCGATACTGCCGCGACAGTTGCCTGGCCCGCTGTACACCGCCTTGTGCGCCACGCGCCGCGCGTTCGGTACCGGCCAGCAGGGTCAGGCGACTGTGCAAGTCCGCGCCAGCGCCGCGCAAGATATCGCGCTCGCCCAGCAAGGCCGCCACGTCACACGCCAGTTCGCCCAGCCCTAGCGCATGGCCGCGCAGCAGCAGATGGGCGATGCGCGGATGAGCAGGCAGCTCAGCCATCGCCTGACCATGAGGCGTCAGGACTGGCGGCTGACCCGGCTGATTGTTCAACGCCTCCAGACGCACCAACAAATCCTGCGCCTGTGCATAAGCCGCAGCTGGCGGCACGTCGAGCCAGACCAGTTGCGCGGGCGTGACGCCCCAGCGGGCCAGTTGCAACGCGAGCCCGGCGAGGTCCGCCTGAAGAATTTCTGCCGCCCCATAGGCGGCCAGTTGATCGTGCTGCGCTTCGGACCATAGCCGGTAACACACGCCCGGCTCCAGCCGCCCTGCCCGTCCGGCACGCTGGGTGGCGCTGGCACGGGAGATACGCTGTGTTTCCAGACGCGTCATGCCGCTGCCCGGATCGAAACGTGGCACCCGCGCCAACCCGGCATCGATCACCACACGCACGCCGTCGATGGTCAGACTGGTTTCCGCAATATTGGTCGCCAGCACCACCTTGCGCGTGCCCTTGGGAGCCGGTTCGATAGCAGCGCGTTGCGCATTCAGATCAAGCTCGCCATGCAGAGGACAAAGCAGAATGTCGCCGCGCTCGCCCAGTGCTTCCGCCAGTTGCTGGTTGACCCGGCGAATCTCGGCCTGCCCCGGCAGAAACACCAACAGGCTGCCGGACTCGCTGCCCAGCGCATCCAGTACCGTCTGCACAACGCGCGGCTCGACAAACTCACCGGGCTGAAAAGTACGCCCCCACTGCATGCTCACCGGAAACATCCGCCCATCGCTTCGCACTACCGGCGCATCGTCCAGCAACGCCGCCAACCGCTCGCCTTCCAGCGTGGCCGACATGAGCAGAATCTTAAGCGGCTGATCGTCCCGAAACAGTTCCCGGCCATTGAGGCTCAGGGCCAGGGCCAGATCGGCATCCAGGCTGCGTTCGTGAAACTCATCGAAAATCAGCAGCCCCACACCTTCCAGCGCCGGATCGTCCTGCAAACGACGCGTGAGAATCCCCTCGGTGACCACTTCAATGCGCGTCTTCGGGCCGACCCGGCTTTCCAGACGAATCCGATAGCCCACCGTCTCGCCGACCTTCTCGCCCAGCTCACTGGCCAGGCGCTCTGCAGCCGCTCTTGCAGCCAGGCGCCGAGGTTCCAGCATCAGAATGGTCTGCCCGGCCAGCCAGTTTTCCTCAAGCAGCGCCAGCGGCACGCGCGTGGTCTTGCCCGCGCCGGGAGGGGCTTCGAGTACGGCTTCATGGCGTGCGGACAAGGCCTGGCGTAAGGCCGGCAGGACGGCATCGATGGGTAAAGAGGTCATGGGGGCTCCCGGAGAGATGCGGGGGAGTATACCGGGGTGGTGTTGGGGAATCAGGGGGGAGTCTTTCGATAGAACGGCGGTCGCCAGCAGTACCGCGATGCACACAGTCCTATGCAGATGGCATTGCTAACAGACCCAGCCTGCAGTGCTGAGCAACAATGAAGGGGATAAAAACGCATCAAATAGCCGGCAGCATTCAGTCAGGGGCTGCCGGGAATATCTGAATGAGTTTCTAGCGCCCGTACACCGTTTGCAATTGCGCTTGCGTCAACGCGTCCTCGAAGGGCACGGGTACTGACTTGACCGCGCCGTACAGATCACGATAACGCCAATAATTCCCGGTGTTAGCCAATTGATAGCCACGCTCGACCACGCGTTGCCCGTTCAGTACATAGCGCAAGGTCTCTTGGGCTGCCTCTGGCGGTGCAGGCAGCATCAGGTCAGCGGCAAGCACGCGCATCGACTCTTCAATGCACTCGTCAAGTACTGCTGTGACTTGCGCCAGATCAAGAGTGCCGTCGTCGATGCATTGTTTGCCGCAGCGCCGAATGGGCTGACTACTGACCTCGATGCGCATGCGATATAACGCTGAACCGGCAATATCCTGCACCTGTACCTGATTGATCAGCACGAAACTGCCGCGATCGGGTGTGAGCATCAGCTTGGGCTCTATAACCAGGCGCGCACTGATATCCCCGATACCCTGTTTGATACCAGCCGCCTGCGATGCTCGCTGGAAGCGCTGTTGCAGACGCTCCTGCAAAGGCACACCGGCAAGCAGGCTGGCCAGTGGTAGCGACTCCCTGACTGCGGCTTTTTCAGCATCCCGTTGCAAGCTGCCGCTGCCCATCTGAGTGTTGATCAGGCTAGCAACCAGCAGACCGGCGAGTCCGGCAGTATTACCCGAACTCGCAATCAGATTATGGCTGGACGATGCAGCCTTTTGCGCGGCTTCGGCGTCGACCACAGTGCTGGCACCTACGAATGCCTGCGGCAGTTGCATGTCCACTTTGACCCCATGGGCCTGGACATAGGAAACCGCGTCCTGCGACTTGAAACCGGCCTGCGGAACGGGCTTCTGCGCGCAACCGGCCAGCATCAGCAGGACATGGGCGGTAATCGTAATCAGCAGACGCGTCATTGTTCGAACGCGGTGATCATTTGCTGACGGCTCATGTCCATGGTCTGGTAGAACGCGTTGGTCAAATTGGCGTACGTCGGCTCGTCCCATTCGCCTTGAGCAGCCTGTACCACGGTAAAGGGTTTGAACCACAGCAGCTTGTTGTCAGATAGATCGACAAGCATGCCTTGTCCGCCTACCTGCGCCATAGGCACGCTGGTGGGTACTACGCTGTAATAACTACGCGTGGCTCCGGTTACCTGGACGTTGACCAGCAGCAGACGATCGACGCCATAAGTCGCCTTGATCGGTGTGAAATCGCGAACCGTGTAGCCTTCGCGGAAACTCACTTCCTTGTAGACCTTGAGGTCCACTGGCTCATTGATTCGTTTGACCTTGTAGCCCTTGGCCTGCAGTTTGGCGACGATGACATCGGGCAAGGTATTGAGGTCGCGTACCTGCCATTTCTCGACATTGCCGCTGAGCTTGCTGTTGACGCCGGTATTAATGGCCAGATCCAGAAGTCCCTGATTGCCGGTGAGTGCCAGAACAGGTTGTGGCACTACAGTAATCGCCACACCGATAGTCGGTTCTTTGGCATTCCAGAATTGCTGATCGAGAGGTACAGGAGGTTGAACGTGGGCGCAGCCGGTGAGTGTCAGGCAGGCGAGCAAAGTCACGGCTGCCAAGGTGCGAAGCGTATGAAACGACATATCTCAAGTCCCTATGATTAAAACGATGACGGCTGTATCGGCAGTCAGCGCCATAACAATAGTGGCTTATTGATATTTTTTACCCTTCTTACACGCGCTTGACCCAACTGCACTTCATATATGAGCGCATGGAGGGTCAAATGCGGCATGAATATCGCCACGCCCAGCCAATCAGCTCGCCCTCGCCGCCATCGCCGTCACTTCAACCCGCATCCCCTCAACCGCCAACGCCGCTACGCCCACCGCTGCGCGCACGGGCCACGGTTTTTTGAAGAAGCGTTTGTACACTTCGTTGAAGGCAGCGCGATCGGCCATGTCGGTCAGGTAGATGGTCAGGTGCATAACCCGGTCCATCGAGCTGCCGGCGCGTTCGAGGGCGTCTTTCAGGGCTCGCAGGGTGCATTCGCTCTGCTCGGTGATACCGCCCAGTTCCAGGCTGCCGTCGGGGCGGGTCGGGATCTGGGTGCTGACCAGCACGCCGTTGAAGTCGGCGACGTCCGAGGAGATGGACTCCGGATCTGGATCGGGGGTGAAGGTGATGTCTGCGTTTGCCATGGGTTCTCTGCTTTGCAAAGGATGGAAAACGCCAAGCCTACGCGAGCGACAGGTGGGGGTCGAGCCGTGGGCTTTGTCGCGGAAAGTTGAAATGCGCCGCGTTGCTCTACAGAATCGCGCCCGGACCCGGCCATGCTGTCGGGCGCTTGGGGTGAAAGGGGTTGCCGTTGAACGAACAGAGATTGTCCATGCGCCTTGAGCGCGTGGCGACGCATGTGCCATACGGTGCGCGGCTGGCTGATATCGGCTCGGATCACGGCTATCTGCCGGTGGCGCTACTGAACCGTAACTTGATTACGACGGCGGTGGCTGGTGAGGTAGCGTTGACGCCGTTCTGCGCAGCCGAGCGTACTGTGCGCGAGAACGATCTGGAGGATCAGGTCAGCGTGCGCCTGGCAGATGGTCTGGCGGCGATCGAAGCAGAAGACGCGATCACGGCGATCAGTCTCTGCGGCATGGGCGGCGAGACGATTCGCGACATCCTTGAAACGGGCAAGGCGCGGCTGAGCGGTCAGGAACGCTTGATCCTGCAACCCAACGGCGGCGAGCAGCCGTTGCGTCTCTGGCTGATGGAGCATGACTACCGCATCGTCAGCGAAGAGGTGCTGCGGGAAAACCGTTTCGACTACGAAATCATCGTTGCCGAACGCACAGGCCCCGTTAAGTACACGGCTGAGGAGCTGTATTTCGGCCCGCTGCAGATGCAGGCGCGCAGCCCGGCGTTTCTGCTCAAGTGGCAGCGTCTGCTGGGCAAGAAACACAAGACACTGCGCAACTTCGAACGCGCGCAGCAAGCCGTGAGCGAAGAGAAGCTGCAGGACGTTGCGCAACAGGTCCGCTGGATTACCGGGTTGCTGGCCTGAAAATCGAACTCATGACCGAACCGGCTCTCAAACCCGCATGATCCGCAGTTCAGGCGTCAACGCTGCAATGTGTGACGCGGAGCGTCACGAACTGCATTCCCACGCGGAGCGTGAGGAACGATAGGTGTCCGGGAAATACTTTTCGTGGCGCGCGGCGCAGCGTAATCAGCCCGGCGCGCCTTGCTTATCGTGCCAGTGCTCTGCGTGAGGAACGAGAGGTGTCCGGGAGATGCTTCTCGTGACTATGCGCGGCGCACCTTCTGCATAACCATCGACGGGAGCAACACGACATGCATTCAGACGCACTTTCCTGGGGCCACGGGCCTCGTCTGTTCGAAGTCTTCCTTGAGCCAACCTGCCCCTTTTCGGTGAAGGCCTTCTTCAAACTCGATGAGCTGCTGGCTCAGGCCGGAGAAGACAGGGTCACGGTCAAAATTCGCCTGCAATCGCAGCCCTGGCACATGTTTTCGGGTGTCATCGTGCGCTGCATTCTGGCGGCTGCGACCCTTGAAGACGGCAAGCAAAGCGCCAAGGCCGTCATGACGGCGGTTGCGTCGCATCGTGAGGAATTCGAGTTCGAACATCACGCCACCGGCCCGAACATGGACGCGACGCCCAACGACATCATTGCGCGCATCGAGCGTTACAGCGGCGTAGAGCTGGCGAAGGCATTCGCTAATCCCGAGCTTGAGCAGGCCGTGAAATGGCACGCCAAATACGCTCGCCAGAACGGCATACACGTCTCGCCGACATTCATGATCGACGGTCTTGTGCAGCCGGGCTTGAGCAGCGGCGATCCGGTGTCGAAGTGGGTTGCGGAGATAGGTTGAGCGGCGAGCTCAACCCTGCGCATCGATCCGCTCGTTGATCCATTCACGACTGCGCGCCAGCGCCTTGCGCGCCAACGTGGTCGGGAAGTGGATGAAGCCGTGCGGTGACTCGGGCATGAGGTGCATTTCGACTTCTGCCGAGTTGGCCCAGCGCTCGGCCATTTGCAGGGTGTCATCCAGCAGCGGATCGATCTCTCCGACGAACATCAGCGCGGGCGGAAGACCGGTCAAATCGCCATACAGCGGCGACAGTGGCGGCTCGCGGCGTTTATCGTCGCTTCGATCGGGGGTGAGCACGCGCATGGCGCCGACCATGCCCGGACCGTCCAGCACCAGCGTCTCGGGCCCCGCGGTACGTACGCTGTTGGTCCCCGTCAGGTCGTAGACGCCGTAGTACAGGACCGTGCCCACTATCCGCTCGAGCAGATCGGGCCGGCTTTTCAATTTCAAGAGGGTGGCTGCGGCAAGATGCCCGCCGGCGGATTCGCCGACCACGATAACCGGCAGGCCGGCAAACTCCTCGCAGTCTTTCCCCAACAGCCAGCAGGCGGCAGAAAAGCAATCCTCCATCAGGCCCTCGATGGGGGTTGTCACAGCAAGTCGATAATCGACCGAAACAATGGCCACGTCGCAGGCGTTGACCATGGCGACGTTGAGATCATCGTTCATCTGGGCGTTGCCGATCACCCATCCGCCGCCGTGGATATCGAACACCACGCCCCTGGGTTTGCCTTTGGGTCGGATGATGCGCACGGGCACCGGTACGTTATCCGAGCTGACCGTTCTTTTCTCGATGCGAAGGTCATGCCTTCCCGGTTTCAAGGCGCTGCCGATCTGCGCCGCACGCAACAGCGCCTGAATCAGCCGGGGCGTGACGCGATTGCGAATCTGGAAACGTGGCATACGCGCGAGGGTTTTATTGAACCGTCGTACTTCTACCAACTCCTGCTCACTGGAAGGCCAAGGCTGTTTTGTGTCCAATTTCTGCTCTCTTGTCAGGCTGACGTATGCGGGGGCGCGCAGCGCGTTTGCCCCCACCTGTACCTGAGAGGCTGTTAGTCGTAGAACGGTTCAACGGATGCCCGGCTGCCCACGAAAAAACTGTCCGCGACCAGCCGCAACGGCTGCAGGTCCAGGTCACTGGCTTTATCGCCGATCAGCTGTTGGAAGTGTCGATACACCGCTGCGTACTCGCCCTCCTCCGAAACAGCCTGACGTACGCCATCGATACTCAACACCGCACCACCGTTGTCCAGGCGCAAAATGCCTTCGGCGCAGCGAATCTCGATGCTCCACAGTTCGTCGTGACCATGATCGAAATCGAACTCGGCGCGGATATCGAGATGGCGCATGTCGGACATCTTGATGGACGCAGCGATAGGCGACTGACAATTGCTCGGCACGCGCAGCTCGGCTGACTCGACGAACAATGGCAGTGGCAGCAGATGCGTCACGATCGACAGGGCATTGATGCCCGGATCGAACACGCCAAGACCACCGGGCTGCCAGATCCACGCCTGACCGGGGTGCCATTTGCGCACGTCTTCTTTCCAGTCGATCTGAACGCTCTGCAGGGTGCGGGTGGATAACCACTCGCGCGCCGCTTCGATACCCTGCGCGTAACGCGAATGCCAGGCGAACAGACCGCTGACGCCCTGCTCCGACACTTGCGCTACCAACGCCATCGCCTCACCCAGCGTCGCGCACGGCGGTTTCTCGACCAGCACGTGTTTGCCGGCCGCCAATGCCTCTTGTACCAGTGCAAACCGACCTTGCGGGGGCGTACAGAACGCAATCGCGTCAACCTGCAGCCCGCTCGCAAGCAGTTCGCCCAGAGATTTGAAATTCTCTACCCCGGCGCACGGCTGGCCTTGCGTAGCCACGGCCACCAGCTCAAATGCGGGGTTGGCGTGGATCGCCGGAACGTGTTGATCCTGCGCAATCTTGCCGTAGCCCACCAGACCGAGACGAATCGGTTGCATACATGACTCCTGAGTTTTTGTAATTATCGTGCGGCACAGTAAACCAGATGTTAATCGTGGTCGGTAAGGGGCATCGGCGCGGAAGCTGTTTTCGTCCAGCGGTCAGCCGATCTCTGCGTCGATAGATCTTCAGCGCCCGCTGCGGCCCCTTCATGAGCAAACTCACGCCCCTGCGATTCTGCAGTTCGGGGCGCTGCACGTCCCATTTCGGTTAACTCCATGAGCGCCGAACCACGCCATCACTCAATAGTCTTAGCCTTGCAGTCATTGCCTTGTATAGTTGCCCTCTTCATCTCAGGAGCTTTCCATGCGCATTCCTTCTCGCTTGATCGGTGGCGTTCTGGTCGCCACGTTGCTGACTCAGATTTCGGCCTGCGGCAGTATTTTCTATCCTGATCGTCGTGGTCAGATCGATGGCAAGGTTGACCCGGCCATTGCGGCGCTGGATGCTTTCGCGCTGCTGTTCTATATCGTTCCAGGCGTGATTGCGTTTGCCGTGGACTTCGCCACCGGCGCGATCTACTACGGGCCCGGCGAGCACGCGCAGATCGATCCGCAAAAGCTGCAAAAAGCGCTCAAGGCTGACGGCAGCGTCGACAACACCAAGCTGCAAGCCATCATTGAAACCGAGCTGGGCCGTTCCCTGCCGTTGAACGACCCACGCCTGATCCAGCACAAAGGCAGCGTCGAGCAACTGGCAGCACTGGGTCTGGTCCCGGCCGCCTGATATCGATCCCGTTCAAGGAAGCGTCATGAGCACCACTGCCGAACATTCCCGACTGCTGCGTCTAGCGACGCGGGCCTCGCTGGCGGTTGCCACGACGCTGATCCTGGCCAAGGGAGTTGCCTGGTGGCTGAGCGGCTCGGTGAGCCTGCTGGCCGGTCTCACCGACTCGCTGCTCGATGGCGCAGCCTCGTTTCTCAATCTGCTGGCGGTGCATTACGCATTGCGGCCTGCCGATGACGATCATCGCTACGGCCACGGCAAGGCGGAAGCGCTGTCGGGCATGGCACAGGCGTTGTTCATCACCGTCAGTGGTGTGCTGATTGCCGTCCAGGCGGTCGAACGCATTCAGAACCCCGAGCCGCTGGGCGCGCCGCTGCTGGGCATGGTCGTGATGGTGATTTCCATCGCGCTAACGATCGCGTTGCTCACCCTGCAATACCGGGTGATCAAGGCGACCGGCTCGGCAGCGATCCGCGCTGATTCGCTGCACTACCGCTCAGACCTGCTGCTGAATGCCAGCATTCTGATGGCGCTGACGCTGGCGTATTTCGGCTGGCAGCAGCTGGACGCGTATTTTGGCCTGGGCATCGCGCTGTATATCTTGTGGAGCGCCTTTCAAATCGCCCGCGAAACGATATCGGTGCTGATGGATGCGGAATTGCCCGCCGATGTCAGCACGCAAATGCTGGCACTGGCGTGCGACGTGCCGGGCGTGCTCGGGGCGCATGATCTGCGTACACGAATCTCCGGCAATCACTGGTTTGTACAGTTGCACCTGGAGCTGCCGGGCAGCCTGACGCTGTCGGCCGCCCATACCATTTGTGATCAGGTGGCTGACGCCATTCACAAGCAATTCCCGAAGGCCGAAGTGCTGGTACACGCCGACCCTCAGGAAGTCGTCAAGCAGGCCAGTGCCTGATCGGCGTCAGTTGACGCTGTAGCCTCGCCCGGCAAGACACGCGCCCATCGAGCGACGATACAGGTCGACCACGTCAGGCGGTGGCTGACCGGTGACATTCGCCGGGTCGAAACCGCTTTGCTCCGCAGCCCAGCGGTAGCACTGGTATTTATCCAGCTCGACCTGCTGCGGGCTCTGCCCGTTGGCAGGGTAGGCCACCGGATCGTAGCCATTACCTTGTTGTTCAGCCGGCGGAGCCTGATACACGGCTTCGTTCTGCGGCGGATTGACCACTACATAGTCCTGGCTGTCCGGCTGGTAGGCGTAATAGGTCCCGGCAGCCAGAAACAGCAGGCTGCTGCCGATCCACACTTCTCTCGAATACGACGGCAGGCTGCGCACGCGCACGCCATAGGGCGGCGTCACCACGACATAACGCGGGCCCTGCGGGCGATACCAGTAGCCTTGCGAATAGAAATAGTCCTGGCCGCGGTAAGGAATGCGCGAATAACCGCCCGGTACGCGATCTATCGCGTAGCCAGGTCGATATTGCGGGCCGGGGCCCCAGCCATTGCCGCGCCCGTCCGGACGTCCTTCCCAGTGGTCATTCGGACGGCCGTTACCGGCCTGCCAGTTGCGGTTGTTGCCCCGTGGGATGTCCTGGTAATAGCCCTGTCGCGGTGGCTGGGTTTGCCATGCCTCTTTCGGACCGCTCTGGATCGGCAGGTTGTCCTGAGCCTGGCGCAACTGCTGACGCTGCTGGTTTTGCTGCTGCTGAATCTGGCGCTGCTGATCGCGCTGTTGCTGCTCGATCTGCTGTTGCTGCTGGCGCTCGACGTTGCGCTGCTGAATCTGCTGTTGCTGGATCTGCTGCTGTTGCTGACGCTCGACCTGACGCTGCTGATTCTGCTGTTCCTGAATCTGACGTTGCTGGTTGTTCTGCTGCTGATAGATCTGCTGTTGCTGCTCACGCTCGACCTGGCGCTGCTGGTTTTGCTGCTGTTGGATCTGGCGCTGCTGATTATTCTGCTCTTGAGCACGCTGTTGTTGCTGCTGACGCTGCTGCCCGTTTTCGCCGGGGCTGCCGTAAAGCTGATTGCGCGGTGAATCATCACGTTCGTCGGCCAGTGCCTGAGCACTGATGCTCAGACACAACAGACTTACACCCGCAAACTGCCAGATGCCAGATTTCATGCTTTCCTCACTAGAGCGCGGGTTGACGTCATTAAGACTGTTTAAGCGTAGCGCCGTTCTGCGCACTTTATCAGCAGACAAAGAAAAGGGGACCAGATGGCCCCCTTGAGATACTTCGTCCTGGCGCAACGCTTTTGACGCTGGCTCACCTCATGCCGTCTTCTGGACAGTATGTAGCCCGGGGGCCTGACACACCCTGTCGGGTGGGAGGCCGCGACTGGCCTGATTCGGCGGGTCGCGCTGGACGCTGTGTCCGGGCAGTGATTCTGTTTAAAAGAATAGGCCTGAGGCTAAGGCAGAGGATTGCTAATATTGCGGATTAAAACATTACTTGCGCAATTTTTGACTTCAGATGAATAATCCAGCGCAATTGAATTGATAATGGGGTGCATCGTGAGCAAGCTCGACAGATACGACCTGAGCATTTTGGCTGAATTGCAACGGGACGCACGGATATCCAACCAGGAATTGGCCGAACGCATTGGTCTGTCGCCTTCGCCTTGCTCGCGTCGGGTCAAGCAACTGGAAGACGACGGTTACATCGTGCGCCAGGTTGCCCTGCTGGATCGCAAAAAACTGGGGCTGAACCTGACCGCCTACGTGCTGATCGGCATGGACCGGCACACGCCCGAGCGTTTCGAGAACTTTGAGCAGCAGATCCGCAACCTGCCTCAGGTACTGGAATGCAGCCTGGTGACCGGCATGGACGCGGACTATCAGCTGAAAGTGGTGGTGCCGGACATGGATCACTATCAGAAACTGCTGCTGGGCCATCTGACCCGGATCGAGGGCGTGACCAGCGTCAAATCGAGCTTTGTCCTCAATCAAGTGCTGGCCAGCACCGAAATGCCGCTGACTCACCTGCGCAACTGAACCAGCACCGGCATTACAGTTTTGCGGCGACTTCCCTGTACTGGCCCTGATCCAGGCCATCCAGTGTCCAGTCGCCAATCCTGACCCGCACCAGCCGCAGAGTCGGCAAGCCGACGGCAGCGGTCATGCGCCGCACCTGCCGATTGCGCCCTTCCTTGATCACCAGTTCCAGCCAGCTTGTCGGCACACTCTTGCGAAAGCGCACGGGCGGGTTGCGCGGCCAGAGTTGCGGTTCATCGAGCTGCCGCGCTTCGGCGGGCAAGGTCGGTCCGTCGTTGAGCTGGACACCGTCGCGCAACTGCTGCAACTGCTCATCGCTCGGCTCGCCTTCGACCTGCACCCAGTAGGTCTTGGCCAGTTTGTGTTTCGGATCGGCAATGCGCGCCTGCAACTGGCCGTCATTGGTCAATAGCAGCAAACCTTCGCTGTCGCGATCCAGGCGTCCGGCCGGATAGATGCCGGGGATCTTGATGAAGTCCTTGAGCGTGGCCCGCCCTTCCTCATCGCTGAACTGGGTCAGCACGTCGAAAGGCTTGTTGAACAGGATCAGCTTCGGCTCGGCCGGTGGCGCCTTGGCGACACGCCGGGCAGCGCCTGCCGGTTTGGAAGCAGGACGGCGGGAAACGGGGCGTTGGGTGCGGGACATGAGAATTCGACAATCGGAAAACAGAAAGGGCCACTTTAGTGGCCCTTCGTGCAAATACCAATCTATTAACGGCATGCCATCAACGGAATGGCGGCTCGTCGAAGCTGCGCAGTTTGCGCGAGTGCAACGAGTTCAGTTGGGTACGCATCAGGTCCAGCGCGGCGATGCCGATCTTCAAGTGCTGGCTGACCGCACGCTCATAGAACGCATTCGCCGAACCCGGCAGCTTGATTTCGCTGTGCAACGGCTTGTCGGATACGCACAGCAACGTGCCGTAAGGCACACGCAGGCGATAACCCTGAGCGGCGATGGTGCCACTTTCCATGTCGACCGCCACGGCACGCGACAGGTTGATCAGCGGACGTTCCTGAGCCCAACGCAATTCCCAGTTACGGTCGTCATAGGTCAATACCGTACCGGTGCGCAGGCGCTTTTTGAGCTCTTCGCCGCGCTCGCCGGTAATCTGCGCAGCCGACTCCTGCAAGGCCAGCTGCACTTCGGCCAAGGCCGGAATCGGGATGTGCGGCGGCAGTACACGGTCGAGAATACCGTCGCGACGCATGTAGGCATGGGCCAGTACGTAATCGCCGATGGTCTGCGACTGACGCAGGCCGCCGCAGTGACCGATCATCAGCCAGCAATGCGGACGCAGCACCGCGAGGTGATCCGTGATGTTCTTGGCGTTGGACGGGCCGACGCCGATGTTGACCAGCGTCACGCCGTGACCGTCTTCGGCGATCAGGTGGTAGGCCGGCATCTGATAGCGGTGCCAGACCACGCTGGCGACGATGGCCTGAGCTTCGTCCTGGCCCATGCTCTTGTCGACGACCACGTTACCCGGCAGGACCATGCGCACGAAACGCGGGTCTTCGCGGAGCTTTTCCAGGCCATGCAGAATGAACTGGTCGACATAGCGATGGTAGTTGGTCAGTAGAATCCACGGCTGCACATGGCGCCAGTCGCTGCCGGTGTAATGCACCAGACGGCGCAGCGAGAAATCCACCCGCGCAGCGTCGAACAGCGCCAGTGGCAGCGGGTCGACGTTGGCCCAGTCATAGAGACCATCGGCAATACCATCGGTGGCAGCCGACAGGTCGGTGCTCGGGAACACCCGTGCCAGCGCCGCAGCGGTGACGCCGGTGCCGGCCAGTTCGTCGCCCTGCTCGACCACGTAAGGATAAGGAATGCTCTGCTCGCTCATGCCGACTTCGACCGTCACGGTGAAATCGTTCATCAGCGGGACAAGTTGTTCGAGCAGGTACTTTTTGAAGGCTTTGGGCTGCGTGACGGTGACGCTGTAAGTGCCCGGCAGCTGCACCTTGGCGTAGGCGCGCGTGGTCACCGGCACTTCGCCCTGGCATTTGTAGACCAGGCGCAGTTCCGGGTAGCTGAATTGCGCTCGCTCTTCGGCAGTGGGTTCGACGCGGTCTTTCAGGTAGCGCTTGAGCGCCTGACTCAACGCGCTGGTGGCGCGTTCATGCAGCTCGGCGAGCCGCTCTACAGCCTGCTCGGCGGTGTCGACAACAACAAAGGCTTGGGTCACGATTCATGTCCTGTCTGATCTTGCAGACGTGCATCGTAACGGGTTCGCGTGCTCATGCCACCTGCGGCGAGGACCTTTGCAGCAATGTTTCGACGTCAACGCCTCTGGGCAATGCGCCATACACCCGCCCGCCGGACACCAGCCGACCAGCAATGAAGCCGTCACTGACCGCCGCGTTACCCGCTTCCAGCAGCAACTTGCCCTGCAAGGCGATGGCGATGTCTTCGGTCAGTTGGCGGGCGCGGTACTGAAGGTCGCCGGTGTCCTGAAACGCGGCCTTGAGCTTGCCGATGTGCGCCGCCAGATGCCGGTCGCCATGCCCGTCGCCCAATTCGTCGAACAGCGCATCAAGCGCGCCGGGCTCTTTGGACAGGGTTCGCAGCACATCCAGGCATTGCACGTTGCCAGAGCCTTCCCATGTCGAGTTGACCGGCGCCTCGCGGTACAAGCGGGGCAGAATGCTGTCCTCGACATAACCGGCGCCGCCCAGGCACTCGGCGGCTTCGTTGATCATGGCCGGGGCGCGCTTGCAGATCCAGTACTTGCCCACTGCCGTGACCAGACGCACAAAACGCTTTTCGTGATCATCATCCAGGTGGTCAAGCGCGCGCCCCATCCGAAGGGTCAGGGCCAGCGCGGCCTCGCTTTCCAGCGCCAGGTCAGCCAGCACGTTCTGCATCAACGCCTGTTCGGCCAGCAACCGGCCACTGACCGCACGGTGCGCGCAATGGTGGGTAGCCTGAGTCAGCGCCTGACGCATCAGGGCACTGGAGCCGATCATGCAGTCGAAACGGGTCATGGCGACCATTTCGATGATGGCCGGCACGCCGCGCCCTTCCTCACCGATCATCCATGCCAGCGCGCCGCGAAACTCGACCTCGCTGGATGCGTTGGACCAATTGCCGAGCTTGTTTTTCAGGCGCTGAATGTAGAACTCGTTACGGGTGTCGTCCGGCCGGTGGCGCGGCAGCAGAAAACAGCTGAGGCCCTTGTCGGTCTGCGCCAGGGTCAGGAATGCATCGCACATGGGTGCCGAGCAGAACCATTTGTGCCCGACCAGCTCGTAGGCCTGGCCGGGACCACCTGCGCCCACCGGGAACGCACGAGTGGTATTGGCACGCACGTCGGTGCCGCCCTGCTTCTCGGTCATGGCCATGCCGATGGTCGCGCCACGCTTGTGTGCAATGCCTGCGTTGCGTGGATCGTACTCAGTCGACAGCACCTTGGGCAGCCAGATTTCAGCCAGGTCCGGCTGCAGCCTGAGCGCAGGAACGCTAGCGAAGGTCATGGTCAGCGGACAGCCGCTGCCTGGCTCTGCCTGGGTATGCAGATAACTCATGGCCGCGCGTGCCACCTGCGCACCGGGCTGCGGATCGGTCCATGGCAAAGATGGAATGCCGTGCTCGATGGCCGTGCTCATCAACTGGTGATACGCCGGGTGGAATTCGACCAGATCGATGCGGTGCCCGTAGCGGTCATGGCTGACAAACTCGGGCTTGTGCTGATTGGCCAGAAAGCCGGCCGCCATCAGCGGCCCCCCTGCCAGCGCACCATAGGCGTCGATGCGCGGCTGCGCCCAGCCCGCACCGAATCGTCTGCTCCACTCCTGAAGCGGCACGTCGATACGGTAGAGGTTTGCCCCGTCGAGCGGCGGCGGTTGATTGGTGACTTCGTGGGTTTCGGCGAATTGATTCAGGTTCATGAGTCATCTCCTGCCTGAGTACACGCAACGTGCACACAGTGAATCACGCCCCCGGCCCTCGCAAAAGTGCCGTAGCCGCCTAACTGTCGGAGCTTTCAGCTGATGACGCTATAAGGCGGCTTATATACCCCATTGAGCCTTGAGTTCAGGCGCTCTGCGCACTGCGCCCGGCACGACCATCAGCATCGGGACGCTCAGCGTAAAACAGCTGCCCTTGCCTGGCTCGGAACGATGACTCAATTCGCCGCCCTGCAACTCGACCAGTTTCCGGCAGATCGCCAGGCCGATGCCCAGCCCGCCGTATTCGCGGGTCATGGAGCCGTCGACCTGAAAGAAATGCTGATAAAGCCGGGCTTCGTCCAGGCGGCTGAAGCCGATACCGCTGTCCATTACTTCGACCCGCAGGTACAGGCGCTCCAGGTCCTGCGGATGACCACTGAAACGCACCTGCACTGCGCCTTTTCGGGTGAACTTGATGGCGTTGTCCACCAGACACTCGATGCACTGGTAGAGCTTGCTCGCGTCGCCGCGAAGGCTCGGCGGCAGTTTATCGTCCAGATCGAGCGTCAATATCAGGCCTTTGGCATGAGCCGCGCCGCTGAAGCGCTCCGCCAGCCTGTCGGCCAGATCCTTGGGCGCAAACGACTCGCAGTCGGCGTACAGCACACCGGCCTGCAACTCAGTGAGGGTCAGGATGCCGTTGATCATGCTCATCATGTCGCGCGCCGAACTGGCAGCGGTTTGCTGATACATCTCGACTTCGTCGTCCATGTCCAGCGTCTGCATGACCTCCAGCGATCCGATCACCCCGTTCATCGGCGTGCGCAGTTCATGAGTGAGCGTGGCGAGGAACTCGTCCTTCAGCCGATTACTGTTGGCCAGTTGCTGGTTGAGACGCTCCAGATCCTGACCGGCAGCCAGCAAGGTTTGCGCCTGCTGCCTGCGGGCGTGGTTGATACGGTCGGCCAGCGCCATCGACAGGAACGCCATTTCCAGCACCGTGCCGATGTGCGAGGCGTACATGGTCAGGAAGGTATTGGGCAGATAGCCGAGCAGCATCAAGCCGAAGATCAGTCCGCTGACCATGAACACTGACCATGCGAGCACAAAGTAGCGCCCGACCCGCTCACCTTTGATGACCGCAACGATACCCGCCAGGTAGATCGTCACGGCGCCCGCCATGACCAGCTGAGCCGCGCCGCGCAGGGCCGGCCCGTAGCTGAGGAACAAGGCCATGCCCATGACCAGTACGGCAGCGCCGATGACCGCCAGCAGCAGCCGGTCCAGCCAGCGGCTCAGTTGTGCCGTGCCCAGAAAGCTGCGCGAAAACTGGCACGCGAATAACGTCGCCAGCGATATCAGGAAGGGGGTCGACGCATTCGCCCACCAGGGGCTGTCGGGCCACAGGTATTCGATGGCAACCCCGTTGATCGACATCTGGTAAAGCCCGAACGAGGCGACGTACAGCAGGTAATACAGGTAATCCACCTCACGAACGCTGAGGTAGATAAACAGGTTGTAGACCAGCATGCCCAGCAGCACGCCGTAGATCAGACCGAAGACGTAAACCTTGGAGGGCTGCGCATCCAGATAGGCATGGGTGGACCAGAGGTAGAGCGGTGCCTGAACGGCGCCTTCGCTGCGAATACGCATGTACAGGGTTCGCGTCTGGCCAGGCGGCAGGTCCAACTGGAAGAGGTAGTTGTTCTGGGCGAACTGACGGCTGGAGAACGGCAACATATCGCCGGTATGCCAGGCGCGAGTGGGCTGCCCGTCGGCATCCGGGCCGTAGAAGTCAATGTGGTCCATTGGCGGATAGGCCAGTTCCAGCAGCCAGTCGTTATGGATGCTGGCATCGGTCGGGCGATAGGTCAGCTCGACTTTCAGCCAGAAGGCGGAACGCGAATACCCGGCGTTGAAGGTCCCGGCAGGCACGGGCTGAAAGGCACCGGCGTGAGCCGCAGCGCTGACGCTTTCGATGGTCGCCTCGCCGGTCGGGTCTTCGAATACCTGAATGGCACGGCCCAACGGCAGAAAACGAGTGTTTTCATCGAGCTCGACGGCATGACTCTGCAACGGCAGCCAAAGAGCCAGAATGATCAGCAGATAGCGCATTGAAGCCCCAAGGTAGGTCGTCGCGTTCAATCCATCCATTGATTACGACGTCCCGCAAATTTCTATCCTTGAAACAGGCTAATGATTCAAACAGACCATTGAACGTGCACATGTACCGGCAGACATCAGTAAGAATCCTGACCGTGATTCGTCCGCCTTGCTAACCAAGCATAGCCGCTAATAACTTAAAGACAGTATCGTGATCAAAATCAAGGCAATAGCTCTATATCGGTGACTGCAGAGCAAACATGAGTACTTTTTAAGGTTTTGTCGAGCCTGCCGTTGTCGCCGACTGACCTCGATCCGCAAGAAAAAACCGGCACCCCGAGCGGCCCGCGAAAGGTTTAGTGATAAGCTCGCGCACCATGAATATCTATAGCTCCCGCCCCGTAGTCCTTTGCCTGTCCGGCCACGACCCCAGTGGCGGTGCCGGCATGCAGGCCGATATAGAAGCCCTGCTCGCCCAAGGCTGCCATGCCGCTCCGGTCATTACCGCGCTTACGGTGCAAGACACCGTCAATGTCAGTGATTTCCGTGTACTGGATCGCGAATGGGTGATGGCGCAAGCCAATGCAGTCCTCAATGATTCGAGCGTAGCAGCCGTCAAGCTGGGCATGCTGGGCTCACTGGAAATGGTCGATACCGTAGTCGATCTGCTTCTGGCTCACCCGCATTTGCCCATGGTCTGTGATCCGGTGTTGCGCGCTGGCGGCGGCGGCAGACTGGGCAAGGACGAGGTCGGCTACGCCATGCGCGAACGCCTGCTGCCACTGTCCACCATCGCCACCCCGAACCTCCCGGAAGCCCGCATCCTTGCCGAACTTCCCGAAGGTACTGCGGATGAATGCGCTGACAAACTACTGCCGTTTTGTGAATATCTGCTGATCACTGGCGGTCATGGTGATGAACAGCAAATCCATAACCGTCTGTACCTGCGTGGTGGCCAGACCCACACCTTCGTCTGCGAACGTCTGCCCGGCAGCTATCACGGCTCTGGCTGTACCCTGGCAAGCGCGCTGGCCGGGCGCATCGCTCAGGGGCAAGAACTGGTCAGTGCGGTGAAGTCGGCACTCGACTACACCTGGCGCACCCTGAGGGATGCCGAACAGCTGGGCCGGGGGCAATTCGTGCCACGTCGGCTGCCGCTGGATTTTTGTTCGTAATACATCGCCATGAGGGTCGATTCATGAAGCTGCGTGGCCTGTATGCCATCACCGACAGCCAGTTGCTGTCCGGGAAATTTCTTTCGTACGTCGAAGCTGCGCTGGACGGCGGCGTGACGCTGCTGCAATACCGCGACAAGAACAGCGATGAGTCCCGCCGTCTGCGCGAAGCGACCGAACTGCTCAAGCTCTGCGAACGCTACAAGACCCGGCTGATCATCAACGATGACGCTGAGCTGGCTGCACGCCTGGGGGTGGGCGTGCACCTGGGACAGTCCGACGGCTCGCTGCCCGATGCCCGCGCTCTGCTGGGGCACAAGGCGATTGTCGGTGCCACCTGTCATGGCCGCTTGGAATTGGCCGAGCAAGCCAAGGCTGACGGCGCGACCTACGTTGCATTTGGCAGGTTCTTCAATTCCCTGACCAAGCCCGGTGCCCCGGCAGTGCCGCTGGACCTGATCGCTCAGGTACGTGCCAGGGTCCACCTGCCGATTGCGGTGATTGGCGGGATTACCCTGGAGAACGCACCGCAACTGGTCGAGCATGGGGCCGATCTGCTCGCCGTGGTGCACGGCCTGTTCGGCGCTGAAAATACCCAGGAAGTGACGCGCCGGGCACGTGCATTCACGGCGCTGCTGTAGAGCGCAATCACTGTGGGCGCGAGCCGGGCGACGCTTCGCTTGCTCGCGAAGGCGATGGTTTAGACCCGCTATTTTCGGGGCCTGCATTGCCCCCTTCGCGAGCAATCTAGCTCCCACAAGTACGTGGTTCCTCATTCTCAGCCGTGCTTCATTTGATATAGTGCGTGTTCCTGCGCCTTCTCTGGCTCACGCCACCCAATAAAGCAGCCTACCCTGAAGCTGCCCGCCTCGGCTGACCCCAGCGTAGACACGAATTCCCCGTTTCAAAGCAGAGACCCGATCATGTCCCGTTCCGAAACACTGTTCGCCAACGCCCAAAAACACATCCCCGGCGGCGTCAACTCGCCGGTTCGCGCCTTCAAGAGCGTGGGTGGCACGCCGCTGTTCTTCAAGCACGCTGCGGGCGCCTACGTGACTGACGAAGACGACAAGCGTTATGTGGATTACGTCGGCTCGTGGGGGCCGATGATTCTTGGCCATAGCCACCCGGACGTGCTCGATGCCGTGCGCAGCCAGCTGGAACACGGCCTGTCCTACGGTGCACCGACGGCCATGGAAACCGAAATGGCCGACCTGGTCTGCGAACTGGTGCCGTCCATGGAAATGGTCCGCATGGTCAGCTCGGGCACTGAAGCAACCATGAGTGCGATCCGCCTGGCACGTGGCTTCACCGGCCGCGACAGCATCCTCAAGTTCGAAGGCTGCTACCACGGTCACTCCGACAGCCTGCTGGTCAAAGCCGGCTCCGGCGCACTGACCCTGGGCGTGCCGAGCTCGCCTGGCGTACCTGCAGCGTTCGCGAAACACACCCTGACCGTGCCCTTCAACAACCTCGACGCCGTGCGTGACCTGCTGGCCGAAGTGGGTCAGGAAGTGGCGTGCATCATCGTCGAACCGGTGGCCGGCAACATGAACTGCGTGCCGCCTGCGCCTGGCTACCTGCAAGGGCTGCGTGATCTGTGCGACGAGCACGGCGTGGTGCTGATTTTCGATGAAGTGATGACCGGTTTTCGCGTAGCCCTCGGCGGCGCGCAGGCCTACTACGGCGTAACGCCCGACCTGAGCACCTTCGGCAAGATCATCGGCGGCGGTATGCCGGTCGGCTGCTTTGGCGGCAAACGCGAGATCATGTCGCACATCGCACCGCTCGGCCCGGTCTATCAGGCCGGCACGCTGTCGGGCAACCCGCTGGCGATGGCCGCCGGCCTGACCACCCTGCGCCTGATCAGCCGTCCCGGCTTTCACGATGAACTGAGCGACTACACCCGCCGCCTGCTCGAAGGTCTGCAACAGCGCGCCGATGCCGCAGGTATCCCGTTCGTGACGACCCAGGCCGGCGGAATGTTCGGCCTGTACTTCAGTGAAGCCAAGGAAATCGTCACGTTCGAAGACGTGATGACCAGTGACTCGGAGCGCTTCAAACGTTTCTTCCACCTGATGCTGGAAGGCGGCGTGTACCTCGCACCGAGTGCCTTCGAAGCGGGTTTCACCTCCATCGCCCATGGCGATGCCGAGCTGAAACTGACCCTGGATGCCGCAGAAAAGGCATTCGCTGCGTTGAAATAAGCTCGCCAGGCATCACTCGCGCAGGGTGTCAGTGAACCGGCGCGAGTGATGACTGCGAATGAAACTGAACGTTAAGTATGTATTTTGCTTCTACAATGCAATGCGAACGCTGCACATACACGCTGACGACACCCCTCTTTCAGGTGATCCGCCCGTAAAAAAGGATGTTTTCAGGCCGTGCAGCAGAAAATCCGTAAAGACTTTGTAAGGTTGGCTCTGCTTATTTCATAATGCGCAGCCAGCACGTTTAGCTGGTCGGGCATGCCCGCACCTTTTTCAGAGGTAAGTCGACTCCCATGAACCGCACCGGCCGCACCCTTGTATTGGGCTGCCTGTTGCTTGTCTATCCCCTGCTGGCAACTGCCGGCGGCAACTCGTTGTTAGTCCCGGCGATGGGTCGTTGCACCCTCAATACCCAGCCAGAAAACCTGCCTGCAGCGCTTGAAGCCTGCCAGCAGGCCGCCAAGGGTGGGGACGCGCAGGCGCAGTACGAGTTGGGTGAGTTCTATTACGAGGGCAAAAATGCACCTCGCGATTTGCCGCAGGCGCTGAGTTATTTCGAGCAGGCTTCGCTGCAGGGCCATGCCCAGGCGCAATATCAGCTGGGCTTGATGTTCAGCCGTGGCGAGGGTGTGCAGGCCAACAACATTCAGGCGTACATCGTGCTGAAAATGGCTGCGGTCAACGGTTCGGAAGAGGCGCTGGACGCTGCCGACGAAGTTTCGGCGAAGATGCAGCGTGACGAGCTCGAAGTGGCCACTCAGGTACTCGGGCAGATTTTCCGCAAATACCTGCTTGAACTGCAGACCGCCGAAGGGCGCAGTCCGTTCTCTCCGTTGCCCTGATCAGAAATCTCTCAGGGCAATCGCGATTCAGACTTTCAACGCTTACTTTTCCGGCATCGGCATGGGGAACGGCATCACATTGCTGGTGCCGCGCGCTTCGCTGATCTTTGGCGTGCCCATGCGTTCGACTTCATCGATGCGCACAATCGAATGCATCGGCACAAAACTGCGTACCACACCTTCGAACTGGGCCTTGAGCTTCTCTTCGCTCGGGTCCACCACAACGGTCGTGCGCTCGCCGAAGACGAATTCTTCAACTTCCAGAAAGCCCCACAGATCACTTTGGTAGATCTGCTTGGCGTACATCTCGAACACCTGTCCCTGGTTGAGGAAAATCACCTTGTAGATTGGAGCTTCGCGTTTGGTCATAACGGGCGGGTAACGATCAGAGATGAAAAAGGGGCACGGACTATAGCATGTCCGCCCGCCCCGTCGGACAGCCGACGCTAGGAACCCGAGCCCTTCATCCTTATAATGCGCGGTTCACTGACACGGTTGATCATCACGCATGGCCAAAAAGCTTTATATCGAAACCCACGGTTGCCAGATGAACGAGTACGACAGCTCGCGCATGGTCGACCTGCTGGGCGAACATCAGGCCCTGGAAGTCACCGCTCGCGCGGAAGACGCCGACGTGATCCTGCTCAATACCTGCTCGATTCGTGAGCGCGCCCAGGACCGGGTCTATTCCCAGCTCGGCCGCTGGCGTGAGCTGAAGCTGGCCAATCCGGAAATGGTCATCGCCGTCGGCGGCTGCGTGGCCAGCCAGGAAGGCGCAGCCATTCGTGACCGCGCACCCTATGTGGACGTGGTGTTCGGCCCGCAGACCCTGCACCGCCTGCCGGAAATGATCGACGCTGCACGCGTGACCCGCTTGCCGCAGGTCGATGTCTCGTTCCCGGAAATCGAAAAATTCGACCACTTGCCCGAGCCGCGCGTCGATGGCCCGAGCGCTTATGTGTCGGTGATGGAAGGCTGCAGCAAATACTGCACATTCTGCGTGGTGCCCTACACCCGTGGCGAGGAAGTCAGTCGTCCGTTCGACGACGTGCTGAGCGAGGTCATTCACTTGGCCGAAAACGGCGTGCGTGAAGTCACCCTGCTGGGGCAGAACGTCAACGGTTATCGCGGCACCACCCACGACGGGCGCGTTGCAGACCTGGCCGACCTGATCCGCGTGGTCGCCGCCGTCGACGGCATTGACCGCATTCGCTACACCACCTCGCACCCGCTGGAATTTTCCGACAGCCTGATCCAGGCCCATGCGGAAGTGCCGGAGCTGGTCAAGCACCTGCATCTGCCTGTGCAATCGGGCTCCGACCGCATCCTGGCGGCGATGAAGCGCAACCACACCACGCTGGAATACAAGTCCCGCTTGCGCAAGCTCAGGGCTGCAGTGCCGGGCATCAGTATCAGCTCCGACTTCATCGTCGGCTTCCCCGGCGAGACCGAAAAGGATTTCGACAACACCATGAAGCTGATCGAAGACGTGGGTTTCGACTTCTCGTTCTCGTTCGTCTACAGCCCACGTCCGGGCACGCCCGCCGCGGACCTCAAGGACGACACGCCGGAGGCCCTGAAGAAAGAGCGACTGGCCGCACTGCAACATCGCTTGAACCAGCAGGGTTTCGAGATCAGCCGGCAGATGGTGGGCAGCATCCAGCGCATTCTGGTAACCGACTACTCGAAGAAAGACCCAGGCGAACTGCAGGGCCGCACCGAGAACAACCGGATCGTCAATTTTCGCTGCGCCAACCCCAAACTGATCGGGCAGTTTGCCGACGTACACATCGATGATGCGCAGCCTCACTCGTTGCGCGGCTCGCTGCTACAGTAAAGCTTGAGTGTCGCCGCAGAAACGAATCGCCGAATGAATTCGTTTCTGCGCGGTCCCTACCATTGAGCACGGTGAATCCCTGGCGCGGCCTTTAACAAGGCAAAGCTTTCGCACAACCAGCGCTAGGGGTATTCTTCAATACATCTCAATTGCCGCCGGACGGCCATTAAACGACCTTGAACGCACCCATAGAACCTCATCGCTTCACCCTCGAGCCTTTCGAGGCCCATCGTTTCGCCAACTTGTGCGGGCAACTCGACGAGCACTTGCGCCTGATCGAGCAACGCCTGGACATCGAGATCCGCAATCGCGGCAATCAATTCGAGCTTATTGGCGCGACCACTCAAACCCACTCCGCCGAGAACCTTCTGCGCCGCCTGTACCGGGAAACCAAAGGTACCGAGCTGACGCCGGACATGGTCCACCTGTTCCTTCAGGAATCGGGGGTGGACGGCCTGGACAATCACCCTGCCGCCGAAGTCGGCGTCTCGCTGCGCACCAAAAAGGGCATGATTCGCCCGCGCGGCCTGAACCAGCAGCGTTACGTCAAGGAAGTCCTCAGCAACGACATCAACTTCGGCATCGGCCCGGCGGGTACCGGCAAGACCTATCTGGCGGTGGCCTGTGCGGTGGATGCCCTGGAGCGCGAGCAGATTCGACGCATCCTGCTGGTGCGCCCGGCAGTCGAGGCTGGCGAGAAGCTGGGCTTCCTGCCCGGTGATCTGGCGCAGAAGATCGACCCGTACCTGCGCCCGCTGTACGACGCGCTGTACGAGATGCTCGGTTTCGAATACGTCGCCAAGCTGATCGAGAAGCAGGTCATTGAAGTGGCACCGCTGGCTTACATGCGCGGACGCACCCTTAATAACAGCTTCATCATTCTCGACGAAAGTCAGAACACCACCGTCGAGCAGATGAAGATGTTCCTGACCCGTATCGGCTTCGGCTCCACTGCCGTGATCACCGGCGACATCACCCAGGTCGACCTGCCCAAAGGCACTCGCTCCGGGCTGACCCATGTCATCGATGTGCTCAAGGATGTGCCGGGCATCAGCTTTACGCACTTCAAACCCAAGGATGTGGTTCGCCACCCGCTGGTGCAGCGCATTGTCGAAGCCTACGAGCGCTTCGACGACCGCCTCAGTGATGGTCCGTCGGGCAACAACAGTTACTCACGGGACAACCACCGCGATGCTTGAGCTGGACCTTCAGGTCGCAAGCGAGACAAGCGCCCCTGACGAAGCCCAATTCCGCCTCTGGTGCGAAATGGGCTTGCGTCAGCGCAGCGCCGACTCCGAGCTGACCATCCGCCTGGTTGACGAAAGCGAAGGGCGTGAGCTCAATCACACCTGGCGACACAAAAATTACGCAACAAACGTGCTTTCATTCCCGGCAGACGTTCCGGACGACATGCTGGACATCCCGTTGCTGGGCGATCTGGTCATATGCGTTCCGGTCGTCAACCGTGAAGCCGTTGAACAGGGCAAGTCCGTCGACGCGCACTGGGCGCACATGGTCATTCATGGTTGCCTTCATTTGTTGGGTTACGACCATATAGACGATGAAGAAGCCGACGAAATGGAAGCACTGGAACGAACGTTGCTTGAGGAGCTGGGCTATCCCGATCCTTACGCCGACGACGAAAGTGCCGACCATCCACATTCAGACACACCAAGCAAGGACCACGAGTAAGGGCTATGAGCGAAGACCGATCGAGCAACGGGCAAAAGTCATGGTTGGGTAAACTGACCCAGGCCTTTGTCCATGAGCCGAAAAACCGCCAGGAGCTGCTTGAGCTGCTGCGCGAAGCCCACCAGAACAAACTGCTGGACAGCGAAGCGCTGGCCATCGTCGAGGGCGCCATTCAAGTGGCTGACCTGCAAGTACGCGACATCATGGTGCCGCGCTCGCAGATGATCAGCATCAAGGCGACCCAGACACCCCGTGAGTTTCTGCCTGCGGTCATCGATGCTGCGCACTCGCGCTATCCGGTGATCGGCGAGAGCCACGATGACGTGCTCGGTGTGCTGCTGGCCAAGGATCTGCTGCCGCTGATCCTCAAGGCCGACGGCGACAGCGATGACGTCAAGAAGCTGCTGCGTCCGGCCACTTTCGTGCCCGAATCCAAGCGTCTCAATGTGCTGCTGCGCGAATTTCGCGCCAACCACAACCACATGGCCATCGTCATTGACGAATACGGCGGTGTGGCAGGCCTGGTGACCATTGAAGACGTGCTGGAACAGATCGTCGGCGATATCGAAGACGAGCATGACGTCGAGGAAGACAGCTACATCAAACCGCTGCCCAGCGGAGACTTCCTGGTCAAGGCCCTTACGCCGGTCGAGAATTTCAACGAATTCTTCGACAGCACGTTCTCGGACGACGAGTTCGACACCGTGGGCGGTCTGGTGATGAATGCTTTCGGCCATCTGCCCAAGCGCAACGAAATCACTGAAATCGGTGCCTATCGTTTCCGCATCCTGAGCGCTGACAGCCGTCGCATTCATTTGCTGCGCGTGACGCCCATTTCACGTCCGTAAACACTCGATGCTGCTTTAAGGAATCTACATGCGCTGGATAACCCGCCCCGGCTGGCCCGGTAACCTGCTGGCCCTGGCGGCTGGCGGGCTCACGACCCTGGCCCTGGCGCCTTTTGACCTCTGGCCTCTGGTGCTGGTGGCAGTGGCGATGTTCTATCTGGGCCTGCGCGAACTGAACCCGCGCCAGGCACTGGCCCGTGGCTGGTGCTACGGCTTCGGTCTGTACGGCGCCGGCACCAGCTGGATCTACGTCAGCATTCACACCTACGGCGGCGCGTCCGTGCTGCTGGCCGGGCTGTTGATGTTGTTGTTCATCGCCGCCATTGCCCTGTTCTTCGCCCTGCCCGCCTGTGTGTGGGCGCGCTGGCTGCGTCGCAATGAAGCACCGCTGGCCGACGCGCTGGCCTTCGCAGCGCTATGGCTGTGGCAGGAGGCGTTTCGCGGCTGGTTTCTCACCGGTTTCCCGTGGCTCTATTCCGGCTACAGTCAGCTCGACGGTCCACTGGCCGGGCTCGCCCCTGTCGGCGGCGTATGGCTGATTTCGTTCTCGCTGGCGCTGACTGCTGCACTGTTGTGCAACCTGCACCGCCTGCGTGCACGCAAATCGTTTCTGGCCATGGGCGTGGTGCTGTTGCTGGCCCCGTGGGTGACAGGCCTGGCCCTCAAGGGGCACGCCTGGACATCGCCGTCCGGCGCGCCATTGAAAGTGGCGGCGATGCAGGGCAACGTCGAACAAAGCATGAAGTGGGACCCGCAAAAGCTCAACGATCAGTTGGCGCTGTACCGCGACATGACCTTCCGCTCGCAGCAGGCAGACCTGATCGTCTGGCCGGAAACCGCCGTACCGGTGCTCAAGGAAAGCGCAGAAGGCTACCTGTCGATGATGGGCAAGTTCGCTTCGGACCGCGGCGCGGCGCTGATCACTGGCGTACCGGTGCGCGAACCGACCGGGCGCGGTGAGTATCGTTATTACAACGGCATCACAGTTGCAGGCCAGGGTGACGGCACCTACTACAAGCAGAAGCTGGTGCCGTTCGGTGAATACGTGCCGCTGCAGGACCTGCTGCGCGGGCTGATTTCCTTCTTCGACCTGCCGATGTCGGACTTCGCCCGCGGGCCGAACGATCAGGCGTTATTGCAGGCCAAGGGTTACCACATCGCGCCGTTCATCTGCTACGAAGTGGTGTATCCAGAGTTCGCTGCAGGCCTGTCGGCGCAAAGCGACCTGCTGTTGACGGTCAGCAACGACACTTGGTTCGGCACCTCGATCGGCCCTCTGCAACACTTGCAGATGGCCCAGATGCGCGCTCTTGAAGCGGGCCGCTGGATGATCCGGGCAACCAACAATGGCGTGACCGCGCTGATCGACCCGTTTGGCAAAATCACCGAGCAGATTCCTCAGTTCGAACGCGGCGTGCTGTACGGCGAAGTAGTGCCAATGCATGAACTCACGCCTTATCTGCACTGGCGCTCGTGGCCGCTGGCAATTGTCTGCCTGCTGGTGTTTGGCTGGGCGTTGATGGCGGCACGGATTTCCAAGACCGTCTGACTGCACGAAGCCGGTTTCATCTGCCTGCAGGTGGAATCGGCTTCAGATGCTCACTTCTTCGGATGATCATTGCCCCTTCCGATAGACCCACGGATAAACCAGCAAGCCTGCGGCTTCATTGAGCAGCATGCCGCTTTGCGTGAACACGCGACTTTCAGGCAGCCAGCCAGCAAAAGGCCGGGCGTTGTCGACACCCAGAAAGCCGACCGGCGCACCCACCACCGTGAAACCCGCCTGCTCGAAGCTCCAGCGTGCCCGCGGCATATGCCAGGCCTGAGTCACCAGCACAACGCGCTTGATACCTTGCGGCTGCAGAATCGCGGCGCTCATGGTCGCGTTCTCCCACGTGGTGCGGCTCAGCCCTTCCTGCCAGCGCACCGTCACAGCAAAATCGTCCTGCAGTGACTGCGCCATGATCGCCGCCTCGCTGGGCGGCTGGTCAAAATGCAGGCCGCCAGAGGTCAGTATCGGCAGTCCGGATTCTTTCGCCAATCGAGCCGCCAGACGCAGGCGCTCCAGCCCAAGACCGGTGGGCGTGTCTGTGCCCCAGGTCGGAGAGTTGCGCTCGCGCCCGTTACCCAGCACCACAATGGCGTCCGCCTGCTGCGCCAGCGTCGCCCATTGCTGTTGTGGCAAGGGCGGGATCTGTTCCAGTTTACGAGCGGCAAACTCTACGACGACCGGCAGGCTCATCAGCCACAATCCGCCGAGGCCGACAGCAAAGAAAGCAGTAGCCAGACGCGGACGGGAGCGACGCAACCACCAACCCAGGATCAGCAGGACGAATAGAATACCGGGCGGCAAAAGGAGGGTTTTGAGCAAGTAGCGCAAGGGCATCGGGACATCTCCATAAGTGCCCGCAGCCTAGAATGTTTGCACATGCGCGACAATGCCCGAAGCAGGAAGCCCGAGACAGCCAGGCCCTTGGTCTGCGCGTGAAGGCAGGCAAATGCCTAAGTGTTACGGCCCAGCCGCACTGACGCCTTGGCTCGTCGCCGGTCTTTCAGCCACACAATGGTGGCTGACGTACGGGGCGACCTGCCGTGTTCTGCAGCAACCAGGCAGCTGCTTGCAGACGTGTCTACGACAGCCGCGCCTGCGTCCCCGTTACCTTTTTCGAGATAGGCTTCGATCAACTGGAACTCGGCACGGCTCAACCCCTTGAGCTCAAGCTCGGCAGGCAATTCGTTTCGGAGCCGGACCGAGGTACTCGCCGTCTCGAGTGCAAGACCGAGACGGTCGATCAGACGCTCATACAGCCTGGTCAGGCTTACAACATGCTGCAACTCTGTCATCCGCTCACCTCATCGAAGATCGTCATCACCCTCGCGTTTGAGCTTAGCGCTGCTGCAAAAAACGGTATGGAACAACGACCAGCGGCCAGATGAGGTTGTCAGCCGGGCGTTGAGCCCGCAACTGGAGCAATCAGGGTTTCCCTCGATAGACGGCCCTCATGTATGCTACTGCGCTTCCTGTAATTCCACTTCCGCGCTCTTGAGCCCGAACGCACCGCACAGACAGTTGCATTTGTCCGCCACGCGGTGCCGACCTGACTCGGCGAAGCAATGAAGGGGTCAAGGGTCACTAATCCTTAGTAAAAAGTAGCCATGCACGAACTCTATCAGCCCCGTGAAATCGAAGCCGCCGCCCAAACGTTCTGGGATGAGCAAAAGTCTTTTGAAGTCAGCGAACAGCCAGGCAAGGACACTTTCTATTGCCTGTCGATGTTTCCTTACCCGAGCGGCAAGCTGCACATGGGTCATGTGCGCAACTACACCATTGGTGACGTGATCTCCCGCTATCAGCGCATGCTGGGCAAGAATGTTCTGCAGCCACTGGGCTGGGACGCTTTTGGCATGCCGGCTGAAAACGCCGCCATCGACAACAACGTCGCGCCGGCCAAGTGGACCTACGAAAACATCGACTACATGAAGACCCAGCTCAAGAGCCTGGGTCTGGCGGTTGACTGGTCGCGCGAAGTCACCACCTGCAAGCCTGATTACTATCGCTGGGAACAATGGCTGTTCACTCGCCTGTTCGAAAAGGGTGTGATCTACCGCAAGAACGGCACCGTGAACTGGGACCCGATCGACCAGACCGTACTGGCCAACGAGCAGGTCATCGACGGCCGCGGCTGGCGTTCCGGCGCGCTGATCGAAAAGCGCGAAATCCCGATGTACTACTTCAAGATCACCGCGTACGCCGATGAGCTGCTGGAAAGCCTCGACGAACTGCCGGGTTGGCCTGAACAGGTCAAGACCATGCAGCGCAACTGGATCGGCCGTTCGCGCGGCATGGAAGTGCAGTTTCCGTACGACCAGGCCTCGATCGGCGAAGCCGGTTCCCTGAAAGTCTTCACCACCCGCCCTGACACCCTGATGGGTGCGACCTACGTCGCAGTGGCGGCAGAACACCCGCTGGCGACCCTGGCCGCGCAAGGCAACCCCGCACTGCAAGCGTTCATCGATGAATGCAAGGGCGGCAGCGTTGCCGAAGCCGACGTTGCCACGCAGGAAAAGAAAGGCCAGGCGACCTCGTTGTTCGTCGAGCATCCACTGACTGGCGAGAAACTGCCGGTGTGGGTCGCCAACTACGTACTGATGCACTACGGCGACGGCGCGGTCATGGCCGTACCGGCGCACGATGAACGTGATTTCGAGTTTGCCACCCAGTACGGTCTGCCGATCAAGCCCGTGGTACGCACCAGCGCCGGCGACCAAACGCCTGCCCCGTGGCAGCCGGCCTTCGGCGAGCATGGCGAGCTGATCAATTCCGGCGAATTCACCGGCCTGACCTTCCAGGACGCGTTCGACGCCATTGAAGCCGCGCTGGTCAAGAAATCCCTGGGCCAGTCACGTACCCAGTTCCGCCTGCGCGACTGGGGCATCAGCCGCCAGCGCTACTGGGGCTGCCCGATCCCTATCGTGCATTGCGACACCTGCGGCGACGTGCCGGTCCCGGAAGACCAGTTGCCGGTTGTCCTGCCGGAAGACGTCGTGCCCGACGGCGCTGGCTCGCCATTGGCGCGCATGCCCGAGTTCTACGAATGCAGCTGCCCGAAATGCGGCGCACCGGCCAAGCGTGAAACCGACACCATGGACACCTTCGTCGAGTCCTCGTGGTACTACGCGCGCTATGCCTCCCCGCATTACGAGGGTGGTCTAGTCGAGCCGAACGCTGCCAACCACTGGCTGCCAGTGGATCAGTACATCGGCGGTATCGAACACGCGATCCTGCACCTGCTCTACGCCCGCTTCTTCCACAAGCTGATGCGCGACGAAGGCCTGGTGACCTCGAACGAACCGTTCAAGAATCTGCTCACCCAGGGCATGGTCAACGCCGAAACCTACTTCCGCATGGAAACCAGCGGCAAGAAGACCTGGATCAACCCGGCCGACGTGACCCTCGAAAGAGACGCCAAGGCAAAGGTGATCAGCGCCACACTGACCAGCGATGGCCTGCCGGTGGAAATCGGCGGCACTGAAAAGATGTCGAAGTCGAAGAAGAACGGCATCGACCCGCAGACCATGATCGACCAGTACGGCGCAGACACCTGCCGCCTGTTCATGATGTTCGCCTCCCCGCCCGACATGAGCCTGGAATGGTCCGACTCGGGCGTCGAAGGTTCGCATCGTTTCCTGCGTCGCGTATGGCGTCTGGCTCAGGCGCATGTGGCCCAAGGCCCGTCGACCGGCCTGGACGTTGCGGCATTGTCCGATGAGCAGAAAGCCATCCGCCGCGCAATTCATCAGGCGATCAGACAGGCGAGCCAGGATATCGGCCAGAACCAGAAATTCAACACCGCTGTCGCGCAAGTGATGACGCTGATGAACGTTCTGGAAAAGGCCCCGCAGGACACACCGCAGGATCGCGCACTGATGCAGGAAGGCGTGGAAACCGTCGCCCTGCTGCTGGCTCCGATCACGCCGCACATCAGCCACGAACTGTGGAAGCAACTGGGCCACAATGAGCCGGTGATCGACGCCGGCTGGCCTGCATTCGATGCAAACGCGCTGGTACAGGACAGTCTGCAACTGGTGATTCAGGTCAACGGCAAGCTGCGCGGTCACATCGAGATGCCTGCCAGCGCCAGCCGCGAAGAGGTCGAAGCGGCCGCCCGCGTCAACGAGAACGTATTGCGCTTCACTGATGGCCTGACCATTCGCAAGGTGATTGTCGTGCCTGGCAAGCTGGTCAACATCGTCGCAAGCTGATTGGATCGGGCGCCCGGCAAACGCAGGGCGCCGAACATATTTCCAGGGCACGCACTGGCGGCCCAAACGGATTCAAGGGGAGCATCAAGATGATCAAACGCAATTTGCTGGTGATGGGCCTGGCTGTTCTGTTGAGTGCCTGTGGCTTCCAGCTGCGTGGCACCGGTACCACCGAGCTGGCGATCAAGGAGCTGGATGTCAGTGCCCGCGACGCCTATGGTGAAACCGTTACACAACTCACTCGCTTGCTGACCAGCTCAGGCGTCAAGGTCTACACCGGCGCGCCTTACAAGCTGATGCTGACCAACGAGGCCGAAACTCAGCGCGCCATCAGTTACTCGGGCTCTGGGCGCTCGGCTGAATACCAGCTGACCACCACCCTGACTTATGAAGTGCACGGCGACAAGGATCGCTTCCTGCTTGGCGATAAAGTTACCGCAGACCGTTCCTACGTACATGACGGCAACAACCTGACCGGTTCCGACCAGGAAGCCTCCCAGGTTCGCCAGGAAATGCGCAACGACCTGATCCAGAAACTGATGGCTCGCTTGCAGCAACTGACCCCTTCGCGTCTGGACGAACTGCAGACCAAGGCGGACGCAGTTGCCAAGGCCGAAGCCGACGCACTCGAGGCTGCTCAGCGAATCCGCGACGAGACGCCTCAGCAGTCGCCTGTCGAAGTTCCAGCCAGATAAGTGTTCGGGGCCGGCTTTCCGGCCCCGACATCCTCTGACTCATGAAACTCGCCCCCGCCCAACTCGGCAAGCACTTGCAAGGCACGCTTGCGCCCGTCTATGTGATCAGCGGTGACGATCCGCTGCTCTGCCAGGAAGCGGCTGACGCCATTCGCGCGGCCGCACGCCAGCAAGGCTTCGATGAGCGGCAGGTATTCAGCGCCGACGCCAGCTTCGACTGGGGCACATTGCTCCAGGCGGGCGCCAGCATGTCGCTGTTTGCCGAACGCCGCCTTCTTGAATTGCGTCTGCCCTCCGGCAAGCCCGGCGACAAGGGTGCTGCGGCGCTCATGGAATATTGCGCCAGACCCGCTGAAGACACCCTGCTGCTGATCAGCCTGCCCAAGCTCGATGGCAGTGCGCAGAAAACCAAATGGGGCAAGGCACTGGTCGAGGGTGCGCAAACCCAGTTCGTACAAATCTGGCCGGTGGACATCGGCCAATTGCCGCAATGGATTCGCCAGCGCCTGTCGCAGGCGGGGCTGGCGGCGACTCAGGACGCCGTCGAACTGATCGCTGCCCGGGTCGAAGGCAACCTGCTGGCCGCCGCGCAGGAAATTGAAAAGCTCAAACTGATGGCCGAAGAAGGCCAGATCACCGTCGAGACCGTGCAGGCGGCCGTAGCCGACAGTGCGCGCTTCGACGTATTTGGCCTGACCGATGCCGTCCTGAATGGCGAAGCTGCCCATGCCCTGCGCATGCTCGAAGGGCTGCGTGGCGAAGGGGTCGAAACGCCGGTGATCCTCTGGGCATTGACCCGCGAACTGCGCGCCCTGGCCAACATGTCACAACAGTTCAGCCAGGGCGTGCCGCTGGATAAGGTATTCAGCTCTACACGCCCGCCGATCTGGGACAAGCGCAAGCCATTGATGAGCAAAGCCCTGCAACGCCACACGGCAAAACGCTGGAGCCAGCTGCTCATGGATGCGCAACGCATTGACGCACAGATCAAAGGCCAGGCCGCCGGCTCGCCATGGAGCAGCCTGAGTCGGCTGGCGCTGCTGATGGCAGGGCAACGATTGGCGCTACCTGCGGAGTAGGCCCCATGTGCGACATACCTACTGGCCTGTTTGAAGTCGTCGCTCGTGCCATTTTCTACCCGGTCGGATGGCCTATCGTAAAACTCCTGACGCTTGGCAAATACCCTGTAAAAGGCTCCTGGTTTGCGGAAACCCCAGCAGCAAATTGGGCGACAGTCATGGGAGCTGCCACCCTTGCAGTCATCATGATGGCGCTACTGCATCAGTTTGATTTTTGATTAAGTCTCGTTCCCACGCTCTGCGTGGTAATGCCCTTCAGGACGCTCTGCGTCCTCTTGTGACGCGGAGCGTCACGAACTGCATGCCGACGATAATCAAAGCGAGGAGCCTGTAACGGCCCCTTCGCGAGCAAGCTCGCTCCCACAGGTCTTCAGTCACTCGGCCAATTAGGCGCTCAGCGTCATAGCACACGACTATTAGACACACGCGCCGTTCTGCACGATGATTTGCAGCGTTTTACAACACCCATCAGGAGCACCCGCCATGAGCAAGCCAAAGCGGCCGAACAAGGCCAAATCAATCATCGCCCAGCCCTTGTTCCGCAGTCGTCAGGAACAACCCGCCAAGGGCAAAGGCAGCTACCGCCGCGAAGCCTTCCAGTCTAAAAGCTGGGAGGCTTCCTGCTTTATGGCAGCCTGATATCGAGCAACATTTCCGGGGCGCTTTCAACCGCTTAGCCGTGTTATGGTCTGCACCTAACGGTAATA
The DNA here is from genome assembly GCF_017833005.1 of Pseudomonas sp. PvP027. NCBI lineage: Bacteria > Pseudomonadati > Pseudomonadota > Gammaproteobacteria > Pseudomonadales > Pseudomonadaceae > Pseudomonas > Pseudomonas sp. PvP027. The sequence continues at coordinate 4,120,987 of NZ_JAFIBK010000001.1, read as the reverse complement.
CCCTTGGACTCAAGCATGCCTTCTCGTTTTACCCATCGCCCGCAGCTGCGCCAACTCATCGCTGCCTCCAGTCTTGTTGCCCTGGTAGCCTGCGCAGAAAAACCCACTGCAGCCGATGCCACGCCTCTTCAATCCAGCAAGGTGCAGACAAACGCTCCTGCCGTAGCGCCTACGCCAGCACTGGTCGTTGACGACAACCTCACGATTCAGCCCGCCGTCAGCTTCAGCGAATGGCAGGCCGGCTTTCGTGCCCAGGCATTGAAAGCAGGCATCCGTGCGGACGTATTCGATCTGGCATTTGCCGGCGTCACCCCCGACATGAGCGTGGTCAAGGCCGACCGCAGCCAGCCTGAATTCAGCCGCCCGGTCTGGGAATACCTTGACGGTGCCATCTCTGCCGCACGCGTACGCAAGGGTCAGGCGCTGCTTTCGCAGTATGCCGACGACCTGCAGAAGATCGAGCAGCAGTACGGCGTCGATCGCCAGGCGCTGGTCGCGGTATGGGGCATGGAAAGTAATTTCGGATCGTTCCAGGGTACCCAATCCGTCATTCGCTCACTGGCAACGCTGGCCTATGAAGGCCGTCGTCCCGGCTTTGCGCAGAGCCAGTTGCTCGCCGCGCTGGAAATCATCCAGCATGGCGACATAACGCCGGACAAAATGCTGGGTTCTTGGGCCGGTGCGATGGGCCAGACGCAGTTCATCCCGACCACCTACAACACCCATGCCGTGGATTTTGACGGCGATGGCCGACGTGACATCTGGAACACCCCTGCCGATGCCCTGGCATCCACTGCGCATTACCTGCAGAGCTCCGGCTGGCAGCGTGGTCAGCCCTGGGGCTTTGAAGTGGTGCTCGGCTCGGGATTCGATTACTCGCTGGCCGACTCGACGACCCGCAAGAGTCTCGCCGAATGGCAGCAACTGGGCCTGAAACAACCGGACGGCTCAGCCATTCCGGTCGCCGCCAGCCAGCAACAAGCCGCCTTGCTGTTGCCAGCCGGCTATCGCGGGCCAGCCTTTCTGGTGCTGGACAACTTCCGCGCGATCCTCAAGTACAACAACTCGACCTCCTACGCGTTGGCGATCAGCCTGCTTTCCGATCGATTCAAGGGCGCGGGCTATGTAGTGGGCAGCTGGCCTCGCGGAGACCTGCCGCTGAGCCGCTCAGAGCGCATTGAGCTGCAAACCCTGCTCTCGGCACGCCAGTACGACGCAGGCGCGCCAGACGGCATTATCGGCGCCAATACGCGCAAGGCCATCCGCAGTGCGCAGCAGTCATTCGGTTGGCCAGCCGATGGTTACCCGACGCATGAATTGCTGGAGAACCTGCGCAAGCCTGTCGGGCAGTAATCGGGAGGACGCAGAGCGTCCAGAACGGCATGCCAACGCGGAGCGTCGGCACGATAGTGTTCTTAGGGAAGCCTATCGTTCCTCACGCTCCAGCGTGGGAATGCATTTCCGGACGCTCCGCGTCCAATCTCGACCCACGATATGGCGAAGAGTAGCGGCACGATAATCAACCGCAAAAAGAAGGGCCAGGTATCGCTACCTGGCCCTTCTTGTTTTTGCGGCGTGTTGTCAGAGCATCGCCTTGGCGATCTTGGCCTGCTCGTCGGCGTGGTACGAAGAGCGCACCAGCGGCCCGGACGCGACGTTCTTGAAGCCCATCTTGTAGCCTTCCTCGGCGAACCAGGCAAAGGTGTCCGGATGGACAAAGCGCTGCACTGGCAAGTGATTGCGCGAAGGCTGCAGGTATTGGCCCAGGGTCAGCATGTCGATGTCGTGTTCGCGCATGCGCTGCATGACTTCGATGACTTCTTCGTCGGTCTCGCCCAGCCCGAGCATCAGCCCGGACTTGGTCGGCACATGCGGGACCATCTGCTTGAAGCGCTGCAGCAGGGTCAGCGACCACTGGTAGTCCGATCCCGGACGCGCAGCCTTGTAAAGACGCGGCACGGTTTCCAGGTTGTGGTTGAACACATCCGGCGGCTCGGCGGCGGTGATTTCCAGCGCAACGTCCATACGGCCACGGTAATCCGGTACCAGCGTCTCGAGCTGTACGCCCGGCGACAGCAGGCGGATTTCGCGGATGCAGTCGGCGAAGTGCTGAGCACCGCCGTCACGCAAGTCGTCACGGTCCACCGAGGTGATAACCACGTACTTCAGGCGCAGGTCGGCAATCGCGATGGCGAGGCTCTTCGGTTCGTTGACGTCGAGCGGCTTCGGACGACCGTGGCCCACATCACAGAACGGGCAACGACGGGTGCAGATGTCGCCCATGATCATGAACGTTGCAGTACCACCGGAAAAGCATTCGCCCAGGTTGGGGCAGGACGCCTCTTCACAGACGCTGTGCAGCTTGTGCTTGCGCAGCAATTGCTTGATACGGTCGACTTCCGGAGAAACCGGGATACGCACGCGAATCCAGTCGGGCTTCTTCGGCAGATCTACCGTCGGGATGATCTTGACCGGGATGCGCGCAACCTTTTCCGCTCCGCGAAGCTTGACGCCCGCTTCGACTTTCGGACGGGCCACTCGCTCGGAAACATCCAGCGTCGGGATCAGGGTTTGCACGGTGTCAGTCATAATGGTTTATTCCGCCCGTAAGGGTCGCCTGCTCAGCGTAGTCGAGGTGGTTGACGAGCTGCGCACGCAGTCGGGCACTTACCTCGGAAAATTCTATCTGCCCTGCCTGATCGCTCAGTTGGGTCATGGCCAGCCCGGCGTATCCGCAAGGGTTGATGCGGCGGAACGGCTCAAGGTCCATGTCGACGTTCAACGCCAGACCATGAAACGAGCAGCCGTTGCGAATGCGCAGACCGAGCGACGCTATTTTCGCGCCGTCAACGTATACGCCAGGGGCATCAGCCTTGGCTGCAGCCTTGACGCCGTAGTCGGCGAGCAAGGCAATGAGGGTGTTCTCGATCCGGGTGACCAGATCGCGAACGCCGAAACCAAGGCGCCTGACATCCAGCATCAGGTAAGCCACCAGTTGGCCCGGGCCATGATAAGTCACTTGGCCGCCACGATCGACCTGTACGACAGGAATATTACCCGGCAGCAGCAAATGCTCGGCCTTGCCGGACTGTCCCTGGGTGAAGACCGGCGGATGCTGGACCAGCCAGACTTCATCGGCAGCCTCGCGGCCACGCTCGTCGGTAAAGCGCTTCATGGCATGCCAGGCAGTTTCGTAATCGATCAGGCCCAGATCACGAAAGCCCAGCGTACCCGCCATCAGAGCACCATGTGCACGAAACCCGTAGCACGCAAGGCACTATTGATATCGCGCAACTGATCTTCGCCGGTGGCAACAATGTGCAGCTGCACAGTGGTGTATTTGCCGTTGCTGCTCTGACGCTCGGCGAGCGTCTTGAGGTCGACCGTGGCATGCTTTTCAAGCACTTCCATCACGGCGTCCGTAAAGCCCACACTGGTATCACCGATCACTTTGATCGGATAGTCATTGCAGGGAAATTCGATTTTGTGCGACTTGATGTCGGTATCGGTCATGGCAGTAAAGGTCTCACAAGCCGTGACGACGGACACGCGGCCCGCTCAGATCATGAGCAGGCCGCGAGAAGGTCGGCATTGGTTACTGGATCAGTTGAACAAGCCGTAGAAGAACAGGCGGATGCTATCCCACACGCGGCGGAAAATACCACCCTCCTCAACCGCATCGAGAGCAATCAGATTGGCGGTGTGAACCACCTGATCGTCTTTCTTGACCTCGACCTTGCCGATCACGTCGCCCTTGGCGATTGGCGCAACCAGTTGCGGGTTCATGGTCATGCTGGCGGACAGTTTCTTCATGTCGCCCTTAGGCATGGTCATGCTCAGATCTTCAGCCAGACCGGCCTTGACCTGACGCTCGGTGCCCTTCCAGACCGTGGCCTGAGCCAGCTCGGTGCCCTTCTGATAGAAGTTCTGGGTTTCGAAGAAACGGAAGCCATAGGTCAGCAGCTTCTGGGTTTCAGCTGCGCGAGCCTGTTCGCTGTTGGTGCCGAACACCACGGCGATCAAACGCATGCCGTCACGTACTGCCGACGACACCATGCAGTAGCCGGCTTCATCGGTGTGACCGGTTTTCAGACCGTCGACGGTCTTGTCGCGCCACAGCAGCAGGTTGCGGTTAGGCTGCTTGATGCCGTTCCAGAAGAACTCCTTCTGCGAGTAGATCGCATAGTGAGCCGGGTCTTCGTGAATGATTGCGCGCGCCAGGATCGCCATGTCGTGAGCCGACGAGTAGTGCTCCGGGTTCGGCAGACCGGTCGGGTTCATGAAGTGGCTGTTGGTCATGCCCAGGTCGCCGGCAGTCTTGTTCATCATGTCGGCGAAGGCGTCTTCACTGCCGGCGATGTGCTCGGAAATCGCGACACTGGCGTCGTTACCCGACTGAATGATGATGCCGTGCAGCAGGTCGCTGACCGTGACCTGGCTGCCGACCTTGATGAACATCCGCGAACCGCCCGTGCGCCAGGCGTTTTCACTGATCGTCACCGGATCGTTTTCACCGATCTGGCCGCGGCGGATTTCCAGGGTCGCGATGTAGGCGGTCATCAACTTGGTCAGACTGGCAGGAGCCAGACGCTGATCACCGTTATTCTCGACCAGGACGTTGCCGCTGGTGGCATCCATCAGCACGTAGGACTTGGCCGCCAGCTGTGGTGCAGCAGGCGTCATCTGCTCTGCCGCCCATACCGTCGGGGTGATAATCAGTGGAACAAGCAGGCACAAACGTTTTGCAAAGGTGGTGATGTTCATCCGTCTCTCGAGAATCCTAATGGGCAAACATGCCCTTGCGGGCAAAACTGAACAGACCGGCGAAGCGAAAACGCCTCGGTACGGCTCGTGGCGCCAGGCTGTAACCCTGGCTGACAAAGTCGCCTGTTCGACACACGACCTTGTGGGCAGTTACCTGCAACGCTTGCCCTGAAAGCAAATCTGCGCCGCCTGCGACTGCATACCGTTCTCCGTTGTTGCCGGAGAACGATTGTCGAAAAAACTTACTGATCCGATGTCACTACGCTCGGCTGGCCCAGATTGGCCGACCTGACGCTGTTTTGCAGCTGCTGGGCTTCACCCTGCGTGTCGATCGGTCCCATCCGCACTCGATAGAGCGTTTGCTGATTGCGCGCTATCGAGCTGACGAACACCGGCGCTCGAACCATCCCGCTCAATTTCGACCTCAGGAGTTCCGCAGCGTCCGGGTTGGCGAAGGCTCCCACCTGGAGAAACAGCCCAGCGGCTTGTCCTGAAGCGTTTTTTTTTGCGTCAACCTGCAACGGCACGACGGGTGCTGCGTGCTGCTGAGGAGGCGGTGTGTACTGCTCGACGGTGCCGGTGGAAGTGGACAGCGCGGGCGGTGTCGCCTGCGCAACGACCTGCGGCTGATTGAGCATCAGCGGCGCCGGACGCCCCCGTTGCGCCCACCATTCCTGCGGATCGATGCCTTCGACCTTGACCCGTGCAGTACCGGTTTCGGCATAACCGAGCTTTTTGGCGGCCGCGTAGGACAGGTCGATGATGCGGTCGGAATAGAACGGCCCGCGATCATTGACGCGCAGGATCACTGTGCGATTGTTGTCCAGGTTGGTCACCTTGACGTAGCTGGGCAGCGGCAGGGTCTTGTGTGCGGCACTCATGCCGTACAGGTCATACACCTCGCCGTTGGCAGTGTTCTGACCATGAAACTTGGTGCCGTACCAGGAAGCGGTGCCCGAAGCGACGTAACGCCTGGAATCGCTCATCGGGAAATAGGTCTTGCCCAGCACGGTGTACGGGTTGGCCTTGTAGGCCCCGGTGTGCAGGGTCGGCGTTGCATCAGGGATGCGCGAGACATCCACATCCCACCACGGCGCGCCGTCCTTGTGGGCCCGGTTGATGTCCAGCCCCGGCATCGAGCGCACCACGGCGCCGCCCTTGGGCGACGGTGAAGTTGTCGTGCGCGATGGCGACGAGCAACTGGCGACTAGCACTGCCAGGCCGGTCAGCGCCAGAAGCTTGAATGATTGAAGAATCGGCGATGCCCGCATTACTTGACGCCTCGAGCTTGAACCAACGATTCAGACAGCTGATATACGGCCATGGCGTACATCACACTGCGGTTATAACGAGTGATTGCATAAAAATTGTTCAAACCCAGCCAGTATTCAGGACCATTGTCGCCTTCCAGACGAAACGCCGTCACCGGCATATCGTCGCGCAGCGCATCATGACTCGCCCAGCCCAGCTGTCGCAACTCCCCGACCGACATTACCGGATCAAGCGCAGGGCTCAACCCCTCGTCAACCCGGTCGCCACGTGCCGTGGCACGGCTGACCACCGGCTGACCGGCCACCCAGCCATGACGTTTGAAATAGCTGGCGACACTGCCGATGGCATCGTCCGGGTCGGTCCAGATGTTGATATGACCGTCGCCGTCGAAATCTACTGCGTAGGCGCGGAAACTGCTCGGCATGAACTGCGGCAGCCCCATTGCGCCGGCGTACGAACCCTTTAGCGTAAGGGGATCGACCTGTTGCTCGCGCGCCAGCAGTAGAAACTCGCGCAATTCCTTGCGGAAGAACTGGGCGCGTGGCGGGTAATCGAAGCCCAACGTCGACAAGGCGTCGATCACCCGATAGTTACCGGTGTTGCGGCCGAAGAAGGTCTCTACGCCAATGATCGACACGATGATCTGCGCCGGCACGCCATACTCCTGCTCGGCACGCGCCAAGGCGGCCTCATGCTGACGCCAGAAGTCGACACCGCGAGCGATGCGCGTATCGGTGATGAACATCGGGCGATACTCTTTCCACTGCTTGACGCGCTCGGCCGGGCGGGAAATGGCATCGAGGATGGCCTGCTTGCGCTCGACCTCGCGGAACAGGCCCATCAACTGCTCACCGGCAAAACCGTGATCGCGGGTCAGCTCACCGACGAATTCCGCCACCTGGGGCGAACCTTCATAGTCGCCAGCCAGTGCCTCTTGCACCGATCCAAGGATGCCCACCAGACCGACCACCGGAGCATATCGAGCCCAGTTACGCATTACTTGCATTGAATAGTTCACCTTAATCAAACTTGAGCGATCCATTTACGATGTGTATGGATCGACATCAAAACCCCAAACGCTGACAGTAGGGTCACGAGCGAAGTTCCGCCGTAGCTAATGAAGGGCAACGGCACCCCCACCACTGGCAGCAGGCCACTGACCATACCGATGTTGACGAAAACGTAAACAAAAAACGTCATGGTCAACGCACCGGCCAGCAGTTTGCCGAATAATGTCTGCGCCTGTGCAGTGATCACAAGCCCGCGGCCGATCAGCAGCATATAAATGATCAGCAGCGCACAGATGCCTACCAGGCCAAACTCTTCACCCAATACTGCAATGATGAAGTCGGTATGGCTTTCCGGCAGAAAGTCGAGGTGCGACTGGGTGCCGAGCAACCAGCCTTTGCCGAACACGCCGCCCGAACCGATGGCAGCCTTTGACTGAATGATGTTCCAGCCGGTCCCCAGCGGATCGCTTTCGGGGTCCAGAAACGTCAGTACGCGCTGCTTCTGGTAGTCGTGCATGAAGAAGAACCACATGGCCACCGCTGCCGGTACGGCCGCCGCCAGTACGCTGATGATCCAGCGCCAGCGCAAACCGGCCATGAACAGCACGAAGGCACCCGATGCCAGAATCAGCAGTGACGTCCCCAGGTCGGGCTGGCGCACGATAAGAATGAACGGCACACCCACCAGGGCAAGACTGACCGCCACATGCTTCAAATGCGGGGGCAGCGTGCGCTTGGACAGATACCAGGCGATGGTCGCCGGCATGATGATCTTGAGAAACTCCGAAGGCTGGAAGCGGATCACCCCGGGAATGTTGATCCAGCGCGTCGCCCCCATGGCGTTATGGCCCATGACATCCACCACCACCAGCAGCAGCACGCCGATGACATACAGCACCGGCACCCAGCGCGCCATGAAGCGCGGTTCCAGCTGGGCGATCACCACCATTGCCACCAGACCGATGCCGAACGAACTGGCCTGCTTGATCAGCAGATCCCAGTTCTTGCCGCTGGCCGAATACAGCACGAACAGGCTGCCCGCCGCCAGCGTCAGCAGCAGGATCAGCAATGGACCGTCGATATGAATGCGCTGCAGAAACGTGGCGCGGCGACGCATCACGTCTTCACTGGACAGGATGCGGTCGAAATTACTCTTCACGGGCCGCAGCCTCCAGATTCAGGGAACCGGCGTACTCGGGTTTGAGATGGCCGTTTTCGTCGAGCAGCCAGGCGTCCAGGACCTGACGCACGACGGGGGCAGCGACGCCGGAACCGGACTCGCCGTTCTCGACCATCACTGCAACAACGATTTTCGGGTTGTCGGCCGGGGCGAAGCCGACGAACAAGGCATGGTCGCGGTGACGCTCCTGTACCTTGGTGCGGTCGTATTTCTCGCCCTGCTTGATGGCCACGACCTGGGCCGTACCGCTTTTGCCGGCAATCCGGTACTGCGCGCCAATGGCGGCCTTGCGCGCCGTACCGCGCGCGCCGTGCATCACTTCCTGCATGCCGTGGTTGACGCGTCCCCAGTTGGCCGGGTCGCGCAGCACGATGTCCGGCATCGGGTTTTCATCCACAGGCGCCTTGCCTTCGATGGTTCGGGCCAGATGCGGACGGTTCCACACACCCTTGTTGGCCACCAGCGCGGTCGCCTGGGCCAGTTGCAACGGCGTTGCCTGCATGTAGCCCTGACCGATGCCGAGGATCAGCGTCTCGCCAGGGAACCAGGCCTGACGGCGCGTGGCGCGCTTCCACTCACGGGAAGGCATGAGGCCGGGAGACTCTTCGAACATGTCCAGCGAGACCTTCTGCCCGATACCGAACTTGTTCATGTAGGTAGCCAGTCGATCAATGCCCACCTTGTGTGCCAGATCGTAGAAGTACGTGTCATTTGAACGCATGATCGCCGTATCCAGATCGACCCAGCCATCGCCGGTGCGGTTCCAGTTGCGGTACTTGTGGTCGTAATTGGGCAGTTGGTAATAGCCTGGATCGAATACCCGCGAGCCAGGCGTCACCGCACCGGTATCCAGCCCGGCAATCGCCACCGCAGGCTTGATGGTCGAGCCAGGCGGGTACAACCCGCGCAGAATGCGGTTGAACAGCGGCCGGTCGATGGAATCGCGCAGTTCGGCGTAGGCCTTGAAGCTGATGCCGGTGACAAACAGATTCGGATCGAAGCTCGGCGCACTGACCATCGCCAGCACTTCGCCGGTGGCCGGGTCCAGTGCGACAACCGCACCGCGACGCCCGCCCAGTGCAGCTTCGGCGGCTTCCTGAAGTTTGATGTCCAGGCTCAGGACGATGTCCTTGCCAGGGATCGGGTCGGTACGCTTGAGCACACGCAGCACGCGACCACGGGCGTTGGTCTCGACCTCTTCGTAGCCGACCTGACCATGCAGCTCGGGCTCGTAAAAGCGCTCGATACCGGTCTTGCCGATATGGTGCGTGCCGCTGTAATTGATCGGGTCGAGGCTCTTGAGCTCTTTCTCGTTGATCCGCCCCATGTAGCCGACCGAGTGGGCAAAGTGCGGCCCTTGCGGGTAGTGCCTGACCAGTTGCGCAACCACCTCGACGCCCGGCAGGCGGAACTGGTTGACGGCGATCAGGGCGATCTGTTCTTCGCTCAGCTCGAACAGGATGGGCACCGGCTCGAACGGCCGACGCCCCTGCTTCATGCGCTTTTCGAAGATGATGCGGTCATCGGGGGTGAGCTGCAAAATCTCGACAATGGTGTCGAGCACGCTGGACCACTCGCCTGCGCGTTCACGGGTCATGCTCAGACTGAAACTGGGTCGGTTATCGGCAACCACAACGCCATTGCGGTCGTAGATCAGCCCACGGCTGGGCGGAATCGGCTGAACGTGAACGCGGTTGTTTTCCGAGAGCGTGGAGTGATACTCGTACTGGATGACCTGCAGGTAATACAACCGGGCAATCAGCACGCAGACCAGCAACACCACCGCCACAGCACCGAACACGACCCTGCCGCGCACCAGGCGTGCGTCCTTTTCGTGGTCTTTGAGGCGGATCGGTTGAGACATTTAGGCCGTATTCACAGTAAAAACGATGCTACTTGTGATAAGGGTGCCCGGACAGGACCGTCCAGGCGCGATACATCTGCTCGCCGATCAGGATGCGCACCAACGGGTGCGGCAGGGTCAGCGGCGACAGAGACCAGCGTTGTTCACTGCGAGCACAGACTTCAGGCGCCAGCCCCTCGGGGCCGCCGACCATCAGGTTGACCGTGCGCGCATCGAGACGCCAGCGATCGAGCTCGACCGCCAACTGTTCGGTGCTCCACGGTTTGCCATGCACTTCCAGCGTGACAATCCGCTCGCCCGGCTGCACTTTCGCCAGCATCGCCTCGCCTTCCTGACGGATAAAGCGCGCGACATCGGCGTTTTTGCCTCGGGTATTGAGCGGGATTTCCACCAGTTCGAGCGCAAGCTCGGAGGGCATCCGCTTGGCATATTCGTGCCAACCTTCTTCCACCCACTTGGGCATGCGCGAACCCACAGCGATCAGACGCAGACGCACATCAAAACCTTATTCGTTGCCTGGTGTGTGGTGCGCAGCGCTGGCAGCACGGCTTTGTTCGGCACCCTGCCACAAGCGCTCAAGGTCATAGAACTGGCGTGCCGCAGCGGTCATCACATGGACGATCACATCACCCAGGTCCAGCAGGACCCAGTCGCTGTCGCCCTTGCCTTCTTCGCTCAGAGACTTCAGGCCGGCAGCCTTGACCTTGTCACGGACGTTATCGACCAGTGCGTTCAACTGACGGTTGGACGTACCGGTGCAGATCAGCATGTAGTCGGCGATGCTGGTCTTGTCGCGCACGTCGATGGTCAGGATGTCGGCACCCTTGACCTCTTCAAGGGCTGCAATCGCAACATTGATGACTTCTTCACTGCTCATTTTTTGCTTTGTCATATAAAACTCATTCAGCTCGTATGTGTGGGACCGTCCAGACGCTTGTCGATCAAAGCAGTTTCAGGACGACCCATCAGTGTTCGGCGCACGGTAAAGCCCGCGCGCATCGATATAGGCCAGTACCGCGTCTGGCACCAGAAAACGTACCGACTTACCGCTGGCCAGCAGTTGACGGATCTGGGTGGCAGACACCGCTAACGGCGTCTGCCAGACGAATGTAATCTGTCCACCCGGCCCTTTCAGGGCCTTGGGATCGCTGACTGCGCGGGCCGCCAGCAGATTGCGCATGGCATCCGGCGACTCGCTGTCCGCGTCCGGGCGCTGCAGCACCACGATATGGCAGTGCTCCAGCAGTTCTTCCCATCTGTGCCAGGTCGGCAGCCCGCAAAAGGCATCCCAACCCAGCAACAGGAACAACTGGTCCCGAGGCGCCAGTTCGGCGCGCATCGATTCCAGTGTGTCGAGGGTGTACGACGGTTTGTCACGTTTCAGTTCACGGTCATCCACCGTCAGGGGCGACACTCCCGCAACGGCGCTCTGAACCATCGCCAGACGGTCCTCGGCGGTGACGCTCGGCATGTCACGATGCGGAGGCCTGGCGCTGGGCGTCAGGCGCAACTCATCGAGTTCCAGCAGTTCGGCCACTTCGAGCGCACCGCGCAAATGACCGATATGAACCGGGTCGAACGTGCCCCCAAGCATGCCGATACGTCTGGGCAGCGCGGTCATGGGGCTATTCAAGTCAGGCTTGTCCGCGCAATTGGCCGTCACCGATCACGATGTACTTCTCGCAGGTCAGTCCTTCAAGGCCGACAGGACCGCGGGCGTGCAGCTTATCAGTAGAAATGCCGATCTCGGCACCCAGGCCGTACTCGAACCCGTCAGCGAAGCAGGTCGGCGCATTGACCATGACCGAACTGGAATCGACCTCGGCCATGAACCGGCGCACCTGACCTTGATGGTCCGAAACGATGGCGTCGCTGTGATGCGAGCCGTAATGGTTGATGTGCTCGATGGCTTCATCCAGCCCGGACACGACACGAATCGACAGAATCGCCGCCAGGTACTCGGTGTGCCAGTCTTCCTCGGTGGCAGGGATCACATCGATCAGGTCACGGGTGCGCTCGCAACCGCGCAACTCGACGCCCTTCTCGCGAAACTGCGCGGCCATCGACGGCAAGAAGTCGGCGGCAATGGTCTGATCGACCAGCAGGGTTTCCATCGCGCCGCAGATCCCGTAACGGTAGGTCTTGGCGTTGAAAGCGATCTTCTGCGCCTTGGCCAGATCGGCGTGGGCGCTGACATAGACATGGCAGATGCCGTCCAGATGCTTGATGACCGGCACTCGCGCGTCGCGACTGACGCGCTCGATCAAACCCTTGCCGCCACGCGGAACGATGACGTCCACATACTCGGGCATGGTGATCAGCGCGCCAACCGCTGCACGGTCGGTGGTTTCAACCACTTGTACAACAGCAGCGGGCAGCCCGGCCTCGGCAAGACCGCGCTCGATGCAGGCCGCAATGGCGCGATTGGAATGAATGGCTTCGGAACCACCGCGCAGGATGGTTGCGTTTCCGGACTTGAGACACAGACTGGCAGCATCGATGGTCACGTTCGGACGTGACTCGTAGATGATGCCGACAACACCCAGCGGCACGCGCATCTTGCCGACCTGAATACCCGAAGGCCGATAACTCATGTCGCGGATCGCACCGACCGGGTCTGCCAGCGCTGCAACCTGACGCAACCCGACGATCATGCCGTCGATACGTGCGGGGGTCAGGGCCAGACGCTCGAGCATGGCCGGCTCCAGGCCGTTCGCCTGACCATTGGCCAGGTCCAGCGCGTTGGCGGCAGACAGCTCGGCGCGGGCTTCGTCCAGAGCGGCGGCGGTGGCCTGCAGGGCGCGGTTCTTCTGCGCAGTGCTGGCACGACCGATCACTCGCGAAGCTTCGCGGGCGGCGCGACCCAGGCGGGTCATGTAGTCAAGAACGGACTCAGTCATTGGTCTCAGAGGTCTTGGCAAAGAGGAAAGCGGCTGATTATAGCTGTCGTGCCGCACGAACGACAGCGCAGACAGGCGGATGGTCGATATCAGTGCGCAGATTTTTCGTCACCGTGGCAGGCGTTGCCGACGGCCATGCGCAGGCAGGCATCACGCATGGGCTTAACGGCTTGTCATGATTCGGTCACGTTCAGAAACAACAAAGCGCCTAATACAGACACATTCAGCTGCAATTAAAGTTGCGCTTGTTATTATCGGGCTCTTTCTCAATGTACCCGTCTGAATATGCCCACAGCCCTCCCCGACCACTTCTTTCATCGCGATGCCCAGTTGCTGGCGCGCGATCTGCTGGGCAAGGTGATCCGCCACAAGGTAGGCGACCTGTGGCTGGCCGCCCGGATCATCGAAACCGAAGCGTACTACTGCGCCGAAAAAGGCAGCCATGCCTCGCTGGGTTACACCGAGAAACGCAAGGCGCTGTTTCTCGACGGTGGCCACATCTATATGTACTACGCGCGTGGCGGCGATTCGTTGAATTTCAGCGCTGAGGGGCCAGGTAACGCCGTGCTGATCAAATCGGCGTTTCCCTGGACCGACGCGATCAGCGACGAAAACGCGCTGGCGCAGATGCAACTGAACAACCCCGACGCCAGCGGCGCGATGCGCCCTGCGCAGCGACTCTGCGCTGGCCAGACGTTGCTGTGCAAGGCGCTCGGCCTGAAAGTCCCGGTGTGGGACGCCAAGCGCTTCGACCCGCAGAGACTGCTGGTCGAGGATGTCGGCCAGACACCCGAACGTATTATCCAGACCACCCGCCTGGGTATCCCTGCCGGGCGCGATGAACACCTGATGTACCGCTTCGTGGATGCCGGTTACGCCCGATTCTGCACACGGAACCCTCTCAGACGTGGTCAGGTCGAAGGCCGCGACTACTTATTTCTCGATCAAGGAAACTGACCGATGGGCGATCTGCTCAATGGAATGACCGGCTGGCTGACCGCAAACCCTTCTTGGGTGGCTGTCGCGATCTTTTTGGTGGCCTTCATTGAATGCGTTGCGATCGTCGGGATCGTCGTGCCAGGCACGGTCATCATGTTTGCCATCGCCGCCTTGGCCGGCAGCGGCATACTGCCGTTGAGCGAAGTGCTGTTGCTGGGTTTTCTCGGCGGGCTGCTGGGTGACGCGGTGTCGTATTTCATAGGCCGGCGCTTTCATCAGAATATCCGTCAGTTGCCCGGCTTGCGCACGCACCCGGAGTGGATGGAAGGTGCGGAAAAATACTTTCACCGTTACGGCATTGCCAGCTTGCTGGTGGGCCGCTTCATCGGTCCGTTGCGCCCGATGCTGCCGATGATCGCTGGTATGTGCGACATGCCGCTGCCGCGCTTCGTGGCCGTCAGCGTGCTGGCGGCGGCAGGCTGGTCGATTGCCTACCTGATGCCGGGCTGGGCGGCAGGCGCGGCCATTCGCCTGCCACTGCCGGAAGGGTTCTGGCCCGAGGCGGCCGTGGTCGGCGGCGGGCTGGCCGTCCTGTTCGGGCTGAGCATCCAGAGCAGTATTCGCCAGAAACGCTACGCAACCCGACTGATTTCCGCGCTCAGCCTGATGTTGGTCGCGGCGCTGTTCTTCGGCTTCCCGTTGCTGGCCGACTTCGACAACGGCCTGATGACGCTCATCCAGGAACACCGTAGTGAAGCCACGCAGCACATCGTGGTCTTCGTCACCAGCATTGGCGATTTCAGGGCGCAGTTGCTGGCCGCCAGCCTGCTGATCATCGTGTTGGCGGTTGCCAGGCAATGGCGCCACGCAGCCTTTGCCCTGACCGCCACACTGGGCACCGCGATCGCTAACGGCATCCTGAAAACGTTTTTCGCCCGCGCTCGACCGGAGGTGCTGTTGGAACCGCTGACGACGTACAGCATGCCCAGCGGCCACAGCTCGGCAGCCTTTGCGCTGTTCATGACCCTGGCCGTACTGGCCGGACGCGGTCAGCCCGTGCGGCTGCGCCTGACCTGGATGCTGGTCGCCGGTATTCCGGCCCTGGCAATCGCCCTGTCGAGGGTTTACCTGGGTGTCCATTGGCCCACCGACATTCTCGCCGGCATGCTCCTGGCGTTCTGTGTCTGCGCCGCCAGCCTGGCGTTCATTCAACGCAATGTCCCCTTGCCGGCCATGTCGGTGCGCGTCTGGTGGCTCGTCGTGCCAGCCATGACGGCCTTGCTGGGCATCTTTGCCGTTCGTGCCCTGTCGCACGGGGTGCTGCGTTACCAGTATTGATCGACAGAACCGATCGCGCCCGCACATCACGGGTGCGACACTTCTCAAATCTGGCACCTTGCCAGTGCTCTTTCAAGGCGTTGACTACACTCCCCAGGGACAAATGAGTGTACGACGGCGTGATCGAAGGAGTGTTGATGTCTCCACTGGATGGTTATACGGCGATGCCCTCCCGGCAACGCGGCGCGATCGGCCTGATGGCCGCGCTGACCATGGGCCTGGCGCTGCTGTGCACGCTGACCGTTATCGACAGCGGCAGGCTGTATCTGGAAAAACGCTCGTTGCAGCGGGTTGCGGACATTGCCGCTCTGGAAGCGGCGGGCCGTAGAGGCAAGTGCAGCGGCACGGCAGCCACGGCGCCCGATTTCGCCAATCAGAGCGCCACGCGCAACGGTTTCACCCCGAATACCGATGGGCGCACCCTGGTGACTCGCTGCGGAACACTCACCGTGGACGTCGCGGGGCCTCGCGTATTTGTCGCCGACTCGACGCAGGCGCTGGCTATTCAGGTGGTCGCGGCTCATCCGGTGCCGCGCAGCATTGCAGCCGGCATTGGCGCACTGTTCGAAAAGACGCCCTCCCCACCCAATGTGACGATCAGCGCCACCGCCGTGGCCGCCAGTGCCGCGCCGCTGGCGGCGCTGACCATCCGCAGTGCCGGAGTCACTGTGGACAGTACCGGCGCCGCGCTCCTCAACCCGGTGGTCGGCAGCCTGCTCGGCGGCACGCTGAACCTGAGTGTTGCCAACTGGCAAGGCATTGCAGACACCAACCTGAGCCTGCTGAGCTACCTGAACAGGCTGAAAACCGACCTCAGCATCACGGCGGTTGGCTACAACGATGTACTCAACACGTCGGTCTCGGTCAGTCAGCTGCTGCAGAGCGCAATCAATGTCATCAGCCCCAACGCAACGCTGGGCGGTACCGCCGCCATTCAGGGCCTGCAAGCCTTGAAGCTGGCCTCTGGAGCGACCACGGTGCTGCTGGGTGATCTGCTGTCAGTGCAGAGCGGCGCGGACCTCGCCGCGCTGAATACCAATCTGCGCCTGATGGATCTGGTGCAGGGCCTCGCGCAACTGGCCAACGAAAAGACCGGCATTCTGACCGCGACCCAGATCAATGTCGCCGGGCTGGCGCAGGTCACCACACGCATTCAGGTGATCGAGCCGCCTCAGCTGTCGGCGATCGGCGACCCGAGCAAGATCGACCCGCTCGACCCGCGAAACGGTGCCAACCGGATTTACGTGCGCACGGCACAAATGCGCGCGCTGGTGTCGATCAACCTGCCGGTGCTCGGTACGATAACCTCGCTGGCCAATACCGCAGGTTCAGTGATCGGCAGCCTCACGCCGATTCTCAACAGCGCATTGGGCCTGAACCTCGCCGGGCTGGGGACCTCGGCCACCTGTGCGCTGGGGCTCACCAGTTGCATGGTGACCGACTTCAAATTTCTGACCGACAGCTCGTCAAGCGCAGGTCCGAGGATCGACATGAGCCTGTCAATGGCCAGCGCCGACAGCTACGTCACCGGTTTTACCTGCACCAGCAACGCCAGCAAAACCCTCAACGTCAAGACCGACGCAGCGCTGCTCAGCGCCAAGATAGGCTCGATCGAGAGTCCATCTGCCTTCCCCGCCAGCACTGATCCGGCGGCCATCACCGCCCTGCCCCTGCCGATCATCGATATCGGCACCATGACCTGTCAGAAAATCGCCGGGCTGCTGGGTAACTGCACCGCCCGCAAGCCTTTCGGGGGTGGCGGTATCGGCCTTACCTTCGAAAACGTCAGCCAGTCGGCACTGGGCAGCTCGGCGGTAACCAGCACGACGTTCAGCTCGCCCAACCTGCCGGAAATCAACACCGCTCCGTTTTACCTGACACGCGTTGCACACACCAAACCGAGCACCTTGCTCAACGGCACGGCTTCAAGCGTAAAAGTGAATGTGTATAAACCGGCGACCAGTAATGTGCTGGGTAACGTCATCACCGGTGCGGCCGGCACGCTGAACAGCCTGACCCTGGCGCTGGATGCGATTGTCGACGACACCCTGACACGCTTGCTGACGTCGGTCGTCGACCCCTTGTTCGAATCGCTGGGCGTGAGCATGGGGGCCACCGACGTCGGCACCAACCTGAGCTGCAACCTGGGTCAGGCGACGCTGGTGATTTAGCTGCCGGTCTGATCGGCGTTGAAGATCGGCAGCTCGATCTGGAATCGA
Organism: Pseudomonas sp. PvP027; assembly: GCF_017833005.1. NCBI lineage: Bacteria > Pseudomonadati > Pseudomonadota > Gammaproteobacteria > Pseudomonadales > Pseudomonadaceae > Pseudomonas > Pseudomonas sp. PvP027. The sequence goes on along the minus strand of NZ_JAFIBK010000001.1, from coordinate 4,103,501 downwards.
GCTCCCTCGCCGACGTTGGCGACACTGAGCTGGCCGCCCATCTGGTCGACGATGCCATAACTGACCGACAGGCCCAGCCCTGTGCCGACTCCCACCGGTTTGGTAGTGAAAAACGGCTCGAAAATGCGCTCCAGCAACCGCGGATCAATGCCCCCGCCATTGTCCTGAACCGCCAGGCGGATGATATTTTCATCGCGTTCGGCCTCCACACTGATCCACGGCTCGAAATCCCGGTCCTTTTCCCGGCGCGACAACAGTGCATCACGGGCGTTGACCATCAGGTTGATCAGCACCTGTTCAAGCTGATCGACATGGCCACGAACGCGCACAGCGTCGATCATCGCGCCGACCCGCAGCTGCACGCCCTTGCCCTTCATGCCTTCAGCCAGCATCGAGATCGTGCCTTCCACCGCCTGGGTAGGATCGAACAACTGCTCTTCTACCTCAGAGCGGCGACCGAATACCCGCATATGGTCGACTACCCGGGCAGCACGCTGCACCTGGGCGTCGATGCGATTGAGCTTTTCAGTGAGGTACTCGATGTCCACATCACCCCGGCCCAGACGCTTGAGAACGTTGACCACGGCCATGCGCATGACGTTGAGAGGCTGATTGATCTCGTGGGCCAGACCGGTGGACATCTCGCCAAGCGTTGCCATCTTCGCGCTCTGATTCAACTGCATGCGCGAGCGGCGCACATCGGTGTTGTCACGACCCACCGCCTGTACTTCGACCAACTTGCCGTGCTCGTCGAATACCCCTCGGTCGGCCCATATCCACCAGGCATACTCGCGCCCCGGCAGCTCGATACAGATTTCTTCGGTACTCACCGGTGCTTCCAGAGTCAGTTGGCCGATACGCTTGATGAACGCCTCGCGCTGCTCGTCCGACAGCCAGTCTCCCAGGTTGATCCCGGTCAGTTGCTCGGGCGTGCACTCCATATAGTTGGCCAGTGGACGGTTACCGAAACTCAACACCAGATCCGGCGTGTAACGGCAGATCATCGCCGGCGAATCTTCTACCAGAATGCGGTAACGCTCCTCGCTGCGTCGAATATGCTCGGCAGCCAGGGTGGCCTCGGTCACGTCCAGCCACAGCCCCACCGCCTCCACCGGCATGCCGAGGTCGTCACGCAGCAATCGCGCCTCATCCAGCAGCCAGTGATATTGGCCGTTCCTGTTGCGCAATCTGAAACGACGGCTGACGAAGCCTTCGCGCAGCAGTTGGCGGTTACGCTCGAACCAGATGTCGTGGTCTTCGGGATGGATGTATCCCGCCAGTTGCCCCTCCACACAATCGGCCAGCGTCCAGCCCAGCAAAGGCGTAAGGCTGTCACTGAAGAAGGTTGGCTCCAGATTGCCGTGATCGTAACGCTGCACGTAAATCACGGCTGGCGAACTGGCAATCAGGTTATCCAGCCGGGCATGGGCGGCGGCGGCCTCGGTTTCCTGATTCTTGATATCGCTGACGTCCAGCATGAACCCCAGCACACGCTGAACCTGACCACTGATCAATGCCTGACCCTGGATACGAAACCAGAGGGTTTCCTGGGCGGGATCGTTTTGCGCCAGGCGCACGCAGAGCAACAGCGGTGTGCCTTTGTCGCGCAACTGCGCGAGACGACTGGACAGTTCCTGTCGATCGGCGGGATGAATCAGCGCCAGCCAGTCCTGACGCGACAGGCTTTCGACCCGGTCGCCCAGGCGCAGACTGCGAGCCAGCTGCGGAGCCAGCAGAACCTCGTCACGATCAGGCACCAATTCCCACCACCCGGTGCCCAGCAGGTCCTGAAGCACCGCCAGGCGTTCGACATGGTGACGGTTGTGTTGCTCGGACAGGCGAAAAAGCACCGGTCCGGCCAGAGCGGAGCACAGGTTGAGCCACTCGCGCTCGCCAAGGTCCGGAGCCTGCTGCTGCGCATTATAAAACCCGAACATCAGCCAGGCCTTGGCAACGTTATCGCGACTGTGGGGAATCAGAAAACCGTCAGCGTTGCCGAAAACAGTTTGCAGCGCCCCCTCCTCGACACCGCCGCCAAACCTCAGTTGCTGCGTAGCGTCGACGTTGAATCGACCCAGTGCGCTGCCCAGTCGCTGCCCGACCTGCCACAACTCGGGCGCCGTATGGGCGCTGTACTGACAATAAACACGCCAGCCAACCCCACCGACTTCCGGCAATACCAGCGCTACACAGGGGATGCGCCATAGCTGCGCGAGTTCCTCCAGCTGCTCGCTCACCACGGCAGTCAGGCGGTCCACGCTGCACCCACGCACACGCTCGGCCATCTGCCCGGCAAACCGCAGACACTGCTGGCGGCTGCGCGCGGCACTGGCTTCCTCCATCAGGTCGCTGATATCCAGCAATTGCAGGAGCCAGCCCTTGCCATGTGCCTGCACCCAGCCTCGGGCGTGCAAGGTATGCGCGTCGGAGCCCTTGAAGTCGAGGTCGAGCATGTGCCCCAGCCAGTCACGCGGCACACCTTCGATGACCAGTGCGCTGTTGGGCAGCAACAGGCTCATCAACCGCTGGGCAGCCGGGAGTGGCGCTGCGATGTCCAGGCGGGCGAGCAAGTGCGGGCTGATGCTTTGGATGCCACCCTGGTCATCCAGCAGCAGATAGAGGTCCGCACCGATCGGACCGGGCTCGCTCGATACAGGCAAAGGCTGCGGCACTTGTGTTGCTTCACCACGGCCCAGCCAACGGCTCAAACGATTCTTTTCAAGGGACAAGTTGCAGACTCGCTTGTGCCGTCAGGTTGCTCGGCAAACGCGGGACCTCGCCAATGCCAGGCAGGGTCAACAAGGGCAGGACCTGAGCGAGTCGGGTCTTGGGGTACTGAATGGTCACTGTCAGAATGCCTGCGCTATAGGTCACGCTGGTATGGCTGACATTGAACCCCAGCGCAGGGGGTATCCACGACAGCTGGTTCATGACCACACTCCGGGCCTGACTCTTCAACAGATCGTTATAACCAGTAACGGTCGGACTGAGGGCCACACTTCTGCGCACCGCTTCACTGGCAGCGGCATTGAATGACTGGACCATGAGCAAAGGCAGGCTATAACTCACCATGCCGTAGAACACCGCAAAGAAAATAACGAACACCGCTGAGAATTCAATAGCGGCAGCCCCCTGTTGACGGCGGGGCAAGGTAAGTTTCGGAACGGTTCTCATATCAACGTCTACCCTGACATTTATTACATCAACACAGCATAGATTCTTTCCCGATAACAGGATGTCTTCGGCGCGATGAAATTATTTTTCCTACTGATCTGGTTTGCAATTTGCGCCGAACAGGATGCGCGTTGCAAGCAGATTTCCAACGAACTGACACTCGGCGCAGCGGCCCTGGCCATGACCTACCTGGCGTTCACCGGTATGACCTGGCTCGGCTCACCTGCGCTGGAGGCCTTGTTGGCCGCAACCTTGGCCCTGGCGCTGACATTGCCCGGTTATGCACTCGGCAAGCTGGGTGCCGGAGACGTCAAACTGATGACGGCGTTGGCGCTGGCCTCGAACAGTGCGTATCTGTTGTGTACGTTTATTGGCGCCGGCGTTGCCATGGCGGTCTGGCTTATCGTCGGAAAGAGTGCCTGGCCTCAGGCACGGCAATGGGCCGCGCAACGCTACCGGTATATGAATCCCGCAGCGCCAGACAAACATCCCTTCTCACCTTTTCTATTCGCAGGTTTACTCCTGAGCACGGCACTGCTCCACTAGTCGAATAACGGCGCGGGAAAATTCTAATGCTATGTACATAGTCAGAAAGTACGACTACGGTTAAGTCATGGCGATGAAGTACTGTCACCGATACCACACTGATCGAATACGCCAAGTCATGTTTTGCTGAATGGATCGGGGCGCCGTCGACGGCCCCTAACAGCATGGAGTTGCCTGTGGATAACTACCCGTTCACCAAAGTTCTGGTGGTCGATGACCAACCCCCTATTGTTGAAGAACTCTGCGAATTTCTGGAGAGCAGCGGCTATGAGTGTGTGCGTTGCTATTCGAGCCTTGAGGCCATTGAGCGTTTCAGCGCCGACAGCACCATCGGTATCGTGCTTTGCGATCTGGAAATGCCCGGCATGAACGGGATCGAGATGGTCGAAGCGATGAAGATGACTGGCGGCAAGACGCACCTGTTCGAGGCCATCATGCTGACCGGCCAGGCCGAGAAAAAAGACGTCATCAAGGCCCTTCGGGCCGGCATCGCCGATTACTACCAGAAGCCGGTTGATCTTGCAGAATTGCTCGAAGGTGTGCAGTTGCAAGTCCAGGCGCTGAACGAGCGGCAGAAAAACCGCCAGCAACTGGGCCTGCTCAACGAGAAGCTCCAGTTCCTGGCCGCCTCCATCGACGACCTTTATCAGAATCTGGACAGCGTACAGAACAGGCCTCAACCCGAGCGGAGAACGCGTGACAGTGCGGAACGCGAGGGGCAGATGCCGGTGGCACTGGCCAAGTTATCACCTCGCCAGCTGGACGTGGCGCGCCTGGTCAGCACCGGGCTGACCAATTACCAGATCGCCTGCGAACTGGGCATTACTGAAAACACTGTGAAGCTCTATGTGTCGCAAGTGCTGCGCCTGACTCACATGCATAACCGCACACAACTGGCACTGGCTTTTTCACCGGGCAAATCGGCGGAGCTGCAAAGACTGATCGAAAGTCAGGGCTGAACAGGAATCAGGCTTCGATCTCGTTCAACACAACGTGATAAGGCACATCGTCCAGCACCGAATGCACTCGATTGCGGCCCGCGTGTTTGGCGCGGTACAACGCTGTATCCGCTTGGGAGGCGAGGCTCAGGCTGTCGTCATTGGCGCCGAGAGAAACCACCCCGGCACTGAAGGTGCAGAACAGATCGGCGGGCTGCGCCGGGTAATGGATCTCAGCAAAACGATGGCGGATGTCATCCAGCACCTTGTGGGCGCTCTGGATGTCGGTGTCCGGCATGACGATGGCAAATTCCTCACCGCCGTAACGACCGATGAAATCGGTCTTGCGCAGGCGCTGCTTGAGAAACAGCGCCAGGCTCTTGATGACACGGTCCCCCATCGGGTGACCGTGGCTGTCGTTGACCCTCTTGAAGTGGTCGATATCGAGCATGGCAAAGCAAAGCGGCTTACCTTCACGTCGCGAACGAAAGCTGCAATCTTCCAGCAATTGCAAGATATGCGTGTGATTGTAAAGCCCGGTCAGGCTGTCGCGGACCATGCGGGCCTTGAGGTTACGAGCCCTGGCAGCACGGTTGCGCACGGTGGTGATCAAATGACGGGGTTTGATCGGCTTGGTCAGGAAGTCGTCGCCGCCCTCGCTCATGGCATCGAGCTGCTTGTCCTGATCGTCTTCGGCCGACAGATAAATGATCGGCACGCTGACATAACGGTCGTTATGGCGGATGACCTTGGCCAGCTCCGTGCCGGTACAACCCGGCATGTACATGTCGAGAATGATCAGGTCGGGCTGAAACTCGGCCAGTTCGGACATCGCCTGAATCGGGTCGAGCAACACCCGCGTAACGATTCCGGCAGCGTTCAGAACACGCTCTGTGTGCAGCGCCTGCGCGCGGGAGTCGTCGATGATCAGCACTTTATAGGGCTCGTATTGAGCCACGCAGGTCAGGACTTCGATTTTTTCCAGCAGACTCGACGCTTCCAGAGCGCCGGTCAGAAACTCTTCGCCACCGGCCCTGACTGCGGCCAGACGCGTGGGCGTATCGGTTTCATTGAGGCTGAAAAACAACAGCGGCAGCTTCTGCTCCAGCCCTTCCTGAGCCTGGGAGGCCAGTTCAAGCCCCTTGCCGGACCCGCTGAAATCGACATCCATGACAATCGCTGCCGGGTGCCGCTGTGCCATCGCCCGCTGAAACTCGGCGACATTGTGCAGCGACAGCGCCGCCAGCCCGAAAAATTCCAGTTGCTTGGCCAGACGCTCGGCACGCTCGTGGTCCTGAAGCGCCACATAGACGGGCTTGCGCAACGGTGGCAGCGCGGTTTGCTCAAAACGATCGCCGTGCCGCAGCCCGGTTCGGGAAAGGCGCTGCATCAGGCGATTGAGATCAGTGATGACACGGCTGTTGAGGCGACCGCGATTGGCTTCAACCGCGTCGAGCGCCTCGCTGATCTCCTGAGCAAGAGCGCTGTGTTCAGCCTGCTCGAAGCGCTCGGCAAAGCGCGAAAGACGCTGCGTGGACTCCTTGAGCTCGGCCATATCGACGACCGACCATTCGGCCTTCTGCAGACGCTGCCACGTCTCCAGAATCTGGCGTGCCTGGTGAATGACCCGTTGGGCAAAGTGATGCTTCAGGCGATCTCGGCTAGGGTCTTCGGGCTCGGTCATATTCAGACTACTGTGGTTTTGCTGAGCGATACGGCTGATGGCGCTATGCTAGCACCTCCGTTACAACAGAACAGTGTCGTAAGTCACTTATTTGACAACAATTTGATGGCGCATAGCCAGTATGCAAAATCAATCGACGCATAGACTGCGCCTATGATCGTTACAGTTCAAATCTCAAGATAATGTCTGTCAGCCGCACCTTGAGGTAAGGTTGCGGTCGAACGCCTCGTGAAGCATTCAACTCAAGATCGAAAGGACCCTACCATGCTGGATTGGAAGAACCGCGCAGGCAGCGCGGGTGCGCGCACCGCAGACACTTCATCGACCAAACGCCGCGGTTACCTGGGTAACCTGTTCTATAGTCGCGCGCTGGGCGCCCTGATCTTGATCTACCTGCTGGTGGCCTTGTTGGTCGGCTGGTACTGGAGCAAGGAGCCTGCCCTGTTCCCGGTACAACAGAATGCGCAAGCCGCCGCCGAGCGCGAAGGCAAGCAGATGGTCATCGGCTACACGACGGTTGAAACCCTCAAGACCGTGGCGGGCACGTTGCTTAACAAGCCCGGTGGATACCTGTCCAACGACCGCATGCCGCCGGGCCTGTGGCTGGACAACATCCCGAGCTGGGAATACGGCGTGCTGGTTCAAGTGCGTGACCTGAGTCGTGCACTGCGCAAGGACTTCGCCCGTTCCCAGTCGCAATCGGCTGAAGATGGCGATCTGGCACGTGCCGAGCCATTGTTCAACTTCAACAATCGCAGCTGGATCCTGCCTTCCAGCGAGTCGCAGTACGCCGAGGGGATCAACTCCTTGAGCCGCTACCAGGCACGCCTGTCCGATCCAAACCAGAAGAGCGCACTGTTTTATGCCCGCGCCGACAACCTGAACAACTGGCTGGGCGATGTCGGCACCCGCCTGGGTTCGCTGTCGCAACGCCTGTCAGCCAGCGTTGGCCGGGTCAAGCTCAACAGCACACTGAAAACCGAAGCCGCTGTCTCGGTCAAGCCCGGTGAAGTGCCGCAGGTAGATGAGGAAATCGTCGAAACGCCATGGCTGGAAATCGACAATGTATTCTACGAAGCGCGCGGTCAGGCCTGGGCGCTGTCGCACCTGCTGCGCGCCATCGAGGTCGATTTTGCCGATGTACTGGCGAAAAAGAACGCTACGGTCAGCGTGCGCCAGATCATTCGTGAGCTGGAAGCCTCGCAAGAGCCAATGTGGAGCCCGATGATTCTCAACGGCAGCCCGTTCGGCGTGTTCGCCAACCACTCGCTGGTCATGGCCAACTACATCTCGCGTGCCAACGCCGCAGTCATTGACCTGCGCCAGTTGCTGAATCAGGGCTGATGTCCATCCCTGCCAACGAGGCCGCGCACCGCGCCGCCTCGGATGCCGAGCAGATCGCCTGGGTCGACGAACAGGATCGCCTGCTCGGCTCACTGGTCCGCGCCGACTTGCGTGAACGCGGGCTGATCGGACGCGGCACTTATATTCTGCTGTTCAACAGCCAGGGTGAGCTGTGCGTGCACCGACGCACATTAAGCAAGGCGATCTATCCCGGCTACTGGGATGTAGCCGCAGGCGGAATGGTCCAGGCGGATGAAAGCTATGCAGCGTCTGCCGCGCGCGAGCTGGAAGAAGAGCTTGGGGTCAGTGGCGTACCGCTGCAGGCCCACGAGCAGTTTTTCTTCGATCAGCCGGGCAACCGGCTCTGGTGCGCAGTGTTTTCAGCCGTATGGGACGGACCTTTGAAACTGCAACCTGAAGAGGTACTGGAGGCACGCTTCATGCCCATTGCCGAAGTTCTGCAACAGGCTGAGCATAATCCCTGGTGCCCAGACTCCCTGGCGGCGCTGAAACGCTACCTCAAACAGATAGAGAACGACCAGTAAGCGAGTGTTCAGAAATTGGCGCATCCAGCCCCTTAGCAATCGGCCGGTTTGCCGTTACACTGCGCGACCTTTTCAAACTGGACCGGCCCTGCCGTTTCAGTAGCGCTGCCCCTGCCAGAGTGGGGCTTCGCGGTCGATGGCTCGTAGGAGCACGACCCATCTTCAGTCCTCAACAAGAGGATGTTTGCGTGGCTAAAAAAGCCGCTTCTCTCGCCGCCCTGGGTGGCCTGGTATTTTCAACCGACGCCGGGCGCCACTGCCCCGATTGTCGTCAACCCGTTGCCGAGTGCACCTGCAAACAGACGGCCATCCCCGAGGGGGACGGCATTGCTCGCGTACGTCGTGAAAGCAAGGGCCGTGGCGGCAAGACAGTCACTACCATCAGCGGCGTCCCGTTGGCCGAAGAGCCGCTCAAAGAGCTGGCCAAGGCCCTCAAGCAACGCTGCGGCACAGGGGGATCGCTCAAGGAGGGCGTGATCGAGATTCAGGGCGATCACGTAGAACTGCTATTGGCAGAGCTGATCAAAAAAGGCTTCAAGGCTAAAAAGTCCGGCGGCTGAACCCGCGAATCAAATCGTCATTTCCACTCATTACAATGCGCCCAGCCGGCTACTGGCTGGCGCTACGACTTCTTTATAGGGGACTTCGATGTCCGTACGACGCACACGCAAAGACGATGGCAGCCAATGGACCGTTGCGGACAGCCGCAGCGTTTATGGCATTCGCCATTGGGGCGCGGGTTATTTTGCAATCAACGAAGCGGGACGCGTTGAAGTCCGTCCCAACGGGCCCGACAGCTCGCCCATCGACCTTTACGAGCAGGTCGACAACCTGCGCAAGAGCGGCCTGTCGCTGCCGTTGCTGGTGCGCTTCCCCGATATCCTGCAAGACCGCGTGCGCCAGCTGACCGGCGCATTCGACAGCAACATCGCCCGCTTGGAATACCAGAGCAAGTACACCGCGCTGTACCCGATCAAGGTCAACCAGCAGGAAGCGGTGGTGGAAAACATCATCGCCACGCAGAACGTCTCCATCGGCCTGGAAGCGGGCTCCAAGCCTGAGCTGATGGCCGTACTGGCATTGGCGCCCAAAGGCGGCACCATCGTCTGCAACGGTTACAAGGACCGTGAGTTCATCCGTCTGGCGCTGATGGGCCAGAAGCTGGGTCACAACGTGTTCATCGTCATCGAGAAAGAGTCCGAAGTCGAACTGGTGATCGAAGAAGCCGCGGAGCTGAAGGTCGCCCCCCAGGTAGGCTTGCGCGTTCGCCTGTCCTCCCTGGCATCGAGCAAATGGGCGGATACCGGCGGCGAGAAATCCAAGTTCGGCCTGTCGGCTGCGCAATTGCTGTCGGTGGTCGAGCGTTTCCGCAAGGCCGGCCTGGATCAGGGTATCCGCCTGCTGCACTTCCACATGGGCTCGCAGATCGCCAACCTGGCCGACTATCAGCACGGCTTCAAGGAAGCGATCCGTTACTACGGCGAACTGCGCAAGCTTGGCCTGCCCGTGGATTACATCGATGTCGGTGGTGGTCTGGGGGTCGATTACGACGGTACGCACTCGCGCAACGCCAGCTCGATCAACTATGACATGGACGACTACGCAGGCGTCGTGGTCGGCATGCTCAAGGAATTCTGCGATGCGCAAAGCCTGCCGCACCCGCATATCTTCTCGGAAAGCGGCCGCTCGCTGACGGCCCACCACGCCATGCTGGTGGTTCAGGTGACCGACGTCGAAAAGCACAACGACGAAGTCCCGGAAATCGCCGACAAGGCCAGCCTGCCGGAAACCGTGCAATGGCTGGTCGACCTGCTGGGTCCGACCGACATCGAGATGGTCACCGAAACCTACTGGCGCGCCACGCACTACATGAGCGACATCGCGGCCCAGTACGCCGATGGCAAGATCAGCCTGGCGGAAAAGGCACTGGGCGAGCAATGCTACTTCGCCGTCTGCCGCCGCCTGTATAACTCGCTGAAAGCCCGTCAACGCTCCCATCGTCAGGTGCTGGACGAGCTCAACGACAAGCTGGCCGACAAGTACATCTGCAACTTCTCGGTGTTCCAGAGCCTGCCGGACACCTGGGCCATCGGCCAGGTGCTGCCGATTCTGCCCCTGCACCGCCTGAACGAAGAACCGGTGCGCCGCGCCGTGCTTCAGGACCTGACCTGCGATTCGGACGGCAAGATCAAGCAGTACGTCGATGAGCAGAGCATCGAGACCAGCATGCCGGTGCATTCGCTGAACGAAGGCGAAGACTATCTGCTGGGGATCTTCCTGGTGGGTGCCTACCAGGAAATTCTCGGCGACATGCATAACCTGTTCGGTGATACCGACTCGGTGAACATCTACCAGAACCCGGACGGCAGCGTTTACCACGCAGGCATCGAAACCCACGACACCATCGAAGACATGCTGCGCTACGTGCACCTGTCGCCGGAAGAACTGATGACCCATTACCGGGACAAGGTCGCCAGCGCCAAGATCACCCCACGTGAGCGCACCTATTTCCTTGATGCCTTGCGCCTGGGGCTGACCCGCTCGTCGTACCTGTCGTCCTGATCCTTGCGCGGAGCCAAATCTGACTGCTTATCGTGCCAATGCTCCGCGTTGGCATGCAGTTCGTGACGCTCTGCGTTGCAAATCTTCAGTCTGGCGAGACAGCGCGTGAATGAAGCCCAGGCTTTAATTGCTGCAATGTGTGACGCAGAGCGTCACGAACGGCATTCCCACGCGGAGCGTGAGGAACGATAGGTGTCCGTAGCCATCGCTCCCGTGCTCCGCTCTCATGCAGCCCACCCCACTCAATGTAATCCCCCACCAACACCTGTTGTAGGCAACGTCCTGTTCTACCTGCAGACCTCTACCCTGCACGACTTCTGCGCGAGAATCCGCGGTCGCATTCCCGGTAGAGAAACCCTCCATGCCCGACCCCGCCAGCGCGCCGCTCCTTCATCTGGAGATTGCCCGCCTGCAGCGCCGTTTCAACGTCATATCGTTCAGCGCAACCGAAGCGATCAGCCAGCCGTATGCCATCGAGCTGGAAATCCTCGGCGACGGCTTCGATCTGGACCTCACTCACCTGATGTACAAACCTGCCTGGCTGGGCCTCGGTAGCGAGCCAGGATTTCAAGGGCAGAGTTCTCAAGGGCAAGGCTTCCACGGTCAGATTCACGGCGCGACCCGCACGCACTACCACCCCGGCCCGGCCTGCTACACGCTGCTGATGGGACCTCGACTGGCCTGCCTCGGGCTGCGCCACCACTCACGTATTTTTCAGCACATGACCGCACCCCGGATCATCGCCCAGGTGCTGGAAGAACATGGGTTGAAGAACTGCTTCCGCTTTGACCTGCAAACAGAATGCATCGAGCGCGAAAACTGCGTGCAGTACCAGGAATCCGACCTGCAACTGGTGCAGCGGCTGTGCGCGGAAGAAGGCATTCACTACCATTTCGTCCACTCGAGCCGCCGCCACGAGCTGGTATTTGGCGCCAACCTGCACGGCTTTGCACGCAGCCCCGTCGCACACTGGCGTCAGTTTGCACGGCAGCCTGGCGTCACGCGGTTTGCTGTCACCGAACCTGAAGTGGCCCTCCCGGGCAGCCGGGCAGGCCAATGCGCGACGGGGCAAAGCACCCTGCCGTTCGTGACCTGCGGGCAACTGCTGCCGCTGGCCGGCCATCCCCGGAAGGACTGGAACCACATGTGGCTGATCACCGACGTCCGACACCGCTTTGACGTCGCCAAAGGAGACGAGCGTGCATCGGACCGCTACTCGAACCTGTTCGAGGCTGTCCCCTGGGAAACCGGATTCAGAACACCTGCCCCGGCACCGCGCCCCGCCATTGCGTCACTGCAGCGTGGCTGGATCATCGGTAGTGACGGCGAACCGGCAAGGACCGATGCGGCAGGCCGGGTGCACGTTCGTCTGGAATGGGAGTGGCAACGCCCGGAGAGTCCTGACGCTGGCTGTTGGCTGCACTTGGCTGCGGGGCTGGACTTCGAATGTCGGGGTGGCATGTCAGTGGTGGTGAGCTTTAGCGAAGACGACAAACACCCGCCGCAGATCGCCGGCTGCCTGGCAGCGCTGGCAGACGACGGCGACCACAGGAGTGATCACGCACCTGCCGATAACGTTGAGATGCACCTCGACTGGCAGGCGATAACCGGTCCGGACCGGCAACTGCAACTGGCGGACGGGACCCGGGTAGACCTTGCTGAAGGCAGCACACTGACCGTCGATGCCGGGGCGAGCATGGTACAGATCGACGACAGTGGTATCACACTAAGCAGCCCACGTATCAGCTTTGCCAGCAAAGTGGATGGCTCACCGAGTGATCCGCACGTCCTTGAATGACGTAGCAGCAACTGTGCGGCACTGGGGCGAAGCGTGACGGTCTCAGGCATATCCGACTCACCTTCCAGAGCCCTCTCTCTATGATCCGAGTGATTTTCCTGACACTGATGACCGGTGCCGTACTGGCAGCCCTGTCTGGTTGCTCGCCTTTGAAGCTGCTCAATACGTTGAACCCCAGCGGCCCTGTCGATCATGTCTACAACCTGGCCTACGGGCCGGACCCACGCAATACGCTGGATGTCTACACACCCAAGGCGAAACCGGCCAAGGCACCGGTGGTGGTATTTTTCTATGGCGGCAGCTGGAACAGCGGCTCGAAAGCCGATTATGCGTTCGTCGGCGAAGCGCTCGCCGCGCGAGGCATGGTGGTGGTTATCGCCGACTACAGGCTGTATCCGCAGGTACGTTACCCAAGCTTTCTGGAAGATTCGGCCAAGGCGCTGGCCTGGGCGCACAAGCATGCAAACACCTACGGTGGCGACCCGGGCCGTCTGTACGTGATGGGCCACAGTGCAGGTGCCTACAACGCCGCAATGCTCGCGCTCGACTCGCGCTGGCTGGCTCGCGAAGGCTTGTCGCCCTCCATCCTCAGCGGCTGGATCGGCCTGGCCGGGCCTTACGACTTCCTGCCCATCGAGAACCCGGACGTGAAGCCGGTGTTCTTCTTCCCGAATTCACCGCCGGATTCGCAACCCATCAACCACGTTACGTCCGACGCACCACCGGCATTGCTGATGGCCTCGCACACCGACTCGCTGGTCAACCCCAAGCGCAACACAGGCGGCCTGGCCAGGGCGTTGCGTGAAGCCGGCGTGCCGGTGCGCGACCTGTATTTCTCACGCACCAACCACGGCACGCTGGTCGGCGCATTCGCCAGATTGCTGAGCGGTCTGGCACCCGTGGTCGACGAGGTGGACATGTTCGTCAAACACACGCCGCAAACGCTGTCTGAAAAGAACAAGACCGGGTCGAAGCCTCAGTGAGCGAACCAACCGTCACTGCGCGTCAACCGCCAGGCAATGAAACCGAGGCTCAGGCCGCGCAGCAGGGTAAAGGCCAAAAACGTCAGCCATAAAGCGTGATTGCCGTGGCTGGAAGCCAGATAGGCCAACGGCGCGATACCCGCTGCGCTGAGCAGCATCGCGTTACGCATTTCTCGCGCACGGGTAGCGCCGATGAACAGGCCGTCCAGCAAGTAGCTCCAGACGGCCACCAATGGCATCAGCGCCAGATACGGCAGATAGGTCATCGCAGTGGCGCGCACTTCCGGGATATCGGTCTGCAGGCTGACGAAGCCATGCCCAGCCACCAGAAAAAACAGCGCAAACGCTACGCTGGCAATCAGTGACCAGCCACCCGCAACCACCAGGGAGCGACGCAACGTATCCCTGTCCCGCGCGCCGATGGCATGGCCGCACAGCGCCTCGACCGCATGCGCCAGCCCATCCAGAGCATGAGCAGTCAACAGCAGGCCGTTGAGCAGCAAGGCATTGGCGGCAACCGTCGCGTCCCCCAGGCGAGCGCCCTGCACCGTGATCAGGAACATCACCGATTGCAGCGCCAGCGTGCGCAGAAAGATGTCTCGATTGACTGCCAGCAAGGGCCGCCAGTTGCTCCATAGCCGCAAGGCCGAACAGACGATCCGGCCTGGCCAGGCGCGCAATGTATTGCGCGCCAGCAGCAGACCGAGCACCACACCAGTCCACTCCGCGAGTACCGAAGCACGCGCCGAACCGACCACACCCCAGTCCAGCCCCATGACGAACCACAGATTGAGCACGATGTTGACCGCATTGGTCACCAGCAGAATCGCCAGTGGCGCCCGAGCGTTCTGCGCGCCCAGAAACCAGCCGACCAGCGCGTAACTGGCCAGCGCCGCAGGCAGGCCGAACAGTCGGGTATGGAAGAAATCCAGGGTCATTTGCTGCAGATCGGCAGACGGCTGCATCATCGTCAGCGCCAGATGGCTGAACGGCAAGGCGATAACACCCAGCAATAACGCCAGCCCGACGGCCAGCAGCAGCCCCTGCAGCAGAATCCGGCGCAACGCAGCGCTGTCACTGCGCCCTGCCGCCTGCGCGGCAAACCCGGTGGTGCCCATGCGCAAAAAGCCCATGGCCCAGGCGAGGAAGGTATATAGCGTCGCACCCACCGCCACGGCGCCCAGCTGATGTGCGTGGGGCAAATGACCGATCACCGCACTGTCGACCAACGCCACCAGCGGCACGGAAATATTCGACAGAATCATCGGCGTCGCCAGCGCCCAGACACGACGATGGGTTGAGCGATGACGCCAGTCAGTGAGCAACGTAGACATGAGAACTCCCGGCAAGGCGGGCATTGTAGCCAGATCAAACGCGGGGTGTCCCAGCGTTTCGATACGTCCGGGGGGGCGCTACTCATGCCTCGAAAGCTGCAGCGTTATCGTTCCACACGCTCCAGCCTGGGAATGCATTTCGTGACGCTCTGCGCCACCCGCTGAATGCCAACGCGCAATGGCACGATAGTCAGTCCGTTCGATATGTGACCTTACTGTTCAATCTGACAGTAATACTTGTCATCACGACTGTTATATAGTCGCACCCTCTCTACCGTTGCCGATGAGTGCCCCCATGTTAAACAAAGGATTGTTTCTGGCCTGCGCGCTTGCGCTGCTGAGCGCCTGTGATTCTTCTTCCACGGATAAACCTGCGCCCGCCGCGGCATCCACGACCCAGGCAACGGTTACCGATACAAAGCCCAAACCCGCTTTAGACCTCGCCGCGCTGAGCAAGCGCTACGCAGGCCGCGAACTGACGGTCATCGACGTGTCGGAAATCCAAGTCGACGGCGCAAGCACCCTGTCGGTGAGCTTCTCTGCCCCGCTCGACCCCGAGCAGAAATTCGACGAAAAACTTCATCTGGTGGACAGCAAGAACGGCAAGGTCGACGGCGCCTGGGAACTGTCGGACAACCTCACGGAATTGCGCCTGCGCCATCTGGAGCCGCAGCGCAAACTGGTCCTGACCGTCGATGCCGGGCTGCTGGCCGTCAACAAGGCCAAACTTGCGGCCGAATACATCAGCCGCCTGGAAACCCGCGACCTGCAGGCCTCTGTCGGTTTTGCCAGCCGCGGCAGCCTGCTGCCGACCCGTCTGGCCGAGGGCTTGCCGGTGATCGCGCTGAACGTCGACAAGGTGGATGTCGAGTTCTTCAGGATCAAACCCGATTCGATGCCGAACTTCCTCGCCCAGTGGGACGGCGCGTCCAGCCTGTCCAGCTACAGCTCCGAAGAACTTCTGCCCATGGCCGATCTGGTCTACAGCGGCCGCTTCGACCTCAAGCCCGCGCGCAATACCCGTGAAACCCTGCTGCTGCCGATTGCCGGTATCAAACCCCTGCAACAGCCAGGGGTTTATCTGGCGGTGATGCGCGCCTCGGGCACCTACAGCTACTCACAGCCGGCCACTCTGTTGACGCTCAGTGACATCGGCCTGTCGGTGCACCGTTACAGCAACCGTCTGGATGTCTTCACTCAAGCGCTCGAGGGTGGCAAGGCCTTGAGTGATGTCAGCGTCGATGTGTATGACGACAACGGCAAGGTCGTAGCCCAGGCCAAGACCGACAGCGACGGCCACGCGCAACTGCCATTGCCCGCCAAGGCTGCCGTAGTACTGGCGCACAAAGACGAACAGACCAGCATGCTGCGCCTCAACAGCTCGGCGCTGGACCTGGCCGAGTTCGATATCTCCGGCCCGCAGGCTCACCCGCTGCAGTTCTTTATCTTTGGCCCACGCGACCTGTATCGTCCCGGCGAAACCGTGCTGCTCAACGGCCTGCTGCGCGACAGCGACGGCAACAGCGTCAAGCCGCAGCCCATCACCGTCGAAGTGCGCCGTCCCGATGATCAGGTCAGCCGCAAATTCGTCTGGGAAGCCGACAGCAACGGGTTCTACCAGTATCAATTGCCGCTTGCCGATGAAGCGCCCACCGGACGCTGGCAACTGGTGTTCGACCTGGGCGACGGTAAGCCGCAACTCTACGAGTTCAAGGTCGAGGACTTCCTGCCCGAGCGTCTGGCTCTGGAGCTCAAGGGCAGCGACACGCCGGTGGCGCCTGCTGACAACCCGCAATTCGATATCACCGGCCGTTACCTGTATGGCGCCCCTGCTTCGGGCAATACGCTGACCGGTCAGGTCTATGTCCGTCCACTGCGCGAGGCGGTGCCGAAGCTGCCGGGTTATCAGTTCGGTTCGATCACCGAAGAAGACCTCAAGCATGATCTGGAGCTTGAGCCCGTCACCCTCGATGCCGAAGGTCATTCCACGATCGCCGTGCAGAGCGCATGGGCGCAGGCCAAATCGCCACTGCAACTGATTCTGCAAGCCAGCCTGCAAGAGTCCGGCGGGCGTCCGATCACCCGTCGTCTGGTGCAGCCCATCTGGCCTGCCGAGCACCTGCCCGGCGTGCGCGCACTGTTCGGCAGCAGCACAAGCAGTGACGACTACGACGACGAGGCCAAGGGCGAGGCGCAGACCAACGGCGACGGCCCGGCCGATTTTGAAATCGTCATGGCGGACGCGGCGGGCAACAAGCTGGCCGCTGACAATGTGAAAGTCCGGCTGGTCCGCGAGCGCCGCGATTACTACTGGAACTACTCGGCCAATGATGGCTGGAGTTACCACTTCAACGAGAAATTCCTCAACCTGAACGAAGAAACCGTCAGCATCACCAAGGACGCCACCGCCAGGATCAGCTTCCCGGTCGAATGGGGTCCTTACCGTGTCGAGGTCGAAGATCCGTCCACCGGGATGGTCAGCAGCTTGCGCTTCTGGGCCGGTTATCGCTGGCAGGACAACACTGACGGCGGCGCAGTCAGGCCCGATCAGGTCAAGCTGGCGCTGGACAAACCAGCCTACAACGATGGCGACACCGCGAAAGTCACTGTCACCCCGCCGGCTGCGGGCAAGGGTTATCTGCTCATCGAGTCCAGTGAAGGCCCGCTGTGGTGGCAGGAAATCGATGTGCCTGCCGAAGGCAAATCGTATGACATCCCGCTGGACAAAAAATGGGCGCGCCACGACCTGTACGTCACCGCTCTGGTGATACGCCCCGGTGAACGCAAGGCCAATGTCACACCCAAGCGCGCCGTGGGCGTGCTGCACCTGCCGCTGGACCGGGCGCAGCGCAAGCTGGCGCTGACGGTCACTGCACCGGAGAAAATGCGCCCCAGACAACCATTGACGCTCAAGGTCGCCGCCAAAAATGCTGACGGTAGCGTACCCAAGCAGGTCCATGTGCTGGTGTCGGCGGTGGACGTCGGCATCCTCAACATTACGAGTTACGCAACGCCCGATCCGTTTGCCAGCCTGTTTGGCCGCAAGCAGTACGGAGCAGACCAACTGGACATCTACGGTCAGCTGATCGAAGCCGGTCAGGGGCGAATGGCAAGCATGGCGTTCGGTGGCGATGCGCTGGCGAAGGGCGGTAAACGTCCGGACACCAGCGTTACCATCGTGGCGTTGCAAAGTGCGCCGGTGACGCTCAATGACGCCGGTGAAGGTGAGGTCAGCGTCGATATACCGGACTTCAACGGCGAGCTGCGAATCATGGCCCAAGCCTGGACCGACGACCGCTACGGCATGGCCGAGGCGAAAACCGTAGTTGCCGCGCCAATCATCGCCGAACTGTCGACGCCGCGCTTTCTCGCGGGTGGCGACCAGACCAGCGTGGCGCTGGACGTCTCCAACCTGTCGGGCAAGGCACAGAAGCTGGACGTGAACATCAGCGCTGAGGGCCAGTTGAGCATCCCGGGCGGCGGCCAGCGCAAGCCCCTGCAACTCAAGGAGGGCCAGCGTGTCACCCTGAAAGTTCCGGTACTGGCGCAAGGCGGCCTTGGTCAGGGCAAGATCAAGGTGCGGGTCGAAGGTCTGGACCTGCCGGGCGAAAACCTGCCGGCCTTCACCCGTGAATGGACCGTCGGTGTGCGCCCTGCCTACCCGGCGATGCTCAAGCATTACCGCGCCACCCTCAATGAGCAGGCCTGGAGCCTGCCGGAAGGCGCGCTGGAAGCGTTCGAGCCGGCCGGTCGTGAGGCACTGCTGTCATTGTCGAGCCGTCCGCCCTTGAACCTTGGCGAACAGATTCGCGCACTGAAAGCCTACCCTTACGGCTGTCTGGAACAGACCGCCAGCGGCCTGTACCCGTCGCTGTATGCCGATGCCGCAACCCTCAAGCGCCTGGGCCTGACCGGCGAAACGGATGCCGAACGCAAGCGCAAGGTCGAGATCGGCATCGAGCGGCTGCTGGGCATGCAACGTTACAACGGCAGTTTTGGCCTGTGGGGCTCGGACAGCGACGAGGAATACTGGCTGACGGCATATGTCACCGACTTCCTGCTGCGCGCTCGCGATCAGGGCTTTGCCGTGCCCCCGGATGCGCTGAAGAAAGCCAGCGAACGCCTGCTGCGGTATTTGCAGGATGCCGGTCAGATTCAGGTCAATTACAGCCAGAACGCCGAACATACGCGCTTCGCCGTGCAAGCCTATGCCGGGCTGGTGCTGTCGCGCAGTCAGCAGGCCCCGCTCGCGGCCTTGCGCAGCCTGTTCGACCGACGCAGTGATGCGCGCTCCGGCCTGCCGCTGGTGCAACTGGCAGTCGCGCTGGAGAAAATGGGCGACAAACCCCGCGCCGACCAGGCCCTGATGGCGGGTCTGGCGGTCAGCCGCAAGAATGAATGGCTGGCTGACTACGGCAGCTCGCTGCGTGATCAGGCGTTGATACTGGCATTGCTGGAAGAAAACGACCTCGCCAAAGACAAGCGTGATGAGCGCCTGTTCGCCTTGGCGGATGAGGTGGCGGCCAATCGTTACCTGTCCACGCAGGAAAGCAACTCACTGTTCATGGCTGGCCGTAACCTGCTGGGCAAACCGGAAAAGGACTGGACCGCCAGCATCGCCAGTGGCACTGAAACCCGCGAGCTGAGCAACAGACAGCCGGGCCTCAAGCTGGACGGTTCGCTGCTGGCCTCGCCGCTTTCGGTGCACAACCAGAGCAGCGAAGTGCTCTACCAGCAACTGACCGTCTCCGGTTATCCAACCCAGGCGCCTGCCGCGGGTGGCGAGAACCTGAGCATTCGCCGCGAGTACCTGAACCTGAACGGCGCGCCACTGAACATCGGCGCGTTGAAAACCGGGCAACTGGTGCTGGTGCACCTGGAGATCGGTGCCAAACAGCGCGTGCCGGATGCACTGGTGGTGGACCTGCTGCCTGCGGGCCTGGAGCTGGAAAATCAGAACCTGGCGCAGAGCGCGGCGAGTCTGGAAGACGCCAGCGAGGAGGTAAAAACCATCCGCGAGTCGATGGAAAACGCCGGGATCAAGCATCAGGAATATCGGGGCGACCGTTATGTGGCCGCGCTGGACATCGAGGGCAGCAGCACCGTGCATCTGCTCTACCTGGCGCGAGCCGTCACCCCGGGCACCTACCGCGTCCCGCCACCGCAGGTCGAATCCATGTACCGCCCGAACTGGCAAGCCTTGGGCGAAGCGCCTGCGCAGATGGTGGTGAAGGGGAAATGATCGATTACTGACTGGAATGCGTGACAGTGAGGGCACGCTTGCTCGCAAACGGACCGACACACCACAGCTCCAGTAGGAGCGACCGGGGCGGCGATCCGCATTGTTCGCGAAAGGGCCGGTACATCCGCTGAAGATGTATCGCCCGTACCAGAGCCTTCGCGAACAAGTTCGCTCCTACAAAAGCAAAAAGTGTCTCAGATGTGCGTCACAGAAACGATCGAGGCACCATACACAACTGCCCCGACACACCGCAGCTCCAGTAGGAGCGAGCTTGCTCGCGAAAGCGTCGCTCCGCTCACCCACGATGGCGGCGGGTCAGCGTTTCAACGCATCAATGAATGATCCAGCTCAGCAACCAGAGGCCCAGCGCCAGCCAGATGATGCCGAGGATGATCGAGGCACGCATGAAGGCGCGGACCGCCGAATACAGCAGCATCAGGCCGATGACCAGTGCGATGATGCTGATCAGCGAGGTGTCCATGCCCAGCGTGCGAGACAGGCCATCGACAAAATTCCCCCCAGCATGGGTAAACCCGTTGAACAACCACGCCAGACCGTCGACAAAGAAGCGAATGATCGCGCCGATGGCCTGCCCGAGCCATTCAAAAAAGCCTTCTACCTGCATATGTACGTCCTGATTGGAGTCGTGAAGAAAATGGTCTGTCCGCTTTGGCTGTCGCAATGCGTGTCAGGTTCCGTGGATCATAAAGGCTCTTTGCGTTGAAACCTGAATTTCTTCTGCGCCTGCCGCGAACATTCAAGTGGCTGGCAGGCGCAATCATGCTGCTGATCGCTCTCCTCTGGCTGGCCGACCGACTCTGGCCGCTGCCACTGCCCAGGGATGATCTGGCTCGCGTTGTACTGGCCGAGGACGGCACGCCGCTATGGCGCTTTGCCGATGCCAATGGCGTGTGGCGCTATCCGGTCAGCAACGAACAGGTCTCGCCCTACTACCTCGAAGCCCTGCTGACCTACGAAGACCGCTGGTTCTACAGACATCCCGGGGTGAATCCGCTGGCGTTGCTACGCGCCACCTGGCAAAACCTCAGCGATGCCCGCGTAGTCTCGGGCGGCAGCACGCTGTCGATGCAGGTGGCACGATTGCTCGATCCACACTCACGTACGCTATCCGGCAAGTTTCGTCAGCTGTGGCGCACGCTGCAGCTAGAGTGGCACCTGTCCAAGGATCAGATCCTCGGTCTGTACCTCAATCGCGCCCCGTTCGGCGGCACACTGCAAGGCGTCGCAGCCGCCAGTTGGGCTTATCTGGGCAAATCACCGCAAAACCTGACCCGCGCCGAGGCAGCATTGCTGGCGGTGCTGCCACAGGCGCCAAGCCGCCTGCGTCCCGACCGTCACCCGCAAAGGGCGCAACAGGCTCGCGACAAGGTGTTGAGACGTCTGGCCGAGTTTCAGGTGTGGCCGCAAGCAAGCGTGAACGAAGCACTGGAAGAGCCCTTGTGGCTGGCGCCGCGACAGGAACCGAGCCTTGCGCCGCTGCTGGCCCGACGCCTGAATCGCGCCAACAGCCCGCCATTGATCCGCACCACGCTGGACGCCGCACTGCAACGGCGTATGGAAGACCTGCTGATGGGCTGGCGCGCACGCCTCCCGGAGCGGACGTCGGCAGCGATTCTGGTGGTCGAGGCGGAAAACATGGCCGTGCGCGCGTACGTTGGCTCGGTGGACATCAACGATGCGAAGCGTTTCGGCCATGTGGACATGGTCACCGCCCTGCGCTCGCCGGGCTCGACACTCAAGCCGTTTCTGTACGGCATGGCCATGGACGCCGGACTGATCCATTCAGAGTCCCTGATGCAGGATGTGCCGCGCCGCTATGGCGATTATCGACCGGGCAACTTTTCGAGCGGTTTCGGCGGACCGGTGGCGGCCAGTTCGGCGCTGTCGATGTCCCTCAACCTGCCTGCCGTGCAATTGCTGGAGGTCTACGGGCCGAAACGCTTCGCCGCCGAACTGCGCAATGGCGGCGTACCCCTGACCCTGCCGCCGCTGGCCGAGCCCAGTCTGGCGCTGATTCTTGGTGGCGCGGGCAGTCGGTTAGAGGATCTGGTGACAGGCTACAGCGCCTTCGCGCGCGGCGGGCGCAGTGCCGATGTTCGACTGCAACCGCAGGACCGACTGCGTGAGCGGCGGATGATGTCACCGGGCGCTGCGTGGATCATTCGACGCATTCTCAGTGGCCAGTCGCGCCCGGACATCGACCCGCGCGCCGAATTGGTACAACGTCCGCAACTGGCCTGGAAAACCGGCACCAGCTATGGGTTCCGCGATGCCTGGGCGATTGGCGTCGGGCCGCGCTTCCTGGTCGGGGTCTGGATCGGCCGGCCGGATGGCACACCGGTGCCAGGGCAGTTCGGGCTGGCTTCGGCAGCGCCACTGATGCTTCAGGTCCACGATGTGCTGGTCAATCGCGACAGTCAGCGCGGCATCGCCGCACCCGTCCAGCCCGTGCCGCAGAACGTCGGTGTGGCCGCCATCTGCTGGCCGCTCGGTCAACCGATGAGCAAAAACGATCCGAATTGCCGTCGCCAACGCTTCGCATGGACGCTGGACGGCACCACACCGCCAACCCTGCAAGCGGCCGACCAACCGCTTGGGCTGGGTTTGCAGGAGCATATCTGGGTCAATGCCAAGGGGCTGCGCGTCGCGGCCAATTGCCCGGACGCCCGAGCGCAGGAGATCGCGCTGTGGCCTGCGCCTCTTGAGCCCTGGCTGCCCAGAGCAGAACGACGCGACGCACGCCTGCCGCCTGCTGACCCGGATTGCCCGCCGCAGAACCTGAACCTGGCGCCCCCACTGAGCATTGTCGGTGTCCGCGAAGGCGACAACCTGCGCCTGCCTGCCGCCAGTCGTCAGGCTTTACGCCTCACGCTCTCGGCACTCGGCGGCAGCGGCCACCGCTGGTGGTTTATCGATGGCAAACCTTTGGCAGAAACCGACACCAGACAGGATTTCACTCCCACCCTGAGCAAACCGGGGCGTTATCAGTTAAGCGTGCTGGACGAGAGCGGCCAGACTGCGCGGGTTGAATTCAGCGTGGTGGAGTGAGCACAGACTGGTGTGACGCAGAGCGCCACGAAAGGCATTCCCACGCTGGAGCGGGAGGAACGATAGCCCTTTAACTTGGTGCCCATGCTCCAGCGTGAGCATGCTATACGGCGCGAGCCTGTCGTCACTGAACCTGAAAGATCTTCGGCTCGGGAAACAGGTTGTTGAGGGTTTCCAGCAAGCGGACGTGATAGATCGGCTTGCGGAACAGGTCGAGCACGTGGAGGCGCAGCAGATCGCTGACGTCATCCATGTCGGCATGGCCGGAGGTGACGATGACGGGCAAATGCTGGCGTGAGGTGTGATCGCGCAGGTGACGAATCAACTGGATGCCGCTTTCCTCCGGCATCCGCAGGTCAGTGATCACCAGCGCGATATCCGGATGGAGGGTCAACTGGTGCAAGGCCATCTTGACGGAAGACGCCGTGAAGCAGCAGAACCCCTCACTTTCGAGCAGTTCTGCCAATTCCTCGTTTGCGTCCTCTTCGTCATCAACCAGAAGCAGTTGTTGGCGGATGGGGTGGACAGCCATGTGGTTATCTCAACAGGAATAAACTCAAAGCATATTAATCAACTAACTTACCGTCGTACCACCCAATCCAGTGACAATTTCATTGAATTTTCCTTTGATAGCGTCCCCCAAGGGTGTCACGAACGCAAACAGCACCAACGCCACCATAGCTACGATCACTGCGTACTCGATCGCCGATGCTGCCTCCTTGTCCTTAAAAAAAGACTGAATACGCGTGTAGACGCTGACATAAAACTGGGTAAGGAACATCTCATTTCTCCTTGCGCCTTCAGTGGCGCCAATAAACCTTCGTGCGCATGTATCCCTCGCAATATCAGCATTGCCTTCAATCAAAAAACCCACAATCTCAACAAAGCATTAACCGGAAAGTTATAGGTCTTGCCAACCCGTTACAAAGACTGCCGAAACGGCTATGCCATTCATCCGAAAGCATTTTTATACCAAAGCAGAATGGCGCTTTGATTGCCATGAGCTACCTTCACATAACGGACATTTGACCTTGTCCTCTATTACTCGATGGTGAAATTGCCGCACCGCGTGTGTTGAAGTTGTCCTGCGATGACAAAGGGAACAGTTGCCATGAGCAGTCGCATTACCCTGGTGCTTGCTGTCCTGTTTTTGTTGGGGGCGTTAATTGCCGGGTATCTGGGGATCGCCGTCAGCAAACCAGCCGAGGCACCTACAGTTGTCATTCCGCCCAGCGAACCTGTCACCACCGAAACAGCGATCCAGACGCCGCCGACGCCTCCCGTCGAGGACGCTCTGCGTCACAACGTCGTGGTATTGGCCAGGGATATCCCTGCCTACACCGCAATCACGGCCGATGACCTGACCATCGAGCGCCTTAAGGTCGCCCCGCCCGGGAGCTTTGAAGCCATCGATAAAATCGTCGGCCGCAGCAGCTGGCGAACGCTGACCGCCGGAAGCTGGCTTACGGAGAGCAATTTCGAAGCAGGCGGCACACTGGCGCGAATGATTCGGCCACACGAGCGGGCCCTGGCGCTGCAGGTCGATGAGGTGACGGGCGCCTCCGGGCAACTCAGCCCCGGCGACTACGTGGATGTACTACTTTACCTGCCTGAAGACGCGAGCAATCCGAATCGGTCGAGCCAGGTCGTGGTTCCCGCCCTGCGGATTCTCGGCGTTGGCGGGCTGCTCGGTCCGGACCACAACGGCAAGCCGGTGCAGGACATCAATGCTGACGAACGCCTCAAGCAGGAGCAGCAGCGGATCAACGCGCGAACCGTCACGGTCGCGGTGCCGCAAGCCCTGGTGGCGCGTCTGATGCTGGCGTCGCAAACCGGTGTCCTGCGTCTGGCCGTGCGCAGCGCCGACGAGGGTAACCTGCAAAATTACTGGGCAAACGAAGCCGGCGGCTCTGACGCGGCAGAGCGACTCGATTCGGCCAACCGCCAACTGGTCGTTTTCAGACAGTTGAGCCTCGGCCCGGCCAGCGCGCCAACAGCAGGCGCAACTCCGCGTACGTCTCGCGCTGTCGAGGTCATACGCGGTAACCAGATCACGCAACAAACTCCCTGATTGAGCAAGGATTGCATTTGATGAGCTGTTGTTCCGTGCCAGTTATAAAACCCCGTTTGCTGGCGTTAGTCACCGCGGCACTGTGTGCGCCCGCCGCGTGGGCCGCTCCCGGCAGTTGTGCAGGCCTTGCCGCGATGCCGGCGGCCGTGGAAATCGACCAGGGCATTCAACAGGAGGTGCGCTCTGCGGTGCCCAT
The DNA here is from genome assembly GCF_017833005.1 of Pseudomonas sp. PvP027. NCBI lineage: Bacteria > Pseudomonadati > Pseudomonadota > Gammaproteobacteria > Pseudomonadales > Pseudomonadaceae > Pseudomonas > Pseudomonas sp. PvP027. Next base: position 4,078,015 of record NZ_JAFIBK010000001.1, on the reverse strand, counting down.
TACCCGCATCGCCGTGGGTGATCCGAAAATCGCCGATGTGCACGTCAACGGCACCGACGGTTTTCTGTTGACCGGCGTGGCGCAGGGGACGACCAGCCTGATGGTCTGGACGGCCTGCGCAAGTGCGCCGCGCCAGAGCATGGTCTTCGTGCGCGGCCGGGCGACGACAGCCATGGTCGAGAGTGTCACCGCGCCGTCTGCCGATGCGCAGTTACCCAGCCAGGTGCAGACGGACATCCGCTTTATCGAAGTCAGCCGCACCAAACTCAAGGAAGCCAGTACCTCGATCTTCGGCAAGGGCTCGAACAACTTTCTGTTCGGCGCGCCCGGCACGGTGCCGGGTGTCAACGTCACGCCCGGCACCGTCAGCGGCACAAGACCGAGCATTCCGCTGAACAACAGCAATTTCAATATTGTCTGGGGCGGTGGCAGCAGCAAGGTGCTGGGCATGATCAATGCCATGGAAAACAGTGGCTACGCCTACACCCTGGCACGCCCCAGCCTGGTCGCCCTCAACGGGCAAAGCGCGAGCTTTCTGGCCGGCGGCGAATTCCCGGTGCCGGTGCCCAATGGTGAGGGCAACGGTATCTCCATCGAGTACAAGGAGTTCGGCGTGCGCCTGACCCTGACCCCGACTGTCGTGGGCCGCGACCGGATTCTGCTGAAGGTCGCACCGGAAGTCAGCGAGCTGGATTTCTCGGCCGGTATCACCATCGCCGGGACCACCGTGCCAGCACTCAACATTCGCCGTACCGATACCAGCATTGCGCTTGCCGACGGCGAGAGCTTCGTGGTCAGCGGCCTGATCAGTTCCAGCAACAGCGGCTCGGTGGACAAGTTTCCTGGCCTGGGCGACATCCCGATTCTCGGTGCATTTTTCCGCAGCTCGCAGATCCAGCGCGACGAGCGCGAACTGCTGATGATCGTCACACCGCACCTCGTCCAGCCACTGGCCGCCAACGCCCGACTGCCGTCGCTGCCCGGTGAGGCACTGCGCACCTATGACCCGAGTTTCCCGCGCCTATATTTTCTGGAAAACGGCGATTTCGACCGCCGCGACGGGTTATCCAAATGAGCCAGAGCCTGAGCCAGACCTTCCTGGCAATCACCCGTAACAACACCGACCTGGAGTGGCTGCAAAGTGCTCTGGGCTCGCTGGGCCAAGTGGTCAGTGCCGGTACGGGCAGCCTCGACGACCTACTGGCGCTGGTGGACGTGACGTTCGCCAGCGTGGTGTTCGTCGGCCTGGACCGTGAGCATTTGATGACCCAGAGCGCCCTGATCGAAAGTGCGCTGGAAGCCAAGCCGATGCTGGCCATCGTTGCGCTCGGCGATGGCATGGATAACCAGCTGGTGCTCAACGCCATGCGCGCCGGGGCCAGGGACTTCGTTGCCTACGGGTCTCGTTCCAGTGAGGTCGCCGGTCTGGTCAGACGCCTGAGCAAGCGCCTGCCCGCCGTGACGCCCAACCCGAACATGAGCGGCCTGTCGGTGCTGTACGGCGTACAAAGTGATGACGACGGGGCCTTGATCGCGACGCACCTGGCGATGGTCGTGCACAAGAGCGGGCAGCGCACGCTGCTACTGGACCTCGGCCTGCCACGCGGCGACAGCCTGTTGATGCTCGGTCTTGAATCAACGTTCAGCTTCGGTGACGCCCTGCGCCACTTGCGCAGGCTCGATGCAACGCTGATCGACAGCGCATTCACCACCAGCGAAAGCGGCCTGCGCATTCTGGCCTACAGCGAAGCCGACGATCATCTGGAACAGTCCAGTGCCGCCGAGCTTTATATGCTGCTCAGCGCACTGCGCCAGCATTTTCAGCATGTGGTCGTGAACCTGGTGGGTCAGCCAGACAGCGAAGCCTTGCGCTCGCTGGTCAGCCATTGCGATCAGTTGCTCTGGTACACCGACCAGAGCGTATTGGGCTGTAGACGCAACCTGACAGTGCTCAACAACTGGCGCGAAAAAGGCATGAAAATGCAGCACGCCGGCCTGCTGGTCGATCGCTACCAGCGCTCGGTCGCGCCCAATTCCGAAACCGTAAGCAAAACCTTCGGTCTGCCGGTGCTGGCAGTACTGCCGCTTGCACCGGAGCTGCGCCTCAACGCCAAGAATCAGGGCGTGACGCTGTTCGAACTGGCGTCACGCGATGCACTGTGCTCCGGGCTGCGGCGGCTTGGCGAGCACCTGGCACGGCATACCGAGGCTCGCGAGAAGCCCGATCAGGGCTGGCTCGCTCGACTGAGGGGGAACCGGTAATGGCGGAGAAACTGTTTGGCGTCTCATCGCGTACACAAGGCAAGCCTGACGACGGGCAAGGCCTGAAACTGGTGCTGCACCGTTACATCATCGACGGCATGGAAGAAAGCGGCAAAAGCCTGCTGGAAGGCTCACGACCGGCCCTGGCGCAATTCGTCATCGACAAGGTGGCCGAATACGTCGCACGGCTGCGGCTGGCCATTTCGCGTTACGAAATGGAGCGCCTGGCTGAAGAACTGGTCGACGAACTGACCGGCTTCGGTCCGCTGGAAGTGCTGCTGCGCGACACCTCGGTGACGGAAATTCTGGTCAACGGGCCAGGCAAGGTATTTGTCGAGCGCGATGGCGTGCTGCATCACACTGACCTGCGCTTTATCGACTCGCACCATGTCGAGCGCGTGATGCAACGCATCCTGGCACCACTCGGGCGCCGCCTGGACGAGTCCTCACCCATGGTCGACGCGCGTCTGCCCGATGGCAGCCGGGTCAACGCGATCATTCCGCCCATCGCGCTGGACGGCCCTTGCCTGTCGATCCGGAAATTTCGCAAGGACATGCTCAAGAGCGCGGACCTGGTGGCGATGCAGACCATCGACCAGTCGATTTTCGAGTTCTTTCAGGAAGCCGTCGGCAAACGCTGCAACATTCTGGTCAGTGGCGGCACCGGCACGGGCAAGACCACCATGCTCAACGTGCTGAGCCAGTTGATCGACAGTAATCAGCGTCTGGTGACCATCGAGGACGTAGCCGAGCTGCAGCTCAGTCACCCGCATGTGGTGCGCCTGGAAACCCGCCCGCCCAACGCCGAAGGGCATGGCGAGGTGCGCGCCAGCGACCTGATCCGCAACTCGCTGCGGATGCGCCCGGACCGCATTATCCTCGGCGAGATTCGGGGCGTCGAAGTGCTGGACGTATTGACCGCAATGAACACCGGCCATGACGGCTCGATGAGCACCGTGCACGCCAACAATGCACAGGATGCCCTGCTGCGCCTGGAAACGCTGGTGGGCCTGACCGGGCGGCTGATCCCGGAAAAGACCCTGCGCCAGATGGTCTGCGCGGCACTGGATGTGATTATCCAGCTGACGCGCCTGCCTGACGGGCGCCGCTGTGTCAGTGAAGTGGTGGAAGTGGTCGGCATTCGCGATGACATCTATGTCACCAATACCCTGTTTCGCGTTGATCGTCGCACCGGGGTCGGCTTCATGCGCGAAGCGGCCCACGCCGCTGGCGACAAGCTGCGGCCCGGCTACTGACATGCTCAAGGAGTCGGCATGAGTGCGTCTCTGGTACTGGGCCTGATCTCCTTGCTGCTGTTTATTGCGTCCATTCGCATGTTCTACCTGGCGCTCAATCAGGGGGCCAGTGAACGGGTCCGGCAGCGGCTGATGGCCGGGCAAGTGCAGCCCGTGGCCGAAAAGACCGGTTGGAGCTACCTGGACAGGGCCTTTTTGCGCGCCGGGCTGGGACAGCCGACCAAACGCATGGGCCTGGCCTTGTCGCTGTATGCGCTGCTGATACTGATCGGCTACGCAACGGCCGGAGTCGTCGGTGCGCTCAGCGTGCTGCTGGCGGTGCCTCTGACACTGCGTGTGTTCGTGTCGTGGCGCTATGAGGTGCGCGTGCGCCGCATGATCCAGCAACTGCCGCAATTGCTCGACCATACCGTGCGCAGCCTCAAGTCCGGCAGAACCCTGGCCGACGCGGTACTGCATGGCATCGACGCCACCGACCAGCCGCTCAAGGACGGCATGAGCCGGATCGAGCGTAACGTACAACTGGGCGTCAGCCTGCCGGATGCGGCGAGGGACTTTGCCGAACTGTATGAGCGCGACGAGTTTCACCTGTTCGCCATCGGCTTGCGGGTCAATCACCGCTATGGCGGCAATGCCAGCGAACTGATGGAAAACCTGATCAAGCTGATTCGTGATCGGGAACAGGCCGGTCGCCAATTGCGCGCAATGACCGGCGAAACCCGTATGACTGCAGTAGTGCTGGCCCTGCTGCCGATCAGCATGGCCGGTTACTTTCTGGCGGTGAACCCCAGCTATCTGCTGCATATGTGGGACGACGAAAGCGGCAAGATCATGCTGAGCGTGGCCTTCGCCCTGCAGGTCACGGGGTGCGTGGTGTTGTGGCGCATGTTGAGGAGCATTTGAGATGGAACTGTTATTCGCCGCCATGATGCTTGCCGCTGCCGCATTTCTGCTGTTGTCAGGCATAGCGCGTCAGCGTCGCAATGAACGTCTGGTGGCCAGACGCTTGAGGGGCCAGGTAATCCGCGAAAGTCGCATCGGCAGCCTGTTGCGCTTGCTCGGCGACACCCGCATCGGTCAACGCAGCATCAGCCTGGACTCGGAAACCCAGATGCTGCTCAACCGCATCGGCTGGCGGCGCGCCAGCAAACGTTCGTTGTTCGCGGCCTGCCAGGTCGGCGTTCCGGTCGGTCTGATGGCCATGGTTATCCTGGGCCAACTGTTGTTTTTCAAAGGTATCCAGCAACCGCTCATTGCACCGATCTTTGCCCTGGGCGCCGGCTATCTGCTGCCCAAGCGGATTCTGGCGGCCGTGGCTCGGCGCCGTCAGAAACAAGTGGTGGTGGAAATCTCCACCTTTATCCCATTGCTGCGCATCCTGTTCGAGTCCGGCATGGCGGTCGAGCAGGCGCTTCGGGTGCTCAGCAACGAAGGTAAAGACCTGCTGCCGGTGCTGTCCGAGGAAATCCGCGTGGTGCTGATGCGCGTCGATTCCGGCCTGGAGCTGGGTGAAGAACTGAGAAAAACCGCTGCTCTGCTGGACGTCGACGAGCTGAGCGACACCTGTGTGATCCTCAATCAACTGATTCATCAGGGCGGCGGCGCATTGAAGTCCCTGCTCACCCTCAAGCAACTGATCGATGACCGACGCCTGACTCGCTTGCAGGAATACATTTCCAAACTGTCGGCAAAGATGTCGGTGGTCATGATGGTGTTTCTGTTCCCCGCCCTGCTGATTGTGCTGGCGGGGCCAGGATTTATGGCAATAAGCCGCGCACTGGGCAGTTGACCCGGTGTTACTTGTGCACGAAAGGACGCATTGCAATGAAACCAGTGATCGTACTACTCGGGCTGCTGTTGCTGGGCGGATGCGCCAGTGATGGTCGCTCCCTCTGGACGCAGGCTACGGCTCAGCCGGGGCAGTGTCCCAAGCTGACCTCGGATCAGGAGTTCTCCCTGAATCTGGCTCAGAACATGGCCGATGAAGGCCGCCTGCATGCCAGCCTTGCCAACCTGGAAAGCTTGCCCGACAGCCTGGGCGAGGTTCGCCTGCGCAAGGCCCGGGTGTTGCGACTTCTGGGCAGCAACGAGGCAGAACCGCTGTACCGCAGCCTGCTGGGTACCTGCCGGGCAGCCGAGGGCGAACATGGCCTCGGGCAACTGGCCGCAGCACGTGGTGACAACGCGCTGGCACAGCAACACCTGCTTATGGCCAGCAAGCTGCAACCGACGGATGAAAAGATCCGCAACGACCTGGGCGTCGTCTACCTCAACCAACTGAAACTGGAGCAGGCACGCTTTCAGTTCCTGACGGCCATGGAGCTCAAACAATCAGACTCGCTGGCGGCGCTGAACCTGGCCACGCTGCTGATCTATCAGAACAACTGGACCCAGGCCGCAGAACTGGCATCGCGGGCCGGGCTGACGCCTGAACAGGTGACCGATGCACAGGCACGTGCCGAGCAATTGAGAAAGCCCCTTGCCGCTCCGCGAGCATCTGCACGGCCTATCGCGAGCCTGACAGGGCAAAATGAACGTCAGTCCCAAGAGGTACAGCCATGAAGCGCATCATACTTACCGGGTGTGTACTGCTATTGAGCGCAGGAGATGCCTGGGCAGACAAGGGCGAAACTTCGTCTTCTGAAACCGGACAGACCGAGACCTGGCTGCAGCTTCAGGCCAGCGGCAAGGCGGCATCGCCGACACCGCAGGTCAATACCGCAGCAGAGCGCGACCTCAGTCTGCAACGCTGGCTGGACACGTATAAATACAAGATCCCGGATTTCTACGAACAGGAGGCTGGTGGCAGCTTTTCCTCGGGCAGAAAATAATTTCGGCACGACCGCGGGCCTGCTGAAACCCACTCTTACAACCTGCGCTCGGCACGCCGTCGGGCACTCCGTTATCATGCGCGGACTTTCGATATTCGAGACTGCCATGCGCCGTTTTTTATGCCTTTTGTTGTTGATCCTGGCCCTGCCCGCCTCCGGTGCAGGTTTGCTGGATAGCCGTCCTTCATCCACCCTGGGCGGTGGCTCGCTGGATAACAGCAAGGACTTCCTGCCTGTACGTCAGGCCTTTCAGTTGAGCCTGATCGAGACGACACCGGAGTCGATCAAGCTGAGGCTGGTCGCCACCGACGGCTACTACCTGTATCGCCACCGCTTCCAGTTCCGTACTGAGCCTGCCGACATCGGCCTTGGCGAAGCGCAACTGCCCAAGGGCGAGCAGAAACACGACGAGTACTTTGGCGATGTCGAGGTCTATCACGGCATTCTCGATATCGACCTGCCACGCAAACCCGGTGAACAGCGTCCCTTCACCCTCGCTGTGACGTATCAGGGCTGCGCCGACAAGGGCTTGTGCTATCCACCTGAAACCGAGCGTTTGAGCATTGGTGATGTGTCTGCCAGCCCCGCTGACCAGGCCTCTGCCGGCGCACCTGCCACAGCAGCCTGGAGCTGGAAAGAGCTGGCGCTGTTTTTTCTCGCCGGCGTAGGCCTGACCTTCACCCCTTGTGTACTGCCGATGCTGCCGATTCTGTCCGGCGTGGTACTGCGCGGTCAGGTTGGCGGGTTGCGCGGGCTGAGCCTGTCCCTCGCTTACGTACTGCCAATGGCGGCGTGCTTTGCCCTGCTGGGCGCGCTGATGGGGATGTTCGGTGCAGGCCTTAACCTGCAGGCGCGATTGCAATCGGCCTGGGTGCTGGTGCCGTTCTCGGCATTCTTCGTGATCTTCGCCATAGCCATGTTCGGCGCTTTCGAACTGCGCCTGCCGCAATCGATCAGCTCTCGCCTGGACCGTGTCGCCGGCAAGACCGAAGGTGGTTCCTTGTGGGGTGCAGCAGTGCTGGGCGTGGTCTCCAGCCTGCTGGTATCACCTTGTGTATCAGCGCCTCTGGCCGGCGCGCTGTTGTATATCAGCGCCAGCGGCGATGCGCTCGGCGGCGCTCTGAAACTGTTTGCGCTGGGGCTGGGCATGGGCGCGCCGCTGTTGCTGATCGCCACCGGTGGTGCGACATGGCTGCCGAAAAGCGGCCCTTGGCTGGTGACGGTCAAAAACGCCATCGGCGTGCTGCTACTGGGACTGGCAATCGGCCTGCTGAGCCGCGTGCTGCCAGGTCAGGTCACGCTGTTGCTGGTGGGTCTGTTATCGGCTGGTGTCGCACTGTTTCTCGGCGCACTGGAATTCAACGTCAAAACCACACGGCAGAAACTCGCCCAGTTGCTGGGGCTGGCACTGCTGGTCTATGCACTGGCGTGCTGGTACGGCGCGCTGTCCGGACAGACCGACCCAATGCGCCCGCTGGGTCGCGAGTACGCCACGGCGAATAACGGAGCACAGGCAACGTCGGAGTCACAGTGGCAGACGATCACCAGCTCCGCCGAACTGGACCGTTTGATGCAGGAAGCCCGGAGCGAGGGCAAACCGCTGGTACTCGACTGGTATGCCGACTGGTGCATCAGTTGCAAGGTCATCGAACACGAAGTCTTGCCTGACCCGGCTGTGGTTGCCCGCCTGTCGGGTTACCAACGGGTACGTTTCGACATCACCGACAGCAACGCAGAGCAGCGCGCCCTGCTCGACCGGTACAAGCTGTTTGGTCCACCAGCGCTACTTTTCTTCGATAAAAACGGCGAAGAACTGCAAACTGCCAGGGTCGTCGGCGAAATCGACGCAGCAGGCCTGATCGAGCGTCTGAACAGCTCAAGTGACCAGAACTGAGACCTGAGTCATAAACTTTGCGCGAATATCGCTCATTGTGCTGGCTACTGTTGTTAACTGGACAGTCCATTGCCCTTCCGGCATAGTCGCCGGGCGTAAACCGCTCGCAGACAATAAAAGGAACACGCAATGGCGACTATCCTGGTCCTCCACGGACCCAACCTGAACCTGCTGGGCACTCGGGAACCCGGGGTCTACGGCACGATTACTCTGCCTCAGATCAATCAGGATCTGGAGCAGCGGGCCCGCGATGCCGGTCACCATCTGATGTATCTGCAAAGCAACGCCGAGTACGAACTGATCGACCGCATTCACGCCGCTCGCGGTGAGGGTGTGGACTTTATCTTGATCAATCCGGCCGCTTTTACGCACACCAGCGTTGCAATACGTGACGCGCTGATGGGAGTGAGCATCCCATTCATCGAAGTGCATTTATCAAACGTGCACAAACGCGAACCTTTCCGCCATCACTCCTACTTTTCAGATGTCGCTGTAGGAGTGATCTACGGCCTTGGCGCCAGCGGTTACCGACTGGCCCTGGAGGCCGCCCTGGAACAACTGGCCGCCAGTGCCAAGCCATGACGAGTCCAGCCTGAAGCTGACCATATGGCTTGAGCCGGTCGACAAATTGCCCTTACAGAACCTTGGGAGTTGATGATTGATGGATATTCGCAAAGTCAAGAAACTGATCGAATTGCTGGAAGAGTCCGGTATTGACGAACTGGAAATCCGTGAAGGCGAAGAATCCGTACGGATCAGCCGTCACAGCAAGACTCCGGCACAGCCTTACTACGCACCTGCTCCGGTTGCTGCGCCTGCAGCCGCTCCGGCTCAGGCAGCAGCACCTGTTGCGGCCGCAGCAGAAGTGCCATCGGCTCCGAAACTGAACGGCTTTGTGGTCAAGTCGCCAATGGTCGGTACGTTCTACCGTACCCCGGCGCCTACTTCGCCTGCATTCGTCGAAGTCGGCCAGACCGTCAAGAAAGGCGACACCATCTGCATCGTCGAAGCGATGAAAATGATGAACCACATCCAGGCAGAAGCCAGCGGTGTGATCGAATCCATCCTGGTAGAAAACGGTCAGCCGGTTGAGTTTGACCAGCCGCTGTTCACAATCGTTTGACCCGGGGAGAGCCTGCGATGTTGGAAAAAGTTCTGATCGCCAACCGCGGCGAAATTGCCTTGCGCATCTTGCGTGCCTGTAAAGAACTGGGCATCAAGACCGTCGCTGTACACTCCACTGCAGATCGCGAGCTGATGCACCTGGGCCTGGCAGACGAAACCGTCTGCATCGGTCCGGCACCGGCCAATCTGTCCTACCTGAACATTCCGGCGATCATTTCGGCTGCCGAAGTGACCGGCGCGACGGCGATTCACCCGGGCTACGGGTTTCTCGCCGAGAACGCCGACTTCGCCGAACAGGTCGAAAAATCGGGCTTCGCTTTCATCGGTCCCAAGGCAGACACCATTCGCCTGATGGGTGACAAGGTTTCCGCCAAGGACGCCATGAAGCTGGCCAACGTGCCGACCGTTCCCGGTTCCGACGGTCCGCTGCCGGAAGACGAAGCCATCGCTCTGCGCATTGGTCGTGAAGTCGGTTACCCGGTGATCATCAAGGCCGCCGGTGGCGGTGGTGGTCGCGGCATGCGTGTGGTTCATCGCGAAGAAGACCTGATCGAAGCCGCGTCCCAGACCCGCGCCGAAGCAGCTGCCTGGTTCAGCAACCCGATGGTCTACCTGGAAAAATACCTGACCAACCCACGTCACGTGGAAGTGCAGGTCATTTCCGACGGCCAGGGCCAGGCCATCCATCTGGGCGATCGTGACTGCTCGCTGCAGCGCCGTCACCAGAAGGTTCTGGAAGAAGCGCCGGCACCGTTCATCGACGAAAAGGCGCGCGAGGATGTTCTGGCTGCCTGCGTCAAGGCATGTATCGATATCGGCTACCGCGGTGCGGGTACTTTCGAGTTCCTGTACGAGAACGGTCGTTTCTACTTCATCGAAATGAACACCCGTGTTCAGGTGGAGCATCCGGTTTCGGAAATGGTCACTGGCATCGACATCGTCAAGGAGATGCTCAGCATCGCCGCCGGCAACAAACTGTCGTACACCCAGGATGACGTGGTCATCAAGGGCCATGCGCTGGAATGTCGGATCAACGCCGAAGACCCTAAGACCTTCGTGCCAAGCCCTGGCCTGGTCAAGCACTTCCACGCACCGGGCGGCAACGGTGTACGGGTCGATTCGCACCTGTACAGCGGCTACAAGGTTCCGTCCAACTATGACTCGCTGATCGGTAAAGTGATCACCTGGGGCGCGACCCGCGAAGAAGCCATGGCACGCATGCGCAATGCCCTGGACGAAATCGTGGTCGACGGGATCAAGACCAATATCCCGCTGCACCGCGATCTGACCCGTGATGAAGGCTTCTGCGAAGGCGGAGTCAACATCCACTATCTGGAGCACAAACTGGCCAATCAATAAGCCAGTCTGCTTCACAACGACAAAGCCGCAGTGATGCGGCTTTGTTGTTTGCAGCGCATAGCAGTAAACTTGCCCGCTTCCTGCGGCCGCACTGGCCTTACTAGCCGCACTTATTTCCAAATCGAAGGTAATCCGCCATGCCTTGGCTGCAAGTCCGTCTCGCCATCAGCCCGGAACAAGCCGAAACCTACGAAGACGCCCTTCTTGAAGTCGGCGCCGTGTCCGTGACATTCATGGACGCCGAAGACCAGCCGATTTTCGAGCCCGAACTCAATACCACCCCGCTGTGGGCACACACCCACCTGCTGGCGTTGTTCGAAGCCGACACCAATGCCGAGATGGCCCTGGCGCACCTGAGCCTGCTGACCGGCGAAGAATTGCCCGAGCACAGCGCCGAAGTCATCGAAGATCAGGACTGGGAACGCAGCTGGATGGATAACTTCCAGCCGATGTGTTTCGGCAAGCGCCTGTGGATCGTTCCGAGCTGGCATGCTGCGCCGCAACCGGACGCCGTGAACCTGTTGCTCGACCCGGGCCTGGCGTTCGGCACCGGGACCCACCCGACCACCGCGCTGTGCCTCGAGTGGCTGGATGGCCAGGACCTCGAAGGCTGCAACGTGCTTGATTTCGGCTGCGGCTCGGGCATTCTGGCCATCGCCGCACTGCTGCTGGGTGCCGAACAGGCCGTTGGTACCGATATCGACGTGCAGGCACTGGAAGCCTCTCGTGACAATGCCGGACGCAACAATATCGCCGCCGAACGCTTCCCGCTGTACCTGCCCGAGGATCTGCCACACCAGCAGGCCGACGTGCTGGTCGCCAACATTCTGGCTGGCCCGCTGGTTTCCCTGGCGCCGCAACTGGCTTCCCTGATCAGGACCGGCGGACGCCTGGCACTGTCAGGCATCCTGGCCGAACAGGGTGAAGAAGTCGCGGCAGCTTACGCTGACAGTTTTGATCTGGACCCGATCGTAAACCGAGATGGCTGGGTACGCATCACGGGTCGCCGCCGTTAACCGCCGCTTCAACCGGACAGCCGCATGACCGACAGTTTCGTCACCCAGTGCCCGCACTGCCAGACCAGTTTCAGAGTCAGTCACGCTCAACTGAGCGTGGCCCGTGGGGTGGTGCGATGCGGTGCCTGCCTGCAGGTGTTCAACGCAGCGCGGCAGTTGCTCGAGCAACGCGCCAGTGATGACTCCGCAAAAGAGGCCCTGCCCGCCTCGCCGGTGCTCGCAGCCCTGCCCGAACCGGAGGCCCTGCCGACGCCCGAGCCTGAGCTGAGGCCGGAGCCGGAAAAGGCGCCCGAAGAAGACGACCCCTGGCAAGTCAGCGAGCTGGATCTGGATAATCTCAATCTGGACGAAGAACTGGCTCGCCTCGAACAACGCGAGACCCGCAGGCCTGACACCTTTGCCCGCCCTGTCAGCGATATCGGCAACGACGGTGTGAGCCTGACAGCGAAGCGTGACAGTCGGCAGAGCGACGAAGCGGCATGGGTCGATACGTTGCACAACGACGATGTCGAGCGACTGCCGGAACTGCATGCCGAGGTTATCCCGGATACCGACTCTCCAGAATCTCCGGAACCGCTGGAGGACCACAAACGCACCGAGCCGTCGCTGTCACTGGACAAGGATCTGGACGATGACGAGCCTCCAATGCCGGTCATCATCCAGCGCAAAGCCCCGTCTGCCGAGAAGGTCGAGCGCTGGTCTGCGGTGGATGACGATGATGATGAAGACAACGACCATGAGCCGGAGCCTGAACCGCGGGGCAAGCGCAGCCGCAACGAACCGGCAGTGCGTGACCAGACACTTCTCGACCTGACTGACGACCCTCTGCAGCTCGACTGGCAACGGCCCAAACCACGCTGGGGCCGACGCCTCGCCTGGGGCCTGTTGATCGTGCTGGCGCTGGCGGGTCTGGCAGGACAGTACGTCTGGTACCACTTCGATCAGCTGGCACGCCAGGACCAGTACCGCCCGTTGTTTCAGCAGATTTGCCCGCAGGTTGGCTGCAAGGTGCCGAGCAAGGTCGACATTTCCCAGCTCAAGAGCAGCAATCTGGTTGTGCGCAGCCACCCCGAGTTTCAAGGGGCTCTGGTGGTAGATGCGATCATCTACAACCGCGCCTCGTTTTCCCAGCCGTTTCCCCTGCTGGAGCTGCGTTTTTCCGATACCGGCGGTCAGTTGATCGCCAGCCGTCGGTTCAAGCCCAGTGAATACCTGAGCGGTGAAATGGCCGGCAAGGAAGAGATGCCACCCCAGACGCCGATCCACATCGCGCTGGATATCCTTGATCCAGGCGCGAAGGCCGTGAACTACAGCCTCAACTTCCGCTCGCCGGAATGACTCGTCCGCGGCTCTTGCATATGCCGAGACTGCTTCTTTACACCCTTTTCTCATCAAAGAACGCTGCATGATCGCAGAAATTTTGCGACAAAATACCCTCTGACCGGCCTTGTCGAGCATCGGCAAGAGCTGTTCAGATTTTATCCAATTCAGCCTTTATCCAGTCATCGAGAGCGGGTATCATGCCAACCCTTTTTCAAACTCTCGGTTCGATCTGGCGGTGGCGCATGCGGCTGGCGGAATGAGCCGTTGCAGACCGGGTGAAACGGTTTTTACACGGCCTGCGGATGATTTGGCCTCCACAACAGGTAAGGCTATGTCGGCAGTACGCATCGGCCCATATACAGTGCACAACGGCTTGATCCTCGCCCCGATGGCGGGCGTCACCGACCAGCCTTTCCGTCAGCTGTGCCGAAGACTCGGTGCCGGTCTGGTGGTTTCGGAGATGGTCACCAGTGACATGAGCCTGTGGAACAGCCGCAAATCGCGTCTGCGCATGATCCACGAAGGTGATCCCGAGCCCCGCTCGGTACAGATCGCCGGTGGAGATCCGCAGATGCTGGCAGACGCGGCACGTGCCAATGTCGAACTGGGCGCCCAGATCATCGACATCAACATGGGTTGCCCGGCCAAGAAAGTCTGTAACAAGGCAGCAGGCTCGGCGCTGTTGAAGGATGAGCAACTGGTCAACGACATCCTGCAGGCTGTCGTGGCTGCAGTCGATGTACCGGTCACGCTGAAGATCCGCACCGGATGGGATCGCGACAACCGAAATGGCCTGACAGTGGCGAAAATCGCCGAGCAGGCAGGCATTCAGGCACTGGCGGTGCACGGGCGAACCCGTGCCGACCTGTACACCGGCGAGGCCGAGTACGACACCATTGCCCAGATCAAACAGGCCGTGTCGATCCCGGTCTTTGCCAATGGCGACATCGATTCACCGGAAAAGGCCCGGCATGTGCTGAAGGCCACCGGTGCAGACGGATTACTGATTGGCAGGGCCGCACAGGGGCGTCCCTGGATTTTTCGCGAGATAGAACACTTCCTGCGTACCGGAGAGACACTCCCGGCACCGCAGTCGAGTGAAGTGGAACGCATTCTGCTTGAGCATCTGGCAGCGCTCCACGTTTTCTATGGAGACGTGATGGGCGTGCGCATTGCACGCAAACACGTCAGTTGGTATCTCGCAACCCTGCCGGGCGCCAGAGAGTTTCGCGCCCACTTCAATCGTTTGGAAGATACGGAAGCACAGTGCGCCAACGTTCGGGAGTTCTTCAGCCAAGGCTGCAAGGGCCCGGATAACGAGAATGATAAAGAGGTGGCCGCATGACGATGATGACCGAGACTTTAGTGAGTGGAACAACACCCGTGAGCGACAACGTCAATTTGAAACAGCACCTCAACACGCCGAGCGAAGAGGGTCAGACCCTGCGCGGAAGTGTCGAGAAGGCGCTGCACAATTATTTCGCCCACCTCGAAGGCGCATCCGTCACTGACGTCTACAACCTGGTGTTGTCGGAAGTCGAGGCTCCGCTTCTGGAAAGCGTGATGAACTACGTCAAGGGTAACCAGACGAAGGCCTCCGAGCTGCTGGGACTGAATCGCGGCACGCTGCGCAAGAAACTCAAACAGTACGATCTGCTTTAAAGCATTCAAAACAGAAAAGGCGACCTTGCACCGCGGTCGCTTTTTTTTGCTGACTTCTTTTGCTTTTGATGGAAATCGAGATGACCGACCAGACTACCCGCCTGCCGATCCGCCGCGCCCTGATCAGCGTATCCGACAAGACAGGAATCCTTGAGTTTGCCCGCGAGCTTGAAGCGCTGGGCGTCGAGATTCTTTCCACTGGCGGTACGTTCAAGCTGCTCAAGGACAACGGCGTCGCGGCAGTCGAAGTGGCCGACTACACCGGCTTCGCTGAAATGATGGATGGCCGGGTCAAAACCCTGCACCCCATGATCCATGGCGGGATTCTGGGTCGTCGCGGCATAGACGACGCCATCATGACCGAGCACGGCATCAAGCCGATCGACCTGGTTGCGGTCAATCTGTACCCGTTTGAGGCCACTGTTTCCAAGCCGGGCTGCGACCTGCCCACCGCCATCGAAAACATCGATATCGGCGGCCCGACCATGGTCCGGTCTGCGGCGAAGAACCACAAGGACGTCGCCATCGTGGTCAATGCCGGCGACTACGGCCAGGTACTGGAAAGCCTCAAGGCAGGCGGCCTGACCTATGCCCAGCGTTTCGACCTGATGCTCAAGGCGTTCGAGCACACCGCCGCCTACGACGGCATGATCGCCAACTACCTGGGCGGCGTCGACCAGACCGCCGAAACCCTGAGCACCGAAGGCCGCAGCCAGTTCCCGCGCACCTTCAACACCCAGTTCGTCAAGGCTCAGGAAATGCGCTACGGCGAGAACCCGCACCAGAGTGCGGCGTTCTACGTCGAAGCAAAACCTGACGAGGTTGGCATCGCCACCGCCACCCAGTTGCAAGGCAAGGAATTGTCGTTCAACAACGTGGCCGATACCGATGCCGCGCTGGAATGCGTCAAGAGCTTCGTCAAACCGGCCTGCGTGATCGTCAAGCACGCCAACCCGTGCGGTGTCGCGGTCTGCCCGGACGATGAAGGCGGCATTCGCCAGGCTTACGAACTGGCCTACGCCACCGACTCCGAGTCGGCATTTGGCGGCATCATCGCCTTCAACCGCGAGCTGGACGCTGCAACCGCCAAGGCCATCGTCGAGCGCCAGTTCGTCGAAGTGATCATCGCCCCGAGCGTCAGCGCCGAGGCCCGCGCCATCGTCGCGAGCAAAGCCAACGTGCGCCTGCTGACCAGCGGTCAGTGGAGCGAGCGCCTGCCTGCCTGGGACTACAAACGCGTCAATGGCGGCCTGCTGGTCCAGAGCCGTGACATCGGCATGATCACCGAAGCCGACCTCAAGGTCGTCACTCAGCGTGCGCCGACCGAACAGGAAATGCATGACCTGATCTTCGCCTGGAAAGTCGCCAAGTACGTCAAGTCCAACGCCATCGTCTACGCCCGCAACCGCCAGACCGTCGGCGTCGGTGCAGGCCAGATGAGCCGCGTGAACTCGGCGCGTATCGCCGCCATCAAGGCTGAGCATGCCGGACTGCAGGTTCAGGGCGCGGTCATGGCCTCCGATGCCTTCTTCCCGTTCCGTGACGGCATCGACAACGCAGCCAAGGTCGGCATCACTGCCGTCATCCAGCCTGGCGGTTCGATGCGTGACAACGAAGTGATTGCCGCGGCAGACGAAGCCGGCATCGCGATGGTGTTTACCGGCATGCGTCACTTCCGGCACTAATCAGAAAGTCGGCCGCACTGTCGCAGGTGTCTGCTGCGCCAGTGCGACCTCGTACTGCGGGTCGGGTCGCCTCAGGCACACCGCGTACTCCAGAATCAGCGTCATCGAGGTTTTTGAAATGAATGTTTTGATCATTGGCAGCGGCGGTCGTGAACACGCTCTGGCATGGAAAGTCGCTCAGGACCCACGCGTGCAGAAGGTGTTTGTCGCACCGGGCAATGCGGGCACGGCGATCGAGGCCAAATGCGAAAACGTGGCCATCGACGTTCTGGCACTGGAGCAACTGGCGGATTTCGCTGAAAAGAACGTTGCGCTGACCATCGTCGGCCCTGAAGTACCGTTGGTTGCAGGTGTCGTCGACCTGTTTCGCAGCCGTGGCCTGGACTGCTTCGGCCCGACCGCCGGCGCTGCGCAGCTCGAAGGCTCCAAGGCGTTTACCAAGGACTTCCTGGCGCGTCACAAGATCCCTACTGCCGACTACCAGAACTTCACCGAGATCGAGCCTGCCCTGGCCTATCTGCGTGAAAAAGGCGCGCCGATTGTCATCAAGGCAGACGGCCTGGCCGCAGGCAAGGGCGTGATCGTCGCCATGACCCTGGCAGAAGCCGAAGACGCGGTACGTGACATGCTGGCTGGCAACGCCTTTGGCGATGCCGGTTCACGCGTAGTCATCGAAGAGTTCCTCGATGGCGAAGAAGCCAGTTTCATTGTCATGGTCGACGGCAAGAATGTATTGCCCATGGCCACCAGCCAGGACCACAAGCGCGTCGGCGACGGCGACAGCGGTCCGAACACCGGCGGCATGGGGGCCTACTCCCCTGCCCCGGTGGTTACCGCCGAGGTTCATCAACGGGTCATGGACCTGGTTATCTGGCCGACCGTCAGGGGCATGGCCGATGAAGGCAACGTTTACACCGGCTTCCTCTATGCTGGTCTGATGATCGATAAAGCGGGCAACCCGAAAGTCATCGAGTTCAATTGCCGCTTCGGCGACCCGGAAACCCAGCCGGTCATGCTGCGTCTGCAATCGAGCCTGGTACTGCTGGTCGAAGCTGCACTGGCGCAAGCGCTGGACAAGATTGAAGCACAGTGGGACCCGCGCCCGAGCCTGGGTATCGTGATGGCCGCCGGAGGCTATCCTGGCGACTACGCCAAAGGCGCAGTCATCGAGGGTCTGGACGCCGCTGCACAGCTCGAAGGCAAGATATTCCATGCAGGCACGGCCTTGCAGGATGAGCGTGTGGTGACCAGCGGTGGTCGTGTACTGTGTGCCACAGCGCTGGGTGACACCGTAGGCAAAGCGCAGGAAAATGCCTACGCGCTGGCCGCAAAAGTCGACTGGCAAGGGTGTTTCTACCGCAAGGACATTGGCTACCGTGCCATTGCCCGTGAGCGTGGCGAAGACCAGGAGTAATCGATCGGACCAGCCTCTTCAACCAGAGGCTGGCCGGTTGGTCCGGTATTCGCGGTTTTACCAGGCATTCACTCACGAAGGGATTTCATTGTGCGCGGGCTCAGGATTGCCATAGCCTCAACCGTCGGACTGCTGACTCTGCTGTTCATGCTTTCAGCGCAGGCCGAGCATGGTGCAGGCTGGTCGACGCTGCTCGATGAAAAGGCCCATCTGACGCTGGATGAAATCCGCTCGGCGCGCTACCAGAACCAATTCAGTCCCATTGAACTGGAACGTGTCACAGCGGCGGATCGCGACGGTGCCGTGTGGCTGCATTACCATATGCAACCGACTCAGCACGAACAACTGCTGCGTGTCTTCGCCCCGGACCTTTCCAGCGCCGACATGTATGTCATGGACGGCGATCGACAGATCGATCATGTACGCACGGGCAATGACGTGCCGATTGAAGATCAGCGACTGCCGTCCAACGATTTCCTGCTGCCGGTTCCGCAAAGCTCGGCGTCGCTGGATATCTATCTGAGGCTGGTCTCCGCGCAGAAAATGCGCCCCAGCATCACCCTTGAACCGGCCATCGAAAGCGCCGCCAACGAGACTCAGCCGTTGTTGTTCGGGCTGCTGTTTGGCGCGCTGTCCATGCTGATCGTGCAGAACCTGACGCGTTACGGACACACACGTTCGCGCAGCAATCTGTGGCTGGCCGCCTGCGAATCGTTACTCGGGCTCAGTGCCCTGTTGCTCCTCAACCTGCTGCGCCCGATCGACCCGTGGAATATCGCTCAGACACCCAGTGCGCACCTGGCACTGCTGCTGGCCGCTGTCGCAGGCCTGATCTACACCTACTGTTTCTTCGTGCATCGCAATGCCCGCAAGCTCGATCGTCTGTTGCTCGGCAACGCGGTGCTCATGGGGATCGGCGCCTTGCTGGTGCTGTTCGACGAAAAGCTGCCAATCAATATCCTGACCTTCGGCCTGGTTTCGTTGACGACATTGAGCATTCTGGCGGTGTCGATGTGGCACTGGCAGAAGGGCTATCGTTCGGCGCGCCTGTTTGTCCTCGGGATGATTACCTTCAATATCGGCTATATGGTGGTTCTGCCTGGCCTGCTGTGGCTGAGCCTGGTGCCGCCACAATGGCTGATACTGGCGCTGCTCAGCGTGTTCTGCATCAGCGGTCTGCTGATGAGCCTGGCGCTCAGCGAGCGGCATCGCAGCATCACCGAAGACCGTTTCAGCATCAGCCGCGATCAGGCGGCCAGCACCGCCGAAATCAACGCCAAGGCCGAGTTCCTGGCCAAGATCAGCCACGAGATTCGCACGCCGATGAACGGCGTGCTGGGCATGACCGAACTGCTGCTCGGCACCCCGCTGTCGGTCAAACAGCGCGACTACGTGCAGACCATTCACAGTGCCGGTAACGAACTGCTGACGCTGATCAACGAAATTCTCGACATCACCAAGCTCGAGTCAGGACAGATCGAACTCGACGACGTGCAGTTCGACATCGGCGCGCTGGTCGAGGACTGCCTGAATATCTTCCGCGCCAAGGCCGAGCAGCAACAGGTCGAGCTGATCAGCCAGATCCAGCCTCAGGTGCCACGTGTCATCAACGGTGACCCGACCCGTCTGCGCCAGACACTGCTGAGCCTGCTGGAAAATGCCCTGAAGAAGACCGACGAAGGTGAAATTCTTCTGGCCGTCGCCCTTGAGTCCTCGAAAAGCGGCAACACGCGGTTGCGCATTTCGGTTCAGGACAGCGGCGAATCGCTTTCCGACGAAGAGCGTGAAGAGCTGCTGCACGCCGAACTGCACAGCCGTAACTTTCTGGCCAGCAGCCGGCTCGGCGGCCACCTCGGGCTGGTGATCGCTCGTCAGTTGATCGTACTGATGGATGGCGAATTCGGCATTCAGAACACCGGCGCGCAAGGCAATACGCTGTGGCTGAACCTGCCGCTGGACGCAAAGCTGCTTGAACAGCCGACCATCGATCTGGACAGCCCGCTGAAAGATGCCAGGGTACTGGTGGTCGACGACAACGACACGTGCCGCAAAGTGCTGGTCCAGCAATGCAGCGCCTGGGGCCTGAATGTCAGCGCAGTGGCGTCCGGCAAGGAGGCACTGGCCCTGCTCAGGACCAAGGCGCATCTGCGCGACTATTTCGATGTGGTCCTGCTCGATCAGAACATGCCGGGCATGACCGGCATGCAGCTCGCGGCCAAGATCAAGGAAGACCCTAGCCTGAATCACGACATTCTGTTGATCATGCTGACGGGCATCAGCAATGCGCCCAGCAAGATCATCGCGCGCAATTCCGGTATCAAGCGCATTCTGGCCAAACCGGTAGCAGGCTACACGCTCAAGACCACGCTGGCAGATGAACTGACCCAGTTGAACAAGGGTGTCGTGTCGAACAAGACCGGCCCGGTCGTGACTCCGCCGGTCAGCGTCCCCGGCGACTTCCGGATTCTGGTGGCCGAAGACAACAGCATTTCGACCAAGGTCATCCGCGGCATGCTCGGCAAGCTCAACCTCAACCCCGATACCGCGAGCAATGGCGAAGAAGCGTTACGCGCCATGAAGGCGCAGCGCTATGACCTGGTGCTGATGGATTGCGAGATGCCGATACTCGACGGCTTCTCGGCCACCGAGCAATTGCGCGCCTGGGAAGTCGGTAACCAGCGCGTGCGTACACCGGTCGTTGCACTGACCGCGCATATTCTCACCGAGCACAAGGACCGCGCGCGCCAGGCCGGCATGGACGGCCACATGGCCAAGCCCATCGAACTGTCCCAGTTGCGCGAACTGGTGGAGCACTGGGTAGCGCACCGTGACAAGGCCCGCGGGCTGACGTCGGACGGCGAGCACTATCGGCAAAACTGACAGCGACGGGAAAGGCCTGTGGCCTGATAGACTGGCGATGCCATTCACCTGCCGTTGTGAGTCGAAGCCATGCTTCACGTGTTGTTCAGCGTCTATCTGAAAATGCTGGTGCTTTACAGCCCGTTTTTCGTTCTTTCCTGTTTCATCAGCCTGACACGCGGTTACTCGCGCAAGGAACAACGGCGCCTGGCCTGGAAGGTGGCTCTGGCGACTCTGGTTTCCAGCGTGTTGCTCTATCTGTTCGGACGCGTGATTTTCGATGTGTTCGGCATCACGGTGGATGCATTCAGGATTGGTGCCGGCAGTGTGCTGTTCATATCGGCGCTGGGCATGGCCCAAGGCAAGTCGGCAGTGCAGACCGATAATATCCAGCAGGATGTGACCATTGTTCCTCTGACCATTCCGCTTACCGTCGGCCCCGGCACGATAGGGGCACTGCTGGTCATGGGCGTCAGTCAGCCCCACTGGGACGACAAACTCACCGCCATTCTGAGTATTGCGCTGGCCAGCCTGACCGTCGGCGTCGTGCTTTACCTCTCCAACCGTATCGAAAGAATCCTCGGCGATCAGGGTTTGCAGATTGTCAGCCGTTTGATGGGGTTGTTCGTCTGTGCGCTGGCCGCGCAAATCATCTTCACCGGCATCAGGGGCTACCTGCTGCCCTGACAGGGTTCAGATACTTGCAGAGCGCACCAGCCCCTGCGCCCTGCCGTCCAGATAACGCATCACCTCGTCACGGTGGGTTGCATACGTCGTGCTGTCAAAGATGTAACTGCCGCCCTTGAAGTGAAACAGCAGCCTTCGTGTTCCTGGCGCATGGTCGTCAACGCTCAGGTGCAGGCTGCAAAGCAACAGGAGCATGCGGCCAGGCTCATAGTTTTCGCAGGGCACGACCTGAAAACTGCCCAGACGTCCCTCATCGAAGCCGTTCTGAAAGTAGGCTTCTGCTGCCTGGTTCACGCCCATTGCAGCGACGGCGCGCTGCACCAGGCCGCCAAGAAGCTTGCGATCTGCCGGATGACTGACCTTGAACGTTGCCTGCAACAAATCGTCGACACTGCTTACCACCAGCGAGTCGCCCAGAACCACGCCCTTTTGCTGTATGCCGCGCGTCTCGAGACGGCTGCGGTAGTAATGCATCCAGCTGCCCCACTGGGTCTTGAAATCAAACTGCCTGCCGGCGAACAGCTGCGCATCCAGAAGCAGGTTCTGAATATCCGTGCGCTCCTCGCTCGCAAGCCCGGGCAGAAACGCGACCATACTGGGGATGTTGCCTAAATACGCTGCGTTGTCTGTGTCTGCATTCATTTGCGTTACTCCCTTCCATGGGCTTTTCCAGATTGCTAAAGACTGATGATTTCGGCTGCGGCACGATCAGCCAGGGCGTCCTGCACAGTCTGGCGAAACGGCTCGAAGCTCTGGCGACTGAATCGGAATACCGTACTGACGGCATGCACCTGCATTTCGCCGCCCAATATTTGCCAGAAATACTGCGCGGGGCGCAGCGCCAGGGTCGTCATCTGCAGGCTGCACAGAAGGATCGACACTTCGTCCTTGTTGCGCATTGCACAGGGCATGAGCTGGAAGCTTTCAGAACGTCCGGACGTGAACCAGCTGCCGAAAAAATTCGCCGCATGCTCACTGCTCAGTAACCTGTCGAGCGAGCTGCGGTATAGCTGGCGAAGCTCGGCAGCGTTATCGACCACGGGGAGCTGCAGTTTTCCGATGTCCCTGAAACTGTGGATTCTCAATCGGGCATCGTTGATCCCGGCGCTCCGCGAACCGCCGGTGGCGGTAATCGAACGCTGGTAAGCATCCAGCCATGCACGCCAGTTGGTCCTGGACGAATGGTGATCATCAGCGACCAGTCGCGCATGGTGCAGACAATCGATTATGTCCTGGCGCACATCAGGTTCGACATTGCGGGCGAAGGACAGCAGGCTGGCTTCCGTCAGCAGAGCTTTATCCGGATCAGACATCAGGACTGCCCCCAAGCGGCATGATCAGGCCCGCGCGCTTGCTCGACAGCGCGGTGTCGATGCCATCACGAAACTGCGCATAGACCTGCTCGAACAGTTGCATTGCGTAGACATTCACAGCGATGTTGCCGTAGATACTCTTTGGCTCGATGACCTCGAAAAGAAACCCGGCTGACAGCGGCTGACGTGTGGCGAACTGAAACTGCGCCAGTTTCAGGTTCTGCCGAGTGTCGACGAACGCCAGTTGCAGAAGCACGCTGACCTGCAACTTTCCCGCGTGATTCAAACCGCTCTGTATGGCCTGACTGCGAAGCAGATCAAGCGCATCGTTCGCGGTAGACCGAGTGCTCACCTTGCGCATGAACGTCTCTGCACGCACTAGCGTCTCGGCTGATACCAACGGTGCAAGCGCGCGCGCCATGCAACTCCATACCGTTTCAACAGACTCTGGCGGCAAGGGCTGACTGACATGTTCGTTGGCACTCGGCAACCAGCCGAAACGCTGTGCTGCGGCGAGACGGGTTTCATTCCATTTTTCGGGTTCGGCAAACTTCGAATGTTGCTTCGATGCCGCCAACTGCACATACAGCATCGAGTCCAGCACATCGTTTTTCAGGGAGACCCGCTGCGGCTCGGGGAAAAACATTAAACAGCCCGCATTGACGACTGCGGCATCCATTTCCTGCTTCATGGGGAAATTCCTTTTATCCCGAAAGCGGAGGCAATCCCTGCCTCCGCCATCACTGCGGTCAGATTTCGAATTCTGCAATCGCACGCCTGGCGTTGTCGTCCAGACGTTGCTGGATCATGTCGCGATGGCGCGCATACAGAGCCGTATTGAGCAACAGGCTGTCCTCGCCCTTCCAGGTCTGGACACTGGTGTCCTGCCACTCCCAGAACAGTACGTTGGTGACGTCACTGTCAGCCTGAAAACTGACCGCTGCCATGGCCAGACTGACGATGCTGTCCTCGGATTCGATACAGGATGCGATACGGAAGCTACCGCCACGGTGTGACTTGGTCTGGTTCTCGAACAGGCGCAGGGGTTCTTTTTTGGCTTTCAACGCGGCGATTGCATCTCCAGCCACCTTGAGCATCAGCAGCGATGCAGGCCCAGGTAACGCGGCAGCTGCGATGGCCGAACCGAGGATTTCCAGACCCACTTCGTCCATGGTGAAACGCTGATTGGCAGCACGATAACGAGCGTAGTTCCATTGGGTGGAAAGCCAGCCCAGCTTCGAAAGCACTTCGTTGAATTTGTCATACCACTGATCGCCCTGGGTTTCAGAGCTGAATGCCTTGTTGGCCACAAGGGTGGCAAACAGAAAGGAATTCATCACGTCCTGCTTGCTCTGCGCCGACATACCGGCAGCAAAGGCCAACAGACTGCCTGCGACCACAGCACCTTCATTGCCGGAGCCTGCGTCAGTCTCGTCAGCTGCCTGAAGCGACTCGGGGCATTCGGCCAGCTCGCAAGAAGCAATGTAATCGAGGTTGTCAGTGGTGTTCATCGTAATTTCCTGTGTCATTTCATTAGTCCTTTAATTCATGAGTCCTGATGGACTGAATCGAGACTAGCGAAATAAATCAGGCAGTTTTTCGGTGCTTCCCGTTTGCTCTCTGATGGCTTTCGGGCGCCTGGCTGCCGAACTCGATACGCAGCGCGAAATTCGCGCCCGCCATCTGCCTCCCGGTTTACCGCGGGTGAGCGAACATTCCCGGGAGGTTTCTGCAATCGGACTACAGGCTACGTAGATTGATGAGAGCCGATTCGCTCAAGCATGTGAGCCGAAATACGGGCTCACCTACTTGAAGTTTCAGCCCCACATCAGTGCTTTCCCACGATTGTTAGCAACCGATATGACGAGCGTTTGTGTTTACGCTGTAGGCTTGTTGCCATACCAACGCGGCGTGTACACCCAACGGCCACCTTCGTTGCGGGGAAAGGTGCACGTCAGGGAAGAGCCGATCAACACCATGGTGCGCATGTCCACCTGCTCCGGTGTCAATTCGCCCAGCGTGATAACCCGCAATGTCTGACCGGGGCGGCCGATATCACGCCCCAGCGTCACAGGGGTTGCGGGGATGCGATGCTGGCGCACGATCTCCAGCGCGCGCCCCAGTTGCCAGGGTCGGGAGCGGGAGATGGGGTTGTAGAAAGCTAGCGCCAGATCGGCCTGACAGGCGAGATCCAGGCGCTTTTCGATGATGTCCCAGGGCTTGAGGTTGTCGGACAGCGACAGCACACAGAAATCATGCCCCAGCGGCGCACCTGCCTGGGCCGCGGTGGCCAGAGAGGCCGAGACACCGGGCAGAATCTCCAGCTCGACCGCATGCCAGTGTGGGTTATCCGACTCATGCAACGCTTCAAGCACCGCTGAAGCCATGGCGAAGACTCCCGGATCACCGGATGAAACCACGACTACCGAGCGGCCTTGAGCTGCGAGTTCGAAGGCATGCCGCGCACGCTGCATTTCTTCACGATTATCGGTGCAGTGCAGTACCTGATCGGCACGAAACGGCCCCGCCATGCGCACATAGGTTTCATAGCCCAGCACATCATTGGCACGTGCCAGTTCGGCCTTGACCGCAGGCACCATCAAGTCTGCTGCGCCAGGGCCCAGGCCAATGACTGCAAGTCGGCCACGCCCGCGGCCGATGCTCTGCACATCCAGCGGCTGCAGCGCGACAGCAATCGCTGTGTGGGCGTCGACGCAGAGCGGTGGCAACAACTGCGGCACAGCTTTCATGGCCATCTCGCTGGCCGCAGCGGCACTGGCAAATCGCAGCGCAACGTCCAGTTCCGCCGCCGCCTTGTGCAGGTGCGGATTGGCCATCTGCTCCTCGGCAGCCAACAGGCACGCCAGGGACTGCCCGGCGATACGTGCCTCGCGCAGGGCCGAGCGCACGCGCTCGGCCAGTTCGTCGCTGAGGTCAGTCACCGCCACCAGCACGTTACGCGGGTAAATCAGCAATTCATGGGGCGACGGCTCGCGCAGGGTACTGCCGACATGAATGGCCAGCGCCGCCTGTGGGTCTTCGGGCAGTTGCGCCTGAGCCAGCCACGGGGCTTCGCCCTCGATGCGCACGGGCTCGCCGGACAGCAGGTCGGAAACGAAACGCTTGCCCAGCTCCAGATCGCCCAGCGCATAGCCGCTTGGCGGGTTGAGCAGGCAGGTGCCGAAACGCAGCTCGCCGCTGGTGGTGATCGCCGGCGCAACGCCAAGCCCGCTGGCGATGCTGCGCGCCAGAACATTCACCCCGCCAAGACCGCCGAGCAGCGGCACTACGGCGCTGCCGTCTTCGGCCACGGCGAGTACCGGCGGTTCGGCGCCCTTCTCCAGCAGTACGGCGGCCAGCGTGCGGATCACGATACCTGCTGCACAAAGGGCGATGATCGGCGTGTTCTGTTGATACAACTGGCGCAGCGTCGCGCCAAACTCGCTGTAAGTGCGGTCGGCACCCTGCACACGCTCGGCCAGGCCATGAATCAGCGCACCGGGAAACAGCTGTTGAATACGTCGCGCGGTAGCAAGGCTGCCATTGCCGAGGATGACGATGGCCGGAGTCATGGAGGTCATCAGCCTTGCCACCTGTCGCCAGGCACGATAATCAGCGAAAAATAGGGCGACGACATCGGGTCGACCTGGTCCAGCGGGACAATTTTCTGATTGCTCATCGTGGCGCGCTCGACATACAGCGCGCGCCCGGCCATACCCAGTTCGGTCAGCACCTCGCGGACTTTGTGGAAATTGCGCCCCAGTTTCATGATCACCGCCGCGTCGGCGTCGGCCAGCTTGCGTTTCAGGTCATCGTGGGACAGCACACCGGACAGCACCGACAGGCTCTGATTGCGATACACCAGCGGCGCGCCCAGCACCGAAGCACCGCCGAGCATCGAACACACGCCCGGAATCACTTCAGCGTCGTAGTGCTCGGCCAGACGATCGTGAAGGTACATGTAGGAGCCATAGAAAAACGGATCGCCTTCGCAGATCACCGCCACATCGCGTCCGGCGTCCAGGTGCGCGGCAATGTGCCGGCTGGATTCGTCGTAAAAGTCGCTGATGAGCTTTTCGTAGGACAGTGTTGCCGGCAATGCCTCGGTGGTGACCGGGTAGACCAGCGGCATCAAGGTCTGAACGTCCTGCAGATGCGCTTCGATGATGCCGAATGCGTTGCCCTTTTTGCCCTTGGCCACGAAATACGCCACCACCGGCGACTCGCGCAGCAGGCGCAAGGCCTTGACAGTGATCAGCTCCGGGTCGCCGGGACCGACGCCCAGGCCAATCAATCGACCGCGTGCCTGCATCATTCGATCTCCGTGGCCAGTGCATTGACAGCGGCCACGGCCATGGCGCTGCCGCCACGACGGCCCTGCATGATCACGAACGGCACGCCGCGGCTATCGGCGGCAAGCATCGCCTTGGACTCGGCGGCCCCGACAAAGCCGACCGGAAAGCCGAGAATCAGTGCAGGCTTCGGTGCACCGGCATCAAGCATTTCCAACAGATAGAACAGCGCGGTCGGCGCGTTGCCGATGACCACCACGCTGCCTTCCAGGTGCGGACGCCACAGTTCAAGCGCCACCGCGGAGCGCGTATTGCCCAGCTCCAGGGCCATTTCCCGCACGCCTTCATCATGCAAGGTGCAGATGATCGGGTTATTGGCGGGCAGCCGGGTGCGGGTGATGCCTTCGGAAACCATGCGCGCATCACACAGGATCGGCGCTCCGGCGGCCAGAGCATTGCGCCCGGCGGTGCCGGCACCCGGCGAGAAGCGCAGGTCTTCGATGACTTCGACCATCCCGCAGGCATGGATCACGCGCACGGCGAGTTTTTCCAGGTCGGCAGGGATCGTGTCAAGACGCGCTTCAGCGCGAATGATCGAGAAAGAGTTGCGATATATCTCCTGACCATCGCGGATGTAATCAATCATGCATGTTGCTCCGTGAGCCGGCGTTCAACTGCGCGCCGACTGCTTCAATAGTAAGGTTGCGCGCGCGCAGCACGCCGAAACCGGCATGCGCTGCATCGCGAAAATAAAGATCGTAACGGCCCGGCGCGACCGCCAGCAAGGTCACTGGCGCTACGTGGGCGGCGGCGCAGGAACGCGTGCAGCCGCTCAAGTGAACCGCCTGGCTGTTAGCCAATCCGGCAGCCAGTTGCAGGGCGTCGGCCTTGGTATCGGCCAGCCCCTTGGCGCACCCGGCAGAACCGGTACAGGCGAGCATCTGCGCCAGAGGTCGCTCGATCGAACACACGAAGCCCGATGCCTGTAACGAGTCCAGCACGGCTGCCGCGCGCTCGACCGGCACGTTGGGCAGCAACAGGCTTTGCCAGGGCGTCAGACGCAGCGTGCCGTCGCCCTGATCTGCCGCCAGTTGCGCCACGCTGGAAAGCATCGCCGCATCGAGACGCCCCAAGGGTACTGCCGCGCCCACCGCCACCTGCTCAGGCTGGGCCTGTGGATAAACACCGATATGCCGAGTGCCCTGAATGGCCGGACGCTGCCAATCGGTGATCGCCTTGTCGGTCCGCACTGTGCAGCCGGATCGCGTCGACAGCTCGCGCAGCATATCGGCGGTGGATACCTCGGCCAGCAGGTGCCGCATCCGGGTCTGCTCGGGACGGGCCAGGTCGAGAAACAGCTCCAGCAGGGCGATAACCAGCATCCTCCCCTCGGCCACAGGGACAGCGCCCAGCGGTCGATCATTGGCCGGGCAGCCGGCCAGCCCGAACGCCAGCAGCACTTCGTCATCGAGTTTCAGCGCCGACAGCCACACGTCGTGCGGGTGTTCGAGCATGACCAGCGCTTCGCCAGCATCCAGCGACAAGGCGAACTTGGGGGACAGCTCGTGAAAACGCGGGTGATGTTCCAGCGCGTCGAGGATCTGCGCCGCCAGCGGCCGGGCATCGAAGAGCATCTGCGGATCCAGCCCGGCCGTCGGGCTGAGCATCAGGTTGCGCACATCGTCGCTGGCCGGGTTGGCGGGGCCGAGCCCTGCCGCCATCAAGGTGCCAATCAGCCCGTCATGATCGGCACCAATGCCGCGAATCTGCAGATTGCCGCGGTTGGTGGCTTCGATAACGCCCTGTGCATAGGTCCGCGCAGCCTTGGCGACGGCCATGGCCTGCACGCTGGTGATCACCCCGCCCGCCAGCTTGATCCGGCAAATCCCGCCGTCCAGTGCCGGGACGATACGCAGCAACCCCGGGCAGGCCGAGGGGCGTAGCGTTGCAGAGGATGTGCGAGCGGACTGCGGCTCGTTCAATGGGTCACCCGGTGTGAACTGGCTGGAAACGGACGTTGATTAGAGCACTTGTACCCCGTCGGGCGCGGTATTATGCCTGCTTTGTCCGCAGGCATGAAAAGGCGCTCTGTCGGAAGTTCGGATTGAGGTAGGTACATGTCGCCGTGGCTGACAGTCGTGGGAATCGGAGAAGACGGTTACAAGGGGCTCGGCAAGAACGCCAGACACGCTCTGCTGCACGCTGATCAGGTGTTCGGCGGCCCGCGCCAGCTGGCGTTGCTGCCACCGTGCATTCGCGCCGAGCGACGTGCGTGGCCGAGTCCTTTCTCGTTGAACCCTGTGCTCGAGCAGCGGGGTGCCGAGATCTGCGTGCTGGCCAGCGGCGATCCGATGATGTTCGGCGTCGGCGCCAGCCTTGCACGCGTGGTCAGCATTGACGAAATGCGCATTCTGCCCGCGCCCTCCTCTTACTCTCTGGCCGCAGCCCGTCTCGGCTGGCCACTGCAGGATGTGGTCACCCTGTCGGTGGTTGCCCGGCCGGTGGCCGCGCTGAACGCGCACTTCCACCCTGGCATGCGCCTGCTGGTGTTGAGCAACGACGGCAGCAGCCCCGCCGTGATTGCCGGTTTGTTGCGCGAGCGCGGCTTTGGTCCAAGCCGCATGACCGTCCTGGAACATCTGGGTGGCGAAGCCGAGCGGCGCGTAGAAGGCCTGGCCAGCGAATGGGGCAACCCCGAGATTGCCGCGCTGAACCTGGTTGCCATCGATTGTCGCGCCGACGCCAGCGCCATCCGTCTGAGCCCCATCTCAGGTCTGCCGGACAGCGCGTTCGAACATGACGGCCAGCTCACCAAGCGCGACGTGCGCGCCATCACCCTCGCCCGCCTTGCGCCGCTGCCCGGTGAACTGTTGTGGGATGTCGGCGCGGGCTGCGGCTCCATCGGCATCGAATGGATGCGCGCGCACCCGACCTGCCGGGCGATGGCCATCGAAGCCGACGAAGGCCGCCAGCAACTGATCGAATTCAACCGCGACGCACTCGGCGTGCCCGGCATGCAACTGGTGCGGGGCAGCGCGCCTCAGGCATTGAGCGGTCTGGAACGCCCTGATGCGATTTTCATCGGCGGTGGCGTGACGCGTGTCGGCGTGCTGGAAACCTGCTGGGAACAACTGCGCCCGGGCGGCCGACTGGTCGCCAATGCGGTAACCCTGCAAAGCGAAGCCGCCTTGATGGCCTGGCGCGAACGACACGGCGGCGAGCTGACCCGTATCCACGTCGCCCACGCGCAGCCCCTTGGCGAATTCGACACGTGGCGTCAGGCTCTGCCGATCACCCTGCTGGACGTAGTCAAACCCTGATGCGCGAAGAAACCGCCGAACAGCCTGCGCCATTGCGCAGTGGCCTGACCACTGGCAGCTGTGCGACCGCGACCAGCCTCGCGGCGGCGCGGCTGTTGCTCTGCGGGCAGGTCAGCGATGCGGTGGACATTGTCTTGCCCAAGGGTAAACAGGTGCAGATGCGTCTGGAATTCTGCCGGCTTGTGGATAACTTCGCGGAAGCGGCAACGCTCAAGGATGCCGGCGACGATCCGGATGTCACCCACGGCGCGCTGGTGTTTGCCCGCGTCAGGCTGCAGGCGGCAGCGGGCGTGCGCTTCGTGGCGGGCTCCGGTGTCGGCACCGTGACACGCCCCGGGCTGGTGCTGGCAGTCGGTGAGCCGGCCATCAACCCGGTGCCAAGGCGCATGATGACCGAGCATTTGCTGCAACTGGCCGAAGAGCAAGGCTACAGCGGCGGATTTGAAGTCACGATCGGCGTCGAGGGCGGCGAGGCGCTGGCGCTCAAGACCATGAACCCGCGCCTGGGCATTCTCGGCGGCCTGTCGATTCTCGGCACCAGCGGGATTGTCCGGCCGTTCTCCTGTGCGGCCTATATCGCCTCGATTCATCAGGGTATCGATGTCGCTACCACCAACGGTTATCGGCATATCGCCGCCTGCACCGGCAACGCCAGCGAAGATACCATGCGCCGCGTCTATAAAATCCCCGATATCGCCCTGATCGAGATGGGCGACTTCGTCGGTGCCGTGCTCAAGCATTTGCGCAAGGTGCCTGTGGATAAGTTGAGCGTGTGCGGCGGCTTCGGCAAGATCAGCAAGCTGGCCGCCGGCCACATGGACCTGCACAGCCGCCATTCCAGCATCGACTTGCCGCAACTGGCGCACTGGGCTGCGGATGTCGGCGCGGATGCAGGCCTGCAACAACGGATCCTTGAAGCCAACACCAGTCAGCAAGCGCTGGCGATGAGCGCGGCGGCAGGTGTGCCACTGGGCGACGAAGTGTGCCGCCACGCGCTGAATTTCGCGCGCAGCATCGTACCTGCAAGCGTTCAGGTGGAGGTTTTCGCAATCGATCGTCAGGGCGGGCTGGTGGGTCAGGCCGGCGTTGACTCACAGAGAGAAGCGACATGAAACGCATCCTGCTGCTGGGCGGCATTACCGAGGCACTGGCCATTGCGCGCAGGCTCGGGCCTGAGCACATCTACAGCCTGGCGGGCGTGGGCAGGGTGCCGTCGGATCTGGCCTGCCAATTGAAGGTCGGCGGATATGGCGGCGCCGAAGGGATGGCGCAGTACATGGGCGAACAGGGCGTCGACTTGCTGCTGGATGCCACCCATCCCTATGCCGCGCAGATCAGCCACAACGCAGCGCATGCAGCCAGGCTGGCGGGTATTCCCTGCTGGGCCTTGCGCCGCACCGCGTGGCAGGCAGGTCCGGGTGATGACTGGCGCGAAGTGGCTGACTGGTCAGAACTGGCCACTGCCCTGCGCCCCTTCAAGCGCCCGCTGTTCACGCTGGGTCGCGAGCCCTTGCAGCATCTGGACGAAATTCCGCCGCACCAGTTCTGGACACTCCGGGCACTGGACGACTACCCCGGCAACGAACGCTGCGAAGTGATCGGCGCACGCGGCCCGTTCATGCTGGAAGACGAACGCCAGTTGTTCGAACAGCGCCGCATCGATGTGCTGATCAGCAAAAACAGCGGCAGCAGCTCCACCGAACCCAAACTCGACGTCGCCCGCGAGCGCAGCCTGCCCGTCCTGATCCTCAAACGCCCGCAGTTGCCTGACGTGGACCGGCTGTTCTGGGCAGTGGAGGAAGTGCTGGAGGCGTTGGGGCTAGAGTGAATGAGCCGTCTTTAGTCCTCCTTAAAACACCCCGGCCCCGTCCACATGGCTTGAAACACCCCAGCCCTGTGGGAGTGTTTCACATGGCCTGAAACACCCCCGCCCCGTGGGAGTGAGCTTGCTCACGAAGAGGCCCGCGCAGCCGCTGAAAATCTGTTGATCCGTTAATACGCCTTCGCGAGCAAGCTCGCTCCCACAAGGTCATCGATGCTGCAGAACATCTGTATGGCTTGAAATACCCCAGCCCTGAGGGAGTTATCCACATAGCCTGAAACACCTCGAACCTGTGGGAGTGAGCTTGCTCACGAAGAGGCCGGTTTTTCAAAGCCAAATTGCGTCCCATAAGGGATAATCACGCACGCTTTTGACCAGGTTGGCTCGAACAGGATTGGCAACAATATAACGGGCGAAATCCAAAAGGCTTTCCTCAGTGCGGATGCTGGCGTCATGGAATCCGCTTTGCCAAAAAGGTCCGCTGCAACCTCTGGCTCTGTTTATGGCGATCGCGCTTTTCGATTTAACGCGCTGTACCACGCTGGATAGTGAGTGGCTGTTCAACTGCAGCAGCCAGTGAATATGGTCGGGCATTACGACCCAGGCTAATGAATCGGCCAGTTGCTGCTCCTGAACGTGTCGAAGTTCATCAACCAGCAGACGTCCCATGCGCCAATCGGAAAAAACAGGATTTCTCTGGAATGTTTTTGCGGTGACCAAATAAATCTGACCAGCACCGGAGAATCGCCCAAGGCGCAAACGATGTGACTGTGCCCTTTCATTCATCACGATCACCTTATGACTGCATGAGGAGAACGACTGTACGAAACGGGCTCACTCATCTGCACTCACAAGTTTGCCCAAGTGTTTCGGACTTCCAGTTGAGCTACCTTTCACTCCTTACATCGAATCCCCCGGAGAATCTCACCATGCTCAAAAAAGCATTGCTACTGGCCGCATTGCTGCTGCCAGCCTGCTTCGTCAACGCCCATGAGTACAAGGCAGGGGCATTGCTGATTGGCCATCCGTGGTCGATGGAGCTACCGCCCAACGCACCGGCAGTGGCTGCATATTTCACCATCGAGAACAAGGGTGACAGCGCCGACCTCCTGATTAGCGTCGACACGCCCATCGCCGGGCAGGCGCAGTTGCATGAGCATGTACATGCCGACGGGCTGATGAAGATGCAGCACGTTCAGGCGGTCGACATACCGGCTGGCGCGAAGGTGGCTTTTGCCCCAATGGCCTGGCACGTGATGCTGCTGGACATCAAGGACCGTTCCAAGCTGGTCGTCGGCCAGCGCTTTCCAATGACTCTGCATTTCGAAAAGGCGGGGGATGTCGAGGTGCAGGTCGTGGTGCAAAAACAGGCTCCGGAACATCAGCACTGAGTAGTTTTCACGGGCAGAACCGGGAGCTGATGCCTTGAGCGATACTGTCGCGGCGACACGCCTGGCACCTAGGTCCGATGCTGATTATCCGGGCGCTTGATCGAATAGTGCTTTCGCGCTTTGCCAAAACAGCGGCAACAGCTTAGATTGCTCCCTGCGGGGCCTGAAACCACTGAGTGGCGTTGTGATGAATTCCTCCTCATACCCGGTTTCAGGCCTCGCCCTTAGCTCAATCTCGCGCGTTTCCGATACTTCCTACCGGTCAGGCAGCCGATGCTGCAGTCCTCGAACTGCGCTGGCTGATACCCGCGTGCCTTCAAGCCTGACTATATGAAATGAACCGCCCGGCATACGCCTCGAGCGGATCATCCATCATGCAGACGAATCGGCACCATGACCTTACCGCTCACCGCATCAACCCAGGCTCTAAACGCCTCGCTCACCAGCGATACCTATCCACCCGACTTCAGCAAGACGACCCAAGAACTGGCCCGTACACTGCTTCACCCCCTCAAACCCAAGCTGGATGTCGAAACGACCTGGCTGACCTACCGAGACGGCGAGGTCGAATTCGATCACGGGAGCAACATACACAGGGTTCCACTGATCCCTGGCCTGATCGAATACTTCACCGGCCATTTGCAATGGATCGACAATGATGTAGTCGCTCTACACCCGCCTCTTGACACGCCCTCCCCAACGCCTGACACACAACAACCTGACGTCAAGCCACCAGCCATTCAGCCGCTGGGGCGGGCAGCGACCGTAACGTTCTTTACCCAGGTCAGCGAGCAACTGGAGCAGTGCTACATACGAAATCTTGCAGACTACTGGAGCACTGCGACGCTTGATGGCGAAACCCGGAGCAGCCGGTTTGTCGCAGAGCAGATCGAGTGCCTGACATCCGAATGTGCAGTGCTGATCGCCTTGGGAAAGATGACGACCGGGCACTACAGCCTGCTTTCGGCCGCCCTTGAGCCCTGTGCCACAAATGCGACCGAGGGTCTCGCAGACTTACAGGCGCACAGTGTTTACAGCCTGTCGGCACAAGACGGCGACGGCCCCCCGCTGTCACTTTACGGCGCGTTTGCCATTGCCCGGCGTCTTCGTGATGCGCCGGTCCAGCCAGAGCTGGAAGAGCTGGAAGATGTCCTGCTGTTTACGCCCCATGACGGGCTGGAAGCATTTGCCTCATTGCAACAGTTGAACGACGCGCTTGTTCAGCGAGTGACTGAACCCGAGTACCGAGGACGTTTGGGCGACGGCGTCACCGCCGGGCAGGCAAGCCCCACCAACCCCACCCCTGTCTTGCAATGGCAATACACCCTGATGGACGGCAATTTTCTCAGCCTGCTGCTTGCCCGGCAGGTTGTCGCGCAGCAGTCGGTCTTCGCTAAGACTGTACAGCTGGCCCGCTCTCAGAAGATGGACGCGGTCTGTTTCGAGAAAACGATAGCGAATTTGCTGAAACCCAGGATCTACTTCGACAACCACTGGCGACTCGACGGGTTCGACAGCGATCTGGTGCAAAACCAGATGCCCGATTGGTGGAAAACCATGACGCTGACGCAGCGTCAGGCATGGCATCGCCAGGCACAGCGGTTTGGCGAGCAGGTGGTGAACATGCGCAAAGCCAGCAAGGAGCACTTCGGCCAGGCGGAAAATGACAGCCGCACCTATCCGACGCGCTTTATCGACCAGCAACTGGCTCAACTGCTGAACCGGCTATCCATCGCTGCAACAGCGCAACAGATCAATATTTCACTGACCTACAGGACGGGCATCGAAGTGCTCGATATTCCCGGCGCGCCTGTATTGCCAGAAACCAGGACCGAGAACGTTTCGCTCAGGCAACTGGCACATACCCAAGCCCTGCACACCAAGGCCAAGGATGCCGTGCTTCTACGCGCTGTCGACGCTGAAGGCGTCTCCCTTGCGCACTTGGACAAGCAGGCCGTAACGGAGCTGATTGCCACGCTGGAAGATCCCCGATACCTCAGTGATTACCTTGACCTGCACCTGAAAACCTCGGCGTATGCACAGCAGCTCAAGCGGTCAGAAAAAGCCATGTTGCGAGCTCAGATGAAGATGGCGCTGCTGGAGATCGAACAACAGGCTTTTGCACACCCCGGCCGCGAGTGGATCAAGGCTGTGCTGGATTCGCCAGGACTTCAAGGACGGCGAACCATAAACGAGCAAGCCATTGAAGTCCGTTTTTTCAGCGTCAACCAATTCAAGATGACCAACGTGATGCTGATTGCTCCAGCCGGAACATTCGAGAAGGGGCCGCTGGTGCTGTGCACGCTGGATGCTGCCGACGGTGTCGTTTTCCGCTGGTTCAACAGCATGTATCACCTGACCACCAGCTTTCTGGAAGAGGCACCCTTCCAGCAGTATCTGATTCAGCAAATACCGGTTTCCAGGCGTCTTGAGACGCTGCATGCCATGCAGTACGAAAAGGAAGCGAAGCATTGGCGTCTGCCCGAAGTATTCACCCAACTGACGCTGCTACCGATCCCGTCAAGGCTGCTGCGCCCGGTCGTGTTTGTCAGCCAGAGCAAAGACATTTACGAGGAAAATCATGAGACCAAGATCAACCATCTGATCAACGAAGCCAAACGGCAGATGAGCCTGACCACCGGTACAGGGCAATCGGGTCGGGGATTCGATCTGATCGCGAGCATTGCGATTCTGTTTCTGCCTGGCCCGATCATGATGCCTGTCTCGCTGGGCGCTGGACTTTACAAAACCTGGAGCGCTTTTTCGAAAATCGATGAAAACGACCTGGAAGGCGCCGCCGAGGAGTTTCTGAGCGCCATCAGCTATCTTGCCATCGCCTTGGTCGGCCACTTGGCGCTGGCCCTGAAACCTACAGTCCATGCGGCAAAAACGGCAAGACGTCCGCACCTGATACGCAGAATAGGCCGTGACGGACAGGTACAGATCGGCTACCTCCTGTCGCACTCCAGGGCCCCGCGTTTCGCTGACTCGAAAGTGATCGTCGCCATGGACCCCAAGCGCTTTGTCGCCATCGAGGCGGAGGGCCAGACCTGCTTCATAAGCCGGCGGGCCAACATGTTCGGTCACTCACGCCTTTATCGGGTGAACCCGATGGATACAACGCAACTGGTGCACGAGCAGGAGTTTGCCCTGCGCAGCACGAGTGGAGCCTGGAAAGTCGTCGGTAAACAGATACCGCGCATTAGCCAGAAGGCAATCCACAATGCCCAATCCCGGCTGACCAGCCTGACCACTCTCTGGCCAGCCTCTCTGGAGGAAGCCAGTAGCACCGAACGATTGAGTTTCGAGACCGACTACCTGGTGCTGGCCGAGACGTCCAACGCAGAAAAATTTTCCGAAATCACCGCCTACGTGGAAGGCGGTTCAACGGAGATCAATCCGCTGCTGCGAAGCGGCGTGCGCAATGCCACGACACGCAAGTTCCTGCGTCAGTTCCATAAGCTTAATGCGTGGGAAGGCACCGCATTTCGCGCCACCTATGTATCCAGCGACGGGGTGGCGTGCCTTGAGCGCGAAGTGGGTTCGGTATTTACCGACAATGGCGTGCAGTCTGCATCGGTGTCGCGAGCCAACGCCTCCAGATGGAGCCAGGACGGGTTCGTGAGTCGCAACGCCAATGCCGAAAACCACCCGGTGTTCTTTATCTTTGCGCCGGCGGTGCCCAAAAAGAACATGTTCACCGGCTTTCTTGGCGATCACGTGGCAATCCCACCGGGCACGTGCGTGCAACTGGGTGCGACCAAACGGATCAACGGACAGCTGTTTGCCTGGTTCGATGCGCCCGAACAACTGGTCGATCAGACCTACGATCTCTATACCGGAGAACAGGAACTCTGGGTCTGAAACCCGCACGCGGCTGATCCGGAAAGCCGGCCATTCCTGGCCGGCGCTCCTGCAAAGCAGCCTTGCACCATTGCAGAGCCCGGAGCGCACGCGGGGCAAAGCCGGGTTCCACCTTGGTGCACACCGCCCCCGAACCGCGACACATTCGTTCCATTTTGCGACGTTCCTATATTGGCCCAGACCTTGCTAAAGCTTGAGAGCGCAACGAAATGTACCGCCGCCAAACCTCAAACAATGTACTAAGGGAGCCAGTCAATGAAGCGTCGCAGCCTGATCAAAGCCTTTACCCTGTCCGCATCGATCGCCGCCATGGGACTGACCTGGACCGTTCAGGCTGCCGAGACCATCAAGGTCGGCATTCTG
This sequence comes from Pseudomonas sp. PvP027, assembly GCF_017833005.1. NCBI lineage: Bacteria > Pseudomonadati > Pseudomonadota > Gammaproteobacteria > Pseudomonadales > Pseudomonadaceae > Pseudomonas > Pseudomonas sp. PvP027. Next base: position 4,040,277 of record NZ_JAFIBK010000001.1, on the reverse strand, counting down.
CATTCGTTGTCCGGCACCATGGCCATCTCCGAGACGTCGCTCAAGGATATGGCTTTGATGACCATTGACGAGATCAACGCCAAAGGCGGCGTCAACGGCAAGATGCTGGAGCCGGTCGTCGTCGACCCTGCGTCCAACTGGCCGCTGTTCGCGGAAAAAGGCCGCCAGTTGCTGACCCAGGACAAGGTCGCCGTGGTGTTCGGCTGCTGGACATCGGTGTCGCGCAAATCGGTTCTGCCGGTCTTCGAAGAACTCAACGGCCTGCTGTTCTATCCGGTGCAGTACGAAGGCGAAGAGATGTCGCCCAATGTTTTCTACACCGGCGCCGCGCCTAACCAGCAGGCCATCCCTGCCGTCGAATATGTCATGAGTGAAGATGGCGGTTCGGCCAAACGCTTCTTCCTGCTCGGCACCGACTATGTCTACCCGCGCACCACCAACAAGATTCTGCGCGCGTTCCTGCATTCCAAAGGCGTGAAAGATACCGATATCGAAGAGGTCTACACCCCGTTCGGTCACTCCGATTATCAAACCATCGTGGCCAACATCAAGAAGTTCTCCGCCGGTGGCAAAACGGCCGTTATCTCCACCGTCAACGGCGATTCCAACGTGCCGTTCTACAAGGAACTGGCCAACCAGGGCCTGAACGCTACCGACGTACCGGTTGTGGCCTTCTCGGTAGGCGAAGAAGAATTGCGCGGCATCGACACCAAGCCACTGGTCGGCCATCTGGCCGCTTGGAACTACTTCCAGTCGGTGGAAAACCCGGTCAACAAGAAGTTCGTGGCTGACTGGACGGCCTACGCCAAAAAGAAAAACCTGCCAGGCGCTGACAAGGCCGTGACCAACGACCCGATGGAAGCCACGTACGTCGGCATTCACATGTGGGCGCAGGCGGTCGAGAAAGCCAAATCCACCGATGTGGACAAGGTCCGTGAAGCCATGGCCGGACAAACGTTCGCAGCGCCGTCGGGCTTTACCCTGACCATGGACAAGACCAACCACCACTTGCACAAGCCCGTGATGATCGGCGAAATCCAGGACGACGGTCAGTTCAACGTCGTCTGGCAGACCAAAGAGCCGATCCGCGCCCAGCCATGGAGCCCGTACATCCCTGGCAACGACAAGAAGCCGGACACCCCGGCGAAGAGCAACTGACCCCCTATCAACACAGCCTGATCGTTCCCACGCTCCAGCGTGGGAACGCAGTTCTGGACGCTCCGCGTCCGATCCTGAGCGCGCGGCTCGGTGCATGGTTGACGCAGAGCGTCACGAACGGCATTCCCACGCAGAGCGTGAGGAACGAGCAGCGTCAGGGCGAACAGCCACGAATGTCTAGTGGAACGCCATAACAGACCAAGGCCATATTGATATGCCTTCTTATTTTTACCGTTTGATCCTCGCCATCAGCCTGCTGCTGCCTTTGGCTGCCCAAGCCGGCGATGCCAGTGACTTTGTCGCAGCCAGTTCTTCGCAACAGGCAGAGCTGCTGGAGGCCTGGGCAACCAGGCCTGCACCGGAACGCGTCGAGCTGCTCGAAGCCTTGCGCGATGGCCGCGTGGGTGCCGACAGCAGCAAGCGCGCCTGGATCGAAAACAACGATCAATACGTAGCCGTCGATGCACAGGCTCCTGCCGCCGCCGATGCACCAACGCCTGATGAACCGCGTAAATTGCGCTTGAACAACCGGCTGCGCGGCCTGGTTGAAACGGCGCTGGCCAGCCATCAACTGCTGGCAGCCGACACACGACTGCGCATGGCCGCCGCCCTGCAATTGCAAAAAAGCGCGCGCCCTGCACAACTGGAGTTGCTGACCGAACGCGTGGCCAGCGAAACCGATTCCAGCGTCAAAAGCGCGCTGACCCTGGCACTGGCCAACCTGCAAATGGTCGACACCAGCCCGACAGTGCGTCTGGCTGCCGTGCGACTGTTGGGCGAAACCGGCGACCCGCTGGCGCGTACCCGTCTTGAATCATTGCTGGCACCTGGCGTGGAAACCGACGCTTCGGTACGCGTGGCGGCTGAAACCAGCCTGGCACAGGTCAAGCGCAAGCTGATGATCGGTGAAATCCTCGGCCAGGCGTTCAGCGGCATGTCACTGGGCTCGATCCTGCTGCTGGCGGCGCTGGGGCTGGCGATCACCTTCGGCCTGCTGGGCGTGATCAATATGGCCCACGGCGAGATGCTGATGCTGGGCGCCTACTCCACCTACGTCGTGCAACTGATGCTGCAGCGCTACGCACCAGGGGCCATCGAGTACTACCCGCTGATCGCGTTGCCGGTGGCGTTCTTCGTCACCGCCGCGATCGGCATGGCCCTGGAACGGACGGTCATTCGTCACCTGTACGGCCGCCCACTGGAAACCCTGCTCGCCACCTGGGGCATCAGCCTGATGCTGATTCAGGCCGTGCGTCTGGCTTTCGGCGCGCAGAACGTCGAAGTCGCCAACCCGCAATGGCTGTCTGGCGGCATCCAGGTGCTGCCTAATCTGGTGCTGCCTTACAACCGCATCGTGATCATCGCGTTCGCGCTGTTCGTGGTGGTGCTGACCTGGCTGCTGCTGAACAAGACCCGCCTGGGCCTGAACGTGCGCGCCGTCACCCAGAACCGCAACATGGCCGCCTGCTGCGGCGTACCGACCGGGCGCATCGACATGATGGCCTTCGGTCTGGGGTCAGGTATCGCAGGTCTGGGGGGTGTTGCCCTGAGCCAGATCGGCAATGTGGGCCCTGATCTGGGCCAAAGCTACATCATCGATTCGTTCCTGGTGGTCGTGCTCGGCGGTGTCGGGCAACTGGCCGGTAGCGTGATGGCAGCCTTCGGGCTGGGCATCGCCAACAAGATTCTCGAACCGCAAATCGGCGCTGTATTGGGCAAGATCCTGATCCTGGCGCTGATCATTCTGTTTATCCAGAAACGTCCGCAAGGCCTCTTCGCATTGAAAGGACGGGTGATCGACTGATGAGCCAGCCATTGATAGTAACTGCCGCGCAAAAAGTCGGACCCAGAGGCACGCTGACCGCAGGCTCCGTAATACTGGCGGTGCTGCTGGCACTGCCGCTGCTGTCGTTGCTGCCTGCCGACAACAGCTTCCAGGTCTCGGCCTACACCCTGACCCTGGTGGGCAAGATCCTCTGCTATGCCATTGTCGCGCTGGCGCTGGACCTGGTCTGGGGTTACGCCGGGCTGCTGTCGCTGGGCCACGGCCTGTTCTTCGCCCTGGGCGGTTATGCCATGGGCATGTACCTGATGCGCCAGGCCGCGGGCGATGGTCTGCCGGCCTTCATGACCTTCCTGTCGTGGACCGAGCTGCCGTGGTACTGGGCGGGCACCGACAACTTCCTCTGGGCGATGTGCCTGGTGGTATTGGCACCGGGACTGCTGGCGCTGGTATTCGGCTTCTTCGCCTTCCGCTCGCGAATCAAGGGCGTGTACTTTTCCATCATGACCCAGGCGCTGACCTTCGCCGGCATGCTGCTGTTCTTTCGCAACGAGACCGGCTTTGGCGGCAACAACGGGTTCACCAACTTCCGCAGCATTCTGGGCTTCAGCATCAGTGCCCAAGGGACCAGAGCCGCTCTGTTTCTGGCGACGGTCGCATTGCTGGTGGCCAGTCTGTACATCGGCTGGCGCCTGGCACAGAGCAAGTTCGGCCGCGTGCTGACCGCGCTGCGCGATGCGGAAAACCGCCTGATGTTCTGCGGTTACGATCCGCGCGGTTTCAAACTGTTCGTCTGGGTCCTGAGCGCCGTGCTGTGCGGTCTGGCTGGTGCCTTGTATGTGCCGCAGGTCGGCATCATCAACCCCAGCGAAATGTCGCCGACCAACTCTATTGAAGCCGCTGTGTGGGTGGCACTGGGTGGCCGCGGCACGCTGATCGGCCCGCTGCTGGGCGCAGGTCTGGTGAACGGCATGAAGAGCTGGTTCACCATGGCCTTCCCGGAATACTGGCTGTTCTTTCTCGGCGCGCTGTTCATCATCGTCACGCTGTATCTGCCCAAGGGCGTGATCGGCATGCTGAAGAAAAGGAGCGAGCAATGAAAACCACTCCGACCCCGTCTTTCATGCTTGAACCGATTCTGGCCCCGAACTCCGACGCGGGCACCAGCCGCGACGCAGTGGGATTCGGAAAAAGCGCTGGCAAAGGCCTCAATACTCGCCACGGCACGATCCTGACGCTGGAAGACATCAGCGTCAGCTTCGACGGCTTCAAGGCCCTGAACGATCTGAATCTGTACATCGGCGTAGGCGAACTGCGCTGCATCATCGGCCCCAACGGCGCGGGCAAGACCACGCTAATGGACGTCATCACTGGCAAGACCCGGCCCAGCCACGGCAAGGCCTGGTTCGGTGAAACGCTGGACCTGACGAAGATGACCGAAGTGCAGATCGCCCAGGCCGGCATCGGCCGCAAGTTCCAGAAGCCCACGGTGTTCGAGGCCTTGAGCGTGTTCGAAAACCTTGAGCTGGCACAGAAGACCGACAAATCGGTGTGGGCCAGTTTGCGCGCGCGGTTGAGCGGCGAACAACAGGACCGGATCAGTGAGGTGCTGGAAACGATCCGCCTGACCAGCTCGATGCACCGCCCTGCGGGCTTGTTGTCCCACGGCCAGAAGCAGTTTCTGGAGATCGGCATGCTGCTGGTTCAGGACCCGCAATTACTGCTGCTCGACGAGCCCGTGGCGGGCATGACCGATGCCGAAACCGAATTCACCGCCGAGCTGTTCAAGGGCCTGGCCGGCAAGCATTCGCTGATGGTGGTTGAGCACGACATGGGGTTTGTCGGCTCGATTGCCGACCATGTCACCGTGCTGCACCAGGGCAGCGTGCTGGCAGAAGGCTCGCTGAACGATGTACAGGCCGACGAACGCGTGATCGAAGTGTATTTGGGCCGCTGACGTGACGAACTGATCGTTCCGGCGCGCTGCGCGGGAACGCCGGTCCAGACGCCCGCTTCGCAACACTGCGGTTACGCTGCAACAGACGAGAACAGCAACCATGCTCCAGGTCGAAAAGCTTCATCAGTATTACGGTGGCAGCCACATTCTTCGCGGTCTGTCGTTTGATGTGAAGGTCGGTGAAGTCACCTGCCTGCTGGGCCGCAACGGCGTGGGCAAGACCACGCTCTTGCGCGTGCTGATGGGCCTGCTGCCATCGAAGGAAGGTTCGGTGCAGTGGGAGGGCAAGACCATCACCCAGTTAAAGACGCATCAACGGGTACATGCCGGGATTGCTTACGTGCCGCAGGGTCGGGAAATATTCGGCCGGCTGACGGTCGAGGAAAATCTGCTCATGGGCCTGTCCCGCTTTCCGGGCTCCGAGGCCAAGGAAGTACCGGCCTTCATCTACGAGTTGTTCCCGGTGCTGCTGCAAATGAAGCACCGTCGCGGCGGCGATCTGTCCGGTGGTCAGCAGCAACAACTGGCCATAGGCCGGGCACTGGCGAGCCGTCCACGCCTGCTGATTCTCGACGAGCCCACCGAAGGTATTCAGCCCTCGGTGATCAAGGAAATCGGCGCAGTCATCAAAAAGCTCGCCGAGCGGGGCGACATGGCGATTCTGCTGGTCGAACAGTTCTACGACTTTGCCGCGGAACTGGCCGACCAGTACCTGGTGATGTCGCGAGGCGAGATCGTCCAGCAGGGCCGTGGCGAGAACATGGAGAGCGACGGCGTTCGAGGTCTGGTGACCATTTGATGCGTCAATCCGTTATCGTGCAGCACTCGACAAGCCAATGAAGACATCATGAACCTGCCTGCCAACACCGCCCTCTTCACCCCCAGCTGGCACGCCGAGCTGGAATTGGGTTACGGCCGTTTCGATGACAGCACACGCCCGACACTGCGGCGCCACAAAGGACCGCTGCGGGTGCAAAAGCATCTGTACGCCGAAGGCCCGGAGGTGTGCCAGCACATCATCGTTCATCCACCGGGCGGCATCGCCGGGGGTGACCGGCTGGATATCTCGGCCACCGTCGGAGCCAATGCCTGGGCACAGTTGACCAGCCCCGGCGCGGCCAAATGGTATCGCGCCGCCAGCCCGGCCTTTCAGCAACTGGAACTGCACGTCCAGCCCGGTGCGACACTGGAATGGCTGCCGCAGGAAACCATCGTCTTCAGCAATGCCCAGGCAGAACTGAGCACGCGCATAGAGCTGCATGGTGATGCGAAGCTGTGCTACTGGGACGTAGTGGCGCTGGGCCGCCCGGCCAGTGGCGAGCGGTTCGAGCACGGGCATTTTCAATCGCATCTGGATATCCGTCGCGACGGCACATTGCTCTGGCATGAGCGACAACGCATTATCGGTGGCGACGGGCTGCTCGACTCGCCCATTGGCTTGGACGGGAGAACAGTGTTCGCCACCCTGCTGATGACCGGCGATGTAGGCAGCGAGCTACTCGAGGCCTGCCGTTCGCTGTCGATGCCCAACCCGGTACGTGGCGACCTGACTCAATTGCCCGGTCTGCTGGTCGCTCGCTGTCTGGCAGACGAAGCGTTGCACGCCCGGGCCTGGCTGATCGCGCTGTGGCAACGACTGCGCCCGGTATTGCTGGGCAAGGAAGCCGTCACGCCGAGGATCTGGAATACATGATGGCTGGACGCACGACATGCGCGGCGGCATTCCCGGCTCAAGCGCGGGAAAGACATCTACCTGAACAAACGGAAGCCACATGGACCTGACACCACGCGAAAAAGACAAGCTGCTGATCTTCACCGCCGGACTGGTCGCCGAACGGCGTCTGGCGCGCGGCGTGAAGCTCAATTACCCGGAAGCCATGGCCTACATCTCTGCGGCGCTGCTCGAAGGTGCGCGTGACGGACAGACCGTCGCCGAGCTCATGCACTACGGCACGACCCTGCTGAGCCGCGATCAGGTCATGGAAGGCATCGCGGAAATGATCCCGGAGATCCAGGTGGAAGCGACCTTTCCGGACGGCACCAAACTCGTCACCGTGCATCAGCCGATTGCCTGAAGGAGTGATCATGCAGGACGTGATTCGCGATGCCGGGCCGGACGACCTGCCGGGCATTCTGGACATCTACAACAATGCAGTGCTGAACACCACGGCTATCTGGAACGAGCAGCCGGTTGATCTGGCCAACCGCCAGGCCTGGTACGCAGCTCGCCAGAGTCAGGGTTATCCGATTCTGGTCGCGGTCGACAGCGCAGGCGAAGTGCTCGGCTATTCGTCGTTTGGCGACTGGCGGCCGTTCGAAGGCTTTCGCCATACGGTCGAGCATTCGGTCTACGTGCGCGCCGACCAGCGCGGCAAACGCCTGGGCCCGCGCCTGATGGCCGCCTTGATCGAGCGCGCCCGCGACTGTGAAAAGCACATGATGGTCGCGGCCATCGAAAGCGGTAACGCTGCCTCCATCGCCCTGCATGACCGCCTGGGTTTCAAGACCACCGGGCAAATGCCGCAGGTCGGCACCAAGTTCGGCCGCTGGCTGGACCTGACGTTCATGCAGCTCGACCTGTCGCCCGGTGCTCAGCCACCGGCTTCGCAAACCCCCTCCGCCCTTTAGAGAGCACGCCATGAACCCAGCACAGCTGCGTCGCGTCACCGCCGAAAGCTTCGCACACTACCGCCAGGGTCTGGCGCAACTGCTGTTCGATACGGTTCATGATGGCGCGTCGGTCGGTTTCATGGCCGACCTCGACATGGCGCAGGCCTACGGCTGGTGCGACGGGCTCAGAGTCGACGTCGCCGCTGGCACTCTGCTGCTGTGGGTGGTGGTCGAGAACGAGAACGTCCTGGCCAGTGCGCAACTGTCGCTGTGCCAGAAGCCCAATGGCCTGAACCGCGCCGAAGTGCAGAAACTGATGGTGCTGCCTGCGGCTCGCGGGCGTGGCCTGGGCAGGCAATTGATGGAGGCCGTGGAGCTGGCGGCCGTGAAACTCAAGCGTGGGCTGCTGCATCTGGACACCGAAGCAGGTTCGACGGCTGAAGCCTTCTACAGCGCGCTGGCCTACCACCGTGTCGGTGAGCTGCCGGATTATTGCGCCACACCGGACGGTCGCTATCGGCCGACCGCCATTTATTTCAAAACCTTGGGGCAACCGACATGATCCCTGGTCAATACCAGATCCAGCCCGGCGACATCGAACTCAACGCCGGACGCCGCACCCTCAGCCTGACCGTCGCCAACAGCGGCGACCGGCCGATTCAGGTGGGTTCGCATTTCCACTTTTTCGAAACCAACGACGCGCTGACCTTCGACCGCGCTGCCAGCCGGGGCATGCGCCTGAACATTCCGGCCGGCACCGCCGTGCGCTTCGAACCGGGCCAGTCCCGCGAAGTCGAGCTGGTGGACCTGGCCGGCTTGCGCAAGGTTTACGGGTTTGCCGGTCGGGTAATGGGCGATCTGGATTGAAGGCTTTTTGAAGATCGTTCCTACGCTCCGCGCTCAGAGTTATACACGCGTCTGCTTTTGATTCTGGCCAGAGGCCGTAGGAGCGAGCTTGCTCGCGAAGAGGCCGGTACAGCCTCCAGAAACAGGGCGTTCGGACTACGATGGGCACCCTGCACGAGGATCAAAAGCTTTGACGACTAACGACTTGCAGCTCGCCTCTGGTCGCTTTGAAAAACTTACAGTTTGCGGCCTGCAGCTTGCCGCTCTGAATCCGAGGTACGAGAGATGAAGATAAGCCGACAAGCCTACGCAGACATGTTCGGCCCCACCGTCGGCGACAAGGTTCGCCTGGCCGATACCGAGCTATGGATCGAGGTCGAGAAGGACTTCACCACCTATGGCGAAGAAGTGAAGTTCGGCGGCGGCAAGGTCATTCGTGACGGCATGGGCCAGGGCCAGCTGCTGGCCGCTGACGTGGTCGACACGCTGATCACCAATGCCCTGATCATCGATCACTGGGGCATCGTTAAGGCAGACGTCGGCATCAAGAACGGGCGTATCGCGGCCATTGGCAAGGCGGGCAACCCGGATATCCAGCCGGACGTGACCATCGCAGTCGGCGCAGCCACCGAGGTCATCGCCGGCGAAGGCATGATCCTCACCGCCGGCGGCGTCGACACGCACATCCACTTCATCTGCCCACAGCAGATCGAAGAGGCCCTGATGAGCGGCGTGACGACGATGATCGGCGGCGGCACCGGTCCGGCCACGGGCACCAACGCCACCACAGTCACACCCGGCCCGTGGCACATGGCGCGCATGCTCCAGGCCTCGGACTCGTTCCCGATGAACATCGGTTTCACCGGCAAGGGCAACGTCAGCCTGCCCGGCCCGCTGATCGAGCAGGTCAAGGCAGGCGCCATCGGTCTGAAGTTGCACGAAGACTGGGGCACCACGCCTGCGGCCATCGACAACTGCCTGAGCGTTGCCGACGAATACGACGTGCAGGTCGCGATCCACACCGATACGCTCAATGAGTCAGGTTTTGTCGAGACCACCCTGGCCGCGTTCAAGAACCGCACGATTCACACTTATCACACCGAAGGTGCCGGTGGCGGTCATGCGCCGGACATCATCAAGGCCTGTGGTTCGCCGAACGTGCTGCCGAGTTCGACCAACCCGACACGTCCGTTCACCCGCAACACCATCGACGAGCACCTGGACATGCTCATGGTCTGCCATCACCTGGACCCGAGCATCGCCGAAGACGTGGCCTTCGCGGAAAGCCGCATCCGCCGCGAGACCATCGCCGCCGAAGATATCCTTCACGACCTGGGCGCCTTTTCCATGCTCAGTTCCGACAGCCAGGCCATGGGGCGGGTCGGCGAAGTGATCATGCGCACCTGGCAAACCGCCGACAAGATGAAGAAACAGCGCGGCCCACTGCCGCAGGATGGCCCGGGCAACGACAACTTCCGCGCCAAGCGTTACATCGCCAAATACACCATCAACCCGGCGATCACCCACGGCATCAGCCATGAAGTGGGCTCGATCGAAGTCGGCAAGTGGGCGGATCTGGTGCTGTGGCGGCCAGCGTTCTTTGGCGTCAAACCGACCCTGATCCTCAAGGGTGGGGCCATCGCTGCCAGCCTGATGGGCGACGCCAACGCTTCGATCCCGACCCCGCAACCGGTTCATTACCGTCCGATGTTCGCCAGCTACGGCAGCTCGCTGCACGCCACCAGCCTGACGTTCATCAGCCAGGCGGCGTTCGACGCAGGTGTACCGGAGTCACTGGGCCTGAAGAAGCAGATCGGCGTCGTCAAAGGCTGCCGCACCGTGCAGAAGAAAGACCTGATCCACAACGATTACCTGCCGGACATCGAAGTCGACCCGCAGACCTATCAGGTCAAGGCCGACGGGGTGTTGCTGTGGTGCGAGCCTGCGGATGTGCTGCCGATGGCGCAGCGGTACTTTCTGTTTTGAAGCCACACAAAGGGCTTTCGGTTTGCGAAGGCCCTTGGGTGTTTCAGCAGCGAGATTGCCGATAGCCCGGCCTGGAGCAGGCGTAGTCCGTTTCCAGCCCCTCGAAAATCGTATCCATTCTGGCGCTGGCATTTCCTCTCCCTGCTTATCAACCTTTCCTTCAGTCTAGAATTCCACCACCACAAGCCTGTGGTGGCCGGCCTCCAGCACCTCTTTGGGGACGGCTGACTCGGTCACGGTCATGACACTGGTGTTCAGGACTCCCATTCAATTGATCGCCAATCGAGCACAGGCCCCCAAAAAACGGCGTCTAATGACAAAAATGACAGTAAACGCCCTGTTTGTCGCGTCATGCAAAGGAGGTAATATGCGCCCATTCTTTCGTCACGCTCCTCCAAAGGTAACCGGCCATGCGCCTTTCCGAATTCATCGTTATTCATGTGGATCGCATTGTCGATGAATGGGAAGAGTTCGCCAGAACCCTGAAACCTGCGGCAGAAACGATGACCAAGGCCGAGTTGCGGGATCATGCCAAGTCGATCCTGCTCGCCGCTGCACGGGACATGAAGACCGCGCAGAGCAAAAGCGAGGAGATTGCCAAGGCCAGAGGCGAGGAGCTGAACAAGACGCCAAGCCTGGACGAAGCAGCCAGCAGCCACGGCGAGTTGCGCCATGAGGTCGGCTTTGATCTGGTGCAGATGACGTCCGAGTTTCGCCATCTGCGCGCCAGCGTCATCCGCCTCTGGGTAGAAAGCCTGGCGGCGCCGCAACTGGCCGATTTTCAGGACGTGATTCGCTTCAACGAAGCCATCGACGAGGCGCTTGCCGAGTCCACCGCTGCCTATGCGGAGCGGGTTGGCCGCTCACGGGATATCTTTCTCGCCATTCTCGGTCACGACCTGCGCGCGCCGCTGCAGGCCGTCAGCATGTCCACCGAGTTGCTGTCACGCAAAATACCGCTGGACGACAAGACCCAGTCCTATGTTTCACGTATCCAGACCAGCACCCGTCACATGGGCTCGATGGTCAGCGATCTGCTGGAGTTCGTGCGCAGTCGTCTGGGCGCCGGGCTGCCGGTGGAGCGCAAATACATGGACCTGGCCAGCGCCTGCCGAGAGGCCATCGAGGAGGCCTGCGCCGGGCGACCGGACTCTGTTCCGGTGCTGAACATCGAAGGCAACACAAAGGGTCACTGGGACGCCGGGCGGATCAGCCAGATGTTACAGAACCTGATCGGCAACGCCCTGCAGCATGGCGCGGCCAGTCACGAGATAACGGTGACTGTCACAGGTGCCGAGAAAGCCGTGATATTGGTGGTCCACAACGAAGGCAAACCGATTGCCGAAGACGCTATCGGAACGATCTTCGATCCGCTGGTGCGCAGCACCGAGGAAAACAGCGAAACACGCGGCACGTCGACCAGCCTGGGTCTTGGCCTGTTCATCGTCAAGGAAGTGGTCAACGCCCACGGCGGCAGCATCACTGTGACCTCGACCGTTGGCGAGGGCACGACCTTCAATGTGGTGCTGCCGAAAAACTGACCGGGGCTGATTGCCTGCTGATGCGGGAGGCCGCATCAGCTCAGGCAGAAAAGACAGAACCGGAAGACTACGCCGCTCAGCCCTTCCATTGCGCGCGAGGGTCGAACGACGAACTGTCTGCCAGTTTCTGCCAGAGCGCCCTGGCGGCCTCGTCTGTGTGCTTGGGCACGACGACTTTCAACTGCGCGTAAAGATCGCCGCGTTCGCCACTCTTGTTCATCAAGCCATTACCCTTGATCCGCAGACGCTGCCCGTTCTGACTGTCCGGGCGGATGGTCAGGTTGATCCTGCTGGTCAGCGTCGGCACAGCGACCTTGGTGCCCAGCACGGCTTCCCAGGGCGCCAGTGGAACGGTGATGACCAGATCATGGCCTTCGACCTCGAACAGCGGGTGCGGGGCCAGGCGAATGATCAGGTACAGATCGCCATTGGCACCGCCGCCCACACCCGGCGCGCCCTGCCCCTTGAGACGAATGCGTTCGCCATCGACGACGCCCGCCGGAATCTTCACGTTCAGCGTCTTGGTGATATCGCTCATGCGCTGCCCGTTGGGGCTGTGCTGCGGCACCTTGAAGCTGACCTGTTTGGATTCCCCCGAGAGGGTCTCTTCGAGGAACACCGCCAGTTCCATCTCCACGTCCTGCCCGGTACGCCCAGGATTGCGGGTGCGCCCGCCCTGCTGCGGCCGGCCACCGAAAATGGAGCTGAAAAACTCCGAGAAGTCTGCCGTTTCCTCGAACCCGCCCGCTCCGGCGCCGGCACGGCTTTGCCAGCCCGGCGGGGTCTGGAACGGACGGCCCTGACGACCGTATTTGCGCAGTTCGTCATACTCGGCGCGCTTTTCAGGGCTGCTGAGTACCTCATACGCTTCGGACGCTTCCTTGAACTTGTCTTCGGCGCCTGCTTCCTTGCTGACGTCCGGGTGATACTTGCGCGCGAGTTTGCGATAGGCGGTCTTGATCGCCTTGTCGTCCGCAGTCGGCTCTACGTCAAGTATCTTGTAGTAGTCTTTGAAATCCATGTAACGATCACCCATCCGAATTATCCGGCAAAGCCAGATACGCTGGCGTCACGCGCCCAGCTCCCTCTGTCACGAGGCATCTGGATTACCTAACGTCGAAAAATATACAGATAGACCAGCTGCCTTTGCCGGCGGGTCGATAGCTCGACAACATAATGTCCGACAACAGGGTCTACCGAGAATCCCTTCAAGATTGGGGGTAACGGGCCTCAGTTCAAGCCTTGGCCGCAAATACAGCCAGGTAAATATAAGCGACGTGTCGCGCTACGCAATTTGCCCGCGCTGACATAAACTGCGCGGCCGTTTTTTGACTGGAACGTAAAAGACATGAATGACCAATCCCCGGCCCGTGCCTGCGGTATCGATTTCGGCACGTCCAACTCCACTGTCGGCTGGCAACGACCCGGCATGGAATCGTTGATCGCGCTGGAGGACGACAAGATTACCCTGCCTTCGGTGGTGTTCTTCAACATGGAAGAACGCCGCCCGGTGTATGGCCGCCTGGCGCTTCACGAGTATCTGGAAGGCTACGAAGGCCGCCTGATGCGCTCGCTCAAGAGCCTGCTGGGCTCCAAGCTGATCAAACATGACACCAGCGTGCTGGGCACGGCGATGCCTTTCAAGGATTTGCTGGCCCTGTTTATCGGCGAACTGAAAAAGCGAGCGGAGCAAACGGCCGGACGCGAATTCGAGCAAGTCGTCCTGGGCCGTCCGGTGCATTTTGTCGATGACGACGCCCAGGCCGATCAGGAAGCCGAAGACACGCTGGCTGAGGTGGCCCGCAAGATCGGCTTCAAGGACGTGTCGTTCCAGTTCGAGCCTATCGCTGCGGCCTTCGATTACGAGTCCACCATTCAGGACGAGGAACTGGTACTGATTGTCGACATTGGCGGTGGTACTTCGGACTTCTCGCTGGTGCGCCTGTCGCCCGAGCGACGCCAGCACGATGATCGCCAGCAGGACATCCTCGCCACCGGTGGCGTACACATCGGCGGGACCGACTTCGACAAGCAGTTGAGCCTGCAAGGCGTGATGCCGCTGTTCGGTTATGGCAGCCGCATGAAAAGCGGTGCGTACATGCCGACCAGCCACCACATGAACCTGGCGACCTGGCACACCATCAACGCGGTGTACTCGCAAAAGTCGCAACTGGCCCTGGGCAGCATGCGCTACGACATCGAAGACACCGGCGGCATCGATCGCCTGTTCAAGCTGATCGAACAGCGCGCCGGGCATTGGCTGGCCATGGAAGTGGAAGAAACCAAGATCCAGCTGACCCAAGCCGACAGCCGTCACCTGCTCATGGATCGAGTGGAAGCCGGACTGAGCGTGGATCTGAGCCGGGTGATGTTCGAAGCAGCCATCGACGCCCAGCTTGAGCGGGTGCGCAACAGCGTTACGAATTTGCTGAACGATGCGGGAGTGAGTGTCGAACAGGTCAGCACGGTGTTCTTCACCGGCGGCTCAAGCGGCATCCCTGCCCTGCGCAACAGCGTCTCAAACATGCTGCCCAAGGCGCGCCACGTCGAAGGCAACATCTTCGGCAGCATCGGCAGCGGCCTGGCCATCGAAGCGAAGAAGCGTTACGGCTAGTCATGTGACGCGGAGCGGTGGCACGATAGTTATAGAGCTATCGTTCCTCACGCTCCAGCGTGGGAATGCCGTTCGTGACGCTCTGCGTCACAGATTCCGGCAGCACCGCAGACTCAAGAGCGGACGCAGAACGTCCGGAACTGCATGCCAACGCGGAGCGCTGGCACGATAATCAGGTGTCTATCGTTCCGCACGCTCCGGCGTGGGAATGCCTTTCGTGACGCTCCGCGTCACAGATTCCTGCCGCACCGCAGACTCAAGAGCGGACGCAGAGCGTCCGGAACTGCATGCCAACGCGGAGCGCTGGCACGATAGGCGTTCTTTCGGACGCCTATCTACGCAAGCGCCCTAGACCAACCCTTCCTTCTGCAACTCGCTCTTCAGGTACGCGTAGTAAATCGGCCCTGCGACTACGCCCGGCAGGCCGAATGCGGCTTCGAACAGCAGCATTGCCAACAGCAACTCCCATGACTTGGCATTGATCTGCCCGCCCACGATGCGCGCATTGAGGAAGTACTCGACCTTGTGGATCACGATCAGGTAGCCCAGCGCAGCCAGCGCGACCCAGATCGAGATGGACATGCCGACGATGAAGATCAATGTGTTGGACATCAGGTTACCCACCACCGGCAACAGGCCAAGCAGGAAGGTCATGATGATCAGGGTCTTGGTCAGCGGCAGGTGGATCCCGCACAGCGGCAGCACGATGGCCAGGAACACCGAGGTAAATGCCGTGTTGAGCAGGGAAATCTTGATCTGGGCGAAAACAATGTTGCGAAACGCCCGGCTGACCAGGTACAGACGATCAAACAGTGCGGCAGCCAGCGGCTTGCGTGCATGCACGTCGGAGATACGCTGCAAGGCAATGATCGCGCCCAGCACCATGCCGATCAGCATGGTGACGAACATGTGCGCGGCGCCCTTGCCGATCAATTGCAACTCACCCACATGCTTCTGCAGCCACTGCCCGAGCGAAACCTGAAACTCCGCGGCACTGGCAGGCAGATAGGCATCGATGAACGGTGGCAACTGACCACGCGCGCGGTCGACCAGGGTCATGAACTTGTCGAGCGAGGCGCCCGGGTTTTCGGCTTCGTGCAGCACAAAACTGATGGCCCCGGCAAAAATCAGCGTCAGCAGGCTGACCACCAGCGTGCCCAGCAACGCCACAGCCAGCCAGCGAGCCCGTTCGCCGGAGATCAGACGTTGCAGCTTGGGGGTCAACATGTTGACCAGTTCGAAGACCAACAGTCCGGCCAACAGGCTGGGCAACAACTTGAATGGCAACACCAATAACAGACCGCCAAATACAAGAATCCAGCTGGCTATTAACACCTGACGCGCAGAAAACGTTGGCATAGACCCTCAACGGGCAACACAAGGAAGGTGGGCAGTCTGCCAGCCTTCTCAGTCCAGAACCAGTGATCCGAAAGCCGGAAAAAACAAGCCGCAATCATCTGCCCGATGATCGGCTCAAGAACAGCGCGAAAGTGCAGTGTTTACTGCACCCGCGCCCCTTGCCTGCAGCAACGATGCCGACTGAAAAATTATTTCTTCTTGAGACAATCACTCATGAAACTCTTGCGCGCGTCCCCTTTGAGCGCCTGAGTGCTGGCGGTCGCGTTGCAGGTTTTCATCTTCTCCTGCTGGGTGGCCGCCGGCGGCGGTACCGCTTTCAGGCAAGTGCTCATGAACGTCTTGCGCTCATCGCCCTTCAGCGACTTCGCGCTGGCGTCGGCATTGCAGGTGGTCATTTTGTTCTGCTGCGCGGTCGCAGCAAAACCCTGGGCAGACAACATCAAGCCAAACAGCAACACAGGAATACCGAGCTTCTTCATCGATCCACTCTCCAGATCCGCTGCGCCGGGCGGCACAGGCTGAGACTCAGTGTAGTCAGCGTCTGCGGTCTATGACGGAACACAGAGCATCGCCGCTGGCATTCTCGACAAACAGGCGGATAATTACGCCTCGCTTTAACGATGATCCCCTCATGCAATACGCTTTCCCGCTGATTACCGTCCTTATCTGGGCGATCAACACAGCCGTCACCAAGGCGTCTGCCGGGGTGATCTTTCCGGCTGAAATAGGCTTTTATCGCTGGGCGCTGGCCGGTTTGCTGTTCACACCGTTCATGCTCGGACCTGTGTGGGCGAACCGCGCGGCGATCAAACCGGTACTCGGCAAGATTTTCATTCTGGCCCTGCTTGGCACCGCGCTGTATCAGAGCCTGGCGTATTTCGCGGCCAGCCTGACAACCGCCACCAACATGGGGATCATTCAGTCGATGGTGCCGATGATGGCGCTGGGGCTATCGATAGCCTGCCTCGGCACTCGCCTGACCTCCGGTGCGCTGCTCGGGGCGGTGCTGTCATTTGCAGGGGTGATCGTGGTGGTCTCGGCGGGCAATCCGGCCGGCCTGATCGAGCAGGGTGTCAATCGAGGCGATGCGATGGTGCTGGTGGCAGCCGCATCGTATGCGGTCTACAGCACGCTGCTGAAGAAGTGGCAGTTGCGTTTGCCGCCCCTGCAGTTGCTTTACGTACAGATCCTGCTGGCGATTATCGTATTGCTGCCG
The DNA here is from genome assembly GCF_017833005.1 of Pseudomonas sp. PvP027. Taxonomy (NCBI): domain Bacteria; kingdom Pseudomonadati; phylum Pseudomonadota; class Gammaproteobacteria; order Pseudomonadales; family Pseudomonadaceae; genus Pseudomonas; species Pseudomonas sp. PvP027. The sequence continues at coordinate 4,023,207 of NZ_JAFIBK010000001.1, read as the reverse complement.
CCGTTCATGCTGTCGGCGAAAACCGGCCTGAATACAAGCAACATCCCGATGGTGCTGTATGCAGCAATTCCGACGTCGATGCTCGCGCCGTGGTTGTGGATGACCTCGATCATGCGCCTGGGCCCCAGCCGCACAACACTGTTCTTCAACCTGATGCCCATCGCCACGGCATTGATTGCCGCGGCGACACTGGGCGAGCAACTGGCGCTCTATCACCTGTTCGGCGGAGCGCTGACGCTGTGCGGCGTCATCCTCGCGGAGCGCTGGACGACGCCGCTGCGGTCCAGGGCGGATTAGGCAGTCGCGCTGCCTTCGCTGCCCTCCAGGCTGTGAATCGACACATCGGTGATACCGGCGGCAAGAGGCAGCCCGGTTTCACCCATTGGAAGCTCGTCCAGTTCTACGTGATGCTTGAGCGCCAGCTCGTGCACCACTTCGATGATGGGCACGTCAAGATTCTCGATAACGTCTACGTGGTGCTCGCCGAGCAGGGTGTACTCGATCTCATACAGTTCTTTATCGCTCATCGCATCTTCCTGGCCGTCACTGAGGAGCGGCTGATTAACGAACTACGGTCCGACAACCGATGACCGAGCCCAAGGCTGAGCAAAACGCTCAACCATGCCATCAGATTGACCTCGGCCTTTCGGGAACGTGCGAGGAATATTCAGGGCGCTTTTCATGCCCGATCGTCATGGCGTTCAGGGGATTCAGCAACGGCATCAGAGTGGATGCAAAGTACTGCCTCATCGCCATCTTTTTTTCGAACTCTTGAGCCTCTCCCCTGCTCCAAGGCATACCGGGCCAAAACCGGCTCTGACATGTGGAGCAATAACGATGTACAAAAAACTCTTCGCGGCGACCTTTGTATTGGCGACGATGGCTGGCTGCAGCAACACAACCGTGCAGAACCCGGTGGACTACGTCACTTATCGCAACGAGCCGCTGGTCAAGCAGGTCGAGAACGGCATGACGCGCCAGCAGGTCCTGACTATCGGCGGTGAGCCTTCGAGCACCATCGAGCGCCAGGTCAACCCAGGCACTTGCAACAACTACGTCATGAACAAGGACGGCCACAAACAGGTTTACCACGTCAGCTTCAACAGCGACGGCCGTGTGACCAACAAGGGTTTCATGACTTGCGAACAACGCGAGAAGAACGAAAAAGCGATGTAATCAAAAGACAGGCACAAACAAAAAGCCCGAGGCATAAATGCCTCGGGCTTTTTGTTGAATGCTTTTTAGAAAACCAGCTTGAACAGGGCGATAACCACGACCAGGCCGATCAGAAAGATGATGCCGACGGTGCTTCCCAGGAACTTGAGCATTGTGTATCTCCACGATTTATTTGGGTCTCAAGGTTGGGACCGCGGGGCTCGGTACTCGTTTCTTATATTTTTACATTCAGTCACAACCGTCGGAACCAGGGAAAATCCGATAAAACTTTTTGCCTCCTTCGGCACTCACAATCTTTGCTGATCCTGCCGGGCCACCTATAGAGCGAGACAGCAAAACCTGATGAGTCCTGGAGATAAATGATGAATTCTGCACCGCAATCACAGCTTTCCGATGTAAACACTCTGCGCCAGCGCGCACGCCAGAACGTTGAGGATGGTGCTGTGACTCAAGGTTACAGCGCTGACCGCGAAACGGTCCTGCGCCTGCTCAACGAATCGCTGGCTACCGAGCTGGTCTGTGTGCTGCGCTACAAGCGCCACTACTACATGGCGTCGGGCCTGAAAGCGAGCGTCGCGGCAGCCGAGTTTCTGGAACACGCAGAGCAGGAAGCGCAGCACGCTGACAAACTGGCCGAGCGTATCGTGCAACTGGGCGGCGAGCCGGAGTTCAACCCGGACACCCTGTCCAAGAACTCCCACGCGCAGTACGTGGCTGGCAACACGCTGAAGGAAATGGTCTACGAAGATCTGGTTGCCGAGCGCATCGCCGTCGACAGCTATCGCGAGATCATTCAATACCTCGGCGACAGTGATCCGACTACCCGCCGCATCTTCGAAGAAATCCTTGCTCAGGAAGAAGAGCACGCCGATGACATGGCAGACATTCTGAACGATCTGTAACGCGCGGCAGCAAATGAAAAGCCAGGACCTGTGTCCTGGCTTTTTTGTGGGGGATATTTTCTCAGGCCTGACGTGTGAACATCGTTCCGCACGCTCCAGCGTGGGAATGCATTTTCTGCACGCTCTACGTCCGCCCGACGTCTGCGCCGGGGCGCACACATGTGACGCGAGCGTCACAAAACGCATGCCAACGCGGAGCGCTGGCATGAGAGATTGAGCATCACTTCACCGTTTTGGGCGCCTTGCCGGTGCGCATCTGCTCCAGCAGCGGACCACACTGATTCGGCTCGCTGTCGCCAGTGGCGACCAGCGCGAGCAAACCGGCAACTGGACCTACGGTTGCACCCAGCAACACCATGCCGGCTCCGCGCAGCAACAGCGGGCCGGACTGTACGCCTGCGTTGGGCTTGGCGAACGGACCGTTGACGTACAGCGGCGAACGCAGCGAGAACACGCGGAAGCCTTTGGATTCAGGGTTGATCTGCAGGTCCAGTTGCTCGGTCTTCAGGTTCGCGGTGCCGTTGATATAGATGATGGCGTTCTCGGTATCGAAGACAAACAGCCTGCTGGTCGCCAGCCCGTCCTTGATGCCAAAGTTAGAGGCTGCGCAATTGATCTTCACGTCCTTGTCGCCGAACAGTTTGCCGACCACGTAGTTGCCCACGTTGAGCCCGGCAATTTCCATCAGGCCACGACTGATCGCACCGTCGTTCACCAGCATCTTCATTTCGCCGTTGGCAGTCCCCAGCAAGGCTGCAACCGAGTTGCCGCGCCCGCTGATGTCGGCATCGCCATTCAGCTCACCGAAGCTGGTTTTCATCGGTTCGAAGGTCGGGAACAGCTGCTTGAGCTTGAAATTACGCGCCGACAGCTTGGCCCTGCCCTGCATCGGTTTGTTTTGCCCGTTCAGGCGAATGTCCGCGTCCAGCTTGCCGCCTGCCACCCCAAAACGCAGCGGCTCGAGGCTCAACTGACCATCGTCGAGAACCAGATGGGTGTAGAGGTCGGTGAACGGCAGATCCGGGCTCTGCACAATGCGCTTGCCAGTGAACTCCACATCGGCATCCATCGCCCGCCAGCGATCAGTCTGAAATTCTTCTACAGGCAGGACCTTGCCCGAAGGCTGCTTGCTCTCGCCACCGCGCTTTTTCTGTGCGGCATTGGAGTCCGCACCGATCAGCGGCGCGAGGTCACTGAACAGCAACTGGTTAGAGACCAGCACGCCACTCAGCTTGGGCCGGGGCTGACTGGCGACGAAGCCCAGATCGCCATGGATATCGCTGTTGCCGATCTTGCCGTTGAAGCCTTCGTAACGAAAGTTGGCGCCGGCCGGATCATGCAGTTTGGCGATCAGACGGCCATCGGTTGAGTAAGCCGGAGAATCCGGCAATGTCACGCCAGTGAGCGGGTAGAGATTGCTCAGGCTTGCGCCGGAAAGCTTGAGGCGCAGATCCAGCGCGCCCAGGTTCTGTGGATCGGTCAGGGTCCCGGCGATCACCGCATGGGTGTCACCGACCTTCACGTCAGCCTGTACCGGAAACGGTTGACTGGAATCCTTGAGCGCGAGCAGACCGCCGACCTTGCCGGTGCCGCTCAGCTTCTGACCGTGGTACTGGCCGGTGACCGCCAGACCGAATGCATAGTCCTGCGGCACTGCGCCCTTGTCCTGGGCCTTTTTCGCTTCCTTGCTGCCGGCGATTTCACTGAACGGAATCGGCTTGCCGAGCAGGTCGATCACTACGTCCAGATTGGCGTTGAGTCTCTGGTCATTGAAGCTCACCAGTCCCTTGTCGAACTTGATCGCGCCGATGTCCATCACCCATTTGGAGGGCTCGGCATTCGGATCGGACTTGGGCAGATCGAACACCCAGTTGGCGCGACCATCGGCCAGACGCTCCAGACGGGCCTCGGGGCCGGTCAGATCGATACGCGGGATAACCACTTGCTGAGCCAGCAGCGGCAGCAGCGAGAGACGAAATTCGACATGCTTGAGGGTCACCATCTGCGGGGTCTTCGACCACTCGGGATTACCCAGGCTCAGGTCATCGGCGACAAAGTGCGGCGAAGGCACCCAGGCACGCCAGCCACCGAGTTCGGGCTCGCGCGTCCAGCGCACATCCAGGTCACCATTGATGGCGAACGGGCGATGCAGCGCTTCGCTGACTTTCTCATTGAGGGTGGGTTTGATGCGATTCCAGTCGAAAGTGACAATCACAATGACCAATATGGCCAGCACCACCAACAACGTGGCACCTGTCCAGGCGAAAATCTTGCGGCTGCGCGTCATGCGTCACTCTCCAGAAAACAGCGCCCCGACCCTGGCGCGCTGAATACGACATGAATGTTCGACTGACAAACGCGCCGAGGGTTTGATTTGAATACGAAAATGCGTCGAAGGCCAGCACTCATGTTCTATTCCGGCAAGAAGCCCGACTGAAAACCCTTTCGACGCAGGTAAAGCGCATTTGCTAAAGTGCAACCCAGCCTAATCCAAGAATCGTTTGAGCCATGCTGCCCCGCGCCGAACAGAAACAACAGACCCGAAGAGCCCTGCTCGATGCTGCCCATCAGCTGATGGAGAGCGGGCGCGGCTTCGGCAGCCTGAGCCTGCGGGAAGTGGCGCGCACGGCAGGCATCGTACCGACCGGCTTCTACCGGCACTTTGAAGACATGGACCAGTTGGGGCTGGCGCTGGTCAGCGAGGTCGGCCAGACCTTTCGCGAGACTATCCGGCTGGTGCGCCACAACGAATTTGCCATGGGCGGGCTGATTCGTGCGTCGGTGAAGATATTCCTCGAACGCGTGGCGGCCAATCGGTCGCAGTTCCTGTTTCTGGCGCGCGAACAATACGGCGGCTCCTTAAAGGTTCGTCAGGCACTCGGCGCGCTGCGCGAAGGCATCAGCGCCGACCTCACGGCCGACTTGGCAAAGATGCCCAAATGGCAGCACCTGAATGCCGATGCACTGTCGATCATCGCTGACCTAGTGGTGAAAAGCGTGTTTGCGATGCTGCCGGAACTGATCGACCCGCCCCCCGCCTCACTCGCCCCGCACCTGACACCTCAGGCGAAGATCACCCAGCAACTGCGCTTTATCTTCATCGGCGCACGTCACTGGCGGGGCCTGGGCAGTCACGATTGAACGTCAGCTCGCTCTGTTTCTCCCAGACACACAAACCGTCTCGCTATTAACTTCCCCTATCAACAACAGCATCGCACCAACATGAAGCGCCCAGTCAATTACGCACCTGAATAGAGCGCCGAGACACTTGCTGATACGCGTATCGCCGCCTCTGTCAGCCATTTCCCTACAAACTGCACTGTTGGCAAGCCCCTTGCTCTGATTTGAAGCATCGCAATTGGCTGGAAGCTATCTGATGCTGGTGATTCACGATCGAATCGAACCCCAGGCCGAATGGGCCGCCGAGCTGCATTTGAATTTCGAGGCACGCAGTAAAAGTCGTCTGCGTTGCTTCAGTGCGGAAAACGAAGACGTCGGTCTGTTTCTGCAGCGTGGCCAGTCGCCGCTGCGCGATGGCGAGTTTCTTCAGGCTCAGGACGGCCGTGTCGTACGTGTCTGTGCCCGTCCGGAAAAACTCATGCATGTCACGTGCAGCAGCACCTTCGAACTGACCCGCGCGGCCTATCACCTCGGCAACCGTCACGTGGCTCTGCAAGTCGGAGACGGCTGGCTGCGCCTGCTCGACGATTACGTGCTCAAGGCGATGCTCGACCAATTGGGCGCCACTGTCGAAACCATCGAAGCGCCTTTCCAGCCGGAACATGGTGCCTACGGCGGCGGGCATCATCACTCGCGCGCAGGCGAGGAGGATTTCAACTATCCGCCGCGCATGCACCAGTTCGGCGTACGCAAGTGAACAGCGCCTGGGCGCTGTTGCGCCTGGCCAGCCCGCAGTTGCCTATCGGTGGTTACAGCTATTCGCAAGGGCTGGAAATGGCAGTGGAGCAATCCATTGTGGTGGACCCGCAGAGCGCGGGCCGCTGGATCGGCGATCAACTGTTGCTCAATCTCGCGCGCTTCGAGGCTCCCCTGCTGCTGGCTCATTGCGAGGCGGCAGCAGCCGGTGACTGGGGCCAGCTGCTGCAGGTCAGCGAACAGCATCGCGCCAGCCGCGAGACCCGCGAGTTGCATCTGGAAAGCCGGCAGATGGGGTACTCGCTGCAGCAGTTGCTCAATGGCCTGCCTGAACTGGATCGTGATGCGCGCCATTTTCTGCAGCAGACTGGCGAGCCGCACTTGGCCCTTGGCTGGGCGCTGGCCGCACGCGCCTGGCAGATCAGCCCGCAGGACGCGCTGGCCGCATGGCTATGGAGCTGGCTTGAAAACCAGCTGGCCGTGCTGATGAAAACCCTGCCGCTGGGCCAGCAAGCCGCCCAGCGCCTGACCAGCGAACTGTTGCCGTTATTGCAGCAGGCGCAGGTCAGTGCCAGCGCACAAGATCCCTGCCATGCCGGCAGCGCAGCCTTCGGCCTGTCCCTGGCGAGCATGGCGCACGAACGTCAATACAGCCGGTTATTCCGGTCCTGATCAGCCCTTATGGAGAACTCAATGAACAGCCAACCTCTGCGTGTCGGAATCGGTGGACCGGTCGGATCCGGCAAGACGGCGCTGACCCTGGCGCTGTGCCTGGCATTGCGCGACCGCTATAACCTGGCCGTTGTGACCAACGATATCTATACCCGCGAAGACGCTGACTTTCTGGTGCGTAATGAGGCGCTGGCACCTGAGCGCATCATCGGCGTTGAAACCGGCGGCTGCCCGCATACCGCCATTCGCGAGGACGCCTCGATCAACCTGGAAGCGGTCGACCAACTCAATCGCCGCTTCGAAGGACTGGACCTGATCATCGTCGAATCTGGTGGCGATAACCTTTCCGCGACTTTCAGCCCGGAGCTTTCCGACCTGACCATCTACGTGATCGACGTGTCGGCCGGCGACAAGCTGCCGCGCAAGGGCGGTCCGGGCATCTGCAAGTCCGACCTGCTGGTGATCAACAAGATCGACCTCGCCCCCCTGGTGGGCGCATCACTGGAAATGATGGACAGCGACACGCGCAGGATGCGCGGCGAAAAGCCGTTCGTGTTCAGCAATCAGAAAACCGGTCAGGGTCTGGAACAGATCATTGCCTTCATTGAGCGCCAGGGCCTGCTGACTGCAGCCGCCTGAATTCACAACCAAAAGGAACCCGTCGATGAACTACAAAAAAGCCCTTGGCGCCCTCGCGCTGTTGCTGGTCCCGACTCTGGCGCTGGCTCACCCCGGTCATGGCGATAACGGCCTGATCGCTGGTATCAGCCACCCGATCGGTGGGCTGGATCATTTGCTGGCCATGCTTGCCGTCGGCTTGTGGGCTGCGCAGCAACAAGGCTCGGCACGCTGGGCGCTGCCGTGCACCTTCGTCGGCACCATGCTGATCGGCGGCGTGCTGGGCTTTGAAGGTCTCAATCTGCCGGCGCTGGAAAGCGGCATTGCAGCATCGGTGCTGGCTCTGGGCCTGGCCGTGGCATTGGCAGTGCGTCCACCGCTGGCCTTGGCGGTCGCAGCAACGGCAGTGTTTGCTCTGTTCCACGGCGTGGCGCACGGCCTTGAACTGCCGGAAATGTCCAGCCCATGGGCGTACGCAGCAGGTTTCGTTGCAGCGACTGCGGCCTTGCATGCGCTGGGTTATGCAGTGGTTCGCATATTGCCTCAGGCGGCAGCACCGCTGGTGCGTATCGCCGGTGCGGCCTCTGCAGCAGCCGGTGTGTGGCTGTTGGCAGCCTGATCGGGTTTCGCGCTGATCGTGTTCGCTTCAGCCGGGGATGATCAGCGCGAAGGCGCGGGGATGCGGTACAGGTAGAGCAGCACTGCGCTGGCAAACGCCAGCAGGCAGACCGGCAAGGGATGCAGACCGAACAGAACCGCGATGGCAGCGATCCAGGCAGGCAATCCGGCGGCCAGGAAGGCCAGGCGGCGGATGGCGGCGAGTTTGAGCCAGGCTGCCGGCTCCTCCGGTGTATCGAGTGCAGCCTGGGTAACCGCCAACGCACGCTTGTAGGCGCCGAACGGTTTGAGGCTGACGAACATCGAGCCTATCCCGGCGATGAACAGCGGGATCGCCAGCACCGGAATGAGCGGTTCGCTGGCACCAAAAAATACACAGACCACCAGCAATGGCGCCAGGGTCAGACCCAGTTGACGCCACCATTGCATCTCCAGCTTTTGACGAACCTCGCTGCGTGTCACGCGGGGCCGACCTCGCTTTGGTGCTCGTTGCCCATCATGTGCCCCAGCTTGCCCGCCTTGGTCGCCAGATAAAGACGATTGTGCGGATTTTGCCCGGTGTGCAGAGGCACGCGCTCGGCGACCCTGATACCCATGTCGGTCAGGGCTTTGACCTTGCGCGGGTTGTTGGTCATCAGCCGCAACGACTGCACGCCCAGATGCTGAAGCATCGGCAGGCAGATGGCATAGTCGCGCTGATCGGCAGCAAAGCCCAGACGCTCGTTGGCTTCAACCGTGTCGGCACCGCCGTCCTGCAGCTCATAGGCCCGGATCTTGTTCATCAGACCGATACCGCGCCCTTCCTGGCGCAAGTACAGCAGCACGCCACGCCCTTCGGTGGCAATGGCGCGCAGGGCAGCCTCCAGTTGAGAACCGCAATCGCAACGCTGACTGAACAGGGCGTCGCCCGTCAGGCATTCGGAATGTACGCGACCCAGAACCGGCTCACCGTCCGCCACATCGCCCAGACTCAGGACGACGTGTTCACGGCCGGTTGCCGACTCGATAAAGCCGTGCATGGCAAACTCTGCAAAGGGAGTGGGCAGTTTGGAAGCGGCGACAAAGACGACGGGCACCGTGTGCTCCTGATCAGTATGAAGACTGGAAATTCGCAAGATTTGCATTGTAACAGCAGGTTCTTGCCGACGCTCAGGGTGAATTCTCGGGCATTTAGATCATAAAGTTCGATAGATAGAAGCGCTCACCCACTCACTGCTCACCGCCAAAATGCTGGTAACCACGCGTGTCGGGCGTGACGTCTTGCCCTGCGTCGTCGACAAGAACGACACCGTGCCCCTGCTCTACCCGGCCAATGACATGCACCGGCCAGCCTTCTTTCAGCAAACCCGGCAGGTGTTCGGAGGGCAGCGTGAAGGCCAGGATGTAATCGTCGCCGCCGCTGAGCGCAGCCTGTCGGGCAGAGGACAGATCGAACAAGGTCAGCAACGGCTCGGACATCGGCAGCCGGTTACGCTCGACCACCAGACGAACACCCGACGCGCGGGCGATGTGCCCGCAGTCGGCCAGCAGCCCATCGGAGATGTCCAGCGCCGACGTCGCCCTGTCGCGCAACGCCTGCCCCAAAGCCAGCTGGGGTTGGGGCGACCAGTAGCGGGCCAGCAATGCTTCGGTGATCGAGGCCTCGGCGCTGCGCTGCTTCAATACCAGCGGCAATGCACCTGCGCCATCCCCCAATGTGCCGCCGACACACAGCAGATCACCCGCATGGGCACCCGCGCGGGTCAGGGCTGATCCGGCCGGCACAGCGCCGAACACGGTCAGTGTCAGGCTCAAGGGACCGCGTGTGGTATCACCACCGATCAGACGCAGCGAACAGCCTTGCGCCATCTGGTTCAGGCCGCGAGCGAAGGTCTGCAGCCAGTCGGCATCGACCTGCGGCAGGGTCAGGGCAAGGGTGAACGCAACAGGTCGGGCGCCCATGGCCGCCAGGTCACTGGCAGACACCGCCAGGGCACGCTGGCCAAGCAGAAAGGGGTCGCAGACGTCAGGAAAATGTACCCCGGCAACCAGGGTGTCGGTCGAGACCGCCAACTGCTCGCCGGGCGCTAACGCCAGCAACGCGCAGTCGTCGCCGATCCCCAGGGCAACTTCCCCGCCCGCCTGCGCACAGGGCGCGGCGGCGAAGTAATTGCGGATCAGCTCGAACTCTCCCATGAAGGTCAGGCGCGAATCAGCGCTTGTGGGCCTTCACTTCGACTTCACGCAGGCGCGGCGCCAGCTTGTCCAGCACGCCATTGACGAACTTGTGGCCGTCAGTGGAGCCGTAGACTTTCGCCAGCTCGATGCCTTCGTTGATCACCACGCGATAAGGCACGTCGATGCGCTTGAGCAGTTCGAAGGTAGACAGCCGCAGTACGGCCAGTTCAACCGGGTCGAGCTCTTCAATGGTCAAGTCAAGGCAAGGCGAGAGTGCGGTGTCGATCTCGGTCTTGTTGGTTGCCACGCCGTGCAGCAGCTCACGGAAGTAGGTGCCGTCAACGTTGCTGAAATCGTTGTCGACACGGAACTGCGCTTCGATCTCGTTCAACGAATGGCCAGCCATGTGCCACTGATACAGGGCCTGGGTTGCCATCTGCCGTGCTTCACGACGCTTGGCGCTCTTGCCCTTGGCGGCTTCCGGCGATTTGGCGTCGCGCGGGTTGAACTGGTCGGTATCGTCGGAAATCACTTGGCCTCCAGCTGCGACAGCAGACTGACCATTTCGATGGCGGACAGAGCGGCTTCAGCGCCCTTGTTGCCGGCCTTGGTGCCGGAGCGCTCGATGGCCTGTTCGATGGAGTCGACGGTCAATACGCCGAAAGCAACCGGCACGCCGAATTCCATGGACACTTGGGACAAGCCCTTGACGCACTCGCCTGCCACGTATTCGAAGTGCGGAGTTCCGCCACGGATCACTGCACCCAGTGCGACGATGGCCGCGAACTCGCTGCGTTGGGCAACTTTCTGCACAACCAGTGGAATCTCGAACGCACCCGGCGCGCGGATGATGGTGATGTCGCTTTCGCTCACGCCATGGCGTACCAGCGCATCAACGGCACCGCTAACCAGGCTTTCCACGACGAAGCTGTTGAAACGGCCAACTACCAAGGCATAGCGGCCCTGGGGGGCGATGAAGGTACCTTCGATGGTCTTCAAGGTCATTCGGTGAGTCTCGTATTAAAGAGCAAGCCCGCCTTGGGGCGGACTTTGAGGGATATTAGGCCACGAATCATGACTGTCAGGCCGAACCCTGCGAAAAAACCATCTTTCACAAGCCCCGATCTGCCGGTATTTATTCGGAGGGCACGTATTCTACAACTTCCAGATCGAAACCGGATATCGCATTGAACTTCATCGGCGAACTCATCAGGCGCATTTTGCGCACGCCGAGGTCACGAAGGATCTGCGAACCGGCACCGACCGTGCTGTAGGTGGTCGGCGTCTTGATCGGTTGCTGACCGGCGGTTTCGCGGATATGAGCCAGCAAAACATCGCCATCCAGCGGGTGACCGAGCAGCAGCACCACCCCGCTGCCCGCCTCGTTAACCGCGCGCATCGCGGCGCGCAGGCTCCAGCGGCCGGGCTGGCTGACCATCAACAGGTCACGCAGCGGGTCCATGTTGTGCACGCGAACCAGCGTGGGTTCTTCGGCGCAGATGGTGCCCAGGGTCAGCGCCAGATGCACGTCGCCCTCGACCGAGTCGCGGTAGGTCACCAGGTTGAAACTGCCCAGTTCGCTGTCCATCGGCTGCTCGGCAATCCGCTGAACGGTACGTTCATGGATCATCCGATAGTGAATCAGGTCGGCGATGGTGCCGATCTTGATGTCATGTTGCAGGGCAAATGCTTCGAGTTCGGCGCGACGCGACATTGTGCCGTCGTCGTTCATGACTTCGCAGATCAGGCCCGTCGGCTCGAAACCGGCCATGCGCGCCAGGTCGCAGGCCGCTTCGGTATGACCGGCGCGCGCCAGGGTGCCACCCGCCTGAGCCATGAGCGGGAAGATATGCCCCGGGCTGACGATGTCTTCGGCCTTGGCGTCCTTGGCAGCGGCAGCCTGCACAGTGCGTGCGCGGTCGGCTGCCGAGATGCCGGTGGTCACACCTTCGGCGGCTTCGATTGAAACGGTGAACTTGGTGCCGAAACCCGAACCGTTACGCGCTGCCATCAGCGGCAACTTGAGGGTTTCGCAGCGCTCGCGGGTCATCGGCATGCAGATCAGACCACGGGCGAAACGCGCCATGAAGTTGATGTGCTCGGACTTCACGCATTCGGCGGCCATGATCAGGTCGCCTTCGTTTTCGCGGTCTTCGTCATCCATGAGGATGACCATCTTGCCCTGGCGAATGTCTTCGACCAGTTCTTCGATACTGTTGAGCGCCACGCGGCACCCCCTTCAATCAATTCAGGATTTGAGGTAGCCGTTCTCGGCCAGGAAGCTTTCAGTGATCGTGCCGTGGCCCGGCTCTGCCGCCTTGTCGCCCAGCAGCAGGCGCTCCAGATAACGTGCCAGCAGGTCGACTTCCAGGTTGACCTTACGGCCGGGCTGGTAGTCGGCCATGATCGTTTCGCTCCAGGTATGAGGCACGATGGTCAGTTCGAACTCCGCGCCGTTGACCGAGTTGACGGTCAGGCTGGTGCCGTCGACCGTGATCGAGCCTTTATGGGCGATGTATTTGGCCAGTTCACGTGGCGCACGCACCGTGAACTGAATGGCGCGGGCGTTATCTGCACGGGCGACGATTTCGCCGACGCCGTCGACATGGCCGCTGACAAGATGACCACCCAGGCGCGTGGTCGGGGTCAGGGCCTTTTCCAGGTTGACCCGGCTGCCGCTCTTCAGGTCGACAAAGGCGGTGACGGTCAGGGTTTCCCGGCTGACGTCAGCCCAGAAGCCATCGCCGGGCAATTCGACGGCGGTCAGGCATACGCCATTGACGGCAATGCTGTCGCCGAGTTTGACGTCGGTCAGGTCAAGCTTGCCGGTTTCCACATAAACGCGGACGTCGCCGCCTTTGGGAGTCAGGGCGCGGATGCTGCCAATGGATTCGATAATGCCGGTAAACATGGGTCCTCCGGGAGAACAAGGGCTGCGCGCAAGGCGAAAGCCGGGAATTATACGCCGGGTGTGCGCACAGGGAGAGCGATGACTCGCCAGTCATTACCGACAGCACGCATTTCCACAATGTTCAGTTCCAGCGCCTCGCTCATCTGCGCCAGTGGCAGATCGAGCAGCGGACGGGCCGATGAGCCGAGAAACTTGCCGGCAATGAAGAGCTGAAACTCGTCGACCAGGCCGAGACGCGCAAAAGCCCCCGCCAGTCGCGGACCGGCCTCGACCAGTACTTCATTGACACCCCGCGCGGCGAGCTCGCCCATCAACCTGCGCAAGTCCACATGACCGGCGCTGTCGGCCAGAGCCAGCATTTCATGGCCCTCTTCCTGGTAGCGACCTCGTGCCGACGCAGCGGCGCAGGTCACGACCAGCGCACTGCCTGCCTGAAAGAAAGGTGCATCGAGCGGCACACGCAAACGGCCGTCGATCAACACGCGCAACGGCGCGCGCGCAGCGGCCAGCGCGGTCAGTTCGGCATCGAGCCCAAGTTCATCGGGGCGTACGGTGAGACGCGCCTTGTCGGCCAGAACCGTATCGGCACCGCTGAGCACCACACTCGACTGGGCGCGCAGGCGCTGCACGGCAGAGCGTGCCTCGGGACCGGTGATCCACTGGCTTTCACCGCTGGCCATCGCCGTGCGGCCATCCAGGCTCATGGCCATTTTGACCCGCACGTACGGCAGGCCGGTCTCCATGCGCTTGAGAAAGCCTTTGTTCAGCGCTCGCGATTCGCTTTCCAGCACGCCACATTGAACGCCGATGCCGGCGTTCATGAGGCGCAACAGGCCACGGCCGGAGACGTCGGGATTGGGGTCCTGCATCGCCGCGACAACCCGCGTCAGCCCGGCTTCGATCAGCGCATCGGCACAGGGCGGTGTGCGCCCCTGGTGACTGCATGGTTCGAGGGTGACGTAGGCGGTCGCGCCTCTGGCCAGCTCGCCGGCCTGGCGCAAGGCGTGCACTTCGGCATGTGGCTCACCCGCTCGCGCATGCCAGCCTTCGCCAACGATGCGGCCTTCACGCACGATCACGCAGCCGACTCGCGGGTTGGGATGTGTGGAGTACAGCCCCTTGCGCGCCAGCTCGATTGCTCGCGCCATGTAATGAACGTCGAGAGCCGCCTGTTCAGTCAGCAATGCATTTATTCCTTGCCCGGCTCGCGGGCCAGACGGTCGATTTCTTCACGGAATTCGTTGAGGTCCTGAAAGCGGCGGTACACGGAAGCGAAGCGGATGTAGGCCACTTCGTCGAGCTTCTGCAGCTCGGTCATGACCAGCTCACCCACCACCAGCGATTTGACTTCGCGTTCGCCGGTCGCGCGCAACTTGTGTTTGATGTGAACCAGGGCCGCTTCCAGGCGTTCGACACTCACCGGACGCTTTTCCAGCGCGCGCTGCATACCGGCGCGCAGTTTTTCTTCATCGAAAGGCTGGCGACTGCCGTCCTGTTTGATCAGACGCGGCAAGACCAGTTCGGCAGTTTCGAACGTGGTGAAGCGCTCGCCGCAGGCCAGGCACTCGCGTCGGCGGCGTACTTGCTCGCCTTCGGCGACGAGGCGGGAGTCGATGACTTTGGTGTCATTGGCACCGCAGAAGGGACAGTGCATGGTGGCTGGCAACAAAAGAATGAGGAGCGCCATGTTAGCGCATCCTGCCGGCAAGACAAGGCTGAGGGTTTACGGTATATAGACGCGCATTAAAGCGGTGTGAAATTGTCCGGGCTCGGTAATACTGCACGCTTGGCGTCACCCAGCCTTTCGAATTTTGCCTTGTGGAGCTCTTGATGACGTTACGCCCCGCTTTTCTACTCTGCTTCATCGGCTTGCTGGCCGCGTGCAGCAGCAATGACGCGCCGAAACCCGCTGCGCCGCCACCGGTCGCACATTCGATCAAGCTGCCCGCCGGGCCGGGGCCACTGCAACCGTACCAACGTGAACTCAGCGGCCAATTGCTGGGCGTGCCGGCCGGCGCCGAGGTCGAGCTGGCGATGCTGGTCATCGACGAGCGCGGACGTCCGCAGAAGCTGCTGACCAACACGCTGCTCAAGGGCAACGGTCAATCATTGCCGTTCCAGCTGCGTTTCAACCCGGAAGCCTTTCCGGTCGGCGGACGTGTCGAGTTGCGCGGCCGCGCCAGCAAATCCGGGCAGTTGATTCTGCACCTGCCGTCGATGCGTATCGATCAGCCGGCGACTCAGGCCCTGGGGCAGTTGCAGTTCGTCAAGGCGCCATGATTGCTCCGCAACATCTGCAACACGCGCTGAGCGAACTGCTTGGCGACGCCCGGCTGGCCGTCACTGCGCTGCCGGGGACCGATCTGAAGCTGTGGCTGATCGACGAGGCCAACATGGACCGCGCTTTCAGCCCGGATGAAACCCGGCGCATTCTGGAAGATCCACCGTACTGGAGCTTCTGCTGGGCGAGCGGCCTGGCACTGGCGCGCTTTCTGGCTGAAAACCCGCACTGGGTGGCCGGCAAGCGGGTACTGGATTTCGGTGCGGGTTCGGGTGTGGCGGGCATTGCCGCGCTCAGGGCCGGGGCGCTCGAAGTGGTGACCTGCGATCTCGACCCACTGGCGCTCGCAGCATGCCGGGCCAATGCCGAACTCAATCAGGTGCCATTGAGCTACTCGACGGATTTCTTTGCCGAGGCGGACCGCTTCGATCTGATTCTGGTCGCCGACGTGCTCTACGACCGCGCCAACCTGCCGCTGCTGGATCAGTTTCTTTCCCGAGGCCGCGAGGCACTGGTAGCGGATTCCCGCGTGCGCGACTTCAAGCACGCTGCCTACCAGCGTCTGACGATGCTGCATGCGCACACCCTGCCGGACCTGGCCGAGCCGCACGAGTTTCGCGACGTGAGCCTCTATCACGCGGCGCGGTGAGCGTGCTGACTCACGCTTTATCGTTCCGCACGCTCCAGCGTGGGAATGCATTTCTGGACGCTCTGCGTCCGACCTTGAGCGTGCGCAGCGGCGCAGAATTGCGACGCAGAGCGTCACGAACTGCATGCCAACGCCGAGCATTCGCACGAGAGTCAGTTCCCAGCCCCATGAATGACACCGCTTTCAGCATTGCCCTGCGGGCTTTATAGTTGGCAGCATTCAGATTCTTCGAGACGTGCAATGAGCCAGGAAACTGCTTACATCTTCGATGCAACCACTGCGAACTTCGATCAACTGGTGATCGACAAGTCCTTCGACCAGCCGGTGCTGGTGGACTTCTGGGCCGAGTGGTGTGCGCCCTGCAAGGTCTTGATGCCTCTGCTGCAGCAAATCACCGAGAGCTATCAAGGCGAGCTGCTGCTGGCCAAGGTCAATTGCGACATCGAGCAGGACATCGTGGCGCGCTTCGGCATTCGCAGTCTGCCGACTGTAGTGCTGTTCAAGGACGGCCAGCCGGTAGATGGCTTTGCCGGTGCCCAGCCCGAGTCGGAAATCCGCAAGATCCTCGAACAACATGTGGTCATGCCGCCACCTCCGGCCGCCGATCCGCTCAAGCAGGCACAGGCGCTGTTTGCGGAAAGTCGTTTCGCCGAGGCCGAAGCACAGCTCAAGGTACTGCTGGGTGAAGACAACACCAATGGCGCGGCGCTGATTCTGTATGCGCGCTGCCTGGCCGAACGGGGCGAATTGAGCGAGGCCAAGGCGGTACTCGATGCTGTCACCGGTGATGCGCACAAGGCTGAACTGGCGGGCGCCAAGGCCCAGCTGACGTTCCTCGCGCAAGCCGCGACCCTGCCGGACGCTGCCGAACTGAAAAGCCGTCTGGCGCAAAACCCTCAGGACGATGAAGCAGCACTGCAACTGGCGATTCAGCAGTTGTCGCGCCAACAGTACGAAGCCGCGCTCGAGGGCCTGCTCAAGCTGTTCATCCGCAATCGCAACTACGCCGAGGGCCTGCCGCACAAGACGTTGCTGCAGGTATTCGACCTGCTGGGCAATGAGCATCCACTGGTCACGGCGTACCGTCGCAAGCTGTTTGCCGCGCTGTACTGAGGCGCAACCTACCAGGCACCGCACGGGTGCCTGTTATAGCTGAGCCCCGTCAGGTCAGGTCGCCCCGACCCAACTGTACAGCGGCGCATCTCCGCCGCTCTCGACTTTCACGTTCGCCGAGTGGCGCAGGCGCACCAGCAGATGCTTGCCCGCGGCGGTGCTGCCCGCCAGCCCTTCCAGTTGCCCCAACAGATCCGGTCCACTCATCTGCCCGGCCTTGTGCAGCAATTCCTGAGCGACCTGCCAGAGCCTGTCGTCCTGGTTGAGCGGCTTGCTATCGGCCACGGCGGCGGACACCTCCGGAGCGGCCGCCTTGAGCTGCGCGCCCAGTTGCGCCCAGTCCCCTTCGTCCAGTTCAAGGGTCAAATCCACCGGCCACTGGCCTACGGTTCCACGAATACGCAACATGATGTGCACCTGCTGACAGTCAGGCGTACATGCTCCCACAGGCTGGCGCGCATTCCCATGATCAACCGTAACGCCACTGGTTGAGGACCGGTTCCTTACCGTTCATGAAATTGCCAAGCGCACGCACGTCGTAGACGTTTTCCCAGTGCTCGATGATTCGTCCATCGCGGAACCGCCACAGGCCGCAAAACGGCATGATGATTTTCCGGCCACCGCAACTGGCGCGCATCTCTCCCAACACCGAGCCGAAGTGATCGTTGGCAACGATGTCGTGGACATCCATGTACAGGGTCTGATGCGTGCGTCTGATCAGATTGATCTCGTGGGCAAGCACGGCCTCCTTGCCAACGGCTATGGACAAACCACCGCCAGCGCCTTGATCCGCCTTGTGCAGCACGATGTCAGCGTCGGCAAATTCGGTGATGCGTGTCATATCCTTGTACACAGCACGCAGGACTTCTCGGTTCGAATGGAGCTTGTTCATGAGTATCTTCCCTGATGTCGCACTCGGTCCAGGTCGAGCGCAGGTCCCGGCTGGCGATGAAAACCTTACCGGCGCATCCGGCGCAGGTGTCGCGATTTTCATCTTCCAGAGTAGGACTTGATGACGTGAAGTGTGAGACTACTTAGGCATAAGCACTGGACCGGGTATTCCCGATAAGGCCGTCAATAGCGCTTTGCTAAAGTCCGGTCACCCGGCGCCTGGATAAAAACACGTCCACGCAGACCGCCACTTGTTATAAGATCACATAACAGTTTTTCTCGATTATTGTTCTGGAGCCCGCTATGCGCCGTCTGCTACTCGCCCTGCCTTTCGCCCTGTTACCACTCGTTGCTGCGCACGCTGCGGAAGAACACGACCACGATCATGGCGATGAACATGGCAGCCTGGGTGCGCACGAGCATGGCGTCGGACGTCTGGATGTGGTGCTGGAAGGCAAGACGCTGGAATTCGAATTCGACAGCCCGGCCATGAACATCGTCGGTTTCGAACACGTTGCGACCTCGGATGAAGACAAGGCCAAAGTCGCCAAGGCCCGTGAGTTGCTGCTCAAGCCCAACGCACTGTTCAGCATTGCCGATGCCGCCAATTGCTCGGCCACTTCGGTAAAGCTGGAAAGCCCGCTGTTTGGTGACAAGGATGACGATCACGACGAGCATGCCGCCGCTGGCGATGCCGATCATCACGAGCACAGTGAAATCCACGGTCATTACAAGTTCGTCTGTGACGCACCGGCCATTCTGAAGAAGCTCGACCTGTCGCAAATCTTCAAAACCTTTCCCGACACCAAGAAGCTTCAGGTACAACTGATTTCGCCAGGCGGCCAGTCGGGCGCAGAAGTGATTGCAGCCAACCCAACGCTGAAATTCTGATCGCACCCTGCGGTACAACGACCGGGCCTGGCCCGGTCTTTTAATTTCCAACCGAGCGTGAGTCAGCCCATGACCCAAGCACTGATCGAACTGTCGGACCTGCGCTTCAACTGGCCCGGCCATCCGCAACTGCTGGACATCCCCGAGTTCCGACTGCAAAGCGGTGAAACACTGTTTCTCAAAGGCCCCAGCGGCAGCGGTAAAACCACGCTGCTGGGCCTGCTGGGCGGCGTGCAAAAACCGGTCAGCGGCAGCATTCGCCTGTTGAACCAGGAACTGTCAGCCCTCTCTTCGGCCGCTCGTGATCGCTTTCGCGTCGATCACACTGGCTACATCTTCCAGCAGTTCAACCTGCTGCCGTTTTTGTCGGTGCGGGAAAACATCGAACTGCCCTGCCATTTTTCCAGCGTGCGTGCCGAGCGTGCCAGGCAACGCCACGGCAGCGTCGAGAAAGCGACCACTACCCTGCTCGCCCACTTGGGTTTGAAAGACCCGGCGATGCTGACACGCCGCGCCGACTCGCTGTCCATCGGCCAGCAACAACGGGTCGCTGCCGCCCGGGCGCTGATCGGTCAACCGGAGCTGGTGATTGCCGATGAGCCTACGTCGGCGCTGGACGCGGACTCCCGCGAAGCGTTCATTCGCCTGTTGTTCGCCGAGTGCCGCGAGGCCGGGGCCAGCCTGCTGTTCGTCAGTCATGACCAGAGCCTGGCACCGCTGTTTGATCGCAATCTGTCGCTGAGCGACCTGAATCGCGCCGCCGTCGCCGTGGAGATTTGAGATGTATCTGTTTCGTCTGGCCATGGCCAGCCTGGCCAACCGCCGTTTCACCGCGTTTCTCACTGCCTTCGCCATTGCGCTGTCGGTCTGCCTGTTACTGGCCGTCGAGCGGGTGCGCACCGAAGCGCGCTCCAGCTTCGCCAGCACCATCAGCGGCACCGACCTGATCGTCGGTGCGCGCTCCGGCTCGATCAACCTGTTGTTGTACTCGGTGTTCCGCATCGGCAATGCCACCAACAACATTCGCTGGGACAGCTTCGAGCACTTCGCCAACAGCAAGCAGGTCAAGTGGGCGATCCCGGTTTCGCTGGGCGACTCCCATCGTGGCTATCGGGTGATGGGCACCAGCGAAGCGTATTTCGAGCATTATCAGTTCGGCCGCCAACAGCATCTGGAAATGGCCGAAGGACGCGAGTTCAAGACCGATCCCTTTGAAGTGGTGCTGGGTTCGGAGGTCGCCAAGGCGCTGCATTACAAGCTGGGCGACAAGCTGGTACTGGCGCACGGTGTAGCGGCGATCAGCCTGGTCAAGCATGACGACAAGCCGTTCACCGTGGTCGGCATCCTCAAGCCGACCGGTACGCCGGTGGATCGCACGCTGCATATCAGCCTGGGCGGCATGGAGGCCATTCATATCGATTGGCACAACGGCGCCCCGGCACGCGGCAACGAGCGCATTTCAGCCGATCAGGCGCGCAATATGGACCTGACGCCGACTGCGATCACTGCCTTCATGCTGGGCTTGAACAGCAAGATTTCCACCTTCAGCCTGCAACGCGAGATCAACGAATACCGTGGCGAGCCCATGCTGGCGATTTTGCCCGGCGTGGCACTGCAGGAGCTATGGAGCCTGATGGGCACCGCTGAAAAGGCGCTGTTCGTGATTTCGCTGTTCGTGGTACTGACCGGGCTGATCGGCATGCTGACCGCGATCCTCACCAGCCTCAATGAACGGCGCCGGGAAATGGCCATCCTGCGCTCGGTCGGCGCGCGCCCCTGGCATATCGCAAGTCTGCTTATACTCGAAGCCTTCGCCCTGGCGCTGGCGGGTGTCATCAGCGGCCTTGCGCTGCTCTATATCGGCATCTTCGTGGCCCGCGACTACGTGCTCGACAACTACGGTCTGTACCTGTCGTCTATGCCACCTGGCCAATATGAATGGACATTGCTCGGTGCCATTCTCGGTTGCGCGCTGTTGATGGGAACCGTGCCAGCCTGGCGAGCCTACAGGCAGTCACTGGCCGATGGACTGTCGATTCGTTTATGAGGACCTTCATGATGCGGCGCATGCTACTCACTCTGCTGTTCTCGGTGACCACTCAAGTGTGGGCAGCCGAGCCGCGTGAGCTGACCTGGAATGACATGATTCCACCCGATGCACCTGTGGTGAAGCCGGTAACGGCTCCGCTCCACGATATGTCCAAGCTGTCCGATGCACTGGCCATGGAGGCAGCGCCTGCGGCCCACCAACTGGCGCCGCATGCGCCGGTGGTCAAGGCACTGGACGGCAAACTGGTGCGTTTACCGGGCTACATCGTGCCGCTCGAGGTCAGTGAGGAAGGGCGGGTGACGGAGTTTTTGCTGGTGCCGTATTTCGGCGCCTGCATCCATGTGCCGCCGCCACCGGCGAACCAGATCGTGCATGTCACGAGCGAGCTGGGTGTGAAGGTCGATGAGCTGTATCAGCCGTACTGGATCGAAGGACCGATGCAGGCCAAGTCGTCTTCCAGCGAACTGGCAGAAGCGGGTTATCAGATGCAGGCAGACAAGATTCTTGTCTACGAGTTGCCGGATTCATAAGGATCACGAGGTTCCCAGCGATTTCATTGAGCTGAGTCAAAGTCGCCGCTCGACAGCGCTTTAACATTACGCCCATAAATTTTGACTGATCTCTGGAGCCTCCATGCACAAGCATCTGCTACGCGCGTCCCTTGTCGCGCTTGCCCTCACCGCCCCGATCGCGGCACACGCCTACCAGCCTGGCGACTTCATCGTTCGCGCCGGTGTCGCACACGTCCAGCCTAACGAAGACAGCGGCGAAGTGCGCCTTGACGGTGCCAAGGTTTCCGGCACCAAAGCGACTGTCGACGGCGAAAACCAGCTGGGCCTGACCTTCGCCTACATGCTGACCCAGCACGTCGGCATCGAGCTGCTGGCCGCCACACCGTTCAGCCACACCGTATCGGTCAAAGGCCTCGGGCCTGGCCTGGATGGCAAGCTGGCCGATATCAAACAACTGCCGCCGACGCTGTCGTTGCAGTACTACCCGATGGAGCCGTCATCGAAATTCCAGCCGTATGCCGGCGTGGGCATCAACTACACCACCTTCTTCGATACCGACCTGACCGGCAACCGCAAGGATCAGGGGTTCAGCAACCTCAAGCTCAAGGACTCGGTCGGCCTGGCCGCACAGTTGGGGATGGACTACATGATCACCGACAACGTGCTGCTCAACGCCTCGGTCTGGTACGTCGATATCGACACCAAAGCAACCGTGGATGGCCCGTCAGCCCTGGCCGTCGGCAAGACCAAGGTCGACGTGGATATCGACCCGTGGGTGTACATGGTGGGCGTGGGCTACAAGTTCTGACCTGAACGCCTCAGCCGCCGCAAACACAAAGGCACCCTCATCGGGTGCCTTTGTGTTTTGTAGACCTGATGATCTCGTGCCAACTCCATGACGAAGTCATGCCGCGTTTTTTCAGGAGCGGGCTTGTCCACGAAGGCGATTACATTCGATGCAATTCTGTGTCTGCAACATCGTCTTCGCGAACAAGTTCGCTCCTACAGGTGCTCACAGGCTTTTGTAGGAGCGAACTTGTTCGCGAATAGGCAGTTACATTCGATGCGAGGCTCACTGCCCCATCAACAACTCAAGCCCGCGCACCAGTGGCGTTGGCTCATCGATGGTGAAGTGTTCCAGCAGGCGCTGGTTGCTGGCACGGGAGTGTTTGATGTCGCCCGAGCGGGGTGCCTGATAGCTGACGTCCGGCTGCTTGCCGACGACCTGCGAAAGCGCGGCCAGCAATTCGTTGAGCGACGTGGTCTTGTTGAGGCCGACGTTGATTGCGCCTTCGATGGCGCCTTCCCGTGACAAGGCCTGCAGCAGCAGCTTGAGCAGATCCCCGACATAGTAGAAATCCCGCGTCTGCTCGCCATCGCCAAACACGCTGATCGGCAGGCCTTTGCGGATGCGCTCGGCAAAGATGCTGATCACGCCGGAGTACGGCGACGATGGGTCCTGGCGTGGCCCGAAAATGTTGAAGAAGCGAAAGATCACCGGTTCCAGACCATGCTGGCGACGGTAGAAATCCAGGTAATACTCGCTGGCCAGTTTGTCCGAGGCGTAAGGGGTCAGCGGTGCCTTGGTGGTGTCCTCGGTGATCGCTTCGCCCTCACCGTTGTTGCCGTATACCGCCGCACTGGAAGCGAAGATCACGCGTTTGATGCCCGCTTCGCGCATGGCCTCGCAGACATTCAGGGTGCCGATGAAGTTGCTTTGGTGCGTGCGCACCGGGTCGTCTACCGACGCCTGCACCGAGGCCACTGCCGCCAGGTGCACGACGGCCTTGCAGCCCTGCGCCGCGCGCTTGACCAGGTCGGCATCGGCCACATCCCCTTCGATCAGGTCGACCCGCGGGTTATCGAGCGGCAAATTGCTGCGCTTGCCTGCCGAGAGGTTGTCGAGGATACGCACGGCATGCCCGCTGGCAAGCAATGCGTCGGTCAGGTGCGAGCCAATGAAACCCGCACCTCCAGTGATCAGAACAGGAGCGTCAGACATGTCGATAATACCGATCCAGCAGGCTTGGCAGGCCGGCCCGCCAGGCGCGGGGCTTGATGCCGAAAGTGTGGAGAATTTTCTTGCAGGCCAATACCGCGTGCTGCGGTTCTTCGGCTGCATCGGGACGCGCGGCGTGGGCCTGCGCAGTGGGCGATTCGATGGCCAGCGCGTGCAGCAGACGCGCTTCGGTGAGCACTGCCTGTCCCAGCGCCAGCGGCGTGGTCGCCTCGTGTCCGGCGTAGTGGTAGGTGCCCCAAAGCGGCGCTTCGCAGTCGAGTTGCTTGATGACCGAAATGATCACCCGCGCCGCATCATCGACCGGTGTCGGGTTGCCACGACGATCATCGGCGAGCAGCAGCTCTCCGGGGTCTTTCGCACGCGACAGAAAGCGACCCAGCACGCCATCGGTGCTGTCATCCAGCAGCCAGCCGAAACGTACCAGTACATGTTGCGGGCAGGTCGCTCGAACGCTCTGCTCTATACGCCACAGGGCCTGACCGCGCAGGCCCAGAGGTACCGGATCGTCTTTTTCGCTGTAGGCCGTCGCGCGGGAACCATCGAATACACGATAGCTGGACGGCTGAACCAGCGTGATGTTGTGGTGCTGACACAGTTCGGCAAGACGCTCGACAGAGCGCTCCTGATGGGTCAGGCGCGCTTCACTCACGGTCTCCGCCTGAAACCAGTCGAAGTAGTAAGCAAGGTTGATCAGGGCATCGGGGCGGGTGTCATCAAGCAGTTGCGTGAGGCTCGCCACGTCCCAGCCGTCTTGCGGTGGACGTGGTGCGAGGAAGCCAATGTCTTCCTCGGCACCCAGACGAATCAGCGCCTGCCCGAGGGCATTCCCGCCGCCCAACAGCATAAGGCGCATTCGCATAGAGTCAGCAGGCTCGGTATCAGATAATCAAACGAACAATTGAAAAACGCCTGCAAACATAACACGTTGCCTGCCAACCCCCAACAGTTGCGCAGCCTGGCGGGTTAATGACGCCGCGACAAGGCGTTGCGGCGTCACGATGCCGGCTGAGTTACTGAGCCGCCGGGCCCGGCGTGCTGTTGCCCTTGGACAGACTGAGCGGCGCCGGCGCGGGCGCAGAAGGTGTCGCCATGGCAGGGTCCGAGGGCGCGGGCGGCCCTTCAGCTTCGACGCCAGCCTGCGGGTTGTTGAAGCCCGGCCCCATGACCATCTGTGGATAAGTCTGCGCAAAACGCACGTTCGGATTCTTGTCCACAAGCCGCTTGAGACGCTCGTTGAACGCACGCCCCACTGCGTACTGGCCGCCGGAAGAAGTACGAAATTGCGCGGTCAGCACCACGCCGTTGAGGTCCATGCGGTCGACGCCGAAGACCTCCAGCGGACCCTGCAGGTTGCTCTTGAGCAGGATGTCTTCGCTGATCGACTGGCCGGTTTCGCGGATCAGCGCCAGCGCGTCGTCGATGTCCGAGTCATAGGTGAACTGCACCGAAAAGAATGCGTAAGCGAATTGCCGCGACTGGTTGGTGACGGCCTTGATCTGCCCGAACGGCACCGAGTGGACAAACCCCTTGCCGTCACGCAGGCGCACGGTACGAATGGTCAGGCTTTCCACCGACCCGGAATGCCCGGTACTGAGCACCACCCAGTCGCCCACCGAAAAGGTGTCCTCGATGATGATGAACAGACCGGTGATCACGTCCTGCACCAGTTGCTGCGAACCGA
Source organism: Pseudomonas sp. PvP027 (assembly GCF_017833005.1). Taxonomy (NCBI): domain Bacteria; kingdom Pseudomonadati; phylum Pseudomonadota; class Gammaproteobacteria; order Pseudomonadales; family Pseudomonadaceae; genus Pseudomonas; species Pseudomonas sp. PvP027. Next base: position 3,998,189 of record NZ_JAFIBK010000001.1, on the reverse strand, counting down.
AACCGATGGCCAGGCCGACGACCCCGGCACCCGCCAGCAGTGGTGCCACGTTGATGCCCAGGTTGGCCATGGTGGTGATCGCACAGATCACGACCAGGATGATTTTTACCGCATTGCGCAGCAGCGGCAGAATGGTTTTGATCCGGGTGCTCGGCTGACGACCGCTGCGATGATTGACCGGCGGTTTGAGGGCTTCCTGAATGGCGGTGTCGAGCACTACCCACAACAGCCAGGTGACGACGAATATCAGACCGATACTGCTCAACGAATCACTGATCACCCGGCCGAGGGTATTGCGTTGGGCAAACTCGAACATCGAGAAGCCCCAGATCCGCCCCAGTATCTCGATGAACCCGATGGCCAGCGCGATACGCAACACCGCGTAAACCAGGCTCAACAGACGCGCCTTGTACACATGCCCACCGCGGCCCAGAGTCTCGGTCGGCTTGAACAGATGCTGGAACACGGTACTGAGGAACACCGTGGCAATCAGCAGAATGGTAGTGAACAACGCGCAACGCAGCGCTTGCTGACTGTCCTCACCGGCGCCAATGAGGTTGATCGCCGAGACCAGAATCATCAGCAGGATCGGCAGGTGCCACAGCCTGGAGAATATCTTCAACGACTGTTGCAGGGCCGGCCGTTGCAGGCGACTGCTCAATGAGCGGTTACGGATCAGGTGGGCTACCGGGCGACGCACCTTGATGATCAGCATGCAGAACACCACCGAGGCGAACAGCCCGGTAAACACCGCAACACTGGTGGTGACGTTACTGCCCAGTTGGCGGGCGATCTGCGGACTGGTCAACGCATCGCTCAGTGCCGCCAGAAAGCCGACTACGAACAACGGCCTTGGCGCGTAGCGGCGAATCATTCGCACGGCGGCACGCTTGTGGCCGAAGTTGAACATCACGATCACACAGAGCAGTACCGAGGTCGATACGATGCCGCTGCTGGTGGCGTAAGCGAAACACAACGCCAGCGCACGCCCGACCGAAGAAGGCATGAAGTGGCTGACGTAAAGGGTCAACGGCAGGCAGACGATGGCTGGCAGGGTAAACGGCAACACGTATTTGAGCAGCGCCTGGCTGCGGGCGCGCACCCGCATGAACGGTGTGCGGCATAAGCGTACGGCCAGAAAACGACCCAGCGTGGTCAGAACCGCAAACGATGCGATCCACACAAAAGACAGGGCAAGGAAATCCCCGGCGACACTCCATGGGGATCGTGTAGTACGTTTGTTGACCAGCTTTTCAAGCTCGTCGGCGGCACGATCGGCACGCAGCTGCCAGGCATCGAACAGGTTGTCGTCCAGATTGAGCTTTTCCTGGACGTCATCGATGCTGGTACTGATGGCACCCAGTAACCCGCCCTGCATCAGCAACTCGGGGGCCTCGACCGCAGGCTCTGCGCCATCGGCCGGTTTCGCATCGGTCTTGTTCTTGTCAGCCGCCTTGTCGTCCGCTTTCGCGGCGGGTTTGTCAGCGGCCTTGGGATCGGCTTTGGGGTCAGCCTTTTCAGCGGCCTTGTCGTCTGCCGGCACCGCGGCGCCCATCGGCAATGCAGGTACATCGGCCGCCTGGAGATTGAAACTGCCTGCGAATAACAGCAGACCCGAAAGGATCAAGATTTTCAGCTGAGACGCCACGCAGTTATCTCCTTCAATGGGCAAGTCAAACCATGGACAGGGCCAGGCAAGCCTCGACCCCAATGAACTGATTCCCGTATGCGCGGCAAGTTCGGTTTCGGCAGGGAAATACGATGAGGCAATGTTTCAGAAAACCGCGGTTGGGCAGTACGCTCAGTCCTCTCGACTGAACTATGCAAAACCCTCACTGCCGGAATTATCGGGAGCAGCCGAAGGCGTGCACCAGCCTGCGCACCACGGCGTTCGCCCGATAACCCCGACATCGAGAACCTGACATCGAGAGGAATCTGCATGAGCACGTTCAACACCAAAGATGGCACCGAGATCTATTACAAGGATTGGGGCACGGGCAAACCGGTCCTGTTGAGCCACGGCTGGCCGCTGGATGCGGACATGTGGGAATATCAGATGCAATACCTGAGCAGCAGGGGCTATCGCACCATCGCCTTCGACCGCCGCGGTTTCGGTCGTTCCGGCCAGCCGTGGACCGGCTATGACTATGACACCTTCGCTGACGACATCGCCGAGCTGATCGAACACCTCGATCTGCGCGACGTGACGCTGGTGGGTTTCTCCATGGGCGGCGGCGACGTCACGCGCTATATCGCCAACTATGGCAGCGAGCGAGTGGCCAAACTGGCGTTGCTGGGCTCGGTCACCCCGTTCTTCCTCAAGACCGCTGACAACCCGGAAGGCGTCGACCAGTCCGTATTCGATGGCATCACCGAAGGCCTGCTCAAGGACCGTGCTCAGTTCATCAGTGACTTCGCTGGAACGTTCTACGGCATAAACCACGGCCAGAAAGTCTCCGAAGGCGTACAGACGCAGACGCTGAACATGGCCCTGCTCGCCTCGCTCAAGGGCACGCTGGATTGCGTGACGGCGTTCTCCGCAACCGACTTCCGCCTGGACATGGCAGAAATCGATGTGCCGACCCTGGTGATTCATGGTGACGACGATCAGGTGGTGCCGTTCGAAGCCTCGGGCAAACGGGCTGCCGCCATGATCAAGGGTGCCGAACTGAAGGTGTATTCCGGTGCGCCACATGGGTTTGCAGTGACGCATGCGCAAAAGCTCAACGAGGATCTGCTGGCGTTTTTGCAGGGCTGATAGTTTGTGTGACAGGGAGCCGATCGGCTCCCTGCTGGCAGCGGGTCAGTCGGCCGGAACGGTCAACTGATTCTGCTCGCCCAGCCCCGTGATCCCCAGACGCATGCGTTGCCCTGCACGCAGGAAGACAGGTTGTGGCTTTACGCCCTGCCCCACCCCCGGCGGCGTCCCCGTCGAGATGACATCGCCCGGTTGCAGGCTCATGCAACGGCTCAGATACGCGATCAGTTGCGGCACGCTGAAAATCATCGTGCGCGTGTTGCCATTCTGATAGCGGTGGCCGTCCACTTCCAGCCACAGGTCGAGCGAGCGAGGATCGGCAACTTCGTCGCGGGTCACCAGCCACGGACCTAGCGGGCCGAAGGTATCGAAGCCCTTACCCTTGTCCCAGGTCCCGCCGCGCTCAAGCTGCCATTCGCGCTCGGACACATCGTTGATCACGCAATACCCGGCTACATGCTCCATGGCATCGGCTTCATCGATATAACGTCCGCCCTTGCCGATGATCACGCCCAACTCGACTTCCCAGTCAGTCTTGAGCGAACCACGAGGGATTTCGACATCATCGTTGGGGCCGCAAATAGCACTGGTCCACTTGTTGAAGATGATCGGTTCCTTCGGCACTTCCATTTGCGACTCGGCTGCGTGGTCGGCGTAGTTCAAGCCTATGCAGATGAACTTGCCGACCTGCCCGACACACGCCCCGATGCGTGGTTGGCCCGGAACCACAGGCAGGCTCTCGGGATCCAGCGCAGCCAGGCTTGCAAGGCCGGCAGGGGTCAGCACATCGCCCGCGATATCCTTGACGTGTGCAGACAGGTCACGGATCTGGTGGGCGGCATCAAGCAGGCCCGGCTTTTCCAGACCCTTCTCGCCATAACGTAGCAATTTCATCGAGTTCTCCCGTTTGTGTCCAAGGTGTGAACCGCGGATCAAGAGGGTGACGCCCTGTTGCCCAGCCTGCGCGGCGATACGTTTTCGTGTAATGACGAACCTGGCAAGTCTGGACAGATAGCATTGCAGCCGATGCCTTGCCTAATGAAATTTACCAACAATCGCGCGGCAAGCCGGGTTCACTTTAACCACAGAAAATCAGGATCACACGACGGCGGTCATAATTAATACACACAACGAGTATTAATATCAGCTCCAGTTGAAACGAGCCCTTCGCCAACACGCCAGGCTCGTATTCTTTCACGGGTGAGCTGAACTCATGTCAACGCTGATACTGTCCCGCCGATTACCGCCGCGTCAGCTACGCCACTGGCCACATCAGCCTGCGGGCGACTGTAACGTCGCCCCGTCGTCGCTTGTCGTCCGGCAGCACAGCAACAACGCACCACGCACATGGCCGCACGCCGCATTGGCAATTGCACTGGCGATCGGGCTGCATGCCGCGCTGGCCGTGTGGCTGATGGCCGATCATCAGCAAGCCCCCGAGCCGAAACCGCCGATGCCGATCACCGTGCAGTGGGTACCGCCGCCCGTTGCGCCACCGGTCGCACAACCGACGCCGCCCGAGCCAACCCCTCAGCCAGCACCGGAGCCGCCTGCGCCAACACCGGCGTCAGCCCCCAAGCCTGCGCCACCCGAGCCCAGACCCGCCGAGTTGCCCAAGCCCAAGGCGCAGCCCAGAACCACACCGAGCAAACCCGTTGCCAAGCCTGTTGCGCCGGTGCCTTCCGTCGCGGCGCCAGCGCCAAGACCCGCACCAGCGGCACCACAGACCACCACCGCGCCGATAGGCCGCGCCGGTTACCTGAACAATCCGCCGCCGGTCTATCCGCCTGCCGCCGCGCGCCGCCATCAGGAAGGCACGACGATGCTGCGCGTGCATGTGCTGCCCAACGGACGTACCGACCAGGTGCAAGTGCTGCAAAGCAGCGGCGTCCCGGCGCTGGATGAAGCCGCGCAGGCCGCCGTCCGGCAATGGACCTTTATTCCCGCCAAACGCGGCGACACCCCGGTAGAAGGCTGGGTCAACGTCCCCATGGCTTTCAAACTCGCACCCTGAGGCTTACGTCATGAACACTGCTTACTCCGTACTCATTACCCAATCCTCAATGACCCTGCTGGTGATTTTCTCGCTGGTGACCTGGGCGCTGCTGCTTGGCAAGACCTTCCAGCACTGGCGACTGACCCGGCAGAACCGACGCTACGCCACGCAATTCTGGGCCGCACGCGATCTGAAAAATGCGCTGCACCTGCCCAACAGTGAGGGCAGCCTGGCACGCCTGACCGATGCCGGCGCGCAGGCCCTCGCCGCGCCCCACGACTCGCCGGACCTGGGCCATAGCTGGAACCGCCAGGACTTGCTCGAGCGCAGCCTGCGCCAACAGATCCACAAGGAACGTCGTCGCCTGGAAAGCGGCATGATCCTGCTGGCATCGATCGGCAGTACCGCACCCTTCATCGGCCTGTTCGGTACGGTGTTCGGGATCATTCATGCACTCACCGCGATCAGCCAGGCCAAGTCGGCGAGCATTGCGGTGGTCGCCGGGCCCATTGGCGAAGCGCTGGTGGCAACCGGCGTCGGCATCGCCGTCGCGGTGCCTGCGGTGCTGGCCTACAACTTCTTCGGGCGACGTCTGAAGCTGGTGATCGCGGACCTTGAAGAGTTCGCCGTGGACTTCCTCAACCTCTCGCAACGCAACGCCTTCCGGCTGCAACCCGACCATCGCGACAAGACGGCCCCGAGCCTGAAAGGAGTGAGCTGACATGTCCTTCTCCACGTCCAATGATGACGATGCAATCAGCGACATCAACATCACGCCGTTGGTGGATGTGATGCTGGTGCTGCTGGTGACCTTCATCGTCACCGCGCCGCTGCTCAACAACGCCATACCGCTGGACCTGCCGCAGACCGTCGCCACCACCTCACTGGATCAGGCCGACCCGGTGGTGGTGAGTGTCGACGCCAGCGGCGGCGTGTTCATCGACAGCGAAGCTGTGGCGCTGGAGCAACTCCCGGAGGCACTGCAAGCCCTGCACAACAAGGACCCGGACGTCGCCGTCAGCCTGCGCGCCGATCAGGCGACGGGTTACGGCCGCGTGGCTCAGGTGCTGGCCGATGTGCAGAAAGCCGGCATCAGTCGCCTGTCGGTGATTACCGAAAGCCCGTGAAGCAAAACCTGTCGTTAACCCTATGACCCGCCGCAAGCGCGGCGCCCTGACGCCCCCAGGAAAACCTTTCCATGAACAATCGATCGATACCGCGTGCCCCTCGATTTCCGGTAACACGCCTCGCGCTGCTGATTTCATTGAACTCGCTGTGCCTGATCAGCCCGTTCATTCAGGCCGAAGACGAGGTGCCCACCTCGGTAACGTCGCCCGCCAGCGACAACACTGCCGCCATGACGCTGGGCACAGTGTCGGTGATTGGTCAGGGAGAGACTCGCCAGGTGCAGCGCGTGACGCAAAAGGATGTGAAGGCTTACTCGGCGGGCACCAGCCCGATGAAGGTTCTGCAACGCCTGCCGGGGGTCAACTTCCAGTCCGGTGACCCGCTGGGTCGTGAAGAAGGCAGCCAGCGCATCAGCCTGCGCGGCTTCGATATGCACCACTTGGGCTACACGCTGGACGGCGTTACCCTCGGCAACATGAGCTTCGGCAACTTCAACGGCCTGAGCATCACCCGCGCGATCATCGCGGAAAACATCGCCGCCAGCGAAGTGGCTCCCGGCATCGGCTCGCTGGGCACGGCATCGAACAGTGATCTGGGCGGCACCATCCAGTTCACCAGTTCCAACCCCGATAAAGAGTTCGGCGCGCGTCTGTCGCAAACCCTGGGCAGCTACGACACCTCCCGGACTTTCATGCGGGTCGACACCGGTGAGTACAACGGCCTGTCCGCGTATGTGTCGGGGGAAAAGTACGACGCCGACGCCTGGAAAGGCCACAACAACCCGCAAAAGTCCGACGCGGTTAACGCCAAGGTCAACTACGACTTCGGCGACAACCGGGTGAGTTTCTTCCACAGCACCTCGTCCCATGACGAAGCCAACCTGCCGAACATGTCGAAGAGCATCATCCAGCGTCTGGGCTACAACTGGAGCTACTACACGCCGGACTGGACCCGTGCGGTCAATGCGGCCAACGGCATTTATACCGGCGGGGTAACCAGCGCAAACGATGCGACCTACAACGCCAGCAGCCTGCGCGACGACGAACTGGACATCCTCAACGGCAACTTCTCGCTGACCGATGATCTGGTACTGGACGCGACCGCCTACCACCACCATGACTCGGGCCGGGGCAACTCGTATTACCCGTTCGTCTACACCAGCGGCTCGACGACAGTGCCGAGCAATTCGATTCGCAGTACAAAATATGGCATTGATCGAACCGGTTTCCAGAGCTCACTGACCTACTATCTCGGCCAGCATGAAATTCAGGGCGGGCTCTGGATTCAATCCAACAAGAACGACATCTCGCGCTACCTGTTCGATACCACCAATGCGACGCCGCAGAACCACATCGTCAAAACCGATGGCCTACCGCTGGCGGCCACGGTCCTGGATCAGAGTTACAACGACCTGACCCGGCAGTTCTACCTGCGCGACACCTACACCCTGCTCGATGACCGACTCAAACTTGAGTTCGGTGCGAAAAATACGGTGACCACCTCGACAGCCGAGGGCAAAGGCGGCGGTTATGCCAGTGGTTCGCTGGAGGCGCGAGACAGGTTTCTGCCGCAAGCAGGCGCCACCTACAAACTCGACGAGGACGACGAAGTCTTCACCTCTTACTCGGAAAACATGGCCGCGTTCCCGAGTGGCGGTTACAGCCCGTTCTTCACGACGCAGAGCGCCGTCGATGCGCAGAACGGCTTCAAGGACCTGAAGCCGGAAACTTCGAAAACCGTCGAATTGGGCGTGCGCCGCAGCACCAAGCTGTATTCGGCCTCGGCGGCGATCTACAACACCAAATTCGATAACCGCCTGGTCGCCATCACCAACTGCACCGGCATCGTCATCTGCCAGAACGGCGTCGCCAACGTCGGTTCGGTCACCAGTCGAGGCCTGGAACTGTCGTTCGGCCTGACCCCCAATGAGAACTGGCGCTGGTCCAACTCCATGTCCTATAACCACAGCACTTACGACGATGACTACGCCAGCGGCGGCAACACCGTTCATGTGAAAGGCAAGACCGTCGTCGATACACCGAAACTGATGTATTCGAGCAACCTGGACTGGAATTGGGAACACTGGAACGCCGGCTTGCAAGGCAGTTACATCAGCAAGCGCTATTACACCTACACCAACGACTCCAGTGTCAGCGGCTACTGGCTGGCGAACGCCAACCTCGGCTATGACTTCGGCAAACTCGGCGCCCTCAAGGACACCACATTGTCGCTGAACATGGTCAACCTGTTCGACAAACGCTACATCTCCACCCTCAACACCGACGCCAGCGCAGCCACCGACCCGGCGGGCAACCTGCAGATCCTTCAGGTAGGCACACCGCGCAGCGCGTTCGTAACACTGGGGGTAAAACTCTGATCGTTGCTGACTGAGGACGGGCGAAGGACCGCCCCATCCACCACTTGCATTGAATGACGCTGCGCGGTGTGCTCCTGGAGACAGGCTTCTGTGGGAGCGAGCTTGCTCGCGAATGCAATCTGCCAGTCGCTGCATAATACGTGTCGGTGGCCAGCCCCACGGCGACGAACAGCGCACTGTGCTGCATACTGCTCCGCATCTATAGCGCCTGACTTCCATCTGGACACCCCATGACACCCAACGCAGAACTCTATAACCCCTCCACCGAATATGCCGACAAGCTGATCTCGCGCATCGGCCAGACGCCTTCGTGGATCGCCAAGCGCATCGGCGTGACTGACAAACGCATTCGCTACATCCTCGATGGAGAACGGACCGTCAAAGGCGAGACCACGCCGATTCAGATGACCTATACCGAGCAGTTTGCGCTGGAGTGCCTTGTGGCAGAGGCCATAGCGCTGAGGATGTAAGGCCTGTGTGGCGGCGGGACAACATGCACCGTCGCAATGTGCTGCATCTCGTGCGGAGGGTACGCGTCTTCATGACGCCCTTACTGACTTCTAGGGTCTGCACCGCCAGAGGTCGCGATCAGCAGTGATAGACCTCTGACAGACAGTAGGGATCAGCCAGCACAGCCAGAGTCAGCGCTTCTCCGACTCACACTTTGCGCGCAAGTCATGATCATTGATGCTGACGCAACTGCCGCCTTCCTTCTTGGCAGCGCAATAGGCACGCTGGTCACGATCATTGATGCTGACGCAAGAACTACCTTCCTTTTCTGCCATGCACCGCGCGCGCAAGTCACGATCATTGATGCTGTTGCAACCGCTGCCGCCCTGCTTGGCATTGCAGTAGGCACGCTGGTCAAAATCATTGATGCTGGTGCAAGAACTACCTTCCTTTTCTGCGCTACACCGTGCGCGCAGGTCATGATCATTGATGCTGTTGCAACTGCTGCCCTCCTGCGTGGCATTGCAATAGGCACGCTGGTCATAATCATTAATGCTGGCGCAATTCGCAAACGTGTAACCGCTGAACATCAACAACATCGCAAAAATCAGTTTCATTTAACACTTCCTTGAACTTACCCGGGGGACAGCCTTACGCCGGCTGATTCTTCTTCATTGAACGCTCGACACTCTATCAAATTGAGATCACGTTAAGGGAGCGCTCTGCGGGAGGGCTATCGGTACGCCTTACCATGACCTGCGCGGCATAAAGCACAGGCTATCAAGCATTGCCCTTGAATCTGAGGTTCCTGATAATCACGCCCTCAAACAACTCAGGCAAGGAAATGCAGTGAAAGGAAATCTACTGTTGGTTGCGGTGCTTGCATTGTTGATGCAAGGCTGCGGCGTGACCATGACGCGTTACGAGCCCAGCTTCGATAACGTCCAGAAGCTCAAGCAAACGCCTCCCCTTCTACCGATCCGTCAGACTCAGGTCAGCGCTGCGGCAGGTCAGGATTCGCTGCAAGTGCGGGGTAATCCTGTGACATCCCCTAGCGGCAGCATCACACAACATATCCAGGATGCCCTGACGGGTGAACTGGACCGCGCAGGTCTTATCGACCCGCAATCGCCGCGTCAGCTAAATGTGCTGGTTACGCAGAATGAACTGACCGCTGGAATGGGTACCGGCACCGGCACAATCGCCGCGCACTTCACCCTCATCGACGGCGAGAAAGTTGAATATGACGCCACCAAGCAGGTCAGCAGCCAATGGAGCAGCAGCTTTTTGGGTGCGGTCGCTATCCCCAATGCGGCAAACGCCTACAACCCGTTGGTGCGTGATTTGCTCAAGGCTTTATACAGCGACCCGCTGTTTATCCAGGCGCTGAATCACAAATAAAAAAAGAGCCCACATGGGCTCTTTTTTTCGGGCGTGAGTTCATCACGCCTGCGGAACAGTAACCTTGAGCATTGAGTACTTCAGACTCTGGCTATCCACCAACTGCTTGAGCAGTGAATTGACCTGGCGCGTAAATGTATCGGTAACAGCCTTCTGCGGTGTATTGGCCATCATCGGCACAAACCAGATACCTATCCAGGTATTGATTGCATCATGGTTACCGACTGTTCTCAGCACCTTGCCCTGGGAATCCTGCGCATCCAGGCTCATGCTGTACTGATCGGTGGCCATCGACGGAATAATCGTCAGGGTCAGGCCACTGATAAACGCCATTACCAATTGGCCACCGCTTGGTGGATGGTTATACACCTTGAGGTGCAGGCTGTAGTCGCCTGGCTGTTTCTTGAACTCATCAAGGGTCACTCGGCCAAACAAACCAGAGTCAGTCAGCGCTTTTTGCAGTTGCGGCCTGAGTGCATCCCGAGCTTGCGGTACTTCTACTGCGCCGGTGGTACCGGGTGTGCCCTGGTAGAAATCGAAGGCAACAAACACGTTGGGTTTATTCGTGTAGCTGGCCATGGAGGGCATGGTGACTGGCGCTACTTCATCCTTGGTAAAACTGGCGCAACCGCTCAATACCAGCATTGCCGCAAGGCCCAGTGTCTTCAAGCGTTTCATTCACGATTTCCTTAGTCAGTAACAGAATGTCTGTCCGAATCCCTTCAAGAATTGCGGTCTTGCCACTGCCTCATACGACAGCGATACAGGCCATTATTGTGCCATCAACTAAGAATTCGTCAATAATCTTCAGGATGACGCAGACCTCCAGGCGAATGAATTGGGAAATCATTGGCCACGTCCGCAAAGGATTTCATGCTCTTGATCGTCTCAAGATGCCTCATACCCTACGGCTTATTTTTTTCATGCTGCTACAACTGACCGATGCAACAGGGGTACAGCAGTTCTTGAACTAACGACCTGCGGCCCCTAGATGGCTGTTGACGCTATCCTGAAGCCAGACGGCCCCGTTAGGTAATTTCGAGTGAACTACTTCTTGGCACAAGCAAAAAATAATAGGTGGTCGAACAGGCGATTGCTTTCGGCATGCCTGACGCTACAAGAATGGATAGGTAATGACGAGCGATAGCCTGGTCAACTCAAACGCTGCCCTCACGTTCGATAACCAGAATCCGTGCTTCTCCACAAGGATGCGCAACATGTTCACATCCGACCCCGGCGAAAAACACGTCGCCTACCACCAATCTCACGACGCGCTCGATGCCTGACTCGCGATAATGCATATCCACCGCTCCGTCGAGGACTGCGAAAACTTCCTCTCCATCGTTGATGTGCCACTTATATGGCTTGTCGGTCCAGTGGAGGCGGACAGTGGTTCCCCCCATATTAGCGATATCGTCAGCCCCCCAAGCTTGAATAGCAGTGAAGTCTTTGCTACGAATAACTCTCATTGATCGCGGTTCTCGAACAGGTATTTCCAACAATCTATCAGAACGTTTGACCCTCTACTGCTGGCTGAAAAGAAGACTTGGACTGCACGGTCGCTGTTGGCCGGTTTCTTTCGCCACAGGCCGCTTTGAGTCGACAGCAGTTGCTGTCAAACCGTTGAGCTAGCCGGAAATTTGCCCCTGTGCAAAAGTCGAAGCCGCTCGGGGCCGCGTAAAGGTGGGTGGGAGGCACTCAGGTGGTGAGACTGCTACGCTCACCCGATGGATGATGTGTTATGAACATGGATGAGTGGAATGGCATACCAACGTTTCTTTTATCACCCCGTCAGCCTGTGGCTGATCATGCTGATAACGCTTCTGCCTGCCAGTCTGATGACATGGACTTTGTTCTGGAGAGAACTAGGTATCCGTAGCGGTATCGCAGCGTCTTCGGCGGTTCTTTTTCTGGCCCAAGGGACAACCTGGGCGTCATTCATGAAAGTTCGGCACCATAAAATAGACGCGCACAACCGCAGCTTCTGGCTAAAGATACTTACGGGTTCGGGATTTTTTCACATCACACTGTTTTTTTTGGCAGTGCTTGCTTCTTCTACCTTTTCGCCCTTCATAACATTTGTCTTGGCAGGGCCCATCCTGGCGTCCTGCTACATGTGGATGTTGGTACGCCAATCGGCACAATGGCAACCCGTAGCCTCAGTGCCGCCGCCGTGGAGCCTTAGTAGGTGGCGTTCCTTGCCCAAGCGCGTGATCGCGTCATTGACCAAAAAAACACTGCCATTGCCTCAACCTGACGATCGTCAAACTCTACCAACTCTCATCACCGCGGCCGTAATTGCGTTGATTGCCACTGCCTTGGTGAGCCACGGTTTGGCGGCTAACGATCTGATCGTGGTGAGTAAGCGAGGTACCTTTCATGTAAGTGGGTACGACTCTATTCCATGGGCAGGTATTTACATTGGCCTTGTACTGATCTGCCTATCTTGCATAGCGGGTCATTTGGACAAACGCCCAAATGCTCATATCTACCGCCGCTTTCGGCACTTCATGGTATGGGTTGTGGGTTTCCTACTCGCCTTGGCGGTATGTGTCGCCTTTTGGCGTTTTTTTGCGCTATTGGCGTCCCCGAGAACGCGTTGACTCGCGTTCCGACTCAGCTTTGGGGATCTACGATCTTGAGCCAGGGCCAGCGAGCCTGATAACTTTTCGCCTTCTGATCGAACAGATCCGGCTTGGGATTCTTTGGATTGATACGAAGTAGCCCTTGCTCGGTGTCGGCCAAGCCATTGGGAGCATAGATTTCGCCAGTTTCAACATCCAAACCAATGCAGGTACCGGCAATCAGGTAGCGATCAATCCCGTCTTTAGCCGACTGAAGCTGGGGATAATCCCCGCCAAACCGCTGGCTGTACCACAGATGAACGCGAGCCTGATTTTTGATCTCAATGTTAACGTCGACGTCCTGGAAGAGACGCTGAACAGAATCGATGACCTCATTCTCTGCCTCCCAAGACAGATCATTGTCGAAGTAAAAAACGTCGTAATCCTTCACGCCCCAGGCTGATGGCAGGTGAGACTGATGATTCCAGACTGCTTGGAACAGGCAGCCAGCAGTGAGCATGCATTGATCCAAGCCGAGTGAAGGTAAGCGTGAGATGATTTCAGCGTTTAATGGATTGGCCATTGCTATCTTGATCAACCGCTTGACAGTCAACGTCATTTTCATCCTTTTGGAATCGATCGTTTTTACCCACGCTGAGCCAAAGGCAGCCGCCATGTACAGCGGCCTGCCATGACTGCTCTCGCAGACGCGATCAATACTACGTTACGCAACACCACTTTCAGAAAACCTTACATTCAGGCTACGTGACGCTTTAACCATAGCCGCACACTCATCACTGATGACAGGCTTACTAAACAGATAACCCTGCATTTGATCGCAGCCATACGTCACAAGCAGCTCTAACTGGTCAACTGTTTCGACGCCTTCTGCAATGACTTTAAGGCCTAATTCGTGCGCCAATACGATTACCGCCCTGGTGATAGCGGCGTCCTCATGATTGCTTGTGATGTCCTTTATGAACGCCCTGTCGATTTTGAGGGCATCCAGGGGAAATCGCTTCAAGTAGGCCAAACTGGAATAGCCCGTTCCGAAATCATCGACCGAAAGACTGATGCCATACGACTTTATATCTCGAAGTATTTCTACTGCCGACTCGGGATCGATCATCAGCATCGACTCGGTCAGTTCGAACTCTAAAAGAGCAGGGTTGATACCGTATGCTTCAACGATATGCTTGACGGTCTCGGCCAGGCCTTTTACCTGAAGCTGCCTGACGGACAGATTGATGGCGATCGGTACCAACCTTATATTATTCTCTTCCCAGCTTTTCAGGGTTTCACAGACTTTCCGGATAACCCATACGCCGACAGGAATGATCAGGCCAGTGTCCTCAAGAATAGGGATAAAATCAGCCGGAGAAACCATACCTTGCTCTGGATGATTCCACCGCAATAACGCCTCCAAACCACTTATCCTGCCATCGACAAGGCTGACCTTTGGCTGAAAATGCAGAATAAACTCATTGCGCTCAAGCGCCCCCCGCAATAGTGTTTCAGTTTGCAGGCGCTTAGTTAAACTTTCGTTCATCGTGGCGTTGTAAAACTTGAAATTATTACGGCCACTTTTTTTCGCATGGTACATGGCGGTATCCGCATTTTTTAAGATAACGCCCGTGTCACGCCCGTCAAACGGATAATTAGCAATACCTACACTCGCCGAAACAAACACATCCTGGCCGCCAAGGTTGAACGGTTTTCCCAACGCATCAACAACATGGGCTGCAAGCGATTTGATGAGGCTCTCGGAATAAACAGGGTGTGTGACAACGATCGAAAATTCATCGCCTCCCAGCCGCGCAACTACGCTATTTTCATCAATGCAGTCTTTCAAGCGTCGACCTGCCTGAATAAGCAATTGATCGCCCACTGAATGCCCCATGGTGTCATTCACGGCTTTGAATCTGTCCAAATCTATGAATATGACGCTTACCGCATCTGGCGATGAGGTTTTCCGACTGATTATCTCGCGCAGGTAATTGCTGAGAAACCAGCGATTAGGCAGATGGGTGAGCGAATCATTTTCGGCCAGATAGGTGAGCTTTTTCTTTGCGTCATACCTTTCAAGCGCGGCAGCCAACAGGTTGGCAAGTGTTTGAAGGTAGCTGACATCTTCACGGGTAAAGGGGTCATCAGTGCTGGCATACACCCCAAGAACGCCTTTGAAAACCTCCCTGCAAGAGATATCAACCTCTAGACCACTTCTAATGCTGTAAGCGCCCACTGTTTCATCAGGAAGCAGCGTGTAGCTATTATCAGGCGCATCAGAGTTAATGACAAAACCGGCGGAAGAAGCAGTCCCCTTAAAAAAACCATCATGATAACCACTGCGGACTTCAACGTGGGTCAAGCCAAACTCCGCCTTGAGGATAATCTCATGGCTCACTTGATCAACGACTAATAACGCCGCCTTGCTCAGGTTTAGTCCTTGCGCCGCCGTCAGTGCTGCCAGTTCACCCAGAGCACTGACGTTTTCCTCTGTCAATGCCTGCTGGCCAAACAGGGCGATAAGGTTTTGCCTTCTGGCGTTATCCAGAATCGCCACCTCAAACTCTTTTCGATCTGTAATATCGATATCGATGCAGATATATTTTTCAACGCAGCCCAGGTCATCGAGAATAGGTATGACAGTGCGTCGATGCCATGCCACCTTACCGGTACGACCTGAAAGCCTGACCTCGCCGTTCCACACCTCATTTTCCGGCGCCCATTGCCAGGGTTCATTGGCTGAAGACATGCCGGTCCAGACTTCATCGATCGTCAACTCTAAAAGCTCGGCTCGCGAATGCTGAGAGCTTGTTACGAATCGCTCGTTAACGTAAGTGATACGTCCGGAGGCCGAAACTTCGCAAACGATTGACACCTCATCCAAGGCATTTTTATGCTGCACCAAGGTATTCATCAACGACTCGATACGCAGGCCAAAGTGATTGCGCATACTCGCGGCAGTACGGTTTACCGCTTTTATAGCCTCCTGTATTTCCATGGGAGCATCAGCGACCAACATCGCTTCTGCTGCCACTGCGCCTGAAGCGATTTCTGCTTCATAAGAGTGAAGCTTGCCCAGGTGGGCAAGCGAGCGCTTGATCATGAACCCCATCAACATCAAGCTTATCAGCAAAAAAAATACTGCAAACAGGGTAGCCTGGATCACCAGGCTATAGAGTTCGGAAGCAATTCTCTCGGCATTAAAAGACAGACGCATCACACCATAATCTTTCCCGCCGACAGTGATCGGACGATTGACATCGAATAATCGTGCGGCGACTTCAGACTCTATCCACGCAGGGGCTCGTCCAAGAGGCGCACTGGCGGCCTCAAGGCGAATCACTCCACCCGACAGGTCAATAAACATGGCCGACTTGAACGGCGAGCGAGCCAGGGTTTTTTCGAGGGTTCTTTTGATGGTGTCGTAATCCCCGATGACGACACTCTCCTCGACCGCTTGCGCGGCTACCTCGATCAGCATATTAGCGGTGTCTTGTATCTCTTCAATATGCTGAAGCAGCTGGTTTTTATAAAACAGACCCAGGCCCGTCGTCAAAAAAGTCAGTATCAGAATGCATAACATCGCCAGTATTCGCGATGTCAGTGATTTGGGTAGCAGGCTTTTAAAGAAATTCATTAACAGCCTCTCCAGCCAAGGTTGGAATTATTTACTTAAGGTTTGCTGGCAAACCATTATAAAAAGCTCGATAGGACGCATAATCCGCTTCCGTCGCGGGAATGAAAGTAATCGGTGTCGGTGCATGGACTAGCTCGGTCGCCTCCTGAAGAATCCGGCGACCGTAGGCATCATGTGGCATATTGAAAAATGCATTGGCTACCGCATCACGTTCTTTTTTAGAAACCCGAGGGGATGCCATGAGGGCTAAATCATTGAACGAGGCCGAACTCCACAGTACGCGGAACGACTTCCCTTCTCGCTCAGTGTAGCCGCTGACAAGCTGTGAGTTGGCCCCCATCGCTTGAGCCTTACCACTCAGGAGTTGGCTGAAAGCGCCATCCATGTTTCCGGCAAACACTGTAGACGTATTGATCCCTTTCTTGACCAGTTCCGAGTTCGTGACTTTATAAGCAATGAACGCTTCGGGCCCCGGATAAACGACTTCCTTGCCCTCCAGTTCCGAAAGGCTATGAATGGGCGAGTCGGCAGGGACCACGATTTGCCCCTCGAGGGCGGGCGCGTCACGGCGACCAAACACCTTCCAGCCCATCTTGTCGCGTTCCGGACTAAAAAGATGGTTGGTGAAAGCGAAATCAACTTCTTGCGCGAGCACATAACTCGTTGTATCCGAGGAGGTTCGCCCTAACTTCAGCGTTAGATTCACTCCGCTTTTTTCGGACACATACTTTATGATTGGATTCCAGAAACTGGCTGAAAGATTAAGATTGTATTGATTGACAGGCGAAAAATTGTACACCTTAAGTTCTTCAGAAGCCGCCATATTAGACAAGGCAAAAGACAGGACAACCATTATAGCCTTGCAGCTTAGGCGTAACTTCACTTGTCAACTCCACATGTAGACTGACGTCTTAATCAAAAGTGATTGGAGCCAACTTAAGCTCGGCAATCTAATAGATAATCGGCCGAGGCTCTTGAACCTTAAGCACAGATTTCATAAATAAATATTAATCGGACACCCCACACACCTGCCTGCCCACGCCACAGGCTGCGTTCTGCCAAAAGCAGTCGTTCAGCACCGCACAAACGGCTGACTTTTCACCCCGGCGAAGAAGAATAATTGAGATATCTTGTCCAGCTATCGATCCGCTCAACATTCCAGGGAAGCCAATGCTCATTTCACTCGTGTCAAATGGTCGGCCCCAGACGCCAGACCGATTAGAACTGATGGCCCCTTGGTGGAGCTTTACGAAAACGGTCCTGGCTGCGACAGCCCTATCATTGGTACGGGATGGACTGATCGGGTTGGACGATCCCGTTTCCGATCAGCCTTTCACGTTACGCCAGCTACTGCGGCATGAAGCCGGCCTGGCTGATTACGGAGAGCTTACGGAGTATCACACCGCCGTTGCTAACGGTGAGCCAGCCTGGGCAGCAGATGAAATGATGCGGCGTCTTGACGGTACTCGACTTCGATACAGCCCCGGAAACGGCTGGCGTTACTCGAACGTCGGCTACTTGTTCATCGGCAGGCTAATTGAACGACTGACTGATCTGACGCTTGACGATGCAGTGAGTCAACGTGCTCTTGCCCCTCTGGGCATCTCGAACGCTCGCTTTGCTAAAACGCGAGCAGACTTACAAACGACCCATCCGGGAAATACCTCGAATTATGACCCCGCCTGGGTTTACCACGGCTTGTTGATCGGCCCGATTTCGCAAGCAGCGCTATTTCTGGATCGACTCTTCTGCGCAGACATCCTCTCCACAGACTTGATTCAGGAAATGCAGACAGCACGAGCACTAGGCGGCCCGATTCCAGGACGCCCATGGATAAAGCCGGGCTACGGCCTCGGCTTGATGCAAGGTTCGATTGACGGTGGGTACTCTCTATCCGGGCACACAGGCTGTGGACCAGGCAGCGTCATTGCTGTCTATCGCATCGGCGACGGCGATGTATCGGCTTGCTGTGCTGTTTTTGAGCCGAACGTTAGCGAAGGTGCCGTTGAAGCCATTGCCGTAGAACAACTGATGCACGTTCTGCGACAGAATGGCTGAAGGCGTCAAAATGCTTTTGGCGTAGATGTCATCATTCGTTGAATGCCCGCTTCGAATCGATACTGGCGACAGATCAAACAAAAAACCGCTCCTTCAACGGCACCAGCGCCGCCCCCAAGGCTGCCGCATCCCCGTGCGTCTCGCTCAGCAATAACTGCGGCCGAGGCGGTGGGGAGTTGTAGCGATGGGTACCCCAGAAGGTCGTCGCGGCGATCAGGCGTTTTCCCAACTCGGGCGGTAATTGCCCGCCAAACACCACGGCCTGCGGATCGAACAGGCCTGCCAGTGCGTTGATCAGGCGATCCAGTGTGGGCTTGACGCGTGTCACCCAAGTATCCACACCGGGCCAGTCGGGGTCGAAGCGCAAGCGCAAGTCTTCGATCGAGTCGACCTGCACGCCACTCTGATGCAGGTCTTCCAGCAAGTAGCGCAAGGCCGGGCGGTTTATCGACTCTTCGTCGTTGTAGAGGGTGATCTCGCCCGCGTTGCCGTGGCTGCCGAAATACGGCTTGCCGTTGATGACGACGCCCGCGCCGAAGCCGAAGTTGAACGACAGGTAGATGAAATTGCTGGCCCAGGCGCCCACACCTACCAGGCTTTCGCCGATGGCTGCGGTGGTGGCGTTGTTTTCCAGCCAGACCGGCATGCCGAAGCGTTCTTCCAATACCGGTTGCAGGTCCATCAATGACCAGTCGCGCAGCGGTTCCGGTGCATTGATCTGGCGGTTCTCAAGAAAAAAGCCGGCAATCGCGAAGCCTATACCGATGACCCGTTGCGCTTCGATGCCGTTGCGCTGAAGCATGCGTTCGATGGTCTTTTCCAGCGAATCCAGCGTGCTGTTGCGACTTAACGGCGGCGTGCGCAGGGTGACCTGTTCCAGCACATTGCAGCCCAGATCGGCTACGCAGACCACTGCCGAGTCGGTGTTGATCGATACACCGATGGCATACACCGCTTCGTTGACCAGTTCGATGCGCGGGCTAGGCTGGCCGCGGCCGTTCTTGACGCGCTCGCCACTGCGCAGCAGGCCACGACTGATCAGCTCTTCGATCAGCCGGTGCACCGACTGCTGAGCCAGGTCCATCTCGGTCGAAACCGTGGCACGGGTGATCGCGCCTCGACGACGAAGGATGTCCAGCAACTTGCGTTCATTGAGGCTCAACGGCTGGTGCGAATGAAGTGGCGTGTCGAGGTCGAGAGGCATGGAATCTTCAAATCATAGGAGGATTGAAACAGTCGGCGTGCGAAGCAGTGTATCGCCCACCATCCATTGCACACTTCAATCATGAAAATTTAATAAAAGTCGCGCAGGTCACAAATACTACACACAACCTGTATTAAATGGCATTGAGTTCTTGTGAGTGTCCTCATGCCTTCCATCCGTAAGATGTTTTCCGCGCTGGCCCTGCTGCCGCTCGCTGCACATGCCTTCGCTGCTCCGGCCGAGTTCTGGTACAGCCACGGTGGCGCGGCCGGGAGTGCCATCGCGGATCTGTGCAGAAGCTTCAATTCACAACGTGAAGAAAGTGATCGTCTGCACTGTGTTTCCCAAGGCAGCTATGAGCAAACGCTGCAGAAAACCGTAGCCGCTTACCGGGCGGGCATAGGCCCGGCACTGGTGGAGATTTACGACGTCGCCACACCTGACATGCTCTTGGGCGGTGCCACCCGACCTGTAGAGGCGATCATGGCCGATCACCACAGGGCCTATCCCGACGACACCTTTCTCCCAGCCTTGCGGCGCTACTACGCCGACGATCACGGCACGCTCGCGGCGCAACCTTTTGCGGCATCCACAGCCGTGCTCTACACGCACCGGAATGCGCTGGCTGCTGCAGGAATCAGTGAGCCGCCCGCCACCTGGCAAGCCTTTGCGGAGGCCTTGCGGGCCCTGAAGAAAAACGGTCAGAAATGCCCGGTCGTCAGCGCGTTTGCGCCCTGGATCTGGCTGGAGCAGACCAGTGCAGCGCAAGGTACTGACATCGCGATTCGCTCCGCAGGCAGTGACCGATATCAATTCGACGAAGGCCCCCATCTGCGCCTCATGAAAGACCTCGCGCAATGGACCCGTGAAGGCCTGGTGGTCCATGAGGATGCCACTCGCAGCGGACAGCAGGCACTGGCATTTGCCACCGACGACTGCGCCATGCTGATCGACTCCACCGGGGCGTGGAATGTTGTGCACAGCACGCTCAGATCCGATATCCAGGTCACGGCACTGCCGATCTACGCGGGCAGCCAGCGACGCGCCAACGCCCCCGGAGGTTCATCGCTATGGGTGATGCGCGGGCATTCTGTCAGGGATTACCGGCTGGTCTCGGAATTCCTGGCGTTCGTGCTGCAGCCGGACAACCAGTTGATGTTCAGCGCACGGACGGGCTACCTGCCCGTCACTCAGGCTGCCGCTGCACGTTTGCAATCCACAGCCAGCGAGCCATCGGCAATCACGCTCGGACTGACAGCGCTGAACGATATCGACGGGCAGCCCTCCGCGCCCTTGCGCTGCGGTTTTATCACGCTGATGCGTCTGATCTGGTCGCAGGAAATGGAGAATGCGCTCGCGGGTCGCCAGAGCATCGATCTGGCCCTGCGCCAGACGACGTTGCGGGCCAACGAGCTGCTGGGGCTGTTTCACCAGATGCACCAGGCTCAGGCCAGCATCGAGTCAAACGAGGCAACGCCATGAAACCGCGTGCGCATTTCCCCCAGCCACGTCTGGCGCTGCTGTTTGCCCTGCCGCAACTGCTGGCGCTCGGGCTGTTCTTTTATTGGCCTGCGGTCCAGGCCATCTGGTGGTCGTTTCATCTGGTGCCGCCCTTCGGCGGTAATGAAATCTTCGTTGGCCTGAGCAACTACTGGCGTGTGCTGAAAGACCCCGGCGTGCTGGCTTCACTGGGCTCGACGCTGGTGTTCAGCTTATCGAGCGTCGTGCTTTCGATCCTCATCGCGCTGGTGCTTGCGCTGTGCCTGGAACTGAAACTGCGCGGCAACTCCATGTTTCGCAACCTGCTGATCTGGCCCTACGCGGTATCGGGCGCCACCATCGGTATCGTTTTTCATGTGCTGGCCAATCCGGTAATGGGCATTTTCGCCTGGCTCAACGCAATCGCACCCAGCACTTGGGCGCCCTACTCCAGCCCGATACAGAGCATGCTGTTGCTGATCGTGGCGTATGCCTGGTGTCTGGTGCCGTTCAACTTCGTGATGCTGGTCGCCAGCCTGAAATCGGTGCCCGACGACTACCTCGCCGCTGCGGCACTGGATGGAGCAGGTCCGTTGCGGCGCATGCTCGACATACAACTGCCCCTGATCGCGCCTTATCTGCTGTTCGTGTTTGTCATCGATTTGCTGGAAAGCCTGTCGAACAGTTTTGGCCTGGTCGACACGCTCACCCAAGGCGGACCTGGCGATACCACCAATGTGCTGGCCTACAAGATTTACACCGACGGTTTCGTGGGCCTGGATCTGGCAGGCTCATCGACCCTGTCAGTGCTCATGCTGCTGGCGGTAGTGGCACTGAGCGTCGCTCAATTCAAGCTCCTGTCGCGCTTCCAGCGTCGCGGGGTGAAAGCGTGATCGAGCATAACCGGCTGTTCAACGCAGGCGCTTACCTGCTGCTGATCCTGGGGTTGGTGTTCGCGCTGGGCCCGCTGTACATGGCGGTCTGCTCGGCGACCGTCAGCAATCCGCAACTGTTCGCCCACGGTCTGGCGGTGATACCCGGCGACCAACTGCTGGAAAATCTGCAGCAGGTCACCCGGCGTCTCGATCTGCTGCGCCTGCTGGGCAACAGCCTGCTGGTCGCCACGCTGGTGGTGATCGGCAAGCTGACACTCTCGGCGCTGACGGCCTTTGCCGTGGTGTACTTTCGCAGCCGCTACAGTTCGGTGATTTTCTTCGCCGTGCTGGGCGCGCTATTGCTGCCGCTGGAAGTAAGGATCATCCCCACCTATGCGGTGGCCAGTGATCTGCTCGGCCCCGTGCGCAGCCTGTTGCACTGGCTGGGCATTCAGTGGCTGCCGCTGCCGACCATCAACTTGCTGGACAGCTACCCCGGCCTCGCCCTGCCGCTGATTGCCTCGGCCACCGGCACCTTCCTGTTCCGGCAGTTCTACCAGACGCTGCCTGCTGAACTGGTCGAAGCCGCGCGCATGGACGGTGCCGGGCCCTGGCGGTTCTTCATCGACATCCTGCTGCCCCTGTCGAAGACCAACTTTGCAGCGCTCGGCACGCTGGTATTCATCGGCGCCTGGAAGGACTACCTGTGGCCACTGGTCGCTACCAATCGCGAGGACATGCGCACGCTGGTGCTGGGCGTGGCCAGCTTCCTGCCGACCGACGCAACCCAGGTCCCCGAATGGAACCTGCTGATGGCCGCTGCTGTGGTCAGCATGCTGCCGCCCATCCTCGTCATTGCGCTCATGCAGCGATGGTTTGTCAAAGGCCTGATCGGAGTCGGTAAATGAACGCGCTCACCCCTATTACCTGCGCGCCGGATATTGTCCTCAAGGGCCTGCACAAAACCTACGGCACAGAGCCCATCCTTCACGGGCTCGATCTGGTTTTCAAGGCGGGCGAGCTCAACGTCATCCTCGGCCCGTCCGGGTGTGGCAAGTCCACGTTGCTGCGCATGGTGGCCGGGCTGGAAGAGGCAAGCCAAGGGCAGATTCTAATGGGCGGCCGCGACGTTACGCGCCTGCCGCCCAAGGAACGCGGCTGCGCCATGGTGTTTCAGAACTACGCGCTCTACCCGCACATGAGCGTGGCAGACAATATCGGCTACGCGCTCAAACTGGCGCGGGTTGCACGTAAGGAGCGTGAGCAACGCATCCGCGAGTGCGCCGCGTCACTGGGCCTGGAGGACCTGCTGCAACGCAAGCCCGGAGAGCTTTCCGGCGGCCAGCGCCAGCGCGTCGCCATCGGTCGGGCGTTGATCCGCAAACCGCCGGTGCTGCTGTTCGATGAGCCGCTGTGCAATCTGGACAGCGCGCTGCGTCATGAAATGCGTCTGCTGATTCGCAGCCTGCACCGGCAGACCGGCGCGACGATCCTGTACGTCACCCACGATCAGACCGAAGCCATGACCCTCGCCGAGCATGTGGTGATTCTCGACAAAGGTCGTGTCGAACAGATCGGCACGCCCGCCGAGATCTACGATCACCCCGCCAGCACCTTCGTCGCCAGCTTCATCGGCACGCCGCCCATGAACCTGCTGCCGGTGCACTGCCTCGATGACAGGATTTTGCTGCTCGCCGATGGTCAACGCTTGCCTATCAAGCTCGGCATTGCCAGCAACCGGACCGGCAAATGGCTGATGGGCCTGCGCCCCGAGACCTTCATGCTCGACCAGGAAGGCATCACTGCCACAGTGGAGTCTTCGGAGAATCTGGGCAGCCACACGCTGCTGTATTGCCAACTGGCTGGAACGCGCTGCGTCGTCAGCCTGGCCGGACGGCAACATCAGATACCCACCCAGGTTCGACTCGCGATCCATTCCACGCCCTTGCTGTTCGATATCGAGACCGGCCAACGCCAGCTCGTGACTTTCTCCCACACCACCAAGTGACCCGCCATGCTCAAACCTGCTCCCCTCGTCCGCTCGTCCCTGATTGCCCATCGCGGTGCCAAAGCTTACGTGCCGGAAAACACTCTGCTGGCCCTGGAAAAAGCTGCCGCATGCGGCGCCGAGTGGGTCGAAATCGACGTGAAGCTGACCCGTGATGGCCAGCCGATCGTGATTCATGACGACTTGCTGGACCGCACTACCAACGGTCGCGGCGCCGTCGTGCTGCATGAGCTGAAAGCTATCCGCATGCTGGACGCGGGCAGTTGGTTCGCGCCTGAATTCGCCGGCCTGCAGGTCCCGACTTTTGAAGAGATCGTGGCCTGTGCGCTGCGCCTGAACCTGGGTTTGCAGGTCGAACTCAAGCCGACCATTGGCGACGATATCGAGACGGCTGAAGTGGTGATGCCGATCCTCAAAAATCTGTGGCCCGCCGACAATGATCGGTTGTTCGTCTCCAGCTTTTCGGTGCGCTCGCTCACTGCCGCCCGCCGCTTGTGGAACGACGTACCGCTGGCTATCGCCTGCGTAGTTGCGCCTGCCGACCCGGTTGCGCTGTTGGCCGAATATGACTGCCGAATACTTCACGTACTTGACGATATGCTCGATGACCATCACCTTGTCCGCCTGAAAAGCAGCGGCGTCGAATTCGCCGTGGCTACCATCAACAGCCCGAAACGTGCGCGCTACCTGCTGGAACATGGCGCACAGTCGATTCTCAGTGATTACCCGGACCTGTTGAACCTGCCGAACGGAGGCTGTCTGCAATGAACAACCGACTCAGCGTCGCCATGCAAGCCGTAGAGAAGGCCACTGGCCTGGCCATGGCGTATTTTAACGACCGCCACACCCTCGACATCACCACCAAAAGCGCGCAAGACCTCGTCTCCCGCGCCGACTTTGAAGTGGAACAACTGCTGCGTGCAGAACTGAGCAAACACTTCCCCGACGATACAATCCTCGGCGAAGAGATGGGCGGCGAATTCATCACCGATGGCTGGGTCATCGACCCCATCGACGGCACCGGCAACTACCTGCGCGGCACCCCACTCTGGGGAATCGCGGTGGCGTACATGTCGGCAGGCGAGCCCGAAATCGGCGTCGTCGCCTACCCGGCACTGGGCTACACCCTGGCAGCCCGCACGGGCGATGGCTTACTGCGCAACGGCGTCCCCTTCGTCCGCCCACAACCACCCGAGCACCTGCGCATCGCTGGCGTCGGTGAAAATACCCGCTGGGATGCCGAAGAGATGGGCAAACTGCACCTGAGCCTGCGCCGACAGGGCTGGGGCCTTGCTGGTTATCGCTGCGCCACCATCGGCCTGGCGTTCGCCGCTTTGGGGCAGACAGACGGCTACATGGAGAAATTCACCAGCCTGTGGGACATCGCAGCGGGCGCAGTGATCTGCCGGGAGGCCGGGTTGTTGTGCACGATTGAAGGCGAGCAGAAGCAAGGCTCGATGACGGTGATGGTAGGCCGTGAGGAATTGATGGGGATTTTTGGTGCGTAATGCGCCGGGCTAGTCGACGCAGTTTTCTGACTGCGTTTGTCCGCCTGCTGGCGTGCCTGCCCTTCGTCAGCAGCAGGCTGCTGGCGGCAGAAACCTTTACCGCGTTGCGCCAGCCTGCAGCCGAGAAAGGCATCAGGTTCGGCTTTGCGGTTGAGCCGGCAAAGCTGAATGACAATGCGGCCTATCGGCAACTGGTCGCCCGTCAGGCCAGCATCCTGGTCCCGGAAAATGCCTTGAAGTGGCAGACCCTCCACCCCGAACCAGAGCGTTACAACTTCGCGCCTGCCGACGCAATCGCGGCGTTTGCCAAAGCGCATGACCAGCGTATGCGCGGGCACACTTTCTGCTGGCATCGCTCTTTACCCGACTGGGTTCACCACACCGTCACCACGACGAACGCCGAAGCGGTGCTGACGGCTCACATCAGTACAGTCGCCAGCCATTATCGCGGCCTTATCAGCGCATGGGACGTCGTCAACGAAGCCATTCAGTTGGAGGATGGTCAGCCTGACGGGCTGCGCAATTCATTCTGGTATCAGATGCTCGGGCCCCGCTATCTGGACATAGCCTTCGAGGCTGCGCACAAGGCCGACCCGGACGCCCTGCTCTGCTATAACGATTACGGCCTGGAAAAGGATACCCATTACGGCGAAAGCCGACGCACTGCCGTGCTCGCCATGCTGCGTGGACTCAAACAGCGGGACATTCCGATACACGGCCTTGGCATTCAGTCCCACCTGCGTGCGGGCGACACATTTGGTCCGGGCCTTTCCCGCTTTATTCTGGCAGTGCGGGATATGGGGTTGTCGATCCACATCACGGAACTGGACGTCGACGACAGCCACTTGACGGGGTCCATTACAGAACGCGATGGAACAGTCGCGCAAACCTATAAGCGCTATCTGGAGCTGATCCTTGCCACGCGCTCGGTGTCGACGGTTATCACATGGGGTGTATGGGACAGCCCGCATGTTGCCGGCGCCACGGCCAGCAACGGGCCGCTGGCACAACGGGCATTGGCATTTGGCCCGCGAGGTGAGGTGAAGCCGGCGAGCTGGGTGATCGCGCATTGTTTCGAAAACGCGCAAACGCAGAAGGATGCGCGGCTTTAGGTGCACAGCGGATTTTTTCACGGCAGCAGTACAGCCAGCGTGGTTCAGCGCTTTCTGACACCTTAAAACGACGAAGCCCCCGATAAACGGGGGCTCCGGCTCTGGACCTGAACAGCAGGCTCCAGCTATATCCTAGAACGGAATATCATCATCAAAGCTGTCGAAATCAGCAGCCGGCTGCGGCGCTTGTTGTTGCGGCGCTGGACGCGAGTCGCGCTGTTGTGGCGGCTGCTGGTTGTAGTTCTGCTGAGGTGCAGACTGCTGCGGCGCCGACTGTTGTGGACGCGACTGCTGTGGACGAGGTGCGGACTGGTTGTAGTTGCCACCACCGCCCTGACCTTGTTGAGCGTCGCCCTGTGGACGGCCACCCAGCAGTTGCATGGTGCCCTGCATGTCGACGACGATTTCAGTGGTGTAGCGCTTGATACCGTCTTTTTCCCACTCGCGGGTCTGCAGCTTGCCTTCGATGTAGACCTGCGAACCCTTGCGCAGGTATTCGCCGGCGATTTCGGCGACCTTGCCGAACATCGATACACGGTGCCATTCGGTCTTTTCGACTTTCTGACCGGACTGCTTGTCAGTCCACTGTTCGCTGGTTGCCAGACTCAGGTTGGTCACGGCGTTACCGTTAGGCAAGTAGCGAACTTCGGGATCCTGGCCGCATGTACCGACCAATATGACTTTGTTAACCCCACGGGCCATAACGTTCTCCTAGGCTTCGCACGCTTCTGACGCTGGATTGACCAGCTTTTCGAGAGAGGCACGATCCAATAATTTTGTGTCGAGTTTTATGTAGATGGCTGCCTCTTCCGCAACCACCACTGCATCTGTCACGCCTGCTACGGACATCAAACGC
The DNA here is from genome assembly GCF_017833005.1 of Pseudomonas sp. PvP027. Taxonomy (NCBI): domain Bacteria; kingdom Pseudomonadati; phylum Pseudomonadota; class Gammaproteobacteria; order Pseudomonadales; family Pseudomonadaceae; genus Pseudomonas; species Pseudomonas sp. PvP027. The sequence continues at coordinate 3,970,772 of NZ_JAFIBK010000001.1, read as the reverse complement.
TCTGCCAGGCCTGCTTCACGCTGCGCCTGCGGCGACAACGGCAGACGTAGGCTGGTCACGTAAGGCGGTTCTCGCATGGTCACTGCGAAGGCGAGCCAGACGGCGGCCATGGCTGCACCACCCAGGAACACCACATCGAGCCCACCGTGCTGGAACAACCAGCCGCCCAGTATCCCACCTGCGGCCGATCCAAGAAACTGGCTGGTGGAATAAACTCCCATTGCCGTGCCTTTTCCGCCGGCCGGTGAAACCTTGCTGATCAGCGACGGCAAGGAGGCTTCCAGCAGGTTGAACGCGGTGAAGAATACCACTGTCCCGATGACCAGTGCCCGCAACGTGTCCCCGTATGCCCAGAAGAATAGCTCAGCCAGCATCAAAACTGTGACGGCGCCCAGCAGAACGCGCTTCATTTGACGTTTCTTCTCGCCATAGATGATGAACGGGATCATCGCGAAGAAGGAAACCAGCAAGGCGGTCAGGTAGACCCACCAGTGTTGTTCCTTGGGCAAACCGGCTTTTTCGACCAGCGCCAGCGGCAAAGCCACGAAGCTGGACATGAGCATCGCATGCAACACGAAGATACCCAAATCCAGGCGCAGCAGGTCCGGATGACGCAACGTCGCCCCCAGCGCCTGCTTGGCGACGCCGGATTCGCGGTGCATTAATGCCCCGCTGGCCTTGGGCACCACGTAGGCGACGATGAGAACACCTATCAAGGCCATGCCGCCGGTGGCCAGAAACAGCCCGGAAAGACCGAACATGCCAGTGATCACCGGGCCGACGACCATGGCGATGGCGAACGACAGACCGATGGTCATGCCGATCATGGCCATGGCCTTGGTGCGGTGCTGTTCGCGGGTCAGGTCGGAGAGCAGCGCCATGACCGCCGCGGAAATAGCGCCAGCCCCCTGCAGGATACGTCCGGCAATGATTCCCCAGATCGAATCCGCATTCGCTGCCACCACGCTGCCGATCGCAAAAATGATCAGGCCGAAATAAATGACCGGTCGCCGGCCGATACGGTCGGAAATGATCCCGAACGGTATCTGCAATACAGCCTGGGTCAGACCGTAGGCGCCAATCGCCAGACCGATCAGTGCAGGGCTCGCGCCTGCCAAGTCCATGCCGTAGGTTGCCAGAACCGGCAAGACCATGAACATGCCAAGCATGCGGAACGCGAACACCAGGGCCAGACCGCCTGCTGCGCGGGTCTCGCCGCTACTCATACGCTCGCTGTGGGTATCGTGCATGGAATAACCTCGTGTGAACCGGCGGCGATTCTACCAGTCCCATCGTTGTACAGCACATACGCGACGCTTTGCCGCGTGATGGCTCGGAGCCGTATACTCCGTCGTTTATGCCCGCCAAGCGAGGCCGCAGTGGACAAGATCCTGATACGTGGGGCACGAACCCACAACCTGAAAAATATTGACCTGACACTTCCCCGCGACAAACTGATCGTTATCACCGGGCTCTCCGGCTCAGGCAAGTCTTCGCTGGCTTTCGATACGCTGTACGCCGAAGGGCAACGCCGCTATGTCGAATCGCTGTCGGCCTATGCCCGCCAGTTTCTGTCGATGATGGAAAAACCGGACGTCGACACCATCGAAGGTCTGTCGCCGGCGATTTCCATCGAGCAGAAGTCTACTTCACATAACCCGCGCTCGACCGTGGGTACGATCACCGAAATTTACGACTACCTGCGTCTTTTGTATGCGCGCGTCGGCCAGCCTCGCTGCCCGGACCACGATATCCCGCTGGAAGCCCAGACGGTCAGCCAGATGGTCGACCTGGTGCTGACCCAGCCGGAGGGCAGCAAATTGATGCTGCTTGCGCCGGTTATCCGCGAGCGCAAGGGTGAGCATCTTTCGGTTTTTGAAGAGCTGCGCGCGCAGGGCTTTGTCCGGGCGCGAGTCAACGGCAAGCTGTGCGAGCTGGATGAGCTGCCGAAGCTGGACAAGCAGAAGAAGCACTCGATCGATGTGGTCGTTGACCGTTTCAAGGTCCGCGCCGACCTGCAGCAGCGTCTGGCCGAGTCCTTTGAAACCGCCCTGAAGCTGGCCGACGGTATCGCCCTGGTTGCGCCGATGGACGACGAGCCGGGCGAGGAAGTGATTTTCTCCGCCCGCTTCGCCTGCCCGATCTGTGGCCATGCGATCAGCGAACTGGAGCCGAAGCTGTTCTCCTTCAACAACCCGGCTGGCGCCTGCCCGACCTGTGACGGCCTGGGCGTGAAGCAGTTCTTCGATATCAAGCGGCTGGTGAATGCCGAACTGACGCTTGCCGAAGGCGCGATACGAGGCTGGGACAGGCGTAACGTCTATTACTTCCAGATGCTCGGCTCGCTCTCCAAGCACTATGGCTTCAGCCTGGAAATGCCGTTCAAGCAGATCCCGGCCGACATGCAGAAGATCCTGCTCAACGGCAGTGGCTCGCAGAGTGTCGACTTCCGCTACCTGAATGACCGCGGCGATATCGTCAAGCGCGCGCACCCGTTCGAAGGCATCGTGCCGAATCTGGAGCGTCGCTATCGGGAAACCGAATCGGCCACGGTCCGCGAAGAGCTCGCCAAGTTCCTGGGCACGCAGCCCTGCCCTGACTGCCGAGGCACTCGTCTGCGTCGTGAAGCGCGCCATGTGTGGGTAGGTGAAAAGACTCTGCCTGCAGTCACCAATCTGCCGATTGGCGACGCGACGCATTACTTCGAAACACTCAAGCTGACCGGACGACGTGGCGAGATCGCCGACAAGATCCTCAAGGAAATTCGCGAGCGTCTGCAGTTTCTGGTCAACGTGGGCCTGGACTACCTGACCCTGGACCGTAGCGCGGACACCCTGTCCGGCGGCGAAGCACAGCGTATTCGTCTGGCCAGCCAGATTGGTGCGGGCCTGGTCGGGGTGATGTACATCCTCGATGAGCCGTCAATCGGTCTGCACCAACGCGACAACGATCGCTTGCTGGGTACGCTCAAGCACCTGCGCGACATCGGCAATACGGTGATTGTGGTCGAGCACGATGAAGACGCGATTCGTCTGGCTGACTACGTGGTCGACATTGGCCCCGGGGCCGGCGTGCATGGTGGTCATATCGTTGCCGAAGGTACGCCGGACGAGGTGATGTCGCATCCCGACTCGCTGACCGGCAAATACCTGTCGGGCCGCGTGAAGATTGCCGTTCCTGCCAAGCGCACCCCGCGTAACAAAAAGCTCTCGCTGACTCTCAAGGGTGCGCGTGGCAATAACCTGCAAAACGTCAATCTCGAAATCCCCATCGGTCTGCTGACCTGTGTGACGGGTGTGTCCGGATCAGGCAAGTCGACGCTGATCAACAACACGCTGTTCCCGCTGAGCGCCACGGCACTGAACGGTGCCACGACGCTGGAAGCGGCGACCCACGACAGCATCAACGGCCTACAGCACCTGGACAAGGTGGTGGACATCGACCAGAGCCCTATCGGTCGTACGCCGCGCTCCAATCCAGCGACCTACACCGGGCTGTTCACGCCGATTCGCGAACTATTCGCCGGGGTTCCGGAATCACGCTCGCGGGGCTACGGTCCGGGGCGGTTCTCGTTCAACGTCAAGGGCGGCCGCTGCGAGGCGTGCCAGGGTGACGGGCTGATCAAGGTCGAGATGCACTTTTTGCCGGACATCTACGTGCCCTGCGATGTGTGCAAGAGCAAGCGTTACAACCGCGAAACGCTTGAGGTCAAGTACAAGGGCAAGAACGTCCACGAAGTGCTGGAGATGACCATCGAGGAAGCGCGTGAATTCTTCGACGCCGTTCCGGCACTGGCGCGCAAGCTGCAAACCCTGATGGATGTAGGGCTTTCCTATATCAAGCTGGGGCAATCGGCGACGACCTTGTCAGGCGGAGAGGCGCAGCGGGTCAAGCTGTCGCGAGAACTGTCAAAGCGCGACACCGGCAAGACGCTGTACATCCTCGACGAACCGACCACAGGCCTGCACTTTGCGGATATTCAACAGTTGCTGGATGTACTGCATCGCCTCCGCGACCACGGCAATACCGTGGTGGTGATCGAGCACAACCTGGATGTGATCAAGACGGCCGACTGGCTGGTGGATCTGGGCCCGGAAGGCGGTTCGAGAGGTGGGCAGATCATTGCGACCGGCACGCCTGAGCAGGTCGCCGAGATGGAACAGTCCTACACCGGTCATTACCTGAAGCCTCTGTTGATCAGAGACAAAGCCTGACTCGGGTGAAGAAAACGGGTTCGCCGTCAGTCGAACCCGGATACAAAAAAGCTCCTGTCACGCAAGTGCAGGAGCTTTTTTATGAGCGGCTGAATCAGAACTGCGATTGCAGATAGTTCTGCAGGCCGATGGACTTGATCAGACCCATCTGCTGTTCAAGCCAGTAGGTATGATCTTCTTCCGTATCAGCCAACTGCACGCGCAGGATTTCGCGGGTAACGTAGTCGCTGTGCAGCTCACAGAGCTCGATACCCTTGCACAGGGCAGCACGTACCTTGTATTCGAGGCGCAGATCGCTGGCGAGCATCTCAGGCACTGTGGTGCCGACGTCGAGGTCGTCCGGGCGCATGCGCGGCGTGCCTTCGAGCATGAGGATACGACGCATCAACGCATCAGCGTGTTGCGCCTCTTCTTCCATCTCATGATTGATACGCTCGTAGAGCTTCGAAAAGCCCCAGTCTTCGTACATGCGTGAGTGAACGAAATACTGGTCACGAGCTGCCAGTTCGCCCGTGAGCAACGTGTTGAGATAATCGATTACTTCCGGGTGGCCTTGCATCGCACCAGACTCCTGCTTCAAAGCCGATAGTTTGAACCAAGCGCCGCGCAAGGTCACTTAGAAAAACGCAATAAACCGACGAAAAGTGGCGAAATTACGCCGTTAAGAAGCGAAAAACCGCCCAAATGAGGGCGGTTCTGTTTCTCACTTCGACTCAGCCCAGTTTTAAGCCCAATGCGCTGGCGATGCCCTCGCCATAAGCAGGGTCAGCTTTGTAGAAATGCTGCAACTGACGTTGCACGACATCACTGGAAACGCCTGCCATTGCTCCGGCAATGTTGCTGATCAACAGCGATTTCTGATCGGCGCTCATCAGGTTGAACAACTTGCCTGCCTGACTGTAGTAATCACCGTCTACCCGATGATCATGACGATCTGCGGCACCGCTCAGAGACAACGCAGGCTCTGCGTAGCGCGAATCCTCTTTCGGCGCATCCGAATAGCTGTTGGGCTCATAGTTTGGCGCCGCACCGCCATTGGTGCCGAAGGCCATCGACCCGTCACGCTGATAGCTGTGCACCGGACTCTTGGGCGCATTGATAGGCAACTGCTGGTGATTGGTACCCACGCGGTAGCGATGCGCATCAGCATAGGCAAATACACGCCCTTGCAGCATACGGTCTGGCGAAAGACCAACGCCTGGCACCATGTTGCTCGGGCCAAATGCAGCCTGCTCAACTTCGGCAAAGTAGTTGAGAGGGTTACGGTTCAACTCCAGCTCGCCCACCTCGATCAGCGGGTATTCTTTCTGCGACCAGGTCTTGGTCACGTCGAACGGGTTTTCATGATGATTCGCAGCCTGAGCCTCGCTCATCAGCTGAATGCACACCTGCCACTTGGGGAAGTCGCCCTTCTCGATGGCAGTGAACAGATCGCGCTGAGCGTAATCGGGATCAGTACCGGCAATCCGCGCAGCCTCTGCAGGTGCGAGGTTCTTGATACCCTGGCGGGTCTTGTAATGCCACTTCACCCAATGACGCTCGCCTGCAGCGCTGATGAGGCTGTAGGTGTGGCTACCGAAGCCGTGCATGTGGCGGTAGCCGTCCGGAATGCCACGATCGGAGAACAGAATGGTGACCTGGTGCAGCGCCTCAGGCGAGTGCGACCAGAAATCCCACATCATCTGAGGGCTTTTCAGATTGGTTTGCGGCAGGCGCTTCTGGGTGTGAATGAAGTCAGGGAATTTCAGAGGGTCACGGATAAAGAACACGGGGGTGTTGTTGCCCACGATGTCCCAGTTACCTTCTTCGGTGTAGAACTTGATCGCAAAGCCGCGTGGGTCACGCTCGGTGTCAGCCGAACCACGCTCACCGCCTACGGTGGAGAAGCGCAGGAAAATCGGCGTCTGCTTACCGACCGTATCGAACAGCTTGGCGCTGGTGTATTGGCTGATATCGCGGGTCACGGTGAACGTACCATGAGCACCCGATCCTTTGGCGTGCACGCGACGCTCCGGGATGTTTTCACGGTTGAAGTGGGCCAGCTTTTCGATCAGATGGAAATCATCGAGTAGTAGAGGACCACGCGGGCCTGCCGAACGGGAGTTCTGATTGTCTGCGACTGGAGCACCGCTGGCGGTCGTAAGGGTCTTCTGGCTCATCTACATCTTCCTCTGCTGTGTATGGCCGGTTGATCGGCTTGAGAGAAAGTATTGTTGAAAGCTATTGCAACGTCGAATTCATTAAATCATGACTATCGATAGCAATTCTTAATTCCGGAAAACAAAAAACCGGGCACTAGGCCCGGTTTTCTGTTCAAACTGATGTCTTATTCAGCGGCTTCTACAGAGCCACCGACAGGACGATCAACCAACTCGACGTACGCCATTGGCGCGTTGTCGCCAGCGCGGAAACCGCACTTGAGGATGCGCAGGTAGCCGCCCTGACGGGTTGCATAGCGCTTGCCCAGATCGTTGAACAGCTTGCCGACGATTTCTTTCGAACGAGTACGGTCGAAAGCCAGACGACGGTTGGCAACGCTGTCTTCCTTGGCCAGGGTGATCAGCGGCTCGGCAACGCGGCGCAGTTCCTTGGCTTTCGGCAGGGTAGTTTTGATCAGCTCGTGCTCGAACAGCGACACCGCCATGTTTTGGAACATGGCTTTGCGGTGAGAGCTGGTACGGCTCAGGTGACGTCCACTTTTACGATGACGCATGGTTCATTCCTTACCAAACTCGCGTTCGGTGATTACGACGATCAGGCCGTAGCCTTGTCGTCCTTCTTAAGACTTGCCGGCGGCCAGTTGTCGAGGCGCATGCCGAGGGAGAGACCACGAGAAGCCAGAACGTCCTTGATCTCGGTCAAGGATTTCTTGCCCAGGTTCGGAGTCTTCAACAGCTCTACTTCGGTGCGCTGAATCAGATCGCCGATGTAGTAGATGTTCTCCGCCTTAAGGCAGTTGGCCGAACGCACGGTCAGTTCCAAATCGTCAACCGGACGAAGCAGGATCGGATCGATCTCGTCTTCCTGTTCGATTACCACTGGTTCGCTGTCGCCTTTGAGGTCCACGAACGCAGCCAACTGCTGTTGCAGGATGGTTGCAGCGCGACGGATAGCCTCTTCAGGGTCCAGAGTACCGTTGGTTTCCAGATCAATAACCAGCTTGTCCAGGTTAGTACGCTGTTCGACACGGGCGTTTTCCACCACGTATGCGATACGGCGAACCGGGCTGAACGAAGAGTCAAGCTGCAAGCGACCAATGCTGCGGCTTTCGTCTTCATCGCTTTGACGCGAGTCTGCCGGCTCATAACCACGACCACGAGCTACGGTGAGCTTCATGTTCAAGACGCCGTTAGACGCCAGGTTAGCGATTACGTGATCGGGGTTAACGATCTCGACATCATGATCCAGCTGAATATCGGCAGCGGTAACCACCCCCGAACCCTTCTTCGACAAGGTCAGCGTAACTTCGTCTCGACCGTGCAGCTTGATAGCCAGACCTTTAAGGTTCAACAGGATTTCAATGACGTCTTCCTGTACACCTTCGATGGCGCTGTACTCATGGAGTACACCGTCAATCTCGGCCTCGACTACTGCACAGCCGGGCATGGAGGACAACAAAATGCGGCGAAGCGCGTTGCCCAGGGTATGGCCGAAACCACGCTCGAGAGGCTCGAGAGTGATTTTGGCGCGGGTTGGACTGACAACCTGCACATCAATGTGGCGGGGTGTCAGGAACTCATTTACCGAAATCTGCATGGATGCACCTATTTTCTAGCCCTTACTTGGAGTAGAGCTCGACAATCAGGCTTTCGTTGATGTCGGCGGATAGATCACTGCGAGCTGGAACGTTCTTGAAAACGCCCGATTTCTTCTCAGTGTCTACTTCTACCCATTCTACGCGGCCACGTTGGGCACACAGATCGAGAGCCTGGACAATACGCAGCTGATTCTTAGCTTTTTCGCGGATAGCAACAACGTCGCCAGCACGAACCTGATAAGAAGGAACGTTAACGGTTTTGCCGTTTACGCTGACCGACTTGTGCGAAACCAATTGACGGGATTCTGCACGCGTCGAGCCGAAGCCCATGCGGTATACAACGTTGTCCAGACGGCATTCGAGCAGTTGCAGCAGGTTCTCGCCTGTTGCACCTTTCTTGCCGGCGGCTTCTTTGTAGTAGCCGCTGAACTGACGCTCGAGAACGCCGTAGATACGACGGACTTTTTGCTTTTCACGCAGCTGAGTACCGTAATCGGACTGGCGACCACGACGTTGGCCGTGGATACCTGGAGCTGCTTCGATGTTGCACTTGGATTCGATAGCGCGAACGCCGCTCTTCAGAAAGAGATCGGTGCCTTCACGACGAGCAAGTTTGCATTTTGGACCAATGTAACGAGCCATTTCTTACAGTCTCCTGGATTACACGCGGCGCTTCTTCGGCGGACGGCACCCGTTGTGCGGGATTGGCGTCACGTCGGTGATGCTGGCGATCTTATAGCCACAGCCGTTCAATGCACGGACAGCGGATTCACGACCTGGGCCTGGACCCTTGACATTGACGTCGAGGTTCTTCAGACCGTACTCCAGCGCAGCTTGACCAGCACGTTCAGCAGCTACTTGAGCAGCGAACGGGGTGGACTTGCGCGAACCACGGAAACCCGAACCGCCGGAGGTAGCCCACGAAAGAGCGTTACCTTGACGATCGGTAATGGTGACGATTGTGTTGTTAAACGACGCGTGGATGTGGGCGATGCCATCAACCACTGTCTTTTTAACTTTTTTACGAGGACGAGCAGCAGGTTTTGCCATGACTAAATTCCTGTCGTTGCGCTGGTGCGATTACTTGCGGATCGGCTTACGCGGACCTTTGCGAGTACGCGCGTTGGTCTTGGTACGCTGACCGCGCACTGGAAGACCACGACGATGACGCAGACCGCGGTAGCAGCCCAGGTCCATCAAGCGCTTGATTTTCATGTTGATTTCGCGACGCAGGTCACCTTCAGTGGTGAACTTCGCCACTTCGCCACGCAGCTGTTCAATCTGCTCGTCGCTCAGATCTTTGATTTTCACCGCCGGATTTACGCCGGTGGTTGCACAAATTTTCTGTGCGGTGGTGCGACCAACACCATAGATGTAGGTCAACGAGATAACAGTATGCTTGTTATCTGGAATGTTAACGCCTGCAATACGGGCCATTCAGTGGGACTCCAATTGACAGCTACCTACGCCCCGGAAGCCAAGAAATAGGGCGCGAGATAATATCGCTGTAGTAACAAATAATCAACCCAGCAGCGCACTAGCTGCTGGGCTTAAGCACAAATCACAATCAGCCTTGGCGCTGCTTATGACGTGGTTCCGCGCTGCAAATTACTCGAACCACACCTTCGCGGCGGATAATCTTGCAGTTACGGCACAGCTTTTTCACCGATGCACGAACTTTCATCACCAACTCCTCGAACCTTAGGGGTGCTTCAGCGCAGCATACCGCCGCTGCCACCGTAGCCCTTCAGGTTGGCTTTCTTCATCAGGGATTCATACTGGTGCGAAACGAGGTGAGATTGCACTTGCGACATAAAGTCCATCACAACCACGACCACGATCAGCAACGAGGTCCCGCCAAGGTAGAACGGTACGTTTGCCGCGACCACCAGGAACTGGGGAAGCAGACACACGGCCGTCATATATAGAGCACCGAACATGGTCAAGCGAGTCAAAACGCCATCAATATAGCGCGCCGACTGCTCGCCTGGACGAATACCCGGAATAAAGGCACCGGACTTCTTCAGGTTTTCCGCTACGTCTTTCGGATTGAACATCAACGCCGTATAGAAGAAGCAGAAGAAAATAATCCCTGCACTAAACAGCAGAATATTCAACGGCTGACCAGGAGCGATCGACTGCGAGATGTCCTGCAACCAGCCCAGACCTTCAGACTGACCGAACCAGGACCCCAACGAAGCCGGGAACAGCAAAATGCTGCTCGCGAAAATGGCCGGTATAACACCAGCCATGTTCACTTTCAGCGGCAAGTGGCTGGTCTGCGCAGCGAAGACCTTGCGGCCCTGCTGACGCTTGGCGTAGTGAACAGCGATACGACGCTGACCACGCTCAATGAACACCACAAAACCGATGATCGCTACCGCCAGCAAACCGATTGCAACCAGAGCGAAGATATTGATATCACCCTGACGTGCAGACTCGAAAGACTGCCCTATTGCTCTCGGAAGACCGGCGACGATACCTGCGAAAATCAACATCGAGATACCGTTGCCGACACCGCGCTCGGTGATCTGCTCGCCCAGCCACATCATGAACATCGCACCTGCCACGAAGGTAGTTACGGCCACAAAGTGGAAACCCAGGTCCACAGAAAACGCTACGCCCTGACTCGCCAGACCAACGGACATGCCGATAGCTTGGACCAGAGCCAGGACAACGGTGCCATAGCGGGTGTACTGGCTTATCTTGCGACGGCCAGCTTCACCTTCCTTCTTCAACTGCTCCAGCTGCGGGCTGACGGCGGTCATCAGCTGCATGATGATCGATGCCGAAATGTACGGCATGATCCCCAGTGCAAAGATGCTCATCCGTTCCAGCGCGCCGCCGGAAAACATGTTGAACAAGCTAAGAATGGTCCCCTCATTCTGTCGAAACAGTTCTGCGAGTCGGTCCGGGTTGATACCTGGAACCGGGATGTGTGCGCCTATTCGGTAGACGATAATCGCCAGGAACAGAAAACGCAGACGAGCCCAGAGTTCAGACATACCGCCTTTGCCGAGCGCTGAGAGAGCACCTTGCTTAGCCATTTATTCCTCGAACTTGCCGCCAGCTGCTTCGATAGCCGCACGCGCACCTTTGGTGGCGGCGATACCCTTGATAGTGACAGCGCGAGTAACTTCGCCCGACAGCATGATTTTCACACGCTGAACGTTCTGGTTAATCACGTTGGCATCTTTCAGGGACTGCACAGTTACGATGTCGCCTTCCACTTTAGCCAGCTCGGACAGACGCACTTCTGCGCGGTCCATGGCCTTCAGGGAAACGAAACCGAATTTCGGCAGGCGACGATGCAGCGGCTGTTGGCCGCCCTCAAAGCCCGGAGCAATAGTGCCACCGGAGCGGGAGCTTTGACCTTTGTGGCCACGGCCACCGGTCTTGCCCAAACCACTACCGATACCACGGCCCGGACGATGCTTTTCGCGACGGGAACCCGGCGCTGGACTCAGATCATTGAGTTTCATCGATTAACCCTCGACTCGCAGCATGTAGTAAGCCTTGTTGATCATCCCGCGATTTTCGGGAGTATCCAGGACTTCTACAGTGTGACCGATGCGACGCAGACCCAAACCCTTAACACACAGTCTGTGGTTAGGGATGCGGCCGGTCATGCTTTTGATCAACGTTACTTTAACGGTAGCCATGATCAGATGATCTCCTCAACACGCTTGCCACGCTTGGCAGCGATCGACTCAGGAGACTGCATGCCCTTCAAACCCTTGAACGTAGCGTGAACCACGTTTACTGGGTTAGTCGAACCGTAGCACTTGGCCAATACGTTCTGTACACCAGCAACTTCCAACACTGCGCGCATTGCGCCGCCAGCGATGATACCGGTACCTTCGGAAGCAGGCTGCATGTACACCTTGGAGGCGCCATGAGCAGACTTCATCGCGTACTGCAGGGTAGTGCCGTTCAGATCAACCTGAATCATGTTGCGACGAGCAGCTTCCATCGCTTTCTGGATTGCAGCAGGCACTTCACGTGACTTGCCACGGCCGAAGCCAACGCGCCCTTTACCATCACCCACTACGGTCAACGCAGTGAAAGTGAAGATACGGCCGCCTTTTACGGTTTTGGCCACGCGGTTAACTTGAACCAGCTTCTCGATGTAGCCTTCGTCGCGTTTTTGGTCGTGATTTGACATAACTTAGAACTCCAGCCCGCCTTCACGAGCAGCATCAGCCAGCGCTTTGACACGGCCGTGGTACTTGAAGCCAGAACGGTCGAAAGCGACTTGCGATACACCCGCGGCTTTCGCGCGCTCGGCGACCAGCTTGCCAACCTTAGTGGCCGCGTCGATGTTGCCAGTGGCGCCATCACGCAGTTCTTTGTCCAAAGTCGAGGCGCTTGCCAGGACTTTGCTGCCGTCGGCCGAGATGACCTGGGCATAAATGTGCTGCGAAGAGCGGTGCACGCAGAGACGCACGACTTCTAGCTCGTGCATTTTCAGGCGTGCTTTGCGAGCGCGACGCAGTCGGGTAACTTTTTTGACGGTCATTTGCTATGCCCTACTTCTTCTTGGCTTCTTTACGGCGGACGACTTCGTCCGCGTAACGCACACCTTTGCCTTTGTAAGGCTCAGGACGGCGGAAGTCGCGGATCTCAGCGGCCACTTGACCAACCAACTGCTTATCGATACCGCGAATCAGGATATCGGTCTGGCTGGGGGTCTCAGCGGTGATGCCATTCGGCAATTCATAGTCCACCGGGTGCGAGAAGCCAAGTGCAAGGTTCAGGACCGTGCCTTTTGCTTGCGCCTTGTAACCAACACCGACCAGCTGGAGCTTACGCTCAAAGCCTTGGCTTACGCCCTGGACCATGTTGTTAACCAGTGCACGAGTGGTGCCTGCCATTGCGCGGGTTTGTTGATCGCCATTGCGAGCAGCGAAACGCAGCTCACCAGCTTCTTCAACAATCTCAACGGACGAATGGATGTTCAGTTCTAGAGTGCCCTTGGCACCCTTCACCGAAAGCTGCTGGCCGACGAGTTTGACTTCGACGCCGGATGGCAACTTAACGGGGTTCTTAGCTACGCGTGACATGCTTATCCCCCCTTAGAACACAGTGCAAAGCACTTCGCCACCGACACCGGCAGCGCGCGCAGCACGATCCGTCATCACACCTTTACTGGTGGAGACGATAGACACACCAAGACCGCCACGAACTTTCGGCAGATCATCGGAGGACTTGTACTGACGCAAGCCTGGGCGGCTGACGCGCTTAACCTCTTCAATGACCGGACGGCCTTCGAAGTACTTAAGCTCGATGGACAGCGAGGATTTAACTTCGCTGCTGATCTGATAACCCGCAATGTAGCCTTCGTCCTTCAGGACTTTTGCTACAGCAACCTTCAACGTGGAAGATGGCATGCTTACGACGGGCTTTTCAGCCATCTGGGCATTACGGATACGAGTTAGCATGTCCGCTAACGGGTCCTGCATACTCATGGGCTAGACGCTCCTAAAACAAAATAATTAGCCTTGCGGCTACAGCTTGATCGCCGAGAACTTCCGGGCAAGTAAAAACACGGGCTCAGGCGAGCCGGCAATTCTAGTCCTACCCCAGAAATGAATCAAGCCCCAAAAGGGGCTTGATTCAAATTCAGGCTTCATACCGACCAGTGACTTGCGCAACCGGCCGGTACGAAACGAGAGGTGCGTTACCAGCTGGCTTTGACCAGACCTGGTACGTCGCCACGCATGGCCGCTTCACGCAGTTTGTTACGGCCGAGGCCGAACTTGCGGTAAACGCCGTGTGGACGACCAGTGATGCGGCAACGGTTACGCATGCGCGCAGCGCTTGCGTCACGTGGTTGCTTCTGCAGGGCTACGGTAGCCTCCCAACGCGCTTCTGGACTTGCGTTCAGATCAACGATGATTGCTTTCAGCTCTGCACGCTTCTTGGCGTACTTGGCAACGGTGAGCTGACGCTTCAGCTCACGGTTTTTCATGCTCTTCTTGGCCATTTTCCTACTCCAATCAGTTGCGGAACGGGAATTTGAAAGCACGCAGCAGTGCGCGACCTTCATCATCGTTCTTGGCAGTGGTGGTCAGGGTAATGTCCAGACCGCGGAGAGCATCGATCTTGTCGTAGTCGATTTCCGGGAAAATGATCTGCTCTTTTACGCCCATGCTGTAGTTACCACGACCATCGAAGGACTTGGCATTCAGGCCGCGGAAGTCGCGAACCCGAGGCAGGGAGATCGACAGCAGACGATCCAGGAATTCGTACATACGATCGCGGCGCAGAGTCACTTTGACACCGATCGGCCAACCTTCGCGGACTTTAAAGCCAGCGATGGATTTCCGAGCGTAAGTCACAACGACTTTTTGACCGGTGATCTTTTCCAGGTCAGCAACAGCGTGCTCGATGACTTTTTTGTCGCCGATCGCTTCGCCCAGACCCATGTTCAGGGTGATTTTGGTAACGCGCGGAACTTCCATCACGTTCGAAAGCTTAAGTTCTTCCTTAAGTTTCGGAGCGATTTCCTTCCGGTAAATCTCTTTTAGTCGTGCCATGGTCTTCTACCTAGCAGTGTTCAAGCATCAACCGCTTTTTGGGTCGACTTGAAGACACGAATTTTCTTGCCGTCTTCAACTTTGAAACCAACGCGGTCAGCCTTGTTGGTTGCGCCGTTGAAAATGGCGACGTTAGAAGCGTGCATTGGCGCTTCTTTCTCGACGATACCGCCCTGTACGCCCGACATCGGGTTTGGCTTGGTATGACGCTTCACCAGGTTGATCCCACCAACGACCAAACGGTCGTCAGCGAGAACCTTGAGCACCTTACCGCGCTTACCTTTGTCTTTGCCGGCGATCACGATGATCTCGTCGTCACGACGAATCTTTTGCATGTCGGATCTCCTTAGAGCACTTCTGGGGCGAGCGAGACGATCTTCATGAACTTCTCAGTACGAAGTTCACGGGTCACTGGCCCAAAGATACGGGTACCGATCGGCTCTTGCTTGTTGTTCAAAAGAACAGCAGCGTTGCCATCGAAGCGGATGATGGAGCCGTCTGCACGACGAACACCATGGCGAGTGCGGACTACAACAGCAGTCATCACTTGGCCTTTCTTCACCTTGCCGCGAGGAATTGCTTCCTTGACGGTTACTTTGATGATGTCACCGATACCAGCGTAACGACGATGGGAGCCACCCAGCACCTTGATGCACATAACGCGGCGTGCGCCGCTGTTATCGGCCACATCGAGCATGGATTGAGTCTGAATCATATAATTTCTCCGACCCCTAGCCCTTAGACTTCCACAGCGCGTTCGAGGATATCAACCAACGCCCAAGACTTGGTCTTGGCTACCGGACGAGTTTCACGAATAGTGACCTTGTCGCCGATATGGCATTGATTGGTTTCGTCGTGCGCGTGCAGCTTAGTCGAACGCTTAACGTATTTACCGTAGATCGGGTGCTTTACGCGACGCTCGATCAGAACGGTGATGGTCTTGTCCATCTTGTCGCTGACAACACGGCCAGTCAGCGTACGGACAGTTTTTTCGGCTTCAGCCATGATTACTTACCTGCCTGCTGGTTGAGCACAGTTTTCACGCGAGCGATGTCACGCTTAACTTGCGAGAGCAGATGAGACTGCCCCAACTGGCCAGTTGCTTTCTGCATACGCAGATTGAACTGGTCGCGCAGCAGGCCGAGCAGTTGCTCGTTCAGCTGCTGTGCTGATTTTTCACGAAGTTCATTCGCTTTCATCACATCACCGTCCGCTTAACAAAGGAGGTGGCGAGCGGCAGCTTTGCAGCAGCCAGGGCGAAAGCCTCACGCGCCAGCTCTTCAGTAACACCCTCGATTTCATACAGGACTTTGCCTGGCTGAATCTGGGCAACCCAGTACTCCACGTTACCCTTACCTTTACCCATCCGAACTTCGAGTGGCTTTTTGGTTACAGGCTTGTCCGGGAACACACGGATCCAGATCTTGCCGCCACGTTTTACGTGACGGGTCAGAGCACGACGCGCTGACTCGATCTGACGAGCGGTGAGACGACCACGAGCAACAGACTTCAGCGCGAACTCGCCGAAGCTGACTTTGCTACCGCGCAGTGCCAGACCACGGTTGTGGCCGGTCATCTGCTTGCGGAACTTCGTACGCTTTGGTTGCAACATTTGGCGTACCCCTTACTTAGCAGCTTTTTTACGAGGCGCTGGTGCTTGTGGTTTCAGTTCTTCTTGGCGACCACCAATTACTTCGCCTTTGAAGATCCAAACCTTTACACCGATCACACCGTAAGTGGTGTGAGCTTCGTAGTTGGCATAGTCGATGTCGGCACGCAGGGTGTGCAGTGGCACACGACCTTCGCGATACCATTCAGTACGTGCGATTTCAGCACCGCCGAGACGACCGCTCACTTGGATTTTGATGCCTTTGGCACCAATGCGCATGGCATTCTGAACAGCGCGCTTCATAGCGCGACGGAACATTACGCGACGCTCCAGCTGCTGAGCTACGCTCTGCGCAACCAGCATACCGTCGAGCTCCGGCTTACGGATCTCTTCGATATTGATGTGCACAGGCACACCCATTTGCTTGGTCAGGTCCTGACGCAGTTTCTCAACATCTTCACCCTTCTTCCCGATAACGATACCTGGACGAGCGGTGTGGATGGTGATACGTGCTGTCTGAGCCGGACGATGGATATCGATACGGCTGACGGACGCGCTTTTTAATTTGTCTTGGAGGTACTCACGCACTTTCAGATCAGCGAACAAATAGTCCGCATAAGTCCGACCGTCTGCGTACCAGACGGAGGTGTGCTCCTTGACGATTCCCAGGCGAATGCCAATGGGATGTACTTTCTGACCCATCTCTTCGACTCCGTTACTTGTCAGCAACCTTGACAGTGATATGGCAAGACCGCTTGACGATGCGATCAGCACGGCCTTTAGCACGTGGCATGATGCGCTTCAGCGAACGCCCTTCGTTGACGAAAACGGTGGAGACCTTGAGGTCATCAACGTCTGCGCCTTCGTTATGCTCGGCGTTGGCTACAGCCGACTCCAGCACTTTCTTCAGGATCTCGGCGGCTTTCTTACTGCTGAAAGCCAACAGGTTGAGCGCTTCGCCCACCTTCTTCCCGCGGATCTGGTCGGCGACCAAGCGGGCTTTCTGGGCGGAGATTCGAGCGCCCGACAACTTAGCGGCTACTTCCATCGTTCCTTACCCCTTAACGCTTGGCTTTCTTGTCTGCCACGTGCCCACGATATGTGCGGGTACCGGCAAACTCGCCTAGTTTATGGCCGACCATGTCTTCGTTCACGAGAACTGGAACATGCTGGCGACCGTTATGCACTGCAATGGTCAAACCGACCATTTGTGGCAGGATCATCGAACGACGCGACCAGGTTTTAACTGGTTTGCGATCGTTCTTTTCCGCCGCCACTTCGATCTTCTTCAGTAGGTGAAGATCAATAAAAGGACCTTTTTTCAGAGAACGTGGCACTGTCGTATCCCTCTATTTACTTGCGACGACGGACGATCATTTTGTCGGTACGCTTATTACCACGAGTCTTCGCGCCCTTAGTCGGGAAGCCCCACGGCGATACCGGATGACGACCACCAGAGGTACGACCTTCACCACCACCATGTGGGTGGTCAACCGGGTTCATGGCAACACCACGAACGGTTGGGCGAACGCCACGCCAGCGTTTGGCACCAGCTTTACCCAGTGAACGAAGGCTATGCTCGGAGTTCGAGACTTCGCCCAGCGTTGCACGGCACTCAGACAGTACTTTACGCATTTCACCGGAGCGAAGACGCAGGGTAACGTACACACCTTCACGAGCGATCAGCTGTGCCGAGGCACCAGCGGAACGAGCGATCTGTGCGCCTTTACCTGGCTTCAGTTCGATGCCGTGTACGGTGCTACCAACTGGAATGTTGCGCAGTTGAAGAGCGTTGCCCGGCTTGATTGGTGCCAGAGCACCTGCAATCAGCTGGTCGCCAGCACTCACGCCTTTAGGGGCGATGATGTAGCGGCGCTCGCCGTCTGCGTAAAGCAGCAGAGCAATGTGAGCAGTACGGTTTGGATCGTATTCGATACGCTCGACGGTGGCAGCGATGCCATCCTTGTCGTTGCGACGGAAGTCGACCAGACGATAATGCTGTTTATGGCCACCACCGATATGACGGGTAGTAATACGACCATTGTTGTTACGACCACCAGACTTCGATTTTTTCTCGAGCAGCGGTGCGTGAGGAGCGCCTTTATGCAGCTCCTGGTTGACCACCTTGACCACAAAACGGCGGCCAGGGGAAGTCGGTTTGCATTTAACGATTGCCATGATGCACCCCTTCCTTACTCAGCACTGCTGCTGAAATCGAGATCTTGGCCTGGCTGAAGGGAGATAACTGCCTTCTTCCAGTCATTACGCTTGCCCAGACCGCGAGCAGTGCGCTTGCTCTTACCCAGAACATTCAGGGTAGTAACACGCTCTACTTTCACGCTGAACAGGCTTTCGACGGCCTTCTTGATTTCCAGCTTGGTTGCGTCAGTAGCAACCTTGAAAACGAACTGACCTTTTTTGTCTGCAAGAACCGTAGCCTTCTCGGAAACGTGCGGGCCAAGCAGAACTTTAAATACGCGTTCCTGGTTCATCCCAGCAGCTCCTCGAATTTCTTCACGGCCGACACAGTGATCAACACTTTGTCGTATGCGATCAGACTAACTGGATCGGAACCTTGTACGTCACGTACATCAACGTGCGGCAGGTTACGAGCAGCCAGGTACAGATTCTGGTCAACAGCGTCAGACACGATCAAGACGTCAGTCAGACCCATGCCAGTCAGCTTGTTCAGCAAATCTTTGGTTTTCGGTGCTTCAACAGCGAAGTCCTGAACCACGACCAGACGATCAGTACGAACCAGTTCAGCAAGGATGGAGCGCAGAGCAGCGCGATACATCTTCTTGTTGAGCTTCTGAGTGTGATCCTGAGGACGAGCTGCGAAAGTGGTACCGCCGCCACGCCAGATTGGGCTACGGATAGTACCGGCACGAGCACGGCCAGTACCTTTCTGACGCCAAGGGCGCTTACCGCCACCACGAACGTCGGAACGGGTCTTTTGCTGCTTGCTACCCTGACGACCGCCAGCCATGTAGGCCACGACTGCCTGGTGAACCAGCGTCTCGTTGAATTCGCCGCCAAATGTCAGTTCGGAAACTTCGATTGCCTGAGCGTCATTTACATTTAATTGCATGTCAGCTTCCCCTTAACCGCGAGCCTTGGCTGCCGGACGTACAACCAGGTTGCCGCCAGTAGCGCCAGGAACAGCACCCTTGACCAACAACAGATTGCGTTCAGCGTCCACGCGCACTACTTCCAGGGACTGCACGGTCACGCGCTCAGCGCCCATATGACCGGACATTTTTTTGCCCTTGAATACACGACCAGGAGTCTGGCACTGGCCGATAGAGCCTGGGACGCGGTGGGAGACGGAGTTACCGTGGGTATTGTCTTGACCACGGAAATTCCAACGCTTGATCGTACCCTGGAAGCCTTTACCCTTGGACTGACCGGTTACATCAACCAGTTGACCAGCGGCGAAGATTTCAGCGTTGATCTGATCGCCAGTCTGGTAATCGCCTTCTTCAAGACGGAATTCCATGACGGTACGACCGGCGGCAACATTCGCTTTAGCGAAGTGGCCAGCCTGAGCGGCTGTAACACGCGAAGCGCGACGCTCGCCGACAGTGACTTGCACTGCACGATAGCCATCGGTTTCTTCGGTTTTGAACTGAGTGACGCGATTCGGCTCGATCTCAATGACCGTGACCGGAATGGAGACACCTTCTTCGGTGAAAATACGGGTCATACCGCATTTACGACCGACTACACCAATAGTCATGTTGTAAACCTCATGAGTGTACGGGGCTTTCACCCGCTATGGCCGCCCATTTCAGAGCGTTACACGACTAAGACCCAAGTCTTAGCCGAGGCTGATCTGAACTTCCACACCGGCCGCAAGATCGAGCTTCATAAGCGCATCAACGGTTTTTTCCGTTGGCTGGACAATGTCCAGAACACGCTTGTGAGTACGGATCTCATACTGGTCGCGCGCGTCTTTGTTGACGTGCGGAGAAACCAGAACGGTGAACCGCTCTTTACGAGTCGGCAGTGGAATCGGACCACGCACCTGTGCACCAGTACGTTTCGCGGTTTCCACGATTTCCTGGGTTGATTGGTCGATCAGGCGATGGTCAAAAGCCTTCAACCTGATACGGATTTGCTGGTTTTGCATTGGATTCAGACTCCAGATTGCTGTTCCCACCGAGCGCAATACGCCCGTTAAAAGGAGGCGCAATTCTATAGACGACCTAACAAGGTGTCAACCCAATAAAAAAGCCCCCGCAGTGCGGGGGCTCTTTTTGGGAATCAACGCTTAAGCGATGATTTTGGCTACGACGCCAGCGCCGACGGTACGACCGCCTTCACGGATTGCGAAACGCAGACCATCTTCCATTGCGATTGGCTTGATCAGGGTAACGGAAACTTTGACGTTATCACCTGGCATAACCATTTCTACGCCTTCCGGCAGTTCGCAGCTACCAGTTACGTCGGTAGTACGGAAGTAGAACTGTGGACGGTAGCCTTTGAAGAACGGAGTGTGACGACCGCCTTCTTCCTTGCTCAGAACGTAGATTTCTGCTTCGAACTGAGTGTGCGGCTTGACGGTGCCTGGCTTGACCAGAACCTGGCCACGCTCAACGTCGTCACGCTTGGTGCCGCGCAGCAGAACGCCGCAGTTCTCGCCAGCACGACCTTCGTCGAGCAGCTTGCGGAACATTTCAACGCCGGTGCAGGTAGTGACGGTAGTGTCACGCAGACCAACGATTTCCAGTGGATCCTGGACTTTGACGATACCGCGCTCAACACGACCAGTCACAACAGTACCGCGACCGGAGATCGAGAATACGTCTTCGATTGGCATCAGGAACGGCTTGTCAACAGCACGCTCTGGCTGAGGGATGTAGCTGTCCAGAGTCTCGACCAACTTCTTGACGGCAGTGGTGCCCATCTCGTTGTCGTCTTTGCCTTCCAACGCCATACGGGCAGAGCCGATGATGATTGGAGTGTCGTCGCCCGGGAAGTCGTAAGTGCTCAGCAGATCGCGCACTTCCATCTCAACCAGTTCCAGCAGCTCAGCGTCGTCTACCAGGTCAGCCTTGTTCAGGAAGACCACGATGTACGGAACGCCAACCTGACGGGACAGCAGGATGTGCTCACGGGTTTGTGGCATCGGACCATCAGCGGCCGAACAAACCAGGATAGCGCCGTCCATCTGCGCAGCACCGGTGATCATGTTCTTCACGTAGTCAGCGTGACCTGGGCAGTCAACGTGAGCGTAGTGACGGATCAGCGAGTTGTACTCGACGTGAGCAGTGTTAATGGTGATACCGCGAGCTTTCTCTTCCGGAGCGCTATCGATCTTGTCGAATTCGACACGAGCCGAACCGAAAACTTCGGAGCAGACGCGAGTCAGAGCAGCGGTCAGTGTGGTTTTACCGTGGTCAACGTGACCAATGGTGCCAACGTTGACGTGCGGAAGGGAACGATCAAATTTTTCTTTAGCCACGACAAATAACTCCTAGCCTAAAGGCGCTGAATCAGCCTTGTTTTTTGGTTACAGTTTCGACGATGTGCGACGGAGCTGTATTGTATTTTTTGAATTCCATAGAGTAGCTTGCGCGACCTTGGGACATGGAGCGAACGTCGGTCGCATAACCGAACATCTCACCCAACGGAACCTCGGCACGAATTACTTTGCCGGACACCGTGTCTTCCATACCCAGGATCATGCCGCGACGACGGTTAAGGTCGCCCATCACGTCACCCATATAGTCTTCAGGCGTAACAACCTCTACCGCCATGATCGGCTCAAGCAGCTCACCACCGCCCTTCTGGGCCAGTTGCTTGGTCGCCATGGAAGCAGCCACCTTAAACGCCATCTCGTTCGAGTCGACGTCATGGTAGGAACCATCAAACACGGTAGCCTTCAGGCCGATCAGCGGATAACCGGCAACAACGCCGTTCTTCATCTGCTCTTCGATGCCCTTCTGGATAGCCGGGATGTATTCCTTGGGAACAACACCACCTACCACTTCGTTTACGAATTGCAGACCTTCCTGACCTTCGTCAGCAGGCGCAAAACGGATCCAGCAATGACCGAACTGGCCACGACCGCCGGATTGACGAACGAACTTGCCTTCGATTTCACAGTTCTTCGTGATGCGCTCACGATAGGAAACCTGAGGCTTGCCGATGTTGGCTTCGACGTTGAACTCACGGCGCATCCGGTCAACCAGGATGTCCAGGTGCAGCTCGCCCATGCCAGAGATGATCGTTTGACCAGTCTCTTCATCAGTCTTGACGCGGAAAGAAGGGTCTTCCTGAGCAAGTTTGCCCAGTGCGATACCCATTTTTTCCTGGTCATCCTTGGTTTTAGGCTCAACGGCAACCGAGATAACCGGCTCCGGGAAGTCCATACGAACCAGGATGATTGGCTTGTCAGCGTTGCACAAGGTCTCACCAGTGGTGACGTCCTTCATGCCGATCAAGGCCGCGATGTCACCAGCGCGCACTTCCTTGATCTCTTCGCGGGCGTTTGCGTGCATCTGCACCATACGACCCACACGCTCTTTCTTGCCCTTGACCGAGTTGATCACGCCGTCACCGGATGCCAAGACGCCCGAGTAAACACGGACGAAAGTCAAGGTACCCACGAATGGGTCGGTAGCGATCTTGAACGCCAGAGCCGAGAACGGCTCGTTGTCGTCTGCATGACGCTCCATCAGGATTTCTTCGTTATCAGGATCGGAACCCTTGATAGCTGGAATATCGATTGGAGCCGGCAGGTAGTCGATCACGGCGTCGAGAACCAGGGGAACGCCCTTGTTCTTGAAGGAAGAACCGCAAACAGCAAGAACGATCTCACCAGCGATAGTACGCTGACGCAGAGCGGCCTTGATTTCCTCGTTGGTGAGTTCTTCACCCTCAAGGTACTTGTTCATCAGCTCTTCGCTGGCTTCGGCCGCAGCCTCGACCATGTTGCTGCGCCACTCGTCAGCCAGTTCCTGCAGTTCAGCAGGGATAGGCTCACGACGTGGAACCATACCCTTGTCGGCATCGTTCCAATAAACAGCTTCCATGGACATCAGATCGATCTGACCCTGGAAGTTGTCTTCGGCACCAATGGCCAACTGGATAGGCACCGGGGTGTGACCCAGACGCTGCTTGATCTGAGCGATTACGCGCAGAAAGTTCGCACCAGCACGGTCCATCTTGTTCACGTAAACGATACGTGGAACACCGTACTTGTTGGCTTGACGCCATACGGTTTCGGACTGCGGCTCTACGCCGGAAGTACCACAGAACACAACGACCGCGCCGTCGAGAACACGCAGGGAACGCTCAACTTCAATGGTGAAGTCAACGTGGCCCGGGGTGTCAATAACGTTGAAACGGTATTGGTCTTTGTGTTGCTTCTCGGAACCCTGCCAGAAGGCAGTAATAGCAGCAGAAGTAATGGTAATACCACGCTCCTGCTCCTGAACCATCCAGTCCGTGGTCGCGGCGCCGTCATGCACCTCGCCCATTTTGTGGCTTTTGCCGGTGTAAAAAAGGACGCGCTCGGTGGTGGTGGTTTTACCAGCATCCACGTGAGCGACGATACCAATGTTACGGTAGCGGCCAATCGGAGTAGTACGAGCCATAAAGCCCTCGCAAAATTAGTGACGCTGAAATTAGAAGCGGTAGTGCGAGAAAGCCTTGTTGGCCTCAGCCATACGGTGCACGTCTTCACGCTTCTTGACCGCAGCACCTTTACCTTCGGCGGCGTCCAGCAGTTCGCCAGCCAAACGCAGCGCCATTGACTTCTCACCGCGCTTGCGCGCGAAGTCTACCAGCCAACGCATTGCCAGAGCATTACGACGGGACGGACGAACTTCGACAGGAACCTGGTAAGTAGCACCGCCTACACGGCGCGACTTTACTTCGACCAGCGGAGCGATGGCGTCGAGAGCTTTCTCGAAGATTTCCAGGGGGTCGCTGTTCTTACGTTCTTTAACCTTTTCCAGCGCGCCATAAACGATACGCTCGGCAACGGCTTTCTTGCCGCTTTCCATTACGTGGTTCATGAACTTGGCCAGAATCTGGCTGCCGTATTTTGGATCGTCAAGCACTTCGCGCTTGGCTGCTACGCGTCTTCTTGGCATGGATAAGCCCTCAAACGGTCTTCAGGTTAGCTCGGGACCACCATCCAGCAAGGGATGCGCCCGACCTTACTCTTATCGACTCAGAAAAATAGAAATCTGCAATTTCAAACAGAAGCCGAAAACTACTTAGGCTTCTTGGTACCGTATTTCGAGCGACCCTGGTTACGACCTTTAACGCCGGAAGTATCCAAAGAACCACGAACGGTGTGATAACGAACACCTGGCAAGTCTTTTACACGACCGCCACGAATCAGTACCACGCTGTGCTCTTGCAGGTTGTGACCTTCACCACCGATGTACGAGGAAACCTCGAAACCGTTGGTCAGGCGCACACGGCAGACTTTACGCAATGCCGAGTTAGGTTTTTTCGGCGTGGTGGTGTACACACGAGTGCACACACCGCGACGTTGCGGGCAGTTCTGCAGCGCAGGCACGTCGGATTTCTCGACGATACGCTTACGCGGCTGACGTACCAGCTGGTTGATAGTTGCCATCTACTAGCTCCACTGTTGTCTTGCGACGCTATTGTCTTACAAGAAAAGCAAATGACAGGGCACAGGCCCCGCCAAATTTAGGGGTACAAGAGTCTAAAGAGGATCCCGCCCCCAGTCAAGACAAAGCCCCGACGTCCTCACCGGGCAAACAACACGAAGACGTGCTGTCTGCCAGGTGAAAAATGCCGAGGCTCTGGTCTCAATTACCGCTGGAGTTCAACGCTTCCGTCAGAGCTGCTTCTACTTCGCTCGCGCTGACACGGGTCGGTTTGTCCATTTCACGACGACGCTTGCGCTCGCTGTGATAAGCCAGACCGGTACCGGCCGGGATCAGACGACCCACGACTACGTTTTCCTTCAGGCCGCGCAGGTAATCGCGCTTGCCGGTCACAGCCGCTTCGGTCAGTACGCGGGTTGTCTCCTGGAAGGAGGCCGCGGAGATGAACGACTCGGTGGACAGCGATGCCTTGGTGATACCCAGCAACACGCGAGTGAACTTGGAAACAAACTTGTCTTCCGTGCTCAAACGCTCGTTTTCTACCAGTACGTGAGTCAATTCCATCTGGTCACCCTTGATGAAACTGGAATCGCCAGACTCGGCAATCTCAACCTTACGCAGCATCTGACGCAGAATCGTCTCGATGTGTTTGTCGTTGATCTTCACGCCTTGCAGACGGTATACATCCTGAATCTCGTTGACGATGTACTTGGCCAGCGCACTCACACCCAGCAGACGCAGGATGTCGTGTGGATCGCTCGGGCCGTCGGAGATAACTTCGCCGCGGTTCACTTGCTCGCCTTCGAAGACGTTCAGGTGACGCCACTTCGGAATCAGCTCCTCGTACGGATCGCTACCGTCGTTCGGGGTGATGACCAGACGGCGCTTGCCCTTGGTCTCTTTACCGAATGCGATGGTACCGCTGACTTCTGCAAGGATCGACGCCTCTTTCGGACGACGCGCTTCGAACAGGTCGGCAACACGCGGCAGACCACCGGTGATGTCACGCGTCTTCGAAGTTTCCTGCGGAATACGAGCGATAACATCACCGATCGCGATCTGCGCACCGTCAGCAACACCAACAAGGGCGTTGGCCGGCAGGAAGTACTGGGCCGGTACGTCAGTACCTGGCAGCAGCAGATCCTTGCCATCCAGACCGACCATCTTCACAGCAGGACGGATGTCCTTGCCGGCAGCCGGGCGGTCTTTGGCGTCGAGCACTTCAATGTTGGTCATACCGGTCAATTCGTCTGTCTGACGCTTGATCGTGATGCCTTCTTCCATGCCTACGTAGGTAACAGTACCTTTCATCTCGGTGACGATAGGGTGAGTGTGCGGATCCCACTTGGCCACGATAGAGCCAGCGTCGACCTTGTCGCCTTCCTTCACCGAAATCACTGCACCGTATGGCAGCTTGTAACGCTCACGCTCGCGACCGAAGTCATCTGCGATTGCCAGCTCACCGGAGCGGGATACCGCAACCAGGTGACCGTCGACACGCTCGACGTGCTTCAGGTTGTGCAGACGGACGGTACCGCCATTCTTCACCTGAACGCTGTCGGCTGCCGAGGTCCGGCTTGCCGCACCACCGATGTGGAACGTACGCATTGTCAGCTGGGTACCCGGCTCACCGATCGACTGTGCAGCGATTACGCCGACAGCTTCACCGATGTTGACCTGGTGACCGCGTGCCAGGTCACGACCGTAGCACTTGGCGCAGATGCCGTAGCGGGTTTCGCAGCTGATTGGCGAACGAACGATTACTTCATCGATGCTGTTCAGCTCGATGAACTCGACCCACTTCTCGTCTACCAGCGTGCCAGCAGGCACGATGACATCTTCTGTGCCCGGCTTGAACACGTCGCGGGCAATGACTCGACCCAGTACGCGCTCACCCAGCGGCTCTACAACGTCACCGCCTTCAATGTGCGGAGTCATCAGCAGACCATGCTCGGTACCGCAATCAACCTCGGTAACCACCAGATCCTGAGCGACGTCTACCAGACGGCGTGTCAGATAACCGGAGTTAGCGGTTTTCAACGCGGTATCCGCAAGACCCTTACGAGCACCGTGAGTAGAGATGAAGTACTGAAGTACGCTCAAACCTTCACGGAAGTTCGCAGTGATCGGCGTTTCAATGATGGAGCCGTCAGGCTTGGCCATCAGACCACGCATACCGGCCAGCTGACGAATCTGGGCAGCAGAACCACGCGCCCCGGAGTCAGCCATCATGTACATCGAGTTGAAGGATTCCTGATCAACTTCGACGCCGTGACGGTCGATAACGCGTTCTTTGGACAGGTTCGACATCATCGCTTTCGAGACTTCGTCGTTCGCCTTGGACCAAAGGTCGATTACCTTGTTGTACTTCTCGCCCTGGGTTACCAGGCCGGAAGCGTACTGACTTTCGATCTCTTTAACTTCTTCGGTGGCCGCGTCGATGATGCGAGCTTTTTCATCTGGGATAACGAAGTCGTTAACGCCGAT
Organism: Pseudomonas sp. PvP027; assembly: GCF_017833005.1. Taxonomy (NCBI): domain Bacteria; kingdom Pseudomonadati; phylum Pseudomonadota; class Gammaproteobacteria; order Pseudomonadales; family Pseudomonadaceae; genus Pseudomonas; species Pseudomonas sp. PvP027. The sequence continues at coordinate 3,943,569 of NZ_JAFIBK010000001.1, read as the reverse complement.
GGAAACACCCGAAATGGTCGAGTAGGCAAAACCGGTGTACATCAACTGGTCAGCGAAGATAACGGTCTCTTTCAGGCCAACCACGCGATAGCACTGGTTGATCAGCTTGGAGATCGCCTTCTTCTTCATCGGCTGGTTGACGACGTCGTATGACAGGCCGGCCGGAACCACCTGGAACAGCAGCGCACGGCCGACAGTGGTGTCGACGATACGGGTGTTCTTGACGCTGCCACCATCACGATCGTTGACCGTTTCGTGGATACGAACCTTGACCTTGGCGTGCAGAGCCGCTTCGCCGGCGCGGAATACGCGGTCGACTTCCTGCAGATCCGCAAATACACGACCTTCGCCCTTGGCGTTGATCGCTTCGCGAGTCATGTAGTACAGACCCAGTACAACGTCCTGCGAAGGAACGATGATTGGCTCACCGTTGGCTGGCGACAGAATGTTGTTGGTCGACATCATCAGCGCGCGCGCTTCGAGCTGAGCTTCCAGCGTCAGAGGCACGTGAACGGCCATCTGGTCACCGTCGAAGTCGGCGTTGTAAGCAGCACAGACCAGCGGGTGCAGCTGAATAGCCTTACCTTCGATCAGTACCGGTTCAAACGCCTGGATGCCCAGACGGTGAAGCGTCGGCGCACGGTTCAGAAGCACCGGGTGTTCGCGAATCACTTCAGCGAGAACGTCCCAGACCTCTGGCAGCTCGCGCTCGACCATCTTCTTGGCAGCTTTGATGGTCGTAGCCAGGCCACGCATTTCCAGTTTGCCGAAAATGAACGGCTTGAACAGTTCGAGAGCCATCTTCTTCGGCAGACCGCACTGGTGCAGACGCAGGGTCGGACCTACGGTAATTACCGAACGACCCGAGTAGTCAACACGCTTACCGAGCAAGTTCTGACGGAAACGACCCTGCTTACCCTTGATCATGTCAGCCAGGGATTTCAGAGGACGCTTGTTCGAACCTGTGATCGCACGACCACGACGGCCGTTGTCGAGCAGTGCATCGACCGCTTCCTGCAGCATGCGCTTTTCGTTGCGCACGATGATGTCGGGAGCAGACAGATCCAGCAGGCGCTTCAGACGGTTGTTACGGTTGATCACTCGACGATACAGATCGTTGAGGTCGGACGTCGCGAAACGGCCACCGTCAAGCGGAACCAGGGGACGCAGATCTGGCGGCAGAACCGGCAGAACGGTCAGCACCATCCACTCAGGAAGGTTGCCGGAACCCTGGAAGGCTTCCATCAATTTCAGACGCTTGGACAGCTTCTTGATTTTGGTCTCGGAATTGGTTTGCGGAATTTCTTCGCGCAGACGGCCAATTTCGTGCTCCAGATCAATAGCGTGCAGCAGCTCGCGTACAGCCTCGGCACCCATGCGGGCATCGAAGTCGTCACCGAACTCTTCGAGGGCTTCGAAGTACTGCTCGTCGTTCAGCAGCTGACCTTTTTCAAGGGTGGTCATGCCTGGATCGATAACGACATAGCTCTCGAAGTAGAGAACACGCTCGATATCACGCAGGGTCATGTCCATCAGCAAACCGATACGGGACGGCAGCGATTTCAGGAACCAGATGTGGGCAACCGGCGAGGCCAGCTCGATGTGAGCCATACGCTCGCGACGAACCTTGGCCAGTGCTACTTCAACACCGCACTTTTCGCAGATGACACCACGGTGCTTCAGGCGCTTGTACTTACCGCACAGGCACTCGTAATCTTTTACCGGGCCAAAGATCTTGGCGCAGAACAGACCGTCACGCTCAGGCTTGAACGTACGGTAGTTGATGGTTTCCGGCTTTTTAACTTCACCGAACGACCAAGAGCGGATCATCTCAGGCGATGCAAGTCCGATACGGATTGCGTCGAACTCTTCGACTTGACCCTGGTTTTTCAGCAAATTCAGTAGGTCTTTCAAGGCTTTTCCTCCTGGCGGAGCAGGGAGCAGGCAATACCGCCCTGCCCCCGATTCGCGTCACGTGTTATTCGGTTTCCAGATCGATATCGATACCGAGCGAACGGATTTCTTTGATCAACACGTTGAAAGACTCGGGCATGCCCGGCTCCATACGGTGATCGCCGTCCACGATGTTTTTGTACATCTTGGTACGACCGTTCACATCGTCCGACTTCACTGTGAGCATTTCCTGCAGAGTGTACGCCGCGCCGTATGCTTCCAGCGCCCACACTTCCATCTCCCCGAAACGCTGACCACCGAACTGTGCCTTACCACCCAGCGGCTGCTGGGTAACCAGGCTGTACGAACCAGTGGAACGCGCGTGCATCTTGTCGTCCACCAAGTGGTTCAGCTTCAGCATGTACATGTAGCCAACAGTTACAGCACGTTCAAACTTGTTGCCGGTACGACCGTCGAACAGCTGCATCTGGCCGCTTTCCGGCATATCTGCCAGCTTGAGCATTGCCTTGATTTCGCTTTCCTTGGCACCGTCGAAAACCGGGGTAGCCATCGGTACGCCGTTACGCAGGTTCTTCGCGAGGTCCAGAATTTCGTTGTCGGTGAGGTCTTCCAGAGACTCCTGACGACCGCCGATTTCGTTATAGATCTCGTTGAGGAACTTGCGCAGCTCGGCAACTTTACGCTGCTCTTCGAGCATGCGGTTGATCTTCTCGCCCAGACCTTTGGCCGCGAGGCCCAAGTGGGTTTCGAGAATCTGACCAACGTTCATACGCGAAGGTACGCCCAGCGGGTTGAGGACGATATCGACCGGCGTGCCATTGGCATCGTGCGGCATGTCTTCAACCGGCATGATCACAGAGACCACACCCTTGTTACCGTGACGACCGGCCATCTTGTCGCCCGGCTGGATGCGGCGACGGATTGCCAGGTAGACCTTGACGATTTTCAGAACGCCTGGAGCCAGGTCATCGCCCTGCTGCAGTTTGCGTTTCTTGTCTTCGAACTTGTCATCCAGAAGACGGCGACGATCAACGATGTAAGCCTGAGCCTTTTCGAGCTGCTCGTTGAGAGCGTCTTCAGCCATGCGCAGCTTGAACCACTGACCATGCTCAAGACCATCGAGCACTTCGTTGGTGATTTCCTGGCCCTTCTTGAGGCCAGCGCCGCCTTCGGCTACACGACCGACCAGCGCAGAGCGCAGACGTTCGAAAGTAGCGCCTTCGACAATACGGAACTCTTCGTTCAGATCCTTGCGGATCTCGTCGAGTTGCGACTTCTCGATGGACAGGGCACGCGCATCACGCTCGACGCCATCACGGGTGAAGACCTGAACGTCAATGACAGTACCTTTGGTACCGGTTGGTACGCGCAGGGAAGTGTCTTTAACGTCGCTGGCCTTCTCACCGAAGATCGCACGCAACAGTTTTTCTTCCGGAGTCAGCTGGGTCTCGCCTTTCGGAGTGACCTTACCGACCAGAATGTCGCCAGCGCCGACTTCGGCACCTACATAAACGATACCCGCTTCGTCCAGCTTGTTCAGAGCAGCCTCACCCACGTTAGGGATGTCAGCTGTGATTTCCTCAGGCCCAAGCTTGGTGTCACGCGCCACACAGGTCAGTTCCTGAATGTGGATCGTGGTGAAGCGGTCTTCCTGAACGACACGCTCAGAAAGACAGATGGAGTCTTCGAAGTTGAAACCGTTCCAGGCCATGAACGCGATGCGCATGTTCTGACCGAGCGCCAGTTCACCCATATCGGTGGACGGGCCGTCAGCCATGATGTCGCTGCGCTGAACACGGTCACCCTTGCTGACCAGCGGACGCTGGTTGATGCAGGTGTTCTGGTTCGAACGGGTGTATTTGGTCAGGTTGTAGATATCTACACCCGCCTCACCTGTTTCAACTTCATCATCGGCAACGCGAACAACGATACGGCTGGCGTCAACCGAGTCGATCACACCACCACGACGAGCCACGACGCAAACGCCGGAGTCGCGAGCAACGTTGCGCTCCATGCCAGTACCTACCAGCGGCTTGTCGGCACGCAGAGTAGGAACAGCCTGACGCTGCATGTTCGAACCCATCAACGCACGGTTGGCGTCATCGTGCTCGAGGAACGGAATCAGCGATGCGGCTACCGAGACAACCTGCTTGGGCGAAACGTCCATCAGGGTGACATCGGCTGGCGCCTTGACGGTGAATTCGTTCAAGTGACGCACAGCAACCAGCTCGTCGATCAGCTCTTGCTTGTCGTTCATTGCGGCCGAAGCCTGGGCAATGACGTGGTCCGCTTCTTCGATCGCCGAAAGAAAAACGATTTCTTCGGTGACCAGACCTTCCTTGACCACACGGTACGGGCTTTCGAGGAAGCCGTACTGGTTGGTGCGGGCATAGGCCGCCAGGGAGTTGATCAGACCGATGTTCGGACCTTCAGGCGTCTCGATCGGGCACACTCGGCCGTAGTGAGTCGGGTGAACGTCTCGAACTTCAAAGCCGGCGCGCTCACGCGTCAGACCGCCAGGGCCGAGTGCGGAAACACGACGCTTGTGAGTGATCTCGGACAGCGGGTTGTTCTGGTCCATGAACTGGGAAAGCTGGCTGGAACCGAAGAACTCCTTGACCGCCGCCGCAACAGGTTTGGCGTTGATCAGGTCCTGAGGCATCAGGCCTTCGCTTTCTGCCATGGACAGACGTTCTTTGACAGCGCGCTCGACACGGACCAGACCTACACGGAACTGGTTCTCGGCCATCTCGCCAACGCAACGAACACGACGGTTACCGAGGTGGTCGATGTCATCGACAATGCCTTTGCCGTTACGGATATCAACGAGGGTCTTGAGGACCGCTACGATGTCTTCCTTGCACAGCACGCCCGAGCCTTCGATTTCGGTACGACCGATACGACGGTTGAACTTCATCCGGCCTACAGCAGACAGGTCGTAACGCTCAGGGCTGAAGAACAGGTTGTTGAACAGCGTTTCAGCGGCATCCTTGGTTGGCGGCTCGCCAGGACGCATCATGCGATAGATCTCGACCAGCGCTTCCAGTTGGTTGCTGGTGGAGTCGATCTTCAGTGTGTCGGAGACGAACGGACCGCAATCGATGTCGTTGGTGTACAACGTTTCGATGCGAACAACCTGAGCTTTGGCGATCTTGGCCAGGATTTCAGTGTTCAGCTCGGTGTTGCACTCGGCAATGATCTCACCGGTTGCCGGATGCACGATGACCTTGGCTGTCGTGCGACCCAGGACGTAGTCCAGAGGCACTTCCAGCTCTTTGATCCCGGCCTTTTCCAGCTGGTTGATGTGACGGGCAGTGATGCGACGACCCTGCTCGACAATGACCTTGCCCTTGTCGTCCAGGATATCCAGAACGGCAATTTCACCACGCAGGCGCTGAGGCACCAGCTCCAGGCTCAGGTTTTCACCGCGCACATGGAATACGTTGGTGGTGTAGAAAGCATCAAGCACTTGCTCGGTGGTGTAACCCAGAGCGCGCAGAAGTACGGACGCAGGCAGCTTGCGACGACGGTCGATACGGACGAATACGCAGTCTTTCGGATCGAACTCGAAGTCCAGCCACGAACCGCGGTAAGGAATGATACGAGCGGAGTACAGCAGCTTGCCGGAGCTGTGCGTCTTGCCACGGTCGTGGTCGAAGAATACGCCAGGCGAACGGTGAAGCTGAGACACGATAACGCGCTCGGTGCCATTGATTACAAAGGTACCGTTCTCAGTCATCAGGGGGATTTCACCCATGTAGACTTCTTGCTCTTTGATGTCCTTGATCGCTTTGTTCGACGATTCTTTGTCGAAAATGATCAGACGGACCTTGACTCGCAGAGGTACTGCGTAAGTCACACCGCGCAGCACGCATTCCTTGACATCAAATGCCGGTTCGCCCAAGCGATAACCTACATACTCCAGCGCAGCATTGCCGGAGTAGCTGATGATCGGGAAAACGGATTTGAAGGCTGCATGCAGACCGACGTCGCGGAACTGATCTTTGGTCGCTCCCGCCTGCAGGAATTCGCGATACGAATCCAGCTGGATGGCCAAGAGATACGGCACATCCATTACGTCCGGCAACTTGCTAAAGTCCTTGCGGATACGTTTTTTCTCAGTATATGAGTAAGCCATCAGCGTTCCCCAGCTTGGTCACCTGCTTGTTTGGCTCCCTCCCGACGGAAGCAGCCAGAAAATCTTGCAAACCCCTTGGTTTGCGCCACCGCCATCGGTGGATACCACACATTACAGACGTTGACAGCGCCAATCGTCTATAACGGAAAAAGGCCGGTGGCAAAAGCCACCAGCCATCAGCCTTTCGCTAAACGCGTGGGCTGGACACTCAAAATCGATGCTTATTTCAGCTCGACTTTAGCGCCTGCTTCTTCCAGAGTAGCTTTGGCTTTGTCAGCTGCGTCTTTAGCAACAGCTTCCAGAACCATTGCTGGGGCGCCGTCAACGACTGCCTTGGCTTCTTTCAGGCCCAGACCGGTCAGTTCACGTACTGCCTTGATCACGTTAACTTTCTTCTCGCCAGCTTCCAGCAGCATGACGTTGAATTCAGTTTGTTCTTCAACAACAGCAGCAGCAACAGCTGGACCAGCAGAGCCGGCAGCAGCGGTAACGCCAAACTTCTCTTCGAACGCCTTGATCAGCTCTACAACCTGCAGAACGGACATTTCAGCTACGGCGTTAAGGATATCGTCTTGAGAGATGGACATGACTCAATTTCCTGAATTGGGGGACGGCCTACGCGACCATCAAAATAAACAAAAATACGCGAAAAGATCTGACTCAGCCTTAGGCTGCAGCTGCTTCTTTTTGGTCGCGAACAGCCGCCAGAGTACGAGCCAACTTGCTGGTAGCGCCTTGAATCACGCTCATCAGCTGAGAAATTGCTTCGTTACGGGTCGGCAGGCTTGCCAGTACATCGATCTGATTAGCTGCGAGGAACTTGCCCTCGAACGCAGCTGCCTTGATCTCGAACTTGTCCTGACCTTTAGCGAATTCCTTGAACAGACGGGCAGCAGCGCCAGGATGTTCGTTGGAGAACGCGATCAAGGTCGGGCCAGTGAACACGTCGTTGAGGACACTGAATTCAGTGTCAGCAACAGCGCGCTTGAGCAGGGTGTTACGTACAACACGTACGTAAACGCCAGCTTCACGAGCCTCTTTACGGAGTCCGGTCATAGCGCCAACCGTCACACCACGGGCATCAGCCACGACAGCGGACAGACCAGCTTTGGCAGCCTCGTTGACTTCAGCGACGATGGCCTTCTTGTCTTCGAGTTTAATTGCCACGGGTTTAACTCCTGCTTGTTACCGTTTCATCCGACCGGAGCCAGATGTCGTTTTGGTGTCTGATTCGGTAAGGAACCGGGAGCACCATCTGCGTAGGCTTGTGGTTTAAGACTTGCGCCGCCTACGGTCTTGGATAGCCCCCGCCAGGCAGGGACCCCAATCTTTCAAACGGTACGGCAATCGATCACCGTACCATTTTGTCTTACGCTTCCAACGAACCCTGGTCGATGACCAGGCCTGGGCCCATAGTGGTGCTCAGGGTGATGCGCTTGACGTAAATACCTTTCGAAGAAGCAGGCTTGATACGCTTCAGATCAGCGATCAGGGCTTCAACGTTTTCCTTCAGCTTGACAGCGTCGAAACCGACCTTGCCAACAGAAGTGTGGATGATGCCGTTTTTGTCGGTGCGATAACGAACCTGACCAGCCTTGGCGTTCTTGACGGCGGTAGCGACGTCAGGAGTAACGGTGCCGACTTTCGGGTTAGGCATCAGACCGCGAGGACCGAGAACCTGACCCAACTGACCCACAACGCGCATTGCGTCAGGGGAAGCGATAACGACGTCATAGTTCAGATCGCCAGCTTTCATTTCAGCGGCCAGATCATCCATACCAACGCGATCAGCGCCGGCAGCCAGAGCAGCTTCAGCAGCAGGACCCTGGGTGAACACTGCAACACGTACAGTCTTACCGGTACCGTGCGGCAGTACAGTAGCGCTACGTACAACCTGGTCGGATTTACGAGGATCAACACCCAGGTTTACAGCAACGTCTACAGACTCGCTGAACTTGACGGTCGACAGCTCGGTCAGCAGGGCTGCAGCGTCTACGAAGTTGTAGGATTTACCAGCTTCGATCTTGCTGGCGATTGCCTTTTGACGCTTGGTCAGCTTAGCCATTACACACCCTCCACGTTAAGGCCCATGCTACGAGCGGAACCGGCGATGGTACGCACGGCCGCTTCCATGTCAGCTGCAGTCAGATCCGCATTTTTTGCTTTAGCGATATCTTCCAGCTGAGCACGAGTCACGGTGCCAACTTTAACGGTGTTCGGGCGAGCCGAGCCGCTGGTCAAGCCTGCAGCTTTCTTCAGCAGAACCGATGCAGGGGTACTTTTTGTTTCGAAAGTGAAGCTACGGTCGCTGTATACAGTGATGATCACTGGAGTCGGCAAGCCTGGCTCAATACCCTGAGTACGGGCGTTGAACGCTTTGCAGAATTCCATGATGTTCACACCGTGCTGACCCAGAGCAGGACCAACTGGCGGGCTTGGGTTAGCCTGAGCAGCTTTCACTTGCAGCTTGATGTATGCGGTTATCTTCTTGGCCATGAGGCACTCCAATTACGGGTTCAAGCGCCAATAAAGGCTCCCCGGTTACTTACGCGTATATCCCAGTGACGAAAAAACCCCACAGCCTTGGGCTGCGGGGTATGGGATTCCAGCTCAGTTATGCCTTTTCGACCTGACTGAACTCCAGCTCTACCGGAGTAGAGCGTCCGAAAATGAGCACCGCCACTTGAATCCGGCTCTTTTCGTAGTTAACTTCTTCGACCGTGCCGTTGAAATCGGCGAACGGGCCGTCAGTGACGCGAACAACTTCACCTGGCTCGAACAGCGTTTTCGGCTTCGGCTTGTCGCTACCGTCAGCGACGCGACGCAGAATCGCTTCTGCCTCTTTATCAGTGATGGGAGCAGGCTTATCAGCGGTACCGCCGATAAAGCCCATGACACGCGGGGTATCCTTGACCAAGTGCCAAGTACCCTCATTCATGTCCATCTGAACAAGCACATAACCTGGAAAGAACTTGCGTTCGCTTTTGCGCTTCTGGCCATTACGCATTTCAACCACTTCTTCAGTGGGAACCAGAATTTCGCCGAAGCCATCTTCCATGCCTGCCAGCTTCACGCGCTCGACCAACGAGCGCATGACATGCTTCTCGTAACCCGAGTAAGCATGCACTACGTACCAACGCTTAGCCACGGGACACCCTTAGCCAACTATCAAGGAAACAAGCCAGCCGAGCAGGGAATCAAGCCCCCACAACAGCAACGCCATAACCAGCACAACAGCCACAACGATCAACGTGGTTTGAGTGGTTTCTTGGCGAGTAGGCCATACGACTTTACGGATCTCGGCACGGGCTTCTTTCGCCAAAACGAAGAAGGCCTTGCCTTTGCCTGTCTGCAGCGCTACAAACGCAGCAGCTGCGGCAATCACAAGGAGAGCGAGAACGCGATACAGGATCGGCTCAGCAGAATAATACTGATTGCCGACAACACCCACGACAACCAAAACGACTACCAGGAGCCACTTCAGCATATCAAAGCGAGAGTCTGATGCTTCAGCCTTGGGATTCATCTACGGAGATCCTGTGAAAAGAAAGCCAGATTACATCTAGGGAATCTGGCAGGTCAGGAGGGAATCGAACCCCCAACCTACGGTTTTGGAGACCGTCGCTCTGCCAATTGAGCTACTGACCTAAAAGCAAAATCAGGCCGACCATTATGCGGACCCGACGAGAGTTTTTCAACACCTTATTCGAAGAGCACCCAACAGGCCACATACCTCGAACAAGATTTAGACGGCGCACACAGCGCAGAACCGCCTAAAACAAAGGCAGATATTTTCATATCTGCCTTTATCAATGGAGCTCTTGAGCGGATTTGAACCGCTGACCTCACCCTTACCAAGGGTGTGCTCTACCAACTGAGCTACAAGAGCAAAACACAATGCATGAACCACAAGCCTGGAGCGGGTAGCGGGAATCGAACCCGCATCATCAGCTTGGAAGGCTGAGGTTCTACCACTAAACTATACCCGCACAACTTGCAGCTCGCGCTAAATCTGGTGGAGGGGGAAGGATTCGAACCTTCGAAGTCGTAGACGTCAGATTTACAGTCTGATCCCTTTGGCCGCTCGGGAACCCCTCCTAAGCGAGGCAGCATTCTCAACTCATGCTACCCTTCTGTCAACCTTTTTCTCAGTAAAAACCTGAGGTTACATGCGTTGACTACTACCACTTCGTTCGTGAGACTTTCACCTCACTGCGAAGCGGGCGCCATTCTATGTAAACTAATCGGGAGTTGCAATGCCTTCGCACGACATTATTTGATTTTTTAACTGCGGGAAATCCTGACTCAGCTGAGTGATCAGGCCAGCTTCGACAAGGCGTCTACTTTCCGGGGCAATTTTCAGCCAGTAGGCAGCCGCCCCACCCGTTTGCACGGTTTGATATTGAGACTGGATATCCAAGCTGTTCAACCGCTGCTCGACCAGGCGCGCATCCTCTTGCCTGGCAAAGCCACCGACATACAGGCACTTGGTGTCAGCATCGTGGGACACCCGGCCGGCATCCGATTCGCTGAGCAGACGAATATCCTGCTGAGAAGCACGATGAAGCGACAAGGGCATGACCTCTTTGGCCCTGAGCGGAGCCTCCTGCTGATGCCAGATGTAATAAAAGGCATTGAGCATCAACAGCAGAAGAAATAACCAACGCATAGAGACCTCAACGCAAGGGGCAGGCGAGAGCCAGCCCCACAAAGACCAGATCAGGAACGATACGGGCCCCTGGCAGCACATCTGCAACCAGAGCAGCATCCCCGCCAGTTACAAAAATAGCAAAGTCGTCACCCCAATACCCACGAGCTATCTCGACCTGAGTCACTGCGAACCCCCGAAGCATCAGCGAGCAGCCGCGCTCTACTGCCTCTGAGGTTGCACGCCCAGGAACGAGACGAACCAAAGCCCTTTCCGCCTCTGTGTCGTCATATCTGATGCGACGGGTATGGGTACGCAGTTGATTGCGCATCAAGGGCATCCCTGGACAGATGAAACCACCGAGATGCTCGCCGCAGGCATCGACGAAATCAGATGTCACTGCAGTGCCTAGATCAATTACCAGGCATGCGCCTTTGACAAGGTGGTACGCACCGACAAAAGCCAGCCAGCGATCCAGGCCCAGGCGCTCGAAATCGTCGTAACCGTTGACCACCCCTCCAAGCTCGCGGGCTGGCACTGCGCAGACGGGAGCAACGGAAAACGCGTCAGCCAGCACGGAAACCAGACGCGCCGTTTCTTCGGCGCTGCGGACACTTACCAGACGACAGTCGCTGAACGTTGCGTCCGGGAGATTACGCAGGTGCTCCAACAAGGCTGCGTCAGAATCAACTACACCAACGCTGACCACTGCTGCATCGCTTTTAGCGGTAATACGCCACTTGATGAAGCTGTTGCCACAATCGAGCTCAAGAATCATCTCGCAACCTCAGGCTCAGCTCACCACCACTGAAGCTTTTTTCCGCACCATTAACTTCCAACCGCAGCGCTCCAAGCGAGTCGACACCTAACACTACTCCCTCCACGACCTCTACCCCAGAGAGCAACTTGACTGCAGCGCCCTGCCACAAATGCCCGCGCTCCCATTCCTTCTGAAATGCTGCAAAACCTTCCTTGCGATGAACCGCCATGAGAGCCTCAAGCTGTGTGCTTATACGAGCAGCGATCTGATTGCGGTCGACAAGGCCACCCGTTTCAAGCCTCACCGACGTCCATAGCTGATCTACCTCACTGGAGGAGCGCATGTTTGCGTTCACTCCTATTCCGATGATCACATGGCACACGTCTGCCGGATCGCCAATCAGCTCGAGCAAAATTCCGGCAATCTTCTGCCTCCCAACGAGCACATCATTCGGCCATTTAAGGCCTGCGCCTTGGACGCCCATATCACGCAGGACATTCATCACCGCGAGCCCTACCAACAAGCTGAGGCCCTCCAACTGACGCATCCCGCCATCAATACGCAGGACCAGGCTGTAATACAGGTTTTCAGCAAATGGACTTACCCACTTTCGACCACGCCGCCCTCTTCCGGAGGTCTGCTGCTCAGCCACTACCAGCACAGGCATGGGAACGCCTTGAGTGATCAAACGTGCGGCCTCAGCGTTGGTCGAGTCTATGGAATCGTAAGTGCGTACAGACCAGTCGGCAGGAAAGCCTGACTGCTCGATACCGGCAGGACTTAGAAGAGAAATGGGCGTTGCGAGTCTATAGCCACGACCACGCACCTTGTGGACATCTATGCCCAGGTCCGCCTCAAGCTGCTGAAGCTGCTTCCAGACAGCACTGCGACTTATGCCGAGGGCGTCACCCAATACCTGGCCAGAATGAAACGCACCATCGGCAAGAAGCTTTAACAAGGTCAGCATTTGGAATCGCCTGGCAATAAGGCACGCATCATAGCCACGCAGAAGCATGATGCATAGAAACGAAAACGTGTTTTCACGCTGGTTTTTGCAGGCACCAGACAAACAAAAACCCTCGACGCGTAAGCGAAGAGGGTTTCTGGAATTCAATCTTGACGATGACCTACTCTCACATGGGGAAACCCCACACTACCATCGGCGATACATCGTTTCACTGCTGAGTTCGGGATGGGATCAGGTGGTTCCAATGCTCTATGGTCGTCAAGAAATTCGGGTACCGAATCGTGCCGTGCGGCGCGCTTCAGCAAATCGGGTATGTGATAGTCGGTTCAGGTGTTGTTCGTGACGCAAACTTTCGGTTCGTGTCATCTCCACAGTCACCGCAATCTGGTCATTCGACGCAAATTGCTTGGGTGTTATATGGTCAAGCCTCACGGGCAATTAGTATTGGTTAGCTCAACGCCTCACAGCGCTTACACACCCAACCTATCAACGTCGTAGTCTTCGACGGCCCTTTAGGGAACTCAAGGTTCCAGTGAGATCTCATCTTGAGGCAAGTTTCCCGCTTAGATGCTTTCAGCGGTTATCTTTTCCGAACATAGCTACCCGGCAATGCCACTGGCGTGACAACCGGAACACCAGAGGTTCGTCCACTCCGGTCCTCTCGTACTAGGAGCAGCCCCTCTCAAATCTCAAACGTCCACGGCAGATAGGGACCGAACTGTCTCACGACGTTCTAAACCCAGCTCGCGTACCACTTTAAATGGCGAACAGCCATACCCTTGGGACCGGCTTCAGCCCCAGGATGTGATGAGCCGACATCGAGGTGCCAAACACCGCCGTCGATATGAACTCTTGGGCGGTATCAGCCTGTTATCCCCGGAGTACCTTTTATCCGTTGAGCGATGGCCCTTCCATACAGAACCACCGGATCACTAAGACCTACTTTCGTACCTGCTCGACGTGTCTGTCTCGCAGTCAAGCGCGCTTTTGCCTTTATACTCTACGACCGATTTCCGACCGGTCTGAGCGCACCTTCGTACTCCTCCGTTACTCTTTAGGAGGAGACCGCCCCAGTCAAACTACCCACCATACACTGTCCTCGATCCGGATAACGGACCTGAGTTAGAACCTCAAAGTTGCCA
>NZ_JAFIBK010000001.1:3455000-3925000 GCF_017833005.1 Pseudomonas sp. PvP027 | reverse complement strand
AGATCATCCGGCAGCTCGCCTTCCTTCATACGGTTGCCCGCAGAGCGGTGCGCATTGGCCGCAGCCTCCTCGCCATGAAAACGAGCGACCAGCTCTTCGGCCAGCTTGATCTTGATGTCGCGAGGGTTGGCACCCGCTTCGCAATCAGCCTTCAAGCCATTGATCTCTTCCATAGAGCGGAAGCTCAGCAGCTCGAAGTAGCGCCACATCAGGGAATCAGGAATCGACACCAGCTTGCTGTACATGATGCCCGGCGCTTCTTGAATGCCGACGTAGTTGCCCAGTGACTTGGACATCTTCTTCACGCCATCCAGACCTTCCAGCAACGGCATGGTCAGAATGCATTGCGGCTCCTGCCCGTAAGCGCGCTGAAGCTCGCGCCCCATCAGCAGATTGAATTTCTGATCGGTACCGCCCAGCTCGACGTCGGCCTTCAAGGCCACGGAGTCATAGCCCTGCACCAGCGGATAAAGGAATTCGTGAATGGCAATGGACTGATTGCTTTTATAGCGCTTGTCGAAATCGTCACGCTCAAGCATCCGCGCGACCGTGTACTGCGAAGACAAGCGAATGAAGTCAGCCGGACTCAGCTGGTCCATCCAGGTGGAGTTGAACGCGACTTCGGTCTTGGCCGGATCGAGAATCTTGAAGACCTGCGACTTGTAGGTTTCGGCGTAGTCGAGAACCTGCTCGCGGGTGAGCGGCGGACGCGTAGCACTCTTACCACTCGGGTCGCCGATCATGCCGGTGAAATCACCGATCAGGAAGATGATCTGATGCCCCAGATCCTGGAACTGCCGCAGCTTGTTAATAAGCACGGTGTGCCCAAGGTGCAGATCGGGTGCCGTCGGGTCGAAACCAGCCTTGATACGCAGTGGCTGGCCACGCTTCAGCTTCTCGACCAGTTCGGCCTCGACCAGGAGTTCATCTGCACCGCGCTTGATCAGCGCCAGCTGCTCTTCAACCGACTTCATTTCAGCCCCCAATTCAAAGGGAACCAACCTTACAAGATCAGAGCCCAATTACAAGTTTTGCCCAGCGTTTGCCCGCGAATCAGTGACTGATACGCGGGAAGGGTTGCTTCGAGCAGGTTTTGGTTATATTTTATACAGTTATTTCATCTTCATCATGTCATTCATCTTTTCCATTTCACCTTTTTCAAAGTCAAATTACCTATGAAAGACACACCGCCTAAAGCGCCCCCGCTTTATCCGAAGAGTCACCTGCTCGCTGCAAGCGGCATCGCCGCATTGTTGAGCCTGGCTCTCCTGGTTTTCCCATCCAGCGATGTCGAAGCCAAACGAACGAACATTCCTCTCGATCTGGAAGCACCGGATCAGGACGTACAAGACCAAGACGCTCAGCAAGCCACTCAAGCCACACCTGAAACCACCGAATCGCCATTTGCCCAGATCGACAATGCCGACGATCAGGCTCAGGACACTGCCGACGCGCAACCTCAGGCAGAGAAACCGGCGCCATCTGCTGCTAAGGATCCTGCCCACAGGGAGGTCACCGTCAGCAAGGGTGACACGCTGTCGACCCTGTTCGAAAAGGTCGGGCTGCCAGCCGCCACTGTTCACGAAGTACTGGCAAGCGACAAGCAAGCCAAGCAGTTCAGCAAGCTGCAGAACGGGCAGACGCTGCAGTTCGAGCTGACGCCGGATGGCCAACTCAAGCAATTGCACACGAAGCTCAGCGAAGTCGAATCCATCAGCCTGTCGAAGACTGCGACGGGTTACGCATTCAATCGTGAGATCAGCAAGCCCAACGTGCGTAACGCCTATGTGCATGGGGTGATCAACAGCTCCCTGTCGCAATCCGCGCAACGTGCTGGCCTGACCCATAGCATGACGATGGACATGGCCAACATCTTCGGCTACGACATCGACTTCGCGCAGGACATCCGCAAGGGTGACGAATTCGATGTGGTGTACGAACAGAAAGTGGTCAACGGCAAGAGCGTAGGCACAGGAAATATCCTGTCGGCCCGCTTCACTAACCGGGGCAAGACCTACACCGCAGTTCGCTACACCAACAAGCAGGGTAATACCAATTACTACACGGCCGACGGCAACAGCATGCGCAAGGCCTTCATCCGTACCCCGGTAGACTTCGCCCGCATCAGCTCGATGTTTTCGATGGGCCGCAAGCACCCGATCCTCAACAAGATCCGCGCCCACAAAGGCGTCGACTACGCAGCACCACGCGGTACGCCGATCAAGGCAACCGGCGACGGCAAGGTCCTGCTCGCCGGCCGCCGTGGCGGATACGGCAATACCGTCATCATTCAGCATGGCGACACCTACCGCACGCTGTATGGCCACATGCAGGGCTTCGCCAAAGGCATACAGACCGGCGGAACCGTCAAGCAAGGTCAGGTTATCGGCTATATTGGAACTACCGGTCTGTCCACAGGCCCGCACTTGCACTACGAGTTTCAGGTCAATGGCGTTCACGTAGACCCGTTGGGCCAGAAGCTTCCGATGGCGGATCCGATCGCCAAATCCGAAAAACAGCGGTTCATGCAGCAAAGCCAGCCGTTGATGGCACGCATGGATCAGGAAAAAGCCACCACGCTGGCGTCGAATAAAAGGTAATCCATGGACTTCTTCTATATAGGTGTGATGTCCGGCAGCAGTCTCGATGGGATTGATATCGCCCTTTTGAAGCAGGATGACCGATCAAGGCTTCTGGCCACTCACTACATCCCAATGCCGGAAGACCTGTATGCCGAGTTGCTGGGGCTTTGCTCCAGCGGCGCGGACGAGCTGGCGCGTGCGGCAATTGCGGAGCAAAAGTGGTGCAGGCTGGTCGCACAGGGTGTGCAGACCTTGCTGAAAGATCAAAACATGGTGCCCGCCCAGATTCGCGCCATTGGCAGCCACGGCCAGACTATTCGTCACGAACCCGCACGCGGCTACAGCATTCAGATCGGCAACCCTGCGCTGCTGGCAGAGCTGACCGAAATTACCGTGGTCAGCGACTTCCGCCGCCGCGACATCGCAGCAGGCGGTCAGGGCGCACCGCTGGTACCGGCTTTCCACGAAGCACTGTTCGACGACAACAAGGATCATCGCGCCGTATTGAACATCGGCGGGTTCAGTAACCTGAGTCTGATCGAGTCCGATCGCCCGGTCGAAGGCTTCGACTGCGGACCCGGCAACGTACTGCTTGATGCCTGGATACAGTCACAGCGCCACGAGAGCTATGACAAGGACGGCGTCTGGTCGGCGAGCGGCAAGGTCGATTCTGCGCTGCTCGAGAAACTGCTCAGCGATCAGTTTTTCCTGACCAAGGGTCCCAAGAGTACAGGCCGGGAAGTATTCAATCTGGGTTGGGTTAAACACCATCTGTTCCAGTCGAAAACACTGGCTCCAGAAGATGTGCAGGCCACTCTGCTGGAACTGACAGCATTGACGATCACCGATTCCCTGAAATCTGCACAACCGATTACCCGGGAGCTTCTGGTCTGTGGTGGCGGTGCGCATAACAAGGCGCTGATGAAACGCCTTGCAGAGCTGTTGCCCGATACAGAGGTCAGCAGTACCGAGAAGTTCGGCGTAGACCCTGACTGGGTTGAGGCAATGGCGTTTGCCTGGCTGGCGCATTGCTGCCTCGAAGGCGTTCCGGCCAACCGTCCGACGGTGACCGGCGCCAAGGGCAGACGCGTTCTGGGCGCCATCTACCCCGCCTGATACCTGCTGCAATGCAAAACGCCGCTCAATGAGCGGCGTTTTTGTTTACAGCAAGCTTCGATCAGATCGAGAACGAGGAGCCACAGCCACAGGTTGTGGAGGCATTCGGGTTCTTGATCACGAATCGCGACCCTTCAAGCCCTTCCTGATAATCCACTTCTGCGCCGGCCAGGTACTGAAAGCTCATCGGATCGACAACCAGGCTTACGCCCTCGCGCTCGACGATGGTGTCATCGTCTGCTACATCTTCATCGAAGGTAAAACCGTACTGAAAACCTGAGCAACCGCCACCTGTAACGAATACACGCAGTTTGAGACGATCATTGCCCTCTTCGTCGACCAGGGTTTTCACCTTGTGCGCTGCATTTGGAGTGAACTCCAAAGCGGTAGGCGTGAAGGATTCGACACTCATGTCAGATATCTCCCGGCGTTAGCCGTCGTAATGCGTAATGACGGCATTATCCGCTTCTCCTAGAAAATCGGTCAACTATTTGCTGGACGGCGGCAGTGCTTACGGCATCATGCCCGCATGAGACAACCCGGCGCGCTCATCAAGGCCGAACAGGATGTTCATGTTCTGCACCGCCTGACCTGACGCACCTTTGACCAGATTGTCGATCACTGAAAGCACGACGACCAGATCGCCGCCCTGTGGACGATGCACTGCGATACGGCAAACGTTGGCGCCACGCACACTGCGGGTTTCGGGATGGCTGCCCGCCGGCATCACATCCACGAACGGCTCGTCGGCGTAGCGCTTCTCGAACAGAGCCTGCAGGTCAACCGAGCGATCAGTGACCGTTGCATAGAGCGTGGAGTGAATGCCGCGAATCATTGGCACCAGATGTGGAACGAACGTCAGGCCGACATCCCCAGCCGCAGCGCGACGCAACCCCTGGGTGATCTCCGGCAGGTGACGGTGGCCCTTCACAGCGTAGGCCTTGAAGCTTTCATTGGCTTCCGAGTACAGCGAACCGATGTTCAGGCCACGTCCCGCACCGCTCACGCCGGATTTGCAGTCGGCAATCAGACGGGAGTTGTCGGCAATACCGGCTTCAAGCAGCGGCAGGAAGCCCAGCTGGGTAGCGGTCGGATAGCAGCCGGGTACGGCGATGAGTCGCGCATTCCTGATCTGCTCGCGGTTGACTTCCGGCAGCCCGTACACCGCGTCCTGCAACAGTTGCGGAGCACCATGCGGCTGGCCGTACCACTTGGCCCACTCGACCGGATCCTGCAGACGGAAGTCGGCAGACAGGTCGATGACCTTGGTGCCTGCCTCGAGCAGTTCACCGGCCAGGGCATGAGCGACACCGTGGGGCGTAGCGAAGAACACGACGTCACAGGCACCCAGAGTTTTCACATCAGGCACGCTGAACGCGAGGCCGTCGTAGTGCCCGCGCAGGTTCGGATACATGTCGGCGACTGGCATGCCGGCCTCCGAGCGCGAGGTAATCACCACGACTTCTGCCTGCGGATGCTGTGCCAACAGACGCAGCAGCTCGACCCCGGTGTAACCCGTGCCGCCGACGATACCGACCTTGACCATAACCTGCCCTCAACGAAACAACTGGAAAGCGGTCGATAATAGGAGCCTATCGCCTCTGCGACAACCGACAACGTGACGTATGGGCGCACAAGACACTACTATTCGGCCACCGTGAACCTGGGAATAATCAAAAATGCTCTATCTATGGATAAAGGCGCTTCATGTCATTTCAATGGTCTGCTGGTTTGCAGCCCTGTTCTATCTGCCAAGACTGTTCGTCTATCACTCGATGAGTGAGGACACGGTCAGCCGCGAGCGTTTCGTTGTCATGGAGCGCAAGCTGTACCGTGGCATCATGACCCCGGCCATGATCGCAACGCTGGTCTTCGGCGGCTGGCTGATCAGCTTCGACGCCAGCGGTTATTTCAGCCAGGGATGGATGCACGCCAAGCTCGCGCTGGTTGTCCTGCTGATCGGCTATCACCACGTCTGCGGCGCACAGGTCAAACGCTTTGCCCGTGGCGAGAATGGCCGCAGCCATGTGTTTTATCGCTGGTTCAATGAAATCCCGGTATTGATCCTGATCGCCATCGTCATTCTGGTGATCGTCAAACCCTTCTGACGCCAAGCGTCACCCGGCCTCATCAGTAACGCGACAGGGCGCTGTTTCTCAGACAGGCGCCCGGCACTGTTTTCCACTTAAAGACAAGGAAGCCCCGTATGGCCGATTCACACTTCAAGATCGTATTTGAAGGGCAGGTGCGTGAAGGCGTCGAGCTCGACACCGCAAAGGCCAATCTGGCGGGGCTGTTCAAAAGCGAACCGTCTGCAGTGCAGAAGCTGTTCAGTGGTCAACCCGTTGCCCTCAAGCGCGGGATTCCGTATCAGGACGCGGAGCGCTACCTGAAGGCGCTGAACGATGCGGGCGTCGAAGCACGTATCGAACCTGACATTGAAATCAGCCTGAGTCTGGATGAAGTCGTCAGCCAGCCTTCCCCCAAACCCGCGCATCTGGAAATATCGCCCTACGCACCGCCAAAGGCACAGGTCGGCGCTGATCAGCCAGCTCATTCGACCCTGAAGGTCTTGAGTATCAATGGACGTATCGGGCGCTTGCGCTATTTGGCGTGGAGCATGGTCCTGAGCGCCGCGACGCTGGTGCTGGTGGGTGTGTGCCTGCTGGTCATGAACGGCTCGCTGGTCGCCGGCGGTCTGCTGATGGCGGTGGTACTCGTCGTATTCGCTGTCATCGGCGCGCAGATCGGCGTTCAGCGGCTGCATGATCTGGGTTGGTCGGGCTGGCTTCTGCTGCTGACCTTAGTGCCGTTCGTAGGCAGCGTTTTCCCGTTTCTGATGATCCTGCTGCCCGGAACAAAAGGCCCCAACGCTTTCGGCCCGCCGCCGCCAGCGAATTCCCGGGGTGTGAAGACTCTGGCTGTTCTGTGGGTGTTACTCATCCCCATTGTCCTGATCGGGCTTACTGCTGGCGGTGGAGGCATGCTGCGCGATGAACTGGAATTGCAGACCGACGAATACGAGCAATCGCTCCCCTATGACGATGAAGAAAGCCGTGACAGTGCCTTGACCGCGCCAGCGGATGTCAACATAGAGCCCGAAGAACAAAGCGACAAGTAATAGACTGCTCACGGTTCGGCAGACTGCCGGTCGCAACACGCTCAATGGAGAAATGCATGACCCGTTACGCCCTGATCACAGGCGCGTCCAGCGGCATAGGCCTGGCGATGGCCGAAGCCCTGGCACGTCGCGGTCGCAACCTGATCCTGGTCGCCCGCCAGCGCGATCTGCTGGAAACAATTGCACTGGAGTTGACTCAGCGTTTTGGCGTGGAAGTGCTGTTTCGAGCATGCGATCTGGGCGAGCCACTGAGACTCTCGGGATTTCTGCTGGAGCTGGAAGATGGTGCTCACCAGATTGATCTGCTGGTCAACGCTGCGGGCATCGGCACGTGCGGGCCTTTTCTGGCTCAGGAATGGAGCGCCGAACAGGATCTGATCGACCTGAACATTCTGGCGCTGACTCGCCTGTGCCACACGGTAGGCAATCTGATGGCCATTCAGGGCGGCGGCCAGATACTCAACATCGCCTCGGTGGCTGCGTTCCAGCCCGGGCCATGGATGAGCACCTACTACGCCAGCAAGGCTTATGTGCTGCATTTTTCCGAAGGGTTGCGCGAGGAAGTGAAAAAAGCCGGAGTGAAGGTCTCGGTGCTGTGCCCCGGTCCGACCAGGACAGCTTTTTTTCGCACTGCGCAGTTACAGGTCAATGCCGATAACCTGATGAGCCCGGAAGAAGTGGCGCTGTATACCGTTCGCGCACTGGCAAAAAACCGCGCAGTGATCACTCCCGGTTTCAGTAACCGATTGTGGACGCTCAGCCCGCGTCTGGTTTCACGCTGGCTGGCTCGCCAGATCAGTGGCTACATCAACAAGAAATACTGCCCGCGCTGACCGACAAACGGCTGGGCGAGCCGCGTCTTGCTCAGTACACTCGGACGCGCTGAAGCACAGCGATACCCTGTGACGACCATCAACCGACAAGGAGCAAACGGCTGTGGACACTTTGTTTACCAAGATCATCAATCGGGAAATCCCGGCAAAGATCATCTATGAAGATGATCAGGTACTGGCCTTTCACGACATCGCCCCACAGGCACCCGTGCATTTTCTGGTGATCCCGAAAAAGCCTATCCGCACCCTGAACGATCTGACCGAGGAAGACAAAGGCCTGGCCGGACATATTCTGTTCACGGCGCAGCGTCTGGCACTCGAGCTGGGCTGCGAAGAAGGCTTCCGCGTAGTGATGAACTGCAATGAGCTGGGCGGGCAGACCGTCTACCACATCCACATGCACGTGCTCGGTCAGCGTCAGATGAACTGGCCACCGGGCTGAGCCAGCGTTTTCGGGCTTGCCGGCCGACCAGCGCGTGTGATCAGCGCTGGTCGGCCAACACAAGCCCTGCCCGCTCCGGCCGATTCGGGTAAACTGCCCGCATGATCTTCCGGAGGTGCCCATGGCTACCGAACGTCAATACTC
Organism: Pseudomonas sp. PvP027; assembly: GCF_017833005.1. Classification (NCBI taxonomy): domain Bacteria; kingdom Pseudomonadati; phylum Pseudomonadota; class Gammaproteobacteria; order Pseudomonadales; family Pseudomonadaceae; genus Pseudomonas; species Pseudomonas sp. PvP027. The sequence goes on along the minus strand of NZ_JAFIBK010000001.1, from coordinate 3,916,762 downwards.
CCCCCTCGACCGTCTGTTACTGCAAGCCGACAGCGCGATGCGCACATTGCTGCCGTCCAGCGCGCACTCGCAGCGCCCTTCCCCTGCCGTTGTTCAGCCCGAACACAAGATGAGCGAAGTCGACACGCGCCACGTCGCGGGCCTGATGCGCATCAACCATACCGGCGAAGTCTGCGCCCAGGCGCTTTATCAGGGCCAGGCGCTGACGGCAAAGCTGCCCAAGGTGCGCAAGGCGATGGAGCGTGCGGCTGAAGAAGAAATCGATCATCTGGTCTGGTGCGAACAGCGCATTCATCAGCTTGGCAGCCATACCAGTGTGCTGAACCCGCTGTTCTACAGCCTGTCTTTCGGGATGGGCGCAGTAGCCGGGGTTATCAGCGACCGGGTCAGTCTGGGGTTCGTCGCGGCGACCGAAGATCAGGTCTGCAAGCACCTGGCTGAACATCTGGAGCAACTGCCGACCGAAGACGGAAAGTCCCGGGCTATCCTGCAACAGATGCTCAGTGATGAAGAACACCACGCTGAGTCCGCGCTGGAGGCTGGAGGTTTTCGCTTCCCGGCACCGGTCAAGTTCGGCATGAGTGTACTGGCCAAGGTCATGACCAAATCGACTTATCGCATCTGACGATTGCGTATACAAAGCCCATAAAAAAGGCGCCTGCATCCAGGCGCCTTTTTAATGTCCGGAATCCGGGTTTATACGGCTACGTTGCGGCCGTAGAAGATTTCCAGCATTTCGTGTTTGACCTTGGCGGTCACTTGCTCGCGCTGCTCGGGAGACAAGTTGCTGGTGGCATCGCCAAACAGGTAGTTGTCCAGTTCGAACTGCTTGAGCAGCATCTTGGTGTGGAACAGGTTTTCCTGATACACGTTCACGTCGGTCATCTGGTAACCGTTGCGCGTGTCTTCGGAGAGGTAGTTCTGGATCGAGTTGATCTCATGGTCGATGAAGTGCTTCTTGCCTTCCACGTCACGGGTAAAGCCGCGCACGCGATAGTCGACCGTCACGATATCCGACTCGAACTTATGGATCAGGTAGTTCAACGCCTTGAGCGGTGAAATAACGCCACAGGTCGACACATCGATATCCACGCGGAAGGTGGCAATACCGTCAACCGGATGAATTTCCGGATAGGTGTGGACCGTGATGTGACTCTTGTCCAGGTGCGCCAGGATGGTTTCCGGCAGTGGACCTGGCGACTCTTCGATCTGGCTTTCGGTAGGCGTCACCGGCTGCTCCGAGATCAGAATGGTCACACTGGCACCTTGTGGATCGTAATCCTGACGCGCAATGTTCAGGATGTTGGCACCAATGATATCGACAACATCAGTCAGAATCCGCGTCAGGCGTTCTGCGTCGTACACACTGTTGATGTACTCGACATACGCCTGCTGGTCCTGCGGGGTTTCCGCATAGCAGATGTCATAAATGTTGAAGCTCAAGGTCTTTGTCAGGTTATTGAACCCGTGGAGCTTGAGTTTGCTTTTCACCGTTAAAAACTCTCTATATGGGTGCGGCGCCAGCCGCGTGATCAAGCATGCCCGTCAGGTGAGCCCGGCTCATCTGCGTAGGACGGTTAACACCTCTTCGCGTTGGCGATTTTGGTTGTCTGTTCGGACCGGCAGCAGAAAACCAATACATGCTGCGCCCGTAAAAAGTGGCGCATTATGCAGACGTCCGAAGCCGTCTGCCAGAGTGTGCGCCGTTTTTATGATCGTTGGATGTCTGGCGTTCAGCCCAGTTCGACAATTTCATAATCGTGAGTGATCTTCACACCCGCGTTACCGAGCATGATCGAGGCAGAGCAATACTTCTCTGCGGACAGTTCGATAGCCCGCTTGACCTGTGCTTCTTTCAACCCGCGTCCCTTGACGACGAAGTGCAGGTGGATTTTGGTGAACACTTTCGGGTCTTCATCGGCACGCTCGGCATCCAGAAACGCCTCGCAGCTTTCCACGGGTTGGCGTGACTTTTTCAAAATGCTCACAACGTCAAAGTTGCTGCAGCCACCTAGACCGATCAAGACCATTTCCATCGGGCGTACACCCAGGTTGCGACCACCGCTCTCCGGCGGACCGTCCATTACCACCACATGACCGCTACCGGATTCGCCGAGGAACATGGCTTCGCCAGCCCATTGGATGCGTGCCTTCATCGCCAAGACTCCACTGTAAAAAAAGGGGTCGCCAGCTTAGCACAGGGCCAAAAGCTGCCCGGAAGAAATGCCTTTTTGTAGGAAACGCGTAGGAATGTTCGCAAATAGCTTCCTACACGTCTGGAAAAGCTGGCGAGAATAAAGGCGCAGCCGATACCTACAGGTATGCCATTTGGCCATACACCTTATTTCGGAAGTCTCGCATGGTCGCAATAACCTTTACGCCCAAAGCAAACAGTCTGGACAAGCTGCTGCCCCATGCAGAACGCCGCCGCTGCCCCGCGAAAACCAACATCATCAATGCCGGTGAGCGATCCGAGTCGTTGTTTCTGATCCTCAAGGGCTCAGTCACGGTCCTGATCGAGGACGACGAGCGTCGGGAGATGATCGTCGCCTACCTCAACAGCGGGGATTTTTTCGGCGAACTGGGCCTGTTCGAGCACCAGGGAAAGGAGTCCGTGCGCAGCGCCTGGGTGCGAGCCAAGACCGAGTGCGAAGTGGCCGAGATTTCATATGACGCGTTCCGCGAGCTGACCAGGCAAGAACCGGAAATTCTGTATGCGCTCGGCAGCCAGATGGCCGAGCGTCTGCGCAATACAACGCGCAAGGTCGGTGATCTGGCGTTTCTCGATGTCACCGGGCGAGTGGCTCGCACGTTGCTCGAACTGTGCAAGCAGCCGGATGCAATGACTCACCCGGACGGCATGCAGATCAAGATTACCCGACAGGAAATCGGACGCATCGTCGGCTGCTCGAGGGAAATGGTCGGACGCGTGCTCAAAGCCCTTGAAGAACAGAGCCTGGTCAACGTCAAAGGAAAGACCATGGTGGTCTACGGGACACGCTGAGCCCTTGATATTCAGAGCCCGGCGAGCAGCTTCCGGTAAGCCTGCGCCAAGCGCCCCAGGACGTCAGCGCCCGGAAACGCTTCGTACAGGGCAATGTGGCTTGCGGCCTGAACACGCGGCTCAAGCTCGCACAGCTCATTGAAGCGGTTTACCGCGGCCGCCATCTGAACGCGCTCGTTATCCAGCAGCAAAGCACCATGCGCCAGCACTACAGAACGCGTCCCGCCCTGACTCTGACGCCATCGCTGAGCCGTTCCAACCATCTTGCGACCGTCGAGATTGACGTTGAAGCGGCCGTCGCAGAATGCGCCTGCCACCTCACCCAGTGAAGCCTGACCACCCAACTCGATCAACAGATCGAGAATCGGCTGACACAATCGCAGGTAGGCGGTTTCTATGCGGTCACGATCAATGTCAGTGTGCGGTTGCGCATAGACCAGCGCGATATTCAGCGTGGCGCAGGACTGTGGCACCGGCTCGCCGCCGGTTTCACGCAAGAGGACGGGCCATGCATTGTCCGACAGGGTCTCGCTGGCTTCGGCAAACCCCGGTAACCGGCTCATCCGCCGTGGCATGACCAGCGCGCGATCATTGGGCCGCCAGAACAGCAGCCCGTGATCTGCCGCCCCGGAGCATACCGACGCCAGAAGATCCTGCTCGGCCTGCAGGCCTTGTTCGACACAGATGTCGATGATCGAGTCTTGCATGCAGGACCTCGGAAAGGTGTTCAGCTCAGTCGCCGGACGAAGCGCTTACCGCAATCTTGCGCTCAGGGAAGAACAACCGCTGCAGCTCGGCGCCAGGGTGTTCGGCACGCATGAAAGCCTCCCCCACCAGAAACGAATAGACATCGCTGATTTCCATCAGCTCGACATCCGCACGATTGAGAATGCCGCTTTCGGTGACGACCAGGCGATCGCGCGGGATACGTGGCAGCAAGTCCAGCGTGGTTTCCAGGCTCACTTCAAACGTGTGCAGGTTGCGATTGTTGATGCCCACCAGCGGCGTATCGAGCGTCTTGAGCGCGCGCTCCAGCTCATCGCCGTCGTGCACCTCGACCAGCACATCCAGATTCAAGCTTTTGGCAACAGCAGCCAGTTCAGCCATCTGCATGTCATCCAGTGCCGAGACGATCAGCAGAATGCAGTCAGCGCCGAGGGCACGTGCTTCGACCACCTGATAGGGGTCGATCATGAAATCCTTGCGGATCACCGGCAGGTTGCACGCCGCACGGGCCTCCTGCAAATAGGCATCGGAGCCCTGAAAGAAGTCCACGTCGGTCAGCACCGACAGACAGGTCGCGCCACCGGCCTGATAACTTCTGGCGATCTCACCCGGCAGGAAGTGTTCGCGGATGACACCCTTGCTCGGCGAAGCCTTCTTGATTTCCGCGATAACGGCGGGCTGCTTTGCCTTGGCCTGAGCGATCAATGCCTTGGCAAAGCCACGTGGCGCGTCGGCCTGGGCGGCCTGTTGTTCAAGCTCGGTCAGGCTCACCATTGCACGACGAGCCGCGATTTCCTCGGCCTTTCGGGCAAGGATCTTTTCCAGTACGGTTGGCACACTCATGCTTCGTTCTCCTGCTTGAATACCGCCGTGAAGGCACCCAGCTCTTCCAGTTTTTCCCGCGCCAGGCCAGTGTGCAACGCGTCGTGCGCCAGGGCCACGCCCTCTTTGAGGCTTGTGGCGTGATCAGCAGCGTAAAGCGCGGCGCCGGCATTGAGCACGATCATCTCGGCAGCCTTCTGCCCGTTCTCGGTCTTGCGACGTCCCAGCGCATCGCGGATCAGCTCCAGCGAAGCTACAGGGCTTTCCACGGCAAGGCCATACAGGCTCTGGCTTTTGATGCCCAGGTCCTCGGGCTGTACCCAGTATTCGGTGACTTCGCCGTTTTTCAGCTCGGCCACGAAGGTCGGTGCAGCCAGACTGAATTCGTCCAGGCCGTCCTGCGAGTGGACCACCAGCACATGCTTGCTGCCCAGACGCAGCAGCACCTCGGCCAGCGGACGGCAAAGCGCCTGATTGAACACGCCAACGATCTGGTGACGAACGCCCGCCGGATTGGTCAGCGGGCCGAGCATATTGAACAGTGTGCGCAGACCCAGCTCGCGGCGTGGCCCGGCAGTGTGTTTCATGGCCGTGTGATGAGACTGGGCGAACATGAAACCGATACCCACGCTGTCGATGCAACGTGCGACCTGAACAGGCGTGAGGTTCAGATAAACCCCGGCAGCCTCGAGCAGATCGGCACTGCCACTTTTACCCGAGACAGCACGGTTGCCGTGCTTGGCCACTGTGCAACCCGCGGCTGCGATGACGAAGGCGGAAGCCGTCGAGACGTTGAAAATGTTCGCCCCGTCGCCACCGGTGCCGACGATATCGACCACACCATCCAGGGTTTTCAGCTCGACCTTGTCCGCCAGCTCGCGCATGACCGAAACCGCACCGACGATTTCGTCGATGGTCTCACTCTTCATGCGCATGCCCATCAGAAAAGAACCAATCTGCGCTTCAGTGCATTGGCCGGTCATGATTTCGCGCATGACATCACTCATCTCTTCAGTGGTCAGGTCCAGTTGGTTGACCACGCGATCGAGCGCGCTTTTGATATTCATGGGGGTACTCATAAAAAATCCTTAGCCCTGACGATGGCCGCCACTCTGCTTGAGAAAATTGGCGAACAGCTCGTGGCCCTGCTCGGTCAGGATCGACTCGGGGTGAAACTGCACCCCTTCGACGTTCAGTGTCTTGTGGCGCAGGCCCATGATCTCATCGACCGAGCCGTCTTCCAGCGCAGTCCAGGCCGTCACTTCCAGGCAGTCGGGCAACGTATCCTGCTTGACCACCAGCGAGTGGTAGCGGGTGACCACCAACGGATGATTCAAGCCATCGAACACCCCGCCGTCTTCGTGAATGACCGGGCTGGTTTTGCCATGCATGACCTGCCGCGCACGAACCACGTCGCCGCCAAAGGCCTGACCGATGGACTGATGCCCCAGGCATACGCCCAGAATCGGCAGCTTGCCCGCGAAGTGCTTGATCACATCAAGCGAGACGCCAGCTTCATTGGGCGTGCACGGCCCAGGCGAGACCACGATGTGCTCCGGGTTCAGGGCTTCGATCTCGGCGATGCTCAGTTCGTCATTGCGAATGACTTTGACGTCCGCCCCCAGCTCACCGAGGTACTGCACGACGTTGTAGGTAAACGAATCGTAGTTATCGATCATCAGCAGCATTTTGCTATCAACCTTTTGATTTACTGACGTGATTCAGGCCTTCCGGATTCTGCTTCACTCATGCATCCCCTCGTCAGCCACAGGGCCGGGGGACGGAGAAAAGCATCACAAAATCGAAGGCATACAGGTACGGGACCGGCAGGGCCGGCAAGGAAAAAGTCAGGCGCGCCAACGCCAACGGGCGTGAGCCTTGATAACGCGCATCAAAAGCTTGCTGACTGTCGTCACGGAAGGGGTCTCATCGGTACGTTTCAGGACATTAGCGTACCGAATCGGCCGGTGCAATATGAATGTACCGGGCCAGGCCGATTGAAAGGCTGGCAACAACGCAAAAGAGGGCCGCGCCTCCTTGCGGAGGCGGGATTGAGGCAGGGGCACGATGGCCTAGGGGGTGGGGAGCCGAGAGGAACATCAGTGCGCAATCTCGCGCACGTAGGCTTGGCAGGCCTTCAAAGCGATCAATCCCTGATCGCCGTAGTCGGTGATGGCGACAATTCGTCCAGCAGCCGCTGGGTCAAGTTCGCCTCGCGAGCTTCCATGAACCACGCCGCCGGCATCGGTGCCGGCTGGCATGCCAGCATGGTTGGCGGGGCTGTTGGCAAGGAGGACTGACAAGCGCAAATCAGCGGTAGCCAGGCGATCACGTAAACGAGCCTGAGCAGTCTGTGCATCGCTCAACTCCTTGTGGATGGTTGTATCGTTGGTGTGCAAACGGACTTCCAGCGCCCGTCGTTGTGCCTGCTCGGCGTTCTGCCAGTCGACGACCGCCAGCGCCGCTTGCTCGCGCTCGCGCTGCCACGTCAGTGCTTGCGTGGACAGTTGCAGGCCATAGCGGGCCGCCTGCCATTTCCAGGCCGCCCATGTACCCAGCCCAGCCCCCAGCACGAATGCGAGGATCAGGAATCGCATATCCAGCACTTTCACGGCAGCACCTCCAATGCCCGCTGGTAAAGCGCCTGCCGATCCGCCAGGCCGTTGGTACCGCCGTTGATGCGGCGGGTGATCATCAGAAAATCACCCTTGTCTGCCAGCGCGTTGAGGTTGGCCCGATCCCAGAACCATGCCGCCGACATGGCCGCGTGGTCGGGTTGTTCGAGCAGTTGCGGCTGACTCAACAGGTCCAGCCCCAGCGCTTCGCCACACGCTTCGTAGTTGGCCCGACCCGTCACCTGAATCAGCCCACGGCCCCGATACAACTGACCGTCGCCATCTGCTTCTGGCGTGTTGCCCAAACGCAGCGCCAACTGGCCCGTGTCGTACTTGGCCAGATAGCTGTCGCTACCCAGCTCGCGCACATAACGAAGCTGCCCGGACTCATGCCCTATCTGAGCGATGAACGCGGCGATACGCAGGCGAGTGTTGATGGCGTAGCGGGCCATGGCGGTGTTGAGAGCAGGAACGAAAACGCCGGCTTTAAGGCCGGCGTTAGGGAGGATTTGCAGTAGTTGTTGCTGGTTGATAGGCATGGTTACTCCTGCCTTGCTTATGAAGCTCGTCAGTGCCCCCAATCGACGAAGCTTTCGTGACTCAAGAGCGACGCGCATCAGGGGTAACAGACGCCCCATCATTGCGAGGCGTCATTACCTGAGTCGTTAGCAGCAGTCATATCAGCAGGCTGCGGCGATATCGAAAGCATAAACAGTAACGCCAGCTTCAGAGCCGGCGTCGGGTGCAATTCGTTTTCGCGCTCGCCCTGCCAAATGGCCAACTACTCAGAAGGTGGCACATACACAAAAGGCTGCGCAGGCGCCACTGGCCAGTCGAACTTCCTTGGGTAACCTGGCAATGTGTCAATTAGGGAAAGCTGCACGCGATAAAGACGGAACGCGTACAGCTCAGCGTTTATTGCTGGCACGGATTTCACTTGCGCTTCGGTCGCCAGATTCATTGCTATAGCGTCTTGAAGAATATCCAGATCGTCCAGCAAAGCGTGGATTCGAGCGGTAGCGTTACTTGATAGGTTATTTCGCTGACTCGTCACCAACTGCACGACCGACTCCTCGGTCGGCTCGAGAACCGGGCCAAACTCACCAGCGAGGGCGCGGTTATACAGATCGACTCCGTGAGCAGCGGAGTCGTTGGGAGATGCACTAAAAGGCACCTCGCCGAAAGTGTCTTTAAACTCTGCAAACAACACCCACAGGTTAATGTATGTGTGTGTCATATCGGACCAACGTGGATCACGAGCGCTTATTACTGTGTACATATGAATACCTTTGATTTTCTATTGAGAGAGTATGGGTTTGTGAATGATTGACGCTTGCGGGCGTCAGCGGACCTCCTGTTTCGTTTGATGACAGGAACTAAAACGCCGGCGGTGGCGCCGGCGTCAGGGATGATGTTCAGTTTTTGTTACTGGTCGAGAGGCATTGATCCGCCCCAAGGGCTTGCGGGACGAGCCCACCCCGTGAGCCGATAAGGCTCTCCTGTTCAAAAGCGAGATTAAATGGCGAATAAAACAACGCCCCCCTCAGAGCGGGGCGTCAGGACTTGGGCAGCTCGTCTGCACTTACGCCCCTAACCGGTGCCAGCTGTTCAGTCGGCTTTACATATACAAACGGCGACGCTGGCGGAGCGGGCCACACGAACGACTCTGGAAAGCCTGGCTGCGCATCGAGCTGGGCGAGCTGCACACGGTAAAGCCAATACGCATCAAGCTCGGCCTGCAGCGCAGACAGGTTTCTCAACTGGGCTTCAATGGCACTTTGTACAACGACCAGTCTGCTGATCAACGTATCGACTTTCGCAGTGGCCATGGCCGAGTATCCGTTGCGCTGAGTCATGACATCGCCCGTTCCCACTTCCGTGATCGGTTCGAGAATCAGGCCGAACTCGCCGTTAAAGGCACGGTTGAAAAGTTCTCTGGCTTGTGGCTTAGGGGCGTTGGCAGAAACAGTTACGGCCTCCTCACCATTCGTATATTTGGTTTTCTCGAAAACAACTAAAAGTACGATAGCGGTATGAGCTTGATCGACCCAGCGAGGGTTACGAATGCTGTTCATGATCCAAGGCAGTTCATCTTCGCTAACGCCTGTAGGCGGTGTAGTCACTTCCGGCGGCTTTACGTAAACAAACGGAGTCGCAGGAGGAACAGGCCAGGCGAAAGAAGTAGGGAATCCCGGGAGCGAACTCAGATTGGAGAGCTGTGCCCGGTAAAGCGAATACGCATCAAGCTCGGCTTGCAGCGCAGGCCGAGACTCGATTTGCGCGACTGTGGCCGACCCCGATGCAATGGCGTTTTGCACAATAGTCAGTTGAAAGTCCAGCTCGTTGATTCTCTTGGTAGCGTTGTCCAGGTAGATACCGCGCTCCGCATTGACGTTGATAAGGATCATCTGCTCACTCGGCTCGAGAATCTCACCGAACTCACCGGCGATTGCTCGGCTGAACAATGCTGCGTATTGCGGATCCGGATGATTGGCAGAGACCGATATAGCGTCCTGACGATCCATATAGCCGGGTTCAGTAATGATCACCCACAGCGTCATGGAGGTATGGGCCTGGTCAGCCCATTGCGGGTTACGGGAGATGGGTACTATGTTCATGGTTAATCCTTCATGTTGTGTATTAAGAGAGTGCTGTTATTACGGGATGACGATTTATGTGCACACCAGACGCCTCTGCCGATAACGCCTGAGTTAACGATGCGGAAGGTCAGTGCTGTGTGGCGTTATGAATCACGTTTTATTAACGACTCAGCATCTTTTGTCCGCAGAGTCTGTGAGGATTTGGCACGCGACTAAAACGCACGCAGCGGTCTCGAAAGACGGGCAAAAAAAAAACCGCTCTCGCGGTCATGTCTACAGGGCAGTTGCATCGGAGGGCGGTGAAGGCCATTTGATCTGGAGAGGGTAATCCGGGGTTTGCTCGATCCGGTTCAGCTTCACGCTATAGCGTTTCCATTCGAGCAAACTTGCCTTCTCCGCCTCGGTGGCATCTCCCAGTTCTTCGGCATACTGCAACGGGGCGATACGTGTAGCTGCTTCCTGCAAACGCTGGTCACGAACCACCAAAGCAGCAGAAGCCAAAGCGGCCCTCTGCGCTTCGACATCAAGAACCCATTCCCCCTCTCGCCAAACGTAATATTTTCCAGGCCATTGTTTGGCGGTAAGCCGTTCAGGCGGCAGACCGAGGCTGCTCCACTCCTCTACCGAGCCGTCGTTTATTCGATACATCAAGCCACGGCGATCTATGACCTGCTGCAGCTCACCGTTTATGAGTGTCCAGGCAAATCCTGTGTTCGGCTCGTTAAGTAATTCGGTCATGCTTACAGCGTTGCTGGGCGTTTGCTCGCCCAGTCCAGGAACAACCGGTAATTCAACAGGCCCTATCAAGGCCCCAGAGTCATCTATCAAGTAAGTAGGCATAATGTCCTCAGATCAGTTTAATACGGCCGGGATAGGCCATGTTGCGGCTACGGAAACGAATCCAGTTGTTCATCGGTTGCTGGTCGTCTCTCATAGCAGCTCCCGTCGCGCCGTTATCTGTCGTTTCACGGAGATACGCAGAACCTCCAGCTGGAACCAAAGCACCGATCGGCAACACGCCATTAGGGCCTATGGAACTGAGACGTCCATCTGCCTGGGCATGACCATTGCCTAACAAGTAAGTACCCGTTTCTATGTCAGACCCGCTCCACTCCTGAGCCACCGTCCTGAGCCAAGTGCCGTCCTGCCAAGAGCCGGCGACACGCGACGCATCGACCCCACGAGACTCATCCAGTACCCGCAAGAACTCGCCCCTACCTTCGGGCCCTCGGAAGGTCAGGGCGCCGTCGCCACTGCTCCATCCACCTTCCTTGCCGGTACGAGCTGCTTCGGTGTAAACCATCCCGGACTTTTGCGCATGATCCCAAAGCCACGGCCAGTCGGCGCGGTTAAGAAGCCCACCGTTCAACGCTCCGTATCCTCCTGGGCTGAACAACGTCGTTGTTTCGAAGACGGGTCGTCCCAGAGGTGTATTGTCGTAGCGTCCTACCGGCCACCAACTCCCGGCACCATCACTGCGCAGATGCCACCAATCGCCAGCCCCCATTAGAACCAGAAAGGAATAACCAGCAGCATTTAAATGGGTATGAAACCTGATCTTTTCCCCGGCACTTGCATTCACGGTCAGCCGGTTGCCACTGCTGTCTATCCTGCGAACAATGACGTCCTTTACGCCTAGTGCCGCATTTGAAGAGGGCAGTGTGAATGCACGATTGCCGCCAGTAGCATCCAGTAGCAGCAACTCCATCTGGTCTCTTGTAAAAACTATATCGGTATTGAAAGAGAACACTTTTTTAGAGTCGACCTCCTTTACCTCTGTGATTTTGCCGCGCTTGGTGATGTAGATCGCGTCAGTGTTAAAAACAAGCTCTACCCACTCCGCCGCATTCAGCTTCAACGTATTGCTGCCGGCACCGTATAGAGAGATGACCTCAGCACCGTTGGCCTTGATAGTTGCCGCTCCTGGCGATGCGTTATGAAAGGTTATCGACTTACCTACCACTACGCTCGCCTTGGGAGGCAGGGTCAGCGTGATACCGGCGAGGTTGATTCTGTGCCAGTGCCCCGCTGCCCCGGGCAGAAGGGTCTCGGATGCGGTATAGCCAAAACCGGCACCACGATAAGCCTGCCTGACTTGCGAACCTATCTGCGTGATAGCCGATGCAAGCTGGTCTGTTCTGGTTTCATCAGGCTGCTCACCACCGGCCGCCATCGCATTCAAAATCTCCTGCGTGATCGAGTTACCCCACTGCGCAGGAATAAGCGAGCCGGGCATGCCGGTCGCCGGGTTTTCATCTACAAACTTGCCGCTTGCCAAGCCTACGCCCGGCACACTCTTGGGATAATCCACATTGTGTTCCTCAGTTGAAGTTTACGAATTCGACGCTGTGCGCCGGTGCTGCTCGACGGATCAAACACTCGATGGCCAGCCCGGGATTCACCCCGAACCGCTCTCCCCAGTAGCTGGCCCCGAAGCGTCGGCCCAGGCGCTGGCGCCCGCCGGTGTTCAGGGTCCACATGAATTGCGCGTTCCAGGTGCCGAAGTGCGCCTGGCCAAAACGCGAACGCCCCATACGGGGCGCTCGGTGTTCGGTCACGGTGGCATCGGGGTAGCCTTGGCTGATGGCAATGTCGATGTAGAACGCCGCGTTCTGCCCTCCCGTTGCCACGAGCCGCTGTCGCACCGACAGACGCCGGTCTGCGAACAGGGGTTTGAGCCCCAGGCACGGGTCAGGCAGGTTCATCACCCGCTCCCAGTCCGGGACCAGTTCACTGACGGTGGCGGGGTCCATCTCGTTGAGCAGGTCGAACGCGCGGCCATCGATGCGCGCGAACTCGCGGGACAGGCCGGTAATGACCTGCTGCAATTCCGGCACCCGCTCCGGATCCCACGCAGGGCCGGGAGGCAACAGCGTCTGCAGTTGCTCCGCGTAGTGTTCGGCGGTTCTTATGACGACCATTGAATACCCCCGAACGTGAGCAGCTGGTTGGCGGCCGCGGTAACGTTGGCCACGGGAGAAACCAGCACATGATCGGTTTCGCCTGTCGCGCGGCTGATGGCCTCGGCAATGTGCGTGAGCAACAGGGTTTCGCCCAGTCCGCCCTCACGGTTGTGCAGGTCCAGCAGCTGCGCCTCGACCGCTGCCCGCACGGCAGAGGTATCCGGTGTGAGCCGGATGGTGTAAACCACCGGTTTCTGCACCGGCGCCAGCACATACACGTCTGCCGTAACCGGACGCAGCGGCTCGATATACGCAGCGACCGCAGCGAGCTGCTCGGCGTCGGGAATGGGATCGGCCTGGTCGTCGCGCATGAAAAACACCGCGACAGTCCCTGGCCCCATGAACCGGCGCACACACCAGGCGCGCGTCACGCCCGGCACTTCCAGCGCCCAGGTCACGTAATCATCCTGATTGCCGCCATGCGGAATGACCCGGTAGGAGCGCACGACACGGGCACGCAACGACTCGATACTTTCCTGCGCGATGCCGCCGGACAAACCGTCGGCGATGACGGTGAAGGTGCTGTCGATACCTTCGACCGGTTGCACGGCAGTCATCACCAGACCGGCATCCGCATTACCCAGAACACCGGCATCCACCGCTTCGACCGTGGTCGTGTTGTTGCCCGCAACCGTAGTGACGCCTTTGGTCACGCGGTAGAAGCGTCCATCACTGAACTGCAGCACCGTGTCCGCATCCAGCACCGCGCCGGCCGCAGCGGTGAAGCGCACCGTCCCGGTAGCCGCCTGTGCCACCTTGCGCGGCTGCCTCAGGCGCAGGATGGCTTGCCGCTCGAGGGTTTCCTCATCGGCGGTGTCCGGCAGAATCTGGTCGGCGATCCAGTCCTGATAGCCGTACAGCCCGTAGGCCGCACCGCTGTGCGCGCGGGACAATACCCGGGCATCGGACTGACGCAGCGCTTCGTCGGCGAGGTCGACCTGGGTTCGGTTGATCAACGCCGGTAACGTAGGTGTTTCAAACGGCATAAATCACCTGCCACTGTTCAGAAGGGTTGAAGCGCACGACCTGACCGTCCGAGACGACCAGCTCGACGCCCAGGTTCAGGCGGTTGCTCTGAACCTGTTCGGTAAGGATGTTGATGTTCTTGACCTGGCCGTCTGCGATCAGCCAGTCGAGCGCTTCGCGGGCATAGAACTCGGCGTCGCGCTGAGTCTGGGCAGTCAGCCTGACCCGGCGCAGCAGCCACAGCCTGGAACCGATGCGGTCATTGGCCTGCGCCGGGTAGGTGTCGCCCCACCAGCCATAGCGCTCGGCATCGTCGAACGGGTCGTCCGCTTCGGCACGCCGCCAGGTGAACAGGCTGATCACCACCGAGCGCAGCAAGGACGCCTGCAGAGAGCCTTCAATGATCATCCGGCACCTCCAACGGGCGGCCCGCTCTGGCCATTACCGCCCTGCACGTTGCCGTGCAGATGGCTGATCTGGCTGATGCCCGCGGCGAGCTGGTCACCCTGGGACACGATCTTTCCGGTCTGGGTGATCTGTGGTGTGTCGAAGTTCACGGCCACCGCCGCCTTGATGTTCAAGGTGTCGGTTTCAATGTCGATGACCTTGCCGCGCTTGAGGTGAATCTTGTCGCCCTCGTCGGTATAGATCGCCACTTCGCCGGACTCCAGACCCTTGAGGCGATAGCGCCGGTCGGCCACCACCAGCAGCAGACCATGCGACCGGTCACCACCAATGAAAGCGGCAATGCCCTCGGCGCCGGCCAGCGGGTTGCTGGTGAAACCGTAGGGTTCGAAGTGCTCCATGTCGTCCTTGACCTCTCCGGCGGTGAGGCGCATTTGCAGCGCCTGCATTTTGCTGCTGGCCCTGGCGAGCACCACCGTGCCACGCACCAGCATGCGATTGAGTAAGCTCATGAGGTTGTTTCCTCGTCGATGGGCAGCAACCAGGAGTAAGCGTCCTGATTGACCTGCACCTTGCTGCGCTTGTTGGGATCACCCGGCTCGGCCTGGAAACCTTCGGGCGGACCGACCACCAGTGTGGTGATCGTGCCTTGGTCGGTCAGCGAGTAGGTCACGGCTGAAATCAGCATGTTCCGGCTCGTAAAACCAATGACCGGATCGATCACCCGCACCATAGTGTTGTGCCGCCAGAGCGCGCCGTTGGACTGCCGCCAGCCCTGGACCTTGTAGGTGGTGAGCAGCGCCTTGCCGGCCCGCTGACCGCGCTCCCAGTTGGCGCGACTCAAAGCGAGTTTGGGTGTGATTGGCGCATCCTCATGAACGACCAGTACGCGAAGACGCTTTTTATGCGCGGGATCGTCATGCCGGTTATCCGTGACTTCTGCCGAGACCTCCGATGACTCCTTGCCGAACGTCTGGTCATTACCGGTCTGTTGACCGATGACCCGGTACTCGGAAAAGAGCCCGGAAAAGTCCCGCGCTATGCTCGCGCTCAACACGTTCTTGCCGAGTTCGAGCGCATCTGCGCTCTGCCCGCGACTACCCGGCCTGGCCAGTACCACATTGCCGTATTCGTCATCGGTGGAAAAAATCCGGAACAGGGTCAGCAGCCGGTCAATGGACTTGAACACGGTTTCGGCAGGCTCGATGGTGTGATCGGCCATCTTCGAGGTTTCCGGTATTTCGCTGATCACCGACAAGCCATAGGGAGCAGCCAGCGCTTCAACGATCTTCAGCACCCCCACCTCCTTCCACTGGCTCGGCTTGTTGATGGCCGAGCAGTCGATAAGGTCAGCGGTTTTCGAGCGTCCGGAAATCTTTAGCGTGACTTGCTTGCCGTCATAGCTGATCGGCGCGGCAAACACCCAGCCGGTCAGCATCAACTCGCCGCCGATACGCACCTCGCACGCTGCGCCGGGCGTGATCGGATGCGAGATTTCAGTGCCCGGCCACTGCCAGGTAATGCTCACGTCAAAGCTGCGCGCCTGACGCTCGATCCCGGCAGAGATTTCCACCGCCTTCCAGCCGGCGTAGTCATGCTCGTCAACCGTCAGGGTGACAACGTTAGGGTCGATCATGGGTCACTCCTGCGCGATCTTCAGCGTGCCGGGCGGCACGAAACCCGGGTGGGCCAGCCGATTGCGCTGCACCATTTCCTGCGCCCGGCTGGCGTCACCGAATCGGCGATAAGCCAGCACCAGCGCCGGCAAAGGCTCGGACACCTTCATGTCCACCAGACGTACGCCGGAGGCCGCCACCGCGTTGAGGTGCCTGATCAACGCCTGACGCAACGTGTTGAGCGCCAGGTAATGTTCTGGGTCGGCTTTCAACGACGCTTCCCAGATCGCCGAACTCAAGGTGTCACGCAGCTCGATGACGTCATCGGCAACCGGCACATCGACGCGTTGCAGCGCTTGCGTCACTTGCTGATCCAGCGACGGCACCACCGTGAGCGGCGTGACGGTTGTTGCAACCGGCATGCTCGCGACGATTTTCGCCACCTTGACCAACAAGGCATCCTGAACCAGATTGGCGGCGGCCTGAGCCGTCACGCCGGTATCCAGCCCGCTGCTCTGACTGACCAGATTGATGCCGGACACCGCTTCCGCCTGTTGCGTGGCCTCGGAAATCACCGACCGGTAATCGACCGTTTCAACAGAGGACACGCCGCCATTACTGCCGGACCTTGCTGCAGCGCTGCCATTGCTACCACTGGCGGAACCGCTGCCTGAACTGCCACCTGTGGAGCTGCCGGAACCTGACCCGACATTCGTTCCGGTATTCGCCCCGCCAATACTGCTGGTGCCGTTCGCTCTTCTGGCTCGACGGCTGTCACCGTCGAAACTGGCGAAGAACGTGGTAAACAGCGTGCTGACCGTCAACGGTGCATTGACCAGCGAATGCACCAGCGCGGTGACATCCGAATAGATCGTCATGAACGGTGTGAACTGCCGCTGAATGGTCGCGAATACACCCGACAGGGCGCTGCGCAGTGCCTGAATATTGATACGCACCGCGTCCACCGTGGCCATCACCGAGCGGTAGCGCCTGAGCGCCGAGTCCAGCAGGCTCTCGGACGCGCCCAGCAACTGCCGTCGCGTATTGAGGGTCGACACGGGAAACTTGAGCGGGTTGGCCGGATAGAACTTCAGGTCCAGTCGGACGAGTCCGCCTTCGCTCAGGTTGTGTGTGACGCCACATTCGCCAACCTGGACCTGCACGCGCCCCAGCCAGGGATGTACCAGCTCGCCGGCACCTTCCTGCTCTAGAGCCTGTAGCAGTTTGTCTCGCTGTTCGAAGCAGTCGGGACCGACAATGAACCCCGTCAGCGTATGAACTTTCGACTGTTTGCCCAGCGACTCGAAATAAGGCTCGTCGCGTTGTGGAAACTCATGCAACTGCCCTTTGCGACCTGCCGGGACGACGGCTTTTTCAATGAAAAAACCGACGCCCCGGAAAGACGCTGGCAGCAGGCTGTCACGCCATGTACTCATGATCCGGCTCCTGCGCCGAGGGTTCGATAACCGACGTTTGGCGATATCGTCAAACCCGGCTGGTTGGTCTGCACTTGCCCCGCACGCATGCCCGGCGGCGCGTTTTCAAAGCGAATGTTGAGCTCGCCTTCAAGTCGCGGGCCGGCCCCGCCTGCGCCCTGTTGCAATAACAGGCTGCCGGGAGCCAGTGGGGTTGGTACGCCGAGCAATTGACTGGTCGGCGGCACGCCGGTGGCCTGATTGAGCTGAAGCTGATTCGTGCGAACGTTCTCGACGGCACCGGCCGCCAGAAACGCCCCGGTCCCGCCGCCTGGCCCTGCGTTGCGTATCCGCTGTTCTTCCGCGAACTGATTGGCCTTCTCGGTCGCCCGCTGCAGGACGGTCTTATTCGTGTCGCCACCAAACCAGCTAATGATCGGCTCGATGAATGGCTTGATGTCCGCCCACAGACCTGCGAACCAGGTTTTGATCGGCTGCCAATTCTCGATGACCATGCCCAGCGGCGAAAAACTGAACAGCGTTGCCAGCACATCGGTAAACGGTTGCGCCTCGGCCTTGATGGTTTCCCATAGCCCGGCCAGGTACTCGGACAACGGCTGCCAGTTGGCCACGACCATGCCCAGCGGCGACCACGCAAACAGCGTTTGCAGAAAATCGAAAACCGGCGTGGCCAGCGCCCTGATCACGTCCCACAGCGCAGCAAAGAATTCGGTCAGTGGCTGCCAGTTGGCTGCGATCATGCCCAGCGGCGTCCAGGCGAAGACCGCCTTGAGTACGTCCCACAGCGCCATCACCGGTCCGCGAATCGCCTCCCAGACCGCCTGGAAATAAGGTGCGACGGTCGACCAGTTGGCGATCAGAAAAACTGCCGCCAGCGCGAGGCCGCGCACGATCAAGGCCAGCGGTGACAGGCCCATCACCGCGCTAAGTACGCTCATGGCGGTCGTCGCGGTCATGACCGCAACTTGCAATACACCGAACGCAATCGCAGCGGCCACCACACCCTTGATAACGCCAGGGTGTTCGGCCGCCAGTGCGGCGACCTGAGAAATCATCGGCCCGATCACGGCCATTGCTTCGTTCATCGCCGGCAGGAACATACTGCCGATATTGATGCCCAGACGATCGACACGGTTGGTCATCTCTTTGATGGCAGTGGCCGTGGTCTGGGAGTTGTCTGCGAACTCCTTCTCGATGGAGCCGCTGTTTTGCACGCCCTCCCCGACCTTGGCCAGGTTGGACCTGAGCACATCGAGGTGGGCCAGCAGCGGCGTGATCGCGCCCAGCGATTCGGCACCGAACAGCTGCGTGATGACGTCCGACTGTTTGCCGGGATCAACACTGGAAACCGCCGTCAGAACCTTTTCAATGGTCCCGGACGGGTCACTCTGCATGCCTTGGGTCAACTGATTGACGTCGAGCTGCAACGCCTCGAACGCCCCGGCTTTCGCCGCGCCCCCTTCGGTCAACGACTGCATGAAACGCTTCATGCCGCTGGCGGCCACATCGGCCGGCACATCGACGCTGGCCAGGGTCGCGCCCATGGCCGCCAGTTGCCCGGAGGCCATCCCCGCAACCGGCCCGAGCGGGCCCATTGCAGTCACCATGGTGGCGATTTTCTTTTCCAGATTGTTGCCGCCGAGCACGTTGATCTTCTCGGACAACGCCGCGACCTGCGGCTGAGTCATCTGAAACGATGACCGCCACGAGGCCATCATGTCGCCCGACTCGGCCGCTGTCTGATCGAATGCGACGCCCATTTTCACGGCGTCGCTGGCAAACCCGGTCAGTTCTTCGCGCGGTACATTGGCCTTGGAACCCGCGGCGACAATTGCCGCGATACCGTTGGCGCTTTCCGGCAGTCGTTCACTGAGGTCCAGAATGTCGGAACTCATCTGCTGGAACTGTTGCGGTGTTTCAAAGGTGACCGATCGTTTCACGCCGGCCATGCTGGTCTCAAAACCGATCGCTGCCTTTACCCCGGCAATCAAGGGCTCTGTCAAAGCATTGCCCTTGATCATCTCGCCCACTTCGACGTTCCCAAGACCAGAGCCTTCAAGCCTGGTCTCGAAGCCTTCAACGTTGTTGCGGATGGTTGCCAGCGTTGGAGACAGCTTGTCGACGCCGGTAATCAGCGTCTTGATAGTGTCTGCCATCACTCCCCCTGCAGGATCTGGTTGATGCGTTGCGCCTGCAAGATCGACTCGGTGATGATGTCCAGCTCCCTGGACATCATCAGTTCGGGATCGGTCTTCCAGAAGTACGCGAGGTCGTAAACGACGGCGATCAGGCCTTCGAGGTCGCTGATGCCGCTGCCATGAAAAAACTCGCAACCTTCCAGCTCAGCGTGTTGATGTCGCACAGGTCCATCTGATTGACCGACGAGGGCGGGATGCCGGCGCAGACGGCGATGTACTTCGCCGCCACGTCCAGATCCAGGGAAACTTCCTCGTTCTTGTCGATCCTGTACGGCAGGGCCTTGATGGCCCGCGCTTCCTGCGCCGTAGGGCGCCGGAATGTCAGTTGCGAAAGGGTTTCGCCGTGCGCTTCGATCGGGCTGGCCAGGTCGATGACTTCACTCATTGCCAGCTCCCCTGATTACCGTCGAATTGCAGCTCGATGGTGCCGTCGTCAGCTTTGCTGCTTGGCGTTTCGACCAGGTAGGCACCGGACAGGACGTAGGTCTTGCCGTTCTTGAATTCACAGGTGATGGTCATGTCCACACCGGTGGTGAGCAGCTTGAGCGGCAGATCTGCGGTATGCACGGCGGTGAACTTCAACCACGCGGCCTTTTCGGTTTCCTTGTAGTAACCAGGCACGACCGTCTCGCGCTTGATGTTCATCAGAGGCGCTTCGCCGCCGCCGCTGATGGTCAATTGGGTGCCATCCACTTTGATGTAGCAGGTACCCGCAACTTTCTGACCCATGTTGTTTATCTCCAGAATGAAAAAACCCGCACGAGGCGGGCTTGAAAGGGTTGGTTAGGCTTATGCCGCTTCGTCGTACTGCAAGCGGAACTGGTTGAGCAGCGCGAACACGCGCAGGCCGTTGATGTAGTCAGGCGGGAACATCACGTTCACGCGGCTTGGGTCATTGCCATCACGCTCGACGATCAGGTGCTGGGCGAACGTTTCGGCGTTCTCCACATGACCTTCTTCTTCAAGACGTGCGTACTGCGCAATCAACTCGCCACGGATGGTGCTCGGCGTGATGATCGGCTGGCCGGCACCGAAACGCGTGCCATCGTTGGCCAGCTTGTGGCGGCCGTACTTGCTGGTGATGATGCCTTGCAGGCGACGGATGATGAACGCCGACTGGTGCATGGTTTCGCTGTCCAGATACGAGTTGTCAGCCTGGCCGTACGCGTTCTTCTGGTAGGTGGTGATCGAACGCTGGATGCGCACGTAACCGCCTTCGTAGTAAGCCGTGGCGATGCCGTAACGCAGCAGCGACTCACGCTCGGTCAGGGTGAAACGCTGGCTGGCCGGAGCAGGATCGATACCGGGCATGGTGCCGCTCTGGGTCGGACGGCTGGCGTCGGCAGAGATGAACACCGCTGTGCGCGCAGCCAGTGCAGCGGCTTGCAGCCAGACAGGTTGCGGAACACCGTTTTCCACACCCTGAAGGGTGATGTGCTGATCGTTGCGCAGTTGACCTGCGGCCACCAGCGTACCGACCGTGCCGCGCTTGGCGCTGTAAACATGACCGTACAACTGACGGGCCCAGCTCCAGCGACCGGTGCTGTCGTCCATTGCCGCTTTCCAAGCATCCAGCGTGGCGGTGTCGGTCCAGGGCATGCAGATGAACTCGAACGGTTCGTCGCCCAGCGCAGCCAGTGCCTTGAGTTGATCAGGCGTACCCACGCCACCGGTCATGGCTGTTACTGCCGCGGTCAGGCCAGCAGGAATGACTTCGCCATTGGTCTTGCCCTGGCGATTGAATTCCAGCTGGATGTCGTTGCCGCTTGCCCCGCTCCATTTGCAGGAAAGGGTCAACACACCCGCTTCGACAGCCGCAGTGATCGGCAGGTCAGGCGTGGCATTGATCTTTACCGACAGTGCGGTAGCCGCCTGGGCAGCGGTTGCGCCGTTAACGACAGTGGCCTGCACTCGCATGCCGCCGACATACAGATTCAGCAGACCGGCTTCGGTCGCCGCGCCGGTGAGGGTGACTGTTGCGCCGGCCTTGGCGCCTTCGGTATTGAGCAACGGCAGGCACCAGACTTCGCCGGTGGGGTCCGCCTTGCGCCAGGTTTCATACATGGCGGCCAGCATGGAGCCCTGACCGCCGATGTTTTTCGCCAGCGCCACGCTCGGCACCAGCACCAGAGAACCCAGTTCGGGGCCGGACACATCGTCGTTGACCTGCGCAACGATCAGTCGACGCATGCTGGCCGACGCGCTGTTGGCGGCCGAGTTGTCCATCTCCGCATAAAACAGCGGCACGCGAACATCGGATGGAATGTTGTTAAAGCTGATAGCCATTGTTTGGCTTCCTCTTGGTTAAGCCGTGAAGGCTTGATGGGTGGTGGTGGATTGCTCGGTTTGAAGGGTGATGTCGCCGTCGTTCTGACGACGCTGCCACCAGGCGTTGAAGGTCACCTGCCGGCCTTCGACGGGCAGCAAATCGCCCGCCTCCGGATCCGGCACAGTGCGGCCCTCGGCCGGTACTACAGTGATGCGTTGAGTCATGGGGTTACCTCTGCTGTGAACTTCGCTTCGATACGGCCATCAGGGCCGGGGGATTTCAAATTCGGATCTGCGGGGTCAACGCAGTCCATCTCGAGGGTGGCGCCGGTAAACCCAGGCAAACCATCCAGATACGCTTCGTGCCAGGTCTCGGCAGGCTGATTGGAGGTGTTGCGGCCCAGTTGAAACTGCGCTGCAAACCCGAAGCGATACGTCACCCGGTCGCCGCTGATCTGCACCAGCGCGCCACTGGTGTACTGCATCGCGTCGTAATCCTGATCCGGATTCCAGCCCACCAGTGCACGCCACAGTTCGCCGCGCAGGGCATGCAGTTGGTCACTGGCTTCCTGCCCGCGCTTGTCGCCGCCATCGAGCACCACCACGACATCGATCGTGTCGGTGATGTTCTGGCGAATGACGTTCTGCAAGTCGTTGGCGGTGGACTGATCACCCGTGGCAATCACATACGCCGACGGATGGGCGAGCTGATCGCCGAGGGCGACCGCAGCCCAGTCGATACCGGCACTGATTCGCCCGGCAAAGCTCGGGCAGGTCGCCTGCAAATGGGCAACTATCGGGGTTATCTTCATGAGGGGTTCCGCGTGTGTTGAAGGTTGATTGCGGCGTGGGTAACGCCTACTGGTTCGCCTTGCCCAACGCTTCATCAGCCTTGTCTGCAGCACGGCTGGCCGTGTGAGCGGCCTGATTGGCAATCGATGCGGCACTCTCGACCTTGTCTGCCGCCTGGGTGGTGGTTTCGGCCAGCCTGTCCAGGCGCCGATCGCGCTTGCCAAGCGCTGCGTCGTAGGCATTGCGAACCTCGGCCAGCTGCTGCGTATGCTCGGCATTCGCCGACCACTGCCCGGCCTGAAAACCGAGCATCAGACAGCCAGCGATCAGCAGTACGGAAATCAGCCACACCTCCAGACGCCGCCACCAATGGCGAGCGATGAAATCAATTGCGCATCTGTGCATCGTTTGCACCTCCGAGTTGGGATCGCAGCCGGGCAATTTCGGCGCTTTGCGTGGTGACCTTGTCGGTGAGTTGAACGATGTGGCTGGTGAGCGCCTCGATCTTGCCCTCCATCCGGCCAACCGCAGCGGCAAGCTCGTTGCGCTCCTTGGCAAACTGGTCAGCCCTCGCTTCAGCCTCCTTGCGCGCCTGTCGCTCGGAGTCGAGCAGCTCATTGAGACGCCGAACCGTGCCGATGTCCGCGTTGTCCATCGCCCGGTCTGTTGCATCTCTGGAAAGAAACTTGCGCAGCCATAGAAAGCCGCCAAGCAAAATTGTGCCCGTGCCGCCCAGCCAGGTAGCTGTGCCTGGGCCTAGGTCGGTTGGGTCCATCTTTACCTCTGAATAAAAGACCGTAGGAAACGGTCAAAGGAGCGCGGTGCACAGACTCGTGCCACAGAAAAGCCTTGAACTTTCAAGACTTAAAAAATAGGGGTGCCCCGGAACACCCCGGGGCTGGTGATTAAATACAAACAATCCCCGGCTAAAGAGCCGGGGCAGATCAATCAAAACGTATAGATCGCCGGATTCCAGGTGCTCCATGCACCATTGCTTGGATAGAAAACCTTCACTGGCTTGATATCAGGCCTGAAGCCAAACCTGGCCCAAACAATTTTCGGATAAACGATCGAGAAACTGCCGTTATCCTGAACTCGAGCATAGGCACCAGGATTCCCATTAGTGTGGGTGTGCCACAGAGGCGTGCCGGCATTATCGTAGATTACAAAATTACCGTCTTCCTGCATCGACGCCAGGGCACCGCCTTTTCCTTGGGTGTAGCTCGCCCAATGCACCAAGCCATTTGCTCCATAAAGCACGAGGTTACCGTCGCCTTGGAAGATCAGAGTAGAAGTGCCTATGGAGTACGACTGATTCGGGTAGATCATGGTACCCGGAGAAATCATCGTCGCAGAAATGTCCGGTGCGACAGGAATCGAATCCTTGCTTTTCCAAATTGGCGTTGCATCAATGATGACGATATTTCCGTCATCCTGAAGCTGGAGGTATGTGCGAGCCGCCGCATCCTGAAACTGCTTACTAGGAACTGTGGTGTTGTGAGTCCCCCAGAGACGAGAACGCTGGTTATCAGAGACACCCAGATTGTAGTTTACGTAGGCAAGCGAAACCGGAGCTCCCATGCCGCGTTGCGGGAAGACTTCATCTGAGTATGGAACATCACCATTTGCAGCCCAGATCGGATTTCCATTGTCCCGCAATACCAGGTTGCTATCGTCCTGAAAGATCAACCGAAATCTTTTGTTAGGAGAATCCAGATATTGGTTGAGAACCATCTCGGTCCGGGGAGGGAGAACCGCACGCCCGTTTTCGGTCATTGAATTTAGAAAGTAGCCCATTAATCTCACCTATTGAGTCGAATGATTTGTCGCGGAGAATTCCGCTTTCATGTCGCTCAACGGCGATAACTCGAGGCTCGCGGCCTTCACATGATTCAACGTCCCGCAGCGGGAACATTTGATCTGGAGCTCTGTGTATTCACCCATGCGGGCCAGCAGCTTCTTGCACTGCCCGCATCGATAGTCCTTCAACATTTGCAATGGCCTCCGTATCTGGCCCAATGAAAAACCCCGCCGAGGCGGGGTTTCAGGTGGGTCGCGAGTGACCGGTTGTGGCTGTCTATCAGCCTGATTCCGGCTGCTGCCCTGAGGCGCAAATCGCATATCGTGGGACCTTTTTACCCCCCTCCGGAAAGCCTGGGAAGGGGCAGTTTCGGGGTGGGTCGAGTTTGACCGGAGTTCAACACGAGTTCGGCCACAGCTGTGCAATCGACCCGGATAAACGGCGTGAAACCGTGCCTTCATCTACCCTCGTGCAACCTTGTCGACGGCGGCGTTGTTGCTTCTGGAAGCGCTGCGCTCAGCGAGAATCGCCAGCACCTGCTGATGAAGCTTGTTGATCCAGTTGCGATAGGTGCGGTCTGCGCCCTCATTAATGCCCACCAGGCGCATCTGCTCACGCACTGGCAACGACTCGACATAACGCAATGTCGCCAGTTGGGCCAGTTCAGGCCCGCGGCTCTTTGCCGGACTGCGTGACAGCTGCGCAACGGCCGCCTCCACTTCGCTGCTTATATAGTCCAGACCGCTGCCATTCCCCACCAGCGCACGCGAGCCGGGTGTACGACGCGGAATGTACGCGCCCCATTCCATGATCCCGGCCATCGGGCTGCTCAGTCCACCGCCCAGGCCGATGCGCATGCGCTGTTCGCCCCAATGCTGCATCACTGCTTCTACTTTCTCGATCATCGTGTCTCTCCTGTAGGACCTTTCCGAAACGCTGCGCAGCGTCTTTCGCTGCACAGAACCAAAGCCTTACAATACATTCTGTATTTTTATGACACAACGAAGCATTACATTATGTATATTGCTCAACACCCTACAGCCTGTATGATTCGACGCATGAACAGAAAATGGTATGAAGTCGCAAGACAGGTCATGGAAACCCAGGAGATCAGCCAGGAAGAAATGGCTGAGCGCATGGGCGTGACGCCCGGCGCGGTGGGGCATTGGCTGAACGGCAAGCGTGAGCCGAAGATCGAGGTCATCAATCGATTCTTGACCGAGCTGGGCCTGCCGATCCTCACCACCTCCCTCGCGGCCAGCGAACCCGGCATGCACAACGTGGAGCCCACGGTGCAGCCTTCACGTTTCTATCGCTATCCGGTCATCAGCTGGGTGGAGGCCGGTGGCTGGAA
Organism: Pseudomonas sp. PvP027; assembly: GCF_017833005.1. Taxonomy (NCBI): domain Bacteria; kingdom Pseudomonadati; phylum Pseudomonadota; class Gammaproteobacteria; order Pseudomonadales; family Pseudomonadaceae; genus Pseudomonas; species Pseudomonas sp. PvP027. Next base: position 3,891,196 of record NZ_JAFIBK010000001.1, on the reverse strand, counting down.
TGAAGCCGTCGAGCCTTACCCTGCCGGCTATTCGGACACCTTCGAGATCAGCGACTATAAAGCCAAGGGCAGGGCCTTCTGGCTGGTAGTCCGTGGAGACTCGATGACCGCGCCCGCAGGCCAGAGCATTCCCGAAGGCATGTTGATTCTGGTCGACACCGGAATCGAGCCCACTGCCGGCAAGCTGGTCATCGCCAAACTGCCGGAAAGCAACGAGGCCACGTTCAAGAAACTTGTCGAAGACGCCGGACGCTACTTTCTCAAGCCGCTTAACCCCTCCTACCCGACACTTCCGGTAACCGAGGAGTGCAAGCTGATCGGTGTCATCAGGCAGATGACGATGCGCCTCTGACCACCCGCCATGCTCCGCCCAAGCCCCGATAATCGGGGCTTTTTCATGCGCACTGTTTCCTGCACGGGCATGTGTCCGTGTAGGAAACATTTGTAGCTTGCGTGAGAAACACCCCTCAATTACTGTATGCACATACAGTAAAAAGGAGTTCATTCATGCTCAATCAGTCCCCCGACACCCTGCAACACGACGCTTACCTGGCCTTGGCACAGCGGATTCAGGACGCTATCACCAGTGACAAGGCCCAGATCGAGCATCAGGTCCTGCTGACTCGAGAACCTGGAGAGTCGGTGGCGCACTGGGAGCGCATCATGGATCAGATCAGCGAAGCCGAAGGCATCACAGTGACCCGCAACCCTGAAAACGGCACTGCCCACGTATGCTGGTACATCGACTCCCTATGAGCGATACGATACAAATCGTATTTAAAAATACAAACTGTATTGTCACAGGACGCTACATATCGTATTGTTTGCCTGCACCCCATTTCGGGAGTACTCACATGCAAACCACAGGGAGTCATGGAATGAACGAAATACTGGATCAACTTCGCAAAGAATTCGCCACGCCGTGCCCTTCACTGAGCGCCGTCAGAGAGCGTTATTTTTCGCACCTGTCGAACGACAGGAATCTGCTGCGCAAGATCAACGCAGGACGCATCGACTTGAAGGTCAGCCGTACAGGCGGCAGTCGTCAGGGCCACCCCTTCGTTTACCTGCACGACCTGGCCAACTATCTGAGCGCCATCGTGACCAACAGGGCTGCCTGAGGTCAAAAAAGCACCGCCGCAGCGCGATAATGTTCATCGAACTTTGCAGTCATGAAAAATCTTGCTACGTTTCCGGTACAAAACAAAAACAATCGGGATCCTTTCATGACCAAGACATCGAGGCGCTGGCCCTTCGCGGCTTGCCTGTTATCGCTTGCCTGCGGCACCGCTGCTGCAGCGCCCTACTCCACCATGGTGGTGTTCGGTGACAGTCTGGCCGATGCCGGGCAGTTTCCGGACACCGCCGGGCCAAGGGGCTCTACGCTCAGGTTCACCAATCGTGTCGGCCCAACCTATCAGGACGGCAGCGGTGAAGCGTTCAACCTGAACTCGTCGACGCTGATCGGCAGGATGCTCGGTGTTCCGGCAGGAGATCTGGCGGCGTCCACTTCGCCGGTCAACGCTGCGCTGGGCGCACCCGATGGCAATAACTGGGCAGTCGGCGGCTATCGGACCGACCAGATTCTTGACTCGATCAACTCGCAGTCCACCGTCGTCGACCCGAACACCGGCACCTTGCTGCGCAGCCGGACCGGTTATCTGCCCGCCAACGGTTTTCGCGCCGACCCCAACGCTCTTTATTACCTGACCGGGGGCGGCAACGACTTCCTGCAAGGTCGTGTGCTGAGCGCCAGCAGCGCCGCGCAAGCTGCCAATCAGTTGGCTGACAGCGCGCAAGCCCTGCAACAGGCCGGTGCGCGCTACATCATGGTCTGGTTGCTGCCGGACATCGGTAAAACGCCAGCCTTGAGCGGTTCACCATTGGCCTCGGCGTCCTCTGCACTCAGCGCGGGCTTCAATCAGCAACTGGTCAGCCGACTGGCGCAGATCAATGCCCAGATCATTCCGCTGAATGTTCCGTTGCTGATCAATGAAATCCTCGCTGAGCCGGCACGCTTCGGGTTCGACCCCAACGAGAATCTGGTCAGTACCTGTTTCAGCGGCGACAGCTGCCGGGAAAGCACCACCAACGGCAGAACCAGTGCTACGCCGAATCCGAGCCGACTGTTCTTCAACGATCGCGTCCACCCTACCGAAGCCGGACAACGACTGCTGGCCGACTATGCGTACTCGCTGCTCTCGGCGCCGTGGGAGATAAGCCTGCTGCCGGAAATGGCCAATGGCACGCTGCGCATGCATCAGGACGAGATTCGCGCACAGTGGCTCAGCGACTGGGGTAACTGGCAAGGCGTCGGGCAGTGGCAGAGCATGCTGTCGGCGGGCGGTCAGAAAATGGACTTCGACGCGCAGGACAGCTCGGCTGATGCTGACGGAAGAGGCTATAACCTGACCATTGGCGGCAGCTACCGGTTTGCCGAAAACTGGCGCACCGGGGTTGTTGCTGGAGCGTATCGCCAGAATCTTGAAGCGGGCCCCAGGGACTCGGACTACAAACTCAACAGCTACATCGCCACTGCGTTCCTGCAGTATCAAGCCAACCACTGGTGGGGTGATCTGGCGGTGTCGGGCGGCAAGCTGGATTACGAAAATGCCGAGCGTAAGTTCGCGCTGGGCGTCAGCGAAGGCCAGGAAAAAGGCGATACCGACGGTGAAATGTGGGCTGTCAGCGGGCGAGTCGGTTTCGACATCGCGGGGCCGACCAGCCGCTGGCATTTGTCGCCTTTCGTCAGCGCCGATTACGCGCACATCGATGTCGACGGCTACTCGGAAAAAGGCGACCGTTCAACGGCTCTGACCTTCAGTGACCAGACGCGCAAATCGCGGCGAGCAGGCGTTGGTGTGCAGGGCAAGTTCCAGGTGACACCGAGCACCCAGGTGTGGGGCGAAGTTGCCCATGAAAGGGAGTTCGAGACCGATCAACAGGACGTGACAATGGCGCTCAACAGCGTACAGTCAGTCGGTTTCACGCTGGAAGGCTACACGCCGCAACGCGACCTGAATCGGGCCACGCTGGGCGTCAGCCAGAAGCTGACCCAGGACCTGACACTGCGCGGCAATTACAACTGGCGCAAGAACGACGACGTGACCCAGCAAGGGGTGAATGTTGCGTTGAGTCTGAGTTTCTAGACAGACCGCAGGACAGCCTCGCTATCGTGCGACGCTCCGCGTCGGCATGCCGTTCTGGACGCTCCGCGTCCTATCCTGAGAACCGCGGCGCGGCGCAAATCTGTAACGCGGAGCGTCACCCAAGGCATTCCCACGCTGGAGCGTGAGGAACGATAATCTCAACTATCGTGCGATGCTCTGCGTCCGCTTTGAGACGCAGAGCAGCCAAGCCTGCTCAGTCCTCGGCAGTCTGCGAGGCCAGGGCTACGGCGCGGAACATGGCGCGGCGTTTGTTCAGGGTTTCTTCCCATTCCAGTACTGGAACCGAGTCGGCGACAATGCCGCCACCGGCCTGTACATGCAGTTCACCGTCCTTGATCACCGCAGTCCGAATCGCAATCGCCGTGTCCATGTTGCCGTTCCAGGCCAGATAACCGACTGCCCCGCCATAGACGCCGCGCTTGACCGGCTCCAGCTCGTCGATGATTTCCATGGCGCGGATCTTGGGCGCCCCGGACAGGGTGCCGGCCGGCAGAATCGCGCGCAGAGCGTCCATCGCGCTCAGCCCGCTTTTCAACTGGCCTGTGACGTTGGACACAATGTGCATCACGTTGGAATAACGCTCGATGACCATTTTCTCGGTCAGTTTGACCGTGCCGATCTCGGACACCCGACCGGTATCGTTGCGGCCAAGATCGATGAGCATCAAGTGTTCGGCGATTTCCTTGTGATCGGAGAGCAGGTCTTCTTCCAGCGCGCGATCCGCCTCTTCGGTGGCACCGCGAGGACGAGTACCGGCGATAGGACGCACAGTGATCAGATTGTCTTCGACCCGCACCAGCACTTCCGGCGAACTGCCGACGACATGGAAGTCGCCGAAGTTGAAGAAATACATGTAAGGCGTCGGGTTGAAGCAGCGCAGCGCCCGATACAGATCGATGGGCGCGGCGCTGAAATCGATGGACATGCGCTGTGACGGGACAACCTGCATCACGTCGCCGGCGAGGATGTACTGCTTGATCGTGTCGACCGCCGCCTCGTAATCGTCCTGGGTAAAGCTGGAGCGAAACACCGGGTCGGCAGCAGGAGGCCGGTCCAGATCAAGACCGCGGCGCGGCGTGATCGGCTGACGCAGCTTGTGCATCAGTTCATCGAGCTGCGCAACGCCCCTTGCGTAGGCATCCTGTTGCGCCGGATCGATCAGCACGATGGCGTGCATCTTGCCCGCCAGATTGTCGAACACCACGACCGCGTCAGACACCATCAACAGGATATCCGGCACACCAAGCGGGTCAGGGTTCGGGCAGTTGGCCAGACGCTTCTCGACATAACGTACACAGTCGTAGCCAAAGTAGCCCACCAGTCCGCCGTTGAAACGTGGCAGTCCGGCAATCGTCGGTACGTTGTAGCGCGCCTTGAAGGTCTCGACGAAGTCCAGCGGATCCTCGACATCCAGGCTTTCGATCTCGACGCCATCATGGGTCACGCTGACGTGATGACCATGCACGCGCATCACAGTGCGGCATGGCAGGCCGATGATCGAATAACGCCCCCACTTCTCGCCGCCCTGAACCGACTCCAGCAAGTAGGAGTTGGGCTGATCGGCAAGCTTGAGGTAGATCGACAGCGGCGTGTCGAAGTCGGCCAGGGTTTCGCGGGCAAGCGGGATGCGGTTGTAGCCTTCAGCGGCCAAACGCAGGAATTCTTCACGGTTCATGAGCAACCTCGTGGTTTGAGGACAAAACGGTCAGGTAGGCAAGCGTGCCGGCAGGCCGGCCTGGATCAGGTCAGGTGCGCCAACGCCAGCGGGCCAGGGCCTTGATGACTTTCATCCAGAGTTTGCGAGTGACCACCACGATGGATTCTCTTGAGGAGGGACGTTTGATGTCGGGCAACAGTATCTCAGCGTCCATGTCCAGGCAACCGGGAATCAGCTTGCGCAGATCATCGATAACCATCGCCGGGTTTTCCTCGGCAATCGGCCGCCCATGGTTGTAGCCATAGCTCAGCGCGACGCAGGCGACACCGGCAGCCTTGGCCGCCTGCACGTCAGTGCGCGAATCGCCGACGAACAGTGATTGCGAGGCAGGTGCGCCGGCCATTTTCATCACGAAAAACAGCGCGGCAGGATCGGGCTTTTTCTGCGGCATGGTGTCACCGCCGATGATCCAGCGAAAGAAACGCCCCAGCTTCATCTCGTCAAGCAGCGGCGCGACGAAGCGCTCCGGCTTGTTGGTGATGAGGGCCATTTCGACCCCCATTTTCTGCAGCCATTTGAGGGTTTCACGCACGCCGGGGTAGACCACGGTGAGCTCATGCTTTTGCGCATAGGCGCGCATGAAGATTTCCAGGCCCTGCTCGGCCAGTGCGTCGTCGACCTGACTGTGGTCGAGGTCGTTGGCCAGCGCACGGCGTACCAGCACCGGCGCACCGTTGCCCACCCAGGCCCGCACCGATTCCAGCCCGGCGATCGGACGCCCCAGCTCGGAGAGCATCGTGTCCACCGCCACGGCCAGATCGGGAACCGAGTCCACCAGGGTGCCGTCCAGGTCGAACATGATCAGCTTGGGAAGCTTGCCTGCAAACAGCTGCTCGAAGCCGCTCATGCGCGGGATGACGCCAGTTCTGTACGCATCTTTTCGATCACTTCGCGGTAGTCCGGCGCATTGAAAATGGCTGAACCTGCGACGAAGGTATCCGCACCTGCCGCGGCGATTTCACGGATATTGTTGACATTCACGCCGCCGTCGATTTCCAGGCGGATGTCGCGTCCGGAAGCATCGATCAACGCGCGCGCTTCACGCAGCTTGTTGAGCGTGCCGGGGATGAACTTCTGCCCGCCAAAACCGGGGTTGACGCTCATGAGCAGGATCATGTCGACCTTGTCCATGACGTATTCGAGCAGGTTCAACGGCGTGGCCGGGTTGAACACCAGGCCCGCCTTGCAGCCACCCTCGCGGATCAGTTGCAGCGAACGGTCGATGTGCTGGGTTGCTTCCGGGTGAAAGGTGATGTAGGTGGCACCGGCCTCGATGAAGTCGCCGATGATGCGATCCACAGGGCTGACCATCAGGTGCACGTCAATCGGTGCAGTGACGCCATGTTTGCGCAGAGCGCTGCACACCATCGGACCAATGGTCAGGTTCGGGACGTAGTGATTGTCCATCACATCGAAGTGGACAAAGTCGGCGCCGCTGGACAGCACGTTGTCGACTTCCTCACCCAGACGGGCGAAGTCAGCGGAAAGAATCGATGGGGCAATAACGAAGGGCTGCATGACGCACCTGTTTGAGCAGAATCACGGTGCGCGGATTGTACGCCAAGCTTCGCCCGGAGCGGTAAGCCTCAAGCTGCACGCCAATGGATTCGCCCTGGCTGGCAGCTTGAACCTTGCCGCGCCTGGTTACTGAGCCGTACGGAGTTTTTCACTGCGCCCGCGTAACCACTCAAGCACCAGCAGCAAGACCACCGAAAAGCCGATCAGCAGGGTCGCAGCGGCGGCGATGGTCGGACTGAGGTTTTCACGGATGCCGCTGAACATCTGCCGAGGCAAGGTCGCCTGTTCCGGCCCCGCAAGGAACAGCGTGACCACCACCTCGTCGAACGAGGTCGCGAAGGCGAACAGCGCGCCGGAAATCACCCCCGGCGCAATCAGTGGCAGGGTCACGCGCCGGAAAGCGGTCAGTGGCGATGCACCAAGGCTGGCAGCAGCTCGCACCAGGTTTTGATTGAAGCCCTGTAACGTCGCCGACACGGTGATGATCACGAACGGCACACCCAGCACCGCATGAACCAGAATCAGCGAGGTGTAGCTGTTGCCCAATCCCAGTGGCGCAAAAAACAGGTAGCTGGCGACACCGACGATCACCACCGGCACCACCATCGGCGAGATCACCAGGGCCATGACCAGCGCCTTGCCGGGGAAGTTGCCGCGGGTCAGGCCGATCGCTGCCAGCGTGCCGAAGCCCATCGCCAGCAGGGTCGCGGCCGGGGCGACGATCATGCTGTTCTTCAGCGCGCGCATCCACTCCGCAGAGTTGAAGAAGTCCTGATACCACTGCAACGAGAAGCCTTGCAGCGGATAGACCAGAAAGCTGCCGGAGTTGAATGACAGCGGCACGATGACCAGTACCGGCAGCACGAGAAACAGCAGCACCAGGGTGCAGATGATGCGCAAGGCGTAATACCAGAGGCGCTCGATCGGCGATGTGTAAGGGTTCAGCATGGTGACACTCCTCAGCTCAGACGCAGGCGGCTGGCGCCGACCAGCCAGCTATAAATCAGGTACAGCACGATGGTCGCCAACAGCAGCAGCCCGCCGAGCGCGGTGGCCATGCCCCAGTTGATGCTGGTGTTGGTGTAGAACGCGACGAAATAGCTGACCATCTGATCGTTCGGGCTGCCCAGCAACGCCGGGGTGATGTAGTAGCCGATCGACAGAATGAACACCAGCAGACAGCCAGCACCGATCCCGGCGTAGGTCTGCGGGAAGTACACCCGCCAGAAGCTCGCAAACGGGTGGCAGCCCAGCGAGATGGCAGCGCGCATGTAGGTTGGGGAAATGTTTTTCATCACGCTGTAGATCGGCAGAATCATGAACGGCAGCATGATGTGCACCATCGAGATGTACACGCCGACGCGGTTGAAGACCAGTTCCAGCGGCTTGTCGATGATGCCCATCGCCAGCAATGCGCTGTTGATCAGACCGCTGGACTGCAACAACACGATCCAGGCGGCCACGCGCACCAGAATCGAGGTCCAGAACGGCAGCAACACCAGAATCATCAGCAGGTTACTCTGCCGGGCAGGCAGGCTGGCCAGCAGATAGGCCAGCGGATAAGCCAGCACCAGACAGATCGCAGTGATCACCAGACCCATCCAGAACGTGCGGGCAAAGATGTCCAGATAGATTGCCTGGTCCGGGGTCGCCGGGGCCACTTCGCCGAGATCGTCGATGCGATGGTCGACTGCCGCCAGCAGGTAATAAGGGGTGATGCTACTGGTATTGCGACGCACCGCCTGCCAATAGGCAGGGTCGCCCCACCGCTCGTCCAGCGCTTCGAGCGCTTCTTTATAAGAGGCCGGCTCAGTCTTGAACGGCAACGCGCGGGCGGTTTTGCTCAGCAGGCTGCGGTATCCGGCCAGCTCGATGTTCAGACGCTTGGACAGATCGCCCAGCGTGGAATTCTTGCGCGTTTCGGCCAGGTCCAGGCTCATTGCCTTGTAGACCGACTCGGGCGGCAGCCCTTTACCATCCCACTTTTGCACTTCGACCACGGTGGTCGGCAGCGCAGTCACGACTTCGGGGTTGCCGACGCTCTTGTAAAGCAGCGCAGCAATCGGCACCAGAAACACCAACAACAGGAAAATCACCAGCGGAGCGATCAATGCCTGAGCCTTCCAGCGGTTGACTCGCTCGGCGCGAGCGAGACGTTGCTTCAAGTTGGGGCTGGCGCCTTCAGTCAAGGGCACGGCGATGGCCATAGCGAACTCCGGAATCTTTCAACGAGGGGGCGCTCCCCGCTTCAGGGAGCGCCCGGTTCTGACTCAACGCAAACGGATTACTTGGCAGCCCAGGCAGTGAAACGCTGCTCGAGGGATTCGCCGTTGTCGGTCCAGAACGCCACGTCCATCTGCACCTGATCCTTGATGTTCTCAGGCGTGGTCGGCATGTTCTGCAGGGTTTCCTTGTCCAGCAGCTTGACCGCCTGGGTGTTGGCCGGGCCGTAGGCGATGTTCTGCGAGTAGGTCTTCTGCTGCTCGGGGCTCAGCATGTAGGCGATGAACTTCTTCGCGGCATCGGCGTTTTTCGAACCCTTCGGGATCGCCCAGGCGTCGAAGTCATACACGCCACCGGTCCATACCACCTTGAGGTTGCTTTCCTTCTGCACTGCGGCGATACGGCCGTTGTAGGCCGAACTCATCACCACGTCACCGGAAGCGAGGTACTGCGGCGGCTGTGCGCCGGCTTCCCACCACTGAATGTTTGGCTTGAGCTCATCCAGCTTCTTGAACGCGCGGTCCTGGCCATCTTTGCTGGCCAGTACCTTGTAGACGTCTTTCGGCGCAACGCCGTCGGCCATCAGGGCGAATTCCAGGGTGTACTTGGCGCCTTTGCGCAGGCCGCGCTTGCCCGGGAATTTCTTGGTGTCCCAGAAATCGGCCCAACCGCTGGGTGCAGTGCTGACCTTGTCAGCGTTGTACGCCAGCACGGTGGACCAGACGAAGAAGCCGGCACCGCAAGTGGTGATGGCGCCAGGCACGAAGTCAGCGGCATTGCCCAGCTGTTTCGGGTCCAGCTCTTCGAACATGTCTTCGTCGCAACCACGCGCCAGTTCCGGCGATTCGACTTCTACCAGGTCCCAGGAAACGCTCTTGGTGTCGACCATGGTTTTGACCTTGGCCATTTCCCCGTTGTACTCACCGGCGATGATCTTGCCGTTGCCGGCCTTTTCCCACGGCGCGTAGAACGCTTTTTCCTGAGCGGCCTTGTTGGCACCGCCAAAGGAGATGACGGTCAGGTCGGTGGCTGCCAGGGCTTGCGCCGCGCACATCATGCCCAACGTGATGGCGGTGAACTTCAAAGATTTCAACATGTGTTCTTTCTCCACGAGCAGTGTTGGTAAGCGATTGGGATGGGCGATCAGGTCGCCTCTGTTATTGCTTTTTTCGGTAGATCAATGCACTTGCTGCAAGGGATCGAGCGCACGGACGTGCTCGACTTGCCAGCCGATGGGCACCACATCGCCCACGCTCAGGCCGGGGTCCAGTTCGGCAATCGGCTGTTTGACGAAGAAGTCGTTCTTGCCTGCCACTTCCAGACGCACACGAACGTGGTCGCCCAGGTAAATGAACTCGGCCACACGACCGGAAAAACGGTTGGCGCAGCTCTCGCTGCGGCCATTGAGGTTGATGCGCTCGGGGCGGATCGACAGGGTCACCGGCCCGCCAGGCTGGCCGACGTTGATCGCCAGCGCGTGGACTTTCTCGCCACGCTCCAGCTCGACCACACAGCGGTCGCCGTCCTGACTGACCAGACGCCCATTGAGGCGGTTGTTCTCGCCAATGAAGTTGGCCACGAAGGTGTTCTTCGGTTCTTCGTACAAGCTGCGGGGCGGTGCGATCTGCTGAATCTCGCCTTGGTGAAAGACTGCGACCCGGTCCGACATGGTCAGGGCTTCGCCCTGGTCGTGAGTCACATAGACCACGGTCACGCCCAGGCGCTGGTGCAGGTGTTTGATCTCCATCTGCATGTGTTCGCGCAATTGCTTGTCGAGTGCGCCGAGCGGTTCATCCATCAGCACCAGCTGGGGCTCGAACACCAGCGCACGCGCCAGCGCAACGCGCTGCTGCTGCCCGCCGGACAACTGCGCCGGGTAGCGATGCGCAAAGGTGTCGAGCTGGACCATGCCCAGTGCCTTTTTGACCTTCTCACCGACGTCGGTTTTGCTCATGCCGCGCACCGACAGCGGGAACGCCAGGTTCTCGGCCACGGTCATGTGCGGAAACAAGGCGTAGTTCTGAAACACCATGCCGATGTCGCGCTTGTGCGGCGGCACGTTGTTGATGGCGCGGCCACCGAGGAGGATTTCACCGGCCGTCGGGGTCTCGAAACCGGCCAGCATCATCAGGCTGGTGGTCTTGCCAGAGCCGGAAGGACCGAGCAGGGTCAGGAACTCGCCCTTGCGAATGTCCAGGTTGAGGTCTTTGACGATCAGTGCTTCGCCGTCGTAGCTCTTCTGCACACCACGAAAGCTGACCAGAACATCATTTGCTCCAGCGCTTGTATCGACGTCGCTCATTACCCACACCTTTGTTTTGTCTGCGTGGGCTCCAGCCTAGAGCAGCCCGAAGCCCCCGCAAATCGGGGGCCGGGAGAGAATCGCCTAGGCCGACTGGAAGGCCAGGGGTAGGGATTGCCCTACAGAGATGGCGCGATTGGATATGTCGGCTCAGGCACCCTTCTCGACGCTCCGCATCGCAAGAGGACGCAGAGCGTCCTGAACGGCATGCCCACGCGGAGCATGGGCACGATAGTGTTCTCAAGGACGCCTCTCGTTCCGTACGGAGCATGGGCACGACAGTGTTCTCACGGACACCTATCGTTCCGCACGCTCCAGCGTGGGAATGCAGGTCTCGACGCTCTGCGTCGCAAAGGGGCGCGGGGTGCCAGGTGTCGTTTTCAGACTCAGAGCAGCTTGTGCTCCATCGCGTACTTGACCAGATCGGCCAGCGAGTTGAGTTTCATTTTCTGCATCATCCGTGCCTTGTGGGTGCTGATGGTCTTGCTGCTCAAGGCCAGTTGCTGAGCAATGTCGTTGACGTTGGCGCCCTGGGCGAGGCGCTCGAATACCGAAAACTCGCGTTCCGACAGCAGCGAGTGCAGGGGCCGGCTGTCGGTGAGTCCCACTTCAAAGACCATGCGGTCAGCCAGATCCGGATCGATATAACGCCCGCCAGCCGCCACCCGGCGAATGGCCGTGAGCAGCAGCGCCGGGTCGCTGTCCTTGGTGGCATAACCTGCCGCGCCGACCTTCAGCGCACGCGCAGCCATCTGCGCCTCATTGTGCATCGACAGCACCAGAATCGCCGGCGGATTGGTCAATGCAAGAATCCTCGGTATCGCCTCAAGGCCGTTGACACCGGGCATGGAGATATCCAGCAGCACCACCTCGCAGGCCACATGCCGCAGGGTTTCGAGCAACTGTTCGCCATTGCTGGCCTCGCCCACCACTTGCAGATCACGGGCCAGGCCAATCAATTGCTTGATCCCTTCGCGCACGATGGTGTGGTCTTCGGCTACCAAAACACGAATCACTGTCTTCGCTCCTGTGCGATGGGGTCCAGCGGGATATAGGCGCGCAAGGTTGTGCCCTCACCCTCCTCGCTGTCCAGCTCCAGTCTGCCGCCGAGCATCAGCACCCGCTCGCGCATCCCGACCAGACCGAACGAAACCGCTCTGCCCGGCTCGATGACAAACCCCTGCCCGTCATCGGCGATGCTCATGCACATCATGTCGTCCTGCAATGTCAGACTGATCTCCACCGTGTGTGCCCGAGCATGGCGCATCACGTTGGTCAGGGCTTCCTGAAGGATCCGGAACATGCCTGTGGCTCTGGCATCGCTGAGCGCCGGGAGATTGTCCGGCACCTGCACCAGACACGGAATCTGCGTGCGCGCCTCGAAACGGCGTGCCTGCCATTCAATGGCCGAAGCGATACCGGCGTCTAGAATCGGTGGCCGCAAGGCCGTGGCAACATCACGCACCAGTTGAAACAACTGAGCGATCAGACGCTTCATGCTCTCCAGCCGCTCGCTCAGGCCGGGGTCGAGGTCGGCATAGGCCAGCTCGCACATCGACGTCTCGAGCTTCAATACCGTCAGCATCTGACCCAGCTCGTCATGAACCTCGCGGGCAATACGCGCTTTCTCCTCCTCACGCACGCTTTCCAGATGCGCTGACAAATCACGTAACTGGTCATGCGCGCGGCGTCGTTCGCTGACGTCAGTGAGGAACACCACCAGGTATTCGGCGTCACGAAAGCGCAGGAAGCTCAACGAGACATCGGCAGGCAGCAGGCTGCCATCGGCGCGCAGGCAATGGGTCTCGAACACCTGCGGGCTGTCTTCGCTGGAGCGCGCGTTCTTCCACAGGTTGAGCCAGCGATCCATATGCAGACCGGGCTCGAAATCGATCAGTGGACGCTCCACCACTTGTCCCGGCGCATAGCCCAGCATGGATTCCGCCGCCCGATTGGCGTAACGCACCCGACTGTCCCAGTTGACCCACAGAATGCCGACGGTGCTCTGATCAATGGAGAACTGCGCCAGGCGCAGCGCTTCCTCACCTTCGACACGTCGGGCGAGTTCTTCACGCGCCGCCAGCAGCTCCTGCTCCAGCGCCTGCTGCTGGCGACGCTGCCAGACCACGATGGCGAAACACGCCAGTAACATCACCAGCAGCAGAATGCACAGGTTCGTCCAGAGTTTGGTCGACTCGATGAAATGTGACGGGGTCAGCGGCATCCAGCGCGCATGCAGCTGCTCCAGCTGCTTGGCAGGGATCGCCCGCAACGCTTCGCTGACAATGACTGCCAGTTCCGGCATATCGCGACGTGAAGCCACACGCAACAATTGCGGCAGCCCGATATCCCCCACTACCGCCAGCCCTGCGAACTCCGGCTCGCGAAGCAGACGGCTGAGTTGCGCTTCGTCCACCACGGCATAACGCGCTTGCTGGCTGAGCAACAATTGCATGGCCTGGCGCTCCAGCGGTACCCCTTGCAGGTTGAGATGCGCAAAGTTGCTGCGCAGGTAGTCGGCCGTAGTGCTAGGCATGCGTACCGCGACGCGCGAAAGGCTGTCGAGTTTCTCCAGGTCAACGGCAGTGCTGCCATCACGTTCGCCGATCAACAACTGCGAAACACGCAGATACGGGTCGGAAAACAACCACAGACGCAGACCTGTGGGGGTTTGCATCAAGCCGGGCGCAACGTCGATTTCACCCTTGGCCAGCGCTTTCTCCAGCGCGCTCTGGTCAGGAAAGTTTCGCCACAGCAACTCGACCGGCAGCGTCGCCGCCAGCGCATTCATCAGGTCGACATTGGCACCGGACAACTGTTGCAAGCGTTGATCGAACTGTGCGTAAGGTGCTCGCAATACCAGCCCTACACGCAACGGGCCGTGCTGGTCGAGCCAGTTGCGTTGCGCTGCGCTCAACTGCGCAATGGCAGGTGTTTGAGCTTCGTCAGCCAGCGTAATCGCCATCTGAGCCATCAAGAGCAAGGCCAGGCAGCCGATAAAACCGGTGCGCAGAAGACGAATCATCACTAGGTCGCTCTCGTGTGTGCGTATCACGGCCGTGTGCCGCGCAGGCTCAGGCCTGACAAAAGCCGATCAACCCATTAGGCTGCCGGGATAGTTTCTGGCTTGGAATATCCGATGTCCTACACCTTTCGCGCAACGTTTCCTGCATTGTTTCTGTCATTGCTACTGCCTTGCGCCTTGCCTGCCCTCGCCGCCGACCCGGCCCCTGCGCCGGAAAAGGACGCTGCTGCGCAAGCGCCCGTCGAAAGAGCCCCGCTGCTTAGCCGCTCCCAGGAAGACGCAATAGCGCTGGAACGCCAATTGCCGCGCGAAGATCAGCAGCAACTTCAGGCCGGAGACGACAGCTTTCTCGCACTCTGGAAACCCGCCAACACTGACGCACCTGAAGGCGCGGTCATCATTGTGCCTGGCGACGCCGAGTCGCCGGACTGGCCCGACGCCGTCGGCCCGCTGCGACGCAAGTTTCCGGATGTCGGCTGGTCGAGCCTGAGCATCACCATGCCGGATCCGCTCGACAACACACCGGGTGCACGCGAGCCCGATGCTGCTCCAGCAGATGCAAACGCAACCAAAGCCGCTGAAGCACCGAAGGAGACCCCCAAGGACGCCACCGCGACAGCAAAAGACCCGGCCGCAGAAGCCGAGGCGCTGGCTGCGGCTGAAACAGCCAAGGCTGCTGCCGACGAAGAACTCAACAAGGCCCAGGCCGAGCGCATCTTCGCGCGGATCGAAAGCGCCATCAGCTTTGCGCAGCAGAACAAGGCACGCAGTATCGTGTTGATCGGCCACAGCAGCGGCGCGTACTGGGCGACCAGGTTCCTCAATGAACGGACATCGCCTGTGGTGCAGAAACTGGTGATGCTGGCGGCGCGTGAACCCATGAATGCCAAGCCTTCGCTGCTGGACATGGTGCCTCAGCTGAAAGTAAAGGCCGTCGACTTCATCTACAAAAACTCGCCCGACGAGGCTGCAAAGGCGCGCCTGCAGGCCAGTAAACGCACCAAGGGGCCGGGCTTTACCCAGATTGGCCTGATCAACATCGCCGGCAGCGGAGATACCGAACAAGAGCAGCTATTCCGCCGCGTTCGCGGCTGGATAGATGCCAAGGAGGAAAAATAAGCGTCAGGCGTACCAGCAGGTTCAGTTGAACCCGCGTCGGGCTTTGACCACCCGATAGGCATTGTGCAACTCGCTGGTCTTCTCGGTCGCCACCCGCACTTGCTGTGGATTGGCGCCCGAGCCGGCAATCTTGTCAGGGTGATGCCGGCTGAGCAGACGCCGGTAGGCACGCTTGATGCTCAAAGGATCCGTGTCCGACCTTATCCCCAGTAGCGTCATCGCACTTTTGTAGTCGTCGCCGCTGCTGACAGGTGCGCGTTTCATGGGGTCGTGGTCAGCAGCCAGCGCCTCGACTTGCGGCCCTGTCCAGCCAAGCCACATGCCCCATACCCCGATCAGCTCTCGCTCGACCCGGGAAGCCTTGCCATCCGCCCAGGCCATCCGCCAGCAGGCGCGCAACATATCTTCGGCAATGTCCGGCTGCCGTTGCAGCCCACGCAGATAACTGCGCAGGCCATCGGTGCCATCGCGGCCGCGCTTGAAGGCGTTGATGGCGCGCAACTGATCCGTCTCGTTCAGATTCAAACGGCGCATCTCGATACGTGCCTGGTGGATATGGCTGGCCAGAACCCGTCCGTCACTTTTGGCCAGACGGCCCAGCAGCACAAACAGCAGCTCATCCTGGGGGATCGTTGCGCGTCCACCCATACGCTCACGCAGATGCGTCCAGCTCTGCAGCTTCAGGCGCCGGTCCAGCGCCTGCCCCAATAGAGCACCGAGCATTGCGCCTGGAATACTGGCAATTGCATAACCAGCTCCAGCGCCGATCAGTGTGCCGGGCCAGAGCATTCAGCGAGTCTCCGCTAGCATCTGCTCGACTTCAGCCAGGCGCTCGTGGGTACCGACATCGACCCAGCGCCCTCTGTAGTGCTCGCCGGTGACCAGCCCCTTATGCATCGCCTCGCGCAACAGCGGCGCGAGTTTGAACGCGCCGGGCTCGCAATCGGCAAACAGCTGTGGATGGAGGATGGCGATGCCGCTGTAGGTCAGCCGCTGACCCGCCGAATCGTCGTCGCGTACCCGACCGTCGACCAGCGAGAAATCACCCGTCGGATGATGCGCGGGGTTATCGACCAATACCAGGTGCGCGAGGCCTTCAAGCGGCACGCGTAATGCGCCGAAGTCGTAATCAGTCCAGATATCCCCGTTGATCACCACGAACGGCTCAAGGCCCAGCAATGGCAATGCGCGCTGAATGCCACCGCCGGTTTCCAGCGGCAGGCCTTCGGGCGAGTAACGAATGCTCAGGTCGAAACGCTGGCCGTCACCCAGGTAATCCTCGATCTGCTGGCCCAGCCACGCATGGTTGATGACCAGTTGGTGAAACCCGGCATCGCGCAACGCGTTCAGGTGGTATTCGATCAACGGCACATCCCCGACACGTATCAAGGGTTTTGGCGTGTGCAGGGTCAACGGGCGCATTCGCTCGCCTTTACCGGCGGCGAGAATCATCGCTTTCATGCAATCCTCTTCGACACAATCAAGATCTTTTCCAAAGTGGCCATCATTCAAAGTGGCCATGTTTAAAACCGGCCCTTTCTTACGCTGGCCGTCTCTGTCATTTCAGACAGCGGTGTCTACCGGCTGCAGACTGGTAAGCAACTGCCCGAGTTGCGCCAGCTCGGGGCGACGTGACAAAACCGCCTCTATATAAGCGAAAAAGCGCGGAACGTCTTCCAGATAACGCGGTTTTCCATCGCGGTGGCAAATGCGGGCAAAAATGCCGATCACCTTCAAGTGTCGCTGTACGCCCATCAGATCACTGGCGCGCTCGAATGCTGCAAAATCTTCCTGTACCGGGAGACCGATGGTACGCGCTTGATCCCAGTAACTGCGCAACCAGTCACTCACGCGCTCCTGCGGCCAGCTCAGGAAAGCGTCCTTGAACAGGCATGTCACGTCATAGGTGACCGGGCCATAGACCGCATCCTGAAAATCCAGCACACCAGGATTGGGCTCGCTGATCATAAGATTTCGCGGCATATAGTCGCGATGCACCAGCACTTTGGGCTGTGTCAGGGCGCTGTTGATCAGCAACTCGCTGACCTGCTGCCAGTCGCTCAGCTGCGCCTCGTCCATTTCGATACCCAGGTGCCGTTTCACGTACCACTCGGGAAACAACTCCAGCTCACGGCGCAGCAACGCTACGTCATAGCTGGGCAACGGCGCGTCCATAGGCAGTTGCTGGTAGGCCAGCAACGCCTGGATAGCATCAGCGAACAATGCATCGGCATTATCAGCGTCAATGACATCCAGATAAGTCTGACGACCCAGATCGTTGAGCAGCAAAAAGCCTTGTGTCAGGTCTTCGGCATAAATTTTTGGAACATTAATGCCCGACTTTTCCAATAAATGAGCGATATCCACGAACGGTTTGCAGTTTTCCTGTGGTGGAGGGGCGTCCATGACAATAAAAGTTCGGCCCGCCCCCTCCCAGCGAAAATAACGGCGAAAACTTGCGTCACTACTGGCCGCAGTCAATGTAGCCGGGGGCACAGCGCCCCAATCGTGCGCCGAAAACAGCGCCGGCAACTGCTCATCGAGCCAAACTTTCAGGGATTGCAGGCGTATATCTTGATCTGACATTACAAGGGTCTCCGACGGCGCTAGCCGTCAAGCGGGTCATGCTTTATTATCCGGAATCTTTTTCAGCCCATCGAGAGGCGTGCGGCCCCCCCGCGGGCAGATGGCGCGCAGGAAGCCCGGACTAATAAGATGGCATTGAAATCCCCCGCGTTTCGTAAAAAATTTCCGTTGCTCGTAACCGGCAGTCTGCTGGCGATGCAACCTCTGGCCACTCAGTTCGTGGTCGCCGCGGAACAGTATGACTGCTCAGTCTCTGCTTCGGGTGCCTGGAACTGTGCGCCGAAATCCAATGCTGCTGCAGTGGATCTGCCTCCGCGCCCCGTGCATGACACGACGTCGGTCAGTTCCAACGGCACGGTCACCTCACAAGGCACCTCTTCGGGTGAGCAGTCTGCGGGTACGCAACTGGTCACTGAAGCCAAGGGCAAAGGTCTGAAGTCGCGTAGTGCTGACTACAGCCACCTCGATTGGGTTCCTCGCGAAAAGCTTACCGCAGCGCAACTGGCCGAAACCGGCCCGTATTGCTCGGGTGCCTACGTCGAGCCGATCCGTCCTGGCATGGACGACAAGACGCCGATGAAAGACGCGCCGATGTTCGTGGGAGCCAAGGCTTCGCGTTACGAACAGGAAGCGCAGGTCGCGACGCTGGCGGGTGATGTCGTGATGCGCCAGGGCAGCATGCAGGTGCAGGCCCAGGAGGCTTCACTGCATCAGGCCGAGAACCGTGGCGAGCTGAACGGCGATGTCCGTCTGCGCGACAACGGTGCGCTGATCGTCGGTGACAAGGCCGAACTGCAACTCGATACCGGCGAAGCTCGTGTCGACAACGCCGAGTACGTCCTGCACAAGTCGAACATTCGCGGTAACGCCCTGTACGCCAAGCGTGCAGAGAACGCGATCATCCGGCTCAAGGACGGTACCTATACGACGTGCGAGCCGAACAGCAACGCCTGGACGCTCAAGGGCAACAACATCACGCTGAACCCGGCCACCGGCTTCGGTACAGCGACCAACGTTACCCTGCGGGTCAAGGACATACCGGTTCTTTACACGCCGTATATCTACTTCCCGATCGACGATCGTCGCCAGTCCGGTTTCCTGCCGCCTACCATTGCAGCAGGCGGCGACAACGGCTTCACGCTGGTCACCCCGTACTACTTCAACCTGGCGCCGAATTACGACGCCACGTTGTACCCGCGTTACATGGCTGATCGTGGCTTGCTGATGGAAGGCGAGTTCCGCTACCTGACCAAGGGCAGCGAAGGTCAGTTCGGCGGCGCGTATCTGAACGACGAGAATGACGACCGCAAACTGCAGTCGGACTACGACAAGACCCGCTGGATGATCAACTGGCAGCACAAGGGCGGGCTTGATACGCGCTGGCTGACCCAGGTCGATTACACCGACATCAGCGATCCGTACTATTTCCAGGACCTGGAAACCGATCAGATCGGCGTGAAAAGAACTGACTTCCTCAACCAGCAGGGCTCCCTGACCTACCGTGGCGACAGCTACTCGGCAGTGCTCAACGCCCAGGCCTACAAGCTGGCGACGGTTGCCAACGTTACGCCGTACAACCGCCTGCCTCAGCTGACGCTCAACGGTACGCTGCCTTACAACCCCGGCGGTCTGAAGTTCGATTATCAGACTGAAGCGGTGCGCTTCGAACGTGACCTGCGCAGCGGCGCGTTCATCGATGAAGACGGCAACTCCGAGACACGCCTGGACAACAACATCTCCGGCCTGGCTCGCGCCAACGGCGATCGCCTGAACCTGGCTCCGTCCGTCAGCCTGCCGATGAACTGGACCTATGGCTTCCTGACGCCGAAGCTGAAGTATGTGTACACGCAATACGATCTGGATCTGGACAGCCAAGGCAAGGCAGACCTCACAAACCCGCTTAAAAATCCGACTGGCGAAGAATACAGCAGCAGCCAAAGCCGCAGCGTGCCTATCTTCAGCGTCGACAGCGGCCTGTACTTCGACCGCAATACCAACTGGTTCGGCAAGGATTACCGCCAGACCCTGGAGCCGCGTCTGTTCTATCTCTATGTTCCC
The DNA here is from genome assembly GCF_017833005.1 of Pseudomonas sp. PvP027. NCBI lineage: Bacteria > Pseudomonadati > Pseudomonadota > Gammaproteobacteria > Pseudomonadales > Pseudomonadaceae > Pseudomonas > Pseudomonas sp. PvP027. Next base: position 3,871,478 of record NZ_JAFIBK010000001.1, on the reverse strand, counting down.
GAGAAAGACCAGAACGACATCCCGGTATTCGACACCAGCGAAAGCACCTTCAACTTCGCCTCGCTGTTCCGGGACAACCGTTTCACCGGTACCGACCGCATCGGCGACGAGAACAAGCTGTCGCTGGGCGTTACTAACCGCTGGATCGAAGACAACGGCTTCGAACGCCAACGCTTCAGCATCGGTCAGGCGCTGTATTTCGAAGACCGCAAGGTGCAGTTGCCGGGTGTCGCATTCGCCGATCGTGACGATGCGCGCTCCAATGTTTCGCCTTATGCACTGGAATACGAATACCGCTTCAACCGTGACTGGCGCTTCAACTCCGATTTCAACTGGGATCCGGACAGCAAGAGCACCCGTTCGGGCAGTGCGATGTTCCACTACCAGCCTGAAGACAACCCGAACAAGGTCGTCAACGTCGGCTATCGCTATCGCAACGACCAGATTCGTTACGACGAAAGCACCGGTCGCTGGGTCGTGGGTGGCGGTGACTACGGCACCCCGGGTTCGCCAAACTACGTGAAGGACTACTACAAGATTCAGCAGCACGATTTCTCGGTCATCTGGCCGATCGTGCCGCAGTGGAGCCTGATCAGCCGTTGGCAGTATGACTACAACCGTGAACGCACCATCGAAGCTTTCGGCGGGTTCGAGTACGACAACTGCTGCTGGAAAATGCGTCTGGTCAATCGCTACTGGATCGACTACGACGAGTTCAGCCAGGCAGCACCTCAGAACGAGAAAGGCGACCGCGGCATATTCCTACAAATCGTGTTGAAGGGGCTCGGCGGTGTAACTGGCGCCAAGGTAGACAGCTTCCTCGACAAAGGCATCCAAGGTTATCGTGAACGTGAAGACCAAGCTTTCTGATTGTCTGCGCCCGCTGATGCTGGGCGCGTTACTCCTGAGCGGAGCAGTGCATGCTGCGGTTCAACCTCTGGACAGTGTCGTGGCCATCGTCGACAACGACGTGATCATGAAAAGCCAGATGGACCAGCGGGTACGTGAGGTACAGCAGACCATTGCCAAGCGCGGCTCTGGCGTACCGCCTGCAGAAGCCCTGCAACCACAGGTTCTGGATCGTCTGATCCTGGAAAACCTGCAGTTGCAGATGGGCGAACGCTCTGGCATTCGTGTCTCCGACGACGAACTGAACCAGGCCATTGGCACCATTGCCCAGCGCAACAACATGAGCGTGGAGCAGTTCCGTGCCGCGTTGGCGCATGACGGCCTGTCCTATAACGATGCGCGCGAACAGGTGCGCCGGGAAATGATCATCAGCCGTGTGCGTCAGCGCCGGGTGGCCGAACGTATCCAGGTGTCCCAGCAGGAAGTGAAGAACTTCCTCGCCTCCGATATGGGTAAGGCTCAGCTGTCTGAAGAGTTTCACCTGGCCAACATTCTGATCGCCACACCTGACAGCGCCTCTTCGGACGCTATCCAGGCTGCAGCGGCCAAGGCCAAGGGGATCTACGATCAACTGAAGAAAGGTGCTGACTTCACCCGGCTCGCAGCCACCTCCTCGTCCAGCGAAAACGCACTGGAAGGCGGCGACATGGGCTGGCGCAAGGCTGCACAATTGCCACCTCCCTTCGGTGACATGCTCAGTTCGATGCCTGTCGGTGACGTAACGCCTCCTGCGCGTACGCCGGGCGGTTTCATCATCCTCAAGCTGCTGGAAAAGCGTGGTGGCCAGGGTCAGGCGCAAATGCGTGATGAAGTGCATGTGCGTCATATTCTGATCAAGCCAAGCGAAATCCGGAATGAGGCAGAGACCAAGCGTCTTGCGCAGAAGATCTACGACCGCATCGAAAACGGTGAGGATTTCGCCGAGCTGGCAAAAAGCTTTTCGGAAGATCCGGGTTCGGCACTCAATGGCGGCGATCTGAACTGGGTTGATCCCAACTCTCTGGTTCCGGAATTCCGTCAGGTGATGAGCGAAACGCCACAAGGCGAATTGTCCAAACCGTTCCAGACCCAGTATGGCTGGCATGTTCTTGAAGTACTCGGTCGTCGCTCCACGGACGCTACCGATCAGGCTCGTGAACAGCAGGCGCTGAACGTATTGCGCAACCGCAAGTACGACGAAGAGCTGCAAACCTGGCTGCGTCAGATCCGCGACGAAGCCTACGTAGAAATCAAACTCCCTGGCGCGACCCAGGCTGCACAGTGAAACCCAAGCGTTTCGCACTGACACCCGGCGAGCCGGCCGGCATAGGTCCTGACCTCTGCCTGCTGCTCGCCACGCAGCCTCAGCCACATCCCCTGATTGCCATCACCAGCCGTGACCTTCTCCTTGAGCGGGCCACGCAACTGAGTGTGGCGGTCAGTCTGATCGAAGTCACGCCCGACGCGTTTCCCGACCTGCCCGCGCCTGCCGGCAGTCTGTACGTCTGGGATACGCCACTGGCCGCTCCGGTGCAAACCGGCGTGCTGAACAAGGCCAACGCGGCGTTCGTCCTGCACACACTGACTCGCGCGGGTCAGGGCTGCCTGGACGGTCTGTTCAGCGGCATGATCACCGCCCCGGTGCACAAAGGCGTCATCAACGACGGCGGTATCGCGTTTTCCGGACACACCGAATTTCTCGCTGAACTGACTCACACCGAACAGGTGGTGATGATGCTGGCAACCGGCGACCTGCGCGTAGCACTGGTGACCACTCACCTGCCGTTGCGCGATGTGGCCGACGCCATCACGGCGGATCGCCTGGAGCGCGTGACACGCATCCTGCACGCCGATCTGGTCAACAAGTTCGGCATTGCCCACCCACGCATTCTGGTATGCGGCCTCAACCCTCATGCCGGCGAAAGCGGGCATCTGGGTCGTGAGGAAATCGACATCATCGAACCTGCTCTGGAGCGCCTGCGCAGCGAAGGCCTGGACTTGCGCGGCCCGCTCCCTGCAGACACTCTGTTTACCCCCAAATATCTGGAGCACTGCGATGCAGTGCTGGCGATGTACCACGATCAGGGCCTGCCTGTGCTGAAATACAAAGGTTTCGGCGCAGCGGTCAATGTGACGCTCGGCCTGCCAATCATCCGCACCTCTGTCGATCACGGCACGGCGCTGGACCTGGCCGGCACTGCGAACGTTGACACCGGCAGCCTGCACGTCGCACTGCAAACCGCCTACCAGATGGCCGAGACCCATTCATGACCGAGCAATACCAACACCGGGCGCGCAAGCGTTTCGGGCAGAACTTCCTGCACGATGCAGGCGTTATCGACAAGATCCTGCGTGCCATCCGTGCCAAACCTGAAGACCGGCTGCTGGAAATCGGGCCGGGCCAGGGTGCACTGACCGAAGGACTGCTCGACAGTGGCGCTCAGCTGGACGTGGTCGAGCTGGACAAGGACCTGATCCCGATCCTGAACAGTCAGTTCGACGGCAAACCTAACTTCAACCTGCATCAGGGCGATGCGCTGAAGTTCGACTTCAACACCCTCGGCGCCGAACCGCGCAGCCTGCGGGTGGTGGGCAACCTGCCGTACAACATTTCGACACCGCTGATTTTTCACCTCCTGCAGAACGCCAGCCTGATCCGCGACATGCACTTCATGCTGCAAAAGGAAGTGGTCGAGCGCATGGCTGCCGGCCCCGGCGGAGGTGACTGGGGGCGTCTGTCGATCATGGTCCAGTACCATTGCCGCGTGGAACACCTGTTCAACGTCGGACCGGGCGCGTTCAACCCACCGCCGAAAGTGGACTCGGCCATTGTGCGCCTCGTCCCTTACGAAACACTGCCTCATCCTGCCAAGGACCACCGCGTGCTGGAGCGAATCGTGCGTGAGGCGTTCAACCAGCGCCGCAAGACCCTGCGCAACACGCTCAAGCTGCTGTTGAGCAGCGATGAGATCACCGCATCCGGAGTAGACGGCAGCTTGCGTCCCGAGCAGCTCGATCTGGCTGCATTCGTTCGTCTGGCAGACACTCTCAGCGAAAAAGTTGTGACAGAGTGAACCCTGGGGACAAGTAAACGGCAGGCTCAGTCTTCGTTTTCCGCTTACTTGTCCTAGACTGATCTACCTGCCGCACACGCCCTTTTTTCGCAGCTATGGATTTCAAGGCCTATTGCATGCCCGATTCTCGTTACAAGGTCGACGTCAGCGTCGTCACACGCTTCCTCTCGGAGCAATCGCAACCCGAGCAGAACCGCTTCGCTTTCGCCTACACCATCACCGTGCATAACAACGGCGAACTCCCCGCCCGACTGCTGTCGCGGCACTGGATCATCACCGACGGTGATGGCAATGTCGAGGAAGTGCGTGGCGAAGGCGTGGTGGGCCAGCAGCCACTGATCAAGGTCGGCCAAAGCCATACCTACAGCAGTGGTACGGTCATGACGACCAAAGTCGGCAATATGCAGGGCACTTATCAGATGCTGGCCGAAGACGGCAAACGCTTCGATGCGGTTATCAAGCCTTTCCGTCTGGCTGTTCCGGGCTCGCTGCACTGATGGCGGTGTACGCCGTTGGTGACCTGCAGGGCTGCCTTGAACCTCTGCAATGCCTGCTCGAGCACGTGCACTTCAACCCGGAGCAGGATCGCCTCTGGCTGGTGGGTGACCTCGTCAATCGTGGCCCGCAATCGCTGGAAACGCTTCGCTACCTGTACAGCATCCGCGAATCGCTGGTGTGCGTACTCGGCAATCATGACCTGCACCTGCTGGCAGTGGCCCGTAAAAAAGAGCTGCTGAAAAAAGGCGACACGCTGCTTGAAATCCTTGAAGCGCCTGACCGTGACGAGCTGCTCGGCTGGGTGCGTCGGCAAAAGCTCATGCATTACGATGCAGAACGCAATGTCGCCATGGTGCATGCCGGTATCGCGCCACAGTGGACACTGAAAAAGGCTTTGAAGCACGCTGCCGAAGTCGAACACGCGCTGCAGGACGACCAGCCGTATGGCGCCTTCCTCGACGGCATGTACGGCAATGAACCGGCCAAGTGGGACAACGACCTGCAAGGCGTGACGCGTCTGCGGGTCATCACCAACTACTTCACTCGCATGCGCTTCTGCACCAGCGACGGCAAGCTCGATCTGAAGAGCAAGGAAGGGGTCGGCACCGCGATACCTGGCTACGCGCCCTGGTTCAGCCACCAGAGCCGCAAGACCCGAGACGTGAAAATCATTTTCGGTCACTGGGCTGCGCTGGAAGGTCGCTGCGACGAACCGGGCGTCTTTGCCCTTGACAGCGGGTGTGTCTGGGGTGGCTCGATGACGCTGCTCAATGTCGATACGCTTGAACGTCATCAGTGCAATTGCGATGCTATCGGCAATGCCGCCGACGGGCTTGTTACCCGAGTGCAAGCCGGCGCTACTCCCCTTCCGTAACCTCAGGCTCAGGAGCCCAGGCAATGACTGAATTCAAACGTATTCCACCTGAACAGGCCCAGGCTCTGCGCGAGCAAGGCGCCGTGCTGGTCGATGTTCGGGATCCACAGGCTTTCCAGAGCAATCACATTCCCGATTCCGTGCATCTGGACAACCACTCGATCGCCGACTTCATCCGCGAGGCCGACCTGGACAAGCCGCTGGTGGTCGTCTGCTACCACGGCAACTCCAGCCAGAGTGCTGCAGCCTACCTGGTTGGCCAGGGTTTCTCGGATGTGTACAGCGTGGACGGCGGTTTCGAGCTGTGGCGCGCCACTTACCCGCAAGAAACCGTGCAAGGCTGATAGAAAATATTTTTATGACAGCTGATCCCGCGTTCTACGCGGGCTCGCGAGCCATCTGACGAACGGTCAGCCCCTCTTCTCGCGCATCCCTTCTTTATCTTTCCGAATCCGAACTATCCTTAGCCCTAGGCCATCCGTATTCAGGGGAGAGCCGGTACACCGGCGCGTGGGTCATCGGTAGTTACTTTTAGGGTGTTCTGGGGGGAAACAGTGGCTGCTAAGCGGTTGCTGCCAGCATCGACTGACGATCCGCCGCCGGCTCCACGTATCGAGCGAGGTGACGTCATGAGTATATTCAGCCACTTCCAACAACGCTTCGAAAGCACGCGGCAAGAAGAGCTCTCGTTACAGGAGTATCTTGAGCTCTGCAAACAGGATCGCAGCGCCTACGCCTCTGCCGCAGAACGTCTTCTGCTGGCGATCGGCGAACCCGAACTGGTGGATACCTCCACCAACTCCAGGCTGTCGCGGATCTTCTCCAACAAAGTCATACGCCGCTATCCGGCCTTTGCCGACTTCCACGGAATGGAAGAATGCATCGACCAGATCGTTTCGTATTTCCGCCATGCCGCTCAAGGCCTGGAAGAGAAGAAACAAATCCTGTATCTGCTCGGCCCGGTGGGCGGTGGTAAGTCGTCCCTGGCGGAAAAACTCAAGCAACTGATCGAAAAAGTCCCGTTCTATGCCATCAAGGGCTCACCAGTATTCGAGTCGCCCCTGGGCCTGTTCAACGCCACAGAGGACGGCGCGATTCTCGAGGAAGACTTCGGGATTCCGCGACGCTACCTGAGCACCATCATGTCGCCCTGGGCGACCAAACGCCTGGCCGAGTTTGGCGGTGACATCAGTCAGTTCAAGGTGGTGAAGCTCTACCCTTCGATTCTCAATCAGATTGCCGTGGCGAAAACCGAGCCCGGCGACGAAAACAACCAGGACATCTCTGCGCTGGTCGGCAAGGTAGATATCCGCAAGCTGGAAGAATTCCCGCAGAACGACGCCGATGCCTACAGCTACTCGGGCGCACTGTGCCGGGCCAACCAGGGCCTGATGGAATTCGTCGAGATGTTCAAAGCACCGATCAAGGTCCTTCACCCGCTGCTCACCGCAACCCAGGAAGGCAACTACAACAGTACCGAAGGGCTGGGAGCGATCCCGTTCACCGGTATCCTGCTGGCGCACTCCAACGAATCGGAATGGCACAGCTTCCGCAACAACAAGAACAACGAAGCCTTCATCGACCGTATTTACATCGTGAAGGTGCCGTACTGCCTGCGTGTCAGCGACGAGATCAAGATCTACGACAAGCTGCTGTTCAACAGTTCGCTGTCCAAGGCGCACTGCGCGCCGGACACCCTGAAAATGCTTGCGCAGTTCACCACGCTGTCGCGCCTCAAAGAGCCGGACAACTCCAACATCTACTCCAAGATGCGCGTGTATGACGGCGAGAACCTCAAAGACACTGACCCGAAAGCCAAGTCGATTCAGGAATACCGCGACAGTGCGGGCGTCGACGAGGGCATGAATGGTCTGTCCACCCGCTTCGCATTCAAGATTCTGTCCAAGGTCTTCAACTTCGATCCGCATGAAATCGCGGCCAACCCGGTGCACCTGCTTTACGTACTGGAACAACAGATCGAACAGGAGCAATTCCCTGCCGAAACGCGCGAACGCTATCTGCGCTTTATCAAGGAATACCTGGCACCCCGCTATATCGAGTTCATCGGCAAGGAAATCCAGACGGCGTATCTGGAATCCTACAGCGAGTACGGTCAGAACATTTTCGACCGTTACGTGCTGTATGCGGACTTCTGGATTCAGGATCAGGAATATCGCGATCCGGAAACCGGCGAGATCCTCAACCGTGTGGCCCTGAACGAAGAACTGGAAAAGATCGAGAAACCGGCTGGTATCAGCAACCCGAAAGATTTCCGCAACGAAATCGTCAATTTCGTGCTGCGCGCCCGTGCCAACAACAATGGCAAGAATCCGACCTGGCTCAGCTACGAGAAGCTGCGGGTGGTGATCGAGAAGAAAATGTTCTCCAACACCGAGGATCTCCTGCCCGTCATCAGCTTCAATGCCAAGGCCAGCAAAGAGGATCAGCAGAAGCACAACGACTTCGTGACACGAATGGTCGAGAGGGGCTACACGGACAAGCAGGTACGTCTGCTTTCCGAATGGTATCTGCGCGTGCGGAAATCGCAGTAACGCAGCTGCAAGCTTCAAGCTATCAGCTGCAGGCGAAAAGCGATCAAGACCCGGGCTCGGGACTGATCGCGTGCTCGCTTGCAGCTTGAGGCTTACAACTTGAAGCTCCCCGGAGGAGCCTATGAGCTATGTGATCGACCGACGTCTCAACGGCAAGAACAAAAGCACGGTAAACCGGCAGCGGTTTCTGCGGCGTTACCGTGACCACATCAAGAAAGCAGTGGAGGAAGCGGTCAGCCGGCGCTCCATCACTGACATGGAACACGGCGAGCAGATCAGCATTCCCGGGCGCGACATCGACGAACCGGTCCTGCACCACGGTCGCGGCGGCAAGCAGACTGTTGTTCATCCTGGCAACAAGGAGTTCACCACAGGCGAGCACATCGCCCGCCCTCAAGGCGGTGGTGGTGGCAAGGGCCCCGGCAAGGCGGGCAACTCCGGCGAAGGGATGGATGAGTTCTCGTTCCAGATTACTCAGGAAGAGTTTCTCGAGTTCATGTTCGAAGACCTTGAGCTGCCGAACCTGGTCAAGCGCAACCTGACCGGCACCGACACCTTCAAGACCGTGCGCGCGGGTATCAGCAACGAAGGCAACCCGTCGCGTATCAACATCATCCGCACCCTGCGCTCGGCGCATGCACGCCGCATCGCGCTGTCCGGCAGCAGTCGCGCGAAACTCAGGGAAGCCACCGCCGAGCTTGAGCGCATGAAGCGCGAAGAGCCGGATAACTTCGGCGACATTCAGGAACTGGAAGTAGAGATCGACCGACTGAAGGCGCGCATTCGTCGTGTGCCCTACCTCGACACCTTCGACCTCAAGTACAACCTGCTGGTCAAGCAACCCAACCCCAGCTCCAAGGCGGTCATGTTTTGCCTGATGGACGTCTCCGGCTCCATGACCCAGGCGACCAAGGACATCGCCAAGCGCTTTTTCATCCTGCTGTACCTGTTCCTCAAACGTAACTACGACAAGATCGATGTGGTCTTCATTCGTCACCACACCAGCGCCCGCGAAGTGGACGAGGAAGAGTTTTTCTATTCCCGGGAAACCGGCGGCACCATCGTTTCCAGCGCATTGAAACTGATGCAGGAAATCATGGCCGCACGCTACCCGAGCAGTGACTGGAATATCTACGCGGCACAGGCGTCGGATGGCGACAACTGGAACGATGATTCGCCCATCTGCCGGGAAATCCTCACCAAACAGATCATGCCCTTCGTGCAGTACTACACGTACGTGGAAATCACCCCGCGTGAGCACCAGGCCTTGTGGTATGAATACGAACGCATCGGTGAAGATTTTGCCGACACGTTTGCCCAGCAACAGCTGGTCTCTGCCGGTGATATCTATCCGGTATTCCGCGAACTCTTTCAGCGAAGGTTAGTGTCATGACCGCCAGAGAGCAGAAGCGCCAACCCCTTTCCACGGGGTCAGAGTGGACATTCGAACTGATCCGCGCCTACGACCGCGAAATCGGCAGGATTGCCGAGCGGTATGCGCTGGACACCTATCCCAACCAGATCGAAGTGATCACTGCCGAGCAGATGATGGATGCCTATGCGTCGGTAGGCATGCCGCTGGGCTATCACCATTGGTCCTACGGTAAACACTTCCTCAGCACGGAAAAGTCCTATTCACGCGGCCAGATGGGGCTGGCCTACGAGATCGTCATCAACTCGGACCCGTGCATTGCGTACCTGATGGAGGAAAACACCATCTGCATGCAGGCGCTGGTCGTCGCCCATGCGTGCTATGGCCACAACAGCTTCTTCAAGGGCAACTACCTGTTTCGCACCTGGACCGACGCCAGCTCGATTATTGATTACCTGGTGTTTGCCAAGCAGTACATCATGCAATGCGAGGAGCGCCATGGCATCGATGCCGTGGAGGACTTGCTGGACTCCTGCCATGCGCTGATGAACTACGGTGTGGACCGCTACAAGCGGCCCTACCCGATTTCCGCCGAAGAGGAGCGGCGTCGGCAGAAGGACCGGGAGGAGCACCTTCAGCGGCAGATCAACGATCTTTGGCGCACCATCCCGAAAAGTGCCGACAAGGGCAGCAAGGAAGACAATGCACGCTTCCCGGCTGAGCCGCAGGAAAACATTCTCTACTTCATCGAGAAGCACGCCCCGCTGCTTGAACCCTGGCAGCGCGAAGTGGTGCGCATCGTGCGCAAGATCGCGCAGTATTTCTATCCTCAGCGCCAGACACAGGTGATGAACGAAGGCTGGGCTACGTTCTGGCACTACACGCTGATGAATGACCTGTACGACGAAGGCCTGGTCACCGACGGCTTCATGATGGAGTTCCTGCAGTCGCACACCAGCGTGATTTTTCAGCCTGGTTTCGACAGCCCCTATTACAGCGGCATCAATCCCTACGCGCTGGGCTTTGCCATGTATCAGGACATCCGCCGGATGTGCGAAAACCCTACCGATGAGGACCGGCAGTGGTTTCCGGAGATTGCCGGCAGCGACTGGCTGACGGCGATCAAGTTTGCGATGAGCAGTTTCAAGGACGAGAGCTTCATCCTCCAGTACCTGTCGCCCAAGGTGATTCGCGACCTCAAACTGTTCAGCATCATGGACGACGACCAGCAGGAAGACCTTCTGGTACCCGCCATTCATGATGAAAACGGGTATAGGACCATCCGCGAAATACTCGCTGCGCAGTACAACCTGGGCAACCGGGAACCCAATGTGCAGATCTACAGCATCGACCGCCGAGGCGATCGCTCGCTGACCCTGCGCCATCAACAGCACAATCGCAAACCGCTCGGTGACTCGACAGACGAGGTGCTCAAACACCTGCACCGGCTGTGGGGCTTTGACATCCACCTGGAAACCTTGCAGGGCGATCAGGTGGTCAAGACTCATCACGTACCCCCGAAAGGCGAGCATGCCGACAGTGAATATCCCCGGCTTGATATGGCGGTCGTCCACCTTTAAGCGCTAGGCCAATAGTGCTTAAAACGCTTGGTCATGCAGCTTTAGCCTCCGCAAGCACGACACAAGGTTTATCCTGTCGCGCTTACGGAGGCTTTTTATGCAGATTTATAAAGTGGGCGGTGCTGTACGCGACCGTCTTCTGGGTCAACCTGTCACGGACATCGACTGGGTCGTGGTCGGCGCAAGTACCGAGGACATGCTGATCAAGGGCTACCGCCCGGTCGGTACAGATTTCCCGGTGTTTCTGCATCCGCTGACCAATGAGGAATACGCGCTGGCGCGCACCGAACGCAAAAGCGGCGTGGGCTATGGAGGCTTTGTTTTCCACGCCAGCCCCGAGGTGACGCTTGAGCAGGATTTGATTCGGCGTGACCTGACGATCAACGCCATGGCGGAAGACAAGGACGGCAATCTCACCGATCCCTATAACGGCCAGAAAGATTTAGAAGCGCGGATATTACGTCACGTTTCCCCCGCATTCGCCGAAGATCCGCTCAGGGTCTTGCGTGTGGCCCGATTCGCCGCCCGCTACGCCGGCTACGGTTTCACCATCGCACCCGAGACCCTGGGGCTGATGCGCCAGCTCAGTGAGTCGGGTGAACTCAAGGCGCTGACTGCCGAGCGAAGCTGGAAGGAAATCTCGCGCGCGCTCATGGAAGAACAGCCTCAGGTGTTCATCCAGGTGCTGCACGACTGCGCCGCGCTCAACGAGCTGATGCCCGAGGTCGAAGCGTTGTTTGGTGTACCGCAGCCAGCGGCGCATCACCCGGAAATAGACACCGGCGTACACGTGCTCAGTGTCCTAGAACAATCCGCACGCCATAAACATCCGCTGACGGTGCGCTGGGCCTGCTTGCTGCACGACCTCGGGAAAGGGCTGACCCCGGAAGCCGAATGGCCACGGCACATCGCCCATGAACACACCGGCCTGCGCCTGATAAAGGCGGTCAACGAGCGCTTTCGTGTACCAAGGGACTGCCAGGAACTGGCGCTGCTGGTCGGCCAGTACCATACCCACGGCCACCGTGCGCTGGAGCTGAAGCCCTCGACCCTGCTGGAGCTGCTGCAAAGCTTCGACGTCTACCGCCGCCCGCAGCGCTTTGAAGAATTCATTGCGGCTTGCGAAATGGACGCTCGAGGACGCCACGGCTTCGAACAACGCAGTTACCCACAGGCCGATTACCTGCGCGGCGCTGCCGAAGCCGCACGCGCAGTTTCCGTACAGCCGTTGCTGGAACAGGGTCTGAAGGGCAAGGAACTGGGTGATGCGCTGAAAAGCGAGCGATTGAAGGCGCTGAAAACCTACAAGGCCGAGCACGTCGCCTGACAGGCTCTCTCGCACGGTTATCGCTCCCACGCGGCAGTGTTTCATCGCCGTACACATATCCGCTTTGGTTCTGGCCGAAGGCCGTAGGAGCGAACTTGTTCGCGAACGGGCAGTTACATCCAATGAAGATGTATCGCCCAGAACAGAGCTTTCGCGAACAAGCGAAGCGTCGCTCGATTCTCTCCCACGCCCTCCGGGCAGAAGCCTGGAAACCCTTTATTCTGGGCGTTCCAGGACTTGTGTAAACGATGTGCGGTGGAGACACCTCAACTACGCAGTAAATCCTCAGGCGTCAGACCCAGCCCGCGCCACTCGAAAGCCACAGGCCAGAGCTGCTGATCAATCTGCGCATCAGCCCAGAGTTTGCTGAAGGCAATTCCCACGCCCGGATGCAGACGTTCAGGGGCAATCAACGCCAATGGGCGCAGCACGAAGGCATTCTTCAGGATTTCCGCCCTCGGCAGAATCAGCCCGTCGAAATTACCCACCTGCTCGCCATACAGCAGCACATCGATATCCAGGGGCAACCCTTTGCGATCCGGGGCATAGCGGCCATTGTCCGCTTCGATGAATTTCAGGCGACGATCCAGCTCCATCAAGGGCAGATCGGTCAGCGCCGACACCACCAGATTGAAGAACGGCCCGCTCTTGATACCGACCGCATGGCTTTCAAAAACCGGCGAGCAGCTCAGGTCAGTCAGAAAGCCATCCAGCGCATCAAGCCCCGCAACCAAGTGGCGCTCACGCTCGATGTTGCTCCCCAGGCCGAGGAAAATCCGCGTCAGCGACATCCGCGCTCGATCTCCACGCCCACACCGGCGGCGGCCGCCACAGCACCGGGCTTGGTCAGTTTCAGGCGCAGCCAGGGAATATTGAATTCACCCATCAGCACTTCGGCCAGTCGCTCGGCGAAGGTCTCCACCAACTGGAACTGTGCCTGCTCGGCGAACGCCTGGATACGTGTCGAGACGCTGGCGTAGTCGAGGGCCTTGCTCAGATCATCCCCTGCGGCGGCGGGGCGATTGTCCCAGGCAAAACTGAGGTCCAGACGCAGGCACTGACGAATGCCGCGCTCCCAGTCATAGGCGCCAATGACCGTATCGACCTCAAGGCCCTCGATGAAAACTCTGTCCAAGCACTACTCTCCACTGCACGACAAGGGCGCGATGCGCCGTTAGAATCAGGGCACCCTCGCCCGGAATGGTTCGCATGTTTTGGTTACTGGCCACCTTCGCCTACCTGCTTGGCTCGCTGTCCTTCGCCATCCTGCTCAGCCGACTGAGCGGCATACCTGACCCGCGTGCCAGTGGCTCCGGCAATGCCGGTGCGACCAACATGCTGCGTCTGGCCGGGAAAAAACTCGCCATCCTGACCCTGCTCGGCGATCTCTGCAAAGGCCTGATGCCGATCCTGATGGCCAGCGCCTGGAACATGGACACTGCACAGCAGGGCTGGATCGGTGTCTGCGCAGTGCTGGGCCATCTGTTCCCGTTGTACTTTCGCTTCCGCGGTGGCAAAGGCGTAGCGACCGCCGCCGGTGTGCTGCTGGGCCTGTATCCGCCCGCCGCCGCCCTGGCGATAGTCGCCTGGCTGCTGACGCTCTACCTGACCCGCACCAGCTCGCTTGCCGCCCTGATCGCCACCCCCCTGACCCTGCCATTGCTGGCATGGCAGGAGCCTCATGCGCTGTTGCCGATGAGCGTCTTGACCCTGCTCATCGTCTGGCGCCATCGCGGCAATCTACGCGACCTGCTCGCCGGGCGCGAACGACATTTCTGAGGCGCAACCCGCCTCGCCTGCCGTCACAACCCCGACAACTGCTCCATGGGCCAGCGCGCCTGCACGCTGATGCTCAAATCTTCCTTCTGCCCGACCTGCAAACGCTGACACCCGGCAAAGGCAATCATGGCGCCGTTATCGGTACAAAACTCGGGCCGCGCGTAATAGACATGGCCGCGCAAGTCGCCAAGCATGCTTTCCAGCGAAGCCCGCAGTGCCTTGTTGGCGCTCACACCACCGGCAATCACCAGGCTCTTGAGGCCAGTCTGCTTGAGCGCGCGCTTGCACTTGATGGTCAAAGTCTCCACTACCGCCTGTTGGAAGGCCAGAGCGATGTCGCAGCGGGTTTGCTCACTGTCGTCTCCAGCGTTCCGGCATTGCTGCCAGGTATTGAGCGCAGAGGTTTTCAGGCCGCTGAAGCTGAATTCCAGACCGGGACGATCAGTCATCGGCCGAGGGAAAACAAAACGCCCCGCCACGCCCTGCATGGCCGCCTTTGAAATCTCGGGGCCGCCTGGGTACTGCATGCCCATCATCTTCGCGGTCTTGTCGAACGCCTCACCTGCAGCATCATCCAGGGTCTCGCCAAGCAATTCGTACTGACCGATGCCGTCGACACGTACCAGCTGCGTGTGGCCGCCGGACACCAGCAAGGCGACGAACGGGAACTGTGGCGGGTTTTCTTCCAGCATCGGCGCCAGCAGATGACCTTCCATGTGATGCACGCCCAGCGCCGGAATGTCCCAGGCGAATGCCAACGCCTGGGCGCATGAAGCGCCGACCAGCAAGGCGCCCACCAATCCAGGGCCGGCCGTGTAGGCAATGGCGTCGATATCAGTGGCCACGCAGTCCGCTTCGGCCAGTGTCTGGCGAATCAGGGGCAGCATGCGCTTGACGTGATCACGCGAAGCCAGCTCCGGCACCACGCCGCCATAGGCACGGTGCAGGTCGATCTGGCTGAATAATGCGTCCGCAAGCAAACCGCGTTCGCTGTCGTACAATGCGACGCCGGTTTCGTCGCAGGAGGTTTCTAATCCCAGTACTAGCATGGGGTTGCGCCTTGTAGGGGGCAGATTTGAAGGCGCGCATAATAGTCGTCGACCGAGGTGCCGACCAGCGGTTTTCGATCAGAGGCTTTGCATTCCTCTCAATGAGGGGTTAACATCCGCAACCCTTAAAAACCGACGTACTTTTGTGCAGTGTTTGCACTGAGCGTTGACCCCGGTAATGAATGAAGGTAGCTCTGGATGCCAGCCGTCAAAGTTAAAGAGAACGAACCCTTCGACGTAGCTCTGCGTCGTTTCAAGCGCTCCTGCGAAAAAGCCGGTGTTCTGGCTGAAGTTCGTAGCCGCGAATTTTACGAGAAGCCGACTTCGGAGCGTAAGCGCAAGGCAGCAGCTGCTGTCAAACGCCACGCCAAGAAAGTCCAGCGCGAACAGCGCCGCGCCGTTCGTCTGTATTAATTTACAGACCTTCGTCGCAAGCTTCTGCCTTGCCCGGCCAACCAGCCGGGCTTTCGGCAGTTACAGCTTCGCTGTTTTGCGTTTGCTTTATTGATTGACCCTGTCCAGGCCGCCGATGCGACTCGGATATTCAGTCAAGCACGTCCAGCCTGTTCACAGGCTACATCGGTCATGCCCACTCGGGCAGCACATCGACCGATGACAAGACGAGTATGCCTTGATGACTTCGCAAGAAGCTCAGCCAAGGCAGCGTCTTCCGTGTCCCGGGCTCTGACCACTCATGTGGGCAACGAAGCTTGTGGCCTTTTTGATCCACTCGCGGGATCAAGCCTTATTCCTTTCAGGCCAACACCGTCCTTCGGATGCAAAGACGTGCCCGTTTATTGCCGACGTCTTCAAAAAGACGGCTGACAGGCTGACGGAACGCTCGTAGAGTCATCCGATACTTTTGCACCACGCTTGAATGATGAGAACGCCATGGCCGGGCTGATTCCCCAGAGCTTTATCGACGACCTTCTGAACCGCACCGATATTGTCGATGTTGTCAGTTCGCGCGTGCAGCTCAAGAAAGCCGGGAAGAATTACACCGCGTGCTGCCCGTTCCACAAAGAGAAAACCCCCTCTTTCAGCGTCAGCCCGGACAAGCAGTTCTATTACTGCTTCGGGTGCGGCGCAGGTGGCAACGCGCTCGGCTTCATCATGGACCACGACAATCTGGACTTCCCCCAGGCGGTCGAGGACCTGGCCAAGGCCGCCGGCATGGAAGTGCCTCGCGAACAGAGCGTAAAAGGCCAGAAGCCCCGGCAACCGACCGATTCCCCGCTCTACCCGCTGTTGACCGCCGCTGCCGAGTTTTACCGTCAGGCCCTGAAAAGCCACCCGTCACGCAAGGCTGCGGTGGATTACCTCAAGGGCCGCGGACTGTCCGGCGAAATCGCCAGGGACTTCGGCCTGGGCTTCGCCCCTCCCGGCTGGGACAACCTGTACAAACACCTGAGCAGCGACTCATTGCAGCAAAAGGTGATGATCGATGCCGGCCTGCTGATCGAGAACGCCGAAACCGGTAAACGCTACGACCGCTTCCGCGACCGGGTGATGTTTCCGATCCGTGATTCACGTGGGCGCGTCATTGCCTTTGGCGGCCGCGTACTGGGCGATGACAAACCCAAGTACCTGAACTCCCCGGAAACACCGGTTTTCCACAAGGGTCAGGAGCTGTACGGCCTGTTCGAGGCGCGCAAATTCAATCGCAACCTCGATGAAATCATTGTTGTCGAAGGCTACATGGACGTCATCGCCCTCGCCCAGCAAGGCTTGCGCAATGCCGTGGCCACGCTGGGTACAGCGACCAGCGAAGAGCACTTGAAGCGCCTGTTCAGGGTCGTGCCCAACGTGTTGTTCTGCTTCGACGGCGATCAGGCCGGGCGCAACGCTGCATGGCGTGCACTGGAAGCGACCCTGTCGAACCTGCAGGACGGACGGCGGGCGCGCTTTCTGTTTCTTCCCGAAGGCGAAGACCCGGACACGCTGGTACGCTCAGAAGGCACCGACGCGTTCAAGGCACGCATCAATCAGCACGCGCAGCCGCTGGCCGATTATTTTTTCGAACAACTGACCAAAGAGTCCGACCCGCGCTCGCTGGAAGGCAAGGCGCACATGGCCACCCTGGCAGCGCCACTGATCGACAAGGTGCCCGGCGCGAACCTGCGTATTCTGATGCGTCAGCGCCTGAGCGAAATTACCGGACTGACCGGAGAAGCCGTCAGTCAGCTGGTGCAGAGCGCGCCGGCAGAGGCGCCACCGAGTTACGACCCGTATGTCGACTATGATGCCATGCCTGATTTTGCCGATTACCAGCCACAAGGCGGTTATGAGCCTCAGCAGGAATGGACGCAGAAGAAAACCGGCGGTCAGAATCAAAAAAAATGGGACAACAAATCCTGGGGTAAAAAAGGCAAGCGCCAGGACTTTGAACCTCGAACGCCGCGTGTGCCTACCGCCGTCGAACCGCCCATGCAGGCTGCGCTGAGAACCTTGCTGCATCACCCCGAATTGGCGGAAAAGGTCGAAAATGCCAGCCATTTCGCTGCAGAAGACCAATCAAACGCACAACTGCTGGTCGCTCTTATCGAGGCCCGGCAAAAGAATCCGAACCTTCGGTCGTTACAGTTGATAGCGCGATGGCATGGCACCGAACAGGGCCGCTTGCTGCGCGCACTGGCAGAAAAGGAATGGCTGATTGAGGCCGATAACCTTGAACAACAGTTTTTCGACACTATAACTAGCTTATCCGCTCGCCAGCGCGAGCGCAGTCTGGAACATCTGATCAGCAAGGCTCGGCAGACCGAGTTGAGCGCAGAAGAGAAAATTCAGCTTAGGGAACTGCTAAATCGCAATGTTCCCGCACAAACCCCGACCTCAACTGGCGCGTGAGGTCATAGCTCGGGTATAATCCTCGGCTTGTTTTTTGCCCGCCAAGACCTTCAGTGGATAGGGTGTTATGTCCGGAAAAGCGCAACAGCAATCTCGTATCAAAGAGTTGATCACCCTGGGTCGTGAGCAGAAGTATCTGACTTACGCAGAGGTCAACGACCACTTGCCCGAGGATATTTCAGATCCCGAGCAGGTGGAAGACATCATCCGCATGATCAACGACATGGGGATCCCGGTACACGAGAGTGCTCCGGATGCGGACGCCTTGATGCTGGCCGACGCCGATACCGATGAGGCAGCCGCAGAAGAAGCGGCTGCAGCGTTGGCAGCGGTCGAGACCGACATCGGTCGTACCACCGATCCTGTTCGTATGTACATGCGGGAAATGGGTACCGTTGAACTTCTGACCCGTGAAGGCGAAATCGAAATCGCCAAACGTATCGAAGAAGGCATCCGTGAAGTGATGGGCGCAATTGCGCACTTCCCAGGCACGGTTGACCACATTCTCTCCGAATACACACGCGTCACCAGTGAAGGCGGTCGCCTTTCCGATGTCCTGAGCGGCTATATCGACCCGGACGACGGCATTGCGCCGCCTGCCGAAGTCCCGCCGCCTGTCGACCCGAAAGCCGTCAAGGCCGAAGGTGCCGATGACGAAGAGGAAGAGTCGGCGGACGCCAGCGACGAAGAAGACGAAGTCGAGAGCGGTCCTGATCCGGTCATCGCCCAACAGCGCTTCGGTGCGGTTTCCGATCAAATGGAAATCACCCGCAAGGCCCTGAAGAAATTTGGTCGCGACGACAAGCACGCCATTGCCGAAATGGTTGCTCTGGCCGAATTGTTCATGCCGATCAAACTGGTTCCAAAGCAGTTTGAAGGTCTGGTAGAGCGTGTACGCGGTGCGCTCGAGCGTCTTCGTGCACAGGAACGCGCCATCATGCAGCTGTGTGTACGTGATGCACGTATGCCGCGCGCCGACTTCCTGCGCCAGTTCCCGGGCAACGAAGTTGACGAAAGCTGGACTGACGCACTGGCCAAGGGCAAGAGCAAATACGCCGAAGCCATTGGTCGCCTGCAGCCTGACATCCAGCGTTGCCAGCAGAAGCTGTCCGCCCTGGAAGAAGAGACCGGCCTGAAAATCGCCGAGATCAAGGACATCAACCGTCGCATGTCGATCGGTGAGGCCAAGGCCCGCCGCGCGAAGAAAGAGATGGTCGAAGCGAACTTGCGTCTGGTGATCTCCATCGCCAAGAAGTACACCAACCGTGGCCTGCAATTCCTTGATCTGATCCAGGAAGGCAACATCGGCTTGATGAAGGCTGTGGACAAGTTCGAATACCGTCGTGGCTACAAATTCTCGACCTATGCCACCTGGTGGATCCGTCAGGCGATCACTCGCTCGATTGCCGACCAGGCCCGCACCATTCGTATTCCGGTGCACATGATCGAGACGATCAACAAGCTCAACCGCATTTCCCGGCAGATGCTGCAGGAAATGGGTCGCGAACCGACCCCGGAAGAGCTGGGCGAACGCATGGAGATGCCTGAGGATAAAATCCGCAAGGTATTGAAGATCGCAAAAGAGCCGATCTCCATGGAAACCCCGATCGGTGACGACGAAGATTCGCATCTGGGTGACTTCATCGAAGACTCGACCATGCAGTCGCCAATCGATGTTGCCACTGTTGAAAGCCTGAAAGAAGCGACACGCGAAGTGCTGTCGGGCCTTACCGCCCGTGAAGCAAAGGTTCTGCGCATGCGTTTCGGCATCGACATGAATACCGACCACACCCTTGAAGAGGTTGGTAAGCAGTTTGACGTAACCCGCGAGCGGATCCGTCAGATAGAAGCCAAGGCACTGCGCAAGCTGCGCCACCCGACGAGAAGCGAGCACCTGCGCTCGTTCCTCGACGAGTAATCACACCAGCGAGTCAACAAAACCCCCGGCATGCCGGGGGTTTTGCGTTTCCGGGCAGAAAAAAATTCAAAACTTGCAGGCCCAGTCGTCAATTGATCAAAACAAGAAGAGGTCATACATCAATCCATTTGCAGGTACTGATGAATTGACCTACAACTACGTATCACGCTGGAAACAAGCGCTCTTCGAGTAAAACCTTGGATCAATGAAGTACAAGGTTACGCCACACCATCATCAGCGATAGTCAAGCACGGACGTAAACCGCATATGAGTGGAGTAATCGACAACGGTGATCGGGAGGCGTCGTGCCTGTCCGAAGGAAGATTCGCCTCGGTCTTCGCCCAATGCCCGGATGCAATGATCATCGCCAGCCTTGCCGACGGGCAGATCATGGATGCCAACCCGGCGTTCGTGGAGCGAACCGGGCTAGCCCTTGACGAAGTGCTTGGAAAGACACCTACAGAACTGAATCTGTGGGCAGTGCCAGGCATCGGCCCAAAAGTCCTGCAGCAATTGCAGACGGGCGATATCCATAATCTGGAGATGCCCTTCCGGAGCAAAAACGGCGAAATCTTTTCCGGCCTCATGTCCGCCCAACCGTTCGAGCAAAGCTCGACGCCCGCTGTGCTGGTGACAGTGCGAGATATCACCCAGCTCAAACAGGCCCGGCGACAGTTACAGCTTTCCGAAGAGAAATTCGCCAAAGCCTTTCATGCCTCGCCCGACGGACTGGCGATTACCCGGCAACAGGACGGCATGCTTCTGGAGGTCAACGAAGGATTCTGCCGTATCACCGGATACAGCGAAAAGTACTGCCTTGACCACTCAACGTTCGACCTGGGCATCTGGGTTGACTTGAGTGAGCGCTCAAGGCTCGTCGAGCGTATGAAGAAGCATGGTTTCGTCAGAGACCTGCGCGTCCGGCTGCGTAATGCCAACGGCGATATACGACTGTGCGAACTGTCCTCTCAACCCCTCATTATCGCGGGCGATGACTGCCTGCTGACAATTGCACGGGATGTAACCGAAGGCAGCCAGATGCAGGAAAAGCTGCACCTGGCCGCAACGGTATTCGAAAGCACCGCCGAAGGTGTGCTCATCACCGATACCGACCAGCGCATCAGTGCCGTCAATCGGGCATTCACGGAAATCACTGGCTACAGCGAGGATGAAGCCATTGGCCAGACCCCTCGCCTGCTTGCCTCCGGCCAGCATGACAGTGCGTTCTATGCCTCGATGTGGCACCAACTGGCAGCCGAGGGTCATTGGCAGGGCGAAATCAGCAATCGCCGCAAGAACGGCGAGCTTTACCCGAGCTGGCTGACCATCAGTGCCGTGCGCAACAAAGACAACTTCCTGACCCACTTCGTCGCCGTCTTCGCCGACATATCCAGCCTCAAACACGCACAGGCGCGCCTCGACTATCAAGCTCATCATGATCCGCTCACCGGCCTGCCCAACCGGATATTGTTCGAGAACCGGCTTCAGGCCGCCCTGCTACACAGCGAAGAGTCCGGCAGCCTCGGCGCAGTGTTGTTTCTCGATCTGGATCGCTTCAAGCACATCAATGACAGCCTCGGCCACCCGGTCGGCGATCTGCTGCTGAAAGGCATCGCACACCGGCTCAAGGAAACCCTGCGCGACATCGATACCGTCGCACGCCTGGGCGGTGACGAGTTCATCGTTCTGTTGCCAGGCCTGCTGCAAGCCAGCGACGCGCAGGCTATCGCGAATAAATTACTGGCCTGCTTCAACACGCCCTTTCAAGCTGGCGAACATGAGCTCTACATCAGCCCCAGCATCGGTAGCTGCGTGTTTCCTACCGACGGCAATGACGTGGCCACGCTGGTCAAAAATGCCGACGCTGCGATGTACCGTTCCAAGGCAAAAGGTCGCAACCGGGTCGAAAGCTATACCTGCGACCTCAGTGACCAGGCCAGCGAGCGCATCGCCCTCGAGCAGGAACTGAGACGCGCTCTGGAGCGCAATCAACTGACGTTGGCCTACCAGCCCAAAATCAACCTGATAACCCACACAATGGCAGGCGCAGAAGCACTGATCCGCTGGAACCACCCGACATTTGGCGAAGTGCCGCCCGAGCACTTCATTCCCCTGGCGGAAGAAAACGGCATGATCCTGCAGATCGGCGACTGGGTGCTGGAGCAGGCCTGCCGCCAGATGGGCGTATGGCGCAAGACCTGTCAGCCGTTCGGCCCGCTATCGGTGAACCTGGCAGGCGCTCAACTGCGCCAGACCAACCTGCTGGAACGCATCGAAAAGCTGCTCACGGACAACGGCCTGGAACCCGGCTGCCTGCAACTGGAAATCACCGAAAACTTCATCATGAGCCAGACCCAGGAAGCGCTGGCAGTGCTGCACCAATTGAAGACACTCGGCGTGCAACTGGCGATCGACGACTTCGGCACTGGCTACTCCTCACTGAGCTACCTCAAACGCCTGCCACTGGACATCCTCAAGATCGACCAGTCCTTCGTCCGCGGCCTGCCGGAAGACACCCACGACGCCGCCATCGTCCGCGCCATCATCGCCCTTGGACGCAGCCTGCAACTGACCGTGATCGCCGAGGGCGTGGAGAACAGCGAACAGCAGCAATTTCTGACCAGCGAAGGCTGCGAACAGATCCAGGGCTACATCGTCAGCCTGCCCCTCGACGCCGAAGAATTCTGCGCAAGATTTCTTCTTATGAATCTTTCGGACTTTTCGGATAGCACAGCCGCGAAACCGCCGTTATAATCCGCGACCTACTGAGGGCCCATAGCTCAGTTGGTTAGAGCAGAGGACTCATAATCCTTTGGTCCACGGTTCGAGTCCGTGTGGGCCCACCATACTCAAAGCCGCGCATTGCGCGGCTTTTGTGTTTCTGGTGAGGTCCTCTCAGATACAGTCCTGTAGTGGTCTAGTGATTCCGGACACTCATTCAGGCGAGAATATCGCCAGATAGAAGTGTCTGATACCACTACAGTTGCCTGCATGACAGGGACAGGTCAGCTTTTGCGCTCTCCCCTATCGCAGCCTTTCCCGGTGCGATTCAGGTTCAAGCCCGCTTGGGCAACTTCCAGTTCGGCCGGATGAAGTGGCAGGTATAACCGTTCGGTATCCGCTCCAGATAATCCTGATGCTCCGGCTCCGCCTCCCAGAACTCCCTGGCGGGCTCGATTTGCGTGACCACACGTCCCGGCCACAGCTTGGAGGCGTCCACGTCAGCCGCGGTATCTTCGGCAATATCCCTTTGCTGTTCGCTCAGGTAGTAAATCGCCGAACGATAGCTTGGCCCAAGATCATTACCCTGCCGGTTAGGCGTGCTCGGGTCATGGATCTGGAAAAAGAACTCAAGAATCTGCCGGTAGCTGATCACCGCCGGGTCAAACACGATCTCAATCGCTTCGGCATGGTTGCCGTGGTTGCGGTAGGTGGCGTTCGGTACGTCACCACCGGTGTAGCCGACTCGCGTATGCAGTACGCCGGGGTAGCGTCGCAACAAATCTTGCATGCCCCAGAAGCAGCCGCCGGCAAGGATGGCGGTTTCGGTTGGGTTGGTCATGGTCTGTCCTTGCGGTTTATGGAGACAGGGATAGTTATGGGGTGATGCCGGGCAATACCAAGCCGGATGAAGTAAAAAACAGGATCGTGTTGCGGAACGAGTAAACGTCCTACAGAAGCCTTGGCGCCTTGCTCCGTTGCCTGCAGTTGCGTCAGTCCGCTGGCTTGAGCGCTTGAGTCAGCGTTTCTAAGGTGGCTCGGTCGCTGACAACTCAGTGCTCGGGTTTAGTCGACCCACTACAAACCTGCCAACCAAACAACTATAAGCCCACCTCCGCGCAAACCTCCCCACTCATCGACCATCTCAATCACCCGATCAAAACATCCGATTAGCCATCTTCCGAAACATTCCGTAACGTTGTTTGCCGGTGCGACAGATGCGCGCACCGCCTGAGTTTCTACTCCCCACGCTCAGCCCACGACCACGCACGAGCCCACCATGTCTTTGAACACCCCGCAGCAAATCGCTGAAATTGCCGTCGAAAGCGGCGTCAAGAAGGCCCACATGGGCCTGTCGTCGTTGATGATCCTGGGCTTTCTGGCAGGGGCTTTCATCGCCCTCGGGTTTCTCCTCGACATTCATGTCAGCACCATGATCCCTCACGAGTGGGCGTCGCTGGGCAATCTGCTTGGCGCTGTGGTGTTTCCGGTCGGGCTAATTCTGGTGGTGCTGGCTGGCGGCGAGTTGCTGACTGGCAACATGATGAGCCTGCCCATGGCGTTGTTCGCCGGGCGTATCGGTCTGGGTCAATTGGTGCGCAACTGGTTGCTGGTGACGCTGGCCAACCTGATCGGCGCGCTGTTCGTCGCCTATTGTTTCGGCCATGTGGTGGGTCTGACTGAAGGCGCATTCATGGCCAAGACCGTGGCCATCGCCAATGCAAAAGTGGGGGCCAGCTTCGAACAGGCCTTCATCTCCGGCATTGGCTGCAATTGGCTGGTGTGCCTGGCGGTGTGGCTCAGCTACGCGAGCAAGGATGTGATCGGTAAAGTGGTCGGCATGTGGTTTCCGGTGATGGCATTTGTAGCAATCGGCTTTCAGCACATCGTCGCCAACATGTTCGTCATTCCTGCAGCGATCTTTGCCGGCGCTTTGAGCTGGGCGCAGTTCGGCGACAATTTCGTTCCGGTATTTTTAGGTAACGCGGTGGGCGGCGCGGTGTTCGTCGGCCTGGCCTATCATTTGGCCTTTTCCAATGCGGCAACCCGGCCCGCTGAACTGTCCAGGACCAGTGGCGCGCAAACGCCGGAATAATCCGGCGACGCCCATCGAACACGCACAAAGCCCCTATCCAGGGAACCTTGCATGCCGTATTGACCACTCAGCCTTCAAGCTTCAGTTAAAGGTTCGCGTCATGTTCCCGATCCGAGGATTCGATCCCTCCCGTATTACTCACCCTGCAGGGGGTCCGCCTGCCTCCGATGCACATGCCCCGGGGCCAGCTCGTTCGAGTGGCCCAAGTGCTCCGCAGAGTCATACTCACGAAGTCCCTTCGCAGATTTCTCCGCGAGGCCGACCGCCGATAAGGGTAGGCAGCTTCAAACTGCCGAAAGGGATTGGTAAACATCGGCTCGCCGCATGGTTGAAACCGACCGGGGAGATGACCGATCTGGACGCTGACGACGCCGGAGGATCTTCAGGAGAGGGCAGCCGGCACTACAGCTACCGTGCGCAGGATTTCTCGGACGAGAGCGATAAGCCGGATCGGGACATTGAAGTCAGGATTCATGTCGACAGCAGTGGTCAGCTGAAGCAACTGCATGCGCTATCACCTCCGGGTTCAGGTCTGGAAGATAAGCACCCAGGCTTTGTCGAGGTGGATTTTCAACCCTCCCAGCCCTCACATCATCCGCTGGGAGGGATGGAACAAAAGCTCCGGAAACCCGCAGCGCCTAAACCGACAGCCGCCGAGAAGAACGTAAAAAAGGCAGAAGAAAAGCTCGCTGAGCACATCGAGGCGGTTAAACAGAAAGTTGAAGAGCAAAACTCGCGTAACAAAGAAAAGGTTGAGTTGCTCGACCAGATCAGATTTTGAAATGATTGGCAGCAGCGCATCGATCAGGGATTTCTGACAGTCCCAGTTCAGGATCCGTACGCCGCTCAGCAAGATTCAGGTATTCCATCAAACCCTGACTCAACGCCACCACACCCACCATCCCCTCCCCCAATTCAACCTCAACCTCAACGCCCTGCAACCCTCCCACTGCTGCCCATTCCTCAAGCGCCAACCCACGCAACTTCAAAAATGCTTCGCGCCTGCACCATGCCTTGGCGAACGCGATCGGGCGAATCGACTCGGGCATGCCTGACAGGCCGGTAGCAACCTCAGCCCCCAGATAATCCAGCGCGACAGCATGCCAGTCCGGCACCGCCTGAAACTGCATCAAGTCCACGCCCACTGCGCCTTGGAGATTGACGGCAGCCAGAGAGAATCCAGCTTCGTGGCTGATGGAAAACCCGGGCTCCGGCAGCCCGTCGATGAGCAATCGCGGCGCGACACCTGCGGCGCTGATGAACGTCATCGCCCCCGATGGCAATTCGAGCCACTGTTCCACGGCGGTACGCACGCAAGCCCGAATGCGTTTTCTGGCTTCATCTCTTGCAGAGCCCAGTCTGGTGACGCAGCTGACCAGCAATACATTCTGCCGAGGGAAAGGCTTTGGCGGGGCAAGCCGGCCATCTTCATCGAATGCCCAGCTCGCCCCGTGCTTCATGCCCTGTCAGGTGACGCGGGGCAGCCGGCCCATCGGCTGCCTGCAGGAATGTGTTCGCCCTTCATCACCAGAGTCAGTGCGCCAAGGTGCGCATCGTTGCCGACGACGGCGCTATACAGCACAGCACTGCGTGGCCCCATGTAAACGCGTTCGCCGATGCTGACGTGGTCGATCTTCATGATTCGGTCTTCGAACAGATGGGTCTGCGGGCAGGCGCCGGCGTTCAGCTCGCTGTCTGCGCCGATGCTGACACAGTCGAATTCGGTGATGTCGGTAGTGTCCATGTAAACCCCGCGACCAATCCTGCAGCCGAGCAGATTGAACGCCAGCGGCAACCACGGCGTACCGCGCAGGTAGCGCATGAAGTTTGGTGCGGCCATGCCTTCATACAGACTGGTGATGCCTTCCGAAAGCCATACGAAGGGCGTCCACATGGGGTCAGCGCGTTTGCGATAGCGGCCCATCACCAGCCATTTCAAGGCCGCGATCAGCAGAAAATTACCCACGCTGTAGGCCATGCCGATGACGGCGAGGTAGGCCAGTACGGCACCCCAGCGTTCATCATCGGCGAGTGGCATCAGATCAAGCATCACCGTGTAGCCAACCGCGATCACCACCGCATGAGGGGTAACGATGCGCACGCCTTCGACAAGGCCTCGGGCCAGGCGGCGCAGCGGTGAGGGCTTGAACGTCAGCGACTCGGGAGCGCCACTCACTTGCTCGCGAGCAGGCAGGTGGATCGGTGGTGAGCCCAGCCAAGTGTCGCCGTCGACTATTTTGCTGTTGGGCGGCGCGCAGGAATGGACGCCGATCAGGACGTTTTCCGGCAGTACCGTGCCGTCCGCAATATATCCGCCATTGCCGACAAAGCTGCGATGCGACACGACCGTGGGTTGCATGGTCATCCAGCCGCCGTCGATACGCTCATCGCCGAGCATCACCGCATCGGCGATAAAGGTTTCATCGCCCAGGGTCAGCATGTCCGGGATAACGCCCTGCGCGCTGGAAATCTCGGCGTCGCGCCCTACTTTCGCGCCCAGCAACCGATACCAGAAGGGCGAATACACCGTGGCGTAGATGCCGGACAGCACGTTGAGGCTGGCTTCCTGAATCTGGCTGATCAGCCATTTGGCGCAGTAGGTATTGCTGTGTACCTCATAACGGCCCGGTTTGAGGCGTGGGAAGACCACCCAGCGCAATGCCGCAGACGCCAGGACGGTCGCCACAATCAGCACTGCACTGGCCGGGAACGCGAGCAGGAAATAGCGCGCCAGTTGTCCCAGTGGCCCGCTGCCCTCGAACCATGGCAAGACATGCTGCGTGTCGAACCAGTCGATCAGGAAAAAGGTCGGGAAGACCGGGATGAAGAACAGCGTCGCGACCAGCAGAACGCCGACGACGAAGAACAGTTTTTCGGCGCGCAAACGCGCAGGGCTGTTCACGGGGCGCGCAGGTTGACTGAGTGTATCGAACGCGCCGACGTCACGCGCTGGCGAGCCTTGCCAGATGCGCCCGGCCGGAACCTCCCGACCGTCGGCCATGGCCGATTGGGCTTCCAGATGTCCCCACGGGCCTACGGCCGTATTGCCTTCCAAGATCACGTACGAGCCGACACAGGCATTGTCCTGCAAAGCGATACGCCCCAGATGCAGCAGGCCCCGCTCGACGCGTGCGTTTTCGAAACTGACACCGTTGCCGACGCTGACCCCGTCGCCGATTTCCAGCAGGTCATGAGCCCGTACTGTCGCCCCGCCGATAATCACGTCCTGCCCGATCTTCGCGCCCAGTGCACGCATCCACAGGGGGTAAAGCGAAGAGCCGCTCAGCAGATAAGTCGGCGCCGACTCGACCATGCGGTCTGCGGCCCACCAGCGAAAGTAAGTAACGCCCCACAACGGATAGATCCCAGGCTTCAGGCGGCCGACGATCAGCCACTTGGCCGCCAGCGCGATGAAAAACTGCAGAACGGTGGCAATCAGGAACACCGAGATCGACGCCAAAGTCGCCAAGGTGACAGAGTCGTCGGGCGAACCGGTGAGCAGGTGATAGGTAAAGAACGGTGCGAGCCACTGGCTCATGCGCAGGCTGACCATGACCGGTAATGCAAGCGCCTGAGCCACGCCACAGCGCCAGCGGCGCCAGGCTGACGGAGGCGTCCAGTCCACCGGAGCGTCCATCTCTTGGGGTGCCTGATCCAGCACTTGGGCAATCGCACCGATACGCCGATGCTGGTAAATGTCACGCACCGTGACTTGAGCGAAACGCGGGTTGGCCCGCAGGGCCGAGGCCAGACGCGCGGCAAAAAAGGAATGCCCACCCAGATCGGTAAAAAAGTCCGCATCGCGGCGGATCGGCATGCCGGGGAACAGTGTGCTCAGCGCGGCAAACAGCGCAATCTCACCTTCTGTTTCCGCCACATCGGACTCCGCATTGGCGGCCTCGGCATTGACCGTCAACGGACGGGCCTTGAGCGTTTTACGGTCGATTTTGCCGGACGTCAGGCGTGGCATGCTGTCGAGCAGTTCGAAGTGTCCCGGCACCATGTACGGCGGTAACTGCGCCTGCAGGGTTTTGCGCAACTGACTGGTGAATGCGGAAGGCGTCGAGGTGTCGCTCACCAGATAAGCAATCAGCTGATCCACGCCCTCCTCGTTACGCAACAGGACGGCAACGGTTCCCACGCCAGGCTGTTGCGCCAACAGCGATTCAATCTCGCCCAGCTCGACGCGAAAGCCCCGAATTTTTACCTGATCGTCGGCACGCCCGAGGCACTGCACCTGCCCGTCATCGTCGATCCGGGCAAGGTCTCCGGTTCGATACAGACGCGCATCGTGATAGCCGGTGGACCATGGGTTCGGCAGGAATTTTTCCTCGGTCAGGTCCGGCCGGCCAAGATATCCCTCAGCCAGGCCGGGGCCGATGATGCACAGCTCGCCGACTTCACCACGCGGCAGCAGGCTGGGCGCCAGGTTGCTCCCGACCGCCGGGTCATTGGCGATGACCAACAGTCCGTAATTGGGTAGCGGTGTGCCAATCGAGACCGGGCGACCACGCGACAGACGCGCCAAGCTGGCCGATACAGTGGCTTCGGTAGGGCCGTAGGTGTTGAACATCTGCCGGTTCGGCGTTGCCCAGCGCTCGACCAGCGATTCCGGACACATCTCGCCGCCCAGATTGATCAGGCGCAAGCCGGGAACGTCTTCGCTGAACAGCGCCAGCAAAGTCGGCACCGCATGCAACACGCTGATGCGCTGCTCATTCAACAAGCGCGGCAGGGTTTCGGGGTCACCGCTGGTTTCCTTCGGACCTATCCACAGCGTCGCGCCCACCAGATAGGCAATCCAGATTTCTTCGAAGGACATGTCGAAGGCCACCGAAAAGCCCTGGTAAACCCGGTCGCTGGCCCGAATGCCGAGTATCGCGTTTTCACTGCGCAGAAAATGGCAGATGCTGCGCTGGGAAATCAGAATGCCCTTGGGCTTGCCCGTGGAGCCGGAGGTGTAGATCACATAGGCAGGATGGTCGGGAAGCACCCCACTGCGGCGCACCAACGCTGTGTCGGTCGGCGTCAGCAGTTGTTCGGCAGTCCACACCTTCAGACCGGTGTCGGCCAACCCAGGCATCATCGCATCGCAGGACACCAGCCCGACTGCGCTGGCGTCGTCCAGGCAAATCTGCAAACGCTCAACCGGCGTGTCCTGATCCAAAGGCAACCAGGCGGCGCCAGCCTTGGCGATACCGGCCTGCATGACCAGCAGCTCGATGCCACGCGGCAGCCACAGACCGACAATGTGACCCGGCCGAACACCCGCACTGATCAGCGCAGAAGCCACCTGATCGGCCTGCCGGTCCAGCTCGCCATAGCTGATCTGGCGCTCGCCGAAGATCAATGCCGCTTGCTGCGGATTGCGCCGGACACTGGCTTCCAGCAAATCGGCCAGCACTTCCTCACGTAGCAGCTCAGGTTGAATCGGACCGTAAATCACGTCCAGCGATTGTTCATTCTGGCCTAGCGTCGACAGGTTCAGGTTATTCATGGCAGCAGGTATTAGCTCGTCTGAAGGAGGTGCCTGAGATTTTCTGGTTATGAGCCGGTCCGTCAGCGATTGGCGCGAGTTCTGTGGTCGTTGCGTGTCCGGAATATGTCCGTTTTGATACATTTTGGCTGGAGCGCTGCAACTCGCACAGGGGCAAGAGAACAGGCTGGCAAGGCGAATATGGCAAAGGCTGGCTGTACGAATCTTGAACAATAAAACGAAGGTGGCGGATTGCCCGCGTTGCTGCGCGGGTTACAGCAGACGCCACAAGGTCTCGCGCGTCGCAGGGTTGAAAGACTGCGCCTGACGCTCCATGACACTTCTCAGCCCATCGCCGATACGCTCCGTTGGCATCGGCTGGAAGCCATTTCGCCGAAACCATGGACCGTTCCAGCGCGGCTCGCGAAATGTCGTCAGACTTATCGCGTGAAGCTGACAGACATGCGCATACGCCTCGACGGACGCCAGCAGTCTTTTTCCAACACCCTTGCCGGATGCATCAGGCTCGACCGAGATGTTGTCTGGGTACAGGTCATCATCCAGCAGGCGCATGGCTGCAAAACCGATGATGTCACCGCTGTGCCTGTCGACTGCGACAACTACCCGGCAGGCTTCAAACCTGTCTACCCCCAGCGGAAGGCTTTCGGCGACATGCGCCAGAGCAGGAATGCTTTTGTAACGGTGACGCGCCCGCACTGACAGGCGCTGTAACGAGTCCAGGTCGCTGTGCTGCGACACACGCAGATCAAATTCCACCCGTTTTTCCTCCGTGACTACCTGACATCGAAACCAGACGCCGATGGCACATCTGGACGGTGAGCCGAATAATCACCACAATCGGCTCACTCCATGAGCCGATTAACTTTACCTGCTTGCCAAAAACTGCCTGGTCCGCCTTCCCGGTGGAGGCCGCAGCACTCGCTACCAGATCAATCGGACCTTGCCGTAGAACGCTACAAAGCAGAAGGAACTGCTAGCGCTTCAGACGTGCGCCACTGGTCGCATCGACCGCAGCATCCAGTTCCGCACCGGATAGGAGCTGGCTGTAGTAATCACGCAGTTCGGCTTCCCAACCGGCCACCTCGTCCAGCGTCGCCTCGGCTTGCTCCTTGCTCAAGGCAAAGTGAGTATGCTGACTGAGCAGATTGCCTCGGTTGAGCCGCGCCCCTTCGATGCCGACTGACATGGCAAGTGCCTGAGCAGGCCCTTCGTCCAGAATGGGCAGTACGTCGTACATCGGCGATAACCTCCAGCCACCCTCTTTCCAGATGACTGCGTGGTTACGGGGATGGTCATCGGCATTGCCGACCAGCACGTTGTAGGCCATGCGCCGATACAGCTCCTGCCGATCACGGTCAGGCGCACCACGACGATACAGCTCATCTGCGAGCGCCGCATATTGCCAGTCGGGGTGCGTACGGGCCTTCCACTCGGCGTCCAGCAAGGTCAAGCCGCTGAGCATCGGCAGGCGGCGGAAGCGATGGATCTGCTCATCAAAAGCGCGGTCGAAACGCTCGACCAACAGTGTATTGATCCGCTCGCCGCGATACAGAGAAGTGTTGGCCGCCTGCAGCCCTTTAAGCCCGGCGAAGGTCATGCAGGCGTGCTCAACGGAGGGCAGGTCATAGTGATCGAATTTGTCGCGAGGCTTGGCCAGAATCAGTTTTCTGTCGCCCAGATAAGTTCGCTTGGGACGAGCGCCGCCAGCGGAAGATCGCTGATCCCTTACCTTCAGAGCCTCCAGTTGCTCGGCGCTGAGCTGGCTGTCATAGATCGCTTCACAGGCATCGATGAAACGATCGAGCCCTTTGGCACGAAAGGCCTTGGGAGGCGTCTGGCCCAGACCGTCCTGCGCTACACGAGACAGGCCGGCCATGATATTGCCCGCTCTGTCGCTGTTGGGAGACTTGAGCAGCAGCTGTATCGAGTCCAACGCGCCTTTTTCAATCCGATGCAGCAACCGCTCTCCCCAACCATCGGGCATGGCATCATCGATAAAACCCGGGACGCCACCATTTTTAGTCACGGTGTAGGACCGCGTGGACAGTGGATACCTGAAAGGATCCGGCACCCAGATGCTTTCCTGCACCGCATCCGGTGCATATTGGAACGTTCCGACGCCCGCCTGAATCGTCAGTTTGCCCAGCGTCAGTGTCTCCCCGCTGACAGGGCACTCCATGTAGATATAAGCCTGTGCCATCAGAAGTCCTCCGGCTTGTTTCGAGGCAGGCGGACACGCTTTCGGTCGGCTGCTTCAAGCTGCTCGACACTGAACGACTGGTCATCCCGAAGCCCTTGAAACAATCGCTCCGACACCCCCAGCCCCCAGACCACCAACATGAAGTCACGCAGCGATACGCCTTCGGCATTGCCT
The DNA here is from genome assembly GCF_017833005.1 of Pseudomonas sp. PvP027. Classification (NCBI taxonomy): domain Bacteria; kingdom Pseudomonadati; phylum Pseudomonadota; class Gammaproteobacteria; order Pseudomonadales; family Pseudomonadaceae; genus Pseudomonas; species Pseudomonas sp. PvP027. The sequence continues at coordinate 3,839,033 of NZ_JAFIBK010000001.1, read as the reverse complement.
GCCTCGATACGTCGAAACGTACGAAGCGAGATGCCCAGCCTTTCGGCAAGATCGACCTGACGGATGCCTTGCTGCAACCTGGTCTGCTTTACCAGCAGCGCAATGCGCAAAAGCGTGTCGGTGCACTGAACGGGGAAAAAAGCCTTCATGAGCGGTTACCAGTGGACGTGCACAGGTGTTCGAGAAAAAACAAAGTAACACGTATAGCTACGTGGACCCGAAAATAATAGTTCACGAAAGAACACATTAACTCTAATAAAGTATCACCAAGTGACATCTTAATTAATCATAAAAATCGTGATTACTGCCTTCAGCGCGTCATTCCTAAACCTTGAATGCGCTATGCCACGTCACTGATCACCGACATACCCCACCCATCCCCCATCAAAATGTGGCTTACTGAGGCCTGCCATCATCCAATCAGGGAATCTCTTCCCTACCCTCGCGGTCTCTTAACGCATGACGAATTCGCGCTCTGCTTTCATACCCTCCTGGCTTCGCCCTGTTTTGCGTCCTTTGCTGGACCCGTATCGCCGTTATCGGCATGCGCGGCTGATCCACGCGGCGCGGATTGCGGTGGGCCTGCTGGTGACTATTCTGCTGACCACCGGCCTCAACCTGCCTCATGGCGAGTGGGCGTCGGTGACCATGCTGATCGTGATCGGCGGTTTGCAGCATCACGGCAATATCGGCAAGAAGTCGGTCGAACGGGCCTACGGAACGTTGATCGGTGCCGGCCTCGGTCTGATCGTGGTGGTCCAGCAGGGCTATCTGGAAATGCCGTTGCTGACCTACGCAATGATGTCGGTGATGTGCGGCTTCTTCGCCTATCACGCCATTGGCAAAGGGGGTTACACCGCGCTGCTGTCGGCGATCACGCTGTTCATCGTGGCCGGTCATGGTTACAACCCGATCAGTGACGGGCTGTGGCGTACCGTCGATATTCTGATCGGTATCGCGCTGGCCCTGGCGTTCTCCTTCGCCCTGCCGCTGTATGCGGTGTTTTCCTGGCGCTACAACCTGGCCAGTGGTCTGCGTGACTGCGCCAAGGTGTACGGGCGCATCGTGCAGGGCCAGCCGGTTACCGCTGACGAGCATTTGAAACTGACCGCCAAGCTAAACGGCACGATGCTGCAACTGCGCTCGCTACTGCCGTCGGTGTCCAAGGAAGTGAAGATGTCCATGGTCGAGCTGGACGCCATTCAAGGCCACTTCCGCATGTGCCTGAGCACCCTGGAGATTCTCGCCAATATTCGCCCGGCGAATCTGAATCAGCTTGCCGACGAGACTCTCAAGGCATCGCTGGACGCTGACTACCGCCAGATTCGTCGACAACTGATCGGCATGGCCCGCGCCCTGCAAACAGGTGCCACCGAGCGCCTGGCGCGCACGAACGAAACACCGGAGACACCCGGAACACCTGTAGTGAAAGCCGTCATTCCTACCGAGCTGAAGGGCTACCACTTGATGACCCAGCAGTTGGCGCTCAACCTCGACGGCCTGCAGGCGCGTCTGGCCAAGACTGCCAAACGCTGGAAGTTTTAAGGAACCGCACGTGCCCGATACCCGCCCGCCAGTGCTGGATGAAATCGACCGCCAACTGATTGCCGCGCTGCAAATCAACGCGCGCGAAAGCGTTGCCATGCTCGCCCGGCAACTGGGCATCGCCCGCACCACCGTCACCTCGCGGCTGGCACGCCTGGAAAGCAGCAAAGTGATTACCGGTTACGGCGTGCGCCTTGGCCAGCGCGTGGTCAGTGGCGGGTTGCAGGCGTATGTCGGCATCACCGTGCAACCCCGCTCGGGCAAGGAAGTGGTGCGGCGGCTCAGTGCCATGGCGCAGGTTCAGCAACTCTGTGCGGTGAGCGGCGAGTTCGATTATGTCGCCTGGCTGCGCACGGATTCTCCCGAGCAACTGGACCAGCTACTGGACCTGATCGGCAGCGTGGATGGTGTGGAGAAGACCACGACCTCGATCATTCTCAGCAGCAAGATCGACCGCGGCCAGCCGGTGTAACTGACTACTCGATCAAGCAACTCATACAAAGTGACCGCCAGCTTCGTCACTTAGCCAAAACAAACAGCATATCGACGGCACTTTGCGTCTTATTAACGTGCCCGCCCTTCTCTAGACTGTTGTTTTTCGCCGTTGCCCACCAAGGTCCGTCATGAAGAACAACCGTCACCCCGCCAACGGCAAAAAGCCGATCACCATGTTCGGCCCCGACTTCCCCTTCGCGTTCGATGACTGGATTGAGCACCCGAAAGGTCTGGGCAGCATTCCTGTGGAGAACCACGGCGCCGAAGTGGCAATTATCGGTGCCGGGATAGCCGGTCTGGTGGCGGCCTACGAATTGATGAAGATGGGCCTCAAGCCGGTGGTGTACGAAGCCTCGAAAATGGGTGGCCGCCTGCGCTCGCAGGAGTTCGAAGGCGCCAAAGGTATCGTTGCCGAACTGGGCGGCATGCGCTTTCCGGTGTCCTCGACGGCGTTCTTTCATTACGTCGACAAGCTGGGCCTTGAATCCAGGCCGTTCCCCAACCCGCTGACCGCGGCGTCCGGCAGCACCGTTATCGACCTGGAAGGCACCACCTACTACGCACAGATGCTCTCGGACCTGCCAGCACTGTTTCAGGAAGTCGCCGACGCCTGGGCCGACGCACTGGAAAGCGGCTCGCAATTCGGTGACATCCAGCAGGCTATCCGCGACCGCGACGTGCCGCGTCTCAAAGAGCTGTGGAACAAGCTGGTGCCGTTATGGGACGACCGCACGTTCTATGACTTTGTCGCGACTTCCAAGGCCTTCGCCAAGCTGTCTTTCTTTCACCGCGAAGTATTCGGCCAGGTGGGCTTCGGCACGGGCGGCTGGGACTCGGACTTCCCCAACTCGATGCTGGAAATCTTCCGCGTAGTCATGACCAACTGCGATGAACACCAGCACCTGATCGTCGGCGGCGTGCAGCAAGTGCCGGTCGGCTTGTGGAGCCACGTGCCCGAGCATTGCGCGCACTGGCCCAAGGGCACCAGCCTGTCGTCGCTGCACCGCGGCGCACCACGTCCCGGCGTGAAGCGCATTGCACGCGCCGAGGATGGCAGTTTTGCAGTGACCGACAACTGGGGCGACACCCGGCAGTACGCTGCCGTGCTGACCACCTGCCAGAGCTGGCTGCTGACCACGCAGATCGAGTGCGAAGAGTCGCTGTTCTCGCAGAAAATGTGGATGGCCCTGGACCGCACCCGCTACATGCAGTCCTCGAAGACCTTCGTGATGGTCGACCGCCCGTTCTGGAAGGACAAGGACCCGGAAACCGGCCGCGACCTGATGAGCATGACCCTCACCGACCGGCTGACCCGTGGCACTTACCTGTTCGATAACGGCGACGACAAGCCGGGCGTGATCTGTCTGTCCTACTCGTGGATGAGCGATGCACTGAAGATGCTCCCGCAGCCCATCGAGAAGCGGGTGAAGCTGGCGCTGGATGCCTTGAAGAAGATCTACCCGAAAGTGGACATCGCAGCGCGGATCATCGGTGATCCGATTACCGTGTCATGGGAAGCCGATCCGCACTTCCTGGGCGCGTTCAAGGGTGCGCTGCCGGGCCATTACCGCTATAACCAGCGTATGTATGCGCACTTCATGCAACAGGACATGCCCAGCGAACAGCGCGGCATGTTCATCGCCGGCGACGATGTGTCGTGGACACCGGCGTGGGTCGAAGGCGCAGTGCAGACCTCACTGAACGCCGTGTGGGGCATCATGAATCACTTCGGCGGCAAGACTCACGCCGAGAACCCCGGCCCCGGTGATGTGTTCCACGAAATCGGCCCGATTGCACTGGGCGACTGACAGAAGGAAAACCCCATGCGCGTTGCGCTGTATCAATGCCCGCCATTGCCGCTGGATATCAGCGGCAACCTGACTCGCCTGGAACAGCAGGCTCAGGCCGCCGCCGAGCAAGGGGCACAGGTGCTGATCTGCCCGGAAATGTTCCTCAGTGGCTACAACATCGGCGCTCAGGCTGTCGCTGAGCTGGCGCAGGCGCAGGACGGTCCGGCAGCAACGCGCATTGCCGCCATCGCACAGGCCAGCGGCATTGCGATCCTCTACGGCTATGCGGAGCGCGCTACCGATCGGCAGATTTACAACGCCGTGCAGTTGATCGACAGCCAAGGCACACGCCTGTGCAACTACCGCAAGACGCACCTGTTCAGCGAGCTGGACAAGTCGATGTTCGCCGCAGGCGACGATCATTACCCGGTGGTCGAATTGAATGGCTGGCGACTGGGGCTGCTGATTTGCTACGACGTGGAATTCCCCGAAAACACCCGCCGGCTGGCTTTGGCTGGGGCCGAGTTGATTCTGGTCCCCACTGCAAACATGCTGCCTTACGATTTCGTCTGCGACGTGACCGTCCGCGCGCGGGCTTTCGAGAATCACTGCTACGTGGTGTACGCCAACTACTGCGGCAGCGAAGGCGAGATTCGTTACTGCGGGCTCAGCAGCATCTGCGCACCGGACGGCAGCCGCCCGGTGCTGGCAGGTCAGGACGAAGCACTGCTGGTCGGTACGCTGGACAAGTCACTGCTGGCCCAGGCCAGAACCGCGAACGACTATTTCCTGGATCGCCGTCCGGCGCTTTATGCGTCGCTGACTTGATCCTGAACAGGCCGGCACAGCCTCTGGAAATAGCGCGTTTGCTTATCGTAATTCTCGTTGCTTATCGTGCCAATGCTCCGCGTTGGCATGCCGTTCTGGACGCTCTGCGTCCTCTATTTCGGAGGCTTGAGCAGCAGGCTCGCGAACAGGTCAGCTAATCCGCTAGCATGACGCTTCGCCTTGCACAGCTTTCCGGACGCCCCTCATGCCTGCCGCACACTCTGCTGACACTCAACGCCTCACCCTGGCCAACGGCCTGAATGTGGTGCTGTGTCACGAGCCACGGCTCAAGCGCTGTGCGGCCTCATTGCGTGTGACGGCGGGCAGTCATGATGCACCACAGGCGTGGCCGGGGCTGGCGCATTTTCTCGAGCACCTGTTTTTCCTCGGCACCGAGCGCTTCCCGGCCGGGGACAACCTGATGACCTTCGTGCAGCGTCATGGCGGGCAGGTCAATGCCAGCACCCGCGAGCGCACCACCGACTTCTTCTTCGAACTGCCGCAGGCGGCCTTCGCCCAAGGGCTGGAGCGCCTGTGCGACATGCTTGCCCGACCGCGCATGGGCCTCGCAGATCAATTGCGCGAACGCGAAGTGCTGCACGCCGAGTTCATCGCCTGGCTCGGCGATAGCGCGTCCCGCGATCAGACGCGCTTGCTGACGGCGATCAACCCACAGCATCCGCTACGCGGCTTTCACGCCGGCAATCGCTACAGCCTGTCAGTGCCCAACCCGGCTTTTCAGCAGGCATTGCACGACTTTTATCAAGGCTTCTATCAAGCCGGGCAGATGACCCTGTGCCTGAGTGGCCCGCTGCCGCTGGCTGAACTGCAGGCACTGGCGATGAATCACGGCGCGGTTTTCGCCAGCGGGATGAAGGTCAGACAGCGCCCGCCTCCAGCATTGATGGCAAGCCCCCGACAGGCTGGCGAGCAAAACCATCTGCTGTTTGCCTTCGAGGACTTGCCAGCCAAGGCTGACGAAGCGGTGGCCTTCTTCTGTCACTGGCTGAATGCCGCGCAGCCTGGCGGACTGGTTGCCGAGCTGGTCCGCAGGGGCCTTTGCACCTCACTGAACGCCGCGCCGCTGTACCAGTTCGGCGGGCAGCTTTTGCTGGATATCGAGTTTAAAGGCGACCCGGCGAACGCGACCGCTATCAACAGCCTGTTTTTCAGCTGGATCAGTTTTTTCAAGGCTCACTGGCCAACGCAAATCGAGGAATACCACCGTCTCGAACAGCGCCGTCTGCAGATGTGCGGTGCATTGGCTCTGGCAAACCATCACTGCCGCGAAACGCCCGCGCAGTTGAGCGAGCAAGGCCAAAAAGCCTTAAGCACATTACTGGCGAAGCTCACCGCTGATGCACTGGTCAGTTTTGCTGCTGTGGATAACCTCGATCTCGAGCCGGTCGCTTGGCGCCTGCCAGCGCCGAATCCGTTTCTCGATACGGCAGCGGAAGACCCGGCTGAAGCGGCGCTTTACCTGCGCTGGCAACTGCCGTCCCCGCAGCCCGCTTTTTGGCGGATGCTCGATGCCGCACTCAAGCCACTGGCCGAAGACGCGCGTCAGGCTGGCGTAACCCTGACATTCAGCGCTTACGGCCCTTACTGGCAGCTTCAATTGAACGGCTTGCGCCAACCGATGCTGGCAGTCCTGCAACAGAGCCTGCAGCGCTTGCAGCACCCCGGCGCCCACGCGCTTGAACACGAGGAGCCGGTGTTGATCCCGATTCGTCAGTTGCTCAAACAGCTTGCCGATCATTACCTGCGCAGCGACCCGGAACTGAACATAAGCGACCTGCCAGGCTTATGGGCAGCTTCGCGCTGGATCAGGTTCAGCAGCGGTTTCGGCCCGGCCAGCCAGTCAACGCTGGATGCGATATTGAATGCAGCACCCGGCGTTCGGCAAACCTCCCCACCCGATGCGCCAACCATTCGCTCCGGCAAGCACTGGACGGCGCAAGCATCGTCCTCCTCGGAAGACGCCGTGCTGGTGTTCTGCCCGGCGCCTACCACTTCCATCGACGATGAAGCGGCCTGGCGCCTGCTCGCGCAGCTGGCCCAAGCGCCGTTCTATCAGCGGCTGCGGGTCGAGCTGCAATTGGGTTACGCGGTGTTCAGCGGCCTCAGGCAGATCGACGGAAGGAACGGCTTGCTGTTCGGCGTGCAATCACCCACCTGCAATGCCCAACAGCTGTTTGCGCACATCGAGGCCTTTATCGGCAAATTGCCACAACTGGTCCGCGACGCAAATTTGCCTGAGCAGACAAACGCCCTTGCAGCGCAGTTCGAGCCGTCGAGTCTGCCGGAGCAACAGCGTGCGGGCCTGCAGTGGCAGGCACACCTTGCCGGGCATCGGGGTGACCATGCGCATGCCTTGCAGCGGGCTCTGTCAAATCTGGATACACACTCCTTGCTGGCCTCTGCAGATCAACTGATCAGCGCCACTGGTGGCTGGCTGATCGTGGCCAATCGCCCTGCCAGCACGGCCGTCCCACTATCCTTACCTGAACGGTAACGGTCTTTTCTGCAGATTCCGAACCTGTCCAATTGTGAAATTGAGTAACATAGCTCCCTAAGCATCTGAACGTATGCCTCCGGCGATGCACTAAGATGTAGTCACCAATCGCTGCACTTATCCGAGGAGATTTTTATGTCGTGGACTAAACCTGCTTACACTGATCTGCGTATCGGTTTTGAAGTCACCATGTACTTCGCAAGCCGTTGATTTCAGTGCGCTGTGAAGCCTCGGTTCGCCGGGGCTTTTTTTATGGTTGTGGCTGTTTTTTATTTCAGAGCGTGTCCCAGGAGCTGTCATGTACATCCAGATTCTAGGTTCTGCTGCTGGCGGTGGATTCCCCCAGTGGAACTGCAACTGCCTGAATTGCGCGGGCTTTCGCGACGGCAGCCTGCGTGCTCACGCGCGGACCCAGTCGTCCATTGCGCTGTCCGATGACGGTATCAACTGGGTGCTGTGCAACGCCTCACCAGACATTCGCGCGCAATTGCAGGACTTTGCGCCGATGCAGCCCGGGCGCGCATTGCGCGACACCGGCATCAGCGCGATCGTGTTGATGGACAGCCAGATCGACCACACCACCGGCCTGCTCAGCCTGCGCGAAGGCTGCCCGCATCAGGTGTGGTGTACCGACATGGTCCATGAGGACCTGAGCACCGGTTTCCCGCTGTTCGAAATGCTCAAGCACTGGAACGGTGGCCTGAGCTGGAACCGCATCGAGTTGCAGGGCAGCTTCGTGATTCCGGCCTGCCCGAACCTGCGCTTTACGCCATTCCCGCTGCGCAGCGCCGCCCCGCCCTACTCGCCACACCGTTTCGACCCGCATCCGGGCGACAACATCGGCCTGCTGGTCGAAGACACCCGCACCGGCGGCAAGCTGTTCTATGCTCCGGGCCTGGGCAAGGTCGATGAAGCGCTGGCCGAGAAGATGCGCGACGCCGACTGCCTGCTGGTCGACGGCACAATGTGGGACGACGACGAAATGCAGCGTCGTGGCGTGGGCACGCGTACCGGCCGGGAGATGGGCCATCTGGCACAGAACGGCCCCGGCGGCATGCTGGAAGTCCTCGAAGGCTTCCCCGAGCAGCGCAAGGTGCTTATCCACATCAACAACACCAACCCGATTCTCGACGAAGACTCCCCGGAACGCGCGGAGCTGGTTCGTCGCAACGTCGAAGTGGCCTTCGATGGCATGAGCATCGAGCTTTAGGAGCTGACATGAGCGAAGCGACTGCGCTGTCCCCCGCCGAATTCGAACAGGCCTTGCGCGCCAAGGGTGCCTATTACCACATCTATCACCCGTTCCATGTGGCGATGTACGAGGGCCGTGCGACCCGCGAGCAGATTCAGGGCTGGGTCGCCAACCGTTTTTACTATCAGGTGAACATCCCGCTCAAGGACGCAGCCATTCTGGCCAACTGCCCGGATCGCGAGATCCGTCGCGAATGGATTCAGCGCCTGCTCGATCATGACGGTGCGCCCGGTGAAGACGGCGGCATCGAAGCCTGGCTGCGCCTCGGCCAGGCCGTGGGGCTCGACCCGGACCAGCTGCGCTCTCAGGAACTGGTACTGCCAGGCGTGCGTTTTGCCGTCGACGCCTACGTGAACTTCGCCCGCCGCGCCAACTGGCAGGAAGCCGCCAGCAGCTCGCTGACCGAACTGTTCGCACCGCAGATCCACCAGTCGCGTCTGGACAGCTGGCCACAGCACTACCCGTGGATCGACCCGGCAGGCTACGAGTATTTCCGCACTCGCCTGGGTCAGGCCCGACGCGATGTAGAGCACGGTCTCGCAATCACGTTACAGCACTACACTACGTACGAAGGTCAGCAGCGTATGCTGGAAATCCTGCAGTTCAAACTCGATATCCTGTGGAGCATGCTCGATGCGATGTCCATGGCCTATGAATTGAACCGCCCGCCATATCACAGCGTCACAGACCAACGCGTCTGGCATAAGGGGATCAGGCTATGAAGCACGATTTGAAACAGGATTTGAAGCTCCGTGCGTTAATACCCAAATGGCATCAGGGCTATCGCTTTCAATATGAGCCTGCGCAAAAGGCTCATGTGGTGCTTTACCCTGAGGGCATGATCAAGCTGAATGAAAGCGCGGCCCTGATTGGCGGGCTGATCGATGGAAAGCGTACCATCGCCACCATCATTCATGCGCTTCACCAGCAGTTCCCCAATGTTCCCGAACTGGGCATGGACGTCGACGAGTTCATGGAAGGCGCCAAGAAAAAAAACTGGATCGATCTTGTCTGACATAGCACCCGTCACCAACATCCCTTACATACCGCCCACTCCCGAGGTCGGGCTGCCACTGTGGCTGCTCGCCGAGCTGACCTATCGCTGCCCGTTGCAATGCCCGTATTGCTCCAACCCTCTGGACTTCGCCAAACAGGGCCAGGAGCTGAGCACCGAGCAGTGGTTCAAGGTCATGCAGGAAGCGCGGGAAATGGGCGCGGCGCAGATCGGTTTTTCCGGCGGCGAGCCGCTGGTGCGCCAGGACCTGGCCGAACTGATCGCCGAGGCGCGGCGTCTGGGCTTCTACACCAACCTGATCACCTCGGGCATCGGCCTTACCGAAGAGAAGATCATCGCCTTCAAGGAAGCAGGCCTGGACCACATCCAGATCAGCTTTCAGGCCAGCGACGAGCAGGTCAACAACATGCTCGCCGGCTCGAAAAAAGCCTTCGCGCAGAAGCTGGAAATGGCCCGCGCGGTGAAAAGGCATGGCTACCCGATGGTGCTGAACTTCGTGACCCACCGGCACAATATCGACCGCATCGACAAGATCATCGAGTTGTGTCTCGCGCTGGAGGCGGATTTCGTCGAACTGGCGACCTGTCAGTTCTATGGCTGGGCACACCTGAATCGCGTCGGCCTGCTGCCGACCAAAGATCAACTGGTCCGCGCTGAAGCCGTCACCAATGAATACCGCGAACGGCTGGAGGCAGAGAGTCACCCATGCAAGCTGATCTTCGTCACCCCTGACTATTACGAAGAGCGTCCCAAAGCGTGCATGAACGGCTGGGGTAACATCTTCCTGACCGTGACACCGGATGGCACGGCGCTGCCCTGCCACGGCGCGCGCCAGATGCCCATTCAGTTCCCCAACGTACGCGATCACAGCATGCAGCACATCTGGTACGACTCGTTCGGCTTCAATCGCTTTCGCGGTTATGACTGGATGCCCGAGCCGTGCCGCTCGTGTGACGAGAAGGAAAAGGACTTCGGCGGCTGCCGCTGCCAAGCCTTCATGCTCACCGGCGACGCCGCCAATGCCGACCCGGTGTGCAGCAAATCCTATCACCACGGGATCATCACTCAGGCTCGTGACGAGTCCGAAACCGCTACTCAAACCATTGAAGAGCTGGCCTTTCGCAATGACCGAAACTCACGACTCATCGCAAAATCCTCCTGAACGCCTGAGCGCCGCACAAGCGGTCGCTGCAGGCGTCGACTTCGCCGAACTGGATGTCAGCTCGGCGGGCCTGTTCTGGAACGAATACCGTCCCGAAGACGGCGCCAGCCGCATCTGGCACTGGTACGCCAACAGCAAGCGCTGCCTGACGCCACAAGGCTTCAGCGTGCGCAGTCGGGTGTATGAATACGGCGGCGGTTCGTTCTGCCTCGCCGATGACGCCGTAGTGTTCGTCAACGAGCGCGACCAGCAACTGTATCGACAGGCGCTGGACGCCAGCGAACCGGTGGCGCTGACCGCGGGCGACAAGCGCTACGGTGGCGTGTTTTTCAGCGGTGGCCGGATTCTGGCCGTTGAAGAGGAGCGCAATACGCATCGACTGGTCGCTATCGATCTGGCCGACGGACAGCGCCAGTTGCTGGCCGAAGGCGCTGATTTCTACTCATCGCCGATTGTCAGTGCCGACGGCAGACGCCTGGCTTGGATCGAATGGCAACGTCCGCATCAGCCGTGGACCTGCACCCGCTTGATGTGTGCAACGAAGCAGGACGACGGCAGCTGGGCTGCTGCACAGTGCATCGCAGGCGAGGGTGCGCAAGAGTCACTGCAACAACCACGCTTTGACGCCCATGGCCGCTTGTACTGCCTGACTGATCGCGCGGGCTTCTGGCAGCCGTGGGGCGAATCGCCTTCCGGGTTTGCGCCGCTTCCCGCCCGCGCGGCGGATCATGCTTCCGCGCCGTGGCAAATGGGCAGCTGCACCTGGCTGCCGATCAACGATGGTTATCTGGCGAGCTGGTTCGAAGACGGTTCAAGTGTTCTGGGGCTTAGTCAGGCTGACGGCCGTGTCGAGGATTTCAGCGCAGGTTACAGCCGCTTTCGTAGCCTCGCCATTGACGAAGAGTTCGTCTATTGCATTGCGGCCTCAGCCATAAGCACCTCGGCGGTACTGGCCATTTCTCGCCTCGACGCCAGTGTTCAGGTGCTTGCCGGAGGCGGGTCGCCGCTGCCGGCCGATCAGATCAGCCGCCCTCAAACGCTGCGTTACCCCAGTGGCGGGGCCGAGGCCCATGGCTACTTCTATCCGGCCATGACTGGCGCGGAAAAACCGCCGCTGGTGGTGTTCATCCATGGCGGCCCGACCTCTGCCTGCTACCCGGTGCTGGACCCGCGCATTCAGTACTGGACACACCGCGGCTTCGCCGTGGCAGACCTCAATTATCGTGGCAGCAGCGGCTACGGTCGCGTGTACCGGCAAGGCCTGCACCTGGCCTGGGGCGTGGCGGACGTCGAAGACGCTTGTGCAGTCGTGAAACATCTGGCCGAGCGCGGCTTGATTGACGAACGACAGGCCTTTATCCGTGGCGGCAGTGCGGGTGGGTACACCACGCTCTGCGCCTTGGCCTTCCACGACGTATTCCGCGCAGGTGCCAGTCTTTACGGCGTCAGCGACCCGGTGGCACTGGCCAGGGCGACGCATAAATTCGAAGGTGATTATCTGGACTGGCTGATCGGTGACCCCGACAAGGACATCGAGCGCTATCAGGCTCGCACACCCTTGTTGCATGCCGACAGCATCAACGTGCCGGTCATTTTCTTTCAGGGCGAACTGGATGCCGTGGTGGTTCCGCAACAGACCCGCTCCATGCTCAAGGCCTTGCAGGAGAACGGTATCAAGACCGAAGCGCATTTCTATGCGGACGAGCATCATGGGTTCCGCAAGGCAAACAACCTGGCAGATGCGCTGGAGAAGGAATGGCGTTTCTATCGGGATGTGCTGGATGCCTGATCAGGCCGTGTGATCGTTCCCGCATCAGGGAACGATCAGCAAGTGCGACGAGGTGTTACTTACGCGAAACGATGATGTAGATCGCGTGGATGATGCCCGGAATGTAACCCAGCAGGGTCAGCAGGATATTCAGCCAAAAAGCGCCAGCAAAGCCTACTTGCATGAACACGCCTACCGGAGGCAGCAGAATGGCGAAAATGATACGAATGATGTCCATGGAAAGCTCCTGATTGGTTGGCTCTGATTGGCCATACAGCTAATCGACCCTGGCCGGAGGTGAGGGTTCAACCGGCTCTGGCAGCGCGCCAGTATTCTTTAGCGGGAGGGGCTCAGGACAAGCGTTGCGTTGCGGGCACAGCAGCGTGTGCTGCGAGCGGAAAGGAAACAGAATCGTCAAAACGCAAACAAAGAAAACCCCGCCGAAGCGGGGCTTTCCAGACTGTTTCCCTGATTTCCCTTTCACCCCGCCATCCTGGCAGGCTTCCCTACGTGTCCCTGTTATGTCTTGTTGCGCTTCCTGCGCTACGTCCATGAACAAAGATTAACTTTGGATCCCTTTCTTGGGAAGAGGCCAATTGGCGTCACGTAGTGTAAGCAAATGCTTACAAGACTTTTTCAGGTCAGAATTGTGACGCCTTCAACAGGTACAGCGACTCGCTGCCCGCGCGCACAGAGGCATCCAGCGAGTGAATACGCGGCAGCAGGCGTGCGAAGTAGAAGCGTGCGGTACCCAGCTTGCTTGCGTAGAACTCCTCCTGCTGCTCTTTACCGAGTGCTGCCTTGGCCATCATGGCCCACATGTAGGCATACGCTGTGTAACCGAACAGATGCAGATACTCCACAGAAGCTGCGCCGATTTCATTGGGGTTGTTACGCGAGCGATCCAGCACCCAGCCGGTGAGCTCATCCAGCATGTTCAAGGCTTTGCTCAGCGGCTGAGTGAACTCGCCGAGCGCGTTGTCCGAGCCGTTGATGAACTGGCGGACTTCGTCGGAAAACAACTGATAGAACGCGCCATTTGAACCGACGATCTTGCGCCCGACCAGGTCCAGCGCCTGAATGCCGTTGGTGCCTTCGTAGATCTGCGTGATACGCACGTCACGCACCAGTTGTTCCTGGCCCCACTCGCGGATGTAACCGTGGCCGCCGAATACCTGCTGACCATGAACAGTGGTTTCCAGACCGATATCACTCAGGAACGCCTTGGCAACCGGTGTCAGCAGCGCTACCAGATCATCGGCACGCTTGCGCGCGGTATCGTCTTCGCTGAACTTGGCGATATCCAGTTGCAGGGCAACGTAGCTGGAAAACGCCCGACCGCCTTCGTTGAAGGCTTTCATGGTCAACAGCATGCGACGCACGTCGGGGTGGACGATGATCGGGTCAGCGGCCTTGTCCTTGTTCTGCGCACCGGTCGGGGCACGGCTCTGCAGACGGTCCAGCGCATATTCAACGGCGCTCTGATAAGAACGCACCCCGGACGCCAGCCCCTGGATGCCGACGCCTAGGCGCTCGTAGTTCATCATCGTGAACATTGCCGCCAGGCCCTTATTCGGCTCGCCGATCAGGTAACCGGTGGCTGCGTCGAAGTTCATCACGCACGTCGCAGACGCCTGGATGCCCATCTTGTGCTCGATCGAACCACAACTGACCGTGTTGCGCTCGCCGATGCTGCCGTCGTCACCGACCATGAACTTGGGTACCAAAAACAGCGATATGCCTCTCGGACCGGGCGGTGCATCCGGCAACTTGGCCAGCACCAGATGAATGATGTTTTCGGTCAGGTCGTGTTCGCCACCGGTAATGAAAATCTTGCTGCCGGTGATCTGGTAGGCACCGTCCGCCTGTGGTTCGGCACGAGTGCGAATGATGCCCAGATCAGTACCGGCATGGGCTTCGGTCAGGCACATCGACCCGGCCCAGACGCCTGAATACATATTGGGCAGAAATTTGGTCTTGAGCTCTTCGCTGGCGTGGGTGTCTATCGATACACAGGCGCCGGAGGTGAGCATCGCGTACAGACCGAACGCCAGGCTGGCAGAGTTGAGCATCTCTTCGACCTGAGCCGAAACCACCTTGGGCATGCCCATGCCGCCAAACTCGGGATTACCGCCTACACCGACCCAGCCACCTTCGGCGTAGATCCTGTAGGCCTCGGGGAAACCTGCAGGCGTGGTGACGACGGTGTCCTTCCAGTGGCAGCCCTCCTCGTCACCGTTGCGGCTCAGTGGCGCAATGGTCTTGCTGGTGACTTTACCGGCTTCCTCGAGAATGGCCTCGACCGTTTCAGCATCGACTGTTTCGGCCAGCTCGGGCAGTTGAGCCCAGAGCTTTGAAACCTCGAAGACTTCATTGAGGACGAAGCGCATATCGCGCAGTGGCGCTTTATAGTCAGCCATGGCAAACCTCGTGAACACGGATCGAAATGCTTTGGGAAGCCGATCGATGCATCCAGCGACGCAGATCAGCAGTCGAGTTTCACGAGTCTAACCGAACAACATTTCAGAGACATAGGGTCGTGTCATGACTGAATAGTCATAACAGGTCATGGGAAGTATCAGGGTTTACTCAGGTTGCCGCTTCAGTTGTGCGGACAGCGCCGCGCCGGTTCAACTGCCCGTACGCCACCACACAATTGCGCCCGGCGCCTTTGGCTGCATACAGCGCCTGGTCGGCGCTCTTGAGCACTTCCTCGGGCGTCCGATGCTCCGGCTGGCGTTCGGCAACGCCGATACTCACCGTCACCGACACGCTGCCAGCCTGCGCGCCGCTGCGACGCTGCCGGCCTTGCTGATCGTCCTGAGGACGATTGTCCTTGTTGCGCAGCTGAATCTCGTAATTGGCGATGGTCTCGCGGATGGCTTCCAGGTGCGGCATGCACTCATCGATGCTCTTGGCGGCGAACACAATGGCGAACTCTTCACCACCATAGCGATAGGCCTTGCCGCCACCATTGGTGATTTTCGACAGCTTGCTGGCCACCAGACGCAGCACCTGATCCCCCACATCGTGACCATGGGTGTCGTTGAATTTCTTGAAGTGATCCACGTCGCTCATCGCCAGCACATAATTGCGACCCAGACGCTGCATGCGCTCATTGAGCGCCCGACGCCCAGGCAACCCGGTGAGCTCGTCGCGGAAGGCCATCTGATAAGCCTCGTGAGCGACCGCAGCGGCAATCATCAGCATCACCTGGCTGCAGAGTATGTTCAGCGTGAACGGCAGGATGAAAGTCTTGGGCAATGCCCAGAACAAACCCAGCAGGCCGACAATCTGTGCCGCATGCAGCGGTCGCGGCTTTTCCAGGTATTGCCAGATCAGCACCCCGAATGACACCAGAAACATCGCGTACGACAACTGAATCAGGCTCATCCATGCGCCATGCAGGGCAGGCCAGCGGATGTCGGCCAGCCAGATTTGCAGCTCGACCGGATAACTTTGCTCAAGCCCCACCGCAACGCCGCCTAACGCCACCAGCACCGCAAGCCGCGCGACCATGTCCTGGAACAGGTGCGTGCGCTCTTCCCATGCCGCATACAACCCGAACAGCACCGGCAGCAGCAGACAGACCAGATGAAAGATCACCGCCGCGTCCTCACGAACCTTGCCGTTGTCACGGTAGTAATCGGTCTGAGTATCGAGCAGGTAGTAGGCGATATACACCGTGAGCATCAGAAACAGCTCGCGCTGACGTCGGTAAACACAGCAGTACGCACCGCCCAGCAGCAGAACCAGGGTCGGAAGCACGTTGAACAGCGAAGTGAAGAAGACGTTCAGGTCTTTTACATACGCAGCCGCGAGCCCCGCCACCAGCAAGCCCAGTGACGGCAGAAAATGACTCAATCGTGCAGCTGATGGACGCAACAAAAGGGTTATCTCCTACCCGGCATCTAAATGACTGGCCGACCTGATGGCATTGTGCCCTCCGCCAGCGAACAATGCATTGGCAGGATCAATAAACACGCTACTTTCTTTAACGGCAGGAGGCGGGAAATGTTTATTGCGTGATTGCTCATGCGCCGCGTCGGCATGCATTGGGTGAAGCTCCGCGTCGTGCTGCAGCGCAACGTCATGCTTTGCCTGTCATCACTGCACATAAAAAGCGCTTTTTTATCGCGATGGCACTGACGACGCAGAGTGCGACGTTAGTGACGACGGAGTCCTGACGCTGATCCGGGGGTCGCCGAGGAGCGAAAAGGTGACTCAAGCCAGAAGCAAACATCACTGCCAGCGCAGAACCGCTGTATGACGCGGAGCGTGAGGAACGAGAGGTGTTCTGGAGAACACTTCTCGTGGCTATGCACGGGGCCTGAGTTCCTTTTCAGTTCGGGTCAGGGGGTCGAGTACAGCAATGCGCTAAAACGAAGCCATAAAAAAACCGCCTGATCAGCGATCAGGCGGCTTTCATGACAGCAGCGAGGCTTAGTAAGCCAGGCCGAAGTCTTCTTCTTTCATGTCCATCAGGTTGGCAGCGCCCGACAGAATGGCCGCCACGTGGGTGCGCGTGCGCGGCAGAATGCGCTGGAAGTAGAAGCGCGCGGTCTGGATCTTGGCGCGATAGAACGCCTCGTCCGAAGCACCGGCCGCCAGCTTCTCGGCCGCCAAACGCGCCATGTCGGCCCAGAAGTACGCCAGGCAGGCATAGCCGGAGAACATGACGTAGTCCACCGATGCAGCACCCACTTCTTCGCGATCCTTCATCGCCGCCATGCCTACTTTCAGGGTCAGGTCGCCCCACTCCTTGTTCAGCGCAGCCAGTGGCGTTACAAATTCCTGCACGGCTTCGTTGCCTTCATTGCTCTGGCAGAACTTGTGAACGATCTTGGTGAAGCCCTTGAGCGCTTCGCCCTGGGTCATCAGCACTTTGCGGCCCAACAGGTCGAGCGCCTGGATGCCGGTGGTGCCTTCGTACAGCATCGAAATCCGGCTGTCGCGAACGTTCTGCTCCATGCCCCACTCGGCAATGAAGCCGTGGCCGCCGTAAATCTGCACGCCGTGGTTGGCAGCTTCGAAGCCCACTTCCGTCATGAACGCCTTGGCGATCGGGGTCATGAACGCCAGCAATGCGTCAGCGGCTTTCTTTTGTTCCGGGTCTTCGCTGTACTTGACGATATCGACCTGTTTGGCCGTGAAGTACACCATGGCACGCGTGCCTTCGGCGAATGCCTTCATGGTCAGCAGCATGCGACGCACATCAGGGTGAACGATGATCGGGTCTGCAGCTTTTTCCGGCGCCTTGGGACCGGTCAGCGAACGCATTTGCAGACGATCACGGGCGTATTGCAGACCACCCTGGAAGGCGACTTCGGCGTGCGCCAGACCTTGCAGTGCAGTGCCCAGGCGCGCGGTGTTCATGAACGTGAACATGCAGTTCAGGCCCTTGTTCGCCGGGCCGATCAGGTAGCCGGTAGCGCCGTCGAAGTTCATCACACAGGTGGCGTTGCCGTGGATACCCATCTTGTGCTCGATGGAGCCACAGTTCACTGCGTTGCGCTCTCCGATGCTGCCATCGGCAGCCGAAAGGAACTTGGGCACGATGAACAGCGAAATGCCTTTGGTGCCAGCCGGTGCGTCGGGCAGGCGGGCCAGCACGATGTGGACGATGTTATCGGCCATGTCGTGTTCGCCGGCGGAAATGAAGATCTTGGTGCCGGTGACCTTGTAGGTCCCGTCAGCCTGAGGCTCTGCCCTGGTGCGCAGCATGCCCAGGTCGGTGCCGCAATGCGACTCGGTCAGGCACATGGTGCCGGTCCATTCGCCGGACACCAGCTTGGTCAGATACGCGTCCTGCTGCTCGGGCGTACCGTGCTCGGAGATCGTATTCATTGCGCCATGCGACAGGCCCGGGTACATGCCCCACGACCAGTTCGCCTCGCCAACCATTTCGCTGACCGCCAGGCCCAGCGACTCGGGCAGGCCCTGACCGCCATGCGCAACGTCATGCGCCAGACTCGGCCAGCCACCTTCGACGAACTGCTTATAAGCCTGTTTGAAGCCGGTCGGAGTCTTCACGCCGGACTCGCTCCAGGTGCAGCCCTCGGTATCGCCCACACGGTTCAGCGGTGCCAGCACCTGCTCACAGAACTTGGCGCCCTCTTCCAGAATGGCATCGACCATGTCCGGAGTGGCGTCATGACAGGCTGGCAGACTCTGATAGTGCGCTTCATAGCCGAGCAGTTCATCACGAACAAAACGAATATCACGCAAGGGGGCCTTGTAGTCAGGCATAGCGATAACCTCTGCTGATGAATCCTGGAACGAATGACCGGGCGGTCGCTGGGGAGATACCCTCAAGCGCCAGACAATCTCGTATGCCTCGCGGTCAAACAGGTGTTTGAAACATACGTTTACGCCCAAACCTTGTCAATAGCGAAGCACGCACCATTCGTCCACGGCCCATGCATAAACCACGCAGACGCACGTCGTACGGGGGGCGAAAGAAGCGTAAGCAAAAGTCTAGTGGAGGGCGGAATCAGGTGCAGGCGTGATAAAGGACAATGATGCGGAGAAATTCAGGGGGGGGGACAACGCCGTGCGCTGATGGCACGGCGGGAGTTGCAGCGAAATCAGGCGTAGGTGTCGATCAGCGTGCCAAGCATCTCGTCGCTGGCTTTTTGCGCAGCCAGTCCGGCCTCGAACTGGCCCTTGCCGGCTTCGAGCTCGACGATATTGGACGGCAGATCGGAACGCTGGCTGCGATCAACCGAGCGCAGGTTCTCGAGCTGGAAGTCAGAAGACTGGCTTCTGCCCGACACTTCGATATTGGAGCTGGCGATCTGGGTGGCCGCCTGATCCACACGACCTTGCCCGACCTGCATTGCGCTAAGGCCCGGGTAGAGGGTGTTGTTCATGGTGATTTGCATAAGCCGATCCTCAGTTCAAAAAACGAACACGTGCCATTGAACCAGCATTTGCCCGGAAATACTCGACAAATAGACTAATGGCACTAGGCCGCACGATAGCCTGAGTCTTGAAAATCCAAAACTGTCTTGTCTGTCAGCGACATAGCGGCGCTGTCAGCTCAACAACTTCAAATCAAGATACTGCGCCACATTTTCGGCGCTTGGCTCGTTCAAGCGCGGCACCCGCCCCAGACAAGGTGCAGGCAGACGCTCGACCAGCGTGGCGAGATTTTCTTCAAGCCTCGAGGTGTCTGCATCGACGATGTTGGCCACCCAGCCGGTCAAACGTAAACCGTCACGGGCGATCGCTTCAGCAGTCAGCACCGCATGATTGATACAGCCCAGACGCACGCCTACCACCAGAATCACCGGTAGATCCAGGGCAATGGCCAGATCGGACAGCGTGCTCTGCCCGGACAATGGTACGCGCCAGCCGCCTGCCCCTTCGATCAGGGTGAAATCGGCCTGTTTGGCGAGGATATGCCGCATGGGTTGCAGCACCGAGTCGACCGTCAACGCGACGCCGGCTTCGCGTGCTGCCAGGTGCGGAGCAATGGCCGGTTCGAAGGCCTGCGGATTGACCTCAGCGTAATCCAGCTCGACAGAACACTCGGCCAGCAACGCCAGGGCATCCGGGTTGCGTAGCCCCTGTGGCGTGACAAAACAACCGGATGCAGCAGGCTTGCCGGCTGCCGTGCTCAGGCCGGACGACCGGGCTGCATGCAGCAAACCGGCAGCCACCGTGGTCTTGCCAGCGTCGGTATCGGTCCCGGTGATGAAGTAGGCGGCAGTCATTTCAGCACTCTTTCCTGTCAATCCGTCAGTTTTTTTCAAGAACCGCGTACAGCACTTGATAGGTGGCGGGCAGTCCGGCGTCCTGGCGGAAGCCTTCATAGGCCTGAACCATGCCCATGATCCGCTCGCGCCCGGTCAGACCATTGGGCCGCCCGGGGTTGAGATTGTGCGCACCGAGCGCCTTCAACTCGTGCGTCAGGCTGCGCACATCCGGGTAATGCAGGACCTGCGGACGAACGTCGAGGCTGCGCACTCGCAGGCCGCTGGCCGCACACAGCTTGCGGTAGTCATCCTCGTGACGAAAACGGTTCACATGCACCTGCCCGTCCACGGCCTGCCAACTGTCGCGCAGTTCGTACAGGGTGCCGACACACAGGCTGGCAAAGGCGAATACGCCGCCTGGCTGCAATACGCGGTGAGCTTCACTGAGCACCGCAGCGAAATCGGCGCACCACTGCACCGCGAGGCTGGAAAAAATCAGCCCGCAACTCTGGTCATGCAGCGGCAAGTGTTCGGCATCACCCGCAATAAAGTGCTGTGCGCCACCCAGGGGTCGGGCATGACGCAACATGCCTTCGGCGATATCCAGTGCAATGCCTTCGCTGCGACCGAACGCCTGCGCCAGTGCACGGCTGAAGTAGCCAGTGCCGCTGCCAAGATCAAGCCAGCGGGACGGATTGCATTGCGCAGGCAGACGCGCGAGCAGCTCATTACCGACACTGCGCTGCAGCTCGGCAACGCTGTCATAACTGCCTGCCGCGCGGGAAAAGGATGCGGCCACCTGTCGTTTGTCAGGCAGAACAGAAGGTGGTTTGGGGGTCGAAAGATCAGTCATCGTCCAGCTCGTGCAGAAAGGCGTGGATCGCGGCCGCCACCCCGTGAGGATTTTCCACAAGGAATGCATGACTGGCCTGCTCGATCAGACCCACTTCGACATCAGGCAACAAGGCCAGCAGATCACCTGCTGCCTCGGCGGGCACGAAGGCATCCAGCCCGGCGAACAGGTGCAGTTGCGGGCCACGATAGGTTTGTAGTGCGCTGCGGGTGTCGAGTTGCCGGAGTATTTTCAGGCCGTCGATCAACGCCGTTTTCGACAGGTGCGGTGCGCCGGCCTTGAGCAACCGCGCCAGACCGCGCGGGTCTTCTGCGCCTTGTGTACATAACAGGCTGAAACGCTTGAGGGTCTGGTCTGGATCATCAGCACAGCCAGCCAGAAACGCCTCGAAATCCTGCGTGGGCATCGCATTCGGCCAGGCCCCTTGGGTGACGAAACAGGCATTACTGGCCAACGTCAGCAACCCGCAGCAACGATCGCCGCGCCGCGCCGCCAGTTCAGCCGCGAGCATGCCACCCAATGACCAGCCGCCCAGCCAGGCATCGTCTGGCAGGTTGGTGTCCAGTTCGTCGAGCCAGTCTGGCAAATCGCAACTGTCGATATCCGGCAACGGCTCGATCTCAACCCGCAGGTGCTCATCCAGCCCGCGCAACGCAGCGGCAAGCGGCTCCAGCGGCGAAACGCCAAGGCCCCAGCCTGGCAACAGAATCAGACGATCACGCATGAACAGGCTCCGAGGATTGGTGGGCATCCAGCAGCGGGTAGCACTGCTCCAGAGTGTTCAATAATAGCTGCACGTCGGCTTCGCTGTGCGCGGCAGACAATGTCACACGAAGCCGCGCACTGCCCGCAGGCACGGTGGGCGGGCGAATGGCGGTGACCAGCAGGCCACGCTCGCGGAGCAACTGCGAGAGGCGCAACGCCCGGCCGGCATCACCGATCATGATCGGCTGGATCGGGGTAAAGCTGTCCATCAGTTGCAGCCCGATCTGCTCGGCACCACGACGAAACTGCTCGATCAGACGCGTCAGATGCTCGCGACGCCAATGCTCGGTGCGCAACAGCTGCAGGCTTTTCAAGGTGGCGCAGGCCAGCGCGGGCGGCTGGCTGGTCGTGTAAATGTAGGGCCGGGCAAACTGGATCAGGGTTTCGATCAGTTCTTCACTGCCTGCCACGAACGCTCCGGAAGTGCCGAACGACTTGCCCAGGGTGCCGACCAGCACGGGCACGTCTTCCATGCTCAGGCCGAAATGTTCAACGATACCGGCACCGTTGGCGCCCAAGGGGCCGAAGCCATGGGCGTCGTCCACCATCAGCCAGGCCCCTTTGGCCCTCGCCGCCCGGGCCAGCGCTGGCAGATCAGCGATATCGCCATCCATGCTGAACACCCCATCGGTCACCACCAGGGTATCGCCCACGGATTTTTCCAGGCGGGCTTCCAGGCTGCTCACATCGTTGTGCAGATAACGCGAGAATCGTGCACCGCTGAGCAGACCGGCATCCAGCAGCGAGGCATGGTTGAGGCGGTCTTCCAGCACCGTATCGCCCTGCCCGACCAACGCGGTCACCGCGCCGAGGTTGGCCATGTAGCCATTGGAAAACAACAGCGCGCGCGGACGACCGGTCAGTTCGGCCAGCGCTTCTTCCAGTTCGTGGTGCGGCGCGCTGTGGCCGATCACCAGATGCGAAGCACCGCCGCCCACACCCCAGCGCTCGGCGCCCGCCTGCCAGGCAGCGATCACCTCGGGATGATTGGCCAGCCCCATGTAATCGTTGCTGCAGAACGCCAGCAATGGCTGGCCGTCGACGATGACCTGCGGCCCCTGCGGACTTTGCAGCAGCGGGCGCTGGCGATAGAGGTGTGCGGCGCGACGGGCATCGAGGCGCGTGCGGAGATCAAAAGACATGCAGGCCCCGGTCCGGAGGATGACAATTCAAAAAGGGCCGGAACAGTCCGGCCCATTCAACGGATCAGGCAGAGGCGGCGTCGTAGAACATCGAGCTGCTTTGCTGCTCGACCAGCGCCTGTTCGATGGCGGCCTGGTGCACTTCGTCGGCATGCCCTTCGCCCGCTTCGGGTTTGATGCCCAGACGCGAGAACAGCAGCATGTCCTTGTCGGCCTGCGGATTGGCGGTAGTCAGCAGCTTGTCGCCGTAGAAAATCGAGTTGGCCCCGGCGAAGAACGCCAGTGCCTGCATTTGCTCGTTCATCGCTTCACGACCGGCGGACAGACGCACATGGGATTGCGGCATGAGAATCCGTGCCACGGCGAGCATGCGAATGAAATCGAACGGGTCGACATCTTCGGCGTTTTCCAGCGGCGTACCGGCGACCTTGACCAGCATGTTGATCGGCACCGACTCCGGATGCTCTGGCAGGTTGGCCAGTTGAATCAGCAGCCCGGCGCGGTCATCCAGGGACTCGCCCATGCCCAGAATGCCACCGGAGCAGATCTTCATTCCCGCATCACGCACGTAGGCCAGGGTTTGCAGGCGTTCGGCGTAGGTACGGGTGGTGATGATGCTGCCGTAGAACTCCGGCGAGGTATCGAGGTTGTGGTTGTAGTAATCCAGGCCGGCGGTGGCCAGCGCTTCGGTCTGTTCCTGATCGAGGCGGCCCAGGGTCATGCAGGTTTCCATGCCCATGGCTTTCACGCCTTTGACCATCTCCAGCACGTAAGGCATGTCCTTGGCGGAGGGGTGCTTCCACGCCGCGCCCATGCAGAAGCGGGTCGAACCAATGGCCTTGGCACGCGCGGCTTCTTCAAGAACCTTCTGCACTTCCAGCAGCTTTTCTTTCTCAAGACCGGTGTTGTAGTGGCCGGACTGCGGACAGTACTTGCAGTCTTCCGGGCAGGCACCGGTCTTGATCGACAGCAGCGTGGAGACTTGCACGCGGTTGGCGTCGAAATGAGCGCGGTGCACCGTTTGCGCCTGAAACAGCAGGTCATTGAATGGCTGTACGAACAGCGCCCTGACCTCGGCTAAAGTCCAGTCGTGACGCAAAGTGGCGGTGGTGCTGGCGCTCATCGGGCGGCTCCTTGGTGTTTCTGGGCAATGCGCGAGGGCGGGAAAGACCCCAGGCGCTACACGGATGTCGGGCATATTTAAGGAAGAGTCATGCACTGTCAACCCAACCATACTCACGAGGTTTACATCTGGTTAAAAAACAAACAATCCTGTTTGTTATGCGATGAACGCAGTGAGGTGCCCGCGCCCATCTGCGTGCCGTGCGAAGCAGAGCTGCCGTGGCTGGGCAACGCCTGCGTGTGCTGTGCGCTGCCGTTACCTCGTTCAGGCATGAGCTGCGCACAATGTTGCAAGCGGCCGCCTGGCTTTACTCAGGTCATCGCGCCCTGGCTGTACGATTTCCCGGTCGACGGCTTGATCACCCGCTTCAAACACAACGGCAAATGGCCCATGGGACGGCTGCTGGCGGAACTGTGTGCACAGTATCTGCAGCACCGTTTCGAGGAAGACCTGCCGCGTCCCGACTGCCTCATTCCAGTACCGCTGGCCAACAAGCGCTTGCGCCAGCGCGGCTACAATCAAGCGGCGATGCTGGCCGGCTGGCTGGGTAAACAGCTGCAACTGCCGGTCGACGAAGAGCATGTGTTGCGCAGCCGGGAGACAACCGCACAACAGGGCCTGGACGCCAAAGCCCGCAAACGCAACCTGCGCGGCGCCTTCACCCTGGTTGATCCCGATTGGGTACAAGGCAGGCATCTGGCGCTGATCGACGATGTTGTGACAACCGGTTCGACGGCAGAGGTGATTGCACGATTGCTGAACAAGGCCGGCGCGCGAAGAGTGGACGTGTATTGCCTGGCGCGGACGCCCAAACCGGGCGATTGATCTGGTTCTATGTTCATGAACCTCAAGACTCTCATCGCTCCCACGCTCCGCGTCAGATCTTGAGCGTGCGGTGCGGCGCAGAATTGTGACGCAGAGCGTCACGAAAGGCATGCGGACCACGCTCCGCGTCCGGTTTTCGACGCCGCGCACAAGAGCGATCATACTGCCCTCTCCTACTCGACCGCCCGGATTTCCATGTCCCTACCCACCTTGCTGACGCAACACATGGTCCGCCGCCCGCAACGCATTGCGCTGTTGCAGCATATTGCCGAACAGGGCTCGATCACCCGTGCGGCGAAAAGCGCAGGGCTGAGCTACAAGGCGGCCTGGGACGCCATCGACGAGTTGAACAATCTGGCGCAAAAACCGCTGGTAGAGCGCAGTGTCGGAGGGCGCGGCGGTGGCGGCGCGAAGTTGTCGGTCGAGGGCGAGCGAGTGCTGCGTCTCTATCAGCGCGTCCAGGCATTGCAGGCCCAGGTGCTGGAAGCAGCCGAACACAGCAGCGATCTGGACCTGCTCAATCGCCTGACCCTGCGTACCAGCGCACGCAACCAGTTGCTGGGGCGAATCGTCAGCATCACCCGACAGGGACACAACGATCAGGTTCGCCTGCAATTGGCTGACGAGGTGTTTATCGAAGCACAGGTCACCCATGACAGCACCCTGCGTCTGGAGCTGGAGAACGGCACGGAAGTGGTTGCACTGATCAAGGCCGGCTGGCTGCAACTGCACCCAGACGACACCCAAGAAACAAATGGAAACAATTGCCTGATCGGTCGAATCGACAGCATGGCCGAGGCTGAAGATGGTCCAAGTGAAGTACGCATCACACTCCCCGGCGGCCAGACGCTGTGCGCCCTGGCGACGCCTGAGCACCTGCATGCACAGCAGCTGAAACCCGGCGCCACGGTGCAGGCAAGATTTGCAGCTTCACTGGTGTTGCTTGGCATACCGCTTTAGGCGCTGGCAAGTCATCACCACGACACAATTTCGTCATATGCGCGCACTAAGGTGGCTGCCATATTCGAGGGAGCCGTGATGATGAAACTATTAGAAGAAAATCAAACCACCGATCTGGAAAACATGGTCGGCGCAGACAAGGTCGGCCTCACCCGCCGCGGTTTCATCAGCGCGGGTGCCCTGTGTGGCGCGGCGATGTTCCTGGGTGGCAACCTGCTCAGCCGCACTGTCCTGGCGGACAGCGTCAGTGCGGCCTCTGGCACCTTGCTCGGCTTCCAGAGCATTCCTGCTGCCACCGCCGACAGCATCAGCCTGCCGGCAGGCTACACCTCTTCGGTACTGATCAGTTGGGGCCAGCCGTTGCAGGCAGGCGGCCCGGCGTTCGACCCGAGCGGCAAAGGTACCGCCAAGGCTCAGGAAGTGCAGTTCGGCGACAACAATGACGGCATGTGCCTGTTCCCCATGCCAGGTCACAAAGATCGCGCGTTGATGGCGATCAACAACGAGTACACCAACTACCGCTACCTCTTCGATCACGGCAAGGAGCCGCAATCGGCTGAAGAAGTGCAAAAGGCTCTGGCGGCCGAAGGCGTGTCGGTCATCGAGGTGCAACAGAAAAACGGCAAGTGGCAGTTTGTTCAGGACTCGCCTTACAACCGTCGCGTGCATGGCAACACGCCGATCAACCTGAGTGGCCCGGCAGCCGGTCACGACTGGCTCAAGACCGAGGCCGACAAGACCGGCACGCATGCGCTCGGGACCTTCCAGAACTGCTCCAGCGGGCAAACACCGTGGGGCACGTACCTGACGTGCGAAGAGAACTTCACGGATTGCTTCGGCAGCAGCAATGCGGAGCAGAAGTTCGATGCAGGCATGAAGCGCTACGGCGTTGTCGCTGCCAGCAAGGAGATCAACTGGCACCCGCACGACCCGCGCTTCGACGTGGCGAAGAACCCCAACGAGATCAACCGGCATGGCTGGGTGGTCGAGATCGATCCATTCGATCCCAAATCGACGCCGGTCAAGCGCACCGCGCTCGGCCGCTTCAAGCATGAGAATGCGGCGTTCACCCAAACCAAGGGCGGTCGCGCCGTGGTGTACATGGGCGACGACGAACGTGGCGAATTCATCTACAAGTTCATCAGCCGCGAGAAGATCGACCACCAGAACCCGAAAGCCAATCGCGACCTGCTCGATCACGGCACGCTGTACGTGGCGCAATTCGACGCTGGCGACAGCAACCCCGATCATCCGAAAGGCAAAGGCCAGTGGATCGAGCTGACCCATGGCAAGAACGGCCTGGATGCCGCTGCCGGTTTCAATAATCAGGCCGAAGTGTTGATTCATGCGCGCCTGGCGGCCAGCGTGGTCAAGGCCACGCGCATGGACCGCCCGGAGTGGATTGTGGTCAGCCCCAAGGATGGCCAGGTGTATTGCACCCTGACCAACAACATCAAGCGCGGCGATGAAGGTCAGCCGGTTGGCGGACCGAACCCTCGTGCCAAGAATCAGTACGGTCAGATCCTGCGCTGGCGTGAAGAAGGCAGTAACCCTTCGGCGATGGAGTTCGAATGGGATCTGTTTGTGGTCGCAGGGAATCCGACTGTGCATGCCGGCACCCCGCAAGCCGGGTCGAGCAATATCAACGCGCAGAACATGTTCAACAGCCCGGACGGCCTGAGCTTCGACCAGGCAGGTCGCCTGTGGATTCAGACCGATGGTGATTCCAGCAACAAGGGCGACTTTGCTGGCATGGGCAACAACCAGATGCTCTGTGCCGACCCTGCCAGCGGCGAGATCCGTCGCTTTCTGGTCGGGCCGATCGGTTGCGAGATCACCGGTATCAGCTTTGCGCCTGACTACAAAACCCTGTTCATCGGTATCCAGCATCCCGGCGAAAACGGCGGCTCTACCTTCCCCGAGCATTTGCCCAACGGCAAACCGCGTTCATCGGTGATGGTCATCACCCGTGAAGATGGCGGCGTTATCGGCGCCTGATAGTGGGGGTGGTGATCGTGCCCATGCTACGCGTGGGCATGCAGTTTTTGACGCTCTGCGTTACTTCAGGAAGAGGACGCAGAGCGTCCGGAACAGCGCTCCCACGCAGAGCGTGGGAGCGATGATTAATCAATCAGCCCGTTCACATCATAGAAAGGGTACGGACCTTCATAGTCGCCGAACACGGCGTTATGACTGACAAACCCCTGTTCCGACTGCCAGCGGTGCAGCACGTAGCCTGCCGGCTCCAGGTTGAAATGCGCTGGCGCGGCTTCGTCGAGGTCGAGCACGATCTGGTGTGAGGTGCCCGGGCAGATGCTCGCCACGCTGCCTCCGAAACGTCGCTGCATCGGTCGATGCAGATGTCCGCACAGCAAACGCTCCACTTGCGGATGCTGGGCGATCACACGCTCCAGCGCCGATGCGTTGCCGAAGGGTTCGCGGTCCATGTGCCCTATGCCGGTAATGAACGGCGGATGGTGCATGACGATCACGGTCGGCACATAAGGACGACGTGACAGCTGCGCGTGCAACCAGTCCAGCTGACAGTAATCCAGTTGCCCGCCATGCTCGCCGGGAATGGTCGTGTCCATGCCTATCAGGCGCACCGGATATTTCTCCACCACCCAATCCAGAGGCCCGCTGGCCGACAACGGCAGGTACACCTGCTCGGCAAACGCCGCCAGCAGGTTGTGTCGATCGTCATGATTACCGGGCACCAGATAAAACGGCATCTGCAGACGTTCCAGTTCGGGCTTGAGTACGGCGTATTCGTCCTCACGACCGAAGTCCACCAAGTCACCGCTGATCACCACGATGTCGGGGCGCTGCTTGCTGGCATTGATGTGCGCGACAGCGCGGCGCAACGCACCCAGGGTGTCGACCACGCCATAGGTCAGGCGCCCGTCGGCTTTGAGGTGCAGGTCACTGATCTGAGCAATAAGAAACGGACGATTCAAAATAATCTCTCTACGAAAAACGATTTCACGAATGCAGGGTAAACAGCACTTGCGGCTCGACACTCAAGGCAATGACTGCGTTTGCGGCGTAAATCACGTTGTCGGTGCTATCCACCAGCAACGGCTGCGGGCCACCGACATCGACCAGCAAGCGACTTTGCGCGCCCTGAAAAAACTGCCCGACCAGACGCCCATGAAGATGGCCGCTTCCTGACATCAAACGCAGGTGCTCGGGGCGGCAGTAGACCGTGCCCGGTACCTCAGCACCCTGCCACGGCAACTCGCCACCGCTCACCTTGAGGCCTGACGCGGTACGCTCGACCACACTGAACGCGTTCAGATTGCCGACAAACCCGGCGACAAACGCATTGGCAGGCTGTTGATAGATTTCCCTCGGTGTCGCCAATTGCGAGACGCAGCCTTTTTCCATGACCAGAATCCGGTCGCCCAGGGCCATTGCCTCGCCCTGATCGTGGGTGACGAACACCGAGGTGATGCCCAGCCCACGCAGCAACTGGTCCAGCTCACTGCGCAAGCGCTCGCGCAACTGCGCATCCAGTGCCGCGAGCGGTTCGTCGAGCAACAGCACCCGGGGACGCGGCGCCAGTGCCCGGGCCAGCGCAACCCGTTGGCGCTGCCCGCCAGACAGCTCGTTGACGCGGCGATTGCCGTGGCCGGTCAAACCGACCAGTTCCAGCAACTCATCGCAACGCTTGTTGCGCTCGGCAGCCGACAGACCACGAATCTTCAGGCCGTAAACGATATTCCCGGCCACATCGAGGTTGGGAAACAACGCGTAGTTCTGAAACACCATGCCCACGTCGCGCCGCTCGATGGGCAGGCGTGTAACGTCCTGATCATCGAACAACACCTGGCCGACATCCGGATGTTCAAGCCCGGCAATCAGCCGCAAGGTGGTGGTTTTGCCGCAACCGGACGGACCGAGAATCGCCAGCGTTTCGCCGGGCTCGATGGTCAGGTGCAGATCCTTTACAGCAACGGTGCCATCGGCAAATGCCTTGCGGCAGCCTTTCAGGCGAATGGTGGTTCCGCTCATCGGCTCTCTCCACGGGCAAGACGCGCGCTGATGGCCTGCAACGCAATCAGCAGCGGCACAATCAGCAACAGAAAAAG
Organism: Pseudomonas sp. PvP027; assembly: GCF_017833005.1. Classification (NCBI taxonomy): domain Bacteria; kingdom Pseudomonadati; phylum Pseudomonadota; class Gammaproteobacteria; order Pseudomonadales; family Pseudomonadaceae; genus Pseudomonas; species Pseudomonas sp. PvP027. The sequence goes on along the minus strand of NZ_JAFIBK010000001.1, from coordinate 3,809,204 downwards.
AAGGGTGTAGGCGCTGGCGACTTCCAGTCGGGCCGAGGCGTAGCTGTCGGCCAGACCGACCGGCAGGGTTTTGGTCATCGGTGTGTGCAGCATCCAGGTCAGGTTGAATTCGCCCAGCGACAGGGTCACGACCATCAGCACGCCAGCGAGAATCCCGGCCCGGCAGTTAGGCACCACCACGCTGAAGAACCGCTTGATCGGCCCGGCGCCCAGACTGGCGGCAGCCTCTTCGAGCACCGGCAGTTGCTGACGCTGCATCACCGCCATGACCGGGCGCACCAGGAACGGCAGTGTGAACAACACGTGGCCGACCAGAATGAACAACCAACTGCTGCGAAAGCCGCCGAACTGGCCGTAGGTCAGCAGTAACGCGAGGGCGCTGGCCAGACCGGGCATGGCGACGGGCAAGACCATCAACTCCTCGAAGGCCCGGCTGAAGCGGTTGTTCATGCGCACCAGTGCATACGCTGCCGGCACACCCACCAGGCAAACGCAGATTGCGCACGCCACGGCCAGTTGTAACGACAGCCAGACGGTCGGTGAATAGGCCTGCCAGACCTGTACCAGCCAGTCGAAGGTCAGCCCGCTCGACAGGCCCAGAAAATAATTGCGCGTCAGGCCGGCAAGCAGCGACAGCACCACCGGCACCAGCATGAACGCACAGACCAACAGGGTGAACGCAAGTTGCGCCACGAACAGCGGTGAACGTTTCACAGGACAACTCCCGATTTACCGACCATGCGACGGGCCAGCAACAGCACTGCCCACGTCACCAGACCGAGGATTACCGACAGCGCGGCGGCCACCGTGAAGTTGGCGTAATTGGTGAACACGTTGTAGATCGCTACCGGCGTGACATTCAGACGCGTGCCCAGGGTAAAGGCGGTGCCGAAGGCGCCCATCGACGTGGCGAAGCAGATCGCGCCGCAGGACACCAGCGCGGGCGCCAGTCCCGGAATGATCACATCGCACACCACGCGCCAATGACCGGCACCCAGCGAATGAGCCGCCTCTTCAAGGCTGCGGTCCAGGCTTTCGCAGGCCGCCATGACTGTCAGAATCACCCGCGGAATCGAGAAATACAGATAGCCGATGAACAGCCCGGTCAGCGAGTAGGCGAACACCCAGCGCTCGCCCGCCAGGTGCAGCCCGAGCGCAGCGAAGATGCCCTGGCGACCGGCGAGCAGAATCACCAGAAAGCCGACCACCACGCCGGGAAACGCCAGCGGGAAGGTCAGCAGGGCCACCAGCGCAGAGCGTCCGAAAAAGTGGTTGCGGGCCAGAAACACACCGCTGATGCCGCCGACCAGCAACGCCGCAAGCGTCACCACCAGCGCCAGCAGGCAGGTTTGCACCAGACTGCCCAGATACTGCGCACTGCTCAGGACCTGCCAGTAGCCGCTGCCATTGCAATCAGAACCTTGCGCACCGAGCACAATCAGGTGGGTCAGCGGCAGCAGCCAGAAGGCCAGCAATACCGCCATCGCCGGAGCCAGCGCCACCGCAGCGGTCGGGCGCAACCGCAGCCTGAAAAATCCGCCCTTGCGCAGAGCCAGCGCTTGTTCCGGCGAGGCCGACATTACTTCACCTCACGCAGATAACGGGCGGCGAAGGCTTCCTGCACGGCAGCCATGTGCTGGTAGTCCACCACACCGGCGCGGGCGTAATCGCTGTCCGGCAGGAACTGTGCAGCCACTTCGGCAGGCATTTTCGAGCGCACTGGACGCAGATAGGCCTTGGCCCACAGCGCCTGCCCTTCGTCGGACAATACGAAGTCCAGCACCTTCTCGGCGTTGGCACGATGCGGCGCCTTGGCCACCAGGCTCATCACGTACGGAACGCCGATGGTGCCTTCCTTCGGAATCACGAAGGCGACGTTGGCCTTGTCCTTGTAGCGAGCGCGATAGGCATTGAAGTCATAGTCGACCAGAATCGGCAGCTCGCCGGACAGCACGCGTGCATAGGCCGTTTGCTTAGGCACGATGGGCGAGTTCTTCGCCAGTTTCTGGAAGTAGTCGATGGCCGGACCGAAGTTGTCCAGCGTGCCGCCCATGGCCTGGTTGATCGCCACGGCGGACACGTAACCGACGAACGCGCTGGACGGGTCGAGGTAACCGACCATGCCCTTGTACTCGGGCTTGAGCAGATCCGCCCAGCTTTGCGGCACCGGCAGACCGCCCAGTGCGTCGACGTTGACCATGATGCCGAGGGTCCCGGAGTGAATCGCGAACCAGTGCCCTTCGGGGTCTTTCAGGCCTGCCGGAATCTCGTCCCAGTGCTTGGGCTTGTAGGTATCGACCACGCCGGCCTTCTGCGCCTGCAGGCCGAACGTCACGCCGTAATAGACCACGTCAGCGACCGGCGCGGCTTGCTCGGCAACGATCTGCGCCAGCGCCTGGCCAGAGTTCTTGTTGTCCAGCGGCACCTGCACACCGGTGCTGTCGGCAATGGCCTTGAGCTGCGTTCCCCAGTCGGCCCATTCGGGCGGGCAGTTGTAGCAGATGGCGGTTTCGGCGGCCTGGGCGAGGCTGGCCGCACCGCATAACAGCAGTGCCGCGAGGGTTTTACTGAGGCTGAGCATGAAGCATCTCCTGGTAGGGCTGGGTGCTTTCGCCGGGCCGGATGTGGCACGGCAGACAATGAGAAACAGGTACTGCGCCAGCAATCCGTGCCAGTAATTGGTCGATGACGATGTGCGCCAGCTCGGCGATGGGCTGAACCACGCTGCACAAGGTCGGGTGCATCTGCGTGCCGAGAGCGATGCCGTCAAAGCCGATCACCGACAGGCGCTCGGGAACGCCCCAGCCGTTGCGGCGCAATTCGGCAATCAGGCTGATGGCCAGCAAATCATTGGAACAGACCAGCGCGCTGGGCGCGTCCGGACCACGTAACAGCGGTTCCAGTGCAGCGAAATCAGCGCGGGTATGAGCAGGCATTTCAATCACCGGTCGGACCTCAAGGCCACACTCGGCCATGGCGTCGCGATAGCCTTCATAACGCAGTCGGGCGCGGTCGGACTGCATCGCCGGGCCTGCGACCATGGCGACTCGCTGATGGCCTGCATCGATCAGGTAGCGGGTGGCCAGCGCCATGCCCGCACGGTTATCCACAGACACCGCGCTGTACTCCGGATTACCGGTCTGGTGATAGGCCAGCACGAACGGGGTGTCTTCATTGATCAGGCTTTGCAGCACCCGGTTGTGCTCGGCGTCGGTCACCGTCAGCACCAGCCCGTCGACCCGCTGACGCAACAGCTCCTCAACCACGGCGCTTTCACGTTCTGCGGCGTAATCGGTGGTTGCCAGCAGCAGGTTATAGCCCCGCGCCCGCGCCGCCCGCTCCATGGCCTGAAACTGCTCGGCAAATACCGGGTTGAGCAGGTTGGGCACCACCACGCCAATCAGATTGGTGGTTTGCAGACGCAACTGGCGGCCCAGCCGGTTGGGACGAAACCCCAAGGCGCGGGCAGCGGCGAATACCCGCTCGCGGGTCTCCGAGCGCACCACGTCGGGGCTTGCGAAGGCACGTGCCGCCGTGGCTCGGGAAACCCCGGCCAGATGCGCTACCTCTTTCAGATCAGTCATTGTCGCTCGCTTGAGATCGATCTCATTGACGGCGACTCTAAGCGGCAAACATGGCTATACCGCGACTGGGTGATGACCGTTTGGTGACAGTCCACCCCTTGAGCACTTTAATGGGATGGGTTTGGCGAAGCGGGACCGGTCTGCGTTACCATCAGCGGTCCGACGCGGCAACCTGCTGCGCGCAGGAGTAGTCATGGCTCACCCGTTTGCAACACTTACTCCCGATCTGGTCCTGGATGCTGTCGAAAGCATCGGCTTTCTCAGCGATGCCCGCATCCTGGCGCTGAACAGCTACGAAAACCGCGTGTACCAGGTCGGTATCGAAGACGGCCAACCGCTGATCGCCAAGTTCTATCGCCCACAGCGCTGGAGCAACGAAGCCATCCTTGAAGAGCACAGCTTCACCGCTGAACTGGTCGAGGTCGAAGTGCCGGTGGTCGCGCCCATGGTGCACAACGGCGCAACCCTGTTCGAGCACGCCGGTTTCCGTTTCACGCTGTTCCCGCGTCGCGGTGGACGAGCGCCGGAGCCGGGCAATCTTGATCAGCTGTATCGCCTCGGTCAGCTACTGGGGCGTCTGCATGCCGTCGGCTCGACCAAGCCGTTCGAGCACCGTGAAGCCCTGGGCGTGAAGAACTTCGGCCATGATTCGGTCAATTTTCTACTGAAAAACGACTGCATCCCGCGCAGCCTGCTGCCGGCTTACGAGTCGGTGGCCCGCGACCTGCTCAAACGTGTCGAAGACGTTTACGCGGCCACACCGCACACCAACATCCGCATGCACGGCGACTGCCACCCCGGCAACATGATGTGCCGCGACGAGATGTTCCACATCGTCGATCTGGACGATTGCCGCCTTGGCCCTGCCGTTCAGGATATCTGGATGATGCTGGCCGGCGACCGCCAGGAGCGTCTGGGTCAACTGTCGGAGCTGATGGACGGCTACAACGAATTTCATGATTTCGACCCTCGCGAACTGGCCCTGATCGAACCGCTGCGCGCCCTGCGTCTGATGCACTACAGCGCCTGGCTGGCACGGCGCTGGGATGACCCGGCGTTTCCGCACAGCTTTCCGTGGTTCGGTACCGAGCGCTACTGGGGCGACCATATCCTGGCCCTGCGCGAGCAGATGGCTGCACTGAATGAAGAACCGCTGAAGTTGTTTTGATGCTGGCTGCACGCACTTGCGTGGAGTACCCAGAGCACGCCGTTCTGGACACTCTCAAGCCCTTGGTGAAGCGAGAACCGGTGACGCAGAGCGTCACAAAGGGCATTCCCACGCTGGAGCGTGAGGAACGATAGGTGTTCGGGAGAAACCATCGTGCCCATGCTCCGCGTGGGCATGCCGTTCTGAACGCTCTGCGTCCGCCCTTGAGCAGCTCCACTTGGCGTGAATCAGTCGAATATGTGTATAACCATCAGCACACCTGCGTGAACAGGATTCAAACGATCCATCGCATCACCGCATAATAAAACCGGAAATTTCTGTATTAAAGGGACGCTCCATGCAAGCTGCCAATCCACGTCGTGGGTACATTCTGGGCCTGAGTGCTTACGTCATCTGGGGGCTGTTCCCCATCTACTTCAAAGCCATCGCCGCCGTTCCGGCCATCGAGATCATCATCCACCGCGCGCTCTGGTCAGCGCTCTTCGGCTCGATAGTGCTGATGTTCTGGAAACACCCCGGCTGGTGGCGCGACCTGCGCAACAACCCGCAACGGCTGGCCGTGCTGGCGCTGAGCGGCACGCTGATCGCCAGCAACTGGATCATCTACGTCTGGGCAGTGAACAACGGACGCATGCTGGAGGCCAGCCTCGGGTATTACATCAACCCACTGGTCAACGTGCTGCTCGCAATGTTGCTGCTGGGCGAACGCCTCAGACGCCTGCAAATGCTGGCGGTCGCCTTCGCCGCGATGGGTGTCGCACAGCAGGTCTGGCACGTTGGCAGCCTGCCGTGGGTGTCGCTGGCACTGCCGTTGACCTTCGCGTTCTACGGGCTGATCCGTAAAAAAGCACCGGTCGCCGCCCTGCCCGGCCTGGTGGTGGAAACCTGGATGCTCGTGCCGCTGGCGCTGATCTGGCTCGCGTTGAACCCGATGGCCGTAAGCGCGCAACCGGAATTCTGGACCACCACGCAAGCCATCTGGCTCGCCGCCGCCGGCCCGGTCACGCTGGTACCGCTGGTGTGCTTCAACGCCGCCGCTCGCCATTTGCCTTTCACCACCCTGGGCTTCCTGCAATACATCGCGCCTACACTGGTTCTGCTACTGGCTGTGCTGCTGTATGGCGAACACCTGACCACCAGCACCATCATCACCTTCGCTTTCATCTGGACGGGGCTGGCCATCTACAGTGTGGATATCTGGCTGAAATCCCGCGGCCGCAGCTGATCAAAAAACACACAGATCCTCGCAGGCCACGTCGACCGTGGCCTGCAAGAGGTTCTCCAAGGGTTATCCACAGGCAGACTCACCTTATCTGTGCACAAGCCCTTGAACCTGCTGGTTTTTTGATCAGATCCCGCGAAGCCGCAGCTGATATGGCGCGCAAGGCTATTCCCCCAGGTTATCCACAGGCAGGTGCACGATTAACTTGGATAACCCGAAAATTATTACTCCTTTGTCCCCAGCACCAGCTCGACCATCAAATCATCCGCCAGGGTCTCCAGCGCCATCTGCAGGTCATCCAGTGACAAGTCCTGCGGGACGCCCAACACTGCTTCGGCATGGAACAGCAGTTCGCTGCTCATGGGCGCAGGGGCTACGTCGGTGATCAGGTGTTCGACGTTGACGCCCTGCCCGGCCAGCAAGCGGGTGATGTCGCGCACGATGCCGGGGCGGTCGTTGCCGACCAGTTCCATGCTGATCAAGCGGGTAGTATCGGACGTCTCGACCACGCTCTCAGCCAATAACATGCGGATGCCATGAGCTGACAGGCCGTTCAGGGCATTGATCAGATCGTCATACTTTTCTGCCTCGACGCCTACCTTGAGAATCCCGGCAAATTGCCCGGCCATGCGCGACATGCGGCTTTCCAGCCAGTTGCCGCCATGCTCGGCAATGCACTGCGAGATGCGTTCGACCTGACCCGGTTTGTCGGGAGCAACCAGCGTTACGACGAGATGATCCACGGTCAATTCCTCTTTCTGCACAGGTGATTTGGAGACAGCGTCGGTCTTACCAGTATAGGCATGCCCGAGGGGCAGCTCGCTCGCGGTAAATCGTGTACCGTTTGCCACGCTTTATGGAACAATCCTGAGCGCTTTTGGGAACACGGTGAATATCATCGTGACCCGATATGAATATCCGGTCGTTTAGTGACATATTCAGCGACGTTTTCACGCGAAGGCAGCTCATGTAGTATCCCGAATCGCGCACTACATGGCACCAAGATCAATAACAGAGCGCTCCCCGAGTGTGCTCGACCCTGCTGAGCAGAGTGAGGCAAGTGCAATGACTGAGTACGTTCAAGTCGGTGACCTGCAAGTCGCCAGAGTCCTGTTCGACTTCGTGCAGAACGAAGCCACCCCCGGAACCGGCGTCGATGCCACTGCGTTCTGGACCGGTGCGGACAAACTGATCCACGACCTTGCGCCAAAGAACAAGGCACTGCTCGCCAGACGTGACGAGTTACAGGCGAAAATCGACGCCTGGCACCAGTCGCATGCCGGACAGGCTCACGACGCCTCGGCCTACAAAGCCTTCCTTCAGGAGATCGGCTACCTGCTGCCAGAAGCAGCGGACTTCCAGATCACCACGCAAAACGTCGATGAAGAAATCGCCACCATGGCCGGCCCGCAACTGGTTGTGCCGGTGATGAACGCCCGGTTCGCACTCAATGCGTCGAACGCCCGCTGGGGTTCGCTGTATGACGCGCTCTACGGTACTGACGCCATCAGCGAAGCAGGCGGCGCGGAAAAAGGTAAAGGCTATAACAAGGTGCGTGGCGACAAGGTGATCGCTTTCGCTCGCGCCTTTCTCGATCAGGCTGCGCCTCTGGCAGCAGGTTCACATGCAGACTCGACGGCTTACAAGCTGATCGACGGCAAGCTGGTCGTCAGTCTCAAGGGTGGCAGCAATACCGGCCTGCACGATGACGCCCAACTGGTCGGCTTTCAAGGCGATGCCCTAGCACCGTTTGCCTTGCTGCTTAAGCACAACGGCCTGCACTTCGAACTGCAGATCGACGCCGCCAGCCCGGTCGGGCAGACCGATCCGGCAGGCGTGAAAGACATTCTCATGGAGGCCGCGCTGACCACCATCATGGACTGCGAAGACTCCATCGCCGCCGTCGATGCCGACGACAAAGTGGTTGTCTACCGCAACTGGCTGGGCCTTATGAAAGGCGATCTGGCCGAATCGGTATCCAAGGGCGGTGAAACCTTTACCCGCACCATGAACCCGGACCGCGTCTACACCACGCCAGAGGGCGGCGAAGTCACCCTGCACGGGCGCTCGCTGTTGTTCATTCGCAACGTGGGTCACCTGATGACCATCGATGCGATCCTCGACAAGCATGGCAATGAAGTGCCGGAAGGCATTCTCGATGGCCTGCTGACCAGCCTCGCCGCGATCCACAACCTCAAGGGCAACAACTCGCGCTGCAACAGCCGCAGCGGCTCGATGTACATCGTCAAACCGAAGATGCACGGCCCGGAGGAAGCTGCATTCACCAACGAACTTTTCGAGCGTATCGAGCAGGTACTGGGCTTGCCGCGTAACACTTTGAAGGTCGGGATCATGGACGAGGAGCGCCGCACCACGGTCAACCTCAAAGCCTGCATTCAGGCCGCCAGCGAGCGTGTGGTGTTCATCAACACCGGCTTCCTCGACCGCACCGGTGACGAAATCCATACCTCCATGGAAGCGGGTCCGGTGGTGCGCAAGGCACAGATGAAAGCCGAGAAGTGGATCACTGCCTACGAGAACTCCAACGTCGACATCGGCCTGAAATGCGGCCTGCAAGGTCGCGCACAGATCGGCAAAGGCATGTGGGCCATGCCGGACCTGATGGCGGCGATGCTGGAGCAGAAAATCGCTCATCCACTGGCGGGTGCAAACACGGCCTGGGTCCCCTCACCTACGGCCGCTGCGTTGCACGCCCTGCATTATCACAAGGTCGACGTGTTCGCCCGGCAGGCCGAACTGGCACAGCGCGAGCAAGCCTCGGTGGATGACATTCTGACCATTCCGCTTGCGCCAAACACTGACTGGACGCCGGAAGAAATCCAGAACGAACTGGACAACAACGCGCAGGGCATTCTTGGCTATGTAGTGCGCTGGATCGATCAGGGGGTGGGGTGTTCGAAAGTGCCGGACATCAACGACATCGGCCTGATGGAAGACCGCGCCACGCTGCGTATCTCCAGCCAGCACATGGCCAACTGGCTGCGTCATGGTGTCGTCAGCGAAACTCAGGTGCTTGAGAGTCTCAAGCGCATGGCTCCGGTGGTGGATCGCCAGAACGCCAACGACCCGCTGTATCGCCCGCTGGCACCGGACTTCGACAGCAACATCGCCTTCCAGGCGGCGGTCGAACTGGTCATCGAAGGCACCCGACAGCCTAATGGCTATACCGAGCCGGTACTGCACCGTCGCCGTCGAGAGTTCAAGGCCATCAACGGCCTGTAACGCGTCGCACACCCTCGTTGCAGGTTCTGGTCCTTGAAGGACCAGAACCTGCAACGGCTCACCGCCTCAGTTCATCCCCAACTCCCGCTTGACCAGCTTCACCAACTGCCTGGTATTGAGCGGTTTGAGAAGGAAGTCCACCACGTTCAGGTGCATGGCATCGATGGCATCTCGCACATTGGCGTCGCCGGAAACGATGATGATCGGCAGTTCGGCGCGGTCCGACTCACGAACCTTGCGAATCAGATCAAGCCCGTCAAAAGGAGCCATCCGCAAGTCGGTGATCAGCAGTCCAATGGACTGACGCGAGTGGATCATCTGCAGCGCAGTATCGCCACCGGGCGCGGTCATGCAGCTGATGTCATTGAGGCTCAGAATTTCGGCCAACAGTTCGCGCGCGTCGCTGTCGTCATCGACGATCAGGACCCGTTGCGGGGCGCTGCGGTCGGGCGTGAGCATGACCTCATGGAGGGCATCGCGCTCATCGTCGCTCAGAATATCGTGGTCAATCATTGCAGTCTCATCATTCCCTGAACTAATCCGACAGCAGATACGGGTCAATCTGCGATGCATTTCGTCGGCATCCTGGCCAATCTTCGCTCGCAATCCATTGCGCTCGTCAAATCAGTTATGCCGCAACCGGCACGGCGGTGTCACCGGGTTCAAGGTAAGACTTACGTCCAATGGGCACCTGGCTGCAAGCGGCCGACCATGAGCACCAATAACAAGAACGCGGAACAGGCCATGAGCAAGGCAGATGCTTTCACCCAGGCAGGCAAGACAGCCGTGCTGCAGAACATACACGGCACCATGCAGTTTCTGCAAAAATTCCCGCCATTCAATCAGATGGAAAACGCTCATCTGGCGTATCTGGTCGAGCAGTGTCAGCTGCGGTTCTACGCTGGCGGTGAAAGCATCATCAAGCCTGGCGACGGACCGGTGGAGCACTTTTACATCGTCAAGCAGGGGCGCATCGTCGGCGAGCGTCCGCATTCTGCCAAAGGCGTTACGGAAACGACATTTGAAATAACCACGGGCGAGTGTTTTCCGCTCGCCGCACTGTTGGGCGAGCGTGCCACTCGCACCGAGCATCTGGCTGCCGAGGACACCTTCTGCCTGCAGTTGAACAAGCAGGCATTCATCAAACTGTTCGCACTCTCCACAACCTTTCGCGACTTTGCCCTGCGCGGTGTCAGCAGCCTGCTAGATCAAGTCAATCAACAGGTCCAGCAGCGCGCCGTCGAAACCCTCGGCACGCAGTACTCTCTGAACACCCGGCTGGGTGAACTTGCCATGCGCCATCCGGTGATGTGCAGCCCGGAAACGCCCATGCGCGACGCCGTGAAGCTGATGCATGAGCAGCAAGTCGGCAGCATCGTGATTGTCGACGAGCGGCAGGCGCCGCTGGGTATCTTTACCCTGCGCGACCTGCGTGAGGCGGTTGCCGATGTGAATGCCGACTTCAGCGCACCGGTCAGTCACACCATGAGCCTGTCACCGTTCCACCTGAGCCCCGACGCCAGTGCGTTCGACGCAGCCATCGCCATGACCGGTCGTCATATCGCCCACGTGTGCCTGGTTCGGGACGGACGCTTGTGCGGCGTGGTGTCGGAGCGGGACCTGTTTTCCCTGCAACGGGTCGACCTGGTGCACCTGGCGCGGACCATTCGCAACGCGCCACGCATCGAAGCGCTCGCCGGCTTGCGGGGCGATATAGTCCAGTTGGTTGATCGCATGCTCGCCCATGGCGCGTCTTCGACCCAGATAACCCAGATCATCACCCTGCTCAACGACCACACCGTATGCCGGGTAATAGAGCTGACGCTTGCAGAGAAAGGCGATCCCGGCATCGCATTCAGCTGGCTGTGCTTTGGCAGCGAAGGCCGTCGCGAGCAGACGCTGCATACCGATCAGGACAACGGCATTCTGTTCGAAGCGCGTGATGCAGCCGAGGCAGAGCAGATTCGCAAAGTATTGCTGCCGATTGCCGAACGCATCAATCAGAGCCTGGCGCAGTGCGGTTTTACCCTGTGCAAGGGCAACATCATGGCCGGCAATCCCGACCTGTGCCTGTCCCGACTCGAATGGTCACAGCGCTTCTCGACGTTTATTCGCGAGGCGACGCCGGAGAACCTGCTGGCCTCGAGTATCTATTTCGATCTGCGCGTGGTCTGGGGGGATGAAAGCGGCTGCGAGCAACTGCGCCGCGGCATTCTTGATCAGGTCGCAGACAATCGGCTGTTCCAGCGCATGATGGCCGACAACGCATTGCGCCAGCGTCCGCCAGTGGGTCGCTTCAAGGATTTCGTGCTGGCCCGCAAAGGCAGTGAAAAGGATACGCTGGACCTCAAGGTCGAAGGCCTGACGCCCTTCGTCGACGGTGCGCGCCTGCTGGCGCTGGCCAACGGTATTGGCGTCAACAACACGCAGGAACGTCTGCGCCAGTTAGTCGAGCGTGAGGTTATCGACCCGCTGGATGGCGCCGCGTATGAGGAGGCCTATCACTTCATTCAGCAGACCCGCATGCAGCAACACCAACTGCAGAGTCGCCAGAATCTGGCTTATTCCAACCGTATCGACCCCGACACACTCAACCATCTGGACCGGCGCATTCTGCGCGAATCGTTTCGCCAGGCGCAGCGATTGCAAACCAGCCTGACCCTGCGTTATCAACTATGAATCTGTTCGAATGGCTCAAACCACGGCCGAAAAAGACACCTTTGCACGCGCATCAGCTGGATCGTCTCGAACGACTGCCGGTTTGCGCGAAGCTCAGCGCCACGTCACTGCGTGAACAGCGCTGGGTAGTGCTGGACCTGGAAACCAGCGGCCTGAACATGAACCGTGATCAGGTGCTGTCCATTGGTGCGGTGGTGATTGAAGACGGCGCCATTGATCTGGGCCAGCAGTTCGAGCGCACCCTGTTGCGCGTCGACCACAAGGTCAGTCCGGCCGTTCTGATTCACGGGCTGGCGCCCAGTGCGATTGCCGCCGGCAGTGAGCCGGTCGAAGCCTTGCTGGACTTCATGGAGTTCGTCGGTGACAGCCCGATTCTCGGCTTTCATGCGCCATTCGATCAGCACATGCTGTCACGCGCCTTGAAAGAAAGCCTGGGCTATCGCTTGCAGCATCCGTTTTTCGACGCCGCCGAAATAGCCCCGATGCTATGCGAGCACGCCAACCTGCGTCATGCAGGGCTGGATGGCTGGACCCGTTTCTTTGGTCTGCATGCCGAAGAGCGTCACCACGCCAGCGCCGATGCGCTGGTCACCGCAGAACTGGCGCTGATCCTGTTCAGCCACGCCCGTCGTCAGCAGATCGACAGCCCCTTGCGGCTGGAGGAAGCACTCGGGCAATGGCGCAGGCGCAGACAGTCGCACTCGTTCTGATTGCGACTGCGTCAGCGCCTCACGTTCAGTTCGGGGCGATGGTCTTGGCGATCACATCCACCGTCGCTTCGACCTGCTCCCGGTAGCGCTTGAGTTCGACCTTGTGCAGTTGCTCCAGCTCGATCTGCTGCGAACAAAGGTTCAGCGCGGCGAGGACCAGTAGACGATCACCGATCAACGTCGGGTATTTACGCTTGGTGTCGGCCAGCGATGCATTGAGCATCGCCGCGGCCTTCATGAGGGTCAGGTCTTCGCCAGCCGGCGCCTTGACCGAGTACTCATTACCCAGAATGGTGAGAACGGTTACCCCGCTGCCATCGACGTTCATGCGCCGACAGCACTTGCGCTGGTCGCGCGATCAACCAGTGCCTGGATGCGCGCGGCAGTACTGCCATGCTTCTCTTCCTGCTCCATCAGACTCAGTTGCAAGTTCTCGTTCTCGTCCTTGGCTTTTGCCAGCTCGGCACCGAGCTGTGCATTTGTTTCCTGAAGGGCCTGATTCTGCTGTACCAGATCGCCGACAAGTTGTTCCAATTGGCTAAGGGAGGCTTCCAACATTTTGATTTCTCGAGCAAATTTCAACGGGCGCGTACGATAAAGAAAAGTCGTTGCGCATACCAGCGCTCACCGCTCTGTCATCACATCGACACATCGATAACGTAGACGCGTAGGGGGCTTGTGACTCCTTATTCGGTATCCGGTTCCTGCTGTTCGTCAGACCGTCTGAAACTGCGACAAATGCGCGCAGCCATTGGGCGGACTGCCATCGCGAAAAAAGCCCCCGCCCCGTCTTTTCAATGGGTTGCGCCAGATCCGCGAAAGAAATGAAGAAATCGTCATGATTAAGGCACATGCGATACGTGCCTATCGGCTCAAGACTTCAGTCGCACGTCCGATAGGCACCCCACTTACGGCTTTATCCCCGTCTCTAAATCGCATGGAACGCGTCAATGACCCTGGAAGCTTTCTATGTCCTTGCGAAATATGAACATCGCGCCCCGAGCGTTTCTTGGATTTGCCATGATCGGCACCCTCATGCTGATTCTGGGCGTCTTTGCACTGTCACAGATGAGCAAGATCCGCAGCGCAACCGAAGTGCTGGCCGACAGCAATGTACCCAGTATTAAAAGCCTCGATCGCTTCGCTGAAGTCAGTATTCGCCTGCGGGTGCTGTCCTACCGATTGCTGGTCAACCGCGATCCGGAAACCCAGCAGAAAACCATCGAGCTGATGGCGATGCGCAACAAGCAGATCACCGACGCTCAGGCCATTTACGAGAAGCTGATCAGCACTTCCGACGAGCGCGATCTCTATAGCCAGTACGTGCAGTTGCTGGGCCAGTATCGCCAGCTTGAAGACCGCCTGAAAACGCTGACCCGCGCGAACAACATCGACGAATTGCAGGGCTTGCTCAATAACGAAATGGTCAGCAACTCCGACCAGATGAACGTTGTGCTGCGCAAGCTGGTGGATATCAATACGGCGCAGTTGAATGCGGTCAAAGAACAGGCCTCCATCGAGTATGACTCGGCATTCAACATGGTGATCGGACTGCTGATCGCAGCCACCCTGCTGACCCTGGTGTTTGCCTGGATGCTGATCAAAAGTATTACCACGCCGATCGCCACCGCGCTGCTTGCGGCGGAGACCATCGCGCAAGGCAACCTGACCCGGCCGATCAGTATCGACGGTACCGATGAAGCCGGTCGTCTGCTGCTGGCCATGAAGACCATGCAGGACAAGCTGCGCGATACCTTGCAGGGTATTTCCGGCTCGGCCACGCAACTGGCCTCGGCAGCCGAAGAGCTGAATGCCGTTACTGACGAAAGCGCACGCGGGCTGGTGCAGCAGAACGATGAAATAGAACAGGCAGCCACCGCGGTCAACCAGATGACCAGCGCCGTGGAAGAAGTGGCGCGCAACGCCACCAGCACCTCGCAGGCATCGCGCAGCGCGGCGACCTCTGCAGGCGATGGCCGCGACCTGGTGCAGGAAACCGTCAGCGCCATCGAGCGCATGAGTGGCGACGTGCAAGGCACTGCCGAGCTGATCATCAGCCTGGCCAATGAGTCGCGTGATATCGGCAAGGTGCTCGACGTGATTCGCGGCCTGGCCGACCAGACCAACCTGCTGGCATTGAACGCCGCCATCGAAGCTGCACGCGCCGGTGAAGCAGGACGTGGCTTTGCCGTCGTCGCCGACGAAGTCCGTGCCCTGGCCCACCGCACCCAGCAATCGACCAGCGAAATCGAACGCATGATCAGCAGCATTCAGACCGGCACGGAACAGGCCGTCAGCTCGATGCGCAACAGCACCGAACGCGCCGAATCGACGCTGAACATCGCCAAGGGCGCGGGCCAGGCACTGAACACCATCAACAGCGCCGTCGAAGAGATCAACGAACGCAACATGGTCATCGCCAGCGCCGCCGAAGAGCAGGCACAGGTCGCCCGTGAAGTGGACCGCAACCTGGTCAACATCCGCGACCTGTCGGCACAATCCACCAACGGCGCCAACCAGACCAGCGCAGCCAGCACCGAGCTGTCACGCCTGGCAATCGACCTCAACGGCATGGTTTCGCGCTTCGCGCTTTGATTACAGACAGGTACATGACTCTCGTGCCAATGCTCCGCGTTGGCATGCAGTTCTGGACGCTCTGCGTCCCCTTGGCGACGCAGTGCGTCGCGAAATGCATTCCCACGCTGGAGCGTGCGGAACGATGATCGCAACTATCGTGAGACGCTCTGCGTCGCATGCCTTTCTGGACGCTCCGCGTCCTCTTGCGACGCAGAGCGTCGAGAACTGCATTCCCACGCTGGAGCGTGCGGAATGATGACCGCAAGTATCGTGCGACGCTCTGCGTCGCATGCCTTTCCGGACGCTCCGCGTCCTCTTGACGATGCTGGGCGGCTACAGCCTCACACTCGCAAACGTCGACTCATTACGCGCCTGACTCAGTGCCGACATCGGCCCGGACAACGGGGCGAGCACCAGGGCCTGCGGGATTGGCATCATGGCGACCTGCTGTGCGGTGTTGGAGCCTACGCGCTCATCACGTGGCGGGATGCCAAAGTATTCGCGATAGCATTTGGAGAAGTGTGGCGTCGACACGAAGCCGCACACCGAGGCCACTTCGATGATCGACATTGGTGTCTGCTTGAGCAGCTGTCGGGCGCGAATCAGGCGCAGTTTCAGGTAGTAGCGCGATGGCGAACAGTGCAGGTATTTCTGGAACAGCCGCTCCAGCTGCCTGCGCGAAACGGCGACATACACAGCCAGCTCGTCAAGATCGATCGGCTCTTCAAGATTGGCTTCCATCAGCGCCACGATTTCCTGCAGCTTCGGCTGATTGGTACCCAGCATGTGCTTGAGCGGCACGCGCTGGTGGTCCTGTTCGTTACGAATGCGCTCGTAGACGAACATCTCGGAAATGGCTGCCGACAACTCGCGCCCATGATCACGACTGATCAGGTGCAGCATCATGTCCAGTGGTGCGGTGCCGCCTGAACTGGTGAAACGGTTGCGGTCCAGCGTGAACAGCCGGGTGCTCATCGACACTCGCGGAAAGGCTTCCTGCATCGACGCCAGACATTCCCAATGCACACTGCACTCGAAACCGTCCAGCAAACCCGCGCACGCCAGCGCCCAACTGCCGGTGCACACGGCGCCCAGACGACGCGACTGACGTGCCTGGCTCTGGAGCCAGCTGACATGTTCACGCGTGACGGAGCGCTGGATACCGACACCGCCACAGACGATGACCGTGTCGAGCAAAGGCGCCTTGTGCATCGCCGCATCCGGCGTGATCTGCAGACCATCGCTGGCCCACACCTGACCGCCGTCGAGACTCAGCGTGGTCCAGCGATACAGCTCGCGGCCCGACAACTGGTTGGCCATGCGCAGGGGTTCTACCGCCGATGCGAGGGAGATCAGCGTGAAGTTATCCAGCAGCAGAAAGCCGATGGACTGTGGCGCGCGGTTCTGGGGTTGAGTCCCTTGATTGAACGATGTCATCACACTATCTCCTCTCATATGGCAATGGTTGGCCCCAGAACAGGCTCTTCTTGTAGCCCCCGTTGCTGCAGAGCTTTGTAATGACATCGCAAATCCCATGCCGGAATTTGATCGCTCATTCAAGAACATCTGAAAACGACGTCGCGAAGCGTCTAACCGGCTGCGACCCACGTACCTGTTTGCGACAGCCAGGCCTCCGCATGCGCAGTTCGATGAGCAGTTCGGTAGCACTTGACGGAAACGACCAAGGGGTCTTCGCACGCCAAGTGATACTCAATGCACATCCCGGGAAAAGCCTGCAAAGGACAGGCGTTCGCGCTAAAAAGTGGCGGCCTGCCGAGCGCGTGATCGAAAAGCGCGCAGCCACCAAAAATGGCACCCGACATGGCGTGACCACTGCCGGATCCGACCCGATAATGAACTTGTCGGCGTTACTCCCCTCCAAAACACCGCGTTCGCGCAGGCTCCGACCTGCCAACCGACCGCTGCCGACCTGCGCAGCGACTGTGTAACGTACTGGCCGTTTTTTCGCAGTTCCGACACTGCAACCGGGCGTGCGTACGATGCAACGAATCTGTAAGCGACCTTGCGCGCACTGGATACGACGCCTCCTGCACTGGATACGACGCCCCCTGTAGGCGTTTGATTTTCCCTGTTACATGATCGGTTCCGACTCGATCGCCAGGCGCAGTGATGGAGCTTCGCGAAAAGCCTCGCCAACCCATAAGCCGCGTCAGCGTTCACCTGCTGATGACTAGAAGAAACTCACAGGAGTCCACCCCATGAAAGGTTCCAAATCGTTGCTGTTGGCCGCCACGCTCTGTATGCCGGTGCTAGCCCAGGCAGCCGAGCCAGAGGCCTGTCATACGGTCAACTTCTCCGACGTAGGCTGGACTGACATTACCGTCACCACTGCGGTAACCAGCGCCGTACTCGAGTCACTGGGTTACAAGACCAAGACCACCATGATCTCAGTACCGGTGACCTACAAGTCGCTGGCCGACGGCAAGAACATGGACGTGTTCCTCGGCAACTGGATGCCGACCATGGAAAACGACATCAAGCCCTATCGCGAAGCAGGGACCGTCGAAACCGTGCGTGCCAATCTGGAGAACGCCAAGTACACCCTAGCAGTGCCGGAAGCGCTCTACGACAAAGGCCTGCATGACTTCGCCGACATCGCCAAATTCAAGAAGGAACTGGGCGGCAAGATCTACGGGATCGAGCCTGGCAACGACGGCAATCGCCTGATCCAGAGCATGATCGACAAGAACGCCTTCGGCCTCAAAGACGCAGGCTTCAAGGTCGTTGAATCCAGTGAAGCCGCAATGCTTTCGCAGGTCGACCGCGCCGTGAAACGCAAGAACGATGTGGTGTTCCTCGGTTGGGAACCGCACCCGATGAACACCCGCTTCAAGATGAAATATCTGACTGGCGGCGATGACTTCTTCGGCCCCAACTATGGCCAAGCGACGATCTACACCAACACCCGCAAAGGCTACAGTCAGGAGTGCAGCAACGTAGGACAGTTGCTCAAGAACCTGTCCTTCACGCTGAACATGGAAAGCACCCTGATGGGTAACGTACTGGACGACAAAATGAAGCCTGATGCCGCCGCCAAGGCGTGGATCAAGAAAAACCCGCAAGTACTCGACACCTGGCTCGCAGGCGTGACCACCGTCGATGGCAAACCAGGCCTGGAGGCAGCCAAAGCCAAGTTGACCCAGTAAGCCGACAGCAGGCGGGGCTGACCCGCCTGCTGCCCTCTTCACCTTCCGCAAGCGGACACCCGAAATCATGCTGACTGACCATAAAATCCCTCTGGGCGAGTACATCGCCGCATTTGTCGATTGGTTGACGGCCAATGGCGCCGACTACTTCGACGCAATAGCCTCGACACTGGAAATGATGATCCACGGGTTCACTTTCGCGCTGACCTGGTTCAATCCATTCGTACTGATCGGCCTTATCGCCGCCCTCGCGCACTTCATCCAGCGCAAGTGGGGCCTGACGGTTTTCGTCATCCTTTCGTTTCTGTTGATCCTCAACCTGCATTATTGGCAGGAGACCATGGAAACCCTGGCGCAAGTGCTCTTCGCCACGCTGGTCTGTGTCGTCATCGGCGTGCCGCTTGGCATCATTGCCGCGCACAAGCCGCTGTTCTACACCATCATCCGGCCGTTACTCGACCTGATGCAGACCGTGCCCACCTTCGTCTATCTGATTCCGACACTCACGCTGTTCGGTCTGGGCGTGGTACCCGGCCTGATATCGACGGTGGTTTTCGCCATTGCCGCGCCGATTCGCCTGACCTACCTGGGTATCCGCGATGTACCTCAGGAGCTGCTGGATGCCGGCAAGGCGTTCGGCTCGTCACGCCGCCAGTTGCTGACGCGCATTGAACTGCCTTACGCGATGCCCAGCATTGCCGCCGGGATTACCCAGTGCATCATGCTGTCGTTATCGATGGTGGTCATCGCGGCCCTGGTCGGCGCCGACGGCCTGGGCAAGCCGGTAGTCAATGCGCTGAACACGGCCGACATCGCGCTCGGTTTCGAAGCCGGTCTGGCAATCGTATTGCTGGCCATCATGCTCGACCGCATCTGCAAACAACCCGAAGCCAAGGTAGGGTCCGACGCATGAGTATCATCAAATTCGACAAGGTAGACGTCATCTTCTCCAAGGATCCGCGTGAAGCCCTCAAGCTGCTCGACGAAGGCCTCACGCGTGATCAGATCCTCAAGAAAACCGGACAGATCGTCGGTGTCGAGAACGCCAGTCTGGACATCGAAAAGGGCGAAATCTGCGTCCTGATGGGCCTTTCGGGCTCCGGCAAATCCAGCCTGTTGCGCTGTATCAACGGTCTCAATACCGTCAGCCGCGGCTCACTGTTCGTCGAGCATGAAGGCTCGCAGATCAACATCGCCAACTGCAGCGCAGCCGAACTGAAAATGATGCGCACCAAACGCATCGCCATGGTGTTCCAGAAATTCGCCCTGATGCCCTGGCTGACGGTGCGCGAGAACATCAGCTTCGGTCTGGAGATGCAGGGCCGCCCCGAAAAGGAACGGCGCAAGCTGGTGGATGAAAAACTCGAGCTGGTGGGCCTGACCCAGTGGCGCAACAAGAAGCCCGACGAGCTGTCTGGCGGCATGCAGCAGCGAGTGGGCCTGGCGCGGGCACTGGCGATGGACGCCGACATCCTGCTGATGGACGAACCGTTCTCGGCGCTCGACCCCCTGATCCGCCAGGGTTTGCAGGACGAACTGCTGGCCCTGCAAACCAAACTGAGCAAGACCATTGTGTTCGTCAGCCACGATCTGGATGAAGCACTGAAGCTCGGTAGCCGGATTGCCATCATGAAGGACGGCCGTATCGTTCAATACAGCGTGCCGGAACAGATTGTTCTCAATCCGGCAGATGAATACGTGCGCACCTTCGTTGCACACACCAACCCGCTCAACGTGCTGTGCGGTCGCAGCCTGATGCGCACCGTCGACGAGTGCACCCACGTCAACGGCTCGGTGTGCCTGGACCCGAGCGGCGACTCATGGCTCGATCTGGCCGAAGGCAACGTGATCAAGGGTGCGCGGCAAGGTGCCACCGCCCTTGACCTGCAGAACTGGACCCCCGGTCAGGACGTCGCCACTCTGGATAGACGCCCGACGCTTGTGCATTCCAACATCGGCATGCGCGACGCGTTGCAGATCCGTTACCAGACCGGCAACAAACTGGTCCTGCAGGACGGCAATAAAGTGGTCGGCATTCTGGGTGATACCGAGCTGTATCACGCATTGCTGGGCAAAAACCACGGCTGACAAGGCCTCAAGCCGACAAGCCCGCTCCGCCGCGCTGGACTCATACAGCCGGGAGCGGGCTTTTTTTCGTCCGCAGCCTGTCACCCGGGCAACTCCCCTTCGGCTATTTCTGCTCCCTCAGCCGCCATGTCGTAAACGCACCTTTGTGTGGCGTCCATAGGCATTTGGCGTCTTCGGTCCAGCCCTACCATCGCTCTCAGAGGGCTCTGTTCCGCCCGAACGACAAGTCAGGCGCCGCGCCGCCGCTGGGAGATCCGCGATGTTCAGCAAGCAAGACCAGATCCAGGGTTATGACGATGCACTGTTGTCGGCGATGAACGCCGAGGAGCAGCGTCAGGAAGACCATATCGAGCTGATCGCCTCGGAGAACTACACCAGCAAACGCGTGATGCAGGCGCAGGGCAGCGGCCTGACCAACAAGTACGCAGAGGGCTATCCCGGCAAGCGTTACTACGGCGGTTGCGAGCATGTCGACAAGGTCGAGCAACTGGCCATCGAGCGCGCCAAACAGCTGTTTGGCGCCGACTACGCCAACGTCCAGCCGCACTCCGGCAGTCAGGCCAACGCAGCGGTCTACCTCGCGCTGCTCCAGGCCGGCGATACCGTATTGGGTATGAGCCTGGCGCACGGCGGCCACCTGACCCACGGTGCCAAGGTCAGCTTCTCGGGCAAACTCTATAACGCCGTGCAGTACGGTATCGACACCGCGACCGGGCTGATCGATTACGACGAAGTCGAGCGCATTGCCGTCGAATGCCAGCCGAAAATGATCATCGCCGGGTTTTCGGCCTACTCGAAGACCCTGGACTTCCCGCGTTTCCGTGAAATCGCCGACAAGGTGGGCGCCTACCTGTTCGTCGACATGGCGCACGTCGCCGGCCTGGTTGCCGCCGGTCTTTACCCGAATCCGCTGCCTTACGCAGATGTGGTCACCACCACGACCCACAAGACCCTGCGCGGTCCACGTGGTGGCCTGATCCTGGCCAAGGCCAACGAAGAGCTGGAGAAGAAATTCAATTCCGCCGTCTTCCCCGGTGGTCAGGGCGGCCCGCTGATGCACGTCATCGCCGCTAAGGCCGTGTGTTTCAAGGAAGCCATGGAGCCCGCCTTCAAGGTCTATCAACAGCAGGTCATCGACAATGCGCAAGCGATGGCGCAGGTGTTCATCGATCGGGGCTTCGACGTGGTCTCCGGCGGCACCGACAACCATCTGTTTCTGGTCAGCCTGATCCGTCAGGGCCTGACCGGCAAAGACGCCGACGCGGCGCTGGGCCGCGCGCACATCACCGTCAACAAGAACTCGGTGCCCAACGACCCGCAGTCGCCATTCGTGACGTCCGGCCTGCGCATCGGCACACCGGCCGTGACCACTCGCGGCTTCATGGTGACCCAGTGCGTCGAGCTGGCAGGCTGGATCTGCGACATCCTCGACAACCTCGGGGATGCCGATGTCGAGGCCGACGTTGCCAGCCAGGTCGCCGCACTGTGCGCCGATTTCCCGGTTTATCGCTGAGTCAGGAGTAGCCTCACATGCAGCATTACTCAGGCTTCGGCCTTCTCAAGCATTCCCTCAGCCACCATGAAAACTGGCAGCGCATGTGGCGCACGCCCACCCCGAAAAAGGTCTATGACGTGGTCATCGTCGGCGGCGGCGGGCACGGTCTGGCGACGGCCTATTATCTGGCCAAGGAGCACGGCATCACCAATGTGGCCGTGGTCGAAAAAGGCTGGCTGGGCGGCGGCAATACCGCGCGTAACACCACCATCGTGCGCTCCAACTACCTGTGGGACGAATCGGCCCACCTTTATGAACACGCGATGAAACTGTGGGAAGGCCTGTCCCAGGACCTGAACTACAACGTCATGTTCTCCCAGCGCGGCGTATACAACCTGTGCCACACCCTGCAGGACATGCGCGACTCCGAGCGCCGTGTCAGCGCCAACCGGCTTAACGGCGTGGACGGCGAATTGCTCAACGGCCAGCAGGTCGCCGAGGAAATCCCGTACCTGGACTGCTCGAAAAACACCCGTTACCCGATCATCGGCGCGACAGTTCAGCGCCGTGGTGGTGTCGCTCGTCACGATGCGGTGGCCTGGGGTTTCGCCCGTGCGGCAGACGCACTGGGCGTTGACCTTATTCAGCAGACCGAAGTCATCGGCTTTCGCAAGGAAAACGGCGTGTGCATCGGTGTGGAAACCAACAAGGGTTTCATCGGTGCAAAACGTGTCGGCGTGGTAACCGCCGGCAACTCCGGGCACATGGCCAGGCTGGCAGGCTTCCGTCTGCCTATCGAGTCACATCCGTTGCAGGCACTGGTCTCCGAGCCGATCAAACCGATTATCGACAGCGTCATCATGTCCAACGCGGTACATGGCTACATCAGCCAGTCCGACAAGGGCGACCTGGTGATCGGTGCCGGTATCGACAGTTGGGTCGGCTACGGCCAGCGCGGCTCGTACCCGGTGATCGAACACACCGTCCAGGCCATCGTCGAGATGTTCCCGGTGCTGTCCCGCGTGCGCATGAACCGTCAATGGGGCGGTATCGTCGACACCACCCCGGACGCCTGCCCGATCATTTCCAAGACCCCGGTGCCGAATATGTTCTTCAACTGCGGCTGGGGCACAGGCGGCTTCAAGGCCACGCCGGGCTCGGGCAACGTATTTGCCGCCAGCCTGGCCAAAGGCGAGATGCACCCGCTGGCAAAGCCGTTCTCAATCGACCGTTTCCACAACGGCGCACTCATCGACGAACACGGCGCTGCAGCCGTAGCCCACTAACAGGAGAACCCGACCATGCTGCATATCTTCTGTCCTCACTGTGGCGAACTGCGCTCCGAAGAGGAATTCCACCCGTCCGGTCAGGCGCACATCCCGCGCCCGCTGGACCCCGGTGCCTGCACCGATGAGCAATGGGGCGACTACATGTTCTTTCGCGATAACCCGCGCGGCCTGCATCACGAACTGTGGATACACGCCGCCGGTTGCCGCCAGTATTTCAACATGACGCGCAACACCGTGACCTACGAGATTCTCGAGACCTATCCGATCGGTACCAGACCGCAGTTCACGGATCAGGGAGACAAGGTATGAGCCAGACCCATCGCCTGCCCAACGGCGGCCGTATCAATCGCAGCAAGGTGCTCAACTTTACCTTCAACGGCCAGACCTACCAGGGCTTTGAAGGTGATTCGCTGGCCTCTGCCCTGCTGGCCAACGGCGTCGATATCATCGGCCGCAGCTTCAAATACTCCCGCCCGCGCGGCATCTTCGCAGCGGGTTCGGAAGAGCCCAATGCGGTGCTGCAGATCGGCGCGACCGAAGCGACGCAGATCCCCAACGTGCGTGCCACGCAACAGGCGCTTTATTCAGGGCTGGTCGCGACCAGCACCAACGGCTGGCCGAGCGTGAATACCGATGTCATGGGCATTCTGGGCAAGGTCGGCGGCAAGCTGATGCCGCCGGGTTTCTACTACAAAACCTTCATGTACCCGCAATCGTTCTGGATGACTTACGAGAAGTACATCCGCAAGGCTGCAGGCCTCGGTCGCTCGCCGACCGAGAACGACCCGGACAGCTACGACGCAATGAACCAGCACTGCGACGTGCTGATCGTCGGTGCGGGCCCGGCCGGTCTGGCTGCCGCGCTGGCAGCAGGTCGCTCCGGTGCCCGGGTGATCATTGCCGACGAACAGGAAGAGTTCGGTGGCAGTCTGCTTGACAGCCGTGAAAGCCTGGACGGCAAACCCGCCGCCGAATGGGTATCGACGGTCGTTGCCGAGCTGAAAAGCCTGCACAACGTCACCCTGCTGCCGCGTGCAACGGTCAATGGTTACCACGATCACAATTTCCTGACCATCCACGAGCGCCTCACCGACCACCTGGGTGATCGTGCGCCGATCGGCATGGTTCGCCAGCGCATGCACCGGGTACGTGCCAAACGTGTGGTGCTGGCCGCCGGTACTCACGAGCGTCCGCTGGTCTATGGCAACAACGATGTGCCCGGCAACATGCTGGCCGGTGCGGTATCGACTTACGTTCGTCGTTATGGCGTGGCACCGGGCAAGAAACTGGTGCTTTCCACCAACAACGATCACGCTTATCGCGTCGCTCTGGACTGGCTCGACGCCAGTCTGCACGTGGTCGCCATTGCCGATGCACGGCATAACCCGCGCGGCCCGCTGGTTGAGGAAGCGCGGGCCAAAGGCATTCGCATCCTGACCGGCAGCGCGGTCATCGAGACCCGCGGCAGCAAGCGCGTGACGGCTGCCCGCGTGGCCGCCATCGAGGTCAAGACGCACAGCGTGACCAGCCCCGGCGAATGGCTTGAATGCGACGTGGTAGCCAGCTCCGGCGGCTACAGCCCGATCGTGCATCTGGCCTCGCACCTGGGCGGTAAGCCGGTGTGGCGCGAGGACATCCTCGGCTTCGTGCCGGGCGAAGCACCGCAGAAACGTATCTGCGTAGGCGGCGTCAACGGCGTCTACAGCCTGGCTGACAGCCTGGCCGATGGCTTCGAAGGCGGCGTGCGCGCTGCCAGTGAAGCGGGCTTCAAGGTTGTCGAAGGTGTGATGCCCAAAGCCCTCAGCCGTGCTGAAGAGCCGACGCTGGCGCTGTTCCAGGTGCCGCACGAAAAAGGCACCGCACGCGCCCCCAAGCAGTTCGTTGACTTTCAGAACGACGTCACCGCCGCCGCCATCGAACTGGCAACCCGCGAGGGTTTCGAGTCGGTCGAGCACGTCAAGCGCTACACCGCGCTGGGTTTCGGCACCGATCAGGGCAAGCTGGGCAACGTCAACGGTCTGGCCATCGCTGCCCGTTCGCTGAACGTGTCGATCCCGGAAATGGGCACCACCATGTTCCGCCCCAACTACACGCCGGTGACCTTCGGCGCGATAGCCGGGCGTCATTGCAAGCACATCTTCGAACCCGTGCGCTTCACTGCGCTGCATGCCTGGCATGTCAAAAACGGTGCCGAGTTCGAGGACGTCGGCCAGTGGAAACGGCCGTGGTACTTCCCGAAAAACGGCGAGGACCTGCCGGCAGCCGTCGCTCGCGAATGCAAGGCGGTGCGTGACAGCGTCGGCCTGCTGGACGCTTCGACGCTGGGCAAGATCGATATTCAAGGCCCGGATGCACGCGAGTTCCTCAATCGCATCTACACCAACGCCTGGACCAAACTGGACGTCGGCAAGGCCCGCTACGGCCTGATGTGCAAGGAAGACGGCATGGTCTTCGATGACGGGGTAACCGCCTGTCTCGCTGACAACCACTTCCTGATGACCACCACCACGGGCGGCGCAGCGCGCGTCCTGCAATGGCTGGAAATCTATCAACAGACTGAATGGCCGGACCTGAAAGTGTATTTCACTTCAGTGACCGATCACTGGGCGACCCTGACGCTGTCCGGCCCCAACAGCCGCAAACTGCTCAGCGAAGTCACCGATATCGATCTGGGCCGTGAAGCCTTCCCGTTCATGACCTGGAAGGAAGGTCTGGTCGCCGGAGTGCCGGCCCGTGTATTCCGCATCTCGTTTACCGGCGAGCTGTCCTACGAGGTCAACATTCAGGCCGACTACGCCATGGGCGTCCTGGAAAAGATCGCCGCGGCGGGCAAGCAGTACAACCTGACGCCTTACGGTACCGAGACCATGCACGTTCTGCGCGCAGAGAAGGGTTTCATTATCGTCGGTCAGGACACCGATGGCTCAATGACGCCTGACGACCTGAACATGGGCTGGTGTGTAGGCCGTACCAAGCCGTTCTCCTGGATCGGCTGGCGCGGCATGAATCGCGAAGACTGCGTACGCGAACAGCGCAAGCAACTGGTCGGCCTCAAGCCGGTGGACCCTGCCAAATGGCTGCCGGAAGGCGCGCAACTGGTCTTCGACACCAAACAGACGATCCCGATGAGCATGGTGGGCCACGTGACCTCCAGTTACGCGCACAACTCGCTGGGCTATTCGTTCGCGATGGGCGTGGTCAAAGGCGGCCTGGCGCGTATGGGCGAGCGGGTATTCGCGCCTCTGGCCGATGGCAGCGTGATCGAAGCCGAGATCGTTTCTTCGGTGTTCTTCGATCCGAAGGGCGAGCGGCAGAACGTCGAGTAGTCCGCGGTGAGCCGATCATCCGCAGCACACAGAATTCAAGCAGGTGAATCATGAGCACAGCCAACGTTTACCAGCAGCGCCCGACCACCGACGTCAAAGCCGAGTCGCCGCTGTTCCATGCAAACCTCGACAGCCTGATTGGCAAGGGGCGCGCCAGCCCGGGGGTTTTCCTGCGCGAGAAAAAGCTGCTGGGGCATCTGACGATTCGTGGCAATGCCCACGATCCGGCCTTCGCCGCTGGCGTACACAAGGCGCTGGGCATGGAGTTGCCCGCCGCGCTGATGCTGGTCATCAGCGGCGAAAGCTCGCTGCAGTGGCTGGGCCCGGATGAGTGGCTGCTGATCGTGCCAAGCGGCGAAGAGTTCGCTGCAGAACAGCGACTGCGGGCCGAACTGAGCGGACAACACATCGCTATCGTCAATGTCAGCGGCGGGCAATCGATCCTTGAACTGAGCGGACCGAAGGTGCGCCAGGTACTGATGAAGTCCACCAGCTACGACGTGCACCCGGACAACTTCCCGGTGGGCAAGGCAGTCGGCACCGTGTTCGCCAAGTCGCAACTGGTAATCCGCCGGACCGGTGAAGAAACCTGGGAGCTGCTGGTCCGCCGCAGCTTCTCGGATTACTGGTGGTTGTGGTTGCAGGATGCGAGTGCCGAGTACGGGCTGAGCGTTCAAGCGTGAAGCGCCGGGGACCGGGGCTGAAACCGCAGCGGCAGTCTCAATGAAGACTCCTGCGGGAGCATTGGCACGATAGCCGAAACGGTGACTATCGTCCCCACGCTCCGCGTGGGAATGCAGTTCCGGACGCTCTGCGTCCTGCTTGAGCAAGCTGGCTGACACTGTCAGTCAGATTTGCGGATAACGAATACTCTGGAGCATTCATTTAATGAGCCGCGCGCCCGACACATGGATTTTGACCGCCGACTGCCCCAGCATGCTCGGCACGGTAGACGCAGTGACGCGCTTTCTGTTCGAGCAGGGTTGCTACGTCACAGAGCACCACTCCTTCGATGACCGTCTCTCGGGACGCTTCTTCATCCGTGTGGAATTTCGTCAGCCCGAGGCTTTCGACGAACACGCGTTCAGGGCCGGTCTGAGTGAGCGCGGTGAAACGTTCGGCATGATCTTCGAACTCACGGCGCCCAACTACCGGCCAAAAGTAGTGATCATGGTCTCGAAAGCCGATCACTGCCTCAATGACCTGCTCTATCGCCAGCGTATCAATCAACTGTCCATGGACGTGGTCGCGGTGGTGTCCAATCACCCTGATCTCGAGCCACTGGCTGGCTGGCACGGCATTCCGTACTACCATTTCCCCCTGGACCCCAACGACAAGCCCGCGCAGGAAGGCAAAGTCTGGCAGGTCATCGAAGAGTCTGGTGCAGAACTGGTGATTCTTGCCCGCTACATGCAGGTCCTGTCCCCGGATCTGTGTCGCAAGCTGGATGGCAAGGCGATCAATATCCACCACTCGTTGCTGCCCGGCTTCAAAGGCGCCAAGCCTTACCATCAGGCTTACAACAAGGGGGTGAAACTGGTCGGTGCCACGGCGCATTACATCAACAACGATCTGGACGAAGGTCCGATCATTGCTCAAGGCGTGGAAGTGGTCGATCACAGTCACTATCCCGAAGACCTGATCGCCAAGGGTCGAGACATCGAAGGCCTGACACTGGCCCGCGCGGTGGGTTATCACATCGAACGGCGGGTTTTCCTCAACGCCAACAGGACGGTGGTTTTATAGCTGCAACTGCTTCTCTCTGCTCCACCACAATAAAAGCGAGGTGACATGTATGTCTGGTAATCGCGGTGTAGTGTATCTCGGCGCTGGCAAGGTCGAAGTGCAATCAATTCCTTTCCCGAAAATGGAAGACCCACGCGGCAAGCGCATCGAACACGGCGTTATCCTGCGCGTGGTCTCTACCAATATCTGTGGCTCCGACCAGCACATGGTACGTGGCCGCACCACGGCGCAGACCGGGCTGGTGCTCGGTCATGAAATCACCGGCGAGGTGCTGGAAGCCGGTCGTGACGTGGAGCATCTGAAAGTCGGTGACCTGGTTTCCGTGCCATTCAACGTGGCGTGCGGTCGCTGCCGCAGCTGCAAGGAGCAGAACACCGGCGTCTGCCTGACGGTCAATCCGGCGCGTCCCGGTGGTGCCTATGGTTATGTGGACATGGGCGATTGGGTTGGCGGCCAGGCTGAATACGTGCTGGTGCCTTACGCGGACTTCAACCTGCTCAAACTCCCGGACCGCGACGCGGCGATGGAAAAAATTCGCGACCTGACCTGCCTGTCCGACATCCTGCCCACCGGTTATCACGGTGCAGTGACTGCAGGGGTTGGGCCTGGCAGCACGGTTTACGTAGCCGGCGCGGGCCCGGTCGGCCTGGCTGCGGCGGCGTCAGCACGCTTGCTGGGTGCAGCGGTGGTAATCGTCGGCGACGTCAACCCGACACGCCTGGTTCACGCCAAGGCCCAGGGCTTCGAAATTGCCGACCTGTCCCAGGACACACCCTTGCACGAACAGATCGCTGCCCTGCTCGGCGAACCTGAAGTGGATTGCGCCATCGATGCCGTGGGCTTCGAGGCACGCGGTCACGGCCATGCTGGCGCTCAGGCCGAAGCACCCGCGACTGTTCTCAACTCGTTGATGGGCGTAGTGCGCGTCGCAGGCAAGATAGGCATACCCGGCCTGTACGTCACCGAAGACCCGGGAGCCGTGGACGCCGCTGCAAAAATGGGCAGCCTGAGCATTCGCTTCGGCCTGGGCTGGGCCAAATCCCACAGCTTCCATACCGGCCAGACCCCAGTCATGAAATACAACCGCCAGTTGATGCAGGCGATCATGTGGGACCGTATCAAGATCGCCGACATAGTGGGTGTCGAGGTGATCAGTCTGGATGATGCTCCGCGGGGGTATGGCGAGTTTGATTCGGGCGTACCGAAAAAGTTTGTGATTGATCCGCATAGGTTGTTTAGTGCATCTTGACTACCCGCAGAATGGGTAACTCATAGTTACCCATTCCACATCCAATTCCAGCAACACTCAACTAAAACCCACATTCAAACTGCTTACTTTAAAGCTCAGTAAGCTGATGAACCACGGGGTTATAGCTAAAGTCTGTAGATTCGACAGAGCCAGGCGCATAGATATTCTTCTTAAGAACAGTTAACCCCTTGTCATACCGGTTTTTACCGTTACCCAGCCAGCGAATGGCATCAGACTTATTAACAATCATTGATGTCATTTCTTCCGGCCCAGGACTGGTAAACACTCCTGACACGTAGCCCTTGACAGGCTTTTGTGTAATATCCGAAAAAGCGGCCGCAAAAGACTTACTCTCCCCCGAGCCTGAATGACACATAATCAGCCTTATTTTTTGATATTTATCGATATCAACACCAGACGTCACCGCTGAGTGATAGAGCTGCTCAGGAGTAAAGCTTCTGCCTGCTGTTCTCATGGGATGATACCCATGTTCTTTTAGTCTATATCCGTGCCCAAAGAAATTAATTCTTTTTGCCCCATTTGCAGTGTCTTCAAAACTCGCTATACCTTCTGAGACAACTTTCAGGTTTTTGATCGGCTTAGGTTTAAAAAAACGCATAGCTTTCAACAGTGGCCTGAGAAGCGAGGGCACATGCCCACTCGGATCAACCCGATTAACCGGATCTCCCCCACAGTACCCATACGCATTCAACCCACCCTCGCCAAACGGACTCAAACTGTCCGGACTGTTGAACCTCATCAACACCGGATTGAATGCTCTGTATCCGCTCCCCAGCAAATAGTGTCCCGTCACCGGATCAACCCGCTGGCCTGTAAAACCCGGCAGGTTCATCGGCCCTGCTGCAGGGTGATGATCGCCGTAAGGCGTATAGGCAAACGCCAAGCCCTGAGCGGCGATCACGGATTGCTGCTGATCGGTCGCCAGCAAGGTGCAATCGCTCTGATTGTTTTCCATGCGTCGTTGCGCCAGCAGATACTCGTCCGTGCGCAGAAGTGTGTACTGGATCTGCCCCTGAATTTGCGTAGCCAGGCGACTCTTCTGATAAAAAAGGCGGGTGTCGCCCTGCCCGGCAGGCGCGCAATCGGCCAGGCGATCCAGTCCGTCGTAGCGGTAGACACAAAGTACTGATTGCCCAGACGAAGCCATGATGTCACTCCTTTGAGGTAACCCTATGGCAGCAAGTCTGGGCTGACTCCCTGCTTTCGCCCAGCTAGCAGAACTACTAGGCTGTTTCGCCTGCGGGACCAAAAAGCGCCGGGGCACAAGCCTCCAGCGCCTCGGATAACGCCTTACTCCCGCACAGGCCTCACCAATACCGAGTAGTAATGCTCCTGCACATAGGCGTTGCTGTCAGGCTCCGGTGTCCCGCGCATGCTGTCGATTGACGGGAAAAGCCCAAGATTCCAGTTACGTCTGGCGGGCAATTGCGGCGTGACTCCGTTTTGATCGGGTTCACGTGCGGGCTCGGACAAATCCGAGGCCAGCACGCCTATAATCTGCCCGTTCTGATCCAGTACTTTCCCGGCCACGAACATGAAATGAAACGGGTAGTCCGATGACGGACTGCCCTCCAGCTCACCTCGCTCGATGAAGCCAATACCCTCACCCACTTCGGGAAATGACCGCTCGCCGACAAAGTAGTCAGAGTGGCCGCGTGCATTTATCCAGGTATCAAGCGCTGTCGTCGTGATATTCAGGCTCACCGGCTGGCCATCCTGCAGGGCGACGACTTCGACATTGGGCACCACTGGAGCCGGATCGCCCAGACGCTCGCCCTTGTAATCGAACGGTACTTGCCCGCCAGCATATTTCGATACCAGAAACTCAGTGCTGGAAATGCAGCTTTCAGGCACGGCTGCCTTGGCTTCGAGCCTCACATAACCGTCACGATCTGCTGCGATGGAGTGGAACAGGTTCGATGGCACATTAAGCTTGCCGGGTACCGGAACACCGTCGTTCATGATGTGCAGGTCTTCATGGTGAACCTGAAGCGTTCCGCTTGTTGTGTCATGAGCAGAATGGGACTCGTGGGTTGCCAGGCTACCGGCCAGCCGCCGGGTGCGAATGCTACAGATCATCTGATCGATGACATGGCCGCCCTTGAGCGCTGGCCGGTTGATCAGCGTGAACTCATGCCCGCCGATGTGACGCACCCAGGGCAGTGCCAGGGGCTCGGCTCGCGACCGCCCCTGCGGCGGTACCAGCAGAAACACCCCATTGCGCTCATCCCAGTCTGCCCGGTAGATTCTGCCGTTATCCAGCTTGATGTAGTCACGCCCCTCGATCGAATAACTGCCGCGCTTTGGCCCACTGCTGACCGCTTCGGCGGCGGACAGATCGACAACCGCGCTGGCGATCCCCACGCCTCGGGTTCGCTCGGGATAAATGGCATCGTCGATGTGCAACTGCAGCTGCGCGCCGCTCAGGTATGCATGCTCGACCGGCTGCTCGAGGCTGGTCACCGACTCATAGGTGTAGCCGCGCTGGGAGGAGAGAAAAATGCGTCGGGCATCGGTTTCGCAGACATCGTCGAGGGACAGCACGGCGATACTTTCAATTCTCGACGGGTCGGTAAAACAGGCTTCGACATGATCGATGACAGACCCCGAATGACTCAGGTAAAACTCGTCGTGCAGATGCCCAGCCAGCATGCCGAGATGCCTGGCAGGCGAATGGGCGAACCAGGCTTTCTCTCCTGACTTCAGGCTGACTTCTGCCATCATCAGGTTGTTCCGGGCCAGCTTCTCCTGAAGCTGAGTGACGAAGGCGCTCCGCTCGCTGGCGAGCGGCGGAATGTTTTCCTGTGCAGCCAGAAGCGGCTCGTTCAGACGAAGCTGTCTGAGGATATTTTCCCCCAGGCTCAACTCCCGGGATCTCGATGCCGCGCCCCATTCAATGGTATTGCCCAGCAAGGTATTGGCCAGCGCCGCCTGGTTACGCGCAGCAAATAGAATGGCCAGTTCCTCGGGGGTATCGAGTACATAAAAGGGATTTTCCACCGTGGTAATGGACGAGGGCAGCCGCGATTTGATTTTGGCCACAGCGTCGATGTTCCTGGCAACCCACTGAGGGTTGCGTGCATAGGCTTCGTTCGCTGCCTTCGAGCCGTAGAACAGCTCCAGCGCAAAGTCATCATGGGCAATCCCGTTGCGATAATCCGACTGGTCGCGCCACAGGTGTGGCAACGCCCGTTTGGGATCGGCTTGCGGGCTGACTTTCTGCAGGGTCAGGGCAATGGGTTGCTGATCATGCAACGTATCGCCCGGTGCCAGCGCAAGGAAGCTATCAATGGGCACCGTGCCGCGATAGTGAACGCCGCGATCCGCCTCGATCACCAGCTCCTGCCCGCGGCCATCACTGAGCGTCGCCAAAACACCCGCCACGGTCTTTCTGCCGGCCAGACCTTGCAACGTGTCGCTTATCCGAACGGTCACGAACATGCCCTGAGCCGCGACAATCTGTGCCTGAATTTCAGGCTTGTAGCTCGGGATGGCAGGCAACACCCTGGCGACTTCCATGCGACTGCCGTCAGCGCGAATGAAGGCGGTAGTCTCCACTTCGATGCCTGCATGTTCGAGCACCTCGACGTGGCCATTACGCTCGGTGACATATTTGTGCTCGATCACGCCAAGCGCCATAGTCTGCCGGCTTGCCCCGCTATCCAGGTCAATGACACGGACGGGGGCTGCTTCAAGCGTCGCCACGCAGTTGTCATACCAACTGACCGTGTTGGCGGGAGCCAGAAAACGCTCCGGACGGCCGCTGAAGCCAACCGGAAAATCTTCGGTGTGGGCAAACCGTGAAAGCTGCGGGGCGTCGACCGTTGACTGCGGATGCCTGCGCCATTGCCCTGCTTCCAGGTCCAGCGCATACAGCGGTCGCAATTCCGCACCCGCCATTGCGCTGACCGTCCGGCAGGCATGGCCGTTTAGCATGTAGATCTTCTCGCTTATTCCACCCAGCAGCACCGCCCGAGCGCCACCCTCGACCATCGCGTTGCCGTTCCAGTCGATGCGCATGATTTTCCTGCCCGTCGGCCGCTCGGATATCTGCCCATCCTCGGCAACCCGCCAGAGTGAGCTGCTTGTGGATGGCCGACGCCTCGCCAAGTATTCGCCCCCAGCTTCGCGCTCAATGGCATCGCCGTGCTCGTTGCGTCGAACCGTTTCGGTCAAATCAGACCTGTCAGACACAGTGTGCTCGCTGACAGTCTGTTGGTAATGCCGTATCGCGGACCTGAGCCCTTTCACTGCCGATATACCGCAGTGCAGCGCCGAACGCAGGCCGACCAGCATAAAGCCGAAGTTCTTCACAGACGCCTCGTAGTCGTTGGCCTTGATCGACTCGCCGAGGGCCTGGACCTGCTGGCTCATCGTCCAGATATTGGTGCCTTGCAGCATCAGCACACCCAGCACCCTGGGAGGGACCGTGCGCATTTTGCACAGCACCAGCTCGGCAATGATGTTGAGTGCATCCATCGAAATGCCTTCATCGTTGCCGTCGTAAATATCGAATCCCAGGTTGATGAAGTTGCCCAGCACAGGAATCAGTCCGCCGACCTGATGCACCAGTTGCAGCACATGCTGCGCGCTGGTCGACATGTTCTGAATATCATCGTCGTTGGCTCGGGCGCTCAACATCTGCCGGAACGCCAGAGCGCTGGCTTCAAGCCGGACCTTCTCGTCGGCGCTCAATAACTCGATGCAATGAACCGGTCTGTCACTGTCCGACAGCACGGCGCCTTCCAGAGTCTGCAGGCGCTCGGCGGCAGTGCCGGAGACCAGCACCAGCCGCTCGGCCTCCAGCGCCCGGTAGGTTCCGGTGGCCTGGATGGCGTAGTTCTCGGCCTCGAGCCTGAACGCTGCCTGGGGTGTTGTCATTTGAGCAGGCAGATGAGCGTTGTTGACGAAGGCAATGTTCGCGTCGAATAAACCGGTCAGCTTCGCTTGCAGCACGTCCAGGCTTGCGGTGTAGCGGGTTTTATCGGCGAGCGCCTGAGCCAGCTGCCCGAGCCGCTCATCACGATTGTCGGCAAGCGCCAGCTCGCGGCGCAGGTCTTCGTCATACACCACACTCAGCAGTGTTCGATAACCGGCCGACTCTTCATGCTTGAAAAACGTGCCGGTATTGATCCAGCCGGCCTGGTAACTGATATCGAACGAAGACCGCGCAACTACCGGCCAACAGGATTCGTTCAGCCCCAGATAACGGCACAGTTCACGCGCCACGAACTCCGGCTGGGTAGGCTGCAGAACGACTTGCAGTCGCTGTTGATCCTCGAGGTTCTCTGCAATCACTCTGTAGTAGGTGTTGACTGCATCATTCAAGCGCTGGGTGTAGGCCGTCTGACGCTGTGCTTCCGGCAAAGCCGGCAGGTCCTCCTGGTAATGTGTCAGCAGATAACTGACCGCGCGCTGCAATGTCGCAGATTGGCCGACGTCCCACTGCGCCTCGCGCAACTCCTCGGTCAGCTCCATAAAGCGTGACCTGATCACGTCATAAGTCCCCAGTGCAAAAGGATCCACGAACAGAAACGGAGGTTCTTTGCTGCGGATATCGAAGGCTTCGATGTCGATATCGGTCAGCGGATGGCAACGCTGGACAGGATTGGGCACGATCACTTCCACAATCAGCCGCTCGATATTGATCGCCCCCTCGGCCTCGCCATAGCGAATAGTGTTGATCATGTAAGACGACAGTTCCTGGCGCGCCGCGTCGAAGTATCCGGGAAGATCCTTCTCGCGCCAGGGGTTGACGGTGTGCTGCTCGCGGTAGACATCGTGGTGGCCGTCGCTGTCGTAAACGACCAGTTTCAGAGTGATGCCACCGGCTTGCTGGAGCATTGCCAGCAGCGCGTTTTCGTTGTCTTGCAGCGACGCACCGAAATGTCGGTAGCTGTTCAGCAAGGTGCGGCATCGACCAAGATGCCACTGCATCTCCTTCTCCAGCTCAAGGTCGATGACAGCATAATCGTCCGTGCCGTGCGCCTGGACCTTATGCTGCCGAAAGGTGTAGACCTGCGATGTATCGAGCAGGAAACGCTGGTGTTCTGCGAGGGCAAAAGGCAACGCGGGCGTCATCACTGCGGGGTGGACTTCGCTCTCCCCGGGCAAAAGCGCAGTGATCGCCTGCAGCAGATCGTCTCGGGTGGCTGCCAGAGGAATCTCGACACCGTAGTAATGGAGCAGGCCATGCAGTGACATGCTTTGATCGTCGCGAATGGCCAGAATGCACCTGGCATCGGCCGACTCCAGATGCGGCGTCATCCGGGCCAGGCTGTCCGTGAGCCGGATGACCCGCAGGTGCAGATCTGACAGCGTGGCATACACAGGGTGCCGGCTCCCGGAAACGCCCTGCAGTCTCAACGAGTAAACCGGCCTGCCTGCATTCATCCTGACATGCAACACACAGGTGAAGGGCTGCCTGAAGTCGAAGCGGGTCGTATTGACCAGATCAAGAACGTAGCGCAGGTCTTTGCGGCGTACTCTGGGCAATAGATCTTCATCGGCATCGCCAGCCGGATCCACACCGGCGATAACCCGGAGCAACGCCTTGAACTGTTGCAATATCGAACCGCCAAAAGCGACCCCTGCAGACAGCGGCGAGTCGTCGGCAACGGCCACGAACACTCTGTCAGTCGCACAGTTGCCGGTCTTCACGTCCCGCAGGCGTGCGCGCAGCGTATTCAGCAACCTGGGGTAATAGCCCCGGGTGCGATCAATATGCCCGGTTCGAACACCTGGCGAATGTGACTCGCGCTGATGACTCTGCGCAATATCGAACGCCGCTTTGGCCAGTTCGTGCTCGGGGCCGGCCTCCGATGTTGACGAACCGACGGAACGGGTAACGCGTTCTGCGCTGTCGCCAAGCGCGTTCAGCTCATCGTCGAACAACATTGATTTCAGGCTACTCAAGAGTTCGAGGTCGTCTGCCCATCGTCCGAACGCGCTGGCGGCCCCGAGTACCTGGATCTCGTCCAGTAGCGTGAAACCTTCAGGCCGGGGCCGTTGCAGAATGGCGGCCAGTTGCTCGTTACCCTCAACCGCCAATACGTGCTGAAGACTTTCCCGTACGACAGTTGGCCTGGAAGGAAATGATGCAGTGTAGGTGTCGGTCATTGCTGATGCTCCGTGCATTCCAAATGACCGACACCATGCTGTTTCGCGGAAAAAGCCGGGTAATACATAGATGTTCTATCACTACGCCGGGCACCCAATGCGCAGGCTCGACGGTGCAGATCGGAAAGTCGCCGTTGTTGCTGCCCCGCGCCGGGAACAAGCTCCTGTTCCTCCAGTCAAAGCCTCTGCTTCATCGCCCACTCACGGGCGGTCCCGTTTCGATAAAGGTGACGCAATGAAAACTGCACGCGTAATGGCTTTGGCAACGTTGATGGCCGTGGCTGCAAGCCCTGCATTCGCCTTCAATCTGAATGACGCAGCGAATGCGGTCTCCAACGCCACCAATGGCAATCAGAAAGCCACGGCGGCACCCGAAGTCGCGGGGCTGCTCAATACCCTCGGTACGCAGCTCAATGTCACCCCGGAACAGGCGGTTGGCGGGACAGGCGCGCTGCTCGGGCTGGCGAAGAACAAACTGACCAACACCGATTACTCGCAGTTGGCCAAGTCGGTCCCGGGCCTTGAGCAAATGTCCGGTACGTCCGCGCTGGACAGCCTGGGCGGCGCCAACGGGCTGGGCAGCCTGCTGGGTGGCAAGTCGGGCAATAGCTCGATGCTCAACAGCGCACTGGGCAACGTGCAGAGCATGGGTGATGTGAATAACGCCTTCAAGGCGTTGGGCATGGACAGCACAATGGTCAGCCAGTTTGCCCCGCTGATTCTGCAATACCTGGGACAGCAAGGCGCCAGTGGTTCGGCGTTGCAGAGTTTGAGTGGGTTATGGGGTGCCGGCAGTTAATCTGATATCCAGGGCTTTGCGTCTGGCGCTCCCGGTTAATGCCGATCCGGTTTTATAGAGTCTGTGATCATTCACGCCCTCGCCAAACGCACCTCCCAGATTGAAAGTGGTGCCGACGATACCGTCCGAGCGGGTGCGTGGATCAAGAATTTGTGGCATCCATTTCTCGGCTGCCGCCACATGGGCGCCGGTATTGCTCAGTTCTCCAGCATGCACTTTACGAGCTATTCCCAAGTAGTAGTCGGCATGTGATTGCGAAAGAGCGTCATTGAGATGGCTGGCAAGGTTGTCATTAACGGAATCAAGTTTATTGATAAACGCATTGTGCTTATCAAGTTCACCAAGGTTCTGCCCAAGATATTTTCTGACGCCCGTCACTTCTCCTGAAAAATCAGCATTTCTCGTCATGGCCTGACGAGATGTCTCCATCACTTCGTCCACGTTTACTGTCAATGTCGCGGGTACACGAAAATTTCTAGCGCGCGTAAATGCCATTGCCAGCATCCTCAGAGGCCAATGCCCCGTCGGATCACTGTAGTTCACAGGATCTCCAACACAGTAGGCGTAGCTGTTCAGTCCACCCGCACCAAATGGGCTGAGCGTATCCGGACAGTTGAAGCGCATCAGCTTCGGGTTGTATGCCCGAATGCCATTTCCCAGGCCGTAATGCCCCGTTAGCGGGTCAAGCATCTGCCCGGTAAAACCAGGAGTACCCTGTGACGCCGTTTGCGAAGGTCTAAAACCGTAGGGGCTGTAGGCGAATGCCGTGTCTTGCGTGGCCTCGATGCTGCACAGCACTGAGTGCTGTTGATCAGTGGCAAGCACATCGAACAGAACCTGACCGGAGTCAACGCGGCGCAACGCCAGTAAGAGGTCTTCTGTCTGAACAACAGAATGGTGAGAGGCGCCCTGTATGGAGGTAGTCAGACGGCTCTCCCGATAGAATCGGCTGATAGACGCCTGTCCAGCAGGCGCTATGTAAGACAGCCGGTCCAGCGCGTCGTAGCGGTAGGTGCCAAGTGGAGAAGAGTTGAGCGTCAACATGGAAGTGGCCTCTCGCAGAACTGAAGGCCAGTTTCATCCGCCGTTTGAGTCTCGTCTACCTGTCAGAAATGTCAGTGCCCCGCCAGATCCAGCCGCAATGCCGCAATACGCGCATCTTTCTCGACCCAGAGCTGATTGACCCAACCCTGCACTTTCTCGCGAAACACAGGGTCGTTCTCGTAGTCGCCCTGCCACAGTGCGGGGTCCAGCTCGCGGGTCCTGATATCGACGATCACTCTGGAGACCCGACCGCACAACATGTCCCAGAAACCGGGAATGCCTGAGCCGGGATACACAACCGTGACATCCAGAATGGCATCCAGTTGCTCGCCCATCGCCGCCAGCACGAAGGCAACGCCGCCGGCCTTGGGCTTGAGCAGATAGGTATGAGGCGAGCCCTGAGCGGCATGTTTGGCCGGAGTGAAGCGCGTGCCTTCCAGGTAGTTGACGATAGTCACTGGCTGGCGTTTGAACAGCTCGCAGGCGGCCTTGGTAATTTCCAGGTCCTTGCCCTTGAGTTCAGGGTGCCTTTCCAGAAAAGCCTTGCTGTAGCGCTTCATGAACGGGTAGTCCAGCCCCCACCACGCAAGCCCCAACAGCGGCACCCAGATCAGTTCTTTTTTCAGGAAGAACTTGAAGAACGGCGTGCGCCGGTTGAGTGCCTGGACCAGCGCGGGAATATCCACCCACGACTGATGATTGCTGATGACCAGGTAGGAAGTGTCACCACGCAGCCCTTCATCGCCACGAATGTCCCACTGCGTGGGTGTGCAGATGGCAAAGATGACCTTGTCGACCTCGGCCCAGGTTTCAGCGATCCACATCACTGCAGCTGAACAGCGATCGCGCATCCGGCCTCTGAACAGCAGCTTGAGCAACGCAAAAATCAATAGCGGGCCAATAAGCACCAGCGTATTGATCAGTAACAGCAAGGCAACAAAACAGCCGGTGAGCAGACGGCGCATGACGGACTCTTGAAGGTTCAGGGGCGGCAATAATAAAGACCCACGCGTTTTACGCCAATTACACAGGTGCTTACAAATGTTTCACGTCGCGACCTTTATGCTGACGTCACATTTATCACGACGAACCTACTGCAGGTTCGCTGTCTAAACCCGGGCGCCAATCGGGCGCTGACTATTGCGAGGAACCTCCCACGTGAAACCGATCCTGGCGCTATTGTCTTTGCTGGCCCTGCCGGTCATGGCTGCTGAACCGACGTTGTATGGTCGCTACGAGAACATCAAGGTTGCGGAAATAGGCCAGACCTTCAAAGCCAAGATGGACACCGGCGCACTGACCGCCTCGCTGTCGGCAAAGGACATTGAATTGTTCAAACGCGATGGCGATGACTGGGTACGTTTCCGCCTGGCAACCAAGGGTGCGGACAATAAGGTGTACGAGCACAAGGTCTCGCGAATCAGCAAGATCAAGGGACGCGCCGAAGGTGACGACGATGAAGATGAAGGCATCAACCCTGCCAAGCGCCCGGTCGTTGACCTGGAACTGTGCCTGGGCGACAAGAAGCGTACGGTCGAGGTCAACCTGGTGGACCGCAGCCACTTCAACTTCCCGCTGTTGATCGGTGCCAAGGCACTGCGTGAGTTCGACGCCGCGGTCAATCCGGCCCGTCGTTATACCGCTGACGAGCCTGATTGCTGAGGAACGATAAGCGCCCGCAAGAACACTATCGTGCCCATGCTCCGCGTGGGTATGCATTTCTGGACGCTTTGCGTCCTGTCTTGACTGTGCGGTGTGGCGCAGATCTGTGACGCAGAGCGCCACCCACAGCATTCCCACGCTGGAGCGTGAGGAACGATAGCCGCCCGCAAGAACACTATCGTGCCCATGCTCCGCGTAGGTATGCATCTCTGGACGCTCCGCGTCCTGTCTTGACTGTGCGGCGCGGCGCAGATCTGTGACGCAGAGCGTCACCCACAGCATTCCCACGCTGGAGCGTGAGGAACGATAGCCGCCCGCAAGAACACTATCGTGCCCATGCTCCGCGTAGGTATGCATCTCTGGACGCTCCGCGTCCTGTCTTGACTGTGCGGCGCGGCGCAGATCTGTGACGCAGAGCGTCGAGAACTGCATTCCCACGCTGGAGCGTGAGGAACGATAGCCGCCCGCAAGAACACTATCGTGCCCATGCTCCGCGTGGGTATGCATTTCTGGACGCTCTGCGTCCTGTCTTGACTGTGCGGCGCGGCGCAGATTGACTCAGACCGGCGGCTGGGTCGCGATCATCGATGGCCGTTGACTGACGTCCAGGTACCAGGCGGCCAGGCGCGGATAGGTGCTGCGCCAGTTGAGATCCGGCTGGCGGAAATCCAGATAGCCGAGTGCAGCAGCGACGCTGATCGATGCGACATCGAAGGAACTGCTGAGCTCGGTGATCGCGTTGCTTTCGAAGTACTGCAGCGAGCGTTCAATCTTCTGCTGCTGATTGTCCAGCCACTGGTCCCAGTGTTTTTCCTGCGGACGCAAGGCGGTTTCGTAGCGGATCAGCACCGCAGCATCCAGCACCGCATCGGCCAGCGAGGCCAGGGTCAGGCGCCTCCAGCGTGCCGAACCTTCGCGGGGGATCAGTGGCAGGCCCACGTGCTGATGGTCGAGATAATCAAGAATCACCCGGCTGTCATGAATGACATTGCCGTCGGCCAGCCTTAACGCGGGGAGCTTGCCGGCCGGGTTGTCTTCATTGAGCTCGGCAGACGGGCTGACCGGTGTCAGCACTGTGCTCTGAAACTCGACACGATCGAGCTGAGCGGTTTCATGCAGCATCACCATAACTTTGCGGGCGAAAGGTGAAGCCGCGTTGAAGTACAACGTCATCGTGGGCGCTGACATGGGTATTCCTCGAATGAGACAGGATCCTAGACTAGTCAGCCTGTGGCGCGTCTGCAATCAGCGTTTCAATCAGCCGCGCCGTATCAGCAAGCCCCTGATACTCAACAGGGCAGCCGCCCCCATCCCCAGCCACGCCAGCGTATCCCACCAGCCGTCACCCAGCAGCGCCGCGAAGAGCCCTATGCCGATAAGCAGCGCTATGACGGCGGGTATCGCAAAGGTCTTCCAGAATCGCGATGGCCTGGAGCTCATCGCGCCACCTGAGCCTGAACAACGCTTACCGAGCGCGCGGCGCGACGCCTGACCCACCACAGATAAACGCCGCTGCCGAGTACGATGATGGTCAGCACATCCAGCACTGCCCAGAGAATCTTCATCGGCATGCCGCCGTAATCGCCGAAATGCAGAGGTTGCGACATGCCCAGTGCATCCATGTACCAGGGACGTTCGACCACGGCAGTGACTTGCAGGCTCTGCGCGTCGATCAGCACCGGCGTGGCGAGGTGCGCAGTCAGGTGCGTATTGCCCTTGAGGAACACTGCGTAATGATGCTCGCTGGAGAAGCGCGTGCCGGGGAAGGCGATGAAATCGGCCTGCATGCCGGGCGCAGCGGATTCGGCAATCTCCAGCAAGCGAGTTGCCGGAGCCCGCTGGGTCAACGGTGGCGCATCCTTGTAAGGGGCGATCATGGTGGCCAGCGCGTCATTGCGCCAGGAAGCGATAAGCAGGTCGGCACAGGCGCTGATCACCCCGGTCACGCCGACCACCAGCGCCCAGGTCAATGTCACTACGCCGATCAGGTTGTGCAGGTCCAGCCAGCGCGTGCGCGTGGATTTATTGACCCGCACCTGACCGAACTCCAGCTTGCGCATGAACGGCGCATACAACACGGTCCCGGAAACGATCGCCACCACAAACAGCAGGCCCATGAACGCCAGCAACAGCTTGCCGGGCAGATTGGCGTACATGTCTACATGCAGGCGCAGCATGACCATCATGAAGCCACCGTTGGCAGAAGGCATCTCCAGTGCCTCACCGGTGCGCGCATCAAGAGCGAAGGTGTGCGAGGAGTTGGGCTCGGTGCCGGCGGTTGCAGCGGTGATTGCCATTACACCATTGGGGTCTTCGTCGTCCCAGCCGAAATACTGCATCACCTCGCCGGGGCGATGCGCTTCGGCAGCCCTGGCCAATTGCTCCAGGTCCAGGCGTGGCGTGTCGGCAGGCATCTCCTTGTAATGCGGAGCGTCGCCCAGCAGATGATCGATTTCATGATGAAAGATCAGCGGCAGGCCGGTGACCGCCAGCATCAACAGGAACAGGGTGCAAATCAGGCTGCTCCAGGTATGCACGATGGACCAGCGGCGCACGGTTTGGCTTTTCATGGTTTATCCACAGACGAAGAGACGCAGCGCTGAGCGCGTCCCCGAAATGACTTGTAAGACTAAGCCGCTCGAAACCGAAAAAGTGTCAGGGCGATCCGCTGTCTGCATGAACGGGTATGTTTCAGAGTTTTGCCGGAGGATTACCGGGCTGTTGATCCCTGGGCAGCACGGACACCCACCACGCAGTGTGCTGCTCGATCTGCACAGGCAAGGTCGGCAGCAGCGCCTTGAGCGCCAGGTCGGTATCAGTCAACGGGAAGGTGCCGGTCACCCGCAGATCAGCCACCTTCGGGTCGACGCCCAGGTGTCCTGTCCGGTAACGCCCCAGTTCAGCGAGCATGTCTGCCAGTCGCGCGTTGTCCACCACCAGCATGCCGCGCGTCCAGGCGTCGACGCCGGAGGGCAGGCCAAGCAAAGGGCCAAGTCCGTTGCGGGTCAGCAGAACCTGTTGGCCCTCGCGCAAAACCTGTTCACCAGAGGCGTTGCGCGGCTCGGCGACAACCGCCGATTGCAACACGCTGAGCAGTGTTCCATCGGACTCGCGTCGGACCAGAAAACGCGTACCCAGGGCGCGCATCTTTCCATCCGCTGTCTCGACGATGAAGGGCCGCGGGTCGTCATGATCGCCGGTCTGCACCAATATTTCACCGTCCTGCAGAATGACCCGACGTTGCTGCGCATCGAAGCGCACATCGATTGCGCTGTGGGTGTTTAGGCGAATCAGCGTGTTGTCCGCCAGACGCACGTCGCGCTGTTCACCGGTGGCGGTGCGCTGGTCGGCAAGCCAGTAATCCATCGGCAGATAGCGGTCGCCGACGAACAATGCCAGGCCCAAGGCCATGAACACTCCGGCCAGACCGCCACCGAGCGTGCGCAAACTGTGTCGCAGGGCACCCGGTGATTGTTGCAATGCCTTGCGTGCCGGACCCGCGGGCAAAGCAAAGCGCTGATTGACCATCCCCAACTGGCTCCAGGCCCGGGCATGCTCTTCGTCAGCGGCCAACCAGCGCGCCAGCTCGGCGTCATTGCCGCCGTTGCCGTCCATATTCAGTTGCCACTGGATGGCCGCATCGAGCACTCGGGCAGAGACCGGTCTGGTGTTCACGTCGGCTCACCGTAGAGCGCCACGTAGCACTGACGCATGGCCTGAGCCAGGTATTGCCTGACACGCGAGACCGAAACGCCCAGTCGCTCGGCAATTTCAGCGTGCCCCATCGCGTCGAGGCGACTGTACAGAAAGGCTGCCCGCGCCTTGCTGGACAGGGTGCCGAGCATGCGGTCGATGGCCTTGAGGTCTTCCAGAATCAGCATCTGCTCTTCCGGAGAGGGCTGCTCGGCCTCGGGCACCTGCATCAATTCCCCGAGATAAGCCTGCTCCAGCGCAGCACGTCGGAAGTGGTCGAACATCAACCCTTTGGCGACGGTTGCCAGGAACGCACGCGGTTCTCTGGGCGCA
Source organism: Pseudomonas sp. PvP027 (assembly GCF_017833005.1). Lineage (NCBI taxonomy): Bacteria > Pseudomonadati > Pseudomonadota > Gammaproteobacteria > Pseudomonadales > Pseudomonadaceae > Pseudomonas > Pseudomonas sp. PvP027. Next base: position 3,764,990 of record NZ_JAFIBK010000001.1, on the reverse strand, counting down.
AGCAATTCATGGCGCCCCAGCAAGCGCACGAACGTGTCCTGACTCAAATCCTGAGCACGTTGCGGGCAGGCGACATTGCGTCTGAGCCAGGCCAGCAGCCAGCCGCGATGATCGCGATACAGCGCACCAACGATCTCGCTATGAGTGCTTGGGACTGACGACACGAATGGCCTCGATGAGAAAGTTCTAACTAAAGAGAATCATTCGCGATTGTGGCAGAGCGGAGGGGTAGTGGCAATTCGCGTCTGTCGGGAGGAGGGTCTGAATCGAGTCGGCGCTCGTAACTATGCTCCGCATCCATTGCGGCGCGGAGCGTCGGGAAATGCATTCCCACACTGGAGCGTGAGGAACGAGAATCTTGTAACTACCGTGCCAGTGCTCCAGTGCGAAATGCATTCCACACTGGAGCATGCACAACAAAAGGCGTCCCGTGAGGACGCCTGGTCGGCAGATCAGGCCTGGTGGCTGATCTCGCGCAGCGGCTTGCCGCGCGCTGGCTTGTCGCCTGCGACGAAGTAGTCGGCAGTGCTGCGTGGCAGCGGCTGGCGACCGCGGATCTTGTCGGCGATTTTCTCGGCGATCATGATCGTCGGTGCATTCAGGTTACCGGTGGTGATGATCGGCATGATCGAGGCATCGACCACGCGCAGGCTTTGCAGGCCATGCACACGACCCTGGCCATCGACAACCGCCATTTCGTCGGTGCCCATCTTGCACGAGCAGGACGGGTGATAAGCCGTTTCGGCATGCTCACGCACGAACTGGTCCAGCGCCTCGTCGGACTGCACGTCGATGCCGGGGCTGATTTCGCGGCCACGGTACGGGTCAAGTGCCGGTTGCTGCATGATCTCGCGAGTCAGGCGGATGCCGTCGCGAAACTCCTGCCAATCCTGCTCGCTGGCCATGTAGTTGAACAGGATGCTCGGGTACTCGCGCGGGTCTTTGGATTTGACCTGCACACGACCACGGCTCGGCGAACGCATGGAGCCGACGTGAGCCTGGAAACCATGCTCCTGAACGCCCTTGGTGCCGTTGTAGTTAATCGCGACCGGCAGGAAGTGGTACTGAATGTTCGGCCATTCGAACGCTTCACTGGAGCGAATGAAACCACCAGCTTCAAACTGATTGCTCGCACCGATACCTGTACCGAGGAACATCCACTCGGCACCGATAGCAGGCTGGTTCCACCACTTCAGCGAAGGATACAGCGACACCGGCTGGGTGCAGGCGTACTGCAGGTACATCTCCAGGTGATCCTGAAGGTTCTGGCCAACGCCCGGCAGGTCATGTACCACCGGAATATCGAGTTTGTTCAGCACTTCGGCCGGGCCGACGCCGGAACGCTGGAGAATCTGTGGCGAAGCGATCGCGCCGCCACACAGCAGCACTTCCTTGCGGGCACGGGCCTGGATGCGGGTGTCGCTGTCGCCCACCAGGTACGCCACGCCAACGGCGCGCTTGTCTTCGAACAGGATGCGGTCGGTCAGTGCGTGAGTGACGATGGTCAGGGTCGGGCGCTTCTTGGCCTCGTCCAGATAACCACGGGCGGTACTGGCGCGACGACCGTTAGGCGTCACGGTGCGGTCCATCGGACCGAAACCTTCCTGCTGATAACCGTTGAGGTCGTCAGTGCGTGGGAAGCCGGCCTGCACGCCCGCCTCGACCATCGCGTGGAACAGCGGATTGTTGCCCGCCTTGGGTGTGGCAACGCTGACCGGACCTTCACCACCGTGGTAGTCATTCGGGCCGATGTCGCGGGTCTCGGCCTTGCGGAAGTACGGCAGGCAGTCGAGGTAGCTCCAGTCTTCGAGACCCGGCTCCTTGGCCCAGCCATCGTAGTCCATCGCGTTGCCGCGGATGTAGCACATGCCGTTGATCAGCGACGAGCCGCCCAGGCCTTTACCGCGACCGCATTCCATCCGGCGGTTGTTCATGTGCGGCTCTGGCTCGGTCTCGTAGGCCCAGTTGTAGCGACGGCCCTGCAGCGGGAATGCCAGGGCGGCAGGCATCTGGGTACGGAAATCCAGACGGTAGTCCGGGCCACCGGCTTCGAGCAGCAGAACGGTGACGCCTGCGTCTTCGGTGAGACGGGCTGCCAGGGTGTTACCGGCCGAGCCGGCACCAATGATGATGTAGTCGTATTCGGATTGAGTCGTCATAGAGGCTCCCTCATAGAGCTGCGAGTTTCAAGCCTTGGCCGCAAGCAGAAGCAGCCAGGCGATACTCGTGAAAATGGGGTGCGGCAGGCAGCTTTTGAGTGCGTCTGCTTGAGGCCTGCCGCTTGCCACTGAAACCGTGTTTAGAAAACCGAGGCGTAATCGCCCAGTTCGATCTGTACCGACTTGATGCGCGTGTACTGGGCCAGCGAGCTGATGCCGTTCTCACGGCCGACACCCGACTGCTTGTAACCGCCGACCGGCATTTGTGCCGCCGACTCGCCCCAGGCGTTGATCCAGCAGATACCGGCTTCCAGCAGATGAATCACGCGGTGGGCGCGGTTCAGGTCGCGGGTCACGATGCCTGCAGCCAGACCGAAGTCGGTATCGTTGGCACGGCGCACCACTTCATCTTCGCTGTCGTAACCGAGGATGCTCATCACCGGGCCGAAGATTTCTTCACGCACGATGGTCATGTCGTCGGTGCAGTCGGTGAACACGGTCGGCGCAACGAACGCGCCCTTGTCGAACACACCGCCGGTCAGGCGATCGCCGCCGCACAACAGACGTGCGCCCTGCTCTTTGCCCTTGGCGATATAGCCCAGCACGCTTTCCATGTGCTCGAAGCTGACCAGAGGGCCGAAATTGATGTTCTCGTCTTCAGGGTTGCCGGCGCGAATGCGCTTCACACGCTCGAGGATCTTCGCTTCGAACTCGGCCTTCAGGCCGTTCGGCACGAACACGCGGGTGCCGTTGGTGCAGACCTGACCGGAGCTGTAGAAGTTGGCCATCATCGCGATGTCGGCGGCACGGTCCAGATCGGCGTCGTCAAACACGATCAGCGGTGACTTGCCGCCCAGTTCCATGGTCACTTCCTTGAGCGACGAGCTCGAGGCGCTGGCCATGACTTTCTTGCCGGTGTCGGTACCGCCGGTGAAGGAGACTTTCTCGATGCGCGGGTGTTCGGTGATCCAGGTGCCGACTTCACGGCCGCTGCCGGTGAGCACGTTGAATACGCCGTTCGGTACGCCCGCTTCGGTGTAGATTTCTGCCAGCTTCAGAGTGGTCAGCGAAGTGACTTCACTCGGCTTGAAGATCATCGCATTACCCGCCGCCAGCGCCGGGGCGGATTTCCACAGTGCGATCTGGATCGGGTAGTTCCATGCGCCAATACCGGCCACCACACCCAGCGGTTCGCGGCGGGTGTATACGAATGAAGAATCGCGCAACGGGATCTGCTCGCCTTCGATGGCCGGCACCAGACCTGCGTAGTACTCCAGCACATCGGCGCCGGTCACGATATCCACGTAGCGGGTTTCGGAGATGGCCTTGCCGGTGTCCAGTGTTTCAAGAGCGGCCAGTTCATCGTTGCGCTCACGCAGGATGTCGACGGCACGGCGCAGAATGCGCGAACGCTCGACCGCAGTCATGGCGGCCCAGATTTTCTGGCCCTTTTCGGCAGCGACGACGGCGCGCTCGACGTCGTCCTTACCGGCACGCTGGATCTGCGCCAGAACTTCGCCGTTCGCCGGGTTTATGGCGTCGAAGGTTTCAGGGTTGCTGGCATCGACATAACCGCCATCGATGTAAAGTTTCTGCAGTTCAAAACGGGCCATAAAGTCCTCGCAAATTCAGTGGGGGGCGATGACTGATTTCAGTGTGCCGGGGTTTGTCCGGCAACAGGCTCATACAGTCGTTCGGTGAGGGCTTCGAAAGCCTCAGCTCGCCGATTTCGCCAATTGAAAATCCATGTACTCGTAAGCGATCCGTTGCGCTTGCTCGGTGTCGAATGCATCGCCTGACAGCGCGCCTCTCAGCCACAACCCGTCTATCAGGGCTGCCAGCCCGCGGGCGGCGCTGCGTGCCTGTTCCAGTGGCAAGGTGCGGCGGAACTGACAGCACAGGTTCGAATACAAACGGTGGTCGTTGATACGCTGCAATCGGTGCAGCGAAGGGTGATGCATGCTGGTCGCCCAGAAGGCCAGCCAGGTTTTCATGGCCGGGCCGCTGACCTGACTGGCGTCGAAGTTACCTTCGATGATCACTTGCAGGTGAGCCCTGGGGCTGTCTTCGGTCAGCGCCTGACGGCGTTCGCGGACGTTCTGGATCAAGGCGTTCATCAGGTGCCGCATCGTGGCAGCGATCAGGCCGTTCTTGTCCTGAAAATAGTGACTGATGATGCCGTTGGACACGCCTGCCAGTCGCGCAATGAGAGCAATGCTGGCATCGCCCATACCGACCTGATCGACCGCAGTCAGCGTGGCCTGGATCAACTGTTGGCGGCGGATGGGTTGCATTCCGACCTTGGGCATTGGCGCGATTCTCCCGGGTATCTGCAGTGATCGTTGTAGCGAAAAGACGAGACCAGTCTAAAGATTTTTTATTGAACGATCAATCAATAAAAAATCAATGGCCAGTTTTAGCGGCAATCGGCACGTTGAAAAGCGCTTGATGGCGGGGGTGATCGGGGTTCGGTGCGGCGCAGATTTTGTGACGCGGAGCGTCACGCAAGGCATTCCCACACTGGAGCGTGCGGAACGATGGGTTCTGTAACTATCGTGCCGACGCTCTGCGTCGGTATGCCGTTCTGGACGCTCTGCGTCCGATCTTGAGCGTGCGGTGCGGCGCAGATTTGTGACGCGGAGCGTCACGACAGGCATTCCCACGCTGGAGCGTGAGGAACGATAACCTCAACTATCGTGCGACGCTCTGCGTCGGTATGCCGTTCTGGACGCTCTGCGTCCGATCTTGAGCGTCGACAACGCTCAATCCTGCAACACCACGTCAGCCAGTTCATCGATTGCTTCCTGCCTCTCGCCCTGATTCGGTCTGGGCTGCGGGTTGAGCGTCGACCACTGCGGGTGGGCGCGGGCGCGTGACAGCGGCTCGGGGATTTTGCCTTTGCGCCAGGTCTTGTCCTGCGGTGTGGTCAGTTCGATGCTGTGCAGGGCAGCATGGCCTCTGACACCCAGCGCCAGCAGCAAATGGCGCTGACGCAGTGCGAGCAGGCGCAGTACCGCATCGTCGACGGTCAATTCTCTGCGCCCCTTGAACTTGCCAAGCAACCGGCCTCCGTAGCTGCGCGCTGTGGATAACGCACCACCGGCAATCGCCCCGACCAGCGCAGCAGCACCCAGCGTTACGCCACCAACCATCAGGTCGACCCCTGCCCCGGCCGCCGCGCCAGCCGCCACACCGCCGCCAACGCGCACGCCCATCAACTTCAGGGTTTCCGGGTTGAACAGGTCATCGCCCCAACGACCGTCCATCAACGGCAAATCACTGCTGGACACATCATCCTTGCGAAACGCATACAGCTTGAGCAGCGCCTCAACACACTGCTGTTCGCGCTGCCGAACCGCCTTGCGCAGCGCTTCCACAGCCTGCTGCTCCTGGTCGGCGGTGGTTTCGACACTGCGCCGGCAAGCTGCGCAATCAATCAGCAGTTCGGCGATCAGGCGAGCAGCGCTGTGGCGCTTGGCTGTGCGCTGTTTTTCCTGATCATCAATCAGCCGTTCGAGCCGCGGCCGCGCGCTTTCCAGCAACAGCGCCAGGCTTTCATACAGCCGACGGCCGCCGTCTTCCGGTGGCGCCACGCTGTCGAAACGCACCAGCGCATGCAGGCCCAACCGTGAAAGCGCTTCGCGCCACTCCGGCTCGCGGTGCTGCTGCGCGCTGACGAAATTCAGAACCGGCAGCAGTGGTTTGCCACAGCTCGCCAATACCGCCAGCTCGTCACGGTATTTGGCCAGCACCGGCTCACGCGCATCGATGATATACAGCCCCGCGTCCGAGTCGAGCAACTGGCGCATGACCTTGGCCTCTTGCTCAAAACGCTGGCGTGCCTCGCTGCCCTCCAGAAAACGCGCCAGTCGTGCAGGCCCGTCCAGACGCTCGCCGGGACGGTCCAGGCGCTCCAGATAATCAAGCAGCGCGATAGCATCTTCCAGGCCAGGCGTGTCGTACAGCTCGACCAATGCCTCGCCGTCAACAGAAAGGCGCGCGCCCTCGACATGGCGAGTCGTGCTGGGACGATGGGACACTTCGCCGAAACTTACGTCGCCCGTCAGGGTACGCAGCAGCGAGGTCTTGCCGACATTGGTGTGACCGACCACCGCCAGCTTGATCGCACGACTGCTGTCTGCTTCATTCATGGCCTGTCTCCAGCCAGTTCAAGGGCGCACTGTCGGCGTGCGGCAACTGCAATTGATCCAGCGCCAGGTGCCAGTCGCCGAGGCGCTCCGGGTCAAGCCTCTGCCCGGCAGGCGCGGGCAGCAGCCAGATGCGCGCTGCACCGGCGCAGCGCGCCAGTTCGGCGATCAACGCCAGACTGCCACGGTCCGGCGAGCGGCGCGGGTCGCAGGCGATCACCATGCGCGCAGGCGGATACTGGGTCAGTTGCTCCAATAGCTTGTGGCGCGACTCACGGCTGTCGAGAACGCCTGCATCGGCAACACCAGACGGTAACGCTGGCGGCCAGACCTGCTGATCATCCAGCTCGATGGCCACCAGCAGCGCGCCGTCGCTTTCGGTCGTCCCTGCGCTGGGCTGCACCTGATGCAGCGCAGCAGGTTCAGCATCGTTGACACCCAGGCGCTCGCTGCTGGGCATCAGGCGCTCACGCAATTCAAGGTATTCAGGCAAATCCAGATCGAGACGCAGCGCTGCCCGCCCCTGCTTCCAGCGCCACAGGCAGAACCCGGCCAGCAACAGACGCGGCACGATGCCGTACACCAGCAGCACACCCACCAGCCAGGCCGCCCAGGCCTGACGGGCATTGTCGATACTCAGCGCACCATTGCCGCTGGCACGGATCATGGTTTCGTCCGGCACGCTGAACCCCAGCCAGGCCGGGATCGTACTGAGTGTCCGGGTAAGGCTGACGAACGTATCGCTGCTCAGAATGGTGGTTTCCCAGACAAACCCGTAGCGTCGGGTCGCCATCAGCATCAACAGCAGCACCAGCGCACTGAGTAACGCCAGCAGCCACAGGCTGTGCACCACCAGCCCGAGCGCCCAGCGATTCAGGCGCTGGCGTTGCAACAGCAAAACCAGTGCGGGAGCGAGTTGCGCGGCCTGGGCGTCACGCGCGAGTTTCTCACTCAGCCACAGCCACACCCGGCCCAGCCCGGTGTTACTGCGCCCGGCGAAGATCAGGCCCAGCGCCCAGGTCAGCAACAGCACAAGGTTCAGCCCCAGCAGACTGCCCAGCGCCCAGAACACATTGACCGGTGCCTGCCCGTCGCCCATTGCGGCGAACGCCAGGCCCGCGCCACTGATGACCGAGAGCACCGCCAGCGCAATCAACGCCAGCCGCGCGCCTTGCTTCCAGTGCTGCAATGCGCCCAGCATGCCGTCGCGCTGCGCCAAGCCGAGGGCGCGATGGGTAATGCGCGCAGTCAGGTCGCCTCCGGCAGCGCGGGCACGGCGATTGGCTTCCTGATCATCCAGCACGCCGGCCTGTTGTTCACGCAGGCGCACGGCTTCGGTCAGCCAGAGGGTATCGAGGGGGGTCAGTGCAGTCACACAGTGTCTCTTGATTGAATTCAGCGGTGAGCATAACCGCAGTCATGGGACTGAGCACGGCGCATGTCAGTTCATTCGCCTGCCCGGCGACCTCTGATATCCTCGCGGCATGAAAACTCATCTCCCCCTCAGCCTGATTGCCGCCCTTGGTGAAAACCGAGTGATTGGCGTCGACAATTCCATGCCCTGGCATTTGCCGGGGGATTTCAAATACTTCAAGGCAACGACGCTCGGCAAGCCGATCATCATGGGTCGCAAGACCTGGGATTCGTTGGGCCGCCCGCTGCCCGGCCGTCTCAACCTGGTGGTCAGCCGCCAGACTGACCTGCAGCTTGAAGGCGCGGAAGTCTTCGCTTCGCTGGACGCCGCCGTCGTGCGTGCCGAGCAGTGGGCGCAGGAACAGGGTGTCGACGAGGTGATGCTGATCGGCGGCGCGCAGCTTTACGCCCAGGGCCTCCCTCAGGCCGATCGCCTGTACCTGACTCGCGTGGCGCTGAGCCCTGACGGCGACGCGTGGTTTCCGGAATTCGATACGGCGCAGTGGGCGCTGGTATCCAACAGCGAAAACGCCGCCGTCGATGACAAGCCGGCTTACAACTTCGAAGTCTGGGAACGCGTCTGATCAACAACTTTTGGCGCAATTGCGGCCGTTGACGAAAAACTGCAATAAAAGTGTCGTTTTTGGTTTCACTGTCGCAAATAAAGGGGCAAACGGCGTCATTTGGCTTTTTTCAGGTCGCTGACGTACTTTTGCCTTCACAATAATTTGTTACGGTCTGCCCCTTCGTTTTTTCGACAAGGGGAAATTGCCTATGAAACTCGTGCCAAAACTGTTGGCCGCTGCCGTCTGCTTCGGGCTCGCCAGCCAGGCTATCGCAGCCACCGAATTGAAACATTGGCCCGAGCCTGCCGCCAAGGCGCTCGACGCAATGATTGCGGCGAACGCCAACAAGGGCAATTACGCAGTCTTCGACATGGACAACACCAGTTACCGCTTCGACCTCGAAGAGTCGCTGCTGCCTTACATGGAAAACAAAGGCCTGATCACCCGGGAAACACTCGATCCGTCGCTGAAGCTGATCCCCTTCAAAGACACCGCCGAGCACAAGGAAAGCCTGTTCAGCTACTACTATCGCCTTTGCGAAATAGACGACATGGTCTGCTACCCGTGGGTCGCGCAGGTGTTTTCCGGCTTTACGCTTCAGGAGCTCAAGGGCTACGTCGATGAGCTGATGGCCCTGAAAAAGCCGATCCCTGCGACCTACTACGACGGCGACACCGTCAAGCAGCTCAATGTCGAGCCGCCGCGGGTCTTCACCGGGCAGACCGAGCTGTACAACAAGCTGATGGAAAACGGCATCGAGGTGTATGTGATGACCGCGGCGTCCGAAGAGCTGGTACGCATGGTCGCTGCAGATCCGAAGTACGGCTACAACGTCAAACCGCAGAACGTGATAGGCGTTTCGACCCTGTTGAAAGACCGCAAGACAGGCGAGCTGACCACCGCACGCAAGCAGATCACGGCGGGCAAATACGATCCGAAAAGCAACATGGGCCTGGAGCTGACGCCGTATCTGTGGACCCCGGCAACCTGGATGGCGGGCAAGCAGGCGGCTATTCTGACTTACATCGATCAGTGGAAGAAACCGGTCCTGGTCGGCGGCGATACCCCGACCAGCGACGGCTACATGCTGTTTCACAGCGTCGATGTAAGCAAGGGCGGCGTGCACTTGTGGATCAACCGCAAGGACAAATACATGACCCAGCTTAACGGCATGATCAAGGACAACGCCGACGCTCAGGCCAGGGAGAAGCTGCCGGTCACGGCAGACAAGAACTGGGTGATCGTCAAGCCGGACGAGATTCAGTAAGCGACACGGCATTGCGGGTTGTCAGCAACCCGCAAGCCCGGTCAGTCGACTTTCTCGAACTTCAGATCCCAGACGCCGTGTCCGAGCTTCTCGCCACGGCGCTCGAACTTGGTGATCGGCCTTTCCGCAGGGCGCGGGACGTACTGGTTGTCTTCAGCCTGGTTGCGATAACCGGGCGCCACGCTCATCACTTCCAGCATGTATTCCGCGTAAGGCCCCCAATCGGTGGCCATGTGGAACACGCCGCCGGCCTTCAGTTTGCTGCGCACCAGCGCGGCGAATTCCGGCTGCACGATGCGGCGCTTGTGGTGACGGCTCTTGTGCCACGGGTCCGGGAAGAACAGCATCAGGCGATCCAGGCTGTTGTCCGCAACGCAGCGGTTCAGCACTTCAATAGCGTCGCAATCGTAGACGCGCACATTGGTCAGTCCCTGGGTCAGTACGCCATTGAGCAGCGCGCCCACGCCTGGAGAATGCACCTCAACACCGATGAAGTCGTGCTCGGGGGCCGCAGCCGCCATTTCCAGCAGCGAGTGACCCATGCCAAAGCCGATTTCCAGCGTACGCGGCGCAACGCGACCGAATACCTGATCGAAATCCACCGGCGTGTCGGTCAGCGACAGGCCATACAGCGGGAGGCCTTGATCGAGGCCGCGCTGCTGACCTTCGGTCATGCGGCCGGCACGCATCACGAAACTCTTGATGCGGCGGTGCGGGCGCTCTTCGCCTTCTTCGACAGCAGGCGACTCTGGGTGCGGAACGTGCGAATCAGTCATCAACGGGCTCTTACTTGATCAGGCCATCCAGCGGCGAAGACGCGCTGGCATAGAGTTTTCGTGGCATACGCCCGGCGAGGTACGCCAGACGACCGGCAATTACGGCGTGCTTCATGGCTTCGGCCATCATCACCGGCTGCCGGGCATGGGCGATGGCCGAGTTCATCAGTACCGCTTCACAGCCCAGTTCCATCGCGATGGTGGCATCGGAGGCGGTACCGACACCGGCATCGACCAGCACCGGCACTTTGGTTTCTTCAAGAATGATCTGCAGGTTGTACGGGTTGCAGATACCCAGACCGCTGCCGATCAGGCCAGCCAGCGGCATGATCGCGATGCAGCCGATTTCGGCCAGCTGGCGGGCGATGATCGGGTCATCACTGGTGTAGACCATCACGTCGAATCCGTCCTTGACCAGAATCTCGGCGGCCTTGAGGGTTTCGATCACATTCGGGAACAGGGTTTTCTGGTCAGCCAGCACTTCGAGCTTGACCAGATTGCGGCCGTCGAGCAATTCCCGGGACAGGCGGCAGGTACGCACGGCCTCGGTCGCATCGAAGCAGCCGGCGGTATTCGGCAAAATGGTGTAACGATCAGGCGGCAGCACGTCCAGCAGGTTCGGCTCGCCAGGGTTCTGGCCCAGGTTGGTGCGGCGCACTGCAACGGTGACGATCTCGGCACCCGACGCTTCGATGGCCAGACGGGTCTGTTCCATATCGATGTACTTGCCGGTGCCTACCAGCAGGCGCGACTCGAAAGTCCGGCCGGCCAGGACGAAGGGCTTGTCGCTGCGAACATTGCTCATCGGAAATCCTCATAACGTGCAGATTGGGTTGGGCGCAGTGCGGATTGCGAACTAGCCACCGCCAATGGCATGAACCACTTCGACCTGATCGCCTTCACTCAGGACAGTTGCTACATGCTGACTGCGCGGCACGATATCCAGGTTCAGTTCCACCGCGACCCGGCGCCCGGCAAGGTCCAGACGGGTCAGTAATGCCGCGACGGTTTCGCCATCGGGCAATTCAAAGGGTTCGCCGTTCAACTGAATGTGCATGCGGGAGCAGCCATCATTTTTGGGGGGCCAGCATTCTAGCCCGATCAGCCGGTATGACCAAGGCAAAGCCACGCCATTCGTCTCAAGCGCGGCCTGCTTCGCGCAGAGCAAATGCTCAAGGAGGCGAACCCAGCCTCCAGGCCGCCAGCCCCAGCATCGACCAGCCGAACAGAAATGCCAGACCACCGAACGGCGTGATGATGCCCAGCTTGCTGAACCCGGTGAGGGTCAAGGCGTAGAGGCTGCCGGAAAACAGCAGAATACCGACCGCGAAGGAGAATCCGGCCCAGGTGATCAGGCGTCCGGGGATGTGCGTTGCCAGGATCGCCACGCCGAGCAGGGCCAGCGCGTGGATCAGTTGATAAAGCACACCGGTGTGGAACACTGCCAGGTACTCGGCGCTCAGGCGTTCCTTGAGACCGTGGGCGGCAAATGCGCCCAGGGCCACACCGGTGAAGCCGAAGAAGGCGGCCAGCATCAAAAAGCTACGAAGCATCAGGAACTCCAGTGAAAAATCGTCGGAAGGCGCACGGTCTGTATAATGGCCCGCTCAACGGGTTCGGCCAAGCCATCTCTATGCTGCAGTCTATTCTTCGTCGCCTCTTCAAAGCCCTGCTGTGGTTCGCCGCAGGCAGTGTTCTCGTGGTTCTGGTTCTGCGCTGGGTGCCGCCACCGGGCACCGCGCTGATGGTCGAGCGCAAGATCGAATCCTGGGTCGACGGCGAGCCTATCGACCTGCAACGCGACTGGGAGCCGTGGGATAAAATCTCCGAAAATCTGAAAATCGCGGTTATTGCCGGCGAAGACCAGAAATTCGCCGAACACTGGGGTTTCGACGTCGACGCGATTCAAGCGGCCATCCTGCACAACGAGCGCGGCGGCTCGATACGCGGGGCCAGCACGCTCAGCCAGCAGGTGTCGAAAAACCTGTTCCTGTGGTCCGGCCGCAGCTATCTGCGCAAGGGGCTTGAAGCCTGGTTCACCATGCTTATCGAGCTGCTCTGGTCCAAGGAGCGCATCCTCGAGGTGTACCTCAACAGTGTCGAGTGGGACGAAGGTGTATTCGGCGCCCAGGCTGCGGCGCAACACCACTTCCGCACCAACGCCAGCGCGCTGTCGGCGCAACAGGCCAGCTACCTCGCCGCCGTCCTCCCCAACCCGCGCCAGTGGAGCGCCAGTCACCCAAGCAGCTACGTCTCTCGCCGCGCAGGCTGGATTCGTCAGCAGATGCGTCAGCTGGGTGGGGATGAGTACCTGCAGGGGTTGAACAGCAGCCGTCGTTGGTGATGATGATGAGCTGGCTCTAGTTTGGAGCTTATCGTTCCCTACGCTCCAGCGTGGGAATGCAGTTCGTGACGCTCTGCGTCACAAAGAGGACGCAGAGCGTCCAGAACGGCGTGCCGACGCAGAGCGTCGCACGATAGCCGATACACAAACAAAAACGCCCCGATCATCTCGGGGCGTTTTTCGTTGCCGTTCAGCCTTACGCGGCGATCGACGTCTTGAGCTTGTTCATCGCGCTTTTTTCCAGCTGACGAATACGCTCGGCAGAGACGTTGTACTTCTGCGCCAGGTCGTGCAGCGTGGCTTTTTCTTCTGCCAGCCAGCGCTGGTAGAGGATGTCACGGCTGCGTTCGTCCAGCACGTCCAGCGCCTGATGCAGATTGGCGGTGGAGTTGTCGGTCCAGTCGGAGTCTTCCAGTTGACGCGCCGGGTCGTAACGGTGGTCTTCCAGGTAGTTGGCCGGCGACTGAAAGGCGCTGTCGTCATCCGCTTCGGCTGCCGGGTCGAACGCCATGTCGTGACCCGTGAGACGGCTTTCCATCTCACGCACTTCACGCGGCTCGACGCCAAGGCTTTCTGCAACACGATGGACTTCATCGTTGTTCAGCCAGGCCAGACGCTTCTTCTGGCTGCGCAGGTTGAAGAACAGCTTGCGCTGCGCCTTGGTCGTGGCGACCTTGACGATGCGCCAGTTGCGCAGGATGAACTCGTGAATTTCGGCCTTGATCCAGTGCACGGCGAAAGACACCAGACGCACGCCCATTTCCGGGTTGAAACGTTTCACGGCCTTCATCAGACCGACGTTACCTTCCTGGATCAGGTCGGCCTGCGCCAGACCATAACCCGAATAACTGCGCGCGATGTGCACGACGAATCGCAGGTGGGCGAGGACCATTTGACGGGCCGCGTCCAGATCCTGCTCATAGTAGAGACTCTCAGCCAGTTCACGCTCCTGCTCGGGCGTCAGCAAGGGAATGCTGTTGACCGTGTGCACATAGGCCTCGAGGTTCGCACCCGGGACTAGAGCATAAGCAGGTTGCAAAGAAGTGGTCATACGAAAAAACCTCCAGCGCACAGGTAATGTGCAGTTCAGCATTAGCCAGATTGACCCGGAACCGCTAACCAAGTTCCTTGATTTTCAGAGGCCAGTCTGGTGAATCAATAATGTGGCTCTACCGGGGCGCCAGTTCACGAAGATGTCGGGCCACCGCAATCCAGGCACCGATATACCCTAACAGAACCGCTCCAAGCAAGAGGGAAAGACCATCACCCATTGGCACGCCGGCCAGCGCAAAGTCACTTCCATAGAGACCTGCCAGCCCGACCACTGCGCCGTTCAGCCAGTTCAGGCCATAAGCCAGAACGCCCCAGGACAGGATGCCAGCCCCGAAGCCGTACAGCGCGCCCATATAAAGGAAAGGCCTGCGCACGTAGCTGTCGGTACCGCCCACCAGTTTGATGACTTCGATTTCGATGCGGCGGTTTTCAATGTGTAGACGAATTGTGTTACCAATTACTAACAGCAAAGCCGAGACCAGCAAAACCGTCAAGCCGAAAACGAAGCGATCACCCAGTTTGAGGATCGCGGCCAGTCTTTCGACCCAGACCAGGTCAAGCTGCGCCTGCTCTACCTTGGGCAATTCGGCCAGCCGCGTGCGCAAGGCCTCCAGCGCAGGCTTGTCCACCTCGTCCGGCGTCACCAGCACCACGCCCGGAAGCGGGTTCTCCGGCAATTCCTTGAGCGCCTCGCCCAACCCGGACTGCTGCTTGAACTCACCCAACGCCTGTTCGCTGCTGATGTACTCAGCATCTGCCACGCCGGGCATCGCCTTGATTTCATCGCGCAGGCGAGTGCCATCGGCAGTGCTGGCATCCAGGTTCAGGTAGATAGAAATCTGCGCCGCGCGCTGCCATGAACCGCCCAGACGCTCGACATTGCTCAACAGCAACGACAAGCCCATCGGCAGGCTCAGGGCAATCGCCATCACCAGACACGTAAAGAAGCTGCCAATCGGTTGTTTGCCCAGACGTCGCAGGCTGTCCAGCAGACTGGAACGGTGACTTTCCAGCCAGGCGGACAACAGTGCACTGAAATCAGGGCCGTCGTCATCGTGGTCGTGGCGCTGCTTTTTCTGTTTCGGCGGCACCGGATCGGCGGCTTTTGGCGCGACGCGCTCTGAAACCTTGGGGCTGCGTGTGGCACTCATACTCCGGCCTCCCCGTCACCGATCAGACGACCGCGCTGCAGGGTCAGCATGCGATGGCGCATGCGGGCGATCAATGCCAGGTCGTGACTGGCAATCAGCACGCTGGTCCCCAGTCGGTTGATATCTTCAAACACACCCATGATCTCCGCCGCCAGGCGCGGGTCGAGGTTACCGGTCGGTTCATCGGCAAGCAGCAGGGCCGGACGGTGAACGATGGCGCGGGCAATGCCGACACGCTGCTGTTGACCGGTAGAAAGGTCACCCGGATACAGCTCGGCCTTGTCGGACAACGCCACTCGCTCAAGCGCCGAGTCGACGCGCTTGGCGATCTCGGGCTTGGAGAGACCAAGGATCTGCAGCGGCAACGCGATGTTGTTGAACACCGTGCGATCAAACAGCAACTGGTGATTCTGGAACACCACGCCGATCTGACGACGCAGAAACGGGATTTGCGCGTTGCTGATTTGCCCAAGGTCCTGACCGGCCAGCATCAGTTTGCCGGTGGTCGGACGCTCCATGGCCAGCAACAGGCGCAGCAGCGTGCTTTTGCCGGCACCGGAATGACCGGTGACAAACAAAAACTCGCCGCGACGTACTCGAAAGCTCAGTTCATGCAACCCGACATGTCCATTCGGGTAGCGCTTACCGACCTGCTCGAATCGAATCATGAACGCTCCCGCTCCGCAAACAGTGCCTGAACAAAGGGTTCGGCCTCGAAAGTACGAAGATCATCGATACCTTCACCGACGCCGATATAGCGAATCGGCAAGCCGAACTGCTTGGCCAGGGCGAAAATCACGCCGCCCTTGGCGGTGCCATCCAGCTTGGTCAGCGCCAGCCCGGTCAGCGTGACGGTCTGGTTGAACTGCTTGGCCTGATTGATAGCGTTCTGCCCGGTGCCTGCATCGAGGACCAGCAGAACTTCGTGGGGAGCGTCTGCGTCCAGCTTGCCGATCACGCGGCGAACCTTCTTCAACTCCTCCATCAGGTTGTCCTTGGTGTGCAGACGACCGGCGGTGTCAGCGATCAGCACGTCGATACCGCGAGCCTTGGCGGCCTGCACGGCGTCGAAGATGACAGAAGCCGAGTCGGCACCGGTGTGCTGGGCGATGACCGGTATGTGATTACGCTCACCCCAGACCTGCAATTGCTCGACGGCTGCAGCGCGGAACGTGTCGCCCGCTGCCAGCATGACCTTCTTGCCTTCCAGTTGCAGCTTCTTGGCCAGCTTGCCGATGGTCGTGGTCTTGCCTGCGCCATTGACGCCGACCACCAGAATCACGAACGGCTTGTGTTCGGACTTGATCACCAGCGGTTGCTCGACAGGCTTGAGCATCGCGGCCAGCTCGCCCTGCAAAGAGGTGTACAGCGCCTGGGCGTCGGTCAACTGCTTGCGCGCGACCTTCTGGGTCAGGCTCTTGATGATGACCGAGGTGGCTTCAACGCCGACATCGGCGGTCAGCAGTCGGGTTTCAATTTCTTCGAGCAGGTCGTCATCGATGGCCTTCTTGCCCAGAAACAGACTGGCCATGCCTTCGCCAATGCTGGCACTGGTCTTCGACAGCCCCTGCTTGAGGCGTGCAAAAAAGCCGACCTTACCGGTTTCCGGCTCGGGTGTAGCAGGCCCCGGCACTGCAAGCTCTTGCGCAGCAGGCTGAACAGGTTGCGGCACTGCCTGCGCGACGGCTGGCTCTGGCTCTGGCTCTGCAACAGGCTGAACCAGCACCGGCTCAGGCATCGCGAGCGGCACGATATCCGCCACCGGCTCCGCTGCAACGGGTTCAGGCTCCAGCGGTTGGGGCGCAACAAGGGCATGGTTTTGTTCAGGGATGGCCGGCGTGACATGCGGCTCGCGCTCGTCACTCAATGCCACCGGCTCTTCGGTCACCGGCAAGGTCAGCCAGGGCTGAGGCGACGGCGCGCCGGGCTCGACATGGCCTTGCGGCGCAGGCGCTGCTGCTTCGGCAGTGACTTCGGGCACCGATTGCGAGACAACATGAGGCTCAGCCTGCGGCGTCGCTGCAACCTGATCGGCGATCGGGTCGGGTTGCGTCGGGGATGATTCTGCTGGCTTCGGCTCGGTCTGCTGCGGCTTCTTGCGCAGCCATCCGAACAGGCCTTTCTTCTCTCCAGCCTCGGCTGGGGTCTTCTTGTCGTCGTTGGAACCAAACATGGATGACGGCTATCTCAAGGTTGCGGGGCGCCAGAGGGCGACCCGGAAAAATTCTGACATGCAAAACAGACTGCGTTTAGGACTTCTTGTTCACTCAACGGCCGCTTGTGCAGCTACCTTTACCTGCGTTTCAGACAGGTTTCACTCGCAATCGGCCAGTGAAGGGTGTCTCTGAAGCAAACGGATCAGTATCCTAACACCCCCGCGCCCGCCGACGCTAAGTTCAAGCGGGCCGTCCTACAGGTTCAAACTACGAATGAATGCTCTAGCCCGCCGCGCCGCAGGCCTGCTGCTCAGCACAATTTGTCTGCCTTTGACAGCATTGGCTGCTGATCCGCAACCGACTCACGAATTCACCCTCGACAATGGCCTGAAGGTTGTTGTCCGCGAAGACCACCGCGCTCCGGTGGTGGTTTCGCAGATCTGGTACAAGGTTGGCTCCAGCTACGAAACGCCGGGCCAGACCGGTCTGTCCCACGCGCTTGAACACATGATGTTCAAAGGCAGCAGCAAAACCGGACCGGGTGAATCTTCGCTGATTCTGCGCGATCTGGGCGCTGAAGAGAATGCGTTCACCAGCGACGACTACACCGCCTATTACCAGGTGCTGGCGCGTGACCGTCTGAGCGTCGCGCTGGAGCTGGAAGCCGATCGCATGGCGACCCTGAAATTGCCCGCCGACGAGTTCAGCCGCGAGATCGAGGTCATCAAGGAAGAGCGCCGCCTGCGTACCGACGACCAGCCTATGGGCAAGGCGTTCGAGCGCTTCAAGGCGATGGCCTACCCTGCCAGCGGCTATCACACGCCGACCATCGGCTGGATGGCGGACCTGGAGCGCATGAAGGTCGAAGAACTGCGCCACTGGTACGAATCCTGGTATGCGCCGAACAACGCCACACTGGTGGTGGTGGGTGATGTACAGCCGGACGAAGTCAAAGCCCTGGCAGAACGCTTTTTCGGGTCAATCCCGCGCCGCGACGTACCGCCGTCGAAAAAACCACTGGAACTGGCCGAGCCGGGCGAGCGCAAGATCACCCTGCACGTCAAGACCCAGCTGCCGAGCCTTATCTACGGTTTCAACGTACCGAGTGTCGCGACCGCTGAAGATCCTCGCTCGGCGAACGCCCTGCGTCTGATCGCAGCGCTGCTCGACGGTGGTTACAGCGCACGCATTTCCTCGCGCCTGGAACGCGGCGAAGAGCTGGTCTCCGGCGCCTCGTCGCGCTACGACGCGTTCGCTCGCGGCGACAGCCTGTTCATGATCAGCGCCACACCCAACCTGCAAAAGAAGAAGACCCTGGCCGATGTGGAAGCCGGGATCTGGCGCCTGCTCGATGAGCTGAAAACCAAGGCGCCGTCCGCCGAGGAGCTGGATCGTGTCCGCGCCCAGGTGATTGCCGGCGTGGTCTACGAGCGCGACTCGATCACCAGCCAGGCAACCATGATCGGAGAGCTGGAGACCGTCGGTCTGTCCTGGAAGCTGATGGACAATGAACTGGAGGCGCTGCAGAGCGTGACACCGCAAGACATCCAGAAAGCTGCCAACACCTATTTCACCCGTGAGCGCCTCAGCGTTGCGCACGTTCTGCCTGAGGAGAAAGCCAAATGATCACGCGCAATGCTCCACGTCATGCGCTGCTTGGCCTGATCCTGGCCGGTTCGCTCGGTGCCTTTGTCGCACCGCCAGCTCTGGCCGACGACGCCCCTGCCGAGCAGGGCCAGGCCGCTCCCGCGCTGGGCAGCAACCTGCAGACTCTCAAGGAGCTGGACGGCAAGGCTCCGGCCCGCCGCGCCCTGAATATCCAGACCTGGAATACCGCCGAGGGCGCCCGTGTGCTGTTCGTGGAATCCCGCGAATTGCCGATGTTCGACATGCGCCTGACGTTCGCTGCGGGCAGCAGCCAGGACCAGAAATCGCCCGGCATTGCCCTGCTGACCAACGCCATGCTCAACGAGGGCATCAAAGGCAAGGACGTCAACGCGATCGCCCAGGGCTTCGAAGGCCTGGGCGCCGACTTCAGCAACGGATCCTACCGCGACATGGCGGTGGCCTCGTTGCGCAGCCTGAGTGCTGCGGACAAGCGCGAGCCGGCCCTGAAGCTGTTCAGTGAAGTCGTGGGCAAGCCCACCTTCCCTGCCGATTCTCTGGCCCGCATCAAGAACCAGCTGATCGCCAGCTTCGAGACTCAGAAACAGAACCCCGGCGCTATCGCCAGCAAGGAACTGTTCAATCGTCTGTACGGTGATCACCCCTACGCCCACCCGAGCGAAGGCGACGCCAAGAGCGTCAATGCCATTACCCTGGCTCAGCTCAAGGCTTTCCACGCCAAGGGCTATGCGGCGGGCAATGCAGTGATTGCTCTGGTCGGCGACCTGTCGCGAGACGAAGCACAGGCCATCGCGGCTCAGGTATCTGCCTCGCTGCCCAAAGGCCCGGCGCTGGCCAAAGTGGCTGACCCGGTCGAGCCCAAGGCAGGCACCACACACATCGAATTTGCCTCCAACCAGACGCACCTGATGCTCGCGCAGCTGGGTGTTGACCGCAACGATCCGGACTACGCGGCACTCACCGTGGGTAACTCGGTATTGGGCGGCGGCGGCTTCGGCAGCCGGCTGATGACCGAAGTGCGGGAAAAACGCGGCCTGACCTACGGTGTGTCTTCCGGCTTCACCGCCATGCAGGTGGCGGGACCGTTCATGATCGGCCTGCAGACGCGTGCGGAAATGAGCGAAAACACCCTCAAGCTGGTGCAGGACATCGTGCGCGACTTCCTCGCCAATGGTCCGACCCAGAAAGAAGTCGACGATGTGAAGCGCGAACTGACCGGCAGCTTCCCGCTGACCGCAGCCAGCAATTCGGCCATTGTGGGTCAGTTGGGTGCCATCGGCTTCTACAACCTGCCGTTGACCTACCTCGAGGACTACATGGCCGCCGCGCAGAACGTGACCGTCGAGCAGGTGAAAGCAGCTATGAGCAAGCACCTGAGCGCCGACAAGATGGTCATCGTCACCGTGGGTCCGACCGTTGAGCAAAAACCATTGCCAGCGCCGACCGACAAACCCGCCCGCCAACCTGCAGGGGTCCCGGAACACTGATGGCCAATCCACGTCCGAAGGGCCACAACGGCCTGGGTCAGCTTCGTATCATCGGCGGAGAATGGGGCAGCCGCCGCCTGACCTTCCCCGACGCCCCAGGCTTGCGCCCGACACCTGATCGCGTGCGCGAAACCCTGTTCAACTGGCTGGCCCCCTACATCGCAGGCGCCAGGGTGCTGGACGTTTTCACGGGCAGCGGCGCGCTGTATTTCGAAGCCTTGTCGCGTGGCGCCAGCATGGGCCTGGCCCTGGACAGCAACGCGGCAGCCATCGCCAGCCTGCGCCAGAACCTCAATGCACTGAACTGCACCAGCGGCCAGGTCTCCCAGACCGACGCCCTGCGCCATCTGGAAACCGCCACAGCGTCGCCCTTCGACGTCGTGTTCCTCGACCCGCCCTTCCATCAGGGCCTGCTGGCTTCAGCCTGCAACCTGCTGGAAAGCCACGGCTGGCTGGCCGACACCGCCTGGATCTACACCGAAAGCGAAACACCGCCATCGACCACCGGCTTGCCGGGCAGCTGGCGGTTGCACCGCGAGAAAAAGGCCGGCCAGGTCTATTACGCGTTGTGGCAGCGGGGCCAGGGCTGACAGCTCACGTACCAGTGCTCCGCGTTGGCATGCCGTTCTGGACGCTCTGCGTCCTCTTGGCGATGCAGAGCGTCGCGAAAGGCGCTCCCACGCTGGAGCGTGCGGGACGAGACTCTTGTAACTATCGTGCCGATGCTCTGCGTCGGCATGCAGTTCTGGACGCTCAGCGTCCTCTTTTCCATGCAGAGTGTCATGAACACATTCTTCCGGCTCGCGTAACGACGTAACGATCAGTCCCCCTTACATCCCGGACTGCTTAGTGGCAACGTATAGCCCGTCACCCCAGACCTGATCGTTGAGCAAGCACGTGTCCAAACGTCCTACCTTTCTGTCCCATGCCAATCCATTCGTCCCGGCCGTCGGCATGGGCAATCCGCATTTGCAGACGCTTTGGGGGCCGCTGCTGCGCAAGCCGACGCTGCTGGCGCGTACGCGCGAGCGGTTGTGGCTGCAGGACGGGGACTTTCTGGACATGGACTGGCATGGTCCGGATGAGTCCGATAAACCCTTGGTGCTGGTACTGCACGGCCTGACCGGGTCGTCCAACTCGCCCTATGTTGCCGGCCTGCAAAAGGCCATGGCGGCAAAGGGCTGGCCCAGTGTGGCGTTGAACTGGCGCGGCTGCTCGGGAGAACCCAATCTGCTGTCGCGCAGTTATCATTCCGGGGCGAGCGAAGACCTGGCCGAGGTGATCGCTCATTTGCGTTCGCTGCGGCCATTGGCTCCGATTTATGCAGTGGGGTATTCGCTGGGCGGCAATGTGTTGCTCAAGTACCTGGGTGAATCCGGCGCCAGCAGTGATTTGCGGGGGGCGGTGGCGGTGTCCGTGCCGTTTCGTCTGGACGAATGCGCCAACCGTATCGGTCAAGGCTTCTCGCGGGTTTATCAACGGCACTTCATGCGCGCAATGCTGGCTTATATCCGTGACAAGCAGCATCGGTTTCAGCATGAAGGCATCAGCGAGGGGCTGGCCGAGCTTGCCGCGCTGGGCTCATTGGAGAACATGCGCACTTTCTGGGACTTCGATGGCCGGGTGACTGCGCCGCTGCACGGCTTTACCGATGCCACGGATTATTACCGCAGGGCGTCCAGCCGCTACTACCTGGGCCAGATTCAGACGCCGACGCTGATCATCCAGTCCAGCGACGACCCGTTCGTGTTCCCTCACAGCCTGCCCGAACCCAGCGAGCTATCGTCCTGCACCGAATTCGAACTGCACACCAAAGGCGGGCATGTCGGCTTCGTCGAAGGCTCGCTTCGTAATCCGCGTTACTACCTCGAACGTCGCATACCGCTGTGGCTATGCGCCGCCCAGGAGCGCGACGGCCCGCCCACCGGTTGATAACGAATCAATCGGCGCCCGTGGCGATTGCGCGCTCAGGATCGGTGATCCACTCGCTCCACGATCCCGCATATAACGTTGCCAGCGGATAACCTGCCAGGCACAGGGCGAACAGGTTATGGCAGGCGGTGACGCCTGAACCGCAATAGGACACCAGACTCTCCGGCGGGCGGTCCTGCAGCTTTTCAGCGAAACGCTGCCTGAGCTGCTCGGGCGGCAAAAAGCGTCCATCCGCGCCAAGGTTGTCAGTGCAGGCCGCACACTGCGCACCGGGGATATGCCCGGCCACCGGATCCAGAGGCTCTACGTCGCCTCGAAAGCGCGCTTCGGCACGGGCGTCGATCAGGGTCATTTCCGGGCGTCCCAGACGACCCTGCAAGCGACTGCCGCTGAGCACCATGGACATATCCGGCTCACCGCTGAAATGACCGGGTTCACGATTCGGCGCGTCAAGGCTCAACGGCAGCCCCGCAGCGTGCCAGGCCTTCAGGCCGCCATCGAGCAGGTAGACGCCTTCGCGCTTGCCCATCCAGGCCAGCAACCACCAGGCCCGCGCGGCATACATTCCCGGACCATCGTCGTACAGCACCACATCGCTGTCAGGGTTGATGCCCCACGCCTGAAAGCATTGCAGCAAGGCGGCGGGATCGGGCAGTGGATGACGTCCGGTCCTGCCCTTGATCACAGGCCCGCTGAGGTCGCGCTTCAGATCGGCAAAAGACGCGCCCTCGATATGCCCCTGGGCGTAACTGCGTTGACCGTAGTCGGAATCCTCGAGCGCGTAACGGCAATCGAGAATCACCAGGCCTGGAGTTTTCTGGCGTTCAGCCAGTCGCTCGGGGTTGATCAGTTGCGCAATGGACATGACACACTCCTGTGGCAGAGAACCGCCAAGCTGGCTGCTCGTCGGTCCCGGAATTCACATCAGAACCTCGGGCAGCGATGCATGAAACGTTTTGCACAGTGCATCGAACGCTTCGCGAGCCTGAGGCGCGACAAAAACAGATTCGAGCATAAGTACCTGATAGACGCCACGTCGAATAGCCGATTGGTTGATCTCCGTGGCGTTTTCCCGATTGGTGCACAGAAAACGCACCCACGACGTCAGGACGATCCAGGTGTTGAGACTGGTCCATTCGATCTGCGACTCATCCATCTTCAGGATGCCCGCCTTGATGAACCCCCGGTAGATGGTCATCGCCTGCATCAGACAGCGGTAAGAAAAACGCCGATAACGCCTCGCCAGTTCCTCATCCGACGTCAGCAGGTGCTCAAGGTCACGGTGCAGAAAACGGTAGCGCCACATGGCGTCGATAATCGCCAGGAAGTAATCGCGCTTGTCCTCGATGGTGGGTACACGGTCGGCTGGCAGGGTCAGGAAACTGCCGATCAGCACCTCATACTCGGAGAACAGCTCAGCGATGATCGCCTGCTTATTGGCGAAGTGGTAATAAAGATTGCCGGGCGAGATTTCCATGTGCGCAGCGATGTGATTGGTGGTCACGCAACGCTCGCCCTGCTGATTGAACAGTTCCAGACTGGTTTGCACGATTCGTTCACGGGTTTTGGTACGCGGTGCCATGCTGGGCCAGGCCACTCTTTGCTGATCAGGTGATGGCAATCTTAGCGCAGGCTGATACTGCGATGGTGGCAGAATCGTTGCGATGACAGAGTCATGTCGACGCAGGGAGACGGCACAGGACAGATACCCGCACTGATCGAAAATCCGCATGGCGTTCCGCTCATCAATCAATGTCAGTCATACAAAATTTTCATGCACCGACCAGCCAATGTGGCTGCGGTAAATAGCCCCAAAATCAGGGATCTCAGTGCAAACATGGCCGATAATCGGCGCAATACGACGTTTGATAGCTGCCACACAGCTTGGCCCATCGGGAAGGCTGCGATACCATCCGAGTCCCACAACGGACTCCGACCAGGACGACGCGATGAACCGAGTGTTGTACCCAGGCACCTTCGACCCGATTACCAAGGGCCATGGAGATTTGGTCGAGCGCGCATCGCGCCTGTTCGACCAAGTGGTCATTGCGGTTGCTGCCAGCCCGAAGAAAAACCCGCTGTTCCCCCTGGAGCAACGCGTCGAGCTGGCCCGCGAAGTCACCAAGCACTTGCCCAATGTGGAAGTGGTCGGCTTTTCGACCCTGCTGGCGCATTTTGCCAAGGAGCAGAATGCCAACGTCTTTCTGCGCGGACTTCGTGCCGTGTCGGACTTCGAGTACGAGTTTCAGTTGGCCAACATGAATCGCCAGTTGGCACCGGACGTCGAAAGCCTGTTCCTTACGCCCTCGGAGCGCTATTCGTTCATTTCCTCGACGTTAGTGCGTGAAATCGCCGCGTTGGGCGGTGATATCACCAAATTCGTTCACCCGGCCGTTGCCCAGGCGCTGACCGAGCGCTTCAAGCGCTAGACTCGCTGCATGTGAAGGTGCATCCCGAAGACTAATGCGGCACAATTCGCCGCATTGGTTTTAATGTGCCCCGGCGTCGGCTGCGGCAGGAGCAATTCATGTCCCTTATCATCACTGACGATTGCATCAACTGCGACGTCTGCGAACCCGAGTGCCCAAACGAGGCGATTTCACAAGGCGAGGAGATCTATGTGATCAATCCGAACCTGTGCACCGAATGCGTCGGTCACTACGACGAGCCTCAATGTCAGCAGGTTTGCCCGGTCGACTGCATCCCTCTGGATGAAAATCACGTCGAGAGCAAAGAGCAACTGATGGACAAGTACCGGATCATCACCAGCAAGGCCTGATAGCGCCCTTACTGCTGCTTGCCGTACCCGTCACCCGTGCAGCCCAGGCAACGCACGAAGGCTGCCTTGCCTGGATCCACCACCAGCGCCTTGCCCGTTGCCCCAAGGTTGCCGCCTGCCGCCGCAAAAGGCGCAGCGATCACGAACAGTCCCGTACCGATAACAGTGGCCGCTATCAACAAGGGTCGGGCAATCAGCAAGTCACCGATCATGGCAAACGCCGGCGGGTTCTGGATGGTGTAGACCGGATCGCCGCTGCCTGTGGTGACATCGGCGGCAACCGCCGGCAGCGCCTGCAGGCCGATGAACAACGCCAGCGTGGCAGCGAGAATACGAAACGGGCTCATGGCTTGATCCTTCAGGCGTAGCAAATAATTAAGGTGCCATCACTATAAACAGGGCTGTGGGTTAAGCAAATGGCCCAAAGCCCCTGTCATCCGTATTTCAGCGCTGACATTTCGGGCAGTAAACGCTGGCGCGCTGGCCCAGCTTGACTTCACGCAGCGTCGTACCGCACACCTTGCACGGCTGACCGCCACGCCCATACGCAAACAATTCCTGCTGGAAATACCCTGGCTTGCCGTCACCGCCGATGAAGTCACGCAGGGTGGTGCCGCCACGTTCTATAGCGTAGGCCAGAATGCGCTTGATCTCGATGGCCAGCTTCAGATAACGCGCCCGGGACACACCTCCCGCTTCGCGCCGCGGGTCGATGCCGGCTGCGAACAGTGCTTCGGTCGCATAGATATTGCCCACGCCGACCACAACGGCGTTGTCCATGACGAACGGTTTGACCGCGATCGACTTGCCACGCGAGCGCTCGTAGAGACGCTCGCCATTGAACAGATCGGTCAGCGGCTCCGGCCCCAGGCGAATCAACAGTTCGTGATTATGCGGATCAAGGCTCCAGAGCATCGCGCCGAAACGACGCGGGTCGGTGTAACGCAAGGCCAGCCCGGACTCCAGTTCGATATCGACATGCTCGTGTTTGAGCGCCGGAAGCCCGGCTTCGACCAGACGCAGATTCCCGGACATGCCCAGGTGGCTGATCAGGGTGCCCACCTCGGCCTGGATCAACAGGTACTTGGCGCGTCGATCAACCTGCACGATGCGCTGACCGGACAGGCGAATGTCCAGATCCTCGGGAATGGGCCAGCGCAAGCGGCTGTCGCGCACGATCACGCGGCTGACGCGCTGACCTTCAAGATGCGGCGCAATGCCACGGCGGGTGGTTTCGACTTCAGGTAATTCAGGCATGGACAACTCGGTCGTGCAGAAAGGACAGGCCGGGACGGCGCCGGATCAGCGCGCGCCCAGCTCGCGAATGCTTTCCCTCAGGTATTCAAAGTCATATTCGGACAGACCCACGTAGTCCAGCACCAGCGCACCGATGCATTCCCACTCGTGATCCTCGTCCTGACTGCCCAGCACCCGATAGGACTGGCAAATATGCTCAGCCATTTTCAGGGGGGCCAGGAGGTTCTTGAGCGTGGCATTGCGACTGGTATCGTCCTGAAAAATCGCCAATGCGTTGTGATGATTGGCAATCGCGTCGGTAACGTGTGCAGGCAGACGCCAGGATTTGGCCGTGTAGTAGCCGACGACCGAATGGTTGGTGTGGAAGGCGCTGTTTTCGGTATCGACGATGCGGCAATCGGGCCCCGCGTTGGCGTAGGCCTCTTCCAGCACCGGCATGTAATTGGGGAAACGCTTGAGCATCAACGGAATGCCGCAGTCATGGAACAGGCCCAGGGCGTAGGATTCGTCCACCGCCTGCGAGCCGATGCGCTTGGCCAGGGTCAGGCTGGTCATTGCGACATCCTGCGCGGTATCCCAGAAGCGGTTGAGCGCGACGATGGTTTCATCGGTCATCTCGCCCCTGATCGACTGTGCGTTGATCAGGTTGATCACCGTGCGACTGCCCAGCAGAGTCACCGCCTTGTCGATGGAGGCAATCTTGTTGGACAGCCCGTAGTGGGCGGAGTTGACGATCTTCAACAGCGCCCCGGACAACCCGGGATCCTGCGCGATCAATCGCGCAATCGCCCCAAGGTCCGGATCGGGCATGTACTGCTCCATCTGCAGGTCCACCATGATTTGCGGCTGCGGAGGCACACTGATGCCCTGCAACGCTTGCTGGATCTGTTCTGGGCTTAGCTCTTCGGACATAGGATTTTACTCACGGTGATGAGTGGATTCTGCCCCCTTGCGGAGAAACGGTCCATCATCCGAGATGAAGATATTCTCGGAACTTTGCCTGGTACGAAGCTTCGGACTTTGTGTTACCGGCGTGAACGGCGGCCTCAAAACGGCCTGTCAGACGCTACCCCTGAAGCCCGACACTGGAGGATCCCATGTCTAAAGCATTGACTGGCAAACGCATAGCAATTCTTGTAACCGACGGTTTCGAACAGGTTGAATTGACCGGTCCGAAAGAAGCGCTGGAGCAAGCTGGCGCCACCGTGGAAATCCTTTCCGCTGAAGAGGGCAAGGTCAAAGGCTGGAATCACGACAAACCTGCCGATGACTTCAAGATTGATGGCACGTTCAAGGCTGCCAACGCCAGTGACTACCATGGCGTGGTGCTGCCGGGCGGCGTACAGAACTCCGACACCATCCGCATAGACAGCGATGCGCAGAAGATCGTCAAGGACATCGAGGCCTCGGGCAAGCCCGTGGCGGTCATTTGCCATGGCAGCTGGCTGCTGATCTCGGCGGGCCTGGTAAAAGGCAAAACCCTGACCAGCTTCAAGACGCTGAAGGATGATCTGGTCAACGCCGGCGCAAAATGGGTCGATCAGGAAGTCGTCACCGACGGCAAGCTGATCAGCAGCCGCCAGCCCGACGACATCCCTGCCTTCAACAGCAAACTGATCGAAGCACTGTCTGCCTGACAGATTCCGTCGGTTAATTGCAGTCGTCCCGGCCCAGCGCCGGGATGACGCGCTATAATCCCGCTCTTTTTTCAGGAGCGACGTCATGTCCCTGCCTAGCTTGCGCCTCAAAGCCAACGCCGACCGCCGCCTGCGCGCCGGTCATCTGTGGGTCTACAGCAACGAGATCGATGTAGCCGCCACCCCACTGCACGGTTTTGCAGCCGGTGACCAGGCCATCCTCGAAGCTGCGGGCGGCAAGCCGCTGGGCATCGTCGCCATGAGCCCCAACAACCTGATCTGCGCACGCCTGCTGTCACGCGACATCAAGCTGCCGCTCGACAAGTCTCTGCTCGTCCATCGCCTCAACGTCGCGCTGTCGCTGCGTGAACGTCTGTTCGACAAGCCCTTCTACCGTCTGGTCTACGGTGACTCCGACCTGATGCCGGGTCTGGTGGTCGATCGTTTCGGTGACATTCTGGTCGTTCAACTGGCCTCAGCCACGATGGAAAACCACAAGGAAGACATCATCGCGGCGCTGGTTCAGGTCATCAAGCCAAGCGGCATCCTGTTCAAGAACGATTCGGCAGCTCGCGATGCGGAAGGCCTGAATCGTTATGTCGAAACCGTTTTCGGTCTGGTACCGGAATGGGTCGCGCTGGAAGAAAACGGCGTGAAGTTCGAAGCACCGGTCATGGCCGGGCAAAAAACCGGCTGGTTCTATGATCACCGCATGAACCGCGCGCGCATCGCCCCTTACGTCAAAGGCAAGCGTGTGCTCGACCTGTACAGCTACATCGGTGGCTGGGGGATTCAGGCAGCAGCTTTCGGCGCCAGCGACGTCACCTGCGTCGATGCATCGTCCTTCGCCCTTGATGGCGTGGAACGCAACGCAGCCCTGAACGGTTTTGCGGAAAAGATGACCTGCATCGAAGGCGATGTCTTCGAGGCGCTCAAGGAATTGAAAGCCGCAGAAGAGCGTTTCGACGTGATCGTCGCCGACCCGCCTGCGTTCATCAAACGCAAGAAAGACATGAAAAACGGTGAAGGCGCCTACCGCCGCCTGAACGAGCAAGCCATGCGCCTGCTCAGCAAGGACGGCATTCTGGTCAGCGCATCGTGCTCGATGCACCTGCCGGAAGATGACCTGCAGAACATCCTCCTGACCAGCGCCCGTCATCTGGACCGCAACATCCAGCTGCTGGAACGCGGCGGCCAGGGCCCGGACCATCCGGTACACCCGGCGATTGCCGAGACGCGCTACATCAAGAGCATCACCTGCCGGTTACTGCCCAACAGCTGATATCGAAGCGCCCGGCCTCGTCGCGCCTACAAGAGCTCGCCTGTCCTGACTATCGTGCCAATGCGCTGCGTTGGCATGCCCTTCTGAGCGCCCTGCGTGCTCTTGCGACGCGGAGCGTCGCGAAATGCATTCCCACGCGGAGCGTGAGGAACGATAGTTTCGTGACTATCGTGCCAATGCTCTGCGTTGGCACGCCGTTCCGGACGCTCTGCGTCCTCTTGTGACGCAGAGCGTCGCAAAATGCATTCCCTCGCGGAGCGTGAGGAACGAGACTCTTGTAACTATCGTGCCAATGCTCTGCGTTGGCATGCCGTTCCGGACGCTCTGCGTCCTCCCCGTTCAAACCCTGCTCAACACCCCCCGCAGCCCCAGCAACAGCAGAAAGTGCAGCGGATAGATCGCATAGGCCCAGCGCCGCATCGGGATCACGGCGAACCCGGGTTTGGCCCGCAGCAGTGCGATGCCCAGCACAGGCGCCAATACGCAGGCGACTATCGATCCTATGGAAATCAGATCGCCCCAGCTCGCGCCGGCAAACATCTGCGACCAGGCGTTGCCCGCCAGACAAAAGACCGCCGGAAACACCGAATACCAAAGCCGCTTTTCCAGCACCAGCACAAAGACCAGCGGCAGCAGCACACCGGCAAAGCCGAACATCAGGTATTTCTGGAAGATCGCCGTCAGCAGCAGTGCGACAAGGGCCATCACTCGGGTTGTCGGATTGCGATGCTGCCAGCCCTGAGCGATCACCAGCCCCAGCAGCAGGGTCGGCATCACATTCAGCACGCTCGCGTCAGCCATGAACAGCCGATACGGGATCTCCGACAGCCCGGCAAATGCCAGCAACCAGCCCAGATAACGCCATTGCACCTGCGGGGCCACAATGGCTGCGCTGCGCCGGGAAAGATTCACGGCTATTGCCAGGCAGAACCAGGGAAAGGCAAAACGCCCCGGCACGTAAAGAAAATCGACTGACCAGCCCACATAGCGAAGGTGGTCAAGCACCATACTCAACATCGCCAGCCACTTGAGCAGGTCCAGCGCCTTGTTGCGTCCGGGCAGAAAAGGCGGGTTGGAAAGATCCATAGTGCTCCTGAACGAGGAATTGCGTCATGCAGCCAACACATGACCGAACCTTATATTGTCGCTACAGTGCGCACCATAATCGCCCATAAGGAATCGGCCATGACAGACCAAAGCCAACAGTTCGCCAGCGACAACTATTCCGGTATCTGCCCTGAAGCCTGGGCGGCCATGGAACAGGCGAACAAGGGCCATCAACGCGCTTATGGTGACGATCAATGGACTGCACGCGCGTCGGATGATTTCCGCCGACTGTTCGAAACCGACTGCGAAGTATTTTTCGCCTTCAACGGCACGGCGGCCAACTCGCTGGCGCTGTCATCGCTGTGCCAGAGTTACCACAGTGTTATCTGTTCGGAAACGGCTCACGTCGAAACCGATGAGTGCGGTGCGCCGGAGTTTTTCTCCAATGGCTCCAAACTGCTGACCGCACGCAGCGCGGGCGGCAAGCTGACCCCGGAATCGATTCGTGAAGTGGCGCTCAAGCGTCAGGACATTCACTACCCCAAGCCGCGCGTCGTGACCCTGACACAGGCCACCGAGGTGGGCGGTGTCTATCAGCCGGAAGAACTCAAGGCGATCAGCGCGACCTGCAAGGAACTGGGCCTGCATCTGCACATGGACGGTGCCCGCTTCTCCAATGCCTGCGCCTTTCTGGAGGCCTCCCCGGCTGAACTGACCTGGAAGTCCGGCGTTGACGTGTTGTGCTTCGGCGGCACCAAAAACGGCATGGCCGTGGGCGAAGCCATTCTGTTTTTCGACCATGACCTGGCTGAAGACTTCGACTATCGCTGCAAGCAGGCCGGGCAACTGGCGTCGAAAATGCGCTTTCTCTCTGCGCCATGGGTCGGCCTGCTGGAAAACGACGCCTGGCTCAAACACGCCCGCCACGCCAACCGCTGCGCGCAACTGCTGGCCGAACTGGTCAAGGACATTCCTGGCGTGGAGTTGATGTTCCCGGTGCAGGCTAACGGCGTGTTCCTGCAACTGTCGGAGCCGGCCATTGCCGCACTGACCGCCCGGGGCTGGCGTTTCTACACCTTCATCGGCAACGGCGGTGCACGGTTCATGTGCTCGTGGGACACCGAAGAAGAACGCGTGCGTGAACTGGCCGCCGATATCAAGCTGGTGATGCAGGGCTGAGGCGTCTGGATCAAGCTTGCAGGTGCAGCCTGACGAGCGACGGGGTAATCTCCTTCTCAACGGCAACCGGTCCACAAGGCCATCCGGACTTTACCGACCGCCCTCAAGAAGGAGCTTGTCTGCATGTTCGATTTCTCCGCCCGGCTCAAGCAGCATTTCGCTGCCCTGCAGAGTGAAGCGCAATTCTTTTCCGTACGTTACGTGCACCGCACCGGCCAACGCCTGTGCGTGCGCAAGAATGTGGCCGAGCCGCCGTCACTGATCAGCGACGAGGGCGCCATGCTGACCGTGCGCCTGAACGGCGTCGAAGCGTACGCCGCCACCAACGACATCTCCCTGAAGGGTTTGCAGGCTGCCTTGCAGCAAGCCGAAACGCTGGCGCGTCGTCTGGCGCCGCATGCGTTGCTGGACCTGAGCGATCAAGCTGTCTCGAGCGCCAGGGCTGACTACCTGTCGCCGCACATGCACGACGCCTTTCCACCGCTCAGCGACTGCATCGGCCTGTTGATGGCCGAGTCCAGCGCGGTGCCGACAGACGAACGCCTGGTCAACTGGCAGGCCATACTGGACCTGGAAACCGTTGAGCAAATCTACCTGAACAGTGCGGGCGCGGAATTGCGTCAGGCGCAGCGCTTTGTGTTTCCCGGCATGAGCGTGACGGCCTACGACGGTCGCGACAGCCAGACGCGCACGCTGGGCGGGCATAACTTTGGCCAACAGGGTGGCATCGAAGTGCTGAGCAGCTGCGGTCTGATCGGCTCTGCCGCCAATGTCGCCGACGAAGCCTTGCAGTTGATCCTCGCCCCCAACACACCATCAGGCCCACGCGACCTGCTGCTGATGCCCGATCAGATGGTCCTGCAGATTCACGAGTCGATCGGCCATCCTCTGGAGCTGGACCGGATTCTCGGTGACGAGCGCAATTACGCAGGCACCAGTTTCGTCAAAACGACTGACTTCGGCACCCTGCAATACGGCTCCAGCCTGCTGAATGTGACGTTCGACCCGGAAATTCCCGAGCAACTGGCCAGCTACGCGCACGATGACGATGGTACGTCAGCCAGCAAACAGTTCCTGATTCGTGACGGCTTGCTACAGCGCCCGCTCGGTGGTGCACTGTCGCAATACCGCAGCGGCCTGGAGGGCGTCGCCAACAGTCGCGCGTGCAGCTGGAACCGTGCGCCCATCGACCGTATGGCCAACCTGAACATCGAACCGGGCGATCAGTCGCTGGACAGTCTGATCGGCAACATCGAGCACGGCATCCTGATGTCGAGCAATCGCTCCTGGTCCATCGACGATGCACGCAACAAATTCCAGTTCGGCTGCGAATGGGGCCAGTTGATCGAGAACGGTGAGCTCAAGGGCGTGGTGAAGAACCCCAATTACCGGGCGATCTCCGCGCAATTCTGGAAAAACCTCAGCGCCGTGGGTGATGCCAGTACCTTCAAGGTCCTGGGCACGCCGAACTGCGGCAAGGGTGAGCCCAACCAGGCTATCCGTGTAGGTCATGCCTCTCCGGCGTGCGTATTTGCCAATGTCGATGTGTTTGGAGGAGATGCCTGATGTCGCACCAACAGCAGTTCGAGGCGCTGGTCGCCGTGCTCAAGGCTGCCATCAGCCCAGCGGAACACTTCACTCTGGCCTACGACGCCGAGGCGTCTGACTTCATCCGGTTCAACCACGGCCAGGTTCGACAGGCCGGGAGCGTCCAGCAGGTCATTGCGACGTTCAAACTGATCGATGACGGACGGCATGCCAATCTGGAGCTGACCTTGTCCGGCGACGCCGGGACCGACCAGCAGCGCCTTGTCGACGCCCTGCAACAACTGCGCGAAACACTGCCGTCGCTGGCCAGGGATCCCTATCTGTTGCCGAACACCAACGCCTGGCAAAGCAATAACGTTCAAGACCTGCCGCTGCCGGACAGCGCTCAGGTCGTCGAGCAGATCAGCGAGCTGGCAGGCGATCTGGACCTGGTAGGTTTTTATGCTGCAGGCCCGCTTTACCGGGGCTTCGCCAGTTCATGGGGTGCGCTGGGCTGGCATCAGGCCAACAGCTTCAATTTCGACTGGAGCCTGTTTCACGAAAACGGCCAGGCAGTGAAAGCCAACTACGCGGGTCACGACTGGAGCAACGAAGCCTTCGTGCAGCGTTTTCAGCAGGCCCGCGAACAGCTGGAATTTCTCGGCCGCCCGCTGCATGCGCTCAAGCCCGGTCAATACCGCGCGTACCTGGCGCCAGCGGCTCTGGACGAAGTCATCGGCATGCTCACCTGGGGCGGATTTTCCGCGCAGGCACTGGCCAGTAAACGCAGCCCGCTGCAAAGGCTGTATGACGGCGAGACGCTTTTCAGCCCGCTGGTCAACTTCGACGAGCAAGTCAGCGGTTCACTCTCGCCGGCGTTTTCACGCGAAGGCTATCCCCGCAAGGACCTGAAACTGATCGTCAACGGGCAAGCCCGCGATCGACTGGTGGATTCGAGCAGCGCAGCCGAATACGACCTGCCTGCCAACGGCGCGGATGATGGCGAAGGCCCGAGCGCGTTGAGCATTGCCGGCGGCTCGCTGGAGCTGGATCAGATCCTCGCCAGGCTCGGCACCGGTCTTTACATCAGCAACCTGTGGTACCTGAACTTCTCCGACCGCGCCGCTGCGCGCCTTACCGGAATGACACGTTTCGCAACGTTCTGGGTCGAAGAGGGCAAGATCGTCGCGCCGGTGAGCACCATGCGCTTCGATGACAGCGCCTACAGCCTGCTGGGCAGCGCACTGGAGGACCTGACCAAAGAGAGGGAACTGATTCTCCAATCGAGCACCTACAGTCAGCGCCAGACCGGTTCAATCCAGTTGCCTGGCGCATTGATCAGCCGACTCACCCTCACGCTATAGCAGGAGCCTATGCAGAACTCAGCAGCGCCGATCATGGACGAAAAGACCCTGCGCTGGATGCCCTGGGTCATCGCCATCGCATTCTTCATGCAAAGCCTGGACGGTACGATTCTCAATACCGCCCTGCCGTCCATGGCCCGCTCACTGGCAGAAGACCCTCTGCGGATGCAGTCGGTGGTCATCGCCTACATGCTGACCATTGCGCTGCTGATCCCGGCTTCGGGCTGGATTGCCGACCGGTTCGGAATCAAGCGCATCTTCTTCAGCGCCATCCTGCTGTTCAGCTTCGGGTCATTGCTGTGCGCGCTGTCGTGGTCACTGAACGTGCTGGTGGCCGCGCGGGTGATTCAAGGGCTGGGAGGCGCGCTGATGCTGCCCATCGGGCGCCTGATCGTATTGCGCGCCTATCCGCGATCGGAGCTGGTGCGAATCATGGGTTTTATCACCGTGCCGGGCCTTTTGGGTCCGTTGCTGGGCCCAACGCTTGGCGGCTGGATGGTCGAGTACCTGAGCTGGCACTGGATTTTCCTGATCAACATTCCGGTCGGCATCCTCGGTTGCTACGCCGTCAAACACTTCATCCCTGATCTTCCGGGAGGCGGCCGAACGCGGTTTGACGGCGTCGGCTTCATCCTGTTCGGCGCGGCGATGGTGCTGATCACCATTGCCCTGGAGGGTCTGGGCGAACTGCACTTGCCGCACATGCGCGTGGTGCTGCTGCTGTTTGCCGGCATGGGCTGCCTGGCGGCGTACTGGCTGCGTGCCGGGCATATCGAATCGCCGTTGTTTGCGCCTTCACTGTTCCGTACCCGGACGTTTGCCGTCGGCATTATGGGCAACCTGTTCGCGCGCCTGGGCAGTGGTGCCCTGCCGTTCCTGGTGCCGTTGCTGCTGCAAGTGGCGCTGGGGTATTCGCCGTCTCAGGCAGGCATGAGCATGCTGCCGCTGGCAGCCGCTGGCATGTTCGCCAAGACTGTCGCCCGCTGGCTGATCGAGCGGCTGGGCTATCGCATGATCCTGACCGGCAACACGCTGCTGTTGGGCATCCTGCTGGCCAGCCTGGCGCTGGTGGATGTGCAAACCCCATACTGGGTGTTGCTGGTGCATCTGGGACTGCTCGGTGCCGTCAATTCCTTGCAGTTCACGGCCATGAATACGGTCACACTGATCGATCTGGACGACGCCAGCGCAGCGAGTGGCAACAGCCTGCTCTCGGTGGTGGCGCAACTGTCGCTGAGTCTGGGCGTGGCAAGCGCAGCAGCCTTGCTGGGTGGTTTCAGCGAAGAAGTGGCCACCGGCGAGGTCAGCAGTATGCTGGGGGCATTCCAGCTGACGTTCCTGAGTGTCGGGGTGCTTGCCATGTTTGCAGCAGGTATTTTCCTGCAATTGCCAGCAAAGGAGCCCCGGATGGCCAAAGCCTGATTGACAACGGACCGTGACTGGAGCAAATCTGCAAAGCGAATTCCCCTGGAAAACGGGGGTTTTGCCCGAAAAATCAACGAATTTGAGTATCCGACCAGATACATTGAAGAACCTGGACAATCGGCCGACACTTTTATAGCACTAAGCCACTGTGGTGCTCTTGTAAGCACGGGCCGCATGATGCAACCTTGCCATACGCGAAAGTGGGTTTTATCCCTGTCGCGACTAGTATTCCGGAAGCGAGTTTGTTCATGAAAAGCCAAACCGATGCTGCCGGTAGATCCGCAGCCGAGGTAGTGACGCAATTGCCAGTGCCTTCGCGCTTGGGGATGCTGCGTTTCGAGCGGCTGAATGAAGCCAATTGGGCGCTATTGTTTCTCGATCCGAACTGCGAAAAACAGCTCGGTCTGCCCGCCGTTGACCTTTGCGCCTTGATTGGATCCCCTTATGCCAGCCTCATGGAGCCGGAAGCACGTTATCAACTGCATGATGACATCCAGCAGCAACTGGCCTCTTCCCCGAATTACCTGATCCGCTACACCCTTCACAGCCCCAAAGGCCCCCTTGGCCTGCTGGAAATCGGCGAAGCCTACAAACAGCACAACCGCCATCTGTTACGTGGTTATTTTCTGATCGTCGAAGGCCTTGTCACGAGCGGCGAACCGGTCACGGACTCCGATCTGGAAACCCGCAACCTGCGACTGCAGATCGCCCTGGAACTCAACCAGCGCGCCCAGCGCGACCAGTTTGCCCACCTGGAGCGCGTGCGCGCCCAGCAGGATCTGATCCTGCGCCTGACCCGACATCGCTACACCACGGCCAATACCCTGCTTGAAGCGGCAGAGCTGATCACCAAAAGCGCCTGTGATATCTACGATGTCGATCATGTCAGTATCTGGAACCTCAACGACAAGCGCCTGGAGCCAATCACCGACTACAGCCGTGAAACCGGCGATTATCAGTCACGCACGCCGGTGGATATCAGCCCCTACCCCACCTACCTGCAAGCGCTGAATACCAGCAGGGCGATTGACGCCAGCAATATCCAGACCGACCCGCGCACCTGCGAAATGGCCAAAAGCCTGAACCCTGGAGAAACCAAGGCGGTTCTCGATGCCAGTATCCGTATCGATGGGCAGGTAATCGGTGTGTTGTGTCTGGAAGAGTCGGGCTCGACGCGCGAATGGCAGTCCGACGAGATCGCCTTCGCTGGCGAGCTGGCCGATCAGTTTGCCCAGGTCATCAACAACCATAATCGGCGGGCTGCGACCAACGCGCTGCACCTGTTCCAGCGCGCGGTCGAACAGAGCGCCAACGCGTTTCTGCTGGTCAACTGCAACGGCGTGGTCGAGTACGTTAACCCGAGTTTCACGGCAATCACCCAGTACAGCTCGGAGGAAGTCTCCGGGCACAAACTGTCGGAATTGCCCGCGCTGGAAAACCTCAACCAGTTGCTGCTGGAAGCCAACTCCAGCCTGACCAACAGCAACAGTTGGCAGGGCGAGTTCAAAAGCCGCCGCAAGAACCTCGAACCCTACTGGGGCCAGCTGTCGATTTCCAAGGTGTATGGCGATAATCGTGAGCTCACGCACTATATCGGCATCTACGAAGACATCACTCAGAGCAAGCTGGCCCAGCAGCGCATCGAGCGCCTGGCGTACACCGACAACCTGACCAACCTGGGCAACCGTCCGGCCTTTATCCGCAATCTGGACGAACGCTTTGCCCGCGACACCGATACGCCGATGAGCCTGTTGCTGGTCGACATCGATAATTTCAAGCGCATCAACGACAGCCTCGGCCACCAGACCGGTGACAAGCTGCTGATCAGTCTGGCGCGCCGTCTGCGCAACACGCTGAGCCCGTCCGACGTACTGGCGCGCTTTGCCAGTAACGAATTTGCCGTGCTGATCGACAACACCGACCAGGAAGCCGGACAGGCCACCGCCACCCAGGTGCTGGCCACGCTGGACAAGCCGATGTTCGTCGACAATCAGCTGATCAGCGTCACCGGCTCGGTCGGTCTCGCCTGCGCGCCGCTGCACGGTCGTGACCCGCAGACCCTGATGAAAAACGCCGGTCTGGCCCTGCACAAGGCCAAAGCCAATGGCAAACATCAGGTTCAGGTGTTCACCGAAGCATTGAATGCCGAGGCCAGTTACAAGCTGTTCGTGGAAAACAACTTGCGCCGCGCGCTGACCCAGAACGAGCTGGAGGTGTTCTATCAGCCCAAGCTGTGCCTGCTGACCGGCCGCCTGCTGGGCATGGAGGCGCTGCTGCGCTGGAACCATCCTGAAAAAGGCATGATCCGACCGGACCAGTTCATCAGCGTGGCCGAAGAGACCGGCCTGATCATCCCCATCGGTAAATGGGTCGCACGTCAGTCCTGCCGCATGAGCAAGGACCTGACCGCCGCCGGGTTCGGCAACTTGCAGGTGGCCATCAACGTCTCGCCCAAGCAGTTCTCCGACCCGGAACTGGTGTCGTCGATTGCCGCTATCCTCAAAGAGGAAGAGCTTGACCCCTCGCTGCTGGAACTGGAGCTGACCGAAGGCCTGCTGCTGGAAGCTACAGAAGACACCCGCCAGCAACTCGACTCGTTGAAGAAACTCGGTCTGTCGCTGGCCATGGATGACTTCGGTACCGGTTACTCGTCGTTCAGTTACCTGAAGAAATTCCCCATCGATGTAATCAAGATCGATCGCAGCTTCATCCGCGATATTCCGGATGACGAAGACGACATGGAAATCACTTCTGCGGTTATCGCGATGGCTCACAACCTCAAGCTCAAAGTAGTGGCCGAAGGCATTGAAACCGCAGCTCAGCTGACCTTCCTGCGGCGCCATCGCTGCGATGTCGGCCAGGGCTATCTGTTCGACAGGCCTATCCCCGGCGAAGAACTGATCGAGAAACTGAAGCGCTACCCTCGTCGCCCATCCGCCTGACAACCTTCCCTGCACCCCGCTCTCTCGGGCACACTGTAAGCCTGTTATTACACGGCAGCTCTTGTTTAGGCGTGTAACGGGACCCATGTATTCGTATTGATCATCCGTCCTGGCCCCCGCTGCCGTCTCCACACGAGAGGATATG
This sequence comes from Pseudomonas sp. PvP027, assembly GCF_017833005.1. Lineage (NCBI taxonomy): Bacteria > Pseudomonadati > Pseudomonadota > Gammaproteobacteria > Pseudomonadales > Pseudomonadaceae > Pseudomonas > Pseudomonas sp. PvP027. The sequence continues at coordinate 3,726,328 of NZ_JAFIBK010000001.1, read as the reverse complement.
GTTCATGACTTTGCGCTCGGAAATTCTAGTGAATAAAAACGTACTGCCTACCGCCGAACAAGCACTGCCGGGTCGTGAAACACCTATGGCGCTTCCGGAAACCCACTTCGTCAACGGCAATCCGCTATTGGGGCCGTTTTCGAGCAACGTCGAATTCGCCATCTTCGGCATGGGTTGCTTCTGGGGCGCAGAACGCCGTCTGTGGCAACAGGACGGTGTGGTGAGCACTGTCGCCGGCTACGCAGGCGGATTTACCCCGAACCCGACCTACGAAGAGGTCTGCTCCGGGCTGACCGGCCACACCGAAGTGGTGCTGGTGGTCTACGAGCCGGCAAAAATCAGTTATGAAGCGCTGCTCAAGGTGTTCTGGGAAGTGCACAACCCGACTCAAGGCATGCGTCAGGGCAACGACATCGGCACTCAGTATCGCTCGGTGATCTACTGCACCACTCCCGAACAGCTCGACGCCGCCAAAGCCAGTGCCGAAACGTTCCAGGCGGAACTGAACAAAGCCGGTAAGGGCAGCATCACTACTGAAATCGAGGAGGCACCGACGGTTTACTTTGCCGAAGCCTACCACCAGCAATACCTGGCCAAGAACCCACAGGGCTACTGCGGGCTGGGCGGCACGGGTGTGTGCATGCCGGCTTGATTCGCGCCTGGCGGCCCGATAATGCTCGTTCCCACGCTCCGCGTGGGAATGCAGTTCTGGACGCTCTGCGTCCGCCCCTGACCGCGCAACACGGCCCGGAGGCCTGCAAGCTTACTCGGCAATCAACCAGTCCATCTTCCAGCCGCCCTGGGTCTGGCCCAGTTTCTGGGCGAGGTACGGCATCAGCTCACGCAGTTCTTCTTCCAGACCCCATGGCGGGTTGGCGATCGCCAGGCCTGAACCGTTGAGGCTGGCCGGGGTGTCCAGCGGGTGGACGAACAGCTCGACGCGCAGCAGCTTGGGCGCACCGGTTTCCGCCAGGTCCTGATAGAAGCGGCGCAGCAGGCGGGTATCCTTGATCGGGTACCAGATCGCCGCCACTGTCTGACGCATGCGCCCGATGGCTTCCTTGAGCGCAACCGCGCAACGCTTCATTTCATCGAGTTGCTCGAATGGCGGGTCGATGAGCATCACAGCACGCTTTTCAGCCACGGGCAGCAAGGCACGCGGGACATGCCAGCCCTCCCCCAGATGCACCGCCACGCGGCGGTCGCCCTTCATGTTTTCCTTGAGCAGACGCCCGTCTTCGGGGTGCTTCTCGTTGAGCAGCACACGCTCGCGCTCGCGGGTCAGGCGGCGAGCCAGTTCCGGCGAGCCAGGGTAATAGCGCAGCTCGCCATCCGGGTTCATGTCGTGCAGCACTTGCAGATAGTCGGACGCCAGCGCAGGCAGGTCGGTGGCGTTCCACAGACGGCCGATACCTTCCAGCCATTCTCCGGTGCGTGTGGCCTGATCACCTTTCAGGTCGTAGAGGCCGAGCCCGGCGTGGGTGTCGAGATAGGCGAACGGCTGCTCCTTGCGCGCCATGAGGGCGATCAGGCGAGTCAGGGTGAGGTGTTTGAACACGTCGGCGTGGTTGCCGGCATGGTAGGCGTGACGGTAATTCATGGCAGCTCCTGGCAAGCTGCGCAGTTTAGCAAACCTGAGCAATGAACAAGAATTTGTAACGAATTTGCGGGACTCGTCCCTTTCGCTTGAAGGAAATTTCCGAGAAACTCCCCGCCCCTTGTGCCTGCCTGTTTCGATCTCTACTCTGCGCCCGTCGCTGCATATTCAGCGGTGAGGATTAGTAGCCCTCGTTATCCAGGCGCATTGCGCCACCTTGTGCAGGTGCCCTTTCACGGCCTGCGCTTTTATGGTGGTCGTGCGTGGGGCATCTTTGGATGCACCGGGGTTCCTGGACCGGGCTACTACCTGCGCATGATCACCACCCTCGATTAGTAGCCGACGGTGATGGTCTTCTAAAACTCCAGGAGATACATCACATGCTAAAAATCGTCCCCGATCCGCCCCTCTTCACCGCCAACCCCAATGTCAGTCATGAAGACGCCCTGATGCATGCCAGCGACCTGCTACGCTGCGCCGCCACCAGCGCCTCTGAATTCAGCGACAGCATGACCGGCACCCAGCGCGACATGACGCTGTCGATCATGCATCTGGTGGAAATGGCCAAGGTCATGGTCGACAGAACCATAGACAACCTGCAAACCGAATGACCGCATGAACTGAAAACGACGCACTTGTAGCCAATCCTGCCACTCACGGCGTGCAGGGGTTGCCCGCAGGCGGTTGTCCTTCCAGAATCGGAAAAAGCCCGATCAAAGGAACAGACGTCATGATGCACGCGGATTTGATTGACCAGGAAGACCTGCTCGGCCAGCTCAGAGCCCTGGGCTTCGAAGCACCCGGCGGCGCAACCGCTGAACAAGCCTGCGCAAATGCTGTCTGCGGCCTCAACACCGAACGCGCGACCGCCTTGCGACGTCTGGTAGAACAACTCCTGACCGGCAGCGCCACCCTCCTCCCCGCCGTACGCCAGGCCATCGACCAGCAACTGCTGCCCGCATTGGCGGCTTATAAGCAGAGTCATAGCGGATCATGACCGATAGGTGCCCAAAAGAACGCCTATCATGCCCATTCTCTGCGTGAGCATGCCGTTCCGGGTGCTCTGCGTCCTGCCTTGAGCCTGCGGCGTGGCGCAGATCTGTGACGCGGAGCGTCACGCAAGGCATTCCCACGCTGGAGCGTGAGGAACGATAGTCGTCAGGTAGATCACTATCGTGCCCATGCTCTGCGTGGGGATGCCGTTCCGGACGCTTTGCGTCCTGCCTTGAACCTGCGGCGTGGCGCAGATCTGTGACGCGGAGCGTCACGCAATGCATTCCCACGCTGAAGCGTGAGGAACGATAGTCGTCAGGTAGATCACTATCGTGCCCATGCTCCGCGTGGGTATGCCGTTCCGGACGCTCCGCGTCCTGCCTTGAACCTGCGGCGCGGCGCAGATCTGTGACGCAGAGCGTCACGCAATGCATTCCCACGCTGGAGCGTGAGGAACGATAAGGCTCTAACTATCGTACCCATGCTCCGCGTGGAGACGCCTTTCCGGACGCCGTGCGTCATATGGTTTCAAGCGTGCTCAATACTCAATCCGCACATCCCCCTTCGGCACGCTGCAGCAGGACAGAATGTACCCCTCTGCAACATCCTCGTCGGTAATGCCACCGTTGTGCTCCATCTCGACTTCGCCGCTCAGTTTCATGACCTTGCAGGTCCCGCAGATGCCCATGCCGCAGGCTTTGGGGATCATCAGACCGAGTTTGGCGGCAGCGGCATGCACGGTTTCGCCCGGTCCCACGCGGATGCTCTTGCCGGTATCGGTGAACTCCACCTGATGCAGGTCGGCGATATCGACGTCGGGCGCGTCGGCAGCGATTTCGGCCTGCTCGACGGCATCGGCCCTGGCCTCGGGCGGTGTCGCGCCGAACGACTCTTCATGGTATTGCGCCATGTTGAAGCCGTTTTCCTGCAACAGACGCTTGACCGCTGTCATGTACGGCGTCGGCCCGCAGCAGAACACCTCGCGGTCCATGAAGTCCGGCGCCATCAGCTCGAGCATTTTCTGGTTCAGGTAGCCGCGATAACCGGCCCACGGCTCGCCCAGTCCGTGTTTTTCACAGACCAGATGCAGGCTGAAGTTTTCGATCCGCGAGGCCATGTGCTCCAGCTCGCGGTGATAGATGATGTCTTTCGGTGAACGCGCGCTGTGTACGAAAACCATGTCGACGTTGGCGTTGGTGTCGTAGAACCAGCGCGCCATGGACATCACCGGCGTGATACCGACACCGCCGCTGAGGTAGAGAATCTTCGGGTTCGGGAAGTCGATGGCGTTGAACAGCCCGACCGGCCCGTGTACCGCCAGCTCCTGACCTTCAATCAGCGTGTCATGCAGGTAATTGGAAACCTTGCCGCCCGGCACACGCTTGACGGTGATCGAGAAACTGTACGGCACCGATGGCGAACTGGAGATGGTGTAGGAGCGCATGACCGGCAGGCCGTCGATCTCCAGCTCCAGGGTCACGAACTGGCCGGGCTTGAAGAAGAACATGATCGGCTGGTCGGCCATGAAGCAGAACGTGCGCACGTCCCAGGTTTCCTGGATGACTTTGACGACACGTACCAGGTGACGCCCGTTGGCCCATGTCTGGGTCGTGACCGGGCTCAGGAAACTTTGGGACATACTCGATCTCCACGGCCGACTGTCGGCCTCTCATGTTGCGGATTCTGCGTAACGTCCGAGGCGGCCATTTATCTATCAACGACATTCACGTACTTACCGCGACCAGCCCCGTCCAACAAGGCCTGTCGCGTCGGGAACGGATGCGGCCATGTCGCCCATGGATAAGGTTCTCGGCGCGCCCGGCTCCACACTCGCCACCAAGGGTCATAAGCATGAGCGACTGATCTATCGTCATGCTTGAAACGCGATCACACCCGTATCAGCCACATTCGCAGGCCGCCCATGCCGCGGTCATGAGGGATTTAATCGATGGACGTCACCGCAACCTTGAGCCTGGGCGATCCGCTGGAACCTGCACGCAAGGCCACTGCCGAGATGCTGCAGAATCGCGAGCGCACGTACTCGCTGCCGCAGCCTTTCTACAGTGATGAGCGACTGTTTGAAATCGACATGCAGGAAATCTTTCACAAGGAGTGGCTGATTGCCGGGATGACGTGCGAAATCCCGACCAAGGGCAACTACCTGACGCTGCAGATCGGCAAGAACCCGATCCTGGTCGTGCGCGGCCCGGACGGTGTCGTCAACGCGTTCCACAACGTTTGCCGCCATCGAGGCTCGCGCCTGTGCACTGCCGAAAAAGGCAAAGTCGCCAAACTGGTTTGCCACTACCACCAGTGGACGTATGAACTGGACGGTCGCCTGCTGTATGCCGGTACCGAGATGGGCGACGACTTCGACATGAAGCAGTTCGGCCTCAAGCCGGTCCACGTCAAGACCGCAGGCGGCTACATTTTCATCAGCCTTGCAGAGAACCCGCCTGCCATCGACGAGTTCCTGTCGACGCTGCGGCACTACATGGAGCCCTATGACATGGAGAACACCAAGGTGGCGGTGCAAACCACCTTGATGGAAAAGGCCAACTGGAAGCTGGTGCTGGAAAACAACCGCGAGTGTTACCACTGCAGTGGCTCGCACCCGGAATTGCTCAAGACCCTGCTGGAATGGGACGACGTCACCGATCCCCGTGCCGATCAGACCTTCAAGGACCATGTGGCCGCGTCTGCAGCCGCCTGGGACGCAGAGAAAATTCCGTACGCCCACGCCAGTTTCGGCCTGCGTAACCGTATCGTGCGCATGCCGCTGCTCAAAGGCACAGTGTCGATGACCATGGACGGCAAGGTCGGCTGCAAGAAACTGATGGGCCGCATCCAGAACCCCGACCTGGGTTCGATGCGCATTCTGCATTTGCCGCACTCGTGGAACCACTGCATGGGCGATCACATCATCGTCTTCACGGTGTGGCCGATCAGTGCACAGGAAACCATGGTTTCCACCAAATGGATTGTGCACAAGGATGCGGTCGAAGGCGTGGATTACGACGTCGAGCGCATGCGCCAGGTCTGGGACGCCACCAACGATCAGGACCGTCGTCTTGCCGAAGAAAACCAGCGCGGTATCAACTCCAGCGCCTATCAACCCGGCCCTTACTCGAAAACCTATGAGTTCGGCGTGGTCAACTTCGTCGACTGGTACAGCTCGCGCATGCTGGAAAACCTCGGTGCAGAACCTGCGCCGTACTTGAAGGGCGTGGCGGTCAATCACGAGTAAAGATCGCCGCCGACGTGATGCTCCCGTGCGAACTCACCTCGTTCACAAAGTGAGTCCGACTCGGCCCGCCTGCTCCAGCTCATAAAAAGATGATGGCCGTAATAACTGAACGACTTATCCACAGAGCCACGAAGGGGGTTTATGGATAAGTCGTTTTTTCATGGGGCCGGAAATATCCGGGACAACAATGGCTTACCTGGAAAAGCCCAACCACAAAGCCTGTATGTTTTTTAACCAGCTGTCTATAGAGCTTGATTTACCTGGGCTGCAGACGAGCACGAACACCTTATCCACAGAAGCGCCAACAGACTTTGGGTACAACTCTGCGTACGGCCCTTGTTTGCTGTGGAAAACCGTAAGAACGTGCGTCTCGCAACGTTATCGAAAGGATAACCAGTGTGTGCGACCAACGATTGGTTGTTTTTCGTACAAAACCCTACAGACCTCTACATGTAAGGCTTACAGACGATCACGAACAACTTGTCCACAGAGCAACCAACAGAGAATGTGGGCAAACCCGAAAACACACGGACGCCTGTGAACTGTTTGTCCACAGCAAAAGTCCTGTAAAAACCGTCGGTTACCTGATCATTTTTTAAACACAACTCTACAGGCACCGCACTACAAGGGCTTCAGCCAGCAGCGAACATGTTATCCACAGACGGGCACACAGACTTTGTGCGTAAGTTGCCTCAGGCCTGGACGATTCGAATCATCTGACCACCCCTTCCTCAATGAGCAACTTGAGGATTGCCTCAGCCCCCTCTTCCGGGCTCAAGCCTTTGAGGATTTTTCCGCCACCGCCGCTCGCCTTGGCGGTCGCAGCCTTCATGCGGTCTGCGCCACTTTTGGCCTTGATGACTTTCAGACGTTTCGGGCGGACCCTGGCCGATTGCAGCGCCCCCTCGGCAAGCACCTCATCCACTTGCATCTCAACATCGTCAATGCTTAGCGTGCCACGCTGTGCGGGCCCGAACGCGCTCTGCCGGGGTTTGGGGGCCGCGTTATCCACCGTGGCGAGAAACGGCAGACGAACCTTCAGACGACGACGCTGGCCGCGAGGCAAAGCCTGCAGGACCAGTGCGGTACCGTTGTTCAGCGACTCGACTTCAGCCAGACCGGTCACCAGTGGCCAGCCCAGCCGTTCAGCCAGCAGAAAGGGCAGCATGCCCGACCCTTCACCGGTTTCAGCCTGGCTGCCGGCCAACACCACCTGTGCGGCAGAATCCTGGAGGTAGTCCGTCAGAGCGACCAGCGCATCGGCGCCCTCGGGCTGCTCCAGCACATGCAGCTCGTTGAGCCCCATGCCAAGGTAAGCGCGCAGCGCGGGCTCTTCGGCATTGCCGGCGTGCAGTACCTGCAAGTTATCCCCAGCCAGCTGCAAGCCAAGCTCGACGGCTCGGGCATCCTGTTCGGCGCGGCGCGCACGACCTGATGTCGGGTGCGCCCCGATGGACACCAGACTGATGATGTGTACCGCATGCTTATCCACAGACACGTCAGGCTGCATCGCGTTTACCTCCGCTACGCCAGGCTTGCACTGCGGCGATCAGCGCCGTGAGCACTTCGGCGCTCTCGCCGATGACCGATAGATCAGCGCGCTTGACCATGTCGCAGCCCGCGTCCTGATTGATCGCAATGACCTTGTCGCAGGCACCGATGCCCTGCAGATGCTGGATGGCCCCGGAAATACCGACGGCAACATACACCCTTGCGGTAACCCAGGTGCCACTCGCGCCTACCTGCCGCTCGCGGCCCATGAAACCGTCGTCCACTGCGACCCGCGACGCCCCCTCGGTGGCCCCGAGTGCCGAAGCGGCCTGATGAAACAGGTCCCAGTCTTTGACACCATTGCCGCCAGATAGAATGAATTCGGCTTCAGCCATGGGGATAACTGCGGGATCGACGGCTACCGCCCCCAGATCCTCGATACGCGGCAGGCTGCGCGCCACGCCTGTGGACAACTCGACCGGCAATACCTCGTGACGGGTTTCGCTAACCGGTTCGGCGCACTCCGCAGCGGCCAGAATCAAGCGCGCCAGAGGTCGAACCAGGTCTTCGCGGCCGGCTCCAGCCCGACTTATGCACAATTGGTCCTTGACCTGCCAGACCCGCGTTGCGGGTCGCTCGCCGATGCTGGCGGCAAAACGTCTTCCCAGTTCGCCACCGCCGCTGCGGCTGTCCGGCAACAGCCAATGGCGCGGGTTGAACTGGTTATCCACAGCTCGCAAACCCTGCACGCGTTGTTCCGGTGAATAACCATCGAACCCGACACCGTCGATAAGCAACAGCCGATCAACGCCAGCGGTGTCGAATGCAGCTTCCTTGTGTTCGCCGAACACCACCGCCAGCACAGCACCTTCGGCCCCGGCCAACTGACGCGCCAGGCCCAGCAAGTCACGGTCATGGCTGCTCAGGCGGCCGCCGACCATATCGGGCACCACGGTGATATAGAACGCTGGCTCGGCCACGGTATGCAGCGGCAGTTGCACGTCGGCAGCGGCCGAACGCTTGACCGCGCCGCCCTGCTGCGCGCCGCTACGGTCGATACGCTTGATACCGTTGGGACCCATGAAGCCTACACCGTGCACATTCTTGCGCATCAGGCCATTCGGCCCCATCCAGCTGATCTGCGCAGGCTGCATGGCCGCATGCAGTGGGTGCAGTCGATTGCGGGCGATCCACTCGGCGCGTGGATCACGACGGATAATGTCACTCATCAGAGCACCTCGGCGGGTTCACGTTTGGCAGGCGCTGGCGTGCTGGGGATAACTTCCTCAATCAGTGCATCGGCCACCAGTTCGGCAATGTCCTTGATCAGCGGCCGCGGTTCGACAACGCCTTCGAGCATGGCTGTGCACTGTGGACAACCTACCGCGACCAGCTCGGCAGCCGTTTCACGGATGTCGTCCATGCGCATGTCGGGAATCCGCTGTCTGCCGGGAATGTCAGTGATCGGCGCGCCACCGCCGCCACCGCAGCAGCGGGAACGGAAGCCCGAGCGCTGCATTTCTCTGATCTCGATCCCCAGCGCACGCAACACTTCACGCGGAGCCTCGTATTCGCCGTTGTAACGGCCCAGGTAACAAGGGTCGTGATAGGTCACGCTGGCGCCTTTGTGCTGGCCCAGATTCAGGGCACCGTTACGTACCAGCTCGGCCATGAAGGTGCTGTGGTGCTGCACCTGATAGTCGCCGCCAAATGCGCCATATTCGTTTTTCAGCACATGAAAGCTGTGCGGGTCGCAGGTCACGATGCGTTGGAAACTGTACTGGGACAGGGTCTGAATGTTGCGGCGGGCGAGCGCCTGGAAGGTCGCTTCATCACCCAGCCGCCGGGCAACATCACCGCTGTCGCGCTCTTCGAGGCCCAGAACGGCGAAATCCACCCCGGCCGCCTTGAGGACTTTGACGAACGCGCGCAGGGTACGTTGATTACGCATATCGAACGCGCCGTCTCCGACCCAGAACAGCACATCCACCGTTTTTTTCTCGCTGAGCAGCGCCAGGTTCAGATCGGCCGCCCAGTTCATTCGCCCGCCCGGCGCAAACCCGCCGGGGTTATCGGTGGCGATCAGGTTGTCCAGCACTTCGGCGCCCTTGTTCGGGGTAGCGCCCTTTTCGAGAGTCAGGTGACGGCGCATGTCGACAATGGCATCGACGTGTTCGATCATCATCGGGCACTCTTCGACGCAGGCCCGGCAGGTGGTGCAGGACCAAAGCGTCTCGGCGTCCACCAGCCCGTTGACGATGGGCTGATGCGGATTACCGCCATGCTCGCCCAGCGGCTTGCCTTTACCGTCCAGCGATGGATACGGACTGCCCGCAAATTTTGCATCGGTGCCACCGGCAAGGCCGACCACCATGTCCTGAATCAGCTTTTTGGGGTTGAGTGGCTGGCCTGCCGCAAACGCCGGGCAGGCAGCCTCGCACTTGCCGCACTGCACGCAGGCGTCGAAGCCCAGCAGTTGATTCCAGGTGAAGTCCTGGGGTTTCTCCACACCCAGCGGCGCGGTTCGATCGTTCAGGTCCAACGGTTTCAGCCCCGTGGAGCGCCCGCCACCAAAACGCTCGGCCCGGCGATGCCAGGCCAGGTGCAGCGCCCCGGCGAAGGCATGCTTCATCGGCCCGCCCCAGGTCATGCCGAAAAACAGCTCGCTCACGCCCCACAGCACGCCCAACCCAAGAACGAACACCAGCACCCAGCCGCCGAAATGCTCGGGAAGAATGCCGGCAACCGGCAACGTGACCAGAAAAAAGCTCGCGGAAAACGCCATGAGGCTTTTCGGCAGACGCATCCACGGCCCTTTCGACAGACGCGCAGGCGGATTGAGCCGACGACGATAGACAAACACTGCGCCGACAAACATCACCGCCGTCATCAACAACAGCGCATAGCCAAGCAGGCGATTGTGCAGGCCGAAACCGTGCACCAGAATCGCCAGCACAATCGAGGCCACCGCGCCGCCCGCTGTGGCCACATGGGTGTTGGCGATGTATTTGTCACGCGCGACCACATGATGCAGATCGACCATGTAACGCTTGGGCATGGCCAGCAGCCCACCCAGCAAATCGACTTTCGAGGACCGACCGTTGCGCCACAGGGTCACCCGCCGCCAGGCGCCCAGCGCCGCAAGGGCCAGGGCGCTGAACAGCAGGATCGGAAGAAGGGTGTCTAGCATCTGAAGCTCCAGGTACCAAGCGGTCTTGCAGTCAGGGTGACGCTTCGCTGGTTCGCAAAAACTGTGGATCAGACAACCTGTATGCCGACTGATCTATCGCATTCGCGAACGAGTTCGCTCCCACGGCCTGCGGCCAGAATCAAAGACAGGCGAGCCTTAAAAGTCCTTGCAGAGCCGCAAGCCGTCATAGATCGCCGCGTGGGTATTACGCTGCGCCACGCAATCGCCGATACGAAACAGCAGGTAACCGTCACCCGGCTGGCTCAATGAAGGCTGTGGCTGAATGGCGAACAGCGCGTCGATGTCGATCTGGCCCTTGTTGCGCGAGCCTTCCTTGAGCGCGTAGTAGATCGCTTCGTCAGGACGCACGCCGTTTTCCACCACCACCTGATCGACGACCCGCTCTTCCTTGGCGCCGGTGTATTCGTTCTCCAGCACCGCCACCAGCTTGTCGCCCTCGCGATAGACCTTTTCCAGCATCATGTCGCCGGTCATGATCACTTCCTTGGGGTACATGCTGCGGTAGTAGGTCGGGAACGAGGTTCCGCCAATCGCCACGCCCGGCTTGATGTCATCGGTGACGATTTCGACCTGGCTGCCCTTGTCGGCCAGGAAGTCGGCCACCGACATGCCGGTGAACTCGCAGATGGTGTCGTAGACCAGCACGTTCTTGCCCGGCGCAACCTTGCCGTCCAGCACATCCCAACTGCTGACCACCAGGCCTTCCGCAGCGCCCCAGTGTTCGTTCTGCTCCAGAAACGGATGACCGCCGACCGCCAGCACCACGATGTCCGGACGCAGGTCGAGGATGGTTGCCGCGTCCGCCGCGGTCCCCAGACGCAAATCGACTTTCAGGCGCGCCAGCTCCAGCTGGAACCAGCGGGTAATGCCGGCAATCTGGTCGCGCTGCGGTGCCTTCGATGCGGTGGTGATCTGCCCGCCGATGAAGTCCTTCTTCTCGAACAGGGTCACGTCATGCCCACGCTCTGCAGAGACGCGTGCAGCTTCCATCCCGGCAGGACCGGCACCGACCACCACGACCTTGCGCCTTGGCCCGGCCGACTTCTCGATGATGTGCGGCACGCCCATGTATTCGCGGGACGTGGCGGCATTCTGGATGCACAGCACATCCAGGCCCTGATACTGGCGATCGATGCAGTAGTTGGCACCGACGCACTGCTTGATCTGATCGATCTGGCCCATCTTGATCTTGGCGATCAGGTGCGGATCGGCAATGTGCGCGCGGGTCATGCCGACCATGTCGACATAGCCGCCTTCCAGAATTCGCGTTGCCTGGTTCGGGTCCTTGATGTTCTGCGCGTGCAGCACCGGGGCCTTGACCACTTCCTTGATCCCGGCCGCCAGGTGCAGGAACGGCTCCGGTGGGTAACTCATGTTCGGAATGACGTTGGCCAGGGTGTTGTGGGTGTCACACCCCGAGCCCACCACGCCGATGAAATCGATCATGCCGGTGTCGTCGTAATACTTGGCGATCTGTTTCATGTCTTCGTGGCTGAGGCCATCGGGATGAAACTCGTCGCCACAGAGGCGCAGCCCCACACAGAAGTCGGGGCCGACTTCCTTGCGCACCGCCTTGATCACTTCCAGACCGAAGCGCATGCGGTTCTCGAAACTGCCGCCCCATTCATCGGTACGCTTGTTGACGCGCGGGCTCCAGAACTGGTCGATCATGTGCTGATGCACCGCCGACAACTCGACGCCATCCAGGCCACCGGCCTTGGCACGCGCCGCAGCGCTGGCGTAGTTGCCGATCACCCGCCAGATTTCTTCCGGCTCGATGGTTTTGCAGGTTGCCCGGTGTACCGGCTCGCGAATGCCAGACGGCGACAGCAGGGTCGGCCAGTGATCGCCGTCCCAGCGCGAGCGACGGCCCATGTGGGTAATCTGGATCATGATCTTGGCGCCATGCTTGTGCATGGCGTCGGCGAGGTTCTGGAAGTGCGGGATGATTCTGTCGGTCGCCAGGTTGACCGATTTCCACCAGCCTTGCGGACTGTCGATGGCCACGCTTGAAGAGCCGCCACAAATGGCCAGACCGATGCCACCCTTGGCTTTCTCCTCGTAGTACTTCACGTAACGATCCGTGGTCATGCCGCCATCGGTGGCGTAGACCTCGGCGTGCGCAGTGCTCAGCACGCGATTGCGGATGGTGAGCTTGCCGATCTGGATCGGCTGGAACATCGCTTCGAAAGCCATAACCCGATCCTCGATTTACAGCGGCTTGACGACAAACAGGCCGTCGTCATGACCTTCTTCGGAACCACCGTAAACCTGCTCGGCAACCGTGCGCATGGAGCTGCCGCTGGCAGCGAGGATCTGGTCCATTGCCCCGGCGAACCAGCCGGTGAACATGTAATCCACCTTGCGCCCGACCTTGCCGTAGACGTACACGAAACAGGAGTGCTCCAGTTTCACGCTGGCAGTGCCTTTCTCGATGTCGATGTCCTGGATCTTGAACAGGCCCCAGCCACGCTGCGACAGTCGCTTCATGTAGTGCTCGAACACCGCAACGCCCTCCAGGCCATGGCATTCGGCTTCCTTCTCGCACCAGTGCCAGGCGGATTTGTAACCCGCCTTGTAGAGGATGTCGGCGTAGGCGTCGGCACCCAGCACTTCCTCGATGCCCATGTGGTTATTGACGAAAAAGTGCCGGGGCACGTAGAGCATCGGCAATGCATCGGAGGTCCAGACGCCGGTTTCGCTGTCGACTTCGATGGGCAGTTGCGGGGCGATTTTAGCCATGGCGGTCAAACTCCAGATGATTCGGGCTGCACCCACCGCCTGAAGGGCCGTGGGGTTCAATTCGATGAGGTATGGCGGGCGGTTTACTCGCCCCAGACGTCGGCCAGAACGTTGACCCAGTTCTCGCCCATGATCTTGCGCACCACGCGTTCGGAGTGACCGCGCTTGAGCAGCGTTTCAGTCAGATTGGGAAACTCCCCGACGGTGCGGATGCCCAGCGGGTTGATGATCTTGCCGAAGTTGGTCAGACGGCGGGCGTAACCCTTGTCGTGGGTCAGGTACTCGAAAAACTCCTGGCCGTGACCCTGGGTGAAGTCAGTACCAATGCCGATGGCGTCTTCGCCGACGATGTTCATTACGTACTCGATGGCTTCGGCGTAATCGTCGATGGTCGACTCGATGCCCTTGGCCAGGAACGGCGCGAACATGGTTACACCGACAAACCCGCCATGGTCGGCGATGAACTTCAGCTCGGCGTCGGACTTGTTGCGCGGGTGCTCCTTGAGGCCGGACGGCAGGCAGTGGGAATAGCAGACCGGCTTTTTCGACTCGAGAATGACTTCTTCCGAGGTTTTCGAGCCGACGTGGGACAGGTCGCACATCACCCCGACACGGTTCATTTCAGCGACGATCTCACGACCAAAACCCGACAGCCCGCCGTCGCGCTCGTAGCAGCCGGTGCCCACCAGATTCTGGGTGTTGTAGCACATCTGCACGATGCCGACGCCGAGCTTCTTGAAGATCTCGACATAACCGATCTGGTCTTCATAGGCGTGCGCGTTCTGGAAGCCGAACAGGATGCCGGTCTTGCCCAGTTCCTTGGCCTTGCGGATGTCGGCAGTGGTATGCACGGGCATGACCAGGTCGCTGTTCTCACGCATCAGTTTCTGGCTGGTGCAGATGCTGTTGATGGTCGCCTGAAAGCCCTCCCACACCGACACGGTGCAGTTGGCCATGGTCAGGCCGCCCTTGCGCATGTCCTCAAACAGCTCGCGGTTCCACTTGGCGATGATCAGCCCGTCAATAACGATGCTGTCGGCGTGTAATTCGGCTGGGCTCATCAGGCTGTCCCCTTTTTTGATTCCGGTGCACCGAATCGGCTGTCGGCGCTAATGGGGTCAGCATATGCCGGAGGGTCAGGGGAACCGGGTGCAAAAACGACAGGGGGTTTGCCGAAAGCGTCAAGATGCGACAAAGGGGGACGGCGGGTCGTCGTGCGATGTCGTAAACCTGTTCAATGTCTCGCGCTTGAGACAGAATCGAGCCTATCAATGGATCGGAGCGACTCGATGAAAACGTTTTTGCTGACCCTGGCCCTTATGACGACGGCTGTGACAGCGGTACATGCCGCTCAGAACCCGGACGCGTCACCCTGCGACGGTGTCGAGGACGACAAGCAGACCCTAGAATGCTCGGCCTACAGCCGCACCACTGCCGAACAGCTGCTCAAGGAGAACTTCGACAACCTGCTCAAGCGCGTTCAGTCCCAGTTCGTCGCCAACAAGACCCAGTTCAACGACTTTACCAGCAAACTCAAGACCGCCCAGCAAGCCTGGGAGAAACTGCGTGATGCCGACTGCGCGGTTGAAGTCTTCCCTTCTGCAGCAGGCAGCAAGGCCTTCACCATCAGTGAAAACGACTGCGTTGCGCGCATGAGTGACGAGCGCTCGGAGTATCTGGAGTCGATAGCTCAGGAATAACGTCTACGATGAGATAACCTGCCTCTTTATATGAACGAGCTCATCAGGTTTTCTCATGATTATTTGCGGTGTAGAAATCAAAGGCAGCGAAGCCATCTTCGCCCTCGCCACACGGCAGAGCAGCGGCCTTGCCCACCTGCCGCTGGCCACGAAAAAGATTGCGCTGGAGGACGATGAAGAGCCTGCCAACGTCAAGGCTTTCGCTACGCAACTCGCCGGCTTCGTGCGCGAAAACGGCGTCAGCCACATCGCCATCAAGAAACGCAGCAAGAAAGGTGAATTCGCTGGCGGCCCGACCACCTTCAAGATCGAAACCATCTTTCAACTGATGTCCGATTGCAACGTGGTACTGATCTCGCCGCAAACCATCAACGCGCAGAACAAGAAGCACACCTTCGCCCTGCCCGACACCCTGAACAAGTACCAGCACGAAGCATACAAGGCGGCGTGTGCGGGGCTGATGAAGAGCGCTTAGACGCTTCAAGAGCTTCCAGAACCGCATGCTCATGCGGAGTACCCATCGTTACGCACAAGTCCGCTTTTGATTCTGGCCGAAGGCCGTGGGAGCGAACTTGTTCGCGAAGACGGTCGTTCAGAAAATGCATTTTCGGAGAATGTACCGGCCCTTTCGCGAACAAGTTCGCTCCTACGCCCGCCGGGCAGAAGCGAGATGTTCAGGCTCTTCAGTACTTGTGTCTAACCATGAGCGCGGAGCATTCATTCGCCCGGCAGGTGCTTTTGACCGGACATAAAAAACCCGCATTTCTGCGGGTTTCTTCAATGCTCAGTCAACTCAGTTGACCTTGGCATCCAGTTCGCCACGCGCGTAGCGTTCGAACATGGCGTCCAGGGAGATCGGTTTGATCTTCGAGGCGTTGCCAGCGGTGCCGAACGCTTCATAACGGGCGATACATACGTCGCGCATGGCCACGACAGTCTTGGCCAGGTATTTGCGCGGGTCGAACTCGCTCGGGTTTTTCGCCATGAATTCGCGGATGGCACCGGTCGATGCCAGGCGCAGGTCGGTGTCGATGTTGACCTTGCGCACGCCGTGCTTGATGCCTTCAACGATTTCTTCGACCGGCACACCGTAGGTTTCTTTGATGTCGCCGCCGAACTCGTTGATGATCTTCAGCCATTCCTGTGGAACGGACGAAGAACCATGCATCACCAGGTGAGTGTTCGGGATACGCTTGTGGATCTCTTTGATGCGCTCGATCGCCAGGATGTCGCCGGTAGGCGGCTTGGTGAACTTGTAAGCGCCGTGGCTGGTACCAATGGCGATGGCCAGGGCATCGACCTGAGTGCGCTTGACGAAGTCAGCGGCTTCTTCAGGGTCAGTCAGCATCTGGCTGTGATCCAGAACGCCTTCCGCACCCACGCCGTCTTCTTCACCGGCCATGCCGGTTTCCAGCGAACCCAACACGCCCAGCTCGCCTTCCACGGAAACGCCACAGGCGTGAGCGAAGGACACAACACGACGGGTAACGTCGACGTTGTAGTCGTAATCGGCTGGGGACTTGCCGTCTTCACGCAGCGAGCCGTCCATCATGACCGAGCTGAAGCCCAGCTGGATCGAGCGCTGGCAGATGTCAGGGCTGGTGCCGTGGTCCTGGTGCATGACCACCGGGATATGTGGAAACTCTTCAATCGCTGCAAGGATCAAGTGACGCAGAAACGGCGCACCGGCGTATTTGCGGGCACCGGCAGAAGCCTGGACGATCACCGGGGAGTCGGTCTTGTCGGCCGCTTCCATAATGGCGCGCATCTGTTCCAGGTTATTTACGTTGAAGGCTGGAACGCCGTAGCCGAATTCGGCCGCGTGGTCCAACATCTGGCGCATGCTGATAAGTGCCATTGTCTGTTTCTCTCCCGGTAGGGTCGTTAGTCGAGCAAGCCTGCCGTAGTGGCGGCTGCCATTCAAGTTATAAGCTCAGCCGCTAGGCTGCGCGTGTGTGCCCGAGATCCGACTTATCTGGCCTTGCAGCCGCGACCGATCAGATCGTTGGTAGCGTCCCAGTAGATCAGGCCCTCGCTACCCTTGTTGACGAATGCCAACACATTGTTGCTGTACAACGTACCGCTGGCAGCGCCGGGTTCAGCCTTGAGCCTGAACACCTGATCGCTCTGATTCAGACGAACATCGACTTCCTTTTTGGCCGAGTCGATGTAGCGCCAGTTAACCTCTGCCTTGCTGTCGCATACCCAGCGAGTCCAGGGGTCATTCTGCTGCGATGAACCCATGCTCGAACAACCGCCAAGCACTGCCAAAACCCCGAGGGCAATCACGCCTTTCATTACGTCTCCTGGCTGCCCTGCGAAACGCGGCATGTGCCGTTCGTTTCAACTGTCAGGGGCAGTTCTGTTCCTGTTTTCGGTCATCGGCCGGCTCACCGGTGACATGTGCCTCGACCCGTTGACTGTTTTCAGTCGTCGGCACATTCACGTCGGCCGGGCTGAATATCTGACAGGTCTTGGCACGCGAGCCAGAACCGGTACAACCAGCCAGTACAATGCAGCTCATCAGAGCCAGGGCAGCGATCTTCATGGCGAAACTCCTTTCCCGGAAAAATATCCACCCTTTAAAGACCGCTGAAGCCCGTCAATGTTGCCGACGGGTTTCAGACCTGGCTCACAGACACCCTACATTGCCTGTCCGTGGCATGAATTCGTAACGATCCCACACCTCCGGACCGCCGCGCTTGTAGATCACCGGCACCGTCTCTGCCTGCCAGCCCGCCTGATAGCAGCTTAACTGGAGCGGTTGGGTCGGGGAGTCGCTCTCCACCTCTTCAGCCGCAGGCTTGCCTGCGCAACCGGCCAGCAAACCTGCGATGAGAAACCACGGTAACGCCCTGACCATTGACCACTCCTTGTCCAAGGCTTTCACTCAAGCCTTGGCGCGTTGTTCGAGCACTTCCACCGCTGGCAGAACCTTGCCTTCCACGAACTCGAGGAACGCACCGCCACCGGTCGAAATGTAGGAAATCTGTTGCGCAACACCATACTTGTCGATGGCCGCCAGCGTGTCACCACCGCCCGCGATGGAGAATGCCTGGCTTTCAGCGATGGCCTTGGCCAGCGTTTTGGTGCCTTCACCGAACTGATCGAACTCAAACACGCCGACCGGACCGTTCCACAGGACAGTCCCGGAAGATTTCAATAATTCGGCGAAATGCGCAGCAGTTTGCGGGCCAATATCAAGAATCATGTCGTCATCGGCGACGTCGGCGATCAGCTTGACGGTAGCGACAGCGCTCTCGGCGAACTCCTTGGCAACCACCACGTCCGTCGGCAATGGCACGCTGACCTTGGCGGCGATGGCGCGCGCGGTGTCGAGCAGATCAGGTTCGTACAGCGATTTGCCGACCTTGTGACCGGCTGCGGCCAGGAAGGTGTTGGCAATGCCGCCGCCGACGATCAACTGATTGCAGATGCCGCTCAGGCTGTTGAGTACGTCCAGCTTGGTGGAGACCTTGGAGCCGGCAACAATGGCAGTCATCGGCTGAGCCGGGGCGCCCAGGGCCTTGCCCAGTGCTTCGAGCTCGGCAGCCAGCAACGGACCTGCTGCGGCCACCTTGGCGAATTTGGCTACGCCGTGAGTGGAGCCCTCGGCACGGTGAGCGGTGCCAAAGGCATCCATCACGAACACGTCGCAAAGCGCTGCATATTTCTGTGCCAGCTCGTCGGCGTTCTTTTTCTCGCCCTTGTTGAAGCGAACGTTCTCGAACAGGACGACATCACCCGCCCTCACGTCAACGCCTTCCAGGTAATCGGCAACCAGCGGAACGTCACGACCCAGCGCTTTGCTCAGGTAGTCGGCAACCGGCTTGAGGCTGTTCTCGGCAGAAAACTCACCCTCTGTCGGGCGGCCAAGGTGCGAGCAGACCATGACGGCCGCGCCCTTTTCCAACGCCAGCCTGATGGTCGGCAGCGAGGCAAGGATACGTGCATCACTGCTGACCACGCCGTCCTTTACCGGGACGTTGAGGTCTTCGCGGATCAGTACACGTTTACCTTGCAGATCGAGGTCGGTCATCTTCAAGACGGTCATGAGCATTCCTGTTTTTTTACTGTTATTGGTCAGCGACGCGCAGAAAGTGATCGGCGACGTCGAGCATTCGATTGGCAAAGCCCCACTCGTTGTCGAACCAGGCCAGCAGATTGACCAGCCGGGGTCCGGAAACGCGGGTCTGACTCGCATCGACAATGGCCGAATGCGGGTCATGGTTGAAATCGCAACTGGCGTGCGGCAATTCAGTGTAGGCCAGCAGCCCCTTGAGCGGGCCGCTGGTGGCGGCCTCACGCAGGATACGGTTGATCTCCACGGCATCCGTGTCTCGCGACATCTGCAACGTAATGTCCAGACATGACACATTCACGGTCGGCACGCGAACAGCTTTGGCCTGAATTCGGCCGGCAAGTTCCGGAAGCAGCCGTTCGATTCCTCGCGCCAGACCGGTGGACACCGGAATGATCGACTGGAACGCCGAGCGGGTACGGCGCAGATCCTCGTGGTGATAAGCGTCGATCACCGGTTGATCATTCATCGCCGAGTGGATGGTGGTAATGGTCATGTATTCCAGGCCGATGGCCTGATCCAGCAAGCGCAGCAGCGGCACACTGCAGTTGGTGGTACACGACGCGGCGGAGACCAGCAATTCGCGGCCGGTCAGCTTGTGCTGGTTGATGCCGAACACCACGGTGGCATCGACATCGCGCTCACTGGCCATCGGCTGGGAAAACAGGACCCGCGGCGCACCGGCGTCCAGAAAGCGCTGGCCGTCTTCGCGAGTGTTGTAGACACCGGAGCACTCAAGCACCAGATCGACTTCCAGACCGGCCCAGTCGATGCCTTCCGGCGTGGCACTGCGCAGCACCTTGATCCGGTGGTCATTGATGTGCAGGTATTGCCCTTCGACCCGCACTTCGCCGGGGAACCGGCCGTGTGTGGAGTCAAAGCGCGTGAGGTATTCGAGACTGGCCATGTCGGCCAGATCATTGATGGCAACCACTTCAAACCCGGCCTTGGCCCCCCGCTCGCACAGTGCGCGAACGACGCAACGACCAATACGGCCGTAGCCGTTCAGAGCAACTTTGTAAGGGCGGGGCTGGGGCATGAAATTTTCGCCAGGGGATGGATCTGATTGCGTAAACGATAAAACCTGTGGGAGCGAGCAAGGCGGATCGCCGCCCCGGTCGCTCCCACAAAATCAACTACCAACCATTAAGCTGATCAGTCTTCCAGCAGCTCTTCAGCAGTGCTCAGGACGTTTTCCAGCGTGAACCCGAACTCTTCGAACAGCGCCGGCGCAGGGGCCGACTCGCCGAAGGTGGTCATGCCGATCACGCGCCCTTCCAGGCCGACGTATTTGTACCAGTAGTCGGCGTGAGCCGCTTCGATGGCAATACGCGCACTGACTTGCAACGGCAGCACCGCCTGCTTGTACGCAGCATCCTGAGCTTCGAAGATGCTGGTGCATGGCATGGACACCACGCGCACGTTGCGGCCCTGCTCGGTCAGCTTGTCGTATGCTTGCACAGCCAGACCGACTTCCGAACCGGTCGCGATCAGGATCAGCTCAGGCTCGGCCGCGCAATCACGCAGTACGTAGCCGCCACGCGCGATGTAGGACAGTTGCTTCTCGTCACGCGCCTGATGAGTCAGGTTCTGACGGGAGAAGATCAGTGCCGACGGACCATCATCACGCTCGATAGCGTGTTTCCAGGCCACGGCCGACTCCACCGCATCTGCAGGACGCCAGGTATCCAGGTTTGGCGTGGTACGCAGGCTGGTCAACTGCTCGATCGGCTGGTGAGTCGGGCCGTCTTCGCCCAGACCGATGGAGTCATGGGTAAATACGTAGATCACGCGCTTCTTCATCAACGAGGCCATACGCACCGCGTTGCGAGCGTATTCCATGAAGATCAGAAAGGTTGCGCCGTAAGGCACGAAACCGCCGTGCAGGGCGATGCCATTCATCATGGCGCCCATGCCGAACTCGCGAACACCGTAATGCAGGTAGTTGCCGTTAGGGTCTTCGCCGGTGATGCTCTTGCAGCCTTTCCAGATGGTCAGGTTGGACCCGGCAAGGTCAGCCGAACCACCCAGAATTTCAGGCAGCAACGGGCCCAATGCACCCAGCGCGTTCTGGCTGGCCTTGCGGCTGGCGATGGTTTCGCCCTTGGCGTTGACTTCGGCGACATAAGCCGCTGATTTCTCGGCGAAATCAGCAGGCAGTTGCCCGCTCATGCGACGAATGAAGTCATTGGCCAGCTCCGGGAAAGCGGCGGAGTAGGCAGCAAAGCGCTGGTCCCACTCGGCTTCGGCAGCCAGGCCTTTTTCCTTCGCGTTCCACTCGGCATAGATATCAGCGGGAATGTCGAAAGGACCGTGGTTCCAGTTCAGCGCAGCACGGGTCAGGGCGATTTCGTCAGCACCCAGCGGCGCACCGTGGGACTCCTCCTTGCCCTGCTTGTTCGGCGAACCGAAGCCGATGGTGGTCTTGCAGCAGATCAGCGTCGGCTGATCGCTCTTGCGAGCGGTCTCGATAGCCGTCTTGATTTCTTCAGGGTCATGACCGTCGACATTGCGGATCACCAACCAGCCGTAGGACTCGAAACGCTTCGGCGTATCGTCGGTAAACCAGCCTTCCACTTCGCCATCGATGGAGATGCCGTTGTCATCGTAGAACGCGATCAGCTTGTTCAGCTGCAACGTACCGGCCAGCGAGGCCGCCTCGTGGGAAATACCTTCCATCATGCAGCCATCACCCATAAATACGTAGGTATGGTGATCGACGATGGAATGGCCTGGACGGTTGAACTGCGCGGCGAGCGTCTTCTCGGCAGCAGCGAAACCGACGGCGTTGGCAAAGCCCTGACCCAGCGGACCGGTGGTGGTCTCGACGCCAGGCGTGTAACCGTATTCAGGGTGACCCGGTGTACGGCTGTGCAATTGACGGAAGTTCTTCAGGTCGTCGATGGACAGGTCGTAGCCGGTCAGGTGCAGCAACGAATAGACCAGCATCGAGCCGTGGCCGTTGGACATGATGAAACGGTCACGGTCGGCGAACGAAGGGTTTGCCGGGTTGTGTTTCAGATAATCGCGCCAAAGAACCTCGGCGATATCCGCCATGCCCATGGGGGCACCCGGATGGCCGCTGTTGGCTTTTTGCACGGCATCCATGCTGAGGGCACGAATAGCGTTGGCACGCTCACGACGGCTTGGCATCGCTGATCTCCTGGGAATTAAGAAATAGGATTGAGAAAAAGAAGGCCATTTTCCCTCACGGACAGGCCGGGGGCAATCACAGATAGACGACCATAGGCTTTTTTCCGGGGTTGCGGACATTATTTGCCACGCAAAGACTGGATCATCCGTCTGCACGACAAGTTCACAACCCCTGACCGGCGCCATCCATCCAGCAATATCAAAACTTTTTGATATTGCCCTTGCGACACTCCGGATCGCTCTCTAGACTGCGCAGCTATGAACCTGCGTGTACCTGCCATTCGCCACGATGCATGCGACGACCTCTCTGCATTGTGCAAGGCCGGCGGCGATCCCTTGCGGCTGAACGTGCTGCGTGTGCTGACCAACGACTCGTTCGGCGTGCTGGAACTGGCGCAGATTTTCGCCATCGGCCAGTCCGGCATGAGCCATCACCTCAAGGTGCTGGCGCAGGCTGATCTGGTGGCGACACGGCGTGAAGGCAACGCGATTTTCTACCGGCGTGCCCTGCCCCATACCGAATTGCCAGGTGGCAGGCTGCATGCGGCGCTGCTCGATGAAGTGGATACGCTGGACTTGCCGGACGACGTGCAGAGCCGTATCGGCCTGGTGCATCGGCAACGAGCATTGGCCAGTCAAGATTTTTTCGCCCGTACCGCAGAAAAGTTTCGCGCCCAGCAAGACCTGATCGCCGGTTTGGCGCAGTACAGCGAAAGCCTGCTGACATTGCTCGACAAACTGAGCTTCGGTGCGCAGGCAACCGCTCTGGAAGTAGGCCCCGGTGACGGTGGCTTCCTTCCTGAGCTGGCGCGACGCTTCGCTCAGGTCATCGCGATGGACAACAGCCCGGTGATGCTGGACCTGGCGCGCGGCGTCTGCGAGCGCAAGGCGCTGGCTAACGTTGAGCTGAGGCTGGCCGATGCACTGACCGACGCTAAAGTCAGTGCCGAGTGCGTCGTCCTCAACATGGTGCTGCATCATTTCGCGGTACCGGCCGAAGCCTTGAGGCAACTGGCCGAACACGTAAAACCCGGCGGTAGCCTGCTGGTAACAGAATTGTGTAGTCATGACCAGAGTTGGGCCAGGGAGGCCTGTGGCGATCTCTGGTTAGGTTTCGAGCAGGAAGACCTGGCCCGTTGGGCCATCGCTGCGGGGCTAGTTCCCGGGGAAAGCCTCTATGTAGGCTTACGTAATGGTTTCCAGATCCAGGTTCGCCATTTTCAGCGACCGGCTGGCGACACTCACCATCGGTAAAATGAAGGAAACCCGTAGAGATGAGCGAATACTCACTTTTCACCTCCGAGTCCGTGTCCGAAGGGCATCCGGACAAGATCGCCGACCAGATTTCCGACGCGGTTCTGGACGCCATCATCGCTGAAGACAAATACGCCCGTGTAGCGTGCGAGACACTGGTCAAGACCGGTGTGGCGATCATCGCTGGCGAAGTGTCGACTTCGGCCTGGGTCGATCTGGAAGACATCGTGCGTAACGTCATCCTCGACATTGGCTACAACAGCTCCGACGTCGGTTTCGACGGCGCGACCTGCGGCGTGATGAACATCATCGGCAAGCAGTCGGTGGATATCGCCCAGGGCGTTGACCGCAGCAAGCCTGAAGATCAGGGCGCTGGCGACCAGGGCCTGATGTTCGGCTATGCCAGCAACGAGACCGACGTGCTGATGCCTGCGCCGATCACCTTCTCCCACCAGCTGGTGCAGCGTCAGGCCGAAGCGCGTAAATCCGGCCTGCTGCCGTGGTTGCGCCCGGATGCAAAATCCCAGGTCACCTGCCGTTACGAAAACGGCAAGGTCGTCGGCGTCGACGCCATCGTCCTGTCGACACAGCACAACCCGGATGTGTCATACAAGGACCTGCGCGAAGGCGTGATGGAGCTGATCGTCAAGCACGTCATCCCTGCGCACCTGCTGCACAAGGACACCCAGTTCCACATCAACCCGACCGGCAACTTCATCATCGGTGGCCCGGTAGGCGACTGCGGTCTGACCGGCCGCAAGATCATTGTCGACACCTACGGCGGCATGGCCCGTCACGGTGGCGGTGCTTTCTCCGGCAAGGACCCATCGAAGGTTGACCGTTCGGCCGCCTACGCCGGTCGTTACGTTGCCAAGAACATCGTCGCTGCCGGCCTGGCCGAGCGTTGCGAAATCCAGGTGTCCTACGCCATCGGCGTCGCTCAACCGACCTCGATCTCGCTGAACACGTTCGGCACCGGCAAGCTGTCCGATGACAAGATCATAAAGCTGGTCCGCGATAACTTCGACCTGCGTCCTTATGCAATCACCACCATGCTCGACCTGCTGCACCCGATGTACCAGGCCACTGCGGCCTACGGCCACTTCGGTCGTATCCCGGTCGAAATGACCGTTGGCGATGACACCTTCACCGCCTTCACCTGGGAAAAAACCGACCGCGCCGACGCCCTGCGCGCCGCTGCCGGCCTGTAAAAACCCAGAAAAAAGCCCCGGACGACCTGGTCGTTTCGGGGCTTTTTTTCGTCTGGAGATATGGACGCTCCGAGCCGATCAAGAAAATGCGGCGCGCCGCAGGCTTGTGACGCAGAGCGTCACCCAAGGCATTCCCACGCTGGAGCGTGAGGAACGAGAGCCAGGCGGGAGAACACTATCGTGCCCAGGCTCCGCGCTCATTTTTATACACAACTCTTGCTCACGAAGGGGCAGGTGCAGTCGCGACTATCGTGCGGCGCTCTGCGTCGTATGCCTTTCTGGACGCTTCGCGTCCTCTTGACGACGCAGAGCGTCGAGAACTGCGTTCCCACGCTGGAACGTGAGGAACGATAACCTCAACTATCGTGCCCGATGCTCTGCGCTTCTGCCCGAAGGGCGTGTGAGCTTGCTCACGAAGGGGCAGGTGCAGTCGCGATATCGTGCGGCGCTCTGCGTCGTATGCCTTTCTGGACGCTCCGCGTCCTCTTGACGACGCAGAGCGTCGAGAACTGCGTTCCCACGCTGGAGCGTGAGGAACGATAACCTCAACTATCGTGCCCGATGCTCTGCGCTTCTGCCTGAAGGGCGTGTGAGCTTGCTCACGAAGACGCCGGTGCAGTCACTGAGCACTCCGCGTGGACATGCCGCCCCGCGCAATGGCAAAACCCGGTAACCAAGCCCTACCCCTTCACCACACGACAACGACTAGCCTCATCGGGCCCATTCCTAAAGCAAGGATGCTTCGATGCTGCCCACCGTTCGCCTAATGACGTGCGCTCTTGTGTTTCTTCTACCCGCCCCCGGCCATGCCAGCCAATGCCCTGACTGGCCTGCAGCCAAGGCGCGCAGCGAGGTCACCACCTTGCAACAGCAGATTGCCGCGTGGGATGACAGCTACCACCGCCAGGGAATTTCGCAAATCCCGGACGAGCTCTACGATCAGGCGCGGCAGAAGCTGAGCCTGTGGCGCTCGTGCTTTGCCGTTTCCACTCCCGAGTCCAATCCGCTAAAGACAGCAGTTGGCCCGCTGCATCATCCCGTTCCGCACACGGGCGTCAACAAGCTGGCCGACGAAGGCAGCGTCAAGGACTGGCTCAAGGGCCGCAACGATCTGTGGATACAACCCAAGGTCGATGGCGTAGCCGTCACGCTGGTCTATGAAAAAGGCCAGCTTGTGCAGGTGATCAGTCGTGGTGACGGGCGCAACGGACAGGACTGGACGTCTCAGGCGCGACTGATCAAGGCCATTCCTCAACAACTGCCCCAGGCTGAATCCCCAATACTACAAGGCGAGCTGTACTGGCGGCTGGACGACCACATTCAGGCCGCATCCGGCAGCGTCAACGCGCGCAGCAAGGTCGCGGGATTGCTGGCGCGGCAGACGATCAGCCCGCAACAGGCCGACGCCATCGGGCTGTTCGTCTGGGACTGGCCGAACGGGCCGGCCGATATGACGCAACGACTCGCAGGCCTGCAAACCATGGGCTTTGAAGACAGCGCGGCCTATACGCATTCACTGGAAAACTACGCCCAGGCCGCACGATGGCGCGAGCACTGGTATCGCAATCCTCTGCCGTTCGCCACAGATGGCGTGATCATGCGCCAGGGTCAACGTCCGCCTGCGCAGCGCTGGCAGGCCAGTGCACCTTACTGGATCGCCGCCTGGAAACATCCCTACGCCCAGGCGCTCGCAGAAGTGCGCAAGGTCAACTTCAAGATCGGCCGCAGTGGCAGGATTACGCCGGTGCTGGAGCTGACCCCGGTACGCCTTGACGACCGTACCGTCAGCCGCATCAGCACGGGATCGCTGCAGCGCTGGCAGACACTGGATATCAGGCCTGGCGATCAGATCGCCGTGAGCCTGGCCGGGCTGACGATTCCACGACTCGATGGCGTGGTGTCCCGTGCTGCCGAACGAGCTGACATGATCATTCCACGAGCCGCCGACTTTCACGAGCTGAGCTGCTGGCAAGCCACGCCGGGCTGTGAAAGCCAGTTCCGCGCCAGACTGGCATGGCTCAGTGGCAAGAAGGGCCTGGCACTGCCCGGCATTGGTCCGGGGACCTGGAACACGCTTATCGAGAACGGCCAAATCATGGGCTTACTCGATTGGATGACCCTGAATCATGCTGAGCTTGTTAACATTCCCGGCTTCGCTGAACGCAGTAGCGCTAAACTGCTCGACAGCCTGCACTCCGCACGCGAACGGCCGTTTCAGACATGGCTCAAGGCCATCGGACTGCCGCCCACGGGAGACGCCAGACTGCCCGACAACTGGCACGAGCTGGCTGACCGCAGCGTTGAGCAATGGCAAGCAGAGCCAGGCATCGGTCCTGGTCGTGCAGCCAGGCTCAGGGCTTTTTTTCAAGACCCAAAGGTACAGGCACTGAGCCAGCAATTGCAGGCACAGGGCATTTCAGGTTTTAAGTAGCGGACGTTCATTTTTCTGTCCGTATTCAAACGGAGTTCATATGCAGTTTTTATCGCCACTGATCCTTTTCACCAGCTGCACGCTGCTCGCCACCACCGTATTCGCAGACGAACAGGCCCCAATGCCGTCCGAATGCCAGATCAAGAGTCAGGAAATCAGCAGCAAGATTCAGGATGCCAAGACCGAGGGTAACAAGGCGGAACAGGCCGACCTTGAAAAGGCACTGGCCGAGGTCAATGCCAACTGCACCGAGACGTCATTGATCAAACAGCGCAAGCAGAAGGTGCTTGATGCCAAGCAGGAAGTCAGCCGCCGTCAGACCGACCTGAACAAGGCCATGGAAAAGGGCGATCCGGAGAAGATCAACAAGCGCAAGGACAAGCTCGCCGATTCGCGCAAGGAATTGCAGGAAGCCCAGACCGAACTCGAGAAAGTCCAGCCAGACGATTGATCGGGTTGCGACGCTGCCCATGCTCGGCAGCGTCGCAAACCGGCTGTCAGGACGCGGCCGGGAAAGCCGATACCCCGAACAACGCGATGATCAGGCCCATACCCACCAGCCAGACAAGCGAGCGCAGTGCGGCCAGATCGGCCAGGTAGAAGATGATGTAGAGCAGGCGACTGGTGATAAACAGCACCGCCAGCACATCAATGGTCACCAGCTGCGCGTTACCGGCAATGTGCGCAATGATCACCGCAGCAGCAAACGCCGGGGTCACTTCAAAGCTGTTCATCTGGGCAGCATGCGCGCGGCGCGGGAACCCCTCCAGCTTGTCGAGAAAGGCACGCGGGTCATGATTATGCCCGCTGCCAAATTTGCCGCTGCCGAACTTGGCGATACCGGCACACATAATCGGCAGCAAGATCGCGACCAGCACGCACCAGAAAGCAACTGTCATACGTCCATCCTTATAGGTTCAGCTTCATCTGAAGCATCCGGGCAATACCCGCTCACAAGCTATGAGCCGGGGGTCAGCGAAAGGTTCTTGAAGAACGACCACCAACCTGACGCATTACACCAGTTTAGGAAAGATCAGACTGAACGTAGTGAATTGGCCTGGCTCGCTCTGCACCGTAACCTGCCCTTCATGCAGGCTCATGATGGAACGCACAATCGCCAGCCCGAGCCCGGTCCCGCCCTGCTGTCGCGCGCGGCTGACATGCACCCGATAGAAACGATCGAACAGGCGCGGCAGATGTTCGGCATCAATGCCATCCCCCGCATTGCGCACCGCCAGTGACACTTCATCCTCATGCGTAGCAAGCGTAAGGGTAATGACGCTGCCGGACAGACCATGACGAATGGCGTTGGACAGCAGATTGGAAATCGCTCGCTGAATCATCAGCCGGTCACCGGTCGCCACGGCGTGCCCCTGAACCTGCAGGGTGATGTCGCGATCCTCAGCCGAGGAGGAAAACAGTTCGGCGACCTTGTCTGCCTCCTCACGCAGATCGATGATCTCGACCGGCAGCGGCGCTGCGGGCTGGCTGACGCTGGCCAGAAACAGCATCTGACTGATCATGCGCGACATGCGCTCCAGCTCTTCGGTACAGGACTCCAGCGCCTGCTTGTACTCCTCCGGCGGGCGCGGTCTGGACAGCGTGACCTGCGCCCTGCCCATCAGGTTGTTCATCGGCGAGCGCAACTCATGCGCGAGATCGTCCGAGAACTGCGCCAGTTGCTGCACATCGCCGTCCAGCCTGTGCAGCATGAAGTTGACGGCATGTGCCAGGTCGCGCAACTCGTCAGGCAGGCCCTTCACTTTCATGCGATGAGACAGGTCGCGGGCCGAGATCAGCGCGGTGACTTTTCTGAACGCCCCCAGCGGCCTGAGCCCGCGACGCACCACCCACCAGACGC
Source organism: Pseudomonas sp. PvP027 (assembly GCF_017833005.1). NCBI lineage: Bacteria > Pseudomonadati > Pseudomonadota > Gammaproteobacteria > Pseudomonadales > Pseudomonadaceae > Pseudomonas > Pseudomonas sp. PvP027. Next base: position 3,697,356 of record NZ_JAFIBK010000001.1, on the reverse strand, counting down.
CAAAGCCGACCAGCAGCAGAATCACCGGCAAGGCCAGGCAGGTCGACCTGACGTAAGCGTGCAGCAGCACGGTGTCGCTTTCCCTGTCCATGGACAGTCTGACCAGCACGTCCTGACCGGTCTTGAGGCGCACGGTCCTGTAACCCAGCAGAATCTTGTGACCCTGGGCGGATCTCAGTTCCTGAAAGCCTTGCGGCAGCGCTTCGGTATCGGGAACCGGCAGACTTCGTCCCTCTTGGTTACCGACGCTCATCAACTCTTGCCGAGGGTTGCCCACGTCGAGAATGGTCAGCGAGAAGCTGTCATGCCCGACAATCTGGTCACGCAGCGTGTGGGGGTACTGGACGATGTCGGCGACGCCCAGAAACCCCTCGCTCATGCTGTGTTCGATCTGCCTGAACTTCTCGCTCAACGCGTCTTCAGCACGTATATCGAGCTGACGGGAAATCGCCGCATAGGCGAGCATTTCCATCATCAGCACCAGACACCCGATGAGCGCCGCGACCGTCAATCCGAGGCGGGTCGAGAGACGGGTCAGCTTCATTCACGCACTTCCAGTACGTAACCGACGCCACGCAGGGTGTGAATCAGCTTGGTCTCGAACGGATCGTCGATCTTCGCGCGCAGACGGCGGATCGACACCTCCACCACATTGGTGTCGCAATCGAAGTTCATGTCCCAGACCAGAGAGATGATCTGGGTGCGCGACATGACTTCGCCGCTGTGCCGCATCAACAGGTGCAGCAGCGCGAACTCCTTGGTCGTCAGGTCGATGCGCTGACTGCCACGGAAGGCTCTGTGGCGACCCTGATCCAGCTCCAGATCACCGACCTGCAAGACCTTGGAAGTGCTGGTCTGCTCGCTGCGGCGCATCAGCGTGCGGACCCGTGCCAGCAGCTCGGGAAACTCGAACGGCTTGACCAGATAGTCATCGGCGCCCATTTCCAGACCTTTGACCTTCTCTTCGAGACGTCCTCGTGCAGTGACCATCATGATGCGCGTACTGACGGTCTTCCTCAGGCGGCTCAACACCTCCCAGCCGTCCATCTCCGGCAGGTTCACGTCCAGTATCACCACATCGTAAGCCTGATGCTGCGCGAGATAGAGCCCATCGAGACCGGTTGCCGCGATATCGACGATATAGCCGCTTTCAGTCAGACCCTGATGCATGTATTCGGCAGTTTTCGGCTCGTCCTCGACGACAAGGATTCGCATAACCAGGCTTCCTGTTTGATGAACGGTGGATGACGATGCCGTGCAGTGTACTGAAAAGAAACGCCCATCCCGCTGGATAACAAAATCGTAATTTTGCAGCAATCCCTCTGATAACTCCGTTTGCATACAGTCCCCCCAGCCAACTTCAGCGCCTTGGTGCCTGTTTGTTTTTTTGCTTTGGATGGGGTGAGTCATGCGACTGGAGAATAACGTGCGCGCTCAGCGTACAGATCGATCGGCAGGGAGTGCGCTATGAGAGTCGCCGCACTTTGCCTGGTGTTGTTACCGTTTGTTGCCCCTGGCATTGCCGCAGCCCAGGACATCAGCCTGGCTCAGGCACTGGAGGCAGCCTTCGCCCGTAACCCGGAACTTGCCGCAGCACAGTGGGAGATCGGCGTCGCCGAGGGTGATCGACAGCAGGCCGGGCTGATTCCCAACCCAACAGTGTCATGGGAAGTGGAAGACACCCGCCGCGACACCAGCACCACCACCGTGATGCTCAGCCAGGCACTGGAACTGGGCGGCAAGCGCGGTGCGCGTATCGAGGCCGCCAGCAAGGGGCAGGACGCTGCGCGTCTGGAGCTGGAGCGTCGCGGCAACGAGCTGCGTGCCGAGGTGGTTCAGGCGTTCTACGCAGCGACGCGGGCACAGGCTGGCCTGGAGCTGGCGCGCCAATCCAGAACACTGGCCGAGCGCGGTCTTGAGGTTGCCGAAGGGCGAGTCCGGGCGGGTAAGGTATCGCCGGTGGAAGCCACACGCGCCCAGGTGCAGCTGGCCGAAACCGACCTGCTGGTACGCCGCGCCGAGACCCTGAAAATCAACAGCAACCGCGAGCTGGCGCGCACTACCGGTTCGCCGCTCGCCTCTTTCGAGCGTCTGGACTACAGCGACCTGTCGCCGGGCAAGCTGCCACCGAGCGCAAAGCTACTGACCGCCCTCAATCAGTCTGCCGAACTGCGCCTGGCGCAGACCCAGATCGAGCAGCGCGAAGCCGCGCTGGGGTCGGAGCGCGCCAAGCGCATACCTGACCTGACCGTCAGCGTCGGCAGCCAGTACAGCCGCGAAGAGCGCGAGCGGGTCAACGTCGTGGGCCTGTCGATGCCACTGCCGCTATTCGACCGCAATCAGGGCAACGTGCTCGCGGCATCACGCCGTGCCGACCAGTCGCGCGACCTGCGCAACGCCGTCGAACTGAAGCTGCGTACCCAGACGCAGTCCGCCCTCGATCAATGGAACACCGCCGCACAGGAAGTCGAGTCCTTCGACCGCGTGATCCTGCCTGCCGCGCAACGTGCCGTCGACACGGCAACGCGCGGTTTCGAAATGGGCAAGTTCGGTTTTCTGGAAGTGCTGGACGCGCAACGAACGCTGATTTCGGCGCGCAGCCAGTACCTCGAATCGCTGGCCACCGCCACCGACGCCAGAGTCGCCATCGAGCGAATCCACGGTGATCTCAACCGCTTCAGCCTCAACCCCTGACTTTTCTTTTCCGCCTGTATCGAGCGTATCGAAAGGTGCTGCACGCACCTGATCGCCGGGAGCCTTCATGAACAACAAACGAAGCATTGCCATCGCGCTGGCGGTGGTGGTCATCATTGGTCTGGGCAGTCTGACCCTGAACCCACAGATGTTGCCGTTCGCAGCCGGACCCGAGCCGTCAGCCGATGAGCACGCGCATGAATCCGAGCAGGGCCATGCCGAGGGACCAGATCACGCCGACGAGCAGCGTCACGGCAACGAGGCGAAAAAAACGGACGCTGCAGCCTCCGAGTCTTCCCATGAAGAAGAGGAAGAAGGACACATCGAGCTGACTGCCGAGCAGATCAAGGCAGCAGGCATTGAACTGGCCAGCGCCGAACCCCGGCAGATGAGCACAACCGTGACCTTCCCCGGTGAAATCCGCTTCGATGAAGACCGCACTGCGCATGTCGTGCCTCGGGTCAGCGGCGTGGTCGAAGCAGTGAAGGTCGATCTGGGTCAGTCGGTGAAAAAGGGCCAGGTGCTGGCGGTGATTGCCAGCCAGCAGATTTCCGATCAACGCAGCGAATTGAACGCCGCACAACGACGTCAGGAACTGGCGCGCCTGACCTTGCAACGCGAAAAGAAACTCTGGGAAGACAGGATCTCGGCCGAGCAGGATTACTTGCAGGCGCGTCAGGACTTTCAGGAGGCCGATATCAACCTGGCCAATGCCCGGCAGAAGATCAGCGCCATTGGCGCCAGCACCAATCCTTCGGCGGGAAGCCGCTACGAGCTGATCGCGCCGTTTGATGCCGTGGTCGTGGAAAAGCACCTGGGCATCGGCGAGATGGTCAGCGAGGCGAGCAACGCCTTCACGCTGTCCGACCTGTCGCGTGTCTGGGCCACCTTCGGTGTAGCGCCCAGGGATCTGGACAAGGTGGTGGTCGGTCGTCCGGTCATCGTCAGTGCGCCCGACCTGAATGCCCGGGTCGAAGGGCGAGTCGGCTATGTCGGCAGCCTGCTGGGCGAGCAGACCCGCGCTGCGGCCGTGCGCGTGACGCTGGCCAACCCGCAGGGTGCGTGGCGTCCTGGTCTGTTCGTGTCGGTGGAAGTCGCCGCCGAGCAGGTCGGCGTGGCGCTCAGTCTTCCTGAATCAGCGATCCAGTCGGTCGAGGACAAGCCCTCGGTTTTCGTGCGCAACGCCGAAGGGTTTCAACTGACGCCAGTGACACTTGGCCGCAGCGATGGTGGCCACGTGGAAATCGTCAAGGGCTTGGCGGCCGGCACACAAGTGGCCACCGCCGGCAGTTTCATCCTCAAGTCGGAGCTGGGCAAAGGCTCCGCCGAGCACGCCCATTGATCTGCGTCCCACGAGTACACCCACATGTTTGAACGGTTGATCCAATTCGCGATTGAACAGCGCATCGTCGTGATGCTTGCTGTGCTGCTCATGGCTGGGCTGGGCATCGCCAGCTACCAGAAACTGCCCATCGATGCGGTCCCCGACATCACCAACGTACAGGTGCAGATCAACACGTCTGCGCCCGGCTTCTCGCCGCTGGAAACCGAGCAGCGCATCACCTTCGCCATCGAGACCAACATGGCGGGCCTGCCCGGTCTGCAACAGACGCGCTCGCTGTCGCGCTCGGGCCTGTCCCAGGTCACGGTGATTTTCGAGGACGGCACTGACCTGTTCTTCGCCCGCCAACTGGTAAACGAGCGCCTGCAGATCGCCAAGGACCAGTTGCCGGAAGGGGTCGATGCGATGATGGGGCCGATCTCCACCGGCCTCGGCGAGATCTTCCTGTGGACAGTCGAGGCCCGCGAGGGTGCGCTGAAGGAGGACGGCACGCCATACACGCCGACCGACCTGCGGGTGATTCAGGACTGGATCATCAAGCCGCAACTGCGCAACGTGCCAGGCGTGGCCGAGATCAACACCATCGGCGGTTTCGCCAGGCAGTACCAGATCGCGCCTGACCCGAAGAAACTGGCCGCCTACAAGCTGACGCTGAACGATCTGGTGGCAGCGCTGGAGCGCAACAACGCCAACGTTGGCGCAGGCTATATAGAACGCGGCGGCGAGCAGTTACTGATTCGCGCACCGGGTCAGTTGGGCACCGTAGACGACATCGCCAACATCGTCATTGCCAATGTGCAGGGCACGCCGATCAGGATCAGCAGCGTGGCCGAGGTCGGCATCGGCAAGGAAATGCGCTCCGGCGCAGCCACCGAAAATGGCCGTGAAGTGGTGCTCGGCACGGTGTTCATGCTGATCGGTGAAAACAGCCGGACCGTTTCGCAGGCGGTGGCCGCCAAACTCGCCGAGATCAACCGCACACTGCCTGCAGGTGTGGAAGCCGTAACGGTTTATGACCGCACCACGCTGGTGGAAAAAGCCATCGCGACGGTCAAGAAGAACCTGATCGAAGGCGCGATTCTGGTCATCGTGATTCTGTTTCTGTTCCTCGGCAACATCCGTGCTGCGCTGATCACCGCCATGGTGATTCCGCTGGCCATGCTGTTCACCTTCACCGGCATGTTCACCAACAAGGTCAGCGCCAACCTGATGAGCCTGGGCGCGCTGGACTTCGGCATCATTGTCGACGGCGCGGTGGTGATCGTCGAAAACGCGATCCGCAGGCTGGCGCATGCCCAGCAAAAGCATGGCCGCATGCTGACTCGTAGCGAGCGTTTCCACGAGGTCTTCGCCGCCGCCAGAGAAGCGCGTCGGCCGCTGATCTTTGGTCAGCTGATCATCATGGTCGTTTACCTGCCGATCTTCGCCCTCACCGGTGTGGAAGGCAAAATGTTCCACCCCATGGCCTTCACCGTGGTCATCGCCCTGCTCGGCGCCATGATTCTTTCGGTGACCTTCGTACCTGCCGCCATCGCCATGTTCGTGACCGGCAAGGTCAAGGAAGAAGAAGGCTTGGTGATGCGCACCGCTCGCCAGCGCTACGCGCCGATACTGAGCTGGGTACTGGGGCATCGCTCGATAGCGTTCGGCATGGCCTTCTTACTGATCGTGCTGTCCGGCTTCACCGCCAGCCGCATGGGCAGCGAGTTCATCCCGAGCCTGAGCGAAGGCGACTTCGCGCTGCAGGCGCTGCGGGTACCCGGGACCAGCCTGACCCAGTCGGTGGACATGCAGCAGCGTCTGGAAAAAGCCATCATCGACAAGGTCCCGGAAGTGCAGCGCGTGTTCGCCCGCACAGGCACCGCCGAGATCGCCGCCGACCCGATGCCGCCTAACATCTCCGACAGCTACGTAATGCTCAAGCCGCAAAGCGAATGGCCTGACCCGGACAAGTCCCGTGAAACGCTGATCGCCGACCTGCAAAAGGCCGCCGCCAGTGTGCCGGGCAGCAACTACGAACTGTCCCAGCCGATCCAGTTGCGCTTCAACGAACTGGTTTCCGGTGTACGCAGCGACGTTGCAGTGAAGGTCTTCGGCGACGACATGAACGTGCTGAACCAGACCGCCACAAAAATCGCCGCCACGCTTCAGAAGGTGCAGGGCGCATCAGAAGTGAAAGTCGAGCAGACCACCGGGCTGCCGGTGCTGACCATCAATATCGATCGCGACAAGGCCGCGCGCTATGGCCTCAACGTGGCCGATGTGCAGGACGCCATCGCCATTGCGCTGGGCGGTCGTCAGGCGGGCACGCTGTATGAGGGCGACCGCCGATTCGACATGGTGGTGCGCCTCTCAGAGCAATTGCGAACCGATGTGGACGGGCTTTCCAGTCTGCTCATTCCGGTGCCTGCAAGCGCTGGCAACCAGCAGATCAGCTTCATCGCCCTGTCCCAGGTCGCCAGCCTCGACCTGATACTCGGCCCGAACCAGATCAGCCGCGAGAACGGCAAGCGTGTGATCATCGTCAGCGCCAACGTGCGCGGCCGCGACCTCGGCTCGTTTGTCGAAGAAGCGAGTAACACCATCGACAACGGCGTGCAGATCCCGGCCGGCTACTGGACCAGTTGGGGCGGTCAGTTCGAACAACTGCAATCGGCCGCCAAACGTCTGCAGATCGTCGTGCCGGTGGCGCTGCTGCTGGTACTGGCGCTGCTGTTCATGATGTTCAACAACCTCAAGGACGGTCTGCTGGTCTTCACCGGCATCCCGTTCGCCCTGACCGGCGGCGTCATGGCCCTGTGGCTGCGCGACATTCCGCTGTCGATCTCCGCAGGCGTGGGCTTCATCGCCCTGTCGGGTGTAGCGGTGCTGAACGGTCTGGTGATGATCGCCTTCATTCGCAGCCTGCGCGAACAAGGCCACTCGCTGCACGACGCCATCAACGAAGGCGCCCTCACCCGCCTGCGCCCGGTGCTGATGACCGCACTGGTCGCCTCTCTGGGCTTTATCCCCATGGCCCTCGCCACCGGGACTGGCGCCGAAGTACAGCGACCGCTGGCGACGGTGGTGATTGGCGGGATTCTGTCGTCGACAGCGCTGACGTTGTTGGTGTTGCCAGCGTTGTATCAGTGGGCGCATCGGCGGGAGGATGAGGAGGCGGTTGAGGCGTTGAAATAGGCTTCAAAGCAACCGCTAAAGCTCCAGAAAGCCCGGCACAGGGCCTTCTGGAGCTTTGCCCTGCCCACACTGAACTTTCATTTGGGAAAAGGTCAAACGATTCAGCCTTCGACAGTAGACTGTGTCCGTAGCCTTCTTCACACGGGGCTTTCAGACATTTCCAGGCAAGCGGGTAACCGCAGGACATATAAAACTCCCGCGCAAGTGCTTATCGTCAACTTGCAAATGGCAGTCATTGGGGCCGCTGTGCATAAGGACATGTAGATGTTGACGAACAAGGTTCCGGCCATATGACGCGCACCAGTATTTACGACCGCATCTCCGAGCGCCGACTGGCTGACGAAGCCCTGGCGCGTGAGGCAGCCGAACATGCTGCCGCGCAGCAGGCACTTGAACGTGTCGAAGCGCTCATTCCTGTTCCAAAGCCGTTGCTCAACGCGCCCTGCAGTTTCAATTTCGGCGGGTTCCACTTCGGCTTTCCGGAAGGTTTCCAGTGCAACGCGATTGAAGCCACCGTTCAAGTGGGCGGAGAGCCTGTGGTCGTCTCCATTCAGCGTCGCGATGTACCTGAAGAGGCAACGCTTGCCGAAGCGTTCGCCGAAGCCGTCAAGGCGCTGCAGCCCGTGCATGGCGAAGTCCAGGTCATTCGCCACTATGAAACGCTGTTGGCGGGCAATGCAGCGCTGGCGCTGGATTTTCATTTTCGCGCAGGCCTCGAAGAGCGGCATGGACGCCTGATCGGTGCCATCGTGCCGTGTGCCGATCACAACGAACGCCAATGGCTGAGCGTGGGCTGCGTGATTGACTCCGAAAAGCCCGCGCTGAAAACCTGGTTGCTGGATTTCGACAGCATGCTTGAAGGCCTGACCGCCCCCTGAACTCTATTTCATCGCTGACAGGACACGCTTTAATGGACTATCCGTTGCAGAACATCAGCGTCACGCCAGGTGATCGCACCTTAACTACTCGCAGCCCGCAGGAGTAACGGCGATGTTCGAGGCAGCGCGGTTACTGGATGATATCGAACACACCGGGGCAATGGCGGGCTTTGTGCTCGGAGCGATTGTGGGCATCGCGGCAGTGGCGTATGTCTCGCTCACCGTCGCCACGTGCGGGTTCGGCGGTTTTTTACTGGCCATGGCAGTCGGCCTGGCCGGTAATGCTATCGCCAGTATCGGGGAGAGTATCGGCAGCGCCTTTAGCTCTCCCGCGGGGCAGATCGAATCTGCCTCGCCCAACGTGTTCATCAATGGCCGCCCCGCGGCCTTTGCCATCGAAAGCACCGCCGTGTGTGACAAGCACTCGCCGATCGTCAAGGTGGCCGAAGGCTCCAGCAACGTCTTCATCAACGGTCAGCCCGCCGCGCGCAAAGGTGACAAGCTGACCTGCGGGGCGAAGATCGGCACCGGCTCGCCCAACGTTTTCATCGACGGCGGTACCCAACGCTACCTGCCGGTGGATGACGAAGTGTCGGCGACGGCCCGCTACACCGTGGACATTCTGTTGGTCGTGGCCGGCGGCGCCAAGGCCGTGCTCAGCATTGCCAAGCTGGGCATGCAGGCCGGTCTGAAAGCGGCGGGCCCTTGCGCGCTGCAGTTCATGGGCGGTGTCTTTCTCGGGGACGCCATTTTTCGCTTCGGCGTCGCCCCCGTGGCCGAAAAAGTGCTGGGCGGCCTGCACGGCAACCCGGTCGACACCACCACCGGACGCAAGCTGCTGATCGACGAGTCCGATTTCAGCCTGCCCGGCCTGATGCCGATCGAGTGGACACGCTTCTACGCCAGCGACCTTGATGTCGACAGCGCGCTGGGCAAGGGCTGGGTATTGCCCTGGGAACAAAGCCTGCGGCGCAAGGGCAGCTTTCTGTACCTCAGCGACAATCAGGGCCGCAGCGTGCCGTTCGTGACACTGGACTACAACCAGCGCATCTACAACGCACAGGAACAGCTGTATCTGGTGCGTACCGAAGGTGGTCATTACCTGCTGCAAACACTGGATAACGTCTTTTACTACTTTGGTGAAGTGCCTGACGACAACCAGCCTGTTCCCCTGCAACGCGTCGAAAACGCCCTCGGTCATTTTCTGCATTTCGTGCGCAGCGAAGACGGCGTTCTGACCGACATCTGCTCCACCGGCGGGCATCGTGTGCACCTGCACTACGACGAGGTGACCAACCGCCTGAGCACCGTCAAGCGGATCGTCGGCGACCAGGCCGTCGAGACGCTGGTGCGCTATGGCTACGACAACAATGGCCAGCTGAACAGTGTGTACAACCGCAATGGCGACTCGGTGCGCAACTTCAGCTACACCGATGGCCTGATGACCCGCCACGCCAATGCGCTGGGGCTCAGTTGCGAATACCGCTGGGAAGTTCTCGACGGCAAGCCGCGCGTGGTCGAGCACTGGACCAGCGACGGCGAGCACTTTCATTTCGATTATGATTTCGAGGCGCGCCAGACGCGCGTAACCGATGTGTTGGGGCGTCGTGCCGAGGTGACCTACAACAAGGACCGTCGCGTCATCGCCAGCACTGATTTCGGCGGTGAGCAGTACCGTATCGCGCTGGACAACACCGGCAATATCACCGGCCTGACGCTGCCCGATGGTAACCAGTTGGGCTTCGAGTACGACGATCTGTCACGCCTGACCGCAGAAACCGACCCGCTGGGCCGAACCACGCGTTATCAGCATCACTACAAGACCACACTGGTCAAACAGATCACCTACCCCGACGGCAGCATCTGGAAGGCCCGCTACGATTCGAAAGGCAATCTGGTTGCCGAGATCGATGCGCTGGGTCAAAAGACCGAATACCTCAACAGCGAAGATGGCCTGCCGCACACCATCATCGATGCGACCTATAAATCCAAATACCTGTGGTGGAACAACCTGGCGCAGGTCGAACGCTTTCAGGACTGCTCGGGCAAGAGCACCTGGTACCGTTACGACGAGCGCGATCAACTGGTCGCCGTCACTGATGCCCTGAACAACACCACCACACTGGAACGCAAACCCGGCGGCGAAGTGCTGAGCATCAACCATCCGGACGGCACCCGCGAGAGCTTCACCTACAACCCCCACGGCCAGGTTCTGACGCACACCAACGGCAAGGACCAGACCACGCATCTGGCACGCAACGCCCGTGGCCTGCCGATCAGACGCCAGGACCCCAAGGGTTTGATCGTGGGCTACCAGTACGACAAAGCCCTGCGCCTTGCCGCGCTGACTAATGAAAACGACGCCACCTACACCTTCGCCTACGACGACTCCGACCGGCTGATCGAAGAAAAGCGCATCGACCAACTGACCCGCCGTTTCAGCTACAACCTCGGCGGACACCTGACTCAGGTGGAGGAAATCGGCTACAGCGAAAAAGGTGAGCGACCACAACGCAGCACGCATTTCGAGCGCGACCCGATTGGCCGCTTGCTGGCCAGACTCAACGACGACGCCCGTCAGGATTTCACCTACGACGACAGCGACCGCCTGCTGTCCATTCAGCGCACACCCACCGACGGCGGCAGAAAACTCGGTGTCACGGCTGAAAAACTGGAATTCGCCTACGACATTCTGGGCCGCCTGACGCAGGAGACTTCGCCACAGGGCGCACTGACCTACGACTACGATCCACTCAGCAATCTGACCACGCTGACCCTTCCCACCGGCCAGCACCTGAACCATTTGTATTACGGCAGCGGTCACCTGCATCAACTGAACCTCGATGGCCAGTTGATCAGCGACATGGAGCGCGACGACCTGCACCGTGAGATCTATCGCACCCAGGGCAAACTCACCAGTTGTTTCGGCTATGACGCACTGGGGCGCAAGACCTGGCAGTACGCAACCACCCTGCCCGCTGAAAAACTGTCACAGATCCAGAACCCGCTCATAAAGCCAGAACGCTACGTCGAGCACGCCTACAACCCGGTCCACCGCCGCTACGAATACGACCCGGCCGGCGAACTAAGCCGCACCCTCGACAAACTGCGCGGCGAGGTCACCTACGAGTACGAAGCCAACGGCCGCCTGCTTGAACACAACCCCGAAAAACGCTTCGACGGTGAAGAATTCCGCTACGACGCTGCCGGCAACCGCCTCAACTTCAACACCAGCCGCTTCGACCGCGTCAAAGACAACCGCCTCAAGCAATGGAGCAACCACGAATACAAATACGACGCGTGGGGCAACCTGGTCGAGAAAATCGTCGGCATCGTGCGTTGGCAGACCTTCACCTACGACTGCGAAAACCGCCTGGTCAAAACCGAGACCATGGCCAACAGTCAGGTGGAAAGCACCAGCAGCTATCAATACGACAGCCTGGGCAGACGTGTTGGCAAACAGTGGGAGATCAAGGGGCAGACCGACCAGAAACGCTTTCTCTGGCAGGGATTGCGGATGTTGCGTGAAGAAAGTCCTGAGCAGAGCAGCCTATACCTCTACGAACCCGGCAGCTATGCGCCGCTCGCCCGTGTTGATGAGAAAGAGGGCGAGGCAGAGAACAAGGTCTACTACTTCCACACCGACCAGATTGGTACGCCACTGGAGATGACCGACGCCGAGGGGCAGATCGTCTGGCAGGCCAAATATCGGCCGTGGGGGGCGATTGAGAAGCTGGTGGTGAACGAGGTCGAGCAGAACCTGAGGTTTCAAGGCCAGTATTTCGATGTCGAGACGGGGCTTCACTACAACACGTTTCGGTATTACGATCCGGAGATTGGGCGGTTTATTACGCAGGATCCGATTGGGTTGAGTGGTGGGGATAACCTGTATCAATATGCGCCGAATCCTAATGGGTGGGTTGATCCGTTCGGTCTTTCATGTACTTCTGATGCGAGACTATTAAGAGCAAATCTCGGTAGCAGCCCGTTGGGCGGTGGAAAGTTTGATGCTCATCATATTGTGCTATCCAACTCAAAAGACCCAATGATGAAAGCATTACGTGAAAAGATGGAAGGCTTTAAAATAAAAATCAATGACAAACCTAATGGGATTTGGCTTCCTAACAACAAGTCAGACAGAATTCCTGGCACAAATACAACGCCACACAAAGGCGCCGGAGTCCATGGAAACGCCTACAGACAATATATATTTGAAATCTTATCCGGCGCGCAGACCAGAGAAGAATTCCTGAATTCTCTAAGCATGATTAAAAAATCGTTAGCTGACGGAATAGAGTTTCCAAAAGCGAGGTAGCCCCCAATGAGCCATGATGACTTAATAGCATTTAAAAATTTGACTTTGGAGCACTTGGAAAATAATGACTTCCAAAAAGCTTTTTCATTTAATACTAATCTAGATTATAAGGTTTCTTGGTCTAAGGGGCCTGCATGCTCTATTATACCTTTAGACTTAGAAATGTCAGGTGTGAAGCCTGCCGAACTTTTAGCTCACGAACCAAAAAACAAAAAGAATGTTCATAAAAATTATTTCTTAGACAACACTTTAACTAGAGTCGAATCCTTCGATAGGATGGGGCTACTCAGTGAAATAGAGTCAACAAAGACAGACAGTGGAATAAGATACTCTATTAGAAAAAATAATTTCGGAGAAGTTAATTGGTTGAAGGCTGTCGAGTTTGAAAAAGGGCTGCCTATTAGGGCATGCAGGATAGACTCGGATTCGGAATTTTGGAGTTATCGTTACAAGTGGGAAAATATGAAAATTGTGGAGATCACAACTTTTTCAAGCAACAGCATACCTGGCATTAGGTTATTTGTTGACTACTCTGGCGACGCGGTCAATAGTATCTTTTTTGATAACAAAGGCAGCAAGATAGTTATCTATAATAAAAACGACTGATTTTATAATTGAATATTTCTCGTATCTCTATAAGAACCTATCGACAAGGTAGATTTTTACTGAAATGAGAGAGGCAACTGCCTTAAAGACAACCGCCTCAAAAAGTGAGCAACCACGAATACAAATACGACGCGTGGGGCAACCTGGTCGAGAAAATCGTCTGCATCGTGCGTTGGCAAACCTTCACCTACGACAGCGAAAACCGCCTGGTCAAAACCGAGACAATGGCCAACAGTCAGGTGGAAAGCACCAGCAGCTACCAGTACGACAGCCTGAACAGGCGCGTTGGCAAACAGTGGGAGATCAAGGGGCAGACCGACCAGAAACGCTTTCTCCGGCAGGGATTGCGGATGTTGCGTGAAGAAAGTCCTGGGCAGAGCAGCCTGTACCTCTACGAGCCCGGCAGCTATGCGCCGCTCGCCCGTGTTGATGAGAAAGAGGGCGAGGTAGAGAACAAGGTCTACTACTTCCATACCGACCAGATTGGTACACCACTGGAGATGACCGACGCCGAAGGGCAGATCGTCTGGCAGGCCAAATATCGACCTTGGGGGGCGGTTGAGAAGCTGGTGGTGAACGAGGTCGAGCAGAACCTGAGGTTTCAGGGGCAGTATTTCGATGTGGAGACGGGGCTTCACTACAACACGTTTCGGTATTACGATCCGGAGATTGGGCGGTTTATCACGCAGGATCCGATTGGGTTGAGTGGTGGGGATAACCTGTATCAATATGCGCCTAATCCTAATGGGTGGGTTGATCCTTGGGGTCTGTGCAAGAGTGCTGCAAGTGGTGAAAAAGGACGACTCAAAGCCAAGCGTGATCTTGAGCGCAATAATTACGAGGTACTTGCAGAAGAACTGACAATGAAAGTTAACGGTAGCAGAATACGTGCGGACTTCGTGGCCAAAGATAAAAATGGTGTAATTCACGTATTTGAAGTAAAACACAGATCAGGCGGGCTCACAAAAAACCAAAAAGCAGCAGGCATATACAACATGTCCACACCTGCCAATACCACTATTCACTTAGGCGGGGGGGGTGATCAAGCAATCAAGAGGAATTGCAGGGACTTTTAAAGTTGACACTAAAGGGCAGCGCGGCATTGAACTGGGCGGCAAAGGAGCAACTCACAATGCGATCTTTAGCATATTAAAATATAGGTAATTTTATGAGCTTGGAAAATAGAAAAATATTTGAAAACGAAGTATTAAAAGAGCTTAAAGCCATCACACCCTCCAAGTTAATCGGCACAGACAGAATAAAAATTCTAGCATCTAAAAACAAAATAAAGTTTAAGTTTGAAAAAGCATATGTTGCCGAGCTTTATTTGGAACACCTTACCAACGCCAATGGCTACTATCTCGGCTGGCACGTTTTCGGCGGGCCTATTTTCGAATGCACCGCAAATTTTATCGCCCCCTATAAAAGCAACTTACTGAACAAAGCGTGCAGCTCTTACACCACATTAAAAATAGAAGACAAAAAACTCACACTGGTGAGCGGTGGCGTATTAAAAACACCGACTCCTGAAGATGCCGTCGCTATAAGCAAGCATATCAGACAAATTATCGAAGAAGATTACATACCAAAAATCGCAGGTTGCATAATTGCAAGCGAACGCACAATTCAAGACATAAATGACGCCCCAAATATTTATGCATACCCTGCTATTTTTATACATTGCGCTATTATGCAAAATCCAAAAATCCTCAAAAAAGATTTATTTAAGAAAATACTCTCTAACAAGAACATAATTAAAGACAATAATTTTGATTTAGAGCTATTAGAAAGCTATCTTGATAGCCAGCTAACTGATTAACATTACACCATAGGTTAATTGGGGCGGCTGGCCAAGAACATTGCGCCCAAGGCGCGCTGACCTACGACTAAGACTCACCTAGCCACCTGAACACGCGGGCGCTCTCCACCGAGAGATCTATTGGGAAAAGAGATCACTTAACTTTTGAAACGCACCTATGAATTATTTAGAAACTATTGAATCCGAAATAAATGCAAGTGGAGAAGAGTTGACATTTGCAGGAAGTGCAAGTGATAGCTTAATTCTAGAATTCGAGAAAGAAATGGGGTTAAAGTTTCCCTACTCATACACGCTATTCCTTAAAAAATTTGGCGCATTATCATTCGCTGGGGACACATATTATGGAGCAACCAAAAGCGGATTAGCAGCCACTTCGATTCCCAGCGTATTTTTTGCAACAATGAAAGCACGCTCACAAGGCGATGCGGATTCAAAAATGGTTGTTATTCAGTCTTCCGGATACGGTCCAATATATTCTATTGACACTTCGATCAATAGCGGACCCAATGAGAACCCAATAATAGAAACAGAACTATCATTCAAAAGAGAACCCAACAAAAAAATAATATTTGAAAACTATGAACTATTCTTACTATCTACGATTAGAAAAGCAATCGAAGAGCTATGATACCAGCCTGGATTAATACTTTAGATCCGTGCGCAGCTCGAATATCACTTGAGGGTCTGCAGGGCGGCAGCTAGAGTGCGCCGGACTCAAGAGAAAGATTTAACTACGTCGAAAAACTTTTCCCTATCACCTTAACTGACATAAGACTATAACCATGAACATCGATGCGGAGCTTAAGAAAATAAAAGAAAGCCATTTTTTCTCTAACATGGGCGTTTCATTCTCTAGCGAAAAACGCATTATCTGCATAGAGAACGTACGAAAGGTATTTGTTGAGCCTTTGAACCTAGAATTTAAAGGATGCTATGCGGAGGTTGAGTGGCTCCCAACATCGCCAACTCAAGACGACCCATTTTATAAACTACCTAAACCATCCACAAAACTAACCGAGCTTAGAGTAAAAGTAAATAAATCTGTTATGGCCGCCACGAAAAATTTGGGCAAAGATCCTTTTTTGTGTGGACCACATGATTTTAGTGTTGCTGCCAGAAATGGAGTTTGCTTCGCTTTTCGACAGTATATATCTGAGTGCTACTATGGTCATGGCGTTCAGTGGAAGGAAATCGTAGATATTTACTACAAGGGCCACTGGCCTGTCGGCTTTACAAAAGACAAACTAGTGGTAATTTAGAAACCAAAGCCAACCAACATAAAATTTTAAAAACCTTAGAAAGACAATATTCTTTTATACCTCAAAGCTCTTTAAAAACCAAGCTAGCAGATGGGGCTGCTAACATCGCGTTAGCCTCCTTTCTGTTTCATTGATGCAACCCACAAATCCAAATACCTGTGGTAGAACAATCTGGGCCGTCTCACACAGGAATCGTCGCACCAGGGCGCGCTGACCTACGACTACGCTCCACTCAGCAACCTGACCACACTGATCCTTCCCACCGGTCAGCACCTGAACCACCTGTATTACGGCAGCGGCCACCTGCATCAACTGAATCTCGATGGCCAACTGATCAGCGACATGGAGCGCGATGACCTGCACCGCGAGATCTATCGCACGCAGGGCAAACTCACCAGTTGCTTCGGCTATGACGCACTGGGGCGCAAGACCTGGCAGTACGCAACCACCCTGCCCGCGGAAAAACTGTCACAGATCCAGAACCCGCTCATAAAGCCAGAGCGCTACGTCGAGCACGCCTACAACCCGCTCCACCGCCGCTACGAATACGACCCGGCCGGCGAACTGAGCCGCACCCTCGACAAACAGCGCGGCGAGGTCACCTACGAGTACGAAGCCAACGGCCGCCTGCTTGAACACAACCCCGAAAAACGCTTCGACGGTGAAGAATTCCGCTATGACGCCGCTGGCAACCGGCTGAACTTCAACACCAGCCGCTTCGACCGCGTCAAAGACAACCGACTCAAAAAATGGAGCAACCACGAATACAAGTACGACGCGTGGGGCAACCTGGTCGAGAAAATCGTCGGCATCGTGCGTTGGCAGACCTTCACCTACGACTGCGAAAACCGCCTGGTCAAAACCGAGACCATGGCCAACAGTCAGGTGGAAAGCACCAGCAGCTATCAATACGACAGCCTGGGCAGGCGCGTCGCCAAACAGTGGGAGATCAAGGGTAAGACCGACCAGAAACGCTTTCTCTGGCAGGGATTGCGGATGTTGCGTGAAGAAAGTCCTGGGCAGAGCAGCCTGTACCTCTACGAACCCGGCAGCTATGCGCCACTCGCCCGTGTTGATCAGCGCGAAGGTGAGGTGGAGAACAGGATTTATTACTTCCACACCGACCAGATCGGTACGCCGCTGGAGATGACCGACGCCGAAGGGCAGATCGTCTGGCAGGCCAAATATCGGCCGTGGGGTGCGATTGAGAAGCTGGTGGTGAACGAGGTCGAGCAGAGCCTGAGGTTTCAGGGGCAGTACATGGAAATATTGGTTAGATAAGAGTAGCCCATTCGGTATGTTTTCTAACGCATGTAAATGTGCACCCAAGCTTTGAAAAAATTGGCCGCAGGAGCTTTTTGCGGCTAGGCTTAGAGAGCAAGTAGATTACTACTTAAAGCAAATCAATCGTGAATTAAGGCATTCAATCCAAATGAACGCTAAAGACATCATAGAAAAAGTCGACTTCAAATCGTACGTTTCTTCGAATCTATGCGACCCCATCACACGCGAATTATTTAGCAAGTCAAAGATATCTGACATTTCCTTTCTGCTACCTCCAGAAGTATCTGCCTATGATGATCAAAACAAAAACACGCTAAAATCCATTATAGAATTCAGAGCCAACAACCTGGCAGCTCAAGGGCGACAGCTTAATGGCGCAGAACTATGCGCAGCATCGCTTGAAGGTTCAAAGGATGAGGCGTTGCGAAGCTGGGTCCCCTTGGAAGTAGAAAATCATCTCGTAATTTTTATAATAAACTCTGAGAGCTTCGAAATTGATGGCTGCATGTCATTAATATAATGAACCCGACCTCGACACAACCAGTCCTTATAACAGAACCTGAAAATCAGAATACCTACAACAACCAAAAAATCAAACTTTTCAAACGTGCGCATTATCATGTGCAAAAACATTAGCCAAGGATGGACGACGTAATTCCGCAACACATGCCCTTCCTATATGGCGTATAAGACCGGAACTATCAGAATAAAGCGCCCCAAAGGACGCTTCACTTAATCATCCCCCTCAAAGCACACTCAACGGATACTCCACAATCACCCTCACCTCATCCAGATCCGATTCGAACGCCGTGGCCCGGGTCGTCGCCTGGCGCACGCGCAGCGACAGGTCTTTGAGTGATCCGGTCTGCACAATGTATTTCGCTTCGATATCGCGCTCCCAGCGTTTTTGATCGGTCAGCGGGTTGCCTTCTGCGTCGCGGCGCATGTAGGTGCTGTTGGCGTTGGAGTAGTCGGCGTCGGTGCCTTTGCCGTAGCGGGTCATGAACGACAGGCCGCGCACGCCGAAGGTGGACATGTCGAGGTTGTAGGTGACCATCCAGGAGCGCTCCTTGGGTGAGTTGAAGTCGCTGTACTGGATGGAGTTGGCCAGGTAGATGGAGTCGGACTGCCTGAGGTAGTCGAAATCGTCATCACCTTCGTTGCGCTGGTGCGAAAGCGACAGGGTATGTGCGCCGTATTGCAGGGCGACTTTTGCGCTCCAGATGTCGTTGTCGAATTCGCCGAGCAGCTTTTTGCCTTCGTCGGTGGCGTTGTAGTAGTTCAGGCTGCCGGTCAGTGCGAGTTGATCGGAAAGTGGCAGTACGTATACCGCCGAGGCGTATTTCTGATCCCAGACATCTTTGAGCCGGCTGGTGTAGAGGCCAAGGCTCAGCGCATCGGTGGCCTGATAGTCACCGCCGAAGTAGGCAACCCATGGAGCGTCGACTGCGCCGCCGTAGAAGGTGGCGAAACCGTCGCGCAGGTTGCTGGAGACGGGCTGGCTCATGGAGTGCAGGCGACCGCCTTGCAGGGTCAGGCCGCTGATGCTGTTGTTGACGGCGGTAACGCCGCGGAAGCTCTCCGGCAGCAGGCGGGAGTCGCCGAAGGCAACCACCGGCGTGGACGGGAAGACATCGCCGACGTTCACGACGGTGTCGAAAGCCCTGGCCTTCAGCGAGCCGCCAACTTTGGTGTACTCGTCCCGGGCGTTGCCTTGCTCATCGACCGGCAGTACATCAAAAGCGCTGCGCCCACCGTTTCTGCCATCCCCCGTGTCGAGCTTGATGCCGATCATGGCAAATGCATCGACGCCGACGCCGAATGTGCCTTGAGTGAAACCTGACTGGAATCGCCCGATGATGCCCTGCGCCCATGCTTCGGAATAGCCATTGCCGGTCGGGCTGGACTCGCCATTGCGGTGGTCGCGGTTCATGTAGAAGTTACGATTGAGCACCGTCAGCGTGCTGCCTTCGATGAAGCCTTCTTTCTGTTCTTCGGCGAATGTCGCAACAGGCGTCATACCTGCGAAGGTCGAACACAGGGCCAGTGAAAGGGTTCTGAGTTGGGTCATGTGTGCTCCGATTGATCGGCAGATGGATGTAAGCGTCGATCTGGCTTTTTTATAATTTCGAGAGCTGCCAGTGGGGCACAATCTTGAAGTGGCGAAGATAACAACGGGGTGACGGCGGGATTACAAATATGAAAGGAAGTGTACTGCAGCGTCGTCTTTGCTCAATACAAATAAACACGCTTTGACCGATGCAATCAGACATTCAGGATAGAACGCAGAGCGTCCAGAACTGCATTCCCTGGTTCGAGCGCACTACTTCTGGCGGCTGTACCGGCCTCTTCGCGAACACGTTCGCTCCTACGCCCTTCGGGCAGATGCATGAAAAACGCTTATCGCCGACGTTTCTGCCAGGAATAAAAAAAGCGCCCCGAAGGACGCTTAAAGATTCGCCCCGACCAAAGGAGCAGGGAGCTGCTACAAAGGGCGAATAGGGGTGCAGCGGGTCGGGCAGCAAAGGCATCAGCCTTCGGACTTGGTCGACCGTTCAGCCTCGGCTTTCTCGTCGGCATTGACGTACCGCTCGGCTTTGCTGCTGTTCTGTTCCTTGAAACGCATCTCTTGCGCCTGGCGCATCTTGTCGGCAGCAGGGCTTGCGTACTCGTTACCGTCGTCGGCAAAGGCTGCAGTGGCGGACAAGGCAGCTACGGCGAAGACCATCGATTTGACCAGTTTCATCATCTTTACCTTTATCGGTTGAATGTCGGACCTGCGCAGCGCTTGGCGCTCGTCAGGGATGAAACAAGCTTACGGAGGGGGAGCTAACAGGAAGGTGAGCGAACAATGACAATACTGTTAGGAAGCTGACATCTTCGAGATGACTGATTTGTAATGTTTCAGCAACCTTCCGGTTAGTGCGCACTGGTTAGGGTTAAGCCACATTCAAACGGAGACAAAAGAAAATGCGCACAGCCAAATCGTTGTTACTCGCTCTGGTCATCCTTTCGCCAGTCAGTGCTTTCGCCTACACCTCTGATGAGGTCAAGGCCACTACAGTGATCAAGGAACACCAGGCCAGCGTGCAGAAGTATGCCGCCATCCATAACAAGCCGATGCCGGAGATCAAGGAGTACACCTACGGAATGAAGCTGGACGTTGCCAAGCTGGTCCGCAAGTCCCCGGATCTGCAAACCTGTAGCGTGATGCCCAAACTGATGACTTACGAAGACTCCAAGGGCAAGCTGAACACGGTTCAGTACCAGGTCCTCGGCGGGTGCAGAAACAGCCAATGATTCTGAACCTGCCAGGAAGGCCACTCAGCGTTACACCCCCGTCAGCCCGAACCGTCATTCGGGCTGACTTTTTTGCGTCTGCAATCCCCTTCCCCTCCCGTCTCGAATCCAGCTTCGCTGGGTGATTCCGGCATTTTTTGCAACATCACTGCATGTGCGTGGTCAACGCAAACCCCACTGTGGCGTGTCGAGATGTGTCTGGACGTAGATCCGGTCCATCAAACACAGGCTCGGTTACGGTGATCGAGACACTGCACTTACGGATTCTGGAATGACGGATGCTTGAACTTGCTGCTGGTTTTATCTGCCTCACTGCGCTGCTGACCTACGTGAACTACCGTTTCATCGGTCTGCCCCCCACCATTGGTGTGATGGTCACCGCGCTGATGTTCTCGTTGCTGCTGCAGGGCCTGAGCTTTCTGGGCTATCCCGGTCTGGAAGATCGCGTTCAACAATTGATCGGCCAGATCGACTTCGGCGACCTGTTGATGAACTGGATGCTGTCCTTCCTGCTGTTCGCCGGGGCGCTGCACGTCAACCTTGGCGATTTGAGGAGTTACCGCTGGCCCATCGGCCTGCTGGCGACTTTCGGGGTGCTGATTGCCACCACCGTGATCGGTGCACTGGCCTACTGGATCTTTGCCCTGTTCGGCTGGCACGTCAGCCCGTTGTACTGCCTGCTGTTCGGTGCGCTGATCTCGCCCACCGACCCGATTGCGGTACTCGGTGTGTTGCGTACGGCCAACGCCTCTAAACCGCTGAAGACCACGATCGTCGGCGAAAGCCTGTTCAACGACGGCACCGCGGTGGTGGTGTTCACCGTGCTGCTGGGTATCGCGCAGTTGGGCGAGACGCCGACGGTTGGCGAAACCGCTCTGCTGTTCGTCCACGAAGCAGTGGGCGGTGTGCTGTTCGGCGGCCTGATCGGTTACGCCGTGTACCTGATGATCAAGAGCATCGAGCAGTATCAGATCGAGGTCATGCTCACACTCGCGCTGGTGATCGGCGGCTCGGCGATGGCGTCTGAACTGCATGTGTCCGGTCCTATCGCGATGGTCGTGGCCGGGCTGATCATCGGTAACCTGGGACGCAATCTGGCAATGAACGACATGACCCGTCGCTACATGGACGGTTTCTGGGAGCTGCTGGATGACATGCTCAACGCGCTGCTGTTCGCGCTGATCGGCATGGAGCTGTTGCTGTTGCCGTTCTCGTGGCAGCACCTGATTGCGGCCAGCCTGCTGGCAGCGGCGATTCTGCTGTCGCGCTTTGTCACCGTGGCCCCAGCCATTCTGTTGCTGCGTCGCTGGCGCAAGGTGCCGCACGGCACGATCCGCATCCTCACCTGGGGTGGTCTGCGCGGCGGTGTCTCGGTTGCGCTGGCGCTGGCCCTACCGACCGGGCCGGAACGCGATCTGCTGCTGAGCATCACCTACATCGTGGTGCTGCTGTCGATCCTTCTGCAGGGCCTGACCATTGGCAAGCTGGTAAATGCCGTTACCCGTGCCCCGCAGGCGAAAGAGCCGGCAGAGCATTGATCAGACAGACGCAGCGGCGCGCCGGTATTCACTGGGCGTCTGCTGCATCTCCACGCGGAAGTGCCGGTTGAAGTTGGACAGGTTGGCATAGCCGACTTCAAAGCAGATGTCGGACACCGACATCTCGCTGTGCAGCAGCAACCGGCAAGCCCGCTGGACGCGCAGCTTGCGCATCAGATCGATAAAACAATGGCCTGTGGTGCGCTTGAAGAAGCGTGAAAAGCCCGGATCGCTCATGTCCAGCCGCTGCGCGATGACGGACAGGCGAATATCGCTGGTCAATTCGGTCAGCAGATAATCGAACGCCTTGTTGATTCGTTCGGAGCTGCGCGCATCCAAGGTCGGTGCATACCAGGTGCTGGCCAGCAGGCGAAACTCCTGCGCAGGCGCTTTCATCAGCGTGTTGACCAGTTGCAGGAACAGAATCAGCCGCTCCAGCCCCTGAGCCGGGCCAATCTCTTCAAGCAGGCGCGCAGCCTGCACCGCTGTCGCACCGGTGAACTCCAGGCCGCGTCGCGCCTGCTCGAACAGACGCTGCAAGTCGCCCATCTCCGGCAGCGTGCCACGCAAGGCGAGCAGCGCTGCACCATCGAACTGCAGCACCACGTCGCGCCCGGGCAAATGCTCACCGGGGGCCAGATCGCCGATCCAGTCATGCGGCAGATCCGGACCGATCAGAGCCACATGCCCTGCCGCGAACTCGCCGATGTAATCACCGGCCACCAGCTTGCCGCTGCCCTGGCGGATCAGGTGAATTTCGAATTCCGGATGATGGTTCCAGCGCGCCAGCGCATAGGGATAGTCATGCTCGTACCAGCGAAAGCAGTGATCGGGCTGCGGGAGAATAACCTCAAGCTCGGCAGGGCGCTGCTCGAGCAAGGCGGCTCGGCTGTCAGGCACGGGAGGCCCCTTTTTATCGTTATGAATGCACTGTGGACGCTTGAACATACGCCCTCGCGCCCAACCAGCGCTAGCTCACGTTCAAACCGGCACTGATACTTTTTTGCTTTCGGACCGCCGGAGCGCACTCGGTTAAAAAAGTATCAGTCGATGATCCGCGCTGCGTTTGTTCGGCCCCTTCAGGGCTGCTGTAATCGAGCCGTCCACCAGGGTGACTCAACCGTGGCCAACAACAAAAACAATGACTCCCGCCAGATCAGGCGCGGGGTGGAGAGCACTACGATGAACATTCGGAAAACGCTTTTCCTGTGCGCAGGCGTGTCCGCCGCCCTGCTCAACCTGACGGCTCAGGCCGCCGAAACCGTGACCATTGCCACGGTGAACAACGGCGACATGATCCGCATGCAGCGCCTGTCGAAAACCTTTGAGCAGCAGCATCCCGACATCAAGCTCAACTGGGTGGTGCTCGAAGAAAACGTCCTGCGTCAGCGCCTGACCACCGACATCGCCACGCAGGGTGGCCAGTTCGACGTGTTGACCATCGGCACCTACGAGACCCCGCTATGGGGCGCCAAACAGTGGCTGGAGCCAATCACCGATCTTGCGCCGGACTACGATCTGGAGGATATCTTTCCCTCGGTGCGCCAAGGCTTGTCAGTCAAGGACACGCTCTATGCCCTGCCCTTTTACGGCGAAAGCACCATCACTTATTACCGTACCGACTTGTTCAAGCAGGCAGGCTTGAGCATGCCCGAACACCCGACCTGGACGCAGCTGGGCGAATTCGCTGCAAAGCTGCATCAGCCCGACAAGGGCGTTTACGGCATGTGCCTGCGCGGCAAGGCCGGTTGGGGTGAGAACATCGCCCTGCTCAGCACCATGGCCAACGCATTCGGCGCGCGCTGGTTCGATGAGCAATGGAAACCGCAGTTGACCAGCCCGGAATGGAGCAAGGCCGCGAATTTCTACGTCAACACCCTGAAAAACTATGGCCCGCCGGGCGTGTCGAGCAACGGTTTCAACGAAACCCTCGCGCTGTTCAACAGCGGCAAATGCGCGTTGTGGGTGGATGCCAGCGTGGCCGGCTCGTTCACCACCGACAAGGAGCAGAGCAAGGTCGTCGACAGCGTCGGCTTCGCACCTGCGCCGGTTGAAGTGACCGACAAGGGCTCGTCATGGCTTTACGCCTGGTCGCTGGCGATACCGACCACGTCGAAACACAAGGATGCGGCCAAGGCGTTCATCACCTGGGCGACGTCCAAGGCGTATATCCAGCTTGTCGCCGAGACAGACGGCATCAGCAACGTGCCGCCTGGCACCCGCACCTCCACCTACAGCGAGGCTTATCTGAAAGCTGCGCCGTTCGCCAAAGTCACGCTGCAGATGATGCAACACGCCGACCCGGCGCACCCGTCGGCCCAGCCCGTGCCCTACGTGGGTATCCAGTACGTGACCATCCCCGAGTTTCAGGCCATCGGCACCTCAGTCGGCAAGCTGTTCTCTGCCGCCGTGACCGGGCAAACCACCACTGAACAGGCGCTCACAGCCGCGCAGGCGGTGACCGAGCGCGAGATGAAACGTGCCGGCTACCCGAAGTAGAGCGCCAGCCCTCAACTGTATTGAACGGATGATGAACTCATGAAAAGACTTGAAGGTAAAAGCGCGCTGATCACCGGATCGGCGCGAGGCATCGGGCGGGCGTTTGCGCAGGCGTACATTAACGAAGGCGCGCGCGTGGCGATTGCCGATATCGATCTGCAACGCGCACAGGCGACAGCGACCGAATTGGGACCCCACGCTTATGCGGTGCGGATGGACGTCACGGATCAGTCGTCCATCGATCAGGCCATCGCCGCAGTGGTCGCCCAGGTCGGCAAGCTGGATATCCTGATCAACAATGCCGCACTGTTCGACTTGGCACCGATCGTCGACATCACCCGCGACAGCTACGAGCGGCTGTTTTCGATCAATGTCGGCGGCACGCTGTTCACCTTGCAGGCCGCGGCGAAGCAAATGATTGCTCAGGGACACGGCGGCAAGATCATCAACATGGCCAGCCAGGCGGGTCGCCGTGGCGAAGCGCTGGTGGCTGTGTATTGCGCGACCAAGGCTGCAGTGATCAGCCTGACCCAATCGGCCGGGCTGGACCTCATTCGGCATGGCATCAATGTCAACGCCATCGCGCCGGGTGTGGTCGATGGCGAACACTGGGACGGCGTCGATGCATTGTTCGCCCGCCACGAAAACCGGCCATTGGGCGAGAAGAAAAGGCTGGTGGGCGAACAAGTGCCTTTCGGGCGCATGGGCACGGCGGACGATTTGACCGGCATGGCCATTTTCCTGGCTTCAGCGGACAGCGAGTACGTGGTCGCCCAGACCTATAACGTCGACGGTGGCAACTGGATGAGTTGAAGTGCGACAGAGGTAAGATGAGCCGAACCGCGCAAAAAAGCCTGCAACCGCTTCCATTGCCGAAGCGATTGGCTAAGATGCGCGGACCGTCTGCTGCCTGAGGCGGCTCATTGATGTACAGGAGTACGAATGTCCACTGAAGAGGAGATCGCCATTTCCGGCGGTACACCTATGATCCCTGATCAGCGCCGGGAGCTGATGCTGCGTCAGTTGCGCAAGCATCAGGTGCTCAGCGTGCATCAGTTGATGGAGATGTTCGATTGCTCGCACATGACCATCCGCCGCGACATCGCCCAGCTGGAACAGGAAGGTCGCGCCTACTCGGTCACCGGGGGCGTGCGTATCGCCAGCCAGGTCCACAGCGAACCCAGCCACCAGTCCAAGGCGGTGGTGGAGTTGCCGCACAAGCAGGGCATGGCTCGGCTAGCAGCGGGTTTGCTGCACCCGGACATGACGATCTATCTGGACGCAGGCACCAGCACACTCGAAATCGTCCCGCACATCATCGCGCTGTCGGGCATGACCGTGGTCACCAATGATTTCGGCGTGGTCAACGCGCTGGCCGATGCTGCGCATGTGGATGTGATTCACACCGGCGGGCTGCTCGATCATCCGAACCGCTCCAGCGTCGGCGGCCTGGCAGCGGCAACCTTGCGCCAGCTGGCGACTGATGTGGCCTTCATGTCCACCAGCTCGTGGGACCTGCAACGTGGCACCACCACACCGTCAGCGCTGAAGGTCGAGGTCAAGCAGGCCGCCATGCAGTCGGCCTCGCAAACCGTGCTGATCGCTACCAGCTCCAAATATGGCACCTTCGGTATGTACAAGGTTGCCGGGCTCGAGCAATTCGACACCATCATCACCGACGCAGCTCTGGCCGAAGCGGCTGCCGACGGGATCCGCAAGCAACGTATCGAGTTGCTGTTGGCGCCAGTGGGCGGCGGCCGTTCAAAGTAGCTTGCCGCCGAGCGAGCTGTGCCATAGGCCACAAACGGCGGGCATAAAAAAACCCGGTCTCGCGACCGGGTTTTTTGTGTCTAGCCGACTAACTGATTACTCAGTTGCCCGACTTCTTGGCAGCACGAGTACGCTCGCTTTCGCCAAGGATTTTCTTACGCAGGCGGATCGACTTTGGAGTCACTTCGCAGAGTTCGTCTTCTTGTACGAATTCCAGCGCTTGTTCCAGAGTGAAACGGATAGGCGGAACCAGAGCGATGGTTTCGTCCTTACCGGAAGCACGCATGTTGTCGAGCTTCTTGCCTTTGGTTGGGTTTACACCCAGGTCGTTGTCGCGGCTGTTGATGCCGACGATCTGACCTTCGTACACGTCTTCGCCATGACCCAGGAACAGCTTGCCACGGGCTTGCAGTGTTTCCAGGGAGTAGGTCAGCGCCTTGCCGGTAGCAACCGAAACCAGAACGCCGTTCTGACGGCCGGACATGTCGCCGGACTTCATCACGTCGTAACGGTCGAAGATGCTGGTCAGGATGCCTGCGCCGGAAGTCAGGGTCAGGAACTCGTTACGGAAACCGATCAGGCCACGTGCCGGGATGTTGTACTCAAGGCGCACACGGCCCTTGCCATCCGGAACCATGTTGGTCAGGTCGCCTTTACGGTTACCCATTTGCTCCATGATCGCGCCCTGCGCTTCTTCAGGCAGGTCGATGGTGACGTTTTCGTACGGTTCGTGCTTGACGCCGTCAACCATGCGGATGATCACTTCAGGACGACCAACACCCATTTCGAAGCCTTCGCGACGCATGGTTTCGATCAGTACCGAGAGGTGCAGCTCACCACGGCCGGAGACCTTGAACTTGTCGGCGGTGTCGCCTTCTTCAACGCGCAGGGCAACGTTGTACAGCAGTTCCTTGTCCAGACGTTCCTTGATGTTACGGCTGGTGACGAACTTGCCTTCCTTACCGCAGAACGGCGAATCGTTAACCTGGAAGGTCATCGAAACGGTAGGTTCGTCAACGGTCAGCGGCTTCATCGCTTCGACATTCAGTGGGTCGCACAGGGTGTCGGAGATGAACAGCTGGTCGAAGCCGCTGATGCAGACGATGTCGCCGGCAGCTGCTTCTTCAACGTCGATACGGTGCAGACCGTGGTGACCCATCAGCTTCAGGATACGGCCGTTACGCTTCTTGCCGTTGACGTCGATGGCAACAACCGGAGTGTTCGGCTTGACGCGACCACGAGCGATACGGCCAACACCGATGACGCCCAGGAAGCTGTTGTAGTCCAGTGCGGAAATCTGCATCTGGAACGGACCGTCACGGTCAACCTTTGGCGCAGGGACGTGATCGACAATCGCCTGGTACAGCGGGGTCATGTCTTCAGCCATGGCGGTGTGTTCCAGACCGGCAATGCCGTTCAGGGCCGAGGCGTAGACGACTTTGAAGTCCAGCTGTTCTTCGGTGGCACCCAGGTTGTCGAACAGGTCGAAGATCTGGTCCAGAACCCAGTCCGGACGTGCGCCTGGACGGTCAACCTTGTTGATGACCACGATTGGACGCAGGCCGGCTTCGAAAGCCTTCTTGGTCACGAAACGGGTTTGCGGCATAGGGCCGTCCTGGGCATCGACCAGCAGCAGAACGGAGTCAACCATCGACATCACGCGCTCTACTTCACCACCGAAGTCGGCGTGGCCCGGGGTGTCCACGATGTTGATGTGGTAGCCATTCCAGTTGATCGCGGTGTTCTTCGCGAGAATGGTAATACCGCGCTCTTTTTCCTGGTCGTTGGAGTCCATCACGCGCTCATCGTTGAGCTCGCCGCGCTCCAGAGTGCCGGATTGACGCAGGAGTTTGTCTACCAGGGTGGTCTTACCATGGTCAACGTGAGCAATGATGGCGATGTTACGTAGATTTTCGATCACTTGTGTATCTCGATCAGAGGATTCGGTCTGCTGACTGGTTAAGGACAGCGATTACTATTTTGAGTCGGCAAAAGCCGTTACGGCATGACGACGGGTGTCGGGGGGCCGGTGACGCAAGCCACAGGCAAACAGCCCCGGGCACTTAGCTCGGTCGATATACGCGCACATTGGCATGTCCCTCACTGAGCAAATGGTGGGCATGCAGGCGACTCATGACGCCTTTGTCGCAATACAGCAGGTACTGGCGCGTGTCATCCAGTGCCTTGAAACGGCTGTTCAATGCGTAGAACGGCAACGTCTGTATCTCCACGCCAGGGACTTGCAGCGGCTGGTCTTCCTGGGCATCCGGGTGACGGATGTCGAGAATCACCTGACCGGCCAGCGCCTGGCTGACTTCTTCTATATCGACATTGCGGCTCAGATCGTCGATGACCCGATCGATCGAAACCAGCTTCGCGCGTTCGAGCGCCTGCTCGAGAATCGCCATGTCGAACTGTTTTTCTTCGTACTCAACGCGATTCCGCTTGGCGTTGGTCTTGGGGTTGACCGAAATCACCCCGCAATACTCAGGCATGTGCCGGGCAAAATCAGCGGTGCCGATTTCAGTCGCCAGGTCCACGATGTCCTGCTTGTGGGTGGCAACCAGTGGCCGCAGGACCAGCTTGTCGGTTGCCGCGTCAATCAGCGACAGGTTGGGCAGCGTCTGGCTGGCAACCTGGGAAATCGCTTCGCCGGTGACCAGCACATCGATTTCAAGACGATCAGCCACGGCGGATGCAGCGCGTAACATCATACGCTTCAAAACTACACCCATATGACTGTTATCGACTTTCTGCAGAATTTCTCCGAGAACTTCCTCGAACGGTACGCTGACAAACAGCACGCGCTGTGAACTTCCGTACTTCTTCCAGATGAAGTGCGCGACTTCCATCACGCCCAGTTCATGGGCCCGTCCGCCCAGATTGAAGAAGCAGAAGTGCGCCATCAGGCCGCGGCGCATGATCTGGTAGGCCGCAACGGTCGAATCGAACCCGCCGGACATCAATACCAGGGTCTGCTCCAGCGCGCCCAGCGGGTAACCGCCCATGCCCTGATGCTGATCGTGAACGACAAACAACCGTTGGTCGCGAATTTCCATACGAACGACCAGATCGGGCTTTTTCAGCTCGATTCCGGCCGCGCCGCACTGCATGCGCAACTTGCTGCCGACGTATTTCTCGACGTCCATGGAGCTGAAGTCGTGTCGGCCGGCGCGCTTGCAGCGCACTGAAAACATCTTGCCTGGCAACAGGTCGGCGTAGTGCAGTTTGCACTTGGCAACCACGTCGTCCAGATCGCCCAGCGGGTACTCGGCGACCTGCAGAAAATTGGCAATGCCCGGCATGCAGCTCAGCCGCTCGCGGATGCCCTGCAGCACTTTGGGGTCGGTAAGGCGGGTTTCGACCTCAAGGTTGTCCCATACGCCACCCACGACAATGTCCGCGTCCAGTTCACGGAGCACGGTACGAATGTTCTTGCCCAGTTGCCGGATGAACTTCTTGCGCACCGGCGGGCTTTTGATGGTGATTTCTGGGAAAACTTTAACGATTAGTTTCATGGAAACGGAGCGTGAGGTGCCGACCAAAAAAGGGGGGCGCGGATTATAGCGGAAATTGCTCAAGGTTTAACCAGTTATCGTACACGCAATCATCGGCGCACCAAAAAGAGTCGGCGCACCAAATTGCAGCGCCATAAAGGTGCGTGTTTTTCACGTGTGGTGCGTTTTCACCCCCTGAAAACCTGCGTTTGAGGCAAAAAACCCAACACGGGGCACTGGCATGCAAATTGCTCCCTTGTGAGGCAGGTTGCCTTGGCAGAGTATTTGCGCCGGCATCACCCAAATCCAAGGGACCACAACTCTATCAAGTCGGTCTCTAGCCACCCGGAGGACACCATGTCGAAGTCGGTTCAACTCATCAAAGATCATGACGTTAAATGGATTGATCTGCGCTTCACAGACACCAAGGGCAAGCAGCAGCACGTCACCATGCCTGCGCGCGATGCACTGGAAGACGATTTCTTCGAAGTCGGCAAAATGTTCGACGGTTCCTCCATCGCTGGCTGGAAAGGCATCGAAGCGTCCGACATGATTCTCCTGCCGGATGACGAAACCGCTCTGCTCGACCCGTTCACCGAAGAGCCGACCCTGGTTCTGGTGTGCGACGTCATCGAACCTTCGACCATGCAAGGCTACGACCGCGACCCGCGCGCCATTGCCCACCGTGCCGAGGAATACCTGAAGTCGACCGGTATCGGCGACACCGTATTCGTAGGTCCGGAGCCAGAGTTCTTCATCTTCGACGAAGTGAAGTTCAAGTCCGACATCTCCGGTTCCATGTTCAAGATCTTCTCCGAACAGGCTTCCTGGATGACCGACGGCGACGTTGATGGCGGCAACAAGGGCCACCGTCCGGGCGTCAAAGGCGGCTACTTCCCTCTGCCACCAGTCGACCACGACCACGAAATCCGTACCGCAATGTGCAACGCCCTGGAAGAAATGGGCCAGGTCGTGGAAGTTCACCACCACGAGGTGGCGACTGCCGGCCAGAACGAAATCGGCGTGAAATTCAACACGCTGGTCAAGAAGGCTGACGAAGTTCAGACCCTCAAGTACTGCGTACACAACGTTGCCGACGCTTACGGCCGTACCGCTACTTTCATGCCCAAGCCACTGTACGGTGACAACGGCTCGGGTATGCACGTACACATGTCCATCTCCAAGGATGGCAAGAACACCTTCGCAGGCGAAGGCTATGCCGGTCTGTCCGATACCGCCCTGTACTTCATCGGCGGCATCATCAAGCACGGCAAGGCCCTGAACGGCTTCACCAACCCGTCGACCAACTCCTACAAGCGTCTGGTCCCAGGTTTCGAAGCACCGGTGATGCTGGCCTACTCGGCGCGTAACCGCTCCGCGTCGATCCGTATTCCGTACGTCAACAGCCCGCGCGGCCGTCGTATCGAAGCACGCTTCCCGGATCCAGCGGCCAACCCGTACCTGGCATTCGCTGCCCTGCTGATGGCTGGCCTGGACGGAATCCAGAACAAGATCCACCCTGGCGACGCAGCTGACAAAAACCTGTATGACCTGCCGCCTGAAGAGGCCAAAGAGATCCCACAAGTTTGCGGCAGCCTGAAAGAAGCCCTGGAAGAACTGGACAAGGGCCGCGCGTTCCTGACCAAGGGCGGCGTCTTCAGCGACGACTTCATCGATGCCTACATCGAGCTGAAAAGCGAAGAAGAAATCAAGGTTCGCACCTTCGTACACCCACTGGAATACGAGCTGTACTACAGCTGCTGATCCAGCTGCGCCAGCGTTGATGGCGTAACAGGAGACCTCCTTCGGGAGGTCTTTTTTTTGCCCGGATTTTACCGCGTGAACTTTTGTTCACCCCGCAACACTGGCTCTGTCCGGTCGCCTGGAGTTAAATCTGCATCTCCCAACCGAACCGAGATGGAACTGCCATGCGCCTTATTCTGGCCACTTCCCTGCTGACAATGACGTTCATGTCTTCCTGTTTCGCTTTCACTGCCGAGCAAAAGCCTTCTGCACTTGAACCCCTGCTGCAAGCGATCAGCGAGCGCCTGACCATCGCCGATCAGGTTGCCCTGAGCAAGTGGGACAGCGGCAAGGCCGTCGAGGACCCGCCGCGCGAGCTGCAAGTGATCAGCGCAGCCCAGGCCCGTGCTGCCGAGTTCAAGCTCAACCCAGATGACGTTCAACGCCTGTTCCTCGCCCAGATCGAAGCCAATAAACAGGTGCAGAACGCCCTGCTCGCCCAATGGCACGCAGCAGGCAAGGCGCCCGACACGGTCAGGCTCAGCCTGGTCGATGACATCCGCCCGAAGCTGGATCGCCTGCAAACCCAATTGCTTCAGGCATACGCGGACTTCCAGCCACTGCGCAAGGCGGAAACCTGCCGGATGCAACTGGATGCGGCGCTGAAGCGTTATCAGACCGACCCGATTCACGATCAGGCGCTGATACTGGCCACTGCCGACCTTTGCCCTGCGAAACTCTGACACATCAGGCGGATAGCGCAGCATAGGGCGATGTGTTCTATGCTGACGGCCAATCTTGCCCCTGCTGTCGAGAGTCTCATGCGTCAAAGTCTGATTTGCCTGCTGCTGTTGATCAGCCTGCCTGCGCTGGCGCAGATCTATAAGTACACCGATGCGAACGGGAACACCGCGTTCAGCAACCAGCCGCCCAACGGGGCCAAGACCGAAGTGGTCGAGTTGCCGCCACTCAACAGCATCGAAACGCAGACGCCTTCCAGGCCAGCCCTCAACCGCGAGCCGCAACAAACGGCCCCCGTCGCACCACCCTCGCAGCCGCAGACGGCCTATGACGTGCTGGCAATCACCGACTTGCCCGCTGACGAAGCGTTACGCGCCAACAATGGCACGTTCATCATCGGTGTGAAGATCCAGCCACGCCTGCAACCCAATCACAGCCTGCAACTGCTGCTGGACGGCAACCTGTACGGACAGCCCTCCAACCTGCCACGCTTTCAGGTGGTCAACATAGATCGCGGCGAGCACAGTTTCGCGGTAGTCGTGAAAGACGGCGAGCGGATCATTCAGCAGAGTGAAACCATCACCCTGACCGTTCAGCGCGTACACCTCGGCAAGCCATGAGCAGACACACGATGCGCCGCCTGCTGACCTGCCTGTTGCTGCTCTCGACGCTGCCCGCAGTGGCCGACGTCTACACCTATATCGACGCGCAGGGTAATCGGGTGTTTACCGACCAGCCGCGCAAGAACGCCACCCGCGTCGACATTGCGCCCAGCAACAACATGACCGGCACACCACCGACCCGGACCTTGAAGACCCACCCTGCCAAACCAGCAGTACAACCGATGTTTCATTACCAGTTGCTGAGAATCCTGGTGCCGGAACCGGACGCTACCCTGGTCAATCCCAGTGGCGACCTGATCGTTACCGTCACCAGCGAACCGTTATTACAGGCGGGGCACAGCTACCGGCTGCTGCTGGACGGTGTTGCCGTCGGCCAGGCCGGCCGCAGCCCGGTGTTCCCGCTGAGCAACGTGGATCGCGGCACGCATCAACTGTCGGTAGAGATTTTCGACGAGCTCGGCCGTGTTCTGGAAAAAACACCGAACCAGCCGCTGCACGTGCAGCGTATTTCCCTGGCGCAAAAGCGCGCGACTCATCCGTGCAAGGATGATGACTATGGCGTGCGTCCGGAGTGTCCGCTCAAGGACAAGCCTGAGCCAAAAAGCAGCATCCTGCCCTTCTTCTGATCTCGCCAAAGCGCCAGCACCTTTTTGGTGCACTCAATCTCTGCCTGCGCAACAATACAGCCCAATCTGGTTCAGGAAGCCTGGCCGGGTAGCGCCGTATGCGGGCACTCTTTACAAAAACGTCCCGATTTTGCAGATAAAGCGCTTCTTTTCGGAGCCTTGGTTTGTTTTTTGCAACTTCACTGACACAGCACCGTATTGGTGGCCTTGCTCCTGCTGGTGCAGACCAACCAGCACCAGCATTGCGCAACTGCAATGTGCCAAAAGAGGTCAACACGATTCATGACTATCAGCGACGCGCTGCACAGACTGTTACTGGATAACCTGACCACTGCCACCATTCTGCTCAACGCTGACCTGCGACTTGAGTACATGAACCCGGCAGCGGAAATGCTGCTGGCCATCAGCGGGCAGCGCAGCCATGGGCAATTCATCAGCGAGCTGTTCACCGAGTCGGCCGAAGCATTGAGTTCGCTGCGTCAGGCAGTCGAACAGGCTCATCCTTTCACCAAGCGCGAAGCGATGCTCACTGCACTGACCGGTCAGACCCTGACTGTCGACTATGCGGTGACGCCTATCCTCAGCAAGGGCGATACCCTGCTGCTGCTTGAAGTACACCCGCGTGACCGGCTGTTGCGCATCACCAAGGAAGAGGCCCAGCTCTCCAAGCAGGAAACCACCAAGATGCTGGTGCGTGGTCTGGCTCACGAAATCAAGAACCCACTAGGCGGCATTCGCGGGGCCGCACAGCTGCTGGCCCGCGAGCTGCCTGAAGAAAGCCTCAAAGACTACACCAACGTCATTATCGAAGAGGCCGACCGCCTGCGTAATCTGGTCGACCGCATGCTCGGCTCCAACAAGCTGCCATCGCTGGCGATGACCAATGTGCACGAAGTGCTGGAGCGCGTGTGCAGCCTGGTCGAGGCCGAAAGCCAGGGCTGCATCACCTTGGTGCGCGACTACGACCCAAGCATTCCCGACGTGTTGATCGACCGCGAGCAAATGATCCAGGCCGTGCTCAATATCGTGCGCAACGCCATGCAGGCCATCAGCGGCCAGAACGAATTGCGCCTTGGCCGGATCACCCTTCGCACCCGCGCCATGCGCCAGTTCACCATCGGCCACGTTCGCCATCGCTTGGTGAGCAAGATCGAAATCATCGACAACGGCCCCGGTATTCCGGCCGAACTTCAGGAAACCATTTTCTACCCCATGGTCAGTGGCCGCCCGGACGGTACGGGATTAGGTCTTGCCATTACCCAGAACATCATCAGCCAGCACCAGGGTCTGATCGAGTGTGACAGCCATCCCGGCCACACCACATTCTCGATCTTCCTGCCGCTGGAACAAGGAGCAGCTTCGACATGAGCCGTAGTGAAACTGTCTGGATCGTAGACGACGATCGTTCTATCCGCTGGGTACTGGAAAAGGCCTTGCAACAGGAAGGCATGACCACGCAGAGCTTCGACAGCGCCGACGGGGTGATGAGCCGTCTGGCCCGTCAGCAACCGGACGTGATCATTTCCGACATCCGCATGCCGGGTGCCAGTGGCCTGGACCTACTGGCGCGGATTCGCGAGCAGCATCCACGTCTGCCGGTGATCATCATGACCGCCCACTCGGACCTGGACAGCGCCGTGGCGTCTTATCAGGGCGGCGCGTTCGAGTACCTGCCCAAGCCGTTCGACGTCGATGAAGCCGTCTCGCTGGTCAAGCGCGCCAATCAGCACGCTCAGGAACAACAGGGCCTGGACGTTGCACCGACGCTGACCCGCACCCCTGAAATCATTGGCGAAGCGCCAGCGATGCAGGAAGTGTTTCGCGCCATCGGCCGTCTGAGTCACTCCAACATCACGGTGTTGATCAACGGTGAGTCGGGTACCGGCAAGGAATTGGTCGCTCACGCATTGCATCGCCACAGCCCGCGTTCGGCCTCGCCGTTCATTGCACTGAACATGGCGGCGATCCCCAAGGACCTGATGGAGTCCGAGCTGTTCGGACATGAAAAAGGTGCGTTCACCGGTGCGGCCAACCTGCGCCGCGGGCGCTTCGAACAGGCCGACGGCGGCACGCTGTTTCTCGATGAAATCGGTGACATGCCCGCCGACACCCAGACCCGCCTGTTGCGTGTACTGGCGGACGGCGAGTTCTACCGGGTCGGCGGTCACACGCCGGTCAAGGTCGATGTGCGCATCATTGCCGCCACCCACCAGAATCTGGAAACCCTGGTGCAGGCCGGCAAGTTCCGCGAGGACTTGTTCCACCGCCTGAACGTGATCCGTATCCACATTCCACGCATGTCGGACCGTCGCGAAGACATCCCGACCCTGGCCAAGCACTTCCTCAGCCGCGCGGCTCAGGAACTGGCGGTCGAGCCCAAGTTGCTCAAGGCCGAGACCGAGGAGTACCTCAAGCATCTGCCGTGGCCTGGCAACGTTCGTCAGCTGGAAAACACCTGCCGCTGGATCACGGTCATGGCGTCGGGTCGTGAAGTGCACATCAGCGATCTGCCACCGGAACTGCTGAGCCTGCCGCAGGACGCCGCGCCGGTCACCAACTGGGAACAGGCGCTGCGCCAGTGGGCCGACCAGGCATTGTCTCGCGGTCAGTCCAGCCTGCTGGACAGCGCCGTGCCGACCTTCGAGCGGATCATGATCGAAACCGCCCTCAAGCACACCGCTGGCCGCCGCCGCGATGCCGCGGTGCTGCTGGGCTGGGGCCGCAACACCCTGACCCGCAAGATCAAGGAACTGGGCATGAAGATCGATGGCGGGGATGACGACGAGGCTGACGAAGGCTGAGCCGTCCTCAAGACCGAACACTGGCATTTCTGACAGTTACTCGCCACGTCCTTTAATGATTAGCTTCTTCTGCCCCCACTCAAGGGGCATAAGGAGCTAATCATTATGGAAAGTGCATTACTCGATGAATCTGACGCCCGACAGTACGCCAATAATTTACGTTTGCTTGCAGCACTGCCGCGTGGTGCCAGCATTGAAAGACGCGAGCGGATTGTTGACTACGATATTGTCGAACTCGCCGCATTGCTGCGCGAAGATAACCCGCAAAGACTGACCGCCGAACAGGTGTTCGTCGAGTACTGGAGCCGCATCACGCGGTTCAACGGCCCGCAAGAAACCTACGGCGATAACGGTAAATACAACGCTTTTGTGCGGCTGGAAGATTTCTCGACACTGTTGGAGCAGGCAAGACTCGCCGATCAATGGCTGACGACTCCAGACGATCAACGCGGCCCGGCCCCTCCGTTGTGCGGAATTCCCTTCGGCATAAAAGACTCTTTCGCCATCCAGGGCCTTGAAAGCAAAAACGGCACTCAGGCCTTTTCCGGCAACCTGGCATTACGTGATGCGACATGCGTCGCCCGGCTGAGGGCTCAGGGCGCATTGATTATCGGTCATACCATCTGCTCCGAACTCTCGACCCACACCGTCGGGCAGTTTGCCGGGAATGCGTGGGACCCGGCACGTACGCCGGGCGGGTCCAGTCAGGGCTCGGGGGTCGCTCCGGTGGCACGTCTGTGCGCCGCAGCGCT
Organism: Pseudomonas sp. PvP027; assembly: GCF_017833005.1. Taxonomy (NCBI): domain Bacteria; kingdom Pseudomonadati; phylum Pseudomonadota; class Gammaproteobacteria; order Pseudomonadales; family Pseudomonadaceae; genus Pseudomonas; species Pseudomonas sp. PvP027. The sequence goes on along the minus strand of NZ_JAFIBK010000001.1, from coordinate 3,660,092 downwards.
GGGCGAAGAAACTGCGGGCTCGATTATCATCCCGGCGGCAGCCAATGGCGCCAGCGCAATAAAACCGTCGCTGGGGCTGGTGTCTGGCGCCGGCGTGATGCCACTGCGAAGCGGCTGGGACGTGGTCGGCCCCATGGCCCGTTCGATTCGCGATGCATCGCTGATACTGTCGATAATTTCCGGCCCTGATGGAGAACACGATCCGCAAAGCCTGTCGGCCCCGTCGATAGGCGAGCAGCTTTGCATTACCCCGACCCCCGGCTCTCTTCCTCTGGAGGGGCTGACCATAGGGATTCCGCAGACAGACTGGATGTCTTCGCCCGGTCACCCTCCCGCGCAGTCCTACGACGAGGACTACAGCGCAGCCTTCGTCAGGTTCAAGGATCAGCTTGCAGCGCTGGGCGCAAAGGTCGTCGACTTCCCTTGGCTGGATGCCGGACCCCCTGAAAACAGCCCTTACACCGCGCCCGAACCCATTCACGACGTGCTGAACAGTGATGGCAGCATTCTGATGAGAGTCAACGCCCAGGCCGTTACCAGTTACGCCAACCAACTGGAAACCCGGCACTGGTCGGCCGTGCGTGACTTCGCAGACGTGTTGGAGAATCAAGATGACAGAGACTATTTGCTAAGAAGATATCCGGAGTTCTTCGATCAGGTTGCCTCACTCATTCCAGTGGGGATCAGACTCGAAGCAGAGAACAGACGCCGTCAACAGCAGGGGCTTTTTGAAAAGGCCCTGAATGACTATCAGATTGACTTCATGATGGTGCTGCCGCTCGGTGCTCACGTCGGCGAGCGGGCAGGCACACTGACGAAGACGCTTCCGGTACAACGTAAGTATTTCGATATGCCCAACGCGCTGGCATGGCCCATGCTGACACTGCCCATCGGCTATGGCGCGACCGGCATTCCACAGCAATTGCCCATTACTGCGTCCTTTTGGGGAGGGCGCTTCAGCGAGCCTTTGCTGGTGCAGGCCGCCATCGACTTTCAAACCCATTATCCCGAGTATCACACCAAGGCCCCGCCAGACCCGGACTTCGCCTCACCTCTGGCGTTTCATCTCTGGACACTGGACGAGATTCCTTGGCAGTACTCAGCGGATCCGCTGGTCATTGCCGAAGGCAGGCGGAAAAAATCATGAGCCCGACCTCCTTCTTTGTTATCCAGTGGAAGCCACTGAACAACCCGGCATTGCTGCCGGCGCAGGCGAGTGAGCCGCCAGACGCATTTTTCAACGTGCGATGGCGGCCCACGCAGGGCCTGACTTATTACCCGGAAACGGCTGTGCTTACTCTGCCAGAGAAGGTTTTTCCCACAGGTTGATACCGCCTTCCACCGCAAAGCTGTCGATCTCGGTCAGTTCTTCGCTGCTGAACGCCAGGTTCTTCAGCGCGCCGACGTTTTCGACGATCTGCTCGGGACGGCTCGCACCGATCAACGCTGAGGTCACGCGCGGATCGCGCAACGTCCAGGCCAGGGCCATTTGTGCCAGGCTCTGACCGCGACGCTGGGCGATTTCATTGAGCGCACGCACGTGGGCGATGTTCTGCTCGGACAGGTGCGAAGCCTGCAGCGAGCCGCCACCCGGACGATTGACCCGTGCATCTTTGGGCACGCCGTTCAGGTACTTGTCCGACAGCAGCCCCTGGGCAAGTGCAGTAAACGCGATCACGCCAGCACCCAGCTCTTCGGTAGCGTCGAGCAAGTCTTTCTCGACCCAGCGGTTAAGCAGGTTGTAGGCCGGCTGGTGAATCAGCAGCGGTACTTTCCACTCTTTGAGCAGCGCGGCGATTTCGCGGGTCTTGGCCCCGGAATACGACGAGATACCGATATACAAGGCCTTGCCTTGCTGAACCGCGGTGGCCAGCGCGCTGGCGGTTTCTTCCAGCGGAGTGTCCGGGTCGAAACGGTGGGAATAGAAAATGTCGACGTAATCGAGGCCCATGCGTTGCAGGCTCTGATCAAGGCTGGCGAGCACGTATTTGCGTGAACCACCGCCCTGTCCGTACGGCCCTGGCCACATGTCCCAGCCAGCCTTGCTGGAAATGATCAGTTCATCACGGTAGTGCTTGAAGTCTTCGCGCAGCAGCCGGCCGAAGTTGATCTCGGCGCTGCCGTACGGCGGGCCATAGTTGTTGGCCAGGTCGAAATGATTGATGCCCAGATCGAACGCCGTGCGCAGCATGGCGCGCTGGGTGTCGATCGGCGTGCTATCACCGAAGTTGTGCCACAAGCCCAAAGACAGTGCCGGAAGCACCAGCCCGCTGCGGCCGGTACGGCGATAAGGCATGTCTTCGTAACGATTTTCGGCAGCGATGTAGGTCATTGAATCCTCTCTTGTCTGGGGGATATTCGAGGCGTCTTGATTGCGTTTGCGAACAGGCGAGGCCTGTTCGCAACGCCGGAATCATGGCTTTTGCCAGACAACCTGCTGAATGTCGACCCGCTTGGGTATCAAGTGGTTGTCGTAAAACAGATCAGCGGTCGCCTGCTGCGCGCTTACGATCTCCGGCGTGATCGGCAGGCTGGGTGATACAGGCCGATGGTCAAGATACTGAGTCATGACCGCTTCGGACAAGCCCATGCTGCGCGCCAGTATCTGAATACTCTCGACACGCTGCGAGCGCGACAACCCGTCGGCAACCGTCAGTTCGTCGAGCACCTGCTGCACGAGCACCGCGTTTTCCTCGGCAAACGCACGCCGTGCGGTATAGAACGGCCCGGACAATCCAAGCCCCTCGCCGTTGGCCAGCAGGCGACTATGGCCTTCGCTCATGGCGATGGAATAGTAAGGGTCCCAGATCGCCCAGGCATCCACACTGCCGTTTTCAAAGGCAGCGCGGGCATCGGCGGGGGTCAGGTAAATCGGCTGAATATCCTTGAAGGTCAGGCCGGCCTTGTTCAGCACACGCAGCACCACGTTATGCGAGCTGGAGCCTTTCTGCAGCGCGACCTTGCGGCCTTTCAAGTCAGCGACGCTGTGCACCGGGCTTTCGTTGCGCACCAACAGGGTTTCCACTTGCGGCTTGGGCGGCTCGGCACCGATGTAGACCAGGTCGGCACCTGCGACCTGGGCGAAGATCGGCGGGATGTCGCCGGTGGAGGCGATGTCGAGGCTGCCAATGTTCAGCGCCTCCAGCATCTGCGGCCCGGCCGGAAACTCGATCCATTTGATTTTTTTCTCGGGAAAACGCTTTTCCAGCAGGCCATGTTCCTTGGCCAGCACCAGCGTGATCGAGCCCTTCTGGTAGCCGATGCGAAGGGTGTCAGGCTCGTCGGCAGCAACCGTACCGAACAGGCCACTGAAAGCCAGAATGGCGGCGATAAACGTGAATGGTTTCATGGGTAATCCTTTCTCGGTCGACTCTCGTGCCAATGCTCCGCGTTGGCATGCATCCCGTGACGCTCCGCGTCACCTCTCTGCAGCCAGGCTCGGTATCCGGTACGGGAAATATCAAAATCTGTAAGCAGGCCGCTGCAAGCCCAGGTTCTCGCGCAAGGTCGTGCCTTCATACTCGGTGCGAAACAGCCCGCGCCGCTGCAACTCCGGCACCAGCAACTGCGCGACATCTTCCAGACCGCCCGGCAGGTGCGGCACCAGCACATTAAAGCCATCCGCCGCGCCCTGCTCGAACCAGCGTTGCAACTCATCGGCGATCTGCTCTGGCGTGCCGATCAGGCTGTAGTGCCCTCGCCCACCGGCAATCCGCCGCCCCAGTTGCGCCAGGGTCAGGCTTTCCTGATCGGCCAGTTCGGTGAGCAGTTTCTGTCGGCTGCGCTGGCCGCTGTCAGTCAGTGGCAGCTCTGGCAGCGGGCCGTCCAACGGGTAGCCCGACAGGTCGAAATTACCCAGCATGCGGCCCAGCAGAGCGACCCCGACCCGAGGCTCGACCAGTTCCTGAAACGACTCGAATTTAGTTTTCGCCAATGCTTCGGTTTCGGCCACGACGATGAACACGCCTGGCATGATTTTCAGTGAGTCGACGGCCCGCCCGTAAGCACTCAGACGGCCCTTGAGGTCGGCATAAAAAGCCTGGGCACTGGCCAGCGAGGTCTGCGCGGTGAACACCACTTCCGCCGTCTGCGCTGCCAGATCACGCCCGACTTCCGAGGAGCCGGCCTGCACCATCACCGGCTGACCCTGCGGCGAACGCGCCACGTTCAGCGGACCCTTGACGCGGAAATGCTCGCCCTGATGATCGAGCACATGCAGTCTGGCCGGGTCGTAATACTCGCCACTGGCCTTGTCGCGGGTGAAAGCGTCGTCTGCCCAACTGTCCCAAAGGCCGGTCACCACCTGATGAAACTCTCGTGCGCGGCTATAGCGCTCGGCGTGCCCCACATGCTCGGCGCGACCGAAGTTCTGCGCTTCGGCGGCGGCATCCGAGGTCACCAGATTCCAGCCCGCTCGCCCACCTGAGAGATGATCCAGCGAGGCGAACTTTCGGGCTACGTGATACGGCTCGTTGTAAGTGGTGGTTGCCGTCGCGATCAGACCGATGTGCTCGGTCACCGCGCTGAGTGCCGAGAGCAGGGTCAGCGGCTCGAAATGATCGGAGCGCGCCATGCGGCTGGCAATATCACCGGTCGCGGCAGCCACGCTGTCTGCAACGAACAAGGCATCGAATTTTGCCGCCTCCGCGACCCTCGCCAGGCGCCGGTAATGCTTGAAATCCAGCCCTGCATCGGCCGGCACATCCGGGTGCCGCCAGGCAGCGACATGGTGCCCGGTGGCCATCAGGAAAGCGCCCAGTTTCATCTGTCGAGCAGTCGTGCTCATACCTCACTCCTTACGTGTTGCCTGGGGTCTCGACTCAAAAATCCTTGCGCAACTGCACGCCGAAATAGCGTTCGTCATCACGCGGGACAGACCGGTAAACATAGTTGCCCCCGGTCGCCAGCATTGGCGAATAGGACTTGTCGGCCAGGTTCTTGCCCAGCAGTGCAACGCGCCAGCCGCTGTTGTAATCCGCCAGTGCCACGCTGGCGTTCCAGATGCCGTAAGCGCCCTGCTTGGTGTCCGGGTTCTGACTGATGTCGTACTGCACTTCGCTCTGCCAGCTGTAATCGGTGCCCAGTTCGATATCCAGACCGTTGTCCAGCGGGATGGTGTAATCGGCACGAACGTAGCTTTTCCAGTCCGGGCTGTACGGCAGGGTTTTACCGTCGACGTTGCAGGAAGCCGCCGCACCGGCCGGGCAGGCAAAGCTGTCGATGCGTGCTCTGGTGTAGGACAGCGCACCGGAGAATTTCAGGTTTCGGGTGGCTTGCAGGGCGTAATCCAGCTCGACACCTTCGGTACTGACGCTGCCTGCGTTGATCAGGCGTGTCACGACCTGTCCGGCCACACTGTCGAAGAAGTTCGCCTGATAGTTGTCGTACTCGCTGTGGAATACCGCCAGATTGGTGGTCAGACGATTGTTCCAGGTGGTGGCCTTGAGGCCGACTTCCCAGGTGTTCGAGGTTTCCGGCTTGAGGGCCTCGGTGTCACGCGGCTGCATGTTGAAGAACACGTTGTAGGCCGGGCCTTTGTAGCCGCGCGAGTAGGTAATGTAGGTCATCACACTGTCACTCAGGTCGTACTGCAAACCGAGACGCCCGGACTTGCCGTCTTCATCCACCGAGCCGGAACTGCTGGTCGCTGGCTGAATGCCGCTGACGGTCGTAGCCGATGTCGACACGCGGCGATGATCGTATTCCAGATCGTCATGGGTCCAGCGTGCCCCGGCAATCGCACGCAAGTCCGGTGTGAAGTTGAACGTGGTTTCGCCGAACACCGAATAGCTGTCGGTGGTGGTGCTGTAGTCGGCGACGCCGCGATCCTGAGTCGTCGGCGTGATCAGCGTGCGCTGATAGGTCTCGTCGCTCTTGCCGTGCATGTAAAACAGACCGCCCACGTATTCGACAAACTGGCCCTTCGGCGACGCCAGACGCAGCTCTTGGGAATACTGGTTGAACTCAAGATCGCCCTGGTCTTCGGTGCCGGGGAACGCGGCGGTGATGGTGCCAAGCCGGTCGCCATCCTGATACTGGGTGTTGTCCCAGCCGCGCCAGGCGGTGATGGACGTCAGGGTGTAGTCACCCAGTTGCCAGTCGAGCTGGCCGGACAAACCCTTGTTGACGTCCTCGACATGGCTGCGGTAATCGCTCACTACATTGCGGTTATCGCTGTCGGCACGTACCGGCGCCAGGGCACTGGCGAAGGACGGGGTCAGCGCCTTGGTTACCACACCGTTGGGTGCGTCGTCGTGGGACTGCATGTAGTCCGCTGCGAGGGTAAAGGTAATGTCGTCACTGGGCGTGAATTCCAGCTTGCCGCGTGCGCCCTTGCGGTTGTAGCCGTTGACTTCCTGACCATTGAGCTTGTTATCGACATTGCCGTCATAGCTGCCGAACAACGTCGTGATAGAGCCTTTGAGGGTCTGCGGAATCAGGCTGCCGCCAATGCCGAAACGGGTGCGGCTTTCATTGCCGCTGTAATAGGACTGATCGATGTAACCGTGAGTCTCTTCGGTCGGAGCCTTGGTGGTGACGTTGAGCACGCCCGCCGAAGCGTTCTTGCCGAACAGCGTGCCTTGCGGGCCGCGCAGTACTTCGATGCGTTCCAGGTCGAGCAAGTCCAGCGTGGCCTGACCCGGACGGGCATACACCACGCCATCGATCACGGTCGCCACGGTCGGTTCGACGCCTGGCGAAGTGGAAATGGTGCCGACACCGCGAACGAACAGCGAAGTGTCCTTGTTGGAAGCCCCGGTGCGGAAATTCAACGACGGCACCTGCTGCACGATGCTGGCCACACCATTACGGTTATCGCGCTCCAGTTGTTCGCCCTCGATCACGGACACGGCGACCGGTACTTTTTGCAGCGATTCTTCGCGGCGTGTGGCGGTCACGGTCACCGATTCCAGCTCTACCGTTTCTGTGTTCTGCCCTGCCGCTGTCTCTGCCATGGCCGGAACACACGGCAATGCCGTCAGCCCCATCAGCAACCACCCACAACGACGCCCCCGCGCCGCATGAGCCTGATCGATCGCCTGCGCCAGAAGCGTGTGTCCGACGCCATCCCCACCTGTTGTGTGCATCTGCGTGCCTACCTGAAATATGCCCTGATCCGACAGTGCGATGCGCACTGGCGCCTATGCGTGCTGACTAAACCGGGTCCGGGCATTCGCGGTGGCGAGTAGCAGACAACCATCTTTGTTAGCGCTAACATCGCCAGTATCAGGAAACGACTTATAGATCGTCCAATACTGAAAAATTAGTTTTATATTCTTTTTACTTTTATACGAAGTGATCGAGCATGGCCGACGAGAAGCCCCTGATACGCAAACGCCGAGGCGCAGGCCGGGTGACGATCACCGCCGTGGCGCGTCAGGCGGGGGTGTCGGCCATTACCGTGTCGCGCTATTTCAATCAGCCGGAACAGGTTTCGCCCGAACTGCGCGAGCGAATTGCGAACACAGTCAATGCGCTGGGCTACGTGCCCAATCTGGTTGCTGGCGGCCTGGCATCAGCGCGCAGCCGGGTGGTGGCGATGGTGATTCCCAACATCTCCGGGCCGATCTTTGCCAATACCATTCAGGGCTTCAGCGACACACTGAGCCAGCACGGTTTCCAGTTGCTGCTCGCCTCCAGCTACTTTTCCGCCGAGCAGGAGGAAAGCGCGGTACGGGCGTTCCTGGGCTGGTCGCCGGCGGCACTGGTGCTGACCAGTCGCTTTCACAGCTCAGCTACCGAGAAAATGATCGAGCAGACCGATGTCCCGGTGATCGAAACCTGGGACTACCAACCCGAACGCAGCCCGATCCAGATCGGCTTTTCGCACTATGACGTCGGCGTGATGGCAGCCCGTTATCTGCATGACAAAGGTTACCGGCGCATTGCCTTCGTGCAGAACAGCATCGCGGCCGACTTCAGCGCACTGGAGCGTCGCGACGGCTATGCCGCAACCGTGGAAGAGCTGGGTATCACGCCGTGGGTCTTCGTCCCGGACGCGGGTCGAGCGCCATTCGAGGCCGGCAAACAGGCGATGGAAACCCTGATGGACCACAACCCGCGCCCTGACGCGATCTTCTTCGCCAATGACAACCTGGCCGCCGGCGCCCTGCTCGCCAGCCAGCGAGCAGGCCTGCACATTCCGCAGGATTGCGCCGTGATGGGCTTTGGCGATTACGCCTTCGCAGAAATGATGCTGCCCAGCCTGACCACCATCAAACCGCCCGCACTGCAGATCGGCGTGATGGCCGCCACACGGGTGCTTGAAAGCCTCGGCGTGTTACCGGTAGAGGGAGAAATACAGCGGCTGAATCTGCTGGAGTGCAGCCTGGTGGAGCGGGAAAGTACTTGAGCCCGACGCAATCTCGTGCCCCGCTGGAGCGTGAGGAACGATAGTGGTTACCGCCCCCCCAAGCTCCGATCAACGCACCAGGTGCAGGAACTGCATATGCCGTTCGTACTGATCGAGCACGTCGTTGATGACTTGTTCCTTGGTGTAACCCACCAGGTCGTAGTCCTGACTGCCCTCGCTCAAGTGAACCTCTGCGCGGTAGTAGCGGCGGTTGTTCAATTGCTTGGAGCCCATGCCGCCACGGGCGAACGAAGGGGTGAAAAAACCTTTCATCTGCACCTGGTAAATGAACGGACGTTCTTCACCATGGCCGATTTCCAGGGTCACCGAGTCGTTGGACGGGTCGGGGACGTTGACCACGCTCAAGCCCTTCTCGACGAACACTGCCGTCACTTCTTCAATCGCCGGACGCACGGTCTGATCGAGGAAACGGTACACCTCGTCTCGCGACGGGTAATGCACCGCCTGGCTCAAGCGCTGACGCCAGCCGCCGCGTCGTGAACCGGACACTGGCGCCAGCGAGTACAGCTGCGCGATCTTGCGCTGCGACTCCATGACGAACGCCTTGTGCAGCCCCCACATCATCAGCAGCAGAATCAGCGAGAACGGCAGCGACGTCAGCACTACAGCCGATTTCAGCGCATCGATGCTGCCCGAGAACAGCAGGCCACTGGTGATAAGCGCCGTGGCCACACCCCAGAACACCCGCAGCCATTTCGGACCGTCTTCGTCAGGGTTGCCGCCTTTGGCTGACAGTGTCGACAGCACCACAGTGCCCGAATCGGCCGAGGTGACGAAGAACACAAAGCTGATGAACACCGTGACCGCAATGACCGTCTTGCTCCACGGATAGGTTTCCAGCAGCAGGTACAGGGTCATCGACGGATCGTCGATAGCCGACTGGCCCAGCGCAGTCATGCCGTGGTTGAGCACTTGATCGATGGCACTGTTACCGAAGATCGACATCCAGGCCAGAGTGAAACCCAGCGGGATCAGCAACACACCGAAGACGAACTCGCGGATGGTCCGGCCACGGGAGATGCGTGCAATGAACAGGCCTACGAACGGTGCCCAGGCAATCCACCAGGCCCAGTAGAACACCGTCCAGCCGCCCAGCCAGTCACTCGGCTCGTTGTAGGCATACACGTCGAAACTCTTGCTCGGCAGTGCGCCCAGGTAGTCACCGATGTTCTGCACCAGCGTATTGAGCAAATGCTGAGTCGGGCCGGCAAACAGTACGAACAGCAGCAGCGCACAGGCCAGCAGCATGTTGATGTCGGACATGACGCGCACGCCCTTGTCGACACCGGCGATCGCCACCAGAATCGCCGCGCCCATCATCAGGGTGATCAGACCGACCTGAATCCAGTGGGTGTGCGCTACACCGAACAGGTAATCCAGACCGGAATTGAGGTGCAGCACCCCGAAGCCCATGTCTGCACCGAGACCGAAGATGGTCGCAATAATACCGAAGCCATCGACGGCATAGCCGATAGGGCCATTGATGCGTTTGCCGATCAGCGGATACAGCGCCGAGCGCAGGGCCAGTGGCAGGTTATGGCGATAAGCGAAATAGGCCAGCGCCATACCGACGAACGCGAACACGCCCCAGCCATGCAGACCCCAGTGCAGAAACAGCAACTGCATGCCCTGGCGTGCTGCTTCAGCGGTGCCGCCCTCGCCCTGCGGCGGTTGCAGCAGGTGTGTCAGGGGCTCTGACACGCAGAAAAAGAACAGCGTGATGCTGATGCCGGCGGCGAACAGCATCCCGGCCCATGACAGGTAACTGAACTCGGGTTCGTCGTGGTCGGCACCGAGCTTGATCTTGCCGAAGCCCGACAAGGCGGTGACCACCACGAAGACCAGGTACAGGGTCATGACCATCATGTAGTACCAGCCGACCGTGTTGGCCGCCCAGTTTTGCGCCGCCAGCAGCCATTCGCCGCTGGCTTGCGGGAAGGCGATCACGACGATGCCGAAAATCAGAATAAAACTCGCAGCGAAATAGAACACTGGAGCATTCATGCGAACCATGCCGCTTGAAGAGGAACTCGCAGAACTCATCGGTTGAGTGCCTCCGGACTGATAAAACCAACTGCAAAAAGCGGATACGGCAAGGGTAAGCCTCCTGTTATGAGCGGGCAGCGAACCACCGGTTTAACTTGAACGAGCGTTCAATTTAAACATGAAAACACCCGCGAGACCTAATCGCAGGCCGGTGAATGCTGGCTCAGGCCTGGGTATGACGCGTGCTTGAGCGGGTTCGTTCCCACGCCAAAGAGGCCATTTGCAGCCCGCCAAAATGCGCTCTTTGCGAACACTCACGAGGCTTCAATCCACTCCGGACGTTGCGTACACATTTCCCGCACCAACCTGTTACCGGCCGCCCCAAAACTGCGCAAAAAGTCATTCCGGTAACAATGTCCTGCCCTTATCGGGAAAATGCCTGCTTGCTGATAAAAACCGTCAGGCCGCGTAAATAAAGCCCTGCAGGCCAATTCGATGATCAAAAAACAGCAAAGGCGCAAAGTTGGTCTTCTGATTGCATATGCTTGTATGTACAAGTAGATACAGGCTGAACACTCTGCCTTCTACCCAACTGAATCGGCCTGCTTCGCCAGGCTTTGCTCGCCCTTCACCGGGCTGGTTCGAATTGATCGCCGAGGATTTTTTTGTGACCGAGAATAATCAAGACCTGAAGCAGGACTGGACCCGCCATCGCGAAGGTGTCGTTCGGGCTGCACGCGGTACTCAATTGACCGCCAAGAGCTGGCTGACCGAAGCGCCGCTACGCATGTTGATGAACAACCTCGACCCTGAAGTCGCCGAAAACCCCAATGAGCTGGTGGTTTACGGTGGCATCGGCCGTGCCGCGCGCAACTGGGAGTGCTACGACAAGATCGTCGAGAGCCTGACTCAGCTCAACGATGATGAAACCCTGCTGGTGCAGTCCGGCAAGCCGGTCGGCGTGTTCAAGACCCACAGCAATGCCCCGCGCGTCCTGATCGCCAACTCCAACCTGGTGCCGCACTGGGCCAGTTGGGAGCACTTCAACGAACTGGATGCCAAGGGCCTGGCCATGTATGGCCAGATGACTGCAGGCAGCTGGATCTACATCGGCAGCCAGGGCATTGTGCAAGGCACCTACGAAACCTTCGTCGAAGCCGGTCGCCAGCACTATGACGGCAACCTCAAGGGCCGCTGGGTGCTGACCGCAGGCCTGGGTGGCATGGGTGGCGCACAGCCGCTGGCTGCGACATTGGCCGGGGCCTGCTCGCTGAACATCGAATGCCAGCAGAGCCGCATCGATTTCCGCATCAAGACCCGCTACGTCGACGAACAGGCCGCTGATCTCGACGACGCACTGGCGCGTATCGCCAAATACACGGCCGAAGGCAAAGCCATCTCCATCGCCCTGTGTGGCAACGCAGCGGAAATCCTGCCGGAAATGGTCCGTCGCGGTGTGCGCCCGGACATGGTCACCGACCAGACCAGCGCCCACGATCCGCTCAACGGCTACCTGCCCAAAGGCTGGACCTGGGACGAGTACCGTGCCCGTTCGGTGAGCGAGCCGGCCAGTGTGGTCAAGGCGGCCAAGCAGTCGATGGCCGAGCACGTCGAAGCCATGCTCGCCTTCCAGCAAGCCGGCATTCCGACCTTCGACTACGGTAACAATATTCGCCAGATGGCCAAGGAAGTCGGCGTCACCAATGCCTTCGATTTTCCGGGTTTCGTGCCCGCCTACATCCGTCCGCTGTTCTGCCGTGGCATCGGGCCGTTCCGCTGGGCCGCGCTGTCGGGTGATCCGCAGGACATCTACAAGACCGACGCCAAGGTCAAAGAGCTGATTCCGGACGACGAGCACCTGCACAACTGGCTGGACATGGCCCGCGAGCGCATCAGCTTCCAGGGCCTGCCGGCGCGTATCTGCTGGGTCGGGCTGGGTCAACGCGCCAAACTGGGTCTGGCCTTCAATGAAATGGTCCGCAGTGGCGAGTTGTCGGCACCGGTTGTGATCGGTCGCGACCACCTGGACTCCGGCTCGGTCGCCAGCCCCAACCGCGAAACCGAATCCATGCGCGACGGCTCCGATGCCGTCTCCGACTGGCCGCTGCTCAATGCCCTGCTCAATACCGCCAGCGGTGCGACCTGGGTCTCGCTGCACCACGGTGGCGGCGTCGGCATGGGCTTCTCGCAGCATTCCGGCATGGTGATCGTCTGCGACGGTACCGATGAGGCCGCCGAGCGTATCGCCCGCGTGCTGCACAATGACCCGGCCACCGGGGTGATGCGTCATGCCGATGCCGGTTACGAGATCGCTATCGACTGTGCCAGAGAGCAGGGCTTGAACCTGCCAATGATCGGGCGTTAACAACGTTGTCGGCCATCAGGCCGGCACACGTCGGGGACGGGCATGAGCATGCCCACGGGCCGGATGCCTACTTGAAGCTGCCGTCATCCCTCTAAGGCTTAGGAGCATCGACAATGAATATGAAAAAGGCCCTGTTGACCACTCTGGTATCCGCTGGCCTGCTCGCCAGCGCAGGCGCAAGTCAGGCTGCCGGCTGGTGCGAATCAGGCAAGCCGGTGAAATTCGCCGGTCTTAACTGGGAAAGCGCGATGCTGCTGACCGACATCCTGCAGGTGGTTCTGGACAAGGGTTACGGCTGCACCGTTGACGCCCTGCCCGGCAATTCCATCGCCATGGAAAACGCCTTGGGCACCAACGATATCCAGATCTTTGCCGAAGAATGGGTCGGTCGCAGCGAGGTCTGGAACAAGGCGGCCGCTGCCGGCAAGGTGGTCGGTGTCGGCGCACCGATCGTCGGCGCTGTGGAAGGCTGGTACGTGCCCCGCTACGTGATCGAAGGCGATCCCAAACGCAAGCTGGAAGCCAAGGCACCCAACCTGAAATCCATCAGCGATCTGGCCCAGTATTCAGCCGTGTTCAAGGATCAGGAAGAGCCTGGCAAGGGCCGTTTCTACAACTGCCCGGCCGGCTGGACCTGTGAGCTGGAAAACAGCGAAATGCTCAAGAGCTACGGCCTGGAAAGCAAATACACCAACTTCCGCCCGGGCACCGGCCCGGCGCTGGATGCGGCGATTCTCTCCAGCTACAAACGTGGCGAGCCGATCCTGACCTACTATTGGTCACCCACGCCGCTCATGGGTCAGGTAGACCTGGTGCGTCTGGAGGAGAAAGCCGGGGTCAACAAGACGATCGATATCAAGGTCGGCGTGTCCAAAGTGTTCCACGATGAGGCCCCTGAACTGGTCGCCATCCTGGAAAAGGTCAACCTGCCGATCGACCTGCTCAACCAGAACCTGGGGCGCATGGCCAAGGAACGCATCGAATCGCCGAAGCTGGCGAAGATTTTCCTGAAAGAGCACCCCGAAGTCTGGCACAAATGGGTCAGCGAAGACGCCGCGAAGAAGGTGGACGCTTCGTTGTAAACGACCGGGCTGTCGGACTGAACGGTTCGACAGCCCTGTCGTTGACCCGACACACCTCATTTGAGAGCCGCTTATGTTTCCTGAAAGCTTCACTTTCTCGATCGCCAACTGGGTCAACGATGGCGTCGACTCACTGGTCACGCAGTACGGCGATGTGTTCCGGCACATCTCCGACACCCTGCTATGGGCCATCGTCAATCTCGAAGGCCTGCTGCGCATGGCGCCATGGTGGCTGATGCTGATGATCGTCGGCGGTATTGCCTGGCACGCGACACGCAAGATCGTCACGACGCTGGTCATCGTCGGCCTGCTGTTTCTGGTCGGCGCGGTCGGGTTGTGGGACAAGCTGATGCAGACCCTGGCGCTGATGCTGGTCGCAACGATCATTGCGGTGCTGATCGGCATTCCGCTGGGCATCCTCTCGGCACGCAGCAATCGTCTGCGCTCGGTGCTGATGCCGCTGCTCGACATCATGCAGACCATGCCCAGCTTCGTGTACCTGATCCCGGTGCTGATGCTGTTCGGTCTGGGCAAGGTTCCGGCGATCTTCGCCACGGTGATTTACGCCGCGCCGCCCCTGATTCGTCTGACCGATCTGGGCATCCGTCAGGTGGATGGTGAGGTGATGGAAGCCATCAACGCGTTCGGCGCCAACCGCTGGCAGCAACTGTTCGGTGTGCAACTGCCGCTGGCGATGCCGAGCATCATGGCAGGGATCAACCAGACCACCATGATGGCGCTGTCGATGGTGGTGATTGCCTCGATGATCGGCGCACGCGGGCTTGGCGAAGACGTACTGGTGGGCATTCAGACCCTCAACGTCGGACGCGGGCTGGAAGCGGGCCTGGCCATTGTCATTCTGGCGGTCGTCATCGACCGTATCACGCAGGCCTATGGCCGCCCACGGCATGAGGCGCACAAATGAGCAGCGTGGAACCGAACAAAATCGTCGTCAAAAACGTATTCAAGATCTTCGGCAACCGCTCGAAGGAAGCACTGCAGCTGATCAGGCAAAACCAGAGCAAGGATCAGGTGCTGGCCCAGACCGGCTGCGTGGTCGGGGTCAACGACTTGTCGCTGTCGATCGGCAGCGGCGAAATCTTCGTCATCATGGGTCTGTCCGGCTCGGGAAAATCGACGCTGGTGCGTCACTTCAACCGGCTGATTGACCCCACCAGCGGCGAGATCCTGGTCGATGGCGAAGACATCCTGCGTTATGACATGGAAGCCTTGCGCCAATTCCGCCGGCACAAGATCAGCATGGTATTCCAGAGTTTCGGCCTGCTGCCGCACAAGACCGTGCTCGCCAACGTGGCCTACGGCCTGACCGTGCGTGGCGAGAGCAAGGCGCTGTGTCAGGAACGCGCGCAGCACTGGATCACCACCGTAGGCCTCAAGGGCTACGAAAACAAATACCCGCACCAGCTTTCCGGCGGCATGCGTCAGCGTGTAGGTCTGGCCCGCGCACTGGCGGCCGACACCGACATCATTCTGATGGACGAAGCATTCAGCGCCCTCGACCCGCTGATCCGCGCCGAGATGCAGGACCAGTTGCTGGAGCTGCAGGCCAGCCTGCACAAGACCATCGTGTTCATTACCCACGATCTGGACGAGGCCGTGCGCATCGGCAATCGCATCGCGATCCTCAAGGACGGACGATTGATTCAGGTCGGCACGCCGAAAGAAATCCTCCACTCGCCCGCCGACGATTACGTGGATCGTTTCGTTCAGCGCCGCGTAGCCACCCTTTAAGGACCGTTGCAGATGTCGCGAGCAGAACAGATCGTCATCGGTGAAGCACCTGCGGGCTGGCAGGACGTGGTCGCCGTGGCCCGACATGGCGCAAAACTGGCCCTGTCGGACGCCGCCTGGGCACGGATCGACAACGCTCAAGCCATCGTGCAGCGCATCGTCGTCAGCGGCGAGCGCGCCTATGGCGTGAACACCGGGCTCGGCGCGCTGTGCAATGTGTCACTGCAAGGCGAGCAGCTCAGTCGCCTGTCGCGCAATACCCTGCTCAGCCATGCCTGCGGCGTCGGTGCGCCACTGGCCGACGAGCAGACCCGGGCAATCATCTGTGCCGCGATTCTCAACTACAGCCAGGGCAAGTCGGGCATTCACCGGCAAGTGGTCGAAGCGCTGCTGGCCCTGCTCAACCGGGGCATCACACCGCAAGTACCGGCGCAGGGCTCGGTGGGTTACCTGACGCACATGGCGCACGTCGGTGTCGCGTTGCTGGGTATCGGCCAAGTCAGCTATCGCGGGCAGATCGTCCCGGCTGAGCAGGCCTTGAACGAAGAAGGTCTGGTTCCGGTAGTCCTCGGTGCCAAGGACGGTTTGTGTCTGGTCAACGGTACACCGTGCATGACCGGTCTGAGCTGTCTGGCCATTGCCGATGCCGAGCGCCTGAGCCAATGGGCCGACGTGATCGGCGCGATGAGCTTCGAAGCCCTGCGCGGCCAACTGGACGCGTTCGACGCAAGCATTCTCGCCCTCAAGCCACATCCGGGCATGCAGCAGGTGGGCAAGAACCTGCGCATGTTGTTGGCGGGCAGCGACGTGCTCGCCAGCAGCGAAGGCATTCGTACGCAGGATGCGCTGAGTATTCGTTCGATTCCCCAGGTGCATGGCGCCACCCGCGACCAACTGGCTCACGCCACTCGCCAGGTCGAGATCGAGCTCAATTCAGTCACCGATAATCCGCTGCTGCTCGGCACGCCCGAGGCTTTCCGAGTGGTGTCCCAGGCCAATCCACACGGCCAGTCGGTGGCCATGGCGGCAGACCTGCTGTGCATGGCGATGGCCGAGCTGGGCTCGATTGCCGAACGACGCCTGGATCGCCTGATCAACCCGATGGTCAGCGGCCTGCCGGCGTTTCTGGTCACCCAGCCGGGCGTCAACTCGGGAATGATGATCGTCCAGTACGTCGCCGCTTCGCTGTGCGCGGAAAACCGCCAGATGGCGCAACCGGCCGTGGTCGACAATTACGTGACCTCCGGTCTGCAGGAAGATCACCTGAGCCTGGGCACCAGCGCTGCGCTCAAGCTGCACAAGGTGCTGGGCAATACCACGCAGATTCTGGCCATCGAGTATTTGCTTGCGGCCCAGGCATTCGAATTTCTCAAGACACAGGGTTTTGGCGTGGGCACCGGTGCCGCGTGGCGACTGCTGCGTGAGCGCATTCCGGCCTATGACGAAGACCGCTGGCTGGCCCCGGACATCGCCAGCAGCGCGGCCCTGATCAAAGACGAAACGTCGCTGGAAAGGGTTTTCCAGCACTGCCGTGACAACTCGGCAGACTTATAAAAACAGTGCACGGCCACAAGCCGTCGCTGACATCCATCAAGGAGTAGCAGCATCGTGACCACCTTATCTGCCAAGACGCTGAACCTGAACCCCGGCCAACTGACCCTGGCGCAACTGCGCGGCATTTATCTGCAACCGGTCAGCCTGACGCTGGACAGCAGCGCAGACCGCCAGATCGACGACAGCGTCGCCTGTGTCGAACGCATTCTGGCCGAGAACCGCACCGCCTACGGCATCAACACCGGCTTCGGCCTGCTCGCTTCGACGCGGATTGCCAGCGAAGACTTGGAAAACCTTCAGCGTTCGCTGGTGCTGTCGCATGCGGCCGGTGTCGGTCAGCCGATCAGCGATGAGCTGGTGCGTCTGATCATGGTGCTCAAGGTCAACAGTCTGAGCCGTGGCTTCTCGGGCATTCGGCGAGTGGTCATCGACGCCTTGATTGCGCTGATCAACGCCGAGGTCTACCCGCATATTCCGCTCAAGGGCTCGGTCGGTGCTTCCGGCGACCTGGCGCCGCTGGCGCACATGTCGCTGGTGCTGCTGGGCGAAGGCAAGGCGCGCTACAAGGGCGAATGGCTCAACGGCGTCGATGCGCTGGCGGCTGCGGGGCTGCAACCGCTGACCCTGGCGGCCAAGGAAGGGCTGGCACTGCTCAACGGCACGCAAGTGTCTACCGCGTACGCATTGCGCGGCCTGTTCGAGGGCGAAGACCTGTTCGCCGCGGCCCTGACCTGCGGCTCGCTGACGGTTGAGGCGGTACTCGGCTCGCGCTCGCCCTTCGACGCGCGCATTCATGCTGCACGCGGCCAGCGCGGGCAAATCGACGCCGCAGCCTGCTACCGTGACCTGCTGGGCGAAAGCAGCGGCGTGTCCGAGTCGCACCGCAACTGCGACAAGGTTCAGGACCCCTACTCGTTGCGCTGCCAGCCGCAGGTCATGGGCGCATGCCTGACCCAGTTGCGCCAGGTCGCCGAGGTGCTGGAAATCGAAGCCAACGCGGTGTCCGACAACCCGCTGGTGTTCGCCGCCGAGAACGACGTCATATCCGGTGGCAATTTTCACGCCGAGCCGGTCGCCATGGCAGCGGACAACCTCGCGCTGGCCATCGCCGAGATCGGCTCGCTCAGCGAACGGCGCATTTCGCTGATGATGGACAAGCACATGTCGCAGTTGCCGCCCTTCCTGGTGGCCAACGGCGGCGTCAATTCCGGGTTCATGATCGCGCAGGTGACTGCCGCCGCACTGGCCAGTGAAAACAAGGCATTGGCCCATCCGCACAGTGTCGACAGCCTGCCGACGTCGGCCAATCAGGAAGACCATGTGTCGATGGCCCCGGCCGCCGGCAAGCGCTTATGGGAAATGGCAGAAAACGTTCGCGGGATTCTTGCCGTAGAATGGTTGGCTGCCTGCCAGGGTCTGGACTTGCGTGGGGGTCTGAAAACCTCTCCGAAGCTGGAGCAAGCCCGCAGCCTGTTGCGCAGCAAGGTCCCGTTCTATGAAAAGGACCGCTTTTTTGCACCGGACATCGAAGCTGCCAGTCAGCTGTTGTCCTCCACTTGCCTGAACCCGCTGGTTCCTGCACGTCTGCTACCCAGTCTGTGATGCACCGCGAGCCTGGCAGGGCTCGCTTTGGTCATTGCTGCGGGAAGCCGGATGCAGGCGTTCTCGCAGCTATTGCCATACCTGTAATGAAATGGACCTGAAATGACGTCACAAGATGGTTTGAAACGCGGGTTATCCGCCCGCCACATCCGCTTCATGGCCCTGGGCTCTGCCATCGGCACAGGGTTGTTCTACGGCTCGGCCTCGGCGATTCAACAGGCCGGTCCCGCCGTGCTGCTGGCGTACCTGATTGGCGGCGCGGCGGTGTACATGGTGATGCGCGCACTTGGCGAGATGGCCGTTCACGACCCGGTGTCCGGTTCGTTCAGCCATTACGCCACGCGTTACATGGGCCCGCTGGCCGGCTTCGTGCTCGGCTGGACCTACGCGTTCGAGATGATCATCGTCTGCCTGGCCGACGTGACTGCATTCGGCATCTACATGGGCTTCTGGTTTCCGGAAGTGCCACGCTGGATCTGGGTGCTGGGCATCGTCTTTCTGATCGGCGCGCTCAACCTGTGCAATGTGAAAGTCTTTGGTGAAACCGAGTTCTGGCTGTCGATCCTCAAGGTCAGCGCCATCGTGGCGATGATCGTCGCAGGCTTTGGCATCATGATCTTTGGTATCGGCAGCGCGACCAGCGGCACCGAAATCGGCATCAGCAACCTGTGGGCGCATGGCGGCTTCATGCCCAACGGCGTCACCGGCCTGATCGCCTCGTTCGCGGTAGTGATGTTTGCCTTCGGCGGCATCGAAATCATCGGCATTACCGCAGGCGAAGCGAAGGACCCGCAACGCAGCCTGCCGCAGGCGATCAATGCCGTACCGCTGCGCATTCTGCTGTTCTACGTGCTGACACTGTTTGTGCTGATGTGCATTTACCCCTGGCCGCAGATCGGCACACAGGGCAGCCCGTTCGTGCAGATTTTCGACAACCTGGGTATCGCTTCGGCGGCGACCATCCTCAACATCGTGGTGATCTCGGCGGCGGTGTCGGCGATCAACAGCGACATCTTCGGCGCAGGCCGCATGATGTATGGCCTGGCCCGTGAAGGTCAGGCGCCCGCCAGTTTTGCCCGCGTGTCACGCCATGGCGTGCCGTGGATGACCGTGCTGGTCATGGGCATCGCGCTGCTGGGCGGCGTGCTGCTCAACTACCTGATCCCCAAGGATGTGTTTCTGCTGATCGCTTCGCTGGCCACCTTCGCCACCGTGTGGGTCTGGCTGATGATTCTGCTGACGCAGGTCGCCATGCGCCGCTCGATGAACCGCGAGGAAGCGGCACAGCTGAAATTCGCCGTGCCGTTCTGGCCTTACGGGCCTGCGGCCGCCATCGCCTTCATGCTGTTCATCTTCGGCGTGCTGGGCTACTTCCCGGACAACCGTGCAGCCTTGATCGTCGGCGCAATCTGGATCGTGCTGCTGCTCATCGCCTACGGTGTGTGGGTCAAGCCCAAGGCGCTCAACCACACTCACTGATCAACGAGGTCTGGAATGAAAACGCTCTGGAAAAACTGTCACATCGCAAGCATGGCACACGGCAAATACTCGATCATCGAGGATGCCGCCATCGTGACCTCCGGAGCGCTCATCGAGTGGATCGGGCCTCAGGCCGAGCTGGCCGAGCCGGAACATGACAACTGCATCGATCTGAACGGTGCCTGGGTCACGCCCGGCCTTATCGACTGTCACACCCATACCGTGTTCGGCGGCAACCGCAGCGGCGAGTTCGAACAGCGTTTGCAGGGTGTGAGCTACGCCGAGATCGCCGCAGCGGGCGGTGGTATTGCCAGCACGGTGCGTGCGACTCGCGCCGCCAGTGAGGATGAGCTGTACGCCAGTGCCGAGCGTCGCTTGCGGCACTTGCTCAAGGACGGCGTCACGACCGTCGAGATGAAGTCGGGCTACGGGCTGGACCTGGAAAACGAGCGCAAGATCCTGCGGGTGATTCGTCGCCTTGGCAACACCCAGCCAGTCACCGTGCGTGCCACCTGCCTGGCCGCCCATGCACTGCCACCGGAATACACCGATCGCGCCGACGATTACATCAACCATATCTGCAACGACATGCTCCCGGCGCTGGCAGCCGAAGGGCTGGTCGATGCGGTGGATGCTTTCTGTGAATACCTGGCGTTTTCGCCCGCGCAGGTCGAGCAGGTGTTCATCACCGCAGGGCAGTTGGCATTGCCGGTCAAACTGCATGCCGAGCAGCTGTCGTCATTGGGCGGATCGAGCCTGGCAGCGCGCTACAAGGCGCTGTCTGCGGATCATCTGGAATTCATGACCGAAGACGACGCCATCGCCATGGCGGCTGCCGGAACCGTCGCGGTGCTGCTGCCGGGCGCATTTTACTTCCTGCGTGAAACACAATTGCCGCCGATGGACGCGCTGCGCAAGCACGGCGTGCCGATTGCGATTTCCACCGACCTCAACCCTGGCACCTCGCCGGGCCTGTCATTGCGCCTGATGCTGAATATGGCCTGCACGCTGTTTCGCATGACGCCCGAAGAAGCACTGGCGGGGGTGACGTTCAATGCCGCCAAAGCGTTGGGCATGAGCGCGACCCACGGCTCGCTGGAGGCCGGCAAGGTCGCGGATTTCGTCGCCTGGAACATCGAACGACCAGCTGATCTGGCCTACTGGCTAGGCGGCGATCTGGACAAACGTATCGTGCGCCACGGCGTCGAATCATCGATCTGAAGGAGAGCCCTGTGGATAACGTTCTGACATTCAAACGTGGCCGGATCCCGCTGCTGATCAGCATGCCGCATGCCGGTCTGAAACTGACCCCGGTGGTCGAAGCCGCGCTGGTGGACGAAGCCTTGAGCCTGCCGGACACCGACTGGCATATTCCGCGTCTGTATGACTTCGCCGCTGAATTGGGCGCCAGCACCCTGGCCGCCGAGTACTCGCGTTTTGTCATCGACCTCAATCGACCCTCCGACGATAAGCCGATGTACGTCGGCGCGACCACCGGGCTGTTTCCGTCGATCCTGTTCGATGGCGTG
The DNA here is from genome assembly GCF_017833005.1 of Pseudomonas sp. PvP027. Lineage (NCBI taxonomy): Bacteria > Pseudomonadati > Pseudomonadota > Gammaproteobacteria > Pseudomonadales > Pseudomonadaceae > Pseudomonas > Pseudomonas sp. PvP027. The sequence goes on along the minus strand of NZ_JAFIBK010000001.1, from coordinate 3,638,369 downwards.
CCACTGTTCAAGGACGGCCAGACGCCCAGCGCCGAGGAGCGGGCGCGGTATCTGGAGCAGATCTGGACGCCCTACCACCAGACACTGGAGCAGGAACTGCAGCGCATGCGTGACGAGTTCGGCTACGCACTGCTGTTCGACGCCCACTCGATTCGCGGCCACATCCCGCACCTGTTCGACGGCCGTCTGCCGGACTTCAACCTGGGCACCTTCAATGGCGCGAGCTGCGACCCGGAGCTGGCCAGCCGAATGGAGCAGGTCTGCGCAGCGGCGAAAGACTACAGCCATGTATTGAACGGGCGCTTCAAGGGCGGCCACATCACTCGCCACTATGGCAACCCCGCCAACAACATCCATGCCGTACAGCTGGAGCTGGCGCAAAGCACCTATATGGATGAGTTCGTGCCCTTCCACTATCGCCCGGACCTGGCCGAACCGACCCGCGCCGTGCTCAAGCCACTGCTGGAAACCTTCATCGCCTGGGGGCAGGAGCACTTTGGCTGACAACGTCGGACGCAGAGCGTGGGAGCGATGGCCGATAGCAACACCGATTATCGTTCCCGCGCTCCGCGTGGGAATGCCGTTCCGGACGCTCCGCGTCCGCTCCTCAAAGCTCCAGACCGATCACTTCTTGAGCAACCGCAAGCCGTTGAACACCACCAGCAAGCTCACGCCCATGTCGGCAAACACCGCCATCCACATGGTCGCCAGGCCTGCGAAGGTGATGCCGATGAACAGCACCTTGGTCACGATGGCCAACACGATATTCTGTTTCAGCACCGCCGAGGTCCGGCGTGAAAGCGCAATGAACGTTGGTATCTTGCGCAGATCATCGTCCATCAGGGCGACATCTGCCGTCTCGATGGCAGTATCGGTGCCTGCAGCGGCCATCGCGAAACCGATCTCCGCACGGGCCAGCGCCGGGGCATCGTTGATACCGTCGCCCACCATGCCTACCCGGTGATTGCGGCTGTAAAGCGCCTCGATAGCACTGAGCTTGTCGGCAGGCAGCAGATTACCCTGCGCCTCGTCGATGCCGACCTGATCGGCAATCGCCTTGGCCGTGTGCGGGTTATCACCGGTCAGCATGACCGTCTTGATGCCCAGCTCGTGCAACTGAGCAATGGCTTCGCGGCTGGTCTCCTTCACCGTATCGGCGACGGCAAACAGCGCGATCGGGCCAGACGCATCAAGCAACAGCACCACGGTCTTGCCCTGCATCTCCAGCGCATCGAGCCTGGCTTCCAGCTCTGGCGAACACAGGCCCAGTTCTTCCACCAGACGATGGTTGCCCAGGTGATACATCTGGCCGTTGATCTCGCCCTTCACTCCGCGCCCACCCAACGCCTCGAACGCACTGACTTCATGCAGGGTCAGGCTGCCATCGGCGGCCTTGGCAATCGCCTGGGAAACCGGGTGATCTGAACGACCGGCGAGACTCGCGGCAATCGCCGGCGCGCTATCGAAGACAGCAGGGTTCAAAGGCACATAATCAGTCTGCACCGGCTTGCCGTGGGTCAGCGTGCCGGTTTTATCCAGCGCCAGGTAATCGAGCTTTTCACCCATTTCCAGATAAACGCCACCCTTGATCAGAATCCCCTTGCGCGCCGCTGCTGCCAGACCGCTGACTATGGTTACCGGCGTGGAAATCACCAGCGCACATGGGCAGGCCACCACCAGCAGCACCAGCGCCCGGTAGATCCAGTCATACCATTCGCCACCGAAGAACAGCGGCGCGACCAACGCCAGTGCCAACGCAACGACGAACACCACCGGCGTGTAGATACGCGAAAAGCTGTCGACAAAGCGCTGGGTCGGCGCACGCGAACCCTGAGCCGCTTCCACCGCATGAATGATGCGCGCCAGCGTCGAGTTATTCGCGGCGGCGGTGACTCGATACTCCAGCGAACCGGCCTGGTTGATGGTGCCCGCGAAAACCTTGTCGCCGACAGTCTTCTCCACCGGCAGACTTTCACCGGTGATCGATGCCTGATCAATTGTCGAGCTACCGGACACAACCTCGCCATCAAGCCCGACACGCTCGCCAGGCTTGATCCTGACGATAGCCTCCAGTTCGACGTTTTTGGCTTCGACTTCCTGCCAGTTGCCATCCTCCTGTTTGACGGTGGCAAGCTCAGGCGTCAGTTGCATCAGGCCACTGATTGCATTACGCGCACGATCCAGCGACTTGGCTTCGATCAGCTCGGCAATGGTGAACAGGAACATCACCATCGCCGCTTCCGGCCACTGACCGATCAGAATCGCGCCGGTCACCGCGATGCTCATCAGCGCATTGATGTTCAGGTTGAAGTTCTTGAGTGCAATCCAACCCTTCTTGTAAGTCGTCAGCCCGCAACTGAAGATCGACACCAGCGCTAGCAGCGCGACGACCCAGGTCGGACCGAGCGAAGCAAAATGGACCACTTCTGCGCCCAGCGCCGCAACGCCGGACAATGCCAGCGGCCACCAGTGTTTTTTCACCACCGGCGCCGGCTCGGCAGACGCTGCACCTTCCTCGACCGGCTCGGCCTGCATGCCCAACGAGCTGATAGCATCACGAATCGGGTCGGTGGACGGCAGGTCGTGCCAGACGCCCAACATGCGGTTGATCAGGTTGAATTCCAGCTTCTGCACACCGGCCAGCTTGCCCAGTTTGTTCTGGATCAGCGTCTGCTCGGTGGGGCAATCCATCGCCTCGATACGGAAGCTGCTCAGACGACCACCTGCTGCAGGCGCTTCGCTGAAGGTCACTACAGCAGGCTGCGCATCGCTGGAGCAGCACGAATGCGCATGCTCCACGGGCTTTTGCTCGTGTGCGTGCTGGCCGTGATCATGGTCATGGTCATGATCGTGGTCATGTGCGGGGGAATTCTTGATCGTCGTGCCCATTCGTTGTGGCTCCAGGATTCTGCTTGTTGCCAAGTGAACACCCTGTAGCCACTATAGGGTCAAGCACTCAAACGAGATGAGTCCAAATGAAAATCGGCGAACTGGCAAAGCTGACCGACACCCAGGTCGAAACCATCCGCTATTACGAACGCGAAGGCCTGCTGCCCGCCCCCGCGCGCAGTGACGGTAATTACCGGCTGTATACCCAGGCGCACATGGAGCGCCTGTCGTTCATCCGCAATTGCCGCAGCCTGGACATGACCCTCGAAGAAATCCGCAACCTGCTCAACCTGCGCGACAGCCCTCAGGACCAGTGCGAAAACGTCAACGCCCTGATCGACGAGCACATCGAACACGTCAATGCCCGCGTCGCGAGCCTGCAGGCGCTCCAGGAACAACTGCTCGACCTGCGCCGCCGCTGCAGCGATGGCACCACAGAACATTGCGCGATACTGGAAAGGCTGGAAGTGACGGGGGCTGTGGCAGCGCCCGAGGGCGAGCCTTCACATGTGGGGAGGAGTCATGGGCATTGAGACGGGTTTGAAATTCCCGGTTCAGCGCTGCGCAGCCTGCACCACCGCCACAAGCTCAGTGATCGCCTTGACTAGCTGATCTTTGGCGGCTTTCTCTTTCGCTGTCTCTTCACCCGCCCGCTCATAATCAGCGCGCTTGAATGCTTCACGCACCTCATCACTGAAGATGCTGATCGAGACGATATTTTCCTGCCGAAAACCAATAGGCCTGAGCGGTGTATCACTCGGGTAATCGGTCGTGTAGACCACTTTAAGGGTGTCCTTGTCCCGATAGCCACTGACGGTCGGGATGAGCAAAATTTCCTGATTGACACCCGTCACTTCGGTGGGGGCTCCGACGTCCATGATGTAACCGACGTAGACCTTTCGATCCACCATCGTGATCATCACTTCTTCCTTGTCGACAAATGCATCGAAAAGCGTCGAGCAGATAGGACTATGCTCTACAGACTCGCCCAACAGATAGGCCGCAATTTCTTCTTCTTTACTGGCCTTCAGTTGCCACTTGAGAATCTTGACAGTAAAAAAAGCGCCCAAGCCTGGCATCGCCAATGTAAGTAATCCCGAAAGGGCAAGGAACACGCCCACCTGACTGAAATTTTTGCCAGAGATGTCGAAATCCTGCCCCATTTGACCTAAAGCGCCCATGAAATCGGTGTTCACGGCAAAACAGACTGGCGAGGCCGCGTCATTGGTTTGGGCCCACTTGGGGCAAAACACACCCCAGTCATGCGAGAACAGACCTGCAAGGGCTGCGGTGACAAACATGGCCGCTAGAAAGCAGTAGATACCATACCGCCCCACCTGCAAGTACAGCATCTGGCCTTCATAGCGATGCAACCTGCAGTAAATGGTGGGATCTTTCAGGCACACCAAAAAGCCACTGACGAGTAATGGCAGCAGAAGTAAAAAAGCCATTTATCAGGATTCGGCTTGCGGAGTGACCAGTTTTTTAGCCTTATCGCGGGAGGAGCGAACCAAGCCTTCGATTTCTTTGGCGTCCATGGACATGCGACCACCCCTCACCACGAGGGTGTCGATGTTCTTGATTGCCTGCATGAAGGCTTCATCTTCAGCCTTCTTCGTATCGCTACGATGTCCAATCCGATTGAAAAACATAGTCGATTCCATTGAACAGGGTCAGGGGACTTACGCCAAAACTATAGCACAGCGCTAAATTCGCTCACTTAAGGACTCAAACCGCCATCGGCGCCGTCATTGCCGGGTGGTGCTGATAGCCTTCCAGTGAGAAGTCCGAAGGCTCGATCAGCTCCAGCCATTCAGGCTGGTACACACCGGTCTTGGCGAATTCCGGCACGCGGTCGGAGATCACCAGTTTCGGCATCGGGTACGGCTCTCGGGTCATCTGCTCGTTGAGCATGTCCAGGTGGTTTTCGTACACGTGGGCATCGCCGATGAAGTAGGTGAACCAGCGCGGCGTGTAGCCGGTCAGGCGGCCGATCAGGCTCAGCAGCGCGGCGCCTTCGGTCAGGTTGAACGGCGTGCCGAGGCCCAGATCGTTGGAGCGGATGTACAGCGTCAGCGAGATTTCGCGGGTCTGCGGGTTCGGGTGCAGCTGGTACAGCAGGTGGCACGGCGGCAGGGCCATTTCATCGAGCTGTGCGCAGTTCCAGCCGTGGAACAGGATCCGGCGGCTGCCTGGATCGTTGATGATGGTGTCGACGCACTGGCGAATCTGGTCGATGGCCTTGTACAGGACTACGAAAGACTGGCCGTCTTCTTCGGATTCGGCAATCTGACGATACCCCTGGCCCAGCGCCAGCTCGATGGCCGCGACATTGCCGGCATCGATACGCTTGTAGGCAGGCCACTTGCGCCATTGCACGCCGTAGATTTCGCCCAGGTCGTCCTCGCCCTTGCGGAACGGGTTGTTCAGCCACTGAGCGTTTTCGTTGGCGTTCTGGTCCCAGACCTTGCAGCCCAGCTCGCGAAATTCGGCGGCATTGTTTACGCCACGCAGAAAGCCGACCATCTCGCCGATAGCCGATTTGAAGGCCATGCGCCGTGTAGTGATAGCCGGAAAACCTTCCTGCAAGTCATAACGCAGCATCGCACCCGGAAAGCTGATGGTGTTCACGCCGGTACGGTTGGCTTGCAAGGTCCCGTGCTTGATCACATGAGCGACCAGTTCCAGATATTGCTTCATAAATCACCTGCATTGTTGAACGCGCCGGGCGCTGTCACCCGGCGTTTCGGTATTAAGCCGCTGCTTTACTGGCGGACGGGTCGCGCTTGTAGGCCAGCCAGATCAGGAACAGGCCGGCGATGATCATCGGCAGGCTGAGGATCTGACCCATGGTCACCCAGCCCCACGCCAGATAACCCAACTGGGCGTCAGGGACGCGAACGAACTCGACCACAAAGCGGAAGATCCCGTAGAACAGCGCAAACATGCCGGAAACGGCCATGGTCGGACGCGGCTTGCGGGCGTACAGATTGAGGATGATGAACAGCGCAACGCCTTCCAGCGCGAACTGATACAGCTGCGAAGGGTGGCGCGCCAGTTGCGCAGGGTCGCTGAACGGCGGGAAGACCATGGCCCACGGCACATCGGTCGGCTTGCCCCACAGCTCGGCATTGATGAAGTTGCCGATGCGCCCGGCACCCAGGCCGATCGGCACCAGCGGGGCAACGAAGTCCATCAGCTGGAAGAAGCTTTTGCCGTTGCGCTTGCCAAACCACCAGGCCGCGATCATCACGCCGACAAAGCCGCCGTGGAACGCCATGCCACCCTTCCAGACCTCGAAGATCAGCAACGGATTGGCGATGTAGGCCGACAGATCGTAGAACAGCACGTAGCCCAGCCGCCCACCGACAATCACGCCCATGGCCAGCCAGAAAATCAGGTCGGAGAGTTTTTCCTTGGTCCAGGTCGGGTCGAACTTGTTCAGGCGACGCGACGCAAGCAGCCAGGCACCACCGATACCGACCAGGTACATCAAACCGTACCAGTGAATTTGCAGCGGGCCGATAGCGACGGCTACCGGGTCAATCTGCGGGTAAGGCAGCATTGCGACTCCTCAATTGGAACGCCCTTGCGAGCGACTGAATCAGGCGCGCATGTTACCGGAGCCCGGCAGGATGCTCTAGCGGCGACCGATGGAAGCCGCCTGAACGAAGTGAAAAAAGATGCGCCTGATGTGTCCAGCCGTAAGGTCTGGAGTGTGCGACGTGGTTATCGCTACCACGCTCCGCGTGGTAGCGCCGTTCTGGACGCTCTGCGTCCGGTCTTGAAACAGGCGTGTGTGTGTGTGTGTGAGCTCGCTCACGAAGGCAGTAGCCCAAACGCCCATTCCCCGGAGTCTGTACCGGCCTCTTCGCGAACAAGTTCGCTCCTACAACGGCAATGTGTCCCCACTGTGGGAGTGAGCTTGCTCACGAAAGCATTGGAAGCGCTTAGTGCCCTTTGACGGAGCTCGGATTGATCATCCGCGACAGGCCGAGGTTTTTCAGCGCCAGTTGCAGGGAGCTGCTGATGACTTGCGGGTTGTCGTTGGTCATCAGTTGCGCCAGCAGTTCCTTGGCCTTGCTGAGATTGATCTGGCGCAGCATCCATTTCACTTTCGGCAGGTTGGTGGCGTTCATCGACAGGCTGTCGAAGCCCATCGCCATCAACAGCACCGCTGCTGCCGGATCACCCGCCATTTCGCCGCAGATGCTCACTGGCTTGCCCTCGGCGTGGGCATCACGCACCACGCTTTGCAGGGCCTGAAGCACTGCAGGGTGCAGGTAATCATAGAGATCGGCCACCCGCGGGTTGTTGCGGTCCACCGCGAGCAGGTACTGGGTCAGGTCGTTAGAGCCGACCGAGAGGAAGTCCACCTGACGCGCCAAGTCGCGGGTCTGGTAGACCGCCGCCGGCACTTCGATCATCACGCCCACCGGCGGCATCGGCACGTCGGTGCCTTCGTCGCGCACCTCGCCCCAGGCGCGGTGGATCAGGTGCAGCGCTTCTTCCACTTCGTGAGTGCTGGAGATCATCGGCAGCAAGATGCGCAGGTTATTCAGGCCCTCGCTGGCCTTGAGCATGGCGCGGGTCTGGACCAGAAAGATTTCCGGGTGATCGAGGGTGACGCGAATACCGCGCCAGCCGAGGAACGGGTTGTCTTCCTTGATCGGGAAGTAGGACAGCGACTTGTCACCACCGATGTCCAGGCTGCGCATGGTCACCGGCAGAGGATGGAAGGCGGCCAGTTGCTCGCGGTAGATCGCCAGCTGTTCCTTTTCACTCGGGAAGCGCTGGTTGATCATGAACGGCACTTCGGTTCGGTACAGCCCCACCCCTTCGGCGCCACGCTGTTGCGCACGCGCCACGTCGGCCAACAGACCGGTGTTGACCCACAATGGCATGCGATGCCCGTCGAGGGTGACGCAAGGCAGTTCGCGCAGGGCATCCAGGCCCTGGGAGAGCTGACGCTCCTCCTCCACCACCTTGCCAAACTGCTTGCGCATGATTTCGCTGGGGTTGGTGAAGACTTCGCCGTGATAGCCGTCGACCACCAGATCGATGCCATCGACCTTGGAATAAGGGAAATCCACCAGGCCCATGACCGTGGGAATACCCATGGCCCGCGCCAGAATCGCAACGTGGGAGTTGCCGGAACCCTGAACCGACACCAGACCGACCAGTTTGCCTTCAGGCACCTCGCCGAGCATGGCCGGGGTCAGCTCTTCACTCACCAGAATCGTGTTGTCGGGATAGACCAGCGCCTGTTGCCGCGCCTCTTGGAGATAGGCCAGCAGACGGCGGCCCAGGTCCTTGACGTCCGACGCCCGCTCGCGCAGGTAGGCATCATCCATCAGTTCGAAACGTTTGACGTGCTCACTGACCACCGAGCGCAAGGCGCCCTGCGCCCACTGGCCGGTCTTGATGACGTCGGTCACTTCGCTGCCCAGCGAAGCGTCGTCGAGCATCATCAGGTAGACATCGAACAGCGCCCGCTCTTCGGGGCGTAACTGGGTGGCGAGCTTGGCCGACAGGGTGCGCATGTCACCGCGCACACCTTCCAGAGCGTTCTGGAACAGCGCCAACTCGGCAGCGATGTCAGTGACGGTCTTGTCGGGGACCACTTCCAGATCGGCAGGCGGCAGCATGACCACGGCAACACCGACCGCTGCGCCCGGCGAACCGGCCACACCCACGAATTTGGCTTCCTGAATGCCTTTGCCCTGACGACCCAGACCGCGGATCGAGCCGGTCGCTTCGGCATGCGCGATAACGCCCGCCAGTTGCGCGCTCATGGTGACCAGGAAGGCTTCTTCGCCCTCGTCGAACTGACGGCGCTCCTTTTGCTGGATGACCAACACACCGACCACACGCCGGTGATGGATGATCGGCGCGCCCAGGAACGAGGCGTAGCGCTCTTCACCGGTTTCGGCGAAATAGCGATAACGAGGGTGATCTGCAGCGTTTTCGAGATTCAGCGGTTCTTCGCGCGTACCGACCAGACCGACCAGGCCTTCATTCGGTGCCATGCTGACTTTGCCGATGGAGCGCTTGTTGAGGCCTTCGGAAGCCATCAGGACAAAGCGGTTGACCTCGGCATCGAGCAGGTAGACCGAGCAGACCTGGCTGCCCATGGCCTCCTTGACGCGCAACACAATAATGCCCAACGCCGCCTTGAGATCCTTGGCGGAGTTAACTTCCTGGACGATCTTGCGCAGCGTATTGAGCATGGCTCGGGGTCGAACTCCGTGTCAGTCGCGCGATAAGAGGCGCGGGGCAAGCTCTTTGAGTGCGCGTCGATACACCTCGCGCTTGAATGTCACCACCTGGCCTAACGGATACCAATAACTGACCCAGCGCCAGCCATCGAACTCCGGTTTACCGGTCAAATCCATCCGCACCCGCTGCTCGTTGGAGATCAGGCGCAGGAGAAACCATTTTTGCTTCTGGCCGATGCACAGCGGCTGGCTGTGGGTACGGACCAGTCTTTGCGGCAGACGATAGCGCAACCAGCCCCGAGTGCAGGCAAGTATTTGCACATCATGTCGTTCCAGACCGACTTCTTCATTCAATTCACGATAAAGCGCGTCTTCCGGCGTCTCCTGCGGGTTGATACCCCCTTGAGGAAACTGCCAGGCATCCTGGTTAATACGCCGAGCCCATAGGACCTGACCAGCATCGTTTGTCAGAATAATCCCGACATTAGGACGGAAACCATCGGGGTCGATCACGGCAACAACCTCGCAAACGCATGTCGCCGCATTGTTCCACAAAGGCGATCAAACCAGCAACGAGGCTTATCACCTTATGTGAAGACTTGTGAAAACCTCGTATTCTGGGGCTCTTTTTTCAACTATTTCAGCGAGTAACCCTATGCGCCTGGCTTTATTCGACCTCGACAACACCCTTCTGGGCGGCGACAGCGATCACGCCTGGGGCGATTACCTGTGCCGGCGCGGGATCCTTGATGCCGCGACCTACAAGACCCGCAACGACGAGTTCTATCAGGATTACCTGGCCGGCACGCTGAACATGACCGACTACCTGAATTTTACTCTGGAGATTCTGGGCAACACTGACATGGCGCAGCTTGAGCAGTGGCATCGCGAGTTCATGCGCGATTGCATCGAACCGATCATGTTGCCCAAAGCGCTGGAATTGATCGCCAAACACCGTGAGGCCGGCGACAAGCTGGTGGTGATCACTGCCACCAACCGCTTTGTGACCGCACCTATCGTGGCGCAACTGGGGATCGATACGCTGCTGGCGACCGAATGCGAGATGCTGGACGGACGCTATACCGGCCACACCACAGGTGTGCCCTGCTTCCGTGAAGGCAAGGTCACGCGCCTCAATCAGTGGCTGCAAGACAACGCGTTCAGCCTTGAGGACAGCTATTTCTACAGTGACTCGATGAACGACCTGCCTCTGCTGGAGCAGGTGGCCAACCCGGTTGCGGTCGACCCGGACGATAAATTGCGTGCCGAAGCCGAGCGACGCGGCTGGCCGGTGATAACCCTGCGTCACTGAGTGCCGGCAATGCTCAGGCCGGTTTGAAGCCCGTCAGACCGGCCATCGCCACGAAACACACGACGCTGATCACCGTCAGCGCCAGGGTAAAGCCGCGCTTGCCGCCGTTGGCACCAAGACGCAACCGGTTGAGCCTGGCCAGCAGCCAGACCCAACTGCACAGCCCAAGGGTGTAAAGCACGCTGCTGCCCAGCACCCAGGTCTGGCCCAGTGACAACCCTTTCAAATGCACCAGCCACCAGCCACTGAACGGCAACGTCGCCAGGCACACGGCCATCAACACCCAGAAAAACAGTAAAGGCCGCTTGAGCAGGCGATTCTGCACGGTCGTGTCGCCTTCAAGACGCACTTTGACCACCCCACTGGCCAACACCAGGGCGCTGATCAGCAACAACGCGATGGCGGCGATATGCAGGGTATTGAGAGCGATGATGGGTTCCATGACGCGGTGTTCCTCTTGGATCGGGCTTGAGTGAGTTTAGCAGCGCGGACACAAGAGTCGCGCCTTGAAAGCCATCGTGCCCATGCTCCGCGTGGGTATGCCGGTCTGGACACTCTGCGTCCTCTTACGACGCAGAGCGTCGTGAACTGCATTCCCACGCTGGAGCGTGAGGAACGATAGTCGTCAGGGATAACACTATCGTGCCCATCCTCCGCGTGGGTATGCCGGTCTGGACGCTCCGCGTCCTCTTGCGACGCGGAGCGTCGTGAACTGCATTCCCACGCTGGAGCGTGAGGAACGATAGTCGTCAGGGATCACACTATCGTGCCCATGCTCCGCGTGGGCATGCCGGTCTGGACGCTCTGCGTCCTCTTGTGACGCGGAGCGTGAAGAGCGAGAAATATCCACGGCCTCAGCCCAGAAACAGTCTGTACGCCGGGTTCTCGCTTTCGTCCCAATACGGGTAACCAATCTCGTCCAGCGCAGCGCCGACCAGATGCCGCTCTTCCTCCGGCACTACCAGCCCGGCAACCACGCGGCCATCGGCTGCGCCGTGGTTGCGGTAGTGGAACATGGAGATGGTCCAGCGCCCGCCCAGGCGGTTGAGGAAGTTGAACAGCGCGCCCGGTCGCTCCGGGAACTCGAAGCGCAGTACCACTTCATCATTCACCCGCTCGGCATGCCCGCCGACCATGTGGCGAATGTGCAGTTTGGCCAGTTCGTTGTCGGTCAGGTCCAGCACCGGGAAACCCTGTTCGGTCAGGCTGGCAATCAGGGCGCTGCGCGGGTCGTTCTCGGGATGGGTCTGCACGCCGACGAAGATGTGCGCCTCGCGGTCGGTGTGGTAGCGGTAGTTGAACTCGGTGATCTGCCGCTTGCCGATGGCCTCGCAGAAGGCCTTGAAGCTGCCCGGTTGTTCGGGAATGGTCACGGCAATGATCGCCTCGCGACCTTCGCCCAGTTCGGCGCGCTCGGCCACGTGACGCAAACGGTCGAAGTTGACGTTGGCCCCGGAGTCGATCGCCACCAGCGTCTGACCGCTGACGCCGCGCTGCTCGACATACTTCTTGATCCCGGCCACGCCCAGCGCGCCGGACGGCTCGGTGATCGAGCGGGTGTCGTCGTAGATGTCCTTGATCGCCGCGCAGATCTCGTCGGTGCTGACGGTGATCACTTCGTCGACATAATGGCGGCACACCTCAAAGGTGTGATGGCCGATCTGCGCTACCGCCACGCCATCGGCAAACAGCCCGACCTGGCTCAGTACCACACGCTCCCCGGCGGCCATCGCCGCCTGCAGGCAGTTGGAGTCGTCCGGCTCGACGCCGATGACCTTGATCTCCGGGCGCAGGTATTTCACGTAGGCCGCGATACCGGCAATCAGACCGCCACCGCCGACCGGGACAAAGATCGCATCCAGCTGGCCCGGTTGCTGACGAAGGATCTCCATCGCCACCGTGCCTTGCCCGGCGATGGTGTCAGGGTCGTCATACGGATGGATGTAGACGAAACCCTGCTCATCGACCAGCTTCAGCGAGTAGGCCAGCGCTTCCGGGAAGGAGTCGCCGTGCAGCACCACAGTGGCACCCCGCGATCGCACGCCTTCGACCTTGATCTCCGGCGTGGTGCGCGGCATGACGATGGTCGCCTTGATCCCCAACTCACGCGCCGCCAGCGCCAGGCCCTGTGCATGATTGCCCGCTGATGCCGTCACTACCCCACGCGCAGTCTGCTCTGCGGGCAATTGCGCGAGCTTGTTGTACGCGCCGCGAATCTTGAACGAGAACACCGGCTGCAGGTCTTCGCGCTTAAGCAGCACCTGATTGCCCAGCCGTTCGGACAGCTGACGAGCGCCTTGCAGCGGCGTTTCGATGGCGACGTCGTAGACGCGCGAGGTGAGGATTTTCTTGACGTACTGTTCAAGCATCGGGGTGGCATCACTGACGAAGCGGGCAAGGTCGGGAAGTCTACTCTGCGTACTGAAAGACGACCATACGAATGACAGGGCTTTGCGGCGCAGTCGCCGCTATAATGCGGGCCTTTTTGCATTCCCCTCTTCTACCTACATCAGGCACCGTGGAGCCCGCATGACCCAGGATCAACTCAAACAGGCAGTCGCCCAGGCAGCTGTCGACTTCATCCTTCCGAAGCTCGATGACAAAAGCATTGTGGGCGTCGGCACCGGCTCCACGGCCAACTGCTTCATCGATGCGCTGGCAAAGCACAAGGCCGCCTTTGACGGCGCTGTCGCCAGCTCGCAAGCCACTGCGGCGCGCCTCAAGGCGCACGGCATTCCGGTCTATGAGCTGAACACGGTCAGCGATCTGGAGTTCTATGTCGACGGTGCCGACGAAAGCGACGAGCACCTGAACCTGATCAAGGGCGGCGGCGCGGCACTGACTCGCGAAAAAATCGTCGCGGCGGTGGCCAAGACCTTCATCTGCATCGCCGACGGCAGCAAGCTGGTGCCGGTGCTGGGCGCGTTCCCGCTGCCGGTCGAGGTCATCCCGATGGCCCGCAGCCACGTTGCACGGCAACTGGTGAAACTGGGCGGCGACCCGGTTTATCGCGAAGGCGTTCTGACCGACAACGGCAACATCATCATTGATGTGCACAACATGAGCATCACCAATCCGGCGGAGCTGGAAGCACAGATCAACGCCATCGTCGGCGTGGTCACCAATGGCCTGTTCGCCGCACGTCCGGCCGACTTGTTGCTGCTGGGCACCGCTGAAGGCGTGAAAACCCTGACGCGCTGATAAAACCGGTCATGCCCACGCAAGGTGGGCATGTGCCTCACAGGCTCAAGGCTTGCGGAACACGTAAAACAGGTTCGGCTCGCTCACCAGATACAGCGTCCCTTCCGCGTCCATGGCCATCCCTTCAGCCTGCGGAACGTCCTTGCTCAGCCCCATCGCCCCTTTTGCCAGCGAGCCGCTGCCAATCGGATGACCGCTGGTGTCGAGTTCGAGAATGCGCTTCGATTCATCGGACAACGCCAGCAAGTGGCCGCTGGTTTCATCGAATTGCAGGCTGGAGAGGTCACGAACCGACAATCGGCCATCACGCTTGCTGTTGGAGATGACCTGCAGATTGCCGGGAGCCTCGGAGTTGGTCTTGGGAAAGCCGCGCACTTCGATGATCTGCACCGGATCACGCTCGCGGGCGACAAACAGGCGCTTGCCGACCGAATCATAGGCCAGCCCTTCATAGCCCTTGTTGCCGCTGGCGGTGATACCCAGCGTCAGTTGCTCGGCCTGGGCTGCATCGAGACTTTTGGTGTTGTCATCGACGTGAATCTGAATCAGCCGGAGCCGACGCTCATCGCTGATCACGTAGGTGCCCGGGCTGATGTATTCGACGGCCTCGGCATCACCGAACCCCACCAGCGGAATGCGCCGCAGGACGCGACCGTCCAGGCTCAGCTCGACCAGTTCGGGGTTCTGGTTGGTCACGGTAAACAGACTCTTGCGGTCCGGGTCGTAGCTAAGGCCCGAGACATCATCCTGCAGCCCGTCGATCACCTGTGCTTCTGTGACAACGCGGTACTGGTCCAGGCCAATGGACTGAAGCGAGTCGGACTGCCAGAACACCTGCCAGTCGAACAGGGCGCTTTCAACATAGCGGTATCGTTGATTGGCGATCACGAACACCACGATCAGGGGTACAAGGGCGAGAAGCAGGACTAAAGAGCGAGTAGAGCGACGCATGAAAGGTGACTCGGACGGATTGAGCGGACGGGATTGATACCATGCCATCCTGAAAGCAAGCTTAATGGCATGGTGCTATGTTTTGCCGAGTGTATCGGCGACCTGTGTAGCTGCCGTCCTGGCTCAGTGCTTGTGAAGCGCCCTGTGAAACGAATAGAACAGGTTCGGTTCGCTGACCATATACAGCGTACCGGCCTCATCGAGGGCGACGCCTTCTGCGCGCGGAATTGTATCCTTCAAACCGTTCATGCCGCCCAACAATGTCATGAAGCTCACCTGCTCGCCTTGATCATCGACTTCCAGCAACATGTGCGAATCGGCAGACAGCGCGAGCATGTGGCCCGTGCGCGGGTCGATGCTCAACGAGGACAGATTGCGCATGTCCAGCGAGCGACTTGGTAGCGGCTGCTTGTCGCCTGTCAGCACGTCGCTACCATCACTTTTCCAGGTGTACAGCGCGGGAGGCCGTTCCTCACCCAGTATCAGCTGCTGACGCTGCGGGTCCCAGGCGACGCCTTCGAAGCCCTTGTTCTGGTTGGAGGACTTGCCGAGTTCATACTGGGGGAAATCCGCGATGTTCAGGGTGGTGGTGTCTGCATTCACTTTAACGATGGTCAGCTTGTGCTGGCGCTCGTCAGTGATCGCAATCAGGCCATCGTTCATGACGGCAACGCCTTCCGGATTGCTCCAGCCCACCAAGGGGATCTTGCGCAGCACATCGCCCGTGAGCGTCAGTTCTACCAGAAACGCATTTTTGCCCATGACCGCAAACAGCGTTTTGGTCACCGGGTTATAGGACAGGTCCGACGCCTCGTCCTTTTCCATGCCTGGCAACACTTTTGCGTCGATATCCACATGGTAGTCCGGCAGCCAGATGCTGGCGTGACGACCTGCCTTGCTCTCGAACCGCTCCTGAAACCAGAGCAGCGCGCGATCATCCCAATGCATGATGAAAGCCAGCCCATAGCCCAGCAAGGCAACCACTAACAACCACGAATACCAGCGCATGTTGCGCAGGAAAGCGAAGCGTTTTTTGGTACGAGGCGGCGTTGCGGCAGTACTGGCCATTCATGTGTTCCTGAGCAAATGAGACTTCATGACGACGTGGTGCCCTTGCAGGGACGGCCGGATTATCCAGAACAGGTGTGAAAAAAACGCAAAACCGACTGGACTATCAGTCACCCCATAAACAAAAGCCACCCGAGAGTAATCCCGCGTGGCTTTGGGCGCTGCCTGAAATGCTGTCGGCTTACCTGACGACGCTCTCGAACGGCGTCTGCCCGACCAGTTCCAGAGCGATCTGGTCGCCGGCTTCGAACGGCCCGACACCGGCAGGCGTGCCGGTCATGATCAGGTCGCCGGCCTGCAGCGAGAAGTTGGCTGCCATGTGCTGGATCATCGGCACGATCGGGTTGAGCATCATGCTGCTGTTGCCGTCCTGAACCACCTTGCCATTGAGGGTCAGGCGGATACCGATGTCTTCCAGATCAGGGAAGGTCTCGGCGGGCACGAACGGCGGGATCACCGCAGCGCCGTCGAAACACTTGGCCAGCTCCCACGGCAGGCCTTTCTCACGCAAACGCGACTGGACGTCACGCAACGTCAGGTCCAGGCCAGGCGCAAAACCGCTGATCGCGTCGAGTACTTCTTCGCGCGAAGGGTCCTTGCTCAGGGGCTTGCCGATCAACACCACGATCTCGGCTTCGTAATGCACCGAACCACGGTCTGCCGGGATGGTGAAGCCACCCTCCAGCGCAACCACCGCGCTGCCGGGTTTCATGAACAGCAGCGGTTCGGTAGGCACCGCGTTGCCCAGTTCCTTGGCGTGTTCGGCGTAGTTACGCCCGATGCAGACCACTTTACCCAGCGGGAAGTGAATGTTGGTGCCATCGACATATTTGTGCTGGTAGCTCATGACGTCTCCTGAGGCTGTAAGAGGTAGCCTGCTTATTGTTGCGGCGGATCAAACTGTTGCGACGGATCAAACGGCGAAGATTTTTCCGGGATTCATGATCCCGTTGGGATCGAACACCGCTTTCAACGCCTTCATGTATTCGATTTCGACCGGCGAGCGACTGTACGTCAAATAGTCACGCTTGGTCATCCCGACGCCGTGCTCGGCCGAAATCGAGCCGTTGTACTTTTCGACGGTCTCGAACACCCACTTGTTGACCCGGGCACATTTGACGAAGAACTCGTCCTTGTCGAGGCTCTCGGGTTTGAGGATGTTCAGGTGCAGGTTGCCGTCGCCAATGTGGCCGTACCACAGCACTTCGAAGTCCGGATAGTGTTCGGCAACGATGGCATCGATTTCAGCCAGGAACTCGGGCACTTTCGAGACTGTGACCGAGATATCGTTTTTGTACGGCGTGAAGTGCGAGATGGTTTCCGAGATGTACTCGCGCAGCTTCCACAGGTTGCGTAATTGCTGCTCGCTCTGGCTCATCACGCCGTCCAGCACCCAACCCTGCTCGACGCAGTGCTCGAAAGTCGCCAGGGCCTGATCGGCCAGGTCTTCGGTGGTTGCTTCGAATTCCAGCAACACATAGAACGGGCATGGCGTGTCGAAAGGCGACGGCACGTCACCACGCGCCATGACCCGGGCGAAGGATTTGTCCGAGAAGAATTCGAAGGCCGTCAGGTCGAGCCTGCCGTGAAAGGCATGCAGCACCGGCATGATCGAGTTGAAGTCCGAGGTGCCCAGCACCATCGCGGTGAGGTTCTTCGGCGCGCGATCGAGGCGCATGGTCGCTTCGACGACAAAGCCCAGCGTACCTTCGGCACCGATGAACAGCTGACGCAAATCGTAGCCGGTGGCGTTCTTGATCAGGTCCTTGTTCAGCTCCAGCAGGTCGCCCTTGCCGGTGACCACCTTGAGGCCGGCGACCCAATTGCGCGTCATGCCGTAGCGAATGACCTTGATACCGCCCGCATTGGTGCCGATATTGCCGCCGATCTGGCTGGAGCCCGAAGACGCGAAGTCGACCGGGTAATAAAGGCCGTTTTCTTCAGCCAGCGCCTGCAATTGTCGGGTGATCACGCCGGGCTGACAGACCGCCGTGCGGTCGGTGAGGTTCAGATCCAGCACCCGGTTCATGTAATCGAACGAAACGACCACTTCGCCGTTGGCGGCCACCGCGGCCGCCGAAAGCCCGGTTCGTCCACCCGAAGGCACCAGCGCCACGAGCCGTTCATTGGCCCAGCGTACGATGGCCTGCACTTGTTCGGTGGTCTTGGGGAATACGATGGCCAATGGTGCGGGGGTGAACTGCTTGGTCCAGTCCTTGCCGTAAGTCTCCAGAGAACCGGCGTCAGTGAGTACCTTGCCGGGTTCAACCAGGGTCTGCAGCTCATCAATCAAAACGCGATCGGTCATTGAATCAACTCTCGAACGATTCATGGGCATCCTGAGAACGGTTCACGTTCCGGATGAGGTTTCGCGGGGCTCATATGCTAGCATACGCCCCCCGCGAGTCGTGCCCAGCGCCGATCCGGCCACCCCCTGCCAATTTTCTTCGGGACACAGGTTTACGCAGATGAGCAAGACTTCCCTCGACAAGAGCAAGATCAAGTTCCTTCTTCTCGAAGGCGTCCACCAATCCGCTGTCGACGTCCTCAAGGCAGCCGGTTACACCAGCATCGAGTACCACACCAAGTCTCTGCCGGAAGCCGAACTGAAAGAAAAGATCGCCGACGCTCATTTCATCGGTATCCGCTCCCGTACTCAGTTGACCGAAGAGCTGTTCGATTGCGCCAAGAAGCTGGTTGCGGTCGGCTGCTTCTGCATCGGCACCAACCAGGTTGACCTCAACGCGGCGCGCGAGCGCGGTATCGCAGTGTTCAATGCGCCCTACTCCAATACCCGTTCGGTCGCCGAACTGGTGCTGGCCGAAGCCATCCTGCTGCTGCGCGGTATCCCCGAGAAGAACGCTTCCTGCCACCGTGGCGGCTGGATCAAGAGCGCGGCCAATTCCTTCGAGATCCGTGGCAAGAAGCTGGGCATCATCGGTTACGGCTCGATCGGTACGCAGCTGTCGGTGCTGGCCGAAGGTCTGGGCATGCAGGTGTACTTCTACGACACGCTGACCAAACTGCCACTGGGCAACGCCACTCAGGTATCGAGCCTGAACGAGCTGCTGGGCATGTCCGATATCGTCACGCTGCACGTTCCGGAAACCTCGGAAACCCAGTGGATGATCGGCGAAAAAGAAATCCGCGCGATGAAGAAGGGCAGCATCCTGATCAACGCTGCGCGTGGCACGGTGGTCGAGCTGGACGCACTGGCCGACGCCATCAAGGACAAGCACCTGATCGGCGCCGCCATCGACGTGTTCCCGATCGAGCCGCGCTCGAACGACGACATTTTCGAGAGCCCCCTGCGCGGTCTGGACAACGTGATCCTGACGCCGCACATCGGTGGTTCCACAGCCGAAGCGCAGGCCAACATCGGTCTGGAAGTCGCGGAAAAGCTGGTCAAGTACAGCGACAACGGTACGTCGGTGTCCTCGGTCAACTTCCCGGAAGTCGCCCTGCCTGCGCACCCTGGCAAGCACCGTCTGCTGCACATCCACGAAAACATCCCGGGCGTGCTCAGCGAGATCAACAAGGTCTTCGCCGAGAACGGTATCAACATCTCCGGTCAGTTCCTGCAGACCAACGAGAAAGTCGGCTACGTGGTCATCGACGTCGACGCCGAATACTCCGACCTCGCTCAGGCCAAGCTGCAACAGATCAAAGGCACCATCCGCAGCCGCGTGTTGTTCTGATCTGATCGCCGTGCCCACCCCGTGTGGGCACGCTTTCTGTAATTTCCCGCGCTACACCGCCCCTTCAAGACCGGACGCAGAACGTCCAGAACTGCATGCCCACGCAGAGCATGGGCACGATCAGTGATCTTCCGGACACCTATCGTTCCTCACGCTCCAGCGTGGGAATGCCTTTCGTGACGCTCTGCGTCACACGTATGGAAATCGGACGCAGAGCGTCCAGAGCTGCATCCTCACGCAGGGCATGGGCACGATCAGTGATCTTCCGGACACCTATCGTTTCTCACGCTCCAGCGTAGGAATGCCTTTCGTGACGCTCTGCGTCACACGTCTGGAAATCGGACGCAGAGCGTCCAGAACTGCATGCCCACGCAGAGCATGGGCACGATCAGTGATCTTCCGGACACCTATCGTTCCTCACGCTCCAGCGTGGGAATGCCTTTCGTGACGCTCTGCGTCACACGTCTGGAAATCGGACGCAGAACGTCCAGAACTGCATGCCCACGCAGAGCATGGGCACGATCAGTGATCTCGCGAACACCTATCGTTCCTCACGCTCCAGCGTGGGAATGCCTTTCGTGACGCTCTGCGTCACACGTCTGGAAATCGGACGCAGAGCGTCCAGAGCTGCATGCCCACGCAGGTCATGGACACGATCAGTGGTCTCGCGAACACCTATCGTTCCTCACGCTCCAGCGTAGGAATGCCGTTCGTGACGCTCTGCGTCATACGTCTGGAAATCTGACGCAGAGCGTCCAGAGCTGCATCCTCACGCAGGGCATGGGCACGATCAGTGGTTTCGCGAACACCTATCGTTCCTCACGCTCCAGCGTGGGAATGCCGTTCGTGACGCTCTGCGTCACACAAGCACTGAAAGCCCTACTTCACATTGATGGTGATTTTCTTCGACTCGACCGAAGGATTCAGCGGCATGTGGCCTTTGTCGCCCATCAGCAATTGCAGGGTGTGCTGGCCCGGCGGCAGGTTGATTTCGGTTTCGGTCTGGCCTTTACCGAAGTGGCGGATGTTGTCGCTGACCGGCAACGGCGCGTCCATCGCGGGCTGGTCCTTCACGTCGATCAGCAGGTGATGGTGACCGGTCTCGGGAACATCGACCCCCGCAGGCGCGACGCCCATGCCCTTGAGACCGAATTGCACCTTGAACGGTGAGGTTACCGTTTCACCGTCCTTGGGCGAGATGATGTACACCTCGGCGCCTTCGGGGGCGGCGGTGCGTGGTATATCGGCGGCGCTGGCCAGCATGGATGCGCTGAGCAACAGGCCGGCGACCATCGTTCCAGAAAATAAGGATTTCATGATTGCTCCGGCTGCAGTTGACGTAAGTCGACCCTGAAACGACGAATCCGTCGCTTCAGGAGTGCTCACGATAGACCGCAGTCCGGCTCAATGGCTCATTGCGTTGATGAAACTGTTTTCATGAACGCGGCCCGAAGGTCATTGAAAAAGCTCGTTGCCCCGGCGCCTGAACCACCCCGTCAGTGACAGCCGGTCACGGCTGGCGGGCATGACTTCATGGGGAATTTCGCCGGACATGAAGACCACCAGACAGCCGCCCGCAGGCTGAACGTCGTAAGCCACCTCGTCCTTTAGGTACATGCGTAACTGACCGCCATGCTCGGGCAACCAGGCGTTGTTGAGGTAGAGCACCGCCGACACCATGCGCCTATCGTCATCGCGGAATCGGTCCACATGCCTGAGGTAGCGGGCACCTGGCGGATACAGCGCAAAATGGCTTTCGTAATCTTCAAGCCCCAGGAAAAGGCCGCGATTGAGCGCCTGACGCAAACTGTCCATCAGCTCAAGATAGCGGTCGCAGCACTGTACCTGCCCCGGCTCAAGCCACTGAATGCGGTCGCCACGAATACCCTCGCGTATTTCCAGCGCGGCTCCCTTGCCAATTGCGGCAGGCTCGAGCTCACCTTCGGCAGCACGTTTGCGGCACTCTTGCTCAAGTTCCAGAGTCAGAGCTTCGGGCAGGAAAATATTCTGCTGCGACCAGCCGTTGGCGGCCAGATCGTCGACGATTCGTAACAGCAGTGGGTGGTCAGAGGGTATGCGCATGGCGTGCATAGTATCCATAAGCCCTGAAATCGGACAGAGGCTTATACAGGCGGCATTACGCGCATGAGATTTCATTCACCGAAGGCACTCATAACTCGACAAATCCACGCTAACACCGGGAGAATAGCGGCCTGCCGACAGGAGTCCCCAATGCGTCGTTTGTTTGTTTTGCTGTTGATGTTCTGCACCTCACCTGCCTGGGCAGACAGCTACGATCAGTTGTACAAGTCTGCAGGCTGGCCGGAACAGCGCGCGCATTTCAACGATGCCCTCAAGGCTGCCCAACAGCGTTACAGCAACAACCTGCCGCCCGCGGTTTATCAAGCGCTGGTCAACAACAGTAATCAGCGTTTCGCCCCACAGGCCATGGACCAGCGCGCGTCGAAGCGCCTGCGTGAAAGCCTCAAGGACCCTGCCCCGTCGCTGCAGTTTTTCCAGTCGCCGCTGGGCCGCAAGATCGTCAATGCCGAGCTGACCGCCACCCGCGCCGATCAACTGGCCAAACATGCACAGGGGCTGCCGCATATCGAAGCGGACGCGACGCGTCAGTTGTTGATCGGCCATCTGGCCCAGGCGCTGCCTGCCAGAGAGGCCGGCGCGGAAGTCAGCCTTGCCATCGCAGGCGTTGCTGCAGATAGCCTGAGCCAGATGATTCCCGGCCTGCTGGGCGGAGGCCAGGCGCAGGGCATGCTCGAAGGCCAGCGCGAGCGACTGATGGCGCAGATGAGTGCTGATCTGAACAACACGCTGCTGTACGTCTATCGCGACCTGTCGGACCCTGAGCTCGAAGAGTTCTCGACCTTCGCCGAGTCGCCGGAAGGCAAAGCCTATTATCAGGCCGCTCTGGCCGCGATTCGTGCCGGGCTGGCCGTCGGGCAGAGTGCGTCGAGCCTCAATCCCGGACAGTAAAAACCGTTCAGGCCTTCAAGCGCCTGAGGTCAAAGGAATGGACACCATCGTATGAAAGACTCATTGGCCCTGCTCGCCACCGCTATCGTCATGGCCTTTTTCTCATGGCTGTTCTGGAGTTCTCTGGGACAGGACGCCTTTGCCGTGTTCGGGGCGCTGATGCTCGTCGTACTGGCCGTTGAAAACTCTCGCCTGCGCCGCCAGGTAAAGGCGCTGCAGGCCGGCAAGGCTGAAAAAGTCTAACGAAGTCGCCCTTCCAGAAAATCAAAGTACCGGGCCCGCAGCTCTGGCGTTTCGTTGGCCAGATGATGTCGGGCATGCCCCAGCATCAGAATCTGCGGCTGGCTGAACTTGTCTTTCAGGATCGCCAGATTGTGCGACCAGTCGACCGTCATGTCCGCCTCACCCTGAATGATCAGTGGGCTGCGCAGGCTGCGCGGCGCGCTTTCAACGCGCACGATCCATTGCGCCAGCGCGCCGACCCAGGCAGTCGGCAGCCGCAACGGCTGTAACGGATCGGCCAGCAGAAAAGGCAGGAACGCGGGCGCGTTGGAGTTTTCCGTGAAACGGCGGGCAATGCCATTCACGAACGGCTTGAGCAGGTGATAACTCAGACGCGACCAGCCCCAGGCACGCGGCCTGACCAGCGGCGCCAGCAGGATCACCTCACCCTGCGCCGGCGAGTCAGCCCCCTGATGAAGCAGGTGATCCGTCACGATGGCACCGCCCATGCTTTGTCCGCACAGGTGCCAGGGATGTGGCAGCCCAAGGCCCTCGGCTTCGAGCAGCAAGCGTTGCAACACCAACTGATACTCGGCGAAGTCATTGATGCAGGCACGATTGCCGCTCGACAGACCATGCCCCGGCAGGTCACAGGCGATCACGGCAAAGCCCTGTGCCAGAGCCCACTCGATCACATGCCGATACAGCCCCATGTGGTCATAGAAACCGTGAAACAGAAACAGCGTGGCAACCGGATTTTCAGGCAGCCATACCTGCCCCACCACCTCGTAGCCCGCCACATCGAGACGCCCCAGCCAGCTGCGTATGACGTTTTCGCCGCCCAGTCCGGCCAGACCATAGAAACGCTGGTAGGCCTGGGCATCCAGAGAAAGCGGATCAATAACGCTCAGCGGCAGCAGGCTGGCACGCAGGTTATCGGGGTCAAACGTGGCGGACATGTGGTTTCCAGATTTCAACAAAAGGACTCGTAAAGTTGTGTAACGATATTCTTCTGTCTGCTCCGGCATGGCAAGCTAAGCCGCTGTAATCGCAGACATCTGTCATTGAACGTGCACATTGCTGTCTGCACACTGGGCATTGCTCGCCAGCTCACCTGCCTGAGTTCGCCCTGAAGCCGCTTCAAACGGGCTCATGTGTCGGATTTCATCGAGTCAACTGCATCACAACGATAGTCTCCATTCCTGCCTACGCCATTTACAGAGAAACCGGATGAAACGCAGCCTCTTCATTCTAGCCATCATCATCGCCCTGCTTGCAGGTGGCGCGGGCTGGTACGTAAACAGCAAGTTGCCGGTACGCGACGGCGAGATCGCCATGAGCCGTCTTCAGGCCCCCGTCACCCTGAGCTACGACGAGCGTGGCGTGCCGCACATCCGCGCCGAGAACGAAGCCGACCTTTATCGTGCGCTGGGCTATGCCCATGCTCAGGACAGGCTGTTCCAGATGGAAATGCTGCGTCGCCTGGCACGCGGCGAGCTGGCAGAGGTACTCGGGCCGAACCTGGTCGAGACCGACAAACTGTTTCGTACCCTGCGCATTCGTGAACATGCGGATGCGTATGTCGCACGTCAGGACAAGAACACCCCGACCTGGAAAGCGCTGGAAGCCTACATCGACGGCATCAACCAGTACCAGGACACCCACGCAAGGCCGATGGAGTTCGACGCGCTGGGCATCCCCAGACGACACTTCACTGCCGAAGACACCGTCAGCGTCGGTGGCTACCTGGCGTACAGCTTCGCGGCAGCCTTCAGGACCGAGCCATTGCTGACGTACGTGCGCGATCAGCTTGGCCCGGATTACTTGAAAGTCTTCGATCTGGACTGGCACCCGGACGGCATGCTGGCTTCGAAGCCGGCGCTGGCCAGTGCCGACTGGAAGGGGCTGGCGCAGCTCGCTCAGTTGAGCCACAAGGCGCTGGATGATGCGGGCCTGCCGCAGTTCGAGGGCAGCAACGCCTGGGTGATTTCCGGCAGCCGCACGCAAAGCGGCAAACCGATACTGGCCGGTGACCCGCACATTCGCTTCTCGGTGCCTTCGGTGTGGTACGAAGCGCAGCTGTCTGCACCGGGCTTTGAGTTGTACGGACACTTTCCTGCACTCAACCCGTTCGCGTTTCTGGGGCACAACATGGATTTCGGCTGGAGCCTGACCATGTTCCAGAACGATGACGTGGACCTGATTGCCGAAAAGACCAACCCGGCTAACCCGAATCAGGTCTGGTACCACGGGCAATGGGCGGACATGAAACGCACCGAGCAGCAAATCACCGTCAAAGGCCAGGCCCCGGTCACACTGACGCTGCTGGAGTCACCGCACGGCCCTATCGTCAATAATGTGATGGGCAAGAACGCCGGTCAGACGCCGATTGCCATGTGGTGGTCTTTTCTGGTGTCTGCCAACCCGGTACTGGATGGCTTCTACCAGGCCAACCGTGCCGACACTCTGGACAAGATGCGTAGCGCGGCCGAGAAGATTCAGTCGCCGGGCCTCAATATCGTCTGGGCCAACGCCAAGGGCGATATCGGCTGGTGGGCCGCAGCGCAACTGCCGATCCGTCCGCAAGGCGTCAACCCGGGCTTCATTCTGGATGGCAGCACCGCGCAGGCCGACAAAGAGGGCTTCTACCCATTCAGCGCCAACCCGCACGAAGAAAATCCGGCGCGTGGTTACATCGTATCGGCCAACTTCCAGCCGCAGTCGCCGACCGGCATGCAGATTCCCGGCTATTACAACCCGGCTGAACGTGGCCAGGCGCTCAACCGGCAACTGAGTGACTCCAGCATAAAGTGGGACCTGGCCGCCAACAAAGCGCTGCAACTGGGCACGCAGACCGACTATGCACCAAGCATTCTCAGGCCATTGATTCCGGTACTGCGCAGCGTCGTCAGCGACCCGGACGAACTGGCACTCGTGGAGCGGCTGGCCAGCTGGAAAGGCGATTACCCCGTCGATTCGGTGGGTGCCACGCTGTTCAATCAGTTCCTGTTCGACCTGACCGAAGAGACCTTTCACGACGAGCTGGGCGACGCGATGTTTGAAACACTGCTCTCGGCCCGCGTACTGGACGCCGCCCTGCCGCGCCTGGCCGCCGATGCCGATTCGCCATGGTGGAACAATCGCAATTCACCGCACGAAGAAAGCCGCGCCAACACCGTCAAGGTGGCCTGGCGCGCCAGTGTTTCGCATTTGAGGTCGCTGTACGGCACCAACCCGGACGAATGGGTGTGGGGCAAGGCGCATACCCTGACTCAAGGCCATCCGCTGGGTTCGCAGAAGCCGCTGGACATGATTTTCAACGTCGGCCCGTACGCAGCGCCGGGCACGCATGAAGTACCGAACAACCTGTCGTCGAGCATCCGCCCTGCCCCGTGGCCAGTCGGCTACGGCCCCTCGACCCGCCGCCTGATCGACTTTGCCGACCCGGCACACAGCCTGGGGATAAACCCGGTAGGACAAAGCGGCGTGCCGTTCGACAAGCACTATTCCGATCAGGCCAAAGCCTTCGTGAATGGCGAGTACCTGCCCCAGCGCTTCAGCGAGAAGGACGTGGCCAGGCACACGGAAGGGGTTTTGCGGCTGGTGCCGGGGGCGTAGCGACACTCTCTGCGCCGAGCCCGGAAACGGGGCTTCTTCCCGGAGGGCGTGGGAGCGAGCCTGCTCGCGAACTGTCGGGAACCGACAGTGAAACCGTCAAGTGCGGTACATCAGGCACAACCGAGATCGCTGGTTTTGCTGTCGGTCCCCGGCAGTTCGCGAACAAGTTCGCTCCTACGCCCTTCGGGCAGAATCAAGAGCAGACTTGCGACCAACGTCTTCGCGAACAAGTTCGCGCCTACGCCCTTCGGGCAGAATCAAGAGCAGACTTGCGACCAACGTCTTCGCGAGCAAGTTCGCTCCTACGCCCTTCGGGCAGAATCAAGAGCGGACTTGTGTATCCGCGTTCAGGTCTTCACGCCGCCGGAGCGCGCCTCGGATCAGGCTGCTTCCAGGCGTCTGCCGCGCTTTCCTCGATAGCCTGTTGAATCGCACGCTTGCGGTTGTTTTCGGCGCGGCGGGTGAAGAACCAGACCAGAAAGGTCGCCAGTGAAACGGCCAGCAGGATCAGGCTCGCCACTGCGTTGATTTCAGGCTTCACACCCAGACGCACGGCGGAGAACACTTCCATCGGCAAGGTCGTCGAACCGGGCCCGGAAACGAAGCTGGCGAGTACCAGGTCGTCCAGCGACAGCGCGAAGGACATCATCCCCCCGGCTGCCAGCGATGGCGCGATCATCGGGATGGTGATCAGCAAGAACACCTTCCACGGGCGGGCACCCAGGTCCATTGCGGCCTCTTCGATCGACAGGTCCAGCTCACGCAGGCGCGCCGATACCACCACAGCCACATAGGCCGCACAGAACGTCGTGTGCGCGATCCAGATGGTCATGATGCCGCGTTCCTGCGGCCAGCCGATCAACTGCGCCATGGCCACGAACAGCAGCAACAGCGACAGACCGGTGATCACTTCCGGCATTACCAGCGGAGCGGTGACCAGCCCGCCAAAGAACGTGCGGCCCTTGAAGCGGCTGATGCGGGTCAGCACGAACGCAGCCATGGTCCCCAGCGCCACCGCAGCAATGGCGGTATAGCAGGCGATTTCCAGCGAGCGCATCACCGAGCCCATCAGTTGCGAGTTGTCCAGCAGGCCGACGTACCACTTCACCGACCAGCCGCCCCAGACCGTCACCAGTTGCGAGGCGTTGAACGAGTAGATGACCAGAATCACCATCGGCGCATAGATGAACAGCAAACCCAGAACCAGCATCAGGTTCGAGAATCGAAAGCGGTTCATGCCTTGCCCTCCAGTTCTTTGGCCTGACTGCGGTTGAACAGGATAATGGGCACGATCAGCACCAGCAGCATGATGACCGCCAGCGCCGAAGCCACCGGCCAGTCACGGTTGTTGAAGAATTCCTGCCACAGCACGCGGCCGATCATCAGGGTTTCCGGGCCGCCGAGCAGCTCGGGAATCACGAACTCGCCCACCACCGGAATGAATACCAGCATGCAGCCGGCGATCACGCCGTTCTTGGACAGCGGTACGGTGATTTTCCAGAAGCTGTTGAAGGTGCTCGAACCCAGGTCAGACGCAGCCTCCAGCAGGCTGGTGTCGTGCTTCACAAGGTTGGCGTACAGCGGCAGGATCATGAACGGCAGGTAGGAATAGACCACGCCGATGTACACCGCCAGGTTGGTGTTGAGGATCTGCAACGGCGCATCGATCAGCCCCAGCCACATCAGGAACGCATTGAGCAGCCCGTTGTTGCTGAGGATGCCCATCCAGGCGTAGACGCGGATCAGGATCGCCGTCCAGGTCGGCATCATGATCAGCAGCAACAGCACGGTTTGCAGGTCCTTGCGGGCGCTGGCGATGGCGTAGGCCATCGGATAGCCGATCAGCAGGCACAGCAAGGTGCTGATGAAGGCCATCTTCAGCGAGCCCAGATAGGCCGAAACGTACAGGTCATCGCCACTGAGCAGGGTGTAGTTGGCGAAGTTGAGGACCATCTGCAGCTTTTCATCGGCGTAGCTGAAGATTTCGGTGTACGGCGGGATCGCGACGTCGGCCTCGGCGAAGCTGATCTTGAGCACGATCAGAAACGGCAGGGCAAAGAACAGGAACAGCCAGAGGAACGGCACGCCGATGACCATCTGCCGCCCGTTGGGCTTTATGCGCTCGAAAGCGCGCTTGATCTTGCGGATTTTCATGAGCGCAGTACCACGCCGCTGTCGTCTTCCCACCAGACGTAGACTTCATCGCCCCAGGTAGGCCGTGCGCCCTGACGCTCGGCGTTGGCGACGAACGACTGCACCAGCTTGCCGCCCGGCAGCTCGACGTAGAACACCGAATGACCGCCCAGATAGGCGATGTCATGGACCTTGCCGCGCGACCA
Source organism: Pseudomonas sp. PvP027 (assembly GCF_017833005.1). NCBI lineage: Bacteria > Pseudomonadati > Pseudomonadota > Gammaproteobacteria > Pseudomonadales > Pseudomonadaceae > Pseudomonas > Pseudomonas sp. PvP027. The sequence continues at coordinate 3,609,862 of NZ_JAFIBK010000001.1, read as the reverse complement.
GTTGTATTCGAAGGCTGGCTGCTCGGTGGTGATCAGCAGTTTCTCCGGACGCAGTGCGTAGGTGATGTGCTTGTCTTCCACTGAGGTACTGACGCCGTGACCGACATAGATATTGCGCTCCAGCTCAGGGCTGCGGATCAGCGCATGCGCTTCCATGTCCTCGATCACGTCACCTTCGAACAGGTTGACGCTGCCGATGAATTCGCAGACCAGACGGCTGGTCGGAGTCTCGTAGATGTCGATCGGGCTGCCGATCTGCGCGATCCAGCCCAGGTGCATGATCGCGATGCGCTCGGCCATGGTCATGGCCTCTTCCTGATCGTGAGTCACCATCACGCAGGTCACGCCGACGCGCTCGATGATTTCCACCAGTTCCAGCTGCATCTGCGAACGCAGTTTCTTGTCCAGCGCGCCCATCGGCTCGTCGAGCAGCAACAGCTTGGGCTTTTTGGCCAGCGACCGGGCCAGAGCCACACGCTGACGCTGACCGCCGGAGAGCTGGTGCGGCTTGCGCTTGGCGTATTGGGTCATCTGCACCAGCTTGAGCATTTCCGCCACGCGGGCGTCGATTTCCGACTTGCCCAGCTTGTCCTGCTTCAGGCCGAAGGCGATGTTGTCCGCCACGGTCATGTGCGGGAACAGCGCATAGGACTGGAACATCATGTTGATCGGCCGCTCGTACGGCGGCATGTCGGTGATGTCGACACCGTCGAGGTAGATGCGGCCTTCGGTCGGCCGTTCGAACCCGGCCAGCATGCGCAGCAGTGTCGATTTGCCGGAGCCAGAGCCGCCAAGCAGGGCGAAGATCTCGCCCTTGTTGATCTGCAGGGACACATCGTCCACCGCGATCGTCTCGTCGAACTTTTTCGTGACCCGATCAATCCTGACCAGCACCTCTTTGGGTTGCTGACCGCCTTCGATGGCTTTCTTGTAGGCGCCGGAGGCAACTGCCATGGGTGAAACTCCCAACAGGTAGGCAACCCGGCCCGTATGGCCGGGTGCTGGATTTTTATTTGCCCGACTTGACCTTGGTCCAGCTGCGGGTCATCAGACGTTGCACCTTGGGTGGCAACTCGCTGTTCACGAACAGGCGGTCCAGTACTTCCTGAGGCGGATAAACCGCTTCATCGGTACGGATGCTCTGGTCCATGAACTCGCCGGAGGCGGGATTGGGGTTGGCGTAGCCGACTTCATCGCTGACCTTGGCAATCACCTTGGGGTCGAGCATGTAGTTGATGAAAGCACTGGCCGCCTTGATGTTCTTCGAGTCCGCCGGGATCGCCAGCATGTCGAACCACAGGTTGCCGCCCTCTTTCGGAATGCTGTAGGCGATCTTCACGCCCTTGCCCGCTTCTTCAGCCCGGGATTTGGCCTGGAACACGTCACCCGAAAAACCGGCCGCGACGCAAATGTCGCCATTGGCCAGGTCGGTGATGTATTTGGAGGAGTGGAAATAGGTCACGTAAGGACGAATCGCCAGCAGCTTGGCTTCGGCCTTCTTGTAATCGGCTTCCTTGGTGCTGTTGGGGTCCAGCCCCATGTAGTTGAGCACCGCTGGCAACATTTCATCGGCAGAGTCCAGAAACGCTACGCCGCAGCTGGAGAGCTTCTTGATGTTCTCCGGTTCGAACAGCACGGCCCAGGAGTCGATCTTGTCGACGCCCAGTGCTGCCTTGACCTTCTCGACGTTGTAACCGATGCCGTTGGTTCCCCACAGGTACGGCACGGCGTACTGGTTACCCGGATCGTTCTTCTCCAGACGCTTGAGCAGCGCCGGGTCGAGATTCTTGTAGTTGGGCAGCAGCGACTTGTCGAGCTTCTGAAACGCGCCGGCCTTGATCTGCTTGCCGAGGAAGTGATTGGACGGCACCACCACGTCATAGCCCGTGCGTCCGGCCAGCAGCTTGGCTTCCAGGGTTTCGTTGGAGTCGAACACGTCGTACATCGGCTTGATGCCGGTTGCGGCTTCGAAGTCCGCCAGGGTGGTCTTGCCGATGTAATCGGACCAGTTATAAATATGCACGGTGGACTCGGCCTGGGCACTGATCGACAGTGTCAGCCCGGCAGCCGCCAGCAAGGCTTTGGAAAGAATAGAAATAGACAAAGAATGAGTCCTTTTAACAGAGGGGCCTGAGCGCCGGAGGGCGTCCGGAAAACCAAACCGGCGCGCAACTTACCGTCTATGCGTCCAACCAGCAAAGGTTTAGGCAATATTCCTGTCTGCTGGATGCTGCGCGGCCAAGGCTACGCAGCATCCACAGGTTTGATGACAGACTTATTTACCTGACTTTATCTTGGTCCAGCTGCGGGTCATGATCCGCTGCGTGGCAGCAGGCAAGTCTGCGATTGCATACAGTTTGGCCTGAACGTCGGCAGGTGGATAAACGCCAGGGTCACTGGTGATTTCCTTGTCGACCAGCGCCGTAGCCGCCGCATTGCCGTTCGGGAAGCGCACGGCGTTGGTGATCTCGGCCATGATTTCCGGCTTCATCAGGAAGGTCATGAACTTGTAGGCACCCTCGACGTTTTCGGCATCCTTGGGAATGGCGACCATGTCATAGAAGCTGCCGGCGCCTTCTTTCGGAATATTGTAGGCAACCTTGACCTTGCCACCGGCTTCGGCAGCACGGGATTTGGCCTGGTAGATATCACCCGAGTAGCCGACGGCGACGCAAATGTTGCCGTTGGCCAGGTCCGAGATGTACTTGGAAGAGTGGAAGTAGCCAATCGACGGACGAATCTTCATGAACAGCGCTTCAGCTTCGGCGATCTGCTTCTTGTCCTGAGAATCGGTCGGGTAACCCAGGTAATGCAGGGCGATCGGCAGCATTTCGGTCGGCGAATCGAGGAAGCTGATGCCGCACGACTTCAGCTTGGCAGCGTTCTCGGGCTTGAACAGCAGGTCCCAGGAATTGACTGGCGCGTCAGCACCCAGCGCGGCCTTGACCTTGTCCGGGTTGATGCCGATACCGATAGAACCCCACATGTACGGGAATGCGTGCTTGTTATCCGGGTCGCTGACCGACACGGCCTTGAGCAGCGATTCGTTGAGGTTCTTCCAGTTCGGCAGCTTGGACTTGTCCAGCTCCTGATAAACGCCGGCCTTGATCTGCTTGGCCAGGAAGTTGTTGGACGGTACGACGATGTCATAGCCGGATTTGCCAGCGAGCAATTTGGCTTCGAGCGTCTCGTTGCTGTCGAAAACATCGTAGACCACCTTGATGCCCGATTCTTTCTCGAACTTGGCAACGGTGTCCGGCGCGATGTAATCGGACCAGTTATAGACGTGCAGCACTTTGTCATCGGCCTGCGCAGCAGTGGCCACAACGCCCATCAGGGACAGCGCGAGAAGGGTCTTGCCAAATTTTTTCATGCGTAGCTCCAATGTATTTTTATCACTGACCGTCAGTTAGCGGCGTGTAGCCATTAGTCTGGCAACTTCCTGGGCAGGCTTTCAAGCCAAAGCCCCTCAAACAATGCACATTGCGCTCGAATCGACGCTTTTTTCGCGTTTTCAGCCCTGCAACACCGCCAGCGTCAGATCCAGGCATTTGCGCGCCGTCTCTACCAACTCGTCGATTTGCGCAAAACTGATCACCAGCGGCGGCGCAATGATCATGGTATCGCCCACAGCCCGCATGATCAGGCCATTATCGAAGCAGAAGGTTCGACAGATCATTCCCGCGCCCTTGTCGGTATAGCGCTCGCGGGTGGCCTTGTCCTTCACCAGTTCGATGGCCCCAAGCAGCCCGACACCCCGGACTTCGCCCACCAGCGGATGATCGCTCAACTCACGCAAACGCTTTTGCAAATACGGTGCCGTTTCCGACCTGACCCGTTCGACGATCTTTTCTTCGCGCAGGATACGGATGTTCTCCAGCGCAACCGCGGCCGCCACCGGGTGTCCGGAGTAGGTAAAGCCATGATTGAAATCGCCGCCCTCATTGAGCACCGCGACGATTTCATCGCGCACGATCAGGCCGCCCATCGGGACGTAACCGGAAGTCAGTCCTTTGGCGATGGTCATCATGTCGGGCTTGAGGCCATAGAAATCGCTACCGAACCACTCACTGGTACGCCCGAAGCCACAAATCACCTCATCGGCGGCGAACAGGATGTCGTAGCGGGAGAGAATTTCCTTGATCTTCGGCCAGTAAGAGTAAGGCGGGACGATCACACCGCCTGCGCCTTGGATCGGCTCGGCAATGAACGCACCGACGTTCTCGACGCCCAGCTCGAGAATTTTCTTTTCCAGTTGCTCTGCAGCCCAGATGCCAAACGCGTCCGGCGTCATGTCGCCGCCTTCGCCGAACCAGTATGGCTGTGGAATGTGCACCACCCCCGGAATCGGCAGGTCGCCCTGCTCGTGCATGTACGTCATGCCACCCAGGCTGGCACCGGCGACAGTGGAGCCGTGATAGCCATTGACGCGGCTGATGATGGTTTTCTTGTTCGGCTGGCCTTTCAGTGCCCAGTAATGACGGACCATGCGCAGCATCGTGTCATTGCCTTCGGAGCCTGAACCGGTAAAGAACACATGGTTCATGCCCTGCGGTGCAATCTCGGAAATGGCCTTGGCCAGCTCCAGCACCGGCGGGTGGGCGGTCTGGAAAAACAGGTTGTAGTACGGCAGCTCGCGCATCTGTTTGCTGGCTGCGTCGGCCAGTTCTTCGCGGCCATAACCGATGGCCACGCACCACAGGCCGGACATGCCGTCGAGGATCTTGTTGCCCTCGCTGTCCCACAGATAAACGCCCTCGGCACGGGTGATGATGCGCGGGCCCTTCTCTTTCAACTGTTTGTAGTCGCTGAACGGTGCCAGATGATGCTCGCTGCTCAGGGCCTGCCATTCGAGGGTTTGCGGGTTGTTGGCACTCATGCAGCACTTCCTTTGATCAGGTCAGTTGGCAGAGCGCCGCGCATTAACCGCAGCGGCGCTCTGCGTGATCAGACGGCGAAAAGCAGGAATTCCCGCTCCCACGAACTGATCACGCGCTTGAAGTTTTCATGCTCGGCGCGCTTGACCGCGACGTAACCGATGATGAATTTCTTGCCCAGGTATTTTTCGATGGTCTTGCTGTTTTCCATGCGCTCCAGCGCGTCTTCGATGGTCAACGGCAGACGCAGATTGCGCCGCTCGTAACCTCGTCCGACCACCGGAGCGCTCGGATTGATGCCTTCGACCATGCCGATGAAGCCGCACAGCAGACTGGCGGCGATGGCCAGATAAGGGTTGGCATCGGCACCCGGCAGGCGGTTTTCCACGCGACGGTTCTGCGGTACGGCGTCCGGAACACGCAGGCCGACGGTGCGATTCTCTTCGCCCCACTCGACGTTTACTGGCGCCGAGGTGTCGGGCAGAAAGCGCCGGAACGAGTTGACGTTGGGCGCGAACAGCGGCAACAGCTCGGGGATGAACTTCTGCAGACCACCGACGTGGTTCAGAAACAGCTCGCTCATGGTCCCGTCTTCATTGGAGAAGATATTCTTGCCGGTCTCGATGTCGATGATGCTCTGGTGCAAGTGCATGGCACTGCCCGGCTCGCCGGTCATCGGCTTGGCCATGAAGGTCGCCGCGACGTCGTGCTTGAGGGCGGCTTCGCGCATGGTGCGCTTGAACACCAGAATCTGGTCGGCCAGCGACAGGGCATCACCGTGACGGAAGTTGATTTCCATCTGCGCCGTACCGTCTTCGTGGATCAGCGTGTCCAGGTCCAGGTTCTGCAGTTCGCACCAGTCATAGACGTCTTCGAACAGCGGATCGAATTCGTTGGCTGCTTCGATCGAGAACGACTGACGGCCGGTTTCCGGACGCCCGGAGCGTCCGATCGGAGGCTGTAGCGGATAGTCAGGGTCGTCGCTGCGCTTGGTCAGGTAAAACTCCATCTCCGGCGCCACGATGGGCTGCCAGCCCTGATCGGCGTAGAGCTTGAGTACCTTCTTCAGCACGTTGCGTGGCGACAGCTCGATGGGGTTGCCTTGCTTGTCGTAGGTGTCGTGAATCACCTGCGCAGTGGGCTCGACCGCCCAGGGCACCAGATACACCGCGTTCTGGTCGGGACGGCAGATCATGTCTATGTCTGCCGGGTCCAGCAGCTCGTAGTAGATATCGTCCTCTACGTAGTCACCGGTCACCGTCTGCAACAGCACGCTTTCAGGCAGGCGCATGCCTTTTTCAGCGATGAACTTGTTGGTCGGCGAGATCTTGCCGCGGGTAATCCCGGTGAGGTCGGACATCATGCATTCGACTTCGGTAATCTTGTGTTCTTTCAACCAATCGGTGAGCTGGTCGAGGTTGGTACTCATAAATACCTCAGGGTTTTATTGTCCTGATCGTGATCAGGCGTTCCAGACGCATTGGCGTCATGATGTACAACTCGTTTCGGCAGACGCCGATTAGGGGTAAGGTGACAGCTGCGGGGCCGGATTTCCAGACGGCCGCGGTCACACCGACGACGCCGCTATAGTGGTAATGTCCAGCGTTGAGAGTAGAGCAGACTGGCTTCGAGAGCCGTTCAGGGATGTCGCAATACGTGGCAACCCACCACGAGCACCGATATCACAGGCATGATGGGCGCTGTAAGGACTTGATAGTCGCGTGTCGACCAGGGAAAGGTGAAGCATTTGACCCCCGCTATTGTTGCTCTACTGGGTTGAGATCGAGCTTAGCCTCGTTCATTTTTTTATACAACAACCCGTTAAGAATAGAAGACAGGCCGCTCTAGCTCATATTTAAAAGCGGTCAGAAACGGAATAAAACGCCCTAAATAGCAGCAAAAAAGGCCATATGGCGCAGTTTTAGGGCAAAAGAGGCTCTATTGACTTCATCATGGCTTTCGGATTGACTGAGATCCGCAATCATTGATGATTGATATTTTTAACAACAAAGGTGTTGCATCATGTCGGTACCCCCGCGTGCCGTTCAGCTTAACGAAGCGAACGCGTTCCTTAAGGAACATCCTGAGGTTCTGTACGTTGACCTTCTGATTGCAGATATGAATGGTGTGGTGCGTGGCAAACGCATCGAACGCACCAGCCTCCATAAGGTTTACGAGAAGGGCATCAACCTGCCTGCCTCTTTATTTGCTCTGGATATCAATGGCTCCACGGTGGAAAGCACCGGCCTGGGCCTGGATATCGGTGATGCTGACCGAATCTGTTATCCCATCCCCGACACCCTGTGCAACGAGCCATGGCAAAAGCGCCCTACCGCGCAATTGCTGATGACCATGCACGAACTCGAAGGCGACCCGTTTTTCGCCGACCCGCGTGAAGTATTGCGTCAGGTCGTCGCCAAATTCGACGAAATGGGCCTGACCATCTGCGCCGCGTTCGAGCTGGAGTTCTACCTGATCGATCAGGAGAACGTGAACGGTCGCCCGCAACCGCCCCGCTCGCCGATCTCCGGCAAACGCCCGCATTCGACACAGGTCTATCTGATCGACGACCTCGACGAATACGTCGATTGCCTTCAGGACATCCTCGAAGGTGCGAAGGAACAAGGCATCCCTGCCGACGCCATCGTCAAGGAAAGCGCCCCGGCCCAGTTCGAAGTCAACCTGCATCACGTCGCCGACGCGATCAAGGCGTGTGATTACGCCGTATTGCTCAAGCGCCTGATCAAGAACATCGCCTACGATCACGAGATGGACACGACCTTTATGGCCAAGCCCTATCCGGGTCAGGCGGGTAATGGTCTGCACGTTCACATCTCGATTCTGGATCGCGATGGCAAGAACATCTTCACCAGCGAGGATCCCGAGCAGAACGCCGCATTGCGTCACGCAATCGGCGGTGTGCTCGAGACCCTGCCGGCACAAATGGCCTTCCTGTGCCCGAACGTCAACTCGTACCGCCGGTTTGGTGCGCAGTTCTATGTGCCCAACTCACCGACCTGGGGTCTGGATAACCGTACTGTCGCCGTTCGCGTACCGACCGGCACCGCCGATGCGGTACGTATCGAACACCGCGTTGCCGGTGCCGATGCCAACCCGTATCTGGTGATGGCATCTGTCCTGGCCGGCGTGCACCACGGCCTGGTCAACAAGGTCGAGCCTGGCGCCCCGGTAGAAGGCAACTCCTACGAACAGCACGAACAGAGCCTGCCGAATAACTTGCGCGATGCATTGCGTGAGCTGGACGACAACCCGGTGATGGCCAAGTACATCGACCCGAAATACATCGATATTTTCGTGGCCTGTAAAGAGAGCGAGCTGGAAGAGTTCGAACACTCCATCTCCGACCTCGAGTACAACTGGTACCTGCATACGGTCTGATTGAGGCCGAGCAACACAAAACGCCGCAGGCTTTGAGTCTTGCGGCGTTTTTGTCTGGTGTCCCCCCCGGACACCTATCGTTCCTCACGCTCCAGCGTGGGAATGCCGTTCTGGACGCTCTGCGTCCGATCTTGAACATGCGGTGCGGCCCGAATTTGTGACGCAGAGCGTCACGAACTGCGTGCCAACGCGGAGCATTGGCACGATAAACAGTTGGATTTGTGTATACCGATGAGCGCGGAGCGTGGGAGCCATAATCGTTTGGCGACGACAGCGATTCATCCCGTCAGAATCCCTTACAATGCCCGCAGCCCACCCAAGAGCCACGCCCATGACCCGCGCCGCCACTCCTCGCAAACCTCAAGCACGCAGCCAGGCCAGAATCGATTCGATTCTCGACGCCGCACGTACGCTGCTTGCCGAACAGGGGGTGGCCAGCCTGTCGATCTACAGCGTTGCCGAGCGAGCCGGCATTCCGCCATCCTCGGTGTACCACTTCTTCGCCAGCGTACCCGCGCTGCTTGAAGCATTGACCGCCGACATCCACGCCGCCTTTCGCGCCTCGCTGCAGGCTCCCATCGATCACGATCAGCTCACCACCTGGCGCGACCTGTCACGCATCGTCGAGCTGCGCATGCTGGCCATCTACAACGCCGACGCCGCCGCCCGGCAATTGATCCTCGCCCAGCACGGCCTGACCGAAATCAACCAGGCCGATCGACAGCACGACATTGAACTGGGGCACTTGATGCTTGAAGTGTTTGACCGCCACTTCCAGTTGCCCGCACTGCCCGACGATGTAGATGTGTTTGCGCTGGCGATGGAACTGGGGGATCGGGTGTATGCGCGGTCGGTTCAGTTACACGACGAGATTACACCGCGCATGGCCGAAGAAGGCATGCGGGTGTTTGATGCTTATCTGGGACTTTACTTACCTGCATTCTTGCCAAAAAGAGAATTGCTTCAAGCCCTGTGAGCCTCGAATGCCCGTAAGCGTGCGATATTCATAATTCCATCACTCGCTAAAAAGGCGCCTCGGACGCTCGCGGCAATGTCAATCGCGCACCGGCCTCGGTATGACGTATGGAAATAGCCCTGTATAAATGCTCCTTTATAACCAGCTCCATATCCCCCAAACCACGCGGCCCTAAACCTCCCTCCCCCATAGTACCGAAGCGATAATCCCGCCCCGGCATTCTAGCGGGGTAATGGCTCATGTGAACGGTGTAAACGGCGGGCGTCGAGCCAGGCTTATAGTTAGCTGCAACCTCGGCGAAGTCTGAAGCCATTGTTCTGGTGGGGGCTACATAGAACCCCCTCCCACTGCTTAAACCTGCGGAGCTATTCATATATGAGGGATTGAGCCCTTGCATCAAACTTTTTCCATCCTCTAGCGTCGAGCCATGGAAGCCTATCAAGGTTTTGTCCATATCAAATGCTGATTTGGGCGAAGCAAGCTGAACGAGCGACTGACTTCTTTCAAGCTTTCCTGCAGGCTGATCAAGAAGTCTTCTCGAGTTCGACGTGGCTGATCGACCGAGCGTAAGAATCCTGGAAAGGACTTTTATTAAAGACCACTTCCCACTGTGCCCTGTAGGGTCACGCTTATTCATCGGATCACCTTCACAGTAGGCGTACGAATTGATCCCGCCGGCTGCAAATGGACTGAGACTGTCCGGGCTGTTAAATCGCATCAACACCGGATTGAACGCTCGGTAGCCATTACCCAAAAGATAGTGTCCGGACACCGGATCACGTAGCTCGCCGTTAAATCCCATTAAACAATCAAATCCATTTTCGGCATCGCTATAACCGTAAGCACTGTAGGCAGCAGACTCGATGCCCGCGCCACTCACCCCGTGTAACACCGAAACCGGTTGATCGGTCGCCAACAGGCTCGTTTCATAGCCGGTAACCGAGTGCTTTTGTTGGGCCAGTAAGTGCTCGTCATGACCAAAAATCGTATGCCGAATCGCCCCCTGGATATGCGTGGCCAGACGGCTCTTGCAGTAGAAACGTAGCGCAGCGCCCTGACCGGCCGGCGAGGTACTCGCCAGACGGTCAAGCGGATCGTAGCGATAGCGGCACAATACCGCTGAGGTGGTAGGCGTCATGGCGTTCTCCCGCCAGTGTTCGAGCCATCAGCTTCGACCTCAATGGCGGCATTGCCTAGCTGGCAGATCTACTAGGATCGCCCTGACGACAAACAGAAACGCCCCGGAGGGGCTTTCACCGTCCGGGGTGTTCCATTACGGCAATTACAACTTGGCAATGGAGACTTCAGTCGACTTCACGAAGGCAATCACTTCACTGCCAACGACCAGCTCCAGCTCCTTGACCGAGCGGGTGGTGATGACCGAGGTCACGACGCCCGATGCGGTCTGTACGTCGATTTCCGACAATACGTCGCCGTGGACGATTTCCTTGATGGTGCCTTTGAACTGGTTGCGAACGTTGATGGCTTTGATAGTCATGGCATGTCTTCCTTTGGGGATCAGGGTTAATTTGCCCAGCGCAATTGCGTGGGCAGTGGCGAAAACGGTTCCGGGTCGGGTGGCGAGCCAGGGAGTGCCAGCACGCGGTTGAGCACTTCGGCCTCCAGTGCCGCAAGGCGATGCGAGCCACGAACACGCGGACGTGGCAGGTCGACCAGCAGATCGAGACCGATCTGCCCTTCTTCGATCAGGATCACTCGGTCGGCAATGGCCACAGCCTCGCTGACGTCGTGGGTCACCAGCAGCACCGTGAAACCATACTGGCCCCACAGCTTTTCGATCAGTTGCTGCATTTCGATCCGGGTCAGGGCGTCCAGCGCGCCCAACGGCTCGTCGAGCAACAGCAGGCGCGGTTTGTGAATCAGCGCACGGGCCAGGGCAACACGCTGCTTCTGACCACCGGACAATGCGGCAGGCCACTCGTTGGCGCGCTCGGCAAGGCCGACGGCCTCAAGCGCTTCAAGGGCCTGCGCCCGCCAGTCGCCGCTCAGCCCGAGGCCGACGTTGTCGATGATCTTTTTCCAGGGCAGCAAGCGCGCTTCCTGAAACATCAATCGCGTGTCTTCGCGAGCATCGTTCAATGGCGCAGAGCCGGCCAGCAACTGCCCTTGCGTCGGTTTGTCGAGGCCGGCGAGCAGGCGCAACAGCGTGCTTTTGCCGCAACCGCTACGGCCGACGATGGCAACGAACTGACCGGCAGGGATGTGCAGGTCGATGTCCTTGAGCACTTCGCGGGTGCCGAACGCTTTTTTCAGCTTGTGCACCGCCAGCGGGATGCCACGCAGCAAGTGTGGAGGTTGCTGTTTCAGACTGGTCATGCGGCACCGCCTTTGCTCACTTGATAGGCCGGGTGCCAGCGCAGGCAGACACGTTCCAGGCCACGCGCCGCCAGATCGGCCAGCTTGCCGAGTACGGCGTACAACACGATGGCCAGCACCACGATGTCGGTTTGCAGAAATTCCCGCGCATTCATCGCCAGGTAGCCAATGCCGGAGCTGGCAGAAATGGTTTCCGCGACGATCAGCGTCAGCCACATGAAGCCCAGCGCAAAGCGCACGCCTACCAGAATCGAAGGCATGGCGCCCGGCAGGATCACATGACGGAACAGGCTGAAACCGGACAGGCCATAGCTGCGGGACATTTCCACCAACGCAGGATCGATGTTGCGGATGCCGTGGTAGGTGTTCAGATAAATCGGGAACAGGGTGCCGAGCGCGACAAGGAATATCTTGGCGGTCTCATCGATACCGAACCACAGGATGACCAGCGGAATCAGCGCCAGGTGCGGCACGTTGCGGATCATCTGCACCGAGCTGTCCAGCAGACGCTCACCCCATTTGCTCAGGCCGGTAATAAAGCCCAGCGCCAGACCGATGCCGCCGCCAATGGCGAAACCGATCCCGGCGCGCCAGCCGCTGATAGCCAGATGCGTCCAGATTTCGCCGCTGGCGACCAGGTTTATGCCCGCTTCGATGACCGCGCTCGGCGCGGGCAGAATGCGTGTGGATAACCAGCCGGCGCTGACCGACAGCTGCCAGACTGCCAACAACAGGACTGGAAGTGCCCAGGGCGCCAGTCGATGAACGATGCGTTGCGAAGCACTGAGGCTCATGGAGTTGTCTCCTCGAAGGGCCTGACGATCACTGTGCTTGAGCAACAGCAGCAGGAGGTGTCCAGACCACATCAGCAATGCTGAGCGGCTTTGGAATCAGCTTGAGCTGGTAGAAGGTGTCAGCGATTTTCTGCTGTGCCGCCACCACCGGCGGAGTGATGAACTGCGCGCCGTAGCCCTGACGCTTGACCGAGGTCAGGGTGATGTCGGCCGGCAGCCCCAGTAACGGTGCGACCTGTCGGGTCACTTCATCGGGATTGGCCTTGGACCACTCGCCCACCGCACGGACCTCTTCGATCAGGGCCTGAATCACCTTGGGGTTTTTCTGTGCGTACGGCTTGGTCGCTAGATAGAACTGATGGTTGTCGACAATGCCGCTGCCGTCCTTCAAGGTCCGCGCCTGCAGTTGCTTTTCAGCAGCGGCCTGGTACGGGTCCCAGATGACCCAGGCATCCACGCTGCCCCGCTCGAAAGCGGCACGCGCATCGGCCGGAGGCAGAAAGACGGTCTGGATATCGGTGTATTTCAGACCAGCATCTTCCAGCGCCTTGACCAGCAGGTAATGGACGTTCGAGCCTTTATTGAGGACGACTTTTTTGCCTTTCAGGTCTTTGACCGAGGTAATCGGGGAGTCTTTGGGCACCAGGATGGCTTCACTGGTCGGCGCTGGCGGCTCGTAGGCGACATACAGCAAGTCCGCGCCTGCGGCCTGGGCGAAGACCGGCGGTGTTTCGCCAGTGACGCCGAAGTCGATAGAGCCGACGTTCAGCCCTTCAAGTAGCTGCGGGCCGCCAGGGAATTCGGTCCACTGGACTTTCACGCCCTGTTCGGCCAGACGCTTTTCCAGCGAACCCTTGGCCTTGAGCAGCACCAGCGTGCCGTACTTCTGGTAACCGATGCGCAGATCTTCCGCCTGGGCCTGAGTGACCGCACCAAGAGCGACCGCAGCAGCAAACAGCGCGACAAGGCCTCGACGCAAAATGACAGTGCGCATATGCGCTCCTTTACCTATTTGAAGTGGTCCCCTGCTCGACCATTGAGGAAGGAGCAAGGTGGGAATAGGCACGACATTAGCAGCCATTTTTTATATCTATAAATCTTATTTATTCATTTAGTTATTCCATAAATGAATATATAAAGGTCTCGCTGATAGCCAGCTGCGTCCGATCCTGACTTTGCAGCGCGACGAAGATTTGTGACGCAGAGCGTCACCCACGGCATTCCCACGCTGAAGCGTGAGGAACGATCATCTCAACTATCGTTGGCACGCCGCTCTGGACGCTCCGCGTCCGATCCTGACTTTGCAGCGCGACGAAGATTTTTGACGCAGAGCGTCACCCACGGCATTCCCACGCTGGAGCGTGAGGAACGATCATCTCGACTATCGTGCCCATGCTCCGCGTCCGCGCTTGATCGCGCGCATAGCAGGCGGCCATGGGGGAGTAATAAAAAAGGGCCGATAAATCGGCCCGAATAACCCCACGCTTGGTAGATCGAAAATCAGCGGTTTGGCTGTGGTGTCAGGCGCAGGTAAGGCGTGACCGCCTTGTAGCCCTTGGGAAAGCGTTGCTTGATCTCGGCTTCGTCCTTGATCGACGGCACGATCACTACGTCATCACCGTCCACCCAGTTGGCGGGCGTAGCGACCTTGTAGTTGTCGGTCAATTGCAGTGAGTCGATAACGCGCAGAATCTCGTGGAAGTTACGCCCGGTGCTGGCCGGATAGGTAATGGTCAGACGCACCTTCTTGTTCGGGTCGATCACGAACAGCGAGCGCACAGTCAGCGTGTCGTTGGCATTGGGATGAATCAGGTCGTACAGGTCGGAAACCTTGCGATCAGCGTCGGCCAGAATCGGGAAGTTGACCAGGGTGTTTTGCGTGGTATTGATATCGTCGATCCACTTGATGTGCGAATCGACCGGGTCCACCGACAGCGCAATGGCTTTCACGCCGCGCCTGGCGAACTCGTCTTTCAATTTGGCAGTAAAACCCAGCTCGGTGGTGCACACCGGCGTGAAGTCAGCCGGATGAGAAAACAACACACCCCAGCTGTCGCCGAGCCATTCATGAAAACGGATACGACCCTCGCTGGATTCCTGCTCGAAGTCAGGGGCGATGTCGCCAAGTCGCAGTGTCATGGTGTTGCTCCTTGTCTGTATCGGGTAGGCCTTGGTATAGCACTACTGTGCGCCCTGTCGAGAGAAGTTAAAAAGAATAAATAATGCGCCTCATAGACCTGCCAGGAATATCAAAAAACAGGCAAAAGAAACCCCGCACGGGGCGGGGTTCCTTTGAGCTTCAATACACTTACATGAAGTTGTAGGTGTAGTTGAAGAGGATACGGGTTTGATCGGTATCGGCAGTGGTAGCGACGTCACCACGGAAGGTGCCGTGACGTACAGTGGTACCGAAGCCCTTAAGTGGACCACTCTGAATTACGTAGTCGACGCGCATATCGCGTTCCCACTCAGAGTGACTACCCAGATTGCGGTTGACGTCACGGATGTCATCACCGCTCAGGTAAGCAATCGCGGCCTTCAGGCCCGGAACACCAACCTTGGCGAAATCATACGAGTACTGACCGAAGGTGGTGTTTTCACCCGCGCGGTTGAAGCCGTTGATCATCGAATCAGTGAACAGGTAGAAGCTCGAACCGCCGTTACCTTCAGGGCGACCGCGACTGTCCACTACGTTACCTTGGCCAAGATAGACCATACCGCCGCTGTCACCTACTTGCTGGTGACCAACCATGAACGAGTGACCGCCCAAGGCGTAAGTGAACATTGCAGACCAGGTCTGGTTGTCGACTTCGCCGGTGTGCGAGGCGTAACCACCGTTGTTGTTGAAACGATAGCCTGATGCAGCCTCACTGTTTTTACCGTCAGAGCTGCTGTTGAAATAACGCAGGTCGGTCTTGAAAGACTGATCGCTATCGATCTGATAGACGTGAACCAGGCCCAGGAAGTGTTGCTTGTAGAAGTCTTCCAGGTTGGCGTAGTAGTACTGCAGGGTCAGGTCTTTGGTGACTTTCCAGTCAGCACCCGCGAAACGGAACTGGTCGGAGGTCTGGGAAGCGCCGGCCACGGACAGGTCAGTCCAGTTGCTCGAAGCACGACCGATGGATTTGTTCAGCTGACCAGCTGTGAAGGTAACGTTGTCCAGATCCTTGGAAGTCAGGATGCCGCCCTGGAAAGCCTGAGGCAGAAGACGACCATCGTTGCTGACCAGAATTGGCAGGTTCGGTGCCAAAGCATTACCGACCTTCAATTCAGTTTTGGAGAAGCGCATCTTGGCGTTGGCGCCAACACGGGACCAGTCGCTGACCGAAGAACCATCAGTATCGGTCGGAACAACGGTGTTAGATGTGTTGGCATTATGGTGCTCAATGCCGCCACCCAAATGCAGACCCATTACAGCTTGCGCATCAAGGCCAAAACCGACGGTCCCCTGAGTAAATCCAGAGAGGTAGTCGAATTTCAGACCGGTAGCGGTTTCACGCTGGTCGGAAGCACGGAAGCCTTCACGCAAGTCGTTATTGAAATACAGAGTACGAGAACTAACGGACGCTTTGCTGTCTTCCAGGAAACCAGCTGCACCGGCCTGCTGAGCCAATACACCAACGGTTACGGCCAAGGCCAGGGTGGACTTCTTCATTACTACGCTCCTCGTGAATCTAATTTTTTATGTCTCTGGTGCCGGGCGTTGCCCTGACCCAGAGATATTGCGAAAGGCGACAGTCCCGACCTGGAGGTCAATGGTTTCTGTACACCCCGACTTTTGACTAGACCGCGTATGTCATTGGCCGCACGTCAGTGAACACTTTTCATGCCTAAAAGGAAGCATTTCTTCAACCCCTAAGAACAATCAGGCATATGTCACAACTCGTGTCAGCCAGGACGTCACGGAGTGTATCGACCTAATTGTGTAATTCCCAAAATTTATTTTGATACCGTTCGTCAGATCGTTTGGTTTTGTGCCACTGACCAGCCAAACCGAAGCCGGTCGGTCATAATCCCTTACGACAGCGCGCCATTTGCCTTCCGGCAAAAGCCTTTCAAAACGGGCACTTCAGAGAGGTTAGTGATGAAATATGACAGTTGTCACCACTTTGACGGCTAGCGCTGCCAAGCCACGAAATATTTTCCAAAAACCACTCAAAACGTCCTTCTTCAGTACTTTTCAGCGTCCGAAACACGCGTTGAACTGTAGTCGAGGTGAACAAAAAAGCAATTTTGTTGTCCGGCGCCCGCCCTCTCAGCCGATTGGCCAATGCGCAGAGGGCTCTCGATGTGCAGTCGCCAGAGGAAAATCTCTGCAAGCCGATGCTTGAAGTCAGGTCTGCGCGCGCAGTCATCCAGGCTGATACCTGGCAGGTTCAGCCTCATTAATGCATCAGTATGGGTGTGTGCATCGTTGCGGTGCGCAAATAGGGTGCATGTCCTGACGACGCACAGCCGGGGCTGCCGTGGCATTCAGGGTTCAGGCTGGTGTCACCAGGCATTCATGGAAGACAGGGAACTGATCGGCCATGATTTTGTAAAAATTAATAAATATTCATTAAATTCAATTACTTGGGTAATCGAAAGCTTTCTTTCTATCAGAAATACTTAATTGAATATGACTAATCGGGCCCGCTCTTTCGGATTAATTCTCAAAACTGGCACGCCCCCTGCAAGAGGTATTACATCACCAGTTTTGGGGACCTTGGTACAGGCAGGCCGGGGATTCCCCTCTTTTATTCCTCCCGGAGACTGACCTCCAGTCTCCAGCGCCCGTCCACCTTCTCAGTGCGCCAGTCGCCATGAAGTGGGCGGGCTGCCAGGAGCGTCAGCACCAACCCCTTCTCTCCTCGTTCAACCTTCCAGCGCGCAACCCGATTGTCGAACCTCAGTTGGCCCGTCCACGGCTGCCCTGAAGCATCGACGTTGAGTACCACCGCGCCATCGACTGTCGCGCCGCGATACTTCGGTTCTTCGTTGAACCACAGCGCCAGACCGGCAGGCAACTCTTCGATCTGCTCCAGCTGGACCGGATCAGGCTGCTGCAGGCGGCCGATAATCGTGCCCACGGTAAACCCGAGAATCGCGATGGAACCAAGAACACGCGGCCATAGCTTCGGTCTCGGGTCCTCTTCAAGGGTAGAATGCATCCCGTCCTTTCGTTCGGAGCCGTGCATGTTTCACGTCATCCTTTTTCAACCAGAAATTCCGCCGAATACCGGCAATGTCATCAGGCTATGCGCCAATAGTGGCTGCACCCTGCATTTGATCGAACCCTTGGGTTTCGAGCTGGACGACAAGCGCCTGCGCCGTGCCGGGCTCGACTATCACGAGTATGCCACGCTGCAGACACATGCTGACCTGGCAAGCTGTCTGGAGAAGATAGGCAACCCAAGGTTGTTCGCCTTCACCACCAAAGGCTCGCGCCCTTTTCATGATGCGAGCTTTGAGCCGGGCGATGCATTTCTGTTCGGCCCGGAAAGCCGCGGCCTGCCCGCCGATATCCTCGACTCGCTGAGCAGCGAGCATCGCCTGCGACTGCCCATGCGAGAAGGCTGCCGCAGTCTGAACCTGTCCAACACCGTCGCTGTGGCGGTTTATGAGGCGTGGCGCCAGCACGGGTTTGCTTAGGCTTCAGTGCGGGACCCTGCTGCGCCATATGCCTGTTATCTGACTGACACTCGTGCCAATGCTACGCGTTGGCATGGATTGGGTGACGAGTTGCGTTACACAGCGGTTCTGCGATGCCAGGTGGATTGGGGATCGACTCAGGTCACCTTTTCGCCCCTCGGCGACTCACTTTGAGGGACCAAAGTGAGCAAAGTCCCAAGCTCCGTTTCCGGCCCGACTTCGTCGGGTTCCTTCGCCCTGTCACTGATCCGGGGGTCGCCGCAACGGGCCATCCATGGCCCGGTGCGGCTAGCCTGGCGTCCTGCCAGGCTCCCCCCGGATCAGCGCCAGGACTCAGCCGTCACTTACGTCGCACTCTGCGTCGTCAGTAGCATCGCGATAAAAAGCATACGGACAGCATGCACGACGATGTGCACGGTCAGCCGCTGCTGTTTGAACAGGCACAAAAAAGCGCCCCGAAAGGCGCTTTTTGCTTGCAGCGGTAACGCTTACTGAACAGTCGGCGTTTCGCCAGCTTCCTGCATGCGTTGCAGTTCTTGCGCGTACAGGGCGTCGAAGTTCACCGGAGCCAGCATCAGCGCAGGGAACGAACCACGTACGACCAGGTTGTCGATGGCTTCGCGAGCGTAAGGGAACAGGATGTTCGGGCAGAATGCGCCGAGGGTGTGGCTCATTGCGCCGTCGTCCAGGCCCTTGATCAGGAAGATACCGGCCTGTTGCACTTCAACGATGAAGGCAACTTCGTCGCCATTATTGACGGTCACGGACAGGGTCAGTACGACTTCGTAGAAATCGCCTTCCAGCTGCTTCTGACGGGTGTTGAGGTCCAGGCTGACGGTCGGCGTCCACTCCTGACGGAAGATCGCCGGGCTTTTTGGCGCTTCGAACGACAGGTCGCGAACGTAGATACGCTGCAGGGAGAATTGTGGGCCGTTTTCTTCGTTGGCAACAGCGTCGTTGTTCGGTTGGTCGGTCATCTCGGATCCTTGTCAGATTAGGCTGAAAGAGTAAGGGGTATCAGGCCAGCAGCGCATCGAGCTTGCCGGCACGCTCCAGAGCAAACAGGTCGTCGCAGCCGCCCACGTGGGTCGAGCCGATCCAGATCTGCGGTACGGAAGTACGACCGGCCTTCTTGGTCATTTCGGCTCGCAGCTGTGGCTTGCCGTCGACCCGGATTTCCTCGAAGGCCACGCTCTTGCTCTGCAAAAGCTGTTTGGCACGGATGCAATACGGGCAGTAGTCGCTGGAATAGACGATGACTTGAGCCATGTTCACTTCACCAGAGGAAGGTTATCGCCGCGCCAGCTGGAAATACCGCCGGACAGCTTGGCCGCCTTGAAGCCGGACTTGAGCAGCTCGCGGGCGGTGGTGCCAGCATGCTGCCCCATTGCATCGACTATGATCAACGTCTTGTCCTTGTATTTCTCCAGTTCGGCGGTACGGGTCAGTACCTTGTCCTGGGGGAAATTCAGGGAGCCGACGATGTGCCCTGCGGTGTAATCCTTCTTCGAGCGCACGTCGATGATCACGCCCTGATCGCTGTTGACCAGCGCGGTCAGCTCGCGAGTGCTAAGGCTGGCGCCGCCCTTGCTCATTTCGTAAGCAATCAGCAGTCCCAGCAGAATGACGAAGGCACCGGTGATCAAATAGTGGTTAGTGGCGAATTCAAGCAGGTGAGCAACCATCAGTAGGTTCCAGGGCGTTAAAATGTCGGCCAGTATACACAGCAGCCAAGGTCGGCCAAAGTCCGTACGGCAGTGACGCCGTTTGAACTTGTCCTTAAAATGCCGTTCCCTTGTACTTTGTTCATCTCTTTATCCAATCAGCATCGAGTGGGTTCTATGACTGCCACGCCAAAACCTCTGGTTCTTATCATCCTGGATGGCTTCGGACACAGCGAAAGCCACAAGGGCAATGCCATTCTGGCCGCGAAGATGCCCGTCATGGATCGTCTTTACCAAACCATGCCCAATGGCCTGATTTCCGGGTCTGGCATGGATGTCGGTCTGCCGGACGGGCAGATGGGCAACTCCGAGGTCGGGCACATGAACCTGGGTGCCGGCCGCGTGGTGTATCAGGACTTCACTCGGGTGACCAAAGCGATTCGCGATGGCGAGTTCTTCGAAAACCCGACCATCTGCGCCGCTGTGGATAAAGCCGTCAGCGCCGGCAAGGCCGTGCACATCATGGGCCTGCTGTCCGATGGCGGCGTGCACAGCCACCAGGACCATCTGGTTGCGATGGCGGAACTGGCGGTCAAACGCGGTGCAGAAAAAATCTACCTTCATGCTTTCCTCGACGGTCGCGACACACCACCGCGCAGCGCGAAGAAATCCCTTGAGCTGATGGACGCAACCTTCGCCCGCCTGGGCAAGGGCCGTACTGCCACGATCGTCGGCCGTTACTTCGCCATGGACCGTGACAACCGTTGGGACCGGGTTTCCTCCGCCTATAACCTGATCGTCGACAGCACCGCCGATTTCCACGCAGACAGCGCCGTTGCCGGGCTCGAAGCCGCCTACGCACGCGACGAGAACGACGAGTTCGTCAAAGCCACCCGCATCGGCGACGCCGCCCGCGTGGAAGATGGCGACGCAGTCGTGTTCATGAACTTCCGCGCCGACCGCGCCCGTGAACTGACCCGCGTATTCGTCGAAGACGACTTCAAGGACTTCGAGCGCGCCCGCCAGCCGAAGGTCAACTATGTGATGCTGACCCAGTACGCGGCCAGCATCCCTGCGCCGTCCGCTTTTGCTGCGGGCAGCCTGAAAAACGTGTTCGGCGAGTATCTGGCCGCCAACGGCAAGACTCAGCTGCGCATTGCCGAAACCGAGAAATATGCCCACGTCACCTTCTTCTTCTCCGGCGGCCGTGAAGAACCGTTCCCGGGTGAAGAGCGCATTCTGATTCCGTCGCCGAAAGTCGCTACCTACGACCTGCAGCCGGAAATGAGCGCGCCGGAAGTGACCGACAAAATTGTCGATGCCATCGAACATCAGCGTTACGACGTGATCGTCGTCAACTACGCCAACGGCGACATGGTTGGCCACAGCGGGATCATGGAAGCCGCGATCAAGGCCGTGGAATGCCTGGACGTGTGCGTCGGACGCATTACCGAGGCGCTGGAGAAAGTCGGTGGTGAGGCGCTGATTACCGCTGACCACGGCAACGTCGAGCAGATGACCGACGACTCCACCGGACAGGCGCACACCGCACACACGTCCGAGCCAGTGCCATTTGTTTACGTTGGCAAACGCCAGCTGAAAGTTCGCCAGGGCGGTGTTCTGGCCGATGTCGCGCCGACCATGCTGCACCTGCTGGGCATGGAGAAGCCGCAGGAAATGACCGGCCACTCGATCCTTGTGAACGAGTAATCCGGTAAAAACCGGCCTTTAGCCACCAGGCAAGGCCGGTTTTTTATGTTTCAGGCCTCAAAGCAGTGGCTGCGAGGCGTTTTTTTTGCAGCGCATGGCGGGCATACTAGGCCTGACATTTTTTCTCACAATTCCTCGGTATCGCCCACCCACATGCTTCGCGCCTTGATTGCCCTTGCTCTGATCTGCCTGCTCAATCCGGCGTTTGCCGAAGACGAGCGTGTGCAAACCCAAAAACAGATAGATGCTGCGCGTCAGGATGTGACGGAGCTGCAAAAAGTCCTGGGCAAGCTTCAGGAAGAACGTGCAGGCGTCCAGAAGGACCTGCGCACCACTGAAACCGAAATGGGCAAGTTGGAAAAGCAGGTCGAGGTCCTGCAAAAGGAACTAAAAAAGACCGAAACCGAGCTGCAAAAGCTCGACAGTGAAAAAAAGAAACTGAACAGCGCCCGCGTTGAACAGCAACGCCTGATCGCCATCCAGGCCCGCGCCGCTTACCAGAGTGGCCGTCAGGAATACCTCAAGCTGCTGCTCAACCAGCAACACCCCGAGAAGTTCGCCCGAACCCTCACGTATTACGATTACCTGAGCCAGGCGCGCCTGGAGCAGCTACGCAATTTCAATGAAACCCTGCGCCAGCTTGCCAATGTCGAAAAAAACATCGACCTGCAACAGGCCCAACTGCTGGTGCAGAAAAGCAGTCTGGACAGCCAGAGCGAAGAGCTGGCCAAGGTTCGCCAGGAACGTCAGCAGGCGCTGGCCAAGCTGAATCAGGACTACAAGGCCCGCGACCAGAAACTGCAGGCCCGTCAGCAGGATCAGGCCGACCTGGCCAAAGTCCTCAAGACCATCGAGGAAACCCTGGCCCGCCAGGCGCGTGAAGCCGAAGAAGCTCGCCAGAAGGCCCTGGTTGCAGCCCGCGAGGCGGAGGAGAAGCGTCAGCGCGAAGCTGAAGCCGTTGCTCGTAATAACAGCAGCAACAGTAGTAGAAAAAGCGATGATGAACCGGCACCGCGTCGCCCGGTCAAAGCCCCAGGCGCAGTCGTTTCCAGTGCCGGTGTCTCCTATGGCGGACCTTTTGCAGAGGCCAAGGGAAAACTTCCATGGCCTATCGATGGTCGACTGCTTGCGCGTTTCGGTGAAGCCCGCGGTGATGACGAACGGACCAAATGGGACGGCGTCATGATCAGCGCCGCAGCCGGAAGCCAGGTACGTGCCGTGCATGGCGGACGAGTGGTGTTCGCCGACTGGTTGCGCGGTGCCGGGCTTCTGGTCATTCTCGATCATGGCAACGGTTATCTGACCCTTTACGGGCATAACCAGAGCCTGCTCAAGTCGGCAGGTGACATTGTAAAAGCCGGTGAAGCGATTTCCACGGTCGGCAATAGTGGCGGTCAGGACACGGCAGCGTTGTACTTTGCTATTCGTCAGCAGGGTCGCCCCAGCGATCCGGCCCAATGGTGCCGCACTCAAGGATAAGTCGGCGTCAATATCTGTAGGAGTTCGTTAGACATGCTGCATTTGTCCCGCCTCACCTCGCTGGCCCTGGCAATTGCCATCGTTATCGGCGCGCCTCTGGCGCAAGCTGCCGAAAAGACCGCGCCAGCCACGCCTGCAGCAGTCTCGCCCGCCAAAACCAATGCCGCCGCAAAGCCACCGCTGCCGCTCGACGAGTTGCGCACCTTTGCCGAGGTCATGGACCGGGTCAAGGCGGCCTATGTGGAGCCGGTCGACGACAAGACCCTGCTGGAGAACGCCATCAAAGGCATGCTCAGCAACCTTGACCCGCACTCCGCCTACCTCGGCCCGGAAGATTTCCAGGAGCTGCAGGAAAGCACCAGCGGCGAGTTCGGTGGGCTGGGCATCGAAGTCGGCGTCGAGGACGGTTTCGTCAAGGTGGTTTCGCCCATCGACGACACACCGGCTTCCAAGGCGGGCATCGAGGCAGGCGACCTGATCGTGAAGATCAACGGCACGCCGACCCAGGGCCAGAACATGCAGGAAGCGGTCGACAAGATGCGCGGCAAGATCGGCGAAAAGATCACCCTGACGCTGGTCCGCGATGGCGGCACGCCGTTTGACGTGACCTTGGCGCGGGCAACCATTCAGGTCAAGAGCGTCAAGGCGCAGATGCTGGAAAATGGCTACGGCTATATCCGCATCACCCAGTTCCAGGTCAAGACCGGTGACGAAGTCGGCAAGGCGCTGGCCAAATTCCGCAAGGACAACGGCAAGAAGATGAGCGGCCTGATTCTCGACCTGCGCAACAACCCGGGCGGCGTGCTGCAATCGGCGGTGCAGGTGGCGGACCACTTCCTCACCAAAGGCCTGATCGTCTACACCAAGGGCCGTATCGCCAACTCCGAGCTGCGCTTCTCGGCAGACCCGGCAGACGCCAGCGAAGGCGTGCCTCTGGTGGTGCTGATCAACGGCGGCAGCGCCTCTGCATCGGAAATCGTTGCCGGCGCCCTGCAAGACCAGAAACGCGGCATCCTGATGGGTACTGACACCTTCGGCAAAGGCTCGGTGCAGACCGTCCTGCCGCTGAATAACGATCGCGCCCTGAAGATCACCACAGCGTTGTACTACACGCCGAACGGCCGCTCGATCCAGGCTCAAGGCATCAACCCGGACATCGTGGTACGTCGGGCCAAGGTCACCAACGAAGCGGACGGCGAGAACTACAAGGAAGCCGACCTGCTGGGTCACCTGGGCAATGGCAACGGCGGCGCGGACAAACCGACCGTCAAGAGCGGCGCAGCAGCCAAGGCGCGTCCGCAGGATGACGACTTCCAGCTCAGCCAGGCGCTCAGCCTGCTGAAAGGGCTGAGTATCACCCGCGGCAATTGACGGATGCGCTTTCTAGCTCTGCTACTGCTGACCCTCTCGATCACTGGCGCTGCTCATGCAGCGCCAGCCGAGAACAGCGGCAAACCGCCCAAGGCCTACCTGAGCCTGATCATCGACGACCTGGGCCAGAATCCGCAGCGCGACAGCCGCACACTCGCGCTTCCCGGCCCGGTCACCCTGGCGATCATGCCCGACACCCCGCATGCCACCGAGTTTGCCCGCGAAGCCCATCGCGCAGGCAAGACGGTCATGCTGCACATGCCCATGGACCCCGCGACCGGTCCTTACGCCTGGCATCCCGAGCTGCCACTGCCCGAGCTGGAAAGCCGTCTCAATGCCGCCCTGCTGAAGGTGCCGTATGCAGCCGGCATCAATAACCACATGGGCAGCCGGATGACCGCCGAGCCGGTCGCCATGACCTGGCTGATGGCCGAGCTGCAGCGCCGTCACCTGTTTTTCGTGGACAGCCGCACCAGCGCGAAAACCGTGGCGGCCGCCGAGGCGCAGCGTATCGGGCTGGCCAGCGTCTCGCGGGACGTATTCCTGGATGACGAACGCACCGCAGAAGCCATCACCCGCCAATTGCAGACCGCGATAAAAATCGCCCGCAAATATGGCTCGGCCGTGGTTATCGGCCACCCCTACCCGGTCACGCTGGACGTGCTGGAACGCGAACTGCCCAACCTCAAGGCACAAGGCGTCGAATGGATCGACCTGCGCAGCATGATCAGCGAACGCGGCAATCAGGCGAGTGCGGCGCATGGCAAGAATGGCGTGTATCGCTGATCCGGCGTGTCGCTTTCAGCCAGAGCTCAAGATTGCTCTCTACTCGTACTAACAGCTCGCCTGAGTGAAGTTGATTGGGAAAAAATCTACCAAAAAAAGGCAACAAAAAAGCCGCTCTAGGAAGCGGCTCTTTTGATGGAAATGGCTTAGGAACCATTTCCGCAATCCCAAGGGATCATTCGCGTGTGAGGCTGATAGTACACCCTTTGTGCGAATGGCACCACAAATCAGGGCCCATTAAGCCCCTTGGAAGAACCTGTTGAGGGCCTCGAAGAGGCCGAAACGGAACACGAAAAATCGCCTCATGGAAAATTTCCAGGATCAGGCTATTTCTTGCCAATGGTAAAAAAGCGGGTACTAAAAGGCTGATAAGATGCGAGCCGGCTCAACAGCCGGTGACGTCTGTTGCAGGACCTTTCGACGCGGGCCTAGGAACCCGTCTCGGCTTTATCGAAAGGCCCTAAGCTGGACCAGCCTCAAGGGATCATTCGCGTGAGACCGACTTGGAAGTTCGGCTGGGAGACGCCAAGAGAGGCAGTCCTTTCACGAGGACAACAGTATGCGACCTATAAAACGCCTGCTGCGCCTAGCGATGAATATTTTCAGTGCCTACAGGACCTGGGAATGGATTTGCGACGCATTCGACGGCCTGTAAAGGCTGAAGGGAAAAAGCCCCGCTTCGGCGGGGCTTTTTTTATCTGCAGGAAACAGCCAGAACCAAGGTATGTCGCGATAAACGTGTGTCCGGCAAGTGCCTTAATTATTCCGTTCCTGACTGACATCAGAATTGAGGTGAGTTGAGCCTGACTGTCTCACACCGCGACAGAGCAATAGTCAGACACGGGGGTTTTAGGGCTAATCCCACTCTTGCGCGTCAGTAATTTCCATACGTTAAGTCCGGCAAATCTGCTTTCCGTGTCCACCGCCGTTTCAGCCTTGATAAACGTGTCAATTCCGGCTTAAAGGAAGGTGTTCCCATGACGGGGACCCAGACATATTTATCAGGGATTGATGATGAAACCGACCATGATGACGGGGGCGTGCTGCGTTGCGGCACTGCTGCCTTTTTCCATCCACGCCACACCTGCAGACCTGGGCGAAGGGCTGATGGCTCTCGCGCCTTCCATAGCGCTGCTCAACGCTGACGGCTCGCGCGACCACTGGAACGGCATCGGCCGTATCAACAGCAGGTCAGGGTCAAACTGTACGGCGACGCTGATCGATAGCCGAAGTGTCGACAGCCCGTCTGATGCGCCCGCCTATGTACTCACCAGCGGTCACTGTATCAATCGTCAGAATGGCCTGATCATCACCGATGGCGAAGTCGAAGGCGGCGTGCAGTTCAACTTCTTCACCGACACAAAGGCCCGTAGCTATCCATTGAAACGCGTCAGCTGGAGCAGCATGCAGGGTGTGGACCTGGCGATTGTCGAATTGCAGCCCACGCTTGAAACGCTCGTCAACGACGGTATTCAGCCAGTCAGGCTCGCTGCAGAGATGCCCGAACAGGGTCGAGATATCCTGTGGGTGGGCGCACCGCTCGATAAGGATACCGGGCATCTGCGCATGGCGGCCTGTGTTCACCAGACGTCGGAGGTGATCATGGAGCAGCCTTGGGTCTGGCGTCACACCGCACGCAATCAATGCCGTGATGTCGATACGGGCGCCTCCGGCAGTCCGCTGCTGACCCGTGACAACGGCGAGCTCTATGCGGTCTTGAACCTCACCAACCAGGCCTCGTCGGATAACCCGACCGAAGACCTCAGTGATGAAATACCCGGCTTTCCACCCATGGTCGCCGACAGTAACTATGGCAACCCGGTCACGCTGCTGAAGAAGTGTTTCGTCAGCGGCGCGTTGAGTACCGATCCGGCAGTCTGCGACCTGTTTCCAGCCTTCTCGGTCGATTTCGAAACGCTGGGCCGCCAGCCCGCAAGGCTTGCCAGGGTGCAACTGGATGCCGAAGGCAGGAATGTCTACCCATCCTGGGACTTGCACTTTATGGTCGACACGCCCTTGTATCGCTACAAGAAGGTCGATTCGGCCATGCAGTGCGAAGACCCTGTGGGTTACAGCCACACAATCAGCTCGGAAAACGCGGCCATTGATGACCTTGTCGATCAGCAGATCGGCATCAACTGGCTGTGCATGGTCGGCGTATCTTCTGCCGAGCAACGCTCCAGCGTCGGCCTGATGCGCAACGCACTGACGCTTGCGATAGAGCTGCAAGCAGCAGGTCCTACCCCGGAACCGCACGTGCAGATCGGCAAAAACCGATCTGGCGCGACAACGGTCACTTGGTCGCACGAGCACCGGCTGATCGACCACTACACGGTCAAAATGGGCCAGCCGGACACCACCGACTGTTCCGCTCCTGAAGGTTTCAAGCCGCAATTTCGCGATCTGGTATTACGCGCGAAGTCGTTGCCGTTGAAGATCTGCACCTACGCCCACGACATCAACGGTCAGCCATCCGCCTTGCGCGAAGACATCATCGCGTCGCCCGCTGAAGGCTGAGCGGTTACTGATAGCGCGCCTTGACGGCGTCGATCCAGCCCTCGGCGCGCATCTGGTCGAGGGCCTTTTGCAGGCGATTGACAACCTCGTCAGGCGTGCTCTTGTTGACCGCCAGGTAGAGTTCGGCGCTGTTGAAACGCAGCGCTGTCTTGAAGCCCGTGACGC
The DNA here is from genome assembly GCF_017833005.1 of Pseudomonas sp. PvP027. Taxonomy (NCBI): domain Bacteria; kingdom Pseudomonadati; phylum Pseudomonadota; class Gammaproteobacteria; order Pseudomonadales; family Pseudomonadaceae; genus Pseudomonas; species Pseudomonas sp. PvP027. Next base: position 3,582,156 of record NZ_JAFIBK010000001.1, on the reverse strand, counting down.
CCTCCAGTTTCGCCAGATAGCGGCCCACGGGATCGCCTACCGCCCACAGGTCGATCTGACCGTTGGCGAGCTTTTTCACGTTATCGCGGTCACGCAGCATCAGAATCGGGTTCAGGCCCATGGTGTTCAGACGTTCGCCGATGGCATCGCCTTTGTAAGCGCCAATCTTGTAATCCCTGGCCTGCTCCAGCGACGTCAAGGTGATCGGGCTGTCACCGCGCGCCAACATGATCCAGTCGTAGGAACCTACCGGGCCGACCCATTTGAAGAGGTTTTCACGTTCGGGCAGACGCGTGGTGGAAAACACGCCGTAGCCGGGCTTTTCCAGAGCCAGTTTGTAGACACGGTCCCACGGAAAGCGCAGCGTCATGCTGTAGCCGATATTCGCGCGCTTGAACATCTCGCGCACCACCTCGGCGGCGATACCGTCGATGTTGTTTTCCTGCGCGAAATTCTTGCCGTCGACCGCCATGTTGAACGGCGGGAAGTTCTCGGTCAGCAACACCATGGAATAAGGCGTCGACTCGTTGGCCCGGACACCTTCACTCGACAAGACACCGATCCCGATCAGTGCAAGCAATAGGCGTTTGAACATGTTCCGGCACTCGATCGTGAACGACGCATGCAGAGTGCCGTGAACCCGGCGTACTGTCTAGCGCGCTGTCCGGCGATGTCGCTTACAGGCAATAGTCGAATGCCACAGGGCTGAAACAAAGCGAGCGCCGCCTGTTTCAAACACTTGGTCTGAAACAGGCGGCGCCCGCTTTTATGCGCAGTGACTTAGCGCACGACAATCCCGCGGCTGGCCATGTAAGCCTTGGCCTCGGGGACCGTGTATTCGCCAAAGTGGAAAATACTCGCCGCCAGCACAGCACTGGCGTGGCCCTCGATGACACCGGCAGCCAGGTGCTCAAGGTTGCCGACACCGCCGGAAGCAATCACCGGAATACCCAGCGCATCGCTGATGGCGCGCGTGACGCCCAGGTCGAAGCCGTTCTTCATGCCGTCCTGATCCATGCTGGTCAGCAGGATCTCGCCAGCGCCCAGGTCTTCCATCTTTTTCGCCCAGAGCACCGCGTCCAGCCCGGTGGGTTTGCGCCCGCCGTGGGTGAAGATTTCCCAGCGCGGGGTTTCGCCCGGACCGGAGACCTTCTTGGCGTCGATAGCGACCACGATGCACTGCGACCCGAAACGCGAGGCCGCTTCACCGACGAACTCGGGGTTGAACACCGCGGCCGTATTGATCGAAACCTTGTCGGCACCGGCATTGAGCAGGTTGCGGATGTCCTGCACGGTACGCACGCCACCGCCTACGGTCAGCGGGATGAACACCTGACTGGCCATGCGCTCGACGGTATGCAGCGTGGTGTCACGGCCATCGACGCTGGCGGTGATGTCGAGAAAAGTGATTTCGTCGGCACCCTGCTCATCGTAACGACGAGCGATTTCCACCGGATCGCCTGCATCCCGGATGTTCTCGAACTTAACGCCCTTGACCACTCGACCGTTGTCGACGTCCAGGCAAGGGATGATGCGTTTGGCTAGGGCCACAGGGTCAGTCTCCAGCTGTTCAGCGTTGTTCTCGGTCGCAGAGCGCCTGAGCTTCGGCCACATCCAGCGTGCCTTCATAAATCGCACGGCCAGTGATTGCGCCGATGATGCCCGGAGCCTTCGCATTCAGCAGCGCCTGGATATCGCCGAGGTTGTGAATGCCACCCGAAGCGATCACCGGGATCCGCGTGGCAGCCGCCAGTGCCGCGGTGAACGGGATGTTGCAGCCCTGCATCATGCCGTCTTTGGCGATGTCGGTGTAGACAATGGCCGACACGCCATCGGCCTCGAAACGCTTGGCCAGATCGATGACCTGCACCGAGCTGACTTCAGCCCAGCCGTCGGTGGCGACGAAACCATCCTTGGCATCCAGACCGACAATCACCTTGCCGGGGAACGCACGGCAGGCTTCGGCCACGAACTCAGGCTCTTTGACGGCCTTGGTGCCGATGATGACGTAGCTCACACCCGCCTTGACGTAATGCTCGATGGTTTCCAGCGAACGGATGCCGCCGCCGATCTGGATCGGCAGGTTCGGGTAGCGTCTGGCGATGGCCGTGACCACATCGCCGTTGACCGGCTGACCTTCGAACGCACCGTTCAGATCGACCAGATGCAGACGGCGGCAACCACCCTCGACCCACTTGGCGGCCATGGCCACCGGGTCATCGGAGAACACCGTGGAATCTTCCATCCGGCCCTGACGCAGACGCACGCAAGCGCCGTCCTTGAGATCGATAGCGGGGATAATCAGCATGCTTTTTCCTTGGTCAAAAAGAGCGGCAAGCTGCAATGATGCGCACTCACCCATTCTTGCTGCTTGATGCGTGCAGCTGCTTTCTAGCTAATTTTTTTCGAGTGCCCACAGGTCACTTTCGATGCTCTCGAAGCGCTCCTTGAGCTGCTGCTGAACATCGAAAATGGCGCGGTTGTAGTAATGCGGGGCAATCTCGCGCGTGAACAGCTCGAGCACTTCAGCCACTTCGAACGAGCCCAGATCCAGCTCGAAGCGCTGTGCAAACAGGCGCTTGAGCTTGTCGATCGCCTGTTGCTCGTGCTCGGGCGAGAGGGTCAGGATCGGCGGCTTGCCCTTGGCTTTGTTCATGCGCTTACCAGCGACCATCCCAGGCGGCGAAGTTCTGCAGCAACTGCAGGCCGTGGGTATGGCTCTTTTCAGGGTGGAATTGCACGGCAAAACGCGAACCGTCGGCCAGCGCAGCGGCGAAATCGAGGCCGTAGTGACCACGCCCGACCACCTGACGCTGATTGGCAGCATCGATGTAGAAGCTGTGCACGAAGTAGAAACGCGCCTGATCCGGAATGTCATGCCACAGCGGGTGATCCACCGCCTGAGCGACCTGGTTCCAGCCCATGTGCGGCACTTTCAGGTGTTCGCCCTCTTCGTGCAGGTCCTTGCCGAAAAACCTGACCTGGCCGGGAAACAGGCCGATGCAGTCCACACCGCCGTTCTCCTCGCTGCTGTCGAGCAACGCCTGCATGCCGACGCAGATACCCAGAAACGGACGGTCCTGGCTGACTTCCCTGACCAGCGAGTCGAAGCCCAGGCGGCGAATCTCCGCCATGCAGTCGCGAATCGCGCCCACACCCGGAAAGACGATGCGGTCGGCTTCGCGAATCACCTTGGCGTCACTGGTAATCAGCACACGGCCTGCACCCACGTGCTCCAGCGCCTTGGCGACAGAGTGCAGGTTGCCCATGCCGTAATCGATGACCGCAACTGTCTGCATCAGAGCACACCCTTGGTGGATGGCATCTGTCCGGCCATACGCTCATCCAGCTCGACCGCCATGCGCAGCGCACGACCGAAGGCCTTGAATACGGTCTCGATCTGGTGGTGAGTGTTGGTGCCACGCAGGTTGTCGATGTGCAGCGTCACGTTCGCGTGGTTGACGAAGCCCTGAAAGAACTCCTGAAACAGATCCACGTCGAAGCCGCCTACCGTGGCGCGGGTATACGGCACATGCATCTGCAGGCCCGGACGCCCGGAGAAATCGATGACCACGCGCGACAGCGCTTCGTCGAGCGGCACGTAGGCATGGCCATAACGACGAATGCCCTTCTTGTCGCCGATCGCCTGACTGAACGCCTGGCCCACGGTGATACCGACGTCTTCCACCGTGTGGTGATCGTCGATTGCCAGGTCGCCCTTGCATTCGATGTCCAGATCGATCAGCCCGTGCCGGGCGATCTGGTCGAGCATGTGCTCAAGGAAAGGCACGCCGATATCGAATCGGGCCTTTCCGGTACCATCCAGGTTGATCGAGGCTTTGATCTGGGTTTCCAGAGTATTGCGCTCGACGTACGCCTTACGTTCGGCCATCACCAGCTCCGCAAAATCATTGGGCGAAAAAAAGGCGAGCATTATAGGCCCAGAAGCGCCCGCCATGAAGCAAACAGACGACCAGCAGGGTATTTAACGGGCGAAGAGGCTCGCGATTGCGTTACATACCTTGTCTATATTCCCTTCATTCAAACCTGCCATGCATACCCGGCCACTGCGCAGCATGTAAATGCCGTGAACATCTTTCAGTTCGTCGACCTGCTGCGGGGTCAGACCGGTGTAACTGAACATCCCGTTCTGCCTGAGGATAAAGCTGAAATCGCGGCCGGACACTTTCTGCGCCAGCACCTCGACCAGACGCGTGCGCATGTCGATGATACGCAGGCGCATGGCTTCGACTTCGCTCAGCCACTGCTCGCGCAATGGCGGCGTGTTGAGCACCTTCGACACCAGAAAGGCACCGTGCGCAGGCGGGCTGGAATAGTTGCGGCGCACAGTCGCCTTGAGCTGACCGAATACGTTGGCCGCGGAGGCCTTGTCTTCACAGACCACCGACAGCCCGCCGACCCGCTCGCCGTACAACGAAAAGATTTTCGAGAACGAGTTACTGACCAGCGTTGTGACACCTGCGTTGGCCATTGCCCGGATGGCATAGGCGTCTTCGTCGATGCCTTTGCCGAAGCCCTGATAGGCGATATCCAGGAAGGCAATGAGCTGACGATCCTTGATCACTTCGATCAGGCGGTCCCATTGCGCCACCGTCAGGTCGGCACCGGTCGGGTTATGACAGCACGGGTGCAGCAGAAGAATGCTCTGCGCAGGCAGCCCCTGCACCGTGTCGAGCATGGCCTCGAACCTCACTCCGCCCGTCTGGGCATCGAAGTACGGGTAGGTGTTGACCTTGAAGCCCGCCCCACCGAACAGCGCGTTATGGTTTTCCCAGGTCGGGTCGCTGACCCAGACCTGCGAGTCCGGAAACGCATACTTGAGGAAATCGGCACCTACCTTGAGTGCGCCCGAGCCGCCCACGGTTTGAATGGTGGCCACGCGGCCTGCCTGAACGAGCGGGTGATCGGCGCCGAACAACAGGGTTTGCACCGCCTGCCGATACGCCGCCAGGCCTTCCATCGGCAGGTACACGGACGCTGCCTGCTCGCCTTCGGCCAGTTGCTGTTGTGCCGTTGCTACGCATGCCAACTGCGGGATGCGGCCCTGTGCGTCGTAATACAGGCCGATGCTCAGATTGACCTTGTCCGCACGCGAGTCCTTGCCAAAGGTCTCCATCAGCGAAAGGATCGGATCACCGGCGTATGACTCCACGTGGGCTAGCATGCAAACAACTCCTTCGGGCAATAAAATCAGGGCTGACTAATGTAGCAGCGTATGCACCGAAACGGGCAGTGCATCGAGTACATAGGGTCAACTGAATATCGCTATCGCGGCGAACACACTGGTCATCGTTCCCATGCTCCGCGTGGGAATGCCGTTCGTGACGCTCCGCGTCACAAAATCTGCAGCCTTGCGCGGTATCAAGCGCAAAGGCGTCCAACTTTTGGGGGGTGAGTTCAGAGCATTGGCACGATAGTCAAAAGCGCAGCCCACAAAAACCCAGGCAAAAAAAAGCGCCTGCACCGAGGTGCAAGCGCTTTTCAGTTAACGGCAGGCTTTTAGTGGAACAGCACTGCGGTTTTTTGCAGGGTAATCCAGACGCCCCATGCCAGCGGGATGCCTACGGCCAGCCAGGCGGCGATGACCAATGGCTTGCTGCCTGCGGATGCTTTCCACTCCAGCGAAGTCGTGGCGTTGGCACCCTTGTCGTGACCGATGGCTTGTTCAGCCGCCAGTTCGGCGTCGGTCATGAAGTACTTGTCGGCAACCGGACGAATCAGCAGGTTGCAGATAAAGCCCAGCACCAGCAGACCCGAGAGGATGTACAGGGTGATGTCGTAGGCGTCGGCACGTGCAACACCGTGGGCGAGTTGGTACTCGCGCAGGTAGTTGACCAATACCGGACCCAGCACACCGGCCGCAGCCCAGGCAGTCAGCAGACGACCGTGAATCGCGCCGACCATCTGCGTACCGAACAGGTCAGCCAGATAAGCCGGAACCGTCGCAAAACCGCCACCGTACATCGACAGCACGATGCAGAACGCAGCCACGAACAGGGCGATGCTACCCATATGGCTCAGGGTCGGAACCGACGCATAAAGCAGGAAACCCAGTGCGAAGAACACGAAGTAGGTTGCCTTGCGACCGATGAAGTCCGAGCACGACGCCCAGAAGAAACGACCGCCAATGTTGAACAGACTCAGCAGACCGGTGAAGCCGGCTGCAATCGCAGCAATGGCTTTCAGTTGGTCGGCATTGAGCTGGCTGAAGGTCAGATCGAGGCCCAGCAGTTTACCGGCGAAGACTTCCTGCAGCAGCGGCGAAGCCATGCCCAGGATGCCGATACCGGCCGATACGTTAAGGCACAGCACCAGCCAGACCAGACGGAACTGAGGTGTCTTCCAGGCCACGCTGACGTGCACGTGACGGTTGGTGATCATCGAGTTCTTGGCCTTGGCAGCCGGAGCGGTCCAGCCTTCAGGTTTCCAGCCGGTTGGCGGAACACGGTAGCCCAGCGCACCGCCGATCATGAAGATGAAGTAGATCACCGCCATCACCACGAAGCTCTGCCATACGCCAACGCCTTCAGCCGAAGCAAAGTGACCCATCAGAGCCGTAGCCAACGGAGCACCCACCATCGCGCCGCCACCAAAGCCCATGATCGCCATGCCGGTCGCCATGCCGCGCTTGTCCGGGAACCACTTGATCAGGGTCGATACCGGGGAGATATAGCCCAACCCCAGACCGATACCGCCGATCACGCCCGAGCCCAGCCACATCAGCCAGATCTGGTGCGTATAAATGCCCAGTGCGGAAATCAGCAAGCCACCACACCAGCAGAGTGCCGACACCACACCCGCCTTGCGTGGACCTGCGTGCTCCAGCCAGCCACCCCAAATGGCAGCCGAGCAACCCAGGAAGATGAAAAACAGTGTGTAGATCCAGCCCAGCATGGAGATCTGCCAGTCACAGGTCGACGCGAACATCTGCGCGAAAAAACCCATGTCCGGTGTGCAAGCGACAGGCGCCGTAACACCGATAGCCTTCGACAGCGGCAACCAGAATACCGAGAAGCCGTAAGCCATACCGATACAAAGATGGATGGCCAATGCTGCAGGTGGAACAAGCCAACGGTTGAAACCGGGCTTGGCGATAATGCGCTCTTTGGACAAGAACGCAGGCTGAACGGCTTCGCCGCCCAAGGCTGTGCTTGTGCTCATTATAATTACCCCAATGTGTGAAGCTCGCAGATGGTCCGCTGGTCCGCCACAGACTTAGTGCCGAGCGGCCATGTCTGTCTTATCGGCAGGTTATCCGGATACGTGACAAAAAGACGCACCTGAACCAGCAAAAACGGAGACTATCACTGTCTGATGGCAAATAAGCATCTCGTCATATGCTTTTATTATCTATTTTCAGAAGTTAATCCACCTGCTCTATGAAGCCATAGATGCAGTCAATTAAGCGTTACATAACATCGGCCTGAGCCGAAGTTGGACCGGTAACGGTGTACCTGTTAGTGCGCTGCACAAGTGGCTCGGCAGCTATATCGGCACCAGACGCATGCCATCTTTATAGCTGCACCCAGACGTCATGGAGCGCTGCGCTGCCTCATCAGGCACGTGGCCAGACAGCAATAACGGCATCCGCAGCACGGTCGGCTCGTCAGAGCGGTATACTCGTGGGCTATTTTTGAACATCGACACAAGGACTCGCCCATGAAAGCGTTCGGCAAAATCCTGGGGCTGTTTATTCTCGGGTTGTTGCTGATCATCGTGGCTCTAGGCTTCGCCCTGACCCACCTGTTTGATCCCAACGACTACAAAGACGAGATTCGCCAGCTGGCACGCGACAAGGCCAACGTCGAGCTGACGCTCAATGGCGATATCGGCTGGAGCCTGTTCCCCTGGCTCGGCCTGGAATTGCACGACGCCCATGTCGCCACCCTGACCGCTCCCGATCAGCCGTTCGCCGATGTGCAGATGCTCGGCCTGTCCGTTCGCGTCCTTCCACTGCTGCGTCGCCAGGTCCAGATGAGCGACATTCGCGTCGAAGGCCTGAACCTGACCCTGCACCGCGATGAAAACGGTCATGGCAACTGGGAAGACATCGGCAAGCCTGCCGTGGCAAGCACTGAAACACCTGGCGAGCCAACACCGGCCCCGGCTCCGGACGCACCCAAAACGGATCGCCCTTCCCAGCCGATCCGGCTGGATATCGACAGCCTGACCGTCAACAACGCCCGCGTGGATTACAGCGATGCCCGAAAAGGCCGGACCTTCATGGCCGAGAGCATTCAGCTGAGTACCGGGCCGATTCGTGAGGCGTCCGATATCCCGATCAAACTGACGGCGTTCCTGAGCACCAACCAGCCCGTCGTGCGCGCCAAGACCGAGCTGGTCGGCGAATTGCGCATGGACCGCGTGCTCAAGCGTTATCAATTCGAAGACATGCGCCTGTCCGGTGAAGTCGCCGGCGAGCCGCTGCAAGGCAAGACCGTGACCTTCTCGGCGCAGGGCCAGTTGCTCGTCGACCTGGCTGCCAATATCGCTGAGTGGAACAGCCTCAAAGTCTCGGCCAACCAGTTGCGTGCACTCGGCGAACTGCGTGCCCGCGATCTGGACAAAACGCCACAGATCAGCGGCGGCCTGTCCATTGCCCAGCTCGATCTGCGCGCGTTCTTCGAGAACATCGGCCAGCCGCTGCCGGCCATGTCCGAGGGCGCGCTGAGCAAGGTTGAAATGGTCACGCGCCTGGCGGGCACGCCGACCAGCCTTGCGCTGGACAACCTCAACCTGAAAGTCGACGACAGCACCTTCACCGGTCGCATCGCAGTGGACGACTTCGCCAAACAGGCGCTGCGTGTCCAGCTCAAGGGCGATACCTTCGACACCGACCGCTATCGTCCGGCCGAAAGCGAAGAAAGCAAAGGTGCCAAGGCCGCGCGCAAATCCGAGGTGCAGGCAGGTGAAGCCGCCGCCGCTGCAGGCGACTCGCCGCTGCCCGAACAACCGACCAAGGCCGCCTGGAGCACGGCAAAACTGCTGCCGCTGGAGCGCTTGCGTGCGCTGGATGTCGAGGCTGACCTGAGCTTCGGCAAGCTGACCCTGAACAAACTGCCAATCGACAACGCAGCCTTCAAGACCCAGGCCAACGGCGGCCTTATCAAGGTCGATACGCTGAGTGGCGATCTGTACAACGGCAATTTCGAGGTCAAAGGCAATCTGGACGCACGTCCGGACACGCCTGTAGCCACTGTGCAGACGCGCATTGCCAAAGTACCGGTCGAACGCATTCTGGAAAGCCTGGGACAAACGCCGCCCGTGCGCGGCCTGTTGAACCTCGACAGCAACCTGACCGGCACAGGCAACAGCGAAAAAACCCTGATCGACAGCCTGAACGGCACCGCCAGCTTTGCGCTCAACAACGGCGTACTGGTCAATGCCAACCTGGAGCAGCAGCTGTGCAAGGGGATTTCGATCCTGAACCGCAAGACGCTTAGTGGCGAACCGCGTGCCAAGGACACTCCTTTCCAGCAGCTCAACGGCAATCTGGTGATACGCAATGGCGTAGCCAGCAATCCGGACCTCAAGGTCCGCACGCCGGGCATGGCGGTCAACGGTAACGGCGACGTCGACCTGCGCGTATTGGGCATGAACTACCGCGTCGGCATCATCGTCGAAGGCGACAAGAGCGATATGCCGGACCCGGCCTGTGAGGTCAACCCGCGCTTTGTCGGCATCGAGTGGCCGGTACAGTGCCGTGGCCCGCTGGAACTGGGCGCCAAGGCCTGCCGTCTGGACAAGGAAGGCGTCGGCCAGATCGCTGCGAAACTGGCAGGCGACCGGATCAGCGAGAAGCTTGAGGACAAGCTGAACGACAAACTCGGTGACAAGGTCAGCCCCGAACTCAAGGACGCCTTGAAGGGACTGTTCAAACGCTAGGGCAACTTGGACTGCTCAGGAGCGCCCTCGCGGCGCTCCACTGGCGCAACCTTTCATATCCCGACTCACATCTCGACGAGAGCCCTCCAGGCCATGCAACCCGAACAATTCTCCAGCGCCGTGCTGGACTGGTACGACCGTCATGGCCGACATGACCTGCCCTGGCAACAAGACATCACGCCGTACCGGGTCTGGGTATCGGAAATCATGCTGCAGCAGACCCAGGTCAGCACCGTTCTGAGCTATTTCGACCGCTTCATGGAGGCCCTGCCGACCGTGCAGGCGCTGGCCGAAGCGCCCGAGGACGAAGTGCTGCACCTGTGGACCGGGCTGGGTTACTACACCCGTGCCCGCAACCTGCAGAAGACGGCAAAAATCGTCGTCGCCGATCATGGCGGCGAGTTTCCCCGCGATGTCGAAAAACTCATTCTGCTGCCCGGCATCGGCCTGTCCACCGCGGGCGCGATTGCCAGCCTGAGCATGGGCATTCGTGCGCCGATCCTCGATGGCAACGTCAAACGCGTGCTGGCGCGCTTCACCGCGCAAGAGGGCTACCCTGGCGAACCGAAGGTGGCCAAACAGCTGTGGGCCACCGCTGAACGCTTCACGCCGCACAGCCGGGTCAACAACTACACCCAGGCGATGATGGACCTGGGGGCCACACTCTGCACCCGCAGCAAACCCAGCTGCCTGCTCTGCCCGCTGGAGCGCAGTTGTGAGGCGCACATGCTGGGCCTGGAAACGCGCTACCCGATCCCCAAGCCGCGCAAGACCGTGCCGCAGAAACGCACGCTCATGCCGATGCTCGCCAACGAAGACGGCGCGATCCTGCTTTATCGCCGCCCTTCCAGCGGCTTGTGGGGCGGCCTGTGGAGCCTGCCGGAGCTGGATGACTTCGATGACCTTCAGCACCTGGCCACCCAGCACGCGCTGCAACTGGGCGAGCACCATGAACTGCCGGAACTTATCCACACCTTCAGCCACTTCCAGTTGAGCATCGAACCCTGGCTGGTCAAGGTCCGCGAGTCCGCCGATCACGTGGCCGAGGCCGACTGGCTCTGGTATAACCTCGCCACCCCGCCACGCCTGGGCCTTGCTGCCCCGGTGAAAAAGCTGCTCAAACGCGCAGCCGACGTATTGAACGCAGGAGAGTCGTCATGACCCGCACCGTAATGTGCCGCAAATACAAAGAAGAACTGCCCGGCCTGGAACGCGCCCCGTATCCGGGAGCCAAGGGCGAGGACATCTTCAACCACGTCTCGCAGAAAGCCTGGGCCGACTGGCAGAAACACCAGACCCTGCTGATCAACGAGCGTCGCCTGAACATGATGAACGCCGAAGACCGCAAATTCCTCCAGACCGAGATGGACAAGTTTCTCTCGGGCGAAGAATACGCCCAGGCCGAAGGCTACGTTCCCCCCGAAAAATAAAGCGTTTCACGCAGTGAAGGTCGTAAGCGTCGGTAATAATTCAAATTTTTTAAAAAACACGCTTGACGACCTCCTGAAAAACACGTCTAATGCGCCCCGTTGCCCAGATAGCTCAGTCGGTAGAGCAGGGGATTGAAAATCCCCGTGTCGGCGGTTCGATTCCGTCTCTGGGCACCACCTTCCGTTTTCAGGTGATGCCAAGCACACCTGAAAGCACATAAGAAGCCCGCCTCGTGCGGGCTTTTTGTTGTCTGGCGAAACAGTACTCAGCCATTCGCTTTCAACATTCTCTGCTTGAACTCATCGACGTTGAATGGACGAGGCTCCCGGCTGGACTCGCCTTCGATCAGCGCAAGCTGGATAGCTTCGATGTCGGCGCTACGGGCCTGGCTGCGACGAATCAAGTCGCGAATAGGTTCGCTGTCGCTGGTGTAAGCGTCTACGTCGGTCTGCGCGTTTATCAAGGCGCCCTTTTGATCGGTCATCCGTACGGTCCCCATAATTGAACTCCAGAATCGGTTATCGACTGCGAGAGGCCTTCTCCTGGAAGGGACATGCTCACACATGCGTTAAGCAGCGCGGAGGTCCAGAGCTTCGAGCCCCTCAAAACCAGCCATCCAGAGCCCTGCCACCTCCATCCCATTGAACTAATTTTCCCTGCCCGCCCTCGAAGCCATACATTTGCTTCCACAAGGAAAATTCCGTGCTCAAGTTAACTGCCTCCGCCCTCATCATCGCTGCCACTCTGGGTCTGGCTGCCTGCGACAGCAAATCCGAACAGAAAGCACAGGACGCTCAGGCGCATCAGGAGAAATCCCAGGAGAAGATGGAGTCTGCTCAGGACAAAGTGAACGAAGCGGCCAAAGAGAACACCGAAGCGGCCAAGGATAAAGCGGCTTCCAAGGAAGCGGCTGCCGAAGAGTCGAAGACCTTCGTGCCGACCTCCGAAGTGACCAATACCATTCAGCCTGAAAAAAAGTAAAACAGTGAAAACTCTTCACAAAGTTTTCACAGCGGCCGCGTCATTGTAGAGCTGCTCCCAAGTGTGAATCCTTAAGCCCGCTCCCCCATCGCGGGCTTTTCTTTGCCCGGAATTTGGCGGGCAAGGCCACCTTTGAGCAGATTCGATCTCCATTCCCGGCGGGCCGTTCTCGGTAAAAAATCGCCCAATATCTGACGCCAAAAAATCACTTGATTTATTTATAGGATTATTGCACTCATGCATTAACGCCACAGGTTCTGGTGTCGATAGCCTCATCACAGTAAGTCCGTAATCACACCAAGGGGCACGTTATGTTCGGAAACAAGAACAAAACTGAACTGACGGCCATGAAGGCCGAGGTAGATGGACTCAAAGGACTGACAAGCGCGCTGGAAAAATCGATGGCAGTGGTCGAGTTGGGTCTCGACGGCAAGATTATTCGAGCCAACGATAACTTCCTCGCCGCGATGGGCTATCGGGCCGAAGAGCTGGCAAACAAGACGCATCGCGACTTTTGCGAACCGGACATGCTCCGCAGCCGCGAATATGCTGACCTCTGGGCATCTCTGAAGGCCGGGAAATTTATCTCTGGCACCTTCAAGCGCGTCGGCAAGAATGGCCACAGCGTCTGGCTCGAAGCCAGCTACAACCCGGTAATTGCGCAGGGCCAGGTAGTCAAGGTGGTCAAGTACGCCCTGGACGTCACCGCACGCGTGATGCTGGAGAACGAAACCAACAGCAAGCTCGCCGCCGTAGACCGGGCGATGGCTATCTGCGAATTCGAACCCAACGGCAATGTGATTACGGCCAACAACAACTTTCTGAACGTCATGGGTTATGCGCTGAACGAGATCAAGGGTAAACACCACCGATCGTTCTGCGAACCCACACTGGTCAACAGTCCGGAATACACCGAGTTCTGGCGCAAGCTGAACCACGGCGAGTTCATCGGCGACCAGTTCAAACGTATCGGCAAACATGGCCGGGTTGTGTGGCTGGAAGCAACCTATAACCCGGTTTTTGATGTCGACGGCAAACTCTACAAAATCGTCAAGTTCGCCAGCGACATTACCCAGCGCGTCGAAAAACAGGAAGCAGACGCGCACGGTGCGTCGCGCGCTTACCATATCTCGGCAGAAACCGAGAAAGTGGCCGAGCAGGGAACCCTGGTCATTCAGGACACCGCGCGGGAAATGCGTCAGATTTCCGAAAACATCGGTGCGTCGGCGAAGCTGGTGAGTCAGTTGGGCGACCGCTCCGAGCAGATCACCGCCATCGTCAACACCATTCGCGGCATTGCCGATCAGACCAACCTGCTGGCGCTCAACGCAGCCATCGAAGCGGCACGGGCGGGCGATCAGGGCCGTGGGTTTGCCGTGGTGGCCGATGAAGTCAGGCAACTGGCGGGGCGTACCAGCGGCTCGACCACCGAGATTGCCGAAATGATCGGCAAGATCCTCGCCGAAACAAGCGAAGCTGTGGCGAGCATGGACGCCACTCAGGAAGGTGCCATTCGCGGCGTGACGCTGGCCGACCAGGCCGGGCAGGTCATCGTGCAGATCCGCGATGGCGCAAGCGATGCGGTCGAAGCAGTCAGCATGTTCGCCAACCGCATGGATGAAGCCGAAGCGTTTGCAAAACCCGGTAAACGGTGACGCTCAGGTAACACCCAGCAAATCAAAAACCCGCGCGTTGCGGGTTTTTTATCGACTGCTGATTACTGCACAAACCTTGGTTATCGAGCCCGTCTGCGCTTCAATAGCGGCCATTGCACCCCACGCCAGCCAAAGGACCGCTCATGGCCTCGCCAGACAAGCAGCAAAAACGTGCCAAGCGCGCAAAGATCAAGGCCAAGCAGAACCGCTCGGGCAAGGCTGCAACCAGCCTGGTTCATCCGGTATTTGCCTCGGCACTGGTCAACCAGCCGTTCGATGACGTCGAACTCGACCTCAATACCTTCGACTTCAGCGACATTGTCGAAAACGGTTTTGACCCGGCTGACTACGACGACCTTTTCACTGCCATGAAGCAAGCAGAGGCCATCAGCCAGCTCGCGCTGTGCGTGGTGTTCCTGCAGTACCCGGTGCTGGCACTGGTGATTTCCGAAGAAGACGAAGACCCGGCCACGGACTTCATGATGGGCCTGCTGATCGTGTACCGCGCCATGTACCACGATGAGGACGAAGATAGAGCAATCGAGTGGATCGAGAGCGCTGCCTTCCAGAAGGATTACACCCTGGCGTCCGACCTGCTGATGAAGAGAGACACCAGAGCCGCACGCTGATGGAAGATCGTGCCAATGCCTGGCATCGGCACGATCGTCATCCGTTCAGGGGGGGCGATCAACCCAGCGCAGCAGCGCCCACGCGACCGGCCTTGCGGCGACGCGATACGATCAGGCCAGCGCCGATCACCAGCAGGCTGAGCACGCCGGTGGCGATGATTTCGATGCGATGCTCTTCCTGCACCAGCATGATGGTCAGCACCGCGACGATGAACGCGATCACTGCCCAGGTCAGCCATGGGAACAGCCACATCTTGAAGTCGATGGCCTCGCCCGCAGCAATGCGCTTCTGGCGCATACGCAGCTGCGACACCGCGATCACCAGGTACACCAGCAGTGCGATGGCACCAGAGCTGGCGAGCAGGAAATCAAACACGGCCGCAGGCGCGATGTAGTTGGCGAACACGGTCAGGAAGGCCGCCGCAGTCGACATGATCACCGCCCAGTGAGGCGTACCGCCCTTGCTGGTGCGCTTGGACAGCGCCGGTGCATCACCGCGCTTGCCCAACGAGAACAGCATGCGCGAAGCGGTGTACAGGGCCGAGTTCAGGCAGCTGGTCACTGCGACCAGGACCACCAGATCGACGATCAGCTTGGCGTTCGGAATGCCCATTGCATCGAGCACGGTCTGATACGAACCCACCTCGGCCAGGCGCGGGTCGTTCCACGGCACCAGCGACACGACGATGAAGATCGAAACCAGATAGAACAGGAAAATCCGCCAGATCACCGAATTGGTGGCCTTGGTGATCTGCTTGCCAGGGTTCTTGGACTCGGCCGCTGCGATGGTCACGATCTCAGTGCCCATGAACGAGAACATGGTGGTCAGCATTGCTGCCAGCACTGCGCCCATACCGTTTGGCAGGAAGCCGCCGGTGTCGAACAGGTGGCTGACACCGCTGACGTTGCTGGTGGGCAGCAGACCGAAGATTGCCGCGACACCCAGCACCACGAAAGCGATGATCGCCACGACCTTGATCAGCGCGAACCAGAACTCGAACTCACCGTAGTTCTTCACACTGAAAAGGTTGGTCGCGGTCAGCAGCAAGGTGATGACCAGCGTGAACATCCAGATGGCGATGTTCGGGAACCAGGCGTGCAGGATGGTTGCAGCAGCGTTGGCTTCCAGCGGAATCACCAGCACCCAGAACCACCAGTACAGCCAGCCGATGGTGAAACCGGCCCAGTGACCGATAGCGCGGTCGGCATAGGTTGAAAACGAGCCGGTGTCAGGCGAGGCAACGGCCATTTCGGCCAGCATGCGCATCACCAGCACCACCAGCGTACCCGCAGCGGCATACGCCAGCAGCACGGCAGGACCGGCTTCGGCAATTGCGTGGCCGGAGCCGACGAACAACCCGGCGCCAATCACGCCAGCAATCGACAGCATCGTAATGTGTCGAGGTTTCAGCCCTTGTTCGAGCTCGGAAGAGTTAGCGGTACTGCTCATAAAACCACCTGTGCAAGACGAGCGAGGCACACCGAAGCGTTACGTAAAAAGAAACCTACGGTGCCGTTCTTTATATTTGACGCAAGAATTGCGCCAAAATATTTCGAAAACGACGTCGCTTAGAGAATACGAGGCCTGTGGCTTGACCCGTTAAGCATGCAAGACGATGGCTTTTATACGCAGCCTGTAGGATTTGTTACCAAACGCCTCAGATTCGTCTACATGCACGCACCAAAAATGCCCCAAACCTTCCTCCAAGCGCAAACATGGTGCAGAAATCAGACCGCCGCTCAGCAAATGCTACTTCCAACACCCGGCCAAAGCTGGCAACATCGCGCCTTTTTCGCGCACGCCCCTGTTTTACAGGGCATCGTGCTTGCCTTCTTGCGACCGTCCGCTGCCAGGATGAGACAACCCGGCGAACGCCGTCACATTCAGTGTTCGACGTCGATGGTTGTCCTTTAGACGCTGTGCTAGCTTGGCGTTCGCTGGCAGCCAGCGCGCACACTTCAACGAGGACCCCACATGGCCGAGGCCACGCCCGCCCTGGAAATCCGCAACCTGCACAAGCGCTATGATCAGCTTGAGGTGCTCAAAGGTATCTCGCTGACGGCTCGCGACGGCGACGTCATATCGATCCTCGGCTCTTCCGGTTCCGGCAAGTCCACGTTGCTGCGCTGTATCAACCTGCTGGAAAACCCGCATCAGGGCCAGATTCTGGTGGCTGGCGAAGAACTGAAGCTCAAGGCCGCGCGCAACGGCGACCTGATTGCCGCCGATAACCGGCAGATCAACCGCCTGCGCAGCCAGATCGGCTTCGTGTTCCAGAATTTCAACCTGTGGCCGCACATGAGCGTGCTCGATAACATCATCGAAGCCCCGCGTCGCGTCCTCGGTCAGAGCAAGGCCGAGGCCATTGCGGTGGCTGAAGAGTTGCTGGCCAAGGTAGGTATCGCCGACAAGCGCCATGCCTACCCCGCACAACTTTCCGGCGGACAGCAGCAACGCGCCGCCATTGCGCGTACGCTGGCCATGCAACCAAAGGTCATCCTGTTCGACGAGCCGACCTCGGCCCTCGACCCGGAGATGGTTCAGGAAGTACTCGGTGTCATCCGCGCACTGGCTGAAGAAGGCCGGACCATGCTGCTGGTGACCCACGAAATGAATTTTGCACGTCAGGTATCAAGTGAAGTGGTGTTTTTGCATCAGGGAATGGTCGAAGAACAGGGCACACCGCAGCAAGTATTCGAAAACCCGCTGTCGGCAAGGTGCAAACAATTCATGTCGAGTCACCGCTAACGGAGCAACACCCATGCAGTCGTACAGAAAGATCTTGCTGATCGCAGCGGCCACCCTTGCCTTCAGCGGCAGTGCCTTTGCTGAAACAATGAAAATGGGCATCGAAGGTGCCTACCCGCCGTTCAACAACAAGGACGCGAGTGGCCAGGTGGTGGGCTTCGACTATGAAATCGGCCAGGCCCTGTGCGCCAAGATGAAGGTCGAGTGCGAAGCGGTGACATCCGACTGGGACGGCATCATCCCGGCATTGATGGCCAACAAGTTCGACTTCCTGATCTCGTCGCTGTCGATCACCAAAGAACGCAGCGAAGTGGTCGATTTCACCAACCCGTATTACTCGAACAAGCTGCAATTCATCGCGCCGAAAACTTCCTCGATCGATGTATCGAGCGTTGAAAAAGCCAAAGAGAGCCTTGCCGGCAAGTCAGTAGGTGCACAGCGCTCGACACTGGCCGCCACCTGGCTGGAAGACAAGCTGGGGATCATGGACGCCAAACTCTATGACACTCAGGAAAACGCCTTCCTCGACCTGTCTTCCGGTCGCGTCGACGCCATGCTGGCCGACAAATACGTCAGCTTCGAGTGGCTGAAAAGCGAAGCGGGTCAGAACTTCGAGTTCAAGGGCGAGCCTGTCGTGGAAGACGACAAGATCGGTATCGCAGTGCGCAAAGACGACACGCAACTGCGCGATCGCTTGAACGCTGCCCTGAAAGAAATCATCGCTGACGGCACCTACAAGAAGATCAACGACAAGTATTTCCCTTTCAGCATCCTCTGATTCACCGACCGCGTCGCCGTCGCTTCCTGTCGAAGCGCGGCGACCGGCCCTGACAAAGCCTGCCCATGAACATTGATCTCCACGGATTCGGCCCGGCCCTTGCGTCTGGCGCGCTGATGACGGTTCAGCTTGCACTCTCGGCCCTGTGCCTGGGGTTGGTGCTCGGACTGCTCGGCGCCTTGGCCAAGACCTCGCCCTACAAGCCGCTGCAATGGCTGGGCAGTACCTACTCGACGCTGGTGCGCGGTATTCCCGAACTGCTTTGGGTGCTGCTGATTTACTTCGGCACCGTCAACGACATGCGCGCCCTGGGCAAACTGTTCGACATACCCGACCTGGCCCTGAGCGCCTTTGCTGCCGGGGTCATTGCCCTGGGCATTTGCTTCGGCGCCTACGCGACCGAAGTGTTTCGCGGCGCGATTCTGGCCATTCCCAAAGGCCATCGTGAAGCCGGGCTGGCGCTGGGCATGTCACGCTCGCGCATCCTCTTCAAACTGGTCCTGCCGCAGATGTGGCGCATCGCCCTGCCCGGCCTGGGCAACCTGTTCATGATTCTGATGAAAGACACCGCGCTGGTCTCGGTGATCGGCCTGGAAGAAATCATGCGTCACGCGCAGATCGCCGTGGGCTTCACCAAGCAAGCGTTCACTTTCTATATGGTCGCGGCCTTCATGTACCTGGGCCTGACCGTACTGGCCATGGCCGGCATGTACTTCCTTGAAAAACGCGCCAGTCGCGGCTTTCTGAGGAGCGCGTCATGAACTGGGAAGTCATCATCAAGTGGCTGCCCCGCCTGGCGCAGGGCGCGACCCTGACTCTGGAGCTGGTGGCGATTGCCGTCATCGCCGGGCTGATCCTCGCCATCCCGATGGGCATAGCCCGCGCATCGCGGCACTGGCCGGTGCGCGCCCTGCCCTACGCCTACATCTTTTTCTTCCGCGGCACACCGCTGCTGGTGCAACTGTTTCTGGTCTATTACGGGCTGGCGCAGTTCGAGTCGGTGCGCCAGAGTGCGTTGTGGCCGTACCTGCGCGATCCGTTCTGGTGTGCCGTGGTGACCATGACCCTGCACACCGCCGCCTACATCGCCGAGATCCTGCGTGGCGCCATGCAGGCCGTACCGCCAGGTGAGGTCGAAGCGGCACGGGCGCTGGGCATGTCGAAATGGAGGGCGCTGTTCTACATCGTCCTGCCACGCGCGGCACGCATCGGCCTGCCGGCCTACAGCAACGAAGTGATCCTGATGCTCAAGGCCAGCGCGCTGGCCAGCACCGTCACCCTGCTGGAGCTGACCGGCATGGCACGCACGATCATCGCCCGCACCTACCTGCCGGTGGAAATCTTCTTCGCCGCCGGCATGTTCTATCTGGTCATGACCTTTGTGCTGGTGCAGGGCTTCCGGCTGCTGGAAAAACTATTGCGTGTAGACGCCAGCCAGGGGCGCTGATATGAAAGGTGCTGGCGTCGATCCAGCCAGCACCTTGCCACACGAGGCCGCGACCATGCCCTCTGAACATCGCTTGCAGGATGAACACCTCGGCAGCCACTTTGGTGCGCTGGACAGCTTCCTGTTCGCGCATCAGGCCTTGTGGCGGCCCAAGCCGTTCACGCACCTGGCCCTGCCATGGGAAGACAAATACCCGGACCTCGCGCACTGGCTGCGACAACGCACGCTGGAACAGGCCGAGGCCGCGCACAACCACCCGGAACACCTCGACGCGCCCTTCCCGTTCAAGCAACTGGCCGCCGAAGCCGTCGCGCTGAGCCACGTCGCCGAACTGCCCGTGCACGCCCTGCAGCCGGTCGAGCCGCGCATGAGCGTCGATGTGCCAGGGCGCAAGTGGCAGCAAATCGAAGCCTTCGCCAGCCATCTGGACATGCGTGACAGCGCAACTCACTGGCTGGACTGGTGCGCAGGCAAAGGCCATCTGGGGCGCCGCCTGACAGGGCCCGGCCAGCGTCTGACCTGTCTGGAGCACGACCCGGCGCTGATCGAAGCAGGCCTGGACCTGAGCAAGCGGCAAGGCATCGACGCCAGACATGTGCAGCAGGATGTCATGGCCGACGACACGTGGCGCTACCTGCAACCCGAACATACGCCTGTGGCGCTGCATGCCTGCGGCGACCTGCACATTCAGTTGATGGAGCTGGCCAGCCAGACGGGCTGTCGGCGTATGGCGATTGCGCCGTGCTGCTATAACCGTACCCGGCACGAGCTTTATCAGGCGCTGTCCAGCGATGGCAAGGCGTCCGGCCTGAAGCTGTCGCGTGACGAGCTGGGTCTGCCGCTCAGTGAGACCGTGACGGCTGGCGCACGCGTACGCCGTCAACGCGACATCTCGATGGCCCGCCGCCTGGGCTTCGACCTGCTGCAGCGCCGCCTGCGCGGTATCGATGACTACTTGCCTACACCTTCGCTGCCGACGTCCTGGCTGGATGCGTCCTACGCGGACTACTGCAACCATCTGGCAAAACTCAAGCATCTGCCTGCACCGGGTCAGCAGGACTGGGCTGCTCTGGAAGCCGCTGGATGGAAAAGACTGGCCGAAGTGCGCAATCTGGAACTGGTCCGCGATCTGTTTCGGCGTCCGCTGGAGATGTGGCTGGTGCTGGACAGGGCGATGTATGTGCGTGAGCAGGGTTACAGCGTGAGCGTTGGCACTTTCTGTGACAGCCGGATTACACCGCGCAACCTGCTGATTCTGGCTCGAAAATCGTGACCTAAATCGATTGAGCAACCTGTGGATAAGTCTGTTGATGAAAATGTGGATGAGTGCGTTAAAGCTTGGCGCGCCAGTTACTGAAGCCCCTTATTTTTTTCCGCAATCCTTCCCGTAACCCGCAAAAACAATGCCTTGCGGCTCAAGGCACCCGACTGCACATAATTACCCGGCTGCGCAAATCTTTATCAGCAAATTGTGCATAAAGATTTGGTAAAGGCTCTGGCGCAAGCGTTTTGCATGGCTCAATCGTGCACATGCAGGCGCTTGTGCACGAGCTGTCCGACGGAAAGATTTCAGACCTCTTCGACACACTCCAGCGAGCGCTCGACCATGACTTTGGCCATTTCCAGCATGTGCATGGAGGCGAACGCCAGATCGCGTTGCGAACCGGTCAGTTCATCACCGAGTTCGTGAGCGGTGGCCGATGCGCAGCGCAGGAAATCCAGCGCGTGCACCAGGGTGGCTTCCAGGCTGATGAAGTCGAACTTGCTGTCGTGGGGTTCCTTGGCCGGTCGGGAGATTGGCAGGTAACACTCCATGGCGCGCTTGACCACAGCCTTGTCGAAGACCGGTGCGCTGCTGGATTGTTTGTTGGGCGGATCGGGGGTTACTTTGACCATGCTTAGCTCTCTCCTCAATGGAACTGCCACTGGGTCGCGACTAAACGATTGAGGTGGCAGCTGTGCGAAAGGTTAGTCGACCGGGAGCTAAGACCGGCGCACCCGAAGGTGCCCTCACGCACAGCCGCCATAGAGTGCAGGAAGAAGACCTGAACAAAACAGCGACGCGATACGCCTTAACTCAAATCCGGGCGACTAAACCCGATCGCTGATGGGCAGCGACGGGGCGGAGAGTAGAAGCCCAGACAGAGGGGCGCAAGCGGTCGGGGATTCTCTCGGAAATGTCCTTCAAAAGAAAGAGACGGTGCCTGCAAAAACGCGCCTGAAAGCGTTGCAAAAGGTGAGTTCACAGTACGACGCTTTGATTCTGGCCGAAGGCCGTAGGAGCGAACTTGTTCGCGAAGACTGAATACGCAGCGCCGCATTCCTGTCATGACTCACTACTAAAACTGATCATCCTTCAACCGCGCAAACGGCACACTGCGGTTCTGCAGCTTGCGCAACGTCAGCTTGTAGGCACTGGACTTGATCTGACTGCCCATCGGCGTCTCCTCCAGCAAAATCCTGCCCGAGGCAAATGCACAGCCCGTGCTCATCATCTTGTACTTGAGCAGGTACAGCCCCGGGTCCATCTTGGCGAACGTAAACACCGCCCCGGCCGGCACAAACGCATGCCGAAACGCCCTGCGCCCTACCGCATCCGTGACCTTGGCATACACCGCCGACTCGCCCGCCGAGTTATCCACAGTGATCTGCGACCAACCGTTGTCCTTGAGCACCGGCATGTCCTTCACATAGGCCGCCTTGTCCGGCCACGGCGCGCCCATCGGATCGAGCGCCGGCACACCACACTCGGACGCCGCCGCATCCACCGATTTGGCCGGGCTAGCTACAGGCTCCTCGACTGGCGCGGCAGGCGTCGCAGGTGCGGGCTTGACCCACGTCTGCGCAACCGGTGCAGGCTCGGACGGCACAAACGACTTGCCTGCACCCGGGTCGTAGCCCATCCACGCGCCACCCGCGCAGAACACCACAAACAACAGCGCCCAACGCCACGCACTGCGACGACGCTTGTCACGGGAAGGGGATGCAGAAGCATAGGAAGAAGACTTGGGCGCCGGCCCCGAACGAGCCGCCTGAGACGGCGCGGCAGCAGTGGCTGCAGAAGTGGCCGCATACACATGCACCGCCTGCCCACGCGCTGCATGCGCCTGCTTGCGGCGCGCAGCGTCCATACGCGCCTTGTGCTCATTGGCAGCGAGCTGCGCATCATAAGCCGCACGCCGCGAAGGGTCAGCCAACACATCGTGAGACGCGTTGACGACGCCCATCATGTCCGAGGCGTAAGGATCTGGATTCCTGTCCGGGTGCAGCTTCTGCGCCAGCTTGCGATAAGCCTTCTTGATCTGCTCAGGAGAGGCATCGCGAGCGACACTCAGCAGCTCGTAATGCGTAGGCGTTCTCTGCATTGCACTTGCTGTCCATGGCTGACTGCCATTTTCGATACAGCTGTATCGGCCAAAAAGCCGGTAGCTCCAGTGCAAATCCGACGCAACAGCAACCAGCCCACAAGAAAATGCCCGAATCCAGAGGATCCGGGCATTTCTTGAAACATCGATGAAGCCTTCGTCGGCATCCAGACGCACATTCATGCGATTCAGACAGCCATCCTCAGCCCCACCCTGCGCAAAGCCAACAGGCCAGGCGCACCTGCAAATATCCTTCAACAACTCTTCAGCGAATGACCAGCCTGCGGCATACAAAACCCCAAACCCGGTTACGATCCATCGCATCACTCATCAGATAGTCCTTTATCTGCATGGCTGAAAAGCTAACGTCCCGTGCTGCTGACTCAGTAGCCTGGGCCGTTGAGAACAAGCCTATGCAAAGCCCTCCTGCCCCGCAACTGCCCAAAAATGGCGGGGTCGGATGGGTGCCTGTTCCTACGCCAAATCGCCATCAACGCTGGACCCATTGGTTTGCGCGACCAGGTTAAAAATCCAGCGTTCTGTCAGGCACAAGCGACGAGCGCCAAAGGCAAAATCAACGCCCGAATTCAACGCCATCCGTCCTACCACGCAGACCAATCTGTCAAAACCGAAGGACAGGTCCTGCACCACCACCCGCCCGCATCCGACCCGAGGCGCCAATGGTCGATTTTTTTCAACTGAATCAGACAGCTAGGCTTTACAAGCGCATCAGACTCTATATACTCGCAGCCCATTACGCCGGTATAGCTCAGTTGGTAGAGCAACTGACTTGTAATCAGTAGGTCCCGGGTTCGACTCCTGGTGCCGGCACCATACGCAGTAAGACTTAGGCCAA
Organism: Pseudomonas sp. PvP027; assembly: GCF_017833005.1. Taxonomy (NCBI): domain Bacteria; kingdom Pseudomonadati; phylum Pseudomonadota; class Gammaproteobacteria; order Pseudomonadales; family Pseudomonadaceae; genus Pseudomonas; species Pseudomonas sp. PvP027. The sequence continues at coordinate 3,558,359 of NZ_JAFIBK010000001.1, read as the reverse complement.
CCCTCGGGTTGGCCTTTGTCGTTTCTGAGTCAGACCAAAACACGAAACTGACACGCTAAGCGTCTTGCTTGGTGGCCCTCTTGGTTTTTGGCGAAGCCCCTTTACCCCGCTTCGTCAAAAACTCACTGAGTAGGTCCAGGGGTTCGACCCCGAGAGCTTCTGCGAACTCGACCAGCTCAACAACGTCTAGGCGACGCTCTCCACGCTCACATTTGGAAACGAACGTCTGCGTGCTTCCCAACCGATTTGCAAGGTCCACCTGAGAGACGCCCACCCTCCCCCTATACTCACGTAATACGACGAGCAGGAGCTGATAATCAGAATTGTGGGTCGAGTTAGCCATGAACACAGTGACCAAGGGTTCACGGCACGGTGAAGTCCATTTCGGGATAGTCCAAAATTGACTATTTTAAGCCTTGGATATTAATGGAATTCAGAAATGCGACTCAAAAGCCTTCTTCTCGCAGCAGCCTTTTTCACGCCAGCGCTCGCTGTGGCAGAGCCAAACCAGACTCAGAAAGACTTCATCACTTATCTGGTGAAAAGCGGCAGAGAACCGAAGGTGAAAGACGCCACGTGGATGACTGACTCAAATCTATACGTGGGAGTGTTTGACGACCGCTCAAGACGAGATGGCTTTGCAGACTACATCTGCTCTGTTGCAGGAGACCATGGCGTAAGCCCCGAGCTCGTCAAGATCATCGACATCGTGAAGCTGATGCGCACCGGGTAGTTTGTCGAAATTGGTAAATCAGTCTGCAAATAGCGAGACAAGCGCAATGATTGGTTAAATAATAAACAAATCAGCGGAACTCAACGGGTCGCCCGTTCAATTTACCATCATTGCCTGCTAGACCATCGCCGAACTGGACCGCGGCTACCCCGACTATCAATGCGTCTGGCACTCAATAGCTATTAATCCAGCTCTTCGAACGGTTTAGAAATCTTCATCCTCGCTGGGTAGGTCGTCATAGGTACCTAGATCTAGGCCCAGTTTCAGCTGAGCGACCAATGCCTCCATACTCTTCTTCGAATAGGGACCGTTGGCTGTAAGCCTGATAGTCGTAGACCGCGAAACACGAATATTCGCTATCTCCTCGCCGACGACTTGCGGAAGATAAGCGGTCGGCCTCTCAACTGACGCCGCTACATTAGGGCTCCGAGGGAGGTCACTGACCGGAGAATCGACCTCTTCCTCGTCAATGATCTCATCTTCAAAAATCGAGTCTAGGCTCTCGCTCGAAGAGTCGTTAGCGCCAAGTTTTGCATAGCTGACCACCTCTTTGTATATCTTAATTAAGTCTAAGGCAGCAGCAGGGATGAATAATTTTTCGACCCTGAGATAATGAGCTACCGTATCTGTGGATGGCAAATTCAAGCCGTACCGCTCCCAAAGATCTCTTAGGATGGGGGGGTTCAATGCAGCCTTCTTTATGGCTTCGTCTCGCTCAGGGGACACGAGCCTGTCATCTTGAGCTATCGACAAACCTAGCTGGCTCAAACGTACCTTACGATCGACTCCGACGCCTTTATCATCCATCAATCCATAAGACTTTAAGGCCGATATTGTCACCAACCCTCCACTACTCTTCGGACCGTATTTCCAGTGTCCGACGGCAGTGGCGACCACGGTCTCATGCCTATCCTCTGCGCGATAAAAAGCTTTGGCCCTGGCGAGGGCGGTTTCCAGCGTGATTCCTGGATATGAAGGACTTCTTTGCTTAGCCATATTAAGGCTCCAATACGGTTTTCGACCCGCTCAATCTACCGCATCCAAGAGACTCAGGCAAGACTTGGCATTCTCCAATACTCAGAACCGAAAAACTATTCTTGACAACCCGCATCTCGGTTTATAAACTCCGAAACAAGATCCGAGAAACCTCAAATTTCAGGTACAAAAAAACCTCCGGAGAACCGGATTCTGATCTTGAATGGTTGAGAGTCATGGAGAACCGGTCAAGCGCCAACTTGACCGGCTTGTAAAAGACAGCTGAATGGGCTCCAGATGTCTCTCGCGATGCTTTTGGGAAAGCCTCGTAATAGTAGTGGTGTTTAGCTTCTGTTGCAAGGCTGCGAGTTTTGTGTTCGAGCCCCTAAATGTAGGGGAATAGACATGTCATACAAAGACCTGTCCGACCAAGACAACGGCTGCGAGGTCATCTATCGGATGACCATCCGCACCAAGTCTGGGAAAGTGATCCGTCGCGCCAACGGCCAGCCGTTTCGCATCGTAATTCGTCGTAAACCGTAATAAAGGGCCTTGGCATTTTAGATGCCAAGGCCCTTTCAGTGCTAAGGGCAAGGATATGTCGAATCGAAATGAGGTACAGGACTGGGTTACCGCAGCACTAATGAGCTATGCGGGTAGGGCCTCATTGATTGATGTGGCTGAGTATGTGTGGATCAACTATAGATCGGAGATAGACAGCTCTCGGAATCTTTTATATACGTGGCAATATGAGGTCCGATGGGCTGCTTCGACCTTGAGGAAGCGTGGAGTCATCAAGCCAGCCTCTGTTTCACCCAAAGGAGTATGGGAACTCTCGTAACTGCACGCTGATTTCGTATCAAAAGGTATGAGTCGCTAAGTCGTTGAAATGAAAAGGGCCATCCGCACGGGGTAGCCCTTGGAACACAGCATGGCAACAGTCAGTGCCTGCTAGACGGATGAGCGGACGGAAACGACTCCACAAACTCCAGATCAGCAGCCTCGACGTAAAGGTCCCAGTTCCTAGAGTAGAACAATCCAGCCTTTTCGGCAGCCTGGTCGAAAAGCGGCGAACCATAGGCAATTCCAGCCTGCTTAGCATGGTGCTGTAGGTGATCGAGAAGCTCACCACGGTGCTCGAAAACCCTTCCCTCACGCATTTCCCTCATGGCGCCAAGTAAGGCTTTCAACGCGATAACTCCTACATCCGTATCATCCTTTACGATCAGCATTTTCCAGTTCCTTCAAAAGCTGTTCATCCAGCTCACCCTGCCGCAAAGCCAAGCTGACAGTGCTCAAAGGATTTTCACGTCCGCTGTTCCACGCCCGAATTGCGATGAACACGCCTTGGAAGCGGGTTTCAGCGATTTTGATGTACTCCTGTACCTTCAGGAATGCCTCGGGCCGCATAGCGGAGGCGAGTTCGTTGGCGCTGAATGGCCGACCTTCGCGAGGCAGGCGATCAATGCGCGACAGAACTGCAGCAGCATGTGCTCTAGCCATGGGGACATCGGCCGTTTCAATTATAGTTTTCAGCGTGATAGAGTTAGATTAGGCGGGCTGTGTGAGGACGGTGATTTGGAGACATTGACCCGACAGATTCTAGCTTGCTAGAACAAGGGGGTTCGACTCCCCCACCGCCAGCCCAATGAAAGGTGCGAAATGTGTCTTACCAAATTGAATTAGGCTGGAAGATTTTCTCCAACCTTTCCTCACAAGAGATAAAAAAAACCGATCCCTCGGGCCATTTATTTAATATACGGGGGGCTAGCTCATTCATTCGCACTTTAGGAGGTAATGCACACCCACCCTATGTTCCAAAAACAATTGAACCAACTAAAAATTTTTACCAGGCATTACGTGGCTCTAGGGCTAAGCTGCACATAGAAGAAAAACGCTTTCCTTTTACCATTTTTTTAAAAAAGGCGAATCAACGCCTAATGATAAAAACAGGCATCAGAAGATACCTATCTTGCATATGCATCTCTATAGTGGTTGAGAGCTTCTGTATTGATAATCTTTTTGAGGCTATCGAACTACAAGATCTAGCGGCTCACCGAGAGCTATTTGAGTTTATTTCTAATATTTTAGTAATAGCAAACTCGGGAGAGACCCGGAGGATCTTATTAAATGAAATACCTAAAATAGTTCCAACAACTCGTATTTCGTGTACGGGAGCCGAGCAGGCTGATACCTCGCACTACCTCGCGGAGTTACTGACCCACCATACAATCGATGATAAAGCGATTGTAGATTCAGTTTTCTCAAAAAACAAAAGCCATCAAATTGATAAAACTTTAGTGCTAATAGACAAGCAAGGTATTCTTTCTTACGTGCCACCAAATCACAGCTATCAACAAGTAAAGGGTAACCTGCAGCGTTTTCAAAATGCCTCTTCGCTTATGGAATTTGCAAGCGCAATTAAACGAGACTTAAGATCTATTCCACTTTTAAAAAGCTCCATTGAGAATACTAGCTTAATCCTGAGCCCGCTAACTGAACGCATAATAACTGATGCAAAATATTTCCTATCGGAAAGTATCTCTGCGCAGAGAATGTGGGAATTGCTAACTCTGGAACTAAGTATGAAAAACGAACTAGACAAACTAAAAGAGAAAGAGCCTGCTCCAGGCTTGCAGCACATTAATAGCTATGAACATCAATCGCCACACAAGCACGCACTTATCATACAACAATTCATCGGTAAGGAATTCTCTATGGGTGATCAATATAATATAACTGGACAGGCAGGAGCAGTGGGCCCAAGTTCAAAAGCGGAGAACAATATATTCAATCAAGCATTGCAGCAGGCGGGAGCTACGCTTGATTTTGCTGCACTTGCTGCGGAGTTGGAAATATTGCGCAAGTCATTGCGTGCACAAGCTACCGATTTTGATCATGACCAAGCCATTGTCAGCATCGGAGCTGCAGAAAGTTCTGCGATGATACAAGATGGAGAGGGCGCATTGAAGCATCTAAAATCCGCAGGCAAATGGGCGTTTGACATGGCAACTGAAATAGGCACTAGCGTCGCCGCACAAGCAATCCAAAAAGCCATGGGCTTATAACAATAGGAAAAGCTAACACGCTAAAATTGATAAATTTTCCAAACGCCCTCCCTGGAAATGCCGCTTTCAATCAAAGCGGCACTTTGCTCGTGAGATCCTCATAGCTGGAATGCCACTCCTTAAATCGAGCAACACAGCATAATCGGAAGCAGCCGTTTTTCAAAGCCTAAGGATATTCATCCCGCCAATGATAATGAAGGCCGTACAGCTTTGAACTATAAACTGCTATGCATTAAGATCCTCTTCATCTAAAGAGTCTGGAGTGGACTCATTTTTCAGAGCGAGAAAATAATTCATTTGAATAGCTCTGAAATTAACCCTACTTTGATAAGCGAAATACTAAACTAATTAGAGCTAGAGCTGTGATGATTTATGCACATAATTTCACATAACCCAATTCTGAGCAGACTTATAATGACAAGGAAGTACAACTTAGAAAGCACGTCGACTCTACTTACGTTCTCGTCAACAAACCGTTTATATTCTCCTAACTCACTCTCTCCGCTATGATGTGGTAAGTTATTTCGCAGGCTGGCACAAGCCTTAGTAAACTCTTCAAGCTTCCCTTCATCAATCCCTATCGCCATTGGTTTCAGAATATCACGAAGCCTATCTGAGAGGAGCCGTTCAGTCCCTCGTTTTTCTGCAGTCCGCCTAGCCATTTTCGATCACTGCGATTGATACCTTCGACGCTTTCTGCAAATTTTTGAGTCGTTCGACTTTTCTTTAGGCATGGTCTCGTCGCACTTCGATGAATCTACGCGGCGATCTAAAGCCTCTAGGCCCCAGGCTAGTTTGACAAAGCGATGTTCTCTGTATAAACGCCTTGCTTCTCATGGTACCTAAATTCAAGCTAATTCTAGGTCGGAATCTTTTTGGTTACTTCAACCCCTAAGCGCCTTACGAAAAGTGGATGCGCTCGGTGATGACGTCAGGTCGCAGCAATCCACGTAATTCAAACCCCCTTTCAGCGTGACGGAGGTTTCCTGTGCGCGTGGCCTTGAGCAGCCCACGACGTGCCAAGTTCTATCGGGAAACAAAAGCTCCCGAGGCAAAGCTCACGGAAACAACCTGAAAACCTTCGTCCTCCCCAAACTCCTCAAGCTCCCCCCCACCCCGTCGATACCCTCCATACAACCCCGCAATCATGGATCGATGAAATGGTTATCTCACTAACCCCCGGCAACAACACGTCTCCCACCATCACCCTGCCCAATTCCGGTATCACGCTCACTCCAAAGCCGCTCACCGATGCGCAGAAAGAAGCGTTTAAGAACGCTGCTGCCAGTACGCCCGCTGTCGTCTATCACCCGAGCACCGAAGTGCCTGCGACAACTGAGCCGATGGAAGCGGTGGATACCTGGATAGGTCGCTCGCAGTCGCCTGATTTCCCAAAGATGGCGGCGCAGCACAGTAACTCGACGGAGGCGCTGAAGACGTCGTATGAAGCGTTCAAGTCGACGCTGGCGTCGGTGTATCCGGACCTGGCCAGCAAGAAGTTCGGCTTCACAATCGAGGCGGACGGCAATCTGAAGGCGATCAACAGTTCCGGCGAGTTGAGCGAGGCGGATACCAAGCAACTCAATACATTGTTGAATGCGTCCAGTGGGCTCAAAACCGCGGCGGCCACCTATCGAGAGACGGCCATTGATCTGGTCGACGCCGATTCGCCCTGGAGCGGCAGTTATCTGGGTCGCTACAACCTGAACAAGGAGAACTTCGCCAATTCTCTGGACCTGGGCGCGCTGTTCATTCCCAAGACGTCGACGCCTTCGAAAGAGCAGGCCGACGGTATGTTCTTCAATCAACTGGCCTACAAAGGTGAGCTGCACACCCAGGAATCGGAGGCGGCCATGCTCGCTGCACGTGCGGCGGAGAAGGCTGCCTCGGCGGGTTGATCACAACCCGTCAGCAAATCGGCAGACGTTGCGGGCGGAGGTAGTAGTTGTCGAACTCGCCGCTCTCAACGAGCTGAAACCCGTGGCGGACGTAGAAGCGGTTGGAGTCGCTTTCTTTCAGGGCGCCCACTCGTACTGTCGATGGTTTGGTACCAGAGCTGATGGCGGGCTAGGCAACTTATGTTTTTCATTCAGTACGCAGTAGCCCGGTCCTCATTTACCCGCCCAACCGATCAGCAGCCTTACGGTAAACCTCCTCTCGCTCACGCTTGTCCACAGCAACCACGAAGACCACAACCTCTTGGTCAATAACCTGATAAACCAGCCGATAACCGCTACTGCGCAGTTTGATTTTGTAGCAGTCAGGCAATGCATGCAGACGATTGGCTTCAACACGCGGAGCAACCAGAATCGTAGCCAGCTTTTTCTTGAGCTGCTGACGCACGGTATCCCCTAATTTGTGCCATTCCTTTAGAGCCCGCGCATCGAATTCGAGGTTATAGGTCATCCAGTGAAACCTTGACCCGCTGCGGAGCTGCAAGGCGCTCGCGCACAGTTGCCAACAGCGCTTCGTCTTCCTCTGTCATCAGAACCGTCTTGAAGGGCAGCTGGCCACGCTCAGCTACATACTGCAGGGTTTGGCGCAGCAACTCCGAGGGGGTGACGCCAAGCTTTTCCAGCTCGAGGTAAGCACGCGCTTTGAGATCGTCGTCGATACGAACGTTGATAGACGCCATGGGGCATCCTCCAGTGTAATGACAATTGTATTTACACTGAGGCAAAGTGGCTATTTTTGCAAGCAGCTGTACAGATCATTTGGGTCCCCACGCTCTCGCTGGTCAGCTCGAGCTGCGCGTACAGCCGTGACAACTGCGGATTAGTATCCCAACCCCTCAGCAAATCGGCAGACGTTGCGGGCGGAGGTAGTAGTTGTCGAACTCGCCGCTCTCAACGAGCTGAAACCCGTGGCGGACGTAGAAGCGGTTGGAGTCGCTTTCTTTCAGGGCGCCCACTCGTACTGTGGATGCGGTTTCGTCCGCTTGTGCGAACACTTGCCGAAGCACGGCAGCACCAATGCCCTGCCCTTGAACGGCGGGCTTGATGTACAGGTGATCCAGCAACAGGCCGTCGCTGCTCGGTTTGACGACCACGAAGCCGACCTTGCTGCCGGCAACCTGGATGTAGTGTGTGCACGACGCAGAAAACCCTTCACGAAAACGCTCTCGGGCGCGCACCGGATCGAAGCGGCCAACACGCTCGAGGCTTTCGCGCATGGCTTCGATACGTATGGCCACCAAGGTTTCGAAGTCTTCGGGCTGGACCGTTACCAGGGTGATGTCGGGCTCGGTCTTGCGGGTCAACGGCATTCGGGTCGCTCCCTGTTTGTCGAGCAATATCACTTGGGCTGGTGGTTTGAGCAACAGATTACTGCCCGGTCGGCCTCTGCGTCAGACATTCGCAGGGCCTGACTACAGCGGCCGCGCCAACCACTCCTCCCGCGTCATCTCCCAAACTTCCACCTCGAACCGTCCGCCGACAAACTCCCCTTCCTGCGTGCTCACTTTGCGCATGCCTTCGCTGATCGAGATGCGCCGCGAGGCTTCATTGGGGGTGGCTTTGGGCACTTGCATCAGGGGCATGCCCATCACGTCGAACCACTGTCGATTGATCACACGGCAGGCCTCTTTCATGTAGCCGTGGCCTTGCCAGTCCGGGTGCAACCAGAAGCCGCGGTTGTTACCGGGATGGGTCATCAGGGTGATGCTGCCGATGATCTCGTGGGGCGCGCTCTGCAGGCGGATCATCCAGTGCCACTCGCTGCCGTTTGCGATGGCGGGCAGTGCGACGTCCTGAATGTAGCGCAGCGCACCGTTCTGCGGATAAGGCCAGGGGACGCGGTTGTTCAGGTACTTCACGATGTCCCATAGCGGGAAGCGCTGCTGAACCGCAGGCGCATCCTCGAGCTGCAGTGGCGTCAGCAGCAGGCGGTCGGTGTGCAGCGTGGGGGTGATGGTCATGACGGTGTACCTGTTCGTCGAAAAGTGCGCACTGGATGAACGGTCCCGTATGCCGGGGATTTAAGTCGAACTGCTGGCTGCAGGTGGGGGTCTATCCAGCATCTTTTATACATCGGTAACACCAGTGCCCAGAATCATTACGGATGAAACACCCGCGAAAGTCGTGGATGAGCAGCAGGTCAAATTGTTTGGCTCGCCCAAGGAACGGCTGGATTTTTATCGACGCGAAATTCATTACGAAACCACCAACCTCTCCAACCGCACCAACGCCTATCTGTCGGCGCAGTCATTTCTGGTGATCGCCTATGCGTCGTCGATGGCCAACATGAACACGGCCTGGGGCGCGATGTTCACGCTGGTAGTGCCGCCGATGCTGGCCTTGCTGGGGCTGCTCAGTACGCTGTTCGCCTGGCCGGGTATTCGGGCAGCGTGCGACATCATCCAGCACTGGCATCACAAACAGGCGCAACTGTTGCTCAGCGAGCCGGTCATCGGGCTGACCTATGACGACTCGCCGTTATTCAGCGATTGGGAGTCCAGCGAAACCGGGCCGAAAAAGTCCTTGCTGTTCTCCAAGCGCAGTCCTTGGCTGTTCAGCTTTTTCTGGGTATTCCTCGGCGGGTTCGCAGTGTTTGTGCAGTTGATTGCGGATTGAGTCAGGAAATGCGTGCCGACGCTGGAGCATGGGCACGATCAGGATACAGGCGACGGTCTTTGTCAGGCCGCCGCCTACGGATCAGAAAACGTTGATCGGGTAGTCAACGAAGATGCGTGTCTCATTGCCTTCGCTGTTGTAGGCCTGGGCATCATCCGAGACCCGCAGGAACGAGTTGCGCAGGCGGATCGAGAGGTCTTTGGCCGGGCCGCTCTGGACCACGTAGGTCAGCTGGCTGAAGATCTCGCGTTCAGTGCCGTCGCCGCTGCCTGCGGTGCCATCGTCGATGTTGTCGCCACGTACGTAGGCAGCCTTGTAGCTCAGGCCGGGCAGGACCAGTCCGGACAGGTCGACGCCATAGGCCGCCTGCCACGAGCGTTCGTCCTTGCCGTTGAAGTCGGACCAGTAGGAGTTGGCGAGGTAGATGGTGTTACCGCCATCGCCGAAACCGCCGTCGTTGCGATAGCCTCCGTAGGCGTAGCCCATGTCACCGGAGCTGCGCTGGTGCGCCAGGGTGAAGGAGTGGATGCCCACGGCCCAGGTCGCAGCCAGGCTCCAGATCTTGTTGTCACGCGCGTCGCTGGCAGCGAAGTCTTTATCCAGTCGGGTCTTGTAGCCGTTGAAGTCGAAGGTCAGCGACTGGTCTTGCGGCAGGGTGAAGACGTAGTTCAGGTTCAGGTACTGCTTCTTGAACACGTCTTCATTGTCGGAGGCATAGAAAGCGGCGCTGAACTCATCGGTGAATTTGTAGCTGGCACCGTAGACGTTGATGCTCTTCAGGTCACCACTGTCGCGACCTTCGGCGCTCTTGCGCGCTTCCTGGGTGAAACGCCCGGCGACCACTTCCAGCCCATCGATCTCTTTGGAGTTGATCAGGGTGCCGGTGTAGCTTTCCGGCAGCAGCCGGGAGCTGTCGTAGTTCAGCACCGGCAATTGCGGCATCTGATCGCCGTACTTGATGACGGTATTCGAGAAGCGCGCTTTTACCGCAGCGCCTGCACGGGACAGATCATCGGCAGCCGCGCCGCTGTCGCCCTGCTTGAAGAAGTCGATGCCGCCGTTGCCACTACGACCCTTTCCGCCATCGAGGCGAATGCCGTACAGCGCAAAGGCGTCGACGCCCACGCCAACCGTGCCCTGAGTGAAACCGGACGCGAAGGTGCCCATGAAGGCCTGGCCCCATTCGGATTTGTCTTCACGGTCGTTCTTGTAGTCGCGATTGATGTAGGCGTTACGCAGATTGACGTTCAGACTGCTGTCTTCAACGAAGCCCTTGGCATCGGCCTGCCCCTGCGCCACGGCCTGACCGGCGCTGATGATGCCCAGAGCGAGCATGCCCATACGTGTGTTAAGCATCTTGTCTTCCTCGTTCTGCAAATGACATGCGCTGTGGCGGCGGACAATGGCCGTCCTGGCTTCCAGCCGTTGATCAGGCGGAGGAGAGCCGCACGAAATCATCGCAGTGGACTACGAAGCACGTACAGGGTGTGGAGCCACAGGCAGTGGGGCGCGAATCCTAGTTCGGGTGCCTGGGGGTGTCAAACGTGTAGATGGCCGGGGCCAGGTCTGGTGTATTACCTAATCTGTCAGCACGCGTGCCAACGCTTCGAATTCCGCATCGTTGAACAGGCCTGCCGGATAGCGATTCAGCAGCATGGCACGTACATCCGGTCTGGCTTTCACGGGCCTGGTTGTCCTTAACCAATCCGCCACTCGCTGGCGTGCCTCGTTACTGAGAGAAGCAGAAAAACCACGAACTCGCTGTTGGTTCATACCTGCATTCATAACGAAAACCTCTTGATTCATGAGGGGCTAAATCTACTGATGCCATGTGACAGTCAAGCTAAGAAAACGGGGTTTCGCCAGTCCGATTTAGGGTCATTCGGATAAACGAACCCACTTTAGTTATAAGGTAACGCAAAAAAAAACCCATCAGATGATGGGTTTAATAACAGCAAAAACGGGACCAACTAGTTGCTGTCAGATACAACTAGTCACTAAGCACTAGTGTTTGTGAGGCGCTGGCTGTTGCTGTGTCAGGCAGTGGATATTGCCCCCACCCAGCAGCAATTCACGGCCCGGTGCCATCACGACCTCATGCTCCGGAAACAGCTTTTGCAGGATCTCACGGGCCTTCTCGTCCATCGGATCGTCGAAACTCGGCGCAATGATGCCGCCGTTGACGATCAGAAAATTCACGTACGACCCGGCCAGGCGCACCGAAGGGTTGCGCTCCTGGCTGCCGTGCACCTGATCGACGCCTGCGCATTCTTCTTCTGTTGCGAACAATGGGCCTGGAATCGGCATTTTATGCACGATAAACGCACGACCCTTGGCATCCCGGGTGTTTTCCAAAATACTCAATGCTGCGTGGCAGCGTGAGTAGTTGGGGTCTTCGGGATCATCGGTCCAGGCCAGTAACACCTCGCCCGGACGGATGTAGCAGCAGAAGTTATCCACATGCCCGTCGGTTTCGTCGTTGAACAGGCCATCCGGCAACCAGATGACTTTATCCACAGCCAGGTAATCGCCGAGGATCGTTTCGATCTGTTCGCGGGTCAGGTGCGGGTTGCGGTTGCGATTGAGCAGGCACTCTTCGGTGGTGATCAGCGTGCCCTCGCCATCCACGTGGATCGAGCCGCCTTCGAGGACGAAGCCCTCGGTGACGTAACGCGGGCAGCGCTCGATTTCCAGCACTTTGCTGCCCAGTTGCGAATCCAGATTCCACGGCGCATACAGGCCGCCATCGAAGCCGCCCCAGGCATTGAACTCCCAGTTCACGCCGCGCACTTCGCCACGGTCGTTGATGACGAACGTCGGCCCGCTGTCGCGCACCCAGGCGTCGTTGCTGCTCATTTCCACAACGCGGATGTTCGGCATGTCCAGGCGCGCCCGGGCGTTGTCGTATTGCGCAGCGGACACGGCCACCGTGACCGGCTCAAAGCGGGCGATGGCCTTGGCGATGGCAACGTGGGCAGCCTGGGCGGGCTTGCCACCCAGACGCCAGTTGTCCGGGCGCTCGGGCCAAACCATCCAGACCTGGGTTTGCGGTGCCCATTCGGCCGGCATGTGGAAACCATCGGCGCGTGGCGTGCTATTGAGCGTGGTCATGGCGATCAGGACTCCAGCGAACCGTCGAGGGTCTTCACCGCGCCGTACAGGTTCGGGCGACGATCGCGGAACGTGCCCCAGGCACTGCGGATGTGCTCCAGCTCGTCCAGGTCGAAGCTGTGGACCAGTACGCCTTCTTCGGTTTCGTTGAGCTCGGCGACTTTTTCACCGAACTGGTTGGCGATGAACGACGAGCCGTAGAAGGTGATGTCGTAGCCGTCCTGCTCTTCGTTGCCGATGCGGTTGCTGGCGATCAGCGGCATAAGGTTCGCACCGGCGTGACCTTGCTGCACGCGCTGCCAATGGTCGCGCGAGCTGATGGTCTTGTCGTGCGGCTCGCTGCCGATGGCGGTCGGGTAGAACAGAATTTCCGCGCCCTGCAACGCCATGCTGCGCGCGCACTCCGGGAACCACTGATCCCAGCAGATACCGACGCCGATTTTCGCGTAGCGGGTCTGCCAGACCTTGAAGCCGGTGTCGCCCGGGTTGAAGTAGTACTTTTCGTGATAGCCAGGGCCGTCCGGGATGTGGCTCTTGCGGTAGATGCCCAGGTTGCTGCCGTCTGCGTCGATGATCGCGATGCTGTTGAAACGCGCACGCCCTGCCAGCTCGAAGAAGCTGATCGGCAATACGACCTGCAGCTCTTTGGCGATTTTCTGGAAGTGCTTGATTGCGATGTTGGATTCGAGGGTCGTCGCCAACTGCAGATAGTCCGGGTTCGGCTTCTGGCAGAAGTACGGGGTTTCGAACAGTTCCTGAATCAGGATGATCTGGGCGCCCTTGGCGGCAGCTTCACGTACCAGCTTTTCAGCGGTCTCGATGTTGGCTTCCAGATCCCAGGAGCAGGCCATCTGGGTAGCAGCGACAGAAACGATACGGCTCATGAAAATATCTCCAGGGGCGGTTGAAAAGGGCTTAACACCATAGCAGACGAGCGATGACGATTATGAACGCCTTTATAACGGATATAAATCGGTACTAAAAGCGATAATTCTTGCTTAGACGAATTTATTCGTAATTTTTTACCGATATTAATCTACTTATAGCTCGCAGCGGCCCCTTCGCGAACAGGCGAAGCGTCGTCCGGCCACGCCACCTATCGTGCCCACGCTCCGCGTGAGCATGCCGTTCTGGACGCCCTGCGCTCGATCCTGCATATCCAGCGCGGCGCAAAATTGTGACGCGGAGCGTCACGAAAGGCATTCCCACGCTGGAGCGTGCGGAACGATAGGTCCGGCCGCGCACCGCCCTATCGTGCCCATGCTGGAGCGTGCGGAACGATAGTCGTCAGGCGCACACCTATCGTGCCCACGCTCCGCGTGAGTATGCCGTTCTGGACGCTTTGCGTTCGATCCTGCATATCCAGCGCGGCGCAAAATTGTGACGCGGAGCGTCACGAAAGGCATTCCCACGCTGGAGCGTGCGGAACGATAGTCGTCAGGCGCACACCTATCGTGCCCATGCTCCGCGTGGGTATGCCGTTCTGGACGCTCTGCGTCCTCTATTCCAGTTCGTGCAGCACCTTCGATACGTTGTCGACGAAAAAATCCACGCTTTGGCGGGTGGTGCACATCGGGGGTTTGATTTTCAGGATGTTCAGGTAGTCACCGGTGGGCTGCATGAAAATTCCCAGCTCACGCAGGCGTTCGCACAGCCGGGCGGTTTCTTCTGTGGCGGGTTCCAGGGTGTGGCGGTCGCGGACCAGTTCCATGCCCAGATAAAACCCCATGCCATGCACCGCGCCCACCAGCGGATGCTTGTCGGCCAGGGCCTGCAGCCGCGCCTTGAAGTGGTCGCCCACGATTCGCGCGTTGTCCCAGAGCTTTTCCTCCTCCATGACATCCAGCACCGCCATGCCGATCCGGCAACTGACCGGGCTGCCACCGGATGACGAGAAGAAATAGCCCTCGGCCTCCAGCGCCTCGGCGATCTCGCGGCGGGTGATGACTGCGCCCAGCGGGTGACCATTGCCCATGCCTTTGGCCATGCTGATGATGTCCGGCACCACGCCCTGCTCCTCGAAGCCCCAGAAGTAGTGCCCCAGACGGCCATAGCCCACCTGCACCTCATCGGCAATGCACACACCGCCCACCGCGCGGACCTTCTGATAGACCTGTTGCAGATAACCCGGTGGCAAGGAAATCCCGCCCGCATTGCCATACACCGGCTCGCAGATGAAGCCCGCCACCTGCCGTTGCTGCTCAGCCAGCGTGGCAAGGGTCTGATCGACACTGCGCACATAGTCCGGCGCACTGTCCGCGCCCCTGAACGGGCCGCGATAGGTATTAGGCGCGGTAACCGGATGCACCCAGTCCGGGCGGGTGCTGAGCGCCTGCGGGTTGTCGGCAATCGAGGTGGAAATGGCATCGGTGGCCACCGACCAGCCGTGATACGCCTCCAGCACACTGAGCATGTCGCGACCACCACTGTAAGCCCACGCCAGCCTGATCGCCAGGTCGTTGGCCTCGGTGCCGCTGTTGACCAGAAACACGCGGTCCATGCCCTCGGGTGCCAGCTTGAGCAGGCGTTCGGAGAACTCGGCGATCGCTGCATAGTGAAAACGCGAGTTGGTGTTGAGCAGCGACCACTGCCGCGCCGCCTCGTGGGCCATGCGCGGATGGCCATGACCGAGAACGGCGACATTATTAAGCATGTCCAGATAGGAGCGGCCCTGCATGTCGATCAGGTGATTGCGCCAGCCGCGCTCGATTTGCGGCGGAGCATGGTAGTAGTGCTTTTGCGAGCGGGCGAAGCTGGCATCGCGGCGCGCCAGTAATTGCGCGGCGTCCTGCAAGGCTGGCGCGTCACAATCAAAACCCAGCAGGGCCGACGGCGACGGGCAGATTGCGCGCCAGGCATCTGCCCAGGCCGGTGTGCTGAACAGCGGCGGGCTGAGGTCTGGCGCCGTACACAATTGCAGCAACAGCGAGCCACCGCCCTGCCCGATCAACGTGCCCTCCGCTACCTGACCCGGTAGCGAAGCCTCCGGCAACACCCCCCACAGCTTCAAACTGATGCGCTCGCCGACCAACAGCAGCGCAGCATCGGCCGTCAGCCGCAAGGTGCCATCGAACGGCGCATGCAGCGGTGTTGCTGCGGGCACATGCAATTCGACGTGCAGCGCAAAGGTCTCCGGCTCGCTGGCGCAGTCAGGCAAGGTACGTGACAGACGGTATTCACCGAACCGACTGGCTGCCAGACCATCATCCCCGGCCGCTTGCGACAGCAGGTATTCATCGATCCCACTCTGTTCCCAATTGCCTGCCACGAAGTGTTCGCTGAGCACGCCCAGATCCACCAGCACCGGTTGCTGCCCCGCCAGGCTGGGCAGCAACGGCGAATAGGCAGGCTGCTCGACAGGCGGCAGATCCAGACCCACCGAGCGCAGGATGGCGGCTTCCATCAGCGCCATCGGCACCGACGTGGCGACATCGAAGATGTTCCATTCGCCGGCAAGGTTGGCCTGGATATACGCATTGCCAGGCTCGACGCTGGCCTGTTGTTCGCTGCTGAGCACAAGCACTGCGGAGCGAGCGACGATCAGCGGCCAGAGCGCCTGCAATTCCTCGATCTTCAGCGGATTGAGGGCGTGATAGGCGGCAATGGCCGGGAGGATGTACAGCGGATCGCCCTCGGCATGGTGCAGCAGCGCCGCACAGGTCACCGACAGGTCGGCCACTCGCCAGGTACTGAGCAGATCGCCGAAATCAATCAGCCCCTGCAACTGCCACGGGTGCCCCGCCTCGCGCCGCCAGACTGCGTTGTGCTCGGAGATGTCCAGATGCACCGCCTGTATCGGCAGTGCTGCAATCAGGGGCAACAAACGGCGATGAGCCTGCTCGCCGGCTTCGATCAGACAGGCACGGGCGTCGGCATCCTTGATTACCGGCAGCAGGTGCTTGATCAACGCATGGGCGTGACGCGGGTCCCACTGCAGGATGCGCTGCAGACCGGGGTGCTCGAAATCGGCCAGCGCGATATCCACATGGGCACACAGTTCGCCCAGTTCGACCACGATGTCAAGGCCCAGATGCTCGGCATGCCCCAGCGATTGCCCGTCGATGAAGTCCAGCAGGCGTACATGCACCGCCTGCCCGTCGATGTCGACCGACAGTAACTGTTCGGTATCGTTGGCACGGATAACGCCCGGCACATTGAACGTACTGTGGCCAGCCAGATGTTGCAGCGCCGCGTGCTGAGCGTTCAGCTCGGTGGTCGAATACGCCCCATGACAGATTTTCAGCACATAACGCCGCGTGCCGGTGTCCAGCAGAAAGTTGCGATCCTGCTGGCTGCCCAGCGCTTTCAGCGTGCCGCTCAGCCCGTAATGCTGCGTGAGCAATTGCAGCGCCTGGTCCACGCTGACCTCGGGGCAAGGCAGACTGGAGCGACGGATAAGCGTGGCAAGCGGCATGGAGAACCTCGTTCTTGTTGTCAGGCCCGGGCTCGCCGAGCAAGGCGTGATGGGCAGTCGCGTAACTATAGAGGAATTGACTATGGGGAGATTGCGCTGCGCGACTAATCCGGACCTTTACCTCAGGTCGTAAAACAGCCGGAGTTTTCTTCGATCTCCTGCTCGGGTTTAATGGGCTGATCCTGTCATACGCGCTCAAGCGCTATGCTGCGTTACTCCAGAACACACAAGAAGGTCAGTTCATGCGAATACTCGTCACCGGGGGCGCAGGCTTCATCGGTTCTGCACTGATCCGCCACCTGATAAACAACACCGAACACGAAGTGCTGAACTTCGACAAATTGACCTACGCGGGCAACCTTGAATCGCTGCAGTCGATTGCGACCGACACGCGCTATGAGTTCGTGCAGGCGGATATCTGCGACCAAGCCAGTGTCAGCGCGGTACTGGAGCGCTTTGCGCCGCAGGCGATCATGCACCTGGCGGCTGAATCCCACGTCGACCGCTCCATCGATGGCCCGGCCGAGTTCATCCAGACCAACGTCGTCGGTACTTACAGCCTGCTGGAAGCCACGCGCGCCTGGTGGCTGAATCTGCCGGACGCGGAGCGCCAGGCGTTTCGCTTCCACCATATTTCCACTGATGAGGTGTATGGCGACCTGCACGGTGTCGATGATCTGTTCACCGAAACCACACCGTATGCGCCCAGCTCACCCTACTCGGCGAGCAAGGCTGCGTCCGACCACCTGGTGCGTGCCTGGCACCGCACCTATGGCCTGCCGGTGGTGGTGACCAACTGCTCCAACAACTACGGGCCGTTCCACTTTCCGGAAAAGCTCATCCCGCTGGTGATTCTCAACGCCCTGGCGGGCAAGCCACTGCCGGTGTACGGCAATGGCCTGCAGGTGCGCGACTGGCTGTTCGTCGAGGATCATGCACGGGCCCTGCTCAAGGTGGTGACCGAAGGTGAGGTCGGCGAGACCTACAACATCGGTGGCCATAACGAGCAGAAAAACATCGACGTCGTGCGCGGTATCTGCGCGCTGCTCGATGAGCTCGCTCCGCAGCACCCGGCAGGCGTCGCGCAGTACAGCGACCTGATCACCTATGTGGTCGACCGTCCGGGCCACGACCAGCGTTATGCCATCGATGCCGGCAAGATCGACAAGGCGCTCGGCTGGACGCCCGCAGAGACCTTCGAGTCCGGGCTGCGCAAGACAGTGCAGTGGTATCTGGATAACCTGGACTGGTGCCGCAGGGTTCAGGACGGCAGTTATCAGGGCGAACGACTGGGCTTTACCGAACCTAAAGACCTGATTGCCTGATCAATACCCTTCTCGGCAGGCGCGCCTCAGGGCAGACTGTCGAGTCGCCACAATTTTTTGAATATTGCAGGGGAAGCCACGTGAACGTAGTCGCAACAAAATTGCCGGAAGTCCTGATTCTCGAACCCAAGGTATTCGGTGATGAACGAGGCTTTTTCTATGAAAGCTTCAACGCCAAGGCTTTTCAGGCCGCCACCGGCCTGACCCGTGATTTCGTGCAGGACAACCACTCGCGTTCGCAGCGCGGCGTTCTGCGCGGGCTGCACTATCAGATCGAAAATGCCCAGGGCAAACTGGTGCGCGTCACGTTCGGCAAGGTGCTGGATGTGGCGGTGGACATTCGCCGCAGCTCGCCGAACTTCGGCCAGTGGGTAGGCGTCGAGCTGTCCGCTGAAAACGCCCGTCAACTGTGGGTTCCGGAAGGCTTTGCACATGGTTTCGTGGTGCTCAGTGAACACGCCGAATTCCTGTACAAGACCACTGACTACTACACACCGTCGGCCGAGCGCTGCATCGCCTGGGACGATGCGGATCTGGCCATCGACTGGCAGTTCGACGGCCAGCCCAGCCTGTCGGCCAAGGATCAGCAAGGCAAGCGCCTGAAAGAAGCCGACCTGTTTCCCTGAGCCCGCGACCCAAGGCCGCCCGGCGCAATGTCCGGGTGCCTGACAAGCCGGTGGCGGGCATAATACGCCCTGATGCCCACGTCAGGATCGACCGGGTGTTTCTGTTGCCTGCCGCGGCGTAATCGTCAGCAGGCATCGTCAACCCTTCGGCGACGGCCAATCGATGACCATGACTCCCGCTCTGCCGCCCCGCCCTCGCTGGCGCAGCCTCGCCCTTCTGGCACTCTGCCTGGCGCCGTTGTTGTGGCCGCTGGAGCATCTGGCCGAACGTTATTACCGCAACGTGCTGGCCAATCAGAACCGTCAGACCCTGGACCTGTACGTCGCCAACCTGCTCGGCACCCTGCACCGTTACGAAACCCTGCCGCAGATCCTCGGCGACCTGCCGGCCTTGCGCGCCGCACTGGCGGCACCCGGCGACACCCCCACCCTGATAAACGCCAACCGTCTGCTCAGCGAGATCACACGCCAGACCGGTGCCGATGTCATGTACCTGATGGACGCAAACGGCCTGACCCTGGCGGCCTCCAACGCGGATCAGAAAGACAGCTTCATTGGCCGAAACTTCTCTTTCAGGCCTTATTTCATTGATGCAAGGGCAGGCAGAACCGGGCGGTTCTTCGGCCTCGGCACGACCTCTGCCAAGCGGGGTTACTTTTTCGCCGGCCCGGTGCGTGACGGTGAGCGGATCATCGGCGTGCTGGTGGTCAAGGTCGATCTGGACCACACCGAAACCCTGTGGGGCAAGACGCCCGAGCAACTGCTGCTGACCGATCAGAACGGCGTGGTGATTCTGACCTCCAACCCCGAATGGCGTTTTCGGGCGACTCGTGATCTGACCGATGACGAGAAAAAAGCCATCGTCGCGATCCAGTCCTACCCGACCCGCGATCCGCGCCCGTTGAGAATCGATGAGCACGCCTGGCTGACCCAGACCCAGGCCATCGAGGAGACCGGCTGGAACGTCAATATCCTCGCGCCTCGCGCCCTTGTCGACCGTCAGGTGCGCACAGTGGTGGCGATTGGCGGCGCAGCGCTGCTGGTGCTGATGTTGTTGCTCGGGCTGATGATGCAGCGGCGTCGCCATTACCTGGACCGTATCGCTTTCGAGGCCAAGGCGCGTCGCGAACTGGAGATGCGGGTTATCGAACGCACCAGCGACCTGGAGGGGCTCAACAGCCGTCTGCGTCAGGAAGTGCTGGAGCGCGAACAGGCGCAACAGGAACTGGTGCAGGCTCAGGACGAACTGGTGCAGACCAGCAAACTGACAGCGCTGGGCACCATGTCGGCAAGTATCAGCCATGAGCTGAATCAGCCGTTGGCCGCCATCCGCAGTTACGCCGAAAACGCCGAAGTGCTGCTCGATCATCAGCGCACCGAGGACGCACGCGGCAACCTCAAGCTGATCAGCGAACTGACCGGGCGCATGGCCTCGATCATCGCGCACTTGCGCGCCTTCGCCCGCCGCGACCGCCACGCCCCTGAAAGCGTCGCACTGCAACCGGCGCTGGAAGATGCGCTGGCGTTGCTGGCCAAGCGGCGGCGCGCCATGGAAGTCGAACTGATCCGTGACCTGCCGGACGCCACGATCTGGGTGCAGGCCGGTGAAACCCGTCTGCGTCAGGTGCTCGGTAATCTGATCGCCAACGCGCTGGACGCCCTCACTGAAAAAGGCCCGCCGCGCAGGCTGTGGATAAGTGTCGAGCAAACCGCCGAGGGCGTTAACCTGTACATTCGTGACAACGGCCCCGGCTTTTCCCAGGAAGCACTGGCGCGGGCCCGCGAGCCCTTCTTCACGACCAAGACCCGCACCCAGGGCCTTGGCCTCGGTCTGGCCATCTGCGATACGCTGATGCGCGCGCTGGGCGGCGAGTTGCTGTTCGCCAACCATCCCAGCGGCGGTGCGCTGCTGACCCTGCGCCTGCGTGCCGGTGCTTCCGGAGCCAATCTTCAACCGCCAGAGGACCTTTCTGCATGAGTTCGGACACAGCCATCGACAGCCAGATTCAGGTGGTGTTGATCGACGACGATTCGCACCTGCGTCAGGCACTGCGCCAGACGCTGGACCTGGCAGGCCTGAACGTTCTGTCGCTGTCCGAGGCAACCGGGCTGGCCGAACGCATCGGCCGCGACTGGCCGGGCGTGGTGGTCAGTGATATTCGCATGCAGGGCATGGACGGCCTGGAACTGCTCGACCAGCTTCACGCGCAGGACCCCGACCTGCCGGTGCTGCTGATCACCGGGCATGGCGATGTACCGCTGGCGGTGAAAGCCATGCGCGCCGGGGCCTACGACTTTCTGGAAAAACCCTTCGCCAGCGACGCCATGCTCGACAGCGTGCGCCGTGCCCTGGCCCTGCGCCGTCTGGTGCTGGATAACCGCAGCCTGCGGCTTGCCTTGAGTGATCGCCAGCAACTGAGCACGCGCCTGATCGGGCAATCGCCGCCGATCCTGCGTCTGCGCGAACAAATCGGCGCATTGGCCGGGACCCGTGCCGACGTGCTGATCCTCGGCGAAACCGGCGCAGGCAAAGAAGTGGTCGCCCGCGCGCTGCACGACCTGTCCAACCGCCGCAGCGGCCCGTTCGTGGCGATCAACGCCGGCGCGCTGGCTGAATCGGTGGTGGAAAGCGAGCTGTTCGGTCACGAGCCCGGTGCCTTCACCGGCGCGCAGAAGCGACGTATCGGCAAGTTCGAATTTGCCAACGGCGGTACCTTATTCCTCGATGAAATCGAAAGCATGAGCCTGGACGTGCAGGTCAAGCTGCTGCGCCTGCTGCAGGAGCGCGTGGTCGAGCGAATGGGCAGCAATCAGCAGATCCCGCTGGACATCCGCATCATCGCCGCGACCAAGGAAGACCTGCGTCACGCGGCCGACCAGGGTCGCTTCCGGGCGGACTTGTATTACCGCCTGAACGTGGCCTCGCTGCGCATCCCGCCGCTGCGCGAACGGGGTGAAGACGCGCTGATGCTGTTCGAGCATTATGCCGATGCCGCGAGCATGCGCCACGGCATCCCCAAACACGAACTCAAGCCCGGCCAGCGTGCGCTGCTGTTGCGGCATAACTGGCCGGGCAACGTCAGGGAACTGCAAAACGCCGCCGAGCGTTTTGCGCTGGGTCTGGAACTGGAGCTGGAAGGCGCTGATGCAGAACAGGCGCCACCGCCGGGCGGCGGGCTGAGCGATCAGGTGGAAAGCTTCGAGCGCGCGTTGATCGCCGCCGAACTGGCGCGCCCGCACAGTTCGGTGCGCAGCCTGGCGGAAGCGCTGGGTGTGCCACGCAAGACCCTGCACGACAAACTGCGCAAGCACGGCCTGACGTTTGGCGACAGCAGCGGAGCCTCCGATGACACCGATTGAGCCTGGACATGACGCCGCCCACGCGCTGGAGCAGGTGCTGCACCACGACATTCCGCTGACCCGCGAGATGGGCATGCGCGTGATCGACTGGCACGACCAGACACTGCGCCTGCACCTGCCGCTGGCACCCAACGTCAACCACAAGAGCACGCTGTTCGGCGGCAGCCTGTATTGCGGCGCAGTACTAGCGGGCTGGGGCTGGCTGCACCTGCGGCTGCGCGAAGCGGGGATCACCGATGGTCATATCGTGATTCAGGATGGGCAGATCAGTTATCCACTGCCGGTACGCAGCGACGCCATCGCCCGCTGCGAGGCGCCCGAGCTGACGCAGTGGGACAAATTCATCGCCACCTACCAACGCCGAGGCCGCGCCCGCCTGACCCTGCACACCTGCATCAGCGCGCAGGACAGCGAAGAACAGGCCGTGAGGTTTGTCGGGCAGTTTGTGTTGCACCGGTGAGGCTGCCCGCAGTCGATTCACTACGCAATACCCGTGGGAGCGAGCTTGCTCGTATGATCGGCGAAAATCTATCGCCTTAACCATCGCCTTCGCGAGCAAACGAAGCGTCGCCCGGTTCGCTCCCACAAGAATGTCCCAACCCTTGCATCAGCGAAGTTCTCAGCGCTTTTGTAGGAGCGAACTTGTTCGCGAAGGCGTCGTTCCAAGCAATGGATCGGCTGTGGATGCACCGGCCCTTTCGCGAACAAACGAAGCGTCGCCCGGTTCGCCCATACGCCCGCCGGGCAGGAGCCTTGAAGCCGGCCTCAGGACTGCGCCAGCACCAGCAGTTTGTCGCGCCATTCGGCGTTGGCTGGCAGGGCCAGGAAGAACGGGTTGAGCAGCGATTCGCGGGCCGGGTAGCTGAACGGCTGGCCGTCCAGTTGCAACACTTCGCCTCCTGCACCTTCAAGCACGCCCTGCGCCGCAGCGGTGTCCCATTGCGAGGTCGGGGCCAGGCGCGGGTAGCAGTCGGCGGCACCTTCGGCCAGCAGGCAGAATTTCAGTGAGCTGCCGATGTTGGTCAGTTGCAGATGACCCAGCCCGTTCGACAGGCCCGCGAGCAAATGCTCCTGCTCCGGGCTGGAATGGCGGCGGCTGGCAACCACGGTAAAGGTCTGCCCTTCCCCAAGCTGGTTGCGCACTGCAATCGGCTGCATGTGGCCGACACCATCGCTGCGCCAGGCGCCCAGCCCGGCACCGCCGAAGTAACAGCGGTTGTTGGTGGGCATCGAAACCACACCGAATACCACTCGGCCACGCTCGATCAGCGCGACATTGACGGTGAACTCTTCACTGCCGGAGATGAACTCCTTGGTGCCGTCCAGCGGATCGACCAGCCACCAGCGCTCCCAGCCTGCACGCTCGCTGAGGGGGATATCTGCGTCCTCTTCGGAGAGCACGTGAATGTCCGGATCAAGCGCCTGCAGGCCCTCGACCAACACTTGATGAGCGGCCAGATCAGCGGCGGTCACCGGCGAGTCGTCGGTCTTGGTGGTCACAGTGACGTTGGCGCGCCAGAACGGCAGGATCACTTCGCCCGCCAGTCGCGTCAGTTCAATCACCGGCGCGAGCAGCGGATGTGGCAGGTTATGCAACGTATCGGTCATGGCTGGAACAATCCACGTTGGGTCAGCAGGTCACGTGTGAGGTACAGCGCGGCAAGCGCCCGGCCCTCGCTGAACTGCGCATTCTGAGCAAGACTCGACAGCTCGCGCAGGTTGATCCGGTCGACCCGGATCGGCTCGGGCTCGTCGCCTTCCAACCGCTCTTCGTACAGGTCGGTAGCGAGGACCACCTGAATTTTCTGGCTCATGTAGCCGGGGGACAGCGACAGCTCGGTCAACAATTCCAGCTCCCGGGCACCGAAACCGGCCTCTTCCTTGAGTTCACGGTTGGCGGCCGCCAGTACGTCTTCGCCCGGCTCGATCAGACCCTTGGGCAGGGACAGCTCGTAGGCATCGGTGCCGCCGCAATATTCTTCGATCAGCACAGCGTGATCGGCATCGAGCATGGCCACAATCATCACCGCCCCGGGGCCCGTGCCTTTGCTGGCCAGACGCTCGTAGGTCCGCTCGACGCCATTGGCAAAGCGCAATTGCAGCTCTTCAACGCGGAACAGACGACTACTGGCGACGATTGCGCGGGCAAGTACAGTAGGTTTCTGACGCATGACAGGCTCCTTTACATGAACGAGGTACTATACCGAGCTTTTCCCGATCTCTGTGTCGGATATGCTTACCCGCTAACAACCCCCTGACGAGGCCAGAATGCTTTCCATGCCCTGGAGCGAAATCGATACCGTCCTGCTGGATATGGACGGCACGTTGCTCGACCTGCATTACGACGAACACTTCTGGATGCAACACCTGCCGCAGCGCTACGCCGAACTGCACGGCGTCAGTTTCGCCATGGCCTGGCTGGAATTGAAACCGCTGTTCGAAAACAACGCGGGCACGCTCAACTGGTACTGCCTGGATTTCTGGAGCGCCGAGCTTAACCTGTCGGTCCGCGACCTGAAACGCGAAATCGCCCACATGATCGCGTTGCGCCCGGACGCCGAGACCTTTCTCGCGGCCCTGCAAAAAGCCGGCAAGCGGGTGATCATGATCACCAATGCGCACCGTGATTCGTTGTCGCTGAAGATGGAGCGAATCGAGCTGGCGCCTTATTTCGAACGCCTGATCAGCTCTCACGATTACGGCTTTCCCAAGGAAAGCCAGCATTTCTGGGATGCCTTGAAGGCCGAAACAGCGTTCGACCCGGCGCGCAGTCTGTTCATCGACGACACCCTGCCGATCCTGCGCAGCGCTCGACACTTCGGCGTCGCCCATTTGCTGGCGGTCAGCCAGCCCAACAGCCAGAAAGGCCCGAAGGACACCGAAGAGTTCGCCGCCGTGGACGACTATCGGGAACTGAGCAAGGGATTGTAGGCAAAGGCGTGTGCCCGCCCGATAAGGCGCGGGCAGCGTCTTCAGATCACTCTGGAATGCGCAGCTTCTGACCTGGGTAGATCTTGTCCGCGCTCTTGAGCATCGGCTTGTTGGCTTCAAAGATTTTGGTGTACTGATTGGCATCGCCATACACGCGCTTGGAAATAGCGCTAAGGGTGTCGCCCGACTTCACTTCTACGTATTTGGACTCCGTACCCGCGCCGCCTGCGACGGTCATCTGGTCATCGACTTTTTCCACGCCATGAATATTGCCCAGGGTCAGAACGATCTTTTCCCGCTCTTCCTGGCTGGAGACTTCGCCTTTGACGATGACCGTACTGCCGTTAACCTCGGTCTGCACATTGGGGTTGCCCAGACCGACTTCGGAGATATGCTTTTTCAGCACCTCATCGGCGTTGGCTTTATCTGGCAGAAGTGCATCCAGAATTTTCTCGCCTGCTTCCTTGATGAAACTGATAAGACTCATGTTCAGGTTATCCGTGAGTAGGTTTGAGGAGTCGCGTGATTAGCTTAGCCCTTGTAAATCGAGGGCTGCAGGCTTCCGACCAACGTAGCTCGACCATCGTTCAGCCTGAACGCGTAGAATCGCCTGTCTGGACGGCTCATCGGAGTGAACATGGACATCAAGCAACTTAAATTTCTGATCGCCCTCGACGAGACGAGGCACTTCGGTCAGGCGGCTGCGCGCTGCAACATCACCCAGCCGACGCTGTCGATGCGCCTGCGCAATCTGGAAGAAGAGCTTGGTTTGCCACTGGTCAATCGCGGTCAGCGCTTTGAAGGTTTCACTGCGCCAGGCGAGCGCGTATTGGCCTGGGCACGCACGGTACTGGCTGCCTACGACGGCCTGCAGGCAGAGGCGGCCGCCTGCCGCGGTCATCTGGTCGGGACGTTGCGCCTCGGGGTGGTGCCGCTGTCGAGCTTCGACCCGCTGCCATTGCTGCACCGGCTGCACCAGATGCACCCCAATCTGCGCTTCGAGCTGTCGTCACTCAGCTCCGAGCAAGTGCTGGAACAACTGGCCAGCAATCGTATCGATTTGGGCGTCTCGTACCTGGAACGACTGGACAACGAGCGTTTCGATTCGCTGCCCCTGGACGACACGCGCATGGGCCTGCTGTACGACCGCCGGCACTTTTCGTTTGGTGAAGAACCTCTAAGCTGGGCTGATCTGGTCGAGCTGCCATTGGGCATGCTGACCAGCGGCATGCATTTTCGGCAGTCGATCGATCACAACTTTCACAGTCGCGGCCTGCAACCCAATCCGCTGATACAAACCGATGCCGTTCATCAGTTGCTGCAAGCCGTACATGGCGGTTTTTGCTGCGCGATCATGCCGCTGGATGGCGGCCTGGAAACGCTCACCGAACATTTGCGCCTGCACCCGATTGCCGATTCCCGCACTTTGGCCCGGCTGGGGTTGATCATGCGCCGCAGCGCGCCGCGCTCGGCACTGGCCGAGGCCTGTTTCGCGCTGGTAGCAGAAATACCTCGATAGGGCGTTGATCGACGTCATCTATCGGGGCATCAGCACTAGCGATTAGACGATTTCCAATAACGGGCCTAGTCTTGCAGATGTCATTCTGCCGGTATTTCAGCCCATGCCCGTTACGCGCAAGGTCAGCTCGGCGTCTTTTACTACGCCAGCCCCCGAAGCAAGCCAGTCTTACAGCTACTCGAATCTCGAGGGCACGGCCTCTGCACGCAACGAACTTGCCGAAGAAGTGGCACTGGCGATTGCCTACAACGGCATCAGTCAGGCGGTCATGCTGGTCAGCCCGACCGATCTGGAAGACTTTATCGTCGGTTTCAGCCTGGGCAGCGGCATCATTGCCTCGCACGACGAAATCTACGATTTCAAACTCAGCGGTTGCGGCTCGGCCATGCAGGCCGAGGTCGAAATCGCCAGCCGCGCGTTCTGGGAACTCAAGCAGCAGCGTCGGCAACTGGCTGGCACCAGCGGTTGCGGACTGTGTGGCGTTGAAGCCGTCGAGCAGGCATTGCCTGACCTGAAGGCGCTGCCCGGCGCGCCCCTGCCCCCGATCGAATGGCTGGAGGGCCTGCGTCAGCGTATCGGCGAGTTCCAGCCGCTTGGCCGCCATTGCGGCGCGGTGCATGCGGCGGTCTTCATGGACGGTAACGGCCAGTTGCTGCTGGGCCGTGAAGACATCGGCCGCCACAACGCGCTGGACAAGCTGATCGGCGCGTTGATCCGCCAGGACATCCCCCTGGAAGGCGGCGTGGCCATCGTGACCAGCCGCTGCAGCCTGGAACTGATTCAGAAAGTATTGCGCGCCGGCATCCAGACGCTGGTCAGCCTGTCGTCGCCCACCGGCCTGGCCCTGCAATGGGCCCGCCGTCACAACCTCAATTTAATTCACCTGCCGCAGCACAGTGCGCCGCGGGTCTATAGCCCTGCGATGGAGATTCAAGCGTGAGCACTCATCATCAAGCCGACAAGACACCAACCCCCCGCTACAAGCCGTACAAAGGTGCGGCAGGCGGGTGGGGCGCACTGATCAGCGTGACGCAACACTGGCTGGGCAGTGACAACGCGCTGAAGAACCTGCGCATGATGCTCAAGACCAACCAGAACGGCGGTTTCGACTGCCCGGGCTGCGCGTGGGGCGACTCGCCGGAAAGCGGCATGGTCAAGTTCTGCGAGAACGGCGCCAAGGCGGTGAACTGGGAAGCGACCAAGCGTCGTGTGGACCCGGCCTTCTTTGCCCGCTACAGCGTCAGCTCGTTGATGGAGCAGAGCGATTACTGGCTCGAGTATCAGGGCCGTCTGACCGAGCCGATGAGCTACGACGCGGAAACCGACCGTTACAAGCCGATCAGCTGGGACAACGCGTTTGCGCTGATCGCCAAGCACCTGAAGAACCTGCCCAGCCCGAACATGGCCGAGTTCTACACCTCGGGTCGCGCCAGCAACGAAGCGGCATACCTGTATCAGCTGTTCGTGCGCGCCTACGGCACCAATAACTTCCCGGACTGCTCGAACATGTGCCACGAGGCCAGTGGCGTAGCGCTGTCGCAAAGCGTCGGCGTCGGCAAGGGCACCGTGACCTTCGAGGATTTCGAACACGCCGATGCCATCTTCGTCCTCGGTCAGAACCCCGGCACCAACCACCCGCGCATGCTTGAGCCCTTGCGTGAAGCGGTCCAGCGCGGCGCCCAGGTGGTGTGCGTCAACCCGCTCAAAGAGCGTGGCCTGGAGCGTTTCCAGCACCCGCAACACCCGGTCGAGATGCTCACCAACGGCGACCGCCCGACCAACACCGCCTACTTCCGCCCTGCCCTGGGTGGCGACATGGCGCTGTTGCGCGGCATGGCCAAGTTCCTGCTGCAATGGGAGCGCGAGGCGCAGGCCAACAACGCACCTTCTGTGTTCGATCACGCGTTCCTCAACGAACACACTGAAGGCGTACTCGAATACCTGGCCGCTATCGATGACACGTCCTGGGACGCAATCGTCGAGCAGTCCGGCCTGCCGCTGAGCGACATCGAACAGTCGGCACGCATGTACGCCAAGGGCAAGAACGTGATCATGTGCTGGGCGATGGGTATCACCCAGCACCGCCACTCGGTGCCGACCATCCAGGAAATCGCCAACCTGATGCTGCTGCGCGGCAACATCGGTCGCCCGGGTGCCGGTCTGTGCCCGGTACGCGGTCACAGTAACGTGCAGGGTGACCGCACCATGGGCATCAACGAGCGCCCACCGGTGTTCCTGCTCGATGCTCTGGAAAAACGTTTCCAGTTCAAAGTACCCCGCGACAATGGCCACAACGTCGTCGAAGCCATTCACGCCATGGCCGAAGGTCGCGCCAAGGTGTTCATCGCGCTGGGCGGCAACTTCGCTCAGGCCACCCCGGACAGCCATCGCACTGCCGAAGCCCTCAGCAATTGCGACCTGACCGTACAGATCAGCACCAAGCTGAACCGCAGCCACCTGTTCCACGGCAAGGACGCGTTGATCCTGCCGTGCTTCGGCCGTACCGACATCGACATCCAGGCCAACGGCCCACAAGCTGTCACCGTGGAAGATTCGTTCAGCATGGTTCACGCTTCCAACGGCCAGTTGAAGCCGTCCTCGAAGCAAATGCGTTCCGAGCCTGCGATCATCGCCGGTATCGCCAACGCAACGCTGGGCAAGACGCCTGTGGACTGGTTGTGGCTGGTGGAAGATTACAACCGTATTCGTGACCTGATCGCCGACACCATCCCCGGCTTCAAGGATTTCAACGAGCGCGTCAAGCACCCGGGCGGCTTCTACCTGGGCAACGCTGCTGGCGCACGTCGCTGGAACACGGCGTCGACCCGCGCCAACTTCAAGTCCAACGCGCTGCCGTTGAGCCTGATCCATGAGCACGTGACCTCAACCGGGCAGATCCCGGACCTGATCATGCAGTCGATGCGCTCGCACGATCAGTACAACACCACCATCTATGGCCTGGATGACCGTTATCGCGGCGTCAAGGGTCAGCGTGACGTGCTGTTCGTCAACGAAGCCGACATCATCCGCCTGGGCTTCCAGCCGGGGCAGAAGGCAGACGTGATTTCGATCTGGAGTGATAACCGCGAGCGTCGCGTCAAAGGCTTCACGTTGCTGCCTTTCGATATTCCAGCTGGCCAGGCTGCCGCCTACTACCCAGAGGTCAACCCGCTGGTGCCGCTGGAAAGCGTGGGCGATGGTAGCAGCACACCGACATCGAAGTTCGTCGCGATCCGCCTCGAGCGCTCGGCAGAGTCGGCACGCATCCTCTGACGTCGCTGAAAGACGTCCACAAAAAAGGCCCGTTTCACTGGAAACGGGCCTTTTGCAAGTAACCTCAGACTCTCTTTTCCGACTTAAGTTCCTTAGCCAAAACAAGAACTTAGCAGTTTGCGTGGCAATCGTGTTACTCGTCGGAATTGCATTGCTACATTCTTCACTTGACACCAAGATCGCGCCGTCATCCCTATGAGATTCCATACATGAAGTATTCCTCGATACTGTTGTTGTCTCTTACCCTGCTTAGCGGTGCGGCATCTGCTGGCAACCTTGAGTCAGGCGTAGGCGGAGCATTGGGTGGGGTACTCGGTTCGGTCGTCGGTCAGCAGGTCGGCGGCAGCACTGGTTCAGCAATTGGCGCGGGTGTCGGCGGCGCAGCCGGTGGCGCTGTAGGCGCAGATCGTCGCAACCGCACAGAAGCAGCCATTGGTGGCGGTCTGGGCGCAGCGGGCGGTAACGTGCTGGGTCGCAGCGTCGGCGGCAGCACCGGCAGCCTGGTCGGCTCGGCGGTAGGTGGCGGCGGCGGTGCCGCACTGGGTAACTACATGGGCAACGAAAGCCGCAGCGACGATCGTCGTTATCGTGGTGGCCGTGATCATGGCCACCGCCCTAAGCACCACGGCAATCGCCGTCATCGTGACTGATACCACCGTCAGTCGCTGAAGCATAAAAACCGGCCGCTCTTGAGCGGCCGGTTTTCATTTTGTCTGTCGCAACGCAGGCTCAGGACTGGATGCAGAGCATCGCCCTCCTGGTCAGATCACTTTGTACGCGTAGTCAGTTGCCAGCCATTGTCTGCACCCACGTCCTTACCTGTGCGTACGGGTAATCCTCCAGCACCGCAAACCCGGTGGTGGCGCGGGCTTTGAGCTTGGTAAACAGCGGCACGCTGATACCGCACAGAAAACGCGTCAGGCAGTCGGCGCTGGGTGGTTGGCCGGTGTAGTCCTGGTGCTTGTGGATAAAGTCGCCGCACAGCTGCTGATAGTCCCGACCTGCCAGGGGCTCCAGCGCGGGTGGTTCGGGCAAGCGGGCGACTTCGCCAAGGCAGACCGAGCAATGACCGCAGTGCTCAGGCGCCTTGTGATCACCAAAGTACAGCGCCAGCCGATGGGTCAGGCACCGGTCACTGGCGAACACTTCCAGCATGGTGTGAATACGCGCAACTTCGCTGGCTTCGTGGTGAGCGAAATAATCGTGCAATTCGATGCTCAAGGCCTGTGCATCAAAGTCGCTGCGCAACAGGCTGTAAACCTCGGTCATCTGTTTGCTTTCAAGCTCGATCCAGCCTTTTTCCTGAAAGTAATCCAGTGCCTTGACCACCCGCCCGCGCTCGGCGCCGTATCGCTGGTACATCGCCTCGAAATCGACGGTGGCCCAGGTCCGTGCCCGGTTTGAGGTATCGATCACGGCCTGGACGAACTCGCGTCGCTCCCCCTCGAAACGCGCCATCAGGTCTTGCGGCTGAAGCAGAAACTTGAAGCGGTACTCGGCAAAATACGCGTAACGCGGCGCAATGATCCCGCGCAGCTCCAGTTGCACCAGCAGGGTCTTCAACGGTAATTGACGAATGTTGCTGAGGTCGGCGAGCGGCCCCAGCAGAAACTCCCACTGCCCGTCGTGACGCGCCCCGAGCAGGTCCTCCAGCACACGGGCAATCCCCTCGCGCTCAGGCGTGTCGCCATACACGAAGTTCTCCAGCACGTTGAGACTGTCGCGATTGGCCAGCACCAGACAATCCGAAGCAGCACCATCACGCCCTGCCCGACCGATTTCCTGACTGTAGTTCTCGATGGATTTGGGCAAGTCGAAATGCACCACGTTGCGGATATCGCTTTTGTCGATGCCCATCCCGAACGCGATGGTTGCCACGATGCAGTTCAGACGACCACCCATGAACTGCTTCTGGATCGATTCGCGCTGATCATTGGGCAGCCCGGCATGGTAGGCGCTGGCGGGCAGGCCGTTCTGTTCCAGGTGCGCGGCGATGTGTTCGGCGGTCTTTTGCAGGGTCACGTAAACAATGGTCGGTTGCCCGCGACGCTCGTTGAGCCACTCCACCAGCAGGCGCCGCTTGTCACGTCCACTGACCGGCTTGACCCAGAGGTGCAGGTTGGCGCGGTAGAAACCGGTGGTGATGACATCCTCGGGGGCGATGGCGAATTTGTCCTGCATGTCGATGATGACTTGCGGGGTCGCCGTGGCGGTCAGCAGCAATGTCTGGGGAATGTTGAACTCGCGCTGGTAGTCCGGCAGCTTCAGGTAGTCGGGGCGGAAGTTATGCCCCCACTCCGAGATGCAGTGCGCTTCGTCGACCACCAGCAAGGAAATCGGCACTTGCGCGATGAAATTGCGGAAACGCTCGTTCTTGAGGCGCTCGACCGAGATCATCAGAATCTTCAGCTCGCCGGAGCGTGCGCGCGCCATCACGTCGGCGATCTCGTCGCGGCTCTGCGCCGAATCGATACTCGCCGCCGAAATACCGTGGCGGTGCAGGAAGGCAAGCTGATCCTGAATCAGCGCCAGCAACGGCGACACCACCAGCGTCAAATGCGGCAACATCAGGGCGGGCAATTGGTAGCATAGCGACTTGCCAGAACCGGTCGGAAAGATCGCCGCGGCCGAACGTCCGGCCAGTACTGCACTGATCGCAGCCTCCTGCCCCGGCCGAAACTGTGTGTAGCCGAATACCTGTTCGAGACGCTGGTGCATTCGCGGTCCATCCATCAGTCAAAAAAACGGGCTCAACCTTAACGCGCCAGGCCGGATGCACATAGCAGCAAAGCGTTGCAGAAACTCTACCCCGCGACCGATATCATTGTAATATCACAGCCTAACATCGCTTGCTCAGGAGCAGGAATGGATTCCCTACAGCAACCCGAGGACGACGGGGTCATCCGCATTCAGCGCCTCGTGCCCGGTCAGGTCGATGTGGTGCTGGGCTCGCATCCACGCCGCAAGCGCGTCGATGCGCCTCGCCGCTCACGTCCTTACGGCTTGTGGCTGGCGTGTCTTATTGCTGCAGCCTGCATGGCCGGGCTGGTCGCCTCACATGCGCGAGGTCCCAAAGCGCTGGCAGTAACGCCTGTTGTGCAGTCCATACCTGAAACCGAGGCAGTCGAGGTCGAGGCGCAACCCGTCGTCGCCGCGGATACTGCGCCCGCGCACATTCGAAAAACTGCGGAGCTTGTGCCGATCGCCGCCACTGTAGCGCCACCCGCCCCTGTAAAGCCTCTGGATGACTGCATGAAAAACGGCAACGTCATCGATGAGGCAGTGGCGACCTGCCGATTCGGCCAGACACCTCGCCCCGCTCAGGGTGAACCGGCAAAAGGCATGGTGTCTGCCGACTACATGGCCGATTTCAAGGCCAATGCTTCAAGCACTTCCACGCGCTCGTCCAAGCCGTACAGCGTAGCGACGGCCTCTATCCGCGAAGCGGACGGCAGAAATCGCTACCGCGCACAGTGGCGGGTTTACGGCAACACGATCGACGGAGACAGTGTCTGCGAAAACTTTGCCATTCGCTCATTCGAACGGCGCGAGTGTCGCAAGGCAGCAGAGGTCAATTTCAGAGAGGAGTGCCGCGAGTGGACCAAACGCGCGGCCAGAAACCGCGACGAGGGCAGCAAAAACGCCCAACAGCGTTACTGTGAAGTGTCTTCGAATTTCTCACCCTGAAACAAGCCTGCGCCCTTCTGGCACAGTAGTTTCAACGATGTTCTCTACGCTCCGGGCGCCTGGCCGAGCATCTGGGAATACGCAAAAACGGACACATGGATAGCCAAAGGCTTACACGCAATGAAGCGAATGGCTATTTTGCACCGGCCCTCGGAGCCGTAAGATTGGATCCAACAACTGGCGAACAAGGAGTTCGCCAGGATCAGGGACGATCGACCATCGCCGGGAAGGCAGCCGACAGGGAGTTGGAATGGTCTTGGTACAAACCCGCTTCGGCGGGTTTTTTATTGCCTGCGATTTTTGCCGCCAGCAGTCGTATAGCGTCAGAATTTTTCCTGACGCCAGATTACCCGCTCCTCGCGAGGCCATTCGAGAAGACTGCCGGGAGGTATAGCGAAAGGCTTACACACCGTGGAGGAACTTGGCTATTTGCGGCCCGGCTCGTGCTCCGTAATATTGGATCAATCAAGGGGTGAACAGGAGTTCACCCGGATCAAGGATGATCGACCATCGCCTCGGAGGCGGCCGACAGGAAGTCGGGATGGTCTTGGAAAAACCCGCTTCGGCGGGTTTTTTGTTGTCTGCAGAAAAGTCGCGCGCCGCTCACAGCCAACCGCTTACCGCTTGCCCTGCTCGAAGCGCTGCTGCAGCAAGTTGCGCGCGGTACCCGCGTTGACGTAATCCGCGATCAACTGACCAAGCTCGTCTGGCTTGAGCTTTTTGCCGTCCCGGCAGAACCGGACCAGCGCCAGGAGTACCCGGCGTTTTTTCCTGAACACTTTTGCATTCGGCGCAGAGAACGAACGTGAGGCGCGCTCGGGCAAGGGCGCATCGTCTTGCAGATGCAAGGTCAGAAACGTCCCGTAGGCCACATTCAGCTCAAAATCAGCGATGTGCTGGATCGGGACGGGAGACTTCAGGTTTGCGAACACAAAATGATCAGGAGTGAGCACCAGAGCGGTCTTGTCAGCACGCAGACACATGCGCAGTGTAAAGGGCAGCAGCATCAGCATGAACGCCGTCAGGATGCCGCCCGCAATCAGCATATTGTTGCGCTTTTCGGTAAGCCCCTGAGGCAGTGACAGCGCTTCGGCTATCAGATAAATACCCAGCACCAGCAGAGGGGCGAGGACTATCGTTAGCAACAGCCCCCGCAGGCGAGCGCCCTCATGCAGAACGACATCACCGGTTACCGTGCGCGCGCGGGCACGTAGCTCGGTCACCACCTCAGCATCATTGGCCACATGATGCTTGATGAAATCCTCGGTAAGACGAGTGCGCAGTGCCTGGGGGTTGATGAAGTAATGGTCCATCGCGGCGCGGGCCTGGGCTGCCACGACAGGCCGGGTGCCGCTGCGGACCGCCTCGTCGGCAGAAACCTGCAGCGCGGCAATACGTTCGCCGTTTGAAGGGTGCGTATCCGAGGGATGCGGCAGCTGGACGGCCATTTCTTCGTCAGGCAGAGTGAATGTCTTGCTGGCCAGCTCGTGCAGCACGCTGTTCGGCAGATCCTTGGTGAACACCTCCCCGCGCCTTGGATTGGTGGCCCGGGTGATGTGAGTGTAGATTCGCTCCTGCAAAAGCGGATCAATGGCCGAGATACGCACCAGCGCCGAGGCAGCCGACGTGTTACCCGCCAGACGCGCCCCTGCGGCATCGGCAGCCAGCTCGCGCACGCGACTCCAGTGATTGACCGCGTGATCGAAGCTTTCCATGAAATACACACCCAGCATGAACGCCGGACGCAAAAGGGTGCGCTGCAGCCACCCGCTGACCATCATGTTTTCGGCGATGACACCAAGGCTGCGACCGATGCCATCGTAGATCGGCAGAAAGCGCAGGCTGTACTCGGTGTCCTCGCCGGCAAAATGCGAAAGCTCGTGACCGATGACCGCACTGGTTTCCGCGGCATCGATCAGCCCGAGGTACAGGATAGGCACGTGCAGAGTACGCCCCTGGAGCGCAGCGTCGGACGGCAGAAGGGAGACGTCGCTCGAGGTGACGTAAAAGCCGTCGGTCATGCCCAGCACGATGTGATCAGGGGACAGCGCGCCGAGCCGTTCGGCCAGGTCGCGAACATAGGCCCAGAGCACCGGGGCCTCTTCAGGCGTGACCTGTTGCCCCAGAATCTGCATCGGGGTGGGCTCGAACATATGCAACATGACGCCCAGCTGCTTGCCCATCCGCCAGATCGAATACAGGCATGCAGCCACCAGCATCAACACGACAATGATCAACTTGAGTTCGCCCGCGGACATGCGCCCCACATGCCACAGGCCCAGGGCTTCGAAACAGAGGATTGCAGACACCGCCGCCCCCATCGCGACGATGTGCCCCACCAGAACGAAGGGCAGAAGCCGGCTGACCTTGCTGAAGGTGTGCAGCAATCGCTCGCGGGATTGACGTGCGCGCACGCCGGCCCAGTTGAGCCCTGCCAGCCCGATGCCCCCGACCAGAGCAGCCAGCAGGCACAGCGCAATGACGGCGCGTGCCAGCCAAGTGGTGACATGACCCAGCACCACTACGAAGTCGAGGCCCTGTTCTGCCTCATCGAGACGGGACAGAGCCTCCTTGATGGTGATGTTTTCTCCGTCTATATCCATCGTTCGCGTAAGAGCGTCGGGCGACCGGGTGAGCTTTTCGAAATAGGGACGGGCATGCGCAAGGTCGGCCTGGATCTCGGTCAGGCGCTCAGTGTTCTCGACACTGCGCTGCAACTGCCAGACACCGACAAGGTTCAGGCCCAGAGGGAGCAGGATGAGTACAGCAATGAGCTTGTAGATTTTCATGAGGCACGGCTCATAGAGGTGCGCCGCCGGCTGTCCTTAGCGCGCACAAGGTCCGTCAGGAAAAACGCCTCTGGCGTCTGCGTACATGCGCCCTGCCGCTGCTCGAGTACAAGCGCGAGGGCGCTGGCGGCGTTATACCCTGATTTGCCGACTGATATAACAAGGCTGCCCGCCTGACCTGCGCCGACCCACCTGAATCCGTCCGCCTGAGTACTTGCAGTGCCATCATTCCCCATACAGAAAAAACCATTTATAAGGCGAGTCCGTACGTTTACCCTCTTCACAGCTTGGAAAATCTGCAAATAAGTTCACCTTTCTAAGCTTAATTTACCCCTATAATCGGATCCAAATACACCCCTAAAGCCCTTTGAAATCAATACTTACAGCTACATTAAGGGTGTAATCCAAAACACTGATGGCTCATAGTCATCATTGCTTACTGTAACGAAACCGAGAAAATATCTACCGTCCGTAGGAACTTTCCTACTAAAAATAGTGCCATAGACCACACTGCTGGCTAGACGACATCTATATGCCAGCACGAAATCCTCCCTCATTATTGTGGCGGTGTGTCTCTCAGTGACACCCATGGCAGGACCACTTCATGAGCAGGTGTGCAGTCGAGAAATTCGCAACTTTTCCCCGTCCCCGGTCTGATCCGGGAAACGGTCGTGAAG
The DNA here is from genome assembly GCF_017833005.1 of Pseudomonas sp. PvP027. Classification (NCBI taxonomy): domain Bacteria; kingdom Pseudomonadati; phylum Pseudomonadota; class Gammaproteobacteria; order Pseudomonadales; family Pseudomonadaceae; genus Pseudomonas; species Pseudomonas sp. PvP027. The sequence goes on along the minus strand of NZ_JAFIBK010000001.1, from coordinate 3,521,300 downwards.
GGTTCAAGGACGATGTACCGATGACTCAGACGTTCGATATAGAAGCATTGATCAAGCTGCGCAAGCAGACGCGCGCTATCTCCGACGCGCTCAAGGTGCAGGCGTCCGACTATCTGTCGACCCTCGCGCTGCTGATACGCCCGCAGACATTCTTCGGTGAATACCTGCAGGGCGCGCAGCGCAGCAGCGGCCGCGAGACGCAGCACCATTTCAAGGAGCTCAAGGAGCTCTATGACCGCATTGCTTCGGCAGAGCCGTTCAAGCTGGTCAATGAACTGGAAGTGCCGCTGAACCTGATCAGCACCACACCCGAGCTGTTCCCGCTCGAATACGACATGGTGTTGTCACAAAGCGGGCAGACCATTCGCATCACCAGTCCGGTGCGTTGGGTGGTGGGCTTCAACTCGTTCGATCTGGCGCAGTTTCGCAAGGTCATCAAAGACCCGAATCGCAGCAGCGCCGAGCTGTATCGTTATGTAGTGCATTATCTGGTGCTGTTCTACTGCCTGAGCAAGTCGCCGGGCATGAGCCGCCTGTTCGAAGGGCTGCGCTTCCCGGTCAGTTTCGAGCGGTTGAAAGACTTTGGCGACCTGCCGTTCTGCGTGATCAGCTCGCCGGTACGCTCCGAGCTGCCGGATGAGTCGGTCATTCGCAACAGTACGCAGATCGCAGGCAATACCAGCTTCGAAGAATTGGTCGGACACGAAAACATTCTGGAAATGAACGATGAAATCCGTCAGCGTCTGCTGCTGACGATTGAAGGACTCTAATCGCGCCCGGCCTGCCGCAGGCCCGGTACGCAAACGACTTGCAGCGAGTTGCTCGCACAGGAGATGACGATGGCGAAGAAGGAAAGTACCCAGCACAAACTTGACCGCGTTCGCGCGCCTCGGGTCCATATCACTTACGACGTGGACATCGGCGATGCTCAGGAAAAGAAAGAGCTGCCATTCGTTGTAGGCGTTCTGGGCGATTTCTCCGGCAATCCGCTGGAGCCGCTGCCCAAGCTCAAGGATCGCAAGTTCATCTTCATCGACCGCGACAATTTCAACGGCGTCCTGAAAGGCATCAAGCCGCGCCTGGCGTATCGCGTCGACAACACCCTGGCAAAAGACGGTACCCAACTCGGTGTCGAGCTGAACTTCAATGCGCTGGAAGACTTCGAGCCGCAGAACGTCGTGCGTCAGGTCGAGCCGCTGCGCAAGCTGCTGGAAGTGCGCAACAAGCTGGCTGACCTGCGTAACAAGATGGGTGGCAACGACAAGCTTGAAGAACTGCTGATGGATGTGTTGCAGAACACTGAAAAGCTGAAAACCCTGGGCAAGGAATTCGGCCGTGAAGCCGCCGTTCCCGCTACCGACAGCAAAGAGTAAGGAGGAGCCTGACGATGACCGATAAGCAACCCGTGACTCAGCAGGACAGCACCCTGGTTGAAGTGGAAAACTTCGCCCCGCAATCCTCCCTGCTCGACAGCATCATTTCCGAAAGCCGCGTTGCGCGCTCCGAAACCGAGCGCACCCGTACCCGCGATCTGATCGGCGAACTGGTGGCTCAGGTACTTGAAGGCGAAATGACGCCGAGCAAGGACCTGATTGCCGTGCTCGACGCGCGCATCGCCGAGATCGATTCGATGCTCTCCGAGCAAATGAATGAAATCATGCACGCCCGTGAATTCCAGCAACTGGAAGCGTCCTGGCGCGGCCTGAAATATCAGGTTGACCAGACCGAGACCAGCACCACGCTGAAGATTCACCTGCTCAACGCGTCGAAAAAAGACCTCGTGCGTGACCTCAAGGCGTCGTCCGAATTCGACCAGAGCGCACTGTTCAAGAAGATCTACGAAGAAGAGTACGGCACCTTCGGTGGCGCGCCGTTCGGCATGTTGCTGGGTGACTACGAGTTCAACCGCAGCCCGGAAGACATGTACCTGCTGGAAGAGATCTCCCACGTGGCAGCCGCTGCCCACGCGCCGTTCATCTCGGCAGCCTCGGCCGAGTTGTTCGGCTGGGACTCGTTCACCGACATGGCCGGCCCTCGCGATCTGGCGAAGATCTTCGACACAGTCGAATACGCCAAGTGGAAGTCGTTCCGCGCCTCTGAAGACTCCCGCTATGTCGGCCTGACCCTGCCGCACGTGCTGGGTCGCCTGCCGTACGGCCCGGATACCACGCCCGTCGAAGAATTCAACTTCGTCGAAAGCGTCGATGGCCGCGACCACAACAAATACCTGTGGATGAACGCTGCCTACGCGCTGGGCACTCGCGTGACCGATGCGTTCTCCCGCTACGGCTGGTGCGTGGCGATCCGTGGTGTGGAAGGCGGTGGTCTGGTCGAAGGCCTGCCAACCCACACCTTCAAGACCGATGACGGTGAAATCGCGCTCAAATGCCCGACTGAAATCGCCATCACCGACCGTCGCGAAAAAGAGCTCTCGGACCTCGGCTTCATTCCTCTGGTGCACTGCAAAGGCACTGACTACGCCGCGTTCTTCGGCACCCAGTCGACCCAGAAGCAGAAGCAGTACAACACCGACATTGCCAACGCCAACGCACGCCTGTCGGCGCAGCTGCAATACATCTTCGCGACCTCGCGTATCGCTCACTACATGAAAGCGATCATGCGCGACAAAATCGGCAGTTTTGCATCGCGCAAGGATGTCGAGCTGTTCCTCAACAAGTGGCTGTCCAGCTACGTGTTGCTGGATGACACCGCCAGCCAGGAAGCCAAGGCCAAGTTCCCGCTGCGCGAAGCGCGTGCCGAAGTGTTTGAAGTCCCTGGCAAGCCTGGCGTCTACAAGGCCGTGACTTACCTGCGTCCGCATTACCAACTGGATGAACTGACGGCATCGCTGCGTCTGGTCGCCGAATTGCCGCAATCGACACGCGGCTAACGTCAATCACTTAGCCAGGGAGGCAACATGAGTAGTCAACACAAGCTGTTGCCTTCATTGCTGGATCGATTGCTCGACGATCGTCCACATCAGTCCGTGGAATCGTCATCGCAGCGGTTGAGCTCGCTGGCCGATTACAAGGCCAGCATCGTTCGTGACCTGGAGATTCTGGTGAACACTCGCCAGTCTCTGGTCGCTGGCGAGCTGGAAGGTTTCGCCAATCTGAGCGGCACCATCCTCGACTACGGTATGCCCGACTTCACCAGTAGAAGCGTGCTCGACCCACAGGATCGTCTTTTGATCCAGCGCCAGCTGGAAAAGGCCATCTCGGTGGGCGACCGACGCTTTCGCAGCGTGAAAGTCCAGTTGCTTGCACAACAGACCGGCCAACGCATGCTGACTTTTCGTGTGGACGCAGTACTGCGTCTGCAGGACATTTCGCGTCAGGTTTCCTTTGACGCCGTGCTGCAGGTCAACACTCAGGAATACAAAGTGCAGAACCTCAACTGATGCTCGACGATCTGCTGCCCTATTACGAGAAGGAACTCTCGCACCTGCGCTTTCTGGGCCAGGAATTTGCCGCTCAATATCCGAAGATCGCTTCGCGACTGCTGATTGAGGGCGACAACTGCGAGGACCCGCATACCGAGCGCCTGATCGAGGCGTTCTCGTTCCTGTCGGCGCGCGTGCACAAGAAACTCGATGACGAGTTTCCGGAAATCGTCGAGTCGTTCCTCGAGGTGCTATACCCGCATTACCTGCGCCCTACCCCGTCGATGTCCATCGTCGAGTTCAACATGGGCAAGCAGGAAAAGGTCACCGAGTCCTATCGCGTGGCTCGACACACCGAGCTGCACGCCAATCCGGTGGATGGCATCGTATGCAAGTTCCGGACGTGCTACCCGGTCGAGTTATGGCCGATTGCCGTGCAGAGCGCGTCATTCATCGAAATGGAGCGTTCGGCGTTCAACGGCCACAGCGCAGACCTGATTGCGCGTCTGCGCATTGGTCTGACGGCCACCTCCGACGTGTTGTTCGGCAAGATGGAAATGGACAGCCTGCGCTTCTTCCTCGATGGCGAAAGCACGCTCATGCATCAGCTGTATGAGCTGCTGTTCAATAACCTGGCCAAGGCCACGCTGTCCTTCGAAGACGAAGGCCGCATTCGCGAAGTGGTGCTGCCAGCCGGTGCCTTGAAGTCTGTCGGTTACGGTCTGGATGAAGGGCTGGTGGATTACTCGGAGCGTTCGTTTCTGGGTTATCGGTTGCTGCACGAGTACTTCACCTTCCCGGACAAGTTCATGTTCTTCGACCTGTCGGGCTTTGCGCGCATTCTGGCGGGTAAAGAGATCGGCAAAGTGGAGATCAATTTCTACTTTTCCGACTACGACCTGACGGATCGTCTGGCACGCCTGACGCAGAACATCAGCCGCAACAATTTCAAGCTCAACTGCACGCCGATCATCAACCTGTTCCGCCAGCAGGCCGAGCCGATCAAGCTGACCCACGTCCAGCATGAATACGCTGTCACGCCGGATGTGCGCCTGCAAAGCTCCGCCGAAGTGGTCTCGATCGATCGCGTGCGCCGGGTGAAGAAGATCAATGGCAATGACCAGGTCGGCACCTGCCATCCGTTCTTCGAACCACGCGGCGATCAAGGCCCGGGGCAGAGTTTCTGGATCGCCCGGCGCCGGCCTACGCAGAGTCGGCAAAGCGATGGCTCGAACATGTTCATCCGGGTCGTGGATCGGGATCTGGAGCTGATCGATTCCAACAACGACACGCTAAGTATCCGTCTGACATGCAGCAATCGCGACCTGCCATTGATGCTGCCTTTCGGCGGCGAGCGCGGCGATTTCAATATTCCTTCGAATTCAGTGATCAAGGACATCCGCTGCCTGCGCAAGCCGACGGCGACGGTGCGTGTGCCGCTGGGCAACGGAGTGATCTGGCGGCTTATTTCGCACCTGTCACTCAACCACATGTCGCTGGTTTCCAAGGGACGCGAGGTGCTGCTGGAACTGCTGTCGCTATACAACTACCGCAACGTGTCGGCGATTCGCAAACAGATCAACGGGATCGTTTCGGTGAGCAGCGAGCCGGTCGTGGCGCGCATCGGCCATCCGCGCCCGAACTTCGTGCGCGGCGTCGGCATTACGCTGAAGTTCGATGAAAGCCAGTACACCGGCAGCGGCGTGTTCCTGTTCGGCATGGTGCTTGACCACTTCTTTGGTCAGTACTGCTCGATGAACAGCTTTACCCAATTAACCCTTCGCACCTTGCAGCGCGAAAAGAGAGTGGTCCAATGGCCCCCGCGAACAGGCGATCAACCCCTGGTCTGATCGACCAGGCAAGGGCTGAGCCGCACCGATTCGAATTTTTCCAGTTGGTGCGTTTGCTTCGCCTGCACTACAGCAGGAACGGGCGTATGGACCTGGAAACCAGGCCGCACGAAGACCCTCTGCGCTTTCGTTCGCAGCTGTCGCTGAACTTCCCGGCCAGTGAAGTCAGCGACCTGCAGTTCGAACGCGAAGGCAAGCTCTCGGCGGCAGGTTTGCCGCTGTCCGAAGTGCAGGTCACGTTCATGGGCCTGGTCGGTCCTTCGGGCGTGCTGCCGCGCCCGTACACCGAGCTGCTGATCGACCGGCATATCCAGTATCGAGACGACGCCGCACATGCGTTTCTGGATATCTTTTCGCATCGCATGACCACGCTGTTTTACGAGGCGTGGCAGAAGTACAAGTTTTACATCGAGTACGAGCGCAACGGCACCTCGAACTTCGACCGTTATTTGCTCAACCTGGTGGGGTTCGGTCCCGAAGGCCTGAAGCAGAAGTTCGACAAGGGCGAGTCTCCCCTGCGTCGCGAACTGTTCAGCTACTTCTCGGGCATGTTCGCCCAGAAGCCGCGCAACGCCCTGAACCTTGAGGTCATGCTGAGTTTTTACTTCTCGCTGCCGTTCAAGATCCAGCAGTTCGCCGGACGCTGGCTGAAGCTCGACAGCAGCCAGTGCACGCAGCTGGGCCGCAAGAATGCAGTGCTGGGGCAAAGCGCCGTGGCCGGCAATCGCGTCTGGGATTACCAGTCGTGTGTGCGTATCGAAATGGGGCCTCTGGATCTGGCCGACTACCAGCGTTTTCAGCCAGGCACAGTGGACTACCGCAAGCTGGTTGAACTGGTGCGTTTTTATGTGGGTGCCGAGCTGGACTTCCAGATTGCACCCAGGCTCAAGCGCGAAGCTGTACCCGTGGCCCGCCTGGGCCGCCAAGGCAATGTATCGCTGGGCTGGCTTGGCTGGCTCAAACGCCCCGGTGTCGACGTGGAGCCTTCCCGTTGCGCCGTTTTCCATATTCCTTTTGATGGGGTCTCCCTGTGAACCTGAAGTCCCTGTTCGCCAAGCTGAACGAAACGAGCCGCACTGCCACTGAAAGCGCTGCTGCGCTGTGCCTGTCGGAGAACCATTACGACGTTGAAGTCGAGCACTTGCTGCTGCAATTGCTCGATAACAACGACAACGATCTGCCGGTGATTCTGCGCCACTACGATGTGGTGCCTGATCGCCTGCAGGCACAGTTGGTCACCGCGCTGGGGACGTTCAAGAAAGGCAACACGCGGACGCCTGCGCTCTCGCCGCACATCACCCGCATGATCGAGCAGGCCTGGGTGCTGGCATCGATCGAGTTCGGTCAGTCTCAGATCCGTACCGGCCATCTTGTGCAGGCATTGCTGGATGACGATGCACTGCGTCGCGTGGTCATCGGCTCGGCGCCGGAGCTGGAGAAGATCAACGCTGACGACCTGCGCCTGAACATGAGCGCGCTGGTCGAGGGCAGCCCCGAGACCAGGCTGAGCAAGCCACTGGCCAACGCCGACGCCAGCACGGGCGCCACCACCAAAGGCAACGGCAAGACGCCAGCACTGGACCAGTACACCGTCAACCTGACCCAGAGCGCTCGCGATGGCCGGATCGACCCGGTGCTGGGACGCGAATTCGAAGTGCGGCAGATGGTCGACATCCTGACCCGCCGCCGCCAGAACAACCCGATCCTGACCGGTGAAGCCGGCGTCGGTAAAACAGCCGTGGTGGAAGGCCTGGCGCTGCGCATCGTGCAGGGCGACGTGCCGTCGGTGCTCAAGGGCGTCGCCATTCACACGCTGGATCTGGGCCTGTTGCAGGCCGGTGCCGGGGTCAAGGGCGAGTTCGAAAACCGTCTCAAGTCGGTCATCGAAGAAACCAAACGCAGCCTGCACCCGATCATTCTGTTTATCGATGAAGCCCACACGCTGATCGGTTCGGGCGGGCAAGCCGGGCAGAACGATGCTGCCAATCTGCTCAAGCCTGCCCTGGCGCGCGGCGAGCTGCGCACCATCGCCGCCACCACCTGGGCCGAGTACAAAAAGTATTTCGAGAAGGATGCCGCGCTGGCTCGACGCTTCCAGGTCGTGAAAGTCGAAGAGCCTGACGAAGACAAGGCCATCCACATGCTTCGCGGGTTGCTGGCGAAGATGCAGGAACACCACAAGGTCACTGTGATGGACGAAGCGCTGGTGCAGGCCGTGCGCCTGTCCAATCGTTACATCACTGGTCGCCAGCTGCCCGACAAGGCAGTCAGCGTGCTCGACACCGCTTGCGCACGCGTTGCTCTGGGCCAATCAGCACAGCCGGGAGCGCTGGAAGACTGCAAGCGTCACATCGACAACCTGAACGCAGAAATCACCGTACTGGAGCAGGAAACCGCCAAGGGCAGCGATCACGCACGCCGCCTGACAGCCCTGCATGAAGAGCTGAAAGCCGAACAGGAGACCCGCGAGTCGCTGGAACAGCAGTGGAAACGCGAGCTGGAGCTGGTCGAGAAGCTAGGAGCACTCAGCGTTCCGGAAAGCGGCGAGCCTGATGCCGGGCAGATTGCTGCGGTACGCGCAGAACTGGCCAGCGTGCAGGGCGAACAACCGCTGGTCCACGCACTGGTCGATGGCGGCACGATTGGCGAGGTGATTTCCGGCTGGACCGGCATTCCGCTGGGCAAGATGCTGCGCGACGAAATCGACACCGTGCAAAGCCTGCCCGCGCTGCTGGGCGAACGCGTGCTGGGTCAGGACCACGCACTCGAAGAGATCGGCAAGCGCATCAAGATTTCCCGTGCCCGCATGGAAGACCCGAACAAGCCGATCGGTGTGTTCCTGCTGTTGGGCCCGAGCGGTGTCGGTAAGACCGAAACGGCACTGGCCCTGGCTGACACGCTGTATGGCGGCGAACGTAACGTCATCACTATCAACATGTCCGAATATCAGGAAGCCCACACCGTCTCCAGCCTGAAAGGCTCACCGCCTGGTTACGTCGGTTATGGCGAAGGTGGCGTGCTCACCGAAGCCGTGCGCCGCAAGCCTTACAGCGTGGTGCTGCTCGACGAGGTGGAGAAAGCCCACCCGGATGTGCTCGAGCTGTTTTTCCAGGTCTTCGACAAAGGCGTGCTGGACGATGGCGAAGGTCGCGAGATCAACTTCCGCAATACCGTGATCATCCTCACGTCCAACACCGGCACTGATCGCATCATGCAGTGGTGCCTGAACACCGAGCAGAAGCCGACTCCCGACGACATCGTGGAAGGCCTGCGCGACGAGCTGAATCAGGTGTTCAAACCGGCCTTCCTGGGTCGCCTGACCATCGTGCCGTATTACCCGGTGCAGGACGCGATTCTGGAACGCATCGTCGGCCTGAAACTGGAGCGCATCCGCAAGCGTTTCGAGCGCAATCATCAGGCGGTGCTGCGTTACGACGAAGCGCTGATCAAGGCTATCGCGTCGCGCTGCACGGAAGTCGACAGCGGCGCACGCAATATCGACAACATCCTGTCCAAGACCCTCATGCCGGAGCTCGCTCAGCGGGTGCTGGAGCGGATGGCGCAGGACAAGCCGATTCAGAGCCTGGCCATCGACCTGGGCAGCGATGGCGACTTCGCTTACACCCTGAGCTGATCGATCACCCCATAGGTAAGACGTGATGAATAAAAGACTTCAAGGCAATTGTTCCTCGAAGCCAGCCTTGGCAAGGTGCCTGGCTGTTCTGGCAATGATGATGGCTCTGTCCGCCTGCGGCGTGACAGACCGTGTCGCCAAGCGCATGGATGACACCTGGGCTGGCGACATGATGTTCGGTGACAACGAAAAGGTCATCCTGACCACTGACGGCGGTAACCAGCTCAACCCCGACGAGTACGGTAAACCGCTCTCGGTGGTGGTGCGCGTTTATCAGCTGTCCTCTCTGGAGCGCTTCGAGTCGATCAACGCCGACACCCTCTGGGATGATCCGCAAAAGGCTCTGGGCAACACACTGGTCGAAAGCCGGGAGCTGATTCTGTTGCCTGGCATGGGCCAGACCGATCAATGGCCGCTGAACCCGAATGCCTCGTACGTGGGCATCGCGGCGTTCTTCCGCACCGACGTCGACAGCCGCTGGAAGGTCGCGTTCGACGCCAACACGCTGCGCAAGGATGGCATCTGGTTCTCGTCCGACGGCGTGCGTGTGCTGGTGGATAACAACTACATCCTCGCGGTGCGTGGTGTGGACGTGCTGAACAAACTCAAGACTGAAGAGCAGTTCAACAAATCCAATTCGATTCCCGAACAACCCGCCAGTAAAAGTATGACCGAGCGCGCCCAGGACGCAGCTGTCCAGCAGGTTCAGGACTCGGCCGGCAGTGCTGCCAAAAAGGCAGCCGACTCACAATTCAATTCTCTGTTGGAAGGCGCCAAATGAGTAAACAAAGCCGCGTGATGTGGTCGGAAGGCATGTTCCTTTTGCCGCAACATTTCCAATATCAGGATGAGTTTCATCAACATCAGCTTGCTGAGTCGACGCTGCGCTCCACGCCCTTTCACTGGGGTGTGCAAACGCTGGAAGTCGACGTCGAGGCGCTGGCGACAGGCTCCCTGCAACTGAAGCGTCTGAAGCTGGTGTTCCCGGACGGCAGCCTTTACGACGCGCCGCAGCACGACCCGCTGCCCGCCGCCCGTGACCTGAAAAACCTGACCAAAGGCGGAGAAATCAAGGTCTACGCAGCGCTCAAATTGCCTGAGCCCTTTGGCCTGAACTACGTTGAGGACGGCCAGGAACAGAAGAGCGCGCGACGCTTTCGCAAACAGTTCGACACCCTGCCGGACCTCAACGAAGGCGATCTGGAAAACGAAATCACCAGCCTGCGTCTGAACGTGGTGATGCTGGTCGATGGCGACAGTCTGGATGGCTACAGCTACTGCCCGATTGCCCGACTGGCACGCAATAGCATCGGCGGCTTTAACCTGGATGCGCATTTTGTGCACCCGACGCTGCACGTGGGCACCCACGAGACGCTGGTCGGTCTCGGCAGACGTTTGATCAGCGTACTGCAAGCCAAGAGCAAGGCGCTTTCAGGCCGCCGCCGCGAGCGTGCTGACCAGATCGCCGAGTTCGGCTCCAGCGACGTCACCTTGTTCTGGCTGCTGAATACCGTCAACCGCGCCTACCCGCAACTGGCTCACCTGCTGGCGCATCCACGCCTGCACCCGGAGCGTCTGTATCTGTTTCTGGCGGAACTGGCGGGTGGTTTGCTGACCTTCTCGCTGGACACTCAGCTCACCGACATTCCCGACTACGATCATCAGGACCCGGCGGCCTCGCTGGTCAAGCTCGACGAACTGGTTCGTCTGCTGCTTGAAAACGTGATTCCGAACCAGTGCATCGTCATCAACCTGAGTCAGGTCCGGCCTTCGTACTGGCAGGGCCAGTTGCTGGACCCGCGCCTTACCGAAGCCGACTTTTACATCTCGGTGCATGCCGACATGCCCGGCTCCAGCCTGCTGGAACTGGTGCCGCGTGCGTTCAAGGTCGGTTCGCCGGAGGACATCGAAGTGGTCGTCAACAGCGCCATGCCGGGCGTCACGCTGAACCACTCGACGCGCCTGCCAAATGCCATTCCCGTGCGTCTGGACAACCATTACTTCTCCATCGAGCCGCATGGCCGGGTGTACGAACGCATGATGGAAGCCCAGGCCATTTCCTTCTACGCGCCCAGCGCGTTTACCAACCTCAAGCTCGAACTGTTGGCGGTGCTTAAATGACTGAAGCCGTGATGCAAGGTGCCGCTACGGCCGCAACCGAAAAACCTACGCTCAAAGACCTGGTACGTGACTTCATCACCATGGCGCTGATTGTCCGTCGCGGCCGCCAGGCGATCTCGGTCACCGCCTTCGAATCCAGCGTCGATACCTTTTTCGCCAACCTGGAGCGTCAGGCGCGCAGCGCCAACTACAGCGTCGAACAGGTCAAGGATGCGCAGTACGCACTGTGCGCATTTCTCGATGAGAGCGTGCTGCGCTCGGGCGACAACGACATGCGTCGCCACTTCGAAATGGAGCCCTTGCAGTTCCGTTATTTCGGGGTTCACCTGGCGGGCGAAGGCTTCTTCGAGAAAATCGAACTGCTGCGCGCCGACGTGAAAAAGAACCTGGATGTGCTTGAGGTGTATCACCTGTGCCTGGCACTGGGTTTCGAAGGCAAATTCGGACTGGGTCAGAAAGACCAGTTGCGCTACCTGGCCAACACGCTGGGCCAGGACATCGCACGCTATCGCAAGACGCCAAAGGCGCTGTCGCCTGACTGGGCATTGCCCGACCAGGTGTCGCAGATGCTTCGCCATGAAGTTCCGGTATGGCTTTATCTGGTGCTTATCGCCCTGGTATGCCTGGGTGTCTATCTGACCCTTGACTGGTTGCTGGGCAAAGACGTGGCCGCGTTGGCCGAACAAATCAGCCAACTGTTCAATGCTTGAGTCCCGATCAGGTAACCGAGTCAGGAAGACATGAAGACATTACTGCGCCTGTTAAAAAGTTTCTGGTTCCTGGTCCCGATACTGTGGCTGATCAGCCTGGCTGTCTGCTGGTTTTTCGCCCCGAGGATCAGCTGGCTGCAAGGCTACACGCTCGAAGCGATGGCAATCATCAGCGCCTTCTACCTGCTGCTGATCGTACTGCGCCAATACCGCCGGATTCGCACCGAACACAACCTCGAGAACCTGGTTCAGATCGAAGTTGACCGCTCGCTGAAATCCACCGGTGAGTTCCGTGATCAGCAAGTGCTGCGCGACCGCCTCAAGCACGCCATCGCCATGCTGCGCACCGATCGCTCGGCAGGCGGTGGCGGCTCCTCGGCGCTCTACGACCTGCCCTGGTATCTGGTCATTGGCATGTCCGCAGCGGGCAAGACCTCGTTGCTGACCCGCTCCGGCCTGTCCGCCAGCATTGCCAGCAGCGCCAATGACACGGAAAGCGGCACCCAGCACTGCGACTGGTACTTCAGCCCTGAAGCCGTGATGATCGACACCGCTGGCCGCTACCTTCGCGATGATCAGTCCGCCAGCGAATTTGCGGCGTTCCTGCGCATGCTCAAAAAGCAGCGCAGCAAGGCCGCCGTCAATGGTCTGGTGCTGGTGGTCAGCCTGCCGGAGCTGTTGGCCGCTTCTTCTGCCGAACGCAACGAAATGGGCGCACGCCTGGTCACGCGCATCGAGGAATACACCGATTGCCTGGACGCCAATCCACCGATCTACCTGATGCTGACCAAGACCGACCAACTGCCCGGCTTCAACCAGGCCTTCGACGGCATGGACCTGAACGAGCGCCAGCAGCCGCTGGGCATGACGTTCGGTCTGAACGAGATCAACACCGAAAGCCTGCGTACAGTGCTCGATCGCAAGCTGGCAAACCTGCAGGCGCACGTCAGTCGCCACGTCGATGCACAGATCATCGCGCTGGGTGCAGACGCCAACAGCGCTCTGCTGAACTTCCCCAACTACTTTGCCGAGCTGTCGGCGATACTCGAGCAGTTCCTGCAGCATTTCGCGCGCAGTAACGTCAACGGTACTCAGTTGCTGCTGCGCGGCCTGTACTTCACCAGTGCCCTGCAAACCGACAAGCAACTGACACCGGTGTATGAAGACGAGCTGTCAGAGTCGTTCGTCCTGCGGCCGGCGAAGCCATACGGTGCAGTGGAGGAAGAGGAAGAAGAACACCGGAAAATCAGTGATCGCAGTTACTTCATCACCGATACCTTCCGCCGCGTCATTTTCCCTGACCGTGACCTGACCCTGTACCAGTCACGGCATGGCCGCGACCGCTCGATTGGCCCGATTGTCATCGCTGCGGCGCTGTTCGCCGGGCTGGCCTTCATCGGCTGGCAGGCCCTGTCGTTCCAGAAAAACCGCGAGTGGCTGGCCAACATCAGCCAGCAGTTGCGCGAACTGGAGCAATCCCCGGACCGGGCACAACGCCTCGCCTCGGGCCAGGGCCTTGAGCTGCTGCGTAATCAGTTGGCAACCATCGAGAAATACCGCACCAAGGGCGTACCGCTGCAACTCAGTGGCGGCCTGTACCGTGGCGACGATATCTACTTCGCCACCCAGACCGCCTACTTGCAGCAGCTGCGTACCCAGGCGCTGGAGCCGATCACGCTGAAACTGCAATTGCAGATGCGTGAATTCAACGAGTTCGCCAAAACCATGGATCCGCAGTATGGCTTCGGGGCCGCCGCTGCCGGTTCGGACAGCAAAACCGGCAAGGCGCGCGCGCAAGGCCGGAAACTGCTGGATCGTGGCGCAAGCAACGTCGCTGCAGGCCGTCCGACCAGCCTGAGCAGCATTCCACGCAGCACCGGCGACGTTACCAATCGCCTGACCGGCGCCGCGAGAACCACGGCCAGTCAGACACGCAGCGAGGCCATCGCCGCACTGCGTAACCCGGCCACCGCAAACGACGCGGCCGAGTTGTCGGCCACCACGGGTGGCCTGTCGCTGTCTGAGGAAATGCTTGGACGACTCGATGAACGGCAAGTGGCATCCATCATCGAGTCATACAACGCTCTCAAGCTCTATCTGATTCTGACTCAGCCGACCACGCACCCGGAAACCGAGTTCGTCAACGCGGCGTTGCCGGTGGCCTGGGCGGATATTTCCAGCGAGACCAATCCGATCAGCGACGACGTTATCGAGGACAACTCGCCGGTCTACGTACAGTTGCTCAAGAACGGCGACGCGCCGGCCATGCCGCGCAATGAGCAGTTGATCGACGAGACCCGCAAGAGCCTGAAGTTTTTCATGATCTCCAGCTCGCTGGTGGACCGTGAATACCTGCGTCTGCAACTGGAGTCCAGCCGTCAGTTCCCGGCTATAGGCCTGAATGATCTGGTGCCGATGCCGGGTCGTCAGCTGCTGTACGGTTCGGAAGCCGTGCCTGCGATTTTCACCCGTCAGGGCTGGGAAGAGTTCGTGAAGCCCGAGCTGATCAAGCTGGTGTCCGGCAACCTGCGTAACGAATCGGACTGGGTGCTCGATGGTGAAGGCGGCGACAGCGTGGTGCAGAAAGCCAACTTCGTCCGTGAGTTCATGTCCCGTTACAAGCGTGACTACACGAAAGTCTGGTACACCATGATCGATAGCGTGGGCGTACGTCGCTTCAGCGACATGGCCAACGCCACGCAGCAGTTGTCATTGCTCAGTGACGTGCGCAATTCGCCGGTCAAGCTGCTGTTGGCCTCAGTCAACGACAACACGCAATGGGACGTCCCTGCAGTTCGCGAGGCGCAACAGACCGGGGTCAAGCGCGATGATGGCTTCTGGGGCAAGGTCACCGGCATCTTCGACAACAAGGAAGCGGCGGCCAGCGTACTGGTCTCGCCACTGCCTGCGGTGGATGACGGCAGTCTGGCCAAGCGTTTCGAGCCTGTATCGCGGGTTTTCGCCACACAGAACGCCGAAGGCGCCGACAGCACCATCATGGATCGCTACCTGGCAGCGCTGCGCAAGCTCAAAGTGCGGATGAACAACATCCAGCGCTCGCAGGATGTCGGCAAGAGCAGCAAGCAGTTGATCAGCGAAACTCTCGAAGGGCAGCCGAGCGAAGTCACCAACGTGCGTAACTACGTTGAAACCACGGTCGATACCAGCCAGGGCGGGCTTTCCACTTCGCTGCAAAGCCTGTTCAGCCTGCCGATTCAGTTCGCCTGGGAAACACTGCGTGATCCGGCTGGCGAACAGATCGCCAAAGCCTGGGCCAAACAGGTCGCCAAGCCCTGGGAGCAGGTCATGGCTCACCGGTACCCGATTGCTGCAGACAGCCGCAACGAGGCCTCGGTGAAAGACCTGCAGCGCTTCGTCGACCCGGAGTCGGGCCTGCTGCCCAACTTCAAACGCAATGAAATCGGCAATCTGTCCGATGGCGAAGGGCTCGGCATGGGCAGCGGGGCCAAGGCGGCACCGCTGGTCAACCCGAAAATGGTCAGCAACATCGACAAGGCCAGTTCGCTGGGCGAAGTCATCGCCAGCCTCTCGGACCGCGACAACGGCTTCGAGATCATGCTTGAGCCGTCGGCCTACTTCACCGATATCATCTTCACGCTGGATGGCCAGGAGCAGCACTACCGCAACGGCAAGACCAGCTGGAGCCGCTTCTCGTGGCCTGGCACTACCACAGCGCCAGGCGCACGCCTGGATGTGGTCACCCTGTCCGGCGAACGCATTACCGTGTTCGACTACACCGGCCGCTGGGGCCTGCTGCGCATGAACGACAGCGCACGCGTGGCTGACCTCGACGGCATCCAGCAGCGATTCAGCTGGAACACGGCCAAAGGGCCGGTCAGTCTGGTGGTACGCAACTATGGCGGCGTGAAGCTGACCGACCTGGCCAACGTCAAGGCGCTGAGCGCGCTTAACGCAACCGATGGGCGGAGCAAGTGAGGATGCACATGCTGGATCTGGAGGGCGGTCGATGATTGGCTGCTTCGGAAAAGTGCCCGCGAGCGCAGATTTCGTCAGCCTGCATGGTGCCAGCGACGATGTCTGCGAGTTCGATGCATGGCTGCAGGGCGCACTCGCCGACATGCAGCACCGCGAAGACTGGCGCACGCTATTCGACCGATTGCCCGTGTGCTTTTTCAGCTACCGGGCACGCAGCGGCAACTGGCTGGTGGGCGGTTTGATCAGCTCCCGGGACTCAAGCGCTCGGCGTTATCCGTTCTTCATCTTTCAAACGGTGAAGTCCAGTGACGCCGGGCTGTTTGTGAACCCGTTCACCCTGAGCGAACTGTTCGCCGGGCAGATCAAACCGCTGCTGCACATGGCCGCGCAAGGCGAAAGTACGGCGGTGCTGTTCGAACGCATCAGGGCCTTGCGACCGCTGCAAGGGCAGGACTTCGAGCTGTTCAGGCGTGTGCATGAGAAGTTTCTGGTGAACTTCACCCTGCGTGACATCGCGACCTCGCTGGAAAGCTCCTACCCGGAGTTCATCAGCAACGCCGTGCTCACCAGGCTGCAGGCGCTGAGCCGCCCGTCGTCCAAGGCACCCGTTGGTATTTCGCTGCCACTGCCGGCAGAACGAGGCTTGAAGAACCCGACAGCCGATCTGTGGGTCAACTGGCTGACACGCATCGAGCCTAACCGGGCGGTGCCGCAGATCAGCATTCTGGCGGATGATTTCATGCGCCCCCGGCTGTTCTGCTTCGCATCCCGCAACACCTCCGGCGTATATCGGGTGGTGACGGGCGTGAGTGAGCATTCGGAGAGTTATGACGTACTGGCACCCTTCGACGCGTTCGACGAACACCACCGAGGCCATGTGTTTCCAGACATTGACCGCCCTCTTTATGACGTTATCGACCGCTTTGTCGATGTGCTGGATTTGAAGCCCGTATGAACAAGATCAAATACTACTTTTTGCGCTACCAGCCCTACGTTTTAGGGGTCTGCTTTTTCCTGGCGATCTTTATCGTCTGGAGCATCGGCCGTGCCCTGGGCTTCAGCTCGATGAACAGCCTGCTGACGGGGATCGGCCTGTTTCTGCTGTTGTCGGCAGCCTATGTGCTGTTGCTGTACCGAGGCGTATCACAGCACCAGAACCTGGAAGGCCTGCTGCGTGACGACGCCGATCAGGCGGTGCTCAACGCCAGCCCGGCAGACCGTGAAGAAGTCAGCCTGCTGCGCGAGCGCCTGCTGCAAAGCCTTGAGCGCCTGCAGAGCAACAAGCCGAACGGCAGCAACTCCAAGGACGCGCTCTATGCCCTGCCCTGGTACCTGGTGGTCGGTCAGCCCGCAGCGGGCAAAAGCACCATGCTCTATCAGTCGGGCCTCAACTTCCCCTACGCAGAGCGCGAAGGCGCACGCGTGGCCGGGTTGGGTGGCACGCGCAATTGTGACTGGTTCTTCAGTTCGGAAGCCGTGCTGCTGGACACGGCCGGTCGCTACATGAACGATCAGGAAGAAGCCGGCAAATGGCGCGCCTTTCTGCAATTGCTGCGTCAGCATCGCCAGCGCAGACCGCTCAACGGCCTGATTGTCACCGTCAGCATTCATGACATCCTGCAATCCTCGGTGGAGGATCAGGAGCGCATCGCCAAGCGCCTGCGCGAACGCATCCAGGAAACCCACGCGCTGCTGGAAGTGCGTCTGCCGGTGTATCTGGTGTTCACCAAGTGCGACCTGGTCCCGGGCTTCGTGCCGTTCTATCGCCAGCTCGACGATGTGGCGCGTGGCGAAGTGATGGGCAAGACCTTCCCGCACAAGGGCTTCGAGCAAGCCGACTGGGGCCAGCGCTTCGGTGTGGCGATGGAAGAACTGATCAATTACTGGAAACAGATCGCCAACCAGCAACTGGTGCTTCAGGACATCCAGGTCACTCGTCAGGACACTGCGGTGTATCGCTTCCCGCTGGAGCTGGAAGCCCTGAAACCGCGCCTGCTCCTGTTTGTCGATGCTCTGCTGCGCGCCAACCCGTATCAAAGCGCCGAGATGCTGCGCGGTTTCTACTTCACCAGCGCACTGGACGCCGATCAGCCCGAGATGGGCGGACACACCCGCCAGGTCACTGAGCGATTCCAGCTGGAAAGCGAGCAGGAGGCTGTCGATGGCAATGTCCAGCCGCACCCGCTGTTCATCAACAGCCTGTTCCGCAAGGTGATCATCCCCGATCAGCATCTGGTGGCGCTGTACACCACCAACCACCGCGAACGTCGCCGCCAGGCCGCCTGGATCGGTGGCGCAAGCCTTGTGGCGTTGCTGCTGTGCAGTCTGTGGGGCTGGTCGTACTGGAACAACAAGGACAACATCCAGTCCATCTCCAGCGAACTCGCTCAGGCGGCAGCCGAGGACGGCAAGGCCACCGGGCAGTACACCGAATGGCAAACGCTGGATCGCATGCGCTTCTGGACTTCGCTTTACTACGACCGTCATCACGACGAAGGCGTACCACTGCGCTTGCGTCTGGGTCTCTACCGGGGCTATGACGTCGAGCCGTTGCTGCGCACGCGTTACTTCAACCGTCTGGAAACGGTGATGCTCAAACCGACCGCAGACAACCTGACGCGCTCGCTTTACCTGCTGACCACGATCAAGGTCTACCAGCGTAATGCCAAGGACCTGATGCCGGTCACCGGTGTGGACAGTGTCGAGCCCAAGGCGCTGCCGCCGGATAACCGCGCGCAATCCATCGCTGCCTTCGGCAAGGCCACGCTGGACACCTACGTAATGTTGTCGCGCGCCCAGCGTGAAAAGGCTGACCCGGCGTTCCTGAAAGCGAAGATGCCTGATTACTGGTATCCGGCCATTGCGCGTCAGACCGGCAAGACCATCACCGCGAATGCCGAGGCAGGCTCCAATCAGGATTACGAGTACGCCAGCCGACAGATCAACTTCTATAGCGATCAGATTCACGAGCTGGACGTGCCGCGTATTCTCGACAACGCATTTCTGACATCCAGTTCGCGTAATTACATCAACAGCCTGTTGACGCAGTCGTTGAAGGCTATCGAAACGATCACGCTGGAATCGGACACGCTGTTTGCCTTTGGTCGTGCCGATTTCCAGAGCCTTAAAACCGAAGGTCAAAATCAGTTGAGCGCGATCGCCGGCAAGCTGTTGAATACACCGAACATCGGCAAGATCGTGATTGCAGGTCACGCCGATCAGTTGGGCGACCCGCAAAGCAACATGCAGGTGTCCAAACAGCGTGCGCAGACCATCAAGACCTACCTGGTCGGCAAGGGCGTGCCCGCCGAGCTGGTGGACGCGGTCGGTGAAGGCAGCGAGAAGCCTCTGGTCAAATGCGACATGCAGCAACCCAGAGCGCAGTTGATTCAGTGCCTTGAGCCGAATCGACGCGTGGAGATCGAAGTACGCGCGCTCAATTGATCGCGCGTTGGCAAGCAAACCGAAGCCCGGGTTGTCCCTATGAAACCTTGGCCGTGGCAAGAGAACCTTTCTTGATCGTTTCAGGAAGGTTAATCAAAAGGGCCGTGTTCTGTCCGCAGACGCCACGGCTTTAAATGAAGAAGGAGAAGCAGAAAATGGCATTTGACGCATACATCCAAATCGATGGCATCCCAGGCGAAGTTCTGGACGACAAGCACAAGGACTGGATCGAAGTGTTGGGCTACGAGTTCGGCGCTACCCAGGCCACCTCGGCGACCGCAAGTTCTTCGGGCGGTGCTTCGTCCGAGCGCGTTGCACTGAGCGACTTCAGCATCCGCAAGTCTGTGGACAAGGCTTCCGCCAAGCTGTTCGAAGCGTGCTGCAAGGGCACTCACATCGCCAAGATCCAGCTGAACGTCAACCGTGCAGGCGGCGACAAGCTGACCTACCTGACCATCAACCTGGAAGAAGTGGTTGTGTCTTCCGTGAAGGCGGTTGCTGGCGGTAGCCAGAAAGGCGAAGACAACGCAGTCAGCGATCTGCCGATTGAAGAAATCAGCTTCAACTTCGCTCGCATCAAGACCACCTACACCCAGCAGAGCCGTTCCGATGGCCAGGGTGGCGGTAACGTCACTGGCGGCTGGGACCGCACTGCGAACAAAGTATTCGCATAAGTCCGTGACACATCGGGTCGCGCAAGCGGCCCGTCTTCAACACCGTGTCTGCCCGGGCACGGTGTTCTTTTATCCTCTGATCAGAGTTGACTATGTCTGAATTTCTCAACGACCTTTCGCTTGCCGATCTGACGGCACCCATCAACGGGGGAAGTGGCGAGGACCTGAGCTTTTCCACCCTGTTCGATCAGGTCAAGGAAGCTCGTCGAGCAGACCCCGACTACCTCACCCAAGGTGACTGGCAAACCGATCTCAAGTCCTCGGACTGGGAACAGACCATCACGTTGGCCGCACAGGGCCTTGCCGAACAAAGCAAGGACCTGATGCTCGTCGCCTGGCTCAGTGAAGCCCTGGCGCACAAATACCACTTCGTCGGCATCACCTTCGGCCTGACCGTGGCCGAGCGGATCCTGCAAAATTTCTGGGACGATCTGTACCCGTCTTTGGAAGATGGCGTAGAAGAACGTGCCGCCCGCTTGGCCTGGCTGAAAACCACACTGACCGAAGTCGTCGGCGGGCTGCCGATCACGCAGGGGCAGAACTTCGGCCTGTTGCGCTATGACGAGTCGCGCCACGTTGAAAACCTCGCGCTGCAAAACCCCAAGGCCATGCAGTCCGCTGTTGAAGAAGGCAAGATCAACGCCGAAATCTTCCAGCGCTCGGTGGTCCTGACCGACTCGGACCACTTGCGCCTCAAGGCCAGCGAAATCGCCGCCAGCCTGTACGCCTGTCAGCAGCTCCAGGCCACTGCCGACACCCTGTTCGGCCGCGACGCACCGAGCCTCGTCACCCTTAGCGACATCCTGCAACGCGCCGGGCAACTGACCGAAAAGCTGCTCAAGGACCGCGGCATCGAACTGAGCCCCGCCCCCGCCGCCGCTCAGGCCGCACCCGAAACCGTCGTCGACCAACCCGCAGGTGCCGTAATGACCCAGGCCAGCCAGGACAGCGCGTCCGCACCACTGCGCACCACCCCGGCCACACGCGACGAAGCCTTCACCATGCTCGCCGGCATCGCGCAGTTCTTCAAAAACACCGAACCGCAAAGCCCCGTCCCGTACCTCATCGAGCGCGCCATCAAGTGGGGCAACATGCCGCTGGAAGGCTGGCTGAACGACGTCATCAAGGACAGCAACGTCGTGGACAGCATTCGCGATGTGCTGGGTACGAAAGAGCCTAAGCAGTAAGCGTAATCCGTAGGATCGGTCTGTATGAACATCCGTACAGACCGTCGGGAAATGCACCACAGAACGAGTCTGTCTGTACGACTGACGTACCCTCGATTTATCCGTATTTTGCGTCGTATCCAGCGCAGCAACAGGGAACGACCATTCACGTGATTCACATACATCAGGGATTAGAGAATGAACACGTCAGACCCAGTAAACGCATCAGGCCACTACAGCGACAAATGGAAAGAACGCTTCGCCTTTTTTGAAGCGCATGGCGGCCCAAGCGCACCGGGGTTTAGACCTGCGCTCAAGCAACTGCCGTTTCTGAAAAAAGTGAAAATCAACTTCAACTTCTTCGCGTTCTTTTTTGGGCCGATTTATCTGTTCATTCTGGGGCTATGGAAGAAGAACCTGTGCATTATCGCGATCATGATAGTGGTTTCTGTCGCACTGAACATCGTGATGGACATGTTTGAGTTCCGCTACGCCAAGGAGGCGAGTTCTGCGCTGGGGTTTGCGTTTAATGCGCTGTATGGCCAGTTGACCAATTACGCGTATTACCTGAAGGAAGTGAGAGGCGAGCAGGGCTGGAATCCGTTTGGGGGGTTGCGTTGGTAACGCGAACACATTGGGATCTACTTTCAGGGAAGCATGAATGTTTGATTATGTAGTCAATGCGATATCGCTGCTGTGTTTTTCAACGCTGGCATTCTTTATTTTTTACGCGCCGCTTAGAACCGTAGTATCGTTGATTAGGCGTAAAAACCCTCTTGATCGAGTATCTCGACTTTCCTACGGGATATCCATGTGCCTGTCTTTTCCTGCTGCAGGCTTTGCTCTTATCGTCAATGTTGTCCCGAACTCCAGGTATACCGACTACACGAATCTATTCCTATCGATATCAGCCTATCTCATTGTTCAGGCAGTGACGATGGCGGTGCTGATGGGTAAGACCAGAGCCCATTGAAGGTCAATGAATAGACTGTAGCGGCTGGTATTTGCCAAAAGTTTTAACTTTACCGTTAGCAATATTTTCTCCCTGCCCCGTTAAGCAGGCAGGGAGTCATCACTTACAGGGAAGCCAGTATGCGACCAATCATCGTGATCAACGATCCCACCTCTCCGTTTACAGTCAGCCGACCAGCATTGCCTCAGCTGCGGCTGGCATGGCCGGAGGTGCTTTTGTTGGCGTTGTGTTCATCGCTGCTTCCCAGGGGGCAGCGCCGTTGACTTTAGTAATACTCGTTGAATGGAGGGCAGGTCTAGGCGTTCAGGCACTCATCGTTAATAAAGGATGGGAGAAAGATCTCGGGAACATGTTAAAACTATGAGAAGACATAATGATTAACTCAGATAGTCTTAGAAAAAGCAGCTGGCTAGCATTCTTCACGACTGGTTTTTTTACAGCCTTTGGCCCATCTAAATTAACGTGTTTTTGGTACGTATATTTTTTGGCCGTAACCTTGATGCTTGCCTGGACAATATACCTAGTCTACCTGTCCGAAAATTACACAACCTATATGACTTCGCTTATTAGCGCACTGATTGGTTCTTTTACACTACTCGCTTGTAGCGTAGCTTATGTCTCCACTTCTAATATTTTTGGAGAGAACAGTTTAAATGCTTTCATTACAAGTCTAGCCCCTGCCATCATTATATTGCTGGCTTATTATGTGATTGCTAGCAAAAAGCCTTCTTTTCAACCATTCGAATATGACGGACAGAAAATCCAGACGCGTTTTGCTAGCACTTCACAACCATCAACAAGTTATAAAACTGGCTTGATTGCGGGAGCAACCACGTTGGCGGCCGGTATTTTCCTGCAGGCGTTCGGCGTACTAACTGGCAGTGTAGTTGCGGCCCTTGTTCTTACTGGATGCTGTGTGACCATACTGTTCTACATGCGGCATGTCATCAGGGGGCTTCGCACACTCAGAGCCAAGGAGCGCAATATGCCTGCTGCCTACACGTTCATGCAAATCGATGAAATTCGCGAAGCCCGCAGTCGTTGGTGGCTGAGCAGGTTTTTCAAATGGTTCTCTTCTCGGCACAAATCGTAGGGTACGTGTCTCTCGATGATTGCTACATAGCCCTATTTATCAAAATGGAAAGCCCGCTCATTACTCAGCCTTCAAAGCCATCAACATAAAGCGCCTGATAACGCGCCATCGTATCGATGAGCCGCTGCCGCAGATACCCATTCGTATGCCCCAAGGCTGCCAGGATCTGCGCCGACTCCACCAGATACGACGCTCGCTTCGCCTTCTTCCAGGTGGCCGGCGCTGACTGGAGATTGGTGATGCGATCACACAACTTGACCGACGCAGCTTCTGTGGAATGCCTGGCAATCCCAGCGAAATAAAGCGCTTCGGAAAACGGCACGATCAGGTTCTTGCTCAGGCACGCCACGGCTGAGGCGACCTCCACACCGAACGCTTCAGCCAACTCATCCTGAGTCACCGGCGTATCCTCCAGCACGTCGTGCAGCAACGCTGTGGGCAAGGCGATTTCAAGCGCGCCCACGGATTCTTCGCGATGGGCAAAGATCAACTCGTTGGCGACCATCGCTACGTGGGTGGTGTAAGGAAGGTCCGAGCCTGTCATTTTTTGGCCGACGTGGGCATGGGATGCGAATAGCCAGGATTTGTTGTAGAGCTGTTGCGGGCACGGGTTGGACATTTGGGTCAGATTCCTTGAGACGCGATAGAAGTCAGGGGCTGTGAGCTGATATTCGGAGAGAGTACGCGCGTTTCCCTATCAGTCGCCCAAAGGGTCATGCAGCGGCGCACGCTCGAACAACTGTTGGGCCAGCCCCTGAATATGCTCGGACCATGCGACGTTCTTGACCCATTCCTCCGGCATGCCTGACACCCCATAAAGCGCGCCTGCGATTTGTCCGGCGGTAGCGGCTACGCTGTCGGCATCATCCGCCAGGTTGGCGGCCAGCAAAATAGCATCTTTGAAGTTGTCGGTATTCCATACGGCCCACAGGGCTGCTTCGAGTGTGTCGATGACATAGCCTGAAGAGCGGATCTGGTCGCGGGTTTTTTCTTTGTATTCGCCTGCGTTGATGATCAAAGCTCGCGGTCGTAATGGCCGAATCATCGGAGAAAGGGTCTCTTCTTTGTCTGCTCCATTTAGGGCCAGATGCAACTGGGCACCGAGCAGTCTGCAACAACTGATGGCCTCTAGTGCTCGATGCGTGCATTGACTTTGGGCGGCACTATCACGCCAAGTAGCTGAGAGCGAATGTCGACAAAATATCGCAGTTGGGGCCAAGCGAATTATTGAGCCGTTACCAGCGGTGGATGGAGCAGCATTTCCATACCAAAGGCCGCCATTTTTCAGTCTTTCTTCGACCGCAGTTCGAGTAGCATTGCCGATATCAAAACATCTGCCGTTGTGACTGTTTTCGCCGCTTAGATACCAGCGGCCTAGTCTGGCCGCGTAATCGATAAGGTCGAAATTGCCCTTCGCAAGATAAGTGTCTGCCAGGCAGAGCGCCATGCTGGTGTCATCGGTCCACTCACCGGGACTGAGCTTGAAAGGGCCGCCACCGACCATGTCAAAAACGTGGCTACGATCACGAGGCAAAAACTCCAGTGTTGTGCCCACCGCGTCGCCAATGGCCATACCGAGCAAGCACCCCTTCGCACGGTCCAGCGCCTGTTCTTCGCTGAGGGTACACGTCCGTGATGCTATCCAATCGGGCTTGCCCCTCGGCAGCCTGGGTGCATCAGGCTTCAGCATGTAATCCATGCGCTGAAGTAGCTGCGCGGAAGGTGCGGGCAGCAGATGATCGTAGCGCTCAACATAGTGGTCGAGCATGTCGTTGGGGCTTCTCAAGTCGATCATGGGTCCTTCCAGGATAATCTTTCAAGGTGCAGAGCAGTATGGAAGCTGCTACCTGTTGCCCGAGTCTATACTGCTTGTTAACGGCCAAATAGCCGTTCCCCGCTTTGCTCCTGGCTTCTGGATCAAAAAATCATCCCGCTCTCTCCTGCGGCATGTCGTGGCGAAAGCATCTGCAGCAATGAGATCTGTGTGGAAAAGATCAAAGCTGGCTTTGTCGATCTCGTAATACTCCTCATAATCGATCAAGCCATTGCTCACCGGGAACGATAAATAAAAACGGCCGGAGGTTTCCTCGGTGCCCAAGGAGAGCATGAGGTCGCGATTAAAAAAAGTGTCGTTAAATTTCATATTCCGTCTTGAGATATCACTTCCCGATCCATCTCTGCATGAACCGCGTGCTACCTTAGTCACGGTATAGAATACCGGTGGGCAGTTCAACCTTCAGTCCGTTTGCTGACTGATTCGCGATGTAAGAAACATCCACCAGGGCTCGTGCCAGTTCGTAATCTGCTTCTTCAAACTCCTTGACTGCAAGGGCACCGATGGAAACCTTGTGAAGTTTGGATCTGTCTTTCTCAACACTCTCAAAACGTTTTTATATAGAGAAGTTGATTTAGAACTGCTGCGTATATCGGAAGCAAAGGGCGGCGACTTATACGCACTCCGGCTAGTAGAATAGCATGATCGCTAAATTCCATGGAGGACTCAAACTTCATTAGTGCCTCCTAATACAGATCATGCTTCATCAATACGAAACGCATGAGCTATTTTCGATTTCGTTCTGCGCTAAGTATTTTTAAAAGTGGAGGTTCCCCGCCCGTAATCTCAATTGAAAATACAGCAAATGCATGCTCTAAATCACTGTATTCTTGAAGCCCATTCTCGGTAAAGCGATAACGCCCCGGAACGGCTCCCACCTCTATAGGGTTCAAAATCCTTTTCGACTTTGCCAGCTCCAGCAATGGCCTCAGGTCGCTATAGAGATGTGACACCTGTACATCTTTATTCATATGCTCTTTCAACTTTTCCTCTAAAACTCTTGCTGAAGAGCTCAATTTTTCTATGTTAATTTTTAGCACCTCATGATTTGAACTTTCACAGCCAGAAAGAAATTTATTCGACCCCCTACGTCTGCTAGAAATAAGCTACACTGCTTTGTTCCTCACGCCTATTCCCTATTCGCAGATATTTCAGTCCTTAGCCATTTTGGCCAGCAAAATTTTGTAGGCCTCGGTCTCCCGCCCCTCAATGAGTTCCATATAGAAATCTGTATATGCAGCCTCCAAATCTTCATATGACTGTAAACTTGTCTCAGTGAAAAGCTTGTAACCTGGAATATCTCGCGACTCAACCATTTCAGTGATTTGGCCTCGCTCTGCTCGGGAAAAGCAAATCCTCAAGATCCAATAGCAATATTGAAGCATCAGGATCGCGATGTTTATAAAATTCAAGTTTGTCACGAAGCGTTGTGGCTGCCATTCTCAAAGCTTCAACATCCATAATATTACTCCTATTCGCTATGGCGCATGTTATCCTGGGCATTAGCTAATTCTCACCAGTGCATATAATATATATCTCAGAAAGCAGGTCATGCAGCATCAAGATAGCAAGGCACGTACGCCACACAAAGCAAAATCTAAATGCCCGTGACACTCACCTTCACTCCTCGCCCATTTCCCTTTTCAACTTACGTAACAAGGGAGTCTCTCCACCAGTCAGCTCAATCCTGAACTCTCGAAAGCATGCTCAAGATGAGGATATTGCTGCAAGCCCTCTTCGGTAAATAGGTAACGCCCCGGAATGTCTCGCCACTGCAACTTAACTGTTATCATGCCAGATTCGGCCAGTTTCATCAGTGGTTCGATCTCAGCTCGGAGCTTTTCAACAACGGGGTCTGACTTTCTCAAATCTTCGATCACGTCACGCAGCTTTTGCGTTTTTTGCTTAAGATATTCAGCATTCATAGTAATGACTTTAGCAGCAGATGGATCGACGAAAGGACGAAGGAAAGCAGACATCTGCGACCGGACTCAAGAGCGAAAATTGAAAATTTTTTCGCTCTTGGCAAGCGTAATGAAATTTATTTCTCAAGGACGCCACAACCCTTCGGGAAGCTTAACTTTTAGTCCGTTCGCTGATTGATTAGCTATGTAATAAAAATCCATTAATGCTCGCACCAACTCGTAACCAGCATCTTCAAACTCTTTCGCCGTAAGAGCTCCAATGGAAAGCTTATGAAGTATAAATTTATCCTTCTCAACACCGTCATAAACAGCCCTTATATACAATAACTGGTTTATAACTATGGCATAGACAGAAAATGAAGAATTGCGTTTTTTCCGTTCTCTAGTCATATCGATAGCATCAGAGCCCGCAGAAAGCTTATGCAGTACAGCATCTATTCCAGAGTCGAAATTCAAACACCCCTCAAAATGATAAATCTATTTTAACTCTGTAAGTAATGATATCAGATAGGATTCTTTCATCTTCCTCTTCACTTAATAGATACGGAAAGCCCGATCACTTCAACACCCGGACTCATCCAAGGATCTTGACCAAAATCTGCTTTATATCTGCGCCATCCATGTAAAGTCCACCTTGATTTTCTAATGCCCCCCTTATATACAAAAGCTCCGGCAGGAATCTTTACTGTGTGCACGGCATCGGCGGAAGTCATCTGCGTCATCAGGCGTCTCGGCGGTTGGGATTAGATACTCCGCCAAACTGGACAGTCTTCTTCAGATTTCTTCTAAGAAACTGCCTGATTATTACTTACCCCCTCTTGACTTAGAGAACTTCTTAACCTATAAATGCTCCGGCGGCCTCGAACCTCTTAAACAGTTCATGCCGATCAATTTGGTATATCGCCACCAATGTACAGCACGCATTTAATTTCACTGCCACTTTGTTCAATTACTATTTTGATTTCTCTCTGCACGAAGTATCTTTAGAAGTGGAGGTTCCCCGCCCGTAATCTCAATTGAAAATACAGCATATGCCTCTTCCAATTCTCTGTACTCCTGAAGTCCGTTTTCAGTAAAACGATAACGCCCCGGAATTTTACCCCATTGTATGGGCGATATAATGCGCCTTGATTTTGCTAGCTCCAGCAATGGTCTTAAATCATCATAGAGACGCGAAGCCTCATCATCCTTTAAAGCATATTCCTTTAATTTCCCCTCTAAAACTTTCGCTGAAAATTCGATTTTATCTATATTCATCTCTAGTTTCCTATTGTCCCAATTCTTACGGCTGGAGCCCAGCCCCCACGATCAGGCACCACATATTGTATTGCTCCGGCAGAGCGTTTAACTAGACCTCCTAACTCGCTCGTAGGAGCGACCTCACTAACGTAAACCTTAGTAATATTTAGCGGTTTTATTTCGTATATGCCATATGTAACACCTTCACTCCCCAAGGGAAGCCCAAAATAATCAGCCAACGTCTTATCGGAGGCTGATGCCTTCATTAACTCCTTACGTGTTGTAAAATAAGGCGAGTATTTTGGAGAAGCCCCGCCTTCGGCAACTATTTTTACCAATGGCTCCTCTATGAACTTCACAGAAGGGAGAGTTTTTCCGGAAGCAAGCTGTCCTGCTGCTCTGGCGTATAGAAGCTCTTCAGAAGCATCAGGGGCTGACCGTGCAAGAGCATCATAATAAGCCCTTCCTTCTGCCGTACCGAGATACGCATCTATCTCACTTGTTTGAACACCGTGTGTTTCAAATGTACTAAATTCTTTAATCTGCTGCTCTACCGATACAAACTCTGGATCTTGCTTAGCGTAATACTCACGCATTGTCTCGGATTCAGCCTTAGACAACGGCGCCGGCTCATCTACCCGCAACTCAGGCTCGGCCAATAGCCTGCGCTCATTACGCGCCAACCAATTCGCGAACTGCTTGTTCGAAATCTCCGCCTGAAGCTTGGTACTGCGCGCTGCGATGCTATCCATGCTGCCCATGAGGCCTGCCTTGACCTGTCCACGTGTCCAGTACGTCACGATGGCGGTGAAGAGCAGCAGTACGAGTTGCTCCTGACCTTTGGCCAGTTGCTGAGCCGCACGATCAATGCGCTCCTGCATTACGTATGCTGAACCACCGGTAGGGTCGAGGCCCTCGGGTTTCAGGCCTTCGTCAGCATGCCAGGCGGTAGCAAAGCCTTCCTGCAGGGTTGCAAGGCAAGCGGGTAGGCCTTGGTAGAAATACTCAGCGATAGATGCGAGGCCTAGCGTCAACAGGATCAGATTGCCAACCTGTAGCCCGATACCCGCTCCCGCTGCCGCTACCGGCACGGCGCCCACACCAAAGAAAAACGACCCGGCAACGCCGCCAGCAATGGTGCCGACCGCAACGCTGCCCCCCAGAATCATCGCCACTTCTTTGACCAGTTGCAGCAGTACCGGGAGGATCTGTTCGATCTCGATAGACGCCCACTTGCGCTTGAGATTCGACTCGATAATGGGCTGGGAAAGCCGCATCGCTGCTTTCACCGAGTCAATCCTGTTGCCTCCCATGTACCCGTAGGCTTGAGTGGCTGTGGTACTGACGCGTCGGTTAAAGCCATTCCAGCTATCGTGAGCGCTCTGCAGCCCATCGCTGTAGGCTTGATTCAGCGTATTGAATTTATCATCGAGGTTTCGCTCGATGTCATCCCAGCTAGGAACATTGGCTAATAGGTCCATTTACACGTCACAGTCCTGGGTTGAAGGAAGCTAGCACCGGTGCCTTGCGTGACCACGAATCAGCTTGGGCTGAGCAGTGCGTATGTCGCCTGTCAGACCTGAATATTTGAGCTGAATTTCGAGACGAGCTCATTTTTCTCATCTGCGAAACAGACTGCAATGATGCCGTTAA
Source organism: Pseudomonas sp. PvP027 (assembly GCF_017833005.1). Taxonomy (NCBI): domain Bacteria; kingdom Pseudomonadati; phylum Pseudomonadota; class Gammaproteobacteria; order Pseudomonadales; family Pseudomonadaceae; genus Pseudomonas; species Pseudomonas sp. PvP027. The sequence goes on along the minus strand of NZ_JAFIBK010000001.1, from coordinate 3,491,645 downwards.
GCCATCAATCAGTCGAGTCTTCACTTAAACCATTGTGAATACTGAGTATTTACCCATTAACAAGTATCTGGGCTCGGTGGAATCAAAACGCCTATAGATAGCCCGTCTTCATCAAAATCGCAGCCAACACGTGAGCCGCATGGTTGTGGTTGACACGGCGCAGCGCCACGGTGTTTCCTTTCATACTTTAAGATAAGAACTGTAACGGTTTTGTGAGAGATGTAGGGTATTTTTACTGAGCTAGTGGCACTTTCACACTAATTTATGGTCGCACGCTGCAGTATTTACGAGATGTGGAATGCGTCTGTAGCCCTGGTCCTACGAGATTTTCGGAGGTTTAGGGCGCGGTGCACATCCGTGGTTAATGTCAATCGAATGCCCTAAATGATTGATACTTAAGCACCAGACCAAAGCTGTGACTTGTCAGTTCGTAATCGTTAGCCGCTAAACCCGGCGGTGCTGGCCTCCCTGCCCTCAAGGAGATATACATGTTGATGGACCTTGCCGCGATGCTTTCGCCGCAGAACCGGCGCCTTTTCAAATTCAAGAACCTCGCCAATCCTGAGCAGGAACTGCTGCTGGAGTCCTTCCGGGGGACTGAAGGTCTTTCGCGTGCGTACCAATTTGATTTGCTATTGGTATGCCAGGACTCCGGGGTCGAGCTGAAGTCGATGATGGGCCAACATGTCGTCATTGAGATCGAACTGGCCGATGGCTCGCCACGCTACATCGCCGGCTATCTCACGCGCTTTGCCAGCGGTGGCAGCGACGGCGGCATGGCCAAATACACGGCAACGCTCAACCCCTGGTTCTCGATGCTGAAGAACCGCTTCGACACACGTATCTTCCAGGGGAATACGGTTGAGGAAGTCGTTACCCAAGTGTTCGCGATGTGTACCGCGTTCTCCAAGCATGAGTTTCGCCTGAGCAAGCCTCTCAAGCGCTATACCTACATCACCCAATACCGCGAATCCGACTTCAACTTCGTCCAGCGCCTGCTGGAAGAAGAAGGGATGTTCTATTACTTCGAGCATACCGCCGAAGGCCACACCATGATCATCTGCGACGACTCCACCACGCTGGTGCCGTTGCCGGAACAGCCTCAGATACGCTTCCATTCGGCATCTGTTACCGAGACAGCCGACTCCATCACCGATTGGAACGGCGACCGCAGGCTGCAATCAGGAAAAATGGCGGTTCAGACGTTCGACTATCGTCAGCCTAACAACAGGCTGCCAGTGACCATGAACAGCCTGAACCAGCAGGGTGACGTTGAGAACTTCGAGGTGTACGACTTCCCCGGCCAGTACACCCATGGCACTTATGATGAAGGTGAGGCGTTGTTGCGCTTGCGCGTTGAAGCGCTTGAGTTGAGGGGCAAGAGCTTTCGAGGGGCCAGTAACTGTCGCGCCATGAAGCCTGGCTATACCTTCGAACTGCTGCAGCATTACGACCACGATCAGGGCTCGCCTGAAGATCGTCAGTTTCTGCTCGTTCTTATTGATAGCGAAGGCCACAACAATTACCTCAACGGCCAGCAAGCCAGTTACCGGAACACCTTCTCCTGCGTACGCAAGAAGATAGTTTTCCGCCCACAGCTCACCACCAACCGCTCCGTCATTTCCGGTCCGCAGACCGCTATCGTTGTGGGCCCGCCCGGAGAAGAAATTTTCACAGACGAACTGGGGCGCGTGAAAATTCAGTTCCACTGGGACCGCAAAGGCGAGCACAACGACAAAAGCTCCTGCTGGGTCCGCGTCGCTCAATCCGGCGCAAGTGGCGGTTTTGGTAGCATCCAGATACCGCGCGTCGGTGACGAGGTGGTGGTCGTTTTCCTGGATGGCAATCCTGACCGTCCGCTCGTCATGGGCAGTCTGTACAACAGCCAGAACACGCCGCCGTGGTCGCTGCCTGCCAACAAGACCCAAAGCGGTTTCCTGACGCGTTCGGCCAAGGGGGATGGCGGTACAGCCAACTTCTTCCGCTTTGAAGACAAGGCCGGTGCCGAACAGGTGATCATGCATGCCGAGCGCAACATGGACACCGAGATCGAGTTGGATGAGACGCATGACGTGGGTAATAACCGCAGTGTGACTGTCGGCGGTAAGAATACGGAAATTATTCAGAACGACGCTTTGCTCAAGGTAGAGCAAGGCTCATTGACGATTACCGTCGACAAGCAGTCTATCGACATTACGGCCATGACGGAGATCACCCTCACTGTAGGTACCAGCAGCATTACCCTCAAGCCGAGCAGCATCGAAATCAAGGGCGACGAAATAAAGGTTCTCGGCAAAAACACCTTTGTCGAAGGTGACCGTGTCGATATCAATATCGAGAAATCCTGAGATGGTCAGAACCAGCCTTTATGACCGTATTTCGGAAAAGCGTCTAGCCGATGAGGCTTTGGCGCGTGAGAAAGCATTACACGCAGCAAGTGCTCCGCCGATCGTTCCCGAGCCTGCGCCAGTGCCGGTTTTACCGCTTGAATTGACACGCAATGAGATTACGGTTGCCGGGCTGAAACTGGTAATGCCGCAGCGGGTGAACTTTCAGGAAATCAGCATCACCCTTGAAAAGGATGGTCACCCCATCACGCTCACCATCACGCGGCGACCAGTGCGGGATGATCTTACGCTGAACCTCTATACGGGCCTCTATTTGGCAAACCTGCGTGAGAGACACCCTGATATCGATACTGTGCGGCAGCGAGATTGCTTGCTGGCGGGCAATGCGGCTGTGGCTCTCGACTATGTACTCACCTCCAGGCAGGGGCTTACTCACGGCAGAGCTATCAACGCGATCACCACTGCCGAAAATGGAGATAAGCAATGGCTTTGCATCTCCACGATGATTGATCCTGACACCGCTGCGCTGGCAGACTGGCTGATCGATTTCGACGCAGTGCTTGAAGCAATTGTCGCTTACTGATTTTTATTTTCGCACTCAGGACATTCACAATGGACTATCAGCTTCACGAAGGATCAATCGCATTGCCAGATGGGTTCAAGGACCGGACGGTAAACATGTTCACCCTCGGCGATAGCATTCCAGCCCCCCTCAATATCACGATTTCACGTGATGACATGCTGCCCGCAGAAGACATGAGCACCTACATAAGCCGGCAGATAAAGCTCATCGCCAATAAGCTTCGGGGCTATACCCTGCTCGGTAAGAAGTCTGCCTTATTGTCTACTGGGCACACCCTTCCCGGCATGCAAGTAGATGCCTACTACATGCATGAGGGCAGACCGATTTACCAGCGCCAAGCGGCCTTTGAAGTCGTACCGGGTCGTATTCTGGTATTTTCGGCAACCAGTCAGACTGACTTTAGCTCCACGCAGGACGAGGAGTGGTTGCAGTTGCTGGCCAGTTTTCAGCCACACCCGGATAACGCTGAGCCCATAAACACCGAACAGGAATAAAACCATGTTCGAAGCAGCGCGTTTGCACGATGGAATTGAGCACAATAGCGCACTGGTCGGTCTTCTGGCGGGGGCTGTCATCGGCATCGCGATGGCCGTCGCTGGCGCGGCTCTGATTGTCTGCACCGCCGGGCTGGGGGCTATTCTTCTGGGTGTAGTTTTGTCAGTAGGCGCAGGCGCAGCCCCCGCTGTGGGTGAAAGCTGGGGCGCAGCACGAAGTTCTCCCGCAGGAGACATTACGCAAACAGGGTGTTCGCCCAACGTTTTTATCAATGGCCGCAATGCTGCTCTCACCACACAGAGTATCGCCAAGTGCGAAAACCATCCCGCGCCGGTGCAGATTGCAGATGGCTCTGCAAGCGTTTTCATCAATGGCTACCCGGCCGCCCGCAAGGGCGACAAGCTCACCTGTGACTCAAAAATCGCTACAGGTTCCAATAACGTCTTTATTGGCGGCGGGACAAAGCGCTATCTGAAAGTAAACGAAGAGATATCTGAATCGCTTCGTGTCGGTATTGATATCGCGATCATCATTGCCTCGATGGGGCGCGGTGGACTGCCTATGTTAGCCAAGGGACTCAGTGGCGGCCTGAAGGCTGTCGCACCTTGCGCCCTGAAATTCGCGGCCACGGTGGGCGCGTCCTACTTATTTGGACGTTTTGTTGCGGGGCCTGCAATAAGCGGGGTGATAGGCGGCTTAAGCGGCAACCCCGTTGACCTCACCAGCGGGCGCAAATTACTGCTTGAAGAAGGCGAAACAGACTTTGCGCTGCCGGGGCTGATGCCTATCGAGTGGTCGCGCTTTTACGCCAGCGACCTCAACGTCGACAGCGTTCTGGGCAAGGGCTGGGTTCTGCCGTGGGAGCAAAACCTGCGCCGAAATGGCAGCTTCGTTTACCTCATCGACAATCAGGGGCGTAGCGTACCCTTCGTCAACGTCGAGCCCGGCGAAAGCATTTACAACCCTTACGAGCAGATGCATCTGGTCCGCACGCAAGGCGGCCATTACATGCTGCAGACCCAGGACAACATATTCTTCTACTTCGGCGAAGTACCGAATAACAACAAACCCGTTCCACTGCAGCGTATCGAAAACGCGCTCGGCCATTACCTGCATTTCAGCCGTACCGATGAAGGCACTCTCACCGACATCAGCGCACCCGGCAACGTACATGTGCATTTGCAGTACGAGCACCCGCTGGGACGGCTGACGTCGGTAAAGCGGATCGTCAATAAGGAAGCTGTTGAAACCCTGGTTCGTTACCACTACGACGACAACGGCCAGCTCAGTGACGTCTACAACCGTAATGGCGATTCCACTCGCAGCTTTTCCTATACCGACGGCGTGATGACCCGCCACAGCAACGCCTTGGGCCTGAACTGTTACTACCGCTGGGAAACCATTGATGACCAGCCTCGCGTGGTCGAGCACTGGACCAGCGATGGTGAACATTTCGATTACCGTTATGACTTTAAACAGCGTACGTCGTGGGCCGTCGATGTGCTCGGGCGTGAACTGGAAATTCATTACAACGAAGACCGGCGCGTCACCTCCGGCCGTGATTACGGCGGAGAACGCTACACCATCGAGATAGACGAAAGCGGCAATATGACGGGGCTGGTATTGCCCGATGACAACACGTTGGCCTTCAAGTACGACCACCTCTCGCGACTGATCGAAGAAACCGACCCGCTAGGGCGCAAGATCGCCTACAAGCATCATCTGGCGACCACGCTGGTGACCCAGACGACTTTCCCTGATGGCAGCACGTGGAAGGCCCGTTACGATTCCAGAGGCAATCTTCTGGTCGAAACCGACGCACTGGGGAACAAGACCGAATACCTCAACAGTGAAGATGGCCTGCCACACACCATCATTGATGCGACCTACAAATCCAAATACCTGTGGTGGAACAGCCTCGCTCAGGTTGTGCACTTTCAGGACTGTTCAGGCAAAGACACTTACTACCGCTATGACGATCGCGGTCATCTGATCGCCGTCACCGATGCCCTGAACAACACCACCACGCTGGAACGCAAACCCGACGGCGAAGTGCTGCGCATCAACCATCCCGATGGCAGCGTTGAGTCCTTCACCTATAACGCGCTCGGCCAGGTGCTTTCGCACACCGACGGCAAAGGCCAGATAACGCGGTTGTCCCGCAACGCCCGTGGCCTGCCAACCCGACGCGAGGACGCCAAGGGCAAAGCCGTTGCCTACCAGTACGACAAGGCCATTCGCCTAACGGCAATGGTCAACGAAAACAACGCCACCTACAACTTTGCCTACGACAATGCAGACCGCCTGATCGAAGAAAAACGCATCGACAACCTCACTCGCCGTTTCAGCTACAACCTCGGCGGGCACCTGACACAGGTCGAGGAAATCGGCTACGGCGAGAAAGGCGAACAGCCACGGCGCAGCACCCATCTTGAGCGCGACCCGATTGGTCGCCTGCTGGCCAAGCTAAACGACGATGCGCGTCAGGACTACGCCTACGACGACGGCGACCGACTGCTGTCAATCGAGCGCAAGCCGACGGACACCGGCAGAAAACTCGGCGTCACTGCCGAAAAACTGGAATTTGCTTACGACCTGCTGGGCCGCCTCGTCAAAGAAACCACGCCTCAGGGCGCGCTGGCCTACGAGTACGATCCGCTCAGCAACCTGAACACGCTGACACTTCCTACCGGCCAGCACCTGAATCACCTCTATTACGGCAGCGGTCACCTGCATCAGCTCAACCTCGATGGCCAGTTGATCAGCGACATGGAGCGCGACGATCTTCATCGCGAGATCTACCGCACCCAAGGCAAACTCACCAGTTGCTTCGGTTACGACAGCATGGGCCGCAAGGCTTGGCAGTACGCAACCACCCTGCCCGCCGAAAAGCTGTCACAGATCCAGAACCCGCTCATAAAGCCGGAGCGCTACGTCGAACACGCCTACAACCCGATTCACCGCCGCTACGAATACGACCCGGCTGGCGAATTGAGCCGCACCCTCGACAAGCTGCGCGGCGAAACCCAGTACGAGTACGAAGCCAACGGCCAACTGCTGGCGCGCAACACCGGTCGAGTGGTCGATGGCGAGGAGTTCCGCTACGACGCCGCGGCCAACCGCCTCAACTTCAACACCAGCCGCTTCGATCACGTCAAAGACAACCGCCTCAAACAGTGGGCGAACCACGAATACAAATACGACGCCTGGGGCAACCTGATCGAAAAAGTCGTCGGCATCGTGCGCTGGCAGACCTTCACCTACGACTGCGAAAACCGCCTGGTCAAAACCGAGACCATGGCCGACACGCAGGTGGAAAGCACCAGCAGCTACCAGTACGACAGTCTGGGCCGACGCGTCGCCAAACAGTCCGAGATCAAAGGCCACACCGAACACAAACGCTTCCTCTGGCAAGGCCTGCGGATGCTGCGTGAGGAAAATCCGGGACAGAGCAGCCTGTATATCTACGAGCCCGGCAGCTATGCGCCGCTGGCCCGCGTGGATGAGAAAGAGGGCGAGGTAGAGAACAAGGTTTATTACTTCCACACCGACCAGATCGGCACGCCGCTGGAAATGACCGACGCCGAAGGGCAGATCGTCTGGCAGGCGAAGTACCGGGCGTGGGGTGCGGTTGAAAAGCTGGTGGTGAACGAGGTTGAACAGAACCTAAGGTTTCAAGGGCAGTATTTTGATGCCGAGACGGGGCTGCATTACAACACGTTTCGGTATTATGACCCGGAGATTGGGCGGTTTATTACGCAGGATCCGATTGGGTTGTTGGGTGGGGAGAATCTTTACCAATATGCTCCAAACACGCAATCTTGGATTGATGCTCTAGGGCTAGCGTGTGATAAATGGACAGTCAGTTCACATAAAGCAAATAAAAGCGCTGTGAAAGGCAAAAAACTCGGCTTGGATTCTCATCATGTGGGTCAGAAAGACTTGATGAAGGATTTGGTCGAAGGTTATGATCCTGCAACTGGGCCAGCAATGCTGGTGCCGAAAGTCGGACACACTAGTTTAAAAGGTAACCTTGGAGTAGTCTCTCGCAGCAAAATAAACCCTACAACAAGGCTACCATTCACGAGCGCAAGAGATGTTTTGGCGCGTGACATTAAAGAACTCAGACGAGTTTACCCAGAAGTGCCTAATACAAAGCTACAAGAACTTATTCAACTCAATAAATCTATGTATCCAGAAATGCGTTAGCCGGAGTCCTTATGTCTTTAGATGAAAATTTTGTGCGTGCTATATATGATGAGCTGTTCGAGGAGAATTTCAACCGTTATAAGGAGGTTTTAAACCAGCCTATCGATGATGGCAAAGACTCCTTTGCTAGAGCTAGAAACGCTCTAGCATTGCTGGATGAAACTGAAAGATCTCATGTAATAAATTTTTTTAAAGTGGTGATGTTTGATAGTGCATCTGTGATTTTAGGAACTTTGGATGGCGTACATTTTCCCGATGATTTAGATGGAGACTTTTTGCTTCTTTGCGACGGCAAAGAGATTCAGGGTAGTCTTGCTGATATTTTCATTGGAAAAGCACAAGATGCCGGGGTTTACGAATAGTTCGCGAGCAATAAACTGAAAAACACTAAAAGATCCAACTGATTTTTATTTTGAAGAAATCAAAGTAGAGCTTTTAGTTAGTAGATTAACTTCTTAAAGTGCAGCTTTTAGATATAAATTAAAGCTCTTTAAAAATCAAGTCGAAAGAGAGGCTGCTGATATTACTTCAGCCTCCTTCCCACCCTATTGCATCACCGAAATCATTATTCTATTCGCAGCTTTTCCTATACCGACGGCGTGATGACCCGCCACAGCAACGCCTTGGGCCTGAACTGTTACTACCGCTGGGAAACCATTGATGACCAGCCTCGCGTGGTCGAGCACTGGACCAGCGACGGCGAGCACTTCCTCTTCCGCTACGACCGCGAAGCCCGCACCACTTGGGTCACCGACGTACTGGGCCGCGAGCTGGAGATTCATTACAACAAGGACCATCGCGTCACCTCGAGCCGCGACTACAGTGGCGATCACTACGTCATCGAGATCGACGACACCGGCAACATGACCGGGCTGACCCTGCCCGATGGCAATCAGTTGGCGTTCGAGTACGACGAGTTCGCCCGGTTGCTCAAGGAGACCGATCCGCTGGGCCGCAGTATTCGCTACCAGTATCACCACCTGACGACGCTGATCACTCAGGTCGATTACCCGGATGGAAGTACCTGGAAGGCCAACTACGATGCCAAAGGCAACCTCGTTGCCGAGATCGATGCACTGGGCCACAAGACCGAATACCTCAACGGTGAGGACGGCCTGCCGCACACCATCGTCGACCCGACGCTCAAGTCCAAATACCTGTGGTGGAACAACCTGGCGCAAGTGCAGCGCTTTCAGGATTGTTCGGGCAAAAGCACTTATTACCGCTATGACGAACGTCACCACCTGGTGGCCGTCACCGATGCCCTGAACAACACCACCACGCTGGAGCGCAAACCCGACGGCGAAGTGCTGCGCATCAACCACCCGGACGGCACACACGAGACCTTCACCTACAACGAACTGGGCCAGGTCCTGACCCACACCGATGGCAAAGGCCAAACCACCCAGTTGCTGCACAACGGCCGTGGCCTGCCCAAATGGCGACAGGATGCCAAAGGCCAGACCATCACTTACGAATACGACAAGGCCATTCGCCTCGTCGCCCTGACCAACGAAAACGATGCGACCTACCGCTTTGCCTACGACAACGCCGACCGTCTGATCGAAGAAAAACGCATCGACAACCTGACCCGCCGTTTCAGCTACAACCTCGGCGGGCACCTGACACAGGTCGAGGAAATCGGCTACGGCGAGAAAGGCGAACAGCCACGGCGCAGCACCCATCTGGAGCGCGACCCAATTGGTCGCCTGCTGGCCAGACTCAACGACGATGCTCGTCAGGACTACGCCTACGACGACGGCGACCGACTGCTGTCAATCGAGCGCAAGCCGACGGACACCGGCAGAAAACTCGGCGTCACTGCCGAAAAACTGGAATTTGCTTACGACCTGCTGGGCCGCCTCGTCAAAGAAACCACGCCTCAGGGCGCGCTGGCCTACGAGTACGATCCGCTCAGCAACCTGAACACGCTGACACTTCCTACCGGCCAGCACCTGAATCACCTCTATTACGGCAGCGGTCACATGCACCAGATGAATCTGGATGGCCAGCTGATCAGCGACATGGAACGCGACGATCTGCATCGCGAGGTCTACCGCACCCAGGGCAAACTCACCAGTTGCTTCGGCTATGACAGCATGGGCCGCAAAGCGTGGCAGTACGCAACCACCCTGCCCGCCGAAAAGCTATCGCAGATCCAGAACCCGCTCATAAAGCCGGAGCGTTACGTCGAACACGCTTACAACCCGATTCACCGCCGCTACGAATACGACCCGGCCGGCGAATTGAGCCGCACCCTCGACAAGCTGCGCGGCGAAACCCAGTACGAATACGAAGCCAACGGCCAGCTGCTGGCGCGCAACACCGGGCGCGTGGTCGACGGCGAAGAATTCCGCTACGACGCTGCGGCCAACCGCCTCAACTTCAACACCAGCCGCTTCGATCACGTCAAAGACAACCGTCTAAAACAGTGGGCGAACCAGGAATACAAATACGACGCCTGGGGCAACCTGATCGAAAAAGTTGTCGGCATCGTGCGCTGGCAGACCTTCACCTACGACTGCGAAAACCGCCTGGTCAAAACCGAGACCATGGCTGACACGCAGGTGGAAAGCACCAGCAGCTACCAGTACGACAGTCTGGGCCGACGCGTCGCCAAACAGTCCGAGATCAAAGGCCACACCGACCACAAACGCTTCCTCTGGCAAGGCTTGCGGATGCTACGTGAGGAAAGTCCGGGTCAGAGCAGCCTTTACCTCTACGAGCCCGGCAGCTATGCGCCGCTGGCCCGTGTGGATGAGAAAGAAGGCGAGGTAGAGAACAAGGTCTACTACTTCCACACCGACCAGATCGGCACACCGCTGGAGATGACCGACGCCGAAGGGCAGATCGTCTGGCAGGCCAAGTACCGGGCGTGGGGTGCGGTGGAAAAGCTGGTGGTGAACGAGGTTGAGCAGAACCTAAGGTTTCAAGGGCAGTATTTTGATGTCGAGACGGGGCTGCATTACAACACGTTTCGGTATTATGACCCGGAGATTGGGCGGTTTATTACGCAGGATCCGATTGGGTTGTGGGGTGGGTTTAATCTTTATCAATATGCTCCGAACCCAGTAGGCTGGCTGGATCCACTTGGCTGGATTACCTATAACACCATGCAAGCTCTTTCGGGCTTTCAAAAGCATCATATAATCCCTCAGCAATTAGCAAATCATGTGGCTATCAAAGAAGCTGGCATGAATATTCATAAAGTTTCAAATATTATTTACCTGCCTAAATATGCCGAAAGTCATCCTACCAGAACAATTCATCGAGGTTCTCATGCTGAGTACACTGCCAGAATTGAGAAACGGCTTAATATAGCTAGTGATTATGGAAAGATCAATGGCTGGAATAAGGGAGATTACGAAAAAGTAGTAAATGGTATTATAGCGGATGAGCGTAAAGGATTACGATCTGGTACTACTAAGTTAAATTCTGCGTCTGTGAGAGGTATTGCTTGTGGCTAAGATCTTCATTATAAATATATCTAGCTCTTATCCAGAGAGCTATTGGTTTAAAAGTAAGGTCTTAACAGGTCAAGACCCTATTTTTTTGCAAAAAGGAATGGAGATAGGTGAGAATGTACTAGTTGAGTTTACTTCAGCGTCAAGAGCCAGCACCAATGGGATCCTTAAATACGATTTTTTCTTCAGTGATGGCCCTAACTTTATCAGCCCTAGACTCCATAAATTATTACTGGAGGCCAATGTCTCTGGAGTTCAATTTTTTGACGCAAACGTATATATAGCCGGGAAGAAATATGAAGGCTATAAATTTTTTAACCCCAACTCAAGACTTAGCGCTTTTGATAAAGAAAAATCAAAAAATGAGCCGCTTGTGAGCTGTCTACCAGATGGGCCTAAAATATACACCGAAATCTTTCTTAAAGATGATCTCGATATAGGGGTAGATGTTTTTAGAGCGGAGGAGGACTTTACAACTATACTAGCCACAGCTCGCGTCAAAGATTTATGCGAGATTAATAAAGTGCGGGGCCTGCAATTCAAAGAGCATATTCTCAAGGCTTGAGTTAAATGGAGCGTGCTCTTTATTCTTTTTTGCTGCTACTTGGGCTTAACGCTCTTTAATAACAAAGCAAGCGATGCTAGTGGCTGCCAACTTTACCTCAGCCACTAGCCCTCTTATTTTATTGAATAGTGGATTTGAAAACCAGTACCGCCATGTTATCACTCAGGTCTATTACTCCAATGGAAGTCTCTCTATAATTCCAGAGGCAATCTTCTGGGCGAGATCGATGCGCTGGGCCACAAGACCGAGTACCTCAACGGTGAGGACGGCCTGCCGCACACCATCATCGACCCGACGCTTAAGTCCAAAAACCTGTGGTGGAACAGCCTCGCTCAGGTTGTGCGCTTTCAGGACTGCTCAGGCATTTACGTCGAACACGCCTACAACCCGATTCACCGCCGCTACGAATACGACCCTGCCGGCGAACTGAGCCGCACCCTCGACAAGCTGCGCGGCGAAACCCAGTACGAGTACGAAGCCAACGGCCAACTGCTGGCGCGCAACACCGGTCGAGTGGTCGACGGCGAAGAGTTCCGCTACGACGCCGCGGCCAACCGCCTGAACTTCAACACCAGCCGCTTCGACCACGTCAAAGACAACCGTCTCAAACAGTGGGCGAACCACGAATACAAATACGACGCCTGGGGCAACCTGATCGAAAAAGTTGTCGGCATCGTGCGCTGGCAGACCTTCACCTACGACTGCGAAAACCGCCTGGTCAAAACCGAGACAATGGCCGACACGCAGGTTGAAAGCACCAGCAGCTATCAGTACGACAGCCTCGGTCGACGCGTCGCCAAACAGTCCGAGATCAAAGGCCACACCGAACACAAACGCTTCCTCTGGCAAGGCCTGCGCATGCTGCGTGAGGAAAGTCCAGGACAGAGCAGCCTGTACCTTTACGAGCCCGGCAGCTATGCGCCGCTGGCCCGTGTGGATGAGAAAGAAGGCGAGGTAGAGAACAAGGTTTATTACTTCCACACTGACCAGATCGGCACGCCGCTGGAAATGACCGACGCCGAAGGACAGATCGTCTGGCAGGCCAAGTACCGGGCGTGGGGGGCGGTTGAAAAGCTGGTCGTGAACGAGGTTGAACAGAACCTGAGGTTTCAGGGGCAGTATTTTGATGCCGAGACGGGGCTGCATTACAACACGTTTAGGTATTATGACCCGGAGATTGGGCGGTTTACTACGCAGGATCCGATTGGGTTGTGGGGTGGATTTAATCTTTATCAATATGCTCCGAACCCAGTAGGCTGGCTGGATCCACTTGGCTGGATTACCTATAACACCATGCAAGCTCTTTCGGGCTTTCAAAAGCATCATATAATCCCTCAGCAATTAGCAAATCATGTGGCTATCAAAGCAGCTGGCATGAATATTCATAAAGTTTCAAATATTATTTACCTGCCTAAATATGCCGAAAGTCATCCTACCAGAACAATTCATCGAGGTTCTCATGCTGACTATACTACCTCTGTTGAAAAACAGCTTGATTCGGTTCATAAGTATGGAGTGGAAAACGGTTGGACCAAGGGTGATTATGACAAAGCAGTAAATAAGATTATCGCTACTGAGCGTAAAGGGCTGCGCTCTGGCACTACGAGGTTAAATTCGGCGTCCGTAAGAGGTGTTGCTTGTGGCTAAAATTTTTATTCTAAAAATATCTGAATCTTATCCAGAAAGCTATTGGTTTAAGAGCAAGATTTTGACAGGTCAAGACTCGATTCTCTTGAAGACTGGGGTGGAGGTAAATGAGAAATTGTTAATTGAGTTTACGCTGACTTCAAGAGCCAGTATTGACAAGATACTCAAGTATGATTTTCTTTTCAGCGATGGACCTAATTTTATTAGCCCCAGGTTTCATAAGTTATTATTGGATGCCAAGATTATGGGTGTTCAATTTCTCGATGCAGACGTCTACATGGGTGGAAAGAAATATGATGGCTATAAAGTTTTCAATATAACTTCAAAACTCAGCGCATTTAATAAAGAGAAATCTAGAAGCGAGCCAATTTTGAGCTATCTGCCAGATGGCCCCCAAAAGTATACTGAGATTTTTCTGAGGGATGATATTGACATAGTGGTAGATATTTTTAGAGCGGATGAGGATTTTACAACTATGTTAGCTTCCGCTCGCGTTAAGGAAATATGCGAGCTTAATGAAGTACGTGGTTTAGAGTTCAAAAAGAGCTTTTCCAAAACCTGAGGTCTATAGAGCAGACTCGTTTTGCTATTTTGCTGACGTCAGATTCTAGTGCTCTTTAATAAAAAATAATCAACGTTAGTGGCTGCCAACCTTGCCTCAGCCACTAGCTTTCTTGCTTCATTAGGTAGTTAATTCAAAAATCAATACCATCATCTTATCACTCAGGTCGATTACCCGGATGGAAGTACTTGGAAGGCCAACTACGATGCCAAAGGCAACCTCGTGGCCGAGATCGATGCGCTGGGCCACAAGACCGAGTACCTCAATGGTGAGGACGGCCTGCCGCACACCATCGTCGATCCGACGCTCAAGTCCAAATACCTGTGGTCGAACAATCTGGCGCAAGTGCAGCGCTTTCAGGATTGTTCGGGTAAAAGCACTTATTACCGCTACGACGAGCGCCACCACCTGGTGGCCGTCACCGATGCCCTTAACAACACCACCACGCTGGAACGCAAACCCGACGGCGAAGTGCTGCGCATCAACCATCCCGATGGCGTTGCCAGGTGCTTTCGAACACCGACGGCAAAGGCCAGATAACACGTTTGTCCCGCAACGCCCGTGGTCTACCCACCCGGCGTGAGGACGCCAAAGGGAAGGCGGTCGCCTACCAGTACGACAAAGCCATTCGCCTAACGGCACTGGTCAACGAAAACAACGCCACTTACAACTTCGAGTACGACAGTGCAGATCGTCTGATCGAAGAAAAACGCATCGACAACCTGACCCGCCGTTTCAGCTACAACCTCGGCGGGCACCTGACACAGGTCGAGGAAATCGGCTACGGCGAGAAAGGCGAACAGCCACGGCGCAGCACTCATCTGGAGCGCGACCCGATTGGTCGCCTGCTGGCCAAGCTAAACGACGATGCCCGTCAGGACTATGCCTACGACGACGGCGACCGACTGCTGTCAATCGAGCGCAAGCCGACGGACACCGGCAGAAAACTGGGCGTCACCGCCGAGAAGACAGACTTCGCACACGACCTGTGGGCCATTATGTGAAAGACCGTGACTTATGGAGCGCAGGCTGCCAGGACGATTAACTCAGCAATTAAACCTCACTGCCTCATCGCATAGACCAGCACCTAACCATCCGTATTACGACATCGGCAGCCGTCTGAACCTCAGCACCGGCCGCTTTGATTAGGTCACACGTCAAATGCAACCATCTAAAATAGTGGGACGACTGGTCATACACTTAAATATTTGATGTATGATCTTTCAGACCAAGCCATTAACTTTTACTATATTTCGCTTTTAAAACTTGAGTTAACCACATGATCGAACCACAACCCAACGCAATAAAAAAGGGACTTTACGGGTCTTTCTTGCTGATCGCCTTATTTGGCACAATGTCGACGTTTAAATCTGATTTTTTCTGGCTTGTATGCCTCGGCCTCTTTACCCTACTCATACGGGCAATATATTTGATTTACCTGAGTGAAAGCTTCACTGCAATCGCAGTTCATTCTTTCATCGGCCTTTTCTCTTCATTTCTACTCATGAATACAAGCGTTATTTATCTTATAGCAAAATCTGAATACGGCGTTTCAACGACAGATGCTTTATCGTGGGCGATGATTCCGGCCTTACTGATGCTCGTTTCATTTTTATTTATTTACTTCACAAAATCGAGATCAAGTCAGCTGTCTTTTGAGATCAGAGATAACAAGGTCTATATGGTGCACGGTTATGTCAGCACGAGAAACGGAAACTTACTGAGCGGAGGCGTCATTGTGGCCGGAATCGCTGCAATGGTCGTGTGGCCTATAGAACTGATCATTATGGTCAGTATCTGGATAGCACTGAGCAATCTTTACCTTCTTTACTGGAACAGGGACGCCATCCGAATACTGAAAAAAATCCTGGCGCTGGAAAAGAAGCACAATCGGTCTTACACGTTCGAGTACATCGAACAGCTTCGTGAAGCACGCAGTCGCTGGTGGCTGGGTAGGTTTTTGAAATGGGTAATATCATTCAGCAAATGAAGTCAGGTAGCAGACCATCAGCGAAGAAGACAACTAACCGCCACACCCAACCAGGGAAGAAAAATCGGTAAACAATCTCGCAGCAAGCGGGCCTCGCCGGAGCCTATGGTAATTTACCGCAGTCACGTTGCCGCTTTCCGCTCGCGTTATCTGCTGTCCTTTCTGACTCCGATCTTCATGGGCATATTTTCCCTCGCCATTACCGCAGGCACGATGGTCGATGCGTACTTTCCAAATGAGCCGGAGAGAACGGGCCAGTCAATGATGCTCATGATGGGCGTATCACTGGTCTTGAGTTTCGGCGGCATCATGATGAGTCGCGGGCATGCCTGCGGAATGTGGATATTGGCGGCCATTCTGGTGAGCTGCTTTTTTGCCGTGTTGCCCACTGCCCCTGCGCACTGGCGGCGTTTTGAATTGATGCTTTACGTGCTGGGGCTGCTTTTCCCGTTGCTGGGCCTTTTATCGCTCAACAGCGAGCGCGGCCGGGAATTGCGCATGCAATGGGGGATTATTCGATCCGAACGTAAGGAGATCCGTCAGGAGATGCGGCGGCGCAAGGATCTCGAGGTGCATCGCGAAAGCCTGCGCCAGAGAAAGGCGCTACGCAAATAGCCTTGGCTCGACGAGGACTTTATCGCCCCCAACAAAAAACCCGCCGAAGCGGGTTTTTCCAAGACCATCCCGACTCTCTGTCGTCTGCCTCCGAGGCGATGGTCGATCATCCTTGATCCTGGTGAACTCCTGTTCACCACTTGATGGATCCAATACTACGGAGGAAGGACCAGATCGGAAATGGCCAAATCCCTCCACCGCGTGTAAGCGTTTGGCTATACCTTGTCGACGCGGGTCTGATTGCATGCCTGCCCTTCAACCAGCCTCAACTCCCCGTCCACATACAGCACCTCACGCCCCACCCACGCAAGATCAACCTGCGGCAGCACGGCCGAGGGTTTGCGCAGTTCACGCAGCAACGTCGAGCCGTGTGAGAGACGTCCGCCCATGCGCGCAATCACCGCGCGGGCGTTCTGGTAGTGCGCGTGGCGTCCGGGGTCGAGGGTGTCTTCCAGCAGGATGTCGTCACCCAGAACGCCCTGGACCCGACCCGGATAAATCATGAAACCGGTGGCCTGCTCGGTGCCTTCGCGGCCGTCCTGCCAGAAGCAGCCTGCACGGCTGCGAATGTCCGGATGGGGCGCAAACCAGTGTTCCCGGTCGGCGCTGGGCATGGCGTGATGCAGGCGGAAGAACAGGCGCATCAGGTTGTCGCGATACCACTCGCGCACTTGCAGGTAGTAGCCGCGCATGCCCGGCAGGCCTGCGTGGTGGGCTATACGAATGAACCCCGGCCAGCTCGGGAAGGCCTGTAAAGGCAGGTCAATAGCTGCCGGGCGCGGCGTCGCGGGGTCGGTTTCCCAGGGCAGCCGGTGCGGGCAGTGCTCCAGGTCATCGTAGGCGGTAGGCGGACGTCCCAACAGGTCTCCACCGCTGCTGGCCAGCGAGGTGGCGATGCACAGGTTGCCCTGCACGACAAACACGTAGAAACGGGTGAACCAGTCAGCCAATTGCTGGCCGTCAGCACCTTGGGCCGTCAGGGCATGCAGCTCCCGGTCGAAGCGGTGCAGTTGCTTTTCAAGGGTCAACAAGTGGCCACGCGCAACACGCTGCATCCGCAGAAACACCGGTAACGAGCGCAACAGACGCAGCGGTCGCCAAGGCAGGTGCGGGGTCGCGCCGCCAACCTCATCGGCGTAGCTGCTGGAGGCGATGCCCCAGTCAGCCAGGCGTGCGAGAAACAGGTCGTTGTTGATGTAGGAAGCTGCGCCAAACAGTGCGGTAAATGGCTCGTTATCCTGCAATATGCGCGAGTCCCAACGCGCCATGATCGCCGGGATGCTGCCTGCGGCACGCCGCTGTGCGTACTCGACCAGCCTGCTGGGCTGTGGCGGCAGGATCTCCGCAATATTGGCGGCGGTCAGGTGGCGGCGCCAGCCATAGTCACTGATCGGGCGGTACTGCAACAGCCAAAGCTGGCGGCCATCCCAGGCCCACTCGACGTCGCCCGGCACGTAGTGAAATACGCGCAGAACGCCCTGCAGGAAGTCCCAGAGCATCTCCTCAGTCAAACCGTGGGATGGCTTGAAGCTGCCGCTGCTCCAGGCCGCGCCGAGGCGGGAAATGATCGCTCGCTCAGGGCTTGCCTGACCGTCGGCCAGCGACTCCAGATGCCCTTCCACCCACTCCAGCTCGACCGACAGGTGACGCACGAAGGCGATCCCGGAAACCAACGGCGTGATGAAGCGCTGCACCACAACCTCTTCGACGCCAGCGTTGTGCAGCTCTGCGACGCGCGCGGGTACGTTGTGGCTGGGCTCACGAAGAAAAGTGCTGCTCAGACCGGCATTGGCCGCATCGGCCTGATCCTCGCCGAAGCTGGACGAGCGCACGGCCCAGATAGCGTCAGGCTGACTGGCCAGAAACGCCGGCAAGGCCGAGTCGGCGCCCTGCACCAGAGACAGTGCATCGGGCACCGGCTGCCCGGCGATGGCCGCCAGACGCAGACGGCCACCTTTGGTGTGCGCAACAAAACCGCGCTCGCCCGACTCCAGCCACTGCGCAAACTCGGCCGGCGCGTCGATCCACGGGTAGTGACCCCATCCCGGTTTCAGGCTGATGGTCAGGTCGGCACGCGCCAGAATGGCAGTCCACGCTGCCGCCTGCTCGATGCCCAGGACCTCGTCCTGATCGCCCCAGACCAGCTCGATCGGATCCTGCACCCACTCCAGCAGCGGCAGCGCAGTATCGGCACGCAACAGGTCCCAATACGGCACGAAAGCACGGCAGCGGGCGTAACCGGAGCCCATGCGCTGGTAGTGCGCGGCAGGCCAGGTCTGTCTGGAAAACTTGTGCGCAAACAGCGTGGGCTTGTTGGCCAGCAGCCAGTGAATGGTCTTGCGAATGGGCAGCGGCGACATCAGCGCAGGCAAGCGCCGCTGCCACAGAAAAGCCCCCACCGGCGCCAGCAGCACGCTTCTGCAGAAGTGCCCCGGCTGGCGTTGCAAGGCATGCATGACCAGCAACGCGTTGACGCCCACAGCAACGATAGCGCTGCCCTTCACCGTCGCCGCCAACAGCGCATCGGCGTAGGCGGCGAGGTCTTCGCAGGGTGGCTGAGGGTTATTGCCGAAGCCTGGCAGCTCCAGCGGCACGACGTGATACTGCTGAAAATGCGGCAGCGCGTCGTCCCACCATTCGGCACTGCTGCCGTTACCCGCCAGCAGATACAGCAGCGGCAAGTCAGACATGGCGAGGCTCCTTCGACGCGTGGCCAGCCGAAGTACGGCGATCATGGCGATACAGCCAGATCAGCGGCGGCAACAACGCAAGCAGTGCTGCCAGATCGAGCCACACGTGCGACCAGACGCCTCCACGCACAGAAATAAGGATGTCCTGAGGCGCCCAAAGCAGCAGGCCGGCAATCAGCCAACCCCAGGGCATGGCGCTTTTTAGACGATTGCCCAAATGCACCAGCGCCAGCATGTACACGGAATACGTTTGCAAGGTTGCGCCGAACAGCGCCATCCACCAGACCTGCTGCGCGCGCGCAGCGGCGGGAACCGCCTCGGTCCAGAACGCCTGCTCGAGGCTGGTCAGGTAGCCATCGAGCAAGCCGGAAAAACCTGCCCAGGTGAACACCAGACTGCCCAGCACATGCGCAACTGCGACGGCATACAGCCAGATCACCAGCGTACGGCGCAGGGTGTCAGAAGAGAGCGGCATACCAGGTCCTTGAGTCGTCCTCGTGAGATGGCGAGTTTAGCGATAACTCATCAGGCTTAATACCGAGTAGCCTCGAATGCTGTTCAAGATTTGCCCCGATGCTCTGTGACCCTCAGGCGACTGATACTCCTCCCGCGTAACGATTTCCACGCTATGATTTCGACATGGTTTGCAACAGCATCCGACCCATATTTATCGCGAAATGCCACGCGCGTTATCGCCCTTTCTTGCAGGTAAGGCCATGCTCTTTATCATCAACTCGCTGGAAGACATCGCCTTGATGGCACTGCTGTACGTGGTTATTGTCATTTTTTCTGTCGTCAGATCACTCTTTAAAGGGGAAATATCGAATGTGTTTAGCCCACGCGGGCTGTTCGCAATAGCGTGCTGTTTCCTGATCCTATCTTTTGGATTGGCATTTTCTTATCTGGGGGCGATAGGTGCCGGGGTCAGCGGTTCAGGCATTTCACAAGACGGCAGAGAGACGCTGGACGCAATGCTGGGCATCAGCCAGTTTTGTGCCTACTCAGGATTAGCCTGCGTCCTGATGGCGCTGATCCAGCGGCTACGGAAAAAGAAACAGCCGTCGTGAGTTAACGTGCTGTTTTTTGCCTCACGCTTGATCGCATCTTCAAACGGATTATCTGCCGAGACGGCCATGTCGCGAAGTCCACAGTCCCGTGGATAAGGCCCTTTGCCTCCAGTCATAACTACCAGTAGCCACCAACCCGCTTTGCCCTTCAATGTACGGCTCCGCTCGTCAGGCCATCTGCCGGGCGAGCACAGCAGTCGGGAGTAGCGGTGATGGATGCGCTGAATGTCATCAATATTGGCACTGACGGAATCAACTCGCTGTTCACTATCGTTATGCAATACGGAGCGACTGTTGTTTTGAGGTTGGTGATCGCAGCGTTGCTGTGGATTGTCGGCCGCTGGCTGATCGGTGTGCTGGTCAGGATGGCGCAGCGCTCGCTGACGCGGCAGCGGTTTGATCCGACGGTCCTGCGCTATGTCGGCTCGTTCATCACGGTGACGCTGAATATCATTCTGGTGATCGCCATTCTGAGCTATTGCGGCATCGAGACCACCAGCTTTGCGGCGCTGCTGGCGGCCGTGGCACTGGCGATCGGCATGGCCTGGTCGGGTTTGCTGGCCAATCTGGCCGCGGGTGGTTTCATCATCGTGCTGCGGCCCTTCAAGGTCGGCGATCTGATTTCGGCGGCGGGCGTGACCGGAACTGTGGTCGAAATCGGTTTGTTCGTTACGTCGATCAACACTCCGGAAAACGTGCTGAATCTGGTGGGCAACAACAAGATCTTCTCTGACACGATCGTCAATTTTTCCAGCAATGCCTTTCGCAGTGTCGAACTGACCGCGATATTGCCCGGCAGCGCCGACGAGCAGAAGATCATCCCGCGTCTCAAGGATCAGACAGCCCGCCTCCCCAACGTACTGAGCAGCCCTGCGGTCGATGTGCACCTGTCCTCTGCGACAGCCGACTCCATCACCTTGTCAGTACGGCCCTATTGCCACAATGATCACTATGATTCAGTGCATCGCCAGACGCTTGCCCTCATCAGAGCGTTGATGCTGCACCTGTCCTGAGCGGCACGCATAGGCAAAATTCATCGCCCTTCAAGCTCACCCGAACCTGTTGGCAGCCGATCAATAAGGATCGGTCCATATTCCGCGTGGCCTCTGCTTTTTTATCTTTACGGGTTTAACCATGAGCCTTTTATCTCGTTTTCGGGCCGGCACTTCGCGGACCGAGGGCGTCATCAGTGTCATTACGTCCGCCCGCGAATTGAACGCCAAGCTGTCTGCGCTGAGCTTCGATCCGGTCTATCTGACTGGTTTCGTTTCGCCGCACGTCGACTTCGATCAGGTGGCCAAGTCTGTCGCTGCGCGCTTTCCCAACGCGAAAATCAGCCTGTGCACTACGTCAGGCGAACTGTGCTCGGGCAATGATTCGCTGTACTGCGCGGCGGATAACCAGTGGGACCGGATCGTCCTCGCGCTGTTCGACTCAAGCGTCATCAAGAGTGCGGAGGTGGTGCACATTCCGCTGCACAGCGAAGACATTCGCGGCGCGGGCAAACGCCTGTCGATGCGTGAGCGCATTGCGCGCCTGACAGACTCGATCAAGCGTACGCAGATCAGCACCCCCATCGACCACCGCGATACGCTGGCTTACGTCACGTTCGACGGGTTGTCGGCGTCGGAGTCGTTCTTCATGGAAGCGCTGTATGAGTCGGGGCGCTTTCCGTGCCTGTTCGTGGGTGGTTCTGCGGGCGGCAAAGGCGACTTCAAGAAGACCTTGATCCACGACGGCAAACGCAGCTACGAAAATCATGCTCAGGTGGTGTTTCTCAAGAGCGCGAAAAACGTGCGCTTCGGCGTCTTCAAGAGCCAGAATTTCGAGCCGACGCCACTGAGCCTGAGTGTGCTGACGGCCTCCCTGGAGGAGCGTTACATCAGCCAGGTGGTCAACGCCAGAGGCGAGATCACCACGATGGTTGCGGCGCTGTGTGACGCGCTGAAGTGCGAGCGGAATGAGCTGGAAGGCAAGCTGGCGCAGTACTCGTTCGCCATCCGGGTGGGCGAAGAACTGTTCGTGCGCTCGATTGCGCGCATCGATTATGAAAGCGAGCGGGTGCATCTGTTCTGCGACGTGGCGCCCGGCGAAGAGCTGGTGATGGTCAAACGAACATCCATGATCGATACCACGCGCAAGGACTTCGCGCGCTTTCTGCAGGGCAAGTCCGGAAAGCCGCTGCTCGGCCTGTTGAGCGACTGCATCCTGCGGCGCCTGAACAACGGCAGTGAACTGGGCCGGATGAACGATGTGTTCGGTGCAACGCCGGTAGTGGGCTTCTCGACCTTTGGCGAGATTCTGGGGTTGAACCTCAACCAGACGCTAACCGCCGTGTTCTTCTTCAAGACGCCGGAAGGCCAGCCGTTCCGCGACGACTACATCGATAACTTCATCGCCTATTACGGCGAGTTCAAGGCGTTCTTTCTGCGCCGGCAGATCAAGAAACTGGCCGGTCTGAGCCATGTGGTGGTCAAGCAGATCGATCAGTTCAAGCAGCGTAACTTCGTGCAAACCATTGACCCAAGCGGTCTGGACGAGCAGATCCGCCCGGTGTTCGGTGGCCTAAGCGACCTGGGCGATGTGCTGGTCAAGGCCCACCAGGATCAGGAAGAAATCGCCGCTCAGTTGCGCCACTACTCTGGCGAGCTGCATGTTTCGATGGATGAGCTGTCGCAGACCATTACCCAGCAGGAAACGGTTATCGACAAAGCGGGTAGCACGGTCAAAAGTCTGGTCAGTCAGGCTGACGAGGTGGTGCTGGGTTCGCGGGAGCTGGCCAAGTCCAGCCTGCGCATTCAGTCGGTGGTGCAGATGATCCAGCAGATCGCCGGGCAGACCAATCTGCTGGCGCTGAACGCCGCCATCGAGGCTGCACGGGCAGGTGAAATGGGACGTGGCTTTGCAGTGGTGGCCGATGAAGTGCGCCAGCTTGCGCAGAAGACGTCGCAGAACGCCAACGACATCGGCACCGATATCGAGCGCCTGGCCGAGGAAATTCGCAAGGTGGCTCAGCACATCGAGGAGCAGTCCCTTGAGGTCGGAACGCTGACGGGGCTGCTGTCGGAGCTGGAGGGCTCAAGCGACATGACGGCGGGCACCTCGCAGCGTACCCGGCAACTGGCGGATACCCTGCGCGGGCTGACGCAGTAGCAGCGCCTGCTGTCAGGACAGCACATTGCCCCTCCTGACAGCAGACCGTGTTACAGGCGGCTTACTGGTTGCCCAGCACGCCGACCTTGCCCATGACGTTGCTCATGAACTGCTGCACGGTCATTTTCTGGCCATTGAAGTCGACCATCTGATTGGCGTAATGCAGGTCGGAGACAATGTTGTCGCCGTCGACCTTGGCCAGTTGCATCATCTCGGCCATGGCGCTGGCCATGTCGCCAGCGGCCTTGGCCTGATCGGCGATGATCTTGAGGTCGGTCTGGCCTTCACGAATGGCTTGCTGGGTCGCGAGATCGCGAATCATCGGCTTGGACAGGACGACCTTGGCGTTGACTTCGCCCAGGCTCTTCATGAGCAGCGCATCGGAAGGCTGATCGAGCGGGCCTGGATCGGCCAGGTCCACCGCGATACGCATGTGGCTTTCGCCGTTGCTGGTCTTGAGCGAGAGTTTTTCCAGCTCGATGTGCGGTTTGGCCGCCAGCAGCGTTTTCATCTGGGTATTCATCAGCTCCTGATCAGCCGGGCTCAGTTCCAGGAGGAACGGACGCTTTTCCAGCGCGGCCTCTTGCTGTTGAGGCAGGATTTTATCCTGATACAACTGATACAGCGCCTGAGTCGCCAACACATCGAAGTTGGCGATCTTGAAGCCCATGTGCGCAGAACCGACGTCCTTGCCCGCGTAGGCAATCATGCCGGCATCGTAGTTGATCTGGGCTGCCAGGTTACCGGCATCTTCCTGCGCCAGATTGGTGTTGGTGAAATCCTTAATCTGTACCTGCGGCTTGCCCACCACCTGGAAACCCGCGTTCTGGATTTTCATGTTGGTGTGGCCCAGGTAGAAACCGGACTTGCCTTTGGTGCCACCCGTGTCGAAGGTCATGCCTTTGATTTCGATGCTGACCGGGCCGTCAGGCGATGCGACATTGAGTTGCAAATTGTCCATGTTGCCCGCAAGGCTGAATTTTTCCGCGTCGGCAGACGACTCGGCATTCAGGTCCAGGCCTGAAAAACGGAACGTGCCGTCGACGTCGGTCATTTCCAGAGGGGCCATTTGCAGCGTGCCTTTGGTGGCGCGGTCATAGCCGATGCTGGCCTGGCCCTTGAGCGGTGGAACGTCCTTGCTCATGGCGAACCATTTCTCGGCGCTGGGGCTTTTTTCCATCTGGAAATTGCTCAGGGCCATGACCGGCAGCAGGTTCAGGGTCTTCAGATGCGACAGCGGAATAGGGCCGTGCTCGATATGGTCGACAAACAGAAACTGGCCGCCCTGAGTACTATCGGACAGGTTCTGGATATCGACGCGATAGTGCGCCGTGCTGCTGAAAAAGTGCTTGTCGAGCGAGAGCATTTCCAGTTTGACGCTGGTGTCCGTGCCTTTGAACGACTTCGCCAGTTCCTGATTGGCCTTGCCGATCGAGTCGTTCAGCGCGCCTTCCAGTTGATTGCCGGTGTACCAGGCACCGGCCGTGGCCAGTGCGCCCGCTACGACGATGACGCCAATCGCTATACCTGCTGATTTATTCATAGTGACGTGAAGATATCCGTTCTGATGATGGGAAAGTCGTACCGGGACCGGCAGCGCCGATTGAGAGCCGCGAGAGACTATCATCGGCAGATCCCGACGGCCCAGTCTTCATGGCCATTTCTGTGGGCGCGTAGCCGTTCTGTAAGCGCGTTGGACATGGCCTTGTGCCTTTTGTTGCGCACGCCAATCCCGCTGAAAGGTTTTGAAACAGACCCTAGCCACAGCCTTCCCGGAAACGTTAGGCTGAAACGAATTTGGGAACAGGACGTGATCACATGAGCGAGCAGCAAAAACAACGAGGCCCGATCAAGGCCGTCATTTTCGACATGGATGGCTTGTTGCTGGACACCGAGGGGGTTTATACCGAAGTCACCCACTTGATTGCCAGCCGCCACGGTCGCACCTTCGACTGGTCCGTCAAGCAGCACACCATTGGCCGCGGTGCCCGGGACTTCTCGGACTACGTGATCAAGGCGCTGGAGCTGCCAATGTCGATCGACGAGTTTCTCGAAGTCAGGGAGCCAATGCTTGAAGAACGCTTCCCGCGCGCCGCAGCCATGCCCGGTGCCGAAGCGCTGGTCCGTCATCTGGCTGCGCATAATATTCCGATCGCCGTGGGCACCAGTTCGTCGGTGCATTACTTCGAGGCCAAGACCACCCTGCACCGTGCATGGTTCGAGCTGTTCGACACCGTCGTCACCGCCGACGACCCGGAAGTCGGCGCTGCCAAGCCGGCCCCGGACATCTTTCTGGTCGCCGCCCGCCGTCTTGGCGTCTCGCCCGCCGATTGCCTGGTTTTCGAAGACTCGCCGTTCGGTGTGACCGCAGCCAAGGCTGCCGGGATGTATGCCGTGGCCGTGCCGGACTCGCACATGCCAGTCGAGCAGTACGAGCATGCGGACCTGCTGCTGGGCTCGCTGGCCGACTTCCCGCTCAAGGCGTGGGGGTTGCCTGAGCTCGCCTGACTGATATGGAGATGCTGAGCATGAATTATCGAACCCTTGGCCAGTCCGGCCTCAAGGTTTCCACACTGACACTCGGCTCGATGATGTTCGGTGAGCAGACCGGTGCCGAAGAGTCGCTGCGTATCATCGACAAGGCCAGGGATCAGGGCATCAATTTCATCGACACGGCGGATGTCTACAACGCCGGGCGCTCGGAGGAAATCGTCGGTCGGGGCATCGCGGCACAGCGCAGCGACTGGGTGCTGGCCACCAAGGTCGCAATCGGCCCGGCCGACGGCGTGCCCAACCGGGCCGGGCTGAATCGCAAGCACATCTTCAACGCCATCGAGAACAGCCTGCGGCGGCTGGATACCGACTATGTGGATATCTATTACCTGCACAAGGAAGATCACGACACGCCGCTGGAAGTGACGGTGTCAGCGATTGGCGATCTGATCCGGCAGGGCAAGATCCGCTACTGGGGCGTGTCGAACTTCCGCGGCTGGCGAATTGCCGAAATCGTCAACGTCGCGCAACGCCTGGGCGTGGACAAGCCGATCATCAGCCAGCCGCTGTACAACATCGTCAATCGCCAGGCCGAGGTCGAGCAGATCACTGCAGCCGCACACTATGGCCTGGGCGTTGTGCCCTACAGCCCACTCGCGCGCGGCGTGCTCAGCGGCAAATATGCTCCGGACATCGCCCCCGACAGCGAGAGCCGCGCCGGACGTCAGGACAAGCGGCTGCTGGAAACCGAATGGCGCATGGAGTCGTTGCGTATCGCGCAGCGAATTCAGGCGTACGTGCAGGACAAGGGGGTCGGCATTGTCGAGTTTGCCATTGCCTGGGTACTCAACAACCAGGCCGTGACGTCAGCCATCGTCGGACCAAGGACCGAGCAGCAGTGGGACGGGTATATCAAGGCGCTGGCGGTTGATATCACCACTGAAGACGAAGCGTTCATCGATTCGCTGGTAACACCCGGACACGCGTCGACGCCCGGTTTCAATGACGTTCAGCACTTTGTCTCTGGCCGCCTGACGCGCTGAGATGATCACGCCTGCGGCCTTATGCCGCGAGCACATCCCTGTTGCGCTCTGGAACGGTCGTTTCAGAGCGCGATGTCATAAAAACAACACGTGAAACTCCTGTTACCTGTGAATGCACGCTCGGTACGTAGGACCGATGAGCGCTAAGATAGGCGCGTATTTGTCGAGCTCGCCGGGCTACTGCGCGATCCGGCGCTCGCCGCTAAACATAATGATGTTTGTATTTTCGCGACGTACTGCCAAGTCTTGGCTAGTCTGTCGGCAACAAAGCGATTAATTGGACGTTGTCCAGCCAGGGTTGATGAAGAAGTAGGCCAATGCGCAAATCAGATAGAGAAGCCTTTCTGGGCTCCGTACTGGGCAATGAGCAGCCTCCGGCGCACCTTGCCAGAACCGTAATTGAAGAAAAGCTGCGAAACGCCATCATCGATGGCAGCCTTCCAAGTGGTACGGCATTGCGCCAACAGGAACTGGCGACGCTGTTTGGCGTCAGCCGCATGCCCGTGCGCGAAGCACTGCGCCAGCTCGAGGCGCAGTCGCTGCTGCGTGTCGAAACGCACAAGGGCGCCGTGGTCGCGCCGTTGATCACCGAAGACGCGGTGGATGCCTACGCCTTGCGCATCCTGCTGGAATCCGAGGCGTTGCGCCTGTCTATCCCATTGCTGGACGCCGATGATCTAGCGGCGGCCAAGGGCTATATCGAGCAGCTTGAAGTCGAGACGGATTTCGGCCAGATCGGCAGACTCAATCGGATGTTCCACCTTTCGCTGTATGCCAAGACCCACAACAAGCGTCTTATGCGTCTGGTTGAAGAGGGCCTGAACGAAGAAGAACGCTTCCTGCGTTTCAATCTTTCCGACATGGGCCTGGGCAAGCTGTCTCAGGATGACCATTGGCAGCTTTTGCGGCTCGCCGAGCAGAAAGCAATCGAACCCTGTGTCGAAGCGCTGCAGTACCACCTCAACCGTGGTGTTCAGGCTGTCACTCAATACCTGAACAGCAAAAAGGCCACCAAGGCCAAGTCGACCCGCGCAGTGAAGAAAACCCCCGCCTGAATCATCGAAGCGGTCTGTCCAGCCGGCTGGCAGCTTGTTTCTCCCCCCTGCTCTTCACACCTCGTCAACGCATTGCCAGGCCCAACCTCGGCCTGGCGTTTTTATTGCTCTTTTGCTGATCTGCCGGATGGCACAACGCTGGAATGAGTCAAACTCGGCCGTGGCGCTGAGGACACCAACCGGAGGATGTTCCCTGGCTACTGCTGAACCGCTCGCGCAGGATCGGAGCGGTTCTCTGTTCATCTGAACTCAATGGATAAGGAGTTGTTGAACGGGGCAAACAGACATTGGAAGTCACTTCCAACTTCGCCCATTAAAAAATCCAGAACCCTGATTATTCAGCACATCGGCAACGCTGGGCGAGGCATTCGCTCATTATTAATAATTCTGACTCAATCAGTCGGGAGGGTTGTCTGCGCGCCTGTAAAACGTATTCACGTCGTTTTATATGGCAACTTACATGCTAAAAAAACAGCCTTTTAAATATTATTAAAAAATGATTGCAGCCCTTCATAAGTTTGTTTTAAGTTTTCTTCGTCGTCAGCGGTATCGGCGGCTCACCGGGCTGAACCTCTTGCTAGACAAGGGCTACTGCTCGGCAAGCCAGCCCGCACCGTGTTTTGAATTGAATTGAAATAACCGACACGTGTTTGCAGCGAATGGGTTCTCACACCCAGGCCCGTGTTCGCCTAGCAGCCGGTATTTCATTACGTATTATCACTGCACTGTCGACACGCTTATATCGTAGAAAACTGCATCGCTACTTACCGCCCTCTTTCAATAGGAACGTCACTATGCCTTGTGAAAAAACGCTGCTCATACATAAGAAAGTTGAACTTGGCCGTCATCCGATCTTTGCGGAAATCACGACATTGGATGTACTCCGGCGCTTTATGGAAACCCATGTATTCGCGGTCTGGGACTTCATGTCGCTGACCAAACGCCTGCAACAGGAACTGACCTGCACTCAATTGCCGTGGCTGCCACCGACAGATGCTTCAGCTGCCCGCCTGATCAACGAGATCGTCCTGGGTGAGGAGTCCGATGACCGACTGGGCGCGGGTCATTACAGCCACTTCGAACTGTACCTGGACGCGATGCGCGAGATTGGTGCGAGCACGGTGCAGATCGAGCGCTTCATCGAACTGCAGAGAACGGGCCTGCGCTACACAACGGCACTGCAGCAAGTCGACGCGGGGCAGGCGGCGACGGCATTCGTGACACACACACTCGACATCGCCCTGCATGCGCCGGCGCACAGCGTTGCTGCGGCCTTTCTGCATGGACGCGAGAGTGTCATCCCGCAGATGTTCCAGACCATCCTCGATGACTGGGGCATCACCGCCCACCAGGCACCCACCTTTCGCTACTACCTGGAGCGCCACATCGAAGTGGACGCCGAGGACCACGGTCCGGCGGCGGAGCAGTTGCTGGCTCGCCTGGTTGCTGGCGACGCGCAGCGCGAACGAGAGGTTTATCAGACCGCCATCGCCGCTGTGGAAAGCAGGATCCAGCTGTGGGACACGCTGCGCCTGAGCATGCGAACGCCGCTCGTGCAGGCCAGCGCGTAAGACCCGCAACATCCTGAAGCCTTTACAAGGAAGCCATCATGAAAGCAGAAGACTACATGTCGTTCATCGATGCGTGGGAAGGTCGCGCCACCATTCGTACTCGTCCACGCAGGATTGTCGAGAACGACGACAAACTGATCTACCCCCTCAGTCGCCAGCCGCTGGTGCTCAGTGACACGTTCATCCGCGAGTGCGCGCATTTGCGCGATTACGCGCTGGTGCAGAGCCTCTACAAGTTCATCAACGATGTGGTGATCTTCGAGACCGAGATCGTCGACAAGACCGCGCGCAGTATCGCCAAGGACAACTTCACGATTCGCTTCCCGTTTGCCTGTCGCTATGACGCGATGACGGTGGTGGTCGATGAGGACTATCACGCGCTGGTCGCGATGGACTTCATGCAACAGACCATCGCCCTGACAGGCATAGAGCCTATCCCGTTGCCGGACGAGATTGAACTCAGCCGGGCCATTCCCGCAGCACTGGCTCTGGCCCCCGAACATCTGCGCAGCGCGGTGGAGCTGATCTGTGTCGCCATCGCGGAGAACACCGTGACCAACGATGTGGCGGCGTTCGCCAAGGACGAATCGGTCAAGCAATCGGTCAAGGGCCTGATGGCCGACCACTTGCTGGACGAGGGACGTCATTCGGGCTTCTGGGCGCGGCTGGTGCGCATCTACTGGCACACCGCGGCCGAACAGGATCGGGCGGCCATCGCCCGCATCATGCCGGTGTTCATCGCTCAATATCTGACCAACGATATTCAGAATGGCTTCGACTTCACGCTGATCGAACACCTGCAGGTGCCGGACACCGTCAAGCAGGCGCTCAGGGACGAGACCAGGGCTGTGAGTTTTCCAGTCAACCGCCATCACCCTCTGGTAGCCAACATCGTGCGCTTCTTCAAGAACAGCTCGATGCTGGACGACCCTTGTGTACAGCGTGCGCTGGCGGACTATCTGCCTGCTCAGGGGACGCTGCAATGAAGCGCCTGGAGATTGTGCTCATTGGTCACAGCCTGACCTTGAGTGAACTGAATACCGAGCTGCTGAACCACGGGCATGGCGTGCGGCATCTTTCTGATCAGCAGGCGCTGGACGCTTTGACGATGCCTGATGCCTGCGTACTGATCGAAGATGGCAGCCTGGACCTGTCCGAAGAGCAGCTGAACAGGTTCGGTCAGTGCACTCATCTGAGCCTGCGAGTGGGTTTCAGCAGGGCACTGGAATACGGGTTACCCCGGCTGGAGCTGCTGTGCTGGCACGGTGCGGTCGAGGCTAGACGCTTGATCGCTCATGAGTGGCTGCCGGCAGAGGAGTCAGGCAACGGCCGCGTACTGCGTGATGCGGCTGTCGCTGCCATGGTGGATCTGGCGGCATTACAGATCAGTCGGTTATCCAGAGACGACGACTATCTCGAGGGTCTGATGAACGTCACGCCTGCCCAGAGTGATCGACAGCACGGCTTGCAGGCGGTTGATCAATTGCTGTTCGAACATCGTCTGAATCAGACAGATCAACCGTACCTGCTGAAACTGGCCGAAACACCCATCACCGAGCGGCTGGAGCAGGCGCTGCTGAAGTTTGCCGAACGCCCGGCACTGTCCGTTCGCAACCAGACGCTCAGCTATCGGCAACTGCACGCGCAGAGTCTCGCCATCCAGCGCTTGCTGCGGCCATTGCTGGCGCACGCGAAAGCTGACACACCTGCGGTGATTGGTATCTGCCTGCACAAGTCTGCCGAGCTGTATGCGGGCATCCTCGCGGTTCTGGGTTGCGGTGCAGTTTACCTGCCGCTTGATCCCGGCCAGCCTGTGCAGCGTCAGCAGTACATTCTGGAAAACTCGGGGGCGATGCTGTTGCTGCACGATGGCTCGCACCCTCTGGCAGCTGCCGAGTTTCCAGCGCTGGATATCGCTGCGGTGCCTGTAGAGGAGAGCGCTTCAGCCCCTGTACTCATTCCTGCCGATCAGGATGCGCCCTGCATGGCGCTGTACACGTCGGGCACCACCGGGCAGCCGAAAGGCGTGTTGCTCAGCCAGCGCAATCTCAGCCACTTCACCGCCTGGTATGCCGAGTATGTGAGCCTGAACGAACACAGCCGCGTGCTGCAATTCTCTACGCTGAGTTTCGATTCGTCGATCATCGACATTTTCCCCACCTGGCTCAGTGGTGCCGAACTGGTGGTCCCCGATGAAGACCAGCGGCGTGATCCGTTGCAGTTGGTCCGCGTGCTGCAGCAAGGCATCACCCATGCATTCCTGCCGCCGGCGCTACTGAGCATCCTGCCGTTGGATCAGCCGCTGGGGCTTGAGCATGTCATGACCGGAGGCGACGTCTGTGAGCCGCATGTGATTGCGCAACTCACCGCGCAATGCCATTTCCACAACCTGTACGGCCCCACCGAAGCCACGGTGTTGGTCACCGCCTGCGAGTTCGGGCCGTCCAGCAGCAACCGCCATCTGGGCCGACCGATCGCCAACAGCCAAGCGTGGATTCTGGACGAGCAATTGCAGCCCGTGGCCGAGCAGATTCAAGGGGAGCTGTACATCGTCGGCCCCGGTGTGTGCCTGGGCTATGTAAATAATCCCGAGCTTACCGCCGAGCGTTATGTGTGGCTGACGAAACCGGATGGGCAACTGATGCGTGCCTACCGTACCGGCGACATGGCCAAGTGGACGGCTGACGGCATCGTCCTGAGCGGACGTCGTGATCATCAGGTGAAGATTCGCGGCTTTCGGGTCGAGCCGGAGGAGATCGAGCATTGCCTGCGTGACAGCGGACTGTATCGACAGGTTGCCGTGGTGATCGACGGGCAGCGACGAATTCTGGCGTTTCTCGCTCAACCGTATGTTGAGCATGACGAACAGGCGCTAAAGGCGCATGTACAACGCCTGTTGCCTGATTACATGCATCCCGCCGTCTACACGATGTTGCCCGGCATGCCATTCGCCAGCAACGGCAAGGTCGATCGCAAAGCGCTTCTGGAAATACCGCTGAGCTTTATCGGGCAGCACACTCGTCGCCTGCCCGAGACCGAGCATGAACAGGCACTGCTGGAGCTATGGGGCGAGCTGTTGGAGCTGCCGCCAGACGACATCTCGACTGACGAAAGCTTTTTCAATCTCGGTGGTCACTCGATCCTGCTGTCGCGCCTGTTGCTGGGGGTTCGTGAACGCTTTGGGCGCAGCATTCCCATCAATCGTTTTATAGAAGCACCGACGGTGCTGACGCTGGCCAGCCTGATCGACAGCGACGGCACATCGGCGGGTGTCCTCAGTGCTCAGGCCCTGCTGGATGCGAACCCGGACTTGCAGCTGACTACATTGCCCGTCAGCAGGCTGGGTGATGTTCATAAAGTGATCGTCACGGGTGCCAACGGCTTTCTGGGTGTGCATATCGTCGAAGCGCTGCTCAACTGGGGGGCGACAGAGATCGCCTGCCTGGTGCGAGAGACTGCAGGGCAAAGCGCACAGCAGCGCTTCGTACATGCCCTGCGGGAAAATCGTCTGGATCACCTGGACCTTAGTCGCGTGAAGGTTTACCCCGCTGACCTGACGAAGCCTCGGTTGGGGGTCAGTGAAGCGGTGTATGAACGACTGGACCTTGAGTTTGGTGCGTTGGTGCACAACGCTGCCAATGTGAACCATGTTCAGGACTATGAAACCCTGGTCAAAGACAATGTGGCCCCGGTCTTTGAATGCCTGAAGCTGTGTGAGGGGCGCAGTAAAAAGATCTTCAATTTCGTTTCAACGCTGTCTGCATGCAGTGCCATCGATGCCGCCGGCAATGTGCTTGAACAACCCGCTGCCGCAACCCCACCGATCTATATCAAGAACGGCTACAACCTCTCCAAGTGGGTGGCTGAGCGCATCCTGCAATGTGCCCGAGACCAGGGTGCGTGGGTGAATATTTATCGCCCCGGCAACATCGCGTTCAACAGCGTTACAGGCGTGTGTCAGCCACAGAAAAACCGCTTGATGCTGATGCTCAAGGGCTCGCTGCAATTGGGTCAGGTTCCGGCATTCGCCATCAGCTTCGACCTGATGCCGGTGGACTTTCTGGCGCGCTTCATCGGCTTCAATGCCAGTCGTTACCAGCCAGAGCACGCCGTTTTCAATCTGCATAACCCCGAGCCGTTGAGCTGGAGCGACTACGTGCACGCCTTCCGCGAGGCTGGGTGTCAGTTCGAGCTGGTCAGCATTGAGCAATGGCAGGCGCAACTCAGGCGCGTCGACAGCGAGAATGCGCTGTTTGGTGTGCTGGGGTTCTACCTGGACGGGTTTGAAGAAGACATCGGCGACATCTCGATGATCGAGCACCGCAACACCCTGAACCGCATTCGTCGCATGGGCGAGCAATATCCGCTGAAAACGCCGGCGCTGCTGCGCAGAGGCTGCGATTACCTGAGAGAAATCGATTTCATCTGAGCCACTACCCACTGAGATAAATGGAGAACGACATGAACACACTTCACAGCAATCTGAAACCCGACACCCTCATCAAGAATCCGGTGTCTTGCCGAGTGGTTTCGGCAGTGGAAGTCCCCGGTGATGCGTCCAGCGTGTGGGCTGTCGTCGGCAATTTCGGTGGCTTCCAGGCGTTCATACCGGCACTGGAGAGCATTGAGGTCACCGGCGAAGGTCACGGCTCGGTTCGCAGGAAGCTGTTCAAGGATGGCAACGTGGCCATCGAACAACTGAACTCAAGGGACGATCAAGCGCTTTATATGACCTGGTCATTGATCCACACCAGTTTGCCGGTCAGCAATCTGTGGGCGGCAATGACTGTTGAAGCAACAGGTAGCGGCGATACCTGCATCGCCAGTTGGACGATTGTTGCAGACCCTGTTGATGGAGGGCCTGAGGGGGATGCATTTGAGGCGTTTCTTCAGGGGTTTGCAGATGGCGCAATGAGTAACGTGCGCAGCCTGTTTGGCTGAGTGATGCGACAGCACAGCAGCCCGCTCGGAGCGAATGCCGAGCGGGCTTTTTTATTGACCCGTAACGACAAAACCCCTCATCGCGTAAGCGATGAGGGGTTTCGGATTCAATCTTGACGATGACCTACTCTCACATGGGGAAACCCCACACTACCATCGGCGATACATCGTTTCACTGCTGAGTTCGAGATGGGATCAGGTGGTTCCAATGCTCTATGGTCGTCAAGAAATTCTGTTGCCGATCCGTTAACAGGTAACGTTCCAGCGAATTTTGGTGACTTCTACTTAAACAAAAACCCTCGACGCGTAAGCGAAGAGGGTTTCTGGAATTCAATCTTGACGATGACCTACTCTCACATGGGGAAACCCCACACTACCATCGGCGATACATCGTTTCACTACTGAGTTCGGGATGGGATCAGGTGGTTCCAATGCTCTATGGTCGTCAAGAAATTCGGGTACCGAATCGTGCCTTGCGGCGCGCTTCAGCAAATCGGGTATGTGATATCAAGCTGTTTCAGGTGTCGTTCGTGACGCAAACTTTCGGTTCGTGTCATCTCCACAGTCACCGCAATCTGGTCATTCGACGCAAATTGCTTGGGTGTTATATGGTCAAGCCTCACGGGCAATTAGTATTGGTTAGCTCAACGCCTCACAGCGCTTACACACCCAACCTATCAACGTCGTAGTCTTCGACGGCCCTTTAGGGAACTCAAGGTTCCAGTGAGATCTCATCTTGAGGCAAGTTTCCCGCTTAGATGCTTTCAGCGGTTATCTTTTCCGAACATAGCTACCCGGCAATGCCACTGGCGTGACAACCGGAACACCAGAGGTTCGTCCACTCCGGTCCTCTCGTACTAGGAGCAGCCCCTCTCAAATCTCAAACGTCCACGGCAGATAGGGACCGAACTGTCTCACGACGTTCTAAACCCAGCTCGCGTACCACTTTAAATGGCGAACAGCCATACCCTTGGGACCGGCTTCAGCCCCAGGATGTGATGAGCCGACATCGAGGTGCCAAACACCGCCGTCGATATGAACTCTTGGGCGGTATCAGCCTGTTATCCCCGGAGTACCTTTTATCCGTTGAGCGATGGCCCTTCCATACAGAACCACCGGATCACTAAGACCTACTTTCGTACCTGCTCGACGTGTCTGTCTCGCAGTCAAGCGCGCTTTTGCCTTTATACTCTACGACCGATTTCCGACCGGTCTGAGCGCACCTTCGTACTCCTCCGTTACTCTTTAGGAGGAGACCGCCCCAGTCAAACTACCCACCATACACTGTCCTCGATCCGGATAACGGACCTGAGTTAGAACCTCAAAGTTGCCAGGGTGGTATTTCAAGGTTGGCTCCACGCAGACTGGCGTCCACGCTTCAAAGCCTCCCACCTATCCTACACAAGCAAATTCAAAGTCCAGTGCAAAGCTATAGTAAAGGTTCACGGGGTCTTTCCGTCTAGCCGCGGATACACTGCATCTTCACAGCGATTTCAATTTCACTGAGTCTCGGGTGGAGACAGCGCCGCCATCGTTACGCCATTCGTGCAGGTCGGAACTTACCCGACAAGGAATTTCGCTACCTTAGGACCGTTATAGTTACGGCCGCCGTTTACCGGGGCTTCGATCAAGAGCTTCGCTTGCGCTAACCCCATCAATTAACCTTCCGGCACCGGGCAGGCGTCACACCCTATACGTCCACTTTCGTGTTTGCAGAGTGCTGTGTTTTTAATAAACAGTCGCAGCGGCCTGGTATCTTCGACCGGCAGGGGCTTACGCAGTAAATGCTTCACCTCCACCGGCGCACCTTCTCCCGAAGTTACGGTGCCATTTTGCCTAGTTCCTTCACCCGAGTTCTCTCAAGCGCCTTGGTATTCTCTACCCAACCACCTGTGTCGGTTTGGGGTACGGTTCCTGGTTACCTGAAGCTTAGAAGCTTTTCTTGGAAGCATGGCATCAACCACTTCGTGTTCTAAAAGAACACTCGTCATCAGCTCTCGGCCTTAAGATCCCGGATTTACCTAAGATCTCAGCCTACCACCTTAAACCTGGACAACCAACGCCAGGCTGGCCTAGCCTTCTCCGTCCCTCCATCGCAATAACCAGAAGTACAGGAATATTAACCTGTTTTCCATCGACTACGCTTTTCAGCCT
>NZ_JAFIBK010000001.1:2367500-3450000 GCF_017833005.1 Pseudomonas sp. PvP027 | reverse complement strand
CGCGTGAAGTCGATGGTGACTGACTGCTTATTGCGATTAGCGGACAGGTAATAAGCCGCCTCGCTGGTGTTCTGCCCCGCAGCATCCTGAAGAAACGGCGGCCCCCACGAGCGCGTATCATCCCCACACCCGGGGCGCTCGACCTTGATGACGTCAGCGCCGAGGTCAGCAAGGATCTGGCCGGCCCATGGCCCGGCCAGGACTCTCGACAGGTCGAGAACCCGGATATGCGAAAGCGCGCCCATGATCAGCCCTCCTTAATAGAAAGCCTGAATGCCGGTCTGCGCACGCCCGAGGATCAACGCATGCACGTCGTGCGTGCCTTCATAGGTATTCACAACCTCCAGGTTGACCAGATGCCTGGCGATGCCAAACTCGTCCGAGATGCCATTGCCGCCCAGCATGTCGCGAGCCAGGCGCGCGATATCCAGCGACTTGCCGCACGAGTTGCGCTTCATGATCGAGGTGATCTCAACGGCAGCCGTACCTTCGTCCTTCATGCGCCCCAGACGCAGGCAACCCTGCAAGGCCAGAGTGATTTCGGTCTGCATGTCTGCCAGCTTCTTCTGGATCAGCTGATTGGCCGCCAGCGGACGACCGAATTGCTGGCGATCCAGGGTGTATTGCCGCGCGGTGTGCCAGCAGAACTCTGCCGCGCCCAGCGCGCCCCAGGAAATACCGTACCGCGCCGAGTTGAGGCAGGTGAACGGCCCCTTCAGACCGCGCACATCGGGGAAGATGTTGTCTTCGGGCACGAACACGTTATCCATGACGATCTCGCCGGTGATCGATGCGCGCAAGCCGACCTTGCCGTGAATCGCCGGAGCGCTCAGGCCTGCCCAGCCTTTTTCGAGAACGAAACCGCGAATATCGCCGGCATCGTCCTTGGCCCACACCACAAACACATCGGCGATCGGGCTGTTGGTGATCCACATCTTGCTGCCGCTCAGACGGTAGCCGCCCTCGACACTCCGGGCGCGGGTAATCATCGCTCCAGGGTCGGACCCGTGATCGGGCTCGGTCAGGCCGAAGCAGCCGATCCATTCGCCCGAAGCCAGTTTGGGCAGGTACTTCTCTTTCTGAGCCTGCGTACCGAACTCGTTGATCGGCACCATGACCAGCGAAGACTGCACACTCATCATCGAACGGTAGCCCGAATCGACACGCTCGACTTCACGCGCGATCAGCCCGTAACACACGTAATTCAGGCCGCTGCCACCGAACTCTTCCGGGATGGTCGCGCCCAGCAGCCCCACCTCGCCCATCTCGCGAAAGATGGCCGGGTCGGTTTTCTCGTGACGGAATGCTTCCAGCACGCGCGGGGCCAGCTTGCTCTGGGCGAACTGCTCGGCCGTGTCGCGGACCATGCGCTCTTCTTCAGTGAGCTGTTGATCCAGCAACAAGGGGTCAATCCAGTTAAAGCTTGCCTTACCGCTCATGCCAGTTCCTCGCGTTCAGATGAAATCCTGCAGCGATCCTAGCCCTGGCTCAGGTCAGCGACAAACGAGGTTTTATCAAGCGTCTGTGCTAATTTCTCACTCCGTGATGCCAAACTGCGCCATAAAACAAAAATATAAGTGAGAAGAAAGTACATGAGACGCAAGATACCCAGCACCACTGCACTGGTCAGTTTCGAGGCAGCCGCCCGCCACGAGAGCTTCACCAAGGCCGCCAATGAGCTCTCGCTCACGCAAGGCGCTGTGTGTCGGCAAATCGGCGGACTGGAAGAGTTTCTCGGCGTCGAGCTGTTCCGGCGTTCGCGCAGAGGTGTAAAGCTCACAGAGGCCGGGCTTTCCTATAGTCGTCGTGTGGCCCAGCAACTGGACGCAGTCGAGCGCGACACACTGTCGGTCATGGGCCAGCAAGGTGCCAACGCCATCGAGCTCGCCGTAGTGCCGACCTTCGGCACTCAGTGGCTGCTGCCGCGCCTGAAGGACTTCCAGCACAAGCACCCCGACGTCACGGTCCACCTGACCAACCGTACCCGCCCCTTCCTGTTTGCCGACACCGACTTCGATGCCGCTATCTATTTTGGCGATGCCGACTGGTCCGGCACCCATTCGCATCGGCTGATGAGCGAAAACTCCATGCCGGTCTGCAGCCCGTCCTTGCTTGAAGGTCGCGACAGCCTCGAAGCACGCGAACTGGCGGAATTGCCGCTGCTGCAACAGACCACCCGGCCCTACGCTTGGCGGCAATGGTTCAATGCGCAGGATCTGGATGTCGCGCGTGACATGACCGGCCCCCGCTATGAACTGTTCTCCATGCTGGCGCAGGCGGCCATGCACGACATGGGCATCGCGCTGATCCCCCCTTTCCTCATTCAGCGCGAACTGCAGGAGAAGCGTCTGGTGATCGCAAACACCCGATCACTGCCCGGCAGCAAGGCCTATCACCTGATGATTCCCGAGCGCAAAGTGGAATCGGCATCGCTGACTGCGTTTCGTGACTGGCTGGTCGAGCAGGCCCGCACTTACCAGTTGCCCCAGGAAAAACCTGAACCAGGCTCTAGGTAGTCCATAGGCTTTATAGCCTACAGATATAACCTTATGTCGCCCTGAAGAAACTTCAGCGTGTTCACAAAAAAACCGACATAACCCTTTATCTATAGGGCCTTTAGGCCGTTTTGCCGCTTTTACCGGATTTTCTGCAGAAAAATTCCTATCACCTGTTTTTCGTAAGGAATATCGCCACAAGCCCCACAGATTAAGGGCCTTGTCGAATTAATGCGACAATAGGTCACAGCGTGACTTGTAGTTCATCTATAGTTTCGTTACAGAATGTATTGAAGCCCGCAAACTTCGCCTGCAAAATGCCCCGCCCCTGCTGCAAAGGGGCGTGCTGATTGGCCAAGCCAGACGCACCAGCCGTAGTGCACTGGCCTACATACGAACGATAAAAAATCGCGCAGGAGATTTGTCGTGCACATTGGTGTTCCTCTCGAAACACAAGCGGGCGAAACCCGGGTAGCTGCTACCCCGGAAACCATCAAAAAGCTGATCAGCCAGGGTCACAGGGTTACGGTGCAAAGCGGCGCTGGCATTCATGCCAGCGTTCCGGACAGCGCTTACGAGGCTGCCGGCGCAGTGATCGGTGACACCAACGAGACCTATGCGGCCGAACTGATTCTCAAGGTCGTCGCACCCGACGATGAAGCGTTGAGCCTGATCAAAAGTGGCTCGGTCGTCATCGGCATGCTCAACCCCTTCAACAACGAACTCATCGGCAAAATGGCTGCACGTGGCATTACCGCGTTCGCCCTGGAAGCCGCGCCGCGCACATCCCGGGCGCAAAGCCTTGATGTGCTGTCTTCGCAAGCCAACATTGCAGGCTACAAGGCAGTGCTGCTCGCGGCACATCATTACCCGCGCTTCATGCCCATGCTGATGACCGCTGCCGGCACCGTCAAAGCTGCACGGGTGCTGATCCTGGGTGCAGGCGTTGCCGGTCTGCAGGCCATTGCCACCGCCAAAAGGCTGGGCGCAGTGGTAGAAGCCTCGGATGTGCGTCCGGCAGTGAAGGAGCAGATCGAGTCGCTGGGCGCGAAATTCATCGATGTGCCCTACGAGACCGACGAAGAGCGCGAATGTGCCGAAGGCGTGGGCGGCTACGCGCGCCCCATGCCGGCCAGCTGGATGCAACGTCAGGCTGCCGCCGTGCATGAGCGCGCGAAACTGTCGGACATCGTCATCACGACCGCCCTCATTCCCGGCCGCAAGGCTCCGGTACTGCTGGGCGCGGAAACCGTAGCGCAGATGAAGCCCGGCTCGGTGGTGATCGACCTGGCCGCAGCACAGGGCGGTAACTGCCCGCTGACCGTTGCCGATCAGGTGGTCGTCGAGCACGGCGTGACCATCGTCGGCCACACCAACCTGCCCGCTCTGGTCGCGGCCGATGCCTCGGCGCTCTACGCCCGCAACCTGCTGGACTTCATGAAGCTGCTGTTCGACAAGGACGGCGCATTCTCGATCAACCTCGAAGACGACATCGTCGCCGCATGCCTGATGTGCCGCGACGGGCAAGTTGTCCGCAAGAACGGCTGAGGACATACCAATGGAAGAGCTGATTTCCCCCGGCGTCTACAACCTGATCATTTTCGTACTGGCGATTTATGTCGGCTACCACGTGGTCTGGAATGTCACGCCTGCGCTGCACACACCACTCATGGCGGTCACCAATGCCATCTCCGCCATCGTCATCGTCGGCGCCATGCTCGCCGCGGCGCTCACGGTCACCCCGCTGGGCAAGACCATGGGCACACTGGCTGTCGCGCTGGCGGCCGTGAACGTATTTGGCGGGTTTCTGGTGACTCGGCGGATGCTGGAGATGTTCAGGAAAAAGGCCCCCAAGGCAAAGGATGAGGCGCCCAAGTCATGAGCATGAATCTGGTTACCCTGCTGTACCTGATCGCATCGATCTGCTTCATCCAGGCACTCAAAGGCTTGTCTCACCCGACCACCTCGCGCCGTGGCAACCTGTTCGGCATGCTCGGCATGGGCCTGGCGGTCATCACCACCATAGGTCTGGTGTTCAAGCTGGCCGCACTGTCCACCGCCGAGGGGACCAGCGCGGGGATCGGCTACATTGTGGTCGGTCTGCTGGTGGGCGGAACCGCAGGCTCGATCATGGCCAAGCGCGTCGAAATGACCAAAATGCCGGAACTGGTCGCCTTCATGCACAGCATGATCGGCCTGGCAGCAGTGTTCATCGCTATCGCGGCGGTCGTCGAGCCTCAATCACTCGGCATCGTTCGCAATCTGGGCGATGCCATTCCGGCCGGCAACCGTCTGGAGCTGTTCCTGGGGGCAGCCATTGGTGCGATTACCTTCTCGGGTTCGGTCATCGCTTTCGGCAAACTCTCGGGTAAGTACAAATTTCGCCTCTTTCAAGGCGCACCGGTACAGTTTGACGGCCAGCACACGCTCAACCTGGTCCTCGGTCTGGCCACGCTGTTCTTCGGCCTGACCTTCATGTTCACCGGCAGCCTTACCGCCTTTGCGATCATGCTGGCGCTGGCATTCGTCATCGGCGTGTTGCTGATCATCCCGATTGGCGGGGCCGACATGCCGGTAGTGGTCTCGATGCTCAACAGCTATTCAGGCTGGGCGGCAGCCGGCATCGGCTTTTCGTTGAACAACTCGATGCTGATCATCGCGGGCTCACTGGTCGGCTCCTCGGGCGCGATCCTCTCGTACATCATGTGCAAGGCCATGAACCGCTCGTTCTTCAATGTGATCGGTGGCGGCTTCGGCGGCGCAACCGACTCGGCAGGCCCGGCGGGTGCCAAGGAAGCACGCCCGGTGAAATCCGGCTCGGCAGACGACGCAACCTTCTTGCTGACCAACGCCGACACCGTGATCATCGTGCCCGGTTACGGCCTGGCAGTGGCTCGTGCGCAGCATGCGCTCAAGGAGCTGACCGAGAAGCTCGTACACCGCGGCGTCACCGTGAAGTACGCCATTCACCCGGTGGCCGGACGCATGCCCGGGCACATGAACGTGCTGCTGGCCGAAGCCGAAGTGCCTTACGACCAGGTGTTCGAGATGGACGACATCAACTCCGAATTCGGCCAGGCCGATGTGGTGCTGGTGCTCGGTGCCAACGACGTGGTCAACCCGGCCGCCAAGAACGATCCGAAATCCCCTATCGCCGGGATGCCCATCCTGGAGGCGTTCAAGGCCAAGACCATCATCGTCAACAAACGCTCGATGGCCAGTGGTTACGCAGGTCTGGATAACGAATTGTTCTATCTGGATAAAACCATGATGGTGTTCGGAGACGCCAAAAAGGTGATCGAGGACATGGTGAAGGCCGTCGAAAACGCCTAGCCTGACCCCGCTCCATTGAAGCCCCGGCTCGCTTGGCGACCGGGGCTTTTTACATTCCGCGTAACAGTGTTTTGCGCTGGAACCCGCTAATTAGAGCGGTCAAATGCGACCTTGGTAGCAGGACGAAGCTCGACCAAGGCTCTAGACTTGTCGTTCGCTTCTATCTACGAGACAGACCCATGTACCGTGACCGTATCCGCCGGCCCTCCCTGATGAGCAAGGTTATGAGCGCAGCCGACGCTGCCGCCTTGATTGAAGACGGCATGACCGTCGGCATGAGTGGCTTCACCCGCGCAGGCGAAGCCAAGGCCGTACCCCACGCGCTGGCCGAGCGCGCCAAAGTGACGCCGCTGAAAATCAGCCTGATGACCGGCGCCAGTCTGGGCAATGACCTGGACAAGCAATTGACCGAGTCCGGCGTACTGTCCCGGCGTATGCCTTTTCAGGTCGACAGCACGCTGCGCAAGGCGATCAACAACGGCACGGTGATGTTCATCGATCAGCATTTGTCCGACACCGTCGAGCTGCTGCGCAATCGGCAGATCAAGGCTGTGGACCTCGCCGTGATCGAATGCGTCGCGATCACCGAAGAGGGCCATCTGGTGCTGAGCACCTCAGTGGGCAACTCGGCCAGCTTCGCCATCCTGGCCAAACAGGTCATCGTGGAAATCAACCTGTCCCAGCCACTGGAGCTGGAAGGCCTGCACGACATCTATATACCCAGCTACAGACCGACACGCCTGCCGATTCCGGTCCTTGAGGCAGATTCGCGTATCGGCAGCCATGCAGTGAAGATCGATCCGGCGAAAATAGTCGGCATTGTCATCAGCAACCAGCCTGACTCACCCTCCACGGTAACGCCACCTGACGCGGACACGCAGGCCATCGCCAATCATCTGGTGGAGTTCTTCAAGAAAGAAGTGCGCGAAGACCGGCTGACCGAAAAGCTGATGCCACTGCAGGCCGGGATCGGCAACATTGCCAACGCCGTGATGCACGGCCTGCTGGCGTCTCCCTTCACGGACCTGACGATGTACTCCGAGGTGCTGCAGGACTCGACATTCGACCTCTTCGATGCAGGCAAACTGACCTTCGCCTCGGGCAGCTCCATGACCTTGTCGGCGACCAAGCACGCCGAGGTCTTTGCCGACTTCAATCGTTACAAGTCCAGGCTGGTATTGCGCCCCCAGGAAATCTCCAACCACCCCGAGGTGATCCGTCGCCTGGGTATCATCGGGATCAATACCGCGCTGGAGTTCGACCTGTACGGCAATGTGAACTCCACCCACATCTGCGGGACACGCATGATGAACGGCATTGGCGGTTCCGGAGACTTCTCGCGCAACGCACACCTGGCGATCTTCGTCACCAAGTCGATCGCCAAAGGTGGCGCGATATCCAGCGTTGTCCCCATGGTCAGCCATGTCGACCATACCGAACACGATGTCGACATTCTGGTCACCGAGCAGGGCCTGGCGGACCTGCGCGGCCTGGCGCCTCGCGAACGCGCCAGAGTGATCATCGATAACTGCGTGCATCCGGATTATCGCGACGCGCTGAACGCCTATTTCAGCGCCGCTTGCGCTCTGGGCGGGCATACTCCGCATATCCTGCGCGAAGCACTGAGTTGGCACATCAACCTGGAAGAAACCGGGCGCATGCTGCCAGCGTGAACAGGACAGTTGGAAGTGAGCAAGACCTTTTCTGACCCACTTTCAGCTTGTGCCTCTGGGCTTATTGAAAAACTGTACTTCTGTACCGGTCATAAAACCGTCTTAAAAGGCAAAAATCACCACAATCGACCACAAAATGCACTCATAGGGTGCAGACCGGTACAGTTGCCCCATTTATGAACAAAACAGTGCCCAATCACAGTTAACTGAACCCTCACAATACAGGTGAACTGTGTCTATGGAAGCTGGACGCGCACGAGGAAAATGGGCACCAGTCAAGCAACTCACTTATCCCGCCACAAGCGGAAGGAAGTCACACCATGGAACGTACAATCAGTTCCGATCTGTTCAGCGAAAGCACCGTTACCACCGCAAAAGCCTCTCTGCCTCTGCGCGTATTCGCCAACCTGATGCTCTGGCAGCGTCGCCTGTCCAGCCGCCACCAGCTGGCCCGTCTGGATGCACGCCTGCTGGCTGACGCCGGTATCAGCGAATCCCAGCGTTACGAAGAGCTGAGCAAGCCGTTCTGGCGCTAAACATGCGCCCGCTGGTCCTTGACCTCTAGGTCTCCTGCCAGCAACCCGAATTGCTTCATACAAAACCCGTCTC
The DNA here is from genome assembly GCF_017833005.1 of Pseudomonas sp. PvP027. NCBI lineage: Bacteria > Pseudomonadati > Pseudomonadota > Gammaproteobacteria > Pseudomonadales > Pseudomonadaceae > Pseudomonas > Pseudomonas sp. PvP027. The sequence goes on along the minus strand of NZ_JAFIBK010000001.1, from coordinate 3,441,890 downwards.
AGGCAACCGAGACGGATTTTGTCGTTTAAGGGGCGGATTCAGAAAGCACCGGCGAAACCAGTACAGATTTAAAAAACTCAAACCATGGCAGGTACAGTTACGCGATATTGCAAACTGTGTAATCCAAAGCCATCGACCTTCATGACAACTGCAGCATCGGTGGGATAGTCTAGCGCTCTACCTCAGCCCTTCGGCTTCGCAGGCAGTCTGTGCCCACTTGTCCACAACGGAACTCGATCATGTCTCTGCTACGTAACCTTGGCGCTGTCTTTCTGTTGACCGCCGCAGCCGGTGCAAACGCCTCCAGCTTCATCGTCACCACCGACGCAGTGGTTGATGCCGTCAATGCATCGACCCGCGCGACCTCCAACATTTCGTCTTCCCTGAAAGACGACAAGATCGTTCTCGCCGCCCGTGACGACGCCGCCAGCTTCGTGGCCAGCTCCGGCGACATCCGCAGCGCTCGACTCGAAGGCGCGTTGCAGCACATCCGCCAGGTCCTGCCTGAACTGCAAGCCAGCGACAGCCAACTGGCTCAGGCCATTCTGGCCATCTGACCGCTGCGCCCCGGCTACGTGCCGGGGTAGCTCTGGCCCGCGCATTGCGCTAGCCTTGGAGCCTGTTTTGCCGGTTCGTGAAAGTCATGCGTTTACTGCACCTTCTGTATATCGCTCCCTTTGCCAGCCTGATGTACGTCAGTCAGGTTCAAGCGTTCGATACGACCACGCAAGGTCTGGTCAAGACCGGCTATGCCACCACTCAGGTTTCGACAGGGCCGTTTGATAATAAACTGATCATGGCTGCCCGTGACGATGCTGCTGCATTCATCGCCAGCGGTGGAGAACTGCGTGGTGCCCGGCTTGAGTCAGCGCTGCACGCCCTGCGTCACACAGATGCAAAACTTCATGCCAGCGACCTTGAACTGGCGCAGGCAATCCTCGTCCAATAGCCACTTTCCCCTCTTCGCGTAACTGGAGACGTCACTACATGCGTACCCCGCTGATTGCTGCTTCCCTTGGCCTGCTATTGCTGGCCGATTTTGCCCAGGCTCAGACTGTTGTGGCCACGAGCAACATCATCGTTCGTGCGTTCGGCCGTACCATCGATTTCACTTCCGACACCACTACATCGATCCGCGACTCCAAGGTCGTTCTCCAGGCCAAGGACGATGCTGCCAGCTACGTTGCGACCGGTGGTGATATCCACGGCGCCCAACTGGATGCGGCTTTCGACACGCTGCGTACCCGCGTGCCGGAAGCGCGCGATGCAAGCGATCAGACCCTGGCTGAAGCAATCCTCGCATTGTGAGGCGGTTTCGCGCCTGGCTGCTTGCTGGCGCGCTGTCGCTGGTCGGTACGCATGCCTTTGCCAGCCTGAAGCTGGAACTGCACACCGACGGCCTCGATGCGCCTCAACAGCAAGCCAGTCAGGCGCTGCTCGACGAAGCCCTGCACGCACTACCGCCCAGCTTCGTCGAGGCACTGGACCGAACCGTCGAGGTGAGCTGGTCCGGTGACATGCCGCAGAACGCCTACGGACAGGCCGCCGGTCCCTATCAGCTGTACCTCAACAGCCACCTGCTGGCCTCGCTGACGGACGGTTCGGCAGCCACCGCCCAGACTGGCCGGCCACACGGTACGGTGCGCCGGGAGTTGCTCGCCACTGTCCTGCATGAGCTGACACACGTCTACGATCGCGCCCGCCTGTGGTCGCCCAGCGAGCGAGCGGCTATTTTTCGCTGCACATCACGCAGCAGTTCACTGGGTAAGGTCGGCCTGCCTGACAACTGCCGCGGCCAGACCGAGCGACGCTTCACCCTGAGTGACGATCCACGTCTGCTGGACCTGGCGGGCTGGCAGCAATATGTCGGACGCCGTGGCGAACGCGAAGAACATAACGGCCAGGTCGCACGCAGCCCGGACATCTACGAAACCACCAGCCCGCTGGAGTTCGTGGCGGTAAACATGGAGTACTTCCTCCTCGACCCGGCCTACGCCTGCCGTCGCCCTGCCCTGTATGCGTATTACAAGGAGCGTTTTGGCTGGGCACCTGCAGCGCATAACGAATGCCCGAAGTATTACCCCTACCTGAATGCCGGCAGCGACTTCGGCCGAGAGCCTTTGGGCAAGCTGGACCCGGAACGGGTCTATGCGGTGGATTACCTGCTCGCCGAGGCGAACCAGAACTGGGCAAGCCGCTGGGGCCACAGCATGTTGCGCCTGGTGATCTGCAAACCTGGCCGCCCGCGTGGTCCGGATTGCCGCCTGGACCTCGATCAGCATCTGGTCCTGTCTTACCGGGCGTTTGTCGGCGACGTGCAACTGTCCAGTTGGGACGGCCTGATGGGCGCCTACCCGTCGCGTCTGTTCGTCCTGCCACTGGCACAGGTCATCGATGAATACACCAAGACCGAACTGCGCAGCCTGGCGTCGGTACCGATCAAGCTGTCGCGTCCGGAAATAGAAGGGCTGGTGCAGCACGCTGCCGAAATGCACTGGAGCTACGACGGCAACTACTACTTCCTCTCGAACAACTGCGCCGTTGAAAACCTCAAACTGTTGCGCGCCGGTACGCACAACCCCAAGCTCGTCGGCCTGGACAGCATCTTGCCCAACGGTCTGCTTGAAGTCCTTGAAGGGCGGGGGCTGGCTGACACCAGCGTACTGGACGATCCCAAGGAAGCACTGCGTCTGGGCTATCGGTTCGACTCCTACCGCGATCGCTATCAGGCGATGTTCGAAGTGCTGAAGAAGCACCTGCCGATCAAACAGAACAGCGTGGAAGATTGGATGGGCCTGCCAGCCAGTGAGCGCAGTCAGTGGTTCGGCAAAGCCGATCTGCGTACCAGCGCTGCGATTCTGCTGCTGGAGCAGGCCAGCCTGCGCAGGCAACTGCTATTGGCTCAGGACGAAGTGAAACAGAGCTATCTCGGTGCCCGGGAAGTGAAAGACGGCAAGGTCTCCAACGCCACCAAGACACTGCAGGAGATCCTCGCCAGCAGCGGCTTTCTCAGCCGGCCTGCCGAGCTACTGGGCAGCGACGGGTACGGTTTGCCACAGGCAGGTGAATGGCAGCGTCTTGAGGCAGAAAGCAGTCAGCGCCAGAAGCAGCTCAAGCGCCTGACCGGCGATCTCGACAAGGAAGTGCGGGCCCTGCTGGAGCCTGAGCGCGCCAAAGAGATTGCCGCCAACGAAGCCAACCTCAAGCAGGTATCCGAGCACCTCAGGGCGTTGCACAAGGCTGCAGGCGGGCTGCAGTTGCCGTGATCAGGCCGTTTTCTTTCTCGGTTTGAGGTATTTGACCAGGCCCTGGAACCAGATCACCAGGGCCGGGTTGCCCTTGATCTGAATATCCTTGTCCTGAATGCCCTTCATGAACGCCAGCTGCTTGTTCTTCGCCTGAAGGGTATCAAAGCCAAAGGCTGCATCACGAAACGAGATGGCAAAAGCCGGCTCTGCAACCGTGCCACTTGCACTGCGGATCCGCTGATCGTGGACCACGAAGTGACGTGCGACCTTGCCATCTGCGGTCTGCAACTGAAAGGTCAGGTCCTTGCCAGCCAATTGCTGCTGAAACGCCGGATTGTTACGACTGGCGCGGGCCATCAGCAGGCCCAGCATCCACAACAGAAAACGAAATTTCATACACGGCCTCTGAACATGCAGGTTCCGACACGGAATCGGCGTGGCAGTGTAGCGGGTTATCGGCGCAAAACCTGTAGGACAAAACCGGATTTCGAAGGAGATCGGTGCAAGAAGGCCGTTGAAAGCGAGATCGGCGTCACATACCCCAAGAAACAACAAACGGGCACCCAATCCGATTGGTGTGCCCGCCTGTGGGTTATGCGCCTCCCGCTGAGGCGCACAACAGGCGTCAAGGATTGACGCTGTCTTTCAGGGCTTTCCCCGGCTTGAAGGCAACTGTGTTGCTTGCCTTGATTTTGACCGGCTCCCCGGTCTGTGGGTTCTTGCCAGTGCGGGCGCCACGGTGGCGTTGCAGAAAAGTACCGAAACCTACCAGCGTGACACTGTCCTTGCGGTTCAGTGCGCCAGTAATCTCTTCAAGGATGGCATTGAGAACGCGATTGGATTGTTCTTTGGTGAGATCCGCCTTTTCAGCGATGGCGGCTGCAACTTCTGGTTTACGCATATGAAGCCTCTTTTACGGTTTTTTGTTTTTATGTCCCGCGCCGCTTTTGTAAAAAAACGGCAACAAGGCGCCGCGACGGCTCTACGTAGCGGCAGACAAGACCGAGGATGGCATGCCGAACTGACCCGCGCCAGTGCATGAACGCGGTTTATTGGCAGAAATACAGGGTCAATCCGACAAAATGACGTGAAATCACGCCAATAGCGCAGGTAACACCTTGTTGAGGGCGAGTTTTTCCATGACCGCAGCGCCTGTCAGGGCATAGCCCAGCAGATTGCCGTCAGCGTCGTGACACAGCGCCTTGATATCAGCGCCCTGCCCTTCGACGCTCCAGTGGCCATCACTGCCACGCGGCGGCGGCGAAACCACCAGCGGGCAGGCTGGCGTCTTCACGGTGATCGGCATGGGCCCGTATTTGACGGAAGTCGGGTTTCCGGCCAGCGTCTGGGCCAGCGCACGAGCGCAGCTCATCAACGGCATGACGTAAAGCAGATTGAGGCCATCGACTTCGGCACAATCGCCCAGCGCGTGGATGTTGGCGTGGGAGGTTTGCAACAGGCGGTCGACCAGAATGCCGCGTCCGGTCTGCAAGCCGGCAGCGGCGGCCAGTTCGGTGCGAGGGCGCAGGCCGATGGCTGACACCACCAGGTCGCAGTCCATCACCTGCCCGTCCGACAAGTGCGCTTGCAGGCCCTCACCATTGCGATTCAGGCGGGTCAGCACCGGCCCCAGATGGAAACGTGCACCCAGGCTTTCAAGACCGGACTTCACCGCAGCCGCCGCCTCGGGGGGCAACAGGGTCGGCATGACCTGTTCGCACGGCGCCACCAGATCCACTTCATAGCCGCCCAGGATCAGGTCGTTGGCGAATTCACAGCCAATCAGCCCTGCGCCGAGAATCAGCACCCGGCGCTTGCCCGCCGCAGCCGCCCGGAAGCGGGCGTAATCCTGAAGATCGTTGATCGGGAAAATCGCGTCGCCGGCGTCGCCTTCCACGGGGACGCGAATGGTTTCGGCGCCCCAGGCCAGCACAAGATCGCGGTAATACACCGCCTCTTCGCCGATCCACAGGCGTTTGTGCCCGGCGTCGATCCCGCTGATCCGCGTATGCGTGCGGATCTCGGCCTTGAGCTGATCGGCCATGGCGCCGGCTTCGGCCATGCTCAGGCCGTCGGCTTCCTTGTTTTTGCCAAAGCCGGTAGAGAGCATCGGCTTGGAGTAGGAACGGCCATCGTCGGCCGTGATCAATAGCAGCGGCGTGTCTGCGTCCAGCTTGCGAAACTCCCGAGCGAGGTTATACCCCGCAAGGCCGGTGCCGATGATGACGACAGGTGCGCTCATTGTTCTTTCCTGTTTCACTGTGCCTGATGCTCATTGTTGCCAGCCCGTGTCTACGGCAGCAATCAACCGATTTCGATCATTTCAAAGTCCATCTTGCCCACGCCGCAATCCGGGCACAGCCAGTCTTCCGGCACATCCTGCCAGAGGGTGCCGGGCGCAATTCCGTCATCCGGCCAGCCATCGGCTTCGTTATAGATCAGGCCGCAGACGATGCATTGCCACTTCTTCATGTCAGGTTCTCTCGTTTATCAGGCTCAATAGCGTACGACGGTCGGTTGCCGTCTTCTGAAGGGGCGTTGTACTGATCGGCAGGCGCGGATGCAAGTCCGATTCTATAACCCGACGTTATGCCGACCGTCGGTCGAGACCGGCAATCATGCTAAGCTCGCGGCCTCGTTGGCTGCCGGAACTGGCTTACCGTGACCCAGCAATCCCCCGCATTCATTGGCCCAGTCTGGCTTGAGCGCGAACAATTGATCGACGCGCCGGACCCGGTAATGCTCGACTGGCTGTTCAATCAGGACTCCCTTACTCGTCGGTTGGACCGTTTATCTGACGGTCGTTTCAGCGTATTTCCGCAATTTGAAGGCTGGCAGCCCTTGCGCCCCGACGAGTGCCTGGCGCTGGGCCTGCCAGAGGCTGGCGAAGGCTGGGTGCGCGAAGTGTACTTGCGCGGTAACGGCAACAACTGGGTGTTCGCGCGCAGTGTCGCCGCCCGCAGCGCCCTGCAGGATGGCGGCCTGAATATGGATGAGCTGGGCACTCGTTCGCTGGGTGAATTGCTGTTCAGCGACCCGGCGTTCGCACGAGGCACGCTTGAAGTGTGTCATTACCCCGAGGCCTGGCTGCCCGCTGCCGACGCAGCGCGCGGACTGTGGGCACGCCGCTCGCGCTTCAATCGCGGCGCATTGAGCGTGCTGGTCGCCGAAGTTTTCCTGCCCGCCCTGTGCACTGCGATCCACGACAAGGACCCCGTCTGATGTACCTGTCCCTCCTCAAATCCCTCAATCGTCTGAGCCCACGCGCCTGGGACTTCATCCAGCTGACACGCATCGACAAGCCCATCGGCGTCTACCTGTTGCTGTGGCCGACCCTGTGGGCGGTCTGGATTGCAGGCAAGGGCGCGCCGTCGCTGCAGACCGTGTGCATTTTTGTACTCGGCGTCTTTCTGATGCGCGCGGCAGGCTGTGTGATCAATGACTTCGCCGACCGCAAGGTGGATGGCCACGTCAAACGCACCGAGCAGCGGCCTCTGGTCAGCGGCAGGGTCAGCTCCAGGGAGGCGCTGGTGCTGTTTGCGGTGCTGGTCGGCCTGAGCTTTGTGCTGGTACTGTTCACCAACGCGACGACGGTCTGGCTGTCGTTCGGCGGTCTCGCCCTGGCGGCCAGCTATCCATTCATGAAGCGCTACACCTATTACCCGCAAGTGGTGCTGGGTGCTGCGTTCTCGTGGGGCATGCCGATGGCCTTCACTGCCGAAACCGGCGAGTTGCCCGCTGCAGCCTGGCTGCTGTACATCGCCAACCTGCTGTGGACCGTGGGCTACGACACCTACTACGCCATGGTCGATCGCGACGACGACCTGAAAATCGGTGTGAAATCCACGGCCGTCCTGTTCGGCGATGCCGACCGGGTAATCATCCTGACCCTGCAAGCGCTGGCACTGGGCTGCCTGATGCTGGCCGGTGCGCGCTTCGAACTGGGTGCGTGCTTCTACATTGGCCTGCTGGCAGCGGCAGGCTGTTTCGCCTGGGAATTCTGGAGCACCCGAGAGCGCGAGCGAGACGCCTGCTTCAAGGCGTTCCTGCACAATCACTGGGCCGGGCTGGCGATATTCCTGGGCATCGTCGCCGACTATGCGGTGCGCTGAAACCAGCCACCGCCAGCCTGCGCACGACTGAAATAAATTCAGGATCACGGGGCCTGCGGGCCCCCGCAGCCTTCCAGCATGCTAGCCTCATCCAGACCTGTCACACGACTGCAATAATTCCGTTATCTAATGCGCCCCAAGACAGTTAAATGACAAGAGGTTCGAGCATGGCTGGCAGGAGCATCCTGATCGTTGACGACGAAGCGCCAATTCGCGAAATGATCGCCGTTGCGTTGGAAATGGCTGGATACGACTGTATTGAAGCCGAAAACTCTCAGCAGGCCCACGCAATCATCGTGGACCGCAAGCCTGACCTGATTCTGCTCGACTGGATGCTGCCTGGCACATCCGGCATCGAACTGGCCCGTCGCCTCAAGCGTGATGAACTGACCGGGGACATCCCGATCATCATGCTCACCGCCAAAGGTGAAGAGGACAACAAGATCCAGGGCCTGGAAGTCGGCGCCGACGATTACATCACCAAGCCTTTCTCGCCCCGCGAGCTGGTGGCACGCCTCAAGGCCGTGCTGCGTCGCGCCGGCCCGACTGACGGCGAAGCACCCATCGAAGTCGGCGGCCTGCTGCTCGACCCGATCAGCCACCGTGTCACCATCGACGGCAAACCGGCCGAAATGGGCCCGACCGAGTACCGTCTGCTGCAGTTCTTCATGACCCACCAGGAGCGCGCCTACACACGCGGTCAGTTGCTGGATCAGGTATGGGGCGGCAACGTCTACGTCGAAGAACGCACCGTCGACGTTCATATCCGCCGCCTGCGCAAGGCCTTGGGGGATGCGTATGAAAATCTGGTACAAACCGTGCGCGGCACTGGCTATCGTTTCTCGACCAAGAGCTGACAACCGCTGCGTCGACGCAGGGCAATGGCCGGTGCAGACCAGACAAGGATTTACCCCTAATTGAATCAAAATTGGCACGGCACTCTGATACGCCACATGTTGTTGCTGGTCACCGCCTGCCTGTTGGTCGGCCTGATCAGTGGGCAGTATGCCTGGAGCCTGGCCGCCGGGCTGGGACTGTATCTGGCCTGGACCCTCAAGCAACTGTTGCGCCTGCACGACTGGCTGAGCAGCCACAAGGCCGACGAGCCGCCTCCGGACGGTTACGGTCTGTGGGGTGAAGTCTTCGACAGCATCTACCACCTGCAACGTCGGGACCAGCGCGTCCGCGGCCGCCTTCAGGCCGTCATCGATCGCGTGCAGGAGTCCACCGCCGCGCTACGCGATGCAGTGATCATGCTCGACAGCGACGGCAACCTGGAGTGGTGGAACCGCGCCGCTGAAACCCTGCTGGGTCTGAAGACGCCGCAGGACAGCGGGCAACCCGTGACCAATCTGGTACGGCATCCGCGCTTCAAGGAATACTTTGCCCTGGGCGACTACAGCGAACCGCTGGAAATCCCGTCGCCGACCAACGATCGCCTGCGCATTCAGTTGCTGATCACCCGTTATGGCAACAACGAGCATCTGATGCTGGTGCGCGACGTGACGCGCATTCATCAGCTGGAGCAGATGCGCAAAGACTTCGTCGCCAACGTGTCTCACGAGTTGCGGACACCGCTCACGGTGATCTTCGGCTATCTGGAAACGCTGCTCGACAACGTGGACGAGGTCAATCCACGCTGGGTACGTGCACTGCAACAGATGCATCAGCAAGGCGGCCGCATGCAGACGCTGCTCAATGACCTGCTGTTGCTGGCCAAGCTCGAGGCCACCGATTACCCATCGGATAACCACCCTGTGGTCGTCAATACGCTGCTCAAGACCATCACCGCCGATGCCAACGCGCTGTCGGGCAGCAAGAACCAGCAGATTCACCTCAGCCTGGAAAGCAACACACGCCTCAAAGGCAGCGAAAGCGAGTTGCGCAGTGCGTTTTCCAATCTGATCTTCAATGCCGTCAAATACACCCCGGCCGAGGGCGTGATCCGTATTCGCTGGTGGGCCGACGAACGGGGCGCACACTTGAGCGTGCAGGATTCAGGGATTGGCATCGAGACCAAACATCTGCCGCGCCTGACCGAGCGCTTCTACCGGGTCGATACCAGCCGTGCGTCCAATACCGGCGGTACGGGGCTCGGTCTGGCCATCGTCAAACATGTGCTGCTGCGCCATCGCGGCAATCTCGAGATCAACAGCGTGCTCGGCAAGGGCAGCGTTTTTACCTGTCACTTTGCCAGCGGTCAGTTGTCCAAACCTGCGAGCGACGATTCAGACTACTAGGCAATCCTGCTTCGAGCCGCTACATTGCCGGGTTCATAGCGTCCTCTCTGGCGTGACACGACCCTCTTCCTGTTAATACGGACCCTGCAAAACCCCATCATGGACCCTTCCCCTAGTTTTAACCTGTCTTCACTCTTTGCCGATTTCGGCATGATTCTGTTTGCTTTGTTCCTGGTCCTGCTCAACGGTTTTTTCGTTGCGGCAGAGTTCGCCATGGTCAAACTGCGCTCGACCAAGGTTGAAGCCATTGCCGACAAGAACGGCTGGCGCGGGCACATCCTGCGCAAGGTCCATGGCCAGCTGGACGCCTACCTTTCGGCCTGCCAGCTGGGTATCACCCTCGCCTCTCTGGGTCTGGGCTGGGTCGGTGAACCGGCATTCGCACATCTGCTGGAGCCGCTGCTCGCGGCGATGGGCGTGGACACTCCGGAATTGATCAAGGGCGTGTCGTTCTTTACCGCCTTCTTCATCATTTCGTATCTGCACATCGTGATCGGCGAGCTGGCCCCCAAATCCTGGGCGATCCGCAAGCCGGAGCTGCTGTCGCTGTGGACAGCGGCGCCGTTGTACTTCTTCTACTGGTTGATGTACCCGGCCATCTACCTGCTCAACGCCAGCGCCAACGCCATTCTGCGTATCGCCGGCCAGGGTGAGCCTGGCCCGCACCATGAACACAGCTACAGCCGCGACGAACTGAAACTGATCCTGCACTCCAGCCGTGGCCAGGACCCCAGCGATCAGGGCATGCGCGTGCTGGCGTCAGCCGTGGAGATGGGCGAGCTGGAAGTGGTCGACTGGGCCAACTCCCGCGAAGACATGGTGTCACTGGACTTCAATGCGCCCCTGAAAGAAATTCTTGCCTTGTTCCGCCGCCACAAATTCAGTCGCTATCCGCTGTATGACGCTGAACGGGGCGAGTTCGTCGGCCTGCTGCACATCAAGGACCTGCTGCTGGAGCTGGCAGCGCTGGACCATATTCCGGAGTCGTTCAACCTGGCCGAGCTGACCCGCCCGCTGGAACGTGTTTCCCGGCACATGCCGCTGTCGCAGTTGCTCGAGCAGTTCCGTAAGGGTGGCGCGCACTTCGCCGTGGTGGAAGAAGCCGACGGCAAGATCGTGGGCTACCTGACCATGGAAGACGTGCTCGAAGTGCTGGTGGGCGATATCCAGGACGAACACCGCAAGGTGGAGCGCGGCATTCTTGCCTATCAGCCGGGCAAACTGCTGGTACGCGGAGATACGCCATTGTTCAAGATCGAGCGCCTGCTGGGCATCGACCTGGATCACATCGAAGCCGAGACACTGGCCGGTCTGATCTACGACACGCTCAAGCGCGTGCCGGAAGAAGAGGAACAACTGGAAGTCGAAGGCCTGCGCATCATCATCAAGAAAATGAAAGGCCCGAAAATCGTCCTGGCCAAGGTGCTGAAGCTGGACTGACCCGATCAGCGCCACGTGTCCAAGATAGGACGCAGAGCGTCCAGAACGGCATGCCCACGCGGAGCATGGGCGCGATAGGTGTTCTCCCGGACGACTATCGTCCCTCACGCTACAGCGTGGGAATGCATTTCGTGACGCTCCGCGTCACAGGTCTGAGTCGCGCCGCCCATTCAAGATCGGACGCAGAGCGTCCAGAACGGCATGCCCACGCAGAGCATGGGCACGATAGGTGTTCTCCCGGACACCTATCGTTCCTCACGCTCCAGCGTGGGAATGCATTTCGTGACGCTCCGCGTCACAGGTCTGAGTCGCGCCGCCCATTCAAGATCGGACGCAGAGCGTCCAGAACGGCATACCCACGCAGAGCATGGGCACGATAGGTGTTCTCCCGGACGACTATCGTTCCTCATGCTCCAGCGTGGGAATGCATTGCTTGACGCTCCGCGTCACAGGTCTGAGTCGCGCCGCCCATTCAAGATCGGACGCAGAGCGTCCAGAACGGCATACCCACGCAGAGCATGGGCACGATAGGTGTTCTCCCGGACGACTATCGTTCCTCATGCTCCAGCGTGGGAATGCATTGCTTGACGCTCCGCGTCACAAATCTGCGTCGCGCCTCATGCTCAGGATAGGACGCAGAGCGTCCAGAACGGCATGCCCACGCAGAGCATGGGCACGATAGTGATCTACCTGACGACTATCGTTCCCCACGCTCCAGCGTGGGAATGCATTTCGTGACGCTCCGCGTCACAAATCTACGCCGCGCCCCATGCTCAGGATAGGACGCAGAGCGTCCAGAACGGCATACCCACGCAGAGCATGGGCACGATAGGTGTTCTCCCGGACGACTATCGTCCCTCACGCTCCAGCGTGGGAATGCATTGCGTGACGCTCCGCGTCACAAATCTGCGCCGCGCCCCATGCTCAGGATAGGACGCAGAGCGTCCAGGACGGCATACCCACGCGGAGCATGGGCACGATAGGTGTTCTCCCGGACGACTATCGTTCCTCACGCTCCAGCGTGGGAATGCATTGCGTGACGCTCCGCGTCACAGGTCTGAGTCGCGCCGCCCGTTCAAGATCGGACGCGGAGCATGGGAGCTATGAATGGCCCCCTACTCAATTCCCGCCGACGGCGAAGTTGGGCAGGCTCTGCACCGGGGTGGCGAATTCGTAGGGGATCGAGATCAGCTCATTGCCCGAGTTGCGCTGCACAACGAAGTGCAGGTGCGGGCCGGTGCTGTTGCCGGTGTTACCGGACCGCGCCAGCGCTGTCCCGACACTCACCCGCTGACCTTCCCTGACACTCACCGAGCCGCGCATCAGGTGCAGGTAGACGCCCATCGTGCCGTCGTCGTGCAGAATGCGCACAAAGTTGCCTGACGCATTCGAGCCCCGCCCTGACTGGCTGTTTTCGATCTTCACCACCGTGCCGCCGCGCGCGGCAATGATCGGCGTTCCCTCCGGCATGGCGATGTCCATTGCATAGCGCCCCTTGACGCCGTAATGGCTGTATCTGCCATTCGGTCCCTGGGTCAGGCGAAACGGCCCGCCAATCCATGGCAGCGGGTATTTATAGGCCTGCACCAAGCCCTTGGGATCACCCAGGGTTGAACTCAGCACCGAGGCGTAGTTCATCGGCTTGCTCCCCACCTTGGGGCTCAAGACCACCACGCGCTGGTTACTGCGCGCCGGGATCGTGCGGCGCAGCGTTGCTGACGAGCCAGAGACCCCCAACACGTTGGTCACACTGGAAAGCCTGAGTTCGACTTCGACAGGGGCGTACAGATCGTTGCGTACATACAGGCTGTGTACGCCCCTTTCACGCCTGACACTCAAGTGCACCTGGCCGTCGATGCGCTCGACCATGCGGTCCCGAAACACCATGACCGATGCGCCGGGCGTCGGCCGGTCCGAAAAGGACACCACGCCACTGGCATCGGTGAATTTATAAATCGTGACAGCCCCGGCCGACTGCACAGTCAACGTCAGGGCAAACAGGATAAACAGGCGTTCAAGCATCGGAGATGTTCGGGTTCAAGGGCACTGGGGGCCAAGCCTAGCAGCCTTGCAGGCAGAAGAGGACGCAAGGGTATCAATCGGACATGAATGAAGCGTCAAGGAAGGCACGCCAGACGCACGTTACGCAGTGTCGTGTGACACCGCGCAAGGCTCATGCAGCAGCGGCATGCCATTCAGCTCAGAAGCGGGTATCAGGCGCCCGGGATGAAGTGTTTCTGCGCGGTGCCACGAGCAATGAGGCGCGAAAGGTAATCGAGCTTCTGCGCGTCATGATCGACAAAGCGGAAGGTCACTTGCAGCCATTCGCTGTCGGGCTTCTGCTCGAACGCGGCGACTGAGTGCAGATAGCCATTCAGGCGCGCCACTTCGTTGCTCTCGCCCTGCTCAAGGTCCAGCACCGCACTGTCGAGTACCTGTGGCAGGTTTTCGCTGACGCGTATCACCAGTGTGGCGTCTTTCAGGGTAAGGGCCTTGATCACACACGGCTGAATGCCGTTGGGCAGGCGCAACTGGCCCTGTCCGCGACCAGTCGGCTCTGCCGATCGGGCGGGTGCAGGCGCTGGCTTGGGGGCTGCTGCTGCGGCTGCAGCAGGCGCGGCACGAACCACTTCGGCCTTGCCACCGGTCAATGCACTCAATGAGTCATTGAGCGGCGAGTTCATACGCGCCGGGGCTGTGGACATGACGGCGTCAAGCTTGCCGACTTTGGCCAGCGCTTTCTTGACCTTGGTCAGCAGCTGCTCATTGGTGAACGGCTTGCCGACAAAATCGGTTACTCCGGCCTGAATGGCCTGCACCACGTTTTCCTTGTCACCACGGCTGGTCACCATGATGAACGGAACGGTTCTCAGGTAATTGTCCTGCTCACGGCACCAGGTCAACAGCTCCAGGCCGGACATTTCGGGCATTTCCCAGTCGCACAGAATCAGATCGAACGACTCTTTGCCCAGCAACGTCTGAGCCTTGCGACCATTGACTGCATCCTCGGTATGAATCCCGGGAAAATAATTGCGCAGCCCTTTCTTGACCAAGTCGCGAATGAAAGTCGCGTCATCCACCACCAATACACTGACCTTACTCATCGACGCTCCTGCGGGCGTGTTCACCTGGAGGCGAACTGCGGTATGCCAACACGCCCTTTGTTTCGGCAAGCATAGCGTTGACTGATAGCCAACTGCCATATTGATTGACTGCGCCGCGACATTTAGTCCGCTGGCGACGGGAAATACTGATCTGCACAACGAAAAACGCCCAGCGCGTGCTGGGCGTTTTTCTCGCAGGCAATCTTACTTATCGTCAGCGTTGCCCGGAACATTAGCGGTTTCGCTCGATATACCCTGCACTTCTTCCTTCATGCGCTTGAGACCCATGTGCCGCACGTCGGTCCCGCGCACCAGGTAGATCACCAGCTCGGAGATGTTGCGTGCATGGTCGCCGATTCGCTCCAGAGAGCGCAGCACCCAGATGACGTCCAGTACCCGGGAGATCGAGCGTGGATCTTCCATCATGTAGGTCGCCAGCTCGCGCAGGGCCGTCTTGTACTCGCGGTCGATGGTCTTGTCGTACTGCGCAACCGACAGGGCCAGCTCGGCGTCGAAACGGGCGAAAGAATCCAGCGCATCGCGCACCATGTTGCGCACCTGATCGCCGATGTGACGCACTTCGACGTACCCGCGCGGTGCCTCGCCCTCTTCGCAGAGCTTGATGGCACGGCGTGCGATCTTGGTCGCTTCATCACCAATGCGCTCCAGGTCGATCACCGACTTGGAAATGCTGATGATCAGACGCAGGTCAGACGCTGCAGGCTGGCGACGAGCCAGAATGCGCAGGCATTCCTCGTCGATGCTGCGCTCCATCTGATTGATCCGGTCGTCGACCTCGCGAACACGCTGGGCAAGACCGGAATCGGCCTCGATCAGCGCCGTGACCGAATCGTTCACCTGCTTCTCGACCAGGCCACCCATTTCGAGCAAATGGCTGCGAACGTCTTCGAGTTCAGCGTTGAACTGTTGGGAAATGTGATGCGTATGGCTGTCTTTGTGGATCATGCTGGGTGTCCTTGGAACGTCCGGTTAATTGCGAAAACGCAGCGGTGGTTCAGGGCTGACGAAGCACGTACTACCCGTAACGACCGGTGATGTAGTCTTCTGTCTGTTTTTTTGCCGGGTTGGTGAACAAGGTATCCGTATCACCGAACTCGACAAGTTTGCCCATGTACATAAACGCGGTGTAATCCGACACCCGAGCCGCCTGCTGCATGTTGTGGGTAACGATCACAATGGTGTATTTCGATTTCAGTTCGTAGATCAGTTCTTCGACTTTAAGGGTCGAAATCGGATCGAGTGCAGAACAGGGTTCGTCGAGCAGCAGGACTTCCGGCTCCACGGCGATCGTTCGGGCAATGACCAGACGCTGCTGCTGCCCCCCGGACAAACCCAATGCCGACTCATGCAGTCGATCCTTGACTTCATCCCAGAGCGCAGCGGCTTTCAGCGCCCACTCGACAGCTTCATCGAGCACGCGCTTCTTGTTGATCCCCTGAATGCGCAGCCCGTAGACCACGTTTTCATAAATCGTCTTGGGGAACGGATTGGGCTTCTGAAACACCATGCCGACGCGCCGACGCAACTCGGCGACTTCCTCGCCCTTGGTGTAGATGTTGTGACCGTACAGGTTGATCGCACCGTCGACCCGGCAACCATCGACCAGGTCGTTCATGCGGTTGAAGCAGCGCAACAACGTCGACTTGCCACACCCGGACGGACCGATGAACGAGGTCACCTTCTGCTTCGGGATATTCAGGGCAATATCGAACAGCGCCTGCTTGTCGCCATAGAACAGATTCAGGCCCGGCACTTCGATGGCCACGCTTTCGTCGGCCAGATCCAGGCTTTGCTTGTGACGCCTCAGGGCCGACATGTTCATGCCACTCGTCGGGCTTTCATGCTGCATGGATTGCTCCTGTGCGAACTATTCGCGTCATCGAACGGCCGCGTTTGCCAAAGGGCGAATTCGGGATCAATTGTCGAGTGCCTTGTACTTTTCCCGCAAATGGTTACGGATGCTCACCGCCGACAGATTGAGCAAGGCGATGACCAGTACCAGCAGCAGCGCGGTGGCATAGACCAGCGGGCGTGCTGCCTCGACGTTGGGGCTCTGGAAGCCGACGTCGTAAATATGGAAACCCAGGTGCATGATCTTCTGGTCGAGATGCAGATAAGGATAGTTGCCGTCCAGCGGCAGCGACGGCGCCAGCTTGACGACGCCCACCAGCATCAAGGGTGCAACCTCGCCGGCGGCACGCGCCACCGCGAGAATCAGCCCGGTCATCATCGCCGGGCTGGCCATTGGCAACACGATCTTCCACAGCGTCTCGGCCTTGGTTGCACCCAGCGCCAGCGAACCTTCACGCAGGGTCAGCGGAATGCGCGCCAGCCCTTCTTCCGTGGCCACAATCACTACCGGCACAGCGAGCAGTGCCAGGGTCAGCGAAGCCCATAGCAGGCCCGGCGTACCGAACGTCGGGGCAGGCAGCGCTTCGGGAAAGAACAGCCGATCCACCGAGCCGCCAAGCACATAGACGAAGAACCCAAGGCCGAACACGCCGTAGACAATCGCCGGCACACCGGCGAGGTTGTTCACCGCGATGCGAATCAACCGGGTAACCGGCCCCTGACGCGCGTACTCACGCAGGTAGACCGCCGCCAGCACGCCGAATGGCGTGACGATCACGGCCATGATCAGGGTCATCATCACCGTGCCGAAGATCGCCGGGAAGATACCGCCTTCGGTATTGGCTTCGCGTGGATCGGCGCTGAGAAATTCCCACAGCTTCTCGAAGTAGAAGCCAAGCTTGGTCACCGTACCCATCGCATTGGGCTGATAGGCACGCACCACTTTGCCCAGGCTGAGTTCGATCTCTTTGCCGTTGCCATCGCGTGCGGTCAGGCTGTCGCGATCAAAGGCCTGGTGCAGGCCGTCAAGACGCGCCTCGATAACCTTGTAACGCGCATCCAGCTCGGCCCGCTCGGCAGCCATGTCCGCTTGCGCGGCGGCATCCAGCCGCCCATCGAGCTCCAGCTTGCGGGCCTGCAGACGCAGGCGCTCGATGCCGTGATTGATGGCACCGATGTCTTTCTTTTCCAGGGTATAAAGTTCGTCAGCCAGCTTTTCGACGCGTTTGATGCGCGCTTGCAGGGCCGGCCAGGCCGCCTCGCCTTCGGCCACGACGCGCCCGCCTTCCTTGACGTTGACCAGATAGCCGTAAAAATTGCCCCACTCGCGGCGCTCCAGCGTCATCAGGTCTGCGGGACGGCTCTGTCCGGTCAGCCATTCGCCCACCACCCAGTTAAAGTCACTGGGGTTGAGATCGCGATTGCCAACCTTGTACAGCTCGCGGGTCATGAACTCCGGCCCTTGATCAGGCACCGGCAGGCCCGCGCTTTTCAGGCGCGCACGAGGTACTTGCTCCTGCTCGACCCGCTCACCGACCAGAACGCTCGATTCCTGATTGGGTACCGCGTACTGAGCGCTCACCAGGTCGGCGGGCCAGAAATGCCCAAGGCCACGCACGGCGATCACCGCCAACAGGCCGATGGTCATGATCACAGCGATGGATACGGCGCCCGCACTCATCCAGACGCCGGGGGCGCCACTTTTGAACCAGTTCCTGAGGGAGTTCCGCTTCACCAACGCCTACCTTCCTTACAGCGACGAATATTGCTTGCGCAGACGCTGACGAATCAGCTCCGCGAGGGTGTTCATCACGAAGGTGAACATCAACAGCACCAACGCCGCCAGAAACAGCACCCGATAATGGCTGCCGCCCACTTCCGACTCCGGCATCTCCACCGCGACATTGGCCGCCAGCGTGCGCATGCCTTCAAACAGGTTCATGTCCATGATCGGCGTATTGCCGGTCGCCATCAGCACAATCATGGTCTCCCCCACTGCCCGGCCCATACCGATCATCAAGGCGGAAAAGATGCCGGGGCTGGCAGTCAGGATCACCACCCGCGTCAGGGTCTGCCACGGCGTCGCGCCCAATGCCAGCGAACCCAGTGTGAGGCTGCGCGGCACGCTGAACACGGCGTCTTCGGCAATCGAATAAATGTTGGGGATCACCGCGAACCCCATGGCGATACCGACCACCAGCGCATTGCGCTGATCGTAGGTGATACCCAGATGGTCACGAATCCAGGTGCTCATGTCCCCGGCGAAGAACCAGCTCTCCAGGTGCGGGCTCATGCTCAGCGAGAACCAGCCCACCAACAGCACGACCGGAATCAGAATCGCGCCTTCCCAGCCATCGGGAATACGCAAGCGAAGCGAATCAGGCAGGCGGGTCCAGAAAAAGCCCGCCAGCAAAATGCCGATCGGTGTGAGCAGCAACAGGCTGAAGATGCCGGGCAGATGCCCTTCCAGGTACGGGGCCAGAAACAATCCGGCAAAAAAGCCGAGAATCACTGTCGGCATCGCTTCCATCAATTCGATCACCGGCTTGACCTTGCGGCGCATGCCCGGGGCCATGAAGTAGGCGGTATAGATCGCGGCAGCCACGGCCAGCGGTGCGGCCAGCAACATCGCGTAGAACGCCGCTTTCAGCGTGCCGTAGGTCAACGGCGCCAGGCTCAGCTTGGGTTCGAAGTCGGAGTTCGACGCCGTGGACTGCCAGATGTACTTGGGCTCATCGTAATTCTCGTACCAGACCTTGCCCCACAGCGAACTCCAGGAGACTTCCGGGTGCGGGTTGTCCAGCGTCAGCGGCAGCAGCTTGCCAGCGCTTTCAATCAGAATCCGGTTGGCGCGTGGCGATAGCGCCAGAATGCCGGGGCCCTCGGCGACCTTGTCGATCAGCAGGGTGCGGTGCGCCGTGCTGTGGAATACGCCCAGCTTGCCGGAAGCATCCAGAGCGATGAAGCCCTTGCGGCGCTGCTCAGCCTTGATCTGCGCGATAGGCGCGCTGCCGAGGCTGAAATCGCGGATGCGCATCAGACGCTGCTCGCCGTCAGTGTCCCGGGCCATGAACCACTGAGACATGCTGCCCTTCGAGTTGCCGATGATCAGCGAAATGCCGCCAACCAGCTGAGCGCTCGCCGTGATCTCGGCATTGCCGTCTTCCAGCAGTTTATAGCGGCCATTGAGGCTGCGATCGCGCAGGCTGAACACATCCGCCTGCGCGCGCCCGTTGATGACATACAACCATTGCTGGCGCGGGTCGATGTAGATCGCCTTGACCGCTGCGGACATCTGCGGCAACTCGACACGCGTCTGCTCGCGGGTCATCTCGCCGGTCATCATGTTTTCTTTCTGTTCGAGCGAGATGACATGCAACTGAGTGCCGGTCGCCCCTGCCAGCTTGAGGCTATCGCCATCGGAACTGACAGTGACATGCTCGACCGCACGCCCGGCCTCATCCAGTACCAAAGGCGCTTCGCCGTAGGGCCAGGCCACGCTCGGGGTGATGGTTTTCCGATCGTTCGGGTAGGTCGTCAGGTACGAGTGCCTGAACACCAGGACCTGACCGTTGGACAGGCCCAGGGCTATCAGTGGCGCACCGGGCTGATCCTTGCCGATGGACGCAACGGACACGCCAGCGGGAAGCGGCAAGGCAATGCGCTGCAGCTCTGCGCCGTCCTCGATGTTGAAAAAGACCACCTCGCCCTTGTCGGAAATGCGCATGCCGATCTGGTTCTGCTCTTCGATGGTGATCATCAGCGGCGCGCCGGCGTCCTGCAGCCAGGCGGCATTCAGCGCTGGTTCGGCGGTCAGGCTGGCGCCTTTGAAAAGCGGCGCAACGACATAGGCAAGGTAGAAGAAGATCAGCGTGATGGCCGCCAGCACGGCAAGGCCACCAATGGCGACGTACCAGTGAGTGAGCCGGTCCTTAAACGCACGGACACGACGCTTTCGCACCATCGCAGGAGTATTGAAATCAATACGCGCTGGAGGCGAACTCTGGTCCATCGTCGATTTGAACAGCTCATTCATGCGCACACACCGTAGACGCCTTGTATGACAGAAACATTACAGCAAGGTGACGCAAGTAAGCCCGCTGCCTGCGAAACCGGCAGCGGACTGTTCAATTTGTGTGCAGGCCAGTCCATTGAGCCTCACTCGCAACGTGTACGTGACTACTTCACCGCCACGCCGCTCGTGCCCTGCAGGCCAAGATCAGCCAGCGCCTTCTCCACGACACGGGCAGGCAGCGGGATATAACCGTCCTTCATCACCACTTCCTGGCCCTGTCTCGACAGCACCAGTTTCACAAATTCGGCTTCCAGCGGCGCCAAGGGCTGGTTCGGCGCCTTGTTCACATACACATAAAGAAAGCGCGACAGTGGATAACTGCCGTTCAGGGTATTGGCTTCGCTGTCTTCGACAAACTCGCCCCCTTCCTTCTTCGCCAGCGGAACAGTCCTGACGTTGGATGTCTTGTAACCGATGCCCGAGTAACCGATGCCGTTAAGCGAATTGCTGATCGCGCTGACCACCGAAGCAGAGCCGGGCTGCTCGTTGACGTTGGCCTTGAAGTCGCCTTTGCACAGGGCTTCTTCCTTGAAATAACCGTAAGTGCCCGACACCGAGTTGCGACCGAACAACTGGATCGGTTTGCCTGCCAGATCGCCGGTCACGCCGACATCACCCCAGGTTTTCGCGTCGGCCCTGGCGCCGCACAGGCGGGTCGCGGAAAAGATCGCGTCCACTTGCTGCAGGGTCAGGCCCTTGATCGGGTTGTCCTTGTGCACGAAAACCGCCAAGGCATCCACCGCGACCGGAATGGCGGTCGGCTTGTAGCCATGCTTCTGCTCGAAAGCCGATAACTCGCCGTCTTTCATCTTGCGGCTCATCGGGCCCAGATTGGCCGTGCCCTCGGTCAGCGCGGGTGGCGCCGTGGAGGAGCCGGCCGCTTGGATCTGGATATTCACGCTCGGGTATTCTTTCTTATAGGCCTCGGCCCACAGGGTCATGAGATTTGCCAGGGTATCGGAGCCGACACTGGAGAGATTGCCCGACACACCGGAGGTCTTGGTATAGGCCTTGATGGCAGGGTCGACCGCAGCCAGCGTATTGGCTGCCGTCACTCCGGCGGCAACCAATGTCAGTGCAGTCATCAAACGCTTGAGTGTCATCCTTGCGCTCCCGGCAGGGTATGTAGGTGTCCACGAGCCTTGTTTGGCCAGTCTTGTGACTACTCTATGAATTGATTATGACAATAAGATGAAAAGGCTATCGACCTGTGCAGGTAGATAGCCTTTGGCTGTGGCGGTGCCCGAGCGATTTGACAGCGGGGGATGATCAGCGCTTTCGGCTCAGCAAAAACACACCGATGGCCATGCCCAGGCCGCAGAGAATAGCGACGTACCACGCCGGCCCCATCGGACTGCTCTTGAGCATGAAGGTCACGACCATCGGCGTCAGACCCCCAAAGATCGCGTACGCCAGGTTGTAGGAGAACGACAGCCCCGAGAAGCGCACCACAGGCGGAAATGCCTTGACCATGACATAAGGAACCGCGCCGATCGTACCGACGAACAGGCCCGTCACGGCATACAGCGGAAACAGCACCTCAGGATGGCTGCCGAGGATGTGATAGAACGTCCACGAACTGATCAGCAAACCTGCGCTGCCCAGCAGGAACACCCAGCCTGCGCCGAAACGATCCGCCAGCGCGCCGGCAGCGATGCAACCGATACTCAGGAAGACAATGGCCAGGCTGTTGGCTTTCAACGCCGTAGCAGCCGGAAAGCCATAAATGGTCTGCAGGATGGTCGGCGTCATCAGGATCACGACAATGATGCCGGCAGACAGCAACCAGGTCATCAGCATCGACAGCGCAACGGCGCCACGATGATCGCGCAGTACCGCCTTGAGCGGCACCTCCTCGGCCAGTGCCTTGCGCAGTTGCAGCTCGGCAAAAACCGGCGTTTCATGCAGCAGGCGGCGCAGATACACCGACATCAGGCCGAACACGCCACCCAGCAGGAAAGGGATACGCCATGCGTAATCCGAGACCTCGACCGGTGTGTAGATGCTGTTTATCGCCGTGGCCACCAGCGAGCCCAGCAGGATGCCTGCTGTCAGGCCGGCGGTCAGGGTGCCGCAGGCATACCCGACACGACGTGCAGGCACATGCTCGGACACGAACACCCAGGCTCCCGGCACTTCACCGCCGATGGCGGCACCTTGAATGACGCGCATCAACAGCAGCAGAATCGGCGCCCACATGCCGATCTGCGCGTAGGTCGGCAGCAGACCCATGATCAGGGTCGGCACCGCCATCATGAAAATGCTCAGGGTGAACATCTTCTTGCGCCCCAGCAGATCGCCGAAGTGCGCCATGATAATGCCGCCCAGGGGCCTCGCCAGATAACCGGCGGCGAAAATGCCGAACGTCTGCATCATGCGCAGCCAGTCGGGCATGTCCACCGGGAAAAACAGTTTGCCGACCACCGCCGCGAAAAACACGAAAATGATGAAGTCGTAGAACTCCAGCGCGCCACCCAGAGCCGACAGCGAAAGGGTTTTGTAATCGCTGCGAGTCAAAGGCCGCGCAGGCTGCGTGGAACTTGAAGGAACAGATGACATGACAAGGCTTCTCTTTACTTATTCTTTGAAAAGGGGCGAGCGACAGCGACGCTGGCTGCTGCGGGGTGCCGTGCAGAAGCGATTGTCGGGAGCAACGGCGCAGATAGGCACCAAAATTGCGTGTACAGGCAGTCTTGTCACCTGTAGAGGTCCAGCAAGATAGCAAATTGCTACAAAAAACACATGGCAGAACTGCCACTGACACAAAATGAAGACCCACGGTCGTTCTATGACGCAACGCCCGATATACTCGCAAGTCGTCAACAGCCTTGGGAAGTTGTGCGAAAACGTCTGAATCAGCGGGTTTCGCAGAGTTTCCCTTTGGGCCACACCGGCGCAGAACACACAATGTTCATGCTCATGGTTTTGAATGGCACCTGTTAACCGCGACATACAATAATGAGAGTCATGGGTCAGAGGCACCCTAGGCATGATCGAGCTCGAACAAGAAGATCCAACCCCGCAAGGCGACCTTGCCCTGCAAATCACCGCCCTTCCCCGCGAAACCAATGGCTTTGGCGACATCTTCGGCGGCTGGCTGGTGTCCCAGATGGACCTGGCAGGTACAGCGATGGCCAGCAAAGTCGCGGGTGGCCGTGTGGCGACCGTCGCCATAGATCGCATGGCGTTTCTGGTCCCGGTCGCGGTCGGCGAACAGCTTTCCTTCTATACCCGCACCCTGGAAGTCGGACGCACCTCGATCAAGATGATGGTCGAAGTGTGGAGCGACGACCCGCTTACCAGCGAATGGCGCAAGGTCACCGAGGCTGCGTTCGTGTTCGTGGCGATAGACCCCAGCGGCCGGACCCGCTCGGTTCCCGCGCGACGGTAAATTGTCGCTCGGCTACAGATTGGCTGCCCGGTTAAACTCGCCCTGCATGAAGCGGTCTATTTTCGTCACGGTCATTGAGTGAGAACTATGCATGCCAACATCCCCGGTTGAACCCACCGTCGAATCCATCCTTTACGATGAGCTGAACTGCTGGCGTATTTGCCACGGCGAAGCTGAGCTGCTGGTTGCGCAACAAGGCGCACACATCCTCAGCTATCAAGTGGCCGGGCAGCAGCCGCTGGTGTGGCTGAACGAAGAGGCCGTTTTCAAACGCGGCAAACCCATTCGTGCAGGCATGCCGATCTGCTGGCCGTGGTTCGGTAATCTGGATCGCAACCCGCAAAGCGTGCAGGCCATGCGCGACAGCAGCGAGCCGGCCAAGGCACATGGCGAAGTGCGAGCGCTGGACTGGCAGTTGTTGGGTATCGGCGCAGATGGCGACGCACTGCTGGTGGAGTTCGTTCTTCCCGAGGCCGAAGGCCACTTGCCGGGCTGGCCGCACAACGTCGCCCTGAAACTGAGCATTCGTCTTGACCACGCACTGAATGTCAGTCTGGTCAGCTACAACTGTGGCACTGAGCCTGTGGTAATCAGCCAGGCGCTGCACACCTATTTCGCAGTCAGCGATGTACGTCAGGTCAGCGTCGAAGGGCTCGATGGCCTGCGTTACATCGAAACCCTGGAAAACTGGGAAGAACGCGAGCAAAGCGGCGACCTGACCTTCACAGGCGAAACCGACCGCATCTATAAGGACACGCCGGGCGTGCTCAGCATCGTTGACCCGGAGTGGCAGCGACGCATCCACATCCGCAGCACGGGCTCGAACTCAGCCATCCTGTGGAACCCGTGGATCGAGAAGACCGGCAAGTTCACCGACATGGCGGCAGACGGCTGGCAGCGCATGGTCTGCGTCGAAACCGCCAACGTGCTGGATGACGTGGTCACGCTGGCCCCTGACCAGATGCATGTTCTGGGTGTGAGTATCTGGAGCGAGGCGCTCTGATCAGGAATTGATCAAGCCCATCAAAGGTCCGATTCAACCACCACACGGACCTTTGACGCATCCATCGCGTACGCCGCATCGGCAAGATCGTTACTGACCTTCTCGATTTTCAGGGTGCCTTCTACCCACAGTGGTGTGTAGATATCATCCAGTTTCAGGCCCTTGGGGTAACGCACCAGCACCAGCTGGTTGGGCGGCGGTGGCGGAACGTGGATGCAGGCGCCCGGATAGGGCACGATGAAGAACAGCGTGCTATGGCCTTTGGCGTCGGTTTCGAGAGGCACAGGATAGCCGCCGAGACGAATCGTCTTGCCGTTCATGGCCGGGACGGTTTTGGTCGAATACATGACCGCAGGCAAACCCTTGCTCTGCTTCAACCCACCCTTGCTGTCGAACGTGCCCATGGCTTCCGGAGAATTGTGGTCAATCTCGGGCATGGCTTCGAGGGCTTTTTGGTCGGACTTGGGCATCAGCTCAAGCCAGTCGGTTTCCGGCAACTGGGCGTGTGCAGGTCCGGAGAGTGCGGATAACAGCAGAAGAGTCATCAACAGGAAGCGACGCATGATAAAGCTCGGCAAAGGGGTGGACAGTTGCCGAGCATTCTAGCCCTCTGCGCACTGTAAAACAGAGGGCTGACGCATAAACGTTATTTCTTTCTGATCATGCCGTAGATAACCAGCAGGATGATTGCACCTACCAGCGCGCCGAGGAAACCTGCACCCTCGCCTGCCTGATAGATACCCAGCGCCTGACCGCCGTAAGTGGCTGCGAGCGAACCGGCGATACCCAGCACGATGGTCATGATCCAGCCCATGCTGTCGTCGCCCGGCTTCAGAAAGCGAGCCAACAGACCAACGATCAGGCCGATAAAGATGGTTCCAATGATACCCATGCCATTTCCCTCTGTATTAAGTGAATAGGCCCGGGCTAATAGCAGCCCCGACTTACTGCTATCTGAGAACAGCGACAGGGAATGGTTCCGGCGAAGTGGTCAGTTTGCTTCGGGGTGGAGAATTCTTCATGCATGACAGGGCTGACACCCGATGATTCTCGTTCCCACGCTCCGCGCCAGGCTGCAGATTCGTGCCGCGGAGCGTCACCCAATGCATGCCAACGCGGAGCATTGGCACGATATTCAGCTGGATTTGTGTAAAACGCAGAGCGCAGAGCATCGGCACGATAGCCGCTGACCTGATCAGCCCTTGATCAGCGCCTCTACCAACTTCACCTGACGATCCAGCGTGACGCGGTCGGCACTGCGGACAGTGGCGTGTCCGACCTTGCGGCCAGCCTTGAACGCCTTGCCATAGTGATGCAGGTGGCAGTCTTGGACAGCGATGACCTTGTCCACTGCCGGCACTTCACCGATGAAGTTGAGCATGGCGCTTTCGCCGACCTTGGCTGTAGAGCCCAGCGGCAGACCGGCAACCGCCCGCAGGTGGTTTTCGAACTGGCTGCACTCGGCGCCTTCGGTGGTCCAGTGACCGGAGTTGTGGACGCGCGGCGCGATCTCGTTGGCTTTCAGGCCACCGTCGACCTCAAAGAATTCGAATGCCAGCACGCCCACGTAATCCAGCTGCTTCAGAACGCGGCCGGCGTAGTCTTCGGCCAGTGTCTGCAAAGGATGATCGGTACTGGCGATGGACAGACGCAGGATGCCGCTGTCATGCGTGTTGTGCACCAGCGGGTAGAACCGGGTCTCGCCATCACGCGCACGTACTGCAATCAACGACACTTCACCGGTGAACGGCACGAAGCCCTCCAGCAGGCAAGGCACGCTGCCCAGCTCGGCGAATGTGTCGACCACATCGGCCGCCGAACGCAGGACCTTCTGGCCCTTGCCGTCATAACCCAGAGTGCGGGTCTTGAGCACGGCAGGCAGACCGATGCTGGCTACCGCGGCATCCAGGTCGGCCTGCGACTGAATGTCGGCGAATGCCGGCGTCGGGATGCCCAGGTCCTTGAACATGCTTTTTTCGAACCAGCGATCACGCGCAATGCGCAACGCCTCGGCGCTCGGATAGACCGGTACGAACTGTGACAGAAACGCCACGGTCTCGGCCGGAACGCTTTCAAACTCGAAGGTCACCAGATCGACTTCATCCGCCAACTGACGCAGATGATCCAGATCGCCGTAATCGGCACGCAGATGCTCACCAAGTGCCGCAGCACAGGCGTCCGGCGCGGGATCGAGAAAGGCGAAGTTCATGCCCAGCGGCGTACCTGCCAATGCCAACATGCGGCCCAGCTGGCCGCCACCGATTACACCGATCTTCATGGAAAAACCTCAGGCGTGGCGTGGGTCTGGATTGTCCAGGACGCTGTCTGTCTGCTCAGTGCGAAATTTCTTCAGCGCTGCGTGGAATTGCGGGTGCTTTGCGCCGAGGATGCTCGCTGAAAGCAGCGCTGCGTTGATTGCACCCGCCTTGCCGATGGCCAGGGTCGCGACCGGGATACCGGCCGGCATCTGCACGATCGACAACAGCGAGTCGACACCCGAGAGCATCGAAGACTGCACCGGAACGCCCAATACAGGCAGGTGAGTCTTGGCAGCGCACATGCCCGGCAAGTGAGCAGCGCCACCGGCACCGGCGATAATCACCTCAATGCCACGGCCTTCCGCTTCGTCGGCGTACTGAAACAGCAGATCCGGTGTGCGGTGAGCTGACACTACCTTGACTTCAAAAGGGATGCCGAGCTTTTCCAGCATATCGGCGGTGTGGCTAAGGGTGGACCAATCGGACTTGGAGCCCATGATCACGCCAACCAGTGCGCTCATCGTCGTGCCTCTCATCGGGCGCCCGCAGGCGCGTCTGAAAACAACAAGCCACGCGGGGGAACCGGCGTGGCTTGTTGTACGAATAATGACCGATTTAACCGGCCAAAGGCCGCGCAGTATAACGCAAAGTAGTGCGTTTAAAGCACCTGCAATCACCTTCTGTCAGCAGTCCTGCAAGACATCGACACAGACAGGGCCGGCAGCCCCCAAGTGAGCCGGAGTCCTGCCAACGTTACGCTGGAACTCCGACACGTTAACCGGCGCATCTTACGCCATGACACCCCTTGGCCTACCGCGTCAGGCGCAGAGTGCGACTGTCAGGCAAAAACCGTATTTGTTTAACTGCCTCATCGACATTTGAAGTCGATATCTAACCTGACGCTCAAGGATGAGAACGTACCCATGAAGAACACACTGAAAACCTGGCTGTCACTGGTCATCTTTTTTTACCTGCCGTTTGCCAGCGCCGGCGGTCCCAATCTGGGACTGTTCCTGATCATGCACGATCAACTTACAAAACATGAACGCGCTGAACTGGCGGATAGCTACTTGAATCCCCTGCTCGCTCAGTTGGAGGAAATCACCGGACGCAGGACAACGGTCACGCTCATCGAAAACGAACCAGGACTGACAAACTTCGCCTATCGCGGGGAGGAGCTGGACAAGCTGCTATACCGGTTGTCCAGGGAGAGCATCGAATATGCAAAAGCAAAGAACCTGCCGAGCCCTTCGGAGCGGCATAAATATGTGCTGGTCACTTCCAATAAAATCAACGGGACAGTACACGGCGTCACGGCAGAAGCCTATAACGTCGCAATGGCGTCCCTTAAAGATTACAACACACTGCCACATGAAATCGGTCACCTGTTCGGTGCCGAGCATGAGGCTGCAACCGGTTTTCCATGCCAGACGACGATGTGGGAAAACTCCACTACATCGATTATCCCCTGCTATTACTTCAGCGACGCCAACAAGCAACTGATTCGCGACTACGTCGACAACATACCCGGCGTTGAGTGAATAATCGGCCGGGCATGAATCATCATGCCCGGCCATTTTATGCTCAGCCTGCTGCCGCAGGGCTTTCAAGCTTGCGCCACAACAGACGCACATTGGCCTTGCGCACCAATGCGCAGCGGTACAGGCGGATCTCCAGCGGCACATGCCACTGCGGTCCGCCACAGACCACCAGCTCACCGCGCGCCAGTTCGGCGCGCACACTTAGTTGCGGCACCCAGGCAATCCCCAGCCCTTCCAGCGCCATGCTTTTCAGGCTGTCGGCCATTGCCGTCTCGTAAACCGTGGTGAAGCGCAGATTGCGTTGACGCAACAACAGGTTCACCGAACGCCCGAGAAAGGCCCCGGCACTGTAGGCAAGCAGCGGCACACTGCCCTCGCCTTCCATATCGAATAACGGCAGCCCCTCGGCATCGGCAGCACAGACCGGCAACATCTCGGTATGCCCCAAATGCAGCGAGGGAAAGATTTCGGCGTCCATCTGCAGCGCGGCATCGGGATCGTAGAACGCCAGCATCAGATCACAGCCACCTTCGCGCAACGCGTGCACCGCATCACCGACGTTGGTCGCCACCAGACGCGTTGCAATGTTCAGCCCTTCGTTGCGCAACTGGGCGATCCAGCGCGGAAAGAATCCAAGCGCCAGAGAGTGCGCCGCGGCAACCTGCATGACCTCGCCCTGCCCGCCTTCCAGATGATGCAGATGGCGCACGACTTCGCCCAGTTGCTCGACCACGGTACGGGCCGTGACCAGAAACAATTGTCCGGCGGCGGTCAGCTCGATGGGTGTACGCGAGCGATTGACCAGCGTCAGCCCCAGCGCCGATTCCAGACTGCGAATACGCCGGCTGAATGCCGGCTGAGTCACGAAGCGACGTTCGGCGGCCTGAGAAAAGCTGCGGGTGGCCGCCAGGGCGCTGAAGTCCTCCAGCCATTTGCTTTCCAGATTCATCAGGTCCTCCCGGACAATGGATGACGGCTTCGACAGGCAATTACGCATGCCCAATGGCACCGATTTGCAGCGCCCCGATGGGACGCCCGTCGATGAAGTGCGGATACATGCCCGGACGGCGCAGCAGATACGATCGAAGAAGCGCACCGGTGCGACATTTTGCCCCCTTTACGCACTGAACGGAATCCAGGTCACGCGCTGATTATGCCGTTATTGCATAGCCCAGCGTTTAACAGCATTGGTCAATCGAGGGTGGCAAGCCCACTATTCGTGGCGTTCCGGCATTGTCCGTGCCTTTTGAGACTTTTTTTATCATGTCCTCGCCTGCATCATCGCGCATCGAAAAAGACCTGCTTGGTGTTCTCGAAGTACCTGCCAACGCTTATTACGGCATCCAGACCCTGCGAGCGGTGAACAACTTTCACCTCTCCGGCGTGCCGCTTTCGCACTACCCGAAACTGGTAGTCGCGCTGGCCATGGTCAAGCAGGCGGCAGCGGATGCAAACCATCAGCTCGGACACCTCAATGACGCCAAGCATGCGGCCATCAGCGAGGCCTGCGCCCGCCTGATCCGCGGCGACTTCCATGATCAGTTCGTGGTCGACATGATCCAGGGCGGCGCCGGCACGTCCACCAACATGAATGCCAACGAAGTCATCGCCAACATCGCCCTGGAAACCATGGGTTTCGAGAAAGGCGAATACAAACACCTGCACCCCAACAACGATGTCAACATGGCGCAATCGACCAACGACGCCTACCCCACCGCGATCCGCTTGGGTCTGCTGCTGGGTCACGACGCTCTGCTCGCCAGCCTTTCCAGCCTGATTCAGGCCTTCGCCGCCAAGGGCGAAGAATTCAACCATGTGCTGAAGATGGGCCGCACCCAGTTGCAGGACGCCGTTCCAATGACTCTGGGTCAGGAATTCCGCGCCTTTGCCACCACCCTGACAGAAGACCTCAACCGCCTGCGCAGCCTGGCTCCCGAGCTGTTGACCGAAGTCAACCTGGGCGGTACCGCCATCGGCACAGGCATCAACGCCGACCCCGGCTATCAGAAGCTGGCGGTCGATCGCCTGGCGCTCATCAGCGGCCAGCCTCTGGTGCCTGCAGCCGACCTGATCGAGGCGACCTCCGACATGGGCGCCTTCGTGCTGTTCTCGGGCATGCTCAAGCGTACTGCGGTCAAGCTGTCGAAAATCTGCAACGACCTGCGCCTGCTGTCCAGCGGCCCGCGCACCGGCATCAACGAAATCAACCTGCCGGCACGCCAGCCAGGCAGCTCGATCATGCCCGGCAAGGTCAACCCGGTGATCCCGGAAGCGGTCAATCAGGTGGCCTTCGAAATCATCGGCAACGATCTGTCGCTGACCATGGCTGCCGAAGGCGGACAATTGCAGCTCAACGTGATGGAGCCGCTGATCGCCTACAAGATTTTCGACTCGATCCGCCTGCTGCAGCGCGCCATGGACATGCTGCGCGAGCACTGCATCGTCGGCATCACGGCCAACGAACAGCGCTGCCGCGAGCTGGTCGAGCACTCGATCGGTCTGGTCACCGCCCTGAACCCTTACATCGGTTACGAGAACTCCACCCGTATCGCCCGCATCGCGCTGGAAACCGGCCGCGGCGTGCTGGAACTGGTGCGTGAGGAAGGTCTGCTCGACGACGCCATGCTCGACGACATCCTGCGCCCGGAAAATATGATCGCTCCTCGTCTGGCCCCCTTGAAGGCCTGACAGGAATGACCTGCGCAACCTGCTCACCAGATTGAGGGCCTAGACACCCCTCAATTTTTTGAGGGTCTGGGAGTGATTCTCCAGACCCTTTTTTTTGCCTGCAGCAAAGGGCTCCTACACTGGACCCAGAGCCTTCGGCACCCTACTTTTGCGGAGTCATCCGTGGAAGTATTCATTCATCGTCGCGAATGAAGAATCAGCCGTCCAAGAAAGCGACTACAGACGTAAAAACTTTGCACCGGTATAGTGCGCCCCCTCAAAAGTAGCGAGGAATAACAAAAATGCTGGAAATGATTAACGACTTTCTCTCCGGTAAGGTACTGATCGTACTTATCGTAGGCCTGGGTAGTTACTTCACGATCCGCTCGCGTTTCGTTCAGTTTCGACATTTTTTCCACATGTTCTCGGTTTTTCGCGACAGTCTGCGCAGCAGCGCGGGCCAGTTGAGTTCGTTCCAGGCCCTGATGCTCAGCCTGGCGGGCCGCGTCGGTGCCGGTAACATCGCAGGCGTCGGCATTGCCGTGACGCTCGGTGGTCCGGGTGCCGTATTCTGGATGTGGGTGACCGCACTGGTCGGCATGGCCAGCAGCTTCATCGAGTGTTCCCTCGCTCAGCTCTACAAACGCAAGGATTCCGAAGGCCAGTTCCGCGGCGGTCCGGCGTTCTATATCCAGTATGGTCTGGGCAAGCGCTGGCTGGGTATGGTCATGGCGGTATTGCTGCTGGTGACCTTCGGTTTTGCCTTCAACGGCCTGCAGTCGCACGCCGTGACCGACTCGCTGAAAAGCGCGTTCAACGTCGATACCCGCACCACCGGCATCTGCCTGGTCGTGCTGCTGGGCCTGGCCTTCGTCGGCGGCATCAAGCGTATCGCGGCCATTTCCGACCTGCTGGTTCCGGTCAAGACCCTGATCTACATCGCGGTCACCATCTACGTCATCGCCCTGCAGATCGACCACGTTCCCGGCATGCTGATGACCATCGTCAGAAGCGCCTTCGGCCTTGATCCGGTATTCGGCGGCCTGATCGGCAGCGCGATCGTGATGGGCGTCAAGCGTGGCGTCTTCGCCAACGAAGCCGGTCTGGGCAGTGCGCCCAACGTGGCTGCCGTGGCACAGGTCGAGCACCCGGTGGCACAGGGCGTGGTTCAGGCGTTCAGCGTGTTCCTCGACACCTTCGTGATCTGCACCTGCACCGCCTTGCTGATTCTTCTGTCCGGTATCTACGACATCGGCTACGACGGCAACGGTATCGTTCTGGCACAGAACTCGCTGGCAGCCGTGGTCGGTGACTGGGGCAGAGTGTTCATCAGCGTGGCGCTGGCACTGTTCGTCTTCACCTCGATTCTCTACAACTACTACCTGGGCGAAAACAGCCTGCGGTTCCTGTTTGGCGAGAAGATCCAGACCATCATCATCTACCGCATCGCGGTGCTGGTACTGATCATGTGGGGTGCCGTCGTCGACCTGAAAGATGTACTGGCGTTCGCCGACATCACCATGACCATGCTGGCGTTCGTCAACCTGATCGCGCTCGCAATGCTGTTCAAAGTCGTCAAGCGCATTTTGAATGACTACGATGCGCAACGTCGGGCCGGGGTCAAGACGCCGGTGTTCGATTCCAGCCAGTTCCCTGATCTGGACCTGGACCGCAACGCATGGCCGGCCAATCCGACCCGTCAGTCGACACAGGATGCCGAAGCGGCAGCCAAGTCTGTGCCAGAAGCACGATAACCACCGCGACACTACGCCGGAGAAGAGCCATGCCTCATGACGCACAACAACCCGCCCAACGCGTGATGGTTCTTTACACCGGCGGCACCATCGGCATGCAGGCCAGCGCCAACGGCCTGGCACCGGCCTCCGGTTTCGAAGCGCGAATGGCCGGGCAACTGGCCGAGCACCCGGAACTGGTGGTGCCGCAGTGGCGCTTCCGTGAGATGTCGCCGCTGATCGACAGCGCCAACATGACGCCTTCCTACTGGCTGCGCCTGCGTGAGGCGGTGATCGAGGCGGTTGAGGTCGAAGGCTGCGATGCGGTGCTGGTGCTGCATGGCACCGACACCCTGGCGTACAGCGCGGCGGCGATGTGCTTCCAGTTGTTGGGGTTCAGCGCGCCGGTGCTGTTCACCGGTTCGATGCTGCCTGCCGGCGTGCAGGACAGCGATGCCTGGGAAAACGTCAACGGGGCGCTGCTGGCGCTGGGTTCGGGCCTGGTGTCAGGCGTGCAGCTGTATTTTCACGGGCAACTGATGACACCCGTACGCTGCGCGAAAATTCGCAGCTTCGGTCGGCAACCGTTCGCACCGCTGCAACGCTCGCGTGGCGGCCATGCGGTGATTTCGCTCCCTGACGCATTGAACTATCGCCAGCCGAAGACACTGGCAGAGGTGGCGGTATTGCCACTGTTTCCCGGTGTCGGTGCTGCCCAGCTGGACGGCCTGATCAACAGCGGTATCCGCGGTCTGGTGCTCGAATGCTTCGGCAGCGGCACCGGCCCCAGTGACGATCCGCAATTTCTGGCCAGTCTGGAGAACGCGCGAGCGCTGGGTGTCTGTGTGGTCGCGATTACCCAGTGCCATGAGGGCGGTGTCGAGCTGGATGTCTACGAAGCGGGCAGCCGTCTGCGCGGTGCAGGCGTACTCTCCGGTGGTGGCATGACCCGTGAAGCAGCGCTCGGAAAACTGCATGCCCTGCTGGGCGCAGACCTGACCACCGAGGAAGTACGGCGCCTGGTCGAACTGGACCTGTGCGGCGAGCTGCGTTAAGCGGCTGCCTCTGCTTTACCCGAGGCGTCACGCACTCGCGCGACGCCTCACCCCTTCACGAAGCCTTGCATTCTTCCTGTGCGCCCCTGAGCATCGAATCCAGATTGCGCTCGATGTTTTCGCACAATGCCGTCATCTGAATCTCGTGTTCACTGGCACGGAACGGGCTCTGCAGGTCGGTACCGATCTTCTCGATCGCCAACAGCATGAAACCCACCACCGTCGACGCCAGAGGCGTGAACCAGCCAAGGGTTTCCACCAGGCCAATCGGTACGATCAGGCAGAACAGCGTAATGAACAGACGCGGAAAGGCCACGTACGGATAAGGCAACGGTGTATTGGCAATACGCTCCATGCCGCCCTGGCAATTGGAGATATCCACCATGGTCGACTCCAGACGCGCCAGACGAATGCTGTCCAGCCGTCCGGCCTGATACTCCTTGGCCAACAGCGCAGCCGACGTATTGAGCAGGTCGTTAGGGAAGTTATTGGTGTCGTGACGACGTTCGAATTCCTCGCGAGGAATCAGCATCTGAACCTCATCACCACATTTGGCGCCCTTCAGGTGTGCAGACAGGCACTTCACATATGCAACATGGCGGCGCAACAGCGTGGCCTTGACCGGGTTGATCCCGTCGTCATCCTCGACCAGCGTCAGCACCTGCCGGGCGAAGCTGCGCGAACTGTTGACCAGCGCGCCCCATAGCGTGCGGGCTTCCCACCAGCGGTTATAGGCACTTGAATTGCGGAAGCTGGTCAGCACCACCAGCGCCGAGCCCAGCAGGGTCAACGGCATGGACGGCAAGGTGATCTTGCGCTCCAGGTAGAGCATGAAGTCGACCGTGACAATCACGTCCCAGATCAACAGCCAGAAAAGCGACCATCCTACATAACCGATGGTCTTGCCGAGAAAACGGATTTTCGAAATGATCGTTTGCTGCAAAAGAACCACCCCATCGAAAAATAAGCGAACCGCATACGCACAGTTACCGCATGGCCTTTGAATACGAAACCGGCAGTTGGTTCGCAAGCGGCCCGCTTATCTCGGGGGTTCAGACGTTTTCAGCAGCCACTCAGGGCCACCTGCGGACGCTCGCCGGTGAAGAAAACCGGCCGCAGGCGGACGCCGATCACGTTACCGGCGTAGGCTGCCACCAGCCACAGCCAGCCGTGCAGGCTGCCGGAGGCAATGCCGCTGAAGTAAGCACCGATGTTGCAGCCGTAGGCCAGGCGCGAGCCGTAACCCAACAACAGGCCGCCGATGACCGCCGCCACCAGCGAGCGCTTGGGTATATCGAGGCTGGGTGCAAAACGACCCGCCAGACCTGCCGCCAGCAAGGCACCGAGCATGATGCCGATGTCCATTACACTGGTGATGTCTTCCCACACCGGAGCCGCCAGCGCCTTGGCGTTCGCAGCGCTCTGCCAGAACACCCAGCTGCCGACGTCCACGCCTAGCCCACTGGCCACCTTCGCACCCCATAGCGCGAACGCCGATGTGATACCCCACGGACGACCGGCCAACGCCAGCGTTGCGTAGTTGAGAAGCGCCAGCGCGACAGCGCCCCAGACCAGAATCCACGGCCCGCGCAGCACACGGCTAAGGCCGCGATGGTCAGTGACTGGCGGCGCTTCAAGCTGGCCATGACGGCGCTTTTCGAGCTTGACGGTCATCAGGGCAATCAAGGCGAACAGCGCCAGATTGACCAGCAGCGCAGGCAGTACGCCGAAGGTTTTGACCACCGATACGGCCGGGAACGAAGGCAGGGCAAACCACCAGTCGACGTGATGGGTGGCAATCAGTGAGCCGAGGATGAAAAACAGCAGCGTCACCAGCATTCGCGCATTGCCACCGCCGGCAGTGAACAGTGTGCCGGACGCACAGCCACCGCCCAGTTGCATGCCGATGCCGAAAATGAACGCGCCGACGACGACCGAAACTCCGGCAGGCGCAACCAGGCCGGTGACCGGCTGGCCAAACAGCGTGCCCGCGCCCAGTGCCGGGAAAAACAGCAGCACGGCAACCGCCAGCATGACCATTTGCGCGCGCAGCCCTGCACCCCGCCGCTCACGGATGAATACCCGCCACGCCGAGGTGAAACCGAATGCCGCGTGATACAGCGTTACGCCCAACGCCGCGCCGACGATCCACAGCATCACCTGGCGGGTGCCGACACTGAGCAGAAGGAACTGGGCGCCCATCAGCAGCAGGAACAGCGCGGCCAGCGGCGCGCCGAACTTGCGTTCGGGTGTTGCAGTAAGAGAATTGTTCATGGGTATCTCAAGGACAGGTAACAGAAAGCGCAGATTATACGCCTGGCAACGGGACTACTCGGACCAGACCTCGCGCAGCCTGTTCAATGCCTCGATAATCTCGTCCTCGGGTACTGCGGCAAACCCCAGCACCAGCCCGGCGCGGTTATCCACAAGCTCGGTGGAATCGGGCAGCCAGTAATCACTCAGGGCATTCATTTCGACACCGACGCTATTGGCTTTGGCAATCAGCGCCCGCTCACGCGCCACGCTGTCGACCTTGACCATGACATGCAGCCCGGCAACCACCCTGGGCATTGCCGCGCATCCCGGGATATCAGCAGGCCAGTTGTCCAGCAGCACATCGCGCCGACTGAGCGCCGCACGCCGCATGCGACGTATGTGTCGCTGGAAATGACCCGATGCAATGAACTGCGCCATGACAGCCTGAACGCCTATTTCGGTATGGCGCATGTCCACGGCCTTGCGCTGACTGAACACCGGTACCAGTTGCTCTGGCAGAACCAGATACCCGAGGCGCAGCGCGGGAAAAGCGATTTTGCCGAACGTCCCGACGTAGAGTACTCGCGCGTTGCGGTCGAGCGCGGCCAGAGGAGCCAAGGGTGAACCGCTGTAGCGATACTCGCCGTCGTAATCATCCTCGACAATCCAGCCCTTGTGCTTCTCGGCCCAGGCCAGCAATTCCAGACGCCGTGCCAGGCTCATTACCACGCCGGTCGGGTATTGGTGTGATGGCGTCACGTAGGCCAACCTGCAGTCTGCCTGCTCAAGGTCTGCGCAGCGCATGCCTTCGTTATCCACAGCCACCCCCTGCAATCGGGCACCCGCCAGTGCGAACGCATGACCGGCCGCCCGATAACCCGGATTCTCCACGGCAACGCCCTCGCCCCGGGTCAGCAGCAACTGTGCACAAAGGCTGATAGCGTGCTGTGCGCCACTGGTGATCACAATTTGCTCAGCGTTGCAATGCAGCCCACGCGATGAGCGCAGGTAGACCGCAATCAATTCGCGCAATCGCGAGTCTCCAGCAGCCGAACCATAACCGAGCTGAGCAAGGTCTGGCTTGCGCCAGAAAGCGGCATATAGCTTGCCCCACAAGGCAAACGGGAAAAGATCGAACGCCGGAACACCGACCCGAAAGGCCCGCGGGCGACCTGTCGGTGGTTCATGCAGATGATGCTTTTCAAGCAGCGCGAGCACCGGGCTGTGGATAACTTCACAGGAGGAATCTGACGGCATTTCGGCCGCGATTGTGGACAAACCTGTGTGTAACCCTATGGATACACCTGTGGGTAAGTTGGTGGATAGTTTTTTATGGCGCATCCGTCGAGGCAGAGCACTTTGTTCAGAGAGCTGCGCAATATACGTGCCGTCGCCAACGCGCCCTTCGATGAAACCCTCGGCATACAGCTGGTCATAGGCCCGTATCACGCTGTTACGGGAGATGCCCAGTGAACGCGCCAGATCGCGACTGGCTGGCAGACGCGTGCCGCTCCTCAGGCGCCCATCAAGGACCTGCTGGCGCAACAGGCCATAAAGCTGCTTGCTCAAGCCCTGATTCGGGTCCAGCACGATACCGGTGAGTGTGGACGGAAACGCAACACTGAGATCAGGCATGCATTGGCCCTGTTAAAACGATCAAAAATGGATCTTACATCAGACCAATGCCTTGCCTACGATCCTGTTATCAGCCAAGGACATTCCCCATGTACATTCCTACCGCTTTCAAGAATAACGACACACCTAGCC
Source organism: Pseudomonas sp. PvP027 (assembly GCF_017833005.1). Classification (NCBI taxonomy): domain Bacteria; kingdom Pseudomonadati; phylum Pseudomonadota; class Gammaproteobacteria; order Pseudomonadales; family Pseudomonadaceae; genus Pseudomonas; species Pseudomonas sp. PvP027. Next base: position 3,404,128 of record NZ_JAFIBK010000001.1, on the reverse strand, counting down.
TGCACGAGCAGATTGAGCAGACGCGCCTGGCGATTCTGGTCACCGACGGCGCAGAAGGATTGCAGGCGACCCACCTGCCACTGCTGTTGCGCCGCGATGAAGGCTCGTATGGCACGCTTTACGGGCATCTGGCCAAAGCCAATCCACAGTGGCAGCAACTTAGCTCCGGCGCCGAAGCACTGGTGATTTTCCCTGGCGGCGATGCCTACGTGAGTCCGTCGTTCTATCCGGGCAAGATGGAGCACGGCAAGGTCGTACCCACGTGGAATTATGTGGCCGTGCATGCTTATGGGCAGGCCGAGGTTTTTACCGACGCCGCGCAATTGCACCAGCTGCTGGATGACCTGACCCATCGCCATGAATCCGACCGGGCGCAACCCTGGTCCATTGACGATGCGCCAGCGGACTACCTCGCAAAAATGCTCGGAGCGATCGTCGGATTCGCCATTCCGGTGCAGCGGCTGCAGGGCAAACGTAAACTCAGTCAGAATCGCAGCGCTGCAGACATGGCCGGTGTGCGCGACGGCCTCGCTGCAAGCCAGGATACAAATGACCAACACATCGCTCGCCTGATGAGCGAAGGGAGCAACTCATGACCGATGTGCGGATTCGCCCCGTTACCGTCGACGACCATCACGCGTGGCTGCCTCTGTGGCAGGCCTATCTGCGCTTCTACAACACCGAGCTGGCCGCAGGCGTCAGCGACACCACCTGGCAACGTCTTGTGGACCCGAACGAACCGACCCACTCGGCACTCGCCTGGCTGGGTGACGAAGCGGGGGGCATGGTGAACTTCATCTACCACCGCTCCAACTGGAGCATCAACAATGCCTGCTACCTGCAAGATCTGATCGTCGCGCCCGAACAACGCGGAACAGGCATCGGCAGGCAACTGATCGAGTTTGTCTACGCCACTGCCAAGGCAGACGGTTGCGACAAAGTGCACTGGCTGACTCACGAAACCAACGCCACGGCCATTCAGTTGTACGAGCGCATCGCCGAACGGCCCGGCCTCATACAATTTCGTAAAGCACTCTGAAACAGGAAGTGACCGATGTCCGACACCCTGCTGGACTGGCAAGCCGCTGCACCGCCCACGGCCCATACCCTGACAGGCCGCTTCATTCGCCTGGAAAAACTCGATGCCACGCGTCACGCCGATGACCTGTGGACGGCACTCGAAGGCCCGAATGCGGACCCGAAGCTGTGGGATTATCTTCCCTACGGGCCATTCAGCGACCGTAGCGCCTTCGATAGATGGCTGGCCGGGCATCAGGCGGCCACCGATCCGTGGTTTTACACCGTGGTCGATCAGCAGACCGATAAGGCCGAAGGCGTCATCAGCCTGATGTCGATCGTCGCTGCCCACGGGCGTATCGAAATAGGTCATGTCACCTTCAGCGCGGCCATGCAACGCACGCCCAAAGGCACCGAAGCCATTTACCTGCTGGCCAGAGAGATTTTCGCACTGGGCTATCGCCGCCTAGAGTGGAAGTGCAACGCCAACAACGCCCGCTCCAAACGCGCTGCCGAGCGATTCGGCTTCAGCTACGAAGGCACCTTCCGCCAGCACATGGTGGTCAAAGGCCAGAGCCGGGATACCGCGTGGTACTCGATCCTCGACAGCGAATGGCCTGAATTGCGAACGGCATTTGAACACTGGCTGGCTGTGGATAACTTCACTGACGGGCAACAGATCATGGGGCTTGAGGCGTTTCGGTGAACCTATGGCCGGGCGACGCTGCACGAGTATGACGTCCGAATAACCACCATCGTGCGACGCTACGCGTCGGCATGCTGTTCCGGACGTCCGCGTCCTCTTTACGACGCAGAGCGTCCAGAACTGTATTCCCACGCTGGAGCGTGCGGAACGATAGTCGTGACCACTGGCCGCACCTGCACAGAATAAAAAAAGGGAAGCCACGAGTGCTTCCCTGAGGTAAACCTTTGGATGATGCGCAGGTATCAGCTCAACCTTCGATCTCGATCAGCACTTCGCCCGGATTGACGCGGTCGCCCTTGGCCACGTGGATGGCGACGACCTTGCCCGCGACCGACGCCTGAACCTCGGTCTCCATCTTCATCGCTTCAGTGATCAGCACTGCCTGACCGGCCTTGACCACATCGCCCTCCTTGACCAGCACATCGACGATGTTGCCGGGCATGGTGGTGCTGACGTCGCCCGGTGCGTGAGCTTGCTTGCGTTTGCTGGCCCCGCCACCGACGAATTCGTTGAGCGGCTCGAACACCACCTCTTCCGGCATGCCGTCTATGGTCAGGTAGAAGTGGCGCTTGCCCTCGGCCTTGACGCCCACACCGGTGATGTCGACCCGATAGGTTTCGCCGTGCACATCAATAACGAACTCGGTCGGCACGCCCTCACCGCCCGCCCTGGCAACGCTTCCGGCTTCGGGAATCGGCAGCAGCACTTCCGGCGCCAGCGTCCCGGCTGCACGTTCCTCAAGGAACTTGCGGCCAATGTCCGGGAACATGGCGAACGTCAGCACGTCCTCTTCAGACTTGGCCAGTGCGCCGATATCGGCCCGTAGTTTGGTCATCTCCGGCTTGAGCAGGTCGGCCGGACGAACGTCGATCAGTTCTTCATTGCCAATCGCCTGACGACGCAGTTTTTCATCCACCTGCCCCGGCGCCTTGCCGTAACCGCCTTGCAGATAAAGCTTCACTTCATTGGTGATGGTCTTGTAACGCTCCCCGGCCAACACGTTGAAAAACGCCTGAGTACCGACGATCTGCGAGGTCGGCGTTACCAATGGCGGATAACCGAGGTCTTTGCGCACGCGCGGAATTTCAGCCAGCACTTCGCTCATGCGGTTGAGTGCGCCCTGCTCCTTCAACTGATTGGCCAGGTTGGAAATCATCCCGCCAGGCACCTGGTTAACCTGCACCCGCGTGTCGACTGTAGTAAATTCGCTCTCGAACTGGTGGTATTTCTTACGCACCGCGTAGAAGTACAGACCGATTTCCTGAAGCAGTTCCAGATCCAGACCGGTATCGAACTCGCTGCCCTTGAGCGCAGCCACCATCGATTCGGTGCCCGGATGGCTGGTGCCCCAGGCAAAGCTGGAGATCGCCGTGTCGATATGGTCCGCGCCGCTTTCGATCGCCTTGAGCTGACACATGGCGGCCAGACCGGCCGTGTCATGCGAGTGGATGAACACCGGCAGCGACTGCTCGGTCTTCAGCGCCTTGACCAGCTCACCCGTGGCATAAGGCGTCAGCAGGCCGGCCATGTCCTTGATCGCCACCGAGTCACAGCCCATGGCTTCCATCTGCCGGGCCTGCGCCACGAAGGCCTCGATGGTGTGCACCGGGCTGGTGGTGTAGGCGATGGTGCCCTGTGCATGTTTGCCCGCAGCCTTCACCGCCTCGATGGCAACCCGCAGGTTACGCACATCGTTCATGGCATCGAAAATACGGAACACATCAATACCGTTGACCGCCGCCTTGGCGACGAACGCCTTGACCACGTCATCGCTGTAATGCCGATAGCCCAGCAGGTTCTGGCCGCGCAGGAGCATCTGCAGCCGGGTATTGGGCAAGGCCGCACGCAGCTGACGCAGGCGTTCCCACGGGTCTTCCTTGAGAAAACGCACGCAGGCATCGAAGGTGGCGCCGCCCCAGACTTCCAGCGACCAGTAGCCGACCTTGTCGAGCTTGTCGCAGATCGGCAGCATGTCTTCGGTACGCATGCGGGTCGCCAGCAACGATTGATGAGCGTCACGCAGGATGGTGTCGGTTACGAAAATCTTCTTGGACATTTCACTGTTCCTTACAGACCGGCGTGTGCGGCAATGGCGGCGGCGATGGCCAGGGCCAGCTCTTCGGGTTTGCGTTTGATCGAATAATTGGTCAGCTCGGGGTGGCTCTCGACAAAGCTGGTGTTGAACTCACCGCTGCGAAACTCCGGGTTGCGGAGAATTTCCTGGTAATAGGCTGCCGTGGTCTTGACCCCTTGCAGACGCATGTCATCAAGCGCACGCAGGCCGCGGTCCATGGCCTCTTCCCAGGTCAACGCCCAGACAATCAGCTTCAGGCACATGGAGTCATAGAACGGCGGAATGGTGTAGCCGGTATAAATCGCCGTGTCGGTGCGCACGCCAGGCCCGCCGGGCGCGTAATAACGGGTGATCTTGCCGAAGCTGGGCAGAAAGTTGTTCTTCGGGTCTTCGGCGTTGATCCGGAACTGCAGGGCAAAACCGCGATGGATGATGTCTTCCTGCTTGACCGACAGCGGCAGGCCGGAGGCGATACGGATCTGCTCGCGAACGATATCAATGCCGGTGATTTCTTCGGTGATGGTGTGCTCGACCTGCACCCGGGTGTTCATTTCCATGAAGTACACCTCGCCCTCGGCGAGCAGAAACTCCACGGTGCCAGCGTTCTCGTAACCGACTGCCTTGGCTGCACGTACCGACAGATCGCCGATGTAGGCGCGCTGTTCGGGCGTCAACTGCGGGCTGGGAGCAATTTCGATGAGCTTCTGGTTGCGTCGCTGAATCGAACAGTCGCGCTCGAACAGGTGCACCACGTTGCCGAAACTGTCGCCCAGAATCTGCGCTTCAATGTGCTTGGGATTGACGATGCACTTCTCAAGAAAGACCTCTGCCGAGCCGAAGGCTTTGGTCGCTTCGGAAATCACCCGCGGGAAGGCCTGCTCGAGTTCTTCGCGGCTGTTGCAGCGGCGGATACCACGTCCACCGCCCCCGGAGGTGGCCTTGAGCATCACCGGGTAACCGATACGCTCGCCTTCAATCAACGCCTCGTCGATATCGGCCACGTTGCCTTCGGTGCCGGGCGTGACCGGCACGCCGGCCTTGATCATGCTGCGCCGGGCCTCGGTCTTGTCACCCATGCGGCGAATCACTTCTGCGGAGGGACCGATGAATTTGATCCCTCGCTCGGCACAGATATCGGCCAGTTCGGCATTCTCGGAAAGAAAGCCATAACCGGGATGCAACGCATCGCAGCCGGTTTCCACTGCCAGATTCACCAATTTACGCGGGTTCAGGTAACCCGCCAGAGGTTCGGCACCAATGCTATAGGCTTCGTCGGCACGTTTGACATGCAAGGCATGCCGGTCAGCTTCGGAAAAGATCGCTACCGAGCGAATGCCCATCTCGGCGCAGGCACGCACGATGCGAACGGCAATCTCCCCGCGGTTGGCGATCAGAATTTTTGTTATCACTGGCGTTTCCCTCGACCCACACTTGCAACCGTGTATGTGACTGAATGTCGCAGCGCCACCCTATGCCGAATCAAGGATTAACAAAAATGAGTAAAAATTGGGAGGTGCATAAGTAAAAGCTTATAGTTGGCGCTCCAGTCAGATCGCGGAGCCTTTATAAATGCGTAAGTCATTGATGCGTATGACATTGCGTCAGCTGCGCATTTTCAATGAAGTGTGCGATCTGCGCTCATACAGCCGCGCGGCCGAAGAGATGTCGCTGACGCAACCCGCTGTCAGCCTGCAGATTCGGCAGCTCGAAGAGCTGATCGGCCAGCCGCTGTTCGAGTACGTCAGCAAAAAGCTCTACCTGACTGAAGCGGCGCAAGCGCTGCAACAGGCCAGCCGGGATATTTTCGGGCGCCTGGAAAGCCTCGACATGCAGCTTTCCGACATGCAGGGCTCGCTGCAAGGCCAGTTGAAGCTGGCCGTCGAATCGAGCTGCAAGTACTTCATCCCTCACCTGTTCGCCGCCTTCAAGCGCCAGCACCCGGAAGTCAGCCTGAGCCTGATGGTGGTCAATCGCGCGCAAGTCATCAGGCGCTTGTCGGATAACCGCGACGATCTTGTGGTGATGTCGGCAGTGCCACTGGACATGGGACTGGAGTTCTTGCCCTTCCTGAATAACCCGATTGTCGCCGTGGCCCCGCCTGACCATCCGCTGAGCAGCCGTGAGACGCTCAGCCTGAAAGACCTGGAGCCATGGCCCCTGCTGACCCGGGAAACAGGGTCGGGTACGCGTCGGGCCTGCGAGGAGTTCTTCAAGGAGAAGCGCGTGCATTTCACGCAGACGCTGGAAGTATCCTCCAGCGAAGCACAACGTGAATGCGTGGTAGCCGGGCTGGGCCTGGCGATGCTGACCCGGCACGCGGTGTGCCAGGAGCTCGCCACAGGCGCTCTGGTGGAGCTGCCCGTGGCGGAGTTACCGCTGTATCGAAGCTGGTGCGTGGCTCAGGCCGGTGACAAACGCCTTTCACCGGTAGCACATGCCTTTCTTGCGTTCATCCGTACCGAACGTGCGCAGATCAGCCAGCTTGTCGAGCGTTTCGACGGTCGACCGCGGGCAACTTGATCGTCTGCCAAACAGCGTTATCCATGCCATCCATGTAGTCACACAGCTCCTGATTGAGCTGACGTGCCTCGCTATAGCTTTCAATTGCCCGACGAAACTCCATGCGACGTTGATCTTCCTGCTGACGGCGGGTTTTCACGGTGCTGGTAGGTAAATCATCGTAATGCCGAGCCATATCCTGTCTCCCAATACGTTTTGTGGGAGCACCAGAATGGAGCGTGACAGTGACAATCAGGCGGCGGACACATGACAGATCGATGAAACTTGATGTAACGGGATCGGCTCAGTCTTCGTGCGTCTTGATCGACTTTGGCGACAGACGCAAGCCGCGCAGACTGCGCTTGACGCTCTTGAGGTGGTTGACCAGACCGGGGCCGCGAGCCATGGCAACGCCCATTGCCAGCACGTCAATGACTACAAGATGTGCAATGCGGGAAGTCAGCGGCGTGTAGATTTCGGTGTCTTCGTGCACATCGATGGCCAGATTGACCGATGACAGCTCGGCCAGCGGTGTCTGACTGGGGCACAAGGTGATCAGCGTCGCGCCGCTTTCGCGGACCAGGTTGGCGGTGATCAGCAAATCCTTGGAACGGCCTGACTGCGAAATGCACACCGCAACATCCGTCGGCTTGAGCGTGACGGCCGACATTGCCTGCATGTGCGGATCGGAATACGCCGCTGCGGTCAGCAGCAGACGAAAGAACTTGTGCTGCGCATCGGCGGCGACTGCGCCGGACGCGCCGAACCCGTAGAACTCGACACGGTTGGCCCCGGCCATGGCCGTGACTGCCAGTTGCAACGCATGGGGGTCGAGGTTTTCGCGCACTTCCATGAGCGTGTGCAGCGTGGTGTCGAAAATCTTCAGGCTGTAGTCGGCAACCGAATCGTCTTCGTGAATCGCAAACTGCCCAAAACTTGCACCTGCCGCGAGGCTCTGCGCCAGCTTGAGCTTGAGGTCCTGAAACCCGGTGCAGCCAATGGCCCGGCAGAAACGCACGATGGTCGGCTCGCTGATACCGACACTGTGCGCCAGGTCTGCCATGGAACTGTGCATCACGGCCGCGGGGTCGAGCAGCACATGGTCGGCTACCTTGAGCTCCGATTTGCGCAGCAAATTACGTGACTGGGCGATGTGTTGCAGCAGATTCAAGGGGCAGACTCGGCAAAAGAGAGATGGGCTGGGCTGTAGCTTTCTTGTAGTTATACTACATGACCCGCCAGCCGCCCAGTTAAACGAAGCTGGAACGTGCCGTGCGGGCGTTATCGGCGGCAATTGTGGGAATAATCCTACATTAGGCCAAATCGCCTTTCAGGCCCTGCCTGCTCACAGGTAAAGGTAGACGCAACGCATTCGCTCCCGGCAACAGGCGACGACCGGTCGTCAGCGCCCCCGCCATTTTTATTGCCTGACGCAAAGCATGGTTTGCCCGTCATGGCGCAGCACCCTAGAATGCGCGGATGCGCGATGATCTCTCTCTTCTTCTGAATTCCCTCAACGATGCCCAGCGTCAGGCCGTAGCCGCCTCTCTGGGTCGTCAGTTGGTCCTGGCTGGTGCTGGCTCCGGCAAAACCCGTGTGCTGGTGCATCGCATCGCATGGCTGATGCAGGTCGAGCAAGCCTCCCCGCATTCGGTCCTCTCGGTGACGTTCACCAACAAGGCTGCCGCCGAGATGCGCCACCGTATCGAGCAGTTGATGGGCATCAGCCCGGCGGGCATGTGGGTGGGCACCTTCCACGGTCTGGCCCACCGCCTGCTACGTGCACACTGGCAGGAAGCCGGGCTGGTACAGACCTTCCAGATCCTCGACAGCGATGACCAGCAGCGTCTGGTAAAGCGCGTGATGCGCGAGCTGGGTCTGGACGAACAACGCTGGCCTGCACGTCAGGCCCAGTGGTTCATCAATGGTCAGAAAGACGAAGGCCTGCGCCCGAAACATATTCAGGCCAGCGGCGACCTGTTCCTGACCACCATGAAAAGCGTCTACGAAGCCTACGAGATCGCCTGCCAGCGGGCCGGCGTCATCGACTTCTCCGAACTGCTGCTGCGCGCACTCGACCTGTGGCGCGATAACCCGGGCTTGCTGGCGCATTATCAGCGCCGCTTCCGCCACGTTCTGGTGGACGAGTTCCAGGACACCAACGCCGTGCAGTACGCGTGGCTGCGCCTGCTCGCCCAGGGGGGCGACAGCCTGATGGTGGTCGGCGACGACGATCAGTCCATTTACGGCTGGCGTGGCGCGAAGATCGAGAACATCCATCAGTATTCCTCGGACTTCCCGGACACCGAAGTCATCCGCCTGGAGCAGAACTACCGCTCCACGGCGAGCATCCTCAAGGCCGCCAACGGCTTGATCATCAATAACAGTGGTCGCCTGGGCAAGGAACTGTGGACCGACGTCGGCGATGGCGAGCTGATCAATCTGTACGCCGCGTTCAACGAGCACGATGAGGCGCGCTACGTGGTCGAGACCATCGAGAGCGCTCTGAAGACCGGTATTTCGCGCAACGATATCGCCATTCTGTACCGCTCCAACGCCCAGTCGCGAGTGCTCGAAGAAGCGCTGCTGCGCGAGCGTATTCCTTATCGCATCTACGGCGGGCAGCGCTTCTTCGAACGCGCCGAGATCAAGAATGCCATGGCCTACATGCGCTTGCTGGAAGGCCGCGGCAACGATGCGGCACTGGAGCGGGTGATCAACGTTCCGGCGCGCGGCATCGGCGAAAAGACCGTCGAAGCGATTCGCGAGCATGCACGGCATGCCGACGTCTCCATGTGGGAAGCCATGCGTCTGCTGGTTGCCAACAAGGGCCTGACCGGGCGCGCCGCCACTGCCTTGGGCGGCTTCATCGAGCTGATCGAGAACCTCGCGGCCAAGGTCATGGAAATGCCGCTGCACCTGATGACCCAGACGGTGATCGAACAGTCCGGGCTGATTACCTATCACGAGCAGGAAAAAGGCGAGAAAGGTCAGGCGCGGGTAGAAAACCTCGAGGAACTGGTCAGCGCTGCCCGCGCTTTCGAGAATCACGAAAGCGAAGAAGACCTGACGCCACTGGCCGCGTTCCTGGGCCATGCCTCCCTGGAAGCGGGCGACACCCAGGCGCAGGAGCATGAAGACAGCATTCAGCTGATGACCCTGCACAGCGCCAAGGGTCTGGAGTTCCCGCACGTGTTTCTGGTGGGCATGGAAGAAGGCCTGTTCCCGCACAAGATGAGTCTGGAAGAGCCGGGCCGTCTTGAAGAGGAGCGGCGTCTGGCCTATGTCGGTATCACCCGCGCCATGAAACAGCTGGTGATGACCTACGCCGAGACGCGTCGTCTGTACGGCAGCGAAACCTACAACAAGGTCTCTCGCTTCGTACGCGAGATTCCGCCTGCGCTGATTCAGGAAGTCCGGCTGTCGAACAGCGTCAACCGTCCGTTCGGCGGCACGCCGAAATTCAACAGCAGCAGCCTGTTCAACGGTACCGGTATTCCGGAAACCGAGTTCACCATGGGCCAGCGCGTCCAGCATGCGGTGTTCGGCGAAGGCGTGATCCTCAACTTCGAAGGCGCCGGCGCTCAGGCGCGGGTGCAGGTCAACTTCCCCGAGGGCAGCAAGTGGCTGATGATGGGCTACGCGAAACTGGTGCCGTTGTAGGCCGGTCAATCATCGCCCATACGTCCCTGACTATCGTTCCCACGCTAGCGTGAGGAACGATAATCCTCGTGCACATCTTACGAAGCGCGTAGAAAAGTCCTACGCTGTTTATGTAAAAGTCCGAAACACTAACGCGCTGGTCATGTTGCCATCTGCTGTGCAACATGGCGCGCGTGCAATCACAAAACGGGAATACCCTTATGCAACGTTTTCTAAGCATCGCGATGGCGCTGTGCATCGGGCTCACCATGAGCCTGGATGTGAACGCCGCGCGTTTCGGTGGTGGCAAGAGCATGGGCTCGGCGCCTACGCATCAGACACGTCAGGCTGCGCCTTCCACACCTGCGGCAGCGCCTAACGCTGCGGGTCGTCCTGCCCCTGCGGCAAGCGGTGCTTCGCGCTGGCTGGGCCCATTGGCCGGTATCGCTGCCGGTGGCCTGCTCGCGTCGATGTTCATGGGTGACGGCTTCAACGGCCTGCAACTGTTCGACATCCTGATCATGGGCCTCATCGCCTTCCTGATCTTCCGCTTCATTGCGCGTCGTCGTCAGCAGCAACAGCCGAAGATGGCTGCTGCCGGTGCTCCGTATCAGCGCGAAACCAGCCAGCCTGCGCAGAACCCGGTCTTCGGCAGTTCTTCCCCGGCCTCCGCTGCGCCCGTGATCAACGCACCTGCCTGGTTCGATGAACAGCGCTTCCTGGACGCTGCTCGCGGCCACTTCCAGTCGCTGCAGCAGCACTGGGACGCCAACGAGATGGACAAGATCGCCGAGTTCGTCACCCCGCAAATGCTGCAATTCCTGAAAAAGGAACGTGCGGACCTGGGCGACGGCTTCCAGTCGACCTACATCGAAAACCTTCAGGTTCAACTGGATGGTGTGGATGATCGGGCCGACAAGACCATCGCCACCCTGACGTTCTCGGGCGTGTCCAAGACGTCGCGTTTCGACCAGGGCGAAGTGTTCAGCGAAAGCTGGAACATGGAACGCCCGCAAGGCGATAACCAGCCCTGGCTGGTGGCAGGAATTCGCCAGAACGGTTGAACCAGAACCCGTTCTCGCGTTCAGAACCCCGGACATATCCGGGGTTTTTTGTTTATCCGTTCGGATAGTTATTTTGAGAAAGGCTTTACGCTACTGTATAACCCGCGCCATCAAGTGAGAGGATCTGTGTCGTGGAAGAAGTCATTGAACAACTGCGTGAAGCAAATGAACCGGTTCCGGTTCCGCTTGAGCTGCCTGACGAAGACCAACTGGTCGAGATCGAGGAACAGCTGTTCATCAACATTCCGTTTGTCTTCAAGGAATTTCTCCTGACAGTCAGCGATGTGGTGTATGGCAGCCTTGAACCCGTCACCGTAACCGATCCGCAGTCACACACCTACCTTCCGGAAGTGTGTGCAACCGCCTGGGATCTGGGCGTACCACGCGAGCTTATCCCGATCTGTCAGGACGGTGACGACTACTACTGCGTCGAGGAAGACGGCACTGTATTGCTGTGGTCCGCCGAAGAAGAACTGGTCACCGAAGACAGCTGGGAATCGGTCTGGCACTGGGCTCGGGATGTCTGGCTGGAAAGCTGAGACACCCCGCCGCGCGCGTTTGAAGGATCTCCGGGCGCTAATGCCCGGGGGATTCCGGATGATTCCCCAGCGTCTCAAGTAACGCAATCTGCATCCGTGTATGAACACGAATCAGCCAGCGCCACAGCAATGCAGCGACAAGCGCAACAACTAGAGCCACCACCAGCAGCAGTTCGTTGGCCGGCAGAATGCTTGCCGACAACGCCGCCAGCATCACGAAAATCACCACCAGCGATAACAATGGAATCACCTCGGCCACGACCTTGCGCACGCGCACGGTATGACGGCCCGCCATCTCGGGTTTCACGCCCATTTCCGCCAGCAGCATCGACAGCGCCTTGAGCTTGCGGTATGCGGCGATCAGAAAAGGCAGTGACAGCAACAATGCGGCGCCGCAGATCCAGGCTTTCTGATGGCTGACATCGCCTACCCATTCGCTCATGTAGCAACCAAGACGCTCGGCAAAATAGCCACCGCTGAAAAAGATCGCCATCACCAGCGCCAGGTTGACGCCGACCTGCAAGAGAATCCGTCTGATCATCCCGGCAAGCACTGCACTCTGCCCTTGCGGCTGAATGCTGCGCAGCCACTCGCCGTACATGCCGAACACCCGTGCAACACGCCGGGGCATGATCGCTGCCAGCTTGAGCGACAACGGGTCTGCGCCGCGAATCAGGTACGGTGTCAGCAAGGTGGTGATGGCGGATACGGCGACTGCCACCGGGTACAGAAAGTCGCTGGTGACCTGCAGGGTCATGCCCAGCGCCGCGATGATGAAGGAAAACTCGCCAATCTGTGACAGTCCCATGCCCACGCGCAGCGAGGTACGACCATCGTTGCCTGCGATGAAGGCGCCCAGGCCGCAGGACAACATCTTGCCCAGCACCACGGCAACGGTAATGACGGCGATCGGCCAGGCGTATTGCAGCAGGATGCCCGGATCGATCATCAAACCGATGGCGACGAAAAAGATCGCGCTGAACATGTCGCGAACCGGTTCGATCAGACGCTCGATCTTCAGCAGCTCACGCGACTCGGCCATGATCGCGCCGATCAGGAAGGCGCCCAGTACCATGCTGTATTCCAGCTTGACCACCAGCAGGCAGAAGCCGAAACACAGGCCCAGCACGGTGATCAGCAGCATCTCGTTGCTCTCGAATCTGGCAACATAGGACAGCAATCGAGGCACCACAAGGATGCCGACCACCAGCGCCACAATCATGAACAGCGACAGCTTGCCCACAGTGGAAAACACTTCTCCGGAGCTGACCGAGCCGCTGACCGCGATACCGGACAGCAGCGCGATAATGCCGATGCCGAGGATGTCTTCCACGATCAACACGCCGAAGATCAACTGGGCAAAGCGCTGGTTTTTCATCTTCAGGTCGTTGAGCGCCTTGACGATGATGGTGGTTGAGGAAATCGCCAGAATCGCGCCGAGAAACAGCGAATCCATGGTTTTCCAGCCAAAGAACTGCCCGATCTCGTAACCGATCCAGATCATCAGGGCAATTTCCAGAAACGCCGCGATGAACGCTGTGGCGCCGACCTTGAATAACTTGCGCAGGCTGAACTCCAGCCCGAGGCAGAACATCAGGAAGATCACCCCCAGCTCGGCCAGAGTTTTGATGGTGTCTTCGTCGTGGATCAGACTGAATGGCGGGGTGTGCGGGCCGATGATGAACCCGGCAACGATATAGCCGAGTACAACCGGCTGCCTGAGGCGATGGAACAGAATGGTCACCACACCGGCCACCAGCATGATCACTGCCAGATCCTGAATGAAATTGATGGCATGCATGGTGGCGAAGCTCCTTGTGATGATGATGATGTTGCAAGCCGATATCGCCGTGCTCTCAGGGCGACAGCTATCCTTTTCGTCACTAAAATCCGATAAAGACGCAGGAAAAAACCCGATCCACAGGTTTTTGCAGGTTAACACCGCCCCCTTCGACATAAAGGCGGTGCAATATATGGAAACAGATAGTTATGACGCGTGACGGCCGCCTGCTGGCCAGCGTCCCGATAACTGTCGCAAGCCCCCTTGAGCGCCAGCATAGGCGCCCCTTGAATACCTTGACCGTGTGAGTACGCTATGGAACCCGGAAACGCCCAGCTGTCGATGACTGTATTGATGACCCCGGACATGGCCAACTTCTCTGGCAACGTACACGGCGGCACATTGCTCAAGTACCTGGACGAAGTGGCCTACGCGTGTGCCAGTCGCTACGCCGGGCGCTATGTGGTGACGCTGTCGGTAGACCAGGTGATTTTCCGTGAGCCGGTGCATGTCGGCGAACTGGTGACCTTTCTCGCCTCGGTCAATTACACCGGCAACACGTCCATGGAGGTGGGCATCAAAGTGGTCACCGAAAACATCCGCGAGCGCTCGGTACGTCACTCCAACAGCTGCTTCTTCACCATGGTTGCCGTGGACGACAATCGCAAGCCCGCCAGCGTCCCGCCCCTGGAGCCAGAATCCGCCGACGCCAAGCGGCGTTTCATCCAGGCGCAGCAACGCCGCCAGATTCGTCAGGAACTGGAAAAGCGTTATCAGGACATCAAGGAAGAGGCGTTGTAAGAAGCGGACTCGGGCACGAATGCCCGAGTCGTCAGTGGCAGCCGGGTTTACAGCCGCACAGCGTCGAACCTGACCCGCGGATGCGCGATGCGATCCTGAGCGCGCACCAGTTCCAGCTCGTAGCTGCCACAGGCCTGGGTTTCCAGCAGCACTTCGTGGACGGCGGCCGCGGCGAACTCGAACGCGGCAACCAGATCGTCGCCCAGCAGAACACGCGACAGAAACAAACCGGAGGTCAGGTCGCCCACGCCGACCGGCTGCCGCGGAAACGCCAGTAACGGGCGACGCAAGTGCCAGCTGGCCTCGGCGGTGACCAGCAGCATTTCAAAGCCATCGGCGGCCTTGCCGGGGTAATCAAGGTGTTTCACCACAACCGCCCTGGGACCACGCGCCAGCAAGGCCCGCGCCATCGCCAGGCAGTCGTGCAGCGATTCGGGCTTGCGCCCCGAGAAGCTGTCCAGTTCCAGTTGATTGGGGCACATGAAGTCCGCCATGGCCGCCGCTTCCTGCAGCAGGAAATCACTGACTTCGGGCGCTACGATGCAGCCTTTTTCAGGATGGCCCATCACCGGGTCGCACAGGTACAGCGCTTTCGGATTGGCCGCCTTGATGCGTGCCACGCCCGTGAGAATCGCCCTGCCCTGCGCCGCACTGCCCAGATACCCCGACAGCACCGCGTCGCAGTTGCCCAGCTCGCCGATGGCGGCAATCCCGTCGATTAGCGCAGGAATCTGTTGCGGGGCCAGTACTTCGCCGGTCCACTGCTTGTATTGCGTGTGGTTGGAGAACTGCACCGTGTTGAGCGGCCAGACGTTGACCCCGATACGCTGCATCGGGAACACCGCTGCGCTGTTGCCGGCGTGGCCGAATACCACATGGGACTGGATAGCGAGCAAATGAGGCGTACGTTTCATGGGGGGCGGAATCCTGAACACGATGCAAATGCAATAATGAGAAATATAAGTCGCGCAGTATGGCTGTAAATCACTCAGGACAGTTAAGCTGACGACTCCTACGCTGGAGCACTCTGTCATGCTGACCCTGGGAAACATCTTCGTGCTGATGCTGTTCGCGAGCGCCGCGGCCTGGTGGTGGCACGCCCATGGTCTGCGCGAAAAGGCGCTGGCACGCGTCAAGCATCACTGCGCACGCCTTGAGCTGCAACTGCTGGACGACGCGGTTGCCCTGCGCCGCCTGACCTTTGCCCGCGACGCTCAGGGCCGCAAACGTCTGGCCCGCGTGTATGGCTTCGAGTTCACGGTGACCGGCGAGCAACGTCACCCAGGCACGATCACAATGTTCGGCGCGCACACTGCGCAAATCGAACTGGCACCCTACCCGTTTGAAATCAAAACACCACCGCCCAGCGCTGAAGTTATTCAGATGAGCGAATGGCGTCAATCGCATCAGAAATGGAAGCAGTAGCCGCGCACGGCTCTCGTTGCGGCGATTCAGCGCTCATGCCCATGCGTAAACCTGACTGACTAGCGTGCCAATGCTCCGCGTTGGCATGCCGTTCCGGACGCTCTGCGTCCTGCCCTCAGCTGCCAACTGGCACCAGTCACGCCAGACACTCCGCCATCTGCGCCTGCAACTTATCCACAGCCTGCGGTGTGGAAAAGATCAATTCCAGGCGTGAGTCCTGACGCCATTCGCTGATTTGCCAGGCCAACGGAGCCCCGTCGACCACGTTGCCGGAATACCAGCCGCCCTCGCTGTGGATAACCATTTTCGCCCGCCGCCACGCAAGGCTTTCCAGCCAGTGCAGAATGCGCTGCAGGTCGAAGCGCTGCGAGGGATGCCAGCGCCAGCCGATGCTCCAGCCGTCAGCACTGACCTGACTCAGGCAGATCGGCACTTTACGGTCGGTCCATAGCGCAGGCATGTGGCCGGCGCCGTTGGGCAGCATCAGCTTATCCACAGCCTGTTTATCCACAGCGGTGCCGCTGGCGAACCCCGGCACGCGGCTCAGGGGCAACTCCCCGTGACGGGTCCAGATCAAGGTGTGCGGCAGCAACTGTTCGGCCAATGCCTGGCGAGAGGCGTCATCCAGCTGCTCGGACTTGTTCATGACCACTAGCCCTGCATGCGCCAGTGCTTCCTGCTGAGTGTTCGGCAACGGTTGTCCGGCGAGCATTGCCTGCGCGTCCAGCACCACAATGCCGGGCTGGACATCCAAGACGCCGCGCCACGGAGCTTCGCGCAATTGCGTCATCAGTTGTGCTGGATGACCCAGTCCCGAAGGCTCGATCAACAGACGGTCCGGCCGGGCCTTGCGCAGTAAACGACCCAGGCCGATCTGGAATGGCACGCCATTGACGCAGCACAGGCAGCCGCCAGCCACTTCGCCAAGTGCGATACCATCGGCATCCACGGTCAGCAGCGCGGCGTCCAGGCCGATCTGCCCGAACTCGTTGATCAGTATGGCCCAGCGCTCATGGGCAGGTTTCTGCGCCAGCAGGCGCTTGATCAGGCTGGTCTTGCCGGCGCCCAGCGGGCCACCGATGACATGCGTCGGTATGTTTTGCAGCATGGAATCACTTTTGGCGAATGCGTGGTTCATTGAAGAGCAAGGAAGGATAACGATGCAAGTAATCCGGCTGTCTGCCCGCCTGGCGTTGATGCTGCTGACGGTGTCTTCCAGTTCGGCGTGGGCTGAAGCGTGTCTGGTCCACAGCCAGGCCGAAAGGCTCGACGTGAAGGTCTGCCAGGAAAATATCAACATCCCGACAAACCTGTTTCACGACAGCTTCTGCCAGCCGCAACTGGCCGGGCAGAAGACCGAGACCAGCTACTCGCAACAATGTCCGGCAGGTGCGTTTGGTGTCTGCCGCAATGCGCAGGTTGCCAATATGCCGTATCGCGAGCACATCCACTATTACGGCGTCGCCGGTGACGCGCTGTACCTCAAGCCCTTCTGCGAAGGCCAGAGCAAGGGGCAGTGGATTACCCCTGACTGACCTCAGGCCAGCCAGTCCAGCGTCAGAATCAACCTGCGCTCGTTGCGCAGCAATTGCGGCGAGCGATGGATCAGGCCGAAACCTTCATTGCCGTGCCAGCGCTCGCCCTTGAGCAGCGCCACTTCACCACTATTGATCTGCTGGATATGGGCAGCGTCCGTCGGCTCGGCGTCCAGACGCCCCAGTTGTTTGCGATCCATCACCCCTTCATGCAGCCACTGACTGCCAACCCCGCCGTAAGTGGTGATGAGACGTACCGGCACGTGGTCGACATGGAAGCGCGGGCACATGGCCTTGTCGAGCACCCGCAGGCGCAGGCCAACGCATTCGGCGCCCAGCAGGCAGGCATAGGCGCCTACCAGCCAGGAAACGTCGGCAACGAACCCCTGATAGCCCTGCAGATCGGAATAGCCCGATGCCAGCGTGCTCAAGTCAGGCTCGACCTCACCGCCCTGCACTTCCAGGGTCATGGACTCGGCTAGAGGCTCGTCCATCGACAGGAGCAAGGCACCGAAATCCTCTATGTGCGCAGGCAATTGACGCTGCCAGAGCGCAAGGTTGACGCCGTCCTGCAGAATCTCGCCCAACACGTCGGGCGTAACACCCTGCGCCTGCCGGACTGCGGTTTCAGGTTTAAAACGATAAGCCAGCATCAGGCGGCCACCTCTTCGTACCAATCGCCAAACGGATCGGCCAGCGCACGCCAACGCTCGACACCCGCCGCCATCTCCGCATCAGTGAGCAGGCAGTTGTCCAGCTCGGCGGTCAGCCGCGCAAAATCGATATTCTGGCCGATGAACACCAGCTCCTGCCGACAGTCGCCGGTTTCACTCGTCCAGTTCTCCAGAATGGATTTGACGCTTTCCTTGTCCTCGGGCCAGCTTTCGCGGTTCACGAAACGCCACCAGCGCCCGGCAAAGCCATGGCGCATCAAGCCGCCTGCCTGCGACCAGCTGCCCGCATCCTTGTGCTTGCTGGCCAGCCAGAAGAAGCCTTTTGAGCGCAGCAGCTTGCCGTTACTCCAGGGGCGATTGATGAAATCGAAAAAGCGCTCCGGATGAAACGGACGGCGAGCACGATAGGCGGTTGACGCAATGCCGTATTCTTCGGTTTCCGGCGTGTGTTCGCCGCGCATTTCCTTGAGCCAGCCCGGTGCCTGGGAAGCGCGCTGAAAGTCGAAACGCCCGGTGTTGAGAATCGTC
Organism: Pseudomonas sp. PvP027; assembly: GCF_017833005.1. Classification (NCBI taxonomy): domain Bacteria; kingdom Pseudomonadati; phylum Pseudomonadota; class Gammaproteobacteria; order Pseudomonadales; family Pseudomonadaceae; genus Pseudomonas; species Pseudomonas sp. PvP027. Next base: position 3,385,844 of record NZ_JAFIBK010000001.1, on the reverse strand, counting down.
GCCAACGGCACCTGGCCCATCACCATCGGCACAATCTCGGCCTCCGGGTTGAGGCGCTTGAGGATCGCCATCAGCTCTTCACGTTCACTGGAACTGATCAGATCAATCTTGCTGAGCAGGATGACGTCGGCAAACTCGATCTGCTCGATCAGCAGGTCGGTGATCGAGCGATCATCGTCTTCACCCAGGGTTTCACCACGTGTGGACAAGCCGTCCGCCGCCTCGTAATCAAGCAGGAAGTTCACGCCATCGACTACGGTGACCATGGTGTCCAGGCGTGCCAGGTCCATCAGGCTTTTGCCGGCCTCGTCGCGAAACGTGAAGGTTTCCGCCACGGGCAGCGGTTCGGAGATGCCCGTGGATTCGATCAATAAGTAATCAAAGCGACCGTCCTGAGCCAGGCGGCTGACCTCTTCGAGCAGATCCTCGCGCAGGGTGCAGCAGATGCAGCCATTGCTCATCTCGATCAGCTTTTCTTCGGCACGGTTCAGGCTGACATCACGCTGAACTTCGCTGCCGTCGATGTTGATCTCGCTCATGTCGTTGACGATCACCGCAACCCGCAGGTTTTCACGGTTGCGCAGCACATAATTGAGTAGAGTGCTTTTACCGGCCCCGAGAAAGCCGGACAGGACGGTAACGGGTAGAAGATTTGTCATCAGGATTCTCCAGGCAGCTGCAAGGTTTGAACCTTGTTCATGTCGGCTGCGACGAATCCCTCAGGCAGCCAACTCTAATCACAATAGGATGTTATATTATAACAACCTGAAATAGCTATGGCCTTGGTGAAGGGATCTTCATGAGACAGGTTTTAACAGGTTTGCTGGCAATGCTGATCAGCGCGCATTTGATAGCTGCACCACCAAGACCCTCCGCCGATCTCGCCACCTGTACGCGCAGCGCGACGCTGCTGGCGTGCAGCGATGCTCAAGGCAATATCTACAGCGTGGCCACCGCCGGATCAACGACCTGGTTGAAGGGGTACGAGGTACTCGACAAGCGCCGCTGGGCGCAGACCAACAGCCGCTATGGCCAGTTGACGTTTTTTACCGGGCTGGCATCTGATGGCGAGACTTGGATAGGCACTGTGCAGCGTGTGGGCTGGACGACAATCACCCGGGTATCCAGCTCAAGCGGCACACGCAGCAAGATCACCTGCAGCCGCTTGAACGGCTGCCGCTGAGCCGATCAGACCGGCTGTTCCTGCTTCTGCGCCTGCAGCCAGGCCATGTGCGAGTCGACTGGCGGGTTACGCTGGAAATAGCGCTGCAAGCCTTCGAACAGCCCATCGGCAACGGCCTGTTGATGACGCGCAGTGACCAGGCGCTGGCTGTCGCGGCTGTTGGAGATGAAGCCGGTCTCGACCAGAATCGACGGCACATCGGGTGATTTGAGAACGGCAAACCCGGCCTGTTCAACGCGCTTCTGATGCAGCGTGGTGATGCCTTCGAGGCTGCCCAGAACGGTGTGGCCCAATTGCAGACTGGCTGCAATGGTGGCGTTCATCGACATGTCGAGAATCACCCCGGCAAGCATCGGGTCCTTGTCTTTCAGGTTGAGCAGCGACGTGGCACCCAGCAAGTCTGCACCGTTTTCCCGCTGAGCCATGAAGCGCGCTGTTGCAGACGTTGCACCGCCTTCGGAAAGGGCAAACACCGAAGCACCCGATGCCGTCAGACGAGGCGCAGCATCGGCGTGCACGGAGATGAACATGTCGGCGTTGGACTTGTGCGCAAACTCGACGCGCTTGCGCAGCGGTACGAAAAAGTCATCGTTGCGCACCAGACGTACGTCGAAGCCCTTCTCACGCTTCAAGCGTCTGGCCAGCAACTGAGCGATGGACAGCACCACATCTTTTTCGCGTTCACCCCGCGACCCTACCGCGCCAGGATCCTTGCCGCCATGACCGGCATCGACCACTACCATGATGTCGCGTCCGGTGTGCGCCTTGTTGGCCGGGATCGGCACAGGTACCGGCGGCGGCAGCTCAGCCATCTGCACAGGCGCATGGGCCGTGGAACTCATGTCCAGCACCAGCCGATGCCCCTGCCCGCCTTCCGGGCCGAGCAGGAAACTGTTGAGCTGTACCGGGGCGGTGAGGTCCAGCACGATGCGTGTGTCGTCACCCTGGCCATAGTGCCCGGAACGAATCGATTTTATGACGGTACGGTCCAGCGCCAACTGACTGAAGTCGCCGGTCAGCCGCGAACCGCTGACGTCGATGATCAGGCGGTCGGGGGCTGTCAGTGTGAAGGTCTTGTATTGCACCGGGCCGCTCAGGTCGAGGACCAGTCGCAGCTTGTCGTTGGTACGCCAAAGGCGGGCGTTACGAATCTGCGTGGCGTAGGCACACAACGGCAACGTCAGGGCCGCGCTGGCCAGCAGCATGTTGAGCAACACTTGGCGTCGGTGCATGGAACGTCTCAAAGAGCAAATTGAGCATCCCGGCTCACGAAGGGTTCATCCACATCATTAGTAACAATATAACATGCAGTTACGGACGAAAGATGAGGCCCTTCATGAAGATTAAGTCATCTGAAACGCTGTCAGAGGCGACAAAAAATCATCACCCCTACGCAGCGTGTTCCACGTGGAACATAACTGTCTGAATTTGATCAGGTACGCGGGGCGACGTTGCCACATTGCGGCCCCAGCCACACTGCGCGGGTGTCCATGCTGCCGTTCTGCTGCTGGCCGGTGGCATTGAATGTGCCGACAACGTTGGTGGTGAACTCGCGATCACTCAGGAACTGCGCCTGCCCGGTGCCCTTGGCTTTCGGGCAGCTGAACTGGAAGTTCCAGGTCTTGCCGTTGCGCGCAGTGATCTTCTGCGTGCATCCGGATGCCGGGTCAGTCAGCGGAATGTCGTCCGACTGCACCTGCGCCTGAGTCAGGCAAGCCCTCACTCCTTTGCCGCCAAGGGTGACGCCCTGCTTCTTCATCATCTGTTCCATCATTGCGCGCTGCTCGGGCGGCAGGTTCTGCAGTTGCCCCAGCATCAGCTGCATGTCGGGCAGCTGCTGTCCGTCCACCTTCATATTGCTGGAGGTCAGCTCCCACAAACCCGGTTGCAGCATCTGCGCCTGAGCCAAAGGAGCCGCCAGACAAAACATCCAAGCCAACATGCGTTTGTTCATTTCAAGATTCCTGATCGGGCATTGCGGATGAAAACGAGACTGGAATAATCCAGCCAAAAGATAAACCTTAGACGGCACACAGGTCGCCCAGTTGCACCCGGAATTAAATAGCGACATTCCTGTTCAGCTGTGGTCTGTTAGGCAGCAAAGGCGAGGAGCATTGTTCCACATGGATTATCACGACCCGTACTTTTTCGGTTACGTCCTGGGTTTCATTCATTTACTCGGTACCGGCGCCGCCATCCATGCGTTGCTGACAGTGCGTACCTCCCAAGGCGCAATTGCCTGGGCGATGCCGCTGCTGTTCATTCCCTATTTCACCCTGCTGCCTTACCTGATATTCGGCCGAAGCTCATTCGACGCGTACATCAAGGCGCGTCGTCAGGCCAACCAGGAAATGCGCATCGCGATCGGCAGCCTCAACTGGCGGCCATGGATCGAGGAAGCAGTCGCAGCGCGTCGATCAGATGCCTATGCAGCGCTGCGTGCAATGCCCAAGCTGGGCAACATGCCGGCGCTGGCCAATAACAAGGTCAGGCTGCTGATCAATGGCGAAGAAACCTTCGGGGCCATTTTTCAGGCTATCCGTGAAGCGAAGAAAACCATTCTGATTCAGTTCTTCATCATTCATGACGACAAACTCGGGCGCGAGCTGCAATCGCTGCTGCTGGAAAAAGCCGCCGAAGGCGTAGCGATCTTCGTACTTTACGACCGCATCGGCAGCCATGCCTTGCCAGGTGCCTATATCGACAAGCTGCGCGACGGTGGCGTGCAGATAAAAGCCTTCGCCACACGCGGCGGCTGGCTCAATCGCTTTCAGATCAACTTCCGCAACCACCGCAAGATCGTCGTCGTCGATGGCCTGAAAGGCTATATGGGCGGTCATAACGTGGGTGATGAATACATGGGCCTGAAGCCGCCGCTGGCTCCATGGCGCGACACTCATGTGCAAGTCATCGGCCCGGTGGTCGCCTGCCTGCAGGAGTCGTTTGCCGAAGACTGGTTCTGGGCCACCCGCGAACTGCCACCGCTCAGCCTGCCTGATGAATTTCCCGAAGACGGTGTGCTGTGCCAGTTGCTGACCAGTGGCCCGGCTGATGCGCAGGAAACCTGCTCGCTGTTCTTCGTTGAAGCCATCCATGCTGCCGAGGAGCGCGTTTGGATCACCAGCCCCTACTTCATACCTGACGAAGCCGTCACCGCTGCGCTGACCCTGGCGGTGTTGCGCGGCGTGGACGTGCGTCTGCTGCTGCCGTCGCGCCCCGACCATTACGTGGTGTACGCCGCTTCAAGTCTGTACGCCTTCGATGCCGTGCGTGCCGGGGTGCGGGTATTCCGCTACGAACCGGGCTTCCTGCATCAGAAGGTCGTCCTGGTCGACAACGAGATTACCGCCATCGGCAGCGCCAACCTCGACAACCGCTCGTTCCGCCTCAACTTCGAATTGATGCTGCTGACGGTCGACAGCGACTTCTCCAGCCAGGTGGAATCCATGCTCACCGCCGACTTCAACCTCGCCCGCGAAATCTCCGTGCAGGAAAGCCACGAAACGCGGCGTCTGCATCAACTGGGTATGCGCGTGGCGCGGCTGATTTCACCGATTCTGTGAGACCTGTGCGCGCTACGCTGCTTGCCTTGAGGGGACAAACGGGACTTCACTGGTAAATATCCTCGCGCGTCAGCGGCAGTCCGGTCTTGCCGTCGGCGAAGGGTTTCACGGCGAGTATCTGGTGCAGGTTGATCCAGCCCTTGGTGAATCCGTAGGCGCAGCCTGCAAGGTACAGCCGCCAGATCCGCAGGGTCTGTTCGGGCACGATGCGCGCGGCGTCGTCGAGCCGGGCTTCCAGTCGCGCGCTCCAGTGCTCAAGGGTTTTCGCGTAGTGCGGGCGCAGGCTTTCTACGTCAACCACTTCGAGCCCGGCTTCGCTGATATGGGCGCTGATCATGGCCATGTGCGGCAGCTCGCCATTGGGGAAAACATAGCGGTCGATGAACTCGCCGGCACCACGCCCGACAGGACGACCGTCCGTGTGCCGTGCGGTGATGCCGTGATTCATCACCAGGCCGCCCTCCTTAACCGCGCCGAACAGGCGTTGCACATACAACGGCAGGTTGGCATGCCCGACGTGCTCGAACATGCCGACACTGACCACCTTATCGAATCGCGCATCCTGCGGCAGGTCGCGGTAGTCGAGCAGTTGCAGGTCGACCTTGTCCTGCAGACCCTCGGCTTGCACCCGTTCGCGGGCCAGCGCCAATTGTTGCTGGCTGAGTGTGATGCCAAAAACCTTCACGCCGTATTCACGAGCCGCAAAACGCGCCAGCCCGCCCCAGCCGCAGCCGACGTCCAACAGGTACTCACCGCGCTTGAGCCGCAACTTGCGGCACAGGTGGTGGAATTTATCCTGCTGCGCCTGCTCCAGCGATTCGTCACCGGTCTTGAAATACGCGCAGGAGTAGACCATATCCCTGTCGAGCCAGAGCTGGTAGAAGTCGTTGGAAACATCGTAGTGATAGGCAATCGACGCCGCGTCAGTGTCCTTGTCATGCTCGACCCGGATCGGATTGCCAGCGCTGTCATCGTCGTCCACCAACGCGTGGGTCAGTTCATCGCAGACCCGGACCACTTCGCTGATTGAACCCTCCAGTTCCAGCCGCCCCTCCACGAACGCGCTGCCAAGAAGGCCCAGACTGGGATGGCTGAAGTCGGAGACCAGTTGCGGATCCTTGACGACTATCGTCACGCTGGGCGCAGGCCCGAGGTCCATCTGATGACCGTCCCAGAGCTTTAGCCGCAACGGCAGATGGAGATTCTGCAGGGTCGTTGGAAGTTGTGTAAGCATTTCAAAATCACCCCCTTATCCAGAAACTCAAAAAAGAGTAATCCAGCAAAGGCCCCGCAAAAGGGCCCGAAAAGGCATTGGCGACGGCAAAATTGCTATGAATCAACTGCGGGGGAACAGCCCTGTGCCCTCTGATTCGAGCCGAGAGTCAGCCTGAATTTGGATCACACAATGAACCATAGCGCTTAATCTGTAACAGAATGCGTCAAAGCTCAAGCCGTTTTGACGCACGGATTATCAGCGAAGACGTGCGCTCTGATGCTGCATACCCGCGTCCTCGAGCTTGAGCAAGGGCTCCTGAAAGCGCAGTAAACGTCCAGCGTTGCCCAATACCAACAGGGTGCTCAGATTGTGCAGGATAGCTGCGACCATCGCGCCAGCAGCACCCAGCAGACCAAAGGCGGCCAGTGCCACGATGGCCAGCGTCCAGCCCAGCCCGATGATGACGTTGACCTGCAAGGTCTGACGACACTGACGGCTGAGCCGCACACAGGTGCCCAGACGGCGCAGGTCGCTGCCGATCAGCACGATATCGGCGGACGCCAGCGCGATATCCGCCCCACCCGCGCCCATCGCCACGCCGACCACGCCCGCCTTCAGGGCCAGCGAATCGTTGACCCCGTCGCCCACCACCATCGGCCGGAACCCACTGGAGATCTCGCCCATGACGCGGTTGAGCTTGTCTTCAGGCAGCGCCTGCGCCTGAACGTCAGCGATGCCGATATCCTGCGCCAGGTTGTCGGCCACGCTCTGCCGGTCGCCGGTCAACAGCAACTGTCGGCCCAGACCCAGCCCGCGCAATTCCAACAGTGCTGCCTGGGCTTCGGGTTTGACGCTGTCGGCCAACAGCAGCCAGGCCAGAAAAACACCGTCCAGCGACAGCCCTGCCAGCGGGCCGTCATGTGCAGGGACGGCAGGCGTGATGATGCCCATCTGCGCGAACAACTCCGGGCGGCCCAGAGCCGCATCGCCCTGCCCGGTCGACGCCACCACCCCCAGACCCTGACGCTCACGGGTGTCGGTCAGCGGCAGCAATCGGGCGTTATCCACCAGCCCGGCCAAAGCCCTACTGACCGGGTGGCTGCTGGCTGATCCAAGGCTCGCGGCCAGCTCCAGCAATTGTGGATGCTGTGGACCGTCAGCCTGCACGGACTGCAGGCGCAGACGGCCGTAGGTCAGGGTGCCGGTCTTGTCCACAACCAGCGAGTTGAGGTCAGCCAGTTCTTCAAGAAACGCCGAACTGCGGATCAGAATCCCGTGCCGCGCCGCGACCGCAATACCTGCAATGGCGGTGGCCGGAGCCGAAAGCACCAGCGCACACGGACAGGCCGCAACCAGCACCGCCAGCATCGCCTGCGCATCCTGAGTGATAAACCAGGTCAGCGCCGCGATCAGCAAGACCAGCACCATGTAACTGCCTGCATAACGCTCCAGCAGACGCGTTATGGGCGGCTTGGAACGCTCCGCGCTCTGCATCAGTGCGATGACCTTGCCCAGCGTGGACTGGTCGCCGATGCGGGTCACTTCGATGCGCAGCAGGCCGTCCAGATTGATGGCGCCACCGAACACCTCGACCCCGACACTGGCTTCCAGCGGGACCGATTCGCCGGTGATCGACGACGTATCCAGACTGGCTTGCCCGGACAGCACCCGGCCGTCCGCCGGAACGCGGTCGCCCGCTCGCACTTCCACCTGATCGCCGGCTTTCAGCGTCGCGTTGTCGACCTCGCGCACGCTGCCGTCGGCACCCAGCAAACGCGCCTGGCTGCGGGTCAGGCGTCCCAGCGCTTCGATGGCCTCCTGCGAACCGATCACGCTGCGCTCTTCCAGCACATGACCGAAGATCATGATGATCGGCAGCAAGGCGGCGGTCATCAGGTCACCGGTGGCCCAGGCACCGAGCATCGCCAGCGCGATCAACTGATCAGTGATGCCGTGCAGGCTCGGATGCCGCAGGCTGTGCCAGCCGGCGCTGATCACCGGTATCGCCACCAACAGTGACGCAGCGCCCAAGAGCAACTGACTGACACCTTCCTGCTCCGGGGCGAAAAAACGCCAGACCAGTCCCAATCCCAGCAAGCCCAACGCCAGCATTGCGAGGGTCAGTTGCCGGGCTGCACTGCGCTGTTCTGCGCTGCTCAGCAGACTGCCAGGCGCTTGCGGCTGGCTGGCCTCATGGGTGTGAACGGCTTCGCCACTCATTGTGGTGCTCCCTGAATGATCAGGCGGGAATCGTCTTTGGGATCGACCGTGGTCACCGAACCCGCCTGGTGCAGAATGGCTGGTACGCGTTCACGGTAGAGGCGTTGCATCAGACCGGGGTCGCTGCGGGTTTCGGCTGATTGCGTCAGGCTGACGACCGTTGCGGTGGCCGCCTGCGCCTTGGCCAGACGCTCGGACGCCTGTGCGTGCGCCACCTGCAGGGTTCGGTCAGCCTGTTGATTGGCCGTCTGGGTCAGTTTTTCGGCATCAGTCCGCGCGTTGGCCACGGCCTGATCGGCCTGCTGACTGGCCGTCAGCACGGCATTGAACGCATTGACTGCCGAGGTCGGCAGGCTCGACTGCACATCCACCCGAGCGACCTCGACACCGATGCCCATGCCTGTCGCCTTGAGCTCGTCCAGACGCTGGTTGATGCCGCGCACCAGATCGCCACGCAGCCGTTCACGGCGCTCGGCAGCCTGGCTGTCAGCACCGATCAGCTCGGGACGGGCAACCAGAATGGTGTCCAGATCCCGCGCCGCCGTCAGCGCCACAGCGCTGCGATTGACCAGCCGGTCCAGCGCGGGCAATACATGCTCGCCCTGCAACACAAAGGCAGTGGGATCAGTCACTTTGTAAAACACCGTGACGTCCAGCTGCACCACACCAGCATCGCCGGTCAGCAGAAAACCGGAGCCTGCCAGTGCATCGCTCATGGGGGCAGACAGGGTCGCGACTTCATCGGCTTTCAACGCAGCCGGCGAGCGCAGCAGGGTTTCCACGCGCCGTTCGATCACCCGATCAGCCGAGGGCAGCAGCACCACCTGTTCGAACGGCTGCGGCCAGGCAATCAGCAGCCCCGCGTTCTGAACCCGTTCGATCGCGCCGAAGTGCATGACCACCGCGCGGTTCTGTGGATCGATCTGGCGTACGTTGGACGTCGCCCAGGCAAGCGCGGCAAGCAGGGTCACGCCATATAACCCCAGAAATGCCAGACGACTGGCCTGCAACCAGGGGCTGGTTGACGGAGGGCGCGGCGCCACGGCTTCGTCGAGCGGCTGGCTCATGGCTGCGTTCCGCTCTTGCCATCCAGCGTCGGCGGGCCGTCCACCAGCACGCGGAACGGTGCGGCGTCGGTACGCAGTATCAGACGCGTGCCGGGCGTCACGATGGTGCCCAGCGTGTCCAGCGAGCGCAGCAGGTTGTAGAGCTGCGGCGAGCCCGCATAGGCACGGCCATAGATCTGCGCGGCTTCGACCCGCGACTGTGCTTCGATATCGGCCGCCTTGACCGTGGCATCGGCCTCGACAATCCGTGCGTCGCGCTCGGCGGCCGAACGAATCTGCGCTGCCTCGCGCTTGCCCACGGCGGTTCGCTCGGTGGCGATGGTCTCGCGCTCGGCGCGCATGCGGTCCACGGTAGCGTTGAGCGTCACCGACGGCAGGGTCAGCCGTTCAACGCCGACCTGCAGGACACGCACCCCGTAAGTCGCCAGCAGTTGCTGATCGATCTGCTGACGCAGCTGATTTTCGAAGGCGGTGATATTCACCTTGCTGGCGTCGGTGTTCACCAGGCTGGAGAGGTCGAAACTGCTCGCCGTGGTCTCCAGCGCAGAGCCGACAAAGGTGCGGATCTGCCGCGCCGCCTCGTCGGGCTGGTTCTGTACCGCGCGCATGAAGCGCTGCACGTTGTCGGCGTCGCCCTGCACCTGCCACGCCACGTAGGCCTGAACGATGATGCGCAAGCCATCGCGGGTGCCGACGTCCTGCAGGCCGCTGGAGGTGGTTCGCAGGCGCAGGTCCACCGGGATGGTCGCCTCGAAGGGTGCCGGCCAGCGCCAGTTGAGGCCCGGCTCCAGCAGTACGCGGGACGGGTTGCCAAAGCGCGTGACGACGGTCGCCTCCCCCGAACGCACCTGCACCAGGCTCGCTGCCGCAATCGCAAACGCGATCAGCACCGCCGCCAGGCTTGCCCGTCGCCAGGGGAACGCGGCCGGGCCGGTCGCGCCATGATGATGGTGGTGATGACCGTGGCCGCCATGGCCGTGACTGTCATGGCTATCGTGGTCGGCGTGATCGTGATGATGATGGAACAGACTCAAGGGACGACTCCTTACTGAACGGCTTTACGCGGCGCCGTTGGGTCTGCCGGTGGGGTGAAGGTACGCAGGTCGATGGTCGGCGCACTGTCGCCGCCCAGACGATGGTCAAGTATCAGCAACTTCGCATTGCCCAGGCCCTCGGTCAGTTGGGCCAGGTATTGCTCCAGCAAAAACGCCTGCCCTGCCTTGGCATATGCCTGACGCTCAGCACTGAAGCGCAGGTCTGCACCTTGTGCCCCGGCCAGAATCTCGCGGGCGGCGGCACTGGCCTGATCACGCGCCACGCTGGCATTGAGCTGCGCCTGATTGGCCTTGTCGCTGGCCGCGCCGCGTTCGCGGGAGATCAGCGCCTGTGCACCAATCTGCGCAGCCTGAACAGCATGATAGGCGTTGGCAGCACCGGCTGGCGGATGGATGGCTTCGACCACCGTGGCGAGCAATTCGACGCCACTGTCCAGACGCTGCAAGTCGGCCTGCACGGCCTTGCCGATATCATCGGCCAGCCCGCTGCGCTGCTCGCCGAGCAATTCATCCAGCGTGCGCGAGGCAAAGCCGTGCACCAGCACACGGCTGGCCGTACTGCGAATCAAGGCCGGAATATCCGCGCTGTTATAGGTCGATGCCATGGCTGCGGCATCTGTCAGGCCGATGCGGTAGACGAACCGCACGTCCATGTTGACGATCTGAAAACTCTGCTTGTCGCCTGCACTGCTGGCGATGACCTGGGATTTTTCGTTGATATGGCTGGCATCCCACAGACGGTTGGCGCTGCCCGGCGGCGGGCCTTCGGCAGGGTCCAGCGTCTGCTCGAAAGAGTCGGCGGCAGAAACGCTGGTCGCCAGCTCATGAACCACGCCGTTTTCAACGGCCAGCACGCGCCCGAACGGCCAGGGCAAACCCACATGCAGACCGGGTCCGAACACATCGACCGGCTTGCCGAACCGCTCGTAAATGCCCCGCCCCTGCATGGGAATTTCATGCACGCCGCTCAATACCCAGCCCAGCGCTGCGACCACTGCCAGCACCGGCAGAAATGCGCGACGCATGTAGGTAAAGGCCCAGATCTGGCGCAGATCGATGCCGAAACGGTTGTGCAGTTCGTGCTGCAAGGCGAGCAGCGGTCGCGGCGGCCAGCGCAACAGGTCAGCGATGAAACTGGCGGCCAGCAGGCGCGGTTCGATACGTGGGTTGCGCGGGCTGAACACCGACAGCACAGCGCGCAGCAGGAACTCCAGCGCCACGCCGAGCGGCAGCAGGCCGATCAACACCGCCAGCCGCGCCGGCCAGACACGATCTGCACTGGAGAAAAACAGGCACAGCGCGCCGATCAGCAGGACGATGAGCGTCATGCGCACCAGTTGCGCCAGGGCTCCGGCCTCCGGCGACTGACTGTCGGACTCGCTGCTCAGTTGTCGCTCGATGACCAGCAGCCCGAACGCCAACAGCAGCATGACGCTGCCGGCAAGACTACCGGCCGTGGAGAGGTCGGCGCCGGATAACATGAGGTTCCAGAAGGCGCGAATGACGATCAACGCCAGCACCGCCCAACCGGCAAGCCACAGGGTCGAGCTGCCAACGTGCCTGACCAGCGATTTGCCCGAGTCACTCAGGCGTTCAAGCAGACGCTCGTACCAGCCGCTCTCGTCGCCAGCAGGCAGGCTTTCGTCGAGCGTGTCTGCCTCCGGCGAACGCAACGCGCGAGCCCGCCATAGCGCGACATGCCGCGCCGACTGCAAGCCCGCCGTAAGCAGAAACAACGCCGCCGAGGCGTTGCACAACACGGCCATCCACAAAGAGCCGGGGGAAAACAGATCGATGGACAACGCCAGCAGCAGCCCGAACGCCCCTGCTCCACCGGTCACATACATCAATCGTCCCAGACGCCGAACCTGTTGCACCGCCATTTGAAAACGCGGCAGGCCTTCGAGGCCTTCGTGCTCATCCAAATCAACCCGCATCACTACCCCGGCACCCGCTTATTTATCGCCCTTTGGAGAGCCCTGCATTGGCATCTGAATGCCAGTGAATCATAGCGTTACGATATAACACGCGGAGTGAAACTTTCGTCAGGACTATTAGCTGAACGAATGTGCGATAGCGGTAACGCCCAGCTGGCGAATCGGCCGGAAGCCGTGCAGAGGGTGAGCCCGCGCGCCAGCAAAATGATTGCTGAATATTGCCTGGCGAAAAAGTTTTTAGCGTCGGCCAAAGGCAACGAGTTGAGCGGCGTTTCTTGCCCCGATCGTCTGGAAGCCTTGCGCCAAGCGGCGATGCGCTTAATCGATTAGTCTGCAGTCACGCAAAAATAAGCTTTATGGCGGTCAACACGCCGGATTCATTACCCATTATCGACATTTTTTTTTGGCCGATTTCCGAACCGTATCTCGTCTTTGTTATCTGTTGTGGGTAGTTTGCGTTCGGCAAGGAGTCGTTGGCGCGCCATTTTTTGTGCAGGACGCACAGAATTACTCAGAGGCTTCACCTTTATGAATCGCAGAAATCTCCTGAAAGCGTCCATGGCGTTGGCCGCCTACGGCAGCGTATCGGCCTCAGGGCTTTTTGCTGCGCGGGCACTGGCCGCCGCAGCCGATGGCGAGATCGAACACTTCGATTTTGCAGAGTTGCAGGCGCATGCCAAGAAGCTTGCGAGCAAAGGGTATGTGAGCAACAAGCAGGTGCTGCCACCGGTACTTGCGAACATGACGCCGCAGCAATTCAATGCCATCCGCTACGACCCGAATCACTCGCTGTGGAAAGACGTCCACGGTCAGCTCGACGTGCATTTCTTCCACGTCGGCATGGGCTTCAAGACGCCCGTGCGCATGTACAGCGTCGATCCGCAGAGCAAGCAGGCGCGGGAAGTGCATTTCCGCCATGACCTGTTCAACTACGAGAACAGCGGCATCGACAAGAATCTGGTCAAGGGCGACCTGGGCTTTGCCGGTTTCAAACTGTTCAAGGCGCCTGAAATCGCCATCAATGACGTTGTCTCGTTCCTCGGCGCCAGCTATTTCCGCGCCGTGGACAGCAACAAGCAATACGGCCTCTCGGCCCGCGGCCTGGCCATCGACAGTTACGCCAAGCGTCAGGAAGAATTCCCGGACTTCACCAAGTTCTGGTTTGAAACACCGGACAAGAACGCGACACGCTTCGTGGTTTACGCACTGCTCGACTCGCCGAGTGCGACCGGCGCCTACCGCTTCGACATCGACTGTCAGGCCGGCCAGGTGGTCATGGAAATCGACGCGCACGTCAATGCGCGTACCGACATCCAGCAGCTGGGCATTTCGCCGATGACCAGCATGTTCAGTTGCGGCACTCACGAACGTCGCATGTGCGACACCATCCACCCGCAAATCCACGACTCGGATCGCCTGTCGATGTGGCGTGGCAACGGTGAGTGGATCTGCCGTCCGCTGAACAACCCGGCCAAACCGCAATTCAGCGCGTTCTCCGACACCGATCCGAAAGGCTTCGGGCTGGTGCAGAGCGATCACGAGTTCTCCAGCTATCAGGACACCGTTGTCTGGTACAGCCGCCGTCCAAGCCTGTGGGTCGAGCCGATCACGGCGTGGGGCGAAGGCGAGGTCAGCCTGCTGGAGCTGCCGACCACGGGCGAGACGATGGACAACATCGTGGTGTTCTGGACGCCGAAGACGCCGGTCAAGGCCGGGGATTCGATGAACTACGGCTACAAGCTGTTCTGGAGCCCGCTGCCGCCGGTGAGCACGCCGCTGGCCCAGGTCCACGCGACACGTTCAGGCATGGGCGGTTTCCTCGAAGGCTGGGCACCGGGCGAGCATTACCCGAAAACCTGGGCACGCCGCTTTGCGGTGGACTTCAACGGCGGCGGCCTGGATCGCTTGCCGGAAGGCACCGGGATCGAACCCATCGTCACGGTCACTCATGGCAAGGTGCAGGACTTCAACATCCTCGTGCTGCCGGACATCAAGGGTTACCGCGTCACCTTCGACTGGGTACCGGACAGCGACTCGGTCGAGCCGGTTGAAATGCGCATGTTCATCCGCACTGGCGACCGTACGCTGAGCGAGACCTGGCTCTATCAGTACTTCCCGCCTGCACCGGACAAACGTAAATACCCGTAATCCGCAGATGGGTGACGCAGAGCGTCACGCAAGGCATTCCCACGCGGAGCGTGAGGAACGATAGGGGTTCTCGGGAACACTATCGTGCCCATGCTCCAGCGTGGGCATGCCGTTCCGGACGCTCCGCGTCCGATCCTCGGTACTGCAGCGCGGCGCAGATTTGTGACGCAGAGCGTCACGAAGGGCATTCCCACGCGGAGCGTGAGGAACGATAGGGGTTCTCGGGAACACCATCGTGCCCATGCTCCAGCGTGGGCATGCCGTTCCGGACGCTCCGCGTCCGATCCTCGGTACTGCAGCGCGGCGCAGATTTGTGACGCAGAGCGTCACGAAAGGCATTCCCACGCGGAACGATAGGGGTTCTCAGGAACACCATCGTGCCCATGCTCCAGCGTGGGCACGCCGTTCCGGACGCTCCGCGTCCTATCCTCGGCACGGGGCATGCAGCGCATAACCATTAATCCTGACTAATTAATTGACAGTTGCCCCAACTGCGACTGATATACCTGTTGTCATGCCGTTGCGAGCGTCCGCTCCAGACCCCCATCTCCCAAAGCCTGCCTGTGTCGACACGTTGCCGTGATCGTCGGGCGGTAGCTTTGTCCGCGCAATTCCCCTGACGTATTTCACAAGGCAGCCAGCATGGCGTTGAATACTGCGAGCAGCGTCGACGCCAGGTCGTCGTTGATGTCCTTTGACAAGTCCACGGTGGTGGTGTGGGTCGCCATCAGCCTGATTCTGGTCGAGACCTTTTCCGGAGCCTTGCGCTTCTACTTCGATCAGGCAGGCATAAGCCCCCTGCTCTATCTGCCCAAGGCCGCCTGCATCCTGCTGTTTGCGCTGGAACTGCGCACCTTCAGGGCAGGACGGTTGTTCTGGACATTCACGATCCTGTGGCTGCTTTCCGGGCTGCTGGCCATGCTGCATCGTGCCAGCGTGCACAACCTGGCGTTCAGTCTGTTCGCGCTGAGCCCGCTGGTGTTCGGCCTGGTATGTGGCCGGCACCTGCTGTATCGCCGCAAGCTGTTGTACCGCGCCATTGGTTTCTGCCTGCTGGCCTCGCTGCTGGGGATTGCCCTGGACAAGCTCACCTCCGTGCCCTGGAAAGGCTATAGCTACAGCGTCGGTGAAACCCAGTTGAGCGCCAACACCTCATGGAGTGCGGACGAAGTGGATCGCATTGCCGGTTTCGCCAGAGTGTCCAACGTGCTGTCGATCATGATCGCCTTCTACACGCTGTACCTGCTCATGTTTCTGCGCTCGCGCCTGATGATGTTGTTGCTGAGTGGGGTGGCGCTTTACGCCATCGTGCTGACCACCAGCAAAGCGCCAGCTGCGGCCTTCGCCCTGACCGTCATGCTGCTGTTGATGCGGCGGATGCACTGGACCTGCAGAACATTGTGCACCGTGGTGGTGGGCATCGGTCTGCTGTTGCCGGCACTGGGGCTGATTGTGAGTCCTGATGCCTACGCGGTCAGCAGCGGCGGCTCTCTGGCCTCGCTGTATGACCGGCTGATCAACACCTGGCCCGGCCTGATCAATGCGATGAGTCGCGAAGGCTGGATGATCAGCGGCGCGGGCTTCGGCATGGTCGGCAGCACGATGGGGCTGTTTCCAGTGAACGGTGCCGGGGTATTTCTCGGCATGGACAGCTCCGCCCTGTATCTCTGGGCAATGCTCGGCGTGCTTGGCTTGCTGCTGTATGCGCTGCAGATCCCGCTGTTGTTCCGACTGATCGATGATCAGACCCGTGTCGGCCATATGCTGCTGGCGATCAGCTTTTGCTGGTGCCTGATCAGCTGGACCACCGACATGTTCGAGGTCGCTGTCGCCAACCTGTTCATAGGTCTGGCCATTGGTCATGTGATTGCCGGCAGGCAAGCCCCTGGGAGCCATGCGCCCGGACTGTCGTCGACTGCCCGCTGACCGCCACCACACTCATCACCACGCTGGCCGCCGATACGTTTCGGCTGATCCCCGGCACATCTCCCTCACGATCAGCCACCGGATGGCTTTCTCCAATGGACTTCAGAAAAGACATCAATGGCCTGCGCGCCATCGCGGTGATCGCAGTGCTGCTCTTCCACTTCCACCCCGACTGGCTGCCTGGCGGCTTTGCCGGTGTGGATGTGTTCTTCGTGATCTCGGGGTATCTGATCACCGGGATCATCCTGCGCGGCTTGAGGCGCGGCAAATTCAGGCTGGCGGCGTTCTACACGTCACGGGCCAGACGCATCGTCCCGGCCCTCGCCGCGCTGTGTTTTGCCCTGCTGCTGCTGGGCTGGTTCTCCCTGCTGCCGCTGGACTACAGCGCGCTGGGCACACATGTGGCCAGCAGCCTGGGGTTCGTTTCCAACCTTGTCTATTGGCGTGAGGCGGGGTACTTCACTGCCAGTGCCCATGAGAAATGGCTGCTGCATACCTGGTCGCTGTCGGTGGAATGGCAGTTTTACCTGCTGTACCCGATTGCGCTGCTGGTGCTCAGTCGTCTGGTCGCGCTGAACAACCTGCGCTGGTGGGTGCTGGGCACGAGTCTGGCAGGCTTTGTGGTGTGCATATCTGCCTCCTTGCAATGGCCGGAGGCCGCGTTTTATCTGCTGCCGAGCCGCGCCTGGGAGTTACTGGCAGGTGGCGTGGCCTGCCTGTTCCCGCTGCAATTGAAGGCCCTGCAGCAGCGCGTTCTGGAACACGTCGGACTGGCGCTGATCGTGGCCGGGTTCTTCCTGCTGTCCGTACAGGACACATGGCCGGGTTACCTGGTGCTGATGCCGGTGCTGGGGACGTTCGCGGTGATCGTCGCCGCACGCAACGACTCGCTGCTGACCTGTAACCCGCTGGCCCAATGGATCGGCACACGGTCGTACTCGCTGTACCTGTGGCATTGGCCGGTGGTGTTGTGGATGAATGACGCCGGGTTGCTGGGCGAGACCCGCACAGTGCTGGTGGGCATGGGCGTGGCCGTGACGCTGGGTCTGGTCTCATGGCGGCTGATCGAGCAGCCCGCCAGCAGACCGTCGTCTGATCAGCGCGGCAGGCTTGCCATGCCTGGCACACTGATCGCTCTGGTGTTCGTGGGCGGAGCGCTGGTGAGCGCGACCAGCGGCGTGGTATCGCCACTGCGCCCGGTCAGCGTTTCGGACAAGGCGCGTTTCATTCAGGAATACGCTGATCGTCAGCACAATCTGTACGAGCCTTACTGGCTGAAATGTGACGCTTTCTCCGCCCTGACCCAGCGCGGCCAATCAGGCATCGACGAAGCTTGCATCCGCAAACAGGGCGCAGGCGGAGTGTTCCTGTGGGGCGACTCTCATGCACAGGCGCTGTCGCTCGGCTTGCGTACCTTGCTGACACACAGCACGCCCTTCTATCAGGTCGCCTCGGCCAGTTGCCGTCCCGCTCTGAGTAACCATGAAGGACGCACATCGGCGACCAGCAGGGCCTGTGACTACTCCAACAGAACAGCCTTGCAGAGCATCGAAAGGCTGCGTCCGGATATCGTGGTCATCGCGCAGAAGGATGGGCATGACAAGACCGACTGGACGCAGATCGCGGTCCGGCTCAAGGGTCTTGGCGCGAAGCATATCGTGCTGATCGGCCCGGTCCCGCAGTGGAACCCGTCGCTGCCCAGTGTCATCGCCAACCGTCATTGGGGGCTGAGCGAATCGCACATCCGCGATCCGGCTCTGGATCAAAGCGTCATGCTGGTGGATCAGGCAACCCGCGCGCTTGCCGCATCGGCAGGCATCCAGTTCGTGTCACTGATCGACAAACTGTGCATCGCCGATGCCTGCCTGGTACGCCTGGAAGACAACCGCTCTCTGCTGCAGATCGACTCGGGGCACTTGAGCGCAGAAGGCTCGCTGTACGTGGTGCGCAATTACGTACTGCCGCAGTTGATGAATTAGTGAGCCGCTGAGTACAAACGTCCTGCTTCTGGAGGCTGTACCGGCCTCTTCGCGAGCAAGCGAAGCGTCGCCCGGCTCGCTCCCACGAGACATGGGTATAACCGATGGGGTCGTCGATCAATGCAGCTCTTTGAGGCGCTCGGCAAACTTGACGAGGTCGGCCAGGGAATCGGCTTCCATCTTGCGCATCACCGAGCCACGGCGGACCTTGACGGTGATTTCGCTCACGTTCAGCCGCGCTGCAATCTGTTTGTTGAGCAGGCCGCTGACCACCAGTTCCATCACCTGCTGCTCACCGGGATTGAGGCTGGCGTGGCGGCGCTGCAGTTCGGCTCCCACGGCGGCACTCTGGCGTCGGCTGCGATCCTGCGCCAACCCCTGCTGGATGGCGTCGAGCAAGTCCTGATCGCGAAAGGGCTTGGTCAGAAACTCCACTGCACCGGCCTTCATGGCCCGTACGGACATGGGAATGTCGCCGTGCCCGGTGATGAAAATGACCGGTAGGGAAATCCCTGACCTGGCCATATGTTCCTGGAAATCCAGGCCACTCATGCCCGGCATGCGAATGTCCAGAATCAGACAGCCCGGCGCGTCAGGGCGCGGAGTATCCAGAAACTCGCGGGTCGAGCCGAACAGCATGCTGCGCAATCCGACCGAGGCCAGCAGGTCCTCCAGCGAGGAGCGCACCGACAGGTCGTCATCGATGACGTAGATGATCGGTTCTTCGGCCTGCGATGCAGTGACAGCTGTACTCATCAGGTTTCCATCTTTCCAGTGGGCAGGGTGAAGTGAAACGTAGCACCGATTGCAGGGTTGGGCGTGACCCAGATGCGCCCGCCATGAGCTTCGATGATCGAACGGCTGATCGCCAGACCAATCCCCATCCCTTCCTCCTTGGTGGTGTAGAACGCGTCGAACAACTGATGGAGGTTTTCCGGTGGCACGCCGATGCCATTGTCGATGACCGAAAATCCGATATTGCCGCCGTCATGCCAGCCCACCCGAACCTCCAGTTGCGCCTGATCCGCCTCGAGCCTTTTCATCGCATCGACGCCATTGAGCATCAGGTTCAGTAACACTTGCTGGATCTGCACCCGATCAGCCAGCAGCGGCGGCAGGCCCTCCGGAACGTCGACCAGCAGTGCCACGCCCTGCCCTTCTATCTCGCTGTGCGCCAACGCCACGATCTCGGCGACGGTATCGGCCACGCTGATCCACTCCTTGTGAGTGGACGAACGTTTTGCCAGAGCGCGCACCCGGACGATGATGTCCCCGGCGCGGTTCGCGTCACTGATCATGCGTTCCACGGCCTGACGGGCCTTGTCCAGATTGACCGGCTCGCTGGCCAGCCAGCGCTGGCAGGCATTGCCGCTGGTGACAATGGCCGACAGCGGCTGATTGACCTCATGAGCAATGGACGCCGTCAGCTCACCCAGTTGATTGACCCGTGCGATCCGCGCCAGTTGCGAGCGCGCTTCATGTACCGAGCGGATAGCCAGCGCCATGCGCAGCGCCAGCCAGGTGGTCATGGCGATGGCCGCCAGGCTGATAATGCAATTGATAAGCCCGGACGCCTCACTGCCTCTGGAGGTCGTCATCTCGTAACTGATCACGGTCAGCACCATGCACAGCAACGCCATCGCGATAACGCCTGCGACCGGCAGGAGCCTGACCGCCAGCAGCACCACAACAATCTGGAATACACCCACGGCGATTTCCAGGTCGGTCAAGGTGTCGGCAACCGCAATGACCAGCGCCAGCATCAGCAAAGCGATCAGCCGTACCGCCATAGCGGCCTTGCCGTAGGATTCAGGTTCACGCATGTGCATCATCCCGCTGGTTGCAAAAGGCCCGTTGAGTATGTCCTACAAACCTCAGGACGGGTTGTCCAGGCTGAACTGATCGGCCAGTTCGTCATAGGCAAACAACTCCGCGTAGCGCCCCCATTGAATCACTGCATTGAGGGTCTGCATTGCATCGCTTTCGGACATGAAGTCTTCGAGTTGATCGCGAAAGCGCCGTGCCGGTGCAGTGTGCGTGGGACGATCATCCAGTACCCGCCGAATGTGCGCCACCAGCGGCACGAAGCTCAGCAAATGCTGGGCGAACAGTTGCTTGCGCTCGTCGACATCCGCCAGCGCATAGCGATTGGCGGCTGGCAGCAGGCGAATGTCGCCGCCCTTCAGTTCAGCGAAGCGCAGTAGTTGCAACACCTCGGCAATCGGGAACAGCTCGTCGGCGTTGTAATGCAGCGCAGCGGCCAGCTCCGGCAGGTCGGCTTTCAGGCTGTAGGGCGGCGCGTGAATCGCCTCGATCAGCCCGGCCAGTGCGTTGGTGGAAACCTGCGGCAATACCATCCCCAGCCCGGTGCCCGGAAACACGCCCTGGCGAATCTCACCTGCGTCGTTGTCCTGGGTCATCAGCACGTAGATCTCTTCCACAAGCGCCCGGAAGATCGGGTCCTGGCGGTTGCGCGGCTGTGGCAGATCGACCTTTATCTCGCTGATCACCCGCCCAGGATTGGAGGAGAACAGCAGGATGCGGTCGCACATCAGCACGGCTTCGGCAATGTTGTGCGTCACCATCAGGATCGACTTGATGGGCATGCGCCCTTCGCTCCACATGTCCAGCAAGTCAGTGCGCAGGGTTTCGGCGGTGAGCACGTCGAGCGCGGAAAACGGTTCGTCCATCAACAGCACGTCAGGATCGATGACCAGCGCGCGCGCCATTCCAACCCGCTGGCGCATGCCTCCGGACAGCTCCTTGGGGTAGGCGCTCTCGAAACCGTCCAGGCCGATCAGATCGATGGCCGCCAGTGCGCGCTTGCGACGTACCGCGGCGGGCACACGTTGCGCTTCGAGGCCGACTTCGACGTTTTCCAGCACTGTCAGCCAGGGAAACAGCGCAAAGCTCTGGAACACCATGCCCACCGACATCGCACGCCCTTGCGCACGACGAGGGAAATTCACCTCACCTTCGGTGGGCACCACCAGCCCGGCGATGGAGCGCAACAGGGTCGACTTGCCCGAACCGGACCGGCCCAGCAGGCCCACTATTTCGTTCTCGTTGAGCGTCAGTGTCACGTCATCCAGCACCAAGCGCTCTTTGCTGCCTTTGCCGTACACATGTCGGACCTTCTGAACATCTACCAGGCAACGCGTTTCGACAGCCATCATGATGGCGCCCTCCCCTTACACACGATCAGACAAGACTCAGACGTCGCTCGGCAAACCCGTACAGCGGGCGCCACAGCAACCGGTTGAACGCAATCACGAAGACCGACATGACCACGATGCCCAGCGCGACACGTGGAAAGTCGCCCGCCTGGGTCGCATTTGCGATGTATGACCCCAGGCCTGCCGCTTCCAGATGCTGATCGCCCCAGGAAACCGCTTCGGCGACGATACTGGCGTTCCACGAACCACCCGACGCGGTCAGCGCACCGGTGATGTAGTAGGGAAACACGCCAGGCAGCGCGACACGGCGCCACCACTGCCAGCCGCGCATGTTGAACATGGTCGCTGCTTCGCGCAGGTCAGTCGGCAAGGCGCTGGCTCCGGCGATCACGTTGAACAGGATGTACCACTGGGTGCCGAGCACCATCAGTGGCGACAGCCAGATATCCGGGTTCAGGTGCAGGCCGACAATCGCGATCACGGCAAACGGAAACAGGACGTTGGCCGGGAACGCCGCCATGAACTGCGCGATAGGCTGCAAGCGTTCGGCCCAGACCGGACGCAAGCCGATCCAGATACCGACGGGCACCCAGATCAGGCTTGCGATGACGATCAGTACGATCACGCGCACCATCGTCGCCAGGCCCAGACCAAAGGCAGTGACCATGTCGCTGGTGCCCAGTGACGCTTCGATGAACCTGAACAGGTACACGCTGCCGGCCAGGCAAGCGGCCATGACCAGACCCAGCCACACGTAGTCGAGCACGCGAGCGATGCCTGGGGTGAGCTTCACTTTCCACAGCCGGGAGAACACGCGCCAGTCGATCAGCATCAGGCATTTCCACGGTGCAGCCAGGACCGAAGCCAGCATCGGCGCCACACGGGAGCGGCCCAGCAGGCTGTACATCCAAGAGCGCGGACGCTTCGACGATGCGGTTTGCTCGAAGCGGAATTTGTCCGCCCAAGCGACGATCGGCCTGAACAGCAATTGGTCATAGGCCAGAATCACCAGCGCCATTGCGCCCACTGCCCAGGCAATCGCAGCCAGGTTTTTCTGCTCGATGGCCAGCGCCAGCCAGGAACCGATACCCGGCAGATTGACCGTGGTATCGCCGACCGAAATGGCCTCGCAGGCGACCACGAAAAACCAGCCGCCGGACATCGACATCATCATGTTCCACACCAGCCCCGGTATGGCGAACGGCAGTTCCAGGCGTGTAAAGCGCAGTACCGCAGACAGCCCGAACTGACGGCTGACTTCGTTCAGATCACTCGGCACAGTACGCAGTGACTGATAGAAACTGAACGCGAGATTCCAGGCCTGGCTGGTGAAGATGGCAAAGATCGCTGCGCATTCGACGTCCATCTGCCGACCGGGAAACAGTCCCATGAAGAAGGTCACGGTGAACGTCAGAAAACCCAGCACCGGTACCGACTGAAGAATATCCAGCGCCGGGATGATCACCTGTTCGGCCTTGCGACTTTTGGCTGCCAGCGTGGCGACGACAAAAGTGAAGATCAACGAAGCGCCCAGCGCGATGAACATACGCAGCGTGGTGCGCAAGGCATATTCGGGCAGGCGCGCCGGATCAAGGCTCATGGGGCTGGAATTCAGCACAGTCAGGGGCTGCATCATCTGCCCAAAGCCATAAATGAACAGGCCAATAAACAGAGTCAGGATGGCCAGGCAAATACCATCGGCCCAATAAGGCGTGCGTGCACCGGGTTTTACGAAACGGGGCGTCCGCAGGCTTTTACCGAATTCAAATATCGAATGCATTGCTCACCTCGAGCCGGCCGCGCAGGCGCAGACCCACCCGTTTTATAAGCAAACAGGCAGTCAGCGATAACGTATAAAGGCCGTGAGTTAATAGTTGCCGGACAGTGAGGTAAAGCTTATAGCGTTTCGATCAACAGTAGAAACCTGCAAAAGTAGCTCATGTTTATCTGTAAGTATGAGTGAGATATACCAACGTATAGTTATATAACTATGGCTCTGTTGTTCAGACCTGTTAAGTATTGTGCAAAAGAACATCATCGTGCCCATGCTCCGCGTGGGCATGCCGTTGCGGACGCTCCGCGTTTTCCCTTGAGCAGGCGGCGCGGCGTGGGGCTGTGACGCGGAGCGTCACGAAATGCATTCCCACGCTGGAGCGTGAGGAACGATAATCTCGACTATCGTGCGGCGCTCCGCGTCGCATGCCGTTCTGGACGCTCTGCGTCCTCCCTTGAGAAGGCGGTACAACCTGGAGATGTGACGCAGAGGGTCACGAAATGCATCCCCACGCTGGAGCGTACGGAACGATAATCTCGACTATCGTGCGACGCTCCGCGTCGCATGCCGTTCTGGACGCTCTGCGTCCTCCCTTGAGCAGGCGGCGCGGCATGGGGCTGTGACGCGGAGCGTCACGAAATGCATTCCCACGCTGGAGCGTGCGGAACGATAGGTGTCCGGCTACTCCGCGTGGGCACGACCGTCAAACCCGGAAGTGGCTGACCATCATCTGCAGCTGGCCACCGAGGCGTGCCAGCTCGACGCTGGAGGCTGCGGTTTCTTCGCTGGCTTCGGCGGTCTGTTCGGATACGTCGCGAACGTTGACGATGCTGCGGCTGATTTCGTCGGCTACCGAGCTTTGTTGCTCGGCGGCGGCAGCGATCTGCTGGTTCATCGCCTGAATGCTCGATACCGTACGGGTGATGCTCTCCAGTGACGTACCGGCCCTGCGCGTCAGTTCGACACTGCTGTCAGTCAGCGTGCGGCTGCCGAGCATGATGCCCGACACCTGACGCGTGCCATTCTGCAAGGCCGCCACCAGCCCTTCGATTTCTTCGGTGGACTGCTGGGTACGCTGCGCCAGACCACGAACTTCGTCGGCCACCACGGCAAAACCCCGGCCGGCTTCCCCTGCACGCGCGGCCTCGATGGCAGCATTGAGGGCCAGCAGGTTGGTCTGTTCGGCGACCGCCTTGATCACATCCATGACCTTGCCGATCTTGTCACTTTCCTGCTCAAGCACATTCATTGCGTCAGATGAGCGAACCACCTCGGCGGCCAGTCGCTCGATCTGCTGGATGGCCTCGCCGACGACCTTGTCGCCATCACGCGCCTGCTTGTCTGCATCGGAAGCCGCCACGGACGCCTGCTCGGCATTGCGCGCCACTTCGTGCACGGTCGCCGACATTTCATGCATGGCGGTGGCCACCTGGTCGGTCTCGACTTTCTGGCTGTTGACCCCTGCACTGGTCTGCTCGGTAACTGCCGACAGTTCTTCGGCCGCGCTGGCAATCTGCGTGACGCCGTCGCGAATACCGGAGATCAGTTCGCGCAAGGTTGTACCCATGCGCTGGATACCTTGCTGCAACACGCCCAGTTCATCGCGTCGGGTAACCGCTTCGGTATGCGTCAGGTCGCCGGACGCAATACGCTCGACGATGGCCAGCGTATCGCGCAATGGACGAGTGATCTGACGCGTGATGACCACAGCGGCAAGAATGCCCAACAGCATGACCAACACCACACAACCCAGCTGCAGGCTGCGCGCGTGAGCGGTGTCTTCCTTGCCCATCTGCATCTGCAGCCCGTACAGCTCTTCGCCCAGCTTGACGATGGTGGCGCCTTGAGTGGTCAGATCCTTGCGCACGCTCGCAGCCGTCTGAGTGGTTGCCTTGAAGGCATCGACCGAGCTGCGGTAATTGCGCAAAGCGGTTTCAAACTGTGCGATCTGTTCGCGATTGGCAGTGCCAAAAGCGCCCTTGAGCCTGTCCAGATGGCTGATTGCGCTATCGAGCTGCTGAAAGGCTGCTGTCTCGGTCTTGTCACTCGGATTGCCGGTATAGCCGCGCACTTCATAACGCACCAGAACCAGGTCTTGCCGAGCGCTGTTCGCCAACTGGGCCAGATCGAAGCGTGCCGGGTCAGAAGGGTCGATCTGCATGACGGCATTGTTCAACGACTCGACGGCCTGCATGGCCGCTGTGCCAGTGGCGGTCATCTCGTTGCGCACCTTGGCCCCGGACTGATACACGGCGCGCATGCTGTTCAGGGAGGCTTCATAGTCGCGAGTGACATCGGCCAGTTCGCGCAGCGGCTTGAGGTTGACCGGATTGTTGAAGCTGACGAGCAGGGATTGCTGCTGCGCCTTGAACACATCCAGCTTGCTTTGCATGTTCTGTGCTGCGGTTTCATCGCCGTCAGTCAGCATGTATTGCAGACGCGCGATTCGCAGATTGGTCAGGTTGTCACTCAGCCTGGTGATATCGCCGATTCGGTCGGTGCGATAGATGAGCTTGTCGAGGCTGGTCCAGCCGACGAGGGCGAGGACAGCCGTGAAGAAAAGAACGGTCCCAAAGCCCAATGCCAACTTCATGTTGACGCTGATATTCGCAAATCTGCTGTTCATAAAATCTCCTGAAAATGCTTTTTTGTGCGCAACGAAAGAGCTGAGATTTGTTTTTATAGACAGCAAAACCGCGCGCCAGAGCTATCGGCCGCAGAAGAGCAAAACTTGATCGGAAAAAGACAATCCGCGCGAGCGCGCCGATTCGGGAGGGAAATCGGGGGCTGAACAGCCCCCGATTCAATCAGGCAGTGAGCTTGAAACGCGCCACGACATTGCGCATGTCGCTAGCGACCCGCGCCAGTTCATCGGCGGTTACCGCGTTGTTGTCGATACCCAGCATCAACGTCCCGGAGCTGTTACGAATCTCCATGACATTGCGGTTGATGTCTTCGGAGACCGCATGCTGCTGCACGGCAGCACTGGCAATCTGCGTGTTCATCTCGACGATGCGCTCCACGCCCTGACTGATACTCGACAGGCTGCCCGAGGCATCGCTGGCGGCACTGATACACGCATGGGCCTTCTGCTGCCCGGCCTGCATCTGCTGCACGGCAGCATCGGTGGCACCTTGCAGTTGCTGGATGATGCCGCGAATTTCTTCGGTCGACGCCTGAGTGCGCGAAGCCAGCGTGCGGACTTCATCAGCCACCACGGCAAACCCGCGACCCTGCTCGCCCGCCCGCGCGGCTTCGATGGCGGCATTGAGGGCCAACAGGTTGGTCTGATCGGCAATGGTGCTGATGACCTGGATAACGCCACCAATCGACTGACTGTGCAGGGCCAGCGCCTGGACCTTCTGGGCACTGACCTCCACCTCTTCGGCCAGCGCCTGAATGGTCGAGTGTGCCTGGTGCATGATGCGCAGACCGTTACGTGATGCGGTGTTCGCTTCATCGGCGGCCAATGCAGCACCTTCGGTGTTCTGCGCCACGTCGGCAACGCTCGCGGTCATCTCGTTGATCGCGGTCGCCACTTGCTCCGTTTCAGCCTGCTGCGCGTTCATTGATTGCTTGGCCAGGCCGATGGATGCGCCCAGCCGGGACGCCACATCAGTCAGTTCGTAAGAGGTGCGGTCCATGTGCGAGATGGAGCTGGCGAAGGCGTCGGCCATCAGGTTCAGGCCGTTGGCGATATCCGCCACTTCGTCCTTGCTGACCACCGCTACGCGTGCACTCAGATCGCCCTCGCCCAGACGGCGGGTAACGCCCAGCAGGCTGTCGATGGTCAGGCGCAAGGCACGGTAGATGCTGCAAAACGCGTAGAGCAGCAGCAGGCCCATGATCACACACATGGCAATGACGACTTCGCGTTGCAGCACCAAGGCGTCGTAGCGCGTATTCAATTCATCCTGAAGCGCAGTCTGAATTTCGTCCTGAGCCTTGTAGAGACCCGAGACAACCACGTTGCCACGCGCACTCAGCGCCTGACCCTGCTGCACGGAGAACTCTGTGCCTTTTACGTACGCGTGCAGGTCACCGCGAAAGCTGTCCATCGCGGCAGTAGCGGCAGTGATCGGGTCACTGATGCGCGCGGCCAGCTCTGGCGAACGACGCTTGAGCAGGCGAATGCTCTGCTCCAGTTCCGCGCGAAATTGCAGTTCGATCTTCAGCAGGCTCTCGAGCGAGCCGCGCATCGATACACTCAGGCCCTGACCGGTTATCAAGCTTGCCGTAATACCGCGGATCTGACCGGCGACGTTGATTTCCCGGGGCATACGAATGGTGCTCAGGTCGATCAGAAACAGCGAGGCGTAGTCTTCGTCCAGCACCATGCCCGAGGTGGCCGAGACGTAGTAGATAAAGTTGAGCGTCTGGGCCAGTTGCTCGTTCCACTGGGCGAACACTTCATCCTGCGACAGGCCTGGCTTGATACTGTCCATAAGGGAACGGGTGCTTTCACGCAGGCGCTGTACGCGGTTCTCGGTCTCCAGCTGCTGACCCTGTCGTGCATCCATATCGGCAAGGTTAGCAAGAGCGGTCTCGAGCTGAGCACGATTGCTGGCCAGATCCTGAGCGGCGGAGGCATCGCCGGCGAGCAGACGGTTGCTGGCCGCACGCTGCAGCATGGAGAGTCGCAGAACGGGGGTGGTCAATTGCAGGTACTCACGGCCAACGCGCTCTTGCGCGACGGTGTCGATGCTTGCATTCAGGCTGTTGAAAACCCGAAGACCGAGAACGATCAGCGGGATAACGATAATGATGGCTAAAACGGCAAACTTGGCAGGGAAGCGCAGGCGATTGGTTAGGTAGATACCAGGCGAAAGGATGTTCATAGTTTTCTCTTTTTAATTAGGGGTCCAATCCGAGTGGAAAAGCTCCTTTCTTTGCATCACGGGTAGTACGGGCCGGCTGTGACAGGATGAACGAGGTCATCCGCTCAGATGAAGGCACATTGACATCACTTGAGAGCAGTGGCCCATCAGGAAGTTCAATGGGTGCCATAGCCTGATACTCGGGCTATCGACCGGGTCACGGTTAACGTGAGGTCAGGATCATCAGGCGAGTGGCGGGCGAGAGCGCTTTGCCGGTATGACGCTTGCGGCAGGCGTGATCCGAATGAGGGTGTTCAGGTCAAGCAGGCGGGAAACAACTGTTCATCTGACAGTCTGGCGACCGTAGACTTTGCAAAAGGGTAATACCGTCGTGCGGCATCGTGACGCACGACGGTAGGCGTCGTATCGAGGTGACCGAGGGCTGTTCAAGCCCTCGCCCACTCCACGTTCGACAGACCGAGCTTCTCCGCCTGAGGCTTGCTCAGCTTCGGCACCGGATCGGAACGGTACTTGGGGATCGCACCGAACCCGGCATCCACTGACGCCCAGTGCCAGGCCTCCTTATTGTCCATGGCACCGGCCCTTATGTAGAACGTCTTGTAACTGCCATGCAGCAGGTAATCGATACGGTAGTGTTTTTCATCGGCCATTGTGTTGCTCCTGCTTTGTAGACTCGCAAAACAGATCGCTGCAGTTTCAAAAAATTCAAAATATTAATGCCATAATCTAAATGATGTCATGTTGCCATCTAGCAATGTATGGTATACCTGAACCGCTCGGTTTAGTTGGTGATAGAGTTTGTTTATAACTGCAATTTTTCCGGGTTCTCTGACGGGGCAATGCGGCCTGGCTGATCGCCAATTTAAATAGGCCTTCACGGTAATATAAGCAAAATTCGCGTCACCTTAAGGGATATTAAAATTCTATTGAACGGCAGCTCTTACACCGTCGGTCCTCTTTAAAAAAGTTAGCAGTAACGATCTCGCTCCTCAGTCTCTCATAACCTGTGACTGCGTTGAATCGAACCCATGCCCATGGGTTGACGCTTCCCGAGAAATCAAAGCCTGAGGATACGACATGTTCATGTATAACAAGCGACTTCAATATACCGTACGCGTAGCAAGACCCAATCCTGGACTGGCCAACCTTCTGCTTGAGCAGTTCGGTGGGGCTCAGGGTGAACTGGCCGCCGCCGGACGGTATTTCACCCAAGGATTGAGCGAAGAAGATCCAGGCCGTAAAGACCTGTTGATGGACATCGCCACTGAAGAACTAAGCCACCTTGAAATTGTGGGTTCCATTATTGTCATGCTCAATAAGGGCGCCAAAGGCCAATTGGCTGAAGGCATCGAAGAAGAAGGCGAGTTGTATCGCTCTATCAACGGTAACGGCAATGACTCACATATCACCAGCCTCCTGTACGGATCCGGTGCGCCGTTGACAAACTCCGCCGGCGTGCCCTTTACAGCGGCTTATATCGATACTATCGGCGAGCCGACAGCGGACTTCCGTTCCAACATCGCCGCAGAATCCAGAGCCAAGATTGTTTACGAGCGATTGATGAATGTGACCGATGATCCTGGCGTTAAAGAAGCGCTGGGCTTTCTCATGACTCGGGAAATCGCACACCAGTTGTCTTTTGAAAAAGCCCTGCACGCCATACAGCCGAACTTCCCGCAGGGCAAACTGCCGGGAATGCCGGAGTTCACCAACAAGTACTTCAACATGTCTGGCGAACCCAATGTACGCGGCGCCTGGAATCAGGGCGGTGACTGGGAGTATGTGGAATCGCCACAAGCGGCTGTCGATGGCGGCGAAGGTACGGCCTCGGTCACGCTGAATGAAAAGGACACCGAGGTGCTGGAAATGATGAAGGAACGGACCCAGTCCGATCCGGCCGCCAACCCGATTACCGGTGCAGATCTGGGCTCTGGCTTTGTTCAGGGCAAAGACGCCTGAAGCGGCAACAATCGTTTGATCAGGAGAATGGAATCATGAAAAAGCTCAGCTCCCGTCGACCTCTAACGCCTCGCGACGAGTTGGATAGCGTGTTGACCGACAAGGTATTTGTAAACGGGCTTCGTGCCTTCGAGGCGCAGGCGCTGCTTGCACGCCGAGGCTTTCAAGTGGTGATGGCGACCAAGGGTTTCGGAGTTGGAACCCTGCTTGAAAATAACCTGCCACGTCGATGATCCCGCAGGTCATCAATGTTAAGCGCTCCATCCGACTTGTCCACAGGCTTACAGACCACATGCTCGCCTGTGGACAAGTCTCTCTTCGCTGAAAAGGGTAAGAACATGACTCGCACGACCATAGAAGATTTGTTCATTCACGAACTTTCAGACGTATACAGCGCCGAAAAGCAAATTACCAAAGCACTCCCGCTCCTGGCACGCGCTTCGACCAATCCACTGCTGGCAGAAGCCTTCAAGGCTCATCTTGAAGAAACTCAAGGTCAGATCGATCGTATCGATGAATTGGTGGAAGGCGCTGGTCTGAAGCTGAAACGCATGAAATGCGCGGCCATGGAAGGTCTGATCGAAGAAAGCAAGGAGTTGCTGGAAGAGATCGAAAAAGGCGCTGTGCTCGATGCCGCGTTGATCGGCGCATGTCAGAAGGTCGAGCATTACGAGATCGCCAGCTACGGCACACTCATCGCAATGGCCAAACATCTGAAGATGAAAGAGGCAACCGCTCTGTTGAGTGCCACGTTGGCAGAAGAAAAAGGCGCAGACGAAAAGCTGACGGCGATCGCCGAACAGGGCGGAACCCAGGCGGCCACTTCGAAAAAGTAATGAGGGTTTCTCAGCGGTACCCGCATGACGCTCTACAGGGTGTAGATCCCGTCATGCGGTGTAGAGGATTTACTTCTTGGCAGCATCACCGCCATGGGCAGCAGCGAGTTTTTTCGCATGCTCCAGATGCTTCTCCAGCGTAGGCAGTGTTGCCTTCGCAAATGCCTTCAACTCTGGATCCTTGCCATTCTCGGCCTCTTCCTTGTACAGCTTGATCGCCTGTTCATGCGCGGAGACCTGATTGTTGGCGTAAGCCTGGTCGAATGACTTCTCGCGCATCTCCAGAATCATTGCCTTGGCTTTGTCCATCAACATTGGATCTTCAGATACTTCAAGGTTCTTGCTTTTTGCGATCGCAGCCAGCTTCTCATTGGCGGCGGTGTGATCCGTGACCATCTGCTTGGCGAATTCCTTCACGTCTGCAGAGACACCTTTCTCATCCTGTGCGAGCTTGCCAACCTGAACTTCGGCAATGCCCTTGGCAGAAGCATCCTCTACAAAATCGTCAGCGTCCTGAGCAGCAACAGCCATTTGCGAACCTAGCGAAAGTACAACGGCAATGGCGCTCATGCGAAAATAATTGGTCATTTTCGGTCATCCTTTTATGGGCTGAATACGTCATCGTTATCGATGACATGAACGTTACGACCTGCTTCAAATACCTGCGTTCAGCCTTTTTGATCAGACGCGGCATACGCCGATACCACGGTCACCTGTTGCAGATGTAAACCCAAACCGGCAATACATTTTTTTTCCGCGCAACCATCGCCCCCCTGGAATAAGCACGATCACCACCTATCGGTGCCCGGAAAATTACGCTGAATTTCCCCGTACCGAGGCACTCACTTATCTACGCTGCATAGAAAAACAGAAAGTCCCGAATGACTGCGTCAATCGTGATGTTCAACTGCCGAGGTACGATTTTCATGACGTCTCTTCAAGTGATGACCGGCGATGCCGTCGTCAAAACCGTCGTTGAAGAAGCCCGTTCAAAAACCGTCTATCAATCATGGATGAATGAACGTGCTCCCGAACATCAACACGATGCGGTCATGTTTCTGAATCACTGCCTGGCCTTGGCCGAGCGGGAGCACTGCGATCTTCCGGCGCAGCCTGAAGCGCTTGAACAATGGATGGAGCAGAACGTAGGGGTCGTGGCTGATCAATACGCGCTCTATCTCGAGCAACGCCGCGCCGGAAAACCGAGACGGTTTTTCAAGAGCAAAGCGCATGCGATGTATTTCATTCAGCAGGTCGCACCAACCAAAATGGTCGACGGCGCCTGGCTCTACGGATTGCTGCCGCGCTGGGCGGACTACCGCTTTCATGGCCTGATTCGGACATACCTTGAAGAACTCGGTGACGGCGAACAGGCACAGAATCATGTCTCGCTGTACCGGAAACTGCTGGCGGACCTGGACTGCGACACCAGCGCACCACTGGCCGATGACGCCTACCTGCAGGGCGCCATTCAACTGTCACTGGGACAGTTGAGCGAGCAGTACCTCCCCGAGGTCATTGGTTACAACCTGGGCTATGAACAGCTGCCGCTGCACTTGCTCATCACCTCATTCGAGCTGAATGAACTGGGCATTGATCCTTACTACTTCACCCTGCATGTGACGATCGATAACGCCAGCACCGGCCATGCGCGCAAGGCGGCGCAGAGCGTCCTTGAGTTGCTGCCGGTCGGCCAGGAACGTGACGAGTTTTATCGTCGTGTCGCCAGTGGTTACCGCCTCAATGAGCTGGGGATGGGGTCAACTCAGGTGATCCAGTCGTTCGACCTGGAGCAGGAAGTGATCGCCATGCTTGAGCGCAAGCGGACGTTCGGTCAGCACATGCATTCCGACTACTGCCGCCTGGATGGCAAGACCGTCAACGAGTGGCTGGCCGAGCCCGAGCAGATCCCGGAATTTCTTGCTGTACTGGAGAATAGAGGCTGGATCAAGCGTCACGAAGACCCTCTGCACAGCCGCTTCTGGAAGCTGTTCGAAGGCGCCGGTGCACCGATGTTCGGCGTCTTCAACGGTTATGAAAAGCAACTCGTGCACGACTGGATCTCCGGTGAGTGGCTGTCGGATGGCAGCGCTCAACCCACAGTCGGCAAACGGCTTCCGGAAGCCTTTCGCTCGCGCTTCCGCAACCTGCAAGACGGCGCTCAGCCCTCCCCCGCGCTTGCCGTGCCTGCCTCGGCAGACGCTGATCCGGACGTGCGCGAACTGCACATGAGGCTGGAATCTGCGCCCGCCTCCGAGAAGATGTCCACGTTGATCGAAAGCATGTCGCCGGCAAGGCATGCAACAGCCGCCGGCCTGCACGCGACGCGTCTGTTTGTGAGCAGCATGGCCGAGCGAATGACAGGAGCCCAGGCATGAGTCATCCCCTCCCCGACAGCGCCGCGCTGATTGCCTTGGCGCAGCGCCTTGAAACCAGTGGCTTTCGCTTTATCACGCCCACGCCCCTGACCCATAAACACGTCAACCAACGCCCGGAAAATCGTACTGCCGCGTCACTGCGTGATGTGTTCGGCTGGAGCCGGCTGATACCGGAATCCATGCTGCCGGTCGAAGAGGCTCAAGGCCTGCTGGCTGCCGGTATTCTTGAACGCAAGGAAGACGGCTTGAAAAGCCGGGTGAGATTTTCCAGCCTGGATAATCTGCTGCTGGTGCATTCGGCGTTTCCTACCTCAGATGAAGACTCGGTATTCTTCGGTCCCGATACCTATCGCTTTGCGCAGTCCATCAATCGCCACCTGCAAAGCACGTCGCACCCGATCAACCGCGCCGTCGACATCGGCTGCGGTACAGGTGCTGGCGCCATGTTGATCGCGGTTGCCCGCCCGCAGGCACAGGTTCATGCCGTCGACATCAACCCCAAGGCGCTGCATTTCGCGCAGACCAATGCCACGGTCGCCGGGCTGAAGAATATGGAGTGCTGCCATAGCGATATTCTCTCGGGCCTGAGCGGAAATTTCGACCTGATCGTCGCCAACCCGCCTTACATGAAAGACACCAAACGCCGCGCCTACCGCCACGGTGGTGATGCATTGGGCGCGGACCTATCCGTGCGCATCCTGCGCGAATCTGTGGACCGCCTGACTCCGGGCGGCTCGCTGGTGCTTTACACCGGCGTGGCCATGGTGGGCGAGCACGACCCGTTCTTTGAAGCGGTGCAGGCCGATATCGACCATGCGGCACTGGCATGGACCTACCGTGAACTGGACCCGGATGTCTTCGGCGAAGAGCTGCTTGAAGAGGGGTATGAGGACGTGGACCGTATCGCAGCGGTCGAACTGGTGGTCACCCGACGGCCTGCATGACCCACCGAAATATCTTCAATAGTTCGCGCTTATAGAGAGCATAAGAACCGAGCATTGGTCAGCCTGTCAGCATCCCTGTGAAACTTGCCACGAGCCATCGATCAACACCCTGCGGTTGATCGATGGAGACTCGTTGCACACCGAAAAGGATGACGACACATGCCACGCCTGAACAGGATTATCGAAACAGCCCTTTACGTAGACGATCTGGCGAACGCCAGGGAATTCTATTCCGCCACCCTTGAACTGGAAGTGATGTTCGAAAGCGCGACATTGGTGGCGCTCAACGTCGGAGGTGTGAGCACCCTGCTGCTGTTCAAGCGCGGCGCTTCACTGCAGACGCAGTACCTGAGCGGCGGAGAGATACCACCCCACGACGCACAGGGTCGGATTCATGTGTGCTTCGCCATCAATGCCGACGAGATGCAACCCTGGGCTGATCGCCTCGCCAGGGCCAGCGTCGCCATTGAAGGCCGTAACGAGTGGCCCAAAGGCGGGTCGAGCATCTACTTCCGCGACCCCGATGAGAATCTTGTCGAACTCCTGACGCCTGGCTGCTGGGCGATTTATTGAACCGCCCGGGTCAGGTGCAGCCTGCAAAAGGTGGGGCGATAAACCGAGGGTTATCGAAGGTTGTTAAGCGAGAGTGCTGCGCCTTAAATGTTATGTTATAACAATTGAAGATTCTTAATGCAGCCTTCTCAAGCGATCTTCCGACGCCATGATCAACCGTGTCTCCCAATCCTTTCCAGTCATCACAAAGCACACCTTGCAGGCAGGTCAGCACATTCGGCAATGGATACCGGGTGAGCCGCCCTCGCGGCACGTCACTGTGGGTACGCGTGTTTGATGCTGGCGCTGGAACGCCTCGCGTGGGCACCGGAACAGACGTCAGTCTGCACGCACGAACACTTTGCCTTGAAGGATATCGACCTGCAGATCGCCGCAGGCGAGTTCGTCGGCCTGATCGGGCCCAACGGCAGCGGCAAGACCAGCCTGCTGCGTTGCGCATTCCGCTACAGCCGCCCGCACAGCGGCAAGGTCGCAATCAATGCCCGCGATATCTGGTCCTGCAGCCCGCGCTGGTGCGCCCGGCACGTGGCAGTGGTTGCCCAGGAGTTTCCCGACGCATTCGGCCTGACGCTGCTGGATGTGGCAAACATGGGTCGCGCGCCTCATCAGGGGTTCTTTGCCGCAGACAGTGACCACGACCGCGCAATTGTCCACAACGCGCTGAACGCTGTTGGGCTGGCGGGCTACGAGCAGCATCGATTCGACACGCTTTCCGGCGGCGAGAAGCAGCGTTGTCTGCTGGCTCGGGCGCTGGTGCAGGAACCCCGATTGATGGTGCTGGACGAACCCACCAACCACCTCGACCCGCGCCATCAACTGGAATTGCTCGGGCTGGTCAGACAGCTTGGCATGGCCACGCTGGCCAGTATCCATGACCTGAACCTGGCGGCGGCATTCTGTGATCGCCTGTGTGTCATTCATCACGGCCGGCTCATTGCGCAAGGCACGCCCCGGGAGGTACTGACCCAGGAAATGCTGCTCAACGTGTTCGGCGCCAAGGCGCTGGTCGACAGCCACCCTCTGCGTGACTACCCACGCATCACCTGGATACCCTGACATGAACTGCCTGTCCGCCCGCCTGGCCCTGGCTGCGTTGCTATGCAGCCCGATGGTGCATGCCGCCTACCCCGTCACCGTGCAAAGCTGCGACCGCTCGGTGACGTTCACCGCTGCGCCGCAGCGTGCCGTCAGCAACGATGTGAACCTCACCAAAATGATGGTTGCCCTGGGTTTGCAATCGCACATGGTCGGCTACAGCGGCATTACCGGCTGGAGCAAACCCGACCAGGCGCTGTTGCGCGAGCTGGGCAAGCTGCCCGAACTGTCCAGTAAATATCCGTCTCTGGAAACACTGCTCAATGCCAACGCCGACTTCTATTTTGCCGGCTGGAACTATGGCATGCGCGTGGGTGGCGATGTCACTCCGCAAAGTCTGGCCCCGCTGGGCATCCAGGCCTATGAGCTGACCGAATCCTGCGCCCAGATAATGCCCCGCGCCGAGGCGACGCTGGAGGATGTCTACAACGACCTGCTCAATCTGGGCCGGATATTCGATGTGCAGACCCGGGCCGAAACGCTGGTTGCACAGATGCGCCGCAGCGTGAGCGACGTCGAAAAAAGCGTGGCAGGCAAATCGCCGCCCAGGGTGTTTCTGTATGACAGCGGTGAAGACCGGCCGATGACCGCCGGGCGTCTGGCAATCCCTCAGGCGCTGATCAGCGCTGCAGGCGGCCGCAATGTCATGGGCGACGTCGCAGCCAGCTGGACCCACGTCAATTGGGAGTCGGTCGTGCAAAACAATCCCGAGGTGATCGTGATCGTCGACTACGGCGAAGTCAGCGCCGCGCAGAAACAGCACTTTCTTGAAAGCAATCCGGCCCTGCAATCCGTCGACGCGATCCGCAACCGGCGTTATGTCGTGCTGCCCTATGTGGCGGTGACGCCCGGCATCGACAATGTCACGGCTATCGAAACGCTTGCAGCGGCATTTCATGACGTGAAGCGATGACGCTGGCGCAGTGGCTGACCGAACGGCCGCGCCGTTACCTGGGCCTGCTGATCGCTCTGACGCTTTTGCTGCTGACGTCATGCCTGGTGTGCATCACCTTCGGCGCGGCCCCTGTGCCCTTGAGCCGGGTAATGGATATCCTGATGTTCAAACTCTGCGGTACTGCCGAACATCCGCCGCTCTGGACGGCGGGACAGGAAACCATCGTCTGGCTGATACGCACGCCCCGCGTGTTGCTGGGCGCGCTGGCAGGCGCAGGGCTGGCGCTGATCGGCTGCGTTCTGCAAGCCGCGACCCGCAATCCACTGGCCGATCCGCATTTGCTGGGAGCGACCTCGGGCGCAACGCTTGGCGCAGTGATCGTGGTCATGCATGTGGGGGAAGTGTTTGGCATGCTGACATTGCCGCTGGCCGCCTTTGTCGGCTCGCTGGTCAGCCTGTGCTTGGTGTTGTGGCTGGCCAGTCACCAAGGCCGCCTGGACAGCCAGCGCCTGCTGCTCGGCGGCGTGGCCGTGTCCTTCGTGATGATGGCAATCGCCAACCTGTCATTGTTTCTGGGCGACCACCGCGCCAGCTCCTCAGTGCTGTTCTGGATGCTGGGCGGGTTGGGTCTGGCCCGCTGGGAATTGCTTGCAGTGCCGTTTATCACGGTGCTGTGCGGTTGGGTCCTGCTGCAAGGGCTGGGTCGTTCACTGAACGCGCTGATGGGCGGCGACCAGACCGCCGTGAGCCTTGGCCTTCAAGTGCGCAATGTGCGCCTGCTGATTTTCCTGATCGCCTCACTGATGACCGGCGTACTGGTCGCCCTGTGCGGCTCCATCGGTTTTGTCGGCCTGATGGTGCCGCACATGGCCAGACGTCTGGTGGGCTCCGAGCATCGCCGGCTGTTGCCTGTCGCCACTCTTCTGGGTGCATTGTTGATGGTCTGGGTAGACGTCATCTCCCGCACCCTGATCGCCCCTGAAGACCTGCCGATAGGCATTACCACCGCCTTGTTGGGAGGGCTGTTTTTTATTTTCATGATGAAGCGCGGTCAGTAACGGGCAACGTGTTTGCCGCGTGCAAACACGACTGCCCGCGGCCCTTCTGGCTACATGACAAACTTGTGTCATCGTTTCTTAACACCTTTATGACATTTATTTTGCGCTGGTTATTTAAGGCTGCCGACGCACCTGAATACAAACCGGCTCATCCATTCATGCATGAAGCAGAAGGAGCGACACTTGAGAGTGACAGTGTTCGGAACCGGTTATGTGGGACTTACCCTTGCTGCTTGTCTGGCTGAAGTAGGCCATACCGTGTGTTGCATGGACGTCGACAGCAAGCGCATTGACGCGCTGCGCGAAGGTATATGTCCGATATTCGAGCCCGGTCTTGGCGAACTTCTGCGCAATGGCCTGGACTGCAAGAGACTGAGTTTCACGACCGATGAAGTACACGCCAGTCGCTTTGCAGAGTTGCTATTCATCGCAGTCGGCACGCCAGCGCAAGTCGACGGCAAGGCGGACCTGAGCCAGGTGCTTGCCGTACTGCACTCGGTGATCAGACACGCCGAGAGCGCCCCGATCATTGTCAACAAGTCGACCTCGCCAGTGGGCACCGTTGACCGCCTGCTCGTTGAGATCGCTGCCAGTGCGCGACGCGATGACGGCTTTGAAGTGATCAGCAACCCCGAGTTTTTCAAGGAAGGCTGCGCGGTCAGTGACTGCCTGCGTCCGGATCGCATTATCGTCGGCGGGGCCAGCCCGCGAGCGCTGGAGCAGATGCGCGAGTTGTATCAGCCCTTCAGTCGCAACCGCGAGAAATTTGTGATCATGGATGCCCGCAGCGCAGAGCTGTCCAAATACGCTGCCAACTGCCTGCTGGCGACCAAGATTTCGTTCATCAACGAGATCGCCAACCTCGCTGAACAAGTAGGTGCCGACATAGAACAGGTGCGGCTAGGCATCGGCTCCGACCCGCGCATTGGCTATGACTTCATTTACCCAGGCTGCGGCTTCGGCGGCTCATGCTTTCCCAAGGACTTGCAGGCGCTGATCGGCACAGCCAGCGAGCACGGCGTGGAAACGGCGTTGCTCAATGCTGTGGAACAGGTCAATCGCCGCCAGAAGCACCGCCTGTTTGAAAATATCCACACGCATTATCGTGGTGATCTCAGTGGCAAGGTCTTCGCCGTCTGGGGACTGGCCTTCAAGCCCAATACCGATGATATTCGCGAAGCCTCCAGCCATACCCTGCTCAAAGCGCTCTGGGCAGCCGGTGCCAGGGTTCAAGCGCACGACCCTCAAGCAATAGAAGCGGTCAGGCATCATTACGGCGAGCGAAACGACCTGCAACTGGTGCAGTGCAAGCAGGATGCTCTGGAAGGCGCAGACGCTCTGGTGGTGGTAACCGAGTGGCAGGACTACCGGGTGCTGGACCTGGACCAGCTCGGCGAAAAGCTCGGTGATCGCGTGGTGTTCGATGGCCGCAACCTGTTCGACCCGTCGCAGCTGCGTGAGGCGGGCTTTACCTACTACGGCATTGGTCGTGGCCGGGCGACTCAGCCATGACGGTACTGGTGACAGGTGCTGCGGGGTTCATCGGCTTTCATGTCGCCAGGCGTCTGTGCGAGCTCGGTGTTGAGGTCGTCGGCATCGACAACCTCAACGATTATTACAGCGTCGAGCTCAAGCAATCGCGCTTGGCCATACTCCAGCGCCTGCCAGGTTTCACGTTCCACAGGCTGGACATCACCGATGCCGAAGGTCTGTCCACCCTCTTCTCGCAAAATACCTTCGAACAGGTCATTCATCTGGCGGCGCAGGCCGGTGTGCGTTATTCGCTTGAACAGCCGAATGTTTACGCCCAATCCAATCTGGTCGGCTTTATCAACGTGCTCGAGGCCTGTCGGCAGTATCGACCGGCGCACCTGATCTACGCGTCGAGCAGCTCGGTCTACGGCGCCAATACGCGCATGCCGTTTCAGGTAGAGGATGCCGTCGACCGGCCGCTGTCCCTGTATGCCGCCACCAAGCGTGCCAACGAACTCACCGCCTACAGCTATTGCCACTTGTACGGCCTACGCGCCACAGGGCTGCGCTTTTTCACCGTCTACGGCCCCTGGGGCCGGCCGGACATGGCGCTGTTCAAGTTCACAAAAGCCATGCTCGCCGGGCAGCCTGTGGATATCTACAACCACGGCGAAATGGCGCGGGACTTCACATACATCGACGACATTGTCGAAAGCATCCTGCGCCTGCGTCTGCTGCCGCCCGATGCCGTTGGCAGCGAGCCGCCTCATCAGCTCTTCAACATCGGCCGGGGTCAGCCCGTCAAGCTGCTGGAGTTCGTCGATTGCCTGGAGGCCGCGCTAGGTCTGCGCGCCGAAAGGCGCTACCTGCCCTTGCAAGCGGGCGACGTGCTGCAAACCTGGGCGGACGTCAGTGCGCTGAGCCAATGGATCGACTTTCAACCGCAGGTCTCGGTCGACACCGGCGTCAGGGCCTTCGTCGACTGGTATCGGGAGCACTATCAGGCCCGGATCTGTGCGCCACTTCAATAACAAGGACTTCCATGACCACGCCCACTTTTCTCTCCGTCGTGATCCCGGCCAAAAACGAAGCCGACAACCTGCCCAGCCTGATAAAAGAGATTTGCACAGCGCTGGACGGGGAACGCTACGAGATACTGGTCGTTGATGACGGCAGCACAGACGACACCTTGAAAGTGCTGACTCACCTCAAAGACAGCGGATTGACCTTGTTGCGGATCCTGCGCCACGAGCGATCGCTCGGGCAGAGCACTTCGGTCTATCACGCAGCACTGGCGGCCAACGGCACCTGGCTGGCGACCCTGGACGGTGACGGTCAGAACGACCCGGCGGATATTCCCGGGATGTTGGCGCTGGTACGCGCTCACGCAAACGGCTCCGGGGCGATACAGCTGGTGGCAGGCCACAGAGTGAATCGGCGAGATACCGCCAGCAAACGCTGGGCCTCGCGCTTTGCCAACGGCCTGCGCAGCCGGCTTCTCAAGGACGCAACTCCAGACACCGGGTGCGGCCTGAAACTGATCGAGCGGGCCGCGTTTCTGCGTCTGCCGTACTTCGACCATATGCATCGGTTCATTCCAGCGCTGATTCAGCGACATAACGGCCGTATGGTCACGCACCCCGTCAACCACCGCCATCGCCAGGCCGGCGTGTCCAAGTACGGCAACCTGGACCGCGCGCTGGTGGGCATTCTTGATCTGGTCGGCGTCTGGTGGCTGATCCGCCGGACTCGCCTGGATGTTCAGGCACAGGAACTGCAGTCATGAAGCCGGACAACGAGACTTTCTGGCTGGTCCTGGGTTTTGTCGGGCAGGCGGTTTTTACCGGACGCTTTGTCCTGCAATGGCTGTACAGCGAATTCAAGAAGCGCAGCATCATCCCGGTGGGCTTCTGGTACCTGAGCATGCTGGGCAGCACGATCCTGCTGGCCTACGCCATTTATCGACAGGACCCGGTCTTCATCGCCGGCCAGGCCTTTGGTCTGCTGGTGTACATGCGCAACCTGCAGCTGATCAGCCGACAGGCCAAGACATCCGAGGAGCAATGACGGTGCGAACTCACCTTTCGCCTCGCCTCGAGGGATGGCTACTGGTCGCGCTGGCCGTCTTACTGGTCGGGGGCGGCCTGGGCTTGCGTCTGCCGCAGAACGTGGACGAAGAGCGGTTTCTCGGCGTTGCCCTGGAAATGCTGCAGAACGGCTCATGGTTCGTCCCGCACCGGGCCGCGCAGATCTATGCCGACAAACCGCCGCTGTTCATGTGGGCGACGGCATTCTTCATTTGGCTGACGGGCAGCCCGAACATAGCGCTGTACCTGCCCGGGCTGCTCTCTGCAGGCGCAACCACCGCAGTCCTCTACGATCTGGGCACCCGCCTGTGGAACCGACGCATCGGTCGGTACGCCGCCTTGTTGTTCCTGGCCACCTATCAGACCTACAGCATCCTGCGCACCGGGCAGATCGACAGTTTTCTGTGCCTGTGGATTGCGCTGGGCTTCTACGGCCTGGTCCGCCACGTGTTGCTTGGGCCGGCCTGGGGCTGGTTCTATTTCAGCTGTGCGGCCATGGGCCTGGGCATTATCACCAAGGGCGTCGGTTTTGTTCCCGCCTTGATGTTGATCCCTTACGCCTATGCCGCGCGTAAAGGTTGGCACGGTGTGGTGGCCATGCCTGGACAGGCCGCGCGCTGGGCGCTGGGTCTGCTGGTGTTATTGCTGGCCTGCTGCCTGTGGCTGGTGCCGATGATTATCTCGGTCGTGCGTGACGGCGGCCCGGAAGGCTTCGCCTATGTGCAGGAAATACTCTTGCACCAGACGGCTAACCGCTACGCCAGCGCCTGGGACCACCGCGAGCCCTTCTGGTATTTCTTCGTCAAAGTCATCCCGCAGTATTGGCTGCCGCTGGTGTTGGTGCTGCCCTGGCTGATCCCGGCCTGGCGCCGACAGTTGAGCAAGCGCGACGGCCGGGTTCTGGTACTGCTCGGCTGGGTGTTGCTGGTGCTGCTGTTCTTCAGCCTCTCCAGTGGCAAACGCAAGATCTACATCTTTCCGGCGCTGCCCGGCCTGATACTGGTGGCGGCCCCCTTGCTGCCCTGGTTGTTGAAACGCTGGTTCCATGACCGCGTCAGGGCTCGGCAAATCGTCCCGGTGGTGGTGGTTATCTGGCTTGGTCTGTGGTTCGCCAGAGGGTTCGTCGAACCCGTCATAGAGGGCCAAAACCCACACAAGGAACTGATGGAGCAAGCCGCTTACGTCACGCAAGGTGCCGATCTGGTGCTGGTCAACTGGCGCGAGGGGCACTGGCTCTATGCACGCCAACCCATTGTGCATTTCGGTTTTGCCAAGCCGTCGGCAACCGAACAGGCTGCCCGCTGGCTAAGGGAAAACCCCGGCACCTTTGCGCTGGTGCCAGGCGAGCAACTGGCCAATTGCTTCTTGCCGGAAAAAGCCCGGCCGCTGGGTCAGACCTCCAGAGCTGACTGGTTCATCGTCGATGCCGATGCCGACAACGGCCGGTGCAGACCGGAAAGTCCGATGCAGGCCTATCGCTTCGCCTGG
Organism: Pseudomonas sp. PvP027; assembly: GCF_017833005.1. NCBI lineage: Bacteria > Pseudomonadati > Pseudomonadota > Gammaproteobacteria > Pseudomonadales > Pseudomonadaceae > Pseudomonas > Pseudomonas sp. PvP027. Next base: position 3,342,976 of record NZ_JAFIBK010000001.1, on the reverse strand, counting down.
CAGCAAAATGTTGATTAATCCCCCGCCCAGCCGCCCAACACGCGGGAGTGAATGAAGCCATGCAACTGGAAACGATCAAGGCAAAGCGCCTGACGTGGTCGAACGTCGCACGAAGGCAGGTATCACTCGCACAACTCGTGCTGAGTGCAGGTGCTCTCGGGCTGCTGATCCTGGCCTCCGCCGTGTCGACACACTTTCAGGTCCACCAACAGCTGTACCAGTACGGTCGCACCTGGTTAAAGGGCAATACGGCAGCCGACAAGAATATCTGGCTGCCGGATTTCCATGTGGTTATCGACGCCAAACCACTTGCACCGGACGTCGCCAATATCTCCGGGATCACCTACGACTACGATAATGACCGACTGCTGGCAGTGACCAACAAAGGCCCCAGGCAACTGCTGGCGCTGAACGTGAACGGCGACATAATCGCCCGCTACCCATTGATCGGTTTCGACGACACCGAAGGTGTGGCTTATCTGGGCAACGGTCGCATCGTGCTGTGCGACGAAGATCTCCAGCAACTGGACATCATCACGTTGCCGCCGCAAGCACGCCCCATCCACGTCGAGGAAGCTCAGTTCATTGCACTACTGATCAACCCCAGTATTCATAACAAGGGATTCGAAGGCGTAACCTACGATCCCGCCAACGACCGCCTGTTCGCGATCAAGGAGCGCGATCCACGGCAGATGTTCGAGGTTTCCGGCGTCCTGCGCTCCATCGATCAGGGCCGTCTGCAGATCAAAATTGCCGACCGGATCGACTGGATCACGAAAAGTGTCGCTGCACGCGACCTTTCAGACGGTTACTACGATCCGCGAACCGGCCATTTACTGCTGCTCAGCGACCAGTCGCACTCGATCACGGAACTGGACAGCAAGGGACGATTCGTCAGCATTCGATCACTGCTGGGTACCTTCTCCGACCTCAAGCACAGCGCCCCGCAACCCGAAGGCCTGACCATGGACCGCGCAGGTAACCTATACGTGGTCAGCGAGCCGAATCTGTTTTACAAGTTTTCGAAAGTGCCGGAATAGGTAGTGAAGAAACCCGGCCTTGAGGGTGACTTTCGGGGAGTGGGGTCTGTTTTGGGAGAGCTTACGGAATTCGGAAAAATGTGCCAGTTGCTCAGGAGCGTGAGCCGTGACAGATCGGGTTTTCGCGGTGGTTGCCATGATGAAGTGCTCCTGATTGTCACTCGATTCAAAGTTAATCACAGTAAATAATCTAGCATCCTAAAGCGTGCCGTCAGCTTGGGCCTATTCCCAGGCCTGGTGGATAACCTACCCGATAGAATCCACGGCTTTTATTAGAGGGTCGTGACACAGTGCCAGGCTAATTGGCGCACTGCTTCCGCTGCAATGAAACCTCAAGGAGATGAGTGCAATGTCGCGTAAAGTTTTTGTAGCCGGCGCATCCGGTGTAATCGGCAGAGCCCTGCTCAAGCTATTGGTGGCTGCGGACTACACCGTGTATGGCGCTACCCGTCGCGCCGAAAAAGTGAAGGACATCGAGGCCACAGGTGCTACGGCAGTGGTGGTCGATGTCTATGACGCCGAGCGTTTAAATGAAGAGTTGGTCCGCATACAGCCATGGGCTGTTATTCATCAACTGACAGATCTGCCTCGTGGCTTGAGTCCTGAATTGATGGCCAAAGCGGTCGAGAACAACGCACGTATCCGTACAGAAGGAACGCGTAATCTGGTAGCCGCCGCTCGAGCCGCTGGCGCTACTCGTCTGATAGCTCAAAGCATCGCCTGGGCCTACCGTTCAGGCGACACCCCTTATCTGGAAACCTGCCCTCTGGACGTCGAGGCACAAGGCAGCCGTGGCATCAGCGTGGGGGGTGTGGCAGCCTTGGAACAGCAAGTGCTGAGCGAGCCTGCATTGAACGGAACCGTCTTGCGCTATGGCCAGTTATACGGGCCCGACACTGGCACTGACGAGCCGACCGGCACCAGCCCTGTGCACGTACAAGACGCTGCGCGTGCAGTACTGCTGGCGTTGGAAATAGGGCAAAGTGGTATTTTCAATATCACCCAGGACAGCCCGACCGTCAGCAACGAGAAAGCCAAGCGCATACTGGGGTGGTCTCCTAACGTGGAGGCTTGACGCCTTAACGCAGTTACTCCCTAAGAAGGCAGGCTTTCTATCTCCAGTCGCGTGTCTGCCGAGGTCAATGGATGGCAACTTTCAGGCAGGAAATTGTTATGAAACCACTGGACATTGTTTTTCATGAGTTACACAAGAATGGGCTTTTGATACTGGCCAATGTCAGCGATGCAGGCGGGGCAAAAGTCGTAGAGTCATTGGGTGCCACCGCGATCGCCACCAGCAGTGCAGGCATGGCGTGGGCGCATGGTTACGCCGATGGCAACCAGCTCCCCCTTACGCGGCTGGCAGCCAGCATTGAATCTATGACGCGAATACTGCGCGTCCCCCTGACCGTAGACATTGAGGCCGGTTACTCCGACGATCTTCAACATGTCGCCAGCGTTGTCGAAGCGGTTGTCGCCGCAGGTGCCGTGGGTATCAACATCGAAGACGGTACCGCACCACCGGAAGTACTTGTGCGCAAAATCGAAGTTGCCCGAGAAGTCGCCGACAAGCATGGTATTAATCTATTCATCAATGCGCGCAGTGATGTCTATCTGAAAAGCCTGGTGCCACCCGTCCAGCGTCTGGATGAAATCATCCGGCGTGCAGCGCTTTATGCACAGGCAGGAGCCAACGGTCTGTTCGCCGCCGGAATGGTCATACCTGCCGAGATTTCCACACTGTGCAACAACTGCACGCTACCGGTGAACCTGCTTGCCCGCGACGGGCTGTCGGCACCCGACGATTTGCAGCGCTTAGGCGTTAGACGCCTGAGCGCCGGTTCCAGTATTGCGGAGTTTCTGTATGGAGCGATGGAAGGGCTGGCGCGCTCTTTCATCGAGCGCGGGCAGCTGGATACGCAAGCGCTTACGGGTTTTACGTATGGGAAATTGAATGGGTTAATAGGGAGCGTGGATAAAGCAACAGGCCCATAGGCAGAGTGCGCGGTAGGTGCCCAGGGGCCACAAGCCCAAGCGTGCTTGGGAAATCCCTGCTGGTTTGGCAAGGTCCCTAAACACACTATCAGGTCATGAACCGAGCGGTTAAACGGCGCCAACACGGATCAAACCGGATCTAAGACGCAGCGCCGACTGTATGTCGCGCTAGCCGAAGTAGTACATCAGCAGCCTTGCTGCTCGACTGGTTGCGGCTGGCGCCAAAAAGAACTGCATAAGCGATGGGGCGACTTTAGAGAAATCTGCGACCGTTTTAATTCACATGCCACAGGTTTAATTCCCAAATATCACCCCTGTGGATAACTCACTCCACCGTCACCGACTTCGCCAAATTCCGCGGCTGGTCAACATCCGTCCCCTTCAACACAGCCACGTAATACGAAAGCAACTGCAGCGGGATGGTGTACAGAATCGGTGCAAGAGCATCGATGATGTGTGGCATGGCGATGACGTGGGTGCCTTCGCCGTTCTTCATGCCGGCCTGCTCGTCTGCGAACACGATCAACTCGCCGCCGCGTGCGCGCACTTCCTGCAGGTTGGATTTGAGTTTCTCCAGCAGTTCGTTGTTTGGTGCGACGGTGACGACTGGCATGTCGGCGTCGACCAGCGCCAGCGGGCCGTGCTTGAGTTCGCCGGCCGGGTAGGCTTCGGCGTGGATGTAGGAGATCTCTTTGAGCTTGAGCGCGCCTTCCATTGCCACAGGGAACTGTGCGCCGCGCCCGAGGAACAGGGTGTGGTGCTTCTCGGCGAACAGTTCGGCGACTTTCTCGACCGTGCCGTCCATTGCCAGTGCTTCGCCGAGGCGGGTTGGCAGGCGACGCAGTTCTTCGACCAGTTGCGCTTCGACGCCCTGCTCCAGCGAACCCTTGACCTGACCCAGCGACAGGGTCAGCAGCAACAAGGCGACCAATTGGGTGGTGAAGGCTTTGGTCGATGCCACGCCGATTTCCGGACCGGCCTGGGTCAGCAGGGTCAGGTCGGACTCGCGCACCAGTGAGCTGATGCCCACGTTACAGATCGCCAGGCTGGCCAGAAAGCCCAGTTCCTTGGCGTTGCGCAGCGCTGCCAGGGTGTCGGCGGTTTCACCGGACTGGGAGATCGAGACGAACAGGGTGTCCGGCTGAACCACTACCTTGCGATAGCGAAACTCGCTGGCCACTTCGACCTGGCAAGGGATGCCGGCCAGGCCTTCAAGCCAGTAACGCGCGACCATGCCGGCGTGGTAGCTGGTGCCACAGGCGACGATCTGAACGTTGCGTACTTTGGCGAACAGCTCGGCAGCCTGTGGACCGAATGCGTGGACCAGCACTTGCTGCTGCCCCAGACGACCTTCGAGGGTGCGCTGTACAACCTTGGGCTGCTCGTGAATTTCCTTGAGCATGAAGTGGCGGTACTCGCCCTTGTCGGCGGCTTCGGCGCCTTCATGGTATTGCACCACTTCGCGCTCGACCGACACCCCGTCGACGTTCCAGATCTGCACGCTGTCGCGACGGATCTCGGCGATATCGCCTTCTTCCAGGTACATGAAACGGTCGGTGACCTGACGCAGCGCCAATTGGTCGGAGGCTAGGAAGTTTTCACCCAGGCCCATGCCGACAACCAGCGGGCTGCCGCTGCGGGCGGCCAGCAGGCGGTCCGGCTGCGCGGCATTGATGACCGCAAGACCATAGGCGCCGTGAAGTTCTTTCACCGCAGCCTTCAGGGCAACCGCCAGATCGGCGGTGTCCTTGAGCTTGTGGTGCAGCAGGTGGACGATGACTTCAGTGTCGGTATCGGATGCGAATACGTAACCCAGGCCTTTCAGCTGTTCACGCAGCGCTTCGTGATTCTCGATGATGCCGTTGTGGACAACTGCCAGCGTGTTGGCCGAGAAATGCGGGTGGGCGTTACGCTCACACGGGGCACCGTGGGTCGCCCAACGCGTGTGGGCAATACCCAGACGGCCGATCAGCGGCTCGCCGGCAAGTGCCTGTTCCAGCTCACTGACCTTGCCGGAGCGACGACGGCGCTCAAGGGTGCCTTCGTTACTGAAGACTGCTACGCCCGCGCTGTCATAACCGCGGTATTCAAGGCGCTTGAGGCCTTCGAGCAAAATGGCCGTGATATTACGTTCAGCAACGGCGCCGACGATTCCACACATGGTTATCTCCTAGCTGACAGCAGCACAAATCAGATTGATGCCGCGGGCCTGTATCTGATCGCGTGCCTCACTGGACAGGCGATCATCAGTAATAAGGGTGTGGATACTGCTCCAGGGCAGCTCCAGATTGGGGATCTTGCGACCGACCTTGTCGGCTTCGACCATGACCACGACTTCCCGAGCGACTTCCGCCATGACCCGGCTCAAGCCCAGCAGCTCGTTGAAAGTGGTGGTGCCACGAACCAGATCAATGCCGTCGGCACCGATAAACAACTGATCAAAATCGTAGGAGCGCAGTACCTGCTCCGCGACCTGCCCCTGAAAGGACTCCGAGTGTGGGTCCCACGTTCCGCCCGTCATCAACAGGACCGGTTCGTGTTCCAGTTCGGTCAGGGCGCGCGCAACATGCAGGGAATTGGTCATGACCACCAGGCCGGGTTGCTGGCCCAGCTCAGGGATCAATGCAGCCGTGGTGCTGCCGCTGTCGACGATGATTCTGGCGTGCTCGCGAATTCTCGAGACCGCAGCGCGAGCGATGGCCTGTTTGTAACGGGAAACCGGCTGACTGCCGTCGTTTATAAGCTCGTGAGGAAGCGGCACTGCGCCCCCATAACGACGCAACAGCAGACCATTGGTTTCAAGGGCAGCCAGGTCCTTTCGAATCGTAACTTCTGAAGTTTCAAAGCGTCTGGCCAGATCGTCCACACTAACTTCACCTTGCTCGTTGAGCAGGGCGAGAATGTTGTGGCGACGTTGTGGTGTATTGCGCTTCGACATGACTGCCTTAAGTTTCGTTTCGAAAGATAACGAAGGCAATCAAAACCTATTTTGGGGGTTTGGTCAAGGGTTGGGACGGCGCGTTCTCTTGGATACTCGCTACACCGACTTTTGAACATGGGGTGTGGTGCACAGCTGTGTGACGCGGAGCGTCACGAACGGCACTCCCACGCTGGAGCGTGAGGAACGAGAGTGTCTGAACGAATGCTGATAGTACCCATGCTCCGCGTGGGGATGCAGTTCTGGGCGCTCTGCGTCTGTCTCGCTGGAGCGTTGCGGACGCGTGCCAATGCTGAGCATTGGCACGCGACTCATCATGAGCTGTGGATAACTCAGTCTTTCCTGATTTTCACCGGACGCTTCCAGCCTTCGATGTTGCGTTGGCGGGCGCGGGCCACGCCGAGTTGTTCAGCAGGCACGTTCTGCGTGATGGTCGAACCGGCTGCAGTCGTCGCACCGTCCAGGATATCCACAGGCGCGACCAGAGAGTTGTTAGAACCAATGAAGACGTCTGCACCCAGCGTGGTCTTGTGCTTGTTGGCACCATCGTAGTTACAGGTGATGGTACCAGCGCCGATATTGGTGCGTGCGCCGACCTCGGCGTCGCCCAGATAAGTCAGGTGGCCGACCTTGGCGCCCTCGCCCAGGTTCGCATTCTTCAGCTCGACAAAGTTACCCACATGCGCCTTGGCACCCAGCACGCTGCCTGGTCGCAGACGTGCAAACGGGCCGGCATCGCTGCCCTCGCCCAGAATCGCGCCTTCGATATGGCTGTTGGCTTTGACGACGACGCCCTTGCGCAGGGTGCTGTCCTTGATGACGCAGTTCGGACCGATGACCACGTCATCCTCGATCACGACCTTGCCTTCAAGAATCACATTGATATCGATCAGCACGTCGCGCCCAACGCTCACTTCACCGCGCACATCGAATCGCGCAGGGTCACGCAGGGTCACGCCAGCCGCCATCAGACGACGGGCTTCGCGCATCTGGTAATGACGCTCCAGCTCGGAAAGCTGCTTGCGATCATTGGCACCCTGCACTTCCATCGCGTCGTAGGGCTGCTCTGTGGCAACCACCAGACCATCGTTGGCTGCCATGGCAATCACGTCGGTGAGGTAATACTCGCCCTGGGCATTGTTGTTGGACAGCCGCCCCAGCCAGTCAGCGAGATGAGCGGCAGGCACCGCGAGAATTCCGGTATTGCCTTCGGTGATAGCCTTCTGCGCGTCACTCGCGTCCTTATGCTCGACGATGGCACAGACACGATTCTGATCATCACGAACGATACGGCCGTAACCAGTAGGGTCATCCAGCGTAACGGTCAGCAGGCCCAGTTGCTGCGGGTTGACCAGTTTGAGCAGGCGCGAGAGCGTTTCCACTTCGATCAACGGTACGTCGCCATAAAGAATCAACACGGTGTCAGCCGTCAGCGCGGGCAGCGCCTGAGCAACCGCATGACCGGTACCGAGTTGCTTGTCCTGCATCACGAAATTCAAGTCATCGGCTGCCAGCTGTTCACGCACGGCATCAGCGCCGTGTCCAATCACGACATGTATTCCACTTGGGGATAACTGACGTGCGCTGTGGATAACATGACCCAGCATGGAGTTGCCGGCCACGGGGTGCAAAACCTTCGGCAGCGCGGAACGCATCCGGGTACCTTGGCCAGCAGCGAGAATTACGATATCGAGAGACATGATAGGACTACCAACTGAGCGGCAACCGGACCGAAGGCGGGCTGACTTGAAAGAGGAAATCTGAAAAAAGAAAAAGGGTAGCCGAGGCTACCCTTTTTCTCAATCGCGCATCGAGTGCAGCAGGGTTAGCCGCCGAACTTCTTGCGAATTTGCTGAACGGTGCGCAGCTGAGCTGCAGCCTCGGCCAGACGAGCAGTTGCAGATCCATAATCGAAATCTGCGCCCTTCTCGTTCAGGGCCTTCTCTGCAGCCAGTACGGCTGCCTGAGCAGAAGCTTCATCCAGGTCGGCAGCACGTTGCACAGTATCGGCAAGCACCTTGACCATGTTCGGCTGAACTTCAAGGAAACCACCGGAGATGTAGAACACCTCGGCTTCCCCACCCTGCTTGATCAAGCGGATCGGGCCCGGCTTCAGATCAGTGATCAGCGGCGCGTGGCCTGGAGCGATACCGATATCACCCAGGTTGCCGTGCGCAATCACCATCTCGACCAGACCGGAGAAGATTTCCCCTTCCGCGCTGACGATGTCGCAATGGACTGTCATAGCCATTTGCTTGCCTCAACCTAATAGCGCCCGTTGCCGGGCGCCGGGATTACAGTTTCTTGGCTTTCTCGATCGCTTCTTCGATGCCGCCGACCATGTAGAACGCTTGTTCTGGCAGGTGGTCGTAGTCACCGTTGAGGATGCCTTTGAAGCCAGCAATGGTGTCTTTCAGGGAAACGTATTTACCCGAAGCACCGGTGAAGACTTCTGCCACGAAGAAAGGCTGGGACAGGAAGCGCTGGATCTTACGAGCACGGTTAACCAACTGCTTGTCGGTTTCCGACAGCTCGTCCATCCCCAGGATCGCGATGATGTCTTTCAGCTCTTTGTAGCGCTGCAACACGTACTGAACGCCGCGAGCGGTGTCGTAGTGTTCCTGGCCAATGACGTTCGGGTCCAGCTGGCGCGAAGTCGAGTCCAGTGGATCTACCGCCGGGTAGATACCCAGGGAGGCGATGTCACGGGACAGTACGACGGTGGCGTCCAAGTGGGCAAACGTGGTCGCTGGCGACGGGTCAGTCAAGTCGTCCGCTGGTACGTATACGGCCTGGATCGAGGTGATCGAACCATTCTTGGTGGAGGTGATGCGCTCTTGCAGAGTGCCCATCTCTTCTGCCAGGGTCGGCTGGTAACCTACTGCGGAAGGCATACGGCCCAGCAGTGCGGATACTTCGGTACCGGCCAGGGTGTAACGATAGATGTTGTCGACGAACAGCAGAACGTCGTTACCTTCGTCACGGAACTTCTCGGCCATGGTCAGGCCGGTCAGTGCTACGCGCAGACGGTTACCCGGCGGCTCGTTCATCTGACCGTAGACCAGTGCCACTTTGTCCAGAACGTTGGAGTCCTTCATCTCGTGGTAGAAGTCGTTACCCTCACGAGTACGCTCACCCACACCGGCGAACACGGAATAACCGCTGTGCTCGATGGCGATGTTACGGATCAGTTCCATCATGTTTACGGTCTTGCCGACACCGGCACCACCGAACAGACCGACTTTACCGCCCTTGGCGAACGGGCAAACCAGGTCGATAACCTTGATGCCGGTTTCCAGAAGGTCGTTGCCGCCTGCCTGCTCAGCGAAGGACGGTGCAGGACGGTGAATGCCCCAGCGCTCTTCGGTGGCGATCGGGCCAGCTTCGTCGATCGGGTTGCCCAGCACGTCCATGATCCGGCCCAGAGTCGCTTTACCGACCGGTACGGAGATGGCTGCGCCAGAGTCTGTTACTTCCAGACCACGCTTCAAGCCCTCGGTGGAGCCCATCGCAATGGTACGAACCACGCCGTCGCCCAGCTGCTGCTGAACTTCCAGGGTGGTTCCTGCCGCGCTTTGAACTTCCAGCGCGTTGTAGATACTCGGTACGCTATCGCGTGGGAATTCCACGTCGATCACGGCGCCGATGATTTGAACGATACGTCCGCTACTCATTAGCTGGTTCCTCTAATATTTGAACCGTTAAACCGCGGCAGCGCCGCCGACGATTTCCGAGATCTCTTGGGTGATCGCTGCCTGACGCGCCTTGTTGTAGATCAGCTGCAAATCGCTGATCAAATCACCGGCGTTGTCTGTGGCGTTCTTCATCGCGATCATCCGCGCTGCTTGTTCAGCTGCGTTGTTCTCGACCACCGCCTGGTACACCTGCGATTCCACGTAGCGAACCATCAGGCCGTCTAGCAGCTCTTTGGCATCGGGTTCGTAGAGATAGTCCCAGTGGTGCTTGAGCCCTTGATCCGGGGTTGCCACCAGCGGAATCAATTGCTCCACTGTTGGTTGCTGGGTCATGGTGTTGATGAACTTGTTGGATACCACGGACAGGCGATCAATACGGCCATCCAGGTAGGCATCCAGCATCACCTTGACGCTGCCGATCAAGTCGTTGATCGACGGCTCTTCGCCCAGGTGGCTGATCGCAGCGACGACGTTACCGCCGAAGTTGCGGAAAAATGCCGCACCTTTGCTGCCGACCACGCACAGATCGATCTCTACACCGTTTTCACGGTTCACCGCCATGTCCTTGACCAGAGTCTTGAACAGGTTGGTATTCAAGCCACCACACAGACCACGGTCACTGCTCACTACGACATAACCGACGCGCTTAACAGGGCGCTCGATCATGAACGGGTGGCGGTACTCCGGGTTGGCGTTTGCCAGGTGACCAATCACCTGACGAATGCGCTCCGCGTAAGGACGGCTAGCAGCCATGCGCATTTGAGCCTTGCGCATTTTGCTGACCGCCACTTTTTCCATGGCGCTGGTGATCTTTTGCGTGCTTTTGATGCTCGCAATCTTGCTGCGAATCTCTTTTGCGCCTGCCATGTAACACCTATCAGGTTAGCAAGCGGGAGCCTTGCGGCCCCCGCTGCGGCTTACCAGGTTTGGGTGGCCTTGAACTTCTCGATGCCAGCTTTCATGCCAGAATCGATTTCGTCATTGAAGTCACCCTTCACGTTGATCTTCGCCATCAAATCGGCGTGATCGCGGTTGAAGTAAGCAATCAGCGCTTGTTCAAAGCTGCCGATCTTGGCGATTTCGACGTCAGTCAGGAACCCACGCTCAGCGGCATACAGCGACAGCGCCATGTCAGCGATCGACATTGGTGCGTATTGCTTCTGCTTCATCAGCTCGGTAACGCGCTGACCATGCTCAAGTTGCTTGCGGGTCGCCTCGTCCAGGTCAGATGCGAACTGGGCGAATGCCGCCAGTTCACGGTACTGAGCCAGAGCGGTACGGATACCACCGGAAAGCTTCTTGATGATCTTGGTCTGAGCGGCACCACCCACACGGGATACCGAAACACCGGCGTTCACAGCCGGACGGATGCCGGAGTTGAACATGGCCGATTCCAGGAAGATCTGACCGTCGGTGATGGAAATCACGTTGGTCGGAACGAACGCGGAAACGTCGCCAGCCTGGGTTTCGATGATCGGCAGTGCGGTCAGGGAACCGGTTTTGCCGGTCACTGCGCCGTTGGTGAACTTCTCTACGTACTCTTCGGAAACACGCGATGCGCGCTCCAGCAGACGGGAGTGGAGATAGAACACGTCGCCTGGGTAAGCTTCACGGCCTGGTGGACGGCGCAGCAGCAGGGAAATCTGGCGGTAAGCCACTGCTTGCTTGGACAGATCGTCATAAACGATCAGCGCGTCTTCACCGCGGTCGCGGAAGAACTCGCCCATGGTGCAACCCGAGTACGGAGCAAGAAACTGCAGCGCAGCGGATTCGGAAGCACTTGCAGCTACGACGATGGTGTTAGCCAGTGCGCCGTTCTCTTCGAGCTTGCGAACAACGTTGGCGATGGTCGATTGCTTCTGACCGATCGCTACGTAGACGCAGAAGATGCCGCTGTTCTTCTGGTTGATGATTGCGTCGATGGCCAGAGCGGTTTTACCGATCTGACGGTCACCGATGATCAGCTCACGCTGGCCACGGCCGACAGGAATCATGGCATCGACAGCCTTGTAGCCAGTCTGTACAGGCTGGTCTACCGACTTACGCCAGATCACGCCTGGAGCAACTTTCTCGACCGCATCGGTCTCGGTGTTGTTCAGCGGACCTTTGCCGTCAACTGGGTTACCCAGTGCATCGACAACGCGACCCAGCAGTTCCTTACCAACCGGAACCTCGAGGATGCGGCCAGTGCACTTGGCGCTCATGCCTTCAGCCAGAGTCGTGTAGGCGCCCAGTACAACGGCACCCACAGAGTCTTGCTCAAGGTTCAGCGCCATACCGTAGACGCCGCCCGGAAACTCGATCATTTCGCCGTACATTACGTCGGCAAGACCATGAATCCGCACGATACCGTCAGACACGCTGACGACTGTGCCTTCGTTACGGGCTTGGGAGGTTACATCGAGCTTGTCGATGCGACCCTTGATGATTTCACTTATTTCGGAAGGATTGAGTTGCTGCATTGCTCTGCTGCCCCTTCAAACTCAAGATTTCAATGCTTCGGCTAGTTTCGCGATCTTGCCACGAACTGAGCCATCGATAACCAGGTCGCCGGCGCGGATGACGACACCCCCTATAAGAGAGGCATCCTCCGCAGCATGCAGGCGCACTTCCCGGCCGAGCCGTGCACTGAGAACCTTGGCGAGTTTGTCTTGCTGTTCTTGGTTCAATGCAAAAGCACTGGTGACATCCACATCGACCGATTTTTCCTGCTCGGCCTTGTACAGGTCGAACAGTTCGGCGATCTCCGGCAAAAGCGGGAGGCGGTCGTTTTCAGCAACGACATGAATGAAATTCTGTGCCTTGGCATCGAACTTTTCGCCACACACTTCAATAAAAGTGGTGGCCTTTTGTGCGCTCGTCAGTCGCGGGGCCTTGAGCATGCGCTGCATGGTGTCGTCTTGCGACACCGCAGCAGCCAGGCCGAGCATGGCTGACCAATTGGCCAGCTGCTGGTGGGCCTGCGCGTGCTCGAAGGCCGCCTTCGCGTAAGGTCGGGCCAACGTGGTCAGTTCTGCCATGATCGCCCTCGCTTAAATTTCAGCAGCCAGTTTGTTAACCAGCTCCGCGTGCGCGTTTTGATCGATTGTGGCACCCAGGATCTTCTCTGCGCCATTGACTGCCAGGCTACCCAACTGGGCGCGCAAGGCGTCTTTGACACCGTTCAGTTCCTGCTCGATCTCGGCCTGAGCCTGAGCCTTCACACGGTCAGCTTCAACGCGTGCCGTTTCACGGGCTTCGTCGACAATCTGAGTACCGCGTTTCTTGGCTTGCTCAATGATCTCGGCTGCTTGAGCTTTAGCTTCGCGCAGTTGTTGACCCGCTTTTTCTTGGGCCAGCTCCAGGTCGCGAGCTGCTCGGGAAGCAGCGTCCAGTCCATCCGCGATCTTCTTCTGACGTTCGTGCAAAGCCGCGATGACCGGAGGCCACACGAACTTCATGCAGAACAGCACAAAAATGAAGAACGCAACGGACTGGCCAATCAGGGTTGCATTAATGTTCACGCCAACACCTCGCTCGTTCGTTGTCCATCACACCAATCAACTCGAAAATTCGAGTGATCAGCCAGCGAGTTGACCAACGAAGGGGTTCGCAAAGGTGAAGAACAGAGCGATACCAACACCGATCATGGTCACGGCGTCGAGCAGGCCCGCAACGATGAACATTTTAACTTGCAGCATTGGAACCATTTCCGGCTGACGCGCTGCGCCTTCCAGGAACTTGCCGCCCAACAGGCCGAAACCGATTGCAGTACCCAGTGCGCCCAGGCCGATCAACAGTGCAACAGCGATAGCGGTTAGACCAACTACAGTTTCCATCTTTCCTCCCGACTTTTACGTCGTATTGGTTAGGTTTTTTTAATTGAAGCGGTAAAACAAAATCGTTTCTACATCAGCCCTTGCGGGCACCGCCTCGCCAGTGGCGAGACGGTCATCAGACGCGTCCTGAGACGAATCTCAATGGTTATCTTCGTGAGCCATCGACAGGTAGACAATGGTCAGCATCATGAAGATGAACGCTTGCAGGGTGATGATCAGGATGTGGAACACAGCCCACGCCCACTGCAGCACTACACCCAGACCGCTGAGCCACAACAGACCGCTGCCGAACATCACGGCGATCAGGATGAAGACCAGCTCGCCAGCATACATGTTGCCGAACAGACGCAGAGCCAGGGAAATCGGCTTGGCGATCAGCGTTACGAATTCCAGCAGGAAGTTGACCGGGATCAACAGCGCCTGAACGAACAGGTTCTTGCTGCCGAACGGGTGAAGGGTCAGCTCGCCGATGAAACCGCCGATGCCCTTGACCTTGATGCTGTAGAAAATGATCAGCGCGAACACCGACAGGGCCATGCCCAGCGTAGCGTTCGGGTCAGTGGTCGGAACAGCACGGAATGGAATGTGCTCGTCGCCCGAGATCAGCATCGCCAGCTGTGGAATCCAGTCCACCGGTACCAGGTCGACCGCGTTCATCAGGAAGACCCAGACGAAAATGGTCAGCGCCAGTGGCGCGATAACCGCGCTGCGGCCGTGGAAGCTGTCTTTCACGCTGCCGTCGACGAACTCGACCAGAACTTCGACGAAGTTCTGCAGTGCGCCAGGCTGACCGGAAGTTGCCTTCTTGGCCGCCATGCGGAAGATCAGAACGAAAATCAGACCCAACGCAACCGACCAGCCGAGGGTATCGACGTGGAAGGCCCAGAAACCCATTTCCTTGGCTTCCGCTGCGGTGTGGGCAAAGCCCCATTCGCCATTGGGCAGGTGCCCGAATGTAAGGTTCTGCAAGTGGTGCTGGATATAGCCCGAAGCTGTTTGCTCTGCCATGGTTGCCTCAAACGCCCTAAGGTCTCGAAAGTCTTGTTCTCGTAAGCAGGGGAGCGAACCAGTTGACCACCTGGATCAACATGAATACGCCGAATACAGCCAGCGGCGCCAAAGGCTTCACACCTGCGAACGTCAATGCAAAAAGCACTGCCGTGAAAATCAGTTTGCCTGCCTCGCCGGCGTAGAACGACCGCACGATGGCTTGCGCTGCTCTGGCCCCGGAAAACCGGAATGCCTTGTGAGCAAAGTATAAATTGGGTAGCCAGGCTATCAGACCTCCGCAGAGTCCCGAATATCCTGCAACGACTCCTTGCCACTGCCACAGCACCAATGCGGCCATGAGCAGCACGATCAATTGAGCCAGCAAAAGCGGGAAAACCGCCAGGCGATAGAACGGCAAGCGGTCTGGCATGCGGGATTCCATCGCAACTGCTCCTTTGATGTCGGTCGCCATAATCAATAACTTGGCATAATTTGTGCCGACAAAATGCGCGCAGAGTATAGGGGCGGTTAAGCCCCTATTCAACAGTCGGGTAGTGATTTCCGACTATACGCTACAGAGCAATTGTTTCAGCGGATGTGAGCGAGCACTCCCTGAAGCTCGTCCAGCGAGTTGTAACGGATCACCAATTGCCCTTTGCCCTTCTGACCGTGACGAATCTGCACCGCAGAGCCCAAACGCTCGGCCAGGCGCTGTTCGAGGCGGCTGATGTCCGGGTCGGTCTTGACCGGCTCGGCAGCCTCTGCCTTGCCGCTCAGCCACTGCCTGACCAGTGCTTCGGTCTGGCGCACGGTAAGCCCGCGTGCGACAACATGTCGCGCACCTTCGACCTGCCGATCTTCACCCAGCCCGAGCAAGGCACGCGCATGACCCATTTCCAGGTCGCCATGAGACAGCATCGTCTTGATGGCCTCCGGCAAGGCAATCAGCCGTAACAGGTTGGCCACACTGACTCGCGACTTGCCGACGGCATCGGCCACCTGCTGCTGGGTCAGTTGAAACTCCTGCTGCAAGCGCTGCAGCGCCATGGCTTCTTCGATCGGGTTGAGGTCTTCACGCTGGATATTCTCGATCAGCGCCATCGCAATCGCAGTTTCGTCCGGTACATCGCGGACCATCGCAGGAATCGTCTCGACACCTGCCTGCTGGCTGGCACGCCAGCGACGCTCGCCGGCAATGATCTCGAAGCGGTTGTCACCGATAGGGCGCACCACGATCGGCTGCATCACGCCCTGAGACTTGATCGACTGCGCAAGCTCTTCGAGTGCCTGCGGGTCCATGTCACGGCGCGGCTGGTACTTGCCGCGCTGGATCAGGTCCAGCGGCACATGCTGCAACTCGCTTGGCGGGGCCTTGACGGCCTGTTCTTCCAGCGAACTGACGGTTGGACTGCTCAGAAGTGCGTCCAACCCACGTCCGAGACCTCGTTTCTTGACGGCCATGGGAATTCCTTAGGTTGGCTGAGCGGTTTTTGCGCCGCGACGTTGACGACGAACCAGTTCACTTGCCAGGGCCAGATAAGCCAGCGCACCGCGAGACGACTTGTCATACGCCAGCACGGGCATGCCGAAACTCGGCGCCTCAGCCAGACGGATGTTTCTCGGGATCACGGTGTCGTAAAGCTGCTCGCCAAAGTGTTCCTTGAGCTGCGCGGAAACGTCGTTGATCAGGCTCAGCCGTGGATCATACATGGTGCGCAGCAGACCTTCGATTTTCAGCTGCGGGTTGAGCAGTTCACCGATGCGCTTGATGTTATCCACAAGGTCACTGAGACCTTCGAGTGCAAAGTACTCGCACTGCATGGGGATAATTACGCCGTCTGCGGCGACCAGTGCGTTCAGGGTCAACATCGACAGCGAAGGTGGGCAGTCGATGAGAATGTAATCGTAATTCTCGCGGATAGGCGCCAGCGCATTGCGCAGACGACTCTCTTTCATCTGCATTTCCAGCAGAACCACTTCGCCCGCCGTCAGATCACGGTTGGCCGGGAGCAGTTGATAACCACCATGCTCGGAAAACTGCATGGCCTCGCCCAGATCGCATTCACCGATCAACAGGTCGTAGACGGAGTTTTCCAGGTTGTGTTTATCCACACCACTGCCCATGGTCGCATTGCCCTGGGGATCGAGATCGATCAACAGCACACGGCGCTTGGTCGCGACCAGTGATGCGGCGAGGTTGATGCATGTGGTGGTCTTGCCGACCCCACCTTTCTGGTTCGCTATCGCGAATACCTTAGCCATTCTTGCTTGTGTTCCCAGTCATGCCGTGCGGCGCAGTATCAGCAGATGGCGTTGGCCTTGGCAACCCGGAACGGTCAAGGCGTGTGCGCTATCGAGGTGAAAATCCGAGGGCAATGCTACCAGCTCATCGTCAGGATGCAGCCCTTTCATTGCCAGCCAGCGTGTATTGACGTCGCCCATGTGACGAGTCCAGCCGGTGAAGTCTTCCAGACTGCTGAATGCACGGGAGATGATCCCGTCGAAAGGCACTTCGGGCTGATAACTTTCTGCACGGCTGTGGATAACTTCAAGATTATCCAGCTTCAGCTCCAGTTTGACCTGGGTCTGAAACCGGGTCTTCTTGCCATTGCTGTCCAGCAGCGCGACTTGGCACTGCGGAAACAGGATGGCCATGGGAATGCCGGGCATCCCACCGCCGCTGCCGACGTCGATCCAGCGCGTACCTTCGATGAAGGACACCACACTGAGGCTGTCGAGCAGATGCCTCGATACCATTTCGTCCGGGTTGCGTACTGCAGTCAGGTTGTAGGCCTTGTTCCACTTGATCAACAACGCCAGGTACGCCAGCAATTGCTCGTGCTGGGCCGGACTGAGGTCAATTCCCAATTCCCGGGCACCGGTGGATAACTCTTGGGCGTGTTGCGGGGTGACCATAGAACTCAAGCGCTTTGCTCCAACTGACGGCCCGCGCCGCGTTTTTTCAAATGAATCATCAACAGCGATATCGCCGCAGGCGTGACGCCTGGGATGCGCGATGCCTGTCCGAGTGTTTCCGGACGAGTTATCCCCAGCTTGCTCTGGATTTCTTTCGACAGGCCGGATATCGCGGCGTAATCGATGTCTTCCGGCAGGCGGGTGTCTTCACTGGCGCGCAGACGGGCAATTTCATCCTGCTGACGATCAATGTAACCGGCGTATTTTGTCTTGATCTCGACCTGTTCGGCTACCTGGGGATCGGTGCAGCCCTGCCCGGTGACTGAAATCAGGCTGGCGTAATCGATTTCCGGACGGGTCAGGAGGTTGAGCAAATTGTATTCGTGAGTCAGTGGCGTGCCGAAGTGTGCGGCAATCGCATCGCCCTGCTCGGTACCGGGACGCACCCAGGTACTTTTCAAACGCTGTTCTTCCAGCTCGATGCTTTCACGTTTGGTGCAGAACGCAGCCCAGCGGGCGTCGTCGACCAGGCCCAGTTCGCGGCCTTTTTCGGTGAGTCGCAGGTCAGCGTTGTCTTCACGCAGGATCAAACGGTATTCGGCCCTGGAAGTGAACATCCGGTAAGGCTCTTGCGTACCGAGCGTGATCAGATCGTCGACCAGAACGCCGATGTACGCTTCATCGCGACGCGGGCACCAGCTGTCGCGACCCTGTGCGCGCAGCGCGGCATTGGTCCCGGCCAGCAAACCTTGGGCGCCGGCCTCTTCGTAACCGGTCGTGCCGTTGATCTGGCCGGCGAAGAACAGACCGCCGATGACTTTGGTTTCCAGACTGTATTTCAGATCACGCGGGTCGAAGTAGTCGTACTCGATGGCGTAACCGGGACGAACGATGTGTGCGTTCTCCATGCCGCGAATCGAGCGGACGATCTGCAATTGCACGTCGAATGGCAACGACGTGGAAATACCGTTCGGGTACAGCTCGTGCGTGGTCAAGCCTTCCGGTTCGATGAAGACCTGATGGCTTTCCTTGTCGGCAAACCGGTGGATCTTGTCTTCGATCGATGGGCAGTAACGTGGACCAATACCTTCGATCACGCCCGAATACATCGGCGAGCGATCAAGGTTGGACGCAATGATTTCGTGGGTCCGCGCGTTGGTATGGGTGATCCAGCAGCTGACCTGCGGCGGATGCTGTTCCTTGTTGCCCAGGAACGACATGACCGGGATCGGTGTGTCACCTGGTTGCTCGGTCATCACCGAGAAATCCACAGAACGCCCGTCAATGCGTGGCGGGGTCCCGGTTTTCAGGCGGCCTACGCGCAGCGGCAGTTCACGCAGTCTTTGCGCCAGTGCGATCGAGGGAGGATCACCTGCCCGACCGCCCGAGTAATTTTGCATACCGATGTGGATAAGTCCGCCAAGGAACGTACCTGTGGTCAACACCACGGAATCGGCAAATATGCGCATACCCATCTGGGTCACGACGCCGCGCACTTGATCCTGTTCGACGATCAGGTCATCGCAGGCTTGCTGAAATATCCACAGGTTCGGCTGGTTTTCCAGGGTTTCGCGGATGGCTGCCTTGTACAGCACGCGATCCGCCTGCGCACGGGTGGCCCTTACTGCAGGCCCCTTGCGGCTGTTCAGTACGCGGAACTGGATACCGCCCTTGTCAGTAGCCATGGCCATGGCACCGCCCAAGGCGTCGATTTCCTTGACCAGATGACTCTTACCGATACCACCGATGGCCGGGTTGCAACTCATCTGGCCGAGTGTTTCCACGTTGTGGGTCAGCAACAGGGTTTTGACACCCATACGTGCCGACGCCAGTGCGGCCTCGGTACCGGCATGACCGCCACCGATGACGATCACTTCAAAACGGGAAGGGAAATCCACCACGCACCTCGTGCCTGTTGTCGATGAGAAATTGGGATAGCTGACAAGTATAGGGACTTACCCCACCTGAATGAAACCCGTTGGACAAAATTTAACCAGCTGTGGAAAACTCGCGGATAAAGAAAATAAAAAGGAAAGAACGTTTATAAAGCCTTGTTTTTATGTTTATTCTTACTGAGCCATCTTTCTGTGGATAGATCTCTACAAGCCTTTATTTTCAATGTGTACAGAGATTCAAAAGTCTGTGTTCATGTGGGGATGAGGGGGTTGGATAACCGTCCTGAGCCTGTTGATAAGATAGCCACTTTTCCACAGGAGGATTTATCTTCAGGTTTGCACCCTGCTTACCCACCGAGCTAAAGGGCAGTTATTCACAGGGCTTAATCCACAAAAAACGGTTCTTCATCAAAGATAAGGCACAGAAAATCCCACCATCGGGCATGTCTGCTCGTCAGATTCAGGTGTCGAGGCGCGGTCTAAAGAGGAAATGGCGGAGTATGTGGACAACGCTGCCGCTGAAAACAGGCGTCTGGTGATGCTCGAAGGCATGACCCAGGGCTGGGTCATGCCGGGTATTTAGTATGGGATTGTCACTTACCGATGCAGAAGCTGGAGAAGATTCTGCCAAGCAGGTCGTCGGAACTGAACGCGCCGGTAATCTCGCCAAGCGCTTGCTGGGCCTGACGCAGGTCTTCGGCCAGCAGCTCTCCAGCGCCCGCCAGGGTGAGTTGAGCCCTGCCGTGTTCCAGCGAGTCACTGGCATGGCGCAGCGCCTCAAGATGGCGTCGACGCGCGCTGAAGCTGCTTTCAGAGGTTTGTTCGTAGCCCATACAGGCCTTGAGATGCTCGCGCAGCAGTTCAAGCCCTTCGCCACCAGACCTGGCACTCAGGCTGATGGTGACGTGACCATCCACGCTGGTTTGCAGATCGACGCGGTCTCCACTCAGATCTGCCTTGTTGCGTATCAGCGTGACTTTCGACGGGTCCGGGCGCTGCTCGAGGAATTCGGGCCAAAGTGCAAACGGGTCCGCTGCCTCCGGTGCGGTCGCATCCACCACCAACAGAATCCGGTCAGCTTCGCCGATGGCCTTGAGCGCGCGCTGCACGCCGATCATTTCCACCTGGTCCTGAGTATCCCGCAGCCCTGCTGTGTCCACGACGTGCAAGGGCATTCCATCTATGTGGATATGTTCACGCAATACATCGCGGGTTGTGCCGGCGATCTCGGTGACAATTGCCGCCTCCCTGCCCGCCAGAGCGTTCAGCAGACTGGATTTGCCCGCATTGGGACGTCCGGCAATCACAACGGTCATGCCGTCGCGTAACAAGGCACCCTGCCCGGCTTCACGCAGCACTGTGGATAACTCGGCACGCACGTCATCGAGCATGCTCAGCACATGGCCATCGGCAAGGAAGTCGATTTCCTCTTCAGGAAAGTCGATTGCCGCCTCTACGTAAATGCGCAGGCTGATCAATTTCTCGGTCAGGTTATCCACACGCCGGGAAAAAGCGCCCTGCAACGATCGAAGAGCATTACGCGCAGCCTGTGCAGAACTCGCCTCGATCAGGTCGGCAATGGCTTCAGCCTGGGCGAGATCGAGCTTGTCATTGAGGAACGCACGTTCGCTGAACTCGCCCGGACGAGCCAGTCGGCTGCCCAATTGCAGGCAGCGCTGCAGCAGCATGTCCAGAACGATGGGACCGCCGTGGCCTTGAAGTTCCAGTACGTCCTCGCCGGTGAACGAGTTGGGCCCCGGGAAATACAGCGCGATGCCTTCATCGAGTACTTGTCCGGCATCGTCGACAAAAGGTCCGTAATGGGCAAATCGCGGCTTGAGGGTGCGACCGATAATGGCTTCGGCGGCCTTGCTCGCCAGAGGACCTGACACCCGGACGATACCGACACCGCCACGCCCTTGGGCTGTGGCGATGGCAGCAATGGTTTCACGAGGAACGTTCATGCTCCGGCTCCCGGACAAATGACGGATAGCAAAACGCCCCACTAGGGGGCGTCTTGTAGAACTTATTCACAGGTTAGATCAGGCGGCTGCTTTCTTGGTAGCCGCTTCGATCTTGCGAGTGATGTAAGCCTGCTGAGCGATCGACAGGGTGTTGTTCACAACCCAGTACAGAACCAGACCGGCAGGGAACCACAGGAAGAAGAACGTGAAAATGATCGGCATCATTTTCATGACCTTGGCCTGCATCGGGTCCGGCGGGGTCGGGTTCAGACGCTGCTGAATGAACATGGTCGCGCCCATGATGATCGGCAGGATAAAGAACGGGTCCTTGATCGACAGGTCGGTTATCCACAGGATCCAAGGTGCCTGACGCATTTCCACGCTTTCCAGGAGTACCCAGTACAGCGAAAGGAAAACCGGCATCTGTACAAGAATCGGCAAGCATCCACCCAGCGGGTTGATCTTCTCTTTCTTGTACAGCTCCATCATTGCCTGGGACATCTTCTGACGATCATCGCCATGCTGCTCTTTCAGCAATGCAAGCTTCGGAGCCACGGCGCGCATGCGTGCCATCGACTTGTAGCTGGCTGCGGAGAGCGGGAAGAACAGGCCTTTGATCAGCATGGTCAGAACAATGATCGACCAGCCCCAGTTGCCGAGGATGGCGTGGATATGTTGCAGCAGCCAGAAGATAGGCTGGGCAATGAACCACAGGAAACCATAATCGACGGTCAGCTCCAGACCTGGGGATAACTCCTTGAGTACCGCCTGGCTTTTCGGACCTGCATACAGGGTAGCGCTGGTTTCACCTTGCGCACCGGGTGCAACCGACAAAGTCGGGCTGGTGAAGCCGATGATGTAGTTGCCCTGGCTGTCTTTGCGGGTCTGAACAGCGTTGGTCGCGTTGTGATCCGGAATCCACGCAGTCACGAAGTAGTGCTGCAACCATGCAACCCAACCGCCCTGCACAGTTTCCTTGACCTGACCCTTGTCGATATCTTTCATCGACACCTTCTTGTACGGCTCGGCCGCAGTCCACAGGGCGGCGCCCAGGTAGGTGGCGGTGCCGGTAGCAGTCGTCGAAGAAGGATCGGAGCTGGCATCGCGCTTCAATTGTGCGAACAGATTACCGGACCAGGGTTGTGCGCTCTGGTTATCCACAACGTAAGTCATGACCAGATCGTACAGACCGCGCTTGAAAGTGAAGCGCTTGATGTAATTGACGCCGTTTTCCGAGAATTTCAGATCCACGACCATCGTGTCCTGGCCGTCAGCCAGTTGATAAGTCTTTTGTGTGGAGGTGTAAACCGGACGACCGGCAGCGCGTGCATCAGGACCATTGGTCCCGGTCAGGCCGCTTTGTGCCAGAAAAGTACGCTCGCCACCGTTGTCGAACAACTGGAACGGAACGTCAGGACGATCCTGACGACGCGGGTACAGAGGCAAACGAAGCTGAACGACGTCGCCACCCACCGGATCGATCGCCAGATCGAGCACATCGGTCTTGACGTGGATAAGGTCTTTGCTGGCTACGGCCGGAGTTTCAAGGGGGGCTGCAGCCGTATTGGCCGTAGCGTTTGCGCTTGGAACATCGGCACTTGCAGAACCATTAGTACCAGCGGCCGTATCCGGAATACCCGGTGCGGTGGTGCTGGCTGCAACATTCTGGGTCGGCATGGCAGCCTGGCCATAGTCTTGGTTCCATTTCAGAACCCCGACGTAGGTCACGATTGCCAGGGCGACGATCAGGATCGTGCGTTTAATATCCATGATTACTCGGCCATCGAAGAAGAACGGGAGGTGGGGACAGCTGGAACCGGGTCATAACCACCGGGATTCCATGGGTGACAGCGACCAAGACGACGAATTGACAGCCAGCCACCGCGCAAAAGGCCATGATTCTCGATGGCTTCATACGCGTAGCAGGAGCAACTGGGGTAGAAACGACAGTGACTGGCCATCAGCGGGCTAATGGCATAGCGATAGAACTGGATCGGAACGAGTGCCAGTTTACGCATCTGGACTGTCTACCCCTGCAGGTTCGGATTTTTCTTCCGGAATGGGTCGGCTACGCGCCAGACGTTTCCAGAGCTTGCCGAAATGCTGAATCAGTTCAGGGTTTTCTACGTCACCCAAACCTTTACGCGCGACGATAACGATATCCCAACCGACCAAACTGTCTTGGTGTTGGCGAAATGATTCGCGCATCAGGCGTTTCAAACGATTGCGCTCGACGGAGAGCTTCACGCTCTTTTTACCTATCACAAGCCCCAGACGGGGATGATCGAGGTCGTTGTTGCGCGCAAGGAGCAGGAGATTTTTCCCCGGAACCTTGCCGGTAGGGGAGTCAAAGACTGCCTTGAAATGCCGGGGAGTAAGCAAACGCTTTTCCCGACTGAAGTCTCGACTCACCTCCTGTGCCGATTTATCAAACTGCCAGACGCTTACGGCCTTTGGCACGACGACGCGAAAGAACTGCGCGGCCGTTTTTGGTGGCCATGCGTGCACGGAAACCGTGGGTGCGGGCGCGCTTGATAGTGCTGGGTTGGAAAGTACGTTTCATGGCGTGTTACCTGGTTCGTCCACTACGGGCCGGAATGGCCCCCGTTTTAAGAGACCGGGGATTCTAGAGAAAGCAGGCCCGCAGGTCAATTTCCAACCAGCTTTTCTTCATAGGCGTCTTTTTATAGCTGAATGCCCTCTTCCTCTCGTTCACCGCTACGCTGACCCGCTCCGGTTATAGAAATAAAAAGAAGAGAGTATTTAAAGCTTCTTTATAAAGCTTATAACTCTTACGTAGCGGATTTCTGTGGATAACATTACACAGCCCTTATTATTCGGTGTGTACAGAGGTAAGAAACATTGTCGAGAAGCAGTGCCCTGCCTGTGCCGGACCCTCGGAAAAGCTGTGCATGGAATGCTGTTTTATCCACAGGCGAGTTATGCACAGAGTTCAAGCCTGACTTATGCAATGGGCTGAAGATGGGTTATCCACAGAGCTTACGTGTCGACCGTTTGTCGTGTGGTTCATGCATAAATCGTTGATTTATAGCTGTCTGTGAGCAACCTACATGTGGATAAGTCGCCTCCGGGTCGTTACAATGTCGGCTGTTTTTGCCTCACCGGCTTTCAACTCAGGGGATATCCGTGTCAGTGGAACTTTGGCAGCAGTGCGTGGAGCTTTTGCGCGATGAGCTGCCTGCCCAGCAATTCAACACTTGGATCCGTCCGCTACAGGTCGAAGCCGAAGGCGACGAGTTGCGTGTTTACGCACCGAATCGTTTTGTTCTCGATTGGGTCAACGAAAAATACCTCGGTCGTTTGCTCGAGCTTCTGGGCGAGCATGGTCAGGGCATGGCCCCTGCTCTTTCCTTATTAATAGGAAGCAAGCGCAGCTCCGCACCTCGTGCCGCTCCGAATGCACCATTGGCTGCTGCAGCCTCCCAGGCGCTGTCTGCCAATTCGGTCAGCAGTGTCTCGGCGCCCGCTCCTGCCACGGCCGCACCAGCCGCTGCCGTAGCGACGCCGGCACCGGTTCAGAATGTTGCAGCTCACGATGAGCCGTCACGTGACAGCTTCGATCCAATGGCGGGTGCCAGTTCGCAACAGGCGCCTGCTCGCGCAGAACAGCGCACCGTGCAGGTAGAAGGCGCGCTCAAGCACACCAGTTACCTGAACCGTACGTTCACTTTCGAGAATTTCGTCGAGGGTAAGTCCAACCAGCTGGCACGCGCTGCGGCCTGGCAGGTTGCCGACAATCCCAAGCATGGCTATAACCCGCTCTTCCTTTATGGCGGTGTCGGTCTTGGTAAAACGCACTTGATGCATGCTGTGGGTAACCACCTGCTGAAGAAGAATCCGAACGCCAAGGTCGTGTACCTGCATTCGGAGCGCTTCGTTGCCGATATGGTCAAGGCCTTGCAGCTCAACGCAATCAACGAGTTCAAGCGCTTTTACCGCTCTGTCGATGCGCTGCTGATCGATGACATCCAGTTTTTTGCTCGTAAGGAACGCTCGCAGGAAGAATTTTTCCACACGTTCAACGCGCTGCTGGAAGGCGGACAGCAGGTCATTCTGACCAGCGATCGCTATCCCAAGGAAATCGAAGGCCTTGAAGAACGACTCAAGTCGCGTTTCGGCTGGGGCCTGACGGTTGCCGTCGAGCCTCCGGAGCTGGAAACCCGCGTGGCGATCCTCATGAAAAAGGCAGATCAGGCCAAGGTCGATTTGCCTCATGACGCAGCGTTCTTTATTGCCCAGCGAATTCGCTCCAACGTTCGTGAGCTCGAAGGCGCGCTTAAGCGCGTCATCGCTCACTCGCACTTCATGGGCCGTGACATCACCATCGAGCTGATTCGCGAGTCGCTGAAGGACTTGCTGGCGTTGCAGGACAAGCTGGTGAGTGTGGATAACATTCAGCGCACTGTCGCCGAGTACTACAAGATCAAGATCTCCGATCTGCTGTCCAAGCGTCGTTCCCGCTCTGTCGCCCGGCCTCGGCAGGTCGCGATGGCGCTCTCCAAGGAACTCACCAACCACAGTCTTCCGGAAATCGGTGACGTGTTTGGTGGTCGTGACCACACGACTGTCTTGCACGCGTGCCGAAAGATCAACGAGCTCAAGGAATCCGATGCGGATATCCGCGAGGACTACAAGAACCTGCTGCGCACTCTGACTACGTGATAACGCCAATGCAGCTCATCAAGGCAAGGGACTAGACCATGCATTTCACCATTCAACGCGAAGCCCTGTTGAAACCCCTGCAATTGGTCGCCGGCGTCGTCGAACGCCGCCAGACCTTGCCGGTTCTTTCCAATGTGCTCCTGGTCGTCGAAGGTCAGCAACTGTCGCTGACCGGTACGGATCTGGAAGTCGAACTGGTTGGCCGCGTCCAGCTGGAAGAGCCCGCCGAACCTGGAGAAATCACGGTTCCTGCGCGCAAGCTCATGGACATTTGCAAGAGCCTGTCCAACGACGCGCTGATCGACATCAAGCTTGACGACTCGAAACTGATCGTCAAGGCCGGTCGTAGCCGGTTCACCCTGTCTACCCTGCCTGCCAATGACTTCCCGACCGTCGAAGAAGGCCCGGGCTCGCTGACGTTCACTCTGGTGCAGAGCAAACTGCGCCGCTTGATCGAGCGCACCAGCTTTGCGATGGCTCAGCAGGATGTTCGCTACTACCTCAACGGCATGCTGCTGGAAGTGAGTGCCGGTATCTTGCGTGCGGTGGCTACCGACGGTCACCGCCTGGCCATGTGCTCGATGTCTGCCGATATCGAACATGCCGATCGCCATCAGGTGATCGTTCCACGCAAAGGTATTCTTGAAATGGCACGCCTGCTGACCGAGCAGGACGGTACTGTCAGCATTGTTCTGGGGCAGCACCACATCCGTGCGACCACTGGTGAGTTCACCTTCACCTCCAAACTGGTCGATGGCAAGTTCCCTGACTACGAGCGTGTGCTGCCTAAAGGTGGTGACAAGCTGGTGCTCGGTGATCGTCAGGCACTGCGTGAGGCGTTCAGCCGTACGGCGATTCTTTCCAACGAGAAGTACCGCGGCATCCGTCTGCAACTGGCCAGCGGTCAATTGAAGATTCAGGCCAACAACCCTGAGCAGGAAGAGGCTGAAGAAGAAATCAGCGTCGAGTACAACGGTGACTCGCTGGAGATCGGTTTCAACGTGAGCTACCTGCTCGACGTGCTTGGCGTCATGACGACCGAGCAGGTTCGCCTGATTCTGTCCGACTCCAACAGCAGCGCCCTGGTGCAAGAGTCCGATAACGACGACTCCGCCTACGTTGTTATGCCGATGCGTCTGTAACTTCATGTCCAGCGCAACCTAGATGTCTCTTAGTCGCGTCTCGGTCACCGGGGTGCGCAATCTTCACCCGGTGACCCTCTCCCCCTCCCCGCGTATCAATATCCTCTACGGCGCAAACGGCAGTGGCAAAACCAGCGTGCTGGAAGCTATCCATCTGCTGGGCATCGCCCGTTCGTTTCGCAGCAGTCGCCTGCTGCCAGTCATTCAGTACGAGCAGCCGTCATGTACCGTCTTCGGTCAGGTCGATCTTGCGCAAGGTGGACACAGCAATCTGGGTGTTTCACGCGACCGCCAAGGTGAGTTCCAGATTCGTATCGATGGGCAGAACGCCAGAAGCGCCGCACAGCTTGCAGAAATTTTGCCGCTGCAGCTCATTAACCCTGACAGCTTCAGATTGCTCGAAGGCGCGCCGAAGATACGCAGGCAATTTCTGGATTGGGGAGTGTTCCACGTGGAACCTCGCTTTATGGCGACGTGGCAGCGCCTGCAGAAGGCCCTCAAGCAGCGAAACTCGTGGCTTCGGCATGGTACACTTGACGCCGCTTCACAGGCGGCATGGGACCGTGAGCTGTGCCTGGCAAGTGATGAGATCGACGAGTTTCGCCGGGCTTATATCAAGGCATTGAAGCCAGTCTTTGAACAGACTTTGAGCGAACTTGTTGAGCTTGAAGGTTTGACCCTGAGCTACTACCGAGGGTGGGACAAGGAAAAAGAGCTAAGTACAGTGCTTGCCTCTTCCCTCCACCGCGATCAGCAAATGGGCCACACCCAGGCCGGACCACAACGAGCTGATCTGCGCCTTAGATTAGGCGCGCACAATGCGGCAGATATTCTGTCTCGAGGTCAGCAAAAGCTTGTGGTCTGTGCATTGCGTATTGCTCAGGGGCATCTGGTCAGCCAGGTCCGTCGAGGCCAGTGTATTTACCTGGTAGATGATTTGCCCTCCGAACTGGATGACAACCATCGACGCGCGCTTTGCCGCTTGCTGGAAGAATTACGCTGCCAGGTGTTTATCACCTGTGTAGATCAAGAATTTTTGAGGGAAGGCTGGCAGACGGAAACGCCAGTTGCTTTGTTCCACGTGGAACAAGGCCGTATCACCCAGACCCACGACCATCGGGAGTGATTGCATGAGCGAAAACCAAACGTACGACTCGTCCAGCATTAAGGTGCTGAAAGGACTTGATGCCGTACGCAAGCGTCCCGGAATGTACATCGGTGATACAGACGATGGCAGCGGTCTGCACCACATGGTGTTCGAGGTGGTTGATAACTCGATCGACGAAGCATTGGCAGGCCATTGCGACGACATCAGCATCATCATCCATCCAGACGAATCTATCACCGTGCGCGACAACGGCCGCGGTATTCCGGTAGACGTGCATAAAGAAGAAGGCGTATCGGCAGCCGAGGTCATCATGACTGTGCTGCACGCTGGCGGTAAGTTCGATGACAACTCCTACAAAGTATCCGGCGGTTTGCACGGTGTAGGTGTTTCCGTGGTTAACGCCCTTTCAGAGCTTTTGCTGCTGACGGTTCGTCGTAGCGGCAAGATCTGGGAACAGACCTACGTCCATGGTGTTCCACAGGAACCGATGAAGATTGTCGGTGAAAGTGACAGCACAGGCACTCAGATCCACTTCAAGCCTTCCGCTGAAACGTTCAAGAACATCCATTTCAGCTGGGACATCCTGGCCAAGCGGATTCGTGAACTGTCCTTCCTGAACTCCGGTGTCGGCATTGTCCTCAAGGACGAGCGCAGTGGTAAGGAAGAGTTGTTCAAATACGAAGGCGGTCTGCGTGCATTCGTTGAATACCTGAACACCAACAAGACGCCGGTCAACGAAGTGTTCCACTTCAACATTCAGCGTGATGACGGTATCGGTGTCGAAATTGCTCTGCAGTGGAACGACAGCTTCAACGAGAACCTGCTGTGCTTCACCAACAACATCCCGCAGCGGGATGGCGGTACTCACCTGGTGGGTTTCCGTTCTGCGCTCACGCGTAACCTGAACAACTACATCGAGCAGGAAGGTCTGGCCAAGAAGCACAAGGTCGCGACCACCGGCGATGATGCACGTGAAGGTCTGACTGCGATCATTTCGGTCAAGGTGCCTGATCCGAAGTTCAGCTCGCAGACCAAGGACAAGCTGGTTTCGTCCGAAGTCAAAACGGCTGTCGAACAGGAAATGGGCAAGTACTTCTCCGACTTCTTGTTGGAAAACCCGAACGAAGCCAAAGCGGTTGTCGGCAAGATGATCGACGCTGCCCGTGCCCGTGAAGCTGCGCGCAAGGCGCGTGAGATGACACGTCGTAAAGGCGCGCTGGATATCGCTGGCCTGCCGGGCAAACTGGCGGACTGCCAGGAGAAGGACCCTGCCCTCTCCGAACTGTACCTGGTGGAAGGGGACTCTGCTGGCGGATCAGCCAAGCAGGGGCGTAACCGTAGAACCCAGGCCATCCTGCCGCTCAAGGGCAAGATCCTGAACGTTGAAAAAGCGCGTTTCGACAAGATGATCTCTTCGCAGGAAGTGGGCACCTTGATCACTGCGTTGGGCTGCGGTATCGGCCGTGAAGAGTACAACATCGACAAGTTGCGTTATCACAACATCATCATCATGACCGATGCTGACGTCGACGGCTCACACATCCGTACCCTGCTGCTGACCTTCTTCTTCCGTCAGTTGCCCGAGCTGATCGAGCGTGGCTACATCTACATCGCTCAGCCGCCGCTGTACAAGGTCAAGAAAGGCAAGCAGGAGCAGTACATCAAGGACGACGAGGCCATGGAAGAATACATGACCCAATCGGCTCTTGAGGACGCCAGCCTGCACCTCAGCGAATCGGCACCGGGTATCTCCGGTACCGCGCTGGAGAAGCTGGTCAATGACTTCCGCATGGTCATGAAGACGCTCAAGCGCCTGTCGCGTCTGTACCCACAGGAGTTGACCGAGCACTTCGTCTATCTGCCGCCGATCACGCTTGAGCAGCTGTCTGATCACGAGGGCATGCAAGCCTGGCTGGCACTGTTCGACGCGCGTCTGCGCACCGGCGAGAAGTCGGGTCTGGTCTACAAGGCCAGTCTGCGTGAAGACCGTGAACGCAACGTCTGGCTGCCAGAGGTCGAACTGATCTCCCACGGCCTGTCGAACTACGTCACCTTCAACCGCGACTTCTTCGGCAGCAACGACTACAAGACCGTTACCGCTCTAGGCGCGCAGATCAGCACGCTTCTGGAAGAAGGTGCCTACGTGCAACGTGGCGAGCGCAAAAAGCCCGTCAACGAGTTCAAGGAAGCCCTCGCCTGGCTGATGGCCGAAAGCACCAAACGCCACACCATCCAGCGCTACAAAGGTCTGGGTGAAATGAACCCGGACCAGCTGTGGGAAACCACCATGGACCCGAGTGTGCGTCGTATGCTGAAGGTCACCATCGAAGACGCCATCGGCGCTGACCAGATCTTCAACACCCTCATGGGTGATGCGGTCGAGCCACGTCGTGACTTCATCGAGAGCAATGCGTTGGCAGTGTCTAACCTGGACTTCTGATTCATTGTAGGTTCACAGAATAGCTGCACGGTTTCACAAATAGTTGACCGGCCGGGTCCAGTTCTGGTCTCCGCCGATCATCATCAAGCCCGCTTCGCGGGCTTTTTTTTGCCTAGGTTTTCCCCTTTCGCAACGCCCTACTCCACTCCGACCAAGGCTTGCAATATGGATGCCGGAGTTTTCGCCAGCGCCTTTGGCGATATCGCATGCGTCAGAGCATGAGCCGGCGAGGAAATTGTTGGGATAATGCGCCGATGGAGCGGGTGTTCAGGAGCCTGAAAACCGAGTGGATACCGACCATGGGCTACACGACGGTCCAACAAGCTCAGCGGGATATCAGCCATTTTTTGATGCACCGGTACAACTGGATTCGACCGCACCAATTTAATGGTGGACTGTGGCCACAGCGATGAAACCTGTTCTGGCTCTCCAAAGATAAAAGCTTCGTTGAGCTGGATCGTGAGCAGAGAGGTCCTTGCCTCAAGGGCGTTGTTCGGGCGGCTGCTATCGCTCGCCATTTCGGCAAGACGAGAGGACAGTCGGGCTATCCGAGGTTCAAGTCTTACCTCTTCCGGCGTGCGATGACGGTGGATGACCATATCGAACAGGAGCTGCAAGAGGTTGCAGAGCATCTCGAGGTTTATCGCACTCTCATCATCGATGACCCGAGTCTCGAACCCCTCATACCCATCGAGAATCGCCTTGAGGTCATCAAACCACCAGAACGCAGTCCAGAGAGATTCGTAACATGCGGTGAGCTGCTGTCGGTACGTCCCCCCGTCGTCCGCCAGCCGGACAGCACGAAGAAATCTGCCATCCACATCCGTTCGCGGCAACTCCAGCACTCGCGCCAGAGTTGCTGCCAAAAGTGCCTCCGACGCGCGCTGCATTTTCATCCCAACTAATGCAGAAGGATCCTCAAGCTATCGCTCAATATCTGCAAGCTGCTGCTTACGGGAATAGTCTGATGGGCCTGGAGCTAGATCGTCCGTTTCGTCACCGATTTTCAAATAGTTGACCGCGAGGTCCAGGCGGTCTTTATCGATAACCTCATTGATGATCCACGCTCGGTCATGAATGGTTACCTGGACACCGTATAAACGGCTCAGCTCATCTTCTACGCGGGCACGATCTTTCGCACGCGCAGCTCTCGATGTCACAAAAAAGATCTTGGTGTATCCACGGTCGGTGGCCACGATACCGTTCACATCGGATCTGACGCATGAACTGGGAGGGTGAGACGACATTATCTTCAACCTTCATCTGCTCCACGTGGGATCCTTTTCGGCGAGGCGTAGGCAGTTGGTGACAATGTATACCGTGAAGCGGCGCCAGATTAAATAGGATCCACAGTCAGTCGCGGCATTCAAGATCCCAGGCGTCTTCGCCCATTGAGAAGCCTGAGACGCATTCCTGCTGTTCTTTGAAGGTAAAGCGGTCGTGAAGCTCAGCCGAGATGCGTGTCTAGAAACTCACCTTGCGTAAAGAAGCGCCTCATTAGGATGTTCGAAACGGCAACTGCGAGGCCATGTTTTCGGTATTGGACCAGGAGCAGGTCATCTGATCGCTGACATTGTCAGTAGTGTCGCCCCTATCGTCGACCCTAAACCTTATCATCCAGACCGTTTCCACGGTTCAGCCTGGGGTAAGGTGGCAGATTTTTGATTGAAACGAGGAGCGATCCACAGTGACTGCCGTGCTTACATCGGCGTGGTCACCGAAATAACTGTGCGCGCATTGGAGCGGAGAAAACTTACGAATGGTGTTCCACGTGGAACACCACAGTTTTGGAACATCAGTGACTAGTTGACACATCAATTGATCAGGCGACCCCTTTCAATAACGGACCAGGCAACCGCTCAGTCTGAGAAGAAATTTAACGTTGTGTCCGGAATCAGGTGTCCACTACCCTATCATCATTACGGTCTACATCCGTGAAAGCAGATCTGCTTTCTTTATCAGAAACTCATCTTCGGTCAGGACGCCTTGGTCCTTTAAGTCTGAGAGTTTTTTCAACATTGCAGGGATGTCCTCTGTAGAAGCCGACGAGGTCTTGGCTGGCTGGTGCGAAGCTGCTACTGCCTCCAGAATCATTTTCTTGATCTGCTCAAAATCCGCGTTGCTGCCCTTGCCGAAGAAAACGGAATTGTCATCGTTTGCAATATTCGTTGAACCGCCGCGAAAAGCCAAATCACCAGCGTGGATTACTTGGAAGAAAGCTTTATTAAGCAGTGAGGCGGGCTCCAGGCGAATAGCTGAAATAGCTGATATTGGAATATCTTTGTTACCTTTGCCCATGCCTGAGAATTGTCGCAGTCCACCCAACAATCCTGTGCGGCGAATTAGAACCTCAGATCCGGTGAATGTAATCTCGCCGTTAGACCCTTTGGCTGTAAAAGGTAAATTGCTCATCGCCGTACTCCATTACAAAAATGCAAGATTACCTGAAGGTAGGCGTTATGGCAGCAGTAAGAGTGGTCCAAGCGCGAGGATTTTAGGGAACGTTGCAGCCAGATCGAACGGGACATGTGCCCCTGCTGCCCTTTCAGAAATATTGGAGCGGTACGTTGGCCTATCTGAAATCGGCTTCGCCTGGGGTTGTTAGCCCACCCAATAAAAAACCGACCCTTTGCAGGTCGGTTTTTGATACATCACTAAAACTTATGCACGTTTTTCCGGTTTTTATAGCCTGAAAAAATATGTATATGAATTAACAGGTTAAGCAGTCTTTTTCAGCGATTTCGGAAAAACCGTACACAGGTTATCCACAAAATCACGCCGGGACTTTTTCGGGGGTTGCTGCAGGCTCGACAGGCGAACCCATCGCGCGTTGTGTGTCTTCATTCCAGGTCTGCACACGGTCATTCAACGCAGCAATGGCGCGTGGGCCTGTGCCTTCTGCATACATCGGCTCGCCAATCACCACTTGAATGGTGCCTGGTTTTTTCGCCCAGCCGTCGCGAGGCCAGTACTTGCCTGCGTTGTGCGCGACAGGCAGCACAGGCAGATCAGCGTTCACTGCCAGTGCAGTACCACCGCGAGAGAATTTGCCGACCTGGCCGTAAGGCACGCGTGTGCCCTCCGGGAAGATCAATACCCAGACGCCATCCTTGAGCAGCTCATCGCCCTTCTTGGCAATCTCCCTGAGTGCGGCTTTCGGGTTTTCGCGGTCGATGGCGATCGGGCGCAGCATTGCCATTGCCCAGCCAAAGAATGGCACGTACAGCAGTTCACGTTTTAGGACCTGACTCATGGGCTCGAAATACGCCGACAGAAAGAAGGTCTCCCAGGTGCTCTGATGGTTGGAGATGATCACGCAGGGGGTTTTCGGTACGTTCTCGGCGCCAGTCACTTCAACCTTGATGTTCAGAAACACCTTGGTCAGCCAGATGGCGCAGCGGCACCAGTAGACGTTGATGAAGCGATAGCGGGCTTTGAACGGCAGAAAAGGCGCAATGAAAAAACTCAACGTGCACCACAACAGCGAGCTGGTGCCCAGCAACAGGTAAAAGAAGAAGGTCCTGATTGCCTGCATGATCGACATAGTTACGTTTACCGTACGGGCAGGTGCCCGCTCCTTGAGCGTTCTGAACCTGAAGAGCCGACTGTTCAGTGAGCGCTGTTGTGGATAAGTTCTGCGGCAACTGCCGCCAGATCGTCAAAAATCAATGTGCCTGCCGGTACTCCGCCTTCCATCGTCTTGCGGCCTTTGCCGGTCATTACCAGCACCGGCTGGGAATCGACGGCCAATGCGGCTTGCAGGTCACCTTTGCTGTCGCCCACGAACCAGAGACCTTTGAGGTCTGCTGCGTAATGACGGGCGATGGCCTGCAGCATGCCGGGTCTGGGCTTGCGGCAGTTACAGCCATCGTCTGGCCCATGCGGGCAATAGACGATCAAACCGACCTCGCCGCCCTGCTCCGCCACCAGCTTGCGCAAGCGCACGTGCATGGCGTCCAGAGTGGCCAGATCATAATAACCTCGGGCAATGCCCGACTGGTTGGTGGCGACGGCCACCGTCCAGCCGGCCTTGCTCAGCGCTGCGATAGCTTCGATCGAGCCAGGAATGGGCAGCCACTCCGCCACCGACTTTATGTAAGCGTCGGAGTCATGATTGATCACGCCATCCCGATCGAGTATCAGCAGTTTCACAGCGATTCCTTGTCAGCCCAGCAGCGAGATATCGGCGACGCCGAGGAACAGACCGCGCAAACGCGACAACAGGGCATAACGGTTGGCACGCACATTGGCGTCTTCCGCGTTAACCATCACTGCCTCGAAGAACGCATCGACCGGCTCACGCAACATTGCCAGACGCGCCAGCGATTCGCTGTACTGACGCTCGGCAGCCATCGGCTGGATCGCGTGATCGGCCTGCTGGATGGCCGAGTACAGCGAGAACTCGTTGGCGTTGTCGAAATACTTGGGCTCGACGGTCTGGGCAATGCTGCCCTCGGCCTTGCTCAGCAGGTTCGAGACACGCTTGTTCACTGCGGCCAGTGCAGCGGCCTGTGGCAGTTTGCGGAAGGCCTGTACCGCCTGGACGCGCTGATCGAAATCCAGCGCCGAAGCCGGTTGCAGAGCACGTACCGACAGGTACACCGCCACGTCGACGCCTTCGTCTTCATAGCGCGCACGCAAACGATCAAAGATGAAGTCGAGGACCTGTTCCGCCAGACCGGCTGGCTTGATCTTCGCGCCGAACTGCGTGACAGCGAATTTCACCGTTTCGATCAGGTTCAGGTCGAGCTTTTTCTCGATCAGGATGCGCAGGATGCCCAGTGCTGCACGACGCAGTGCATAGGGGTCCTTGCTGCCGGTGGGCAGCATGCCGATGCCGAAGATCCCGACCAGCGTGTCGAGCTTGTCAGCGATGGCCACCGCAGCACCGGTCAGCGTGGTCGGCAGTTCGGCACCCGCGCCACGTGGCATGTACTGCTCGTTGAGCGCCAGTGCGACATCGTCAGGCTCGCCGTCGGCCTTGGCATAGTAATAACCGGCAATGCCCTGCATTTCCGGAAACTCGCCGACCATCTCGCTCGACAGGTCGCACTTGGACAGCAGGCCGGCACGTGCAGAACGCTTGGCGTCTCCTCCGATGCGAGGTGCGATGTAAGCGGCCAGTTTCGACACGCGCTCGGCCTTGTCGAACACGCTGCCCAACTGAGCCTGGAACACGACGTTCTTCAGGCGATCGTTGAAAGTTTCCAGCTTCTGTTTCTTGTCCTGCTTGAAGAAGAACTCGGCGTCGGTCAGGCGTGGACGAACCACCTTCTCGTTACCGGCGATGATCTGCGCCGGGTCCTTGCTCTCGATGTTGGCCACGGTGATGAAGCGCGGCAGCAGCTTGCCGTCGACATCCAGCAGGCAGAAGTATTTCTGGTTGTCCTGCATGGTGGTAATCAAAGCTTCCTGAGGGACTTCCAGGAAGCGCTCTTCGAACGAGCACACCAGCGGAACCGGCCACTCGACCAGACCGGCCACTTCGTCCAGCAGGCTTGGCGGCACGATGGCGGTGCCTTCCTGTTGGGTGGCCAGCTCGTCGACGCGCTTGCTGATGATCTGACGACGTTCGTTGAAGTCGGCCAGTACATGAGCGGCGCGCAGGTCGCTGAGGTAAGCGGCAGGCGAAGAAATGCGTACGTCTTGAGGATGATGGAAGCGATGACCGCGCGAATGGCGACCCGCGCTCTGGGCGAGGATCGTGCAGTCCACCACCTGATCACCGAACAGCATCACCAGCCACTGGGTCGGCCGCACGAACTCTTCCTTGCGAGCGCCCCAACGCATGCGCTTGGCAATCGGCAGGTCGTTCAGCGAGTCTTCGACGATGGTCGGCAACAGGGACGTCGTCGGCTTGCCGAGGATGGTCTGGCTGTAACGCAGTTTCGGGCCGCTCTGATCGATTTCGCTCAGGTCGACGCCGCACTTCTTGGCGAAGCCCAGGGCGGCCTGAGTCGGGTTACCGTCGGCATCGAACGCTGCCTGGCGCGGTGGGCCGTCGAGGTTGACGCTGCGATCCGGTTGCTGCGTGGCCAGTGCGGTAATCAGCACTGCCAGACGACGCGGTGCGGCGTATACCTGTTTGGCGCTGTAGGTCAGACCTGCGCCTGCGAGGCCTTTTTCAATACCGGCGAGAAACGCATCGGCCAGCGAGACGAGGGTCTTGGGTGGCAGTTCTTCGGTGCCCAGTTCGACCAGAAAATCTTGAGCACTCATTGCGCTGCCTCCAGCTTGGCCAACACTTCATCGCGTAGATCGGGCGGCGCCATCGGGAAGCCGAGGCGGGCCCGGGCCTGCAGGTAGGCCTGAGCCACCGAACGGGCCAGCGTGCGTACGCGCAGGATGTATTGCTGACGCGCCGTCACGGAAATCGCGCGACGGGCATCCAGCAGGTTGAAGGTGTGCGAGGCCTTGAGGACCATTTCGTAGCCGGGCAATGGCAGCTCCAGCTCGATCAGGCGTGCGGCTTCGCTTTCGTAGAAGTCGAACAGTTCGAACAGCTTGTCGACGTTGGCGTGTTCGAAGTTGTAGGTCGACTGCTCCACCTCGTTCTGGTGGAACACGTCGCCGTAGGTCACTTTGCCGAACGGGCCGTCAGCCCAGACCAGATCGTAGACCGAGTCCACGCCCTGCTGGTACATCGCCAGACGCTCGAGGCCATAAGTGATTTCGCCGGTGACCGGGTAGCACTCCAGGCCGCCGACCTGCTGGAAGTAGGTGAACTGCGAGACTTCCATGCCGTTGAGCCAGATCTCCCAGCCCAGACCCCAGGCGCCCAGCGTCGGCGATTCCCAGTTGTCTTCGACGAAACGCACGTCGTGCACCAGCGGATCGAGACCGATGTGCTTGAGCGAGCCCAGGTACAGTTCCTGGAAGTTGTCCGGGTTCGGCTTGAGAATCACCTGAAACTGGTAATAGTGCTGCAGGCGGTTCGGGTTTTCGCCGTAGCGGCCGTCAGTCGGGCGACGGCTTGGCTGTACGTAAGCGGCGTTCCAGGTTTCCGGGCCTACGGCGCGCAGAAACGTGGCAGTGTGGAACGTGCCGGCGCCTACTTCCATATCGTAGGGCTGAAGTACCACGCAACCTTGTTCTGCCCAGTATTGCTGGAGGGCGAGGATCAAGTCTTGGAAGGTACGCACGGCTGGCGTAGGCTGGCTCACAAATTTCACCTGTGCTGGGCTGCGATTCAAAGAGCGGGAGTATACCCGATTCGGCCGCACGTCCACTCGTTGGGAGCCCTATGACACGCTGCTTTTGGTGCAACGAAGACCCCCTGTACATCGCTTATCACGATCAGGAGTGGGGAGTGCCGCTGCGCGATGCGCAGAAGCTCTTCGAGTTGCTTTTGCTCGAAGGGTTCCAGGCCGGGCTGTCGTGGATCACGATTCTCAAGCGTCGGGCGCGTTATCGCGAAGTGCTGCACGGCTTTGACGTCGAGCGCCTGGCGCAACTGAGCGATGCCGAAATAGAGGCGCTGATGCTTGATCCGAGCATCATCCGCAACCGCCTCAAGCTCAAGGCCGTGCGTACCAACGCGCGGGCCTGGCTGGCGCTGGAAGACCCGGTCGCTCTGCTCTGGTCGTTTGTCGGCGGTACACCGAAGATCAATCACTTCAAGGATCGCAGCGAAGTCCCGGCGATTACCGCCGAGGCCGAAGCGATGAGCAAAGCACTGAAAAAGGCCGGTTTCACCTTTGTCGGCCCGACCATCTGTTACGCCTACATGCAGGCCAGCGGCATGGTCATGGACCACACTGTCGATTGCGATCGGTATGCGATCCTGAGCCGCTGACGGTTACACTACCCGCCTCGAGAATCTGGGAGTCATCTGTGGATAAGTTCAAAGGCGCCGTAATGGTCGGGGCGTTGCGATTGTTTGCGCTGTTGCCGTGGCGCGCGGTGCAGTGGGCAGGCACTGCCATTGGCTGGCTGATGTGGAAGCTGCCCAACCGTTCGCGGGAAGTGGCGCGGATCAATCTGTCCAAGTGCTTCCCCGAGTTGAGCGAGGCGGAACTGGAAAAGCTCGTCGGCCGCAGCCTGATGGACATCGGCAAGACCTTGACCGAAAGCGCCTGCGCGTGGATCTGGCCGGCACAGAAATCGATCGACCTGGTGCGTGAGGTCGAAGGGCTCGATGTGCTCAAGGACGCGCTGGCGTCCGGCAAGGGCGTGGTTGGCATTACCAGTCACCTGGGCAACTGGGAAGTGCTCAATCACTTCTACTGCAGCCAGTGCAAACCGATCATTTTCTATCGTCCACCCAAGCTGAAAGCCGTGGACGACCTGCTGCGCAAGCAGCGTGTGCAGTTGGGCAACCGCGTTGCGGCGTCGACCAAGGAAGGCATTCTCAGTGTCATCAAGGAAGTGCGCAAAGGCGGCTCGGTGGGCATTCCGGCCGATCCGGAGCCGGCTGAATCAGCGGGCATCTTCGTGCCCTTCTGCGGCACCCAGGCGCTGACCAGCAAGTTCGTGCCGAACATGCTGGCAGGCGGCAAGGCAGTCGGCGTATTCCTGCACGCCATGCGCCTGCCGGATGGCTCAGGTTACAAAGTGGTACTCGAAGCGGCTCCCGAAGCGATGTACAGCACCGACACCGAAACCTCGGCAGCGGCGATGAGCAAAGTGGTCGAGAAATACGTGCGGGCGTACCCGAGCCAATACATGTGGACCATGAAGCGCTTCAAGAAACGCCCGCCAGGCGAAGCGCGCTGGTATTAGGAAAGACCGGACGCGGCCCGGACACCTATCGTTCCTCGCGCTCCGCGTGGGAATGCCATGTGACGCTCCGCGTCAAAGATCTGCGCCGGGCCACCGTTCTCAGGATAGGACGCGGAGCGTCCGGAACGGCATGCCCACGCGGAGCATGGGCACGATAGTGTGCCTGCAGTCACTTCTCGTTCCTCCCGCTCTAGTCCAGACACCCATTGTTCCTCACGCTCCGGCGTGGGAATGCCGTGCGTGACGCTCTGCGTCACAAATCTGCGCCGCGCCACCGTTCTCAGGACAGGACGCGGAGCGTCCGGAACGGCATGCCCACGCGGAGCATGGGCACGATAGTGTTGCTGCAGTCACTTCTCGTTCCTTGCGCTCCAGTCCAGAGACCTATCGTTCCTCACGCTCCAGCGTGGGAATGCCGTGCGTGACGCTCTGCGTCACAAATCTGCGCCGCGCCACCGTTCTCAGGACAGGACGCGGAGCGTCCGGAACGGCATGCCCACGCGGAGCATGGGCACGATGGTGTTGCTGCAGTCACTTCTCGTTCCTTGCGCTCCAGTCCAGACACCTATCGTTCCTCACGCTCCAGCGTGGGAATGCCGTGCGTGACGCTCTGCGTCACAAATCTGCGCCGCGCCACCGCTCTCAGGACAGGACGCGGAGCGTCCGGAACGGCATGCCCACGCGAAGCATGGGCACGATAGTGTCTTCCTTACGCTGGACACGGGTACGAAAGGGCAAGTCGTAACCCCTCAACTGGCCGCCGCAATCAATCCGCGTCGCTCCAGCGCCACCTGAGTCCCTTCCGGACTCATCCGCACCAGGTTCACCGGGATGGATTTGGCCGCAGGGGTGTTGCCGTGTTTATCCCGGTTGGCCAGTGGCAGCAGGCCGTTGGTTTCCGGGTAATACGCTGCGCAGCAACCCTGCGGCACGTCGTAGGGTATGACCTTGAAGCCTGCCGCACGCCGCGCCGTGGTCGGGTCGAGCGCCGTCTGAAACTCGATGTAGTCCCCGGCCTTCAGCCCCAGGCGCTCGATGTCCTGCGGGTTGAGCATCACCACCATGCGATCGCCAAAGATGTCCCGATAACGGTCATCGTTGGAATACACCGTGGTGTTGAACTGGTCATGGCTGCGGATCGTCATCAACTGCAAATGCTCGGCGCCCGGCGGCGTGTCGTCTTCGTCGTAGATGCCTTCGGGAAACAGAAAGTTGGCCTTGCCCGACTCGGTGTCCCATTTGCGCTCACTGGCGGCGTTAGGCAGACGGAAACCTCCGGGTTCGAGGATGCGCTGATTGAAGTCATAGAACTGCTCGGGCAGCACTTCTTCGATCTTGTCGCGAATCCTGGCGTAGTCGCCCACATAGCTGTCCCAGTCCACCTTGGGATTGGGCGCAAGCGTCGCTTTGGCAATACCGGCGATGATGGCGATTTCGGAAATCAGATGTTTCGACGCAGGCTCGAGCATGCCGGTCGAGCCGTGCACCATCGACATCGAGTCCTCCACCGTAATGGTTTGCGCCACACCGTTCTGCAGGTCGCGTTCCGAGCGCGCCACGCACGGCAGCAGGAAGGCCTTCTGTCCATGGACTGTCGCGCTGCGGTTGAGCTTGGTATTGACCAGCACAGTCATTTTCAAGCGGCTGACGGTCGGGCAGATCACATCGGTGTCCGGAATGGCGCGGAAGAAATTGCCACCCATTGAGATGAGCGCTTCCACCTCGCCACGCAACAGGGCTTCGCAGGTCTCGGCGACGGCGTGACCTTTCTTTCTGGATGCCTCGAAACCGAACACCTTGCTCATGCTGGCCAGAAACGGTTCGCCGGCCTTTTCATAGATGCCCATCGTCCTGTCGCCCTGTACGTTGGAGTGTCCACGTACCGGGCAAGCCCCCGCACCGAGCTTGCCGATGTTGCCGCGCAACAGCAGCAGGTTGATGATCTGCTGCATGGCGTCGCCGCCACGCTTGTGCTGCGTGATGCCCATCCCCCAGCAGCAGATGACCCCTTTTGAACGCTTGTAGACCGCCGCCACCTCTTCGAGGGCCTGACGCGTCAGACCCGAATGGCGCTCGATGATGTCCCAGGGCAACTGTCGGCAATAATCGGCGTACTGCTCAAAGCCATGGGTGTGTTCTTCAATGAACGCCACATCGAGGACGCGCGGCAGGTTTTCACGCTGCGCCACGTCATCGGCTTCGATCACGGCCTTGCAAACACCTTGCAGGGCGATCATGTCGCCGCCGATCCTGACTTGATGGTACTGGGAGCTGATTTCCACCCCATGCAGACTGAGCATGTCGCGCGGATCCTGCGGCGCCGCAAAACGTACCAGCGCCCTTTCCCGCAGCGGGTTGAACGAGATGATGCTCGCGCCCCGGCGCGCGGCGGCGTGCAGCTCTGACATCATGCGCGGGCTGTTGGTCCCGGGGTTCTGGCCGATGATGAAAATCGCGTCGGCGTTCTCGAAATCTTCCAGCGTCGTGGTGCCTTTGCCGACCCCGATCGACTCGGGCAGCGCTGCGGTGGTGGTCTCATGGCACATGTTCGAGCAGTCAGGGAAGTTGGCCATGCCGTACAGGCGACCGAACAGCTGATACAGAAATGCGGCTTCGTTCGACGTGCGCCCGGAGGTGTACAGCTCCAGCTTCCACGGGTCGCTCAGGCCGCGCAGCTCTTCGCCGATCTCGGCGAACGCCTCGTCCCAGGTGACGGGCAGGTATTTGTCACTGGCTGCGTCGTAGCGCATCGGCTCGGTGATACGGCCTTCGGCTTCCAGCTGGTGATCGCTCCAGGTCGCCAGTTCGCTGACCGTATGCCGGGCGAAGAACTCAGGGGTCACGCGTTTCTTGGTCGATTCCCAGGCCAGTGCCTTGGCACCGTTCTCGCAGTATTCAAAGGTGTGCGGCTTCTTCGGGTCCGGCCAGGAGCAGCTGGGGCAGTCGAAGCCGCCAGGCTTGTTCATGGACATCAGCGTGCGGTTACCCTTGATCAGCACATGCTGGTGCAACAGGTGCTTGTTGACCGCAGTGAGCGCGGGCCAGCCACCCGCCGGCGTGCCGTCGGTCTGTGATCCTTGAAGCGGGGTCCGGGAATTTTCCGATTCAGACATGGGGTGTGTTCTCTCTCATAAAGCCCGTGAAGGCATGAAGCTCGTGTGTCTGAGATACACGGGCCCAGAGAGAATTCGCCCGAGTCGACGAGCGTTGCCGACAGGGCGCGTCGGCAAGAGGTTCAGTCAGGGTCGCACCCTGTTCAGGAGCGGTTCAGAAAAAGCTCAGACCGACCTGAAACAGCCGTTCCACATCGCGGATGCACTTCTTGTCCACAAGGAACATGATCACATGGTCACCGGATTCGATCACGGTGATGTCGTGAGCGATAAGCACCTGTTCGGCACGGATGACCGCACCGATTGCCGTGCCGGTCGGCAGGTTGATGTCCTTGATGGCGCGGCCCACGACCTTGCTGGATTTCGAGTCGCCGTGAGCGACGATCTCGATGGCTTCAGCTGCACCGCGACGCAGCGAATGCACGCTGACGATATCGCCGCGGCGCACGTGGGCCAGCAGCGTGCCGATGGTTGCCAGCTGCGGGCTGACCGCGACGTCGATTTCGCCACCCTGCACCAGATCGACGTAGGCCGGGTTATTGATCAGCGTCATCACCTTGCGGGCACCCAGACGCTTGGCCAGCAGCGACGACATGATGTTGGCTTCATCGTCGTTGGTCAGCGCCAGGAACAGGTCGGTGTTGCCGATGTTTTCTTCCAGCAGCAGGTCGCGGTCCGATGAGCTGCCCTGTAGCACCACTGTACTGTCCAGGTGCTCCGACAGATAGCGGCAGCGCGCCGGGCTCACTTCGATGATCTTCACCTGATAGCGGCTTTCGATGGCTTCAGCCAGACGCTCGCCGATGTTGCCGCCACCGGCGATGACAATACGTTTGTAGTTCTCGTCCAGGCGCCGCAGCTCGCCCATCACGGCGCGAATGTCAGCCTTGGCGGCGATGAAGAACACCTCGTCGTCGGCCTCGATGACCGTGTCGCCATGCGGCAGTAT
Source organism: Pseudomonas sp. PvP027 (assembly GCF_017833005.1). Taxonomy (NCBI): domain Bacteria; kingdom Pseudomonadati; phylum Pseudomonadota; class Gammaproteobacteria; order Pseudomonadales; family Pseudomonadaceae; genus Pseudomonas; species Pseudomonas sp. PvP027. The sequence goes on along the minus strand of NZ_JAFIBK010000001.1, from coordinate 3,299,569 downwards.
CGCCCGGTCGCGCCGATAGATCGCCGCGATGCGTGTGTCGACATTCGGCATGTGCGCTCGTAGCTGGCGCAGCGGCTGACCCACCAACGCGCCGCCGTAATAGGCTTTGACCGCGACCAACTGCGCCTTGCCTTCGGCGAAGTCGATCACCTGCAGCGCGCCGGGGTACTCGATCAGACGCTTGATGTAGTTGGTGACGACCTGCTCCGGACTGATCAGCACATCGACCGGGATCGCGCTTTTATCGAACAGGCCTGCGCGCGTCAGGTACGCCGCTTCACGGATGCGCGCGATCTTGGTTGGCGTGTGGAACAGCGTATGCGCCACCTGACAGGCAATCATGTTGGCTTCGTCGCTGCTGGTCACCGCAACCAGCATGTCGGCGTCGTCTGCGCCGGCCTGACGCAATACCGCCGGGTAGGAGCCCTTGCCCTGCACGGTACGGATGTCCAGACGGTCGCCCAGATCGCGCAACCGGTCGCCGTCAGTGTCGACCACGGTGATATCGTTGGCTTCGCCCGCCAGATGCTCGGCCAGCGTACCGCCCACCTGCCCTGCACCCAGAATGATGATTTTCACGCGCTTACTCCCGCGCCGCCGCGATCTTGATCAGTTTGGCGTAGTAGAAACCATCGTGGCCACCTTGCTGGGCCAGCAGCTGGCGACCATGGTTTTGCTTGATACCCGCGGGTGGCTGTCCGGCCTGCCCGGCAATATCCAGCTCTCTGGCCCCGGAGGTACGCGCCAGAAACGCCTCGATGACGTCGGTGTTTTCGGTCGGCAGTGTCGAACAGGTCGCGTACACCAGCATGCCGCCTACTTGCAGCGTAGGCCACAAGGCGTCGAGCAGCTCGCCCTGCAAGGCCGCCAGCGCAGCGATGTCGTCTGCCTGGCGAGTCAGTTTGATGTCCGGATGGCGACGAATCACGCCGGTCGCCGAGCACGGTGCATCGAGCAGGATGCGCTGGAACGGTTTGCCGTCCCACCACTGCGTCGTCTCACGTGCGTCGGCGGCGATCAGCTCGGCATCCAGGCCCAGGCGATCAAGGTTTTCACGCACGCGCACCAGACGCTTGGCTTCCAGATCCACCGCCACCACGCCGCTCAGTTGCGGCTGCACTTCCAGCAAATGGCAGGTCTTGCCACCCGGCGCGCAGCAGGCATCGAGTACCCGTTGCCCGGGGGCCAGTTCCAGCAGGTCGGCGGCCAGTTGCGCGGCTTCGTCCTGCACGCTGATCCAGCCTTCGGTAAAGCCGGGCAGCGAGCGCACATCGCACGGCTCGGCGAGGACGATGCCGTCCTGACTGAAGGTGCACGCGCTGGCTTGCAGGCCGGCAGTGTTGAGCAGTTCGAGGTATTGATCGCGACGGTGATGGCGTCGGTTGACGCGCAAAATCATCGGCGGGTGCGCATTGTTGGCCGCGCAGATGGCTTCCCACTGTTCCGGCCAGGCCGCTTTCAAGGCTTTCTGCAGCCAGCGCGGGTGGGCCGTACGCACCACCGGGTCGTGTTCCAGCTCGATCAGCAGTGCCTCGCCGTCACGCTGCGCATTGCGCAGCACGGCGTTGAGCAAGCCTTTGGCCCAGGGCTTTTTCAATTTGTCGGCGCAGCCTACGGTTTCGCCGATGGCAGCGTGGGCCGGAATGCGGCTGTAGAACAGCTGATAGAGGCCGACCAGCAACAACGCTTCAACGTCGGCGTCGGCGGCCTTGAAGGGTTTTTGCAGCAGTTTGGCCGCCAGTGCCGACAGGCGTGGCTGCCAGCGCGCGGTGCCGAACGCCAGGTCCTGAGTGAGGCCACGATCTCGCACCTCGACCTTGTCCAGCTGAGTCGGCAACGAGCTGTTCAGCGAAGCCTTGCCGCTGAGCACGGCAGCCAGTGCCTTGGCGGCGGCCAGACGCGGGTTCATTGGCCCAGCACCGTGCCGATGGCAAATTTCTCGCGGCGGCTGTTGAACAGGTCGGTGAAGTTCAGCGGCTTGCCGCCCGGCAATTGCAGACGGGTCAGGCGCAGCGCGTTCTGCCCGCACGCGACGATCAGGCCATCCTTGCTGGCGCCGAGAATCGTCCCCGGCGCGCCCTGCCCTTCGGCCAGATCGGCGGCCAGGACTTTCAGGGTTTCCTGGTTCAGCGTGCTGTGGCAGATCGGCCAGGGGTTGAAGGCGCGGACCAGACGCTCAAGCTCATCGGCCGGACGTGTCCAGTCCAGGCGCGCCTCGTCCTTGTTCAGCTTGTGGGCGTAGTTGGCCAGGCTGTCATCCTGAACCTCGCCGACCAGCGAACCATCCGCCAGACCGGCAATGGCCTGCAACACAGCAGGCGGACCGAGTTCGGCCAGACGATCATGCAGCGTGCCGCCAGTATCCTGCGCGGTAATCGGGGTGACGGCCTTGAGTAGCATCGGCCCGGTGTCCAGGCCCGCTTCCATGCGCATCACGGTCACGCCGCTCTCGGCATCACCGGCCTGCACCGCGCGCTGAATCGGCGCCGCACCGCGCCAGCGTGGCAGCAGCGACGCATGGCTGTTGATGCAACCCAGGCGCGGAATATCCAGCACCACTTGCGGCAGGATCAGGCCGTAGGCGACTACCACCATCAAATCGGGTTGCAGCGCTGCCAGTTCAGCCTGGGCGGCAGGATCGCGCAGTGTTGGCGGCTGCATGACCGGTACGTCATGTTGCAGCGCCAGTTGCTTGACCGGGCTGGGCATCAGTTTTTGTCCACGACCGGCCGGGCGATCGGGCTGGGTGTACACGGCGACGATCTGGTGAGGGCTGTCGAGCAGGGCCTTGAGGTGTTCGGCGGCAAATTCCGGGGTGCCGGCGAAGACGATGCGCAGTGGCTCAGTCATGGAGTTCTCATTATAAAAAAAGGCCTGTTCAGGCCTTTTGGGGTAACGACGGATCAGGCGTTGAGCTTGTGCTGCTTTTCGAGCTTCTTCTTGATCCGGTCACGCTTGAGGTTGGAAAGGTAATCGACGAACAGCTTGCCGTTCAGGTGATCGCATTCGTGTTGAATACAGGTCGCGAGCAGCCCTTCGGCCACCAGTTCGTAAGGCTTGCCATCGCGGTCCAGGGCTTTGACGCGGACCTTTTGCGGACGGTCGACGTTCTCGTAGAAGCCCGGTACCGACAGGCAGCCCTCCTGATACTGATCCATTTCATCGGTCAGTTTTTCGATTTCAGGATTGATGAAGACCATCGGTTCGCTGCGGTCTTCACTGAGGTCCATGACGACCACGCGCTTGTGGACGTTGACCTGAGTCGCGGCCAGGCCAATACCTGGCGCTTCGTACATGGTTTCAAACATGTCGTCGACCAACTGGCGAATGCCGTCGTCTACCATCGCCACAGGTTTGGCGATGGTGCGCAGGCGCGAATCGGGAAATTCGAGGATGTTTAGAATGGCCATATACGTAAGAGCTGCACTGTTAAGGTAAAGTCAATGTTGGGTGCCGGGCCCGGGAGTTCAAGGCAGGCAGCCCAGGACAGGACTCTAGGGTTCGCGTGAGGCAACATGATAAAGGGATTCACCGCATGAGGAAATCACTACTCGCCCTGCTGCTGCTGACCGCCAGCGGTCTTGCGCAGGCGCAAGTGCAACTCAGGGAAGGCTATCCACAGAGCTACACCGTTGTCGCCGGGGACACACTCTGGGACATTTCCGGCAAGTTCTTGCGTGAACCGTGGAAATGGCGCGAGATCTGGCGGGCCAATCCGCAAGTCCATGATCCCGACCTGATCTACCCCGGTGACACCCTCGCGCTGACCTGGGTCGATGGTCAGCCGCGTGTGACGCTCAATCGCGGCGAGTCGCGCGGCACCATCAAATTGTCACCCCGTGTGCGCAGCACGCCGATGGTCGAGGCCATTCCGAGCATTCCGCTGGGCGCGATCAACGCATTCCTGATCAGCAATCGGATTGTCGACAGCGCCGAGCAGTTCGACAAAGCCCCCTACATCGTTGCGGGCAATGCCGAGCGCGTGCTCAGTGGCAACGGTGATCGGGCCTACGCACGGGGCGCGCTGGACCCGGCGCAGAGCGTCTATGGCATCTTCCGTCAGGGCAAGACCTACGTCGATCCCAAGACCCAGGAAGTGCTGGGCATCAACGCCGATGACGTCGGCAGCGCCGAGGTGGTTGCCACCGAGGGTGACGTCTCGACCCTGATTCTGCAGCGCTCCACACAAGAAGTGCGCCTGGGCGACCGTTTGTTCAGCAGCGAAGAGCGGGCCATCAACTCGACGTTCCTGCCCAGCGCCCCGCAGGCTCCGATAGACGGTTTGATTCTGGATGTGCCACGCGGCGTCACCCAAGTCAGCGTGCTGGATGTGGTCACGCTCGACAAGGGCAAACGCGACGGCCTGACCGAGGGCAACGTGCTGGCGATCTACAAGACCAGCGAGACCGTGCGCGACCGAATCACCGGTGAACAGGTAAAAATCCCCGACGAACGGGCCGGTCTGCTGATGGTTTTCCGTACCTACGACAAGCTTAGTTACGCCTTGGTCCTGCAGGCCAACCGATCTTTGGCCATCATGGACAAGGTTCGCAACCCGTAGACGCATGTTTCAGATCTGACACGGAATTGTGTGACGAACCAGACACTTATCAAATTGTTGTCAACAGAGTTATCCACAGGTTTGTGCATCACTCGGGATGCACGATGGATCAGGGACGATCTCATGCCATTGTTCGAAAATGCCCCCTCTTCGCCCGCAGAGCTGGAAGCGCGTTTGCGTATGCATCGCTTGCCCGAGATAGGGCCAAAGCGCTTTTCCAGACTGATCGAAGCCTTCGGTTCGGCATCGTCGGCGTTCAGTGCACCGGCCAGCGCATGGCGTGCACTGGGCATTCCCGGTGCCTGTGCCGAGGCGCGCCGTGACCCTTCCGTACGTGATGGTGCCAGTGCCGCACTGGCCTGGCTGGAGCGTCCGGCCCAGCATTTGCTGATGTGGGACGACCCTGGTTACCCCGCACTGCTGGCACAGATCGCCGATCCACCGCCGCTGATCTTCATTGCCGGCGACCCTGCGATCCTTGAGCGTCCGCAGTTGGGAATGGTCGGCAGTCGTCGCGCCTCCCGACCCGGGCTGGACACCGCCAGCGCTTTTGCGCGCAGCCTGGCGGCTGCCGGTTTTGTGATCACCAGTGGCTTGGCGCGGGGTATCGACGGCGCCGCGCATCAGGGCGCATTGGATGTCGGGGGGCTTACAATCGGCGTGCTTGGCACCGGGCTCGAAAAACTTTATCCACAGCAGCATCGCGCCCTTGCCGCGCAGATGGCGGCCCAAGGCGGCGCAGTGATTTCCGAGTTCCCGCTGGACGCCGGACCGCAGGCCAGCAACTTCCCGCGACGTAACCGAATCATCAGCGGCCTGTCGCTTGGCATAGTGGTGGTCGAGGCCAGTGTCGCCAGCGGTTCGTTGATTACCGCGCGGCTGGCCGCCGAGCATGGACGGGAGGTTTACGCGATACCCGGCTCGATTCATCACCCTGGCGCCAAGGGCTGTCATCAGTTGATACGTGACGGCGCGACACTGGTCGAGACCGTCGAGCACATTCTTGAAGGCTTGCAGCACTGGAAGCGTGTTGCGCCCGACATCGATCCTGTCACGCCTGCGAAGCCTGCCCTTTGCGATCATCCGCTGTTGGCGCTGCTGCACGCCGCACCGCACACCAGCGAGGGGCTGTCGGTGTCATGTGGCTGGCCATTGCCCAAGGTATTAGCGGGCCTGACCGAGCTGGAGCTGGACGGACGCATAAGCTGTGAAGCAGGACGATGGTTCGCCAGAGCGACCTGAGGTTAAACTGCCGCCAGGATCCAGTGGAGAGACAAACAATGGTCAGCAGTTGGCGAGTGCAACAAGCCGCTCAGGATATTCGAGCCGGTGCGGTGATTGCCTACCCGACCGAGGCAGTCTGGGGGCTTGGGTGCGATCCATGGGATGAAGAAGCGGTCTATCGTCTGCTGGCGATCAAGTCACGGCCGGTGGAAAAAGGCCTGATCCTGATTGCCGACAACATTCGCCAGTTCGATTTCCTGTTCGAAGACTTCCCCGAATTGTGGCTCGACCGCATGGCCAGCACCTGGCCGGGGCCCAACACCTGGCTGGTACCGCACCAGAACCTGCTGCCCGAGTGGATCACCGGCATTCACGAAACCGTGGCGCTGCGTGTTACCGATCACCCTACCGTACGTGAACTGTGCGCGCTGGTCGGTCCGTTGATCTCCACCTCAGCCAACCCGGCGGGTCGCCCTGCTGCGCGTTCGAGATTGCGCGTCGAGCAGTATTTCCGCGGGCAGATCGACGGCGTTCTCGGCGGCAGCCTGGGCGGGCGTCGAAACCCCAGCGTGATACGTGATATCGCGACCGCTCAGATCGTGCGCGCCGGCTGACGCTGGCGCACACAGAGCGCATTCAGGGGCAGGCAATCAAGGGATCAAAATGGTCGAGCCAGTGGTGCGCCGTGCCGACAGCTCGGCCTGCGCCTTGGCGGCGTCCTTCAGGGCATACTGCTGAATGCCGTCGACCTTGAGTTTGCCACTGGCGAGCATGTCGAACAGCTCGTCAGCCATGGTTTGCAGGTTCTGCGCATTGTTGGCGTAAGAGCCCAGGGTCGGACGGGTGACGTACACCGACCCCTTTTGCGCCAGAATCCCGAGATTCACGCCCGAGACCGGCCCGGACGCATTGCCGAAGCTCACCACCAGCCCACGTGGTGCCACGCAGTCGAGCGACGTCAGCCAGGTGTCCTGACCCACACCGTCGTAGACCACCGGGCATTTCTTGCCGTCGGTCAGTTCCAACACGCGCCTGGCGACGTCTTCATGGCTGTAATCTATGGTTTCCCAGGCACCCAGCGCCTTGGCGTGAGCGGCCTTCTCCGGCGAACTGACCGTGCCGATCATTTTGGCGCCCAGCGCCTTGACCCACTGGCAGGCCAGCGAGCCCACACCGCCCGCGGCGGCATGAAACAGAATGGTCTCGCCCGGCTTCACCTGATACGTCTGACGCAGCAGATACTGCACCGTCAGGCCCTTGAGCATCAGGGCTGCGGCCTGCTCGAAACTGATCGAGTCAGCCAGCTTCACCAGATTCGCTTCAGGCAGTACGTGCACTTCACTGTAAGCCCCCAGCGGCCCGGTGCCGTAAGCGACACGATCCCCGACCTTGAAGCGCGTCACCTCGGCACCCACCGCCTCGACCACCCCCGCCCCTTCGGCACCGAGGCCGGAAGGCAGCGGCGCCGGATACAGCCCGCTGCGGTAATAGGTATCGATGAAATTCAGGCCAATGGCCTTGTTACGCACAACCACCGCCTGCGGCCCCGGAGCCTCCGGCTCGAAGTCGACATATTCAAGAACCTCGGGTCCTCCGACAGTGCTGAACTGGATACGCTTTGCCATGTGCTCTCTCCTTGATGGTTAAAACAAGCTGCGAAAGCCCCCATCGGACTCCTTCCCCGGACCTTCGTCAACTGCCAGCCCGCGTCGCCGATGGTATGCTACGCGCCAATTTGCCTGCGCCTCTTTTGCTGCGGGGGCTCAGCCGTTTGACGTCAGCCGTAAGGGATCCTCATGAGTACCCGTACCGAGGCCGTAAAAGCCTACCTGCTCGACCTGCAAGACCGTATCTGCACCGCGCTTGAACAGGAAGATGGCAGCGCACACTTCATGGAAGATGCCTGGACGCGTCCGGCGGGCGGCGGTGGTCGCACGCGGGTGATCGAGAATGGCACGGTCATCGAGAAAGGCGGGGTCAATTTTTCCCATGTTTTCGGCAGCAATCTGCCGCCGTCTGCCAGCGCTCATCGGCCTGAACTGGCCGGGCGTGGTTTCGAGGCGCTGGGCGTGTCGCTGGTGATTCATCCGCACAACCCGCATGTGCCGACGTCCCACGCCAACGTGCGCTTCTTCATTGCCGAGAAAGAGGGTGAAGAGGCCGTGTGGTGGTTCGGTGGCGGTTTCGACCTGACGCCTTATTACGGCGTCGAGGAAGACTGTGTGCACTGGCACCGGGTCGCCGAGCGCGCCTGTGCGCCCTTCGGTGAGGATGTCTACCCGCGCTACAAGGCCTGGTGCGACAGTTACTTCCACCTCAAGCACCGCGATGAACCGCGCGGCATCGGTGGTCTGTTTTTCGATGACGTGAACCAGTGGGATTTCGACACCAGCTTCGCCTTCATCCGCGCCATAGGTGATGCGTTCATCAATGCCTATCTGCCGATCGTGCGGCGTCGCAAGGCAGCGGCCTATACCGTGCAGCAACGTGAGTTTCAGGAATTCCGTCGCGGTCGCTACGTCGAGTTCAACCTGGTGTATGACCGCGGCACGTTGTTCGGTCTGCAATCGGGGGGGCGTACCGAATCGATCCTCATGTCGCTGCCGCCGCAAGTGCGCTGGGGTTATGACTGGAAAGCCGCGCCGGGCAGCGAAGAGGCGCGTCTGACCGAATACTTCCTCACCGACCGGGACTGGCTGGCCGAAAACTGAGCCGATTCACCGCCGCAAGGCGCTGCACACGCAAACAGATCAGGAACACACATGGACCAGTACGTCGTCTTCGGTAATCCCATCGGCCACAGCAAGTCGCCGTTGATTCATCGCCTGTTTGCCGAGCAAACCGGGCAAACGCTGGATTACCAGACCTCGCTGGCACCGCTGGACGATTTCACCGCGTTTGCCCAGGCGTTTTTCCAGGCCGGGCGTGGTGCCAATGTCACTGTGCCGTTCAAGGAACAAGCCTGGCGCCTCGCCGACAGTCTGACCCAACGAGCGCAGCGCGCCGGGGCGGTCAACACCCTGAGCAAGCTCGATGACGGTACTCTGCTGGGCGATAACACTGACGGTGCAGGGCTGGTACGCGATCTGACGGTCAATTGCGGGCGCAGTCTGCGTGGTCAGCGCATTCTGTTGCTGGGCGCAGGCGGTGCGGTGCGTGGCGCGCTGGAGCCCTTGCTTGCGCAACAGCCCGCTGCGTTGGTGATAGCCAATCGTACGGTCGAGAAAGCCGAGCGACTGGCGCAGGAGTTTGCCGACCTCGGGCCGGTATTCGCCAGCAGCTTCGACTGGCTTGAAGAGTCGGTGGACGTGATCATCAATGCTACCTCTGCCAGCCTGGCCGGAGAGCTTCCCCCGATTGCGCCCAGCCTCATTCAGCCGGGAGCGACCTTCTGCTACGACATGATGTACAGCAACGAGCCCACTGCTTTTTGCCGTTGGGCCACCGAGCACGGCGCGGCGCAGGCGGTGGATGGTCTGGGCATGCTGGTCGAGCAGGCGGCAGAAGCCTTTCTGCTGTGGCGCGGTGTACGCCCGGAATCGGCTCCGGTGCTGGCCGAATTGCGCAGGCTGTTGGCGGCTGGCTGACTGAAAAACTATCGTGCCAATGCTCCGCGTTGGCATGCCGTTCTGGACGCTCCGCGTCCTCTTGCCACGCAGAGCGTCGCGAAAGGCATTGCCACGCTGGAGCGTGCGGAACGAGAGTGAATGGCAGAGATTCAATCCTCAAACAGAATCGGGCATTTCTCCGCCCCTTCCAGCTTGTGCAACTCCTCGATCACTTGCGGCTTGGCATTGCGCAGGACCAGCACTCTGCCCTGACGGCCCAGACGTCTGGCTTCCTGATGGAGCATCTCCACGCCTGAGTAATCGATGAAGTTGATCTGTTGCGCATCTATCACCACTCGCACACCTTCGGTACGTTGCAGGCGGGTTTGCAGGTAGTGGCTGGCGCCGAAGAAGATCGATCCGCCGACCCGCAGGACCTCCTCGTCGCCCTCGCGCCATTGCTGGACGCGCGGTTGCGAGGTGCGCTTGAGGTAGAAGAACAGCGAGGCCAGCACCCCGGCGTAGATCGCGGTTTGCAGCTCCAGAAGCAGAGTGGCCAGACAGGTCAGCGCCATCACGAAAAACTCGGCGCGGCTGACGCGGAACAACGCACGAATGCCTCGGCGATCTACCAGCCCCCAACAGATCAGCAGAATTGAGGCGGCCATGGCCGGGATCGGAATGTGCGATATCAACGAGGCACCGGCGACTGCGAACAATGCCACCCATAGCGCGGAAAATACCCCCGCCAACGGTGAGCGCGCACCCGCTTCGTAACTCAATGCCGCACGGGTGAAAGATCCGGCTGACAGGTAGCCGGAGAACAGCGAGCCGACCATATTCGACAGCCCCTGGGCACGCACTTCCTGATTGGCATTGAGCATCTGTTGCGAACGAGCCGACAGCGAGCGGGCAATCGACAGGCTGTTGACCAGCCCGAGCATGCCCACTGCCACGGCGGTCGGCAGCAGCTTGAGGATCAGTTCGAGGTCCAGCGGCAACGGGCTGAAGGGTGGCAGATGGCCGACGAAGGCGCTGACCACACGGACATGGCCGAACATCGCCGGCCACAGCCACACCAGCAGGCTGCTCGACACCAGTGCGATCAACAGCGTCGGCCAGCGAGGCACCAGGAGCTTGAGTCCGATACCCAGCGCCAGGGTCAACAGACCGAGCATCAGCGAAGACAGATCGACTTCACGCCAATGCTCGAGCACGGCAGTCAGGCTTTTGAGCGCGGTGGTCTGACTCGGCAGATCGATGCCCAGCAGATTGGGCATCTGCCCCAGCGCAATCACCACCGCAGCGCCCAGGGTGAAACCCAGCACCACCGAATGCGAAACGAAATTCACCAATGCACCGAAGCGCATCATCCCCAGCAACAACTGAAATACGCCGGCGATGAAGGTCAGCAGCAGGATCAACATGATGTAGTCCTGACTGGCCGGGACGGCGAGCGGGCTGACACTGGCGTACAGCACGATGGAAATAGCCGCAGTCGGCCCACAGATCAGGTGCCACGACGATCCCCACAGGCAGGCCACGAGGACTGGAACAATCGCAGCGTACAGACCGTATTCAGGCGGCAGCCCGGCGATCAGTGCGTAAGCTATGGATTGCGGCAGAGCCAGAATGGCGCCACTCAGGCCCACCAGTGCATCACGCCCGACGCTGACGCGATTCTGCTGCGGCAGCCAGGCGAGAAAGGGTAGAAATTTATGGCGATTGAGCCAGCGCATCGGTCCCTCGGGTGAATTGAACGTAGAGGACGCAGCGCGTCCAGAACGGCATGCCCACGCGGAGCATGGGCACGATAGTCGGACGCCTATCGTTCCTCACGCTCCAGCGTGGGCATGCCTTGGGTGACGCTGCGCGTCACAGACCTTCGCCACACAGCGCACCCAAGGCTTTACGCCTACAAACTGGCCTTCACCGCCGCCAGCCCGTCCTTGCCATCAACGGTCTGTACGCCCTCCAGCCACTTGTCCAGCACCGCCGGGTTGGCCTTGATCCAGGCCGTTGCCGCTTCGCTGTTGCTGACCTTCTTGTTGACCACCTCGGCCATGATGCTGTTTTCCATGTCCAGGGTGAAGCTCAGATTGGTCAGCAGCTTGCCGACGTTCGGGCAGGCTTGCGCATAATCCTTGCGGGTCAGGGTGAAGACCGAGCCGGTGTCGCCGAAATATTTCTCGCCGCCCTTGAGGTAGTGCATACCCTTGATCTGCACGTTCATCGGGTGCGGCGTCCAGCCGAGGAACACCACAAAGGCTTTTTTCTTCACGTTGCGATTGACCTCGGCGAGCATCGAGGTCTCGCTGGATTCCACCAGCTTCCATTTGCCCAGGTCGAATTCGTTCTTCTTGATGATCTCCTGCAGCGACAGATTGGCAGGTGCGCCGGAACCGATGCCGTAGATCTTCTTGCCGAACTTGTCAGCGAATTTGTTCAGATCGGCAAAGTCATGCACACCGGCATCCCAGACGTAATCCGGCACGGCCAGGGTGAATTCGGTGCCCTCAAGGTTTTTCGTCAGTTGTGTCACATCGCCGGTGGCCACGAACTTGTCGTAGAAGCCCTGCTGCGCCGGCATCCAGTTACCCAGAAACACATCCAGCTTGCCGTCTTTCAAGCCGCCATAGGCAATCGGCACCGCCAGGGTATCGACCTTGGGTTTGTAGCCCAGACCTTCGAGTACCACGCTGGTCATGGCGTTGGTGGCCGCAATGTCGCTCCAGCCGGGATCCGCCATCTTCACGGTGCTGCAACTGGCATCCTCTGCCTGCGCTGCAAGGCTGCCGAGGGCCATGACCGCGACCGCAACGGTTGTGGATAACTTTTTCATTGATGTACCCCTTTTGATTTTTTGGTGTGGGCAGGGTCAAGGTTGCGGATAACGTGCCTTACGCTCCAGATCGTCCAGATCAATGTGGTTGCGCATGTACTGCTGACTGGCGTCGACCAGTGGCTGGTGATCCCAACTCTTCAGCTTGCCGGTTGCCAGCGATTTGGCGACGAAGCGCCTTCTGCGCTGGCTGGCGAGCACCTGTTGGTGTATCGCCGGGATGTCCCACTTGGCCCGAGCTTCGGCCAGGAAATCATTGAACAGCTTTTCATGGGTGGGTAACTGGCTGAGGTCCTTCTGCTCTTTCGGGTCCTTCTGCACATCGAACAGCAGGCACGGGTCCTGTTCCGAATAGATGAATTTGTACGCGCCACGACGGATCATCATCAGCGGGCTGGTCGTACCTTCGGCCATGTACTCACCGAAGACCTCATCGTGCCCGCCTTTGCATTCCAGATGCGGCATCAGCGAACGTCCGTCCAGCGGCATTCCGCTGTCCAGCGTGCCATTGGCCATTTCGACAAAGGTCGGCAGCAGGTCGGCAGTCGATACCGAAGCACTGACCCGTCCCGGCTTGAATTGCCCCGGCGCGTACACCACCAGCGGCACACGGGCGGCCATTTCGAACCAGTGCATTTTGTACCAGAGGCCCTTCTCGCCGAGCATGTCGCCGTGATCGCCGGAGAACACCACGATGGTGTCTTCCGCCAGCCCGACTTCATCGAGCGTCTGCATCAGTTTGCCGACGTTGAAGTCAATGTAGCTGCATGCGCCGAAATAGGCGCGGCGTGCATCACGAATCTTGTCGGTCGGCATGGGCTTGTCCCACAGGTCGTAGACCTTGAGCAGCCGTTGCGAATGCGGATCCAGCTCGGCCTGATTGGCGTGCGGCGGGGGCATCGGAATATCTTCGTCGGCGTACAGGTCCCAGAACGGCTTGGGAATGGTGTACGGATCATGAGGGTGAGTCATGGAAACAGTCAGGCAGAACGGTGCATCACCGTCCTGACGCACATGGTCGTAGAGGTATTGCTGGGACTTGAATACCACCTCTTCATCGAAGTCCAACTGGTTGGTGCGGATGCACGGACCGGCCTGCAACACCGATGACATGTTGTGATACCAGCTTGGCCGCACGTCCGGCTCGTCCCAATTGACCGACCAGCCGTAGTCGGCCGGGTAGATGTCACTGGTCAGGCGTTCTTCGTAGCCATGTAACTGGTCCGGTCCGCAGAAATGCATCTTGCCTGCCAGGGCGGTCTTGTAGCCCAGCGTACGCAGGTAGTGGGCATAGGTCGGAATATCAGCCGGGAAGTCGGCTGCGTTGTCGTACGCACCGATCCTGCTTGGCAGTTGGCCGCTGACCAGGGTGAAGCGCGACGGCGCGCATAGGGGGCTGTTGCAATACGCCGAATCGAACACTACGCCGTCGGCTGCGAGACGGCTCAGGTTCGGCATCAGAATCGGGGACCGGGCGTAAAACGGCAACATTGGCGCGGCCATTTGATCGGCCATGATGAACAGAATATTTTTGCGCTTCATGTAATCGCTGCATCCCATTGTGAAAAGTTATGCGAAAGTGCCGGCTATGAGGATGGAGTCCATACGTTTCAGGGTAAAGCCCATACACAGCAATGCCTAGGATAAGCCCAGCTAATGTTTGAATCTTTCGGCGATGTGTCACTCGACCTGCTGCGTGCATTTGAAGTCGCGGCGCGCTTGCGCAGCTTCACCGCGGCAGCCCTCGAACTGGGCACGACACAGCCCGCTGTCAGCCAGCAGATCAAGCGCCTCGAAGAGCAACTCGCTACACGCCTGTTCGACCGCATCTACCGTGGCATCGAATTGACCGACGCCGGTGAAGTGTTATTCAGCCATGTGCAGGCCGGGCTGCAATCCATCGACAGCGGATTGATAGCGATCACCGAACAACACCAGCATGAAGTGCTGCAAGTGGCGACCGACTTCGCCTTCGCCGCCTACTGGCTGATGCCGCGTCTGCACCGCTTCCACAAGGTCAACCCGGACGTGGATGTCAGCCTGGTCACCAGCGAGCGTACCCACAGCATGTTACGCGCCGATATCGACGTGGCCGTGCTGTTCGGTGACGGGCGCTTCAAACAGGGCGAAAGCCACTGGCTGTTCAGCGAAGAGGTCTTTCCGGTGTGCAGTCCGCAATTGCTCGCCGGTCGCCAGACACCGCTGCCCAACGACGCACTGCGCGACTTTCCGCTCCTGCATCTGCGTGGCGAAAGCATCAACCACTGGTTTGACTGGGCTGGCGTATTTCGCGCGCTCGACATCCCGCAAGCCCCCGCGCCCGGTCAGTTGCGCTTCGACAACTACACCCTGCTGATCCAGGCTGCCATCGGCGGACAAGGCATCGCCATCGGCTGGCGTCACCTGGTCGACGACCTGCTCGATCAGGGCCTGCTCTGCCGCCCTATCGCCGGCGCTGCGATTTCCGGCCAGGGCTATTACGTGGTCCTGCCCCAGCGCAAACGCCGCGTGCAGATCGTTCAGCAGTTCGTGGACTGGCTGGCCAGCGAGCAGGCATTGAGCGGGGTTTCGCTGACGGGTAGGCCATTGCCGTCGATTGCGGTTTAGGGAGGCGGTGTTCAAGGTTGAATTAAATGTAAGTTCGAAGCAATTAGTGGTTAGATAGGAAATTTCTTACAAGTTTTACGGACGTAAGCGGGTTTACTTTTGTTCTTATATAGCATTACTTAGGTTGTGTATTAGATGGCGGCTGCACCTGGAATGACTTTAAGTTATGGCTTTCTCAAATAGACGTGTGTGACGCGATTTGATAATTTCAATCATCATGGATCTTGCTTAAAAGCGCATAAAGCGAGTATTTGAGATTTAACTTATAGATCAGTTTAAGTGCTCCTAAATAGAGCGCTTTGTCCATGCCGTATCAATACTGACCAGTTTATGGCATGCAGCGAGTGATCATAGGCCCAAAAATCTATATCAAATCAATAAGGCTGTGGAAGGCTGCTATGAGCTTTGCTTTTTACTATTTAAGATAATGGATGGATTTAACGTGCTTGGAAAAAAGAAAAACAATATTATGAAAGTTTTGCTGTTTGGCGCGCTATTGGGAAGTCAGCTTGGACATTCTGAAGAGTTAGAGTCTACGCCGTATGATTTAGCACCGAAGAAAAATCGTGGGCTGGTTTCTAATGCGGTTGACAGCGTTGACCCTTGGTCCGGGAATCTCAAAGTCAGTCATATTGATTTAAGTATTCCTGGGACGGCAGGCATGGATATCAATATTCATCGAAGCTACGACCTACAGCGTTTAACCGCCGGGCTTGCTGCGCCTTATAGGCAAAGTACGGAATGGACCGCTTTAGGACCCGGTTGGACAATCGCGGCAGCGCCGAAGATTTATCATGCCACCAATTATCATCTTCGTGATCGTAGCGGGACACCTAACTATTACATGAACTCAACTTTTCAGTTGTGTAACAATCAAGGTGAACGTCCCAGTGCCCGATTTAATTTAAGACTTCCGGATGGTAGTAGCGAAAAATTTTATCGTGTTGCACCTTATGAAGACAGAACCAAATCAAATTGGCGTTTACGTTGCGATTCAATGGTGCTTACGCTAACGTCGCCATCTGGAATTAGGTATGACATGGGGCGTGCCGATGTAGATATGAAATTTAGTGCTTCAGTTACATCGTTTCCTATCGAAGATCCAGATTTTACAGAATCTATTTTTCTGACAAAAAAGGCAACTGACCTTAATGGTAACTGGATTGCTTACGACTATACTCAGTTTGGCCCCCCTTTAAGCGTTCCAATTTCAGGGAGTGTTTATATTGACCACTGTCTTCAAGCCAACCTTGAAGACGCCGCCAACTGCGAAAAATCCGATATGCTTTTATCTAGGATAACGTCCAGTGACGGCAGAGCTGTTGATTTTAATTACGACCCTGCGACAGGCCGCCTGCTTTCGCTGGTCGATAATAATCAGCGCATGGTTCAGTATGGATATACCGCGAAAGACCATCTGAACTCTCAGGCCCTGGCGCAGGTAACTGGGCCTACTGGAGAAGTCTGGAAGTATGCATATCACCCTGGAGAATGGTTTCAGATAGTAGTTTCCAATGAAAGTTATGCGAATGATCAAAGAGCTGCCGCTCGCAAACTTATATCGATTGAGCAGCCCAGCGGTGGAAAAACGACATATGAATACTCATATGTGGATCTAGAAGGCCGTCTTGGTGGACGCTTTGTCTGGTCGCGTTTCGAGCGTATAAGCCGCAAAATTGATGCAGCCAGAAATCACTGGGCTTATGCCTATAATCGTGGAAATATTGGACAATACGATAGTACAGTTATCACCGGGCCGGATGGCACAACCATCCATGAGTTCATTGGCCCTGGATACAGTATTGCTACAGATGGAAACACTATAAATAATACCGTATGGAGTATAGGAAGTCCGGTTAAAATTACCCGCCCGGACGGGAGTTATGAAACATACAAGTGGCAGCAACGGTTTATTTCACATGGAAGAGAATATGTGTTTGAACTCGGTGTAGTCACGGACGATACAATCTGGGCAGCTGACCTTCAAGAGCGAACTTTTGTCCGTGATGGCGCAACCTACAGTAGTCACTACTCTAACTACGATGCTTATGGCAATCCTGGAATACTGACTGAAACAGGTCCTAATAGTGATGGTCGAACTACTACGCTGACTTGGTATAATAATACTGATAAATGGATAATAGGTCGCCCTATAGATCAGATGTCACCTGATAGTTCTGTACATCGTATCTACGATGAGAACGGTAAGCTAATCAATTACAATCGCGATGGTGTTGCGACTGCGTATACCTACGATGCGCAAGGTAATAAAGCAACGCAAATTTGCCCGGGTGATCGTCATTACAACTACACGAATTATAAACTCGGTACTCCGCAAACTGAGGTTCAGCCAGAGGGTATTACTATTTCGCGTGCAGTCGACGACGCTGGCAATGTTACCTCTGAGACCAACGGTGAAGGCCACACAACACACTACGAATACGACAGGCTGAATCGCATAACATCTATCACTCCGCCGCAAGGCGCTGGTCAAAAAATAATATACACACCCACCAGCAAGACATATCTGCGCGGCAATCTGTCCGAGATAACTCAATATGATCTATCTGGTCGTGTCTCCAGTATTGTCAGAGGTGATATAACAACCACCTATGCGTACGATGCCTATGGCCGCGTAACGTTTACTTCAGACCCTAACTCAAGTATGGGAACCAGTTATCAGTATGATGCGCTGGGTCGCGTCATTCGGATCACCCATGCGGACGGTACCTACCAGAGCACTGCCTACGGTTTTGCCCACAAAGTCATAACTGACGAACGAGACAATTCCACTACTTATAACTATCGTGGCTATGGCGACCCCGAAAAATTGTCTCTGATGTCATTTCAGCCGTCGAATCCGGCAGCCAGTATAACCTTGACTCGAAATGGTCGCGAACAAGTGACGTCGGTTACACAAGGCAATTTCACACGCCATTACGGCTATAACGCAAATGGTTATTTGATCTCGGTCAGCAATCCCGAAACTGGAGACACCGTCTACGGTCGAGACATTGCAGGCAATATGACTTCAAAGCAGGTGGGGCAGTCAGATATTACAACGTACACATACGACGGGCAGAATCGACAAACTGCAATCGATTATGCGCAAGGCACTCCCGCTATCAAAAATACTTATGATAAACAAAATAATCTGCTAATAGCGGACAGCAGTACGGGTATTCGAAGCTTTACATACAATCCTGCAGGGGGCGTCATAACGGAAAGCCTTTCTATTGAAGGTAAGCTGTTTGAGCTTTCTTATGGCTACGATGAAAATGATCGGCTGAAAAGCCTCACTTATAATCCGTCTGGTCGCATAGTTGAATATGCGCCAGACGTATTAGGCAGGCCCACAATGGTATCGGGCTACGTTAGCAATATTGCTTATTGGCCGAACGGTATGATTAAGCAGGTCATCTATGCCAACGGTGCGGCGGTCAGTTACGAACAAAATAGTCGTCTCTGGCCAGCTTCTTTCAACATTACCTCACCCGCTGGAGTCGATTACCTGAAAAGCATGTACGACTATGATGGTGCGGGTAACTTGTTGACCATCAGGGACGGTGTGGACAACAGCATGGACCGTACCCTTGCTTACGACAGCCTTGATCGTTTGGTGAGTGCCGATGGTTTCTGGGGGGTAGGAACCCTCGCCTACGACGGTGTAGGAAACTTGACCCAAAAAACGTTTGGCGATTCAAGCCTGAACTATAACTACGATATACAAAACCGCCTGACTTCTGTCGATGGACAGCGCATTGATAGTATAAACTACGATGCTTATGGCAACGTCAGCAGTAGTGCTGACAACGCTTACCTTTACAATAATGTTCCCAATCTTGTATGCATTAACTGCGAGAGTCCCGACAAAAAAGTTGAATATCAGTACGATGGTTTGAATCAACGCAGTTCCGTCAGTTCTGCGGGCAACAAAATATACGAGATGCAAGATGCCGATGGAAGGTTACGGATGGAACTCGAGGGAGATAAGCTAACCGAGTATTTCTATTTGGGTGACCAGCGCATTGCACAGCAGGTAAGCCCATGATCGGGTGTCAAGGAAACCGAACCATGCAAATTGTAAAAAAGCTATTTCGCAAGATCAGTGTCGCAATGCTGGCACTCATGGTGACTCATGCCGCTTTGGCAAACAATGTTACCTATTTTCATAATGATATATCCGGCAGCCCTATGGTTGCGACCGATGCAACTGGCAATCTACTCTGGAAGGAAAGTTATAAACCGTATGGAGAAAAACTAAACCAAACGAGTCCAGTCAGTAGCAACAAGGTCGGTTTTCATGGAAAAGTATTTGACGATAATAGCGGCCTTTCTTATATGGGGGCACGGTATTACGATCCACTGCTCGGTCGCTTCATGGGTGCTGATCCGGTCGACTTTCAGGAAGGTAATCTGCATAGCTTTAATCGATATGCTTATGCTAACAATAATCCATATAAGTTCTCTGATCCTAGCGGTATGTATGCTGACCTCATTATCGAGACGATGAGCTTAGCGGTTGGTATGGCTAGTTTTCATCAGAATGTAAAAGAGGGGAATTATGGCGCAGCGGCCTTAGATGGTGTCGGTATCGCTGCAGATGGGGTACTCGCTGCGATTCCCATGGTACCTGGAGCAGCAGGTTTGGCCATTCAGGGAGCACGAGGACTGGAAAGGGCATCCGATATACGTCCGCATGTCGACAACACTACATCATCCGCAGCCCCTGACTTCTTGATATCACCCAACGGGACTGTCTTTCCTGTGCCCAAGGATGCGACGGGCCCTTCGGCTAGTGTGAATCCTGCAGGGAATGTCACAGGTTCTGCTTTCACTAATGGTAGGGGTGGCGATAACGGACAGGTTAATGTAATGCGCGTTATGCAGCCGACACCTCCGAGAGGCAGTAGCCCGGGCTATAAAAATGGATACATTAAATATGAGAATAGGTCAGGTCAGGGTGTCGACCCTTATACAGGACGGACATTGCCAAATTCAAAAAGTCATTTTCCAATCAAATAATGGAGTGTTGTGCGATGAGCGTACTTACCAGTCTTGTTGGGTCTAATGTTGTAAGTGCATGCATAGTGCATGACTACTTTCAAATATCTTTTGCTGAAGGTATCATATTAAATGTCAACAATTCATATCGTATTGTTGGCTCGACAGTGAAGAGCCTGCGTGGGAAAAAACTTGTAAACGTCTCAGAAGACGAGCAAGAAGTTGAGTTGGTTTTCGAAGGTTTAACAAGAATTAGAGTTGATATGAGTCCGGATGGATTTCAAGGGCCGGAGGCTATGCAGCTTTTGAGGCCAGGATTTCCTATGGTTATCTGGAATTAGCTTTACTTGGTTTAAGATGCATGGGCTTGTATGGATAAGTATAAGCCTTGCTCTGCTAGCTGTAGATGGGTTAAGAGTTTTTACACCGCGTCGAGAGAAGTAAAGGGTGAAGATAGATTTTTTCGATGCCAGTAACGATCAAGAAGTAGAAATTGCGCGCCGTTTGGTTTTCTGATGCGGGGCGCAATCCTCAACCAGAAGACTTGAAAGACGCTGGCTTCTTACAGAAGCCGGACCTAGTTCTCATCGGTAAGCTTGTCTTGTTTGAGCTTGAGGATATTTACGGTGCAACATTTATTGTGTTGGCGGAGAGCGTTAGTTTAGACTCTTTGACACGATGTAGCGTTGTGCGTTTAGAAGGTCATCCAACTCCAGCGTTATGGGTTGGACGGCTTTTTTGTGAGGCCGCTTTATCAACCATCATGCAGGATCTACGATCGATCTACACACGAGAAAAACGAGCAAGGCTGGTCACACACCTGCACCAGTAAGGTCTTCAGCCGAGAAAGGAACCCCTACCTCAATGCAAGACATCCACGGCTACCACGCCCACATCTATTTCAACGCCCAAACCCTCGACCAGGCCCGAGCCCTGTGCGAAGCCGCAACCGAGAAATTTGCCGTGCAGATGGGACGTGTCCATCAGAAGCTGGTCGGGCCGCATCCGGACTGGAGTTGTCAGTTGGCTTTTGGGCATGAGTTGTTGGCTGACGTTACCCTATGGCTGGCACTGAATCGCGATGGGCTGGTGGTGTTTCTGCATCCTTTGACGGGCAATGAGTTGCGTGACCATACCGATCATGCGATCTGGATGGGCGAAGTCAGGCCTCTTGATTTGAGTGCGCTGACTGGCTGATAGCCAGCTTCCTGGCCATTTTCCTTCTACGGTTACCAGCGCATCCATCGTCGAAAAGATCGGTGTAAGATAGCTCCGCTGAAAAATGACCGCTCGGTCCGTCGCAGCGCACACATCAACAAAATGGTCACGTATACGCTTCAACCTCATGAGCTGCCTGCCATGGGCGATTGAATCGAATGCTGAAAGACCAGAACAGAGGATCATCAGAAATGCCGGATCTGCTCATCGATGGTAAGACACTTCACTATTCCGACCAGGGCACTGGCCCGGTGGTATTGCTCGGTCACAGTTATCTCTGGGACAAGGCGATGTGGAGTGCACAGATTGATACTCTGGCCAGCCAGTATCGGGTAATCGTGCCGGATCTGTGGGGACACGGAGATTCCAGCGGGTTTCCTGAGGGCACTCGCAATCTCGATGACCTGGCGCGGCATGCGCTGGCGCTGCTGGATCATTTGAATATCGAGCGTTGCAGTATCGTCGGGCTGTCGGTCGGCGGTATGTGGGGCGCAATCGCTGCGCTGCTCGCGCCGGAGCGCATCACCGGGCTGGTGCTGATGGACACCTATCTGGGCAAGGAGACCGAGGCCAAGAAAGCCTATTACTTTTCGCTGCTCGACAAGCTGGAAGAGACGGGTGCGTTCCCTGCGCCGCTGCTGGATATCGTTGTACCAATCTTCTTCCGTCCCGGGATTGATCCGCAGTCGCCTGTGTACACCTCGTTTCGTAAAGCGCTTGCCGGCATGAATGCCGAGCAGTTGCGTCAGTCCGTCGTACCACTGGGAAGGATGATTTTTGGTCGTGATGACCGCCTCGGGTTGATCGAGCAACTGAATGCCGACACCACGCTGGTGATGTGTGGCGACGCGGATATCCCCAGACCTCCCGAGGAAACCCGTGAGATGGCGAACCTGATCGGCTGCCCTTACGTGCTGGTGCCTGAGGCCGGGCATATCGCCAATCTGGAAAACCCGGCGTTTGTATCGGGTGCGCTGATGGCGTTTCTGGCGCGGGTCAATCAGAAGCAGGGTTGAGCTGAGCTGGTTTCCGCGCTGGGCGGCCCTCAAGATCGGACGCGGATCGTCCAGAACGGCATGCGACGCGGAGCGTCGCACGATAGTCGAGATTATCGTTCCTCACGCTCCAGCGTGGGATGCCTTGCGTGACGCTCCGCGTCACAAGTCTGCGCGTCGCCGCGCATTCAAGGACGGCAGCACCCCATCAATTCAGCACACCGTCCAGAATCGCGTACACAATCCCCGAACCGACGGCGATCAGCACGACGTCGGTGCCCAGGCGGCGCCATTCATAGCCGTCGTAATGTGGCAGGTATTGCAGCGAGCGGCTGTCCAGGCGTTTGCCGTAGCCAGGTGGCAACGGACGGCCTTTGGCGATGTGTACGCCCGGCGGCAGTGGCTGGCCCCGGCCGATGACGTCGCGGTGTTGCTGGAAGGTCTCGCGTACCGGGCCGAAATCCTGCGGTGGGCGGTTGCCGCCGCGGTTGTCCTGATGGGCCTGTCTGCCGGGCGGGTTGGCCGGACCTTTGTCCAGACCCCTGCCATTGTCGTTGCCCGGCCCACGGTCATTGCCGCGTTGGTTATTCCCGCCGTCGTTCTGCGGACCCGGCTGCTGGGCACCACGGTTGTCGTCCGGGCCACCACCGCGTTGATCAGGTGGTGCAGCTTGCAGCAGCGGACTGGTGCTGATCATCAAGATACCCAGTCCGGTGATAAAACGGTTTGGCAGTTTCATGGTGCTTCCTCGGCTTCACGCGATGCAGCAAAAAGGGGTTCATGACGCTGGTCATGAACCCCTTATGTCTTGCTACATAGAACCGCCGGTCAGGCTTTGATTCCTCTGTATCAGAAACTTTACCCTCAGCGGCGAGCGCTACGTACGCCCTCGGCCAGTGCCGCGCACAGCGTCAGCACGCCGTCGACGGCCTGCTCCGGCGACTCGGCGCTGGCGATCTTGTCGACGAACGCCGAGCCCACGACCACGCCGTCAGCCAGACGCGCAATCGCTGCGGCCTGCTCGGGTGTGCGGATACCGAAACCGACGCTGATCGGCAGGTCGGTGTGACGGCGCAAGCGAGCGATGGCTTCAGTGACGTGCTCGGTGGTGGCCGAGCCAGCACCGGTCACACCGGCAACCGACACGTAGTAGACGAAGCCGGAACTGCGCTCCAGCACACGCGGCAGACGCGCATCGTCGGTGGTCGGTGTGGTCAGACGGATGAAATCGATGCCGGACGCCTGTGCAGGCGTCGCCAGCTCGGCGTCGTGCTCGGGTGGCAGGTCAACAATGATCAGACCGTCAACGCCTGCTTCCTTTGCCTGCGCCACAAAGGCTTCGACACCAAAGCGGTGGATCGGGTTGTAGTAACCCATCAGCACGATCGGCGTGGTCTGATCGTCGACACGGAATTCGCTGACCATCTGCAGGGTTTTCTGCAAGGTCTGGCCAGCGTCCAGAGCACGCAGGGTCGCCAGCTGAATCGCCACGCCGTCAGCCATCGGATCGGTGAACGGCATGCCCAGCTCGATTACATCGGCACCCGCAGCAGGCAGGCCCTTCAGGACTTTCAGCGAAGTGTCGTAGCCAGGGTCACCGGCGGTGATGAAGGAGACCAGCGCCGCACGACCTTCGGTTTTAAGCTGGGCGAAACGATGTTCTAGACGGCTCATACCAGCTGCTCCTGAGTGTGTTCGGCGGCGGCCATATGGTTCATGACGGTTTGCATGTCTTTGTCACCGCGCCCGGACAGGCACACGACCATCAGGTGATCGTCGCGCAGGTTGCTCGCGCGCTTCATGGCTTCGGCCAGGGCGTGAGCGGTTTCCAGCGCCGGGATGATGCCTTCGAGCAGGCAGCACTGATGGAAAGCGTCCAGCGCTTCGTCATCGGTGATGCTGACGTACTCGACGCGCTTCACTTCGTGCAGGAATGCGTGCTCCGGGCCGATGCCCGGGTAGTCCAGGCCGGCAGAGATCGAGTGTGCATCGGTGATCTGTCCGTCGCCGTCCTGCAGCAGGTAGGTACGGTTGCCGTGCAGCACGCCCGGTACGCCGCCGTTCAGGCTGGCCGCGTGCTTGTCGGTGCTGACGCCATGACCGCCCGCTTCAACGCCGATGATTTCCACGCTGGCGTCATCCAGGAACGGATGGAACAGGCCCATGGCGTTGGAACCGCCGCCGACACAGGCGACCAGGCTGTCTGGCAGACGACCTTCCTTCTCCAGCATCTGCTCTTTGGTTTCCTTGCCGATGATGGCCTGGAAATCACGGACCATCGCCGGGTAAGGGTGCGGACCTGCAACGGTACCGATCAGGTAGAAAGTGTCGTCGACGTTGGTTACCCAGTCACGCAGCGCTTCGTTCATCGCATCTTTCAGGGTGCCGGTGCCGGAAGTGACCGGGACGATTTCAGCGCCCAGCAGCCTCATGCGGAACACGTTCGCCTGTTGGCGCTCGATGTCGGTGGCGCCCATGTAGATCACGCAAGGCAGGCCGAAACGTGCAGCAACGGTGGCAGTCGCAACGCCGTGCATACCGGCACCGGTTTCCGCGATCAGGCGTTTTTTGCCCATGCGTTTGGCCAGCAGCACCTGGCCGATGCAGTTGTTGATCTTGTGTGCGCCGGTGTGATTGAGCTCTTCACGCTTGAAGTAGATCTTCGCGCCGCCGCAGAACTCGGTCAGGCGCTCGGCGAAGTACAGCGGGTTTGGACGGCCCACGTAATCGCGCTGGAAATAGGCCATCTCTTTGATGAATTCCGGATCGATCTTGGCGGCTTCGTACTCGCGGTTGAGGTCGAGCACCAGCGGCATCAGAGTTTCAGCCACGTAGCGGCCGCCGAATGAGCCGAACAGGCCGTTGGCGTCGGGGCCGCTGCGGAAATTGGTCTGGGTCATGAAGTGCTCCAGTTGCAGTATTGGGCGAATGGGTCGAGCCGTATTGGCAATGGGTCCACTTTAACCAGCGCAAGGCCGGATGAAAACCGATAAGATCGCTGCAACCTGTCAGGAAAACTCACAGATCATGAGCCGCGACCTCCCTCCCCTCAATGCGCTGCGCGCCTTCGAAAGCACTGCCCGGTTTGGCAGTGTCAGTCAGGCGGCCGAACAGCTGAACGTGACGCATGGCGCGGTCAGTCGCCAATTGAAAGTGCTTGAAGAACACTTGGGCGTAAGCCTGTTCAGCAAGGACGGACGAGGCTTGAAACTCACAGATGCAGGTATTCGTCTACGCGATGTCAGCGGCGACGCGTTCGACCGGCTGCGCGTCGTGTGTGCAGAGCTGAGCAAGGGCAGCGCAGACGCGCCGTTCGTGTTGGGTTGCTCGGGCAGCCTGCTGGCGCGCTGGTTCATTCCGCGCTTGAGCCGCCTGAATGCCGAGCTGCCGGACCTGCGTCTGCACTTGTCGGCAGGCGAAGGTGATCTTGACCCGCGTCGGCCGGGCCTTGATGCCCTGCTGATATTTGCCGAGCCGCCATGGCCGGCAGACATGCAGGTATTCGAACTGGCAAGCGAGCGAATCGGACCGGTATTGAGCCCACGCTTCGCGCGATTCGAGCGTTTGTTCGATGCGCCTGTCGAGGCGTTGCTGGAAGAATCATTGCTGCAAACCACATCGCGTCCGCAGGCGTGGCCAAGCTGGGCGCAACAGAACGGCATCGACCCGCAGTCATTGCGTTACGGGCAGGGTTTCGAGCATTTGTATTATTTGCTGGAGGCGGCCGTAGCGGGCCTTGGCATCGCGATTTCGCCGGAACCTCTGGTCATCGATGACCTGAAAGCCGGTCGCCTGGCTGCGCCTTGGGGATTCAGTGAAACCCCGGCGCAGCTGGCGCTTTGGGTACCCGGACGTGCGGCCGATGGACGGGCGCAGCAGCTTGCTCAGTGGTTGAAAAATGAGCTGAAGCGGTCCGGGGAACCGATCAGAAACTGATCAGTTACCGCGCTTGAACAGCATGTAGGCAGCGATCAGGCCAATGGCACCTACCGCAACGCCGGCGGTGGTCCAAGGGTGTTCCTGAGCGTAGTCACGGGTTGCCAGTGCGTTTTCGCGGGTTTTCTCTTTGACGTCTTCGTAGACATCGCTGAGCAGGCTGCGCGAGTGGCTCAGCGCGCTTTCAGCGTTGGCTTTCAGATTCTTCAGTGTCTTGCGCGACTCGTCGGTAGCGTCGGCTTTCAGGCCCTCGAGGGACTTCAGGAGGCTCTCGATTTCAGCTTCCATACTCTGCAACGAGGCTTTGCGAAGTGACGTAGTAGCCATGGTGTTTCTCCTGCAATGATGAGTGAGCGTGTTGTTTCGGACTCCGGGCTTTTTGGAAAGTGCGATGGGATTTTTGCAAAGGTCTGAACTTTTGCGCGCCTTCTCCTGACAGAAGCAGGGAGCGCGCTCTATATCGCGTCTTTTTCAGACCTCAGGAGAACTGCCATGTCGGATCATCACACGTACAAGAAAGTTGAAATCGTCGGCTCTTCCACGACCACCATCGAAGACGCCATCAACAATGCCCTGGCCGAAGCCAGCAAAAGCCTCGACCTGATGGAATGGTTTGAAGTGACCGAAACCCGCGGCCATATCGAAAACGGCAAAGTCGCGCACTTCCAGGTAACGTTGAAAGTGGGCTTCCGCATCACCAACAGCTGAGGGTGATCTGAACCTTTCGGCTGGCCGATTGCCATAACTTGCGCTACACGCAGATGTGGCCACGCGTTCGCTTTGTGAGCGTGGGGATTTCAATGGGCGCCTGTTCCAATGGCGTCTTCATTTGGCCGGACGAGAGGGATTACCCATGAAGAAGTTTTTGTTGGCTGTAGGCTTGCTGAGCATTGCAGGCACTGCCCTCGCGGCAGGCAAGTCGTGTGAAGAGTTGAAAAGTGAACTCGATGCCAGACTCCAGGCGAAGGGCGTAAATTCCTACACGCTGGAAGTGGTCGAGAAAGGCAGCGCGGCCGACAAGCAAGTCGTCGGCACCTGCGAAGGTGGTACCAAGGAAATCGTTTACAAGCGCGGTTGATTGCCAACCTGGCCCGGCTCAGGCCGGTTTGCCCGGTTAATCCCGTTTGCAGGTTCACGAACAGAATCGCCCCGGA
The DNA here is from genome assembly GCF_017833005.1 of Pseudomonas sp. PvP027. NCBI lineage: Bacteria > Pseudomonadati > Pseudomonadota > Gammaproteobacteria > Pseudomonadales > Pseudomonadaceae > Pseudomonas > Pseudomonas sp. PvP027. The sequence continues at coordinate 3,272,480 of NZ_JAFIBK010000001.1, read as the reverse complement.
CTGTCATCCAGTCCGGGGCGATTTTGTTTGTGGCTGGTTTTTTCCGATTCGGAAAATCGCCTAGCCGTGTGCGACCTGCGCGAGGATCTCGTATGAGCGCAGTCGATCCTCGTGCTCGTACATGTCACAGGTGAAGATCAACTCATCAGCGTCGGTCTGCTCAAGCAGCACATCCAGTTTGGCGCGGATCTTGTCCGGGCCACCCACCATCGCCAGCCCCAGGAAGCTTGCTACCGCCTCACGCTCGTGTGGCAGCCACAGGCCGTCCATTGATTCGACAGGCGGGCGCTGCATCAGGCTGTGCCCACGCATCAGCGCCAGAATGCGCTGGTAGACCGAGGTCGCCAGGTATTCGGCATGTTCGTCCGTGTCTGCCGCCGACAGGGGCACGCCAAGCATCACGTAAGGCTTGTCGAGCACCTCGGAAGGCTGGAAGTGATTGCGATACACGCGAATCGCCTCGTGCATGTAACGCGGTGCAAAGTGCGATGCGAACGCATACGGCAAGCCGCGCATGCCTGCCAACTGGGCGCTGAACAGGCTTGAACCCAGCAGCCAGATCGGCACGTTGGTGTTTGAACCGGGTACGGCGATCACTTTTTGATCAGGCGTGCGCGGGCCCAGGTATTCCATCAGTTCGGTGACATCATCCGGAAAGTCATCGGCGCTGCCGGAGCGCTCGCGGCGCAAGGCTCGCGCAGTCATCTGGTCGGAACCCGGTGCGCGGCCCAGCCCCAGGTCGATGCGACCGGGATACAGGCTGGCCAGCGTGCCGAACTGCTCGGCAATCACCAGCGGCGCGTGGTTGGGCAGCATGATCCCGCCCGACCCGATACGAATGGTCGACGTACCGCCTGCCAGGTACGCGAGCAGCACCGAGGTCGCTGAACTGGCGATGCCGTCCATGTTGTGGTGTTCGGCCACCCAGAAGCGGTTGTAACCCAGCTTTTCGACATGCTGGGCAAGGTTCAGCGAGTTGCGCAGGGATTCGGCGGGCCCTTTGTCGTGGCGCACCGGCACCAGATCAAGGGTTGAAATTTTTACATCTGCCAGACGTTTCATAGGCCGGGGTAGCTCCTCGAATTGTGATGGGCCGGCTGCTGGAGCTGCCCACGATGAAACAGCAGTGCGGGCGCAAGTCCGGCTTTTCAATGGGGCAGTGTAGAAAAACCTACTGAAATGGTAGGTCTTTCCGACGGTTGAACTTTCCAGAGCCGTCTATCCTCAGAATGCTGTAACAGCAACGATCCAAATTCATTCCAAAAGGAGCCACCATGAGCATCGTCAAGAAAGCATCCGCCCACTGGGAAGGTGATCTGAAAAGCGGTATCGGCAGCATCTCCACGGAAACCGGCGTGTTGCGCGAAGCACCTTACGGCTTCAAGGCCCGTTTTGAGGGCGGCAAGGGCACCAACCCTGAAGAATTGATCGGCGCAGCCCACGCAGGCTGTTTCTCGATGGCATTGTCCATGATTCTGGGCGGTGCAGGCCTGACTGCTGAAAGCATCGATACTCAGGCTGAGGTGTCGCTGGATCAGGTAGAAGGCGGTTTCGCGATCAGCGCTGTGCATTTGACCCTCAAGGCCAAAGTGCCAGGCGCGACCCAAGAGAAGTTCGACGAGTTGACCAAGCAGGCCAAAGAAGGCTGCCCGGTTTCCAAGGTACTGAACGCCAAGATCACCCTGGACGCTACATTGCTGAGCTGATTCACAGCCAGCCTTGCGGGGGCGCCTTGTGCGCTCCTGTATCTGCTGTATAAAGCTGGCTTGCTTCATCGGTCATGCGTTGGTTGACGCATGGTTTGATTATGATCAGGAGTCGAGCATGAAACGTTTTATTCTGGCAGCGACCTGCACCCTGCTGGCCACCAGCGCCCTGGCGGCACCTAAATCCTGCGAAGAACTCAAGGCTGAAATCGAAGCCAAGATCCAGGCCAATAACGTCACGTCCTACACGCTGGAAATCGTGAGCAACGAAGAAGCCACCGATCCGAGCATGATCGTCGGCAGCTGCGACAACGGTACGAAAAAGATCATCTATCAGCTCAACGGCCGCTGATCAGATGCAGTGCACCCCGCCCTCTCCTTCCTCCTCGGCTACCACCTTGCGCTCTGCATCGTAAAGCCAGGCATCGACACTGTTCGCCAGTGAGCGTACCTCCAGCACATAGCGCTGCCCTGCGGCGAAGTGGTCGTAACGAACACTGACGTAACAAGTGATCTCGGTGTACTCGTCGCCGATCATCCCCATACCGCCCGATCGGTACTCGTAGTCGTAACGCACCTGCAACTCATGGCTGCCCGGCGTGACCTGAAAGTAGCGCCCGTCGTAAGTGTTCTTGCCATCGAGCTTGTCGCCCATGATTAACTGACCGGTGATGGTACGCATGTCGACCCACGCCATGTCCGGGTTGACGGCGGGCAAGGGGCCGGCGCATCCGGTGAGGGTGGCGAGCGCGAATGCGATTGGCAGTGTCGTAAAGCGCATGTGGGCGGTTCCGGATTGTGTGGATTGAGCATAGCCTGCCACACCCGTCCGGCATAACATCATCTTCTCCACATCACGAAAGCCCTTCCCTTCATGGCCACATTCTCCCTGCCACGCCTTCGCTACCTGCATCTGCTGGCGCTGACGGCCGTCATGCTGCTCGCCGGCTGCTCCAGCGTTTCCTACTACGGCCAGCTCGCGCAGGGCCAGTGGCAGCTGTTACAGGCACGTGAGCCGGTGGAGAAGATCGTGGCTGACCCGACCCGGGATGCAGGTTTGCGCGAGCATCTGGCCCGGTCGCAGTTGGCGCGGGCGTTTGCCAGCGAGCATTTGCATCTGCCGGACAACAAGAGTTACCGCCTGTATGCGGACCTGGGCCGCCCTTATGTGGTGTGGAATGTGTTCGCGACGGATGAGTTTTCGCTGGAGCCGGTCACGCATTGTTTTCCGATTGCCGGGTGTGTCGCGTATCGCGGTTATTACAGCCCTGGCGGGGCGCGTGGCGAGGCGGCGTTGCAGCGCCAGGCGGGCAAGGATGTGTATTTGAGTGGTGTGGAAGCCTATTCGACGCTGGGTTGGTTCAATGATCCGATTCTCAGTTCGATGATGGGCTGGGGTGACGAGCGTCTGGCGACGCTGATTTTCCATGAGTTGGCGCATCAGCGTTTTTATGTGAAGGACGACACGGAGTTCAACGAGTCCTACGCCAGTTTCGTCGAGCAGGAAGGTACGCGGCAATGGCGTGCAGCGCGGGGGCTGCCGCCGGAAAGTGTTTCGCAGTCTGCGCGGCGTGATCAGTTTACCCGGTTGGTGCTCGACACCCGGGAGCGGCTCAAGGCGCTTTATCGTCAGCCGCTGTCGGCCGAGGTGATGCGCGCACGCAAGGCTGAAGCGTTCGAGCGGATGCGCCGTGACTACCGCGCGTTGCGGGATGAACAGTGGGCCGGCGACAAGCGTTTCGATGCCTGGATCAACAGCCCGATGAACAACGCCAAACTGCTGCCTTTTGGTCTTTACGATCAGTGGGTGCCAGCGTTCGAGGCTTTGTTCAGGCAGGTAAATGGCGACTGGCAGGCTTTTTATCGAGCTGTGGAAAAGTTGGGCGCCATGCCCGCCGAGTCGCGCAAGGCGGCGCTGCGGGCGTTGATGCCTTGATGGATTCTCGTTACTACGCTCCGCGTGGTAATGCCTTTCTGGACGCTCTGCGTCCGATCTTGAGCACTTGGTACGGCGCAGAATTGTGACGCGGAGCGTCACGAAAGGCATTCCTACGCTGGAGCATAGGAACGATGGCCAGCCTCAACCCTTATCAAACCCCTCCGCCAGGTGCTGATCCTTGAGCTTCACGTAATTGGTCGCGCTGTACGGGAAGAAGGCGATTTCCTTTTCGGTGAGGGCGCGCACCTGTTTGACCGGGCGACCGACGTACAGAAAGCCGCTTTCCAGCACTTTGCCTGGCGGCACCAGACTGCCTGCGCCGATGATGACTTCGTCTTCGACAACCGCGCCATCCATGATGGTCGTGCCCATGCCGATCAGGATGCGGTTGCCGATTGTGCAGCCGTGCAGCATGGCCTTGTGTCCGATGGTCACTTCATCGCCGATCAGCAGTGGAAAACCGTCCGGGTTGAAGGGGCCGGCGTGGGTGATGTGCAGCACGCTGCCGTCCTGCACGCTGGTGCGGGCGCCGATGCGGATGCGGTGCATGTCGCCGCGTACCACGGTCAGCGGCCAGACGGAGCTGTCGGCGCCGATTTCGACGTCACCGATAACCACCGCTGAATGATCGACAAAGGCCCGTTCGCCGAGGGCCGGGGTGTGCTCCTGAAACTTGCGAATGGCCACGATAGGCTCCTTCTTTGGCAGTGATAGGCGTGTAGAGCGGGTTTGGTTGCTGCGGTCGGCGTCGATTGTAATTAAGATGGCCGAGTGTTTCTTCAAGGCAAGGTGCAAAACCGTGAGCGCGAACAACCCTCTTCTGCAATCGTACGACCTGCCACCCTTTTCGGCGATTCGTGCCGAGCATGTCAAACCTGCTATCGAACAGATCCTGGCGGATAACCGTGCCGCGATTGCCGACATCCTCGCCAAACAGGGTTCGACACCGACCTGGGCCGGGCTGGTACTGACCATGGACGAGCTGAACGACCGCCTGGGCGCTGCCTGGAGCCCCGTCAGCCACCTCAATGCCGTGTGCAACAGCGCCGAGCTGCGCGAAGCGTATGAATCATGCCTGCCGGCCTTGAGCGCCTACTCCACCGAGATGGGCCAGAACCGTGCGCTGTTCCAGGCCTATGAAGCCTTGGCCAATGGCCCGGAAGCTGCCAGCTTCGACGTTGGCCAGAAGACCATTCTGGAGCAGTCGCTGCGCGACTTCCGTCTGTCAGGTATCGATCTGCCGCCAGAGCAGCAGAAGCGTTACGCCGAAGTGCAGAGCAAACTGTCGGAGCTGGGCAGCCAGTTTTCCAATCAGTTGCTCGATGCCACTCAGGCCTGGACCAAGCTGGTCGCCGATGAGTCCGCCCTCGCCGGCCTGACCGATTCTGCCAAACAGCAGATGGCCGCCGCCGCCAAGGCCAAGGATCTGGAAGGCTATCTGATCACGCTGGAATTCCCTAGCTACTACGCGGTGATGACTTACGCCGAAGACCGTGCACTGCGCGAGGAAGTCTATGCGGCATACGCCACCCGCGCGTCGAATCAAGGCCCGAACGCGGGCAAGAACGACAACACGCCGGTCATGGAGCAGATCCTCGACCTGCGTCAGGAACTCGCGCAACTGCTCGGCTATGCAAACTACGCTGAGTTGAGCCTGGCGACCAAGATGGCCGAGTCCAGCGATCAGGTGCTGAGCTTCCTGCGTGACCTGGCCAAACGCAGCAAGCCTTTTGCTGCCCAGGACCTGGAGCAGCTCAAGGCTTATGCCGCTGAACAGGGCTGCCCGGATCTGCAAAGCTGGGACAGCGGTTTCTACGGCGAGAAGTTGCGCGAGCAGCGCTACAGCGTTTCCCAGGAAATCCTGCGTGCCTACTTCCCTGTCGATAAGGTGCTCGGCGGCCTGTTCACCATCGTTCAGCGCCTGTACGGCATCGAGATTGCCGAGCAGAAAGGCTTCGACACCTGGCACCCCGACGTTCGTCTGTTCGAGATCAAGGAAAACGGCCAGCACGTCGGGCGTTTCTTCTTCGACCTGTATGCCCGCGCCAACAAGCGTGGTGGTGCCTGGATGGACGGCGCGCGCGATCGTCGCCGTACGGCGCAAGGCACCTTGCAAAGCCCGGTGGCCAATCTGGTGTGCAACTTCACACCCGCTGTCGCGGGCAAGCCTGCGCTGCTGACCCACGACGAAGTCACCACGCTGTTCCACGAATTCGGCCATGGCCTGCATCACCTGCTGACCCGCGTCGAGCATGCCGGTGTATCCGGTATCAATGGCGTGGCCTGGGACGCCGTCGAGTTGCCAAGCCAGTTCATGGAAAACTGGTGCTGGGAGCCTGAAGGCCTGGCGCTGATCTCCGGTCATTACGAAACCGGCGAGCCACTGCCGCAGGACCTGCTGGAGAAGATGCTTGCTGCCAAGAACTTCCAGTCCGGCCTGATGATGGTGCGTCAGCTGGAGTTCTCGCTGTTCGATTTCGAACTGCATGCCACGCATGGCGACGGCCGCAGCGTGCTGGACGTGCTGGAAGGTATTCGCGACGAAGTGTCAGTGATGCGTCCACCCGCCTATAACCGCTTCCCGAACAGCTTCGCGCACATCTTCGCAGGCGGTTACGCAGCCGGTTATTACAGCTACAAGTGGGCCGAGGTGCTGTCTGCCGATGCGTTCTCGAAATTCGAGGAAGACGGTGTGCTCAACGCTGAAACCGGACGCGCCTTCCGCGAAGCCATTCTGGCGCGTGGCGGTTCGCAGGCACCGATGGTGCTGTTCGTCGACTTCCGCGGACGCGAGCCTTCGATTGACGCACTCTTGCGCCACAGTGGCTTGAGTGAGGACGCGGCAGCATGACCGATACACCGGTAATCATTACCAAGAAACGCTTCATCGCCGGGGCGGTTTGCCCGGCGTGCAGCGAGCCTGACAAACTGATGATGTGGAACGAAAACGACGTGCCGCATCGCGAGTGCGTGAGTTGCGGCTACAGCGACACGCTCAACGAGCAGGGTATTTCGATACCGAAGGAGCTGGGTACGCGGGTCAACAAGGTGGCGGTCAAGCCGGCAGACCCGAAAGTACAGGGTGTGCAGTTCTTTCCGAACCCGAAGTTGAAGAAGCCGGTTGATCTGGAGTGACGTGATCGGCCGGTGCTGAACATGAAAGGTTCGCTCGTTTGAGCGAACCTTTTTTATTGTCCGCCGTGCCTCAGGCCATCAACGGCAGAATTACCAGTCGGCCAGCTCAGACACTTTCTTCCTGAAGGCCAGCGCCAGCACCGTCAGCACTTCCTCATCCCTGCCCAGTTCGCCGCGAATCTTGTGGTTCCCCTGCGGGTGCAGCCTGACCCAGGCGTGTTCTTGCAGGTCATCGTTTTCATAAAATTCAATGGCTATCTCAGGGTGGTCATGTTCCTCAATGTCTTCAGCCCACAACCGAATCTCATATTTGGCCATCACCCACCCCGTTGTCAGGTAAATGCGCCAGTACCCGATAGCCGAGTTGGCGTTTCGCTACACTAGGCCTGAAGAAAAAGGGCGTCTACTGGCAGAAGTAACAGGTGGTTTTTTGTACAGGGCGGAGACATAAGACGGCGAGTCGTAGCAACGCTGTGAGGGAAGCAGGGACAAGTGGTGAACAGCACTTGTCCCTGGCTGGCAAAACGTCAGTCTGCCGTTTGCAGCCTGCGCTTCTCGGCCAGACGACTTCTGCCGTACAGCACAGCAATGGCGATCAGGGCGATGGCCTGTGCGCTGAGCGAGTACAGGTCGGCATGAATGCCCAGCCAGTCGAACTCGAAGAACGGCACCGGCCTTGTGCCGAATATGCCCGCCTCCTGCAGCGCCTTGACGCCGTGACCGGCAAACACCACTGACAGTGCGCAGAGCAGTGCAGCGTTGATGCCGAAGAACAGCGACAGCGGCAGCTTCGCCGAACCGCGCAGGATGACCCACGCCAGGCCCACGAGCAGCACCAGCGCCGTGGCGCCACCCGCCAGCACGGCATCGTGTCCGGCAGGTCCTGCCTGCAGCCATAGGGTTTCGTAGAACAGAATGACTTCGAACAGCTCGCGATAGACCGAGAAGAACGCCAGCACTGCGAAGCCGAAACGACCGCCGCCGCCGACCAGACTGCTTTTCACATAGTCCTGCCAGGCAGCGGCGTGACGACGGTCGTGCATCCACACCCCGAGCCAGAGTACCATCACACTGGCGAACAACGCGGTGGCGCCTTCCAGCAGTTCACGCTGTGCGCCGCTGACGTCGATGACATACGCAGCGAGCGCCCAGGTGGCCAACCCGGCCAGCAGCGCCAGACCCCAGCCAATATTGACGCTACGCACGGCAGACTGCTGGCCGGTGTTGCGCAGAAACGCCAGAATCGCCGCCAGTACCAGAATCGCTTCCAGCCCTTCACGCAGCAGGATCAGCAGGCCCGAAATATAGCTCAGCGACAGGCTCAGGCCGTCGCTGCCCAACAGCTCCGCCGACTCTTTGAGCTTGCCTTTGGCTGCTTCCAGCTTCTGCGCAACCTGAGGTAACGGCATGCTGTCCTGCAAGGACTGCCGGTAAGCCATCAGGCTCTTTTCCGTGTCCTTGCGCACATTGGCGTCGACGTTATCCAGCGAGCTTTCGACCAGTTCGAAACCCTCCAGATACGCCGCGACCGACAAATCATAGGCCTGCTCACGGTCACCGGCCTTGTAGGCCGCCAGGCTCTTGTCCAGCGTTACACTGGTGTAATCCAGCAGTTGCGCCGGGCCGCGCTGCACCTGAGGTGGCTGCGCACGCTGGGCCCGGAAGGTGGCGGTAGCGTCCGGACCTTCGGCAGCCTGGATTTCGGCCGGTGTCTGGCGAGCCAGATCGGCGAGGTTGAAGGTCTTGGCTGGCTGGGCGACAGGTTGCGCGCTGAAGCTGGCGATATAGGTCGCGATGTCCCAGCGCTGGCGATCATCCAGCTGGTCGGCGAACGCGGGCATATCGGTGCCGGCAATCCCCAGTCCGGTCGCGTTGTAGAGATCGTAGAGACTCAGGCGATCCAGCCGCGCGGTATCCCGCAGGTTCGAGGGTGGCGGTTCCAGGCCGATACCTGCCGGTCCATCCCCTGCACCGCTGTCGCCATGGCACACCGAGCAATGCTGGGCGTACAAGGGCGCGCCACGGGCGGGGTCCGGCGTAATGGCCGGTGCCTGACTGACCTCGTAGGCAAGCGCGAGCTTCGCACTCAACTGCCGCGCCTGACGAGTGACTTGCGCAGCGTCCTGTCGACCCGCCACAGCGCTTTTCAGCTGGGTTACCGCCTGCTCCAGAGCATCACGCTCGGCGCGCTGCGGCAAGGCGACAACGAGGCCCTGCAACGCAGCCAGGTTATCGACCTGCTGCTGATACTTGGCGGTATCCACAACCTTGCCATCCGCCATGGTCGCCGGGTAATCGGCCCCCAGGTAATCCAGCAGATGCAGCGCCTGTGCTGCACCCTCGACAGGGTCAGCCAGTGCAATGCAGCTGCCCAGCGCCATGAGCGGCAACAGTAACCAGGCAAGAAAACGAGAATGGACGGGCATTACAGAATCTCGACGGGAATGCGAAGCGTTGCATTGTTAACGCCGCAACGGCACTACTCAATAGTCGAGGTCCATTTTTGTTACAGAATCTTACATTCAACCATCAGTCGCCCTGAGCAAAAGGGATATCTGCTCAGGGCTCTAGACCTGGACGATTCAGGCCGTACCGCGATGCAACGTCGCGAGGAAACCTGCTGCGCCCACAAACAGGCTGGCGAAGGTGCGGTTCATGCGACGCTGCTGGCGAGGCGTCTTGAGCAGGCGCAGCACCTTGGATGCCAGCCCGGTGTAGCCCGCCATCACGATCAGATCGACCATCACCATGGTCGCCGCGATGATCGCGTACTGGATGAGTAGCGGAGCGGCCGGGTCGATGAACTGTGGCAGGATCGCCAGAATGAAGATCAGCGCCTTGGGGTTGCTGATATTCACCAGAAAACCACGCAATACCAGCGTCATCGGTTTGCCCACAGGGCGCACGGCAGATTCGTCGGCCAGGTCGGCTGGCAAGGCGCGCCATTGCTTGATGCCCAGATAGACCAGATACGCCACGCCGAACCACTTGATCAGCGTGAACGCCATATCGGAGGCTGCGAGCACGGCACCAAGACCTGCCGCGACAATCGCGATCTGTGCCACCAACGCAATCTGCAAGCCCAGCGCATTCCAGTAGCCACGCAAGAAGCCGTATTGCAGGCCGCAGGACATCGAGGCGATGGCGCCTGCGCCGGGGGAAAGACTGATGATCCAGCAGGCCGCAAAAAAGCCCAGCCACGTTTCAAGCGCCATCGTGCACCTCATGGAAAGTCGAATGCGCAATAAATTAGGGCTTAATGCTTTGCAAAGCTAACGATTTCTAGGGTCTTTACGAAACGTCGGCGAGCGAAGGTCAGGCAAGGCAAAAACAGGCGAGGAACGGCCGGGGTCGCGTTCGACTCTACGTGTTGTAAATGAGCATTCCGATTGGACTCGCATCCGAGCCTGTTTTTAACGCAGCATCACCGGCGCAGCCACTTTTCGTACAGACCCTAATCCTGCTCATCCGGCTGCTTTGCGACCACCATCTGCGGAAACAGATCGCTGCCACGCCAGCGGCGTACTGACTTCTGGAAAAACTGGCTGTTGGGCACCTGGACCAGCGCGCCACCGGCTTCCGGGGTCTCGATCAGGGTGGTGAACATCAGGTTGATGGCGACCACCCGCCCCTTCACGCCCGGCTTGTCCAGCGTATCGACCAGCTCGACCATGTCACCGATGCGGAACGGGCCGATGGTGAAGATCAGAATGGCGCAGAGCAGGTTCGACAGCACGCTCCACATTGCGAAGAACGCCACCGCCGCGACGGCGACGAAGCCGGACAGAGCGGTCCACAGCACTGTGGCCGAAACCCCGAGTCGGCCCAGCACGAGGACAAAGGCGCTGCCCATGATCAGCCAGCGCAAGCCGCCGCGAACCGGCACCAGCAACTCTGGCGGCAGCGGATAGCGCTCGCCCAGACCGGTCAGAAAACCACCGACGATGCGTTGCAGTACGTAACCGGCCAACAGGATCAGCAGAATCTGCGCCCCCACCAGCAGCGGTTCAAGCCAGTACGCGGATACCGGCAAGCCCAGCATGTCCATCACTTGCCTGCCTCGATCACGACAATGCTTCCAGTTCGGCCTGCATTGATTCCAACAGTTCCAGCGCTTGCATCCAGGCGTCTTCCAGCTCGGATTCACGCACTTTCAGCTTCGCCTGTTCGGCCAGCAGATCGCGCAGCTTGTCCTTGTTGGCAGCCTCGTAGTTGGTGCTGTCGGCCAGCGCTTCTTCGACCTTGGCGAGTTTTTCATTCACCAGCCCGAGATCACGCTCCAGCTTGTCGGCTTCACGCTTGTGCGGCGCCAGTTGCTGACGCAAGGCCGCCGCCTGCTGGCGCTGGGCTTTCTTGTCGGTCTTGTCGGCGTTGACGGGCGTGTTGCTGACCGGCGCGTTGCGCAGCCGGTATTCAGCCAGCCAGCGCGTGTAGTCATCCAGATCGCCATCGAACTCCTGTACGCGGCCGTCGGCCACCAGCAGGAAGTCATCGGTCGTGCTTTTGAGCAAGTGCCGATCGTGAGACACCACCAGAACCGCGCCACCGAACTCCTGCAAGGCCATGGTCAGCGCCAGGCGCATTTCCAGATCCAGGTGGTTGGTCGGTTCATCGAGCAGCAACAGGTTGGGCTTTTCCCAGGCGATCAGTGCCAGCGCCAGACGGGCTTTCTCGCCACCGGAAAAATTCAGTACCGGTTCATCCAGACGCGCGCCACGGAAGTCGAAGCCACCAAGGAAATCGCGCAGTGTCTGTTCACGCTCGGTCGGTGCCAGGCGCTGCAAGTGCAGCAACGGCGTCGCCTTGGCGTCCAGTGAGTCGAGCTGATGCTGGGCAAAGTAGCCCACGGTGAGGTTTTCGCCACGCACCAGCCGACCGCTTTGCGGCTCAAGCTCGCCGGCGAGGTTTTTGATCAGCGTCGACTTGCCTGCGCCGTTCGGACCCAGCAGGCCGATGCGTGCGCCCGGCGTGAGTTGCAGCTTGACCTTCTCGAGGATGGTCTTGTCGCCGTAACCCAGGCGCGCGTCGGACAGGTCCAGCAATGGGCTGGAGATCTTGTCGGACTCACGGAAAACGAAGTTGAACGGAGAGTCGACGTGCGCGGCCGACAGCTCTTCCATGCGCTCCAGCGCCTTGATCCGGCTCTGTGCCTGACGGGCCTTGGTGGCCTGGGCCTTGAAGCGCGCGATGTACTTTTCCATGTGCGCACGTTGCGCCTGCTGCTTCTCGTAGGCCTGTTGCTGCTGGGCCAGACGTTCGGCACGGGCCCGCTCGAAGGCGCTGTAGCCGCCGCGATAAAGAGTGATCTTGCGTTGCTCGACATGGGCGATGTGATCGACCACGGCATCCAGAAAATCCCGGTCGTGGGAAATCAGCAGCAAGGTGCCGGGGTAACTCTTGAGCCAGTCTTCAAGCCACAGAATGGCGTCGAGGTCCAAGTGGTTGGTCGGTTCGTCGAGCAGCAGTAGGTCCGAGGGGCACATCAATGCCTGCGCCAGGTTCAGGCGCATACGCCAGCCACCGGAGAAACTGCCGACCTGACGCTCCATCTGCTCGTTGGTGAAGCCCAGCCCGGCCAGCAGCTTGCGAGCGCGTGCGTCGGCGGTATAACCGTCGGCGCTGTCGAGCTCCGAATGCAGACGTGCCTGGGCGGCACCGTCCTGCGCCGCTTCGGCCTCGGCCAGCGAGCTCTGTACTTCCCGCAGGCGCTCGTCGCCATCGAGCACGTAATCCACGGCCAGGCGTTCGAGCGTGTCGACCTCCTGGCGCATGTGCGCGATACGCCAGTCGGCGGGCAGCAGGCAGTCGCCGGCATCCGGCGTCAGCTCTCCACGCAGCAGGGCAAACAGGCTGGATTTACCGGCGCCATTGGCACCGATCAGACCGGCTTTATGGCCGGCGTGCAGAGTCAGCTCGGCGTCTTCTAGCAGACGTTGCGGACCACGCTGTAAGGTAAGGCTTTGAAGTCGAATCATAATGGCGGCGGAGTCTACCAGCTTCGTCCTGAACAGGTGGATCACTATGCCTTCAGCGCTCTGGAGTTTCACCCTCGATTTCTACGCCCGTCCGGGTGTGGAACAGGCTTGTCTGACGCTGCAAGCCAACGGGGCCAACGTGTGCACGGTGCTTTGCGGGGTGTGGCTGGGCACGCGCGACGTGGCGTGCGACGCTCAGCGAGTGGCGCAAATAAAGCAGTTGGCGACACCCTGGCATGACGATGTGGTGCGTCCGCTGCGGGATTTGCGTAACCAATGGCGCAATGCGGCGCTTGAAGATCCGTTGCTGACCCCATTACGGATGAAGGTCAAGGCGCTGGAACTGGAAGCCGAACAAGGCCTGATGCTGAAACTTGAGGCACTCACCGGGGACTGGCCGGCGGGTGAGGCGCGGAATGCAGAGGAGTGGATGCTCGAGCTTGCCGAAGGAGACGCAGAAAAAAACCGCGATGCGCTGGATGTGCTGCGCATCGCGGTTGGACTTGCCGTCGACCAGACTTAGGAAGCGCTGGTTGGCGTTGCGCCGTTGGCAGGTGTTGCCGGTGCGGCGGCTGGTGCAGCAGGTGCAGGCGTCGTCGGCTTGGCTGCGGCAGCAGGCGCTGGCGTGGCCGGTTTTGCGGCGGCCGGCTTCGCGACTGGCTTCGCTGCAGGTTTGGCGACTGGCTTGGCCGCTGCTTTCAAAGGTGCCTTGGCAGGCGCTTTGGCCGGTGCCTTGACGGGCGCTTTCACAGGCGCTTTCGCCGCAGGTTTGGCGGCCGCTGCTTTTGCTGCTGCAGGTTTGGCAGCACTGCTGGCGGTGGTCTTGGCAGCCGGCGCCTTGGTGGCGGCAGGCTTGGCCGCAGCCGGTTTGGCAGCAGTTGTCTTGGCTGCGACAGGTTTGGCTGCTGCAGTCGCACGGGCGGCAGGTTTGGCGGCGGCTTTCACCGGGGCCTTGGCAACAGCAGTTTTGACGGCTGGCTTGGCAACCGCAGAAGGCTTGGCTGCGGCTTTGGCGACTGGCTTGGCAGCGGCCGCTTTAACCGGCGCTTTTGCTGCGGTTTTTGCAGGAGCTTTGGCAGCAGGTGTCTTGCCAGCAGGTGCCTTGGCGACGGCTTTAGGCGCGGCAGGCTTGGCATCGCGAGTTGTCAGGATCTTGCCGACCGCCTCTTTCACGCGACCGATACCCTGGGCCAGTTTCAGGCTTTCCTGGGCATCACGCTTGAGGTGCAGGATGTAAGTGCGAGTTTCGGTCTGGCGATCCTTGAGAGCGTCCAGCAACTCTTCCAGCTCGGACACAGCACCTTTGGCCTTGGCCTGCGCCTTGGATTTTCCGGCGGTGGCAGCGTCCTGCAGTTTGATGCGGGAGTTATGCAGTTTTTCCTGCGCCTTGCCGCGTTGTTTCTCAAGCTTGGCGAGCAGTTTCTCGGCATCAGCCAAGGCTTGTGAGCAGGCGTCTTCCAGATGTTCAAGCAAGCTGCCCGATAATTGTTGGAGCAAATGCAACGGAGTATTTACTGGCTTCTTTTTGGCCGACATGACTTACCTCCTGGGTGACGAAATTGCGGCTCATATTAGGCTTCTGCGCGCATCGCCGCTAGGGCATCTTGACAGCATCCTTGGGGCGCTGTTGCATACTGACGGAAATGATTGCTCGGCACGATGCAAAGGCATTGTGAAATTCACGTCACAAGACTCGTCACTACTCGCGCTGGCGCTGGCATAATCGCTGCCTTCCCAGGCCGGAGAGCATTAATGTCGCGCTACCTGTTAACGTCGTTGTTCCTCTTGCTACCCCTGGCTCAGGCCGCCGAGGCGCCGTCTGTGTCCAATGACGGCCACGATCTCGCTTACAGCCTGGGTGCAAGCCTTGGCGAGCGGTTGCATCAGGAAGTTCCTGACCTGGACCTCAAGGCACTGGTAGAAGGCTTGCAGCAGGCTTATCAGGGCAAGCCTCTGGCGCTCAAGCAGGACCGCATCGACCAGATTCTGCGCGAGCATGACGCCGCTATCGCTCAGGCCGAGACCGCCGGTACGGATGCGCCGACCGAGGCGGCCCTCAAGGCCGAGCGCACGTTCATGGACAGCGAGAAGGCCAAACCGGGTGTGAAGGTGCTGGCTGACGGGATTCTCATGACCGAACTGACCGCGGGCACCGGCCCCAAGCCTGATGCCAATGGCCGGGTTGAAGTGCGTTACGTGGGTCGTTTGCCGGACGGTACGATCTTCGATCAGAGCACCCAGCCCCAGTGGTTCAGGCTCGACAGTGTGATCAGCGGCTGGACCAGTGCACTGCAGAACATGCCGACCGGCGCGAAGTGGCGGCTGGTGATCCCCTCTGATCAAGCCTATGGCGCCGAGGGCGCTGGCGATCTGATCGATCCGTTTACACCGCTGGTATTTGAAATCGAGCTGGTTGCGGTTTCACAGTAAGCGAACGTAAAACCGGAATTCAGAAATGCGAAAGGGTGCAATGAGCACCCTTGGCGTGTAGCGCTTGCACCGACACGGTCACACCTGAGCGGCGACCTGTTCCTTGTGCGAGTTGTGCAGCACTTCGATCAGGCAGTCTTCCAGCTCGAAACGCTCGTGCAGCAATTGCCCCAGCTGGTTGAATTCCCGGGCCACCACCGCCGCATCCGAGCAATCGCCCTTGTCGCAGCGATCGTTGAACGTCAGCGCAAACTTGGTGATGACGTCGAGACGCGGATAGATCGTGTCTGCCAGTTCGAGCCCACGCTCGTCGTTGAACGCCCGGGCTTCATCGCCTAGTTGTTCGTAGACCTCGAAGTGCCCGGCGGAGACGTAATCCACAAGAACGCCGCAGAAGTTCTGCAAGCCTTCGCGGTCGGCTGCCAGCGCTTCGGGCGTGTCGCCCAGCGCATCGTAGGCTTCGACCAGTTCGAGACGGCTTTGAAGCCAGCGATCGATCAGCTTGTTCACTCCGCCCCAGCGTTCCTGAGCATTCTGACAACTTTCCAGCATGGTCTTCTCTCTTCCCTTCAGGGGCATGCAGTCCTGTGCCGGTCCCGATGATTGGCCGGGACCTGGCCTGATAGATGCGTCAGGACAGCATATTTCCAGTGACGCGTGCGGCCCAGATTATGCCCGCCCGACAAGGCCATCAAGGTACGCAGGAGATAAAGTTCATACAAGCGTTTAATAGCTGCCCCGATCTCTGGTTGTCAGCCAGTGGCTGAACTCACTGAAAAGAGGATACAGCGGCAACAGCGCCAGACCGGTAAATGCCAGCAGACTCCACTCCGGTAGGCTTATACCGAACAGCGTCCAGGTAATTTCGGCGCAAAACATCGCATCGCTTCGCAGCCCGTCGATACATTTATCCAGGGAAAGCAGGCCAAACAGATGCTCCAGCCTGGCAATAAAAGGTATCAATTGATCTGCCGAAGCGGTTTGCAGCCACACCTGAGTGCCCGCCGTTGTGAGCCCTGCGAGGGCGAACAGCAGAAATCCCAGGCTGTAGCGACGCATGCCTTGCGGGCCTGGCGCGTGGCAGGTAGCAAACAGTGCCAGTACACCGCAGACGATGAGCGCAGTCCGCTGTACCTGGCAAAGAGCGCAAGGGCCGAGATCGACGGTTTGCTGAAGGTAAAAGGCGGCGCCAATGATTAATGCACAGGCCAGCGATGCCAGGGAAAACAGGAAGCGTGTGCGAGCCAGGTACATGGCAAATCCGTAACAAAGAACGAGACGATTACGGTAGAGGAGGGGTGCGGCGCATTCAAGGTGGCGGCGTACGGATGCGTCGCTGTTTACCGAGGAAAAAGAACACACCGCCGCGTGGTTCTTTTACCCGTAGATGTAGGAGGATTCTCACACGCCGATCTTTGCACGCTGGCGAGGCAACACGGAGAGCCCTTACGCAGGGCCCTCCGGCGGATTCATGCCTTGGTCAGTACCGGCAGGGGACGTGACAGGAGGCGCTCGTCGAGCAGGCCCAGGCCCTCCTGAAACAGCTGATTGCTGCGATCCGTCTCACCCAGCAGGCCCAGCAGACGCGCCAGCTCTGCACAGGTCTCTGGATTGCGTTCCAGACGCAGGCTGCTCTCCAGATAATCCCGCGCCTTGCCCCACAGTCGGCCTTGCAGGCAGATACGTCCCAGGCTCAGCAACAGGCTTGGATCAGCAGGATGCTGCTTGAGCCAGCCCTCCGCCGTTTGCAGCTGCTTTAACGGGTCGCTGCCGCGAACCAGACCATACAGACGCGCCAGATGGCTGTTGTACTCGCGCTTGAGGGCGCTGCGAAGCACCTCTTCAGCCTGAGCTTCGGCACCCAGACGGCGCAATTGATCGGCATACGCCAGCACCAGTTGCGGCTCCTGGCGTTGCGCAGAACCCAGTCCCTGCCAGGCGCTTTCCAGTGAAGGCAGCCCGGTCGGTGCGCCCTCGATGCCTTCGCGGTAGGCCGCCAGGCTCAGGTTCTCGCCCCAGGCGCGGCGTTCCAGCTCGGCCAGCTCCTTGGGTGGCAGGACCTTGTCCTTGCGCAGCTCCGGCATCAGGCGGACAACGTTGGACCAGTCACCACGCTGCTGATAAAGGCGTTGCAGTTGACGAAGCACCTGAGGGTTGTGCGGATGACGCTCTTTCATGGCCAGCAGCGTGGTAAGCGCACCGTCGGTATCGCCACGGTCCTGCTGCAATTGAGCGTGATTAAGCGCAATCGCCAGCTCGGCTTGTGGCTGACGTTCGAGCGCACGCTCCAGCAGGGCGTCGCAGTCTTCGTAACGGCCCTGCTCGTTGGCAGCACGTGCGGCGCCAATGTAGTACAGCAGCGGATGAGTATCCGCTTCGGCCGCGCGTTGCAGGTGACGTTGGGCGCTGGACCAGCGGCCCTCGGCGAGGTCCATCTGACCCTGCTCGATAGCTATTTGCACACGACGACGGCGGTTGCGGCGCGACCATGGGTTGACCACACGGCCTGAGGTCGTCAGCAAGGTGATCAGCAGCCTCAGCAGCGCTATCACCAGTAACACAACGACCAGCAGCGCCAGGGTCGCCCAGAGGCTCGATTCATAGCGGAAGTTCTGATAGGCAATCAGGACATAGCCGGAATGCTCGGCGATGGCGACACCAATCAGCGCTGCAGCGGCGATCGCGATGAATAACAGCACATAAAAGCGCTTCATCGGCTGGTCCCCTGTTGCGCCTCGGCTGGCTGGCCGGCAGCGTGACGGCGTTCAAGGTAGGCCTGCACGGCGCTCAGGGTCGGCGCCAGGTCAGGTGTCTTCACCGATACCGGCTGGCTGGCGACAGCATCAAGCCCTTGGCCAAGCACCTTGCCCTGTGGGTCGTCCTGATCGAAGTTGGCTTTCAGAACGCTTTGCGCTTCGGTGATGGCCTTGGAATAAACCTCGGGCTCGCCGTTAAGCGCTGCCCACTGCGCCTGCTCCAACGCCAGACTCAGGGCCAAGCGCACCTGCGAGAGGCTTTGGCCGGCGAGTACCGGGCGGATGTCCTTGTCGGCGTTGAAATCGATACGGAAGTAATGGGAGATCTCGTCCCGCCACTGCGACCATCGGCTGGTTTCGGTCTTGTCAGCGGTCAGCCCCATAAGCGACTCGCCCTTGTCTTCGTATTCCGGAGCCAGCTTGTTGAGCTGTACAGCCTGCTCACGCAGAGCGGCCAGTTGCAGGAACAGCCCGGTGCGGTCCGGCTGTTCGACGCTGCGCAGGGCGGCAAGGCTCTTGGCCAGTTGCTCGCGGGCAGCGAAGGAGCCCGGATCGTCCTGCTCACGCAGAATTTCATCGGCACCCTGAACCAGCGCCTGCGCGCTGTTGATGTCCTGCAGCGCGGAAAGGCGCAGGCTGGCCAGACGCAACAGATGCTCGGCCTCGGCCAGGCGCCAGTCCTTGCGGCTCGCCCCCAGCACGGTTTCGAGTCGCTGGCTGAGACGCTGCTGATCGCCTTGCAATTGCGCGACCAGACGTCGACTGTCTTCCAATTGATTGGCTGGCGGGAATTGCGCAATGCGTGCGCTCAGTTGCTGGTCATTCTGCGCCAGCACCAGGGTCTGTTCGGCGATGTCTTCGACCTGTCCGCGTTGCTGCTGGTGCCCGGCCTGCAACATGCGCAGTTGCCAGACTCCCCAGCCGGCGACGGCAATACCGGCAATTGCCAGCAGCAAGGCCAGGAACACCAGGCCACTGTTACGGCTGCCGGTGCGCTCGGTGCGTACTGGCTCAGGCTTGGATGCAGGCGTTTTCAACACCGATTCTTCGTCTTTAGGCAAGGCTGTTTCGCTCACGTATCCCATCCTTTGCATTTTGGCGTAATAGCGTAAACGACAGGTGTCGATCATTACGCCTTGACGGCAGGCTGAGGTTGTTCCCGCAACGCTGCCAGCAATGCCGCGGCGCTGGCGCCACGACAATCAATAACGGTCCGTGCTCCGGCTGCTCGCGCAATGCTGGCAACCCGGGGGCTCGGTACAAACAGCGGCAGACCGGCCAGGCCCGGCCATGAGTCCCCCGCCAACTGAAGCAAATGTTCAAAACCCTGCCCACTGCTGACCACCAGCCCGTTCAAGCGTTCCACCGCGACACGTTGCGGCAGGGCACCGGGCGCATGCTGCGGCAGATAGCGACGATACAGCGGCAGGTAATCAACGCCCACCCCCAGCCCGCGCAGCTGCTCGGCCAATAGTTCGCGTCCCTCGTCACCGCGCATGATCAGCACACGGCTTCCCGGTACGGCAATCGCCTGTTTGAGGCGCGGCAGTTCAAGCAACGCCTCGCTGTCGTCGCCCTGCTCCGGCCAGCTCGCATCGAGCCCGTAATCGATCAGTATCTGCCCGGTTGCTGAACCCACACTGAACCAGGGTTGCAGAGGCGGTTGCGGCCATACTTCGTCGATCAATTCGATGGCCAGTCGCGCGGCAGGTTTGCTGACCACGATCACTGCACAATAATTGAGCAGCTCGAAAATGATCGAACGCTGTGCAGGCGTCAAGGGCAAAGGCTCGGTTTCAAGCAGCGGCAGACTGCTGCTGAAGATACCGTCCTCGGCCAGCACCCTGGCCAGTGCTGCCGACTCTTCGGCCGGACGGGTCAGCAGCAGACGCCAGCCACTCATTCGTTATTGGCCTCGCCGTAGACCGCTTTCAGAATGTCGGCGGCGCCCTGCTCCAGCAGTGCTTCGGCTACCTGCACGCCCAGTGCCTGAGCGGAGGTCTGGGGTGCCCGGGCGTCCGCGTGCAGCAACACGCTGCCGGACGGATCGCCCACCAGGCCGCGCAACCAGACGTCATCGCCTTCCAGTACGGCATAGCAGGCGATCGGTACCTGACAGCCACCGTTGAGGTGCTTGTTCAGGGAGCGCTCGGCAATTACGCGCACAGCAGTGTCTTCGTGGTGCAGAGGCGCAAGCAGCGCATGAATTTCGGCATCGACGCTGCGGCATTCGATACCCACTGCGCCCTGGCCACCCGCTGGCAGGCTGTCGTCGACGCTGATCGCCGAAGTGATGCGGTCCTCGAAACCCAGGCGGATCAGGCCAGCCGCAGCGAGGATGATGGCGTCGTATTCACCGGCATCCAGCTTGGCCAGACGGGTATTGACGTTGCCGCGCAGGAAACGGATCTGCAGATCGGGTCGACGTGCCAGCAATTGCGCCTGACGGCGCAGGCTGGAGGTGCCGACAATGCTGCCCGCCGGCAGTTGGTCGAGGCTGGCAAAGGTGTTGGAAACGAACGCATCGCGCGGGTCTTCACGCTCGCAGATGCAGAACAGGCCCAGGCCTTGTGGAAAATCCATCGGCACGTCTTTCATCGAATGCACGGCGATGTCGGCGTTGTTTTCCAGGAGCGCGGTTTCCAGCTCCTTGACGAACAGGCCTTTGCCACCGATTTTCGACAGCGGGGAGTCGAGCAGTTTGTCGCCACGGCTGACCATGGGTACCAGCGTCACCAGCAGGCCGGGGTGCGCCTGTTCCAGGCGGGCCTTGACGTATTCTGCCTGCCAGAGTGCCAGCGCGCTTTTGCGAGTGGCGATGCGGATTTCGCGAGAGGACATTGAACAATCCGTACTGAGTGAATGCGACGGATAATAACAGCTCAATCTCGGTCGGGGCGGCTTCGGCGCCGATTGGAACTTGCTTCAGACACCAAGCCGATCAATCAAACGGCAGTGCCTGAGGGGCGCATGGGGAAGGCGGCCCGCAGGCCAGCCGAAAAACACATGGATCCGGGATTCTCCCCGTTCCATGTATCGGCCTGGGCGCAGAGGCTCCAGAGCGGCTAAGCGCTAGAGCTGCTGCATCATTTTGCGGACTCCGGCGACGTGGCGGCGGCTGACGATCAGTGCATCGCCATTGAGCCCTCTGAGGAACAGCTGGAAATGCCCCAGCGGGGTGCGCTGCAACCGTTCTATTCGCTCGCGGGCCACCAGCGCATTGCGGTGAATGCGCACGAAACGGTCGCCGAACTCGTCTTCCAGCGCCTTGAGCGGTTCGTCCAGCAGCACTTCGCCGCCCTCGTGACGCAAGGTCACGTACTTGTGATCGGCGATAAAGTAGATCACCTGATCCAGGGGAATCAGCTCGATGCCTTTGCGGGTACGCGCGCTGATGTGGCTGCGTGGCCCTGATCCGCTTTCGGCAGCCGGGCGGGTCAACGCCGCCAGTTGCACACGGTTTGGCCGCTCGGCTTTGCGCAACGCTTCGACAAGGTGCTCGGAACGCACAGGCTTGACCAGATAGCCCACCGCACTGACCTGGAAAGCTTCCAGGGCAAATTCATCATGAGCGGTGCAAAAGACCACTGCAGGCGGTGCTTCCCGCTCGCACAGGCGAGCTGCAACCTGGAGGCCATCGAGACCCGGCATGCGGATATCGAGCAGCACTACGTCCGGTTTGTGGGCTTCGATCAGCGCCAAGGCTTCTTCGCCATTGGACGCGCTGGGTTCCAGTACTCGATAACCCTCGATTTCATTGACCATGCGGCTCAATCGCTCGCGGGCCAGGGGTTCGTCATCAACGATCAGGACATTCATATAGCTCTGGCTTCCTGCGTGAGTCTCGCACAAGGATAGCGTAGACAGGTGTAGTGACGACCGTCACGGCGCTCCACGCTCAGACTGGCGTGCGGGCCAAAAAGTGCCGCAATTCGTGCGCCTATATTCGTCAGAGCCTGCTGAGTACCGTTGGAAGTCTGCCGATTGGCAACTTCTTCATAGGGATTGCTGACGCTCAATATGAACTCTCCCCCTTCATAGTTCGCTTCGACCGTTACAACGCCCCCTTCGACCCGCGGAGCAATGCCATAAATCAAAGCGTTTTCAAGTAATGGCTGCAAGGTTAGCTGGGGGATTGGCAAGTCATCGGGAATTGCACTCACCCTCCAGTCCAACTGTAGACGCTCGCCAAGACGATATTGCTCAATCGATAAATATCGTTTTGCCAATGCCAGCTCTTCACCCCATGTCACCAGGCTGCCCGGCTTGGCCAGACTGGCGCGAAAAAGATCCGAAAGATCCAGCACCGCCTGCTCGGCCTTGACCGGGTTGCTGGCCACCAGACTGGCGATACTGTTGAGTGTATTGAAGAGGAAATGCGGGCGGATGCGCGCTTGCAGAGATTCGATCCTGGCACGCAGTTCGCCCTGTTGCTGCTTGCGCCACTGACTCTGCAGATAGAAGTAGCGCAGCATCAGGGCGGACATGATCAGGGCAATCGTCGAGTAGCGCAGATAACGCTCGACCATGCCGCTGACCGAAATCCGCCCGGTGAGCTGACAAACATCGGTGACGGCTGTGCACAACAGCGTCAGACCGACCACCAGCAGGCAACTGAGCAGGCCCGCCAGCCCCGGCGTCAATCGCGCCAGCCAGGGCCGCAGCCCGCACAGCAGCGCTGCGGACAGTAGCACGATCCATTGCACGAACAGCGACATCAACGCCAGGCGTACCCAGTCGAAGCCGCTGCGCATCGGTTCTACCAGCACCAGAACCAGCACCAGCAGCTCTGCCAGCACGACGAGCACCAGCAATGCCTGCGGCAGGCACAGTTCAGGGAGGAAAAAGTCTTTGCCGGGCGCGGGCCGGGCAGCGTGTTTCACAGGTTCGATTCGCATGGCTCCAGTCTCTGCCCTGGCCTCGTCAGCGGCAAGCTATCCGGGGATAAAAATGCATTAACCCTGTTATCATCGCGTTCGTTCTTGTGCCAGGTATCGGGCACGTCACTTTCAGTCAGCAACGAGCGAATCCATGAGCACCGACAAGACCAACCAGTCCTGGGGCGGCCGCTTCAGTGAACCCGTCGACGCGTTTGTCGCGCGTTTCACTGCCTCCGTCACCTTCGATCAACGCCTGTATCGCCACGACATCATGGGCTCCATCGCTCACGCTACGATGTTGGCCAAGGTGGGCGTACTTACCGACGCCGAGCGCGATACCATCGTTGACGGCCTGAATAATATCCAGGCCGAGATCGAGGCGGGCCAATTCGAATGGCGCGTCGATCTGGAAGACGTGCACATGAACATTGAAGCACGCCTGACCGACCGCATCGGCATCACCGGCAAGAAGCTGCACACCGGTCGCAGCCGCAACGATCAGGTGGCTACTGATATCCGTCTGTGGCTGCGCGACGAAATCGATCTGATCCTCAGCGAAATCACACGTCTGCAGCAAGGCCTGCTGGGCCAGGCCGAGCGTGAAGCTGAAACCATCATGCCCGGTTTCACCCATTTGCAGACTGCCCAGCCGGTAACATTCGGTCACCATATGCTGGCCTGGTTCGAAATGCTCAGCCGCGACTACGAGCGTCTGGTCGACTGCCGCAAGCGTCTCAACCGCATGCCGCTGGGCAGCGCGGCGCTGGCGGGCACCACCTATCCGATCGACCGCGAGCTGACCTGCAAACTGCTGGGCTTCGACGTGGTAGGCGGCAACTCGCTGGACGGCGTATCGGATCGCGACTTCGCCATCGAATTCTGCTCGGCTGCGTCCATCGCGATGATGCACCTGTCGCGCTTTTCGGAAGAGCTGGTGCTCTGGACCAGCGCGCAGTTCCAGTTCATCGACCTGCCGGACCGCTTCTGCACCGGCAGCTCGATCATGCCGCAAAAGAAAAACCCTGATGTCCCTGAGCTGGTTCGCGGCAAGAGCGGCCGTGTGTTCGGTGCCCTGATGGGCCTGCTGACCCTGATGAAAGGCCAGCCTCTGGCTTACAACAAGGACAACCAGGAAGACAAGGAACCGCTGTTCGACGCCGCCGACACCCTGCGTGATTCGTTGCGTGCGTTCGCCGACATGATCCCTGCGATCAAGCCCAAGCACGCGATGATGCGTGAAGCGGCGCTGCGCGGCTTCTCGACCGCCACCGATCTGGCCGACTATCTGGTACGCCGTGGCCTGCCGTTCCGTGACTGTCACGAAATCGTCGGTCACGCGGTGAAATACGGTGTCGAAACCGGCAAGGACCTGGCAGAGATGAGCCTGGAAGAGCTGCGTCAGTTCAGCAACCAGATCGAGCAGGACGTCTTCGCCGTGCTGACTCTGGAAGGCTCGGTAAATGCCCGTAACCATATCGGCGGCACCGCCCCCGAACAGGTTCGCGCCGCTGTGGTTCGCGGCCAGGAACTGCTGGCCACGCGTTGAGCCTGTCTGCACCCACGCTGGAGCATTGGCACGATGATCGGCCCGGCCCTGATCATCGTTCCCACGCTCCGCGTGGGAATGCCGTTCTGGACGCTCTGCGTCCGCTCCTGAAGGTGCATCGCGGCACAGATGTGTGACGCGGAGCGTCACGACCTGCGTGCCAACGCGGAGCATTGGCACGATAGTCATCTCAAGGTTTCATCGTTCCCATGCTCCGCGTGGGAATGCGCTTCTGGACGCTCTGCGTCCTATCCTGAGCGTGCGTAGCGCCACGGATATGTGATGCGGAGCGTCACGACCTGCATGCCAACGCGGAGCATTGGCACGATAGTCATCTCAAGGTTTCATCGTTCCCATGCTCCGCGTGGGAATGCGCTTCTGGACGCTCTGCGTCCTATCCTGAGCGTGCGTAGCGCCCCGGATATGTGACGCGGAGCGTCACGACCTGCATGCCAACGCGGAGCATTGGCACGATAGTCATCTCAAGGTTTTCATCGTTCCCACGCTCCGCGTGGGAATGCGCTTCTGGACGCTCTGCGTCCTAGCCTGAAGGTGCGCCGCAGAGCGTCACGAAACGACGGTATTCTCTCGAGTGCCTATGGTTCCTACGACTCTTTCAGCACCTGCCGATTTCCCTCCGGCGCACCCCGCCGCTATCATCCCCGCTTCTTGTGGGGGACTTATCCGATGCTCAATGGCCTGTGGCTTGGTTTTTTTGTCGTGGCGACGATTTCCGCGCTCGTGCAGTGGCTGGTGGGCGGCAACGCCGGCATTTTTGCGGCGATGGTCGAAAGTATCTTTGCCATGGCCAAGCTGTCGGTCGAGGTCATGGTGCTGCTGTTCGGCACCCTGACCCTGTGGCTGGGCTTTTTGCGCATCGCGGAGAAGGCCGGCATTGTCGACTGGCTGGCCAAGGTCCTCGGGCCGTTGTTTCTGCGCCTGATGCCGGAGGTACCGCCCGGCCACCCTGCGCTGGGGCTGATCACCCTCAACTTCGCCGCCAATGCGCTGGGGCTCGACAACGCTGCTACACCTATCGGCCTGAAGGCCATGCGCTCGCTGCAGGAACTCAACCCCAGCAAGACCGCCGCCAGTAACGCGCAGATCCTGTTTCTGGTGCTCAACGCCTCATCCCTGACCCTGCTGCCGGTGACGATCTTCATGTACCGCGCCCAGCAGGGTGCGCCTGACCCGACTCTGGTATTTCTGCCGATTCTGCTGGCCACCAGTGTCTCGACCATCGTCGGCCTGCTGTCGGTCGCGTTTATGCAGCGTCTGCGTCTGTGGGATCCGGTGGTGCTCGCCTACCTCATCCCCGGTGCCCTGCTGCTCGGCACGTTCATGGCCTTTCTCGGCACGCTGTCGGCGGCTGCGCTGGCGGGTTTGTCGTCGATTCTGGGCAACCTCACACTGTTCGGCCTGATCATGATGTTTCTGCTCATCGGCACGTTACGCAAGGTGCTGGTCTACGAGGCCTTCGTCGAAGGTGCGAAAGAAGGCTTCGACGTCGCCAAGAGCCTGCTGCCTTATCTGGTCGCCATGCTCTGCGCGGTGGGCGTGCTGCGCGCATCCGGCGCGCTGGACTTCGGTCTGGAAGGGATTCGGCATCTGGTGCAATGGCTGGGGCTGGACACGCGCTTCGTAGACGCGTTGCCGACCGCGATGGTCAAACCCTTCTCGGGCAGCGCCGCCCGTGCCCTGTTGATCGAAACCATGCAGACCCAGGGTGTTGACAGCTTCGCTGCGTTGGCCGCCGCCACGATTCAGGGCAGCACCGAGACCACGTTCTACGTACTTGCCGTTTACTTCGGCGCCGTGGGCATTCAGCGCGCCCGCCACGCTGTGGGTTGCGCGCTGCTGGCCGAGTTTTCCGGTGTAGTGGCCGCGATCTTCGTCTGCTACTGGTTCTTCGGCGCGACCGCCTCCTGAAACATTACTGCGCCGGAGCCTGAGGCGCAGACTCTGCGGGTGCTGGCTCTGCAGGTGCCGGCTCGGCAGGCGCAGCTTCCTGTTTTTCCTGCTTCGCCTCATCTGCGGGCGCGGATTCAGGTGTGGCCTCTTCGGCCGAGTCACCGCCCGGCTTGAGTTTGATTATCCGCCCGGTAGGTCGCCTGACTGCCGGCTGGTCATCGTCAGTGACGACAAAACGCAGCACGCCGATCATCTGGCCGTCTTCGGTCAGCACCCTCACCTGCCAGCGCCCCGTCACGTCCTCCGGGAAGTTCTGTTTGCGCGTCCAGGCGCGATAGCCTTCCTTGCGGCCGCCGTGGATATCCAGCGCGATGCGGTCCATCTCTTCGCCTTCATGCCACCATACATGGTAGATACGCTCATCCAGCCCGCGCGGCGCATTGATGGCGGTGTACGCATACAGCCCGCCGTTGCGCAGCTGTTTGGCGCTGATCAGCGAAATGCTGTCGCCCGGCGTACGGTTCTTGTTATCGAAGTCCGGGCTGACCGCCACTTCGGTCAACCACAGCGTCGCAGGCGGCACCCAGGAGCGCAGCAACCAGCCCGCCGCGCCGATGGCCAGAATGATGCTGATCACGGCCAGCGCGCTGCGCCAGGTGTTGAGCGGGAAATTCGACATCAGGCTGGGCGCCGATAGCAGCATCGCCACGCCCAGGGCCAGTTTGTAACTCTCGGCGGTGGTCAGGTGCAGGATGATCGGCAGCGCGGTCAGCAGTGCCGCGAACAGTGTCAGAGTGTGCAGCGTCATGAACAGCCAGCGCCTGGGC
This sequence comes from Pseudomonas sp. PvP027, assembly GCF_017833005.1. Lineage (NCBI taxonomy): Bacteria > Pseudomonadati > Pseudomonadota > Gammaproteobacteria > Pseudomonadales > Pseudomonadaceae > Pseudomonas > Pseudomonas sp. PvP027. The sequence goes on along the minus strand of NZ_JAFIBK010000001.1, from coordinate 3,245,375 downwards.
GCCAGCCATTTGTAGTAGAGGGGATCGATGATCGAGATCAACCCGGCGGCCCCGAGCACCGCAGTGAACACTGCCTGACCACTGTTCCAGGTGGTGGTGATGAAAAAGAACGGCAGCACGAAGAACAGGCTTTCCTGATGGATCATCTGCGTGCCGTAGCGCAGCAAACCCTGCGGAATCTCGCGGCCCAGAGCCTTGTTGAGCAACCCGACCATGGTGTTTTCGACCATCAGCCACAGCCAGCTGATCAGCATCACCACCGCGATCCAGGTTGCCAGCCCCGCCTGGCGATCGACCAGAATGAAACTGGCGATACCGGAAACGAAACCAAACGCTGCAATGAGCCCCGGATAGCGCTGCATCAAGTTGAGCACGGGTGTCACATAGCGATTCACGTCAAGCATCGGAGGGGTCACTCGGTTCTGTTCATACAAAAAACGCGCTGCGTAACAAACGCGGCGCGGAGCCTGCACCCTGGGTGCAGTTCGGCGTCAGGATTCTATTTGCTGCGTGCACGCCAGCGCCACAAGGCCAGCAGTGCGATGAAACCGAGTACCCCGCCAATCAGCCAATACAGACCGTCATAACTGAATAGCGGCTTTTCAATGCGCAGGTAACCCGGCTGGGCAAGCAATTGGCGCATCGCCTGATTGGCCGTTTCCAGCTTCACCGCCTTGATGCGTTTGGCCGGATCCTCGAAGCGCCCGTTTTCATAATCGTTGAGCGCGCTCCAATAGTAGTCGGCCAGCGCGCTATTGCCTTGTGTGGCCCATGATTGCCGGTCAATGGCGAGCTGTTGCAGGCGCGCAAACGTAGCGGGCTGCATGCCTTCTTTTTGCAGACGCTCGACCAGGCCGCGAATGTCGCGTTCGGCTTCTTCGGCATCGTCACGCTCGACATCGGCATTCAGGCTCAGAAACCCGACATCGCCGAACACTTCGCGCTCTGCAGAGGGGCCGTAGGACAAACTGTGTTTCAGGCGCAGCTCAGTGTAGAGCGTCCAGTCCAGATAGGCTTTGACCAGCTCCCAGGTTTCGTCGTGCTGGTCGTCGAGCTGCGGCTCGGGGTAGATCAGGTGCAGCTTGGCGCTCTCGCCCAGCCCGCCGCGTTCAAGCTCGCGTCGCGGTTCGGCCGAGCCGGTGCCCTGCGCCAGTGGCGGGTGGTCGATCGGGTCGGTGGGTGCGAGCTTGCCGTAGGTGCGCTCCAGATAGGCTGGCAACAGCTTGTCCAGATCACCCACCACAATCAGCGTCATGTTGTTGGGGGCGTACCAGTTGGCGAAGATGTCTTCGATGTGCTCCAGCTTGATGCCGTCCACCTCGGGACGTTCGGCGCATTTGAGGCCCAGCTCCACAGCCAGTTGACTGCTGGCGCTGCGCCCGGAATCACGCCGGTCAAGCAAGCGCTGCAAGTGTGAGAAGTGCCCTCCATCTTCACGCTCGACCACGCGTTTGACACCGTCCAGCCGCGCCTGGCTCAGCTCGGTTTTGGTCATGATTTCCAGCAGCAGGTCGAGCACTTTGCGCTGGTTTCGTGCAGGTGCTTCGATCACGAAGGTGGTGTCGGCGTTGCTGGTGAAGGCGTTCCACTCGCCGCCCAGTGCCTGCATGCGCTCTTCCAGACCGCCTTCACCGCTGTCATCCACGCCGCTGAACAGCAGGTGTTCCAGCAGGTGCGGCAGTTCCTTGTCCTGGCACGGGAAATCATCGAAGCCGATACCCACCACCAGGCGGATGGCGACGTGGCCCCTGTCGTAACCGGGTTTCAGGATGACTTGCAAACCATTGGGCAGCAGGTAGCCCTCGACCTGAAGGCGGTCAAGGGCGAATGAGGGGAGTGAACCGAGGAGCAGACAAGCGAACAGCAGGCAACGCATAAAACAGCTTTCCTGGCGGGCCGGTATGTTTAACAGACTTCACCTCCGCCCTTACGTTCATAGTGATCTGTCGCCCTCGGCCTCGCTCGACAAGGCGCCGGTGTCGGCGGTTTCCAGCACCACGTAGGCGCTGCTGCAAAACAGCGAGTTCAGACGCTTCATGTCGGCAATCAGTTCCAGGTGCAGCGAACTGGTTTCGATGCTCTGGACCACCTTGTTGCGCAGACGGCTGACGTGGGCGTGCGCCAGGCGTCGCTCCTCGGCCCTGAACTGGCGCTTCTCGCGCAATAACTGACGCGCGCTTTCGTGATCGCCGCTGAGGAACACCGAGAGGCCCAGACGCAGGTTCGACTGCAACTGGATCTGCAGATCGGCAAGCTCTTCAAGACCGACTTCAGAGAACGACCGGCGATGCGCCGTCTTCTGCTGCTGGATCTTGCGCAGCATGCGCTCGATCAGGCCGCTGGCCAGTTCCAGGTTGATGGTCAGCTCGATGATCTCGGCCCAGCGCCGGTTATCGTGCTCGCCGAGGTCCTCACGCGGCATCTGCGCCAGGTACAGCTTGATCGCGCTGTACAGCGCTTCGACGTCGTCGTTGAGACGCCGCACTTCCTGGGTCACCGCGGTCTGTGTCCCGCGCAGCACCGCCAGCATCGAGGCGAGCATGCTCTCGATCAGATCGCCCATGCGCAGGGTTTCACGCACCGCATTGGCCAGCGCAAGGCTGGGCGTGGACAGGGCGGTCAGGTCCAGGTGACGCGGTTTGGCCAGGCCGCCGACTTCGTTCTGTTGCGGCAGCAGATACGAGCACAACCGTGCCATCGGGGCCACGGTAGGCAACATGATCAGGCAGCGCACCGTGTTGTAGAGCAGGTGAAAGCCGATGACCAGTTCCTGCGGGCTAAAGCCCAGCGTGTCGATCCACGCAACCAACGGATCGAGCACCGGAAAGATCAGCAGCAGGCCGAGCAGTTTGTACAGCAGACTGCCCAGCGCCACCTGCCGCCCGGCAACGTTCTGCATGCTGGTACTGAGAAAGGCCAGCAGACCGCTGCCGATGTTGGCGCCGATCACCAGGCCGATCGCCACCGGCAAGCCAATGACTTCAGTACCCGCCAGGGTCGCCGTCAGCAGCACTGCCGCCAGGCTGGAATAGGAGATCAGCGCGAACATGGCGCCCACCAGCGCATCCAGCAGCAGGTCGCCGGTCAGCGAGGCGAACAGCACCTTGACCCCTGCAGCCTGGGTGATCGGTGCGGCGGCCTCGACGATCAGCTGCAAGGCCAGCACGATCAGGCCCAGGCCGATACCGACCCGCCCCAGTTGACCGGCACGGGTCTGCTTGCGCGACAGGAAGAACACCACGCCGAGGAAAATCAGCAACGGCGATAGCCATGACAGATCGAAGGTCAGGACGCGGGACATCAGGGCGGTGCCGACATCGGCGCCGAGCATGATCACCAGCGCAGGCGTCAGCGTCATCAACCCCTGGCCGACAAACGATGTCACCAGCATGGCGGTGGCATTGCTGCTCTGCACCAGCGCCGTCACCAGAATGCCAGCGATGAACGCAAGCGGTCGTTTGGACATGTTCTGGCTGAGCACACGACGAAGTTGTGTACCGTAAACACGAAGGATGCCAGTGCGCACGATATGCGTGCCCCAGATCAGCAGGGCGACGGCAGACAGCAAATCGAGCAGGGTCAGCATGCGAAAAGCCCCCTGAGGTTTGCCCATACAGGCGATGAATTGAAAGATGCAGCGTGTAGCGAGCGGGGATGGGTGAAACGCTCCACTAAGCTTTTAGTCGGCCATGGGCCTTGGCGCCAGCATCGCACAGCGCGGATTTCATTGAAATAAAAGTGTCATAAATCAACACCCCATTCGCATCACGCTCCTCATCCTCCAGCTTGGGAATGCAGTGCTGAACACGCTGTGTACGGTGTTGAGCATAACGCATGGATGGGTGACGCAGAGCGTCCGGAACGGCATACCCACGCGGAGCATGGGTACGATGAGTGTCCTTGAGAGCACTTATCGTTCCTCACGCTCCAGCGTGGGAATGCCTTGCGTGACGCACCGCGTCACAACTCTGCGCCGCGCCACACACTCAGGATCGAACGCAGAGCGTTCGGAACGGCATACCCACGCGGAGCATGGGTACGATGAGTGTCCTTGAGAGCACTTATCGTTCCTCACGCTCCAGCGTGGGAATGCATTTCGTGACGCTCTGCGTCACAGGTCTGAGTCGCGCCGCCTGTTCAGGATAGGACGCAGAGCGTCTGGAACGGCATACCCACGCGGAGCATGGGTAGGATGGTGTCGTTGAGAGCACTTATCGTTCCTCACGCTCCAGCGTGGGAATGCATTTCGTGACGCTCCGCGTCACAGGTCTGAGTCGCGCCGTCTGTTCAGGATAGGACGCAGAGCGTCCAGAACGGCATACCCACGCGGAGCATGGGTACGATGAGTGTCCTTGAGAGCACTTATCGTTCCTCACGCTCCAGCGTGGGAATGCCTTGCGTGACGCACCGCGTCACAACTCTGCGCCGCGCCACACACTCAGGATCGAACGCAGAGCGTTCGGAACGGCATACCCACGCGGAGCATGGGTACGATGAGTGTCCTTGAGAGCACTTATCGTTCCTCACGCTCCAGCGTGGGAATGCATTTCGTGACGCTCTGCGTCACAGGTCTGAGTCGCGCCGCCTGTTCAGGATAGGACGCAGAGCGTCTGGAACGGCATACCCACGCGGAGCATGGGTAGGATGGTGTCGTTGAGAGCACTTATCGTTCCTCACGCTCCAGCGTGGGAATGCATTTCGTGACGCTCCGCGTCACAACTCTGCGCCGCGCCGTCTGTTCAGGATAGGACGCAGAGCGTCACGAACGGCATACCCACGCGGAGCATGGGTAGGATGGTGTCGTTGAGAGCACTTATCGTTCCTCACGCTCCAGCGTGGGAATGCCTTGCGTGACGCTCCGCGTCACAACCCTGCGCGGCGCCACACACTCAGGATCGGACGCAGAGCGTCCGGAATGGCATACCCACGCAGAGCATGGGTACGATGGTGTTCTTGAGCGCTCTTATCGTTCCCCGAAGCAGAGCTGCTACGGCACGATAGTCGTGAGCCCTCAATCAGCCATCAACGGAACCGGTCAACCTCGTGACGCAGTTCTGTCGCCAGACCATTCAGCTCCTGGGCGGTGATGGCGAGGTTGGACATGACCTGGCGCTGTTCGCTGTTGGCCATGGCGATGCTTTGCAGGTTGCTGCTGAGCATGGTCGCGGTGCTGCTTTGCTCCTGGGTTGCGGTGGTGATGGCGGCGAACTGGTGACCGGCCGAGCGGCTTTGCTCGTCGATCTGGGCCAGCGCGGAGGCCACTTTGGCGTTCAGCGACAAGCCTTCCTGCATCAGCGTATTGCCCTGCTGCATGGTGGTGATGGCGTTGCCGGTTTCCTGCTGGATGCTGGCGATCATGCCGGAAATCTCGTCCGTGGCTTCACGGGTGCGCGAGGCCAGGCTGCGGACTTCGTCAGCCACCACGGCAAAGCCGCGACCTTGTTCACCGGCACGCGCGGCCTCGATGGCAGCGTTGAGCGCGAGCAGGTTGGTCTGGTCGGCAATCGAGGTAATCACCCCGACGATGCTGCCGATTTCCTGGGAGCGCTGACCCAGCGTGTCGATGACTTTCGCGGTGCTGCTCAGCGAAGTGGCGATCTGTTGCAGCGACGAAGACGCCTCTTCCATCGAAGTACGACCGATGCGCGTCTGCTGGGCATTTTCCTGGGCCAGACGTTCGGTATTGCCCATGTTGTCAGCGATGTTCATCGACGTGGCGCTGAACTCTTCGACGGCACCGGCCATGCTGGTGATCTCGCCGGATTGCTGCTCCATGCCCTCGAACGCGCCACCCGACAGGCCGGACAATGCGTTGGCACGACTGCTGACTTCCTGCGCTGCAGTACGAATATGCGCCACCATCGATGACAGTGCTTCGCTCATCTTGTTGAAGCTGCCCGACAACTGCCCGATCTCGTCATTGCTGGTCACATTCAGGCGTACGCTGAGGTCGCCCGCACCCAGTGCATCGGCCTGGCGTACCAGTTCGGACAGCGGACGCAGCTTGCTGCGCAGCAGCCAGATGGCGCTGATCACCGCGATAATCATGGCCAGCAGACTGCCGATCGCCAGTTGCGTGCCGACGTGCCAGGTCACTTCGCTGATTTCCTTGCGCGGCATGCTGGCGATGACGGTCCAGGGGCCACCAGCGAACGGCTGGCCGACGCTGTAATAGTTGTCATCACCGTCATTCCAGAACTGCGCCTTGCCCGGTTTGCTGGCGAGCTCTGCAACTGACTTGGCGGCACCGTCGAGGGATTTGACGCCTGCCGGTGGAACCAGCCAGGTGCCCTTGTCGTCGAGCAGTGCCAGCGAACCGGTAGAGCCGATACGGAAGCTCTTGAGGTTATCGAACTGGGTCTTCTGCGCATCGGTGTAATCGAACCCTACGAACAGCGCCGCAATGATCTTGCCGCTGCTGTCGCGGACCGGGCTGTACTGGGTCATGTAATAACGATCGAACAACACCGCTTTGCCGACATAGCTCTGACCGGCCATCAGGCGCTCGTAGGCTGCGCCCTTGCGGTCCAGCACGGTGCCGATGGCGCGCGTGCCATCCTGCTTGCTCAGGGAGGTGCTGATACGGATGAAGTCGTCGCCGCTGCGCACGAAAATGGTCGCGACGCCGGCGGTCATCGAGCGGAATTCATCGACTTCGGTGAAGTCGTTGTTCAGCGCGGCATCACGCAGGAACAGGCCTGGCGTGGACGTGCCCGCCACCGTGACCGGCTTGTCGGCTTGCAGGCTCAGGCCCTCGGCGAAGCGTTTTTCGAACAGGCCACTCAGGCGCTGAGTGCTGTCGCGCAGCGTGCTGTGGAACGTGTTGAGCTGGTCAGCGAGGAGCCTGGCTTCACTCGACATGTGCTCTTCACGAATGACCAGGTTGGACGCGTCCAGAGACCTCAACGCGAACAGGGTACTACCGCTGATAACCACCGCCAGGATCACGGCCAGAGCAATACCAAGTTGCGAAGCAATTCGGGTACGAGGCTTGGACATAGAGACTCCGTGCCGAATGATTGGAGTCGCCGGGTCCGTGGCTTACCATTCAGCTGATAGATTTAGTTGGTGTTTTTACGCTATTTGAACGAGCAATCTTCAAGCAATGCTTCGGCCACCAAGGTCGTTACTTGAGAGTGGAGCGTGACATTTACAGATGATGGCAGTTCAATATTAAACTAAATTTTAATAGAGTACTTCAACTAACGGCAACTGCATGGCGCCCACCTCTGCCTGAAGAAAATCGCTGAGGCGTCGCAACCGCTCTGCGCCGGGCCTTGTACGCGGCCAAACCAGATAATAGTTTTCGCCACTGAACACCGCCGTTCGCCACGGCAGGCTCAGACGGGCCTGCGCTACGTCCTCGGCGACCATCAGCAGGTCGCCCATCGACACACCGTAGCCACGTGCTGCGGCAATCATGCCCAACTCCAGGGTGTCGAATACCTGCCCGCCTTTGAGCGACACCTGATCGGCCAGACCCATGCGGTTCAGCCAGGTGCGCCAGTCACGACGATCAGGGGTGGGATGCAGCAACTCAGCTTTTGCCAGCCGTTCGACGTTCCATGGCGGGTCCTGCAACAAAGTGGGCGCACCGACCGGAATCAGCATCTCGGGAAACAGTAATGTGGCTTCCCAGTCAGACGGGAAATGCCCCTGGCTGAGCAGAATCGCGCAGTCAAACGGCTCCTGGGTAAAGTCCACCGCATCGATTTCCATCCAGGCGCTGGTCAGTTGCACTTCATTGCCCACCTGCAGATGACGGAAGCGACTGAGCCGCGCGAGCAGCCAGCGCATGGTCAGGGTCGACGGGGCTTTCATGCGCAGAATGCCCTCTTCGGTCTGCAAGGTGCTGCAGGCTCGTTCCAGTGCCAGGAAGCCATCGCGTACGCCGGGCAACAACGCGCGTGCCGATTCGGTGAGCTGCAAGTTGCGTCCGTTGCGCTGAAACAAGCGACAGGCAAAGTGCTCTTCCAGCGTGCGGATGTGACGGCTTACTGCACTCTGGGTGATCGAAAGTTCCTCGGCCGCGCGGGTAAACGAGGTATGCCGCGCAGCCGCTTCAAAAGCCCTTAGTGCATAAAGAGGAGGGAGACTGCGAGGCATGGGGCGCTTCCTGCGGAAGATAGACGGCTACTTTACTGCAAATGCTGCAATTTGCTTCAGATGAGTTTTAGTCATGCTGAGCATCGGATTTATCGTTTTGTGTTTAGTCGGGCAACTGCCCAGAATACGTCGCTCAATCGTCCTTTCGCCGTAGAGCACCGCCACCATGCAGCATTCCGCCCTCAAAGAACTCTGGATCATCCTGCGCCTGGCGGGGCCGCTGATTGCGTCGCAGATGGCGCACATGCTGATGGTGTTCACCGACACCGTGATGATGGGCAAGATCGGCCCGGAGGCCCTGGCGGGCGGTGGCCTGGGCGCTGCCACGTACAGCTTCGTGTCGTTCTTTTGCGTCGGCGTGATGGCTGCAGTGGGCACGCTGGTCTCGATTCGTCACGGCGCCGGCGACACCGAGGGCGCGACCCGTCTGACCCAGGCCGGTCTGTGGCTGGCCTGGGGCATGGCGCTGGTTGCCGCGTTGTTGCTGTGGAACCTCGAACCCATCCTGTTGCAGTTCGGTCAGGCCGAAGCCAACGTGCACATGGCTGCTCAATTTCTGATCACCCTGCCCTTTGCCCTGCCCGGCCTGCTCAGCTTCATGGCATTGCGCGGCTTCACCAGCGCACTGGGGCGCGCGGGGCCGGTGATGACTATTAGCCTGGCCGGTGCGGCAGCAAACTTTGTGCTCAATTACGCATTGATCCATCAATGGCTGGGGCTACCCAACCTGGGGTTGATGGGCATCGGGCTGGTCACCGCGATCGTCACCAACTGCATGGCCCTCGCGCTGGCTCTGCATATCAGGTGGCATCCGGCCTACGCGGCGTATCCGATCAGAAAGGGGCTTTCGAAACTGTCACGCAGTCACCTGGGCGAGCTGTGGCGGCTCGGTTTGCCGATTGGCGGCACCTATGCAGTGGAAGTCGGGCTGTTCACCTTTGCGGCGTTCTGCATGGGGGCGATGGGCAGTACGCAGATGGCGGCGCACCAGATTGCCCTGCAGACCGTGTCCATGGCGTTCATGGTTCCGGTGGGGATGTCCTACGCGGTCACCATGCGTATCGGCCAGCATTATGGTGCGGGCAACCTGTTGATGGTGCGCATGGCCGGTCGTCTGGGCATCGGTTTTGGCGGCTGTGTGATGCTGATGTTCGGGATGCTGTTCTGGCTGGCACCGCATCTGGTCATCGGTCTGTTTCTGGATATCAACGACCCGGCGTTTGCCGAGATCGTCGTACTGGCCACAAAACTGCTGGCCATTGCCGCCCTGTTCGAGTTTTTCGACGGCACCCAGACCATTGCCATGGGCGCCATTCGTGGGCTCAAGGATGCACGCACCACCTTCCTGATCGGCCTGGGCTGTTACTGGCTGATCGCTGCGCCTGCCGCGTGGTTGCTCGGCTTCTCTACCGATGCCGGCGCTTCAGGCGTGTGGTGGGGGCTGGCACTGGGCCTGTTCTGCTCGGCCGTGGCGCTGACCTACGCGTTTGAATGGAAGACTGCTCGTCTGTTGCGCCAGGACGCAGCCGGGGTGGCGGTGCCGGGCTGATCCGGCGCACCGTCACCCGGATCTGGAGGTGTCTGCGTGCGCAGTTTCCGAGCGTAGATAGGTCACCAGTTCTTCCACCGGCAGCGGCCTGCTGATCAGATAGCCTTGCACCTGATTGCAGCCGAAACTGCGCAGCAACTCCAGTTGCCCGGCGGTTTCCACACCCTCGGCGACCACTTCCAGGTTCAGGTTGTGCGCCAGAGTGATCATGGCGTTGACCAGCTTGCGGTTCTCTTCGCGTAGCTCCATCTGCGCGACAAAGCCCATGTCGATCTTGAGCAGCGCGATGGGCAGGCTGTTGAGGTGCATGAACGACGAGTAGCCGGTGCCGAAGTCATCCAGCGAAAAGCGCACGCCCAGTTGCCGCAATGCATCCATGGTCTGCCTGACCTGCTCGCTGCGTCGCATGACCGCGGTTTCGGTCAGCTCGAACTCCAGCCAGCGCGCGTCGACATCGTGTTCCGCGATCAGGCGATTCAAGGTCGGCAGCAACTGGCTGTCCTGAAACTGCCGGAACGACAGGTTGATCGCCATGTGCAGCGGGGCAAAGCCTTGTTCTCGCAGGGCCTGCATGTCACGCAGAGCGCGGAAGATGACCCAGTAGCCGAGCGGCACGATCAGGCCGCTTTGCTCGGCCAGTGGCACGAATTCGCTGGGCGGCAGCAGCCCGCGTTCCTGATGGCGCCAGCGCACCAGCGCTTCCAGGCCGACGATACGCCCGCTGTCCAGGCACAGACGCGGCTGGTAATGCAGTTCCAGCTCATCGCGGCGCAAGGCGCGTCGCAGTTCACCTTCCAGATCGGCGAGGCTGCGGGCGTTGCGGTTGATACGCTCGTCGAACAGGTGGTAAGTACAGCCCTGCATGCTCTTGGCCTGACGCATGGCGATATGTGCATGCCACATCAGCGGGTCGGCTTCGGGCTGGGCTTGTGAATGCGCAATGCCCAGGCTGCAACCCAGCAACAGGCTTTCGCCATCGACCCAATAGGGTTCGGACAGCACGTCGGTGATACGTTCGGCCATTTGCAGGGCGCGTTCGGGGGCTGTTCGGGTGTCGATCAGCAGGGCGAATTCGTCGCCCCCCAGGCGGGCGATCTGATCACCGGCATCAAGCTGGTTTTTCAAGCGCGCCACGACTTGCAGGATCAGTCGGTCACCGGCCTGATGACCCAGTGAATCGTTGGCGCGGCGAAAGTTGTCCAGATCCAGATGCCCCAGCGCCAGGCTGCCGCCTTCGCTCAGACGAGCCGACAGCAGCGCCTGAAATCCCTGGCGGTTAGCGATGCCGGTCAACGGGTCCTGGCCGACCAGGCGTCGCAGGCTGTCTTCCAGGCGACTGCGCTCGTGGACATAGCGCAGGCAGCGCCGAAGCGTGTCACCGGTCAAGGCATCGCGCACCAGCCAGTCACTGACACCGGTCGGTCCGACCAGTGGTTCGGTCTCGAGCAGCACTACCGTTGGCAACAGGCAGGCCCCGGTCCTGGGCTGCAGATCAGGCGTGGTCAGCAGCACGGTATTGCGCTCGTTAGCGTATCGCGCACTGAAAACGTCCCAGTTCGCGCCATGCAGAAGTATTACGTTGCTTCCCGGCGCGGTGAGGCAGCCGCTAAGCAGCGCCTGCCAGAAGGGCTCGTGCGCCAGTAGCAGCAATCGCAAGGGTTCGACAGGTGTAGGCAATCTAACTTCCTAAGTGCAAAGGAAAAACCGGTGGCCGCACTCTCGCAGGAGCGCGACAAATACACGTATCGCGCGTCGCGGCGCAAATGTAACAAAAACAGAAGAATTAGATAGCAGTCACTGTCTGACGACGATGAGCACTGCACAAAACCGTGGGCCTGTTAAAATGCCCGACCTTTTTTGCAGACGACTCTTCATACCGCCATGTCCCGACTCAATCCCCGGCAGCAGGAAGCCGTGAACTACGTCGGCGGCCCTCTTTTGGTGCTCGCCGGTGCCGGTTCCGGCAAGACCAGCGTGATCACCCGCAAAATCGCGCATCTGATCCAGAACTGCGGTATCCGTGCCCAGTACATCGTCGCCATGACCTTTACCAACAAGGCCGCGCGCGAGATGAAAGAGCGGGTCGGCACGCTGCTCAGAGGCGGCGAAGGACGCGGCCTGACGGTTTCGACCTTCCACAACCTGGGTCTGAACATCATCCGCAAGGAGCACACGCGGCTGGGCTACAAGCCGGGCTTCTCGATCTTTGACGAGACCGACGTCAAGGCGCTGATGACCGACATCATGCAGAAAGAGTATTCCGGCGATGACGGTGTCGACGAAATCAAGAACATGATCGGCTCGTGGAAAAACGACCTGATCCTGCCCGCCGAGGCGCTGGAAAACGCCCGCAACCCCAAGGAGCAGACCGCCGCCATCGTCTACACCCACTATCAGCGCACGCTCAAGGCGTACAACGCGGTGGACTTTGACGATCTGATTCTGTTGCCGGTCAAGCTGTTCCAGGAACACGCCGACATCCTGGAAAAGTGGCAGAACAAGGTGCGTTACCTGCTGGTGGACGAATATCAGGACACCAACGCCAGCCAGTACCTGCTGGTGAAGCTGCTGATCGGTACGCGCCATCAGTTCACCGTGGTGGGCGACGACGACCAGTCGATCTACGCCTGGCGGGGTGCTCGGCCGGAAAACCTGATGCTGCTCAAGGACGACTACCCGTCGTTGAAAGTGGTCATGCTGGAGCAGAACTACCGTTCGACCAGCCGCATTCTGCGCTGCGCCAACGTGCTGATCTCCAACAACCCGCACGCCTTCGAAAAACAACTGTGGTCCGAGATGGGCCACGGCGACGAGATCCGCGTGATCCGCTGCCGTAACGAAGACGCCGAGGCCGAGCGGGTGGCCATGGAAATCCTCACCCTGCACCTGCGCACCGACCGCCCGTACAGCGATTTCGCCATCCTCTATCGCGGCAACTACCAGGCCAAGCTGATCGAGCTGAAACTGCAGCACCATCAGGTGCCGTATCGACTGTCGGGCGGCAACAGCTTCTTCGGCCGCCAGGAAGTGAAGGACCTGATGGCCTATTTCCGCCTGCTGGTGAACCCGGACGACGACAATGCCTTCCTGCGGGTGATCAACGTTCCGCGTCGCGAGATCGGCTCGACCACGCTGGAAAAGCTCGGTAATTACGCCACCGAGCGCAAGGTGTCGATGTACGCCGCGACCGACGAGATCGGTCTGGGCGAGCATCTGGACAGCCGTTACACCGACCGCTTGCAGCGCTTCAAGCGCTGGATGGACGGGGTGCGCCAGCAGTGCGCGCAGAACGATCCCATCGCCGCGCTGCGCAGCATGGTCATGGACATCGATTACGAGAACTGGCTGCGGCAGAACAGCTCCAGCGAAAAGGCTGCCGATTACCGGATGAGCAACGTCTGGTTCCTGATCGAGGCGTTGAAAAACACGCTGGAGAAGGACGAAGAAGGTGGCATGACCATCGAGGAAGCCATCGGCAAGCTGGTCCTGCGCGACATGCTCGAACGTCAGCAGGAAGAGGAAGACGGTGCCGAAGGCGTGCAGATGATGACCTTGCACGCCTCCAAGGGCCTGGAGTTTCCTTATGTGTTCATCATGGGCATGGAAGAGGAAATCCTGCCGCACCGCTCCAGCATCGAAGCCGACACCATCGAGGAAGAGCGCCGCCTGGCCTACGTGGGCATCACCCGCGCACGGCAGACCCTGGCTTTCACCTTTGCCGCCAAGCGCAAGCAGTACGGTGAAATCATCGACTGCGCGCCAAGCCGCTTTCTGGATGAGCTGCCCCCGGACGACCTGGCCTGGGAAGGCAATGACGACACCCCGACGGAAGTCAAAGCGGTGCGCGGCAACACCGCGCTTGCCGACATTCGCGCCATGCTGAAACGCTAGCCGACACCCTATTGATCATTTATTGCGCAATGGCGCAGCCAAGGAATTGAAGTGGAAGCACTGCACAAGAAAATTCGCGAAGAAGGCATCGTATTGTCCGATCAGGTGCTGAAGGTCGATGCGTTTCTCAACCATCAGATCGATCCGGCGCTGATGAAAGCAATCGGCGACGAATTCGCCCGACTGTTCGCCGACGCTGGCGTGACCAAGATCGTGACCATCGAAGCATCCGGCATCGCGCCGGCAGTCATGGCGGGTTTGAACATGGGCGTACCGGTGATCTTCGCCCGCAAGCACCAGTCCCTGACTCTGACCGAAAACCTGCTGTCGGCGACCGTGTACTCATTCACCAAGCAGGTGGAAAGCACCGTGGCCATCTCGCCGCGCCATCTGAGCAGCGACGATAAGGTGCTGATCATCGATGACTTCCTGGCCAACGGCAAAGCCTCGCAGGCGCTGATCTCGATCATCAAACAGGCTGGCGCCACAGTGGCCGGGCTGGGCATCGTGATCGAGAAATCTTTCCAGGGCGGCCGCGCCGAGCTGGATGCCCAGGGCTATCGCGTCGAATCCCTGGCGCGGGTCGAATCACTGGCCGGTGGGGTCGTGACGTTCAAGTAAGGCTCCCGAGGGTGGACGCAGAGCGTCCAGAAAGGCATACGACGCGGAGCACCGCACGATACGGTTATCGTTCCGCACGCTCCAGCGTGGGAATGCCGTTCTTGACGCTCTGCGTCGCCAAGAGGACGCGGAGCGTCCAGAAAGGCATGCGACGCGGAGCGCCGCACGATAGTTGCGGTTATCGTTCCGCACGCTCCAGCGTGGGAATGCAGTTCTCGACGCTTTGCGTCGCCAAGAGGACGCGGAGCGTCCAGAAAGGCATGCGACGCGGAGCGCCGCACGATAGTTGCGATGATCGTTCCTCACGCTCCAGCGTGGGAATGCCGTTCGTGACGCTCTGCGTCGCCAAGAGGACGCGGAGCGTCCAGAAAGGCATGCGACGCGGAGCGCCGCACGATAGTTGCGATGATCGTTCCTCTCGCTCCAGCGTGGGCATGCAGTTCTCGACGCTCTGCGTCGCCAAGAGGACGCGAGCGTCCGGAAAGGCATGCGACGCAGAGCGCCGCACGATAGTTGCGATGATCGTTCCGCACGCTCCAGCGTGGGAATGCAGGTCTCGACGCTTTGCGTCGCCAAGAGGAGCGGAGCGTCCAGAAAGGCATGCGACGCGGAGCGCCGCACGATAGTTGCGATTATCGTTCCTCACGCTCCAGCGTGGGAATGCAGTTCTCGACGCTCTGCGTCATAGCGTGCGTGCTTCAGCGCGGAATCCCCAGGGCGCGCAAACGTCGATACAGGGTGCGTTCGCTCAGCCCCAGCTCCTTGGCCAGTTCGCTGCGCGAGCCGTTGAACACTCGCAGCGCATGGGCGAGTTTCTCCAGGCCGTCGTCCTGCTGGCGGTAAGTCACGCCACCCGCCTCGCCCTGCCCGCGTACTTCGGCGGGCAGATCCTGCGCGCGAATGATGCCGTCATCGGTAAATAAACGGGCGCGCTCGAGTACGTTGCGCAGCTCGCGAATATTACCGGGGTAGCTGTACAGACTCAGCAGCTTCATGGCCTCGGCGTCGACACGCGGCGCGGCGCCGGGCGCAATTCGTTGCAGCAGGCTGTCGATCAGCAGCGGCAGGTCGTCGCTGCGTTCGCGCAGGGCCGGCAGGCGAATCGGAAAGGCGCTGATGCGGTAAAACAAATCTTGGCGAAAGCTGCCGTCGGCGACCATCTCCCTGAGCGGTTTGTGGGTGGCCACCACCAGCCGAAAATCCGAGTGCACCGTGCGCAGGCTGCCCACCGGACGAAAACTGCCCGACTCGATCAGCCGCAACAGCTTGACCTGCATGGCCAGCGGCACTTCGCCGATCTCATCAAGGAACAATGTCCCGCCATGGGCGGCTTCGGCCAGTCCGGTCTTGCGCTGCAATGCGCCCGTGAAGGCACCCTTCTCATAGCCGAACAGCTCGCTCTCCAGCAGGGTTTCGGTAAGCCCGGTGCAGTCGACCACCACCAGCGGTCCGGCGGACCTGGCGCTGCTGGCGTGCAGTGCACGCGCGAACAACTCCTTGCCGGTGCCCGACTCGCCTTGCAGCAACACCGGAATCTGCGCGGGCGCAGCACGTTGCAGAGCGCTCAGCACTTCCTTGAAAGCCGCCGAGCGCCCCACCAGCCCATGTTGCTGTGGCTGGACCGATGCCACCGCCACCGAGCTCAGCCGCTCGACATAGGCAATGACCTCACCCTGATCGTCGAGAATAGGCCGCAGCTCCACATCCACATGCTCGGGGCCGCGTGGTGTGTGGTGAATGTGCAGCAGACGCTCCGGGAGCCGTGTTTCATGGGCCTTACGCATCGGGCAATGCTCACCTGCCTGGTCGCACGGCACCGCAAACTGATGCGACACCCGATAACACTTCTCACCCACATGCGGCGTGCCTTCGACGCCGAACTGGCGCTGGTAGGCGGTGTTGGCGGCAATGATGTTGTAGCCGGTGTCGAGCACGATGGTCGGACGCAGATCGTGTTCGAGGTATGACACCAGCGACTGCATGCGACTGCCGGGAAAATCGGTGGCGATGAGGTTCATGGGGGCTCCTGTGGGCTGGGCGCAGCTTAACCCATCCGCCTGCCAGCTTGTGCCACTGACTGCCAAATGACTGCCAGAATGTGGCAGTCAGCGACCTGTGACAGTCCATCAGGGTGTTCTGCAGAATCACGAAGTGCCCTGTATTTATGAGGCTTAACAGGCTTTCAAGTGATTGGCATGGTTATTGAGACAGGATGGTAACGACTGCCAACCGTCCGGCCTGGCCAAACGGGCCTTGAGGCGATTTACAGCCACGGGAATTGCACATGATCATCGGTGAAAAGCTCCATGTCGAAGCGCTCTTCGACACTCATACCTGGACCATCAGCTATCTGGTGATGGACCTGCACAGCAAGCAATGTGCGCTGATCGACAGCGTGCTCGATTACGACCCCAAGTCCGGCCGCACCAGGACCGAGTCTGCTGACCGGATGATCGAACGGGCGCAGGCGCTGGGCGCGTCGGTGCAGTGGATTTTCGAAACCCACGTGCACGCCGATCACCTCTCGGCAGCGCCGTATCTGAAACAGCGGCTCGGTGGACAGATTGTCATCGGCAGCCATATCACTGCCGTGCAGGAAACCTTCGGCACGCTGTTCAACGCGCCGCCTGACTTTGCCCGCAATGGCAGCCAGTTCGATGTGCTGCTGGAAGACAACGCCTCGTTCGCCCTCGGCACGCTTGAGGTCAAGGCCATGCACACGCCCGGGCACACGCCGGCGTGCATGAGTTACCTGGTGCAGGTTGGTGACGCCACTGTCGCATTTGTCGGCGATACGCTGTTCATGCCTGATTACGGCACCGCTCGGTGCGACTTCCCGGGTGCCGATGCGCGCACGCTGTATCGCTCGATCAAGAAGCTGCTGGCGCTGCCGCCGGACACCCTGCTGTTCATGTGCCACGACTACCTGCCCAATGGCCGTGAGCTGAAATACATGACCACGGTTGCCGAACAGCGCGCCAGCAATATCCATGTGCATGACGGGGTGGATGAAGACGCGTTCGTGGGCATGCGCGAAGCCCGTGACGCCACGCTGGACATGCCGGTGCTGATGCTGCCTTCGGTGCAGGTCAACATGCGCTGCGGGCACTTTCCCGAGCCGGAAGACAACGGCGTCGTCTACCTGAAGATCCCGCTCAATGCACTTTGACCGCTGCCCGCTTTGGGAAACCCTGTGATGAATGCTTCTACGACAACCTGTCAGATCCTGATCGTCGGTGGCGGTGCCGCCGGTATCGCCACTGCCGCAAGCCTTCTGGCCCGCGACGCTACCCTGCAGATCACCCTGGTCGACCCCGCCGATACCCATTATTACCAGCCCGGCTGGACCATGGTCGGTGCGGGGATCTTCACGCCGCAGTCGACGGCGCGCAGCATGGCCTCGCTGATTCCCAAAGGCGTGCAGTGGATCAAGGCTGCGGTGGCGACCTTCGAGCCGCAGCACAATACGCTGACGCTGGCCGACGGCCGCGTGCTCGGTTATCAGCAGCTGGTGGTGTGCCCCGGCCTGAAGCTGGACTGGTCGGCTATCGACGGGCTGGTGGAAACGCTCGGCGCCAATGGCGTGACCTCCAACTATCGCTATGACCTGGCGCCCTACACCTGGAAGCTGGTGCAGAACCTGAAGCAGGGACGCGCGCTGTTCACTCAGCCGCCCATGCCGATCAAGTGCGCCGGGGCGCCACAGAAGGCCATGTACCTGTCCTGCGATCACTGGTTGAAAAGCGGCCGTCTCGCGCAGATCAATACGCAGTTCTACAACGCCGGTGGCGTGCTGTTCGGTGTCGCCGACTATGTGCCGGCGCTGATGGAGTACGTCGAGCGCTACGCCATCGACCTCCGGTTCAGCCATCGGCTGGTGGCCGTCGACGGGCCTGGCAAGCGCGCGACCTTCATTCGCACGCAGGCCGATGGCAGCAGCGAGACCGTCGAGCAAAGCTTCGAAATGTTGCACGTAGTGCCGCCGCAGATTGCTCCCGACTTCATCCGCAGCAGCCCGCTGGCCGATGCCGCAGGCTGGGTGGACGTCGACCCTGCCACGCTGAAGCACCGGCAGTTCGCCAATGTGCATGGCTTGGGCGATGTCACCAATACCAGCAACGCCAAGACCGCCGCAGCGGCCCGCAAGCAGGCGCCGGTGGTGGCCAACAACGTGCTGGTCGCGCTGGGTCGTCGGGGTGAGTCCGTCGTGTATGACGGCTATGGCTCATGCCCGTTGACGGTCGAGAAAGGCCGCATCGTGCTGGCCGAATTCACCTATGGCGGCAAGGTCGCGCCGAGCTTTCCGCGCTGGCTGCTGGATGGTCGTCAGCCGACCCGGCTGGCCTGGTGGCTGAAAGCGCGAGTGCTGCCCGCCCTGTATTGGCATGGCATGCTCAAGGGCCGTGAGTGGCTGGCCAAACCGGAAAAGGCTGACGCCCGGAATGGATGAGCATCAGTTACTGGGCGTTGTCCTGGGGGCAGTCATCGGGATGGTGCTGGCGCTGACCGGCGCAGGCGGCGGCATCCTCGCTGTGCCGCTGCTGGTCTTCGGCCTGGGTCTGTCGATTGTCGAAGCCGCGCCTGTCGGTCTGTTGGCCGTCGGGCTGGCAGCGGGGATCGGCGCGGTATTGGGGCTGCGCCAGGGCATCGTCCGCTATCGCGCGGCCGGGTACATCGCGTCCATTGGTGTGCTGATGGCGCCTCTGGGCCTGTGGCTCGCTCATCGACTGCCCAATACGCCGCTGGCGTTGGTCTTTTCGGTCGTGCTGCTTTACGCCTGTGGACGCATGTTCATCCGCGCCAGCCGCGAATTGCGCCACGGCAAGCCGGCGCCGCGCGCAGAAATCCTGCCCTGCGTGCTCAATCCGCTGCAGGGCCGTCTGCGCTGGACCATGCCGTGCCTGCGCGCACTGACGCTGACCGGCGTGGGCTCCGGGCTGCTATCCGGGTTGTTGGGGGTGGGCGGCGGGTTCGTGATCATTCCGGCGTTGACCCGCTACAGCGACCTGGACATGAAAAGTGTCGTGGCGACGTCATTGGCGGTGATCGCCCTGGTCTCGACGGGCAGTGTCATCACCGCCTCACTGAGCGGGGTGATGCACTGGGCAGTCGGCGCGCCGTTTGCGCTGGGTGCAGTCATCGGCCTGATCGTCGGCAGACAAGTTGCCCGCTACCTCGCCGGCCCACGCCTGCAACAGCTGTTCGCCGTATGCGGCATCGTCGCGGCGTTCATGCTGGCGTTGTCCGTGCGATAACAGCCAGAGGACGCAGAGCGTCCAGAAAGGCATTCCCACGCGGAGCATGGGAACGATGAAATCGTGAGGCGACTATCGTGCCAACGCGGAGCATGGGAACGATAGTCGGGGGGTGGGCTTAAAGCTTCTGCCAGACCTTCGGTTTGAAGAACAGCGTCTCGCCCTTGGCCAGGCCCACCAGGCTGTCGTGGTCTTTCACCACTTCGGCCTCGATCAGTTCGTTCTGCCCTTCCACTTTCAAGGTGACCCGCGTTGTCGCACCCAGCGGGCGGATGTCGCGGACTTCGGCGGCGTGGTGGTCTTCGATTTCCTGGCGGGACAGCGACACCTCATGCGGACGGAACAGCAGGTGACCCTCTTCGCCCAGGCTCAGGCGATTGGAGTCGCCGAGGAAGTGGTAGACGAAGTCGTTGGACGGGTTCTCGTACACCTCGCCCGGCGAGCCGATCTGTTCGATCACGCCCTTGTTCATCACCACAATGCGATCGGCCACTTCCATGGCCTCTTCCTGATCGTGAGTCACAAACACCGAGGTCAGGTTGATGTCTTCGTGCAGGCGCGCCAGCCAGCGACGCAGCTCCTTGCGGACCTTGGCGTCCAGTGCGCCGAACGGCTCGTCCAGCAGCAGCACCTTGGGCTCGACCGCCAGGGCGCGGGCCAGGGCAATCCGCTGGCGCTGGCCACCCGACAGCTGCTCCGGATAGCGGTCGGCCAGCCAATCCAGCTGCACCATGTTCAGCAGCTCATGGACCTTCTCGGCGATGCGCGTTTCGTTCGGGCGCTCACGCTTGGGCTTCATGCGCAGGCCGAACGCGACGTTGTCGAACACCGTCATGTGACGGAACAGCGCGTAATGCTGGAACACGAACCCGACGTTGCGATCACGCACGTCGTGGCCGGACACATCTTCGCCATGGAACACGATGCTGCCGTCATCCGGGGTTTCCAGGCCGGCAATGATGCGCAGCAGGGTGGTCTTGCCGCAGCCTGACGGGCCCAGCAAAGCCACCAGCTCGCCACTCTGGATGTCCAGACTGATGTTGTTCAGGGCCTTGAAGGCGTTGAAGTTCTTGCTGACGTTACGGACTTCGATCGACATGATTATTCCTCCGCCGCGTTATGGCGCAGACGGTTAATGCGGGATTCGCTCCACTGCTTGAGCAGCAGGATGAACAGCGCCAGGATCAGCAACAGGCTCGCCACGGCAAAGGCGGCAACGTGGTTGTACTCGTTGTAGAGGATTTCGACGTGCAGCGGCAGGGTGTTGGTGACGCCGCGAATGTGGCCGGAAACCACCGACACCGCGCCAAACTCACCCATCGCCCGGGCCGTACACAGCACCACGCCATAGATCAGGCCCCATTTGATGTTCGGCACCGTGACGTGCCAGAACATCTGCCAGCCATTGGCGCCCAGCAGCCGCGCGGCCTCTTCTTCCTGAGTGCCCTGCTCCTGCATCAGTGGGATCAGCTCACGCGCAACGAAGGGCACGGTGACGAAGATGGTCGCCAGCACGATGCCCGGCAGGGCAAAGACGATCTGGATGTCGTGATCCTGCAACCACGGCCCGAACAGCCCCTGCGCACCGAACATCAGCACGTAGACCAGACCGG
Organism: Pseudomonas sp. PvP027; assembly: GCF_017833005.1. NCBI lineage: Bacteria > Pseudomonadati > Pseudomonadota > Gammaproteobacteria > Pseudomonadales > Pseudomonadaceae > Pseudomonas > Pseudomonas sp. PvP027. The sequence goes on along the minus strand of NZ_JAFIBK010000001.1, from coordinate 3,224,340 downwards.
CGATGACCGGCGACACCGAGAACGGCAGGTCGATCAGCGTGACCAGAATGCTCTTGCCGCGGAACGAGTATTTGCTCACGCACCACGCGGCGCTGACGCCGAACACCAGATTGAGCGGTACCGAGATCAGCACCGCAATGACCGTCAGCTTCAGCGCCGACAGCGCGTCCGGCTCGAGGATGGCGGTAAAGAACGCGCCCAGACCGTTTTTCAGGCCCTGGGACACCACGATGAACAGCGGCAGCCCCAGAAACAGGACAAACACCAGCCAGCACAGGCCGATCAGGATGCGTCGCGACACTGCGCTGCCACGACGCGCGGCGTTGGCAGAGGCGGCGGCTGAAACAGATGAATAAGACATGTTCTGCGCCTCCTCAGGATGGGGTTTCAATGCGCCGCTGCAGCAGGTTGATCAGCAGCAGCAGAATGAAGGACACCACCAGCATCATCACGCCGATAGCGGTTGCGCCGGTGTAGTCGTACTGGTCGAGTTTGACCATGATCAGCAACGGCAGGATCTCGGTTTTCATCGGCATGTTGCCGGCGATGAAAATCACCGAACCGTACTCGCCGACGCCACGGGCAAACGCCAGGGCGAAGCCGGTCAGCCAGGCAGGCAGCAACGCCGGCACGAGGATATGGCGGAACACCTGCAGGGGACGGGCGCCCAGGCAGGCAGCGGCCTCTTCGACTTCGCGGGGGATGTCGGCCAGCACAGGCTGCACGGTGCGCACCACGAACGGCAGGGTGACGAAGGTCAGCGCCAGGGTGATACCCAATGGGGTGTAGGCGATCTTGAAACCCAGATCAGCTGCGAACTGGCCGACCCAGCCGTTGGGCGCGTACAGCGCTGTCAGGGCGATACCGGCCACAGCGGTCGGCAGGGCGAACGGCAGGTCGATCATCGCATCGATGACCTTGCGGCCGGGGAAGGTGTAGCGCACCAGCACCCAGGCCAGCAGTGTGCCGATCACACCGTTGATGAGAGCTGCGTAAAAGGCGGTGCCGAAGCTCAGCTTGAGTGCCGCGATCACGCGAGGGGCCGTGATGATGGTCCAGAACTGATCCCAGGTGAGCTGCGCGGCATGTACGAACATGGCGGCCAGCGGTATTAGCACAATCAGACTGAGGTACACCAAGGTGTAGCCCAGCGTCAGCCCGAAGCCGGGTATGACGGGGGAGATACGACGCGACATAAAAGTCCCTGGTTTCACTTGCACGAAGCCCGGACGTCAATCCGGGCTGTTTGGCCAAACCTGCGATGCCGCTCGTGCGGCATCCTCATTCGGCTTATTGCGCCTGATAAATCTGGTCGAACACGCCGCCGTCATTGAAAAACTTCGGCTGCGCAGTTTTCCAGCCACCGAAGTCTTTGTCGATGGTCACCAGATCAAGTTTCGGGAATTGCTTCTCGTACTTGGCGGCCACTTCGGCATCCCGTGGACGATAGAAGTTTTTCGCAGCAATTTCCTGACCTTCCTTGCTGTACAGGTGCTTCAGGTATTCAGTCGCGATTTCGGTGTTGCCTTTCCTCTCGGCGTTCTTGTCGACCACGGCGACCGGAGGTTCGGCAAGGATCGACAGCGAAGGTACGACGATGTCGAACTTGTCCTTGCCGCCGTCTTCTTTCAGCGCCAGGAACGCTTCGTTTTCCCACGCCAGCAGCACGTCACCCTGACCGTTGTTGACGAAGGTGATGGTCGACCCGCGTGCGCCGGTATCCAGAATCGGCACGTGCTTGAACAGCGTTTGCACGTATTCCTTGGCCTTGGCCTCGTCACCGCCGCCCGCCTTCAGGCCGTAGGCCCAGGCTGCCAGGAAGTTCCAGCGCGCACCGCCCGAGGTTTTCGGGTTGGGGGTGATCACCGAGACGCCTTCCTTGGTCAGATCGCCCCAGTCCTTGATGCCTTTCGGGTTGCCCTTGCGCACCAGAAACACGATGGTCGAGGTGTACGGCGTGCTCGCGTCCGGCAGGCGGGTCTGCCAGTTTTCGGGCAGGGTCTTGCCGAGCTTGGCGATTTCGTCGATGTCACCGGCCAGTGCCAGGGTCACCACGTCGGCACGCAGGCCGTCGATCACGCCACGCGCCTGCTTGCCCGAGCCGCCATGGGACTGCTTGATCTCGACTTTGTCGTCCGGGTGGGATTTTTTCCAGAAATTGACGAATTCTGCGTTGTAGTCCTGATACAGCTCGCGGGTCGGATCGTAGGACACGTTGAGCAGTTCGTAATCCTTGGCGACAGCCGAACCTGCGAAAACAGCACTGGCGAGAGCAGCCAGCGCAAAACGGCGAATGGACATAGATTGAAGCTCCTGGAAATGCTGTGTGTTGGCTTTTTTGATTTCTTCTTGGCGCGTCAGAACGGCATTCGCACGGGCGCGCTGCTTTTTTTCAGGGGGGTATCAGGAGTCAGGATGAAACCCTCCGGTTGACCAGTCGGGTGGTTGCCGCTTCAGTTCTGCTTGGCAGGGTTCTGCAAACGAAACTTTTCCTTGCGCTCGATCTGCACCACCTGTGCGTTGTGCACAGTGATTTCGACGGCACCAAAACGCAGGTCACGCAACGCACTCTGAATTTCACGCAGAATGGCTGCTTCGTCCTGACCGTCGACACTACGTAGAGATGCGCTCATTGTCTTATTCCTTGAGAAGTGAGAGGCCTGCCTGCGCGACTGGGGGCGCTGGCGTATGGCGGTGAGGCAATAATAGTGAGGTGCGGATATTCTTAAAAAGACTATTTAAGAATGCAGATATAACCAAAAAGACTTTAGAGCGGCGTGAGTCTGTCAGGGTGCATTGCACACCCTGACCCGCGTTATCAGTGAGGGGCTGAACTAGTTGAATGCAGGCGCGTGCGTCCAATCAATCGACTGCGCCGCCATGGGCCGGGCAAACCAGTAGCCCTGGCCCAACTCGCAACCGTTGCTCAACAGAAATGAAGCCTGACTGGCGTGTTCGATCCCTTCCGCCAGTACACGCATGCCCAGGCTCGAAGCCAGCGCGATGACTGTCCTTACAATCGCGATGTCATCCACGTCGCCCGGCAGCCCGGCCACGAAACCCTGGTCGATCTTGAGTTTCTGCACCGGCATGCTCTTGAGCCGCAGAAGCGATGAGTAGCCTGTGCCGAAATCATCGATGGCCAGGCTCAGGCCCAGTTCACGCAGGCGATGCAATTGCTCGATGGCCTGTTCAGGATCCTCCATGACGGCACTTTCAGTGACTTCCAGCTCAAGAAATGCCGGATCGAGACCGGTCTCGTTCAAGACCTTGGCCACTTGCCGATCGACATCACCACGACTGAACAGACGGCTGGACACATTGACCGCGACAGACGCAATCGAAACGCCGTCTGCCAGCCAGGCCTGCATCTGCCGACAGGCGGTATTCAATACCCAGGCATCGATATCGGCGATGAGCCCGTTCTGCTCGGCTATAGGGATGAAGTCGCCAGGCGACACCATGCCACGGGTCGGGTGTTGCCAACGCACCAGCGCTTCGACCGCGCAAATACGCCCGCTCACCAGGTCGTAAACCGGTTGGTAGAACACCCGCAATTCGTCCTGCTCGATTGCCTGGCGCAACTCGCTGGCCAGTTGCACCCGTTGCTGGGCGTGGGCGGTCAGCTCTTCGGTGTACAGCGCAAACCCTTCGCGGCCGTCGTTCTTGGCCTTGAACAGCGCCGAATCGGCATTGCGCAACAATTGCTCGGCAGTCAGCGCATCACCGGGAAACAGGCTGATACCGATACTGGCAGTGACAAACAACTGATGTCCGGCAATGGGGTACGGCGCTTTGAAGGCATTGATCACCTGCTGCGCGAGCGCTGCGGCATGCACCATGTGTGTACAGTTTTTGACCAGCAGCGCGAATTCGTCACCGCCCAGCCGTGCGACTGTCATGCCGCTGTCGGCCAGCGCATTGAGACGTTCGGCAGCCGCCTTGAGCACTTCGTCGCCGATGTTGTGGCCAAGGCTGTCGTTGATGTTCCGGAAGTTGTCCAGGTCCACCACCAGCAGCGCACAGCCGCGCTTGCTGGAGCGCGCCGAGGTCAGCGCCTGGCTGATACGATCGGTCAGCAGCAGGCGATTGGGCAACTCGGTCAGCGCATCGTAATGGGCCAGTTGCGCCAGCTCCTGCTCGGAGCGCTTGATGGCCGTGATGTCGGAAAACACCGCGACAAAATGCCTGGCCTGCCCGTCTTCACCCTTGATGCTGCGGATGGTTTGCCACTGCGGATAGATCTCGCCGCTTTTACGCCGGTTCCAGATCTCGCCGCTCCACTGCCCGGCACTCTGCAGCGAGTGATACATCTGCCGATAAAACTCGGGGCCATGACGACCGGACTTGAACTTGCTGGGGTTGAAACCCAGCACCTCGTCGGCCTGATAGCCGGTGATGTCCACAAAAGCACGGTTTACATGGACAATGCGCCCTTCGGCATCACTGACCAGTACGCCCTCACGCGTGCTGTCGAACACCACCGCCGCCAACAGCAGTCGGTCATAGTCCTGCTGTTGACGCTCGAACAGCGCTTCACCGCCGACGATGGCCTTCAATCTGTCACGTGCAATGAAGATCATGACGGTGCTGAGCAGCGCCCAGCCGTAACCGATCATCTGTTGTCCGACGGCCAGTCGAGCCGGATCCTTGACGAAAAAAGACAGCAGGGCGCTGCCTGTCGCGAACCACAGAATCGACAGCAGCCCATACAGAACGGCGGTTCGCAGCGCGTTACGGGAATAATCGGACATAAGAAACCGAGCCTTGCGAAAGGTCTGGATTATAAAGCAAGAAACATCCTGCGACGCTTATCTGCAAGGGTGGCTGGTTTTCTGAGCAATGTCAGTGATAATGCTGTTGCGACTTTTTTCTTCACAGGTTTTTCTACGAGGGCCAAACAGCCTATGTGGTACAACGGTTTGCTCGACCTTTCCGTCTGGCAGTTAATAGCGGTCACGCTGGTTATGACCCATATAACGATCATCGGCGTTACGGTCTATCTGCACCGCTATTCAGCCCACCGCTCACTTGAGCTCAATGCGGGTCTGAAACACTTCTTCCGCTTCTGGCTGTGGCTGACCACTGCCCAGAATACCCGCGAGTGGACAGCCATCCACCGCAAACACCACGCAAAATGCGAAACCGTCGACGACCCGCACAGCCCGGTCGTCAAGGGTCTGTCCACTGTACTGCGCAAGGGCGCGGAGCTGTACCGCGAGGAAGCGCAGAACCAGGACACCCTGCGTATCTACGGCAAGAACTGCCCGGAAGACTGGATCGAGCGCAATCTGTATTCGCGCTATAAGCTGCTGGGTATCGCCCTGATGGCGGTCATCGACGTGGCGCTGTTCGGCGCCCTCGGTATCACGGTCTGGGCCGTGCAGATGATGTGGATTCCCTTCTGGGCTGCCGGTGTGGTCAACGGTCTGGGTCATGCCGTCGGCTATCGCAACTTCGAATGCCGCGACGCGGCCACCAATCTGGTGCCGTGGGGCATCGTGATCGGCGGCGAAGAGCTGCACAACAACCACCACACCTATCCCAACTCGGCCAAGCTGTCGGTCAAACCCTGGGAATTCGACATGGGCTGGGCGTGGATCAAGGTGTTCAGCTTCCTGGGTCTGGCCAAGGTCCAGCGGGTCGCGCCTATCGCCCATCGGGTCGAAGGCAAGGGCCATTTGGACATGGACACCGCGATGGCGATCCTCAACAACCGTTTCCAGATCATGGCGCAGTACCGCAAGCTGGTCATCGCCCCTCTGGTAAGCCAAGAGCTGGCCAAGGCCGACGAGTCGGTGCGTCATCAGTTCCGCCGTGCCAAGCGCCTGCTGTCGCGTGAGACCAGCCTGCTCGATGACAAGCATCACCTGCGTATCCAGACCATGCTGGAACACAGCCATGCGCTGAAGGTGATCTATGAAAAGCGTCTGGCCCTGCAGCAGATCTGGGTAAAGACCAGCAGCAACGGTCACGACATGCTGTCTGCCATGAAAGAGTGGATTCACGAAGCCGAAGCCAGCGGCATTCACTCGTTGCGCGAGTTCGCCGACCAGCTGAAAACCTACTCGCTACGCCCCGCCCACGCTTGAACCGTTGATCGGCGCGCCATCCCCTGGCGCGCCGGTCCCGGAACTTATCCCCTCCCTGTCTATCTCATCAACTTTCCCGCCAATCGGGATAGGGCGCCTCACTGGCCGTAAACGCTTGAGATGGTTCTTATGGAAAAGCAGCCTCCCACCTCCCTACCCGGCACGCCGATCACTGATATGCCCGCAGCCGCAGAAACCCTGTTAGCCCTGATGCACGCTCAGGCAGAAGTCGCACGCCTGAGCGAGCGCGAACAATTGTTCAGCTCGTTGCTGGTGAGCGTGAACGCTGTTCTGTGGGCGTTCGACTGGGAAACCCAGCAGATGATCTATGTCAGCCCGGCCTACGAGCGCATCTTCGGTCGTTCGGCGGGCTTGCTGCTGGCTGACTACAGCGAGTGGCGCGACAGCATCTACCCTGATGACCTGAACTACGCCGAGCGCAGCCTGAACGAGGTCATCGAGAAAGGCTCGATTGAGGACCGCGAGTACCGGATCATTCGTGCGGATGGCGAAGTGCGCTGGCTCAGCGACAAATGTTTCGTCAGTCATCGCGCCGACGCCAGCCAGCGTCTGATCGTGGTGGGCATCGCCGAAGACATCACCGAGAAGAAGCACCTCGAGGATGAGCTGCAACGCCTGGCGACCACCGATGTGTTGACCCAGAGCAGCAATCGCCGGCACTTTTTCGAATGTGCCCAGCGCGAGTTCGAACTGGCTCGCCTCAATGGCACGCCGCTGGCGTTTCTGCTGCTGGACATCGATGACTTCAAGCTGGTGAACGACACCTACGGCCACCAGGAAGGCGATACCGTGCTGCAACGCATCGCCGAAAGCGGTCGTTCGGCATTGAGGCGTGGTGACCTGTTCGGGCGTATCGGTGGTGAAGAGTTCGCCGCGGTATTCCCCGGCTGCGCGCCGGACATGGCCATGCAGATCGCCGAGCGCCTGCAGCGCGAGATCCAGCGCCAGAACTTCCAGTCCGGTGGCACCACGTTCAGCATCACTGCCAGCCAGGGCCTGACCAATCTGGGCCCGGACGACCCAAGCCTCGAAACCCTCTACGGCCGCGCCGACGCCGCGATGTATCAGGCCAAGCGCCAGGGCAAGAATCAGATCGTACTGGTCTGAAATGCCTTCTCGAATGTAGAAAGCACAACTGGCCCCTTCGCGAACAAGGCGTACTGCTGCCCCTTCAGTTGGAGTACATACACCTGTGTGAGTGCGCGGTGCCCTGTAGGAGCGGACTTGTCCGCGAAGAGTCCGGTGCAGTCGATGGATTTTCTGCGTCAGGAATACCGCCTTCGCGAACAAGTTCGCTCCTACAGGAGTGCGCGATGCCCTGTAGGAGCGGACTTGTCCGCGAAGAGGGCGGTACATTCAATGCATTGGCTGCGTTTGGAATATAGCCTTCGCGAACAAGTTCGCTCCTACGGGAGTACGCGGGGCCTTGTAGGAGCGGACTTGTCCGCGAAGAGGGCGGTACATTCAATGCATTGGCTGCGTTTGGAATATAGCCTTCGCGAACAAGTTCGCTCCTACAGGAGTATGCGGTACCTTGTGGAAGCGAGCTTGCTCGCGAAGGCGTCGGTGGGTTTTTACTTTTCGGGCGAACCCTGAACAGCGCCGTCCGAATCCTCTATCGCAGCAGGTTCTTCAGCAGGTGCCTCAGGTGCCAGGTCGAGCAAGTCGGGCTCGTCTTCCTCTTCTGCCGCCTGAACAGCAGCTTCAGGCTCGGTAGGCAGCGGCCTCAGCAAACTCGGATCCGTCACCCCGGTCAGCTTCTTGCGCAGGCGCTGCAAGTCACCCACGCTCAGCTTCAACAGCTTGGCCGACTTGGTCTTGATCAGCGTGGTGACACTTTCTTCCTCGCCCAGACGCGCCATCTGCCCCGCCAGGTTCATTGCCAGTACTTCGCGTGTGTAGATGCCGGTGTTGTACTGATACACCGCAGCGATCAGCTCACGCAGTTCCAGCGGCAAACGCCAGCGGGTGCGCAGAGCAGAACCGAAGGCAGCGGAATACTGCTCCAGAAACTGCCCGATCACCTGCTCATCCAGCTGGCCGCCAGCCAGCAGCCACTCCTGCAGGCAACCCAATACCGCCAGGTCGCCCAGCGACTGCAACAGTCCGGCACAGAAACAGCGCTCCGCATCCAGCTCCAGCATGCCGCCCAGAATGCGTGCGTAATCAGCCGTGCGCTGCGACAGGGTCCAGAGTTCATGGGCCTTGGCCAGCAACGCATCGTTGGTTAGCACCGCCATGCGCTTTTTGGCCAGGCCAGACGCGATATTGGCGCCCTGCACCGGCCCGAGAATGGCCAGCGCCCCGCCCATGGTCTGGATCGGCTTGCCCAGGTGTTGCGCCGCCGTGTTGGCGGCTGCGATCAAAACAGCGGTGATGTGCGGGTCGTTGCGCAGCTCCTGCTCCAGCAAGGTGACGTCGATGCCGCTGGCGGTCTGGCTGAGTTTCACCGCCGTGGCGACATCCACGAACAGCGGCGCGCCATCGGCTATGTCACGGCGTTTGTCGAGAAACTTGGTCAGGGTCAGACCCGGCGTCAGCGCGGGCACCGCACCTGCAACCGGGGCACTGTGTTCCAGCAACAGGCCTTCAAGGCGCTGGCGCAGTCCTTCGGTGTTCAGAGGTTTGGTCAGGTAGGCAGTCGGAGCCAGCGGCACGACCTCGCGTACGCTGGCGCTGTCATTGCGATTGCTGATCAGAATGAACGGGATGGCGGGCTGACGACGCAGATTGCGCACGCCCCGCAGCAGGCTCAGGCCGTCGATCCCCGGCAGTTCGCGGGCGGCGATGATCAGGTCCGGCAGGTGTTTTTTCATCCACTCGACGGCCTGTTTGCCATCGGTGCACATCTCCAGCTCGATATCCGCACGCACGCCCAGCACCAGATCGCTGAGCGTCTCGCGAACCCACGGATCAGACTCGGCTATCAGTACGCGAGGAACGGCGGGCAAAACTACAGCGGTCATCATGACTCTCCGATGTCAATGCGATCACCTTAGCCAATGCAAACGTCCGGATATACCCAAAACAGCGAAATACCCTGCTCCAGAGCAAAAAAAACCCGTCGAAACGGGCTTTTTTTGTCTGTTTGGTCATAAATTAATCAATTCATGACTTCGCACTTTTCACGCGATTTCAGCAAAGCATTCGTCGAGAATGGCCAGGCCGCGATTCAGCAATTCGTCTTCGGCGGTCAACGGCACCAGCACACGCAACACGTTGCCGTAAGTACCGCAGGACAGCAGAATCAGACCCTTGTCACGTGCCTTGGCAACCACCTGAGCCACTGCCGCGGCGTTAGGCTTGTGCGACTCGCCGCCTTCGAACAGCTCGACGGCGATCATCGCACCCAATGCACGCACTTCACCGATAACCGGGTACTTGGCCTGCATCGCCTTGAGCGAGGTCACCAGACGCTCGCCAACTGCCTTGCAGCGCTCCAGCAGGTGCTCTTCTTCGAAGATGTCCAGCACCGCCAGTGCCGCAGCGCAGGCCACCGGGCTACCGGCATACGTGCCGCCCAGACCGCCGGGTGCGATGGCGTCCATGTATTCAGCCTTGCCGCACACGCCCGCCAGTGGGAAGCCGCCTGCGATGGACTTGGCGAAAGTAGTCAGGTCAGCCGCGACGCCCATCTGCTCCATCGCGAAGAACGTGCCGGTACGGCCAGCGCCGGTCTGTACTTCGTCAGCGATCAGCAGAATGCCGTGCTTGTCGCACAGCTCGCGCAGACGCAGCATGAAGGCCTTCGGTGCCACGTAGAAACCACCCTCGCCCTGCACGGGTTCGATGATGATTGCGGCGATGTCCTTGGGCTCGGCGTCATTCTTGAAGATGCGCTCGATGCTGGCGATGGAATCGTCAACGCTCACGCCATGCAGTTCGCACGGGTACAGCGCGCGGAAGATTCCGCCCGGCATCAAACCCATGCCGGCCGAGTACGGCACAACCTTGCCGGTCAGGCCCAGGGTCATCATGGTGCGGCCGTGGTAGGCGCCGGTGAAGGCGATAACGCCCGCACGGCCCGTCGCAGCACGGGCGATCTTCACGGCGTTTTCTACTGCTTCGGAACCAGTGGTCACCAGCAGGGTTTTCTTGTCGAAATCGCCTGGCACTTTGGCGTTGATTTTTTCGCACAGCTCGACGTAAGGCTCGTAGGCCAGTACCTGGAAGCAGGTGTGGCTCAGCTTGGTCAGCTGTTCTTGCACGGCAGCGATGATCTTCGGGTGCAGGTGACCGGTGTTGAGAACGGCAATACCGCCCGCGAAGTCGATGAATTCACGACCTTCCACGTCGGTAACGGTCGCGTTCTTCGCCGAAGCAGCGAAGATCGGGTGGATCTGACCAACGCCACGCGGGACGGCTGCATGGCGGCGTTGCATCAGGGATTCGTTAGTCTTGCTCATGTATTCCTCATTCGCCGCTCATCGGTCGGCGTGGGTCAAGGATCAAGCGGACCGGATCAACTGCGGCAGCATACGATGATCGACTGCTGCAGCCTTCAGGCCACCAGGAAACTGCGGTGCAACAAAAGCCGATGACACGTCGCTCTCGCGCATCATCGGCTGCAATACCCAAGTGTCGGTCAGACCGACAGGCAGAGGTATTTGATTTCCAGATAATCTTCGATGCCGTACTTGGAGCCTTCACGGCCCAGGCCGGACGACTTGATACCGCCGAACGGTGCCAGCTCGTTGGAGATCAGGCCGGTGTTGATACCCACCATGCCATATTCCAGCGCCTCGGCGACACGGAACACGCGGCTCATGTTCTGCGCGTAGAAGTACGACGCCAGACCGAACTCGGTGTCGTTGGCCATCGCGATCACTTCAGCCTCGTCCTTGAAGCGGAACAGCGGGGCCAGCGGACCAAAGGTTTCTTCCCGGGCAACGGCGGCGTCTTTCGACACGTTGACCAGAATGGTCGGCTCGAAGAACGAGCCTTCCAGGCTGTTGCCACCGGTCAGCACGGTTGCACCCTTGCTGACCGCGTCGGCAATGTGTTCCTTGACCTTGGCCACCGCCTTGTCGTCGATCAACGGGCCGGTGGTGACGCCTTCTTCCAGGCCGTTACCGATCTTCAGCTTGCCGACTGCGGCCTTGAGCTTCTCGGCGAACGCGTCATACACCGCGTCCTGCACGTAGATGCGGTTGGCACACACGCAGGTCTGGCCGTTGTTGCGGTACTTGGAGATCATCGCGCCTTCGACTGCCTTGTCGAGGTCAGCATCGTCGAACACGATGAAAGGCGCGTTACCGCCCAGCTCCAGGGAAACCTTCTTGATGTCCTTGGCGCACTCGGCCATCAGCTGGCGACCAATGTCGGTCGAGCCGGTGAAGGACAGTTTGCGCACGATCGGGTTACCAGTCAGCTCGGCACCGATATCGCCTGCGCTGCCGGTCACCACGCTGAACACGCCCGCGGGGATACCCGCACGCTCGGCCAGTTCAGCCAGAGCCAGTGCCGAGAACGGCGTTTGCGACGCAGGCTTGAGCACCATGGTGCAGCCCGCCGCCAGTGCCGGACCGGCCTTGCGGGTGATCATCGCCGCCGGGAAGTTCCACGGGGTGATCGCAGCAGTCACACCAATCGGCTGCTTGAGCACGATCAGGCGCTTGTCCGGCTGGTGACCAGGAATCACATCGCCATAGACGCGCTTGGCCTCTTCGGCGAACCACTCGATGAACGACGCGGCGTAGGTGATCTCGCCCTTGGCTTCTGCCAGCGGCTTGCCCTGCTCCAGCGTCATCAGCAGACCCAGATCGTCCTGATTCTCGATCATCAGCTCGAACCAGCGGCGCAGCTTGTTGCCACGCTCCTTGGCAGTCAGCGCACGCCAGGCCGGCAGCGCCTTGTCAGCCGCCTCAATCGCCCGACGCGTCTCGGCTGCGCCCATTTTTGGCACCGTGCCGAGGATCTCGTTGTTGGCGGGGTTGTTGACCTTGATCGACTGACCACCGTCCGCGTCCAGCCATTGGCCGTTGATGTAGGCTTGCTGGCGGAACAGTGTGGAATCTTTGAGCTGCATGTCGGCCTCCTAAACAGCATCGCCCGACAGGCGACGCGAACAATTGATATCGATGCACCCCAGTTGGAAGCCATCGTCAGGAAAACATTCCATCGGGTTCCAGCGCTGCGCAACGCATGAAGGCAGGAAGACCGAACAAGAGCGTTTGAAATCTCAAACGAATCCTAGGCATTGCGGGGGGAAAGGACAATAGCCCGTTCGAAAAAAAGAACGGGCGCAGGGAGATGTGTGGTTTTTCGATCAGCGTCGAGCCAAGGTGCGGAGGGATTTTCCCGCTGCAGTAGAGTCAGGCTGCCCTGCCCTTCAACGTGAACAGGCTCAACCCCAGACCAATGAACGACGCGCCAAACACCCGATTGACGTTCTGGCGCCTGCGGGCCGAATTGAGGTGGCGCTTGAGCCTCTGTGCCAGCAGCACATAAAAGATGTGAGCAACCACAGAGCAGCCGGCGAAGGTCACGATCAGAACCCCCGTCTGCTCCACCTGAAAGGTGCCGGGCTGGATGAACTGCGGCAGAAACGCGATGAAAAACAGGATCGCCTTGGGGTTGGTCAGCGCCACCGAGATGCCTTTGATAAACAGGCTGCCTGTGGACACCGCCTTGGGCACGTTGGCCAGTGCATCAAAAGCACTGCGCGCGCTACGCCACTGCTTGATCCCCAGATAAACCAGATACCCCGCGCCTGCGATTTTCAGCACCAGAAAGGCACTGGCGGACGCTACCAGAACCGCGCCCAGCCCGGCCGTTACCGCCGTGGCGACCACGATCAACCCCAATGCGTTGCCGAGCGAACCGACCATCGCCCTCGCCGGGCCGTGGGTGATTGAGTTCGACAGCGCCATGATCACCGCTGGCCCCGGTGTGAGGGTGACGAACAAAGCGATCATCGCGAAGCTGAGCCACTGTTGTAGCGATTCCATTTTTATTCTCCCTGTGGCGCAGGCATTAACCCACGCCTGTAGCGCTATCGATAATCCGGAAGCGTGAAAGCCTGCACCGCCGGGGTCAGCGCCCTGGCAGCACGCTTGCTGATAAAGGGCGTTGCCACCAACCGCTGCACGGCGCGTAGGATCTTCACCCCGGTCTGACTGCGAGGATGGACCAGACGCGGAACAAGTTTCGGCACGCTCTGCGACTTTTTCACCACAGGGCGCAGGACATATTCGTACGAGGCAAGCGCCTCTGCAATCGTATCGGTTCTGGTGAGTTCACCCGCCAGCACATACGCGCCAATCAGCGACAACGAAGCACCGACCCCACCCAGCGGCGTGACACACCAAGCGGCATCGCCCAGCAGTACCACCGGGCCATTCGACCAGCGATCGATCTTCACCTGACGCAAGTCATCGAACCAGAAGTCCTCCGCAGCCTCCATCCCCTCCAGCAGACGAGGCACCTCCCAGCCCGCGCCTGCAAACGACGCCCGAAGAAACGCCTTCTGCTCGGCAACACTGTTGCCAACCGTCAGGTGGCTTCGGCCGTGCACATTAAAGAACGCACGCGTCGTACCGCGATTGTCCGGACGAACGCCCGCACTGCGACCGCCCACCGCGTTATACCAGCGCGCGGTCTGGCTATCGGTCGGCGCACGAGGCACAGTAAAGAACGCGCTGGCCAGGTCCATCCGGCGCGGTTGATTCTCGCCGGGGAACACCAGCTCCCGCGTGCGCGAACCGACACCTTCTGCAATGATCAGCAGATCAAAACGCTCCTCGCCACCGCCCTCGAACGTGACTGACACGCCCTCCGCATCGTGCTCGACCGAGACGATGCGATCACCAAAGCGGTAGAACGCATCGGCAGACGACGCCTCATATAGCAGACGCGCAAGATCACCGCGCAACACCTCAAGCTCGGCCGTCGGGCCGTCGGGCCGTCTCCGTCCAGACCAGCCAGATCAATGCGCGCCGCCGTACGGTTATCCTCATCGACCCACGCAAGCCCCGTCTCGCCGGTGTTGAGATCCTTCACCGCCTGCTCAAGCCCCATCAGGCGCAAGACCTCCCGAGCCGCGCCCCGCACATCCACATTCTGCCCGCCATCGCGAAAGGCAGGCGCCTGCTCGACAACCGTGACATCGCAATCGCGCTGCGTCAGCCACCAGGCCGCGGCACAACCCGCGATACTGGCCCCGGTAATAAGAACGCGGCACGGGCTGCACTCGATGCTTTTGAACTGATTGATAAGAGGCCCTCGGTGAGCACGAACTGACGGAGTGGTATGGGGAGCATCATGCACCACCACACAGCCGTGCCGGAAGCGCAGGTCTGTTCCTTTGTGGACGGCAGTGAGTGTGGGGTGATGAAAGGCTCATTGATGGCGAAATGCAGGGCGCGTTGGATCATTTGTGTCGCACACCGCCCGCAACTGGACGCCCCGTACCCATGTGAGTATCATGGCGCCCGCGTCGCACCAGTAGCTCAGCTGGATAGAGTACTGCCCTCCGAAGGCAGGGGTCGTGGGTTCGAATCCCGCCTGGTGCACCATATAGCAATCTAGACCTGTCTCATACAGTCTACGAATCCCCCTAAGAAGCCCGCCCTGTGCGGGCTTTGTTGTCTCTGGCTATCCATAGCGATCCACCCCTATACCTTCACGCCGTGTATGCCCACGTGTATGCTTTGCAATTCCTTGAACAGGAGGCATACAAGCCGTGAAACGTACTGACATCAAACGTCGCCCGCTAGCTGACACAACCCTCTCCGGGCTGGAACCAGAGGATGCAACCTATCGGGAGCAAGATGGCAACGGCTTGTACTTTCGAGTCAAAGCAAATGGCCAGAAGTCTTGGGAATTGCGTTACAAGAAACCAGACGGAAAATGGTCTTGGCTAGGGCTAGGCGGCTATCCGGAAGTCAGCGGCTCTCTAGCTAGACAGAAGGCTGCACAACTGCGCGAAGACTCATCCAATGGAAAAAATCCGCTAGTCAGCAAACAGGCGAGGAGAGCTGCTGACCTGGAGGCAGCCAATAACACTTTCGAAGCGCTAGCACGGGAATGGTTCGATTCCAGACGGTCGAGCTGGGAAGCAGGCACCGCCCGGAGAATCATTGGTGCTCTGGAGCTGCATGCGTTTCCAATATTTGGGAAGCGGGTTTATACCGAGATACTGCCTCTTGAATGGATGGAGTTCCTGCGCAGCATGGAGCAGAAAGGGATCATTGACCAAATGGGCAGAGTCCGAGCCACTTGCAAAGAGATCTATGACCTGGCTCGTGTAACCGGGCGAGCCATCCACAATCCTCTCGAAGGTCTCAACAAATTCCTTCAGACCCGTAGCGCCGAAAACTACGCGCACGTGTCAGTAGAAGAGCTACCCGCACTGCTCCGTGCGATCAATTCTTACCCTCATGCAAAGGATGTTCGTTTGGGGCTCCGCTTGCTTGCGCTGCTGGCCGCACGCCCGAGTGAAATTCGAGAAGCACGCTGGTCAGAGATTGATCTCAATAAAAAGCTCTGGACGATCCCGGCCGAACGCATGAAGCGTCGGCGTGAACACGTGGTTCCCCTATCCCGCCAAGCTGTTGAAGCAATCAATGAATTGCGCTCGCTTACAGGAGCATACCCACTGCTGTTTCCAGGCAGGAAAGATAGGACTATACCCCGCAGCAATACCGTTTTTCTGATGGCGTTACGGAGACTCGGTTATGGCGGACGCCAAACAGGTCATGGCTTCCGTCATATCGCAAGCACGATCCTTAACGAGCAGGGTTTTGATGAAAATCATATTGAAGCGCAGCTTTCCCATGCGAAGGAAGGAATCGCAGGGGTGTACAACAAGGCGGTTTATTTACCTCAACGTAAAGTCATGATGCAGTGGTATGCCGATCATCTTGACGAGCTAGCATCTGGCAACGTTGTCCAAGGCCAATTTGGAAAGGCCGTATGAGATCTCAATTCCATACCCCCTCCAAAAGCGGTGTTACTCGTGTTACAGGTGTAGCGAACATATTTAAACCTTTGATTATAATAGGATTATCTAAAGTTACACGACGCGGTGGCCGACACATTGCGACGTGTTACGAGGCCGAATCGTGTAACAACACTGCTCCAGCAACCCCGCTGCTGGCCCGACCTGTGGTACTGCCGAACCGCTGTAAATGTGACACGAGCCGGGGCCAAGGGGCGGTCGATGGACAATGAGAATATGCCGGTTGGTTGCCTTGAAATTGCTGGATGCGATGTCAGCAATTTGCTTGAGGAACTCGACGACATCGAACAGGCCGTGCATGAGTTAGCGCTGTATCCGCAATTTCGTGAGCATTTCAAAGAGGCTCTAGACGTGGCCAATTACGCCACGTCATTCTGGCTTGAGGATGGCAGCTACCCTGACCGAGCAGGATCGGTAGTGGCCACGATGTTCCGACTTCGCGATGAGATTGAGGACCAGGCCAGTTATAGAGATTCCGGGGCGCTGCCGAGTGTCATGAGAGGATTTCTTGGCGTTGACCGCAACGATGCTGACTCGCAACTCGTAGCAACTTACGCTCTGGTGCAGAGCGTTCAAGCTGTCCAGGTACTCGCTAACTGGCTCTTTGAAACGGAACTTTACGTCTTCGAGCTCGATGTCGATCTCATCGCCCAAATGCAAGCCACAGATCCTGATAGGTACTGCGCACTGGTAGGTAAGGAGCGGCTAAAGCATCCGGGTGCGGAGATTGACGCTCGTGAATCCTTTCGCATCTTCATGGGCGAGGCCGACAAAGCGCTCATGCTTGCGAGCATCTTCAAGCAGGTTGAAGAGGTCGACGTAGCGAAGGGTAATTTCAATGTGGCCAACTTTTTAAGGAAAGCGCTGAATAAGGCGCTGACCAATGCGTTTTCCGCTCAAGCTTCGCAAAGAGGCGCGGCGGCTGGTAGGGCCAACAGCCACCCGGACTCGGTAAAGCAGCAGAACGCAGCGGACCTGCGCAAGCGCATTTGCAAAGCTGCCGACCGTCTCATTCTTGGCAACCCGGCTATTTCAGAGCGAACACTAAAACGAGCATTGGTGGAACAGGGTATAGCGTCTGAGCCAACCATCAAAAAATACCTGGTCACCTGTGGCTATTTACCTCGGTAAATTTCTTAAAAGCAAACCGTGTTTGCTTTTTTCCGCCTCCCTAGTCTGTGCCTGTCTCTCACCATATAGGCACGGCTATGTCATCCCCTCTGCAAGCAATCAGCACCACGCCCCCAGCTCGTGATCCAGCTACCACGCTCATTCGCATCAGCGAAGTCATTGCGATAGTCGGCCTCGCCCGACCCACGATTTACAAGCTGATGCAGCAACAAGACAGCGGCTTTCCGCTCCCAGTAAAACTGAGCAACAGCAACGCCCGAGGTGCGCCCGTTGCATGGGTCTTGGGGGAAGTTCAGGCATGGACGCGAGCGCGCATCGCTGCTCGCGATCAGGTGGCCGCATGAGCAATCGTTTCCCAAAGAGCAACGGCCCTTTCATCGACGCCTACAGCATCGGTTTTCAGCTCTACAAGCCGGGCGAACTCAACTGGAAAAGTCGCACCATCGCGGGCGTCAGTTGGAATGGCCTGGAGCAGGAAGCGATCTTTTTCAATCCGGATGGCATGGCACTGCCTATCAAACCGAACCCGTGGAATGTACCCGAGTGGATTCGTGCGCACGAAATCCGTCGTGAGTTTGCCTGCGTGCATGGCACAGGCCATTTCGCGATGAAAGAAGGACGCCGTAGGGCGTTGCGCACGGTCGGCCTCAATGACTGGGTGACTTACTGGCTAGTCGACCAGTCCGGCGGTTTTGCCAATGAAGCGAAGTTTTGGCAAGCCTATCTGGCTGCTGATCTCGCCACTGAGCAAGCCGACAGCAAAAAGCTACACACCGAAATGCGCCTGAAAGACGACCTGGCTGCGTACGTCGAGCAAAGCATCGCCGAGCGCCGCGAGCGCTTGACGATCATGCACCGAGATCGATGCAACGAGGATCAGAAAATTCTCGCATGGCTGAAAGGCGAGGTCCCCGCACCGCTATTCGACACCGAAGTGCGGGCGGCGTGACGCCCCCCCTGCCCGATCTGCTCGCCTTTGTTCGGCACCAGAGCCCAAGGCCATCGCGTCACCGACTCGACGCACGCACCAACAAAAACGCCTCCGGGGGCAACCGGAGGCGTTGAGGTAAATCTACATGCACGTCAAATGTATTTCGCATCGAGCGCGAGTGCAAGTCGCTCAAACAGTTGCACATCCCAAAACCGGACGTTATTCTCTGGCCGTCGCTGCAAATTCAGCGACCGGGTTTGGCGACCCGAGTTTAAGAAGGCGCACAGGCGCCCCTATTACGATTGCAGGCGCTTTTTTTGTGCCCGCATTCCCGTTTTATGGTGGCTGTGCGTGGGAGACCTTCGGGTCTGCCGGGTTCCTTCTTACCCGGTTCGCCAACCTGCGCACAGCTGCCACCCCAATTCGTTTGGCGACGAACCGTGGCAGTTCCTACTTAAGAAGGAGCTCCACCCATGCACGCCCTAAATCCGTTCAAAAATCGCGCCGCTGCGCATCGCGCAATGGCTCTCGCCGCTTTACACGCCAACTCCAGCCTCGCTACACGCCTTACCCGCTACAACGCTCACATGACCAAAGCACGCGCCCTGGAAACAGCAGGGGGTGCCCAATGAACAACGCCCTGAGTTTTTCCCTGCCCGAAGATCTGCTCTGCGTTAATCCGACAGCGGACGCCGGGATACCCATCGACGCCATTACCTGCGCCGTTGACCGCGCCAGTTCGGTGCTGTTACTGCTTGAAGACCAGTTTGAAAATGACGGGCCGAGCTTGGCCAACCACGTCATTGCCGCCGCCCTCTGGGACGTGCGCGGCACGTTGGGTTTGATACGAACCCTGGCGCTTCACGCAGACGAGTTGGTCCGCGGTCCAGCGCAAGGAGGTGGCCTGTGAGCGCATCCTTCCAAGGCAACACCACCGGGCACACTGCCTTTGCCAAATACAACGCCCGAAACCAACCACTGTTTAGCGTCAACGCGGGCGTTTCCTGCGAAGAGGCTTTAGAACACGCCTCCGTGCTGACTGACTGCATCAACAAACTGACGCTTCAAGCGGGCATGAACGACGACAGCAGCGCGGCATGGGCTGCCCATTACTTGGGCGATATGGTCAAGGCCATCATTGATGACGTGACCACCAGCCTGCAGTTCCCAACGGAGGATCGCCCATGAGCGCCTCCAGCACGAAAAAGCGTCCTTCGTTCGCACAAGTGAAATCTGCTGCCCTGCGCAACATCGACAAGGTCCTGGCGCACTGGCTCCCGAACGGGAAGCGAGTGGACGGCGGCAAAGAGTACACCGCACCCAACCCCACCCGGACGGACAAGCGTGCGGGCTCTCTGAAAATCAGTGTCAGCAAAGGCACCTGGTCTGACTTCGCGACCGGCGACAAGGGCGGCGATTTGATCGACCTGGTGCGCTACATCGACGGCGGCACTGACGTCGAGGCCTGCAACAAACTGGCGGATCTGCTTGGCGTAACTGCTGACTCCGAGCCAGCCAAACCCGCACCTGCCAAAAGCAAAGCCCCTGAGTGGATCGCCATTGCGCCGATCCCGGCCGAGGCGATGAACAAATGCCCGGTTAAACACCGGCAGCACGGGGCACCGTCCAAGGTCTGGATTTATCGCGATGACAAGGGTCAGCCTCTCATGGCGTTGTACCGGTTCGACCTCGGCCCCGATGAGGACGGCAAACCGAAGAAGGTCTTTGCGCCGCTGACCTGGTGCAAACGCAGCGATGGCGAAACAACCCAATGGCGCTGGCAAGGACTGCCCGAGCCCCGACCGCTTCTGCGCCTGGATGAATTGGCGCTTCGTGCCGATGCGCCGGTGGTCTTGTGCGAGGGCGAAAAGGCAGCTGACGCAGCGGCTGATTTGATGCCGAGCCACGTGGCCACCTGCTGGCCGAACGGTTCGAACTCTTGGCATAAAGCAGACCTGACACCGCTCAAAGGCCGCGACGTGCTGTTGTGGCCAGACAACGACGACAGCGGAGAAGCCTGCATGGACGCCGTCGCCCACAAGCTGCGCGAGATCGGCGCAGGCTCGGTTAGGTTCATCGCGTTGGAAGTGTTCAAGCGCAAGCCCACGATGAAAAACGAACGCGCTGCTTTCGCCAAAGGTGGCCAATGGGACAACGGCGATGATGCCGCCGACGCTCCTGCCAAAGGCTGGAGAGCTGCCCATTTCGCGGAGCTAGAGCGCAGTGGCGAGCTGTTTGTTTCGGTAGAAGAACCGTCCGCACCGGAGGAGCCCGAACCCGCTCCGAAAGCGAAGACGAAGCCAACGGCCAAGCGCCCTGCGAAACCGAAAAACGACCTGATGCCTGGCGGGTTTCGTCTGACACCCGAAGGTGTGTTCTACGCGGGCGACGACGGCGAAGCGCGCCCGGTGTGTTCGCCTCTGCAGATCCTCGCCCGCACCCGCGATGACAAAGGCCACAACTGGGGCCTGCTCGTGGAGTTCGACGACCCCGACGGGGCCAAGAAGCGCTGGAACATTCCGGCGCGCACCATGACCGGCGATTTCGGAAAGGACGTACTTGGCCCGCTGGTAGACATGGGCCTGCGCCTGGCTGGCAGCCGATCAGGCCGCAACGCACGCAACGACCTGCAGAGCTACCTCGGCGGTTTCGACAGCGCGCAGCGGGCACGACTGGTCACTCGCCTGGGCTGGCACGACAGCGCCTTTCTCCTACCGGAACAACAGGTCGGCATCCACAGCGAACACTTGCACTTCTACGAAGCCGGATCTCAACTGCCGCCGATCAGCGAAGCGGGAACGCTTGAGCAATGGCAGGAGCAGATCGGCGCATTATGCGTGGGCAACCATCGCCTGGCGTTTGTGGTCGGCGTGGCTTTCGCGGGCCCGTTGCTGCACATGCTGGGTCATGAGTCGGGCGGCTTTCATCTGTACGGCGATAGCTCAGGCGGCAAGACAACTCACCTGCAGGTCGCCGCATCGATTTACGGCGGACCGCGCCTAGTGCGTTCGTGGCGCTCGACCGACAACGCACTGGAATCCATCGCCGCCGCGCACTCCGACGGCATGCTGGTGCTGGACGAGATTGGCATGTGCGATCCGCGCATCATCGGCGAGACGGTGTACATGCTCGGCAACGGCACCGGCAAGGCACGGGCCAATGATCGAGGCCAGGCAGGCCGACAGGTGCAGGAGTGGCGTTTGCTGTTCCTCTCCACCGGCGAGAAGACGCTCGCCCAACACATGGCCGAAGCGAACAAGGAACTCAAGGCGGGCATGGAGGTGCGCATGCTCGCGGTCCCCGCCGATGCCAGCAAAGGCTTGGGCATGTTCGACGCGCTGAACGGTTTTGATGATGCAGCGGCGCTGTCGGACGCGCTCAAAGCGCGGGTCGCCAAATACTACGGCACACCGCTTACCGCCTTTCTCACAGCCTTGTGCGAGCCTGATAAACGTCACGCCTGGTCCGCCATCCTGCGCCGCACGCTGGAAGGCTTTATCGCCAAATCCTTGCCCGCGTCGGCGAGCGGACAAGCTCACCGTGCCGCCGCTCGCTTTGGCCTCGCCGCTGCAGCGGGTGAATTGGCCACGGCAATGGGCATAACAGGCTGGCCCGACGGCACCGCGACAACCGCTGCTCGGGTGTGCCTCAACGCGTGGATGAACGAGCGTGGGGGTGCCGGTAACTTCGAAGGTGATGCGATCTTGGCGCGACTGCGCCAGGTCATTGAGCGCTTCGGCGAGAGCCGTTTTACACGCTGGGAATCAGCGGCGGCGAAGGTCGACGAACACGGTCCGCGCACCATCGATAGGCTTGGCTTTCGCAAGACGATGGAACACGGCCTGGGCGATGCGCTGCACACCACCAACACCTACTACGTGCTGCCCGAGTCATGGCGCTCGGAGATATTCCGGGGCATGAACATCAACGCAGTGAACAAGGAACTGCTGCAGCGCGGCGTCATTGAGCCTGGAAACGACGGCAAAGCATCGACTCTGGTCCGACTACCCGGCTTGGGCACGCAACGCTGTTACGTCGTGAAGACGATTCCGGGATTGGCTGAAAGCGAGGCTCGGGCCGCCTAAGGGCGTGCCTGCTGATCGAGGTAGCGCCGGCTGATTCCCGGCCTCGCCAGCCGCTCAACCAACTCCCCATCGAATTGAACAGAGACCAGACTCATGAACGAGATCCAAGAACTGAAAGACCGCCGCGATCAACTGCTGAACGAGGCCAACCAACTGCATATCCAGCTGCAACCCCTTGAAGCCGCTCTGGACAATGAGCAGGGCATCGAGGCCGCTCAAGAGCGTGAACTGCGAGAGAAGTACAACGAGCTGAAAAGGCGTTTCGATGCACGCAAACACAACGCTGACCTGTTGGATCAAAAAATCAATCGCCGCGAAACCCTCGCCAATAGCGATTCCCTGATGGCGGGTTACATCGAGGCAATGAATAACTGGAAGACGGATGAGCAGGAGTTGAATGCGAAACGTCAGAGCCTCAGCAGTCGCCTGGAACAGATTCAACAGCAGGCCGTAGAGGACATGGCCAAAGCCCGGCAGGCTGAAACGGACGCAGCTACTGCGTATGCACAGGCTGTCGCATGGGGCGACACCGAAGCCGAAAAAACCGCCAATGCCGATGCACAAAAAGCCGCAAAAAACCTGGCAACCGCCGCCGAACATGATCGTCGGCAGGGCCTGATCATATCCGCGCTCAACCAGGAGCTGGCGACCGTAGATCAATACATCGTCGAAGCACAGGAAAAGCACAAGGGCATCGAACGCGACGCACTGTGGCTCTCTCAGACGGTCCTTGAGGAGAAATGGAACGAGGCCGCGAAGGCATTGTTTGAAGTCGGTGGAAAGCTCTGGGCGAATTACAACCTGCTTGGACTTGATCAGGTAAGCCTGTTGAAACTGGCGATTCCGCAGGAAGGCGAAACCGTCGGGAACTGGACGTGGCATGAATTATCCGACCGAGCGCGCAGCTACAGCGCGCAGGATCTGCTTCAGCTCCACAATATCTCGACACCTCAACATGCTGCACTCGTGAGCCAACTGGAGGAACGAACGGATGAAAGCAGTGAACAACACGGCGCTGATGTCGTGGAGGGGTGGCTGAAGAAATAAAGCCACTTCACCTGAAAAGGGCCCAGATGGGCCCTGTTTGTGTAAATGATTTATTGGAAATACACAGTATTTCTAGCCCATCGCATCAAGATAATGCTCCCCATCCCCCTCGGCTGGAGCCTCACCTACACGGAAATTGTAGTTTCAATGTTGATGTCTACTGGTTGAAGAATCGTATATTTCTGTCGAATCAGGTTGTAAATATCCGGAATATCATCGGCTTGAACACTTACTATCAATGCATAATTTACATCTGGCGCAGAGCTAGGGGACACCCCCCGACTGCTTTCACGCGCATGATATTCGATATCAAAAACGGGCCCAATTAGTGAGTCTTCCCCTTCAAACTTCCTAACTCTATGAAGGCAAGTTTCCCATTTATGTGCGTCATCTCTAAATTGACGTTCGGTCATTTTATATTGAGAGTTTCTACCAAAAAAATCCTTGCTGGTTTCGATGTTCGCTCCTACCTTCGGCCGGAACACGACGCCCATTCCCGAGCGTGTATAGTTGATTGCGTGCTCGGGATCTGTATGCGCTTGTATGCAAAACGTGGCAGTTATGCACGCATTACCTGTGAGGGGGATGTCGGGAAAGGGTATCGGACATCGCAAATATTGTCCTTTTTCGAGCTGCCCTTGAAAGATTATCGTCGCAACTCCGTTCTTACATTCAAGCATTGTAAAAGCTTCTTCTTGAAAGCGGCCCCAACCAACTTCTTCGCGTTTGATTTTGGTCTTATGCTCTGCGTGGTGAACCAGCAAAGCTTTTATGGCAATTGCTGTCATCTCATAGGATGTAGAGCATGCTATCCCTGCAGCTGTCCTTAACGTTAAAGGCGCCGCATAGCTTGTACCTTGTACGCCTACCGTGTTGCCTAAAAGGGGGTTGAAAACTTTGAATGGCTCTGCATCGCTGCCGCCAAAAGCTACCCCGTCGGGTTTGACATATCCTGGGCTTCTGCCTGGTCCAATACAGCTGTATCCAGCTCGTTTCCATTTGGCAGTACTTAGATCTGCGGAGCCAATCGCCAATGCGTTAACCATATCTCCTGGTGGCTGAATTCTATTAGCTCCATCGATATCACCATCATTCCCTACAGCAACTGTCGCGAGTATGCCGTATCTAGCGCACAGCTGATCAAGAGTTGCCGTCCACGCATGCACCTCTTCATCGTTGATAGGCATTCTTGGACCTAAGCTAAGGTTTGCGAACTTGTACTCGCCAGACTCTAATGCCGCTTTTATCTTCAGAAGCACGTCAAAAAGGTCAGGGTCTTTACCAGAAACTGGTGACAAAACTCTGTAATGATGCACATTCATGTAAGGTCGTTTCAGTTGGTCGGCTTCCGAATCTAGTCGGCCGAAGAGAAAAGTCGAGGTAACCTCATTGCCATGCATCAAGAGCTGCCCATGGGTTTCGTTAGTATCCTCGTAGTAACACTCTGTTGCCCATGGATTCAGATCGGATGTGCCGAGACCACCATCGAAAATCGCCGCATATTTATTGGGCATGTATGCAGCCTGCGCCGGTAGGCTAGTTGCATAGCTGCTCATTGTAGTCCGGGCCATCGTGGGATGCGCGATCCGAAGTTCAGGCATTGGCCTGGCGACCCTAAGAAACGAATGGCTTGCGATTTCCACCATGGCCGCAGAGGTTGCATATACCGGTATAAATGTCAGTCCCCCAACCTTTATCTTCCTTTTCAGATCGGCTTTTCCCGAATGAGCCCGCACAAATTGGGCGAATGATGCTACTACATCTTCTTCGTCAGCACCCGCATGCAGCGCTACCTCAAAAGCATGCTGTTCATAATCGTCTGGCAGCTCGCCCCTTATCTTGTCCTCATTGTCGATCCATCGAACTGACTCAATCTCCTTAAGTTCTTTTTCAATTTGCTTTGTGTGAGTTGTGGCGTGCAGGATACTTCTCAATGCAGCGACGGCGCTTTCTTTACCGGCGAGGTAGATTGTCGCTGTCGCCTGCTTTTTTCCTGCGTCACGGGCGTCAGTTACATGTCTTGGGACAATAGATGTCTCTTTGCTACCAACGTCGCGTAAGCCGCTTTTCTTAAGAATGCTTTTGGGGAAGTAAGATCGCGCTAAAAAAGCTGGATGAAGTGTAAGCTCGAAAACTCCCTCTCCTCTAGGCTTTGCTCCTTTAGGAAGTTTTGACAATGACTGCTGTACATGTTCCAGCGAAGAAGAAATGGCCTCCTTCACTTCTTCCACTGTGTACGGAAAGTTTTTGGGCCCCGAGCCGCGTTTAATTTCCCTCGCAGTAGTTAAGGCTTCCCCTTTACCGAGTAGCAGGTTACGATCAGCCATTAACATTCTCCTTGAATTCTTTTATAATTTTTCCGACGGTTGGATGCGATACATTGAGCTCGCTTGCAATCTTCCGCTGCGATAGCCCTTGAAGCGATAATTGTATAATTTTTATATCTCGGGTTCTTTGAGGTGAGCTTTCTAAGTTTCGTAGGCTCAGGCTCGACTCGATGATTGCCTCATTAAAGTCCTTGCCGCTTAGTACGGCTTTCTTTTTTGCGGACACAATGATTCGGTTTATTTCGGCAAAGGAGTTGCCTGATAAAAAAGATGCTAGCTCTCTAGCTACCTTGGGCGAGGTCTCAACCTCGATAAGTAATTTCTCAATTAAATTTTCTGGCGGGTTTTTGAAGTTAATTATCACCTCAAAACGACGCCATACCGCAGGGTCCAGCATATCCGGATGGTTGGTGGCGGCGATTAGAACTGATGACGATGGCCATTCATCAATAGATTGGAGAAGAACGTTTACTAAACGCTTAAGCTCACCAACATCTTTGTCGTCATCACGTCGTTTGGCAATTGCGTCAAACTCATCAAGAAGGAGCACGCAGGGGGCACTCTTTGCATGATCAATCACGGCTTTGATATTCGTACCAGTTTTTCCCAAAAGGCTTGACATAACGGAAGCCAAATCAAGTGTGTATAAGGGAAGGTTAAGCTCGTTAGCAAGCCAGCCCGCTGCCAAAGTTTTACCCACACCCGGCGGGCCGGTAAAGATCATTGACCGAACTGGCTCTAGGCCTGCGGTTATAAGTTCCTTGTAGCTTCTGCGCTCAATCAGAATGTCTTGGAGCTGATTCTCAATAGAGATTTCCCACCTAGGCTCCGATTCAAGAACAAAAGGCGCACCCTCTCTCAAAAGACTTCGACGGCTGTCGGCATCGACCGGCGCCGCCATTCTAGGAGCGCCCCGCATGCCCGCGTCGCTGGCTAGCAGTTCAGCCAATTTGGTCGCTAGGTCAGGTTGCGTTTTTTTGAGCTTGCTTGCGATTTGGCGGCCTATCAAAGCAAAGCCAGCAGCGTTACCACGGACCCCCTGCTGGTAAAGATTTTCAAGGTCTTTTTCGGCTATGGTTACCATTTTAGTCGCGTAATCCCTTGTCTTTAGGCTTTTCGGTAAATAATTTTTATCAAAATTACCATGTGATTACCACTTTTTCCATAGTGGCACGCCATGTTTGTTTAGGTTACCCGCGCATGGATGGCAAAGCAGCACGGGTAGCCTCGTCAAGCTCGCGGAAGCGGTCCCAAGACTTGTCGAAGTTTCCTTTTTGCCTTACCGCAGCGAAACAGCCTCTCTCAATGACCGAGCGCGATCTGTCTATGCCTTACGGGTACAGGAATTTGTAGAACAAATTTCACCAGCTTGAGCCAGCGCTATCCCACTCCACGTGGGATAGCGTCAAGTGCAGGGGGACGCAGAAAAAACCACCTATTTAGACCGCAGGTGTGGTGGGGTGACAACAGTGCGCGCCAGGAGAAAATCGCTGGGGAGCGTTGATCCGGCGATTTTCTTGCGGGACCCGCTCAGGTTTCCTTTGCGGAATTGCGCTTCACTTGTCGATCCATTTGCATTCGACCTGACCGGCGATCACATCAGATTTGACCAACACGGTTCGTGAAGATGACCGACGGAGACCGGCCAGAAGCTGTTTCTCAGCGGTATTCATCAAACCGTAGGCAATTCACTTGTACCAGCGAGAAATTTTAGAAGCGGAAATGCTGGTAATTTGACTGACTCTGTAGATTGGGTCTGGCCACCACTCAGCAGTACATAATGGTTCACAGTTACACACTGTAAACTAACATTTCCCTAAATCGTCCAGCTTCTGACTCAGCACACCAACTCACTAAGATGTGTCTGAAAAGTACTAGATCGCCGTCAAAAATAGTCTGAGACGCTCTCTACCTATTAATTTTACGCACCTGTAAAGCGCTAAAAAGGAGCTACAGGGCATATAACAAGACTTTTCAGACGAACTCATTGCACATCCACGATCTTGCTCTTGATCTGCTACACCAAAGGTAAGGCTTACAACTGTCAGCGCCAACTGAAGAGCGAGTACCGAAGACGTCCATATCTATTTTTTACTAACAAACAAGAGCAAGATCAAGATTGCAAACAAAGAACTGGTTTTGTATAAATTCATTTGGTTACTGGAAGACGTCAGCAGGACTTTCAGCCCCCTTAAAAAGGCAAGAAATAAGTTTTATGCCAGATCATGCGTAACTTAATATTCATTTAAATATACATTGCAAAGTACCCCGCACTTGCTAGAAAAAGAAAAATCTGATATATCTCGTTTTTTAGACATTTTGTCTACGCAGGAGAGGGAGTGGCAATGAGTGCTATCGCAGTATTGGAACGTGCCAAAACAGCAATCGAATTAGGTGAAAGCCACTTTAGAGAGTTCAAAAGCGCACTAGAGGGAGCTCCAGGCAGTAAAACAAAAAGGCCTGTAAAAGATATTGCAATAAATATCGCCCAAACATTGGTCGCGTTTGCAAATGCGGATGGTGGAGAGTTACTGATAGGTGTAGAAGATAACGGAGAAGTTACGGGGCTGCCCGGGTTTACTGCCGGTGAATTCGACGCACTTGAAAACGCTCCATATACACGTATACATAAGGACACCCCCCTTCCCTCTGTAAGAAAGTATAGACTTAAAATCGACAACAAAGACGTCATGTATTTCTCAGTACCCAAGAGTATAGAATACGTTCACGTAACAGCAGATGGGCGCTGCATGCAACGTCGTGACTTGGAGTCTGTTCCCGTAGCTGCCGAAGCAATTCAGTTTAATCGCCGAGAGGTTTCATCGCGAGAATATGATCGGATCTTTATAGACGGGGTAACTGCTGACGATTTAGACCTTGATCTAGTTAAAACTGTTGCAGATCAAGTATTGAAAGGTATGTCTGTTGAAAGATGCCTGCAATATTTAGAGCTAGCCGAGTACGGGATGTCTCATTTGCGGTATCGTCGTGCGGCTTTGCTTTTGTTTGCAAAAAATGCAAGTAAATGGCATCCAAGACTTCAAATCAGAATATTAAAAATTGATGGAAATGAGGTAGGATCAGGCGAAGCGTATAATGTCATTGCCGACCAAATCACATCTGGCAATATCTTGACGTTAATCAACCAAGCTTGGGAAGCACTTCGCCCGCATCTTGTTCAAACTAGAATGGATAAGGATGCTCGATTTGAGCAACGTTCTATTTACCCTGAACTGGCGTGTCGAGAGGCGTTATTGAACGCTATCGCCCATAGAGATTATTCGGACGAGGGCAGAGGGACGGAAGTTTATATTTTTGATGATCACTTAGAAATCCGAAATCCTGGGGCTTTGTTAACCTCAATTCGCATAGAAGACATAATGCACCAAAAGGGAGTGCACCAATCCAGAAATACGTATGTTTCCCGTGTACTACGTGAGCTTGGCTATATGCGCGAACTCGGCGAAGGAATGCGACGAATATACGACTTAATGAATAAAAATGAATTAGCCCCTCCAAAGCTGGAAAGCAGGTTCGAAGGCTTTAGTATAACGCTGACAAACAAGGCTATGTACTCTGCCAAAGATGCTCTTTGGCTTAGTCAGTTTGACAAAGTAGATTTAAGCAGAGAAGAAAAATCGGTTATTTTGCTTGGGCAAGACGGCCGTATATTCTCAGCTATCCAAATTTGGGATGCCGTCGGTATCGTCGACACCGAAGATTATCGAAAATTAGTTGACTCTTTAAATCGCAAAGGAATTCTGGTTAATGCGATAGAAAGGGAAAAAGCAAGGAACATTGCGAAACAGAAGAAGATCCCCTTTAAAGAGTACCCAAGACTAAAAATTGAAATACCTTCTTCCCCAAATCTTGTTGATAGAGCAACAGCCATCAAGGCAACGCAGGCTAAAACAGAGAAAGACAGGTCCATCACTCATGGCGCCTCCACAGATCCAGGCCCAACTATACACATAGGAAATCTCCCTTCAAAAGTAAGGAAGACTGATCTTTATGATTTGTTTAGCGGGTACGGTTCTATAGCAAAACTCGTAATCCCGATGAATAATGGATCGACAAAAGGCTATGGCTTCATCGAGTTCGAGGATGCCAGCAGTACGCAAGACCTACTTGATACCGGAGGCGAGCTAACCTTTGCTGGACGAAAACTTGTATTAAGTCCCGCGATTAGCAAATCTAGCAACTGACCAAAAAAAATCCTGCGGGGTGCTCTCAACACCCCGTTCGATTTTTCTCCTTCGCCATACCCCATAAATATTAGCGGACGAAACAGACACATCAAAGATAGCCGCTCTCTAGCATACAAAAAATTTCAACTATGACCATGTAGAAGCAGATAACTGACTGCGCAATGTTGATTCCAATACTCAAGGCGTTCTTGTTGTTGAAATACTAATATCGTAAATGCAGATGTGCTGACATTTCTACTGCGCCCCAGCAATCTTTGCTGCAATTGAGGAGCTGCTCTTGTGGCGCAAATCCGTTGGGTAGAGCGACGCCCATACATGTCGGCACCGCATGGGGATGTCTCTTACAGTTGAAACGTTGATATCAAGGGCTGCTATTGGCCGATTCTGTTGAGAAAGTCGGGGGTGGTTTTCACAGCGGAAAAGTACGCGCGTGAGCTTAAAATCTAGAATCTGAACTGAGGTCTTCCGACTAAGGCTTCATTTCGCAGTGCATAAAAAAGACGCTTTCACCGATCAATATTCGGGCAGTTTGAGAGAACCGACTTTTCTAACAGAATCGGCCGTTAGCGGCCATCGTACACGGTTGCCCATGCGGCACTAAGGCAGCGGCAGCGGCAGCGGCAGCGGCAGCGGCAGCGTTACACGTCCCGTATTGTTACATCACGTACACAGAAACTTCCGGCAAAGTGTTACAGCTTTTTTATACTTATTTTTCATGCACTTAGGCTCTACCGCTACACCTGAAACACCAATTACACCGCATATGAAGGGTCTATCCCCGTCCCCCTATGAAGTGAACCCCATCAGCGAATGGAATCCGTCATAAGCCGGGGGACCCTGGGGACTTCCGCTGCATACGGGGCAGGGAACCCGCGCATCTTGAGTAGCCGACGTTTTCACAGCTTAGTGAACTGGTGAACCCGGTGAACTCACCCAATCAGGTGGTGAACCCGAATGTTCATTCCTTCAGCTACTGATCTGCTGCCGTCAACCTGTCAACTGTCAACCAACGTCAACCGATCAGCAGCTACCAAATCCACGCGGGTTTCATGCCCCGTGTTCCTCGAATGCCGCCAGGGTCCCCGGCGTTAATCCTCTGGGAATGGCGAGGCTGACTAGCTGACGTCAAGTGACTCGAAAGCTCCTCCTGTAGCCTCTCCGGAGGAAATACAAACTTTGAACGGGTACCAAGAGTCCTCCAAGTACCATCCCTCCCCCGTGATGAATCCATCCGCGAGGGAGACTTGGATATCCCTAATTCCATCTAAAGACAAACGCTCAGTGCACCAGACCTCAGCCTCTCCTTTGAAAAGCCTAAGCCACAACCCATTTGAAACGAGGGTGCTACCCAGCTCTGGGATGCTGATCAAATTCTCAATATCGCCACCGAAGTGCTTTACGAGCAGTCCGTTACGAACGTCCACGATGTAACCCTGACCACCGGCAACTACGATCACATGAAAAGTTGATTCCACTTCCAACACGCAGTTGAAGCGGCAAAACCCGGGTTGGAAGTTTCCCACCCAAGAAGGCATCCCTTCAGGCAAGAACCTGATAACGATCCCCTCACTATGCTGCCCTTGGCCGGTTGCACTGAACTGGAGAGGAAGAGGGCCATCACCTGGCAGCCCAGGAAGAAGCTGATGATGCGGCGTATCGGTCATAAATTTGCCCGGCTGCGGAGTTTATTTCAGTCGAATCATGACACTACCTGCCCCTCCGTTACAGAGGCGTGACCTTCCAAAGGTGGGGCAGCTATCGAGGAGCTGTCAATCTGGGTTGAACACAGAGGGTCTACAGAAGTGGCACAGAACATTTGAGTAGCACTGGATACCCTGGATGGATGCAGATTCATCACCCTTGCTCTCGCCTCACTGGCGGCAGAAGGTAGCGCCGTGTATGCCCACGTGTATGCCTAACCGAGTCACCACCAAACAAACCCTTTAAATACGGGGCTCTTACTAACCGGTTCAAACGACACCTGGTGAAATCTAGATGTGTCTTGGATAGTGGACAGTCTACAAAGAACTCCGAAAGCCCGCCTTGAGCGGGCTTTGTTGTTTCTGGCTTTTGGTGCTGGATGAGCTCGTTATGTGCGCCCCGCACGTCATCGGCGAGAAGATATTGGTCCAGCAAATGGCCCAAGCGAACAAGGAACTGAAAGTGGGCATCGAGGTGCGCATGCTCGCCCCCCCAACCGATGTCAGCAAAGGCCTCGGTATGTTCGACGCCCTGAACGGTTTCGAAGATGCGGTAGCACCGGCACCCCGCTCACCGCCTTTCTCACAGCCCCAGGAAAAAGATGTATTTATTTTCATACACAATTCGAAACACCTCATCCCCCTAAATCCGAACCCCTCAGACAATACAACCGGACATATTGTCGCACCCAAAAAAATGGATCGCGGTTGTGATGAATCGTTTCATCTGGCATAAAAGGTCGGCTTCGGGCTCGAAAATCTAGGAAAACATAGATTAATGGGCCGACGATAGCTGCTCCAATGTCTGACCCCGCGCGTCAAATAATCAAGCCAGTTTTGCTCGCTGCCCGAAGCGGATGCCTGTGCTATCCAATCTGTCTTTCAACCTCATCGAGGCCATTCATACGGCGCGCCCAAACGTCGTGCAACAAAAAGGACCGGAAAATTGAGCGATCAATCAACTCCGAACACTCCACTCGTTAGATTCTGCGACAAAGTTGGTATTCCCTATCCCATGTTCTGGGGTTTTGTCGGCCTGTTGATCTTCATGATCGGCGATGGCGTAGAACTCGGATACCTCTCGCCCTTCCTCAGTGAACGCGGCATGCCCGGCGATGAAGTCGCCATGATCTTCACCATCTATGGCGTCACGGTCGGTATTTCATCGTGGCTCGCCGGCGCGCTCTCCAATATCTGGGGCCCGAAACGGGTGATGTTCCTGGGATTGATCATCTGGAGCGTGTTCGAAGTGCTCTTCCTGGTCTACGGGCTGCAGGAATTGAGCTATTCCATGATTCTGCTGACCTACGGTTTGCGCGGTTTCGGTTATCCGCTCTTCGCCTACGGTTTCCTGGTCTGGATCGCGGCTTCCACGCCGTCCCGCAAGATGGGCATGGCCGTGGGCTGGTTCTGGGTGGCTTACGCCGCGGGCCTGCCAATGCTGGGCTCTCTGGTGGCGAGCATCGCTATTCCGCTGATTGGCGCATTGCTGACCTTCTGGTTGTCTTTCGCCCTGGTGGTCATCGGTGGCGTGATTGGTTTGGTCGGAATGCGCGAAGCTCATGGCATGCGGCGACTGGCGCCGGAAGGCGAGCGCCCGCTGGTGTCGATGGCCAAGAACATCACCATCATGTGGACACGTCCTAAAGTGTCGTTGGCCGGTATCGTTCGCGTCATCAACACCTCGTCGATGTTTGGCTTTCTGGTGGTCATGCCAGGGTTCTTCATGCAAACCGTTGGCTTCACCCTGGAAGAGTGGTTGCGCCTGCTGACCATCGTGTTTGTGTTCAACATCATCGGCAACCTGGGCTCCAGCGTCATCAGCACCAAGATCGGTTATCGCAACACGATCCTCTGGTTTGGCGCAGTGGGCAGCACGATCAGTACGCCGCTGTTCTTCTTCATGCCACAGGCGTTTCCGAACGACTTCCTGATCGCCTCGATCTTCGGCGCCTTCTACGGCCTGACCCTGGCGTGCTTCGTGCCGCTGTCGGCGCTTGCACCTGCTTTGGCACCGAACAACAAAGCGGCTGCCTTGTCGGTGTTGAGCCTGGGTGCAGGCGCGTCGACGTGGGTTGGCCCGGCTGTTGTTGCGATCTTCAATGAAAGTTATGGCATTGAAGGCGTGGTCTGGGCGTTCTCCGGGTTGTACGCACTGAGTGCTGTGCTGACCGTATTCCTGAAAGATCCGGAGCCGGTGCATGACCCGATTCTGATCAAGATCAAGCGTCGGATCAAAGTGTTCGCGCCGCGTCTGGATTATCGTTGGGCTCACGCTGAGGATCCGAAGCAAGGGCAAAGCTGATTCAGAGCCCCAAGCTTTGCAGGAAAGAGCCGCCGCAGACTGCACACGCACTCTGCGGCGGCTTGGTTTTATTTGCGTGATTCATGCCTGGGCACCCTATTGTGGCGGGAATGATCAAAAGCGAAATCGACCGTGGGATTTTTGTCTCTCGCGTCGAGGCCGAACGCACCGCCTTTCATCAACTCATCGATCGCTACATCTCCGAGATCGCGCCGAAGCACAAGCCGCGTACTCGGAAATCAAACGCCTGGAAGCGCTCAAGCGTCATCGCGCTGGCGACACACATCGTTGCCACCCTCACCTCTTCAGATTTTGCACGCTACCGTGACGAGCGCCTGAAGATCCGCACGGGCAATACGGTCAAGCGTGAGCTGGCGTTGTTCCAATGCGTGATCGAGGTCGCTCGGCGCGAATGGGGCATTCATCTGGCCGAGAATCCAGTCAGGATGGTCAGCCGCCCCGGCTACAACGACGAGCGCTCGCGACGTCTCGACCCAATTGAAGAGCAATACATGCTCGGCGCGTTAGAGCTTCGTGAGCGACGTGCTGGTGGGACCTACGCCGATGCATCACGCAATCCCTGGATACGGCCCATCGTTCAACTGGCGATTGAGACAGCGATGCGCCGCGGCGAGATTTTCGAGCTGCGCTGGAAGCATGTGAACCTGGATCGTAGAACCGCGCACCTGCCAGCGACGAAGAACGGCCTGCCTAGAACCGCCCCGCTTTCGCCCATTGCTATCCAGTTGTTGAAGTATTTGCCGCGCTTGCTATGGGGACGAGTCTTACCCACCACGGCTGATGCTCTCAAGAACGCGTTTGTGTGAGGGCTAGAGCAAATACATGGGTCAGATTACGACGTAACGCAGGTCACGCCTCAGGAAGACTTCCGGATCAACCTACGCTTTCACGACCTGCGTCATGAAGCGACCTGTCGGCTTGCGACCAGACTGCAGAATTTGATCGAGCTTGCAAGCGTGACGGGAAGTAGGGAGGTGAACATGCTGAAGCGGTATTACAATATTACGGCCGAAGAGCTAGCACCAAAATCAATACGACTAGTCAAATTAAAAAACCGGTTCAATTACACCCTCCTTAAGCGTACTATCTGAATGCGCGTGTCTGAGGTGAGTGAGCCAACTCGAGACATTAGATTTGCTTAACCTGCCGGCCCCGCCCATGAACCAAGAGCACGGAACTAGTTAATATTAGCAAAGCAATAAAAACATTAAGCGTAGTGTCAGGCGATGGGCTGCCTTTCAAATAGCGCATGCACAATTAGTTTGCAATTATCAAGAGCCCAACGCCACTGTCCATGACTCGGTGCTCTGCCATTCCACCACTCTGCATAGAAAGTAATCTCCCTTAACTTGTCTAAATTATCCGCTTCCTCTGATGAAATCAGATTTTCCTGCAAGCATAAAGGGATTAGTTTAATCAGACTGGGAGAAGGGCCGAGTCCATGGGCTGGTACAAGACAGACCAAACCTTGCCTCATTAGCATTCGAGCTAAAACCAGGGTCATCCACTCGTTTAGCTCTACTGTTTTAAATAGATCATCAAGAGCTTTTGGATCAATGGCCTTTCTGTGGGTTGCTTTCTTGATCGTATTGTCCACATCAGCTTTCAGCTTCTCGAGTGAGATACCATCTTTACTAAGTTTAACATTTGATATTTCCTTCCACACATAAGGCAGAAACGGGCTCATTATCAAAATAATAAATAACATCGAAAGTGGAGTTTTACCCTCGATAATACTTAGATATATATGCCATGCTCCAACGAATATTATGGCGATTACATAAGCTCTCATATGCACTCCTTACTTAGGTTTTATTACGCGGCACAATTTAAATCGCCTGCACTAAGTTTTCATTCTACCATACGTAGCTCCTTGGTTGAGCTTAGTGCTGTACTGCTGGGTGCAGAATATAGCGAAGAGCAAAGGCAGCATGAATCCTGCGCAAATTGGCTTGCAAGCGAGTTGCCCAACGACTTCTTGAGGCCGACGCTATTAAAAACAATCGATTTCTCAGGAAACATTAGGCTGGGGTTGGCCCATCATAGGGCCTATTCACGATTGTTAAGTGGCTTTTCGGTCCTTCGCTGGCCATTGCTACTTTGTCAGTGGGTTGATTTGAGAGTTTGCTTTTGAAACACGCCTACCAATCTCGTTGCGGTGGCCCTTCAGATATAGGTTTTGCCAGGCGCTAGAGGTTGTGTGTCGCAGTTGCCAATGTGAGCTGATCGCTCGAACCTGTTGTGCATGCAGTGGCCATTAGCAGGCCTCATTCATCAAAGCCCCACGAGGCATTCACCGTCTACCCCAATCCCCTCACCCCAACAACCCAGCCACCCCAACCATCTTCACCCCCCACTCCACCCGCTCCGGAATACCCTGAATCAGCACCCCCCGATCCTCCCCCAGCAGCGCTCTAAGCTGATGGGGAGCGAACACCAGGTCGATGAATTGACGGGCCAGTGCGTCAGGGTCGGTGGGTTGGTCCGCGCCTGCCAATATCGCCGAGCGTACTCTGGTGAAACCGCCTTCCCACCCGATTCGGTTGACTTCAGCCGCCAGCAGCGGGGTGCGGTTAGAGGTGGCTATCACCAGGCGCATCATTGCCAGGGTATCGGCTTGCAGCGCATGTTCGAGGATGCCGTGGCCCACGTGCCGCAGGCGGTCTGCTAGGGGGAGCGCGGGGATTGTTTCGGCGGGCACCAGCAAGGTGGCTACGTGGCGTCGCACCACGGCTTCGAACAGCGCTTCTTTGTTGGCGTAACGCGCATAAAGGGTGGCTTTGCTGGCACCGGCCGCGCGGGCGATGTCTTCGCATGAGGTGCCTTCGAAACCACAGGCCAGAAAGCGCTGCAGCGCGGCATCCAGCAATCGACGTTCGGCCTCGCCCGCCTGGTCTTGCCTGGGCCTGCCGCCTTTGGATTTGGTCTTGATCGCTGTCATGGCCGGCAACTTACAGCCCGCTTGTTTGTTCGTCAACTAAACGGTAACGTTCAGTTAAATGGAAGCAGGTAAACGCCGTTTCTACCTATTCATAACGACCAAGGAAGCGCTTTGTGAATCACGCGACTGCTTTACCAATTGCGGTTGCTGGCGCTACGGGAGATTTGGGCCAACGCGTCGTGCGGGCCTCGGCAGAGCGCGGTGCCCATGTCATAGCGCTGGTTCGTCCGGGCACTGAGTCAGCCCGGCTGAATGGCCTGCGCATCAGCAGCACGACGATCACGCCTGTTTCACTGGATGACGCTCAGGGCCTGCGCCGTGCCATTGCCGGTTCGGGTTGTGTGGTGTCTACGCTCAACGGCCTGGAAGAGGTGATCATCGGGCAGCAGGGCAGACTGTTGGAGGCTGCGGTGGCGGCTGGCGTGCCCAGGTTTATTCCCTCGGATTACTCGCTCGACTACACCCGTACCCGACCTGGCGATAACCGCAACCTGGACCTTCGCCGACGCTTCGTCACCCAGCTCGATGCGGCCGACATCAGCGTGACCTCGATCCTCAACGGTGGCTTTCTGGAGCTGCTCGAAGGCGACGCGCCGATCGTGCTGCCTGGGCGCCGGGTGCTGCATTTCGGTGATGCACAACAGCCGCTGGACTTCACTGCCAAGGACGACGTAGCCGCCTTCACCGCCGATGCCGCGCTGGATCCCCACACGCCGCGTTTTCTGCGCATTGCCGGTAACAGCCTGTCGCCTGCGCAGATCGCCAGCGTCCTCACCGAACTGACCGGGCATCTCTACCGCACGCTGCGCCCCGGCAATATCGGCACGCTGTCCACCCTTATCGGTGTGGTGCGCGCGCTCACGCCTGCCAGTGACAAGCCGTTCCCGGCCTGGCAGGGCATGCAATACCTGCGCGACATGATGAGTGGGCGCGGCAAGCTGCTCAATCTGGATAACGACCGCTATGGCCAACGTGAATGGGCGT
Organism: Pseudomonas sp. PvP027; assembly: GCF_017833005.1. Taxonomy (NCBI): domain Bacteria; kingdom Pseudomonadati; phylum Pseudomonadota; class Gammaproteobacteria; order Pseudomonadales; family Pseudomonadaceae; genus Pseudomonas; species Pseudomonas sp. PvP027. The sequence continues at coordinate 3,186,586 of NZ_JAFIBK010000001.1, read as the reverse complement.
CCGTTCGTGACACGCTGGCCCGTACCCATGTGCAAGGGAGTAAACAATGACCGACCTTATCGAACCCTTTCTTCTTCAAGTTCCCCAGGCGCAACTCGACGATCTGGCTCAGCGCCTGGCGCAAACCCGCTGGCCTGACCCCGAAACCGTGTCCGACAACAGCCAGGGGCCACGGCTTGAGCGTCTGCGCGCGCTGGTCGAGCGCTGGCGTAATGGCTATGACTGGCGGGCCACCGAAGCACAACTCAACCAGTGGAACAGCAGCCGGGTCGAGATCGACGGCCTTGGTATTCACTTTCTGCACATCCGCTCGCCTCACCCTGGCGCCTTGCCCTTGCTGATGACCCACGGTTGGCCGGGCTCGATTCTTGAGTTCCGGGCGATGATCGGGCCACTTACCGACCCTGTCGCCCACGGTGGCCAAGCTAGCGATGCGTTCCATCTGGTGATCCCGGCGCTACCGGGCTTTGGTTTCAGTGATAAGCCGCGCTCTACAGGCTGGGGCGTGGGCAAAACGGCGGCGGCCTGGGCGCAGTTGATGGACCGTTTGGGCTATGGCCAGCGCTGGGCCGCTCAGGGTGGGGATTGGGGCGCGGCCGTGACCACCGCTCTTGGGCACATGCGCCCGCCTGGCCTGATCGGCATTCACCTGAACATGGTGATGTACCAAGCCACCGAGGCGGAAATAGCGCAGGCCACGCCTGAAGAGCAGCGCATGTTGGCCGACGCGCAACGCTACGACCGAGAGCTTTCCGGCTACATGAAAGTGCACAGCACCCGGCCGCAGTCAGTCGGCTTCGCCCTGTCGGATTCGCCCGTTGGCCTGGCGGCGTGGGTGTATGCGCTGTTTCAGGATGCCTCCGACAGCGGCGGTGAGCCTGAGCGGGTAATCGAGCTCGATGCACTGATCGACGACATCATGCTGTACTGGCTGCCCAATGCTGGGCCCAGCTCGGTCCGTTTCTATTGGGAAGGGATGCGCGAAATGCAACAGCACGGCCCTGCCCCCGCGATGCCAATCCCTGCCGGCGTGAGCATGTTCCCGGGCGAGCTGCTGCGCCTGTCATGGCGCTGGGCACAGGCGCGTTTCGACGATCTACGGTTCTTCGCGGAAGCCGAGCACGGCGGTCACTTCGCGGCCATGGAAAACCCGGCAACGCTCACCGAGCATGTGCGTGAGACCTTCCGCCTGCTGCGTTGATACTTTTGCAGGCGTGCTGAATATCTCGGATGTGGAGCGCTTCGCTACAACCGGAAACAGCCGCTCTCGGAGTTGGCGGACGCGCTGTTGGGAGAGTGCTGTGAGGCAATCGTAGAAAAATGCCTCAAGCACCAGCCCAGCGAGTAAAGTACCGCCGCCCGAGATTTGGATCCGGGCGTTTTCCATGGAGTTTTATCGTGAAGTCAGTGAGTAAAGTTGTCGCCGCAGCAGTATGTGGTCTGGTTCTGGCAGGTTGCACCGGCACCCCTATGAAAACCCCGCAATACGACAGCAGCCAATACACCGTCGTAGGTCACAGTGAAGCAAGCGCCACCGGCCTGATGCTGTTCGGTCTGATCCCGATTCGTCAGAACGACCGTTTTGTTCGCGCGCAGAAAAGCGCCATCCAGGCCAAGGGTGGCGATGCGCTGATCAATACCCAAGTGCAGGAAAAGTGGTTCTGGGCCTGGGTTCTGAACGGCTATACCACCACCGTTTCGGGTGACGTGATCAAGCTGAAAACCGCTAAATAAGTACTGCCCGTTTTCAGAAAGCCCGGTTCGCCGGGCTTTTCTGTTTCTGGCTATCGGATGTGCTGTCGGGCGATGGAGTAAGCGCTGACATGCATCGTTGCCAACCGCCAAAAGGTTTAGCATTCAGCCCACCTTCAGATGTGAAGTTTTCTGCATGACGGCCTTCTACCTCAAGTTACTCATCACCCCCGCGCTCATGCTGGCCATTTCACTGGCGGCCAGGCGCTGGGGCACCGGCGTGGCGGGGCTGCTTTCCGGGCTGCCGATGACTTCGGCGCTGGTCATGCTGTTTCTCAGCCTTGAGCAAGGCACCGAATTCGCCTCGAGGGCGGTGCCAGGCGCCCTGGCCGGACTGGCGGCGATTCAGGCGACTTACCTGTTTTATTTCCTGATCACTCGACGCGTTTCAGCGCTGACGGGATGTGTCCTGGCGCTCGCGGTGTACGGCGCAACGGCCTTTCTGATGAACCTGTCGGGCTTACTGGCGCTGTCGATCATTTTCACGCTGCTGATGGTTGCGCTGATCATCGTTGCCACCTCGAAACAGACACCGCCGGACGTAGCGTCATACGTGGCACTGCCGCGCTGGGTCATTCCGATGCGAATGCTGACAGCCACCCTTCTGCTGCTGGCGATTACCGCAAGCGCCACCTGGCTCGGTCCGGTGGTCAGTGGGCTGCTCGCGCCAATCCCGGTGATCGCCTGGCCGCTTGCAGTGTTCGTCCATGTTCAAGGCGGGCGTTATGAACTGGCGGCGATAATCAGGGGCAATGCGATTGGCGCCGTCGGAGTGGTGAGTTTCTACCTGACCCTCCGGTATTCCATATTGCAATGGGGCGCACTGCTGTCTATCGCGGCTGCCGTTTTGCTGGCTGTCGTGGTGACGGCTGGGTTGGCGCGGTTGTTGGCGAGGCGGTAGGGTTTATAGTTGCTCCGCTGAACGATGTGTAGTTCTGCGCCCGCGAATGACAGGCGGCTGTTGGCCAGAAGCGGTCGCGTCAGTCACTACATCCTCAGCTATGGGCGACGTCATGCCGACTTCGCACTCGTAGTACAAATACGCCCCACACGATAAACATAACACCTACAACCACACCGCCAACAATGGCCGAATTTTTTATTTTAGATCGATCCAAAGATTTGGTTCTTTCTGGATCACGTATGATTTTTTCGCTGTCATCAAGTGCAACCAGCTTGTTCCTCCTAATCCCGCCATAAACTGACTGACGATACCAATGAGCTGTTACGCGCCTACCGGTCAAAGCTTGAAGCTGCTCTTGCGAAAAACATCGCGTCGAGCCGCTCATACCCAGAGAGCAACTGAGAACAACAGCCCCCTGCTCATTGGCGATTGACAAGTACTCGTCTCGCCCACCTGTTTTGACGGAAAACGTCCCGACAGCCACCTCCAACTGTTCGGGCCACGTAGACGAAATCAGCTTATCGACCACGACCAGGCACTCAATGGCAAATATCACAAAAATCACGATCAAATAACGTTTTCGCATCAAAGCCCTTCCTGGAACATGATGAGCACGGCGTGAATCCGGCTGCTTCGCCAACCTCGCATAACATTAGATGAATGTTTGACGGTCGGTTTACTTTCACGATGCCCAGCAGGATTTTGCGGGTTGATGATTCGCATTGAGCTTCAATGCCTGGTAACACAAGCAGCGCACGGGGAGATCGGTCGTAGGCGTCCGCTCTTGGCTGTTTGCGGCCCCTCGCGACAGGCAGCAATCTGTGTAAACGAGCACTCAACCGACTCGCAAGATTGCCCACGCAATGTAGAGAGCGGGCTGGCAGATCAGGATGACTGTCGCGAGCATCGTGCCGTAGGCAAGCCTGGTACCTGTCGAATGTGCTCCCGAAGGCAAGACCACCGCCGAGCAACTCATCCGTATAGTGAATACGACGAGCAGCACCAACTGCGCGCACACGTAGAGGTTGAAAGCTGGAGTTGCTGGAAGAAAATAATCGACAGGGCAAAGCACAACCCCGAAGAGTGTGCCGAACAGGATCACGTGCCGGAAGTTCTTGGACACCTCGGCAAAGCTTAATTCGAATCGCACACCGGTTTTGCTGCTCATCAACCAGGCATAGAGCATGGTAAAGCCAACGGGCAACGCGTAAATACCCAAGACCGCGTACAGCAAATACCCCCCTATCATGACGTTCTCCCTGAAAGTCCATTCATCGCAATTTCCATCTCCTGCCAGATCCAGTCGTCTCCAGCTGCGTGGAACCTGAGTTGGTTGATGAGTGGATTATCCCGTAGCAGAACTCGGCCGGATAGCGATCGTGCTGGGAGGATTCTGCGATAACGACCTCCCCTTTTCTCATGATTTTCTACCATGAAGCATTGAGCATATATCGCATGAATACAGCTCTTGAATTTCCTACTGTGGCGCTTGGCCGACACACCAGCATAAGCCCCCTTTCGTTGAGCTCCCTATGGGTAAGCAACCGTCCGCCTGAACGTAATGTCTGGCCCCGAAGTCAAAAACACTTCAGCCATGCTCAACAAGGTGCCTTATGAGTTTGATACCCGAACTGAACAACGAGGCTAACGTGCTGATATGCGGAGCCAGCCGAGGTATCGGCCTGGCACTGTGTGCGGCGTTGCTTGCTCGCGATGATGTGGCTCAGGTATGGGCGGTCGCGCGAAAAGCCAGCACTTCCACAGAACTGGCAACGCTTGCAGAGCAATATGGCCAACGCATCAAACGCGTCGACTGCGACGCGCGCAATGAACAATCCCTCGAAGCACTCGCGAGCGAGACGCTTGAAGGATGCGATCATCTGCACCTCGTCATCAGCACGCTAGGCATTCTTCATCAGGGCGGTGCAAAAGCAGAAAAGGGTCTGGCGCAACTGACGCTTGAGAGCTTGCAAGCGAGCTTCGCGACCAACACCTTCGCACCGATCCTGCTGCTCAAACACCTGCTCCCGTTATTGCGCAAACAACCTTCTACCTTCGCGGCGCTCTCCGCGCGGGTTGGCTCTATTGGCGATAACCGATTGGGTGGCTGGTACAGCTACAGAGCCAGCAAAGCGGCGCTCAACCAGTTGCTGCACACGGCCAGTATCGAATTGAAACGCTTCAACCCGGCCTCTACTGTCCTGGCAATACACCCAGGCACAACTGACACAGAGCTGTCTCAGCCCTTCCAGGCGAACGTACCTGAAGGCCAACTGTTCGAACCGGCGTTCTCGGCGGATCGCATCATTGAGGTGGTAGGCGCACATGGACCGGCCGACAGCGGGACCTTCTGGGCCTGGGACGATAAGCCTATTGTCTGGTGACTTATGTCATTCACCAAATCCAGGACAATGCATGAGCCCAGTGGAAATTCGACACATCACCCATCTCCCCCCGCAAATTCTCGCGCTAGAGAAAGAGGCGATTGGAGAGGGTTTCAGGTTTGTTACCCGCCTGATTGCCGAGTGGCACTCCGGGGCAACTCAGGTTATCGAGGATGTACGCGTCTGCTCGATCAGCTCAGATCCCCCCTCTCGGCCCGGGCAATAAGCTCGTCCACCACACGTCTTACCTTCGGCTGCAGGTGCCGCGTTTGAGGCCAGACTGCGTGGATGGCCACGTCATCCGGGGCGTATTTCTCCAGGACAGGAACAAGCCTGCTGTCCCTGAGATGATCGCGGATTAAAGAGTTCGGCATCTGACAGATCCCCTGGCCGGCCGCGGCCATGGCAATGATCGCATCCCCGTCGCCGACCTCATGGGTACCCGGTGGAGTGATCCGCGCGAGCTCACCGCTTTCATCCAGGACCGTCCAGCTTACCCGCTGGCCTCTACGATAGTTGACGATACAGCGGTGCTGCTGAAGGTCTTCGGGAGACTCCGGGTAGCCGTGTTTTTGAATGTAACGAGGCGCAGCGCAGATGATCTGCTTCTGTACAGCCAGGCGCCTCGCGACCAGGCCGCTTGTGTCTTTGAGCGCCCCGAATCGAATACTGAGATCGACACCCTCTTCGATCAGATCGATCACGCTATCGTTAAACGTCACCGTCAACTTGAGGCCGGGATTGGCTTCAAGGATATCCAGTAACACCGGAAGAACGACGCTACGTCCATAGGCGGCGGGCAGATCGATTCGCAGGCGCCCGCCAGGCGTCTTCTGGTTGCTCGTCAGAAATGCTTCAGCAGCGAGAACTTCATCCACGGCTAATGAGCAGCTTGCGAAATAAGCCTCTCCGTCAACGGTGAGCCCCAAGCTGCGAGTGGATCGATGAAAAAGTTTGCAACCCAGCCTTTCTTCCAGCTTGGCGATGCTCTTGCCCACTGCTGATTTGGTTATGCCCAGCCGGTCGGCGGCTGAAGTAAAGCTTCCGGCTCTTGCCGCTGTAACGAAAATAACAACTCCGCTCAAAGCCTGTTCAACCTGAGGCATTGTCAACTCCAGCTCTACTCTGTGACGACTGATTACGGGTTTATCGTAGCAAAGCTCTACCTTAGTCTGGTTGCCAAGTTATTCAGAACAGATTGAGAGGCAGAAAAAGCAATGACCCATCAACACGTAGAACTTCTCGCAGCCTACTGGACTATTGCCGGTGACGTTTACCCGATGGGCCCTACAGAAGTGAGCCCTTTTTCCTTCAGAGATCGTATGGAGGCGGCGGGCCAGGCTGGCTTCAAGGGTATCGGATTGGTGCACAACGGCATGATGGCGACGATGGATGAGATCGGTTACCCGGCGATGAAAACCATCCTGAAGCAGAACGGTATCGAGCATATTGAACTGGAATTCCTGGTGGACTGGTACCACTCAGGCGAGCGTCGACGCCAGTCAGACAAAGTTCGCCATGAACTGCTCAAAGCAGCTGAAGCCTTGGGCGTTCGCTCAATCAAAATCGGCCCTGGGATAGGAGAAGACCTGACGGACATTGATCTCATGGTCAAGGAGTTCACTTTGCTCTGCCAGGAAGCTGCCGCGGTCGGTTCCAATATAGTCCTGGAAATCATGCCGTTCAGTAACGTGCGCACCATCGACACTGCTTTGGCGATTGTGGAAGGCGCTGATCAGCCCAATGGAGGTCTGCTACTCGATATCTGGCACCTGCAGCGTGGCGGTATCGACTTCAGTGAAATCGCCCGAATCCCGGCCCGGTTCATCAAGTCGGTCGAGCTGAACGATGCGCACAAGTACCCCATCGAGCCGCTGTGGATGGACACCATTCATAAACGTGTCCTGCCGGGCGATGGGACCTTCGACATCCCGGCTTTTATCAACGCGGTTCAAGCTGCAGGTTATGAGGGCCCGTGGGGGTTGGAAGTGCTGTCAGACACCCACCGCAAGCTTCCCCTTGAGGCCATGGCCAATCGAGCGTTTGAAAGCACTGTGTGCCTGTTCAGTCAGTGATAGGCGCGACGTCCCAGTCTTCGTCTCCTCACTTCGATCATCAACCATGGAGCACGTCATGAGCCATCTCCAGATAATTTGCCTTGCCGCTTTCCTGTCGGCAGGTCTCTCAGGGTGTTTTGACACATCGAATAAAGATCAGGGCACTACACAAAATCCCGACAATGGTTCTTCTATCCAGATGAAGAAGCACTGATTGCGCGAATCCAGGAATCTTTGGCCACTCACGCAGCCTTTGCCATGGGCAAGTAGCTCGATTACGGTTGGAGTGATGCCTGATCCCAGCCGTATTCTTCCTCAACACTAACGGCTGCCGCGTAACGACCTACTTCAAACCCGCCGCTTATTGCACCTTCGTCGGATAAGGCCCACTGCTATCAACGAGACGCCATTACTGGCGTCACACCACACATTCAGTGGACAAACCGCAGGTAAGGAGCACGGCATGACCCAGGTTTTCGACATCAAGGACGTCACCAACCCTACGGCCCTTGGGGATTTGCAGGTCAAAGGCGCAGGTAGCCGGGTCAGCGACAACCCGGTCGAACTCATCGTGCAAGGCACTCCAGCCAACGACTCCCTACGCGGTGGGCTGGCCAATGAACTGCTGATGGGCGGGGACGGTAACGACTATATAGGCGGCGGGGGTGGCAACGATGTGATGGTCCCTGGTGCCGGAATCGACTCCTTGAGCGGCGGCGCCGGTAATGATGTATTTCGCTTCGAGCGCATCAGCGACAGCTATATCGATCGCGCAGGCGAGTCCACCGATTCCATCAGCTATTTTGACCCCGCTCACGATACCCTCGACGTCTCGGCCCTGGGCTATAGCCATTTGGGCAATGGCTATGGCGATACCCTGCACATTCGTGGCGAGCCCTTGCGCGGCATTTACTTTTTGGAAAGCTACGAGCGGGACCATAACGGCCAGCGTTTTGCCTTGCAGTTCCTCTCCAACAGCGGCGTTATTACCGATGCCAACCTGCAACCGCTGATCAACGGTACCTCGCAGAGCAACCTGCTGGTGGGCACCGACGGCAGCGAAACGCTCAGGGCCGGCGCTGGCCGCGACACAGTCGAAGCGGGTGCGGGCAATGATCGGCTATTCGGCGGTGCCGGGGGGGATACCCTGAGCGGCGGCGCGGGTGCCGACTCCTTCGTGTATACGCAACTCAGCGACAGCTACCGCAACGATGCCAGTGGCAGCTACAGCCGCCGCGACCTGGTCACCGACTTCAATGGCAGCGGCCATGACATGATCGATGTGTCCGCGTTGGGCTTCACCGGGCTGGGTAACGGCTACAACGGTACGCTGAAGGTGGTACTCAACCTCGCCGGTGATGCCACCGCACTTAAATCATTAGAAGCCGATGCCAACGGCAATCGCTTTGAAATTCTGCTCAGTGGCAACCATGTCAATGAGCTCAACGCCAGCACTGTGCTGTTTGCCCCGCCCAGTGATGCGAAGGTTGTGACCACCCCGCAGCCGATCACTCCGGTGAATCTGGCCGGCGGCGACAAGTCCGAGGCCCTTTACGGTTACTGGGGCAACGATACCCTGGCCGGTGGCGCCGGAAACGACATCCTCGAGGGTAACGCCGGTGACGACGTGCTGACCGGTGGGTTGGGCGCGGACAAGCTCACTGGCGGCACAGGCAACGACCGTTTCGTGTTTACCAGCAGCGCCGACAGCCATGCCGGCAGCAGCGACCTGATCACTGATTTCATCTGGGGCGAGGACAAGCTCGACGTCGCTGCGCTCGGCGTGACCGGTTTTGGCAACGGCCGCGACGGCACCTTGAGCATGACCTACGATGAAAACACCGAGCGCACCTACCTGCGCAGTAGCGAGCCAGGCGCCGATGGGCATGCTTTCCAGGTCACGCTAATAGGGTTCGACTACACGCGAGAGCTCACCAACGCCGACCTGGTAGTTGCCGATACGGCAGACGTGGCGCTCGTTGGACAAACCGCCGTCGACCTCGTGAGCTGACATCGCCTGAACAGCTCGCCCTACCTTTAGTTGCCTGCTTTCGTGCCAGACACGAAAGCCCACTGAAACCTGGAACAGGCGCTCCCGTTTCGGCTGATGCAACAAGTCAACGTAAATAACTGGCTGCAAAACGCCTCAAAACGTTGCGCAGTCGCCAAAACTGTAAATAAAACTAACTAATTCTTGGCAATACAAACCTTTTAACCCAGAATTTGCAGGCATTAAATCGCTGGCTGGTGGTCTGAAAGCTACTCGATATAAGGAAATAAAAATGGCGATGGTCTTCTGTCGTGGCTGCGCAAAGGAAATACATGAAACGGCACTCAACTGCCCGCAATGTGGCGCCAGTCAGGTCTCCGCAACTCCCGCGAAACAGCTACAACAAACTGGCTCTCCGTGGATGGCTATCGTCTCTCTGGTGCTGGGCATCCTATGCTCTCTGGCGCTGTTCGACGATGGTGAATGGGATCTGGATACCGTCGTGGGGCTCGGCATGTGCTCGATAGCCGGACTGGTTCTGGGCGTCATCAGCATCAACAAAAAGTTGCCTGGAAACGGAATAGCGATAGCAGGCACTGTCTTGTCAGCGGTATCGCTGCTGATATTTTTTGGATTAATAGCTAACTGATTTAGGGAAGAATGAGATGGCATTTTGTCGTGGTTGTGCAAAGGAAATCAGTGATGACGCTGGTACGTGTCCGCACTGCGGGGCTCCGCAACTGGTTGTTTCGCCAGCCGGTGCGAACACCGATAACCCGCCTGCGTGGAGCTGGTATTCAGACGTTCTGAAAAAATATGCAGTATTCACGGGCAGGGCACGCAGAAAAGAATACTGGATGTTCTTTCTGTTCAACATCTTGATCTCGATTGTCCTCGGCTTTATCGGCGGGCTGATAGGTGATGGCGGCATTATCGCTAACCTTTATTCCCTGGCCGTGTTGGTCCCAGGTGTCGCGGTGGGTGTTCGCAGGTTGCACGACACGGACCGCAGCGGCTGGTGGCTGCTGGTACCGATTGCCAACCTCGTCTTCCTGATTCAGGAAGGCCATCCAGGACCTAACCGATTTGGGCCAAGTCCTAAATAAAGACGGTGTGAAGATGTGGTCGTCTGGCCACATCTTCACAGGCTTTTCGCTGCCGCGCAGCCAATAGACGGAGTCACCGGTTTATATGGACACCTCTGACGGAACGTTACAAGGCACATGCCATTGCGGCGCTGTACGATTTCAAGTTCGGCTTACTGACGGATTCAAGACCGTCCGGCGCTGCAACTGCTCCTATTGCCGCATGCGCGGTGCGATCGCGGTGTCAGCAGCCCTGGAGGATATAGAAATCACTTCTGGCGAGGCGATGCTCAAGCTCTATCAGTTCAACACCCTGCAGGCGAAGCATTATTTTTGCTCACAATGCGGGATATATACACATCACCAACGACGCTCCGACCCGGCTCAATACGGTGTTAATGTGGCCTGCCTTGAAGGCGTCAGTCCATTTGATTTTGAGGAGGTTCCAGTCAACGAAGGGCGAACTCATCCGAAGGATAGAAGTGCTGGAAGCGGGTCGAACATCGCTGGATACCTACGCTATCTTCCTAATACCAATCCCTGAGATAAGGTAAATCGCTCAAGCGACCTCAATGATCGCTCTGGCCGAAAGCTGCTGACTCTGTACCAGGGAATTCGCATTTAATAACCGGAAGCCCGGATAATCCGGCTTATCGCGTTACTACAGCGCATTGGAAGCCATCGCGCCTCTGCGGAAAAATTAGGCTGAACTTGTAACGGATGAGATCCCTCTCACTTACTACGCACACTTGTTTATAAGGAAAATACCATGTCCAAACTCGCAGAATACCGCCAGCTGGAAAAACACCTTGCCGAGCAACTTCAGGCACTGGAGTCGATGAAAGGCGACCAGGGTCTCAAGAAGGAAATCGAGTTCGAAACCAAGCTGCGCAAGCTGCTTGAGCACTATGGCTTCAGCCTGAAGCACATCATCAATCTGCTGGACCCACAGGCCTCGTCCCGTGGACAGATCGCTGACAAGCCTGCGGGCAAGCGCAAACCGCGCGAACTCAAGGTTTATAAAAATCCGAAAACCGGTGAAGTGATCGAGACCAAGGGCGGGAATCACAAGATTCTGAAGGAGTGGAAGGCGGAGCATGGTTCCGATGTGGTTGAGGGTTGGCTGAAGAAATAAAGCCTTGCCTGTCGATTGATCAAGGGCGCCGGCTTGTCACCGTTGGCGCTGTTGAATAGCCGACGCCGGGAACGATCCGCGGCGGCTGTTCGTCTGACCCGTATCGACTCACTGAAAAGGTACAGCGCAATGGACAAGACGATCACCGTGGACCAACTGGCGACCACTGACCTCAGATCAGTCAACGAAATATGGCTCGGCGGTACCCATACCCAGCTGTGCCTATGGCGTGGTGAACAAGTCCCTACTCACGACATGCTCAGCGAAGGCACTCATGATCAGAACGCCCGGCGCCTGTGCCTGCAGCTGGTCAACCCTGACGATAAGGCTGCAGTAGCCAGCGTCGAGGCGCTCGTTCGCGATAGGTTGGAAAGAATGGGGAGCCAGGGCGAGTTTTATCCGGCAGAGAATGCGGACACTCACCAGTAAATCATTCTGATTACCCGCGACTCCCCAGGCTCTGGGCTGTTTTGCCGGACGGTAGATGTGTGACGCAGAGCGTCACGCACTGCAGGCCAATGTAGAGCATTGGCAAGGCAGTTACCTCCACATCCCATTCAAGCCCCGACCGCCGAGCGCGCTAAAAAACGTGCCCGCACTTTCGCCCACACTTCGCCAATCGGCATAAAACACACCGAAATCAACCTCAACAATCCGGGCACATTCCTGCGAACCGGCGTAACAGGCTCACTCGCATCATGAACGGCAAGCAGATATCGATAAACCCGACGGCTACTCATAGGCAGCAACCCGATCTGCTCAAGTACCGAAGGGCCGATCTCGCGGGCCATGCCGGTGACCATGATCCAGAGCAATATGATTTCGGTGCACAGGAAAGTGACGATTACGATATTGGCACCTATCGTTCGCCAGTCTTGCAAGGCATCGAAGATGGCATCGATGCTGCTGCCCAATGTCACCATCGTTGTAAAGATCGCGGCGATGGTGAAGAGTGCCGCGATGAATCTGCCAGGGTCAGGTAGCCGGAAGAACGCAGCAATACGTGGCCCCATCGTGTCGTGGCTGGCCAGTTGCTTGAGCTCCTGACGCTCCTCCCACAGCTGCCTCAGCGCCCTTGCCTTATCGACAAGATCGTCCGGCTCGCAGTGATAGCGTGCACATAGCCAGTCCTGTTTCAGCTTTAACCGTTCGGAGGGCGTGGTAATCGAAGCGGCCCCCATTTGTTCTGCTCTGATTCGTGCATATACCTCTGCAAGATGCACGGTGCATATCAGGGAAATCAGCAGGACGGGCAGCAAAGCGGGAATGTAGTCAGTCAGGGTAGGCGCAGGTAGAAATATAAGCGCCCCTGAAAATGCCAATATCAATGCCGCCATCCAGATCAGACAGATACGAGCATCACGCCGACGCCAGGCCTCTTTGAAAGGCGCACGCTCAAATCGCTCAAAGTGTTCTTCTACATCCTTACGCAACTGATGGATGCTCATCGTTTGCTTTCCTTGCTTGGCAAACGCACGATTTTAAGCAGCCTGTCCGGTAACGTAATTAAACAAATTGTAAAAAAAGCAGTGTGCCTGCGCGCACTTTTTCGCAAGTCCCCGGGCAGTCAGGCCAGAACTCAACCTGAGCCCGGGCGCCACACTCACCCCTTCGAACAACCTCCCAAATCCTCAATCAAACCTGGCCCCCGTGGCTGCCATCCCAAGCGTTCGCGTGTCTTGTCATTCAGGCTGCTCATGTCCTTGGCCACAAATGTCGACAGCCAGCCAAAGTGTGCGGCAGCTTCATGGGCGGGTACGGCCAACGTGGGCAGGCCGAGGTGTTCTCCGATGGCTTCGGCAATCAGGCGAAAAGTAATGCCTGATTCGGCAGTCGCATGATAACGAGCCCCCGGCTGATGTTTCTCCAGCGCCAGGCGATACAGGCGCGCCGTGTCTTCAAGGTGCGCTGCGGACCACTGATTGAGGCCTTGGTCGATATAGGCCGAGCAGCCTTTTGCCTGCGCCTGTTTGATGACTTCGCTGACCAGGCCCTGTTTGACCGGGTTGTGAATTTGCGAGAGGCGCATGACGACTACGTTGACGCCGCGTTGCAACAGCGTCTGCCCGGCGAGTTCCGAGGCGACTCGAGGGTTGGGGTGCGCCGGGTCGAAATGATCTTCGTCTGCGGCCTGCCCGGGTGATGAAGAGCCCAGCGCCGTGCTGGAGGTGATAACCAGCGGGCGCTCGGAGCCTGCCAGTGCAGAACCCAACGCGTCGATAACGCGAGCGTCCTTCTGGCAATTGGCGACGAAGTGCGCGAAGTTGTGATCAAACGCAGTGTGAATGACCGCGTCGCACTTCTCCACACCACGCTGAAGGCCGGACAGGTCTTCGATATCGCCGCGATGGGGTTCGGCGCCCATGGCAAGCAGAGCTTGAGCCCCCTCTTCAGAGCGTGTCAGCCCTACTACCTGATGGCCTGCGTTGATCAGTTCCCAGGCCACCCGAGTACCAATAAAGCCTGTGGAGCCGGTTATAAAGACGCGCATATTCAAATCTCTCTTTGCTGAAGACGGCAGAGTGCGCGTAACGTTTATCCCGTAAAAGACGTGACGTTATCAGGGTATAAACACCAACAGGATCATCATGGCCAACCCGCTGGGAACGTATTTGAAAGACTGTCGGGCTCGTCTGGACCCTGCGAGTCTGGGGCTTTCCACCACGCGTCGGCGCACGCCGGGCTTGCGTCGGGAAGAAGTTGCCCAGCGCGCCAATATCAGCGCGACGTGGTACACGTGGCTGGAACAAGGGCGCGGTGGCGCGCCCTCCGCCCAGGTTCTGGACCGGATCGCGCAAAGTCTCTTGATGACCGAGCCCGAGCGGGAACACTTGTTCATGCTCGCTTTTGGTCATCTGCCCGAAGTGGTCTACAGCGCGCCCGAAGGCGTATCGCCGCGCTTGCAGCGCATTCTGGATACCCTCGCGTTCAGCCCTGCCTTTATCAAGACCGCCACTTGGGATGTTCTGGCCTGGAACAACGCGGCGGCGGCCGTATTTACTGACTACAGCCTGCTGCCCGTAGAGCAGCGCAACATTCTGCGCCTGATGTTTTGCAACGCCGGCACGCGGGCAAAGCAGGACGACTGGCAGGCCGTCGCGCGCTTTATCGTCGCCGCATTCAGAGCCGACGCCACCCGTGCCGGTGCCGCCTCCGAACTCCGCGAACTCGCTGACGAACTGTGCACGCTCAGCGCGGATTTCGCTGCGTTGTGGCGTGACAACGATGTGCGTTTACAGGGCGAAGGCACCAAGCGCCTGCGGCATCCGGTTCATGGCCTGATCGAGCTGGAGTATTCGGGTTTCGCCGTGGATGGTCGGCCGGATCTGTCGATGATTGTTTATAACCCGGTCAGCGCCGATGACGCGGAGCGGGTTCAGGCGCTGGTGGAGGGTTACTTGCAGCGTTAGCACGGCTGGAGAGTGCGAAAGATCGAACCGCCATCCCATCACGTACTCGAAAGTGTGTGAGCTAAAAAAACCAGCCTTTTCCCTCCATCTGGCAATGCCGTATTTGAAGCCCCGGTACGGCCCTCGCTTCATTGACGATCGCCGCATTCCGATACCGCCGAACAGGTGTCGACCACAACGCTCCGGACCTCGCCAGATGGTCAATCCGAATTCAAAAGAGTAATGCTATGAGACCCCAGACTTCCTTCATCTTCGACCTGGACGGCACGCTGACCGACAGCGTTTATCAAAACGTCGCTGCCTGGAAAGAGGCGCTGGATGCAGAAAATATCCCGCTCGCGATGTGGCGTATTCATCGCAAGATCGGCATGAGCGGCGGACTGATGTTGAAATCACTGTCGCGTGAAACCGGCTTGAACATCAACGAAGAACAAGCTGAACGGCTTAGCGAGAAACATGCTCAGGCTTACGAGCGTCTGCAAGGACAGATCATCGCACTGCCCGGCGCTGTCGAGTTGCTGGAGACGCTCGACAAGGAAAACCTCAAGTGGTGCATCGCCACCAGCGGCGGGATCGATACGGCGACGATCAACCTGAAAGCGCTGAAACTGGACATCAATAAGATCAACATCGTTACGCGCGATGACGTGAGCTACGGTAAGCCTGACCCCGACCTGTTTCTGGCAGCTGCAAAGAAGATAAACGCACCTATCGACGAGTGTCTGGTGATCGGTGATGCAATCTGGGACATGCTGGCGGCCCGTCGCTGCAAGGCAACCGGCGTCGGCCTGTTGTCGGGCGGCTATGACATCGGCGAGCTTGAGCGTGCTGGCGCGTTGAGGGTGTACGAAGACCCGCTGGATCTGCTGAATCATCTGGACGAGATTGCTTCCCGCCCTTGAGTCGGCGGATTCATCATTGCATCCATGTGAGCAGCTCAACGTCCCTGCAGGAACACGTTTGAGCTGTTGCAGCCCCTCCATGCGAGGGCTGTGCTGCTTCAGCCCGGCAACGTACCGCCGCCCTCGTCCGATACGCTATCGGCTTCGTCCACTTCAGGCTCGCCTTCATCGTAAGTCTCGTCGTGTTCCGTACGCTTCTTCACCTCATCGCCTTTTTTCGGGCCGACACCGGGTCTGTTCGCATTCATGGCCAGGACCGGGTCGGCTTCACGGTCGTACTGGCCGAGTTGCGGGCTGGCGGGGTCTTCTTTGGGTACGCTGTCTGTGAGTATGTGATCGGTTGTCATGTCAGCCACCTTTTTCGTTTGCCAAAGAATGTGGACGTGGCATCGGGCCGAGGGTTCGATTCAATCGATGAGCGTGGCTGCGTTCAACCGCCAAACGAGGCGTATTGCAAGGGCAGGCCGGTGGTGAATTTGATCTGTTCCATGGCGAAGCTGGAGCTCACGTCGCTGATACCGGGGATGCTGATCAGTTGCTTGTACACCGCGTCGTACCCTGCGATGTCGGCCACGACGATGCGTAGCATGTAGTCAGTGTCGCCTGCCATGCGGTAGCACTCGACCACTTCAGGCAGTTCGCCGACAGTAGCGTGAAACTGTTCGAGCCAGGCGGCATTGTGCTGGTTGGTGCGAATGGCGGCGAAGACGCTGACTGACACGTTCAGCCGCTGCGGATTGAGCAGCGCAACCCGGCGATCAATGATGCCGGCTTCTTCCAGCTTCTGGATACGCCGCCAGCACGCGGTGCTGCCCAGGCCGATACGCTCGGCGATGTCTGCCACCGAGCGGGTGCAGTCGGTTTGCAGGATGTCGAGAATTGCCCGGTCGAATTTGTCCATTAGCGGTTTCCTGCGTAAGTCGCCCTGCACTGAGCGTGCGGAACAATGGGTGTCTGACTGCGATTCAGCGTTTGACTATCGTGCCAATGCTCCGCGTTGGCATGCCTTTCGTGACCCTTCGCGTCACCCAACGGTGCAGCACCTTGCATCCCCGGATTGGACGCGGAGCGTCCAGAACTGCATTCCCACGCGGAGCGTGAGGAACGATAGGTGTCTGAACCCGATTCAGCGTTTGACTATCGTGCCAGTGCTCCGCGTTGGCATGCCTTTCGTGACGTTCTGCGTCACCCAACGGTGCAGCACCTTGCATCCCCGGATTGGACGCGGGGCGTCCAGAACTGCATTCCCACGCGGAGCGTGAGGAACGATAGGTGTCTGAACCCGATTCAGCGTTTGACTATCGTGCCAATGCTCCGCGTTGGCATGCCTTTCGTGACGCTCTGCGTCACCCAACGGTGCAGCGCCTTGCATCTCCGGATTGAACGCGGAGCGATGGGTGCCTGAGTACGATTCGGCGCGTGAAGCAGCATCCTAGAATTTTCAATCGAAGAAATCCAAGCAGAAGCGAATAATTTTTCGCATTGGCTGCCCATGCCCGTGCAAATATCAATAAATTTTCGCGTGCGGATCAGTAATCTTTCAAACAGTCGGGCTGGTAATGCCAGCCCTTGATTTTGACTCGATTACAAAGTGAATTGCCCATGACCACCTCTGCGCTCTATCTGGATTACGCCGCCACCACACCTGTCGACGAACAGGTCATCGAAGCCATGGTTGCCTGTATGGGGCGTGAAGGTCATTTCGGTAATCCGGCTTCCAGCGGGCATGGTTATGGGCAGGTGGCGCGGCAGGCTGTTGAACAGGCGCGCGCACAGGTGGCCGATGCGGTGGGCGCACCTGTCGACACCATCGTCTGGACCTCCGGCGCTACCGAGTCCAACAACCTGGCGATCAAGGGCATCGCCCATGATGTCAGCGCGCAACGCCGGCACATCATCACCAGCGTTCTGGAACACAAGGCAGTGCTCGACACCGTCAGCACGCTGGAGCGCCAGGGCTTTCCCGTCACTTGGCTGAAACCGGACGCTCAGGGCTTGATCCAGCCTCATGCCGTACAGGCTGCATTGCGCGAAGACACACTGCTGGTGTCGCTGATGCTGGTGAACAACGAGCTGGGTACGTTGACCGATATCGCCAGCATTGGCGCCTTGGTGCGCGAGCACGGTGCACTGTTTCATGTGGACGCTGCGCAGGGCGTCGGCAAGGTGAAGGTCGATCTGGCGAGTCTGGCCGTCGATCTGATGTCGTTCTCGGCGCACAAGGCTTACGGCCCCAAGGGCATCGGCGCGCTGTACGTGGGCCCGCGTGCCCATTCGTTGTTGAAAGCGCAGATTCACGGCGGCGGACATGAAGGCGGCTTTCGTTCGGGCACATTGGCAACCCATCAGATCGTCGGCATGGGTACCGCCTTCGCGTTGGCGATCAGCCAGGCCGAAACTGAAAACCGTCGTATCGAAGGGCTGAGTCGTCACCTGCGCGAAGGCCTGCTGAGCCTGCCGGATGTGCAACTCAATGGCTGTCCGCAACAACGCATCCCGCACACCCTGAACCTGTGCATCACCCGCAGTGGCTTCACCAGCTCGCAGTTGTCCCACAGCCTGGCGTTGTCCTCGACGTCCGCGTGCAACTCGGCCAGCAATGCCCCCTCGCATGTGCTGCTTGCTCTGGGCATGGACTCCGCCAAGGCCCTGGCCTGCGTGCGCGTCAGCCTTGGCCGCTACACCACGCAGGCGGACGTCGAGCGCGCCATCGAGGTGTTCAGTAAGGCGCTCAGCGCACCTGCTGCGTTCTGGTAACCAGCACGTTTGCGATCAGAAAAAGCAAAAACGGAGCGATGTCGTTATAGTGGCATCACCCGGCGATAGCCAGGTGATGCTTACGGACCAGGTTTTAGCTCTAAAGGAATAAGTCATGCCCGTCGCTCTTCCAATCAGATGTATTTTCTTAGCGTTTGTGACGACCGTTATCAGCCCCCTTGGTTTTGCCAAGATGTATACCGACTCCGACAAAAATGACGCGTATTCCCCCTACACCCTCTACATGCAGCACTGCAACAAAACGCAAGAGCAAGTGGATTTTCTGGAGGCTCAAAAAGGCCCGCTGGACCCTCAGCAAGTTGTCAAATCGCTCACTATCACGTCCTACTCACTCAGCGCTGACGATTACACACCCGCCGAAATGGGGGTGAGCGCAGAAGAGCTTGCGCGATGCAATGCCACTTACGCTAAAGCGGATAAGTTATGGAAGCAGGCCAAAGCCACTCTGGCGGCCGCTCAGGCCATTGAAGACAAGAAGCAAAAGAAAGCCGACCTGATCGCTCACCAGAATTTGCCTGAATACAAACAGGCGAGGGGGTTGGGGTTCAAGGACGTAGGCAATATCACATTTCTGAAAATGTACGACGACATGGTCGGCGATGCTGAGCTGAAGTCAACGCTGATCAACGTCGACCAGCAATGCGGAAAGTATCTCCGGGCGACGCAGTACGTGGAGCCATACGTCATTTATACGACGGCCCCCAGATTCAACGGCCCATGTGGGTCAGTGAAAAAATTCGCGATCAGAGGAACCCGCGGCGTGAACAGCGGTGACTGGATCAACCCCGACGCCCAATTCAGATACGTCGGCTGGCAAAAAATCCTGGCACCCAACGGGTTCAAGATCCGGATACAGGCGCTGGAGCAACTCTGAGTACCGAAGCAGTCCCTGGCGCTCGGAAAAAGTAGTGCCCTTCCCCACAGCCAGCCACCGCTGGCTGTCAGCTTCGCCCTGTGTATTCATTCAAGTCAGGGCCCCGAACACCACCCGGCCGGGGCCTTTAGCTTCGACTACATGAAAATGTACCCCTCCAGATACAAAAAGACACAAATTGGCACAGTTCTTTCAGGTGGAACGGTCGTGCCATAAACCAATGGCGCACGCTGCATTCATGGGGTGCCTACACGCACCAAAGTGCAGTTAACGGACGTCAGAGCGTCCACAAACAGTGCAGGGTGGCAGACCACAAGTCTTGCTTCCCGCCAGGAAAGGAATCTAGCTGTGCCTTATCAGTCTTGCGTCAGACCGCCGTTACGCTGGCAATCCACACCTTGGGCAGCACCTGCACCAAGCGATGCCTGCGCGGCCGCTTCACCCTTGTCCCGATCTGCGCGTTGTTATTCGACAGCCCTGCACGTTTGGACTTAAGACATTTCGCCTGTGCCTTTGAGTGTTCTGATCATGAGTCAGGACCTGGCGCGACCGTGCGCGTAATAAGTACAGGGCGACTGTTTTTAATTAAAAGATAGTCGACCTATAAAGAGTGTCCGACACTTTGTTTTAAGTGGTTTCATTTTGCCACCATTCAGAAGTGGCATTTATTTCAACAGCGCTAACTGTCCACACAACCGCGGTACCAACACGGAGCATTGTTTTATGAGGCACTGATCAACTAGCGCACCAACGTGATCCTCGTGACACAGTATTGGTGCATCAAAGAAAGTGACTTGCAGGTCATGATTTTCGAACGCGTCTGCTAAAGCAGAGGGTTATTGTTTGCCTGTTTTTTTGTTCGAGGTGTTATTCATATCTGCCGTTTTTAAGTCAATGAAACGGGAAATCGATAAATAGTTATACGAATGCGACGCGCGCTCTGTATCAGCGGTTCCAGCCGAAGCGTTCTGGCACAGCGGTTGCAATGTAAGCTTTCAGGAACACCGCTGTACGTCCCCGTACATGACGATAAGAAAGCAAGGATCAGCAATGCCAGTGCCCTGATTAAAGACGTCTGTTAACCGTTTGAGTTCGCCGTGTGCGCACCCACCGCGTTGCCCTGCCTATCAACAGTGGGCAGGCCTTTATCAGTCGAACAATTACCCATTGTTCGAGCGGATTTTTATTGCCCTTTAACTACCCGAGGGAGCGTTAATGAAGGATGCGGTAATAATGAAAGCGGTCCCCTCTCCCTCGCCCGATGACACTTCGACGGCGTGGCAGGGTATTCCTTTCAGCGCCAATACGTCACGCCCGGGCGGCCTTAACAAGCCGCAAGTAATGGTGTTGATTGCTGCGTCGGTACTTATCCATGGTGTGATCTGGTGGTACATGCAAACGGCTCAGCCAGCGGTACCGGAAGTTGCACCACAAGTTCCGGAAATGACCATTGAACTGACCAGCCCGACACCGCCCGCACCGGAACCGCCGCCGCCCGAGCCACCACCTCCGCCGCCGCCTCCACCGCCTCCCCCCGAACCGGAACAACCGGTCGAGGACCCGGACGCGGTCGAACCGCCGCCCAAACCGGTGGAAAAGCCAAAGGTCGAGAAGCCCAAGCCGGTCAAGAAGGTCGAGCCGGTGAAAAAACCGACTCCGCCTGCGCCCAAGCCTGCCGCCGCACCCAGTCCGCCCGCGCCGCCAACACCTGCGCCCGCGCCACCGGCACCTGCTGCGCCGCCGGCTCCGGTCAAGGAAAGCGCTGCGGTATCCGGGCTCGCCAGCCTTGGCAATCCACCGCCGGAATACCCGGGGCTGGCCTTGCGACGCAGTTGGGAAGGTCGCGTGATTCTGCGCATCAAGGTGCTGCCCAACGGCCGCGCGGGGGCTGTCGAGGTGACCAAATCCAGCGGCAAACCGGTACTGGACGAAGCGGCCGTGGAGGCTGTGCGCAACTGGAAGTTCATACCGGCCAAACGCGGTGACACGCCGATAGAAGGCTTCGCGACGCAGACCATCGACTTCAAGTTGCCGGAATGATCCGGCGCATGACAACCGACTATTCAATTATCAAAGCTGGTGAGGTTTAAACCATGAACGCATCGCTCTCTTCCATGATCGTCCCGGCTGTGCTCTGGGCACTGATTCTGTTTTCCGTATTGAGTTGGGCACTGTTGCTGATCAAGTCGGCGCAGTACGTCCGCCAGAAGTCGCAGAACAAGCAATTCACCAAAGCCTTCTGGAGCGCACCGGACCTGCTCACCGCTGCCGAGCACTCTGCGCAATACCCCGGCGCGCTGGCGCGCATCGCCAACAGCGGCTTCGAAGCCATGGCGGTCGATGAGTCGCCGCGCACCACGCAACAACTGGCGCACACCATCAACCGCTCGGATCGTCTGGAGCGCAACCTGCGCCAGCAGATACAAAAAGAGCGTCGCGCGCTGGAAAGTGGCCAGGCGATTCTCGCCAGTATCGGCAGCACCGCGCCCTTCATCGGTCTGTTCGGTACGGTCTGGGGGATCATGGAAGCGCTGCAAAGCATCGGCGTGACCGGCTCGGCCAGCCTCGAAGCGGTCGCAGGTCCCATCGGTCACGCGCTGGTCGCCACTGGCGTGGGTATCGCCGTCGCGGTGCCTGCGGTGCTGATCTACAACTTCTTCCTGCGCCGCCTCAAGCTCGCCGTGGCCGACATGGACGACTTCGCCCATGACTTCGACGCCCTCGCCCAGCGCAGCGCCTTTGCCGTCACGCGTCAGCCCATCGCCAGCAAGAATGGCCATGGCGTTCGGGAGGCCAGCTAATGTCTTTCTCCACTCAGGACAGTGATGAAGTACTCAGCGAAATGAATGTCACGCCGCTGGTCGACGTGATGCTCGTGCTGCTGGTGGTGTTCATCGTCACCACGCCGCTGATGACCAACGCGATCAAGGTCAACTTGCCCAAGACCGACGCAGTCGCCCCCGCCGAGAAGAAAAATCCGGTGGTGGTCAGCGTCGATCAGGACGGCAAGTTCTACCTCGCCAAATCGGAAATCGCCCCGGAACTGCTGGAGAAAAGCCTGCAGGACGAAAAGGCCAAGGACCCGGAAATCCGCGTCCAGCTGCAGGCCGACACCGCCGTGAATTATGGCCAGGTGGCCAAGGCCATGGCCTCCATCGAACGCTCCGGCATTACCAAGATATCCGTCATGACAGCGAAATGACGCTCGACTGACCGGGTGGCTTCGCCTCGCGGAGCCGTCTGACCCGACCCCCGTGAATGCGGTTGTCCGTGGGCTGAAAAGCCCCTGGAGGGGAGCGGCTTGCTGGAAAACGAAGAAGTGGAACTCCCGCTCGGCACAACCGCGTCGGGAACAGAGGGCTCACAAGGCCATTTCAATAATGTCTGGATCAAGTCGGAACTAACCATGCTGATGAATCTTCCCGGTTGCACCCTCAAACCACTGGCCCTCGCGGTCCGGCGTCATCCACGTGCCCTGCTCTGCGCATTGGCCATGGGCATGAGCGGTGCCCAGGCGGCAGACGCCGTCGATGCGGACACCAGCGGCTCGGCTGTGTCCACCAGTGCAGCGGTTGTGCCTGCTACGACCCAGCTGCAACGTGTAGAAGTCACCGGTTCGGCGATCCGCCGGGTCGATGCCGAAACCGCCGTGCCGATTACCATCCTGCGCGCCGACGACCTGAAGAAGCAGGGCGTGACCACCACCCAGGAAATGGTCCAGCGCATCACCGGCAGCCAGTCGATCAACAACAGTGCAGGCTCGGTCGGAGCCGGAACAGGAGGCGCCTCCTTTGCCGACATGCGCGGCATCGGTGCGAACAAGACGCTGGTGCTGCTCAACGGCCGACGTCTGGCCAACAATGCGTTGTCCGGTGTAGGTACGCCCAACGGCAGCGCCATCGACCTGAACATGATCCCGTTCGCTGCCATCGACCGCGTCGAAGTACTGCGTGACGGTGCGTCGGCGCTGTACGGCACCGACGCCATCGGTGGCGTGATCAACTTCATCACCAAAAAATCTCTGACCGACGGCAGCCTGACCCTGGGCGGAGAGACGCCGACCGCCAGTGGCGGCGGTGCTACCAAGGACATGAGTGCCAGCTGGGGCTTCGGTGATCTGGAAGAAGACCGCTTTAACGTCATGGGCGTCTTCAACTACAACAAACAGCAAAATCTGGACGCCAATGACCGTTCGTTTGCCAAGGATTACGTACCGGGACGTGGTCTCAACCAGACCTCCGGTACGGCATACCCGGGCAATTATTTTCAGGGCGACAACTCCGCAAACCCGCTGGGCAGAAACTGCGGCGGCCCCAGCCTGATCGCCAGCAACGGCATCTGCCGCTTCAGTACCCGCGAATACATCGACCTGATCCCGCAAACCGAAAAGACCTCGTTTTTCGGCAGGGCCACCGGCAAGCTGGCCGACGATCATAACGTCAGTCTCGAATACTTCTGGGCCCGCAACAACAACCATACCGATATCGGGCCGGCACCTCTCACCGGGCTGTCGCTGGACTCGTCGTCACCCTTCTATCCCGGTAACGGCATCACTCCGGCTCCCACCGATTTCACCCTCGACCCGACGCAACCCGTCAGCACCGCCTGGCGAGAAACCGCAGCAGGGCCGCGCGGATCGAGCGATCAAAACACCAGTCAGCGTTTTCTGCTGAATTTCGACGGTCTGGTGGGCGGCTGGGACTACAACGTTGGCGCGTCCTACAACCAGAACAAAGTGTTGTCATCACTCACCGATGGCTATATCAGCGATGCTGCAATGCTCAATGGCCTCGCCAACGGCACCCTTAATCCGTTTGGTCCGCAGACCGCTGCCGGTCAGGCACTGATTGACGCCAATCAATACCATGGCCAGTACTCCAGCGCTGTGGGCCGGGTCGCCGGACTGGATGCGCGCATAAGCCGGGAAATCGGTGACTGGTTCGGTGCAGGCCCTGCCGGCATTGCGCTAGGTGGCGAATACCGCAAAGAGAAAATGCATCAGGCGTACGAAGCTTACGTCAACGACGTCAGCAGTCTGGGCGCCGATGCCGCAGGCAGTGTCGAAGGTGACAGGAGCGTCAAGGCGGAATACGCCGAACTGAACGTCCCCGTGCTGGACAGCCTGGAGCTGACCGCCGCCGTTCGTCACGACAAATACAGCGACTTCGGCAGCACCACCAACCCGAAATACTCCTTCCGCTACCAGCCGTTCAAGCAACTGGTGGTCCGGGGTGCCTACAGCGAAGGCTTCCGCGCACCGTCGCTTTATGAACTGTATGCCCCGCGCAGCACGACCTTTACCCAGGGCTATTACAACGACCCGGTTCTGTGTGCCGGAGGTGTCGTCCAGCCTGGGGGTAACGCCGGTCGTGATTGCCAGCAGCAGTTCCTCAACAATGGCGGAGGCAACACCGAGCTGGCCCCGGAAAAAGCCCGCAACATGACCCTGGGCTTCGTCTATCAGCCGGTCAGCAACCTGTCGATGGGTCTGGATTTCTGGTGGATTCACATTTCCAACCAGATCCAGGCGTTCCCCGAGTCGACCGTGTTCGATGACCCGAACACCTACGCCGACCGCTACGTGCGCGCTGCCGACGGTTCGATTGCCAACATCGTCACCGGCAACGCCAACCTGGGTATCGTCAAGACCAGCGGTGTCGACGTAACCCTCGACTATCGCTTCCCGAACACGCCTTACGGCCAGTTCGGTCTGGGCATGACCGGCACCTACGTCACCCGTTATGACTTCCAGAACATCATCGACGGCCCGTACACCGACAAGGTCGGCGACTTCCAGGGCGATGGCGTGATCTCGCGCTGGAAACATGTGCTGACCGGTACCTGGGCACTGGGCGATACCCGCGCCTCCATCACCAACCGCTTCACCAGCGGCTACAACGACTACGACCGCACCACCAATGCGCGGGTCGCGTCGTATGCGCTGTGGGACATGTCGGTGGGTCATACCTTCGACAAGGTGCTGGATATCGACGCTGGTGTGCGCAATATGTTCGACCGCAACCCGCCGTTCTCCAACCAGGCCTACAACTTCCAGTCCGGCTACGACCCTCGTTACGCAGACCCGCTGGGCCGCACTCTGTTCGCCCGCGCGACTTACCACTTCTGAGTGTGACGATGTGGCCCATACACGCTCCGTGGGCCACGTCAGATTGCGAGCTCGCCCCCTCCGGCCCAGGTTTCATCCGCCTTCCCCGGCCGGGGGCTTTTTCGCAGTGTTCCGTCATTCAGTGCGTACGAGGAAAGCCCCACCATGTCGCGTCTTAACCGTTTTCTGCGGCGCCTGCTTCTGGGTGTTGCGCTGTGCAGTGGCTGGCAGACAGTGCTGGCGACGCCGACCCACGCCTTGACCGTCTATGGCGAGGCCCCGAAATACCCGGCCGGCTTCCAGCACTTCGATTACGTCAACCCGAACGCCCCCAAGGGTGGTTCGCTGACCCGTTCGGCGGAAGAAATCGGCCAGTTCAATTACCTCAACCCTTACGTCGATCAGGGCATCAATGTGCGCGAGGTCGACAGCTGGGTGTATTCGCCATTGGCCTACCGCTCGCTGGACGAGCCGTACACGGTGTATGGCCTGATCGCGGAAAGGATGGAGATGGACCCCGACGGTCTGTGGATTCGTTTTTTTCTCAACCCCAAGGCGCGTTTCGAGGACGGCAAGCCCGTT
The DNA here is from genome assembly GCF_017833005.1 of Pseudomonas sp. PvP027. Classification (NCBI taxonomy): domain Bacteria; kingdom Pseudomonadati; phylum Pseudomonadota; class Gammaproteobacteria; order Pseudomonadales; family Pseudomonadaceae; genus Pseudomonas; species Pseudomonas sp. PvP027. Next base: position 3,160,627 of record NZ_JAFIBK010000001.1, on the reverse strand, counting down.
ACCGCCGAAGACGTGCGCTACACCTTCGAGCTGATGACCACCAAGGGCAGCTTCAGCTATCGACCGATGTTCGCCGACGTCAAGGCGGTCACCGTCGAAGGCCCGCTGCAGATTCGCTTCGACTTCAAAAACAATCTCAACCGCATGCTGGCGCTGGACATCGCCAGCCTGCACATCCTCCCCGAACACTGGTGGAAGACCCGCGACTTCGCCAACGGAGGCGGTTTCGAGCCGCCACTGGGCAACGGGCCGTACCGAGTGGCCAGGGTCGACGCCGGACGCAGCGTCACCTTCGAACGGGTCAAGGACTGGTGGGGCAAGGACCTGCCGGTCAGCCGTGGCCTTTACAACTTCGACACGCTCACCGTGAACTACTACGGCGACACCGAAATCGCCCGCCAGCTGCTGCAGGCCGGGACGTTCGACTACAACCGCGAGTTCTCCTCTTCCGGCTTCGTGGTCGGCTACAGCGGCCCGGCGATTGACGACGGGCGTTTGCAAAAGCGCATCCTCGCCCGGCAACGTCCGGTCGCCACGCAGGGCTTTGTGTTCAATCTGGACAAACCCATGTTCAAGGACCGCCGCGTGCGCGAGGCGCTGTCGTTGCTGTGGGATTTTGACTGGATCAACCGCCGGGTCATGCGCAATTTCTACGTGCGCGAACAAAGCTACTTCCCGAAAAGCGACATGGCCGCCACCGAGCTACCGACCCCGGCCGAGCTGAAGATCCTCGAACCCTTGCGCGGCCAGGTGCCGGACGAGGTGTTCAGCAAGGTCTATCAGCCACCGAAAACCGACGGCAGCGGCTATATCCGTGACAAGCAGTTGCAGGCCCTCAAGCTGCTGGCCGAAGCCGGCTGGCATCCGAAAGACAACAAGCTGGTCAATGCGGCGGGCGAGCCGATGGTGTTCAGTTTCCTCGACGGCCAAGGCGGCTTCGACCGGCTGATTCTGCCCTTCAAACGCACCCTGGCGCAGATCGGCATCACGCTGGATTTCCTGCGTATCGATTCGGCGCAGTACATCAACCGGCTCAACGCGCGGGACTACGACATGATCGTGGTCAGCCTGCCGAAAAACGGCAATCCGATCATTTCCCCCGGCCGTGAGCTGTACAACCTGTACGGCTCGCAGAGCGCCACCGAAGTGGGCAGCTCCAACGCCATGGTGCTGCGCAATCCTGCGGTGGACACGCTGATCGACGGTCTGGTCAGCGCCAATACGCGCAACGACATGGTGCTCTACGCGCGGGCACTGGATCGGGTCCTGCAGTGGGGTTACTACATGATCCCCAACTACTACTCCAAGGGCACGCCACTGGTGTTCGCCAACCGTTTCGGCATGCCGGATATGGCACCGATCTACGACGTGGGCCTGGAAACCTGGTGGCAGATCAGCCCGACGCCGCTGACCAATGCTCAAGCCGCTGCGCTGACCGGCAAGCCTGCCGCCGCCAAGGAGTACTGAGATGCTGGCTTATGTGATTCGACGCCTGCTGCTGATCATTCCCACGCTGCTGGCCATTCTGATTGTGAACTTCCTGATCGTGCAGGCCGCCCCCGGTGGTCCGGTCGAGCAGGCCATCGCCCGCATTCAGGGCTTCAGCCCCAATGGTGTGGGCGGCGGTGGGGGTGAAGTGGCTGCCTCCGGCACCGCCAGCCGCAGCACACGCGGGCTGGACCCGGCGCTGATCGAGCAGATCAAGCAACACTACGGTTTCGACAAGCCGATGCACGAACGGCTGTGGCTGATGCTCAAGAACTACGCGCAACTGGACTTCGGCACCAGCTTCTTCCGTGGTGCGCCGGTCACTGAACTGATTGCGCAAAAACTTCCGGTGTCACTGTCCCTCGGGCTCTGGGCGACGCTGATCACGTATCTGATTTCCATCCCGCTGGGCATTCGCAAGGCGGTGCGGCATGGCAGTGCGTTCGATGTCTGGAGCAGCACGCTGGTGATCATCGGTTACGCCACGCCCGCGTTTCTGTTCGCCATTCTGCTGATCGTGGTGTTCTCCGGAGGCAGTTACCTGAGCTGGTTTCCGGCGCAAGGGCTGTTCTCGGACAACTTCGACAGCCTGAGCACCTGGGGCAAGTTGAAGGACTACCTGTGGCACCTGGTGCTGCCGGTCAGTTCGCTGGTGATCGGCGGGTTCGCCACGCTGACCATCCTCACCAAGAACAGCTTTCTCAACGAGATCAGCCGCCAGTACGTGGTCACGGCGCGCGCCAAGGGCCTGACCGAGCACCGCGTGCTGTACGGCCATGTGTTTCGCAACGCCATGTTGCTGGTGATCGCCGGCATTCCACAGGCCCTGATCGAAGTGTTTTTCGCAGGCTCGCTGCTGATCGAAACCATCTTCGGCCTCGATGGTTTGGGGCGCATGAGTTATGAGGCAGCCGTCTCGCGCGACTACCCCATCGTGTTCGGCACGCTGTTTCTGTTCACGCTGTTCGGCCTGCTGATCAAACTGATCGGTGACCTGTGTTACACGCTGGTCGACCCACGCATCGACTTTTCCGCGAGGAGCGCCTGATGTTCGAGTTCTCTCCCCAGACCCGGCGCCGTTTCGACCTGTTCAAGGCCAACCGTCGCGGTTGGTGGTCGCTGTGGATCTTCATCGGTTTGATGCTGGTGTGCCTGTGCGGCGAACTGATCGCCAACGACAAGCCGCTGCTGATCCGCTACGACGGTCAGCTGTATTACCCGGTGTTGCACACCTACATGGAAACCGATTTCGGCGGCGAGCTGCCTTTCGAACCGGACTATTCCAGCGACTACGTGCGCAAGCTGATCGCGGCGAAAAACGGCTGGATGCTGTTCGCGCCGATACCGTTCAGCTACGACACCATCAACTACGACCTGGATGCGCCATCGCCCAGCCCGCCGGACCACATCAACTGGCTGGGCACTGACGAGCAGGCCCGTGATGTGCTGGCGCGGGTGCTGTTCGGCGCGCGGATTTCCATTCTGTTCGCGCTGCTGCTGACCGCGATCAGCACGGTGATCGGCGTATGTGCCGGGGCGATTCAGGGTTACTACGGCGGCATGACCGACCTGATCGGCCAGCGCATTCAGGAGATCTGGTCGGGGCTGCCGGTGCTGTACCTGCTGATCATTCTGTCCGGCTTTGTGTCGCCCAGTTTCTGGTGGCTGCTGGGGATCATGGCGCTGTTCTCCTGGCTGTCGCTGGTGGACGTGGTGCGTGCCGAGTTCCTGCGCGGACGCAACCTGGAGTACGTCAAAGCTGCCCGCGCGCTGGGCCTGACCGATGCCGCGCTGATGTGGCGGCACATCCTGCCCAACGCGATGACCAGCACCCTGACCTACCTGCCGTTCATCATTACCGGCGCCATCGCCACCCTCACTGCGCTGGATTTTCTCGGCTTCGGCATGCCGGCGGGCAGTGCGTCGCTGGGCGAGCTGATCGGCGAGGCCAAGCGCAATCTGCAAGCGCCCTGGCTGGGGCTGACCGCGTTCGTGGTGCTGGCCCTGATTCTTTCTCTGCTGGTGTTTATCGGCGAAGCCTGCCGCGACGCGTTCGATCCTCGGAGCTGACATGCAAGACAACCTGATTGAAATTCGCGACCTGCGGGTCGCCTTCAACGGCCACGAAGTGGTGCATGGCGTCAGTCTCGACATCCGCCGTGGCGAGTGCCTGGCGCTGGTGGGTGAGTCCGGCTCGGGCAAATCGGTCACGGCGCATTCGATTCTGCGCTTGTTGCCGGCCAAAACCGTCAGCACCCAGGGCTCGATTTGTTATGACGGGCTGGATCTGGTCAGCGCCAGTGACAAGCAATTGCGCAGCCTGCGTGGCAACCGGGTGGCGATGATTTTTCAGGAGCCCATGAGCTCGCTGAACCCGCTGCACACGGTCGAAAAACAGATCGGCGAAATCCTCGTGACCCACAAGGGCCTCAAGGGCAAGGCCGCGCTGAGCCGCACCCTGGAGTTGCTGGAGCTGGTCGGTATCCGCGATCCGCTGTCACGTCTCAAGGCGTATCCGCATCAACTGTCGGGCGGGCAGCGGCAGCGCATCATGATTGCCATGGCGCTGGCCAACGAGCCGGATCTGCTGATCGCCGACGAGCCGACCACCGCGCTGGATGTGACCGTGCAGGTGAAGATTCTGGAGTTGCTCAAGTCCCTGCAACAGCGGCTGAACATGTCGCTGTTGCTGATCAGCCACGACCTCAATCTGGTGCGGCGCATTGCCCAGCGGGTCTGCGTGATGCGGGAGGGCGAGATCGTCGAGCAGGCTGATTGCCAGACACTGTTCGACAGCCCGCAGCACCCTTACAGCCGCCTGCTGATCAATGCCGAGCCGGATGGCGAACCGGTGCCGTCCACGCACAGCAACACACTGCTGTCGGTGCAGGACCTGAAGGTCTGGTTCCCGCTGGGCAAAGCCTGGTTCAAGCGTGAACCGCAATATGTGAAGGCGGTGGACGGGGTGAGTTTCGAGCTGCTCAAGGGCAAAACGCTGGGCATTGTCGGCGAGTCGGGTTCGGGCAAATCGACCCTGGGCCAGGCGATTTTGCGCCTGGTCGATTCAGAGGGCAGCATCCGCTTCGGTACCAAGGAACTGAGCCTGCACAGCCAGCACCTGATGCGCCCGTTGCGCCGTCAGCTGCAGGTGGTGTTTCAGGACCCGTTCGGCAGTCTCAGCCCGCGCATGACCGTGGAACAGATCATTGCCGAGGGCCTGGTGACGCACAACATCGGTACGCCGAAAGAGCGCGAACAGACGGTGATCCGCGTGTTGCAGGAAGTCGGCCTGGACCCGGCCACCCGGCATCGTTACCCGCACGAGTTTTCCGGCGGGCAGCGCCAGCGTATTTCCATCGCACGGGCGCTGGTGCTGGAACCGGATCTGATCCTGCTCGACGAACCGACCTCGGCGCTCGACCGGACCGTGCAGAAGCAGATCGTCGCCCTGCTGCGCGCCCTGCAAATCCGTCATGGCCTGACGTACCTGTTCATCAGTCACGACCTGGCGGTGGTTCACGCGCTGGCCCATGACCTGATCGTCATCAAGGACGGCAAGGTGGTCGAGCAGGGCCCGTCGCGCGAGATCTTCGCCGCACCGCAGCAGGCCTACACTCAGGAACTGCTGCGCTCGTCGGGGCTGGTGTTTGCCTGAACGCGAAAACTACGCGTGAAAGCTCTGGCCCAGCGCTTCTAGGCGTATGGCCAGCGGTGACAGGCTCTGGCTGCTGGTCGCCAGCACACCGATATTGGCGGCGGTGTGTTCGGCGATGGTCTGCACCGAGCGCAACTGATCGGCAATTTCCCGGCTGACGGCGGACTGCTGTTCGGTGGTCGTGGCGATCAGACCGTTGAGCTGGGTGATATGGCCGATGCCTTCGCCGACTGCGCGCAAGGATTCCGAGGCTCGCTGGCTGTCCTCGACACAACGCCCGACGCCCTGCAGGCTGTCGTTCATGGCCGTAGCGGCCTGACGACTGCCTCTTTGCAGGTCTTCGATGATGGTCTGGATTTCCTTGGTCGACGACGCTGTGCGCTGGGCCAGGTTGCGCACTTCATCGGCCACCACCGCAAAGCCTCGGCCCTGCTCACCGGCGCGGGCGGCTTCGATCGCGGCGTTGAGGGCCAGCAGGTTGGTCTGCTCGGCAATACTGCCGATCACGTCCAGCACCTTGCCGATCTGTTCTGACTGATTGGCCAGGGCCTGCACGGTTTCATCGGTGGTCGTGATGCGTGCGGCAAGCTGGGTGATTTCGCTCTGCGCACGGTCGACGCTGTCGCGCCCGTGAGCGACCTGATCGCTGGCGTCACCGGCCCGCTGTACGGCTTGCGCGACGTGGCTGGAGATATCGTTCATGGCATCGCCCATGCGCTGCATCGCGCCGGTCATGCGAGCGATTTCACTGAGCTGATGCTGCGCACCGGTTTCCAGCGTACTGCTGGCCTTGGCGAGGTCATGCCCCAGTTCGCCAAGCCCGCGAGTGTCACGCACCACACCGTCGACCAGGCCGGTGATCTGCGCCAGAAACTGCTCGAAACGCTGCGCCAGCGGCACGCGTTTGGCCGAACGCTCACTGGTCTGGCTATCCGGGGAGAACTTGTTGGTGGTGGCCAGCATGCGATCGAGCATGTCCTGATTCTCGACCGCCTCGGCCTGATTCTGCACGGCCAGGTAAACCAGAATCGCGCTTTCAACAACCACATACACCGCATGCACAAGCACCATGCTCCAGCCGAAGCCGTGGTGCATGACGTACACCGGGAAGCCGGAATGCTGCAAGGCATGGAAACCGATGTGGTGGAGGGCGATGGTGACGGCAGCGACCAGAATCGGCAGCCAGTCGCGGTAGAAGGTCAGCACCGCCAGCAATACAAAGATGCCGAAGTGTATCTCGACCTGCCCGTGGGTCTGATTGATATGCAGCGCGGTCATGACCATCAGGCCGACGCCGAAACAGCAACGCATCAATCGGGTGCCGCCGATGGCCCGATACAGCCCGGTCAGCACCAGCGCGGTGCCACCACCGACGACGACTGCCTGGGTGAAGGTGTCGAACCAGAACGCCAACCCGAGCGCGTAGACGAACAACAGCCAGATCAGACCCAGCATGATCCGGTCGGCCTTGCGGTAATGGTCAAGGAAACGAGGGGCTACGGGCATCGAACACATCCTTTTGAAATCCATGGCGACAGGGGGCCCTGCCGGTTTACAGATCTGCACGAGCAAAAGCCCGGCCAAAGTGCCGTGCGGATAGTAGCCCTATGCCAGAATTTCAGACATACATTCTTTGGCCCGGTATTCAGGCCTGCCAATGCAGAGCGGCGCAAACCTGTGACGCGGAGCGTCACGCACGGCATTCCCACGCTGGAGCGTGAGGAACGATAGGTGTTCGGGAGATCGCGGAACGGGTGAAGTGCGCGGTGTCCGGGCGAACACTATCGTGCCCATGCTCCGCGTGGGCATGCCGTTCTGGACGCTCCGCGTCCTCTCCTGATTGTGTGGCGTTGCGCGGATCTGTGACGCGGAGCGTCACGCAAGGCATTCCCACGCAGGAGCGTGAGGAACGATAGTCGTCAGGCAGATCACTATCGTGCCCATGCTCCGCGTGGGCATGCCGTTCCGGACGCTCTGCGTCCTCTCCTGATTGTGTGGCGTTGCGCGGATCTGTGACGCGGAGCGTCACGCAAGGCATTCCCACGCTGGAGCGTGAGGAACGATAGTCGTCAGTTAGATCACTATCGTGCCCATGCTCCAGCGTGGGCATGCCGTTCTGGACGCTCTGCGTCCTCTCCTGATTTGTGTGGCGTTGCGCCGATCTGTGACGCGGAGCGTCACGCAAGGGCATTCCCACGCTGGAGCGTGAGGAACGATAGTCGTCAGGCAGATCACTATCGTGCCCATGCTCCGCGTGGGCATGCCGTTCTGGACGCTCTGCGTCCTCTCCTGATTGTGTGGCGTTGCGCGGATCTGTGACGCGGAGCGTCACGCAAGGCATTCCCACGCTGGAGCGTGAGGAACGATAGTCGTCAGGCAGATCACTATCGTGCCCATGCTCCGCGTGGGCATGCCGTTCCGGACGCTCTGCGTCCTCTCCGGGCTAGAGCTTCAATGGCGCAACAGTTTGCGCAGCGGCACGCCGTCTTTCATGACCGGGGATTTGATGACGATGTAGCTGAAGTACTTGGAGATGCCGATGTTCTTGTCCAGCAGCTCTTCGATCACCTCCTGGTAATGCTGAATGCTGCGGGTCATGAAGCGCACCAGGTAATCGTAGCCGCCGCTGATCAGGTGGCATTCCAGCACTTCGTCTACGTGGCGGATGTTGGCTTCGAATTTGGCGAAGTCTTCGCGCTTGTGGTCGCTGAGGGAGATTTCCGTGAACACGGTGACCGATTCGGTGATCTTGGCCAGATTAAGGTGCGCCTTGTAGCTGGAAATGTAACCTGCCGACTCCAGGCGTTTGACGCGTTGCAGGCAAGGGCTCGCGGAAAGTCCGACGGCATCGGCCAGGCTGACGTTGGTCATGCGCCCGTCTTTCTGGAGTTCTACCAAAATATTGATATCAATCCGATCCAGTTTGACCAAGCCTTCCATTACCTACCTCTTGTATTGCCATTCACGGTGCCTACCTTCTAGCAAAATCAGCGCCGTAAAGACAGCTGATGCTGAGCGACCAGATCGGCCATGCTGTTGATGCACAGGTCGGCAGTGCATGGCTGGCAGTGTTGCTCCCGGCTGCGGCGGATCAGGCACAGCCCGCCGCTGCTCAGTGCCGAGGCCGGTGGGCGTGACACGAGCAGGGTGTCACGCGGCTCCAGACCCATCTCGGCAAGCCAGGCCGTGTCGTGCAGCGGATGGGTGGTCAGTGACAGCAGGCTGTCGGGCTCGAGCCCCAGTCGCTCGCACAGCAGACCGCGATCCTGCAGGTCGCGGTCGGCGTACACCAGCAATCGATAGAACTTGCGCAGGTAGAGCATCGCGCCGGGCGCATCCTCGAACAGCGTCCAGTTCGGCACCGAGCGGGCGAAGGTCATGCCCTCTTCCCAACTGGCCTTGATGCCAAGGCGCTCGGCCAGCTGTCGATGCGCAAAGCACAGCAGCCCGCTGAAACCCAATTCGTCAAAGCGCGGGTACAACGTGCGAATGACATCATTGAATTCAGTGAGTACCTGGTCTTTGCCGGGCGTGTTCAGTCCGTTACTCAGCAACGGCTGCAACGCCGTCCAGACGCCTGAGTCACGGTCCACCAGAACTTCATCGCAATCGATCAGCAGTGCGCGGTAATCAATAAGCCCCATGGCAGGCAACGTCTCCATTCAACAATGATCCCCAGCGCGGGTGATCGCGGCGTCTCACGACAGCCGCGACCACGCTTGCGCTCAGCTGGACTTCAATACTCGTGCCAAGGCCGCGTCGAGAATGCCCAGCGCTTCATCGATCTGCTGCTCGGTGGTCACCAGCGGCGCCAGGAAACGCAGTACGTTGCGATACACGCCGCACTTGATCACCAGCAGGCCGCCGATGCGCGCCTGATCGATGATCTTCTGGTTGAGGTCGGCGTCCGGGCTACGCGCGGCGTCATTCTTGACCATCTCCATGGCGAGCATGAAACCCGTACCGCGCACATCACCGATGCAGCTGTAACGCTCTTTGAGCGCGAGCAGACCCGCACGCAGGTGTTTACCCAGCTGTTCGCCACGCGCCAGCAGGTTTTCTTGCTCATACGTGTCGATCACTGCCAGTGCTGCGGCGCAGGACAGCGCATTACCGCCGTAGGTGCCGCCCAGACCGCCCGGAAGCGGTGCATCCATGATCTCGGCACGCCCGACCACGCCCGACAGCGGCATGCCGCCCGCGAGGCTCTTGGCCACGGTCACCAGATCAGGCTGGATGCCCGAATGCTCGAAGCCGAACCATTTGCCGGTACGCCCGAAACCGGACTGGATTTCATCGGCAATCAGCACGATGCCGTGTTGTTCGGTCAGGTCACGCAAGGCCTTCATGAACTCGACTGGCGCAGTCAGGAAGCCGCCATCGCCTTGCATCGGCTCGATCAGAATCGCCGCCACACGCTCCGGTGCGACCTGAGTGGCCAACAGCTCGTGCAGCGCCGCCAGCGCCACTTCGGTGGTCACGCCGCGGTATTCATTCGGGTACGGCGTGTGGAACACCTCAGGCGCCATCGGGCCGAAATTCTGTTTGTACGGCTGGCTCATGCCGGTCAGCGTGGTGCCAAGCAGCGTGCGGCCATGAAAGCCGCCCCGGAACGAGATGATTGCCGGGCGATTGGTATGGGCGCGGGCTATTTTCACCGCGTTTTCGACCGCTTCGGCGCCGGAGGTGAAAAGCACTGCCTTGTGATCGATGCCGCTCTGGCCTGCGATGAGATGGCTCAGGCGCTTGGCCAGATCCAGATAGGGCTGATACGACGCCACCTGAAAGCAAGCGTGGGTGACTTTGGTCAGCTGCGCCTGAATCGCCGCGACCACGTTCGGGTGGTTGTGACCGATGTTCAACACGCCGATACCGCCGACGAAATCCAGATAGCGTTTGCCATCGACGTCCCACAATTCAGAACCCTGGGCGCGGTCGATGACCAGCGGGTGAGCCGTGACAATCCCGCGCGGTACGAATTGATCGCGCTGGCGGAGCAGATGAGGAGTTTCGTCGACTTTGCTGTTCATGGTTATACCTGTCGTGGGCCAGGCAGCCGGCGGGGTGGCTGCGATGCTGTTCAGGTTAAGCGTTCAGCGAAATGATCTACGCCGAACTTCGCCCCTCAAAAGTCCATATCGACTGTTTTTCGCCTTGCAAACGGCAGATTCCTTCATGCCCGCAAACCACCATGCAATCTGCCGGGCAGCGGCGCTTTTCGGACATTGCAGAGGCCTTGAAGCAGGCGTTTCAACAGAACATGCTTTGCGTTTGCGGCATGATGGGGCTCCTCTTTCATGCTCAGGAAATGCCCATGCCCGCCCTGCTCTACAAAGCCGATCCCGCACGTGCCGAACGCTGGCGCGTCCTGTTTGCCGAGCACGCGCCGGACATCGAATGGCGGGTATGGCCGGACATCGGCGACCCGGCCGACATCCACTACCTGGGCGCCTGGCTGGCGCCCGATGATTTGCAGGAACTGCTGCCCAACCTGAAAGTGCTGTTCGCCCTTTCGGCGGGTGTGGACCAGCTGGACCTGAGCCGTATTCCGCAATCGCTGCCGGTGGTGCGTTTGCTGGACCCCGGCATCAGTCACGCGATGTGTGAATACGCGACCTTCGCCGTGCTGAGCCTGCACCGGGAAATGCTGCGTTATCGGCAGCAGCAGGTGGAGGGTGTCTGGAAAGCTCATCCACTGATCCCCGCGCACCAGCGTCGAGTGGGTGTGATGGGGCTGGGGTTGCAGGCGCAACATATTCTGTCGAGCCTCAAGCCGTTCGGTTTCGAACTGTCGGGCTGGGCGCGCAGCGAACATCGAATCGACGCTGTCGAGTGCTACGCCGGGGAAGAGCAACTGGAAGCATTTCTGGGGCAGTGCGACATATTGCTGTGTGTCCTGCCGCTGACCGGGCAGACCGAAGGCATCCTCAATCGCCGGCTTTTCGAGCAATTGCCCAAGGGTGCCGCGCTGATCAATATGGGCCGTGGCGGGCATCTGGTGGAGGCGGATCTGCTTGAAGCGCTGGACAGCGACCAACTCAGCGCTGCGGTACTGGATGTGCTGCAGCAGGAACCGGCAGCAGCCGACCATCCATTCTGGACACACCCGAAGATCCTGCTGACCCCGCATGTGGCGGCCATGACCCAGCCGGAAAGCGCATTTCCCGGCCTGCTCGATAACATTCGCCGCTTTGAACGCGGTGAAGCGATGCAAGGACAGGTGAATCGCGGCCAGGGTTACTGACGGATGATCGTTCCCACGCTCCGCGTGGGAATGCAGTTCTGGACGCTCCGCGTCCGATCTTGAACGTGCGGTGCTCTGTGGATTTTTGACGCGGAGCGTCACGAACTGCATTCCCACGCTGGAGCGTGAGGAACGATAATCTCAACTATCGTGCCGACGCTCCGCGTTGGTATGCCGTTCTGAACGCTACAACCCGCCCACATGAAACGCCTTCACTTCCAGGTATTCATCCAGTCCGTAGCTGGAGCCTTCGCGGCCCAGGCCGGATTGTTTGATGCCGCCGAACGGGGCGACTTCCATGGAGATGATGCCGGTGTTGAGGCCGACCATGCCGAACTCCAGCGCCTCGCCGAAACGCCATGAGCGGCGCAGGTCCTGAGTGAAGTAATACGCGCCAAGGCCATAAGGCGTGGCGTTGGCCAGTGCCAGCGCTTCGGCTTCGTCGCTGAAGCGCATCAGCGGCGCGACCGGGCCGAAGGTTTCTTCGTTGGCCAGCAGCATGCCCGCGTGGGTGTCGCCCAATACCGTGGGCTGGACGAACTGGCTGGTGCCGTCGGGAGAACCACCATGCAGCAGTTTCGCCCCCTGGCTCAGCGCATCGTCGATATGCCGGGCGACTTTGCTGACCGCGGCCGGGTTGATCAGCGGACCGATGGTCACGCCCTCTTCCAGGCCGTTGCCGACCTTGAGCTTGCTCACTTCTTCCACCAGCCGTGCAGCGAAGCGGTCGTAGATGCCGTTTTGCACCAGAATCCGGTTGGCACACACACAGGTCTGCCCGGCGTTGCGGAATTTGCTGAGCATGATGCCCGTCACCGCCTGTTCCAGGTCTGCGTCGTCGAACACGATGAAGGGCGCGTTGCCGCCCAGCTCCAGGCTCAGACGCTTGATGTGTTCGGCGCTCTGGCGCATCAGCAGGCGGCCGACCGGCGTCGAACCGGTGAAGGAAATCTTGCGCACTACCGGGTTGCTGGTCAGCTCTTCGCCAATCCCGGTGGGCATGCCGGTGATGACGTTGAACACCCCGGCAGGAATGCCCACCCGCTCGGCCAGCACCGCCAGCGCCAGGGCTGACAAGGGTGTGAGGTCCGAGGGCTTGACGATGATCGGGCATCCGGCAGCCAGGGCCGGGGCGCACTTGCGGGTGATCATTGCGTTGGGGAAGTTCCACGGGGTGATCGCGGCGCAGACACCCACCGGTTGCTTGAGGGTCATCAAACGACGGTCTGCACTGGGCGCGGGAATGGTTTCACCGTACGAGCGGCGCGCTTCCTCGGCGAACCATTTGACGAAGCTGGCACCGTAGCGAATCTCGCCGCGCGACTCGTTCAGGGGCTTGCCCTGCTCAAGGGTCATGATCAGCGCCAGGTCTTCGACGTTGTCGAGCATCGCCTGATGCCAGCGCTCCAGCAGCGCCGCGCGTTCGGCCGCGGGACGTGCGCGCCAGGCAGGCCAGGCGCGATCAGCCGCTTCGATGGCACGCAGGGTTTCAACGCCCTGCAGGGCCGGCACCTGCGCCAGCGCCTCGCCGGTGGCCGGGTTGCTGATGGTCAGGGTTGCGCCATCGTCAGCGCTGATCCATTGCCCATCGACGTAGGCGCGGTCTACCAGCAGGCTGGGGTCTTTCAACTGATTCTTGAGCATGATCAAGTCCTGTTCCGGGATGACTGCCAGTCTAGGCAGACGCCACAGTCCAGGATGCTGAAAGCGCGATAACGGCAGCGTCCGATGCTGAAATTTGCCTGCGGACGGCAGCCTCTACTGCTTCAGCGACCCCAGCAGGCTCTGCAAAAAGCGTTCGCCTGCGTTCATCTGGCTCTCGTCGATAAACTCGTCCGGCTTGTGTGCCTGCTCGATTGAGCCTGGCCCGCAGACCACCACCGGCACGTTCAGGCGCCCGGCGAACAGGCCGCCCTCGGTGCCATAGGAGACCTTGATGTGCTGTGTGCCCGGCTCGGCAAACGCATGCAGCATGCGCACCGCCTCAACGCTTGGATGGGTCTCCAGCGCCGGGTATTCGTTCATGACCTCGATCTCGATGTCCGCCACCCCCGACAGCTGTCGCGCTTCACGTACCAGCACTTCGGCACGCTCGCGCAATTGCTCCAGCAACGCATCGGGGTTGTCGCCCGGCAGGTTGCGGTACTCGAATTCCATGGTGCACAGATTGGGCACAATGTTCAGCGCCTTGCCACCATCGATACGGCCGATGTGCACGGTGCTGTAAGGAATGTCATAGCCTTCGTCACGCGCGCCCTGCTGCTCGATCTGCCGCTGACTGTTGCGCAGCTCGGCAATGAAGTCGCTGGCCAGGTGAATCGCGTTGACCGCCCGCGGGGCCAGCGAGGAATGCGCCTCCTGGCCTCGACAGAAGGTGCGATAGGACGCCTTGCCCTTGTGCCCGACGGCGAACTGCATCAGGGTCGGCTCGCCCACCACGCACAGGAACGGGCGTACCGGTGCCAGATGCAGGACATCCAGCAGGCGCCGCACGCCGACACAGCCGATCTCTTCGTCGTGGGACAGCGCCAGCTGCAGCGGGCGCATCAGGGTCATGTCTGCGGCATCGAGCATCGCGTCGATAGCCAGGGCGATAAAGCCCTTCATGTCGCAGGTGCCACGGCCGTAGATGCGCCCGTCACGCAGGGTGGCCTGAAACGGTGGCATGGTCCACGCCTGACCGGCCGCAGGGACCACGTCGGTGTGGCCGGACAGCAGCACGCCGGGTACATCGCGCGGGCCGGTGCTGGCGAACAGGTTGGCTTTCTTGCCGGTCTCGTCCTTGACGATCAGCGACTCGATGCCTTTGCTGGCCAGCAGTTCGCGGACGTATTCGATCAGCGCCATGTTCGGCTCCGACGAAACGGTGTCGAAGGCGATCAGACGCTTGAGGATTTCCAGTGCGCGGGGGCTCATGAGGCTTTACTCGTCTGTTCGTTGAGGTTGTCCGCAAGGCTGATGTCAAAACGGCGAATGTCGAACGGGCTGATCGAGGTGCTGGTAGCGCCAGTGCTGATCAGTTCGGCCATTACGTCGCCCACGCCCGGGCCGAGCTGGAAGCCGTGGCCGCAAAAGCCGAACGCATAGAACAGGCCGTCGACCTTGCCGCTGCGGCCCATCACCGGCAGCGAGTCCGGCGTGTAGCCTTCGATGCCGCTCCACACACGGATGATGTTCAGATTGCCGACGCCGGGCAACAGGCGACGCATCTGCTGCACCTGATTGATGATGCTGCGCGGTTCGACATAAGCGCGGCGGTTGATCATGTCCGGCTTGCTGCGAAAGCCCCCGCCGATGACGATGTTGCCGCGGGCGATTTGCCGAAAATAGATCACTTCGTGCGGGATTTTGGTGAACACGCCGATCACCGTCGGCAGTGCATACGGCACCGGCTCGGTCACGGCCATCTGCGGACCATGGGTTTCCAGCGGCACGGGTTCGCGAAACTGCGTAGAGAGTTTCTGTCCCCAGGCGCCAGCGGTGATCAGCAACTGATCGGCGGTGAAAATGCGCCCGTCAGTGGTGGTGACTGCGAATTCGTTACCGACCTTTTCCACATGAGCCACTTCGGTACGCTCTTCGATCCGCGCCCCGGCACGAATCGCCGCGCGGGCGAAGGCAGGTGCCGCCAGGCGCGGGTTGGCGTGACCGTCGTGCGGTGCGTAGGAGCCGCCTTTCACGTCCGGCCCGAGAAACGGGAAGCGCTCGTGCAGCGCACGGCCACTGTATATTTTGAGGTCCAGCTCACGGGCTTCGGGGGCCGCTGCGTAGGCTTCCAGCTCGGCGATTTCGTCCTCGCGATAGCAGACGCGCATGTGGCCGCTGGGCAGGAACTCCAGGTCTTCACCGATCAGCTCCGGCAACCGCTGCCAAAGGGCTCTGGAGCGGTTGGCGAGTTCCAGCTGACCGAGATGCCGACCCTGGCGGCGCACGTTGCCGAAGTTCACGCCGCTGGCGTACTGACCGATCACGTCGCGCTCCAGCAGCGTCACCGACTTGCCGCGCTGGCGCAGAAAGAACGCTGATGCCGAGCCCATGAAACCGCCGCCGACAATCAGTACGTCCACTTTTGGCTGCTTCATGATGGCACCTCGTCCAGCAGCATCGACAACGGTTTGACCGGTGCCTGACCGCGCTGGCGACCGACCTGTTCGACCGGCACTCCGGCCTCGGCGGCGATCACCTCGGCGCCGGCCTGCGAGCAGTAACGACCCTGGCAGCGGCCCATGCCAACGCGACTGAAGGCTTTGGCGCGGTTGACTTCGCAGGCGCCTTTTTCACGTACGACACCGCGCAGTTCACCTGCGCTGATCATCTCGCAGCGGCAGACGATGGCCTCATCGGGCAAGGCAGCCGCCTGGGCAGCAGGCCACGGAAACGCTTCGGCCAGCCCGACCCGAAAACGATCCATTGCCACCAGACTCTTGCGCACTTCTTCCTGGCGCGAGTTATCCACAGGTCGACCGAGGTCTTCCAGCAGTGCCATTGCCGCCAGTCGCCCGGCCTGTTCAGCGGCATCGGCACCACGAATCTTCGCGCCGTCGCCCGCCGCGTAAAAACCTTTGACCGATGTGCGCCCCTCTTCATCGACTGCCAGCACCCATTGCCCGGATGCCTCGTCGAAGCGTAACTGG
Source organism: Pseudomonas sp. PvP027 (assembly GCF_017833005.1). Lineage (NCBI taxonomy): Bacteria > Pseudomonadati > Pseudomonadota > Gammaproteobacteria > Pseudomonadales > Pseudomonadaceae > Pseudomonas > Pseudomonas sp. PvP027. The sequence goes on along the minus strand of NZ_JAFIBK010000001.1, from coordinate 3,144,606 downwards.
CAGCCGGCCAGATCAGCCAGCTGGGTTTCCGGACGCAGGTGATAACCCAGCGCCAGGGCATCGCAATCAATGCTCAGCGCGGTGCCGTTGGCCAGTTTCACGCGCACGCCGGTCACGCCGTCCTGTTCGCTGCCGAGGATTTCCTCGGGCTGCACGCCAAGATGCACCGGCACCCCGGCGCTGTAAAGCTGGCCCAGCAGCTTCATGCCGTTGAACAGCAGACCGGGACGCGCCAGCAGTTTGGGCATCGCGCTGACACGTTTGCCGAACGGCGACGTGTCGAGCACTGCAGCGACATCGGCACCGGCTTTGACATACTGGCTGGCGACCAGGTACAGCAGCGGGCCGCTGCCCATGAACACCACGCGACTGCCAATCGAGACCGATTGCGACTTGAGCGCAATCTGCGAGCCGCCCAGGCTGTAGGTGCCTGCCAGTTGCCAGCCCTTGATCGGCATCAGGCGGTCGGTGGCACCGGCACACAGGATCAGTGCGTCGTATTCGACCACGGTATGCACGCCCTGACTGGCGCAGCAAAGCTCGCCTTGAGTCAGGTTCCAGGCCAGGGTGTCGGGGCGGTAGTCGATCTGTGTGCGCAAGCGATCGAAGCTTTCATGCAGGTCACGCGCCTTGGCCGCTTCGGTGCCATACAGCGCCGAATAATCGCGCTTGAAGCCCTCTGGCTGACGGCGATAGATCTGCCCGCCGTCACGCCGGTTTTCGTCGATCAGGATCGGTTTGATGCCCGCAGCCAGCAAGGTTTCGGCGCAGCGGGTGCCTGCCGGGCCAGCGCCGATGATGACGACTCTCGGGCTGCCGGGGTTGCGAACGTCTAACCGTGAAGAAGTGGCCATTTCGCCTCCGGTTGAGTGGTGACGATGTCGAGTCCGTCGCGGGCTTCATTGGAGCAGGCACGCAGCCGCTCGCCGCTGCGGGTCCAGACCCAGCAATCCTGACAGGCGCCCATCAGACAGAAACCTGCACGGCGTCCCGGGTCGAACTCGGACTGGCGCAACGTGGGCTTGCGAGTCAGCAACGCCACCATCAGGGTATCGCCCTGCAATGCCTCGATGGGCGCGCCATCGACCATCAGGCTCACGACCGGGCGATCACGCTCGCCCAGTCTCACAAAACGGCCATTCATGCGTAAGCTCCCACGGTTTCAGGATTCAGGTTTTCTTGCACGGCCTGCAGTTCGTCGCTGTCGCGGTGGCAAAGGATCTCGCTGCCACCTGCGATCAGGCGACGGCTCGGCGCGGTCTTGTTGCACAGGCCCTCGACGCGGGCCGGGCAGCGATTGAGGAACGTGCACAGCTCCGTATTACTGGCCGATTCGCTGATGGGCGGCAAGTTGCCGCTGGTCACACCGCAGGTTTCCAGCCAGCCCTGGCGCAGTTCCGGCACCGAATGCACCAGCAGATCGGTGTAGGGGTGGAACGGCACCCGGCTGAAGGCTTCGCGGCTGCCCTCCTCGACCTTGTGACCGCTGTACATCACCACGATGTCGTCGCACAGCGCGCGAACGGTGGAAATGTCGTGGCTGATGAACAAATAGGAAACCCCAAGCTTGCGGCGCAGTTCGCCGAGCAGTTCAAGGATGCAGGCACCCACCACGGTATCCAGCGCCGAGGTCACTTCATCACAAAGGATCAGGTCGGGCTTGGCGGCCAGCGCACGGGCCAGGTTGACGCGTTGTTTCTGCCCCCCCGAGAGTTCGTTGGGACGTCGCTCGGCCAGCTCGCGGGGCAGGCGCACCAGGTCCATCAGCTCGTCGATGCGCTCACGCAACGCTTTGCCCTTCAGGCCGAAATACATCTTCAGCGGGCGCGCCAGAATTGCGCTGATGCTGTGCATCGGGTTGAGCGCGGTGTCGGCGTTCTGGAACACCATCTGAATGCGCCGGAATTGCTCTTTGGTACGACCCGCCAGAGTGCCGGACAACTCGGCACCGTCGAACGTCAGGCTGCCCTGCGCCGGGTCCAGGAGGCCGGCGACCACACGGGCCAGCGTCGATTTACCCGAGCCGGACTCGCCGATCACGCCGATGGCCTGACCACGGCGGATGGTCAGGTCGATGTCTTCCAGCACGCGAATCATCGGCATGCCTTGCAGGTTCTTTTTGCCGTAGCCTGCCGTCAGGCCCTTGATGGTCAACAGCGTGCTGTCCTTGACCACTTCGCTGGCTGGGCTCAGCACTTTATCCGGACGCGCTGCCGCCAGCAGGCTGCGGCTGTAGGCGTCGGCCGGGCCTTTGAGCAGCGCCGCGGTGCTGCTCTGTTCGATGATCCGCCCGCCATTGAGCACCACGATCTGATCGGCCATCTGCGCCACGACCGCAAGGTCGTGGGAGACATAGACTGCGGTGGCACCCCGGTCGCGGACTACCCGCTTGAACGCACGCAGCACGTCGATCTGCGTGGTGACGTCCAGTGCGGTGGTCGGCTCGTCGAGGATCACCAGCAACGGGTCACTGATCAGCGCCATGGCCGCCATGACGCGCTGCAACTGACCGCCCGAGACCTGATGCGGATAACGCCGACCGATGCTTTCCGGATTGGGCAGGGCCAGGTCGCGGAACAGTTCGACGGCCTTGGCTTCCAGCTCCGTGCGGCTGCCCAGACCGTGAATCAGCGCGCCTTCGATCACCTGATCGATCAGCTTTTTCGCCGGGTTGAAGGCGGCTGCGGCACTTTGCGCAATGTAGGAAACGCGGTTGCCACGCAGGCCCTGCAATTGGCTTTCTGGCAGGCTGAGCATGTCGTGTTCGCCCACCTGAACCACTCCGCCTGCCAGCTTGCAACCGCGTCGGGCGTAACCCAGCAGGGCCAGCGCGATGGTGGTCTTGCCGGAGCCCGACTCGCCGATCAGTGCCAGCACTTCACCTTTTTCCAGCGAAAAACTGACGCCTTTGACGATCTCCAGCTCGCCATGCTCGCCATCGGCAACCACGCGCAGGTCTTGCACACGAATCAACTGGCTCATCTCAATGCCCTCCCGAACGACGACCGCGCCGCGAGGCCAGCCGGTCGATGAACAGGTTCACGCCGATGGTCAGGGTGCCGATGGCCAGTGCCGGGATCACAATGGCCGGTGCGCCCTGGCTGAGCCCACCGATGTTCTCGCGTACCAGCGAGCCAAGGTCGGCGTCAGGCGGCTGTACACCGAGCCCCAGAAAGCTCATGCCGCTGAGCAGCAACACGATGAAGCCGAAGCGCAGACCCAGGTCGGTCATGACCGGGTTGAGCATGTTCGGCAGGATTTCCCGGCAGGCAATGTAGATACGGCCCTCGCCGCGTGTGCGCGCCACTTGCACATATTCCAGCGCCTCGATGTTCACCGCCAGGCTGCGCGCGATCCGAAACGCGCCTGGCGTGTAGCTGAGTACCGCCGTGCAGATGAGCAGCACTTCGGACGAGCCGAATGCCGAGACCATGATCAGCGCCAGCATTTTGCTGGGGATCGAGATGAACGCGTCCATCAGGCGGCTGATGATTTCGTCCAGCCATTTTGGCGCGACCGCCGACAGTAACGCGCACAGGGTGCCGATGCCGCTGGCCAGCACGGCAGAAATCAATGCCAGGCCGACGGTGAAGCGCGCACCGACCAGCACGCGGCTGAGCATGTCGCGGCCCAGGTAGTCAGTACCGAACGGATAGGCTGCGCTCAGGTTTTCGAACATGTTGTCGGAGACCACTTCGCCCACCGGATGTGGTGCGAGCCAGGGGCCGAACAGGGCGACCATCAACCAGATGAAGCACACCGTAGCGCCCAGCAGGCCAAGCCATGAGGTCGGACGGGACACCTTCTTGCGAAGCACCGGTTGCGGCGCCTCAGGCGTCGATTTCGCAATGAATTGAGTCATTGGTTTCTCAGCCTCGGATTGGAAAGAATTGCACACAGGTCGGCCATCAGCACCAACCCAAGGTAAGCGGAACAGAACAGCATCGTGCAGCCCTGCACCAGGGCCATGTCACGGTTGGTCACCGCATCGACCATCAGGCTGGCGATGCCGGGATAGTTGAAGATGGTCTCGACGATGACGACGCCGCCGAGCAGGTACGACAGGCTCAGTGCCACGGCGTTGACGATCGGCCCGATGGCGTTCGGCAACGCATGGCGCAATACGATACGCACCGGGCTGACGCCCTTGAGGCGCGCCATTTCCACATATGGGCTGTCCAGCTGGTCGATGACCGCAGCGCGCGTCATACGCGCCATCTGCGCCACGATCACGCAGCACAGGGTCATTACCGGCAACGCATAAGTGCGCATGAACTGCCACGGCGAGCTGACATCGGCGCCATAGGACAGCGCGGACAGCCAGCCCAGATTGACGGCGAAAATCAGCACCGCCAGCGTCGCCACCAGAAACTCGGGCACGGCGACCAGTGACAGGGTGATGAAATTCAGCGCGCCATCAAGACGACTGCCGCGGTACATCGCTGCGCCAATTCCCAGTGCCAGCGCTACCGGCACCGATACCAGCGCGGTGGTGGCCGACAGCATCAGGGTTTTCGGGAAGCGGCCGGCAATCAGCTCGGAGACCGGCATCGCGTTGGAGACAGACTCGCCGAGATTGCCGCCGAGCAGGTTGGTCAACCAGCGCAGATAACGCACTACACCTGGCTGATCCAGGCCCAGTTGGGTACGCAATGCCGCGACCTGTTCAGGCGTCGCGAATTGCCCGAGGGCCTGTTGCGCTGCGTCTCCAGGCAACACCGCGGTAATGGCGAAGACCACGATGGAAACGATCAACAACGTCACGATCGCCGCGCCGAAGCGCTGCACGATCAACCAGAGTGTGTTGCTATTCATCTGCGTCCTCCTGCTCGGTTCAGCGTTGCAATTACGCGTCCAGCCACACCTGCTCGCTGAACATGTAGCCCATGAAGCCGCCCAGCGGGTTGCTGGAGTAGCCCTGGATACGCTTGTCCACACCGTCGATGTTGCTGATGAACACAGGGATGCCGATGCCGCAGTTCTGGCTGACCAGAGCCTGCATGTCGCCATACATTTTGCCGCGCTTGGCGTCGTCGGTTTCGCCACGGGCCAGCAACAGCAACTGGTCGAACTGATCGTTTTTCCAGCCGGATTCGTTCCATGGCGCTGTGGACTGGAAGAACTGCGAGAAGATCACGTCGGCGTTCGGGCGCGGGTTGATGTTGCCGAAGCTCAGCGGGTGCTTCATCCAGTGGTTGGACCAGTAGCCATCGCTCGGCAGGCGGTTGACGTTGAGCGTCAGCCCGGCCTGTTTGGCGGACTGTTGCAGCAACACGGCGATGTCCACCGAGCCGGTGGCAGCAGGCGATGCCGCCACGGCCATGGTGATCTTTTCCATGCCGGCTTTCTTGAGCAGGAATTTGGCTTTTTCCGGATCGTAGGCGCGCTGCGGCAGGTCGGCGTTGAAGTAGCGCGAGCCCGGCGAGATCGGATGGTCGTTACCCACGCGAGCGTAGCCGCGGAACACCGCCGATTTGACCTGTTCACGGTCCAGCAGGTACTTCATGGCCTCGGTGAAGTCCGGGCTCTTGCCGGGCATCTGGTCCTGACGAATGATCAGGTCGGTGTAGTTGCCGGACGGCGCATCCACTACACGGTGCGTGGCGCTGGCGGCAATGCGCGTGGTCGAGCGTGGATTGACCTCGTTGATCATGTGCACATCGCCGGACAGCAGCGCGTTGACCCGCGATGGCTCGTCGGCGATGGCGATGAATTCGATTTCGTCCAGGTAAGGCAGGCCCGGCTTCCAGTAGTTGGGGTTGCGCGCACTGACCGAGCGCACGCCAGGGTTGAATTCCTTGACGGTGAACGGCCCGGTGCCGATACCTTTGCTGAAGTCGGTGGTGCCTTCGGGCACGATCAGCAGATGCGAAACCGCGAGGATCGACGGCAGTTCGGCGTTTGGCGAACTGAGGGTGATCTGCACTTCCAGCGGGCCGGTGGCCTTGATCTCGGAAAACTGCGCCATCAGGGGCAGGACTTTCGAGCCGGTGGCCGGGTCCTTGTGGCGCGACAGGGAGAACACCACGTCGCCAGCGGTCAGTGCCTTGCCGTTGTGGAAGGTCACGCCCTGGCGCAGGGTCACGGTCCAGACCGTAGCGTTGTCGCTTTCGATCTTCTCGGCCAGCTCCATGTGCGGCACCAGATGGCTGTCGAAACGCGTCAGGCCGTTGTAGAACATGAAATGACGCACGTAGTCGGTAGACAGTGCGCCCTTGGCCGGATCCAGCGTATCGGCGGTAGAACTGGACATGCCGGCGACCCGGATACGGCCGCCCGGCTTGCCTTTGACAGGGGCATCCGCGTCGTCGGCAAAGACCTTGCCGGCCGCGCCGAACAGGCTGGTGGAGCCTGCCGCAACCACACCTGCAACACCCAGCATGCGCAACGCATCGCGCCGCGACAGGCCACGATTGAGACCTTCGAAAACCCGCAGGCTGTCTTGGCCTGTGATCAACGCGGAGTCGGTTTTGTTATCAGCCATATCAGTTCTACCTGTCGAAAAGGGAAAATTCCGAATTGCTCACGGTTGGCCGGAGCGTCCTTCAAGCACACACGACGACGGTCAGACAAACACTCAGTGGCGACTGTCCTGGTAGCGGTAATACGCACCCACCAGCGGCAGAAACCACGGCTTGCCGAAGTGGCCGGGAATGGCTGGCCAGCTCAGGTCCTTCCAGGGGTTGGCCTGCGCTTTGCCTTCCATGACTTCGGCCATCATCCGCCCCATGTGCACCGACATCTGTACACCGTGGCCGCTGTAACCCATCGAGTAGAAGACCCCGTTGTGTTCGCCTGCCCGCGGCAGACGGTCGGAGGTCATGTCCACCAGGCCGCCCCAGCAGTAGTCGACCTTGACCTGTGCCAGTTGCGGAAACATCTGCACCATGGCCGCCTGCAGCACCTTGCCACTCTTGGCGTCGGAGCTGCTGTTGGACATGGCGAAGCGCGCGCGCCCGCCGAACAGCAGGCGGTTGTCCGGCGTGAGGCGGAAATAGTTGCCGATCAAACGGCTGGTCACGTAAGCGCGCTGGTTGGGGAACAGTTGGTCGATCAGCGCTTGCGGCAACACTTCAGTGACGATGACGAAGCTGCCGACCGGCACTATGCGCCGGCGATACCAGCCCAGTCCGCCATGCTGGCAGGCACCGGTCGCCAACAGCAGCTGGCCGGCCTGGATAGAGCCTTTCGAGGTGTTGACCACAAAGCCGCCACGGTTGGCTTTCCAGTCCTTTACCGTCGCGGCCTGATACACCCTTGCGCCATGCCGCACTGCCGCGTCGGCGAGACCCAGACCGAAACGTCCGACATGCATCTGTATGCCGTTGCGCTGCAGCAGGCCACCGTGAAACTCGTGCGAATCGATTTCGGCACGCACGTCCTGAGCGGACAGCAGCTCGACGTCAGCATCGACTTCACGGCGGATCAGCTCGCAGGTGCGCGCCAGGCCTTCGTAATGCCCTGGCTTGGCCGCCAGCTTGAGCTTGCCGTTACGCTTGATGTTGCAGGCGATGTTTTCTTCGTCGATCACGGTCACGACGCTCTGCACCGCGCTTTCGTAAGCCTTGTAATACTCGCGTGCCTGATCGGCACCCAGGGTTGCGCTCAACGACGCGTAGTCCTGGGCCACGCCCGTATTGCACTGTCCGCCATTGCGGCCCGACGCTTCGCCGATCACCCGGCCTGCTTCCAGAACCACCACGCTGGCACCTTTCAAGGCCAATGCACGCGCCGCCGCAAGGCCGGTGAAACCGCCACCGACCACCACCACGTCAGCCTGCCCCTCCACTGCGCCATCTTGCGCGCCGGTAAAGTCTGGAGCCGTATCGAGCCAGTAAGACTCACTGCGCATATCGTTCCCCTTGTCACTCATCGAAGAGCACCTTGAAAAATGCCGGTTTTGCGCGGGTTGCCCAGCCTAGAGGCCGACCAGCCCGGCCAGTCCGCCGATATCCGGGATCTGGTGGTATTCGTAGAAGCTGTTGGCGGGCTGTTCATGACCGCGAGCCACAAAGGCCTTGTTTTTGATTTTCATGTCGTGGGCCGAGAACAGGTCATATCGGAAGCTCGAGGACACATGCAAGATGTCTTCCGGACCGCAACCCAGGTTGTCGAGCATGAACTCGAAGGCTGCCAGACGCGGCTTGTAGACCTTGGCCTGGTCGGCGGTGAACACCTTGTGAAACGGTGCACCGAGCTTTTCGACGTTGGACATGATCTGGCTGTCGCTGGCGTTGGAGTAAATCACCAGCGGGATCTTGTCGGCGATTTTCGCCAGACCGGCGGGCACATCGGCATGCGGGCCCCAAGTCGGCACGGCGTCGTAATACAGTTGGCCTTCTTCGCGGTATTCAACGTTCCAGCGCTTGCAGGTACGCGCCAGTGCAACCTTGAGGATTTCGTCGTACGGCATCCAGTCACCCATGACCTGATCCAGACGATACGCCGAAAAATCCCTGACGAACTGATCCATCTGTTCAGCCGGAACGCGGTCGGCAAACAGCTCGCGCGTCATGGTGCCCATATGGAAATTGGTCAACGTGCCGTAGCAGTCGAACGTAATGAATTTTGGTCGAAGAAAGCTCATTGTGTGCGGTCCTGAAAGTTCGTTGAGGTCATGGCATGACGAGCATTCCGGCCTGATGTCCACGGGCGGTGATGCACGCTGCAGCACAACCTCATTACAACACCGTGAAATCAGCAGATGGCGTTAAAAGTGATGGTTGCTTGATAGAAACCACCGTTTTGAGGTGCGCGCTCAGCAGACTTTGCGGGGCGCTCCAGCCTTGGGCAGGGCCCGGTTTTCGGCGCTTTTGTGACCCTTTTCAGGGCGCTCGGGCTCAAACACGCGGGTTTGCGCCGCAGAAACTGCGCCGCGCCGGCGGTTGGCAAGTGACAAATGCCGGCAGCTATATAAAGAGCCTGAACGCGGGGTAAAAACCCTAAGCATTTGCTGCCGGAGGCCCGGCTGATTTAAGCAGTAACTGTGGTCTGGCGAACGGCACTTTGTGGAATCTGCCGAATGCTCGCCAGGCTCTTGTCTCCTCTCGCCACAGGTGGGATACAGAGCATCTGCAGCAACCTTTTATTGCCTGTGCATCCTTCTGGACGGAGACACGTCATGCTCGCTCAGCAACGCCTCGACTTTGAATATCGCCCCATGACTGCAGCCGATGTCGGCAACGCACATGAACTGTCCCTCGCCCTGAAATGGCCGCACCGGCTTGAAGACTGGGCCATGCTGCAACGTGTCGCTCAGGGCTTCGTCGCGCTACACAACGGGCGTTTGATCGGCAGCGCGTTTGCCTGCCATCAGGGCGAGTTCTCTACCATCGGCCTGGTGATTGTCAGCGACGACTATCAAGGTAAGGGCATTGGCCGCAAGTTGATGGAGTTGGCTGTCGGCAGCGTTGCACCCCGCACGGCGATCCTCAACGCCACGCTGGCGGGTGCGCCGCTCTACGCGAAGATGGGGTTTGTCAGCTTTGGCGAGATCCAGCAGCGTCAGGGGCAGGCGCAACCGCCCGGCCCGACCGAATTGAAGGCACAGGAACGTTGCCGTGGGCTGAGCGAGGCTGACCACCCTCGCGTGCTGGAACTGGCTAACGCCGGTTCAGGGATGGACCGCTCGGTGACGCTGGGCGATGTGCTGAACAACCTTGAGCACGCCGTCGGCATCGAGCGCGACGGCCAGTTGCAGGCCTTTGCCCTGTTGCGCCCGTTCGGCCGTGGTCTGTGCATCGGCCCTGTCGTCGCCCAGAGCGTTGACCAGGCCAGGCACATGATCGGAGAACTGCTGGCCCGCGTGCCTTATGCCTTCGTACGCATCGACATCCCCACCGATTGCGGGCTTGCCGACTGGCTGGAGGACGCCGGCCTCAAGCGCGTCGACAGCGTGACCTGCATGAGCATGGGCGCGGTCCCGCAAGCCACTCAGGGCGTGCGCCAGTTTGCGCTGATTACCCAGGCGATCGGCTGATCGCCCGGAACAACATCATCGTGCCAATGCTCCGCGTCCGGTCTCGAACATGTGACGCAGAGCGTCACGAAATGCATTACCACGCGGAGCGTGGGAACGATCATCAACGCTTCAACTTCAGGAGCCGCCTCAATGCCCCAACCCACTGTCCTGCTATTGGCCCGCGCTGACCTCAGCCCGGTAGACACCGAATTCACCACTGGCCCCATCGATGCGCATGACTCGTTCGATAATGACCGCCACACAGCGTTCATCGATGATCAGGGCATTGCGGCCGGCCTCGTTCTCTTCGGCACGTCACTGTCAGTGGCCGCTTACCCCTACACCGAAATGCTGGTGATGCATCGCGGGTCCGTTACCCTGACCTCCGGTACCGAAAGCATCACGATCAAGACCGGCGAAAGTGCAGTGATCGGTCGTGGCACTGAAGTTCGTATCGAAGCGCAACCGGACAGCCTCTGGGCGTTCTGCGCGTCCACCCAGGCCAGCGGGCCAGACAAACCGGGCATTACCGCGCTCGACCGCCTCGCCATGCTCACGCCGTCTTCACCGCCAGATCCGGCGATTATGATTAGCGCGCTGCCGCAATGCCGCAGCAACAACCTCTTCGAAGACACCGCCAGCACCCTGCGTATCGGCGTGTGGGACTCGACACCCTACGAGCGCATCTCGCGGCCGCACAAGATCCATGAACTGATGAACCTGATCGAAGGCAGCGTCGAGCTGAGCCTGGAAAACGGCCCGAGCCTGACCGTGAACACCGGCGACACCGTATTCGTCGCCCAAGGCGCGCCCTGCAAGTGGACCAGCACTGCGTATGTGCGCAAGTTTTATGCGGTGACGTGAAGTAGAACGACGTGCGGCTTCGCCCGAGGACTCTATTCAGCAGGGAGTCTGAAATAGAACGGTGGGCAAACGCTATGTCGATGAATACAACGAAATCGGCAGAAGCACCCAAACACTGGTGATGCTTCTCGCCCGCTACATTATTCTTTCAGACCCAGCACATAGAACTTGCTGTCCACCGCGATCAACGGAAAGCTCGCAGGCAGGTCTTCCTTCGTGATTTCTCTGAAGCCGTGCTTTTCATAGAAGCGATGCGCAGCGTGAAACTTGTTGGTCGTGCCCAGAAATACTTCGCTAACGCCCTTGCGAGTTGATTCCTCGATCAGGCGCTCGAGCAGTCTGGCTGCAACGGAGAATTCCCGGCCGCGAAACGGCGCGGCGACAAACATCTTGCGCAGTGCTGCCTGCCCTGCGCCGATATCCCTGAGGCCGATGCTCCCGATGACCTGGTCGTCTTGTACCGCGACCCAGAAATCCCCTGTGCCGGTCTGGTAAAAGTCCGGAATCGCTTTCAGGTCAGGCTGGTCTTCGGCGGTGATGGGAATACCGAACTCTTCACGCTGGATCGGCAGGATCATCGCCGATACACCTGACTCGTCGCTCGGCACGAAACGCCGTATCTGAATCCCGTTTACGCCCACAACACACCTCCTGGTCATCGTCCTCAATGAAAATCAGTATTCCAGACAAGCAAACGCCCCGACAAGTCGAGGCATCTGCTTGAGCATTTTCGAGGGGCGCGTGCAGGTGCGGATTTAAAGATGTTTAATTACAACACGGCTCCGGTGACCTGACTGTTACGACAGTTGCCTTCGAGCTTGCCCTTCCAAACCAGGCAGTGAGCAGCTTCCGATACCCGCGATCGACTGCTCGAGCAATGTCTGAGCCATATCAAGTAGATAGATGACAGTTAGCGTGAGGTCTCGTCCCTGCCCATTGAGCTGATCACTGGCCTCATGTGCCGTGGCCGAAGCGCAACGCATTAAGTCGGATACGCGTATCAGCGTTTCTTCAAGACTAGAGGGCGGATCTGGAGTGAGTTTGACCATGGCTTTGCTCCTACTGTACTGAAAGCCGTCTTTCGCTGTTCTCACACAACAAAAGGTGGCAGCTATGTGCAGGGTGAGAAACCGAACAGTAGGCATTCGGCCAGACCGGGGTCTGCCTGCACACAGCCGCCATGAAGCATGCGCCAATAAAAATCGACATTAGCTGGCAGAGTGATGCGCCTACTCAAGATCGGGTTCTCACGCCCGGTCACTGAATGTGCAGTGACGAGACGCAGGCTAGATCCAGGAGAAAACAAGCGCAAGCAGGCTGGATAATCTAGGAAATTTCGCACAGTGGGTAGGGATATGTCTTTCGGATTTGTGACATTTTCAGAGGCCTATCATTGCCAATGAAAAGAGCCCGTCTTTGACGAAAACAGCGACATCAATGTGTAGTGGCGATTAGCTGCCTTTTAGGATTACTATTGGATCCAACTCTCGCTTGTGAAGCGTAATGAATCGCTTCAAACGAGGCGCTGTTCAAAAATATCCACGAAGGTTAAACAATGAGTACTACCGAAGAAATTAATATCAGTCAGCTCTCGACTGTAGAGCGAGTGATTTTTCACATAATTGGGCCTGATTTAAAAGCTCCCAAAATCCTTACAGAAGTTGAAGACCCTAGCGTGCACTCTGAGTTTTTTATTTCTAGACTAATCGAGACATCGCAAGGCACGAGTTATAACTTCAATCCCGCATCTGGTGTGCAAGCTCAAATTCAACAGGCGCTTAATAGTCCTCATGCGTTCGTAGATTGTTCGCAGATTCTTGCCGAGCGCTTTCAAAAGCTTTACGAGAGTGATAAGCGTCTTATACCTGGGGTTCTAATGTTGCTTCAGATAAAAAGCGATACAGGGCGGTATGCAGCAATTATAAAATATGATGACATCAAAGTTATTTCGTATAAGACTCTTCAAACTGAAGACGGAAAAACAAAGCCAATCTTGGATTTAATTCTTAACACTTTTGTGCAGGACAAAAAGCATTACAAAAATCTGCACTTATAAAGATAGATGGGGCTGGCGGGAAGCTGATATGTATTGATCGAAGTGAGAAGAATGGTGATATTACGGAAAAGTTTAAAGCATTTCTTGATGTGTCAAGAGAGTTTACACATGAGACATTGACGGATCGGCTATTGACTGCGCTTTCAAATACTGCCAAGTCTAACAAGGGTATAGTTCCATTGGCAATACTTAGTAGCTTAAAAATAGCAGCTAAAGAAGCTATATCCTCGATAAAAGTATTCAACCCCGAGCATCCGGAAAACCTATTAACTGCCATGTTTGGAGAGCTTCATTCAGACGAAAAAATATTATCCAGCTTCGCAAAGGAGCTTAAAAAGCAGAAAATTAATGCCTCAATAATAAAGATACCGGAGAACCATTATCCTAAATCCACAAAAAAGATAAGAGAAACGTATGAAGGTGTAAAGGTTATATACACCCAAGAACATATCGATAGCGGTGACATCAAATTTGATGATTCAGACAGTACAAAGAAAATAATTGTTTCAACCCTGCAATATATTGTAGATGATGAATTTAATGGAAAGTTTTAACTTAGTAACAGGGCGTTCTTTCTCGTCGACTGAAAGCCACGAGCAAGTTATATTTAAGCTTCCAGCACTATCTGCAAGTGATATCTGTACATTAAACGATTTTGCTAACACGTATAAAAAGTTTTTTACGCTTGAATGCAGAACCGAGGAAGGTGAAAAATTCCCTCTGCCCGACGCTGGCGGACAACTCGTTGGCTCTACTGCCAACCTCAAGATATCAAAGCTGCCGAGGGGTACTTCTACAGTTTTCTTTACAATTAGTGGTCTTCGAGGATCGCTAAAAAATGACACGGTTCAAAGAAGCAATATTATTTATTTGTTTTTTAGATTTTCAGAGTTTTCCTCGCAAAGCTGCAATTTTAAAATATGGAGTAAAGATGAAAGTGCCGATGACATAAGTCATACGCTTCTCGATCCTAGAAATTTTATTCGCGACTCCACAGGAGGTGCATTAGTTGAGCATCTAAAATTCTGGACTCTTCGTACTAGGCCTGATGTGTTAAGTGAAGCTTTTCGCGTTTGGGAGGAAATAGCTATTCCATGCTCAAGTTTAATTTTTTGCACTGAGGTTTGGAAAAAAAATCTAGCTTTGAACTTGATTTTTTCTGGTCCTCAAAAGCTAGAAATAGAATACGATCAAAAAACAGACAAGATTTTGTTTGATACTTTAAAAGTGGTGGAAAGTACAAGTTGGATACTAGATGTTGATCGAGAAGTAGATATACGCCATAATTTTTTTTCTTCCAGGATTGCCAGCGAGAGGCGTAGAACTTTTGAAACTTGGCCTGAGTTTTTTAACCGAGTGGCATCTAGGGTGCTGGAAAATTCAAAAAATGATTATAAGGCTCATTTGCATAGCAAATCATCCGAGACACTAAAAGCTATTGCGGATTTAAGAAAAATTATTGCTGAAGAGTCTTCGAAGATAATTGATCGAACACATGCTCTCACGTCGACGTTATTCAGGGATATAGCTATTGCCATTGGAACTGTAAGTATAAAAATACTTGCTGTAAAGGAAGCGTCAATCGAATCTAGCTTTTTATTATTTTTTAGTGCTTTGTGGCTGGCGGCGAGTCTATCAATCACGATAAGTACAAATCGCGCTTACATAATATCCCTGACAAGATCTAGATTTTTATGGAATAAGAAGGTTAATTCTTTAATTCCACTTTCTGAGTTTAAGGATTTGTCAACGCGTCCATTTAAAGATGCGGTTAAGGCATATAATCGCTCGAAGTCTTATGCAGTTACCATTTATACGTCGACGATGGCTATTATGATTTTAATGGCTATTTCTCAATCAAGGGTCGTTCACGTTACAAAAGAATTTTTAACTAATTTTTTCAAATAAAATAAAACCGCCTCATTGGGCGGTTTTATTTACGGTATTTTCTATTACAACTTCGGACCCGCAGCCTTGATGGCGTCGCTCACGTCGAACTTCTTGAAGTTCTCCACGAACAGGCCAGCCAGGGCCTTGGCGGCTTCGTCGTAGGCAGCCTTGTCAGCCCAGGTGTTGCGTGGGTTGAGCAGGCCGGTATCGACGCCGGGTACCGACTTCGGTACGTCGAGGTTGATGGTATCGAGGTGCTCGGTTTCGGCACCGATCAGTGCGCCGCTCTGGATCGCTGCGATCACGCCACGGGTGGTCGGGATGTTGAAGCGCTTGCCGACGCCGTAGCCACCGCCGGTCCAGCCGGTGTTGACCAGATAGACCTTGGATTTGAAGCCGCGGATGCGCTTGATCAGCAGCTCTGCGTATTCGCCGGCCGGACGCGGGAAGAACGGTGCGCCGAAGCAGGTGGAGAAGGTGGACTTGATGCCCGAACCCGAACCCATTTCAGTCGATCCGACCAGTGCGGTGTAACCCGACAGGAAGTGGTAGGCGGCCTGTTCTTCGCTGAGGATCGACACAGGCGGCAGTACGCCGGTCAGGTCGCAGGTCAGGAAGATAACGGCGTTCGGCTCGCCACCGAGGTTTTTCGGCGCGCGTTTTTCGATCAGTTCGCGCGGGTAGGCGGCGCGGCTGTTCTGGGTCAGGCTGCTGTCGGCGTAGTCGGCTTTTTTGGTGACCGGGTCGAGTACGACGTTTTCCAGTACGGCGCCGTGCTGGATGGCTTTCCAGATGACCGGCTCGTTCTTCTCGGACAGGTCGATGCACTTGGCATAGCAACCGCCTTCGATGTTGAACACCACGCCTTCGCCCCAGCCGTGCTCGTCGTCACCGATCAGGTAACGGCTTTCGTCGGCGGACAGGGTGGTCTTGCCGGTGCCGGACAGACCGAAGAACAGGGTGACATCGCCCTCTTCGCCCATGTTGGCCGCGCAGTGCATCGGCAAAACGTCCGACGCCGGGAGCAGGAAGTTCTGCACCGAGAACATGGCTTTCTTCATTTCGCCGGCATAACGCATGCCTGCGATCAGCACCTTGCGGGCTTTGAAGTTGATGATGACGGTGCCGTCGGAGTTGGTGCCGTCACGATCAGGGTCGCAGACGAACCATGGCGCGTTCTGGATTTCCCACTCGTCCTTGCCAGCCGGGTTGTACTGTTCAGGGTTGATGAACAGGCAGCGGCCGAACAGATTGTGCCACGCAGTCTCGGTGGTCATCTTGACTGGCAGGTAGTGCGCAGGATCGGAGCCTACATGAACATGGGAAACGAAGCGCTCGTGCTCGGCGAGGTACGCGCCGACACGGTTCCACAGTGCGTTGAATTTCTCCTCCGGGAACTTGCGGTTGATCGGGCCCCAGGCGATGGCGTCCTGAGTGCTCGGCTCTTCAACGATGAAACGATCGACCGGCGAACGGCCAGTACGATGGCCTGTCTCCACAACCAGTGCGCCAGTATCGGAAAGTACGCCTTCTTTGCGGGCAAGGGCTTCCTTGACCAGTTCGTCGGTGCTCAGATCGGTGTACACAGCGTTGTTGGTTTGCGTCATGAGGTTCCCCGTCGGCCTGTGGCCGAGTGCTCCAAACGGTTTTGTAGTAAAAAAACAACCACTACTACAGCGTAAAAGTGGGCCGGATTATGCCAGAAATGCCCGGAAATGGTAGGACCCTCCTGTCAGAACAGCATTACAGGGGCCCACACCGTATTCTGAGGCCCTTTACGCGATGATTAATGGCGCGTGGCAGATGGCGAATCGACACCGCCGCCAGCAAACAGCTGCGCGACGTCAGTGGCATCGAACAGATAGCGTTCGTTGCAGAACTGGCAGTCGATCTCGACAGTGCCGTTGTGCTCGATAACCAGTTGCTGCGCGTCCTCCAGCCCCAGGCTGGCCAGCGCATTGGCCGAGCGCTCACGCGAGCAACTGCAGCGAAAGCAGATGGGCTGCACGTCGAACAGGCGAACCGGGTCTTCGTGATACAGGCGATGCAGGATGGTCTGGTTGTCCAGCCCGAGCATTTCCTCGGCAGTGAGGGTATTGGCCAGGGTGATGACGTGCTCCCAGCTGGCGTCGCGCTCTTCCGGATCGGTGATCTGTGCGATGGGCAGCTGTTGCAGCAACAGACCGCGGGCGCGATGGCCGTCGGCCTTGAGCCAGAAACGCGTGCCGAGCTGTTCGGACATCACGAAATAGTTGGAGAGGCTTTCCGACAGGTCGACGCCGTCGAGGGCAACGATGCCCTGATAGCGCTTGCCCTTGCTCGGGTCGATGGTCAATGCCAGCGAGCCATCGGGCATCAGGTCCTGCAGACCCGCGCCTGCTGTAACCAGCGCTTCGTCATAACGGGCGATGCCACGCAGTTCACGCTCGCTGGAGCACTCGACCATCAGCAGCGGTACAGCGCCGCTGGAGCGCGCCTGGAGGATCAACAGGCCGTCGAATTTGAGGGTGCCGACGAGCAGCGCGGCAGCCGCCATCAGTTCGCCAAGCAACTGCGCGACCGGTTCCGGGTAGGGATGCTTGGCGAGCACTTCGGCGTAGCTGCGCTCCAGGGCGACCAGTTCTCCGCGAACGTCGTTTTCGTCGAAGATGAAGCGCTGGGTGAAATCGATGTCCGGGAAATCATGCATAGGTAGGGAAGGTATCTGAAGTAATGACAATGGATGGCACGCGGCTGAGGAAGCGCCGCCCGGCACTCGAAAGCGCCGTGGGCCATGCGGATTGACCGCATTTTAGGAGCTATGCGGTGCGCTTCCAAGCTGGATGGCACTTCGGACTGATAGCCGGAGCTGCCCGGTGCTGTGTTTCAGTCGTTGTTCTGGCTGGCGCGGAAGCCGAAAAGCTCCCGGCGTTGCTTCTTGGTCGGCTTTCCGTCGGTGGTCACACCCAGGTTGCCGGCCTTGCGCTGAGCGACAGCATTCTCGCGCCTGGCGATGCTCTCGGGTGTCTCGTGATACAGCGTCTGAGCCTCCGGTGCGCCACGCCGAACGATGGACAGAGCCTCGACCACTACGGTGCGGTCGTCGAAACCCATGCGAATCTGAAACTCGTCACCGATACGAGGCTCCTTGCCGGGCTTGCAACGCTCGCCGCGACAGTGCACCTTGCCGCTTTCGATCGCCGCTTTGGCCAGCGCACGAGTTTTGAAAAAGCGCGCTGCCCACAGCCATTTATCCAGGCGGACCTTATCGTCTTCTTCCATCTTTTGTGCCATTTGAATTCCTCATGCGTGTGGCAGTCTTAACGTTATCCGGCTGATCAGGAAACATGACGGCCTGCAGTTGCTGATCTATAGCTATCAAGAACATGAAGTAACCGATCCTTGCTTGTCAAAATCCGCTATTCATCATTTTATGGCCCCGACCTCACATGGAGTGCGATGTGACAGATTTTCCAACTTCGTTGACCTCCCCCAAAAAGGGGTGTGAGGGCTGCACCGGCAGTCCGGAACTGGGCTTTTCGTTTGATTATGCCTATCAACCCATCGTCAACCTGCATGACCAGTCGATCTTTGCCCATGAAGCGCTGGTCCGGGGCCCGAATGGTGAAGGCGCGATGTCGGTGCTGAAACAGGTCACCGACCAGAACCGCTACCGCTTTGATCAGACCTGCCGGACTACAGCCATCGCCGGCGCTGCGAGACTGGGCATGACCGAACGTTTATCGATCAACTTTTTGCCAAATGCCGTGTATCGTCCCGAGCTATGTATCCGCAGCACGCTGGAAGCGGCCAAGCTGCATGACTTTCCTATCGAGCGGTTGATTTTCGAAACCATCGAAAGCGAACATGTCTGCAACAACGGCCATTTGAGCAACATCCTGCGCGAATACCGGGAGTTCGGTTTCATGACCGCCATCGACGATTTCGGTGCCGGCTATTCCGGCCTGACGCTGCTGGCTGATTTCCAACCCGATCTGATAAAACTCGACATGCACCTGATTCGCGACATTCATCGTGATCGCGCACGTCAGGCGATTGTTCGTGGCGTTGTCACAATGTGTACGGACTTGGGGATTAAGCTCATCGCCGAAGGTATCGAACACATTGAAGAGCGGGATTTTCTGGCTGATTGCGGCATCTCCCTGATGCAAGGCTATTTGTTCGCCAAACCTGCATTCAAAGCCCTGGCTCAGGTAGCACCCGAGGCCTGGCAGAAGTCTTGAACAGTACGGAATCGCATTGAAGACATTCGATCATCTGACAGTCATCGGCCTGCGCGAGTGGGTGGCGCTTCCCGATCTGGGGGTGGCTGGCCTGCGGGCAAAAATCGATACCGGTGCGAGCACGTCAAGTCTGCACGCCACGGAAATCGAACCTTTTGAACGCAATGGCCAGAAATGGGTGCGCTTCAACGCGCATCTGGGCACTGTGGTTCAGTTGCGGCATCGTCGCTGCGAAGCGCAACTGGTCGCCATGAAAACCATTAAAAGTTCCAACGGTCAGGCGCAGGTGCGCTATGTCATTCGCACCACGCTGGCCCTGGGTGATCTTATCTGGCCGGTGGAATTCACACTGGCCTGCCGCAAGTCGATGCGTTATCGGCTGCTGCTCGGCTCCAAGGCTCTGATCGACGGCCAGCTGGTGGTCAATCCGGGCATAACTTACGTACAAGACAAGCCGGTGTTCCCGGCCTCTACTTCCTCAGGTGTTGCATGAAGATCGCTGTGCTTTCGCGTAATCCGCGTCTGTATTCCACCCGTCGTCTGGTCGAAGCTGGCATTGAGCGTGGCCATGAGATGGTGGTGATCGACACCCTGCGCGCCTATATGAACATCGCCAGCCACAAGCCGCAGATCCACTATCGCGGCAAACCTCTGGAGGGCTTCGATGCGGTGATCCCGCGCATCGGTGCTTCGGTGACTTTCTATGGCTGTGCGGTGTTGCGTCAGTTTGAAATGATGGGCGTGTTTCCGCTCAATGAATCGGTCGCCATTGCCCGTTCGCGGGACAAGCTGCGCTCGCTGCAACTCCTGTCACGCCGGGGGATCGGTTTGCCGGTCACCGGTTTCGCTCACTCGCCCGACGATATTCCCGACCTGATCCAGATGGTCAATGGCGCGCCGCTGGTCATCAAGGTGCTCGAAGGTACTCAGGGGATCGGCGTGGTCCTGTGCGAAACGGCCACGGCGGCCGAATCGGTGATCGAAGCCTTCATGGGCCTCAAGCAGGACATCATGGTTCAGGAATACATCAAGGAAGCGGGCGGCGCCGATATCCGCTGCTTCGTGGTCGGTGACAAGGTTATCGCCTCGATGAAACGCCAGGCCAAACCGGGCGAGTTCCGCTCCAACCTGCACCGCGGCGGCAGCGCCAGTCTGATCAAGATCACGCCAGAGGAGCGCATGACTGCGTTGCGTGCAGCCAAGGTCATGGGGCTGAGCGTGGCGGGTGTGGATATCCTGCGTTCCAATCACGGTCCTTTGGTGATGGAGGTCAACTCCTCGCCTGGTCTGGAAGGCATTGAAGTGACCACCAGCAAGGACGTGGCCGGGATGATCATCGAGTACCTCGAGAAGAACAGCGGCCCGCACATGACCCGTACCAAAGGAAAAGGCTGACGGTTCTGCCCCTCGTTTAGATTGCTCAGGCTGGCGTTCTGTCTGCGGACAGACCGGCCTGGGCATTCAGCTACCGTACATCAGGTAAATAGGTCTGGCAGTCGATCCCGGGCCGCAGCATCCCGTCTTCTATCCCGTATCTCCCTGTTCAGCCTAAGGCGACGTAATAGCCAGCTTCGCGCCGAATAGCCATCCTCCTGTGTTACATAAATCAACACATTTTTCCCGTATTTGTATGCCGATCATGCATGAGGTAGTCGTTTACGGCATTAGACGTATACGCGCGCCATGGGAATAGTTGCGACTTTTTTCGCCTGCTACAGAGCCGGGATGCTCGTCTGCGGTGACCTTCTCGGGACATTTCCAAAGGGAGCTCCTGCCCCGAAACTGCTGTGAAAAAGCATGTTCGGCTCGCGGGTTTTGGACTTGCCCAAGCCACTTTGAACAAGGGTAATAATATGAAGAAGGCAAAGCTGAGTCTGGCCTGGCAGATTCTGATCGGACTGGTACTGGGTATCGCTGTGGGGGCGCTACTCAATCATTTCAGCGCAGAAAAGGCCTGGTGGATCACTAACATCCTGCAACCAGCGGGCGATATCTTCATCCGTCTTATCAAGATGATCGTTATCCCTATCGTTGTCGCCTCTCTGATCGTCGGCATCGCCGGCGTGGGCGATGCCAAGAAGCTGGGGCGTATCGGTCTCAAGACCATTCTCTATTTCGAAGTCGTGACCACTATCGCGATTCTGGTGGGCCTGGTCCTGGCCAACGTGTTCCATCCGGGCACTGGCATCGACATGAGTACGCTGGGCACAGTCGATATCTCCAAGTATCAGCAGACGACTGCCGAAGTTCAGCACGATCACGCGTTTATCGCGACTATTCTCAACCTGATCCCGTCCAACATCTTCGCTGCCATGGCGCGTGGCGAGATGCTGCCGATCATCTTCTTTTCAGTGCTGTTCGGTCTGGGGCTTTCCAGTCTGCAGGCCGAGGTCCGTGAGCCGCTGGTGAAACTGTTTCAGGGCGTTTCGGAAACCATGTTCAAGGTCACTCACATGATCATGAACTATGCGCCGATCGGCGTGTTTGCCCTGATTGCGGTGACCGTAGCGAACTTCGGCTTCGCCTCTCTGCTGCCGCTCGCCAAGCTGGTGATTCTGGTTTACGTGGCCATCGCCTTCTTCGCCTTTGTGGTGCTTGGGCTGATCGCCCGTGCATTCGGTTTTTCGGTCATCAGGCT
This sequence comes from Pseudomonas sp. PvP027, assembly GCF_017833005.1. Taxonomy (NCBI): domain Bacteria; kingdom Pseudomonadati; phylum Pseudomonadota; class Gammaproteobacteria; order Pseudomonadales; family Pseudomonadaceae; genus Pseudomonas; species Pseudomonas sp. PvP027. The sequence goes on along the minus strand of NZ_JAFIBK010000001.1, from coordinate 3,122,974 downwards.
GATGCGCATCTTCAAGGACGAGCTGATTCTGTCCTACTCCACCGCTAGCTCCGAAACCGTACTGCCACGCGTGATCCAGAAGATGGAAGCCTATGGCGCACCGAAGGCGATCTGTAGCTTCGTGGTGCCTACGGGCTACTCGTTCAACCTTGACGGTTCGACGCTCTATCAGAGCATCGCAGCAATCTTCATCGCTCAGTTGTACGGCATCGACCTGTCGATTGGCGCGCAATTGATGCTGGTACTCACCCTGATGGTCACCTCCAAAGGCATCGCGGGTGTACCGGGGGTTTCCTTCGTCGTGCTGCTGGCGACACTGGGCAGCGCCGGCATTCCACTGGAAGGCCTGGCTTTCATCGCCGGTGTCGACCGGATCATGGACATGGCGCGTACCGCCTTGAACGTGATCGGCAACGCGCTGGCAGTGCTGGTCATCTCGCGCTGGGAAGGCATGTACGACGATGAAAAGGGCGAGCGCTACTGGGAATCCCTTCCGCACTGGCGCAGCAAAGAGCCTGTGCCACTGCGCCAGCCTGCCGCAGAGTAACGCCCATCCGTTCCTCACGCCCGGGCGTGAGGAACGAGCTGCCTCAGCGGTCTGCCCGCTGCACGCGAGCCATGAACGCCGGCCAGTCAGCCTCTCTGTCAGCGGCTACTTGCTGAACGTTCGGGTTCAAGACCAGATGCTCCTGCAGGGCTCGCGCAGCGGGCATGTTCTCAAGCAGGTCCAGCCCGAGCAGTCGCTCGCCGACCTGTTGCGCCAGATCGACGCTGTACAGAAAGTAGATATCGGCAACGGTGAAATGCTCGCCCGCCACATAGGGGGCAAACAGACCGCGCTGAGTCAGGGCGGCGAAACCCTTGATCAGATCGCGACGTGCCTTGGCCTTGAGGTCGGGCGGCGTCGGTCTGCCACCAAAAATCACCTCCGCATAGCACATGCGTGCCGGCAGCTCGATGTACAACTCGATTTCCTTGGCGATGGTCCATACCTGAGCGCGCTCGAAAGCGCTGTCGGGCAGCAGTGGCCGGTCCGGGGAGGTTTCCTCTATATAGCGCAGAATCACGTCGGTCTCACTGATGAAGCCCTCCGCCGTTCCGAGGACGGGCACCTTGCCGCGGGCGCTGACAGCCAGCACCTCAGGGCTCTGACAGCCAAACAGCGGCACCACCTGAAAGGGCAGTCGCTTCTCCAGCAGCGCCAGCTTGACCATATTGAAGTAGTTGCTTGCGGCGAATCCATAAAGCGTCAGCATCGTCGGCCTCCTTAGCCTCCATCCTGGTAATTGACGGGCTGCACGCTACCGGGCTGACTCTGTCTTTCAGTGACCTGGATCATTTTCCGGCCGTTTCGAGAAACGTCCTACACATGATCATTCGGGCTTGCGGGACTGGCCGGGCTGAGGATTCCGGTTAAACTGCCTGCCTTACCTGAGGAGTGACCATGACCGACGACATCGATAATGACGAAGAAGACTTTGCTGCCTCGACCCTGATCGAAGCCATCGAGAACCAGATCGAAGCCGGTAATCCGCCAGCAGCCAGAGCGGTCTTCAACATGCTGACCCTGGTGAACTATGAGCGTGAAGATATTCTTGAAATGATGGCCCATGTGCTGGCCATCGAGATCGATGCTTTGCTGGAGCAGGACCGCCCGTTCGACACGCAATGGTATGAAGCAGCACTGCGCGCCCTGCCTGACCTGCCACCGGAAAAGTAACCCTGCGGTCAGAGCGTGACAGCAAGATATATGCTGCAAACACTTCAGACGCTGACTACACTGCAAATGCCCCGCTGCCGCTTGATCCTCCGGGGCCACACGCCAAACCGGCTTTAACGGTCACCCAGAACCGACGAGCGCAGATCGGACACGTCGATTCCAGAGCACACCCGCCAGCCGGCGAGGTCGTACTACTACAAAAAAGTCTGGAGTACCTATGTCGTATACCCCTGAGTTGGTTGCCGAACTGGAAATCCTTGCACTGTTCAATCTGGGAAACACCCAGGAAGGCCTCAAAGTCCATCATGTTGCGGCGCCCACGGCCGTCGCGGCAGCACAAAGACTCTTCGACAAAGGGCTGACGACCCAGGTCGATGGCGGTTATCTGACCAGCCTCGGGCTCGAGGCCGCGCAACATGCCCAATCATTGCTGACCATCCTCAACGTCTCCAGGCAAGCCGCCTGAATGTCGCAGGGCCTGCGCACAAAAAAGCGTGGCAGGCCCTTCACTTATCCGAGCGCCAGTCGATACAGGACGTTGGCGCCAGAATAACCATCCGACCGAATCCGCTTCTCTCGGCTGCACACCTTCTCCGCCATCTTTCTAGGTAATTCCACGCCTGCCCAGGCCAGATGCCTTGAGTTGCGATGACGCGTAATCCTGAAATTCGCCCCGACCTGGATGAGGGCATCGACCGCAAGGTTCTCAGCCAGCTGCGTAACCGTTTCCTGTCGCTCAACGACGGGCGGTACGCGCGTGCGCTGGAAGGCATGTCGACCCGCCAGCAAAGCGTTCTGACCCTGCTGCCGCTGTTCTTTCACGTCAACCATCCGCTGTTGCCCGGTTATGTTTCCGGCAGCACGCCTGCCGGTGTCTCGCACTACGAGCCGGACACGCTGGCCCTGGCCGAGGCACAGCGGCTGACGCGCTCTTTTTCCTACAAGACCCGGCACGGCAACCCGCCCCAGCCGATTCATGGCCTGTTTCTGATGGGCAGCCTCGGCACGCTGGCCCAGGCCGAACAAAGCGATATGGATGTCTGGGTCTGCCACGACAGTGAGCTGGAGCCGGAGGCCATCGCCGAACTGCGCAAGAAGTGCCAGGCACTCGAGGCCTGGGCTGCGACGATGGGCGCAGAGGCGCATTTCTTTCTGATCGACCCACAGCGTTTCAAGAGCGGCGAGCGCGATTCGCAGCTCAGCTCGGACGACTGCGGGACGACCCAGCATTACCTGTTGCTTGACGAGTTTTACCGCACCGCGATCTGGCTCGCCGGGCGCACCCCGATGTGGTGGCTGGTGCCGGTCTATGAAGAGCAGAATTACGAGGATTACACCCACACCCTGCTGAGCAAACGCTTCATCCGCGCCAGCGAGGTGCTCGATCTCGGCCCGATGTCGCACATTCCCCCGGGCGAGTTCATCGGTGCCGGATTGTGGCAGTTGTTCAAAGGCATCGAGTCGCCCTACAAGTCTGTGCTCAAGCTGTTGTTGATCGAGGTCTATTCCAGCGAGCATCCTCGCGTTCAGTGCCTGAGCCTGCGTTTCAAGCAAGCGGTGTTCGCTAACCAGCTGGACCTGGATGAACTGGACCCTTACGTGGTCGTATACCGGCGCATCGAGGAGCATCTGCAGGCACGCAACGAGCCGGAGCGCCTGGAGCTGGTGCGGCGCAGCCTGTACCTGAAGGTCAACAAGAAGCTCACCGGGTCGACGCGTTTGCGCAACGTAGGCTGGCAGCGCCAGTTGCTGGAACGCCTGGCAACGGAATGGGGTTGGGACGAGCGACAACTGGCGCTGCTCGACAGCCGCAGCCAGTGGAAAGTCCGCCAGGTGGCCGGCGAACGCCGCGCACTGGTCAACGAGCTTAATTACAGCTATCGCTTTCAGAGCCGATTCGCCAAAACGCAAAGCACTGCCGATGCGCTCAATGCCCGCGACCTGACCATTCTGGGGCGGCGTCTGTATGCAGCTTTTGAACGCAAGGCGGGCAAGGTCGAGTTCATCAACCCGGGCATCGCCCCTGACCTTGCCGAAGATACGCTGACGCTGGTGCATTCGCCCGACAAGCGCGAGCCAGGCAAGCACCAGTGGGCCTTGTATAACGGCAATCTGGGCATTCACGAGTGGCCGAATTACTCGCCACTCAAACGCAGCCGGGAATTGCTTGAGCTGCTGACCTGGTGCCACCGCAATACCGTGATCGACAGCACCACCCGCGTGGCATTGCACCCGGGCACCAGTGACCTGAGCGAGTTCGAGCTGTTCAACCTGATGGGCGCCTTGCAGCAGAGCATTCAACTGCCACTGCCCGAGGTCAGCGATGAGGCGTTGCTGATGCCCTGCACGCCCAGTGAAATACTGCTGTTGATCAATGTCGGCGTCGATCCGCTCAGGCATCACCGCGACCTCAATATTCTGATGACCACCGAGCGCACCGACTCGCTCAGTTACGCGGGTGTCCGGGAAAATCTGGTGCTGACGCTGGACCAGATCACCCTCAATACCTGGAACGAAACCCTGGTCAGCCGTTACGACGGCCCGCACGCTCTGCTCGACTGCATGAGCGAGCTGCTCGGCAGCCTGCCGCAGAGCGGTAAACAGCCGCAGATTCACGTGCGTTGCTTCTGCCATAACCGCGCACCCGCTATTGCCCAGCGTGTCGAAGAGCTGATCGGCACGGCGCGGTTGTTACTGGAGAGGCGGCTCAATCACCGTTACCTGATTCAGGTGCAGCAGCAGTATCACGTGCTGGAGATGAAGCCGGGTCAGATCGGTCATGTGGTGATCAACAGCCTGCCCGGGCTGTTCAAGTACCTGGGTGAACAGCTGTCGTCATACAGCCCGCTGCACCTGGACCCGCAGGCACTCGATGACCACGATCTGGCCCTGATCCTGCCGCTTGGCCAGCCTGAGTGCATTCAGGTGTTCTATCGGGTCAACGAGCCGGATGCTGATCTGTACGTGCTCGACGAACACAATTCGCTCTGGCACCAGCGTCTGCCGTATCACGATGAACAGAGCCTGCTGGTGCCGCTGCAGCGCTTTCTTCACGCGCTGGTTTATCGCCGGGGCGCTTCATTGCCACTGGATGATCCGTCCGCGCCGGTGACGCTGGAAGCCCTCTACTATCAGATGCTGCCCTCCGGCGCGGGGCCTGCCCGACGTGTCGAGCATCGACCGGCGCCGACCGCGGCGGACAAGGCGTTCTACGACGTGCAGGCAATCATCGAAGAAACCTCGCCAGGGCAACTGAACGCCACCCTGTACTGCGACAACAACGAGTTTTCCGAACTGGAATACGGCGATCGACTGTACGCCGCCGTCGCGCAACAAATCCTCGGCAAACGCCTGGAGCTCCAGCGCTATCGCTGTTACATCACCGACCTGGACCTGTCCGGGCTGCTGGACGGCAAGCACGGGCAAAGCATCCTCTTCCTGCGCCACAAGGCCGAGCTGGAAAAACTGCTGAACGAGGCGATGGGTCAGGCCTGACGTACAGCATTGGCACGATAGGTTTTCTGCGAAGCGCCCGTTCCGCACGCTCCAGCGTGGGAATGCAGTTCTGGACGCTCTGGGTCCACTTCCGGAGCTGTGACGCCGGAGCGTCACGCACTGCATGCCAACGCGGAGCATTGGCACGACAGGTATTCTGCGGGGCGCCTCTCGTTCCTCACGCTCCGCGTGGGAATGCAGTTCTGGACGCTCTGCGTCCGCTCCTGAATCCGGAGGCGTTCTACGGATGCAGCGCCTTTGATTACTCGTACTCGCCCGCCGCTTCCGGCTGATATTCAACCGCCAGCAAGGTCAGTTTCAGGGTCTTGCCGCCCGGTGCAGGCCAGTCGATGTGTTGGCCGATTTGCAGACCCAGCAGCGCCGAACCCATTGGCGCCAGGACCGAGACGGTGCCGTCCGCGCCCGCATCCTGTGGATAAACCAGTTTGAGGTGGTAGTCCTTGCCACTGACTTCTTCGCGGCAATGCACACGCGAATTCATGGTCACAACGCCCGCAGGCACTTCGTCGTGGCCAACCACCTGGTCGGCGCGGTCCAGTTCGGCTTGCAACGCCTGGATACCCGGCGCGTCTTCGTCCTGGCTGGCGATAAAACTCTCAAGACGCTGTACGTCGAGTCGGGTAAGGATGATCGAAGGTGCTGTGGTCATGGTCTGGGCAGACTCCTTTATTCTCCATGAATAAAACAAAACCCCACCAATAGGCGGGGTTTGACGAGCCTCTTGTCTGCAGAGGCAAGGTCTGACACTAACACAGCGCAATAAATACACAACCCGACGCGGTTTCAGCCAGCGGCCTGGTCAACCTCGGCGCGGGCTCGACGCTGATCGGCCTCATGGCGAATCTGGCGGCGCCGGTCGTCATCGGCCGAGCGCCATTCGCGGATGTCTTCGACATGGCGGAAGCACCCCAGGCAAACCTTCTGCTCATCGAGCCGACACAGGCTGATACACGGAGAGGCTACTGCCGGGCTGACGTTGCTGAAAAGCGGCTTGGGCGGTCGAACGGGGGACTGGCTCACGATCAGATCTCGTCGAAATCCAGTTCAACACCAGCCTGCTCGACGGTAAAGCGCTCCAGCATCTCGCTCAGCAGCTCATCACTGGAATCGCAGGCCCAGCACTGATTCTCTTCGTCGTAGTCGAAGTGAAAACCACCTGATTTGGCGGCCAGCCACAGCTGGCGCAGGGGCTCCTGACGGCTGAAGATAAGCTGCGTGCCGCCTTCAAACTTGACGGTCAGTACACCGGCCGAGTTTTCCAGGTCCACATCCAGACCACTCTCGTCGAATACGTCTTCGATATTCTGCTGAGTCGCATCGACCAGATCGTGAAAGCGCGCTTCGGTCAAACTCATTACGGAAACCTCGATAATTGCCTGCTGATGGCGCAGACGGGCAAGATACGGACGCAGGCAGGCAAATGCAAAGCTTACCCAACATTGGCGATGCACGAGCACTTTAATCCCGATCAACCATAGCTCTGCTGCGGCTTTCGCGCCAAAGGCCCGCCAGACGGGACGCCGCTCGCATAGGCAAGGTGCCGGGTGGTCGGTATACTCGGGCGCAATTAATGCTTTTACAAAGGATTTCGCCATGAAGCGCCTGATCTCTTCGCTTGCTGCGCTTGTCGCGGTCGCTTGTCTTGTTACAGCTTGTGGCCAGAAAGGCCCGCTGTATCTGCCGGATGACACCAAAACTCCGGAAGAACAAGCCAAATCGCAATCGCACAAGCACCTTTAAGGGACTCCAATGGACGCCTTCAACTACCGCGACGGTGAGCTGTTCGCGGAAGGGGTAGCATTGTCTGCCATTGCCGAGCGCTTCGGTACGCCGACCTATGTCTACTCGCGCGCTCATATCGAAGCGCAATACCGTGCCTACGCCGATGCGCTGAGCGGCATGCCGCACATGGTCTGCTTCGCCGTAAAAGCCAACTCCAACCTGGGTGTACTCAATGTCCTGGCGCGCCTTGGCGCCGGTTTCGACATCGTTTCGCGTGGCGAGCTGGAGCGTGTGCTGGCAGCGGGCGGCAAAGCCGAAAGAATCGTCTTTTCCGGTGTCGGCAAGACCCGCGAAGACATGCGTCGCGCCCTTGAAGTCGGCGTGCACTGCTTCAACGTAGAATCCACCGACGAGCTGGAGCGCCTGCAGGAAGTCGCTGCCGAACTCAATGTTCGTGCGCCGATATCGCTGCGGGTCAATCCGGACGTGGATGCAGGCACTCACCCCTACATCTCCACGGGCCTCAAGGAAAACAAGTTCGGCATCGCCATTGCCGCAGCGGAAGACGTATACATTCGCGCCTCGCAGTTGCCGAACCTGGAAGTGATCGGGGTCGACTGCCATATCGGCTCGCAACTGACCACGCTCGAACCGTTCATCGATGCGCTGGATCGCCTGCTGGACCTGGTCGATCGTCTGGGCGACTGCGGCATTCACCTGCACCACATCGACCTGGGTGGCGGTCTTGGCGTGCGTTATCGCGACGAAGAGCCTCCGCTGGCGGCCGACTACATCAAGGCCGTGCGCGAGCGCCTGGCCGGTCGCGACCTGGGGCTGCTGTTCGAACCGGGACGCTTCATCGTCGCCAACGCGGGCACGCTGCTGACCCGTGTCGAATACCTCAAGCACACCGAGCACAAGGATTTCGCCATCGTCGATGCGGCGATGAACGATCTGATCCGGCCTGCGCTTTATCAGGCCTGGATGGAGGTCACCGCGGTGCGTCCGCGTGACAGCGAACCTCGTGCTTACGATATCGTCGGGCCGATCTGCGAGACCGGCGATTTCCTCGCCAAGGGTCGCGAACTGGCGCTGGCCGAGGGCGATCTGCTGGCCGTCCATTCAGCCGGTGCCTATGGTTTCGTCATGAGCTCGAACTACAACACCCGTGGCCGTGCCGCCGAGGTACTGGTCGACGGTTCCCAGGCTTTTGAAGTGCGTCGTCGCGAAACCGTGGCCGAGCTGTTCGCTGGCGAAAGCCTGCTGCCGGAGTAATCCCCATGCTGCTGCGTTTTACCAAGATGCACGGGCTGGGTAACGACTTCATGGTCCTGGACCTTGTCAGTCAGCACGCGCATATCTTGCCCAAGCACGCCAAACAATGGGGCGACCGCCACACCGGTATCGGTTTCGATCAGCTTTTGCTGGTCGAGGCGCCGAACAACCCGGATGTGGACTTTCGCTATCGAATCTTCAATTCCGACGGATCCGAAGTCGAACAATGCGGCAACGGCGCACGCTGCTTTGCCCGTTTCGTGCTCGACAAGCGCCTGACCGCCAAGAAGCAGATACGCGTCGAGACCAAGAGCGGCATCATCGAACTGGATATCCGCAGCGACGGGCAGATCAGCGTCGATATGGGGCCGCCAAGGTTTGTACCCGAAGAGATACCCTTCGAAGCAGCGGAACAGGCCACCTGTTACACCGTTGACGTCGACGGGCAGAATATCGAAATGGCCGCTGTGTCCATGGGCAATCCGCATGCCGTGCTGCGGGTCGATGACATCAATAACGCACCGGTGCATGCACTGGGGCGGAAGATCGAGCATCACCCGCGCTTTCCGGCCCGGGTCAACGTCGGCTTTCTCCACGTTGTGGACCGCCAGCGTGCGCAGTTGCGTGTCTGGGAACGCGGTGCCGGGGAAACCCAGGCGTGCGGTACCGGTGCCTGTGCGGCGGCTGTGGCTGCCATCAGTCAGGGCTGGATGGATTCGCCGTTGCTGATCGACCTGCCCGGCGGTCGCTTGTCCATCGAATGGGCTGGGCCGGGACATTCTGTCATGATGACCGGCCCCGCAGTCAGGGTTTATGAAGGCCAAGTTCGTCTTTGAGTGAGTAAGTACCATGACCGATAAACCTCCCGCTTCAACAGGCACCCCCTGCGAATCGCCTGTCGATAGCGCAGCGCCAGACCTTGAAGCAGAGGCGGTCATCGCCTTCCTGCTCGAGCACCCGGACTTCTTCGCCGAGCACGACGAGCTGCTGGTGTCGATGCGTATCCCGCATCAGCGTGGTGACACCGTTTCGCTGGTCGAGCGTCAGCTCAAGCTGCTGCGCGAGCGCAATATCGAAATGCGCCATCGCCTGTCGCAATTGATGGACGTCGCACGGGACAACGACCGCCTGTTCGAAAAGACCCGACGCCTGAACCTCGCGCTGATGGATGCGACCAGCCTGGAAGAGCTGGTCATCGCCGTCGAAGACAGCCTGCGTCAGGACTTTCAGGTGCCCTTCGTCAGTCTGATCCTGTTCAGCGACAGCCCGATGCCGGTGGGTCGCTGGGTCAGCGGTGCCGAAGCACAGAAAGCCATCGGCGGCCTGATTGGCGAGAAGATCATCTGCGGCGCCCTGCGTGAGCATGAACTGGCGTTTCTGTTTGGTGCAGAACAAGGCAAGGAAGTCGGTTCGACTGCCATCGCCAGCCTCAATCATCTGGGCCTGCATGGCGTGCTGGCCATCGGCAGCCGTGATCCGCAGCATTACAAAAGCTCGGTTGGCACCCTGTTTCTCAGTTATATTGCCGACGTGCTGAGCCGCCTGCTGCCGCGCTTCGCCCACTCATTACGCTCGGTTCGCTAGCCATGGAACAGCATCTGGACGCCTACTGCGTGCACCTGCGCAGTGAGCGCCAGGTGTCGCCCCATACGCTGGAAGCCTACCGACGCGACCTCGGCAAGGTTCTGGCGTATTGCCAGAAGGCACAGTTGTCGAGCTGGAGTGACCTGGATATTCAGCACCTGCGCAGCTTCACTGCCCGCCAGCATCAGCAGGGCCAGTCTTCACGCAGTCTGGCGCGGATGCTGTCAGCGGTGCGCGGCTTCTACAAGTACCTCAATCGCGAAGGTATCTGCCAGCACGACCCGGCAAACGGACTGTCACCGCCCAAGGGTGAGCGGCGCCTGCCCAAGACCCTGGACACCGACCGCACCGCGCAATTGCTGGACGGCGGCGTTGAAGATGATTTTCTGGCGCACCGTGACCAAGCCATCCTGGAACTGCTGTACTCGTCAGGACTGCGCCTGTCCGAGCTGACCGGCCTGAATCTGGACCAGCTGGACCTGCGCGACGGGCTGGTGCAGGTGCTGGGCAAGGGCAGCAAGACCCGCGTATTGCCGGTGGGCAGCAAGGCGCGTCAGGCACTGGAAGTCTGGCTGCCGTTACGCGCGCTGACCAATCCGCAGGACGACGCGGTATTTGTCAGCCAGCAAGGCAAGCGCCTTGGCCCGCGTGCGATTCAGGTGCGACTCAAGGCGGCCGGTGAGCGGGAACTGGGGCAGAATCTGCATCCGCACATGCTGCGGCATTCCTTCGCCAGCCATCTGCTTGAATCGTCACAGGACTTGCGCGCCGTGCAGGAGCTGCTGGGTCATGCGGATATCAAGACCACGCAGATATACACGCACCTGGACTTCCAGCATTTGGCTACTGTTTATGACAGCGCCCATCCCCGAGCCAAACGTAAAGGAGCTGCAGATGATTAAGCTGGTGACGTTTGATCTTGACGACACGCTCTGGGACACAGCCCCTGCCATTGCCGGTGCCGAGGTCACACTGCGTGACTGGCTGGGCGAACACGCGCCCAGGCTGGGGGCGGTTCCTGTCGAGCACCTGTGGGAAATCCGCTCGCGTCTGGTGGCCGAAGACCCGTCCTTCAAACACCGCATCAGCGCCTTGCGACGCCGCGTACTGTTCCATGCGCTCGAAGATGCCGGCTACGACCCGGACGAGGCGCAGGACCTGGCCGACCGGGGCTTTGAAGTCTTCCTGCAGGGACGCCATCAGGTACAGATTTTCCCTGAGGTGCAACCGATGCTGGAAATTCTCGCCAAGGACTTCATGCTCGGCGTGATTACCAATGGCAATGCCGATGTGCGTCGTTTGGGGCTGGCGGACTACTTTGCCTTCGCGCTGTGCGCCGAGGACCTGGGTATCGGCAAGCCGGATCCGGCACCGTTCGTGGAGGCGCTGCGCCGCGCAAGGGTCGATGCCGGCTCGGCGGTGCATGTCGGTGACCACCCCAGGGACGACATCGCAGGTGCCCAGCAGGCTGGCATGCGCGCCATCTGGTACAACCCGCAAGGCAAGGCCTGGGATGCGGATCGACTGCCGGATGCCGAGATCCACAACCTGTCGCAACTGCCAGAGGTGCTGGCGCGCTGGGCCTGAAAGCTCACTGACAGGCGCGCATAGAAAAGCCCGCAGCGACGGCGGGCTTTTCTCATACAGTCATGCAGCCTCAGATAGGGCGGCTACCGTATTTGTTGTCAGGCTTCTTGGGCGGATCGGCGACCACGTTGGCCTCCACTTCCTGCACCTTGCCGCCACGCGCCAGGAATTCTTCCATGGCACGTGCCAGAGCATCACGCTCCTTGTTCTTGGCTTCCACGCTAGGCAGTTCATCGACCGAGACTGCAGCCTTTGCCTTGCCTTTCGCGGCAGGTGCCGGAACGTCATCGTCTACTTCGACCGGGTCGTCTCCGGGAGCAGCTGCAAGCTCCTCACCGTCTTCTTCGCCTTCCAGGTCGTCTACCAGGTCGTCGTTAGTATCGTCGTCGTCGCTCATGTTCTACCTCATGACTTGCGAAAGCTGATTAGTTATAGCCCAACCGCCCAAAATTGCTAAGGCAACCGGAAAAATTCAACAACCGCTGATCTCAGCGGTTATGTCCACTCACCCTGAAGGGTGGCCAAGACGTTACGAGACCCACCAGCGTCTCGATGTTCGCCCAGGTAAATACCTTGCCAGGTGCCCAGCGCCAGTCGCCCTGCCGTAACCGGCAACAGCAACTGGCAGCCCAGCAGACTGGCCTTGAAATGCGCTGGCAAGTCATCAGGGCCTTCGTCGTCATGTTCGTAGCCATCCACGCCCTGGGGCACCAGATGGTTGAAAAAACGCTCAAAGTCGCGACGTACCGCCGGATCGGCATTTTCGTTGATGGTCAACGAAGCCGAGGTATGTTGCAGCCATACATGCAGTAGCCCGACACGACAACCGCGCAACGGGGGCAACCCCGCGACTATCTCGTCAGTCACCAGATGGAACCCGCGTGGCCTAGCCCGCAAGGCAATCCTGGATTGATGCCACATACCGTTCTCCGCACCTTCGGCGCGCATTCTAACTCGACTGAGAAAAAAGCAAAGCGCGCAATAAACCGGCTTCCCTGCAAGTTGACGAAGACTGTCGCCACCTCGTTACCTGCGCTGCGTCACGGTGCCGAAATCATTGACACGGGCAAGATCAATGACAGCAAAAAACGGCGGTATATCCACAAACGTCAGACAAAAAAATGCCCGGAGACCGGGCATTCTTTTTTGCGTAGGCCGAAGCTTACAAGTTGTAGCCGCGCTCGTTGTGTTGAGCGAGGTCCAGACCGACAGACTCTTCCTCGTCGGTGACACGCAGGCCCATGACCGCATCCAGCACCTTGAGGATGATGAAGGTCACGATTGCGGTGTAGACCACGGTGAACGCGACGCCCTTGAACTGAATCCAGACCTGAGCACCGATGTCAGTTACGGTGCCGAAGCCGCCCAGTGCAGGTGCTGCGAACACACCGGTCAGGATCGCGCCGACGATACCGCCGATGCCGTGAACGCCGAACGCATCCAGGGAGTCATCGTAGCCCAGCTTGCGCTTGAGGCTGGTCGCGCAGAAGAAGCAGATCACGCCTGCTGCCAGACCGATGATCAGCGCGCCCATCGGGCCGACGGTACCGGCCGCAGGGGTAACGGCAACCAGGCCGGCAACCACACCCGAAGCGATACCCAGAGCACTTGGCTTACCGTGGGTCAGCCACTCTGCGAACATCCAGCCCAGTGCGGCGGCCGCGGTAGCGATTTGAGTGACCAGCATGGCCATACCGGCAGTGCCGTTGGCCGCAGCGGCGGAGCCGGCGTTGAAACCGAACCAGCCGACCCAGAGCATCGCTGCGCCGATCAGGGTATAACCCAGGTTGTGCGGCGCCATCGGCGTGGTCGGGAAGCCTTTGCGCTTGCCCAGTACCAGGCACGCTACCAGACCGGCTACACCGGCGTTGATATGTACGACGGTACCGCCAGCGAAGTCCAGGACGCCCCAGTCCCACAGCAAGCCACCGACGCCGCCCCAGACCATGTGGGCAATTGGCGCGTAGACCAGAGTGAACCAGATACCCATGAACACCAGCATCGCGGAGAACTTCATGCGTTCTGCGAAAGCGCCGACAATCAGGGCAGGGGTGATGATCGCGAAGGTCATCTGAAAGGTGACGAACACCGCTTCAGGGAACAATGCAGCAGGACCGGTAATGCTTGCCGGCGTGATGCCTGCCAGGAACGCTTTACCCATACCGCCAAAGAAGGAATTGAAGTTGACGACGCCTGCTTCCATGCCGGTTGTGTCAAACGCGATGCTGTAGCCGTAAACGACCCACAGGATGCTGATCAGACCGGTGATGGCGAAACACTGCATCATCACCGACAGAATGTTCTTGGAGCGAACCATGCCGCCGTAGAACAGCGCGAGACCGGGGATGGTCATGAACAGGACCAGCGCGGTCGAGGTCAGCATCCATGCAGTGTCGCCAGAGTTCAGCACCGGCTCGGCCACTGGGTCAGCCGCCAGGGCAAGACCAGGTAATGCGAGGGACAACAGGGCACCGAGCCCTGCGAATTGACGCAGAGTCATATTGTTTTCTCCTGGGGCGTTGGGTTTGGCGGCTTAAATAGCGTCTGTATCGGTCTCGCCGGTACGGATGCGAATGGCCTGTTCCAGATTGACCACGAAAATCTTGCCGTCACCGATCTTGCCAGTGTTGGCGGCCTTGGTTATGGCTTCGATGACACGATCCAGATCCTTGTCATCGATGGCGACATCGATCTTCACTTTAGGAAGGAAGTCGACGACGTATTCAGCACCGCGATAAAGCTCAGTGTGACCCTTCTGACGCCCGAAGCCTTTGACTTCAGTGACGGTGATGCCCTGCACGCCGATTTCAGACAACGACTCGCGCACGTCATCCAGTTTGAACGGCTTGATGATGGCAGTGACTAGCTTCATGAAAACTTTCTCCCGAATTTGGTGGACTTGCCCCAGGAAAACAAACCCGACTCAAGTCTAAGCGCAGTGTCTGGCTTTGTAACGTGTCGGCCGCCTGATCAGGCCAGACCAACTCCAGAAAACCGCTTCTGACGAAACACTTCCCCGCTCCGCCTGCCGCACTGCATTCGTCACAGCGACTGCATCAGTGCATGGGTCATAAGCCACTAAGCAGAAAGCTTGCCATCTCGCGAATATTCATTGAATACAGGCCCTTGGGCTGTTTTTGCACAACCTTGCAGGGTCCATCATGGAGCCAATGCACAGCAATGGTGCTCATGTGCCCGTCACTGCGCTCCATAAGCGTGCATTGCGCACCTGGGATTGACTATAGACACTGCGTGTTACACTGCCGGCCTCTGATTCAGGAAAATAACCATGCTCGCGCCCAAAGCCTTTCTTGACGCTCTCAGCGGCCACGCCTCTCGCCTGTTCAATGGCGAAACGCCTTTGCCGCGCAGCGAATTCGAAACCCAGTTCAAGGCCCTGCTGCAAAGTGGCTTCAGCAAACTGGATCTGGTCAGCCGTGAAGAGTTCGACAGCCAGATGGCCGTCCTCGCCCGCACCCGCGCCCGCCTGGAAGCGCTGGAGGCCAAGATGGCCGAGCTGGAAGAGAAGGCTGGCGGGGCTGCGGGGACTGAAAAAGCCGAATAAGGCGTTTCCCTGTTTTGCTCTCAATGCGCAGCAGCGCTGAGCACCATCATGCACAGCGGGCCAGACACCTGACCTGCTCGCGAATCCGGGCGCCCTTTTCCATTTCTGTCTTGCGCAGGTCGTGAGTGAGTTGCAGGTTCAGCCAGAACTCGGCGCTCGTCTCAAGGCATGCAGCAAGACGTAGCGCCACATCAGCGCTCACGCCTCTGCGCTGGAGCACGATGTCGTTCACCGTCGGCGTCGACACGTTGAGGGCCCTGGCCAGAGCTGCAGCGGTCAGCCCCATCGGCTCAAGATATTCCTCTTTCAAAACCTCGCCTGGATGGACTGGGCGCATTCCGTTTTTGGTCATTGGGGGTACCTCAGTGATAATCGATAATTTCCACATCCTCGGGGCCGTTGGTGCCCCAGACGAAGCAAATCCTGAATTGAGCGTTTATACGGATGCTGTATTGGCCAGAACGACTTCCATCGAGCGCCTCCAGTCGGTTACCAGGCGGAGAACGCAGATCCAGCGTCGAGGTAGCAGCATCAAGCATTGCAAGCTTGCGCTCGGCAACAGACTTGATTGACGGCCATAACCGCGTATTACCATGAAAAAATAGCGATCTCGTGTGCATACATTTAAAGCTCACAATCATGATTAAAGCTTAACGTTATTCGTTAACGCAATACTTTATTTGCCGTTACGACGACCCGCAATGCGGCCCTTCGGCAAGTCATGTGGGACTTTTCCTTCATCTGGATAATTTGTGATGTGATGGCCAGAAATGGCTGAGGGCTTTATCGGCTGCGCGATTCGTAAGCGCCTTCAGGCTGAAGGCGGTGCCAGCTCGATGGTCCGGCAATAATCCATGAACAGGCGCGTCGCACGGGTTGGCTGGTTGTTGCGCAGATAGGCCATGACCAGGGTGGAAGCGGGCATGTCGTCTTCGATATCGAGCTGTGCCAGCAGCTCACCGTCGTAGGTCATGTTGGTTCTGGGACGCGTGACCAGCACCGAAAACCCCAGGCCCTGACCGACCATGCAGCGCACCATTTCGATTGATGGCGAGCTGTACGCGACCACCGGCGTATAGCCCTTTTCCGTGAAGATATCGATGAAGTAGGTCCTGCTGGGCACGGCGTCGAGCAGGATCATTGGCTCGCGGCTCAGTTCCAGCAAGGTCACGGTTTTTTTCGTCGCCAGAGGGTGGGCTGCCGGCAGTAGCGCATACGGCTTGTGCGGTGCATTCAGTTCCTCTTTGTTGATCGTGGTTCCCAGTTCCAGGTCGTACAGAAACGCCAGATCGAAGCGCCCACGGTGCAGCCCGTGCATCAGTTCATGCTGCTCGCCGTCGTAGAGCTGAATAGTGACGTCCGGGTATAAACGCTTGAAACCGGCCACCAGTCTGGGCATATAAAGCGGCGCGGCCGATTCAAAACAGCCAATGGCGATAGTGCCGGAGACGTGTTTGTTTTCTGCCCGGGAGTTTTGTTCAAGCTCTTCGGAAAGTCGCAGCAACTCTTTGGCTTTTTCATACACTTTCCCGCCACCGGAAGTTAGGGAAACACCTTGAGCGTGGTGGCGCACAAACAGCGGCTGATTGAAAGCTTCTTCGAGGTTCTTGATAGCGACAGAAATAGACGGCTGCGAAATATGCAACTGCCGCGAGGCTTCGGCAATGCTGTCCATTTCGACGGCTGTCACGAAATACTTGAGCTGTTTCAATGTGAAGTGAGCCACGTGATACCTCGTGATGAGCCGACCCTTGACGGCTGCACTTGAATAGCTTTTACCTATGCATAGCGAGGAGCGTGCCAGCCGCTCGCGCCTTGCCGGAATCGCCGGGCCCTGATGATGTCCGCCGCTGGCCATGGTCATTCAGCTGCACCCGAAATAATAGACTTTTGCCAAACAAGCCCGCAAATGCGGGCGGCGCACCTATTGCGAGCGATTATCGCTGCCGCGTTATTCAATCGCCCTAAAAGTGTGCAGTCAGCTCGGCGTGACACTAAAGTATCACTCACTCTTTTTAACGCGCTGCTGCTCTGAAGATGAAGACAGGCGTATCTGCTTAGGATTTTCCTATGCTGCGGGCCAAAACTTACTATTTGGCTGCCGGACCTGGCATCAATCATGATGGCTTCAGAAGGGCAAACGGACAGCGTCCCGTTTCAACTTCAACAGGACGTCGCCCATCACTATTCAATTTGCCGAGCGAGCCGACAATGACGTTTGATTGGAAATACATGTTTGGCCTGTTCAGCGATACGGAGTTCTGGATGGCCACCTGGACGGTCATTCAACTCAGTGTATTGACCTGGGTCATCAGTATTGTTCTGGGTTTTATTCTTGCGCTGGCCAAACAATCCTCTTTGCCGCTGATCAACTTGCCGGCCAAAGCCTATATCTGGTTATTTCGCAGTTTGCCGTTACTGGTACTGCTGATCTTTGTCTACAACTTGCCGCAGGCCGTGCCCGCCACCTCGGCGGTGCTGGCCAACCCGTTCTGGGCCGGCCTGATTGCCATGGTGATGTGCGAAACGGCCTATGTCGCGGAAATTCATCGCGGCGGCCTGCTGTCCATCGCCAAGGGCCAGACCGAAGCAGCCCGGGCACTGGGCCTGCGCTTCGTGGGTACGCAATGGCGCATCGTGATTCCGCAGGCGCTGCGTGTGGCGCTGCCGTCGCTGACCAACGAATACATCTCCATCGTCAAACTCAGTTCGCTGGTTTCAGTGATCTCCCTGACCGAGATCCTGATGGTCGGTCAGCGCCTGTATTCGCAGAACTTTCTGGTGATGGAAACCATGGCGGCCGTGGCGTTCTACTACGTGCTGATCGTGACTGTATTCGACTTCCTGCTCAAACGCCTGGAACGTTATCTGGACGTCACGCAGCACAAGGTCACCCGCACACCAGATGCCGAACTGCTCGAGCTGGCCAGCCGCAAATCGTCAGTTGTCGCTCGTCCTGTGATCGACTTCGAAGGGCCGGCATTGCAAGCGACCCGATTGCACAAGGCGTACAACGACATCGAGGTGCTTGGTGCGGTCAGCCTGCAGATCAATTCCGGCGAGGTGGTGTCGGTGATCGGCCCCTCGGGGTCGGGCAAAACCACGCTGATCCGTCTGCTCAACGGCCTTGAGCAGATCGACAACGGCGACATCAAGATCAACGGCCAGCCGTTCATTCACCTTGTTCGCCAAGGCGCGCAAAAGCCGCGTTATGTGGAGAACGCCGCCTACCGCCTGAACATCGGCATGGTGTTTCAGAGCTTCAACCTGTTTCCGCACCTGACGGTGTTGAACAACCTGCTGCTGGCCCCGCGTTATCACCGCCTGGCGCCAGTACCCGAGCTCAAACAGCAGGCCTACGAGTTGCTGAACAAGGTGGGGATGCTGGAGCACGCCTGGAAATACCCGCATCAGTTGTCGGGTGGCCAACAGCAACGTGTCGCCATCGCTCGCGCCCTGATGATGCGCCCGCAAATCATGCTGTTCGACGAGCCCACCTCGGCGCTCGACCCGGAGAAGGTCAACGAGGTGTTGCAGGTCATTGAAACCCTGGCCCAGGAAGGCATCACGATGGTCATCGTGACCCATGAGATGAACTTCGCTTTCAAGGTCTCTGACCGCATCGTCTTTATGGAGAAGGGACGCGTGATCTGCGATGACAAACCCCAGGCGCTACGCGACGGCCAGCACCCCCGCGTTGAAGCCTTTCTTAAAGATGTCTCACTGGCCTGAGGCCTTGTTGAAGAGGAGAAGAACATGATCGAGCAATGGCAGATTGACCAGTTTCATGAGCAGGGTTTTCTGGTAGTGGAGGGCGTGCTGGCAGCCGATGAAGTGGCAGCGCTGCAACAGGACTTTGACCAGTGGGTAGACGACAGCCGCAGTCAGAATCATGCCTGGGGGCAGACTCAGGACGGGCGTCCGCGCTTCGATATCGAAAGCGATCATCGGCCGGATCATCCGTCGCTGCGCCGTGTGGCTTCGCCTACGGAGATCTCGCCGGCCTACCGGCACGCGGCGTTCCAGTCACGCATGGCAGCCATCGCGGCGCAGCTGATCGGCGGCAACGGCACCCGTTTTCATCACAGTAAGATCAACTCCAAGCTGCCGCACACCGCGACTCAGGTGAAGTGGCATCAGGACTTTCTCTTCACACCGCACAGCAATGACGACCTGGTCACGGCGCTGCTGATGATCAGCGACGTAACCCCTGAAAACGGCCCGCTGAATGTCGCGCCGGGCAGCCATAAGCACGCGCTCTGGTCGCATTGGCAGAACGAGCGTTTCACCGGTGCCGTGGAAGACGCGGTGGTTGAACAGCATTGCCAGCAGCCGGTCGCCTGCTATGGCCCGTCGGGCTCGGTGTGCTTCATGCACACACGCCTGTTGCATGCTTCAAGCCCCAATGAAACCGAGTTTCCGCGCACGCTGTTCATCAGCGTCTACGCCGCTGAAGACGCATTGCCGTTCGGTGAGAACCCGCTGCCCAGCGAGCATGCCGGGTTGATGGTCGCAGGCCACGAGAGCGGTCTGGTGCGCAGCACCGAGAATCACATACGCCTGCCGCAGAAACCCAAGGGTGCTTCATTTTTCGTGCAGCAAGCCGGAAAAGACGCCGCCGTTGCCTGATCTCCATGACTCCACGAGGAATACCTATGAAGCTGTCAGCCCTGATTGTTCGTCCCGTAGCCCTGGCTTTACTGGGCGCGGTGGTCGCCATGTCCTCGTCTGGCGCTTCGGCCTTCCAGCAGCCCGGCAAGATCATTGCCGGCTCGGACATGACGTTCTTCCCCTATGAGTACATGGACAAGAACCGCCCAGCCGGTTTCGACATCGAGTTTCTCGACGGCCTGGCAAAGGTCATGGGGCTCAAGGCCGAGAACATCGACACGCGCTTTCCCAACCTGATCGGCGGGCTGCAGGGCGGACGTTTCGACATCACCAACTCGTCGATGTACATCACCGCCGACCGCCTGAAAGTCATTGACATGATTCCTTACCTGAAAAGCGGTGAGGCGATTCTGTCGGTCAAGGGCAGCGCCTATCAGCCCAAGACTCCGGAAGATTTCTGTGGCCACAAGATCGGCTCCATGGCGGCCACTTCCTGGCTGCAACAACTGCAGAAACTCTCGACCGACTACTGCGTGAAGAACGGTCTGCAACCGATCGCCATCAGTGAATACGGCACCGACCCACAAACCACCCAGGCCATGCTGGCCCATGCTGTCGAAGCGCAGATCACTGACGCAGCCGTCGCGCGCGGCGTGGTCGAAAAGCTGGGTAGCCGGGTGGTGATTTCTTCCGAAACCCTGATCTACCCGGTGCTCAACGGCTTTGGCGTGAAGAAGGGCAACGACGAGGTCCGCAAGGCCCTGGAAGACGGTCTTGAGAAGTACAGCAAGACCCCGGAATACGCCGCGCTGCTGGAGAAATACAAGTTCCAGGCACCCACAGCCGATGACATCGCCGCCCTGATGCCCAAGCCCTGATAACCCAAGAGTGTGCCTGGCAGGTTCGTCAGGCACCTCCGACCGGAGAGCAATTAGCATGGCCCTTAATTTCGAAGAGCAGACGCGAGTCGACCTAGCCGCGACGTTTCGCATCATTGCCCATCTAGGGATGCATGAAGCGGTCGCCAACCACTTCAGCGCCGCCATTTCGGCGGATGGCAAACAGTTTCTGCTCAATCCCAAGTGGAAGCACTTCTCGCGCCTGCGCGCCAGCGACCTGTTGCTGCTTGACGCCGATGATGCCGACGCGGCGCATCGCCCCGATGTCGACGCGACGGCCTGGTCCATTCACGGGCAGGTACACCAGCGTCTGCCCGATGCGCGCGTGGTGCTGCACTTGCACCCGGTCTACACCACGGCCGTGGCGTGCCTGGCCAAGCCGCATATTCCGCCCATCGATCAGAACACCGCGCGCTACTTCAACCGCATCGCGGTGGACGAGCTTTACGGCGGCATGGCCGACACGACCGCCGAGGGCGCTCGACTGGCCGGTTTGCTGGAGGACAAGAGCCGTCTGTTGATGGGCAACCACGGTGTGATCGTGACTGCGCCGACCGTCGGCGAGGCCTTCGATGACATTTGGACCCTGGAGCGCGCCTGCCAGATTCTGGTGACGGCCTGGTCCACCGGCCAGCCGCTCAAGGTGCTGGCGGACGATGTCGCCGAGAAGACCGCGCGTGACTGGCAGAAGATTACGGACTTCTCTCGTCAGCACTTCGAGGAAATGAAACTGCTGATGATTCAGGCTGACCCCTCTTTGGTCGACTGATCGCCCCTGCTACTGACTGGATGCGCGTCTGCGGATGGCGTAGGGCTTTTTGCGCCTGCGCGTCGAGGTTTCATTCATTTTTCTTACGTCAACACGCCGTAAATCACCTGTCGAGGGATGCCGAGATGACAGATAAAATCATAGAAATCGATACGCTCGTCGTAGGTGCAGGACAGGCCGGAGTGGCCACCAGCGAACACCTGAGCCGTCTTGGCATTGAGCACCTGGTGCTTGAAAAACACCGCGTTGCCGAGGCATGGCGCAGTGGCCGCTGGGACTCGCTGGTAGCCAACGGTCCGGCCTGGCATGACCGGTTTCCGGGCCTTGAATTCGCCATGGATCAGGACGGGTTCGCGGGCAAGGAGCAGGTGGCCGAGTACTTCGAGCGCTATGCCCGCACATTCAACGCGCCGATCAAGACCGGCGTCGAGGTCAAGCGCGTTACCCGCAATACCGGGCGTGCAGGCTTTACCGTCGAAACCAGTGCCGGCACCTATGTGGTCAATCATCTGGTCTCGGCGACAGGGCCGTTCCAGAAGCCGGTCATCCCGCCGATAGCGCCCGTTAACGAGGCGCTTCATCAGATCCACTCGGCACACTATTTCAATCCGCAACAACTGCCCGAGGGCGGCGTGCTGGTCGTCGGCGCTGGCTCCTCGGGTGTGCAGATTGCCGAAGAGCTGCTGCTCTCGGGACGCCAGGTGTACTTGTCGGTCGGCCCTCACGACCGTCCGCCACGCGCCTATCGCGGCCGGGATTTCTGCTGGTGGATGGGTGTGCTGGGGCTGTGGGACAGTGAAACCATGCAGCCCGGCAAGGAGCACGTGACCATTGCGGTCAGCGGTGCAAGGGGAGGCTACACGGTCGATTTCCGCCGTCTGGCCCAGGCCGGAATGAACCTCGTGGGCCTCACTGAAAGCTTCGTCGGCAACAAGGTGCGCTTCCAGAACGATCTGGTGAGCAACCTCGACAGTGGCGACGCGAACTACCTGTCGCTGCTCGATGCCGCCGACGCCTACGCCGCGCGTAATGGCCTGGATCTGCCGCTGGAGCCGTCGGCCCGTGAACGCGTGGCGGATGCGCCGTGCATCACCCATCCGCTCAGCGAGCTGGACCTGATCGAGTCAGGCGTCACGTCGATCATCTGGGCCACCGGCTATGCCCTGGATTACAGCTGGCTGCAGGTCGACGCCTTCGACAGCAAAGGCAAACCTCGTCACCAGCGTGGCGTGTCCTGCGAGCAAGGCCTGTACTTCGTCGGCCTGCCATGGCTGTCACGCCGCGGCTCCGCGTTTATCTGGGGCGTATGGCACGACGCCAAACACGTCGCCGATCAGATCGCCACGCAGCACAAATACCGTTCCTATGACGCAGGCAAACGTGCGACCCCCGTCGTGCCGTTGCGCAACGTCAACGGTTGATCATCGCGCTCATTGCCCACAGGAGTTACCCATGACTACGCCGACTCATACTCGTATCCGCATGTTCAACACCAAGGACACCTATCCCAATCAAAGCCTGAACAACGACCTGTGTCAGGCGGTGCGCGCGGGCAATACCGTGTACGTCAGGGGCCAGGTCGGCACCGATTTCGACGGCAATCTGGTCGGCCTGGGTGACCCGGCCGCCCAGGCGCAGCAGGCGATGAAAAACGTCAAGCAATTGCTCGAAGAGGCCGGCAGTGACCTGTCGCATATCGTCAAGACCACCACTTACATCATCGATCCGCGCTACCGCGAGCCGGTCTATCACGAAGTGGGCAAGTGGTTGAAAGGCGTGTTCCCGATTTCCACCGGGCTGGTGGTGTCGGCGCTGGGGCAGCCGCAATGGCTGATGGAAATCGACGTGATCGCCGTGATCCCTGAATAAGGACTGTTGCCCATGACTTTTTCCATTGCCGCCCGCTGTGCCAAAACCGGCCAACTGGGCATTGCCATCAGCTCGTCGAGCATTGCCGTAGGCGCGCGTTGCCCCTGGCTGCGTGCAGGTGTCGGCGCGGTGTCGTCGCAGAACATCACACTCCCGGCCCTGGGACCGCAGATGCTGGACCTGATGGAGCAGGGCATTTCTGCGTCTCAGGCGCTGGATCAGGTCATGAGCGCCAGCCCGTTCAGCGAGTATCGGCAAATCACGGCGATTGATCATCAGGGGCGAGTCGCGCATTGCAGCGGCAGTGAAACACTGGGCATCAACAACGCGGTCAGCGGTGATCAATGCGTGGTGGCCGGCAACATGCTGGCGAGCCCGGTAGTCATCGACGCAATGATTCAGTCCTTCGAGCAGGCAACCGGGCACCTGGCAGAGCGCTTGTTACAGGCGATGCAGGCCGGTCTGACCGCAGGCGGCGAAGCGGGGCCGGTCCATTCGGCGGCGCTGAAAGTCGTGGGCGAGCAGTCCTGGCCCATCGTCGATCTGCGCGTCGACTGGGCCGAGCACGACCCGCTAGGCGAGCTGAAAAGTCTTTGGCAGGCCTATCAGCCACAGATGCAGGATTACCTCGACCGCGCCCTGAACCCGGCTGGCGCACCAGGCTACGGCGTGCCCGGAGACGAGCGATGAGCTCCAGCCGCGAGCTGCTGGCGCGGCTGGTGGCCTTCGACACCACCAGTCGCGAATCGAATCTGGCCCTGATCGATTTCGTGGGTGATTACCTCGAACGCTTCGGGGTCTCGTGCGAGTTGATCTACAACGCGCAGAAAACCAAGGCCAATCTGTTCGCCACCATCGGCCCGGCTGACGTGCCCGGCATCGTGTTGTCCGGCCACACTGACGTGGTGCCGGTCGACGGCCAGCCATGGACGTTCCCGCCGTTCGAGCTGAGCGAAGCGGATGGCAAACTCTACGGCCGTGGTACCGCGGACATGAAAGGCTACATTGCCTGCGTGCTGGCGCTGGTCCCGGCGCTGACCCGGGCATCGCTGCACATGCCGGTGCATATTGCGCTGTCCTACGACGAGGAAGTGGGTTGCCTGGGCGTACGCTCGTTACTGGCTTCGCTTCGGGCGCGGCCGGTGAAGCCGATGCTGTGTGTGATCGGCGAGCCGACGGAGTTGCAGCCGGTGCTGGGCCACAAGGGCAAAGTCGCGGTGCGCTGCGATGTACAGGGTGCCGCCTGCCACTCGGCCCACGCGCCCAGTGGCGTCAACGCCATTGAATATGCGGCGCAGTTGATCGGTGAACTGGGTCGCCTGGGCGAGGCGTTACGGGCAGCTGACGCCCTTGACGAGCGCTTTGATCCGCCGTTTTCGACCATCCAGACCGGTGTGATCAGCGGCGGCACGGCTTTGAACATCGTTCCGGAGCAGTGCCGTTTCGATTTCGAAGTGCGTGCGCTCCCCACCCTGGACCCACAGCAGATCGTCACTGCCATGCACGCCTACGCCGAGCAAAAATTGTTGCCGGCCATGCAGGCGGTCAGTACCCGGAGCGAGATTCGCTTCACTGAACTGTCGAGCTATCCGGGGCTGGATATTCCCCTGCATAGCCAGGCGGCGAAATTGATTGCGGGATTCTGCGGCTCCCGGGCTTTCGGCACGGTGGCGTTCGGAACCGAAGGCGGGTTGTTCGATCAGTCAGGCATTCCGGCAGTGGTCTGCGGGCCGGGCAGCATGGAGCAGGGACACAAGCCGGACGAGTTCATCAGCGTCGCACAACTTGACGCCTGTGACGCGATGCTCAAACGTGTACTGGCGTTCGCGTCGCAGCCATGAATCCCCCCGGATTTCAGTGATACAGTTACGCGCCGAAATACGCTAACGTCTCGGCGCGCCAGTCATGGACTGGCCACTCCTCACGGCTATTCGAACGTTCTATGGATGGAAGCATGACTGACAAACGTCCCCTTACTCGCTGCTCCCTGGCCGCAACCCTGTGGTTGTGTGTCGGCACGTCGGTTTTCGCTCAGGACACAGCACTGCATTCCGGCAAATACGAGCAGTTGATGCTGGCCGTGACGCCCGAGCATCGGGTCGAGGGTTATTACGCGGAGACGCGCGGCGAGGCATTCAGCTGTGCGTTTTATCTGCAAGGCAAGGTCGAGGTCGGGAAGGGCGCAGCGGTGTCGTCCTGGCTTGATGATGTGTACCCAGGAACACTAAAGGCCTCGGCCGATGGCGTGGTGCTAACGATCGAGCAAGGCCGGCAGCACCCCGGCTGCATGAACGTGTTGGCGCCAGACATCGCCACCGGCCTGGATCTGACCCGGACCGCCAGCAAGCAGTGGATCGGTCTGCTGACCGTCACTGCGGATAAGGCCTGGCTGCAGAAAACGCCGAATGCCAAAGCCACCCGAGGCGCCTACATCGTCAAGGATGACGTTGTCGGGGTTCTGGCATTCAAGGATGGCGCGGCTCAGGTCGAGTTCATCAATGCCGATGAGCGTTCGTTTACCGGGTGGATCAGTCCGGACCAATATGCGCGGTTGGCCGCATCCGGACGTTGATGTCGGACGGGGAGGTTAGCCGAGCTGCCGCACTCGGCTGAGGTCTGTCGAGGGTGGGCAGCCAAATTGGCGGCTGTACTCCCTGCTGAATTGCGAAGGGCTTTCATAGCCGACGCGATAGCAGGCGCTGGAGGCGTCCAGGCCTTCATTGATGATCAGCCGCCGAGCCTCTTGCAGGCGCAGCTTTTTTTGATACTGCAACGGGCTCATGGCGGTCAGCGCCTTGAATCGGTGGTGCAGCGTCGAATTACCCAGGTTGGCCAGACGCGCCAGTGCGTCGATGCGCAGCGGCTCGGTGTAGTGACTGTTCAGCCAGTCGACCGCCCGCGTAACGCGATGCGTCTGCGAATCCCCGACCGCGATTTCGTAGAGTCGCCGCCCATTGCTGCCGCGCAGCAGCCGGTAGTAGAGCTCCCGAAGTGCAAGGGGCGCGAGCATAGCGATATCGCGAGGCGTGTCGAGCAGACGCACCAGCCTCAACACCGTCTCAAGCAATGGCTGATCCATCTGCTCAAGAAAAAGGCCCCGTTGCGGCTCGTCCGGAACGCCGTTCAATGGCGCTTCCGCAATGAGCTGGGCAATGTGCGCAGGCTCGAAATCCAGACGAATGCACAGATAGGGCGCCTCGCCACTCGCTTCAAGCACGCGCCCGGCGACCGGCACAGTCACCGCGACGACCAGATAGCTGAGCGGGTCGTACACATACTGCTCATCGCCCAAAGCAACCTCCTTGCGACCTTGAACGATCACGCAAAGGGCTGGCCGATGCAGCGCATGAATCAGCTCGGACGGCGCATCGCAGCGGATAACGTGCAGCGGCGCAATGGCGGTTTCATAGGCACCGGGTGCCGCAAAACGCTGCGTCAGCAACTGGATGATTTCAGCCCGGCAAACATCGGTGCCCGGAGCGCTCGCAGCATTGTGTGTACCCATGAAGAACCCCGCCCCAAGTCAGTATTGCTGCACGCCTTTGCTTTGCATCGAACACCATCATAGCGGCCATTGTGCAGTGATTCAGTGTGCGGCAGAGCCACAGACAGGAATAGGCAAGTGCCGCGCAGGTATCGGCATGCGCGCAGGGATGAGCGACTCGTAGCATGGCCATCGCGATCAGTTTGAGCCAGGCGCTGAAACTGAGCCAACGATGACTTCACGAGGAACGCCAGTCATGTCGAACATTCAAGGCAAGGTTGTATTGATCACAGGCGCCAGCAGCGGGATTGGCGAAGCTGCCGCCCGACTCATCGCCGCCAAGGGCGCTCAGGTAGTGCTGGGCGCTCGGCGCATCGAGCGTCTGCAGGCGCTGTCGGCAGACATCGAAGCGCAGGGCGGCTCGGCACGCTTCCGCGCGCTGGACGTGACCGATGCGCTCGACATGCAAGCCTTTGCCGACTTCGCCAAACATGAATTCGGCAAGATCGATGTGATCATCAACAACGCCGGCGTCATGCCCCTGTCGCCGCTCGCCGCGCTGAAAATCGCAGAGTGGGACCAGATGCTCGACGTCAACGTACGCGGCGTACTGCACGGCATTGCCGCCGTGCTGCCGAGCATGCAAGCGCAAGGGCACGGCCAGGTCATCAACATCTCGTCCATCGGCGGCCTCGCCGTTTCCCCGACCGCCGCAGTGTACTGCGCTACCAAGTTTGCTGTTCGCGCCATCTCCGATGGCCTTCGGCAGGAAACCGACAAAATCCGCGTCACCGTCATCTGCCCCGGCGTGGTCGAATCAGAACTGGCCGACTCGATTTCCGACGAGACCGCGCGTGACGCGATGAAAGCATTTCGAAAGATTGCGTTGGAACCGGATGCGATCGCACGGGCGCTTGTTTATGCGATCGAGCAGCCGGATGGGGTGGATGTGAGCGAGATTGTGGTGCGGCCTACGGGAAGTGCTTATTGAGACAGGTAAACAGGACTACCACTTCCACGCTTTTTCGGTGAATTCGGCCGTTGGCGGGAGCGCGGCTCGGAGAAACGCGAGGTATTTATTGAACAGCACCTCGTGCTGAAAGCGGGCCTCGAAGCCAAGCGTGACGTCGGTGCGGTGGGTGATGATCATGAGGCGCTTTCGGTCGACGGTGACGAAGTTGTACTCGGTCCACGGCAGGCTTTGTTCGTGGTGGATGGGGTTTTTCCAGTTGAGCAGCTTGATCGCTGCGATAAAGGCCATGGCCACGGGACCGATCAGGAACAGCAGTGATCCGGTGAGTATGGCTACGAATACGAACAGCACGATCACTGCGATGGCGATGCCTTTGAAAAGGGAGGAGGCAAAGTCGGGGTAGTGGAGGTAGTACTCTACGAGGGCGTGGTTGGTATTTATGGTGTAGTTGTAGATGGTTTTTTGGCGGACACCCAAGACAATAAAATAAATGGCTCCGCCACTTGCACTCGCTAAAATATAAATCGCTTGCAACGGATTTTTTGAATAAAAGCTCCATCCTGCCCACAGGCCAAAGCTCAGCATCGCCGCATAGATTGAAATAACTGCCAGTTCAGCAAAAAATATTTCTTTTGGCGGTCTTGCGATAGTTTTTATTTTCCAGTTCAGCACGTCTTTTCCTGCGTAAGAAGAGTTAGCCATGACGGGGTCTGTTAATTTAGCTGTATTCTCCTCGGCTAAGGTCTCCTGATGGAGTATGGTTTCTTTTCTAAACATACTATTGCTCTGTGATTTCCAGAGTCATGAAGCCGATTTGACTTGAAGCCGTAACTTCAAGGTCGGCTGCTGACAAGCCTTCGAAAGACGTATTTCCTTGAGTTTTCAGTTCTATTTGGAGCAGATAGCCTGTGTCCTCTATTCCGGTATTTATTAAACTCAGGGATACTATGGTATTTTTATCGATTTCTCAGGCTTGCAGTGAGTTTCAACTCTAACCTGAGTCGCGTCAGCCCTGACGCCAGTTGGTGGCCTTTTCGATATATTCAACGTTCGCTGGAAGTACTTCGTGCAGGAAGGCGAGGTACTTGTCCATCAGCGCCTTACTGGGAAAGCGCGCTGCGAAGCCGGTGGTGACATCCTCGCAATGGATAATGACCATAAAACGTTTGTGATCGACCGTGACAAATTCGTGCAGTTGCCATGGGGCGGTTTGTCGATGGTGGACGGGGTTTTCCCAATTCAGCAGTTTGATGGCGGCGATGAAAGCCATCGCTACCGGGCCGATCAGAAAGAGCAATGATCCGGTCAGGACGGCGACGAATATGAATACCAGAATGACGAAAATAGCGATGCCTTTGAAAAAAGAGGAGGCGAAGTCGGGGTAGTGGAGGTAATACTCGAGGGTTGCTCCGTCGGTTTTCAAAGTGTAGTTGTATATGGTTTTCTGGCGGATGAGCAGACCTACGAAATAGGTGAGCATACCTGCGAGTACTAATATCGTACCCGCTAGTAAATGGGGCGTTTCTAAAAACGATTTCCAGCCCCCCCAAATATAAAGTGAGCTCGCAGCCAGGTAAGCTGCGATAAATATGGATTGTATGACCATTATTTCTCTAGGCGAGCTAGCAAGTGTTTTGATTTTCCAATTCATGACATCTCTACCTTGCGGCAAGGTTGAGTTTCTCTCTTGTGGGTTCATAGCGGCCTGCTCTCTGCGACTTCAAGGGTCAAGGTGCCAGTCCTGCTTAATGTCTTCACTTCAAGTTCTACTGCAGCCAAACCATCACTATTAGTATCGCCTCTTGTACTCAACTCTATCTGAAACAGATAGCCTCGATCCTCCTCGCCAAGATGTATCAGATTGCTGGGGTACCAGATTTGCAGCTCAAGATACGTTGCATCCTTGTCGAGCGGCACCCAGGTTTCCCAGATAAGGTCTTCGTCTTCAAGCGGCATGAGAGGATAGGTGAAGTCTTCACTCGCTTTGCCAGCAGGCGTGTTGGTAAGTATCTTGAACTGCTCCACTCTCCTAAATTGTCCGCGATTTAGAAAGCTGTCATGTATTGGTTGGTCTATTTTTTCTACAGGTAGTAAGCCCCATGGTCGTTTGCTGCTAATGACGTTGAAATGTAAAGAGTTTCCACGTATCAGATTTGGTAAGCGCACTTGTACTCCTGCGCCATTTTGTACAGCTACACTCATGTGATCACCTTTTCCAAGGTAACGGTCTTCGTAACGTACGGTGCTTTTTACATAAACTTGAGGAGATAGTTGGATTTCCAGTAATGCCTGTATTTCTTCATGCTCACCCTTCGCAGTTCCGAGATGACGGTAAGCTACGGTTTTTGACCAGCAACACCTACGTAGCCACCAGCCTATACTGTCTTGCTTGAAATAGTTTAAAGCCATTGTAGCAAAAAGATAAATAAAACCTGTCATAAGTAAAACGACGCTCAACCATGAGCTCATTGCAATAGTGGTAATTGTGCTGGCCGGGAATATCCCTGCCGCTAGGGATGCTCCGATCAACTTGCTGCGCAGCGGCGGCGAGTCGCAATTTGCCCGGCACCCAGCGCTATTTGCTGAAAATGGCCTGATGCAGCGCGCGTTGAGGGCGTTTCCGCCCGGTTTTCCGTGTTAAACGCGCAACTCACCCATACCCATCAGCTGTTTTCGAGCCATCCACAGATTCGACAGGGCGAACAGCGTGGTCAGCTGAGCTGTGTTTTTCATCAGCCCACGAAAGCGCACTTTCACGTAGCCAAACTGACGCTTGATTACGCGAAACGGATGCTCGACCTTGGCCCGTGTCTGAGCTTTGCAGTACTCGATCTTGCGCTTGGCCTTGTAGAGCACGCTGCGTTTATTGAGCCTGGAATACGTGCTGCGCCGCGCAGCGATTTGCCAGATGACCTCACGATTTTCATGCTCTTCACGCTTCTCGACACCGGTGTATCCCGCGTCTGCATACACCGCGTTTTCTTCGCCGTGGAGCAGTTCGGCGACCTGCGTGACATCGGCCACATTGGCCGCAGTGCCATGAACATGATGAACCAGGCCCGACTCCGCATCGGCGCCGATATGCGCCTTCATCCCGAAGAAGTATTGGTTACCTTTCTTCGTCTGATGCATCTCGGGATCACGCTTTCCTTCCTCGTTCTTGGTCGAGCAAGGGGCATGAATGATGGTGGCATCGACGATGGTGCCCTGGCGCAGGGACAGGCCTTTCTCTTGCAGATAACCGTTGATGACCGCGAGGATCGCAGGGGCCAGTTGATGCTTTTCCAGCAGGTGCCGGAAGTTCATGATCGTGGTGTCTTCAGGTATCGGGGCGCTCAAGGTCAGGCGTGCAAACTGGCGCATGGGCGTGATTTCGTAGAGCGCTTCTTCCATGGCCGGGTCGCTCAGGGAGAACCAGTTCTGCAGCAGATGAATGCGCAGCATGGTTTCCAGAGGATAAGGTTTTCTGCCTCCGCCGGCCTTGGGGTAGAACGGTTCGATCAGGCCCAGTAGACCTGTCCAGGGCACGACCTGATCCATCTCGGCGAGGAAGCGTTCGCGGCGTGTCTGCTTGCGCTTACCGGCATATTCGAAATCGGAAAAGCTCATCTGGCTCATGGGCGGCTCGGATCAGGTGGTCAGGCGTATTTCAGCACATTTGAAGACTTGTTCGGAGATTCCCTAGCTGAGTTGTCGAACCTGCTCCCATTACGAGTACAGAGGCGCCCTTTACGCTGATTGCAGTTTTTTCTTCTATCGTTCTAGCCGCATCAAGGTCTTCAAGAATATCTTTCAACTCTAATGTAACCGCCGCTATCCCAAACCCACCCATCGCTACCATCGAACCTCTAAATCCCCTTATCGCATCACCCCAAACCGCATTACCCCGTGCATTCCAGTAAGCCGCCGATCTATCAAGAATGCCTATTGAGTACGTACCAATAACAACAGGCTTCGCCGTACTGATAACCGCCCACGGCGCTTCAACAAACACCGCCATCAACAAGTTAAAGCTGTACCCCAACCCATAGGTCACCTTGCCGATGTCCTTGGCACTGAAGTCTCCGTCCCGAGTAAGGTCGCGATAGGTGAAGGCGGTGTTGATGAAGTTGAGCATGATCACGCCCCAGGTGATCGAACCGGCAGTGCCGCCCAGGCTTTCGCTCCAGCGTTTGGCGGTGTTCAGCCAGTCTTTGGCGATGGCTTTGCCGGACTGGAAGTGCAGGCGAATCTCGTCCTGCAATTGCTTGGCGTATTGGTTGTTCTGATAGTCGAGCAGGGCGGGCATGCTCAGTTCGTGCAGGCGAAGTTTTTGCTCGAGCGCGCGCAGGTTGCTGGCGATGCTTTTGCGGGGCTTGTAAGCGGTGGGATAGAGCCAGCTGCGGCGGGTGTCGCTGATCTGTTTGTTGAGCACCTGCCACTCGCTGATCCAGCTTTTCAGCTTCGTAAACATTTTCTGATCGATCGCAATACGTGCGTTCGAATCGAGCAGGATCTGACCGATAAGCAGTGTGCGAATCAGCGCAACGATGTTCTGCTGCTTGCCCACCGCCAGACGGCTGTCGATGGGCACCCAGGCCAGCAGGATACTTTCGAACGTTCCCTTGCCTGCGCTACTGGCCAGTTGGCCAAGTGCTTTGAAGGTGTCCTGAACAGGTTGTTTCAGCGCCTTCATCCACGGCTTGTCGGCAAAGCCCTTATGATTGAGCGTGCTGTTGAGTTCGCCGATGCGGGTGGCCAGATTGGTGGCATCACCCAGACCGTTCAGGAGCGCGTTGGCTTCCTGGTGCAGCGCGTGTTTGAGCGCCGGTGAGAAGCCGTAGCGCAACGTGCCAAACAGGCTGCTGTTGTTGGTTTCCTGCTCGGCGAGCCAGGCGCTGGCGGCGTTGTCCTGAGCGTAGATGATCTGCAGGTTGAGCATGACCGTTTGCAGGTACAGCAGGCTTTCAGGGTGGGTGGTGTCGACAAAAAGCTTGAGGGGTTCCGTGCCCAGATGGGTCGACCATTGCCGAAAGTCGCTTTGCGTGTCACGCACCTGTTGCAGCAATGTGTCGCCGGTTGGCAGGTGCTGCTGAAGGTACTGACGCGCACCTGTCAGATCGACCTCGCGTCGCCATTTTTGGCGATCTTTCCAGGCTTGCATAGCCTCGTCAGAAGGCGCGCTGCCGTAACGCATTTCAATCGATCTGCGCATCTCCGGACTCTTGAAAATATCCGGCAGCAATAGCACGCCTCCGGGAGCGGTGTTGTTGCCGATCTGCTCTTGTTCAAAAATGCATTGTTCAAAATAGGCTTCGACGTCGCTCAGGTACTGGTGGGTAAGCGCCGTATTGCCGCGCACCGATGCGGGCAGTTTCTCCGGTTCGCTTTCAGCGCCACACAGTGCGGTGACAGTCTGGGCGATCTGGATCTTGTGTTCGTGCTCGGCTTGCCAGATACGGTAAGCGGCCTGATCGGCGGCCAGTTGCATGCCCAGATCGTTGAAAATGGCCAGCGGGTCATCAAGGGCAATGAGCAGAGAGCTGTCCTGGTGTTCAACACTGCCCTGCCAGAAAACGTCAGCGCCGATGGGCGAAAGCAGTGGATTGGCGTCCTCGCTGAAGGCCTTGGAGGTGGAAATCGCCGAGTCTGCAAAACGGTCATCGTTAACCACATATTCCTTGTCGATGTCCGCCACCGCTTCGGCAATACGCTTCAACGGCAAGGTATCCGGCTCGGCCATGGTCACGCAGTAACGCTTCAGATCCAGCGCTTTCATCCATGACGCGCGGCTTGCCGGATTCGAGCGCAGGTGTTCGCAGGTTCGCCACGTCCATTGCTGCGCTGAAAAGGCGATGTGAAGCCGGTTGTTCCGCGGATAGAGCAGGAAGGGTTTGCCATCGTCGGCACCGCTTCGCCGGTCACTGCCGATCTGTGCGTCTGTCCAGATGATGCGGCTCAGATGACCATTGGCAGCTGACGAGACGTACTCATGAAAGGTCCCGGCAGTCTCGTCATAGACATACACGTAACCGTCATACAGTTGGCGAAGGGTATAGGTGCGTGTTTTCAGCTTCGGCATTACTGCCCAGCGGCTGCCCTTGAGCAGCGGTTTCAGCTTCTCGGGCTCGGCATCGTAGCGCGAGCGGTCCAGCGCATAGCGCACTGGCACGATGGCGACGTCAGGCCCCCGGAAGGGACACAGACTGGTGGCTGTGGCGGGTGTTTTAGGGAACGTTGCAGCACGTCGTTGAGTATGGGTGCCGGATTTGTCGGTCATGCGTGAAATCTCTGCGCAGAAACGGGCGATATCGCCCGCTGTATGCAGAGGTGCATTCCAAGATATGTGCCGACTGTCTATTTATCTATGGAAAACAAATAGATAGAGATTTAAAGCAAAGACATCGAGCAAAAAAACGTGAAATAGTGCGCAAGCCTCTGCGCACCTGCGCGGACTCATGCATGTGTGCTGCATCGCTTTGAATATAGAGCCTGGCTCGTTAAGCCCCGGCCATCGGGTGTGCAGAAATTTGCGCACCTATGTTTTGTATGCAGCCTTTAGCTGAGTAAGTGTCGTATCTGTCGAACCCACTCACCCCCATTCCGCAAATAAAGCACGATACCCGCCCATCGCTCATATCAAGGAATGATCCATATCGCTGGCTATCGTCCATAGTCGTGCCCAGGTCGGGGTGAAAGCCCCGGCGGTTACTGTTGAAGCGCATCTGTCCAACGGCCTGCCGGCCCTGACGCTGGTGGGGTTGCCGGAGGGGGCGGTCAAGGAGAGCAAGGACCGGGTACGCAGTGCCATCCTCAATTCCAGGCTGGATTTTCCGGCGCGGCGGATCACGCTCAACCTTGCCCCGGCTTATTTACCAGGAATGGCGGACGGTTCGATCTTGCTATTGCGCTGGGTTTGCTGGCCAGCGATTAAAGCATTTCGAAAGGTTGCGCTGGAGCCGGATGCGATCGCACGGGCGCTTGTTTATGCGATCGAGTAGCCGGGATGGGGCGGATGTGAGCCAGATTATGGTGTGGCCTACGGGGGTGCTTATTGGGGGGCAGGCCTGACTAAGGTGAGCAGGGCACCGTTGAGGGCGGTGTCGTGATGAGCTGTTCAAGTTTGATCTCGACCAACCTGGCATTGTCTCGTTCGCTCGTCCTGGTTTTGATCGGCTCTTTTGCGAACCCTCGCTGATGGTAGAAATCGATGGCAGGGGCATTGCTCTCCAGCACCCAGACGACAACTCTGGTGCGACCAGCGGATTGAAAGAGAGGCATCACATGGTCGAACAGCTCTCGCCCAATGCCTTGGCGTGTGTGCATTGGGCTGACATAAATGGCCTGTACTTCCGCGACGCCGCGGTCTTCGGGATGTTCCCTGTCAGCCCCCGTGGCCATCCAGCCCAAGACCCGGTCTAACCTGTCGACTTTAACGTACAGGTCCAATTCGCCCGAAGCGATCTCCTTGATCCAGTGGGACAGCCTCGCCTCAAGCGTTATCCGATTGATATAGGCAGAGGGAATGATGCCCTCATAGGCACTTCTCCATGACTCCAGATGAATCGTCGCTATCTGCAACGAGTCCTCGGGAAGGGCAAGACGGATGCTCATATCAATGCTCCTGCACGGTGTTTTTCAGCATTTAAAGCAATATTTATGGCATTTCTACACAACCAAAATATATATCTGTCGTTCTCGCCCCACTCACACTCTGTATCCATTCCCCCTCACCACCCACCCCGCAAATAAAGCACGATACCCGCCCATCGCTCATATCAAGGAATGATCCATGTCGCTGGCTATCGTCCATAGTCGTGCCCAGGTCGGGGTGGAAGCCCCGGCGGTTACTGTTGAAGCGCATCTGGCCAACGGCCTGCCGGCCCTGACGCTGGTGGGGTTGCCGGAGGGGGCGGTCAAGGAGAGCAAAGACCGGGTGCGCAGTGCGATTCTCAATTCCGGGCTGGATTTTCCGGCGCGGCGGATCACGCTCAATCTTGCGCCGGCTGATTTGCCCAAGGATGGCGGGCGGTTCGATCTGGCGATTGCGCTGGGTTTGCTGGCCGCCAGCGGACAGGTGCCGCTGGTGGCGTTGCAGGATGTTGAGTGCCTGGGCGAGCTGGCGTTGTCGGGGGCGATTCGGCCGATTCAGGGTGTGCTGCCTGCTGCACTCGCGGCGCGTGCGGCGGAGCGGACGCTGATCATCCCGGCGGTTAACGCTGAGGAAGCGTGCCTGGCGTCGGGGCTACGGGTGATTGCGGTGAGCCACTTGCTGGAGCTGGTCGCGCATTTCAACGGGCGCACGGTGATTGCGCCGTATCAGTCCAGCGGTTTGCTGCATCAGCCCAAGCCGTATCCGGACCTTAGCGAAGTACAGGGCCAGACCGCCGCGAAGCGTGCCTTGGTGATTGCCGCTGCTGGGGCGCATAACCTGCTGTTCAGCGGGCCGCCCGGCACCGGCAAGACGCTGCTTGCCAGTCGGTTGCCGGGTTTGTTGCCGCCGCTGGACGAGCATGAAGCGCTGGAGGTGGCGGCCATTCAGTCGGTCGCCAGCCAGGTGCCGCTGACCAGTTGGCCGCAGCGGCCGTTTCGACAGCCGCATCACTCGGCGTCCGGGCCGGCGTTGGTGGGCGGTGGCAGTCGTCCGCAACCTGGCGAGATCACGTTGGCACATCACGGCGTACTATTTCTCGATGAGTTGCCGGAATTCGATCGCCGCGTGCTGGAGGTTTTGCGCGAGCCGCTGGAGTCCGGGCATATCGTGATTTCCCGGGCGCGGGATCGCGTGCGCTTTCCGGCGCGGTTCCAGTTGGTGGCGGCGATGAACCCTTGCCCCTGTGGCTATCTCGGTGAGCCGACCGGGCGCTGCCGTTGTTCCACCGAGCAGGTGCAGCGCTATCGCAACAAGTTGTCCGGGCCGCTACTGGACCGGATCGACCTGCACCTGACCGTCGCCCGCGAAGCCACCGCCCTCAACCCTGACCCGACCACCAGTGAAAACACTGCCAGTGCCGCAGCCGTGGTCGCTGAGGCGAGAGACCGTCAGCAACGTCGTCAGGGCTGCGCCAATGCGTTTCTCGATCTGCCGGGGCTGCGCGAGTACTGCGCGCTGTCCAGTGTCGATGAAAGCTGGCTGGAGACGGCGTGCGAGCGTCTGACCCTGTCGTTACGCTCGGCGCATCGATTGCTGAAGGTGGCGCGGACTTTGGCGGATCTGGAGCAGGTGGACGCGATCAACCGTAGCCATCTGGCCGAAGCCTTGCAGTATCGGCCTTCAACCAATTGATGGCCGCAAACGCAAAAACTCGCCGTCAACGATCAAGTCGACGGCGAGCCTTGTGGGCCGCTAAAGAAGCTTACATGCTGCTATAGAACGGGAAGATACCCATCAGCAGCGCGGCAACCAGGATGCACATGCACACCAGAATCGCCCATTTTAGGGTGAAGCGCTGGTGGTCACCGAACTCGATACCGGCCAGAGCCACCA
This sequence comes from Pseudomonas sp. PvP027, assembly GCF_017833005.1. NCBI lineage: Bacteria > Pseudomonadati > Pseudomonadota > Gammaproteobacteria > Pseudomonadales > Pseudomonadaceae > Pseudomonas > Pseudomonas sp. PvP027. Next base: position 3,085,934 of record NZ_JAFIBK010000001.1, on the reverse strand, counting down.
GCAGGTAGGTCGAAGGCACCAGCGGGCTTAGCAGGTGGACCGGTTGACCGACGATCGAGGCGCGGGCCATTTCCACCGGGCTGATGCCGTAGTGGGCAGCGGCTTCGGACAGCACTGGCAGTACGCCGTAGTAGAACGCGTCGTTGGACATGAAGAAGGTGAACGGCATGCTCACCAGCGCGGTGATCACGGCGAGGTACGGGCCCAGCGCATCCGGGATCACTGCCAGCAGGCTTTTCGACATCGCGTCGACCATGCCGGTGCCGGACAGGATGCCGGTGAAGATACCCGCAGCGAAGATCAGGCCGACCACCGCCAGCACGCTACCGGCGTGGGCCGATACGCGGTCCTTCTGGTCCTGCAGGTTCGGGTAGTTGATGATCATCGCGATACTGAACGCGATCATGAACAGGACCGGCAGTGGCAGCAGGCCCATGATCAGGGCGACCATCAGTGTCAGGGTCAGGGCAGCGTTGAACCAGATCAGCTTTGGACGGCGCGCGTCAGGAAATTGTGAGACGCTGATTTCGCTGTGGTCGACTTCATCACCCTGCAGGTGCAGTTCACCCAGACGGGCACGCTCGCGTTTGCCGTAGAAGTAGGCAATCGCCAGGATCGCAATCACACCTGCCAGCATGGCCGGGATCATCGGTACGAAGATGTCGGAGGCATCGACGTGCAGGGCACTTGCCGCACGAGCGGTCGGGCCGCCCCAAGGGGTCATATTCATCACGCCGCCGGCCAGAATGATCAGGCCGGCCATGATGCGCGGGCTCATGCCGATGCGGCTGTACAGCGGCAGCATGGCGGCAACGCAGATCATGTAGGTGGTGGCGCCGTCACCGTCGAGAGAGACCACCAACGCCAGCACGGCGGTGCCGACCGAAATGCGCATCGGGTCGCCCTTGACCATTTTCAGGATCTTGCGCACGGCCGGGTCGAACAGACCGGAGTCGATCATCAGCGCAAAGTACAGAATGGCGAACATCAGCATCACGCCGGTCGGCGCCAGCTTGGTGATACCTGCCAGCATCATCGGGCCGATCTGCGACGCGAAGCCACCGAACAGGGCGAAGATGATCGGCACCAGGATCAGGGCGATCAGCGCAGTCAGGCGCTTGCTCATGATCAGGTACATGAACGCAATAACCATGGCAAAGCCAAGGAAAGTCAGCATGGGAATACTCCAGACGTAATACGGCTACAGAACGCGAAATGAACGAGTCAGCTCAGCAGATCGGTACGTGGAGTGGGGGCGCAAGGAGAGTGTGGAACGAGAAGTCAGCAAGCATCGGAATCACCATTATTGTTGTTAATTGGGCCTGAAACACCTTGGAGTCCGTTCCTGGCTAACCGGTCTTTTTGCCGGAAGTGGGCTGATGCTAATTGTCCAAGCTTTCACCGACCTTTCATTCGCCAGTTGCGGGAATTTTATTGTCAAAGGGGTTATAGGCATGCACAGGAGAAGCACGGATGAGCGAGATACACTCGGGTGGCTGCCATTGCGGCGGGCTGCGTTACCAGTTCGATGCGCCGTTGCGGGACATCGCTCATTGCCACTGTTCCATCTGTCGACGCACCTCGGGTGCGACGGTCGTGACCTGGATAAGCGTGCCGCTGGCTTCGTTCAAGTGGTTGACCGGCAGCCCCTGCGCTTATGACTCCGCCCCCGGCTGCGTGCGCTATTTCTGCGGCAAGTGCGGCGCTCACCTGGCGTTGTTCACGCACAACAGCCCGGACGACATCGACGTCACCATTGCGACGCTTGACCGACCGGAGCTGGCCGCGCCCTCTCGACACATCTGGATAGAGAACCGGCTTCCCTGGCTGCGTCTTGATGAGCACCTGCCAGGGGTTGAAGGCGAGCCCTTCTGAGGTTTGAGGGGACAGTGCCTGGGCGGGAGCCGTAGGCACTATTCGCGTACTGGATCCGCAGGTTACTTGCTGAACTGCGACGCCAGTTCGCGCAGCAGCACTTCGGCCTCGAGCACTTTTTTCACCGATTCGTTGGCTTTGTCGCGAGTCAGGCCCAGGCGCTCGAACAATTCGTCCGGGATATCCTGTTCGGGACCGGAGCCAATACCGTTGGCTCGCAGCAGGCGCACCGCCAGATAGACCAGGTTGGCATAGACGTGATGCTCACCCTTGTAGTGCGGGTCGTGCTGGAAGCGCAATGCGATGGCGAGCTCATCCGGCATGTCCCAATAGCGCATCAGCCAGGCACCGATCTGCTCACGGCTAATGCCCAGCAGATGCTGCTCGATAAAGCTGTGGTGCAAATGCGGGTTCACTTCCAGCTGACGGCAAATCAGGGTGAAGTGCGGTGGAAACACGTGCGCCAGCAGCAGGTAACCGAAGTTGTGCAGCAAACCGGCGAGGTAGCTCAGGCCACCCTCCGGCCGGCTGGCGCGCGGAATGGCGCGGGTCAGGCCTTCGATGACGGCAGCGGTGTAGATGGATTGCTGCCAGTACGGCGTGGTCTGTTGTGGCTGATCCTTGGGCAGGCTCAGAGTTTTGCCCAGTGCGAGGCCCAGCGCCAGGTTGATCACCAGATCGAAGCCCAGTACACGGACGATTGCGTCTTCGACCGAACGAATCTTGCCGGTCGACGCGTAATACGGCGAAGCGGCCCAGCTGACGACCTGAGCGGCCAGCGCAGGATCGGTTTCGACGACGCCGGTGATGTCATCAATGGTTGCATCGGGGTCGACGCGCAGTTTGATGATTTTCTGCGCAGTGCCAGCCAGCGGCGGAATCTCCAGGGTCGCTTCCAGACGCTGCTGGATGCGGCGCGCCGTGAAGGCATGCATGGCCTGGGTGATTTCTGCAGGATCGTCGTCAGGACGATCGAGGTTCGGCCGGATCGCCGCCACCGACTGACCGAAGTGCGCGGCACTGGCCTTGCTCAGCATGCCCTTGAAGTCCTCGCTGCTGATTTCCAGCAGAACACCGGGTTCACCCGAACCCACCAACAAGGTTGGCTCCTGAAGCAGGCGTTCGTCGTAAAGGCAGGGTGAGCTGGTCAGCGCCGGGAGACCTGGCAGTACGCGCAGGTTGTGCTTGGTCAGCATGCGCTCCAGCCGCTCGTGCGGCACGGCGGTCAGTTGGCGGCCGGTCAGCTCGGTGATGCGGGAGAGGTCGAGCAACTGGCTTTGCGGAAACAGGATAAGCAACGCACCGACAGCGTCCTCGACCAGCACAGCCTGCACCTTGCGCGCTGGAGGAAGGTTTTTTTCGTCCACGACTTCGTTGTAGCTGATAGCCAATTTTTCAAGCAACTGCCGGATTACCGACGGCGCATGGTGCGGATCATTGACGTGGGCGACTTCTGTCATGAGCTATGTCCAAATTCCTACATTTTCTGAAGTATAACCACGTTATTCGATTTGGGTCGCACGCGGTTTACAAAGCGTAGTCTGAATCACACCTGGCCATACTGCTGGCCATGACGCAGCCACCTGTCGAGCAGCGGGCTGACGTGTTGCGGCCAGCGCTCCAGCAGGGCCTGAGCCGCGTCGCGTACGGCCGGTAGCAGGTCTGCGTCGCGCATCAGATCGGCGACTTTGAATTGCAGAAGGCCCGTTTGTCGGGTACCGAGCATTTCACCGGGGCCACGCAGTTCGAGGTCTTTTTCGGCGATGACGAAACCATCGTTGGTTTCGCGCATGATGCCCAGCCGCTGTCGTCCGATCTGTGAAAGTGGCGGATGATAGAGGAGCACACAATGGCTCACTGCGCTGCCGCGCCCGACGCGTCCGCGCAACTGGTGCAATTGCGCCAGGCCAAGACGTTCGGGGTTCTCGATGATCATCAGGCTGGAGTTCGGCACGTCGACACCGACTTCGATGACCGTCGTTGCCACCAGCAATTGCAGCGCACCCTGCTTGAACTCGGCCATGATCGCGGCTTTTTCTGCGGGCTTCATGCGCCCGTGAATCAGCCCGACGCGCACGTCACCCAACGCACTGCTCAATTCTTCGTAAGTGGTTTCGGCAGCCTTGCAGGTCAGCTCTTCGGATTCCTCGATCAGCGTGCACACCCAGTAGGCCTGGCGACCTTCTGCGCAGGCGGCGCGCACCCGCTCCACGACTTCCAGGCGGCGGCTGTCGGCAACCAGCACGGTATTGACCGGCGTCCGCCCGGGCGGCAGTTCGTCGAGGATCGAAGTGTCCAGGTCGGCGTAGGCACTCATGGCCAGCGTGCGCGGGATCGGTGTGGCGGTCATGATCAACTGATGCGGGCACATCAGACCGCCAACGCCCTTTTTGCGCAGCGCCAGGCGTTGCTGAACGCCGAACCGGTGCTGCTCGTCGATGATCACCAGCGCCAGGTTCTTGAACTGCACTTCGTCCTGAAACAGCGCATGGGTGCCGACCACCATGGGTGTGCCGCTGGCGATCTGCTCCAGAGACGCGACGCGTGCCTTGCCTTTGAGCTTGCCCGCCAGCCATGCCACATCCACGCCCAAGGGCTCGAGCCAGCGCTGAAAGTTGATGTAGTGCTGCTCGGCGAGAATCTCGGTGGGCGCCATCAGCGCCACTTGATAACCCGCTTCCAGTGCTTGCAAAGCAGCCAGCGCGGCAACCACAGTCTTGCCCGAGCCCACATCGCCCTGAATCAGCCGCAGCATCGGCTCAGGCTGGCTCAGGTCATAGGCCACTTCCTTGCCGACACGCTGCTGCGCGCCGGTGGGGGCAAAGCCGAGGTTGGCGAGAAACTGTTTCGGCAGTTTTTTCGCAACGGGCAATGCCGGTGCGCGCTGTGAACGCAGGCTTTCGCGCAGGCGCTGCTGGGAAAGCTGGTGGGTCAGCAGTTCTTCGAAAGCCAGTCGGTGCTTTGCCCAGTGATGCCCGAGGGCCAGCTCCTCCACGTCGGCATCGGCCGGTGGGTGATGCAGGTAGCGGATCGCGTCATCCAGCGGGGCCAGCTGATAATCGCGGGCCAGCTCTTCAGGCAGCCAGTCCGGCAGGCTTTTGGGGCCGAGCATCGCCAGGCTCTGCTGGCACAGCTGGCGCAGACGCTGTTGGGTCAGGCCTTCGGTCGTCGGATAGATCGGCGTGAGGGTCTGTTCGACGGGCGCGGGCTCATCACCGGTAATCGCCCGATATTCCGGGTGATAAATTTCCAGTCCGGAAGCTCCGGGACGCGCTTCGCCGAAGCAACGCAGGTGCGTGCCACGCTTCATGCTTTCTTTCTGGGCATTGCTGAAGTGATAGAAGCGCAGGCTGACGACCCCGGTGCCGTCGCCCAGCCGTACCAGCAGGCTGCGACGCTTGCCCATCACCACATCGGCACCACTGACCACGCCTTCGATAACGGCATCCTGACCAGGACGCAACGCACCGATCGGTACGATGCGCGTGCGGTCCTGATAACGCAGCGGCAGATGGAACAGCACGTCCTGCAGGGTTTCCAGCCCGACCTTGGCCAGCTTTTCTGCCATCGCTTCGCCGACACCCTTGAGCGCCGTGACCGAGACCCTGGAAAGCTCGCTCATTTCTGTTCTGCCTAGCTAGCGACTGTTTTCGGACGTGCCACCGAGCACAGACGTGCAGAGTCAGCGAGGATTTCGATGGCTTTGGGTCTCGGGAAGCTTGCACGCCAGGCGATGGCGACCGTGCGGAAAGGCACGGGCGGCGTCAGCGGGCGGACTTCGATCACGCCGGGCGCGTAGTGATGGCTGTCGACTGCCGACAGCGGCAGGATCGAAATGCCCAGCCCGGAGGCGACCATGTGCCGAATGGTTTCCAGGGAGCTGGACTCTACCGTGGTGTGCTTGGAACCTTCGTTGCCTTTGCCCAGCGTCGGGCAGGCTTCCAGGACCTGATCACGGAAGCAGTGACCTTCGCCCAGCAATAGCAGGCTCTTGTCGTTGAGCGCCGAGGCATCGATGGTCTCTTTCTGAGTCCAGGGGTGGTCTGCCGGCATCAGGACAGAGAACGGTTCGTCGTAAAGCGGCAGGGTCAGCACGTCGGCTTCGTTGAACGGCAAGGCAATGATGACGGCATCCAGCTCACCGTTGCGCAGCTTGTCGCGCAGCACATGCGTGAAGTTTTCTTCGATGTACAACGGCATCTGCGGAGCGACCCGGTGCAGTTGTGGGATCAGGTGAGGAAACAGGTAGGGGCCGACGGTATAGATCGCGCCGACTTTCAGCGGGGCGGTCAGCTGGTTCTTGCCGGCCTGGGCCAGCTCGCGGATACCCTGGGCCTGCTCCAGCACTTTCTGTGCCTGCGCAACGATGCCTTCACCAACTGGTGTCAGGCGCACAGCGCTCTTGCTGCGCTCGAAAATGAGCACACCGAGTTCGTCTTCGAGTTTTTTGACACCCACCGACAGCGTTGGCTGGCTGACATGGCAGCGTTCCGCCGCATGGCCAAAGTGCTGCTCCTGGGCGAGCGTAACGATGTAGCGCAATTCTGTAAGAGTCATAACGTGCGTCCATGAAGTTGCGACCCCAGCATAGCGGGTGCGATCGATAGACGCACGTTATCAGAAGTACTTATGGGTAACAAAAGTACAATTCAGCGTTTATCCAGTGAATAAACGAACGGTGCGAGGATTTCAATGGTGCCGTTGTTGAGGATTTCCTTGGGCGGCTTGGGCAATGGCTGAGCGCGACGGATCATTTCCATGGTCGCTCGATCCAGCGCCGAGCTGCCTGAACTGTTGGCAATCGAGTAGGACAGCACGTTGCCGTCAGCGTCCACCACGAAGCGCAAGCGAGCAACACCCTGCATGCCGCGACGGCGCGCATCTTCGGGATACTTCTTGTACTTGCCCAAGTGACTCAGCAGATCACCCTGCCAGCTTGGCAATGCATTGCTGGGTGGCGAAGGCGCAGGAGCAGGCTTGGGTGCAGCCGGTTTTTCCGGTTGCGCCGTGGTCGGCGGTGTATCGACCGGCTTTTCGTCGGCAGGCTTTTCCTTGGGCGGCTCAAGCTTCTTCTGCGGCTTTGGCGGCTGCGGTTTGGGCTTGGGCTTCTCGACCTTCTTGGGCACCACAATTTCCGGCTTCGGCGCCTGCACGACTTCCGGTACCGGTGTCGGCTCTTCCGGGGCTGGCGGCGGTGGCGGCTGAACGACCTTCGGTGGTGGCGGCGGCGCGGGCTCGGGCAGAGGCGCAAGCTCGACCATCATGGCTGCCGGTGGTAGCTCGATCGCCTGAGAGGCGGGCCAGCGAACGGCGATGATGATTGCGATGGCGTGCACGGCCAGCACCAACAACAGACTACCGCTATAGCGCGTCAGTTTTTGGCGCGTACTGATCATTTCTTACCAGCCGTCTCAAGACCTACCAGACCGACCTTCAGGTAACCCGCACCCCGAAGCGTGTTCATGACGTCCATCAGATCACCGTAATCCACGCCCTTGTCGGCCTGGAAGAAGATCGTGGTGTCTTTCTTGCCCTTGGTGCGGGCGTCCAGCACCTGACCGATCTGCTCGCGGGCAACCTTCTCTTCGCCCAGATAAAGGCTCTTGTCGGTTTTCACACTGAGAAATATCGGCTTCTCGGGTCTGGGCTGCGGTGTGGCGGTGGAGGCCGGCAGGTCGACCTTGATGTCCACGGTCGCCAGCGGCGCAGCCACCATGAAGATGATCAGCAGCACCAGCATGACGTCGATGAACGGCGTCACGTTGATTTCATGGTTCTCGGCGAGATCGTCGCCGCCTTCGTTAAGATGCAGGCCCACGTGTTAGCCCACCTTGACCATGTGCGGTTGTTGTTGATTGCGCTCGGACGGCTCTGGCAGATGATCCAGATCGCGGCTGACCAGCAGCAGGACGTGCGCCGAGGCATCGGACACCTGAGCCTTGTAACCGGCGATGGAGCGGGCGAAGACGTTGTAGATCACTACCGCAGGGATCGCAGCGACCAGGCCCAGCGCTGTGGCCAGCAGGGCTTCGGCGATGCCGGGGGCGACCACGGCGAGGTTGGTGGTCTGGGTCTTGGCGATGCCGATGAAGCTGTTCATGATGCCCCATACCGTACCGAACAGACCCACGAACGGTGCAGTCGAACCGATTGTCGCCAGTACGCCGGTGCCCATGCTCATGTTGCGGCCACAGGCGGCGACCAGACGCTCGAGACGGAAGCTGACACGCTCCTTGATCCCTTCGCGCTCACGGCTGTTGGCCGACAGGCGCATCTCTTCGAGGGCGTCGTGCACCAGCAGGTGCGCGAGGGTGCCTTCCTTGCTGGCGGTGGCGCTTGCTTCAGTCAGGGAGCGGGCTTTTTTCAGGTTGACGATTTCACCGCGCAACCGGCGCTTGGCGCCCAGCAGTTCGAAACCCTTGGAGATCCAGATGGTCCACGTAATGATCGAGGCGATGGCCAGACCGATCATGACTGCTTTGACCACGACGTCGGCATTCTGATACATGCCCCACGGCGACAGGTCATGCGCCATGCCCAGGCTGTTGTCTTCGGCGGCGGGCTCCATGGCCTGCACGGGGGCTGCAGCGTCAGGTGCGGCAGGTGCCGTCGCTGCAGGTGCGGTGGATGTCGCAGGGGCAGCGGTCGGAGCCGATTGATCCGCGAGTGCCATGGGGACGAACATCAGGCTCAAGACAAGGGCTGCGATACTGCGCCATGCACGAGGCAGGCGAGGCATCTGGGTAGGCGAAGCGATTGATTGAATGCGTTTCATGCTGGCCGGACCTGAGAGGAAAATAGGGGAGGGTTCCAGTGCGTCGCTCGGTACTGTCGACGCCTATGGGGAACGAACGGACTGGCATTATTGCAAATCGTTCTTGTTAACAAAAGTAATACAGTATCTTTTTTTACATATTCGCCCGAACGCTTGCCTGTCGATGAGCGTTTTTAACGATACTGACACCGCCTTTTCTGGAGAGACCGAATGACTGCTCCTTCGCTTCTGATCGCCGGCTGTGGCGACATTGGTGCGCGACTCGCTACTCGCCTGCTGCCTCACGGCTGGACCGTGCATGGGCTGCGGCGCACTGTTTCCGAGCTTCCTGCCGGTGTTCACGGTGTGGCGGGCGATCTGTTCGAGACGCAAAAGCCTGCCCAATGGCCTGCTGCGGCACTGGACTATGTGGTGTATTGCGCGACCCCCTCGCAACGTGACGAAGCGGGTTACCGGATGGCTTACGTTGAGGGGCTGCGCAATGTGTTGAGCTGGCTCGAGCAGACCGGGCAGCGGCCAAAGCGCTTGATCTTCGTTTCAAGCAGCGGTGTTTACGGTCAGCAGAATGGGGAATGGGTGGATGAAACCTCCGCCACCGAGCCCACCAACTACACCGGCACCGTGATGCTGGAAGCCGAGCAGGTCGCCCTGAACAGCGGGCTGCCGGCCACGGCGGTGAGACTGACCGGTATTTACGGCCCGGGTCGCAGTGACCTGTCGAACCGGGTCCGCCAGGGGCACAGCGTGAGGATCGATCCGCCGGTCTACGCCAATCGCATTCATGCCGACGATGCGGCCGGCTTGCTGGAACACCTGCTACTGGCGGATCAGCGCGGCGTGGCGCTGGAGAGTTGCTATCTGGGCGTCGATGACGATCCGGCCGCGCTGGCCGATGTGGTGGCGTGGATACGTGAGTATCTGGGGGTGACCGAATGGTCGGAGGAGGCCAGCGTGCAGCGCGTGGGCAGCAAGCGTTGCAGCAATGCCAGGGCGCGGGCATTAGGATGGTCGCCGATTTACCCTGACTATAAAGCAGGTTATGCGGCTTTGCTGGGCTAAAATAGAGGTCGATCAGGAGCGCCGTGAAAGGCGCTCCTGATACCTGAATCGCTTATTGCTGTTCGAGCAACCAGCGACGTGGGCCTGGACGCAGCTCGGGCATCTGGTCCGCACCGGCGTTGTTCACAGCCTGGAATATCTCCAGCTGCTTGCCTTTGCGGGCGAAGATCCACGGGTTGCCTTTCTCGGCTTTCTCCAGCCACATGCTGTCGTATTCGCCGCTCATGGCTGCACAATCGCCTGCCAGGCAGAGCGCGTAACGATCGTTTTCCGGAAGCCCCTGCACACTGCCATCAGGCATGAATTGCACGGTACTGCCCTGACCATCGCCCTCGACGACCGTCCATTTGCCGCCCATGTACGCGCCATACAGGGCTTTCTCGAAGCTGCTGCCTGGCTGAGCGCCATCCGGGGCCGGATCTTCGGGTTTCTGGAAGTGCTGTTCAGGACCTGATTCGCTGGCCGCCTGGACCAGTTCGTCACCCTTGACGCTCAGGTCTTCGAAGAAGTTGCCGTAGAAGTCGATGTGCAGCTTGCCTTCCGCAGCGCTGACAATCTTGCCTTCGCCCAGCTCGAAGCCATTGGAGTAAATGGCCTGATTGGCCTTGGAGTTGATTTTCCACTCCAGGTTGGGACCGTTGGCGAGCAGGGCCTGACGCAAGTTGCCTTGCTTGACGGCGGCGTCGATGGCGGTCTGGTTGATCCAGGTGCCGTCCGGATTGCGGTCGGCGTGGCTGGCGCAGCCGCCCAGAATGACGGCGAGCAGCGAGATGGCGAGCGCGGAGCGCATAACGGATTCCTTCCTTCAGGGAGAACGGAGCGCGAGGCACGCTCCGTCGGGGATTTATTCGATGACGAGAATCGCGTCCATTTCAACCTGGGCGCCACGCGGCAGTGCCGCAACGCCGATGGCCGCACGAGCCGGATAAGGCTGAGTGAAGTAGGTGCTCATGAGCTCGTTGACCTTGGCGAAGTGGCCCAGGTCGGTCAGAAAGATGTTCAGTTTGACGATGTCCTTGAAGGATCCGCCCGCCGCTTCGGCAACCGACTTCAGGTTTTCGAAAACCTGCGTGATCTGGGCTTCGATGCCCTCGACCAGTTCCATGGTGCTCGGGTCCAGCGGGATCTGTCCGGACATGTAGACGGTATTGCCAGCTTTGATGGCCTGTGAATAAGGGCCAATGGCCGCAGGGGCTTTATCGCTGGTGATGACAGTCTTGGTCATGAGAACTCCTGATAGTGGGATGGCCTACGCGCGCATCCGGGTGATGCGTGTGACACCGGTCAGGGCGCGCAGTTTCTTGATCACACGAGCCAGGTGCACACGGTCGTGCACGCTGACCACCAGTTGGACCACGCTGATACGACCATCGCGTTCGTCCATGCTGATTTTTTCGATATTGCCGTCCGCCGCATTGACGCTGCTGGCCAGCAGCGCGATCAGGCCGCGCTGATGCTCGAGCTCGACACGCAGCTCGACGTTGAATTCGCCCGTCACGTCCTTGGCCCAGGACAGCTGGATGCATTTTTCCGGGTTGTGGCGGATTTCGCTGATGTTGCGGCAGTTGTCGAGGTGCACAACCATGCCCTTGCCTGCAGACAGGTGGCCGACAATCGGGTCGCCCGGGATTGGCGTACAGCATTTGGCGTAGCTGAGCACCAGACCTTCGGTGCCACGAATCGCCAGCGGACCTTCCGGGCTCGGCAACTGATCGCCTTCGCCCAGCAGGCGGCGGGCAACGACATAAGCCATGCGATTACCCAGGCCGATGTCTTCGAGCAGGTCTTCCAGCACTTCAACCCGGTATTCGTTGAGCACCAGTTGAATGCGTTCCTGGCCGATCTTGTCGAGGCTGCATTCAAAGCCGTTGAGGACCTTGTTCAGCAGGCGCTCGCCCAGATTGATCGACTCGGAGCGGCGTTGCAGTTTGAGCGCGTGACGAATGTGGGTGCGCGCCTTGCCGGTGACGACGAAGTTCAGCCAGGCCGGATTCGGACGTGCGCCGGGAGCGCTGACAATCTCGACGGTCGAGCCACTCTGCAGCGGTTCGGAGAGTGGTGCCAGTCGGCGGTTGATCCGGCAGGCAATGCAGCTGTTGCCGACATCGGTGTGTACTGCGTAGGCGAAATCCACCGCTGTGGAGCCTTTGGGCAGCTCCATGATTCGGCCTTTGGGCGTGAAGACGTAGACCTCGTCCGGGAACAGGTCGATCTTGACGCTTTCGATGAACTCCAGAGAGTTGCCGGCACGCTGCTGCATTTCCAGCACGCCCTTGACCCACTGTCGGGCTCGGGCGTGAGTGCCCTTGGGCTGCTCGTCATCACTGGATTTGTACAGCCAGTGTGCCGCGATGCCGTTGTTGGCCATTTCTTCCATTTCGCGGGTGCGAATCTGGATCTCGATAGGCACGCCGTGCATGCCGAACAAGGTCGTATGCAGGGACTGATAGCCGTTGGCCTTGGGGATCGCGATGTAATCCTTGAAGCGACCGGGCAGCGGCTTGTACAAATTATGTACAGCGCCGAGCACGCGATAGCAGGTGTCGACCTTGTCGACGATGATGCGGAACGCGTAGACATCCATGATTTCGTTGAAGGCGCGACGCTTGCCGCGCATCTTCTTGTAGATGCCATACAAATGCTTCTGCCGCCCACTGACGTCGCCTTCGATACCATCGACGGCCAGGCAATGACTCAGGGACTCTTCGATCTTGTTGACCAGTTCCTTGCGATTGCCCCTGGCGCGCTTGACCGCCTGGTTGATTCGCGAGGAGCGCATCGGGTACATCGCCTTGAAGCCCAGGTCTTCGAATTCGATGCGCACACTGTGCATGCCCAGCCGATTGGCGATGGGGGCATAGATTTCGAGGGTTTCCTTGGCGATGCGACGACGCTTTTCGCCGGACAGGACTTCCAGCGTTCGCATGTTGTGCAGGCGATCGGCGAGCTTGACCAGGATGACGCGAATGTCGCGCGCCATGGCCATGGCCATTTTCTGGAAGTTTTCCGCCTGGGCTTCGGCCTTGGTCTCGAAGTTCATCTGGGTCAGTTTACTGACCCCGTCGACCAGTTCCGCGACGGTCTCGCCAAACTGAGCGCTGAGCGCTTCCTTGGCAATCCCGGTGTCTTCGATGACGTCATGCAGCATCGCAGCCATCAGGCTCTGATGGTCCATGTGCATGTCGGCAAGAATATTCGCCACCGCAAGAGGATGGGTGACGTAGGCTTCACCACTGCGACGGCGTTGGCCATCGTGGGCTTGTTCGGCGTAGAAATACGCTCGGCGGACCAGATTGACCTGGTCCTTGCCGAGGTAGGCCGACAGTCTGTCGGCGAGGGCGTCTATGCTCGGCAAGGCGCTACCCCTTGCCAATGGCTTTTACCCTGCGCCGTACTACGTCGACCTGGCATAGGCTTAGACGGCCTCGTTGGACTCGTCCTCGAACGCTGCGAACAATGGTTCATCTTCAACGATTTCAGCTTCTGCGATTACAGAGTAATCCATCACGCCAGCCGCGATTTCACGCAGGGCCATAACGGTAGGCTTGTCGTTTTCCCAGGCCAGCTTTGGTTCTTTGCCGCCGGTTGCCAGTTGACGGGCACGCTTGGTAGAGAGCATGACCAGCTCAAAGCGGTTATCCACGTGTTCTAGGCAGTCTTCAACGGTTACGCGGGCCATGGGTATTCCTCGTAGCAAATGCGGATGCGCGATGCCCGGATGGGCGAGCGGACTCGGTAGTTTACAAGCGGACAGCACCAGTCATCAAGCGGCATGCCACCAACGGCATGCTTTTAACCTGTTGCCTGATGCCTGGAAACGGTTCGATCAAGCCAGCAACTCCTGAAAAAGCTCGCTGTATTGCTCTTGCTGATGCTGTTGAGTCAGGCGATTGGCGCGGAAAATCGCCTTGAGGTCTTCCAGCGCACCGGCGAAATCGTCATTGACCACGACGTACTCGTACTCGTTGTAGTGGCTCATTTCGCTGACCGCTTCACGCATCCGGGCTTCGATGATCTCGTCGCTGTCCTGGCCGCGATTGGTCAGGCGCTGGCGCAAGGCCTGCTGGGTCGGCGGCAAAATGAAGATGGAGCGGGCCTGCGGCATCTGCGCGCGGACCTGACGAGCTCCCTGCCAGTCGATTTCCAGAATCAGGTCGTGGCCTTCGTCCAGCGTCTGCTGCAGGTGGCTCTGCGACGTGCCGTACAGATTGCCGAAGACCTCGGCCTGCTCGAGAAAGTCGCCGTGCTCGATCATGCTCAGGAACGTGGCACGATCGACGAAGTTGTAGTTCACGCCGTCCACTTCGCCGGGACGCATGGCGCGCGTGGTGTGCGAAACAGAGACGCGAATCTTTGCCTGCGCGCCGTGCTGAGGCTCTTGCTGAGCGTCCATCAACGCCTTGACCAGGCTGGTCTTGCCCGCGCCGGACGGAGCGGAAATGATGTACAGGGTGCCAGTGATATGGGTCATGTCAGGTTCAGCCTTACTCAATATTCTGCACTTGCTCACGCATTTGCTCGATCAACACTTTGAGGTTGACGGCAGCCTGCGTGCTGCGTGGGTCGAAGGCCTTGGAGCCCAGTGTATTCGCTTCGCGGTTAAGCTCTTGCATCAGGAAATCAAGGCGGCGTCCTGCCTGGCCGCCAGCCTTGAGTACGCGACGCACTTCGGTGACGTGTGTGCTGAGGCGGTCCAGTTCTTCGGCGACATCGCTTTTCTGTGCCAGCAGGACCATTTCCTGTTCCAGACGCTGGGGGTCTAGTTCGGCTTTCATGTCGGCAAAGCGATCCAGCACCTTCTGACGCTGGGCTGCGAGCATCTGCGGCACCAGTGTGCGCAAGGTGGCGACTTCTTCGACGATGGAGGACAAGCGTTCGTCGAGCAGCCGGGCCAGGTCTGCGCCTTCGCGCCCACGCCCGCTTTTCAATTCGGTCAGCGCATCATTGAACAGCTTCAGGGCCTCGCTGTTCAATACCTGCGGATCGCTGGCATCGGCGACCAGCACGCCCGGCCATGCCAGCACCTCGAGCGGGTTCAATGCAGCAGGCTGTTTGATCAAGCCGGCAACCGACTCGGCTGCGGCGATCAATTGGCCTGCGCGTTCAAGATCCACCTGCAGCGGCTTGCCGGCGGTTTCCTCGACAAAGCGCAGTGTGCATTCGACCTTGCCGCGCGACAGGTCCTGCCGCAGCGCTTCGCGAATCGCGCCTTCCAGGTCGCGGAACGACTCCGGCAGGCGCAGGTGCGGCTCGAGATAGCGGTGGTTGACCGAGCGCAGTTCCCAGCTCAGTGTGCCCTGGGCACCGGCCCGCTCTACTCGGGCAAAGGCAGTCATGCTGTGCACCATGGGAAATACCTCTTGGTTCGCTTTCAAAGCGTGGTTCGGTTCATGAGCGCGCAGAAGTGGCGGTCATGGGCGTCGTGAAAGCCGGCTGGCTGCAGAGGCGCAGGATTGTAGCGCAGTGCGGCGCAGGCTCCCAATCCGACAGTGTGACAAGTGACGCAAGGCGTTGTTTTACCCGGCATCGGCGCGTCGAAAGCCTTGATCCAGGGCCTTCTGTTTGCGCTGGATCGGCATTGACGGCTTTTAGAGATGCCCAGCGGCAGCTGTGGCCTCTATAATGCCCAGCAGTTTTCCGTCTCAGTACAGGTATCCCAGATGAAACGTCCAAGTGGTCGCGCCGCCGATCAGCTCCGCTCGATCCGCATCACCCGCAACTACACCAAACACGCCGAGGGTTCTGTACTGGTCGAGTTTGGTGATACCAAGGTGATTTGCACCGTCAGCGTCGAAAACGGCGTACCACGCTTTCTCAAGGGGCAGGGCCAGGGTTGGCTGACTGCCGAATATGGCATGCTGCCACGCGCCACTGGCGAGCGTAACCAGCGCGAAGCCAGCCGCGGCAAGCAGGGTGGTCGCACACTCGAAATCCAGCGCCTGATCGGTCGTTCGCTGCGCGCTGCGCTGGACATGTCCAAGCTGGGTGACGTCACCCTGTACGTCGATTGCGATGTCATTCAGGCTGACGGTGGTACTCGTACAGCTTCTATTACCGGTGCGATGGTTGCTCTGGCAGATGCGCTGAAGGTGATCAAGAAGCGCGGCGGCCTGAAAGGCGGCGACCCGCTCAAGCAGATGATCGCGGCCGTTTCGGTCGGCATGTATCAGGGTGAGCCGGTGCTCGACCTGGACTACCTCGAAGACTCGGCTGCTGAAACCGACCTGAACGTGGTCATGACCAGTGCAGGCGGTTTCATTGAAGTTCAGGGTACCGCTGAAGGCGCGCCATTCCAGCCTGAAGAGCTGAACGCGATGCTCGCGCTTGCGCAAAAGGGTATGACCGAGTTGTTTGAATTGCAGCGTGCCGCGCTGGCCGATTGATATAAAGGAGCACTAATGATGAATGACAGTCTGCAGCCCTTGTACAAGCCCAGCAGGGAAGTCTGCCAATGGGCGATGTTCTGTCATTTGTCTGCCCTCATCGGGCTGGTATTTCCCTTCGGTAATCTGCTTGCGCCACTGATTTTCTGGCAAATGAAAAGAGAGTCGGACCCGTTTATCGACTCGCAAGGCAAGGAAGCGCTGAATTTTCAGATTACCGCTGCGATTGCAGGCCTGGTCTGCATAATGTTGATGTTCGTGGTCATCGGCATCGCTCTGTTCATGCTGGTATGCCTGGGCGCGTTCATACTCACGGTTATTGCCGGAGTGAAGGCCAACAACGGGCTGAATTATCGCTATCCGTTCACGTTGCGTTTTATTAAGTAACGCCACGCGCGAGCAACGCAAAAAGCCGACTTCGAGGTCGGCTTTTTCGTGTTCGCTGTCTGTCTGGTATCAGATAGTCAGGGTCCAGTCGTAATCCACGATCAGCGGTGCGTGCTGCGAGAAGCGCGGCTGGCGTGGCAGACGGGCACTGCGCACGAAGCGGCGCAGGCCTGGCGTCAGGATCTGATAGTCGAAGCGCCAACCCAGATTCAGCATCTCGGCCTGCTCGTTGTCCGGCCACCAGCTGTACTGGTCACCTTCACGGCTGACTTCACGCAGGGCATCGACGTAGCCCATGGTGCCGACGATCTCGTCCATCCAGGCGCGTTCGGGCGCGAGGAAGCCGGGCGACTGCTGGCTGTCGCGCCAGTTCTTGATATCGAGCTTCTGCTGCGCCACATAGAGCGATCCGCAGTAGATGTATTCGCGACGCTTGCGGCGCTGCTTGTCCATGTACTTGCCGAAATCGTCCATGAGCTTGAATTTCTGATTCAGGTCTTCATCACCATTCATCCCCGACGGAAAGAGCAGGGTAGCGATACTGACCTTGTCGAAATCTGCTTGCAGGTAGCGCCCGTAGCGGTCGGCCGTCTCGAAGCCGAGGCCGCTGATTACCGCCTTCGGCTGCAACCGCGAATACAGCGCCACACCACCCTGAGCGGGAACCTCGGCTTCGCAGGCATAGAGGAAGTAACCATCCAGCTGAAAGGCTGGATCGTCCAGTTCAAAGGTGGAGGCGCGGGTGTCCTGTAAGCAGATGACGTCGGCATTCTGAGCTTGCAGCCAGCTGAGCAAACCACGCTCGACCGCAGCCTGAATGCCATTTACGTTCACACTGATGATCCGCATAAATGGCCCCAAAAATCACGTGCGTGTATGATACCCGAGCTCTACCTAATTAGCTAAATCCGTGGTATTCGGAGCTTTTTTCATGCAGGCGTATCAACGCGATTTCATTCGTTTTGCCATCGATCGCGGTGTTCTGCGCTTCGGTGAGTTCACTCTCAAGTCCGGGCGCACCAGCCCGTACTTCTTCAATGCGGGGTTGTTCAACACCGGTTCCGCACTGGCGCAACTGGGGCGTTTCTACGCAGCAGCCGTGGTTGAAAGCGGTATTGCCTTCGACGTTCTGTTCGGTCCGGCCTACAAGGGCATTCCGCTCGCATCGGCCACTGCCGTGGCGCTGGCCGAGCATCATGACCGTGATCTGCCGTGGTGTTTCAACCGCAAGGAAGCCAAGGCGCATGGCGAGGGCGGCAGCCTGGTGGGCTCCCCGCTGGCAGGTAATGTGCTGATTATTGACGACGTGATCACTGCAGGCACTGCGATCCGTGAGGTCATGCAGATCATCAAGGACCAGAACGCGACAGCTGCCGGCGTTCTGATCGCGCTCAATCGTCAGGAGCGTGGCAATGGCGAGCTGTCGGCGATTCAGGAAGTCGAGCGTGACTTCGGGATTCCGGTGGTGAGTATCGTGTCGCTGAATCAGGTGCTCGAGTTCCTGGCCGACGATCCGCAGCTCAAGCAGCATCTGCCTGCTGTCGAAGCCTATCGCGCGCAATTCGGAATCTGAGGACGTGCCTATGGCAGTCGGCGGCAAGGCATGGGTTTCGGTTTCAGGCTCGCTGAGCGTTTTGCGGGGCTGGATTGCTGTGGTCATGCTTGCGCCCATGCTCGCTCAGGCGGCCGACGCGCCTGAGCCCAGGCTTTATCGCTATGTCGACAGCCGCGGGGTGACGGTGATCGACACGCAGGGCGTGCCGCCGGACTATGTTGGCAAAGGCTACGAAGTGCTCAACAGTCGTGGCAGGGTGGTTCAGGTTGTACCACCTGCGCCTACGGCTGAGCAGATTCGTCAGTCCGAGGCAGACAAGCGCCAGGCCGCCGCCGATGCACAGTTGCTGAGCCTGTACAGCAGTGTCGCGGAGGTGGACCGCATGAAGGCCCGCAAGCTTGGCGAACTGGATGCGCTGGTTGGCGTTGCCCAGGGTAACATTCAGGGGCTGGCGGCCCAGCAGCGCAGTCTGCAAGGCCAGGCCGCCGATCTTGAGCGGGCAGGGCGTCCTGTTCAGCAGGCACTTGTCGAGCAACTGAACGACTTGCGCGATCAGCAGCAGAAACTGCAAGCCGATATCGCCGGGTACCAGGCCGCACGCGTAAAGGCCGAAGCAGACTTCGCCGTCGATCGCGCACGCGTCCAGCGGCTGACTCAATGACCGGACGCAGAGCGTCCAGAAGTGCGTGCCCACGCGGAGCATGGGCCCGATAGCGTTCTCCCGGGTACGTTACGCTCGCGATCCCCCGGACACCTATCGTTCCTCACGCTCCAGCGTAGGAATGCATTTCGTGACGCTCCGCGTCACAAATCTGCGCCGCGCCACACGTTCAGGATAGGACGCAGAGCATCCAGAACGGCATACCCACGCGGAGCATGGGCACGATAGCGTTCTCCCAGGCACGTTACGCTCCGTGATCCCTCGGATACCTATCGTTCCTCACGCTCCAGCGTGGGAATGCATTTCGTGACGCTCCGCGTCACAAATCTGCGCCGCGCTACACATTCAGGATAGGACGCAGAGCGTCCAGAAGTGCGTGTCCACGCGGAGCATGGGCACGATAGTTAAGCGCTCGTTCCGCGCGCTCGATGTGGGTACGGATAGCGTTCTCAGTCATCAGCCAACGAAAAGGCCCCGTGAGTGTCAGCTCACGGGGCCTTTGGGTGTTACGCCTGAATCAGTGCCGCTTGCGGTTGGTGATCTGGGTGCCGACACCGCTATCGGTGAAGATCTCCAGCAGGACCGCGTTGGGCACTCGACCGTCGATGATGTGCGAGCTGTTGACCCCGCCCTGAACCGCTTCCAGCGCGCAACGGATCTTCGGCAGCATGCCACCGTAGATGGTGCCGTCGGCGATCAGGCCGTCGACCTGCTCGGTGGTCAGGCCGGTCAGGACTTCGCCCTGCTTGTTCATCAGGCCGGCGATGTTGGTCAGCAGAATCAGCTTCTCGGCCTTGAGGGCTTCGGCAACCTTGCCTGCGACCAGGTCGGCGTTGATGTTGTAGGACTCGCCGTCAGGGCCCACACCGATAGGCGCGATGACCGGAATGAAATCCCCTTTGACCAGCATGTTGAGCAGTCCGGTGTTGACCCCGACCACCTCACCGACCTGACCGATGTCGATGATTTCGGGCTTGGTCATTTCCGGCGTCTGGCGCGTGACGGTGAGCTTCTTCGCACGAATCAGCTCAGCGTCCTTGCCGGTCAGGCCGATCGCGCTGCCGCCATGACGGTTGATCAGGTTGACGATGTCCTTGTTGACCTGGCCGCCCAGTACCATCTCCACGACATCCATGGTTTGCGCGTCGGTAACGCGCATGCCGTCGATGAAGTGGCTCTCGATGGACAGGCGCTTGAGCAGATCACCGATCTGCGGCCCGCCGCCGTGAACCACCACCGGGTTGATGCCCACTGCTTTCATCAACACGATGTCGCGCGCAAAGCCGGTTTTCAGCTCTTCGCTCTCCATGGCGTTGCCGCCGTACTTGATAACCAGCGTCTTGCCGACAAAGCGGCGAATGTAAGGCAGCGCTTCGGAAAGGACCTTGGCTACATTAGAGGCGGCATCGCGTTCGAGGGTCATTCAGGGCTCCAGTCAAAAGGAAAAACAATCAAAATGGCAGGTCGAGGTCCGGCGCAACTTTCTTGAGTTCTGCGTGGAACACGTCCTTGATACGCTGCAACTCGGCCTCGGTTTCGGCTTCGAAGCGCAGCACCAGTACCGGCGTGGTATTGGAAGCGCGAACCAGACCCCATCCCTTCGGATAGTCCACACGGACACCGTCGATGGTGGTCAGTTTGGCGTCGCCCCACTGCGCATCCGTTTCAAGGGCCTTGATGATGCTGAACTTGGTGACATCCGTCACCTTGATGTTGATTTCAGGCGTCGAAATATCGTTCGGGAAGGTCTCGAACAGGTCTTCGGCGTTGGCCGACTCCTGGCTGAGGATCTCCAGCAGACGTGCTGCGCTGTAGATACCGTCGTCGAAACCGAACCAGCGTTCCTTGAAGAAGATGTGGCCGCTCATTTCGCCTGCCAGCAGCGCACCGCTTTTCTTCATTTCTTTCTTGATCAGCGAGTGACCGGTTTTCCACATCACCGGACGACCGCCATGTTCGCTGATCAGCGGAGTCAGGCGGCGTGTGCATTTGACGTCGAAAATGATGTCTGCACCGGGATTGCGCTTGAGCACGTCCAGCGCGAACAGCATCAACAGGCGGTCCGGGTACACCACATTGCCTGCGTTGGTCACGACACCGACACGGTCGCCGTCACCGTCGAAGGCCAGACCCAGGTCGGCGCCGGTTTCCTTGACCTTGGCGATCAGGTCCTGCAGGTTTTCCAGCTTGCCCGGATCCGGGTGGTGGTTGGGGAAGTTGCCGTCCACTTCCGCGAACAGGGAAATCACTTCGCAGCCCAGCGCTTCGATCAGTTGCGGGGCGATCACGCCTGCCGCGCCATTGCCGCAGTCGACCACGACCTTCAGTTTGCGCGCCATGACGATGTCGTTCTTGATCTGCTGGAAGTAGCGATCAAGGATGTCGACCTTGGTGATGCTGCCTTTCTGCGACGTCAGGTTGTTGGTCTTGATGCGCTCGTGCAGCGCCTGGATCTGCTCGTTGGCGAGGGTATCGCCCGCGATGACGATCTTGAAGCCGTTGTAGTCCTTGGGGTTGTGGCTGCCGGTGAGCATGACACCGGTCTTGCCTGCCAGCACGTTGGCCGCGTAATACAGCGCAGGCGTTGGCACCAGGCCCACATCGCTGACATGACAGCCACTATCGTGCAGACCTTGAATCAGTTGCTGTACCAGTTCAGGACCGGAGAGGCGACCGTCGCGGCCAACGCTGACGTTGGGTTCGTTCTGCGCCAGGCTTTCGGAGCCAATGGCGCGGCCGATCCAGTAAGCCGTTTCAGCGTTGAGGGTGTCCCCGACCACGCCACGAATGTCGTAGGCGCGAAAAATAGTCTCGGGAAGGTTGGGTGCCACGGATGCTGGGCTGTTCATAGAGAGGTTATGCTCCGATCTCAGGAAGTCCTGGTTTTCGTCGAGAAGGTCGATATCAAGGATATCGGTATCTTGAAACAGCGGATCGGTCCAGTCGGTGCGTGATGCGGCCACGGTGGACGAAGCACTGCCTTTGGCAATATCTGCATCGCGCTGCTCGCCCGCAGCCAGGACAGACGCTGCCTGAGGCTGACTACGAAGCGAGACACGAGCAAGGGCCTGAGCCAGACCACTAAGTGCCGGGAGGCTCAAACCGAAGGGTTTGACGGCTTTTCCACGCGAGAGTTCTTGGAGCAGCTGATCCAGTTGCCGCGCGTCGGCGCAAATATGCTTCTGCAGGGCCCGTTCATTACGGTGCAAGCCAAGCAGCACGCCCGCTGCAGCGATAATCAGTGCCAGCAGCAGAAGCATCATGGACGGCGAGGTTTTCAGCCCGGGACCAGGCGTGAACTCGAGTTTCCAGCCCGGATAACCGGTATCGAAGGCCTGGGGCTTGCCTTCATCGGCCTGACCGCGCTGCAGGAAAACCTGAGCGGGTCCGCTGCCGAACTGCTGGCTGAGCACCACTTGCCCGGCATCGGCAGGCAGCGCCGGCAAGGCGTTGAGCAAGCGCTGCAGGTCAAAGGCCAGCAGCAACGTCCCCACCACCGGCTGAGTGGCAGCGGCACGCACAGGCGCGGCGCTGTAGATCAGCCAGCGCTCGCCTACCTTGCGCGCCTCCGGGGCGACGGCCTCACCTTGTGCGGCCTTGTTGAGCATGTCCAGGGTGGCGAAACTGACGGGCAGTGCGCCTTGCGTATCCACATCGGCCAGCCCCTTGGGGTAAAGCCGAGCGCCGGCGAGGCCGTCCCACTGGGTGAATCGATCCTGAGCGGCCGGCAGGGCAGAGGCATCGTTGCTCTGCAGCGTCTGGACAAGTGCTGCACCGGAGGCTGCCGACTGGGTGTCGGCGTTGATCTGACGCAGCGCCAGACCCACCGCTGCCGCCTGACTGCCGCCCCAGGCCTGAACAAGCTGATCCTGTTGCCGGGGGGCGGTGACCAGAGCAGTCCAGACCAGCGCCGCAGCGATGATCAGGCCGATGGCGGCAGGCACCAGGCCAGGGGCAAGGCCTTTGAGGCTCGCAGCCGGAGGCGAGTTATCGGTGGGTACGGCGTGCTGTAAAGCGCTGTGTTGATTACCTTTCACCGACCTCTCCCTGAGCCTTGCCCCGAACCCGGATTATGTGCCGAATGGCGATCAATGGCTGCCGGAATGACCGAAGCCGCCAGCGCCACGCTGACTTTCGTCGAACGTTTCAACCAGCTCGAAATGCGCCTGTACGACCGGCACCAGTACCAGTTGGGCGATGCGCTCGCCGACTGCGATGTTGAAAGCAGTCTGGCCGCGATTCCAGCAGGAGACCATCAGTTCACCCTGGTAATCGGAGTCGATCAAGCCCACCAGATTGCCCAGCACGATGCCGTGTTTGTGACCCAGACCGGAGCGCGGCAGGATCAGTGCGGCAAGGCCCGGATCGCCAATGTAAATCGACAGGCCGGTAGGGATCAGCAGGGTCTGGCCGGGCTCGAGGAGCGTGTCCTCCTTGAGCATGGCGCGCAGGTCCAGGCCAGCCGAGCCGACAGTGGCGTAGGCCGGCAGCGGGAATTCGTTGCCAATGCGAGGGTCGAGGATCTTGGCTTGTAGAGCGTGCATTCGTAGTTAAACCTGATTCATGCGGTCGGCGATAAAAGTGACCAGCTGGCGAGCGATCTTGGCCTTGCTGGTCTGGGCGAAAAGCGTTGCGTGCAACGCCCGGTCAATCACGCTGCAGGCGTTTTCCTCACTGTTGAAGCCGATGCTCGGGTTAGCGACATCGTTGGCGACAATCAGGTCGAGGTTCTTGTCCTTGAGCTTGCGGGCAGCGTAGTCGAGCAGGTGTTCGGTCTCGGCGGCAAAGCCGACACTGAAGGGGCGATCCGGGCGGGTTGCGATGGTCGCCAGAATATCCGGATTGCGCACCATCTGCAGCAGCAAGCCGTCACCGTTCGAAGGATCTTTCTTCAATTTGTGCGGGGCAACGACTTCCGGGCGGTAGTCGGCCACTGCGGCAGAGGCGATGAACAGGTCGCAGGGGATGGCTGCCTCGCACGCCGCCAACATGTCCCGGGCGCTGACCACGTCGATGCGCGAGACGCGATCAGGCGTAGGCAGGTTGACCGGCCCGGTGATCAGTGTGACGCGGGCGCCGGCCTCTACAGCCGCTTCGGCCAAAGCAAAGCCCATTTTTCCGGAGCTGTGGTTGGTGATGTAGCGCACCGGGTCGATGTTTTCCTGGGTCGGGCCTGCGGTGATCAGCACATGCTTGCCGGTCAGGGTCAGGCGCTGGAAGCAATCGGCCGCGCACTGGGCCAGGTCGTCGGCCTCCAGCATGCGTCCGAAGCCTACATCACCACACGCCTGACTGCCGGACGCCGGCCCGAACACGCGAAAGTCGCGTTCTTCGAGCAGGCGGGTATTGGCCTGCACCGAGGCGTCACGCCACATCGCCTGGTTCATCGCCGGGGCAATGGCGACAGTCGCGTCTGTAGCCAGCACGATGGTGGTCAGCAGGTCGTTGGCGATACCTTGCGCCAGGCGCGCGATGAGGTCGGCGGTGGCCGGTGCGATGAGGATCAGATCGGCCCACTTGGCCAGTTCGATATGGCCCATCGCGGCCTCGGCGGCCGGGTCGAGAAGGTCCAGGTGCACAGGGTGCCCCGACAGGGCCTGCATGGTCAGAGGGGTGATGAACTCTGCTCCGCCCCGGGTCATGACCACACGCACTTCAGCGCCCTGATCGCGCAGGCGGCGGACCAGTTCAGCGCTCTTGTAGGCCGCGATGCCGCCGCCGACGCCAAGAACGATGCGTTTTCGATACAGCCGCTGCATAGACCTGCCTTTTTGGTCGAGTGAACACACGACGGCCATGACGCCTCCCCAGGCCAGATCGTCGTGCAAAAAAGATGGGCTAAGATAGCACAGCGACCGCACCGGAACAGCGGTGCCCAATCACATGGAGGTGCTATGAGTATTCGCAGTTGGCCCGCGGCTGAACGCCCCCGGGAACGCTTGTTGGAGTTGGGGGCGGCGAGCCTTTCCGACGCCGAGTTGCTGGCTATCTTTTTACGCACCGGCGTGGCCGGAAAAAGCGCTGTAGACCTTGCGCGTCATCTGTTGAATCAATTTGACGGGCTCAGACCGTTACTGGATGCGGATCTGACAGTATTCACCTCGCAGCTGGGGCTCGGGCCCGCCAAGTTCGCTCAGTTGCAGGCGGTCATGGAAATGGCGCGTCGGCACATGGCCGAGTCCTTGCGTCGGGAATCAGCGCTGGAAAACCCGACCCAGGTTCGCAGCTATCTCAAGGCCCTGCTGCGGCATGAGCCGCACGAAGTTTTCGGCTGCCTGTTTCTCGATAACAAACACCGGGTCATGACCTTCGAGATCTTGTTTCGCGGGACGATCAACGCGTCCTACGTGCACCCGCGTCAGGTGGTGAAACGAGCGATGGCGCACAACGCTGCCAGCCTGATCCTCTGCCACAACCATCCTTCCGGTATCACCACGCCCAGCCGTTCCGACATCGACCTGACCAAGCGCCTCAAGGAGGCACTGATGCTGGTGGATGTTCATGTGCTTGACCACGTGATCGTGGGAGACGGCGAGCCACTTTCGATGGTGGAGCGCGGCTTGATGTAGGGAGTTTTGCGAAGAGCTGACGCAGAGCGATGGGCACGATAGGGCGGCGCTCGGATTATCGTTCCCACGCTCTGCGTGGTAATGCCGGTCTGGACGCTCTGCGTCCGGTCTTCAGGTGAGCCGTGCCAATGCAGGGCATTGGCGCGACGTCATACAGAAAGGTCGAGGTCAGTCTGGCGACTTACTTGACCTGCACCTTGTAGAAATCCTGCCTGCCGAACGGGCTGACCTGGTAACCGGTGACGTCCTTGCGCACCAGGGCTGCAGCCGTCGGGTGGGCGAGGGGGAGCCACAGTGCCTGCTGCTGAATTTGCTGCTGGGCCTGGTGATACAGCTTGCTGCGCTTGGCCTGGTCACTGACTGATTTACCGTCTGCGATCAGCTTGTCCAGTGTCTTGTCGCAATAGCGGGCGAAGTTGGTGCCCGATTGCACAGCTGCACACGAGAACTGCGGGGTCAGGAAGTTATCCGGGTCGCCATTGTCGCCCGCCCAGCCCATGAACAGCAGGTCATGCTCGCCAGCCTTGGCGCGGCGAATCAGCTCACCCCATTCAATGATCTTGATCTCGGCATTGATGCCGATCTGTTTCAAGTCAGCCTGCAGCAATTGAGCGCCCAGGCTCGGGTTCGGGTTCAGCAGGCTCCCGGAAGGTCGCGTCCAGATGGTGGTCTTTAAGCCCTCTTTCACACCGGCCTTGGCCAGCAGCGCCTTGGCCTTGGCAACATCGTGCTGATAGCCAGGCAGATCCTTGGCGTAGCTCCAGGTGTTGGGCGGGTAAGGACCATTGGCCTTTTCAGCGGTGCCTTCGAACACGGCTTTCAGGTAATTGTCCTTGTCGAACGCCAGGTTGATGGCCTGGCGAACTTCCGGCTTGTCGAACGGCGGGTGCTGGCTGTTGATCGCGACAAACGCGGTCATGAACGCTTCAGTCTTCTCGACCTTGAGCGAGTCGTCCTTGCTGGCTGCCTGAATATCCAAGGGTTTGGGCGAGAGCGCTATCTGGCATTCGTCCTGACGGATTTTCTGCAGGCGCACATTGGCGTCCGGAGTGATGGCATACACCAGTGTGTCGATGTCGGATTTGCCGGCGAAGTAATCGTCGAACGCCTCATAGCGCACCGCGGCATCTTTCTGGAAGCGCTTGAACACGAACGGCCCGGTGCCGATCGGCTGGCTGTTGAGTTTTTCCGGCGTGCCCGCCTTCAATAGCTGCGCGGTATATTCGGCTGAATAGATCGAGGCGAAACCCATGCTCAGCGTGGCCAGGAAGGTCGAGTCCGCGTGGTTGAGCGTGAAGCGCACGGTGTGTGCATCAGGCGCTTCGATGCTCTTTATCAAGGCGGGCAACTGCATGGACTGCGCATGCGGGAAACCGCTCTGGGCGATCTTGTGCCACGGGTTCTGCGGGTCGAGCATGCGCTGGAAGCTGAACAGCACGTCATCCGCGCTCAGCTCGCGCGTCGGCTTGAAATAGTCGGTGGTGTGAAATTTCACTCCGGGGCGCAGCTTGAAGTTGTAAGTCAGTCCGTCTTCGGAGACAGTCCAGCTTTCCGCCAGGCTCGGCATCAGCTTGCCGCTCTTGGCATCGAAGTCCACAAGGCGGTTCATCAGCACGTCGGCCGATGCGTTGGTGGTGGTCAGCGAGTTGTACTGTACAACGTCGAAGCCCTCGGGGCTGGCTTCGGTGCAGACCACAAGGTTCGATGCCTGGGCAGCGACGGGAAGCAGGAGTGGAACGAGCAAAAAAGGGAGTGCAGCTAGGCGCATGGCGTTATTTCCTGTTCAGAAAGGGCCCCATCTGCCGGCGCAGTCTGGTGAGGGACTAACCCTAGACCATGTACTGGCGCAGAACAATCGTCACGGCGCGACGAGCGGTCGATTTGCCTGTGCCCCCGCTGTGCTTGAGCATACCGCTGCGCGAGGCGCGATCATTCGGGGCAAAGTGCTTTGCCTGTTGTTGTGCCAAAGGCTTTCTGGTATAAAGCAGCGCTCTTTTCTAGGGGCCCGGTTCCTTCACTGTAGGTGTAGCCGGTAAGACCCTTAAAGAAACGCGGCGCCTGGCGCCAAATGACTGAGAGATTAAGCGGCCAACCCATGCCGGGTTGGGCATGTGGTTTTAGAGGGCTGAGGCATGTCGAGAGTATGTCAAGTTACCGGTAAGGGTCCGGTGACTGGGAATAACATTTCCCACGCAAACAACAAAACCCGTCGTCGTTTCCTGCCAAACCTGCAGCATCACCGCTTCTGGGTTGAAGGCGAGAAGCGTTTTGTTCGTCTGCGCGTATCTGCTAAAGGCATGCGTATCATCGACAAGCGTGGCATTGAAGTTGTGCTCGCTGAACTGCGTCGCGACGGCAAAATTTAAGGGAGAAAATCATGCGTGAATTGATCCGTTTGGTGTCGAGCGCTGGTACAGGCCATTTCTACACCACCGACAAGAACAAACGTACTACCCCGGATAAAATCGAAATCAAAAAATTCGATCCGGTTGTACGCAAGCACGTGATCTACAAAGAAGGCAAAATCAAGTAATTGATTCTGTCGGCTACAAAAAAACCCGCCTTGGCGGGTTTTTTTGTGCCTGCGTCCCTGGCGTAGCTGCCAGGGCGTTACTTATTTATCTGCAGCCGCTTCGAACACCACATAAATCTTGCGGCATGTTTCCAGCACCTCCCAGGTGCCCTTGAAGCCTGCCGGAATCACGAATCGGTCGCCTGCGCGCAGGGTTTTCGCGTTGCCCTGCTCGTCGCGCAGGACTGAGACACCCTGCACAATCTCGCAATACTCATGCTCTGAATAATTCACCTGCCACTGCCCAGGCTCGCCATTCCAGACGCCCGCACTCATCTGTCCGCAGGGGCTGTTGTAGTGGTTGTAGAGGGTTTGTGCCGGGTCGCCCTTGAAGATCTTTTCCGGTGCAGGGCGATAGTGCTCCGCAGCGGTGCTGGCTTCACTGAAGTCGACGATGCTTTCGATGCTCATGATGGGCCCCCTTGTCCTGAATGCGTTGAAGGTTTGACGTGCGTGCAGTGCGTTAGTGCCTTGGCGCGCGTGCGAGGCTGTTTAATAAAATCAACATAAAGGCACCGTAGCGGCTATTTATGTCAAATATATTGGTTTTGTCGGGCCGCTGGTTTAGGGTAACGGCCGTCCTGAAAAATTTCATATTGTGTCTTTAATCAACCATGACACACCCACATTCAACAAGAGGAGGACATGCAAATGACCACCCTGACTCGTGCTGACTGGGAGCAACGCGCCCGGAATTTGAAGATCGAAGGCCGTGCCTTCATTCAAGGCGAATACACCGCAGCCTCCTCCGGCGAGACGTTTGACTGCATCAGCCCGGTCGATGGCCGGATGCTTGCCAAGGTTGCCAGCTGCGACACCGCTGACGCGCAACGCGCGGTCGACAGTGCACGCAGTGCCTTCAACTCCGGTGCCTGGTCGCGACTGGCTCCGGCCAAACGCAAGGAAACGATGATCCGTTTCGCCGAGCTGCTCAAGCACAATGCCGAAGAGCTTGCGCTGCTTGAGACTCTGGACATGGGCAAGCCGATTGGCGACTCGTTCGGTGTCGACATCCCCGGGGCCGCCAGAGCCCTGAGCTGGAGCGGCGAGGCCATCGACAAGCTGTATGACGAAGTCGCGGCAACGCCTCATGACCAACTGGGCCTGGTGACACGCGAGCCAGTAGGTGTCGTGGCCGCCATCGTACCGTGGAATTTTCCGCTGATGATGGCCTGCTGGAAACTGGGCCCTGCGCTGTCCACCGGCAACTCGGTCATCCTCAAGCCATCGGAAAAATCTCCGCTGACGGCCATTCGCATTGCACAACTGGCCATTGAGGCCGGCATTCCTGCGGGCGTGCTCAATGTGCTGCCTGGCTATGGCCACACCGTCGGCAAGGCGCTTGCCCTGCATATGGACGTGGACACCGTGGTGTTCACCGGCTCGACCAAAATCGCCAAGCAACTGATGATCTACGCGGGCGAATCGAACATGAAGCGCGTCTGGCTGGAAGCCGGCGGCAAGAGCCCGAACATCGTCTTTGCCGACGCGCCTGATTTGCAGGCCGCCGCCAGCGCAGCCGCCAGCGCGATTGCCTTCAACCAGGGCGAAGTCTGCACCGCCGGTTCGCGCCTGCTGGTCGAGCGCTCGATCAAGGATCGCTTCCTGCCGATGGTGATCGAGGCACTCAGCGCCTGGAAGCCCGGTAACCCGCTGGACCCTGCGACCACCGTGGGTGCGCTGGTCGATACCCAGCAGATGAACACCGTGTTGTCCTATATCGAAGCGGGCCACACCGACGGCGCCAAGCTGGTTGCGGGTGGCAAGCGCATCCTGCAGGAGACTGGCGGCACCTACGTGGAACCGACCATTTTTGATGGTGTGAATAACGCGATGAAAATCGCTCAGGAAGAAATCTTCGGCCCGGTGCTTTCGGTACTGACGTTCGACAGCGCCGAAGAGGCGATCCAGATCGCCAACGACACGCAGTATGGTCTGGCTGCTGCCGTATGGACCGCGAACATCTCCAAGGCACACCTGACCGCCAAGGCTTTGCGCGCAGGCAGCGTATGGGTCAACCAGTACGACGGCGGCGACATGACCGCACCGTTCGGCGGCTTCAAACAGTCGGGCAACGGTCGTGACAAGTCGCTGCATGCGTTCGATAAATACACCGAGCTGAAGTCGACCTGGATCAAGCTGTAGTCATTTGCGTGTTGCTCCCAGGCTCTGCCCCCGGAGCATTGGCACGATGGGGTATCAAGATCATCGCTCCCACGCTCTGCGTGGGAGTGTAGTTCTGGACGCTCCGCGTCCTGGCTTGCATGTGCGCAACGGCACGAATCTGTGACGCTGAGCGTCACGGGATGCATGCCAACGCGGAGCATTGGCACGATGGTCATCTCAAGATTGATCATCGCTCCACACAGGATTTGTACAAGGCGATGAGCGCGTAGCGCAGCGCCGGGCAGGAGCGTGGAAATGCGTTGGGGTACTTATTTTGCTGTGCTGGCGTCTGTGCTGGGCGTCGGTCTGGCAATGGGCGTCAGCATGCCGCTGGTTTCATTGCGGCTGGCGGGCTGGGGCTACGGCTCGTTTGCCATTGGCATCATGGCGGCGATGCCTGCGGTGGGCGTGCTGCTCGGCGCGGCGCTTGCCAGTCGCCTGGCGGCGCGCTTTGGTACAGCTAATCTGATGCGCCTGTGCCTGTGGGCCGGGGCAGTTTCAGTCGGCGCGCTGGCGCTGCTGCCGTATTACTGGATATGGCTGGTCCTGCGCCTGACCCTCGGGGTGATTCTGACCATCGTCTTCGTGCTGGGTGAAAGCTGGATCAATCAGTTGGTCATCGAGCGCTTGCGCGGGCGTCTGGTGGCGCTGTATGGCAGCACCTACGCATTGAGCCAACTCGCGGGTCCGCTGCTGCTGGGCGTGATCGGCACCCAGGCCGACTATGGTTTCTGGATTGGCGTAGTGCTGCTGGTCGGCTCACCGTTTCTGCTGCTGGGGCGTACCGGCGCGCCGTCGACCGAATCTTGCAACGTGACGTTTGCCGATCTGTCCGGCTTCTGTCGCGGCATGCCTGCCATCGCCTGGGCGGTCGCCCTGTTTGCCGCGTTCGAAGCGCTGATCCTCACCCTGTTGCCGCTGTACTGCATACGCCACGGCTTCACTCCTGAAATCGCTCTGCTCATGGTCAGCGTGGTGGTGGTCGGTGATGCGCTGCTGCAACTGCCGATCGGCATGCTCGCCGACCGCATTTCACGTCGTGCGATGTTTACCGGCTGCGCCGCTTTGCTGCTGGCGTCCAGCCTGCTGGTGCCGCTGCTGATCGACACCATTCTGATCTGGCCGCTGTGGACCGTCTTCGGGGCCAGTGCCGGCGGGCTGTTCACCCTGTCGCTGATTCTGATCGGCGAACGCTATCGCGATGATTCACTGGTCCGCGCCAACGCGCATGTTGCTCAACTGTGGGGCATCGGCTGCCTGCTCGGCCCTTTGATAGCCGGCGCGGGCAGCCAGTGGGTCAGCGGTGAAGCCCTGCCGCTGATGATGGCTGCAGGTGCGCTTGGCCTGTTGATACTGATCCGGCGACGCGGCGCGTTCGGGGATGCGCAGGCTGCGCCCGCTTAAAGCATTCTTTCCAGGCCGATGGCGCGGCTCATCCACGCATTGAAACGCCGCCACCAGTCGCCCGGTTCGGTATGCAGAGTGTGGATCTGGCCGTTGTCTTCGGTTACCCACACCACTTTGCCGTCCTCCAGCCGCGCTTCGTAGGTGAGCGACGGGGCCATGCCCTGCAAGGTCAGTTCGCGCAGTTGTTCGGCCAGTTGCGGACTGTCGACCAGTACGCCCACTTCGGTATTCCACAGCACAGAGCGCGGGTCGAAGTTGAATGAGCCGACAAAGACTTTCTGTCGATCAAAGATCATCGCCTTGCTGTGCAGGCTTGATTCGGAACTGGCCAGAGAATGGCTTTTCTTGAACAGGTGCGGACCGCCGCCGCGCATCGTCTCGGTATCGCCAGGCTGTCGGCGCAGCTCGAACAGTTTCACGCCATGCTCCAGCAGCGCCTTGCGGTACGGCGCATAGCCGCCATGCACGGCAGGCACGTCGGTGGCTTCCAGGGAGTTGGTCAGCAGACTGACGTTGACGCCGGCATCGGCACGACCGGTCAGGTACAGCAAGCCTTCCTGGCCCGGTACAAAGTAGGCCGAGATCAGCATCAGTTCCTTGCGAGTGTTCAGCAGTTCAGGCGCCAGTTGCGTGGTCAGCAGCAGGTGCGGATCAGGCTCGCCCTGCGCCAGTACCTTGGTGGGTGCGTCCCACAGCGCCTGGTTGTACGCCCAGACCAGCTCGTTGAGCCAGGTCTTCATGCGCGGCTGAGTCTTGTAGGCCATCAGTCGCTCATACAGCGCCTTGTGCTGCTGGTGCGCCTGCTCCAGCGAGTCGTCCAGCTTGCGCCGGGCCTCGGCCAGATCCTCGCCGTCGGGCAGGAAATACATGAACTCATCGATAGGCTTGCTGAGCGTGCTGTTCCAGTACTGGTCGAAGCTGTGGCCGAGCTGCTCGGCCACCGGCCCCACGCTGAGCATGTCGATATCGGTGAAGTTCAGGTTCGGCTCGGCATCGAAGTATTCATCGCCCAGGTTGCGCCCGCCGACGATGGCCACGCTGCTGTCGGCCAGCCATAGCTTGTTGTGCATGCGCCGGTGCTGGCGCGACAGGTTCATCAAGCGCCCGAGGCTGCGGGTGATGCCGGTTTCGCGCCCCAGGTTTTGCGGATTGAACAGGCGAATCTGAATGTTCGGGTGAGCGGCGAGGGTAGCGATGGCCTGATCCAGGCCATCGCTGGTGGTGTCGTCCAGCAGGATGCGCACACGAACGCCACGGTCTGCCGCCTTGAGCAGTTCGTCGATCAGCGCGCGTGTGCTCAGGCCGTCGTGGACGATGTAATACTGCAGATCAAGGCTGCTCTTGGCGTTGCGGATCAGTTCGGCACGAGCCTTGAAGGCGTCACTGCTGTCCGGCAGCAGGCGAAAGCCAGAACGCCCTTCGTGCGGCATGGCCATGGCCTGGATCGAGCGGCCGAACGCAGAGCCTGAAGACGGCATGGCCTGGCTTGGCTCGCTGGCGACCTGTTGATGCGCGCAACCGCTGACGCACAACGCCACCAGCAAGCAAAAGGGCAAGGCCCATGAATTATTCAAATTGATCTTCCGCGTCTGGACATGGCTCGACTTGGCGATATGACCCGCAAAACCGGGAAAGATTTGCCCGCATCAGTCAGTTTGCGCATTCAGCAGTGCAATTGTCTCGCCCACGATACGCACGGCGCTCTCGATTTCGCGGCTGGATTTGGTCGCGAAGTTCATGCGCATGCAGTTACGGTACTTGCCCGAGGCCGAAAAGATACTGCCCACGGCGATCTGTACACCCTTGCCCAGCAGGGCGCGGTTCAGGCGCAGGGTGTCGAAGCCTTCGGACAGTTCCACCCACAGCATGAAACCGCCTTGCGGCCGGCTGGCGCGGGTGCCCTCGGGAAAATAGCGCATCACCCAGTCGATCATCTGGTCGCGACTGCGCTGGTATTGGGTACGCATGCGCCGCACATGAGGCTCGTAATGGCCGCCTTCGATGAAATCGGCGATGGCTAATTGAGGTTGCGGGGCGGTCGAGCCGGTGCCGATGTATTTCATGTGCAGCACCTGCTCCAGATAACGGCCCGGCGCTACCCAGCCGATTCGCAGCCCCGGTGCCAGTGTCTTGGAAAACGAACTGCACAACAGCACGCGACCGTCCTCGTCGAAGGATTTGATGGTGCGCGGGCGAGGGTAGTTGTAGGCCAGGTCGCCATACACATCATCCTCGATGATCGCCACGTCGAAGCGCTGCGCCAGGGTCAGCAGTGCCCGCTTGCGCGCTTCGGGCATGACGTAGCCCAGTGGGTTGTTGCAGTTGGGTGTCAGTTGAATGACCTTGATCGGCCATTGCTCCAGCGCCAGTTCCAGCGCTTCGAGGCTGATGCCGGTCAATGGGTCGGTGGGGATTTCCATGGCTTTCATGCCCACGCCCTTGAGGGTCTGCATGGCGCCGAAGAAGCTTGGCGAGTCCACCGCCACGATGTCCCCCGGCGAGCAGATGGCCCGGACACTGGCTGACAGGGCTTCATGACAGCCATTGGTGATGATCAGGTC
Organism: Pseudomonas sp. PvP027; assembly: GCF_017833005.1. Classification (NCBI taxonomy): domain Bacteria; kingdom Pseudomonadati; phylum Pseudomonadota; class Gammaproteobacteria; order Pseudomonadales; family Pseudomonadaceae; genus Pseudomonas; species Pseudomonas sp. PvP027. The sequence continues at coordinate 3,051,964 of NZ_JAFIBK010000001.1, read as the reverse complement.
ATTGGCGGTCAGGTTGCAGCCCGAGTCGAGCATCAGCCTGGCAATCTGTTCGCGCAGCCTGCGCACGCCATAGATGTTGTCGTAATACAGCCCCGGCATGTCCTGATGACGACTCAACTGACTCAGCGCGCGCATCAACGGTTTCAGGGTCGGGCTGGTGACATCGGGCATGCCGCGCCCCAGCTGCGTGACGGCTTCAAGGGGTGCCACGCGAATCAGGTCCAGCACCTGATCCCATTGAGAGATATCCACAGGCCGCTGCACCGGCCTGCCTACCGCTGGCAGCGCAGGTGCTTTTCGGCTGACCGAGACGAAATAGCCGGACTTGGGTTTCGGCGCGGCCAGGCCATTGTCTTCCAGCACCCGATACGCCTGCTGCACGGTACTCAGGCTGACGCCATGTTCGACGCTCAACGCGCGTACCGAGGGCAGGCGGTCGCCGGGACGATAGAAGCCGTTTTCGATTCGCGAGCCGAGCAGTTCGGCGAGGTTGACGTAGAGCGTCATGGCGTACTCTCAGGAATTTTAGTGCGTCAAAGCAATACAGATTGGCCGGAAATATAGCATTCAGTAGTGTTTTTGAATCATCTGTATGGAAAATATAAAAGACTTTTGAATCTGTATTGGTTTTGCCGTTCGCTTCATCATGAATCCACACCCACCCAGGATGAGGGGACAGGACATGAACGGGTTCAGCGATGTACGCGTTGCGCTTCACAGCCAGGAATTGAATGAGTATCGGCCCGCGACGCTTAGAACCGTCCGCTCGAACAAGACCGATCTGTTGGCAGGCATGGGTCGCTGGGCACTGTATCGCCATCGCTGGGCGTCGCGCCGTACCTTGCTGACACTGACTGACGATCAGCTGCGCGACATCGGCCTGGATTTCCGCCAGGCGCGGGTCGAGGCCATGAAGCCGTTCTGGCGGCCTTGAGCCTCTAGCGCAGCTCTTTGAGGCGGTGCCAGAGCATGCCCAATGCCAGCAGGGGCGAGCGCAAGTGCTTGCCGCCGGGAAAGGTCATGTGCGGCACTTTGGCGAACAACTCGAAGCCATCGCTGTGTTGCCCGGCGATGGCTTCGGCCAGCAGTCGGCCCGCCAGATGCGTGGCATTCAGGCCGTGGCCCGAGTAGGCCTGAGCATAAAACACATTGGGGTGCTGCTTGAGCCGGCCAATTTGCGGAAGGCGATTGGCACCAATGCCGATCATCCCGCCCCACTGGTAATCGATCTTCACGGTGGCCAATTGCGGAAACACCTCCAGCATTTTCGGTCGCATGTACGCGGCGATGTCCTTAGGGTCACGACCCGAGTAATGGCAGGCACCGCCGAACAGCAAGCGGCGGTCGGCAGACAGCCTGTAATAATCCACCGTCACCCGCTGATCACAGACCGCCATGTCCTGCGGCAACACTTCACGGGCCTGCGCTTCGCTCAATGGCTCGGTCGCGATGATGTAGCTGCCGGCAGGCAACACCTTGCCGCTGATTTCCGGATTCAAGTCGTTGAGGTAGGCGTTGCAACCCAGCACCAGGGTCTGCGCCTGCACCGAGCCGGCAGCCGTATGCACCCTGATTTGCGGGCCATAGTCGATGCTCGTCACTGCTGAATGCTCAAACAGCTGAACGCCGAGCGACTGCGCAACAGCAGCTTCGCCCAGGGCAAGGTTCAAAGGATGCAAATGCCCCGAGCCCATGTCGATCAGGCCGCCGACATAGCGCGAGGAGCCCACCACGCTGTGCATCTCTTCAGGTTGCAGCAACTGCAGTGCATGGCGATAACCCAGGCTGCGCAATTCCTCTGCGTCTTCGGCAAGGCTGTGCAGGTCGCGTGGTTTGTTGGCCAGATCGCAATAACCCCACTTCAGGTCGCAATCGATAGCGTGCTGTTCGATGCGCTGACGCACGATCTCGACGGCCTCGATGCCCAGCAGCTTGAGCTGCCGCACGCCTTCGCTGCCGATCACATTGGCGAACTGTTCGACACCATGACCGACCCCGCGAATCAACTGGCCGCCATTGCGCCCGCTGGCCCCCCAACCGATCTTGCGCGCTTCGAGCAGCGCAACGCTGAACCCGCGCTCGGCCAGTTCGATGGCGGTATTGAGGCCGGAGAAACCACCGCCTACCACGCACACATCCACCTTCACCTCACCGTGCAGCGCAGGATGATCCGCTTGCGGATGGCTGCTGGCGGCGTAGTAGGAAGCAGCGTGCTGATCGTGACGAGTCGGGTGCTGAACGCGGGCGTTCATGAGCGTGTCCTGTTGGTGGCGGATGGCGTGTCGGGAGGATAAGCCGCTGTCATGAGCCTGCCAACTGAGGCAAACTCTCGGCCTTGTGCATGAGTGGTCGAGTCAATGAGCTGCAACCGTCAGAAAATAGCCGATCTGCGTCGCCAGATTCCCTCGTTCGAGTGTGTGCCTGGCTGCCACGACTGCTGTGGGCCGGTGACCACGTCGCCAGAAGAAATGTCGCGTCTGCCGCGCAAGACGGCCGCCGAGCAGGAAGCTGCGCTGGACGAACTCAATTGCGTACACCTGGGTCCGCAAGGCTGCACCGTGTATGACGAGCGTCCGCTGATCTGCCGCCTGTTCGGCACCACCGCAAGCCTGCCATGCCCGAATGGACGTCGCCCGGTCGAACTGATCCATCCCCGCGTCGAAAAGCAGATTCACGAATATATGGCCTCGACCCGCCAGGTGCTCGTGTAGCAAGTAATCAGTCGGCAATCGGCAGATTCAGGCTTTCTTTGACTTCCTCCATGACGATGTAGCTCTTGGACTCACGCACATGCGGCAGTTTGAGCAGGATATCGCCCAGCAGTTTACGGTAGGACGCCATTTCGGAAATCCGCGCCTTGACCAGATAGTCGAAGTCGCCGGACACCAGATGGCACTCCAACACATGGGGAAGCTTCAACACGGCGCGGCGGAATTCCTCGAAGGTGTCGCCGGACTTGTAGTCCAGACTGATCTCGACGAAAACCAGCAGGCTGGCCTTGAGGCTTTGCGGGTTCAGTCGGGCGGTGTAGCCCATGATGATCCCCTCGCGCTCCAGCCTGCGCACCCGTTCTGTACAGGGCGTGGTAGACAGGCCGACCCGCTCGCCAAGCTCGGTGAACGAGATGCGCCCGTCGGCCTGCAGGATGCGCAGAATATTGCGGTCGATCTTGTCCAGCTCACGATTTGACTGGTGTTGAGTCCGCACGGGACATTTCCCCTCTAGCAAAGCGTTTATCGGCGCGAATAAAAACTGAATATAGATCGTTATACAGTGAGAAGCACTGCCCATTGCTCAATATACTGCGCACATCCTTGCTTAAAACTTCGAATTATCAGCGGATATCCGCGATGAGGTCATCGACATGCGCGTTCTGGTCCTTGGTAGTGGCGTCATCGGTACAACCAGTGCTTATTATCTGGCGCGTGCCGGTTTCCAGGTGACTGTCGTTGACCGTCAGCCTGCTGCCGCCATGGAAACCAGTTTTGCCAATGCCGGCCAGGTTTCTCCGGGCTATGCCTCGCCATGGGCTGCGCCGGGTGTTCCGCTCAAAGCGCTCAAATGGCTGCTGCAGCGTCATGCGCCATTGGCGATCAAGGCGACGGCGGATATCGATCAGTACCTGTGGATGGCGCAAATGCTGCGCAACTGCACGGCCAGCCGCTATGCCGTCAACAAAGAACGCATGGTACGCCTGTCCGAATACAGCCGCGATTGTCTGGACGAACTGCGCCTTGAGACCGGTATTGCCTACGAAGGGCGCAGCCTGGGCACCACGCAGTTGTTCCGTACCCAGGCCCAACTGGATAACGCCGCCAAGGACATCGCCGTGCTCGAGCAGTCCGGTGTGCCCTACGAACTGCTGGATCGCGAAGGCATCGCCCGCGTCGAGCCAGCGCTGGCCGGTGTGACCGGCATCCTCAGCGGCGCATTGCGCCTGCCCAACGACCAGACGGGTGACTGTCAGCTGTTCACCACGCGCCTGGCAGAAATGGCCGTCGCGCTGGGTGTCGAGTTCCGCTACGGGCAGAACATCGAACGCCTCGATCACGCTGGTGACCGCATCAATGGCGTGTGGATCGACGGCAAGCTCGAAACCGCCGATCGTTACGTGCTGGCGCTGGGCAGTTACTCGCCGCAGCTGCTCAAGCCGCTGGGCATCAAGGCACCGGTCTATCCGCTGAAAGGCTATTCGCTGACCGTGCCGATCACCAACCCGGACATGGCACCGACTTCGACCATTCTCGATGAAACCTATAAAGTCGCGATCACCCGTTTCGACAACCGGATCCGCGTCGGCGGCATGGCGGAAATCGCCGGTTTTGACCTGTCGCTCAATCCACGTCGACGCGAAACACTGGAGATGATCGTCGGTGACCTCTATCCTCAGGGCGGCGACCTGACCCAGGCCGATTTCTGGACCGGGTTGCGTCCGACCACTCCCGACGGCACACCGATTGTGGGTGCAACACCGTTCCGCAACCTGTTCCTCAATACCGGCCATGGCACTCTGGGCTGGACGATGGCGTGTGGTTCCGGTCGCTTGCTGGCAGACCTCATTGCCCGCAAGACACCCCGTATCAGTGCTGAAGGCCTTGATATCTCTCGTTACGGCAACACTCAGGAGAATGCACAGCATGTCAATCCAGCGCCAGCTCACCAATGAGCGCATGAGTCAGGTCGTTGTCCACAATGGCACCGTCTATTTGTCGGGCCAGGTCGGCAATGACATGACCGCGGGTGTCGAGCAGCAGACCCGAGAGGTTCTGAACAGCATCGAGCGCCTGCTCGACCTGGCCGGCACCGACAAGACGCGTATCCTGTCGGTCACCATTTACCTGAAAGACATCGATGCCCACTTCGCCGGCATGAACAGCGTCTGGGACAAATGGCTGCCCAAGGGTTTCGCGCCTGCACGCGCAACGGTCGAGGCCAAACTGTGCGAGCCGGAAATCCTCGTTGAACTGTCGGTGGTTGCCGCGCTGCCTTGACCCTTTTACCCGGCGCGTCCCTGCGTCGGGTTCGTCCTCCCTCTTTCCATCCTTTCAGGCAAGTAACGTCATCATGCGTCCAGCCCGCGCCTTTATCGATCTTCAGGCACTGCGTCACAACTACCAATTGGCCCGTGAAAACAGCGGCGGCAAAGCGCTCGCCGTCGTCAAGGCCGATGCCTACGGTCATGGCGCGGTGCGCGTCGCTCAGGCACTCGAGGCGCAGGCCGACGGTTTTGCAGTGGCCTGCATCGAAGAGGCGCTGGAGCTGCGTGCGGCCGGTATCCGTGCGCCCGTCCTGCTGCTCGAAGGTTTCTTCGAGGCCGATGAGCTGGCGCTGATTGTCGAGCATGACTTGTGGACCGTTGTACACGCGACCTGGCAACTGGAGGCCATCGAGCAGGCGCATCTGGGCAAGCCGATAACGGTCTGGCTCAAGCTCGACACCGGCATGCACCGGGTCGGCCTGCATCCTCATGAGTACCAGGCGGCTTATCAGCGTCTGCTGGCAACCGGCAAAGTGGCCAGAATTGTCCTGATGAGCCACTTCTCTCGCGCCGATGAGCTGAACAGCGGCTGCAGTGATGAGCAGCTCGCCGTATTCGAGACCCTTCGCAAGGGGCTGGCGGCAGAAACCAGCCTGAAAAACTCCCCGGCGGTGCTGGGCTGGCCACAGATTCCGAGCGACTGGTCGCGCCCGGGCATCATGCTCTACGGTGCTACGCCGTTTGAACAGGTGCACCCTCTGGCGGATCGCCTGCAACCGGTGATGACCCTGGAATCGAAGATCATCAGCGTGCGTGAACTGCCGGTGGGCGAGCCTGTGGGCTATGGCGCGACATTTGTCTGTGACCGGCCGTCGCGTATCGGGGTAGTGGCGATGGGGTACGCCGATGGCTATCCGCGTCACGCGCCGACCGGCACCCCCGTGCAGATCGACGGCCAGCCATCCAGGCTGCTCGGACGAGTGTCCATGGACATGCTCTGCGTGGACCTCACCGACGTGCCGAAGGCCGGGCTTGGCAGCCGTGTCGAGCTGTGGGGCAAGCAGGTGCTCGCCAGTGAAGTCGCCCAGGGTGCAGAAACCATTCCCTATGAAATCTTCTGCAATCTGCGTCGCGTTCCGCGCATCTATTCCGAAGACTGATTCCGCCCTCTGTGCGCCAGGCCTTGGTGTGTCAGGTGTTGGTCGAAGTGTTGTAAATATCGAACGCTGTTGCCATGATGGCGCTCATATCGACTAGACCTGACAAAAACTGGGGGAATATCGCATTGGACGTGGGTGAACGACTGCAATCGATTCGCAAGCTCAAGGGACTGTCCCAGCGTGAACTCGCCAAGCGCGCAGGTGTGACCAACAGCACCATCTCCATGATCGAAAAAAACAGCGTCAGCCCTTCGATCAGCTCGCTGCGCAAGGTGCTCGGCGGTATCCCCATGTCCATGGTCGAATTTTTCTCGGAAGAAACCGTGCCCGAGAACGCGGCTCAAGTGGTGTACAAGGCCAGCGAGCTGATTGATATTTCGGACGGCGCCGTGACCATGAAGCTGGTCGGCAAATCGCACCAGGGCCGCGCCATCGCCTTTCTTACCGAAACCTACCCACCGGGTGCCGATACCGGCGAAGAGATGCTCGTTCACGAAGGCGAGGAAACCGGAATCCTTGTCGAGGGACGGCTGGAGCTGGTGGTCGGGCTTGATACCTACGTGCTCGAAGCGGGTGACAGCTATTATTTCGAAAGCACCCGGCCGCATCGTTTTCGTAACCCGTTCGACGTCCCGGCACGATTGATCAGTGCGGCCACCCCGGCCAATTTCTGACCCGCCCCCTTGCGATGAGTGACGCGTGAAACTGACCCGGAAGATTCTGAGCATCGCAGGCGTTCTGACGTTGTGGGCGTTCAACGTGCAAGCCGCCGATACCGCCCGAGCCCCTGACGACATCATCGCCGCCCACTGCGTTGCCTGTCACAGCGTCGGCCTGCTCAACGCGCCGAAGATCGGTGACACGGCGGCCTGGGAACAGCGCGCCGGCCAAAAAGGCGGCCTTGATGGACTGCTGGCCAGCACCATCAAAGGCATCGGCATCATGCCCCCGAAAGGTACCTGCGGCGATTGCACGAACGACGAACTGAAGAACGCCATCCAGAGCATGTCCGGGCTGAAGTGAGGTGCACCCTCGCTTCCACAAGACTTATGTATGCGGGAACGATAGTTGCGTGGCGAGCATGCAGCACTTTGACGTTGTCACCGGTCCAACCTGCACCCAATAACAATTCAGGAGAGCTGGGATGCCGTATTCCTGTTCCATCGAGCATGCCGTCGATCACGTTCTGGCGCAGCTACCCGAGCACATCCACCTCGGCATGCCGCTGGGTCTGGGCAAGCCCAACCGGTTCGTCAACGCGCTGTACCGGCGCATCAGCGAGCTGCCCGAACGACGGCTGACGATCTACACCGCGCTGACACTCGGGCGGCCGACGCCCGGGGAAGGTTTGCAGGCGCGGTTTCTCGAACCGTTCCTGGAGCGCGTCTTCGCTGACTATCCGGAACTCGATTTCCTGGCTGCACTGCGCCGCGACAAACTCCCTGACAATATTCATGTGCAGCAATTCTTCATGCAGCCGGGCAGTTTGCTCAACAGCCAGTCAGCCCAGCAAGACTACGTCAGCAGCAATTACAGCCATGCCGCGCGCGACATCAACGCCAACGGCCTGAATCTGGTCGCGCAACTGGTGGCCCGTGACGAGCAGCGCCCAGGCACGCTGAGCCTGAGCTGCAACCCGGATGTGACCCTCGACCTGCTGCCCATGATCGCCAAGCGTCGGGCCGCCGGACAAACCATTCTGATGCTCGGCCAGGTGCACGCCGACCTGCCTTACATGCCGGGCGACTCGGAGCTGGATATCGACGCCTTCGATGTGCTGATCGACGAAGACGAGCGCAGTACGCTGTTTTCCACTCCCAACATGCCAGTGGGCTATCAGGACCACCTGATCGGCCTGCACGCCAGCACACTGGTGCGTGACGGTGGCACGTTGCAGATCGGCATCGGCTCGATGGGCGATGCACTGACCGGCGCGCTGCTGGCCCGCCAGGCCGATAACGAAACCTGGCGCGGCCTGCTGGCAGAGCTGAATATGAGTAACTGGCAGACCCTGATCGATCGCGAAGGCGGCGTTCAGCCGTTCGCCAGCGGCCTTTACGGTTGCAGCGAAATGTTCGTCAACGGCCTGCTGGTACTCGCCGATGCCGGCATTGTGCGGCGCAAGGTGTATGCCGATGCAGAACTGCAACGGCTGGCCAATATGGGCACGCTGGATGAGGATGCCCATCCTGGTGGCGTGGTGGTGCATGGCGGCTTTTTCCTTGGCCCGCGCAGTTTCTACGCGCGGCTGCGCGAGCTGCCCGCCGAGCGTCTGGCGCAGTTCAACATGACCGCCATCAGCTACATCAACGAGCTTTACGGCCAGGAAGAACTCAAGCGTCTGCAACGCCGCGATGCGCGCTTCATCAACAGTGCGTTTACCGTCACCCTGATGGGCGCGGCAGTGGCTGATCAACTGGAAGATGGCCGGGTGCTCAGTGGCGTGGGCGGTCAGTACAACTTCGTGGCGCAGGCCCATGCACTGGAAGGCGCCCGTTCGATTCTGATGCTGCGCAGCTGGCGTGAGTCGGGCGGCGAGGTCAGCTCCAACATCGTCTGGCAGTACGGCCACACCACCATCCCCCGACACTTGCGCGACATTGTCGTGACCGAATACGGCATCGCCGATCTGCGCGGGCAGACCGACGCGACGGTGATCGAGCGAATTCTGAACATCACCGACTCGCGGTTTCAGTCGGGCCTGATCGAGCAGGCACAAAAGGCTGGCAAGCTGCCCAAGGACTTCCGTCTCGATCCGCGCTTCACCGACAACACGCCCGAGCGCCTCAAGGACACTGCATCACGCTACCCGTCACTGTTCACCGAATACCCGCTGGGGTGCGACTTTACCGCCGAGGAGCGCGACCTGCTGAGAGCCTTGAACTGGTTGAAGAGCAAGCTCAAGCTCACTGAAATCCTCGAACTGGGCAAGGCGACCCTCGACGCTCCGGACCCGGAGGCCTTCCTCGTGCACTTGCAACGCATGCAGCTCGACGAGCCACAGGGCTTGCGCGAAGAGTTGTATCAGCGGCTGTTGCTGGCCGGGTTGCAGAACAGCACTGGGCTTGCCGGCTGAGAAGCGGGCACCGATCGTTGCCGCTGGCGACGATCGGTGCCCGGTGCCCGGTGCCCGGCGCTTGGCGCCTAGGTCGTCGCCTTGCGAGTCGCACGCCCCACCGGGCCGACGCGCTCTTCGATGGCGTGCTGCAGAACCTTGCGCTGGCCCATCAGAAAAGCCAGCTCGGCGACCACAAACAGCGGGCCGATGATCAGCCCGGTCAGGTCATCGATGAAGGCCGGTTTGCGCCCCTCGTAGTAATGGCCGATGAACTGGATGATCCAGCCAATCACAAACAGCCCGACGCCCGCACTCAACCAGACCATGGTTGCCTGCTGCGCAAGGTTGGCCCCGGCCCAGATGCACAGCGCCAGCAACACCGCCATGACGATGCCCAGGGCGCGGTCGAGTCGCAGGTAAAAGATCGTCGAGCCCAAGGCCAGCAGCGCCGCAGGTGAAAGCCACAGCCCGCTTATAGTCCAGCCCGGTCGCGAGAGAAGCACCGCTACGGCCAGCACGATCAGTGGAATACCCACGAAGTGCGTCACGATATTGCGTGAATCACGGTGATAAGCCGCGTATTGGCTGAGATGATCGACAAGGGTTTTCATTATTATTCCTGCCTGAGACGATGGCCGGCTTGAGCCTGATTTCTTGTACAACATGCATGGCTGAAAGAGAAGGGAGCAAAAATGACAAATGGAGTGTCGTGGCGGTCACGATTGCTATCCGATTACTGGTTTTCCCATCTGCCTGCCGGTCTGCAGGATAGCCTGCTGGACGCTGCCCGCCAGCGACGCAAGACGCCCGGCCAGCGGCTGTTCGACAAGGGCGATCTGCCCTGCGGTGTTTATGTGCTGCTGGAGGGCAGCGTGCGGATCGGCGGCGCTCACGAGCAACGGTTGCTGACACACATGGAACCGGCGAGCGCGCCGTGCTGGTTTGGCGAAGTCTCGCTGTTTGACGGGCTGCCGCGCCGTTTCGAAGTCTGCTCGCTTGAACAGAGCATCTTTCTGCACATCCCCCAGCCATTCCTGACCCGGCTGCTCGACAGGCACCCCGAATACTGGCGCTGGTTTGCCGCACTGCTCAGCCAGAAAGTCGGGTTGCCGCTGCAGAGCCCCGAGAAAATGCGTCACCTGCCGCCACGGGCGAGGGTTGCCTGGCGCCTGCTGATGCTCAGCGAGGGGTATGGACCGTTGAGCCAGGCACGGCGCCTGATTGCGCTGGATGACATTCAGGCGGCGGAGCGTCTCGCGCTTGCTGCCCCGGCCTTGCTGGAAGTGCTTCAGGACCTGCATGAGCGCAGGATCGTGCGCCTGGGAGAGGAGCAGTTGGAAGTGTTCGATGTGGACAAGCTGCGCAGGGTTGCGAACTTTTCCAGAGCCAGGGCTGTGTGCTGATCACTGGTGATGATCAAGTCTGGAAACATCCGGTAACGGCTCCGCTGCCGCTTCGATTGAGATAGCAAATGGGATTCACTACCATTTCGCCTCATTTGCGAACGCGAGATACCCCGATGCAGGCAAGCAAGCGTCTTCTGGCTGCTCTGACACTGACTTTACTGGGCGGCACCGCTCAGGCTGCCGATGAAGTGGTGGTGTATTCGTCGCGGATCGACGAGCTGATCAAGCCGGTATTCGATGCGTACACGGCCAGTACCGGGGTGAAGATCAAATTCATCACCGACAAGGAAGCGCCGTTGATGCAGCGCATCAGGGCCGAGGGTGAGAATGCCACCGCCGACCTGTTGCTGACGGTCGATGCGGGCAACCTCTGGCAGGCCGAGCAGATGGGTATCCTGCAGCCATTCACCTCGCCGGTGATCGAAGCCAACATTCCGCCGCAGTATCGCTCGTCGACCCACGGCTGGACCGGCCTGAGCCTTCGCGCGCGCACCATCGCCTACTCCACCGACCGGGTGAAGCCTGCCGAGCTGACCACTTACGAGGCATTGGCCGACAAGAACTGGGAAGGCCGTCTGTGCCTGCGTACGGCGAAGAAGGTCTACAACCAGTCGCTGACCGCCACGCTGATCGAAACCCACGGCGCCGAAGCATCCGAGAAAATCCTCAAGGGCTGGGTCAACAACCTGTCCACCGACGTGTTCTCCGATGACATCGCGGTGCTTGAGGCGATCAATGCCGGGCAGTGCGACGTGGGCATCGTCAATTCCTATTACTACGGTCGCCTGCACAAGGAAAAACCGGATCTGGCGGTGAAGCTGTTCTGGCCGAACCAGGCTGATCGCGGTGTGCACGTCAACCTGTCGGGTATCGGCCTGACCAAATACGCTCCGCACCCTGAAGCCGCCAAGGCGCTGGTCGAATGGATGACCGGCCCCGAGGCGCAGAAGATTTTCTCCAGCGTCAATCAGGAATTCCCGGCCAACCCGAACGTGGCGCCTTCAGAAGAAGTGTCGAGCTGGGGGCAGTTCAAGGCCGACACCATCCCGGTCGAGGTGGCAGGCAAGCGTCAGGCAGAAGCGATACGCATGATGGATCGCGCGGGCTGGAATTGATTTAATACCCAGTGCCTTATCGCTCCCACGCTTTAGTGCTCAGCGTTATGCACAGGTCCTGACTAGCCAGGAACACGGGGCTTTCAGGATTCTGCCCGCAGGGCGTAGGAGCGGACTTGTCCGCGAAGACGGTATTTCAGACGATGCACTTTCGGCTTTTATACCTGACCTTTCGCGAACAAGCTCGCTCCCACGGCCTTCGGCCAGAATCAAAAACAGCCTTGTGTATTACGCTGATCGCTCCAGCGTGAGTGGGCCGTGCCGCATAGATGTATGACTTAGAAACTGATCACTCCTCATTTCGAGAACACCGTGGCCCATCCTGTGCAACGCCGCTGGTACCCCCTGGTCTTTGCCATCGCTGCGCTGGTCGTGCTGCCGCTGAGCGTTCTGCTGCTGTCGTGGGAGACCATTGACCAGCAGATATGGTCACACCTGCTCGAAACCCAGATGATGCGCCTGCTGGGCAATACGCTGATTCTGATACTGGGTGTCGGCGTGGGCGTGACGCTGCTGGGAGTGAGCCTGGCGTGGCTCACCAGCCTGTGTGAATTCCCTGGCCGTCGCTGGCTGGACTGGGCGCTGATGCTGCCTTTCGCGATCCCCGCCTACGTGCTGGCGTTCGTGTTCGTCGGGCTGCTGGATTTTTCCGGCCCGGTGCAGACGTTGATGCGCGAATGGTTCGGCTCCGGCCTGCGTCTGCCTCGGGTGCGTTCCACCGGTGGGGTGATCATCGTGCTGGTGCTGGTTTTCTATCCCTACGTCTACCTGTTGGCACGCACAGCGTTTCTGGCGCAGGGCAAAGGCTTGATGGAAGCTGCGCGAGTGCTCGGCAACACGCCCTTGCAGGCGTTCTGGCGGGTGGCGCTGCCAATGGCACGTCCGGCCATCGGCGCGGGGGTAGCGCTGGCGCTGATGGAAACCCTGGCCGACTTTGGTGCGGTATCAGTGTTCAACTTCGACACCTTCACCACCGCCATCTACAAAACCTGGTACGGCTTCTTCAGCCTGTCCAGCGCCGCGCAACTGGCCAGTCTGCTGCTGTTGGCCGTGCTGGTGCTGCTGTACGGCGAGCGCCGCGCCCGCGGTGCAAGCCGACCGGCCAACGAGCGTCCGCGTGGCGCTGCGCTTTACCGGTTGCGCGGCATCAAGGCATTGGCCGCCAGCTTCTGGTGTGGGCTGGTGTTTCTCTGCGCTTTCGTGGTGCCGATGCTGCAATTGATCGTCTGGGTCTGGCAGCGCGGCCGCTTCGATCTGGATGAGCGCTACACCGGTCTGATTCTGCACACGCTCTATCTGGGTGGCATGGCGGCGTTGATCACCGTCGGTGTGGCGCTGATTCTGGCATTTGCCCGACGTATGGCGCCCACGCCTGCGATCCGCTCCGGTGTCAGCCTCGCCAACCTGGGCTACGCGTTGCCAGGCTCGGTACTGGCCGTTTCAATCATGCTGGCGTTCAGTTATCTGGACCGCGAACTGGTCATTCCGCTGTCCAGCTGGCTGGGCGGCGCAGGCAAGCCTTTGTTGCTGGGCAGCCTCTCGGCCCTGCTGCTGGCTTATCTGGTGCGTTTCATCGCCGTGGCCTTCGGTCCGCTGGAACACAGCCTGTCGCGTATCCGCCCCTCATTGCCGGAAGCGGCGCGCAGTCTGGGGGTCAGCGGACCAAAGTTGTTTCTCAACGTGTATTTGCCGCTGCTGGTGCCCGGGGCGTTGAGCGCGGCGCTGCTGGTGTTCGTCGATGTGCTCAAGGAAATGCCGGCAACCCTGCTCATGCGCCCGTTTGGCTGGGATACGCTGGCGGTACGTATCTTCGAAATGACCAGCGAGGGCGAGTGGGCACGAGCCGCATTGCCGGCTTTGTCGCTGGTGCTTGTAGGATTATTACCCGTCATTGGGCTGATTCGTCGCTCTTCCCGTCAGATTGGCTAGGTGCGGGGCCCTCACCTTGCGGCTACAATGCGCCGCAATTGGTGCGGTCTGTCAGATAATTCGGTCAGCTGTTACGTGCTGCAAACTCCGGTTTATTGGGGGCTTGCCGATGTCTTCTGCCCGCACCTTCGCCACGCCCGGAAGGAGAAACCCATGGGACAGCGTACCCCCCTGTTCGACCTGCACCTCGCCCTTGGCGCGAAAATGGTCGATTTTGGTGGCTGGGACATGCCGTTGCATTACGGATCGCAGGTCGAGGAACACCATCAGGTGCGCCGCGACTGTGGGGTCTTCGACGTCTCGCACATGAACGTGATCGATGTGCTCGGCCGTCAGGCCCGGGTCTGGCTGCGTCGTCTGCTGGCCAATGATGTAGACAAGCTCAAAACTCCCGGTCGTGCCTTGTACAGCGCCATGCTCGACGAGAGCGGCGGGGTGATCGATGACATGATCGTCTACCTCACGCCTGAAGGTTATCGGCTGGTCGTCAACGCGGCGACCGGCGTCAAGGATCTTGCCTGGATGCAGGCGCAACTGGGCGACTTCGACGTGCAGCTGGTCGAGCGCAGTGAAATGGCAATGCTCGCCATTCAAGGCCCCAAGGCCAGAGCCCGTATTGCCGAGCTGGTTTCAAGCGCCCGCGCCGAACTGATTCACCAGCTCAAGCCGTTCGAAGGGCTTGATGATGGCGACTGGTTTATCGCGCGCACCGGCTATACCGGCGAGGATGGCCTGGAGATCATGCTGCCTGCCGAAGAGGCGCAAAGCTTTTTCAATGAATTGGTCGGCGCGGGTATTTCGCCGATCGGCCTGGGCGCTCGCGACACGCTGCGTCTTGAGGCCGGCATGAACCTGTATGGCCAGGACATCGGTGAGCATGTTTCGCCCTTGGCTTCGAATATGGCCTGGAGCATCGCCTGGGAGCCTGCCGACCGTGATTTTGTCGGTCGCAAGGCGCTGGAGAGCGAGCGGGCTGAGGGAACTGCCTTCAAACTCGTGGGACTGGTGCTCGAAGAGCGCGGTGTCTTGCGGGCGCATCAGGTGGTACGTGTCGCAGAAATTGGCGAAGGAGAGATCACCAGTGGTAGTTTCTCTCCTACGTTGAGCAAATCCATTGCACTGGCTCGCGTTCCGATGGCGACCGCTGACCGGGCCGAGGTGGAAATCCGCGGCAAATGGTATCCGGTGCGGGTGGTGCAGCCTGCGTTTGTGCGCCATGGCAAAACCTTGATCTAACCTATGGCGGGTTTTCCGCTGACCCGATGTTGAGGATGACTAAATGAGCAATATTCCCGCCGAGCTGCGTTTCGCCGAAAGTCATGAATGGGCACGTCTGGAGTCAGACGGCACCGTGACCGTCGGCATCTCGGACCATGCACAGGAAGCACTGGGCGATGTGGTCTTCGTCGAACTGCCGGAAATCGGCAAAGTGTTCGCTGCCGCTGACACCGCCGGTGTCGTCGAGTCGGTCAAGGCCGCTTCGGATATCTACTCGCCGGTCGCGGGCGAGGTCATCGAAGTCAACACAGCGCTGGGCGATGCCCCCGAGTCGCTCAACAGCGAACCGTACAGCGCCTGGATCTTCAAGCTCAAGCCAAGCGACGCCAACGGCGATCTGGCCAAGCTGCTGGATGCAGCGGGTTACAAGAGCGCCATCGGCGAATAACCGATTGCCGCTCAAAAAAATGCCGCTCATTGAGCGGCATTTTTGTGCGCGAAGCTAACCGGCAAGGCTTACTGGTTTTCAGCGACGAGGTTTTTATCCAGGATCGCGTTGGCCAGTTCCATGTCGGTGGCTTTCAGGCCGGGATTGTCTTTGCGCACTTGCTCGATGGCCGCTTCCAGGAACGGACCGCGAATGCCACCGTCGCTGGCGACGAAGCTGCCTGCGTCGTCCTGGGCGGCCACGATCAGTTTGTGATCCTTGAAGGTCAGATAAGTCGAGCCGGTGGTTGCACCGGACGACAGCACATTACGCCAGAAGGTGTCAGCCATCGCTGAACCCATTGGGATGGAAAGCAAGGCTACGGTGGCGACAGCAAACTTGAGACGCATGATGAGTTACTCCAGCTGTGGTTGTTCTGAGGGGTTGGATAGCCAAAGACATGAACTAGTTCAATCAAGGTGTACCGCGTAGTTCACTTTAGCTGGCTGGCCATGCTGCGCGGCCTTCTGGAACAACGCTCTCGACCCTGATCAGCGTTGTTCGCTCTGCGGTGTCACCCGCAGCACTTCTTCAAGTGTAGTCAGGCCTGCCGAGACTTTCTGCGCGCCGGACAGACGCAGGCTGCGCATCCCTTCCTTGAAGGCCTGACGACGCATGGCGTTCAGGTCCAGGTCGGCCGAGATCAATGCCTTGATGTTGTCGGACATGACCATGATCTCGTAGACACCCGCCCGGCCCCGGTAGCCTGTATCACGGCATTCCACACAGCCGACCGCCTGATGCGCGCCGGGTGGCACCGGTGCCTGCCAGGGGCGCGTCAGGGTTTGCCAGTCGGTCTCGTTGAGGTTGATGGGCGCCTTGCAATGTGGGCAAAGGGTGCGCACCAGACGCTGGGCCATGACCCCGAGAATGGTCGCCTTGAGCAGGTAATGCGGTACACCCAGTTCGAGCATCCGGCTGATGGCGCTGGGCGCATCGTTGGTGTGCAGCGTCGACAGCACCAGGTGACCGGTGAGCGCCGCCTGGATCGCCATTTCGGCCGTCTCCAAATCGCGAATCTCGCCGATCATGATGATGTCCGGGTCCTGTCGCATCAGCGCACGCACGCCGGCGGCAAAGCTCAGTTCGATGTTGTGCTGCACCTGCATCTGGTTGAAGGCCGGCTCGACCATCTCGATGGGGTCTTCGATGGTGCACAGGTTGACCTCGGAGGTCGCCAGCTTTTTCAGGGTGGTGTACAGCGTAGTGGTCTTGCCCGAACCGGTCGGGCCGGTGACCAGAATGATGCCGTTGGGCTGGCGGGTCATTTCCTGCCAGCGCCGCAGGTCGTCACTGGAAAAGCCCAGTTGGTCGAAATCCTTGAGCAATACCTCGGGGTCGAAGATCCGCATGACCATTTTTTCGCCGAACGCGGTCGGCAGGGTCGACAGGCGCAACTCCACTTCGCGATTTTCAGGCGTGGTGGTCTTGACCCGCCCGTCCTGCGGTTTGCGTTTTTCGGCGACGTTCATCCGCCCAAGGCTCTTCAGGCGGCTGACAATCGCCATGATCACCTGCGCCGGAAACTGGTAAACGTTGTGCAGTACCCCGTCGATGCGAAAGCGCACGGTGCCCTGTTCGCGGCGCGGTTCGATGTGAATATCGCTGGCGCGTTGCTGGAAGGCGTACTGGAACAGCCAGTCGACGATATTGACGATGTGCGCGTCGTTGGCGTCAGGTTCCTGATCGCTGGCACCGAGCTTGAGCAACTGTTCGAAGTTGCCCATGTTGCTCATTTTCTGTTCAGAGGCGCTGGCCCCGCTGACCGACTTGGCCAGCCTGAAAAACTCCATCGCCATGCGCTGGATGTCTGTCGGGTTGGCGACCACACGTTTGATCTGCAGCTTGAGCACATGCGCCAGGTCGGCTTCCCATGAGCGCACATAGGGCTGCGCGCTGGCGATGGTCACCGATTCGCGATCGACCGCCACGGCCAGAATCTTGTGGCGCTGGGCAAAGGCGTAGGACATCAGTGGCGTGACCGCCGCGACGTTGATCTTCAGCGGATCGATACGCATGTAAGGCTGGCCACAGGCTTTGGCCAGCCAGGCCGCCAGGGTTTCCACGTCCAGCTTCTTGCCCGGCCGTTTGAGGTCGTCAAACTGCAGCGCAGCGAGAAACTCGATGGGGTGCAGCTGGATGTTCACCGCACTGCGACGTTGGGTGAGTGCCGTTTCCGCGTCGTCCTGGCCGAGATAGCCTTCGGCAACCAGATCACGCAACACATCGTTCAGATCAAGCCAGCGATCCTGTGAAGAGGGGGCCAGGGCTGCCATGTGCGCTCCTTGAGGCAATTCGTCATTGGACGATGAACAAGAGTAGACGCCAAGCGTGACAGCGTTGCTCGTTCTATGCGACCGGGAATTGCCGGAGCAGGCGAATTGATTCAGCCCGTTGCCAGGGCGACTCGGGATTGCACGTTATTGCAGGCGTCGACCTGCTCGACCTCTACTGAGCAGACGTCGATCAGGTTGCGCATTTTTTCACCAATCACCTGTGCTCGATGCCAGCTCAATCTGGAAACCTGAAGGTCGATGAGCAGCAGGTTCTCTTGTTGCACAGCACTCAATTGGTCGGGAGTCAGGTACTGCATGGCAAACAGGTTCAACACCTGACAGAGCAATGCAGGCTCGGCTTCGGCGCAGACACGGTAGCGTGCGCAGCACTGTGCATTGCTGGACGACCAGCTGTCCGGGCGCTGCGAAGGGGTGGTGACGGCTTCGAGATTGGGCATGCTGATACTCCAGAAGGATGCTGGAAATCTTTGCATGCCTGAAAAGAAATTTCTGGTCCATCATTGGGTGAATTAGTCTTTGTAAGACTTGTTAATGCGCAACAGACTATTTCGGAAAATTAATTATGCAAATCGAGCTGGATAATTACGATCGCAGGATTCTGGCGCTGCTCCAGGAAGACGCTTCGCTTTCCAGTGCGCAGATCGCCGAGCAGGTCGGCCTTTCGCAATCACCCTGCTGGCGCCGCATTCAGCGGCTCAAGGATGAAGGGGTGATTCGCCGTCAGGTGGCGTTGCTGGACCGCAAGAAAATCGGTCTGAACACGCAGATATTCGCGGAGGTAAAACTCAACGCCCACGGGCGCTCCAACTTCACCGAGTTCACCGACGCGATTCGTGGTTTTCCGGAGGTGCTGGAGTGCTATGTGCTGATGGGGTCGGTGGATTTTCTGCTGCGCATCGTGACCCCGGATATCGAGGCGTACGAGCGGTTCTTCTTCGAAAAACTGTCGCTGGTGCCCGGCATTCAGGAAGTTAACTCGACAGTGGCCCTCTCAGAGATCAAATCCACCACCAGCCTGCCGCTGCTGCGCCAGGGAGGCTGAGCGTGCGCTTTTGACTATCGTGCCGCGCCGCATGTTCAAGATCGGACGCAGAGCGTCCAGAACGGCGTTCCCACGCTGGAGCGTGGGAACGAGAGTCGCGACGGTCAGCCAGTTTCGTCTTCGATGACTATCGTGCCAATGCTCCGCGTTGGCATGCAGTTCGTGACGCTCTGCGTCACAAATTTGCGCCGCGCCGCATGTTCAAGATCGGACGCGGAGCGTCCAGAACGGCATTCCCACGCTGGAGCGTGGGAACGATAACTTGCGCCAGAGCATGGAAACAGGAATCCAGCCTTACAAGCGCAGCAGGGTTTTCCAGGCGCGGCTCTGGAAGACGGTGATTGCCTGTTGCACACGGGCATCGAGGACTTCGTCGCTGATGTCCAGATGCGCCAGTTCTTCGAGCTTGCGCAGTTCGCCGTACAGACGGTCCAGCTCCGGCAGGTCCAGCGCGCCGCGTGCCCAGTGCAGCCAGGACTGAATGCGCTCGATGCGTGGCAGTTGCTCGGCCAGGTCTTCCGGCTGCTGCTGATAACGGCTCAATTGCAGGGACGTGGCTTCTTCGCCCAGCAGGCGTGGCAGCCAGCTGCTCAACAGCGCGGCGCCTTGACGATTGCCGCGGGTGTTGCGTTCGGTGGTCCAGCTGCGGCCCAGCAACCAGCGTGAGGTATTCAGCGAGAACTCGCCCCAGCGCGTGTCCTGCAATTCCTCCAGGAATTGCTCGTGGGCGGCACCGCGTACATCGGCATCATCCTGCCCGGCCTGAACCAGCGGCCGCCAGTCTTCCAGCAAGGCGTCCAGCGCAGTACGCAGTTGTGCGGTCGAGGTGCGTGGCGCGGCCTGGCCGAGGCTGCTGGTCAGAGCACGCAGTTCGGCGAGCATCTCGACCCAGTCCTGCAGCAGACGCCAGTGGCCGTTGAAACGGTATTGCTCGGCCAGGCGCTGACTGCTGCCCAGCAGATGCCAGGCCAGCGCGGAATAAGCGTCGTCCAGCGGCGTTTCAGCATTCAGGGCGGGCGCATGCAGGCTCAGCGAGTAGCTGCTGGCATCGAGCAGGCGGTAGCCGCGTTCGGCCTTGCTGATATCGCATGGCATCAGCGGCAGCGTTGCAGCCAGTTCGGCGGCCAGTTCCAGCAGCGCGGCAGGCTCGCCTTCACGCAGCTCGAGTTCCAGCTCGCAGATCTCTTCCTTCTGCTTGCCTGCCACCACCTGGCCCAGGTCCAGTGCGGCTTCGATCACCACTTTGGCCTTGCCACGGCCCCAGGCAATCTCGGCTTTCTCACGCACGAAATCGGTGGTGAACAGCGGCTTGATGGTTTTCTTGTCCAGATCGGCCAGTTGCTCGGGCCAGCAATCGCCTTCGAGCTTCTTCAGGTCCAGCTTGGCCTTGCTCAGGTCCCAGTTGTACTCATTGCGCTCGGACAGGCCGGCCACGCTTTGCCCGCGCGTCTTCATGGTCTGGATGATCTGATCGCCGTCGCGACGGATGCGCAGGGCGACTTTGGCCTGCGCCAGCTCGCCTTCGGGGGTATCGAAATACTGGTTCGACAGTTCAAGGCGCTCCCAGCCACTCTTGTTGCGCTTCTTGAGCAACGGGTGTTCACGCAGTGCAGCGAGGGTCTCGCGGCTGACGCGGAGTTTGATTTCTGTTTCTTTTTGCATGGCCGGGGGAATCCAAACGCTGATACGGATAAACGGGAGCGCAGCCCATGATTGAACGACTGCTGAGGCCGTCAGTGTACAGGACATGGCCCGAAACGGTTTATTCCTGGGTTGCTATGGCCCTATGATGGGCCGTGTTCCGTCTCGATTACAGGAAGCGTCCATGCCGTTGCCGTCCATGAAAGAACAGTTCGCCGCCCTGATCGCCGCACCCTCGGTGAGCTGCACTCAGCCTTCTCTGGACCAGAGCAACCGTCCCGTCATCGATCTGCTGGCCGGATGGCTCGGCGATCTGGGGTTTGTCTGCGATATCCAGCAAGTGTCCCCCGGCAAGTTCAATCTGCTGGCGACCTACGGAACAGGCCCGGGCGGTCTGGTACTGGCGGGGCACAGCGATACCGTGCCGTTCGACGAGGCACTGTGGAAGACCGACCCCTTGAAGCTGACCGAGGTGGATGGTCGCTGGGTGGGGCTGGGCAGTTGCGACATGAAAGGCTTCTTTGCGCTGGTCATCGAAGCGGTGCGTGGTCTCGTTGACCAGCCGTTCAAGCAGCCGCTGCTGATCCTCGCCACCTGCGACGAGGAAAGCTCGATGGCCGGTGCCCGCGCACTGGCCGAGGCCGGACGCCCGCTGGGTCGTGCGGCAGTGATCGGCGAGCCGACCGGGCTCAAGCCGATCCGCCTGCACAAGGGCGTGATGATGGAGCGCATCGACATTCTCGGGCGCAGCGGCCATTCCTCCGACCCTAGTCTTGGGCACAGCGCACTCGAAGCCATGCACGACGCCATCAGCGAACTCAAGGGTCTGCGCACGCAGTGGCAGGCGAAGTACCGCAACCCGCAATTCACGGTGCCGCAGCCGACGCTGAACCTGGGCTGTATTCATGGCGGCGACAACCCGAACCGGATTTGTGGCCAGTGCTCGTTGGAATTCGACCTGCGTCCGCTGCCGGGCATGGACCCGGAAATGCTGCGCTCGGCCATTCGGCAGAAGCTGCAGCCGCTGGCCGAGCTGCATCAGGTACAGATCGACTACGCGCCATTGTTCCCCGAGTGCGCGCCTTTCGAGCAGGTCGCTGACGCTGAACTTGTGCGTGTCGCTGAACGTCTGACCGGTCATACGGCCGCAGCAGTAGCATTCGGCACCGAAGCGCCTTATCTTCAGCGCCTCGGCTGCGAGACACTGGTGCTCGGCCCGGGCGATATCGCCTGTGCGCATCAGCCGGGGGAATACCTCGAAATGTCACGTCTTGACCCTACAGTGCGTCTGTTACGTCAATTGATCGAACATTACTGCCTGACGCCCCAGTGAGTCAGACATAACCCGTGTCTGCTAATGAAAGTATCTTGAGTAGAAGGAGACTGCGCGTGCTGCCAAGCCTGTTCCGACGATAACCACCACACCGTTGTGCGTGCTTCTTTTCTTCGTCCATTTTTTCTACAGGCTCTTGTTGTCATGCCCGAATACGTCAACTGGCTTCGCCACGCGTCTCCGTACATTAATGCTCACCGCGATTGCACCTTCGTCGTCATGCTGCCCGGCGACGGCGTTGCGCACCCCAATTTCGGCAATATCGTCCACGACCTGGTGCTGCTGCACAGCCTGGGCGTGCGTCTGGTGCTGGTTCACGGTTCCCGCCCGCAGATTGAAAGCCGTCTGGCCCAGCGCGGCATCACCCCGCGTTTCCATCGCGACATGCGTATCACCGATACCGAAACGCTGGAGTGCGTGATCGATGCCGTGGGTCAGCTGCGCATTTCGATCGAGGCGCGTCTGTCGATGGACATGGCCGCCTCGCCCATGCAGGGCTCGCGGTTGCGAGTGACCAGCGGCAACGTGGTGACCGCACGGCCTATCGGCGTGCTTGAGGGTGTGGACTATCAGCACACCGGCGAAGTGCGCCGGGTCGACCGCAAGGGCATCAATCGCCTGCTGGACGAACGTCATATCGTGCTGTTGTCACCCCTGGGTTATTCACCGACCGGGGAGATTTTCAACCTGGCCTGTGAAGACGTCGCCACCCGCGCGGCCATCGATCTGGCCGCCGACAAACTGCTGCTGTTCGGTGCCGAAACCGGCTTGCTGGACGAGCAGGGCCGTTTGGTGCGCGAGCTGCGTCCGCAACAGGTTCCCGCGCACCTGCAGCGACTGGGCGCCAACTATCAGGCGGAACTGCTGGACGCTGCGGCCGAGGCCTGCCGTGGCGGCGTGGCGCGCAGCCATATCGTCAGCTATGCCGAGAACGGCGCGTTGCTGACCGAGCTGTTTACCCGTGACGGTGGCGGCACTCTGGTCGCACAGGAGCAGTTCGAGCTGGTGCGCGAAGCGGCCATCGAGGATGTCGGCGGTTTGATGGACCTGATCACGCCGCTGGAAGAGCAGGGCATTCTGGTGCGTCGTTCCCGTGAAGTACTGGAACGCGAGATCACGCAGTTCAGCGTGGTCGAGCGTGAAGGGCTGATCATCGCCTGTGCCGCACTGTATCCGATTGCCGATTCGGAGTCGGGCGAGCTGGCGTGTCTGGCCGTCAATCCGGAATACCGGCACGGCGGCCGTGGCGACGAGTTGCTGGAGCGCATTGAAAACCGCGCCCGGGCTCTGGGTATCAAAACCCTGTTCGTCCTCACCACCCGCACTGCGCACTGGTTCCGCGAACGCGGTTTTGAACCCAGCAGCGTCGACCGCCTGCCAAGCGCCCGCGCCTCGCTGTACAACTACCAGCGTAATTCGAAGATCTTCGAAAAGGCGATATAAGCTCGGGAGCGGACGCAGAGCGTCCAGAACTGCGAGCGTGGGCACGATAGGTGTTCTTGCGGACGCCTATCGTTCCTCACGCTCCGCGTGGGAATGCCGTTCGTGACGCTCTGCGTCACCTGAGCATCAGTTGCTGATCGACAGAATGCTCGCCTGATACGAACCCACGAACGTGTCGAAATCCACCACTTCCTCGGTCGCTTCCAGCTCTGCCTGGTCTTCGATCGAGGTTTTGGCCTGAGCTTCGAAGTCTGCCTGTTCCTGAGCGCTCAGCGGGTGAGTACGGAAGTATTCGGCGTGGACCTGGCTCTGGCGCAGGGAGAACGCGGTAAAGCCTTCGTTATGCGCTTCCATGCTGGCCAGCACTTGTGCAGACGGTGTGAGCGCTGAATCATCGATCCTGGCCTGTTGCACGGCAATCGACCTGAGGTGCTCATCGGTGCCCTGAGCCTGGTCGAGCAAGCGGGCAATCGGCGTGATCTTCTCCACCAGCTCGGTGGCCCAGGTCTTGAGATCGACAGGGCGGTTGTCACGCATCAGGCTCAGGCCCGGGCGACGCCCTTCCTTGACCACTGACAGGAAGTTCGAACTTGCGTTGGAGCACTCGTGGCTGGCCAGTTGCCGGCTTTCCTCGAGGGCGCAATACAGCACGAACGCATCGATGAAACGCGACTGCTCCAGGCTGATGCCGGTAGGCAGAAACGGGTTGATGTCCAGGCAGCGCACTTCGACGTACTGCACGCCACGGGCCACCAGCGCCTGAATAGGGCGTTCGCCGCTATAGGTCACACGCTTGGGGCGAATATTGGAGTAGTACTCGTTCTCGATCTGCAGCACGTTGGTGTTGAGCTGCACCCACTCGCCGTTCTGGTCATGAGTGCCGACATCGACGTAAGGCTTGTAAGGCGTGGCCACGGCCTTGCGCAGGCTGTCGGTGTAGCTGACCAGATCGTTGTAGCAAGGGGTCAGGTCGGCCTGGGCGTCACTCTGATAACCCAGGTCGCTCATGCGCAGACTGGTGGCGTACGGCAGATACAGGGTATCGGCGTCGAAGTGTTGCTCGAGCTGATGCTTGCGGCCGCGCAGGAAACCCGCGTCGAGTGCCGGTGAAGCACCGAACAGGTACATCAGCAGCCAGCTGTAGCGGCGGAAATTACGAATCAGCGCGATGTATGAATGCGACTGGTAGTCCCGCGCATCGCCCGCAAAGTCTTCGGTCTGCTTGAGCAGCGCCCAGGCGTCTTCCGGCAACGAGAAGTTGTAGTGAATGCCGGCAATGCACTGCATGGTCTTGCCATAACGCAGCGCCAGGCCCTTGCGGTACACGTACTTGAGCTTGCCGATGTTCGACGTGCCGTAATAGGCAATCGGTATGTGCTCCTCGTCCGGCAACGGGCACGGCATCGACGGGCTCCACAGCAGCTCGTCGCCCAGCTTGCTGTAAACGAAGCGGTGGATCCGGTCCAGGTTGTCGATGGTCTCGGCCGGATTCTTCAAGGCTGGTGTGATGAACTCCAGCAGCGATTCGGAATAATCGGTCGTCACCTGACCATTGGTCAGGGCGGCACCCAGAGCTTGCGGGTGTGGCGTCCGGGCCAGTTCTGCCGTTGCGGTAACGCGCAGGCACTCACGCTCGATACCGTGCAGGCACTGCTCCAGCAGAGAGAGGTTGTTACGCTCGCCGAGCAATGCAAGACGACGGTTTAAAAGTTCGCTCAAGGTGTAATCCTTCACGCATCGGTCGCCCCGATATGGGGGTGGACTTGACGGTCTACAAGGGTGAAGAAAGGAACTGGCGTAGTCGCCTGGTTGGTCGGTAGCGCCTGTTCACAATCACTGCTCTTTGTCGTACTACCCAAATGGACTCGGCACCACGCTAATGGTGCCGAAATTAACCCAAATGATGTAGGTACGGCTAGGTTCAGTTCGCAGGGATGCTTTTCATCAGCCCTCGATCAAGCCTGGATCACCGCAAATGTGCCTTGCGCTTTCGCCACAAGCTTGTCGCCCTGAACGACTTCGGCCTCGACCACCAGCGTGCGGCGACCTGCGTGCAGCACCTTGGCGATGCACAGGACTTCGCCCTCGGAGACGCCACGCACGTAGTTGATCTTGCACTCGATGGTCACGCTGCGCTGGTCGAAGCCGTGAACGCTGGAACAGGCCAGGCCCATGGCGATATCGACCAGGCTGAAGATTGCACCGCCGTGCATCACGTTGCCGCGATTGCGCAGGTGCGCCTCCAGCGGCAACGCAACTTCGGCAACACCCTCGTCCAGACGCCGCAGCTCGCAGCCGAGCATCTTGAAGTAGGCGCTATGGGTCAGATCTTCAGGAATATCCATCTCAGCGCTTCTTCAGTTGCTTGGCATTGGCGAACAGCGACGCCATCGCATTGTTGGCGGGCGCTGGTGCAGTGGTTTCCTTGCGCGGGGCACTGTTCTGGCGAGGCGAAGAACCTGGACGGGCACCGCGTGCACCATCGATTTTCTCGCCGGGCGTGTCGCTCATGCGCATCGACAGGCCGACGCGTTTGCGCGGGATATCGACCTCCATGACCTTCACTTTCACCACATCACCGGCCTTGACCGCTTCACGCGGGTCCTTGATGAACTTCTCGGACAACGCCGAGATGTGTACCAGACCGTCCTGATGCACGCCGATATCGACGAATGCACCGAAGTTGGTGACGTTGGTGACCACGCCTTCGAGGATCATCCCCAGTTGCAGGTCCTTGAGGTCTTCGACGCCGTCCTGGAACTCTGCAGTCTTGAACTCCGGACGCGGATCGCGACCCGGTTTTTCGAGTTCCTGAAGGATGTCGGTCACGGTCGGCAGACCAAAGGTCTCGTCGGTGAATTTCTTCGGGTCCAGACGCTTGAGAAAACTGGCGTCGCCGATCAGCGAGCGAATATCGCGGTCGGTTTCAGCCGCAATGCGCTGCACCAGCGGGTAGGCTTCCGGGTGGACGGCGGAAGCGTCCAGCGGGTTGTCACCGGTCATGACGCGCAGGAAGCCGGCGGCCTGCTCAAAAGTCTTTTCGCCCAGGCGGCTGACTTTCTTCAGCGCCGCGCGGGTCTTGAACGCGCCGTTTTCATCGCGATGCGCAACGATGTTCTGCGCCAGCGTGGTGTTGAGGCCGGAAATGCGTGCCAGCAGCGCCACGGAGGCGGTGTTAACGTCCACGCCCACCGCGTTCACGCAGTCTTCCACCACCGCATCCAGGCCGCGTGCCAGCTTGAGCTGCGAAACGTCGTGCTGGTACTGGCCGACGCCGATGGATTTCGGGTCGATTTTCACCAGTTCGGCGAGTGGGTCCTGCAAGCGACGGGCAATGGACACCGCTCCACGGATCGACACGTCGAGGTCCGGGAATTCTTTGGCGGCCAGTTCCGATGCCGAGTACACCGAGGCGCCTGCTTCGGAGACCATGACCTTGGTCATTTTCAGGCCCGGGTATTTTTTGATCAGATCGGCAGCCAGCTTGTCGGTTTCGCGGCTGGCGGTGCCGTTGCCAATGGCGATCAGGTCGACCGAATGCTTGGCGCACAGTGCGGCCAGTACGGCGATGGTCTGGTCCCACTGGTTTTTCGGTACGTGCGGGTAGACGGTGGCGTAGTCGAGCAGCTTGCCGGTGGCGTCGACCACGGCGACCTTGCAGCCGGTGCGCAGGCCAGGATCGAGCCCCAGCGTGGCGCGCTGACCGGCCGGTGCGGCGAGCAACAGGTCGTGCAGGTTGTGGGCGAACACATTGATCGCTTCGGTTTCCGCGCCGTCACGCAGCTCACCCAGCAGATCGGTTTCAAGGTGGCTGTACAGCTTGACCTTCCAGGTCCAGCGCACCACTTCGGCCAGCCATTTGTCGGCCGGGCGGTTCTGGTTCTGGATGCCGAAACGCTCACCGATCATCAGTTCGCACGGGTGCATGGCGCCCGGCAATTCTTCACCGACTTTCAGTGCTGAGCTCAGGAAGCCTTCGTTGCGACCGCGGAAAATCGCCAGCGCACGGTGTGACGGCATGCTCTTGAGCGGTTCGTCGTGTTCGAAATAGTCGCGGAACTTGGCGCCTTCCTCTTCCTTGCCCGGCACCACGCGTGCACTGATTACCGCTTCCTGCTTGAGGAAGCCGCGCAGCTTGTCCAGCAGCGAGGCATCTTCGGCAAAGCGTTCCATCAGAATGTACTTGGCGCCTTCCAGCGCCGCCTTTACGTCAGCGACGCCTTTTTCCGCGTCGACGAAGCGGGCTGCTTCTGTTTCAGGTGCCAGGCCCGGGTCGTTGAACAGGCCGTCGGCCAGTTCGCCCAACCCGGCTTCAAGGGCGATCTGGCCCTTGGTGCGGCGTTTCTGCTTATAAGGAAGGTACAAGTCTTCGAGGCGGGTCTTGGTGTCGGCCAGCTTGATGTCGCGCGCCAGCTCCGGGGTCAGCTTGCCTTGCTCTTCGATACTGGCAAGAATGCTGACGCGCCTGTCGTCCAGCTCACGCAGATAACGCAGGCGCTCTTCCAGATGGCGCAGTTGCGTGTCATCAAGACTGCCGGTCACTTCCTTGCGGTAGCGGGAAATGAAGGGCACGGTCGAGCCTTCATCCAGTAGTGCTACGGCCGCGGCGACCTGTTGTGGGCGTACGCCGAGTTCTTCGGCGATGCGGCTGTTGATGCTGTCCATAAAACCACCTGGAGTTGTGAGCAAAAAACTGGGCTATGTACGAATTGCCTTGCCTGGGTATCGTGCGCCAGCATTTATTTTCAGGGCTGGCGAACCGCCATAAGTCCGGTGTTGCCTGACTTCGAGGGCGGCGCATTATACCCAGCGAAGCCGGATTAGGGGATCGGCCGACAAATGTGGTGTTTTTTCGGCGAAAAAGCAGCCACAAGTGTCGCCTCCGGTAAAATCTGCTAACAATGCACAAGGTGCGCATCACCGCAGCTACGCCATAATGCGCCCCGAGATCAGAGGAGCATCCGATGAGCAGCACCGCACAAAATGCCGAAGGCGAAAAAATCCTTATTGTCGATGACGATCCGGGGCTGAGCAGTCTCCTGGAGCGTTTTTTCACCAGCAAGGGCTATCGTGCCCGCGCCGTGGCAAATGTGGAACAAATGGACCGGCTGCTGGCCCGTGAGGTTTTCAACCTTGTGGTGCTGGACCTGATGCTGCCCGGCGAAGACGGCCTTTCAGCCTGTCGCCGTCTGCGTGCCGCGAACAATCAGGTGCCGATTATCATGCTGACCGCCAAGGGCGATGAGCTGAGCCGCATCAAGGGGCTAGAACTGGGTGCTGATGATTATCTGGCCAAGCCGTTCAATCCGGACGAGTTGATGGCGCGCGTCAAGGCTGTGTTGCGTCGTCAGGCGGCACCGGTGCCCGGAGCCCCCGGCAGCGAAGACGAGTCGGTCAGTTTCGGTGACTACGTGCTGTCTCTGGCAACTCGCGAGCTCAAGCGCGGTGAAGAAGTGCACATGCTTACCACCGGGGAATTCGCGGTACTGAAAGCGCTGGTCATGCACGCTCGCGAGCCGCTGACCCGCGACAAACTGATGAACCTGGCGCGTGGCCGGGAGTGGGATGCGCTGGAACGATCCATCGACGTACAGATTTCCCGTCTGCGTCGCCTGATCGAGCCTGATCCTTCCAAGCCCCGTTATATTCAGACGGTCTGGGGCGTGGGCTATGTATTCGTTCCGGATGGTGCCGGAAGTCGCTGATAACCCGGTTGTCGACCCAGACATCCGTCATTTCTGCCAGTTACGTCGATAATCTTTTACAGGTTTGTCGACGTACTGGTTTTTTGCGTTCGTCCATCGGGTCCGGCCCGCGTTCGGCAAACCTGCGAGCCTCGCTCGCCCTGCAAAGTGTATGGCTGCAGTTATGAAGACTCCGCTCTGGTTCCCGCAAAGCTTTTTCTCCCGCACGCTCTGGCTGGTGCTCATCGTCGTGCTGTTTTCCAAGGCCCTGACGCTGGTTTATCTGCTGATGAACGAGGACGTGCTGGTCGACAGGCAATACAGCCATGGTGTTGCTCTGACACTTCGCGCGTACTGGGCAGCCGGTGAAAACGACCGCGAGGCCATTGCCGAGGCGGCGGGGCTGATTCGGGTAGTGGGCGGTGGTGTGCCGGAAGGGGAGCAGCACTGGCCTTACAGCGAGATCTATCAGCGGCAGATGCAGGCCGAGCTGGGGGGCGATACGGAAGTGCGTCTGCGCGTACATGCGCCCCCTGCGCTGTGGGTGCGAGCGCCGAGCCTGGGCGACGGCTGGCTGAAAGTGCCGCTTTATCCGCACCCGTTGCGCGGTCAGAAAATCTGGAACGTGCTGGGCTGGTTCCTGGCCATCGGATTGCTCTCCACGGCATCAGCCTGGATTTTCGTGCGCCAATTGAATCAACCGCTCAAGCGTCTGGTCTTTGCGGCGCGTCAGCTGGGGCAGGGGCGCAGCGTGCGGCTGCCGGTCAGTGACACGCCGAGCGAGATGACCGAGGTCTACCGGGCCTTCAATCAGATGGCCGAAGACGTCGAGCAGGCCGGGCAGGAGCGCGAGCTGATGCTGGCCGGGGTTTCCCACGACCTGCGCACACCGCTGACGCGCCTGCGCCTGTCTCTCGAACTGATGAACGACAACGAGTTCTCCGAAGGCATGGTGCGCGATATCGAGGACATGGACGCCATTCTCGATCAATTCCTCGCGTTCATTCGCGATGGGCGTGACGAAGAGATCGAAGAGGTCGATCTGGGGCACCTGGTGCGCGATGTGGTTGCCCCCTTCAATGACGATGAAGACAGTATCCGTCTGTGCCTGGAGCCCATTCCTCCCTTCCCGCTACGCCGCGTCTCGATGAAGCGGCTGCTGACCAACCTGATTGGCAATGCCAAGCACCATGCCGGCAATGGTATCGAAGTCGCCGCCTATGTATCGGGTGACCGAAATGCGCCCTACGTGGTGTTGAGTGTGCTGGACAGAGGGGCGGGCATCGATCCTTCCGAGCTGGACACCATCTTCAACCCGTTCATTCGCGGTGATCGCGCACGCAGTGGCAAGGGCACCGGCCTCGGCCTGGCCATCGTCAAGCGTATCGCGGCCATGCACGGCGGCAACGTCGAGTTGAGGAATCGTTCGGGAGGTGGTCTTGAAGCACGAGTAAGGTTGCCGCTGGGGCTGATGCTACCGAGGGATGCAATTTAAGACGAGGGCGAAGCAGAAAGGAAACATAAAGCGCCGTGCAGGATCATGGGAAGCGTTCTGAAGGTTGACGCATCCTCGTGGACTTGCACGGCGGCTTGCCTGACCCGGCCCTTGGCGGAGGTACTCCCTGTACCCCTAGGTCACGCCGATCCAATTGATCAACGCGTCCCGGCCCCCTGGTCATGCGCGTACCTTCCTCAGGCCGCGCAAAGCCGAAAGGTGTCGACTTCTGGAGTCGACGCCTTTCTTCTGGATCAATACCAGTTCGGGTCTTTGCGCAACTCTTCATTCAAGAGCTTTTGCATACCCTCGTCAGGCTTACCCAGGTAGCGGTAAGTCGCGTGACGAGTTGGCGACTTGTCTGCAGGAAGACCTGCAGGCACTTCAACCAACATGGCGTAAGCATCTTCCTTGTCGAGGCTGAAAGCCACGATCAGGCGCTTGCTTTTGCACGTATCGGCCGTTTCGCAAAGCGGTCCAACCAAATAGTTGTCACCGTCTTCAGTGGCCGCTGTCATCTGCTGCTCGGAAGCACCGGACAGGTTTAACACCCATTCCGGCAACCGCTCTTCCTTCTTGACGACCTTCGCCCAAGTTGTGCGGTACTCGGGAGCAGAACTCAAAAGCTCATTAACCCGAGACTGTCCATCATTGGCTGCCATGACCATGGCACTGCCGCCCATCAACAGGGCGGCGGCCAGTGTGCGAAATGACGTGTGCATTATCAGCCTCGACCGCGACGACCGAAGAAGAACGACACAACGAACATCACCAGGAAGACGACGAACAGGATCTTGGCGATACCAGTAGCCGTGCCCGCGATACCACCGAAGCCCAGTACTGCAGCGACGATTGCGATGATCAGAAACGTGATTGCCCAACTCAACATGGTGATACTCCTTTTGATGCCGTTTTAATAAGGGGTGCTGCTTTTAAGGTCGGGTCAGAAAACCCATTTTTGCTGCGGAGCCACTTCATCTACAGATACCAGGCCGTCGACGTTGCGGAGGCTTGAAGACATGTCCTTGACTGCCGGGGCGCTGACGCCGCGATAGGAGATGCTGCTGGTCTGGATGAATTGCTGTCTCGGTTGAGTTGCCTCGTTGGCTTGATTCCAACGCTGGAACTGCTGAATGGCGATCAGAGTGACGAGCAAGGCAAGGAGCAAAAAAAGACCTTGCTGAACGTGCAGGGGAGAAATACGCAATTGTGCAAAACGCTGGCTGTTCATTTGCAAAATCCCCTGGCCTGAGTGGGCATTCAATCTGATGGGTCGTTGTGGGTCGACCTTTGTTGAATGGGTTATTGCAGACTGCATGCCAGTTTTTTGTTAGATATAAACCCCTTAATAATCAATAAGTTAGTAAGTTAGGTGTGAGCGTGCTGCCAGCAAGCTGCACGATTACCCCTTTGTAATCGTGCGTTCTGCACGAAGCGCTCAACGCTCTTGCTCTGAACCCTCAGCCTGCGCTGCGCGCCATGACCTTAAGCGCGTCGCCGTTGACCCCTTTGACGCCACGAATATTTCGCGCTATTTCCACCGCCAGCTCTTTCTCGGCGAAGTTGGCCACCACGCCGTTCAGGCTGACAACACCGGCCTTGGTGTCTACTTTGATATTCAGCCCATCCAGTGTCCGGCTATAGATGAGGCTCGCCTTGACCTTGCTGGTGATCCAGGCGTCACTCATTTCCTCGGTCGGGGTCAGCGACTGTGGCTGGGTCTTGGCCGCAATCGAGTCGGCCGCGCT
Organism: Pseudomonas sp. PvP027; assembly: GCF_017833005.1. Lineage (NCBI taxonomy): Bacteria > Pseudomonadati > Pseudomonadota > Gammaproteobacteria > Pseudomonadales > Pseudomonadaceae > Pseudomonas > Pseudomonas sp. PvP027. The sequence continues at coordinate 3,019,930 of NZ_JAFIBK010000001.1, read as the reverse complement.
CAGGCTGATCAGGTTGTTGACGCTGACCACGCCATCGGTGTTGCTGGCCAGGCTACCCGCCAGCTCCTTCGCTTCGGGGCTTTGTGCTCGGCCCTTGAGGGTGATTACGCCGTCCTTGCTGTCGACATCGATGGTCAGCGCTTCGGTTACGCTGCTCCATAGCAGTTTGGATTTCACCGTCGCGACCAGCGTCGCATCTTCGAACCGCTGAGCCATGTTGGTCCGTGTGCCAGGCTCACTGGCGACAGCAGGATCTACCTCCAGCTGGTTGTCGACCTTTTCGATGCCTTTGGTATCCAGCGCGATGCGCTCAGCCAGCTCGCGGTCCACCTCGTTTTCAACCTTGCCCTTGAGCGTCGCAGTGCCTTGTTCGACACCCACATCGATCTTGAACGGGCTCAGATGCTTGTTCAGCGCGAAAGCTGTCCAGATCGAGCCTTCCTGACGCGCCTCGTTGAGCTGAGTGGGCAGGTCAGACTGGGCGAGTACCGGGCCGCTGCCCAGTAGCGCAGCGGTGGCGGTGATCAGAGCAATCTTTTTAAGTGAAAACATATGAGCGTTCCTTTTGCGGTGAGATTTCGTCTCCGAATAGACGGTTTTAACGGCATAAACGCGGATTAATCAGGCTGTTCGCCATTAGCTGATCAGAAAGCTACCATGCATGCCGAAGAATCAATCAGAATTGACCATGCAACTTGCCCGATGATTCCGAGACTAACTGAGACAATTCATTAAGGAGCGTAGGAAAAATGGAAGCAGCCACTGAGAATCAGGGCCGTATTCTGCTTGTGGACGACGAGTCCGCCATCCTCCGCACTTTCCGGTACTGTCTGGAAGACGAAGGCTACAGTGTCGCCACTGCCAACAGCGCAGCCCAGGCTGACACGCTCATGCAGCGTCAAGTATTCGATCTGTGCTTTCTCGATTTGCGTCTGGGCGAAGACAACGGCCTGGACGTGCTGGCGCAGATGCGGATTCAGGCGCCGTGGATGCGTGTGGTGATCGTGACTGCCCATTCGGCGGTGGATACGGCTGTCGATGCCATTCAGGCTGGCGCAGCCGACTATCTGGTCAAGCCGTGCAGTCCTGACCAGTTACGTCTTGCGACGGCCAAGCAGCTTGAAGTTCGACAACTGTCTGCACGTCTCGAAGCACTGGAAGGCGAGGTTCGCAAGCCCAAGGACGGCCTGGACTCCCACAGCCCTTCGATGATGGCCATTCTGGAAACCGCCCGCCAGGTTGCCGTAACCGACGCCAACATCCTGATTCTGGGTGAGTCGGGTACCGGTAAGGGTGAGCTGGCCAGGGCGATTCATGGCTGGAGCAAGCGGGCCAAGAAGTCCTGCGTCACGATCAACTGCCCGTCGCTGACGGCAGAACTGATGGAAAGCGAACTGTTCGGCCACAGCCGCGGCGCCTTTACCGGTGCCAGCGAAAGTACGCTGGGCCGAGTCAATCAGGCCGACGGCGGTACCCTATTTCTCGACGAGATTGGCGACTTTCCACTGACGTTGCAGCCCAAGTTGCTGCGCTTCATTCAGGACAAGGAGTACGAGCGGGTCGGTGACCCGGTGACCCGGCGTGCCGACGTGCGCATCCTGGCGGCGACCAACCTCAACCTTGAAGACATGGTGCGCAGCGGACGTTTCCGTGAGGATCTGCTGTACCGCCTGAACGTGATCACCCTGAATCTGCCGGCCTTGCGTGAGCGCAGCGAAGACATTCTGACCCTCGCAGACCGCTTTCTGGCGCGTTTCGTCAAGGAGTACGCCCGTCCGGCCCGAGGCTTCAGCGAAGAGGCCCGTGCTGCGCTGCTCAATTACCGCTGGCCGGGCAACATTCGCGAGCTGCGCAACGTGATCGAGCGTGCCAGCATCATCTGTCCGCAGGAGCGCGTGGAGGTCAGTCATCTGGGCATGGCTGAACAACCGACCAACAACGCACCGCGGGTGGGAGCGGCCTTGAGTCTGGACGAGCTTGAAAAGGCACACATCGGGGCCGTACTGGCAACCAGTGAGACCCTTGATCAGGCCGCCAAGACCCTGGGTATCGATGCTTCGACGCTTTACCGCAAACGAAAACAGTACAACCTATGAAATACCTCAAATGAAACTGGCCATGAAGCTGCGCACCCGCCTCTTTCTGAGCATTTCGGCGCTTATCACGGTCGCTTTGCTCGGACTGCTGCTGGGGCTCGTCAGTGTCATGCAGATGGCCCGGACTCAGGAATCACTGATTCAGCATAACTTCGCCATCCTCGATCTGGGCCTTAAGTTGCGCCAGAACATGGGTGATCAGTTGGTGTTGATGACCGGTTCCAATCGCAATGAGCCTGAGCTGGAAAGAGTCCAGAAGCAGTTCGAAGAGCTGCTGGAAGAGGGGTCGGCGCAGGACACCCAGCAAGATGTGCGCAACGGTTTTGAAAAGACCCGAGGCGATTATCAGCGATTCATTGCGGCCTGGCAGCAGTATGGCAATGATCCGCGAGGCATACGCGGTAACGCGCAACTGAGCGAAAGTTTCGACACTCTGCGTAACGGTCTGATGGATGTGCATCGCAAGGCGCTGGAGAACATCAGCAACGCCGAGATTAATTCCAGGGATCGTGCATTGTGGATCGCCGGCTTGCTGGGCTTGGTCGGGCTGGCTGTGCTGTGCATCGGCTTTGTGACCGCGCATGGCATCGCCCGTCGTTTCGGTGCGCCGATCGAGGCGCTGGCCAAGGCTGCCGATCGCATCGGTGAGGGGGATTACGAGGTCACGCTGCCGATTTCCTCGGCCGCTGAAATGAACCTGCTGACCCGGCGCTTCGGCATCATGGCCGAAGCCCTGCGTCAGCATCAGGCGACCAACGTCGATGAGCTTCTGGCGGGCCAGCAGCGCCTGCAAGCGGTTCTCGACAGTATCGACGATGGCCTGTTGATGATCGATCGCCAGGGCCATCTGGAGCACCTGAACCCGGTTGCGCAGCGCCAGCTCGGATGGGACGAGAGTCGCCTCGGGCACAGTCTCGGCGAGGCGTTGGGCCGTCCCGAGCTGGATGAGCAATTGCATCTGGTGCTGCGGGGCGGAACGCTGGAACGCGCGCCGGAAGACCTGGCCATCGAAATCGACGGCGAGTCGCGCCTGTTGACCTACAGCATGACGCCGGTCAGCCACACCAAGGGCCACATCCTGGGGGCGGTGATGGTGCTACACGACGTGACCGAGCAGCGTGCTTTCGAGCGGGTACGTAGCGAGTTCGTCCTGCGGGCCTCGCATGAGTTACGCACGCCGGTCACCGGCATGCACATGGCGTTCGGCCTTCTTCAGGAGCGTCTGCACTTTGCCCCCGAGTCCCGCGAGGCCGATCTGCTCAATACGGTCACCGAAGAAATGCAGCGCCTGATGCAGCTCATCAACGACCTGCTGAATTTCTCGCGTTACCAGAACGGTCTGCAGAAGCTCAAACTCGCGCCATGCTCCATCGAGACCTTGCTGCAAGAAGCCAAGGCGCGCTTCGAGGATCAGGCCCAGGAACAGGATATCGTGCTGATGCTGGATATGCAGGAGCCGATGCCGCGCCTGCATGCCGATCAGTCCCAACTGGAGCGGGTGCTGGATAATCTGCTGGACAATGCGTTGCGTCACACGCCGCCCAACGGCCTGATTCGCCTGCAGGCCAGGCGTCACGGCGAGCGGGCGATCATCAGCGTCGAGGATAACGGCGAGGGCATTGCCTACGGACAGCAGGGGCGGATCTTCGAACCCTTCGTCCAGGTCGGTCGCAAGAAAGGCGGTGCCGGACTCGGGCTTGCGCTGTGCAAAGAGATTGTCCAGCTGCACGGCGGGCGCATGGGCGTTTATTCCCGGCCGGGGCAGGGCACGCAGTTCTACATGGCTTTACCGCTCTGAGGGCTTGAGCGCCAAGCCCTCACTCACTTCAATTCGAGTGATTGAGCACCTGCAGAATGGCCGCGCTCTGTGCGTCAGGCTCGCCGTCGAAGCGTGCCGGACGATAGTGCATCTGGAACGCGGCCAGTACCTGACGTGTCGCGACGTCCAGCTCGCCGGTCTGCGGGGTGCTATAGCCCAGGCGCGCCAACTGCTGCTGGAACCAGCTGATGCTCGGCAGGTTGACTGCCAGCTGTGCCTGACGCTGGGCAACCTGGCGTTCGTCCGGCCAGTTTCCCAGACCTTCGGCAGCGAGGCGTTTCCACGGGAACAACGGTCCCGGATCCTGCTTGCGCAGCGGGGCGATGTCGCTATGACCAATGATGTGTTTGGGGTCGATCCTGTTGCGTTTGACGATGTCCTTGAGCAGGACAATGATCGATTGGGTCTGTGCTTCGGTATACGGATACCACAGGCGACCTGTCGGCGTTTCCTTGAAACCCGGATTGACGATCTCGATGCCGATCGAGCTGGAGTTGAGCCAGGTTCGGCCTTCCCACTCGCTCTCGCCGGCATGCCAGGCACGCGCGCTTTCATCGACCAGCTTGTAGATGGTGGCCTTGCTGTCGTCACCGATCAGGTAGTGGGCGCTGACCTCGCCATGGGTCAGCAACTGCAGGGAGCGTTCCAGCGACGTCGAGGTGTAATGCATCACCACGTACTGGGCACGGCCGTCGAAATTTACCGAGGGATGGCTGGTGTCCAGCCTGGGACCGCTGGCGCAGGCAGTGAGGAGGAGCATGAGCAGGGCAGAGAAATACAGCTTCATGAGGTCGGCAGCGTCGGCAGGAAATGAAACATCATAACAAAATGTGTGCGAATAGCATGGGGCACCCGCTATTTGTTCAGGTCAAAATGTTTCAGTCAGCCCTGTTCGATGCGGTTCCGACCGTTCTCCTTGGCCTTGTAAAGCGCCTGGTCGGCACGTTTGATGGCGGTGTCGCTCTTCTCTGAAGTGCGAAAAGCCGTCAGGCCAATGGATACGGTGATGGTGACTCGCTCACCCTTGAAGTGGAAAGGGCATGACTCAACGGCGGCGCGCAGTTCATCGAGCAGCGTCAGCCCGGTAGCAGGAGGTGTCGCAGGCAGCAGCATGACAAATTCTTCGCCGCCAAACCGTGCCATGAAGTCATCGGCGCGCAGGCGTTTGCTGAGGACATTGGCGACGATCTTCAACACCTTGTCACCAGCCAGGTGCCCATAGCCGTCGTTGATGCGTTTGAAATGGTCCAGATCCAGAATGCAGACCAGCAGGCTGTTTTTTTCTTCCTTCCACCGAGCCATTTCCAGTTCGAGGCGCTCGCCCCAGGCTGCACGATTGGGCAGTCCGGTGAGTGGATCTATCAGGGCCTTTTGACGCTGTTCTTCCAGGTGGGTCCTGAAACCCAGGGCTTCCTGCTCCATGCTCGCGACGCGCGCCGCCAGACCTTGCAGGCGCGAGGCCACTTCGCGCTCGCGGGCATCGCGCTTGAGCTGGTAGTGATCCATGGTGCCGAGCAGGGCCTCAAGCCGATTGTCGAGCACCCGCTTGAGGCTGGGCAGATCGGAGGCGTCCTGAACACTGCTTTGCAGGCCGCCCACTTGTTCGCGCAACTGGTCGTTCAGGTCGCGCGCGGTGGACTGATCCTCGGCGTGATCTTCACTGGCTGCCTGCAAGTGGCTCTGAAACGATTCGAGCCGCTCGTTGAGCTGCTTGAGGTAAGTGCCAAACTCATGCTGGCCGCCGTTGTTGATCGCCAGCATCAACACCGCAAGATCGTCGAGGATCGGCAGTAATTCGTACCAGTTAAGCCCATGTTTCAAGCGCAACTGCATGTCCTCGACCTGCGGGCGAAAGTGCTCGGACAGGGTCAGGTCGTCCAGCAGGCCCAACAGGGTTTGTTCAATGTGTGCTGCCACCGAGCTGTAACTGGGCTCAGGTGAGGAGGGTAGCGCATAGCCTTCTTCGCCTTCTGCCGACTCGGGCTGCTGCTCGGCTTCTGCGTAGGGGGTTTCAACGGTCACGTCAATTGGCGCTGGCCGCTGTTGATAAGGCACTGATGGGACAGGCGCCAGGATATCCGCGAAATCGATGGGGTCGACTGCGGCAGGTACAGGTACAGGTTCGGCGACGGCCTCTGCCGATACCGGAGCAGTGTCCGTAGCGGTGGCCGATGGTGCAGGTTCTTCAGGTGTCACTGCGGCGGGTATCACTGCGGCAGGCGCAGCGGTTTCCGGGGCAGGCGTTGGCAGCGTGCTGTCTGCGGCAGCGGGGGCTGCGGCAGGGGAATCAATAGCCTCGGCTTCGACAGGAACGGCGTCTGGCGTGGCGTAAGTGTTCGCTGCTTGCGGCTCGGCATCGGGTTCGTGCGGTTGCGGTGCGCAGGCGTCTTCTTCGGGGGGAGCAGCCTCGGGATGGGACTCGTTGCCGTGGCCCTCGCGTGAACCGAACAGGCGTTGCAGCAACCCTTGGCGGGGGCCTTCTTCGGGCTTTTCAATCTGGGTCAGGGCCTGGCCCTGCAAATTACTCAACTCGCCGAGCAACAGAGGCAGCTCGCGGGCCTGGGAGGCGCGCTCTTCAAGCTCCTTGGCAAAGCGCTTGAGCGGCTTGCGTACGTCGCGTGGCAGCGGCAGTGACTGCAGTTGTGCGACCAGTGCGGTCAGTGCCGAACTGATTTGCGCGGCCCGTACTTCGCGGCGTTGCTCTGAGTCCAGTACGGCTTTTTCAAGGCGCGGGATCAGGGCTGCCAGGCCCGCGTCCATATCGTCTTTGCGGACGATCTCGCGCATTTCCTTCATGCATTCATCGACGGCGCGGTCAGAGCCCTCTGCCGCCAGACTGCTGCGCACCAGACCGCGTCGCAACAAATCGAGCCGCGCATCCCAGCGCTTTTCGAGCTTGTCCTGTTGCTCGATCCCCTTGAGGTATTTCTCTTTCCAACGCTCCGCGTCGTCGCTCATGCAAGGCTTCCACCAGAGGGCACAGGCAGTGAGTCCCCGCGCAGTGAGTCAGGCAGGCGAATCTCGACAGCGACAGGCAGGTGATCTGAAATGGGTTGCGCCAGCACCTGTACGCGTTCGAGCGTCAGGGTCGGGCTAAGCAAAATGTGATCGAGGCAGCGCTGTGGCCGCCAGCTCGGAAAGGTCGCTTCTATCTGCGGGGCCAGAAGCCCGAGATCACGCAGCGGCGAGTGTTCCAGCAGGTCATTGGCGTGGGTGTTCATGTCGCCCATCAGCACCTGATGGCGATAACCGCCGATCAGTTCGCGAATATAGGCGAGCTGCCGGGTTCGGGTTCGGGTCCCCAGCGCGAGGTGCATCATGACCACGACCAGCGCATCTTCGCCCTCGCCGAAACGCACTAGAATCGCACCGCGCCCGGCTGGACCCGGCAGCGGGTGATCCTCGATCTTGGTCGGGCGCAGACGGCTCAACACACCATTGCTGTGCTGCGCCAGGCGCCCGAGATTGCGATTGAGCTGTTGATACCAGTACGGAAAGCCGCCCAACTGGGCGAGATGCTCGACCTGATTGACGAAGCCGGAGCGCATGCTGCCGCCGTCGACTTCCTGCAGCGCTACAAGATCGAAATCGTTGATCAGGTCGCCGATCTTCTGCAGGTTGCCAGCCCGGCCGCCATGCGGCAGCAAGTGCTGCCAGCTGCGCGTCAGGTAGTGATGGTAGCGCTGGGTACTGATACCCACCTGGATATTGAAACTGAGCAAACGCAGCCTGCCGTCTTCCGGCAGGCCGTTTTGCAGCAGATGATGTTCGTTGACCTGCGGATCATGCAGGCCAACGATACGGGTACTGCCTTTGCCCCAGCGGCGCATGACGTGCGCTTACTTGGCGGCTGCAGCAGCCGCTCGCTCTTTGGCAATCAACTGGTCGGCAACTTCCAGGGTCTTTTCCGGACCACCGGCAGAACCCAGGTCAAAGCGGTATTTGCCGTTGACGATCATGGTCGGAACGCCAGTCACTTCGTACTTCTTGGCCAGTTCCTTGTACTGGGCGATCTTGCCCTTGACTGCGAAGGAATCGAAAGTCTTCAGGAAGTCGTCCTTGTTCACGCCCTGAGTGGCGACGAAATCAGCCATGTCATTCTTGTCGGTCAGACGCTTGCCGCCCTTCTGGATAGCTTCGAATACGGCCGCGTGAACCTTGTGCTCGACGCCCATGGTGTCGAGGGTGATGAACAGTTGGCCGTGAGCGTCCCAAGGGCCGCCGAACATGGCAGGAATGCGTACGAACTTGACGTCGGACGGCAGTTTTTCAACCCACGGATTGATGGTTGGCTCGAACGCGTAGCAATGCGGGCAGCCATACCAGAACAGCTCGACGACTTCGATCTTGCCTGGCTCGGCGACAGGCACAGCGCTTGCCAGCTCGACGTATTGCTTGCCGGCCTCGATGGGCGTGGCGGCCTGGGCGGACATACCGAACAGACTGGCGGCAACCAGAGCGGCGCTGATGATCAGATTACGCATGCTTTACTCCTGAGCAGATTGAATCGCCTTCAAGCGACGGTGGTTTCGACCGGACGCGAAAGCCTGAGTTCGTTAGTGTAACGCTGAGGTTGTAAAAATGGGCGACCGAGAACGGCCTTTTTGTACAAGGAGTGAAGCAGGTCATGTCTGAATGTTCCAGCACGTCGGTCAGAGCGGCCCGATACGGTGTGAGTGTGGGCCGGGGGACAGGTGTGTCATTATATGCGCACGCATCCAAACGAAACCGACACCTCTTGCCGCACCCCTTGCAGGCAGGTCTTCACCGGAAATCACATGCAACTCAAAAACCCCATTCTCGGTCTGTGCCAACAGGCCACGTTCATGCTCAGCGCCGCCAAGGTCGACCAATGCCCCGACGACGAAGGTTTTGAAGTCGCATTTGCCGGTCGTTCCAACGCGGGCAAATCGAGCGCGCTGAACACCCTGACCCACGCCAGCCTGGCGCGTACATCCAAGACGCCAGGGCGTACCCAGTTGCTGAACTTTTTCGGTCTGGACGAGGATCGACGTCTGGTCGACCTGCCCGGTTACGGCTACGCCAAAGTGCCTATCCCGCTCAAACTGCACTGGCAGCGTCACCTGGAAGCCTACCTGGGCAGCCGCGAAAGCCTGAAGGGCCTGATCCTGATGATGGATATCCGTCATCCTATGACCGACTTCGACGTGCTGATGCTCGATTGGGCCATCGCCAGCAACATGCCGATGCACATTCTGTTGACAAAGGCCGACAAGCTGACTTACGGCGCTGCCAAGAACACGCTGCTCAAGGTCCAGGCCGAGATTCGCAAAGGCTGGGGCGATGCAGTGAGCATCCAGCTGTTTTCGGCCCCCAAGCGTATGGGGCTGGAAGAGGCTTACACCGTGCTGGCCGACTGGATGGAGCTGGAAGACAAGGCTCCTGCTGAGTAAATCGCAGGCAAAAAAGACCCCGGACTTCGCATGGGGAGGGGGAAGTTCCGGGGCTTAAGGTCCAGACCTTAGGGTGGGATCTGGATAACTGCCAACACTTAACACAACTAGGAGCACGATCGATTCTTCAACCAATCGACACGTCTGACTCCTGTCCAAACGGTTAAGTTCCAGCAGTGAAGAAAAGTTCACATTTCCTACAATATTTGGCGAACCTGCGTACAGATTCGCCATTTCAGGCTCAGTGAGCCTCGTCCCAATTGTTGCCAACCCCCACTTCCACCAGCAACGGCACTGCCAATTCTGCTGCGCCGCTCATGTGTGGACGGATCTGTGCACTGATCTGATCGACCAGGTCTTCGCGCACTTCAAGCACCAGTTCGTCGTGAACCTGCAGGATGACCCGTGCATCCAGACCGGACTCGTCCAGCCAACCATTCACCGCCACCATGGCTTTCTTGATGATGTCCGCTGCAGTGCCCTGCATCGGCGCGTTGATCGCCATGCGTTCCGCGCCTTTGCGCAGGGACTGGTTCTTGGCGTTGATGTCCGGCAGGTACAGACGACGACCGAAGATGGTCTCGACGAAACCTTGCTCGGCAGCCTGGGCGCGGGTGCGCTCCATGTAGTTCAGCACGCCGGGGTAGCGGGCGAAGTAGCGGTCGACATACGCCTGTGACTGCTTGCGGTCCACGCCAATCTGCTTGGCCAGGCCGAACGCGCTCATGCCGTAGATCAAACCGAAGTTGATCGCCTTGGCGCTGCGACGCATGTCAGTGGTGACGTTTTCCAGCTCGACGCCAAACACTTCCGCAGCCGTCGCGCGGTGAACGTCCAGGTCATTGCGGAAGGCATGCAGCAAGCCTTCGTCCTGAGCTAGATGCGCCATGATCCGCAGTTCGATCTGCGAATAGTCGGCCGCCAGCAGCTTGTAGCCCTTGGGGGCCACGAATGCCTGACGGATGCGCCGGCCTTCAGCCGTACGAATCGGAATGTTCTGCAGGTTCGGATCGCTGGAGGACAAGCGCCCGGTGACGGCCACCGCCTGATGGTAGGAGGTGTGGATACGCCCGGTGCGCGGGTTGATCTGCTCCGGCAGGCGGTCGGTGTAGGTGCTCTTGAGCTTGCTCATCGAGCGGTATTGCATCAGCACCTTGGGCAGCGGGAAATCCTGCTCCGCGAGTTCGGCAAGCACGGCTTCGGCAGTCGATGCCTGGCCGGTGGCGGTCTTGCTGAGAACCGGCATGCCGAGTTTTTCGTAGAGAATCACACCCAGTTGCTTGGGTGAGCCGAGGTTGAATTCTTCGCCGGCAATGGCGAAGGCTTCGCGCTCCAGCGCGGTCATCTTGTCGCCCAGCTCGACACTCTGGATGCCCAGCAGGTTGGCATCGACCAGCGCGCCCTGGCGCTCGATACGCGCGAGCACAGGCACCAGCGGTATCTCGATATCGTTCAGTACCGGCTGCAGGGTTGGAATCGCGGCCAGTCGCGCGTCGAAGACTTCATGCAGACGCAGGGTCAGGTCCGCTTCTTCGGCGGCATAATTGCCGGCCTGCTCCAGGGCTATCTGGTCAAAGCTCAGCTGTTTGGCGCCTTTGCCGGCAATCTCCTGGAAATTGATCGGCGTGTGCGTCAGGTACTTGGCCACCAGGCTGTCACGGTCGTGGCGGGTGGCGGTGGAGTCCAGTACGTAGGATTCCAGAATGGTGTCGAAGCGCACGCCCTGCAGGTCGATGCCTTGAGCCTGATCGCCGTCGATGGCGCAATTGGCAAGCAGGTTGATGGCGAACTTGGCGTGCTGGCCGACCTTGATTTTGTCCGGGTCTTCCAGCAGCGGCTTGAGCGCCTTGAGCACGGTGTCACGGTCCAGCTGCTGCGGCACGCCCATGTACGAGTGCGTCAGCGGAATGTAGGCGGCTTCGTGGGTCTGAATGGCGAAGGACAGGCCGACCAGTTGCGCACGCTGGGCATCGGTACCGTTGCTCTGGGTGACGAAGGCAAACAGCGGCGCGGCCTGCAGTTTCTTCAGCCAGGCATCGAACTGTCCCTGTTCAAGAATGACCTCATAAGCCGCTTCCCTGGCCTCAACGGTCGGCTCTTCGGCGGTCAGCTCCTGGCCTGCACGCTTGGCGTCGCGTTGCAGGTCTTCGATCCAGCTCTTGAATTCCAGCTCGGCGTACAGCTCCATCAACGTATCGCGGTCGGGCTCGCCGCAATGCAACTGATCCAGCTCGATGTCCAGCGGCACGTCGATCTTGATGGTCGCCAGTTCGTAAGACAAAAAGGCCATCTCACGATGCTCTTCGAGTTTGGCGGCCAGGGTCTTGGCGCCACGGATCGGCAGGGTCGCGACCTTGTCGAGGTTCTCGTAAAGCTCCTTGATGCCACCGCCGATGCCGACCAGCAGGCCGACCGCGGTCTTCTCGCCAACGCCGGGCACGCCGGGAATGTTGTCGACCTTGTCGCCCATCAGGGCCAGGTAATCGATGATGTGCTCCGGACCGACGCCGAATTTCTCTTTCACGCCAGGTACATCCAGCACGCTGCCGGTCATGGTGTTGACCAGGGTGATATGGCCGTCGACCAGTTGCGCCATGTCCTTGTCGCCGGTGGAGATCACCACTGGACGATCGGCCGCCGCGCTGCTGCGTGCCAGCGTGCCGATCACGTCATCGGCTTCGACACCTTCGACGCACAGAAACGGGTAACCCATGCCTTTGACGCAAGCGTGCAGCAGATCGACTTGCACGCGCAGATCGTCCGGCATGCTGGGCCGGTTGGCTTTGTAGTCGTTGTACAGCGCATCACGGAACGTCCCCCCCTTGGCGTCGAACACCACGGCGAGCGGGCTGTCCGGGTACTGGCGCCGCAGGCTTTTGAGCATGTTGAGCACGCCCTTGACGGCACCGGTCGGCAATCCTTTGGAGGTGGCCAGTGGTGGCAGTGCGTGGAAGGCGCGGTAGAGGTAGGAGGAACCGTCTACCAGGACGAGTGGCGCTTGGGTCATGAGCAGAATCAACCTTTTCGGCGGGGTCGGCGCTAGAATGCGCGGACCATTGACGACAAAGGGACAAGGTTATCATGCGCAAGGTAAATCGACTGATATTGACCGGCCTGTTGGCCTTTAGCCCTTTGCTCGCTGTTGCAGCAGAAGATCCACCTTCAGCGGCGCCGGACGTTACTATTCGCACCGACGGTGACAGAACCATTCAGGAATATCGCCAGAACGGCTTTCTGTATGCGGTTAAAATCACCCCGAAACACGGCAAACCCTATTTTCTGGTGCGCGCCGATGGTACAAGCCCCAATTTCATTCGTTCGGACCAACCGGACATGCTGATCCCGCAGTGGGAAATATTCAGCTGGTAGCACCCTACATTCACTTCAATCGTTGGCAGTCCTGATATGTCCGTTTTTACCCCACTGGCTCGGCCCGAGCTGGAAACATTTCTCGCCCCTTACGGGCTCGGCCGTCTGCTTGACTATCAGGGCATCGCTGCCGGTAGTGAAAACACCAATTACTTCATCAGTCTGGAGCAGGGCGAGTTCGTGCTGACGCTGGTCGAGCGCGGCCCGGTTCAGGAGATGCCGTTCTTCATCGAGCTGCTCGATGTGCTGCATGAGGCCGACCTGCCGGTGCCTTATGCGCTGCGCACCACCGACGGTCAGGCGCTGCGCGAGCTGGCAGACAAACCGGCGCTTTTGCAGCCGCGTCTGCCGGGCAAGCACATCAGCGAGCCGAACACCCAGCATTGCGTGCAGATTGGCGAGTTGCTGGCCAACCTGCATCTGGCGACCCGTGGGCAGATCGTCGAGCGCAAGACTGACCGCGGCCTGGACTGGATGCTGAGCGAGGGGCGCAATTTTCTGTCGCACCTGGGCGAGACTCAGCGAGTGCTGCTTGAAAAGAGCCTTGAGGAGATCGAGGCGTTAAAGCCGCAGATCATGGCGCTGCCGCGCGCCAACCTTCATGCCGACCTGTTTCGCGACAACGTACTGTTCGAAGGTACGCACCTGACCGGGTTGATCGATTTCTACAATGCCTGCTCGGGTCCGATGTTGTACGACCTGGCGATTGCTCTCAACGATTGGTGTTCCCGCGAAAACGGCCAGCTCGACGCCGTCCGCGCCCGTGCCTTGCTGGGGGCCTACGCGGGCTTGCGACCATTCACCGCTGCGGAGTCGAAGCTTTGGGCGGCGATGTTGCGTATCGCTTGCGTGCGTTTCTGGCTGTCACGTTTGATCGCTGCCGAAACCTTCGCCGGGCAGGATGTGCTGATTCATGATCCTGCGGAGTTCGAGCGCCGCCTGGCCGAGCGTCAGGAAGCGCATATTGCGTTGCCGTTTGCGCTCTGAGACCAGACCTGTCTTCGCGAGTCGATTGTCGTCCCCACGCTCTGAACTGACCCCAAAAAGCTGGACAGTTGACTATCGTTCCCATGCTCCGCGTGGGAATGCAGTTGGTGACGCTCTGCGTCGCAAGAGGACGCGGAGCGTCCAGACCGGCGTGCCCACGCGGAGCATGGGCACGATAGTGTTATCCCTGACGACTATCGTTCCTCACGCTCCGCGTGGGAATGCAGTTGGTGACGCTCTGCGTCGCAAGAGGACGCGGAGCGTCCAGACCGGCATGCCCACGCGGAGCATGGGCACGATAATGTTATCCCTGACGACTATCGTTCCTCACGCTCCAGCGTGGGAATGCAGTTGGTGACGCTCCGCGTCGCAAGAGGACGCAGAGCGTCCAGACCGGCATGCCAACGCGGAGCATAGGCACGATAGTGTTATCCCTGACGACTATCGTTCCTCACGCTCCAGCGTGGGAATGCAGTTCGTGACGCTCTGCGTCGCAAGAGGACGCGGAGCGTCCAGACCGGCATGCCCACGCGGAGCATGGGCACGATAATGTTATCCCTGACGACTATCGTTCCTCACGCTCCAGCGTGGGAATGCAGTTCGTGACGCTCCGCGTCACACAGCAGTGCTGCCATGTGGGCGGTGGCAGTCAGAGACTGCTCAGGCAACCGGTCAGGTCGTCGGCGAGCTTTTGCAAGACGTGCTCGTAACCCTGCGCGGTGGCCGGGGTGTAGCCGCCCAGTCCATCCAGTTCGGCCAGTTTGACCGGCAGGCCGGCGCTCAGGGTTTCGGCCAGACGCGGGCGCAGTGGCGGTTCGCTGAATACGCAGGTCTTGCCCGCAGCCTTGAGACGTTCGCGCATGGCGGCGACGTGCTGTGCGCCGGGCTGGATCTCGGCGGCGATGGCGAATACCCCGGCATGCTTGAGCCCATAGGCCTCTTCGAAATAATCGAAGGCCTCGTGGAACACGAAGTAGGGTTTGTCTGCCACCGCACTGACACGCTCCTTGATACGGGCGTCCAGTGTATCGAGACGTTTGCTGAAAGACTGGGCGTTGCTGGCGTAGCGTGCTGCGTTGGCAGGGTCGGCAGCGCTCAGGTCAGTGGCCATTTTTGCGGCGATCACCCGCGCGTTGACGGTCGACAGCCACAGGTGCGAATCGAGACTGCCGGGCCGGTGGTCGTGGTCATGTTCGTCTGCGTCGTTGTCGTGATCATGCTCGTGGTCATCATGCGAGGCGTTGTCTTCGCCAAAGTGGCGCAGGTGCATGCCCGGCAGCGTCTGCACGGCAACCGCTGGCATTTTGCGGCCCTGAATGACGCGCGGCAGGAAGGTTTCCATGTCCGGGCCGATCCAGTAGAGCAACTCGACTTCCTGTACACGCCGTACGTCGGATGGACGCAGCGCGTAGTTATGCGGTGAGGCACCCGGTGGCAGAAGCACTTCCGGTGTGCCGACGCCATCCTGCACAGCCGCGGCAATCAGCTGCAGAGGCTTGATACTGGTCAGCACTCGGACCTCGGCCTGAGCAGGGGAGACGATCAGCAGGCTGACCCAGAAAACAGCAGCAAGATTTAAAAGACGGCGCACTCGAATCACTCATATCAGCCAGGAACGGGTAACATAATAACGTCTCTAGCCAATATCGTCGCTGCTCATGCCCAATACTCCCCTGGCCAGTCGCCCCCATGACCACTCTCACTGCGTACATTCGGCCCTTGCCGAAGCCGATGCGCTGTGCGCCAAACAGGGTCTGCGCCTGACCACCTTGCGCCGTCGCGTGCTGGAACTGGTCTGGCAAAGCCACAAACCGCTGGGTGCCTACGACATCCTCGCGGTGCTGAGTGATGAAGACGGCCGCCGTGCGGCCCCGCCAACGGTTTACCGTGCGCTGGATTTCCTCCTGGAAAACGGACTGGTGCATCGGATTGCCTCGCTCAACGCCTTCACGGGCTGCAATCACCCCACTCACGCGCATCAGGGCCAGTTCCTGATCTGCCGCCTGTGCCATGCGGCGATCGAGCTGCAGCACCCGGCCATCAGCAATGCCGTGGTCGATGCCGCCGCAGGCGTCGGCTTTGCGGTCGAAGGCCAGACGGTCGAGATCGTCGGCGTGTGCGCTGGTTGCAAGGCCGCTTGATGACCGATGCATTGATACGTCTGGAGAAGGTCGCCGTAACGCTCTCCGGGCAAAACGTCCTGGATGACATCCAGTTGAGCGTCAAACCCGGCGAGATCGTCACCCTGATCGGCCCCAACGGTGCGGGCAAGACCACGCTGGTGCGTGCGGTGCTGGGGCTGCTCAAGCCCGACTCCGGTACTGTCTGGCGCAAGCCGAAGCTGCGTGTCGGCTACATGCCGCAAAAGCTGCATGTGGACCAGACGCTGCCGCTGTCGGTGCTGCGTTTCCTGCGCCTGGTTCCTGGTGTGGATCGCACGGCTGCAGCGTCGGCGCTGGAAGAGGTCGGCGCCGGGAAGGTCATCGACAGCCCGATTCAAGGCATTTCCGGTGGCGAGATGCAGCGTGTTCTGCTGGCGCGCGCGTTGTTGCGCAAGCCCGAGTTACTGGTCCTCGACGAACCGGTGCAGGGTGTCGATGTGGCCGGACAGGCCGAGCTGTACAGCCTGATTACCCGGCTACGCGACCGCCACCAGTGCGGCGTGCTGATGGTCTCCCACGATCTGCATCTGGTCATGAGCACCACCGATCAGGTGGTATGCCTGAATCGTCACGTCTGCTGCTCCGGGCATCCCGAGCAGGTCAGCCATGACCCGGCCTTTGTCGAGCTGTTCGGCAGCAATGCGCAGAGCCTGGCGATTTATCACCACCATCACGACCACGCCCATGATCTGCATGGCGCGGTGGTGAATGATGCTGCGGCCCACACTCACAATCACGTTCACGGAGACAGCTGCAAGCATGGCTGACTTTCTACTCTATGCCTTGCTCGCAGGCGTTGCTCTGGCCGTGGTCGCTGGCCCGCTGGGATCATTCGTGGTCTGGCGGCGCATGGCCTACTTCGGCGACACACTGTCCCATGCCGCGCTGCTCGGCGTCGCGCTGGGCTTCCTGCTGGACATCAGCCCGACCATCGCGGTGACGGTCGGCTGCCTGCTGCTGGCGGTGTTGCTGGTCACGTTGCAACAGCGCCAACCGCTGGCGTCGGACACACTGCTGGGGATTCTGGCACCGAGCACCTTGTCCCTGGGGCTGGTAGTGCTCAGTTTCATGCACGAAGTGCGCATCGACCTGATGGCCTACCTGTTCGGCGATCTGCTGGCTATCAGTCCGGCTGATCTGGGCTGGATTCTGGGCGGCAGCACGTTGGTGCTGGTGCTGATCGTCGCGCTGTGGCGCCCACTGCTGGCAATGACCGTGCATGAAGAACTGGCGCGTGTCGAAGGCCTGCCGGTTGCTACACTGCGCATGACGTTGATGCTGCTGATCGCCGTGGTGATCGCCGTAGCGATGAAAATCGTCGGTGTTCTGCTGATTACGTCGCTGTTGATCATCCCGGCGGCTGCGGCACAGCGTCACGCCCGTTCGCCTGAGCAAATGGCGCTGGGCGCAAGCCTGTTGGGCGTGATAGCCGTGTGTGCCGGGCTATCATTGTCCTGGTTCAAGGACACCCCTGCCGGACCGTCTATAGTGGTATCCGCTGCGGCGTTGTTCTTGCTCAGCTTTGTTCTACCCAGGCGAGCGGTGTAGACTTGCTCGTTTTTTGCGCAAACTAGAGAATCGCAGGAATGAAGCCGTTCGCCCCACGCTATCTGCTGCTTGTCGCATTTTCCATCCTGCTGGGTGCCTGCCAGAGTGCGCCCACCGTCGAGACGCCTGCCTCCGAGGCCCAGCCTGACGCATTCGCTCAGCTTGAGCAGAACATCGCCGGCAATGAGCTGGCAACGGCCGAGGACCAATTGACGGCGTTGCAGGCTGCCAATCCTGCCGATATCCGTCTGGAGCCTTTTCAGCGTCGTCTGGCCGAAGCTTATCTGAGCCGCAGTCAGATCAGCCTGCAAAAGGGCGATATGAATGCGGCGGCCACTGCGCTGAGCCGTGCGCGCGCGCTGATGCCCAAGGCACCGGCGCTGACCAGTGGCGTCAATGGCGCCATTGCCCATGCGCGCAAGGCCGAGCTGGAAAAAGCCGAAGCGGATTTGAAGGCGGCCGAAGCCAGAAGGGTTGCCAAGCTGATTGATCCGTCCGCAGAAAGCACGACGATTGAGCTCAAGATCGGCGATATGCGGGCACTGCGTCGTCAACTGGACGATATCGCAGCGGATACCGTGGCGTTCAATTGTGAAATGCTAATGGTGGTGCCACGCACCGAAGACTATCCGTGGCTGGCGACGTTGCTGACCAAACGGGTGGTCAAGGCCAATCCGGATTTCGAACTGCAACTGCGCCGCCAGATCGAGCGCAATGAAAAAGCGCAGATCATCCTGACGCCAGCCAAGTCCTGAGTCGATCCTTCAAAGCGGACGCAGAGCGTCCGAAACTGCATTCCCACGCGGAACGTGGGGAACGAGAAGTGTTCGGGAGCCTATGCGGGGAGTGAGCATTCAGAAAATCGCCCCCACGCCGGAGCGTGGGAGCGTGGGAGCGATAGGCGTAGCAGCGTCAGATCAAGCCGGAACAGCCTTGGCTTTCACTTCACGATCCCACACACGGTGCTGAGCAATCACGTTGAAGAACGCTTTGAACGATTTGCTATCGGATACCTCCAGCAGACCCGCATCTTCTTCCAGGCGTAGCAGTTTCAACAGCTCTTTGGCTTCCCCGGCAAAGGAGATGGCCTTGAGGTGCTTGTAGGCTTCCAGGATGAAGTGCAATGCCACACCGTCGCCTTGTAGCGCTTCGATCGAAGCCTTGCCACCCGGCACGAAGACTGCGTCGAACGCTACCGAAGGCAGGCCTTCAGCCGATGCGTCCACTGGCAGGCTCTGGCCATCAGCGGTCTTGACCGGTGCGGAGGTCGGGCCCAATACCTTGGCGTGTGCGCCTTCGGCAGTCAGTGCAGCCTTCATGGCTTCGACCGCTTTACCGTCGACGCCGTCAGCCACGAGAATGGCAACCTTGCGCGAAACGATGTCGCCAGACAGCAGGTTGACCTGGCTCAGTGCCGGCGACTCTTTAACCGAAGTCTGACGCGCAGGTACGGTACCGGCAGTCGGTGCTGGCAAGCCGAGGTTGGCAGCTACACGCTTGGCCAGCTCCAGATCGATGTTGGCCAGAATCTCGTTGACCTGACGGGCACGAATGTACTCGCGCTCGACCTTGCCCAACTCAAAGCTGTAGGCCGCGATGATGTGCTCTTTCTCGTGGTGGCTCATGCTCTGGAAGAACAGGGTGGCCTGCGAGAAGTGATCGCCGAACGATTCGCTGCGCTCACGCACCTTGTGCGCTTCAACGCGCTCAGGGTAGGTCTCGAAGCCGCCATCTACCGGGCCGGCAGGGGTTTCTTTCGGCCAGCCGCCATCGATCGAGTTAGGCTCGTAGGAAGCGCGGCCCTTGTCGATAGTGGTGCGATGCTGTGCGTCACGCTGACCGTTGTGGTTCGGCGCGATCGGACGGTTGATCGGGATTTCGTGGAAGTTCGGCCCACCCAGACGGCTGATCTGCGTGTCTGTGTAGGAAAACAGACGACCTTGCAGCAGCGGATCGTTGGAGAAGTCGATACCCGGCACGATGTGTCCCGGGCAGAAGGCAACCTGCTCGGTCTCGGCGAAATAGTTGTCCGGGTTACGGTTCAAGACCATCTTGCCCAGCGGGGTGACCGGCACCAGTTCTTCCGGGATGATCTTGGTCGGATCGAGCAGGTCGAAGTCGAACTTGTGCTCGTCTTCCTCGGCAACGATCTGTACACCCAGTTCCCATTCCGGGTAGTCGCCCATCTCGATGGACTCCCACAGGTCGCGGCGGTGGAAATCGGTGTCCTTGCCGGCGAGCTTCTGCGCTTCGTCCCAGACCAGCGAGCAGACGCCGAACTTGGGCTTCCAGTGGAACTTCACGAAGCTCGACTTACCTTCAGTGTTGATGAAGCGGAAGGTATGGATACCAAAGCCCTGCATGGTGCGCAGGCTTTTCGGGATAGCACGGTCGGACATGGTCCACAGCACCATGTGCGCGGATTCCGGCACCAGCGAGACGAAGTCCCAGAAGGTGTCGTGAGCCGAGCCGCCAGTCGGGATTTCGTTGTGCGGCTCGGGTTTCACCGCGTGCACGAAGTCAGGAAACTTGATGGCGTCCTGAATGAAGAACACCGGCATGTTGTTGCCCACCAGGTCGAAGTTGCCTTCGTCGGTGTAGAGCTTGACGGCAAAGCCACGCACGTCACGCACGGTGTCGCCCGAGCCACGTGGGCCCTGAACGGTGGAGAAACGCACAAACACCGGGGTCTTCTTGCCCGGATCACGCAGGAAGCCTGCTTTACTCAGCGCGCCGTGGTCTTCGTAAGTCTGGAAATAGCCATGCGCTGCAGTACCGCGGGCGTGGACGATACGCTCCGGAATACGCTCATGGTCAAAGTGCGTGATCTTTTCACGCATGATGAAGTCTTCGAGCAGCGATGGGCCGCGGCTGCCGACTTTCAGGGTGTTCTGGTTATCGGAAATCTTGACGCCGTGGTTGGTGCGCAGGGCCTGCTGGGTGGCGTCCGAGCGAAACTGCTCAAGACTTTCCAGCTTCTCGTTGGTATTGCCACGGTCCAGGGTGTCGGTGCCTGCCATTTCGCTCTTGGGCGTTTCGGTTACAGGTGGTGCGTTCTTGCTAGCCATCAGAGACTCCTTATCTCGCCCCAATCATTGAGTTGGGTTCGCTGATTACGACTTCCCTGGCGTAAGCGGGAAATCACGGTATCGAAGAAGTGACCGGAGCAAAAAACAGCCGTTCCTTTTATTTTCGGCATACGATCACCAACGGTCGTGTTATGCCCATTGCGCAGGACAGCCGGTAAATAAATGCTAAGCACAGCGGGCCGGACAGGCTAAAATGCGCGCCCGGCTTTATCCGGCCGAGGTAACGAAGCAGGTGGCGCCCTAGCCACTGCGCTGATTTTTTAACGCGCCCCACAAGGTTCGCTCCGTGATCGAGTTTCATAACGTCCACAAAACCTATCGGGTGGCAGGCAAGGAAATACCGGCCCTGCACCCCACCAGCCTGCGCGTCGACAGCGGCCAGGTGTTCGGCATCATCGGCCACTCCGGCGCGGGCAAAAGTACCCTGCTGCGCCTGATCAACCGCCTGGAAACCCCGAGTGGTGGACAGATTGTGGTCGATGGAGAAGACGTCACTGCGCTTGATGCCAACGGCCTGCGCCGCTTCCGCCAACAGGTCGGGATGATTTTCCAGCACTTCAATCTGCTGGCGTCGAAAACCGTGGCCGACAACGTCGCCATGCCGCTGACCCTGGCAGGCGATATGCCGCGCAAGCAGATCGACCAGCGCGTGGCCGAGTTGCTGGAGCGGGTCGGCTTGTCCGATCACGCTAAAAAGTACCCGGCACAACTGTCGGGCGGCCAGAAGCAGCGCGTCGGCATCGCCCGCGCACTGGCCACCAAACCAAAAATCCTGCTGTGCGATGAAGCCACCAGCGCGCTGGACCCGCAGACCACTGCGTCGGTCTTGCAACTGCTTGCCGAGATCAATCGTGAGCTGAAGCTGACCATCGTGCTCATCACCCATGAGATGGACGTGATTCGTCGCGTCTGCGATCAGGTGGCCGTGATGGACGCCGGGGTGATTGTCGAGCACGGCAAGGTCGCCGATGTGTTTTTGCATCCACAACACCCGACGACCAAGCGCTTTGTGCAGGAAGACGAGCAGATCGACGAGAACGAGCAGCGTGACGACTTCGCTCACGTTCAAGGCCGTATCGTGCGTCTGACGTTTCAGGGCGAGGCCACTTACGCGCCGCTGCTCGGCACGGTGGCGCGGGAAACCGGCGTCGATTACAGCATCCTTGCCGGTCGCATCGACCGCATCAAGGACACCCCTTACGGGCAGTTGACGCTGGCCATCACCGGCGGCGACATGGACGCCGCCTTTGCGCGCTTCACCGCCGCTGATGTTCATATGGAGGTGCTGCGCTGATGGACGCTTTTTTGAACCTGTTTTCCAATGTCGACTGGTACGAGATCTGGGTGGCCACTGGCGACACGCTGATCATGCTCGGTGTATCGCTCGGTTTCACCATCCTGCTCGGCCTGCCGCTGGGTGTGCTGATGTTCCTCACCTCGCCGCGTCAGTTGCTGGAGCACAAGCAGCTGTATGCGACGGTCGGGGTGATCGTCAACATGCTGCGCGCGCTGCCGTTCATCATCCTGCTGATCGTGATGATGCCGTTGACCGAGATCATTACCGGTACGTCGCTGGGCATCCTCGGTACGTTGCCGCCGCTGATCGCCGGCGCCACGCCGTTCTTTGCGCGTCTGGTAGAAACAGCCTTGCGCGAAGTGGATCGCGGCATCATCGAAGCCACACAGGCCATGGGCGCGACGACTCGGCAGATCATCGTCAAGGCGCTGCTGCCCGAGGCGCGCCCCGGCATTCTGGCGGCGATCACGGTGACTGCCATTGCGCTGGTGTCGTTCACGGCCATGGCCGGTGCGGTGGGCGCTGGCGGGCTGGGCGACCTGGCGATCCGTTACGGTTATCAACGCTTCCAGAACGATGTGATGTTCGTGACGGTCGTATTGTTGCTGGTGCTGGTGCAGATTCTGCAGACCATCGGCGACAGACTGGTCGCGCATTTCACACATCGTTGATCGAATCCGTTGGTATTGGCCTGTCTCGTACGGGCCCAAAGGAGTTGTTGCATGAAAAAACTATTGGCCATATTCGCCGCTGTCACCGCCTTGTCCGCGCAGGCCAACGAAACCCTGACCGTCGCGGCCTCTGCCGTGCCGCACGCCGAGATCCTGGAGTTCGTCAAACCGACCCTGGCCAAAGAAGGCGTGGATTTGAACATCAAGGTGTTCAATGACTACATCCAGCCTAACGTGCAGGTGTCGCAGAACCGTATGGACGCGAATTTCTTCCAGCACCAGCCGTATCTGGATGAGTTCAACAAGGGTAAAGGCACTGATCTGGTAGCCGTGGCCAAGGTTCACATCGAGCCTTTCGGCGCTTACTCGGACAAGTTCAAGACGCTGGAAGAGCTGCCCACTGGCGCCAATGTCGCCCTGCCCAATGACGCCACCAATGAAGGCCGCGCCTTGCTGTTGTTGGCCAAGGCAGGTCTGATCACCCTGAAGGATCCGGGCAACATCCTGTCCAAGCCTTCGGATGTCGTGAATAACCCGAAAGACCTGAAATTCCGTGAACTGGAAGCCGCTACGCTGCCCCGCGTGCTGACTCAGGTCGATCTGGCGCTGATCAACACCAACTATGCCCTGAGCGCCAAGCTCGATCCGACCAAGGATGCGCTGATCATCGAAGGTGCCGATTCGCCCTACGCGAACATTCTGGTGGCCCGCCCGGACAACAAGGATTCGGATGCGATGAAGAAGCTGGTTGCCGCCTTGCAGAGCCCGGAAGTGAAAACATTCCTGGCCGAGAAGTACAAAGGCGCTGTAGTCCCGGCGTTCTGATCTGATCTGATCGCACCTCGCGGTTCTCGTGCCAGTGTTCTGCGTCCCTTGCGACGCAGAGCGTCGAGAACTGCTTTCCCACGCTGCGCATGGCCCTATCGCTCCCACGCTCTGCGTGATAGCGCCCTTCAGGACGCCCCGCGTTCCTAGCGATTTAGTGTCAGTGCACTGACTAATCCCTTTCCAGCAAACCCGGCAACTGCTTCACCAGTTTCTGGTTGTTCAGCGGTGCGCGGATAAAACCTCGTTGCGTGCCGTCCGGGCCGATCAGGGCCAGGTTACCGCTGTGGTCGACGAAGTAGTTCGGTTTACGGGTATCGGCCGGAATAAACGGAATGCTCACGGCATTGGCCAGTGTCTGGATATCCGCGACAGGTGCCGTCAGGCCGATGTACTGCTTGTCGAAGTAGCCCAGGTATTGCTTGAGCTGCTGCGGTGTGTCGCGGTTCGGATCGACGCTGACCAGTACCACCCGCATGCGCTTGACCGTCTCTTCGGGCAGTTCGGTCCTGATCTGCTTTATCTGCGCCAGCGTCGTGGGGCAGATATCCGGGCAGAAGGTATAACCAAAGAACATCAGCGTCCATTGGTCTTTCAAGCCATCAAGGGCCACGGCCGCGCCGTTCTGGTCGGTCACGCTCAGGGCCGGCAATTGGCGGCTTTTGGGGAGCAGGACAATACCGGCGTCGTTAAGCGCTGCCTGATCCGGCGAGCTGCGGCCAGGCAGCACCTGACTGAGGATCACGCCCAGAAGCAGGGCGACAATAGCGGCAGCAATGAAAACGGTTTTCTGAGTACGGGTCATGGTGTCAGCGCGAGTAGTGATCGGCGTGCGGCCGGGGATGATGGCCTATATTGCGTACCGAGCCTAGTGCGTGGTGACGTCGAACAGCGTATAGGCCAGCGTCAGACGTTTTACATCGTCGGGCATGTCACGGTCGACGATGAAGCGCACCGGCATCTCGATGCGCTCGCCCGGCTGCAACGTCTGCTGGGTGAAGCAGAAGCATTCGGTCTTGTGAAACCACGTTGCGGCCTTTCCGGGCGAAATACCCGGTATGGCTTGGGCTTTCATGGGTCTGTCGGTCGGGTTCTGCGCGATGAAGATCATCTCGTTGACCGCACCGGGGTGGACCTGCATCTGGCGGGACTGCGGGTAGAACGCCCAGGTCATCCCGGCAGCGTTGCCAGCGGTGAACTGCACCTCGACCTGGCGCGAAGCGTCCTGACCCGGCATGCCGTTATTGTCATGTCCGGTCAGCAAGCCATAGAGCGACGGCAATGCCGATCCGCAGATCAACATCATCACTACTAAACACGTCAAACGCAGAACGAGCGGTTTGGACAAAAGAGGCTGGCCCATGCGTGGCTCACTTTTTATATCGGACAGCGTGTCGAAATAGCTGCGGGCGACTTCAGAGTAGCCTGCTTATCCAAAACGCGAGCTGCCTGGCAGCCGCATAGCCGGTATGGCAGTCATTTTCGCTTAGAAACTGAGCGAAAAATGTCTTGATAGAGCAAATGTATCTAAATGTGAGCCGCATATAGCAAAACCGTCTTAGGCATTTAGTTATGCAAGCTAACGTATGACTCTCCATGAACGAGCCAAGAGGTCTGACGCCTCAAGGAGTCCCAGCAGCCATGAACACCGCCGCATTGCGCGAGCAGATACAACTAGCCCATCAACATGAGGCCCGGACCGGCCACTTGCTGCAACAGTTGGAACAAAAGCTCCCACATCTCCATCCCGCCATCCACCTGCCGGAGGTCGACGCGAAAGACGTGCTGGCGCGTTTCGTCACGGTCTACATCGATCTGGTACCCGATCTGCTGGACGCTGCCCATGAGGTCGCGCTGGAAGCCGGGATCGAAGGGCAGATAAAGCCGGTGCTGAAAATCGCCGAGCATTTTTTTGCGGCTCCACCGTCCATCATGGATGGACATGAAGGCCTGGAAAGCCTGTTGGACGAGGCTTATCTGGCCCATCGGCTGGTCGAGGAGGTGAATGACCTGTACATCAAGCATTTCGGTCAGCCGCTGATACCGTCGAATACCACGGTTGCCAGCGTGATTGCCCACCAGTTGATCGGCGAGCAATTTGCCAACCAGCTGGACGAAGCGGTGCACCATGCTGTCGATGAACTGCTTGATGAGGAGAGTTTCGCGCTGGACTCGGTCGAGGCCTACCGCGAAAAGCTGATCAGCCCTGAAACGGACGCGGCCTGGCAGCGCTGGCCAAGCCTGTCACGGCAATTGGGCGTCGGCCTGGAGCTGGAGCACTCCGCGGTCTGATTCAGAAGCCCGAATCACTGTCTTCGCCGGCAATGGAAGGAGCCGGATATCGCTCCGCTGCTACGCGAAGACCCATCCGGCTCCCAGGTGTCCAGAGCTGTGATAACAGGGTAGCGACTATCAGGTGGCGGCCGAGCCGATCCCCGTTGTCGTGTAGACCCGCCCTTCAAGACGACGCTTCAGGCCACGCGATTCGATCAGCAACCGGGTGCCATGAGCGGCATTGGAACGACCCCATTCTTCCAGCAGTTCCAGACACGAGTGGTCGATGTAGGACAGATTGCCCAGCGGCACATGCACCGTGCTGCCCTGCGGGATAGTGCCCAGTGCCTGAGTCAGCGCCGGCACCTTGAGGAAGGTTGCGGCACCGACCAGACGCAGCTCGAATTCCTTCTCGCCCAGTCCGACCACATTGATCTTCAGGCGCGAAGCCTTGAACGCCAGCTTCACCAGGGTCAGGCCGAAACCGACCAGTACACCGGTCAGCAGGTCGGTGAAGATGATCGCCACGGCAGTCGCCGCGTACGTGAACATCGGCATCCGGCCATAGCGGCCCAGACCGCGAAACGCCTTCAGATCGACCAGTTTCAGGCCGGTGTAGACCAGCACGCCAGCCAGACTCGCGACCGGAATGCTCTGCAGTACGCTCGACAGCAGCAACACGAACGCCAGCAGCCACAGGCCGTGGAAGATCGTCGAGTAGCGCGTGGTGGCACCGGCCTGGACGTTGGCCGAGCTGCGCACGATAACGCCGGTCATCGGCAGCGCACCGAGCAGGCCGCAGAGCATGTTGCCCACGCCCTGAGCACTGAGCTCCTTGTCGAAGTCCGAACGCTGGCCACTGTGCATGCGGTCAACCGCTGATGCGGAAAGCAGCGTTTCGGCACTGGCGATGAACGCTACGACGATAGCCGCCACCAGAATGGCCGGATCGGCCAGGTTCATCAGGTCGGCAGGGCGAAGCCAGTCGATGGCGTCGGCCAGGTTGTCAGGCACTTCGACACGCTTGACCTGCAAGGCCATGAAAAGGCTGATGCCGGTTGCGATACCCACGCCCAGCAGCGCGCCGGGTACGAAGCGCAGCGACTGCGGACGGAGTTTTTCCCAGCCCCACATGATCAGCATGGTGCCCAGACCGAGCATGCCGGCCTGCATGCCGGTGCCTGGCCCGAAAGCCTGGATCAGCGTGGAAGGGAAGGCGATCAGATTGTCCAGCCCGGAGGGTTTGGGACCGCTGTCAAACATCACGTGTACCTGTGACAGTACGATCAGCACACCGATACCGGCAAGCATGCCATAGACCACCGCAGGTGCCGTGACCCGGAACCAGCAGCCAAGCTTGAATCGACCTGCCAGCAGCTGAAGCAATCCGGCGAGTACCAGGATAGGACCCAGCATGGCCATGCCGTGCTCGCGCACCACTTCAAAAACCAGTACTGCCAGACCTGCTGCGGGACCGCTGACCTGCAACGGCGAACCGGCTATCCAGCCGACTATCAGGCCGCCCACGATGCCGGTGATCAGACCTTTGGCCGGAGGCATGCCGGAGGCAATGGCGATCCCCATGCACAGCGGCAGGGCGACCAGGAACACGACCACGGAAGCGAGCAGCTCCCGTGGTAAAGCTGTTTTCAATGCTGTAATACCCATGACGCTTCTCCGGGATTCTTCAGACGAGGCAAGACGGGCGACGCGCATCCTGCGCAGTCGCCATCAGCTGATAAAGAAGGGCTTGCCGTCAGTCGGACTGGTGATCAGTCGGCTGAAAAGCGTGCTTTCGGTGAAGCCATCGGCGTCGGTCCAGAACCGTCGAGCGGTATGAAACGATCGAGCTCGGCGTCATAAGCCAGGATTTCGCTGGTTTCGATGCTGTAGACCCAGCCGTGAATGAACAATTGGCCGCTGGCCATCTTCGCTGCGACCGAAGGATGGGTGCGCAGGTGTTGCAGCTGGGAAATCACGTTTTCCTGAGTCAGGACCTGCATGGTTTCCAGTTCGCCGCTGCAGCTGCAGTTCTGCTCGACTACGGTGCGGGCAACCTCGGCATGGCGCAACCAGGCCTTTACGGTAGGCATCTTGTCCAGGCTGTCAGGGTTGAGCACTGCGCGCATGGCGCCGCAGTCAGAGTGTCCGCAAACGATGATGTGCTGCACGCCCAGTGCAACCACTGCGTATTCCAGAGCGGTGGACACGCCGCCGTTCATCTGGCCATACGGTGGCACGACGTTGCCGACGTTACGCGTCACGAACAGGTCGCCTGGCGAACTTTGGGTGATCAATTCGGGCACGATGCGCGAGTCGGCGCAGGTGATGAACATGGCCCGTGGCGATTGGGCGGTCGCCAACTTCTTGAACAGCTCTTCCTGCTGGGGGAAGACCTCGTTACGGAAATGTACAAAGCCATCGACGATATGTTTCAACGCTACGTCGGCGCTGTCTGAATGGCTTGATGTGCTGGACGACGTAGCCGAATGCTGTTTACCGATGTCTGTCATGTCTTCATCCTCTCTGACGAATTGATGTGGATTCTTCATGCCTGTTTGACCAGAGCCGGATGTGATCCCTCTCTAAAAGGCATCACGAACAAATCCCTTGAGCGCTATCGCTGATGACACTCCGAGTAACAGACTAATCGCCGAAGCTTAAACGAAACTGAATGCGATGGCTCTGGGACGCGGGTTTGCACGATAGTACCAAGTTCGTCACAGCAACGACATTTGCCCTCCCGGCGGACAAAACGCATCGCAATCGAGTGCAAATCCACCACGTTTGTTCAATCCGAGTCGTTTGATTGCCAGGGCATAGCGTTGAGCCAGCAGGTCGGCAAACGGTCCTTCGCCATGCATTCGAGAGCCAAACGTGCTGTCGTAAAGGGCTCCGCCGCGACTTTGACGAATCAGACTCATCACATGATCGGCGCGTTGCGGGTAATGCGTCTTCAGCCACTCGTCGAACAGCGGCGCGACTTCCAGTGGCAGGCGCAGCATCACGTAGCTGGCGCTCAGGGCGCCCGCAGCCTTGGCTTCGCTCAGCAGTGCCTCCAGTTCGCTGTCATTGATCATCGGGATGATCGGCGCACACAGCACTCCGACCGGGACACCTGCCTGACGCAATACCCGAATCGCCCGCAGGCGGGCCTTGGGCGCTGCGGCCCTGGGTTCGAGGATGCATTTGAGTTCGTCATCCAGCGTCGTCAGGCTGATGAAGACCGACACCAGCCGCAGCCTGGCCATTTCTGCCAGCAGATCCAGGTCGCGCAGGATCAGCGAGCCTTTGGTGATGATGCTGACCGGATGCCGATAGCGCAGTAACACCTCAAGCGTCGCGCGGGTGATGCGGTATTCACGTTCGATCGGCTGGTAGGGGTCGGTGTTGGCCCCGAGGGTGATGGGCGCGCAGCGGTAACCGGGTTTGGAGAGCTGTTGCTCCAGCAGCGCTGCCGCGTTGGTCTTGGCGATCAGCTTGGTCTCGAAATCCAGGCCGGGCGACATGTCCCAGTAGGCGTGGCTGGGTCTGGCGAAACAATAGATGCAGCCGTGCTCGCAGCCCCGGTAAGGATTGATCGACCTGTCAAAGGGGATATCCGGCGAGCTGTTGCGGGTAATGATGCTTTTGGCTGTTTCGCTGGTGACCTGGGTGCCTTGCGTGAGCGGCACTTCCTGATACCAGCCATCGTCTTCAGCCACCGACTGACTGGGTGCGAAGCGGTTATGCGGATTGCTTGCAGTACCTCGGCCACGAACCGGATAGGGGCTGGACATCTGGCATTACTCTTATACTGTTCATGCATACAGTACAGCATAAAGCCCGGATGGATCGCCATGGCCGGCCTGCAAAACACCGCCCGTCTGACAGGCGGTGTTTTGCTGGCAGCGCAACGTCAGGCATCGCCCTCGTGAGTCAGTTCCAGCACGCGGTCAACCAGCTTGTTGATGCCCGAGGCTGCCTCGCTGATGCTCTTGGCGACCATATAGGCAGGTGTGCTGACCAGTTTTCGTGCTTCGTCTTCGACGATGTCATCAACCGCGCATTCCGCATGGCTGCCGCCCATTTTGGTGATGGCCGCAGCGGTTTCAGGGTCGTTGCCGATGGTGCAGGTAACGCCGGGGCCGTAGATCTTGGCCGCGAGCGCCGGGGTGATGCAGATCAGCCCGACCGGTTTGCCTGCTTCGGCAAACGCCTCGGCGAGTTCCAGCAACCCCGCTTCGACCTCGCAGGCCGGACCTTGCAGGGCAAGATCGGAAAGATTCTTTGCCGAGCCGAAACCGCCCGGGATGATCAGCGCGTCAAAGTCTTCGGCATTTGCTTCGCGGATGTCCTTCACTTCGCCCCGTGCAATGCGCGCAGCCTCGACCAGCACATTACGCGACTCGGGCATTTCCTCACCGGTCAGGTGATTGATGACGTGATGCTGAGTGATGTCGGGCGCGAAGCACTGAACCTGCGCACCGCGCTGATCCAGACGCAACAGGGTCAGGACGCTTTCGTGGATTTCGGCACCGTCGTAGACACCACAGCCAGAGAGGATTACAGCCACTTTTTTCTGCATCGATTTCGGCTCCTTGTGCTCGATCAACCTGAGGCTTCTTTTAATTTGTCTGTTCAGTTGATCGCTTTAAGGGCCGAGTGTTCAGTTGAGGCATTGTTGGTTGTGCAAAGCCGGGTGAGCAAAGGTGTGCGGGGAGGGCGGCGGTCGCGAGGTCTGCGCTGCTGCGCGCTGTCGCCGAGCGAGGCCTGTCAGCCTGCTGCTCGGCGGGGAAGGGAGCGGAGAGTTTTATTCGTCGGACTTTTTCGTCAGATCGACGGGCACGGTAACCGGCGTTTCCAGATCGGAGGCTGCCGCCGATGCGCAGAAGCGGCTCTTTTCTTCACGCTCTTCACGGGCGATGCGGGCGTTCTTGATGCGTCTGCGTATCCACAGGGCCAGTCCCAGCAGTACCAGCGCGCCCAGTACCCAGAGTTCATATTTCTTGACGTTACCCAGCAAGCCCTCGAGAACCGCGCCGAAATGATAGGCAGCCGAACCCAGCGCTGCGGCCCAGACAGCCGCGCCGATACCGTTCAGCAGAAGATAACGTCCGGGTGGATAGCCCGACAGGCCGATGGCCACGGGCATGACCGTTCGCAGCCCGTACACGAAGCGGAAGCTCAATACCCAGATGTCCGGGTGCTTGCGGACCAGCCGCAGCGCCTTGTCGCCCATGAGTTGCCAGCGAGGCTTGCGCGCCAAAAGCTTGCGGCCATGCTTGCGCCCCATGAAATACCACAACTGGTCGCCCGCATAACTGCCACAAAAGGCCACGAGGATGACGATATTGAGGTCCATGTATCCGCGAAACGCCAGGAATCCGGCAAGAACCAGAATGGTCTCGCCTTCAAAAAAGGTGCCGAGGAACAGGGCAAAGTAGCCGAATTCATTCAAGAAATTCTGGAGCATTGTCTGGATGCTGGCGAAATGAACGCGCAGCCTAACGCGCCCAAGGCAATCATGAAAGTGTCCATATGTGTCTCGACGTTAAAGATTCTTGCAACCACAATGGTCGTATCCCCTTTAAGGCCGTGACCGCGACGTGCAGTCGCAGGTCGAACCATGACTGTCACACATTGGTCATAATGGCGGCTTATAACTGTCGCGCTTGCCCGCGTAAGCGGGCTCAGGAGTCTCGCCGTGAGCTTTACCCCCGCTAACCGCCTGTTTCCTCTCACTCGTCTGCGCCGTAATCGCCGCGACGACTTTTCCCGTCGGCTGGTGCGTGAAAACGTTGTCACTGTCGACGATCTGATTCTTCCCGTATTTGTTCTCGATGGTGAAAACCGTCGTGAAACCATCGCCTCGATGCCTGGCGTCGAGCGCTTGAGCGTTGATCTGTTGCTCAAGGAAGCCGAGCACTGGGTCGCGCTGGGGATCCCTGCGCTGGCGCTGTTCCCGGTGACACCGCCGGAAAAGAAATCCCTCGACGGTGCCGAAGCCTGGAACCCGGACGGCATTGCCCAGCGCGCGACCCGCGCCCTGCGTGACCGCTTTCCGGAGCTGGGCGTCATCACTGATGTGGCGCTGGACCCGTTCACCACACACGGTCAGGACGGCATCCTCGACGAAGAGGGCTATGTTCAGAACGACATCACTGTCGATGCGCTGGTAAAGCAGGCGCTGTCGCACGCCGATGCTGGTGCTCAGGTGGTCGCGCCGTCGGACATGATGGACGGTCGCATTCAGGCCATCCGCGAGTCTCTGGAGCTGGCCGGGCATGTGAATGTCAGGATCATGGCCTATTCGGCCAAGTACGCCAGTGCCTACTACGGTCCGTTCCGTGATGCGGTGGGTTCCTCCCTGAATCTGGGCAAGGCCAACAAGGCTTCCTATCAGATGGACCCGGCCAACAGCAACGAGGCACTGCACGAAGTGGCAGCCGACCTTGCCGAAGGCGCCGACATGGTCATGGTCAAGCCTGGCATGCCTTATCTGGACATTCTGTACAGGGTCAAGGATGAGTTCAAAGTGCCGACCTTTGTTTATCAGGTCAGCGGTGAATACGCGATGCACATGGCCGCAATCCAGAACGGTTGGCTGAGTGAAGGGGTGATTCTCGAATCCCTCACTGCCTTCAAACGCGCCGGCGCCGACGGCATCCTTACCTACTTTGCTGTTCGCGCCGCTCAACTGTTGAAGGGGCAATAGCCTCACAGGAACATTCATGAATACCGAAGCACTCATCGAAGCCGCTGTTCAAGTCGATGTCCCGGAGGCAACGCCCGTGGTCGAACCTGACATCGAAGTAATCCCGGCCATCGAGGCACCCGCCGCTGCGGTGCCCGCTATCGTCGCCCCGAACCTGGACGACAGCAGCCTGTATATCCACCGTGAGCTGTCGCAACTGCAGTTCAATATCCGGGTTCTGGAACAGGCGCTCGATGAGTCCTACCCATTGCTGGAGCGGCTGAAGTTTCTGCTGATCTTCTCCAGCAACCTCGATGAGTTCTTCGAGATTCGTGTTGCAGGCCTGAAGAAGCAGATCACCTTTGCCCGCGAACAGGCGGGCGCCGACGGTCTGCAGCCGCATCAGGCGCTGGCCAGGATCAGTGAACTGGTACACGGTCATGTAGATCGTCAGTACGCGATCCTCAACGACATTCTGCTGCCGGAGCTGGAGAAACATCAGGTCCGCTTCATTCGCCGCCGTCACTGGACGGCCAAGCTCAAGGCCTGGGTACGACGCTACTTCCGCGACGAGATCGCGCCGATCATCACCCCGATCGGTCTCGATCCGACGCACCCGTTCCCGTTGCTGGTCAACAAGAGCCTGAACTTCATCGTCGAGCTTGAAGGCATCGATGCCTTCGGGCGCGACTCCGGTCTTGCGATCATTCCCGCGCCGCGTCTGCTGCCGCGCGTGATCAAGGTGCCGGAAGATGTCTGCGGGCCTGGCGACAACTTCGTGTTCCTGTCGTCGATGATCCACGCCCACGCCGACGATCTGTTTCAGGGCATGAAGGTCAAGGGCTGCTACCAGTTCCGCCTGACCCGCAACGCCGACCTGGCGCTGGACTCCGAAGATGTGGAAGACCTGGCGCGGGCACTGCGTGGCGAGCTGTTCTCGCGTCGCTACGGTGATGCGGTACGTCTGGAAGTGGCGGATACCTGCCCGAAACACCTGTCGGACTACCTGCTCAAGCAGTTCAACCTGAACGAGTCCGAGCTGTATCAGGTGAATGGCCCGGTCAACCTGACGCGTCTGTTCAGCATCACCGGCCTGGACAGCCACCCCGAATTGCAATACCCGCCGTTCACGCCAGCCATTCCCAAGCTGCTGCAGAACAGCGAAAACGTTTTCAGCGTGGTCAGCAAGCAGGACATCCTGTTGCTGCACCCTTTCGAGTCGTTCACGCCGGTGGTCGACCTGCTGCGCCAGGCGGCAAAAGACCCACACGTTCTGGCGGTGCGCCAGACGCTGTATCGCAGTGGCGCCAACTCGGAAATCGTCGATGCGCTGGTCGATGCCGCGCGTAACGGCAAGGAAGTCACTGCGGTGATCGAGTTGCGTGCGCGTTTCGACGAAGAGTCCAACCTGCAACTGGCCAGCCGTCTGCAAGCCGCCGGTGCGGTGGTGATCTACGGCGTGGTCGGCTTCAAGACCCACGCCAAGATGATGCTGATCCTGCGTCGCGAAGCGGGCGAGATCGTGCGCTATGCGCATCTCGGGACCGGCAACTACCACGCCGGTAACGCGCGTCTGTATACCGATTACAGCCTGCTGACCTCCGATGACGCATTGTGCGAAGACGTCGGCAAACTGTTCAGCCAGTTGATCGGCATGGGCAAGACGCTGCGCATGAAGAAGCTGCTGCATGCGCCGTTCACGCTCAAGAAAGGCATGCTCGACATGATCGCCCGCGAGACGCAATTTGCGCTCGACGGCAAGCCCGCGCACATCATCGCCAAGTTCAACTCGCTGACCGATCCGAAGATCATCCGTGCGTTGTACAAGGCCAGCCAGTCAGGCGTGCGTATCGATCTGGTGGTGCGCGGCATGTGCTGCCTGCGTCCGGGCATCGCCGGGGTTTCGCACAATATCCACGTGCGCTCGATCATCGGCCGCTTCCTGGAGCACACGCGGGTGTTCTACTTCCTCAACGGCGGAGACGAGCAGATGTTCCTGTCGAGCGCCGACTGGATGGAGCGCAACCTCGACAAGCGCGTCGAGACCTGCTTCCCGGTGGAAGGCAAGAAGTTGATTCTGCGTGTGAAGAAGGAGCTGGAAAGCTACCTGACCGACAACACCCACAGCTGGCTGTTGCAGTCGGACGGGCGTTACGTGCGCAGCACGCCGACCGGTAATCAGAACCCGCGAAGCGCCCAGGCGACCCTTTTGGAGCGCCTGAGCAACCCGGTCCTCAGCGTACGCTGAAGACGATGCCGACTCGGGTCAGCCACTCCGCTTCCAGCGCGAAGTCGGCCTGAGTCAGCTGGTTGTTTTCCAGCCAGCCTTTCGGGAATTCGGCGTCCAGATTCGGGCCGTCGGCACGCAACGTCACACGTGGCATCTCCTGGGTGCCACGAATGTGGTGAAACAGAATCGCAAAGCGCAACAGCACGCACAGGCGAATCAGCTTGATGCCTTCATCGCCGAACTCGGCGAACTTGTCCTTGGGAATATTACGGCGATGACCGCGCACCAGCAGTGCGAGCATTTGCTGGTCTTCGCGTGAGAAGCCGGCCAGGTCGGAGTGCTCGATCAGGTACGCGCCGTGCTTGTGGTAGTGATAGTGGGCGATGTCCAGGCCGATCTCGTGCACCTTGGCTGCCCAGCTCAGCAGTTCGGCGTAGCTCTCGTGCTGCAATTCCCAGCTCTCGGCAACCTGCTCCAGCGCATGCAGTGCCTTGGCTTCGACGCGTGCGGCCTGTTCCAGGTCGACGTGATAACGCTCCATCAGCGAGCTGAGCGTACGCTCACGCACGTCTTCATGATGATGGCGGCCCATCAGGTCATACAGCACGCCTTCACGCAGGGCGCCTTCGCAGTGATCCATGCGATTGAGTTCGAGGGCGTCGAAGATGGCTTCCAGAATCGCCAGGCCTGCGGGGAAAATGGCGCGACGGTCGGGCTTGATGCCATCGAAGTCGATCTTCTCCACGTCACCCATTTTGAACAGCTTGCGCTTGAGCCAGGCCAGCCCTTCGGCGTTGACCTCGCCTGCGCCGTAACCATTGGCCTTGAGCGCCAGGCCGATAGCACGAATGGTACCTGACGAACCGATCGCTTCATCCCACTTGAGGCGATGCAGCGCGTGTTCGATGCTCATGATTTCCAGACGGGCAGCGGTGTAGGCCTGGGCGTATCGGGCCGGTGTCACCTTGCCGTCGCGGAAGTAGCGCTGGGTAAAACTCACGCAGCCCATCTGCAGGCTTTCACGCAGCAGCGGCTCGAAGCGCTGGCCGATGATGAATTCGGTACTGCCGCCGCCGATGTCGGCGACCAGACGTTTGCCCGGGGTGTCGGCCAGCGTGTGGGAAACGCCCAGATAAATGAGGCGCGCTTCTTCGCGGCCGGAAATCACTTCCACCGGATGGCCGAGGATTTCTTCGGCGCGGTGAATGAAGTCGTTGCGGTTACGCGCCTCGCGCAGGGCATTGGTGCCCACGATGCGCACCGCACCTAGCGGCAGCCCGTTGATCAGTTGGGCGAAGCGTTTCAGGCAGTCGAGACCGCGCTGCATGGATTCTTCGGTCAGCTGGCGCTCTTCGTCGATGCCAGCGGCCAACTGCACCTTCTCGCCCAGGCGCTCAAGAATGCGAATCTCGCCCTGATTGGCTTTCGCCACAACCATATGAAAGCTGTTGGAGCCCAGGTCGATAGCGGCGATCAGTGAAAAATTCTTGGGTGTTGAGTGCGGCATGGTCAGAAAATCCGGTTCGATAACCGGACCATCGTGCCACGATCCATGCTTGCCGCCAACGCGAAGCTGTTCAGGCACCGGAAATACCCGGTATTACTCGTGGGACATGGCGCATGGCTATCTGATGTGTGGGAGCAACGTTTTATCAGAAAGCCTGGATCGTGATGCATAAGCTCGTTGATTCTGGCCGCAGGCTGTAGGAGCGAACTTGTTCGCGAACAAGTTCGCTCCTACAGATACCTGAACGTCTCGCCTTAACGGTTCTTCAAGGCGTATGTATTCGGCCCTGTCAGGCGTGCTCCACTGTGCCGATGAAGTTCGCCAGTTCCGGGGTTTTCGGGTTGGCGAAGAGCTCTTTCGGATCGCCCACTTCATGCACCTTGCCTTGGTGCATGAACACCAGCTTGTCGCCCACTTCACGCGCGAAGCGCATTTCGTGGGTGACCATGATCAGGGTCATGCCATCGGCTGCCAGCTGGCGCACCACGCTGAGCACTTCGTTGACCAGTTCCGGGTCCAGCGCCGAGGTGATTTCGTCGCACAGCAATACCTTGGGCGACATCGCCAGTGCGCGGGCAATTGCCACGCGTTGCTGCTGACCACCGGACAGGCGATCCGGGAAAGCGTCGAACTTCTCGCCGAGGCCGACGCGTTCGAGCATCTTCCTCGCCAGTTTGGCGGCCTCGGCCTTCGGTACTTTCTGCACGACCTGCGGCGCAAGCATGACGTTCTCGCCCACGCTCAGGTGCGGGAACAGGTTGAACTGCTGGAACACCATACCGACCTTCTGGCGCAGTGTGCGCAGGTCGGCGCGTGCGGCGTCGAGGTATTCGCCATCGACCTCGATCACGCCATCGTTGATCGACTCCAGGCCGTTGAGCGTGCGCAACAGGGTGCTTTTGCCCGAGCCGCTGCGACCGATGATCGCCACGACCTGGCCCTCTTCGACCGACAGATCGATGCCTTTGAGCACGTGATGATCGCCATAGTATTTATGCAGGGCGGAAATTCTAAGCAGAGGCATGCAGTCTCCTTTCCAGATGGCGCGCGCACAGCGACAAGGGGTAGCACAGGATGAAGTAGCCCAGGGCAACGAAGCCATAGACCATGAAAGGTTCGAACGTGGCGTTGGCCAGCATGCTGCCGGTCTTGGTCAATTCGGTGAAACCGATGATCGACGTCACCGCAGTGCCTTTGACCACCTGCACGGAAAAGCCGACCGTCGGCGCGACCGCGATGCGCAACGCTTGCGGCAGAATCACATAGCGCATCTGCTCGAACGGGGTCAGCGCCAGGCTCGCGGATGCTTCCCACTGGCCCTTGGAGATCGATTCGACGCAGCCGCGCCAGATCTCTGCAAGGTAAGCGCTGGTAAACAGCGTCAAGGCCAGTGCCGCCGCAGCCCAGGGCGAAATGTTCAGGCCCATCAGCGCGACACCGAAGAACACCAGAAACAACTGCATCAACAGCGGTGTGCCCTGAAACAGTTCTATATAGAGTTTCGCGGTCACGCGCGGGCCGGATTTTTCCGAGGTGCGCATGCCCATGATCAGCAAGCCGATCAGCCCGCCGCCGATGAAGGCCACCAGCGACAAGGCCAGGGTCCATTGCAGGCCGATCAGCAGATTGCGCACGATGTCCCAGAGGGTGAAATCCATCAGCGGTTCCTCGAGATGTAGCGTCGCCCGATCCAGGCCAGCAATTGCCGGATCAGCAGCGCCATGGCCAGGTAGATCAGCGTGGTCACAATGTAGGTTTCGAACGAGCGGAAGTTGCGTGACTGAATGAAGTTGGCATAGAAGCTCAGTTCTTCAGTGGCAATCTGCGAGCAGACAGACGAGCCGAGCATGACGATGATGATCTGGCTGCTCAGTGCCGGCCAGACCTTGCCCAGCGCCGGAACCAGTACCACGTGGCGAAAGGCTTCATAGCGACTCATCGCCAGCGCCGCCGATGCTTCAAGCTGACCCTTGGGAATCGCCTGTATACCTGCCCGCACGATTTCGGTCGAGTAGGCACCCAGGTTGATGACCATCGCCAGCACCGCTGCCTGCCATTCCGTGATCTGCACGCCCAGCGACGGCAGACCGAAGAAAATGAAGAACAGCTGAACCAGAAACGGCGTATTGCGGATCAGCTCGACATAGATGGCAAAGATCGTCGCAAAGGGCTGAATCTTCCAGGCCCTCACGACGGCACCGACAATACCGAGACTGACGCCCAGCAGGGTGCCAATGGCCGTCAGTTCCAGCGTGAACAAAGCCCCGCGCAACAGCAGATCGATGCTCTGCAGGACCGGTGTAAAGTCGAAGTGATAAGCCATTGGTGAATCCTGTTACCGGAAAGCAGTGATCAGAGATCGGCAGGCAGCGGTTGCTTCAGCCAGGTCTGGGAAGCTTTTTCCAGCGTGCCGTCAGCCTTGGCGGCGTTCAGAATCTCATCGACCTTGCCCAGCAGTTCCGGCTGACCCTTGTTCACGCCGACGTAGACCGGCGAATCCTTGAGTTTCACTTTCAGCGCCGGGATGCGCTTGGGGTTGCGCTCGCTGATCGCGACCATCACCACGTTGCCGCTGGCGATCAGGTCGGTCTGACCGGCCAGATAGGCTGCGATGGTCGAGTTGTTGTCTTCGAAGCGCTTGATGACCGCGCCTTCCGGAGCCACTTTCGACAGCTCGATGTCCTCGATCGCGCCACGGGTGACGCTGATGGTCTTGCCTTTAAGGTCAGCGATGTCCTTGACCGGCGAATCAGGTGGACCGAATACCGCCAGGTAGAACGGTGCGTAAGCGCGCGAGAAGTCGATGACTTTCTCGCGGTCCGGGTTCTTGCCCAGGCTGGAGATCACCAGGTCGACCTTGCCGGTGGTCAGGAACGGAATGCGGTTGGTGCTGTTGACCGGGGTCAGTTCCAGCTTGACCTTCAACCTGTCGGCCAGCAGCTGTGCGGTGTCGATGTCCAGGCCGCGGGGCTTCATGTCAGGGCCGACCGAGCCGAACGGCGGGAAGTCCTGCGGAACGGCCACCTTCAGGGTGCCGCGCGCTACAACGTCGTCCAGGCCGTTCGCGTGGGCGGGTGTCTGGCTCAGCATCAGACTGGCAAACAATGCAGTAAGCAGGGCGCTGTAACGCTTGGTCATATGAAATCTCCGGGCGAAACGAAAGGTGTTGGCCTGTCTCCAGTGCACAGCGCATGCCATCCGCCGGTTACCGGCCATGAATCAAGGTTTGCAGCGTGTTTATGGTCTTACTGGTCTGACCAGTCTGAGGGCAGTGCGCCCTGCTTTGGCGCGCTTTAAAGCCTTGCCGCCCCAGTGCTGGGCGTCGCTTGCCGAATTTTCAAGATGGGGATAAAAGGGATTTTTACTGGACTGACTGGCCTGAACAGTGATGCCGCACACTTCACTCGCAGTACCCGAATCAGCCCTCAGGGCCATTCGCAAATTGATCGCCGAGCAAGGCTACAAGCCCGGCGAGAGCCTGCCGTCGCAACGCGATCTGGCGGTTCTGCTGGGGGTCAGTCGGGCGTCTTTGCGTGAAGCCTTGTCGTCGCTCAGTGCACTCGGAGTGGTCAGTGTCCAGCCCGGCAAAGGCGTCTTCGTGCAGTCGATTTCTGAACCAGAACAGCGCACGAGTGGTTTTTCCTGGCCTTATGAAGCTCAGGTTTCCCCGGCTGACACTTTTCAGTTGCGCTATGCCCTGGAAGGTTTCGCTGCAGGCATGGCAGCCGTGACCCTGACCGCCGATGAGCGGGATGTGCTGGAGGACAACGTCGAGGCCATGCGCCTGGAGTTGCGTGCCGGTGACTTCGAGGCGGCGGCGCGGCTGGACTTCGAGTTTCATCGACACATTCTGGTCGCCAGCGGCAATCAGGCGATGCTGGGTATCGTGACTGCCGGGGCCGACATCTTCCTTGAGAGTCAGAAGATGCCGTTCATCCGCGCGGCCAGGGTCATGGAAACCTGGCAGGAGCATCGCAAGATCCTTCGCGCACTGGCCCGACATGCTTCAGGGCCTGCGCAAAAGGCCATGCAGGACCATATTCGTGGCGCGGCACTGCGCACCGGTATCGTGTTCGTTTCGCCCGCCAACTGAACGCCTGCCATAACTCCAGTCATGGAGCATCATAGTCAGACTCAATGATCCTTCGCTTCCTGAATCACCTGAGGCCCGCTATGATGGGCGTCGTTTTAGCCTATGACCTCGGAGACTTCCATGAGCAGCGACCTTATCAAACACGTCACCGACGCCACCTTTGAAGCCGAAGTGCTCCAGGCTCAGGGTCCTGTGCTTGTTGACTACTGGGCTGAATGGTGTGGCCCGTGCAAAATGATTGCCCCGGTTCTGGACGAAATCGCCAGTACCTATCAAGGCAAACTGACGGTTGCCAAGTTGAACATCGATGAAAACCAGGACACGCCTGCCAAGCATGGTGTTCGTGGCATTCCTACGCTGATGCTGTTCAAGAACGGTAACGTTGAAGCGACCAAAGTCGGCGCTCTGTCGAAGTCGCAGCTGGCTGCGTTCCTCGACGCCAACATCTGAGGCGTTTCAAAGCCCCGCAAATCGCGGGGTTTTTTTCGGGTGTCGTACTAGACGCCTTGAAAATCAGGTGGTACATTCGGCCCCGCAACGGCTTCTCCGTTGCCCCCTGCTAGCCGTCGCCGACGCTCTCCTTTCGATTTAGTACGCGATCCTGTCGCCTTCTCTGCGGCGCGGCCTCATTAAGCCAAAAGCTTAATTTCCCCCTCCATACATGATTACGTCATTCCCCATATGAACCTGACTGAACTCAAGCAAAAGCCGATTACCGAATTGCTCGAAATGGCCGAACAGGCTGGCATAGAAAATATGGCCCGTTCGCGCAAGCAGGACGTCATTTTCTCCCTGCTCAAACGGCACGCCAAAAGTGGCGAGGAAATATCCGGTGATGGCGTGCTGGAGATTCTCCAGGACGGCTTCGGTTTCCTGCGCTCTGCAGACGCTTCCTACCTGGCCGGCCCGGATGACATCTATGTCTCCCCCAGCCAGATCCGCCGCTTCAACCTGCGTACCGGCGACACCATCGTTGGCAAGATCCGTCCACCCAAGGAAGGCGAGCGTTATTTCGCTCTGCTCAAGGTCGACACGATCAACTACGACCGTCCGGAAAACGCCAAGAACAAGATTCTGTTCGAAAACCTGACGCCGTTGTTCCCGACGATCCGCATGAAGATGGAAGCCGGTAACGGTTCCACCGAAGACCTGACCGGTCGTGTGATCGATCTGTGCGCACCGATCGGTAAAGGTCAGCGTGGTCTGATCGTTGCTCCGCCGAAGGCGGGCAAGACCATCATGCTGCAGAACATCGCGTCGAACATCACGCGTAACAACCCGGAAGTGCATCTGATCGTTCTGCTGATCGACGAGCGCCCGGAAGAAGTGACCGAGATGCAGCGCACCGTGCGCGGCGAAGTGGTCGCTTCGACGTTCGACGAACCGCCAACCCGTCACGTACAGGTTGCCGAAATGGTGATCGAGAAGGCCAAACGCCTGGTCGAGCACAAGAAAGACGTCGTTATCCTGCTCGACTCCATCACCCGTCTGGCACGTGCCTACAACACCGTCATCCCGAGCTCCGGCAAGGTATTGACCGGTGGTGTCGACGCTCATGCACTCGAGAAGCCAAAGCGTTTCTTCGGTGCTGCGCGTAACATCGAAGAAGGCGGCTCGTTGACCATCATCGCCACCGCACTGGTTGAAACCGGTTCGAAGATGGATGAAGTGATCTACGAAGAGTTCAAGGGTACCGGCAACATGGAGCTGCCTCTGGATCGCAAGATTGCAGAGAAGCGCGTGTTCCCGGCCATCAACATCAACCGCTCCGGCACACGCCGTGAAGAGCTGTTGACCGCTGATGACGAACTGCAGCGCATGTGGATCCTGCGCAAGCTGCTGCACCCGATGGACGAAGTCGCAGCTATCGAGTTTCTGATCGACAAGCTCAAGCAGACCAAGACCAACGACGAGTTCTTCCTGTCCATGAAACGCAAGTAACCGGCAGGCTGAAACAAAAAATGGTGTCCTTCGGGGCACCATTTTTTTTGCCTGCATGCCGCCGATTAGCTGCCTTGAAGGGCTGGAGCAGGTACGATGTGCGTCTATTGGATAAATGGCCGGGTTAATGAAATTCAAAGATCTTAGGGATTTCGTGCAGCAGCTTGAGCAGCGCGGAGAGTTGAAACGCATCCAGATGCCGATCTCGCCTGTGCTGGAAATGACTGAAATCTGTGACCGTACCTTGCGTGCCAAGGGCCCGGCCCTGCTATTCGAAAAACCGGTCGGTTTTGATATCCCGGTGCTCGGCAACCTGTTCGGCACACCGGAGCGCGTCGCCATGGGCATGGGCGCCGAAGCGGTCAGCGAGCTGCGTGAAATTGGCAAGCTGCTGGCGTTTCTCAAAGAGCCCGAGCCACCCAAGGGCCTGAAGGACGCCTGGTCCAAACTGCCGATCTTCCGCAAGGTCATCGCCATGGCGCCGAAGGTTGTCAAGGATGCGCCCTGCCAGGAGATCGTCATCGAAGGCGACGACGTCGACCTCGGCATGCTGCCGGTACAGACCTGCTGGCCGGGCGATGTTGCGCCGCTGATCACCTGGGGCCTGACGGTCACCAAAGGCCCGAACAAGGAGCGCCAGAACCTCGGCATCTATCGCCAGCAGGTCATCGGTCGCAACAAGATCATCATGCGCTGGCTCAGCCATCGCGGTGGCGCGCTGGACTTCCGCGACTGGTGCGTCAAGCACCCTGGCGAGCCTTATCCGGTGGCCGTCGCACTGGGCGCGGACCCGGCGACCATTCTCGGTGCCGTGACGCCGGTACCGGACAGCCTCTCCGAATATGCCTTTGCCGGTCTGCTGCGTGGCTCGCGCACCGAGCTGATCAAGTGCCGTGGCAGCAATCTGCAGGTTCCGGCCAGCGCCGAGATCGTGCTCGAGGGTGTGATTCACCCGGGCGAGATGGCCGACGAAGGGCCTTACGGCGACCACACCGGCTATTACAACGAAGTCGACAGCTTCCCGGTGCTCACCGTCGAGCGCATCACGCACCGTATCAAGCCGATCTACCACAGCACCTACACCGGTCGTCCGCCTGATGAGCCGGCCATTCTGGGCGTCGCGCTGAACGAAGTGTTCGTGCCGATTCTGCAAAAGCAGTTTCCGGAAATCGTCGATTTCTACCTGCCGCCCGAGGGTTGCTCGTACCGCATGGCGGTGGTGACCATCAAGAAACAGTATCCCGGCCATGCCAAGCGCGTGATGCTGGGTGTCTGGTCGTTCTTGCGCCAGTTCATGTACACCAAGTTCGTGATCGTCACCGACGACGATATCAATGCGCGGGACTGGAACGACGTGATCTGGGCCATTACCACGCGTATGGACCCCAAGCGCGACACGGTCATGATCGACAACACGCCCATCGATTACCTCGATTTCGCCTCGCCGGTGTCCGGCCTGGGATCGAAAATGGGGTTGGATGCCACGAACAAATGGCCAGGAGAGACCAGCCGCGAGTGGGGCAGGGCGATCGTCAAGGACGAAGCCACTACACGCCGGGTGGACGAAATCTGGACTCAGTTGGGAATAGATTGATGCGCGTAACCTTGCAGCCATCAGGTGCGGTGCTGGAAACCCTGCCGGGCGAGCGGATACTCGATGCTGCACAGCGTCTGGGTTACGAGTGCCCGCAGAGCTGTCGCAATGGCAACTGCCATGTCTGTTCGGCCCTGTTGGTCGAGGGCCGGGTGATGCAGTCGGGGCAGA
The DNA here is from genome assembly GCF_017833005.1 of Pseudomonas sp. PvP027. NCBI lineage: Bacteria > Pseudomonadati > Pseudomonadota > Gammaproteobacteria > Pseudomonadales > Pseudomonadaceae > Pseudomonas > Pseudomonas sp. PvP027. The sequence continues at coordinate 2,976,167 of NZ_JAFIBK010000001.1, read as the reverse complement.
CGCTTGATCACGGCGAAATTCATACCTGTGTGGCCGTGCCGCTGACGGACTGCGTAGTGCTGTGGGATGGCGTGCTGGCCAAGGGTGAACTGCCGGTGCGCAGTTTTGCCTGCCAGCTGAGCGAGTGCGTCGAAGTAGGTGGTGATGTCTGGCGGGTCGGCCTGCGCGCGCCGGCTGGCAAGCCACCGCGTTATCACGCCGGGCAGTACCTGATGATCGAGCGTGAGAACGGCGAGAAGTCGGCGTTTTCCATCGCATCGGCGCCGCACAGCGGTCGCGACCTGGAGCTGCACGTGCTGGCTCGTGAAGACAGTGCGCGCAGCCTGATCGAGCAACTGCAACGCAACCGCATGGCACGGGTCGAGCTGCCCTTTGGCGACACTCACCTTGCCGAGCTGCCGGACGGGCCGCTGGTGCTGATCGCAGCCGGTACGGGCATGGCGCAAATGAACAGTTTGCTGGAACACTGTCGCTCCACAGGCTTCAGTCATCCTGTACACCTTTACTGGGGCGTGCGTCGTCCTGAGGATTTCTACCAGGTCAGCCATTGGGATGAGTGGGCGAAACTGCCGAACCTGTTCCTGCACAAGGTCGTCAGTGACCTGTGCGGCTGGGAAGGACGTTGCGGTCTGCTGCACGAGGCGGTTTGCGAGGACATCAAGGACCTGTCGGCCGTCCACGTCTACGCCAGCGGCTCGCCAGCGATGATCTATGGAACCCTGGACGCCCTGGTCGACGCCGGAATGGACGCGCATCAGATGCGCGCAGATGTGTTCGCTTACGCACCGCGTCCTTAATGCCGGACTGACGGCTGCATGAGTGGAGTGTAAATTGCTTTATTGATTACAACCGATGGCGATGCATGGTCGTCGCCAGGCAACTTTAGTAGAGGCAGGCCGTTGGCCTGTGGCAACAACCGAACCACGACACCCTGATGCCGCTCACCCACGAGCGAGTCGGCGGGGCTCGGTAAAAACTGACAGTCAGACTGTCAGGGAGGCAAATGGAGAATCCAATCAACGAGTTGGCCGCTGCGGTGCATGACGGCCTTGGCCTGACGTATCCGCCTGTTATCGATATGGGCCCACAGCTTACCCGCGAGCAACTGCTCGCATCCATGAACACCACCATGCGTCGTCACAAGGGCGGCCCGGTCTGGCTGTTCGCTTACGGCTCACTGATCTGGCGTCCCGAGTGCACCGCCGTGGAGAGCCAGCGCGCCCGAGTGCACGGTTATCACCGCGGGCTTTACCTCTGGTCGCACGAACACCGAGGCACGCCGGAAGTACCGGGGCTGGTATTCGGTCTGGACCGTGGCGGCTCATGCACCGGCTTCGCCTATCGTCTGCCGGATGAATGCCTGGAGAAATCGCTGCTGGCCTTGTGGGAGCGCGAGATGCCGTACCCCTCGTATCGCCCGCACTGGCTCAATTGCCGCCTTGAAGATGGCAGGAAGGTGCAGGCCCTGGGCTTCGTGCTCGAGCGGCATCTGCCCAGCTACGCAGGCAACCTGCCGGACAGCGTGCTGAGCCAGGTGCTCGCCAGCGCCAGAGGGCGCTATGGAACCACCCGCGAGTACGTGGAGCAGACCGCCAAGGCCCTGCGTAGCCACGCCATGCCAGACCTGAATCTGGAGGCGCGGCTCAAGCGCTGCAAGTCGGAGACTGCCTGATCAGCCTTTGATGTCGCGGGACGTGCTGGCGACCTGTTTGTGCCGCAGCGTCGGCGCAAGGAACACCATCGCCAGAATGCACGCGCCGATCAACAGCACGAAACCACCATCCCAGCCGAAGTGGTCAACCGTGTAGCCCATCGCCGCGCTGGCCGCAACCGACCCGCCCAGATAGCCGAACAGCCCGGTAAAACCAGCGGCCGTGCCTGCTGCCTTCTTCGGTGCCAGTTCCAGCGCCTGCAGGCCGATCAGCATTACCGGGCCGTAGATCAGGAAGCCGATGGACACCAGCGCGATCATGTCGACGGTCGGATTGCCTTCAGGGTTGAGCCAGTACACCAGCGTGGCGATGGTCACCAGAAACATGAACACCATGCCGGTCAGGCCGCGATTGCCCTTGAAGATCTTGTCCGACATCCAGCCGCACAGCAGCGTGCCCGGAATGCCTGCCCACTCGTACAGAAAGTAAGCCCAGGAGGTCTTGTCGACCGTGAAGTGCTTGGCTTCTTTCAGATAGGTAGGTGCCCAGTCCAGCACGCCGTAGCGCAGCAGGTAAACGAACACGTTGGCCATGGCGATGTACCACAGGAATTTGTTGCGCAGCACGTACTTGACGAAGATTTCCCGGGCGCTGAATTCTTCTTCGTGGCTGGCATCGTAGCCTTCCGGATAATCGTTCTTATAGTGCTCGATAGGCGGCAGGCCGACCGATTGCGGGGTGTCACGCATGGTCGCGAAGGCGAACACCGCGACCAGCAACGCAACCGCCGCTGGTACGTAGAACGCCGCATGCCAGTCGTTGGTCCAGCCCATGCCGAGCAGGAACAGCGGGCCGATCAGGCCACCGCCGACGTTGTGCGCTACGTTCCACACCGACACCACACCGCCGCGCTCTTTCTGCGACCACCAGTGGACCATCGTCCGCCCGCTCGGCGGCCAGCCCATGCCCTGCGCCCAGCCATTGATGAACAGCAGCACGAACATGATCGTGACACTGGACGTCGCCCACGGCGCGAAGCTAAAGATGAACATGATCCCGGCAGACACCAGCAGGCCGAACGGCAGAAAGTAACGCGGGTTGGAGCGATCCGAAACGATGCCCATGAGGAATTTCGACAAGCCGTAGGCAATCGCAATGGCCGACATCGCCACGCCCAGCTGGCCACGCGTATAGCCTTCGTCAATCAGATACGGCATCGCCAACGAGAAATTCTTGCGTAACAGGTAGTAACCCGCATAGCCGATAAAGATGCCTGCGAAGATCTGCCAGCGCAGACGACGATAGGTGCTGTCGACCTTTTCTTCGGGAAGGGGTGCCTGATGCCTGGCGGGGCGGAAAAACCCAAACATGGAGAAGCTCCTGATTATTGTTGTTTTTGCGAATGCGAATATTACATTTTCATTACAGAAAAAAGCAGTGCCTTCGGGCTGATTCTTTGTAGGAATTGCAGGCAATCAGCTGTTGTTTTACGAACATTGCGTAAATGTTTGCAGGCGTTTCAAGTGTTTGGGATTGGTCCTACAGGCGTATCGGAAGTCGTGCGCTAACTGAGATGTCGGCAGGCTCTTACCATCGTCATCACTGCGCCCCGGAGGTGCACCACGACGATGAGCCCCTACAACAATGAGAATGACCGCGTTCATGATTGCCGCAGCACTGGCCCCTCACGCCGGCGCTGCAGAGCCATTTCTGGTGCCGATATACACGCCGGCACCGGTTTTTCCGCCTGAGCTGGTCAAGACCCGCTATGCGGGCAAGGTCCGCGCCCAGATGTGGATCAAATCCGACGGCCAGGTTCGTGAAGTCAGGGCCATCGAGAGCGGCCACCCGCAACTCGCCGAAGCGGTGGAGCAAGCACTGCGCCAATGGCGCTATAAACCTTGGGTCGGAACAGTCGGCGCGCCGCCCATGACCACGATCACCGTGCCGGTGATTTTTGGTTCCCACGGCTATCGGCGCTTCAACACCGAGGTGACCGTGGGCCTGGGCAATATCCGCTGTGGCTACCTGAACGACGAAGTGAAAGCCGCCCGCCAGGACTATCCCAATGAACCGCTGAGTAAAGTCGACGTGTTCTGGTACACCACGCAGGCGCTGTTCGGCAGCCACGTTGCCCACCTGCGTAGCGAGCCCCAACGCCAGGTGCTGCTTGAGCAACTGGGCGCCGCGATACCGATGATGGTCAGCAATTGCCGAAGCAATCCCGATCGTCTGTATGGCGACTATCTGCCAGCGCCGATCAAGACGTTGATGGTGGGGTTGGCTGAGCAAGCGGAGGGCAGCGAATGAGCCGTGTGCTGGGCGGTATTGATCATGGTCGTCGTGAGCGCCGCGTACTTGTGGGAGTGAGCTTGCTCACGAAGAGGTCGGTACAGTTAGTGAAAATTCTCACGGAGCTTTCTCGTTCTACAGGCTTCAGTGGGATTCATTTCTTGACGCTCTGCGCCGCAAAGAGGACGCGGAGCGTCGCACGATAGTTGAGATAATCGTTCCCTACGCTCCAGCGCTCATGGGTATATACAAGTCTGCTTTTGATTCTGGCCGAAGGCGGTAGGCACGTACTGTGCGACGCTTCGCTTGTTTGCGAAGACGGTTCAGACAATGCGTTTTTGGAGAATATATCGGCCCTTCCGCGAGCAAGCTCGCTCCCACATTTGAGGCAATCCCTCTGCTTTTGCGTGAGCTTCAGGTCTTGCCAGCCAAAACCACCACCTTCCCCACAGCCCTGCGTCCCCCCAACAAATCAATCGCCTCCCCGGCTCTTTCCAGCGGATAAACCGTCGACACCAGCGGCTTCAATTTTCCTTCTTCAAACCACGCAAACAGATGCTTGAAGTTCGCCGCATTGTCCTGCGGTTGCCGCTGCGCAAACGAGCCCCAGAACACGCCGACCACCGAAGCGCCCTTGAGCAGGGTCAGATTGACGGGCAGGTCGGGGATGCGGCCGCTGGCGAAGCCGACGACCAGCAAGCGGCCGTTCCAGGCGATGCTGCGGATGGCCTGGTCGAAGAGGTCGCCGCCGACCGGGTCGTAGATCACGTCGGCGCCGTTGCCTTGGGTGAGGCGTTTGACTTCGTCCTTGAGGCTGGTTTCGCTGTAGTTGATCAGTTCGTCCGCGCCTGCGTTTCTGGCGACTTCGAGTTTTTCTGCGCTGCTGGCGGCGGCGATGACGCGGGCGCCGAGGGCTTTGCCGATTTCTACGGCGGCCAGGCCGACGCCGCCGGATGCGCCGAGTACCAGCAGGGTTTCGCCGGGTTGCAGGCGGGCGCGTTGTGTGAGGGCGTGCATGGAAGTGCCATAGGTCATGCTGAATGCGGCCGCCGTGGTGAAGTCCATGCCCGGCGGAATCGGCAGCACGTTGTAGTGGGGAACGGCGACCTGCTCGGCAAAGCTGCCCCAGCCGGTAAGCGCCATGACGCGGTCGCCGGGTTTCAGGTGGCTGACGTTTTCTCCTACCGCCGTTATCACGCCTGCGGCCTCACCACCCGGTGAGAACGGGAAGGGTGGTTTGAACTGGTATTTACCCTCGATGATCAAGGTGTCGGGAAAGTTGACCCCGGCGGCGTGCACGTCGAGCAGAATTTCGTTCTTTTTGATCGCGGGGCCGGGGATGTCTTCGAGCACCAGTGTGCTGGCAGGACCAAAGGCTTTGCATAACAGGGCTTTCATCGGGCTATTCCTTTTCCGGTAATGGCCGATAAAGTCAGTTAAGCGGGTTCCCGGGTCAACAAGCATGGCCCTGCCTGATAAGCACACATAAGCTGTAAGCTACGTGGCAAACCGTATTAAGGAGTGGACTGTGAAAGCGTGGATTCTGATGTTGCTGGCCTTGTCATTGCCTGTCATGGCGCAAGAGGAAGCCAAGGAAGAGGGCGGCCCGCCAAAGGCGGCGTATGTCTCGCTGACGCCTCCGTTCGTGGGTAATTACGCGCTGGATGGTGGCCCGAAGCTGCGTGTCTACAAGGCCGACATTGCCTTGCGTGTAACAGGTGCCGACGCCGAGGCCGCCGTGAAGCGCAATGATGCACTGATCCGCAATCAACTGGTGTCTTTGTTTACTCAGCAGACCGTCGATTCCATGAGCAGCGCCGAAGCGAAGGAAAACATTCGTCAGGAAGCACTCAAACAGGTTCAGCGCGTCATGAACGATGAAGAAGGCAAGCCGATTGTTGAAGACTTGCTGTTCAATAACTTCATCGTTCAATAACGTTCGTCAGCGCAGTGCCAGGATCGCCGCCCATTGTTCGGCGGTGACCGGCATGACCGAGAGCCGGCTGCCTTTCTGTACCAGAGGCAGTTGCTCAAGTTGGCTTTGCTGCTTGAGATAACCCAGCCCCAGTACGTTCTTGAAGATATCCACAAACCCGATATCGATGGCACTCCACGGGTTTTTCTCCGTAGTGGCCTTGGCGTCGTGGTAGTGGCTCTCGGGGTCCAGAGCAGTGGGGTCCGGATAGGCTGACCTGGCGATTTTGCCGATGCCGGCGATTCCCGGCTCCGGGCAACTGGAGTGATAGAAAAAGAACTCGTCGCCCTCTGTCATGGCCCTCAGAAAATTACGTGCCTGATAGTTGCGTACCCCGTCCCAGCGAGCGTTGCCCAGTCGTTGCAGGTCGCTGATCGAGAATTCATCAGGCTCGGACTTCATTAGCCAATAGGCCATTGTGCTCACTCCACAGACAAAAGGTTCACGGTATTACGAACAGTTTGATGACAAACCGACAATCGGTTCGCGCCACTATTTGCGTACTGGTTCACGTTACCGCAAAATGCCGCCCTTCAAAGTTCCACGCTGTTGCACGGCCTACACAAAACCGATGCTGACATCGTATTGATTTGCCTAAGGAGGGCAGTCAATGAAACGCAAGCCTGATTTACTCTGGATTCTGGTTATTCTGTTTGGCTTGGGTGTCGTGACAACCGGTTATGCACAGAGCTTGTGGTCCACCAAGGATGATGCTCCAGTCGAGATCACTCAGCAGCAGCAAAAAGTCCCCGGCAGGCATTGAGCCCTGCTTGTACTCTGATCGTTGATTGCCTTGTTGGCTGAGCGATCAGAGTGCCTGCGTCACATACCAGCCTTTATCCGATACCGTGCCTTGCAGCGGTACATCCCAACTGGCCTGCGCCAGGCGATCGACTTTCTGACACTCGTGAGCCAGCCCCAGTAACACCGGCTTGCGCCAGGTCTTTCTGCGCGCCAGGTACGCCAGGCTGCGGTCGTAGAAACCACCGCCCATGCCCAGGCGGCCGCCTTCGTCATCGAAACCTACCAATGGCATCAGAATCAGGTCGAGCGCCCATATAGGGCGTTGCCTTGCCCGGTCGATGCGCGGCTCGGGGATGCGAAAACGATTGGGGATGAATTTTTCGCCGGGACGCACACGCTGAAAAACCATGCGCGTGCGTGGCCATGCGTTGAGCACCGGCAGATAGGTTGCCTTGCCACGGCGCTGTGCTTCACGCAGTAACAGCCGCGGGTCGATCTCGCCATCCATCGGCAGGTACAGCGAAACATGCCGGGCACGCCGAAACAGCGGGTGCTGCGCCAGTTGACGATAAATATCCCGTGCGGCTGCGCGTTGCTGGCTTTGACTCAAGGCTTTGCGTGCCTTGCGTAGCTGGCGGCGTAATTGCGGACGGGTAAGTGATTGGGCGCTGATCATGAGCAGAAGGTCATGCAGGCTGATCCGGAAAGGAGGTTGAAGCCGGAGCGGGGTAGTCGTTGCCAGACAACAGGGCTGGCAACGGACTGAATATGGACTCCCCGACGAACCGCTGTCGGTTTAGCCCTTGAACCCGAAAGTTCAAGGTGGAGATTGCAGGAGGTTTTAAGGCTTTCCGTCGAGCGGACATGCACACCAACCCCAACGTGCAACCCCCGTGGTTGTGCGTATCGGCTCAGGGACATGACCGACTGGCAAGCACTCCAGGGAGCAGCGCGAGTATACAGAAATGCCCCGCAATAATCAGCCCCGAGTTGAATCCGGTGTGCCGGGCGTGTCTGTCGCCAGCACCAGATCGACCTTGTCGAGCAGGTCGCGGACCTGTTCGCGGGTCGAACCGCTGGTCTGTACGTCAGGCAGATGTTCCTTGTGCAGCAGGTCGTGAGTGATGTTCAGAGCAGCCATTACGGCGATGCGATCGGCACCGATGACTTTGCCGCTGCTGCGGATCTCACGCATCTTGCCATCCAGGTAGCGGGCGGCGCTGACCAGGTTGGTGCGCTCTTCCTGAGGGCAGATGATCGAATATTCCTTGTCCAGGATCTGAACGGTAACGCTGTTGCCATTGCTCATGAGTCTTGCTCCAGGGCTTTAAGGCGCGAAATCATTGACTCGACCTTCTGCCGGGCGATTTCGTTTTTTTCAATCAGTTGGGCACGTTCCTCGCGCCAGGTCTTTTCCTGAGCTAATAAGAGTGCGTTTTGGCCTTTAAGTTGCTCGGCATACTTCAGGAGCAGCTCCACACGTTTCATCAGCGCTTGCAGGTCGGTGTCTTCCATTGTTTTCCACTGAATACTTTCTGATGAATGGCAGGGGGAGCGATGCTTGTGCTCAAGCTCGAACCGCCGTCCGGGTGATCTTGTCGCGCGGATAGTCTAGGATACAAGGCCTTCATTCTAGACATTGCGCCGTTTGGCGACTAGCTACCCATGCCCATTCAGAATTCTCCGTACAAAGCGTTCGCCACTCTGCTCAACAGTGGCGGTCACCAGGTATCTCCTGCCGAGCTGCATGGCCTGTTGCTGGGCCGCAGTTGCGCAGGTGCCGGTTTCGACAACGAAGGCTGGTTTGCCGACGCGTCGGTCCTGCTGGAAACCGAGCCGCAGGACAATATCCGTCAGGCGCTCGTCGGCTTGCAAGAGATGGTCAAGGGCGAGCTCACCGGTGACGACATGACCGTCGTGCTGTTGCTGCCAGGCGACGACGAACCGCTGACCGAGCGTGCTGCTGCGCTGGGCCAGTGGTGTCAGGGGTTCCTGGCAGGTTTCGGTCTGGCCATTGGCGACAAGTCGCTGGGCACTGAAGCCAAGGCTGTTCTGGAGGATCTGGCGGCGATTGCCCAGGTTCAGGACGCGCTGGAAGAGTCCGAAGACGGCGAAACCGACTACATGGAAGTCATGGAGTACATGCGCGTAGCGCCGTTGCTGCTGTTCACTGAATTCAACGAGCCGTCCGCGCCGCAACCCAAGCCTTCACTGCACTGATAGCCGATCACTGCGACACCGGCCTGCGCTTGCCATAGCGCGAGCCGGTGGACTCCATCAGGACGCCTGCTGCCCATGATTCAGATCCCGAAGTCCGAGTACGCCCGCCGCCGCAAGGCTCTGATGGCTCAGATGGAGCCGGACAGCATTGCCATCCTGCCTGCCGCTGCGGTTGCCATTCGCAATCGTGACGTCGAGCACGTCTACCGGCAGGACAGCGACTTTCAGTACCTGAGCGGCTTTCCCGAGCCGGAAGCGGTGGTGGTCCTGATCCCCGGTCGTGAGTACGGCGAGTACGTATTGTTCTGCCGCGAGCGCAATCCCGAGCGCGAGCTGTGGGAAGGCCTGCGCGCAGGACAGGAAGGCGCGATCCGTGAGTATGGTGCGGACGATGCGTTCCCCATCAATGACATTGATGAAATCCTGCCCGGCCTGATCGAAGGCCGGGATCGGGTGTATTCGGCGATGGGCAGCAATCCCGAATTCGACCGGCACCTGATGGACTGGATCAACGTGATTCGCTCCAAGGCGCACCTCGGTGCCCAGCCGCCCAAGGAATTCGTGGCCCTGGACCATCTGCTGCACGACATGCGCCTGTACAAGTCCGCAGCGGAAATCAAAGTCATGCGTTGCGCAGCGGATATCTCGGCGCGTGCCCATGTGCGTGCGATGCAGGCCTGCCGCGCAGGGCTGCATGAGTTCAGCCTGGAGGCCGAGCTGGACTACGAGTTCCGCAAGGGCGGTTCGAAGATGCCTGCCTATGGCTCGATCGTCGCCTCGGGTCGCAACGGTTGCATCCTGCACTACCAGCAGAACGACGCGGTGCTCAGGGACGGTGATCTGGTGTTGATCGACGCAGGCTGCGAAATCGACTGCTACGCCAGCGACATCACCCGCACCTTTCCGGTGAATGGCAGGTTTTCCCCCGAACAGAAAGCCATTTACGAGCTGGTGCTCAAGGCCCAGCATGCCGCCTTCGAGGCCATTGGCCCCGATAAGCACTGGAACCAGGCGCACGAGGCGACGGTCAAGGTGATTACCGCCGGGCTGGTTGAACTGGGCCTGCTGCGCGGCGACGTCGGCGAGCTGATCGAAAGCGAGGCCTACAAGATGTTTTACATGCACCGTGCCGGGCACTGGCTGGGCATGGATGTGCATGACGTCGGCGAATACAAGGTCGGCGGCGAGTGGCGCGTACTGGAGGTCGGCATGACGCTGACCGTTGAACCCGGGATTTACATATCCCCCGACAACCTGGAAGTCGCGAAGAAATGGCGAGGTATTGGTGTGCGAATCGAGGATGACGTGGTTGTGACCAGGCAGGGGTGTGAAATTCTGTCCGGCGGCGTGCCCAAGACCGTCGCCGAGATCGAGGCGCTGATGGCGGCTGCACAGGAACAGGTCGCATGAGCCGCTTCAATATCGCCATCGTCGGCGGCGGACTGGTCGGTGCAAGCCTTGCGTTGTCGCTGCAGGCCGGTGCCAAGGCGCGCGGCTGGAAAATCGTGCTCATCGAACCCTTCGCGCCGGGTGAAGCCTGGCAGCCGAGCTACGATGCGCGTTCTTCGGCACTGTCGTTCGGCTCGCGACGCATCTATGAACGGCTTGGCCTCTGGCAGCAGATTTCCCGACGCGCCGAGCCGATCCTGCAAATCCAGGTGTCGGACCGTGGTCGCTTCGGTGCCACTCGCCTGTCTGCGATCGAAGAGGGCGTTCCGGCGCTCGGCTATGTGGTTGAAAACGCCTGGCTTGGTCAGGCTCTGTGGGCCGGGCTGGATCGTGATGTGGTCAGTTGGCGTGTGCCGGCCGAGGTCAAACACATGCAGCCGATGGCCGACGGTTATCGCCTGAGCCTCAGTGATGACAGCGAACTGGACTGCGACCTGGCCGTGCTGGCCGACGGCGGCCGTTCCAGCCTGCGCGAGCAACTGGGCATCGGGGTGCGGCAACGGCCCTACGACCAGCATGCGCTGATTGCCAATATCACGCCGAGTGAAGCTCACTGCGGGCAGGCGTTCGAACGTTTTACCGAGGACGGGCCGATGGCGCTGCTGCCATTGCCGGATAACCGCTGTGCGCTGGTCTGGACACGTCCGGGCAACGATACCCAGCGTCTGGCCGAACTGGACGACCGCAGTTTTCTGGAAGAGCTGCAAGGTGTGTTTGGCTATCGTCTGGGCACGCTGCGTCAGGTCGGTGCTCGGCATGTCTACCCCTTGGCACTGATCGAAGCCGAAGAGCAGGTGCGCTCGCATCTGGTGATCCTGGGCAACGCGGCGCACAGCCTGCATCCGGTTGCCGGGCAGGGTTTCAATCTGTCCTTGCGTGACGCCGATGCACTGGCCGAGACGCTGCTGGACAGCGACGCGCCGCCCGGTGAGCTGCCGACGCTGCAGCTCTACCGTGAGCGTCAGCGCCAGGATCAGCAATTGACCGTGGGCTTCTCCGACAAGGTGACGCGCCTGTTCGGCAGCTCCCGGTCGGCCGTTGCCACCGGGCGTAACGTCGGGTTGCTCGGCCTGGACCTGCTGCCGGCCGCCAAGCGCTGGTTTGCTCGTCAGGCCATGGGTTTGGGGACTCGATCCGATGTGTGAATCAGACACTTTAAACACAGGGCTTCGGCCGCAAGCGAGAACGGTTTGACCATGGAAACGCGCGCAGATGTGCTGATTGTCGGAGCCGGAATGGTCGGCAGTGCCCTTGCTCTGGCATTGCAGGACAGCGGCCTTGATGTGCTGGTGGTCGACGGAGGACCGCTGAGCGTCGAGCCGTTTGATCAACAGTCGAGCTTCGAGCCGCGGGTCAGTGCTTTGTCGGCGGCCAGCCAGCGAATCCTCCAGCGGCTGGGTGTGTGGGAAGGCATCGCTGCGCGCCGCATCAGCCCGTATGCGCATATGCAGGTCTGGGATGGCAGCGGCACCGGGCAGATTCACTTCTCAGCCTCCAGTGTGCATGCCGACGTGCTCGGTCACATCATCGAGAATCGTGTGGTGCAGGACGCGCTGCTCGACCGACTGCACGCCAGCGACATCGGCTTGCTGGCCAACGCGCGGCTTGAACAGATGCGTCACTCCGGCGATGACTGGCTGCTGACCCTGGCCGATGGTCGTCAGTTGCGCGCGCCGCTGGTGGTGGCCGCCGACGGTGCCAATTCCGCCGTGCGCCGCCTGACTGAAACGCCGACGCGTGAATGGGATTACCTGCATCACGCCATTGTCACCAGCGTGCGCACAGCCGATCCCCACAGAAAAACCGCCTGGCAGCGTTTCACCGACGACGGGCCGCTGGCCTTTCTGCCGCTGGAGCGTGAGGGCGAGCACTGGTGCTCCATCGTCTGGTCAGTCACACCTGCCGAAGCCGAGCGCCTGATGGTGCTGGAGGATGATCTGTTCTGTCGCGAACTGGAGCAGGCGTTCGAAGGACGACTGGGTCAGGTGCTGTCTGCCGATAGCCGCCTGTGCGTGCCGCTGCGTCAGCGTCACGCCAAGCGTTACGTTGCCAGGGGATTGGCACTGATTGGCGATGCGGCGCACACCATTCACCCACTGGCCGGGCAGGGCGTGAACCTCGGCTTTCTCGACGCTGCAGTACTGGCAGAAGTGCTGACCCATGCCGCAAGGCGCGGCGAGCGCTGGTCTGACCTGCGCGTGCTGGGCCGCTACGAGCGCCGCCGCATGCCGCACAACCTCGCGCTGATGGCTGCAATGGAAGGCTTCGAACGCCTGTTCCAGGCCGACCCGCTGCCCTTGCGCTGGTTGCGCAACACCGGCTTGAAAATGGTCAACCGCATGCCCGAAGCCAAGGCGCTGTTCGTGCGCGAAGCGCTGGGTTTGTCGGGGGATCTGCCTGAGCTGGCGCGGATCGAAGCACGCTAGAAGCCAACACATACCTGCGCGGAGCCCAGGCGCGACGGTGTTCTTGAGAGCACTATCGCTCCTCACGCTCCAGCGTGGGAATGCCTGTCGTGACGTTCTGCGTCACATAATCAGGAGAGGACGCAGAGCGTCCAGAACGGCATACCCACGCTGAGCATGGGCACGATAGCGTTCTTCCGAGCACGTTACGCTTGCGATCTACCAGACAACTATCGTTCCTCACGCTCCAGCGTGGGAATGCCTGTCGTGACGCTCCGCGTCACATAATCAGGAGAGGATGCAGAGCGTCCAGAACGGCATACCCACGCTGAGCATGGGCACGATAGCGTTCTTCCGAGCACGTTACGCTTGCGATCTACCAGACAACTATCGTTCCTCACGCTCCTGCGTGGGAATGCTTGCCGTGACGCTCTGAGTCACATAATCAGGAGAGGACGCAGAGCGTCCAGAACGGCATACCCACGCGGAGCATGGGCACGATAGCGTTCTTCCTAGCACGTTACGCTTGCGATCCACCAGACAACTATCGTTCCTCACGCTCCAGCGTGGGAATGCCTTTCGTGACGCTCCGCGTCATGGATGTGCGCCGCGCCGCTTAATCAAGAGCGGACGCGGAGCATGGGTAAGAGGGTGTGCCCCCCATCAGCGCACCACGGCGCTGCGGTACTGTTCCGGTGTCAGCCCGGTCCAGCGTTTGAAGGCGCGGCTCAGGCAGTCGGTGTCGGAAAAACCCAGCAGATAAGCGATTTCGTTCAGCGAGCTTTGCTGATCGTTCATGTGCAGCAGCGCCAGGTTCTGGCGGCACTGATTGAGCAGCAGGTCATAGCAGCAGCCCTCGTCGGCCAGATGGCGCTGCAGGCTGCGCGTGCTCAGGTGCAGGGCTTCGGCGATGCTCTTGACGGTGGGTTCGCCGTCCGGCAGCAGCGTTTCTATGGCCGAGCGTACGCGCTGTTCCCAGATCAGTGACGGTAACGGATCCCCTTGGGATTCCTGACCGTTCAGCTGTACCGGGCCGTCATCCAGATGGCTGTCGAATTGATCACCGCCAAACTCCAGCAAGTTCTCCTGCGCCGCAAACATGACCGGTGACCGAAACAAATCGTACCAAGGCCGCGGGTCCTTGGGTGCCGGACGTTGCAGATGCACCGCGAGCGGCGCATAGCCCCGTCCCAACCGATTGCGGCAGGTACGCACGTAAATGGCGGCAAATGCATCCAGCAGCTCATGAACCGGTGACTGACAGGATGGCGGTGTACCGAAGCGGAATTCATAACGTTCGCCGACGGTTCTGAAATCCAGTTCCAGAGAGTCCTCGGCCATCGAGCGGTAACGCACAATGCGCTCGAAAACTTCACGCAGTGATCCGCTGGCCACCAGCGTGTAGCCCAGCGCATGAAACGCCGTCGGGCTGACGAAGCGTGAAACGCGCAAACCCAAGGCCGGGTCAAGGCTGGCTTGCACTGCACGTTGCCAGAGCGTGGCGGTGACATCCGGTGAGAATTGCGCATCGGGTTCACTCAGCCTGTTCAGGTCAATGCCCGCGCTCTGGCACAACGCATCGCTGTCCATGCCCAAGGCAGTGAGCTGCTTGCGCAGAGCGGGGGTCCAGCTGGCGAGACTGCTTGGCTCAGGCATGCGCACGCCTCTTCCTGACATGAGGTGACTTCAGCGTCAGGCCCGTGTCGACAAGGTCTCACCGGGCCTGACGCCAGCTTCAAGAATGAGAGCATTTATGACAGTTGTGCAAGTGCCAGGACACGTTTCTTGTCATCACCCCGAAAATAGTCCGCGCTGTGAACACTGAGCGGTGTCCGATAGGCCAAAACGAGCTATCCGCAGGCGCCTATTGCGCAGTCGTCGTATAACGTAAAAGCTCCTTGATGTTCTCAACGCTCCGCTAACCCATCGCTGATGCAGGTCAGAGCATTTCTGTCATTTGACAGCGGAATGTCAAATGGCTATAAGTGCATCATGTTGTACGACGACATAAGACTCGAAGAAAATTACAACCACAAAAATAATTCAAAGAGTAACAACCCGATGATCAGTCTGAATTCTCAGGCCATAAAAGCGTGCCTTTCGTGCGAAAAGTCTGTTTTTACGCATGAACGTCGGCGGAAAGCGCCTAAAAGTCTTCTGCAGAAACCGTAATCTGAAGTTACATAAAACCAGCCGCCTCACGGTCTTGGCCGCGGGACGCTCATCGCCAATCTAAAAATAAACAGGGTGAAGAGATGAAGATAAAAGGCATTCGGTGGTGGATGGTGGGGCTGGTAACAGCTGGCCTGGTCGTCAACTACCTGGCACGCAACACGCTGTCCGTCGCAGCACCGACGCTCATGAGCGAGCTGAGCATTTCCACCGAGCAGTACGCGCACATCGTTGTCGCCTGGCAACTGTGCTACGCCATCATGCAGCCCGTGGCGGGCTACATCATCGACGCGATCGGCACCAAGATGGGCTTTGCAATCTTCGCCATCGCCTGGTCTGCTGCCTGCGCTGCCGCCGCATTCGCGACCGGCTGGCAGAGTCTGGCGATCTTCCGCGGCATGCTCGGCCTGACCGAGGCGGCGGGGCTGCCGGCAGGCGTCAAGGCGACCACCGAATGGTTTCCGGCCAAAGAGCGCTCGGTGGCCATCGGCTGGTTCAATATCGGTTCGTCGTTCGGCGCATTGCTTGCGCCCCCGCTGGTGGTCTGGGCCATCCTTCAGAGTGGCTGGGAGCTGGCGTTCCTGATTGTCGGCGGTCTGGGGATTGTCTGGAGCGGCCTGTGGCTGCTGCTGTACAAGCACCCGCGTGATCAGAAGCGTCTTGGCGATGCCGAACGTGACTACATCCTCAGCGGCCAGGAAGCACGTCTGAAGGATGCACCTGCCCAGAAAGGCAGTTGGAAGCGACTGTTCAAAAACCGTAATTTCTACGCGATTGCCTCGGCGCGAATCCTTTCCGAGCCTGCCTGGCAGACCTTCAATGCGTGGATTCCGCTGTACCTGATGACCGAGCGCCACATGAACATCAAGGAAGTCGCGATGTTCGCCTGGCTGCCGTTTCTGGCGGCTGATATCGGCTGTGTACTGGGCGGCTACCTTAGCCCGTTGTTCCACAAGTACTGCAAGGTGTCGTTGTTCACCTCGCGCAAGATGGTCATGCTGTTTGGCTGCTCATGCATGATCGGACCCGCGTGCATCGGGCTGGTCGAGAGCCCCTACACCGCCATCGCCTTACTGTGCATCGGCGGCTTTGCCCACCAGACCCTGTCGGGCGCGCTGTATTCGATCACCTCGGATTCATTCGGCAAAAACGAGGTGGCCACAGCGACCGGGATGGGCGGAATGTTCGGCTTTTTCGGGGCGGCGGCGTTCACCATGGTCTTCGGCGTGCTGGTCACCAAAATCGGCTACAGCCCGCTGTTCGTGGTGCTGGCGATCTTCGACATTATCGCGGCGATCGTGGTGTGGAACGTTGCCCGTGAAGTCCCGCAGCATGACGAGCCAGTGCCGCTGACTGCGGGCGAGCAGGGCCCGCGTACTGTGCCTGCAACCTGAGGCCGTCGTAATCCTGTAATGAAGCGTGGATATTCTTTGCCCTGAAAGTGATTTTTATTAGAGGCCGTTCCTCGAAGGCAGGGAGTGGTCTCTTTTTTTGTCTATCAGCTGATATTCGTTTTGGGAATTAACAAATAGCTTCTTATTCCTTAGCGAATATAACTTCCATCCCTATACTCGCCTCATGAACGCATACATGCAGGAGGCGAATCCATGCATAACGAGTCGATCCGGTATCTGATCGTGCCAGGCTGGCAAGGGTCTCCTGATGATCATTGGCAGACCCACTGGCAGAACAGCCTGCCCAACAGCACACGTGTGGAGCAGGCCGACTGGCTCAAGCCACGGCGTGAAGACTGGGTCGGCGAGTTGCAGCGCACGATTGCCGCGCATGACACGCCCGTGATCCTGATCGCGCACAGCCTGGGCTGCGTCACGGTCGCGCACTGGGCCCGACTCGCGCCGCTGGACACCTTGCGTCAGGTGCAGGGCGCACTGTTGGTGGCACCGGCCGACGTCGAGCGTCCGAATTGCCCGCCTGCATTGCGTAATTTTGCGCCGATCCCTGCCGACCTGCTGCCGTTTCCGACACAGATTGTCAGCTCTGACAACGATCCTGCGGTCAGCTCCCAGCGTGCGATGGAGATGGCACGTCATTGGGGTGCCGAGATCGGCTTTCTGAGTCAGGCCGGGCATATCAACGTCAAGTCCGGCCATCAACGCTGGGAGCAGGGCTTCGCCTACCTGTACCGCCTGCAGAATCGTCTGGAGCAACACGCGCGTCGTCGCGCATGACCGGGCAGTTTGTTTATCGGACTCACCGGGTCCCGTCTTTTTAAACGCTTGAGCCTTTGCAAGGGCTCAGGCGGGAGTGTGTCATGAGCCTTCACGAAAACTTCGGTCAGCCGCTGCTGACCTTTCCCGATGCGGAAAAAAGCCCACTGAGCATTCGCGCCAAGGCGCTGGTGTTCATCGACCCACGCTCGCGCCAATTGCGTGAAGAAATGGAGCAACTGGCTCCCCGTTCCCTACCGGTACTGATCCGTGGCGAGTCCGGGACCGGCAAGGAATTGCTGGCCAGGCATATTCATCGCGGCAGTGATCGCTCGGGTCTGTTCGTTTCGGTGAACTGCGGTGCCATCAGCCCGACGTATGCCGACGCCGAATTGTTCGGCTATACCGCCGGAGCCCACAGTGGAACGGTCAGCAGCCGCGCAGGCTGGTTCGGTTCGGCCAATGGCGGCACCTTGTACCTGGACGAGATCGGCGACCTGCCGCTGCCGATCCAGGTCAAGCTGCTCGCGGCCCTTGAAAATCACGAAGTCACGCGAGTGGGCGCGCAGCAGCCGAGCCCGGTCGATGTGCGTCTGGTCGCCGCCACCAGTATCGATCTGGCCCAGGCCGTGGCTGCCGGGAAATTCCACGAGCGGCTTTATCATTACCTGAGCGAGGGCCGCCTCGATCTGCCTGCGTTGCGCGAGCAGCCGGGCAACATCCTGCCGTTGGCCGAGTATTTTGTCGGGATCTACAGCCAGCGTCTGAACCTGCCGGTGCAACTGATCAGCGAGGATGCGCAGCGCACGCTGGAGGCCCATAGCTGGCCCGGCAATACCCGTGAACTGGAGAATGTCATTCACTTTGCCTTGCTGGTCAGCAGCGGTGATGAAATTCGCGCACACGATATCAATCTGCCGGACATCGCCGATCCGTTGGTTCTGATCGAGCGTCAGACGCAGCTATTGCTTAAAGGTGGTGATCGCCGGCAGCTTTCCGCGCTCAGGCAATTGCTTGAAACAGTCACCTCGGAGCTGGATCGGCGTCCCGCTTGAGCCCGCCCCAGAGCGGTTGTGATGAGGTACAGTAGATGCCGATGCAAAAAAGCATAAGCACTCGATTAAAAAGTATTTTATCGGAATATAAAACACCGGTAATGTCAGCGTGATGTCGCAGGGCTCGGACAGCTGTGGCAAACCATTGAATAATAAGGCGTCATTTCTGGATGACGCTCTCGGATTTCGTTAAGGACATTGCATGAAAAAGACGTTTTTGCTGACCGCCCTGGCGGCTGTGTTCTCGATTGGCCTGGCTCACGCAGGTGAAAAGCTGGTAGTCGGCGCAACGCCTGTACCGCATGCGGAAATCCTCAAGTTGATCCAGCCGACGCTGGCCAAGGAAGGTGTGGACCTGGAAATCAAGGTCTTCACTGACTACGTTCAGCCGAACGTCCAGTTGAGCGAAAAGCGTCTGGACGCCAACTACTTCCAGACCAAGCCTTACCTGGATGGCTTCAACAAGGGTAAAGGCACCAACCTGGTGACCGGCGTTGGCGTACACGTCGAACCGTTCGGCGGCTACTCGAAAAAGTACAAGAGCGTAAAAGATTTGCCTGAAGGCGCAACCATTGCCATTCCAAACGAAGGCAGCAACGCCGGGCGTGCGCTGATCCTGCTGGACAAGAATGGCCTGATCACCCTGAAGGATCCGAAAAACGCACTGTCCACGCCGAAAGACATCGCCAGCAACCCGAAGAATTTCAAGTTCCGCGAACTGGAATCGGCTGTACTGCCACGCGCCTTGAGCCAGGTTGACCTCGCGCTGATCAATACCAACTACGCGCTGGAAGCCAAGCTCAATCCGAAGAAAGACGCGCTGATCATCGAAGGTTCGGATTCGCCTTACGTGAACTTCCTCGTGACCCGCGAAGACAACGCCCACACCGACGCCATCGAGAAACTGTCGAAAGCGCTGACCAGCCAGGAAGTGAAAGACTTCATCAACAAGAAGTACGACGGCGCGGTACTGCCTGCGTTCTGACCCACTGACTCTCGTTCCCCCAACTATCGTGCGACGCTCCGCGTCGCATGCCGGTCTGGACGCTCCGCGTCCGATCTTGAATGTGCGGCGCGGCATAGATTTGTGACGCAGAGCGTCACGAAAGGCATTCCCACGCTGGAGCGTGAGGAACGATAGTCGTCAGCGAGAACACCATCGTACCCATGCTCCGCGTGGGTATGCCGTTCTGGACGCTCTGCGTCCTCTTCTGAGCATTACGCACGCAAATCCAATAAGCTCCAATGCCTGGTTCGGTCAATAGCGACGCACGTCCCGGCATACAGGAGTTCTCCATGCGTAAGGATTACCTCGCTTTCTTCATCTCGCTTTTCCTGTCCAGGCTGGCGGATCAGATTCTATTGTTCATTGTGCCGCTGGTGGTGTTCCAGACCACCAACAGCGCTTCATGGGCCGGGCTGGCGTTTTTCGTCGAATCGCTGCCGAGGTTTCTTGCGTTTCCGCTGTGCGGTGCCCTCTGCGACAAATACCCGCCAGTCAAAATTCTGCATATCAGTCAGGTCTACCGGGCATCGCTGTGCGTGCTGGCGATGGTGCTCTACGCCATCTTTGGCGGTATCGGATGGCTGGTGGCGCTGTCGGCATTGTGCGGGGTGCTGACCACGCAAGGCATCATGGCGCGCGAAGTGCTCATGCCGCATATCTTTCAGCATTACAGCTACACCAGAACGCTGTCCTATTCCCAGATTGCCGACCAGTCAGGGCTGGTTCTCGGGCCCTTGGTCGCGGCACTGATGCTTGAAGTGTGGGCCTGGCACTGGGTCGTACTGTTGACCGCTGGCCTGTTCCTGCTGGCAGACCTGAGCATGCTCGCGTGGCAACGTCTCAGCCGTATCACGCTGGAGGTGTTCAAGCAGCATCAGGACATCTGGCTGCAGCCATTGCGGATTGCCTTCGGGCATATCCGCAGCCTGGCGGAATTGAAAAAGATCATCACGCTGGCAGTAGGCGTCAACCTGATCGTCGGTGTAACGCTGGCGACCTCGGCAGCCATGGTGATCGGAGAGTACAGCGCCGGCAAAGACAGCTACGCCGGGCTGCAGGCGGCGGGTGCGGTGACGACCATCGTGATCCTGTTCTTCCTGGCCCGCGTGGCTCTGCCTATGCGCGTGCTGGGTAGCGTCGGTTTTTCGATGATCGCGACCGGGGCATTCATCAGCGCCCTGAGCCCGAACCTGATTGGCTATGCGCTGGGGTTTCTGTTGATCGTCGGCTTCGACAAGATGTTCAACGTCTACATGCGCACCCTCCGGCAGCGGGTGATACCGCCTCAGGACTTCGGCAAGACAGTGGGCGTGATCACGTTGCTCAACAACCTGTCGCAGCCTCTGGCGGGTTTGCTGGTGGCCCTGCTCGCAGCGCCCTTGGGCATCCGCCAGGTCATTCTGATGCTGGCCGTGCTGACGAGCGTTATCGGGGCGGGTGCCCTGTGGTGGTTCGCAAAGGCACGCAGCCCATTCCCGACCGCTATTGTTGAGGCTGATCGGGAGGCCGGGAAACGAAAAGGCGAGGGTTGGAGTTGAATGGAATCGAGGGCCAACGCAAGAGTGATTAGCCCCCTGATCGATTCGACAGGCTGCTCTCCGTCCCTACAGAGAGCAGCCCAATTGCCGTTGCTTCAGCCTTAGAACGCCAATGTCACCCGAGCATTCAGCGACTGATCCGATGCGTCGTTGCTCACCTGTCCGTCGTAGCTCAGGCCCACGCTCAGCGTATCGCTCAACCCCAGGTCGACACCTGCGCCGAGCACGGCTGCGCTGCGGGCGATGGGGGCGCCGGAGAGTTCGAAGGTGTCACCGCCGCTGAAGGCCGAGCGGCTTTCCGGGGTGACGTCGCCGTAGGCGCGGCGCCAGCCCAGTATTGCGTTGGGTTTGATCACGACGCTGCCAGCGTTCAGGCGGGTCGCTGCACGCAGGCCCACGGTGCTGAAGGTGATGTGGTTGTCCTGGGACTTGTTCTGCAGGCTGATGGCGTTGCTGTTCTCGTCGAAGGCGTCGGTGTCCAGGCGTACGTGCGCCAGGTTGGCGAAGGGTTCAAGTTGTGCGTTGCCCATTTCCAGGGTGTAGCCCAGTTCGCCGAAGACCTGATTGGTCGCTGCCTTGTAGTCTTCCTTGAAGTGCTCGGACGAGCCCGGCAGGTCCAGCGTGCGCTTGGCGGTCAGCTCGTGCCAGGTGCGTACCGCGCCGAGGCGCAGGCCCAGTTGGCCCCATTTTGCGCCGCCATAGACACCCAGATGATAGTTGTCGCTGTCGGTCGAACCGGATGCGTGGCGCAGGTCGAAGCTGCTGTTGCTGAAGCCGGCCAATGCACCCACACGCCAAGTGTCGTCGAGCGGTACGTCGGCGCCGAACAGCAGGCCGCTGGTGCGGGTTTCGAGGCCCGAAGCGTCGCGGCTGCTGTCGGTCTGGCCGGTCGCACCGATGGCCTGGGTCCACACCACGCCGCGCGAGGCATCACCGGCCAGGGTTTGCGTGGTGCTGCCGAACGCCTGTGCGGATTGCGCTTGTTGCATGCGACCGTTCATGGCATTGCGCACCAGCCGGCTGTCTTCGATCAGTGCAGATTGTGTCGATGCATGCAGCTCGTTGGACAGCGCCTTGAACGTGGCCTGGGCCGTCGAGGCGTCGTCCTGCACCACCTGACGCCACAGCGCATTGCCTGCTCCCGCGCTGTCCAGACCCTGCGCGACCGCCTTGGCGTTGCGCGTGGTCGCCAGGCTGGCGAAGGTTTGTGCGTTGCGATCCAGCGTCAGTCCGACATCGGTGGCGGTGTAGTTCAACGTCGGGGTAAGGAACGCGAAGTTGGTTTGCACGGCGGCAAATGCACCGCTGACGCCACCGGCTGCGGAGATGATCGAGTAACGGCTGGCGGCCAGCCAGTTACCGCCTTCGACCAGTGACAGTGTGCTGTTATTGATCGTCGCGCGGCCGCTGGCGACGATGCGGTCGGCTTTGCCACTGGCGTCCGATTCCACTTGATAAACCGAACCCTGAGCCAGGTTGACGTCACCGTTGACGTTCAGTTGCCCGACCGAATTACCCGGTGCGACCACGCCGCCCTGAGCGACGTTGATGCCGCCGACGGTGCCGTTGCCACCCAGCGTCGCGCCTTGCTGCACGCTGACGACGGAGTTACCGAGGTTGCCATTTACCGCCAGGCGACCGGCCTGCACGGTCGTCGCGCCGGACAGGCTGCTGTTGCCGGTCAGGTTCAGTGAGCCGACGCCGCGCTTGATCAGCGCACCGTTGCCGGTCAGGGTGTTGGCGAGGGTGTCGTTGGTGGACTGATCGAGCACCAGCGTTGCGTTGTCGGTGATCGTGCCGCTGCCGAAGGCCTGGGCATGACCGGTCAGGGTGCCGCCGTTGATCAGCGTGCCGCCCGAGTAGGTGTTGTTGCCGGTCAGGATCAGGTTGCCCGTACCGTTCTTGATCAGTGCGCCGCTGCCGCTGATGTCGTTGCGCCAGGCGTCGATGGCGTTATAGCCGCCCAGGCTGGCGTTCATGTTGACGGTGACGTTGGAATTAAACGCGCCGTAACCATCGCCTGCGGCATACAGGTTCAAGCGACCGTAGCCACCTGACTGATCGATCACTGCATAGCCCGACGACAGTTCGGTGGTCGCCAGAATCTCGCGACGCTGGCTGGCGTCGAGGTACGGGAAGCGTGTTTCCAGCAGCACTTCAGCGTTGGTCGGCACGACCGGGGCGAGGTTGGTCGGGCCGACCGGGTCGAAGCCATAGGTCATGCGCGCGGTGTACAGCGCCTTGTCCTGTGCATGCTGGGAAGTGCGGTCGGTGGCCGGATCGATGGCCGTCATGCAATTGTTGACGTTGCCGCCGCACTGAGCGGTGAAATAGGCCAGCGCCTGGGCGCGAGCATCGGCGCGCAATTGCGTGTTGGCGGAATTGGACAGGTTGTCGATGGCGAAATAGGTCGCCGTGATACGCCCGCCCATCACGTCGAAGGGCGAGTGCATACCGGCTTCTATGCGGTTGTCACCGATCTCCGAAGCACGCAGCATCAACTCGCTGAACCGCTCGGGGATCGCGTAGGCCAATGCGTAGGCTGAGAGGTAGGCGGCGTTGGTGTGACCGCTGGGGAAACCCGAGTCACTGGCCGGTGTGGTGCTTTCGGCCGGGCGCAGGGAGGGTGCGACGACGAATGCCAGGCTCTGTCCGTCCAGGCTCTGCCGCCATGGTCGTGGATACAGATAGTGGGACTTGGCCGGGGTCGTGGAGGCATCGTTGCGTACGGCACCGACCAGATCGACCACTTTGCCCAGCGCAGAGGACGAACTGCCTGCGCCGTTGCCCTTGTCGTCGTACTTGACGGTTTTGTTGCTGTCGTCGAATTGCGTGATGGTCGTGAAAGCGCCCGCGCCTGCTTTATAGGCATCACTCAGCGAGCCCAGACCGCTGATGGCGCTATAGCTCTGGTCACGGCGGTCATCGAAATAGGCGGCGGTTTCCTGCGCCAGCGTGCGCGAGTTGGCTCGGTCGACCACGATTTGCAGGTTGCGCCGAAGCAGGCTCTGGCCGAGGGCCGTCGGCGTGCCGGTGTCCCAGGTTGCGCCGGTCGTCCACAGGGTGTTGAACCCCGAGAGCAGGTCGACGCCGTTTATACGATTGTCACTGGAACGGCTCGCTGCCTGAACCGAGACGGCAAGCAGCGACAGTATCAATGACGACACCATGACATGGACAACCGGTTTATTGGATCGCATAGCGGGCGCTTCACTCAGGTCGAATAAGGCGCCGACCCTAGCAAGCCGTTCTGACACTTCGATGTAACTGTCATGACACATTTATGCTGGCTGACGTTACACAGCGAGGCAGTGAAAAATTTCAGCACTATCGATATTCTTTAACGGTATTTAAATTCTCTTTCTTATAGCTATAGAGTTTCGTCTTTCAGTAACATTGTTCTGGAGTCGGAGTTCTCATGCCAGCAGCCTCCCTCGCTTCATCGTCCGCCCAACCTGCTTCGCAATCCTTCGAAGTGCGTCCATTCACCGAAAAGGTGGGCGCGGAAATCGTTGGGCTGGATCTGTCCAGGCCGTTGAACGATGCCGACTTCGCTCGTGTGCATCAGGCACATCTGAATCACCATGTCGTGGTGTTCCGCGATCAGCAGATCACGCCGCAACAGCAGATCGATTTCAGTCGGCGTTTCGGGGTGCTGCAGATCCATGTGCTCAAGCAGTTTCTGTTGGCCAACCACCCGGAAATCCTGATCGTTTCCAACATTGTCGAGAACGATAAGCCCGTGGGTCTGGGCGATGCCGGTAAATACTGGCATTCGGACCTGTCCTACAAGGAGCTGCCGAGCCTGGGCTCGATGCTTTACGCCCAGGAGCTGCCGAGTGAAGGCGGCGATACGCTGTTTGCAGACATGCATCTGGCGTGGGAGACGTTGCCGCAACACCTGCGCGATGCAGTCCAAGGGCGTTCAGCGGTGCACAGTTACACCGCACGCTACGCCGAGGGCCATAACGCCGCCAACTGGCGTCCGACCCTGACCGCCGAGCAACTGGCGCAGGTGGTGGAAGTCAGCCACCCGATCGTTCGCACTCACCCTGAAAACGGGCGCAAGGCGCTGTTTGTCAGCGAGGGTTTCACTACGCGCATTCTCGGTCTGCCGGAGGACGAGAGCCGCCAGATTCTCAACGAGATTTACGCCCACAGCGTGAAGCCCGAGCACATCTATCGGCACCAGTGGCGGGCCAACGACATGGTGTTCTGGGACAACCGCTCTCTGATCCACCTGGCTGCCGGCTGCCCGGCACATCTGCGCCGCAAACTGCATCGCACGACCATTCAAGGCACCGCGCCATTTTGATTCAGGAGAGCCGTTCATGAATGCTGTCGCGCAAGGCCACACGGCCAGCACCAGCACCCAGCCCACCGCTGAAGCCTTGTTGCAAGTCCGCGGCGTGAGCCTCGAATACCGCACCCCGGAACGGGTGGTGCGGGCGACGCATCAGGTCAGTTTCGAAGTCGATCCGGCCGATCGTTTCGTGCTGCTCGGCCCGTCCGGTTGCGGCAAGTCGACCCTGCTCAAGGCGGTGGCCGGTTTCATCGAGCCCAGTGAGGGCGAGATTCGTCTGGCAGGACAGCAGGTCACCGAACCTGGCCCCGACCGCATCGTGGTGTTTCAGGAATTCGACCAGTTGCCGCCGTGGAAAACCGTGATCGAGAACGTCATGTTTCCGCTGCTGGCATCACGCACGTTGAAGCGCCCCGAAGCGCTGGAGCGTGCACGTTATTACCTGGAAAAGGTCGGCCTCAGTGCGTTTGCCGATGCCTACCCGCACACCTTGTCCGGTGGCATGAAAGCCCGCGTGGCGATTGCCCGAGCCCTGGCCATGCAACCGAAAATCCTGCTGATGGACGAACCGTTCGCCGCGCTGGATGCACTGACCCGCCGCAAGATGCAGGAAGAGTTGCTCGAGCTGTGGGATGAAGTTCGCTTCACGCTGCTGTTCGTCACCCACTCCATCGAGGAAGCGCTGGTGGTCGGTAACCGCATCCTGCTGCTGTCCCCGCATCCAGGCCGTGTACGGGCGGAAATCAACAGCCACCAATACGACCTGAAAAGCCTCGGCGGCGTCGGCTTTCAGCAAACCGCGCAGCGTATTCATCGTTTGTTGTTCGATGAGGGCGAGGCCGGGCCGGTGGAGCAGGATCTGAATTTTCAGGACATCCGGATTGCTTACTAGGCGACTGCCTTGATCGTTCCCACGCTCCGCGTGGTAATGCCTTTCAGGACGCTCCGCGTCCTCTCTACACGAATACCGGGAAACCCGAATCATGAGCCTCGCACCTCCCGCTCGCGAAGAATATGAAATCACGCTGGAGCCTTTCACTCAGGAAGATCTGGCCCGCGACCTGCCCCTGACACAGCGCATCTGGCAACTGGGTTGGGTGCGCAAATGCGTCATCATGATTGCTTTGGCGGTGATCTGGGAGCTGGCCGCACGTCTGCAGAACAACGACCTGCTGTTGCCGAGCTTTCTGCAAACGGCCGCCGCCTTTTATGACGGGCTGATTTCCGGTGAGTTGCCGGGCAAGGTGTGGATCTCCCTGACCGTACTGATCCAGGGCTACCTGATCGGCATCGTGCTGGCCTTCGCCCTGACCACCCTGGCAGTGTCCACCCAACTGGGCCGCGACCTGCTCAGCACGCTGACTGCGATGTTCAACCCGTTACCGGCCATTGCCCTGCTGCCGCTGGCGCTGCTGTGGTTCGGCCTGGGTCAGAACAGCCTGATCTTCGTGCTGGTGCATTCGGTGCTGTGGGCGCTGGCGCTCAATACTTACGCGGGCTTTCTGGGTGTCTCGGAAACCCAGCGCATGGCCGGGCGCAACTATGGTCTCAAAGGCCTGCGCTTTGTCTGGCACATCCTGATCCCTGCTGCGCTGCCCTCGATTCTCGCCGGTCTGAAGATCGGCTGGGCCTTTGCCTGGCGCACGCTGATCGCTGCCGAACTGGTGTTTGGCGCGTCCTCCGGCAAGGGCGGTCTGGGCTGGTACATCTTCCAGAACCGTAACGAGCTGTATACCGACAAGGTTTTTGCAGGTCTGGCGGCGGTGATCCTCATCGGCCTGCTGGTCGAGAACCTGCTGTTTGCCAACATTGAGCGCCTGACCGTCAAGCGCTGGGGCATGCAGCGTTGAAACGCCGTCTTTTTTTGACTAATCAGGGTGAGAACCACATGAACACTGCATCTCAACGCCCGGCACTGACTGTATTGGCGGCGACGCTCGGCTTGTTTGGCGCGCTGCTCAGCGGCGGCGCTCAGGCTGAAGGCAAGATCAGCATCGCTCAGCAGTTCGGCATCGGCTACCTGATCCTCGACGTGGTGCGCGATCAAAAATTGATCGAAAAACACGGCAAGGAACAGGGCCTGGACATCAAGGTCGACTGGAACAGCATCTCCGGCGCCACGGCGATGAACGAAGCGCTGCTGGCCGGCGCGCTGGACGTGGTCTCGGCAGGCGTGCCGCCGATGCTGACCGTCTGGGATCGCACCAAGGGCAAGCAGAACGTCAAGGCGATTGCCTCGCTGGGTTCGATGCCCAATTACCTGCTGACCAACAACCCCAACATCAAGACCCTCAAGGACTTCACCGACAAGGACCGTATCGCCGTGCCTGCTGCCGGTGTGGGCTTTCAGTCGCGCACCTTGCAGATCGAAACCGCCAAGCTGTTCGGTAACGACAACTACAAGAAATTCGACAACATCTCGGTCAGCCTCGCGCACCCGGACGCGACTTCCGCGCTGATTGCCGGTGGTTCGGAAATCAACTCGCACTTTTCCAGCCCTCCGTTCCAGTACCAGGCGCTGGAAAACCCCAACGTGCACAAGGTGCTCAGCTCCTACGACGTGCTGGGCGGCCAGGCGACGTTCAACGTGCTCTACACCACCGAAAAATTCCACGACGAAAACCCCAAGACCTACAAGGCGTTCTACGACGCACTGGCCGAAGCCGAGAAGATCATCAAGGCCGACAAACCGGCTGCCGCGCAGACTTACATTCGCGTCGAGCAATCGAAGCTGCCGTTGCCGCTGGTAGAGAAAATCGTCTCCGACCCTGAAATCGACTTCACTATCACCCCGCAGCGCACCTTCATTTACGCTGAAAAACTGCATGAACTGGGTGTGCTGAAAAACAAGGCGGCGAGCTGGAAGGATTATTTCTTCGAGGAGGCGCAGGGCACCGAGGGCAGTTGATCGGCGCGGCTTGAGGATGACGCGGAGCGTCACGAAGGGCATTCCCACGCTGGAGCGTGAGGAACGATAGGCGCTCTCAACTTATCGTTCCAACGCTCCGCGTGGAATGCCGTTCTGGACGCTCTGCGTCCTCTTCTGAGAGAGTCAGGTTACTTCCGCTCACGAAAAACCTGCCCTGCAGGACCTTTCTTTCAGTCTTTTCTCTTTCCTGCGTATGACCTTTCCGAGAAAATCCCGTGCTCTTGCGCCTGCCAAATCTGCACTCTAGGCTGCGTCGGTCGCTGATTTTTTCAGCGACCGGGTTTAGCAGCCTGTCCAGAGACACGCAGCGCAATTACCGTTTATGGCGGCTTTGCGTGGGGCACTTTCGAGTGCGCCGGGTCTGTGTTCTCTACCGGTCTGCTAACCCGCGTTAAAGTCGCCACCCTTGTTTGTTTAGCAGCGAACATCTGATGGCCCTACTTGCAGAGGCACACATGATGATCAACTCAACCCCGTCCCCGCCGCTCCCCACCTCTCTTGAAGACTCCCTGATACAGGTCAGCGACATACTGCGCTGTGCCTCTGCCACCGCGTATGAAACCGGTGACAACCTCGATGGCCTGAAGCGTGATCTGGCATTCTCGGTGGTGCACCTGATCAATATGGCCAAGGCCGAGCTGGAGCGCTCGCTGGAGTGCATTCATAAGCATTGACACTACCTAGCAATTCTACGAGTAGCTGTTGCGGTTCCGGGCGTTCATTGTGGTCCTTGAAAACGCGTATCTCGATAACAAGGATCACAATCCGGGTGGCCTCTCATGCCTCAGAAAAGAGTTTTATGCCGCTACAGCTACGACGCCCTGGATCGGCTCGCAATGCGCACGCCGCTGTCCGAGGCAATCGCTCGTACGTTCTACCAGTCAGACCGCTTGGTCAGCGAGCTTCAGGGCGCCGAACACTGGCGCTTCCTGGGTCACGACCGCCAACTGCTTGCCGGGCAATCCGCACTCGGCGCGACATTGATGGCCTCCGACCAACAACATAGTGTGCTTGCCACCGTGCAGGCAGGATCAAGCGCTGCCATTGCCTATATGGCATACGGTCATCGACCTTCAATCAATCACCTGCCCGGATTCAATGGCGAGCAACCTGACCCTGTTACGGGTCACTACTTGTTGGGCAACGGTTATCGCGCCTACAACCCGGCACTGATGCGTTTCAACAGCCCGGACAGTATGAGTCCGTTTGGCAAGGGCGGCATGAATGCGTATGCGTACTGCGTGGGGGATCCGGTTAATCGGTCTGATCCGACCGGGCATAAGGTAGATGAGGGTCAGATACTTTCATTTGTGTGGGTAGGGCTCGGTTTGTTCGGTGCTGTCCTGGGTGTAAAAACGGCTGTTCCTGCGATAAAGGCTGTCTACAAGGGCGGTGCACCGTTATCAACGAAACTGACAGCGGCCTCAGCAGTCGACCAGTTTGCAGCCAGCACCGTGTTTACGGTAAGCCGGGTAATCAACGCGGTCGATCCTGACGCTCCTGCTGCGAATATTTTGCTCGCGACGGCAATAGGCATGTTGGTTCCAGTGCTAGCCGTTCGGACAGTCAGCCCGCGCATCAAGCGTTGGGAGGATGCAGGGACCAATATAAAGCTGGTTATGCAAAGGCGTTCAAGCAGTGAAGTTGCTACTGCCGCTATAGAAATTCGAAGACCATCCGTCGGGGGTGATCAGCCAAACAATACTGGTGCAGCTATTTTGTATTGATACGTTTATCTGTGCATGATTTCTCCAGCCTGACTCAGCCGAGTGCTTACTATTAGAGCGAAACGTCGCACAAACGCAGTCATCTGTTATCCCTGGACGGGGCTATCCAAAATACCGGAATTTAAGAAAGCCCGCCTTCCAACGTTAGTGTCTGAAGTCGACAGGATGCCACCGATACCTGAAGAGCTCTTGCATTCAATCCGTGAGGGGCATGAATCGGTGGTTTGATATGTACACTACTTTCACGTTCGGCAGAGATGCTCAAGACAATGTCTTTGCCGGAGTTTGAACTGACCATCTTCAAAAGAAAGGTGCTGCGCGCCTCTCCCGCGCAACCGCTTTCTGCCCTGTTTCAATGAACCCTCCCTCTCGCATACAGTCGCATACTCGCGCTATTCTCTCGCCCTGATCACGCCCGCACCCGGCAGTCGCACAAGGAGTTTGCATGCCCGTTCGTATTTCAAGACTGGTTACGTTCGGTCTGGCCGCTGCCCTGGCGGCGCTGGCGGGCTGTGGCGAGGAAAAACCGGCTGAGCCCGAGCTGCCCCGGGTCTATGTTCAAACGGTAAAAAGTGCCGACTTCGCTGCCAGTGTCGCCCTGACCGGCGATGTTCAGGCGCGCGTGCAGACCCGTCTTTCATTCCGGGTCAATGGCAAGATCATTCAGCGCAATGTGGATGTGGGTGACCGGGTGACTGCGCGGCAGGTGCTGGCCCGGCTCGATCCCAAGGATCTGCAGATCAATGTCGACTCGGCTGCTGCCTCTGTGGCTGCCGAACAGGCCCGCGTGAACCAGTCCCGCGCGGCGTTTGTCCGTCAGCAAAAGCTGCTGCCCAAGGGTTACACCAGTCGCAGCGAATATGACTCTGCACAGGCTGCGTTGCGCGGCAGCGAAAGCTCGTTGAAGGCGGCTCAGGCGCAATTGGCCAATGCCCGTGAACAACTGGGTTATACCGCGCTGGTCGCCGATGCACCGGGTGTGATCACCGCGCGTCAGGCTGAGGTCGGGCAAGTGGTGCAGGCCACCATGCCGATTTTCGATCTGGCGCGCGACGGCGATCGCGATGCCGTGTTCAATGTTTACGAGTCCCTGTTCGTCAAGCCACCGACCGATCAGGCCGTGCAGGTCACGCTGCTCGATAACCCGACTATCAAAGTCAGCGGCAAGGTGCGCGAAGTGACCCCGGCGGTGTCGGCGCAAACCGGCACCTTGCAGATCAAGATCGCTCTGGACCCGCTGCCTGAAGGCATGGACCTGGGCTCGGTGGTCAGTGTGGCGCTGAGTGCACCGGCCAACGCCAGTGTCGAGTTGCCATGGGCGGCGCTGACCAAGGACCTTGGCGAGCAGTTGGGCAAGCCTGCCGTGTGGGTGGTGGACGAGCAGGGTAAGGTCAATCTGCGCAAGGTCACCGTCACCCGTTACCTGACCGCCAAAGTCATCATTGGCGACGGGCTCAAGAGTGGAGAGAAAGTCGTGGTGGCAGGCGGACAGTTGTTACACCCGGACATGCAGGTCGAAATTGCCGAACAGCCCAAACAACAGAACGCACAGGTGCAGCCATGAAGCGTATGTCATGCCTGCCGCTGGGCGGCCTGCTGTTGAGCGGTTTTCTATTGAGTGGCTGTGGCAAGGATGAAACACCTCCGGAACCGGTGCGCCCCGTCGTCTTCGTCGAAGCAAAGCCTGAGTCGAATCAGGATTTCGGGCGTTTCGCCGGTAATATCCAGGCGCGTTATCAGAGTGTGCTGGGCTTTCGTGTCGCGGGTCGCATCGCCCGGCGCGACGTTGACGTAGGCGCTGAGGTCAAGAAAGGCGATTTGCTCGCAACCCTCGACCCGACCGATCAGCAGAACGCCGTGCGTGCCCGGCAGGGCGACCTGGCCAATGTTCAGGCGCAGTTCATCAACGCCCAGGCCAATGCTCGCCGCCAGCAGGAGCTGTTCGATCGCGGTGTCGGTGCCCAGGCGCAACTGGACATCGCCCTGACCGATCTGAAGACCGCCAGCTCGTCGCAGGAACAGGCCAAGGCCGCGGCTCAACAGGCCCGCGATCAATTGAGTTACAGCGAGCTGCGCAGTGATCACGACGCCGTGGTCACCGAATGGAAGGTCGAAGCCGGACAGGTGGTGACAGCCGGTCAGGAAGTCGTGACCCTGGCGCGGCCGGACATCAAGGAAGCGGTGATCGACCTGCCCGATACACTGGCCGACCAGTTGCCTGCCGACGTGGTATTCACCGTCGCCAGTCAACTGAATCCGGAAGTGAACACCACCGCCACCATTCGCGAAATCGAACCCCAGGCTGACCGCACGACACGTACTCGCCGTGCGCGTCTGTCGCTGGCGCAAACACCACCGGCGTTCCGGCTTGGCACGGCGATCAGCGTGACGCTCAGCTCGACCATCACGCCGCGCATGCGTCTGCCGATCAATGCCCTGCAGGAAGTCGATGGCAAACGCCAGATATGGATCGTCGACCCGCAAAGCCAGACGGTGAACCCCAGAGCGGTGACTATTGCCAGCCGTGACCGCGATTCCTTCGTGCTGAACGATGGCGTCAAAGCGGGTGAAAAAGTGGTGAGCGCGGGCGTCAACAGCCTCAAGCCGGGCCAGAAAGTCAAAGTCGATGAGGAAAGCCCGCGATGAAAGGGAATTTCAATTTATCCGAGTGGGCCATCAAGCATCAGTCGTTTGTCTGGTACCTGATGTTCGTCGCGCTGTTGATGGGCGTGTTTTCCTACATGAAGCTGGGGCGCGAGGAAGACCCGTCCTTCACCATCAAGACCATGATTATCCAGACCCGCTGGCCGGGCGCGACGGTGGACGAGACCCTGGAGCAGGTCACCGACCGCATCGAGAAGAAGCTCGAAGAGCTGGACTCGCTGGACTACGTCAAGAGCTATACCCGACCGGGCGAATCCACGGTCTTTGTGTACCTGCGTGACACCACCAGCGCCAAGGCGATACCGGAAATCTGGTATCAGGTGCGCAAGAAAGTCGATGACATCCGTGGCCAGTTTCCGCAGGGGCTGCAAGGCCCGTCGTTCAACGACGAGTTCGGCGATGTGTACGGCTCGATCTACGCGTTTACCGCAGACGGTTTCTCGATGCGTCAGTTGCGTGACTATGTCGAGAAGGTCCGCGCCGACATCCGCGAAGTGCCCGGGCTGGGCAAGGTCGAGATGATCGGTCAGCAGGACGAAGTGCTGTACCTGAATTTCTCGACACGCAAACTCGCTGCGTTGGGCATCGACCAGAGCCAGGTGGTGCAAAGCCTGCAATCGCAGAACGCGGTGACACCTGCCGGGGTGATCGAAGCCGGGCCGGAGCGGATTTCGGTACGCACCTCCGGGCAGTTCGCTTCCGAGAAGGATCTGGCTGCAGTCAATCTGCGCATCAATGACCGTTTTTACCGTCTGAGCGACATTGCTGACATCACCCGTGGCTACACCGATCCGCCCAAGCCGCTGTTCCGCTTCGATGGCAAACCGGCGATCGGCCTGGCCATCGCGATGCAGAAGGGCGGCAATATCCAGTCGTTCGGCAAGGCGCTGCATGAGCGTATGGACGCTACAACGGCGGAGCTGCCAGTCGGCATTGGCGTGCACAAGGTGTCGGATCAGGCCGAGGTGGTGAACAAGGCCGTGGGCGGCTTCACCAGCGCGTTGTTCGAGGCGGTGATCATCGTGCTGCTGGTCAGCTTCGTCAGCCTCGGGTTTCGCGCAGGGTTGGTGGTCGCGTGTTCGATTCCGCTGGTGCTGGCGATGGTGTTTGTGTTCATGGAATACAGCGGCATCACCATGCAACGGATTTCCCTCGGCGCGCTGATCATTGCCCTCGGCCTGCTGGTGGATGACGCCATGATTACCGTGGAAATGATGGTCACACGGCTGGAAATGGGTGAAACCAAGGAGCAGGCCGCGACGTACGCCTATACCTCGACGGCGTTCCCGATGCTCACCGGTACGCTGGTGACCGTGGCCGGCTTTGTGCCGATCGGTCTGAACAACAGCTCGGCGGGGGAGTACACATTCACGCTGTTTGCCGTGATTGCCGTGGCGATGCTGGTGTCGTGGGTGGTTGCCGTTCTGTTTGCGCCGGTGATCGGCGTGCACATTCTGAGCGCCAACATCAAACCGAAATCCGAAGAGCCAGGCCGCATAGGCCGGGCATTCAACGGCAGCATGCTCTGGGCCATGCGTCATCGCTGGCTGGCGATTGCCATCACGGTAGGGTTGTTCGCCGCGTCGCTGTTCTCCATGCAGTTTGTGCAGAACCAGTTCTTCCCGTCTTCGGACCGCCCGGAAATTCTCGTTGATCTGAATCTGCCGCAGAACGCCTCGATCAACGAGACGCGCAAGGTGGTGGATCGGTTTGAAGCAAGCCTCAAGGACGATCCGGACATCGAGCGCTGGAGCACCTACATCGGCCAGGGCGCGTTGCGTTTCTACCTGCCACTCGATCAGCAACTGGAAAATCCGTTCTACGCCCAGCTGGTCATTGTCAGCAAAGGCCTGGAAGAACGTGGCGCATTGACTGCCCGTCTGCAAAAACGCCTGCGTGACGAGTTCGTCGGCATCGGGTCGTATGTGCAGGCACTGGAAATGGGCCCGCCGGTGGGGCGTCCGTTGCAGTATCGCGTCAGCGGCGAGAACATCGACAAGGTGCGTCAGCACGCCATCGAACTGGCCACGCTGCTTGATCACAACCCGCATGTGGGCGAAGTGATCTACGACTGGAACGAGCCGGGCAAGGTCCTGCGCATCGACATCAATCAGGACAAGGCCCGGCAGTTGGGCCTGTCGTCGGAAGACGTCGCCAAGCTGATGAACAGCGTTGTCAGCGGTTCTACCGTGACCCAGGTGCGCGATGATATCTACCTGATCAATGTGATCGGACGTGCCGAAGATGCCGAGCGCGGCACACCGGAAACCCTGCAGAACCTGCAAATTGTGACACCGACCGGTACGTCGATCCCGCTTCTGGCGTTCGCTACTGTCGGTTACGAGCTGGAGCAGCCATTGGTGTGGCGCCGCGACCGCAAGCCGACCATCACAGTGAAAGGCGCCGTCCGCGACGCGATTCAGCCGACTGATCTGGTCAAGCAGCTGCAACCGGAAATCGACAAGTTTTCCGCGGGTCTGCCGGTCGGCTACAAGGTGGCAACCGGCGGTACGGTCGAAGAAAGCAGCAAGGCGCAGGGGCCGATTGCCAGCGTTGCGCCGCTGATGCTGTTCCTCATGGCGACGTTCCTGATGATTCAGTTGCACAGCATTCAGAAGATGTTCCTGGTGGCCAGTGTCGCGCCTCTGGGGCTTATCGGAGTGGTGCTGGCGCTTATCCCGACGGGGACGCCATTGGGGTTCGTGGCGATTCTCGGGGTGCTGGCGCTGATCGGCATCATCATCCGCAACTCGGTGATTCTGGTGACCCAGATCGATGCCTATGAAAAAAGCGGCTACCTGCCGTGGGATGCCGTGGTCGAAGCCACCGAGCATCGCCGTCGTCCGATTTTGTTGACGGCGGCAGCGGCCAGCCTGGGCATGATTCCAATCGCCCGTGAGGTGTTCTGGGGGCCGATGGCCTACGCCATGATCGGCGGTATCATCATCGCCACGCTGCTGACCTTGCTGTTCCTGCCAGCGCTATACGTGGCCTGGTACCGCATCAAGGAGCCGACCGACGAACAGCGTCAGGAAGCCGAAGACAAGAACGAGGATGAAAACGCGCAGCCTGCGCATTGATGATCGTTCCAACGCTCCGCTTTTGATGATCATCCCCACGCTCTGCGTGGGGATGCATTTCTCGACGCTCTAGCGCCGCCAGACGCTCGCCAGCCACGGCTGCTGGTCTCTCGGCAATCCTGCGGGACGATAGTAGTGCTCCAGTTCGACAAAGCCGGCTTCAGTCAGCAATTCACGCCATGATTCCAGGTCGTGGTATGCGCCGTAACGCTCGCCGTTCCAGCCTTCCTGATTCTCACCACGCGGGTTGGAGCTGAACAGCACGCCGCCCGGTTTGAGCGTGGCATGCAGTTGGCGCAGGACGCGTGGCAGCTCCTGTTTGGGGATGTGGAACAGCACTGCGTTGGCAAAGACGCCATCGAAGCGGCCTTGCGGCAGGTCGAGTTCGAGGAAGTTTTGCTGCAGCACTTCGCAACCGGTCTCGGCGCGGGCCATCTCGGCAAAACGCTCGGAGCCGTCGAGCCCGACCGCCACATGGCCCATCGCGGTAAACGTTTTCAGGTCGCGGCCCGGCCCGCAGCCGAAGTCGAGAATCTGCCACGGTGCCGGTCCTTCGATATGTCGCAGCAGGGCGTCGATATTCTGGCTGACGTCGTGGTCGCGGGTGCCTTCGCGGAAATCGTCGGCCACGCTGTTGTAATTGCCGAGGGTCGCGGAAGTGATCTGCGCAAGAGTCTGTGGATCGAGTTTCATCAAGGGCGGTCCGGTAAGGGAAGACCGCCAATATACCCTCGCAGCGTTGCGGCTGCTCAGCGCCTGTCGAAGCTGCGTGCCAATCGGTCGCCGCCCAGTTGCACCAGCGCTACGACCGCTACCAGCAAGACGATCACCGTCAACATCACCTGTGTGTCGAAGCGCTGATAGCCATAGCGATAGGCAATATCGCCCAACCCGCCTGCTCCGATAGCACCGGCCATGGCCGATGAGTTGATCATGGTCACCAAGGTGATGGTGAAGCCGCCGACGATACCGGGGCGCGCTTCCGGCAGCAGCACATGCCAGATGATGTGCCAGCGACGACAGCCCATCGCTTGCGCGGCCTCGACCAGGCCGTGATCGACCTCGCGCAGGCTCACTTCGGCAATCCGCGCAAAGAACGGCGTGGCGGCAATGGTCAGCGGTACGACGGCTGCCCATACGCCATAGGTGGTGCCGACGATCATCCGGGTGAACGGAATCAGCGCGACCATCAGGATCAGAAACGGAATCGAGCGAAACAGGTTCACGAAGCCGCCCAGCACCCGGTTGATCCCCGCTGCTTCGTAGATGCCGCCTTTGGAACTGGTCACCAGAATCACTGCCAGCGGGATGCCCAGCAGCAGTGCGATCAATGACGACACACCGACCATCAGAAACGTGTCGAGGGTGCCTTGCAGCAAGCGATCAACCCACATAACCCAATACCTCCACGCGTGGCGCCAGTGTGCGAGCGCGTACCAGCAGCTCGTCCCGACTGTAGGGCGAGCCGGCAACCGACAAAATGAGATGCCCGATGGCCCGCTCCTGAATCCGCTCGACCCCGCCCTGCAGCAATTGCACACGGCCGCCCAGCGCGGCGAACAGCGCGGCCAGGTCCGGCCCTTCGTCACTGACACCGGTAAAATGCACGTCCAGCAGCAGCGCCGCATCGGGTCGTTGCGGCTGATCGCTCAGGCGTTCGGCCCATTCGTTCGGCAGCCCGGTTTGCAGCGGCGCCAGCAAGGTTTTGCTGACGTCGTGCTGCGGGTCGCCAAACACTTGCCATACCGGCCCCTGCTCGACGATTCGCCCCTGTTCCAGCACCACGACGCGGTGGCAGACATCTCGGATAACCGCCATTTCATGGGTGATCAGCACGATGGTCAGGCCCAGGCGCTGGTTGATCTCGCGCAGCAGGCCGAGGATCGACTGAGTGGTTTCCGGGTCCAGCGCCGAAGTGGCTTCGTCGCACAGCAGAATCGCCGGATCGTGCACCAGCGCGCGGGCGATGCCGACACGCTGTTTCTGCCCGCCGGACAGCTGCGCGGGATAGGCCTTGTGCTTGTCCTGCAAACCCACCAGTTCCAGCAACTGTGCGACCTTGCGCGCGCGTTGCTCCTTGGGCACGCCGGCGACCTTGAGCGGCAGTTCGACGTTCTGCCAGACGGTCTTGGCCGACATCAGGTTGAAATGCTGGAAGATCATGCCGATGCGTCGGCGCAGCTCTACCAGCTTGTCTTCGTCGAACTCGCCGATGTCCACCTGATCGATCAACACGCGACCGCTGCTGGGTTGTTCCAGGCGGTTGATGGTGCGGATCAACGAGGATTTGCCTGCGCCGCTGCGGCCGATGATGCCGAAGATCTCGCCGCGCTGTACGGCCAGATCGATATTGCCCAACGCCTCCACCGGGCCTTGCTTGCCGTGATAGGTCTTGCCCAGGTTGATGAAGCGCACATGAGCGCGATTCAGCTCCGGGTGCAACTCGGCCTGTTGCGCCCGTTGGCCTGCGCCCGATGTGTCGAGTGGCAGTTGGCGTTGCGCGGTTGCGGTCATTCTTTCCACCCGGCCTGGTAAAGCTTGCCGTTGACCTTGTCCAGTGAGGCGCGGACGACCGGCGAATGCTGGTAGATATCGACGAATTTCGCCAGGCGCAGGTCATCCTTGTGATCAGGCTTGATCACGAACTGAATCACGTATTCCGGGTGGTCCAGGCCGTCGAACAGGATCGCCGAGTCGGCGGGAAAGGTCTTGGCCAGACGGATGTAAGCGGGGTAGCCCTGTACCAGATCGGCATCGTCGTAGGCCCGCACCAATTGCACGGCTTCGACCTGAATGAGCTTGAGTTTTTTCGGGTTGGCCGTGATGTCTTCCTCGGTGGCCTTGTAGCCCACACCTTCCTTGAGGGTGATCAGCCCGGCCTTGGCCAGCAGTTGCAGGCCGCGTCCGCTGTTGATCGGGTCATTGGCGATGGCCACAGTGGCTCCGCTCGGAAGCTCGTCGAAGCTTTTGTACTTTTTCGAGTACAGCCCGACGTTGTTGATGATGCCTGGCGCGTAAGGCACCAGACCGAAACCGGCGGCTTCGTTGGCATTGGTCAGGAACGGGATGTGCTGAAAGTAGTTCACGTCGATATCGCCAGCAGCGAGGCTGACATTGGGCGCGATCCAGTCGGTGAACTCGATCAGCTCGACCTTCAGGCCCTGCTTGCCGGCTTCTTCGACAGCGGCTTCCAGTGGTATGGCGAAGGCTGCCGTGGTGCCGACTTTCAGGGGGTTATCGTCGGCGTAAGCGGTCAGGGTCAACAGGCCGAGGGCCAGTGCAGCGAGGGTTTTGCTCATGATGCGGTCCTTTGATTCTCGTTCCCACGCTCTGCGTGGTAATGCCGTTCTGGACGCTCTGCGTCCGCTCTTGATTCTGCGGTGCCTGAGCGTCAGGCTCTGAAAGCAGCCCCCGCATGCCGCTCCGGCAAACGATTCGTACCCTCCGGGAACAGCTTTTTGCGCAAGGTGCCGTCTTCGTAAGCGGTCTTGTATGACCCGCGGCGTTGCAGCTCGGGAATCACCAGGTCGATGAAGTCCGCGTAACTCTCAGGCGTGACGATGCGCGTCAGGTTGAAGCCGTCCAGGCCGGTTTCCTCGATCCACGACTCCAGTTCGTCGGCGACCTGTTCGGGCGAGCCGATCAAGGTGATGTAGCGGCCGCCCAGGGCGTGCTGGTCGAGCAGTTTCTGGCGCGTCCAGTCGTTGTTTTTCAGGTTTCTGGTCGCCGATTGAATGGCGTTGTTTTTCACGTACTGAATGGGTTCGTCCAGTTCGTACTGAGAAAAATCGATGCCCGTAGACGCTGCGAAGTGCGCCACGCCGGCTTCGGCGCTGGCATGGCGGCGGTATTCGGCGTGTTTCTCCCGAGCCAGTGCTTCGGTGGCCGCGACAATCACGTTCAGGCCCATGAACACCTTGATGTCGTCCGGGTTGCGCCCGGCCTGCACGGCACTGGCGCGCACCTTGTCGACCTGCTCGCGGGTCGCTGCCTTGTTCTGCCCGCTGATGAACACGCACTCGGCGTTCTGTCCGGCAAACTGCAGACCGCGCTCCGAGCTGCCAGCCTGAAACAGTACCGGCGTGCGTTGCGGCGACGGTTCGCAGAGGTGATACCCCTCGACCTGATAGAACTCGCCCTTGTGCCGGACTTTATGGACCTTGCCCGGCTGGGCATAAACGCGCTGCTCGCGGTCGTTGATCACGGCATCGTCTTCCCAACTGCCTTCCCAGAGCTTGTACAGCACCTCCAGGTACTCGTCGGCCTGATCGTAGCGGCGGTCATGTTCGTTCTGTTCGCTCAGGCCCATGGCTCGTGCTGCGCTGTCGAGGTAGCCGGTGACGATGTTCCAGCCCACCCGCCCGCGACTCAGGTGATCCAGCGTCGACATGCGCCGGGCGAACAGATAGGGCGCGTCGTAGGTCAGGTTGGCGGTCAGGCCGAAGCCCAGGTGTCTGGTGACCCCGGCCATGGCCGAGACCAGCAGCAGCGGGTCGTTGACCGGCAACTGGATCGCCTCCTTGAGGGTGACGTCCACCGAGTTCTGATAGACGTCATACACGCCCACGATGTCGGCGATGAACAGGCCGTCGAACAGCCCGCGCTCCAGCAGCTTCGCCAGCTCAGTCCAGTATTCCAGGCTGTTGAATTGCGTCGATGTGTCGCGTGGATGGGTCCACAGACCATGGTTGATGTGGCCGATGCAGTTCATGTTGAACGCATTGAGGAGGATCTTTTTACGCGCCATCAGATCGTCCCCCGCAGGGGAGGATGAGTGTCGTTGAGGTAGTAATTGCCGATGGCATGAAACTTCCAGCGTACCGGGTCGTGCAGCGTATGAACGCGCGCATTGCGCCAGTGGCGATCCAGGCCGTGTTCAGCCAGCGTCGCTTGACTGCCCGCCAGTTCAAACAGCGTGCTGCCGGCTGCCAGGGAAATCTCCGTGCTGATCGCGCGCGCTTCTGCCACGGCTATCGAGGCGGCGGCGACGGTCTCGGCATTGCTGTCGGCCTGAGCGACATCCAGAAACTCACCGGCGCGCTCGAGCAGTGCTTCGGCGGCATGCAGGCGAATACCCAGCTTGCCGAAGCTGTGCAGCGTCAACGGGTCATCCACGGCCTTTTCGATACCCGAGTCGATCCATGGCCGGGTGCGGGTACGAACGAAGGTCAGCGCGTCCTCGAATGCGGCGCGGGCGATGCCGGTGTCGATGGCTGCATGGAGAATCTGCGCCAGCGGCCCGACCGTGGTGGGGCGCTGGAAAGCGCTCTGGAACGGCACGACATCGCTGGCGCTGACATACACATTGTCGAACACCACCGAGCCGCTGCCCGTCGTGCGCTGCCCGAAACCGCTCCAATCGTCGATGACGCTCAGCCCCTCGCTGTCGTGCGGCACGAACACCAGTTGCTGCATACCCTCGTCGTCAATGACCGAGGTGGGAATACGTTGCGCATACAGCGCGCCGGTGGCGTAGAACTTGCGGCCGTTGATGCGATAGCCGTCCCCGTCGCGGCTCAGGCGAGTGGTGCGGTCATGTGCGGTTCTGGTCCCCAGTTCGGCCAGTGCATTGCCGAACCGAACGCCCGCGAGTGCCTCGGCGTACAAGCGCTCCTGTTGTTGCGGACTGCCGTTCACACGCAGCACTTCCAGGGCGTAAAAATGGTTTTGTGGAATCTGGCCCAGCGAGCCATCAGCTGCGGAAATCAGCTGGATCACCTTGGCCAGCGTGACATTGGAAACGCCCGCGCCGCCGAAGGCTTGCGGAACACTGATGCCCCACAGGCCGGACTGGCTGAACAGGTCGAGTTCGGCATGCGGCAAACGGCGCTCGCGGTCGCGGTGCGCGCTGTCGGTCTTGAAGTGCAGGGCCAGCTCGCGGGCTGTTTGCAGGGCCTGAGCGTCATGGGTGATCAGCGCTGCGTTTTCGCGCGCTTTTGGATTGGAACTCATGAAGGGGCGTTCTCCAGTGGTCTGGTTCAGATCCAGGAATGGCGAGCAGGCAGGGTGCCGTTCAAATGCCAGGTGCCGACCGCGTGGTATTTCCAGCGCACCGGGTCATGCAGGGTGTGGACGCGCGCGTTGCGCCAGTGGCGGTCGAGATTGAACTCGGCCAACGTCGCGCGGCTACCGGCCAGTTCGAACAGCTTCTCGCTGGCCAGCAGCGAGATTTCGGTGGTCAGTACCTTGGCCCGCGCGACCGCGATGGAGGCGCGTGCTGCCGAGTGCTCATCGATAGGCGCAGCGCTGATTTCGTCGAGCTCCTGGCCCGCCTTGCGCAACAGCGCTTCTGCCGCGTGCAGTTCGAGTTTCAACTTACCGATGTCGGCGATCACGTAAAGGTCATCGCTGGCGCGCTCGACGTTGGCATCGATCCACGGACGGGATTTCTCGCGGACAAAGGCAATCGCATCGTCAATGGCGCCGCGTGCAATGCCTGCGTCGATCGCGGCCTGGATCAGTTGCGAAACCGCGCCCTGAATGTTCGGCGTCAGTGACAGGCGCCAGTTATCGACCACCAGCGCGGCGTCCACCGGCACGTTGTCGAGCAGTACCGTGCCGCTGGCGGTGGTGCGCTGGCCAAAGCCCGACCAGTCATCAACGATGCGCAGGCCCGGTGTGCCACGTTTGACGAAGGCCATGATCTGCCGGCCCTGATCATCCAGCGCCTTGACAGCGACCCAATGCGCGAACAACGCGCCGGTGGAGTAGAACTTCTGCCCGGTGATGGTCAGGCGGTCGCCATGGGCGGTGATCCGAGCCTTGAGTTCCAGTGTGTTTTTGGTGCCACGCTCGGGTCCGGCGTTGCCGATGCGCCAGCCATCCAGCACGCTGCGGAACAACGTTTTCTTCTGCTGCTCGGTGGCACTGCTCTGCAGCAGGTGCAGAATGCCGAACTGGTTCTGCGGAATTTGTCCCAGTGCCGGGTCGGCAGCGGAAATGATCCTGAAGACTTCGGCTACCGTGACGAACGACACTTGCGGGCCGCCGTACGCGCGCGGGATGGAAATACTGCCCAGTCCGCTGCGGGTGAACTGTTCGATTTCAGCCCACGGCAAGGCGCGTTGCCTGTCGCGACCGGCGGCGTTGAGCCGTGCCGCCGTTGCCAGATCGTGGGCGGCCGCAATGGCTTGCGTGTCGTTTTGCAACACGACAGCCGTTAGCAGGCGGGGGGCGGTGTCAGGCTCTTGTGGGGCCTCGACACGGTGGGTCGACAGTGTCGCCGGATCAGACTCGCGTCGCTCACCGTCAATCGATACGACCCTGGCTTTATCCACAGGGGTAGTTGTGAAAGGGACCATCGGAACCTCGTAGCAGTAGGCCGCATCAGGTGCGGCTGGAAAACATCACGATGTCCGGTGGTCCGGTTCATATACCCTAAGCTTGTATAAAATTTTTTAAAACTTGATTTTTGGAATAAGCATAGACAGTTATGGTCGGTCGCCAATGCTGGTTAATGTTCTCACTCTATACAACGCGAGACGTCAGATCTCCTGCACAACCCGGTAGGAATAAGACCGGTGCACACGTTTGAATGATGTTGCACTTTCTGGCACTCCCGACCACTGTTTAATAGCCTCATTGAGGCTGGGTGAATAACACTTTGTCTTTCAGGTTATTCACAGGGCACGAGCTATTAAGCGATAGGGTTGAGTACTGCGGGTTGTTCAACTTTCTGTCACTGATCATTCAATACCGTCGTCTGGATTCTTAATATTCTGGGCGGTGCCCAGAGCGAGTTGTTGCCTACCCGGTCAATCACGCAGTAACTCACTTCCAGTTGTTGTTCGTCGCCGCCTTCGCGTATCAGCGCAGGCGGTACGACCAGGTCGACCGGCTCACCCACATCGTCTGCAGTAAGCGGCGGCAGGTCCATGCGCAAGTCGCCCCAGCGCACGGTGATTTCGTCGTGAACAGCCATGTTCAGATAAGGTTCGATGGTCATCGGCAAACCTCCTTCCAGGTGCCTGCGCGAGAGACCGTGTTGTATAACCGACGGCACCACATGGAGCGGCGCCAGGCCCTGGTTTTCTTCGGTGCTGGCGCTGACCAGTTGCCCGCCCGGTGCGTCCAGCTTGACCCACAGCTTGCGGCAGGGCGAGGTCACGGGCATGCCGCCTATCTTCATGACCCGGTAGTAGGTTCTTGCCTTGCCATTCTGCAGAAAGCTCTCCGGCACACGTAAGACAACGGTGTTGCCTACGTCGGATGCCTTCAAAATTGTTGACGCGACGTAACAGCCGTCCCAAAACAGTTCGATCAGGTCGCCCTCTTCCATGCGCTCGTAGGGGGCGACATGAACGGCAAGTTGAGAGGCGCTTCTCACGCCTATGCCGTGGCGGCTGGACAGCGGTACAGAAGGGGTTGGCAAGCTCATGGGGCTGGCTTTGCAAGTGGTTTGACTCATGTTCGTGTGCTCCTGAGAATCAATAGTTCACGTAAAGGATCGTCATAAGTTGTCATGTAGACGTAATAAAATGTGCAGTTCAGGCAGCGGGATAAGTACCTTAAATATCCAAGTTATGGCAAACATTACAAATGGTATGAAATGCGCACTTGAAATTTTTGGTGCTTCACTAATTGATTGATGTAGGTGAGCTAATGGGCTTTGCGATCACTTGTCAACATGCGGTTTGCGTTTAATGATTGTTTACTTGAAAACCAGATGCTTCCTACGCTGAATGTTTGTAACCGTTGACCCTCCACTAAACAACTGTCCTACTCCAAATTGCCCATTGCAATGGGCCATAACCGACAGGCAAGCGCAGCGAAGGAAATGTCTGATGGGACGGGCGCGTGGCGGAGGCATTCGGCTACCTATCAGGCAGCGCGGCAGATGTAGGCCAAGTTTATTATTTCGATGATTTTTCGAGGAATTACGCAGGAATTCAGCAAGGATATGGAACGATTAATCGTCCCTGAAACGATTAATCTCTCCTGAAATGTAAGAAAAAAACAGCGCCGCTGAACGGGCGCTGCTCATGATTGACGCTGAACGGCCTGATCAGGAGCGAGTGCGCTCAAGAAAATGTCTGGTACGTTCTTCCTTCGGGTTGGCGAACAGCGCCTTGGCTTCGCCTTGCTCCACGATCACGCCCTTGTCGATGAAGATCACCCGATTGGCAACGTCCCGGGCAAAGCTCATCTCGTGAGTGACAATGACCATGGTGCGGTTCTCTTCAGCCAGAGCCCGGATGGTCGTCAGCACCTCGCCGACCAGCTCCGGATCCAGCGCCGAGGTCGGCTCGTCGAACAGGATCACCTGTGGCTCCATCGCCAGCGCCCGTGCAATCGCCACACGCTGTTGCTGCCCGCCGGAAAGGCGTCGCGGGTAAGCGTCTTCCTTGCCACTCAGGCCGACCTTGGCGAGCAGCTTTCTGCCCAGCGCCTCGGCGGCTTCCCGGGCAACCTTCTTGACCACCACCGGGCCTTCGATGACATTTTCCAGTGCGGTGCGATGCGGAAACAGATTGAAGTTCTGAAACACGAACCCGACCTGCTGACGCAACTGGCGGATCAACCCCTGTTGCTGGTTCATGGAGCGGGTGCCATCGATCTCGATGTCACCG
Organism: Pseudomonas sp. PvP027; assembly: GCF_017833005.1. Lineage (NCBI taxonomy): Bacteria > Pseudomonadati > Pseudomonadota > Gammaproteobacteria > Pseudomonadales > Pseudomonadaceae > Pseudomonas > Pseudomonas sp. PvP027. The sequence goes on along the minus strand of NZ_JAFIBK010000001.1, from coordinate 2,931,219 downwards.
ACCCTGATCCTGCCGCTGTCAGGCGTTTCAAGCAGATTCAGGCAGCGCAGCAGGGTGGTCTTGCCCGAGCCACTGGGCCCGATGATGGCCACGACTTCCCCGGCTTCGATACGCAGATCGATGCCCTTGAGCACCTCATTGCCCTTGAATGCCTTGGTGAGTTTTTCAACCACTATCATGTGTCAGGTCTCCAGATCGTGCCGGTTGACCCTGGCTTCCAGCTTGTTTTGCAGGTGCGAGAGCGCCGTGGCAAGGATCCAGTAGATCAGTGCAGCGGCCAGGTACATGGTGAAAATTTCGAAGGTGCGTGCGGTGATCAACTGCGCCTGGCGGAACAGCTCCGGCACCTGAATGGTAGCCGCCAGCGCCGTATCCTTGACCAGCGAGATGAAGCTGTTACCCAGTGGCGGCAATGCGGTGCGCGCTGCCTGCGGGAGGATCGCCCGACGCATGGTCTGCCAGCGGGTCATGCCGATGCTGGCCGCCGCCTCCCACTGGCCGCGCTCCACGGAACTGATGGCCGCGCGCAGGATTTCGCAGGCATAGGCGGCCATGTTCAGGGAAAAACCGATCAGCGCAGCGCTCAGCGGTTCGAGCTGGATACCCAGCTCCGGCAGGCCGTAATAGATCACGAACAGCTGCACCAGCAAGGGCGTGCCGCGAAAGAACGACACGTAGATGCGTGCTATCCAGTTCACCGGTTTGATGCGCGAGAGGCGCATCAATGCCAGGCCGAAGCCCAGCAGCAAACCGAAAAACATCCCGCCAATACTGAGGAAGACGGTGTAGTACGCGCCCTTGAGCAGGAAGGGCGCGGAGTCCAGCGCGAGCTGAAGGCTCTCTTCAATCATTTGGTGACATCAGCGTTGAAGTACTTTTCCGACAATTTCTTCAGCGTACCGTCGGCACGCATTTTATCGATTGCCTTGTCGATGGCCGCCAGCAATTCAGGCTCGCCTTTACGCAGGGCAATGCCCGACTCCTGGCGGGAGAATGCGTCGCCTGCAGGGACGAGTTTGTTTTTCGTCTTGGCAGCCATTTCCAGAGCGGCCAGGCGGTCAACGAGGATCGCATCGATACGACCTACGCTCAGGTCCTGGATCTTGCTCGGGTCATCGTCATAGGTTTTGACGATCGCGCCCGGAACGTTCGCCTTGAGCCATTCCTCGTAGTTGGTGCCCAGGCCCACGCCAACCTTCTTGCCGGTCAGGTCTTTGGCCGTCTTGATCGCGTCTTCGTTCTTCTTCAGAACCAGCGCCTGAATACCGGAGACGGTGTAGGGTTCAGAGAAGTCGTACTTCTTCTTGCGCTCGTCGGAGATGGTCACCTGGTTGATCACCACGTCCAGACGCTTGGAGTCCAGAGCGGCCAGGATGCCGTCCCACTTCGAAGGCTGGATCTTGGCCTTCACCCCCAGCTCCTTGGCCAGCGCTTCGGAAAACTCGACTTCGAAGCCGGTGAGCTTGCCGCTCTCATCCACAAAGCTGAACGGTGGGTAAGTGCCTTCCAGGCCGACATTGAGCGTACCGCTTTCCTTGATTTTCTGCAGTTGCTCGCCAGCCATGGCTTGCCCGGCGATACCGGCACTGAGCATCAAGCCCATTGCCGAGAAAAGAAACGTACGACGAATAGCGGAAATGTTCATGCGAGCCCCTTGTTGGTATGAAAGTGTCTGGCCATTTTCTGACCCGACTCAAGCAACTTCGTGCTGATTATTCAGCTTTTTTTCAGGCAGTTACGTCAGGTGTGAGGTTAAGCGTTGTGGTCTGCCGGGCGCGACTATATAGCCATCTGCTTATGAGGAAAAATAACAAAAAAAGTTATTTTTCCTCCACGAAAGCATAAAGGACCCGTCGGCTGAAACGTCACTGGTCAAATGCATCCGGATATGCAAACAGTGCCGGCGCACCGCCGGTGTGCAGGAAGATCAGCGGGCCGTCGTTGAAGCGTTGACGGCCGATGCCATCGAGCAGACCGGACATGGCCTTGCCGGTATAGACTGGGTCGAGCAACAGCCCTTCGTGGCTGGCCACCAGCTTGATCGCTGACAGCGTGCCGGCGTTCGGTTCGCCGTACCGTGGGGCGAAATACTCATCCCACAGTTCGACCTTGAAGTGGTCAGGCAGCGCAACGCCGAGCAACTCTGCGGTGCGCTCGGCCAGGCCCTGCACCTTGGGCAGCTGTGCTTCTTCACTGCGCGATACGGTCACGCCGATGACCGGCAATTGCGGCAGTTCGTGAGCCAGTGCCAACGCCAGACCGCTGTGCGTGCCGGCACTGCCGGAGGCCAGAACGACGGCCGCAAAATCGATACCGGTCTGCTTGATCTGCTCGGCCAGTTCCAGCCCGGCGCGCACATAGCCCAGCGCACCCACCGGGCTTGAGCCACCGATGGGGACCAGATAAGGCTTTTTGCCGCTGGAACTCAGGCGCGCAGCCAAGGCCTGGAGTTGCTCGTCGGCGTTGTCGAGGTTTTCCACCAGCTCTACCTTAGCATCGAACAGCTCCAGCAGCAGGCGATTGCCGTTTTTCAGGTAACTGGGGTCTTCGGTGCCGATAGGGTTTTCCAGCAGCGCCACACAGCCAAGGCCCAGGCGCGCGGCCAATGCAGCGGTCTGGCGGACATGGTTGGACTGAATGGCACCGGCGGTGATCAGTGTGTCGGCACCCTGGGCCAGCGCATCGGCGGCCAGGTACTCGAGTTTGCGCACTTTATTGCCGCCCAGCGCCAGCGTTGTGGTGTCATCCCGCTTGATGTAGATATCACGATCTGCCCAGATCGACAGGCGCTCGAGCTTTTCCAGCGCCGTTGGCGCGCTGATCAGGTCCAGGCGATTGAAGCGGGCAAGCTGATTTTTGATCATGGTGGTCGATAAGCCGTGTGAAGAGTCACCGGACTATAGGCAGACGTTTCTCGCACGGCAACTTATCTGTGCGCCCGGCTCTCTTCGCGTATTCCGACAGAAATTGTTATTTTTTTCGTCTGAATGTTTGCCGTAGAGTGGCCATAGCAGCGGCCAGCACTGTCGGCCGCCACCCTTCACATCAAGGAGAGTCAAGCGTGAGCGATATTCCAGAAGCGTCCGCCGATGGCCGCTCCAGCCACTGGCAGTTGCAGCGGATCGTCAGCCAGTTGCGCAGCGCGCGTGAAGACTGGCGGGCTCGCAACAGGCGAGTGAGCGGTGAGCACGGTGGACGTGAACTGCCTTCGCGTGCGGCCATGGGCGAGATTCTAGAGGCCTTGAGCGGCGCACTGTTCCCGATGCGCCTCGGCCCGGTGGACCTGCGCGAGGAAAGCGAGGACTTCTATGTCGGCCATACGCTGGATGTGGCGCTCAACGCTTTGCTGGCCCAGGCCCGGCTTGAATTGCGCTATGTCGCCCATCAGCAGGGCGCTGACCTCAAGAGCATCGACGCGCGAGCGCTCGAGCTGATTCAGGGTTTCGCCATGGCACTGCCGGGTATTCGTCTGTTGCTGGACACCGACGTGCTGGCCGCCTATCACGGCGACCCTGCGGCGCGCAGTGTCGATGAAGTGCTGCTGTGCTATCCCGGCATTCTGGCGGTGATCCACCATCGGCTGGCGCATTACCTGTATCGCGCCGGTTTGCCGTTGCTGGCGCGTATCAGCTCGGAGATCGCCCATTCTGCGACCGGTATCGATATTCATCCGGGCGCGCAGATCGGCCCGAGCTTTTTTATCGATCACGGAACAGGCGTGGTGATTGGCGAAACCGCGATCATCGGCGAGCGGGTGCGGATCTATCAGGCCGTGACCCTGGGCGCCAAGCGCTTCCCGGCGGACGAGGACGGCCAGTTGCAGAAAGGCCATGCACGTCATCCAATCGTTGAAGACGACGTGGTGATCTACGCTGGCGCGACGATTCTGGGCCGTATCACCATCGGTAAGGGTTCGACCATCGGCGGCAATGTCTGGCTGACGCGCAGCGTACCGGCAGACTGCAACCTGACCCAGGCCAACCTGCTGCAGCAGGACGACTGCAGCCGCAAGTAGGCTGCTGCGCGTCAGATCACCTTCACCGCCCGGCCGATGAACTGAATCGGCCCGGTGGGTTTGCCGATTGGCGAGCCGGTGGATTTTTCCAGTGTCAGCTCGAACAACTGGTTGGGTTGCAGCGGCGGCAGTTTATCCAGCGGCACATGCAGGCTCTCTCCCGGTTTGACCAGGCCAAGCGAAACCGGGCCTTGCCAGTCGTCACCCTTGGTCCAGAACTCCAGCGCCTTGTCGTTCGGCACCTCGAACACACCCAGCGGGATAAGCTGTATCTCCTGCGAGTTACTGGCCTGCACCACCCAGCCGGGAGCCTTGTCCTGCGGTCCTACGAGAACCACCAGATAAGACGGTTGCGCCGGTGCGCGGGTCAGCAGCGTCATGCCCAGCACCAGCGAGGCAGCCAGGCCTGCCCCGGCGAGACCGCGCCAGATCGACAGGCTGTCCCACCAGCGAACGCGCGGTCTTTGCGGCGTGCTGGCAGGCGTGGTCATGTCCAGCAGGCTACGTTCGATGCGATCCCACAGGCCAGGAGAGGGCGTCACCGGTTCGGCCAGTTCGGTCAGGGGCAGCAGCCGCTGCTCCCACGCATCGACGGCGGCCTGCAGATCGGGCTCGCGCGCCAGGCGACGCTGTACGTCGAGCCGCTTTTGCCCCGAGAGGGTGCCGAGTACATACTCGCCAGCCAGCTCGTGAATGTTGTCGTCTAAAGGCCGGGTCATCCCATGCACTCCCGCAAAGCCGTCAGGCTGCGCTTGATCCAGGCTTTGACCGTACCCAATGGCGCGCCAATTTTCTGCGCGATTTCCTGATGCGAATAACCGTCTACGTAAGCGTGAAAAATACAGTTGCGTCTTACTGGTTCCAGTTGCTCCATGCATGAAGTAATCCGTCCTGGATTGACCCGCCAATCGAAGGCATCGCCGATTTCCTGCCAGCCTTCCAGTGTCGCCTGTTGATGATGATCTTCACTGCCGTCGTCTTCGACACGCACCTCGCGAGCCGTATTGCGCAACGTGTTGAGCGCCAGGTGGCGGGTCACGCTGAATACCCAGCCACGTGCCGAACCGCGTGAGGCATCGAAGCTCGCCGCGTGGGACCAGATTTTCAGGAACGCGTCATGCACGATGTCTTCGGCCAGCGCGCGATCATGCACCAATCGCTGAGCGACGCCGAGCAGTCGGGCGCTTTCCTGTTGATAGAGACGCTGCAAGGCCTGCTTTTCACCGCGAGCGCAGGCCTGCAACGTGGCTTCGTAATCAAAGAGAGATTCGTGCGAGGACAAAATGATCCGCCATCAATGGAAGACTACTGCCTCGTTGACATCACGAGGCTCCCGCGCAGCAGCATAGCTCACTGGCGCGCGGTCACCCGGTTAGTGATGGCTATCAGCTTGCGGTCCAGAACAGGTAGTCGGCCTGATACTTGACCACTTCCTTCGCACCCTTGTTGCTCTCTGCGCAGGCTTTGGCCGGGGCAACGCCGCCTTTCAGGGCCACACGCTGAATGTAGGTTACGCCGGTCATTGCGCCCTTGCCTTCGGCCGGGTTGGCCTTGACCAGTTGGTACGGCAGGTTGCCAGTGCTCGAAGGGGCCACGGCAACCTGGGTGCCGGTTATTTTGGAACCGTCTTTGGCTTCCCAGGTGGCAGGCGGGCCGTAGTAGGTGCCGACCTGCTTGCCGCTCTTGTCGTTGAGCACCGCTTTGGGGCCGACGAACGCCCACTCCATTTCGCTCGGCATGTTGGCCTTGGCGCGGCACTCGTAGGTGATCTCGCCCACCCCGGTGGTTTGCAGGCTGACCTTGTTGCCGGCCGGCACTCGGACGCTTTCGGGGAGGTCGGTCTGAGCCATGGCCACGGACGACAGGCAAGTGAAGGCCAGAGTAGTACCAGCAAGGCAGAGCAAGCGTTTTGCGTTCATGCAGAAATCTCCAGAAGGTTTGACCGCGCTCAGCAACTCGAAGTGGCTGCTGAATGTACTACCCGCGAGAAACCCATCTGGATGCAGTGATTTGAAAATATTTTTTCAGGACCGGCTGAAACGGCTGCGCAGCAGCACAATTCCGGCAATCGCGGCCAGCCCCGAGCCGATCAGTACGCCGACTTTTACCTCGTCGATCAGGTGTTGCGAGCCGGGGAACGCCAGGTTGCCGATGAACAGGCTCATGGTGAAACCGATGCCGCACAGAATCGCCACACCATACAGTTGCGCCCAGTTGCTGCCCTCCGGCAATACCGCCAGCCCGGCCCGTATGGCCAGTACAGCGGCGAGAAACACGCCGATCTGCTTGCCCACGAACAGGCCCAGGGCAACGCCCAGCGGCACAGGATCGACCAGATTGCCCAGGGTAATGCCGGACAGCGAAACGCCGGCATTGGCAAAACCAAAGATCGGCACCACGGCGAAGGCCACCCAGGAGTGCATCTTTTCTTCGAGGAACAGCAGTGGCGAGCGGGCTTCCTCCTCGGGCTTGCCCATTGGTATGCACAGCGCCAGCGCGACACCGGCCAGCGTGGCGTGCACACCCGACTGCAGGACGAAAAACCACAGCAGCGCGCCGAGCAGCAGATAGGGCAGTAAGCGGCGCACGTTCAAACGGTTCATGACGATCAGCACCGCCAGTGTCACAAAGGCAGCGGCCAGCATCGGCAGGTTCAGACCGGAGCTGTAGAAGAAGGCGATGATCGTCACGGCACCCAGATCGTCAAGGATCGCCAGTGCGGCCAGAAAGACCGTCAGCGAGGTCGGCACCCGATTGCCGAGCAGCGACAGCACACCGAGGGCGAAGGCGATGTCGGTGGCCGCCGGGATCGCCCAGCCGCTCAGGGTCTGCGGATTGCCCCAATTGATCGCGATGTAGATCAGCGCAGGCACGAGCATGCCGCCCGCGGCTGCAAAGCCGGGCAGGGCACGTTGCCCCCAGGTCGCCAGACCACCGGCGAGGACTTCACGTTTGATCTCCAGGCCGACCATCAGGAAGAAGATCGCCATCAGCCCGTCGTTGATCCACAGCTCGACCGAGAGGCCCAGCCAGACGCTGTGCAGGATCGAGAAATAACCGGCAGAAAGAGGCGAGTTGGCAACAATCAATGCCGCCAGTGCAGCGCCCATCAACACGATGCCGCCGGCTGATTCGGAGGCGAGGAAGCCGGCGAGGATGGCAATGCCTCTGGGCGTTTCCCGGTTCGGAACTTGAGTCATGGTCGTCCTTGAACGAAAAGCTGTTGATATCAGGTGGCAGCGATGCGCTTACTGGCCTGTGGCAGTAAGCTCGATCAGGCAGCAACGGCTGGCGCCAGGTGATTGCAGTTCGACTTCCAGCAGACCGCCAGCGTTGTCGACCTGAGCACAATCGTGTTTGCCGAGGATTTCCCAAGGCTGGCTGTCGACGCTGATCGCCACTTGCTCGGCCATGCTGAACAGCACGAGGGTGCTGGCTGAACTGAACAGGCGTTGCGGGTGACGCACGTCTATCCAGTGCAGGCGTGCAGTGTAACGGTGTGGGGCATAGATCAGGTTGAAATCGCGAATCGGCCCGTCCAGCAAGGTGCAATTGACCTGGCTGTCACCGCTGAATGCAAACGGGTCCGATGGCAGCAGCGGGCGACTGTCGAGGCCATCCACGTCCAGCGTCATGCCCGCACCCTGCAGGACGGTGATGATGCGCTGATAGCCGGCGAACACTGAAAAGCCGCCCGAGGTTTCGATGTCGGCAATCGACAGCCGCCAGCCGAAACCGTCCAGCTCCTGGCCTGCGTCGCGAGCGATTTCTTCAGTGCTGCCAGCGCCGTTCTTCCATGGCATGCGCGGGTAGTCGGCGGCGCGCAAAATGCGGGTCTGGTTCATTTGGTAAAGCGTCCTTCCAGGCGATGACGGGAGCCGGGGTGGATCAGCCGCGCAGCGGTGACCGGCTGACGGCCTGACCAGGTACGGCGGCGAATCAGCAGGCAGGGTTCTCCCGCCTCGATCTGCAACAGCCTGCATTCATCGGCTTCGGCGAGAATCGCCTCGACCACATGCTCGCCTTCGGTGAGCGGCGCAACCTGCGATAGGTAGGCATAAGGCGTCTGCAGGGTGAAGTCCTGCCGGAGGTAGTCGGGCGCGACCTGGGCGTTCACGAAGCGGTCCTCGATCTGCACCGGGATGTCGTTCTCGTAATGCACGATCAGCGAGTGGAAGACCCGCTGCCCTTCGCGCATGTCCAGCGCCAGGGCGCGCTCGGAGCCGGCGGCTTCCTCCTTGAGGACCATGACCTTGCAGGTGTGGCGATGGCCGCGCGCAGCAATCTCGTCTGCAATGTTGTGCACTTCGAACAGCGCCGACTGGCTCTTGGGCTCGGCGACAAAGGTGCCGACGCCCTGCATGCGCACCAGCAGGCCCTCGGCCGTCAGCTCACGCAGTGCCCGGTTTATGGTCATGCGGCTGAAGCCCAGTTGCGTCACCAGTTCGCTTTCCGACGGCACACGATGGTGCGGCGGCCAAGTGCCGTTCTGGATCTGCAAGGCGATCATCTGTTTCACGCGGGCGTACAAGGGTGCGGGACTTTCGCCCATCTGGGCTGCCAGGGAAGAAGCGGCGGGCGGAGTCGACACGTGGGAATCCTTGTTGTTCGAGACGGTGTTTTCGAGAGCATTCAGGCGCTGCAAAGCGCTCACGCTAACCATTAACCTGCGGCTCGGCAAGCGTGCAGAAGGTTTACCGGTCGCTTAAACGTCTGTATATGTATATACAAATTACAGTGATGAGGTGTGAAGTCAATGTCAGCCTTCTTTGCCGAGCGCGCGTTACTCTCCGACGGCTGGGCCAGCAACGTGCGTCTGGAGGTCAGCCAGGACGGCATTTTGACCCGCGTCGAGGCCGATGCCGATCAGCAGGGCGCCGAGAAAGTCGGCGGGCCTCTGCTGCCTGGCATGCCGAACCTGCACTCTCACGCCTTCCAGCGTGCAATGGCCGGGCTGGCGGAAGTGGCGGGCAACCCCAACGACAGTTTCTGGACCTGGCGCGACCTCATGTATCGCCTGGTAGGGCGCATCAGCCCGCAGCAGCTGGGCGTCATCGCTCGCCAGCTGTACATCGAGATGCTCAAGGGTGGCTACACCTCGGTTGCCGAATTTCATTACGTGCACCAGGACAGCGATGGCAAGCCTTATGCCGACCCTGCCGAGCTCGCTTTGCAGATCAGTCAGGCGGCCAGCTCGGTGGGTATCGGTCTGACCTTGCTGCCGGTGCTGTACAGCCATTCCGGCTTTGGCGGGCAGGCGCCCAACGAGGGCCAGCGGCGTTTTATCCACAGCACCGACAGCTATCTGGATGTGCAGGCTCGTCTGCGCCCGGTTCTGGCGGCTCAGCCCGCGCAGCAGCTGGGGCTGTGTTTTCACTCGCTGCGTGCTGTGACGCCGCAGCAGATCAGTGAGGTGCTGGCGGCCAGCGACCGGCAGTGTCCGGTGCACATTCATATCGCGGAGCAGCAGAAGGAAGTCGATGACTGCCTGAGCTGGAGCGGTCGACGCCCACTGCAGTGGCTGTACGAAAATGCCCCTGTGGATAACCGCTGGTGCCTGGTCCATGCGACCCATGCCGAGGCGGATGAAGTGGCCTTGATGGCGCAAAGCGGCGCAGTGGCCGGGCTGTGTCTGACCACTGAAGCCAACCTCGGCGACGGGATCTTTCCGGCGGTGGACTACATTGCTCAGGGTGGTCGCTGGGGGATCGGTTCGGACAGTCACGTCTCGCTCAGCGTGGTCGAAGAACTGCGCTGGCTGGAATACGGCCAGCGTCTGCGCGATCAGCGCCGCAACCGGCTGTATCGCAGCGATCAGCCCATGGTCGGCCGCACGCTATACGACGCTGCACTCGCCGGTGGCGCCCAGGCGCTCGGGCAGCAGATTGGCACGCTGCAAGTGGGGCAACGCGCCGACTGGCTGGTGCTGGATGGCAACGACCCGTACATCGCCACGGCCTCGGATGACGCCATCCTCAACCGCTGGCTGTTCGCCGGCAGCGACCGGCAGATCCGCGACGTGGCGGTCAACGGGCGATGGGTCATACGTGAAGGGCGACACGCCGCAGAAGAACAAAGCAACCGCGAATTCGCGCAGGTGTTGAGGGAGTTGCTGGGCTGATGCAAGAGAGGACGCAGAGCGTCCGGAATGGCATGCCCACGCGGAGCATGGGCACGAGAGTGTTCTTGCGGGCGCCTGTTCCAGCCCAGACACCTATCGTTCCTCACGCTCCAGCGTGGGAATGCCTTGGGTGACGCTCCGCGTCACAAATCTGCGCCGTCACGCCCTCTGAAGATTGGACGCAGAGCGTCCAGAACTGCATGCCCACGCGGAGCATGGGGACGATAGTGTTCTTGCGGGCGCCTGTTCCAGTCCAGACACCTATCGTTCCTCACGCTCCAGCGTGGGAACGCCTTGGGTGACGCTCCGCGTCACAAATCTGCGCCGTCACGCCCTCTGAAGATTGGACGCGGAGCGTCCGGAACGGCATGCCCACGCGGAGCATGGGCACGAGAGTGTTCTTGCGGGCGCCTGTTCCAGCCCAGACACCTATCGTTCCTCACGCTCCAGCGTGGGAATGCCTTGGGTGACGCTCCGCGTCACAAATCTTCGCCGCGCTGCACACTAAGATCTGTAAGCCTGCTTACTTCTCGCCCTGGCCGATCTTCGAGTCATCCTCGCGCCAGATCAGGCGTGAGGTGTCGTAGCCTTGCTGGCGGGCCTTGCTCAGCATGTCTTCCCTGACCGAGGCAGACACGGTCGGTGTACGCGACAACAGCCACAGGTATTTGCGATCCGGGTTGCCGACCACAGCGGTACGGTAGCCTTCGCTGACGTCCAGGATCCAGTAATCACCTTTGGCAACGCTCGGCAGCAGGCGTGAGAACCAGTTGTCGAACACGACCCACAGCTTGTCGGTCTTGCCCGGAACCTGCGGCGAGGCGGTCCCGGTGGCTTCTTCCCACTTGCCTTCAATCGTACGGCAGCGGTTGGTCACCGCGATGTTGCCGTCATCCTTGAGCGTGTAACGCGCCTCGGACTGAGCACACTTGCGCTGGAAGAACATCGGCAGCCGGGCGATCTCGTACCAGGTGCCCTGATACTGCTTGAGGTCAACGCTGTCGACAGTCTTTGGTTCGAGGTTGTCAGCCGAGTGGGCAAAACCAATGGCCAGGAAGCTGGCCATGACAAAAATTCCAAAACGTACCAGTACCTTGATCATGTTTTATTTCAGACCCTGACCCGAGAACAGTACAACCTTGTCCGCCGCATACTGCACGCTGATAAAGGTGTTCTGGTCGCCCCAGGTGCAGCTCGACATGCCCAGCGCACCGGAGCATTCGGTCGGGCTGCCGAGCAACGACTCGACTTGAGCCTTGGGCATGCCAGCGGACAGTTTGGAATAGTTTTCCTGAGTGATCTTGCTGCAGGCAGCCAGCAGGACGCAGAACGAGAGTAACGCGACAGAACGCAAGGACATGGATGTAGCTCCTGAACGGAAGGGGGTCGCGTCGCAGTGCAAGCCGGTGCAGTCTGGCGCTGGCGCAGTACCGCAAGCTTAGAAGAGAAAAAGGCAATCTGGTTCCCGGACGGCGCAAGGATTTGTGCCGTGGATCAGACAGTTAGCCCGCAGAAGGGGCTGGCGCAATGGCAGACTGCTCGCTTTTCCGAGCATTGGCTCACTCGGTGGTGATCGGGCATGGCCCCATCACCACCGGTGCAGAAGACGTCTTACGCCTTGTGATACGCGGTGGCGCGCTCGACTTCTTCCTTGGAACCCAGGTACACCGCGACGCGCTGGTGCAGGCCTTCGGGCTGAATGTCGAGAATGCGCTGGTGACCGTCAGTGGACGCGCCGCCAGCCTGTTCGACGAGGAAAGACATCGGGTTAGCTTCGTACATCAGGCGCAGCTTGCCCGGCTTGGAAGGCTCGCGGCTGTCGCGCGGGTACATGAACAGACCGCCACGGGTCAGGATACGGTGCACGTCGGCAACCATCGCCGCGACCCAGCGCATGTTGTAGTTCTTCTTCAGCGGACCTTCTTCACCGGCCAGCAGCTCGCTCACGTAGCGCTGTACCGGGGCTTCCCAGTGGCGCTGGTTGGACATGTTGACCGCGAATTCCTGAGTGGACTCCGGGATGGTGATGTCTTCGTGAGTCAGCACGAAGCTGCCCATCTCGCGGTCCAGAGTGAAGCCTTTCACGCCATCGCCCAGGGTCAGGACCAGCATGGTTTGCGGACCGTAGATGGCGTAACCGGCGGCGACCTGTTCGGTGCCTGGCTGCAGGAAGGCCTTTTCATTCAGCGCTTCGTTCTGGCTCAGGTATTCGTTCGGGCAGCGCAGTACCGAGAAGATCGTGCCGACCGGTGCGTTGATGTCGATGTTCGACGAGCCGTCCAGCGGGTCGAAAACCAGCAGGTACGCACCCTTCGGGTATTTGCCCGGGATCTGGTAGGCGTTGTCCATTTCTTCGGACGCCATGCCTGCCAGGTGACCGCCCCACTCGTTGGCTTCGAGCAGAATCTCGTTGGAGATCACATCGAGTTTTTTCTGCACTTCGCCCTGAACGTTTTCGGTGCCCATGCTGCCCAGTACGCCGCCCAGCGCGCCTTTGGAGACGGCGTGGCTGATTTCCTTACATGCGCGCGCCACAACTTCGATCAGGAAGCGCAGATCGGCAGGGGTGTTGTTGCTGCGAGTCTGCTCAATCAAGTAACGACTTAGTGTGACGCGGGACATGGATAGCTCCGAAAATAGGGGGTATGAAAACCCGCGCAGTTTAACGCGAGTGGCGACGTAATACTGCTATGAGACTGGCTTATGACTGTTTCAGTTCAGATGTCAGGCGAACCGTGCCTGACAGGCCGCCTGTTTCAGCGTTTTGCAGCGCGCAGCGTGCTGAACGCCATCCAGCCGAGGAACACCACGCCAAGCAGCAACACGGCCCATAGCCCCAGGCGTTTGAAGTCGGTGCCTTGTGACACGACCATCGGTGGCGCTGCCATGTTGGCCACGCTGGCCGTGGCTGGGCTCGCTGTGCCAAGGGTGGCGAGCTTTTCCGGACTCAGATCAGGAATCAGGGTGGCCAGCGACAGGTTTGCAGCCTTGACCGTCGGGTTGCCGATTGCCAGGGTGAATGGCCCGTTACCGCGTGCCAGGAACACCACCTCCGTGGCTGGCACGGCCACACTCAACTGCGGCGCTTCACCACCCAGTCCGCCGCCGCGATCATCCACCACCAGCTTGAGCTGCTGAACGATGCGCCCGGACAGTTGCAACTGGTCCTGCAAGACGTCGCTGTTGTTCTGCGACAACCGATACAGCAGGCCGCTGCTGATCGGCTGCCAGGGCTGCCCGGCATCGAGCCGGCCGTAGAGTGTCGCCGGTGCCAGGCTGTTGGGCTGGGTAATGTCGACCTTGACGCGGCCTATCGGCAAGCCGGTCGGCAGTTGCCAGACATACTCGTTGGGGCTTTCGACGCTGCCCTTGACCGGTGGCGACCAGGTCAGCGGCGTGGCTGGAGTGTCGCTGCTGGCACTCAGCAGGTGTGCGGAGATCAGCAGCGGCGCACTGTGCGGGGAGCGCCACAGCAGGCGCAGATAGCGGGCGCTCTGGCCGGGCAGGCCGACTTCACGCTGTTCGACCACTTCGTCGGCAAACGACAGCCGTGCAACCTGGCCTTCGCCCCAGTTGCGCCAGTGCTGCAGGTCGTCACTGGCTTCGATGCTGAAATTCTGGAAGCCCTCACGCTCGGTGCTCCAGTCGATGACCAACTGTTCCAGCGGCGCCTTGATTGCGCTGGTGTCCAGCAGCCAGCCGCGCAGCACTTCTTCGCCCGCTTCGATATCACTTTGTGGCTGGACCTCGATCACGCTGCCGTTGCTGGAGCGTTCGATACGGATGACCGGCGCGGCGTCGCCTGCCTCCTGGGTGCTGTACAGCGCGAACCAGTTGACCTCGATCGGCGCGGGCTCCTGTTCGGGCGCGGGCTGGCGCGGCCTGATCGAGTAAGCCTGCGGCTGGCCCTCGGCATTGAATACGCGTACATCGCTCAGATCGGTTTGCCGCGCATTCAACTGGACGGCAAGCGGCAACTCGATGCGATACCACGGCCCTTCGCCGCTCAGGCTCAAGGGCGTCTGGCTGGCAAAGTCCGCCGGTTTGTCCTGAGCGAGGGCGGTAATCGCCGTGCACAAGGCCAGGCCAAGCACGGCGATCTTCATGGCAGGATGACTCAAGAACGGTTTCCTCATAGCGTTTCCGGCGCGGCAGTCGAGCCTGGGCCGGGTTCTTCGCCGACCTCTGTGACAGAGAGTTTCGGCGGTAAGGGTGCGAAATATCCCACCACCAATAGCAAAATGCCAACACCGATGAACGAGACAATGCGCTCCATGCCGCCGCGATTGCTCAGCTCGACGAAGAACAGCTTGACCACCACCACCCCGATCAACGCTGCGCCGCCCAGCCACAGCTGGCGGTTGGAGCGCATGTGACCGCCGATCATCAAGGCCAGTGCCATCAGTGTCCAGACTATCGACAACCCGGCCTGGACGCGCATCGAGTCGAGCAGCGCCCCGGTGTTCCACGGTACATCAGCCCAATGATGCGCTGTGCGCATGACCATGGCCGTGACCAGCGCGAACAGGGACGCGCCAGCGACCAGCAAGACTGCGTTACCAAGGCGTACGACATGCCTGCGCAGCCACAGGCAGACACCTGCCAGTGACAATAGCAAACCGATTTCCAGCGGGTTGAGCAGCGGGATGTACGGCAGCGGATCCGCCGCGCCGTCGCTGAAGGTATTCGCCAGCCAGAACCACGCCAGCATCAACACTGCCAGCGGCGCAGCGGCACCGAGATGATAGGCCTCGGGGCAGGCTGTGACCGGCCACGGCCATTGCCGCGTCGAGCTCATCGCCAGCAGGAACAGGCTCGGCAGAATCGCCCAGCCCAGCCAGCGCCAGGCGTTGTAATGTTCGGACAGTTGCAGCAGGCCGAAGCGCAGTTCCAGTGCCAGTACGGTGATGATCAGCAGGCAGCCCACGGTGTGAGCGACGCGTCGGGCGAGGATGGATTGCATGCCGGTCAGATAGCGCAGGGTCAGCAGATGCACGGCGAACACCACCAACCAGGCCAGCCAGCCCAGGCGGCCTGCGGGATGGTTGTGCAGGTCCACCGAGATCATCAGCAAAACGGCGCTGAGTGGCGTCAGTACGCTGCACAGCGCGGCCAGATCCGGCCAGCGCAAACGGATGGCGATTGCGGCCCAGAGCGCCACGCTTAGTGCTAGGGCTAGCAAAAACGCTGCAGCCAGATAGGCCTCTGGCGCGTGCAGCATCACAGCGCTGGTCAGCGAGACCATCCACCAGAACGCGCCCCAGATGACCAGCAGCGTTCGAGCGGTGCGCTGATCGATGAGGCTCAGCGAATCGAGGCGGAACACGCACCAGGCACTGACCATGGCTGCGACCGCCAGGATCATCGGCGTCCAGTAATCATTGGCAAAGGCCTGCCCCGAGCTGTCGGTGCCGCCGCTGATCAGGATCGCGCTGGCGCCCAGTTGCAGCAGCAGGCCGAAAGCCTGTGCCAGCCTGCGCTGCTGACGCAGACCCAGCCAGAAAATCGCCGCGCCTTCCACGGCCCACGCGCTCGTCGTCCACTGCGAGCCCAGGCCCAAGGGAATTGCCAGCGTGGCAAATACCACGCCCAGCGCCAGGCAGGTTTCCATCAGCAAGACTGTTTGGCCTGGTGCACGTGCAGCCAGCCAGCGTGCCAGCCCCATGTAGATCAGGCCGAGCGCAAGCGCGCTGAACGCAGCGCCGAATTCCAGATGCTCGACCAGCGCATATTGCAGGCCGAACCCGACTATCGGCGTGCCAAGCAACAACGTGCCGTCGACGTAATCGCCTTGGCGCGCAGCCCAGCGCAGCAGGGATTCGCGAGTGTGGTCAGGCGGCGCGCTGTCCAGATCCAGCAGTTTGCGGCGGGCAAACAGCAGGCCGATCGCCAGATACATCAGGAAGAACACAACCAGAAAGGGCTCGGTGCTCCAGAACAAGGCGGGTGTGTAGGCCTGGAGTCCCCAGGCAAAGCCGATGCCGAAGGTGCCGAAGAAGCCGATCAGGTTGAGAATGCGCCAGGCCTTGAACCAGGCGATGGCGATGATGCCCGCATTGAGCAGCGCAAAGTAACTGAACAGCGAGATATGGCTGCCTTGTCCGGTCGAGGCCAGCAACGGCGCCGCGAAGCCGCCCAGCGCAGCGGCGCAGGCGAGTGCCAGTGAATTCTGCGTCAGCGCCAGGATGGCTGAAAAGCTGGTGATCGCCACCAGCAGCGCAAATCCCGGCGTCGGGTCCAGCAGGGTATGCAGTTTCATCGCGGCGAAGACGGTCAGGTACAGCACCCCCACGCCAGCGCCTTGCAGCATCAGGGCGTAAGGGCCGTTGCGCATCCGCAGCCACCAGCCCAGACCGAGCAGGGCCAGCGCACTGGCGGCGACTGCGGCGTAGCGCGCTTCAAGCGGCACGACCATGCCCTCGGTGGCATAGCGCAGCAAAAACGCCAGGCCGAGGAACAGCACCACGACACCCACGCGCAGCACTGTATTACCGCCCAGCAGCCAGTCTTTTGCGGCATTGATCGCGCTGTCCAGCAGATTGGGTTTTGCTGTCCTGGTTGGCTGGTGTATCTGCGGGGCGGGCTCGACAGGCGTTGCTGCCTGGGGCGCCTCGCCCGGCAGGTCCCAGATCAGTTCGGGGCCGTCGGTGGGTGCTTCGACAATGATCGCATCGAGGGGAAGCGGTGCAGGGTCCTGCGCAGGCGGCACGCCGGGCGCGGACTGACGTTCGAGTACACTGAGGCGCTGCTGAAGGAGATCGAGGGATTCGCGGGTGGCGAGCAGTTGCTGCAGCTGATCAGCGGATTGCCTGCCAAGCAGACGCACGCGAATGCCAGCCCAGAAAACCCAGCCCATGACGGCACCAATCAGCGTGCCTGCCCACTCGTCATAACTGAGCGAGTAGCCCAATACCGCACCGCCCACCACCAGACAAATCCAAAGCACGCGACGACATCCTTTTCGATGTGTGAAGGTTTATCAAGCGCAGTATATAGGGGCTGGCGGACATCGCTTGTAATGTTTTATGCAGGGGCAATGGGGCACTGGACGCCTGCCTCAGGGCTCACGAGGTTCAGGCGTGCTGAAGATGTGTGACGCAGAGCGTCACGAACTGCATGCCAACGCGGAGCATTGGCACGATAGTCGTGTGTCACTGGATGCCTGTCGTTCCTTACGCTCCAGCATGGGAATGCCTTGGGTGACGCTCTGCGTCACAGATATGCGCCGCACCGCGCATTTCAGATCGCACGCGGTACGTCCAGAACTGCGTTACCACGCCGGAGCGTGGTAACGAGAGCCACAGGGTTTGTGAGTATGTTCAGGCCCTGAGGTCAGTCCAGCGCCTTCCAGATGTCTCCGGCGTACTCGCGGATGGTCCGGTCCGAGGAGAACCAGCCCATGCGTGCGGTATTGAGGACCGCCGAGCGCCACCATTCCTTCGAGTCGTGCCAGCGCTCTTCGACCTTGGCCTGGGCCGCCCAGTACGAGTCGAAGTCAGCGCAGACCAGGAAGCGGTCATACGCCAGCAACTGATCGATCAGGCCCACATAACGGTTCGGATCATCCGGCGAGAACACACCGCCACGGATCGCCTGCAGCACATCGTTCAAACGTCCGGAGGCGGCCACGTCGTCATGCGCGCTGAACTCACCTGCCTGCTTGCGGGCTTCGACCTGTTGCGAAGACATGCCGAAGATGAACATGTGCTCAAGCCCGACCTGCTCGCTCATTTCCACGTTGGCACCGTCCAGCGTACCGATGGTCAGTGCGCCGTTGAGGCCGAACTTCATGTTGCTGGTGCCGGATGCCTCCAGGCCTGCGGTGGAAATCTGCTCGGACAGGTCGGCCGCCGGAATGATGCTCTCCGCCAGGCTGACGTTGTAGTTGGGCATGAACACCACTTTCAGCAGACCGCGTACGGTCGGATCGTTGTTCACGGTCCGCGCGATGTCGTTGGTCAGCTTGATGATCAGTTTGGCCGAGTGATAGCTGGCCGCCGCCTTGCCGGCGAAGATCTTCACCCGTGGCACCCAATCGGTACCTGGCTCGGCCCGAATGGCCTGATACAGGGCGACGGTGTGGAACAGGTTCAGCAACTGGCGCTTGTATTCGTGAATTCGCTTGACCTGCACGTCGAACATCGCGGCAGGGTTGACGGCAATGCCCAGGCGCTCGTGAATGATCGCCGCCAGCGCGCGCTTGCTGTGCAGGCGTTGATCGGCCATCTGCTTGCGGAACGACGATTTCTCGGCGAACGGCTCGAGCTCTTTTAGGCGCGTCTCGGCGTTGTCCAGAACATCCTCGCCAAGCGACTCGACAAGCATCTCGGTCAGCTTCGGGTTGGCCTGGAACAGCCAGCGGCGGAAGGTGATGCCGTTGGTCTTGTTGTTGATCCGCTCCGGATAGATCTTGTGCAGCTCGGCGAACACTGTCTTGCGCATCAGTTGGGTGTGCAGCGCCGAAACGCCGTTCACGCTGTGCGAGCCGAGGAATGCCAGGTTGCCCATGCGTACCCGGCGACCGTTGTCTTCTTCGATCAGCGATACGGCACGCAGCACGTTGACGTCGTCGACGCCTTTGGCGCGCAGTGTGTCGATGTGCTGTGCGTTGATCAGGTAGATGATCTGCATGTGGCGCGGCAGCATCCGCTCCATCAGGCCGACCGACCAGGTTTCCAGTGCTTCAGGCAGCAGAGTGTGGTTGGTGTAGCCGAGGGTGCCGACGGTGATTTTCCAGGCGGTGTCCCACGGGATGTTGTGGTTGTCGATCAACTGACGCATCAGCTCGGCCACGGCGATCGAGGGGTGCGTATCGTTCATCTGAATCGCCGCGTGCTCGGACAGGTCCGTCAGCGTGGCGTGCTGGTTCAGATGGCGGCGCAGCAAGTCCTGCAGCGACGCGGAAACGAAAAAGTATTCCTGACGCAGGCGCAGTTCCTGACCTGCTTCGGTCGCATCGTTCGGGTAAAGCACGCGGGAAATACTTTCTGCGCGCACCACTTCGGCAACGGCGCCGAAGTGATCGCCGGCATTGAAGCGTTCCAGGTGCAGGTCTTCTACTGCACGGGCGCGCCACAAGCGTAGCGTGTTGACGCTCTTGCCGCGCCAGCCGACTACCGGGGTGTCATAGGCGATGGCCCGAACGGTCTCGCCCGGACGCCACACCTGGCGCGAGTCGCCGGCTTCGGTCGGGACGGTGTCGACACTGCCGCCGAAGCCGATGGAGTACACCACCTCAGGGCGTTCGAATTCCCATGGGTTACCGAAGTCCAGCCAGTTCTCGGTCTGCTCCTGCTGCCAGCCATCGACGATGCCCTGACGAAACAGGCCGTGCTCGTAACGAATGCCGTAACCGTGACCCGCGATGCCCAGAGTAGACATGCTTTCCATGAAGCACGCGGCCAAGCGACCCAGACCGCCGTTACCCAGCGCCGCATCCGGCTCAAGCAGGCGGATACGCTCGATGTCCACGCCCAGCTCGGTCAGCGCCTCGCGAGCGACTTCGAGCAGGCCGAGGTTGCTGAGGCTGTCGTACAGCAGCCTGCCTATCAGGAATTCGAGAGACAGGTAGTAAACGCGCTTCTGAACCTTGCGATAGATCTGCCGCGTATGGTCCATCCAGTGTTCGACCATGTGGTCGCGGGCGGCAAGGGCAACAGCTTCAAACCAGTCATGCTCAAACGCATGGTCGGGGTCCTTGCCCACCGAATAGGTGAGTTTGGCGAGCACAGCGGCGCGGAAAGCGGCCACATCAGCGTCACGAACAAGTGGTTCCTGAGACATCGGTAAAACCTCAAGTAGTCTGACGAATGGAAAACGGGATTCTTAGACTGTAGGCGTGTCGTCAATTATTTCCTGAAAAAAAGAGAAATAATTGCCGGTGCAGCTCTCGCTTCGACCCAGCGCAACAGCTCTGGTTCGCGGACCGTTGAAATTGGCAAAACGCTTGCATCGTTCGTTCCATCCTGATCAATGACGTGCAGCATGCTGATTCTTCGTTTCGGGTTTATGATGCCCCACGGCAGAATGATAGAAGCCTCTGAACTGGACTTATGGAGCACTTATGCAGACTTTGTACCCGCAGATCAAACCCTACGCCCGGCACGATCTGGCCGTGGAACAACCGCATGTGCTTTACGTCGATGAAAGTGGCTCGCCAGAAGGATTGCCGGTGGTGTTCATCCACGGCGGCCCGGGATCGGGATGCGATGCGCACAGTCGCTGCTATTTCGATCCCAACCTGTATCGCATCGTCACGTTCGACCAGCGCGGCTGCGGGCGTTCCACACCGCACGCGAGCCTTGAAAACAACACCACCTGGAAACTGGTGGAAGACCTTGAAGCGATTCGCGAGCACCTCGGGATCGACAAATGGGTGTTGTTCGGCGGTTCGTGGGGGTCGACCCTCGCCCTGGCCTATGCACAGACCCATCCCGATCGCGTGCACGCACTGATCCTGCGTGGCGTATTCCTGGCCCGTCAGCAGGAAATCGACTGGTTCTATCAGGCGGGCGCCAGCCGACTGTTCCCGGACTATTGGCAGGATTATGTCGCGCCGATCCCGCTGGACGAGCGTGACAACATTCTGGCCGCCTTCCACAAGCGGCTCACCGGTCCGGATCAGATCGCCCAGATGCACGCCGCCAAGGCCTGGTCGACCTGGGAAGGGCGTTGTGCAACCTTGCGCCCCAATCCACAAGTGGTCGATCGCTTCGCCGAGCCGCACCGTGCGCTGTCTATCGCGCGTATCGAATGCCATTACTTCATGAACAACGCCTTTCTGGAAGACAACCAGCTGATTCGCAACATGCCGAAGATCGCGCACCTGCCGGCAATCATCGTCCACGGTCGTTACGATGTCATCTGTCCGCTGGATAATGCGTGGGAGCTGCACCAGAACTGGCCTGGCAGTGAGCTGCAGGTGATTCGCGAGGCCGGACATTCGGCAGCCGAACCGGGTATCGCCGACGCGCTGGTGCGGGCTGCTGCAGAAGTTGCGCGCAACCTGCTCGACCTGCCGCCCGAAGAGGCGTGACAGTCATTCGGTATTGGTTTTGAAACCGGAAAGGCATCTATGAAAGGTTTGTTGCAGCGCGTGCGGAATGCGCGCGTCGAGGTGGGCACCGAGGTTGTCGGTGCTATTGAACAGGGCATATTGGTATTGGTGGGAATAGAACCTCAAGACACCCGCGCCAGTGCCGATAAGTTGCTGCACAAGTTGCTCAATTATCGAGTGTTCAGCGATGCCGAGGGCAAGATGAATCTGTCTTTGCGCGAGGTGGGGGGCGGCTTGTTGCTGGTTTCCCAGTTCACGCTGGCTGCGGACACCAAAAGCGGGTTGCGTGCGGGCTTTTCTAAAGCCGCACCTCCAGCGCTGGGTGCCGAGCTGTTCGACTATCTGTTGAGTCAGGCCAGAATCGCGCATCCCACGGTAGCTGCGGGCCAGTTTGGTGCAGACATGCAGGTGCACCTGATAAATGATGGCCCGGTGACATTTTTGTTTGATACATAAGCTACGATTTCATGTTGTTCCCCTGAATTCATCTGTCTTGCGGGGATAAATTTCTTTGTCATACCTGATGCGTTGTGGCGCGCGCTACTGGATAATCGCGCGCTACTGGGATCGACACTGTTGGTCCATTTGGTATGACAAAAGCGGTTCTGACACCTGGTTGGGGAATCATTAAGCCCATTCGGAGTCGGAACAATGCTCGCCAACCCGGCATTGATAGCTGGCCGTTGGTTTTTTCATCTGTTTTTCGGCGAGGGTTGCTCGTGATTGTTAGTCCCTGTGATGCTCCAAAGACACCTGTCAAGCGGTTGCGTAGTGCACTTCTGGCAAGCTCGGCCCTTGTATGCCTGTTCAGTGCAGGTCAGCTATGGGCGTTCAACCTTGATGATGTAGCGGCGAAGGCCAAAGAAATGGCCGGGCAGAAGTTCGAGGCTCCGAGGAGCAATCTGCCGAACGAGCTGCGCGACATGAAGTTCGCCGATTATCAGAAGATCCGCTTCCGTGATGACAAGGCCGAATGGGCGGGTGAAAAGACTCCGTTCAAAGTGTCTTTCTACCACCAGGGCATGCACTTCGATACACCGGTCAAGATCAACGAAGTGACCGCGACCAGCGTCGACGAGATCAAGTACGACCCGAATCGTTTTGATTTCGGCGATCTGAAGATCGACCCGAAATCCACCGAGAAACTGGGTTATGCCGGTTTCCGTGTCCTGTATCCGATCAACAAGGATGACAAGCAGGACGAAATCATGACCATGCTGGGCGCGAGCTACTTCCGCGTGATCGGCAAGGGTCAGGTTTATGGCCTTTCCGCGCGCGGCATGGCGATCGACACTGCATCGCCGTCCGGTGAAGAATTTCCGCGCTTCAAGGAATTCTGGATCGAGAAGCCAGGCCCGGATGACAACCATCTGGTGATCTTCGCACTGCTCGACTCGCCGCGTGCCACCGGTGCCTATCAGCTGACCCTGCGTCCGGGTACCAACACCCTGGTTGACGTGAAGTCGCGCATGTTCCTGCGTGACAAGGTCAACAAGCTGGGCGTTGCTCCTCTGACCAGCATGTTCCTGTTCGGCGCCAACCAGCCTTCGCGTGTGCCTAACTACCGTCGCGAACTGCACGATTCCAGCGGTCTGTCGATTCAGGCAGCCAATGGTGAGTGGCTGTGGCGTCCGCTGAACAACCCTAAACATCTGTCCATCAGCAGCTTCTCGGTCGAGAACCCGCGTGGTTTCGGTCTGCTGCAACGTGGCCGCGACTTCAGCCAGTACGAAGACCTGGATGACCGTTACGACAAGCGCCCAAGTGCCTGGATCGAGCCGAAGGGCGATTGGGGTAAAGGGACTGTCGAGCTGGTCGAAATTCCGACTGCCGACGAGACCAACGACAACATCGTGGCCTACTGGAAGCCTGAAACGCTGGCAGAGCCTGGCCAGGAGATGGCGTTCGACTACCGTCTGCACTGGACCATGCAGGAAAACTCGATTCACTCGCCGGATCTGGGCTGGGTCAAACAGACTCAACGCTCCATCGGTGACGTGCGTCAGTCCAACCTGATCCGTCAGCCGGACGGCAGCCTTGCCTTCCTGGTCGACTTCGTGGGCCCGGTTCTGGCCGCACTGCCGGAAGACAAGACCATTCGCAGCCAGGTGACCACTGACGACAACGTCGAGCTGGTGGAAAACAACCTGCGCTACAACCCGGTCACCAAAGGCTACCGCCTGACCCTGCGGGTGAAGGTCAAGGACTCCAGCAAGCCGACCGAAATGCGTGCCTACCTGTTGCGTGAAATCCCTGCCGAACCGGGCAAGGAACCTGCGCTGCTTGTGGCTGACAAAGCCGAAGAGAAAAAGGCCGCTGCCAAGGAAGCTGCCAAGCCGACAGTTGCCAAGGAGTCCGCCAACGACCAGGTAGAAATCGCCAAGTCCGACGCGCCGAAGCCGGAAGCTGTCAAGCCGGAGACCGCCAAGCCTGAAGCTGGCAAGGCCGACGCAGCAAAAGGCAAAGGCGAAGTCGCCAAGGCCGATGCAGGCAAAGCCGACGCATCCAAGGCTGACGTAGCCAAGGACAAGGACGGTAAGGAAATTCAGCAGCCTGAAACCGAGGCAGCACCCACCCATCCGGAACCGGCCAAGACGTTGCAAGTCATGACCGAGACCTGGAGCTATCAGTTGCCGAGCGATGAGTAATTCTCTACCGGTGCCAATGTCTCTGAACGAGTACCTGGCGCATTTACCGATGAGCGACGAGCAGCGGGCAGAACTTGCCGGCTGCACGACCTTCGCCGAGTTGCATGAGCGACTGTCCGCGCAGCCGGTCAATGACCCTGCCGAGGCCGCTCAGGCTTCGGTGGGTCGTCGTCTGACGCTGACCACCGCAGATCAGCTGGAGGACGCCGAGATGCTCGGCGTCGACGCCAGTGGTCGCCTGTGCCTGAAGGCTACACCGCCGATTCGCCGGACCAAGGTCGTGCCAGAGCCATGGCGCACCAACATTCTGGTGCGCGGCTGGCGTCGCCTGACCGGCAAGGGCAACCCGCCCAAGCCCGAGCATGATGATCTGCCGCGTGATCTGCCGAAGGCGCGCTGGCGCACCGTCGGTTCGATCCGTCGCTACATCCTGCTGATCCTCATGCTGGGTCAGACGATCGTGGCTGGCTGGTACATGAAGGGTATCCTGCCGTATCAGGGCTGGTCGCTGGTTTCGCTCGACGAAATCACCCGTCAGACCTTTGTGCAGACCGCCTTGCAGGTCATGCCTTATGCCTTGCAGACCAGTATTCTGTTGCTGTTCGGGATTCTGTTCTGCTGGGTATCGGCCGGTTTCTGGACCGCGCTGATGGGCTTCCTGGAGCTGCTCACCGGTCGTGACAAATACCGCATCTCGGGTGCCAGTGCTGGCAATGAGCCGATCGAAAAGGGCGCACGTACTGCGTTGGTCATGCCGATCTGCAACGAGGACGTGCCCCGGGTTTTCGCCGGTCTGCGCGCCACGTTCGAGTCGGTAGCTGCCACGGGTGACCTGGATCGTTTCGATTTCTTCGTGCTCAGTGACACCAACGAAACCGACATCGCTGTTGCCGAGCAACAGGCGTGGCTGGACGTGTGCCGCGAGACCAAAGGCTTCGGCAAGATCTTCTATCGTCGCCGTCGCCGTCGCGTAAAACGCAAAAGCGGCAACCTCGACGACTTCTGCCGGCGCTGGGGCGGTGACTACCGCTACATGGTCGTGCTGGACGCCGACAGCGTCATGAGCGGTGAGTGTCTGACCAGTCTGGTTCGCCTGATGGAAGCCACGCCGGACGCCGGTATCATCCAGACCGCGCCACGTGCGTCGGGCATGGACACGCTGTATGCACGCATGCAGCAGTTCGCTACCCGGGTCTATGGTCCGCTGTTCACCGCCGGTCTGCACTTCTGGCAGCTGGGTGAATCCCACTACTGGGGTCACAACGCGATCATCCGCATGAAGCCTTTCATCGAGCACTGCGCCCTGGCGCCGTTGCCCGGCAAAGGCGCGTTCGCCGGTGCGATTCTCTCCCATGACTTCGTCGAAGCTGCGCTGATGCGCCGTGCCGGCTGGGGCGTGTGGATTGCCTACGACCTGCCAGGCAGCTATGAAGAGTTGCCGCCCAACCTGCTCGACGAACTCAAGCGTGACCGCCGCTGGTGCCACGGCAACCTGATGAACTTCAGGCTGTTCCTGGTCAAGGGCATGCACCCGGTTCACCGTGCGGTGTTCCTGACCGGTGTGATGTCTTACCTGTCGGCGCCGTTGTGGTTCTTCTTCCTCGTGCTGTCCACGGCCTTGCTGGCAGTGAACACGCTGATGGAGCCGACCTACTTCCTTGAACCGCGCCAGCTGTATCCGCTGTGGCCACAATGGCACCCGGAAAAAGCCGTTGCGTTGTTCTCGACCACCATCGTCCTGCTGTTCCTGCCTAAACTGCTCAGCGTCATTCTGATCTGGGCCAAGGGCGCGAAAGGCTTCGGTGGCAAGTTCAAGGTCACCGTTTCGATGCTGCTGGAAATGCTCTTCTCGGTGCTGCTGGCTCCGGTGCGCATGCTGTTCCACACACGCTTCGTACTGGCCGCTTTCCTGGGCTGGGCCGCGACCTGGAACTCGCCGCAACGCGACGATGACTCCACGCCGTGGATCGAGGCTGTGAAGCGCCACGGTCCGCAAACCCTGTTGGGCGCGTGCTGGGCATTGCTGGTGTTCTGGTTGAACCCGAGCTTCCTGTGGTGGCTTGCACCGATCGTGGTGTCGTTGATGCTGTCGATTCCGGTGTCGGTGATTTCCAGCCGTACCAATCTGGGCGTCAAGGCGCGTGACGAGAAGTTCTTCCTGATTCCTGAAGAGTTCGAGCCGCCGCAAGAGCTGATCTCGACGGATCAGTACACCTACGAGAACCGCTGGCATGCCCTGAAACAGGGCTTCATCCGGGCTGTGGTCGACCCTCGACAGAACGCCTTGGCCTGCGCCCTTGCCACGTCGCGTCACCGTCAGGCTCAGCCGATTGAAGTGGTGCGTATGGAGCGTGTCGATCAGGCACTCAAGGTCGGTCCGGCAAAACTCGGCAATCAGGAACGCCTGATGCTGCTGAGCGACCCGGTTGCCCTTGGCCGCTTGCATGAGCGTGTCTGGAGCGAAGGTCACGAAGAGTGGCTGGCCGCGTGGAGAGCTTCCATCGAAGCTGACCCACATGCGCCCTTGCTGCCTTTGCAGCCTGTAGGTAAAACGTCGGAGCCGGTCCAGGTCTAAGACCTTCCGGCTACGAAAAGAGCCCCTGACGTCTATGGCGTCAGGGGCTTTTTTATTGGGCTTCATGGCGCATCAGTACAAGGGCGAATGTGCAAGCCGGTATCTCCAGAACACCGCTCCTTCCCGTGGGAATGCAGTTCACGACGCTCTGCGTCGAAAGAGGACGCGGAGCGTCCAGACCGGCATGCCCACGCGGAGCATGGGCACGATGGTGTTCTGCGGGCCACCTGCGGAAACGGGGGATCTCCAGAACACCGCTCGTTCCGCACGCTCCAGCGTGGGAATGCAGTTCACGACGCTCTGCGTCGAAAGAGGGTGCGGAGCGTCCAGACCGGCATGCCCACGCGGAGCATGGGCACGATGGTGTTTTGCGGGCCACCTGCGGAAACGGTGGATCTCCAGAACACCGCTCGTTCCGCACGCTCCAGCGTGGGAATGCAGTTCACGACGCTCTGCGTCGAAAGAGGGCGCGGAGCGTCCAGACCGGCATGCCCACGCGGAGCATGGGCACGATGGTGTTCTGCGGGCCACCTGCGGAAACGGTGGATCTCCAGAACACCGCTCGTTCCGCACGCTCCAGCGTGGGAATGCAGTTCACGACGCTCTGCGTCGAAAGAGGGTGCGGAGCGTCCAGACCGGCATGCCCACGCGGAGCATGGGCACGATGGTGTTCTGCGGGCCACCTGCGGAAACGGGGGATCTCCAGAACACCACTCGTTCCGCACGCTCCAGCGTGGGAATGCAGTTCACGACGCTCTGCGTCGAAAGAGGGCGCGGAGCGTCCAGACCGGCATGCCCACGCTGGAACATGGGCACGATGACGTTCTCCGGACGTCTACGGGCCTGATGTTATGGATTCAACCCACCCTGAATTTCCCCACCAGTGTCTGCAGGTGCGTTCCCAGCCTCGCGAGTTCGACGCTGGAGGCGGCGGTTTGCTCGCTGGCTGCAGCGGTCTGTTCGGAGATGTCACGCACGCTGATGACGTTACGGTTGATCTGTTCGGCGACCACGCTCTGTTCCTCGCTGGCGGTAGCGATCTGTTCGTTCATGTGCTGGATCGTCGCCACGGTCCGGGTGATCTGCTCCAGTGCGCCTCCCGCGCGGCGGCTCAGTTCGACCGTGTTGTCAGTCAGGGTACGGCTGCTATCCAGGGTGGCTGCGACCTGTTGTGTCCCGGTTTGCAGGGCGGCGATCAGCTCTTCGATTTCCTCGGTGGACTTTTGCGTGCGTTGCGCCAGACCCCGAACTTCATCGGCAACCACCGCGAAGCCGCGTCCGGCCTCTCCGGCGCGTGCTGCCTCAATGGCCGCATTGAGCGCCAGCAGGTTGGTTTGCTGGGAAACGGACTTGATCACATCAAGAACGCCGACGATCTTGTTGCTTTCCTGCTTGAGCGCATTCATCGACTGGGTAGAGTTCAGGACTTCGCGGGCCAGTTGTTCGATCTGAATGATTGCCTGCCCGACCACTTCATCGCCGCTGCGCGCCTGTTGATCTGCCTGCAAGGCCGCCTGGGAAGCCGCTTGCGCATTGCGAGCGACCTCTTGCACCGTCGCGGCCATTTCATTCATGGCCGTGGCCACTTGGTCAGTTTCGTCTTTTTGGCTGTTGACCCCGGTGCAGGTCTGCTTGGTCACTGCCGAGAGCTGCTCGGCCGCGCTGGCGATCTGTGATATCCCCTCGCTTATGCCGCCCACCAGTTGACGCAGGCTGACGGTCATGGTCTGCATGCTGCCTTGCAACTGCCCCATCTCGTCACGCCGCGTGACCGGTATGTCATGGCTCAGATCCCCCTGAGCAATGCGTGCTGCGCTGCTCAGTGTCTGCTGCAAGGGCACGGTGATCTGCCGGGTCATGATCCAGGCAGCCAGCAACCCGAACAGTAACGCCAGGCCTGCCACACTGCCCAGCATGGCGCTGGAGTTGGCTGCCTCGCTGTCACGCTGGGCGTTCTGCAGGCGATTCAACGCAGCGACGGAGTCCAGCAGCGTTGCGCCAAGACCTTCCATGATTTCCTGATCCGCTTCGGACTTGGTCTGTATCTGCTTGAACTCGCCAAGTCGTTCCCGATAACTCTGCAGAGCAGCGGTGGCCGGTGTCAGGCCCTGAAAGCTTTCGCCGTCCTGGTCCTGAGCGATCTGCCCGATTTCCTTGAGCGCTTCGTCGATGGCTGCAATGGCTGCGCTTTCATCCGCGTCCTTAGTGGTGAAGGTATACGTCTGCACCTGATAACGAGCGGTCTGGACCTGCTGCCTCAGTTGGGAAATATTGGTGAACTCCTCCATCCGCTCGCTGCTGTCCTGTTCCTGGCTGACACTCTTGAGCACCTCTACCTCAACCTGCGCGATGGCTTGCAGGGCTTGTTCGGACGTCTGCTCCAGGCGCGTCCGGATCTGGTCGCGCGTTTGTCTGTTGCTGCGAACGTTGGCGAAGACCTTTTCGATCCTGTTGAGCGTCTCGAACTGCCCGTTGAGCAGTGTGACGGTTGCCTGCTCATCACTCAGCCTGTGCAGCCGGGTGAGCTGGGTTTTCATTTCGTTTAGTTTTTCGGTCACCAGCGCTGTGCTCTGCGCGGTATTTTCGACGCGGTCGGTGATTCGCTCGGCACGCAGGTCTTTGGTCAGGCCGTTGAGCTGGGCGATGTCCGAGAGCGACTCCGAGCGGTCGATCATGGTGTTCAGGCCATGCCAGCCTGTCAGTGCGATGATAAGCGTCAATAACAGCACCAGGCCGAAGCCCAGGGAAAGTTTGACCCTGACGTTCATATTGCCGAGCGCTTGATTGGTCAGTCGGAACATTGGAATCTCCTGCAATGAGCGAACAAAAGCACGCTCCAGCCAGCCGGGACGTGCGTTGTGAGCGCATCGGCGTGGCGATTCATTGCGTGACCTGAGAAGGTCGTAGGAGATTTCCGAGCACCAAGGAGGGGTGAAAGGTGTCACATTTTGTCGAAAGAAATGGCCCGCGCCGTTTACTCGCGCGGGCTTTGTCCTGACAGGTCAGACGGTAAAGCGGCTCACCAGCACCTGAAGGTGGTTGCCCAGTCTTGCCAGTTCTACGCTGGAAGCCGCGGTTTCTTCACTGGCCGCAGACGTCTGCTCGGACACGTCACGGACATTGATGATGCTGCGATTGATCTCTTCCGCGGTCGCGCTCTGTTCTTCGGCGGCGGCCGCAATCTGCTGATTCATCGCCTGGATCGCCGAGACGGTTTTGGTGATGTTCTCCAGCGATCCACCGGCCCGACGGGTCAGTTCCACGCTGCTGGTGCTCAGCTCGCGGCTGCTGTCCATGACGGTTGTAGCCTGTTGGGTACCGCTTTGCAGGCGGACAATCAGTGCTTCGATCTCTTCGGTGGATTTTTGCGTGCGCTGCGCCAGGCTGCGCACTTCATCGGCAACCACCGCAAAGCCCCGACCGGCCTCACCGGCGCGTGCGGCCTCGATAGCGGCGTTGAGGGCCAGCAGGTTGGTCTGTTCGGCGACCGATTTGATAACGTCCAGCACGCTGCCGATCTTGTCGCTCTCCTGTTTCAGCGCGCCCATGGCTTCGCTCGAATTACTCACCGCAGAGGCGAGGCGTTCGATTTGCGAAATGGCCTCGTTGACCACCCGTTCGCCATCACGGGCCTGACGGTCCGCCGTCACTGCAGCTTCCGAGGCTTCCTCGGCGTTGCGCGCGACCTCCTGAACCGTTGCCGTCATTTCATGCATGGCGGTGGCCACCTGATCGGTCTCTACCTTCTGGCTGTTGACCCCGGCACTGGTCTGCTCGGTAACTGCCGACAGCTCTTCCGCGGCGCTGGCAATCTGGGTGACGCCATCGCGAATCCCGCCAACCAGTTCCCGCAGGCTGACCGTCATGCGCTGAATCGTGGCCTGCAGCTTGCCCAGTTCGTCCTTGCGGTCCACGTTGAGGTTGCGGCTCAGGTCGCCCGAGGCCACCCGCTCTACCACTTCGAGGGTCTCTTGCAGCGGCGTGGTGATCTGGCGGGTGATGACCCACGCCGCGAGAATGCCAAGCACCATTGCCAGCGCGGTCGCGGCGATGATCATCTGGACCGACTTGGCGCTGTCTGCGTCGCGGCTCTTGTTCTGTCGGGTAATCAGGTCGTTGCTGGTGGCGAGCATGCTGGCGCCCAGCGTGGTCATTTTATCCAGTGCGGCCCTGGAGGCGGCCTGGGCATCGCGATACTTGCCCACAGCCGCGCGGTAGCCATTCAGCCCGGCGATGGCCTGCTGCAGCATGGGCGAATAACTGGAAGAAATGTCGCCAGCCAGCGTGTTGATCCCGGTCACAGCATCATCGATGGCCTTATTGGCGTCCTTTTCGAAATCGGGACGGCCGCTGTAGGTGTAGCCACGTACCTGAAAGCGCGCCTGCTGAATCAGCTTGCTGACGCCGACGATGCCATTGAAGGCCAGAATGTTATCTTCCTTGAGCAGTTCGGCTTCGATCCTGTTGGACTGATCCACTGCCTTGTCGGCGTTTTCGCCCATCTGGCTGCGGCTCGCTTCGCGGGTTTCGATCGCCTTGCTCATGTCCTCGAACGACTGCCGATAGTCCCGCGTTGCCTGAATCTGGACGTCCAGCAACTGCAGGTTCTCGGGGGATCGCAGCAGGTTTTTGGCGGTTTGCAGTGCAGCGTCGAGCTCATCGAGTGTACTTCTGACCTTCGCTGCGGTCTCTGCGTTGTACAACACCTCGTAGCTCATACGGTTGATGCGCAACTGAAGGGTCAGCTCACTGACCTCTGCAATCGCAGTGACACGGTCACCACGATCGATCAGGGCTTGATTGCTGAACCAGCCGGTGGCTGAAATCATCAGCGTCATCAACAGCACCAGGCCAAAGCCGATCGCCAATTTCAGGCTGACACTCGCATTGGCGAGGCTTTTGGATAACGCACCAGACATGATCTCTCCTTGACGGCTTTTGTTCCTAAGTATCCGACTGCATCGGCCAGCTATCGGTTAACTGAAGCGATTGAGTCGACATTAACAACTTAGAACAAACGGGCAAGAAGGGCCGTTACAGCGGTTTCGACACGCAGGATGCGTTCGCCCAGTTGCACGGGCTGCAAACCCGACTGACGCAACAGATCGATTTCGTAGGGTATCCAGCCACCTTCGGGGCCGATGGCCAGCGTGACCGATTGGGTGACCGCACGGGGACAGGCGGGGAAATCACCGGGATGGCCGACCAGGCCCAGGGTATCGAGCGCGATCTGCGGCAAGCGATCTTCAACGAAAGGCTTGAAGCGCTTTTCGATCACGATTTCAGGCAGCACCGAATCGCGCGCCTGTTCCAGGCCCAGAATCAGTTGCTCGCGGATGGCGTCAGGCTCCAGAAACGGCGTTTGCCAGAAGCTTTTTTCCACTCTGTAACTGTTCAGCAGGATGACTTTGGGCACGCCCATGGTCGCAACGGTCTGAAACACCCGGCGTAACATCTTGGGGCGTGGCAACGCCAGCAACAGGGTAAGCGGCAGTTTTGCCGGAGGCGCACTCTGCAGCTCGACACGCAGCTCTGCTTCATGGGCTTCAAGGCGCAGCAGTTCGGCATTGCCCAGCAGGCCGTTGACACGGCCCACCCGCACAGTGTCACCGACCTCTGCGCGGTGCACCTCCTGCATGTGCTTCAGGCGGCGGTCACGCAGGACCACCCTGTCAGCCGCAATGAAGTCGGCTTCCTCAAGCAGCAGCAGGTTCAAGGTGTGGTCGCGGGCGGCTGGTCCTGCTTGTCAGCGTCCTCGGCCTCATCGTCCGGATGTTCGCCACGCTTCTTGATCATCGTGCTGCACAGTACGCCCAGCTCGAAAAGCAGCCACATCGGCACCGCCAGCAGCGTTTGCGAGAAGATGTCCGGCGGCGTCAGGATCATGCCGACCACGAAGCAGGCGATAATCACGTAAGGGCGGATCTTCTTCAGGTACTTGACGTCGACGATGCCGATCCACACCAGCAACACCACCGCCACCGGGATTTCGAAGGCCACGCCAAAGGCGAAGAACAACGTCATCACGAAGTCCAGGTAGCTGGCGATGTCGGTCATCATCGAAACGCCCTCCGGCGTCACGCTGGCGAAGAAGTGGAAAATCAGCGGGAAGACCAGGAAGTAGGCAAACGCCATGCCTGCGTAGAACAGGATGATGCTCGACACCAGCAAGGGCACCGCAACGCGCTTTTCATGCTTGTACAGACCCGGCGCGATGAAGCCCCATATCTGATGCAGGATGACCGGCATGGACAGAAACAGCGCGACCATCATGGTCAGCTTGAACGGCGTGATGAACGGCGAAGCCACATCGGTGGCAATCATCGTTGCGCCTTCAGGCAGATAGACGCGCAGCGGAGCCGAAACCAGTGTGTATATCTTCTGCGTAAAGTAGAACAGGCCGGCGAAAATCAGGAAGACTGCCGCAACACAGCGCAACAGACGTGTACGCAACTCGGTGAGGTGCGAGATCAGCGGCATTTGCTGATCGTTTTCCGGGATATCAGCGCTCATGGTGCTCGCGGTGGCAATGACGAATCGTGGGCGGAAGGCGTCGGGACCGGTGTGCCGGCGTCAGCCGGTTTCGCGGTTTTCTCCAGCGACAGCTCGGTCTTCGGTGCCGCAGGTTGTGCAGGGCCTATTTCGTGGTGTGCGGCGTCATCGTGCGCCGGGCTTGCAGCTTCGGCCGCTGCCGGTGCTGGCGACGGGTTCGCCTGCTCGGAGCTGTTCTCGGGCGGCTGATTGGGCGCGAACATTTTGCGCGCTTCGTCTTCCAGCGAAAGAATGTGCTCGTTGTGCAGCTGCCGACGAATCTCGTCAGCCCCGATTTCACGTTCAACTTCCTGTTTGATCGCATTGAAGCTGCGCTTCAACCGGCCGATCCATAAGCCTGCGGTGCGTGCAGCACCCGGCAGGCGCTCGGGACCCAGTACCAGCAAGGCAACCAGGCCAACGAGCAGCAGTTCAGAGAAGCTGATACCGAACATGGGCTTAAACCTGGTCTTTGCGGATCGGCTCGTCGACTTTGTGCGCCTGAGCGTCGATGGTGTGTGGCTGATTCAGCGGCGAGCCCTGTGGGGCTGGCTGGGCCTGCTGGGGTTGAGGCGCAGGCTGTTCGGCTGGCTTGTCGTCATCATTCATTGCCTTGCGAAAGCCTTTGATCGATTCGCCGACGTCGCTGCCCAGGCCCTTGAGTTTCTTGGTCCCGAAAACCAGTACAACGACGATCAGGATGACGAT
Source organism: Pseudomonas sp. PvP027 (assembly GCF_017833005.1). Lineage (NCBI taxonomy): Bacteria > Pseudomonadati > Pseudomonadota > Gammaproteobacteria > Pseudomonadales > Pseudomonadaceae > Pseudomonas > Pseudomonas sp. PvP027. The sequence goes on along the minus strand of NZ_JAFIBK010000001.1, from coordinate 2,897,565 downwards.
CCAGTGTTTCCAGTCAAAAATACCCATGAAACAGTCCTCGTAAAAGATTTCAAGCTTGAAAGGGGAGAGCGTTACTCTGCCGTGCGAGCGGCTTTTTCCGCGTGGCCGGACAAGCCGAATCGGCGGTCCAGTTCATCGAGCACGGCCTGTGGATGCTGACCCAGCGCGGCGAGCATCACCATGCTGTGGAACCACAGGTCAGCGGTTTCGTAAATCACGTCACTGCAATCACCGCTGACCGCAGCGTCCTTGGCCGCGATGATGGTTTCGATCAACTCTTCGCCGAGCTTTTCCAGAATCTTGTTCAGGCCCTTGTGATACAGGCTTGCGACATAGGAACTGTCGGCAGCGGCGTCCTTGCGGGATTCCAGCACTTCGGCCAGACGGGACAACGTATCAGTCATGTTCAATGGCCTGCATGGTAAATAGCATCAGGATCTTTCAAAACCGGGTCTACGGTCTTCCAGCCTGAATTTTCATACACTCGGTAGAAGCAACTTTCGCGGCCAGTATGGCAAGCGATGCCACCGATCTGCTCGACCATCAGGATAATGACGTCGGCATCACAGTCCAGGCGCAGTTCATGCAGCTTTTGCACATGACCCGATTCTTCACCTTTGCGCCAGAGTTTGCCACGCGAACGCGACCAATAGATGGCACGGTTCTCGGATGCCGTCAGGCTCAGGGCCTCGCGGTTCATCCAGGCCATCATCAATACCCGGCCGGTCTTGTGATCCTGAGCGATTGCAGGCACCAGACCGTCGCTGTTCCAGTGAATCTCGTCCAGCCAGTCTTTCATATCTACTCCGGCAGCCGGCTTTCATGCCCGGCGGATTGAACAGTGTGCCAGCGCCACTCGCTGCTGGCTATCGGCGAACGATCAGATACAGTCCGGCGATCAGCATGATCGCTGCCGGCCACGCGGTGAGCGTCAGCAACTGGGTGGCGGCCTCGCTCATCACCCAGCCCTGTATCGCGCCGCCCACCAGCAATGCTGCACCGATCAGCCGCAGGACCGGCTCGTCCTTGCGATCGTGCCACGGGCGCGGCGGATCCGAGGCGTGCGGGCGGGACATGCGCTCCAGCAGATCACGGGTCATGCCTGCGATGTGCGGCAGTTGCTCGACCTGTGATTGCAGATTGCTCAGCAGGGTCTTCGGGCTGACCCGTTCACGCATCCAGCGCTCCAGATAAGGCTGCGCGGTGCTCCACAGGTCCAGATCAGGGTACAACTGACGACCCAGCCCTTCGATGTTGAGCAGGGTCTTTTGCAGCAGAACCAGTTGCGGCTGGACTTCCATATTGAAGCGGCGTGCGGTCTGGAACAGGCGCATCAGCACCTGGCCAAAGGAAATATCCTTGAGCGGCTTCTCGAAAATCGGCTCGCAGACCGTGCGGATGGCCGCTTCGAACTCATTGAGCTTGGTCTCTGCCGGCACCCAGCCCGAATCGATGTGCAGTTGCGCAACGCGACGATAATCACGTTTGAAAAAGGCAAACAGGTTACGCGCCAGATAATCCTGATCTTCCGGGGTCAGGCTGCCGACGATGCCGCAGTCGATGGCAATGTACTTCGGCGCCCACGGATTGACCGTGCTGACGAAAATGTTGCCGGGGTGCATGTCGGCGTGGAAGAAGCTGTCGCGAAATATCTGCGTGAAGAAGATCTCCACACCGCGCTCGGCAAGCAGTTTCATGTCGGTGCGCTGATCGGCCAGAGCGGCCAGATCGGTTACCTGAAGGCCGTAGATACGCTCCATGACCAGCACTTTCGGGCGGCACCAGTCCCAGTAGACTTGTGGCACGTAAAGCAGGTCCGAGCCTTCGAAGTTGCGCCGCAGCTGGCTGGAGTTGGCCGCTTCACGCAGCAGGTCGAGTTCGTCGTAGATGGTCTTTTCATAATCCATCACCACCTGCACTGGATGCAGCAGGCGCGCATCGGCAGACACGCGCTCGGCGGTGCGGGCGAGAATGAACAGCCACGCCAGATCCTGGCCAATGATCGGCTTGAGGCCGGGGCGTACCACTTTGACCACGACTTCTTCGCCGGTCTTCAGGCAGGCGGCATGTACCTGTGCGACCGAAGCGGATGCCAACGGCGTCTCGTCGAAGCGGCTGAAAACGTCACAGATACGTGCGCCGAGCTGTTCTTCGATCAGCTTGATTGCCAACTGCTGATCGAACGGCGGTACGCGGTCCTGCAGCAGCATCAGTTCGTCGGCGATGTCCTCGGGCAGCAAGTCGCGCCGGGTGGACAGCAATTGACCGAACTTGATGAAAATCGGCCCCAGGTCCTGGAGCGCCAGACGAAAGCGTACGCCACGGCTCAGCTCGGATTTGCGCCGTGGCAGCCAGCGCCAGGGCAGCACGAAACGCAGCGCGAGCATCCACCACGGCAGGGGCAGGGCGAACAACAGGTCATCAAGGCGATAGCGGATAACGACACGTTGAATGCGAAACAGACGGCGGACGGCAAGCAGCTTCATGCGTTATCGCTGGTATTGAGGGAGTGGGCAAGGCGGGCAAAGCGCGCCTCGAGGCGTTCCAGATCGAGCTTGATCTGATCGAGTTCGGCGAATCGTGCTTCGGCTTCGTGTTTGCCCACCAGCGTGCGCGATTCTTCGCTGAGGTAGTCGGCAACGTTCTGGCTGAGGCTGTTGAAGCTTTCCCGCGTCCAGCGCCCACTGTTGCGCAGGTGGCTGCTGAACAACTGGCTGGCCACCGGGCCGATCCAGTTGGACAGTTCGTGCTCCCAGTCCAGCTCCAGATCCTGAAGAATGCCGACCAGTTCCAGCAGTGCGCCGCTGTCACCGTCGAGTTCGACATCCGGGCCGTGCAGCACGGCGGTCTTGTCCTTGCTCAGGGCCAGACGCACCAGGCTGGAAGCCGGCGCGCGCAGCGTGCAGTCAGCGTCGGCAGCCCATTCAGCTGCCAGCAGCAAACCTTCGTCGCTGGGCAGGATGAAGAGCTTCAGGGACGGATCGCGACAGTCCACCGCAATGACACGTCCGGACAGACGTGCCATGCGTGGCAGCGCAGTGCTGTCCAGGCGCAGCACCCGATTGATGCCGTGCTCGATGCTGGCGAGCAGCCCCCTGAGCAACATCAGGGTTTGATACCGCGATGCAGGGCCACGACGCCCGCTGTCATGTTGTGATAGGTCACGCGGTCGAAACCGGCTTCTACCATCATCGACTTGAGGGTTTCCTGGTTGGGGTGCATGCGGATCGATTCGGCCAGGTAGCGGTAGCTTTCCGAGTCATTGGTGACCAGCTTGCCCATCAACGGCATGAATGCGAACGAGTAAGCGTCGTAGGCCTTGGACATCAGCTTGTTGGTCGGCTTGGAGAACTCCAGCACCAGCAGGCGACCACCGGGCTTGAGCACGCGCAGCATGGAGCGCAGGGCGTCTTCCTTGTGCGTCACGTTGCGCAGGCCGAAGGCGATGGTCACGCAGTCGAAATGGTTGTCCGGAAACGGCAGCTTCTCGGCGTCTGCCTGGACGAACTCGACGTTGCCCGACACGCCCAGGTCCAGCAGGCGGTCACGGCCGACCTTGAGCATGGAGGCGTTGATGTCAGCCAGTACCACCTGGCCAGTCGGACCGACCAGGTTGGAGAATTTGCGGGTCAGGTCGCCCGTGCCGCCAGCAATGTCCAGCACGCGGTTGCCGGTGCGGACGCCGGACAGCTCGATTGCGAAACGCTTCCACAGGCGATGCATGCCGCCGGACAGCAGGTCGTTCATCAGGTCGTACTTGGCCGCCACCGAATGGAAAACCTCAGCGACTTTTTCTGCCTTCTGGCTTTCCGGTACATTTTTGTAACCGAAGTGAGTCGTAGGTTCGGCATCGCTGCCTTTGCGCTGATCGTTCATATCGCTTCACCGGAATAGAGTGCGGGTCATTCTAATCGCCAAGGCCGGCTTTGTCTTGACAAGGCTCACCAGCAACGCTTTCTTGGATGCGGGCGGGTGTATATAGTTGCGCCGCATTTCACATGACGATCAAGGAAGCCTCCGATGGCCAAGATAACCGTTGAACGCCCGCACGCCCTGGGCCGGGAGAAGGCTCGCGAAAAGGCCGAGCAACTGGTCGAGAAGCTTTCCACCCGATACGGACTGGCTCACGAATGGGCTGGCGATACCGTAAAACTGGAGGGCAAGGGGGCCAAGGGCGAGGTCGAGGTCGAAGAGGCTTTGATCCGCGTCAACATCGAGCTGAACTTCATCCTGTCGGCCATGAGCGGTTCGATCAAGACAGAAGTCGAGCGCGTTCTGGACAAGGCGCTCGCTGCCTGAGCGCAGTACGCAGTCCTGCTGATTTTTCTTTGCCGCCGTATGTCCATGCGCTCTTTTATGAGCGCAAATCGACAGAATCGAGCGCGCGTTCGACCTTCGAGTCGCAAAGACCTTGAACCGGATCGGTATCCCGTCTAAACATGATGTAGACACGCTCTTTGCCAGGCTCGATGAGCTGCCGGTATTGCTTGAACGTGTCGTGCCGACAAAAAGCTCGAACGCTGCGTGCCGAAACGACTCGGGCGTTCCAAGTCTGGACGATAAGGAGAACAGGATGGCTGGCAAGAAAAAAACCGACAAAGATGGCAGCTCCTGGATGGGCGAGGTCGAGAAGTACTCTCGTCAGATCTGGCTGGCGGGTTTGGGCGCCTATTCCAAGATAAGCAATGACGGCAGCAAGCTTTTCGAGACGCTGGTGAAGGACGGCGAAAAAGCCGAGAAGCTGACCAAGGTCGAAGCGCAGAAGCAGCTCGATGACGTCAAGAACACCAGCAAGTCGGCCAAGTCCCGTGTGGACGACGTGAAAGACCTCGCGGTTGGCAAGTGGAACGAGCTGGAAGAGGCTGTCGACAAGCGTCTGAACAGCGCGATTTCGCGCCTGGGTGTGCCGAGTCGCAGTGAAGTACAGGCGCTGCACAGCAAGGTCGATCAGCTGACACGGCAGATCGAGCTATTGGCGCGCGCGAAAGCCAAACCGGCAGCCTCGCGCACTGTGGCGGCGAAACCGTTGGTCAAGGCCGCGGCCAAGCCGACTGTGAAGAAAGCAGCGGCCAGGCCCGTCGAGGCTAGCAAAAAGCCTGCGGCTGCGAGCACCAGCAAAACCAGCACCGCGACCAAGCCTGCAGCAGCGAAAAAACCAGCGGCAAGAAAGCCGGCTGCCAAACCCTCCAAGTCGGCCAGCAATTCGACTGCAGCTACCTCAGCGTCGACCGCATCGGAAAAGCCCGCCAGCCAGTCCTGATAACCCGGCTGCAACAAAAAGCCCGCCCTGCCACACAGGTCGGGCTTTTTGTCGCTAAACGGCACAAAGAAGACCGGACGCAGAGCGTCCAGAACGGCATGCCCACGCGGAGCATGGGCACGATAGTGATCTACCTGACGGCTATCGTTCCTCACGCTCCAGCGTGGGAATGCCTTTCGTGACGCTCTGCGTCACAAATCTACGCCGCACCTCACCCTCTGGATCGGACGCAGAGCGTCCAGAACGGCATGCCCACGCGGAGCATGGGCGCGATAGTGATCTACCTGACGACTATCGTTCCTCACGCTCCAGCGTGGGAATGCCTTTCGTGACGCTCCGCGTCACAAATCTACGCCGCACCGCACCCTCGGGACCAGACGCGGAGCGTCCAGAATGGCATGCCCACGCGGAGCATGGGCACGATGGTGGTCTCCCTGACTACTATCGTTCCTCACGCTCCAGCGTGGGAATGCCTTTCGTGACGCTCTGCGTCACACATCTACGCTGCACCTCACCCTCTGGACCGGACGCAGAGCGTCCAGAACGGCATGCCCACGCGGAGCATGGGCACGATGGTGGTCTCCCTGACGGCTATCGTTCCTCACGCTCCAGCGTGGGAATGCCTTTCGTGACGCTCTGCGTCACAAATCTGCGCTGCACCTCACCCTCTGGACCGGACGCGGAGCGTCCAGAACGGCATGCCCACGCGGAGCATGGGCACGATAGTGGTCCACCTGACGACTATCGTTCCTCACGCTCCAGCGTGGGAATGCCTTTCGTGACGCTCTGCGTCACAAATCTACGCTGCACCTCACCCTCTGGATCGGACGCAGAGCTTCCAGACCGGCATACCCCACGGAGTACCAATAGGAATAGAGGGGTTTTTCACGAAGATGACGTTTCATTGGATGCATTTTCGGCGATCAGGCAGCCCCTTTCGCGAACAAGTTCGCTCCCACGGCCTCCGGCCAGAATCAAACGCGGACTTGTATATGACGATGGGCACGAAGGGGTTCTTGCCGGCACCTGCAAGACGGATCAGAGCATCAGTTTGACTACGTGCTCGGAAGGGTCGCGGGATTTGCCGGCTTTCTCGAGCTCCTGCACATAGTCTTCCCAAAGCGACGCCTGGCGTGTGGCCAGTTCGTACAGGTATTCCCAGGTAAACAGGCCGCTGTCATGGCCGTCATCGAAGGTCAGTTTCAGCGCATATTGACCGGCGGGCTCGACCTTGGTCAGGCCGACGCCCAGTTTGCCGAATTGCAGGATCGGCCGGCCGTGGCCCTGAACCTCGGCAGAAGGGGAGTGCACCCGCAGAAATTCGGCGGGCAAATGGTATTCCTCATCCGGCGCGTATTTCAGCGTCAGGGTCTTGGAGGCCTTGTGCAACTGGATGGCAGTGGGCAGAGCGGGCATGGCTGCAGTCTCGGGTTTTAAGCTTCGGGCAGAAGCAAAAAGCTGCAAGAGTGAACAACCTCTTGCAGCCTGAAATGCCAACCGCTTGTGGCTTAGAGAATATAGCGCGACAGGTCTTCGTTTTCCGCCAGATCACCGAGGTGGCTGTTGACGTATTCCGCGTCGATCTCGATCGGCGCTGCGTCAGGGCTGATGGCCAGGTCACCGGCGCTGAACGAGACTTCCTCGAGCAGGCGCTCAAGCAGCGTATGCAGGCGGCGGGCACCGATGTTCTCGGTCTTCTCGTTGACCTGCCAGGCAATCTCGGCCAGACGCTTGATACCTTCAGGCTTGAACTCGATCTTCAGGCCTTCGGTCTTGAGCAGCTCACGGTACTGTTCGGTCAGCGACGCATGCGGCTCGCTGAGGATGCGTTCGAAGTCCTGTGGCGACAGCGCCTTGAGTTCAACGCGGATCGGCAGACGGCCTTGCAGCTCGGGGACCAGATCACTCGGTTTGCTCAAATGGAACGCACCCGACGCGATAAACAGGATGTGGTCGGTCTTGACCATGCCCAGTTTGGTGTTCACGGTGCAACCTTCGATCAGCGGCAGCAAATCGCGTTGCACGCCTTCGCGTGACACGTCGACACCGCCCGAATTACCGCGCTTGGCAACCTTGTCGATTTCGTCGATGAACACGATGCCGTGTTGCTCGACCGCTTCCAGCGCCTTGGCTTTCAGCTCTTCTTCGTTGACCAGACGGCCAGCTTCTTCTTCGCGCACCAGTTTGAGTGCTTCCTTGACCTTGAGCTTGCGGCTCTTGGTCTTGCCCTTGCCCATGTTGGCAAACAGGCTCTGCAGCTGATTGGTCATTTCCTCCATGCCGGGCGGCGCGGAGATATCGACACCAACCGCTTCGTTGATCTCGATCTCGATTTCCTTGTCATCCAGCTGGCCTTCGCGCAGGCGCTTGCGGAACAGCTGACGGGTGTTGGAATCGCTGCTCTGCGCCGGGTCTTCGTTGAAGCCCACCCGGGCAGGTGGCAGCAGGGCGTCGAGGATGCGCTCTTCGGCAGCATCTTCGGCGCGGTGACGCACCTTGACGATTTCCTGTTCGCGCAGCAGCTTGATCGCGGCATCGGCCAGATCGCGGATGATCGACTCTACATCGCGGCCCACATAACCCACCTCGGTGAATTTGGTGGCTTCGACCTTGATGAACGGTGCGTTGGCGAGCTTGGCCAGGCGACGGGCGATTTCGGTCTTGCCGACACCGGTCGGGCCGATCATCAGAATGTTCTTGGGGGTTACTTCGACACGCAGTTCTTCAGGCAACTGCATGCGGCGCCAGCGATTGCGCAGGGCAATGGCCACGGCGCGCTTGGCATCGTCCTGGCCGATGATATGGCGGTTGAGTTCATGGACGATTTCGCGGGGAGTCATTGACATGGTTATTCACGGTCCTCTGTTGCGGGCAAGTCGCTGGGGCCGCAGGCTGTGCGGCCCGGCAGCGGCTTAGCCGGCGAGGTCCTGCTCCTCAATGGTGATGTTGTGGTTGGTGAACACGCAAATGTCGCCGGCGATATGCAGGGAAGTCTCGGCAATTTCGCGGGCCGACAGGTCGGTCTTGAGCAGCAGGGCGCGGGCTGCGGCCTGGGCGAATGCGCCGCCGGAGCCCATGGCGATCAGGCCGTCCTCGGGCTCGACCACGTCACCGTTGCCGGTGATGATCAGCGAGGCGTCCTTGTTGGCGACGGCCAGCATTGCTTCCAGACGGCTAAGCGAGCGGTCGGTGCGCCAGTCCTTGGCCAGTTCGACAGCTGCACGAACCAGATGCCCCTGGTGTTTTTCCAGTTGGGCCTCGAAACGTTCGAACAGCGTGAATGCATCGGCGGTGGCGCCAGCGAATCCGGCGATCACTTCACCGTGATACAGGCGGCGTACCTTCTTGGCGTTGCCTTTCATGACGGTGTTGCCCAGAGAAACCTGGCCGTCGCCAGCCATGACGACTTTACCGTGGCGGCGCACTGAAACGATGGTGGTCAAGGGAGAGTCTCCACACTGCGGGGCGAAAATGCCCTGATGCAAACTCATATGGGGGTGTGGGTGAGTATTTCAACCTTGGGGGTGAAGAGCGGGGTCGAGATGACCCTCGTGCCAGCACGGAGCATGGGCACGAGGTCGTCTCAAGGGGTACGTATTACCGGCTCTGACGCTGTTGCAACAACAGGTTACTAAAGCCGCCGCTTGCCAGTTGTTTTTGGGCCGTGGTCAGTTGTTCGCGGTTGCTGAACGGGCCGACCAGTACGCGATACCAGGTTTCATCCTTGACGGTGCCCGACTCGACGGTAGAGGTCTGGCCCAGCAGGATGATTTGCGCACGGACTTTCTCGGCGTCAGCCTGTTTGCGGAACGAGCCCGCCTGCAGGAAGAACGTCGTCACCGCGGCCGGCTTGGTCGTCGCAACCGGCGGCGCCGGTGGTGGCGTCAGACCGCTGAGGGCCGCCTGGGCACGTGCCGTGTCGATCTTGGCTGCCTGTTCCGGCGAGACCGGTGCTGTCGGTGCCACGGGCGGCGGGGTCTTCTCCGGCACGGCTTCGTTCGGCACGATCACTTCCGATTCCGGCAGCAATGTATAGAAGTCGTACTTGGGTTTGACCGGCGCCGTAGGGCTCGGCGGTGTCTTGTTCGCTTCGGCGATCTTTGCAGCCTTGGCGTCTGCCTTGACCCGTTTGACGTCTTCGCCACCGGGTTCGAGCTTCATCAAAAAGACCACGAATGCGCCCACGGTCAAGCCAATCGCCAGCCATAACCATCCTGGAATCGGCTTCTTCGCGGGTGCCTGATAACGGCTGGCGCCCCGCTTGGGTGCCGGTTTCTTCTTCGCAACTGCCAACTTACATACGCTCCAGAGTTTCCAGACCCAACAGGTCCAGGCCTTGCTTGAGGGTGCGGCCGGTCAGTGCAGCCAGACGCAGACGGCTCTGTTGCTGATCGGGGTTTTCCGCACCAAGGATCGGGCAGTTTTCGTAAAAGCTCGAAAACAGACCCGCAAGGTCATACAGGTAAGCACAAAGTACGTGCGGTGTGCCTTTTTCTGCGACGTTGTTCAGTGTTTCGGTGAACTGCGCCAAGCGTGCGGCCAGTTCCTGCTCCTGCGGCGCCTCGAGGACGATCTGCCCCTTGCTGGCGTCGAAAGGTGTGCCCAGCTTGCGGAACACGCCTGCCACACGGGTGTAGGCGTACAGCAGATAGGGCGCGGTGTTGCCTTCGAAACTGAGCATCTGATCGAAGTTGAAGCTGTAATCGCTGGCGCGGTGCTTGGACAGGTCGGCGTATTTCACCGCACTGATGCCCACGGCCTTGGCAATGCTGCGCAATTCCGCTTCGGCCACTTCCGGGTTCTTTTCCTTGACCAGCGTGTAGGCGCGCTCTTCGGCTTCATCGAGCAGGTCTATGAGCTTGACCGTGCCGCCATCGCGGGTCTTGAACGGGCGGCCATCGGCGCCGTTCATGGTGCCAAAACCCATGTGCTCCAGCTGCATGCCGTCATGCACGAAACCGGCGCGGCGAGCCACTTCGAACACCTGCTGGAAGTGCAGGGCCTGACGCTGGTCGACGAAATACAGCACGCGGTCGGCCTTGAGCACCTTGCTGCGATAGCGGATCGCGGCCAGATCGGTGGTGGCATACAGATAACCGCCACCGGCCTTCTGCACGATGACCGGCAACGGCGTGTCATCGGCGGTGCGGAATTCTTCGAGGAACACGCATTGCGCGCCATTGCTCTCGACCAGCAGGCCCGCGGCTTTCAGGTCGTTGACCACATTGGCCAGGTCATCGTTATAGGCACTTTCGCCCATCACATCGGCCGGGGTCAGCTTGACGTTGAGGCGCTCGTAGGTTTCCTGGCAGTGCGACAGCGAGATGTCCTTGAAGCGCGTCCACAGCGCCAGGCACTCGGCATCGCCGGCCTGCAGCTTGACCACCAGGCCACGGGCGCGCTCGGCGAACTCTTCGGATTCGTCAAAGCGCTGCTTGGCGGCGCGGTAGAAGTTTTCCAGGTCGGACAGCTCGTCGCTGGTCGCCGGCTTTTCCTGCAGATAGGCCAGCAGCATGCCGAACTGGGTGCCCCAGTCGCCCACGTGGTTCTGACGAATGACCGTGTCGCCGAGAAACGTCAGGACGTTCGCCACGCCGTCGCCAATGATGGTCGAGCGCAAATGGCCAACGTGCATTTCCTTGGCCAGATTCGGTGCCGACAGATCGACGACCACGCGCTGTGCAGCGCCCGCCTTGCGGACTGACAGGTGCGCGTCGGCCAGTGCAGCGTCGAGGCGCGCGGCCAGCGCGGCAGTATTCTGGAAGAAGTTCAGGAAGCCCGGCCCGGCAATTTCGACCTTGCTGACCTGCTCGTCGGCCGGCAGCGCGGCGATCAGCTTTTCAGCCAGATCGCGTGGTTTCATGCCGGCAGGCTTGGCGAGCATCATCGCGATATTGCTGGCGAAGTCGCCGTGCGTCTTGTCGCGGGCGTTTTCCACCTGAATCGCCGGCGTCAGCCCTTCTGGCAAGACGCCCTCGGTGACGAGACGGGTCAGGGCTTGTTGAATCAGCTGGCGAATCGTGTCTTTCATGGTGCTCTCTTCGACCGCAAGCGCGGTGGCGCTTCGATGCGCGGGTGGAAAAACTCCGCATTATCCGTTGCTCAAGCCTGCTTGCCAACGGCGTGACTTAATAAAGATCCACAGGATCCACATCCAGCGACCATCTGACCTGTCGACCGCTGGGCATTTGCTCCAGCGCGAGCAGCCAGGTGGCAAGCAATTTATGCAAGGGCGCGCGTGCGCTGGACTGCACCAGCAGTTGCGCACGATAACGCCCTGCGCGGCGTTCCATCGGCGCCGGAACCGGGCCCAGCAGCTCGATGCCGCCCAGCGCCATTTGCGTAACCAGTTGCTCCGCATCGCTGCAGGCCTGATCGAGAAAGGCCTCGGCCTGTCCCGGTTTGTGTGCTTCAGCGCGCAGCAGTGCGAGGTGTGAAAACGGTGGCAGACCCGCGGAACGGCGCTCGCTCAAGGCCTGTTCGGCAAAGGCGAAATAACCCTGCTCGGTCAGCTGGATCAGCAGTGGATGGTCGGCCAAGTGGGTCTGGATGATCACCTTGCCAGGCTCTTCGGCGCGCCCGGCACGGCCTGCCACCTGCACGATCAGTTGTGCCATGCGCTCGCTGGCGCGGAAGTCGCCGGAAAACAGCCCGCCGTCGGCGTCCAGAATCGATACCAGCGTGACCCGGGGAAAGTGATGCCCTTTGGCGAGCATTTGCGTGCCGACCAGAATGCACGGCTGGCCGCGCTGGATCGTCGTGAACAGCTGGTTCATGGCGTCCTTGCGCGACGTGCTGTCGCGGTCGACGCGCAGCACGGGATAGTCCGGAAACAGAATCGCCAGGCGCTCTTCGGCGCGCTCGGTGCCCGCGCCTACCGGGCGCAAATCCACCTTGCCGCACGACGGGCACTGACGCGGTACACGCTCGACATACCCGCAGTGATGGCAGCGCAGCTCGCCCGAGCGCTGGTGCACGGTCATGCGTGCATCGCAGCGCTGGCAGCCGGACATCCAGCCGCAGTCGTGGCACAGCAGGGTTGGCGCAAAGCCGCGCCGGTTGAGAAATACCAAGACCTGCTGGCCTGCCGCGAGTGTCTGGCCGATGGCCTGCTGCATGGGGCCGGAGATGCCGCTGTCCAGCGGTCGGCTCTTGACGTCCAGGCGCATGAAGCGCGGCTGCTGTGCGCCGCCCGCGCGCTGATTCAGGCGCAGCAGGCCGTAGCGGCCGGTGTAGGCGTTGTGCAGGCTTTCCAGGGACGGCGTGGCCGAGCCAAGGACAATCGGAATGTTTTCCTGGCGCGCCCGCACCAGCGCCAGATCGCGGGCGTGATAGCGCAGACCTTCCTGCTGTTTATAGGAGCCGTCGTGTTCTTCGTCGATGATGATCAGGCCGGGGTTTTTCATCGGCGTGAACAGCGCCGAACGCGTGCCGATGATGATGTCCGCCTCGCCATCGCGAGCCGCCAGCCAGGCATCCAGCCGTTCGCGGTCGTTGACCGCCGAGTGGACCAGCGCAATGCGCGCATTGAAGCGTTGCTCGAAGCGCGCCAGAGTCTGCGGGCCGAGGTTGATTTCCGGGATCAGTACCAGCGCCTGCTTGCCGGCTTCGAGGGTTTCGCGGATCAGCTGCAGATAGACTTCGGTCTTGCCGCTGCCCGTCACGCCGGCCAGCAGAAACGCATGAAAGCTGTCGAACCCGGCGCGGATCGCTTCGTAAGCGGCGCGTTGTTCGGTGTTGAGCGGCAATTCAGGCTGGGCCAGCCAGTGTTCATGGCGTGCGCTGGGCGCATGGCTGCGGACCTCGACGTACACCAGCTCCTTGGCCAGCAACAGGTTGAGACTGTCCTTGTTCAGCATCAGCTTGCTGAGCAGTTGATGCGCCACCCCGTGCGGGTGTTGGGCAAGGGTGGTCAGGGCTTCGCGCTGCTTGGGCGCGCGGGCGATGCGCGGATCATCGACGCTGGCGCCCGGGGCTACGTGCCAGAAGCGTTCCTGGCGACTTTCGGCCAGTTCGCCCTGACGCAGCAGCACCGGCAGGGCCCAGCTCAGTGTGTCCCCGAGGCTGTGCTGGTAGTACTGCGATGTCCACAGGCACAGCTTGAACAGCGCGGCTGGCAGCGGCGCTTCGCTGTCGAGCAGGGCGATAGCCGGCTTGAGCTTGTCGGCGGGCACTTCGCTGTGATCGACCACTTCCACCAGAATGCCGATCATTTCCCGACGTCCGAACGGCACTCGCAGACGCATGCCCGGCTGCAAGGCGCTGCGCGTCACGCCCGCAGGGGCGCGGTAGTCGAACAGGCGGCGAAGCGGTGAGGGCAGGGCAAGGCGCAGGATGGCGTCGGGCACGCGGTGTTTCCCTGTGGTGATAAGTGATGACGGAGGCGCGATCTTAGCAGACGACCGGTGTGAAGGTTCGCTTGCGTCGTTGCGATTGTCTGGTACTATCCGCAGCCTATTTCCGTGCGGTATTCAACAATAGTGTTGAGTGGCGGCGCGTTAGACCGAGGAAGTACCGATGAAAGCTGATATCCATCCAGTTTACGAAGCCATTGACGCTACCTGCAGCTGCGGCAATGTCATCAAGACCCGTTCCACCCTGGCCGCTCCTCTGAGCCTGGACGTGTGCAACGAGTGCCACCCGTTCTACACCGGCAAGCAGAAGACGCTTGACGTTGGCGGCCGTGTCGACAAGTTCAAATCCCGTTTCGGTGCGTTCGGCGCTACCAAAGCGAAGTAAGACTGGCTGCCTTATGGGCATCTCCAGGCTGCTTGAAAAGGCGCTCCTTGTGGGCGTCTTTTTTATGCCCGCGATTTGGGTGTCCGGCGCGCAGGCCTTCTGCCCGGCACCTGCCTCATTGCCGGTCGCCCAGGTGCAGCGTGTGGTCGACGGCGACACCTTGAGGCTGGCCGATGGCCGCAGTGTGCGCATGATCGGGCTCAATACGCCTGAAACCGGCAATAAAGGCCGGTCTGCCGAACCCTTTGCCGAGGCTGCCAAAAAGCGCTTGCAGGCGCTGGTCAATGAAAGCGGTGGCAAGGTTCGCCTGCGTGTCGGTCAGCAGGGCAAGGATCATTACGGCCGCACGCTGGCCAACGTCTATGACCGCAAAGGCGCAAACCTCGAGGCGCAGTTGCTCAGCGAAGGGCTGGGCTATCTGGTAGCGGTTGCGCCCAATGTCAAGCTGGTCGCTTGCCAGCAGGGCGCGGAGCGTCAGGCACGTCAGGCGCGGCTGGGTGTGTGGCGCAATTCGCCGGTACAGTCCTCGACCCGGCTGAGCAAAAGCGGGTTCGCGATTGTGTCCGGTCAGGTCAGGCGTGTGCAGCGCAATCGCGGCGGCATCTGGATCGAGTTGCAGGGCTCGCTGGTCCTGCGTATCGCGCCTGCCCACCTGAGTGCATTCGATACGGCGCTGCTCCAGCGCCTCGAAGGGCAGCAGGTCGAAGCGCGTGGCTGGGTAGTCGATCGCTCCCGGCGCGGAGGTCTGAAAGCGGGGCAGTCCCGCTGGCTGCTGCCATTGACCCATCCCGCAATGCTGGACCTTTCACGCCGTTAGGCTCTGTACGAAAAGTGGCTGCGCTCGGTGATGCTTCGTTAAAAACAGGCTCGGATGCGAGTCCAATCGGAATGCTCATTTACAACACGTAGAGTCGAACGCGACCCCGGCCGTTCCTCGCCTGTTTTTGCCTCGCCTGACCTTCGCTCGCCGACTTTTCGTACAGAGCCTAGAAGCGGCCTTCAAACCGGTGATCTGACGAGCGTGACCGAGTGTTCACGTTTCAGGCCTCTAAGCGTAAAGTCTAAGCCCGAGCCTATTGACAGCAGTGACTGGTCAGTCTTGTTAGGACTATGCATCTTGCGTATCCTCGGCGGTCCGTCTGTCCCACAGTAAAAAAAGCGGAATCCAATACATGTCAGATCTGAAAACTGCCGCGCTCGAATACCATGCCAATCCTCGTCCGGGGAAGCTGAGCGTCGAACTCACCAAGCCGACCGCAACCGCTCGTGACCTGGCTCTGGCCTACAGCCCTGGCGTTGCTGAACCCGTGCGTGAAATTGCCCGTGACCCCGAGCTGGCTTACAAGTACACCGGCAAAGGCAACCTGGTAGCAGTTATTTCCGATGGCACCGCGATTCTCGGCCTCGGCGATCTGGGTCCATTGGCTTCCAAGCCGGTCATGGAAGGTAAAGGCGTTCTGTTCAAGCGCTTCGCCGGTATCGACGTTTTCGATATCGAAGTCGATTCCGAAAGTCCTCAAGCGTTCATCGACACCGTCAAGCGTATCTCCATCACCTTCGGTGGCATCAACCTGGAAGACATCAAGGCGCCTGAGTGCTTTGAAATCGAGAAGGCACTGATCGAACAGTGCGACATCCCGGTTTTCCACGATGACCAGCACGGCACCGCTATCGTGACGGCGGCCGGCATGATCAACGCACTGGAAATCGTCGGCAAGACCCTCGATTCGGCGAAGATCGTCTGCCTGGGCGCTGGCGCTGCGGCCATCTCGTGCATGAAGCTGCTGGTGAGCATGGGCGCGAAGATCGAAAACATCTTCATGGTCGACCGTACTGGCGTTGTCCACTCCGGCCGTGCCGACTTGAACCAGTACAAGGCGGCATTCGCTCACGCTACCGAGAAGCGCTCGCTGACCGACGCACTGGATGGCGCTGACGTATTCGTCGGCCTGTCCGGTCCTAACCTGCTGAGCGCTGAAAACCTCAAGCTGATGGCCAAGGACCCGATCGTGTTCGCCTGCTCGAACCCTGATCCGGAAATCTCCCCGGAACTGGCTCACGCCACCCGCAGCGATGTGATCATGGCCACCGGCCGCTCGGACTACCCGAACCAGGTCAACAACGTGCTGGGCTTCCCGTTCATCTTCCGTGGGGCCCTGGACGTTCGCGCAAAGCGTATCAACGAAGAAATGAAAATCGCCGCGGCCAATGCCCTGCGCGAACTGGCCAAGCTGCCTGTGCCACAGGAAGTCAGCGACGCCTACGGCGGCATCAAACTGGAATTCGGCCGTGAGTACATCATCCCGAAACCAATGGACACCCGCCTGCTGGGCCTGATCGCCGATGCAGTGGCCAAGGCTGCCATCGAAAGCGGCGTTGCTACCCTGCCGTATCCGAAGCACTACCCGCTGACCAGCGTGGATGACGTGTTCAAGGGTTGATCCCTGACCCAATAAAAAACCCCTGCAGCGATGCAGGGGTTTTTTTATGACTACGGATAACGCTGCACCTGCTCGGGATAGGACGCGGAGCGTCCAGAACGGCATACCCACGCGGAGCATGGGCACGATGGTGATCTGACTGACGACTATCGTTCCTCACGCTCCAGCGTGGGGATGCCTTTCGTGACGCTCCGCGTCACATACCTGCGCAGTGCTATCAGAACAGATCGATCGGCGCTGACTCATCCGCTGGCAGCGGACTGCCCGGTGCGCTGCTGCCGCCCAGTTCGTTGACGCTTGGCGGTGTGTCTTCGCTTTTGAACAGCTCGAAGAATGCGTTCGGCGTGCTTGGCGTAGCCGCGCGGCCACTCAACGGGTCGACGCGCAGGCTGAGAATGCCAGGTGGTTCGGCCTGCTGATGGGGCGGTTTGTCCTTGAGCGCGGCGCTCATGTAGTCCATCCAGATCGGCAGCGAGACCGTCCCACCAAATTCGTGACGGCCAAGGCTTTCAGGCTGATCGAAACCACTCCACACCGTCGTCACGTAGTCTGCGTTATACCCGGAGAACCAGGCATCCTTGGAATCGTTGGTGGTACCGGTCTTGCCGGCGATGTCCGGTCTGTTCATGGACAGTGCACGACGCCCGGTGCCGCGCTTGATCACGTCCTGCAGCATGCTGTTGAGAATGTAAGTGGTGCGCGCATCGACCACGCGCTCAGCCACTGCGGGCGCCTGAGGCTGAGCGGGTGCCCCTGGCGCGCCGGTGACGACGCTCGGGCTGTCATGTACCGCAAAGGTCGACGTGTTGGGCGCGGTGTTGACGTCGTTGGCCGGAACGCTTGGCGGGTTGGCGACAAACAGCGTCTGGCCGTCGCGGTTCTCGATGGTCTGGATCAGATAAGGACTGACCTTGTAACCGCCGTTGGCGAAGGTCGCCCAGCCGGTGGCGATTTCCATCGGGGTCAGTGTCGCCGTACCCAGTGCCAGCGACAGGTTGCGCGGCAAGTCCTGCTTGGAGAAGCCGAAGCGGGTGATGTAATCGATGGTGCTGTCGATGCCGAGGGCCTGGAGCAGGCGGATCGATACCAGGTTACGAGACTTGTACAGCGCCTCGCGCAGGCGGATCGGCCCGAGGAATGTGTTGGTGTCATTTTTCGGACGCCATACCTTGTCCAGGTATTCATCGACGAACACGATAGGCGCGTCGTTCACCAGGCTCGAAGCGGTGTAACCGTTATCCAGCGCGGCGCTGTAGATGAATGGCTTGAAGCTGGAGCCCGGTTGACGTTTGGCCTGCATGGCGCGGTTGTAGTTGCTCTGCTCGAACGCAAAGCCGCCGACCAGCGCGCGGATGGCACCGTTCTGCGGATCAAGCGAGACAAGTGCGCTCTGCGCGACGGGAATTTGACTGAATTTCAGCGAGCCATCGTCCTGGCGCAGCAGACGAACGAGGTCGCCGACCTTTGCAACATCACCTGGCTGCTTCGGATTGGCGCCCAGGCTGTTGGTATTCAGATAAGGGCGAGCCCACTTCATGGTGGCCCAGTCGACGGTCTCTTCCTTCTCGCCGTTGCGAGTCAGAACGCGCAGACCGGTCTTGTCGACCTGGGTCACGATGCCGGGCTCAAGGCCGTTGATCGTGCGCTGTTTGGTCAGTTCCTGTACCCAGTTGGCGCGGGTCATGCCCGGGAAGCGGCTTTCCGGACCACGATAGCCGTGGCGCTGATCGTAATCGATCAAACCCTGCTGGATGGACTTGTTGGCGTGTTCCTGAAGGTCGCTCGGCACCGTCGTGGTGACGCGGAAGCCTTCTGTATAGGCCTCGCTGCCATAACGGCCGACCATTTCTGCGCGTGCCATTTCAGCGATGTACGGCGCATTCACTTCCGGCGTCGGCACGTGATAGCTGGCGTTGAGCGGCTCGTTCAGGGCTGCCTGATAAGCCGTCTGGTCGATCTTGCCCAGGCGATACATACGGCCGAGGATCCAGTCGCGACGTTCCTTGGCACGGGTCGGGTTGGCCAGTGGGTTGAAACGTGAAGGTGCCTTGGGCAGACCGGCAATCATGGCCATTTGCGCAAGGCTTACATCGCGAATCGATTTGCCGTAGTAGACTTGCGCCGCCGCCTCGATTCCGTAGGCGCGGTTACCCAGATAAATCTTGTTTACGTACAGCTCGAGAATCTCGTCCTTGGTGAGTTGGCGCTCGATTTGCAAGGCCAACAGAATCTCGGTGGTTTTGCGCGAAAAGCTGCGCTCGCTGGTCAGGAAGAAGTTTTTCGCGACCTGCATGGTGATGGTACTGCCGCCTGACTGAATATGGCCGCTCTTGACCAACTGAGTGGCGGCGCGCATCAGGCTGCCAGGGTCGACGCCATAGTGGTTGGCGAAGTTGTCGTCTTCGGCAGACAGCAGTGCGTTGATGAAATTGGGCGGGATTTCCGCGAAGCGAATCGGCGTGCGACGCATTTCACCGAACTCGGCAATCAGCTTGCCGTCGCTGGTGAACACGCGCAGGGGGATTTGCAGTTGAATGCTTCGCAGCGCGTCAACGGAGGGCAGGGTCGGGCTCAGGTAAAGAAACGCGCCGCTCAGGCCAAGCAACAGCGAGCAGAATACCGCGACGAGGGACCACCAGAAAAACTTCAGCAGGCGTATCAAGGCTTTTGGATTTCCAGAAAAAATAATGGGTTAAGCGCAGGCATTTACAAATGAACATGCCTTGAAGCTTTATTAAATGAAAAAAACGCTGGGCATTATAAGCATTTTTCGTCCCCAAGCGTGATTTGCGCTACTGTCAAGGCTGTCGACCGTGACGTTGGCCCGAAATAACTCCGTAAGTGACGGAAACTCATAGGAATCAGGTTGTGTTCGAACTCTTCAGTAAGAAGGCCAACACCCTTCTAGGGATCGATATTAGCTCCACCTCGGTAAAACTCCTGGAATTGAGTCGTTCCGGCACCCGTTACAAGGTCGAGTCTTACGCAGTTGAGCCATTGCCGGCCAACGCTGTCGTCGAAAAGAATATTGCCGAACTCGAAGGGGTCGGTCAGGCGTTGTCACGCGTACTCGTCAAGGCCAAGACCAGCGTCAAGATCGTGGCGGTTGCCGTGGCCGGTTCGGCGGTGATCACCAAGACCATCGAGATGGACGCCGGTCTTTCCGACGACGACATGGAAAACCAGCTCAAGCTTGAAGCTGACCAGTACATCCCCTATCCGCTGGAAGAAGTTGCCATCGATTTCGAAGTGCAGGGCTACTCGGTGCGCAATCCCGAGCGCGTCGAGGTGTTGCTGGCGGCCTGCCGCAAGGAGAACGTCGAGGTGCGCGAGGCCGCGCTGGCATTGGCCGGGCTGACCGCGCGGGTCGTCGATGTCGAGGCCTACGCCCTGGAGCGTTCGTTCGGGCTGCTGGCCGCGCAACTGGGCAACGGTCATGACGAGCTGACGGTGGCCGTGGTCGATATCGGCGCCACCATGACCACCCTCAGTGTGCTGCATCATGGCCGGATCATTTACACCCGCGAGCAGCTGTTTGGCGGGCGCCAGCTGACTGACGAAATCCAGCGTCGCTACGGGCTTTCCATGGAGGAAGCCGGGCTTGCAAAGAAGCAGGGCGGCTTGCCTGACGACTACGTCAGCGAGGTGCTCGATCCCTTCAAGGAAGCGCTGGTGCAGCAGGTTTCCCGATCGCTGCAGTTCTTCTTTGCAGCCGGTCAATACAACTCCGTGGATCACATCATGCTGGCAGGCGGCACGGCTTCGATTTCAGGGCTGGAGCATCTGATCCAGCGCCGCATCGGCACTCCGACCATGGTCGCCAACCCGTTTGCCGATATGGCCCTGAGCTCCAAGGTCAACGCCGGCGCCCTGGCCAGTGATGCGCCGGCGCTGATGATCGCCTGTGGCCTGGCGTTGAGGAGCTTCGACTGATGGCACGGATCAACTTATTACCGTGGCGCGAAGAGCTTCGCGAAGAACGAAAGAAACGCTTCCTGACCGTACTGGTCGGCGTGCTGGTGGTGTCAGTCGGCATTCTGTTTCTGATCGATCGTTACGTCAGCAACGCCATAGAGCATCAGATGGCGCGCAATGCGTTTCTGCAGACGCAGATTGCCCAGCTCGATATCCGCATCAAGGAAATCAGCGATCTCAAGGCCCGTCGCAAGCAACTGCTTGAGCGCATGAAGATCATTCAGGACCTGCAGGGCAACCGGCCGATCACCGGGCGCGTCTTCGATCAACTGGCGCGCACCCTGCCGGACGGCGTCTATTACTCGCAGGTCAAAATGACCGACAAGCTGATTGCGATCAATGGTGCTGCCGAGTCGAACAACCGGGTTTCCGACCTGATGCGCAATCTTGAAGCCTCTGACTGGCTCGAAGCGCCAAGCCTTACCGAGGTCAAGGCCACCACGGCCGGTGCTGTGGATCAGGCCAACGTCTTTCAACTGACCGTACGCCAGACCCAGCCACCGGTTGCCGCTGCCGCAGGAGCCAAGCCATGAATATGTCCGAATGGCTTGAAGGGCTGCGCAAGGTCGATCTGAGCGAGCTGGACCTGAACAACCTCGGCTCATGGCCAGCAGCGGTCAAGGCCATTGCCGGGGTACTGGTTGCGGTACTGATTTTCGCACTGGGCTATTTCTTCTTTATCCAGGACCTGGAAACCCAGCTGGAAAGCGCGCAGAACAGCGAGGTGACGCTCAAGGAGCAGTTCTCCAACAAGGCCTTCCAGGCGGCCAACCTCGAGCCGTACAAGAAACAGATGGAAGAAATGGAAAACACCTTCGGTGCCCTGCTGCGGCAGTTGCCCAGCGACACCGAAGTGCCCGGCCTGCTTGAGGACATCACCCGTACCGGGCTGGGGAGCGGGCTCGAGTTCGAGGAAATCAAGCTGTTGCCCGAGGCGGTCCAGCAGTTCTACATCGAGCTGCCGATACAGATCACCGTGGTCGGCAGTTATCACGATCTGGCGACCTTCGTCAGCGGCGTGGCCAGCCTGCCGCGCATCGTCACGTTGCATGATTTCGAGATCAAGCCGGTCGATCCCAAGGTGCCGACCAAGTTGCGCATGAGCATTCTGGCCAAGACCTACCGCTACAACGATGAAGGGCTGAAGAAATGAGGGCGGCGCGATTGCTGTGCGTCAGTGTGGTTCTGGCAGGGCTGGCCGGTTGCGGTAATGACAATGATTTTGCCGATCTTTCTGAATTCATGGATCAGGCCAGAGCCCGCCCGAGTGGCAACATCGAGCCGCTCCCCAAGTTTCGGCCGTATGAGGCGTTCACCTACAACGCCTCCACGCTGCGCAGTCCTTTTCAGCCGCCGGTCAAGATCGACCTGCTCAACCGCCAGAAGGGTTCACGGCTGGTGGCACCGGACGAACACCGGGTCAGGCAGTTCCTCGAAGGCTTCAATATCGAGTCGTTCGAGATGGTCGGCACGATTGGCAACGAGTCAGGCACATTTGCCCTGCTGCGCGGTGCCGGAGGTGTTCATCGCGTCAAGGTTGGCGATTATCTGGGGCGTAACAACGGCCGGGTAGTGTCGATCGGCGATGCGCAGGTTGATGTCATCGAAATTGTTCCTGATGGAGAGGGGGCGTGGCTGGAAAGGCCGCGCACGATCGCCCTCAAAGAACGCTCATGAAGTGGGCAAGGCCAAGTATGCACAGTAGCGCTCAACGGAAATTGATCATGACCCGGATTCTCTCGATTATCGGCGTGTCGTTATGCATCGCGATGCTGTCGCCGGTTCTCCAGGCTGCCAACCTCAAGACCCTGGATGTCGCCGCCCTGCCGGGTGACCGCATCGAGCTGAAACTGGCATTCGACGCCCCGGTGCCTGCGCCGCGGGGCTACACCACGGCGCAACCGGCGCGCATTGCGCTGGACCTGCCGGGTGTTACCAGCCAACTGGCGACCAAAAGCCGAGACCTGGGCAGTGGCAATGCGCACAGTGTCGTCGTGGTACAAGCTCAGGACCGCACTCGGGTGATCATCAACCTGACCACGCTTTCGCCTTACAGCTCCCGCGTCGATGGCAACAACCTGTTCGTGGTCATCGGCCAGGGTGCCGCCGCTGCGCAAGCCTCCCAGCCGACCACTGCAATGGGCGCGCAACGGGTCGCGGTACCGCCGCCCACGCCAGCATCCGCCAAGCCGTTTATCCCTGCAGGCGTCAAGGCCATCAGGAACGTCGACTTCCAGCGTGGCGAGCTGGGTGAGGGCAATGTGGTCATCGACCTGAGCAACCCCAGCATTGCCCCGGATATCCAGGAGCAGGGCGGCAAGATTCGCGTGGACTTCGCCAAGACTCAGTTGCCCGAACCGCTGCGCGTCCGGCTGGACGTCAAGGACTTCGCCACGCCGGTGCAGTTCGTCAGTGCTTCGGCGTCGGGTGACAAGGCCAGCATTCTGATCGAGCCGTCGGGCGCCTTCGATTACTCGGCGTTCCAGACCGAAAACAAGCTGACCATCAGCGTGCGTCCATTGACCAACGAGGACCTGGACCGCCGCGCTGCCGACAAGCCGGTGTATACCGGTGAAAAGCTGTCGTTGAACTTCCAGGACATCGATGTGCGTTCGGTGCTGCAACTGATTGCCGACTTCACCAACCTCAATCTGGTGGCCAGCGATACGGTCCAGGGCGGTATCACGCTGCGTCTGCAGAATGTGCCGTGGGATCAGGCGCTGGATCTGGTGCTGAAAACCAAGGGGCTGGACAAGCGCAAGGTCGGCAACGTTCTGCTGGTCGCGCCCGCCGATGAAATTGCTGCCCGCGAACGTCAGGAGCTGGAATCGCTCAAGCAGATCGCCGAGCTGGCGCCCTTGCGCCGCGAGCTGCTGCAGGTCAATTACGCCAAGGCCGCCGACATCGCCAAGCTGTTCCAGTCCGTGACCAGTGCCGAATCCAAGGCCGACGAGCGCGGCTCGATCACGGTGGACGACCGGACCAATAACATCATTGCCTACCAGACCCAGGAGCGACTCGACGAACTGCGTCGTATCGTTTCGCAACTGGACATCCCGGTACGCCAGGTGATGATCGAGGCACGCATCGTCGAGGCCAACGTCGATTACAACAAGCAGCTGGGGGTTCGCTGGGGCGGTAGAACCAACATCTCGGGAACCAGTAACTGGAGCGCGGGAGGCCTGGACAACAGGGGCGACGAGGCCGGCAACACCGGCAACAGCCTGGGGCCGAACATTCCCTTCGTCGATCTGGGTGCCGCGGATGCGACGACCGGCATCGGTCTCGGCTTCGTGACCAACAACACGCTGCTGGATCTTGAGCTGAGTGCCATGGAGAAAACCGGTAACGGTGAAATCGTCTCCCAGCCCAAGGTGGTCACTTCCGACAAGGAAACCGCCAAGATCCTCAAGGGTACGGAGATCCCGTATCAGGAATCCAGCTCCAGCGGTGCGACGACGGTGAGTTTCAAGGAGGCTTCCCTGTCGCTTGAAGTGACGCCGCAGATCACGCCCGACAATCGCATCATCATGGAAGTGAAGGTCACCAAGGACGAGCCGGACTACCTGAATGCGGTACTGGGCGTACCGCCCATCAAGAAGAACGAGGTCAACGCCAAGGTGCTGATTTCCGACGGCGAAACCATCGTCATCGGTGGTGTGTTCTCGAATACGCAAAGTAAAGTTGTCGATAAAGTGCCATTTCTTGGCGATGTACCGTATCTTGGCCGGCTTTTCAGGCGCGATGTGGTATCCGAGTCCAAATCCGAGCTGTTGGTATTTCTGACTCCGCGTATCATGAACAACCAGGCGATTTCTGTGAGTCGTTGATTTTGTGCGAAATTTAATACTTGTGGGGCCGATGGGTGCTGGCAAGAGCACCATCGGCCGTTTGCTTGCCAAAGAATTGCGACTGCCGTTCAAGGATTCCGACAAGGAAATCGAGCTGCGTACGGGCGCCAACATTCCCTGGATCTTCGACAAGGAAGGCGAACCGGGTTTTCGTGATCGCGAGCAGGCCATGATTGCCGAACTGTGCGACGCCGATGGTGTGGTTCTGGCGACCGGCGGAGGCGCGGTCATGCGCAGCGAAAATCGCCAGGCGCTGCGGGCCGGCGGGCGCGTGGTTTATCTGCATGCCTCGATCGAGCAGCAGGTGGGGCGCACCGCGCGTGACCGCAATCGTCCTTTGCTGCGTACCGCCGATCCTGCCCGGGTGCTGAGCGAACTGCTGGCCATCCGCGACCCGTTTTATCGGGAAATCGCCGATATAGTGATTGAAACCGATGAGCGGCCGCCCCGAATGGTGGTTCTCGAGATACTGGCGCGACTGGCAGAGCTTCCTCCCCGTTAAAGCGCAGGCGAAAATGCGCTATTCTCGTCGACCAGCAAAACAGCGTCGGTTCATGGCCTTGCGTCCTGACCTGCTGAAGCACAAACCGTCCAACCGGTAATCAATGTGGGGATACATGCAGACACTTAAGGTCGAGCTTGGTGAGCGTAGCTACCCGATCCATATTGGCGAAGGCCTGCTGGATCAGCCAGAGCTCCTGACCCCGCATATCGTCGGGCGACAGGTGGCTATCGTCTCCAACACGACAGTGGCACCGCTGTACTTGGAGCGTCTGACGCAAACCCTGGCCGGTTACAACGTTCTGCCGATTGTTCTGCCCGATGGCGAGGCGTTCAAGAACTGGGAAACCCTGCAGACCATTTTCGATGGCCTGCTGACCGCTCGTCATGATCGTCGCACCACGGTTATCGCCCTCGGGGGCGGGGTGATCGGCGACATGGCCGGGTTCGCCGCCGCCTGTTATCAGCGCGGCGTGAACTTCATCCAGATCCCGACCACGCTGCTGTCTCAGGTGGATTCGTCGGTCGGCGGCAAGACCGGTATCAATCATCCGCTGGGCAAGAACATGGTAGGTGCCTTCTATCAGCCGAGTGTAGTGCTGATCGATACCGCCTCGCTCAATACCCTGCCCGAGCGTGAGCTGTCCGCCGGGCTGGCCGAAGTCATCAAATATGGTCTGATCTGCGACGAGCCCTTTCTGACCTGGCTCGAAGAGCACGTCGATGCGCTGCGCGGCCTGGACCAGGCGGCGCTGACTGTAGCCATCGAACGTTCCTGCGCCGCCAAGGCGCTGGTGGTCGGCGCCGATGAGCGCGAGTCCGGTGTTCGTGCGACATTGAACCTGGGCCACACATTCGGGCACGCCATCGAGACGCATATGGGCTATGGTGTCTGGCTGCATGGCGAGGCGGTTGCTGCCGGTACGGTCATGGCGCTGGAAATGTCCTCGCGCCTGGGCTGGATCAGCACGCAGGAGCGGGATCGCGGCATTCGCCTGTTTCAGCGTGCCGGGCTGCCGGTCGTGCCACCGCAGGACATGACGGAAGACAATTTCCTCGAACACATGGCGATCGACAAGAAAGTCATCGACGGTCGCCTGCGTCTGGTGCTGTTGCGCCGGATGGGTGAAGCGGTTATCACGGACGAATATCCAAAAGAAGTATTACAGGCCACTCTGGTTGCGGATTATCGCGCCCTGGTGGATCAGCTCAGAGGTTAACGGAAACCCCATGACTAGTTTGCATGCCGACGAGGCCTTCCTCGGCCATTATCAGTTGAGTCATGACCCCTTTGCTGCGCGGGTACCTGGCTTCAAATTCTTTCCTGCCCAACGCAAGCCTGTGCTGGGTCAGCTTCACCACCTGGCGCGCTACAGTCAGCTTTTGCTGGCGGTGACCGGGCCGCAGGGCAGCGGCAAGACCCTGCTGCGCCAGGCGCTGGTGGCAAGCACCAACAAGCAGTCGGTACAAAGTGTCGTGATTTCTGCGCGCGGTGCCGGCGATGCGGCGGGCGTGCTGCAGCAGGTCGCGCAGGCGCTGAGCGTCGCGCAGGCTGAAATGCAGTCGATCCTGTCGCAGGTCGTGCAGCTCGGGCTGACCGGCCAGGAAGTCTACTTGCTGGTTGACGATGCGGAACAACTTGGCGATTCGGCGCTCGAAGCGTTGCTGGGTCTTGCTGCGGGAACGCCTGAAGGGCGTCCGCATGTATTCCTGTTCGGAGAGCCATCACTGCTCGATCGTCTCGATCAGATGTGTGCCGACCTCCAAGGCGATGTCGAAGGCGAACGCTTTCACGTCATCGAGCTGCAACCCTATACGGAAGAGGAAACCCGGGAGTATCTGGCTCAGCGTCTGGAGGGTGCAGGGCAGGGAATCGCGTTGTTTACCGCCGACCAGATCACCGATATTCATGAACAGTCCGATGGCTGGCCTGGCGCAATCAACCAGGTAGCCCGCGATTCAATGATCGAGGCGATGATCGCGAGTCGTTCCGCGGTCAAGCGTCCAAGTGTGGGGTTCAAAATGCCGAAAAAACACGTATTGGCCTTGGGTGCCGTTGTCATAGTGGCCGTGGCAGCAGCGGTGCTGATCCCGGGTCGCGGCGACAAGACGGGTACACTCGCCAATGCCCCGGCTTCCGCTCAGGCGCAACTGCCGCTGGGTGAAGGCAAACCAACTGCTCAACAATCGAACAACGGTAGCCCGGCTATCGAGTTCGCGGGCAACTCCCAGCCGATGCCGTTGCCGATGAATGGCAACTCGCAGCCGGTGATGCGCGGCCCTCTGGCTGAAGCCGCCGGGTCCAGTGATTCCGACGAAGACGCAGTGCCGACAGGTTCGCCTGCACAGCCGCCGACCGTGACCACGACTGCGCCGCCAGCCGGTGTCCCGGTAGGTCAGGCCGCAGCGCAGACGCCTCGTTCGTCCATCCCTGCACCGACCCCGGCGCCCGCGCCAGCCGCCAAGCCTGCGCCTGCGCAGACTCAGGTCGCCACAGCCAAGCCAGCCCCGGCTCCGGCTGCCAAACCGGCTGAAAAACCGGCAGCGGCCGCCGCCAAACCAGCCGCCGGCGGTAGCTGGTACAGCAGCCAGGCACCAGGCCACTACGTGGTGCAGATTCTCGGCACCAGCTCCGAAGCGACGGCTCAGGCCTATGTTGCAGAGCAGGGTGGCGAGTATCGTTATTTCAAGAAAACCCTGCAGGGCAAGCCGCTGTACGTTGTGACGTATGGCAACTTTCCTGACCGCGCTGCCGCCCTGGCAGCCATCAAGGTATTGCCAGCCAAGGTTCAGGCTGGTAAACCTTGGCCTCGTACTGTCGCCAGCGTCCAACAAGAGCTCGGCGCCACTCGTTGAAGTCGCAGCGGCCCTACCCGGGCCGTTCGCCGACCTACCTGACTTAACCCGCCTGCACGCGCGGCCTATCGGCCCGCGCCTTGCGGCGTCTGCGTTACAAGCGCCTTGCAGTCTCCCGTCGCGTCAGTCAGATTCCCGAAGAAATACTTTGACTAGCACAGCGACCCGTTTTAAAACTTTCATAATTGCGACATTGATTATCAACCAATCGTCGTTAAATTTGTGAGCTCTGGTGTCGCTGTGTACAATGACCTCCGTTTTGCCTGTCCGAAGCTGGCGCACGTTCGGCGTGACGGGTAATTGGTTGAATTAAAAGGAAATTTGCCTCAAATAGAGGCAGCCTGGTGAGAAAGTGTCTATGAAAGCAGGTCTGTACCAACCAGATGAATTCAAGGATAACTGCGGCTTCGGCCTGATCGCTCATATGCAGGGCGAGCCCAGTCATCACCTGTTGCAGACGGCCGTTCAGGCCCTGACCTGCATGACCCACCGTGGCGGTATCAACGCCGACGGCAAGACCGGCGACGGTTGCGGTCTGTTGATTCAGAAGCCTGATGGCTTCCTGCGTGCGATCGCCAAGGAACACTTCGGTGTCGATCTGCCCCGCCAATATGCTGTGGGCATGGTGTTCCTCAATCAGGACGACGCCAAGGCCGATGCCGCACGCGAAAACATGAACCGCGAAATCCTCGCCGAAGGCCTGGATCTGGTCGGCTGGCGTCAGGTGCCGATCGATACCAGCGTTCTGGGTCGTCTGGCGCTGGAGCGCCTGCCGAAAATCGAGCAGGTATTCATTGGCGGTGAGGGCCTGAGCGATCAGGAATTCGCCATCAAACTGTTCAGTGCGCGTCGCCGCTCGTCGGTGTCCAACGCCGCAGATACCGATCACTACATCTGCAGTTTTTCGCACAAGACCATCATTTATAAAGGCCTGATGATGCCGGCCGACCTCACGGCCTTCTTCCCGGACCTGAGCGACGAGCGTCTGCAGACCGCCATCTGTGTGTTCCACCAGCGCTTTTCCACCAATACCCTGCCGAAATGGCCGCTGGCGCAGCCGTTCCGTTTCCTCGCCCACAACGGCGAGATCAACACCATCACCGGCAACCGCAACTGGGCACAGGCGCGGCGCACGAAGTTCACCAACGATCTGATGGACCTGGACGAGCTGGGCCCGCTGGTCAACCGCGTGGGTTCTGACTCATCGAGCATGGACAACATGCTCGAGCTGATGGTCACCGGCGGCATCGACCTGTTCCGTGGCGTGCGCATGATCATTCCGCCTGCGTGGCAGAACGTCGAGACCATGGACCCGGATCTGCGGGCGTTCTATGAGTACAACTCCATGCACATGGAGCCGTGGGACGGCCCTGCGGGCGTGGTCATGACCGAAGGTCGCCATGCGGTCTGCCTGCTTGACCGCAACGGCCTGCGCCCGGCGCGCTGGGTTACCACCAAGAACGGCTACATCACCCTGGCGTCGGAAATCGGCGTGTGGGACTACAAGCCTGAAGATGTCATCGCCAAGGGCCGTGTCGGTCCGGGGCAGATCTTTGCCGTGGACACCGAAACCGGCCAGATCCTCGACACCGATGCCATCGACAACCGCCTCAAGTCGCGTCATCCGTACAAGCAATGGCTGCGCAAGAATGCCCTGCGCATTCAGGCCACCATGGAAGACAACGACCACGGTTCGGCTTTTTACGACAGCGAGCAGCTCAAGCAGTACATGAAGATGTATCAGGTCACGTTCGAAGAGCGTGATCAGGTGCTGCGTCCGCTCGGCGAGCAGGGTCAGGAAGCCGTAGGCTCGATGGGTGATGACACGCCAATGGCCGTGCTGTCGCGTCGTGTTCGTTCGCCTTACGATTACTTCCGCCAGCAGTTTGCGCAGGTCACCAACCCGCCGATCGACCCGCTGCGCGAAGCCATCGTCATGTCGCTGGAAATCTGCCTCGGTGCCGAGCGCAATATTTTCCAGGAGTCGCCGGAGCACGCCTCGCGCGTGATCCTCAGCTCGCCGGTCATTTCGCCAGCCAAATGGCGTTCGCTGATGAACCTGGAGCGTCCAGGGTTCGAACGCCATATCATCGACCTGAACTACGATGAAAGCCTGGGCCTTGAAGCCGCTGTACGCAGCGTTGCCGATCAGGCCGAAGAGGCCGTGCGTGCCGGTCATACGCTGATCGTGCTGAGCGACCGACACATTGCGCCGGGCAAACTGCCGGTGCACGCCTCGCTGGCGGTCGGCGCGGTTCACCACCGTCTGACCGAACGGGGTCTGCGCTGCGACAGCAACATTCTGGTCGAAACCGCGACGGCGCGTGACCCGCACCATTTCGCCGTGCTGATCGGCTTCGGTGCCTCGGCGGTCTATCCGTTCCTGGCCTACGAAGTGCTGGGCGACCTGATCCGTACCGGCGAAGTGCTGGGCGATCTGTATGAAGTCTTCAAGAACTACCGCAAAGGCATTACCAAGGGCCTGCTCAAGATCCTGTCGAAGATGGGCATCTCGACCGTTGCGTCCTACCGTGGCGCGCAACTGTTCGAAGCCATCGGTCTGTCCGAGGAAGTCTGTGACATCAGCTTCCGCGGTGTACCGAGCCGTCTGAAGGGCGCGCGCTTCGTCGACATCGAAGCCGAACAGAAGGCGCTGGCTGCCGAAGCCTGGAGCCCGCGCAAGCCGATCCAGCAAGGCGGCCTGCTCAAGTTCGTGTTTGGTGGCGAGTACCACGCCTACAACCCGGACGTGGTCAGCACCCTGCAGGCTGCCGTGCAGCAGGGCGACTACAGCAAGTTCAAGGAATACACCTCGCTGGTGGATCAGCGCCCGGTGTCGATGATTCGCGACCTGCTGCAGGTCAGGACAATCGATCAGCCGCTGAACATTGACGAAATCGAGCCGCTGAGCGAAATCCTCAAGCGCTTCGACTCGGCCGGTATTTCTCTGGGTGCCTTGTCGCCCGAGGCCCACGAAGCGCTGGCCGAGGCGATGAACCGTCTGGGCGCGCGCTCCAACTCCGGTGAGGGGGGCGAAGACCCTGCCCGTTACGGCACGGTGCGCAGTTCCAAGATCAAGCAGATTGCGACGGGTCGCTTTGGCGTGACGCCAGAGTATCTGGTCAATGCCGATGTGCTGCAGATCAAGGTCGCGCAGGGCGCCAAACCGGGCGAGGGCGGGCAACTGCCGGGCGGCAAGGTCAATGGCCTGATCGCCAAGCTGCGTTATGCGGTACCGGGCGTGACGCTGATTTCGCCGCCTCCGCACCACGACATCTATTCCATCGAAGACTTGTCGCAGCTGATTTTTGACCTGAAGCAGGTCAACCCGGCGGCGCTGGTCTCGGTCAAACTGGTGGCAGAAGCGGGCGTCGGCACCATTGCCGCCGGTGTCGCCAAGGCCTACGCCGACCTGATCACCATTTCCGGTTACGACGGTGGCACCGGTGCATCGCCGCTGACCTCGATCAAATACGCCGGCGCGCCGTGGGAGCTGGGGCTGGCCGAAACTCACCAGACCCTGCGTGGCAACGACCTGCGCGGCAAGGTCCGGGTACAGACCGATGGTGGTCTGAAAACCGGCCTGGACGTGATCAAGGCCGCCATCCTCGGGGCCGAAAGCTTCGGCTTCGGCACCGCGCCGATGATCGCGCTGGGCTGCAAATACCTGCGTATCTGCCACCTGAACAACTGCGCCACCGGCGTAGCGACCCAGAATGAAAAGCTGCGCAAGGACCACTACATCGGCACCGTCGACATGGTGATCAACTTCTTCACCTACGTGGCAGAAGAAACCCGTGAGTGGCTGGCCAAGCTGGGTGTTCGCTCGCTGGAAGAGCTGATCGGTCGTACCGACCTGCTGGACATCCTGCCGGGCGAAACCGAGAAGCAGCAGCATCTGGACCTGACACCGTTGCTGGGCAGCGACCACATCCCGGCCGACAAGCCTCAGTTCAGCCTGGTGGATCGCAACCCACCGTTCGACAAGGGCCTGCTGGCCGAGAAGATGGTAGAAATGGCCAAGCCGGCCATCGAGTCGCTCAGCGGCGGCGACTACGAACTGGATATCTGCAACTGCGACCGTTCGATCGGCGCGCGCATCTCCGGCGAAATCGCCAGATTGCATGGCAACCAGGGCATGAACAAGGCACCTGTCACCTTCCGCTTCAAGGGCACTGCCGGTCAGAGCTTCGGGGTGTGGAACGCCGGTGGCCTGCACATGTACCTGGAAGGCGATGCCAACGACTACGTCGGCAAGGGCATGACCGCTGGCAAGCTGGTAATCGTGCCGCCCAAGGGCAGCCCGTTCAAGACCAACGAAAGCGCGATTATCGGCAACACCTGCCTGTACGGCGCAACCGGCGGCAAGCTGTTTGCGGCGGGTACGGCAGGCGAGCGTTTCGCCGTGCGTAACTCCGGGGCCCACACCGTCGTGGAAGGCACTGGCGATCATTGCTGCGAATACATGACCGGTGGTTTCGTCTGCGTACTGGGCAAGACCGGCTACAACTTCGGTTCCGGCATGACCGGCGGTTTCGCCTATGTGCTCGACCTGGACAACACCTTCGTTGACCTCGTCAACCATGAACTGGTCGAGATCCAGCGTATCAGCGGCGAATCGATGGAGGCTTACCGCACTCACCTGCAAAGTGTCCTGAATGAATACGTCGCGGAAACCGACAGCGAATGGGGCCGCAATATCGCGGAAAACCTGGACGATTACCTGCGTCGTTTCTGGCTGGTCAAGCCCAAGGCTGCCAACCTGAAATCGCTGCTCTCCAGTACACGGGCCAATCCGCAATAACAGCAGCTGCGAGCGGCAAGCATCACGCCGCACGTTAACAGCAGTGCGCCAATTGCCTGCGATCATGATTCCCGCAGCTTCAGGCTTGTAACCTGAAGCTGCTGCAAAGAGGCTCCAGAGAATGGCTGAACGTCTCAGTAACGACTTCCAGTTCATCGACGTCGGACGTAAAGACCCGAAGAAGAAACTGCTGCGTCAACGCAAGAAAGAGTTCGTGGAAATCTACGAGCCTTTCAAGCCACAGCAGTCTGCCGATCAGGCACACCGCTGCCTGGGCTGCGGCAACCCGTATTGCGAATGGAAGTGCCCGGTGCACAACTTCATTCCCAACTGGCTCAAGCTGGTCGCCGAGGGCAATATCCTTGCGGCTGCGGAATTGTCGCACCAGACCAACACCCTGCCGGAAGTCTGCGGCCGCGTGTGCCCGCAGGATCGCCTGTGTGAAGGTGCCTGCACACTGAACGACGGCTTCGGTGCGGTAACCATCGGTTCGGTCGAGAAGTACATCACTGATACCGCCTTCGCCATGGGCTGGCGTCCGGACATGTCCAAAGTCGTGCCGACCGGCAAGCGCGTCGCGATCATCGGCGCAGGGCCTGCGGGCCTGGGCTGTGCCGACGTGCTGGTGCGTGGCGGCGTGACCCCGGTGGTGTTCGACAAGAACCCGGAAATCGGCGGTCTGCTGACCTTCGGCATCCCGGAATTCAAGCTGGAGAAATCCGTGCTGAGCCATCGCCGTGAAGTGTTCACCGGCATGGGCATCGAATTCCGTCTCAACACCGAAGTCGGCAAGGATGTCACCATCGATCAACTGCTCGAAGAATACGATGCCGTGTTCATGGGCATGGGCACCTACACCTACATGAAAGGCGGTTTCCCCGGTGAGGATCTGCCGGGCGTGCACGACGCGCTCGACTTCCTGATCGCCAACGTCAATCGCAACCTGGGCTTTGAAAAGGCGCCGGAAGACTTTGTCGACATGAAAGGCAAGCGGGTTGTGGTTCTGGGCGGTGGCGACACGGCGATGGACTGCAACCGCACCTCGATCCGCCAGGGCGCCAAGTCAGTGACCTGCGCCTACCGTCGCGACGAAGAAAACATGCCGGGTTCGCGCAAGGAAGTGAAAAACGCCAAGGAAGAAGGCGTGAAGTTCCTCTACAACCGTCAGCCTATCGCCATCATCGGCGAGGGCAAGGTTGAAGGCGTGAAAGTGGTCGAGACACGCCTGGGCGAACCGGATGCCCGTGGTCGTCGCAGTCCCGAACCGATTCCGGGCTCCGAAGAGATCATCCCGGCAGAAGCCGTGGTCATCGCCTTCGGCTTCCGCCCGAGCCCGGCGCCCTGGTTCGAGCAGTTCACGATCAGCACCGACAGCCAGGGCCGTGTCGTGGCCCCGGAGCAGGCGCAGTACAAGCACCAGACCAGCAACCCGAAAATCTTCGCCGGTGGCGACATGGTGCGCGGCTCCGACCTGGTGGTGACTGCGATCTTCGAAGGCCGCAATGCGGCTGAAGGGATTCTGGATTACCTGGGCGTCTGAGCCTAGTGTTGCCAGAGCGCGCCGTTACTGAGGCGCGCTCTGGCAACATGCGTCTACCCTTCGTATGCACTGTGCCAATGTCTCTGACATTCCTCCTCTCACTGCTTACCCTGAACAACAAGGGGCCGGAGCTTAACGCGGTCATCGAAGTCAATCCCGATGCGCTGCATCCTCCTGATTCAACAGGGCGGGGCAAATGGCGCTTGATACTCGAACCGGGCGAGAAGGGCGCCATCAAGAGGCTTTGGAGATCAAGGACACCCGCAAAAAGAAAGTTCAGGTGGCGTAGCGACACGATCCGTTGCAGCGTATTACCACCACAAATCGCCTCGATAGACAAAAGGCACGGCTCTCGCCGTGCCTTTTGCGTCGGGCTCTGAGAAAATGCCGGCACTTTTATTGCGGATGCCGACATGACTGCCCTGAAGAACGACCGTTTCCTTCGCGCTTTGCTCAAGCAACCCGTAGACGTCACGCCGGTATGGATGATGCGTCAGGCAGGCCGCTACCTGCCCGAGTATCGCGCCAGCCGTGCCAGTGCAGGGGATTTCATGAGCCTGTGCAAGAACCCGCAGTTCGCCTGTGAAGTCACCCTGCAGCCGCTGGATCGCTATCCGCTGGATGCGGCGATTCTGTTCTCCGACATCCTGACCATCCCCGATGCAATGGGCCAGGGTCTGTACTTCGAAACCGGCGAAGGCCCGCGTTTCAAGAAAACCGTCAGTACGCTGGCCGACATCGAAGCGTTGCCGATCCCTGATGCACAGCAGGATCTGGGCTACGTGATGGACGCGGTCAGCACCATTCGCCGCGAACTCAACGGTCGTGTACCGCTGATCGGTTTCGCCGGCAGCCCCTGGACGCTGGCGACCTATATGGTCGAGGGCGGCTCGTCGAAGGACTTCCGCAAGTCCAAGGCGATGCTCTACGACAACCCGCAAGCCATGCACCTGCTGCTCGACAAGCTGGCGCAGTCAGTGACCTCTTACCTCAATGGCCAGATTCTGGCCGGGGCGCAGGCCGTGCAGATTTTCGACAGCTGGGGCGGCAGCCTCTCCTCGGCGGCGTACCAGGAGTTCTCGCTGGCCTACATGCGCAAGATCGTCAACGGCCTGATTCGCGAAAACGACGGGCGCAAGGTGCCAGTGATCGTGTTCACCAAAGGTGGCGGGCTGTGGCTGGAAAGCATTGCCGACATCGGTGCAGACACCCTCGGGCTTGACTGGACCTGCGACATCGGCGAAGCGCGTCAGCGTGTCGGCAGCAAGGTTTCGCTGCAAGGCAACATGGACCCGACCGTGCTTTACGCGCGCCCGGAAGCCATCCGCCAGGAAGTCGCACGCATCCTTGCCAGCTACGGCAGCGGCACCGGCCACGTCTTCAACCTTGGCCACGGCATCACCCCTGAAGTCGACCCGGCCAATGCCGGTGCGTTCATCAACGCGGTGCACGAGTTGTCGGCGCAGTATCACGCGTAACTGTCGAAGCAATGATGCGTCGATAACTCAAGACGCATCGGTTTATTCCAGCGCCGACGACTATGTCGGCGCTTTTGCATCCGCAAAGCCTTCCCGCAGCGAACCGCTGCGCGGCAGGAATCGGCCCTGTCGCTCGCCTTGTGGCTCGCCTTCGGCGTAGCTCAAGCGGC
Organism: Pseudomonas sp. PvP027; assembly: GCF_017833005.1. NCBI lineage: Bacteria > Pseudomonadati > Pseudomonadota > Gammaproteobacteria > Pseudomonadales > Pseudomonadaceae > Pseudomonas > Pseudomonas sp. PvP027. The sequence goes on along the minus strand of NZ_JAFIBK010000001.1, from coordinate 2,861,950 downwards.
CGTTGACCCAGACACCGTCGATGCCCTGCGCCGCTCGCTGAGGGTCTTTGAAATCCGCGACGTCGCGAACGGTTTGCGGGTTGAACAGCACCAGATCCGCCCAGTAACCCTCGCGAATGAGGCCGCGCTCGTGCAAGGCGAAGCGCGAGGCCGACAGCCCGGTCATTTTGTGTACGGCGGTGTGCAGTGCAAACAACCCCTTGTCCCGGCTGAAATGCCCGAGCACCCTTGGGAACGCACCCCACAAGCGCGGGTGTGGAAACGGGTCTTCCGGAAGGCCATCGGAGCCGATCATCGTGAGCGGGTGAGACATGATGCGTTCGACGTCGCCCTCATCCATGCCGTAGTACACCGCGCCGGCAGGCTGCAACTTGCGTGCGGCGTCGAGTAATGACAGCCCCCAGTCGGCGGCAATCTCCTGCAGATCCCTGCCGCCCTGATTCGGGTGCGGGGTAGACCAGGTAATGGTAATGCGGAACGCGTCTGTGACCTGTTTAAGGTCCAGCGTCGAAGAGCTGGCCGCATAGGGATAGCAGTCGCAGCCTACCGGATGGTCCTGCGCGGCTTTTTCCAGTGCCGCCAGCAGTTGCGGGCTGCGTCCCCAGTTGCCCGCACCCGCGCATTTCATGTGCGAGATGATGACCGGTGAGCGCGCATGGCGGCCTATATCGAATGCTTCTGCCATGGCCTCGAGCACCGGCTCGAATTCGCTGCGCAGGTGGGTGGTATAGATCGCGCCGAACGCGCTGAGCTCTTCAGCCAGTTGCTTGACCTCGCTGGTTTCGGCCGAGAACGCCGAGGCGTAGGCGAGGCCGGTCGACAACCCCAGCGCGCCTGCTTCCAGGCTGTCACGCAACTGCTCGCGCATCGCGGCAATTTCTTCCGGGCTGGCGCTGCGCAACAAGTCATCCATATGGTTGCTGCGCAATGCCGTGTGGCCGATCAGGGCCGCCACGTTCACGGCGGGCCGGGCGTTTTCAACCGCCGCGCGGTAGTCGCTGAAACGTGGGTAGACGAACGCCGCCGCGTCGCCCAGCAGGTTCATCGGGTCGGGCGGATTGCCGCTCAGCGAGACCGGTGACGCGCTGATCCCGCAGTTGCCGACGATGACGGTCGTCACGCCCTGGCTGATTTTCGGCAGCATCTCGGGTTTGCGGATGACCACCGTATCGTCGTGGGTGTGCACATCGATAAACCCCGGGGCCAGCACGCGACCGGCCGCATCGATTTCTTCCCGGGCACTGGCATCGCCAAGACTGCCGATGCGCTGGATGCGTCCCTCGCTGATCGCCACATCGGCGCGCACTCCGGGTGTGTCACTGCCGTCGATGACCAGTGCGTCGCGAATGATCAGGTCATAAAGCATGGTTCAGTCTCCCAGCGGCAGGCCATCTTCGCCGCCACGGTATTCATCCAGCGCAAGCTTGATCCGGCGCAGCCGCTCCTGATTGTCTTCAGGGCTCGACAGCGCCAGTTCAGTGGCCAGCACATCGATGGTCAGCAGCATGCCGTAACGCGCTGCAGTGGGTTTGTAGATGAAATTGGTTTCAGCAATCTGCAGCGGCAGCACGACCTCGGCCAGCTGTGCCAGCGGCGAGTCAGGCAGGGTGATTGCCAGCACGCGGGCGCCGTAGCTGCGGGCCAGGGTCACGGCGTCGAGCAGTTCCGGTGTGCGTCCGCTGAGCGAGCAGACAATCAGGCTGTGTTGCGGGCCAAGCGTGGCAGCGATCATGCGCATCATCACCGGGTCGCGACAGGCCGCTACCGGGTAACCCAAGCGCACCAGACGGGTTTGCAGTTCCTCACTGCACAGGCTGGAGCAACCGCCCATGCCGAATGTGTGAATCATGCGTGCGTCGGCGACACAGGCGATGGCGGCGGCAAAGCGCGTTGCATCAAAGCCGGCCAGGTGCTGGCGCAGGGTGGCTTCGATGTCGTCGACAATCCGGGTGAAAAACGCCGATTGCTCCGGCGCTGGTTCGGGATGCAGAAAACGGCTGCCGACGCCGCTGGCCTGGGCCAGTTGCAGGCGCAAGTCGCGCAGATCCCGACAACCGATGCTGCGCGCGAAGCGTGACAGCGTCGCACTGCTGACCTCGGCGCGGCTGGCCAGCTCGTCCAGGCTGGCACTGGCCGCGAAGGCGATATCGCTGAGCAACAGCCTGGCGATTCGCCCTTCTCCCGCGCTGAGGGAATCCTGACGGGCACGTATCTGGTACAGAATGTCCACTCAAATCACCTGCGCCAGGCCCAGCGTCAGGGCGAAAGCGACGACGGAAATCAGCGTCTCCAATACCGTCCAGGTCTTGAACGTTTGCGCGACGGTCATGTTGAAATACTCCTTGATAAGCCAGAATCCACCGTCGTTGACGTGGGAAAAGATCACCGAGCCTGCGCCCGTCGCCAGCACCAGCAATTCGGGGTGCGGGTAACCCAGCCCAAGCGCGACAGGCGCAACGATGCCCGATGCCGTGGTCATCGCCACCGTCGCCGAGCCGGTCGCAACCCGCATCAGTGCCGCGAACAACCAGCCCATCAGCAGGGGTGACAGGTGAAAGTCCTGCGCCAGGCCGACGATCTGATTAGTCACGCCGCTGTCGATCAGAATGCGGTTCAAACCGCCGCCGGCACCTACCAGCAACGTGATGCCCGCGGTCGGTGCCAGGCACTCGTTGGTGAATTTCAGGATCGAGTCGCGGTTGAAGCCCTGCGCGATGCCCAGTGTCCAGAAACTCAGCAGGGTGGCCAGCAGCAAGGCAATCACCGAGTTGCCGATGAACAGCAGAAAGCTGTTGAACGCGCTGCCCGGTGTGCTGATCAGGTTGGCCCAGCCACCCAGCAGCATCAGCACCACCGGCAGCAGAATCGTTGCCATGGTCAGGCCGAAGCTGGGCAGCTTCTGGCGTGGTTCGCGGTCGAGAAACTGCCTGGCCAGCGGGTTTTCAGCTGGCAGGTGGATGTGCGGGACAATGAATTTGGCATACACCGGACCGGCGATGATCGCCGTAGGGATGCCGATCAGGATGGCGTAGAACAGCGTTTGTCCTACTGACGCCTGATACGCCTGCACCGCAAGCATCGCAGCAGGGTGCGGCGGCACCAGCGCATGCACCACCGACAGACCGGCGACCATCGGCAGGCCGACCATCAGAATCGACACCCCGACACGCCGGGCCACGGTGAAGGCAATCGGCACCAGCAGAACGAAGCCGACTTCGAAGAACAATGGTAAACCCACCAGAAACGCAATGCAGACCATGGCCCAGTGGGCGTTACGTTCGCCAAAGCGGTCGATCAGGGTGCGCGCCACCTGCTCGGCACCGCCAGACTCAGCCATCATCTTGCCCAGCATGGTGCCCAGCGCCACGACCAGCGCGATGTGCCCCAGCGTTTTGCCAACCCCCGCCTCATAAGAGGCGACCACGCCACTGGCCGGCATTCCAGCGACCAGTGCCAGAGCGACCGAAACGAGCGTAATGACGATGAACGGATTAAGGCGATAACGCGCGATCAGCACGATCAAGGCGATGATGGCGACAACGGCGTAGACCAATAGCGAAATACCGGGTGACGGCGACATAGCGACGGTTCCTTGCAAAGTGGGTAGGCGAGCGCGCAACACCAACGGCTGAAGCCGTCAGCCTGAAGGCGACTCGGGAGTACTCGGCAGGGATGACGCAATAAGGTGAAGCAGCGGCGTTTCAGGGCGATCACAGGTATTCATTGTTTTTATCTCTGTTTTCGTGATGAAAATAAATTACACGAAAATGAAATATAAACAAATATATGAAAATAATTTTCTTGGGAGGGGTGAATGGCCGATGGCAGGACACATTGCGTCCCTGCTCATCAGCCAGCGTCTGCCAGGTGACTAAACCTTCGCCCCCAGCGGCTGCAACCTTGCCAGCCGCAACGCTACCCCGAGGGCGATGAGCAGCAACACGCCGATAAACAGCCCGATACCGTTCCAGCCCGCGTAGTGCCAGAACACGCCGCCGCCGGTTCCGGCCACGCTCGAGCCTGCGTAGTAACAGAACAGGTAGAGGGACGCGGCCTGACCTTTGGCGGTGGTGGCCCTGCGTCCCACCCAGCTGCTGGCCACCGAATGCGCGCCGAAGAAGCCGAAGGTGAAGATCAGTACGCCGACGATCACCAGCGGCAGCGGGGTGAACAGGGTCAGCAGCAGGCCGGCCAGCATCATCACGATGACGGCCCACAGCACTTGTCGACGGCCGAGGCGGTCAGCCAGCGAGCCGATCTTTGCCGAGCTGTAGATGCCCGACAGGTACACCACGGAAAACACGCCGACCACGGCCTGGCTCAGGTTGTAGGGTGCACTCAGAAAGCGGTAGGCGATGTAGTTGAACAGCGTGACGAAAGCGCCCATCAGCAAAAAGCCGGTCAGAAACAGCAGCGGCAGGCCAGCATCGCGGAACTGCACCACAAACCCGTCGATCAGACTACGAGGGTGCAGCGAGCGCGGGCGGAAGTTGCGTGACGCCGGCAGGATCCCCCAGAACACTGCTGCGGCGATCAGCGCCAGTCCGCCGACCACCAGCATCGCCGCATGCCAGCTGACGTAGTCGATCATCACCCCGACGATCAGCCTTCCGCTCATGCCGCCGACAGCGCTACCGCCTATATACAGCCCCATTGCCAGGCCCAGATGCGTGGGGTGGATCTCCTCGCTCAAGTAAGTCATCGCCACTGCCGCCAGGCCGCTCAGCGACAGGCCTACCAGGGCGCGGGTTATCAGTACGCCCTCCCAGCTGGGCATCAGGGCGCTGGCAATGGTGAACAGCGAGGCGCAGAACAGCGCCATGACCATTACCGGCTTGCGACCCAACCGGTCGGATATCGGCCCGGTGATCAGCAGACCGATGGCGAGCATTGCCGTGGCTACCGACAGGATCAGGCTGCTTTGTGCCGCAGTCAGGGAGAACTCGCTGGACAGCGTCGGCATCATCGGCTGAACGCAGTACAGCAGGGTAAAGGTCGAAAACCCGCCAGCGAACAGCGCCAGTGCCGTGCGTTTGAAAAGTGGCGTGTTCTTTTCGATGTAGGTATCGCCGGGCAGTGTCGACGACTGCACGGGTGAGGTATTCAAGTCAGGGGCGGGCGGGGCAACGGCAGGGTTCACAAGGACCTCAGGGCACGATTGAGCAGGCAATGAAAAAATCATATAGCTCGCTAATCATTCCATCCAATATATTGTTCGACCTGTTTGATAGGTAAAACGACTTAATGGAGGCCGCATGGAATTGCGCCATCTGCGTTACTTCATCGCGGTAGCCGAAGAGCTGCATTTTGGCCGTGCAGCGCAGGCGCTGGGGATTTCTCAGCCACCGCTCAGTCAGCAGATTCAGACTCTGGAGCAGGAACTGGGCACGCGTCTTTTCGAGCGCACCAACCGGCGCGTCGAGTTGAGCGAATCCGGGCGGCTGTTTCTCGAGGAAGCACGGCTGGTGCTGGCGCAGGTCGACAAGGCCACCGATGTGGCGCGGCGCGCGCAACTGGGTGAGATCGGCGAATTGAAGATCGGCTTCACCTCGTCTGCGCCGTTTACGTCGAGCATCCCGCAGGCGATTTTTGCCTTCCGTCAGGCCTACCCGGACGTACACCTGACCCTGACCGAAATCACCAGTCAGGAAGTGGCGGCAGGTCTTGAGGACAAGACCATTCAGGTCGGCATCATGCGCCCGCTGGCATTGCCCGATTCACTGGTGGTGTTCGAACTGCTGAACGAACCACTGGTGGCGATCATGCGTGCCGACCATCCGCTGGCGGCAGAAAGCGAGGAGGGGATCTACATGGCGGCGCTGGCTACGGAGCCGTTTGTGTTCTTCCCGCGCACCTACGGCAGCGGCATCTACGCGCAAGTCCTGAGCCTGGCGCGTGCCGCAGGGTTCAGCCCTCTGATCACCCAGGAAGCGGGCGAAGTGATGACCATCATCGGCCTGGTTGCAGCAGGCTTGGGCGTCACCGTACTGCCTGCGTCCTACCGGCGAATGCGCATCGACGGCGTGGTCTACCGCAACGTCCTCGACCCCGGTGCAACCAGCGCCGTGTGGCTGGTGCAACGCAAGGACGAACAATCGCCCATGGCCAAGGCGTTCACCGAGCTGTTGACGCGTAACGTCGGGTGATTCAAAGGCGCTGATGATAGGACGCAGAGCGTCCAGAACGGCATGCGACGCGGAGCGTCGCACGATAGTTGAGGTTCTGCTTTTGGTTCTGGCCGCAGGCCGTAGGAGCGAACTTGTTCGCGATCTGCCGGGAACCGGCAGCAAGACTGATGTATACGGAACATCAGGCACGACCGGGCTACTTCGCAGCCCGTTGTAACCTCCTGAAACTCCCACGCCCTCCGGTCAGAAGCGGGATCTTATAGGCATGTTGATACGTAAAAATCGGACGCGGAGCGTCCAGAACGGCGTTCCCACGCTGGAGCGTGGGAACGATAGGTGTGTGGGCTGGATCGTGAGGAAAGACAGGTGCTCGGGAGAGCGCTGCTCATCCCCAACGCCTGAAGATCAGCGAGGTGTTCACGCCGCCGAACGCGAAGTTGTTGTTCATCACGTATTCGTTGCTCATGTGTCTTGGTTCGCCGACGATGTAGTCCAGTTCGCCACACTGTGAATCGATATCGACCAGGTTCAGCGTATGGATATAGCGGTCGCTGTTGAGCATTTCGATGCTGAACCATGACTCCAGTGCGCCGCACGCCCCCAGGGTATGACCGAGGAAGCTTTTCTGCGAGCTGAGCGGCATGCGTGGGCCGAACAGGCTGCTGGTGGCCAGGGTCTCGGCGATGTCGCCTTGTTCTGTGGCGGTGCCGTGACCGTTGACGTAACCGATGGCGTCGGGCGGCAGGCTGGCGTCTTCGAGGGCCAGTTCCATCGCGCGGCGCATGGTGGCCTGCTCGGGGCGAGTACTGTGGGCGCCGTCGGCGTTGCTGCCGAAGCCGACGATTTCGGCGTAGATATGCGCGCCGCGTGCCTGGGCATGTTCCAGCTCTTCAAGCACCAGCATGCCGCCGCCTTCACCGATTACCAGACCGTCGCGTGCGCTGTCGTAGGGGCGTGGTGTGGTGTGTGGCGCGTCATTCTTTAGGCTGGTGGCGTACAGCGCGTCGAAGACCATGGCCTCGGTCGGGCACAGCTCTTCGGCGCCGCCCGCCAGCATCAGCGGCAGACGGCCGAACTTGATCGCCTCGTAGGCATAGCCGATGCCCTGACTGCCACTGGTGCAGGCGCTTGAAGTCGGAATCAGGCGTCCGGTCAGGCCGAAGAAGATGCTGATGTTGGCGGCGGTGGTGTGCGGCATCATCCGCACGTAGGAGTTGGCGTTCAGGCCCACGGCCACCGAGTTGATCAGCATGTTGCCGAAGGCTTTGATCTCGTCGGTGCTGCCGGTGGACGAGCCGCAGGCCGTACCCATGCGCCCATCGCGGATGATCGGGTCATTCAGCAGCCCTGCGTCGATCAGGGCCTGCTCCGCCGCCGCCACGGCCAGACGTGACACGCGGCCCATGCTGCGCAGTTGCTTGCGTGTCCAGTGCCCCGGCACGGCGAAATCGTCGATGGGGCCAGCCAGGCGGGTATTGAGCTCGGCAAAACGATTCCACTCGTCCATCCGGCGAATGCCGCTGCGATTGGCCGTGAAGCTGGCATCGATCGTCGGCCAGTCGCTGCCCACTGAGGTGATGCCGGACATCCCGGTCACTACCACACGCTTCATCAGCACAGTCCCCCGTTGACGGCCAGAACCTGACGAGTGATATAGCTCGCTTCGGCCGACATCAGAAAATTCACCGCACCTGCCACTTCCTCGGGCGTGCCCATGCGCTGTGCCGGAATCATTTTCATCAGTTCTTCCACCGGCACGTTCTCGTCGAGCATGGCCGTATCGATCAGGCCCGGCGCGACGCAGTTGACGGTGATCCTGCGCTTGCCCAGTTCGATGGCCAGCGCCTTGGCGGCACCGATCAGCCCTGCCTTGGACGCGCTGTAATTGACCTGGCCGCGATTGCCGATCAGCCCGGAAACCGAGGTGATGCAGACGATGCGCCCTGCTGCACGACGGCGAATCATCGGCATCGTCAACGGGTGCAGCACGTTATAGAAGCCGTCCAGGTTGGTGCGCAGCACCTGATCCCAGTCATCGTCGCTGAGCGCCGGAAAAGCGCCGTCGCGGGTCAGCCCGGCGTTGAGTACCACGCCGTAATAGGCGCCGTGCGTCTCCACGTCTTCTTCCAGAATTGCCTTGCAGGCGGCTCGGTCCGAGACATCGAATTGCAGCACGCGTGCCTGACGGCCCAGCGCAACGACTTCGGCCTGTACGGCTTCGGCTTCGCTGCGGCCGGTGCGGCAATGCAGGATCAGGTCGTATCCGGCCTGCGCCAGACGCAGGGCGATGGCGCGGCCGATGCCACGGCTGGAGCCGGTGACCAGTATCGATTCAGTCATGCCGGGGCTCCTTCAGCCAGGTAGTCAGCAGTGTTGGGCGGGCAATATACATTGAGTCGGGCAAAAGCCTCGATACCCGGTCCGGTGAGGGTGCATTCGAACATGCCCATGCCGTTGTCGTCCTGCAGCGAGCGCACGGCGTGGATGTGCAGTTCACTGCCCAGCGGGAAGCGCGCCACGTTGCAGTCGAACTTGCGGCTGCCAAGCAGAAAACCCAGCTTGACTGCTTCGCCCTCGTTGCGTGCCTTGCAACCGGCATAGGCCGCGACGCTCTGCGCCATCAGTTCTATGCCGAGCCATGCCGGCAGGCTGCCGTCCGCTTGATTGAACAGGCCGTCGGCGCGCACGGTCAGGCGGGTTCGAATCTGTTCTTCGTCAAAGCTCAGCACCTGATCGATGAGAATCATGTCGCCGGCATGGGGGATAAGTTCGGCGAGCGGCCACTCGGTCATGGGGCATCTCCGATAATCAGGCTGATGTTGTTGCCACCGAAGGCAAACGAATTGCTCATCATGTAACGAGCGTTATCAGGTGTCAGGCGCGAGCCTGGGTGTGTCCACTGCAGCGCAGGCAGGAGCGGATCGGCCTCGCCGTCCCACAGGTGCGGGGGCAGGGCCTGCTCGGTATTCTCCGGGGCCAGGCTCAGCCAGCAAAACGCCGCTTCCAGCGCGCCGGCCGCTCCCAGGGTGTGGCCGCTGAGTGGTTTTGTCGAAGAGCAGGGCACGCCGTTCGGAAATACGCCCTGCACGGCCAGGCTCTCCATCGCATCGTTGTGCTGCGTGGCGGTGCCATGCAGGTTCAGATAACCGATCTGCTCCGCCTCGAGCCGGGCGTTGCGCAACGCTTGCAACATCGCATCGCGTGCACCACGCCCGGTGGGTTCGGGGGCCGAGATATGGTGAGCATCGCAGCTGGCACCTGCGCCCAGCAGGGCAATCGAGTGCCTGCTGTCGGCTTCGCGAGTCATCAGAAACAGCGCGGCCGCCTCGCCGATATTGATCCCGTTGCGGTTGCTGGAGAACGGGTTGCAGAGCTGCGGCGACATGGCCTCGAGTGCCGAGAACCCCTGCAGGGTCAGCCTGCACAGGCTGTCGACGCCGCCGCACAGCACGGCATCGCACAGGCCCATGTCCAGCGCCCGTCGCGCACTGAGCAACGCCCGCGAGCTGGAGGTGCAGGCTGTCGATATGACGTAGGCCGGGCCGCTCAATTGCAGCCAGGCGGCGAGAAAATTCGCCGGTGCGCCCAGTTCCTGTTGCCGATAATCGTAATCGTCGGGGAATATCCGGTCACGCAGCCAGACGGCCATGCTCTCGCTCGCTTCATCGATACCCGAGGTGCTGGTGCCGATGATCACACCAATCCGCCCGGCGCCGAAGCGCGCGATGGCTCGGCTGATGTCAGCCTCGATCTGCAGAGCGGCGGCCAGCAGCAACTGGTTATTGCGGCTGCGATGCAAATGCACGGCAGGCGGAATGGGCGGCAGTGCGGATTTGACCGCGCCGACCGGCAATGCACGTTCCGGCACCCAGCCGCTTTCGAACACCATGCCCGAGCTGTCGCCGGCGAACAGCCTGCGCGACACCTCTTCACGGCTGTCGCCCAGCGCGCAGATCAGGCCCAGTGCATTGAGATAGGCAGTCATGGCAGGCTCTCGTTGTTCAGCGGTGTGACCTTGTAGCTCAGCCCGTCCTTGAGGCGGATAGTGAACGCATTGGCCGACTGATATTCGACCAGCCAGCGATCATCCAGACGACGCTGCATGCCCTGGCGGTAAGCCGTCGGGTAGCGGCCATGCATCTCCAGGTCCGGGGTCATGGCGAACATCAGCGCAGCGAACAGCTCGCGGGCCTCCGGATTGGGCGGCAGCAAACCATCGGCCTGCCATTTTCCGTTGATCAGCAACTGGCGCGCCTGGGGAATGCCCAGCGGGTCCATCATCGACCAGCGCAATCCGCCGTTCTCACGCTGGATGATCAGCAACCAGTCCTGACGCTGATCGGTCTGTCGGCGTTCGATGTGCAGTTGCATCGGCAATTGCATGGTCGGTGCGCTGGTCGGCAGCGGGGCTTGTGCCGCACAGCCGCCGAGCAGCAGGAAGGCTAAAAACAGTACGCGAATCATGATGCTCCAACTTCCAAGGGTTTGCGGGCCACGACATTGACCAGCGTTTCCTCCCGTTGGCCGAACGGCCTGGGTTTTTGCAGTTTCAAGGCTTCGAGCAGGCCGAAGTCCCTGGCGCGGCTCCACCACAGGTACGGATACGAAACATTCTGTGCATCGAACTCGAAACCCTGGTCGCGGATCATCTGCAGGTACTGCGCCGCACTTTTCTGAACGTGCATCGGGTGGCGGAACAGCCAGCGAATCACCCAGGTGTCGATGTACGCCTCGGTCGACTCGGCAAACAGCAGGTAGCCGCCCGGTTTGAGTACACGATAAAACTCGGCCAGCGCTTGTTCCTGCTCGACCAGATGGTGGAAAGTCTGATGGCAGAACAGCAAATCGACGCTGGCGTCGGGTACTGGCAGGGCTGCGCAGTCGCTGCCGAGCAGTTCGACGTCTATGCCTCTGGCCCGCGCCTCTTCGCCACTCATGTCGAGGCTGTGCGGGTCGGCGTCGACGCCGATGAGCCTGGATGGCTGAAAAACCTTGTTCAGATGCTGGAACGAGCGGCCTTGCCCGCAACCGGCGTCGAGCACCACCGGCGCAACCGGCGGCGGGCTGGCGAACAGGTTGCGCAAATCATCTATCGCCACGCGCAGCACGCGGTACTGCCAGATGTTGCTGCGCAGAAACCACAGGCCGAAGCGGGTTTCCTCGACATAACTGTCACTCAGGAACGGTCGATTCATGAGCCACTGTCCGCGCAGATTTCCGAAAGCGTGCGCAGGCGGCGCTTGGGCTCGCTGACAAACGGATTGCGTTCGTCCCAGGCATAACCGGCCAGAATCGAGCTGATCATCCGGCGGATATCCGGAGCGCTGCCGGGGTAGAAAATCACGCTCTGGAACGTACCGTCGTACCAGCCTTCGACATAGGCCCTGAAGGTGTCGACGCCACGTTTCAACGGCACAGCGAACTCGCTTTCCCAGTCCACGTTTTCGCCCTGCAACTGCCGGCTCAGCACGCCAGCCGCCATGCTCGCCGAACGCATGGCGATGGTCACGCCCGAAGAAAACACCGGGTCGAGGAATTCTGCCGCATTGCCCAGCAGCGCAAAGCCTTTGCCGTGCAGGGTCTTGACGTTGGCCGAGTAGCCGCCGATGGTCCTCGCTGGCGTATCCCAGACCGCGTTTTTCAGCACGCTGGCCAGTTGCGGCGTTTCATCGATGAAGGCGCGCAGGCAGGCATCCAGATCATCGGGCTTGTCCTTGAAGCGTTCAGCCGAGGCCACCACGCCTATCGAACAGCGGCCTTCGCTGAACGGAATCGACCAGAACCACACATCGCTGTGCTGCGGATGGATGCTGACGAGAATCTTGCGGCGGTCGAAGGGCGGGCTTTCGATGCGGTCTTCGATATGGGTAAACACTGCCTGGCGCACTGGAAAACCCGACGGCGCTTCCAGGTCCAGCAAGCGCGGCAGCACACGGCCATAGCCGCTGGCGTCGAGTACGAAGGCCGCCTGCACGCTGTATTCGCTGCCGTCCTCGCGCTTTACACATAAAACCGGCTGCGGGCCATCGAAGTCGGCGCTGACGATTTCTTCCTGGTAGCGGATGTCCACGCCTTGCAGCGCAGCCTGATCGGCGAGCAGTTTGTCGAACTCGCTGCGCTGCACCTGAAAGGTTGTCGGCTTGCCGTTGCTGAACGTATCGCCGAAGTCGAAATCGCTGTATTGCTCGCCCCGCGCGAACGCTGCGCCATTCTTGGGCTGGAAACCGGCGGCCTGCACGGCCTCCAGCATCCCGGCCTCTTCGACGAAGTCCAGACAATGGCACAGCAGGCTCTCACCGATGGAGAAGCGCGGAAACAGCTGGCGCTCGATGATCAGCACGTCATGGCCCTGGCGTTTGAGCAGGGCAGCCGCTATTGAACCGGCCGGGCCGGCACCGATGACGACGACCTGACGAATTTCCCTATCAGTGATGGGCACAGGTATTCCTTTCCGGTTGGGCGGTGGCAGGGAGTGACGACAACGCTGCAAGACTCATGCGTGTGGCCCTTCAGCATTGGCTGGCGGATGAGACGCTTTACGCGGGCTGGCCCAGGGCGCCAGCAGGAAGCTGAACGCCAGCCCCAGACTGACCGACAGACCGAAGTTGCTGATCGCCGGGGTGCTGGAAACGGCCAGCAGCCCGAACGACAGCCAGGTGGTGACCGCTGCCAGCAGCGTGCCCAGCAGGCTGACGGCCGCGCCGCCTATCTGCTCGCGCATCAGGATGGCGTAATCGACGCTGATCGCCGTGACCAGCAACAGGCCGAACAGGCTGAACAGAGTCAGCGGCTGACCGAGCCAGCCCAGGCTGGCGAGGCTGCACAGGGCCGCCAGCAGGGGCAGGGCGACGATGCGCAACGCACCACCAAAGCCAAACGGTGCGATCAGCAGCAGGACAATCAGTACGCAAGACGCCAGCTTCAATTCCGCTGCGCTGATCTGCGTGTGGGCAAACACCTCGTTGAGCTCACCCAGGCGGTCGACCAGTTGCACACCCTCCAGGCCGATGGCCTGCACACGCAGCAACGCCATGCTGTTCATGCCACGCAGGCTGACGATGCTGGCGACACCCTGTTCGCCGTTGTCATTGCGCGCCGGCCCCAGCCAGAGCGTACGCCACGGCTCACTCAGTGGGCCTTGAAGCGCATGATCGATATCTTGCGTCGGCAGTGCCTGCAGTTGGGCCAGCTCAGCCTTCAAGGCGCTGGCCGGAACGCCAAGCTCTACCAGCGGCGCCCAGTATTGCGGCAGTTTGCCCAGAGCGTCGCGGGTGCTCTGTTGTTCGGCCGGCGAATCAAGCAACTGGTTGAGCGCCATGTAGCCTTGCAGCTTGTCCATGCTGACCAGTTGGTCGAGCCGTTGGGTCAATTCGGACTGCCGATCCAGTAATTGCTGTTGGTCCTTGCCCCGCACCAGAAAGAACTGGCTGGTGGGCTGATAGCCGGTGATTCGTGCGATGGCCTGGGCTTCATCGGTCAACGCTTGAGGCGCTGCCACCCATTGGCGAATATCGTTCTTGGTGGTCAGGTGCCAGAGCCCGCCGCCACAGAATGCCAACAGCAGCACCAGCAGAATCGGTGTGCTGACGCGCAGCAGCAAGGCGGCGCGGCAGTCGAGCATCAATTGCGCCAGTTTCAGTGGCCACTGTGCAGGGCTGATCTCGACGTTGGCGATCAGCGCGGGCAACAGGCAAACCGCGGTCAGATAAGCGCCGATCAGGCCGGCCGCCGAGAACACTGCAATTTGCGTGAGTGCCGGGAACGGCGTCCAGGCCAGCGCCAGGTAGCCGATGCAACTGGTGATCAGGCTCAGGCTCAGGCCGGGCAGGGTCAGGCGCAAGGCGGGCCAACTGCGCCAGGGCTTGAGGCTCCAGCTCTTGGACAGGTAATGCAGCGGGTAATCCACCGCCACCCCGATCAGGCTCGAGCCCAGCACCAGCGTCATGACGTGCATGCTGCCGAATATCGCGACGCAGGCCACCGCGCCGAAGAGCATGCCGACCACCACCGGCACGAATGCCAGCAACACGCTCCAGCGCCGGAAGGCCAGCAACAGCAACAACAGGATACCGACCGTTGCGCCACCGCCGACCCAGGTGATTTCCCGGCTGGCCTGCTTCTGCCCGTCGGCAGCGTAAAGCAGCCCGCTGGCCGCGAGCAATTGACCACCGGCCTGACTGGCCTGTACCCGCGCTTTCGCCAGCAGGTCCGCAATCTGGCCGGGCAGGTGCATGTCGAACGCATCGGTTCGGGTTCGCGAACGCAGCAGTACCCAGCTTTTACCCTCGGCGGTGGCCACCAGCGCACCACTGGCCAGGTCCGCTTCGACCGAGCCCTGTTTCGGCAGGCCGTTCTGGATACGTCCGGTCAGCCCCAGCCAGTCATCCTGGCCAGGCACCAGGCTGAACCCGGCAAACGGGTCGAACAGCGTCTGTACGCGCTGTTCGATGAAGGTTTTCGGGTCGTCGATCAGCAGTGTGCGGTCCGCTGTCGGCAACATGGCGATGCGCCCTTGCAGCAACTGGGTGCGCAACGCGGGCAGGTCGGCCTGCAATGACCACTGGACCTTCTCGAACAGGCCGGTCGACTGCCATTGTTCAGCCAGATTGCGTGCCAGTTCGACGGCCTTCTGCCGATCGCTGTGGCCCACCAGCACCAGCATTTCGCGGTTGAGCGGTTCCTGCATGCGCTTTTCGGCGCTGACGACCAGTTCGTCGTTATCGGTGCCCGGCACCAGCTCCATCAGATTGGCCGACAGCGGCGAGCGGTCGTGCCACTGCCAGCCCGCGAGCGCCAGCACGCCTGCCAGAATCAGCAGGAACAGTCGCGGCAACAGCCGCTCAGTCCTTGAAGTCATTACGCTGCGCATCGGTCAGAATCGGGGCACTGCTGCTGTCGATCATTTTCAGGACGGTGCTGTCGCCCTGGGTCTCCAGCAGCTCGATACGCTGCACCAGTTCGCCGCCGTCGATGTTGATCTGCTTGAACACTTGTTGCAAAAGCATCGAGCGTGGCGTGAGGGTGAGGTGCCAGGCATTCGCCTCGCCCTTGAGCTGCAAGTCGAAGTCCCGTTGCAGGCCGCTGCTGTCGCCTTGCAATACCGCCAGGAACAGACGGTTCTGCTCGGCGCCGGCGTTCTTGTTCGGCACCGGCTTCCAGCTACTGACATTGCCATCGGTTTCACGACGGGCAATACCCTCGGCATTGATGCGGTAATCCTGCTTGAGCGGTGTTTCCAGCAGCCAGAGCAGCCCGAAATCCCTGGCGAGCACGAAGCGGCCCTTGCTGAGCAGCGGTTGCGGCAGGGCGCGCAGGTGTTTTTCCTGAACGAAACGACCCTGTACCACCGCAGGTTTGGCGAGCTGGTCGCTCAGTTGTTGCAGGTCGAAAGCCTGCGCCAGGGACGAAAGGCACAGCAGCCCCAGCAGAATCAAGGTTCGAAGCGGGCGGTTCATGGTGAGGTGCTCTCTGGTGTGTTCTCAAGGGCAATTTTGACGGCATCGATGAACACTTGCGGCGAGGCCAGTTGCATTTCCCGGCTCTGGCTGTCGACTGCGACCTGCACGGTGCTGGCGCGGGTCATGCGCTCACCGGTGTGTGCATCGGTGATCAGGTAATTGATCTTCAGACGGTTCTCCCACTCCACCAGACTGGCGCGCACGTTCAGTGTCTGACCGAACACGGCACTGCGCACATAGCGCAATTGCAGATCGATTACCGGCCAACCATAACCGGATTCGAGCATCTGCATATAGTTATGACCGATGTGATCGAGCAGTGCGCAACGTGCCACTTCGAGGTACTTCACGTAGTGCCCGTGCCAGACGATGCTCATCATGTCGACGTCGAAAAACGGCACGACGATTTCAGTGTCGATGTGCAGAAAACCCTTACTGCGCATGCAACCTCCAGTGGCGGTTGGCAATATGTTTCAGGCACAGGCGCAGTTCGCTCTCCAGTGCCCGGTCTTCGATGACAGGGGCGAAGTCTTCACCCAGCTGACGATGCATGGCCGCCAGTGCCGGTGGCAGCGGGCGCGCATCGGCTGCCCTGCTGCGCAGCCAGACACCCTGATTGGCGGCGATCAGCGTGGCGGCGGCAACCTGCTCGGTCAGCTCCAGTACCCGGATGGCGTCACGCGCGGCGATCGTGCCCATGCTGACCTTGTCCTGATTGTGGCATTCGGTGGAACGCGAGAAGACACTCGCCGGCATGGTGTTTTTCAGTGCTTCGGCCGTCCACGCGCTGGCGCCGATCTGCACCGCCTTGAAACCATGATTGAGCATCGACCGCTCGGCACTGGCCCCTGACAGATTACTCGGCAAACCATGGTTATAACGCTCGTCCACCAACAGCGCCAGTTGCCGGTCGAGCAGGTCTGCCACATTGGCCACCAGGGTTTTCAGACTGTCCATGGCAAAGGCGATGTGCCCGCCGTAGAAATGCCCGCCGTGCAGCACGCGCTCGGCCTCGGCATCGATGATCGGGTTGTCGTTGGCGCTGTTTAACTCGATCTCGATGAATGACCGCAGCCAGTTCAGGCTGTCGGCCAGCACGCCCAGAACATGTGGCGCGCAACGCAGTGAATAGCGGTCCTGCAAACGGTGCAGGGGGGCCGTCGGTGCATCGATGGCCAAATCCTGGCGCAACCACGCCGCCACCTGCATCTGGCCCGGATGCGGCTTGGTGGCGAACAGGCGTTCGTCGAAATGCTCCGGGTTGCCTTGCAGTGCTACCACGTTCATGGCCGTGATTCGTGTTGCCAGTTGCAGCAGGTAATCGGCCCGGCCGAAAGCCAGGCAGGCGATACCGGTCATGACGGCGGTGCCGTTCATCAGTGCCAGAGCTTCCTTGGGGCGCAGCACCAGCGGTGTCCAGCCCAATTGCTGATGCACATCGATGGCCCGGCGGCGTTCACCGCGAAACATGACTTCTCGCTCGCCCGACAGGGTCGCGGCCACATAGGAAAGCGGCGTCAGATCGCCGCTGGCACCCACCGAGCCTTCTTCGGGGATCAGTGGCAGCACGTCCTGCTCGATGAACGCCTGCAAACGCTCGATCAGTTCGACACGCACACCGGAAACACCCTGACACAGTGACTGCAAACGCGCCGTCAGCACTGCGCGGGTAGCCTGCTCATCGAGCAGTTTGCCCAGCCCGCAGCCGTGGAAGGTGTAGAGATGACGCGGCAGCGCTTCGACATGCTCCAGCGGCACGGCGACCACGCAGGAATCGCCGTAACCGGTGGTGACGCCATAGATCACGCCTTCCCTGTCCAGCAGCGAATCCAGAAACTGCGCGCCCCTGGCAATCCGCGCACGGAACTCTTCGTCGCCCTGCAATGTGCTCGGCGTTTGCCGGTTGGCCAGTGCCAACACGTCTTCGATGCGTAGCGCACGCTCGCCGAAGGTGATCAGGTCAGGCGCTTGGTTTGTCATCGGACTTCCAGAACGGGTAGAAATTGAACCACTGCTGCGGCGCTTCCAGGCAATAGTGCCCAAGACGCTCGGCATAACGCATGGCCCAGTGCTCAATGACCTGAGCGCGGTCGCTGCGCCGCCACTCGATGGCGTCGGCGAACGGTTCGAGAATCACCCGATAGCCTTTCGCGCCCTTGAGGCAGAAGAACAGGTTGACCGGGCACTTGAGCAGCCCGGCCAGCAGCCAGGGGCCTTGCGGGAAAGTGGCCGGCTGGCCGAGAAAGTCGACCCGCACATTGCGCCCGCCGTGCAGCGCGACGCGGTCACCGGCAATCGCCAGCCACTCGCCTTCGTCCAGGCGCTGGCTTAATTGCAGCATGATGGCCGGGTCCAGCTCGCTGACCTGAATCAGGCGCAGATGGGTCGCGCCGGCTTCGCCGAGCAGGCGATTGAAACGTTCGGCGTGCTTGGTGTGCACCAGCACGTTCATGGTGACCTTTTCGCCGAGTTCGGCCAGCGCACGGCACACTTCAAGGTTGCCCAGGTGCGCACCGACCAGCATCTGTCCGCGTTGGCCACGCAGGTTCTGGCGCAGCAGGGCCTTGTCGACGATCTCGATCTGATCGATGCCCAGCCTGCCGTTCCATACGTCGAGCTTGTCGAGCAAGGCATCGGCAAATGCCATGAACTGTCCGAACACCCGGCGCTGGCTGGGCCGCAGTTCGGGTTTGCCGCTCCAGTCCGCGAGGTGCTGCTGGTATTGCCAGATGCTGTGCCGGGCACGTCGGCCGAAGACAAAGAAATACAGGACGATGCCATACAGCACCGGGCTGAGCAGGCGCCGGCCGAGCACCCGCATGCCCCAGGCGGTGAGTTTCATGAGCATGAAACTGCCACGCTCCTGATGACTGGCCCAATGCTCCCTGGGCGGCTTGTCGACGCTCATGGCCGCCACCGTCGCCACAGGATCATTGGCAGGCGTACCAGCATGCCGAAGAACAGCTTGGCGTGCATTTTCGAAATCAGGGCGTTGTCGTGAAGCAGGCGGAAATGCGACAGGCCGTCCTGCGGGTAATGAACGCGGGTCGGCAGCCAGTGCATCGGTTGGCCACGCCAGGACAGGCGCACGAGAATTTCCGAGTCGAAATCCATACGCTTGCCGATCTGCACGCTGTCGATCAGCGCCAGGACTGGGGCCAGTGGATACAGGCGAAAGCCGCACATGGAATCGCGAATGTGCAGCGACAGGGTGTTGATCCACACCCAGACATGGGTGAGGTAGCGCGCATACAGACGGCCTTTGGGCACGCTCTCGTCGAACTGCGGATAGCCGCAGATCAGCGCATCCGGGTGCTGGCGCGACTGCTCCAGAAATACCGGAATATCGCGCAGATCATGCTGGCCATCGGCATCGACCTGCAACGCATGGCTGAAGCCAAGCCGGATCGCCTCGCGGAACCCGGCCATGACCGCGCCGCCCTTGCCCTGATTGACCGGCAGGCGCAGCAGGTAGATATCCTCCCCCTGCGCCAACTGCTGTAACACGGCGGCGCAGGCCGGGCTGCTGGCATCGTCCACCAGGATGCACGGCAACCCGGCGTTGCCCACGGCCTTGACCACACTGGGCACGGCCAGCTCGTGGTCAAACACCGGGATGATCACGCAAGGCTTATGCATGGTCGTCCTCCAGGAGGATCCGGCCACTTGAGCAGGGTGCGTTGTCGGCGTTGCGAAAGGCGAAGTGCAGCTTGGAGCGTGCTGCATCGAAGCGCAGCGTCAGCGTCAGGCGGTCGCCGGGGCGCACCAGTTGCTGGAATTTGAGCACCTCCATGCCGGCGAATCCGGATGGCAGGTCGAGCAGACGCTGGCCCAGGCTGATCGCCCAGTCGACCTGCACCACGCCCGGCAGGATCGGCGCCTTGGGAAAATGGCCACTGAAAAACGCCAGATCGGGCGGAACACTCAATTGCAGGTGCAGCTCACCTTCGACGCTTTGTTGCTCGAGCACTTCCGGTTGTTTCGAGCGCGGCGCCAGCAGCAGCGCCTCGACTGCCGATTGAGGCAGCTTGCCCTGGGCATTGAGTGGCATCTGCCGCAGCAGCCGCCAGCGACGTGGCAGGGCGATGGTTTCGCAATGCGGCTGCAGGTGCTGTCGCAACGCTTCGGTGAGCGCCCGACGGCCCTGATTGCGCAGGGCCTGCAAGCCAGCATCGCTCAACACCAGCAGCGCGCCCAGCGAGGCTCGGTTTGCCTGAACCACGCCAAGGCGCGCTTCACTCACCCACGGGTGCGTCGTGAGGGCCTGTTCGATCAGCGGCAAGGACACACGCTTCTCTTCGAGTTTGACGATGCGGTCGAGCCTGCCCAGCAGTTCAAAGCGACCGTCTGCGCCGATCAGCGCTGCATCGGCGGTCTGCTCGACATGGCCGGGCGGCAGATAGGGCGAGCTGATGCGCAGCGCACCCTGCGCATCCTGACTCAGCTCTACGCCGTCGAAGGCCTGCCAGCGCTGTCCACCCTGACGCCAGGCGATGCCGCCGGTTTCCGAGCTGCCGAGAATTTCCGTCGGCCACTGACCTAGGCGTTGCTGCAGGCTCTGTGCGGCTTCGGCTGGTAACGCGCCACCGGAAGAGAACACCCGGCGCACTGCCGCGAGACCGGGCCAGTCGAGATTGTCGCCCATGCGCTTGAGCAGCGCGGGGCTGGCGACCCAGGCGAACGACGGGTATTCACGGCTGGCGCGTTGCAGATCTTCGGCGAACGGCAACTGACGGCGCACGAACGGGCGTGCAGCGCACAGCGGCCACAGCAAGCGAAACAGCAGCCCGTAAATATGTTGCGTCGCCACGCTGCCGATCATGCATGCCGCGCCCAGCTCCGCGCCCCACAGCTGCTCCAGCCCGCAGACTTCGTTGGCCAGTTGCCGCAGGCGCTTCTCGATCAGTTTGGGTTCGCCGCTGGAGCCTGAGGTGCACAGGCTCAGCCAGCACTGGTCGAGGTCCAGCGCTGCCGCAGGGAGGGGCGTGGCACGCAGATCGCTCAGGTGGGTGTCACCCGGCAGGTCGGTCAGCCACAGGTCGACCTGAGTCGCCCAGCGCTCGCGGGTCTGGCCCTGCAAGTCGGCGGGCAGCAACACATGCACGCCTGCGCGCCAGGCCGCGAACAATGCAATGGCCAGGTCGGCGGCATCCTCGAGGTGCACGGCGAGGTGCTTGATGCCGCGCGCTTGCAGACCTGCGGCGACGCTGAGCGCCTGATCACGAAACTGCACATGGTCCAGGGTCGGGGCCAGCGTCAGCAGCCGGTCGGGCAGTGCATCGAGCAGCAGGTGTTCCAGGTTCAACCAGTTCATGCGATCCATTTCATTTGCCGCCCGCGGAGGGTGGGCGGACGATCCATTCGACAGCGAACAACACGCCCATCAGGCCGTAGGAAATCAGGCCGGTGTACAGCGTCCACCATGACAACGGTGCCCACAGCGTCAGGAGGGCTGACGTGAGGCCGTTGGCGAAAAAGAACAGGCACCATATCTGTGTGACTTTGCGGGTGTAGCGGATACCCGACTCAGGCAGATCGGGGCGGTTCAGGCGCGCCATTTTTTCCACAATCGGCGGGCCGTATACAAGGCTTGAGCCGAACAGGCCGAGCATGAACGTACTGACCAGTACCGGATACCAGCGCAGCATCATGTGGCTGTCGAGGGTGCCGAGCACCACGCAAAAGATCAGGGCGACAATTGCCATCGCCAGGCTGCCTTGCTTGCGCTCTCCGGTCAGCGCGCGCGCCAGCCACAGGCTGCCGAGCAGCAGCGCGAACTGCCAGGGGGCGAAATGCTCGGTCCCCCAATAGACGGCAAAGGGATACAGCACGCCGGCCAGCACCAGAATCAGGCCAATCAGCCGCTTCATTCGGCGCTGTTGACCAGTTTGTAGACGGCCTCTACCACGTCATTCACGGTTCTCACCGACTTGAACTCTTCTGCCGCAATCTTCTTGCCGGTCTTGCGTTTGATGTGATCGATCAGGTCCACGGCATCGATACTGTCGATTTCCAGGTCCTGATACAGGTTGGCGTCAAGCGTGACTCTCTCAGGCTCCAGTTCGAACAGTTCCACCATTGCGGTGCGCAGGATTTCGAAGATGTCTTCACGGGTTTGCATGTTCAATTCTCAGGCCGGTTGTCTGGCGCTGACGAAGGCCGCAAGGCTGTCGACGCTGGCGAAATGGTTACGGGTGTCCTTTGCATCGGCATCGATCCTGATGCCATAACGCTTCTGGATGGCTAGGCCCAATTCGAGTGCATCCACCGAGTCCAGTCCCAGCCCTTCGCCAAACAGCGTCATATCGTTGCCGATATCTTCCGGGGTGATGTCTTCGAGGCCCAGGGCATCGATGATCAACAATTTAATGTCCTGGTGCAGATCGCTCATCTGAGGCGAGCTCCTTGGTGAAATAGTCATGCAGGTAATCGTTGAGCTTGCGGGACGCCAGGGGCGGTGGGCCTAGCGCACTGAAGGCGTTTGGGTCTATATCGGCACCGACGCGCAAAGTGAAGTGCACGCGGCGTTGCGGAATGCGATACCAGGGTTCGGCCTTGGTCAGGGTGGTCGGCTGGACCTTGATCGTCACCGGGGTGATGACGCTCGCGCCACGCAGCGCAATGGCTGCCGCGCCGCGGTGAAAGACCGGCGGCTGGCCCGGCTGGGTGCGTGTGCCTTCCGGAAAGATGATCAGCGTCTGGCCGGTTTGCAGACGCTCTACGGCGGCGTCGAGCATGTCCATGCTGCCATCGTTGCTGATGTAACCGGTGGAACGCACAGGGCCGCGGGTAAACGGGTTCTCCCACAGGCTGCGTTTGACGACGCAGTTGGCGTCACGCACCAGCCCGATCAGGAACACGACATCGATCAGTGACGGGTGGTTGGCGATGATCATCTGCCCAGGGCGGCCAAGCTTTTCGGCGCCTTGCACTTCATAGGTCAGTACACGCATGCGCGCCATGATGCGGATGAACCGCCAGAACAGGCGGCTGATGGTCCGCCGGGCGCGGCGCTGATGGCTGGCCACACTGCCAGGCAGGCAACTCAATACTGGAAAGACGAACAACCGCAGGCACAAACCGCTCAACCCGAACAGGGCAAAGCTGATGCCTGTTGCCAGCAGGCGCCAGTAGTAAGCGTCCCGACCTTTTTTCAGTGATTGCGTTGCCAGTTCCATAACCGGTTATTCCAGGGGTGCAGGCAGGCGGATTGATCAGTGTGCAAGGCTTGCAGCAGGTTCAGGGCGTGAGGCCACTGAGTGCGCTTTGTGCCTTGCGTATCGGTGTTCAGAGACAGCTGCCACTCATCCCCAGGCGTCAGCAGCAAGCCGACCGCGTAGGGAAAGGGCACGTCATCAATCCATTGGGCATAGGCTTGCGGCGGCTGTTCTTCAGTCACCACAAGCAATACTGCTTCTGCTCCCTCGGCCAGCAACGCTGCGGCCTCGAATGCTCCATACTCCAGCCCGTCGCCTGTGGCGGCCAGGGCTGTCATCTCACTTGTTTCACCACGCATGATCGACCACAGACCAATGACGGCGTTATGCACTGAAAGGCTGAACTGGGTCGGTGAAAGCGGCTCGTTGGCGGCCAGATCACGCAGGATTTCAAATGTCCTCGGGGTTTCTCCGTGACGCGAGACAAACACCAGCGGGACGCGCCCCAGACCCTCAGTCAATGGCCAGCCGACGGCGAACGCCATTCTGGCCATACGGCCCAGGCGGCGGCGTTGCATCGCAGGAAGAAAAGACACGTCTGGCGCTGCATCACTGGTTTCCAGCAACGTCGGATCGAGGCTCCATCTCTGCCAGTCTTCCGCGCTCGCCAGGCCCGGCGCCCAGGCTTGCCATCGTGCAATGTTGAAGGTGATCAAGGCTTCTCTTCCCGCCCCTGCGGGCTTGTTTCTCGCTACATCGATATCAGGTCGATATCAGCCTGGGTGCGGTAATTGACCGAGTGCGCGCATTATCCTGATGGGGCTCATTACTAGCAAATTTGTTACATAAAAACCGTTTACAGGCGTGTATTTTAAGGTTGAAGTCGTTTTTCTGTATGACAACCGGCAGGCAACTGTTTTGCGTTAAGCTCATCGTTGTCACATGCAATGTCTAGACTCGACCTCCTCTTACGGTCGTTATCGGCCAATCCTGCTATTTCTTCATCTTTCAAGGAATCCAAAGCATGCGTCGCGTGGTATTCAATCAGAAGGGCGGTGTCGGCAAATCCAGCATCGCCTGCAATCTGGCTGCAGTCAGCGCTCACGAAGGCTATCGGACGTTATTGATCGATCTCGATGCCCAGGCCAATTCGACTCAGTACCTCACAGGCCTCACCGGTCAGGACATTCCGATGGGGATTGCCGAGTTCTTCAAGAACACGCTGTCCGGCTCACCGGTGGCCAAGAAGAACCATGTCGATATCTATGAAACACCGTTCGACAATCTGCATGTGGTCACGGCGACTGCAGAACTTGCTGACCTGCAGCCCAAGCTCGAGGCCAAGCACAAGATCAACAAGCTGCGCAAACTGCTCGACGAATTGAGCGAAGATTACGAGCGTATTTACCTGGATACCCCTCCAGCGCTGAATTTTTATGCGGTTTCGGCGTTGATCGCATCTGATCGGGTGCTGATCCCTTTCGACTGCGACAGCTTCTCGCGTCAGGCGCTGTACGGGCTGATGCGCGAGATCGAGGAATTGAAAGAGGACCACAACGAAGGTCTTCAGGTGGAAGGCATCATCGTCAACCAGTTCCAGCCAAGGGCCAGCCTGCCGCAGCAGATGCTCGACGAACTGATTGCCGAAGGCTTGCCGGTGCTGCCGGTCTACCTCAACGCCTCGGTGAAAATGCGCGAATCGCATCAAGCCAACCTGCCGCTGATCCACCTCGACCCACGGCACAAACTGACGCAACAGTTCGTGGAACTGCATCACTTGCTGGAAACCAACGCTCATCCGTGATCGGCATACCTATGCGTAGCCTTGGCGCTATAGTTGAAACGCAAGTCATGTGGGAGCGGGCTTGCTCGCCAAGGGGCCGGTAAGACCCCGAAAGCAGGGCGTTTAAACGACCGCATTCGTGAGCAAGCTCACTCCCAAAAAGCATGTGTACGCTGAATACGGAGCATGGGCACGAGATTCGCAACTCAACACGGCTGCGAAAGAGGCCTGAGTACTTCGGGCGTATAGCTGCCGTCTCTCAATGAGCGGTCCAGATGTTCGGCATAGAGTCGCGCTGTCGAGGCCAGTTCTTCGGGGATGGTGATGGTTGCGTTCATGTCGGCCTGAATCTGCTCCTGCGAGGCAGTCAGCGTATTGCTGCCGAGTGCGCAGCCACACTGCACCTCATGACCCTGAGTGGCGACCGCCACCCTGTCGTCGATGTAGGTGGGGTTTCCCTGAGCGATGAAACCAATCTCCCGGCAGGCCGGGCACCACACCGGGTCTCCCATACGCGCCACACGGCGCCGCTCGATGACTTCGCTTGCCGACGCGGCCAGCACGAAGCCGCCGGTGGTGGTGAGATCGCCTTCCCTGACTATAAATGACATGGCGCTACTGCCTCTGGGTTATGGAAAACCTGAAGGCTAGGCGCAAACACAGATTCCGATAGCATCCCAAGGCCTTTAGAGACCGGTCCTACGCAATTACCAGCCGGGCATTTCGAGTGTGTTGCATCGGCTACGAAGCGCCCGGCGAAATATCCGTTCCCCTATCGTTACTCCAGCCGTAATGATTCGACGCGCTGCTTGATTGATGCCCGATCGCTATCGCTCTTAAGGTGGCCGACGACAGCAAAATCGTGGAGCGATCATGACAACAACAACTTCCCCCGACGCACGCTGGACACGTCGTCGCAGCGAGAAGCAGCGGCGTCTGGAGCAAGTGCGGGCGTTGGCCGACGGTGTGGTGTTGCCGACCGACAACATCGTCGCGGCGCTGGAGGCCCTGCTGGTTTCAGGCGATCGTGTGGTGCTTGAAGGCAACAACCAGAAGCAGGCCGACTTCCTCTCCCGCGCGCTGGCCAAAGTCGACCCGGGCAAGGTGCATGACCTGCACATGATCATGCCGAGCGTTGGCCGCGCCGAGCATCTGGACCTGTTCGAGCAGGGCATTGCGCGCAAGCTGGACTTTTCGTTCGCCGGCACGCAAAGCCTGCGCATCAGTCAGTTGCTGGAAGACGGCCTGCTGGAAATCGGCGCAATCCACACCTACATCGAACTGTACTCACGGCTGGTGGTGGACCTCATCCCCAACGTGGTGCTGGCGGCAGGCTTCATGGCCGACCGCGCCGGCAACATCTACACCGGGCCCAGCACCGAAGACACCCCCGCACTCATCGAACCGGCGGCATTCAGCGATGGCATCGTCATCGTCCAGGTCAATCAACTGGTCGATGACGTCAGCGAGCTGCCACGCGTGGACATTCCGGCCTCGTGGGTCGACTTTGTGGTGGTCGCCGACAAACCGTTCTATATCGAACCGCTGTTCACCCGCGACCCGCGCCACATCAAGCCGGTGCATGTGCTGATGGCGATGATGGCGATTCGCGGCATCTACGAGAAACACAACGTCCAGTCGCTGAACCACGGTATTGGTTTCAATACCGCCGCCATTGAGCTGATTCTGCCGACCTACGGCGAGTCGCTGGGCCTGAAGGGCAAGATCTGCCGCAACTGGACACTCAATCCGCATCCGACGCTGATCCCGGCCATCGAAAGCGGCTGGGTCGAGAGCGTGCATTGTTTCGGCACCGAACTGGGCATGGAGAACTACATCGCCGCCCGCCCGGATGTGTTCTTCACCGGACGCGACGGCTCGCTGCGCTCCAACCGCCAGCTCTGCCAGCTGGCCGGGCAGTACGCCGTGGACCTGTTCATCGGCGCAACCCTGCAGGTCGATGGCGACGGGCATTCCTCGACAGTCACCCGTGGTCGCCTGGCCGGCTTTGGTGGTGCGCCGAACATGGGCCATGACCCACGCGGCCGGCGTCATGCCACTCCGGCCTGGCTCGACATGCGTCAGCAGCACGATGACGGCCCGGCTGCCTATCTGGAGCGCGGCAAGAAGCTGGTGGTGCAGATGGTCGAGACGTTCCAGGAGGGCGGCAAACCGACCTTCGTCGAAACCCTGGACGCCGTCGAAGTGGCGAAGAAAAGCGGCATGCCGCTGGCGCCGATCATGATCTACGGTGACGACGTGACCCACCTGCTGACAGAAGAAGGCATCGCCTACCTCTACAAGGCGCGCAGCCTTGAGGAACGCCAGGCGATGATCGCCGCAGTAGCGGGCGTAACCGTGATCGGTTTGCGCCACAACCCCAAGGACACCGTGCGCATGCGCCGTGAAGGGTTGATCGCGTTGCCCGAAGACCTGGGGATCCGCCGCACCGACGCCAGCCGTGAACTGCTGGCCGCCAAGAGCATTGCCGACCTGGTTCAGTGGTCCGGTGGCCTCTACAACCCGCCCGCCAAATTCAGGAGTTGGTAATGAGCGCACTTCAATTGGCACCGCAATCGGCCTCGCTGGCAGTGCGACTGGCTGATCTGGCCGTCGACGCCCTGATCGACGAAGCCGACCTGTCGCCCAAACCTGCCTTGGTGGACCGGCGCGGCAGCGGCGCGCACACCGATCTGCACCTGGGGTTGATGCATTCTTCGGCGCTGTCGTTGTGGCCGACCTTCAAGTTGATGGCTGACGCCGCCACCCAGTTTGGTGTCGTGGGCCAGCCATTGCGTGAGGCCTTGGGCAGGCTTGGCCGCGAAGGCGAGGCCACGATGCTGCGCACCACCAGCGGGGTGAACACGCATCGTGGCGCGATCTGGGCGCTGGGCCTGCTGGTGACCGCTGTCGCGCTGGATGCTCAGGATTGTGCGCCCGTTGCCGTCTGCGCACGCGCTGCCGCTCTGGCCCGGATCAAGGACCGCCAGGTGCTCACGCAGAACAGCCACGGCGATCAAGTGGTTCGTCGTTATGGCGTCATGGGGGCCAGAGAACAGGCGCAGCAAGGTTTCCCGGCGGTCAGGCTGTTCGCCTTGCCGCAACTGCAACGCAGCCGTGCGGCAGGCAGTGGCGAGCAGAACGCCCGGCTGGACGCGCTGCTGGCAATCATGACCACGCTGGACGACACCTGCGTGCTGCATCGCGCCGGCATCGAAGGGCTGAATGCCATGCAGCAAGGCGCACAGCGCGTGCTGGACGCTGGAGGCAGCGCCAGCCTGGCGGGCCGCCGTGCACTGAACGAGCTGGATCAGCACCTGCTGGCCCTCAATGCTTCGCCCGGTGGCGCAGCGGATCTGCTGGCTGCCTGCCTGTTCATCGATGGCCTTGAGCCTGCGCTCGGCCCTGTTTCGAGGAGTGCCTGAAATGGAAACCCTGTCTTTTGAATTTCCTGCCGGACAGCCGCCCAAGGGCCGTGCGCTGGTGGGTGTGGTTGGCTCCGGTGATCTGGAGGTGCTGCTGGAACCCGGTAAACCGGGCACCTTGTCGATTCAGGTGGTGACGTCGGTCAACGGCGCCTCGCTGCGTTGGCAACACCTGTTCGAACGCATGTTCGACGGCCAGACCCCGCCTGCGCTGAGCATCGATATTCATGACTTCGGCGCGACGCCCGGCGTCGTGCGTTTGCGCCTGGAGCAAGGCTTCGAGGAGATCGGTCATGACTGATAACGCACGTTTGCTGAGTCAGCACAGTTTTATCGAACTGGGTGCCCGGCAGCGCGCCCGCGCCTTGCTGGATACCGGCAGCTTCCGCGAACTGCTCGGTCCGTTTGATCGGGTCATGTCGCCGTGGCTGGCCATGCAGGGCGTGGTGCCCCAGGCGGACGATGGCGTGGTGGTCGCCAAAGGCACTGTCGATGGTCTGCCAGTGGTCATCGCCGCCATTGAAGGCTCGTTTCAGGGCGGCAGCATGGGCGAAGTCGGCGGCGCGAAAATGGCTGGCGCGCTGGAGCTGGCCGCCGAAGACAACCGCAACGGCATCCCCACCGCCGCGATCGTGCTGCTGGAAACCGGTGGCGTGCGTTTGCAGGAAGCCAATCTGGGCCTTGCAGCGATTGCCGAGATTCATGCGGCGATAGTCGACCTGCGTCAGTACCAGCCGGTGATCGGCGTGGTGGCCGGCAGCGTCGGCTGCTTTGGCGGGATGTCCATCGCCGCAGGGCTGTGCAGTTACCTGCTGGTGACCCAGGAAGCACGTCTTGGCCTGAATGGCCCGCAAGTGATCGAGCAGGAAGCGGGCATCGAAGAGTACGACTCCCGTGACCGTCCATTCATCTGGAGCCTGACCGGTGGCGAGCAACGCTTTGCCAGTGCTCTGGTGGATGGTTTTGCTGCCGACGATGTCGCCGATGTCCGCCAGCAGGTCAGCGCCTGGCTCAAGCAGGGCGTGCCGGAAACGCATCGCAGCAGTCAGTACCAACTGTTTTTGCAACGCCTGGCGAGCCTCGACACCGAGCCGCAAATCGATCCGCAAGGTGTGCGCACCCTCTATCAAGGAGCCCGGTCATGAGTCATTCACAGCGGGGTTTGAACTGGTTCAACGCATTGAGCGCAGGTGCCCGTGAAGTCACTGGCCTACCTGCCTCACTCAAGGTCGCCGACGGTTTTCTCGGCGAGCAGGCGGTGCGTTTTTTTGCAGTGATTGCCGATACCGACAACCGCTTTCCCCGGGCGCGTCAGGGCGAAGTCGGCCTGCTGGAAGGCTGGGGCCTGGCCAAGGCGGTGGACGAGGCCATCGAGCTGGATCGCGACCGCGCTGAAAAGCGCGCACTGATTGCCATTGTCGACGTACCGAGCCAGGCCTACGGACGTCGCGAGGAAGCGCTCGGTATCCATCAGGCATTGGCCGGGGCCGTGGACAGTTACGCGCGAGCACGCCTGGCTGGGCATCCGGTGATCGGCCTTTTAGTGGGCAAAGCGATGTCCGGAGCGTTCCTGGCTCATGGGTATCAAGCCAATCGATTGATAGCACTGCGTGATCCCGGCGTGATGGTGCATGCAATGGGCAAGGCCTCGGCAGCCCGCGTAACCCTGCGCAGCGTCGAGGACCTGGAAAAGCTCGCCGCCAGCATTCCACCGATGGCTTACGACATAGACAGCTACGCCAGTCTCGGTCTTCTCTGGGAAACCCTGGGGGTCAGCCAGATCGAACAGCCCGCTGCGGATGATCTCACCCAAGTGCGCGATGTACTGAGCAGGGCGATCAAGGACGTGCAGGCCCGTGGCGTCGATCTGAGCAGCCGCCTGGGCGCGAGCAACCGTGCAGCGTCGACCAATGTGCGCCAGTTGCTGCGCGCGCAATGGTGATCAGCAACACTGGCGCAGTGCGGCCCCATGATTTGTTGTGGGGCATGCCGCTGGCTGCGTTGCCGGATGACGCGCCCAAATGGGCGGTCGACGCCGTGCTGGCCGGGCAACCGGTGGTGGTCCGGCGTCAGGCAATGCCAGCCGGTCAGGTGGCGGTGGGCTTGCGCGGTCGCGGTCGGGAGCAACGCTATGCCGCGAGCATGCCGCTGGCGGATGTCCATCGACGGGTCATGCCCGAGCAGTTGATCGACGCCCCGACCGAGAGCCATCAGCAATGGCCGGCGTTGCATGCGTTGCGCCAGATCCGTCCGGTCATGGAGGCGCTGGAGCTGGACTGGGGCGTTGGCGGCAGTGCCGGATTCGAGCTGGCCAGCGGTATTGCTGCGTTGCATCAGGACAGCGATCTGGACCTGATTCTGCGCACCCCGGGACGCTTGAATCGCCGCTGTGCCGCCGAGCTGGTCGAGGCGCTGGAAACCTCGGTCTGTCGGGTCGACGTACAGTTGCAACTCGAGCAGGGTGCCGTGGCGCTGCGTGAGTGGGCGCGGCCAACGGGGCGCGTGCTGCTCAAGACCGCCACCGGCGCGCGGCTGGTTGCAGACCCTTGGCATTTGGCTCAGGTGTACGCATGAGCAGCCTGTGGGTGTTTCCCGGCCAGGGCGCGCAGCAAGCCGGCATGCTGCATCAGTTGCCGGACGATGCCGTGGTGCGCGACTGTCTGCAGGAAGCCGCCGATGCGCTGGGCGAAGACGTGCTTGCGCTGGACACCCCTGAGGCACTGCAAGCCACTCGTGGCGTTCAGCTTTGCCTGCTGATCGCTGGCGTCGCATGTGCGCGCGTGTTGCAGGCGCATGATTGTGTGCCGGACTACCTGGCAGGGCTGTCCATCGGTGCTTATCCGGCAGCGGTGATTTCGGGGGCGCTGGCCTTTGACGACGCCGTGCGCCTGGTCGCGCTGCGTGGCGAGCTGATGCAAAGCGCCTGGCCAGAAGGTTACGGCATGACCGCGCTCATCGGTCTCGATCAGGCGCAGGTAGAAGCGCTGATCGGGCAGGTACACAGCGCGAAGACACCGGTGTTTCTCGCCAATATCAACGCCGACAACCAGATGGTGATCTCCGGCAGTGCCGAGGCGATGCATCAGGTCGGTCAGCTGGCCAGGGCTGCCGGAGCGGCAACGGTCAAGCGCCTTGCGGTCAGCGTGCCGTCGCATTGCGCCTTGCTGGACGCCCCCGCGCAACAACTGGCCGAGGCCTTTTCAAGGGTCGCGCTGCAGGCACCCACGATACGTTACCTGAGCGGCAGCACGGCGCGACCTGTGCGCAATGCCGAGAAGCTGCGTGACGACCTGGCCTTCAACATGTGCCGGGTCATCGACTGGCGCAGCACCGTGGAAACCGCCTGGGAGCGGGGCGTGCGCCTGCACATCGAATTGCCGCCCGGCAGCGTGCTGACCGGGCTGGCGCGCAAGGTATTCCAGCAGGGCACCGCACTGGCTTTTCAGGCGGCGCGTCTGGACAGCCTGGTCGCGCTGTCGCGCGAGGAGGGTCGCCGCACCCCATAGAGCCGCCGTGCAGCTGCTACGAAGGACAAAAACAACAACTTCAGCAATGCAAACAGAGGAATAACAACAATGATTATCTACGGTGTTGCACTACTGGCCATCTGCACGCTTGCGGGCGTGATTCTCGGCGACATGCTCGGCGTTCTGCTGGGGGTGAAATCCAATGTGGGCGGGGTCGGGATCGCCATGATCCTGTTGATCTGCGCGCGCCTGTGGATGCAGAAACACGGCGGCATGAGCAAAGACTGCGAAATGGGCGTGGGTTTCTGGGGCGCGCTGTACATCCCGGTGGTGGTGGCAATGGCCGCACAGCAAAACGTGGTGACCGCACTCAAGGGCGGGCCGGTGGCGGTACTGGCCGCTGTGGGTTCGGTGGTGCTGTGTGCCTGCACCATCGCAGTGATCAGCCGCACCAATCGCGGCGAGCCGTTACCCAAGGAAGAGCCGCTGCTGACACCTGAAATCGCCCCGGCCGGAGGTCGCTGATATGTGGGACCTCATCGAGAAGGGACTTGAACACAACGGCCTGATCACCGCATTCGCCTTCGTCGGCATCATCATGTGGGTCTCGGTGGTGCTTTCCAGACGCCTGACGTTTGGCCGGGTGCATGGTTCGGCCATTGCGATTGTCATCGGGCTGATTCTGGCCTGGGTCGGCGGCACCTTGACCGGCGGCCAGAAAGGGCTGGCGGATATCACGCTGTTCTCCGGTATCGGCCTGATGGGCGGGGCGATGCTGCGTGACTTTGCCATCGTTGCCACCGCCTTCGAAGTGCAGGCCACTGAAGCACGCAAGGCCGGACTGATCGGTGTGATCGCTTTGCTGCTGGGCACGATCTTGCCGTTTATCGTCGGCGCGAGCATTGCCTGGGTATTCGGTTATCGCGATGCGATCAGCATGACCACCATCGGTGCCGGGGCGGTGACCTACATTGTCGGCCCGGTGACCGGTGCTGCGCTGGGCGCCACCTCCGATGTAATGGCGCTGTCGATTGCCACCGGCCTGATCAAGGCGATTCTGGTGATGGTCGGCACGCCCATGGCAGCGCGCTGGATGGGGCTGGACAATCCGCGCTCGGCGATGGTTTTCGGTGGGCTGGCGGGTACTGTCAGCGGCGTTACCGCAGGGCTGGCGGCAACCGATCGGCGTCTGGTGCCTTACGGCGCGCTGACCGCTACGTTCCACACCGGCCTGGGCTGCCTGCTCGGGCCATCGGTGCTGTATTTCATCGTGCGCGCCATCGTCGGCTAGGTCAGGTCGTCTGTTCCAGCAGCCGGTTCGCGTACATCCGGCACTCGGCCAACAGCGCGAGCAGGTTGGGATCGCGCTGTCTGGACTTGAGGAACACCATGCCGATGTGTTGCTGCATCCGGTAGCGGCTCTGCAACGGAATCAGGCGTACGCGGTTTTCATAGACCGCGGCGATTCTTCCCGGCAGCAGTGCGTAGCCGACGCCGGAGCTGACCATGCTCAGCAAGGTGAAGATGTCATTGACCTGCATCGCCACCTTGGGCTCGAAACCGGCCTGTTGAAACACGCGGATCCCGTCGCGGTGCGTGGCGAAACCCTGGGTCAGGGTGATGAACGTCGCTTCGCGCAGGTCGCCCAGGTCCACTTCAGGGTGTTCGGCGAACGGTGAGTCGGTGGGGACGGCGAGAAAGATGTCGTCGGAAAACAGCGCCAGATGCTCGCAGTCCGGGTCATGGGTGCTTTCATCCAGCGACACCAGCATCGCATCGACTTCCATGTTCTTGAGCTTGTAGAGCAGGTCCATGTTCGAGCCCAGAATCAGGTCGATATTCAGCTCGCTGCGGCGGATCTTCAGGCCCATGATCAGCTGCGGCACCGTCTTGACCGTCAGCGAATACAATGCCCCCAGCCGGAACCGCGCCGCTGAGAAACCTGCTGCCTGACGGGTCAGTTCCACCGTGGCGAGCACATCCTGGACCAGTTTCTGCGCACGTTCTTCCAGCACATACGCGCTTTCCAGTGGCGTCAGGTTGCGTCCCTCATGCTTGAACAAGGGGCAGCGCAGCGCGCTTTCCAGCGAATGAATGGCGCGGTGCACGCTGACGTTACTGGTCTGCAACTCCTCCGCCGCCCGCGCCAGATTGCCGGTGCGCATGAAGGCGAGGAATATTTCCAGTTTCTTGAGCGTCAGTTCGTCATCAATCTGCATGTCGTGGCGCTTATGGTTGAGGTGCGCTGATTGTGCACAACTCATGCGTCGATAGCTGCTTAAAATATCCGTCACTGACACGGGTGTTGCGGTTTGTTTCAATAACCCGGAGTCTCTGTTTCCAGTGTTTTCGCCATCAAGAGGGGGGTATTGAGCGGATGTACTACGGAGAAAAATTCAACGCCTGGTCGCACCTGGTTGGCGCCGTACTGGCGGCCGTCGGTGCGATCTGGTTATTGGTCATGGCGTGTCTGCATGGTGATGTCTGGAAAGTGGTCAGCATGGCCATTTATGGTGTGTGTCTGGTGACGCTGTACAGCGTCTCGACGGTCTACCACAGCGTCAAGGGGCGCTCGAAATCGATCATGCAGAAGGTCGACCACTTTTCGATCTACCTGATGATTGCCGGCAGCTACACCCCGTTCTGCCTCGTGACATTGCGCGGCGCGTGGGGCTGGACCTTGTTCGGAATTGTCTGGGGGCTGGCGCTGATCGGCATCCTGCAAGAGATAAAACCGCGCTCCGAAGCGCGAATCATGTCCATCGTGATCTACGCCGTGATGGGCTGGATCGTGCTGGTGGCCGTCAAGCCACTGCTGGCTGCGCTCGGTGTATCGGGTTTCATCTGGCTGGCCGGAGGCGGCGTGTTGTACACCGTCGGCATCCTGTTCTTCGCCTACGACCAGATCCGCCACTTTCACGGCATCTGGCACCTGTTCGTCATCGGCGGCAGTCTGATGCACTTCGTGGCGATTTGTTTCTATGTGCTGTGAGGAGGGGCGGTCGGGAGCTGACTCCCGTTACCACGCTCCAGCGCTCTGCGTTATACGCAAGTCTGCTTCTGATTCTGGCCGAAGGCCGTAGGAGCGACCGGGGCGGCGATCCGCATTTTTCGCGAAAGGGCGAGTATATTCGTCGAAAATGCATCGCCTGAACTACTGTCTTCGCGAACAAGTTCGCTCCTACGCCCTCCGGGCAGAAGCCCATCAGGATTTGCGTATAACGATGAGCGCATGAGCGTGGGGACCATCATCAGCGATCAGAAGTCGCCCCACAGCTGCTGCGCCACGCTGAGCGCTACCACTGGGGCGGTTTCAGTGCGCAGAACGCGTGGGCCGAGGCGCGCGGCGTGGAAGCCGGCGTCTTGCGCCTGAGTGACTTCTGCATCGTTCAGACCGCCTTCCGGACCAATCAGAAAGGCCAGGCTGGCCGGCTTGTCATGGCTGGTCAGGGGTTCAGCTACCGGGTGCAGGACCAGCTTCAGGTCGGCCTCGGTGTGCTTGACCCACTCGGTCAGCGGCATCGGCGCATGAATCACCGGCACTACGGAGCGGCCACACTGCTCGCAGGCGCTGATCGCGATCTGCTGCCAGTGCGACTGGCGCTTCTCGGCGCGTTCGTCTTTCAGGCGCACCTCGCAGCGTTCGCTGACAATCGGCGTGATTTCGCTGACGCCCAGTTCGGTGGCCTTTTGAATCGCCCAGTCCATGCGCTCGCCCCGCGACAGGCCCTGACCAAGATGAATGCGCAGGCCTGACTCCACCTGCCCTGCGAAGCTTTCGGTGAGCTGCACATGCACGCGCTTCTTGCCGACTTCCAGCAAGATGCCGCGAAACTCCTGGCCCGAACCGTCGAACAGTTGCAGCGCGTCACCTTCGGTCATGCGCAGCACGCGGCTGATGTAGTGCGCCTGGGCCTCAGGCAGTTCGTGCTCGCCCAGACTCAGCGGCGTTTCAGTAAAAAAGCGCGACAGTCTCATGGTGTGTCTCGGTTCTGATGTTCATTCTGTGAGGGGGCATTCGCGAGCAAACCAAGGTAGCCCGGACAGGCCCCGGCCAGTGGGAGCGAGCTTGCCCGCGAAGGCGCCAGTCCGGCTGCATTTGGTTTCAGCCCTTAACCCGGATCCCTGAAATCCGGATGAAAGTTCTCACGCACGGCAACACTGACACTGCTGCGTGTCGCGATATCAATGCCTTCGCTGGCCACCTCGGCGAGGAAGTCGATCTGCTCCGGAGTGATCACGTACGGCGGCAGGAAATACACCACGCTGCCCAGCGGCCGCAGCAGTGCGCCACGCTCCAGTGCGTGCTGGAAGACTTTCATACCGCGGCGTTCCTGCCACGGGTAGGCGGTTTTGCTCGCCTTGTCCTGAACCATTTCGATGGCGATGGCCATACCGGTCTGACGCACTTCCGCAACGTGCGGGTGATAGACCAGATGCGCAGTGGCCGTCGCCATACGCTGCGCCAGGGCCTTGTTGTTTTCGATGACGTTGTCCTGCTCGAAGATATCCAGGGTCGCCAGCGCAGCGGCACAGGCCAGCGGGTTGCCGGTGTAACTGTGCGAGTGCAGAAATGCACGCAGGGTCGGGTAATCGTCGTAGAACGCGTCATACACATCGTCGGTGGTCAGGCAGGCTGCCAGCGGCAGGTAGCCGCCGGTCAGCGCCTTGGACAGGCACAGAAAGTCCGGACGAATGCCTGCCTGTTCGCAGGCGAACATGGTCCCGGTACGGCCGAAACCGACAGCGATTTCATCGTGGATCAGGTGCACGCCATAGCGGTCGCAGGCGTCGCGCAGCAGCTTGAGGTAGATCGGGTGATACATGCGCATGCCGCCCGCGCCCTGAATCAGCGGTTCGACGATCACCGCCGCAACGCTGGCGTGGTGCTCGGCGAGGGTCTGTTCCATGGCGACGAACATGTTGCGCGAATGCTCTTCCCAGCTCATGCCGTCCGGGCGGTGGTAGCAATCGGGGCTCGGCACCTTGATGGTGTCGAGCAGCAGTGCCTTGTAGGTCTCGGTGAACAGCGGCACGTCACCGACCGACATCGCCGCCATGGTCTCGCCGTGGTAGCTGTTGGTCAGGGTGACGAAGCGTTTCTTGTCCGGCTGGCCGCGATTGAGCCAGTAGTGAAAGCTCATTTTCAGCGCGACTTCGATGCACGACGAGCCGTTATCGGCGTAGAAACAGCGGGTCAGGCCGTCAGGCGTAAGTTTGACCAGCCGTTCGGACAGCTCGATCACCGGCTGGTGGCTGAAACCGGCGAGGATCACGTGCTCCAGTTGGTCGACCTGGTCCTTGATGCGCTGATTGATGCGCGGGTTGGCGTGTCCGAAAACGTTGACCCACCAAGAGCTGACAGCGTCCAGATAACGCTTGCCCTCGAAGTCTTCAAGCCATACGCCTTCACCGCGCTTGATCGGTATCAACGGCAGATTTTCGTGGTCTTTCATCTGGGTGCAGGGGTGCCACAGGACCTTCAGGTCACGTTGCATCCACTGGTCATTGAGGCCCATTTTCAATCTCCGGGTAGCGACTCGCCTGATGCGAGGACGAACAATCGCGCAAGCCTATGCAATGCCCGGCTGCGGAACAACCTTTGATGCAGTTTTAACGGCTGATGGACATTGCTGGCGGCTATTTGATGGCTCGCGTATCCTGCGCAGCGAGTCGATGTGTCGGGCTGACTTGCCCTATCTTCCCTATGTTTTCTGGAGTTCGCCGAATGCTTTCTGGTTGGCTGCGCGCCTGTGCGCTGATAGTGGCAGGGTTGGTCAGCGTTTCGACGCTCGCCGATGAAAAACAACGAACCGCCATTGTCGTCGGTGGTGGTCTGGCAGGTTTGACTGCCGCCTATGAACTGCAGGCCAAAGGCTGGCAGGTGACCGTGCTGGAAGCCAAGCCGAGTCTGGGTGGACGCTCCGGTCTGGCGACCAGCGAGTGGATCGGCAATACCAAGGCTCAGCCTGTGCTGAACCGCTACCTGGACAGCTTCAAGCTGTCGACTGTGCCTGCGCCTGAATTTGTGCGCACGCCTAGCTACCTGATCGACGGTGTGTACTTCACCCAGGCTGACCTGGCCGTCAAACAGCCCGCGACCGCCGAAGCCATCAAGCGCTACAACGACACGCTGGATAATCTCGCGCGTTCGGTTGACGACCCGGAAAACCCGGCGTCCAACAGCACGCTGTTTGCGCTGGACCAGATCAACGTTGCCAACTGGCTGGACCGTCTGAACCTGCCTGTCACTGCGCGTCAGTTAATCAATCAGCAGATCCGTACCCGCTACGACGAGCCTTCGCGCCTGTCGCTGCTGTACCTCGCCCAGCAATCGCGGGTTTATCGCTCGGTCGACGAGCGTGACTTGCGTGCTGCGCGCCTGCCCGGTGGCAGTGCGGTGCTGACCCAGGCGTTCGTCAAGCAACTCAAGACCGTCAAGACCAACTCGCCGGTGACGGCAGTCATTCAAGAGAAGGACAAGGTCACGGTCAAGGCTGGCGCCACCAGCTATACAGCAGACTATGTAGTGATGGCCGTGCCGTTGCGTTCGCTGGGCAAGATCCAGATGACGCCTGCACTGGACGCGCAGCACATGGGCGCGATCAAGAGCACCAACTACGGCTGGCGCGACCAGATCATGCTCAAGTTCAAGACTCCGGTCTGGGACAGCAAGGCGCGTATGTCCGGTGAAGTATTCAGTAACACCGGTCTGGGCATGTTGTGGGTAGAGCCGGCGCTTAAAGGTGGCGCCAACGTGGTGATCAACCTGTCTGGCGACAACGCACGCATCATGCAGGCTTTCGGTGACAAGCAGATGGTCGATCAGGTGCTGATCCGTCTGCATGCGTTCTACCCTGAGGCACGCGGCGCCTACACCGGCTATGAAATCCGCCGTTACAGCGTCGATCCTTCTACCGGCGGTTCTTACCTGGCGTTCGGTCCCGGCCAGATCAGCAAATACTGGCGCTTGTGGGAACGGCCGATCCTGCGGGTAGCCTTTGCTGGCGAGCACACCGACACCTTGTACCCCGGCACCCTGGAAGGCGCCCTGCGCAGTGGTCAGCGTGCAGCCGGCCAGGTGCAGGATCTGGCCGCTGGCAAGTCGTTCGAACCGGTCAAGGTTGCACCGCCGAAAGCACCGGCCCCGGCTTCGCAGAAGTCCGAAGGCAATTTCTTCAGCAATCTGTTCGGCGGTTCCTCCGACAAACCGGCTGAACCTGCCAAGCCGCAGGCTGACAAGCCAGGCTTCTTCTCGCGCATGTTCGGTGGCGGTGATGCACCGGCCCCGGCACCTGCTCCGGTTGAGAAAGCCGTAGAGCCTGCTCCAGCGCCTGCACCGGCTGTTGCTCCGGCACCCGTGGTTGCACCGGTTGTCCAGCCTGCCACACCGCCGGTAAAAGCCGAGCCAGCCAAAAAGCCGGCGACCAAGGCTGAACCTGCGAAGAAAGTGCAGAGCAAGGAAGCGGCCAGGAAAGAAGCGGCTAAAAAAGAAGCTGCGAAGAAGGAAGCGGCTAAAAAAGAGGCAGCGAAAAAGGCTCAGAGCAAACCGGCTCCCGCCAAGACCCCTGCTGAAGCAGCGCCTGCAGACGCCAATAACTGACCGTCCGATGGCTGACTGAAAGGGATGCGGTTCACACCGCATCCCTTTTTTATGCGCGCTCTATTCGTTCTATCCCTGTGGGTTGACCTTGTCGGGCCTTATCGTGCCGTTCATCGGCATCGAAAGGCCGATGGTCATTGCAAAGTGTTACTGGCGGCAAATTATCGGGATGCTGCTGCAGCGCGGACAGCCTGGCAGCGCTGAACAGTGGTTCAGGTGTGATGCAGGCAACAGAATCGAGGTACGAAATGCCCACCAGACCTATCGTATTGTTCGATACGTCCGAGCGAAATTTTGCGCTTTCATTCGATAGATAAAAAGCTAGTCTGGTAACACTTCTGACAAGGTACTGGTAATGCAGCTACGTAATTCATCCTCTCGCTACGGTCTGGTCAGCATGGTGCTGCACTGGGGTGTGGCTGCTGTCGTGTTTGGAATGTTTGCGCTGGGGCTGTGGATGGTCGGGCTGGATTACTACGATACGTGGCGCAAGGCGGGCCCTGATCTGCACAAGAGCATCGGCATCACGCTGTTCGCGATCATGCTGATCCGTGTGGTCTGGCGTCTGCTCAGTCCGCCACCGCCGCCGTTGACCAGCTACAGTAAGTTGACGCGCATCGGTGCTGCATTCGGCCATCTGTTTTTGTACGTCGCACTGTTTGCCGTGATGTTCGCCGGGTATCTCATCTCCACCGCCGACGGCGTGGGGATTCCGGTATTCGGTCTGTTCGATGTGCCCGCGCTGGTGTCGGGCCTTCCTGATCAGGCAGAAACGGCTGGCTGGATTCACCTGTATCTGGCCTGGGTCATCGTGATATTCGCGGGGCTCCATGGTCTTGCTGCATTGAAACACCACTTCATCGATCGCGATGTGACCCTCAAGCGTATGCTGGGTCGTAATTGATTGTTCAACCAAAACGGGAATAAACGCATGTTGAAGAAGTCTCTCGCCGCTCTGGCTCTGGGTACCGCATTGTTGTCTGCTGGCCAGGCCATGGCTGCCGACTACGTTATCGACAAGGAAGGTCAACACGCATTCGTTGACTTCAAGATCAGCCACCTGGGTTACAGCTTCATCCACGGTACCTTCAAGGACTGGGACGGCACGTTCAGCTTCGATGCTGCCAAGCCTGAAGCCAGCAAAATCAATGTCGATCTGAAAACCGCCAGCCTGTTCACCAACCACGCTGAGCGCGACAAGCACATCTCCAGCAAGGATTTCCTGGACGTTGCCAAATACCCGGAAGCCAAATTCGTTTCCACCGCAGTCAAATCGACTGGCGAGAAAACGGCTGACGTCACTGGCGACCTGACCCTGCACGGCGTGACCAAGCCAATCGTCATCAAGGCGACCTTCAACGGCGAAGGCAAGGATCCATGGGGCGGCTACCGTGCCGGCTTCAACGGTACTTCGACGCTGAACCTGAACGACTTCGGCATCAAGGGCCCAGGCCCGACGTCGCAGACGCTGGATCTGGACATCAGCTTCGAAGGCGTACAGAAGAAATAATTGCACGCCTGATCGACAGAACGCCGACCCTTGGGTCGGCGTTTTTGTTGGTGCGATGAAACGTCCTGAGGTGACTATCGTGCCAATGCTCCGCGTTGGCATGCAGTGCATGACGCTCTGCGTCATAGATCGACGCCGCGCTACCGCCTCAAG
This sequence comes from Pseudomonas sp. PvP027, assembly GCF_017833005.1. Taxonomy (NCBI): domain Bacteria; kingdom Pseudomonadati; phylum Pseudomonadota; class Gammaproteobacteria; order Pseudomonadales; family Pseudomonadaceae; genus Pseudomonas; species Pseudomonas sp. PvP027. Next base: position 2,821,266 of record NZ_JAFIBK010000001.1, on the reverse strand, counting down.
ATCGGACGCGGAGCGTCCATAGCGATCATTGATACAACAAACAAAAACGCCCCGAGCAAGTCGGGGCGTTTTCAGTGTTGCGTGGCTGTCAGCTGTCGCGGTTGCGGGTCAGCAGGGCCGGTTTTTCACCGCGTGGGCGGCTTGGCAACTGGTCCAGTTGCTCGGCAGACGGGAAACGGTCGATCTTGGATTCCTTGTGCACGATCTTCGGCTGAGGCTGGCCGTCGCGTGGTGCGCGTGCAACCGGCTCCTGACCTTCACGTGGCAAGGGTTGCTCTTCACGTGCCGGGCGACGGCCACGTGGCTGACCATCACGCGAGCGTGGTGCCGATGAACCCGAGCCGTTGCGCTTTGGCGCGCCACTGCCCGAGCCGTTGCGAGCGCCACCGGCAGGGCGACCCGGATTAGCCGGGCGAGCAGCGCCGCCAGCGGCCGGTGCGGCTGCGCCAGGCGCGGCAGCAGGGCGACGACCACGGTTCTGGCCTTTGCCCTGATAAGGACTGACGTAGTCAGCGCGATTACCGAAGTTGTCTACTTCGTCGTCACGGAACTCATCCGGTGCACGATCGGCTGCCGGACGCGGTGTGGCGGGTTGCGATGCACGCTGTTCGCTGCGAGGCGTGCCCTCACGAGGTTTTTTTTCGCGTGGCTGCCTTGCAGGACGTTCGCCAGTGGCGGATGCAGCGGCAGGTTTTTCCTTGCCTTTATCCTTGCCCTTGTCGCGACGACCACCGTTGTTCTTGTCGCCATCGCCACGTGCAGGACGTGCGCCACGCGAATTGCGAACATCCGGACGCTCGCGCACTTCCGGCTTCTCAGCCTCGACTGCGGTGATGTCGAAGCCCATCAGATCGCCATCGGCGATCTTCTGCTTGGTCATGCGCTCGATGCTTTTGAGCAGCTTCTCTTCGTCCGGCGCAACCAGCGAAATGGCTTCACCGGAACGACCGGCACGGCCGGTACGACCGATACGGTGAACGTAGTCTTCGTCGACGTTGGGCAGCTCGAAGTTGACGACATGCGGCAACTGATCGATATCCAGGCCGCGTGCGGCGATATCGGTCGCCACCATGATGCGTACATCACCTGCCTTGAAGTCGGCCAGCGCCTTGGTACGAGCGTTCTGGCTCTTGTTGCCGTGGATCGCGACAGCCGCAAGGCCGTGCTTGTCCAGGTACTCGGCCAGGCGGTTGGCGCCGTGCTTGGTGCGAGTGAAGACCAGCACCTGTTCCCAGGCACCGACGGTGATCAGATGCGCCAACAGCGAACGCTTGTGGTTGGCTGCCAGGCGGAAAACCCGTTGCTCGATACGCTCGACCGTGGTGTTCGGCGGCGTGACTTCGATGCGCTCGGGGTTGTGCAGCAGCTTGCCGGCCAACGACGTGATGTCATTGGAGAAGGTAGCCGAGAACAGCAGGTTCTGGCGCTTGGCCGGCAGCCGCGCGAGGACCTTCTTGACGTCGTGCACGAAGCCCATGTCGAGCATCCGGTCTGCTTCATCGAGCACCAGGATTTCGACGTGGGACAGGTCGACACTGCCTTGACCGGCCAGGTCGAGCAGGCGGCCAGGGCAGGCCACCAGAACGTCCACACCACGGGACATGGCCTGAACCTGCGGGTTCATGCCGACGCCGCCGAAGATGCAGGCGCTGACGAACTTCAGGTCGCGGGCATAGAGCTTGAAGCTCTCGTGCACCTGTGCGGCCAGTTCGCGGGTCGGGGTCAGGACCAGAACGCGCGGTTGACGCGGGCCGTGACGCTGGGATTTGTCCGGAACACCATTGGGAAACAGCCGCTCCAGAATAGGGAGGGCGAAACCGCCGGTTTTACCAGTACCGGTCTGTGCCGCAACCATCAGGTCGCGACCTTGCAACACGGCGGGAATGGCCCGCTGTTGCACGGGGGTAGGCTGGGTATAGCCCGCTGCCTCGATGGCGCGGACTAAAGCCTCGGAGAGACCGAGGGAAGCAAAGGACATGAGTAATCCTGTTCTGTTGGAGCTTAAGCTCAAGGGATGTCTTGCCTGGCGCGAATGGCGTGTAAAGACAACGCGATCCCGTCCGGTCCTGCCGGGTCTTCAGTGCATTCCGTGACGTCTGCGCTTGATGAAAATTGCGCTGTTGGCGTGAACGGGTGACGATTGCAAGACCGGGCGTCCGGGCGTAAGCCTGGCGGGAAGGCTGGAGTATAACAGAGCGAGCGCAATACGCCGCTTTCCTGCTGCCCAACGGTGTATGAGGCCGCGATCCCCCGGAAACTGCCGGTCGGATCGCGGTGCCGCAGCCGTTTTCAGCGTGGCAGTTGCAGGTTGTTCCACACCGCCAGACTCGGTTCTGCCTGGTTCAGTGTGTAGAAGTGCAGGCCGGGGGCGCCGCCTTGCAGCAGTCGTTCGCACATCTGCGTGATGACTTGTTCGCCGAACGCCTGGATGCTTTGCACGTCATCGCCATAGGCTTCCAGCTGTTTGCGGATCCAGCGCGGGATTTCCGCACCGCAGGCATCCGAGAAACGCGCCAGCTTGCTGTAGTTGGTGATCGGCATGATGCCCGGCACGATCGGAATGCTGACGCCCATCTTCTCGACACGCTCGACGAAGTTGAAATAGCTGTCGGCGTTGAAGAAGTACTGAGTGATCGCACTGTCGGCGCCGGCATTGGCCTTGTTGACGAAGTGCTTGAGGTCGTCTTCGAAATTGCGCGCCTGCGGATGCATTTCCGGGTAAGCGGCGACTTCGATGTGGAAATGGCTGCCGCTTTCCTGGCGAATGAAGCTCACCAGGTCATTGGCGTGACGCAGCTCTCCGCTGGCCATGCCCATGCCGGAAGGCAGGTCGCCGCGCAGTGCCACGATGCGTTTGATGCCCGCATCCTTGTACTGCGCCAACAGGTTGCGCAGGTCATCCTTGCTGTCGCCTACGCAGGACAAATGCGGCGCAGCAGGTACTTTGATCTCGTTTTCCAGCTGCAGCACGGTATTGAGCGTGCGGTCGCGGGTCGAGCCACCGGCACCATAGGTGCAGGAGAAAAAATCGGGGTTGTACGTGGCCAACTGACGAGCGACGGTCAGCAGCTTTTCGTGTCCAGCGTCGGTTTTGGTGGGAAAGAACTCGAAGCTGAAGCGGCGTTCTTGAGACATGGAGCCGATCTCGTCGTAGGAGCGAACTTGTTCGCGAAAAGGCCGGAACGGCCTTCAGGTACTGAGCATCACCGGCGTAGCGCGTGCTGCCGGTAATGGCTGATGACGCTCGATCCGCTTCTGCGTAAGAAGCGGACCGAAACGGCTCGATCAGTAGCGATACGCGTGCGGCTTGAACGGACCTTCGACGGTCACGCCGATGTAATCGGCCTGGGTCTTGGTCAGTTTGGTCACAACGCCGCCGAAGCCGCGGACCATTTCCAGGGCCACTTCTTCGTCGAGTTTCTTCGGCAGTACTTCAACGGTCAGACGCTCGGCTTTCTTGGCGGGTGCCAGGTCGGCGTATTTCTGCTCGAAGAGGAAGATCTGCGCCAGAACCTGGTTGGCGAACGAGCCATCCATGATGCGGCTTGGGTGACCAGTGGCGTTACCCAGGTTTACCAGACGGCCTTCGGCCAGCAGGATCAGGTAGTCGTCGTTCTGTGCGTCGAACGAGCCTGGGCCGGTACGATGGATCTTGTGAACCTGTGGCTTCACTTCTTCCCATGCCCAGTTCTTGCGCATGAAAGCGGTGTCGATTTCGTTGTCGAAGTGACCGATGTTGCACACCACAGCACGCTTTTTCAGTGCCTTGAGCATGTTCGCATCGCAGACATTGACGTTGCCGGTGGTGGTCACGATCAGGTCGATCTTGCCCAGCAGCGCCTTGTCGATGCTCGCTTCGGTGCCGTCGTTTTCACCGTCGATGAACGGCGAGACCAGCTCGAAACCGTCCATGCAGGCCTGCATGGCGCAGATCGGGTCGACTTCGGTCACTTTGACGATCATGCCTTCCTGACGCAGGGACTGGGCCGAGCCCTTGCCCACGTCACCGTAGCCGATCACCAGCGCCTGCTTGCCGGACAGCAAGTGGTCGGTGCCGCGCTTGATGGCGTCGTTCAGGCTGTGACGGCAGCCGTACTTGTTGTCGTTCTTGCTCTTGGTCACCGAGTCGTTGACGTTGATGGCCGGGATTTTCAGCTCGCCCTTGGCCAGCATGTCCAGCAGGCGGTGCACGCCAGTGGTGGTTTCTTCGGTGACGCCGTGGATCTTGTCCAGCATCGCCGGGTATTTCTTGTGGATGATCTCGGTCAGGTCGCCGCCGTCGTCGAGAATCATGTTGGCGTCCCATGGCTGGCCATCCTTGAGGATGGTCTGCTCGATGCACCACTCGTATTCTTCTTCGGTTTCGCCTTTCCAGGCGAACACAGGAATGCCGGCAGCAGCGATGGCCGCAGCAGCCTGGTCCTGAGTGGAGAAAATGTTGCACGACGACCAGCGAACTTCGGCACCCAGGGCAACCAGGGTTTCGATCAGTACGGCAGTCTGAATGGTCATGTGGATGCAGCCGAGAATCTTCGCGCCTTTGAGCGGCTGATCACCGGCGTATTTGCGACGCAGACCCATCAGGGCAGGCATTTCGGATTCGGCGATGATGGTTTCGCGGCGACCCCAGGCGGCCAGGGAAATATCGGCAACCTTGTAGTCATTGAATTCTGCGGGCGTGATTACAGCACTCATTGAGAGTCTCCATTCCATAAATATGCGAATGGGCGCCGTTGTGCGTTTAAGGCTTGCCGGTCGAGGATCGTCCTGGCAAACAACGCCCCATCCGAGCCTGACAGGGAAAACCTGCTGCAGCGCCCCTCGGACAGGTGGCGGGAACGGTATCAAGCGTAGATGACCGTTTTGAAACGTTTGGCAGTATAGCGGTGCTCGCGATTCTTCCCAAGGTTTTCTGTCGGATCACCGTTCGGCGGATTTTCGACCCTCTATATTCCTGTACCGCACCTCGCTTCAGGGTTGCCCCTAGTCTCGCTTTCCATAAGGCAGGCGAAAAGCGTGAGCCACACGCTTTGCGCCTTACAAAAAGCAGCGCGTGCCAGCGCACCCTGAAACAACGGAAGGCAGAACTCGTTATGCACATGACCTCGAACGACACCCCTCTATCAATGACCAACCCCGAAGGCAGTTCTCGGGTGATTGTCGAGCATGCAGGCAAGCGCCGCATCACGTTGACCGATTATGAAAATGGCGTGACCCGCCTGGAACTGGCGCTGCCGCCGATTAACAAGCTGATTCTCAGTGGAGGTGGCGCGAAGGGCATTGCCTACTCCGGAGCGGTCAACGCATTGGAGCAGCAGGGGGTCCTGAACGACATTCAGGCGGTTTATGGCTCTTCAGTGGGGGCGATCATGGCGGTAATGCTTGCGTGCGGGATAGATGCACGGCAGTTCGACACGCTCACTGACGACACCGATCTGCTTGCCCTGCTCGACAGCGCTGATAACGGCGCAGGCTGGTTTCAGCAGGCCTTTTCCGGCCTCGGGGCGATAACGCAAAAAGCCCTGCCTGGCGCCATCGGCGACTTTACCCGTGTGCTGCTGGGGGTATTGCCGCGTATCCAGTCTCAGGCGCTGCCTCTGCAAGCCTTGCTGCGTGAAACCGCCCGGACGGCGGTCCTGAGCCGGATCCACGATGAACACGCTTCCGAGGTCACTGACATCCGGGATCGTCTGGTGGCCGGAGGTGTTGTGACGTTCGCTGACCTGGCAGTGCTCAACCGCCATATTCCGCAGATCAAGAATCTGAACATCACCGGCACGGCCATGCTCGCGGGGATGCCGCAACTGGTGGTATTCAGCGCGGCGTCGACTCCCGAACTGGATATTGCAATGGCCGCCCATGTTTCCGCGTCCCTGCCTGTGCTGTTCAAACAGCCTTCTGGAGAGGGGATGGCGTTTCAGGCAATCGACGAGCTGACGTTCTTTCAGGATGGCGGCGTCCTGCTCAATACTCCGGTACCGCAACTCATTGATCCCGGACTGGCCACAGACCTGATGTCCGGTTCGGACATGCTGATCCTCCGGTTCGAACAGCAGGAGAGCCCGATCGACCGTGGCGGCTTTACGCAGTTGTTGACCGATTGGCTGACAGGGGCCCCTGTCTCTGCAAGTCGTGAATTCCAGAACCTCAGCCTCAAGGCCTTTGCGGAGCAGACCGTCGTAGTACCACTGCGTACGGAAAAGGGTGATTTCAGCGGTGCATTGAGCGGCACGGTGAATTTTGGCATGACCGCCGACATCAAGGATCACTTGCAGGAGCGTTTGCAGCAGGCGGTCAGTGCACATTTGAAGCTGCGTGCAGAAAAACGAGAGGAATATGTTTTCGAATCCATGAACGAGGCGCTGCTGAGCATGGACGACGAGATGCTTGATAGCGTCCTGAGCAGGGCGCCCGACGGCACAATGAACAGCATAATGACGTGGCTCTCAGGGGCCAACGCCGCACTTGCCATGCTGGATGCCATGGTTGAAACCTACGAGAGCAGCAGTCGATTGACGTTAACTGGCAGTCTTGGCGAGGCGGTTGCGCGTCTTGATGGACTGGTTACCGACCCGGCGCACCTCCGGTGGTTGGCACTGCAATTGAATCGCTTCGACAGAAAGGCCCGCCTGCGCCTGCTTGATGCGGTGCGCAATAACGCAGTGGCATCGCCGGTTCTGGCTGCCGCGTTGGCCGAAATGCGTGAACGGGAAGTTCGGGTCATTGCAGGCAACATCAGAAAATCGGTGATCTTCCCTTCAATGCATCTCTTTCTGCAAACCTCAGCCAATATCAATCTGTTGCTGAGTGCTGACCGGATCCTGCTGCAGGCGACCACTGCCAGCGAAGTCAATCGCGCGCTGGATGGGATTATTGCGGCCTACGCCTCCAGATCCGCGCTGCCTGGGCAGTTGCTGCAATCAGGCACTGTGGAACTGGCAAAGTCGTGGCGTATAACAACTGCCGATGCAACTGCGCAATGACATGGGCATGGGCCGCTGGCTCTGCCATCATGCAGTTCTCTACAGGCCAGACGCTCAGGAGTGAACATGAATTTCCACACCCGCAAGTGGGTAAAACCCGAAGACCTGAACCCTAACGGCACGTTGTTCGGCGGTAGCCTGCTGCGCTGGATCGATGAAGAGGCAGCGATCTACGCCATCGTCCAGTTGGGCAATCAGCGGGTGGTGACCAAGTACATTTCCGAGATCAACTTCGTCAGCGCTTCGCGTCAGGGTGACATCATCGAACTGGGTATTACCGCCACCGAGTTCGGTCGTACCTCGATTACCCTGAAATGCCAGGTGCGCAACAAGATCACTCGCAAAAGCATCCTGACGGTCGAGAAGATCGTCTTCGTCAACCTCGACGAAGACGGTCAGCCCGCGCCACACGGCCGGACTGAAATTCGCTATATCAAGGATCAGTTCGACGTAGAGGACTGATGCTCAGCTCGCTGAACATCGGACGCAGAGCGTCCAGAACGGCGTGCCCACGGGGAGCATGGGCACGATAGTGTTCTCCCGGACGCCGACCATGCTTGGGCACGACAGTTACAGAATGATCGTTCCTCACGCTCCGCGTGGGGATGCCGTTCACGACGCTTCGCGTCGTCCATGCCCTCGTTTCAGCCCTTGGCTTGTAACTCGCGCAACCACGCCAGGCCCGCGCTGGTGTCGCCTTTCGGGCGATATTCGCAGCCGATCCAGCCGCTGTAGCCCAGTTCGTCGATGACGTTGAACAGGTGCTCGTAGTTCAGTTCGCCCAGGTCCGGCTCATGGCGATCCGGTACCCCGGCGATCTGGATATGGCCAATACCTGCAAAGTCGCGGCGCAGCTTGCTGGTCAGGTCGCCTTCGACGATCTGGCAGTGATAGCAGTCGAACTGCACTTTCAGGTTGTCGGCGCCCACCAGCTTGCAGATGTCCTGCGCCTGATCCTGACGGTTGAGGAAGAAGCCCGGCATGTCGCGGGTGTTGATCGGCTCGATCAGAATCGTGACGCCTGCGCCCTTGGCTTGCTCGGCCGCGAACGCCAGGTTTTCCAGGTAGACCGCCTGATGACGCTCACGCAAGCCTTCACTGGGCAGCAGACCGGCCATGACGTGCACACGGTCATTGCCCAGCACCTGCGCATATTCCAGTGCCCGCTCGATACCGCTGCGAAATTCCGCTTCACGGCCCGGCAGCGTGGCAATGCCTCGCTCGCCTGCCTCCCAGTCGCCCGGCGGAGCATTGAACAGCGCCTGCACCAGACCGTTGTCGCTCAGGCGCTGTTTGAGTTCCTGAGTGCTGTAGGCGTAGGGGAACAGGTACTCGACCGCGCCGAAACCATCGGCAGCGGCTGCGGCGAAGCGCTCAAGGAAATCATGCTGCGGGTACAGCATGCTGAGGTTGGCGGCAAAGCGAGGCATGTTAACTCCAGTCTTCAAAAGGTCAGACGAATGGCCAAAGCAGCAGGGTAATCACGAAGCCCAGTGTGCCGAGCAGCGTGACCAGTACGGTCCAGGTGCGCAAGCCGTCGGCGACGTTGAGGCCCGCCAGCTTGGTGAACATCCAGTAACCGGCATCGTTGATGTGCGACATGGCCAGACCGCCACCGCCCATGGCCAGACACAGCAGAGCCAAGTGGTTGGCGCTCAGGTCCAGTGTGGCGATCAGCGGGCTGAGAATGCCTGCGGTGGTCACCAGTGCAACGGTGGTCGAGCCTTGCACGGCGCGCAGCAGCAGGGTCAGCAGGAAGCCCAGCGCGAGCACCGGCAGACCGGTGTTGCGCAGCGCCTCGGAGACCACGGCACCAATGCCGGTGTCGACCAGCACCTTGCCGAATACGCCACCGGCGCCGGCAATCAGGATCACCATCGCCACACCCGGCAAGGCCGAGCCGATCACATCGGACACCTGGGTACGGCTCCAGCCGCGACGCGAGCCCAGCAGCCAGGCGCACAGCAGGGTATCGATCAGCAGCGCAACCAGAGGGGCGCCAAGCACGGTCAGCACTGCGCGCAGTGTGGACGTGGCCGGCAGCATGGTGGTGGCCAGCGTGCCCATCAGAATCAGCACGATCGGCAGCAGGATCAGCGCGATGATCAGTCCGAAACCCGGTGCGGGCGCGGGCGGCAGCTTGCTCGCCAGACTACTGGCGCTTTCTTCGACGCCCATGGTTCGGGTTTCGGTCGCTTCGCGCACGCCGGAGTAATCGTTACGGGCCCAGGCTTCCAGGTCTTCGTTGGTGACGTGCGGGCCATAGACTTCGGCGCGGATGTCATCGGTCATCGGGTAGGTCTTGCGGGTCATGCGTCCTGCGACGAAGTAGCCGATCATGCACAGCACGGCAACGATCGGAATACCCAGCATCAGCACCCGGCCCAGGTCCGCGCCCAACTGGCTGGCGGCGGCGACAGCGCCCGGATGCGGCGGCAGAAACGCATGCACGGCGAGCAGTGCGGCGCACATCGGCAGCGCGAAAATCAGCAGCGGCTTGCGTGCCGCACGCGCGACACCGTAGGCCAGCGGCATGAGGATGATCACGCCGACCTCGAAGAACACCGGAATGCCGACCATGAAGCCGGCAACGGTCAGCGCCAGTGGCGTGCGCCTGTTGCCGAAGCGGTTGATCAGGGTCTTGGCCAGTGCTTCGGCCCCGCCGGACAGCTCGATGATGCGCCCGATCATTGCGCCCAGGGCGATGATGATCGCGATATGGCCAAGGGTCTTGCCCATGCCGCCTTCAATGGTGGCAACCAGGTCGGCCGGTTTAACACCTGCAACCAGCGCCACGATAATGCTGACCAGCATCAGGGCGACAAAGGGCTGGAATTTGTACTTGAGCACCAGAAACAACAGCAGTGCGATGCCCGCACCGGCCACGACCATCAACATGAGCGGCGTCATGCCCGTGCACTCCGGTCAATGGCGGTAAAGACTGACAACCAAACAGCGGGGTAGGGGTGAGTCATGCTCTCGATTCCTGTTGTTATTGTTTTTCGACCGCGAGGCGCAATGCGCCCCACGATCACCGTGTGTTCGTTACCACCTGGCGCCGAACACCTGACGCAACTCTTCAAGCGCCGCCGGGTCCAGCGGTGCAGGTTTGGGGTTGCTCATCAGCCACAGACGGGCAGTCTCTTCCAGCTCTTCCAGGGCATAGCAGGCCTTGGCTACCGAACTTTCCCAGACCACCGGACCGAGCCGCTCCAGCATCACGCCGCGCACGCTGTTGGCCAGTTTCGCCACGCGCTCGGCGACTTTCGGCGAGCCCGGACGTTCGTAAGGGATCAATGGGATATGCCCAACCTTCATGACCTGATACGGCGTCAGCGGCGGCAGAATGTCGTCTTCCTGCCACACCCCGGCCAAGGTCAGCGCCACCAGATGCGTCGAGTGCGTATGCACTACGCCACCGACCTGCGGGTTACGGTCGTAGACTTCGCGGTGCAGGGCCAGGGTCTTGGACGGCTTGCTGCCGGACACCCATTCACCGGCCAGATTGACCTTGGCGATGTCGGCCGGGTCCATGCGCCCCAGGCAGGCGTCGGTCGGGGTAATCAGCCAGCCGTCGTCGAGTCGTGCGCTGATGTTGCCGGCGCTGCCAACCGTATAGCCACGGCCATACAACAAGCGGCCGACGTCGCAGATTTCCTGACGCAGTGCATTTTCATCGATCATCAGGCAGCTCCCGCCAGTTGCTTGAGCGCCTTGGCGAAGAAGTCGCGCGCACCGAAGTTGCCGGATTTGAGGGCCAGGGCCAGCGGTTGTGCGCCGCTGCTCACCGTGGCCGGAACGCCCGGGTCGATCTGTGCGCCGATTTGCAGCAACTGCACGCCCAGCGCCTGAACCACGGCACCGGAGGTTTCGCCACCGGCGACCACGAAGCGGCGTACGCCTGCGTCCAGCAGCCCTTTGGCGATTTCGCCGAGTGCGGCTTCGACCATGGCGCCGGAGCGTTCGACGCCCAGTTCTTTCTGCACGGCTTTGACTTCGTCCGGGGTGCTGGTGGCGTAGATCAATACGGTCTGCCCGGCATCTCTGGCAAAGGCCAGCGCCTGCTCGACCACCGGCTTGCCTGCGGCCAGGTCCAGCGGATTGATGCGCAGCGCAGGACGATCGGCTTCCAGCCAGGCCGCAACCTGACCATTGGTGGCGACCGATGCGCTACCCGCCAGTACCACTTCGCCGCCACTGATGGCGATCTGTTTGGCTGCATCGATATCGCGCAGCTTGCCCGCCTTGCGGAAGTTGCCCGGCAGGCCCAGCGCCAGACCCGAACCACCGGTGAGCAGCGGCAAGTCGGCGCAGGCTTCACCCAGGGTGTACAAATCCGCATCCGACAGCGCATCGGCAATCGCCATGCTCACACCTTCGGCGCGCAGCTCGGCAATTCTGTTGCGTACGCCTTCGACGCCCTGGGCAATGCTGTCGTAGCGCAACAGGCCGACCTTGTGGCGGGTCTGCGCTTGCAGCACACGCACCAGATTGGCGTCGGTCATGGGTGTCAGCGGATGGTTCTGCATGCCCGATTCGCTGAGTAACTGGTCCTGCACGAACAGGTGGCCACGGAAAATCGTGCGACCGTTCTCCGGGAAGGCCGGGCAGGCGAGGGTGAAATCGCTACCCAGTTGCTCCAGCAGTGCTTCGCTGACCTGGCCGATGTTGCCGGCGGCAGTGGAATCGAAGGTCGAGCAGTATTTGAAGAAGATCTGCTCGCAGCCGCGCTCGCGCAGCCATTCCAGAGCAGCCAGGGATTCAGCCACCGCGTCCGCGCTGGGCGTGGTACGCGATTTCAGCGCGATGACAATTGCGTCGGAATCCAGACCGGCAGCCATCTCGGCGCTGGGGATGCCAATGCTCTGTACGGTGCGCATACCGCCCCGCACCAGCATGTTGGCCAGGTCGGTGGCGCCGGTGAAGTCATCGGCAATGCAGCCCAGCAGCGGGCGAGCGTTATTCAGGCTCATCAGTCGCTCCTCAGGCTTTTTCCGGCTTGGCTTTCGGCAACTCGATGCCCGGGAAAATCTTGATCACTGCCGAGTCATCCTCGCGGCCGAAGCCGGCGCTGGATGCCTGCATGAACATCTGGTGCGCGGTGGCCGAGAGCGGCAGCGGGAATTTGCTGCTGCGTGCGGTATCCAGCACCAGACCCAGGTCCTTGACGAAGATGTCCACGGCCGACAGCGGCGTGTAATCGGCATTGAGGATGTGCGGCACGCGGTTTTCGAACATCCACGAGTTACCGGCACTGTTGGTGATCACTTCATACAGCGCGTCAGCATCGACACCTTCGCGCAGGCCCAGAGCCATGGCTTCGGCGCTGGCTGCGATGTGTACGCCAGCGAGCAGCTGATTGATGATTTTGACTTTCGAACCCAGACCGTGGACGTCGCCCAGGCGATAGACCTTGCCGGCCATGCCGTTGAGGATGGCTTCTGCCTTGGCATAGGACTCGGCCGGGCCGGAGGTCATCATGGTCATCTGGCCAGCGGCAGCCTTGGCGGCACCCCCGGAGATAGGCGCATCGAGGTACAGCAGGTTCTGTGCAGCCAGACGCTCGCCAAGCTCGACAGCGAAGGTGGGCGCGACGGTGGCGCAACCGATGACCAGGCAGCCTGGACGCAGGGCGGCAATGGCGCCGTTTTCGCCAAACAGGACGGTTTCGGTCTGCTCGGCATTGACCACGACGGTGATGATCACATCGCAGGCAGCGGCCATGCTGGCCGGAGAATCACAGGCAACCCCGCCTTCCTGGGCGAATGCTTCGGTCACGCTGGTGCGCACATCACAGGCATGCACAGTGAAGCCGCTACGCAGCAACGAGCGGGCAATGCCCAGACCCATCGCACCCAGGCCGATAACGCCAACGTTTTTGCCAGTCATGCAGTAATCCTCGAAGTCAGTGCCGATGCCTGTGAAGCCGGCATTCGGACGTTATTGTTCTGATCTGTGAATCGGATAGTGAATCAATGAGTAAATAATGTGAAGTATTTTTATTTTTCACAAAAATTAACATCAATAGGCTTTTTCCATCGCGCACAAAAAAGCCCCTGTGCGGGGCTTGATTGACAACGATGATGTTCGGCGTGCTGCGCCGCCTTTCACAAATCAGAATTTCGGCACTGGCGCGCTGGTGGCGTTTCTCAGTGAGCCGCTTTCCTGACGCACGACTTCTTTGGGCTTGTACGCGCAATAACCTGGACGCGGCCCGACTTTCGGGTGGTTGCGGCAGGTGTCCGGGCGCTTGTCATAGATGGTGCACAGGCGGCTCTTGCGATCCAGGTACAGGCAGTCGTTGTTGCTCATGCGCTGCAAGGTGAAGATCTCGGACTTCTGGTTGTAGCGCTCGACGATGCCTTCTTTCTGCAGACGCTTGGCGATGTTCTTGGCCGGGTCGCCGCGTTCGAACTCATCGACGATGCCGATGCGGATCAGGTCCTTGATCTTCACTTCGACCGGCAGCGTGCAGCAACTGGACACGCAGCCTCCGCACATGTGGCTGGAGTATTTGGCCCAGGTGTCGATGCGATCGAGTTCTGCGGCGGCGATCAAGGTGGGTTTCATTTCAGGTCAGGCTTCCGGGTGTATCGGGGCGCGCGATCATACCGGTCTGCAGCGATTTGCAGAAAGCAAAAATTGCCGAGGCGACTGTCGGTCGGGTGTGGGGAGGCAGTTGGCTGCAGAGTCCACGCCTGCCGAGCGCAGTCGGTCAGCAGGCGCGGTGTCTCAGTGGGGGCTCAGGACTTGAGCTTGTCGTCGGCCCTGAACATGCTGCGGATGCCGCGAACGGCCTGGCGGATGCGGTCCTGATTCTCGATCAGGGCAAAGCGCACGTGGTCGTCGCCGTACTCGCCGAAACCGATGCCCGGCGAGACACACACCTTGGCTTCGGCCAGCAGCTTCTTGGCGAACTCCAGCGAACCCAGGTGCGCATAGGCTTGTGGAATCTTCGCCCAGACATACATAGAGGCCTTGGGGTTCTCGACCATCCAGCCCAGCTCGTGCAAGCCCTTGACCAGCACATTGCGGCGCTGGCGATACTGCTCGGCAATGTCGAGCACGCATTGCTGATCGCCTTCCAGCGCGGCAATCGCCGCCACCTGCAGTGGCGTGAAGGTACCGTAGTCGTGGTAACTCTTGATCCGCGCCAGTGCATTCACCAGCTCGGGGTTGCCGACCATGAAGCCAATCCGCCAGCCTGCCATGTTGTAGCTCTTGGACAGGGTGAAGAACTCGACGGCAATGTCCTTGGCACCCGGAACCTGCATGATCGACGGGGCTTTCCAGCCGTCGTAGACGATGTCGGCGTACGCCAGGTCATGCACCACCAGCACGTCGTACTGTTTGGCCAGGGCCACCACGCGCTCGAAGAAATCCAGCTCCACGCATTGCGCGGTCGGGTTGGACGGGAAGCCCAGAATCATCATCTTCGGCTTGGGAATCGAGCCGCGAATGGCTTTTTCCAGTTCGTCGAAGAAGTCCACGCCCGGCACCAGCGGCACCGATCGCACCTGGGCGCCGGCAATCACGGCACCGTAGATGTGGATCGGGTAACTGGGGTTGGGCACCAGCACCGTGTCGCCCTGATCCAGCGTGGCGAGCATCAGGTGGGCCAGGCCTTCCTTGGAACCAATGGTCACGATCGCTTCGCTTTCAGGGTCGATGTCGACCTCGTAGCGTTTCTTGTACCAATTGGAAATCGCCCGGCGCAGGCGTGGAATGCCGCGCGAGGTGGAGTAGCCGTGGGTGTCTTCGCGCTGGGCGACGGTGATCAGTTTTTCGACAATGTGCGGCGGTGTGGCCCCATCGGGGTTGCCCATGCTCAGGTCGATAATGTCCTCACCGCGACGACGAGCAGCCATTTTCAGCTCGGCGGTGATGTTGAACACGTAAGGGGGGAGTCGATCAATGCGCGCAAAGCGGCGCGGCGAACCTTGGTCTGCCATGAGTATCTCGCGTACGTAAGCGCCCGGAACCGTCCGAGCGACGTGGCCACATGAGGCGGCCTGGCGAGGAAGATAGATGGGCTGATAGCCTTTTGTCCATCGGGATTTGCAACCCCGTGCCAAGACCGATATTCGGACCCCACCAAACCACCCGGCGGTGTAGAATCGACGCTATTCATCGCCAGTCATCCCCGGCGGGTTTATGAGCTCAGGCCGAGTACACGGTGATCCCGTGGTGTTCGGTTTCTTCGCTGCCTGCGGTCACTGCCGCTCGTCCGCGACGTCAATAGAAGCTCACTCCCTTCCTGATCAGCCTTATTTTTGCCGGAGTGCTCCAATGCCTGATTACCGCTCGAAAACCTCCACCCACGGCCGCAACATGGCCGGCGCCCGTGCCCTGTGGCGCGCCACGGGCATGAAGGATGAAGACTTCAAGAAACCGATCATCGCCATCGCCAACTCCTTCACCCAGTTCGTACCGGGCCACGTCCACCTCAAGGACATGGGCCAACTGGTCGCTCGTGAAGTCGAACGTGCCGGTGGCGTGGCCAAGGAATTCAATACCATTGCGGTCGACGACGGCATCGCCATGGGCCACGACGGCATGCTCTATTCGCTGCCGAGCCGCGAGATCATTGCCGACTCGGTCGAGTACATGGTCAACGCGCATTGCGCCGACGCCATCGTGTGCATTTCCAACTGCGACAAGATCACCCCCGGCATGCTGATGGCGTCGCTGCGCCTGAACATTCCGGTGATCTTCGTCTCCGGCGGGCCGATGGAAGCGGGCAAGACCAAACTGGCCAGCCACGGCCTGGATCTGGTCGATGCGATGGTCATCGCCGCCGACTCGACGGCCAGCGACGAAAAAGTCGCCGAGTACGAGCGCAGCGCCTGTCCGACCTGCGGGTCGTGTTCCGGCATGTTCACCGCCAACTCGATGAACTGCCTGACCGAAGCGCTGGGCCTGGCCCTGCCGGGTAACGGTTCCGCACTGGCCACCCACAGTGACCGCGAGCAACTGTTCCTGCAGGCTGGCCGCACCATCGTTGACCTGTGCCGTCAGTACTACAAGGAAAACGATGACTCGGTGTTGCCGCGCAACATCGCCAACTTCAAGGCGTTCGAGAACGCCATGACGCTGGACATCGCCATGGGCGGTTCGACCAACACCATCCTGCACCTGCTGGCGGCGGCTCAGGAAGCCGAGATCGATTTCGACCTGCGTCATATTGATCGTCTGTCGCGCAAGGTGCCGCAGCTGTGCAAGGTCGCGCCGAACATCCAGAAGTACCACATGGAAGACGTGCACCGCGCCGGCGGGATCTTCAGCATCCTCGGCGAGCTGGCCCGTGGCGGCCTGCTGCACACCGACCTGCCGACCGTACACAGCAAGACCCTGGCCGAAGGCATCGCCAAATGGGACATCACCCAGACTGACGACGAGGCCGTGCATACCTTCTTCAAGGCAGGCCCGGCGGGCATCCCGACGCAGACCGCGTTCAGCCAGTCGACCCGCTGGGAAAGCCTGGATGACGACCGTGAAAACGGCTGCATCCGTAGCGTCCAGCACGCCTATTCGCAGGAAGGTGGCCTGGCCGTGCTGTACGGCAACATCGCACTGGACGGCTGCGTGGTGAAAACCGCTGGTGTCGACGAGTCGATCCACGTCTTCGAAGGCAACGCGAAGATCTTCGAAAGCCAGGACAGCGCGGTACGCGGGATTCTTGCTGACGAAGTCAAGGCCGGCGACATCATGATCATCCGCTACGAAGGTCCGAAAGGCGGCCCGGGCATGCAGGAAATGCTCTACCCGACGTCCTACCTGAAGTCCAAGGGGCTGGGCAAGGATTGCGCGCTGCTGACTGACGGCCGTTTCTCGGGCGGTACTTCCGGCCTGTCCATCGGCCACGCCTCACCGGAAGCTGCGGCAGGCGGAGCGATCGGTCTGGTGCGCGACGGTGACAAAGTGCTGATCGATATCCCGAATCGCTCGATCAACCTGCTGATTGACGATGCCGAAATGGCCGAGCGTCGCACCGAACAGGACAAGAAAGGCTGGAAGCCGGTCGAGTCGCGCCCACGCAAAGTGACCACCGCCCTCAAGGCCTACGCCTTGCTGGCAACCAGTGCCGATAAAGGTGCCGTGCGTGACAAGGCGTTGCTGGACAAGCTGGTGCCTTGATCTGCATTGGCAACAATAAAAAGCCCGGCAGAGATGCCGGGCTTTTTGCTGCGTTTGAAAAAGCAGCGCTTACTTGCGGTCCGCAATTACCCCGATCAACACCAGCACCACCAACAGCACCGGCGCCAGGCTGTAGTTGTTGAACTGGCTGAGGCCGCGCACCACCCACGGTGTGGCGTAGATCAGCGCCGCGCCGCTGCCCACGGCGCACAGCAGGGCAATGAGCGGGATGCGCAGGGCACCGGTAATGCCGCTGATTCGCTGTTCCAGCCAGCCTTTGATGTCCGAGCCGAACAGCACCAGCAGGCAGCCCACCAGCGCGAGCGCGATTTCCGAGAGATTGCTGCGGCTCCAGCGCGAGACGGTGGCGAGCAAGTCGAGTACGAAATCCATGCAGGGTCCTTAGATCAGAAAGTATTGCAGCAGGTCGTTGAGGAACAGCTGGCCTTGTGGCGTGGCGATCAAACGTGTCGGGTCCTGGTGCAGCAACCCCTTTTGTTCAGCCTGTCGACGCGCCTCGGCCAGCGAATCGAGGCTTAGACCGGTTCTTTCGCGAAATAACGCAGCGTCCACACCATTTGTCAGGCGCAGTGCGTTCATCAGGAATTCAAACGGCAATTCATCGAGCGGCAATAGCTTGGCACCGGCCTGGAACGGCTTGTCCGGGTTCAGGTAATCCTTGGGCAGCCGGGTTTTCCAGGTGCGCATGATGCGCCCGTCCGGGTGGCTCAGCTTGCCGTGTGCGCCTGCGCCGATGCCGATGAAATCACCGAACGCCCAATAGTTGAGGTTATGCCGCGCCGGTTTGCCGGGCTGTGCATAAGCCGACACTTCGTATTGCGCGTAGCCATGAGCAGCCAGCAACTGCTGCCCGGCTTCCTGAATGTCCCAGAGAATGTCGTCTTCGGGCAGTACCGGTGGCTGATTCCAGAACACCGTGTTGGGCTCCAGGGTCAGTTGATACCAGGACAGATGGGTCGGCGCGAGGGTAATGGCCTGGTGCAGATCGGCCAGTGCTTCGTCCTGGGATTGATCCGGCAGGCCGTGCATCAGGTCCAGGTTGAAGTTGTCGAAACCGGCCTGGCGCGCCATGTCGGCGGCACGAATCGCTTCGTCACCGTTGTGAATGCGGCCCAGCGCCTTGAGTTTGGATTCTTCGAAGCTCTGGATGCCGATCGACAGGCGGTTGATGCCCAGACCGCGATAGGCGCTGAACTTGACCTGCTCGAAGGTGCCGGGGTTGGCTTCCAGTGTGATCTCGATGTCGCTGGCAAAGCGGATGCGCTGTTCGACACCTTGCAGCAGGCGCCCCAGCGCATCGGCGCTGAACAGACTCGGCGTACCGCCACCAAAGAAAATCGACTGCAGCTCGCGGCCGTAGACGTGCGGCAGATCAAGGTCCAGGTCGGCGAGCAGGGCGTCGACGTATTCCTGCTCCGGCAGCACCGGGCTGGCCGTGTGCGAGTTGAAGTCGCAGTACGGGCATTTGCGCACGCACCATGGAATATGGATGTACAGCGAAAGCGGCGGCAGGTGCGGCATTGCAGGGCGCGGGCTCTCTGACGAGAAGCCGCTCGCGCCGAGAAACAGCGGCTGCGCAGGCGAATCGTGGGTCATTGCAGACCCAGGCGTTGCCGCAACAGGATCATCGCGCGGGCGCGGTGGCTGAGCTGGTTTTTCTCGGTCGGGCCCAGTTCGGCACTCGAGCAGTTGCGCTCCGGCACCCAGAACAGCGGGTCATAGCCGAAGCCGTGTTCGCCGCTGGCGGCATGCAGGATGCGCCCGTGCCACAGCCCTTCACAGAGGATCGGCAATGGGTCGTCGGCATGGCGTACCAGCGCCAATACGCACACGAACTGCGCGCCACGCTGCTCGTCCGGCACGTCTTTCAGCGCCTCCAGCAGCTTGGCGTTGTTGGCGGCATCGCCCTGGCCGTCGGCGTAGCGTGCGGAGTAAATACCCGGCGCACCGCCGAGAAAGTCCACCGCCAGCCCCGAGTCGTCGGCCAGTGCAGGCAGGCCGGACAGGCGCGCGGCGTTGCGTGCCTTGAGGATTGCATTCTCGACGAATGACAGGCCGGTTTCTTCCGGCTCCACCAGGCTGAACTCGCTGACCGAGCGCAGCGTTACGCTGCCGCCGAGCATGGCCTGGAGTTCCTTGAGTTTGCCGCCATTGTGGCTGGCCAGTACGAGTTGTGTAAGGTTCATGGTTGGCCTGTCGTGGTGCATGAAAACGGTCGGTTAAACGGCAATCCTGTGGTCTGTCAGCCCGGGGCTGGTGACGCGGTAGATGCCGATCTCGCCGAGCAGATTGGGCCAGAGTTTGCTGGCCCAGCCGTGACGGTGCTGCTGATCGACCGCCAGCCTGTCGAGCACCTGCGCATCGCGCTCGCGGCACAGCTCTTCGAAGTCGCCGAAGGTGCAGAAGTGAATGTTCGGCGTGTTGTACCAGGTATACGGCAGGAATTCGGACACCGGCATGCGGCCCTTGCTCGCCAAGTACCAGCGGCAGCGCCAGTGGCCGAAATTGGGGAAGGTGATGATGCACTGGCGACCGACGCGCAACATTTCGTCGAGGATTCGGTCCGGGTAATGCACCGCTTGCAGGGCCTGGGTCATGACCACGACGTCGAAGCTGTTGCTGGCGAAGTTGCCCAGCCCCTTGTCGAGGTCCTGCTCGATGACGTTTATGCCCTTGGCGACACACTCGGCAATGTTGGCCGCGTCGTTTTCCAGCCCGTAGCCGGTGACCTGCTTGTGGTCACGCAGCCAGGTCAGCAATTCGCCGTCACCGCAACCCAGGTCGAGCACGCGGCTGCCCGCGGGAATCCATTCCTGAATGATTTCCAGATCGGCTCTCATGGCGTCCTCACAACGAAATTCGGTTCATGTAATTACCGAAAGCCTGCAGGTAGCGCGGAATCGGGATCAGAAAGGCGTCGTGACCTTGCGGCGCGTCGATTTCCAGGTAGCAGACGTCCTTGCGCGCGGCCATCAGCGCGTCCACCAGTTCCCGCGAGCGGGCCGGCGAGAAGCGCCAGTCGGTGGTGAACGACATCACGCAGAATTTGGCGGTGGCGTTGGCGAATGTCTTGGCCAGGTCGTCATTGAAGTTCGCCGCAGGGTCGAAGTAATCCAGCGCCTTGGTCATCAACAGGTAGGTATTGGCGTCGAAACGCCCGGAAAACTCTTCACCCTGATAGCGCAGGTAGCTTTCGACCTGAAACTCGACACTGTGGAAGTCGTAGTTGAGTTTTTCGCTCTTCAGGCCACGGCCGAATTTCTCGCCCATCGAGTCATCCGACAGGTAGGTGATGTGCCCGACCATCCGCGCCAGCATCAGGCCGCGTTTGGGAATCACGCCGCGTTCCTGGAACGAGCCACCGTGAAATTCAGGGTCGGTGAGAATGGCTTGGCGGGCCACCTCGTTGAACGCGATGTTCTGCGCCGACAGCTTGGGTGCCGAGGCGATTGCCAGGCAGTGGCGCACGCGGTGCGGATAGCTGATGGTCCATTGCAGCGCCTGCATGCCGCCCAGGCTGCCGCCAATCACTGCGGCCCAGGTGTCGATGCCGAGCAGATCGGCCAGCCGGGCCTGGCTGTTGACCCAGTCTTCCACGGTCACCACCGGGAAGTTGGCGCCGAACGGCTTGCCGGTGTCCGGATCAATGCTGCTCGGTCCGGTCGAACCGTTGCAACCGCCCAGATTGTTGAGGCTGACGACAAAGAACTTTTCGGTGTCGATAGGCTTGCCGGGACCGATACAGCTGTCCCACCAACCGGGTTTGCGGTCGTCGGCGCTATGGAAACCCGCGGCATGGTGATGCCCTGACAGCGCATGACAGATCAGCACGGCATTGCTGCGTGCGGCGTTGAGTTGACCGTAGGTTTCGTAAATCAGGTCATAGGCTGGCAACGAACGACCGCAGGCCAGCGCCAGAGGCTCGCTGAAATGTGCCGTTTGCGGTGTGACCAGTCCGACAGAATCGTGGGGGAATACCGTGGGCATCGACCCTGCTCTCGCGTGAATGAGGCGTAAGTCTAAAGACCGCGGGGTGCAGCGGCAATAAGGGATGTTGTGAGGCGTCAATCAACGGCACGATAGTTACAGAACTATCGTTCCTCACGCTTGGGCACGATAGGTGTTCTTGCGGACGCCTATCGTTCCTCATGCTCCAGCGTGGGAATGCCTTGGGTGACGCTCCGCGTCACAGATCTGCGCCGCGCCGCACACTCAAGATAGGACGCGTAGCGTCTAGAAATGCATGCCCACGCGGAGCATGGGCACGATAGTTACAAGGTGATCGTTCCTCACGCTCCAGCGTTGGAATGCCCTGGGTGACGCTCCGCGTCACAGATCTGCGCCGTGCTGAACGATCAGGATAGGACGCAGAGCGTCCAGAAATGCATGCCCACGCGGAGCATGGGCACGATAGGTATTCTTGCGGGCGCCTATCGTTCCTCACGCTCCAGCGTGGGAATGCCCTGGGTGACGCTCCGCGTCACAGATCTGCGCCGCGCTGCACGATCAGGATAGGACGCAGAGCGTCCAGAAATGCATGCCTACGCGGAGCATGGGCACGATAGGTATTCTTGCGGACGCCTATCGTTCCTCACGCTCCAGCGTGGGAACAGGAATGCTTACATCAACAACCGCAGCACATCCGGCATGCTGCTCATGGCGGCGAGGTTGTTGATGACCAGCATGTCCAGCAGCTTGAGCACCAGGAATGCGAGGATCGGCGAGATGTCCAGGCCGCCCAGGTTCGGGACGATCTTGCGAAATGGTGCCAGTGCCGGTTCGCAGATCTGGTTGACCAGTTCCGCACCAGGGTTATGGCTGCCCGGTGCGACCCACGACAGAATCACGCTGATGATCAGGGCAAAGAAGAAGATCTTCAGGAACAGCGCGGTCACGCCGATGATCGACCACAGCAGCAGGTGCAGCGGGTCGCCCGTGGTGCCGAACATCAGCAGCAGGGTCAGGGCCATCAGGATCATCTGCACGATGATTGCCAGCACCAGCGACGACATGTCCAGCCCGAACAGGCTGGGGATGATGCGCCGCAGCGGCTTGAGCAGCGGCTGGGTGGCGCGCACGATGAACTGGCAGAGAGGGTTATAGAAGTTGGCCCGTACCAGTTGCAGGACGAAACGCAACAGCACGATCAGCAGGTAAAGACTGCCAAGCGTCTGCAGGACGTAAATTGCAGCGGTGTTCAATCCGATCATCGATCTGCTCCAGAAAACCCGAAAATTATTTGCCCAGTTGTTCAGCCAGCTCGGCTGCACGATGGTCTGCGGCGGTCAGTGCCGTTTCCACCAGTGCCTCGAAGCCACCCGCCTGAAATGCCTTGATGGCTGCCTCGGTGGTCCCGCCCGGTGAGGCGACACGACGCCGCAGCTCGCCCGCGTCTACATCGCTGCCGGTCGCGATCAAGGCCGAGCCCAGCGCTGTTTGCAGGGTCAGCTTTTTAGCGATGTCCTCCGGCAGCCCCAGTTTCACGCCTGCCGCGGTCATCGCTTCCATCATCAGAAAGAAATACGCCGGACCACTGCCGGACACTGCCGTGACAGCGTCCATGTGCTTTTCCTGCTCGACCCAGACCGCGATGCCGACCGCGGCCAACAACGCCTCGGCCTGCTCACGCTGCTCTGGCGTGACGTTGTCGGTCGCATACAGCCCGCTGGCCCCCTGACGCAGCAGCGAGGGGGTATTGGGCATGCAGCGCACGACCGGCTGCTCGCCCAGCCATTGAGTCAGGCTGGCGCAGGTGATGCCGGCCGCGACCGAAACAATCAGCTGGTGAGGTTCGAGACTGGGCTTCAAGGCCTGACAGACGTTCTTCATCATCTGCGGCTTGACCGCGAGTACCACCACGTCGGCGCCACTGATGGCGTCGGCGTTGTCGGCGAATACCTGGATGCCGTGATCGTTGGCGATGCGCTCGCGAGTTTCGGCACCCGGCGCACTGGCACTGATCAATGCCGCCTCCACGCCTTGGGCGCGAAGGCCGCCGATCAGGCTGGCGGCCATGTTTCCGGCACCGACGAAGGCAATACGGGTCTTGCTCATGAAGGGGTCCTTATGAAGAGGTTATGGCTGGCCATAGTCGCGGGCGCCAAAAAGAGCGGTGCCGATACGCACCCAGGTCGCGCCTTGTGCAATGGCGGCTTCCAGGTCGTGGCTCATGCCCATGGAAAGTGTGTCGAGCGGCAGGTTCAACTGCTGCTGCAGTGTGCGCACTGCGGCGAAGGATGCGTTCTGCGCCGCAGAATCGTCTGTGGGCTCGGGGATGGCCATCAGGCCGCGCAACCTGAGTCTCGGCAGCGCCATGATGGCCGCGGCCAGCGCAGGCAGGTCCTGAGGCGTACAGCCCGACTTGCTGGCTTCGCCACTGACGTTCACCTGAATGCAGATGTTCAGCGGTTCAAGCGCTTCGGGGCGTTGCTCGGACAGGCGTTGAGCGATTTTCAGGCGGTCCACGGAATGTACCCAGTCGAAGTTCTCGGCGATAGCTCGCGTCTTGTTCGATTGAATGGGGCCGATAAAGTGCCAGCACAAGGGCAGGTCGCTCAGTTCGAGCTGTTTGCCCAGTGCTTCCTGTAGATAATTTTCGCCAAAATCGCGCAAACCTGCGGTGTAAGCTTCACGCAGGTCACTGGCGGGCTTGGTTTTGCTCACCGCCAGCAGGCCGACGGACGCCGGATCGCGTTCAGCGGCAAGCGCTGCGTCGCGAATTCGCTGTTCGAGCGTTGAAATGTTCGCTGCTATCGTGGACATTGATTTGCGCCAGCAGGGCTAAAGTCTGCGGCATTCTATGTGATTGAGGAGCTGTATGGATATTACCGAGCTGCTGGCCTTCAGTGCCAAACAGGGCGCGTCGGACTTGCACCTCTCTGCAGGTCTGCCGCCGATGATCCGCGTCGACGGCGATGTACGGCGTATCAACCTGCCCCCGCTGGACGCGAAGGAGGTCAAGGCGCTGATCTACGACATCATGAACGACAAGCAACGGCAGGACTTCGAAGAGCGGTTGGAAACCGACTTTTCGTTTGAAGTGCCGGGCGTGGCGCGGTTTCGGGTCAACGCCTTCAACCAGAACCGCGGTGCCGGCGCGGTATTCCGCACCATTCCCTCGAAAATCCTGAGCATGGAAGACTTGGGCATGGGCAGTGTGTTTCGGAAGATTACCGACGTGGCGCGCGGCCTGATTCTCGTCACCGGTCCGACCGGCTCAGGCAAGTCGACCACCCTGGCAGCGATGATCGACTACCTGAACAACAACAAGCATCACCATATTCTGACCATCGAGGACCCGATCGAATTCGTCCACGAGTCGAAGAAGTGTCTGGTCAACCAGCGCGAGGTTCACCGCGACACACTGGGGTTCTCGGAGGCCTTGCGCTCGGCGCTGCGTGAAGACCCGGACGTGATTCTGGTCGGTGAGATGCGTGACCTGGAAACCATTCGTCTGGCCTTGACCGCTGCTGAAACCGGCCACCTGGTATTCGGTACGCTGCACACCACATCAGCGGCCAAGACCATCGACCGGATCGTCGACGTGTTTCCGGCTCAGGAAAAATCGATGATTCGCTCGATGCTCTCCGAATCGCTGCATGCCGTGGTTTCGCAGGCGTTGCTCAAGAAGGTCGGCGGCGGACGCGTGGCGGCGCACGAAATCATGATGGGCACCCCGGCGATCCGTAACCTGATCCGCGAGGACAAGGTGGCGCAGATGTATTCGTCGATCCAGACTGGCGGCTCGATGGGCATGCAGACGCTGGACATGTGCCTGGCCGATCTGGTGAAGAAAGGGCTGATCACCCGCGAAAGCGCACGCGAACGCGCCAAGGTGCCGGACAACTTCTGATCGTGGGAAGCCTGCAGGAATGAAAAAGGGGCCTTGAACGCGTTCAAGGCCCCTTTTTCGAGGTGCAGTTTGCAGATTCAGGCTGCGATCAGATCAACGCTGAACCACACGCATCTGTCCTGCCTGCTTGGGCAGCACGCGCTTGGCGATCTTGTAGTGGCTGTTCCAATACGGTTTGTTCAGCGTATCGACAGTTACGGCCTTGCCACGGCGCGGCGCATGAACGAACTTGTTGTCGCCCAGGTAGATGGCGACGTGGTTGATGTTGCGGCTCTTGATGTTGAAGAACAGCAGATCACCGGGTTTCAGATCCTTGCGATCCACCGTCTGGCCATGACCCTGGGCCATGGCATTGGAGGTGCGTGGCAGGTCGACCTCACGGACATCCGTGTAGGCGTATTTGACCAGCCCGCTGCAGTCCAGGCCTTTGCCGGGCGTGTTGCCGCCCCAGCGATAAGGCGTCCCCACAGCCTGCAAGGCGCGCTTTACAACGGCGTTGCCTTGTTTGGCAGGAACAGAAGCCTGCAAGGCCGCGACTTTTTTGGCGTTCTTGCGTGAAAGCGGCTTCTGGACGGCGTGGGTGTTATTGCCGTACTGAGTTCGGGTGGTGGTGGCTTCCTGGGGTGCATTGCGAGTCGCGAGTGCCGGTGAAGAGTGGCTTTTGGCGGTGTAGCCCGAGAAGCTCGCAGGAAGTTGTTGCTCACGATTGGTGGCGTGGGCGGCCAGAGGCATAAATAGGCAAATGGTTAGCCATGTCTTGAAAAAAGGACGCATTCGGCAGGGCTCATGGTGGTCAGCGCGCAACTTTATAACAGCTTTTTCAAAAAAACTGACCCCATTTGTCGAGCGCATCACAGTGGCATCATTGCGTTTTATGCGACAGACTCTTTCTTTTTTCGGGCTAATCCCTTTAGCGACAAGGGCTTGGCGGCATTAAACCGCCTCATGTGCCATACGTCGGAATAGGGAAACGAAGTCACAATTTTGTTATGTATTTTTTTCTATCAGCGCAAAGAGGGCAAAAATGAACGCCTATCGTTCAGACACACACAGCAAGGTCATGGGCTACCTGATGTGGATTTTCGGGTTCCTGGGAGCGCATCGCTTCTACTACGGTAAACCGGTTACCGGAACCATCTGGTTCTTCACGTTCGGTCTGTTTGGCATCGGCTGGCTGATCGACCTGTTTCTGATCCCGTCGATGGACCGTGACGCCGACCTGCGCTTTACACCCGGCTCCACCGACTACAGCGTGGCGTGGGTGCTGCTTACCTTCCTGGGCCTGTTCGGCGTGCACCGCATGTACCAGGGCAAGTGGATTACCGGGATCATCTACCTGTTTACCGGCGGGTTGTTTCTGGTCGGTATCCTCTACGATTTCTGGACATTGAATGACCAGATCTCGATGAAGAACGCCCGACGCGGGTGAGGCTTGGGACGAGGGGCTGACACAGAGCGCGGCTCCTACGCCTATCGGTCCTCACGCTCTGCGCGGGAATGTCTGTCGTGACGCTCCGCGTCACAAATCTGCGCCGCGCCGCATGCTCAAGACCGGACGCAGAGCGTCCAGAACGGCATGCCGACGCGGAGCGTCGCACTATAGTCGAAACCCTTCGCGAACAAGTTCGCTCTTACGGCCTTCGGCCAGAATCAAAAGCGGACTTGTTTATAACGATGAGTACTCTGCGCGGGAGCGAGAGCCCGGAGCGGGCTCAACGGCTGTAGCTGATACGTCCATCCACCAGTGTGTAGCGTACCGAGCCCGGCAGGCAGTGGCCGATGAAGGGGCAGTTTTCGCCTTTTGACAGCCAGGTCTCGCCTGCAACCGTCGAGGCAGCAGGGTCGAACAGCACGATGTCGGCCGGCGCTCCTGCGCTCAGCTTGCCGGCTGGCAGGCGCAGCGCGGCGGCAGGGCCGCTGCTCAGGCGGGCGATCAGGGTCGGCAGGTCAAGCAGGCCGTCGTCCACCAGCGTCATGGCCAGCGGCAGCAGCAGTTCGACGCTGCTGATACCCGGCTCCGTAGCGCCAAACGGTGCCAGCTTGGCATCGCGCTCGTGCGGTTGGTGGTGGCTGGAAATCGCCTGGATGACTCCGCTCTTCACCGCTTCACGCAAACCATCGCGGTCAGCGCGGGTGCGCAGTGGCGGCTGGACGTGATAGAGGCTGGAGAAGTCGATCAGCGCTTCGTCAGTCAGAATCAACTGATACAGCGCGACATCCGCCGTCACCGGCAGACCGCGCGCCTGCGCCTGGGCAATCAGCGCCGCGCCACGTGCACTGGTCAGCTGGCTGAAGTGCGCGCGTACACCGCTCTGTTCGACCAGCAGCAGGTCGCGAGCCAGCGCCACGGTCTCGGCCGTCTCGGGAATGCCCGCCAGGCCCAGGAAACTGGCCGTCGGACCATCGTGTGCCAGACCGCCCTCGGCCAGATCACGATCCTGCGAGTTGAAAATCACCGTCAGGTCAAAGGTCGCCGCATATTCCAGCGCCCGGCACAGCGTGCGGGTGTTGCTGAAGCTGCTCAGACCGTTGCCGAAGGCCACGCAACCGGCGTCGCGCAGGGCGATCAGCTCTGCCAGTTGTTCGCCTTCCAGGCCCTTGCTCAGCGCCCCGATGGGGAACACCTTGCTGAACCCGGCCTCACGGGCGCGGTCCAGGATCAGCTCGGCCACTGCCGAGGTGTCGAGCACCGGTTTGGTACGTGGCGGGCAGCACAGGCTGGTTACGCCGCCTGCCACCGCCGCGCGGGTTTCGCTGGCGATGCTGCCCTTGCGACTGTAGCCAGGCTCGCGCAGGGATACGTTGAGGTCGACCAGGCCCGGTGCTGCAACCAGCCCTGTAGCGTCGATGGTCTGGGTGGGCTCGAAACCCTCCGGTGCCGAACCGATGGCGCTGAGTTTGCCTGCTTCGACGTGCAGGTCAGTGATCTGATCCAGCCCGCTGACCGGGTCGATGACGCGAGCGCCGAGGATGCTGAGCTTCACTGGGCGTTCTCCTGTTCGAATTGGCGTTGCGCGTTTTGTCCGCTCATGGCCATGGACAGCACCGCCATGCGGATCGCGATACCGTAAGTGACTTGATTGAGAATCACCGAATGCGCGCCGTCGGCCACTGCGGACTCGATTTCCACGCCGCGGTTGATCGGGCCGGGGTGCATGACAATCGCATCCGGTTTGGCGGCCGCCAGGCGCGCGGTGGTCAGGCCGAACAGGCGGTAGAACTCGCCTTCGCTGGGCAGCAGGCCACCGGTCATGCGTTCACGCTGCAGACGCAGCATGATGACCACGTCCACGTCCTTCAAACCTTCGTTGAGGTCGGTGTAGACCTTGACACCGTATTGCTCGACGCCCACCGGCAGCAGGGTTTTCGGCCCGATCACGCGGATATCCGGGCAACCCAGCGCCTTGAGCGCGAGCATATTGGAGCGTGCCACCCGTGAATGCAGGATGTCGCCGACGATGGCCACCGACAGGTTCTCGAAACCGCCCTTGTGACGGCGGATGGTCAGCATGTCGAGCATGCCCTGGGTCGGGTGAGCATGGCGGCCGTCGCCGCCGTTGATGATCGCGACGTCCGGGCATACGTGCTCGGCAATGAAATGCGCCGCGCCCGAGTCGGCGTGGCGTACGACGAACATGTCGGCGGCCATCGCTTCAAGGTTGCGCAAAGTGTCGAACAGCGTCTCTCCCTTGCTGGTGGACGAGGTCGAGACGTTCAGCGTAATCACGTCGGCTGACAAGCGCTGGGCCGCCAGTTCAAAGGTGGTCCGGGTGCGCGTGGAGTTCTCGAAGAATACGTTGCATACCGTCTTGCCGCGCAACAATGGGACTTTCTTCACCGCCCGGGCGCCGACCTCGAGGAACGAGTCGGCCGTGTCGAGAATTTCGGTGAGCAGCTCGCGGGGCAAGCCGTCCAGAGACAGGAAATGGCGCAGCTGGCCCAGGTGATTGAGCTGCAGCGGGCGCTTGGCGTCGAGAGGCGTCATCGCAATGGACTCTTAAAGGGCGGTGGAGAGGTCTTGAAGTTCGAGCGCCAGCGGCTCGGGGCCGGACAGCTTGATGCGTTCATTCGGTGCCAGCGACAGGGTAGCGCCGACCACGTTCGGACGCACCGGCAACTCTCCGGCGTCCAGGTCCAGCAGGCAGACCAGCGTGACGCTGGCCGGGCGGCCGTAATCGAACAGCTCGTTGAGCGCGGCGCGGACGGTACGGCCGCTCATCAGCACGTCATCGATCAGCACCAGGTGCTGGCCTTCGATTTCGAACGGCAGTTCAGAAGGGCGCACTTGAGGGTGCAGGCCATTCTGGCTGAAATCATCGCGATAGAACGAAACGTCCAGGGTGCCCAGTGGAGCGGGGTTGTTCAGCGTCTTGAGCAGCGCCTGGGCGACCCAGACACCACCAGTGCGGATGCCGATGAAACGAGGGTCGCTGATGCCGCGCTTGCTCAGGTGAGCGTTCAGGTCAGTGGCCATCTGACGAATCAGTTCGGCGGGATCGGGCAGGCTCATGGTTGCTCCTTAGAGGCTCGGGCAGCGTCGGTCCGTGGCGCGATGCTCAAGCGATAACGTGGAATCCGGGTATCTCGAAGCGATAAAGGCAGAAAAAGTCACACATTCAGCAGTTCGGGGTGCTCGTCGAGCCAGCCTTGCAGCAACAGCGCAGCGGCAATGGCGTCCACCGGATTGTCGCGATAGCTGCCTTTCTGGCCGCCGCGCGCCATGCGCTCGCCTTTGGCTTCGAAGGTGGTCAGGCGTTCATCATGGGTGTAGACCGTTACACCAAAGCGTCCGTTGAGCCTGCGCGAAAACTTTTCCGCGCGCGCGCTCATGTCGCTGGGCGTGCCGTCCATGTTCAACGGCAGACCGACCACGATCGCATCAGGTTTCCACTCGTTGATCAGCGCCTGGACCTTGTCCCAGTCCGGCACGCCATTCTGCGCCTTGAGCGTACAGAGTTCACGTGCCTGACCGGTAATCGCCTGGCCGACTGCAACGCCGATCTGTTTGGTGCCGTAATCAATGCCCAGCAGCAGCCGTAAGGCGGCCATCAAGCGTGCCCTGCCTGGGTCGAGATCAGGTTGAGGTTGATGCCCAGGCGTCTGGCGGCGGCATCCAGACGCTGCTCGCTGTCGACATCGAACAGGATGGCCGGATCGAACGAACAGGTCAGCCAGGCATTGTCGGCCATTTCGGCATCCAGTTGACCTGCATCCCATCCCGCGTAACCCAGGGTGATCACATTTTGATCAGGCCCGTAACCATCGGCGATGGAGAACAGCACATCCTGAGAGGTCGACAAGGAAATCCCGCCCGGAAGATTGACCGTTGCTTGAAAGGTCTGGCCGGTGGGATGCAGGACAAAGCCCCGATCGGTCTGCACTGGTCCGCCGGTATGAATGACGATGTCCTGGCAGTGTCTCGGTGCCGGAAGCTCGGGTCGCAGTTGTTCGAGTACATCGGCCAGGGTCAGGCTTTGCGGGCGGTTGATCACCAGTCCCATGGCGCCATTGGCGTTGTGCTCGACAACGTAGGTCAAGGTCTGAGCAAAGTTTTCATCGTGCATGTGCGGCATGGCGATGAGGAACTGGTGCTTGAGATAACTCGGAGAGACTTTTTTCATGAGCCCTAGTTTGGCGTTGCCTTGCCCGGCTGACAACTGACACGTGCGGGTGTCGGGCGTCAGCTGGCAAAAAAGTTCAGTTGCTTGACAGCTTGTCTCCGCGTGCAAATTTCCAGGTGCGAATGATCTCCAGTCGATCGATATCTGCCAGATCGCCGGTGAACGGCGCAAAAGGCGCGGCCAGACGCACGATTCGTTGCGCTGCCTGATCCAGCAAAGGCTGTCCTGAAGATTCGAGCACCAGCACTTCATACAACGAGCCGTCCCGATTGATTGACACAAGAAGTCGCAAATTACCGTAGATCTGCTTGCGCCGTGCTTCCTCAGGATAGTTCAGGTTTCCGACCCGCTCGACCTTCTTGCGCCAGTCGTCCTTGTACCAGGCACCTTTGTCGCGCATGGTCGAGGCGGCATTGAGACGGTGGATCTTCGGACGCTTGGCGTAAAGCTGCTGTTCGGTCGACAGTTCGGCTTCCAGGCTGGCAATTTCGTTGCTCAGTTCCGAGCTGTCGAAGGTCGGCGCGGCCTTGGTGGTAGGCTCGGGCTTGACCTCGTCGCGCTTGGCAACGGTTTTCTGCTGGCTGGGCGCAGTGGTCGCGACGGCGGTCTTCGGGGCTTCCTGTTTGACTACCGGCTTGCTGGCCGGGGGCGGCGTGACCTTGTTGACTTTGGTGTCCTGATAAGGCGCCAGCTCGGTGGTCTTGAGCGTTTCGGCCTTGTCCAGGGTGCCGCTGCCCTGCTGATCGTCCTGCGCCAGAAAGTCAGCCTGTTTGGGATTTTCTTCGCTTTTGAAGGTGGCCAGGGTGATTTCCAGCGTCTGTGAGATCTGCTCCGGCTTTACATAGGTGAACCCCACGCCAAGGATCACCGCGAGGTGAATCAGCGCCGCGATCATCATGGTAAAACCCAGGCGATCGGCAGGACGCACACCGGCGTTGGCGAGTTCGAGGGGGAGGTCGTTGTTGGCCATGGATGTCATTGGCGGTTCAGCATCTCGTCAGCCTGCATGTCAAAATCCGTGTCGTGTTACAGGTGGCGCATGATAACGCAATGTGCCGCGCCGCTCTGCTGCGGATCGGACGAAGGGAATCGATCTGACGCCGTGGCGCACGGTGTTGCCCGTGGCCAGCGGCGTCAGCGGCCGATCAGCCCTTGCGCGCTTGCAGCTTCTTCTCGATCGCGTCCATCAGCAGACCACCAATGTTGGTGCCGAAGGCGTTGTCGATCTCGCGGATGCAGGTCGGGCTGGTGACGTTGATTTCGGTCAGGTGCTCGCCGATCACGTCGAGGCCGACGAACAGCAGGCCTTTTTCACGCAGGGTCGGGCCGATCTGTTCGGCGATCCAGCGGTCCTTGTCGCTCAACGGACGGGCCTCGCCACGCCCGCCTGCCGCCAGGTTGCCACGCGTTTCGCCGGCTGCCGGGATACGTGCCAGGCAATACGGGACCGGTTCACCATCGACCATCAGAATGCGCTTGTCGCCGTCCTTGATGGCGGGCAGGTAACCCTGCGCCATGATTTGCTGTGTGCCATGGGCGGTCAGGGTTTCGAGGATCACTGACAGGTTCGGATCGCCCGCACGGTGGCGGAAGATCGACGCGCCGCCCATGCCGTCCAGCGGCTTGAGGATCACGTCGCCGTGCTGTTCGGCGAATTCGCGGATGATGTCCGCGCGGCGGCTGACCAGCGTCGGCGGCGTGCACTGCGGAAACAGCGTGGCGAACAGCTTCTCGTTGCAGTCACGCAGGCTCTGCGGCTTGTTGACCACCAGCACGCCTGCACGCTCGGCCTGCTCCAGCAGGTAGGTGGCGTAGACGAACTCCATGTCGAACGGTGGATCCTTGCGCATCAGGATCACGTCCAGATCGTCGAGACCTGCGTCGACTTCGGCTTCGAACTCGAACCACTTGGCCGGATCGGCAAACACCTTGAGCGGCTTCATGCGTGCGCGGGCCTGGCCGGCGTTCTGATACAGGTCTTTCTGTTCCATATAGAACAGTGACCAGCCGCGTTCCTGGGCGGCAAGCAGCATGGCCAGCGAGCTGTCCTTTTTATAGGAAATGCGCTCAATGGGGTCCATGACAATCCCTAGGCGAACGCTCATGGGCAATATCCTCTGATCGGTAAGGGCCGCAACGGCCGTAAAATTGGCATCAGGGTGGCGCTCCGATTGCTCCCGGTCAAGGGGCAGGCCTGCCGCAGTGCACAGAGGTGCACTTTATGGATTGCGTCTGGAGAGTGTGCTAAAAAGGCTCGGCATCCGGTCTTCGGTCCCAGTCGATCAACGAAGCGATACCGTCAGGCTCCCAGTGCCTCGCAGAATGCGCAAAAATTCGCTGCGGCGATGGAAGAGCAGCTATGGAACAACACGCCTCCGCCCTGAAAGTCATGGTCATCGATGATTCGAAGACCATCCGCCGCACCGCCGAAACACTGCTCAAGAACGCAGGCTGTGAAGTCATCACTGCGATAGACGGTTTCGACGCGCTGGCCAAGATTGCCGATAACCACCCGCGAATCATATTCGTCGATATCATGATGCCGCGTCTGGACGGTTATCAGACCTGCGCGCTGATCAAGAACAACCGGGCATTCAAGTCGACGCCGGTCATCATGCTGTCCTCCAAGGACGGCCTGTTCGACAAGGCCAAGGGGCGGATTGTCGGTTCCGATCAGTTTTTGACCAAGCCTTTCAGCAAGGAAGAACTGCTCAGTGCGATCAAGGCTCATGTGCCGGGCTTCGTAGCAGCAGAACAACACATATCATGACGCCCGCGCCTGATGTAGAGCGCTCGTAATCTGACGGGGAACACCCATGGCTCGAATATTGATCGTCGATGATTCGCCGACTGAAATGTACAAACTTACCGGCATGCTGGAAAAGCACGGTCATGAAGTGCTCAAGGCCGAAAACGGCGCTGATGGCGTGGCCCTGGCCCGTCAGGAAAAGCCCGATGCCGTGCTGATGGATATCGTCATGCCGGGGCTCAACGGCTTTCAGGCCACGCGCCAGCTGACCAAGGATGCCGATACCAGCATGATCCCGGTGATCATGATCACCACCAAGGATCAGGAGACCGACAAGGTCTGGGGCAAACGCCAGGGCGCGCGGGATTACCTGACCAAGCCGGTGGACGAAGAAACCCTGATGAAAACCCTGAATGCGGTGCTGGCCGGCTGATTGCCGGAATCGCCATGGCCGAGCCGCGCACTGCTTTTGAACTGCTTCTGGATATGGATCGACGCTGTCGTTCGCTGGCGGCGGGCCTGCCGCTGCAGGAAGCCCATCAGCAGGATTGGGTCGGCATCGGCTTTCGCATGGGCGAGCAACGGTTTGTCGCGCCGATTGGCGAAATCGCTGAAATCCTTCACGAACCCCATCATGCCGTGATGCCCGGCGTGAAGTTCTGGGTGGTAGGTATCGCCAACCTGCGGGGCCGGTTGTTGCCGCTGATGGATCTGTGCGGGTTTTTCGGTCACGAGTTGGCACCTGTGCGCAAACAGCGACGTGTGCTGGTGGTCGAGCACCATGATGTGTTTGCCGGTCTGCTGGTCGATGAAGTGTTCGGCATGCAACGTTTCAGTCAGTTGAGCCTCATACCCCAGACCCCGCAGGATATGGATCAGCGTATGGTGCCGTTCCTGCGCGGGCAGTTCATCCGCGAGCAGGCGTGGCAGATCTTCAGCCCGTGGGCGCTGGTGCAGTCTGCGGATTTCATGGACCTGGCTTCCTAGCATGTCGGGCCTGGTGTGTTTCACAATTGATCCAGGCGGGGGCCTGATTAATGAGTAGTACAGACCGGTCAAGGGAAGGCGCAAGAAGCCGCACGCAGATTATTCTGCTGTTCGTGGCGCTCATCGTTTTCATCATGTTGCTGTTCGCCAACTTCGCCTACCTCAACACTCAGTCCAACTACGACAAACAGTACATCGGGCATGCCGGTGAACTGCGCGTCCTGTCGCAACGCATCGCGAAAAACGCCACCGAAGCGGCTGCCGGCAAAACCCAGGCGTTCAAACTGCTGGCGGATGCGCGCAACGATTTCGACGTGCGCTGGGGCTACCTGAGAAAAGGCGACCCGGCCACCGGCCTGCCTGCAGCTCCCGACCTGATACGCGACGAGTTGCGCACTGTGCAACGTGACTGGGAAGGGCTGCGCAAGAGCACCGACGTGATTCTGGCCAGCGAACAGACCGTCCTGTCGCTGCATCAGGTGGCGGCGACGCTGGCCGAAACCATTCCGCAATTGCAGGCCGAATACGAAAAAGTCGTCGAGAACCTTCTGCAAAGCCGGGCCCCTGCTGCGCAGGTAGTGGTTGCGCAACGCCAGGCGCTGCTCGCAGAACGGATTCTCGGTTCGGTCAACACCGTGCTGGCCGGCGATGAAACGGCTGTGCAGGCCGCCGACGCCTTTGGCCGCGATGCCAGCCAGTTCGGTCGTGTGCTCAACGGCATGCTGGAGGGCAACGCCACGCTGCGCATATCTCAGGTCGAGGACCGCGATGCGCGCGCGCGGCTGGCGGAGATCGCCGAACTGTTCGAATTCGTCTCAGGCTCGGTGGACGAGATTCTCGAAACCTCGCCCGAGCTGTATCAGGTGCGCGAGGCGTCGGGCAATATCTTCAACACCTCACAGACCCTGCTGGATGAAACCTCGGTACTCGCCAACAGCCTGGAAAACCTCGCCAAGCGCCGTACCATGAACACCGTCGGCGGCTATGTGCTGGGCTTGCTGGCACTGGCGTCGATCATCCTCATCGGGCTGGTCATGGTGCGCGAGACCAATCGCCAGCTGCGCGAAACCGCGCAGAAGAGCGAACGCAACCAGACAGCGATCATGCGCCTGCTGGACGAGATCGAGAACCTCGCCGACGGCGATCTGACGGTCACGGCCTCTGTGACCGAGGACTTCACCGGAGCGATTGCCGACTCCATCAACTACTCCATCGATCAATTGCGCGAGCTGGTGGTGACCATCAACCTGACCGCCGAGCAGGTGGCGGCTGCGGTAACCGAAACCCAGGCGACGGCCATGCAATTGTCGGCTGCCTCAGAGCACCAGGCGTTGCAGATCAGTGCGGCGTCGACGGCGATCAACGACATGGCGGCGTCCATCGATCAGGTCTCGACCAACGCCTCGGAGTCCTCGGCCGTGGCGGAGCGCTCCGTGGCGATTGCCAATAAAGGCAACGAGGTCGTGCATAACACCATTCATGGCATGGACAACATTCGCGAGCAGATCCAGGACACCTCCAAGCGCATCAAGCGTCTGGGCGAGTCATCCCAGGAGATTGGCGACATCGTCAGCCTGATCGACGACATTGCCGACCAGACCAATATCCTCGCCTTGAACGCCGCCATTCAGGCGTCGATGGCCGGTGATGCCGGACGAGGGTTTGCCGTGGTGGCTGACGAAGTACAGCGCCTGGCCGAGCGTTCGTCGTCCGCGACCAAGCAGATCGAAACGCTGGTCCGGGCCATTCAGAACGACACCAACGAGGCGGTTATCTCCATGGAGCAGACCACCAGTGAAGTCGTGCGCGGCGCCCGTCTGGCGCAGGACGCCGGGGTAGCGCTGGGGGAAATCGAAGGGGTGTCCAGGGTGCTGGCCGAACTGATCGAAAGTATCACCGACGCCGCCCACCAGCAGGCCGAGTCTGCCGGGCAGATTTCACAGATCATGACTGTCATTCAGCAAACCACTTCGCAGACCACCTCGGGCACATCGGCTACCGCCGAAAGCATCGGCAATCTGGCGAAAATGGCCAGCGAAATGCGTCGTTCGGTATCGGGCTTTGCCCTGCCGTCATCGAAGAAAGCCGGATGATGTACCGCACATGAACAACCTTGATTGGGTAACAGGCGGTACTCGTCATGGCTGATCGTCACGATTATGTAGCCCTTGAGTGGCTGAAAGGCGAGATCGCCGAAACACTGCGCCAGGCCCGGCAGGCGCTGGACCTGTTCATCGAAGACCCGGCCAACGCTGCGGCAATGGCCGAGTGCCTGAACCTGGTACATCAAGTTCACGGCAGTCTGCAGATGATCGAGTTCTATGGCGCCGCTTTGCTGGCCGAGGAAATCGAGCAACTGGCGCTGGCGGTCCAGCAGAACCGCGTCAGCCATCCGGTCGAGTCCGAGCAACTGTTGATCCAGGCCATGAGTCAGTTGCCGGTTTACCTGGAGCGTATTCATTCTGCGCGCCGGGACCTGCCGCTGGTAGTCTTGCCACTGCTCAACGACCTGCGCAGTGCGCGGGGCGAAAGTCTGCTCTCGGAAACCAGCCTGTTTGCCCCGCAGTTGGTCGTCGTGCCGGCGCTTGATGAACAGGAGCTGGCGCGGCGCAATACCCCGGAATTATCCAGCCTGCTACGCAAGCTGCGCCAGACCCTGCAGGCGGCGCTGGCCGGCCTGATGCGTGAGCAGGGCGTTCAGACCCAGCTCGGCTACATGGCCAAGGTGTTTGCCCGGCTTGAGCAGTTGTGCGAAGACGCGCCGCTCGGTGCGCTCTGGCGAATCGCCTCGGCACTGGTCGAAACCATGCTCAACGGCAACTTCACCAACAGTCCGGCGCTGCGCAGCCTGTTGAAGGACGCCGACAAGGAACTCAAGCGTCTGGCCGAGCAGGGCGTCACCGGCATCAATCAGCCCGCCCCCGAAGAGCTGTTGAAAAGCCTGCTGTTCTACATCGCCAAGTCCGACAGCCTGGCGCCGAAGATGCTCGACCTCAAGGACCAGTACGCGCTGGCCGATGCCTTGCCCGGCAACGACGTGGTCAACGAAGAGCGTGCCCGCATGGCCGGTCCGGACCGTGACGCCATGCGCTCGGTGATCGTGGCCTTGTGCGAAGGGCTGGTCAGGGTCAAGGAGCGGCTCGATGTGTTCGTGCGCGGCGACCGTCAGCATGTCAGCGAGCTCAACGCGTTGCTGCCGCCGTTGCGGCAGATTGCCGACACCCTGGCAGTGCTGGGGTTCGGCCAGCCGCGCAAGGTGATCATCGATCAGCTTTCCGTGGTCCTCGGTCTGGCGCAGGGGCAGCGCGAGCCCAGCGACGCTGCGCTGATGGATGTCGCGGGTGCCTTGCTCTACGTCGAATCGACCCTTGCCGGCATGGCCGGGAGTCACGAACAGGTCAGCCGCGAGGAAAGCCGCCTGCCGACCACCGACCTGACGCAGATTCATCAACTGGTGATTCGCGAAGCCCGCACGGTGCTGCAGCAGGCCAAGGACGTGATTCTCGATTACATCGACGGCGAATGGGACCGGCAGCGGCTCGATCCGCTCTGCGCGCTGATCGTGCAGGTTCGTGGTGCGCTGGCGATGATTCCGCTGGCCCGTGCTGCCAGTCTGCTGGCCGCCTGCAACGAATACATCCAGGAACACCTGCTGGTGGACGAAACCCGTCCCGCCTGGGTTCAGCTCGATTGCCTGGCCGACACCATCACCGGCATAGAGTATTACTTGGAGCGCATGCTCGAAGACCATCAGGCGCCGGGCGACCAAGTGCTCGACATGGCCCAGCAAAGCCTGGCGCGGCTGGGCTATACGCCTGCTGCGGACACCCTCGAAGTGCCGTTGCTCGAAGAAGTCATCACTCAGGACGAGTTGCTGGAACTGGATGACCGCAAGGCGCTGGTCAGCCCCACGCAAACCATTGCCCAGGTCCTCGCCAGCCCGGTCTCGGCCGTCAACCCTCCCGCCCGTAACGTCCCCACCAGCCTGTTGCCGCCCTCGGCCGGGGAAGAGGCGGTGGACGATGAGTTGCGCGATGTGTTTCTCGAAGAGGCCGACGAGGTGCTCGACGCGCTGCGCGAGTACCTGCCGCGCTGGTTCACCTCGCTCGGCCGCGACGGCCATTGGGACAGCACGGCGTTGACCGAAGTGCGTCGTGCGTTTCATACCCTCAAGGGCAGCGGCCGGATGGTGCGTGCGCTGATCCTCAGCGAACTGGCCTGGTCGGTGGAAAACCTGCTCAACCGGGTGCTGGAAGGCGATGTGCTGCCGGGCCTCGAAGTGCAGCAACTGATGAGCGAAGTGCAGGCGCTGCTGCCGTCGGTCATCCGCGACTTCGCCGAAGATGCCCAGTGTCAGCGTGACGATGTCGACCTGTTGGCGGCCCGTGCCCATGCGTTGGCCAATGGGCTGGAGCCTCCGACGCTGCCGGCCGCGGATGATCATGCGCCAGGCAGGCCTGTTGCCGACGAACCGCTCGATCCACAGTTGCTGGAGATTTTCCGTCAGGAAGCGCTCGGCCATCTGAACACACTCGGTCGCTTCCTCGACAACGCCGAACAATCAGCGTCACCGGCGATCAGCGACGCGGTGCTGCGTGCGCTGCATACACTCAAGGGCAGCGCACACATGGCCGGGGTGCTGCCGATTGCCGAACTGGCCAGCCCGCTCGATCAGTTGGTGCGTGAGTACAAGGCCAACCTCATTGATATCGGTTCACCGGAGCTCGTCCTGCTGCGCAGCGCCGAACCGTTGCTGCACAAGGGCCTCGAGCAGCTCGACAGCACCCCGCTGGCCGATATTCCGGGTGCCGCGCAGCTGATCGAGGCTGCCCTGGCGATGCTCAACGACCGCCTCACCGTGGTGCTGCGCGAGTCGGACAGCGGCCTGCGGATCAAGCGTAACCCCACGCTGCTCGCCGGTTTTCTGGCCGAGGGCATGGACATCGTGCTGGATGCGGAAAACCTGCTGCAGCGCTGGCGGCAGCACCCCGGCGAACGCCAGGAACTGAGCGCGCTGCTCGATGAGCTGACCACCCTCGGTCATGGCGCGCATCTGGCTGACCTGCCGCAGGTCGATGAGCTATGCGAAGCCTTGCTCGACCTCTACGGTGCGGTCGAGGAAAGCAGTCTGGCGGTCAGCGACCGGTTTTTCGATGTGGCGGAAAATGCTCACGAAGCGCTGATCAACATGCTTGATCAGGTGGCTGCCGGCCAGGATGTCGAGCCGCGTCCCGAATGCGTGCGTGCCTTGAACCAGTTGCTGGATCAGGCGCTTGACCCGTCGGCGACCGGACTGGTCAAGAGCGACGGCCATCGCACCTTGAGCGTGACCGAGCTCAATGCCGCCACCGAACAACTGGCCAGCGAGGCGGGGCACGCTGAGACTGAAGTTGCCGGTCCGGACGACGAAATCGTCGAGATATTTCTGGAGGAGGCCGTCGATATCCTCGACAGCGCCGGTCAAGCCTTGCAGCGCTGGCTGGCCGATCCGGAAAACCCTGCACCGCTGGCCTCGTTACAGCGCGATCTGCACACCCTCAAGGGCGGTGCGCGGATGGCTGAGGTGGTCGAGGTGGGCGATCTGGCCCACGAACTGGAAAACCTTTACGAAGGCTTGATCGACCGGCGCTTCAACCATTCGCCGACACTGGCCGAGCTGCTGCACAAGAGCCACGACCATCTGGCGATTCTGCTGGAGCAACTGTACCGGCAGGAAGCGCTCAGCGACCCCTCGGCCTTGATCGACGCGCTGCGCAGCTGCCGCACGCTGGAGAGCGCCGGGCCCGAGGTGCAGGCCTCGCCTGCCGTCAATGAAGATCTTCCCGAACATGACACCGAGCTGCGTGAAGTCTTCCTCGAGGAAGGTTTCGACATCATGGAAAGCTCCGGCGCGGCATTGGCGCGCTGGCAGGCCGATCCGCACAACATGCTGGAAGTCGAAAACCTGCTGCGCGACCTGCACACCCTCAAGGGCGGCGCGCGGATGGTGGAAATTGCTCCGATAGGCGACCTCGCCCACGAGCTGGAGACGCTTTACGAGGGGCTTTCCGCCGGAAGTCTGCAGCCCGCGCCGCTGATGATCGGCCTGTTGCAGAGCGGTCAGGATGTGTTGGCGGACATGCTCGATGCCGTGCGCAATGAAAAGCCGCTGCCTGACGCCACCTTGCTGATTGAGAGTATTCGCAGGCTGGCCACCGATGAGCCTTCGGGCGCACCGCTGGCTGCGCAGGACCCGGAGGTCCATTCGGAGTCGGTGGTAGCCGTGGCCCCGGTCGCCGAGGGGGAGGCCGAGCGCAGTGGCCCGGAAATGGTCAAGGTGCCTGCCGAGCAACTGGAAGACCTGGTCAACCTGGCCGGCGAAACCTCCATTTTCCGTGGACGTATCGAACAGCAGATCATTGATTCACAGATCGCCCTGGTAGAGATGGAAACCACCATCGAGCGGATGCGCGACCAATTGCGTCGTCTGGATATGGAAACCCAGGGGCGCATTCTCAGCCGTGAGCAGGTCCAGGCCGAGCGGCTCGGCTACGAAGAGTTCGACCCGCTGGAAATGGACCGTCATTCCCAGCTGCAGCAGCTGTCGCGCGCCCTGTTCGAATCGGCGTCCGACCTGCTGGACCTCAAGGAAACCCTAGGCGCGCGTGCCCGCGACGCGGAAACGCTGCTGTCGCAACAGGCCAGGGTCAACACCCAGCTTCAGGAAGGCCTGATGCGTACGCGCATGGTGCCGTTCGAGCGATTGGTGCCGCGCCTGCGTCGTGTGGTGCGCCAGGTGGCCTCGGAACTGCACAAGAAAGTCCATTTCGAAGTGGGCAACGCCGACGGTGAAATGGACCGCAACGTGCTGGAGCGAATGGTCGCGCCGCTGGAGCACATGCTGCGCAACGCCGTCGATCACGGGCTTGAAAGCACCGAAAAGCGCATTGCCGCCGGCAAGCCGGAACAGGGCCATATCAGTCTGGAACTGATGTACGAAGGCGGTGATATGGTCATCGAGCTGAGCGATGACGGCTCGGGCGTCGATCTGGCAGCGGTACGCCGCAAGGCTATCAAGCGCGGCATGATCCATCCGGATGCCGACCTGTCCGACCATGAGGTATTGCCGTTCATCCTCCAGGCGGGGTTTTCCACCAGCGAGATCATCACTCAGATTTCCGGCCGTGGTGTGGGCATGGATGTGGTGCACGCCGAGGTCAAGCAACTGGGCGGTTCGATGGTCATCGACTCGGTACCGGGCCAGGGCACGCGCTTCCGTATTCGACTGCCGATTTCGGTGTCGGTCAACCGGGCGCTGATGGTCACGTGCGGTGAAGAACAGTATGCGGTGCCGCTCAATACCGTCGACGGCATCGTGCGCGTCATGGCCAATGAGCTGGACGGCTATTACCAGACCAGCCCGCCGCGATATCAATATGGCGGGCGCAGTTACGAGTTGCGCTATCTGGGCGAGTTGCTGGGCAGCAGTCCGCCCAGACTGGCCGGGCAATTGCAGCCGCTGCCGGTGTTGCTGGTGCATCTGCAGGATCAGTGGGTGGCGGTGCAGGTCGATGCGCTGGCAGGCTCGCGCGAGATTGTGGTCAAGAGCCTGGGTACCCAGTTCTCCAGGGTGCAGGGCATTTCCGGTGCGACCATTCTGGGTGACGGCCGGGTGGTGCTGATTCTCGATCTGATGGCGCAGATCCGTACCTTGCAGGGCTTGCCTTTCAGAGGGCTGGCGCCTGCCTACCACGAAGCCGAGCACGCCAGACCGTTGCTGGTGATGGTGGTGGACGATTCGGTGACGGTGCGCAAAGTCACCAGCCGTCTGCTGGAACGTCACGGCATGCATGTGTTGACGGCCAAGGACGGTGTCGATGCCATGACCCTGTTGCAGGAGCACACGCCTGACATCATGTTGCTCGATATCGAAATGCCGCGCATGGACGGCTTTGAAGTGGCCAGCCAGATCCGCCAGGACGAACAGCTCAAGGAACTGCCTATCATCATGATCACCTCCCGCTCGGGCCAGAAGCATCGCGATCGGGCGATGGCGGTGGGCGTCAACGAGTACCTGAGCAAGCCGTATCAGGAAACCGTGTTGCTGGAGAGCATCGCTTACTGGAGCCAGGCACATGTCTGAAGGTACGTTCCAGACCAGCCGTCTGACCAGCCTGACCGGCCTGCTGGTGCCATTGAGTGACCGGCATCTGCTGCTGCCCAACGTCGCGGTCGCCGAGTTGATCGATTACCAGGATTGCAGCGCAGAGCCGGACGCCCCCGAGTGGTATCTGGGGCCGATCAGCTGGCGCGAACTGACCTTGCCGCTGCTCAGCTTCGAAGCCGCCTGCGGAGGCCGCACCCGCGTCGGTGGTCGAGCCCGTATCGTGGTGCTCAACGCACTGGGCGGACGCAACGACGTCAGGTTCATCGCCCTGCTGACTCAGGGCATCCCGCGCTCGTGCAAGGTCGACAGCCAGTTGAGCTACGTCGATGTACCGCTGGCCGAGCTGGAACTGGCCGCCGTACAGATCGGCGAAACCGTAGCCCGTATTCCCGACCTAGAAGGACTGGAGCAATGGCTGGTGGATGCAGGGCTGTCATAGGTAAAGAGGACGCGGAGCGTCCAGAACGGCATGCGACGCGGAGCGCCGCACGATAGTTACAGGGTTATCGCTTCTCACGCTCCAGCATGGGCACGATAGGGAATCACAGCCTCACGACGAACAGCTGATTTCCAGGTGCTTGCCCCAGTCCGGTGGCCGTTGGGCATAGCCTTGCATGCCGGGCTGTTCGGTGAAGGGGGTACAGAGCACCTGATGCAGGCGGCGGACTTCTTCGTAGTCGCCTTTTTCCGCTGCGGCGATGGCGTTCTGTGCCAGATAGTTGCGCAGGATGTACAGCGGATTGACCGCATGCATGCGGGTCTGACGCTCCTCCCCGGTGCCGTTGTCCTCTAGGCCGATACGCGCCTGATACGCTTCTGCCCAGCCATCGAAGCCCTTGATATCGACGAAGTCGTCGCGCAACGTGCGCAGCGCCTCGACAGCGGGCTGATCGCCCAGGCGGCGGAAGAACAGGGTGTAATCCACGCCACTGCTCTGCATCAGCTTCAGTAACTGACTGACCAGTTGTTCGTCCTGCTCATGCGCAACGGTCAGGCCCAGTCGGCGGCGCATCAGGTCCAGGTAGTGCGCCTGATACAGCGGCAGGAACAAACCGATGGCCTCGCGCAACGCTTCCACGCTGATGAACGGGGTCAGGGCCTGTGCCAGTGCGCTGAGGTTCCACTGCGCGATAGGCACCTGATTACTGAAGGAGTAGCGACCTTCATGATCGGAATGGTTGCAGATGAAGTGCTCATCGAAATCATCCAGAAACGCGAACGGTCCGAAATCGAAGGTAATGCCCAGAATCGACATGTTGTCGGTATTCATGACGCCGTGGCAGAAGCCGTAGGCCTGCCACTTGGCAATCAGCTCGGCGTTGCGCTCGACGATTTCCCGGAACATCGCCAGATACGGCTCCGGCTGCTCCTGGCAGTGCGGGTAATGCATCGTCAGCACATGTTCGGCGAGGGTCTTGAGCTGCTCTGGCTGCTTGGTATAGA
The DNA here is from genome assembly GCF_017833005.1 of Pseudomonas sp. PvP027. Taxonomy (NCBI): domain Bacteria; kingdom Pseudomonadati; phylum Pseudomonadota; class Gammaproteobacteria; order Pseudomonadales; family Pseudomonadaceae; genus Pseudomonas; species Pseudomonas sp. PvP027. Next base: position 2,777,327 of record NZ_JAFIBK010000001.1, on the reverse strand, counting down.
AGAAGTATTCCAGACTGCCGAAGCGCACATGACTCTGCGCCAGACGCAGCACCATGGCTGCATGTTCCTGGGTTTCGCGCCATACCGGGGTGCTGGAGCTGACCACGCACCCCGCACGGCTGCTGGGGATGCCCAGTGCGTGCAGGGCTTCGGAGGCCAGAAACTCGCGGATCGACGAGCGCAGTACGGCGCGCCCGTCACCCATCCGTGAATACGGCGTGCGGCCTGCGCCCTTGAGGTGCAGGTCCCAGTGCTCACCGGCGTCGTTGTAGACCTCGCCGAGCAACAGCCCGCGACCGTCGCCCAGGCGCGGGTTGTAGGAGCCAAATTGATGCCCGGAATACACCATTGCCCGTGGTTCGGCTTCAGACCACAGCTTGTGGCCGCTGAAGATTTCCGCGAACAGCGGTAGGTCGGCCTGTTCGGGGGCCAGGTCGAGCAGCGCCAGCGCTGACTGGCTGGCAACCACAAGCTGCGGCGCATCAATGGGCTCAGGCAGCACGGAAGTGGAGAACGCGTCGCCCAGACGGGCAAAGCGGTTGTCGAAAGTGAGTTCGTCGAGTGCTTTCAAAGCGTATCGCCTCCAGAGGGGAATTTCAGGCTTTCAACGAAGCGGCGGCCTGCCTGGCTCGTCGGGCGTGTTGCAACGGTCAGAACCCGTAGACCGGGTCACTTGGTGGTAGTTCTGATGATCGGGCCTGCGCCCGGACTACCGGTTCCGGCTTCGCTCGAAGGCGGCCAGAATCGTCCGTTCCGATTGCACCAGATAATCCTCGAGCATGCGCGTCGCCTCATCGGTCTTGCCCGCGTCCAGGCGCCCGAGTACCGCGGCGTTCATGTCCAGATAGGGCGAATGCAGCAGCTCCGGATTGTTGAGCAAGCCGAAGGCCAGTCGCAACTCGGCCGATATCTGCGCATAAAACGCCACCAGTCGCGGGCTGTCGGACAGCTCGACGATGGCCTTGTGAAACATCATGTTGGCGGTGCCCACGGCAATCCAGTCCTTGGCCTCACGCGCCTGCACGCCTGCCTCGACCGCATTGCGCATGTGCAGCACACCGGGATGCTGTGGATAAGCCTGGGCAATCGCCCCGCATTCGATGAAGCGCCGAATGCGATAGATATCGATGATCGACGCCATATCAGGCTTGGCCACGGTGACACCGCGATTGGGCTCATGGGTCAGCAGCCCTTCGCGGGTCAGCACTCTGAAGGCTTCTCTCAGGGTATTACGGGAAATATCCAGACTCTCGGCCAGAGCGGCTTCCGAGAGGCGTTGACCGGGTACCAGCTCGCCCTCGACCAGCATTCTGCGAAGCTCAGTGGTGATCGATTCTCCGAGGGTGCGCGGGAGGACAGAAGCAGCGTCGTTCATAAAGGGTCCAGAGAAAGAAAAGCCAGGTCGATATTCCACGACCGCTCATTGGCTGGCAAGGACGAAGGTCAGCAGATGCTTCATCAGGTAGCACGCGTGAGTCCCGGCGTAACAACATGGTGCATATGGTTGATTCATGTAATCAGCATTGTTCAACAATATTATCTTTATGTATCTACAACTTGGCGCGCCTGAATGACCCTTGGCATGGTCATTGCTCTGGCAGAATACCTCTCATCTCAGGAATGCCGCCGTGACACAGACTGCCAATGAGTTCACCAAGGCGCGCCGCGCCTCTCTGATCGCCGCGATCTTCATGATGGCGACGTCTGCCATCGGTCCTGGCTTTCTGACCCAGACAGCCACGTTCACCGCGACTCTGGGAGCAGCGTTTGCCTTCGGCATCCTAGCCTCGATCCTGATCGACTTCGTGGTGCAGTTGAATGTCTGGCGCATCGTGACGCTGACCAGAATGCGCGCGGCCGATCTGGCCAACGCGGCGATCCCGGGTAGCGGTTATCTGCTCGCGGTACTGGTCATCTTCGGCGGCCTGGTATTCAGTCTGGGCAACATCGCCGGTGCAGGCCTGGGCTTGAATGCGTTGACTGGTCTTGATCCCAAGTGGGGTGGCGCCTTGAGCGCGCTGATCGCCATCGCGATCTTCTCGTCGCACCGCGCCGGCATCGCCATGGACCGCATCATGATGGTGCTGGGCACCCTGAAGGTCTGCCTGATTCTGTTCGCCGCTTTCGCATCGCACCCGCCGCTGGGCGAGGCTCTGCGTCAGACAGTCCTGCCGGACATGGTCGATTTCGCGGCCATCACCACCATTGTCGGCGGCACGGTCGGCGGCTATATCACTTACGCCGGTGCTCACCGCTTGCTGGATCGCGGCACCGTCGGGGTCGAGAACATCGATGTGGTGTCCAAGGCGGCACTGACCGGTATTCTGGTCACCGGGGTTGTTCGTTACATACTGTTTCTGGCGATCCTCGGCGTGGTCGCCAGCGGCGTCGTCATCGACGTGTCCGGCCAGGGCGCAAACCCTGCGGCCCAGGCGTTCACCGCTGCCGCTGGCAACTTCGGCCTGATCATGTTCGGTCTGGTGCTCTGGGCGGCCGGCATCAGCAGTGTGATCGGCGCGTCCTATACGTCGATGTCGTTCATCACAGTGTTTTCCAAACGCATCACCGAGCGCGCACGCAATCTGGCGACTGTCGGCTTTATCCTGATTACCGTGGTCGTATACGTCATGTGGGGCAAACCACCGGCCGCGCTGCTGGTCTTTGCCGGGGGCTTCAACGGCTTGATCCTGCCACTGGGCCTGAGCATTTTCATGTACGTCGGCTGGCGCCGGTCCGACATGATGGACGGCTACCACTACCCGCGCTGGCTATTGGTGCTGGGCGTGCTGACTTGTCTTCTGTCGTGGTACATGGCGTTCAAATCAGTCGGTCCCATCTTTGCCTTTATCAATGCAGCCTGATTTCGGAGAACAAAAAATGCCTGCGATAGACCTCAACAGCGACCTCGGTGAAAGCTTCGGCGCCTGGAGCATGGGCGATGACGAGGCGATTCTCGATGTGGTCAGCAGCGCCAACGTGGCCTGCGGTTTCCATGCCGGTGACCCGGCCGGGATCCTGCGCACCCTCGAGGCCGCTGCGGCCCGGGGCGTTGCCATCGGTGCGCATGTGGCCTACCCGGACCTGGTAGGGTTCGGCCGCCGTAACATGGACATCCCGAGCGACCAGCTGACCGCCGATGTCATTTATCAGATCGGCGCGCTGCAGGGTCTGGCCCGCAGCGCCGGGACAAGCGTGAGCTACGTCAAGCCTCATGGCGCGCTGTACAACACCATCGCCGGTGATCAGCGTCAGGCCACGGCGGTCATTCAGGCGCTGTTGCGCATTGATCCCGCGCTGAAGCTGGTGTGCCTGGCCAACTCGCCGTTGCTCGACTGGGCACGCGAAGCAGGGCTTTCCTGCGTCGCCGAAGCGTTCGCCGACCGCGCCTATACCGCTGAAGGCACGCTGGTCTCGCGCTCGCGACCCGGTGCCGTGCTGCACGACGCCGAACGGATCGCCGAGCGCATGCTGCGCCTGGTGCGCGAAGGCGTCATCGAGGCTGAAGATGGCCGCGAAATCAGCCTGCAGGCCGATTCTATCTGCGTACATGGCGACAGCCCGGGAGCGGTGAACATCGCACGCATCCTGAAAAACCGTTTGCACGACGCAGGCGTTACTGTCCGCGCATTCAATCGAGGCTGATCATGAACTCACTGCAACACGCCCGCGAGGCCGCCAGCGCCGCCCGTGCCCGTTATCGCCAGGGATTCGTCGCGCCGACCGCTGGCGAAGCGCCCGGCCTGACCCAGTGCAACATGATCACGCTGCCGCGTGAATGGGCGTATGACTTTCTGCTGTTCGCGCAGCGCAACCCGCAAGCCTGCCCGGTGCTGGATGTGACCGAGCCCGGCAGCCACACCACACTGTTGGCCGAGCAGGCTGATCTGCGCACCGACCTGCCGCTGTACCGGGTCTGGCGCGATGGGCAACTGGCCGAAGAACTGAGTGATGTGAGCCACATCTGGGCGCAGCACACTGATCTGGTCAGCTTTCTGATCGGCTGCAGCTTCACCTTCGAAACCGACCTGATGCACGCTGGCATTGATGTGCGCCACATCAGCGAAGGCTGCAATGTGCCAATGTACCGCAGCAACCGGGTCTGCCGCCCGGCCGGCCGCCTGCAGGGCAACATGGTGGTGTCGATGCGCCCGATCGCGGCGGACCGGGTTGCCGAAGCGGCGCGCATCACCGGTCGCTATCCCGGTGTGCACGGCGCGCCGGTACATGTCGGCGAGCCTGGACTGCTCGGCATCAACGACCTGGCGACCCCTGATTTTGGTGATGCGGTGACGATCAGGCCCGGCGAGATTCCGGTGTTCTGGGCCTGCGGCGTGACCCCGCAGGCGGTGGTCATGGCGTCCCGTGTGCCGTTTGCGATTTCCCACGCGCCGGGCCACATGTTCATTACCGATATTCCGGACAGCTACTACCACGTATAGGAGAGGCTCATGCGTTTCTACCCGGCCAACCTGGATGCCCTCCTGGTTGAACTGTCGAATCTGGACGAGACCCTGGCCCTGTTCGAATCGTTACAGCAGATGCCCATCGCTGGCGTCGAGGAAATCGTCCCGGCTGCTCGAACGTTGCTGGTGCATTTTCGTCCGGCAGCCATCGGTTTCGAAGCGCTCGCCACACAGATCGCCTCGCGCGACATTCGTGGCAAGGCCCGCGAGGCGGGCAAGCTGATCGAAATACCTGTGCATTACAACGGCGAAGACCTGGCCGATGTCGCCCGCGAGCTGGACATCAGCGTCGAGGAAGTGATCAAGCGCCACACCGGCAGCGACTACAACGTTGCCTTCTGCGGCTTTGCGCCCGGTTTTGCCTACCTCAGCGGCGGCGCCGGTTTCGTGGTGCCACGGCGCAGCACGCCGCGCACACGTATTCCGGCTGGCGCCGTGGCACTGGCCGGTGGTTTCAGTGGCATTTATCCACAGGCCAGCCCCGGCGGCTGGCAGATTATCGGGGTGACCACCTCAACCATGTGGGATCTGGGCCGCGACGAGCCCGCCTTGCTCCAGCCCGGCTACCGCGTGCGTTTCCAGGATGCCGGACCGCTCCCGGAGACCCGTGTGCAGGTTGCCGCACCTGTCCGGCCGCAGGCGACGACGGTCAGCGAAGACTATCTGCAGATCGAGACGCCAGGTCTGCAGACCCTGTTTCAGGACCTGGGCCGCCCCGGCCGGGCGGGGCAGGGAGTTTCCGCATCGGGTGCGCTGGATCGCGGCGCCTTGCGCGCTGCCAACCGCGCGGTGGGTAACGATCCGGCGACGGCGTGCCTGGAAATTCTCATGGGTGGCCTGACGTTCACTTGTCAGGGGCAGACCGTTGTGGCGATTACCGGGGCTCAGGCCAGCGTTGAAGTGCTGACCGCCGAAGGAGAAAGGCTGCAGGCACCGTTGTATGCACCGCTGGCCTTGCAGAGCGGCGATCAGGTGAGCATCGGCTCGCCCAGCGCCGGCCTGCGCAATTATCTCGCGGTTCGTGGCGGTTTCATTCATGAACCGGTGCTTGGCAGCCTGTCCACCGACACGCTGGCCCAGGTCGGACCGGCGCCGCTGGCGGCGGGTGATCGACTTGGTTTTCAACGCAGGTCCGGTGGATCGGCTGTGTCGGTCAGTGAACAGCCCTCCTTCGAAATGCCGCGTGCCGATCAGGTCATCACCCTGGATGTGGTCATGGGCCCGCGCAGTGACTGGTTCAGCGCCGAAGCCCAGCAACTGCTGGCGCAACAGACCTGGCGGGTCACGCCGCAGTCCAACCGTATCGGTATTCGCCTGGCGGGCGAGCAATCGCTGCAACGTGCCGTCGATGGCGAGTTGCCCAGCGAGGGCACCACGGTCGGCGCCATTCAGGTGCCGCCCAGTGGCCAGCCGGTGCTGTTCCTGGCCGATCACCCGTTGACCGGCGGTTACCCGGTGATCGGCGCAGTCGCCACCTACCACCTGGACAAGGCCGGGCAGATTCCGGTCAATGCCCGCATTCGCTTCAACCCGCTGAGCGCCTTCGAGCCCGTGCGCCCCGCCACTTCAGACGAGACCAAGAACAGATGAAAAAGGTTCTGATTGCCAATCGTGGCGAAATTGCCGTTCGTATTGCCCGTGCCTGCCGTGACTACGGGGTCGCCTCGGTGGCGGTGTACGCCGATGCCGATATCGACGCGCTGCACGTACGTCAGGCCGATGAAGCCTATGGGCTGCAGGGCGAGCGCCCGACCGACACCTACCTGAACATCGAAAAGCTGCTGGCGGTTGCCGCTCGTGCCGGTGCCGATGCGGTTCACCCCGGCTACGGCTTCCTCTCGGAGCGCGCCGAATTCGCCCGCGCTGTGATCGACGCCGGTCTGATCTGGATCGGTCCCGATCCTGCGACCATCGACGCGCTGGGGGACAAAGTCCAGGCCCGGCGTATCGCCCTGAAGGTCGGCGCACCGCTGGTGGCCGGTACGGAAGACCCGGTGAGCGATGCCTCTGAAGTGGTCGCGTTTGCCGAGCAACATGGCTTGCCGATTGCCATCAAGGCCGCGTTTGGCGGCGGTGGTCGCGGCTTGAAAGTCGCCTGGAAGCTCGATGAAGTCAGCGAGCTGTACGAGTCTGCGGTGCGTGAAGCGGTGACTGCGTTCGGTCGTGGCGAGTGCTTCGTCGAGCGCTTCCTGGATCGCCCGCGGCACATTGAGGCCCAGATCATTGCCGACCGTCATGGCCGGGTGGTTGTGGTCGGCACCCGTGACTGCTCGTTGCAGCGTCGCAACCAGAAGCTGATCGAGGAAGCGCCGGCCCCTTATCTGACGGACGAGTTGCGCCAGCGCATTCATGAGTCGGCCCGCGCGGTCTGCGCCGAAGCGGGTTATGTCGGTGCCGGTACGGTGGAGTTCCTGCTCAGCGGCGATGGCACCTTGTCGTTTCTGGAGGTCAACACGCGCTTGCAGGTCGAACACCCGGTGACGGAAGAAACCAGCGGCGTGGACCTGGTCATCGAACAACTTCGCGTCGCCGACGGCCTGCCGCTGTCGTTCGACGGCACGCCTGTGCCGCGCGGCCACAGCTTTGAATTCCGCATCAACGCCGAAGACGCGGGCAACGGCTTTCTGCCGACGCCGGGGTCTATCACTGTCTTCCAGCCGCCATCCGGCCCGGGCGTGCGCCTGGACACCGGCGTGACGGAAGGCTCACGGGTCTCACCGAACTTCGACTCGATGATCGCCAAGCTGATCGTCACCGGCGCAACCCGCGAACAGGCCATCAGCCGCGCCCGCCGTGCGCTGGCCGAGTTCAAGGTGGAAGGCGTGGCCACCGTGCTGCCGTTCCATCGGGCGGTCATGGCCCATGACGACTTCACTGCGGCCAATACCTTCGCCGTCCACACCCGCTGGATCGAAACCGACTTCGCCGAGCACGTCACCATCGCTCCGCGCAACGCAGAACCGGTCGACCCCGGCGTGCTGCGTACCTTCGTTGAAATCGACGGCAAACGCCACGAACTGGGCCTGCCTGCTGCGCTGCTGGCTGGCATGAGCCTGAACGCTGCCGCACCGGCTGACGCCAGCCAGCCAGTCACCGATGCCCCGGACCCGCACGCAGTCCTGACCCCGGTAGCGGGCAATCTGCATGCCTGGGCGGTTGAAGACGGTGCGACGGTAGAGAAGGGTCAGGTGATCGCGATCATGGAGGCGATGAAGATGGAAACATCGATACTGGCACCGTGTGCCGGAACCGTGCAGATCAGCCAGGAGCCTGGTGGGTATCTGGAAGCGAAGGTGGTGATTGGGCGGGTTGAGGCCTGAGTTATTCGCTAGTGTGCGTCGACCGGGTGACAGCCCGGTCGACGTACGCCGTCAGTCTTCTCAATCCAGCCGCAACTCAGGCGGCTCGGGCGCATCCTTGGTCGCCGGGGTCACGGTGGTGTTCACTGGCTGCAGGGTGGTTTTTCCGGTCGGCGCATTGCCCTTGTCACCGGGCTCTGCAGGCACCAGTTTGTATTCCAGACCCTGGGTGTTCTTGAGGTAGATCTCCATCTGGCGGAACGAGATGTTGATGTGCTGCTTCTTGAACTCGCGATTGATGAAGCGGTTGATCTCGTCGAGCACCGGGTTGCGGTCGCCCAGATCGCGTACGTGCATGCGCAGTTCGTGGTCGAGGGTGCTTTCGCCGAAGTTCAGGAAGTAGACGATCGGCTCTGGCTCCTTGAGCACCCGAGGGTTTTCCCGGGCAGCTTGCAGCAGCAGGGAGCGCACCAGGTCCAGGTCCGAGCCGTAATCCACGCCCAGCTTGAGGGTTACGCGGGTAACGGTATCGGTCAGCGACCAGTTGATGAGCTGGCCGGTGATGAAGGTCTTGTTCGGGACGATGATGTCCTTGCGGTCGAAGTCGGTGATGGTCGTGGCACGGATGCGGATCTTGCTGACCGTCCCCGACAGGGCGCCGATGGTGATGGTGTCGCCGATCCGCACCGGACGTTCGAAGAGGATCATGATGCCGGAAATGAAGTTGGCGAAGATTTCCTGCATGCCGAAGCCCAGACCCACCGACAGCGCCGCGACCAGCCACTGCAATTTGTCCCAGCTCACGCCCAGCGTCGACAGCGTGGTGACGAAGCCGACACCGGCGATGGTGTACGACAGCAGTGTGGTCGTCGCATAGGCACTGCCTTGCGCGAGGTTCATGCGTGACAGCACCAGCACTTCCAGCAGGCCGGGCAGGTTGCCCGCGAGCACGAAGGTAATGACGATGATCACCCCCGCACCGAGGAAGTCGCTCAGGCTGATCGGCACCATGCTCATGTTGGCACCGGTGCCGCTGGTGTATTCGTAAAGGATGATGTTGTCCAGGTAGGCGAACACCGTGATCAGCTCGGCCCACACCAGGTACAGAGCGCCGACGAATCCGGCCAGCAGGGCCAGACGGATCAGGCGCAGCGACTGCTGGTTGACCTGTTCGATGTCCAGCTTGGGTTCTTCGACCGGAATGTCGCTGTCGCCGTTTTCTCTGGCTGCCTGACGTTTGGCCAGCGCGCGCTGATAGGCCAGGCGCCGGGCGGCGACGCTCAGGCCGCGGACGAAGGTTGCCTCGACCATCAGCCAGATCATCATCAGGTACAGGGTGTCGATCAGACGGTCGCTGAGCTTGAGCGCGGTGTAGTAATAGCCAAAGCAGACCGCGAGGAAGAGCGCGACGGGCAATGCCGTGAACACCACGCCGACGGTTTTGCGGAACAGTGAGGCATTGTGATGCGTGGGGCTTGAGATCAGTAGACGAGCGAGCAGCCAGGTCATCAGTGCGTAGCAGGTCAGCACCACGCCGATCCCCAGCACGTCGTCGGCCAGTGCGGCAGGCTGGTGTTCAGCGACGGCCACTACCGCCACCAGGGCCAGGACTACCAGCCCCAGGCGCCGCACCCAGCCACGCAGGAACTCGACCTGTGCCGTCTCCCAGCGGAAGTGCAGTTGCGCGACGCCTTGCGGGGCCAGGACCCGATAGGCGGTGTAGAACACCAGCCAGGCGAGGGCGATCTGCAGCAATGCCTCGCCCAGGTTGGCGTTTTGCCCTCGGGCGTCGATCTGCAGCGCGTAGCCGCACAGGGCCAGACCCAGTGCGACGGGCATGGCCAGCAGCACGTTGATCAGCAGCGCCAGCGGTGTCTTCCATTGGCTGTCACGTTTGAAGTGACCGATGTCGGCGTGCAGGCGATTGAGCTTCTGGTACAGCGCCTTGCGTCTCCAGGTCAGTATGCCGATCAACAGCAGCAAGGGCAGGAACAGCAACGGCCGCTGAGTCAGGCCGTCTGACAGTTCGCTGAGGCTGGACGTCCACGGCAGGGTGGCGACCTGCTTTTGCAGACGCGGCCAGATATTCTGAAACCATTCCACGTCCAGCGGCTTGTTGCTGGGGATCCAGAACATCTGCTCGTCGAGTGTGGAGCGCAGCCCCTGAGCAGTACTGGTCAGCTGCTTCTGGTTCAGTTGCAGGGTGATGGACTCGTTGAGCAACGCGCTCAGCTCGCGATTGAGGCGCTCCAGCAAGTCACTGCGGGTGATGGCCAGGTCCAGCAGCGTCCGGCGCAATTGCGGGGTGACGTTTTCAGGTGGCTGGGTGGCGAGCAGCTTTTCGACGTATGCGGTCGGCGTGCTCATCTGTTCGCGTTGCTGGTTGATGTCGAACTGATACAGGCGGATGTTGGCGATTTCGTCGGCCAGCCCCTTGTCCAGCTCCAGGTGCGGCAACGCCTGCTTTTGCTTGTAGAGGATCTTGGACAGCAGCAGGCTGCCGCTCAGCACGTTGATCTGCTCGCTGAGGGCTTGATCGGTCTGGGTCAGGTTATCCAGTTGCTGCTTGGTCTTGAGGTTCTGCTGGGTCAGCTCGTTGAGGCGATCGGTGCCGCGCAACAGGTAGTCAGACAGCTTGAGGTTGGCGGCGCTTTCGGTCGCCAGCAGGCTGCTGCCGCCGGACTTCTGCGCTTCCAGGGACAGGTCGGCGACCGTTTTTTGCGACTGGGCGCGACGCTTGTCGTTGATCAGGGTCTGCAGGTCCTGAATTTCCTGCTCCTGGCGCGCGACCTTCTCGGTCAGCAAGTCATGCTGGCTGTTGCCCAGGTCCTGCAACTGGCTGTTGCCGGCCAGTTCCTGGCGGCGCAGCAGGTTGAGGGCGTTGATCGAGGCCAGCTCTGCATTGAGCAGGTTGCGCTGGTCGGCGCTCAGGGTCTTGCCGTTGTCCTTGCCATTCTTGAGGATGACGTTGATCTGCTGGATGCGCGTCTGGTTGGCGCTGATTTCGGTCTGCGCACGTTCCGGCCGGGTCTGCGCGGTAATGGCCAGGCTGTTGGCGTCGTTGAGTTCGCTCTGCAGATCACTTTGCTGGGTGCTGCGCTGACTGAGCAGTTGCTCCAGCTGCGGCACGTCGAGACCGCCATAGCGCTGGGCCACGGGCACCACTTTGCTTTCTTTCAGGCGAGCCAGTTCACGCTGGTTTTCCGATGTCTGTTTGGGCGCCTGGGCGAGCTGCTGTTTGAGCGCTTCGAGCTTCTGTTCGCTGTCCTTCTTGCTGGCCAGAAAAGCCAGTGTCTGTTCGAGGACCTGTTGCAGCGCCTTTTGCTCGGCGTCAGGCAGCTTGCGGTCGGCAATCTTGTCGAGGCTTTGCTGAACAGCGTCGCTGCTGGGCGGATCGGCGGCGAGCGCCGGGAAGGAAGACAGGCAGAGCGCAAACAGTGCGGCAGCACAAAAGGAACGCAGGGAAAACATAGACACCGGTCGCATGATGGTACGTGTGGGTTGGCAGTTTAAAGGAACAGTCCGGGGCCCGGGCGGGTTCCTTCGGGGAATTTGACGCCCACTTTCTGGATCTTGTTCCCGTCCATGACGGCAACTGTCCAAATAGTTCCATTCCATTCAACCTGGTCGCCGACCACCGGCTCGCCACGGTTCTTCTGCACGATGAACTGGCTGAGCGGCATTCCAGGGTCGATGCCGTCGAGTTTCAGGCCATACAGGGCCGCCACTTCACCCAGCCTTGCGTCGCCTTCGAGCACGAAGTCGCCGAAGAAACGCAGGTCCAGCCCGCGCTGCGGCGCCTGGCTGAACAATTTTCCCAGCGCCGGGAGGTCGTGTTCGTGGCCGATCACGCACAGCAGATCACCCACTTCCAGGGTCGTACTGCCGGACGGGTGGAGCAGTTGCTGGCCGCGGAACAATGCTGCGATACGCGTGCCTTCCGGCATCTTCAGTTCACGCAGCGCCGCGCCGATGCACCATTTTTCGGCGCCCAGTCGGTAGACGAACAACTCCCACTCGCTGGTGACGTGTACCTCCAGCGCGGCCCGGGAAATCGGCGCGGGATCAGGCGGAACCGTCACCTTCAGCAGTTTGGCCATCCACGGCAGGCTGGTGCCTTGCAGCAACAGCGAAACCAGCACGATAAAGAACGCCAGGTTGAAATACAGCTGCGCATTGGGCAGGCCGGCCATCAGCGGGAACACCGCGAGGATGATCGGCACCGCGCCACGCAGGCCGACCCAGGCGATAAAGGCTTTTTCGCGGTCATGGAAGGCCTTGAACGGCAGCAGGCCGACCATCACCGACAGCGGGCGTGCCACCAGAATCATCCACAGCGCCAGACCCAGTGCGGGTATCGCAATCGGCAGCAGATCGTGCGGTGTGACCAGCAGGCCCAGCACCAGAAACATGCCGATCTGCGCGAGCCAGGCCATGCCGTCGAGCATATGCAGGATGCCATGGCGGCTGCGAATCGGCCGGTTGCCGAGCACCAGGCCGCACAGGTAGACCGCGAGAAAACCGCTGCCGTGGATGGCGTTGGTCAGGGCGAAGATCGCCAGACCGCCAGCAATCACCAGAATCGGGTAGAGGCCGGCCGCCAGATTGATGCGATTGACCAGTTGCAGCAGAATCCAGCCGCCGCCCAGGCCGATGAAGCTACCGATACCGAATTCCTGGATCAGGTGCCCCAGCAGTCCCCAGTGCAGCCCGGTCTGCCCGCTGGCGAGCATGCCGATCAGGGTGACGGTCAGGAACACCGCCATGGGATCGTTGCTACCCGACTCGATCTCGAGGCTGGCGGTAACGCGCTCGTTCAAACCTTTGCCGCCCAACAGGGAGAACACCGCCGCGGCGTCCGTGGAGCCGACGATCGCGCCGATCAGCAGGCCCTGGATGACGCTGAGATTGAATAGCCACGCAGCCATCATCCCGGTCAGTACGGTGGTGATCAGCACGCCTACCGTCGCCAGCGACAAGGCCGGCCACAGCGCAACCCGGAAACTGGCTACCCGCGTTCGCAGCCCGCCGTCGAGCAGGATCACCGCCAGTGCAAGGTTGCCCACCAGGTAGGCGGTCGCATAGTTGTCAAAGATAATCCCGCCGCCATCGACGCCTGCCACCATGCCCACTGCAAGGATGATGACCAGGATCGGAATGCCGAGGCGTGACGAAAGAGAACTGACCAGGATGCTTGCGGCTACCAGCAACGCGCCGATCAGGAACAGGCTGTTGATGGTGGTGGCGTCCAAGGGCGGTACTCCGTAGAAAACTGAATTGAAGCAGGAAGGGCGAAAGCTGACCATGCAGTCCGCGTGCCAAGGGATTTAACCTGTTGAATTGCTTGGCTGTCAAAGAGCAATTTCGAGTGATTGACCCAGACCGGCGCTCCCGGGCTCACGATTGGTTGCAATCCAGCGGCTGACACAGAGTTATATACCGCAGACCAGGCCTCCTTGCTCCCTACTGTCGGGGCTCCAACCACCAAGAAGGTTTTTCATCATGGACGATGAATTTGCAGCACAGTACGACTTTGGCGATGACGACAGGGCTGGCGATGATGACTCTGACGCAGAGTTCTGGGCGCGGGTAGACGAAGACTATTCGGTCAGCGATTACTTCCGGCTCAACCCGATCAGCCTGCAGTCACCTGCCGCTCTTGCTGCGCGGGATATCGCACAGCAATGCCAGTCAAGATGGGGCGTCGAGATCGATCCGGACGACACCCTGATCGCCACTCTGTATATCGAAGACCCGAAGCTCCATCCCGCTCCTCACCGCGCCAATGTCGCTCATTCGATGACGCTGACCGAGGCTCTGCTGCGTAACTGGCAGCAAAAGGGCAATGGCGACTGGTTTGATCACCTCGGGCATTTGCAGCCACATCATCAGGACGGTCTCGACTGTCAGGTTGTGGATGAAAAATTGCCGTCCTATGACTGCGTCGCTTATGAGGCGGTGTACCGGAAAACCGATCCGCAGCACTACGATTCGACGACGCAACTCAGCCTGACTGCCGAGGCGTTCAAGCAGTACATCTGGGACCACAACCTGCAAGCCGGCTATCTCGCCTACCTGAAACAGTTCTGGCAGGCGCACGCAGAAGACTACAACCTGATGCTCAAGGCCGGTCTGTTCAGGGCGGCCTGGCTGCAAGCCGAGGAAAACACGCTCAAGGCCGAGCACAAGGACATGGTGCTGGAGGCGCTCGGGCTGCCTGCCGATCAGGGTTGGAAACAGCTGAGTTTCGACGCTTTTGTCGCCGCGCCGATTTCCACTCGCGTGACGATTTCCGAGTTGCAGGTGCATGGCTACAGCGCCGCCGACATCATGGTCATACGCAGTGCCGATTCGCCGACCGTGCTGCTCTACATCCCTGGCAATTCGTCACCGATTCACGCATTCGCCAGCGCCGACGCACTCAAGGACTGGGTCGCGCTGATGTGCAAGGATCCGGGCAAACGCCGGTCCTTAGAGGGGCATTTCAATGCCACGGATGACGTCGATGGCTTTTTCTACAGTGGTGTTGCCACCGCCCTCAGAGGCTTCGCTGTCTACCCGAAACTGCTGGACGCCGCGACCGGTGCGTGGAACCCGCGCAAACTGGTGCGGTTCGGCGAGCCGCTGCAGCCCTGGCCGTTCTCGCACTTCAAGGATCGGGTCAAGGCGAAATCTGAAGCTGACGCGCTGCAAAAAATACGTAGCCATGGCGACTACTGGAAAGAGGAAGCCAGCAGTGGCTTGAGCGAGTGTGTGTCTGTTCTGGGCGGTGTTGCCATCGTCTTTCCCGAACTGATTCCGGTCATCGCGGGGCTGTCCCTTGCACTGGTCGGGCTGGGCGTCGACGCGGCAGTCAATGGCCGTACGCTGGACGAGCGTCAGGCGGGGCTTGGGCGGATTGCATTCGGGGTATTGAACGCGTTGCCGATTCTTGCCGAGGAGGGCGCTGCGGTCGAGGCTGGCGCCGAAACCGGGCTGATTGACAAGACGGGAGACGGTTATGAAGTCTCCGTCCCAACCCCCTCGATCGACCCTGCTGTAGAGGTCGAGCCGATTCCTGTGTTCAGGGAAGAGCCGCCGGCCTTGCGTTCGCTCGATGCCAAAATGCGCCGCCTGCTGCGCGCGCTCGAAGTGACTCAGGATCTGCCGGGACTGGCGTCGGGAGAAGTGGCGGGCATTTATCCGCTGCAAGGCAAAAGTTACATCGAACTGCATGACCAGGCGTTTCGGGTCGAGTGGGTGCCACAGGAAAAGCAGTACCGGATTCGCTCTGATTCTGATCCGCGTGTCTGGGGGCCTTACGTGAAGACTATCGACACCGGCTATTGGGATCTGGACCTCAAGCTCGGTTTGCGCGGCGGGGAGAGCTTTGACGGCTCGCGATTGCCGCCTGTCAGCGAGGCAGAAAGCGCCGTCGTGGCGGTCATGCCTGAAGAGCCAGCCATCGAGGTGCAGCGCTGGGGCCCCAAGGTGCAGATCGAGTTGCCACTGGATCAGATCATGGTCGAGGAAGTACTGAGCGAGGCAAAAGGGACGGTCGTAGAGAAGTACTTCATTCAGATCGGAGGGGGCAGGAAGAACGTCTATTACGATGCGGACATTCCGTGCTGGCGAACTGACCCGTCTTCAAATGGCCTTGTCTGGCTGGACCGCAACGGAGTCTGGAACGGCGGGGCGGAAGATGCATTCAGGAAAGTAGAGGCCAACCTGCCACAGAGTCGGCGCTTCGAAATCTATTCTTTTCCTCGCGTGCCCAGGTTGCCTGCAGATGCCGAGCCCATCAGCCGTGTGGTTCACCACATATGGCTGGGCGAACGCATGCCGGGCGATAACCTGCTGGAAAAGATGCTGGACAACATGCGCACCAGCCCGGACTTGCGCTTCGAGCTGCATATCGATATCAACCACCCGACGGCGCATCAGCAGTTGCTGGATTACTTCAGTGCCCATCCACAGATGCAGATTTCCAGGCTCAAGGAAGAAGCGTTCTTTCCCACGTTCCTGAGTGGTGAAAACGGCGAAGCCTTCAACTATTTCATGCACTCGGATAATCGTAATTATGCGGCGGCGTCGGACATTCTGCGCTATCGGCTGATCAACGAATACGGCGGCATTTATCTGGATTGCGATGACACCATCAATGTCCCTTTCGCAGGCACGCCATTGAAAGCAGGGCCCAATGATGTATTGCTGGGAAGGCGTCTGGATGCGCAGCAATTGAGCTACACCGGGCCGGGTAACAGCCATTTCGCCAGCCATCCGGATAATCCGGTCCTGAAGAGGATCCTGAAGGAAATAAACACGCGTTTCCAGAATGAAAAACAGACCAACAAGGCGTTTTTCAGTACACGCAGACCCTTTATCGACCACAGCAGCGAAGCCTCGCGAAGCGCTTCCAAGGAGCGAATGACGCCATACATGACGCGCATTTCGGACCTGACCGGTCCCAAGCTCATGTCAGACGTCTTGAGAATGCTGCGGCCAGATTATTTCGATCTGCTGGAGCGTTCCTATTTGCCGGTCGACGAGGTCTTGTCCGTGTTGTACATCGATCACCTTAACGAGGCCGTGGACTTTTATTTTCCATTCAAGAGCAGGGCGAAGATTTCCCCGGGCTCCGAGAATGGTTGGTAAGGCATTCAGTGTTTGCAGTATTTGCAGTGGCTCGTTGGCTGAGCCGCCACCTGTATTCACAAGTTCGTGGCGGTATAGATAGTTAGCGCCATGAACGCTCCGATGAATGATTACGTGCATGACTTCTCTCATACAGGAAGACGTCATGCCACCGAGTTCTCTGCAAACACCTGAATCTGACCAGAAACTGCTGCGCGAACGTGCGCAGCAGTTCGTTCTCGATTATCCCGATCTTTACGACCTGGCACACACCGCCGCCAGCAGGATCATTCTTCAGCACACACAGCGCGTGTTCGCTCCGGAGCGGGTGTATTGGCATCGTTTCAGCAGTGCCAGCAGCAGTCCGCGCACGTTTACCGGCTGGCAGCATTCCGGAACGCCGGTGCAGTCGATGACCTTGATCGAGCTGCTCATGCGGCACTTCAGCGCCCACGATCAGGAAGCCAGCGATGAGCTTTCCCTGTACGGCGGCTTCTATACCGATGGCCCGGATCATGGGGTTTTCGACGAGCGCAATGAGGTGCCCATGCTGCCTCAGGACGTGCTCAAAGACATGTGGACGCTTGATTTCAGCACGCTGTACACCCGCCGTATGGAGCGATTCTGGAGCCTGCACAGCGAGAACTTCTGCACCCTGGCCAAGGCACACTATCTGGTTGCAGCCAGTCACTGTCTGCGCAAGGGCCAGCTTTCAGCCGTCGATTTCAAGCATGTTACGTGCGTCGTCACCACCGACCCCTTGCAGCCCCCTACACTGAAGACGTTGCAGGGCACGCCTCCTGCAACTCCCGGTGTCACGGTACACACGCTGGATATCGATGGCATCAAGGCTCATGACATGCTGCGTATCGTCACTGCCACTGGCCGCGAGATAATCTACTGGCCCGATGCCGAACAGCCGTTCATGGTGTTCTATAGCGAGCGCGAGGTGTACCGCTGGCTCAAGGCCCGGTTTATGGGCGAGCACGCAGACAAGGCGATAACGCGCCAGTTTCTGCATGGTGAGGCGTCACGGACAAAGGACGGTGAGCGATTCTTTCGCGCGGTGAGCCAGTTGCTCGCGCACGATTGGCGTGCCGACGTTCGACTCGTCAACCTGGCGCAGGCACCTATTGCCGGTGATCCCTTCGTGTGTCTGCGAGACTTCGCCCGTCAGGGAATGACCGCCGAGGCGCGTGAACTGTTGACCTCCAATGCGGATATGCGCAAGCAGATGTGGATCGGCTACCTGGGCGCGTTCCTGCAAGTGTTTGGCGGGCTTGCGCCGTTGGGTTGGCCGATCGCCTTGACGCTGGTCGGCGCAAGCGTCGCCAATACCGGTTTGAACATCGATCAGGCGGTCAATGGCAAGACTGCGGTGCAGCGCAAGGCGGGTGTGTTGGGCGCGATCAACAACATTATTTATCTGCTCTTCAACCTGCCGCTGTTGATGTCCCTGCGTGCCGCCCCCCAGCCTGTGTCGGTGGCCGCAATCGAAGGGCTGCCGATCTCCAGCGAGGTACTGGAAGGCAGCAGCGCGCCGGCCCATGCGCTGGACAATATGGAAGGCAACCTGCTGCTCGACAGCTTTACGCCTTCAGCCGCGGAGGGCAGGTTTCGCGGCATCTACACGCTGGGCAATGGCGAAACCTGGATCAAGCTTGCGCAATTGCCCTATCGCGTGATGTTCAATGAGCCGCAGCAATGCTGGTTTATCGTCAACCCGGACAACCCGTTTGCATTCGTGGGCAGCAAGCCGGTGCGCCTGAGTGTCAGCGGGGAGTGGGCGTTACTTGACTCGCCGGGTCTGCAGGGCGGTGCCCCGATGGATGTGCCGGTGCCGTCCAGCAGTGCATCCGCCGCGACGGGCAAGCCTTATTTGACAGTGCACTCGGCCTTTTGGGACAGGTATCTGCAAACGGATCTGTTCAGTGAGCAGCACTATGCCGAAGCGGCCTTGGCCCGCCAGAAAGACGTCATGAGCATTTGGCAGCCAGACCCTGAAAATGTCCCTGTGTCGGACTCATCACCTGACGGCGACGAGGTGTACAAAGACCCTTGGCATGGCAAACATCGGGTCTTCAAGCTTGGTGAGGACGACTATTACGGCAGAAATATCATGCTCTATACCCAGGATGACGCTGAATTCAATCGGTTCCTGCGCACGGGCGAGAGCGAAAGGGCCAATCAGGTGCGACTCATCGAACGACTGGCCGAGGACATTCATGTGGTGGGGTACAACAATGATGTCGAGTTGTACCGAGGCGGCAGCGGTGATCGAGGGACTTCGGGGGCCGTGTTCCGCAGCGGGCAGATCAAGGTCGGTGATGTGCTGGTCAATACCGATGTCACCTCGTTCAGCGAAAACCCCTATGTGGTCAGCGCCTTCGCCAGCAGTCGGGCCGGCGCGCCGATTAACGCCATGCAGGGGCCGGTAACCTTCGATGACACGTCGGTGGTCTTCGTTTTGCCCAAGGGGCGATACCTGAGGGCCACCCCGGTTGCGCCGTTTTCAGCCTCCCCCGAGGAGGCCGAATCGATCTTTTTGCCCGGCTGCTACTTTCAGATCGATAGCATCGAAGAGGTGAGCGGCGAGTTTTACCGCATCATGAAAATCCAGATGCAGGAGGTCGATCGCCCTCATCCGGGACGGGCGCTTTACGACATGCGCACGGGCGAGCCCTTCAGCCGAGAGCAGTACGCACTCAAACTGGGTAATGATGCCAAGCCACTGGTCGACCTGTTTTTCCCGCAGGAGCCATTGGCTGACCTGTTCGGCTTTCACTGATTGACCGTATGCCGAACCTGCGTCCTGTCTGCTTAAAACCACTCACCGCGCATCGACAGGCAGGTTTCATCGCGGCTCTCCAGAATCGCCAGTTCATGATGGCAGCCCGGTACTTCCCACGTCAGGAAGTATCGGGCTGCCTGCAGCTTGCCGCGGTAAAAGTCGTTGTCGGCCTGATTGCCGCGGCTCAAACCTTCTTCTGCGCGGATCGCCTGTTCGAGCCATCGCCAACCGACTGCCGCGTGGCCGAATGCCTTGAGGTACAGCGCCGAGTTGGCCAGCGTGCTGGTGATTCTGCCCTGGGCCAGATCGGTCAGCAGCCCGAGGGTGACCGCCTGCACGCGTGCGACCAGTTGCTGCAGGGGCTGACGCAATTCGTCGAGTGATGGATGGGCCTGGGCGCGTTCGCAGGTCGCCGAGATCAGGCGCAGCAGTTGCTTGAGACCGGTGCCGCCATTCTGGGCCAGCTTGCGGCCCAGCAGATCCAGTGACTGGATGCCGTGAGTGCCTTCATGAATCGGATTGAGGCGGTTATCCCGGTAATACTGCTCGACCGGGTATTCGCGCGTGTAACCGTGGCCGCCCAGGACCTGGATCGCCAGTTCGTTGGCCTTCAGGCAGAACTCCGACGGCCAGGACTTGACCACCGGGGTCAGCAGGTCCAGCAGTTCGTGTGCGTGCTTGCGATCGTCTTCGGTTTCGCCGGTCTGCGTGTCATCGAACAGTCGCGAGGCGTACAGGCACAGGTCAAACGCGCCTTCCACGTAAGCTTTCTGGGTCAGCAGCATGCGCCGCACATCAGCATGTTCAATGATGGATACCGGTTTGCTGTCCGGGCTTTTGCTGTCCGGCAAGCGTCCTTGCGGCCGCTCGCGGGCGTACTCCAGTGAATAAAGGTAGCCGGAATAACCCAGCATCGCCGCACCAAGCCCGACGCCGATACGCGCTTCGTTCATCATCTGGAACATGTAATTCAAGCCATGGTGAGGTTTGCCCACCAGATAGCCGACACACTCACCGTTATCGCCGAAATTCAGCGCAGTGGAAGTAGTGCCTTTCCAGCCCATCTTGTGAAACAGGCCAGCCAGCAGCACATCGTTGCGCGTGCCGAGGCTGCCGTCATCGTTGACCAGAAACTTGGGCACGATGAACAGCGAGATGCCTTTGACCCCGCCTGGCGCATCCGGCAGTTTTGCCAGGACCATGTGCACGATGTTTTCCGACAGCGAGTGATCGCCGCAGGAAATGAATATCTTGTTGCCACGCAGTCGATAAGTGCCGTCGCCTGCCGGCTCGGCGCGCGTACGGATATCTGACAGCGACGAGCCGGCGTGCGGCTCGGTCAGCGCCATGGTGCCGAAGAAGCGTCCTTCGAGCATGGGTTGCAGAAAACGCTGCTTCTGCTCGTCGTCGGCAAAACTCTCGATCAGGTTGGCGGCGCCCATCGTCAGAAACGGATACGACGTGGTGCCGACATTGGCAGCCTGAAAGTGGGCAAAACAGGCTTGCGACAGCAGCGTGGGCAACTGCATGCCGCCTGCGTCGAAATCGCGTGATGCATTGAGAAAGCCTGCCTCGAGAAACGCGTCTATCGCGGGCTTGACCTCTGGTATCAGGATCGCTTCGCCATTTTCATAGCGCGGTTCGTTTTCGTCTGCCTTGCGGTTGTGCGGTGCGAAGTGTTTTTCCGCAATGGCGCGCGCCGTCCCCAGCGCCGCATCAAAGGTTTCCCGCGAATGCTCGGCAAAGCGCTCGCGACGTGTCAGACCTTCGGCGTCCAGCACTTCATACAGCTCGAAAGCCAGATTTCGGGAACTGAGCAGCGACTCGGACATGATGGCGTACCTGTTCTTGGAATGGCTCAAGTCTAGGTCGGGTTGAGGGGGGAGGGTAGCAAGATTGATTCGGGTGATGGTCAAGCGTGTGCAGGGGGTATCGAGAGTGGTCAGAACTGCGTGCCAACGCGGAGCATTGGCACGATAGTCATGTCAGAGCATGGGGACGGTCGGTGTCCTTCGACACCTCCCGTTCCGCACGCTCCAGCGTGGGAATGCCTTTCGTGACGCTCTGCGTCAGCTGTTACCGCATGGCATCAGCCGATCGTCATCAGGCTCGCATTACCACCCGCCGCTGCAGTATTGACGCTCAAAGCCCGCTCGATCACCAGACGTTCCAGTGGCACGTTGGTTTCGCCGTGGGACAGGCCGTTGACGCCGACGATGGCACCGCTGCGTTGTGCGATCTGCTGGCAGATGGCGCGTAGCTGATCGGAGTCGCCGTGGTGCAGGACGGCGTCGATGGCGACTTCGTTCTTGGTCCAGTCAGGTATCAGTTTGATACGTGCCTGCACGTCATTTGGCAGACGGGCCCGGAGCGGTTTGCTGATGTCGGTTTCCGGCCACACCGCAGAGCCGCCCACCGCCAGGACCGCCGCCAGTTGAATCAGCAGATCGTTCTCGTCGTCAGCCAGGCAAAGTACATGTTCACGCGGCAGGATCGCGTAGCTGTTGCGCTCGCCCGTCGGGCCCGCCAACTGGCGGGTGATGCCGCTTTGCGATTGCTCGGCGTATTGGCTGCACAGGGTGTCCAGATCAGTTTGCTGGTGGCTGGCAGCCCAGGCCTTCAGTGACTGCAGCGGCTTGCCCAGCACTTCACGCAGGCGCGTATCCGGTGCAGACAGCGCGTCGCTGCGGACGAACGATTTCTCGATGGCATCCTGCGGGCGCGTCGACAGCAGGCGATACAGGTAAAGCGGGCCACCGGCTTTGGGGCCGGTGCCGGACAGGCCTTCGCCGCCGAATGGCTGTACGCCCACCACTGCGCCGACGATGTTGCGGTTGACGTAGACGTTGCCGGCATGGACGTTGTCGATGACCTTGGCGATCGTCTCGTCGATGCGGGTATGCACGCCCAGAGTCAGGCCATAACCGGACGCATTGATCTGGTCGATCAGCAGGCCAAGCTCCTTGCGCTTGTAACGCACCACGTGCAGTACCGGACCGAAGATTTCGCGTTGCAGCTCATCGAAGCTTTCCAGTTCGATCAAGGTTGGCATCACATAAGTGCCACGCTTGAGTTCGGCGCTGTCGGCGATGGCCACCTGATAGACCGTGCGGCCCTTGTCGCGCATGGCCTGGATGTGGTTTTCGATGCCCGCCTTGGCCTCTGCGTCGATCACCGGGCCGATGTCCACGGACAGGCGTTCCGGATTGCCGAGGCGGCTCTCGGCCATCGCGCCCTTGAGCATTTCGATGACGCGGTCGGCAGAGTCTTCCTGCAGGCACAGCACGCGCAGTGCCGAGCAACGTTGACCGGCGCTGTCGAATGCCGAAGACACTACGTCGATCACCACCTGTTCGGTCAGTGCCGACGAGTCGACAATCATCGCGTTCTGGCCACCGGTTTCGGCGATCAGCGGAATGGGGCGACCCTGTGAGTCCAGGCGACCCGCTACATTGCGTTGCAGCAGGCGGGCGACCTCGGTCGAGCCGGTAAACATGACGCCTTTGACACGTTCGTCGCCGACTAGTCCGGCACCTACGGTTTCGCCGCGTCCGGGCAGCAATTGCACCACGCCTTCCGGGATGCCCGCTTCAAGCAGCAGGCGCACGGCCTGTGCGGCGATCAGTGGTGTCTGCTCGGCAGGTTTGGCCAGCACCGGGTTGCCTGCCGCCAATGCAGCTGCCACCTGACCACTGAAAATCGCCAGCGGGAAGTTCCACGGGCTGATGCAGACCACCGGGCCCAACGGACGGTGACCGTCGTTGGTGAAGTCGTTGCGCGCCTGCACGGCGTAGTAGCGCAGGAAGTCCACGGCCTCGCGCACTTCGGCGATGGCGTTGGCGAAGGTTTTGCCCGCTTCACGGACCAGCAGGCCCATCAATGGCTGGATTTCAGCCTCCATCAAGTCAGCGGCACGCTCCAGAATCGCCGCGCGTTCGACAGGCGGAGTGGCCTGCCAGATCGGACCGGCGCTCAAGGCGCGCTGGATGGCGTTATCGACGTCTTGCAGAGAGGCTTCCTGCACATGACCGACCACGTCACGCAGGTCCGATGGATTCAAGGCAGCACTCAGCGTGCCTACACTCGAGGGGCAGCCCAGCATCGGGGCAGCTTTCCAGTCGTTGTGCGCGGTCGCCAGCAGGGCTGAAGACAGCGAAGCCAGACGATGCTCGTTGGCCATGTCGATGCCGCTGGAGTTGGCGCGTTCGGTTCCGTACAGATCACGCGGCAGCGGAATGCGCGGGTGCGGCAGGCCGAAACCGCCTTCCTGTGTCGCCATGCGTTCGATCTGGCTGACCGGATCGGCCACCAGTTCCTGAATGGAGATCGAATGGTCGGCAATCCGGTTGACGAACGAGGTGTTGGCGCCGTTTTCCAGCAGGCGCCGCACCAGATAGGCCAGCAGCGTTTCATGAGTGCCGACCGGGGCGTACACGCGGCAAGGACGATTCAGTTTGCCGTCGGCGACTTTGCCCACGACCTGCTCATACAACGGCTCACCCATGCCATGCAGGCACTGGAACTCGTACTGGCCGGGGTAATAGTTCTGCCCGGCGATCTGGTAGATCGCCGCCAGGGTGTGGGCATTGTGCGTGGCGAATTGTGGATAGATGACTTCCGGTGCTGCCAGCAACTTGCGGGCGCAGGCGATGTACGACACGTCGGTGTACACCTTGCGTGTGTACACCGGATAGCCTTCCAGGCCTTCGACCTGGGCGCGCTTGATCTCACTGTCCCAGTACGCGCCCTTGACCAGACGGATCATCAGACGATGACGGCTGCGGCGCGCCAGGTCGATCACGTAATCGATTACATAAGGGCAGCGCTTCTGATAAGCCTGGATCACGAAACCGATGCCGTTCCAGCCGGTGAGCTGCGGTTCGAAACACAAGCGTTCGAGCAGATCCAGCGACAGCTCCAGGCGATCGGCTTCTTCGGCGTCGATGTTCAGGCCGATGTCGTATTGCTTGGCGAGCAGGGTCAGCGACAGCAGGCGCGGGTACAGTTCATCCATCACCCGCTCATACTGGGCGCGGCTGTAGCGTGGGTGCAGTGCCGAGAGCTTGATGGAAATCCCCGGACCTTCGTAGATGCCGCGACCGTGGGAGGCCTTGCCGATGGAGTGAATAGCCTGCTCGTAAGACGCCAGGTACTTCTGCGCATCATGTTCGGTGAGTGCCGCTTCACCCAGCATATCGTAGGAGTAACGGAAGCCCTTGGCTTCGAAGCGACTGGCATTGGCCAGAGCTTCGCCGATGGTTTCGCCAGTGACGAACTGCTCGCCCATCAGGCGCATGGCCATGTCGACGCCCTTGCGGATCATCGGTTCGCCGCTTTTACCGATGATGCGGCTCAGCGAGGACGTAAGGCCCGCCTCATTGTGAGTGGCAACCAGCCTGCCGGTAAGTAGCAAACCCCAGGTGGCGGCGTTGACGAACAGCGACGGGCTGTTGCCCAGGTGCGGCTGCCAGTTGCCGTTGCTGATCTTGTCGCGAATCAGGGCATCGCGGGTGCCCTTGTCCGGAATACGCAGCAGTGCTTCGGCCAGGCACATCAGCGCGACGCCCTCCTGAGAGGACAGTGAAAACTCCTGCAACAGGCCTTGAACGATGCCCGCGCGACCGCCAGCACTTTTCTGGTTACGCAGTTTCTCCGCAATCGACGCGGCCATCTTGTTGGTGGCTTCGGCAACAGGTGCGCTCAGGCGGGCCTGCTCCAACAGCATCGGCACCACTTCCTGCTCGGGGCGACGGTAGGCCGAAGTGATGGCTGCACGTAATACGGACTGCGGTTGAATGCTCTCGGCAAAATCCAGAAAGCATTGCAGTCCTGCATCTTCCACCAGCTCGCCGCGGTCTTCGTTGTCCTTGCCGGCAACGCCGTTGAGCTCCAACAGGGTTGCACCACTCTCGAGCTTTTCCAGGTAATTGAAAATCGCCTGCTTGATCAACCAGTGCGGGGTGCGGTCGATGGAGTGGGCTGCGGCTTTCAAACGCTCGCGGGTCGGGTCGTCAAGTTTGACGCCCAGAGTGGTGGTGGCCATGTGTTGTCCTCTTTATAGCCACGCGGAGGTGGCATCGGCTTTGGCGCAGATTAGCGTCGCGACGGGGTAGGGTGCAACCGGGTGCAACCCGATTTGGAGAATATTTCATGAGGTTCCCGGCGAGTGGTTGATAAAATGGCGCTGCGCTCAATGCTGGTGCGCGTTTTTTTGTAAATTGAACTGAAAGCGCCCTAAAATGGCGCGTAAATGCACGTGCGCCGGGTTTTTTGTAACAGGTGCAACTTGCGCGATGAAATGGGTTGCACCTTGTTTGCTTTGTTTAATAGGATTCGTTCCCGCGGTGCAACCGCCAGTCATTGATTGCCGATCCTTGCGGAGCGATCAGTCAACGCGGTGTCGGGTGCAAAAGCAGGGATGGGCCGGATATCGGTCGCTATTCCCTTTGGCATCGGGTGCCAACATAAAAATAATGCCAAGGCAGAACTCATGAGTGTCAGCAACCCTACCTTGATCACGTTCGTGATCTATATAGCGGCAATGGTATTGATCGGCCTGATGGCCTATCGCTCTACCAATAACCTTTCGGACTACATTCTTGGCGGACGCAGCCTCGGCAGCGTGGTCACCGCTCTTTCAGCAGGTGCCTCTGACATGAGCGGCTGGCTGTTGATGGGTTTGCCCGGTGCCATCTATATGTCCGGCCTGTCGGAGAGCTGGATCGCCATCGGTCTTATCATCGGCGCCTACCTGAACTGGCTGTTCGTGGCCGGCCGTCTGCGTGTGCAGACAGAGCACAACGGCGACGCACTGACCCTGCCGGATTACTTCAGCAGCCGTTTCGAAGACAACAGTGGCCTGCTGCGCATCATCTCGGCCATCGTGATTCTGGTGTTCTTCACCATCTATTGCGCGTCGGGCATCGTTGCGGGGGCGCGTCTGTTTGAAAGCACCTTCGGCATGTCCTACGAAACTGCCCTGTGGGCCGGTGCTGCGGCGACCATTGCCTACACCTTCGTCGGTGGTTTCCTGGCGGTGAGCTGGACAGACACCGTGCAGGCCACGCTGATGATCTTCGCGCTGATCCTTACGCCGATCATCGTTCTACTGGCAACAGGCGGCGTCGATACCACCTTCCTGGCGATTGAAGCGAAAGATCCGACCAGCTTCGACATGTTCAAGAACACGACTTTCATCGGCATCATTTCCCTGCTTGGCTGGGGCCTGGGTTATTTCGGTCAGCCACATATCCTGGCGCGCTTCATGGCAGCCGATTCGGTCAAGTCGATTGCCAGCGCCCGACGCATTTCCATGGCCTGGATGATCCTTTGCCTGGGCGGCACCGTGGCGGTGGGTTTCTTCGGCATCGCCTATTTCTCGGCGCACCCGGAGGTTGCCGGGCCGGTGACTGAAAACCCGGAACGGGTATTCATCGAGCTGGCCAAGCTGCTGTTCAATCCCTGGGTTGCAGGCGTGTTGCTGTCGGCCATTCTGGCTGCGGTCATGAGTACGCTGAGCTGCCAGTTGCTGGTGTGCTCCAGTGCGTTGACCGAGGACTTCTACAAGGCTTACCTGCGCAAAGGCGCTTCGCAGGTCGAACTGGTCTGGGTCGGTCGAGCAATGGTATTGCTGATCGCGATCATCGCCATTCTGCTGGCGGCCAATCCTGAAAACCGCGTGCTGGGCCTGGTGAGTTACGCCTGGGCCGGTTTCGGTGCAGCCTTTGGCCCTGTAGTGCTGATTTCGGTGCTGTGGAAGGGCATGACCCGCAACGGCGCTCTGGCCGGGGTGATTGTCGGGGCGGCGACCGTGGTGCTCTGGAAACAGTTCAGTACGATGGGACTGTATGAAATCATCCCGGGCTTCATCCTTGCCAGCATCGCCATCGTGGTATTCAGCCTGATCGGCAAGCCTGCTTCTGCGTCCATGCAGACGCGTTTCCTGGCAGCCGAGCAGGATTTCAAAGCCAACCGCTGAGAGGTCTGACTGAAACACAAACGGCCCGTTCTTCCTGGTGAAGTGCGGGCCGTTTTGTGTATGGGCAGGGAGCAGCGTGTCAATCAGCTCTGGTTGTGATCGATGTCCAGGTTGTAGAACGTCGCCTTGCCGCCTTCCGAGGTGTAGCCAGTATTGTCCTGGGTATACACCCCCGCCTTGAAGTACAGGGGCTTGTCCCGCCAGGTCTCGCTGATGCGCGTGCTCCAGTCCTTATCCTTGGCGCTGACGGACAGTTTTCCGCCCTTGCTCAGGTGAATGACGTAATTGAATGTCTCATTCAGCTTCACCCCTTCTGCGATGGTGTAAACCTTGCTTTCGTCATCGTCATAGCGGTTGCGGACTTTTGCAACGATATCGCCGGTCTTGGTGTCTTCCTTGTATTGAAACTCGACTTTCAGAAGCGGCTCTGTGCTCTCGTAGGCGTGTATTTGTCCGATGACAACCTTGCCTGTGGAGGGCACCTGGTCGACTTCCAGTTTGGCATTCAGATAGTTGTCGGCATCCGGATATACCCAATTGTGCAGCGAACCATCGGCCCACGTTTCGCGAAGTTCGCTACGGGAATATTTTGCGTTCTCGGTTTTACTGCCGGTAACGGGCGACCAGAACACAATGGAGTCGGTTTTTGATTTGAAATATTTACCGTCATAGCCTTTTACTAACTGAGCGGTTTCGATGGTCTTGGGGGGTGACCCCACCGGGATGCTGAGATTCCACGATCCAAGATCTACCATTATGTCTCCGTCCGTAAATGTCTTTGTATCGCTCATAGAAAAAGCCTCTGGCGCGAGACTTCAGCCGACTTTTATACGGCTTGTAGGACAATTTGTTAATAAAAAAATGTCGAACGGATGGCGTCAAAGTGCTGTCACTTCTTCTGCAGGGCAGAGCCTGCAAGGGGTGTAGAGAATGACCGTTAGTCGGCTAGATCGAACTTTGACAGTAGGGAAGAGGCGCCTTGCTTCTGCTTTTGGCAAGACGAGGCTAGAGTTATTCCAAAGTATGACGGTCGTCCTGAGTCTCAGGCGTCATGCCCACACAGAGAAGCAGCATGGAACGCGTGCCAACCCAGCCAGATGATGGCTCTTCAGTTTTACTTGTTGTAGACGATTACCCGGAAAATCTGGTGACGATGTGCGCTGTTCTGCAAAGAACGGACTGGCACATCGTGACGGCAAGTTCCGGAATCGAAGCATTGACGGTACTTCTCGAGCAGGAAGTCGACCTGGTTTTGCTGGATGTGCAAATGCCGGGCATGGACGGTTTCGAGGTCGCGCGACTGATGCGCGGCAGTCAGCGCACCCGCCTTACGCCGATTATCTTTCTCACCGCCAATGAGCAGACCCAGGACGCGGTACAGAAGGGCTATGCGAATGGTGCGACGGATTATCTGTTCAAGCCCTTCGACCCGAATGTGCTCAAGCCCAAGGTACAGACCCTGCTTGAGCAACAGCGCAATCGCCGCGCGCTGCAACAGCTTTCGCTGGAGCTGGAATCGGCTCGTGCGTTCAACGCGTCGGTGTTGGCAAATGTCGCCGAAGGCATTCTGGTCGTTGATGAAACAGGTACCATCAGCTTCGCCAACCCGGCCATCTGTCAGTTACTGAGCACCACCGTCGATCACCTTCGCGGCACCCAGGTGCTGGACTACATCATCGAACCGAAGGTGGGCAGCTGGCTGGATTCGGGTTTCTACCAGCACTATCGCAAGGCCGATACCTATCGGGCGCATGACGCCATTCTGCGTACCGCGCAAGGCACGCAGCTGCCGGTTGCGCTGTCCTGCGCGGCGCTGCCTGCTGAACAGAAAGCGATGGTGTTGACGGTTCTCGATATGTCGGTGGTCCGTGATCTTTATCAGCAACTTGAAAAACAGGCCGTTACCGATGCCTTGACAGGTCTGCTCAATCGCCGGGGGCTTTATCAGGCGGTTGAAAGCATGCTGTTGCGCAACGAGCGGGCTGATAAGTATCTGGTCGTGCTGTTCATGGACCTGGATGGTTTCAAGCAGATCAACGACGCGCTGGGCCATGAAGCGGGTGATCAGGTATTGCTCTGGGTCGCCGAGCAGTTCAAGGACAGCATGCGCCCCTATGATGTGCTGGCGCGCATCGGCGGCGACGAGTTCACGGTGGTGATCGACGGGCTGGATTACCCTGAGCAGGCGGCCAAGATCGCCGAAAAGCTCATCGAGCGGGTGTCCGGCAGACGCCAGGTCGACGGTGTCGATATCACCCTGGGTGCCAGTGTCGGCATTGCGACTTTTCCGGACTGCGGCTCGAATCTGGACGGTTTGCTGCGCGCGGCAGATATCGCCATGTACGAGGCCAAGCGTGCGGGGCGGCAGCAATACCGGTTCTATGATCAGAACATGAACGGGCGCGCCCGCTCGCGACTGATGCTTGAGGAAAGCGTACGCACGGCCATCGACGGCAAGGATTTTTCGGTGGTGTACCAGCCTCAGATCCATGTGGCGGATGGTCGCTTGCGTGGGTTTGAGGCCTTGCTGCGCTGGCAGCATCCTGCAGTCGGAGAGGTCCCGCCGGCGCTGTTCATTCCGCTGCTGGAGGAGACCAGGCTGATCAACCGGCTCGGCAGCTGGATCTTTGATCAGGGCGCCGAGCAGCGTCAGGCGTGGAGCCGGATCTTTGCGCCCGACACGGTGCTGAGTGTCTGCGTCAGTCCCACACAATTCTGTCTGCCCAATCTGGCCTCGGAATTGAAACGCGCGATGGATCGCTTCGAACTGAAGCCGGGGCAGATCGAGGTGGAAATCACCGAAACCGCGCTGGTGAACAACCTTTCGCACAGCCATAAACAGCTGAAGTTGTTGCATGACGTCGGCGTGCGCATTGCGCTCGATGACTTTGGCACGGGCGAATGCTCGCTGTCGCACCTGCGCAATCTTCAACTCGACACCTTGAAGCTGGACAGGCGTTTCGTGGCCAACATCGTCGGATCAAAGCGCGAGGCGGCGATGGCCAGCAGTATTATCGACCTGAGCCGCAACCTCGATATGCTGGTGATTGCCGAAGGCGTCGAGACGGCCGAGCAATATCAATGGCTGGCCGACAACGGCTGTCAGGTCATTCAGGGGTTCTTGATCGCTCATCCGATGGTGCCGGAAGATGCGTTGCGCTTTCCCGGACACTTTGACGTGGCGGGCTTGAGGCAGAACAGATTGTTGTAGAATGACGTCTTTCGATCTCATGCAAAGGCCCCATGACTGCATCCCGCCATGCTCCGCTCAAATACCTGCAGGCCTATCCGCAGGCGCTGCAGGATCAGGTGCAGCAACTGATTGCCGAGGGTCGCCTGGCGGATTATCTGCAGCAGCGCTACCCCGCGCGGCATCAGATCCAGAGCGACAAGGCCCTGTACGCCTATGCGCTGGCGCTCAAGCAGGATCACCTGCGCAACGCGCCAGCCATCAAGAAGGTTCTTTTCGATAATCGTCTCGACCTGACGCATCGCGCGCTGGGTCTGCACACCAAGATATCCAGAGTACAGGGCGGCAAGCTCAAGGCCAGTAACGAGATTCGTGTGGCCGCGCTGTTCAAGGAAGCGCCGCCTGAGTTTCTGAAAATGATCGTCGTGCACGAGCTGGCGCACTTTCGTGAGTCAGACCACAACAAGGCGTTCTACCAGTTGTGCGAGCACATGTTGCCCGGTTATCACCAGCTGGAATTCGATTTGCGCGTGTACCTGACGTACCGCGATCTGCAGGCCGCATGAGCGCCATGCTGAGCCAGGCACTGAAAAAGGATTCGACGATGCAGGTCAGCAAGACCAAAAGCAGTTTCTATCGCCGCCTGTACGTGGCGTATCTGATCGATTCACAGATCGCCAGCAGTGTCCCTGAGCTGATGGCGGCAACCGGCATGCCTCGTCGTACCGCTCAGGACACGATCAGTGCGCTGGCCGATCTGGACATTGTGTGTGACTTCGAGCAGCTCGAAGGCGGCCGCAATCACGCCGGCAGCTACCGGATCCGTGACTGGGGCGCCGTTGACAAGAATTGGATTGCCGACAATCTGCCGCGCATCAAGGCCGTGCTGAAGTATCCCTGAGCGGGGTTCAGTCCAGATCGCGACGCATGCCGATATGCGGGATGTCGTCTTCCAGGTAGACCTCGCCCACTGGATTGAAGCCGTAGCGGCTGTAATAGCCCTGCAGGTGCGCCTGTGCCGATAGATAGATGGGTTGGTCGGGCCATTTGCGTTCGGCGTTTTCCAGAGCCTGTTCCATCAGTTCATGGCCGATGCCCCTGCTGCGAATCGAAGGCGCTGTCACCACCCGGCCGATGGTCACGTCGCCGCCTTGCTGAATGGGGTCAAGCAGACGCAGGTAGGCGACCAGCTTGTCTTCCTGCCAGGCCATCAGGTGGCAGGTGTCGCCCGTCAGGTCCTGTCCGTCGACGTCCAGATACACGCATTGCTGCTCGACCACAAACACCTCGGCACGCAGTTGCAGCACGGCATAGAGTTGCTCGATGCTCAGCTCGGTGTGATGTTTGCAGATCCATTTGATAGACATGTCGCAGACTCGCAGGGAAACCAGAAGCGAAGTCTAAACGTATCCGGCGACATTCCCAATAAACGCCGTCAACGATGTGAATGTTGCGTTGGGTGAGCATGTTGCCTGCCCGGCTTGTCTACTGCCTGCTTCAGGTCTTCAATTAAAAACGGCAGGCGCTCTCACGGACGAGCGCTTTACTGCCGATAGGATTAAATCGGGCACGCCGCCCCTTTCAGGAACCTGAGCATGTCGCAGTTGCTTCGAGCGGTGGGGTTGCTGGTCGTTCTGCTGATGGCGCACGCCAATGCGGCGGAGAAGCTGCGTCTGGTCGCCGACCCCTGGCCACCCTTTACCGACGCGCTGCTGCTCAACGGCGGGCTGGCAACCGATATCGTCAATACCGCGCTGCGCCGTGCCGGGTACACCACGCTGTATGAGCAAGTGCCTTGGGCACGCGCGATGCTGGGCTTGAGCCAAGGGCGTCATGATGTGCTGATCAATGCCTGGTTCAGCGAGGATCGTACGAAAATTGGCCAGTTTTCTGCGGAATACCTGCTCAATCGGGTGCGCCTCATCAAACGCAGGGAGTCGACCATTGGCACGCTGACCCATGAGCAGTTGCACAAGTACATGATCGCGGTGGTGCGCGGTTACGCTTATTCGCCTGCATTTGACAGCGACACCCTGTTGCAGAAAGTCCCTGTGCAAAACTTCTCCACTGCCATACGCATGCTTGCCGCCGAGCGTGTCGACCTGACCCTGGAAGACGAATATGTAGCCCGCTACAACCTGGCGATGGAACCGGACGAGGTTCGTGACCGGGTCGAGTTTCTACCGGGTTCGTTGAGCGAGAACAGCCTGCATATTCTGGTCAGCCTGAAAAATCCCCACCACGAAAAGATCGTCGCTGACTTCGATCGCGAAATTGCCGCCATGAAAGCGGACGGTACCTACGATGAATTGCTCAGACTGCATGGGTTGCAGGCGCCTCCGGAGCTTTGATCAAGTGCGCGGCGAGGGTGCGCAGCGGTGCCAGTTGGCGGCAGATCAGTGCCAGTTGGGCTTGCACCAGCCGCTGACTTTCATCCATGTCTTCGGGCAGTTGCTCAAGTTGCGCGGCCAGCCCTTCCTCGGCATCGCTCTGTACCGCAACCGGTTTCTTCTCGGCAAGCCCTGCGGCGATTTCGTCGATGCTGGCGGCCAGTGTGGCACCGACGTTATCGATCAGGTGTTCGCGGACATCACTCGGCAACTGCGTATCACGGTGCGCGCCGAGGCCTGAGAGGTAGCTGAGCAGCGTGTGTGACAGCACCAGAAAGCGGAAGCCGACGTCGGCCTCCTTGCGGAAGTGGCCGGGCTCCATAAGCATGTTCGCCAGCGTGGTCGACAGTGCGGCGTCGGCGTTGTGGGCGTTGCGCCGCGCCAGTCGGTAGGCGAGGTCGTCACTCTTGCCCTTGGCGTACTGTTGCATGATCTGCCGCAGGTAGATGCTGTTGCAGGTCAGGGTATTGGCCAGCACCTTGTTCAGGCGCCGCCCCTGCCAGTCGGGCAGAAACAGGAATACTGCGAGACCGGCGATAAGGCTGCCCAGCAACGTATCGAACAGCCGGGGCAGGAACAGGCCGTAACCGTCGCCCACCTGGTTGAAACAGAACAGCACCATCACTGTGATGGCGGCGGTCGACAGGGTGTAGCGCGTGGTCCGATTGACGAAGAACACTACACCGGCCAGCACCGCGCACATCGATTGCAGAATCGGGCTGGTAACCAGATCGAACAGCACCCAGCCGACCGTCAGGCCAATCGCGGTGCCGATGATCCGCTGGCCGAGCTTGAGCCGGGTGGCGCCGTAGCTGGGCTGGCAGACGAACACCGTGGTCAGGATGATCCAGTAGCCCTGTGACGGGTGAATCAGGTGCACCGTTGCGTAGCCGATGGTCAACGCCAGCGGCAGGCGCAGGGCGTGACGAAACAGCAGCGAGGTCGGGGTCATCTGCAGGCGCAGGCGTGTCCAGACATCCTTGAGGTTGCGCGGCGAGCGGTCCAGCAGGCTGCTGTCGGTGGCGTCGGCCACGGCGTCCGGGTTGCTGGCATCGCTGATCAGACGGTCCAGGGTACCGAGGTTGGCGGCCAGCGCGCGTAGCGAACGCAGCAGGCCACGCCACGCAGGGTTGCTCTGGATGCGCAGATGCTCGAGGGACGCGTGCAAATCTTCCATGGCTTCGGCGAAGCTTGGGTCATACACGAACGGCTGACGCAGCTGGATGGATTCCGACAGCGCCTGACAGGCAACCCCCTGTTGACGCAGCAGGCGCTGACAGCGGAACAGTACGTCGCTGTGGAAAAACGCATCGGCCAGTGAGTTGTAGGGGTAATGCGACGAGCTGGCGCGCTCGTGGATGTCCTGAGCGATGAAGTACAGCTTCAGGTAGCGGCTGACTTTGGATCCGGGGCGACCGCTGCCGACGCGGTGCAGGATGATTTCCTTGGTGGAGTTCAGCGCGGCGACCACTTTGCCGTTCTGCTGCGCCAGTTCCAGACGACGAGCCTCCACGTTGAGTGTGCGAATCGGTTCGAACAGGGTCGACTTGAGTTTCAGGTACTGGCCCAGCTCACGAAACAGCCGCGCCAGCGCCTGTTGCACCGGCTGGTTGGAAAACAGCATCTGCCACAGCACCGACAGCAGGCCGTACCAGGCAGCGCCCGCCACCAGCAGCATCGGTTCATGCCAGAAGTCCAGTACTTCACCGCCACGCTGATCGACGCCGATCATGGTGTAGACCGAAAGGATCAACGTGCCGTAGGCAATCGCGCCATAGCGTTCACCCAGCGCGCCCAGCATGGTCAGGCAGAAGCTGGCCAGCGCCAGTGAACAGACAAACAGAATGGGGTAGGGGAAGAGCAATTCGACAGCCAGGGCGGCGATGCTGAAACACACCAGGGTCACGGCCAGGGCATTGAGTCGGCCTTGCCAGCTGTCATCGGTCTCGGCCAGGGCGCAGGCGATAATCCCCAGAAACAGCGGGATCAGTAACGCCATTTCGTTCTGATACCAGCACAGCGCCATGCTGCCGGTCAGTGCGATAAAGACTCGAACGCTATAGCTGAATTTATCCAGCGCCCACAATCGACGGAATGTATGACGGAGAGATTTCGATGCCATGGGTCAGCTGACGGCCTTGTTCACAATTGATCGATCGTGCAGGAGGATATGTACAGACCAAATGACTGGCTGTACATCCGCCTCGCAAAATTTATACCGGTTTGCCGTGTCTTGATGTTGCGTATCAGCGACTACGTCACACGTATTGTGCGGCAGCATAGGCCGACGCCCACGCCCACTGAAAGTTGAAGCCGCCCAGATGGCCGCTCACGTCCAGTACTTCACCCACGAAATAAAGACCGGGGGATTTCAGCGATTCCATGGTCTTGGACGACACTTCACGGGTATCAATGCCGCCCAGCGTCACTTCGGCAGTGCGATAGCCCTCGGTGCCCGCCGGGACCACCTGCCAGCTCGCCAGCTTTTCGGCGATCTCGGCCAGTTCGGCGTGGGTGTACTGCTTCATCGGTTTTGAAACGAACCAGTGTTCGGCGATCAGGTTGGCCATCTTCTTGGTGAAAACCTCGCCCAGCAGGGTTTTCAGTTCACTGTTGGGGCGCTCTGCCTGCTGTTGGTTGAGCCAGGCGGGTACGTCATGATCGGGCAGCAAGTTGATTTCCACCGTGTCACCGGGCTGCCAGAACGAGGAAACCTGCAGGATCGCCGGGCCACTGAGGCCGCGATGGGTGAACAGGATGTTCTCGCGGAAGCTGGTGTCGTTGCAGCTCACCAGGCAATCCACCGAGGTGCCTGACAGCTCG
This sequence comes from Pseudomonas sp. PvP027, assembly GCF_017833005.1. NCBI lineage: Bacteria > Pseudomonadati > Pseudomonadota > Gammaproteobacteria > Pseudomonadales > Pseudomonadaceae > Pseudomonas > Pseudomonas sp. PvP027. Next base: position 2,741,780 of record NZ_JAFIBK010000001.1, on the reverse strand, counting down.
GTGCACAGCTCCTTGAGCTGATCGGTGATGGTGAACGGCACCAGCCCGGCGCGGGTCGGCAGCAGCGTGTGGCCGAACTGCTTGCCGACCTGATAGCCAAAGCCGGTCGCGCCCAGGGTCGGAATCGACAGCCCGCCCGTGGCAATCACCAGCGACTGGCAGTTCAGGGTGCCCAGTGTGGTCTGCAGGCTGTAGCCGGCGTCGGTCTTTTCGATCTGCTGCACAGCGGTGTCCATGTGCAGGCTGACACCGGCTTGTCGGCACTCTTCCAGAAGCATTTCCAGAATGTCGCTGGACTTGTTGTCGCAAAAAAGCTGGCCGAGCTTCTTCTCGTGATAAGGCACGCCATGTTTGGCGACCATCGCGATGAAATCCCATTGGGTGTAGCGGGCCAGGGCCGATTTGCAGAAGTGCGGGTTCTGCGACAGGAAGTTGGCCGGCTCGGTGTACATGTTGGTGAAGTTGCACCGCCCGCCACCGGACATCAGGATCTTCTTGCCGGGCTTGTTGGCGTGATCAATCAACATCACCTTGCGCCCGCGAGCGGCAGCGGTGAACGCACACATCAGGCCGGCGGCACCGGCGCCAATGATTACAACGTCAGTAACGGGCACAGCGTGGTTCCTCGATCTTCAGGTCACGATCGTTCCCATGCTCCGCGCTAAGCCATACACAAGCCTGTTCTTGATTCTGGCCACAGTGCGCGGGAGCGACCAAGTTCGCTCCCGCGCACTGTGGGCACAAGCCTGAAAACCGCGTTTTCGGGCCCTTCGGTGCCTGTATATGACGCTTGGCGCGGAGTGTAGGGACTATCAGGGTCAACGATAAACTTTACAAAATCCGCACGCGCAGCGACTTGCCCTTGATCTTGCCGTTGTTCAAACGCTCCAGAGCCTGTTTGGCCATGCTGCGCTCGACGGCAACGTAGGCCTGGAAGTCGAAAATTGCGATCTTGCCGACCTGAGTGCCAGCAATGCCTGCCTCACCGGTCAGTGCGCCGAGAATGTCGCCCGGACGCAGCTTGTCCTTGCGGCCCGAACCGATGCACAGGGTGGTCATGGCAGGCAGCAGCTTGCCGCCTTCCTTGATGCTCAGTCTGTCGTATTGCTGCCAGTTCAGCGGCGCTTTCTGCAACTCTTCGATGGCACGGGCGCGCTGGCTTTCCGACGGCGCCACGAGGCTCACGGCAATACCCTTCTCACCTGCACGACCGGTACGGCCGACGCGGTGGATGTGGATTTCCGAATCACGCGCCAGCTCGACGTTGATCACCATGTCCAGCGCGTCGATATCCAGACCGCGCGCGGCCACGTCGGTGGCGACCAGTACCGAGGTGCTGCGGTTGGCGAACATCGCCAGCACCTGATCACGGTCACGCTGTTCCAGATCGCCATGCAGACCGACCGCAGACATGCCCTTGGCGGTGAGGTGATCGACCACCTCCTGAACCTGCTGCTTGGTGAAGCAGAACGCCACGCAGGACGTAGGACGGAAATGGCCGAGTACCTTGACCACTGCTTCCAGGCGCTGCTCCGGGGAGATCTCGTAGAAAATCTGCTCGATCTGGCTGTCGGCGTGCAGTGCCTCGACCTTGACTGTCTGCGGGTCACGCATGAACTTCGACGACAACTGCTTGATGCCAACCGGGTAGGTCGCGGAGAACAGCAGGGTCTGACGGCGCTGCGGGGTCTGCTCGATGATGTCGGCGATGGCGTCGTAGAAACCCATGTCCAGCATGCGGTCGGCTTCATCGAGAATCAGCGTGTTCAGGCCGTCCAGGACCAGCGAGCCCTTGCGCAAATGCTGCTGTATGCGACCCGGCGTGCCGACGATGATGTGCGCGCCATGCTCCAGCGAGCCGATCTGCGGGCCAAAGGACACGCCGCCACACAGGGTCAGGACCTTGATGTTGTCCTCGGAGCGCGCCAGACGGCGGATTTCCTTGGCGACCTGATCCGCCAGTTCGCGGGTCGGGCACATGACCAGTGCCTGGCAACCGAAGAAACGCGGGTTGATCGGGTTGAGCAGGCCGATGCCGAACGCAGCGGTCTTGCCGCTGCCGGTCTTGGCTTGCGCGATCAGGTCCATGCCCTTGAGGATCACCGGCAGGCTCTGCGCTTGAATCGGTGTCATTTCGGCATAACCAAGCGACTCCAGGTTAGCCAGCATGGCAGCGGACAGAGGCAGGGAATTGAAAGCGGTGTTAGTCACGACGGTGGACCTGCAAAACAAAAATGTCGCGTAGTGTATCACCCGCCAGTCAGACCTGGCACCGACGATAAAGGTCGTGGGAGCGAGCCTGCTCGCGAAGGGGCCCTTACAGCTCCAGAAGATGGGGCGTCTGGACCATGGTCTTCGTGAGCAATGCGGATCGCCGCCCCGGTCACTCCCACAGGATCCAGCAATGAGCGCGGAGCATGGGCGCGATATCCAGGGCAAAAAAATCCCCGCTGGAGGGCGGGGTTGAGGTTCGAGCGTGGCAGCTCGCAAAGGTGTACAGCAAGGCCCGTCCGGGGACGGGCCTGCAGGGCTTACAGCAGGATTGTGCGGATGTCCGCCAGCAATTCGCTCAAGCGCTTGGTGAAGCGGGCAGCAGCTGCGCCGTTGATCACGCGGTGATCGTAGGACAGCGACAGCGGCAGCATCAGTTTCGGCTGGAAGGCTTTACCGTCCCAGACTGGCTGGATGGTCGCCTTGGAAACACCGAGGATCGCCACTTCCGGCGCGTTGACGATCGGCGTGAAGCCGGTGCCGCCAATGTGGCCGAGGCTGGAGATGGTAAAGCACGCGCCCTGCATGTCGTTTGCAGTCAGTTTCTTGTTGCGCGCCTTTTCCGCCAGTGCGGCGGCTTCGGCAGCCAGTTGCAACAGGCTCTTCTGATCGACGTCGCGGATGACCGGGACCAGCAGGCCGTCCGGGGTGTCCACGGCAAAGCCGATGTGCACGTACTTCTTGCGGATCACGGCCTTGCCGCTAGGCGCCAGCGAAGCGTTGAAGTCCGGCAGCTCCTTGAGCAGGTGGGCGCAGGATTTGAGCAGCAGCGGCAGAACTGTCAGCTTGACGCCAGCCTTCTCGGCAGCGCCTTTCTGCGCGACACGGAAAGCTTCCAGGTCGGTAATGTCGGCCTGGTCGAATTGCGTGACGTGCGGAATGTTCAGCCAGCTGCGGTGCAGGCCGGAAGCGCCGAGTTGCATCAGGCGCGTCATCGGTACTTCTTCGATCTCGCCGAAACGGCTGAAATCGACTTCCGGAATCGGCGGGATGCCCGAGCCACCGCTTGCGCCGCCAGCTGGAGCTTCCTTGGCCTTCTGCATCATGGTTTTGACGTAAACCTGAACGTCTTCTTTCAGCACACGGCCGTGCGGACCGGTGGCGCTGACCGCGCTCAGCTCGACGCCGAATTCGCGGGCCAGCTGACGAACGGCCGGGCCTGCATGAACCTTGGCACCGTCTTTTGCCGGAGCCGCTGGAGCAGGTGCAGCCTCTGCCTTGGGCGCAGGGGCTGCAGGAGCTGCGGCCTCGGCCTTGGCCGGGGCAGCAGCAGGTGCGCTGGCGGCAGGCGCCGGAGCAGCGGCGGGCGCGGCGCCTTCGACTTTCAGTTTCAGGATCAGGTCGCCGGTACCGACTTCCTGGTCCAGCTTGACTTCGATGCTCTCGACAACGCCTGCTGCCGGAGAAGGAATCTCCATACTGGCCTTGTCGGATTCCAGGGTGATCAGCGACTGATCGGCCTGGATGCTGTCACCGACCTTGACCATCAGTTCGATGATCTTGGCCTTGCCCGACGAACCGATGTCCGGCACGTGGATGTCCTGAACGCTGGCGCTGGCTGCCGGGGCAGGCTCGGCGGCAGCCGCGGGTGCAGGTGCCGCTTCGGCCGGCTTTTCGGCAGCGGCAGGGGCAGGTTCGGCAGCAGGTGCCGGGGCCGCAGCCGCTTCGCCTTCCACTTCCAGTTCGAACAGCTCGTCGCCTTCTTTCAGGCGGTCGCCCAGCTTGACCTTCATGGCCTTGATGACGCCAGCCTTGGGAGCAGGGATTTCCATGCTCGCCTTGTCCGACTCAAGCGTCAGAACGCTCTGGTCGGCTTCGATGCGATCACCGACCTTGACCATCAATTCAATGACTTCGCCTTCACCGTTGCCGATGTCGGGTACACGAATTAACTCACTCACTATGTCTCTCCTTAGGAGAACCTGTTCACTCACGAATACGCTGGTTCAGTTACAACGAAACAGCCTTGGATGCTCATTTACGGCAAGTAAATTCCGCATCCTCGGCTGTTTACGCTCTGATCAGCGCTCTTGAAGCAGACTCTTAGCAGTCCAGTGGATTGCGTTTTTCAGGATCGATGCCGAACTTGGCGATGGCTTCAGCCACGACTTTAGGTTCGATATCGCCACGATCAGCCAAGGCTTCCAGGGCTGCCAGCACCACGAAGTGACGATCGACTTCAAAGAAGTGACGCAGCTTCTTGCGGCTGTCGCTACGGCCGAAACCGTCGGTGCCCAGGACTTTGTATTCCTTGGTTGGAACCCACTGACGAATCTGATCAGCGAACAGCTTCATGTAATCCGTGGATGCGATGACCGGACCCTTGCGACCGTTCAGGCATTCCTCGACATAGCTCAGCTGCGGCTTCTGGCCAGGGTGCAGGCGGTTGTTGCGCTCTGCAGCCAGACCGTCGCGACGCAGCTCGTTGAAGCTGGTGACGCTCCAGACGTCGGCACCGATGTTGAACTCGTCACGGAGAATCTTCGCCGCTTCGCGAACTTCACGCAGGATGGTGCCCGAGCCCAGCAACTGGACGTGGTGCGCCGCTTCCTTGGTGTCTTCTTCGAGCAGGTACATGCCCTTGACGATGCCTTCTTCCACACCGGCCGGCATGGCTGGCTGGGCGTAGGACTCGTTCATCACGGTCAGGTAGTAGAAAACGTCCTGCTGCTCTTCGAACATCCGGCGCATGCCGTCCTGGATGATCACTGCCAGTTCGTAACCGTAAGTCGGGTCGAAGGTGCGGCAGTTCGGGATGGTCGATGCCAGGATGTGGCTGTGACCGTCTTCGTGCTGCAGGCCTTCACCGTTCAGTGTGGTACGGCCGGCGGTGCCGCCAATCAGGAAGCCACGGGTGCGGCTGTCGCCAGCGGCCCAGGCCAGGTCGCCGATACGCTGGAAACCGAACATCGAGTAGAAGATGTAGAACGGAATCATCGGCTGGTTGTGGCTGGAATACGAAGTACCGGCAGCGATGAAGGAGGACATGGCGCCCGCTTCGTTGATGCCTTCTTCGAGGATCTGGCCTTTCTTGTCTTCGCGATAGAACATCACTTGTTCTTTATCGACTGGCTCGTAGAGCTGGCCGACCGACGAGTAGATGCCCAGTTGGCGGAACATGCCTTCCATACCGAAGGTACGCGCTTCGTCCGGGATGATCGGCACGATGCGCTGACCGATTTCCTTGTCCTTGACCAGTTGCGTCAGGATGCGCACGAAAGCCATGGTGGTGGAAATTTCACGATCGCCCGAGCCATCCAGGATGGCCTTGAGGGTCTCGAGTGGCGGGGTCGGCAGGCTGAAGCTCTGCGCGCGACGCTGCGGTACGAAGCCACCCAGCGCAGCACGACGCTCGCTCAGGTAACGGGCTTCGGCGCTGCCTTCTTCCGGCTTGTAGAACGGCAGGGCTTCGAGTTCGGAGTCCTTGACCGGGATGTCGAAACGGTCACGGAAGTGACGCAGGCTGTCGACATCGACCTTCTTGGTGTTGTGCGCAGTGTTTTTCGCTTCGCCGGCGCCGGTGCCATAACCCTTGATGGTCTTGGCCAGAACAACGGTCGGTTGACCCTTGTGGTTGACGGCTTCGTGGTAGGCCGCATAGACCTTGTACGGGTCGTGGCCGCCACGGTTGAGTTTCCAGATCTCGTCGTCGGACAGATCGGCAACCATCGCCTTGAGTTCAGGCGAGTTGAAGAAGTGCTCGCGGACGAACGCGCCGTCCTTGGCCTTGTAGTTCTGGTATTCGCCGTCGATGACTTCGTCCATGCGACGTTGCAGGATACCGTCGACGTCCTTGGCCAGCAGTGGGTCCCAGAAACGGCCCCAGATGACTTTGGTGACGTTCCATTGGGCACCACGGAACACGCCTTCGAGTTCCTGGATGATCTTGGCGTTGCCGCGAACCGGGCCGTCGAGGCGCTGCAGGTTGCAGTTGACGACGAAGATCAGGTTGTCGAGCTTCTCGCGACCGGCCAGGGCGATGGCGCCCAGGGATTCCGGCTCGTCGGTCTCGCCGTCACCCAGGAAGCACCAGACTTTCTGCTTGCCTTCCGGGATGTAACCGCGGTGCTCCAGGTACTTCATGAAGCGCGCCTGGTAGATCGCCTGGATCGGGCCAAGGCCCATCGATACCGTCGGGAACTGCCAGAAATCTTTCATCAGCCACGGGTGTGGGTAAGACGACAGGCCATTGCCGTCGACTTCCTGACGGAAGTTGGTCATTTGCTCTTCGGTGATGCGGCCTTCCATGAATGCACGGGCATATACGCCTGGCGATGCGTGACCCTGGAAGTAGATCAGGTCGCCGCCGTGTTCGTCGGTCGGGGCCTGGAAGAAATAGTTGAAGCCGATGTCGTACAGCGTGGCGCTGGAGGCGAAGCTGGAGATGTGGCCGCCCAGATCCGGGTCGCCGATGTTGGTTTTGACAACCATGGCCAATGCGTTCCAGCGCACCAGCGAGCGAATGCGGCGTTCCATGAACAGGTCGCCAGGCATGCGTGCTTCGTGGGTGACAGGAATGGTGTTGCGATATGGCGTGGTGATGGCGTACGGCAGCTGCGAGCCACTACGGGTGGCCAGCTCGCCCAGACGGGTCATCAGGTAGTGAGCGCGGTCTTCGCCTTCTTTGTCGAGAACCGATTCCAGGGCGTCCAGCCATTCCTGGGTTTCGACGGGATCGAGGTCTTGCATGGCTTGCTCCAGGGCGGAAAGGCTTCCAGAATCGGTTGCCTGAGTTTGCGACTGGCCTTGTGGGCAGACGACATAAATTCTTGGATTACCGGAGGGTGGGATCCGGCGGCGTGTAGTTTTACTACAAATCGACGACGATTTCAGCCCTCCGAGTATCGGACCCAGTAGTAAAACTACAGAGAAGCGTCTCAATCGCTCCTGTTGTCGTGTAGCTTAAAACGTTACTGTTGATCGCTATTGAATATCTTGCAGGGAAAAAGCGGATTTTTATGCTTCTAATTTGATTTTTCCAGCAATTTATAACCTTTGTTCGACAAGCGGTGCTGGCAGACGCGTCTCGCCGTAACGACGGACGGGCGTCTGCACGCCGATCAAGGATAGACCATGAGCCTACCTTTACTGGCCGAATTTCCGGCCATTCTGCTGCCATCGATCACCCGCGCCCGGCAGATGTTTCAGGCCGCGCTGACTGCCTTGTCCGAGGACGCGCTGGCTTCTTTCAAAGCCTGGCCCGAGGCTCGAAAGGCAGCATTCGACCGGGTCTGCGCCGCCAGTGATTTTGTAACCGAACAAGTCTGCCGTGATCCGCAGATGCTCCTGCAACTGGCCGACTCGGGCGAGCTGGAGCGTAGTTTCTCTGCCGGCCAATTGCGCGGTCAGCTTGCCGATGCGCTGTCGAGCGCCGCCAGCGAGGATGAACTGGGGCGTAATCTACGTCGACAGCGCGCACGCCAGCAAGTACGGATTATCTGGCGTGACCTGACCCGTCAGGCAAACCTGATCGAAACCTGCCGTGACCTGTCGGACATGGCCGATGCGTCGATCGATCTGGCTTACCAATGGTTATACCCCCGGCATTGCCAGCAGTTCGGCACCCCGACCGGACGTCATTCCGGGCAGCCCCAGCATATGGTCATTCTGGGCATGGGCAAGCTCGGCGCGGTCGAACTGAACCTGTCTTCGGACATTGACCTGATCTTCGGTTACCCGGAGGGCGGCGAGACTGTCGGCACCAAGCGTGCGCTGGACAATCAGGAGTTTTTCATTCGCCTGGGCCAGCGGCTGATCAAGGCGCTCGACCCGGTGACCGTCGACGGTTTCGTGTTTCGGGTCGACATGCGCCTGCGCCCCTACGGCTCTTCCGGGGCACTGGTGCTCAGCTTCAACGCGCTGGAGCAGTATTACCAGGACCAAGGCCGGGACTGGGAACGTTACGCGATGATCAAGGCGCGTGTGGTCGGTGGCGATCAGGCTGCCGGTGCCGAACTGCTGGCGATGCTGCGTCCGTTCGTCTACCGCCGCTATCTGGATTTCTCGGCCATCGAAGCGCTGCGCACCATGAAGCAGCTCATTCAGCAGGAAGTGAAGCGCAAGGGCATGGCGGAGAACATCAAGCTGGGTGCTGGCGGCATTCGCGAGGTGGAGTTCATAGCCCAGGCCTTTCAACTGATTCACGGCGGCCGCGACCTGAGTCTGCAGCAGCGGCCGTTGTTCAAAGTGCTGAAAACCCTTGAGGGGCAGGGCTATCTGCCCTCGGCCGTGACCGAAGAGTTGCGCGAGGGCTACGAATTTCTGCGTTACACCGAGCACGCCATTCAGGCGATTGCCGACCGTCAGACGCAGATGCTCCCGGACAACGAACAGGATCAGGCGCGTGTTGCCCTGATCATGGGCTTCGCTGACTGGGCGGCCTTTCACGAGCGGCTGATGTACTGGCGTGGCCGTGTGGCCTGGCACTTTCGCCAGGTCATTGCTGACCCCGACGCCGACCCGGACGACGAGCAAGATGAAGATGACGAAGTGGTGGTGGGGGGCGAGTGGCTGCCGTTGTGGGAAGAGTCCCAGGACGAAGAAGCCGCGGGTCGCCAACTGTCGCAGGCCGGCTTCGTCGACGCCGAGAAGGCGTTGAAAAATCTGGCCAACCTGCGCAGCAGCCCCAACCTGCGTTCGATGCAGCGTCTGAGCCGTGAACGGCTGGACGCGTTCATCCCTCGTCTGCTGGCTCAGGCGGTGGAACATGAGAAGCCCGACCTGGTACTGGAACGCGTGCTGCCCTTGGTTGAGGCCGTCGCGCGGCGCTCGGCGTACCTGGTGCTGCTCACGGAAAACCCCGACGCGCTGCGACAACTGCTGACCCTGTGCGCCGCCAGCCCGTGGATTGCCGAACAGATCGCGCGCTTTCCGTTGCTGCTCGATGAGTTGCTCAACGAGGGGCGCCTGTTCAATCCGCCGCTGGCCCCGGAACTGGCGGCCGAGTTGCGCGAGCGGCTGATCCGTATCCCCGAGGACGACCTTGAACAACAGATGGAAGCCCTGCGGCATTTCAAACTGGCGCACAGCCTGCGGGTCGCGGCGTCCGAGATATCCGGCAGCCTGCCATTGATGAAAGTCAGTGATTACCTGACCTGGCTGGCCGAGGCGATTCTCGATCAGGTGCTCGCGCTGGCCTGGCGCTACAGCGTGGCCCGTCACGGCACGCCTTTACGCCCGGACGGCACGTTGTGCGATCCGGGCTTCGTGATCGTCGGCTACGGCAAGGTCGGCGGCATCGAGCTGGGGCACGGCTCCGATCTGGATCTGGTGTTCATTCATGATGGCGATCTGGAAGCAGAGACCGACGGTGCCAAGCCGATCGATACGGCGCAGTTCTTCACTCGGCTGGGGCAGCGGGTGATCCATTTGCTGACCACCCAAACCAACTCCGGTCAGCTGTATGACGTCGACATGCGCCTGCGGCCTTCGGGGGCCTCTGGTCTGCTGGTCAGCTCTCTGGGCGCTTTCGCCCGTTATCAGGCCAATGAGGCCTGGACCTGGGAGCATCAGGCGCTGGTCCGGGCGCGGGTCATGACCGGCAGCCGGGATGTCGGCGAGCAATTCGAGAAAGTCCGTGCCGATGTGTTGGGGCGCGAACGCGATCTGGACAAGCTGCGCGCCGAAGTCAGCGATATGCGCGCCAAGATGCGTGACAACCTCGGCACCCGCGTGACAGCGGCCGGCAGGGCGGCCAATGCCTTCGAGGCGGCGGTGCCATTCGACCTCAAGCAGGACGCCGGAGGTATCGTCGATATCGAATTTATGGTGCAATACGCCGCCTTGGCGTGGTCCAGAGAGCATCCCGCGCTGCTGCAATACACCGACAACATCCGGATTCTCGAAGGGCTTGAAGAGGCCGGACTGCTGCCGGATACGGATGCCGGCCTGTTGCGCGAGGCCTACAAGGCGTATCGCTCGGCGGCACATCGCCAGGCCTTGCAGAAGCAGGCAGGCGTGGTCAGCGGCGATCAGTTTCATGCCCAGCGGCGTGAAGTGATGCGGATCTGGACGCAGATGGGGTTGAGCTGAGCCTCACGGCAACGCCACATTCCGCTGCAACACTCTATAAAGCTATGACAGGGAGGCGACAGGTTGTGTGGGAACGTCACGCAGTCTGATCGGCCTCCCTGATCGTTTCTGGTCGTTTTTGGATAGAACATGAAAATTCTGATCGTTGGGCCTAGCTGGGTCGGTGACATGGTGATGGCACAAACGCTGTTCCAGTGTCTGAAACAGCGTCATCCCGAGTGCGAAATCGACGTGCTGGCCCCTGAATGGAGCCGTCCGATACTGGAGCGCATGCCGGAGGTTCGTGCTGCGCTCAGTTTTCCGCTGGGGCACGGAGCCCTGGAACTGGCGACCCGTCGCCGGATCGGCAAGTCCCTGGCTGGCCAATACGATCAGGCTATCCTGCTGCCCAACTCGCTGAAATCCGCGCTGGTGCCGTTTTTCGCAGGTATCCCGAAACGTACCGGCTGGCGCGGCGAGTTTCGCTACGGCCTGCTCAATGACGTGCGAACCCTCGACAAGCAGCGCTATCCGCTGATGATCGAGCGTTTCATGGCCCTGGCCTTCGACAAGGGCGTCGAGTTGCCGCGTCCTTACCCGCGGCCAAGCCTGCGCATCGACCCGACCACGCGCGATGCGGCACTGAGCAAATTCGGCCTGACTCTGGATCGTCCGGTATTGGCGCTGTGCCCCGGCGCGGAGTTCGGCGAGTCCAAACGCTGGCCCGCCGAGCATTACGCACAGGTTGCTGACGCGAGCATTCGCGAAGGCTGGCAAGTCTGGCTGTTTGGCTCGAAAAAGGATCACCCGGTCGGTGAGAGCATTCGTCAGGAGCTGATTCCCGGCCTGCGTGAGGAGTCCGTCAACCTCAGTGGCGAGACCTCGCTGGCCGAAGCCATTGACCTGCTGTCGTGCGCCGATGCCGTCGTGTCCAACGACTCCGGCCTGATGCATGTGGCCGCGGCGCTGAACCGTCCGCTGGTGGCGGTCTACGGGTCGACCTCACCGGGCTTCACACCGCCGCTGGCCGATGAAGTCGAGGTGGTGCGACTCGGCCTCGAGTGCAGCCCGTGCTTCGAGCGCACCTGCCGCTTCGGCCATTACAACTGCATGCGTCTGCTTGAGCCGGACGCCGTGACTCAGGCGCTGAGCCGCCTGAGTAGCACGCCGGTGGAGGTTGCCTGATTTTGCGGGTACTGCTGATCAAGACCTCTTCACTGGGTGATGTGATTCATGCCTTGCCCGCGCTGACCGATGCGGCGCGTGCGCTGCCCGGCATTCGCTTCGACTGGGTGGTCGAGGAAGGCTTCGCGGAAATTCCCGCCTGGCATCCTGCGGTCGACAGAGTGATCCCGGTGGCGATTCGCCGCTGGCGCAAACACCTCTGGCAGACCTTCAAATCCGGCGAGTGGCAGCGCTTCAAACAGCAGGTGCGCGAACAGCGCTATGATCTGGTGATCGATGCGCAGGGCCTGTTCAAAAGTGCCTGGCTGACACGCTATGTCGATGCGCCGGTGGCCGGTCTGGACCGCGATTCGGCACGCGAGCCGGTCGCCAGTCGCTTTTATGATCGTGCTTTTCCAGTGGCGCGCGGGCAGCATGCGGTCGAGCGGCTGCGTCAGTTGTTCGCTCAGGCGCTGGGTTATCCACAGCCGTCCGGCATGGGCGATTACGGTCTCAAGCCGCTGGCGGCTCTGAATGACAGTTTGCAGGCCCCGTTCGTGCTGTTCCTGCATGGCACGACCTGGGACACCAAACACTGGCCCGAGCTGTACTGGCGACAACTCGCCGAATTGATGGCTGCGCGCGGTCTGCAGGTGCAGTTGCCGTGGGGCAATCCGGCAGAGAAGGCTCGCGCCGAGCGTATTGCCGACGGTCTGAGCAATGCGCACGTGCTGCCAAAGCTGAATCTGGCAGGGGTAGCGCGGGTGCTGGCCAGCGCACAGGCATGTGTCGCGGTCGACACCGGCATCGGGCACCTGGCCGCCGCACTGGATGTGCCGACCATTTCCCTGTTCGGCCCGACCAATCCGGGCCTGACCGGAGCTTATGGCAAATCGCAGGTGCACTTGGCTAGCGACTACCCGGGCTGTACGCCGTGCCTGCAAAAGAAATGTACTTACCAACCGACCGCCGACGATCAGCGCCGGTTCGACCTTAAACGCGAGTGGCCGATGTGCTTCACTCGCTTGAATCCCGAGCGAGTAGCGAGCCAATTGGGCGCGCTGTTGCTGGCAAAGGAACCTGGCTGATGCAACTGGCTTTTGTACTGTACAAATACTTCCCGTTCGGCGGCTTGCAGCGCGACTTCATGCGTATCGCGCTGGAGTGCCAGCAGCGCGGCCATCAGATCCGCGTGTACACCCTGATCTGGGAAGGCGATGTGCCGCCCGGTTTCGAGGTGCTGGTGGCGCCGGTCAAGGCGTTCTTCAATCATCGGCGCAACGAAAAGCTCAGCGCATGGATGGAGGCGGACCTGGCCAAACGTCCGGTGGACCGCCTGATCGGCTTCAACAAGATGCCCGGTCTGGATGTGTATTACGCCGCCGACGGCTGCTTCGAGGACAAGGCGCAGAACCTGCGCAGCCCGCTGTATCGCAAGTGGGGCCGTTATCGCCACTTTGCCGACTACGAGCGCGCGGTGTTCGCCAGGGACTCGAAAACCCAGGTGTTGATGATTTCCGAGGTGCAGCAGCCGCTGTTCATCAAGCATTACGACACCCCGCCGTCGCGCTTTCATTTGCTGCCGCCGGGGATTTCCCAGGATCGCCGCGCGCCGCCGGATGCGCCTGAGATCCGTGCAGGCTTTCGCAAGGAATTCGGCCTTGCCGACGATGATCTGTTATTGGTGCAGATCGGCTCCGGTTTCAAGACCAAGGGCGTGGATCGCAGCCTGAAGGCGCTCGCGGCTCTGCCTGCCGAGCTGAAGAAGCGCACGCGACTGTTTGTAATCGGTCAGGACGACCCCAAAGTATTCCAATTGCAGAGCGCGTCGCTCGGCCTGGGTGATCAGGTGACCTTCATGAAAGGGCGCAGCGATATTCCGCGTTTTCTGCTGGGTGCCGACCTGCTGATTCATCCGGCTTACAACGAAAACACCGGAACCGTGCTGCTCGAAGCGCTCGTCGCGGGTTTGCCGGTACTGGTCAGCGCGGTCTGTGGTTACGCTCACTATATTGCCGAGGCCGATTGCGGGCGGGTGCTGGATGAGCCGTTCGAGCAGGCGCAGCTCAATCGCTACCTGTCGGAGATGCTTCAGGACGATGCTGCACGCAGCGCCTGGTCGAGCAATGGCCTGACCTTTGCCGACAAGGCAGACCTTTACAGCATGCCGCAACACGCTGCGGATGTGATTCTGGCGGAGCACTACTGATGAAGCTGTTCCTTGCTGAGCCGTTCAAGAGCCTGTGGGCGGGGCGCGATGCGTTCGTCGAGGTCGAAGGCCTGAGCGGTGAGGTCTACCGCGAACTGGAAGGGCGCCGCACGCTGCGCACCGAGGTCGACGGGCGCGGTTACTTCGTCAAGATCCACCGCGGTATCGGCTGGGGCGAGATCGCCAAGAACCTGGCGACCGCCAAGCTACCGGTACTGGGCGCGGGCAAGGAATGGGACGCCATCGAGCGTCTGCACGAAGTCGGTGTTCCGACCATGACCGCCGTGGCCTATGGTGAACGTGGCAGCAACCCTGCCGCACAGCACTCGTTCATCGTCACCGAAGAACTGGCACCGACCACCAGTCTCGAAGACGTAAGCCTGAACTGGCGCAACGAGCCGCCCGAGCCGCGTCTGAAAAGAGCCTTCATTGCCGAAGTCGCCCGCCTGGTCGGCATAATGCACCGCGCAGGCGTCAATCATCGCGACTGCTACATCTGCCATTTTCTGCTGCACACCGACAAGCCGGTGACCGCTGACGATTTCAAACTGTCGGTCATTGACCTGCACCGTGCCCAGACCCGTCGTGCGATCACGCCGCGCTGGCGCAACAAGGACCTGGCCGCGCTGTATTTTTCGGCGCTGGACATCGGCCTGACCCGCCGCGACAAATTGCGTTTTCTGCAGGGCTATTTCCAGAAGCCGTTGCGCGAAATCCTGCTCAAGGAAGCGGCGTTGCTGACCTGGCTGGATAAAAAAGCCGACAAGTTGTACCAGCGCAAAGTGCGCTACGGAGACGCACTCTGATGGCGGGCTGGAAGCTCGAGCCCGAGTACGCCTTCCTGGAGCAGGAATTCGGTAGCCTGGATGCCGTGTTCGCCCTGCAAGGGCAGCAGTTGACCCGCGACCCGCTGTCCGACGTCATCCGCGTCGAGCGCGGCGGGGTTTACTACTACGTCAAACGCTACGTGGGTGCGGGCAAGGGCCTGCGTCGCTACATGGGCAAGCCGAGGGTCAAGTCCGAATGGCAGAACCTCAAGCGCTTCGCCAAATGGGGCATCCCCACCGCAGAGGTCGTGGCCTGGGGGCTCGAGCGCAATGGCGCGGCGTATGATCGTGGCGCACTGATCACGCGTGGCTTGCCGAACACTGAAGACTTGTCGGCGCTGGCGCAACGCAAGGACCCGCGACTGGCTGACCGCCACTGGGTCGATGCGCTCAGCCGCCAGTTGGCTACCTTTACCCGGATCATGCACGACAACCATTTCACGCATAACGATTTGAAATGGCGCAACCTGCTGGTCGATAACGAAGGCAAGCTGTTTTTCATCGACTGCCCCAATGGCGCATTCTGGTGGAGTTTCATGCTGCGCTACCGGATCACCAAGGATCTGGCCTGCCTGGACAAGGTCGCCAAGTACCACTTGTCGGCCACCCAGCGTTTGCGCTTCTACCTGCAATACCGCCAGCGAACGCATTTGAACGCCTCCGACAAAAAACGTATTCGACATATCGTCAGCTTTTTCGAGGGCCGTGAATGAGCGTTTTTATTGCCAGCGCCGACCAGCCTTTACTGGCGCGTCACAACCTGGCTGATTTTGAATCGCTTTGGAACATCAGACTCGATGCGGTCGATGAACCCAATACCGGACGCGGCGGCTGGAGCAGTGTGTTCCGCCTAGACCTGGACGGTCAGGGGTTTTACCTCAAGCGCCAGAGCAATTACCTGACTCATACGTTGCATCACCCGTTTGGCGAACCGTCGTTCTCGCGCGAGTTTCGTAACATCAGTCGCTATCGCAAGCTGAGGATTCCGGCGCTGCAGGCGGTGTTCTACGGTGAGCGCAAGGTCGACGGCGAGCGTCGGGCGATCCTGATGACGCGTGCGCTGGACGGCTGGACCGATCTCGACGAACTGTTGCAGCAGTGGGACCACATGGAGGCCGCTCAGCGTCAGGCAATACTGCACGCCTGCGGCCAGCTGGCGCGCACGCTGCACGGCGCCGGACAGGTGCATGGCTGCTTCTATCCCAAGCATATTTTTCTTCAGGCCGCCGGTACGGCGTATCAGGCGCAACTGATCGACCTGGAAAAAACCCGCCCTGTGATCTTTGGCAAGCGTGACCTTGCCCGCGACCTCGAACCGCTGCTGCGCCGTGCGCCGATGTGGAATGAGACGGATCGGCGAGAGCTGTTGGCGGCTTATCTGCAAGCCACGCCGAACAGCCTGCTGGTCGACGCCTGGAGTGCGCGTCTGGGCAAGCGCGGCGCTCACAAACGAGACCTTCAACACCGCGATGATAAAGAGACCCGTTGATGCGCCTGTCTGAACTCAAGACCGCCGGACGTACCCCCGAGTTGCCGATGAGCCTGACGCTGGCCGACGCTGCCGGATCGGCTGAACTGCAATTGCTGACCCTGCTGCGTGTGTTGCCGGGGCAGCGTTATGTCGGCGCCGGTGTCTGGCGAGGCCGGCCGGTGCTGGCAAAACTGCTGGTGGGCGACAAGGCGGCCCGGCACTTTCAGCGTGAGCTGGCCGGAGTAAAGCTGCTTGCCGAGCAAGGTCTGACCACACCGCTGCTGCTGGCCGACGGTCTGCAGGACGGCGAGGGGGGCTGGCTGTTGTTCGAGTTTCTGGAGCAGGCCTCAAGCCTGGGCGATGCCTGGAACGCCGTTCAGCACCTGCCACCGCTGGCAGACGAGCAGCAAGCGGTGCTCGGCGAGGCGCTATCGGCTATTGCCCGGCAGCACGCAAAAGGCCTGTGGCAGGAAGACCTGCACCTGGACAACCTGCTGCGCCACAACGGGCAGCTGTACCTGATCGATGGCGCCGGCATTCGCGCTGAGCAGGCTGGTACGCCGTTGTCCCGGCAAAAGGTGCTGGAAAACCTCGGCGTGTTCTTTGCCCAGTTGCCCAGGTCTTTCGAACCTTTCACTGAAGAGCTGCTGGTTTATTACCTGTTGAGCAATGCCGAACATGGTTTGCCGATGGAGGCACTGCAAAAGCAGATCGACAAGGTTCGCAGCTGGCGGTTAAAGGATTTCATGAGCAAGACCGTGCGCGACTGCAGTCTGTTCAGCGTCGAGGACAGCGCTTCGGTATTCCGCGCCATCCGTCGTGAAGAAGAGCCTGCGATGCTGCCGGTGCTGAGTCAGGCGGATGCCTTGCTCGACAAGGCCCACCTGTACAAGACCGGGGGCGCTGCGAGTGTCGGTCGTGTCGAAGTCAGCGGTCGTACGCTGGTCATCAAGCGCTACAACATCAAGAACTTCAGCCACTGGCTCAAGCGTTTCTGGCGCCCCAGCAGGGCCTGGCATTCGTGGCGTGAAGGCAACCGGTTGATGTTCCTCGGCATCGCGACACCCAAACCGCTGGCAGTGCAGGAAAAGCGCTTTCTCGGTTTGCGCAGCAAGGCCTGGCTGGTCACCGAATTCATCGACGGACCGGACATCATCGAACGCTTCGCTGCGTATGTGGAAAGCGGTGATGCGCCAGAGGTCGAACTGCTGGCGCTGGATCGGCTTTTCGCGCAGCTTATCCAGGCGCGCATCAGCCACGGTGATTTCAAGGGGCATAACCTGTTCTGGCATGTGGATCGCTGGGCGATGATCGACCTGGACGCCATGCAGCAGCACAGCTCCCAATCGTCATTCGCGGCGGCCTACGCCCGAGACCGGGCCCGCTTCATGCGCAACTGGCCCGCGCAGAGCGCGCTGCACCAGTTGCTGGAACAGCGCTTGCCGAAGCTTGCGACAGACTGAGCCCAGCTGACTCTCTTGCCAGCGCGGAGCGCTCACCGGAAGGTGCAGACTCTCGTGGCAATGCTCCGCGTTGGCATGCGGTTCTGGACGCTCCGCGTTCTCTGTGTGACGCAGAGCGTCCGCATCCTCAGGTAGCGCGTTTGAGGTTCATCGCTTCGAGTGCCGCCACCAGTGCATCAATGTCGTCGAAGGGCTTGAGGTGGATACTCGGCCAGCGCAGACGTTCGATGTACAGCTTGCCTTCGGCATTGCGCAGCACCGGTGTGTGGTGAATCCAGGTGTCGCGTGCGCGATGGACGATGGTTTGCAGGTCGCCTTCACCCTCCTGTAACAAAAACATTCCCGGCCTGGAGAGGCGTTTCTCGATGCTCGGCAGCTTGGCTGACTGTGCACGCAGCACTTCCATCTCCACCCGATAATCAGCTTTGATGTAGACCTTTTTAGTCGCTATGCGACCCGAGACGAGCTCCCCCGGATCCAGCGTTATGCCCTTCGAATGCCCCGGAGCCACATCGACGACCCGCAGGCCGATCCCGCCTTCCAGTTCGGCAATACCGGGCACGACGCCCTGGTAGGTATTGGAATGGCTGTTGCCGACCAGCGCTATCCACTTGTGTGACCCCATTACGTCCTGATGCCTGCGGATTGTGCGCGAGGCAAAGTAATTCATCATTTGCTGGCGGGTAAGGGGCTCTTCCTCGGCGAGGCCTTTGAGGTGGTAACTGCTTGCGCAATCGATGGCGCGAATCTCCAGACCCTGCTGCCGCGCGCTGATGATCAGCCGTTCGAAGGTGTAGACCCCGTCCGGATCGGTGTGATGCCCGCGGTCCAGGGTTTTCAGGTCATGCAGCAGGGTTTTGCTCATCTGCCCTGTTTCGAGGAAACGATCCAGGTCTGCCTGATGCAGATCGCTCAACAGGTGCTCCATGTACAGCGTTTTGACGTTCTGCTGCGACAGCAACGGCAGGTTGTCGATAATCAGTTTTTTGCTGGCGATCGAAGAGTGTGACTCGCCAATAACCAGGCCTTCAGTATGGCGATACAGGGTCTCAAGCAATCCGGCGGTGCTTGTCTGAGGTTCGATGGCGGGTAACGTCGGGCGAGGCGGCAGTTGAGTTGCACTGATCCTGGCGGCGTCCTGTTGCAGATTCTTGCGCCGCAGGTCGAATGTATTGCGCACGGTATCGAGTTCGATGTCGTCAAAAAAATACTCCATATCGAGTCCCTTCTTTTCGAAGTGCGCCAGACGATGCAGCGTTGTTCTGGTGTCCAGCGGCATTTCGTAGGTGGCATCGGTCAGCGATTGCTGGATGGCCGTCATTGCTCTGTCAGCGCTCCAGTCATCAGGTTCCACGCGCAGCCAGGTATCGTTTTCGTCAAGGATAAACCCGTACTCGCCCGCCCAGCGCTCTCCCTCGGTAATCGCGGCCGGGTCGCCCAGCTCGCGAATCAACAGGTTATCCAGAGCAGTGGCAGGGGGCAGCGGCCCGGCGGGCAGCGCCGGATCGGCAAACGCTATGGTGAAGTCGCAGTGGGTCGGCGTGTTTTCAGGCGCACCAGTCGCGCCTTGCCTGATGCGGGTCGGTCGTCCGGCGGGGATGTCCTGAACATGCACACTGACTGCGCCCTGCATTTCAGCGATGCCGGGCACTTGATCGTGTGTGGTGGCAAGCTTCTGGTCGAGCAGTGCCACCCAGCGCCTGGCGGAGGCCGGCTCGATGTCGTGATTCATAACGTTGTGGCCGAAGAAATTGCTCATTTTCATGGCCGAGGTCGGGTCATCGGCAGCCGCCAGAACCGTATGGCCGATAAACGGATAGCTGATCGAGGAACTGAACGGGCGAACCTCGATACCGTAACGGTGGGCTGTCTTGATCAGGTGATAGTAATCGTATTCGCTGCTGGCGTTATTCAGGGCGCCACGATTGGTCTCTTGCAGGTAGTACTTGAGCTCACGAGAGCCTGAGCGACTCTTTTTGCCCAGTTGGCGATACCTGGCCAGCTTGCGAAGGTGTTTGTCGGTCAGCAGGTGCTCGATGTACAGCACCTCGACACGCTGCTCTGCGAGCAAGGGCATGTTGAGCAGTAGCAGACGTTTGCTGGCCACTGACTTCGGGGCCTCGCTGAACACCAGCCCGTTACTGTGACTGAAGATGTGCTTGATGAGTGTGTCGACGCTGCCAGGCAGGCCATAGGCGGGCAGGCTCGGCCTGGGCGGCGGCGTGAAACCGGCAAAAAAGGCCAGGGCGTCTTGATAGAGTTTTTCCCGGCGCGCGGTGAAGGTCTGGCGCACCTCGGTGAAATACGTTTCGAAATAGACTTCCAGGCCTGCGCCGGTCGGATCGAAGACTTCCTTGTTGATGACGATGTCCAGATGCGCACGCATGTCGCCCGGCATCTCGTAGTCGCCCAAGGTGTTCAGCGAGCTGGCGCTGGCTTCCTCAGGCAGCGGTCGATAAGTGCCCGGAGCGTCAAGCCCGCCGCCGTGAAGGCGCTGCCGTTCGACGAGCAGCCACTGGTCCTGATCATTCAGGCGAACCGGCTGTTTGCCGAAGAAGGCGAACGGATTGGCCGGGTCGATGATCTGCCAGTAACGCAAGTGTGCGTCGTACTGAACTTCAAAGGCCCGGTCTGACAGCTGGATGTAGTGTTTTCCATTGATCGCCTGCACGCCTTTTGCGTGACCATCGGCGATGCGTGGCACGTTATCCAGCGAAATGTCGACGGCCAGATCGATGCGCAAACCCGATGGCACGCGCTTCGCGGCCGGTGGCAGCGGGAAAAGCGGCTGCCAGGCGCCACCTGTCTCTCGTGCAGCGAACTGACCGGTTGCCAGCGGTGGTGCCGAGGCGACATGGGACGCCTGGAAAACCGCAGCATGCCCGTGGACATTGGGCTTGCCGAGCAGGAATACCTGCTCTTGCAGCTCTACCGGGTACAGATCCTCGTAACGTGGCAGCGAAGGCTGGCGCTGGAGCGAGCGCAGCACCGGGGTCGAATGCTGACTGTTCTCAAGCTGATGCAAAACGCCCAGTCCTTTCAGACCCACCAGCAAATCGCTGCCTGCACCGAGGCCGTTGAGCAGTGCCGACAGCATGTAGCTCGTGGCGCGCTCCCGGTCGCCCGCGCTCAGCGCGGCCAGTGCCTGACTGCTGTCATGCAATGAAATCAGGCTGCCCACCGCAAAGCTTGCCGGCGGGAAGGGCAGGGTCAGGGCCGTGGCAATGATTTCGACACTGACCCAGATCAGCTTGGCCAGCATGTCGTGGCGGCCGGTGGTGGTTTCTTCCACATCACGCAACCGGCGCTCCAGTGGCCGGTTGAAACAGGTATCGGCAAAGTCTGAAATGAATGCCCTGGGGATGACCGGAGGCTTGTTGGCGTTGCCCCTCTGCATGTCCCGCAAGAAGAACGACAGGGTCCGGCGGGCCTTGATGCGGCAGCGATCCTTGTAGTAATCGATCATCCCTTCGCTGTTCAGCGAGTTTATTAAGTCGCTGAATAGACGGAATTCGATACCGTCAGGTGCCTGCGGCGTATAAAGCAGCGCGGCGTGACGGATCTGTGTCGGCAAAATGATCAGGCAGCCCTGAACGGTTTCGATGTGAGTCAACAGCGTACTGGGGATAACCAGTTGATCGACATCGGTCAGTCCCGAGGCGATCAGGGGTTTGTCCACATGTACTTGCAGGGGGTAAAGGGGATATTGCTCGCGTGAAGCCAAATCGCTCAGGTGCGCGTTATCCAGTGATTGCTTGAGCCAGACATACTGCGCGGCTTCGACATGACCTTTCAGAAGACTGCGCAGTGCAGCTGCCTTCATCTGCAGTTGGGTGATCATCACGCTGCACTGGCGACGGTAGGCGTAGCCATCGTTTTCGCTGTTCAGCAGGGTGTTTCTGATCAGCGCAATGTACTCGTCCGCCAGCCACTGGCCGCGCACCGAGCCAGCGACGGCAGCAGGTGACAATGCGCTCAGGTCGATACCCGGCGGGCCGCTGAACGTGGCGTCGGTGGCTGCTGAAGTCCGCAAGGGATCGATACTGTCGTCGTAGCCTTTGAGCAGCATGTCGGTGTAGGTCAGCGTTTCGCGTTCGCTGGTGATCACGATCAGATCGGGGTCTACCGTACCTGCAGGCACGCCCAGCAGTTTGCCTATCTGCTGGCTGGCACGCTGGTGCAGGTAGTCCTTGAACGATTGAACGCCGGTGTGCGGTTGGGCCTTATAGTTGCCCAGCGCGCCATCGATGGCGTGTTCAAGGGCCATTAGTTCCCGGCGTTGGGCGCGGCTGGCGCGCAGGTACCAGTCCGGAGTATGGCGCGCCTGCTCGGAGAGCAAGACGCGGGTCTGCTCGTCGGTAAAGCTGCGCAATGCCGTCTCGCAGTCGGGGTGATCGATGAATTGCAGAAAGTTCTTTGCGGGCTGCGGTTTCTCGCGCAGGGCCGCCAGTTGCGCGGCCAGTTCCGGGCGGGCAGCGACCTCTACCTGATCGAGCAGCCAGGCCGTCATTACGGGCGATGCGGTCCAGCCGATCAGCTCATGCAGCAGGTGGGTCTCGGTGTCGAAGGCCTTGAAATACTGCTGCCCAGGCGCCTCGACGGCGACCATGACCAGCCGCTGCGCCCGGCCTTGAGCGTCCTGCTTGCGAAACACCAGCAATCTGGCCATCACGTTGCGGTCATTCAGTTTGATCTGCTGCACACGCAACGTGGGATCAGGCGCACCTGCCGCCGTGCTGGTCAGCGCTGCGACAATGGCAAAATCATCGGGCTGGATATGCCCCTGCATCTTCGCCGCCCAGCCGAGCGTGGTCAGTCGGGTTCGCGCCAGTGCGCGCAGCATCTGTTGGTTGTGTTCCTGCTGGTAGGCGTCGCGCTGAAACGTGCCAAACACCGCGCGCAGATCGAGTTCGTCAATCACACGGGCAAGGTAGGCCGGGTTCAAGGCCGAATAGGCTGCATCCAGCGGCTGGCCATCGAGGGTGATGAGCGTCTGCTCGAGGAAGTCCGAGCCCGCTGTCTCGTCACCTGGATGCAGGCCATAGAGTGCCAGTTCGGTCAGCGGCAGCGTCACGCGATAGGTCTCGCTCGTCGATGGCAGCGTGCGCCGGGTGTCGATGATCAAGGCCCGAGGGTCCAGATCGTGGCCCAGGTCATTGGCCAGGCGCGTGCGCAACTGCATGTCGGCAAACCGCTCCGGCGACGCCGCGCTGCCCAGTACGCTGAGCATTGCTGCATGCGCCGCGTCGTAGTGTCGCAGGTGCAGGGCATAGGTCTGCAGGTCAGCCGCGCTGGCGATCTTCATCCATTCGGGCAAGTCCCGCTGATACTGACGTTGTCTATTGATCAGTTCACGCAGCTCGAGCATGGCGGCCGGGCCCAGCAGGCCAGGCATGTCGATGGCTTGCTGGATCAGCGACTGACGCTTGAGCCGATCCGCCATGCCGGGCTGTTCGCAGGCGTAACGGATGTCGTTGCGCTGTTTGTTCAGCAACCGGTCGAACGCGTGAATGAACGGTGCCGTGGTGACGGGCTGCAAGTGCACGTCGGCAGCCGTGAAGGGTTCCAGATACAGGTCGGCGTCCTGCAGTATCTCGGCGAGCCGGTCCTGATGCTGTCGTTCCGCGTTGCTGAGCAGCGCATCGCGCAGCCCGGGTGTGTTGAGCCACTGCGCAAGGCTTGTGATCATGATGGCCTGTGTGGCAAAACCGGTGATTCCGAGCCCCGGCAGCATCAATAACGTGCGCCCCTGACCCTCGGAAATCACCAGCACACCGGCCATTTCAATCTGTTCGTCGTCGTGCAGTTGCACCCGTACCGTAGAGCAGGCAAGCGCGGAGTCTTGTGCCTGATCGGGTGACTCGGGCAGACAGGCCAGGTAGCCACTGTCGAGATCGCGCTCGTGAATCCTGACGCGGGCTTCGTCGTGCAGGGCCCGTTGTAACGCCGCTACGAGTCGATCCCGGCGGCTTTCACCGGTTTCGCCCGGGGCGCTCCAGTAGTCGTCGATCTGTTGCAACAGGCTGAAGATTTCCAGTTCTCGCTCGGACACGTCGGTGCCTTCGAGGGCGCTCAGCAAGGCTTCGCCAGGTCGGGGTAACGCGTCCAGTTCCCTGGCCAGAAGGGTGCGCAGTTCATCGAGCCTTTTCAGTGCCGCGGACGCGCCAGGCCAGGTATCGACGGGCGTCTCCGGTACAAGGGTCAGGGTTGAAAGGTTGAATTTCAGAGGGGGTGTTTGCGTCATGACAGGCTTTCCATTGCGTTAGGCGCTGAGGGTTTGATCAACGGCCTCGGGGGCTGTGACTAAAGGCCTCAATTAATCAGACGCAACCAGCCGCGACGTTATAGATAAATATGGGGTGTGACGAAAAAGACGTTTCGTACACCGTCTGGCGGGCGGCCTTCAGTGACATTTCAGCGCGTCGAGCCAATCCGTGGTCATTACGCTATAATCCCGCCCTTTAGCTGCCCTCAGCCCGCTGTGCGGGGGCACACCTTTTCTCGGGCGCCCTGCGCCTGCATGCAGACTAAAGAGGCTAGACACTAGTGGCATTGACGATCCTTGGCCTGTCCGGCGCCCTTAGCCATGATCCTTCCGCAGCGCTTTATATCGACGGCAAGCTGATAGCAGCGGCCGAAGAAGAGCGCTTCGTTCGTGACAAGCACGCAAAGAACCGCATGCCCTACGAGTCAGCGAAGTTCTGTCTGGAACAGGCAGGCATCAAGCCTTCGGACGTCGACGTGGTCGCGATTCCGTTCGCCCCGATCAGCCTGTTCGGCAAGGCCCGCTGGCATTACGCCAAGCGTTACTGGTACGCGCCGGATCGCGCCCTTGATGCGCTGCTGATGGGCAATCGCCGTTACAAGCGCTACCGCAACAAGATCGTCTGGTGCCTCGAGCAACTGGGCTTCGATCCGAAAAAGATCAAGATCGAGCCGGTCGAGCACCACCTGGCCCACGCTTCCAGCGCTTACCACTGCTCCGGTTTCACCGAGAAAACCGCGATCATGGGTATCGACGGCAAGGGTGAGTACGCCACGACCTTCTTCGGCTATGGCGAAAACGGCAAGATCCACAAGATCAAGGAATTCTTCGATCCGGACTCGTTGGGCGGCCTGTACGGCGCGATTACCGAGTTCCTCGGTTTCGAGATGCTCGACGGCGAATTCAAGGTCATGGGCATGGCGCCGTACGGCGATGCCAGCAAGTATGACTTTTCGCGTCTGGCGACCTTCGAGAATGGCGAGCTGATCATCAATACCGAGCTGGCCAACGTCATCGGCCTGCGTCGCTATAAAGAGAACGGCAAGGGCTTCTACTTCTCGCCGAAGCTGATCGAATGGCTCGGCCCGAAACGCGTTGGCGACGTGGCCGACGAGCCCTACATTCACTACGCCGCAAGCATGCAGGCGCTGTTCGAAAAGCTCGCGCTGCAGATGATGGATCACTACCTGGGTGACATCCTCAAGGAAACCGGCAAGATCGCTTTCGCCGGTGGCTGTGCGCTGAACGTCAAACTGAACCAGCGCATCATCGCCCGTCCTGAAGTCAAAGAGTTGTTCGTGCAGCCTGCGTCCGGCGATGCCGGTACGGCGGTGGGCGCTGCGGCCTATGTATCGCACGCCCGCGGTGTGCCGGTCGAGAAGATGGAACACGTCTACCTCGGCCCTGCGTACAGCAACGAAGACGTGATTGCAGCCTGTGCCCGTCACCCGAGCAAGCCGGTCTGGCGCCAGATCGACAACACGCCGGAGCGGATTGCCGAGATCATGGTCAAGGGCAACCCCGTTGCCTGGTTCCAGGGGCGCATGGAGTTCGGTCCGCGCGCACTGGGCGGTCGCTCCATCATCGGTTGCCCGAGCGTGACCGGCGTGGCCGACCGCATCAACCATCAGATCAAGTTCCGCGAGCGCTGGAGGCCTTTCTGCCCGTCGATGCTCGACACTGTCGCCCCGCAGATGATCAAGATCGATCACCCGGCGCCGTTCATGACCTTCACGTTCGAAGTGGCCGAAGAGTGGAAAACCCGCGTTCCGGAAGTCGTCCATGAAGACGGCACCTCCCGTGCGCAGGTGCTCAAGCGCGAATACAACCCGCGCTATTACGACATGATGAAAGCGCTGGAAAACCTGACCGGCAATGGCGTGTCCCTGAACACCTCGCTGAACCGCCGTGGCGAACCGATGATCTGCTCGCCGACCGATGCGCTGAACATGTTCTTCGGCTCGGACCTCGAGTACCTGATCATGGAAGACATCCTGGTGGTAAAAGAGGGCGTCGAGGCTTATGACACGCTCGGTTGAACGTCACGTACTGCAGTTCTGTCACGGCTATGACGGGCCGTTTCTGGACTGCGCACGGCAATACGCCAGCCTGTTCGCCGGCAAGGGCTACCGGGTAACGACGGTGTTTCTGACCGGCGCCGCCGACCCGGAAGTCGTCGCCGACTGCGGTTCGGACGAAGTGCTGTTCATGGAGTACAGCTCCAGTGCCATTCGTGGCCTGAAGCTGGGCGCCATCCGTGACCTGCGCAGGATCGCGGCGACGCGCTCGTTCAGCTTTTGCATCGCGCACCGCTTCAAGCCGGTGTACATCGCCCTGCTGGCGACGAAGTTGCCGGTGATCGGTGTGCACCATGCGTTCGGCGATTACCGCCGGCGCAGTCGCAAGCTGTTCGCCAACCTGTTTCGCAAGCGCCTGAGCCTGCTCGGTGTTTCCGACGCGGTTCGCGACGACATGCGCAGCAGCCTGCCCAAATGGCCGGCCGAGCGCATTCAGACCCTGTACAACCGGATCGATGTCGAGCAACTGCAGGGCAGTCAGTTTTCTGCTGAAGACGCCCGCGCAGAGCTGGGCCTGTCGGCGTCGGCCTGGATCGTCGCCAATGTGGGACGTCTGCATCCCGACAAGGATCAGGCCACGCTGTTGCGCGGTTTTGCCGAAGCGCTGCCCGATCTTCCCGAGAACAGCCAACTGGTGATTCTCGGCAAGGGCCGCCTGGAAGAAAACCTCAAGGCGCTGGCGCTGGAGCTGGGCATCGGCCCGCAGGTGCTTTTCCTCGGGCAAGTGCCTGACGCGCGGCGCTACTTCAAGGCCTTCGATGTGTTCGCCTTGAGCTCGGACCATGAACCGTTCGGCATGGTCCTGCTGGAAGCGATGGTCGCCGGTGTACCGCTGGTTGCAACCTCATGCGGCGGCGCTAAGGAAGTGGTCGAAGACGTTGGCCTGCTGTTCCCGCTCGGTGACGTGCATAGCCTGGCACATGGCCTGGTGCACATGGCTGGCCTGGATGCCGAACAACGTCAGGACTGTGCCGAGCGCATGCTGTTGCGCTTGCGCGAACGCTTCTCCGATCACGCGGTACGTAATGTCTTCTGGCGTCTGCCACAAGTCTCCAGCCTGACAGCGGGGGCCTGATGCTCAATCGATTCAAGGGCTGGCGCGAGCGTGGCTGGGTGCAGATCGATGCGGCTGCCTACGAGCAGGCCTGGCAGCGGTTTGGCGGCAGCGTCGCCACTCATCCGCTGGTGGTTGCGCGCCTGTCTGCCTTTTCCGGCATCGCTGTGCGTTATCTGGCCTGGGAGCAGGGCGGTGAAGTGAAGGCCGCTATTGCCACCTGGGGGCGCTCGCTGGCGCTGTCCAAGGACGAACTCAAGCGTCACGGCAAGAAAGGGCTGTTCGATCTGGGTAATGCCGAGCTGATTCTGCCGGTGGCCGACGATATCGAGGTGCCGGTCCGGCATCGTGCCCGCTATGTGTCCTCGCTCAACGGAGGCCGCATCAGTACCTTCAAGCCACAGACCGAATCCCTGGCGATGGCGCGCACGCCTGAAGAACTGTCCAAGAAGTTTCGTTACAACCAGCGTCGTGAGCTTCGTTTGCTGGAGGAGGCCGGCGGTACGGTAAGGCCTGTCAGCGAGTTCAGCAGCACCGAACTGGCGAGTATGTACTGCGATCTGTTTCAGCGTCGCTGGGGCTTCGAAGCGACCGGCGCCCGGCACAAGGCCGAGGTCATCGAGCTGTTGCGCGATCTGCTGATCGGTTCGGTGGTGTTTCTCAACGATGCGCCGATTGCCATTCAACTGGTGTATCGCGTCGAAGCGCCGCAGTGGGTCAGCATCGAGTACGTCAACGGCGGTGTTGATCCGGAAACCCGTGATTTCAGTCCGGGCAGCGTGCTGAGCTTCGTCAATACCCAGTCCGCCTGGGAGAACGCCCGCGCACTGGGCAAATCACTGCGTTTTTCCTTCGGTCGTGCCGACCGCGAGTACAAGGACCGATGGTGCAACCCCGTTCCGGTGTTCCAGATTTGAGTCGCAAGCAGCAATTGCTCAAGCGCCATCGCCGTAACAAGCGGCTGGCGTTGCTGGGTGGGCTGCTCCTGTTGATTGCTGTTGGCGTGCTGGTGGCCTGGTGGCTGGCCCCGGTGCTGGCCGTGTGCGCATGGGTCGCTCATGAGGCCTGGTTCGCCGATCATCTGTTCTATTCGCCGTCTGACGACTACCAGTACAACTTTGCTGCCGACAGCGAAGTGCCGGGCGTCCGCCTGGACGGCGGCACGTTGCTGATCGACCCCGCCGTGCAACTGAACGGCGACGAAACGCTGATACTGGCGCTGACGGTCAAAAGCACCTGGCTCGGACGTTTTCTCGATCCGGTGGTCGAGCTGCAAGGTCAGGGCATGAACGACCGGCAGGCATTCGAGCGCGGCGTCTGCGGTGTGCGTTATCTGAACCTGACCGGGCTTGCCGAGCCGCTGGCCGC
Organism: Pseudomonas sp. PvP027; assembly: GCF_017833005.1. NCBI lineage: Bacteria > Pseudomonadati > Pseudomonadota > Gammaproteobacteria > Pseudomonadales > Pseudomonadaceae > Pseudomonas > Pseudomonas sp. PvP027. The sequence goes on along the minus strand of NZ_JAFIBK010000001.1, from coordinate 2,713,600 downwards.
AGGTGTGCTGAAACTGCGCGGGCGTTGCTGCCGTCTTGCCGGTACGCCACGGCTCTGGCTGTTTCGCCAGCCGGATGCGCGAAAACAGCGTGTCATGGTCATCGCACCGCACGCCGATGATGCCGAGCTGGCCGCGTTCGGGCTTTATAGCCAGGCCGAGGAGGCGTGGATCATCACGCTGACCGCCGGTGAGATCGAGGCCGAGCATTATCGGCAGATGGGCATGGAGCGTGCCGAAGCCGCACGCATGAAAGGCCGCTTGCGGGCCTGGGACAGTATCGCGGTGGCGCGATGGGGCGGGGTGCCCGAGTCGCAGTGTGTGCAACTGGGCTATTTCTGCCTGCAACTGCCTGCCATGCAGGCTGCGCCGGATACGCCAGTGGGCTCGCGGGAGGCGGATCTGACCGATACCCGCCTGTTCCGCCAGTTCAATACCCTGCCATTGCCCGGCGACAACGGTCAGCCGACCTGGAATAACCTGCTCGCCGACCTGCGCGCGCTGATTCTCAAGGCCAGGCCACAGGTTGTGGTGATGCCGCATCCTGCCATCGACCCCCATCCCGATCACATCTGCGCCCAGGCTGCAGTGCGCGAAGCCTTGCTCGGGCTCGAATGGCAGCCGGACGTGGTACTCGGTTATGCCAATCACCTGCACGACAACGACCGCTGGCCGATGGGCGATGCCTACAGCGGCATCAGCCTGCCACCGGTATTCGATGCCGCGTTGCCGCTGGTGCCGTACAGCCTTCAATTGTCGGTTGCCGCGCAACGTGACAAGGCCATGGCACTGGGCATGATGCATGACCTGCTGCCACCGATGCCGTTCAAGCGCCGTGTGCGCCGTGCGCTGCAGCGTATTCTGGCCGGTCGCCACTGGCCGGCCGAGGGCGAAAACGAATTCTTCCGCAAGGCGGTGCGACGACACGAGTTGTTCTGGTGCAGCCGTGATCTCTGATTCAGCAGGCGCAGTACTGCAAGGAAAACCATGAAAGTTCTACTGCTGGTCCAGAAAGAGCAGCGTGCGATTCTGGACCGTCTCTACGACGGCATCGCCGCACATTGTGAATGCGAAGTGCGCTGGCTGAGCTCTGTGGAGCAACGCAACCTGCGTGGCTATTTCCGTCGCGAGGTGGACGTCAGCCGCTATGACCGGATCGTGTTTTTCCTGCGTTTCAAGCAGGAAGTGCGTCAGGTCGGGTTCATCCGCACGATTCCTAATCTGGTCATCCTCGAACACGATGCCTACCAGAACTACATCCCGTGCAAATACACCGGCAAGTTCAGCGCGCACTACCGCAAGCTGCCCTGGGCGCGGGTGATCTGTTCGGGGTTCATGGTCAGCGAGCGTCTGCGTCAGGAAGGTTTCGACGCCGTGTTCGTGCCCAAGGGCTATGACCAGAGCCTGTTGCAGTTGCAGTCACGCGAGCGTGACATCGAACTGGCCTTCGTGGGCAGCACCAACAGCGTTGCGTACAGCGGTCGCAAGGCGTTGCTGGACGAGTTGGGTCAGGTCGAGAATCTGCTCGTCACGCGAACCAAGTCCGGCGAAGAGTATTGCGACACCCTGAACCGCATCCGTTTTTTCGTCAGTGCCGACGTGGGCATGGGCGAGTACATGATCAAGAATTTCGAGGCCATGGCGTGCGGCTGCGTGCTGCTTGCCTTCGATCAGGGTGCTGAGGAAAACCGCGCGCTGGGCTTTGTCGACATGCACAACATCGTGCTCTATCGCGATATTCCCGAGCTTCGCGAAAAGCTGGCGAAATTGCGCGATAACGTCACACTGGCCAGTGAAATATCCTGTAATGGGCAGACTTTGGTCGAGGAACGCTTTACATTCCATGCCCTTGGAAAAGCCATCGTGGACGCCATGCATGCGCCACTGCGCAGCATGCCGGCGGCGAGCTGGATCGATCGCCTGCGGTCACGATTGGGATGGTAGGGAATTATGAATATTCAATGATTGGGAACGAATGATGGTATTCAGCGAAAACAGCGACATTACGCTGGTCGTCACCAGTTGTGGTCGATTCGACCTGTTGAAGCGCACCCTGGAAACGTTCGACCATTTCAACACTGCGCCCATACGCCACGTGCTGATTACCGAAGACTCCGGCGATGACCGGGTTCAGGCCTGCATTCCCGAACACTGGCACCCGCATACGCGCTTTATCATCAACAACCCCAAGCTGGGGCAGATGCGCTCTGTCGATGCGGCCTATTCGCTGATCGAAACGTCCTGGGTGTTCCATTGCGAAGACGACTGGGATTTCTACCGTCCGCACTTCATCGAAGAGTCGATGACGCTGCTGGAACACGACCCCCAGGCCTTGCAGGTCTGGTTGCGCAGCTACAATCACGATCTGCGCATTCACAGCCCTTACGTTTACCTGAACGAGCGTGAAGTGGTAGAAGGCATCCCGTTTTATAAACTGGGCTCGCACAAGCCGGAATGGCAGGGTTTTTCCTTCAATCCCGGGCTGCGTCGCCTGGCTGATTACCAGCAGCATGCGCCTTATGCCGGGCACGGTGGCGAGAAGAAACTTTCACAATTATTCGCTGCGCAAAACCGTTACGCTCTGATTCTGGAAAATGATGCCGTGTTGCACACCGGGTTTGGTGAGCACGTGGAGGTGCCGCAGGAGCGGCTTGACAAACAGCGTCGCAAACGTCGGGATCGCGTCAAGCTGCTCGTCGCTGTGCTCGCTGGCCTAATAGCAGGTTGGTTGCTTAATAATGTCAGTTGACCCGATAAGAGTACCCGGCAGCAAAGTACAGCAGTACTTCACGGCTGCCATCGTCATCTTCCTGCTGAGTTTCATCCTCAACCCTTCGGCCAAGATCACCAACAATCTGTTTTACGCATTAACGGCGCTGCCGGGCTTTTTCTTCCTGATCAAGTACCGCGGTGCTGGCGTGTTTGCCAAGCCCCTGGGCATTGCGTGGGCGGTGTTCATGGCGTGCTTTCTGGTCCCTGCGCTACAGGCGCAGGAGTTCCAGTATTACAAGCACATCATCTACGTCAGTCTGTTTGTCTTTGTCGTGGCCGCGATTACCGATAGCGGTTTCTTCAGGCGCGGCGTATTCGTGCGCAGCATGTTCTGGGCGCTATGCCTGTACATCCTGCTCAGCAGCATTCGCAGCTGGGTGACCGGGCAGTTCGAGTTCGGCCAGCGTGTGGCGATTCTGCCGGGGCGAATGGAGAACGTGATCTACGCCAGTGCCTGGCTGGTCTGCAGCCTTGCGTTGGCCATGCCGCTGTGGGCAAGAGAGCGTCGCTGGATCGAGGCTGTCTGCGCCGTTCTCGCTACCCTGGTGATAACCGCCTTTGTCGTGCAGACGCGTACTGCGCTGGTGGGCTGTGCCGTTCTGTTTGCCGTCTGCACCGCCTATTCGCTGTACCGTTCTCCGCTGCGCACGATAGTGGGCTTACTGGCGCTGGGCGTCGTGGCGGCGGCAACCTTCTGGTTCGTCAAGGATGAGCAGTGGGTCGCCCTGCTGATGGTCAGGGGTGATTCCTACCGCATCGAGCTGTTTGAAATCATGACCGGTGAATGGCGTCGCTGTGGCTGGATGCTAGGCTGCGGTGTCGATTTCTACACGACCCAGACGCTGACGGGCGGGGTACCGATCCAGCACCCGCACAATATTTTCGTTTCGCTGGGGCTGTATACCGGCGCGGCTTCGCTGGTGATGTTTCTGGTCGTGATGGCGATGACGCTGTGGGACGCCTTGCGCAACGGCGATGCCTGGGGGCTTTACCTGTTGTGCGCGCTGGTCATGCTCAACTTCGACGGCGCCCAGCTGGTCGGTAATCCAGACGAACTCTGGGTGCTGGTGCTGTTACCTGCGACCATGGTGCTCGGGCGAGTGGTGCAGACGCATCGGCTCAGGCAGCAGCAATAGCATCAAAAAATGGCCGCTTCGAAAGCGGCCATTTTTATGGGGCGGGTTATTGAACAGCCTGAGCCAGTTCAGAGGTGTCGCAGAGGGTCTGAGCGCTCATGTAGCCATCGAGGAAGGCCGGGTTGCCGTTGTCCAGCAGCCATTGGCGGTCCTCCTGATAGCGCAGCATGTGCTTGAAATTGCGCAAGCGAAGGCTTTTGCGCAATGCACGGCGATAGGTTTTCATGTCGGCAATGTCAATCAGGCCGAGGCTGCCTTCCGGCGTAAGGATCACATTGCCAAGATGAGCCGAGCGAAAGTAGATGCCTTTTTCGTGCAAGCCGGCGATGAAGCTTCCCAGTTGCCTGCGCAGCTTGTCGTCGGCAATCGCACTGCCCAGCAGCTGGCGCAAGGTGTAGCCGGCCAGCGGGTCATAATGTACGGCGTCGCGCTCGATCTCGGCGATGCGGCTTACCGTGAGTATCCGTGGGCAGGGAATGCTGCGTTCGGCCAGCGTTTCACAGTTGTCTGCGAAACGCTGCGCGTAGGGGTACCAGGCTGCGGAGCTGACTAGGCGTTTGCGCCGAAACAATTTCAGCATGGAGCCGTCACGCAGACGGAGTACCTTGTCGCCCGTGCCGTCGGCTTCAAGTACTTCGGCACCTTGAACCAGTTCAAGGTAATGGGCGTGGTCAAGCGCTTGCATCGATACTCCGGTTTTTACGCCCTTGGGAACGGACGAGCCGCCTATGTTACCGCAGCAGGCAGCCGCGAAAACCGCTGTGATACAATTCGGCCTCTTTTTAACACGACGGATTCTCATGACAACCTCCGAATCGTCCACAACCTCCAGCGTGAAAATCTATTTCCGCCTGTTGTCTTATGTGCGTCCGTATGTGGGCATTTTCCTGCTCAGCATCATTGGTTTCGTGATCTTCGCTTCGACCCAGCCGATGCTCGCCGGCATCCTGAAATATTTCGTCGATGGCCTGACCAATCCCGAAGCGGTGCTGTTTCCCAATGTCCCTTATCTGCGCGAGTTGCAGCTGCTGCAGGCCGTGCCACTGCTGATCGTGCTGATCGCCGCGTGGCAGGGGCTGGGTTCCTTTCTGGGCAACTATTTCCTGGCCAAGGTTTCCCTTGGGCTGGTGCATGACCTGCGGGTCGAGCTGTTCAACAAGCTGCTGGTGTTGCCCAATCGTTACTTCGACACGACCAATTCCGGTCATCTGATCTCGCGCATCACCTTCAACGTCACAATGGTGACCGGCGCTGCGACCGATGCCATCAAGGTGGTTATCCGCGAAGGCCTGACCGTGGTGTTCCTGTTCATCTATCTGCTGATGATGAACTGGAAGCTGACGCTGGTCATGCTCGCGATCCTGCCGTTGATTGCCGTCATGGTCGGCACCGCGAGCAAGAAATTCCGCAAGCAGAGCAAGAAAATTCAGGTGGCAATGGGCGATGTCACGCATGTTGCCTCGGAAACCATTCAGGGCTATCGCGTAGTCCGCAGCTTCGGTGGCGAGTCCTACGAGCAGGCGCGCTTTGCTCAGGCCAGCAACAGCAACACCAAGAAGCAGCTGCGCATGACCAAGACCGGCGCTATCTACACGCCGATGCTGCAATTGGTGATCTACAGTGCCATGGCGGTGCTGATGTTCCTCGTGCTGTTCCTGCGTGGTGAGGCGACTGCGGGTGATCTGGTTGCCTATATCACCGCTGCGGGCCTGCTGCCCAAGCCGATTCGTCAGCTGTCGGAAGTCAGTTCGACGATCCAGAAAGGCGTTGCCGGTGCAGAAAGCATTTTCGAACAGCTGGATGTGGAAGAGGAAGTCGACACCGGCACCATCGAGCTTGATCGCGTGACCGGCCATCTCGAGGTGAAGAACCTCAGCTTTTTCTACCCGCAGACCGAGCGTCAGGTGTTGAACGACATCAGCTTCTCCGCCGCGCCGGGGCAGATGATTGCCCTGGTGGGACGCTCCGGCAGCGGCAAGTCGACCCTGGCTAATCTGATCCCGCGTTTCTACGGGCATGACATGGGCAACATCCTGCTCGATGGCGTCGAAATCAACGATTATCGCTTGCGTAACCTGCGCAGGCACATCGCTCAGGTCAATCAGAACGTCACACTGTTCAACGACTCGATTGCCAACAACATTGCCTACGGCGATCTGGCCGGTGCGCCGCGTGCCGACATCGAAGCGGCTGCCGCTGATGCGTACGCCAAGGAGTTCATCGACCAGTTGCCGCAGGGGTTCGATACCCAGGTGGGCGAAAACGGTGTGCTGCTGTCCGGCGGTCAACGGCAGCGTCTGGCCATTGCCCGCGCGCTGCTCAAGAACGCTCCGTTGCTGATTCTCGACGAAGCCACCTCGGCGCTGGACACCGAGTCCGAGCGTCACATTCAGGCGGCGCTGGACCACGTCATGAAGGGCCGTACCACGCTGGTCATCGCCCACCGCCTTTCGACCATCGAAAAGGCCGACCTGATTCTGGTCATGGATGCCGGGCAGATCGTCGAACGCGGTACGCACTCAGAGCTGCTGGCGCAGAACGGCTATTACGCCCGCCTGCATGCCATGGGGCTGGACGAGCCTGCTCCTGTCGGCGCGGTCTGACCTCTTCTTCACCGGGCGGGCCCACGCGGTCCGTCTGCCTTCGGGCGGCGTGATTCAACAGCCTGTCGGTTGCAAACCCCTGTGCTAAGATTCCGCCCCTGTCCATTTTTCAAGTACGGGTTGTTCCATGAAGCTATCCATGCCGCGCTTTGATCAGGCCCCTGTCCTGGTGGTTGGCGATGTCATGCTCGACAGATACTGGCATGGTGGTACCTCGCGTATTTCCCCTGAAGCGCCAGTGCCTGTGGTCAAGGTCGATCAGATCGAGGACCGTCCGGGTGGCGCTGCCAACGTGGCCTTGAACATCGCTGCGCTGGGCGCACCCGCTTCGCTGGTCGGTGTGACGGGGGATGACGAGGCTGCCGAGAGTCTGACCAACAGCCTGAAGGCTGCTGGTGTGCTGGCGCGCTTTCAGCGCATTGCCGATCAGCCGACCATCGTCAAACTGCGTGTCATGAGTCGCCACCAGCAATTGTTGCGCATCGATTTCGAAGAACCGTTCAGGACCGATCCGCTGGCTCTGAGCGCAGAGGTCTATAGCTTGCTGGATGGCATCAAGGTGCTGGTCCTGTCGGATTACGGCAAGGGCGCACTGAAAAACCATCAGGCGCTGATTCAGGCAGCCCGCAAGCGCGGCATTCCGGTGCTGGCCGACCCCAAGGGCAAGGATTTCGCGATCTATCGCGGTGCCAGCCTGATCACGCCGAATCTCAGCGAATTCGAGGCCATCGTCGGTCATTGTGTCGATGAGGCGCAACTGGTCACCAAGGGTGCGCAGTTGATGCAGGAGCTCGATCTCGGCGCTCTGCTGGTGACCCGCGGTGAACATGGCATGACCTTGCTGCGTCCTGACCAGCAGGCGCTGCATCTGCCAGCCCGTGCCCGCGAAGTGTTCGATGTGACCGGCGCTGGCGATACGGTGATTTCTACCCTGGCGGCAGCGATTGCTGCCGGCGAGGAGTTGCCGCATGCAGTAGCGCTGGCCAATCTGGCGGCGGGCATCGTGGTTGGCAAGCTGGGTACCGCGGCCATCAGCGCCCCCGAGCTGCGCCGGGCCATTCAGCGTGAGGAGGGCTCCGAGCGCGGTGTACTGGGTCTGGAGCAACTGCTGCTGGCGGTCGATGATGCGCGCGCACACAAGGAAAGGATCGTCTTTACCAATGGCTGTTTCGATATTCTCCACGCAGGTCATGTGACCTATCTGGAGCAGGCGCGCGCCCTGGGGGATCGCCTGATCGTTGCCGTCAACGACGATGCGTCCGTCAGTCGCCTGAAAGGGCCTGGTCGACCGATCAACAGTGTCGACCGGCGCATGGCGGTGCTGGCAGGTCTGGGGGCCGTGGACTGGGTCATCAGCTTCCCGGAGGGAACCCCTGAAAACCTGCTGACCCACGTCAAGCCCGATGTGTTGGTCAAGGGCGGCGACTACGGTGTCGATCAGGTGGTCGGTGCCGATATCGTTCAGGCTTACGGTGGTGAGGTGCGTGTGTTGGGGCTGGTGGAAAACAGCTCCACCACCGCCATCGTCGAGAAGATTCGAGCCCAGTAACCGTAACGTTGCCGATTGCATGCCGGCGTGCTCAAGGATCCAGCACCTTGCAGCCGCCGGATGACTTACTTGCTCAGGCTGCCGCGTGCCATTTGCAGCAGCTCCCGGGCCTTGCCGGTCAGGCGTTTCAGCCCTGACTTCTTCGCCGGTGGGGCCATGCCCTGCTGACGCAGCCAGTCCTTCCAGCGAATCCGTTCTTCACGTACCACCCAGCCATCCTGCGCGGCGAAACTCTCGGCCAGGTACAGTCCTCTCGTGCCGGCCGGAATCAGCTTGTCGCGCTTGAGCGTGTACAGCTCGGGCAGAGGCGCGCCATTCTCCAGCGGCATCAGGTACAGATCAGGCTTGCTGCGGTTGAGGCGGGCGACCAGTTGATCGTTTTCCAGGGCTTCATCGACATGGAAAAGACTGACCGGGCGCGCCTCCTTGGGGATTTCCAGGCGCATGTCGTAAATCAGCTGCAAGGACGCCGTGGGCAAATGCACATAGGCCCGTGGACGTTCCAGCAGGGTCAGACTGCCGGTTCGCACGGGTCTTGCGGCGCCGGAGAGGGGGCTCAGACGAAAGGGCATGGCCTCGCGATAATGCAGCGCGGCAGCATAGGGCGCAGGTAGCCAGGTCTCCTTGAACAGCCCGCTGAGCCAGCCCTGTGGTGTTTCGATCAGGCATTCTTCGGCCACTTCCTGAATCGCGGTGTGCAGCGGCAGCGTCAGCTCATGGGCTGGGACATAACCCGAGATCAGCTTGAGCACGACGTCGCCGCGGTCCTGGCGACGCTGACGGACCAGCACCCAGTAATCGCGGTTCTGCCAACTGACGGTCAGGCGAACGGACACCCCCAGATTAGCCAGCTCGGTGGCAAAGTGTTCGGTGTCCGGCACGTCGATCTTGCGCCGCCGCTGCAAGGTCTGCGCGAAGTTCATTGGCATGCCGACGCTCTGGTAGCTCAGGCTTTCCGCAGTGGCCTCGACAAACAGCGGCAGGGTCTTGAAGTTGCTGGGATTCTTCCGGATCAGTGTTCGCGGCATAACGGCTCCTTCTTGCGTTGGGGTCGGCCGCCTCAATCAGGCTTGACGGCAAATCACGGCAGCGGCAGTTGCAACGTTGTGTGCCAGGTGCAACGGGTTGATGGTGCCGACAATAGCACTGGCAACCGCCGGATGTTCAAACAGTAGCTGGAAACTGGCGTGTACCGGATCCATGCCGGGTGTCAGGCAGACATGACCACTGGCCAGTGCTTTCTTCACCAGAATGCCTTTGCCATGAACCTGCGCGTAATCCAGTACCGGCTTTTCGTCCTGTTCGTTGAGGTTGTAGGTGACCATCGCGCAGTCGCCGTCACGCAATGCCAGCAGGCCGCCTTCGACGGTCTTGCCGGAAAAGCCGAAGCCGCGAATCTTGCCTTCGCGCTTGAGATCAGCGAGCGTCTGGTACACCTCGGCGTCGTTGAGGATCGCCAGATCGTTGCCGTCCGAATGCACCAGAACCAGATCGAGAAAGTCAGTTTCAAGACGTTTCAGGCTGCGCTCGACCGATGTACGAGTATGGGTCGCACTGAAGTCATGGCTCGACTGACCGTTGACGAATTCCTCGCCGACCTTACTGACGATCACCCAGTCCTGGCGCTGACCGCGCAGCAGCGGCCCCAGTCGCTCTTCGCTGGTGCCGTAGGCGGGGGCCGTGTCGATCAGGTTGATGCCCATGTCGCGGGCCATGCGCAGCAGCATCTGAGCCTGCTGGTCATCGGGAATCTTGAAGCCGCTGGGGTACTTGACGCTCTGGTCGCGCCCCAGTTTGACGGTGCCCAGCCCCAGCGGCGATACGTTCAGGCCGGTACTGCCCAGCGGGCGATGCAGATCGTGCAGGGTTTTCAGGCTCATGGCAGCAGTTCATCCCAGACAGGTACGGCCATCGGCGGCCGTGGCACATCGCTCAGCGGAGCTTGCGGGGTCGGGTGGATACCGTCTCTGGACAGCTGCGACAGCACCCGGTCGGCGAAGTCCGGGGCCAGCGCCAGCTTGGTCGGCCAGCCGATCATCAGGCGTTGCTGGCTGTCGAGGAAGGCGTTGTCCGGGCGCACCAGTCCTGATTGCGCCGGCTCGGCACGATCAACGCGCAGTGTCGCCCACTGCGCCTGACTCAGGTCGACCCACGGCAGCAGCGCCTCAAGCTCTTTGCGGGCGACGGCGATCTGCGCGTCCGGTTGGCGCGCCACGCCATCGGCTTCGGCCAGATCGCCACCCAGATACCACACCCACTGGCCATCTGCTGCCGGGTGCGTGGTCACGGTGATGCGTGGCTTGGGCCCGCCACCCAGGCAGTGAGCGAACAGCGGCTTCAAGGTCGGACCCTTGACCAGCACCATGTGCAACGGGCGGCGCTGCATGTGCGGTTGCGACACGCCAAGAGCGTTCAGCAGGTCGGCGTTACCGCCACCGGCACTGAGCACAATGCGCTGCGCATGAATATCGCGACCATCCACGCGCAGACCGATCAGCTCATCGCCCTCGTACAGCGGTTCGATGTGCTGACCGGCCAGCAGGCTGTCACCGGCCAGCTCGGCGAGCCGCCCGATCAGGCTGGGTACATCGACCACCAGTTCTGCAAGCCTGTATACCTTGCCTTTGAATTTCGGGTTTTGCAGGGCTGGCGGCAGTTGCTCGCCCTTGACCTGATCCACGCGACCGCGCACGGCCTTGCTGGCGAAGAAGCTGGTGAGGTTGCCGGCGATGGTGCCTGGCGACCACAGGTAATGGGCCTCGGACAACAGGCGTACGCCGGACAGGTCCAGCTCGCCTTTGCCGTCGAGGGCTTCACGCCAGCGGCGCGGCATGTCGGCAATCGCTTCGGAGGCACCCGACAGCGCGCCGTGCAGCGCGTACTTGGCGCCGCCGTGGATGATCCCCTGAGACTTGAGGCTTTGCCCGCCACCCAGGCTGGCGCTTTCTACCAGCACTGTCGAGAACCCTTGACGACGCAACCGGGCATTGAGCCAGAGACCGGCGACGCCAGCCCCGACAATCAGCACGTCAGTGGAAATAACCGATGGCATGAGCACCTCAGTGAGCAAAAAGTACGAGCATTATAAAGGATCGGGTTTTCAATGCCCGGCGGTTTTCGAGAACAGCTGAATGACCGCCACACCCGCCACGATCATGCCCATGCCCAACAGGGCGGGCAGGTCGAGCTTCTGGCCGTAGATGAAGAACGCCGCGATGCTCACCATGACGATGCCCATGCCCGACCAGATGGCGTAAGTGATACCTACCGGGATGGTGCGCATCACCAGAATCAGCATCCAGAACGCGATCGCATAGCCGGTAATCAGCAGCAACAGGGGCAGTGGTGTGCTGAATCCCTTCACGGCTTTCATGGACGTGGTGGCGATGACTTCCGCGCAAACAGCGATAGCCAACAGGTAATAAGCGTTCATGGTGCATTCCTTTTCGTCAGGCGGCGCATTCTAGCGACTTGTGATGGCGGGCTGATAAACTCCGCGCCCATGAATAGAACTCTTTATACCGTACTGTTTCATCTCGGCCTGCCACTGGTTGCCCTGCGCCTGTGGTTGCGTGCGCGCAAGGCCCCGGCGTATCGCCAGCGCATCGGCGAGCGCTTCGCCCGCGGCTTGCCGGTCATGCAGCGCGGCGGTATCTGGGTGCATGCGGTGTCGGTGGGTGAAAGCATTGCCGCGGCGCCGATGATTCGGTCGCTGCTGGTGCAATATCCGCAGTTGCCGATCACTGTGACTTGCATGACGCCCACAGGTTCGGAGCGAATCAGGGCGTTGTTCGCCAGCGAGCCGCGGATTCAGCATTGCTACCTGCCCTACGACCTGCCGTGGGCGGCCGCTGGTTTTCTCGATCAGGTGCAGCCACGGCTGGGGATCATTATGGAAACCGAACTATGGCCCAACCACATCCATCAGTGTTCCCTGCGCGGGATTCCCGTGGTCCTCGCCAATGCCCGGCTTTCGGAGCGCTCGGCACGAGGGTACGCACGCTTTGCCGGGCTGACGCGACCGATGCTCGCGGAGATGGCCTGGCTCGCGGTGCAGACTGAAGTCGAGGCGCAGCGCTTTCGTGATCTGGGCGCACGTCCCGAGTGCGTGGCGGTGACCGGCTCGATCAAGTTCGACCTGAGCATCGACCCGCAACTTCTGCAACGTGCCGCCCACCAGCGTGAACAGTGGCAGACCGCGCAGCGTCCGGTATGGATCGCTGCCAGTACGCATGCGGGCGAGGATGAAAGCGTGCTGGCGGCTCATCGCACGTTACTGACCAGTCACCCCGATGCGCTGCTGATTCTGGTGCCGCGTCATCCCGAGCGTTTCGACAGCGTGCATACGCTGTGTCTGCAGCAGGGTTTTGCGACGGTGCGACGTTCCTCTGCACAGGCTGTCACGACGGACGTCTCGGTGCTGATGGGCGATACCATGGGGGAATTGCTGTTTCTCTATGCGCTGGCTGACATCGCTTTCGTTGGTGGCAGCCTGGTGCCCAATGGCGGACACAACCTGCTGGAGCCTGCGGCGCTGGCCATGCCGGTACTCAGCGGCCCGCACCTGTTCAACTTCCTCGAGATTGCCGCAATGCTGCGCAAGGCCGGTGCGTTGCAGGAGGTCAACGATACGGCTGCGCTGGCCGCCGCCGTGCAGCGTCTTGTCGACCAGCCACAACAGGCGCGCAACATGGCCGATGCCGGGCTTGCGGTGATGAAGGCGAATCAGGGCGCGCTGCAACGCCTGCTCGACGGGATCGGGCGGTTGATGGGCAGGCACTGAATCGGGGAGGACGCAGAGCGTCCGGAACGGCATGCCCACGCGGAGCATGGGCACGATAGTGGTTTCCAGACACCTCGCTTCTTTCACGCTCGTCCAGACATTTATCGTTCCTCACGCTCCAGCGTGGGAATGCCTTGGGTGACGCTCCGCGTCACAAATCTGCGTCGCGCTGCATGACTTGAAATCGGGCGCAGAGCATCCAGAACGGCCAGCAATCTCAGCGCTTTGCGGGCCCCTCGAAGTTCTTCTGCGCGGCAGTCGCCAGGTCCGGCGGCAGGAAGTCCTTGTCCGGGTTGTAGTCGGCCTTCAGGTAGCGCGACAGATCCTGCAGGTCGCCCGGGTTCAGGGTGCCTGCTGCCTGCTTGAGGCGCAGGTTGTCGAGGATGTAGTCGTAACGCGTGTTGTTGTAGTCACGTACTGAGGCATACAGCTGGCGTTGCGCATCCAGCACGTCGACGATGTTGCGGGTGCCGACCTGATAGCCGATTTCAGTGGCTTCCAGCGCGCTCTGGTTGGAAATGATCGACTGCTTGCGGGCCTGGACCTGTTCCACGTCGGTATTCACCGCGCGATGCAGGTTGCGCGTGTTTTCCACCACCTGACGACGCAGGCTTTCACGGCGTTGCTCGCTCTGGCTCAGGCGCGCATAGGCTTCGCGTACCTGTGAGCTGGTCAGGCCACCGCTGTAGATCGGGATATTCAACTGCACGCCGATGCTGCGCTGCTCGACGTCGCCGCCGTAATTGCGGCCAGTGTAGTTGGGGTTGCTGAAACCCAGTGCATCGTTATCGCCACGCTGATAAGTAGCTACGGCATCGAGCGTTGGCGCGTGTCCGGCCTTGCGCTGGCGCAGGGTTTCTTCGGCGGCACTGACCGCGTAGTTGCTGGCCAGCAGATTGAGGTTCTGCTGCGCGGCAGTATCAACCCAGGCCTTGGCATCATTGGGCGTCGGCGCCAGCACAGGCAGCGTGTGCACGATGCCTTCGATCGAGTTGTACTCCCGGTTGGTCAACGTTACCAGCGCCTGAAAGGCATCGTCCACCTGACGCCGGGCAATGAGTCGGCTGGCGCGTGACGTGTCATAGCTGGCCTGCGCCTGCAGCACATCGGTCTTGTCCGACAGGCCGACATCGAAGCGCTCGTTGGCCTGATCCAGCTGGCGCTTGAAGGCCGCTTCCTCGGCCTTGGTCGAGGCCAGGTTGTCCTGTGCACGCAATACGCTGAAATAGCTTTGTGCCGATTGCAGGATCAGATTCTGCTCGGTAGCCGACAGCTCGAGTGCCGCCTGTTCGTTGCTCGCTTCGGCAGCCTGCAACTGGAACCAGCGGTCGGCGCGGAATATTGGCTGGCTCAGCGTGGCCTGGTAGAGGTTGCCGCTGCGGGTGGCCACGGCCCTGGGCTGATCGATGCTGGTACGGGTGCTGCTGTTCTGGGCACTGCCGGAAATGTTCGGCAGCAAACCGGCACGGGCCTGCGGCACGGCTTCCTTGCGCGCATCGTAATCGGCGCGCGACGCCGCGAGGTCGGCGTTGTTGTCCACTGCCTGCTGATAAACGCTCAACAGCCCTGTCTGCGTTGGCATTGGCAATTCGGCTGCCCAGGTCAACCCGCTGGACGCAAACGAAACAGCCACGACCAACGAAAGTTTGCGCAACATGAGGCATTCCCTGTTCATGAAGAAAATAATTACAGTTCGGGTTGAAGAGACACCGGGCTAGGGAGTGTAGAGCCAGACGCTTTTGGCAACAATCGTCGATTTGCGCCATTTATCGAGCCCCGTGCAAATAGGCTGGCGTTGCGACGCCACCCCGTCATAGACTGGCGACGTTCTTGTCGGGGTGCCTTGCTATGAGGCTGAGATCGGTTAAACCGGATCCCGTTGAACCTGATCAGGTTAGCGCCTGCGTAGGGAACAAGATTTCTCGTCTCCCGGCGAGTCCTCTTGAGTGCCGTCCGGGGTCGATTGTTCAAATAATGAACAGTTTCGCCTCCTTTCGATACTCAGCGCCAGCACTGGTGCACCCGTCCGTCATGTCAGGTCACTCCGACAATAAATCCGCAACCGGATGTCTGGAGAGCCGTGATGAGTATAAAAGCAAAAAACGCAGCCCATTTGAGCGAGTCGGCGCAGGTCGATTCCGGATCGGTACAGCCGTTTACCCGTTCGCAGAAAATCTACGTTCAGGGCTCGCGCCCGGACATCCGCGTGCCGATGCGCGAAATCACCCTGGACGTTACTCCGACTGACTTTGGCGGCGAGATCAACGCCCCGGTCACGGTCTACGACACCTCCGGCCCCTACACCGACCCCAATGTGATCATCGATGTGCGCAAAGGCCTGGCTGACGTGCGCTCGCCATGGATCGACTCGCGCAATGACACCGAGCGTCTGCCGGGTCTGAGCTCCAACTTCGGTCAGCAACGCCTGAGCGATGCCGAACTCACTGCGCTGCGTTTTGCCCATGTGCGCAACCCGCGCCGGGCCAAGGCCGGCGCCAATGTCAGCCAGATGCACTATGCGCGTCAGGGCATCATCACTGCCGAGATGGAATACGTCGCCATCCGCGAGAACATGAAGCTCCAGGAAGCCCGCGCTGCGGGTCTGCTGACCCAGCAACATGCCGGGCACAGCTTTGGCGCGAGCATCCCGAAGGAAATCACTGCCGAGTTCGTGCGTGAAGAGATTGCCCGAGGACGCGCGATCATCCCGGCCAACATCAACCACGTCGAGCTTGAACCGATGATCATCGGCCGCAACTTCCTGGTAAAGATCAACGGCAACATCGGCAACAGCGCACTGGGTTCTTCTATCGAAGAAGAGGTCGCCAAGCTGACCTGGGGCATCCGCTGGGGCTCGGACACGGTCATGGACCTGTCCACCGGCAAGCACATTCACGAAACCCGCGAGTGGATCATCCGCAACTCGCCGGTGCCGATCGGTACGGTGCCGATCTATCAGGCGCTGGAAAAAGTGGGTGGTGCAGCCGAGGACCTGACCTGGGAGCTGTTCCGCGACACGCTGATCGAGCAGGCCGAGCAGGGTGTCGACTACTTCACCATCCACGCCGGCGTGCTGCTGCGTTACGTGCCGCTGACCGCCAAGCGTGTGACCGGGATTGTCAGCCGTGGCGGTTCGATCATGGCCAAGTGGTGCCTGGCGCATCACCAGGAAAACTTCCTGTACACCCATTTCGAAGACATCTGCGAAATCATGAAAGACTACGACGTCAGCTTCTCGCTGGGTGATGGTCTGCGTCCGGGCTCGATTGCCGATGCCAACGATGCGGCGCAGTTCGGCGAGCTGGAAACACTTGGCGAACTGACCAAAATTGCCTGGAAGCATGATGTGCAGACCATGATCGAAGGCCCCGGGCATGTGCCGATGCAGTTGATCAAGGAGAACATGGACAAGCAGCTGGAGTGCTGTGACAAAGCGCCGTTCTACACCCTCGGCCCGCTGACCACCGACATCGCACCGGGTTACGACCACATCACTTCAGGCATCGGTGCGGCCATGATCGGCTGGTTCGGCTGCGCCATGCTGTGTTACGTCACGCCCAAGGAGCACCTGGGGCTGCCGAACAAGGATGATGTCAAAACCGGGATCATCACCTACAAGATCGCAGCCCACGCGGCGGACCTTGCCAAAGGCCATCCGGGTGCGCAGATCCGCGACAACGCGTTGAGCAAGGCGCGTTTCGAATTCCGCTGGGAAGACCAGTTCAACCTCGGCCTGGACCCGGACACCGCGCGTTCGTACCACGACGAAACCTTGCCAAAAGACTCCGCTAAGGTCGCGCATTTCTGCTCCATGTGCGGGCCGAAATTCTGCTCGATGAAGATCACCCAGGAAGTTCGCGAATACGCCGCCAATCAGCGCATCGAGGCGGTGGACGTCGACGTCGCCAAGGGACTGGCCGAACAGGCCGAACGCTTCAAGCAGGAAGGCAGCCAGTTGTACAAGAAGGTGTAGAGGGCGATAGCCCGTCGTTATAGACAGTTCCGCTTTGATTCTGCCCGAAGGGCGTAGGAGCGACCGGGGCGGCGATCCGCATTGTTCGCGAAAGTGGCGTTACATCCGCTGAAGATGTATCGCCCGGAATAAAGCTTTCGCGAACACGTTCGCTCCTACGCCCTTCGGGCAGACGCGTGCTCTGCGTCCGATTCTGAGTGAGCAGTGCGGCGGCACTCGGTCCCTTTACTTTCCACACGAGACACCTCTGTGAACACACCCGGTACCTATTCTCCCGACACTCCTGTCCCCGCCAGCCAGCGCGTGTTCGGCGGGCGGGATCTGTTTTCCCTGTGGTTTTCCCTAGGCATCGGTCTGATAGTGCTGCAGACCGGAGCCTTGCTGGCGCCGGGGTTGGGCATGTCCGGCTCGATGCTGGCGATTTTCCTAGGCACGCTGGTGGGCGTCTTGCTGCTCGCCAGCGTCGGCGTGATCGGCAGCGATACCGGCCTGTCGTCCATGGCCGCGCTCAAGCTCAGCCTGGGCAGCAAGGGCGCGTCGCTGCCAGCGGCACTGAACCTGCTGCAGCTGATCGGTTGGGGTTCGTTCGAGATCATCGTCATGCGCGACGCAGCCAGTCTGCTCGGCGCCAGGGCTTTTGCAGAGGGTAGCCTGTGGAGCAATCCGCTGCTCTGGACGCTGTTGTTCGGCGCGCTGGCGACTTTGCTGGCAGTCAGCGGGCCACTGACCTTCGTACGCCGGTTTCTGCGCAAGTGGGGCCTGTGGATACTCTTGACGGCGTGTGCGTGGCTGACCTGGAATCTGCTGGCCAAGGCTGATCTGACCGCGCTGTGGGCAACGTCCGGCGATGCTTCGCTGCCGTTTGCCTCGGGGTTCGACATTGCCATCGCCATGCCACTGTCCTGGCTGCCGCTGATTGCCGACTACTCACGCTTCGGGCAGCGCGCTAAGAGTGTCTTCAGCGGCACGGCCGCAGGCTTTTTCATCGGTAACTTCTGGCTGATGAGCCTGGGCGTCGCCTACACCCTGGCGTTCGCCCCGAGCGGCGAGGTGAATGCCTTGTTACTGGCGCTGGCCGGTGCAGGCCTGGGTATCCCGCTGCTGCTGATTCTGCTGGACGAGACGGAGAATGCGTTCGCCGATATTCACTCGGCTGCGGTCTCCAGTGCTCTGCTGTCGCGCATCAAGGTCGAGCATCTGGCGTTGGCGATTGGCGTGATCTGCACGCTGATCGCCTGTCTGGCACCGTTGGCGCAGTATCAGAACTTTCTGTTATTGATTGGCTCGGTATTCGCGCCGCTGTTCGGCGTCGTGCTGGTTGACCATTTCATCCTGCGTCGTCGCAGTGGTCAGGTAGCGGAGGGCGGTTTGCGCTGGATGAGCCTGCTGGCGTGGCTCGGCGGGCTCAGCACCTATCATCTGCTGGCCAATCTTTATCCTGAAGTGGGCGCAACACTGCCAGCGCTCATTGTCGCTGGCGTGTTGCAGCTGTTGATCGGCGGTGCGATCAGCCGCGGCCGGGGAACAGTTCCGGCTTGAGGATGCCATTGAGCTGCGGATAAGGAATCTTCAGCTCGATGTGCCCCATCGAATACGGCGCGATGGTATCGACCGAGTACTTGAGGATCACTGCGCCGTAGGTCAGCGCAATGTGCGGCGTGCGCTTAAACGGCCAGGTCTTCATGAACTCGCTGTCTTCATTCATCTTGGTCGATACCAGCCAGCCCTGGTGGGCCAGTTGGGCTTTCTGCCAGAACTCGCTTTCCTTGCCCGGGACGATCATGTCAGCCAGGGTCAGGACTTTCTGCTGCTGACGTGAATAGTTGATGAACGCCCGGCCCGGGTTGCCGTGGGCACCGCCGGTGTCCAGATAACTGGACAGTTCGACCACTACGATACCGTCATGCTGCTCGCGTACCTTGGCCTGCAGATAACTGGCGTTGCGACCCTGGGCCTGGCTCAGGAACTGCTCCTGATAGGCTTTGATCGACGCAGGCGGCGATGCGCTGCTGTCGGCAACGGTCAGTTGCAGCAACGTCTTCTGAACGATGGCGTCCAGTCGCGGCTCATCGGGGAAGTGCACGGTATCGATGTTCACCAACGGGCAGTCGGCCGTGGTGCAGCCCGGCTTGATCAGCTCGGAAGCATCGCGCTGGACTTGCAGCGGTGCGCGCATGTTGGGCGTGAAGAGGCTTTGGCAGGCGCCGAGCAACAGGGCCAGGCAAGCCAGTGAAGTGATCCTCAATAACGACATGTTGATCCTTGGCAGTGTCAGTAAAGGCGGTTGCGTTGTACGTATGCAGGCTGGTTGGACTGTAAACAACGTCTTCGGTTCGATCATGGCAGATTAGAATTGTTTTAAGTCCCGGCCGTCTACCCTGCATCTTCAAGGGGGCTGCATCCGACTGCCGATGCGCGTTAGGATGGCCCGATGTCAAACACGGCGGCAAGCGAGAAACCCATGACCCAGACCACACGATCTGCACCAAGCGCTTTTGAAACCATAAAGCGTGAAAACTGCTTCAAGGGCTTCTATAAGCTGGACAAGCTGCATGTGCGCCACGAATTGTTCGCGGGCGGGATGAGCAAGGAAATCAGCCGCGAACTGTTCGTTCGCCACGACGCCGTCTGCGTGTTGCCTTATGACGCCAAGCGTGACGAAGTCGTGCTCATCGAGCAGTTTCGCGTAGGCGCCATGAAAAAGACCAGCAACCCCTGGCTGGTCGAACTGGTCGCAGGCCTCATCGACAAGGACGAGCAGCCGGAAGAAGTTGCTCATCGCGAGGCGGAGGAGGAAGCTGGGCTGAAGTTCGAAGCGCTGTGGCCGATCACCAAATACTTCCCTTCGCCGGGTGGCAGCGACGAGTATGTCCACCTGTTTCTGGGGCGCTGCAGCAGTGAAGGCGCGGGCGGCCTGCACGGGCTCGAGTCTGAAGGCGAAGACATCCGGGTTACCGTCTGGTCATTCGATGACGCCATGCAGGCGATGAAAGACGGAATAATCAAGAACGCATCGACGATCATCGCCTTGCAATGGCTGGCGCTGAATCGTGCAGAGATAAGGGGTTTATGGTCGTGAATCTATTGCGCGAACGCTACCGTGTCGATCTTGCCGGACTGCAGGCCGCGTGCGAGGCTAACTACGCGCGCCTGATGCGCCTGCTGCCCGACATGCGCAACGAACAGCGCTCACGCCGCGTCGCCGTTACCCAGGGTGATCAGATGCTGGGTGTACTGGCCGTCGAAGTGTTGCTCGACTGCCCGTACACCACCACCCTGCAAGTCCGCCAGGAACACAGCCTGCCCTGGCTGCCGGTGCCGGTGCTTGAGGTGCAGGTCTACCACGACGCACGCATGGCCGAAGTCATCGGTGCCGAACATGCGCGGCGCTTCCGGGGCATCTATCCCTACCCTAATGCCGACATGCACCAACCGGATGAAAAAGCCCAGCTCAACCTGTTTCTGGGCGAATGGCTGAGTCATTGCCTAGCGTGTGGGCATGAGTTTGAGGCGGTGCGTTAACTCCTTTCCTCAGTTGTTCTCGTACTACCGCTTCCCGGCTTCGCTCTGGATTTCTCCCACATCTGATTGACCAGCAAGTGACATCAACTGACAGTGGGTGTGCTTCGGTCCTGTAGGTTGTTTCTGAAAATAACCCGGCACCTTGGATTTGAAACCCAATGCCTTACATTCGACCTGAATTGATTTGCAGGTATAACGAATGAGTTACTTAGGCACTCCTCGGCGTCAGTTAGCGTGCTTCGCGGGAATCACTTTCAGCCTTTTCAGCTATATCGAGGTGATAACCCTGACAGGCAGCGCTTTGCGTGGGGAGCACTCCCTGTATATGGCCATTATCGGAGCGGTCATCGGTATTCTGTCTTTGAGGCTCATGCCGTGGATCGTTCATCTGGCTGGATTGGCAGGAATGATTCTTGGTGTTGCCCTTGAGCTTTTGCTGGCGGTATATCTCTGGCCCGGAATGCCTTATGAGCGCGTGTTGAGCTATCTCTTGGGTGCGGGACTTGCAGGCATGGTGTCGGCCGGACTTATTGCTTCGATTGTGCTCAAGCACCGAGCGAATCAGCAAATGTGACCAAATGCTCGTCCGCACGCACATTCCCGGTTTACCCGCTCGTTGCCGCATCACATAATCGCGCTGAATCCTCTCTGGGAGACGGTCTTGCCGAGCGCAGCCCTTTCGTCGTCAGTTTTGCTGGTGCAGATATCCGATAGCCACTTGTTTGCCGAGGCGGACGAGGCGTTGTTGGGCATGAGCACGCGGGACAGTCTGGAAAAAGTCGTTGACCGAGTGCTGGCCGAGCAGCCGCACGTCGATCTTGTGGTCGCCAGCGGCGATATCTCGCAGGACGGCAGTGTCGAGTCTTACGAAGCGTTTCGTCGGATAAGCGGGCGGATCGACGCGCCAGCGCGCTGGTTCGCCGGTAATCACGACGAGCTGCCGCAGATGGAGCAGGTTGCGCAGCAAAATGGGTTGCTCGACCCGGTGGTGGACATCGGCCAGTGGCGGGTGACGCTGCTGGATTCGGCGGTGCCCGGTTCGGTGCCGGGTTTTCTCGCGGAGACGCAATTGCAGTTGCTGGAGCAGTCGCTGAGCGAAGCGCCTGACCGGCATCACCTGGTCTGCCTGCACCATCATCCGGTCGCGATTGGTTGTGAATGGATGGCGCCGATCGGTTTGCGCAATGCCGATGCGTTGTTTGCCGTGCTCGATCGTTTTCCGCAGGTTCGCGCCATACTGTGGGGGCATGTGCATCAGGAGTTTGATCAGATGCGTAATGGCGTGCGCTTGCTGGCCTCGCCGTCTACCTGCATTCAGTTCGCGCCGGGCAGTGTGGATTTCAAGGTAGACACCACGGCGCCGGGCTATCGCTGGTTGCGACTGCATGACGACGGACGGCTGGAAACGGCTGTTTCCCGAGTGGTCGGCCTGGAATTCGAGGTCGATTACGGCGGCACCGGCTATTGAATGAGCAGGCGGATACGTTTCCTGTGAGGTGCTGTAGCGTAAGTCCCTGTAAACTACACGGCTTTGCCTTGCACCCGGGAGCGACAGCGTGACGAGCGACACACCTTCACTGCTATATATCCATGGCTTGAACAGCTCGGCCCTGTCGAGAAAGGCCTGTCAGCTGAGCGCGCTGATGAAGTTCCTGGGTCTGGCTGATCGTCTGCAAGTCCCTGAACTGCATCATCATCCGCGTCAGGCCATGCTCCAGCTTGAGACGTCTATCACGGCGCTGGGACGGCCATTACTGGTCGGCAGCTCCCTCGGCGGCTACTATGCGACTCATTTGGCGCAGCGGCACGGCCTCAAGGCGGTGTTGATCAACCCGGCAGTCAATCCGCATCAGTTGTTCGACGGTTTTCTCGGCGTGCAACAGAACCTGTACACCGGCGAGCAGTGGCAGTTGACCGAAGATCATATTCGGGCGCTGGCCGAGCTGGAAGTTCCCGCGCCACAGGATCCGCAGCAGTTCCAGGTATGGCTGCAGACCGGTGACGAGACGCTCGATTATCGTCGCGCCGAGAAGTTTTACCGCAGCTGCGCCTTGCGCATTCAGGCGGGCGGCGACCACAGCTTTCAGGGCTTTGCCGAGCACATGCCAGCACTGCTGACCTTTGCCGGATTTGCCCCCGATCTGTTGCAGAAGATCGATCTGTCGGCGCTGTAGGTGATCGATGCCCGGTCACATGAATGCAAGAACATTGAACCCCCGAAATTCCATGAAAGATTGATAACGAGAACCCATGGCCAATCCCAGCGCTAGCTCTTATAACGCAGACGCCATCGAAGTCCTCTCGGGCCTCGATCCGGTTCGCAAACGTCCGGGCATGTACACCGACACCTCGCGGCCTAACCACCTGGCTCAGGAAGTCATCGACAACAGCGTCGACGAAGCCCTGGCCGGTCACGCGCGTTCGGTACAGGTCATCCTTCATGCCGACAATTCGCTCGAGGTGTCCGACGACGGCCGCGGCATGCCTGTGGACATCCACCCGGAAGAAGGCGTGTCCGGCGTCGAGCTGATCCTCACCAAGCTTCACGCGGGCGGCAAGTTCTCCAACAAGAACTATCAGTTCTCCGGCGGCCTGCACGGCGTGGGCATTTCCGTGGTCAACGCGCTTTCCACTCAGGTTCGGGTGCGGGTCAAGCGTGATGGCAACGAATATGAAATGACCTTCGCTGACGGCTACAAGGCCACCGAGCTGGCGGTCGTCGGCACCGTTGGCAAGCGCAATACCGGGACCAGCGTCTATTTCGCCCCCGATC
Organism: Pseudomonas sp. PvP027; assembly: GCF_017833005.1. Taxonomy (NCBI): domain Bacteria; kingdom Pseudomonadati; phylum Pseudomonadota; class Gammaproteobacteria; order Pseudomonadales; family Pseudomonadaceae; genus Pseudomonas; species Pseudomonas sp. PvP027. Next base: position 2,690,491 of record NZ_JAFIBK010000001.1, on the reverse strand, counting down.
CGAAGTATTTCGATACACCGAAGTTTTCCGTCAGCCGTCTCAAGCATGTCCTCAAGGCCAAGGCGGTTCTGTGCCCGGGCCTGCTGGTCAGCTTCGAAGACAAATCCAGCGGCGAGAAAGTCGAGTGGCATTACGAAGACGGCCTGCGCTCCTACCTGCAGGACTCGGTCACCGAGTTCCTGCGCCTGCCGGACGAGCCGTTCTGCGGCAGCTTCACCGGTAACAAGGAGGCGGTCGACTGGGCGCTGCTCTGGCTGCCCGAAGGGGGCGACAGTGTTCAGGAAAGCTACGTCAACCTGATCCCGACGGCGCAGGGCGGCACCCACGTGAACGGCTTGCGCCAGGGCTTGCTGGATGCCATGCGCGAGTTCTGCGAGTTCCGCAACCTGTTGCCGCGTGGTGTGAAGCTGGCCCCGGAAGACGTCTGGGAGCGCATTGCTTTCGTCCTGTCGATGAAAATGCAGGAGCCGCAGTTCTCCGGGCAGACCAAAGAGCGTCTGTCGTCCCGTGAAGCGGCGGCCTTCGTCTCGGGTGTGGTCAAGGACGCGTTCAGCCTGTGGCTCAACACTCACTCCGAGCTGGGTCTGCAACTGGCTGATCTGGCGATCAACAACGCCGGTCGTCGTCTCAAGGCGAGCAAAAAGGTCGAGCGCAAGCGCATCACCCAAGGGCCGGCGTTGCCGGGCAAACTGGCCGACTGTGCCGGACAGGACCCGGCGCGCTCCGAACTGTTTCTGGTCGAGGGTGATTCTGCCGGTGGCTCCGCCAAGCAGGCACGCGACAAGGAATTCCAGGCGATCCTGCCGCTGCGCGGCAAAATCCTCAACACCTGGGAAGTGGACGGCGGCGAAGTGCTCGCCAGTCAGGAAGTCCACAACATTGCCGTGGCCATCGGCGTTGACCCGGGCGCAGCCGATATCAGCCAGCTGCGTTACGGCAAGATCTGCATCCTGGCCGACGCCGACTCGGATGGTCTGCACATTGCGACGCTGCTGTGTGCCTTGTTCGTGCAGCACTTCCGCCCGCTGGTCGACGCCGGGCACGTGTATGTCGCCATGCCGCCGCTGTACCGGATCGACCTGGGCAAGGAAATCTACTACGCGCTCGACGAAGCCGAGCGTGACGGGATCCTCGACCGTCTGGTCGCTGAAAAGAAACGTGGCAAGCCGCAGGTCACCCGATTCAAGGGCCTGGGTGAGATGAACCCGCCGCAGTTGCGCGAAACCACCATGGACCCGAACACCCGGCGCCTGGTGCAGCTCACGCTGGATGATTTCGCGGCCACCTCGGAAATGATGGACATGCTGCTGGCGAAGAAGCGTGCAGGCGATCGCAAGTCCTGGCTCGAGTCGAAGGGCAACCTTGCCGAGGTCCTGACTTGATACGAGCCTGGCTCGCCGCCCTGATCCTGATTGCCGCGCCGGTTGTCGCTGCGCCGTTCGAGGCCCTGAAGCTGCAATCCGAGCACCCGGTAGACGATATGGTCGGTGGCAATCTGTCAGGTCTGGCGATGTGCCACGGTCAACTGTGGGCCGTGTCCGACCGTGACGACGATGTGCTGTACAGCCTGGATGTGTCGCAAGACACCTGGAAGGCTCAGCCATACCACATTGACGCACCGTCTCCGCAAAGCTATCTGCCATTGAAGTTGCGTTTCATGGCGGGGCTTTCCGCGCTGATACGCGGCGGCAGTCTGGATTTCGAGGGTGTCAGCTGCGATGCAGCCGGCAACCGCTATCTGGTCAGCGAGGCTTACGGCGCGGTGCTCAAGGTGCCGGTGAGTGGCAAACCGTTCTGGCTGGATTTACCAAAAGAGCTGGTGGAGCAGGCGCGGGCCCAGGGCATGTTGCAACGTTTCAACGCGATTTTCGAAGGGATTGCCGTGAATCCTGCGGGCGATCGTCTCTGGCTGGCGGCCGAACGCGAGAAGCGCGGTTTGCTGGTGGTGCAACGCAACAAGGAGCAGTGGTCCTGCGGGCAGAACTGCGTGCTGCTGTCCGAGTCCGGTCTGGATGCGTTGCCGCCGGAGCAGGGCAGCAAAAAGGTGTCGACGGACTTTTCCGATGTGTCGCTGTACAACGGCAAGCTGTTCACGCTGGAGCGTGCGGTGTATCGCATCTGTCGACGTGATATCGAGACCGGACAGGTCGAGCGTTGCTGGTCGTTCGCCAAGGAGGCCATGGTGCCGTCGCGTCGTTACGATCAGCCCTACGGCCTGACCGAGGCGCTGGTGGTGGACGAGAAGGGCGCGTGGATCGGCATCGACAATAACTTCGGTGTGCGCGCCGACGGTGAGAAGCGCCCGATCGTCTGGCGTTTCGCGGCACCCGAGGCGGGCTGGAGCGCCGGGCAGTGAGCGACGTGCAGCCCGGCAAGCGCGCTGGCAAGGTGCTGATGATCATGGCCTGGGCGGCCGGTCTGTTTCTCGCGACGCGCTTTTTCGGCGATTGGGAAGACAGGCAGCAGAACCCCAATGCCGTGGTTACCTCGCAACACGGTGACGGCTATATAGAAGTGCAGCTGGCAGGTAATCGTCAGGGGCACTTCGTCACCACCGGCCAGATCAACGGTCGGACAGTGGAGTTCATGATCGACACCGGGGCGACCGATGTGGCCGTACCCGGTGATATGGCTGACCGTCTGGGGCTCAAGCGTGGCTTTCCGGTCACGGTCAGCACGGCCAATGGCAACAGTCAGGGTTTTCGGACCACGCTTGACCGCTTGCAACTGGGCGATATCGTCCTGACCAATGTGCGTGCCCTGGTGGCACCCGGTCTGGACGGTGAACAGGTGCTGCTGGGTATGAGCGCAATGAAACAACTCGAATTCACACAGCGTGGCGGCAATTTGCTGCTGCGCCAGTCAACGAAATAATGAGGCCCGCATGAGCGACTCCCTTGACCTCAGCCTGGATGGTGTAGAACGCCGATCGTTGGCTGACTTCACCGAACAGGCCTACCTCAACTACTCCATGTACGTGATCATGGACCGTGCCTTGCCGCATATCGGTGATGGCCTGAAGCCTGTTCAGCGACGCATTATCTACGCGATGAGCGAACTGGGCCTGGGTGCCGACGCCAAGCACAAGAAGTCGGCGCGCACCGTCGGCGACGTGCTCGGCAAGTTCCACCCGCACGGCGACTCGGCCTGTTACGAGGCGATGGTGCTGATGGCTCAGCCGTTCAGCTACCGCTACACGCTGGTGGACGGGCAGGGCAACTGGGGTGCGCCGGATGATCCCAAATCCTTTGCGGCCATGCGCTACACCGAGGCGCGTCTGTCGCGCTACTCGGAAGTCCTGCTCAGTGAATTGGGCCAGGGCACCGCTGACTGGGTGCCGAACTTTGACGGCACCCTGGACGAGCCCGCGGTGTTGCCGGCACGTTTGCCGAACATCCTGCTCAATGGCACTACCGGCATTGCCGTCGGTATGGCTACCGATGTGCCGCCGCATAACCTGCGCGAAGTCGCCAGCGCCTGCGTTCGTCTGCTGGACGATCCCAAGGCCACGGTTCCCGAGCTGTGCGAGCACATTCTGGGGCCGGACTATCCGACCGAAGCGGAAATCATCACGCCGCGTGCCGACCTGCTGAAAATCTACGAGACCGGGCGTGGCTCGGTGCGCATGCGCGCGGTTTATCGCATCGAAGATGGCGACATCATCGTCACCTCACTGCCGCATCAGGTGTCCGGTGCCAAGGTGCTGGAACAGATCGCCGCGCAGATGCAGGCCAAGAAGTTGCCGATGGTTGCCGACCTGCGCGACGAGTCGGACCACGAAAACCCTTGCCGTATCGTGATCATCCCGCGCTCCAATCGGGTTGAGATGGACGAACTGATGCAGCATCTGTTCGCGACCACCGAGCTGGAATCCAGTTACCGGGTGAACATCAACATCATCGGTCTGGATGGCAAGCCGCAGCTCAAGAACCTCAAGACGCTGCTCGGCGAATGGCTGACGTTCCGTATCGGTACGGTGCGTCGCCGTCTGCAATTCCGTCTGGACAAGGTCGAGCATCGTCTGCACCTGTTGGACGGTTTGCTCACGGCTTACCTGAATCTGGACGAAGTGATTCACATTATCCGTACCGCCGAGCATCCGAAGGCGGAGCTGATCGCGCGTTTCGATCTGTCGGAAATTCAGGCCGACTACATCCTAGACACCCGCCTGCGTCAGCTGGCGCGTCTGGAAGAGATGAAACTGCGCAGCGAGCAGGACGCCTTGCGCAAAGAGCAGGCCAAGCTTCAGGCGTTGCTGGGCAGCGAGTCCAAGCTGCGCAAGCTGGTGCGTGCCGAGCTGATCGCCGACGCTGAAACCTATGGCGACGACCGTCGTTCGCCCATCGTTGCGCGTGCTGAAGCCAAGGCGCTGTCTGAAAACGAACTGATGCCCACCGAGCCGGTGACTGTGGTCCTGTCGGAAAAAGGCTGGGTACGCTGTGCCAAGGGCCACGACATCGATGCTACCGGGCTTTCCTATAAGGCGGGGGACGGTTTCAAGACCTCGTCCATCGGCCGCTCCAATCAGTTCGCCGTGTTCATCGACTCGACCGGGCGCAGTTATTCGGTTGCGGCTCACACCCTGCCGTCTGCGCGAGGCCAGGGCGAGCCGCTGACGGGCAAGCTGCAACCGCCACCAGGCGCGACCTTCGAATGCGTATTGCTGCCGGAAGATGATGCGTTGTACGTGATCGCGTCGGATGCCGGTTATGGTTTTGTCGTCAAAGGCGAAGACCTGCAAGCCAAGAACAAGGCGGGCAAGGCGCTGCTGAGCCTGCCGGCGGGGGCGAAAGTCATCCTGCCTCGCCCTGTGCCCGATCGTGAGCAGAACTGGCTGGCGGCGGTGACCACCGAAGGCCGCCTGCTGGTGTTCAAGATCAGCGATTTGCCGCAGTTGGGTAAAGGCAAGGGCAACAAGATCATCGGTATTCCGGGTGAGCGGGTAGCCAGTCGTGAAGAGTATGTGACTGATCTTGCAGTGATCGGACAAGGCGCTACGCTGGTACTTCAGGCGGGTAAACGAACGCTGTCGCTGAAGCCAGAAGACCTCGAACATTACAAGGGTGAGCGCGGCAGACGTGGCAATAAACTGCCAAGGGGCTTCCAGAGGGTCGATGCATTATTGGTGGAAAATAGCTGAAAACATTGATCTGGCACCAAGGTTCTTCGTTTTGCCATGAAGTACGATGCATAATCGCTGGAGTCATAATGCATATTCACGGATGATATGGGGTCTTGGGGTGCATGCGTGGCTCAGTGCCTGCATGGGTCTTGAAAGTACTAATACTGTGGCCTGTCTCTGGACGGCCACCTGGATGGGACGATGAATTTTCTACGCCTTCCCTTGATCCTGCTGATGACTGGCGTTCTGGGTCTGGCTGGTTGCAGTGTGCACCAGCCGACCGCGCTTTATCAGCTCGATAGTGGTGAGCCTGGTCAGCCGAAACAGAGTAGTGGTCTGGCAGTATTGCTGGGTCCTGTTTCGGTGGCCGACTATCTGCAACGCGAAACCCTGCTGCAACGCCAGCCTGACGGTACCTTGACTGCCTCGTCCGATGGACGCTGGGCGGGTAACCTGTCTTCGGATATCGACCAGTTGCTCTTGCGTCAGCTGGCCTGGAAGCTGGACAGCCAGCGCGTCGTCATGGCGCCTGCGACGGCCAGCTTCACGCCCGATGTTCAGGTCGTGCTGTCCATCACCCGCCTGGATTCCGGTGCCAAACAGCCCGCGGTGCTGGACGCGCAATGGCGACTTCTGGACCGCAAGGGCCATGTCCGTGACAGCCGGCTTGTCCACCTTGAACAAGTCCATGCCGGCAGCTCTGCCGATCAGGTCAAGGCCCAGGGCATGCTGTTGCAGCGCCTGGCTGATCAGGTCAGCACGGCGATCAAGCCGATTTCCTGGCAGGCGCTCGAGGAACCGAAGAAAACGCCTGTCGCCAAGGCCAAAGAGCCTGACAAGCCAAGAATTCCACTGGCTTCCCCTATACGCACCGATCTTGAAGTGTTCCGCTTCTAGGATTGGCCCAACAAAAAGCCCGCAGCGATGCGGGCTTTTTGTTGGGCGCTCTTCTCTGGTTCTCACACCCAGGCGTTCCTGACGTGCTGCACGGTCAGGATAGGACGCAGAGCGTCCAGAACGGCATGCCCACGCGGAGCATGGGCACGATGGTGATCTTGCGGGCACCTATCGTTACTGACACTCCGGGACGGCATGCCTGCGCTGGAGCAGCGGCACGGTGGTGATCTTGCGGACGCCTATCGTTCCTCACGTTCTGCGTGGGAATGCAGGTCGTGACGCTCTGCGTCACCTGTTTGTGCCGGGTCAGGCTGGTCAGGATAGGACGCAGAGCGTCCAGAACGGCATGCCCACGCGGAGCATGGGCACGATGGTGATCTTGCGGGCACCTATCGTTACTCACACTCCGGGGCGGCATGCCTGCGCTGGAGCAACTGCACGGTGGTGATCTTGTGGACACCTATCGTTCCTCACGCTTCGCGTGGGAATGCAGTTCGTGACGCTCTGCGTCACCTAATTGCGCCGGACCAGATCAGTCAGGATAGGACGCCGAGCGCCCAGAGCGGCGTGCCCATGCAGAGCATGGGCACGAGGGAGGAGTGAGCGGAGGAGGCGATCAGGCCTTGTTGGACTCGTGCATGCGCGCCAGCTGGCGTTCGAGCATCGACGGGTAGGGCTCCATCAGGCGTTCTACGCAGCAGGCGCCTTCCGGGCTGGCGATCGGGCGGATGCGGGCGCGTTGGCGGATCAACGGGTCGTCGTTGATGCGGCGTTCGACCAACAGCAGGTTGCGGCTGTGCTGAGACAGCGCCAGTGCGTCCTGCGCCGTTTCAGTCAGCAACAGGTCGATCTGGCTCAGACCACTCAAGCCTTCGCCCAGCGTCAGGCCCAGTTGCAGTTGCAAGGTGATACCGCTGTCGGCCACCTCGATCTGCAAGGCGTGACTGAGTGCGCGCAACAGCTCACCGCAGCAGATTGCGTTGGTCAGGTAGTCATCACCGCTTTCGTGACTGTGGAACAGCATCAGCGTGCTGCCGTCATTCAGCGTATGCAGCTCGCTTTCATACAATGACGCAGCCTGATCGAGGCAGTCGCGGTAGCGTTGCAGCAATTCGGTCAAGCGTGCGCGCGGCAGGCGGCGCAATTGATCCTGCGCACCCAGCTGCACGGCCAGCACTGCACTGTTGTGCGGTTCGACCGGCGCTACCGAGGCAGACACCGGGCGAACGGCTTGCGAGTTTTCCGAGTGATCGCGCAGATCGGCGAACGGATCCTCATCGTCGTCTTCATCTTCCTCGGCAACGATGCGACGCTGCACCGGTGGTGCCGGCAAGCGCGGTTTTGCTTCGCTGTTGCGTGCCGAAACCGGTGGCGCAGGCTTCTCTTCCGGCTCCAGATAAGGATCTTCGCTGTCGTCTTCCTCGCCCTCATACTCGGGCTCGGGCAGCGGTTCTGGCTCCGGCACCGGCGGCGCGAAGGAGGTGCGCAGCTGCCGCGCCAGATCGCCGATTTCATCCTGGCGATCAGTGGCTGGTGTGTACGGGTCAATATCGCGCAGCCAGATACGCATCTGCATCAATGGCGTGGAGATGTGACGGCCAAGGCGCAGGCTCAATGCCAGCGCCAGCGCCAGCAGGATACCGGCCAGAATGCCCATGCTCTGCAGGCTGATGGTCATCGGCTGCTGGAACTGCGACATGTCGAGGCTGATGCGCAGATGGCCTGCCATCACGTCCTGGAACGTGATCTTGATTTCATACAGGCCCTGAGCTTCCCCCAGAAGCCCGTTTTTCGGGCGCTGACCGGCCTCCGCGAGGATGCGGTTATCCACACTGTAGATAGCGGCATGCGCTACCAGTGGATTCTTGACCAGATTGCCCAGCAGCACGTTGAGACTGAGGATGTCGTTGGACACCAACAGCTCGGTAGCCGAGGTGGCGGTCTGTGTGGTCAGGGCCTGCCCCAGCGCATCAGCCTGTTCATGCATGGCCTGCTTGAACTGCAGGCCCATGACACCGGCGTAGATCACCAGCGCCAAAGCGACCAGGATCACGTTATGGCTGGCAATGCGCAAAGCGATCGGTACACGGCGATGACGCAGGGCACGAAAGATGAGCAGGAAGAAATTATCGGTTTTAACGGGCGTGGGCCGGTTCACAGAGCACGGCTCTTTCGGTGAAGTTGTCGCGCAGTATAACGAGCGACCCAGTGGCGGCAAAGCGCTGCCTGTGCCCGGTGGTCACTGAATGTGGTTAGAATGCGGTTTTTTTCCACTGCGGGGGTGCGCCTTGCGCGAAATCGTCCTGATTAACATCACTGGTGTCGACCGTCCCGGTCTCACTGCAGCCATCACCGGCGTTCTCGCTCAGGGTGGCGTGAACATTCTCGATATTGGTCAGGCGGTGATCCACGACACCCTGTCGTTCGGCATCCTGGTTGAAATTCCGGATACCGTGCAGGGATCCTCGGTGCTCAAGGACATCCTGTTCACCGCCTACGAACTGGATCAGCAAGTCCGTTTCACTGCGGTGTCCGAAACCGACTATCAGCACTGGGTCGAAGGCCAGGGCAAGGCGCGTCACATCGTTACGCTGCTGACCCGCAAGGTCACGGCCGAGCAATTGCAGTGTGTCAGCGCTATCACTGCCAAGTACGGCCTGAATATCGATCAGATCGATCGTTTGTCCGGTCGCATGCCGCTCGACACCCCGGCCGACAAGGGCAAGGGCTGCATCGAGTTCACCGTACGCGGCGAGCCTGCCGACCCGAAGGCCATGCAGGCCGAATTCCTCGCGGTTGCTCAGGATCTCAACGTAGATATCGCATTCCAGCAGGACTCGCTGTTCCGCCGTAATCGGCGCCTGGCGGTGTTCGACATGGATTCGACCCTCATTGAGGCCGAAGTCATCGATGAGCTGGCCAAGGCCGCAGGCGTCGGCGAGCAGGTTTCCGAGATTACCGAACGTGCCATGCGCGGCGAACTGGATTTCAGCGAAAGCTTCAAGGAGCGCCTGGCCCTGCTCAAGGGTCTCGATGTGAGCGTGCTGGATGAAATCGGCGCGTCTCTGCGTCTGACCGAAGGCGCTGAAACGCTGTTCTCCGAGCTCAAGCGGCTGGGTTACAAGACGGCGATTCTGTCGGGTGGCTTCACCTATTTTGCCAAGCAGCTGCAAGCAAAGCTGGGCATCGATTACGTTTTTGCCAATGAGCTGGAAGTGGTTGACGGCAAGGTGACCGGCGTAGCGGTCGAGCCGATAGTCAATGCGCAGCGCAAGGCCGATCTGTTGCGCGAACTGGCCCACAAGGAAGGGTTGAGCCTGGAGCAGACCATCGCGGTCGGCGACGGTGCCAATGACCTGCCGATGCTGGCCATTGCCGGGTTGGGTGTCGCGTTTCGCGCCAAGCCACTGGTCAAGCAATCGGCCAAACAGGCCATTTCGACGCTGGGACTCGACGGCGTGCTGTATCTGCTGGGATTCCGCGATCGCGAAGGAAAGCGCTGACGCTCAGTCCATCGTGGTCTGCCCCTGAAGGCAGGGGGCAAATCGCGGCGGCTGCCGCAGTGATCGCTACAACGTGCCCCACAAGGAATCGAATTCCTGATCCGGCCTGGTCTTTTCGCTCTCGGCGGCTTTGGGGGCGTCGTACATCTGATACTCGAACTGATTGTAACTGGCGCTGCTGACCTGCCGGTTGCTCAGTGAGGCGCGACGCTCTTCACCACCGACATTGATCATTACCTTGTTGCCTTCCTGAAACGGCAGGCGCGGTGCAAGCACGGTGGGCGGTTTTTCCATGGCGCGAACTTCCGGCAGCATCAGGGTTCGCAGGTACTGGCTGTTCTGCTGTTCGCGAATAAGCTGCATGCCGCACGGCTGAGCAAACGGGGCGATCAGTTCGATCCCCATCTGTGTACCACCGCTGCGTACCTGACGGATCCAGCGCACCATGGCAATGCTCCAGCCCTGGCCTGCGTCATCCTGAATGCCCACCAGTTCGCCAGCTTGCAACTGCTGAGGCACGTCCTTCTGCCATGCCAGGCAGTAACCGCCCGGGCTGTGGTTGACGATATTCAGGTCGAAAGTCGGAAACGTATGCTGGCCGTTGGAAAGCGATTCGCTGTCGCCGTCGTTTTTCGGGTATTCGATCTCTTCGTAGGGCAGCAGGACGGATGAGGTCTTGCCGCGCTGAGTATCAAAAGCAGAGGCCCACGGATCGTCTGCGTCATCATTGGCCATCTTCAACGAAAAACTCGCTGCACTGGTGGCGCTGTTCAATTGCAACAGCTCGCTGAACGACTTCTGGCCGGCGACATAGAAATGCAGCGCGCTCATACCGATGCACAGTTTCAACGTGCCCTTGCCGGGAGTGCGTTGAAAGGTGCGTTCGGCCACATCACCCCAGGCGACCGCCAGATGTTGCAGCAGGTCAGTGTTGATACCGGTTGGAATCAGCAGCGGCGAGGGCGTGCGCTGATCATCCGGCAGGGCCAGGTACTGATTGATCGCTTCCGCCAGCGCGAAGGTATTGATACCCAGCAGCCGTGGAGATTGTTCGTCGTTGAACAGGGTGCGATACAGCGGCGGTTTGTCGACTGTCGGGTCCAGGGCGAACAGGCTGCTTTCCGTGGCGGGCGAATGCAGTCTGACTAGCGGGCTCCAGGCCTCCAGCGCGTCGGCCAGTTTGCCGATGTTCAACTGACGCATCTGATTGCAGCGCGAACAGCCCATCAGCAGCGCGATCACGTAGGTCTGTTCCACGCTCAGCACTTTGCTGTGATGGGCCAGGGGTTCTTCGACCGGCGTATTGTGCAACTGGTACTGACGGGCAATTTGGTAGATCTGATGCAGTTCGAGCCACAGTCCGTCCTGAACGGGGCAGTAGAGCTGATTGGCGCGGATCAGCGGTCCGTTGAGCCCGTGTAATGCTCGTTGCAGTGCAGTGCTGAACAGCCCTGCCTGATCTCGGGTGTAGCGTGGGGCGACTTGCTGAATGATCTGTTTGTAACCGGTCGCCAGATGGTTTTGCAGTGCCTGGCAGAGGTTGGCAACCTTGCGTGGTCGCTCGTCCAGCACAATGGCCTGATTGAGAAAGTGGCGTTCGAGGTGCTTGCAGACGAAGTACACCTCGGGTCGCAATAGCTCGAGCAGTTGCAGGCGGTTTTCGCTCGGGGTGATCAACTGGTTCAGCTCGGTCAGCCCTTGATAGAGCTGGCGCGCCATTTCTCCGAGGTTTGCCTTGGGCAATCTGGAGATCCAGCGTTTGAGGTCGCGGGGATTGGCTTCACTGAATGTCAGGCTCGACTGCGTCGGCGTGGGGGCACGCAATAGCAGAGGGAGGCTAAAATTACTCATGTGACAGGCAAACTCCAACAACTCACTGGCCCGGACGATGGCTTCATAGGGGGGGCGAGGTTATCGCGCACCCGCGGTTTGCCGAGCATACGCCCATGAAAGTGCGAAGTATCCTACAGCATTGATCGGGCGACTTTACCAGTATCGACATCGCTTCGCAGAAAATATGGCTCTAAGCCATTATAGTCCGGCGGCACGTTGCATGAGCGCCACTGTCCATCATCGGACACTCATGCATCGAGGCTCAGGCCGCCATCATGCCTGGGCCGGAACAGCCAGTGCCTGGCCCATTTGAACCTTGGAGCCAGCGGTCAGTTGTTCAGCCCATTTCACCTGACCTGGACCGAACAGCACGATGGCGGTAGAGCCCAGCTTGAACCGACCCATTTCGGCACCTTTTTCCAGGTGGATCGGTGCACGCGACGCTTCGTCGTAGCTGAACGTCTTCAGTTCACGCTTGGGCGGCGTGACCAGCCCGGCCCATACCGTTTCGACAGACGCCACGATCATCGCGCCCACCAGTACTACGGCCATGGGGCCGCGTTCGGTGTCGAACAGGCAGACCACTCGCTCGTTACGGGCGAACAGTTCGGGTACGTTTTCGGCCGTGGTCTGGTTGACCGAGAAGATGCGGCCCGGTACGTAGACCATTTCGCGCAGCGTGCCAGCCAGTGGCATGTGGACGCGGTGATAATCCTTCGGCGACAGGTAGACGGTCGCGAACTCGCCGCCCATGAACGGCGCCGACAGCTTGGGATCACCCCCGAGCAGTTCGAGCACGCTGAAACTGTGGCCCTTGGCCTGGAAGATCCGGCCGTGGTCGATAGGGCCCAGCTGGCTGATGGCGCCGTCGGCTGGCGAGAGAATCGCGCCCGGTGTGGTATCGAGCGGGCGGGCGTCGGCTTTCAATGCCCGTGTGAAGAACGCGTTGAAGTGCTCGTAGGACGTCAGGTCTTCGACCAGTGCCTGCGACATGTCCACCTGATAACGGCGGGCAAACCACGCGGTGAAAGCGTTTTTGAACCAGCGTACGCGGCATTCGGCAACGCAGCCTGCCAGTCGGGACAGCAGGTGGTGCGGCAGCAGGTACTGGCTGATGATGAACAAGCGGTCTTTCATTGAAGGTCCTGAGGATGAGTGTCCTGAATATTTCTGTGAGGTCCGTCCCGGTTCGGTGGCGCGGACCGGTTCGACGCGTTCGGCTGGTGCTGGGGCTGGCTGAGCAGGCGCGGCGGGTTGCGCAACCTCGACTGCCTCGGCCGGCGCGGCGGCCACATCCGGCACGGCTACCGGTGTCTCCGGGTGATTGCCCCATTCACCCCACGAGCCGGCATACGCCTTGACCCTTGGATAGCCCAGCGCCTTGGCCACCAGATAGGTGAAGCCCGAGCGGTGATGGGTCTGACAGTGAGTGATGATTTCCTTGTCGGGTGTGATGCCCAGGTCGCGAAGGATCTCCGGCATGTCCTGGCGAATACGCAGGTTGCGCGCCTTGTCCATGCCCGCCGTCCACTCGAAATTGACGGCGCCGGGTATGTGTCCGCCTTTGGCTGCGACCACTTTCTCGCCCGAATACTCGGTTGGCGCGCGGGCATCCCAGATCGCCAGGTCGGCGGCGCCCAGACGGCTTTGCAGGTACTCACGCGTGGCGGTAGGTTCGTCGTGCAGCGTCAGCGTTACCGGGGCATCGGCAGCAGGCGGAACGTCAGTGCTCAGCGGTAGCAATTGCGCTTCCCAGGCCAGCAGCCCACCGTCCAGGTAGTGATAACGGCTGTGGCCGATGACATCCAGCAGCCAGATGAAACGCCCGGCCCAGCCGCCGCCTTCGTCGTCGTAGACGACATAGACGGCGTCGGGGTTGTGGCCCAGCTCGCCGAACAAGTGCTCAAGACTCGCAGTGTCGGGCAGCAGGCCGGGGGCAGGAGGCTTGCCCAGTTGTGTACGTTTCGGATCGACGAAGCGGGCACCGCGAATGTGCCCGGCTTCGTAGCGAGCGCTGCTGGTCAGATCCACGAGGATCAGTTCCGGGGCGTCTAGACGCTCAAGCAGATCGTTGGGTTCGATGACCAGCGACAAGCCAGTGAATGCGGACATTTGCAGCCTCCGATGAAAGGAAAGGGGCGAATTGTACGCCAGGCCTCATGCTTTGCGATGACTAAAGATGCCCAGTGCCCGTTCAATACATTGCGCGGTTTTTCCGAATGCCTGAACGGAAATTTCCGACAAGGCCCCGCCGCCCTGGTCGGCGACCACCAGCAGCATCACTTTGCCGTTGTTGCTCAGCGAGCGAATCAGCCAGTGCTGGCCGCTGAACAGGGTTTTCAGCTGCGGCGGCAGCAGGGCGGCAAATTGCGCACTGTTGGCGGGCGTCATGCGTAACTGCGTCGGCTGGGTCAGCAGGCGTTGCAGCACGGTGCTTTCCTTGATGAACAGCTGCAAGGCCGCGGCATCCTTCGGCAGTCCCGCAGTCTGATTGACGCGCAGCACAGTCGCGGTCTTGTCCAGCATCAGCAGCATGACCCGCTCCATGCCGCACGACATGAAGGCGTCGCGCGCCGAGGTGGTCAGGTGCATGGCGTTGATGAACGGGCTGGGATCCTGCAGCAGCTCGGCGCATTGCTTGCGCCACAGTTGCAGGGCGTCGGCCGATGGTGGTGGTGCAGGTTCATTGTCGCGCCTTACACGGCGCGCGTCCCACGGCCAGATCAGCGATTCGGCCGGGTGCCAGATGTCTTTTTCCGCATGGATGCGTGCGCTGCTGGCGGCATTCTGGTGCGCCTGTTGCTGTACTTCGCTGATCGACTGTTGCAGGTACAGGCTGGTCAGCCGTTTCCAGCGCAGGCAGTGCGGGCTGTTCCAGGCATTTTGCGCGGCCAGCGCCAGGCCATTGCCCAACAACACGGTATTGGCTGGCTGATTCAGCCAGCGTCGCAGGTTGGGGTTGTCGTCCATAAGTTGTTGCTGGTGCAGCGGGCTGTGTTCTTCGCGGGCGATGCGCAGCGCCTTGGCCAGATCGCGTCGCTCGTTGATCAACAGCTTATAACCGCGCGTGACCCAAATCGGCAGGCGCCAGAACTCGGCGAGTGCCAGGCACAATTCCAGCAGGTTGACGCCAAACAGCTCTTTTTCCACGGCAACGCTGGAGTGGCCTTTGTGAATAACCCGCAGTTCCAGTTCTTCAAGCAGCTTCGGATAGGCCAGCGCCATCGGCCACAGCGGCGACAGAAACAGCAAGCTGCCCATGTGGATGTCCTGCCAGAGTCGCGCAAGGCGGCTGGCAAACAGGCCGTTGGCCTGTTGCGTGGCGTGCTGGCTGACCAGAATCAGTTGGCGATAGGCCGCAGGAATGTCTTCGGGCGGTTTGGCCGGCAAACGGCCCAGAAGGACTTCGGTACGCGCCAGACCCAGGCGGTTGATCGCAATTTCGAGGCTCTCGGCCTGCTCGGTCAAACCATGGGTGTGATGGTTGGCCTCGCGCATCACGCTCAGCACCAGCGCAGGACTTTCCTGCATCATTTCGGCGATTTCACGCAGCGAGCGACGACTGTCGTTCAGTGCGGCGCGGACGTGCCCATGATTTACGGCAGGGACCGGCAACGCGATGCCGTCAAGCAGTTTGACCCAGGCATCCAGCGTCTTCGGAACGAGGTGATGTGCTGCGTGTTCTGTCGGCATTCGAGGGCCTGTGCGGCTGATTATCTAAGCTGGGAAATCGCCAGTGTACGGGGCGCTGAGGCCATTTTCCTCCTTTTACGGAGGCGGATAAATGGGTTTTTCAAAAGAACCGGCTATAGTCTCGCCCAGTTAGGCCGATAAGGAGAAGAAGAGATTCAACAACTTCCGGACTGTCCCTGAACCCGACTCAGTAAAGTATTTTTTCCTATGGCTAAAATCATCGGCATCATTGTCGTTATCGCAAGTGTCCTCGGCGGATATGTGCTCTCCCATGGCAAGATCATGGCGCTGTTCCAGCCCTACGAGGTCTTGATTATCGGCGGTGCTGCACTGGGCGCGTTCCTCCAGGCCAACCCTGGCTACATGTTCATGCACGTGTTCAAGAAGTCGCTGAAGATGTTCGGTACGCGCTTCACTCATGCCTATTACCTCGAAGTGCTGGGGCTGGTCTACGAAATCCTCAACAAGAGCCGCCGCGAAGGCATGATGGCGATTGAAGGCGATATCGAAGACGCTGCCTCCAGCCCGATCTTCGCCAAATACCCGGGTGTCCTCAAGGATGAGCGCATGACTGCGTATATCTGCGACTACCTGCGCATCATGTCGTCCGGCAACATGGCCCCCCACGAGTTGGAAGGTCTGTTCGACATGGAACTGTTGAGCATGAAAGAAGAGCTCGAGCATCCATCCCACGCCATTACCGGTATCGCCGACGGTATGCCCGGCTTCGGTATCGTGGCTGCGGTACTGGGTATCGTGGTGACCATGGCATCGCTGGGTTCGGGCGACAAGGCTGCGATCGGTATGCACGTAGGTGCGGCGCTGGTCGGCACATTCTTCGGTATTCTCGCGGCCTACGGTTTCTTCGGTCCTCTGGCCACCAGCCTTGCGCACGATGCCAAGGAAGAAATGAACGTCTACGAGAGCATCAAGGCGTCGCTGGTGGCCTCGGCCTCCGGCATGCCGCCTTCGCTGGCTGTCGAGTTCGGCCGCAAGGTTCTCTATCCGCTGCATCGCCCCAGCTTCAGCGAGCTGGAACAAGCGGTTCGCGGTCGCTAAGTCATGGAAAATAATCAGCCGATTATCATCAAGCGCGTAAAGCGCTTTGGTGGCGGACATCACGGCGGTGCCTGGAAAATCGCGTTTGCCGACTTCGCGACCGCGATGATGGCGTTCTTTCTGGTGCTGTGGCTGATGTCGTCTGCTACCCCCGAGCAGTTGCTCGCGGTCGCCGGGTACTTCAAGGACCCGGTCGGTTTCTCGGACAGCGGTTCGCCGTATGTGATCGATCTGGGCGGTTCGCCGGAGATGTCGCCGAACCAGACGCTGAACCCTGAGGTAAAGACTACGCCATCGCCGGATACTGTGCCGATCGAGGCGGAAACTGCCGAGACCAAGGCTGAAGCGGTGGAGCAGGAGCGTCTGGAGATGCTGCTCCAGGAATTGCAGAACAAGGTCCAGGAAAATCCGCAACTGCAGAAATTCAAGGACCAGATTCTGTTCGAGATCACTCAGGACGGCTTGCGTATCCAGATCATGGATGCTGAAAACCGGCCGATGTTCGACTCGGGAAGTGCGCGCCTCAAGCCTTATTTCGAAGACATTCTGCTGGCCTTGGCTGACACCATCAAAAGTGTGCCGAACAAGGTCAGTATCAGTGGCCATACCGATGCGACGCCTTTCGTGGGCAGTGGCGGGTTCGGCAACTGGGAGCTGTCGGCCAACCGTGCCAACGCTGCACGCCGCGCACTGGTAGCGGGGACGTATCCGGATTCACAGGTGGCCAGGGTAGTGGGGTATGCGTCGTCTGCTCTTTATGACCACCAGAACCCGACCAACCCGATCAATCGCCGCATCGATATCGTGGTACTGACCAGAAAGGCCCAGCATCGCATCGAGGGCGATCAGAACTCCGGTGGTGCGCCAGCCACACCAGCCACGCCGGCAGCACCATTGCCGGCGACACCGGCGGTGCCTGCTGCTCCGGGTGCTTCGACAACTGCGCCGCCCGATCCGCAGGCCTACGCCCAGCCGCACGAGATCCGGCAGAAGCTGAACATCTTTGACGATGGCAAGTTGCGGGTCGAGCCGGCTCAGAACTGAGCTGCCACGGGTACAAAAACGCCGCGATCATCGCGGCGTTTTTGCGTGCGGCGTTCGGTCTCAGTAGCTGTCTTGCGGCAGGCTGGCAATGATCGAGCGGTAGCTGTTCATGCGCTGCTGTTGCACGCGGCCGTCTTCAAGCCCCTTGAGCAGGGCGCAGCCCGGTTCGCGGTCATGCTTGCAGTCACGAAAGCGGCAGGTGCCGATCAGATCGTTGAACTCGATGAAACCTGCCTCTACATCAGCACGGCTGACGTGCCCCAGGCCGAATTCACGGATGCCCGGCGAGTCGATCAGATCGCCGCCGCGCGGGAAGTGGAACAGGCGGGCGGTGGTCGTGGTGTGTGTGCCCTGGCCGGAGACTTCGGACAGCGGGCCGACCCGAGTGTCCGTTTCCGGCAACAGGCTGTTGACCAGCGAGGACTTGCCGACACCGGACTGGCCGACGAACACGCTGATGTGCCCGTCAAGCTGGCTTTGCAGGCTCTGCATGCCGTCACCGTGGTGCGCGGAGACTTCCAGCACCGGATAACCCAGCGTGCGGTAGACCGCCAGCAGCGCGTTGAGCGCGGGCGCATTCTGTTCGTCGATCAGATCGGCCTTGTTGAGCAGCAGCAACGGACGAATCCCGGCATGCTCGGCGGCCACCAGATAGCGGTCGATCAGGTTGGCATGCGGCTCGGGCATCGGCGCGAAGACGATCACGATCAGGTCGACGTTGGCAGCCACGGGCTTGAGCTGGCCGCGTGAATCCGGGCGGCGCAGTTCGGTGGTGCGAGGCAGTTGCGCGACGATGACGCCAATGCCCTGATTGCCGGCGCGCCATACCACGCGATCACCGGTCACCAGTGCAGGCAGGTTGGCGCGCAGGTGGCAGCGAAAGACCTGACCGGTCGCTTCGCCTTCCTGAGCCTCGACTTCGACCTGTACGCCGAAGTGAGCGATCACCAGGCCCGTCTGCTCGGGGCCGAGGTCGCCACCCTCGAGTGTTTCAAGCGTAGCGGACTCGCGTTTTGCCGCGCGGGCAGCACGCTCGCCCTGAATTTTTTCGATGCGCCAGTTCTGACGACGATTGAGTTGGCGTTTGGCCATGGGTGTTCCGATGTGATGTAACCGATGAATTAGGCAGTACGATTGATCGGCAGGAGTCTAGCACGGCAGGGTGAGCTAAACTGCGCGCCTACGCTGAGGAGTCGACACATGCAGAACAAGCAGAACCTGATCTGGATCGATCTGGAAATGACCGGTCTTGACCCTGATACCGATGTCATTATCGAAATGGCCACGATCATCACCGATAGTGAGCTGAACACCCTGGCCGAAGGCCCGGTGATCGCTGTGCATCAGAGCGACGAGACGCTGGCGAAAATGGATGAGTGGAACACTCGCCAGCACGGCGGTTCGGGCCTGACCCAGCGCGTGCGGGAAAGTACTGTCAGCATGGCTGAGGCGGAGGCGCAGACCCTCGAGTTCATCAAGCTGTGGGTGCCAGAGCGCAGTTCGCCGATCTGCGGCAACAGCATCTGCCAGGATCGCCGCTTCCTGTATCGCCACATGCCGGCGCTGGAAAACTACTTCCACTACCGCAACCTGGATGTCTCGACCCTCAAGGAACTGGCTGCGCGCTGGTCCCCCGAGCTGAAATTCAAGAAAGGCAGCACGCACCTGGCGCTCGATGACATCCGCGAGTCGATTGCCGAGCTGCGCTATTATCGTGAGCACTTCATCAAGGTTTGATCGAGACTGGCGCGTGCAGTGAATAATCTTCGCTGCACTCTTTCAGTGCGTTGGTCGGCTGGTTAGACTGCGCGCCTTTGTCGCAGAGTCGCCGCCATGTTGCTGATGCTTTATCTGATCGCTATCACTGCTGAAGCCATGACGGGAGCCCTGTCTGCGGGGCGGCGCGGGATGGACTGGTTCGGCGTGGTGCTGATCGCCTGCGTCACTGCGCTGGGTGGCGGTTCGGTCCGCGACGTGCTGATCGGTCATTACCCGCTGACCTGGGTCAAGCACCCGGAATATCTGGTCCTGACCAGTGTGGCGGCGCTGGTGACGATCTTCATCGCGCCATTGATGCGTCACCTGCGCTCACTGTTTCTGGTGCTCGATGCGCTGGGGCTGGTGGCCTTTACCCTGATCGGCTGCATGACCGCGCTGGAGGCCGGACACGGTGTGCTGATCGCGTCAGTGTGCGGCGTGATCACCGGGGTTTTCGGCGGCATCCTGCGTGACATCTTCTGCAACGATATCCCGCTGATCTTCCGCCGCGAGCTTTACGCCAGTGTGTCTTTTCTGGCCGCGTGGTGTTTTCTACTGTGCCAGTACCTGCAGTTGCCGAACGAGCAGGCGGTGTTGATCACCCTGTTCGGCGGCCTGCTGCTGCGCCTGTTGGCGATTCGTTTCCGCTGGGAAATGCCCAAGTTTGTCTATAAAGACGAGCCTTGAGGCAGGCGCATAGCGTAGGCACGATAGTTGGAGAATTATCGTTCCTTACGCTCCAGCGTGGGAATGCCTTTCGTGACGCTCCGCGTCACACGTCTGCGCCGCGCTGCAGGGTTAAAGCGGCGCCACGCCATGCCTCTGCAGCGCCCATTCCACATGTTCCCTGACCAGTTCCGACGGGTAGTCGCGCCGTGCTTGCAGGGCCTCGATCACCGGGATGGTGGAGGGCGCGTTGCCCAGCCCCACCGCCAGGTTGCGTAGCCAGCGTTCATAACCCGCCCGGCGCAGTGGTGAGCCCTCGGTGCTGCCGAGGAATTTCTCTTCATCCCAAAGGAACAACTCGGCCAGCCCCGCGTTGTCCAGATTGTGGCGCGGCTGAAAGTCGCTCTGCTCGGTGGGGCGGGCGAAGCGGTTCCACGGGCAGACGATCTGGCAATCGTCGCAGCCGAACACCCGGTTGCCGATCAGTGGCCGCAGCTCTTCGGGGATCGCCGTCTTCAGCTCGATGGTCAGGTAAGAGATGCAGCGCCGCGCGTCCAGTACGTAAGGCCCGATAAACGCCGCCGTCGGACAGATGTCCAGACAGGCCGTGCAGCGCCCGCAATGTTCGGTTGCATGAGGTGCGTCGACCGGCAACGGGATATCGACAAACAGTTCGCCAAGAAAGAAGAAGCTGCCTGCCTTGCGGTTGAGCACCAGCGTGTTCTTGCCGATCCAGCCCAGCCCGGCCTGTTCGGCGATGGCCTTTTCCAGCACTGGCGCGCTGTCCACGAAGGCCCGGAAGCCAAACGGCCCGATGGCCTGCTGAATACGCTCGGCCAGTTGTTGCAGGCGCTTGCGGATGAGTTTGTGATAATCACGGCCCAGCGCGTAGCGTGAGACATAGGCTTTTTCCGGTTCGGTCAGGCGTTGCGCCATTTCGGTGTCGCCCGGCAGATAATCCATACGCAGCGACACCACTCGCAGCGTTCCCGGCACCAGCTCATCCGGGTGGGAACGTTTGCTGCCATGGGCTGCCATATAGTCCATTTCCCCGTGATAGCCTGCATCGAGCCAGCGTTGCAGGTGCTGCTCGTGCTCTGCCAGGTCCAGGCCGCTGATCCCGACTTCCTGAAAGCCCAGCTCACGCCCCCACGCCTTGATTGAGACGGCAAGGGCGGCAAGATCATCGGAAGTTGGAAGTACAGCAGTAATAGCGGACATGCGCAGAGAGAAACCGGGGCCAAGGTGCGTATAATTCTGCCAGACATCGGAGCCCATAGACGCATGTTCGACACTAAACCTCATTTACCCGACGCGCTGTACAGCGCTGCGCAGGTCCGCGACCTCGACGCACGGCTGATTGCTGCCGGCACGCCCGGCCTGGAATTGATGTTGCGCGCTGCGCAGGCGTTGTGGCGCACGATACTTCGGCGCTGGCCGGAGGCGACCGAACTGACGGTGTTGACCGGGCGTGGCAACAATGCCGGTGACGGGTATCTGGTGGCGGCAATGGCGCACAAGGCCGGCTGGCAGGTAAGGGTGCTGGCCGTGGGCGACCCGGCCGCACTGACAGGTGATGCTACCTCGGCGCATGCTGCGGCTTTCGGTATTGATATTCAGGCATGGGCCGGACAGCCGCTGGCCGGTGTCGTGCTGGATGCGATGCTCGGCACCGGGCTCGACGGCGAGGTGCGCGAGCCTTATGTCTCGGCCATCAACGCCGTTAACGACAGTGGTCTGCCCGTCATCGCTGTGGATATTCCATCGGGCTTGAGTGCAGATACCGGGCAGACGCTGGGTGTCGCGGTGCGTGCCGATGTGACCGTTACGTTCATCGGCCTCAAGCTGGGTTTGCTGACGGGCGATGCGGCGGATCTGGTGGGCGAGCTGATTTTCGACGACCTGCGTGCAGACCCGGCGCTGGTGGCGCAGGCGCCGTTCAGCGCGAAGCGTCTGGATAAACACACACTGCCACAACTGGCAGCGCGTCCGCGTACCGCTCATAAAGGCATGTTTGGCCGGGTACTGGTCATCGGTGGCGATCACGGTTTTGGCGGGGCGGCGTTGCTCAGCGCCGAAAGCGCCCTGCGCAGCGGTGCAGGCATGCTGACGCTGGCCACGCGGCCCGAGCATGTTCCTGCTGCCCTGACACGCATGCCTGAAATCATGAGCGCGGCGATTCATTCGGCCAACCAGTTGATGGGCTTGATCGAGCCAGCCAGCGTGTTGGTGGTCGGTCCCGGGCTGGGGCAGGCGGCCTGGGGGCGCAGCCTGCTGTCGGCGGCTGCCAATGCGGATCGTCCGCAGGTGTGGGACGCCGATGCGCTGAATATGCTGGGCGCCGGGCTTGTCAGCCTGCCCAAAGGCAGTGTCATTACCCCGCATCCGGGCGAGGCGGCACGTTTGCTGGGCGTCGGCATCAAGGAAGTCCAGGCGGACCGGGCCGCTGCGGTACGGGCGCTGGCGCGTAAATTCGATACGGTTTGCGTCCTTAAGGGCTCCGGCAGCCTGATTGCCGATGCGCACGGGCAACTGGCGCTGTGCGATCGCGGTCATCCGGCCATGGCCACCGCGGGGCTGGGTGATGTGCTGGCCGGATTGATCGGTGCGCTGATGGCGCAGCATCTCAAACCGTTCGACGCGGCCTGTCTGGCGGTATGGCTGCACGCAAGCGCCGGTCAGAACGTCGGTGAACACGGCCGAGGGCTGGCCGCCAGCGATATTATTCCTGCCATTCGTCAGTTATTGGAGGAGCTGCAACCGTGTCTGATTTAACGCTGCATGTGGTTGGCGAAGAGGCAATGATGGATTTTGGTGCACGCCTGGCCAGGGTTACCGAAGGCCTTGGTGTCATCTTTCTTGATGGCGATCTGGGCGCTGGAAAAACCACGCTTTCGCGGGGATTGATTCGCGGCTTCGGGCATGTCGGGGCCGTCAAGAGCCCTACTTTCACGCTGGTCGAACCTTACGAAATCGGCGCAATAAAGGTGTTTCACTTTGACCTTTACCGGTTGGTCGATCCGGAAGAACTCGAGTACATGGGCGTGCGTGATTACTTCGACGGCGATGCACTTTGTCTGATTGAATGGCCCCAGCGTGGTGCAGGCTTTTTGCCAAAGCCCGACCTGACCATTACCATTGGGCCGCACGGCGAAGGTCGGTCCGTGATATTGAGCCCGCTGGGCTCGCGTGGCGAACGTTGGTGTGCCACTTTGGCTTTGGAATTCAAATAGATATGGGGTTAGGTATGCGCATGCGCGCGCTGGTTACTGTAGTTGGTCTGCTGTTGATGGCCCTGGCTGTCGAGGCGGTTGCCGCTACGCAAGTACGAAGTGTCCGCTTATGGCGAGCGCCGGATAACACACGTCTGGTCTTCGACCTGACGGGGCCGGTTCAGCACAGCCTGTTTACCCTGACTTCGCCTGACCGTCTGGTGATCGATATCAATGGTGCGACGCTCGGCGGCCCCTTGAACGTACCGACGGCCAATACGCCGATCAGCAGCATGCGCTCTGCCCAGCGCACGCCTACCGACCTGCGCGTGGTCATCGACCTTAAAAAAGGTGTGACCCCGAAGAGCTTCACGCTTGCGCCCAACCAGCAGTATGGTAACCGTCTGGTGGTCGACCTTTATGACAACGCCGCCGATGCCAATCCCACGCCTGTCATTCCCGACACCGCTGCCAACACGGCGCCTGCTGTTCCGGTCAGCCCGGCCAAGCCTGAAATCAAGCTGACCCCGGTGCCGAATGGCAAGCGCGACATCGTCGTGGTGATCGATGCCGGGCACGGCGGGGAAGACCCCGGTGCCTCGGGCGGCGCCGGTCAGAAAGAGAAGAACGTGGTGCTGTCGATTGCCAAGGAACTGCAGCGCCAGGTGAATGCCGAGAAAGGCTACCGCGCCGAACTGACGCGGACCGGCGACTACTTTATTCCGCTGCGCAAGCGTACCGAGATCGCCCGCTCCAAGGGCGCCGACCTGTTTGTATCGATCCACGCCGACGCCGCGCCTTCCTCCGCTGCGTTCGGCGCATCGGTGTTCGCCCTGTCCGATCGCGGTGCTACTTCCGAAACCGCACGCTGGCTGGCGGACAGTGAAAACCGTTCCGACCTTATTGGTGGTGCTGGCGCTGTCAGCCTCGATGACAAGGACCGCATGCTTGCGGGTGTGTTGCTGGACTTGTCCATGACTGCGTCGCTGTCTTCGAGCCTGAACGTTGGCCAGAAGGTGTTGAGCAACATCGGCCGCGTGACCTCGCTGCACAAGTCACGTGTCGAGCAGGCGGGCTTCATGGTGCTCAAGTCGCCGGATATTCCGTCGATTCTGGTGGAAACCGGCTTTATCTCCAACGCCAATGAGGCCAACAAACTCGGTTCTGCGTCGCATCAGCAGGCGCTGGCGCGTTCTATCACGTCGGGCGTCAAACAGTTCTTCCAGCAGAACCCGCCGCAGGGCACCTACATCGCCTGGCTGCGTGATAACGGCAAGCTGGCTCAGGGGCCGCGCAATCACGTGGTTCGCTCCGGCGAGACTCTGGCAATGCTCGCAGCGCGCTATGACATGAACATCGCCACCTTGCGCAGCGCCAACAATCTGAAAACCGATGAATTGAAGATCGGCCAGGACCTGCGCATTCCAAGTTCCGAGGTGGCGACTCAGTAATGACCGATCTCCTGCTCGACGGCGCCGAAGCCGATAACGCTCAGACTGCCCTGAACGCAGCACGCATCGAATTGCTCAGCCCGCGTCTGGCCAACCAGATTGCGGCGGGCGAAGTCGTCGAGCGTCCGGCTTCGGTAATCAAGGAGCTGCTGGAAAACAGCCTCGATTCCGGCGCGCGGCGCATCGATGTCGACGTCGAGCAGGCCGGCATCAAATTGTTGAAAGTGCGTGACGATGGCGGTGGTATCTCTTCGGACGATCTGCCGTTGGCGCTGGCACGCCACGCGACCAGCAAGATTCGCGACCTGGAAGACCTCGAGCGGGTCATGAGCCTGGGGTTTCGCGGCGAAGCGCTGGCTTCGATCAGCTCCGTGGCACGCCTGACGCTGACCTCGCGCACCCGTGACGCCGATCAGGCGTGGCAGGTCGAAACCGAAGGTCGTGACATGGCTCCGCGCGTGCAGCCAGCCGCGCATCCGGTAGGCACCTCGGTTGAAGTGCGCGACCTGTTCTTCAATACGCCTGCCCGCCGCAAGTTTCTGAAAGCCGAAAAAACCGAATTCGATCATTTGCAGGAAGTCATCAAACGCATGGCGCTGGCGCGTTTCGACGTGGCCTTCCACCTGCGGCATAACGGCAAGACCGTGCTGAGCCTGCATGAAGCGCACGACGATACCGCCAGAGCGCGACGTGTCTCGGCAATCTGCGGGCCGGGTTTTCTGGAGCAGGCGCTGCCCATCGAGATCGAGCGCAACGGCCTGCATCTGTGGGGCTGGGTCGGGCTGCCGACTTTCTCGCGCAGCCAGGCTGACCTGCAATATTTCTTCGTCAATGGCCGGGCAGTACGCGACAAGCTGGTCGCCCACGCGGTGCGTCAGGCGTATCGCGACGTGTTGTTCAATGGCCGCCACCCGACCTTCGTGCTGTTCTTCGAGGTCGATCCGGCTGCTGTGGACGTCAACGTTCACCCGACCAAGCATGAAGTGCGCTTCCGCGACGGGCGCATGGTGCATGACTTCCTGTATGGCACCCTCTACCGTGCGCTGGGCGATGTGCGTCCTGAAAATCAGCTGGGTGGCAGTGTGCCGGTCGTTGCCGAGACACGCCCGAGCGGGCCTGAAGCGGGCGAGTTCGGGCCGCAGGGGGAAATGCGTCTGGCCAACAACGTGCTGGAGCAGCCGCAAGGCGAGCCTTTTGCCCGGCCTGCTACCGCTGGCGGCACTGGCAGCGGTTATCAGTATCAATACACGCCTCGGCCTACCTCTGGCGTGTCGGTGGCCGAAGCGCAAAGCGCCTACCGTGAATTCTTCGCGCCGCTGCCCAGTGCCGCGCCTGCGTCGCTGCCCGAATCGCCCGGTGATATTCCGCCGCTGGGTTATGCGCTGGCGCAGCTAAAGGGTATCTACATTCTTGCTGAAAACGCTCACGGCCTGGTGCTGGTGGACATGCATGCCGCTCACGAGCGGATCATGTACGAGCGCCTGAAAATAGCCATGGCCAACGAAGGCTTGAGCGGCCAGCCATTGCTGGTACCCGAGTCCATCGCGGTCAGCCAGCGTGAAGCGGACTGCGCCGAAGAGCACCTTGCGACCTTCCAGCGCCTGGGCTTCGAGCTGCAGCGGCTCGGCCCGGAAACCCTGGCGATCCGACAGATCCCTGCGTTGCTCAAGCAGGCCGAGGCCAACCGGCTGGTCAGCGATGTGCTGGCCGACCTTATGGAATATGGCACCAGCGACCGGGTGCAGGCGCACATGAACGAGTTGCTCGGCACCATGGCCTGCCACGGCGCCATTCGCGCCAATCGGCGTCTGGCCATTCCGGAAATGAACGGCCTGTTGCGCGACATGGAAAACACCGAGCGCAGCGGGCAATGCAACCACGGTCGTCCTACCTGGACCCAGATGGGTCTCAATGACCTGGATAAATTATTCCTGCGCGGTCAATGAATGAACGCTTTACCTCCGGCCATCTTTCTCATGGGGCCTACCGCTGCAGGCAAGACCGACCTTGCGATAGAACTGACCAAAGTGCTGCCCTGCGAGTTGATCAGCGTCGATTCTGCGCTGGTCTATCGCGGCATGGACATCGGTACCGCCAAGCCGTCGAAGGCGCAGCTGGCTGAATTTCCTCACCGTCTGATCGACATTCTCGACCCGGCGCAAAGCTACTCCGCAGCCGATTTTCGCAGCGACGCTCTGGCGGCCATGGCGGAAATTACCGCACGCGGAAATATTCCTTTGCTGGTCGGCGGCACTATGTTGTATTTCAAGGCTCTATTGGACGGGCTGGCGGATATGCCGGCGGCCGATGCGCAGGTCAGGGCGCAGCTTGAGGCGGATGCACAGGCCTTCGGCTGGCAGTCATTGCACGATCAACTGGCGGTGGTCGATCCCGTTTCGGCGGCACGTATTCACCCCAACGATCCGCAACGGCTGATCAGGGCGCTTGAGGTGTATCGCGTCAGCGGAATGAGCATGACGGCACACCGCGAGCAACAAACTGCGCAAAGTACCGAAGCAGCCGCATCAGGGCGCCAGCAATTGCCCTATACTGTCGCGAACCTTGCCATCGCTCCGGCTGATCGCAAGGTGCTGCACCAACGCATCGCGCTACGTTTCGAGCAAATGCTGGATCAGGGGTTTCTGGATGAAGTACTGGCATTGCGCTCAAGAGGTGACCTGCATTCGGGGTTGCCATCGATAAGAGCTGTCGGTTATCGCCAGGTCTGGGATCACCTGGATGGGAAGCTGACGCGGGATGAAATGCAGGAGCGCGGCATCATTGCAACGCGCCAGCTGGCCAAAAGGCAGTTCACCTGGCTACGCAGCTGGGAGGACTTGCACTGGCTGGACAGCCTGGCCAGCGACAATCTGTCGCGCGCCTTGAAATACCTGGGATCGGTCTCCATATTGAGCTGAGTCCCTGCAATAGCCGTCTATCCTTGGGGGGTGGCCGGTCAAGCTAATCGAATTCGATTTATTATTTTATTGATCCTTAAAGGAGTGCGGCACATGTCAAAAGGGCATTCGCTACAAGACCCTTACCTGAATACCTTGCGTAAAGAGAAGGTCGGGGTATCGATCTATCTGGTCAACGGTATCAAGCTGCAGGGTACGATCGAGTCTTTCGACCAGTTCGTCATTTTGCTGAAGAACACGGTCAGCCAGATGGTCTACAAACACGCTATTTCCACCGTCGTACCGGTTCGCCCGATTCGCCTGCCAAGCGCTACAGACGCTGACGGCGCGGACGCCGAGCCAGGTAACGCCTGATAGGAGTCTGCCTTGTTCTTTGAGCGCCACAGTGGTGGTGAACGTGCAATTCTCGTTCATCTGGATGGTCAGGACCCTGAGGCGCGCGAAGATCCGCAGGAGTTTCAGGAATTGGCCATCTCGGCCGGTGCCGATACCGTTGCGTTTATCAACGTGCCGCGTCATCGGCCTTCGGCCAAATATCTGATCGGCTCTGGCAAGGTCGAAGAGCTTCGCGATCAGGTCAAGGCCGAACAGGCCGATCTGGTCATCTTCAATCACACCCTCACGCCCAGTCAGGAACGCAACCTCGAACGCGTTTTCGAGTGTCGTGTGCTTGATCGCACCGGTCTGATTCTCGATATCTTTGCGCAGCGGGCGCGTACTCACGAAGGCAAGCTTCAGGTCGAACTGGCCCAGCTTGAGCACATGAGTACTCGTCTGGTCCGTGGCTGGACTCACCTTGAGCGACAGAAAGGTGGTATCGGCCTGCGCGGTCCGGGTGAAACCCAGCTCGAAACCGACCGACGTCTTCTGCGGGTTCGCCTGCGGCAGATCAAGGGACGGCTGGAGAAGGTTCGCAGCCAGCGGGATCAGGCCCGTCGCGGGCGTCGTCGTGCGGATATTCCATCGGTTTCACTGGTGGGGTATACCAACGCCGGCAAATCGACCCTGTTCAACTCGGTGACCGATTCGGATGTGTTCGCGGCCGATCAACTGTTTGCCACGCTCGATCCGACCCTGCGTCGTCTGCAGCTCGACGACCTGGGTCCTATCGTGCTGGCCGATACCGTGGGCTTTATTCGCCACCTGCCGCACAAGCTGGTCGAGGCTTTTCGCGCGACGCTTGAAGAATCGAGCAACTCCGATCTGCTGCTGCATGTGATCGACTCCCACGAGCCCGATCGCATGTCACAGATCGAACAGGTCATGGCGGTGCTCGGCGAGATCGGTGCCGAGGGCTTGCCGATCCTCGAGGTCTATAACAAACTCGATCTGCTTGAAGGTGTAGAACCTCAGATACAGCGTGATGCCGACGGCAAGCCGCAGCGTGTCTGGGTTTCTGCCCGTGATGGTCGAGGGCTTGATCTGCTCAAACAGGCTATCGCCGAATTGCTTGGCGATGACCTGTTCGTCGGCACGCTGCTTCTGCCTCAAAGTCTTGCCCGGCTGCGTGCCCAGTTCTTTGAACTGGGTGCGGTGCAGAGCGAAACGCATGACGAGGAAGGTGCCAGCGTGTTGGCCGTACGACTGCCGCGCGTTGAACTCAATCGACTGGTGAGTCGCGAAGGATTGCAGCCGCTGGAGTTCATCGAGCAACACACTTTGCAATAAAAGCACGAGAAAGCCGTTGTACGGCTTTCCCGAGCATTCTGTAGCATTGGTCGGCGCGCCGCGGGCGCGTCTTTGCTTTATCAGATGGAGAGCGCTATGGCTTGGAATGAGCCGGGTGGCAACTCGAATAATCAAGATCCCTGGGGTGGCAAACGCCGTGGCGGCGACCGCAAGGGACCACCTGATCTCGACGAGGCCTTCCGTAAGCTGCAGGAAAGCCTGAAGGGGTTGTTCGGCGGCGGTAACAAACGCGGCAGCGATGGCGGCGGCAGTGGTGGCAGTTCAGGCAAGGGCGGTGGCCTTGGTCTGCTCGGCATCGGGCTTGTCGTACTCGTCGCTTTCTGGCTTTACAGCGCTATCTATGTGGTTGACGAGCAAGAGCAGGCTGTCGTGCTGCGTTTCGGTCAGTACCACGAGACCGTGGGGCCGGGCCTTAACATCTACTTCCCGCCGTTCGATCGCAAGTACATGGAGAACGTGACTCGCGAGCGTGCCTACAGCAAGCAGGGCCAGATGCTCACCGAAGACGAGAACATCGTCGAAGTGCCGCTGACCGTGCAGTACAAGATCAGTGATCTTCAGGCGTTCGTGCTGAACGTCGATCAGCCTGAAATCAGCCTGCAGCACGCGACTGAAAGTGCGTTGCGCCATGTCGTGGGTTCCACGGCGATGGATCAGGTTCTGACTGAAGGCCGCGAACTGATGGCCAGCGAAATCAAGGAGCGTCTGCAACGCTTCCTCGATACCTACCGCACCGGCATCACCGTGACCCAGGTGAACGTACAGAGCGCCGCCGCGCCGCGTGAAGTGCAGGAAGCCTTCGATGACGTGATCCGCGCCCGTGAAGACGAGCAGCGTGCACGTAACCAGGCTGAAAGCTACGCCAACGGTGTGATCCCGGAAGCCCGTGGTCAGGCTCAGCGTATTCTCGAAGATGCCAACGGTTACCGCGATGAAGTGGTTTCGCGTGCCAAGGGTGAGGCGGATCGCTTTACCAAACTGGTTGCCGAGTACCGCAAGGCGCCTGAAGTCACCCGCCAGCGTCTGTATCTGGACACCATGCAGGAAGTCTTCAGCAACACCAGCAAGGTTCTCGTGACCGGTGACAAGGGGCAGAACAACCTGCTTTATCTGCCGCTCGACAAGATGATCGAGAGCAGCCGCAGCGGTACCGCCAATGGCTCCAATGCAGGTACGCCATCGCAGTCGGCCAATGATGCTGCCGCTGCTGCCGCCGCCGCCCGTGCGAATGAGGCTCAGCAGCGTGGTGAAGTACGTACCAGGGAGACTCGCTGATGAGTAACAAATCGCTGATCGCCCTCATTGTTGGCGTGATACTGGCTGTCATTGCCTGGAACAGCTTCTACATCGTGTCCCAGACAGAGCGTGCGGTCCTGCTGCAATTCGGTCGTGTGGTCCAGGCTGACGTTCAGCCGGGGCTGCATGTGAAGGTTCCTTACGTGAACCAGGTGCGCAAGTTCGATGGTCGCTTGCTGACCCTCGATGCACCAACCCAACGCTTCCTGACGCTGGAAAAGAAAGCGGTCATGGTCGATGCCTACGCCAAGTGGCGTGTGAAGGATGCGGAGCGTTTCTACACCGCGACTTCCGGCCTCAAGCAGATTGCAGACGAGCGTCTTTCGCGTCGTCTGGAATCCGGCCTGCGTGACCAGTTCGGCAAACGCACCCTGCACGAAGTCGTGTCGGGTGAGCGAGACGCGCTGATGGCAGATATCACCGGTTCGCTGAACCGCATGGCCGAGAAAGAGCTGGGTATCGAAGTTGTCGATGTCCGGGTCAAGGCCATCGATTTGCCGAAAGAAGTGAATCGCAGCGTTTTCGAACGTATGAGCACCGAGCGTGAGCGCGAAGCGCGCGAACACCGTGCCAAGGGTAATGAGCTGGCTGAAGGCATCCGTGCCGATGCCGATCGTCAGCGTCGTGTGCTGCTGGCCGAAGCCTATCGCGAGTCGGAAGAAGCGCGTGGTGATGGTGATGCCCAGGCTGCCGCGATCTACTCCAAGGCGTATGGTCAGGACCAGGAGTTCTACGCGTTCTATCGCAGCCTGCGTGCCTACCGCGAAAGCTTTGCGAACAAGAGCGACGTGATGGTGCTTGATCCGAACAGCGAATTCTTTCGCTACATGGAAAAAGCCAAGCCGTAATTAATCACCCGCCGGGCGGCAAAACCGCCCGGTGGGGTGAACGTACGGTGAAACGTGTGTATCATGCGGCAGCCGGGAAATTCCCGGCTTTTTTGCGTCTGCACGATTGATTGGCCGTATCTGAATCGGAACGCGGCAAGATTTTTCGAGGAAAGTGGTCTGCAAGGCCTGTCTCGGGCATTTGTCGTGCCCGTCATACGGCGCACCACTTTCTGCTTCACTCAAGGCCGGCCTGTAGGCTGGCCGCCTGGATCACAGGGGAATGGCGTAATGGCAACGGTCGACCGCTGGCTGCTACCAGATGGCATCGAAGAAGTACTGCCACCGGAAGCGGCGCGCATTGAAGTAGCGCGCCGTCAGGTGTTGGATCTGTTTCAGAGCTGGGGCTATGAGTTTGTCGTCACCCCGCATATCGAGTATCTCGAGTCGCTGCTGACTGGCGCGGGTTCGGATCTGGATCTGCGCACCTTCAAGGTTATCGACCCGCAATCGGGCCGGCAGATGGGCTTTCGCGCAGACATCACGCCGCAGGTTGCACGCATCGATGCTCACACCCTGAAACGTGAAGGCCCGAGCCGTCTGTGCTACGCGGGCAGCGTTCTGCACGCCCAACCGCGTGCGCTGTCGTCCTCGCGCAGCCCGATACAACTGGGTGCCGAGTTGTACGGCGATGCGAGCCCGAGCAGCGACGTCGAAGTCATCAGCCTGATGCTGGCCATGCTGCAACTGGCCGATGTGCCGGATGTGCACATGGACCTCGGGCATGTCGGTATCTATCGCGGTCTGGCGCGCGCCGCCGGCCTGTCGGGTGAAGTCGAGCAGCAGTTGTTCGATGCGCTGCAGCGCAAGGCCATTGATGAGGTGATTGCCCTCACCGCCGATCTGCCGCAAGAGCTGGCCGCCATGCTGCGTGCACTGGTCGACCTGTGCGGTGGTCGTGAGGTGCTCGACGCCGCACGCGATCGTCTGGCCGGCGCACCTGCGCCAGTGCTGGCCGCGCTGGATGACCTGCTGTCGATCGCCGAGCGTCTGGCTGTGCGTTTCCCACAGTTGCCGCTGTACTTTGACCTCGGCGAGCTGCGCGGCTACCACTACCACACCGGTGTGGTGTTCGCGGTATTCGTACCGGGCGTGGGCCAGTCGATCGCTCAGGGCGGTCGTTACGATGACATCGGTGCCGACTTCGGTCGTGCCCGTCCGGCGACCGGCTTTTCCACCGACCTGAAAACCCTGGTAACCCTGGGGCAGGCAGAAATCGTCTTACCGTCTGGTGGTATCTGGGTGCCGGACAGTACGGATGCGGCACTCTGGCAGAGGGTTTGCCAGTTGCGCAGTGAAGGTCAGCGTGTGGTTCAGGCGTTGCCTGGGCAGCAGGCGAGCGCCGCGCGTGAAGCCGACTGTGACCGGCAATTGATTCAGCATGGCGAGCACTGGCAGGTAATGCCGCTGGCTTCTTGAGTATTCCTGCCGGCCGCCGCCGGCACCAAGTTTGCGTGAATGAGGACAAGTGTTATGGGTAAGAATGTCGTAGTCCTGGGCACTCAATGGGGTGATGAGGGCAAAGGCAAGATCGTTGATCTGCTGACCGAACATGCTACCGCCGTAGTTCGCTATCAGGGTGGCCACAACGCCGGCCACACACTGGTGATCGACGGTGAGAAAACCGTATTGCACCTGATTCCGTCCGGTGTGCTGCGCGAAGGCGTGCAGTGCCTGATCGGTAACGGTGTGGTGGTTGCTCCCGACGCGCTCCTGCGCGAAATCGTCAAGCTGGAAGAGAAAGGCATTCCGGTGCGCGAGCGTCTGCGCATCAGTCCGTCCTGCCCGCTGATCCTGTCGTACCACGTGGCACTCGACCAGGCGCGTGAAAAAGCCCGCGGCGAGTTCAAGATCGGCACCACCGGTCGTGGTATCGGCCCGGCCTACGAAGACAAGGTTGCACGTCGCGGTCTGCGCATCGGCGATCTGTTCCATCGCGAGCGTTTCGCCGCCAAGCTGGGCGAGCTGCTCGACTACCATAACTTCGTGCTGGTCAATTACTACAAAGAGCCTGCCATCGACTTCCAGAAGACGCTCGACGAGTGCATGGAATACGCTGACATGCTCAAGCCGCTGATGCTCGACGTCACCGCTGCGCTGCATGAGATGCGTCGCGACGGCAAGGACATCATGTTCGAAGGTGCCCAGGGTTCGCTGCTGGACATCGACCACGGTACGTACCCGTACGTCACCAGCTCCAATACTACTGCCGGCGGCATTGCCACCGGTTCCGGCTTTGGTCCGATGTACCTGGATTACATCCTGGGCATCACCAAGGCCTACACCACGCGCGTGGGTTCGGGCCCGTTCCCGACAGAGCTGTTCGACGACGTCGGTGCTTTCCTGGCCAAGCGTGGCCATGAGTTCGGTGCCACCACCGGTCGCGCACGCCGTTGCGGCTGGTTTGACGCCGTCATCCTGCGTCGCGCCATCGAAATCAACAGCATCTCGGGCCTGTGCCTGACCAAGCTGGACGTACTCGACGGTCTGGAAACCATCAACATCTGCGTGGGCTACGAGAACGAAGAGGGTGCCGTCATCGACGCGCCTACCGACGCCGACAGCTATCTGGGCCTGCGTCCGGTCTACGAGCAGATGCCGGGCTGGAGTGAATCCACGCTGGGTGCCAAGACCCTTGAAGAGCTGCCTGCTGCCGCTCGCGCTTACATCAAGCGTGTCGAGGAACTGGTGGGTGCGCCTATCGACATCATTTCGACCGGTCCTGACCGCAACGAAACCATCGTGCTGCGTCATCCGTTCGGCTGATAAGTCGCCGGGCTGTGCCAAAAAGGGTCGCATGTGCGGCCCTTTTTTGTTTTCGCGCCGGGGGCAAGGACGCGCGCAAAAGTGAGACTTGTGTCACGGCACGGCGCTTGCTACAAAGATGACAGAAAAGTGCCATCATTTTAGTGGCGCTGAGGGTGGAGGGATTCTCCTGTGTCTGCTGTCTTATCTCTTTTGCAAAGTCGTTTGTTGCGTCCAGTCTTCATCGCGCTGGGCATCGCCCTTTTGGTGCAGGTGGTGGTGGCGGTTGCGCTTACCCGGAGCACGGTCACTGCGCTTGAGGCTGATCTCGCCAACCGCCTGGGGGTAGATTCGCAACATCTTTCCTCAGAGCTGGAATCGGCGAGTAGTGAAGTGACATCGAGCCTCGATGCATTGTCAGCCAGCACTCGTCAGCGCCTCAGCGTCGGGCTCTCTACCCGTCTGAAGGAAGAGCAGGCTCAGTTGCGTGCCACGCTGGAGAAAGACCTTCGCGAATCCGCGACCGACATGGCCGAACTGCTGGCCGCCGTTGCCCCGCGAGCCATGTGGGACAACGACACTCCAACGCTTTCCGAATTCGCACGCCGTGCGCAGCGCAATCCCAACGTACTGTTCGTCGTCTATGACGACGCCGCAGGTGAACACCTTACGCGTTACATGAACCGCGACAATCCGCTGGTCAAGGCCCTTTTGGCCAAGGGCGAAGGCGAGCGGGCGATGGACAAAGTACTCAATGCGGCGAAAAACGATCCTTCCGTGTATTACGTCGAAGCATCCATCAGCCCCAACGGTGTGGAGATCGGCAAAGTGCGCATGGGTGTGTCCACGGCGACGGTCGAGGAGAATCTTGCCGCCCTGGACAAGCGTTTCGCGACCCTGATCACCAGTGGCGAGCAACTGGTGTCTGAGAGCCTTGCCGGTGCCTCGAAAGACAGCTCGACCGCTCTGCGCACGCGTCTGCAGTCGGCTCAGGCGGCGGGTGTGGCAATGACCGCCAATACGCGTGTGGCGGTTCAGGAGGCTGCCCAAACGCTGCGCTGGCGCATCGGCATGGGGCTGGCGCTGGTCGGCCTGTGCGTATTGCTGTTGCTGGCGGTGGTGCTCGGGCGTCGGGTTGTCAGCAAGCTGCATCTGTTGATCGCGGCACTCAATGACCTGGCGGCGGGTGAGGGCGATCTGACCAAGCGCGTCAAGCTGGACAGTAATGACGAGATTGGCGATATGTCGGCCGCGGTCAACCGCTTCATCGACAAGCTGCAACCTATCGTCCGCGAGGCTGGCGAGGTGGCGCAGCGCACCGGGCAGGAAATCGGTGTCATGAGTGAGCGCAACGCCGGCGCTGATGCCGCAGCCGAATTGCAGCGGGACGAAGTGGCGGCCAGCCTGAAAGCGCTGGAGCAGATGGCCGACGAGGCACAGTCGGAAAGCCATGCGATGCAGGCAGCCCTGCGTCAGGTGATCGATATCAAACAGGCAACCGATGAAAACACCCGTACTTCCAGTCAGGTTGGCGGGTTGATCGAAGCGCTGGCCGGGCAGGTCGAGACGGGGGCGCAAGTGATCGAGCGTCTGGCGCAGCAAAGCCAGCAGATCGAGGTGGTGCTGGAAGTCATTCATGGTATTGCCGAGCAAACCAACCTGCTCGCGTTGAACGCAGCCATCGAAGCGGCTCGCGCAGGCGAGACGGGCAGAGGCTTTGCCGTGGTGGCTGACGAAGTGCGTGCGCTGGCCAGCAAGACACAAAGCTCGACGGGCGATATTCAGGAGCACATCGTGGCCTTGCAGCGCGGCGCGAAAGAGGCGGTCGCTGCCATCGGCATCGCCGGACGCCAGGCCAAGGAAGGTCTTGAAGTGCTGCGCGACAGCGCCAAGCGACAGCAGACGGTGCAGGCCTCGGTGGAGCAGGTGCATGCGGCCATTGGTCTGGCGACGAAGGCGGCCGTTCATCAGGCTGAAGGTGCCCAGGCGGTGCGTGGTCGGGTAGAGGTGATCCATGCTCAGGCCGAGCGTGCTGCAAAGGCGGTGGTCGAGACGACTGCCAGCGGCAAGGTGCTCGATGGGCTGGCTGCACAATTGAAGGCGAGCCTGGGGCAATTTCGGGCTTGAGCACCATGTGCGGCGCTGCAAATGTGGCGCTGCACTGTCTGCAGGAGGAGAGCTTTCGGGAGTCTGAAAGCAAAAAACCGAGCCATTGGCTCGGTTTTTTTGAATTGGTGCCCAGAAGAAGACTCGAACTTCCACGACCTTGCGGTCACCAGCACCTGAAGCTGGCGTGTCTACCAATTTCACCATCTGGGCAGCATCAGCAGCGTGTACGCCGTTGATGGGGCGCACTATACGGCGATCGTTTTACTCTGTAAACCCCTGTTTTGATTTAATAATCAAAACCCTGAAAATGCAAAAACCCGCTTTCGCGGGTTTTTGTGAGGCTTGAGACTGTTGTAGTCTGTTGCCTGAATTGGTGCCCAGAAGAAGACTCGAACTTCCACGACCTTGCGGTCACCAGCACCTGAAGCTGGCGTGTCTACCAATTTCACCATCTGGGCAGTATCGGCAGGCATCAACCTGTCGATGGCGCGCACTATACGGAGCGCCTTTTAGACTGTAAAGCCTGCCAGTGAAAAAAACTCGAAAAAAATCGCGGACGGCGTATTTCGGGTGTTTCTGCGGGGTTGAACAGGCTTTTTGTTGGGTGCATTGAGCGTGAAATTTCCCGTTTCATGAGGTCTATGCCAAACTAACCCCTATATATACAAGGTGAAAACTATCTAATGGCCGATTGGCAGTCCCTCGATCCCGAGGCCGCTCGTGAAGCGGAAAAATACGAAAACCCTATTCCCAGCCGCGAGCTGATCTTGCAGCATCTTGCCGAGCGCGGTTCGCCGGCCAGTCGCGAGCAACTGGTCGAAGAGTTCGGCCTGACCACCGAAGACCAATTCGAGGCTCTGCGCCGCCGCCTTCGGGCGATGGAGCGTGACGCCCAGTTGATCTACACCCGTCGCGGCACTTATGCACCGGTAGACAAGCTTGACCTGATCCTGGGTCGCATCTCCGGGCATCGCGATGGCTTCGGCTTCCTGGTACCTGACGACGGCTCCGATGACCTGTTCATGAGCCCGGCGCAAATGCGTCTGGTGTTCGACGGTGACCGGGCGCTGGCTCGCGTTTCCGGTCTTGACCGCCGTGGTCGTCGCGAAGGCGTGATCGTCGAAGTGATCTCTCGTGCCCACGAAAGCATCGTGGGTCGCTATTTCGAAGAAAGCGGCATCGGCTTCGTGGTGCCCGACAACCCGAAAATCCAGCAGGAAGTGCTGGTGACGCCGGGCCGTAACAACGGCGCCAAGATCGGCCAGTTCGTCGAGGTGAAAATCACCCATTGGCCGACGCCGCGCTTCCAGCCGCAAGGCGACGTGATCGAAGTGGTGGGCAACTACATGGCGCCCGGCATGGAGATTGATGTCGCGCTGCGTACCTACGACATTCCGCACGTGTGGCCCGAGGCTGTGCTCAAAGAGGCTGCCAAGCTCAAGCCGGAAGTCGAAGAGAAGGACAAGGAACACCGCGTTGACCTGCGCCATCTGCCGTTCGTGACCATCGACGGTGAAGATGCTCGCGACTTCGACGATGCGGTCTATTGCGAAGCCAAACCGGGCAAACTGCGTTTGTTCTCCGGTGGCTGGAAACTCTACGTGGCGATTGCCGACGTATCGAGCTACGTGAAGATCGGTTCGGCTCTGGATGCCGAGTCCCAGGTGCGCGGCAACTCGGTGTATTTCCCCGAGCGCGTCGTGCCCATGCTGCCTGAGCAATTGTCCAACGGCCTGTGCTCGCTGAACCCGCATGTCGATCGTCTGGCCATGGTCTGCGAGATGACCATCTCCAAGACCGGCGAGATGACTGACTACGTGTTCTACGAAGGCATCATCCACTCCCACGCTCGTCTGACCTACAACAAGGTCAGCACGATTCTGGAGCAGCCGAAAACCGCTGAAGCCAAGAGCCTGCGTGGTGAATACGGCGATGTGGTGCCGCACCTCAAGCAGCTTTATGCCATGTACAAGGTGTTGCTGGGCGCGCGTCACGTGCGCGGTGCGATCGATTTCGAAACTCAGGAAACCCGGATCATCTTCGGTTCCGAGCGCAAGATTGCCGAAATCCGTCCGACCACTCGTAATGATGCCCACAAGCTGATCGAGGAATGCATGCTGGCCGCCAACGTGGCCACTGCGCAGTTCCTGAAGAAACATGAAATTCCTGCGTTGTACCGCGTCCACGATGGTCCGCCGCCAGAGCGTCTGGAAAAACTGCGCGCATTCCTCGGTGAGCTGGGTCTGACGCTGCACAAGGGCAAGGAAGGTCCGACGCCGAAGGATTATCAGGCGCTGCTTGAAACCGTTCGCGATCGTCCTGACTACCACCTGATCCAGACCGTGATGCTGCGTTCGTTGAGTCAGGCGGTCTACAGCTCGGACAACAACGGTCACTTCGGTCTGAATTACGAAGCGTATACGCACTTCACGTCGCCGATCCGTCGTTATCCGGACCTGCTGACCCATCGCGCGATCCGCAGCGTCATTCGCTCCAAGCAGGATACGCCGCACGTTCGTCGTGCCGGTGCTGCGACGATTCCGAAGGCGCGCATCTACCCGTACGACGACGCGCTGCTCGACCAGTTGGGCGAACAATGCTCGATGAGCGAGCGCCGTGCCGACGAGGCCACGCGCGACGTGGTCAACTGGCTCAAGTGCGAGTACATGAAGGATCGCGTGGGCGAGTCGTTCCCGGGCGTGATCACCGCTGTAACCGGCTTTGGTCTGTTCGTCGAGCTGACCGACATCTATGTCGAAGGTCTGGTCCACGTGACCGCCTTGCCGGGTGACTACTACCACTTCGATCCGCTGCACCACCGCCTTGCCGGCGAGCGTACCGGGCGTAACTTCCGCTTGGGCGACACCGTTGAAGTGCGGGTCATGCGCGTCGATCTGGATGAGCGCAAGATCGATTTCGAGATCTCCGAAGCGGCAGCGGCTGCAAAGCCGACGGCTCGCAAGCGTCGTGGTAATGACACCGCGGCACCTGCTGCCACCACCACGGCTGAAAAGGACAAGGCGCCTGCCAAGTCCGGACGCCGTAGCGCTTCGACCAAGGAAAGCAGCCCCGAAGCGTATCGCCCGAGCGATGCCGCTGCGAAGAACGCCGAAGTGCGTAAGAGCCGCGAGCTGAAAAAAGCGCTTTTGGCAGACGCGAAGGGTGGTAGCAAGGCATCGTCGGGAAAGTCTGACAGGTCGGGCTCTGCGCCTTCATCGGGCAAGCCGGCCAGCAAACACCGTAAAGGCTCGTCAAAGACGGGCTCCGCGCCAGCTGCGAAAAGCAGTGGCGCTCGTAAACCCAAGGCCAAGTCATGAGTCAGCTGGAAAAAATCTACGGCGTTCACGCCGTAGAAGCGTTACTTCGTCATCATCCGAAACGCGTCAAGCACATCTGGCTGGCCGAGGGTCGTAATGACCCTCGCGTCCAGACGCTGGTGGCGCTGGCAGCCGAGAATCGCGTGACCATCGGTCAGGCCGAGCGCCGCGAAATGGATGCCTGGGTCGAGGGCGTGCATCAGGGCGTTGTTGCCGATGTGAGCCCGAGTCAGGTCTGGGGCGAGGCAATGCTCGACGAGCTGCTGGATCGCAGTGAAGGCTCGCCGTTGTTGCTGGTGCTGGATGGCGTGACCGATCCGCACAACCTCGGCGCCTGCCTGCGTACCGCCGATGCTGCTGGTGCGCTGGCTGTTATCGTGCCCAAGGACAAGTCTGCAACCCTGACGCCAGCCGTGCGAAAGGTCGCCTGCGGTGCCGCCGAGGTCATCCCGCTGGTGGCGGTGACCAACCTGGCGCGCACGCTGGAAAAACTGCAGCAGCGTGGATTGTGGGTGGTCGGTACTGCGGGCGAGGCCGAGGTCGAGCTGTATCAGCAGGATTTGACCGGGCCAACCATCATTATCATGGGTGCCGAAGGCAAGGGCATGCGTCGCCTGACCCGTGAGCATTGTGATTATCTGGTGCGCTTGCCGATGGCGGGCAGTGTCAGCAGCCTCAACGTTTCGGTCGCGACCGGCGTGTGTCTGTTCGAAGCGCTGCGTCAGCGCAGTGTCAAGGCTGCCGGCAAAAAGGCCTGATTTCGGCGTCGGGCCAGAGTGAGCAGGTCGCGCCTTGCGATCTGCTCATTAATTCACCAATTGCCTTGCGCCTCCCTCGACCCTTCTCTACAATTGCGCCCCTTGCTGTCACGGCAGGCGCGCATGTGCCTGTCCCTGAGCAAGACCAACAGTGTCATTCACTCCTTGTCTGACCGCTATTTGAGCGGCAGGCTACAACCCGTAAGGAGCATTCATGCGTCATTACGAAATTATCTTTTTGGTCCACCCGGATCAAAGCGAGCAAGTCGGCGGCATGGTAGAGCGTTACACCAAGCTGATCGAAGAAGACGGCGGCAAAATCCACCGTCTGGAAGATTGGGGCCGTCGTCAACTGGCTTACGCAATCAACAATGTTCACAAGGCTCACTACGTGATGCTGAACGTTGAGTGCACTGGCAAGGCTCTGGCCGAGCTGGAAGACAACTTCCGTTACAACGATGCTGTGATCCGTAACCTGGTCATCCGTCGCGACGAAGCCGTAACCGGCCAGTCCGAGATGCTCAAGGCTGAAGAGAACCGCAGTGAGCGCCGTGAGCGTCGTGACCGTCCTGAGCACTCCGACAGCGCCGATGGCGATGACGGCGACAACAGCGACGTTAGCGATAACGCTGACGAGTAATCCACGGACCTTTTGAGGAGCCAATTACATGGCACGTTTCTTCCGTCGTCGTAAATTCTGCCGCTTCACCGCTGAAGACGTCAAAGAGATCGATTACAAAGATCTCAACACTCTGAAAGCCTACGTATCCGAGACCGGCAAAATCGTTCCAAGCCGAATCACTGGTACCAAAGCACGTTATCAGCGTCAGCTGGCCACCGCTATCAAGCGTGCCCGCTTCCTGGCCCTGCTGGCCTACACCGACAGCCACGGCCGCTGAGACCAGGTAGTCGACAAAACGTAACAAAGGATAGAAAGCATGCGTGCCCTGGCTGAATTCATCATGCGCGGCCGTATGCAGGCCACTCTCGTAGTGGCTGGATGTGCGGCATTGCCGCTGTTGTTCTGGTTGAGTGCTGCCGCAGGGTGCCTTGTGCTCCTGCGACGCGGGTTCAGTGATGCCGTTGGCGTCCTGTCCTGGGCTCTGCTGCCGGCCTTGGTCTGGTGGTATTTCGGTGAACCTCGTACAGCCATGGTGCTGGCCGGTTCACTGAGTTTGGCAATGGTTTTGCGTGCCAGCGAGTCCTGGGTCCGCGTGCTGCTGGTCAGCGTGGCGTTGGGTGTGGTGTATGCAGTAATTCTGGGCACGGTTTTTCGCGAACCTCTGGAAGCAATGTCGCAGGAGTTGCAGAAACATCTGCCGACAATGCTGGCCGGGCTCTACGAGCAGTTGAACGTAGAAGAGCGAGCGCGTCTGGGGGCGCTGATTGCACCCGTCCTGAATGGCCTGATAGCGGCTGTGCTGCAAATCGTCAGTGTGCTGTGCCTGATTCTTGGGCGGTACTGGCAAGCGATGATGTACAACCCTGGTGGTTTCGGGCGTGAGTTTCGCGCCGTGAAACTCCCGCTGGTGCCTGCGTTGGTGCTGGTGGTGTGCATGCTGGTGGGGCCGAATTTTGGTCCGCAGATAGCGATGCTTACACCGCTGTGCAGCGTACCGCTGGTCTTTGCGGGCCTGGCCCTGATTCACGGACTGGTCGCTGAAAAGCGTCTGTCCAGGTTCTGGCTGGTGGGGATGTACATCACGCTGCTGGTGTTCATGCAGCTGATTTATCCGTTGCTCGTGGTAATTGCCATTGTCGACAGCCTGATTGATTTTCGCGGTCGCCGGAGCTCGAAAGATTCCGGCAATGGCCCTGCGAACGGTGAAGGTTAAAAGTTAAGAGGATTTCCACATGCAACTGATCCTTCTGGAAAAAGTCGCCAACCTGGGCAACCTGGGCGACAAAGTAAACGTTAAGGCCGGTTACGGTCGTAACTACCTGCTGCCTTACGGCAAAGCAACCGCTGCAACCGCTGCCAACGTGGCTGCGTTTGAAGAGCGTCGTGCCGAGCTGGAAAAACTGGCTGCAGACAAGAAAGCATCTGCCGAAACTCGCGCTGCCCAACTGGCTGAGCTGGAAGTGACTATCACTGCCACCGCTGGTGACGAAGGCAAGCTGTTCGGTTCGATCGGCACCCACGACATCGCTGATGCACTGACCGCCTCTGGCGTTGAAGTTGCAAAAAGCGAAGTTCGTCTGCCGAACGGCACTATCCGCAACGTTGGTGAATTCGACGTAGCCGTGCACCTGCACAGCGACGTAGAAGCAACCGTACGCGTTGTCGTAGTGGCTGCTTAAGCAACACGTAATCGTCTGGTGGCATTGCCGTCAGAGGATTAACATCGGGCACGATCCTGTTCACAGGTCGTGCCCTTTGTCTTTGTGCCATCCCCATTCTGCAAACCTCGAATTGAAGTGGCCATGAACGATATTTCCGCCCCCGAACAATACGATCTGCAAACCGCTGCCCTGAAGGTGCCGCCCCATTCCATCGAGGCCGAACAGGCTGTACTCGGTGGTCTGATGCTGGACAACAACGCCTGGGAGCGGGTGCTCGATCAAGTTTCCGATGGTGATTTCTATCGACATGACCACCGCCTGATATTCCGCGCCATTGCCCGACTGGCCGACCAGAACAGCCCGATTGACGTGGTCACGCTGGCTGAACAACTGGACAAGGAAGGGCAGACCTCGCAAGTGGGCGGCCTGGGCTACCTCAGTGAGCTGGCGAAAAACACGCCTTCTGTCGCCAACATCAAGGCTTACGCGCAGATCGTCCGCGCCCGGGCCACGTTGCGGCAATTGATCGGCATCAGTACCGAAATTGCCGACAGTGCGTTCAACCCCGAAGGCCGGACTGCCGAAGAGATTCTTGACGAGGCTGAACGGCAGATCTTCCAGATCGCCGAAGCGCGCCCCAAGACCGGCGGCCCGGTCAGCGTCAACGACCTGCTGACCAAGGCCATCGACCGTATCGACACGCTGTTCAACAGCGACAACGCCATTACCGGCCTGTCGACCGGGTACACCGATCTCGATGAGAAGACCAGCGGGCTGCAACCCTCCGACCTGATCATCGTGGCCGGACGTCCGTCGATGGGTAAGACCACCTTCGCCATGAACCTGGTCGAGAACGCTGTGCTGCGCAGTGACAAGGTCGTACTGGTCTACTCGCTGGAGATGCCAGGTGAATCGCTGATCATGCGTATGCTGTCCTCGCTGGGGCGCATCGACCAGACCAAGGTGCGGGCGGGCCAGCTTGATGACGATGACTGGCCGCGTCTGACATCGGCGGTCAATCTGCTCAATGACCGCAAACTGTTCATCGACGACACGGCCGGTATCAGCCCCTCGGAAATGCGCGCGCGGACACGGCGGATCGTGCGTGAGCATGGCGACATCGCCATGATCATGATCGACTACCTGCAGTTGATGCAGATCCCCGGCTCCAGCGGTGATAACCGTACCAACGAGATTTCCGAGATCTCGCGCTCGTTGAAAGCGCTGGCCAAGGAATTCAATTGCCCGGTGATTGCCCTGTCGCAGCTCAACCGCTCCCTCGAGCAGCGTCCCAACAAGCGCCCGATCAACTCCGACCTCCGGGAATCCGGAGCGATCGAGCAGGATGCCGACGTGATCATGTTCGTTTACCGGGACGAGGTATACCACCCGGAAACCGAGCACAAGGGCATTGCCGAGATCATCATCGGCAAGCAGCGTAACGGCCCCATCGGCACCACGCGCCTGGCGTTCATCGGCAAATACACGCGCTTCGAGAACCTGGCGCCGGGCAGTTACAACTTCGACGACGACTGAGTTCGGGTCGAGCCCATCAAATCCGACCACCGTGGTCGGACTTGATCAAAAAATGTGCTATATTCCGCGCCCGCGATTTTTCCAACGTGCAAACGTAGGTCCTGAACATGCAATCAGCCAAGCCGTTATTTGACTATCCCAAGTACTGGGCCGAATGTTTCGGACCAGCACCTTTCCTGCCCATGAGCCGGGAAGAAATGGATCTGCTTGGCTGGGATTCCTGCGACATCATTATCGTGACCGGTGATGCGTACGTGGATCACCCGTCTTTCGGCATGGCGATCATCGGTCGTCTGCTCGAGTCCCAGGGCTTTCGGGTCGGGATCATCGCGCAGCCCAACTGGCAGTCCAAAGACGACTTCATGAAGCTCGGCGAGCCGAATCTGTTTTTCGGTGTCGCTGCCGGCAACATGGACTCGATGATCAACCGCTATACCGCGGACAAGAAGATTCGCTCCGATGACGCCTATACCCCTGGCGGCATGGCCGGCAAGCGTCCGGACCGCGCAAGCCTGGTCTACAGCCAGCGCTGCAAGGAAGCCTACAAGCATGTGCCGATCGTGCTGGGCGGTATCGAGGCTTCGCTGCGCCGCATCGCGCACTATGACTACTGGCAGGACAAGGTTCGCAACTCGATCCTGATCGACGCCTGCGCCGACATCCTGCTGTACGGCAATGCCGAGCGTGCGATTGTCGAAGTCGCCCAGCGTTTGTCCTATGGCCACAAGATCGAAGACATCACCGACGTGCGCGGTACGGCGTTCATTCGTCGTGACACGCCGCAGGGCTGGTATGAGGTCGATTCCACGCGTATCGACCGTCCTGGCAAGGTCGACAAGATCATCAACCCGTACGTCAACACCCAGGACACCGAGGCCTGCGCCATCGAGCAGGAAAAAGGCAACGTCGAGGACCCCAACGAAGCCAAGGTGGTGCAGATTCTTGCCAGCCCGCGCATGACCCGCGACAAGACGGTCATCCGCCTGCCGTCGGTGGAAAAAGTCCGTAACGACGCTGTGCTGTATGCCCACGCCAACCGCGTGTTGCACCTGGAAACCAATCCGGGCAACGCTCGCGCACTGGTGCAGAAGCATGGCGAGGTGGACGTCTGGTTCAACCCGCCGCCCATTCCGATGACCACCGAAGAAATGGACTACGTGTTTGGCATGCCTTAC
Source organism: Pseudomonas sp. PvP027 (assembly GCF_017833005.1). Taxonomy (NCBI): domain Bacteria; kingdom Pseudomonadati; phylum Pseudomonadota; class Gammaproteobacteria; order Pseudomonadales; family Pseudomonadaceae; genus Pseudomonas; species Pseudomonas sp. PvP027. The sequence continues at coordinate 2,645,540 of NZ_JAFIBK010000001.1, read as the reverse complement.
GCGCGCGTCCCGCATCCTGCGTACGGCAAGGAAAAGATCCCTGCCTACGACATGATTCGCTTCTCGGTGAACATCATGCGTGGCTGCTTCGGTGGCTGCACCTTCTGCTCGATCACCGAGCACGAAGGGCGGATCATTCAGAACCGCTCTGAAGAGTCGATCATTCGCGAAATCGAAGAAATCCGCGACAAGGTGCCGGGCTTTACCGGGGTCATTTCCGACCTGGGCGGGCCGACCGCGAACATGTATCGCATCGCCTGCAAAAGCCCGGAGATCGAGTCGGCCTGCCGCAAGCCGTCCTGCGTATTCCCGGGCATCTGCCCGAACCTGAATACCGATCACTCGTCGCTGATCCAGCTGTATCGCAGCGCGCGCGCCTTGCCGGGCGTGAAAAAGATCCTGATCGCCTCCGGCCTGCGCTACGACCTTGCGGTCGAGTCGCCGGAGTACGTCAAGGAACTGGTCACCCACCACGTAGGTGGTTACCTGAAGATCGCCCCGGAACACACCGAGGAAGGTCCGCTCAACCAGATGATGAAGCCGGGCATTGGCAGCTATGACAAGTTCAAGCGCATGTTCGAGAAGTACACCAAGGAAGCCGGCAAGGAGCAGTACCTGATTCCTTACTTCATCGCCGCCCACCCGGGCACCACCGATGAAGACATGATGAACCTGGCGCTGTGGCTCAAGGGCAATGGTTTCCGTGCGGACCAGGTGCAGGCGTTCTACCCGTCGCCGATGGCCACTGCCACGGCCATGTACCACTCGGGCAAGAACCCGCTGCGCAAGGTCACCTACAAGAGCGATGCGGTCACCATCGTGAAGAGCGAAGCGCAGCGTCGCCTGCACAAGGCTTTCCTGCGTTATCACGATCCGAAAGGCTGGCCGATGCTGCGTGAGGCACTGGAGCGCATGGGCCGTGCCGATCTGATCGGGCCGGGCAAGGATCAACTGATTCCGCTGCATCAGCCGGCGACTGACAGCTACCAGAGTGCGCGCCGCAAGAACTCGACGCCGGCGGGCAGCCACAAGGTTGCAAAAAATGCCAAGACCACGTTGATCCAGACCCAGCACACCGGCCTGCCGCCACGTGGAAGCGATGGCAGCAAGCCGTGGGACAAGCGCGAAGAGGCCAAGGCTGCCGCAATGGCGCGCAACAAGCAGGCCGCCAAGGAGCGCATGGATGCAGCCAAAGGCAAAGGCACCAAACCGCCCAAGCGCAAGCCAGTGGTGCCACGCTAACGCTCGGCGATAGCGCCGCCTGCTCGTAGAGGGGCGGACGCAGAGCGTCCAGAACGGCATGTCGACGCGGAGCGTCGCACGACAGTTGAGATCATCGTTCCTCACGCTCCAGCGTGGGAATGCCGCTCGTGACGCTCCGCGTCACATCATTCCCGCCGCGCCGCTCTATCCATCAACGGCACACGCCCACGCCGCTCACAATTCTTCACCCCCCATTCGATCCCTCTGCCACACTGTCTGCCTTATTACTGTGCGACCCTTGCACCGTTGGCTTCGGCCGGCACGATTTTGGTGCTGCGCCTGTTCAGGCGGGGAATGCCACTCTCGTTGGCGCACGACTTTGACCGGATGGCATAAGTCTTGCGCGGCTCAATTACCGTTCAGGCTCGCAGGAGGCACGCCGTGTCGATTCATATTGCCTTGCACCATGTCACGCATTATCGCTACGACCGCGCGGTCGAACTGGGTCCTCAGATCGTTCGCCTGCGCCCGGCCGCCCATAGCCGCACACGCGTGCTATCGTATTCGCTGAAAGTCCTGCCTGAAAACCATTTCATCAACTGGCAGCAGGACCCTCAAGGCAATTACCTGGCGCGCCTGGTCTTCCCGGAAAAGACCCATGAGTTTCGCGTCGAAGTCGACCTGGTCGCCGAGATGGCGGTGTTCAATCCGTTCGACTTCTTCCTCGAGCCCTACGCCGAGAACATCCCGTTCACCTACGCCAGCGAAGAGCAGCGCGAGCTGGCGCCGTACCTCGAAAAACTGCCGCTGACCCCGAGATTTCAGGCGTATCTGGACAGCATCAGTCGCGAGCCGATTCCGGCCATCGACTTTCTGGTCGGTCTCAACCAGCGCCTGAGCCAGGACGTCGCTTACCTGATCCGCATGGAACCGGGCGTTCAGACCCCGGAATTCACCCTGGAGAACGCATCGGGCTCGTGCCGTGACTCCGCGTGGCTGCTGGTGCAACTGCTGCGTCATCTGGGCATGGCGGCGCGGTTCGTGTCGGGCTACCTCATTCAGCTCAAGGCCGATGTCGAGGCGCTCGACGGGCCGTCGGGTACGGATGTCGATTTCACCGACCTGCATGCCTGGTGCGAGGTCTATCTGCCAGGCGCGGGCTGGGTCGGGCTGGACGCTACCTCCGGTCTGTTCGCTGGCGAAGGACACATTCCACTGGCATGCAGCCCCGAGCCTTCCTCGGCAGCGCCGATCAGTGGCCTGGTCGAGCCGTGCGAAACCGATTTCAGCCACGAAATGTCGGTCGAGCGCATCTGGGAGGCGCCGCGCGTCACCAAGCCCTACACCGAAGCGCAATGGCAGGACATTCAGGCTCTGGGCCGACAGATCGACGCTGATCTGCTGCGCGACGATGTGCGTTTGACCATGGGCGGTGAGCCGACCTTTGTGTCCATCGACGACCGCGATGGTGCCGAATGGAACACCTCTGCGCTGGGGCCGCGCAAGCGCGAACTGTCCGCCGAGCTGTTCCAGCGCATGCGCGGGCATTACGCGCCGCTGGGCATCGTGCATTTCGGGCAGGGCAAATGGTATCCGGGTGAGCAGTTGCCGCGCTGGTCGCTGAACTGCTTCTGGCGCAAGGACGGCCAGCCGGTGTGGCGCAATAATGCGCTGATCGCCGACGAGACCCGCGACTATGGCGCGACCGGCGAACTGGCGGGGCGTTTTCTGGCTAGTGTAGCCGAGCGTCTTAAGCTGCCGGCCCTCTTCGTTTTCCCGGCTTACGAAGACAATTTCTACTACCTGTGGCGCGAAGGCGCGTTGCCGGTCAACGTCACGGCCGAAGATTCGCGGCTGGGCGATGAGCTGGAGCGTGCACGCCTGCGCAAGGTCTTTGCCCAGGGGTTGGACAAGATGATCGGTCAGGTCCTGCCGCTGGCTCGCAACGCGGAAGGTGACAGCTGGCAGAGTGGCCGCTGGTACCTGCGTGACGAGCATTGCCGTCTGGTGCCAGGGGATTCTGCGCTGGGCTATCGATTGCCGCTGGCGTCGCAGCCTTGGGTGAAGGCGGCGGAATACCCGTTCATTCACCCGACCGACCATAACCAGGACTTCCCCGAACTGGCCGACAGCGATTCGTTGACTTCGGCGCTCAAGTCCACAGACACGGACGCCGAACGCGCGCCGAAGATCGACGAGTCGGCTGACTGGCTGACCCGCACGGCGCTGTGTGCCGAAGCGCGCGAAGGGCGGCTGTATCTGTTCATGCCGCCGCTGCAGAAGCTTGAGGAATACCTTGAGCTGGTGGCCGTGATCGAAGCGACCGCCGAAGAGCTGCAGTGCCCGATCCTGCTGGAAGGCTACGAGCCGCCAAGCGATCCGCGGCTGTGCAATTTCCGGATCACGCCGGACCCTGGCGTGATCGAGGTCAACGTGCAGCCTTCGGCGAGCTGGGACGAGCTGGTCGAGCGCACCGAGTTTCTCTATGAGCAGGCGCGCCTCACGCGTCTGACCACCGAGAAGTTCATGATCGACGGCCGTCATACCGGCACCGGCGGCGGCAACCATTTCGTGCTGGGTGGCGCGACTCCGGCGGATTCGCCATTTCTGCGGCGTCCGGATCTGCTGCGCAGCCTGATCAGCTATTGGCACAACCATCCTTCGCTGTCGTACCTGTTTTCCGGCCTGTTTATCGGCCCGACCTCTCAGGCACCGCGCATCGACGAAGCGCGCAACGACTCGCTCTACGAGATGGAAATCGCTTTTGCGCAGATGCCGGCGCCAGGCGAGGAGGTTGCGCCGTGGGTGGTGGACCGTCTGCTGCGTAACCTGCTGATCGACGTCACCGGCAATACCCACCGCGCCGAATTCTGCATCGACAAGCTTTACTCGCCCGATGGCGCGACCGGACGCCTGGGGCTGCTGGAGCTGCGCGCTTTCGAGATGCCGCCGCATGCACGCATGAGCCTGGCGCAGCAACTGCTGCTGCGCGCGCTGGTGGCGCGCTTCTGGCGTGAACCCTACGCACCCGCGAAGCTGGCGCGCTGGGGCACGCAACTGCACGACCGTTTCATGCTGCCGCACTTCATCGAGCAGGATTTCGCCGACGTGGTCGCCGACCTCAATGCGGCAGGCTACCCGGTGCAGGCCGACTGGTTCTCTGCGCACTTGGAATTCCGCTTTCCGAAAGTGGGCGATTACGCCGTCAACGGTATCGAGCTGGAACTGCGTCAGGCGCTGGAGCCTTGGCATGTCCTGGGTGAAGAGGGCTCGGCCGGCGGCGCGGTGCGCTACGTTGATTCATCGCTGGAGCGTCTGCAAGTGCATATCAGCGGGTTGCCGCCGCAGCGTTATGTGCTGACCTGTAACGGTGTCGCAGTACCTCTGCAGCCGACCGGGCGGGCCGGCGAGTTCGTCGCCGGTGTGCGTTACCGCGCCTGGCAGCCGGCCAACTGCCTGCAACCGACCATCGGCGTGCATGCGCCGCTGGTTTTCGATCTGCTCGACACCTGGATGCACCGCTCGCTGGGTGGCTGCGAGTATCATGTCGCCCATCCGGGCGGCCGTAACTACGAAACCTTGCCGGTCAACGCCAACGAAGCGGAAAGCCGTCGCCTGTCACGTTTCTTCCGCATCGGTCACACCCCGGGCAAACTGGACGTTCCGTCGCTCAACATTAACGACGAGCTGCCGATGACGCTGGATATGCGTCTGCATTAAAAAAACAGTGGCTCTGTGCGTCAGATGCACACGGACGTGACATCTGACTGCACTAATCTGAAGTCCTTACGTTGCCTGCCGAGCCTTCCATGCCCGACCTGCTTGACCACTACCCGCTGTCCGAGGGTACTTACCACGAAATGCTCGACGCCGACGGAGCCGTTCGCCCGCACTGGCGTCGTCTGTACGAGCACATGCGGCGCAGCAGCGCGGCGCAACTGATCCAGCGCCAGGCCCTGCTGACCCGGCAGATTCAGGAAAACGGTGTCACCTATAACGTGTATGCCGACCCCAAGGGCGCTGATCGTCCGTGGGAGCTGGACCTGTTGCCGCACATCATTGCAGCGGACGAATGGCAGCACGTGGCGGCAGGGATTGCCCAGCGTGCACGGCTGCTCAACGCAGTGCTTGCGGACCTTTACGGCCCGCAGACGCTGATCGCCAATGGCCTGCTGCCCGCCGAACTGGTGTTTGGCCACAACAACTTTCTCTGGCCGTGTCAGGGCGTGAAGCCCCCTGAAGGCACGTTCCTGCACATGTACGCCGTCGATCTGGCGCGTACCCCGGACGGGCGCTGGTGGGTCACTGCCGACCGTACCCAGGCGCCCTCGGGTGCCGGTTATGCGCTGGAAAACCGCCAGAGCGTCGCGCGCGCCCTGCCGGAAACCTATCGCGACCTGCAAGTCCGGCACCTGTCGGGTTTCTTTGACGCGCTGCAGCAGACGCTGGCCCGTCAGGCGCCAACCAGCAACGAGGCACCGCTGATCGTCCTGCTGACGCCGGGGCGTTTCAACGAAAGCTACTTCGAACACTTGTACCTGGCGCGGCAACTGGGCTATCCGCTGGTCGAGGGTGGCGATCTGACGGTGCGCGATGCCACGGTCTACCTGAAAACCCTCAGCGGCTTGCGCCGGGTTCACGCCATCATGCGCCGCCTGGACGATGACTTCTGCGATCCACTGGAGTTGCGTACCGATTCTGCGCTGGGAGTGCCGGGGCTGCTTGAGGCCGTGCGTCAGGGCAACGTGCTGGTCGCCAATGCGTTGGGTAGCGGTGTACTGGAGTCGCCGGGGCTGTTGGGCTTTTTGCCGAAGATCAGTCAGTACCTGTTCGGCGAGGACCTGATCCTGCCCTCGGTGGCGACCTGGTGGTGCGGAGAGCCACCGGTGCTGGCCCAGGCGCTGGAAAAACTACCGGATCTGCTGATCAAGCCGGCGTTCCCCTCGCAGCACTTCGCGCCGGTGTTCGGGCGTGATCTGAATGAGGAACAGCGCCTCGCGCTTGCCCAGCGCATGCAGTCGCGGCCCTATGCCTACGTCGCTCAGGAGCTGGCGCAGTTGTCCCATGCTCCGGTGCTGCAGGCCGATGGCACAGGTTTGCAGCCGCGCGCCATCGGCATGCGCGTGTATGCAGTGGCCAGCCTCGACGGCTATCGCGTGCTGCCGGGCGGCCTGACCCGAGTGGCCGCCGAAGCCGATGCCGACGTGGTTTCGATGCAGCGTGGCGGGGCAAGCAAGGACACCTGGGTGCTGGGCGAGCGCTCGCACCTCGGCGAGCCGTGGAAGGGCCAGCGTAAGCTGGGTGTCTACGACCTGATCCGTCGCGACCCTTATCTGCCGTCACGAGTGGTGGAAAACCTGTTCTGGTTTGGACGTTACTGCGAGCGCTGCGACGACAGTGCACGCCTGCTGCGCATCATGCTGACGCGCTACGTCGACGATGATGACCCTCTCGCGCTGCAAGCCGCCGTTGCGCTGGCCGAGAGCCTGGGCATGCTGCCCGAGGCGCAGGAGGGCGAAGAGCTGAAGGATCGTCTGCTCGTCGCGCTGCTGGGGGACGAGTGGCCGTTCAGCCTGCGCGCCAATTTGCAGCGTCTGCAGTGGGCGGCCTCGCAAGTGCGCGGCAAGTTATCCAAGGAAAACTGGCAGGCGCTGGTCGAATTGCAGCGCGAAGCCTTGAGCCTGGAAAGCGAAGAGCCGGATTTCGGCGAACTGCTGGATTTTCTCAACCGTCTGGTGATGTCGCTGGCGGCGCTGTCCGGTTTTGCGCTGGACGACATGACCCGCGACGAAGGCTGGAATTTCCTGATGATCGGGCGACGGATCGAGCGCCTGAAGTTTCTCAGCACCAGTCTGTCGGCGTTTTTGCGCGGGCTGGTGGTTTTCGAGCGCGCCGGGCTGGAGTGGTTGCTGGAGCTGGGCAACAGCAGCATCACCTATCGCTCGCGTTACATGGCGGTGCCGCACCTGATTCCGGTGCTGGACCTGTTGCTGCTCGACGAGCAGAACCCGCATGCGGTGCTGTTTCAGCTCAAGCTGGTGCAGCGCTCGTTGCGCCGTCTCAACGACGAGTTCGATGCGCCACGCGACAGCAGCCTTGCAGTGCTGTCGCAGCGTCTTGCCGCGTTCGACCTGGGCAGCCTGGAGAATCCGTTGTTTGGCCAGAGCAGTATCGACGCCGTGCTCGACGGGCTGGCGGATTTGCTGCAAAGCATTGGTGACAGCAGCGGACAGGCGTCCGATCGCCTGGCGTTGCGTCATTTTGCCCATGTCGATGATGTTAGCCAACGCACGGTGTCTGTCTGATGAGCGCTTTCTACCAGATTTTCCATGACACGCATTACAAGTACGACAGCCCGGTTTCGCTGGCCCAGCAATTGGCGCATCTGTGGCCGCGCAGCAGTCCCTGGCAGCGTTGCACCGAGCAGGCGCTGGAGATTCTCCCTGAACCCACCACGCGTCGCGATGAGCTGGATGTATTCGGCAACCCGCTGACCCGTCTGGCCTTCGAGCGTCCGCACGATGAGTTGCAGGTCAATGCGCGGTTGCGTATCGAGGTTATGGAGAAGCCGTTTCTGGATTTCAATCTGTCGCCGGAATGGGAGGTGACCCGCAGTGCGCTGACGTACAGCGCCAAGCCGATGACGGAGGATATTCTGGAGGCCTGTCGCTATCGCTTCGAATCCCCCTACGTGCACTTGAAGCGCTCGTTCGTCGAGTTCTCGCAGGTCTGTTTCCCGCCGGGACGCCCGTTGTTGCTGTGCGTACAGGCGTTGATGGAGAAGATTTTCGACGAGTTCACCTTCGATGAAGAGGCCACTCAGGTCGCCACGCCGCTGGTGGAGGTGCTGGAGCGGCGGCGGGGCGTGTGTCAGGACTTCGCCCATTTGATGCTCGCGTGTCTGCGCTCCCGTGGCCTGGCGGCGCGTTATGTGAGCGGCTATCTGCTCACCCAGCCGCCACCGGGCCAGCCCCGGCTGATTGGTGCCGATGCTTCGCATGCCTGGGTCTCGGTATTCTGTCCGGCGTCTGGCTGGGTCGACTTCGACCCCACCAACAATGTGCAGCCTGCGCTGGAGCACATCAGCCTGGCCTGGGGGCGTGATTTCTCCGATGTCTCGCCGTTGCGTGGCGTGATTCTGGGCGGCGGCACGCATGATCCGGAGGTACGGGTCACGGTGATGCCGGTCAGCGGCTAATTACCTGTTGCCGTGAATCGTTCTTCAAAAGGGCGCTCTGTCGCGAGCGTCCACGGGACCATTTGACGCACGTCCTTGGAACCCGGGCCCTCATCGGGCACTCTCTTCTTACGTCATTTTTACGTTAATCAAGTCCTGCCCTGGAGATTCAAATGATTCGCAAGCTTGTAGCGATTTCGCTGTTGTCATTGGCCAGTGGCCAGTTACTGGCTGCCGAGTGCTCGGCCACAGTCGATTCGACCGATCAAATGATGTACGACACCAAAGCCATTGAGATCGACAAGAGCTGCAAGGAATTCACCGTCAACCTGACTCACTCCGGCAGCTTGCCGAAGAATGTCATGGGCCATAACTGGGTGCTGGGCAAAAAGGCCGATACCCAGGCAATCGTCACTGACGGCATGGCGGCGGGTATCGACAAGGAGTATTTGAAGCCGGACGACAGCCGTGTCATCGCCCACACCAAAGTCATCGGTGCTGGCGAAAAGGATTCGGTGACGTTTGACGTGTCGAAGCTCGACCCTGCACAGGAATACCAGTTCTTCTGCACATTCCCCGGGCACATCAGCATGATGAAAGGCGCTGTGACCCTCAAGTAACGACAGGTCCCCGGAGCGTCTGAGAGTATCGTTCCTCACGCTCCGCGTGGGAATGCCGTTCGTGACGCTCTGCGTCACAGATCTGAGCCGCTGCGCAGATTCAGGATCGGACGCGGAGCGTCCAGAACTGCATGCCGACGCAGAGCGTCGGCACGATAGCCAGCAATGAGCGTTACAAATCCGTGCCGCGCAGATCACTCAAGGCGCGTAAGGCAGTTCGCGCTTGTGCTGGGTCTTGGCGTAGGTTTCGCAAATGATCCGGAACGCTTCCTCGCGTACCGGCTCGCCGTGCAGGAAGGCGTCGATCTCGGCGTAGGTCACGCCGTGCGAGGCTTCGTCCGGTTTGCCGGGGGACAGGTCTTCCAGGTCCGCAGTCGGTACTTTCTCAACCAGTGATTCAGGAGCGCCGAAATGGCGGGCGATGGCGCGTACCTGGTTTTTCACCAGACCGCTCAATGGCGCCAGGTCGCAGGCGCCGTCGCCGAACTTGGTGAAGAAGCCCATTACCGCTTCGGCCGCATGATCAGTGCCGATCACCAGCCCATGATAGGCCCCGGCGACGGTATATTGCGCAACCATGCGCATGCGCGCCTTGGTGTTGCCGAGCACGAAATCCACCGAGGTCGCTGGAAGCCCGTCGAAGGCCTTGACCTCGGCGGCCAAGGCTTTGACGCTGCTGCCGATGTTGATGGTATGGCGCTCGTCCGGCTCGATGAAGTCGACCGAGGCCTGGGCTTCGTGCTCATCGGCCTGCACCACATAGGGCAGGCGCACCGCGATGAAGCGATAGGCGTTGTCACCCGTGCTTTCACGCAGCTCCTTGACCGCGCGCTGGGCGAGCAGACCGGCCGTCAGCGAGTCGACCCCGCCGCTGATGCCGAGCACCAGCGTCTTGAGCCGTGCGTTCTGCAGGCACTCCTTGATGAAGTTGACGCGGCGGGCGACCTCGGCCTGCAGCGCGTTCTGGTCCGCGAAAGGTGGCTGGACCTTGAGCTGTTCAGCAATCTGGCGCTGTACGGCGTGCATGATTCACTCCTCGTAGATAGGACAATTCAAGCGGGTTTTTCCGGGCTCGGCAAATCCGGCACCTTGAACACATGCCGCAGGTAGGCGACAAAGTTCGGGTCCTTGCACTGCGTCTTGCCGGGCTCGTCAGAGATTTTCGCCACGGCCTGACCGGCGCACGCGGTCATTTTCAAGACCATGTTCATGGGCGCGATGCCGGGGATGTCCGCGGTCAGGTTGGTGCCGATACCGAAGCTGACATTGATGCGTCCGCGCAATGCACGAAAGATATCGAGCGCCTTGGGCAGGTTCAGCCCATCGGAAAACACCAGAGTCTTGCTCATTGGGTCGATACCGAGCTTCTGGTAATGCGAGATGCATTTTTCGGCCCACTTCACCGGGTCGCCCGAATCATGGCGCAAACCGTCGAACAGCTTGGCGAAGTACAGATCGAAGTCGTTCAGGAACGCATCGGTGGTGATGCAGTCGGTCAGCGCGATCCCCAGCAGGCCGCGATATTCGCGGACCCAGCAATCGAGTGCGGCAATCTGACTGTCGATCAGGCGCGGTCCCAACTGCTGATGCGCCATGATCCATTCGTGGGCCATGGTACCCAAGGGCTTCAGGTCCAGTTGACGGGCCAGATGAACGTTGCTGGTGCCGACGAACTGGCCTGGGAAGTCGTTTTTCAGGACGCCAAGCATTTCTTCCTGCACGCGGTAGGAAAACCGCCGGCGCGTGCCGAAGTCCGCCACTTTCAGCTCGGCCAGTTCATCCGTCGTGGCATGCGTGGTCAGCCATTCGAACTTGTCATACAGACGATCACGCGCCTGGCTGAGCAGGGTGTCCGGGTAACGATGCCTGTTGCGCACTTCGCTGACGATGGCCAGCAGCGGCACTTCAAAGAGGATGACGTGCAGCCACGGTCCGTGCAGGCGAATGCACAGTTCGTCATTCTCGATGGTGGTTTTCACGTAGCGGGTATTGAAGCGGAACAGCCCGAGAAAGCGCAGGAAATCCGGTTTGATGAACGTGATGCGCTCCAGAAAAGCCAGGTGTTCGGGGCTCAGCGACAGCTCGCACAACAGCTCGATCTGGTGCTTGATTTCATCCAGATAGGGGCGAAGGTCCTCGCCGTTGCGGCAACGGAACTCCCACTCGACGTCCACGTTGGGGTAGTTGTGCAGGACGGCCTGCATCATGGTCAGCTTGTAGAAATCGGTATCGAGCAGGCTTTGCACGATGCGATTGGAAAAGGCGCTCTCGCTCATTGAATCAGGCTCTCCAGAGCAGCCGGATAAAGTGGGGCGCGTGACTTCCTGTCTGTCACCATGGAAGGCTCACGGCCGGATGGGTGTGCATTGTCGCCCTTAAGCGGGGGGTTGATCCAACTGTTCCAGCATCCACTGCAGAAAAACCCGGATTTTGGGTACGTCGGCGGTGTGTTCCGGATAGGACAGGTAGTAGGCGCTGTTAGTGCTGGGCAATGCGTAATCCCAGGCAATCACCAGTTTGCCTTCGGCCAGTTCCTCCTCGACCAGAAAGCGTGGCAGCAGCGCAACGCCACAGCCGACCTGAGCCGCGCGGATGCACATATAGAAGGTTTCAAAGCGCGGACCGTGATAGCTGTGGTCGGTGTGATAGCCCTGGCTCTCGAACCATTCATGCCAGGCTTCGGGGCGGAAGGCATTCTGCAGCAGGACCAGTTCGCTCAGTTGGGTCGGGTCGCTGAGCGGCTCGTCGGGCAGGCTTTCGGGAGCACACACCGCTACCAGTTCCTCGCCGAACAGCTTCACGCTTTCTGCACCGGGCATCGCGGCCTGGCCGAAATAGAACGACACGTCGCAGCGGCCCTTGATCAGGTCATCGGATTCCTGTTCGTTGAGCAGGTCCAGGTGAATATGCGGGTGACGCAGGCGCCAGCCCTTGAGGCGCGGCACCAGCCAGCGGGCGCCAAACGTCGACGGGGTGGAAACCCGCAGCACTTCGGTTTCTCCGCCATAGGAGCGCAGAAAGTGGGTGGACATCTCGATCTGGGTCAGGATCTTGCGCACTTCGGCCAGATACAGCGCCCCGGCCGGGGTCAGTTGCAGACGGCGGCGCACGCGCTGAAACAGCAGGTGCTGAACCAGCTCTTCGAGTTGCGCGACCTGTTTGCTGACGGCGCTCTGGGTCAGGTTGAGTTCTTCAGCAGCGCGCGTGAAGCTCAGGTGCCGGGTCACTGCCTCAAAGCATTGCAATGCGGCTATCGAGGGCAGATGACGTTTGTTCAGCATGATGACTTCTCTGTTTGCGGCGCGCGGGGGCTGGCGTAAGCAATATGAATAATCGGAATGATATCTCGCTTAAAGGTTGTTTGTCGGGTGTCTGCAGGGAGGTTATTACTGGCGGCGCGTGACGCGCGTTTCAGAATCGAGCGATGTCTGCGGCAGGTCTCGTTTAATCCGCTAGCCTCAAATGGTGCGTCTCGTAGCGTTCGCGCACCGGGCGTGTGCAATTCGGTGACGTGTGCTGTTACAGGTGGGTTGCCCATCACGACATGCGCTGGTTGCTACTTGAGTGCGCGTGGGTTGCTCTTTTTTCATCAAGGGTTGCACCTTGTGCGTCCGAAGCAACCGCAGGGCCCTGTAGCGCGGCGTCTGGTTATTGAATGGCACGAAACACACGCCATCTCCCTCAACTAAAAAGCGATGGCACGCGCCTTGCTCTGACCAACTCTGTATCTGCTCGATCATGAAAGTGCCAACTAAAAAAATATCCTCAGGAGCACCACTTATGTCGCATACGTTTTACAGGAAAGGTTTTCTGGCAATCGCAGTGGCTACTGCATTGGGCGTGTCTTCGTTTGCACAGGCGGACGTGAAAATCGGCGTAGCGGGCCCGATGACCGGCGCAAACGCGTCGTTTGGTCAGCAATACATGAAGGGCGCGCAGGCTGCGGCCGATGCGATCAATAAAGCCGGTGGTGTCAATGGGGAGAAAATAGTGCTGGTCGCGGGTGATGACGCCTGTGAGCCGAAACAGGCCGTCGCCGTTGCGAACCGCCTGGTGGATCAGGAAAAAGTAATTGGTGTGGTCGGGCACTTCTGCTCGTCGTCGACCATCCCGGCTTCGGAGATCTACGGCGATGCTGGCGTTATTGCCATTACGCCCGGCTCGACCAACCCGGCCGTGACCGAACGTGGCCTGAAAGAGATGTTCCGCATGTGCGGCCGTGACGACCAGCAGGGTATCGTTGCCGGTGACTACATCGTCGACGTGCTCAAGGGCAAGAAAATCGCCGTCATCAACGACAAGGACACTTACGGTAAGGGCCTCGCTGACGCAACGGCCAAGCAACTGACCGCGCGTGGCGTCAAGCCGATCCTCGAAGAGGGTCTGACCCGTGGTGAGAAAGACTTCAGTGCTCTGGTCACCAAGATTCGCTCGGTCGGCGCTGATGTCGTGTACTTCGGTGGTCTGCACCCGGAAGCCGGCCCGCTGGTTCGGCAGATGCGCGAGCAGGGCCTCAAGGACGTCAAGTTCATGTCCGATGATGGCGTCGTGACCGACGAACTGGTCACCACTGCGGGTGGCGCACAGTACGTCGATGGCGTGTACATGACCTTCGGTGCTGACCCGCGCGCGTTGCCGGACAGCAAGGCTGTCGTGGACGAATTCCGCAAGGCCGGTTACGAGCCTGAAGGTTACACCCTGTACGCTTACGCTTCGGTACAGGCCCTGGCTGCCGGTTTCAACGGTGCCAAGTCCAACAAGGGTGACGCAGCCGCCACATGGCTCAAGGCCAATCCGGTCAAGACCGTCATGGGTGAAAAAGCCTGGGATGCCAAAGGTGACTTGAAAGTCTCCGACTACGTGGTTTACCAGTGGGACGCCGCCGGCAAATACAAGCAACTCGAAAAACAGAAGTGAGATAGACCTCGCGTCGGCCCTGCGCGTCAGGCGCTGACCCGATGATGGGCTCGCCCAAGAGCGAGCCTGCATCTCTTTTAGCGTTTTCGGACCTGTCGGTCATGCCTCACAAGGGTGTGGCCGGCGGGGTGCTGAGCTGCCCTTTTGTGTGAGCGTGCGTGATGGATGGAATCTTCCTGCAACAAATGGTCAACGGACTCACTCTCGGGTCTGTCTACGGCCTCATCGCCATCGGCTATACGATGGTCTACGGCATCATCGGCATGATTAACTTCGCCCACGGCGACGTGTACATGATTTCCGCCTACCTGGCCGCCATCGGCCTCGCGGTTCTGTCTTTCTTCGGACTGGAATCCTTTCCGTTCCTGATTCTCGGTACGCTGATCTTCACCATTGTGGTCACTGGCGTTTACGGCTTCGTCATCGAGCGTGTGGCGTACAAGCCACTGCGCAACTCGACCCGTCTGGCACCGCTGATCAGCGCCATCGGTATTTCCCTGATCCTGCAGAACTACGCACAGATCAGCCAGGGTGCGCGCCAGCAAGGCGTGCCGACGCTGCTCGAAGGTGCGTGGCGCTTTGAAGTCGGCAGCGGCTTCGTGCAGATCACCTACACCAAGATCTTCATCCTCATCGCCGCCTTTGTCGGCATGGGCGTGCTGACCTACATCATCAAGTACACCAAGCTGGGCCGCATGTGCCGGGCCACGCAGCAAGACCGCAAGATGGCCTCGATCCTCGGCATCAACACCGACCGGGTCATTTCCTATGTGTTCATCATCGGCGCGGCCATGGCGGCACTGGCCGGTGTGCTGATCACCATGAATTACGGCACGTTCGACTTCTATGCGGGCTTCATCATCGGCATCAAAGCGTTTACTGCCGCCGTGCTCGGCGGGATCGGTTCGTTACCGGGTGCCATGCTGGGCGGTTTGATCCTGGGGGTTGCCGAGTCGCAGTTCTCCGGTCTGATCAACTCCGATTACAAAGACGTGTTCAGTTTCGGCCTGCTGGTGCTGATCCTGATTTTCCGTCCCCAAGGCCTGCTGGGTCGCCCACTCGTGGCGAAGGTATAAGTATGTCCGTTCCTGTTGCTGTTCCTGTTTCCAAACCTGTCGACATCAAGAAAAGTCTGATCGATGCCGTGGTCGCCGGGTTGCTGGCGCTGATCGTGTTCGGCCCCATTGTCGGGATCGTGCTCGATGGCTACAGCTTCAACCTGCAGCCGACCCGCGTGGCGTGGCTGGTGGGCGTGGTCATGATCGGTCGCTTTCTGATCAGTCTGTTTCTGCAAACACCCAGAGGCCTGCGTGTTTCCCAGAGCTTCGAAAGCTCCGACTCCGGCGTGCACGTGCTCAAACCGGATCATCGATCACGCTTGTACTGGATCATTCCGCTGCTGATCGTGATTGCCATCGTGTTCCCGATCTTCGCCAACAAGTACATTCTGACCGTGGTCATCCTCGGTCTGATCTACGTGCTGCTCGGCCTGGGTCTGAACATCGTGGTCGGTCTGGCGGGGCTGCTCGACCTCGGCTACGTGGCGTTTTACGCCATTGGCGCTTACGGTCTGGCGCTGGGCTATCAGTACCTGGGACTGGGCTTCTGGTCGGCCTTGCCGCTGGCGGCGATTGCGGCGGCGCTGGCTGGATGCATTCTCGGCTTTCCGGTGTTGCGCATGCATGGCGACTACCTGGCCATCGTGACCCTCGGGTTCGGCGAGATCATCCGCCTGGTGCTGAATAACTGGCTGTCGTTTACCGGCGGCCCGAACGGTGTGCCGGTGCCGGCGCCCACCTTCCTGGGGCTGGAATTCGGCCGACGCGCCAAGGACGGCGGGGTGCCGATCCATGAATATTTCGGCTTCGATTACAACCCGGACCTGAAATTCATCTTCATCTACACCGTGCTGTTTCTGGTCGTGCTGGCGGTGCTGTTTATCAAGCATCGCCTGACCCGCATGCCGATCGGGCGTGCCTGGGAAGCCTTGCGCGAGGACGAGATCGCCTGTCGTTCGATGGGCCTCAATCACGTGCTGGTCAAACTGTCGGCGTTCACCATCGGTGCGTCGACCGCAGGCCTTGCCGGGGTGTTTTTTGCCAGCTACCAGGGCTTCGTCAACCCGACCTCATTTACCTTTTTCGAGTCGGCGCTGATTCTGGCGATTGTGGTGCTGGGCGGCATGGGATCGACCGTCGGTGTGGTCATCGCCGCGTTCGTACTGACCGTTGCGCCTGAACTGCTGCGCAGCTTCTCCGAATACCGCGTGCTGCTGTTCGGGATTCTGATGGTGCTGATGATGATCTGGCGACCGCGCGGCCTGATTCGCATCAGCCGCACCGGGGTGAAACCGCGCAAGGGCGCGCTGGTCACAGAGGGGGCTGCGCGATGAGCACTGAAGTGATTCTCTCCGTCGAGCACCTGATGATGCACTTTGGCGGCATCAAGGCGCTCAGCGACGTCAGCCTCAAGGTCCGTCGCAATTCGATCTTCGCCCTGATCGGCCCCAACGGTGCGGGCAAGACCACAGTCTTCAATTGCCTGACCGGTTTCTACAAGGCCACTGGCGGACGCATCGAACTGCATACCCGCGGCAAGACCACCAACGTGATCAGGCTGTTGGGCGAACCGTTTCAGGCGACCGACTTCGTTTCGCCGAAAAGCTTCCTCAGCCGGGTGTACTACAAAATGTTCGGCGGCACCCATCTGGTCAACAGGGCAGGGCTGGCGCGCACGTTCCAGAACATTCGCCTGTTCAAGGAAATGTCGGTGGTCGAAAACCTGCTGGTCGCCCAGCACATGTGGGTCAACCGCAGCCTGATCAGCGGGATCCTGAATACCAAGGGCTATCGCAAGGCCGAAGAGGACGCGCTGAATACCGCTTTCTACTGGCTGGAGGTGGTCGATCTGGTGGACTGCGCCAACCGTCTGGCTGGCGAATTGTCCTATGGGCAACAACGCCGCCTGGAGATTGCGCGAGCCATGTGCACACGGCCGCAGGTGATCTGCCTGGACGAGCCGGCAGCCGGTCTCAATCCGCAGGAGACCGAGGCACTCAGCGGCATGATCCGCCTGCTGCGTGACGAGCACGACATGACCATCGTGCTGATCGAGCACGACATGGGCATGGTCATGGGGATTTCCGACGATATTGTGGTGCTCGACCATGGCAACGTGATTGCGATGGGCGGGCCGGAACAGATCCGTAACGATCCGAAGGTGATCGCCGCGTATCTGGGCGCTGATGAAGAGGAGCTGGTATGAGCAAGCCGATCCTCGAACTGAAAGAGATCGATGTGTTTTACGGGCCGATTCAGGCCCTGAAGAAAGTCTCGCTGCACATCAATGAGGGCGAAACGGTGAGCCTGATCGGCTCCAACGGTGCGGGCAAATCCACACTGCTGATGTCGATCTTCGGTCAGCCGCGCGCGGCTAGCGGGCAGATCATCTATCAGGGCACCGATATCACCCAGAAGTCCTCGCATTACATCGCTTCCAACGGCATTGCGCAGTCGCCGGAGGGGCGCCGGGTGTTTCCCGACATGTCGGTCGAGGAGAACCTGATGATGGGCACCATTCCGATTGGCGACAAGCATTCGGCCGAAGACATGCAGCGCATGTTCGAGCTGTTCCCCAGGCTCAAGGAGCGCCGCAATCAGCGAGCCATGACCATGTCCGGAGGCGAGCAGCAGATGCTCGCCATCGCCCGCGCGCTGATGAGTCGTCCGAAATTGCTGCTCCTCGATGAGCCAAGCCTGGGTCTGGCACCGATCATCGTCAAACAGATCTTCTCGACCCTGCGTGAACTGGCAGCCACGGGCATGACGATATTTCTGGTCGAGCAGAACGCCAACCATGCTCTCAAGCTGTCCGACCGGGCTTATGTGATGGTCAATGGCGAGATTCGACTGTCCGGCACCGGGCAGGAATTGCTGGTAAATGAAGAGGTAAGGAACGCTTATCTGGGCGGGCACTGAGTTCGTCAAAACCCTGCCGTTTTTCTCGCGCGCCCCGGATGCTCAAACATCCGGGGCGCGCTCGTATGCAATTGTGGAAAACAATTTTGGCACGCCTGACAAGTGCGACATAAAACCGCTGCAAAGGGTTGTTTTGTCACCGTTTTGACTTGTTCAGGTTTACTGTGGAACCGGCTGTTAATAACTTGGGAGTATTTACCTGCAGCCCTTTATGCATAAGGCCTGTAGAAGAGTGGTTAAATTTTGCACAGAGGTTTTTGGCCAACTTTATGGAGGGTTTGTCAACTGCATTCGAGCTGGTCGTTCATACAGTTTTTGCAGGTCAACAGCCTGTGGATAAGTCTGTTAACAAGCCTTGGAAAGACTGCCCCGGACGTTACAGGGTCTGGGCTACAGGCCATCACCGTTTTCTGACGCTTTTCGGCCCCTTGACGGTGTCGGGCAAAGTCAAGGGAAAAACTTTGCCTGATACGCTGCAGGCCCCGAAAGACGTGACGTTCAGCGTCACTGACTTGCCCCCAGAGATTGTGGGTCTGACTGTGGATAAGGTGGGCAAAAGTGCCTGTGAGGCCCGTGGCGCAAGGCTTGCTTCGGGTTGGTTGTTTTTTGTACAGATACACTCGGTTGTTGCATCGATGTCCCGCTGACGGGCATTCTGCTGCCCTTGCCAGAAACTTATTAACAGGCAGCGCTGTTTTTGCGCCATGTCAGGAGAATGAAATGACTTCCACTGTATTCATCACGGGCGCTACTTCCGGTTTTGGCGAGGCGTGCGCCCGCCGTTTCGCCGAGGCAGGCTGGTCGCTGGTGCTGACCGGTCGACGCAAGGACCGCCTGGATACCTTGAGCGCCGAGCTGTCGAAGCAGACCAAGGTGCATACGCTGGTGCTGGATGTGCGTGACCGCAAGGCGATGGAGAGCGCCATCGCAGGTTTGCCTGAAGAGTTCGGCACCATTCGCGGGTTGATCAACAACGCCGGTCTGGCACTGGGAATCGACCCTGCACCCAAGTGCGATCTGGATGACTGGGACACCATGATCGACACCAACGTCAAAGGTCTGGTTTACACCACCCGTCTGCTGCTGCCGCGCCTGATCGCGCATGGTCGCGGCGCGAGCATCGTCAACCTGGGGTCGGTCGCCGGTAACTACCCTTATCCGGGTGGCAACGTCTACGGTGGCACCAAGGCCTTTGTCGGGCAGTTCTCGCTGAACCTGCGCAACGATCTGATCGGCACAGGCGTGCGGGTCACCAACCTCGAGCCGGGGCTGTGCGAGAGCGAGTTTTCGCTGGTGCGTTTCGGCGGTGATCAGGCCAAGTACGACGCCACCTACGCCGGTGCCGAGCCGATTCAGCCTCAGGACATCGCCGATACCATCTTCTGGATCATGAACACGCCAGCGCACGTCAATATCAACAGCCTGGAACTGATGCCTGTCAGCCAGACCTGGGCCGGCTTTGCGATTGATCGCAACCGCGGCTGATTGACCTGCTGACCGGGCCGCGTTGCTGCGGCTCGATCAGTTGTCTGCTGGGGTTGGCGGCGGGAATGCGCTGACGAAGCGGTTTTCGACGAAATCCGCCAGGCCGATGTAGCAGGTCGCCAAGTGGTAGGGCGTGGTCGACGGCATGTCGCTGCGGCTGACCCTGCCATCGGGCTCGACGCACTCGTTCCAGCCCCTGGCATGCAGAAAGCGCTGTTCGAAGGCCGACAGCTGCTGAGTCAAGGCCAACTCGCAGTCCGGGCGCAGGGCCATGGCCCGCAGGTATTCTGCCTGGGCCCAGATACGTTGAGTGGCATCGCGCACCGTACCATCGAACGCCAGCATCGCCGTCACAGCCCCGCTCTGAGAATCGACACCCTGCGCCTGGGCGTAGGTGAATGCGCGAGTCATGGATTCATGCAGCTCGCGCCCGTGCAGTTCCGGCGATGATTGCAGCAGGAAGAACCATTCAAACTGATGACCTGGTTCGTACCAGTTATCCACAGCGCCCAGAGGCTTCTCCAGCATCACGCCGGTTGCCGTATCGACGAAACGGCGCTGCATGTGGATAACCAGCGCGTCCAGTGCCGCCTGCGTGGCAGGGTCGGCACGCACCGACAGGGTTGCCAGAAAGGCCTCTGCCAGGTGCATCAAGGGGTTTTGCAGCGGACCGGTGCCCAGTACCGACCAGTCTTCATCGAGTTGCGCCTCGTAAAGCCCGTCGTCGTCGGCAAAGCGTTCTGCCACAACGTTGAGCGCTGCGTTGAGCACCGACTCTGCCAGCGGGTCCTGCACTTTCGCCCAGTAGTGTGCGCAGGCAAAAATAATGAAGGCGTGGGTGTAGAGGTCCTTGCGGCGATCCAACGGCTTGCCCTGTGGATCGATGCTGTAGAACCATCCACCATGCTCGGCATCGTGGAAGTGCTGTTGCAGGGAGCGGAACAATTCACTGGCCCGCGCCCGCGCGCCTGGCACTTGCACGTGATCGATAAGGCTGGAAAACAGAAACAGCTGACGCGCACAGGCCATGGCCCGATAGCGTTGCGGCGGCAACGGTTGATCACTGGCGTCGAGTGCTTCGTAGGGCAATGCCAATTGCGCGTTCCAGCCAGGGCCCTGCCACAGCGGAACGACGACCTGCATGAAGTGCTGCTGCAAGGCGGCGAACAGCGAGGTCAATTCAGGCGTGGAGGCGGAGCGGGTCACATGAGGCATCGGCTGGCATCGCGGCAGTGTCGAAGTGCGCAGCATGTTATCAGGATTGCTGCGCGAGGGAGGGTGATGATCGTTCCTCACGCCAGACGCGTGAGGAACCTCTGGCAGTCAGCCGATCAGCGCCAGTCGCTCGTTGATCGCGGCCTCAATCCCTTGGGCATCCAGGCCGCACTCGGTGAGCATCTGCGCAGGCTTGGCATGCTCAACGTAGACATCCGGCAGACCCAGGTGCAATACCGACTTGAGGATATTGGCGCGTGCCAGGAACTCGCTGACCGCAGCACCGGCACCGCCCATGACGGCGTTTTCTTCCAGTGTGACCAGCAATTCGTGGTTGGCGGCAGCTTCGCTCACCAGGGCTTCGTCCAGTGGCTTGACGAAACGCATGTCGATCACCGTTGCGTCGAGCTTCTCGGCCACCACCAGCGCCTCGGCCAGTTGCACGCCGAACGCCAGTATCGCAACGCCCTGACCCTGACGACGCACAACGCCCTTGCCGATCTCGACCGTGTCCAGACTGGCCTCGATCACCGCGTTAGGGCCGGTGCCGCGTGGGTAGCGCACTGCCGCGGGGCCGGTGTGCAGGTAACCGGTGCTGAGCAGCTTGCGCAGTTCGTTTTCATCGCTCGGCGTCATGACCACCATGCCGGGGATGCAACGCAGGTAGGAAAGGTCGAAGCTGCCCGCATGAGTCGGGCCGTCTTCGCCCACCAGCCCGGCGCGGTCGATGGCAAACAGCACGTCGAGGTTCTGTACCGCGACGTCGTGAATCAACTGATCGTAGCCACGCTGCAGGAAGGTCGAATAGATCGCCACTACCGGCTTGCTGCCTTCGCACGCCATACCGGCTGCCAGGGTCACTGCGTGCTGTTCGGCGATGGCCACGTCGAAGTAACGCTCGGGGAAGCGTTCGCTGAACGCGACCAGATCCGAACCTTCCTTCATCGCGGGCGTGATGCCGACCAGCCGAGAGTCAGCCTCGGCCATGTCACAGATCCACTGACCGAACACGCCGGAGTATTTCGGTGCGCTGATCTTTTTCTGCGCGGCAGGCGCATTCAGCGGCTCGAGCTTGGTAATGGCGTGATAGCCGATCGGATCGACTTCGGCCGGCGCAAAACCCTTGCCCTTCTTGGTCACCACATGCAGAAACTGCGGGCCTTTCAGGTCACGCATGTTGCGCAGGGTGGCGATCAGGGTCGGCAGGTCGTGGCCGTCGATAGGGCCGATGTAGTTCCAGCCCAGCTCTTCGAAGAGCGTGCCCGGGACCAGCATGCCTTTGGCGTACTCTTCGGTGCGCCGCGCAATCTCCCAGGCACCGGGCAGGCGCGAAAGCACCTTTTTGCTGCCTTCACGCATGCTGCTGTAGGTGCGGCTGGAAAGGATCTTGGCCAGGTAGTTCGACAGCCCGCCGACATTGCGCGAGATCGACATGTCGTTGTCGTTGAGGATTACCAGCATATCGGCGGCCACTTCCGGCGCGTGGTTCAACGCTTCGAAGGCCATGCCGGCGGTCAGCGCACCGTCGCCGATCACGGCAATCGATTTGCGCTCGCTGCCCTGCAGGCGCGAGGCAATCGCCATGCCCAGCGCGGCACTGATCGAGGTGCTGGAGTGCCCGACACCGAAGGTGTCGTACTCGCTTTCGCTGCGCCGCGGAAAGGCCGCAACCCCGTCTTTCTGGCGCAGGGTGGACATGCGCGCGCGACGGCCGGTGAGGATTTTGTGCGGATAGGCTTGATGACCCACGTCCCACACCAGACGGTCGTCCGGGGTGTCGAAAACGTAATGCAGCGCGATGGTCAGCTCGATGACCCCAAGGCCGGCACCGAAATGCCCTCCGGTCTGGCCAACGGAATACAGCAATTCCAGGCGCAGTTCATCGGCCAGGGTTTCCAGCTCGGCTTCGCCCAGACGGCGCAGGCCGTGCGGGGTATCGGCTCGGTCGAGCAACGGCGTGACCGGGCGCTCGCGTGGGATCTCTTTGAACGTCGTGGGCATCAGGCGAATCGTTATAAGTAAAAGAGGCGGCAGTTTACCTTATGCATCGCACGCTGCCCATGAAGTGAGTCGGCGGATGATCTGCCGACTGACATGTGTACTCACTGAGACCACGATGAAGCGTGGTTGATTCAGCGGATTTTACGGTTCGGGTGCCAGTGCTCAGTGGCGACGTTCGACGATGTAGCGTGCCAGCTGGCGCAACGGCTCTGCGGCGGTATCGAACGGGCTCAGCGCCTGCAGCGCCTGATCACGCAGTTCCAGTGCATAGTGCTTGGCCGCTTCCAGGCCCAGCAGCGCCGGGTAGGTCGGCTTGTCGCGGGCGATGTCGGCGCCCTGGCGCTTGCCGAGGGTCGCGGTATCGCTTTCGACATCGAGAATGTCGTCCTGGACCTGAAACGCCAGGCCGATTGCACGCGCGTAGACCTGTAGAGCCTCAAGCCGCGGCTGATCGGCGTGACCGCTGGCCAGTGCGCCAAGCCGGACGCTGGCTTCGATCAATGCGCCGGTCTTGTGACGATGCATGTATTCCAGCGCTGCCTGATCGAGCTTCAGCCCCACTGAACCCAGGTCGATGGCCTGACCTCCCACCATGCCCGCCGGTCCGGCAGCAGTCGCGAGGGCCGTGACCATCTGCAGACGCGTCTCGGCATCGCGTGACGTCAGGTGGGGGGCGAGCAGGGCCGTGAAGGCAAGGCTTTGCAGGCCGTCACCGGCGAGGATCGCGCAGGCTTCATCGAAAGCCTTGTGTGTGGTCGGCTGGCCACGACGCAGGTCGTCGTCGTCCATTGCCGGCAAATCGTCATGTACCAGGGAGTAGGCATGAATCAGTTCAACGGCGCAGGCGGCACCGTTGGCATCCTCGGCTACACCGCCCAGTGCTTCGCAGGCGGCGTACGCGAGTAGCGGGCGCACGCGCTTGCCGCCGTTCATCACGCTGTAGCGCATGGCTTCGTAGAGGCGGTCGAGCTCAGGGGCCGGTGCCTGAAACAGCCCGTCGAGTGCTGCGTTGACGCGAGTCTGGCTTTGCGCTTGATAGCTCGCGATCATTCGGGGAGTTCCGCATCGTCGAACGGCTCTTCGCTCAGCTCGCCATCGCGCTCCAGCAGTACCTGAACCTTCTGCTCGGCCTGGGTGAGGGCGCTCTGGCAGTCGCGGGTCAGGCGTACACCTTGCTCGAAGGCGGTCAGGGAGTCTTCCAGCGACAACTCGCCGTTCTCCAGCCGCTCTACCAGCGTTTGCAGATCAGCGAGTGACTGTTCGAAATCCAGTGCAGCTTTCTTGCGGGCCATGAGGGCATTTCCGGTAGAGGTTAAACCGCGCGACACTAGCAGAGCGATGGCGTCTGGGCAAATTGCGGCGACGGGCTTGCGCTCTTTAAGCGGCTGCCGGGGTCAACCTGCCGCAAACCCGTTGTGCAGGTCTGCGATCAGATCCTCCGGGCTTTCCAGGCCGACCTGCAGTCGCAGCATCGGGCCGGTGCCGCGGTCGGGGCCGTGTTGCTCGACTTCCGTGATCAGGCTTTCGAAACCACCCCAGGAATAGCCGATGCCGAACAGTTTCAACGCGCCGGTAAAGCGATCCAGCACCTGCCGGTCAACGGTATTGAATTCGAAACTGAGCAAGCCGTTGCAGCCATGGAAATCGCGTTTCCAGATCGCGTGGCCCGGATCGTCCGGCAACGCGGGATAGCGCACGCGGGCAACCTGAGGCTGGGCCTGCAGCCATTGAGCGATCTGCAGCGCATGGCGCTCATGCATGGCCATGCGCGCCGCCAGACTGCGGGCTCCGCGCAGCACCAGATAGGCATCGTCGGGGCTGACGGTATTGCCTACGGCGGTGTTCATGGTCTTCAGGGTATGCCAGTGCGCTTCAGTGGTGCTGACGCTGCCCATCATGACGTCGGAATGGCCGGCCACGTACTTGGTCAGAGCCATCAGCGAAATGTCCGCGCCCAGCTCCAGCGGCTTGTACAGCACCCCGGAGCCCCAGGAGTTATCCACAGCCAGCAGCAGATTCCTGGCCCTGCACAGCTGCGACAGGGCAGGCAGGTCACACATGTCGAATGTCAGCGAGCCGGGCACCTCGGCATAGATCATCCGGGTGTTGGCCTTGATCAGCGATTCCACATTACTGCCGTCGGCCGCGTAGAAATCGAACTGGATGTCGAAGGCGGTCAGCATGGTTTTCGCCAGCCGCCGGACAGGGCCATAGACCGACTCGGTGATCAGGACATGATCGCCGGGGCGCAAAAACGATTGAAACATCTGCGCCACTGCGGCCAGCCCGGTCGGGTACAGGCAGGTGCCGTGTGCGCCTTCGAGCTCGGAGATGAGGTCCTGCAAGGCAAACGCGGTCGGGTTGCCGTTGGCGCCGTACGTCAGCGAGCGCTCCGGCCCCGCGGTACGAATTTCCGCCTGTCGCAGACTCTCCAGACTGTCGAACAGCACCGTACTGAGGCGCACGACCGGCGGGTTGACCGCAATCCCGGGCCCGCTGCCGGCACTGCGGCCGCGTTGCGACAGGGCGGTGTGGGCACGAGGGTCTTTGTCTTGCGGCATTGGAGGCTCCGGGTGGAAAGGCTTGCAGGCTGCGGCTCAGGTACCCGCAAGCGTAATGCATCGTGCGCCTGGCAGGTATCACTGATCGTTCAACACAGCGCTCGCATAGAACTCATGCAGTTTCGCCTGCAGTAACTGTCTGTCCGGCAGGCGGGTCTGGTACTCGGCAATCAAAGCGGGTGAAAGCGAGCGGTTCAGAGCGTACTCGACGACTTCGTCGTTTTTGCTGGCGCAGAGTAAGACGCCAATGGCCGGGTTTTCATGGGGTTTGCGTTCGTTGCGGTCCAGCGCTTCCAGGTAGAAGTCCAGCTTGCCGAGGTATTCGGGCTCAAAGCGGCCGACCTTGAGCTCAATGGCAACGAGGCAGTTGAGGCCTCGATGGAAAAACAGCAGATCCAGAGCAAAGTCCTGGCCGCCGACCTGCAACGCGTACTCGGAGCCGACAAAACAGAAATCGCGACCTGGCTCGATCAGAAAGTCCCTCAGGCGTTTCAACAAGCCGCCATGCAGGTCCGCCTCGGCGTGCCCCGGTGGCAGCTCCAGAAACTCCACCATGTAGGCATCACGGAATATATCCAGTGCGGCCGGCCGGGTTTCCTTGAGCATCGCCGAGGCTTTGGCTGGCTGGGTGACAGTGCGCTCGAACAGAGCGTTCTTGAATTGGCGCTCAAGTTCGCGTTTTGACCACCTTTCCTGAGTTGCCATTTTCAGGTAGAACTCGCGTTCTTCAGGACGCTTGCTCTGGCTGAAAATGATCAGGTTATGTGACCAGGATAATTGTCGCGCCAGTGGCGCGACTTTCTCTTCTGCACGGTAAATCTCATAGAATTGACGCATGCGAAAAAGGTTGCTGCGCGTAAAACCGCGCAGTCCTGGCTGGGTGGTGGCCAGATGCTCGGCAAGCTGGGTGACCACCGCGTCACCCCATTCAGCGTTTTCAAGCTTGCGACTGATGTAAGCGCCGACTTGCCAGTAAAGCTCGATCAATTGGGTGTTCACCGCCTGTGCGGCCTGCTGTCGAGCGCTCCGGATCATGGCGAGCACTTCATCAAAGCGATCATGTACAGGCGTATGCGGTGTGTTGGGAGTATTCATACTGAAAGTACTCCACTGCGTGGCAACCTGATGGGCGATTGCAAGCGAAAGTCTGGAAGAACAGTTGTTCGGCTCATAAAGGCGCGTCCTTGGGCGGTGGCTAAGGTCGGCTACTTTACGGGCGGATCAGGACGTTCTGTTCCAGAGTTTCCTGTGGGTTTGTAGCATCAGGTTTCTGTCCGCGAAGGACTTGACGTGTACCTTATTTATCCAGATCGGACGCCTGATGCCGCTCCGGAACCTGATCGGCTTCTTCGCCCCAGGTGCGATTGACCTTCTGGCCTTTGATAACGGCAGGGCGTGCGGCGATTTCTTCTGTCCAGCGAATCAGATTCGGGTATTCGTGTACCGAGAGGAATTCGGCGGCCGAATACACTTTGTTCTGCACCAGCGCGCCATACCATGGCCAGACCGCGATATCGGCAATCGTGTAGGTGTCGCCAGCCAGGTAGCGGTGCTCGCCCAGGCGACGGTTCAGCACATCGAGTTGACGCCTGGCTTCCATCGCGAAGCGGTTGATGGGGTATTCGAGTTTTTCGGGCGCGTAGGCATAGAAATGCCCGAAACCACCTCCTAGATACGGCGCAGCGCCCATCTGCCAGAACAGCCAGTTCAGCGTTTCGGTGCGGCCTGCCGGGTCGGCGGGCAGGAAGCTGGAAAACTTCTCTGCCAGGTACAGCAGGATAGAGCCGGACTCGAATACCCGAACAGGTGTTTCATGGCTTCGATCCAGCAATGCCGGGATCTTGGAATTGGGGTTGATCTCTACAAAGCCGCTGGAGAACTGATCGCCCTCGGAGATGCGGATCAGCCAGGCATCGTATTCCGCGCCGCTGTGCCCGAGCGCCAGCAGCTCTTCGAGCATGATCGTGACCTTCACGCCGTTGGGGGTGGCCAGCGAATAAAGCTGCAGCGGGTGCTTGCCCACCGGCAGCTCCTTGTCGTGCGTGGGGCCGGCGACGGGGCGGTTGATACTGGCGAACGTGCCGCCTGCTTTTGTTTCCTGCTGCCAGACCTTCGGCGGGGTGTAGGACGTTTGGGTCATGAGGAGCCTCGCTTGTTCAAGAGGGATCGCTGGGCCGGTCGTGTTGCAAAGACCATTGACGTTATAGATCAACGCGCGGGCAGGGAAGTGCCTTGCGATCGTGAACGAGTGTAGCGAGGGCAGGAGGGGCTCATTTCGCTGCAGTGGGTAGCTTGTAGAATATTCCTACAGGAACTAAGGCGGCGTCCTATAGCTGTAGCTTGGTAAAAGAAGAGAACATGTGTTCGCAGCATGAGGCCATAAGGTTATCCATTTATGATC
This sequence comes from Pseudomonas sp. PvP027, assembly GCF_017833005.1. Classification (NCBI taxonomy): domain Bacteria; kingdom Pseudomonadati; phylum Pseudomonadota; class Gammaproteobacteria; order Pseudomonadales; family Pseudomonadaceae; genus Pseudomonas; species Pseudomonas sp. PvP027. The sequence goes on along the minus strand of NZ_JAFIBK010000001.1, from coordinate 2,617,983 downwards.
TTGGTTGTCAAAGTTGTCCTCTCTGATTTACCTATTAATAGCTGGATACCGTATGCCGTATTTTTGCAATCCAGGCGTTATGAAATGGCGTGACCTGATCATTAACCTTGTCTCCAAGGAAATAAAAATCCGTTACATGGGCGCAACGTTGGGCTTTATTTGGTCATTGGGTAATCCGCTGGTCGTCACACTCACGTATTACACGGTGTTCACCTATATTCTGCCCAGTAGTCAGGACCGCTTCGCGCTTCATCTGGTGACGGGTGTTGTCCACTGGATGCTTCTGGCGCAAATTGTTTCGCAAAGCGGAGAGTGGCTGATCAATAACGGCAACCTCATTCGAAAGTTACGTTTTCCTCGATTGTTGCTACCCATTTCCGGGGCGTTGGCAATCATTGTTTTCTGGGCCGGCTGCATGCTCGTCTATGCGTCGTTATTTGCCATGCTCGGTGGCGTCTTTTCGCGTGCGCTGTTGTTTTATCCGATTGTGCTGATCGCATTCATGGCATTGATCATGGGCGTTGGTCTGGCACTCAGCGTCATCCAGGTCACCGTTCGGGATGCCAAGCACTTCATTGACGTGTTTCTACCCTTGCTGTTCTGGCTCACGCCCATTGTATGGGTGACTTCATCGCTGCCCGACGGTATCGCCCGCATTGCGGCCTATAACCCGATAGGTCTGTACTTCAACAGTTTCACCAGCATTCTGCATGCCGGAGTCGTTCCCGAACCCCGTGATCTGCTGCTCTGCGTGTTCATGGGCGCTGCGTCGCTGCTTGTAGGCCTGTTGATGTTCAGGAAGGTGGACAGCGTGGTGGAGTATTTATGAGTCGCGTGGTCATCAAGGCAGAAAACCTCACCAAACAGTTTGTTCTGCGCCACAACCGGGGCGGGTTGAAGAAGAAGTTTCTGGGGCTGTTTGACGCTCGGTACCGCGAGCGTGCCGAAACATTCACGGCAGTAAGCGACGTGTCGTTCACCCTGCATAAAGGCGAATCACTTGCACTGGTGGGGCATAACGGTTCCGGTAAAAGTACGCTGTTACAACTGGTTTCGCGCATCCTGGTACCCACCAGTGGGCGTCTGACCAGTGTGGGGCGGGTAGCACCGCTAATCGAAATAGGGGTGGGTTTTCACCCCGAGCTGACCGGTGAAGAAAATATCTACCTGAACGCCAGTCTGTTTGGATTGAGCAACAAGGAAGTGCGCTCGCGCTTCAATGAAATTGTCGATTTTTCCGGTTTGGGAAATTTCATTGATACACCGGTAAAGAACTACTCGTCAGGTATGTACATGAGGCTGGGTTTTTCAGTCGCCGTTCACGTAGAGCCTCAGACATTACTGGCTGACGAGGTACTTGCGGTAGGCGATGAAGAGTTCAAGCGCAAATGCCACGAACGAATTCGGTTGATGCAGGATGACGGGATGGCCTTGATTCTTGTTACCCACGCAGTAGAAGAAGGTAAAGAGTTTTGCCAGCGTTACCTGACGCTCGAGCGTGGCCGGATGACCGAGCACGGTTATTACTGATTCATTGTTTCGCGATGCCATGCTTCCAATCAACTTGGCCATCACTCAATTCATAAAGGTATTTCCATGTTGCAAATTATCGTTCCGATGGCCGGGGCCGGGAGTCGCTTTGCCGTTGCGGGTTACACCGATCCCAAACCGTTGATCCCTGTGCATGGTGTACCGATGATCAAGGTGGTTATCGACAACCTGACGCCGGAGTGCCCGCACCGCTTCATCTTTATCTGTCAGGCGGAACAGGTCGCAAGCTACGGGCTGAGAGAAAAGCTGAGTGCCTGGGCGCCTGGCTGCGAGATCGTCGAGCTCGGCGGGCTGACCGGTGGCGCTGCGTGCTCCGTGTATGCAGCGAGGCACCTGCTCGACGACGGCCAGCAAGTGATGATCGCCAACAGCGATCAATACGTCGATGTGGATATAAACGCCTATCTGCAGGCAATGAACGAGAGTGATGCAGAGGGTTTGATCATGACCATGAAAGCCGACGACCCGAAATGGTCGTTCGTGGGCTTCAGTGCTGCGGGCCTGATCGACCGTGTGGTGGAAAAGGAGGTTATCTCCGACGAGGCCACTGTCGGCATCTATAACTTTCGCCGCGCAGGTCAACTGATATCGGCCATCGAGGCGATGGTCGCGAAAGATCTTCGCGTCAATGGCGAGTTCTATGTTGCACCGGTTTACAACGAGCTCATCGGGCAGGGCGCCAGGGTCATTCATTACAGCATTGGCGCAGAAGGTCATGGCATGTATGGCCTGGGCATACCGGCAGATCTCGACCGGTTCCTGTCGCTGCCGCTGAGCAGGCAGGCAGCCTCGGGAAAAGAGGCCTGACATGCAGATCATCAGCCACCGCGGCTATTGGCTGCAAAAGCCCGAGCGCAATTTGCCGGAAGCCTTTCATCGATCGTTCGACCTTGGCTTCGGCACCGAGACCGATGTCCGCGATGTGGCTGGTCAGTTGGTCATTGCCCACGACATGCCCAAGGGCGGTGAGCTGACGCTGGAGGGTCTGCTCGACATCATGGCCGGTCGCAACCTGCCTCTGGCCATCAACGTCAAGGCAGATGGCCTGGCACAGGCTCTCGCTGAAACCTTCGCCCGGTACAGCCATACCCACTGGTTCGCCTTCGATATGGCGGTGCCGGACATGCGCAGTTACCTCAATGCCGGTCTCGTCACTTACACCCGTCTCAGCGATGTTGAACCGTCGCCAGCCTGGCTTGAACAGGCAGCAGGCGTCTGGCTTGACGGTTTTGAGGGGGAGTGGTTTTCCAATCAGGTCATTGGCGATCTGCTTTCCCAGGGCAAGCAGGTTTGTGTGGTGTCACCCGAGTTGCACGGGCGTGCTCATGACGCCCTGTGGCAGCAATTGCTTGAGTTCGGGTCGCATGACCGTTTGATGCTGTGCACTGATCTTCCCGCAGACGCAGCCACTTTTTTCTCGTGAGGCAATCATGATCAAGGCAGTGATTTTCGATATGGACGGTGTCCTGATCGACGCCAAGGAATGGCATTACGACGCACTGAACAAAGCGCTCAGCCTGTTCGGTTACAACATCAGTCGTCACGAACACCTCACCGCCTACGACGGTCTGCCCACCTCGCGCAAACTCGACATGCTGAGTGTCGAACGCGACCTGCCGGTTGCCTTGCACGCCTTTATCAACGAGATGAAACAGCAGTACACCATGGAGATCGTGTACGCCCAGTGCAAACCGACCTTTGTGCATCAGTACGCGTTGTCATCACTGAAAACGCTGGGTTACAAGCTGGCGGTGGCGTCCAACTCCATTCGCAACACGGTGGAGGTCATGATGAACAGGGCAGATCTCGATCGATACCTCGATCTGCGGCTCTCCAACGAAGACGTCAAGCATGCCAAGCCAGCGCCGGACATCTACACCAAGGCCATCAGCCAACTGGGCCTTCGCCCTGAAGAGTGCCTCATCGTCGAGGACAACGAGAATGGCATCAAGGCTGCCAGAGACTCCGGTGCACATGTGCTGGTCGTGGCTGAGACCTGCGATGTAAACCTCACTAATATTCTTGGCAAAGTCGAACAGATTAACGTCGACAAGGCGGCTGCCCTGTGAGCGCGTTGAATATCATCCTTCTGACCGGCAGGCAGTCAGAGGCGGCGCACGACGAGGGCGAGTACCCGCAATATCTGTGCGAATACAAAGGCAAGCCACTGATTCATACGCTGATAGACAACTGCGCAGTACTTCAGCCGCGCAGGATGATCTGCACATTCTCGAACCACGATATCGCCCGGCTGTACCTTCGTAACATGGTCCCGCAGATGCACCCGTCGGCCAGTGTTCTACCGGTTCACAACATCACCCGGGGCGCGGCGTGCACGGCGCTTCTGGCGAGTGAAGAAATCGACAACGATGATGAGCTGCTGATTCTCAGTGTCAGCGACTTTCTGGATATCGAGCTGCAGGATGTCGTGCGTGCATTTCGGGAACGTCATGAGGATGCCGGAGTGGTCATCTTCAATTCTCTGCACCCGCGTTATTCATTCGCGCGCCTGGATAGCGACTGCCGGGTTATTGAGGCTGCCGAAAAAAATCCGATCAGCTCACACGCCATTGCAGGTGTGTACTGGTTCAAATCAGGCTCGCTGTTCGTATCGGCGGCCAAGCAGATGATTCGCAAGGACGCCAGGGTCAACGACAACTTCTACATAGCCCCCGCCCTCAATGAACTGGTGCTGTTGCAGAAGAGGATCGGCGTCTACCGGATCGAACCGAATCAGTACCGGCCACTGAAAACCGATAGTCAGCTTCACGCCTTCGAAGCAGGAGAAATGCGATGAAAACGGCAAGGCTGGAAGACATGGTCAAAGGCTGGTTCGTGGGCGGATTCGAACCTGCAGTGTTCAGTACCGAGTCCTGTGAGGTCGGGGTCAAGACTTACAAGGCAGGTGAAAAGGAAGCGGCCCATTACCACAAGGTCGCCACCGAGATAACCGTGCTCATCGCCGGGTCGGTCAGCATGCGGGATAAGGTCTGGCATGCCGGTGACATCATCGTTCTGGAACCGGGCGACATCACGGCGTTCGAAGCGCTCACCGATGCGACCACCGTTGTCGTGAAGGTGCCGGGCGCGCTCGCTGACAAGTATGTCGTCTGACCATGAAAACGACCCATCTCCAACACCACCCAAGCCTTGGTTACGTAGCGGCGGGCAGTTTGCGCAGCCTCCCTGTAGGCCTGCTGCTGCCCCATGAGTGTTCCAGCTTCATCTCGTTTCGCGCGCATCCGTTTCGCAAGCCTGAACAGGTGATAAGTAAACTGCATGCCGCACGGCGGCCGTTGTGCATGTATGGGGCGGGGAGCTACTGTTTTTATGGTGTCCAGAGTGATTCACCGCTGGCCCCTCTGCTGTTGTGGGACGGTGCTCACTTTCTGAATGTTGGCGAAAAAATCACGGTTATCGAAGACACGCCTATCGAGTGTTATCTGGATCGTGATTACTTCGCGGGGGCGCTCAAGGTCATTGCGCGTTCGGCCAACTCCGTCACTTACACGAAAGTATCCAGGCTGACTGCCGAGTCGAACGACGATCTCGATAGCTGGACCTTCGGCATTCCTGTCGGTCCAGGTGACGCTACCGTTCTCAATGCTGTCGTGAAGCGCATTCTGGAAATTGACATCCCGCACAAGGAGATACTTCTGTGCGGTACACCGGGAAGCAACTTCGCCTATTTCGACAAAGTTCGCATCGTGGGGAAGGACATTACTGCCCCGCCCGTGCAGATATGCAAGAAGAAAAATCGCCTCGCTCGGGAGGCCGCACACAGCAATCTGGTGATCCTGCATGACCGCGTCTTTTTGCCAAAACACTTCGGGGAAGTTGTCCGCCGCTTTGGCCCGCGCTATCCGTTGATGACATTGCAAAGCATGTTTTTCGATAACCGGATCAGCATGCACCCGCGGCGCTATTCGGATTACGGCATGGCCATGGCAGAGGTTGCTCAGGGACTGCAAGGGCTGCATCGCACCGGCGGTCATGCTCTGTCCATTGCTCCGTCAATATTTTCGGACGTCGACCGGACCGGGTTCTGCTTCGCCAGCCCGATGCGCTACAACAACGACGCCAGTTACCCGACAGGTAGTCTCTACATTTGTCGCAAAGACGTATGGAATGCGTGCCCGCTGGACGAGTCCCTGCACTGGGTGGAATACGAAGACATCGAGCATGCGTTGCGAGCGTCCCGCGCGGGTATTCCGAACCGCATCAATCCCTTTGGCATCACTCAGTCAGTGACCTCCCGGGCGCTACTGGGTGGCAAGGCTTCGGTCGAATCGGTTAACGGATGCCTTGAGGTGTCCGGGCCTTGCTATGTCTCGATGCTTCAAAAGAAACCGCTTTTCAATTTGTCCGCCGAGGCCGCGCTGGCCAGACTGCAACAGTTCGGGGAAAAGTACCTGGCCAATCCATCGGCGGTTGTCATTCCAACCGGTCTTGATCGCATCTCGGTTCGAGACTGGGTCGAACTGATTGATCGCGTGGCCCAGCAGTCCAGCTTCAGGAATGATATCGACGCAGTCAGAGAGTTCCTCGCCGACTTCGAGAGGCTTGTGTTGTTCGATCAACTGACAGAAACCCGCCAGGAGTTTCTGATCAATCGCTTCCTCACAGACCCTGTGCTGGCCAAACAGACACTGATCACGCAGAGCTGCGAGGTGCGCAATATGTTGCGTCAACGCGGCACGCAGACCTGGTTTGCTCGCCAGCAGGATGATTATTTTCACCACAATCTTCTGTCGCTCCCTGGCATTTTTATTTCAGCCGTTCGCGCTTATCGAAATAACGGGAAAAACTTCTATTTTGAAAGCCTGTGGGCTGCTGTGAGGGCCATCTACAACTCGACCCCCTTCATGTCCTACAGCAAGGGGGCGAAGTGAAGGTATTCGTCGTATCTCATTCGAGCCCCGGCACTGCCAGCCATCAGTTGATCTGTCAGCTGGCGCGCATTCAGCACGAGTATAGGAAGACCGTTCCCATACTTGTGATTGATGACCTTTACAACCTGACCGAGCTACCCGTCAGCGATTCATCGACCGAGCACGCCCTGTTCAGCCTGGAGGATTTTCTTCACGACAATGGCCTGAGCGGCATCGTGGCGAACAGAGTTGCCCAGCACATGGATAAAGTCGAAAGCGACTGGATACTGATTGATTTTGGTCAGCATGACTCGACTACCTGTATGGATCTCATCCAGAAAATTGCCCGCTACAACTATTTGAGCACCAGGCTTCGAAAGCGAAACCTGGTGATCATGGTGCCCGCCATGCATCTCGGCGTTTATGCGCGAACCCTCAACGCGTCGTTCAATAATTTGCCGGCAAGCACAACAGCCTCAAATCGTTCTGCTCAGATCAGAAGGCTATTCATGGTCACCCGTCTTGAGAGAGTGCTGATGAGTATTCCATTTCTGGCGGGCATCCTGCGTCGAATAAGGCGTGTTGTTCTTCGCGTCTTTCAGCGGGTTGCAGGATCCGTCTGACTGACCTGCCGCTAACCGCCGATAGCAGGCGCTTTTATTACAAGGTTAAAAAACATGCCTCATCTTGTGGCCGTTGATTCCAGAAAAATCAGCGTGGTTATTCAGGGCCCCCTGTATCGCAACCTGAGTTCCGAGCGAAATATCTTCGTCTGTATCGCATCGATCCGGAAGCACCTGCCGCAGGCCGAAATCATCGTTTCGACCTGGCGTCATGAAGATACTTCCGATGTGAAGGCGGACCAGCTCGTCATGTCGGATGATCCGGGCGCCTTCGTCGATGACGCCGGTAATCAGATCAACATCAATCGCATGCTGCAATCGACGTTATGCGGCATTCAGCGCGCCTCAAGACCCTATGTGATGAAAATGCGTGCCGACCACAATCTGACCAGCGCCGCACTGGCTGTCATAGGTCTGCCTGATGATTCCGGGCCGGGCGAGACGCAACTGTTCGACACGCCCATCACCACCACGACGCTTTATATTCGCGACCCTGAGCGCTTGCCGATGTTGTTCCACATATCGGATCTGGTTCAATTCGGCACGCGCGACGCGATGCTCGCCATGTGGGAGCAACCACTGTTCGAAAGGGACGCGCTGTTCAACGACAGGCCGTCTCGTAACCCGTTTGGCAACTTCATTGGCTACACGTCCGCGCGCATGGTGAGCGAGCAGGCACTCATGCTGGGTGTGATGCGCAGGAAGGGCATTGAAGCGCGGCTCGCACGCCCCTGCGAGGTAAGCCTGAGCAATCTGAAGTTATGGGACAACGTCTTGAGGCGCAACTTCAGAGTCCTGAATCACTCCGAGGCTGGCATCGACTTCCCGGAACGCTTTCTGATCAGCCGCCGCGTATTGACGACGCTCTACACAGCCTCTGCGATAGAGCAATTGCAGCGCTTGGATCCGAAGGGCTACAGGCTGAGAATCGCGCGCATCTGGCTCAATCAATACCTGCTGACCTGCCTGCGCCCCGGCTGGTGGGTGTCCTTTGCGACCATCGTATTGTTCAGCACTTCACCACCCCTTGCCAGGCGTATCCGCTCGTACTGGCGCACGCTCAGGAAGGTAGCGCATGCGGAGTCGTATCGGGTCTAGTGATCTCGACCCCGCGCACTTCTACGATTTTAACGAAGTGCGATTGCATCGATAATATTTGATGTTATTTCAAGTCGGTTACTTTATCCTCGCCGCGCTCTTCTACGTGGCCAATCGCCACTTTTTGCTGCGGCACGTTCTCGCTACGCATGGAAGCGCCCCCAACATAAGGAATGAATCGTGAACGCTGTGATATTTCGCAAGACCCTTCTCGCCATGGCTGTGGCTGCAACTGCTGTTCCGGCTTTTGCTGAAACAGTCGAACTGACCAACGCGGGTTACAAGAGCGAGCGTCAGACCCATACCGGCAATCTCGAGATCAACGGTGCCTATACGGGCAGTGCGGTTAAAGATGCGATCGAGCTCAACGGTTCGACTATTGAAAAGGGCCTGATCCTCAACGCGAACATCACCGGTTCCGGTAATTTTGCCAGTAGCGAAGGGGTCAAAGGCATCAGCCTTGAGGGCGGCAAGATCAGCGGCAGCGTCATCAACCGCGGTCTGGTTGACGTTACCGGTCAAGGCGCGACAGCTCTGGATTTCGCCACGAGTCTGAAAGCTATCGAAAACCAGGGCAGCCTCTCCGCCAGCGGCGCGGGGTCTGAAGGTCTTCGAGTCGATGGGGTCACCATGATCGGCAATAGTGCGGACATAATCAATACCGGGACGATTCGCGGCGAGGGCGCTGCTATCGTGATGGGTACTACAACATTCTCCATGATTGGTGCTCAACCCTGGTACATCGAGCGGGGCGACTTCAATATCTATAACAGCGGTTCGATCATTTCCTCTGACAGGGCCATCGACGCCTCCAAAAGCAATCGTCCGATCGAGCTGATCCTGAGACAGGGTAGCGTCGTTGTCGGTAACCTGATCGACCTGAGCAATATCGAGCTTGAAGGGGATACTTCCTTCACAGGTACTGACAGCCGTAAGGATGGTTACAACATTCGCCTCAAGAGCGGCGGGTCGGTTTACGTTGGCGGCAGCTCCGACAGTCCGACTACCATGACTTTCGAATCCACGCACAGCAGCATTAATGGCGATCTGTATGTCGACGCCAACTCGGCGCTCGGCCTGAATCTGAGTAAGGCCACTGATACAAAAACCGCAGTGCTGAAAGTTACCGGTCTCACTCAGTTCGAACAGGGCGCGCAAGTAAAGCTCGCGGCCAAGGGTGACGACTTCAGTGCCAACGGCACCACTTACAAACTTATCGAAGCAGGCAAGATCGAACTGCTGACCAAGGATGGAAGCGCGGTCGATTCTGCCGGCAAGCTCGATGTAGTCAGTACCTCGGCGCTGCTTAAAATCGACAGTTATACCGTTGACGGCAAAGAGGTGGTGGCTGTGGTCACCGGCAAAGGCAAGCAAGAAGTCGCCCAGATCATCACTGACAATGGTGGTTCTTCCAACGATCAGGAAACGCTCGTCAATCTGACTGGCGACAGCATCATCAGCAAGCTGAACGACAGTGATGCGTTCAAACAGCTTTTGTTGAACGCTGACGGGGGGCAACTCGCCAAGCTGGCCTCTCAGCTATCGCCGGAGGTCAACGGCGGGGCCAGAAGCGCCGCTACTACCAGCCAAGGCCTGATCAGTAACGTAACCGGCAGCCGCACCAGTTCGATACGCGGCGCGTCCTCTGGCGAGGGCTTCAAAAATGCAGGTGTCTGGGTCCAGTCGCTTTACAGCGATGCCACTCAAGGCCAGCGTGACGGGATTGCGGGCTACAACGCGTACAGCAGCGGCGTCGCTGTAGGCGCTGACGGCAAACTCAACGACAACCTGACGCTGGGCCTGGCCTACAGCTTCATCAATACCGACGTGAATGGCAAAAGTGGCAACAAAACCGAAGTCGACAGCCATGCATTCACTCTGTATGGGGGCTTTGAGCAGGGCAATTACTTTGTCGATACAAGCCTGACTTATGGCTTCAATGACAATCAGGGCAAACGCAGCATCGCCGGTACACGTGCCAAGGCTGATTATGATAGTGACCTGCTGGGCCTGAACCTGGTGGGCGGTTACACCTACCACGTCAGCCCGCAAGTCCTGGTCGAGCCGCGCGTGGCGGCACGTTACAGCCAGGTGAACATCGACGGCTATCGCGAGAAAGGCTCGTCGGCTGCGCTGAAGGTTGAAGATCAGCGTTATGAAGCCATTGAGCTGGGCGCGGGCATGCGTGTGGCTGGCAGCTTCCTCCTGGGCGCCGGAACGCTGGAGCCACAGGCCAAGCTGATGGCCTACCACGATTTCGCCGCCGACGAAGCGCAGAGCACGTCCACCTTTCTGCTCGGCAGCACACCGTTTGTGACCAGTGGCGCCAAGGCCGTGCGTGACAGTTACGAAGCGGGCGTGGGGGCCGACTACAAACTGGGCGCAGTTACACTGGGCGTCAACTACGACTACATCGGGAAATCGGACTTCGATGCCGATGTGTTCTCTGCCAAAGTGCGTTACGACTTCTGATGTGGAGTTACCGCCTCGTTCGAAAACGCCTGGGCGGTATCCTTGCAGTGGTGATGGTGCTGCTGTTAAGCGGGGCCATTGCCGGTTGTCAGTCGCCACGCGTAGGTCTACAGCAATTGGCGGAGCAGCATGGCCGGCAGATGCAGATTCTGTCGGCACAGCCCTTCCCACTGGCGGCGCTATTACCGCCAGAGACCTTCAGGACGCCTCGTCTGCGGGTCTATCTGGAAGGCGACGGTCATGCCTGGGCCACCGCCACTCAACCCAGTCTCGACCCAAGCCCGCGTAAGCTGTTCGTGCCGCGGATGGCAATCAACGACCCGACTCCCAGCGTCTATTTGGCGCGACCTTGTCAGTTCATCACGGCACCGGCCTGCAACCCTGCACTCTGGACCGATCGCCGCTTCTCCCAGGACGTGGTCACCAGCCTCAGCAGCGCGCTGGACCAGATGAAACAACGTTACGGTAATAACGAGTTCGAGCTGATTGGTTACTCAGGCGGCGCAACCCTTGCGTTGCTGCTGGCCGGACAACGAAACGACATCACCCGGATCCAGACCATCGCTGGCAATCTGGCCCCGAAGCAGTGGACAGCGCTAAAGGGGCTTTCACCCCTCACCGGATCGTTGGACCCACTGGATTACATCCAGCGCCTTGCATTGATACCCCAGCGTCACTTGTCAGGAACGCGCGACGAAATGATCCCGACCGAACTGGCAACGCTTTACAGCACGCAACTAGGCAGCGGCGCGTGCAGTCAGTTGATCGTTGTCTCGGGCCCGAGCCATGAAGCTGGCTGGGAAGAGGTCTGGAAGCTGTGGAGAGAGCGGGACTTAGAAGTCTGCCCGTGACAGTCCTGTATCTGACCAGAACGGACTGGATTGAATCGCTATGAGTCATTCTTTACGCAAGCGCTCATCCAGCATATCCAGCAACGCTTGCTGACTCATCGACGCCTGTTTGGCATAGCACGAGACCAGCAGCTCAAGCGGATGAATTCCGATCCTTGTCGCGAGCTGATCCAGCTTCTCAAGCGTCGGGCTCTTCAATCCGCGTTCGATCTCGGACAGATACGTTCTGCCACTAACCCCGACAAAATCCTCCTGTGTAAGCCCCTTCGCTTCGCGCGCTTCTTTCAGTGCTGCTCCGATTGCGTTGCTCAGATCCATGGCGCACCCCCTTTACAAAAGGAAGGGATTTCGCTTGAATGCACGTTATAGCGCTACACGCTATAGCATTCATTATGCCGAGTGCGCTTTACAAGGATGAGTCGCTGCCACAGCAAAGGAGTAGATGCTTCATGAGTCGTCACAAAGCCTGCGGATCGCCGCAACGGCGTCATGCTTCAAGATACCTGCCGATCTGCAAAAAATGTCGCGCTCTCCAGCGCATACGCTCGCGGATAGGTGTTCTAGCCGAGGCATCCCCAAAGCCCAAGTCTTCGACTAGCCCCCAAATCGTCAGCGCAATGTACGCCTATCTCATGACCAGCTGGGAAGAACTACCCGAGCAGAACAAGCGTGCGCTCGGCTTTGATTCAATCGTGGGCGGCGAAGAGGAAGAGGCAGCGCTGAATCGATTGGCAACGCTGTTTATGGAGTATGCAGATGTTTCCCTGCGCAGGGCGCTGGTGGCGCGGCGCAGGCGGTTGGGGGAGGGCGGTGGGTAGTTTCTGCGCGCTATCGGACAACCAGCAAGGTACTGCCAGCGGCTGATTTGGCTGGAAGCCTCTCAAGCAGAAGATATCCACGGTTTGGCTGCAGGAAGAAAGCGGGAGGCATTAAAAAGCCGGCTTGTGGTTAGCTTTTTATTTATATAGGTATATGAAAATAAAGACGTTAATGTTTTTAACACACTCTTCGCTCCCCCATTCGTTCCCCCACTTTTTGCGATTTCTTTCTGGTCTTTTTTTGGCAAAAACCGGCTTTTTTTGGAGCTTTTTGCTTGGTGGTTTCCCTCAGTTTGCGCTGATCAGCCGGCGGAAAACTCTCTTCTTGAATTTATTTCGCAAGTTCTCTATGACAGCAGGGAAGGTCAAATGCTAGATAGGCATTTTGTAGTTGATTTCTCATGGCCCAAATCCAAGGTCAGCTTAGCTGGTTCAACGACGGGGTCGCGGCTGACTTGGTCAGCAGCCTGCAGGCCAGGTTACCCTCAGCTTCGACCCTCACTCGCTGTTGAAACACAGTCTAATGCCGGAATTGTCTGCAGTCGTAATAGCTGTGACCTCATGCTCCATCAACATATTTCACTGGACAGTTCTACTGTTCATCGTTCTGACAGTTGAGCCACTTTATGTGAGCACTAGTTCCATCCAGCCCTGGGTAAATGGTCGCTCGATGAATACCGTAACGATAGAGTTGTTGTTTTAGCTTTTTTCTTATTGCATTCGGAATAACGACTTTATGAATTTGTTCGGATGTAAAGCCTTGTGTGACGTTTTGATGGACAGTAAATAGTCCGCTTTGTGCAATTATTCTAGGTGTCAAGTGGGCAGGTGTATAGCGAAGGACGGGTTGGTCGCTGGGAAAAAGCAACGGGTTCTGATACTCGCTCAGCGCTAAATCAACGGGTGGCTGATTATCTACATAAATGTATACCGCTGAGTCAGACTTGCAGTCTTCTTCAACTGAAAAATATAGGGCTATTAGGGGGTTGGTTGTCCAGTCTAGGAGTCGTGTTGGTAAGCCATGATGTTGGGCTAGCGCTAACCATTCCCAATCATTTCTCGGTGTGAAATTTAAATGAGGTAGGGCCTGCTCCTTGAATTGTTTGAATATGGTTTCCTCCGACTCTTCAATTTTTGTACTGTCTATAGGCAAGCGGCCTATGGACGGGGTTATTTCAAATCTAGAGTCTTTTACGCCGCGGAATACTATATTTTTACCTTGGTGTTTCTCAATTAAATTGTGGAATTCAACAAAGCTGTGAATGGTTTCTTTTCGATATTCGTCAATATATAACTGCAAGTTTAGATTGAAGTTGTTTTTGCGTATTTTTTCAATTGAAACTACTTCGGAATACAGTTCAGTGCTCTTGCGCTCAGAAACGGCGGTTAAGATTTTGTCTAGGTCTTGTTTGCGAAGATAGTTGTGCCATCGCTCTTTTCCGTACTCATCACTAGCATCGATAAATAGTATGTTGTCGAAGTGCGTGCGTTGCTTCTTGAAGACTAGAATGCAAGCGGGAATGGCAGTCCCATAGAATAGGTTTGGTGGAATCCCTATGATTGCATCAAGGCAGTTCAGTTCTTGAATTAGATGTTTTCGGATGCGTTGTTCAATGTTTCCGCGGAATAGCACTCCATGAGGTAGGGCGACGACCATTACGCCTTCGTTGTCCAACTGGTGGAGCATATGCTGAACAAAACCAAGGTCAGCCTTCGAGCGAGTTGGCTCGGGACCATAAGTTCTAATTAGATTTTTGCTGCTGTAGGAGTGGTCTGGATTCCAGCTTGCGCCAAAAGGAGGGACGGAAACTACCACGTCAAAGCGTTTGTTTATATGCTTAGGATTTTCCAGTGTGTTGCCGAGCTGAAGATTAACGCGGCTAAGGTCCTTGCCGTGCATTATCATGTTCATGCGCGCTAGGATAAGAGTGGTTGTGTTTATGTCTTGTCCGGCCAGTTCGTGGAGAACAAGCTTTTGATTTGCGACTGCTAAAAGCAAACCTGCCGAGCCGCATGCAGGGTCGTAAACATTAATGATTTCATTTTTATCTTGTGTCGCTAGCTTTGCTATCAGTGTTGCGACTGAGGTAGGGGTTAGATATTCACCTCCTCTCTTGCCGTTACTTCGTGCAAGGAATTCTAGTGCTCTGGTAAATATTTCCCCCATCTGCTCGTCGGATGCTTGAGTCATTCCAAGTGGAATGCAGTCGAAGGCATGAAGTACCTCCCGAAAATTTCTGTCATCAATTGAGCGATGGGTGTATTCGTTGATCAATACGCCCTGTAGTTCAGGGTTTTCGCTTTCAATCGAGGCGAAGATTTTTTCTAAAGTTCGATTTAGGTCGAAGCTTTCAGTAGTTAAATCTTGCCAGGAACACCCTTTTGGAATGCGGAAAGAATTTGGTCTTATGGTTGCTTCCAAAATTCGGGGTGGGGATTTCTCGGAAAATACATCGGAAATCCTTTTGAATAAAAATATTGGAAGTAGAATGCTTGTAGATCTATCGGGGGACACGGTTCCGCGTAGTGCGTCTATCCCGCGCTGTAAAGATTTTATGATTTTTGCTAGTAATTCAGCAAAATGCTCTTCGTCTGGCATAGGTTGATTCCTAATAAAATATCAGAGTTCAGTTCTATCAAATTTTGTTCAAATTATTATTTTTGCTGTGTTTATAGTTTGTCGGTTGCACAATATGCGTCTAGAAAAGTAGGTTTGACTTCAAGTTTTGCGGCCAATGTAGTCAGTTTCCAGGTCACAGTATCGCGCTCCCTTTTTTAGTCTTGGTTGGGGTAGTGGGGCGTTTGATCATTGGTCTGCCAGCTTAAGTAAATCGAAAACCACTCGGGCAAATTTACTGGTCTTAACCGGATCGGATAGCAGCTGCATCATCTGGTTCTGATGAGCGTCGCCGCTGTCCATAATCGCGTCATCAACCGCATTGGCGAAGTTGCCAAGCAATGCTTGTTCGGGAGTATTGTTTGCCAGTTGTTGCATAACCAATTGGTTTTCACTGACCTTGTCACGAATGGTGTAGGCGTAATTGATCATGTCTTTTTCAGTCAATTGGTCCGTCACAAACAGCTCGTTGAGTCGTTCCAATATCTGCGAAAGCAGTTCTTCTTTTTTGTCTTTGGCTGCCGCTGATCCGAGCCCTTCACCTGGCACGAGCTTATAGTCGGGCGAGTCTTCTTTTAGCTTCAGGTCTTGCTGGCGTATTTTCGAAACACGGTAATGGCTGAGCACGATACCAGTGAGGTCAATATCATCCTCATCCACAGCGGCTTCACGCAGCATTGGGCTTAGATTGCGTGCGTACAGGCTGAGCTTTTCCAGTTGCTTATCATCGTAATCGACGATTTGCGACATGAACTCATAGAAGCGTACAAAAGTGCCCAAGTCCTTTTTGAAGACGTCCAGAGCGTCCTTGGCTTGCTTGCATTCCTTCAGGTCATTTTCAGCGTTGGCAATCAACACTGCATCCTGAGTCTTTTTGATTCGCTCAAATATGTCTTTCGAGTGTGCATAGGCATCAACCGCCAACTTGTAGCGTTTCGTCCAGCGCTCGACCGCAGGCTTGCAAATGTTAGCAATCGCCGCATTGCTTTTGTTTTTGATAAAAAAGGCCGCGGAGAACTGCTCAACCTCGCTGGACTTGTAAATACCCGCCGCGTTGAGCTTCTCAAACAAATCGAAGATCAAGTCTGGATCGGAAACATCTGCCAGCTCTGCCGTCTGAAAGTACGGTTGGAAAGAGTCGAGGATGCCTTGCGGCTCGTTGAAGAAGTCCAGGATGAACGTGCCAACATCCGCCTTGCCGGGATACGTACGGTTTAAGCGTGACAGGGTTTGCACGCACTCGACGCCGCCGAGTTTTTTGTCCACATACATGGCGCAGAGCTTGGGTTGATCAAAACCGGTCTGAAATTTGTTGGCAACGATCATCACCTGATAATCATCGCTATCAAAGGCTTTGCGCATATCGCGGCCTTTGAGGTTGGGGTTCATGTTGCTCTCGGTGTATTTATTGCCAACTAGCGCGACCGCGTTTGGATCTTTCTCGGTGAACTCCACCTCACTGGAGAATGCCACCATAGCATGAATTTTTTGGTAGCCCTTATCGACGATGTATTTGTCGAAACACAGCTTGTAGCGCACGGCCTCTTTGCGTGAGCTTGTGACCACCATGGCTTTGGCTTGTCCGCCCAACAGGCCCATCACGTTGTTGCGAAAGTGCTCAACGATCACCTGCACCTTTTGCGCGATGTTGTACTCGTGCAGGCGCACCCACTGATTGAGCTTGACCTTGGCTTTTTTGCTTTCGACTTCCTGATCCGCCTTGTCGATTTTTTGCGCCAGGTTGTAGGCCACTTTGTAGTTGGTATAGTTCTTCAGGACGTCGAGAATAAAGCCCTCTTCAATGGCCTGACGCATGCTGTACACATGGTAGGCCTCGGGCTTATTGGTTTTAGAGGGTTGCTCTTCCGGATTGGGCAAACGGCCAAACAGCTCCAGTGTCTTGGTTTTCGGCGTGGCGGTGAAGGCAAAGTAACTCAGGTTTTTTGACGCCTTGCGTGACGCCACGGCGGCATCGAGAATGTCCTCAGAGTTGAGTTCGTCCTCACCATCAGCCTTGGCCTCAATCATCAGCACTTCTTTGAGCTGACGCGCTATAGAGCCGGTTTGCGAGGAGTGGGCTTCGTCGGCAATGATCGCGTAGCTGCGTTCTTTCAGGCTGACGCTATTCTCGATGGCGCGCAGCACGTAGGGAAAGGTCTGAATGGTGACAATAATAATCGGCTGTGAGTTCTCCAGCGCGGCTGCCAGCTTCTCTGATTTCGAGCCGTCGCCTTCCTGATTATTAATGCGGCCAACTGCGCCATCGACATGTTCAAACTGGTTGATGGTGTCTTGCAACTGATCATCCAGAACAGTGCGATCCGTCACCACAATCACGGAGTTGAATTGCTTGCAGCCCTGCGTGTCGTAAAGCGCCGACAGCTGATGCGCTATCCAGGCAATCGAGTTGGATTTACCAGAGCCGGCGCTGTGCTGGATCAGGTACTTATGGCCAGAGCCTTCGGTACGGGCCGCTGTGACCAATTTATTCACTACATCCCACTGATGGTAACGCGGAAAAATCAGGCTTTCTTTTTTGTATTTACGACCCTCCCAATCTTCTTTCTCTTCAATTTGCAGATGCACAAAGTGCCCGAGAATCGACAGCAGATTGCTGGGCAACAGCACCTCATTCCACAGATAATCGGTGGCGTACTGGTTAATGTCTGCCGGCACATCATTACCGGCACCGCCGACAGTGGTGCCCTTGTTAAATGGCAGGAAGAAGGTCTCCGTGCCCTCCAAGCGCGTGGCCATATAAACCTCGTACTGGCTCACGGCAAAATGCACCAGAGCACCACGCTTGAAGGTCAGTAGTGGCTCTGGCTTTTTGGTGATTGGGTCGGTGGCAAAGCGTGTGGTTTTGTATTGCTTAATGGCGTTATGCACAGCCTGCTTGAATTCGGATTTCAGCTCTAGCGTGGCGACCGGCAAGCCATTTACAAACAGCACCAAGTCAATTCGCCAGGCTTTTGCCTTGCTGCCGGACTGTTCGAGATGTTCTTTGCTTGCCCAAGGCGAATAAGCCACCTCAGGCACGACACAGCAGCGGTTCTTAGCGTAGCGAGCCAAGGTATCGGGGTTTAGATCGTGTTCAGGTTTGAACTGGCATAGACTGAACCGGGTGCCACGGTGACGAAGTTCATGGCGCAACACGCCCAGCGTGCCGAAGGTGCGCATTTCTTTGCTGGCGGCATTGGGATCAGTTTTATTCAGTTGGGTGGCAACACGTTCAAGAAAGTGGCACTCTGGGTTGCTCGGGTAGAGCGCGCAGAATTTTTGCCACTGTTCAACCTGGGTTTCTTTGACAAAACCCAGCAGGTCGTCGGGGTACAAGGCCAGTTCACGGTTGTAGTGTTCCGCATTGCCCAATAGCCAGCCACTGGCCAATAAATGCTTGAGCATGTCGTTCTGAAACGTCAGCTCGTTGGCCTTACCGCTACCCAATACACTCATGCGGCTACTTCCTTATTGGTTTGACTATTTTTCTGTGCAACCCAATTCCTCACATCAATTTTGCCGGTAACAGCCGCAGAGATTAGGGCTGTGCGGTGCTCTTGGAGTAATTCGATTTGGCGTCCAGCAACAATGATTAAATTATCATACGTGGAATTGACCTTAGAGATGTAGTTCAGGATCTCATTTATCTCGGTGCTGCCAGGTATGGGCACACAAATATTCTTGAACTCATCCCAATATAGTCGGAGCCTGAAGTCGGTTATTCCCCTAGAGTATCTCTTCGTTTCCACTATGGCATTTTGTGTGCGGAGCACTAATTCAAAATAATAGGAGTTAAGGGACGTTGTAGGTTGGCATACAACGTATGCAGGGCTCACTAGTCCCGACAGTTTTGATGCACCGAAACTTCCTTGCCATGCACGCATCATGTTGTAAATGAGATAGTTTCTGTGGACGATTTTGTAGAGTGATCTGTCTTCGCTTCTTGCTACTTTTCTGTCTAGTTCTTCCTCGTTCAATTCTTTGTCGGATATCCCATGATGAATTGAAACGCTGAGAACCGGATACTCCAATTCAACTTCGCTAAAGGCCCTTGAGCTGCTTTCTGTAAATAGCAAGCCGATACGCTTAACACTCCAGTGTTCAGGTATCTCGCCCAACCACGCAATACCCGAGTCACGCATTTTTGCGTTGGAGTTCAAGCCTTTGGTCACGGCATGGCTAATCACCGATTGACGTTTTTCTTTTAGTAGTTGGATGAGCTGTTGTTGTTTTTCTATCAGGGTGTCGATTTTGGCGGTTTCGTGATCGAGGAAATTGGCGATCGCCGATTTTTCGCTTTTTTCATAAGGCGTTGCAAATATGTAGTTGCCTAGGTGCTCCTGAGTCATGCTTGGTAAGGCTGTGTTGGTTGAATACCTTCCAAACTGGATTGTCAGTGCTAAGTAATAAAGGTACTTTGGAGGGATGTCTTTATTTATTTCCGTGTAATACATGGTGTCTACCGTCCAAAACGGTTCGTTGATGTATAACGGTTTGTCAATAGTGCCTTTGCGGCCGAGAAGAACAGACTCTTGATCATACGTGAACTGAGAAGCGTAAGTGAATTGCCCGCCGGAGCCGATTACCGGGTAGCCATCATCAACCTCAATGCTCTTGTAATCTTGCCCGTTCTTTATTTTTGCCATATATTTTAAACGGCAAAGCTTCCATGATTTTGGTATGTCTCCAAGCCACTCTATTCCAGAGTTTTTATATTCTGAATATGGCTTATATCTCCCAGGCATTACGAATGCACCTCTTGCAGAAGTTGCATTATTTCGGCGGACACAGCATCCAGATCGGCATCGATTTCGAGTAAATTTCGGGGCGGTTGATACTGGTAAAAATGCCGATTAAACGGAATTTCATAACCGACAATGCCCACTTCCTGATCCTTAGCGTCTTTCTTGCTGGCATCAATCCAGGCATCGGGCGCGTGCGGTTGCACTTCTTTTAGGAAGTATGCCTCGTTAACGGCATTAACGCGCTGGCTCGGATCCAGCGCGACGTTTTCGTTATCACGCAGGTCGCTATCGGTTTGATATTCCAGCACCTCGCCGTTAACGGCAAACAAGCCGTATAGGGGATTGGCTTTGGTTTTGTGAATTTTCTTGATGACCTTTGCCGCTGCTGGGTTTTTCCAGCTCACGGTATCGGTAATCTGCTTTTTCTCTTTTGCATCTAGGGCAATACCTTGTTGCTTACAGGCGGCCTTGAGCGTGTCGTCAAACGTGTTCATGTCGTCGTGCTTGGCAGTGCCAATGATCTGCTGCAGGCTTCGCGCTTTGAGTAATAGGCGCTTCTGATCTAACCACGTTGACCTGTTGAGCAGATCCTTGATGTGTTTCTCTTTCAGGTCGGCAAAGTGCAGTTTGAAGTAACGGCGAATGGCGTCTTCATGCGCGCTCAAGTCACCGTAACGCTTACAGGTATCGCTGTCGTTCCAGCTATCACCCTCTACGGCGCTGTACTCTTGGTAGAGCCATCGCATGGCGGTGTTGATGGCGCCGGGGGCAAAGCGACATTCAGCTATGCGTGCGTCACTGAACTGGAAGGACAGCCGCAATGGACGCTCAATGCTGATTCGGCGATAGCCGAATTCATGGCTGTTGAATATCTTGCTGGCGAAGGTCTTGGCAGCCTCGGCTTTCGGGTTAACAGACTGGCGGCCACGATTGCTTTTTTGTGTAGTTTGTTTGTCCAGTTTGTAGGTATCGACTGCGGCAAAGCTGCCGAAGGCGCGGATCACTGTGGCGATATCGCTTTCATCCATTTCATTGCGCTTGGAACCGAGGGATTTGCGCATTTTTCCGCACAGGTTCACGCCATTAATCAGTTGCACCTTGCCCTTGCGCTCTGCGGTTTTTTTGTTCGACAGCACCCAGACATAAGTGGAAATGCCGGTGTTGTAGAACATGTCGGTGGGCAGCGCGACGATGGCTTCGAGCAAGTCAGCTTCGAGGATGTGGCGGCGGATTTCCGATTCGCCAGAGCCGGCGCCACCGGTAAACAACGGCGAGCCATTGAGGATGATGCCGATCCGTCCGCCGCCTTGAGATCCGTCGCGTAGCTTGCTGAGCAGGTGCATTAGGAACAACAAGGAGCCATCGCTGACGCGTGGTAAACCTGCGCCAAAACGGCCACTGAAACCTTTTTGCATGTGCTCGTCACTGATCTCTTGCTCAATTTTTTTCCAATCCACGCCAAACGGCGGGTTGGAGAGCATGTAGTCAAATTCAGTGGCGTATAGCTGATCGTTCGACAACGTGTTGCCGAGCTTGATGTTACTGATGTCCTGCCCTTTGATCAGCATGTCAGCTTTGCAGATGGCATAACTCTCGGGGTTGAGCTCTTGACCATAGGCACGCATCACCGCGTGTGGGTTGAGTTCATGCACGTATTCCATGCCCGATGAGAGAAAGCCGCCGGTGCCCGCCGTTGGGTCGTAAATGGTGCGAATGATACCGGGCTTAGTCAGCGCATCATCGTCCTCCATAAACACAAGGGAGGTGGTGAGGCGCACGATATCGCGTGGAGTAAAGTGCTCCCCGGCGGTTTCATTCGAGCTTTCCGCAAAACGACGGATCAGTTCTTCAAACACGAGCCCCATGTCGTGGTTGGAGACCGCGGCGGGGCTTAGGTCAGTCTTACGAATCCGTAGCACGATCTTGTAGAGCAGATTGGCATCGTTAAGCTGACCGATAAATTCGCTAAATTTGAAGTGTTCGAAAATTTCGCGGGCGTCCTTGGAGAAGCCCTGCAGATAGGATTCGAGGTTGGCTTTGATGCCCGCTTCACCGAGTTTGGAGAGATCCATTTTTGAGGTGTTGAAAAACGAAAGCCCACCGCTAGCTCTTAGCAGCAGTTTCTCTTGGGCTTCTTCGGAGTGATTGAGTAGCAGGAGTTTTTCATGCTGAATCAGCACCGCTGCTTTGGTCGGCTCCAACACACACTCCAGGCGACGCAGCAAGGTAAATGGCAGAATGATCCGACCGTACTGGCTTTGCTTGAAATCCCCACGGAGTAAATCGGCCAATGACCAGATGAAAGCGGCCAGATTGTTGGAGGCTTGCGACATGTTCTGAAGTCCTTGTAGTGCTCGGAAGCTGCTGAACCACTTCGCAGCTCGGTGATGAATATAACTGGGGCGCATTATGCTGCAACGACAGCGAGCGGTGATGGCCTGCGTTGGATATTTCCTCTCATTAGGTCGTGGGGGCGGGGAGGTGACGATCGCCGCCTAAAAAATAGCCGTGGCGCATCCAAACGTGGGAAAGCCTGTGAGATCACCGCAGTCCGTCCTTCCACGCGGGTCCATCCAAACAGGGCTGCAAAGCCGCCCTGCTTGGATGGACCTCAATTAAAAAATCTAAAGCACACGCAACTGTCTGTGGAAAACCACAGATTTCCACCGGTGGATAATTTCACCCACAGCCGCATAATTCCCGAAAATTCGAGCTTGCCCCGAATTATCCACAGGCGTAGAAAAGATCGGGCAAAGCGCTGTCGTTGACAGCAACCTAGGTAGCCAGAACCTTTAAGGCTACGCCACACCGTGGTGGTTCTCCCAAAGTGCGATTAGCGTCCGGCGGCTCGCACGGTCACAGGGATGTGATGGATGCCTACTTCTACCAGAGTGCCACTGCGGCAACTCATACCCTTTTATAGCTGCCCTGCAGCAATTTATTCGCTTGGCCATTTCATTGCGCCAACCTGCGCCCGTCTCTTTCTCCCCGAAAGAGACGGGCGCTCCTACCGCTGCTGCAGCCCAACTCGTACAAGGCTTTGCGGCATTACCCCTTGTGACAATAGGCGTGACAAACACCGAGGTCACCAGCAACAGTAATGCAGATGATGGTGCCGCAGCCCAAGGAATGGGTTGCACCTGACTGACAGTCAGGCATGCCCCGGTCATCTCATCACTGCCTTCACCCGACTCAGGATCTCGCGGCGCTGATCTCGTCAGCCAGTGCAGCCTCCACCCGCCCACTTCTTCGGAGGTGTTCAGGAGGCCAGATCCTGAGATGCCCAAGCTCCCGGTCGTAAAGAGCCGTCAGTCCCGCGTTAGTGGACAACCCTCACAGGTCGCAGGGGCCTTGATCCCTGATAACACTCAACATTTGTGGCGGGATGACGTGGGGAAGGTTTTAAAAGTTTTGGCTTCGAGAGGAGTTCGATCATGGCACTGGTGGGTAGGCGAGATGGACGCAATTTTGGCTATGGTCGGCAGTTGAGCTATGCCGGGCCACAGGCATTGAAAGATCTGTTTGGCGGGGGGCATTACGGTACCGTCAAAGCACACAGTGATCGCTGGCAGGCGTTTGTGCGTTGGTGTCGGTCGGAAGATGGGCCAGGGTATAACGATTCACGGCAGATAGATCGGCAGATCTTGTTGGACTATGCCGGACATCTGTGCAAACAAATTGAACAAGGGGCTATCGGCATCGCCACCGCGCAAAACCGGTTATCCAGCGTGAACCGGACCATGGCCGCGCTTCGTGGTGATCAGTATGTGAAAGTGCCGAGCCCGAGCAAGGTGCTAGGGATGCGACGCACCTGTGTTCGTCGCGCGGTACCGCAAGGCCAAGACCGCGAGCACGTGAAACGGATCGTCGACGTGCTCTGCGAACACCAAATGCCGCGCGCCGCGGCCATCGCACAGTTAGCGCGAGCCACCGGGATGCGCTTGCGCGAGACCATTTTGGCTAACCTTCCGCGCCTAAAGTGCGAAACCGAACAATTCGGCAAGATTAATATTCAGGACGGCACCAAAGGTGGCCGATCCGGTGCGTCGGCACCTCGCTGGATTACGGTAGATGATCATATTCGTGACGCACTGAGATTTGCCGAACAGGTCTCGCCCGACGGTAGCCACAACCTACTTGCGCCGCACGAAAGCTACCTCGATTTTCATCGGCAGATCGTCCGCCCTGCACGGGAGATCCTCCATACGAACAACCTCAAAGGCTTCCACGAATTGCGGGCGGCCTATGCGTGCGAACGCTATGAGCAGATTACCCATCATCCCGCCCCCATTAACGGAGGCAAGTGCTACCAGCTCGACCAGCGCCTCGATCAAGAGGCTCGAGAACAAGTCAGCTATGAGCTGGGGCACGGACGTATCGACGTGGTTTCGGCTTACATTGGTGGTCGAGCGTGAGCAAGCCATTCGATATGGAACTGTTCCTGGTGAGCGTCCTGACCGGGTCGCACACCACCCGTCAACGTCACCTCCGTCAGGCGAAGGCTATCCAAACAGCGATAGCTGAGTGCTGGCAACGTGACAATCCATGGACTTGGCAGCAAAAGCATCTCGCATGGTTTTTAAAGCACCACGTGAACCTGCACGCGGAATCGACGCGCTATTACTTTCTGCTGACCATCCAATTGCTCACTCTTCGTTTAGGGAAATCCTGGCAGTTCAACCGCTAAACTTGATCATTAGCGCGTTCCTGCGTCGTTCCGGATAATCTCACTATCGCTGCCACCTTTGGATGTAGCGTACTGAGCCCAAACCTTCATCAGCTCTCGACGCTTTTCGAAGAAGTCAGATCGTGAGTAAGCGCTTTCGGTTTCACCTCGCTGATCATGAGCCAGTGACAGTTCACAAATCTCTCGAGGGAAACTGGTCTGCTCGCCCGCCCAGTCGCGGAACGTTGAGCGGAATCCGTGGCGAGTGATGCTTTCGTAACCGAGCCCGTGCAATAGGTTACGAATGCCGTTGGCATGCATGATGCCGCTACGACCACTCCCTGGAAATACATAAGGGCTTTCGCGGCCGAGCTTGGGAAGATTCTTGAGTAGTGAGACGACCTCTGGCGCCAGTGGGATCGCGAAAGCCTGGCGGGTCTTCATTCGCTCGTCGGGCAAAGACCAGCGACCGGACTCAAGGTCGAATTCATCCCAGCGCGCGAATCGGACCATGTGTGAGCGAGCGCCGGTTAGGATCAGTAACTGAGCTGCAACAGAAGCGTGGCTGGTGTCCTTACGCAAGGCCTCCATGAGCTTCGGCAGGTCCTGCCAATTCAGCGCGGGATGATGCAGGCGTTTGCGAGCTTTCTTCTTCTCATGTCGGCTGAGCAGGTTTTCCAGATGGCCGCGCCAGCGTGCCGGGTTCTCTCCGGTTCTGAGACCTCGGGTTCTGGCGGCATCCAGGATCTGTTCGATTTGCCCTCGAACCTCGTCTGCCGTCCGTGTTTTGCTTGACCAGATTGGTTGTAACGCATTGATCAGATGTTTGGTCTCGATCTGGTCGGCTGACAGCTTCCCTATAGTAGGGAAAGCATAGAACTCAAGTTTCCTCAACCAGCCCTTGCGCCATTTCGCCGACCAGCTTGATTCATGGGCGTCTCGGTAGTCAGAGGCCAGCTTCTCGAAGGCAATCAACTGCGCCAGTTCCCGGCGAGTGGCTTCCCGCTGAGCGGCTTGTGCAGCCTGTCGTTTCGCGAGTGGATCAGTACCATTGAGGATCTGGACTTTATTTTCATAGGCGGCTGCGCGGGCTTTTTTCAGGTCGAGCTGAGGGTAACTCCCCAGACCCATCTCCCTGCGTTTGCCGTTCAATTGAAAGCGGAGTACCCAGGTTTTTCGTCCTGAGGGTTTCACCAAAAGACGAAGCCCTTCACCGTCTTCGTACGTCCCAGCCTCAACCAGACTCTTGACTTGATTGGCGGTCAGTTTACCCATTTTTTTGCCCTCTGTTCCCCCACTTGTTCCCCCACTTACGCGTGGAACGCCTCGGATCAAAACGGAAGTCACAGGAACAAAAATAGGTTGAAACCCTTGATCTAGCAAGGCTCTCGCGATTTTCAGTAGATGAGGATGGCTTTCAAAAAGACATTAAAAAGCCGGCTTGTGGCCGGCTTCTCGTAGGCGGTTCTGATCTATTTTTGATAGACCGCAATCGCCTTCAACAGGTGCGCCTCTTGAAGAAGCGCGAATAGGCAACAAGGCAAACGGATCACATGCCCCGTTCAAACACCGCATCGCATGACTGCGTCAGGTGCTCTGGATGGCGAACAGGATACTGAAGTTCGCCTTCCATGCCCAGCCCGAATGCCTTTCAACCGCGAACGCCTCATAACAGCAGCATGGCATTACGTCGGCTGTTCAGCGTCGACCACCAGAATATCCAGCCCAGAATCCGTATTTTCTCCCGGTCGATGTCTTCGGCGCTGAACAGTTCGTCCGGGTATTCGGCGTCGTTGTGGCTGCGCAGGCGCAGGCCGCCGTTGGGGAGGCGGTAGAGGTAGCGGACGCGCAGGATGCCGCCGTGTTCGAGTGCGTAGATTTCGCCGTCGATGACCTGGGTCAGTTCGCGGTCTACGCCGAGGATCGAGCCGTCCTGGATCTTGTCGGCCATGCTGTTGCCAACCATGGCGACGCACATGCAGTTTTTCGGGTCGATGCCCATATTCTGCAGGACTTGCAGGGGTAGGCGGATTTTCTGTCCGGGGGCTTCGGCGAGGACGGTCTTGCCGACGCCGTGGGTGGATTCGGCTTCCATGAATATCTGGATTTCCACGTCGCCGCGCGACACGTTTCTGGCCTGATGAATGATGACGCGGGTATCGCCGCCAGTGTTTTCATTGGCACAGTCGTTAGGGTGTTTGGGGCCTTCGCCGGTGCGCAGCCAGCGGGCGTTGACGGTCAACAGTTCAGCCACCTCGTCAATCCGCGCCATGGGCACGCCGCGCTTGAACCAGTTATTGACGTGTTGCGGCGTGATTTTGCGGTTGGCGGCAAAATCAGTCGCTGTGAGATGGCACTCCCGAAGGAGGATGCGGAGTCGATCACCTGATGTATTCATAGGGCGAAGTCTACGGACGTCGCCGGGGCGTTTAAATGAACGAGGTGTTGACGTCGACCTTATCCCGGGGTGCGCATGGCTATCCGGACTACGGATGGAATGAATGTCGTGTAGGTGGATTCCGTAATAGTGCTTTTTTGGCTAAACGACGTATTGCGCGTTTACCCCCGCTATACGGGCATTAACGAACTGTTTATCGAATGTCTAAAAGCCGGGCGCATTTTTAAACGTGCGCGCTGCAAAAAAAACGGGTGGTTGTGTTTCAGCGAGCGAGGTGTGCGGGGAGGTGCAGCGAGGAGGGGGACAAGCGTGTTTCAGGGCACGCGTGTGGCGTGCCCTGAAACGCCAGATCGATGATCAGCCTTTGAACGCTGCAACCGATTTGGTGATCTCGGCACGGGCAGCATCAGCGTTGCCCCAACCTTCGATCTTCACCCATTTGCCTTTTTCGAGATCCTTGTAGTTCTCGAAGAAGTGCTTGATCTGCTCGAGCAGCAGCGGCGGCAAGTCGGTGTACTCTTTCACGTCGACGTAAATCTGGGACAGCTTGTCGTGTGGCACTGCGATAACCTTGGCATCGCCGCCGCCGTCGTCAGTCATGTGCAGGATGCCGACCGGGCGTGCGCGGATAACCGAGCCTGGGGTAACCGGGTATGGGGTTACCACCAGCACGTCCAGCGGGTCGCCGTCGTCAGCCAGGGTGTTGGGGATGAAACCATAGTTGGCCGGGTAGAACATTGGGGTGGCCATGAAACGGTCAACGAACAGGCAATCGGAATCTTTGTCGATTTCGTATTTGATCGGCGCGTGGTTGGCCGGGATTTCGATGGCGACGTAGATGTCGTTCGGCAGGTCTTTACCAGCCGGAATCTTGCTGTAGCTCATTGGGCATTGCCCCCCTAGTTGACCAGACAGATTGTGGCGCGAACCGCCATAAAGTGGTCCGGATTATAGGCATATTCTGTTTTGGTTGCCACGCATGGCCTTGGAGGCGGTCAGCTGTCCCGGTAAGCCGGGTCTTGTCGACGCATCAGGTCAAGCCGCGCCAGGGTGTCCTGACGGTAGAACGCTTTCAGTTGCTCGTAGACTGCCGGGTAACTGCCGTGCAGCAGATCAGGCGCGCTGAAGAAGTATTCGCTGGTCACGGCGAAGAACTCGGCCGGATCTTCGGCGGCATAGGGATCGATGGCGGGTTCGGCGTCGGGGTCGTGGTCCAGTTGCCGATTGAGATCATTGAACGCGCTTTGCATGACGCGGGCCCATTCGGTCACCTGCATATCGCTGTGCAGCGGCGGCAGGCCATTGGCGTCGCCGTTGAGCATGTCGAGCTTGTGCGCCAGCTCATGGATTACCAGGTTGTAGCCATCCCAGCCGCCGCTGCTCAATACACCAGGCCAGGCCAGAATCACCGGGCCCTGCAGCCAGGCTTCGCCGCTGTGCTCGCCATCCCACTCGTGTTCGACGCCGCTGGCATCGCGATGGCGCTGCGGGCTGACGAAGTCGTCGGGGTACAGCACGATTTCATGAAAACCCTGATACCAGTTCAGTCCGCCCAGGTTCAGCAGCGGCAGTTGCGCCTGTGCGGCGAGAAACAGCCGTTGCTCGTCATCCAGATCAACGCCCGGCAGCGCGCTGAGGTGTTTGTCATGCAGAAACAGCACGCAGGCGTCACGCAGTTGCGCGTGCTGCGCTTTGCTCAGACCATCGAGGATCGGCAGACGTGCGCACACGTTCTGCCACAGCTCGTCAGCAACCGGGTGTCTGGCAAGCTTGCGCTGCCTGCGCCAGTTGCTGAATGACCACATGATTCAGCGCGCGTCGACCGGACGCACGGTGCGGCTGCGCACCACGCCGATGATCATCGGCACCAGCGACAGCAGGATGATTGCCAGGACCAGAAAGGTCAGGTTCTGCTTGATGAATGGTACGTTGCCGAAGAAGAAGCCCAGTGTTATCAGGCTGCCGACCCACAGCACCGAACCCAGCACGCTGAAGCCCACGAAGCGCGGATAGGACATTCTGCCCACACCGGCCACAAACGGCGCGAAGGTGCGGATAATCGGCAGGAAGCGCGCCAGCGTGACGGTCTTGCCGCCGTGGCGTGCGTAGAAATCCTGGGTGCGCAGCAGGTAGTCGCGGCGGAAGATTCGCGAGGTCGGGTTGCTGAACAGCTTTTCGCCCGCTGTGCGGCCGATCACGTAGTTAGTGCTGTCGCCCAGAATCGCCGCGAGCATCAACAACCCGGCCAGCAGCACCGGGTCCATGCCGCCACCGGCAGCCACGGCGCCGGCGATGAACAGCAGCGAGTCGCCTGGCAGGAAGGGCATGATCACCAGCCCGGTCTCGCAGAAAATCACCAGAAACAGAATCGCGTAGACCCATGTGCCGTAGTTGGTCACCAACAGGTCAAGGTAAACGTCGAGATGCAGAATAAGGTCGAGCGGGTTGAATTCCATTAAGGCACCTGAGGCGAGACCCTGTCCGGGGTCGCATGCGGAGAAAACGACTGTGCGGTATGCGCGGCATTATAGAAGCAGAATGCACAGAAGGGGCTTCGGAATAAGCGGCGGCTTTGAATGGGGTGTGAGCGGTAAGGTTTTCATAAGCGGCGGGAACAGCAGGTCGAGGTATTCGGGCGCTGCTTGATGAGCCCAATGGTCAGGCCGCAACGTTCATCCGGGCTGATGCCGGACGCCGGGATGATTACGCAAATCTGCCCGGCGACTTTGAACGGCACAATCCAGTGAGGGAGCTAGTGCGGCGCTGCAGGGCCGTCGAGGAGGAAATTGCCGATGGGTTTATCTGAGTGATCGTCAGCGCCGTCTGCTTCCAGAATCTGCAGTTCAGCCTCGTCTTTCAGGTTGACCCCGGAAATCTGCCGTCTGCAGGCCTCGCGCATCAGGTACAGCAGCCGATGAGCGGCCATGCCGTAGCTCAGGCCTTCAAGGCGTACATTGGAAATACAGTTACGGTGCGCATCATTCAACCCGACCTTCGGTGCGTAGGTGAAGTACAGGCCCAGACTGTCCGGAGAGCTAAGGCCAGGGCGCTCGCCGATCAGGATGACCACCATCTTCGCACCCAGCAGTTCGCCGACTTCATCGGCCACTGCGACGCGGCCCTGCTCGACCATGATCACTGGCGACAGGGACCAGCCCTCAGCGCTGGCCTGTTCTTCCAGGCGCATGAGGAAAGGCACCGCATGTCGATGCACCGCCAGGGCGGACAGACCGTCGGCGACCACTATCGCCAGATCGACGCCGCCCGGATGAGCGGCGGCGAAGTCGCGCAACGTCTGCGCTGATTCGTCATTCAGGCGACGGCCCAGGTCCGGGCGCTGCAGGTAACTGTCCCGGTCGACGGCGGCGCTGTGCAGCAACAGGGTTTCACGGCCTTTTTCATTCAGTTGCGCGCTGATCGCGGCATGGTCGAAGGCCAGATGCACTGCATCACGTGCCTGCGCATGCGCGGCTTGAAAATCCAGCTGCGCAGAGGTCGGCAGGCTGGTGCCGGTACGACCCAGCGCAATGCGCGCGGGGGTCAGGCGGCGCAGTTCCAGCCATGGATTGGCGGGGATGGCGCCGTCTTGTAGTTCGTTCATCGGCTCGTCACTCATGCTAGATGCGCCAGTGCCTGACGGAAGGCCGGCGGCAGGCTGTCGCCGAAGCGCACACGGCCGTCGGCCTGGGTGAAGATGCCCATTTTCTCCAGCCAGGCTTCGTATTCCGGTGCAGGACGCAGGCCCAGGCTTTGCCTCGCGTACAGCGCGTCGTGGAAGGAGGTGGTCTGGTAGTTGAGCATGATGTCGTCGGAGCCGGGGATGCCCATGATGAAGTTGATCCCCGCGACGCCCAGCAGGGTCAGCAGGGTGTCCATGTCGTCCTGATCGGCTTCTGCGTGGTTGGTATAGCAAATGTCACAGCCCATCGGCACGCCCAGCAGCTTGCCGCAGAAGTGATCCTCCAGACCGGCGCGAATGATCTGTTTGCCGTTGTACAGATACTCGGGGCCGATGAAACCGACCACTGTGTTGACCAGGAACGGGTTGAAATGCCGGGCGACGGCGTAGGCGCGGGTCTCGCAGGTCTGCTGGTCGACGCCATGATGCGCGTTGGCCGACAGCGCGCTGCCTTGGCCGGTTTCGAAATACATCAGGTTTTGCCCGAGGGTGCCGCGGTTCAGGCTCAGGCCCGCTTCATAGCCTTCCTGCAACAGCTTGAGGCTGATGCCGAAGCTGGCATTGGCGGCTTCAGTGCCGGTGATTGACTGAAACACCAGGTCGACCGGCACGCCACGGTTGATCACTTCGATAGACGTGGTGACGTGGGTCAGCACGCAGGACTGCGTCGGGATTTCATAGCGCTGGACGATGGCGTCGAGCATTTCCAGCAGGGCAACGATGGACGAGGTGCTGTCGGTGGCCGGGTTGATGCCGATCATGGCATCACCATTGCCGTACAGCAGGCCGTCGAGCACGCTGGCTGCAATGCCGGACGGGTCGTCGGTGGGGTGATTGGGTTGCAGACGTGTCGACAGCCGGCCGCGCAGGCCCATGGTGTTGCGGAAGCGCGTCACCACGCGGATTTTCTGCGCCACCAGCACCAGATCCTGTACGCGCATGATCTTTGAAACGGCAGCGGCCATTTCCGGAGTCAGGCCCGGGCCCAGCGCACGCAGAGTGGTTTCGTCGGCCTTGTCGCTGAGCAGCCAGTCGCGAAAGCCGCCGACTGTCAGGTGGCTGACCGGAGCAAACGCCAGCTTGTCGTGGGTGTCGATGATCAACCGGGTAACTTCGTCCTGCTCGTAAGGGATCAGGGCTTCTTCAAGAAAGTGCTTGAGCGGAATGTTCGCCAGCGCCATCTGCGCGGCTACTCGCTCGCCGTCGTTCTGCGCCGCGACTTCGGCCAGATAATCACCGGAGCGCGCAGGACTGGCCTTGGCCATCACTTCTTTGAGGCTGTCGAAGCGGTACGTCTGCGCACCGACAGAGTGGGAAAAGCTCGCCATACAGATTCTCCATGACGTCGCGCTGCTTGCGTCGGACGTAGTCTTTCGGTGAAACGGGTACGCCCCGCTTCAAGCGACTGTGGGAAGAGATGAAAGCAATTAATACTCCACCCTGACCGGGAGTGCGAGTTTGCAACTATGAGCAGAGTATTCAGAGGAAAGATGCATCACGCCAGGGCGCGATGCACAGGGTTGGTGCGCGATGCTGTTTGAGATGATTATCGTGCTGACACCGCGCATTCAAGATCGGACGCAGAGCGTCCAGAAAGGCATTCCCACGCGGAGCATGGGAACGATAAACATCCTGAGACGGCGTACAGGATCGGACGCAGAGCGTCCAGAAAGGCATTCCCACGCGGAGCATGGGAACGATAAACATCCTGAGACGGCGTACAGGATCGGACGCAGAGCGTCCAGAAAGGCATTCCCACGCGGAGCATGGGAACAATAAACATCTTGAGACGGAGTACAGGATCGGACGCAGAGCGTCCAGAAAGGCATTCCCACGCGGAGCATGGGAACGATAAACATCCTGAGACGGCGTGCAGGATCGGACGCAGATCGTCTGGAAAGGCGTCCCCACGCGGAGCATGGGAACGGATAGACATCTTGAGACGGCATTCAGGATCGGACGCAGAGCGTCTGGAAAGGCGTCCCCACGCAGCGCGTGGGGACGATCATCGCGGGGCTGGTGCTAGAAAAAGCCCAGCGGGTTGGTGTCGTAGCTCACCAGCAGGTTTTTGGTCTGCTGATAATGCTCAAGCGCGATCTTGTGGGTTTCGCGGCCGACGCCGGATTTCTTGTAGCCACCGAACGCGGCGTGTGCCGGGTACAGGTGGTAGCAGTTGGTCCACACGCGGCCGGCCTTGATGGCCCGGCCCACGCGGTAGGCGCGGTTGATGTCGCGGGTCCACAGGCCTGCGCCCAGGCCGAACTCGGTATCGTTGGCGATGGCCACGGCTTCTGCTTCGTCCTTGAAGGTCGTGACGCTGACAACCGGGCCGAAGATCTCTTCCTGAAACACGCGCATTTTGTTGTTGCCTTTGAGCAGCGTCGGCTGGATGTAGTAGCCGGTGGACAGGTTGCCCTCCAGCTTCTCCACTTTGCCGCCGGTCAACAGTTCGGCGCCTTCGCCCTTGGCGATGTCCAGGTACGAAAGAATCTTGTCGAACTGTTGCTCGGAGGCCTGGGCGCCGACCATGGTGTCGGTGTCCAGCGGGTCGCCGCGCTTGATCTTCTCGACCTTGCGCATCACCGCTTCCATGAACTGTGGGTAGATCGACTCCTGCACCAGCGCGCGGGACGGACAGGTGCAGACTTCGCCCTGATTGAAGAACGCCAGCACCAGGCCTTCGGCGGCCTTTTCGATGAACTCCGGCTCGGCGCTCATGATGTCTTCGAAGAAGATGTTCGGCGACTTGCCGCCCAGTTCTACGGTGGACGGGATGATGTTGTCTGCCGCCAGTTTCATGATGTGCGAGCCGACGGGCGTCGAGCCGGTGAAGGCGATTTTGGCGATGCGTTTGCTGCTGGCCAGCGCCTCACCCGCTTCGCGGCCATAACCCTGCACGATGTTCAGCACGCCAGGAGGCAACAGGTCGCCGATCAGCTCGATCAGCACGCTGATGCCCAGCGGCGTCTGCTCGGCAGGTTTGAGCACGATGCAATTACCGGCAGCCAGCGCAGGGGCGAGTTTCCAGGCGGCCATCAGGATCGGGAAGTTCCACGGGATGATCTGCCCGACCACGCCCAGCGGCTCATGAATGTGATAGGCCACGGTGTTGCCGTCGATTTCGGCGGCGCTGCCTTCCTGCGCGCGCAGCACGCCGGCGAAGTAGCGGAAGTGGTCGGCGGCCAGCGGGATGTCGGCGTTGAGGGTTTCGCGGATCGCCTTGCCGTTGTCCCAGGTTTCGGTGATGGCCAGGACTTCCAGATTGGCTTCGATGCGGTCGGCAATCTTCAGCAGGACCAGCGAGCGGGCCTGTACCGAGGTCGAGCCCCAGCCTGCAGCGGCGGCGTGCGCAGCGTCGAGCGCCTTGTCGATGTCTTCGGCGGTGGAACGCGGAAATTCTGCGATGGCCTTGCCGGTGACCGGCGAGGTGTTGGTGAAATACTGGCCTTTGACCGGCGCGACGAACTCGCCGCCGATGTAGTTACCGTAGCGCTCCTTGAAGTTGACGATAGCGCCTTCGGTACCGGGATGAGCGTAACGCATGGTATGTCTCCTGGTTCTTGTTGTGAGGGAGTCTGTATCGATTCTGCTTTCGGGTAGCTGACAATAAGCGTTCAAGAATAGGCCATTTGCATTCGGCCGTGGCTAGGACTTTAGGCTTATCTGCCGGGCATTGAAATGGGGCGTGCGCGCAAGACAACGGACAAACTCAGGGTGCCATTTCACCGTCCCTACGTTAACCTGCGTGGATGTTCTGAGAGGTTGGTCATGCATATTCATATCCTTGGTATCTGCGGCACGTTCATGGGGTCTCTGGCGGTGCTCGCCAAAGAGTTGGGGCACCGGGTCACGGGCTCCGACGCCAACGTCTATCCACCGATGAGCACCCAGCTGCAAGCCCAGGGCATCGAGCTGACCCAGGGCTACGACCCTGCACAACTGGACCCGGCGCCTGATCTGGTGGTGGTCGGCAACGCGCTGTCGCGCGGCAACCCGGCAGTAGAATATGTGCTCAACAAAGGTTTGCCGTATGTGTCTGGCCCGCAGTGGCTGGCGGACCATGTGCTGCAAGGCCGCTGGGTACTGGCCGTGGCCGGCACGCACGGCAAGACCACCACCAGCAGCATGCTGGCCTGGGTGCTGGAACACGCGGGCATGAGTCCCGGCTTCCTGATCGGTGGCATCCCGCAGAACTTCGCCGTGTCGGCGCGTCTGGGCGAGACCCCGTTCTTTGTAGTCGAGGCCGATGAATACGACAGCGCCTTCTTCGACAAACGCTCCAAGTTCGTCCATTACCGTCCACGGACCGCGATTCTCAACAATCTTGAGTTCGATCATGCCGACATCTTCCCCGACCTGCCGGCCATCGAGCGTCAGTTTCACCATCTGGTGCGTACCATCCCGAGCGAAGGTCTGGTAATCCATCCGACGACTGAACCAGCGCTGGCGCGGGTCATCGAGATGGGTTGCTGGACGCCGGTACAGACCACCGGCCAGAACGGTCAGTGGCAGGCGCAGCTGTTGAGCGAAGACGGTTCACGCTTTGAAGTGCTGTTCGAGGGCGAACCGCAGGGCACCGTCGACTGGGACATGACCGGTCAGCACAACGTGGCCAACGCCCTGGCGACGCTGGCAGCCGCTCGCCATGTGGGCGTCGTACCGTCGCTGGGCGTGCAGGCGCTCAGTGCGTTCAAGAGCGTCAAGCGGCGCATGGAAAAGGTCGCCGACGTACGCGGCATCACTATTTATGATGACTTCGCTCATCACCCTACAGCTATTGCAACCACGCTGGATGGCCTGCGCAAGAAGGTCGGTGATGCATCGATCATTGCGGTCATCGAGCCGCGCTCCAACTCGATGAAGCTTGGCGCGCATCGCGACGGCCTGCGGGAAAGCGTGAGTCAGGCGGATCAGGTGGTCTGGTACGCCCCACCCAATCTGGGCTGGGACCTGGCCGCCACCGTGGCCGGGGGGACTGTACCGGCGCAGGTGTGTGACTCGATTGAAGCGATCATCGACCAGGTGAAAAGCCAGGCACAGCCCGGTACGCACATCGTGATCATGAGCAACGGCGGCTTTGGCGGTCTGCATGGCAAGCTGGCAGAGGCGCTGAAATGAGCGGCCCGGAGCGCGTTACCGTTGCCATGACCGGCGCTTCCGGCGCGCAATATGGCCTGCGTTTGCTGGATTGTCTGGTGCGTGAGGATCGGGAAGTACATTTCATGATCTCCAAGGCTGCGCAACTGGTGATGGCCACCGAGACCGACGTACGCCTGCCGCCCAAGGCGATGATGATGCAGGCGTTTCTGACGGAGTACACCGGTGCGTCTGCCGGGCAGATTCGCGTCTATGGACGCGACGACTGGATGTCGCCAGTGGCCTCCGGTTCGGGATCGCCAAGCGCAATGGTGGTGGTGCCTTGTTCCACCGGTTCGCTGTCGGCAATTGCCACCGGGGCTTGCAACAATTTGATCGAGCGCGCCGCTGACGTGACGCTGAAGGAGCGGCGCCAGTTGATTCTGGTGCCGCGCGAGGCTCCGTTTTCCAGTATTCATCTGGAGAACATGCTCAAGCTGTCGAACATGGGCGCGATCATTCTGCCTGCCTCGCCCGGTTTCTATCACCAGCCGCAGACCATCGACGACCTGGTGGATTTTGTCGTCGCGCGGATCCTCAATCTGCTGAATATTCCTCAGGACATGCTGCCGCGTTGGGGCGAGCACCATATTGGCGGCGATGAATAAGCTGCTGCTGGTCGCGCTTGCGCTGGCGCTAACCGGCTGCGCGACGGCACGCACGCTCAATGCGGCTAAACCTGGCGCGCCGGTGGTGTATGCCGGTACGCGGTTGAACATGTATGCGCTGCAGGGCGGTTGCTGTGCTGCAGACCGATTCGGCGCACAAGCCCCCAGCTACCCGGGCCTGGACCTGCCGGGCAGTGCGCTGCTCGACACCCTGCTGCTGCCACTGTCATTGCTGACGGCGGCGGGATTCGGGGTTCAGGCTACGGGCGGGCTTTAGCGGTATAAGAGCGACCACCTGCGTTATCAGGTAATGCTCCTTTGGATGACGCAGAGCGTCACGAACTGCATTCCCACGCGGAGCGTGTGGACGATCAGCGTCTGAGCTCTGGCGATCATCACTTGCCCAGTTTGCGCAGCTCATCCGATTCGACGATCCGTACGCCGTTCTGTTCTTCCAGCGCCAGCCGCCACAGGGCGCGGGCCAGTTGGCAGGCTTCGATGGCGCCGTATTTGCCGGGGATCAGTTTGGCGATAGGCGCCGCCAGTTGCTCGACCCAGCGGGTTTCAGGACGGCTGCCTACCAGCAGGGAAGGGCGGGCGATGGTCAGTTGCGGCCAGTCCTGTGCACGAAGCGCCTGTTCCATTTCGCCTTTGACACGGTTGTAAAAGGTACCGGACGCCGGATCTGCACCGATTGCGCTGATTACCAGCAAGTGGCGAGCACCGAGTTCGCGGGCCCGGCTGGCGAACGCTGTGACCATGTCCAGATCAACCGCCTTGAAGGCGTCCTGAGAACCCGCTTGTTTGATCGTGCTGCCCAGGCAACAGAATGCGATGTCCACTCGGCCAGACAGCGTTGGCAGCAGGTTCGCCAGCTCGCCGACCGGGTTTTCCAGGTGCGAGTGTTCGGCCAGCGGCTTGCGGGTCGGTGCCAACACGCGGCTGACGGTCGGCTCGCTGAGCAGCCTGTCCAGCAAATGCTCGCCTGTAAGGCCCGTGGCTCCTGCGAGCAGGATGTGTTGCGGCGTCAGGTACATGTGGCTTCTCCCTCAATACTGATAAGCCTAGCGGCTACTCGAAGTCTTCGCTTCCGTGCGGTTCAACGCCGTGCTCAACGCGCGTTCGGCCTGGCTTTTGCGCAACTGCTGCCAGCGCGCCAGAACTCCTTTGGGTGCCCATATCTGCGGTTCGGAGGCTTCGAAGTTGTCTTCGGTCTCGCGTTGCGCAACATAGGCCTTCGCTTCGTTGAAAGCGTGTTGCAGGTCATCGGTTTCGACCAATGCCCTGGCAAATAGTGCATCGCCAAAATAAGTGAAGTCCGCTTCTTCCGAGCAACCGAACGAGACGCGGTCGGCGCGTGAGGCGGTCATGATCAGCGTGCGCTCATCTTTCAGGTCGGGAATGAACCCGCCGGAATAACAGGCTGAAATCACCACGACCTTGTCACGATTCTTCAGTGGTGCAAGGGCTGCGGCTAGTGCGTCGGCGGGCAGGTCTGCCAGCGACAGGCGCGGCTGGTCGAGCACCAGTTCATGATCCTGAGTGCCGTGGCTGGTCAGGTAAATGAACACCAGGTCTTCCGGGCCGGTGCGCTGGGCGAGTGTCTGCACCGCGCGGGTGATGGTTTCACGCGTCGCCATCGGCCGGTCATCCATGTGATCGCGATGATTGACCAGGCTGACTTGCCCGACGGCACCGAAGCGCGACTTGAGCAGATTGCTCACGTAGTCCGCCTCGCGCATGAACACGCTCTGCTTGCCGTCGCCACCCACGACCAGCGTGTACAGCTCGGTGGCGGGTGTCGACGCCGGCACTGCTGCCAGTGCCTTGTCCAGCAGCGAACCCTGGACCAGCAGCCCGGCTTCAAGTGGATCCGGCAGCAATTTGCCTTTGGCATCACGGATCCGCTGGCCGTTGGCCCAGATGCCGCGCTGCTCCTTGCCATCGGCGGAAATCAGCACGCCGTCGCCCTGGTAGGTGTCATCGGCGAACTGGCCGATGTAGCGGCTGCCATCGGCCAGTAGCAGCTGGCCCTGACCCATGAAGCGCCAGTTGTCGAAGTCACCCTGATAGCGGCTGCCGTCAGAGCCGATCAACTCGCCTTTGCCGGTCAGCGCGCCTTCCTTGAACTCACCGCTCCAGACGTCGCCGTCGCTGTTTTCGTAGCGCCCCTTGCCGTCCAGCTGGCTGTTGCGGAAGTTGCCGACGTATTGATCGCCGTCAGTGCTGGTAAAGCTGCCGGTGCCCTGCAATTGACCGTCGATGAAATTGCCGCTGTACTGGTTGCCGCTGGCGTCACTGCGCGAACCCTCGCCGTTGGCCTTGCCATTGGCGAACATGCCCTGATGCTGGCTGCCGTCTTCCAGTTCCAGGCGACCGGGGCCGTCGTACACACCAGCCTTGAACTGGCCACGGTAAAGCACGCCCTTGTCTTTCTGGGTGCCTTCGCCGTCACGCATGCCAAGTTTGAAGCTGCCGACATAACTCGTGCCAGCGCGATTGGTCAGTCGGCCCTGGCCATTGAACAGACCTTGCTCGAAGCCGCCCTTGTAGACGTCGCCGTTGCTGGAGTGCCATTCACCCTGGCCTTGCCGCAAGCCGTTTTCGAACTGACCTGAGTACCAACTGCCGTTGGGGTAATCGATGCGGCCCTGGCCCTGCAGGACGCCGTTGACCAGATCGCCCCGGTAGCGTCCGCCGTCGGGCAGTCGACCGTCTGGTGGCAAAATCGATTCGCCATCACCGCAGCCTGCGATCAAGAGTGTCAAAGCCAATGGAGCGAGCGCGCGCATGTGAGATCCCGGAAGAATGATTCAGGGGCGAGCCCGGCTCCGCTTGAGCAGATGTTATGGGTCACGACCGCAGGGGAGTATGCCGCAGCGAGTCAACGGGATGAAACAGTCTGTTAGGACTGTTTCATGTTTTAAACGCTTTACACAAAACACAACGTTAAAGGTTCGGCCACAAAAGCGGGTTTTTCCTGACCTTCTATCTCCAGCGTGGCCGTTGCCTTGAGCAACCACTGACCGGGTTTTTTCTCGCTCACGTCGGTCAATTGGACCTTGAGACGTACTTGCGAGTTGACCGTCACCGGTTGAACGAAGCGCACGCTGTCCATCCCGTAATTGACCGCCATCTTCAAGCCTTCGGGCAGTACCATGATGCCCTCCATGAGCTGGGGGATCAGCGACAACGACAGGAAGCCATGTGCGATAGTCGCGCCGAACGGGGTCTGCGCCGCTCTGACCGGGTCGACATGGATGAACTGGAAATCCCCTGTGGCGTCGGCGAACAGGTTGATACGCTGCTGGTCGATGGTCAGCCAGTCTGAATAGCCAGCGTCCTTGCCGATGTATTGCTTGAGCTCTGCGACGGGTACAAAAGGCATGCCGCTCTCCTTGTCTGATGAGGGGGTATCGAGCTGTCACCGCCTGCATCAACGTATGCCTGCGGGTGAATGACCAGATCAGCAGAGGGCGGCTGGCCGGTCAAGCAACTGCGGCAATGCGAATACCCACTCATGACCTCTGGCGCAGCGTGTTTATAATGACGCCGATCGTTCGCCGGGTTCGTTTATCTGCTGGAGTCTTCATGCTGTTAAGGGGTTTGACATGGCTGGTGCTGTTCCAATTGCTGGGGACCGCGCTCAACCATCTGTTTCTGTCGATTTTGCCGGGGCCGATCATCGGCCTCGTGCTGCTGATGGCCTATTTGATGTGGCGCGGTGAAGTCAGCGAGCCGATCAGCATGGCGGCCAGCAGCCTGCTGCGCTATCTGCCGTTGCTGCTGGTGCCGCCTGCAGTCGGGGTGATGGTTTACGCGTCGGCCATCGCCCAGGACTTCTGGGCGATCTTTGGCACGCTGACCCTGTCGCTGATGATTTCCGTGACCTTCGTCGGCTGGCTGATGCAGACACTGATCAAACGTCAGGCCCAGCGCCGGGAGTTGCCATGAGTCCTGACTGGCACGGAGCGTGGCTGTCGGTGATTCACCACCCGCTTTTCGGCATCGCGATTACCCTGGGGGCCTATCAACTGGCGATGGCGGTTTATGAAAAAACCCGC
The DNA here is from genome assembly GCF_017833005.1 of Pseudomonas sp. PvP027. NCBI lineage: Bacteria > Pseudomonadati > Pseudomonadota > Gammaproteobacteria > Pseudomonadales > Pseudomonadaceae > Pseudomonas > Pseudomonas sp. PvP027. The sequence goes on along the minus strand of NZ_JAFIBK010000001.1, from coordinate 2,577,786 downwards.
TGGCTGTTCCTGCAGCCCGTGCTGGTCTCGATGGTGGTGGTAATCGGGGTCGTGCTGTTTTGTGACCTTGAATACACCGAGTACCGCAAAAGCACCGAGATTCTGGTCACGTTGCTGGGGCCTGCGACTGTCGCGCTGGCGGTCCCGCTCTATCTGAATATGCGGCGCATCCGCCAGTTGTTCTGGCCGGTCTTGACTACGCTGGTAGTCGGCGGGGTGTTTGCCACCGGTTTGTGCGTGGGGTTCGGGGTGCTGTTCGGCGCCGATCACATGATTCTGATGACCATGGCACCGAAGTCAGTGACGTCGCCTATCGCCATGCTGGTCGCCGAGCAGATCGGAGGGGTTGCCGCCTTGGCGGCGGTTTTTGTGTTGATTACTGGCGTATTCGGTGCCATTTTCGGCCCCGGTCTGTTGTCACTGATCGGGGTGGATAATCCTGCTGCCCGAGGCATGGCGCTGGGGCTCACCGCGCATGCGGTAGGCACGTCCGTGGCATTGCAGGAGGGCGAGGAATCGGGGGCTTTTGCTGCGTTGGCAATGAGTCTGATGGGCGTTGCAACGGCGTTGTTCCTGCCGTTGGCAATGTCGCTGGCCATTTAAAAGGAGGCTTTTCTATGACGCTGCCATTGTTTCCGCTGAATGCTGTACTGTTTCCAGGGTGCGTGCTTGATCTGCAGCTGTTTGAAGCCCGCTACCTGGACATGATCGGCCGCTGCATGAAGCAGGGTGAAGGTTTCGGTGTGGTGTGTATCACCGAGGGGAATGAAATTGGCTCTGTGCCGGACGGTTACTCGCTGATCGGCTGCGAGGCGCTGGTCACGGACTTTCAGCAGCAGGAAAACGGCTTGCTGGGCATTCGTGTCGTCGGCGGGCGTCGCTTCCGGGTTGTCGCCGCTGAGGTTCAGCGCGATCAACTGCTGGTGGCCGAGGTCGAGTGGCTGGAAGAGCCCGTGGAGCGCCCGTTGCAGGAGGAAGACGCCGACCTCGTGGCCCTGCTCGAAGCGCTGGCCGAGCATCCCATGGTGGCTTCCTTGAACATGGGCGTATCTGCCGCCGGGCAATACGCGTTGTCCAACCAGCTTGCCTATCTGCTGCCGTTCACTGAAAAAGACAAAGTGGAACTGCTGGAAATCGACGATCCCGAAGAGCGCCTCGACGCGATTCAGGAATTGCTCGATGAAATGCAGGGCGATCTGCAAGCCTGAGCCTCGATCGCGCTGTTCATTGCGCAACACAGCAGTGCCCCCGTAAACGCACGCCGACGTAGTACATCGGCACCATGCCCGGTTGATCAGGTAGTGGGGCGCAACATGTCAGGCGCGTTAGCGCGGAGGATACTGCTCCAGAATTTTCGCTACCGTGGTGCGCATGGCCTGATCGCGCTCTGACGGACTGCCGGCGTTGTCGTTAAGGATGCGCTCGGTGCTGCCACGCCAGACCAGTTTGCCGTCCTTGCCGTCGAACATATCGATCTGCACGGTGCCGACCTTGTAGTCGACGCTACGGGTTTCGGTGTTCATCGGCCCGTTCCAGTAGCCATAACCACCCCAGGGGCTCCAGCCGCCACCATAGTTGGTGCTGACCGTCTGCTGACGGTTTTCGACAATCAGCCAGGCCTGCACTTTCAAATCCGGCCGGGCGCCGGCTGCGGCCATGCGCAGGCCACGCTGGTCCAGCTGTTCGCCGATCGACTGGCGAAGGCGTTGCTCGGTCAGGTCGCTCTTGAGCCGTGGATCATTGTCGGGCTGATACTGAACGGCGGGCTCTTTCCAGCTCCAGCTGCGATAGCCGCCGAAATCCCGCCGGGCATCGAAGTCGCGATTGATCGAGTTGCTCTGACAGGCCGTCAGCAACACGGCACAGGTCAGCAGAACGATACGGCGAAACATGGCAGTTCTCCGGAAGGGTTACGAAGGCGGGTAGGCCGCCAGAGCCTGTTGCACGGCCTGACGCAACGCATTGCTGCGGTCGGCCAGATTATTGCTGGCGCGCGCATCGGCGCTGGCGCTCCATACCGGCTGGCCGCTACGCGCGTCGATCAGGTTGATCTGCACCACCATGACCTTTTCCTGGTAAGTGCGTACCACCGGCACACTGGCGTATCCGCCGTAACCGGGCCGGTATCCATCGTAGCGGCCATAGCCCATGCCGCCCCCATAGTAGGGATCGTAATCCTCCCGCACCTGACGCAGCCGGGTTTCCTGCCGGGTCGTGGCCGTGACGTACAGGTCTGCCGGCTGATTGCCGCGTGCCGGTCGCAAGCCGCGCTGGTCCAGGCCATTGCTCACAGCCTCGACCACCTGCGCCGAATCCACCCATGCGGTGCCGGGCGGCAGCTGGCCGTTCAGCCAGCCCCAGGATCGATAACGCCCATAGTCACGCGGCGGCGCAGGATAGGCGCTCATGTCCAGCGTCCTTGCCGCTTGCGCAGGGGCGGGTGGCATGGGCAGAGAGCTGGCGACATACGGGTTGTCGCTCTGGCAGGCGCTGATCCCGAGCAGAGCGGTCCCCAGCAGTACGGCAAACAAGGCAGAACGGTGTTTCATGGTGGGCTCCGCAGTGATGTCAGACCGGACGGCACATCCAGTGAAGGTATCGACCCAACCCGGCAAAGGCTGGATGACGCCGATGCGCCAGTTCCATTTCCAGCAGATCCGTCAGCTCGGCCCGAGCCTGGAATTCAACCGGCATGTAATCGTGAAAGACCCGCACCCCGCTACGGGTTTCGACTTGCCACAGGCCTTCAAGTTGCGTCGCCAGCTCCCGAGGGTCGAGCGGTTGCTGGGGTGTCAGGCTCTGTCTTTCCCCGGCCATGTCATTTTTGCGCATCTTGCGGAAATGGCCCTTCAACAGGTTGCGATAGATCAAGGCATCGCGGTTGTAAAACGCCAGCGACAACCAGCCATCGTCCTTGGTCAACTGGCGCAGCACCGGGAGGATGGTGTACGGCTCGGCCAGCCACTCCAGCACGGCGTGGCACAGCACCAGATCATAAGTGTCGCTCAGTAAATCGGGCAGCGCCTGCCACGGGGCCTGAATGAAGGTTGCCGTCTGTCCGGCATCGGCGAAGCGCTGACGTGCACCTTCGAGCATTGGCTCTGCGGGTTCGGCCAGGGTCACCTGATGACCCTGTTCGGCCAGCCACAGCGACATGTGGCCCAGCCCCGCGCCGATATCCAGTACCCGAAGCGGTCGTGCCGGCAGGGTCTCGGTCAGGTCGGCCTGCAGCACCGCCAGACGAATGGCTCCCTTGGCGCCGCCATAGATCTTTTCCGCAAAACGGGTCGCCAGCTGGTCGAAATGCCGATCACTCACTTGGCAAATCTCCGCTCGCTGTCAGCCAGCTTGTTGCGCACCACCTTGTCCATGTCCAGCCCCAGTTCGCTGCACAGCAGCAACAGGTAGAGGACGATGTCGCCGACTTCCTGGCCGGCGTGCTCCAACTGGTCGGCAGGCAGCTCGCGGGACTGGTCTTCACGCAGCCACTGGAATATTTCCACCAGCTCGGCCATCTCCACACTGGCAGCCATGGCCAGGTTTTTCGGGCTGTGGAATTGCTTCCAGTCATTCTGGTCGCGGATGCGGTGCAGGCGTTGGGTCAACTCGTCGAGGTTCATCGTGCTCTCCTGAAGACGCATAGCTTCAGGGGGAACGGGTCGCCAGGCAAGTGGACGTTGCGGTTTGTTCAGCCGTTGATGGGAGCAGGGCTCCCGTCAGAGGTGTTCATCAGGCTGTGCATCACTCGGTGACAGGCTGCCAGCTGCCGACCATATGCACGATGCCCTCCTGGCCTTCGACACGGAACTGGCCATGCGAGCCGGCGGCACTCGCCGACAGCATCACGTCGGCAGGCAGGCGTACGGACTTCTGGAACTGCACGCTGATCTCGACATTCGAGGCCGGCAAATGCTCGCCCAGCGCCGCGAGCGCACGGGCCTTGAGCCACATGCCGTGGGCGATGGCACGCGGGAAACCGAACAGCCTGGCGCTGGGGGCGCTGAGGTGGATCGGGTTGTAGTCGCCCGACACCTTGGCGTACTCGCGGCCTATCTGCGCCGTCGCCCGCCAGCCCTGCAGCTCGCTGAGCGGGAGCGGCGCGGCTTCGGGATAGCTCACGGGGCTGTCTTCCAGGTGCACGGCGGTGCACAGCATGGTGCTTTCTTCTTCCCACAACAGCCCCATGCCGTCTTCTGCCTGGGTGACCAGTGTGAACGTCGCACCCTTGGCGTGCGGGCGCAGGTCGGTGGCCTGAACGCTGATGTACAACTGGCTCACACCACCCAGCGGACGATGCGTACGGGTGCGATTGGCGAGGTGAATCAGCCCCAGCAGCGGGAATGGAAAGTCCTCGGAGGTCATCAATTGCATTTGCAACGGAAACGCTAGCACATGCGGATAGGTCGGCGGCAGCAGGCTGCTTTCTTCGAATCCGCAGACCTTGCGGTACGCTTCAAGCTTGTCGGTATCGACCGCGATCCAGCTGCGCAAGCCAAGGTCGGGTAGCTGCATCCCGGTTACCTTGCGCTTGAGCGCTGCCTGGATGAACAGGTTGGACAGGGGCTGCAGGGAATTGAGGTAGCGCCAGTGAGCCGTCATTGTCCATCTCCTTGAATTCGGTACGGGACCTCAGGCCCCGATCACGTTTTGACCACAGACACGTAGAACCTGACCGCTCACTGCGCCGCTGCCCGGCTGGCTGAACCACGCCACTGCCTCGGCAACGTCCTGTGGCGAGCCGCCCTGACCCAGCGAACTCATGCGCCGCCCGGCTTCACGCAGGGTGAACGGCATGTGCGCGGTCATTTTGGTTTCGATGAAGCCCGGCGCCACGGCGTTGATGCTGATGCCGCGTGACTTGAGTCCGGGGGCCATGGCCCGTGCAAAGCCGATCAGACCGGCCTTGCTGGTGGTGTAGTTGGTTTGCCCGCGATTACCGGCGATACCGCTGATCGAGGCCATGAGCACGATCCGCGCGTTATCCTTCAAGGCTCCCGCATCGAGCAGCACCTGAGTCAGCACTTGCGGCGCATTGAGGTTGACCGCCAGTACCGAGTCCCAGAAATCTTCCGGCATGTTGACCAGTGTCTTGTCGCGCGTGATGCCGGCGTTGTGCACCAGTATGTCGACGCCATCGGGCAGGTGTTCGAGCAACTGTGCCGGGGCATCCGCCGCGCAGATATCCAGCGCCAGAGCCTGACCGCCAAGCCGCGAGGCGAGTGCTTCCAGCTCGTTTCTGGTCTGCGGCACATCCAGCAGAATGACCTGCGCGCCATCACGGGTCAGGGTCTCGGCGATCGACGCGCCAATGCCGCGTGCAGCACCCGTCACCACTGCCTTGCGCCCTGCCAGCGGGCGGGTCCAGTCCTGCACTTTGCTCGGGCAGGCACTCAGGTGGACGAGCTGACCGGAGATGAACGCAGCCTTGGGTGTGAGGAAGAAGCGCAGGGCACCCTCAAGTTGATCATGCGCGTCGTCATCCACTTGCAGCAGCTTGACCGTTGCGCCATTGCGCACTTCCTTGGCCAGTGAGCGGCTGAAGCCTTCGATGGCCTGTTGAGTGCTGGCGGCCAAAGGATCATCGAGTGTCTCGGGAGATTTGCCGAGGATAACCACATGCGCGCAGTGGTCGAGATTGCGCAGCAGCGGCTGAAAGAAGTCCCGCAGCTGTCTGAGCTGCTCGGTGCGCAGGATCTGGCTGGCGTCGAAGACCACCGCTTTCAGACGGGGGCCCTGGTTGGACACCCATGTTGTGGCGCCGGGCATGGCGCTGCCGAAGCTGTACAGCGAGTCGGTCAGGCGGCTGGCGAACTGGCGGACCTGATCCCCGAGTGGTCCTGCACTGATCAGCAATGTCCCTTCGACGGGCCGAAGACGCCCGGCCTGCCAGCGCTCCAGGTGAGTGGGGGCGGGCAGACCGACGGCCTTCACCAGGCGCCGACCCATGTCGGAGTTGGCGAAATCAATATAGCGATCTGACGGCATGGAACACTCTCCTGAAGTCGGGGTTCAAAGGAATGGACCACGGTGGCATGACGTTTGTTCTTGCGATCGACACGGCTCATTCATTCGCTTGAAGAAAGGGAGTTTTCCATGACGCATCCTCGTCGGGTCGCCATCGTCGGCGGTAACCGCATTCCGTTCGCGCGCTCCAATGGCCCTTATGCCACGGCCAGCAATCAGGACATGCTTACGGCTGCTCTGGAAGGGCTGATCGAGCGCTTCAATCTGCACGGGCTGCGCATGGGCGAGGTGGTGACGGGCGCGGTGCTCAAGCACTCCAGAGACTTCAACCTGACCCGCGAATGCGTGCTCGGCTCGCGGCTCTCGGCACAGACCCCGGCTTACGACATTCAGCAAGCGTGCGGTACGGGGCTGGAAGCGGCGTTGCTGGTGGCCAACAAGATCGCTCTGGGGCAGATCGAGTGCGGCATTGCCGGCGGCGTGGACACCACGTCCGACGCACCGATCGGCGTCAACGAGGTGCTGCGCAAGATCCTGCTGCAGGTAAACCGCAGCAAGACGCCCGCTGACAAGCTCAAGGCCCTGATGCAGTTGCGCCCCCACCACCTCAAACCGGAGCTGCCCCGTAACGGCGAGCCTCGTACGCGCTTGTCGATGGGTCAGCATTGCGAGCTGATGGCGCAGACCTGGGGCATAGAGCGCGGGCCGCAGGATCAGCTGGCGCTCGAGAGCCACCTGAAAATGGCGGCAGCCTGTGCCGAGGGCTGGCAGGACGATCTGATGACGCCGTATCGCGGTCTGATCCGTGACAACAACCTGCGTCCGGACCTGACGCTTGAAAAGCTCGCCAGCCTCAAGCCTGCGTTCGAGCGCAGCGCCAAGGGCACCTTGTCGGCGGGCAATTCGACACCGTTGACCGACGGTGCGTCGGTGGTGTTGCTGGCCAGCGAGGAATGGGCTCGCGAGCGGGGCCTGCCGGTGCTGGCTTACTGGCGCGATGGCGAGGCTGCAGCGGTGGATTTCGTCAACGGTGCAGAAGGGCTGCTGATGGCACCGGTCTATGCGGTTCCGCGTCTGCTGGCCCGCAATGGCCTGACCCTTCAGGACTTCGATTACTACGAAATTCACGAAGCCTTCGCCGCGCAGGTGCTGTGCACCCTCAAGGCCTGGGAAGACGCCGACTACTGCAAGACCCGCCTGGGGCTGGACGCGCCGCTGGGGTCTATTGATCGCAGCAAACTGAACGTCAAAGGCAGCTCACTGGCTGCCGGTCACCCGTTTGCCGCGACCGGAGGCCGAATCGTCGCCAACCTGGCCAAGCTACTGGACGCGGCAGGCAGCGGACGTGGATTGATTTCGATCTGTGCCGCAGGCGGCCAGGGCGTGACGGCAATTCTGGAGCGTTAGGCAAATGGCTGGGGTCATGGGCATAATCCACAGCTGAAATACGCAGGGCATGGGCACGATAGCGGTCTACCTGACGACTACCGTTCCTCACGCCCCAGCGTGGGAATGCATTTCGTGACGCCCCGCGTCACACCCGTGCGCGGGATGATCAATCAGCATTATTGGCCTGTAACGTTGAGGTAAGGCATGGGGCTCATCATTGGTGTGTCGGTACTTCTGATTCTGATCGGCACCGTGCTCTATCTGTTCGACAAAGGCGCGCGGACCCGCTGGCTGAGACCCTATATCGGGCTGATGCTGATCGGTTTGCTGATCGGCGGGATGGGCTTGCTGGTGGGGCTGGTCTCCGATGAAATAGAGGTTTATTTCCTGCTGGTGGCCAAATGGGTCATCGCGGTAACCGGTATCATGTTCTGCCTGCGGCTGATCGTACTGATCGCCAAGCGCTTCATCGCCAGAAATTGAGCGTGCAATCCGCCCATGTGTGACAGGACAACGTGGAAAATCACTTCAAGTTTCTGACCCTGCCCAAGACCTCGGGCGAGGTCGCCAACGTCTTCATTCACGGCTATTCGTCAGGGCATGATCTGGATGACCGACGCCTGTTGGCCAACAGCATCCCCGGCGCTTTGCGCCAGAGTGTGAATATTCTGGCGTTCTGGCCATCCAGCCATTTCACCCAGATGGACAACCGTTCCCGTGGCCTGCTGATGGCGGCTGCCCGTGTGCACCCGCTCGCGGGTGCGGCAGCGCTGGCGGGGGATCGTGTCGTTCACTTTGCGCGTATCCGCAACCGTGCCCGCGACATGGGCAAGGTGCTGTTGGCGCAGCTGGATCGCTACCTGTTCGAGCATCATCCCGACGTCAAGCAGGTCAACCTGATTGGCCATTCACTGGGCGGCCGGCTGCTGGTCAGCGCACTCAAGGACCTGCAGCAGACGCCCGAACACGGGCTGGTGGTGGGCGATGTATTGCTGATGGCCGCTGCCGTACGTATCGATGCTGCCGAAGCCGAGCTGCTCAAGCAGAGAATCAGCGGACGGCTGATCAATGCGTACTCAACTGAAGATCATGTGCTCTTGCTGAATCTGGGCGAGAAGAGCCTGGGGCGCACGCCGGTCGAGCACTTCGAGAACGTGCGCATGCAGGGGTATCGCCATCACCATTACTGGCAGCGCTTGCAGGAAGTGCTGATTGCCACCCGCTTCAGTGGCTGTGAAGGGCTGGAAACCGGCGTTACGGTGCTACCGACCATGACCCGCGACCCGGTCCTGCAGGATATCTGGCTGCACAGCGTTCTGGCCCGTTCGCCGGACTACGTGCTGGAGGCGGCCATCAAGCACTTGCGCAGCAGTCGCTGGACGCGCCTCAAGGCCACTGAAGCGGACCGCACTTACGCATTCGTGCGCGAATTCCAACTGGTCGCCGGGCACTTTCTGATCAATGCCGCCCGGCGTCGTGGCGTGCCCTATACGCGAGTGCTGGGCATGCTGGCGCGACAATACGGCCTGGGCGACGCGTTGCACCAGTGCGCGACAGTGGTTGAAGTGGAAGAGCTGCTGCTCAGAACGTTCTTTCGCCATGCGTTCAACAGCGCGCACCCGCTGGTGCAGATGCCGCGCGCCAGTGTCCGTGCGATGAGCTGGGATATCTATGCCGCGCATGTCGATGCACTGGCCGAGCGTCTGACCGTGGCGGCGTTTTTCAAGGCCGCGCAGCCCGACGAGGCGCCGGGCGCGGTCAAGGGCTTGCTGGGCGCAATCCGCCAGGCCCCGGTGCAACGGTTGCTGACGCACTTCGGCACCGCGCTGCGGCCGGGTTATTCCGCACTGATCCCGACCGTGGCGATCGTCTTCTACGCGCGCGTCACGCTGGATGATGACGCGCTGATGTAAGCCGGGTTCACGCGGCGCGAGCTTCTTCCAGCGCGGCGGCCGAAAGCTGCTGGCGATGACGACTGGCGTAGCTCTCGGCGATGATCGAGCAGACGATCAACTGCATCGGGTGGTAGATCATGATCGGCAACAGAATCAGGCCAAGCCCCGGATTGCTGCCGAAAATCAGTGCGGCCATCGGCGCGCCTGCGGCAAGGGACTTCTTGGTGGCGCAGAACACCGCCGCGACCTTGTCGGCATGATCGAACTTGAGCACCCGCGCCGTGCGGGTCGTCATCAACAGAATCACTGCCAGCAGGAGTGCGGTGCCGATGAACGCCGTCAGGATCACGCTGTTGCCCTGGCTTTGCCACATGCCGGAGATCATCGAGTTGCAGAACGCCGCATACACCAGCAGCAGAATCACCAGCTTGTCGATCAGGTTGGTGTATTTCTTGTGACGGGCGAAGAACTTGCCCAGCAACGGCCGCATGAGCTGGCCCAGCACCAGTGGCAACAGGAGCATGGCGCACAGGTCGAGCAGCGTATCGCCCAGATCGATTCCGCCAGCGCCGGTGCCGACCACCAGGCTGACCAGCCACGGGGTGATGAAAATTCCGATGACGCTGGACATGCTGGCGTTGAGAATCGCTGCCGGGACATTGCCACCCGCGCTGCCGGTCAGCGCCACCGAGGACGAAATGGTCGAGGGCAGGGCGCACAGGTAGAGAAAGCCCAGCATCAGTAGTGCCGGCACCTGCGTGCCCAGCAGCTTGTGGCACGCCAGCCAGATCAGCGGGAACACCACGAACGTGAAGACCTGGATCATCACGTGCAGGCGCCAGTTGGTCAGGCCTTTCTTGATCTGCTCGCTGGACAGGTTCACGCCATGCAGAAAGAACACCACGAACACGCCGACCTTGATGACGTATTCAGCGTGCATGCTGCCGCCGGTAGCGCCGAAACGAGGAAAGAAATAGGCGAGTACCGTCGCCAGGACCATGCCCCAGAGGAACCAGTCGGTGGCGACGCGTTTGAAGTGTTTGAGTGATTGCATGCGGGGTCCGTAGAACTTTTGTAAACAGAGATGCGTGCAGGCTACTCTGTTGCTCCATAGCCGTCTTGCGACATAAGGCCATAAGATGCCGAGTAACGGACAGATCAATCAGCGGCCGCCCACGGGTGAACGGCAGATACCGGCTTTGTCCGGTCTGCCGCGCCCGCTGTATGCCCGTGCCGAAAGCCTCAGCGCCGGTTCGTGGACGCCGCCCCATCGCCACGACTGGGTGCAGTTTTCCTACGCGATCAGTGGCGTTCTGGGGGTGCATACCGCCGAGGGCAGTTTCTTTGCGCCACCACAGTGGGGCGTCTGGGTGCCTGCCGGGCTCGAGCATGAGGTCGTGACCTCGATGCGTGCCGAAATGCGCAGCCTGTACATTCGCACGGCAGATTCGGGGTGGGCACCGCAGCGGTGTCGGGTGCTGGAGGTCACGCCACTGGCCCGCGAGCTGATCAAGAGCTTCTGCCTGTTGCCCGTGGATTATCCCGAGCAGGACAGCCATGAGGCGCGTCTGGTGCAGGTCCTGCTGGATCAACTGGCGCAACTGCCCGAAGTCGGCTTTTCCCTGCCGTTGCCGCGTCATCCGCGTTTGCTGGGGCTGTGCAATGAGTTGATCGAAGAGCCGGGCCTGTTGATAACCCTGCATGACTGGGCTGCCCGTCTCGGGACCTCCGAGAAGACCCTGATGCGCCTGTTTCAGCGGGAAACCGGGTTGAGCTTCCGTGGCTGGCGGCAGCGGGCACGTCTGCTGTCTTCGTTGTCTGCACTGGAAGAGGGCGCCAGTGTGACGCACACCGCGCTGGCCTGCGGTTATGACTCGACGTCAGCGTTCATCGCCGCGTTCAAGGGTTTGTTCGGCCATACCCCCGGTGACTTGTTCAAGTAAGGCATGGATGTCTTGTGCACTAACGAGTGCATCTAACGCCGTTTTTTCTGCGTTTACATGTTTTGTCCCGGAATATCTTTCACCGGCTGTACGGCACGAAAGGTGCTTTAAACCGGGGGATTGCGTGGTTTTTTCTTAAAAAACCTTTCAATCCACAGGGTGTTACCCCTACTCGCTGGCGGAGGATTGCCGTATAACGGCAACAATCGCGTATCTGGCAACAAAGGACCCACAATAAAAGCTGATGAAAACTCCTAAACGCATTGAACCCCTGATCGAAGACGGTCTGGTCGACGAGGTGCTGCGCCCGCTCATGAGTGGTAAAGAGGCAGCTGTTTATGTTGTGCGTTGCGGCAATGAGCTGCGGTGTGCCAAGGTTTACAAGGAGGCTAACAAACGCAGTTTCCGTCAGGCGGCCGAGTATCAGGAAGGTCGCAAGGTACGCAACAGCCGTCAGGCCCGCGCCATGGCCAAGGGCTCGAAGTTCGGGCGCAAGGAAACCGAAGACGCCTGGCAGAATGCCGAAGTGGCTGCGCTGTTTCGTCTGGCCGGCGCAGGTGTGCGGGTTCCCAAGCCGTACGACTTCCTGGAAGGCGTGCTGCTCATGGAACTGGTGGCCGACGAGTATGGCGATGCAGCGCCGCGTCTGAACGACGTGGTGCTGGAGCCTGACCAGGCACGCGAGTATCACGCGTTCCTGATCGAGCAGATCGTGCTGATGCTGTGTGCCGGTCTGGTGCACGGTGACCTGTCGGAGTTCAACGTGCTGCTGGCGCCGTCCGGTCCTGTCATCATCGACTTGCCGCAAGCGGTCGATGCCGCGGGCAACAACCACGCGTTCAGCATGCTGGAGCGCGACGTCGGCAACATGGCACTGTACTTCGGCCGCTTCGCGCCGGAGCTCAGAAAGACCAAGTACGCCAAGGAAATGTGGTCGTACTACGAGGCAGGCACCTTGTCGCCTACCACGGTGCTGACCGGTGAATTCGATGAGCCGGAGGACGAAGCCGATGTGGGCGGCGTACTGCGCGAAATCGAAGCCGCCCGCCTCGACGAAGCCCGCCGCCAGGCAGCTCGTGCGGCAGACGACGCACCACCGAGCAAGTCCACTGAAGAACCACCGCCGCCGTGGATGCAGTAAGACCCCACTGTGGGAGTAGTGGCTAGCAACACCCGCCCGACGCCAGGTCCTTGAGGATCGGGCAGTCGGGGCGGTCGTCGCCGTGGCAGTGTTCCACCAGTTCCTGAAGCGTGTCGCGCAGGCTCGCCAGTTCGTCGATTTTCCGGTTCAGCTCGGCGATGTGCTGGCGGGCCAGTGCCTTGACGTCGGCGCTGGCCCGCTGGCGGTCCTGCCAGAGCGTCAGCAGTTTACCGACCTCTTCCAGCGAAAAACCCAGGTCCCTTGAGCGCTTGATGAACGCCAGCGTGTGCAGATCATCCGCGCTGTACAGGCGATAGCCGCTGTCGCTGCGATGGGCCGCCTGCAGCAGACCGATGGACTCGTAATAGCGGATCATCTTCGCGCTCAAGCCACTGCTTTTCGCCGCCTGACCGATATTCATGGTGCGTCCTCCAGGTCGCGGGGTTTCCAGGTTTTCAGCAGTAGCGCATTGCTCACCACGCTGACACTCGACAACGCCATGGCCGCGCCCGCCAATACCGGATTGAGGTAGCCCAATGCCGCGAGGGGAATGCCGATCAGGTTATAGACGAACGCCCAGAACAGATTCTGGCGGATTTTCGCGTAGGTCCTTCGGCTGATGTCCAGCGCCGCCGGAACCAGTCGCGGGTCGCCGCGCATCAGGGTGATGCCCGCTGCATGCATGGCGACATCGGTCCCGCCGCCCATCGCGATACCGACATCCGCCGCGGCCAGCGCCGGGGCGTCGTTGATGCCGTCACCGACCATCGCCACCACATGATTGCTTTTCAGTAGGGTGACGGTGGCGGCCTTGTCGGCAGGCAGCACTTCGGCATGCACATCCTGTATCCCCAGTGCTCTGGCAACCACCTGAGCACTGCCACGGTTATCGCCGGTCAGCAGATGGCTGGTGATGCCCCGCGCATTCAGCGCTCTGATCGCCTGATCGGTTCCGGGCTTGAGCGTGTCACCGAAGGCAAACATGCCGATCACTTTTGGCTCCGGAGCCTGCTCGATCAGCCAAGAAAGCGTGCGCCCCTCGGCCTCCCAGATGCGCGCGGACTCGGTCAGGTCGCCCATCGGCAGGCCGCTGTCCTCCAGCAAGCGCCGATTGCCCAACGCCAGCTCACGGCCCTCAACGGTGCCAGCGATGCCCCGACCGCTCAGGACACGGCTGTTTTGCGCTGCATCAGGCTTGAGTTGCCATTCATGACAGACATCCAGCACCGCTCTGGCCAACGGGTGTTCACTGCCGCGTTGCAGTGCGCCCGCCAGTTGCAGGAGGTGTTCCTCATTGCCCAGTACCGCGCTCATGTTGGTGATACGCGGTGCCCCCGAGGTCAGCGTGCCGGTCTTGTCGAACACCACCGCATCGACCTCGTGAGCCCGTTCCAGTGCCTCGGCGTCCTTGATCAGAATGCCGTAGCGCGCTGCCACACCGGTCCCGGCCATGATCGCTGTCGGCGTCGCAAGGCCCAGAGAGCAAGGGCAGGCGATCACCAGTACGGCGACGGCATTGATCAGTGCGACTTCCAGCGAGGCACCGACCAGCAGCCAGCCGGCCAGTGTGCAAAAGGCAATCACCAGCACGCTGGGCACGAACACCTGGCTGACTTTGTCCACCAGTTTCTGGATCGGGGCCTTGCCTGCCTGGGCGTCTTCAACCAGACGAATGATGCGCGCCAGGACCGTTTCCGCGCCCAGCGCTGTGGTCCTGATCAGTAATTGACCTTCGCCATTGATTGCCCCGCCGGTGACCTTGTCGCCCGGTTGCTTGACCACCGGCAGGCTTTCACCGGTGATCAGCGCTTCGTCGGCATGGCTGCGGCCTTCAACCACTTCGCCGTCCACCGGAAACCGTTCGCCGGGTTTGACCAGCACCCGGTCATCGAGCTGCAGCGCGCTGATCGCAACGTCCTGTTCGAGGCCGTCGACCACGCGCAGAGCGCGCTCCGGGCGCAGTGCTTCAAGGGCACGGATGGCACTGGCGGTCTGGCGCTTGGCGCGGCTTTCCAGATATTTGCCCAACAGCACCAGTGCGATAACCACCGCTGATGCTTCGAAATACAGGTGCGGTGTCGTTCCGGGCGCAGCGTGCAGCCATTGATAGACGCTCAGGCCGTAGCCGGCGCTGGTTCCGATCGCGACCAGCAGGTCCATATTGCCGGCACCCGCGCGCACGGCTTTCCAGGCGGCCACGTAAAAGCGTGCGCCAAGAATGAACTGCACCGGCGTCGCCAGCACAAATTGCACCCACGCGGGCAGCATCCAGTGCACACCCAGCGGTGTCAGCAACATCGGCAGAATCAACGGCAGCGCCAGTACGATGGCCAGCAGCAAGGCCCAGCGTTCGTGGTGCAGGTGACGGGCTTTCTGATCGGCTTCTGCGTGACGATCCTGGCTCAGCGTGGCGCTATAACCGGCACGGCTGACGGCGTCGATCAGGGTCTGTGGATCGATGTGCGCTGCGGTGTCTACATGGGCGCGTTCATTGGCCAGATTGACCGTCACGCTGTTGACTCCCGGCACTTTGACCAGGGCACGCTCGACCCGACCTGCACAACTGGCGCAGGTCATGCCGCTGATCGGCAGGTCGAAGGTGGTGGTGTCTTGCATGTGAATCACTCCCTGAGGCTGGCTACCTGCAAGGATCAACCTTGCCATACGGGCAAGGTCAAGCGCGAATCAATAGTTGAGATCGGCTTTCTTGAGGTACATCCCGTTCAGGTCGGCAGCGATGCGGTATTTGAGGATATCCCCCGCGCGCAGCTGGATCTTGGTGCTGCGTGGCGCTTCCATGCCGGGTTCACAGCCCACGACATTGCCGCGCAGGGTGCTCAGTCGCACCGAGACTTCACCGGCAGGCAGGTTGAAAGACACCGAGTCTTCCTGAAACAGCCTCCCGGCCAGGCGGTCCTGAACGTAGATGCCGATCTCGCAGGAAGTCGCGACTTCCAGGCGCTCTCGGGAAATGATCAGGATGCCGTAGTCCTGAGCCGCCTGAGTGGCAGGTGTGAGAGCCAGGAAACCGAGAATGCTGAAGAGGCTGACTGCTGACCAGCGCATCGCTGATACTCCTGATGTAAATGTGGCTGACGGTAGAGGTGTCGATAACTCAGCTTGGCTCACGATTACGCCGAATACCAGCCCGGCAGCAATGACAGAAACTTGACCTTGCCATGATGACAAGGTTGAAGATGCTCACTGTTCATCACTGAAGGAGTGACACCATGCAGTTATTCAACGTTCAAGGCATGACCTGCGGGCATTGTGTTCGCGCGGTGACCGAGGCAATCAAAAATGACGATCCGACTGCCGATGTTCAGGTCGAACTGGCCAGCAAGCAGGTCAAGGTGCAAAGCAACCTGTCGCCCGAGCGGATTGTCAGCCTGATCAGCGAAGAGGGTTATCAGGCGCAGCCGGCATGATCCAGACCCGGGAGATCGATGCGGTCTCCCGGTCTGTAAACATTGAAAAGTTTTGAATTAATTCCCCCGTCCGTCGTTCTCTGCAAGGTAAGCCGGGTAAACTAGCCCGTTGCTCTGCATCTGTGAATGGACACCCGATGAATCTACGAACGATCCTTATCCTTGGCTCATTGAGCGCCTTCGGCCCTCTGGCCATCGACTTCTATCTTCCTGGCTTTCCGGCCATGGCCTCGTATTTCGGGACCGATGAAAAACACGTACAGCTAACCCTGGCGGCCTACTTTCTGGGACTTTCCCTGGGGCAGTTGGCCTATGGTCCGGTGGCTGACCGGTTCGGTCGGCGCATGCCGCTGCTGGTCGGAGTGACCCTGTTCATGCTCGCCTCGGTCGCCTGTGCCTTTGCGCCGAGCCTTGAGTGGCTGATTGCCGCGCGTTTCGTGCAGGCGCTAGGCGGCTGTGCCGGGATGGTCTTGTCACGCGCCATCGTCAGCGACAAATGCAACGCCGTCGAGTCGGCCAAGGTCTTCTCGCAACTGATGCTGGTCATGGGCCTGGCACCGATTCTGGCTCCGATGCTGGGCGGCGTGCTGGTCAGCACTTTTGGCTGGCAATCGATATTCGTCAGTCTCGCCCTGTTCAGCGGCGCCTGCCTGGCGGCGGTTGCACTGGGGCTGCCGGAAAGCATGCCGGCCACCACACCGCGCCAGCCGTTGAGCGGCGCGCTGGGCCAGTACCTCAATCTGTTCAAGGACAGTGTGTTCATCGGTCATGCGCTGACCGGCGGCATTGCCATGGCCGGGATGTTCGCTTACGTCGCAGGCTCGCCGTTCGTGTTCATCAAACTGTATGGCGTGCCTGCCGAGCACTACGGCTGGCTGTTCGGAATGAACGCGGCGGGCTTCATTCTGGTGGCGCAGATCAACGCGCGCATTCTGCGCAAGACCGGTCCGGCGTTTTTGCTGTCGCGCACGGTCTGGATCTATCTGGCTGCCGGGCTGGTGTTGCTGGCGATCAGCGGGTTGCGCACCGAGGCGCTCTGGCCGCTGCTGGTGCCGTTGTTCATCTGTGTGGCAAGTCTGGGGTGCATCATCCCCAATGCCTCGGCCTGCGCCATGAATGGCCAGTGGGCGCGGGCGGGCAGTGCCTCGGCGTTGCTGGGGTGTCTGCAATTCAGCGTTGCCGCCGTCGCCGCCAGTCTGGTGGGCCTGCTGCATGACGGTACGGCTACACCGATGGCGCTGGTCATCAGCCTGTGCGGCGTGCTGACCGTCGGCCTTTCGGTGCTGACGCGACGTGCGCAGGCCCGGCGCGATGCGTCGCTCCAGACCGCCTGATCGCCAAGGCGGTGGTGTCAGTCGCGCCGTGCGTGACTGACACCATCGACTTCATACGGCCCAGGCGTTTCCGGCTCAGAAACCTTCCAGTACCACCTTGCCCTTGGCCTTGCCGCTTTCCAGCAGGGCATGAGCGCGGCGCAGATTTTCGGCGTTGATGGTGCCGAAGTGCTCGCCAAAGGTGGTTTTCAGCGTCCCGGCGTCAATCAGCTCGGCAACCCGGTTGAGCAGGTTGTGCTGCTCGATCATGTCCTCGGTTTCGAACATTGACCGCGTGTACATGAACTCCCAATGCAGCGAAAGGCTCTTGCGCTTGAGTTTCGACACATCCAGCGCCTTGGGATCGTCGATCAGCGCCAGCTTGCCTTGTGGCTTGAGTGCCTCGACGAGCTGATCCAGATGCTGTTCGGTCTGGGTCAGGCTGGCCACATGAGTCACGTGGTTCAGGCCGACGCGTTTGAGTTCTTCGCTCAGCGGCTTGCTGTGATCCAGCACATGATGCGCCCCCAGTTCGTTGACCCAGCTTTCGGTCTCGGGCCGCGAGGCGGTGCCGATGACTTTCAGCGAGGTCAGTTTGCGCGCCAGCTGGGTCAGGATCGAACCCACGCCACCGGCGGCGCCAACGATCAGCAGGCTGTGGGCGCCTTCACCTTTTTGCTGCGGGATCTGTAGTCGCTCGAACAGCAGTTCCCAGGCGGTGATGGCTGTCAGCGGCAGCGCCGCCGCATGGGCGAAGCTCAGGGTCTTGGGCATGTGGCCGACGATGCGCTCGTCCACCACGTGCAGCTCGCTGTTGGCACCCGGCCGGGTCAGAGAACCGGCATAGAACACCTTGTCGCCCGGCTTGAACAGCGTGACCTGGCTGCCGACGGCCTTCACCACACCCGCCACGTCCCAGCCCAGCACCTTGCCTGCACCATCATCAGGCTGGACGTTCTGACGGATCTTGGTGTCCACCGGGTTGACGGAGATGGCCTTGACCTCGACCAGCAGATCGCGAACGCCGGCCACCGGCTCGGGCAGCTCGATATCCTGCAGTGAGTTCACGTCGCTGATGGGCAGGGACTGGTAGTACGCAATGGCTTTCATGTCAGGGTCTGCTCCGAAAGAAAATGATGAAGAGATCATTGGCTATTTCCAGTAAAGATAAAACCCGCTAAAACGGCAGGCTCTTTCAATTTTATTTTGATAATACGAGGCCTTGATGCTGCGTTTTGATGACTTGCAGTTGTTCGTACGTGCAGCGGATCTGGGCAGCCTTTCTGCCGCAGCGCGGGTCATGGACATGTCTGCGGCGGTTGCCAGCGCGGCGCTCAAGCGTATCGAAGGGCAGTTGGGGACCCGCTTGCTGGCCCGTTCGACGCGCAGCCTGCGCCTGACTGCCGAAGGTGAAGGGTTCCTGGAGTATGCGCGTGCTGCACTGGGCAGCCTTGAAGAGGGGCGGCGTTTGCTGGCCAGCAGCCAGGACCGTTGCGAGGGCGTGCTGCAACTCTCGGCGCCATCGGACCTGGGGCGCAACGTGCTGTTGCCATGGCTCGACGAATTTCAACAGCAGCATCCGCAACTGACTGTGCGCCTGCTGCTGGGTGATCGTATTGCCGATCTGTTTCGCCAGCCTGTCGACGTGGCGCTGCGCTACGGCGAGCCGGAAGATTCCAGCCTGGTCGCACTCCCGGTGTTGCCTGACAACCGACGGGTATTGTGTGCGGCGCCGAGTTACCTGCAGCGTCATGGCGAACCACATCAGGTCGAGCAACTGGCGCAGCATAATTGCCTGCTGTTCATGCTCGGCGATCGCATTCATGACCGCTGGACGCTGAACGACGGCAAGCGCGAAATCAGTCTGACGGTCAGCGGCAACCGGTTCAGCGACGATGCCGACGTGGTGCGTCGCTGGGCGATTGCGGGCGAAGGTGTGGCGTACAAGTCCTGGCTGGACGTGGCCGCAGATGTGCGGGCCGGGCATCTGAAAGTGTTGATGCCTGACCTGATCGGGGAGCGTGCGCCATTGAACCTGTTGTGCGCGCATCGGGCGCAACTCAGCAAGCCTGTCATTCTGTTACTGGAAATGCTCAGGTCACGGTGTAAGCAACACGCTGTAGGCCTGTCGTCCGCAAACTTGTTTTAATCGCCGCGTCCCGGTAGGAAATGGCCTTCGGACGTGTCGGAAAATATAATTTTCTAATGTATTTCAATAGCGCGAAGTTTGGCTGCCGAAACAAAGTTGAAACTGACTGTTGTTGAGTGGATTTGGCATTTTTGTCATAGCCATTACGCTTGTCTTTTTAATCCCCTTTTGAAGTGTCGCTGCAAACCCCTTGGATAGAGGGGTTGCGGCGTAGTCGCGGGAAAAACTTGGTGTTCAGTGAACGCGCCACAGTTGGGCGATTTTTTGCGTCGTGGTGCGCCCGCAGTTTGTAAGAGGCGTTTTTCACCCAACGGGGGCGCAGGGCATAGAGTTTATACTTGTCATTACATATAAGAGCCACGTTCAACTCTACCGAGGCGTGATTGCTTTCACCCAGTCATCACCATAGATGAATGTTTCAACAGGGAGTGAACACATGGAATACGGACCTTGCATCAGCCAGATCGCAACCTTGCTGGCCGACCCCAAGCGCAGCGTAATGATCTGGGCACTGATGGATGGTACTGCTCGCCCTGCCGATGAATTGGCAATCCTGGCGGGACTCTCGACTTCCTCTGCTGGCGCTCATCTGGCGCGGCTGACCAGTGGGGGGCTGTTGAAACAGGAGGTCCGCGGCCGCAAGCGCTTCTTTCGCCTTGCAGCGCCGGAAGTGGGGGCGGCGGTCGAGGCGCTGGCCAGTGCCTCGCTGGCCAGTGCTGAACAGATCAATCGTCGCTTTGCCCAGCCTACGCCGCCCTTGCCGCTGCGCCGCGCGAGAATCTGCTCCGATCATTTGGGTGGCGAAATGGCTGCCGAGCTTTATCAGCGCCTGCTGGAAGCCGGCTGGATAGAACAACAGGAGAAGCGCGTCGAGGTCACGAGCAAGGGGGTGGCCAGATTTGCCGAACGCGGCATCTACATACCCGCACTGGCGCAACGCAAGCGGGAAACGGTCTGTGTCTGTCCGAAATGGAACGATCGCAACCCGCATCTGGGCGGCGCGCTGGGGGCGGGGTTATTGCAGCTTTTCATTCAGATGGGCTGGCTGCGCACCACTGAAGAGTCCAGCACCTTGCAGGTCTCATCCAGTGGGCAGCGGGAAATCAGCAAGATCGCGGCGGCGGCCTGACTGGACCGGCAGTTGCGGTCTGTCCCTATCGTGTCAATGCTCCGCGCTGGCATGCAGTTCCGGACGCTCCGCGTCCTCTTGCGACGCAGAGCGTCGCGAAAGGCATTCCCACACGGAGCGTGGGGAACGATGGGCATGCCGGTCCCAACCCTATCGTGCCAATGCTCCGCGTTGGCATGCAGTTCGGGACGCTCTGCGTCCTCTGCGACGCGGAGCGTGAAGAACGATGGGTGTGGCCTGCTCAATCACTCTCTAGGGCTTGACCAGTCGTGCATCCAGGCTGTTTTGTGCCAGGCGTTTGGCCTGGTCTTCGGTCATGCCCAGGTGGGTGTACAGCGCGTGGAAGTTCTCGGTCACGTAGCCACCGAAGTAGGCCGGGTCGTCCGAGTTGACGGTGACCTTCACGCCGCGCTCGAGCATGTCGAGGATGTTGTGCTGGGCCATGTCGTCGAACACGCAAAGCTTGGTGTTGGACAGCGGGCAGACGGTCAGCGGGATCTGTTCGTCGATGATGCGCTGCATCAGCCGCTCGTCTTCGATGGCGCGAACACCGTGGTCGATGCGCTGGATCTTCAGCAGGTCCAGTGCTTCCCAGATGTATTCCGGCGGACCTTCTTCCCCGGCGTGGGCCACGGTCAGGAAGCCCTCGTCGCGCGCGCGATCGAACACACGCTGAAACTTGCTCGGCGGGTGGCCCATCTCCGAACTGTCGAGGCCCACGGCGACGAACGCATCACGGAACGGCAGCGCCTGATCGAGGGTTTTTTCGGCTTCTTCCTGGGACAGGTGACGCAGGAAGCTCAGGATCAGGCCGCTGTCGACACCCAGCTTCGACTTGCCGTCTTTCAGCGCACCGGTAATCCCGGCCAGCACCACTTCGAACGGGATGCCACGGTCGGTGTGGGTTTGCGGATCGAAGAACGGTTCGGTGTGGATAACGTTCTGTGCCTTGCAGCGCAGCAGGTAAGCCCAGGTCAGGTCGTAGAAGTCCTGCTCGGTGCGCAATACGTCTGCGCCCCGGTAATACAGGTCGAGGAATTCCTGCAGGTTGTTGAAGGCATACGCCTTGCGCAGGGTTTCGACGTCATCCCACGGCAGGGCAATCCTGTTGCGCTCGGCCAGGGCGAACAGCAACTCGGGTTCCAGCGAGCCTTCGAGGTGCAAGTGCAGTTCTGCCTTGGGCAGGGCGTTCAACCAGTCGTACATATTCTTTTCTCATCAGGTGCAGATCCCGGGCATTCTACAGATGCACGTCGCTGCGCAGGGTAAAACCTGACCGAACGTTCAACTTGCCTCCTGTTCGCGACGATAAGCGTAGGTATCCGCGAAGCGCGACAGCAGAAATTCGGCGCAGGTGGTCACCGGATAGCGGGCCGGCCGGCCTTCGCTCTGGCAGCCGGGCAGGCATTCGATGCGCGTGTCGGGATGCGGTTCGGCGAAGAACGGCATGGAATAGCGATCAACCCCGAGCGGGCTGATGACCCGATGCGGAGTGGACAGATAACGATCGTTGCTCCAGCGCGCCATCATGTCGCCCAGATTGACCACGAAGGTGCCGTCAAGCGGTGGCGCGTCGATCCATTCGCCACGCACATCACGTACCTGCAGGCCGCCCGCCGTGTCCTGATGCAGCAGGGTGATGCAACCGTAATCGGTATGCGCACCTGCGCCTTGTTGCTCGGCTGAGGTCGCCGTATCACGCGGCGGGTAATGAATCATGCGCAGTACGCTGACCGGGTCCTTGAAGCGCTGATCGAAGAAATCGCGCTCGATGCCCAGCGCCAGGGTCATGGCGCGCAGCAGGGTTTGAGCCAGCGCCTGCATGTCCAGGTAGTGTTGCTCCATCAGGGTTTCCCAGCCGGGAATGTCCGGATGCCGGTTTGGCCCGCGCAGCGGTTTGCCCGCCAGTACGTCGGGATGACGGGCATCCAGGTGCAGGCCCATGTCGAAGGTTTCCTTGAGGTCGCTGGGCAGGCTGGGGTCCAGTTGTTCGGTGGCGATGGCGCCGTAGCCACGATGATGCGTGCTTTGGGTGATATCGATCAGGAGCTTTTCAGCTGCCGGCCGGGCGAAGAAGTCCCTTGCCGCCGATTGCACCTGCTCGATGCGTTGCGCACTGATCGGGTGGCCCTTGATGTAAAAGAAGCCCCATTCCCGACAGGCACTGTCGATTTGCCGGGCGACATCCTGCCAGGCCTGAGTGTCCGTGCCGTAGAGCGGGGCAATGTCGATGACGGGAAGCTGGTCCATTAACCGGTCCTGAAAGGGAAGTGTCGGGTGTCGATGATCGTGCCTGGCGCAGCAGGCACGATGGTCATACAGTCGGCGGCCGGATTACTTCGGCAGTTCGGCCTTGATGCCTTCGACGTAGTAGTTCATCGATGCCAGCTCGGCATTGGTCGCGACCACGCCGTCAGCGATTTTCACGGTGCCGTTCTGGTCCTTGATCGGGCCGGTGAACGGGTGGAATTCGCCGCTTTCGATGCTGGCGATGATCTTCTGCGCCTCGGCCTTCACGTCAGCAGGCACCACGTCGCTGATCGGCAATTCGACCGTCCCTTCTTTCAGGCCGCCCCAGTAATCCTGTGGTTTCCAGGTGCCCGCGATGGCGCCTTCGGCGGCCTGGATGTAGTGCGGCCCCCAGTTGTTGACGATGGAGGCCAGCACCGCTTTCGGTCCGAAGTGGGCCATGTCCGACGCATAACCGACGGCATACACGCCGCGACGCTCGGCGGTCTGGATCGGCGCAGGGCTGTCGGTGTGCTGGAACACCACGTCCACGCCCTGATCGATCAGCGCGTTGGCCGCATCGGCTTCCTTGCCCGGATCGAACCAGGAGTTGACCCACACCACTTTGATCTCGGTGCCTGGGTTGTATTTGTTCAGCGCCAGCTGGATGGCGTCGATGTCGCGCAGCACTTCAGGAATCGGGAACGAGGCGACATAACCGATCTTCTTGGTCTTGGTCATCTTCGCGGCGATGTAACCGCTTACATAGCGACCTTCATAGGTGCGGGCCAGGTAAGTGCCCATGTTCTTGTCCTGCTTGTAGCCGGTCGCGTGCTCGAACTTCACCTTGGGGAATTGCTTGGCGACTTTCAGAGTGGGGTTCATGTAGCCGAACGAGGTACTGAAGATCAGGTCATAACCGCCCTTGGCCATGTTGCGGATAACCCGCTCGGCGTCCGCGCCTTCCGGCACGTTTTCCACGTAGCTGCTGGTGACCTTGTCACCCAGCGCCTTGACCATTGCCTGGCGGCCCTGCTCGTGCTGATAGGTCCAGCCGTGGTCGCCGATGGGGCCGATGTAGACGAATCCGACTTTTAACGGATCGGCTGCCGAGGCGAGCAGGCTGGAGCCGATGCCGACAACGGCGGCGACGGCGCACAGCAGTTTTTTCAGGGGACGACGTGGGTTGGTCAGGTGCATCGGGTTTAGCTCCTTGCGGTCTTGTTGGAGTGCATACCCCGACAATGCAAATAACTGACCAACAGGACAACTTACGATGCTGGCTTGCTTCACCCTGTAGCAATAGTGCGTGTGTAGGAGCGGACTTGTCCGCGAAGGAGGTCGTTCAGGCTATGCATTTTCGGAGAATATGCCGACCCTTTCGCTCCCACGGCCTTCGGCCAGAATCCAAAACAGACTTGTGTGAAACGCGTAGTGCAGCGCGAAGGTGCAGGCGCGGTGGGCTGCGCCGCTAACTGGTGCAGCGCGTGCTGCGCTCGACGATGCACATCGGCGTGCCAGCCACGGGTTCGCGCATGATCTGCACTTGCACATCGAACACCTGGCAGACCAGCTCGGCCGTCAGCACATCGCCCGGCGCGCCGCAGGTCACCAGACGTCCACCCTGCATGACCGCCAGATGGTCGGCGTAGCGGCAGGCCTGATTGATGTCGTGCAGCACGGTAATCACCGTCTTGCCTTCGGCGCTGAGTTCACGCATCAGGTCCAGCAGTTCGACCTGATGGCTGATATCCAGATAGGTCGTAGGCTCGTCGAGCAAAACGATGGCCGCGTCCTGCGCAAGGATCATCGCCAGCCAGGCGCGTTGTCGTTGCCCGCCGGACAGATCGGACAGCGGGCGCTCGGCCAGTGTGTCCAGCTCCATGCGTTGCAAGGCCTGATCGACACTGTGCTGATCGGCTCCACTCAGACGTCCCCACAGGCTGTTGTGCGGACTGCGGCCGTACGCCACCAGTTGGCGCACGCTGACGCCTTCGGGAATCGGCAGCACTTGCGGCAGAAAGGCCACCTTGCGCGCCAGTTCGTTGGCCGACAGCTGATTGTAGGCTGTGCCATCCAGGCTGAGACTGCCCGATTGCGGGGTGAGAATCCGGGCGAAGGCCTTGAGCAGGGTGGATTTGCCGCAACCGTTGGGACCGATCAGCGCAGTGACCTGCGCAGGCGGCGGGCTGAACGACAGGTCCTGCACGATGCGCGTTGCGCCGTAGCCGATGTCGAGTTGCTGCGCCTTCAGAACAGTCATGGGATCAACCTTTGAATCGGGCCAGCAGCCAGAGGAAGTATGGAGCGCCGATCACCGCCGTGAGCACCCCGGCAGGGATCTCGCTGGGGGCGATCAATGTGCGTCCCAGCGTGTCGGCGAGCACCAGCAATAACGCGCCCAGCACCATCGAGGCGGGCAGCAGGTACTGATGATGACCGCCGACCAGACGGCGGGCCATGTGTGGTGCGACCAGGCCGACGAAGCTCACCGGGCCGATAATGCCCACCCCCAGGCTGGTCAACAGCACGGCACTGCCCATCGCCAGCCAGCGCGTACGTTTGAGGCCGGTACCCAGGCTCTGCGCGGCCTCGTCACCCAGGCCGATCAGGTTCAGCGGTTTGGCCAGCAGCAGGCTGAGCGGGATCAGCAGCAGAAGCGGCAAAGCCAGTAAAACGTGGTGCCAGTTGCGGCTCCACAAACTGCCGGTCAGCGCCAGCAGGGCGGTGTTGATATCCAGCGGGTTGGACAGGATCAGGAATTCGGTGATGCTCGACAGCGTCACCGCAATCGCGACCCCGGACAGCGCGAAACGCACCCCGGAAAACTGCACGCCGGTGTTGTACAACGCCAGCAGCAGCGCACCCGCCGCGCCGCCCAGACACGCCACAAACGGCAGCGCGGACACCGGTAACTGCGGCAGGCCGATAATCGCTATGGTCAGCGCCAGCCCGGCACCCTGAGTGACGCCGAGGATTTCCGGCGAGGCCAGCGGGTTGCGAATCACGCCTTGCACGATGGCGCCAGCCAGGCCGAACGC
This sequence comes from Pseudomonas sp. PvP027, assembly GCF_017833005.1. Classification (NCBI taxonomy): domain Bacteria; kingdom Pseudomonadati; phylum Pseudomonadota; class Gammaproteobacteria; order Pseudomonadales; family Pseudomonadaceae; genus Pseudomonas; species Pseudomonas sp. PvP027. The sequence goes on along the minus strand of NZ_JAFIBK010000001.1, from coordinate 2,552,165 downwards.
GCAGCCGGTCATGATCGCGATCAGGCCGCGTGGCAGGCGATGATTCCAGACCTCGAAGTCCTTGCTGTCATGGGCGATCAGGTGATCGAGCACGGCGCCGGGTGTCAGCCACACGGTGCCGGCGCTGAGGCTCAGCAGCAGGGCGAGTGCCAGCAGGGTCATCAGCAGCAACAACCTCGAGCGAGGGTGGGTCATAGCGCACGCCTCGCCAGAAACAGAAAGAACGGCGCGCCGATCAGTGCCGTCACCACGCCGGCCGGTGTTTCCACGGGGAAGGCCACAGCGCGGCTGATCAGGTCCGAGGCCAGCACGATGGCCGCGCCCAGGCCGGCGCTGATCGGGATCAGCCAGCGGTAGTCATTGCCCAGCCACTGGCGAGCGATGTTCGGCGCGATCAGGCCGACAAACCCGATCGGTCCGACCGCACAGACACTGGCGCCGACCAGCAGCAGGCTGACCACGAATACCAGCAGGCGTAACGCCCCGATACGCACGCCCAGCGAACGCGCGGCGTCTTCGCCGAGGTTGATCAGGTTCAGGCGCGGTGCACAGGCCATCGCCAGCACCACGCCGATCAGCGTGCAGGGCCAGAGCAGTTGCAACTGCGCGGCACCGACATTGGCCAGTGACCCTGCCAGCCAGTTGAGGACACTTTGCGCCTGGGCCTCGACGAGAATGACTGTGAGGCGGGTCAATGCAGCGCACAGTGCTGCGACGGCAACGCCTGCCAGCACCAGCCGGCCTTGAGCCGTGGCGGGTGACCATGCACCGCCGAGACTGAACACGGTGATCCACGCCAGCGCACCGCCGAGGCAGGTCATCAGCAGGGCGCCACCGGGGAAGGGCAGAGCGACCAGGCCGGTGGAAAACAGCGCCAGCCCCAAGGCTGCGCCTGCGGTAACGCCAAACAATGACGGGGAGGCCAGACGGTTGCGGGTGATGCCCTGCATCAGCGCGCCAGCCACGCCCAGGCAGGCACCGACCAGTGCCGCGCACAAGGCGCGTGGCACGCGCAGTTGCGCGACGATGTAAGCGATATTGCCGCCCTCGCGGCCCTGCGTGATCAGTCCGTTCCAGGCATCCACCTGCCGAATGCTGAACGACGACAGGGCGAACAGCGACACCCAGAACAGTCCCAGGCAGGCCGCGATGATCACGCCCGCCATCAGCCAGCGGCGCATTTACGGGTTCAGCACGGCCTTGCCGCCCTTGAGCACGGCAAGCGCATCGTCGGCGATCTGCTCGGAGGCCATGATCCCGCGATTGCGCGCCCAGCTGTCGCCATCCACTTCGGCCACCTGCTTGTTACGCACAGCGCCCAGCACCTGCCACAGCGGCTGCTTGCTCCAGCTGTCGACAATGCTCGGACGGCGATAATGGCCGACCAGCAACCAGCCGGGATCCAGAGCCAGCAGTTGCTCAAGGCTGACGAGTTCGGTGGGCGCGGCGTTTTTGCGTACTTCCGGGACTTTCAGACCTATCGCCTGCAGTACGCTGCCTGCATAAGAGTGCGGGCCATGGACCGAGAAGCTGTCTTCGCGGGCGACGCCGAACAGCACGTTGGTGTTGGCCGGAATCTGCTCGGCGACAGTCTTCAGGTGCTGCCGGTTTTCTGCGATGCGCGCCTGCATCTGCGGCCCCTTGCCCAGCGCGACGCCGATCAGTTCGGCAGACTTCAGGCTGCCCTGATAATCCTCGCCGCGTGACGGCAGCATCAGCGTCGGCGCCAGGCTGGCCAGGTCGTTGTACAGCGCCTGATGGCGACCGAGGTCGGCAATGATCAGGTCCGGCTTGAGCCGCGCGATCACTTCTATATTGGGTTGCGAACGCAGGCCCACCGACTGCCATTCACCGACGGCCTTGCGCACCTTGGGCAGCACGCGGTTGGCATCGCCATCGTCCGCCGCGCCGACGGGTGTCACGCCCACCGATGCCAGCCCGTCGAGAAACGAAAACTCCAGCACCACCACACGCTTGGGAGTATCAGGCAGGTGGACTTTGTGTTGGCCGTCATCGATGTCGATAGGCGCGGCCTGGGCGAGGCTCGCGATCAGGGTCAGCAGGCCGCAAGCCAGCAGATGCGGAAGTCGAAAAGCACGCATGGCAAAGGTCCTTTCTAACAAAGCGGAATCATGAAAAACAGGCGCGCCCTGAAGGCCGCGAAGAAAACGGCGGGCACTATTTCACATCGCGGCGACGGGATCAAAAGTCATTTACGCGTGAGTGCCGTTCTCATTCGGGCTATTTTATGAAACCTTTTGTCACACACGCTACTCTGACAGCCTTCACTGTTGGCCACCTTCATGTACATCCGCGGCGATGTCGCAAGGTTTGGGGAATAAAAATGGGCGCATTGCTCAAGCAAGAAAAGTTTCTGTTGCTGGCAATCATTGCCATGTTCGTCGCTTATCCACTGGAGCACGTGCTGGTAGGCAATGGTCAGGTCGTTGCGCTGGTGTCGGGGCTGGCGCTGGTCGCCTTCATCGTCTGCGCCTCGATGCGCGTTGCGCATCACGCCGAGATGCTGGCGGAAAAGGTCGGCGATCCTTACGGCACGATGATCCTCACGCTGTCGGCGGTGACGGTCGAAGTGGTGATCCTGGCGATCATGATGAGCAACGAGCCGTCGCCGACGCTGGTGCGGGACACGATTTATTCGGCGGTGATGCTCGACATCAACGGCATCCTCGGTCTTGCGGCGCTGATGGGCGGTATCAAGCACGGCGAGCAGTCGTACAACGACGATTCGGCGCGCACCTACAGCGTGATGATCCTCACCGCGATGGGTGTCTCGATGGTCGTACCCGAGTTCATTCCCAAAGGTGACTGGAAGCTCTATTCGGCGTTCACCATCGGCGCGATGATCCTGCTCTACACCCTGTTCCTGCGCATGCAGGTCGGGCCGCACAGTTACTTTTTCAGCTACAGCTACCCGGAAAAGAAGAAACGCCAGGGCCAGGGCTCCAGTCCGGCTGAAGAACATGCAGAGCCGGTCAATCTGACCCGCTCAATTGCCACACTGGTTGTCGGCGTGGTGGTGATCGGTGCGCTGGCCGAAGTGATGTCGAAGACGGTTGACCTGGGACTGGAAGGCACCGGTGCACCGCCGGTGATGACCGCCATCCTGGTAGCCGCCATCTCCGCCGCGCCCGAGATCCTCACGGCCCTGCGTGCCGCGCTGGCCAACCGCATGCAGTCGGTGGTCAACATCGCTCTGGGCGCTTCGCTGTCGACCGTGATCCTCACGGTTCCGGTGATGGAAGCTATGGCGCTTTACAGTGGCCAGCCTTTCCAGATGGCCATGACTCCGGTGCAGACCGTGATGATCTTAATCACCCTGCTGGTGTCCGCGATCAACCTCAACGACGGTGAAACCAACGCCATCGAAGGCATGACCCACTTCGTGCTGTTCGCGACGTTCATCATGCTCTCGTGTCTGGGGCTTTAAGGCTCATTGCCTATCGTCCTCACGTTCGGCGTAGCGAGAGGACGCAGAGCGTCCTGAACGGCATGCCGACGCGGAGCGTCGCACGATAGTCGAGAGTATCGTTGCGCACGTTCAGCCCTGAATCAATTCCCGAGCAGCCTGGCGGTGATCGGCAATCAGTTGCTTGATGTCCAGCCCTTCGACCTGGCCGTCGATCACTCGCCAATGCCCTGCAATCATTACCCGGTCGGCACGGTCTGCGCCGCACAGCAGCAGGGCTGACAGCGGGTCATGGCTGCCGGAAAAGCGCAGTTCGTCCAGCTTGAACAACGCCAGATCAGCCTGTTTGCCCACCGCCAGTTCACCGAGGTCAGTGCGTCCCAGCAATTGCGCCGACCCCTTGGTGGCCCAGCCCAGCACCAGCTGCGGGGTGATTTTTTCGGCGCCGTAGCGCAGACGTTGCAGGTAAAGCGCCTGGCGGGTTTCCAGAATCATGTTCGATGCGTCGTTGGACGCCGAACCATCGACCCCAAGCCCTAACGGCGCGCCCGCCGCGAGCAGGTCCAGGGTCGGGCAGATGCCGGAGGCCAGGCGCATGTTCGAGCTTGGGCAGTGACAGACGCCCGTACCTGCTGCGCCGAGACGGGCGATTTCGTCGGGGTTGAAATGGATGCCATGGGCCAGCCAGGTGCGCGGGCCCAGCCAGCCGACGCTGTCCAGATAATCCACGGTGCGCAGGCCGAAGCGTTGCAGGCAGAAGTCTTCTTCGTCGAGGGTTTCGGCCAGGTGCGTGTGCAGGCGCACGTCGAGTTTTTCCGCCATGGCTGCGCTCTCGGCCATGATCTGCGGGGTGACCGAGAAGGGTGAGCAGGGCGCCAGGGCGATCTGAATCTGCGCGCCGTCGCCACGTTGATGGTAGGTCTCGATCAAACGCTGGCTGTCGGCCAGAATCACCTCACCCTGCTGCACGGTTTGCTGCGGCGGCAAGCCTCCATCCGCTTCGCCCAGGCTCATCGAGCCACGTGTCAGCATCGCGCGCATGCCCAGTTCCCGAACGCTCTGCACCTGTACATCGATAGCGTGTTCCAGCCCATCGGGAAACAGATAGTGATGATCGGCAGCGGTCGTGCACCCGGACAGCAACAACTCGGCCAGCGCCACCTTGCTGGCGACTGCGAGCTTCTCCGGCGTCAGGCGCGCCCATACCGGGTACAGGGTTTTCAGCCAGGGGAACAACGGCTGATTGACCACCGGCGCCCAGGCCCGCGTGAGGGTTTGATAGAAGTGATGGTGTGTGTTGATCAGCCCCGGCAGCAGCACATGCTCGCGGGCATCGAATGTCTGGGTGCAGGGTGTCGACGGGAGCTGCCCGGCGGCCAGCACTTCAGTGATGACGCCACCTTCGATCACCAGACCGCCACGGGCGTCCAGGTCATTGGCAGTAAACACGGCAAGGGGATTTTTCAACCAGATACGGATCGCGGGCATGGGCCGGCTCCTCTGAAAGACAGGTTCAGGTTAGCCAGCTCAGTGTTGCCCTGTCTGCTGATCCAGGGTCGCCGGGGGCAGATACGCCCCGGCGGAGGACGGCGATTTTAGTCGAGCGACCGGTTACCAGGCAATCGTCTTGCCCTGGTAATCGATGAAGTGATGGCCGCCTTTGCCGGCGTAGGCATTGAGCTGTTCGACCAGCCCGGTGGTGCTGGTCATCACGTCGATGGCGGCATTTTCGCCGCCCATGTCGGTCTTGACCCAGCCCGGATGCATCGATAGCACGGTGGGACGGTTCTCACCCAGCTCGGTGACAAAGGTATTGGTCATCGAGTTGAGCGCAGCCTTGCTGGCCTTGTACAGCGCAAGGTTTGCGCCATCCGGGCAAGTGACGCTGCCCAGCCACGAACTCATGAACGCCAGGACGCCCGTGCCGGGACGAATTTGATCGACGAAGCGCTCGGCCAGACGAATCGGCGCCACAGCGTTGGTCAGGAACAACTGCCCGAGCTCGGCAGCGGTCGACTTCGCAGCGCTCTGGTGTGCCGCGCCGCTGATGCCGGCGTTGACGAACAGCACGTCGAACACCTCACCGCGCAGTTTCTGGACCAGCACTTCAAGCGAAGCCGTTTCGTCCAGATCCACAGCTTCGATGCGCACGCCCTCGACTGCTTTCAGGTTTTCGGCATTTTGCGGATCACGTACGGTGGCGGTGACTTGCCAGCCCTGTTCGGTCAAGCGCTGAACCAGCCCAAGCCCCAGACCGCGAGAGGCGCCGATGATGAGGGCGGTTTTTTTGGTAGTGGTCATGAATGATTCCTTGGCAGATTGAGAGACAGACTCCATGGCAGTGCCAGCAAGGCCTCTCGAAAGTTTCGACCTTGCAGCGTACTCCTGCCCATGACCTGTTGGAATCTTGGTGAGCCGAAAACGTTCAGGAGAATCACTGGAACGGCATGCCTGATAGTTTCAGGATTATCGTTCCTCACGCTCCAGCGTGGGAATGTCGTCGTGACGCTCTGCGTCAACCATCTGCGCCGCTAGCTCCTTAATGCCCCGCCCGCCAGGGCTGGCCCAGCGATACCGGCGCATACAGCCGGGTGCGCAAAGCATCGCGGGAGAGCAGAACGAGGACGATGATGGTTGCCACATAAGGCAGCATCGCCAGCAGGTTGGACGGGATGGCCAGGCCGATGCCCTGCGCGACCAGGTGCAGAATGCTGGCCAGACCGAACAGGTAGGCACCGAGCAGCAGGCGCCACACGCGCCAGCTGGAGAAAACCACCAGCGCCAGGGCAATCCAGCCACGTCCGGCGCTCATGTTTTCTGCCCACATCGGCGTGTAGGCCAGTGACAGATAAGCCCCGGCCAGCCCGGCCATTGCGCCGCCGAACAGCACTGCGAGGGTGCGCACGCGCAGCACCGGCAAGCCCATGGCGCTGGCGGCATCAGGGTTTTCGCCGACGGCCTGGATGATCAGCCCGACGCGGCTTTTCAGCAGTGCCCAGGCGACCAGCGCGAACAAGGCGAAAGACAGGTAGACCAGCAGGTCCTGGGCAAACAGCATGCGGCCGATCAGTGGAATGTTGCTAAGCAACGGGATGGCGACCGGTTCGAAACCGCTCAACGGTTTGCCGACCCAGGCGGCCCCGACGAAGCTGGAAAGGCCGACGCCGAAGATGGTCAGCGCCAGCCCGGTCGCGACCTGATTGGCGTTGAACACCAGCGCCACCAGGGCAAACAGTGCCGAGAGCAGCATGCCTGCGAGCATCGCCAGCAGCACACCCAGCCAGAGGTTGCCGGTGTTCAGGGCGACGATGAAACCGATCACTGCGCCAAACAGCATCATGCCTTCCTGACCGAGGTTGATGACGCCGCTTTTTTCACAGATCAGCTCGCCCAGCGCCACCAGCAGCAAGGGGGTTCCGCAACGGACCATGGCGTAGAAAATATTGCTCAGCAGGTCGATATCCATCATGCGGCTCCTGTGACGGGTGTCATCTGGCGCTTGGCCCAGTGCAGTTTCAGACGTGGGCGGTAGAGAATCAGCACATCGCAGGCGAGCAGGAAAAACAGCATCATCCCCTGAAACAGTTGCGTGATTGCCAACGGCAGGTTCAAGGTCATTTGCGCACTTTCCCCACCCAGATACAGCAGGGCGATCAGCAGGCTGGAGAACAGAATGCCGATGGGGTTGAGGCGGCCGAGAAAGGCCACGGTGATCGCGGCATAGCCATAACCTGGCGAGACCTGCGGCACCAGTTGGCCAATCGGCCCTGCCACTTCCGACACGCCCGCCAGCCCGGCAAGTGCGCCACTGATCAACAGCACCAGCCACACCAGGCGTTTTTCGCGAAAGCCGACGAAGCCAGCCGCTCGCTTGTCCAGGCCCAGCACCTTGATCTGGAAGCCGACAAAGCTGCGTTGCAGCAACACCCAGACCGCGACCAGCGCGAACAGGGCAAAGTACACGCCGATGTGCGCGCGGCCATCCTCCATCAACAGCGGCAGGCGGCTGGCGTCGCCGAAGGTCGCTGACTCCGGGAAGTTCATGCCGGCCGGGTCCTTGAGCGGCCCATGGACGAAATACAGCAGCAAGTTGAGGGCGATGTAATTGAGCATGATGCTGGTGAGGATTTCATTGGCGTTGAAGTGCGTGCGCAGCCAGGCGGTCACTCCCGCCCAGGCAGCGCCGGCAAGGGTGCCGGCCAGCAGCACTATGACCAGCGCCCAACGGCTTTCCATGTCGATGATGTTCACCGCCACGGCACTGCCCGCCAATGCGCCGAGCAGCAACTGGCCTTCCGCACCGATGTTCCAGATACGCGCCTGATAGGCGACCGCCAGACCCAGCGCGCAGAGCAGAATCGGCAGGGTCTTGACCATCAACTCCGACAGGCCATACCAGTCGCTGACCGGCGCGATCAGCAAGGTGTGCAGCGTCACCCAGGGGTTCAGGCCCAGGCCGATGAACAGCAGCGAACCGCAGACCAGGGTCAGCACCGCAGCCAGTAAAGGGGAGCACCACAACATCGCGCGCGATTGCTGGCCGCGCGGTTCCAGAGAAAGCAGCATCTTTTGCTCCGTTAACCCGCCGTATGGGCCTGGCTGTGAGAATGATCGAACTGACCTGCCATCCAGCCGCCGATTTGCACGGTGCTGGTCTGTTCAGTGGGGATCAGGTCGGAAAGCTGACCGCCGCTCAGGGCGGCGAGTCGGTCGCTGATCTGGAACAACTCGTCCAGGTCTTCGGAGATCACCAGAATGGCGGCCCCCGCGTCGCGCAAGGCAATCAGCGCGCGATGGATCGCCGCCGCAGCGCCGACATCCACGCCCCAGGTGGGGTGCGCGGCAATCAGCAGTTTCGGCTTTTGCAGGATTTCCCGACCGAGAATGAATTTCTGCAGGTTACCGCCCGACAGACTGCGTGCCGGGGCTTGTGCATCCGGCGTCTTGACCGCAAAGCGCCGAATGATTTCGTCAGCCAGTGCGCGCACCTTGCTGCGCTGGATCAGACCGTTGCTCACCAGCCCTTGCTGGAAGGCGGTAAGCAGCGCGTTGTCGGCAAGACTGAGTTCCGGCACAGCGCCATGCCCCAGGCGCTCGGCCGGGACGAATGCCAGGCCACGCTTGCGGCGCGCATCGGGGCGCAGGTTGCCGACCGGGGCATTCTCGAAACGCAGGGTCGCCGCCTGGGCGTTGGGCAAGGCCTGTTCACCGCTGAGCAGTGCCAGCAACTCATCCTGACCATTACCCGCCACACCCGCGATACCGACGATTTCGCCGCTGCGTACTTCCAGGCTGAGGTCTTTGAGCGAGCAACCGAACGGGTCCGGGTTGTGCCAGGACAGTTTGTCGATACGCAAAAAGGCGGTACTGCCGCTGACTTTCTCATACTGTGCGGTCAGCCCTTCGGCATCACCGACCATCAAGCGCGCCAGTTCCAGATCGGAGCATTCAGCGGGAATGCAGTGCCCGGAGACCTTGCCGTTGCGCAGCACGGTTGCGCTGTGACACAGCGCACGCACCTCGCCCAGTTTGTGACTGATAAACAGAATGCTGCAGCCTTCTCGAGCCAGATGCCGCAGGGTCACGAACAGCTCCTCGGCTTCCTGGGGCGTCAACACCGACGTGGGTTCGTCGAGGATCAACAGGCGGATGTCCTGCATCAGGCAGCGAATGATTTCGACTTTCTGCCGCTCGCCAATCGACAGGCTATGGACCAGCCGCTGGGGCTCCACCGCCATGCCGTAGCGTTGCGAGACCTCGCGAATGCGCGGTTCGAGCTGTTTGGGCGTGCCTGCCGCTGCGCCCATCGCCAGCGCGATGTTTTGCGCGACGCTGAGGGTTTCGAACAGCGAAAAATGCTGGAACACCATGCCGATGCCCAGGCTTCTGGCCTGCGCCGGATTGCGCATGGTCTGCGCCTGGCCTTGCCAGATGATCTTCCCGGCGTCGGGCTGCGTCACGCCGTAGATGATCTTCATCAGCGTGCTTTTGCCCGCACCGTTTTCACCCAGCAGGGCGTGAATCTCTCCGGGCTGAATCGTCAGGTCGACAGCGTCGTTGGCCAGACAGCCGGGATACCGTTTGGTGATGTGGCGCAGTTGCAGGCGCGCAGGTATCGCGTGGTTTGACATGAAAGGCTCTGAGACAGAAGTGGGTCGCGTGTGGATAAAGCAAAATCCTGGCCAAGGAGTCAGGATTAGAGTCCCGGGCGCTGAATCAAGGCCGGGCACAGAGTTTCCGGCCCTGTCACCGGCCTTGGTTGATCGAGCGCACTGGTTTCAGCACCAGTTCGGGGCATGCCGGCCGGGTACGGGCCAATGTGGCCCTTGGAGTTGAACAAAAAATGTACAGCGGACGTGGAGGGCGGTGCGCTGAACCAATGCGCGACCCTTGCACCTGTTATCCACAGGTTCGTCCACAGATACTGTGCGCAAGCGGGTCGAGTGAGAATAATGCGGCGGCCGCTAACATCCAAAGGCACTAAGAAGCGCTAACAGGCTGTTTTTGCACTCTTTATGGATCCACGTCCGGCAATTGCTTAAAAAACGATCATTTGCCTGAAACGCAAGCCTGGCAAGGCCCGCGATAGAGTGTGCTCAGCTTATCCACAGCCGGATGCACAGTAGATGTGGGCAATTGTAGTGTGTGGCGCAGAAGCTCTGGCTATTGCTCCGGCGCTGCGTGCAGAAGGATTCTGCCGCGACTCAGGTCAGCCAGTTGGCGCTGCAGGGTGTCGGTGTGCTCTGGGCCGATGGCGATGGATATCTGTACACCGTTGGCCATGAAGTTTTCGCTTTCCACCAGACCGTTCAATTCGCCGAGACGCAGCTTGACCAGCGCCAACTCACTGAAACTGCATTCAAGGTGGAACGACGCGCGCTGGATCAGCGGCACACGCGTAGCCTGCTGCAGACATTTGTTGGCACCGCCGCCATAGGCGCGGGCCAGGCCGCCGGTCCCCAGTTGAATGCCGCCGTACCAGCGGATCACCAGCACCACGACCTGGTCGAACTCCTGCGCTTCGATGGCGGCCAGAATCGGCCTGCCTGCGGTACCGCCCGGTTCCCCGTCATCGTTACTGCGGTACTGGCCACCGAGCTTCCAGGCCCAGCAGTTGTGAGTGGCGTTCAGGTCACTGTGTTGCTCGATGAATGCCTGTGCGTCGGCCGGGCTGGCGATAGGAGCGGCGAGGGTGATGAAGCGGCTCTTGCGGATTTCTTCACGAAATTCGCAAGGGCCGATCAGGGTAAAAGGCATGCGTGTGTCCAACTGACGTCAAGGCGACGATTCTACAAGGCTGGCGGTGTGAGCCCACAACCTTTGAGGATGATTCGAATGAGATTGTTGCTGGCCTGATCCATGTCCTGACGCGTCAGTCGGGAGCGACCGGTAACGCGACAGATCTGCGAGGCGAAGTCGGCATAGTGCTGGGTGCTGCCCCATAGCAGGAAGATCAGGTGCACAGGGTCGACCGGGTCCATCTTGCCGGCGTCTATCCATGCCTGAAAGACCGCGGCGCGGCCCTGGAACCACAGGCGGTAATCCTGGCTGAAATACTCGCTCATGCATTCGCCGCCGCTGATGATCTCCATGGCGAAGATCCGCGAAGCCTGTGGCTGGCGGCGCGAGAACTCCATCTTGGCGCGAATATAGCGGGCCAGCGCCTCTGCCGGATCGTCGTCAACGCTGAGGTGGTTGAAGGTGCTGTCCCACAAATCGATGATGTTGCTGAGCACCGCGACATACAGGCCGAGTTTGTTGGTGAAGTAGTAATGCAGATTGGCTTTTGGCAGCCCGGCCTTGATCGCGATGGTGTTCATGCTGGTGCCCTTGAAACCGTGGCGGGCAAATTCATCTTCGGCTGCCTGGATGATCGCTTCTTCGTTCTTCTGACGAATACGGCTTGCAGGCTTGGTGACGTGAGCGCTGTGTGCGGGGACTTCAAGGGTCATGGGCAATTCCGGACAGGTCGTAGGGCGCGACGGATGAACAGATAGCGCACCGGCGAGCATCTCGCAAGCGTCGGTGCGGGCGCGGCATGCAAGGTTATCGTGGTTGCTCCACCGGTTTGGGTTCCGCCAGGTCGTCGGTCTGAACGGCGGCGACTTTGCCTTCCGGAATCAGCAGGCACATGACGATGGCCGTGATACCGCCGCTGGTGATGGCCGAATCGAACAGGTTCTGCACCAGTTTCGGCAACTGATGAAGCAGCGCAGGTTGCGCCGCAATGCCCAGACCGACACCCAATGACGTCGCGATGATCAGCATGCTGCGCCGGTCCAGCGGCGACTGGGCCAGAATGCGCACGCCGGCGGCTGCGACGCTGCCGAACATGACCAGCGTCGCGCCGCCGAGCACCGGCTTGGGGATCTGCTGGACGATGGCGCCGATGTGCGGAAACAGGCCGAGCACGAACAGCACCGCGCCGATGTACAGCCCGACGTAGCGACTGGCAACGCCGGTCAACTGGATCACGCCGTTGTTTTGCGCAAAGGTGGTATTGGGAAATGCGCTGAAGGTCGCGGCGATCATGCAGCTCACGCCGTCGCCAAGCACACCGCCCTTGAGGCGTGCCAGGTAGCCCGGGCCGCTGATTGGCTGGCGTGCGAGCATGCAGTTGGCCGTCAGGTCGCCGACCGTTTCGATGCTGCTGATCAGATAAATCAGCGCGACAGGCAGGAAAGCGCTCCAGTCGAAATTGAAGCCGAAGCGGAAGGGCACCGGTACGCTGATCAAGGGCAGGTCGTGAAGGGGCTGCGGCACCAGCTTGCCGCTGAACCAGGCGGCCAGGCTGCCGACCGCCAGGCCAATGATGATGGCTGACAAACGTACCCAGGGCGTATTCGACCGATTAAGCACAATGATCACGGCCAGAACCAGCGCGCCCAGCGCCAGATTCACGGGGGCGCCGAAGTCCGGCGCATTGAAGCCGCCGCCCAGGTCTGTCACGCCCACCTTGATCAGGCTCACGCCAATCAGCGTGATGACAATACCGGTCACCAGCGGCGTGATGACCCGTCGCAACTGACTGATGCAGCGACTCAGCGCGATCTGCACCAGCGCACCGAAAAAGCACACGCCGAAGATCATCGCCATGATGTCCTCCGGGGTGCCGCCGCGCTGCTTGACCAGAAAGCCTGCGGACAACACGGCGCCCAGGAATGCGAAGCTGGTGCCTTGCAGACAGATCATGCCCGCGCCGATACCGAACGGACGGCGTGCCTGGATGAAAGTGCCGGTGCCCGAGACCATCAGGGCCATGCTGATCAGGTACGGCATGTATTGGGTCAGGCCGAGGGTCGAGCCGATGATCAGGGGCGGAGTGATGATCCCGACGAAGCTGGCGAGAACATGCTGGAACGCAGCCAATATGGCCGTCCAGGGTTTGGGGCGATCGTTCAGGCCATAGATCAGGTCATCGTTGTCGAGTGTTTCGGGCTGCATGGCGAGGTCTCGGACTGGGAAATGCCATGTGCTGGCGTGTCGTTGTCCGGGAGTACTGCAAAAAACTGTCCAGTTGCTCAGGTTATTTCTATTTGAAGCCAACTATTTCAATGAATATCAGCCTGATAGCACTTTCGACGCGTTCTGCGGCATCGGCGAACCAGAAAAATGCCTGGTAGAAATGTGTCATCGGGTAGCGGCAAGTGTTTCCAGAAAGCTCTCCAGCACCAAATGAGGGCGCCGGCCTTTGCGGGTGACGGTCACCAGATTGAGGTCGTAAAACTTCGAATCCGGTTTCAATGCGCGCAGCCTGCCTTCCTGCACCCAGGCGTTGGCGTAATGATCTGGCAGGTAGCCTATGTAGCGACCGGTCAGAATCAGGAAGGCGATACCTTCCCGGTCCGACGCGCTGGCCGTGCAGGTCAGTGCCTGGTAATGGTCCTGAACATCGCCGGGCAGGCGAAAGGTCGGAGCAATGGCCTCCTGTTGCGCGAGGCGTGTGTCATCCAGCGTGGCATTGTCGGCGTAAAAGAGCGGATGCCCGACCGCGCAGTAGAGCAGCGAACGCTCGCTGTACAAAGAATGATACTCAAGCCCCGGCAATGCACTGGCCTGCGGTACGACACCGACATGCAGGCCGCCATCAAGTACACCGCGCTCGACTTCGGCGGGGGCGATCATGCGGATGTTGATGTGCACGCCCGGCCCGCGCTCTTTCAGCCGAGCCAGTGCATGGGTGATGCGCATGTGGGGAAGGGTGACCAGATTGTCGGTCAGGCCGATGTTCAGCTCGCCGCGCAGGTTCTGGTGCAGGCCGTTGACCTCGGTCCTGAAACTTTCCAGCGCGCTGAGCAGTTGCAACGACGACTGATAGACCTCGCGCCCTTCGTCGGTCAGTGAAAAGCCGGCTCGTCCTCGCTGGCACAGACGCAGGCCGAGACGTTGTTCCAGATCGCTCATTTGCTGGCTGATCGCTGATCGGCCAATGCCGAGCACACTTTCAGCCGCAGAAAAGCCACCCGCCTCGACCACGCTTTTGAACAGGCGCAGCAAGCGAATATCAAAATCACTGACCTGCGACACCGGATCGGAACGACGGATATTCATTGTTTAGTGATTACCAAACCAAAGATCGTAAAAGGCGGGTTTTATGAACTTTAGCCGCGTGGCACCTTGGCTGCAATGACCGTTCGTTTTAGCGCCTGCGAGGCTTGCTCCCATGAATATGTTCGAAGTGTCCGATGTGCCTGTCACCCGTCAGTTGAAGCTCGATGCTCACTGGATGCCTTACACCGCGAATCGAAATTTCCAGCGCGATCCACGCATGGTGGTGGCCGCGCATGGCAGCTATCTCACAGACGACAAGGGGCGCAAGATCTACGATGCGCTTTCCGGTCTCTGGACATGCGGGGCCGGGCACACTCGCAAGGAAATTCAGGAAGCCGTGTCCCGGCAACTGGGTGTGCTGGATTACTCACCGGGTTTTCAGTTCGGGCATCCCCTGTCGTTCCAGCTGGCAGAACAGATTACCGACCTGACGCCGGGCAATCTCAACCATGTCTTCTATACCAACTCGGGTTCCGAGTGCGCGGATACGGCCGTGAAGATGGTGCGCGCCTACTGGCGGCTGAAAGGCCAGGCGACCAAAACCAAGATGATCGGTCGGGCACGCGGCTATCACGGGGTGAATGTGGCAGGCACCAGCCTGGGTGGCGTGAATGGCAACCGCAAGATGTTCGGGCAGTTGATGGATGTCGATCACCTGCCGCACACCCTGCTGGCCAGCAATGCGTACTCCAAGGGCATGCCCGAGGCGGGCGGTATCGCGCTGGCCGACGAGATGCTCAAGCTGATCGAGTTGCATGATGCGTCGAACATCGCTGCGGTGATCGTCGAGCCCATGGCGGGCTCGGCCGGTGTGATCGTTCCGCCGCAAGGCTATCTCAAGCGCCTGCGGGAAATCTGTGATCAGCACAATATTCTGCTGATCTTCGATGAAGTCATCACCGGCTTCGGTCGTACGGGCTCGATGTTTGGCGCCGACAGTTTCGGTGTCACGCCTGACCTGATGTGCATCGCCAAGCAGATCACCAATGGCGCCATCCCCATGGGGGCAGTAATCGCCAGCAGCGAGATCTATCAAACGTTCATTAATCAGCCGACGCCGGAGTACGCCGTCGAATTTCCTCACGGCTACACCTATTCCGCTCACCCCGTAGCATGTGCGGCCGGGCTGGCAGCGCTTGAACTGTTGCAACGGGAGAATCTGGTGCAGCAGGCTGCAGCAGTCGCTCCGCATTTTGAACGTGCGCTGCACGGTATCAAGGGCGCGAAAAACGTGGTCGACATCCGCAATTACGGTCTGGCGGGTGCCATCCAGCTCGCACCGCGTGACGGCGATGCCATCGTGCGGCCCTTTGAGGCGGGAATGAAACTGTGGAAAGCCGGTTTCTATGTACGCTTCGGCGGTGACACCCTGCAATTCGGACCGACCTTCAACAGCCAGGCGCAGGATCTGGATCGATTGTTCGATGCCGTCGGCGAAACCCTGAACCTGATCGACTGACCGCGCTGGCGGGCTCTCTTCTTATCTACATGCCCTTATCGCATCGGGTGTGAGCTGACTCACGCCCGATGCCTATATCCGGAGTTTTCCATGAGCAGCATTCAGCACTTGATCCACGGCGAGTTTGTTTCTGACGAGGGGCGTAGCGCCAATGTGTTCAACCCGTCGACCGGGCAGGTTATCCACACCGTAGTGCTGGCAGACCGCGAAACAGTCCAGAAAGCAATCGACTCGGCCAAGGCCGCCTTTCCGGCATGGCGCAATACGCCGCCTGCCAAGCGTGCTCAGGTGATGTTCCGTTTCAAGCAGCTGCTTGAGCAGAACGAGGCACGCATTGCCCAGTTGATCAGTGAAGAACACGGCAAGACTCTGGAAGATGCGGCAGGCGAGCTGAAGCGCGGCATTGAAAATGTCGAATACGCGTGTGCTGCACCTGAAGTGCTCAAGGGGGAATACAGCCGCAACGTCGGGCCGAACATCGATGCGTGGTCTGACTTTCAGCCGCTGGGTATCGTTGCCGGTATTACCCCGTTCAACTTCCCGGCGATGGTGCCGCTGTGGATGTACCCGCTGGCCATTGCGTGCGGCAACTGCTTCATCCTCAAGCCCTCGGAGCGCGATCCCAGTTCCACATTGTTGATTGCCGAGTTGCTGCATGAGGCCGGGCTGCCGAAGGGTGTGCTCAATGTGGTTCACGGTGACAAGGTCGCGGTCGATGCGCTGATCGAAGCGCCGGAGGTCAAGGCGCTGAGCTTCGTCGGTTCTACGCCGATTGCCGAGTACATCTATAAGGAGGGCGCCGCGCGTGGCAAGCGCGTTCAGGCCCTCGGTGGTGCCAAGAATCATGCGGTGCTGATGCCGGATGCCGATCTGGACAACGCCGTGAGTGCCTTGATGGGCGCAGCCTACGGATCCTGCGGCGAGCGCTGCATGGCGATTTCGGTCGCGGTGTGCGTCGGCGATCAGATCGCTGATGCATTGGTGGCCAAGCTGGTTCCGCAAATCCAGAGCCTGAAGATCGGTGCAGGCACGACCTGCGGGCTGGACATGGGGCCACTGGTCACCGGGCAGCATCGCGACAAGGTCGGCGGCTATATAGAAGACGGTGTGCAGGCGGGCGCTACCCTGGTGGTGGACGGGCGCAATCTTCAGGTTGCCGGACACGAACAGGGTTTCTTCATGGGCGGCTGCCTGTTTGATCGCGTAACGCCACAGATGCGTATCTATAAAGAAGAGATTTTCGGGCCGGTGCTGTGCATCGTGCGCGTGGACAGCCTTGAGCAGGCCATGCAACTGATCAACGATCACGAATACGGCAACGGCACCTGCATCTTTACTCGCGATGGCGAAGCGGCGCGTCTGTTCTGCGACGAGATTGAAGTGGGGATGGTCGGGGTCAACGTCCCGCTGCCGGTGCCGGTGGCCTATCACAGCTTTGGTGGCTGGAAGCGTTCCCTGTTCGGCGACCTGCATGCCTACGGTCCGGATGGTGTGCGCTTCTATACCCGTCGCAAGGCCATTACCCAGCGCTGGCCGCAACGTGCGAGCCATGAAGCGTCGCAATTTGCCTTTCCAAGCCTGTAAATCCTGTGGGAGGGAGATCGTCTATAAAGAAGATCTCCCGTGTTTACGGGGGAGTCGCAAAGCAGGCTGAAGATTTTTGAAATTAACGGTTGACGCCCTCTGTGATGTGTCTATAATTCGCCCCACTTCCGGCGCAGACGGAAACGAAAAAGCCTTGTAGATCAATAGTTTGCAAGGTTTTGGAGTGAAGAGTCAGCGAGGAAGAAGGTCGGGTCTGGGTTGATCGGCAGCGGTGAGAAAAAAGAGTTTGACACGCGGTTGTAACGCTGTAGAATTCGCCTCCCGCTGATGAGCAGCTCCAGAGTTGATCGCAGCGCAAGTGGTTGAAGTTGCAAAGGAAACTTTGAAAACTTCTTAAAATAACCGCTTGACAGATACAGAGGACGCTGTAGAATGCGCGCCTCGGTTGAGACGAAAGATCTTAACCGCCGCTCTTTAACAACTGAATCAAGCAATTCGTGTGGGTGCTTGTGGTGTCAGACTGAAGTCAACAGATTATCAGCAACCCAAGTTACTCCGCGAGAAATCAAAGATGTAACCAACGATTGCTGAGCCAAGTTTAGGGTTTTCTCAAAACCCAGTTAGATGTTTGAACTGAAGAGTTTGATCATGGCTCAGATTGAACGCTGGCGGCAGGCCTAACACATGCAAGTCGAGCGGCAGCACGGGTACTTGTACCTGGTGGCGAGCGGCGGACGGGTGAGTAATGCCTAGGAATCTGCCTGGTAGTGGGGGATAACGCTCGGAAACGGACGCTAATACCGCATACGTCCTACGGGAGAAAGCAGGGGACCTTCGGGCCTTGCGCTATCAGATGAGCCTAGGTCGGATTAGCTAGTTGGTGAGGTAATGGCTCACCAAGGCGACGATCCGTAACTGGTCTGAGAGGATGATCAGTCACACTGGAACTGAGACACGGTCCAGACTCCTACGGGAGGCAGCAGTGGGGAATATTGGACAATGGGCGAAAGCCTGATCCAGCCATGCCGCGTGTGTGAAGAAGGTCTTCGGATTGTAAAGCACTTTAAGTTGGGAGGAAGGGCAGTTACCTAATACGTGATTGTTTTGACGTTACCGACAGAATAAGCACCGGCTAACTCTGTGCCAGCAGCCGCGGTAATACAGAGGGTGCAAGCGTTAATCGGAATTACTGGGCGTAAAGCGCGCGTAGGTGGTTTGTTAAGTTGAATGTGAAATCCCCGGGCTCAACCTGGGAACTGCATCCAAAACTGGCAAGCTAGAGTATGGTAGAGGGTGGTGGAATTTCCTGTGTAGCGGTGAAATGCGTAGATATAGGAAGGAACACCAGTGGCGAAGGCGACCACCTGGACTGATACTGACACTGAGGTGCGAAAGCGTGGGGAGCAAACAGGATTAGATACCCTGGTAGTCCACGCCGTAAACGATGTCAACTAGCCGTTGGGAGCCTTGAGCTCTTAGTGGCGCAGCTAACGCATTAAGTTGACCGCCTGGGGAGTACGGCCGCAAGGTTAAAACTCAAATGAATTGACGGGGGCCCGCACAAGCGGTGGAGCATGTGGTTTAATTCGAAGCAACGCGAAGAACCTTACCAGGCCTTGACATCCAATGAACTTTCCAGAGATGGATTGGTGCCTTCGGGAGCATTGAGACAGGTGCTGCATGGCTGTCGTCAGCTCGTGTCGTGAGATGTTGGGTTAAGTCCCGTAACGAGCGCAACCCTTGTCCTTAGTTACCAGCACGTTAAGGTGGGCACTCTAAGGAGACTGCCGGTGACAAACCGGAGGAAGGTGGGGATGACGTCAAGTCATCATGGCCCTTACGGCCTGGGCTACACACGTGCTACAATGGTCGGTACAGAGGGTTGCCAAGCCGCGAGGTGGAGCTAATCTCACAAAACCGATCGTAGTCCGGATCGCAGTCTGCAACTCGACTGCGTGAAGTCGGAATCGCTAGTAATCGCGAATCAGAATGTCGCGGTGAATACGTTCCCGGGCCTTGTACACACCGCCCGTCACACCATGGGAGTGGGTTGCACCAGAAGTAGCTAGTCTAACCTTCGGGGGGACGGTTACCACGGTGTGATTCATGACTGGGGTGAAGTCGTAACAAGGTAGCCGTAGGGGAACCTGCGGCTGGATCACCTCCTTAATCGACGACTCAGCTGCACCATAAGCACCCACACGAATTGCTTGATTCATTGAAGAAGACGATTAGAAGCAGCGCCCGAGTTCGGGTCTGTAGCTCAGTTGGTTAGAGCGCACCCCTGATAAGGGTGAGGTCGGCAGTTCGAATCTGCCCAGACCCACCAGTTTACTGGTGAGATAGCTGGTCAGAGAGACGCCTCCACGGTATGTAGAAATACGGGGCCATAGCTCAGCTGGGAGAGCGCCTGCCTTGCACGCAGGAGGTCAGCGGTTCGATCCCGCTTGGCTCCACCACTTACTGCTTCTGTTTGAAAGCTTAGAAATGAGCATTCCATTGATCCTGACGATCAATGCCTGAATGTTGATTTCTAGTCTTTGATTAGATCGTTCTTTAAAAATTTGGGTATGTGATAGAAAGAAATATAGACCGGGCACCTCTTTCACTGGTGCGTGTCCGGGCTAAGGTAAAGTTTGTGAAATGCAAACTTTCGGCGAATGTCGTCTTCACAGTATAACCAGATTGCTTGGGGTTATATGGTCAAGTGAAGAAGCGCATACGGTGGATGCCTTGGCAGTCAGAGGCGATGAAAGACGTGGTAGCCTGCGAAAAGCTTCGGGGAGTCGGCAAACAGACTGTGATCCGGAGATGTCTGAATGGGGGAACCCAGCCATCATAAGATGGTTATCTTGTACTGAATACATAGGTGCAAGAGGCGAACCAGGGGAACTGAAACATCTAAGTACCCTGAGGAAAAGAAATCAACCGAGATTCCCTTAGTAGTGGCGAGCGAACGGGGACCAGCCCTTAAGTTGTATTGAGATTAGCGGAACACTCTGGAAAGGGTGGCCATAGTGGGTGATAGCCCTGTACGCGAAAATCCCTTTGCAATGAAATCGAGTAGGACGGGGCACGAGAAACCTTGTCTGAATATGGGGGGACCATCCTCCAAGGCTAAATACTACTGACTGACCGATAGTGAACCAGTACCGTGAGGGAAAGGCGAAAAGAACCGCGGAGAGCGGAGTGAAATAGATCCTGAAACCGTATGCGTACAAGCAGTGGGAGCCCACTTTGTTGGGTGACTGCGTACCTTTTGTATAATGGGTCAGCGACTTATTTTCAGTGGCGAGCTTAACCGAATAGGGGAGGCGTAGCGAAAGCGAGTCTTAATAGGGCGTCTAGTCGCTGGGAATAGACCCGAAACCGGGCGATCTATCCATGGGCAGGTTGAAGGTTGGGTAACACTAACTGGAGGACCGAACCGACTACCGTTGAAAAGTTAGCGGATGACCTGTGGATCGGAGTGAAAGGCTAATCAAGCTCGGAGATAGCTGGTTCTCCTCGAAAGCTATTTAGGTAGCGCCTCATGTATCACTGTAGGGGGTAGAGCACTGTTTCGGCTAGGGGGTCATCCCGACTTACCAAACCGATGCAAACTCCGAATACCTACAAGTGCCGAGCATGGGAGACACACGGCGGGTGCTAACGTCCGTCGTGAAAAGGGAAACAACCCAGACCGTCAGCTAAGGTCCCAAAGTCATGGTTAAGTGGGAAACGATGTGGGAAGGCTTAGACAGCTAGGAGGTTGGCTTAGAAGCAGCCACCCTTTAAAGAAAGCGTAATAGCTCACTAGTCGAGTCGGCCTGCGCGGAAGATGTAACGGGGCTCAAACCATGCACCGAAGCTACGGGTATCATCTTAGGATGATGCGGTAGAGGAGCGTTCTGTAAGCCTGTGAAGGTGAGTTGAGAAGCTTGCTGGAGGTATCAGAAGTGCGAATGCTGACATGAGTAACGACAATGGGTGTGAAAAACACCCACGCCGAAAGACCAAGGTTTCCTGCGCAACGTTAATCGACGCAGGGTTAGTCGGTCCCTAAGGCGAGGCTGAAAAGCGTAGTCGATGGAAAACAGGTTAATATTCCTGTACTTCTGGTTATTGCGATGGAGGGACGGAGAAGGCTAGGCCAGCCTGGCGTTGGTTGTCCAGGTTTAAGGTGGTAGGCTGAGATCTTAGGTAAATCCGGGATCTTAAGGCCGAGAGCTGATGACGAGTGTTCTTTTAGAACACGAAGTGGTTGATGCCATGCTTCCAAGAAAAGCTTCTAAGCTTCAGGTAACCAGGAACCGTACCCCAAACCGACACAGGTGGTTGGGTAGAGAATACCAAGGCGCTTGAGAGAACTCGGGTGAAGGAACTAGGCAAAATGGCACCGTAACTTCGGGAGAAGGTGCGCCGGTGGAGGTGAAGCATTTACTGCGTAAGCCCCTGCCGGTCGAAGATACCAGGCCGCTGCGACTGTTTATTAAAAACACAGCACTCTGCAAACACGAAAGTGGACGTATAGGGTGTGACGCCTGCCCGGTGCCGGAAGGTTAATTGATGGGGTTAGCGCAAGCGAAGCTCTTGATCGAAGCCCCGGTAAACGGCGGCCGTAACTATAACGGTCCTAAGGTAGCGAAATTCCTTGTCGGGTAAGTTCCGACCTGCACGAATGGCGTAACGATGGCGGCGCTGTCTCCACCCGAGACTCAGTGAAATTGAAATCGCTGTGAAGATGCAGTGTATCCGCGGCTAGACGGAAAGACCCCGTGAACCTTTACTATAGCTTTGCACTGGACTTTGAATTTGCTTGTGTAGGATAGGTGGGAGGCTTTGAAGCGTGGACGCCAGTCTGCGTGGAGCCAACCTTGAAATACCACCCTGGCAACTTTGAGGTTCTAACTCAGGTCCGTTATCCGGATCGAGGACAGTGTATGGTGGGTAGTTTGACTGGGGCGGTCTCCTCCTAAAGAGTAACGGAGGAGTACGAAGGTGCGCTCAGACCGGTCGGAAATCGGTCGTAGAGTATAAAGGCAAAAGCGCGCTTGACTGCGAGACAGACACGTCGAGCAGGTACGAAAGTAGGTCTTAGTGATCCGGTGGTTCTGTATGGAAGGGCCATCGCTCAACGGATAAAAGGTACTCCGGGGATAACAGGCTGATACCGCCCAAGAGTTCATATCGACGGCGGTGTTTGGCACCTCGATGTCGGCTCATCACATCCTGGGGCTGAAGCCGGTCCCAAGGGTATGGCTGTTCGCCATTTAAAGTGGTACGCGAGCTGGGTTTAGAACGTCGTGAGACAGTTCGGTCCCTATCTGCCGTGGACGTTTGAGATTTGAGAGGGGCTGCTCCTAGTACGAGAGGACCGGAGTGGACGAACCTCTGGTGTTCCGGTTGTCACGCCAGTGGCATTGCCGGGTAGCTATGTTCGGAAAAGATAACCGCTGAAAGCATCTAAGCGGGAAACTTGCCTCAAGATGAGATCTCACTGGAACCTTGAGTTCCCTAAAGGGCCGTCGAAGACTACGACGTTGATAGGTTGGGTGTGTAAGCGCTGTGAGGCGTTGAGCTAACCAATACTAATTGCCCGTGAGGCTTGACCATATAACACCCAAGCAATTTGCGTCGAATGACCAGATTGCGGTGACTGTGGAGATGACACGAACCGAAAGTTTGCGTCACGAACAACACCTGAACCGACTATCACATACCCGATTTGCTGAAGCGCGCCGCACGGCACGATTCGGTACCCGAATTTCTTGACGACCATAGAGCATTGGAACCACCTGATCCCATCCCGAACTCAGCAGTGAAACGATGTATCGCCGATGGTAGTGTGGGGTTTCCCCATGTGAGAGTAGGTCATCGTCAAGATTGAATTCCAGAAACCCTCTTCGCTTACGCGTCGAGGGTTTTTGTTTGTCTGGGGTTTGAGAAACCTCTGCATTCTCCTGAACTTATAACTCCACCTCTCCGGCAGTCATCCAGACGCACGTGCTTATGGCAATCCGGTGCGCTTGCCCTTATGGTTCGGCATCAGGTTCTACGCACCCGTCAAGGAAGCAAGCATGTCCGTTACAACCTCTCTGAGTGCAGGCTTCATGGTGGTTCAAGGCAACCGCCCGGATGAACTGCGCAGTCTGGTTGTGTCCTGGATGCGGCGTTATCCATTGGCACCCTTGGAAAACGAGATTGCTCTGGTGCAGAGCAACGGTATTGCTCAATGGCTGAAGCTGGCGTTGGCCGAAGATGCTCAGGATGAAGATAACGGTGGCTGTGGTATCGCCGCCGCCATAGACGTCCAGTTGCCCGGCAGTTTCATGTGGACGCTGTATCGCATGGTGCTGGGAGGGGATGAGATTCCCCAGACTTCGTTGCTCGACAAGACCCCTTTGACTTGGCGCTTGATGCGCTTGTTGCCCTCGCTGATCAATCAGCCACACTTCGAGCCTCTGCAGCGATTTCTGACCGACGACACTGACCTGCGCAAGCGCTATCAATTGTCCGAACGCCTGTCCGATCTGTTCGACCAATATCAGGTTTACCGCGCTGACTGGCTGGAAGACTGGGCCGCTGGTCGCCATCAATTGCGCGACGTACGAGGCCAGTCCAGACCACTGTCAGCCGCCAATTGCTGGCAAGCCGAACTGTGGCGCGCGCTGCTGGATGATGTCGGTGCTGAAGGGATGTCGCAGAGCCGCGCAGGCGTGCATCAACGCTTCATCGAGCGCATCGGCAACATGACCGAAGCGCCGCCGGGCTTGCCGGCACGGGTCATCGTTTTCGGCATTTCGTCACTGCCGGCACAAGCACTCGAGGCGTTGGCAGGGCTGGCCAGATTCAGTCAGGTTCTGCTCTGTGTCCACAATCCGTGCCGTCACCACTGGACCGATATCGTTGCTGACAAGGACCTGCTGCGTCACCAGTACAAGCGCCAGGCGCGCAAGAGCGGAATGCCAATGGTTCTCGACCCGCAAGCGCTGCATCAGCATGCTCACCCCTTGCTCGCGGCCTGGGGCAAGCAGGGACGTGATTACATCAACCTGCTCGACAGCCATGACGACCCACGCAGCTACCGCTCCTCGTTCAAGGACGAGCGCATTGACCTGTTCAGTGACGCGGAGCCCACCACCCTGCTGAACCAGTTGCAGGACGATATTCTCGAGCTGCGTCCGCTGGATGAGACCCGTGAGCTCTGGCCGGCAGTCGATCCTCTTGAGGATCGCTCGATTCGCTTCCATGTGGCCCACAGCGCACAGCGCGAAGTGGAAGTGCTACATGACCAGCTATTGGCGAGATTCAGCAAAGATCCCGGCCTGCGCCCGCGTGACGTGATTGTCATGGTCCCGGACATCGACAGCTATGCCCCGCACATACGAGCGGTATTCGGGCAGATCGAACGCGAAGATCGTCGCTTCATACCCTTCACGCTGGCTGACCAGGGCCAGCGCGGCCGCGAGCCGTTGCTGATTGCTGTCGAGCATCTGCTCAAACTCCCGGACAGCCGTTTTCCGGTCAGCGAAATTCTTGACCTTCTGGACGTTCCAGCCTTGCGAGCACGCTTCAGGATTCAGGAACGTGACTTGCCAACGCTGCATCGCTGGATAGAAGGCGCAGGCATTCGTTGGGGCCTTAATGCTCAACAGCGTGCCGGTCTGGGACTGCCTGATGCCCTTGAGCAGAACAGCTGGCATTTCGGCCTGCGCCGAATGTTGCTGGGTTACGCCGTGGGGGCAGGTGCGGCTTACGATGGTATCGAACCTTACGATGAGATCGGCGGGCTTGATGCGGCGTTGATCGGTCCGCTGGTCGCGCTGATTGACGCTCTCCAGGTCGCTCATACGGAGTTGTCGACACCCACGACTCCGGAAGCGTGGGGTGCCCGCCTGCAATCCTTGCTGCAGTTGTTCTTCCTCGCCGACAGCGAGCATGACGACTACCTGCTTGCCCAACTGGAAACACTGCGCGAGAACTGGCTGGAAACCTGTGCAACGGTAAGGCTGACCGATGAGCTGCCGCTGACCGTTGTGCGTGAGGCGTGGCTGGCCGGGCTCGATCAAGGGCGCCTGTCCCAGCGTTTTCTGGCGGGCTCGGTCAACTTCTGCACGCTGATGCCTATGCGTGCCATTCCGTTCAAAGTGGTCTGCCTCTTGGGCATGAACGACGGCGATTACCCGCGCGCGCAACCGCCGCTGGATTTCGACCTGATGGGCAGCGATTACCGCCCCGGCGACCGTTCCCGACGTGAAGACGATCGCTACCTGTTGCTGGAAGCGCTGCTCTCGGCCAGAGACCAGTTGTATGTCAGCTGGGTTGGCCACAGCATTCGTGACAACAGTGAGCGTCCGGCTTCGGTGCTGATCGGTCAGCTGCGCGATCACCTCGCCAGCGGCTGGAAGCTGGCTGGCGAGACCGATCCGGACGTTAAACAGGATGATGAGCGCTTGCTGAAAGCCCTGACGGTGAATCACCCATTGCAACCCTTCAGCGCCAATTACTTCCACGCCGGCACGGGGTACTTCAGCTTCGCACGCGAGTGGCGCCTGCTGCATGAAACCGACCTTCAGCTGCCCGTGCCCCAAGCGCTGCCCGCTCATGAACAGGAAGAACCGCTGTCCATTGCGCAGTTGCAGGATTTCCTGAGAAATCCGGTAAAGCACTTCTTCAGCCAGCGCCTGAAGATCTATTTCGAAGTCGCTGAAGCGCCGCTCGCCGATGAGGAACCGTTCGTGCTCGACGCCCTTGAGCGCTACGGCCTGAGTGAAAGCCTGCTTGGCGCTGGCATGTCCTCGCCGGACAACATGGAGTCTGCTCTGCAGACTCAGGCGCTGAAACTGCAAGCCAGTGGTCTGCTGCCGCTCGCAGGTTTCGGCACCTTGATGCAGAGCGAACTGATCGAGCCGCTGCCGGACGTACTCAGGCGCTACCACGATCTGTTGACCCTCTGGCCCGAGACCCTGAGCAGCGCTTTACCGATCGGTTTCAGCCATGCGGGTGTCAGCATCGACGGCTGGCTGGGCGGGCTGCACCGTAACGCCCGCAGCGAGCTGTTGCTGGTCACCGCCATTCCCAACAGCATCGGTTCGAAAAAGACCCGCAAGTGGCACCGGCTGATTCGGCCGTGGGTCAATCACCTGGTGGCGTGCGCCTGTGGTCTGCCGTTGAGCACGGCGCTGGTCGCCAGTGATGAAACCCTGATGCTTGAGCCGCTGGACAAGGCAGCCGCCGTGACTACCCTCAATCACTTGCTGACGGCCTGGCTGCGCGGCATGCAGGAACCTCTTCCGATCGCTGTCAAAACCGCCTTTGCCTGGTTGGGCCAGCCCGCCGACAAAGCCGAAGCGGCCGCCCGCAAAGCCTACGAAGGTGACGGACAGACCACCGATGGCGAGCGTCGCGAAAGCACGGCACTGGCTCGGCAGTTCCCGGACTTTGACGCACTGATGGACAGTGAAGAATTTGCAGGCTGGTGCGAGACGCTTTACAAACCGATTTACGACGCGCCCTGGCAGTCGTTGTCCGGCGGGGAGGGCAGCGCATGAGCGAGCAATCCCTTCCACTCGCGCTGCGCTTTCCACTGCGCGGCAGCCAGTTGATCGAGGCCAGCGCCGGCACCGGCAAGACTTTCACCATCTCCGCCCTGTACTTGCGTCTGGTGCTCGGCCACGGCACCGAGCAGTCCGGCTTTGGTCGTGAACTGCTGCCGCCGCAGATCCTCGTGGTGACCTTCACCGACGCCGCGACCAAGGAGCTGCGTGACAGAATTCGTACCCGGCTGGCGGAGGCTGCGCGGTTCTTTCGTGACGAGATCGCCGCCCCCGATGGCCTGATTGCCGAGCTGCGTGAACAGTTCGACGCGTCGCTATGGCCAGCCTGCGCCAGCCGTCTGGACATCGCCGCACAGTGGATGGACGAGGCCGCGGTCTCGACCATTCACAGTTGGTGCCAGCGCATGTTGCGCGAGCACGCATTCGACAGCGGCAGCCTGTTCACCCAGACGCTGGAAACCGACCACAGCGATTTGCTCGGCGAAGTCCTGCGCGATTACTGGCGACGCTTCTGCTACCCCATGAGCGGCGACGCATTGCTCTGGGTGCGGGAAAACCTCAGCGGCCCGGCAGCGTTATTGCCGCGTGTACGAGGTCTGTTCGGGCGCGATCGCAGTCCTCGCACGCAGGAACCGGCCGAACTGATCGCGGCATCATTGCAAGAGCGCCGGGCAGCGCTTGCCGCGCTGAAAGCGCCTTGGGCCGTGTGGGCTGACGAGCTGTATGCGCTCTGTCAGGACGCCGTCGCCCGCAAGGCTGTCGATGGCCGCAAGATGCAGGAACGCTACTTCAAACCCTGGTTTGAAAAGCTTGCCGCCTGGGCCGCTGACGACACGCAGGAAGCACTGGATCTGGGCACTGGTTTCACTCGTCTGACCCCTGAAGGTATTGCTGAAGCCTGGAAGAGCGATCCACCTGCGCACCCGGCCTTCGAGGCGATGGCACAGCTGAAGGCGGCGCTCGACGGCTTGCCCAAACCGGATGCTGCCGTGTTGCAGCATGCGGCGCAGTGGGTCAGCGCGCGCTTTGAAGAAGAGAAGCGTCGCCGTGCCGAGATGGGCTTTGATGACATGCTGCTCAGGCTCGACGCCGCCCTGCATGGCGCTGGCGGCGAGCGTCTGGCCACCCTGATTCGCGAACAGTTTCCGGTGGCGTTGATCGACGAATTCCAGGACACCGACCCGGTCCAGTACCGGATCTTCGACAGCATCTATCGTCTCGAGGCCAACGATGAGCAGACCGGGCTGTTCCTGATTGGCGACCCGAAGCAGGCGATCTATGCCTTTCGCGGCGCCGATATCTACACCTACCTGCGTGCCCGCCAGGCCACCGATGGCCGTTGGCATACCCTGGACACCAACTACCGCTCCAGTCATGCGATGGTCGACTCGGTCAACCATGTCTTCACGCGCGCAGAGCAACGTGAACAAGGTCGCGGTGCGTTCCTGTTTCGTGACGAGCAAGGCAATCAGGTACCGTTCTCCGATGCGCTGGCGCAAGGCCGCAAAGAGACACTGCACGTCGACGGTGCACCCCTGACGGCGCTGACGGTCTGGCATCTGCAGAGCGACCAGCCGGTGTCCGGCGTGGTTTATCGTCAACAGTTGGCAGCCAGTTGCGCCAGCGAGATCGTGCGTCTGCTCAATGCCGGTCAGCAGGACCGTGCCGGTTTCGTCACGCCCGACAACGCACTGCGCGGGCTGCGTCCGGCCGACATTGCGATTCTGGTCCGCGACGGCAAGGAAGCGCAGGCGGTGCGTCAGCAACTGACCACGCGTGGTGTGCGCAGCGTGTACCTGTCCGACAAGGATTCGGTGTTCGCCGCTCAGGAAGCCCACGACCTGCTGTCCTGGCTCAAGGCCTGTGCCGAGCCGGACTCCGAACGCACGCTGCGTGCCGCGCTGGCGTGTATCACGCTGGACCTGCCGCTGGCCGAGCTGGAACGCCTGAATCAGGACGAACTGGCGTGGGAGCGGCGCGTTATGCAGTTTCGTGGCTATCGCGCCATATGGCGCAGCCAGGGTGTGCTGCCGATGCTGCGCCGTCTGCTGCACGACTTTGCCCTGCCACAGACCTTGATGACCCGCAACGACGGCGAGCGAGTACTCACCAACCTGCTGCACCTGTCTGAATTGTTGCAGCAGGCTGCCGCCGAGCTGGATGGCGAACAGGCGCTGATCCGTCATCTGGGCGACCACCTGGCACTCTCCGGTCAGGCCGGAGAGGAGCAGATCCTGCGTCTGGAAAGCGACGAGCAACTGGTCAAGGTGGTCACTATCCACAAGTCCAAGGGGCTGCAGTACCCGCTGGTGTTCCTGCCGTTCATTTGCTCGTCGAAGCCTGTGGACGGCAGTCGCCTGCCGTTGCAGTTTCATGACGCCGACGGCAAGTCCCAGATCAGCCTGCAGCCTACCGAGGCGCTGATTCAACAAGCCGATGACGAACGTCTGGCCGAAGACCTGCGCTTGCTTTACGTTGCCCTCACCCGATCGGAACATGCCTGCTGGCTGGGCGTCGCCGACCTCAAGCGTGGCAATGCCAACACCTCGATGCTGCATCGTTCGGCACTGGGTTACCTGCTGGGCGGTGGCGCAGCGCTGGCCGAGTCGACGGAGTTGAGCGTCTGGCTGCGTGATCTGGCCCAGGGGTGTGAGGCGATCGCCTTGCAGCCCGTTCCTGGACCCACCGACGAGCACTTCAGTGCGCCGCGCAACGCAGCGGCGCTGGTCAAGCTGCTGGTGCCCAAACGTCGCGCTGCCGAGAACTGGTGGATCGCGTCCTACAGTGCCCTGCGTATCGGCGACACGGTAACGGCCGGTGCCGATGAATCACCTGACAGCCCGCAGGCACAGAAACTGTTCGACGACGAGCGCCTGGACCCCGAAGCCCCACGCGACATCCTGACCAGCGGCGGCGATATCCATCGTTTTCCGCGTGGCCCCAATCCCGGCACCTTTCTGCACGGGCTGCTCGAGTGGGCTGGCAACGAAGGTTTTGCGATGACGGCACACGCGCCGGAGAAACTGCAGGACGCCGTCGCCCGGCGCTGCAATCGGCGCGGTTGGGCAGGCTGGATCAATACCCTGAGCGATTGGCTGCAACACATGCTGAACATGCCGATGCGCCTGTCACCGGATGCTGCACCGGTGGCCCTGAGCGAGCTGGATCAGCCCAATCAGTACCGTGTGGAAATGGAATTCTGGTTCGCCAGCAATAACGTCAACGTCGCGCAGATGGATGCCTTGGTGCGCCGCTTCACCCACGACAATGCACCGCGTGCTGCGACCGAGACGGTCTCGCTCAACGGCATGTTCAAGGGCTTTATCGACCTGACGTTCGAACACGAAGGCCGGTATTACGTGGCGGACTACAAGTCGAACTGGCTGGGCAGCGACGACAGTGCCTACACCCAGTTGGCCATGGAAACCGCCATTCTCGACAACCGCTACGACCTGCAATACGTCCTGTATCTGCTGGCCCTGCACCGTCAGCTCAAGACGCGGATGGCCGACTACGATTACGACCAGCACATGGGCGGCGCGTTGTACCTGTTCCTGCGGGGCAGTCGCTCGGCCTCTCAGGGAGCGTATTTCACCCGTCCGCCACGTGAGCTGATCGAAAGTCTGGACCTGTTGTTTCAGGGAAAACCGATAGCGCATGACCTGCCGGGAGCATTGGCATGAGCCGCTCGTTCGATGATCTGTTGCCTACGGCACTGGAC
Organism: Pseudomonas sp. PvP027; assembly: GCF_017833005.1. Taxonomy (NCBI): domain Bacteria; kingdom Pseudomonadati; phylum Pseudomonadota; class Gammaproteobacteria; order Pseudomonadales; family Pseudomonadaceae; genus Pseudomonas; species Pseudomonas sp. PvP027. Next base: position 2,521,923 of record NZ_JAFIBK010000001.1, on the reverse strand, counting down.
GACATCAGCCTTGCTGAGTTGAACCCGTTGACGCGCGTCAGCGATCTGCTGATCCTGCTCGAACGTTGGGTCGAGCGCGGCTGGTTGCGTGCTCTGGACAAGGCGTTCGTCGCGTTCCTCAGTGACCTCGATCCGCAGGCCGATCCGTTGGTGCTGGTGGCTGCGGCGCTTACCAGTCATCAGCTCGGCCACGGCCATGTCTGCCTTGATCTGTACGAGACCCTCAAAGAACCGGACTTCGCCCTGTCACTGCCACCCGAAGGCGATCAGCAGAGCGCGCCGATGCTGCTGCCCTCACAACTGCTGGCAGCACTGGATGGCGCTACCTGGTGTCAGGCGCTGGCAGACAGCATGCTGGTCGCCGAGGTCGGCGATTCAAGTGCCGAAGCGCGACAAAAACCATTGGTGCTGGCCGAGCGGCGTCTGTACCTGCGTCGCTACTGGACTTACGAACGGCGTATCGCTGCAGCCTTGCGTCAGCGCCTGGCCCAGCGTGAAACGCCGCCGGAGGATTTGGCGCAGCAGCTCGACGCGTTGTTCGGTCCGGCCGATCCCTCGCCACAAGCCGTCATCGACTGGCAGAAACTTGCCTGCGCGCTGGCCACCCGCAAGGGCTTCAGCATCATCACCGGCGGCCCCGGCACCGGCAAAACCACCACGGTGGTACGCCTGCTGGCCTTGTTGCAGGCCCCGGCGGTACAGAGTGGCCAACCGCTGCGCATCCGGCTCGCGGCGCCCACCGGCAAGGCGGCGGCACGTTTGACCGAGTCCATCAGCCAACAGGTGCAGAGCCTGGATGTCAGTGACGACGTACGACAGAAAATCCCCAGTGAGGTGACCACCGTCCACCGCTTGCTGGGCAGTCGCCCCGGTACCCGGCACTTCCGCCACCACGCGGGCAATTTACTGCCGCTGGATGTGCTGGTGGTTGATGAAGCGTCCATGATCGACCTGGAAATGATGGCCAATCTGCTCGACGCACTGCCGCCGCATGCACGCATGGTTCTGCTGGGCGACAAGGACCAGCTGGCGTCCGTGGAGGCGGGGGCGGTCCTCGGGGATTTGTGCCGCGACGCCGAAGAAGGTTTCTACAGCCCCGACACCCAGGCCTGGCTGGAAGCGGTCAGCGGCGAAGACCTCGGCAAGGGCGGTTTGCGCCAGGGCGATGCGCAGCAGCATCCGTTGGCCCAGCAAGTGGTGATGCTGCGCCACTCGCGTCGCTTTGGCCAGGGCAGCGGCATCGGCCAGTTGGCCCGACTGGTCAACCAGCAACAGGACCAACAGGCCCGCGCGCTGCTGTCGGCAGGCAGTCATGACGACCTGTTCGCCCTGGCACTCAAAGGCGAGCAGGACCTCAAGTTTGAACGCTTGGTTCTCGACGGTCTGGGCAGGGGCGAGCAAGGCCCGCAGGGTTACCGGCATTACCTGAACATACTCGCTGCCGAGCGTCCCGCCGATGGTTCGGCACTGGACGACGCGTGCTGGACGCGTTGGGCGCGCTCGGTACTCAGCGCCTTCGACGCCTTTCAATTGCTGTGTGCCGTACGCAAAGGCCCGTGGGGCGTGGAGGGTTTGAACCAGCGCATCACTCACGCGCTGTTCAGCGCGAAGCTGATCGAAAGCGAGCAGCAATGGTACGAAGGTCGCCCGGTGCTGATGACCCGCAACGACTATGGCCTCGGCCTGATGAACGGCGACATCGGCATCACCCTGCGTCTGCCCGAGCGCGACGGCGAAGGCAAACAGGTATTGCGCGTCGCCTTTCCCCGCAACGACGGCAGCGATGGCGTACGCTTCGTCCTGCCCAGCCGCCTCAACGAGGTAGAAACCGTGTACGCCATGACCGTACACAAATCCCAGGGCTCGGAATTCGCCCATACCGCCCTGATCCTGCCCGAAGCGCTCAACCCGGTACTGACCAAGGAGCTCATCTACACCGGCATCACCCGCGCCAAGCACTGGTTCAGCCTGATCGAACCGCGCCAGGGCATATTCGAAGAAGCCCTGCGCCGCAAGGTCAAACGCCTGAGTGGGCTGATGCTGGGGCTTTGATCATGTCCGGGCTGTCCGGCGATTCTCTACCGGGCAGCACAGATACGACGTCTAGCGTCATAACCCCTATGCTCTTCAACCGGGTTAAGGGGCAACTGAAAAGGCCAAGGTGTAACTGCGTGATGACGGCGGATAAAGTGTGTGCTGTGGTTCTGCGGAACAGGGGAGTGCTGGAAATTCTGGCATTTGAGCATCCGTTGGCGTGCCTGCAATTGGTCAAGGGCAGTGTGGAACCAGGCGAGTCAACTTGCGCGGCTGCTGTGCGGGAGTTAATGGAGGAGGCCGGGATTCAAGCGACAGCAAAGCGAAATCTGGGTGAGTGGCATTCCACCATAACGGGACATGTCTGGGCATTTCATGAGTGTCATGTGGCTCAAGACCTTCCCGATAGCTGGGTGCATTTTGCAGAGGATGATGGAGGGCACGATTTCAGATTTTTCTGGCATCCGCTGATGAGTGAGCCGTCTGACAGGTGGCACCATATTTTCAAGGATGCCTTGAGCTTTCTCAGGGAGACCCTTGCTTGAGCTTGGGCATGGGTCAGCTCTTCTTTAGGTGCCGGGAGTGTCTTCTGTGTTTACTCATTGGCTGTGCCGAGTTTGACGTGGCGCTGGTAGCACGCCTCAGGGCTGGAAGGGGTCTGGTCGCCCCGGACACTGTTTCAGACGAGCAATGACGTCAGGCGCCGTTTTGGCTGTGTCGATCCTGCCGATATCATCAAGATAGATGTCTATCATCCGCCCCCATTTCGGCGTTACGTAGAAACACCTCTGAAATCCCTTGTCGGTCCACCAGTCGAACCTCATGAAGAAGTCTTTATCAGGGAAGATTTGGCCCCACTCGACCGCTGAGCCGCCACCTGCGGGCATGTCACCTTTATAAATTTGATGCTGAGTGTTCCAGATGTATCGAAACTCGTCCTTTCCTTCGTGAGAAAAATTTACTGCTACGACTGGAGACGCTAAGTACCAAAAGGCCATAGGGCCGACCAATAGGCCAACAAGCAGCCAACGGCCATACCCGGTTTTAGTTTTGCTTGCATTTGTGTTCACGGATGCCTTTTCCCCATGCTTCAGGTGCTACTGCAAGAACTTCCTTCATTACCATTTGTGCCGTAATTCCACCGGTGGGGTTTTGGCTGAACAGCTTGATCCCAATGCTAATCGAAATCCGGTCTGGGGCGTCGTCCCATGCACGGAGTCCATCAATGTCGGCCGAGCGATTAGGCCCCGGAAGTTTTCTTTCCTCTTTCGGTTTCTGTAGGACCTCGACTGCTTTCCTGAGTGTGTCTGAAACGATCTGCTCAGCACCTGCGCCATCCAAAAGGATGCTTTCGGAAAGCCCACCAACTCGCCCGACGTATCCATAGTGAATGTTCGACCAGATGTCATAGAAGTAATCGTAATCGCCCTGTTTGTGGTAGACGACGCCATCGTATTTCGCGGCGAGTATCGGCTTGTGATCCCACGGGCGATTCTGACCAACACGTTCTGCCCAGATGGCAAAGGCCTTTGCTTGCATACCGGCCGCCATGCTGTAGAAGTCCGGGCCGGGACCAAGGCGCAAGTAAAATGGAAGCGCCTCATACTCCTTCATCTTTACCGCCGCATCGAAGCTATTGAGGTCTCTCATCTGTCGAACTGCGGGACTATTGATGTTGGCGTTCATCTCTCCAGCAATATAAGTCGCCAGCTCTTCCATCCTGTCAGGGTGTTTGCAAACAACAGGTTCCGCTTTTGACTCAGGCTGCGCATCTGACTTCTTACCGGCTGCCTTGGGATCTACCAAGGCATCCGCCGCCAAGGCTTTCTCCGTGAGCTTCGGGTCAGACAACAAGGTCGCCATCTTCTCGTCGTCCACGGAACCGTCTGGCCGGAAAGCCCCCAGCGCCATGAAGTCAATAATGCTCGCGCCACCAGCGTCGCCCATGACGAAGCCGCCACCAACATTGCCTGAGCCCGTGATGATTGTCCCGCCGTGACTGGTGGGGCTTCCCAAGTGGGCCATAGGACGGCCATTCACCAGAATGGAAGGAAAGCCTGTGGTGATGACCGCACCACACCCGCAGGTATCACCCACACGTGCCGCGCCCATGCCGTTGATGTTGACGTCACCGGATGCAGAAGCGACAGGCGTTGTACCGTGACCCGGCAATGGGCAGGCGTGCCTGTCGCCCAATCGAGCTGAAGAAATCATTGCATGCCGTCCTTGCGTCTTTGATCCGTAGACAACAACCAGCGTTTAGTTGACGCGTGGGAGGCTACCGGAAGCGTAAAAGACGGTATGTAGGGCAAGTCTCAATTTTGCGCAGTACCTTGAGAATCTGAGCGAAAAGTCGGTGTGACCTCAATGAGAGCGAACTCGCATCCGTGTCACAAGCTGTCTACCCCGCTACTATACGGTTACCTGATCCCTTGAAAGTCTGTCACTGAAGGAAGCGAATAGCGCGGTTTTCCCCCAACAAAAAACCCTTATTCAACTCCGTCACCTCCCGAATGTAATCCCACAGCAACGTGATCCGTTTCAGCTTGCGCAGGTCCTCCCGGCAGTACATCCAGAATTGACGAGTGATGTTCACTTCTTCCGTCAGCACGGGCAGCAGCCGTGGGTCTTGAGCGGCGAGGAAACATGGCAGGATGGCCAGTGCGCGGCCCTGCAGGGCGGCTGTGTATTGGGCTATGACGCTGGTGCTGCGCAGTTGTGCCTGGGCGTTGGGCAGCAGGTTGCTCATGTACAGCAGCTCGGAGCTGAACGCCAGGTCGTCGACGTAGCTGATGAAGACGTGCTCGCTCAGGTCCGCCTTGTGTTCGATGGGCGGGTGGTTGTCGAGGTAGGCCTGGGTCGCGTACAGACGCAGGCTGTAATCGCAGAGTTTGCAACACACATAGGGGCCGTGTTCGGGGCGCTCCAGGGCGATAACGATATCCGCCTCGCGCTTCGACAGGCTGATGAAGTGCGGCAGCGGCAGGATGTCCAGCGAAATGCTCGGGTAGCTGTCGAGAAAGTGGCTCAGTTGCGGGGTGATGAAGAAGCTGCCGAAGCCTTCGGTGCAGCCCATGCGGACATGCCCGGACAACGCGACGCTGGACCCGGATACCTGCTCGCAGGCCATGTGCAGTGTGCTTTCGATGGACTCGGCATAGCCCAGCAGGCGCTGACCTTCGGCGGTCATGATGAAGCCGTTGTTGCGCGATTTCTCGAACAGCAGCGTGCCCAGCGAGGTTTCCAGCGAGTTGATGCGCCGCGACACGGTGGTGTAGTCGACGCCCAGGCGGCGGGCCGCGCTGCTGACTTTTCGGGTGCGCGCCACCTCGAGGAAAAACTTCAGGTCATCCCAGTTCAACAACCCCAGGGAGGTGATGTTTTTTTGCATGTTGACCCTGCTTTTATCTGCATTCTTGTTAGAAGTTTGCACGTCTATACTCCAAAGCACGCCCCCTGACCAATTCAAAAACAAGACTGCCGGGAGGCCACGATCATCCTTCTGTACAGGCTGTGGATGCGTGGTTTGCTGAAGGGAGAATCGCTGAAATGAACGCCTCACTGAACCACACGACGACCTCGATTGCTCGCGTGAAACTGCTGATCAACGGCGAGTGGACCGACTCGCTAAGCAGCGAATGGCAAGACATCGTCAACCCGGCCACCCAGGAAATCCTCGCCCAGGTGCCATTCGCCACGGCCAGTGAAGTAGACGCCGCCGTCGCAGCAGCCCACGCGGCCTATCGAACCTGGCGCGAAACACCGATCGGTGTGCGTATGCGCATCATGCTCAAGTTGCAGGCGCTGATCCGCGAGCACTCCCAACGTATCGCGGCGGTACTCAGTGCCGAGCAGGGCAAGACGCTGGCCGATGCCGAGGGCGATATCTTTCGGGGCCTGGAAGTGGTCGAGCACGCCTGCTCGATCGGCACGCTGCAAATGGGCGAGTTTGCCGAGAACGTCGCCAGCGGCGTCGACACCTACACGCTGCGTCAGCCGATCGGTGTGTGCGCCGGGATCACGCCGTTCAACTTCCCGGCGATGATTCCGCTGTGGATGTTTCCGATGGCGATCGCCTGCGGCAATACATTCGTGCTCAAGCCTTCTGAGCAGGATCCGCTGTCGACCCTGCTGCTGGTCGAGCTGGCGATCGAGGCGGGGGTGCCGCCCGGTGTGCTCAACGTGGTGCATGGCGGCAAGGAGGTGGTGGACGCGATCTGCACGCACAAGGATATCAAGGCTGTTTCCTTCGTCGGTTCGACGGCGGTCGGCACGCATGTCTACGATCTTGCCGGTCGGCATGGCAAGCGTGTGCAGGCGATGATGGGGGCGAAAAATCATGCCGTCGTGCTACCCGATGCCAACCGTGAGCAAACCCTGAACGCGCTGGTGGGCGCAGGTTTCGGTGCGGCGGGCCAGCGTTGCATGGCGACCTCCGTGGTGGTGCTGGTCGGCGCTTCGAAACAATGGCTGCCGGACCTCAAGGCGCGGGCGCAGACACTAAAGGTCAATGCCGGTCAGGAACCGGGCACCGACATCGGGCCGGTGATTTCACGGCGCGCCAGACAGCGCATTCTGGACCTGATCGAGAGCGGTGTGCGTGAAGGTGCGACGCTGGAACTGGATGGTCGGGAGGTTTCGGTACCGGGTTACGAGGGCGGCAACTTCGTAGGGCCGACACTGTTCTCGGGCGTCACCACCGACATGCAGATCTATACCCAGGAAATTTTCGGGCCGGTGCTGGTGGTGCTGGAGGTCGATACCCTTGATGACGCTATCGCGCTGGTCAACGCCAACCCGTTCGGCAACGGCACCGGGCTGTTTACCCAGAGCGGCGCGGCGGCACGCAAGTTTCAAAGCGAGATCGATGTCGGGCAGGTCGGCATCAATATTCCGATTCCCGTGCCAGTGCCGTTTTTCAGCTTCACCGGCTCGCGGGGTTCCAAACTGGGCGATCTGGGCCCGTACGGCAAACAGGTGGTGCAGTTCTACACTCAGACCAAGACCGTCACCAGCCGCTGGTTCGATGACGACAGCGTCAATGATGGTGTGAACACCACGATTAATCTGCGCTGAGCGCTGGCGGTCAATTCGCTTGGGAGAACAACCATGAACATCGCATTTATCGGTCTGGGCAACATGGGCGCGCCCATGGCCCGCAACCTGATCAGAGCCGGCCACGCCTTGCAGGTGTTCGACCTGAACAAGACAGTACTGGCTGAATTCGCCGAGCTGGGCGCACAGATCGGCGACTCACCGGCACAGGCGGCCCAGGGCAGTGAACTGGTCATCACCATGCTGCCCGCTGCGGCGCACGTGCGCAGCGTATACCTGAACGACGACGGCGTTTTGAAGGGGATCTCGCCCGGAGTTCCGGCGGTTGATTGCAGCACCATCGACCCGCAAACCATTCGCGACATCGCCGCGCTCGCTGCGCAGCAAGGCGTGGTGTTGGGCGATGCGCCGGTGTCGGGCGGCACCGGTGGTGCGCAGGCCGGGACGCTGACCTTCATGGTCGGAGGTTCTGCCGGGCACTTTGCTGTGCTCAAACCGGTGCTGGACCAGATGGGCCGCAACATCGTGCATTGTGGTGATGTGGGCACCGGCCAGATCGCCAAGATCTGCAATAACATGCTGCTGGCGATTTCCATGATCGGCGTCGCCGAGTCCATGGCGCTGGGCAATGCACTGGGTATCGATACCCAAGTGCTGGCCGGCATCATCAATACCTCGACCGGTCGTTGCTGGAGTTCCGAGGCCTACAACCCGTGGCCCGGCATCGTCGAAACCGCTCCTGCGTCACGCGGTTACAGCGGCGGCTTCGGTGCCGAGCTGATGCTCAAGGATCTGGGCCTGGCAACCGAGGCCGCGCGTTCGGCGCATCAACCGGTCATCCTCGGCGCAGTGGCGCAACAGCTGTATCAAGCCATGAGCCTGCGTGGCGACGGCGGCAAGGATTTCTCGGCGATCATTGAGGGGTATCGCCCGAAAGTGTAGGCGTGACCTGTCTCGGGGAGCAGCGGGGCGTTGATGTGTATCCGGTTTTTACATTAGGAAAACGCAGCAGAACCGGCTACTTTGGAACTCGTCATACCCGCGCAGGGATGCTCGGTACGCTTCGACGAGAAGCGCCGCATCCTCGCCCGGAGGCTGGCGCTTCACATCAAACGTCCCTGACCCAGAAAAAGAAGAGATCGATCATGAAGTTCGAACCCCTCGCCAGATCGTTGATCGCGACGGCACTGATTGTCGCGTATTCCCCCACATTCGCCGCGTCACAAGCCCCGGTCGCTGCCGAAAACGGCATGGTCGTGACGGCTCAGCACCTGGCTACCCACGTGGGTGTCGATGTACTCAAGGCTGGCGGTAATGCGGTCGATGCGGCCGTAGCGGTTGGCTACGCGCTGGCAGTGGTCTATCCCGCTGCCGGCAACCTCGGTGGTGGCGGCTTCATGACCATCCAGCTGGCCGACGGGCGCAAGACCTTCCTCGACTTCCGTGAAAAGGCACCGTTGGCGGCCACTGCCGACATGTACCTGGACAAGGACGGCAAGGTTATCCCTGATCTGAGTGCCAAGGGCCATCTGGCCGTCGGCGTGCCTGGTACCGTGTCCGGTATGGAAATGGCCCTGAGCAAGTACGGCACCCGCAAGCGTGAAGAAGTCATCGCTCCGGCGATCAAGCTCGCCGAGGAAGGTTTTGTGCTGGGGCAGGGCGATGTCGACATGCTGTCGAGCGCCACCGATGTGTTCAAGGCGGACATGGCCGATTCCGGTTCGATCTTCCTCGACAAGGGCGAGCCGATGCAGGTCGGTCAGAAGCTGGTGCAGAAAGACTTGGCCAAGACCCTCAAGGAAGTGTCCGAGAAGGGCAGCGACGGTTTCTACAAGGGCTGGGTTGCCAAGGCGCTGGTCGATTCCAGTCAGGCTGGCAAGGGCATCATCACCCAGGCGGACCTTGACCATTACAAGACCCGCGAGCTGGCACCGGTCGAATGTGACTATCGTGGCTACCACGTGGTCTCGGCACCGCCTCCGAGCTCCGGCGGTGTGGTCATCTGCGAGATTCTGAACATCCTCGAAGGCTACCCGATGAAAGAGCTGGGCTTCCGCTCGGCGCAGGGTATGCATTATCAGATCGAGGCCATGCGGCACGCCTACGCGGACCGCAACAGCTACCTGGGCGACCCGGACTTCGTCAAGAATCCGGTCGAGCACCTGCTGGACGTCAAGTATGCAGCCAAGCTGCGCGCTGCCATCGAGCCGCAGAAGGCCGGTGACTCGAACAAGATCAAACCGGGCGTCGCGCCCCATGAAGGCAGCAACACCACCCACTACTCGATTGTCGACAAATGGGGCAATGCGGTGTCGGTGACCTACACCCTGAACAACTGGTTTGGCGCGGGCGTCATGGCCAGCAAGACCGGCGTGATCCTCAACGACGAAATGGATGACTTCACCGTCAAGGTCGGCGTGCCCAACATGTATGGACTGGTGCAGGGCGAAGCCAACGCCATCGCGCCGGGCAAGACGCCGCTGTCGTCGATGAGCCCGACCATTGTCACCAAGGACGGCAAGGCAGTTATGGTCGTCGGCACGCCGGGCGGCAGTCGCATAATTACCGCCACGCTGCTGACCATGCTCAACGTCATCGACTACGGCATGAACATTCAGGAGGCGGTGGACGCGCCGCGTTTCCACCAGCAATGGCAGCCTGAGGAAACCAACATCGATACCTTCGCGGTCAGCCCTGACACGCTGAAGATTCTCGAGAGCTGGGGGCAAAAGTTCGCAGGTCCGCAGCCGCTCAATCATGTGGCGGCAATTCTGGTGGGCGCGCCTTCGCTGGGTGGCAAGCCGGTCGGTAACAACCGCTTCTACGGCGCCAACGACCCGCGTCGCAACACCGGGTTGTCGCTGGGCTACTGAGTCACGCTACTGATCACGCCACGGCCCTGAGCTTCAGGGTCGTGGCGTTTTGCTTTCCGGCGTCTGCTCAGTTGCGCACCCAGCGCTGCCGGCTCCAGCCGCTCAATGCGTCGACGGCGAACACCAGTACCAGCATCGCCAGAATCACGGTGCTGGCCTGCGCTTCCTGAAACAGACTGAGGCTGACGTACAGCATCTGCCCCAGACCGCCCGCGCCGACAAAACCCAGCACGCTGGCCATACGAATGTTGTTTTCCCAGCGATACAGCGTATACGCCAGCAGCTGTGGCCAGAGGTTGGGCAGGGTGCCGTAGCTGAACGCCTGCCAGGCGCTGCCGCCCTGCAGGCGAATCGCTGCAGCGGGTTGCGGCGCGGTATTTTCCAGCGCCTCGGCAAACAGACGGCCCAGAACGCCCGTGGTGTGCAGTGCCAGTGCCAGCGTGCCAGCATTGGGGCCGAGCCCGGCAGCCAGCACCATCAATACGGCCCACACCAGTTCCGGAATGGCGCGCAGCGCATTGAGCAGCAGGCGACTCATGCTGCGCAGGAGCCAACCGAAGCGCCCGGCAGCGGGCAGTGCCAGGAGCAAACCTGCAATGGCGGCCAACAATGTGCCGAGCGCAGACATTGCCAGGGTTTCCAGAGCGCCCTGGCCGATTGCCTGCAGATGAGTGCTGCTCAGGTCCGGGCTCATGAAGCGCAATGCGTAACGGCCCATCTGCGTCAGGTTGTCGTGACTGCCCAGGGTGAACAGGTCGAGGCCGAGGTACACAAACGATGCGACCACGGCCGCAATTATCGTCAGCACGACCAACAGGTTGCCCGCGCGCTTCATGTGAACTGCCTGCGCAGCAAACGGCTGAGCTGGTCGGCGAGCAGCACCAGCAGCAGGAAGGTCAGCAGCATGCTCGCCACTTCGTCACCGGCGAACATGCGCATCGATAGGTCGATCTGCTGACCTAGCCCGCCTGCGCCGACGAAGCCCATGACCACCGAGGCGCGCACGGCGCACTCCCAGCGGTACACAGTGTAGGAAGTCAGTTCGGCTGCCGCATTGGGCAGGATGCCGTAAGCCAGCGCGGCCAAGCGACCGCTGCCTGCCTGGAGCAGCGCGTGGGCCGGGCGCTGGTCCACCGATTCGAAAATCTCGGCGTACACCTTGCCGAGCATGCCTGCATAGGTGATGGCGATGGCCAGCACGCCCGCCGTCGGGCCCAGGCCGACCGCGCGCACGAACAACAGCGCCCAGACTATTTCCGGCACGCTGCGCAGGAAGATCAGCACCCCGCGTACCGGCCAGCGCAGGCATTGGCCGAGCCAGCCGGGGCGGCCGCCACGTGAGGCGGCCGACAGCGACAATGCCTGGCTGGCGAGCAGGCTTGCCGGTACGGCCAGCAGCAAGGCAAGGGCAATGCCGGCGGTGGCAATCGCCAGGGTTTGCAGCGTCGCATCCAGCAGCAGCCCGAGGAATTCCGCAGAGTGCGCCACCGGCCAGAACCCGGCGAGAAAACTGCCCATCGTCCGCGCATTATCGGCTTGCAGCAGCACCAGCGGATTCAGTTCGGCCAGGCGGATGCCCGGCCAGAGCAGGGCCACCGCCAGTAGTGTCAGCAACAAGCGTGGCGTTGCCGCCGGGTCGCGCTGATCCCGACTCAGCATCGCGGTGTCCAGCGTGTCTCAGTCGCATCCGAAACCAGCTGAGGGCTGAGTTGTTCGTTGGCATACAGCGTGTCGAGATGCTCCCGGCCGACCTCGCTGGCGGTGAGGTCGAAGTGAATTCGCCCGTCGCGCACCCCGATGACGCGCGGAAAATGCGCCAGCGCCAGTTCCACCGCATGCAGGCTGGCGACCAGCGTCACGTTGTGCTCGATGGCGTGCTGACACAGCAGCGCCAGGGTGTGATCGGCGAGGCGCGGGTCCATCGCCGAAACCGGCTCGTCGGCCAGCAGCAGTTCGGGTTGCTGATACAGGGCACGGGCAATGCCGACACGTTGCAGCTGTCCGCCGGACAACTGCTGGCAACGCTCGAACAATTTGTCCGCCAGGTCCAGACGTGCCAGCACCTCGCGGGCGCCGCCGATGTCGAGTGGATGCAGCAGGTTCAGCAGGCTTTTGCCCAGCCCCCACTGACCAAGCCTGCCCGCCGACACCGCAGTCACCACCCGCTGGCGCGCCGGCAACGGCGGTGCCTGATGAATCAGCGCAATGCGGCTGCGCAGGCGCTGGCGTCGTTTGCTGGAGAGCTGCCAGGGATCAGTCCCCAGCACCTGCAGTTGTCCGGCACTGGGCGGCAGAGCGCTGGCCAGCAGGTTGAGCAGCGTGGTCTTGCCTGCACCGGACGGCCCGATGATCGCCACTCGCTCGCCCCGATCGATGCTCAGGTCCAGGCCACGCAACGCCAGCGTGCCGTCGCTGTGGCGCAGCTCGATGCCGGACAGACGCAGGGTCATTTCAGCAGGTCGGCAGCGCGTGCGGCTTCTTCGATGCCCTTGTAGTTCTCTGGCTTGGTCTCGATGAAGCGGCTGGCGGCCTGAAGATCGAGGATCGCCTTCTGCTCCGGGTTGGCCGGGTCGAGGTCGAGGAAAGCCTGTTTGATCTTCGCTGCCAGTGCCGGGTCGAGGCTGCCGCGCACGGTCCAGTTGTAGTCGAAGTAAGTAGGCGTGGTCTGGAAGACATGAACCTTGTTGGTGTCGACCTTGCCGCTGGCGACCAGTTTGTCCCAGACGCTGGCGTTGAGCACGCCTGCATCGACCTTGCCCGCCTGAACCCATGCGGCGGTTGCGTCATGCGCACCGGAATAGGCGACGCGGCTGAAGAACGTTTCCGGCTTGATGTTTTCCTTGAGCATGAAATAACGCGGCATCAGGCTGCCGGATGTCGACGACACCGAGCCGAAGGCAAACGTCTTGCCCTTGAGGTCCGCCAGGGTTGTCACGTTCGGATCGGAGGTGATGAATTTGCTGGTGAACTTGGCGTCCTGCTCACGCTGTACCAGTGGCACTGCATTACCGGTCTTGAGGTTGACCTGCACGAAGGTAAAGCCGCCCAGCCAGGCCATGTCGAGCCGGTCAGTGGCCAGCGCTTCGACCACTGCCGGGTAATCCGCGACCGGGACGAACTCGACCTTCATGCCCAGCCGTTGCTCCAGATAGGCACCCAGCGGCTTGAACTTGCGCAGCAGTTCGGTGGGCGCTTCGTCGGGAATGGCCGAGACGCGCAGGGTATCGGCAGCGTGGCTGGTCAGGGCGGAGAAGGACAGGGCAAGGCCGGCGGCGAGCGCCAGGGTACGCTTGAGCATGGAGGTTCTCCGGTTCAATAGCGGAAAAAGGATAGCGTGAAGCCCGCGTGCACGAGCAGGCGGGGCTTCACAGGATTCGGTGCTGATGCGCGGGGATTATAAGAGGCATGGCGAGAAAGGCCAGTTCGGCAGATTCACCTTACGAATGCACAACCGGCGCACGACGCGGTTTGCGCTGATAAGGGATCAGCCCCTAGACTCCACAGCCTGTTTCCCGGTAACCGAGAGTGTCGCGATGAATGAGCCAATCCGCCTGACCCAGTACAGTCACGGAGCAGGGTGTGGCTGCAAGATTTCCCCCAAGGTGCTGGACGTGATCCTCGCTGGCAGCGGCGCTCAGAACCTTGACCCCAGGCTCTGGGTTGGCAATGCCTCGCGTGATGACGCGGCAGTCTATGCGCTGGATGACGAACGCGGCGTGGTCTCGACCACGGACTTCTTCATGCCCATCGTCGATGATCCGTTCGACTTCGGCCGTATCGCCGCGACCAATGCCATCAGCGACATCTATGCGATGGGCGGCGACCCGCTGATGGCCATCGCCATTCTCGGCTGGCCGGTCAATATCCTGCCACCCGAAGTGGCGCGTGAAGTCATTCGCGGTGGCCGTGCCGTCTGCGACGCTGCCGGTATCCCGCTGGCAGGCGGGCATTCCATCGATGCGCCGGAGCCGATCTTCGGTCTGGCGGTGACCGGCGTGGTGCAGAAAAAGCACATGAAACGCAACGACACTGCCCTGGCGGGGAGCACCCTGTACCTGACCAAGCCCCTGGGCATCGGCATCCTCACCACGGCTGAGAAAAAATCCAAGTTGCGCGATGAGGACATCGGTCTGGCGCGTGACTGGATGTGCACCCTGAACAAGCCGGGCAGCCGTTTCGGCAAGCTGGACGGCGTGCAGGCAATGACCGATGTCACCGGCTTCGGTCTGCTCGGGCATCTGGTTGAAATGGCTGACGGTGCAGGTCTGACCGCACGTCTGGACTACGCGGCTGTACCGCGTCTGCCCGGCGTCGAGCATTACATTGCCGAGGGCTGTGTGCCGGGCGGCACATTGCGCAATTTTGAAAGTTACGGCGACAGGATCGGCGCGCTGAGCGATGCCCAGCGTGACCTGTTGTGTGACCCGCAGACCAGCGGTGGTCTGCTGGTCGCGGTCAGCCCTGAAGGTGAAGCCGAGTTTCTGATCGTGGCCGCCGAGCTGGGGCTGCTGCTCAACCCTATCGGCACCCTGCGCGAGCGACAGACCCACGCCGTCGAGGTGTTCTGATGGCCGACAATAGCAGCGACTACCGCGCACTGTTTCTCAACGACGTGCCGATGATGGACGCTCGCGCTCCGGTAGAGTTTTCCAAGGGGGCTTTCCCTGGTGTGATCAACCTGCCGCTGATGAATGACCTTGAGCGGCAAAAGGTCGGCACCTGCTACAAGCAGCGCGGCCAGGACGCCGCTATCCAGCTCGGGCATCAACTGGTCTGCGGTCAGGTCAAGGATGAACGCGTCAATGCATGGATCGAGTTCGCCAGAGCGAATCCGCAGGGCTATCTGTACTGCTTTCGCGGCGGGTTGCGCTCGCAGACCGTGCAGCGCTGGCTGAAGGAGGCCGGGGTCGACTACCCGCGCGTTCTTGGCGGCTACAAGGCGATGCGCACGTTCCTGCTGGATACCCTGCACGAGGCGGTAACCGAGTGTGAGATCGTCGTGCTCGGCGGGATGACCGGCACGGGCAAGACCGAAGTATTGACGCAACTGCGCAATAGCGTGGACCTGGAAGGCATCGCCAATCACCGCGGCTCCAGCTTCGGCAAGCGTGCCACCGGGCAGCCGGCACAGATCGACTTCGAGAATCGCTTGGCCATCGACCTGCTCAAGAAGCGCGCAGCCGGTATCGAACAATTCGTCGTGGAAGATGAAAGCCGTCTGGTCGGGAGTTGCAACGTGCCCCTGGAACTGCACCAGGCCATGCAAGGCTGCGCGATGGTCTGGCTGGAAGACAGCTTCGAGAATCGCGTCGAGCGCATTCTCGATGACTACGTGATCAACCTCTGCGCAGAGTTCATCACCGTCAAGGGCGAAGAGCAGGGCTTTGGCCTGTTTGCCGAGCGTCTGTTGCAAAGCCTGAACAACATTCACAAACGCCTGGGCGGCGAGCGTCACCAGCGCCTGTCGGGTCTTATGCAGGCGGCGCTGGAAGAACAGCAGTGCAACGGTGCGGTTGACCTGCACCGCGGCTGGATCGAAGGCCTGCTCGGCGAATATTACGACCCGATGTACGCTTACCAGCGCGAACACAAAGCGGCACGTATCGAATTTGCAGGTCATCAAGTGGAAGTGCTGGCCTACCTGCGCGAGCGCTCTGAGCAACGTTAAGTCTCGACCTCTATACATCTGGCAAGGGATGCCATGCACTCGATTCTCGACTTCTATCAAACGCTGGGCTGGGGCCTTTTGGCCCTGGTGATCGGCACCTTTCTGCTGGCCGGAACGGTCAAGGGTGTGATCGGCCTGGGCTTGCCCACGGTAGCAATGGGGTTGCTGGGGCTGGCCATGCTGCCTGCGCAGGCTGCGGCGTTGCTGATCATCCCGTCGACGTTCACCAACGTCTGGCAGCTGGCGACGGGTGGCAATCTACGGCCTTTGCTGAAGCGGCTATGGCCGATGCTGAGCATGATTTTCATCGGCACGCTGGCCGGGGCGTTCTGGCTGGGCATGAGTGGCAGCCACTCAATGGCCCGGGCGCTGGGTGGCGCGTTGTTTCTTTACGCGCTGAGCGGGCTGTTCCTGCCAACCTTCAAGGTTGCCGCCGCTGCCGAGCGCTGGCTGGGTCCGCTGTGCGGCCTGATCACCGGGGTGATCGCTTCGGCAACCGGGGTGTTCGTGATTCCTGTGGTGCCTTATTTGCAGGCACTGGGGCTTGAGCGCGACCAACTGGTTCAGGCGCTGGGGTTGTCTTTCACTGTCTCGACGCTGGCGCTGGCGGCGGGTCTGTCGTGGAACGGCGCGCTGGGCGGCGCAGAGCTGGGCGCATCTACGCTGGCGCTGATTCCGGCCTTGTTGGGCATGCTGCTGGGGCAATGGCTGCGCCAGCGAATCAGCGCGGTGCTGTTCAAGCGTGTGTTCTTCATCGGCATGGGCCTGTTGGGGCTGCACCTGCTGATAAAGGGTTGAGCCTGACGGGATAAACCTGTCTTCTTCTGTTCACGCATTTCGCTCAATAGTCTTCACGCCATTCGTGACTGGGCAGCAAGAGTATTTTGCCCTTCGCTGTCTTACTCATGAGCGCGCATCTCTTTACTCTCGGCTCATCCATTAATCACCTCCACCTCAGCCTCAAGAAGGGCGGGGTCGGGTTGCGAGAGTTCAGCCATGAAAAAAGTAGTGTTCCTCAACGGCGGTAAACAGTTTGCGCACTCGGAAGGCCGCTATAACGCGACCCTGCATGAGGCGGGCGTAGCGTTCATGGACCGCGCCGGTTTCGATGTGAAGCAAACCTTCATTGACGGCGGCTACGACGTGGTCGAGGAAGTGCAGAAGTTTCTCTGGGCCGATGTCATCGTCTGGCAGATGCCTGGCTGGTGGATGGGTGCGCCCTGGACCGTCAAGAAATACATCGATGAAGTGTTCACCGAGGGCCACGGCAGCCTGTATGCCAACGACGGCCGTACCCGTTCGGATGCATCGCAGACATATGGCAGCGGCGGCTTGCTGCATGGCAGGCAGTACATGATTTCGGCAACCTGGAATGCGCCGCAGAAAGCCTTCGATGACCCGTCCGATTTCTTCGAAGCCAAAGGTGTCGACGCGGTCTACTTTCCGTTTTACAAGGCCAACGAGTTTCTGGGCATGACAGGCCTGCCGACGTTTCTGGCAGTGGACGTGATGAAAATGCCCGATATCGAAGCTGACGTGCAGCGTTACCAGGCTCATCTGGCCAAGGTGTTTGGTGTGCAGTGAACACGAACTTTGCACTGAACAGCGCTAATATCCCCTGAGCGTTGAGCAGGGGACAACAATGAAAGCCCGATCCGATGAATTGCAGGTGTTTGTTTCGGTCATCGAAAGCGGTTCGATCTCCGCCGCAGCCGAGAAAATGGGCCAGACGCCCTCAGGTGTCAGCCGCACCCTGTCGCGTCTGGAAGCCAAGCTGGAAACCACGCTGATCAACCGCACCACGCGGCGCATGGACCTGACCGAGGAGGGCAAGTTCTTTCTGGAGCGTGCCCGTCACATCCTGGAGCAGATGGAAAGCCTCGAAGAACGGCTCTCCTTATCCAGGCAGACACCCGCCGGGCGCTTGCGTATCAATGCCGCGTCACCGTTCATGTTGCACTCCATCGTGCCGCATGTGGCGGAGTTTCGTCAGCGTTATCCGGATATCGAGCTGGAGCTCAACAGCGATGACTGGTTCATCGACCTGCTTGAGCAGAGCACCGATATCGCGATCCGTATCGGTGCGTTGTCCGACTCGACCCTGCATGCCCGCTCGCTGGGCAGTTGCCTGCTGAATATCGTGGCCAGCCCGGCTTACCTGCAGCGCCACGGCAGGCCCAAAACTGCAGAGGATCTGGCGCAGCACGTGCTGTTGGGGTTCACCCATGTGGAGGTCCTCAACCAGTGGCCGTTACGCCATGCCGGGGGCGACCGCCTGCCGATCAAGCCCTCCATATCTGCATCCAGCGGCGACACCTTGCGTCACTTGGTGCTGGAAGGCGTGGGTATCGCCTGCCTGTCCGATTTCATGACCTGTGATGACCTGCGCGAGGGGCGGATGGTCTGTCTGTTGAAGGAAGCCAACAGCGGCTACCGCCAGCCGATCCACGCGGTGTATTACCGCAACTCTCGACTGGCATTGAGGATTCAGTGTTTTCTGGACTTCATGCAGGAGAAGCTTGAGGGCTACGCACGCTGAGGCCTGGAGTGCGCGCTCGGCAGTTAATTGTCTTTCACGCAGGCAATAAAAAGCCCGTCACGCTGGACGGGCTTTTTACCGAGTGGCTGTCAGTGCGTGCGGGCGACTGCAAACTCGCTCAGTTCGACCAGTGCGTCGCGGTACTCGCTGGGCGGCAGCGCGTCCAGGCAGGCAATGGCGCGGGCCGCGTAGTCGCGGGCCAGCTGTGCGGTGTAATCGAGGGCACCGGCGCTTTCCACGGCATTGCGGATGCTTTCCAGATCTTCCAGGCCACCTTTCTGGATCGCCTGGCGAACCAGCGCGGCCTGTTCCGGGCTGCCTTCACGCATGGTGTAGATCAGCGGCAGGGTCGGCTTGCCTTCTGCGAGATCGTCACCGACGTTCTTGCCCAGCGTCTCGGCATCGCCGCGGTAGTCCAGCAGGTCATCCACCAGCTGGAAGGCCACACCCAGGTGATCGCCGAACGTGCGCAGTGCTTCGCTCTGTGCCTCGGAGGCGTTG
The DNA here is from genome assembly GCF_017833005.1 of Pseudomonas sp. PvP027. Taxonomy (NCBI): domain Bacteria; kingdom Pseudomonadati; phylum Pseudomonadota; class Gammaproteobacteria; order Pseudomonadales; family Pseudomonadaceae; genus Pseudomonas; species Pseudomonas sp. PvP027. Next base: position 2,503,253 of record NZ_JAFIBK010000001.1, on the reverse strand, counting down.
CACAGGGCCGCGGCGCTGTGGGTCGAGGCTTCGAACAGCATGGCTGTCTTGCCGCGAATCACTTCCATATAGGTTTCTTCGGTGGTGCTGGCGTCACGAATCTTCGAGAGCTGCAGCACTTCGCCTTCGGCGATGATGCGAGTGGCCTTGGACAGAATCTTCATGACGTCCATCGAGCCCAGTTCGACCATCATTTCGAACGAGCGCGAATAAAGGAAGTCACCCACCAGCACGCTCGGCGCATTGCCCCAGAGTGCGTTGGCGGTGGAACGACCGCGACGCATGCCGGACATGTCGACGACGTCGTCATGCAGCAGGGTCGCGGTGTGCAGGAATTCGATGGTGGCGGCCAGCAGGCGAACGTCATCGCCTTCGCGACCCAGCGCCTTGCCACACAGCAGCACCAGCAACGGGCGCAGGCGCTTGCCACCTGCCGACGTGATGTAATCACCGATTTTCGAGACCAGCGGTACGCGCGACGTCAGTTGCTTTTTGATGATAAGGTCAACGGCACTAAAGTCGTCCGCCACCGCGCGGTAGAAGGCTTGGGGTTGCATCAGCGACAGGTGCTCCGGATAGGTTGCGCCGCATGCTAGGTCGCGGGGTAGAGCGTGTCAAGGTATGACGACCCGCCTCTTGCAACACTCGAATGCCTTGCGTACAATCGCGCACCCTAACTTTCCTGGGCAGCACCTGCCTTACGCAATGCAAACGGGCCGTTCCAGCCCCATGCAGCCATGCCAGCCGATACTCTTCTTATAAAGAGCTGGGTGAGCAGGATTTTCGGAGAAATACCATGTACGCAGTAATTGTTACCGGTGGCAAGCAGTACAAAGTCGCCCCAGGTGAATACCTGAAAATTGAAAAACTGGAAATCGCTACTGGCGAATCCGTCACGTTTGACCGCGTTCTGCTGGTTGGCAATGGCGACGACGTCAATATCGGTGCTCCGGTTGTTGCTGGCGCTACCGTTGTGGCTGAAGTGGTTTCGCAAGGTCGTCACGATAAGGTTCGTATCATCAAGTTCCGTCGTCGTAAGCACCACATGAAGCGTATGGGCCACCGCCAGTGGTACACCGAGATCAAAATTACAGGTATTCAGGCTTAATTCAGCCTAATCCTCAACTGGAGAATTGACTCATGGCTCACAAAAAAGCTGGTGGTAGTACCCGTAACGGGCGCGACTCAGAAGCCAAACGCCTTGGCGTGAAGATGTATGGCGGCCAGGCTATCATCCCTGGCAACATCATCGTTCGTCAGCGCGGCACCCAATTCCACGCTGGTTACGGCGTTGGTATGGGTAAAGATCACACCCTGTTCGCGAAAGTGGAAGGCGTGATCAAGTTTCAAGTCAAGGGCGCCTTCGGTCGCCGCTACGTGAGCATCGTTCCGAAGACTGAAGTCTCCGCAGCGTAATCACGCAGTAGCTTAAGAGCCCTGTCTTGCGACGGGGCTTTTTTGTTTGTAGAGGTAGAGAGGCAGGTGAGTCTCTTGCAAAACTGTTTGTGCGGGCTGTTGTGATGTTGACCCGTGGGGTCGCTGGTTTCTGATCGGTATCGCAACGCTCATTTTTGCAAGAGTCTTATGTAATTTATGTGGTTCTGCTCGTCCCTGTGGCGGGAGGCGTGCGTTATGAAATTTGTAGATGAAGTATCCATTCGAGTAAAAGCCGGTGACGGCGGCAACGGTTGCATGAGCTTCCGTCGCGAAAAATTCATTGAAAACGGTGGTCCCAACGGCGGTGATGGTGGTGATGGCGGCTCGATCTTCATGGTCGCCGACGTCAACCTGAACACGCTGGTTGACTACCGTTACACCCGCCACTTCGATGCCGAGCGTGGCTCCAACGGTGGCAGCGCCGACTGCACCGGTCGCAAGGGTGAAGAGCTGGTGCTGCGTGTGCCGGTAGGGACCACCATCATCGACGCCACCACCCAGGAAATCATCGGTGACCTGACCAAAGACGGTCAGCGCCTGATGGTTGCCCAGGGCGGCTGGCACGGTCTGGGTAACACCCGATTCAAGTCCAGTACCAACCGCGCTCCGCGCCAGACCACGCCGGGCAAGCCGGGTGATCAGCGTGATCTCAAGCTCGAGCTGAAAGTGTTGGCTGACGTCGGTCTGCTGGGCTTGCCGAATGCGGGCAAGAGCACCTTCATCCGCTCGGTGTCCGCGGCCAAGCCGAAGGTTGCCGACTATCCGTTCACCACGCTGGTGCCGAACCTGGGCGTGGTCAGCGTCGATCGCTGGAAAAGCTTTGTGGTTGCTGACATTCCGGGTCTGATCGAGGGTGCATCCGACGGCGCTGGCCTGGGGATTCGCTTCCTCAAGCACTTGGCGCGTACCCGTCTGTTGCTGCACCTCGTCGACATGGCGCCGCTGGACGAAAGCAGTGCTCCGGATGCTGCCGAAGTGATCGTCAGCGAGCTGGAGAAATTCAGCCCTTCGCTGGCCGAGCGTGATCGCTGGCTGGTGCTGAACAAGTGCGATCAGATTCTCGAAGAGGAGCAGGAAGCGCGCAAGCAGGAGATCGTCGAACGTCTGGAATGGACCGGCCCTGTTTACGTGATCTCTGCAATTGCCAAAGAAGGCACCGAGCAGTTGACCCGCGACATCATGCGTTACCTCGAAGAGCGCAGTCAGCGTATCGCCGAAGAGCCTGGTTACGCCGAAGAGCTGGCCGAGCTTGATCAGCGCATCGAAGATGAAGCCCGTGCCCAGTTGCAGGCACTGGACGATCAGCGTGCCCTGCGTCGCAGTGGCGTGAAGAGCGTGCATGACATCGGTGATGATGACTGGGATGAAGAAGACGTGGACGATGAAGACGGTCCGGAAATCATTTACGTCCGTGACTGATCGCTTGAAGTAAACTTGAACGCCGCTACGATTGTTAGCGGCGTTTTTGTATCCCGAATTTGAAAATCTCTGGCTAGGGTTGGAAGAAGATGCGCAGCAAAGTGACGGGCGCCCAGCGCTGGGTTGTGAAGATCGGCAGTGCCTTGCTGACGGCTGATGGCAAGGGCCTGGATCGCAACGCCATGGGTGTTTGGGTGGAGCAGATGGTGGCGCTGCACGAGGCGGGTGTCGAGCTGGTACTGGTGTCTTCCGGGGCGGTGGCTGCCGGCATGAGCCGTCTTGGCTGGACGGCCCGACCCAGTGCCATGCATGAGCTTCAGGCTGCTGCGGCCATTGGTCAGATGGGCTTGGTGCAGGCGTGGGAGTCGAGTTTTGCCGAGCACGGCAGGCATACCGCGCAGATTCTTCTGACCCACGACGACCTGTCGGACCGCAAGCGCTACCTGAATGCTCGCAGCACCCTGCGCACGCTGGTCGAGCTTGGGGTTGTGCCGGTCATCAACGAAAACGACACAGTGGTTACCGACGAAATCCGTTTTGGCGATAACGACACGCTGGCGGCGCTGGTTGCCAATCTGGTCGAGGCTGATCTGCTGGTCATCCTGACCGATCGTGACGGCATGTTCGACGCCGATCCGCGCAACAACCCGGATGCGCAGCTGATCTACGAAGCGCGTGCCGATGATCCGGCGCTGGATGCTGTGGCTGGTGGTACGGGTGGTGCGCTGGGGCGTGGCGGCATGCAGACCAAGTTGCGTGCCGCGCGTCTGGCGGCGCGTTCCGGTGCGCATACTGTCATCGTCGGCGGACGCATCGAGCGCGTTCTGGCGCGGCTCAAGGGGGGTGAGCGGTTGGGTACGCTGCTGTCCCCCGAGCGTGGCATGCTCGCAGCACGCAAGCAGTGGCTGGCGGGGCATCTGCAGACCCGCGGTACGCTGGTGCTGGATGATGGTGCGGTTGCCGCGCTGGCCAGGGATCAGAAAAGCCTGCTGCCGGTGGGCGTCAAACTGGTCCAGGGCAGCTTCCGGCGTGGCGAGATGGTGGTGTGCGTCGCCCCGGACGGTCGCGAGATCGCTCGTGGGCTGAGTAACTACAGTGCCATCGAAGCCCAGAAAATCATTGGTCACTCTTCCGAATCCATCGTGCGCGAGCTGGGCTATATGGCCGAGCCTGAGCTGATTCATCGGGATAACCTGATCCTCGTCTGACTCAAGGCTGCAAAAAAGGACTATTTGATGCACTTCATGAAAGGTTTGCTGGCGGCCGCGTTGCTGATGCCGGTGCTGGTCTCGGCTGAAGAGATCGGTCAGGTGTCGACCGTGTTCAAGATGGTCGGGCCCAACGATCGAATTGTGGTCGAGGCGTTTGACGATCCCAAGGTGGACGGGGTGACGTGCTACCTGTCACGCGCCAAGACCGGCGGCGTGAGGGGTGGTCTGGGATTGGCTGAGGACCGTGCCGAGGCGTCCATCGCCTGTCGTCAGGTTGGGCCGATCCGCTTCAAGGAAACCCTCAAGGATGGTGATGAGGTGTTCAAGGAGCGTACTTCGCTGGTCTTCAAGACCATGCAGGTAGTGCGCTTCTTCGACAAGAAGCGTAATGCGCTGGTGTACCTGGTCTACAGCGACCGGGTCATCGAAGGCAGCCCGCAGAATGCCGTGACCGCAATTCCGATCCTGCCATGGACAACCGCGCCTGCGCCTTGAGCCTGTAGAAGGATCGGACGCAGAGCGTCCAGAGCGGCATGCCCACGCGGAGCATGGGCACGATAGTTACAAGGCTATCGTTCCTCACGCTCCAGCGTGGGAACGCCCTTCGTGACTCTCTGCGTCACAGATCTACACCACATTGCGGAGGCACGACAGTTACAAGGCTATCGTTCCTCACGCTCCAGCGTGGGAATTCCCTTCGTGACGCTCCGCGTCACAAATCTGCGCCGCGCCGCACATTTATGTTTCCCGCTTTCCCGCAGGCAATAAAAAACCGACCCTGAGGTCGGTTTTTTAACAAGCGGATCGCTTAGGCTGCAGCAGCAAGGCTCAGAGCCTTGATGTGACCGTTCAGACGACCTTTATGGCGAGCAGCCTTGTTCTTGTGGATGATGCCCTTATCGGCCATACGGTCGATAACAGGAACAGCCAGAACATAAGCGGCTTGCGCTTTTTCTGCGTCTTTTGCGTCGATGGCTTTAACTACATTCTTGATGTAGGTACGAACCATGGAACGCAGGCTGGCGTTGTGGCTGCGACGCTTCTCAGCCTGTTTTGCACGTTTTTTGGCGGAAGGTGTGTTGGCCACCGTCGAGCTCCTCGAAAGACTTTGTGAAATAGCAAACAAAATAGGCCGCGAATCATGCCGATGAGTTGAAGTCTTGTCAAGGGCAGTTAAGGTGTTCCGCTGAGTGGTTGCTACATTTGACTGGAGGATTTATTTCCGGCCTGTGACCTGTAAACTCGCGGCCTTTGCTTCGGACGTTTTTGCGGCGCGAAGTATCGCATAAATGGCTGGCTTAATCGCCCATCCTTTGCCAAGGCGCACAACTCTTTCAATGAATCTACTCAAGTCACTCGCCGCCGTCAGCTCTATCACCATGGTTTCCAGGGTTCTGGGCTTTGTTCGCGACACCATCATCGCGCGTACTTTCGGTGCCGGAATGGCCACGGACGCGTTCTTCATCGCCTTCAAGCTGCCCAATCTGCTGCGCCGTATTTTCGCCGAGGGTGCCTTTTCCCAGGCATTCGTGCCGATCCTGGCCGAATACAAGAGCCAGCAGGGGGAGGAGGCGACGCGCACATTCATTTCTTATGTCACCGGGTTGCTGACCCTGGCGCTGGCGCTGGTGACGCTGCTCGGGGTGATCTTTGCGCCCTGGGTGATCTGGGCCACCGCGCCTGGGTTTGTCGACACCCCGGAGAAATTCGCCCTCACCTCGGACCTGCTGCGGGTGACCTTTCCTTATATATTGCTGATTTCCCTGTCATCGATGGCCGGTGCGATCCTCAATACCTGGAACCGCTTCTCGGTGCCGGCGTTCGTGCCCACGCTGCTCAACGTCAGCATGATATTTTTCGCGCTGTTCCTGACGCCGTACTTCGACCCGCCGGTCATGGCGCTGGGCTGGGCGGTGCTGGTGGGCGGCCTGCTGCAACTGCTTTACCAGCTGCCGCACCTGAAAAAGATCGGCATGCTGGTGCTGCCACGCCTGAATCTGCGCGACACCGGGGTCTGGCGTGTGATGAAGCAGATGCTGCCCGCCATCCTTGGCGTGTCTGTCAGTCAGATTTCTCTGATCATCAATACGATCTTTGCCTCGTTCCTCGTCGCCGGCTCGGTGTCATGGATGTACTACGCCGACCGCCTGATGGAGTTGCCCTCCGGCGTACTTGGCGTGGCACTGGGTACGATTCTGCTGCCGATACTGTCCAAAACCTACGCGCAACGGGATCGCCAGGAATACTCGCGGATTCTCGACTGGGGCCTGCGCCTGTGTTTCGTGCTGGTGCTGCCTTGCACCCTGGCGCTGGGGTTACTCGCCGAGCCGTTGACCGTTTCGTTGTTTCAGTACGGTAAATTCGATGCACTCGATTCAGCCATGACCCAGCGTGCCTTGGTCGCCTATTCGATCGGTTTACTGGGGATCATCCTGATCAAGGTGCTGGCCCCCGGTTTTTATGCTCAACAAAATATCCGCACCCCGGTGAAAATCGCGATCTTCACCCTCATAGTGACTCAATTGCTCAACCTGGCCTTTATCGTGCCCCTGCAGCATGCCGGCCTGGCGCTGGCGATCAGTGTTGGCGCGTGCATCAATGCCGGTTTGCTGTTCTGGCAGCTACGCAAGCAGGACCTGTTTCAGCCGCAGCCCGGCTGGACGAAGTTCCTGTTCAAGCTGGTGATTGCCGTCGCGGTGATGTCGGCGGTGCTGCTGGGCCTCATGCATGTCATGCCGGCGTGGGACGAAGGTCATATGCTGGAGCGTTTTCTGCGTCTGGGTGCGCTGGTTGCCGCCGGCGTCGTGACCTATTTCGCCATGCTTCTTTTATTAGGCTTCCGCCTCAGGGATTTCGCCCGCAAAGCCATTATGTAGGGCGCGTCGCAGGGGTTGACCTACGGTTTTTGTGGCCACACGGCGAGAACCTTCATCCAGTCTTGGTGTGTTGCCTGTCGTCCACGGCCGTGTGTGGTTATAATCGGCCACTTTATGAGCAAGAAGTGCGTTATGCAGCTGGTTAGAGGCCTTCACAACCTGCGCCCCGAACATCGGGGCTGCGTCGCCACGATTGGCAATTTCGACGGCGTTCATCGCGGCCACCAGGCTATCCTGGCGCGTCTGCGCGAGCGTGCCGTCGAATTGGGTGTGCCCAGTTGTGTGGTGATCTTCGAACCGCAGCCGCGTGAGTTCTTTGCACCCGAGACGGCGCCGGCACGTCTGGCCCGTCTGCGTGACAAGCTCGAGCTGCTGAGTGCCGAAGGCGTTGACCGGGTACTGTGCCTGTCCTTCAATCAGCGTCTGTGCAAGCTCAGCGCGGCGAGTTTCGTCGAAACCGTGCTGATCGACGGTCTCGGTGTCCAGCACCTCGAAGTGGGCGACGATTTTCGTTTCGGCTTCGACCGGGTCGGTGACTTCGACTTCCTGCAACAGGCCGGCACGACGTATGGTTTTACCGTAGAAGCGGCGCAGACCGTTGAAATAGATGGCATCCGGGTCAGCAGTACCAAGGTGCGCAAGGCGCTGGCTGCGTCGGACTTTGCCCTGGCCGAGCGCATGCTCGGTCGTCCGTTTCAGATAGCCGGGCGGGTATTGCACGGCCAGAAACTGGCGCGTCAGCTGGGTACGCCCACCGCCAACGTGCAACTCAAGCGTCGTCGTGTACCGCTGAGCGGGGTCTATCTGGTCAGCACGGAGATCGATGGCAAAGCCTGGCCGGGGGTCGCCAACATCGGTGTGCGTCCGACGGTAACGGGTGATGGCAGTGCCCACCTTGAAGTGCATCTTCTGGATTTTGCCGGCGATCTTTATGACCGGCGTTTGACGGTGGCTTTCCACCACAAGCTGCGTGATGAGCAGCGTTTCGCCTCACTGGAGGCGCTCAAGACGGCGATCAATGCGGACGTCGCCGCCGCCCGTGCCCATTGGCATGGCTAACCGCTAAACAAGAGCCTGAAATGACTGACTATAAAGCCACGCTAAACCTTCCGGACACCGCCTTCCCTATGAAGGCCGGCCTGCCCCAGCGCGAGCCGCAAACTCTGCAGCGCTGGGACAGCATTGGCCTGTACCAGAAGCTGCGCGAGATTGGCAAGGATCGTCCCAAGTTCGTCCTGCACGACGGTCCTCCGTACGCCAACGGCAATATTCACATCGGTCATGCGGTCAACAAGATTCTCAAGGACATGATCCTGCGTTCCAAGACCCTGGCGGGCTTCGATGCCCCTTATGTGCCGGGTTGGGACTGTCACGGCCTGCCGATCGAACACAAGGTCGAAGTGACCCACGGCAAGAACCTCTCCGCAGACCGTACGCGCGAGCTGTGCCGCGCCTATGCGTCCGAGCAGATCGAAGGCCAGAAGTCCGAATTCATCCGTCTGGGCGTGCTCGGCGACTGGAGCAATCCGTACCTGACCATGAACTTCGCCAACGAAGCCGGAGAAATCCGCGCGCTGGCCGAGATGGTCAAGGGTGGTTTCGTCTTCAAGGGCCTCAAGCCGGTCAACTGGTGTTTCGATTGCGGCTCGGCACTGGCTGAAGCCGAAGTCGAGTATCAGGACAAGAAGTCCTCGACCATCGACGTGGCGTTTCCGATTGCCGACGAAGCAAAGCTGGCAGCCGCGTTCGGCGTGCCGTCGCTGGGCAAGCCTGCGTCCATCGTGATCTGGACCACCACACCGTGGACGATCCCCGCCAACCAGGCGCTGAACGTTCACCCGGAATTCGAATACGCGCTGGTCGATGTCGGCGACAAACTGCTGGTACTGGCCGCCGAACTGGTCGAAAGCTGTCTGGCCCGTTACAAGCTGGAAGGCTCCGTCATCGCGACTACCACCGGTCAGGCGCTGGAACTGATCAACTTCCGCCATCCGTTTTACGACCGCCTGTCGCCAGTCTACCTGGCTGACTACGTCGAGCTGAGTGCGGGCACGGGTATCGTTCACTGCTCGCCTGCCTATGGCGTAGACGACTTCAATATCTGCAAACAATATGGCCTGACCAACGACGACATCATCAGCCCGGTGCAGAGCAACGGTGTGTACGTCGAGTCGCTGGAGTTCTTCGGTGGCCAGTTCGTCTTCAAGGCCAACCAGAACATCATCGACAAGCTGGCCGAAGTCGGCAGCCTGATGGACACCGAAACCATCAGCCACAGCTACATGCACTGCTGGCGCCACAAATCGCCCTTGATCTACCGCGCCACCGCGCAGTGGTTCGTGGGCATGGACAAGCAGCCTGAAAGCGGCGAGACCCTGCGCAAGCGTGCGGTCAAGGCCATCGAAGACACTCAGTTCGTTCCTGCATGGGGGCAGGCACGCCTGCACTCGATGATCGCCAACCGTCCTGACTGGTGCATCTCGCGTCAGCGCAACTGGGGCGTGCCGATTCCGTTCTTCCTGCACAAGGAAAGCGGCGACCTGCACCCACGTACCGTCGAGCTGATGGAAGAAGTGGCGCAGCGTGTCGAGAAAGAGGGCATCGAGGCCTGGTTCAAGCTGGACGCCAGCGAGTTGCTCGGCGACGAAGCCGGCAAGTACGACAAGATTTCCGACACCCTGGACGTCTGGTTCGACTCGGGCACCACGCACTGGCATGTGCTGCGCGGTTCGCACCCGATGGGCCACGAAAGCGGTCCGCGTGCCGACCTGTACCTGGAAGGCTCGGACCAGCATCGCGGCTGGTTCCACTCCTCACTGCTGACCGGCTGCATGCTGGACGATCACGCACCGTATCGCGAGCTGCTGACCCACGGGTTCGTGGTCGACGAGAACGGCCGCAAGATGTCCAAGTCGCTGAACAACGTGGTAGCGCCACAGAAGGTCAACGATTCGCTGGGTGCCGACATCATGCGCCTGTGGGTATCGGCGACCGATTATTCCGGCGAGATGGCGGTTTCCGACCAGATCCTGCAGCGCAGCGCTGATGCCTATCGTCGTATCCGCAACACTGCACGCTTCCTGCTCTCCAACCTGACGGGCTTCAACCCGGCAACCGACATCCTGCCCGCCGAGGAAATGCTCGCGCTGGACCGTTGGGCCGTGGATCGCACCCTGCTGCTGCAACGCGAGCTGCAAGAGCATTACGGCGAATACCGCTTCTGGAACGTGTACTCGAAGATCCACAACTTCTGCGTGCAGGAGCTGGGTGGTTTCTACCTCGACATCATCAAGGATCGTCAGTACACCACGGCGGCCAACAGCACCGCGCGTCGCTCCTGCCAGACGGCACTGTTCCATATCTCCGAAGCGTTGGTGCGCTGGATCGCGCCGATCCTGGCGTTCACCGCCGACGAGCTGTGGCAGTTCCTGCCCGGCGAGCGCAACGAATCGGTGATGCTCAACACCTGGTACGAAGGCCTGACCGAAATGCCTGCCCACTTCGACATGGACCGCGCCTACTGGGAGCGGATCATGGCGGTGAAGACCTCGGTCAACAAGGAAATGGAAAACCTGCGCGCTGCCAAGGCCATCGGCGGCAACCTGCAGGCCGAAGTGACCCTGTATGCCGAGGAGTCGCTGGTGGCTGACCTGTCGAAACTGAGCAACGAGCTGCGTTTCGTGCTGATCACCTCGACAGCCAGTGTGGCGCCGCTCGCATCCGCGCCAGCCGATGCTGTGGTCACCGAAGTCGCCGGTCTGAAACTGAAAGTGCTCAAGTCCAGTCATGCCAAATGCGCCCGTTGCTGGCATCACCGCGAGGATGTAGGGGTCAACCCCAAGCATCCGGAAATCTGCGGTCGTTGCGTAGACAACATCAGCGGTGCAGGCGAGGTCCGTCACTATGCCTAACGCCTCGTTTGGCCGTCTGGCCTGGCTGTGGTTGAGCGTGCTGGTTCTGGTCATTGACCAGGCCAGCAAGTATTACTTCGAGAACGCGTTGAGCCTGTATCAGCAGATCATCGTGATTCCCGACCTGTTCAGCTGGACCCTAGCCTACAACACCGGTGCCGCCTTCAGTTTTCTGGCTGACGGTGCCGGCTGGCAGCGCTGGTTGTTCGCCCTGATCGCAGTGGTGGTCAGCGCTGTGCTGGTCGTCTGGCTCAAGCGTCTGGGGCGTGACGACACGTGGCTGGCCGTTGCACTGGCGCTGGTACTGGGCGGAGCATTGGGCAACCTCTACGACCGTATCGTGCTGGGCCACGTGATCGACTTCATTCTGGTTCACTGGCAGAACCGCTGGTACTTCCCGGCGTTCAACGTTGCCGACAGTGCGATCACCGTCGGCGCAATCATGCTGGCGCTGGACATGTTCAAGAGCAAGAAAACCGGAGAGACCGTCCATGACTGAGCAATCGTCGACTCAAGGCTCGTCTGACGAGCTGCGCATCGGTCAGAATACGCAGGTCACTCTGCACTTCGCCCTGCGTCTGGAAAATGGCGATACCGTCGACAGCACTTTCGAAAAGGCTCCGGCCACGTTCAAGGTCGGTGACGGCAACCTGCTGCCCGGCTTCGAAATGGCGATTTTCGGTTTCAAGGCGGGCGATAAAAAGACCGTTGAGATTCTGCCGGAAAACGCCTTTGGTCAGCCCAACCCACAAAACGTGCAGATCATGCCACGCTCGCAGTTCGTGGGCATGGAGCTGTCCGAAGGGTTGCTGGTGATCTTCAATGACGCCGCCAATACCGAATTGCCCGGTGTGGTGAAAGCTTTCGATGATGATCAGGTCACCATCGACTTCAATCACCCGCTGGCAGGCAAGACTCTGAGCTTTGAAGTGGAAATCTTCGAAGTGAAGGCGATTCTGGCTTCCTGACCTTCGCCGTCAAGCCCGGCCCAGGCCGGGCTGCCCGTACCAACCATGAGGCACAGCATGCAAATCAAACTCGCCAACCCCCGCGGCTTTTGTGCCGGAGTGGACCGCGCGATCGAAATCGTCAATCGCGCTCTGGAAGTGTTTGGTCCGCCGATTTATGTGCGCCATGAAGTCGTTCACAACAAATTTGTCGTCGAAGACCTGCGCTCTCGGGGTGCGATCTTCGTCGAAGAGCTGGATCAGGTGCCGGATGACGTCATCGTTATCTTCAGCGCCCACGGTGTTTCCCAGGCGGTGCGTACCGAGGCGGCAGGCCGTGGTCTGAAGGTCTTCGATGCTACCTGCCCGCTGGTGACCAAGGTGCATATCGAGGTCGCCCGTTACAGCCGTGACGGCCGCGAGTGCATCCTGATCGGCCACGCCGGTCACCCGGAGGTCGAAGGCACCATGGGCCAGTACGACGCCGCCAATGGTGGTGCGATCTATCTGGTCGAGGACGAAGAGGATGTTGCCAGCCTGCAGGTGCGCAACCCTGAAGCCCTGGCCTTCGTGACCCAGACCACCTTGTCCATGGATGACACCAGCCGGGTGATCGATGCCTTGCGCAAGCGTTTCCCGGCCATTGGCGGGCCGCGCAAGGACGACATCTGCTACGCCACGCAAAACCGTCAGGACGCAGTCAAGCAATTGGCCGATGAATGCGATGTGGTGTTGGTGGTGGGCAGCCCGAACAGCTCCAACTCCAATCGCCTGCGCGAGCTGGCCGAGCGCATGGCGACTCCGGCGTACCTCATCGACGGTGCCGAAGACATGCAGCAGAGCTGGTTCGACGGGGTAGAGCGTATCGGCATCACTGCGGGCGCTTCGGCCCCCGAAGTGCTGGTGCGTGGCGTGATCCAGCAACTGCAGGCCTGGGGCGCGACCGGTGCCGATGAGCTTGCCGGCCGCGAGGAGAACATCACCTTCTCCATGCCCAAGGAATTGCGCGTCAAGTCGCTGCTCTGAGGCTATTCATTCACACAGCGCAGCATCGATTTTCGTGTCCTCGACCCTCACGCGCCCGGCCGGTGCGACTATCACTCGATAGTTGCTCACCGGCTGGTCTGCGGCGCACACATGCAGCGTCCTGGCGGTTCTGCGTCGCAACGTACCCAGACCGCTGAAACTGATCTCCTCTGCGCGCTTGCGGTTATCCACCACTCGGGCCGTACCGTCATTGGCGCGTTCTATCAGCACCGGATCGTTTTCGTCGGGACCTTTGCCATCCGCGTCGAGTATGATCCGCCAGCCGTTGCTCCAGTCGTTCTCGATGGCATGAAGCGTAACGATCTGATTGCGTGTGATTGCGGCCGCTCTCGCCGAGCGGATGCCGCTGGCCAGCTCCCGAGCGGTCGCAAGGCCACGGCTGGAATCGACGAGTGCCTTGAAAGACGGTGTTGCGACGTTGGCCAGGATGGCCACCAGTGCAACGACGATCAATAATTCGATCAGTGTGAATCCTGCATGCTTCATAAGCTTTCCTCCCTGGAAACCGCCGTTTCAGCACCCTGTGGGCGTTCGTCGTCGCAAAACAACCGTACGTCCCGCTATGGATTTTCCAGCGGCGTTGCTGCCTTATAGTCGTAACGTCTAGGAGACACTCAATGCGTTATATAGCCAAGGGATTCAGCCTCATCGAATTGTTAGTCACTGTGTCCCTGGTGGGCATCCTGGCGGCTATCGCTATCCCGAACTTCACCAGCTCCATCCAGAGCAACAAGGCCGATACCGAGCTCAGCGATTTGCAGCGGGCGCTCAACTATGCGCGGCTCGAGGCGATAAACAGGGGAGTGACGGTGCGTATAGCGCCGGCCAGCGGGACGGCGTGGACAGGCGATTTGCAGGTGTATCTGGCTTCCGACACCAAGACGCCGCCTACTGCGCTTCGTAACGTGGCCGCAATGAGCAGTGGGGGGACGCTGGTACCGGACGTTAATGTGGCGGCAATTGATTTCAATAATCTGGGCGGCCTCAGTGCTCCGGCTACGGCGGTGAACATGACCTACACCCGAGGCAGTACGACTAAAATCATGAGTATCTGCCTGACTGGCCGAATAGTTCTCAGTGCAAACAATGGAAGCTGCAATGCCCAATGAAACCCGACATCGCCAGACCGGCATGACCTTGATCGAGGTACTGGTTTCGGTACTGATCCTGGCTATCGGGCTGCTGGGTGCCGCGGCTATTCAGCTCAACGCGCTCAAATACACTGACAGCGCGACCATGAGCAGCCAGGCCAGCTTTATTGCCTACGACATGATGGATCGTATTCGCGCCAATGTTGATGGCAATGCGAGTGCCAATGGTGCGACCAATGTGTTGGCGACGTATGCGTTGGCGGACCTTACTGCATCCCAGGTAGCCAACCCGAATAAAGTTCGGGATCAGGATTTATACGACTTCAAGGCCAATATCATTAATTTTGCAGGCGCGAGTGGCACGGGCAGTGTTGATGTCAGCAAGGCTCCGGAAGTGACCATTATCATTGGCTGGAACGATACGCGGGCTGCCGCTGCGAGCAATCAGGCAACAGGCAGTGCGACCGTCACGCCGCCGCCTCAAAGCTTCAAGCTGGTCTCGCGCATCGGGGTCACCCCATGAGAAAGATTTCCAGAGGCTTCGGGCTGGTCGAAATCATGGTCGCTCTGGTGCTCGGGCTGGTAGTGAGCCTGGGCATCATCCAGATATTCACCGCCTCCAGAGGCACGTTTCAAAGCCAGAACGCTGCCGCGCGGATGCAGGAAGATGCCCGTTTCATATTGAGCAAACTGGTACAGGAAATCAGGATGAGCGGTATGTATGGCTGCCTGAGTTTCAGGAATTACATACCCGTTTCGCCAGCGATCACCTATCCCATAGCACTGGATAACCCGATCCTGTGGGATAGCGCGAACAATAAACTGACACTGATAACCGCCGATATCGGCACCACTGGAAGCTCGCCCACCTGGACGATTATTTCCAATTGCAGATCAACGCTCCAGCTATACGCCGGTGCGCGTACCCCAGCTGTCGGAGAAACCGCGTTTCCCTTGCGGCAACTGGTTTACACACTGAATGGCACAAACTTGAATATCCAGGCCACTACCACAGGGAAGTCAGAGCCGCTGCTGCAAAACGTGGCCAGGCTGGATTTTCTATTCGGCATGACGGGCAATCCGATGACTTACACACAGGCCATTACCGCAGCCAACTCTGGCGATATACGCAGCGTACGCATCCTCTTGACGCTGCGGGATCCGGACGGGCGGGTCAAGGACCAGGAGTACAGTGTCGTCGCCTACTTGCGTAACCGATTTTGAGCGGGCCGAACATGAACAAGACTGGGTGCTTCAATACAACACATGCCTTTCCGGCAAAACAGCGCGGCATGGTGTTGCTGGTCAGCCTGGTATTTCTGTTACTGCTGACGTTGCTGGGTATTTCATCGATGCAGAACGCCACGTTACAGGAGAAGATGGCGGGCAGTGTCACGGCCCGCAACCAGTCCTTTCAAATGGCTGAGTCGGCTTTGCGCATCGGTGAATCCGCGATCAAAAAGGCTGATTTTTCCATGAGCATCTGTACCCCCCCGACCAATTGTGCACCACCTACCGACTTCAATACGGTGCAAGGCAAAGGTGCAGGTAGCGCCGGTGTGACATGGGTTGAAGCGGCGGGCGGCGGCGTGTACGCCATTCAGAATTTGGGCACTACGATGACGCCGGTAAAGTGTAAAACTTCAAGTGCCGTGACGCTTTATCGGGTAACAGCCGTTGCTCCGGTCTCCAGTCAGACCGTTCCGCGTACGGTGTTGGAGAGCATTTATGCCAACTGTTAAAGGGTTGCGGGGGGCATTGAAGTACGTCTACGGTGCACTGTTGGCGTTGTACCTGGCGTCGCCGGTCTATGCGTTTACACCCGCGCAGGTGCCATTGCTCAGTGCGTCGGCAGTGCCCCCCAACCTGATGCTTTTGGTGGATAACTCCGGGAGTATGTACAACATCATCTGGGCGTCAGGGTTTGACGCATCGGTCAACCGTCCAGATATCGGCTACTACTCCACTCAGTGCATAAGTGGCGTGATTACCGTTGTCTGCCCCTTCATGAGTACGATATCGGGAGATGACACGCTGTCGGTGGGGGATATCAATGCGCTCAGCATTTTTGACTTGTCATTGATGTGCCCGTTCGGCGGCCGAGCGGTTTTTCGCAATAACACTCAGTACTGCCTCAATCTGCCAGATCCGGCAGGAAACGGGTTGACACGCTATACCGCTGATTATCTTTCCTATTTGATCGACCTGGTCCGGCCCGCGTTTTTTACGGGAGTTCGCGATTACACGAATGGTGTCATCCCCAACGACTACCGGATGAACGTTGCAAGAACCGTAGCGACTAATCTGGTGACCAACAATACGTCGCTTAGAATCGGGCTCGCTACGTTTAACGATCCGAATAATTTTGACCTCGGACCCGGTGGCAAGATTGCAAGAGTCATCACCGATCTAGCCCCGGTGGCAGGCACTACCAATGGCGTCACTCAGACGCAGGCTAATGACAATATTGCTGCCCTCAAGCAGGCCATTGCCAACCTGCAGCCGACGGCCAACACCCCGCTGGCTGAAACCTATTATGAGATCACGCGGTATTTTCGCGGCATGTCACCGTATTATCAGAACGGTTCGAACTATGTGAGTCCGATTCAATACCGTTGCCAGAAAAACTACGGCGTCGTAGTGACCGATGGTTTGCCGACTTACGATCGAACGTTCCCGACCAACGACCCGGAGGATGTACTCAATACCTCTCGCTCATTGCCCAATTGGGATTTGAATGCGGCCAATGACGGGGCCAACCTTAACGGTGATGGCGAGGGCGATACGCTTTATCTGGATGACGTTGCCAAGTTCGCCTACGACATCGACATGCGAAGAGCGACCAGTACACCTGCCACTGACCTGGCCAAGAAAAGTTGGGACACCGACGGCTTCTCGCAGCAGAACATGATTACTTACACCATCGGTTTCACGGCCGCCAACCAGATGCTGATAGATGCCGCCAATAATGATCACGGGCACGGCAAGTACTTCCAGACCAATGACAGCGCCGGTTTGAACAGTGCATTGAACCTTGCGCTCACTGACATTTACGCCAGGGCGGGGTCCGGTGGCGGAGCCTCATCGAACTCATCATCCCTTGCGTCAGGCACGCTTTTCTTCCAGACGTTGTATGACCCGGCTGACTGGCACGGCACGGTAAACGCCTACAACCTCAACGCTACCACGGGGGATCCAGGTGCTCTTGCCTGGACATCGGACACGACCATATTGGCCAATACGGCCCCCGCGCCAACCTATGAAACCTGGAACACGTCATCGCTCGCGAGAATTGCACTGGACTTCAACGCACTGTCTTCTGCACAGCAGACTGCATTTACCGCCACGTTACCGACCGGTGTGAACGGTGCGCAAATGATTGCCTGGGCCAAAGGCACCGCAAACTCAGCGCTTCGAACCCGCACACGGGTACTGGGCGACCTGATCAATACCAATCTGCTGGTGGCCAACCCGTCGGACAAGACGTCCACCGATTACGGCACTACCACTTCGTACTCTGATTACCTGACCGCCAAGGCTGGCAATATGAGTTCAAGCCTGCTTGTAAATGCCAACGACGGATTCTTCAACGTGATCACTCCTGGCACGGGTCTGCGCACCTATGCCTACATGCCATCGACGGCGCTGAATTCACTGGCCACGATTGCAGCAAGTAACTATGGGGCGGGCGTACATAAATTTACGGTCGATGGGCAGATGAGCGTATTCGATACTCAAAATGGCAAGAACGCGACTTGGCGTACAGTCGCCGCGAGCGGTCTGGGCGCTGGCGGCAAGGCGTTCTTCGCTGTCAGGTTGTTTGAGGGTACGACCAACAACGTAGGCGCGCTGTGGGAAGTGAAGGCGCCGGACGCTTCTGACGCCAACAACAAATTCAATAACCTGGGGTACAGCTACTCAAGACCCGAAGCCGCCCGAATGAACGACGGCACCGGGATAGTCGTGGTCGGCAACGGATATGGCAGCTTTACAGGCAGGGCGTCGCTTTTCGTGCTCAACGCGTCGACTGGAGCCCTGATTGCTGAAATTCCGACACCGGTCACCGGTAGCGAAACAGATAACGGGCTCTCATCGGTAAAGTTGCGTGTGGACTCACAGAACGTTGTTCAGGCAGCCTACGCCGGCGACCTGAAAGGGCGCATGTGGAAGTTTGACCTCAGCTCCACGGCTGCCAGCGGCTGGAAGGTGGCCTTCAACGGCACACCACTCTTTACCGCGCCACTGGGTGCCGGCCAACCGATTACTGTGCAGCCGTTTATTCTGGATCATCCGCTGAACGGCAAGATTATCTATTTCGGCACCGGGAAGTTTCTTGAAGCCGCAGATAAACAGACGAATGCGCAGCAGGATTTTTACGCTATCTGGGACGCAGACAGCGGAGTCGGTGGCATTAAAGAGAGCAATCTTCAGGTTCAGCAGATCGGCACGAGTGTTACTGGCAGTGGCTCAACCTATTACAATTCGACTGCCGACAAAGTGGACTGGACGAGCAAGAAAGGCTGGTATATGCCGCTTTCGACCGTCGCTCCGTTTGTGGGCGAACGAATTATCTTCCCCGCACAGGCCATCCGGGGACGAATTGCTTTCACAACGGCGGCAGTGAACTCCACCGACCCTTGCGAAAGCAAAGGAACAGGACGCCTTTTTGAGCTGGACCCGGCAACCGGAGGCATGCTCACTTATCGTTTTCTCGATACTGACGGAGACGGTGACATTACAGACAAGGACGCGCTGGTTTCCGGCATCAGCTTCGGTGCGGGTATTCCAAATCTGGCCTCTTATGTTGAGTCTTCCGCCCGCGCAGTGACCTATGTTACGGACAGTAGCGGAAATATTGGTGGACTTGGCGAGCGTTTAGGAGGTATCGGCACTTATCAACGCATCATGTGGCGACAAATCCAATAGGGAAACTAGACATGCGAGCGACATCCAGGGGCTTTACGTTGATCGAACTCATGATCGTCGTGGCGATTGTCGGTATTCTGGCCGCCATCGCGTATCCCAGTTATACCGAGTACGTGAAGCGTACCCAGCGGTCGGCGATTGCCAGTCTGCTATCGGAGCAAACGCAGGCAGTTGAACGCTTTTATTCACGAGCCACTCAGCCCACCTATGTCGGGGCGACAGTGGTTGCCGCCAATACCTATTACACGATAGCTTTCGCTCCCACCGCCACCGACTTCACCCTGACAGCCACTCCCATCCCAGGCACGCTAATGGCTGGCGACAAGTGTGGCAGTTTCGTGATCACTAACACCGGGGCGCGTACCAACCCCGGCGCAACCCCTGGCGTCACCCCAAAAGACTGTTGGGGCCGCTAAACCGTTTTCTCTTCACGAGACCAAGATGTCCAAGCAAAAAATAGTCATTGTCGGCGGTGGCGTCATAGGTCTGTTGACTGCCTTCAATCTGGCTTCCGAGCAGGTCAGGGTCGTGCTGCTGGATCGTTCGGGCGTTGGTCAGGAGTCTTCCTGGGCGGGCGGCGGGATTGTTTCGCCGCTTTACCCGTGGCGCTACAGCCCGGCGGTCACCGCGCTGGCGCATTGGTCGCAGGACTTCTACCCGCACCTTGCCGAGCGTTTGCTCGCACAGACCGGTATCGACCCTGAAGTGCACAGGACCGGCCTGTACTGGCTCGATCTTGATGACGAGCAGTCTGCGCTTGAATGGGCTGTCCGCGAAAAACGTTCGTTGAGCCGTGTGGATATCTTGGCGGTGAATGATGCCGTGCCGGTGCTGGGTGAGGGTTATTCGCGGGCGATCTACATGGCCGATGTGGCCAACGTACGTAATCCCCGCTTGGTCAAATCGCTCAAGGCCGCCTTGCTGGCAATGCCCAATGTCGAGATTCGCGAGCAATGCGAAGTCAGCGGCTTTACCCGTGAAGGCAGCAGGATTTCAGGTGTGCAGACAGCTTCAGGCGATGTCACCGGCGATCGGGTGATTCTGGCGGCGGGCGCGTGGAGTGGCGAGTTGCTCAAGACCCTGGGGCTGGACCTGCCGGTCGAGCCGGTCAAAGGCCAGATGATTCTCTACAAATGTGCATCGGATTTTCTGTCGAGCATGGTGCTGGCGAAAGGGCGCTACGCGATCCCGCGTCGTGACGGGCATATCCTGATCGGCAGCACCCTGGAGCATGAAGGTTTCGATAAAACCACCACGCAGGCTGCATTGGAAAGTTTGAAGGCGTCGGCTGTCGAATTGCTTCCACCATTGGCCCATGCCGAGCCGGTCGCCCAATGGGCAGGCCTGCGCCCTGGCTCACCCGAGGGCATCCCGTTCATTGGCCCGCTGGAAGGTTTTGACGGCCTGTGGCTCAACTGCGGGCATTACCGCAACGGTCTGGTGCTGGCCCCGGCTTCCTGCCAGTTGATCACTGATCTGCTGCTGGAGCGCGAGCCGATCATCGACCCGGCACCCTATGCGCCTGCGGGGCGCCTCGCAGTCTAGCCATCCTCTCGGTCACGCGGAGCGTGGGCGCGAGAGTGTTCTCACGCTCACCTATCGTTCCGCACGCTCCAGCGTGGGAATGCCTTTCGTGACGCTCTGCGTCACACGGTCTTTGCCGCGCACGCAGTCAATCCAGACCCAGTTTCTTCAGTCGGTAGCGCAGTGACCTGAACGACAAACTGAGCCTTTCTGCCGCGGCGGTGCGGTTCCAACGGGTTTCTTCCAGTGCCTGCAGGATGAGCTGGCGTTCGATGCTTTCCAGATAGTCTTCAAGGTTGTCGATATCGGCCAGGCTTGGGCCGTCGCTCTCCTGAGGGCTGGCGGACTCGGTCAGGCGCAGGTCGCTGGCGTGGATTTCGTCGTTCTCACACAGCGTGTAGGCGCGCTCCAGCATGTTTTCCAGCTCGCGCACGTTACCGGGGAATCGATAGCTCTTCAGCGTTTCCAGCGCCCGCGCGTTCAAGCGCGCGACGGGTTGCGCGCCGTTCCCGGCAAGGCGCTTGAGAACACTGGCTGCCAGTTGGTCGATATCCTCACGCCGCTCGCGTAACGGTGGCACGCGTACTTCGATCACGTTCAATCGGTAATACAGATCCTGACGAAACCGACCGGCCGCGACCTCTGCATTCAGATTCTTGTGAGTGGCGCACAGAATGCGCACGTCGACGATCTGCTCTTGCTGGCCGCCGACGCTGCGGATGGATTTTTCCTGGATGGCGCGCAGGAGTTTGACCTGCATGGCCAGTGGCAGGTCGGCGACCTCATCGAGAAACAGCGTGCCGGTATGCGCCGCCTGAAACAGACCGGGCTTGTCTTCGTGGGCACCGCTGAAACTGCCTTTACGATGGCCGAAGAATTCGCTCTCCATGAGTTCGGAAGGGATGGCACCGCAATTCACCGGTATGAAAGGTTTGTCGATGCGCGGGCCCTGCTCGTGGATCAGCCTCGCTACAAGCTCCTTGCCGCTGCCCGACTCACCGCTGATGTAGATCGGCGCCTGGCTGCGTGCCAGCTTGCCGATCTGATTGCGCAAGGTACGCATCGCCAGCGAGTCGCCCAACAGGCGGTTGTCGATGCTCCGCGTGGGTGGTGCGCCGGGCAGGCTCAGCGCGCTAATGACCAGCTCGCGCAGCCTGCCGAGGTCGACCGGCTTGGTCACAAAGTCGAAAGCCCCGGCCTTCAGCGCGTTGATCGCAGTATCCACATTGCCGTGTGCAGTGATCATCGCCACCGGTACGTGGGGGTAGCCGTGCTGTATGTGTTGCACCAGCTCAAGGCCATTACCGTCCGGCAGACGCATGTCGGTCAGGCACATGTCGAACGGTTCGCGGGCCAGCCAGTCGTGCGCTTCGGCAACGTTACGGGCACTGCGCGTGTCGAGTTTCATGCGCCCCAGCGTGATCTCCAGGAGTTCGCGAATATCCGGCTCGTCATCGACTATCAGGATTTTTTGCCGTTGGCTCATGCTCAGCTCGTCTTGAACGGGTGGGCGAAGGTAATGCGCAGGCAACTACCACCCGTGGGGCGGGGCGCATATTCCAGATGCGCCTGATTGCTTTCGCACAGTTCACGTGACAGATATAGACCAAGGCCGGTGCCTTTGCTTTCAGTGGTGAAAAACGGTTCGAACATCTTGCTCAGGTGTTGCTCGCTGACCCCCGGCCCGTCGTCCAGAACCTCCAGCGTAGGCAAATCGCTCCTCTGGTCATTGTGCAGTTTCAGCCAGACCTGCGCTGACGGATGATTTTTGCCGCTGTAGCGCAGGCCGTTCTGCAGCAGGTTGGTCATGATCTGCGTCAGCTGTCCGGAATCCATGCGAGTTGTCAGTGTGCCGGGACTGATGTCGACATGAATCGCCTGATTGGGCGCAGCGGAACTGCGAAATTCAGCGACAAAGTGTTCCAGCCAGGTTTTCAGATCGAGCAGTTCGGGTTGCGCTTCGCGTCTGCGCGACAACTGCAGGACATTTTCAATGACCCGGTCAATGCGTCCCGACTGCTCATGAATGATCTGCCCCAGGCGTCGATCCGCCGCGCTGAGCTCTTCCGATTCATTAAGCAACTGCGCCGCATGGCTGACGGCGCCCAGCGGGTTGCGTATCTCATGGGCAATCCCGGCGGTCAGGCGTCCCAGTGCGGCGAGCTTGAGCTGCTGCGCCTGGTGGGCGATCTGCGACAGGTCTTCTAGAAAAATCAGCGTCTGACGCTGATCGCCACGGTTGAGCGTGGCAAAGCTCGGTTGCAGTACCAGCCCGACAGGGGTGGTGGTGATGCTGCGCGACACCATGATCGGGTTGACGAGCCACTGGCGCAGGCGTTCGACCAGTTGTGGCGAGCAGGTGTCGATGATCTGGCCGACCAGTCGTTCTTGGCCTAGCAGGTTCAAGGCCCCCTGATTGGCCAGCAGCACCTGATGGTTGGCATCCAGCACCAGAATGCCGGTACGCATGCGTTGCAGGATCAGCGCGTTGAGCGTTTCAAGGCTGTCGACATCCGCCGCGCGCTGTTCGGCCAGTACCTCGCTGACCTGCATGCGCGCTGTCAGCGCCTGCACCAGCAGGGCAGCGGCGAAGCATAAGGCGCCCAGCGAGCCAGCCTGCACGTAGTCGTTGGAAACCGAGGGTGTACCGAAGCTGATGTAGAACGTCAGGTAGATGATGCCAATGGCGGAAACCGCAGCGATCAGCAGACCGATACGGCCGCGCAGCAACACGTTGCTGATCGCCACCGAGGCAATCAACAGGTTGCCGATACCGCTGGAAGGTCCGCCCGCTGCGTAGAACAGCGCGGACAGCATGATCGCGTCGGTCATCGCCAGGCCGAAAAACTGTGCCTGACGGCTGGGGCGCTCCAGCAGCACGACGACCAGAATGTTGAACACCAGATACAACCAGCAGCCCGAGCGGAACAGGTTCTGGTTGGCCAGTTGCAGCAGTTCGGTTTCCAGGCTGCTGGAAATCAACAGGACCAGTACGATGCCGATGGTCAGTCGATAGAGGTGGTACAGCCGCAGAATCCGCTGCGCCTGCGGGCTGACGAGGGACGGTGAGTCAGCGGTCACGTGCCGCGGGGCCCTGCAGCCGGTGTGCCTCGCTGCAATACCATTGCTGTGCCTGGCTCAGCGCACGATCCTGTGGCAGATGAACGCCACACTGTGCGCAACGCACCATGGGGGTAGACGCCAGCTCAGGCGGCTCTGCGCGGGGTTTCGGCTTGGGGGGATTGATCAGACGCTTGACGAACCAGACCACCGCCGCGATCAACGCGACCCACATAAGTAAGCGAATCATGACTACCAGCTTAGTGATTGACGATGGCGCAGTGTAGCCAAGCCGCGAGCGGGCGCACAGTGGCAAAATTGATGCACAAAAAAAGAGGCCCGAAGGCCCCTTTTTTCATGTGCTCAGGATCAGTCGAACAGACCCAGGGTCATGTAGCTGAACCACGAACGGCTCTTGGTGCCTTTCTCTTCGGCTTCTTTCTCGGCCTGTTCGTCCAGCTCTGCCTGATTCTCCGGCAGCAGCTCTTTCGGAATGGAGTCCTTGGCGTCCTGGTACTGCTTCTTCATGTCCTGATCGGCGCGGGTCTGGCCCGGTGGCAGCGGCGCGCTACCGTCGATCAGGCCCAGGGTCGCTTTCGACAGCCATGAGCGGTTATCGGCTTCGGCTTCACGCGGGGTGAACTTGCCGTCCGCCAGTTGCGGGTGGTTCGGGTAGTTGGTCTTCAGCACTTCCAGGCTGGTGGCAGCCAGGTCGTCAAGGTGCAGACGCTGATAAGACTCGACCATCACCGCCAGGCCGTCGCCTACCGAAGGCGTCTCCTGGAAGTTTTCCACTACATAGCGGCCGCGGTTGGCGGCGGCGACGTAGGCCTGACGGGTCAGGTAGTAGTCGGCTACGTGGATTTCGTAGGAAGCCAGCAGGTTGCGCAGGTAGATCATGCGCTGCTTGGCGTCAGGCGAATAGCGACTGTTCGGAAAGCGGCTGGTCAGCTGGGCGAACTCGTTGAACGAGTCGCGGGCAGCTCCCGGGTCACGCTTGGTCTGGTCCAGCGGCAGGAAGCGCGCCAGAAGGCCCACGTCCTGGTCGAAGGAGGTCAGGCCCTTCATGTAATACGCGTAGTCGACGTTCGGGTGCTGTGGATGCAGGCGGATGAAACGCTCGGCAGCGGATTTGGCTGCTTCGGGTTCACCGTTCTTGTAGTTCGAGTAGATCAACTCGAGCTGGGCCTGATCGGCGTAGCGACCGAACGGATAGCGAGATTCCAGCGCCTTGAGCTTCTCAGTGGCACTGTTATAGCTGTTATTTCCCAGGTCGGCCTGCGCCTGCTGGTACAGCTCGACTTCGCTGAGGTTTTCGTCGATGACTTCCTTCGACGAACAGGCCGCAGTCAATGCGAGGATGGCGATCAGCAGCAGGTGTTTCACTTGCATGGCGGCTTGCGTCCCTATAACGGCCTGCTGTCTTGGGCGGGGCCGTCCTGTTATGATGAGCGCCCCGCGATACCGGCGGGACAAAAGACGCCGTATTTAACCACAAGCGCGCTGCCGAAACCAAAGGCTAGCCGCCACCTAGTCTGGTCATGTCCGAAAATATAGAACTCCGCGCAGAGGTGCCGTCCGAATTGGGCGGTCAACGCCTCGATCAAGTCGCCGCACAATTATTCGCTGAGCACTCGCGCTCGCGCCTTTCCGCCTGGATCAAGGACGGCCGCCTGACTGTGGACGGAGGCGTTCTGCGCCCTCGCGACATCGTGCATGGTGGCGCTGTTCTCGAGCTGATTGCCGAGCAGGAGGCCCAGGGTGAATGGGTCGCTCAGGACATCGAGCTCGACATCATCTATGAAGACGACCAGATCCTCGTCATCAACAAGCCCGCCGGGCTGGTGGTGCATCCGGCTGCCGGTCATGCCGATGGCACGCTGCTCAACGCCCTGCTGCACCATGTGCCGGACATCATCAATGTTCCGCGTGCCGGCATCGTGCACCGTCTGGACAAGGACACCACCGGTCTGATGGTGGTCGCCAAGACCATTCAGGCACAGACACAGCTGGTTACCCAGTTGCAGAGTCGCAGTGTCAGCCGTATCTACGAGTGCATCGTGATCGGCGTGGTGACCGCAGGTGGCAAGATCGATGCGCCGATCGGCCGTCACGGCCAGCAGCGTCAGCGCATGGCAGTGATGGAAGGTGGCAAGCAGGCGGTCAGTCATTACCGCGTACTGGAGCGCTTCCGTTCGCACACCCATGTACGGGTCAAGCTGGAAACCGGCCGTACTCACCAGATTCGCGTACACATGGCGTACATCAACTACCCGTTGGTCGGCGACCCGGCCTATGGCGGTCGTTTCCGTATTCCGCCAGCGGCCAGCCTGACCATGGTCGATTCGCTCAAGACCTTCCCGCGGCAAGCGTTGCATGCCCGCTTCCTGGAGCTGGATCATCCGACCACCGGTAAGCGCATGAGCTGGGAATCGCCTTTGCCGGACGATTTCGTCTGGTTGCTGTCCTTGCTCAAGCAGGATCGTGAGGCGTTCATCGGGTGAATGACTGGCTGATACCTGACTGGCCTGCACCAGCACAGATCAAGTCCTGCGTTACCACTCGCTCGGGTGGGGTCAGCCTGGCCCCATTCGACAGCTTCAATCTGGGCGATCACGTCGATGACAGCCCGCAGGCCGTGGCGACCAATCGCCAGCGCCTGACCTCCAGTCTCAATGCTCGGCCCGCATGGTTGAGGCAGGTGCATGGCGTCGACGTCGTACCTGCCGATCCCTCCCGCGTCGTCGAGGCCGATGCCAGCTGGACCAGCACGCCTGGCGTGGCCTGCACGATCATGACGGCCGATTGCCTGCCCGCGCTGTTCTGTCGTCGTGACGGCACGCGGGTAGCTGCAGCGCACGCCGGCTGGCGCGGACTGGCGGCCGGCGTGCTGGAGGCCACTGCCGACAGCCTGAAGAGTGCTCCCGAAGAGATCATGGTCTGGCTGGGACCGGCCATCGGCCAGCCGTCGTTCGAAGTCGGTCCCGAGGTGCGTGAGGCCTTTATGGCCAGCCACCCGCAGACAGCCACTGCGTTTGTCGCCAGTTCGAATCCTGATCGTTTCATGGCCGACATCTACGCGCTCGCCCGGTTACGACTGGCCGCCCAGGGTATCTGCGCCGTGTATGGCGGCGGGCTGGATACCTTCACCGATCCGCGCTTCTTTTCCTACCGGCGTGCCGCGCGCACTGGCCGCTTCGCTTCGCTGATCTGGATCGAACACGCCTGATTACCGGGCTGTTTTGCACAAGCCAGCTAGGCTTGCCTGATCTGTATCAACCCCGGCCTGCTTGAAACGCGCAGAATCGTCCGCATCTAACTGGCTACCAAGCAGGTTTTCTTTATAGGTGTGTTCATTGCTCCGGCCTGCATTAAAGGAAGGTGACAAATGCGTATCGACAGATTGACCAGTAAATTACAGTTAGCGTTATCCGATTCCCAGTCGCTGGCCGTCGGCCTCGACCATCCCGCCATCGAACCTGCGCACTTGATGCAGGCGCTGCTTGAGCAGCAGGGCGGTTCCATCAAGCCTCTGCTGTTGCAGGTAGGCTTCGACATCAACAGCCTGCGCAAGGAACTGAGCGCAGAGCTGGACCGGCTGCCAAAAATCCAGAACCCGACCGGCGACGTCAACATGTCGCAGGATCTGGCGCGCCTGCTCAACCAGGCCGACCGTCTGGCGCAGCAGAAAGGCGACCAGTTCATTTCCAGCGAGCTTGTGCTGCTCGCGGCAATGGACGAGAACAGCAAGCTCGGCAAATTGTTGCTGGGGCAGGGCGTCAGCAAAAAGGCCCTGGAAAATGCAATCAACAACCTGCGCGGCGAAGGTGCCGTGAATGACCCGAACGTCGAAGAGTCGCGTCAGGCGCTGGACAAGTACACCGTCGACCTGACCAAGCGTGCCGAAGAGGGCAAGCTCGACCCGGTGATCGGTCGTGACGACGAGATTCGTCGCACCATTCAGGTCCTGCAGCGCCGTACCAAGAACAACCCGGTGCTGATCGGCGAACCTGGCGTGGGCAAGACTGCCATTGCCGAGGGCCTGGCGCAGCGCATCATCAATGGCGAAGTACCCGATGGCCTGCGCGGCAAGCGCTTGCTTTCGCTGGATATGGGCTCGCTGATTGCCGGTGC
This sequence comes from Pseudomonas sp. PvP027, assembly GCF_017833005.1. Lineage (NCBI taxonomy): Bacteria > Pseudomonadati > Pseudomonadota > Gammaproteobacteria > Pseudomonadales > Pseudomonadaceae > Pseudomonas > Pseudomonas sp. PvP027. The sequence goes on along the minus strand of NZ_JAFIBK010000001.1, from coordinate 2,475,670 downwards.
CAAGTACCGTGGCGAGTTCGAAGAGCGTCTCAAGTCGCTGCTCAACGAACTGTCCAAGCAGGAAGGCCAGATCATCCTGTTCATCGACGAGCTGCACACCATGGTCGGCGCCGGCAAGGGCGAAGGCTCGATGGATGCGGGCAACATGCTCAAACCTGCGCTGGCGCGTGGTGAGCTGCATTGTGTCGGCGCTACCACGCTCAACGAGTACCGCCAATATATAGAGAAGGATGCTGCGCTTGAGCGTCGATTCCAGAAAGTCCTGGTCGACGAGCCAAGCGAGGAAGACACCATCGCGATCCTGCGTGGCCTGAAAGAGCGCTACGAAGTGCACCACAAGGTCGCCATCACCGACGGTGCGATCATCGCCGCAGCCAAGCTGAGCCATCGCTATATCACCGACCGCCAGTTGCCGGACAAGGCCATCGACCTGATCGACGAAGCGGCCAGCCGTATTCGCATGGAGATCGACTCCAAGCCTGAAGTGCTCGACCGCCTTGAGCGTCGTCTGATCCAGCTGAAGGTAGAAGCTCAGGCCCTTAAGAAGGAAAAGGACGAGGCGGCGATCAAGCGCCTGGAAAAACTTCAGGGCGAAATCGAGCGTCTTGAGCTTGAGTACGCGGATCTTGAAGAAATCTGGACCTCGGAAAAAGCCGAGGTCACCGGCTCGGCACAGATCCAGCAGAAAATCGAACAGTCCCGTCAGGAACTGGAAGCCGCACGCCGCCGGGGCGATCTTAACCGTATGGCCGAGTTGCAGTACGGGATCATTCCGGACCTGGAACGCAGTCTGCAAATGGTCGACCAGCACGGCAAGCCCGAAAACCAGTTGTTGCGCAGCAAGGTGACCGAGGAAGAAATTGCCGAAGTCGTGTCGAAGTGGACCGGTATCCCGGTGTCGAAGATGCTCGAAGGCGAGCGCGAGAAACTGTTGCGCATGGAAACCCTGCTGCACAACCGGGTGATCGGCCAGGAAGAAGCGGTGGTAGCGGTCTCCAATGCGGTGCGTCGTTCGCGGGCCGGGCTGTCCGACCCTAATCGTCCGAGCGGCTCGTTCATGTTCCTCGGCCCGACCGGCGTGGGCAAGACCGAACTGTGCAAGGCGCTGGCCGAGTTCCTGTTCGACACCGAAGAGGCGATGGTGCGCATCGACATGTCCGAGTTCATGGAGAAACATTCCGTGGCTCGCCTGATCGGTGCACCGCCAGGCTATGTAGGTTACGAAGAGGGCGGTTATCTGACCGAAGCCGTGCGTCGCAAACCGTACTCGCTGATTCTGCTCGACGAGGTGGAGAAGGCGCATTCCGATGTGTTCAACATCCTCTTGCAGGTGCTTGAAGACGGACGCCTGACTGACAGCCACGGGCGCACGGTGGACTTCCGCAATACCGTGATCGTCATGACCTCCAACCTGGGCTCGGCGCAGATCCAGGAATTGGTCGGTGATCGTGAGGCGCAGCGTGCTGCGGTGATGGATGCAGTCGGTACGCACTTCCGTCCGGAGTTCGTTAACCGTATCGACGAAGTGGTGATCTTCGAACCGCTGGCACGTGACCAGATCGCCGGTATCACCGACATCCAGCTGGGCCGCCTGCGCAAACGTCTGGCCGAGCGCGAGCTGTCGATGACCCTGAGCCCCGAGGCGCTGGACAAGCTGATCGCCGTTGGTTACGACCCGGTATATGGCGCACGGCCTCTGAAGCGCGCGATTCAGCGCTGGATCGAGAACCCGCTGGCGCAGATGATCCTCTCGGGCAGCTTCATGCCCGGTACCACCATCACCGGCAAGGTGGTCGACGACGAGATCACGTTTGTCTGACCGCGCTCGTCAACGCTCTATAGAAGGGCCCTCGGACCGAGGGCCTTTTTTTGAGGCGCGGTCAGCAGTAGAATCGGGCCCGAGAGGCGATCTGAAAAAAAATCGCAAATCATTGTCTTAAAAAGCAATTTATAGGGTTGACAGGTGTTTTTAAAATTGTAGAATAGCGCGCCTCAGAGACGTGAACGCAACGATACAAACGAAGCGCAAAGGTCGATGAGATTGAAATCAACGAGTTAACAGCAAGCTGGTTTCAAGGCAACATGTTGTAAAGTTGAATCTGAAATCGATAGTTCCGCGATAGCTCAGTTGGTAGAGCAAGTGACTGTTAATCACTGGGTCCCTGGTTCGAGTCCAGGTCGTGGAGCCAGATTTCGCAAGGTTCAATGCAGTTTCAGTCGGGGTATAGCGCAGTCCGGTAGCGCGCCTGCTTTGGGAGCAGGATGTCAGGAGTTCGAATCCCCTTACCCCGACCATATTTGGGTCGTTAGCTCAGTTGGTAGAGCAGTTGGCTTTTAACCAATTGGTCGTAGGTTCGAATCCCACACGACCCACCATTTTTGGTCAGTTTGTATCTGGCTGGATCTTAGGGAGTGACGCCACAAGCGTCACCCAAATAGAAAACGCCTCTTCGGAGGTGTTTTTTAGCATCATCGGGGTATAGCGCAGTCCGGTAGCGCGCCTGCTTTGGGAGCAGGATGTCAGGAGTTCGAATCCCCTTACCCCGACCATTTTCGCCCAGCTGTATCAGGGTTGAAGATCAGGACTCAAGAACATTCGTTTTGAGTCCAACAAAAAAGGCGTCCTTCGGGACGCCTTTTTTGTTTTGGGGTGCATTTTCGGTTGAGATCGCCTTAAGCCGCAGCCTGACGCGAAATAGGCCACCAGCAAGCTGTGATGGGAAATTGGAGCGCTCCCGTACCTAGCGGAAGTTTGTGTACGGGGCGCTTTTTGGCAAAAGTACTGTGCCGCTCGTGTATCAGCCTATCTGAAGCAGGCCTGATAACTGAATAATCGGCAGTGCAAGATATCCGCTGATAATGGCAGATTGAGTATTTTTACAAATATCCAACGCAGGTGATCAGCCTGACCTACCGATCCATCCGGGCAATTCCAGCGTTTCAGGACGTAGATGCCCAGCATCCTGGCTTGGGACAGGTCTTTCCTCGATCACTGTTCAGTACCAGCTCCTACGCCGGCAATGTGAGCTGGCTGACAGTGGTGTCGCGGCCACTAGCGGGTGAGGGCGTCTCGTAGCGGTTCACTGTCTTGGTATCTGGAGCAGTTGATGGGCTCATGGTCGAGATCGGTGTAGGCAGTGCGCGAGGCTTGGCCAAGGACCGGCCAGCTGAGCTCTCGGCTTCTGCAGTCGTTTCGCGAGTCGTAGTCGACGGAGTCAAGTCCTTAACTGGAGCGGAGATTGATCGGTGTCTATCAGCGCGCAGCGTCGCCTCCAGCAGGAACTGGCTCGTTGTCATCTGCCATTGGTGCAGATTCTACGGTCAGCGTGCCGGTGTACGTCTCAGGTCTATCAGTTGTGTTTGGCCGGATCAGTGCCGGCGCTATTTTCAGAACCGTGAACGTGTTCTTCCACCCGCGACCATTGTCGATGCTGGCCTTCCAGATGGCCTTCTCCTCTCCATTGGGCTGAATGATCGCCTGATCCTGGAGCAGGTTAAACATTGGGGCGTTGGACGTGGGGATGTGTTCGATACCCTGAGACAGCAGAAGAGCTCTGGGCTGATCTACGGCTGGCTTGCTGACAAGCCTCATTGGCTTGGATGTATAGGTGCTTCATTAGATATTGATTTGTATGTTAGCTAGTCCAGAGCAACAAATTAATCCATCTGCCGAACATGACTTTGTACAGGCAGGAGCCCCGCCTGATCGGCTGTCGATCGGGCTTCCCCAAGAATGATATCTGTGCGATTTTTAACACTTCAATATCTTCTTTCGGTGGTGTCGATGCCATATCCTGCTACATAGGCTGAAGCAGGCAGTAGCGGATCAATGTCCTTGTTCGGCAGCGCCTGGGCGCTGCCGAGCAAGGGCGGCTAGCAAAGGTTACATCCCGCGTTGCTTATATGATGGAACATCTGTCTCATATCCATCATCCCCTTTTTTTATTTTGGAAACATTCGACCAATTCTGATCTGCTGCTGACTCTTTATCAGTATTAATCATTACTTTTATAGGCATGCCTGTAGCTAAAGCTGCCGCAAACCTGTGATGCCCTTCAACGATAACAAGTGGTCCGTGCTCTGTAGGTGCGGCGATAATAGGCTCTTGCCTTCCACTGAGACCACGCCTGAATTCATCCTTGTAAAACTCCAAGTGCTCCCCTACAAGGTCAGATTGACCAGGCAGAAAATCGGCATAGCTTGAATTTTCAATGTGTATAGGTGAATGAGGTTGATAAGTAGCTTTATACATTAAATTACCGTACCGCTGGCCAATCTCGGTGCCGGAAAGGGATAATGTTCCGTGCTGCATTAAATTTTGTGCGGTTTTAATAAGGTCAGCGCCTGTGGTGTTGGTGGCTTCTCCAGGATTGTGCTGCTCTATCAACGTCTGCGTCAGGTTACTGCGTGAGGGGTGGGCCGGATAGGCACGTGGTGACGTCTGAGCTGCCATGGAGGGGGACGCATCGTAGTGCGTGGTGACAGGCGGCGGAACCTGAAGATAGACAGGGTTCGCGTTTGGCGGACTGATGCTGATGATGTCGTAGCGTAATTGTTCATTCAGTCGTGCGTGGACCGTCAAACTGCCATCTGGCGTTGCATAGTGAGCGTCTGCTTGGTGCTCTGATTTAAAGTCCAAGGCAGAATCATTGATCGATTCAATTGCTCGCTTTACCGGAGGCTCATGTTGGTGGTCATCAAGCGCCCTCAGCGAGTTATTGCTTATCTTAACCAGCGACAGCTTTTGGGCGTGACGAGTCTGGGCCTGTGGACCCGAAGACCTGGGCTGCTGACCGGCATTGACCCGCACGGCTGTCTGCTGTGGGAGGAAAGCTTGGCGAATAGGGTTCATAGCTGGCGGTACCTACTGATGATGTATTAATCGATAGAGCGAAAGCGGATGTAATGAGTGGTTAGGAGGGCCTGGAGGGTTCCGAAGAACGTGCAAACGGCTGGTACGGGTAGGGGCGTGACGACATTGACAAAAACAGGATGCAACTTTTTTCATACGTCTGAAAACCCGCAACCCCATGTCTTCGGCGGAGTGGCTCAGGCTGCACCAGCGGATGAGCCACCAGGCTTTCTGATCCTCTCAGCAGTCCAGACTCAGAAATGCTTGATCGGCTTCCGGTAGTGCTAACGTCTAAGGGGGCCACAGATTCGTAAACCTTGGCGTATGATTTTTTCCGAATTCTGTAGGCTCCCATAAACGGGGATTCCTTCAGTGCGTGCTGTGCGGAATGCGGACGGTGGAAGACGCACTCAACAAGTTTGATTCCCGTTCAGCAAGTTCAGGTCGGCAAAAAAACACTTGGAACAGTGCATGAGCGGCGTATTGACCTGTGAGTGATGCGCTTCGCAAACGTCGCTGAGAATGGCACTGAAAACGGTGATTGGGTCGTCCTCTTTGGTGATCAGGGAATGGCGGCACTAAAGCAGAATATACCTGAATACTATACAGCGAGCCCCCGCAGCCATAGGCGCGCAGGTACAAGGGATGTTAATTTTGAGACGGCCTATTATCAACGTCAGAATGGGAGAGTCTGAATTTTTGCGAGAAAATAATTGACACCCTTTTTGTATTTTGTGTAAAAATATAAACATTAACGGATTAATCAATAAACAAATGGACATTGCATACAATGAATCTGCTTGACTCTATAAAAAGCGAAAACACTGGCTTTGAGACAACCCTTATTAAGGGTATTGAACCGATTCGACAGTTTGTTCTGGCTATCTCGATTTATCATCTCTTCGATACAAAATTATTTTCCTTGCTGATTAAACACGAGGTCGCCTCGCCGGAGGTGGCCTGTAATGAACTCGGAATGGAGAAAGAGAAGTTACTGGGCTTATTCAGGTACCTGAAGAACGAAGGGATTCTTCTGGAAACAATAGACGGTTTCTCGTTATCGAAAGAAGGGCACGCGCTGGCACCTTTCGAGGGCTGGTATGTGATGCTGGTCGGTGGCTATGCCACAACCTTCCTACAAATGGGCGAACGCCTTCAAGAGGGCGCCGGTTGGGCCACCCGCGACGCAACCAAGGTCGGTGTAGGTAGTTGTGGTATCAGCCACTTTGACGCTATCCCCTTGACCAGGTCTTTGATGGCCCAAGCTCCCGGTACATGCACAAAACTGCTGGACCTGGGTTGCGGAAACGGTCGATACCTCGCCGAATTCTGCAAGGCGCTTCCGCAGATCCAGGCCTGGGGCGCCGAACCGGACCGCGGAGGCTTCGAGGAGGCTGTAGACCTGATCGAGAAAGAAGGTCTGTCGCATCGAGTTCACATCAGCCACAGCGGGGCAGTCGAATTCCTGGATTCGGATTTCGATTTCGAGCCCGATTTCATCGTGCTTGGTTTTGTGCTGCATGAGATCCTTGGCCAGGCCGGCCGACCGGCAGTGGTTAACTTCCTGAAAAAGATTGTCCACCGTTTCCCTGTCATCAACCTGATCATTATCGAAGTCGACAACCAATTCGACAATGCCGGCGCAATGCGCCACGGCTTAGCGCTCGCTTATTACAACCCTTACTATCTGTTGCATTGCTTCACCAATCAATTGTTGGTGCAAGACGCGGATTGGCTGGATATTTTTGCCGAGGCTGGCTTGTCCCTGGTCACCCGCGAGACGACGTCTGACCAGGTTGACTCGACCGGTCTGGAAATCGGCTATCTGCTGCGGAGGGCATGACCTTGGCTTACAACAAACGCCACCAGATCGTCCGGCCAGATAGCTGCCTGAGCGTGCTTCAGCAGCGCCTGAAATACGCTCGTTCGGAGCTGCAGGAGTCGGCTTGCTACTTCGTGGAGAATGTTCCGGTATGGCCAGGTGCGGCAGCACCGACTCCGTTTGCCGCCAGCAACGACATCTTTCAATACGCCGACTGCAATGGTGCCCCACCATTGATCAACACCATCTGCGCCCGCGACAACGCGCTGTACGGGCTGGATTTGTCAGACGAGAATTTCCTCGTCACCAATGGCGGAATGCACGGCTTGTCGCTTGTGTTTCGCCAGATCAAGCGCCGTAGCGCCGAGCCTGGCTCAGCAGTGTGCCTGGCGCCGGTATTCGGTGCCGTCCCCGCCCTGCTGGAAGCAACGGGCTACGATCTGATCTACTATCAGATGAGTGCTGCCTTCCCTACCGTCGAAGAGATCCTGGCGGTATGCCGCGCAGACACCCGCCTGGTGTACCTCAACTTTCCACATAATCCATTGGGTGGGATTTACTCAGACGCCTTTATAGAGCAGCTGGTGCCGAGTCTGGCCGAGCGCGGCATCTCGCTGGTGCTGGATATGGTGTACGACTCCTTCATCTTCGACGACCAGAAGATACGCTCACCCTTCGCTTGCACAAACGATCTTTCGTTGCTCTACACCGTTAATTCAGTGTCGAAGAACTATGGCTCGCCTGGTTTGCGGATCGGTTGGGTAGCCTCCTCTTCGGACAATGTCGAGGCGATGGCGGGGATGCTGGAGATTGAGTGTGTCGCCGTCTGCTCGCCTGCGCAAACCAAGGCAGCGTCCTTGATCTCGATGGGAAATGCACCGCTGCATCAACAAGTGGTCAGCAGCCGGGCCATCGTTCGAGAGTTCCTCGGCCGCCACCTGTCGAGGTACGCATCGCTGCCACCTGCGGGCACCCAGGTGTTCGTCAACCTGCCAGTCCATGACATCGAGGGTTTCGCCGATCAAATGTTGGGCGAGTACGGCCTGGTGCTGGCTACTGCGAGCAACTATTCAGGCGCCCAAGGTGCGCATATCCGTATCCCGACCGGCTACCCGGAATCGATCACTCACAATGCCCTTGAGCTGCTTCGCCAGGGCATCGAACGCTACGCCGATGTCTGAATAAAAATCAAATATGGCCCGCATCCTGCGGGCTGAACCCTCGATGTATTGAAAACTTACTCAATGAATGTACATCTGTATCTTTCTTTTATCCTCACTAGCCTTATCGTCCTTGTCGTTCCAGGGCCCAGTTTTGCTTATGCAATCGCCGTTGGGATGCGCAGCTCTCGACAAGTGATTTGCCGCAACGCACTTGGCATGGCGCTCGGCGGGCTGACCATCACCATGGCGCTCGCGTTCGGAGTAGCCCAACTCTTTGCAGCCTATCCGGCCGCATTCGTGGCTCTGAAGTTTATCGGGTGCGCATACCTTGTCGCACTTGGGGTTCGCACGTTTCTTACCCGCCCCGAGGCCAAACACGCCTGCACAATAGAAACGTCAGCAACACCGCTTTTACAAGGGTTCATCGTCGAAACCGCGAACCCCAAGGCTATATTGTTTTACGTTTCGCTCGTGCCTCAGTTCGCTGATCCTGAGCTCGGTCACATGGAAGCTCAACTGCTGATTCTTGGGGCTACCTTCGTCGCTCTACAGGTCACATGGGATATCGCTTTGATGCTGGGTGTACATCGGCTCGGTGCGATTACAGGAGGTCTTATGTCCATGAAGGCGCAGCGAATCATCAATCGAATAAGCGGGACCACTTTTATTGTGTTGGGCCTGGCTCTGCTCACTCAGGAACGACCCAATAGCTAAGCAGTAATGCGCAGTGACGAATGTTCTGAGGGTGTCTTTGAAGTTCTCCACGCAATTCAAAAGCGACTGTTCGTTCAGCGTTGCTGCGAGTGTCGGTAATAAGTGATTCTTTGTTGGCTTCGAGGCGTGATTCACGTTCTGCTGACACGGGTCCCATGTATATATCAAATAATCCGGCGTAGACGCTTTCCGGATACCTGGGTTTCTGCGGCAGGCCAGCCCGGTAACACAACACTGAATCATATAAGTGGATCGATTCCGATCTGGATAAGTTCTCGACAGCACACAGCTGTTTTGTTTTCCTGAATGATTGCGGGAGGCGATGATGGTCTCTCGCTTATGGGTTGGCCCGCATGTGCGGGCTGGTGAGTGCAGCGAAACTTTCCTGTGGTCCGGCTACGCACAAACGTCTCAAGGCGATCCCCGGCGTCTCACTATCCCGCAGGAGCTATGCCTGGTTTACACCATGTCTGTTGCTTGGGCGGCCGCGCTAGCCACACCTACCAGAGACACCTCCGCCGTTGGCGCAAAGACCATATCGTTGTTGCCCAGATCCTGGGTCCAGTCGCCGGTGAGGGCAATCTCAAACCGATGGCCCTGGGCGTCAGGTTCCACATCCTTGAGGTAGGTGCGGTCCAGATCTGCGTTATATGCCATCTTCAGCGTAGTACCGGTACCGTCACCGAACCCTGTGTAACCCAGCGCCGACACGTCGATCTTGTCGTTGTTGTCGGCGAACCGTACGAGCAGGTCCACAAAACTCTGGCTGTCCGTGCGGTAGCTGTCAGTCGCCGCCGTGTAGCGGAACACATCAGCGTCGTTGCCGTTACGGGCATAAATCGAAATGTTCGGGTCGTCGCCGCCGATCAGCAGATCGGCACCTGCGCCTCCGATGATCACATCCGAGCCTCTGCCGCCGTCGATACGGTCGTTGCCGGCGAGGCCATAGATGACTTCCGACATTGCGCTTCCTGTGATCAGATCCTTGCCTGCCGTTCCTTCGACGGCGGGTGCCGTGAACACCAGGTTGGTGCTGTTCAATTGCCCGACCAGATTGCCTTCGAATGCCAGTTCGAAGCGCTGCCCGTTGGCATCGGCATCGAAGCTTTTCAGGTATGTGCGAGTGCCCTCGGCGTTGGCCTGGATGGCCAGCGTGCCATTGTGGCCATCGCCAATGCCGGTAAAGCCCAACGCAATCAGATCGACACGGTCCTGAGAGGCGTCGAAGTCCAGAATCCGGTCACTGCCGGTTTCGGTAGCGGTCCGGTAGCTGTCGCTGATCTGGGTGAAGCGGAAAATATCTGCGCCGGTCCCGCCTGCCAGCACGTCACGGCCACCCGCGCCTTGCAGCACATCGTCTCCGTCCAGACCACGGATAATTTCGGCTGTGTCGTTACCCAGCAAGTGATTGGCATCGCTGGAGCCATCCACATGATATTTACCGTCCTGGCTGCCAAAGGTAGTGTCCAGGCTGCCATCCGCGTTCAGTCGGGTGATCACGTCCCCGGCGATCAGGATTTTGCCATCGGGCTGAACGATTGCCGAGTGGGCATAGGCGGACTCGCCTTGGGGCACCTGGATAGTGAGCTTGCCATCACCGCTAAAGGAGGTATCGAAGGAACCGTCCGCATTCAGCCGCAGCACGTTGAAGGCGGTATTGTCATTACTCTCGCCGGCAATGATGATCTTTCCATCGGCTTGCACGGTCATCGCAGCGCGGTAGTCCAGCCCCAGCGCGGTATCGAAGTACACCACGCCGTCCACGCCAAACGCGGTATCCAGGTTGCCGTCGGCTGCAAGTCGCTGAACGGCATAAACCGGATCGCCCGGGTCGTGGGGTCCGTCGGCGCCCACGTACAGCCAACTGCCGAGCAGTACGCTGCCGTCGGGCTGTACAACGGTGGCGATATTACCGGTGCCGTAGTATCCGGTCGGGTTGAGGACAAGTGCGCCGTTGGCACCGAAATCCTCTACCGGAGCACCGCTGCTGTCCAGCTTGAACACTATTGCTTGCGAAGTGCCGCGAAGGCTGACGTACACCGAGCCGTCTGCTGTGGCGTAAATAGCCATCCCATCGGATCCGAAGGGCACATCAAGGCCCGCGGCGCCGCCATTGCCGAAAGTGCTGTCCAGGGTGCCATCCACGTTGAAGCGTTCTACCTTCAGACCGCCGAGCCCTGGCTGTGCTGATAGCACTTTACCGTCGGCCTGCACCGCCATTACGTAGTAAGCATAATCTTCCGGATCCAGATTGCCGGGCACGAGGGCAATTCCGTCCTGGCCGAAGCTGTTGTCCAGGCTGCCGTCAGCGTTGAGGCGCACCGCCGTGTAGCTGCCGCGCGTGCCATAGCTTTCATCGCCCGGCGAGCCTGGGTAACCAATAGCAGTCTGGAAGCTTTCGCCACCGACAAGGATTTTGCCGTCCGGCTGAAGGTTGATGCTCCAGTTTGAATCGCCACCTGTGGACGGGTCGACCTGCACTGTCCCCGGGCCGGTTCGCACGGTGTAATTGATGGTGGCCTTGCTATTGATTGACGCCATGACATTATCCTTTTAGACATGGAACCCGAAGGGAATGAGAAGGGGATTGCACGGATCCTCTGGATCTGACCTTGGCAGAATGAATAAATGCGAACACGTCAGTCCTTGATGCCGCGTATACAACGTTATTGGAGAAGCTCAATGTACCTGACCGGCAACCCAGCTAATTCACCTTCCCCGAATCCAGACTGATATGAGCACCCTCGACAACGCTTCCTCCAGAAGCTCGCCATTCGACACAAGCGCCCGGTCCCCTGGGGGCTTCGCAATATTATTTACAGGGCTATCGGGCGCTGGCAAATCAAGCATTGCCCAGGCGCTGGCGGACTATTTACAGTTACAGATCAAGAGGCCTGTCACGTTGCTGGATGGAGATGTCGTGCGAACTCATCTTTGCGCAGATCTGGATTTTTCCAGAGCGGGGCGTGCATCGAATATTGCTCGTATCGCTTATGTTGCATCTGAAGTTGTTAAGCATAAGGGGATAGCGTTGTGCGCGGTTATCGCTCCTTATGCTGATAGCCGCAGCACAATGCGCAATAAAATTATGGAAAATGGGTGTTTTTTTGAAGTCTATGTCAACACCCCGCTCAGTGTCTGTGAAGCTCGAGATGTAAAGGGGCTTTATGCAAAAGCAAGGGCCGGAACACTCCGCTCTTTCACCGGCGTTTCAGACACCTACGAACCGCCTGTAGAGCCCGACTTGATCCTTGATGGAAGTAAAGGCTCGCCCTCGTTACTGGCTTTGACGATCGTAGATTTTTTGGTGCAACAGAAGTTGATCGAGACGCCGACGAGCGCAACGGATATCAGTCTCGGCTGATAATGTGCCAATTGCTGTTCAATACGATTGGCGCGTCGAGACGAGTGCTGCATGACGTGTCGGCGGCGTTGATCCAGACGCGTATACGGATTCAGTGGATGTCTGTGCAGGCAGAAGGCGATGCCAAATGTTCCAGAAACCCTTAATCCAGTACACCGATACGCTGCTCATCCGGCCAGAACAACGCGGCCTGCCCGCACGCTTGGCCCTGCGAGTCCAGTAAGGTCCACACCACACCTGCGTAGATCATGAACGGTTTGTTATCCGCATCCACTCGCCAGCCGCTGTAGCCCTCGGCGATGCCATTTGCGGTGACCTGCTCCAGCAGTACTTGGCGCTCAGCGCGATCGAGCTCCGAGGCGCTGAAACGTGAGGGCATGCCGATGAAACGGTCGCGTGGGTACTTGAAGCATTGCAGCGCGCATTCGTTCACGTAGGTAAAACGTGGGTCAGCGGCGCCATCGTGGGCCAACAGGCTGTAGGGCGCCTGGTTGTGCAGCCAGGTGAGGCGTTGTTGCGAGTCCAGTTGTCGAGGGGACGGCAGTCCGTGGCCTGTCCAATGTCGGTAGCTTTCATCGAGCATCTGTATGAAATGTTCTTGAGACACCTGTCACCTCGCATCGTCAGTTGGAAACGTTTGCCCTTTGGTAGCCGCCGTAGCGAACGCAAGATCGCCTCGAACGCGCCCTGTGCGTTGTCTCAAAATCAGCCTCTCTGATACCTGCATGGTCATGGCCGCGCGGGCTCGCTTATCCTGTTTCCGGGCGCTCATTGTCTTCACCGCCAGTGCTGTAATCAACGAGCAAGCACAGATTCTGTTACAGAGAATTTATGTTTTAGACAGCACGCTATATCTCGGGCTGATCGGGAAGTTGATGTTGTTTTGCCATCTTGATCGCCTGGCTTCAGTGAGGTGTGACATTACCGAAGAGCGTATTTCCCAGGTTCACATCATAAGCTGTTATGGTATATTAATTTTTTATGATATTTAAAGTTTGATAAATTAAATTTAATTGTTATTTGTTGATCGGTGAATGTAACCTGATTTAAATGTTGCCAGAGCGCGAGAGCGAGCATTCTCGTGTCGAACTGCCACAGGGCTTAACGTAATACACTGCCCGCTACTATGAGTGACTGTCATGAGTGATATTCTAAACAAAATAAAACATTACAAACTTCAGGAAATAGAGGCGGCGAAAGCGAAGTTGCCGTTGAGCCGCATCAAGCAGATTGCCCTCGAACAGTCCAGCCCCCGCGGTTTTTATAAGGCACTGAAAGATAAAGAGCAGCAGGGTCTGATGGGGTTAATTGCAGAAATAAAAAAAGCGAGTCCATCAAAAGGTCTGATTCGCGAAGACTTCAATCCGCCCGAGCTGGCGAAGGCTTATGAAACCGGCGGGGCCGCCTGTTTGTCCGTTCTTACCGATACGCCAAGCTTCCAGGGCTCTCCGCAGTTTCTCATCGACGCGCGAAACGCTTGCGCCCTCCCGGTGTTGCGAAAAGACTTCATGTTTGATACTTATCAGGTGTATGAGGCGCGTGCCTGGGGCGCGGATTGCATATTGCTGATCATGGCGTCATTGAGTGATGACCTGGCTGCCGAACTTGAAAGTGCGGCCATGACGCTGGGCATGGACGTGCTGGTGGAAGTGCATGACGAAGATGAAATGGAGCGTGCGCTCAAACTGGCTTCCCCGCTGCTCGGCGTCAATAATCGCAACCTGCATACCTTCGAAGTAGACCTCGGCGTGAGCGAGCGACTGGCATCCATGGTGCCCGCAGGCAAACTCCTGGTCGGCGAAAGTGGAATCGGCAACCATAATGATTGCCTGCGACTCAAAAAAGCCGGCATCACTACCTTTCTGGTCGGCGAAAGTCTGATGCGCAAAGAGGATGTTACTGCGGCGACAAAAACACTGCTGACCGGCAGTGCTGACTGACACGTATTAAAGTTCTGGCTCAGAGGGGCGGTTATGCGCTCCTCTGACCCGTCATACACTTGTCCAGACGTATGCTGTTAGTTGCCCTGAATGCTGTGGAATCACTATCCACAGCATGCCCAGAGCCCAACCTGAAGCAGCAGAAAACCCTTACAGCGAAAACCTCGCCACCAGCTTGTTCATGTCTGCAGCAAGCACTGAAAGCTCGGAGCTTGCCGTCGCCGTCTGATTGGCCCCCGTTGCGCTCTGGATGGAAAGATCGCGAATACTCATCAGGTTGCCGTCGACCGAACGTGCGACCTGTGCCTGCTGCTCCGATGCGGTCGCAATCATCAGGTTCATTTCGTTGATTTCATTGATTGCTTTCGCGATCAGGGTCAGCGCTGCGCCGGCTTCATGAGCGATGGTGAGTGTGCCATCGGCCTGATCGCAACTTTCGCTCATGGCCTTGGTGGCCTGTGCAGTGCCCGTGAGGATGTCGCCAATCATTTTCTCGATTTCCTGAGTCGAGGTCTGGGTGCGATGTGCCAGCGCTCTGACTTCATCAGCCACCACCGCGAAACCGCGTCCCTGCTCACCTGCCCGTGCCGCTTCGATTGCCGCGTTCAGGGCCAGGAGGTTGGTTTGTTCCGCAATCGTACGAATGACTTCCAATACCTTGCTGATGTCCTTGGACTGCACGGCCAGACGCTCTACATCAACACTGGTGCTCTGCACTGTCTTGCTCAGTTTCTCGATAGCGTCGACCGTGCTGGTGACCCGCGCTGCGCCGGTGCGGGTGGACTGATCAGAGGCTTTGGCTGCATCTGATGCCGCGGCAGCATTACGCGCCACTTCATCGACCGCAGCGGTCATCTGGTTGACCGCGGTGGCTGCCTGATCGATTTCGTTATTCTGGCGCAGCAAACCTCTGCTCGACTCCTCGGTGACCGCGTTCATTTCCTCGGCGGCGGACGCCAGTTGAGTGGATGAATCGCCGATCAGCTTGATCGTATCGCGCAGATTGTTTTGCATCACCTGAGTAGAGCGCATCAGGTCGGAAAACTCGTCTTTGCCCGTGACGGTAATCACGCTGCGCAGATCACCCTTGGCGATGGTGTCGTTGACACGCAGCATGTCGCGCAACGGTGTGACGATACTTTTGGTAAACAGCACGGCCAGCACAATCGTCGCCAGCGTCGCGGCTGCAATAATAAAAATCACAAACATTAAGCCGCTTTGATACGAATCCTCGGATTCTTTTCCTGAGTTTGCGGCCTCGTCAATGTTCATTTGAACAAGTCCGTTTACGGCCTCGTCAAGAAGACGGGTAACAGGGGTGACGCTGGAACTTAGGTAGGCCAGCGCTTCATTGGTTGAGTTTTGGCGGATAAGTGCAGTGACCTGGTCGAATGCAACCAGTGCTTTATCGGTGTTTTCAGACACGGCCTTGAACAGTTGTCCTTCTTTATCGCTGGCGACAAAAGGGGCGTAAAGGGCTATCTGCTTTTTCAATTCCTCGCTCAGCGAAGCGATCATGCCGGTCGTGGTGGCCATATCCTGCGGATTGGTCTGGGACAGCATTCTGCGGACTTCCAGGCGCAAGCGCAGCATCGTGGCATTGATTCGGTCTGCGACCACCACGCTGGCCAAGGCGTCGTTTTCAAGGTCTCTGGCCGTCTCGCGAATTTCCCCCATTTTCCATACCGAAATACCCCCCAAGGCGACCAATAGGAGCGCAATAAACATAAAGCTGAGTGCTGCACGCGCAGATACTTTCAGGTTTCTCATTGCCACTGACCTCCTTGTAGAATTGATTTTTACGGTTTTAGAACTATCGGCGACTAAGCCTATAACTTGAGGCTGCAGGATTAGTCGCCATATTAGTTGCGCCCTGTTTTATGTTCTTGAGTTTTTAGTGCGCTGTTTTGGGGCGAAAATTTATCTAAGTGAGCGGCGAATAAAGCTTGCTTAGTTGAAGCTATTATCAGCAGGTGATTGAAACAGAAGTGAAAACCTACACGTGGAGGGGCACCGAACGCCCAGCCGCGCCCACCGCTCTCAATCGCAGCCATTCGATACAGGCAGACTTTCAGGGTAGAAAATCAGGGCTCAAGATCAGCCGTTTTCGTTCTGCGTGACGACTCGGTGCATGAGCTATCCCACACAAGGCTTCATAACGATTCTCTGACCACCAGCGGGCAATCCACCGGCTGGGAGCCCGATACGTCAAGGCTGTCGATCAAGTGCCGGGCGGCGTTGCGACCGATCTCGTAATACGGCAGTTGCACCGTGGTCAGCGCAGGGATGAACAGCTCGGCGATGCCGATCATGTTGTCATAACCCAGTACGGCGACATCGCCGGGGATTTTCAGGCCTTGGCCCAGCAGCAACTGGTAGGCACAAAAGGCAATGCGGTCATTGCCGCAGATCAGAATGTCGAACTGCGGACGGCCATCCACCATGTGCCGGGCAAGGATGGCGGCAGTTTCCCAATAGGCGTCATGCTCGGACAGGTTGTATTGCAACAGTTCGTCGCGAGCCAGGCCGAATGCCTCGCGGGCACGTTGCATACCCGCTTGGCGGATTTCCCAGGCCAGGCTCTGTTTAGGCAGGTTGATGAACAGCGGACGTCGATAGCCCTTGCTGAACGCGTGGTGCAAGGCGCGGTACTGACCTGTCTCGTCGTCCGGTACATAACTGACAAGGCTGCTGTCATCGGCTACGCAGTTGGCGAGCACCAGCGGTTTGCTCTTCAAGCGCTGGGGGATACTCACTTTGCGTAACCCCATGGCGCTGAAGATCAACCCGTCGGGGCGGTGCGACAGCATCAGGTCGATGTTCTGGTCAGTGGGCGGGTTGCTTAGCAGGTTGAGGATAAAGACGTTCCAGCCTGCCTGCTGCGCGGTCTGTTCGATTGACAGCAGCAACTCGACCGCAAACGGCGTCGTCGCGGTGTCCAGGGCAAATACGCCGATGGTTCGGGTCTGCAGATTGTCGCCGCGAATCCGGCGAGCCGACAGGCTGGGTACGAATTGAAGCTCATCAATCGCGTTGCGAACTCGCTGATAAGTCTCGGGGCTCAGTTTTCCCGGATCATTGAGCGCCCGAGACACCGTCATCAGCGACACACCGGCCAGTTTTGCAACGTCTTTAACTGAAGTCATGCGAGGCGGGGCCTGTCGGGTTGACTGATGATTATCATGCTACAGAGACCTGATTTTTTTCGCGACTTCAATGATTTGCCTGCAGGTATCCCGAGGAGAGTTGCCATGCGTCGGCAATGCAGACTCGGCCTCCGGTTCCATTGGCAACAAGCTTTACCCCCAGGCTGTCGGTCTGTGGATAAAGGCGGCTGCTGAAGCTGAAGCTGCCGTTTTGCTCGAACACCTCAATGGACGAGCGATCAAGGAAGATGCGCAGTTCAAGCCGGTGCTGTTGTGGATCTATCGCTACGCTGCGCTGACCGCTGACGTGGGTGCCCGACTGATCGCGGTCCAGGATCAAACGTTTTAGCGACGCATCGTAGTAGAGCAGAGTCTGCTCCTTGCCATCCGCACTGCAACGCAATGCTACGCCCAGGTGACCTTCTATACAGTCGAGCAGGTCCAGGTGCACGTGAATTTCGAGCATGTCACCGTGTATGTCGTTCAGCCATTGGCTACCCGCTTCACTCCACCAGGGGGAGCCTGGCAATGTTGCGTCGCGCAACGCTGTCAGTTCGCGTGCAGGCTGCACGCACAGGCGATCGGCGCGCACTTCAAGTTCTCGTGGCAGGCCGAGCATGCCGCGCCAGTGATGCGCCTCGGTGGGGGTCGGGCTTTCCCACATGTCGACCCACGCCCACAGCAAACGTCTGCCGTCGGCGGCCACCAACGTCTGCGCTGCATAGAAATCGTGGCCGCTGTCCAGCTCGATAAAAGGCCCGCCGGTGAACTGCCATTGACTGTCGACCTGGCCCACCCGATAGCCGGTGTGGAACCGGTTCAGTCGCTCGTAGCGCTGTGCGGGCATGCCTTGGGGTGAGTAAAGCAGTACGTCGCGTCCATTGAGGCCAAACAGGTCCGGGCATTCCCACATATAGCCGTCGCCTTCGTCGCCTGTGGACACATAGCTGACGAATTCCCAGGCGTGCAGGTCCATGGATCGATAGAGCGGCAGCAGCGGTTTGTCACCCAGGCGTGCGCCGGCAATCAGGTACCAGTGGCCATCCTGCCGCCAGACTTTCGGGTCACGGAAATGAATCATCTCGTCTTGCGGCGGGGTATCGATGACGGCGCCGTGTTTGATAAAGCTGATGCCGTCGGTACTGGTGGCCAGGCACTGCACCTGACGGATAAAACGCTCATCGCCCACTTCACCCAGCCACGTGTGCCCGGTGTAGATCAGTGCCAGGGTGTCGCCACACACCACCGCACTGCCGGAAAAACAACCGTCCTGGTCGACGTCATCACCAGGTGCCAGGGCAATGGGCAGGTGCTGCCAATGGACCAGATCGGTACTCTTTGCATGGCCCCAGTACATCGGGCCCCATTTCGCGTCGAACGGGTGGTGCTGATAGAACACGTGATATTCGCCACGAAAGAACACCACCCCGTTAGGGTCATTCATCCAGCCTGCCGGCGGGGCCAGGTGATAACCAGGACGATAATCGTGGATGAGCTGCGACAGGCCCTCTTCCAGCGCATAGTGCGCGCGCTCGAGGGCGGGAGACATCGGGTTGCTCATGGCATTCACGGAAAAACTCATAGGGTGCCTGCTTGTACGAGGTGCGGTGTGGTGCCGGGTGTCAGGTGCTGACTGGCGTCTGCATGGCGCTTCAGGGCCAGGCCATCGGCGTCGAACAGGTGCAGGTTGCTGTCGTCGAATTGCAGCGCGACCTGGTCGCCGACCCGCCAATCGGTCTTGGCATCGCAGCGACAAATCAAGGGTTCGCTTTCGCCGGTAGCCAGGTGCACGTAGACCTCGCTGCCCAGGTATTCGATACCGGTCACTGTGACGCCAACGCCGTTGTGCGCAGGATTGAGGGTGATGTGCTCCGGGCGAACCCCCAGGGTCAGTTGCGCACCCTCGGTCAGATTCGAGCTGTCGAAGGGCAGGGATTTCATGCCCAGTGCCGGGATATCGATCAGGCTGTTGCGACCCGGTGCCTGCAAGGGCACATGCATAAAATTCATTCTCGGCGAGCCCAGAAAACCGGCGACGAAGAGGCTGGCAGGGCGCTCGTAGAGTTCGCGTGGCGAGCCGACCTGTTCGACCTGACCGCCGTTGAGCACGACAATCTTGTCCGCCAGGGTCATCGCCTCTACCTGATCGTGGGTAACGTAGATCATCGTCGAGCCCAGGCGCTTGTGGAGCCGGGCGATTTCGTTGCGCATCTGAACCCGCAACGAGGCATCCAGGTTGGAAAGCGGTTCATCGAACAACAGGATGTCCGGTTCCCGCGCCATGGCCCTGCCCATGGCCACACGCTGGCGCTGCCCGCCGGACAGTTCCTTGGGCTTGCGCTGCAGCAGTTTGTCCAGTTGCAGGATCTGCGCTGTTTTCAGCACGCGTTCGCGCAGGCTGACTTTTTCCGTTTTGGCCAGCTTGAGGCCGAAACTGATGTTGTCGTAGACGCTCATGTGCGGGTACAGGGCGTAGGACTGAAAGACCATGCCGACACCACGCTCGCGCGGTTCCAGGTCATTGACCCGTCGTCCGTCGATCAGCAGGTCGCCAGCACAGATCGAATCCAGCCCGGCGATCAGGCGCAGCAGTGTCGACTTTCCACAGCCCGAAGGGCCAACGAACACAACGAACTCACCTGCAGCGATCTCCAGGCTGACGTCGCGCAGAATACGCGTGCCGCCCAATTGCTTGTTGATGTTGGCTAGCTTCAATTTCATCACGATGCTGTTCCTTGTCAGTTGTGTGCATCAACCTTTCAACGCGCCGGCAGTGAGGCCGGAAACGATGCGGCGCTGGAAGATCAGCACCAGAATCACAAGTGGGACGGTGACCAGCACCGACGCCGCCATCAACAGACCCCAGGGCAATTCGTGGGAGCTGCCACCCGAAATCAGGGCGATGGCGACCGGGACTGTTCGCTGGGCGTCTGTCAGGGTGAAGGTCAGGGCAAACAGGAACTCGTTCCACGCGGCAATAAAAGCCAGCAGACCGGTCGTGACCAGTGCGGGCCACAGCAGCGGCAACAGCACGCGGGTCAGCGTGACCCAGGGCGATGCGCCATCCATGATTGCGGCTTCTTCCAGTTCATGCGGCAGTTGCCCCATGAACGTGGTCAGCACCCAGACGGTGAAGGGCAGGGTGAAAATCGTGTAGCTCAGGATCAGCGCCCATGAGGTGTTGTACAGACCCAATGCGCGGATCACTTCAAACAGCCCCGACAGCACCGCGACCTGAGGAAACATGGAGACGCCGAGCACCATCATCAGGACCGTGCCGCGCCCTCGGAACTTGACCCTGCCCAGAGCATAGGACGCCGTCAGGCCCAGGAACAGCGCCAGTACCACCACACTCAGCGCAACCACCAGCGAGTTGGCGATGGCCTGCAGGAATGACGCTTGGCTGAGGACCGTTGCGTAATTGGAGAAGTCGGCTTCGGTGATCCAGTAGCTCACTTCAAACAAGGCGCTGGACGGTTTCAGCGAGGTCAGGATGGCGTAATAAAAAGGGAAGATTGCGTACAGCAGCACGATCCCGACAAGGCCCCAGAAGGCCAGGCGCAGCAGCGCTTTCTTCAGTTGGCGCAGGCTCATGAGCGCACCTCCAGCTGGCGACGTCCGAGGTACAGGTAAAGCATGGCAATCACGGCCACGACCAGAAACAGCAGGGTGGAGGCGGCGCTGCCGTAGCCGACGTCCTGGAATTCCACCAGATGCTGGCGGGCATAGACCGACATGCTCATGGTGCTCGAAGAGTTGGAGGTCAGGACGTAGATGACGTCGAATACCCGTAACGAATCGAGGATGCGAAAGATCGCTGCGACCAGCAGGGCGGGCATCAGCAACGGCAAAGTGACACGCCAGAACACCCGCACCGGATGAATGCCGTCGACCCTGGCGGCTTCGTAGCAATCGCTTGGCAGCATCTGCAGTGCCGCGAGCATCAGCAGGGTGACAAAGGGCACGGTCTTCCAGACGTCGACGATGATCACTGCCCACATCGACAGGTCCGCATCTGCGGTCCAGGCCAGCGGCGCGTCTATCAGGCCCAGGCTCAGCATCATGTGGTTGATGATGCCGAACTGGTCATTGAGCATCCACGACCAGATCTTCGCCGAGACGATGGTCGGAATCGCCCAGGGGATCAGAATCAACGCACGGACCAGCGCGCGGCCGGTGAACTTGACGTTCAACAGCAACGCCACCATCAGCCCCAGGACCATTTCCAGCCCGACCGACACCACGGTGAAATGCAGG
Source organism: Pseudomonas sp. PvP027 (assembly GCF_017833005.1). Taxonomy (NCBI): domain Bacteria; kingdom Pseudomonadati; phylum Pseudomonadota; class Gammaproteobacteria; order Pseudomonadales; family Pseudomonadaceae; genus Pseudomonas; species Pseudomonas sp. PvP027. Next base: position 2,454,412 of record NZ_JAFIBK010000001.1, on the reverse strand, counting down.
GTGTTGCGCACCGCGTTCCACCATTGCGGATCGACCAGAACGCCAGACCAGATGACGCCGTCGTAGAGCAGATAATTGCTCAGGCCCACGAATGAGCCACTGCCGGTATCCGACAGGTCTGCGTCGGTCAGGCTGAACCAGAAGGTGCGCAGCAAAGGCCAGGCCGCCACCAGGATCAGGCACACCAGCATTGGCGTCAGAAACAGCCAGGCGGCGCGTAGCCTGCGACGTTGTACAGGCGTTTCCCGGGTGACGAGTTCGTCGTCTCCGGGGTAGTCGGTAGAAGAGACAGGCATGTTGATTTCCTTACGTGTGGCTTACCAGTTCCGGCGTTTGATGCGGGTCAGTTCGCGTTCCAGTTCGACCAGTGCCTGATCGACCGGTATATCGCCCGCCAGCACGCTATGCACCCGATCGAAGAACGCGTTGGAGACGCGCGGGTAGCCGTTGGCCGTGATGGCGGCGGGGCGCATGACCCCATTGCTGAGAATGCTGTGCAGCTGTGGGTAGTAAGGCATCGCCGCGAGCAACTCGGGGTCGGCATACAGAGACTCGACGACCGGGTTGTAGGCACCCGCCAGGGCACGCTGTTTTTGCTGTTGGGCGCTGGTCAGGTAGGCAACCAGTTCCGCCGCCAGCTTGGGGTTGCGGCTGTAGCGCGAAACCGCCAGGCCCCAGCCTCCGAGCGTTGAGGCGTGGGTGCCGTTCGCGCCGCCACTGGGCAGGGGCGCGACGCCGACCTTGTCTTTTATCGCGCTGTCCTTGCTTTGCACCAAGGCCCAGACGTAAGGCCAGTTACGCATGAACAGCGCATTTCCCGACTGGAATACGCCACGGCCTTCTTCCTCGGTGTAATTGAGTACGCCGGGCGGGGAGATATCGCCTATCCAGCTTTTCGCCAGGGTCAGCGCGACTCTTGAGGCCTGGCTGTTCACCACGATGTCTCCGCGCGGGTTGACCAGTCCGCCGTCCGGCTGGCTGCTGATCCATTCCAGGGCGTTGCACGTCAGGCCTTCATAGGCGCGCCCCTGGAACACGTAGCCCCACATATTGGCGTTCCCGGCGTCGCGTTCGGCTTTTTGCACGTGTTTGGCAGTAGCGGTCATGTCCTCCCAGGTCTGCGGAACCGGCTGTTGGTACTTGTCGAGCAGATCCTTGCGGTAGTACAGCAGCCCCGAATCGGTAAACCAGGGCATCGACACCAGCCGGCCGTCGACTGTGGCGTTGTCCACCTGGGCCTGGAAATAGCCTTGTGTCGCATTCGCCGGAAGCAGTTCGCGCAGGTCCGTCAGGTGTTTGGCGAGCATCCCCGGCCACACCATGTCGATTTGAATGATGTCGATGTCGGTGGACTGGGCACTGAGGATCTGCTGGTAGAACGACAGGCGCTCGGTTGCAGAGTTAGGCGTGGAAACCACCTGGACGTTGTTGCCGGTCTGTTTCGACCAGCTATCGACTGCCTCCTTGCACAGTTGCAATTCAGCTCCGACGGCTCCGCACGAGATCGTCAGATCGGCTGCGTTCGACAGCGCAGAAAAACCGGCAGACAGGGTGAGCAGCGCAGCGGGAAGAAGAGATTTCAGCTGTTTCATAGAGCCCTCTTTATTTTTGTTTTTATAAAAGTTAACGTTAACATCGTCAATGTAGCAGCGTATTTTCGATGTGGCACCCTTTTTTCTTCGATTTGCACAATTTTGCGTTGAGGGGAAAAGGCCCGGCCAACGTCACAAAAACAATAAAAACAAAACAGGAAGTCCACATGCAGAACGCATCAAGATGGCTACTCGCAGGGGTACTCGGCACCTCGACAACCGTCTCTCAGGCCGCGACTCTGGAAGAGCGGATGGCCGCATTCGAAGCCCGCGCCAGCGCTGCGGAAAAACGTGCAGCCGCAGCCGAACAGCAAACCCAGGCGCTCGCCCGGGAGCTTCAGCAACTCAAACTCGCCACCCCCGCTGCGCAGCCTGCCGCACCCGCTTCAGCGCCGACTGTGGCAGCCAGTCCACAGCCCGCTCTGGATGACCGCGTGGCAAAACTCGAGGCCCGCCAGCAAAGCATAGAGAAGCCCAGCGGTGCCGGACACCTCACCGATGGGTTCAGCTTCAAGGGCTATGCCCGCTCAGGTCTATTGATCAACGACGGGCTGGGCGGCGGTCGCGGCGGGCCTTACACAACCCCCGCGGGTTCAGTCGGTGGGGCAGTCGGGCGCCTGGGTAACGAAGACGACACCTACATGCGCTTCGATCTGTCGAAAGAAATCTATGCGCAGAACGGCACGCGTTCCAAGTTCACCGTCTCCATCGCCGATGGCGTTGAAAGCTATAACGACTGGACGGCCACCGAAAGCAACCTGAACGTGCGTCAGGTATTTACCGAACTCGACCACATCGCCGCGTTCAAGGGTAATTCGGTGTTCGAGAACGCCACGCTGTGGGCCGGCAAGCGCTTCGACAGGGATAACTTCGATATCCACTGGCTGGACTCGGACGTGGTCTTTCTGGCCGGTACCGGTGGCGGTATCTACGATGTGCAGATGACCAAGGACTGGCGCTCGAACTATTCCCTGATCGGACGTAACTACGGAGATTTCAGTGAGGGCGGCGTCGATGCCGATGTGGAAAGCTACATCCTGACCTCCAACCAGTTCTTCGACAACGGTCAGTGGCAGTGGATGTTCAACGCCATTGGCGCAAAGAAAAACGACGTCGGTACGCGCACCAATCAAGCCGGTTTTGCACCCGCAGACTCAGGCTTGCACACCATGTTGGCCAATCACCAGAAGGACTTTTTTGGTCGGGAAGGCTTCTTCAAGACGGCGTTGCTCTACGGGCAGGGCCTGGGTGCACAGGTCAAGGATATTGGCGCGGATGGCGAACTGATCGACGACGCCCGCGCGTTGCGTCTTGCCATGTATGGCGAAACGCCTATCGCGCCGGGATGGCGCATCGGCCCGAGCCTGCTGGCCGAGCAGAGCAAAGACCGCTATGTCAAAGGCGACGATTACCGTTGGCTCACGCTGAACATGCGCCTGGCCAACGAGATCAACAGCAACTTCGAGATGGCCTACGAGCTGAGTTGGCAAACCATGGACCTCGACCCCAAAGGCTACCTGCAACGCAATGCCGTCGACGGTAACTTCTGGAAGTTTACGGTTGCACCGACCTTCAAGCCGGACATGGGTGACCTGCTCACGCGCCCCGAACTGCGAGTGTTCGCAAGCCTCATGAACTGGTCTTCGGACCTGGACCGCTACAGCACGACCGGCAACTTCGGCAAAAGCGACTTCAACGCCGGTGGTGTATGGCAATTCGGCATTCAGATGGAGACCTGGTTTTAGGCGCTCTACATAAAGCCCGGCGCTGCGTGCCGGGCTCTATGTCTTGTCTATCAAATGCTACGGTCTCGATGCTCATGCCTGACTCGTGAGTATCGGACAATCTTACTGACCAGCTACGCCCTTCATCACCTGCACCCTGAGCACCTTGTTGGCAGCGGTAATGTACGCCCAGCTTGCCTGTCCAGTGGAGCAGAACGTCAGGTTGCTGGTATCGGCAGCTGCGACCAGCAGTTTGCCCAGTGGCTTACCTGCTGCGGAAAACACCTGAATACCTTCCTTGCTGCTGCTCCACAGGTTGCCGAGCGCGTCGACTTTGATCCCGTCCGGGATGCCGGGCTCGATGTCAGCGAACACCTTGCCGTTGATCAAACGACCGTCGCGTACCTGATAGACCATGATGCGATGTGCCAGCTTCTTGTTGGTGAAGTCGTGGGCCATCTGTGAGTCGGCCACATACAGCAGCTGTTGATCCGGCGAGAAGGCCAGGCCGTTGGGCGAGTGGACTTCGGGTGTATCGAGACGGGTGATCTGTCCGGTGTCGGGTACGTAGCGATAGATGAACTCGCCGCCTTGTTCGGGCTTGCCGCCATAGCCTTCGCTTTTGCTCAGCACGCCGAAGGTGGGATCGGAAAACCAGAGAGTGCCGCTTTTATCCGCCACGACATCGTTCGGGCTGTTCAGTCGTTTGCCCTGGTAGGTGTCGACCAATGTACGCCACTCACCATTGGGCTCCTGCCGTACGATGCCACGCTTGCCATGCGAGGCCGCCAACACACGGCCCTGGCCGTCGAGCGTATGCCCGTTTTGAAAGTCGGCCTTTTCCAGCCAGGTGGACACGCCATCCTTTGCCTGCCAGCTACTGACCTTGTTGGCTTTGATGTCACTCCAGATCAAACGGCCATCGGCCAGGCACAGCGGGCCTTCTGCCCATTTCGCCTGATCGGTGAGCAGCTCGACGCGTGCCTGGGGGGCAACCAGTTGACTGAAGGCCGGATCGATAACGACTTGCCGGACAGGGGCGACGGCGTCGGTTGCGCCTGCTGAACCTGCGGCCAGGAGCGCACCGCCCAATAACCATGAGGAGGGGCGCAGGAAGCGTTTTTTACAGGTTGGTTTCATGTGTTCAGGTCCGTATGCAATCAGTAGGCACAGCTGCCGTTGGTACGTTTGTCAGCCGCATCTGGTTTAAGTTTGATGATCAGCTGAACATTGGGTTGATCACCCACTGTGCGCGTCAGGTGGCCTACACGCTCGTCATCCGCACGCGGCCGGGACCGGGTGTCGGCATTGAACTGCATCTCTCCCGGTCCTTGCACCAGCACGCTGCCGTCGGTGGTTTCCACTGACCATTGCCCCTGCAGGGTGATGACCCATTGTGGCCCCGGCGCGTGGTGCCAGTTGCCGACATAGCCCACCGGCAGCACCGCGTAAGCGATGCTTTCAATATCGTCAGGGGAGACGCCGACCCATTGCGGCGCGGCTGGCGGGGCATAGCTTTTGAACTCCAGGCCTTCCAGGCGGCAGTGGCCCACATGCGTGGCACCTTTTTCGTCAGCCCACAGCGTGGCATATGACACAGGCGGTTGCAGTTGACCGTTGCTGTGAGTCATTTGCGTAGACTCTTTCGGCACCGATTGCACGTCGGCATTGGCACTCGCCATGCCCGCGCAGGCGGCGCAGGCCAGGGCCAGGGTGTATAGAGACTTCATCGGGTCACTCCGTTTACAGGGAAATTCCATGTGTCTTTCGCAAGACAGCGCGCTGCTCAGGCCGGTCGGGTGTGAGGCAGCCAGCGCTGCTGCAAATCCCGCCGTATGACTTCGATCACCCACATCCACAGCAAGTGCCCGAAGGTTTCAGATAACAACTCCGAGGCAGGCAGCTCCCACAGCGGCGGTGCCCAATGGAACGTCGGCAGGATGACGCCGTGAAAACCCAGAGTCACCAACAGGCCGAAACCCAGACCCTGCCACAGGGCGGTGCGCGGATACCTGAGTACAAGCAGGCAATAGAACATGGCGAAGAAGATGGAAAAGCCATGGTGGACCAGGGCACTGCCGTAATTCACAACATGCTCTGAATACACGTAGGTCAGCTGCTGAGCGTTGATGCCCAGCGAATCAAGCATTTCCACAGGGGGGACCGGGCGATCCGGCGTGCGAGGCGGGAAGGGTATTTCTGTGCCCCATTTGATGAAACTGGAAACATTGCCCCCAACAAAGCCGGCCAGTGCGGCGACACCATACGCTCGCGTGTTCAAATCGATGCCCCTTCTTCGATAGACCAGGCTGTGAGCGATCTCGCCCTAGCCGTTGAGCCATGAAGTATGTGCAACGCTCATTTATTTGTAACATACTAATTTGATAGCTCATTGATACTAAAAAAATATCAGATGATTGATTTGAAATTGATGCGCCAGTACGTGGTGGTCGCTGAAACCTTGAATTTTCGCAAGGCCGCGCAGCGCTTGAACATGTCACAGCCGCCACTGAGCGTTGCGATTCGTCGTCTGGAAGAATGCCTGGGCGTGCAGCTGTTGCAGCGCAGTACGCGCTCCACGCAACTGACCGCTGCAGGCGTCGTGTTTCTGGCCGAGGCTCGGCAGACACTGTTGCAGGCCGAACGGGCCTGTGAAATGGCACGTCGCTCTGCGGCAGGCATGCTCGGCACGATTCGCCTGGGCTTTGTCGATAGCGTTGTCGATGGTTTGCTGCCGGCGCTTCTGCGTCGCTATCAGGCTGCGAACCCGAACGTCGATATTCAACTGCAGGAGGCCACCCCTCCCGAGCAGCTTGAAGGCCTGCGCAACGACCGGCTGGACGTCGGCATTCTGGTGCTGCCGGTTATAGAGCCGGGCAATATCTATATCGAGCCGCTGTTCGAGGACCGCATGATCGCGGTGCTGCCGCAGGATCATCCCTTGGCAGAGCAGACGTCCATCGGTCTTGCGGCGTTGGCAGATCAACCCTGGATTCTGTTCGCCCCGCATCATGGTCCGGGCATGCACTCGCATATTCTGCTGGCCTGCGCCAGTGCAGGCTTTACTCCGCGGGTCGTGCAACAGCCTCGCCAGATGCAGACCACGGCTGCGCTGGTGGCAGGGGGAATGGGCGTGGCGCTGATGCCGCAGCGCTATGCCCGACGTCAGCCTGGGCGGTTGGCCTGTCGCGAGCTGACGGGCCCGGGTACACCTGTTGCCTATGTGCTGGCGCTGGCGTATCGCGAGCTGTCTCCGTGTGCGCAGTCCTTGCGCGAAGTGATCATGGAGCTGGTTCAGTCGCCGGCGTTCACGCTGTCGTCCGCTGAGTCATGACGCCGTCACTTGGACCTCAACCCGCTATTCGCGTGCCGGTTCAAATGCACTGAACGCCTTGCTACGGCCTGACTCCAAATCTTGCCCCGGCGCTCAAACCAATGCATCACGTCGATGGGTGTTCGAATCCTCTGCCAATCAAGGAATTCCCATGACCGATCCACGTAACGTCGCCCACGACAAAAAAGTCCAGCAAGAGAAAAAGAACCACGGCGAAGAAATCGCGCCGAATGCCGAGCACGCGCCTCAGCCTGGTATGAAGCCAGCACTCAAGCACGATGATGACGAGCAGGAAGAGCAGGCGTAAGCCAGTGACCTGATCGTGACTTTTGGCGGTGCTGACTGATGTCAGCATCCGCTGGGGGCCGCCTTCGAGCTCATTAATTCAGGCAGGTAACAGAGGCCTATAGCATGCTCAAACACATCATTTTTGACGTAAACGAGACGCTGCTGGATCTGGCTGCGCTCGATGGTTTCTTCGAGGGACTGTTCGGCGACAGCCGCTTGCGCACCGAATGGTTCCTGACGCTACAAGAGTGCTGGATGACCAACACCATAACCGGCCAGTACCAGGCGTTTGGTGATCTGGCGCAGGGCGCGTTGAGAATGGTTGCCGCACGGCACCAGGTTGAAGTGGGCGATGATCAGTGCCAGGCCCTGGCCGCAGGCATCAAATCTCTTCCTGCGCATAACGACGTTCATCAGGCACTGCAGTTATTGAACGACAAAGGATTTGTGCTCATTGCCCTGAGCAATGGCGCGCTGGAGGCGCTGCGGCAACAGCTCGAATTTGCAGGATTGACCGACTGCTTCGAGCACATCATGGCCGGCAGCGAAATCAGTCAATTCAAGCCCTCCGTGGCAACCTATCAAATGGTCGCACAGCGCCTGGGCATCGCGCCGGATCAGATGATCATGGTCGCTGCGCACACCTGGGACATCGCCGGGGCTGCCCAGGCCGGATGTCGCACCGCGTTTGTCGAGCGTCCGGGAAAGGTGCTCAACCCGATCGGCACCCAGCCCGATTTAATCGGTAAAGATGTTCAGGATGTCGCCATGAAACTCTGCGCAGGTCCGTTTTAGCGCTGATTCGCGAGTCGGCTTCCAGCGGTCCCTGATCACTTGCAGACGTTCATTTGAAGGGAATGATCGATATCTCGCCGTTCCTCTCAATGATCGCGTACCTGATGTCCTTCATCTCCACGATCCCTTGCGTGGTTCGCGCTGCCTCCATCACATCTGATTCACTGATACGCGCCTCTCTCATTCGTTTGGTCAGTGGCTTGCCATCCTCCACGATCACAGTAGGGCCGCCATCCAGAAACTTTGCCAGCCGCTTCGATCGGCGCTTGGCCAGGGAAAAGCCGACGTCTATAGCGATAAGGGTGGAGATGATCAGTATTGCGTTGGTGACCGAAAAATCATCGCCCAGCAGCGCTTGCTGAGTGGCCTCGCCAATGATCAGCAACAAGACGAAATCGAAGGTGGTGAGGTCGGTAAGGGAGCGGCGTCCGGCAATACGAAACAAGACCATCAAGACAAAATAAATCGCTGCTGCTCTGAGCACTGCATCCATAAATCGCTTTCTCTCTACGGGTAGATGAACCTGGGCATCGGCAGCGTTTCGCCACCCAGCATATGCATTTGCCCTCGGTACAGTCCCACCCCGTTACTGCGAACAGTCAGGTACAAGGTGGCTAAACCGTCCTTGTCGGCCTGCATCGGAATGACCAGATCACGGCCTTCGCTGTGAAGAGGCGCAGGCTGGGGATTAAGTTTCTCGATCGACACACCTTCGAGCAGCCCACTGCCGACGACCAGATAACGCATTTCGGAGGGGGCGCCTTTGGACGTGACAATCATATCGTCCTGGCTGCCGTTGCGGCTGAAGCGCTCGTAGCTCACCTGCAGTTGGCCGTCTGCCGTTCGAGGCTCCACCTGGCTCAATGGCCCTTTGGAAAACAAACCGGCAAGGGTCAGCACTATCAACACAATCAGGCCTGCCCAACCGATGCGCTCAAAGCGCCAGACTCGACGCTGTTGCGCCATATCTTCCTCGACGGGATATGACCGGCTGCGGAACTCATGGTCGTGCGCTTCATCACCGCTTAGTGCCATTAACGTGCTTTCCGTTAGTGAAATTTTGTAGGGGCCTATACGCCCCGTTCAGCCCGCTGCCCAGGCTGGCTGCAAGCTTTGCCATGGCGGGTGAGCGTTGAAGAGTAGCGACCGGGTTGGAGGGGCGGGCGTGGTGACTTTATCTGCCCATCGACGGTGAGTCGACAGAAACCCTGACTGCACAGTCATGGCTTCAACCTCACCTGTGCAATATCACCTGATGAATCTCCTGCAACGGAATGATCCGTTGCGCCGCATTCAGTTTGATTGCTTCCTTGGGCATGCCGAACACCACGCAGCTGGCCTCGTCCTGAGCCACTGTCGCGCTGCCGGCGTCGAGCATTTCCTTGAGCCCGCGCGCGCCGTCGTCGCCCATGCCGGTCATGATGATGCCGGTGGCGTTTTTACCGGCAAATTTGGCCACCGAACGGAACAGCACGTCCACCGAAGGACGATGGCGGTTGACCAGCGGCCCGTCGATGACCTGGACGTGATAGTAGGCGCCGCTGCGCGTGACCATCATGTGTTTGCCGCCGGGGGCGATCAGCGCGAGGCCGGGCAGGATGCGGTCGTTGTTTCTGGCCTCGCGCACCTCGATCTGACTCAGGCTATTGAGGCGTTCGGCGAACGATGCGGTAAATTTTTCCGGCATGTGCTGGACGATGACCATGCCGGGGCAGACGCGGGGCAGGGCAGTCAGCACGGCTTCGAGTGCCTGGGTGCCACCTGTCGAGGTGCCGATGGCGACGATGCGCTCAGTGGTCTGCGCCATGGCATGGCCGCCGGCAGCGGGCAGAATGGCATCGGCGGTCAGTTTGCTGGCCGGGGTCAGCACCGGGGCGGCGGTGCGCTTGCCGAGGTTTCTGACGTTGGAGTTGGCGGCTGCGCGTACCGCTGCAACCAGCTCGGCGGCCGAATCGATGAGGAAGTTTTTCAGGCCAGTGGTGGGTTTGGTGATGATTTCCACTGCCCCGGCAGACAGCGCCTGCAATGACGTTTCCGCGCCTTTCTGTGTCAGCGACGAGCAGATCACCACCGGAGTCGGCCGCTCGCTCATGATCTTCTTGAGAAAAGTGATGCCGTCCATGCGCGGCATTTCCACGTCCAGCACAATGACGTCCGGCCATTCCTGAGCGAGCTTGCCCATGGCGAATATCGGGTCCGACGCCGCGCCTATCACGTGAATGTCGGGGGTGTCGTTGAGGATGGCCACGAGTACCTGGCGCACCACGGCCGAATCATCGACCAGCAGTACACTGATTTTTTTGTTTGGCATCTTTTTCAAGTGCTTCCATTGGTTGGTGCCTGACCCATACGTTTCCGTCCCACAGGTCGAAGATGATGCTGCGATGGCCGGTGCTGCCCAGGTCCTGAGCCATCAGTTTCAGGCGATTCTGTTCGGCCAGCGCAAGCGCCGCGTGGACGTTGCTGTCAGCGACGTTTCGCAGGTGCGGATCATGGCGATGAGCAGGAAACATTTCGCCGCCGCCGAATAGCTTGACCTGATATTCCTCTGGCAGGGTGCCGTTGGCCAGTGCGTGGCGAATGAGTATTTCCATCGCTTCATCAGCGTACTTGCCGTCCAGTGGCTGATGCCTGCGTATGCGCCCGGGCAGCATGAAGTGGCACATGCCGCCAATACGCCGCCACGGGTGCCAGAAGGTAATTGCCACGCATGAACCCAGCAACGTGCGCAGGCGAGTCGGGCGGGTCTGAAAGACCACTTCGCCAGGCCCCAGCACTATTTCGGCTACACCGACGGGCGTGTTCATGGTTTGCGGTAAATCGAAGGGGAGACCATTTTCAACATGTCATTTACACCGTTCAGGCTTTCTGAGTGGCTGATGATGAAATAGCCTCCTGGCTTGAGACGCGGGATCAACCGCGCCACCACTTTGCTTTTGGTTTCCTGATCGAAATAAATCATCACGTTGCGCAGGAAAATGACGTCGAACTCGCCCAGATCCGGCAGGGTGTCATTGAGATTGACCTGCACAAAGCTGACCCGGCTGCGCAACGACTTGTCGATCAGAAAGGTCCCTTCCTGGCGACCTATGCCTTTCAGACAATATTTGAACAGCAAAGGTTGCGGCAACGTTTCGGTGCGCTCCATCGGGTAATGCCCGCTGCGCGCCTTGCTCAGCACGCGGGTGCTGATGTCCGAACCGACCACTTCCCAAGGTGTGCTGCCCAGTTGCTCGGCCAGGGTCATGGCCAGGCTGTAGGGCTCTTCGCCGGACGAACTGGCGGCGCTCCAGATGCGGAATACCTTGCCGGGTGTCACCTTGGTCAGCACCTGCTGACGCAGAAAATCGAAGTGCTTGGGCTCGCGGAAGAAATACGTTTCGTTAGTGGTCAGCAGGTCCAGCGCCACTTGCAGCTCGCCGTTGCGCTGATCGGTCATGATCAGCTTGAAATACTCGCCATAGTTGTCCAGCTCGTAATGCTTGAGACGCTTGAACAGACGGCCGGCGACCAGCGCTTTCTTGGCCAGCGTGAGTTTGATGCCCGCAGCGTTGTACAGCCAGTTCTGGAACTGGCCGAATTCGCGATCGGTGAGCGACGCTGTATCAGGCATGTGCAGACCTCAGGTCGCGTCGACGTCGGGCGGCAGCGACTGGCTTGCCTCGGCGAGGCTGGACATTTCATCTATGGACAGCACGCGGTCGACCTCAAGAACGATCACGAACTTGCCGTCGACCTTGGCCATGCCGCTGATGAAGTCGGCGCGAATTCGCGCGCCGAAGTTCGGCGGCGGCTCGATCTGCGACGCCGGAATCTCCAGCACCGCCGAGACATTGTCGACCAGCAGACCGATGTCCTGCGGCTGGCCGTCCTCGCTGTTGGCCTCGATGATGATCACGCACGAGCGCCGGGTGATGTCCGAGTTCTGTCGCCCGAAGCGCGCCGACAGATCGACCACCGGCACCACAGCGCCGCGCAGGTTGATCACTCCGCGCACGAAGGCGGGCATCATCGGCACCACCGTCAGGCTGCCGTACTCGATGATTTCCTTGATGCCCAGAATGCCGATGGCGAACATCTCGCCACCGAGCATGAAAGTCAGGTACTGCGCCTCTTCTTCGACCGTCGCTGCGGTCTGTCGAGTCGTGACCAATGAGCCCATGTCGTTCTCCCCTGGAGTCTCTATCGAAGCCGGCAATCAGAAACGGGTGAATTCCGATTCGTCCGGGGCGCCCGCCATGCTTTGCGCAAATGCCTTGCGCTGAACCTGTTGCGGCGGGCGCGGAGGCTGACGGCTCGGGCTGTTGCGGCTGTCGAGATTACCGCTCTGTGCGACTGCCCTTGGCGATGCGTCGAGGGTGAAGAAACTCATGGCCTGTTGCAGTTGTTCGGCCTGGCTGCTCATTTCTTCAGCGGTGGCCGCCAGTTCTTCGCTGCTCGATGCGTTTTGCTGGGTGACCTGGTTGAGTTGGGTCATGGCGGTGTTGATCTGCGCCACACCGGCAGCCTGCTCTTCTGACGCTGCACTGATTTCCTGCACAAGGTCGGAGGTCTTGTTGATTGACGGCACCATCTCGTCCAGCAGCTTGCCGGCCTTCTCGGCCATGTCCACGCTGCTCGACGACAACTCGCCGATTTCCTGCGCGGCCACCTGGCTGCGTTCGGCCAGCTTGCGCACCTCGGCGGCCACAACCGCGAAGCCCTTGCCATGTTCGCCGGCACGCGCGGCTTCGATGGCAGCGTTGAGGGCGAGCAGGTTGGTCTGGTAAGCGATGTCGTCGATGATGCTGATGCGCTGGGCGATTTTCTTCATCGCCACGACGGTCTGCTGCACCGATTCGCCGCCATCGGTAGCTTCCTTGGCGGCCTTGCTGGCCATGCCATCGGTGACCTTGGCGTTCTCGGTGTTCTGATTGATGCTGGCGCTCATCTGCTCGACCGACGCGCTGGTCTCTTCGACGCTGGCGGCCTGCTCGCTGGTGGCCTGGCTCATCGACTGTGCAGTGGCGCTGACTTCTTCCGAGGCGCTGGCCAGGTTGTCGGCGGCATTACGCACTTCGCCGATGATGTGCGACAGCTTGCCGACCATGTTGCGCATAGCGTTGAGCACCATGCCGGTCTCGTCCTTGGAGCCGTGGCCGATGTGGGCGTTGAGATTGCCTTCTGCCAGCTGCTCGGCGGCAGTTGCAGCCTCTTTCAGCGGGCGGGAAATGATCCGGGCGATGAACAGCGCCAGACCCAGGCCGATCAACAAGGCTGCAACCAGTACGACGACGATTGAGATGCGTGCGTTTTCATACAGCTTCGTACCCTTGTCACCCGCGACAGTCGCGCCGGCGTCGTTGAGCTCGACCATTTTTTGTAATTGGCTGGTCAATTCGTCGAAGTGCATTTTGGAATCGCCCCTCAGCAGTGCTCGTGCCTGGGCTTCGAGGCCCTGACGCGACATGTCGAACAGCTCGCCGCTGCTCTTGAGGTACGCAGTCCATGTCGCGGTAGCGCTATTGAACAACTGGCGATCCTCATCACTGACCACCAGCTTGTCGTAGGTGGCCAGGCGGGTTTCGAACTGTTTGCGAGCGTCCGCTGCTTCCAGCTCCATCTGCGCCTTTTCCTGGGCGGTGTCAGCTGCAATGTGGCGGTTTTCCTTCAAGCGATAGTTGGCGGCGAAGAAGCGCATGCCCGAAGCCGCACGCATGGACGGCATCCAGTTTTCCTTGATGTCCTGAGCGGCCTGGTTAACCTGGCCGAGCTGGATGATGGCAAAGACTCCCATGGCCGCGGTCAACGCCAGAACCACCAGAAACGAGGTAATCAGCTTGGTGGAAATCTTCAGATCGTAGAACCATTTCATTGAAGTAACTCCTTGGGAATTGCGAATCCGTCAGCGAGAAGTGGGCAGCAGAGGTTGAGGCGCCTGGGTCGAGCGGGCCTCCATTTGTACGATCTGGTTGAGCAGGGCGGGTATGTCGAGAATCAACGCCACCGCACCACTGCCCAGGATCGTCGAGCCGCTGATGCCGCGCAGCGCGCCGAACAGCTTGCCCAGAGGTTTGATAACGGTTTGGAACTCGCCAAGCAGGTCATCGACCACCAGCCCGGCCTTGTGCTCGGCGTAACGCACCACCACCACGTTCTGGCGGCGCGCGGCCGGGCCTTCATGATTGAAGTGGTCGCGCAGGTAGACCAGCGGCAGCACTTCGCCACGCAGGTCCAGGTAGCCGCTGTCACGGGTCAACTGCCGGTTGTGTTCGTCCAGTTCGATGCATTCCTGCACCATGTCCAGCGGGATCACGTAAGTCGACTGATCGATACCGACCAGAAAGCCGTTGATGATCGCCAGCGTGAGCGGCAGGCGGATGCGCACGATGGTGCCCTGACCGGGCTGACTGTCCAGATCCACCGTGCCGCGCAGCAAGGTGATGTTGCGCTTGACCACGTCCATGCCGACACCGCGCCCCGAGAGGTTGGTGACGGCTTCGGCGGTGGAGAAGCCGGGCTCGAAAATCAGGTTGTAGATTTCCTGATCGGTGAGGCTTGCGCCGGCCGCCACCAGACCGCGTTGCTGGGCCTTGTCGAGGATGCGCTCGCGGTTGAGTCCGGCGCCGTCGTCGGCGATTTCGATGACGATGCTGCCCGAGTCGTGGTACGCATTGAGGCTCAAATGACCTTTGGCCGGCTTGCCCGCCGCGCGACGCGCTTCGGCGCTCTCGATGCCGTGATCCATGGAGTTGCGCAGCAGGTGCATGAGCGGGTCGCCGATCTTTTCGACGACGGTCTTGTCCAGTTCGGTCTCCGCGCCATTGATAATCAGGTCGATATCCTTGCCCAGTTCCTGGCTGACATCGCGCACTACACGGCGGAAGCGATTGAAGGTGTCGCCGATGGGGATCATGCGCAGGTGCAGCGCACCATCCAGAATCTGCTCGACCAGCCCCGATACCGTCGAGCTGGCTTCCTGAAGCGGGTCGTTGTCGCACGACTTGGCCAGCAGGCTGGCGCCAGCGCTGGCAATGACCAGCTCGCCGACCAGATTGATCAGTTCGTCGAGCTTGTCGGCGTTGACGCGCACATAGCGGCCATCCTTGTTTTTTTGCTCGCTGGCCGAAGAAGGGCGCTCTACAGCCGTTGCCGTTGCCGTTGCCGTTGCGGACGTACGAGGCACTGCGCGCTGATCGCCCAGCAGTTCGCCGCTGGCCACCATAGGGCTGTGCTCGGGCTGCGAGACCAGTTCTGTGCCAGTAGGCTCGACGTGGTCTGGCGTCTGGTTCACTGGGGTGATTTCTACCGCGCAGTCTTCACGCACGAAATCGAAGACTTCATTGATTGCTGCGTGTCCGGCAGCAGAGAGGAAATCGATCTCGAAACCCAAGTGGCAGGATTCCGGGTCCCACGCCTCAACTGCTGGAATGCTGTCGGTTATCGTCGTGACCTGGACCATCTGCCCCAGGGTATTGAGGTAGCGCAGGAACGACAGCGGATCCATGCCGTTGCGAAACACATCCACGCCAAAACGTAGCGAGATATGCCAGAGCCTATCGGCTGACTGTTCATCGTCGCTGACCACCGGCGCACTCGCGCTGTCAGCGGCTCCGGCGCTGGCCGGTGCCTGGAACACCTGCAGTGCCTGACGCAGCGCCGCCTCGCGCTCCAGAGCAGGCTGCTGCAACTGCTCGCCACGGCTGGCGACCACGTCGATCAATTCAAGCATGTGATCGCCGGACTTGAGCAGCACGGCGATCAGGTCGGCGCTCACCGAAACACTGCCCTCACGCAGGCGATCCAGCACGTCTTCGACGATGTGGGTAAAACTGACGATAGGCGTCAGCCCGAACAGTCCGGCCGAGCCTTTGATGGTGTGCGCTGCGCGAAAAACCGCGCCGATCGCGTCCAGGTCGCCGGGCTCGCTTTCGAGTTGCAGGAGGGATTCCTCCATGGCCTGCAAAAGCTCACGCGCTTCGACGATGAACGTCTGCTGTGCCTGATCGAGATTAATACTCACGATGACTTCCTTGATCGATCACTGGGCAGTACTGCAAATGGACGCGCTACAGCACGACACCCGGATTACATAACTCGAAGGTTTCGCTGACCGCTTTGCTTTGCCCGGTCAGGTGCAGCGAAGTCCCGGTCTTGCCGGCTTCGCGCTGGATAACTGCCAGCAGTTGCAGGCCGGCGCCGTCCATCTCGGTGACCTGTGAGAGGTCAACCTCCAGGCGTGCAGCTGCGCCGATCTGTGGCAGTAACCTGGCGGCCAGTTCGGTCACGGTGTAGATCGTCAACTCGCCGTCTATCTGCACGCGTGCAGTGTCGGTGGCGTTCTCGTCTGGCGTGGGCATGCTGGCCTCCATGGGCCTGGGTCTCAGGGCAGGATCAGCTTGGAAACCGCTGCAAGCATTTGTGCCGGCTGAAACGGTTTGACGACCCACGCCTTGGCGCCTGCGGCCTGACCTTCGGCTTTTTTCGATTCCTGGGATTCGGTAGTCAGCATGATGATCGGCGTGAACTTGTAGCTGGCCAGCTTCTTCACTTCCTTGACGAAGGTGATGCCGTCCATGTTCGGCATGTTCACGTCGCTGATGATCAGGTGCACTTTCTGCCCAGTGAGCTTGCCCAGTGCATCCTTCCCGTCACAGGCTTCGATAACGTCGTATCCGGCACTCTTCAGCGCGATACCGACGACTTGCCGGACGCTGCTTGAATCGTCGACCACCAATACACTCTTAGCCATGATTTACTCCTAGAAAAACGTGATTTCCTGCGAATCCTGCTGTGCTGCCGATTCACCTCGGTGAGTGCGACGTTGCTCGTCGGTCGCGTAGGTGGACTCCATGCGCGCCAGCCATTGCCGGGCGTCGATGGCGACGGCCTCATCGGGGGACTGGCTGGCTTGCAGAAGGTGTGCGTGCAACGAGTCGATGTTGTCGCGTACGTGGGCGAGAATCTGGCTGACCCGGTCCTGAAACTGCAGGTTCACCAGGACCTCGGTCATTTCGTCGCGAATCCCGTAGCTCTCTTGCTTGAGCAGGTCGGCGGACTCGGCCAGGCGGCCGGTGATGCTCTGGAAACGCTCCAGTACGTTCTGAATGCTTTGTTCGGAAGCAGCCACCGAATGGCTGTCCTGATCGGCACCGCTCGATGCGGCCTGTACCAGCTGGGTGATGGCGTTGTTGATGATGTCGACCTTGGCGGACATCTGCTGACCGGTTTCGCTGGACTTGCTCGACAGGCTGCGCACTGCGTCGGCGACCACGGCAAAGCCGCGACCCGCTTCACCGGCGCGCGCCGCCTCGATGGCCGCGTTGAGCGCCAGCAGGTTGGTCTGTGCGGCAATCGCAGCGACGTCGGCGGCCATTGTGCGCAATTCGCCGGTATAGGCGGTGAGGCTGCGGACCTGAGAAAGCGTCTGGTCGCGGCTGGCCTGAGTGGATTTGAGCGAGTCGATCACCTGGCTCAGCTCGCTGTCACTCTGCGACAAGACTTTCAGAGCACCATCGGCGCTCTGACCGTCCAGCTCACCGGCAGCGTGTTGCGACGCCTGCACGGTTTCCTGCAGACGCTCGGAAATGCCCATGAAACGCGTGCTCAGCTCGACAATCGCGGTTTCGGTTTGCTGGCGCGAGCTCTCGACCTGCTTGGCCCAGATCGGCATGGCACCAAGGAGGATTTCATTGAACTGGGCGTTGGACGCCATGGCGCTGCTTTGAGCGCTATGCGCCTGGTGGTGATCCAGCGTCTGAGCCACGGCGCGGCGGACTTCGTTCTGCTGTGAACGCGCAGCCCAGGCACAAGCGCCGAGACCGATCGCCAGCAGTGCAGCGCAAGCCACCAGATTGGCCATACCCGTGCCGAACTGCGTGAGGATCCAGGCAATGGCGGGTATGACGGGAATGAGTGAGAACCAGATGAAACGCGGATGATTTTCTGCAGGAGTACTGCTGTATTGATTCGACATCATGGGTTCGATCCCTGAACAGTGCAGCGTTGTACACGACTCAATGGTTATCTGCGCGCCGCAGACAAACTTGATACCAGTACGAGAGCCTTCCGTCTGATCGCCTGGCGCACAACCCTATCCTGTTAAAAATAGCGGGTATTCGGGGCACCGCAAGTCGGCGCAGTAAACGCGCTGGCAGAACAGCCGGACTCACTCAGGAGAGGACGCAGAGCGTTCAGAAACGAGAGTGTTCTCCCGTGCACTTCTCGTTCCTCACGCTCCAGCGTGGGAATGCGCTTCACGACGCTCCGCGTCGCAAGAGGACGCGGAGCGTCCGGAACGGCATGCGACGCAGAGCGCCGCACGATAGTCGAGGTTCTCGTTCCTCACGCTCCAGCGTGGGAATGCATTTCACGACGCTGCGCGTCGCAAGAGGACGCGGAGCGTCCGGAACGGCATGCGACGCAGAGCGCCGCACGATAGTCGAGGTTATCGTTCCTCACGCTCCAGCGTTGGAATGCGCTTCACGACGCTCTGCGTCGCAAGTTCTGCGCTGCACAGGCGAATTCAAGAGCGGACGCAGAGCGTCCAGAACGGCGTGCCCACGCGGAGCATGGGCACGATGGTGTTCTCCCGTACGCCTTTCGTCTGGCGTGGCTTAGTGCAGCTTCATCCGCGGCTCGGTGCCTTTGCCGATCTTGCTGCCCAGCATCAGCATCAGGGTGCGGAAGGTGCCGTACAGCGCCATCTGGTGCATGCGGTACAGCGACACGTAAAACATCCGCGCCAGCCAGCCTTCAAGCATCACGCTGCCCATCAGGTTACCCATCAGATTGCCGACTGCCGAGAAGCTCGACAGCGAGATCAGTGAGCCGTAGTCCTTGTAGGTGTACTCCGGCAACGTCTTGCCTTCGATCCGCAGGCGCAGTGACTTGACCAACAAGGATGCCTGCTGATGGGCTGCCTGAGCGCGGGGAGGGACGTTGCGGTCGGTGCCTTTTTGCGGGCAGGCTGCGCAGTCACCGAAGGCGAAGATATTTTCGTCACGAGTGGTTTGCAGCGTCGGCAGCACTTGCAGCTGATTGATCCGGTTGCTTTCCAGCCCATCCAGTTCATGCAGGAAGGCTGGAGCACGAATACCTGCCGCCCAGACTTTCAAGCTGGCCGGGATGACCTGCCCGGTAGCAGTGATCAAGCCATCAGCCGTCACCTCACTGACTGCTGCATTGGTCAGCACCGTCACGCCGAGTTTTTCCAGCGTCTTGTGCACCGGCGCGCCGATGCGTTCTGGCAGCGCGGGCAACACCCGTGGCCCGGCTTCGATCACCGTGATGCGCAGGTTTTCCGGCTTGATCTGACCCAGCCCGTAAGCCGCCAGCTCATGCGCCGCGTTGTGCAGCTCTGCCGCCAGCTCGACACCGGTTGCACCAGCACCCACGATGGCCACGGTGATTTCCTGCGCGCTGTCGGCCTGGCCTGCGTGGGCGCGCAGGTAGTGGTTGAGCAGTTGCTGGTGAAAACGCTCGGCCTGTTTGCGGCTGTCGAGAAACAGGCAGTGCTCTGCCGCGCCCTTGGTGCCGAAGTCGTTGGTAGTGCTGCCCACCGCGATGACCAGCGAGTCATAACCCAGGCTGCGTGCCGGAACCAGTTCTGCGCCGTTTTCATCCAGCGTCTCGGCCAAATGAATCTGGCGGCTGGCGCGGTCCAGTCCGGTCATGCGCCCGAGCTGAAACTGAAAGTTGTTCCACTTGGCCTGAGCCACGTAGTTCAGCTCGTCCTCATACGAGTTGAGCGAACCGGCAGCCACTTCGTGCAACAGCGGTTTCCAGATATGCGTCAGGTTGGCATCAACCAGCGTGACACTGGCTGTGCCTTTCTTGCCCAGGGTCTTGCCCAGACTGGTAGCCAGCTCCAGACCGCCAGCGCCTCCGCCAACGATAACAATACGATGCGTCATAAGGATTACTCGGAAGGTTTAAGGAATTCGGGGGGAGCTCGATCTTCGCGAGCGCAAGGCAGCTCATAGCGTCAGAAGGCTCAATAAAGGGTTCATCACCACACTGCCCGGGTCAGGAGCGGCCTGCGCTCGACTGGATACCGGTGTGCCTGAAGGTACTCTTCGACACACCTTTGCGGTTCCGGGTTCAGGTGTCTGCTCAATTTATCCGTGGTCTCAGGCGTGCTGTCGGGCAGGGGGCCAGGGATCGGTGATTTCCAGCGGCTCGACCTGCAGCGTGTCGTCCAGGCGGATGATTCCGCTTTGTAACACCCGCGCGGTAATTCCACCATGCCCGCGCACCGCCTGGAACGTCCCGTGACCGAGGCGCTGCTCAAGCCGTGCACAAGGCTGGCACCAGCCGGTGGTTTCGAAAATCGCCTGGCCGATCCGGAAGCGGCGATTCTTCAGGCTGAACAGGTTGATGCCACTGATCACCAGATTGCGCCGCAAATCCTGCGGCACGATAGGGTTATCCGCTGCGCGGTTCAGTAACGAGCTGACCACCGCCAGATGCTCCCACTGGATCAACGTCACCTGCCGCGCATTGCGCGGGCCGGGCCGCGAGTGATCGCCGGTCAGACCCGCTTCGCGACGCGCTTCGACGGCATCCAGCTCGATCATCTCGACCCGCGATTGCGGGCGCACGCCTATCCAGCGCACGCGACCTTGTTGAGGCACATCGGCCAGCAGTTCCTGCAAGGGGCTCATAAACTGATTCCAACATCGAAAACGACACTGCGGCCCAGATTGGTACGCAGAAAATCCGGAGCGCCGGGATGCGCGAACAATACCCGAGCGAAGGTCGGCCCCACCAGCGACAACGAGCGCCAGCCCTGACGCAGGTACTCGGTCGGTGGTGGAAAGTGACTGTTGAGGTCCAGCACCTCGCGCTTGAGACTGGCGAAGGCGATGATATCCAGCCCGCCCAGGTCAATCCCGCGTTCGCGATAGTTGGTGGATTTCTTGCGCAGGGTAGGGGCGAGTCGGTGCAGCAGTTCCGAGGCAGGAATCCGCTTGGGCTTGGCTTCCCGACGTACCAATTGACTCAACGAGAACGCGCTTCGTCGTCGCGCCAACTCCTCGCGCCACTCGTCATTGAGACGCCGCCCCTCATCCAGCACAAAAAATACCTCGAAGCGCCCGTCACGAAACAGCACATCCGGCGGCTCCTGACTGGCAGGCGTGAAGTCCTCACTGCGATGCGCAATGTTCAGCCCCTGTAACAGACGCTGACAAACCCAGCGCTCGCGCTCCCACTTCCGCGCATTGGACAGAAAGGCGTTGGCTTGTTCGGCCTGGATCGTCAACAGGCGCAGGTAGTCTGAGTCATCCATAGGGCCAAGCTTAGCGTTCAAGTTGCCATGACTGGAAGAGTGAATGCAGGGGTGTAGACTGGCAATTCATTTTTTGATCGCTTGCGATAGATGTCCGCAGGCGCTGCCTTTACCGAGGATCGACCTGTGAAGCTCATTCCCATCCTGCTGCTGGCCTTGCTGCCGCTCACCGCCAACGCCCTGCAAGTCGGTGAGCGTTTGTCCTCCTGGACACTGCTCGATCAATACGACCAGCCCTACACCCTGAACAACCAGACGCAAACCCTGCTGGTCGCACGCAGCATGGACGCCGCCAAGTTGGTGAATGCCGCCCTTCAGGACAAGCCAAAAGGCTTTCTGGAATCACGCCACACGGTGTTTGTCGCTGACATCCAGAAAATGCCAACCATCATCGCCAAAATGTTCGCCATCCCTAAAATGCGGGATTACAGCTATCGCGTGATGCTTGATCGAGAGGCACGCATCGTGCCCCAGTACGCAGGCGATGACGATAAGGTGCTGTGGTTACAGTTGCGCGACGGGCAGTTGGTCAGTCAGCAGCAATTTGGCAGTGCTGATGCGTTGAGGGCTGCGCTGGAGCGTGAGTGATCGCGAGACATGAGCGTTGTGGGAGCGAGCTTGCTCGCGAAAGGGCCATCACAGGCGTCCTGAGATGCGGCTGAAAGACAGCCCTCGTGGTTGCGTATTAGCAAGTGGCTTCACACTGGCTTGTTATCAATGCCCCCTATGCGGAGCCTCAAGATCACCCGAGAACAACTCATCCTCAGCATCCGGACTCACCGGAATCGCATGTTCTTCAGAAGCCCATGCCCCCAGGTCGATCAGTTTGCAGCGCTCGGAGCAGAACGGGCGGCTCGGACTGGCTGCGCTCCATTCCACCGGGGCGTCGCAGGTTGGGCATTGAACGGTCATTGGTTGGCTCATGATTGGCCTCCACGCAAAGTAAGGTAAAAATGGTGCAGCCGCTCGACTTCGCGGGTGAGCCAAGCGTGATCGCGGTCGTTGACCAGCACATCATTGGCATGGCGCAGGCGGTCTTCACGTTGGATCTGCACCTTGAGAATGGCTTCGACCTGCTCCTGGCTGGAGCTGTCGCGCAGCATGGTGCGTTCTATCTGCAGGTGCGCCGGAGCATCGATCACCAGCAGCCGCTGAACCATGCGGTATTGCCCGGACTCGACCAGCAGTGGCGAGACCAGAATGGCATACGGCGATTTGGCCTTGGCCAGATGGCTGACGATTTCCTGATTGATCAGCGGATGCAGCAGCGCTTCCAGCCAGCGTCGCTGCTCAGGGTTTTCGAAGATCAGCTTGCGCAGCGCGCCACGATCCAGCTCGCCGCTGGCCTGCAACACGTCTTTACCGAAGTGCGCCGCTATCTGCTCCAGCGCCGGGCGCCCGGGCTCGACTACCCAGCGGGCGGCATGATCGGCATCCACAGTGTCGATGCCAAGGTCGCTAAAGCACTTCGCCGCTGCACTTTTACCGCTACCGATGCCGCCAGTCAGGCCAAGAATCCAGGGTTTTTCATCAGGGTGAGTCATCTGAAACCGGCAAACTGCATGTAAGAGTCGGTTATTTGACCACCCCAGAGCAAAGCGATCCACCCCGCAATGGCCAGATAAGGACCAAAGGGGATCGGCGTACCGCTTTCCACCCTGCGCACACGCATCATGATCACCCCAAGCACCGCGCCCACCAGCGACGATAGCAGGATGGT
The DNA here is from genome assembly GCF_017833005.1 of Pseudomonas sp. PvP027. NCBI lineage: Bacteria > Pseudomonadati > Pseudomonadota > Gammaproteobacteria > Pseudomonadales > Pseudomonadaceae > Pseudomonas > Pseudomonas sp. PvP027. Next base: position 2,431,689 of record NZ_JAFIBK010000001.1, on the reverse strand, counting down.
CAACGGCAAAATCTGCCAGCCGCCCCACGCGCCAAGCATTGCCAGCAACTTGAAGTCGCCATAACCCATGCCTTCCTTGCCGGTCACCAGCTTGAACAGCCAGAACACCGACCACAGCGCCAGATAACCGGCCACCGCTCCCCATAGCGCATCGTTCAGCGAGGTGAACAGCCCGAAAGCGTTGACGATCAGGCCCAGCCACAGCAGTGGCAGCACCAAAGAATCAGGGAGCAACTGGTGATCGGCATCGATCAGACTCATCGCCAGCAGCCCCCAACTCAGTACCAGCATCGCCGCCGCCTGCCAGCCGAAACCGAAATGCCACGCCACGTAGGCCGACAACACTGCGTAGGTCAGCTCGACCAGCGGGTAGCGTTTGCTGATCGGCGCTTTGCACTGCGAACATTTACCGCGCAGCAGCAGATAGCTGATGACCGGCAGGTTCTCCCACGGGCGGATTTTGTGTGCGCAATGCGGGCAGCTCGAACGGGGGCGGTTTAGGTTGAACACGGGTTGATCGGGTTCGGCGGGCAGGCCGAGCAGTTCTCGGGATTGGGCTTTCCAGTCGCGCTCCATCATTATCGGGAGGCGGTAGACGACCACGTTGAGGAAACTTCCGATGATCAGGCCGAGAATGCAGCAGGTGGTGACGAAGGCCAGGGGGGAGCTGGCCAGGAAATCGAGGAGGGGCATGTCAGACGACGCTTCCAAGTTTGAAGATGGGGAGGTACATGGCAATCACAAGGCCGCCGACGATAACACCCAGCACCGCCATGATCATCGGTTCCATGAGGCTGGTCATGTTGTCGACCATATTGTCGACCTCTTCTTCATAGTAAGTCGCGACTTTATCGAGCATGGCGTCAAGCGCACCGGACTCTTCCCCGATTGCTGTCATTTGTATCGCCAGACTTGGAAATACACCTGTTGATCTCATCGAGAAATTCAGCTGCATGCCAGTAGAGACATCCTGTTTGACTTGATTGACCGCGTTTCTGAATACAACGTTACCGGTGGCTCCGGCGACCGAATCCAGAGCCTCGACCAGCGGGACGCCTGCTGCAAAGGTCGTCGCGAGTGTCCGTGCATAGCGCGCGACGGACGATTTGAAAATGAGGGGGCCGATAATGGGGACTTTCAGAAGAAAGCGGTCGATACTATCGCGAAAGTTTTGAGACCGTTTGTAGGCGCGCTTAAACATGAAAAAGCTGATAAAAAACAATATAACTATTGCCAGCCACCACTGCTGAACGACTTCCGAAAGCGCGATGACCATCAATGTGAACGCTGGCAATTCCGCGTTAAACCCTGCAAACACAGACTGGAACTGCGGCACGACCTTGATCAACAAAATACCTGATACGATAAACGCGACAATTAATACGGCGGTAGGATAAGTCATCGCCTTCTTGATTTTGGCCTTTAGCCTTTCTGTCTTTTCCTTGTAGCTCGCCACGCGGTCCAGCAAACTTTCGAGCGCCCCGGCCTGCTCTCCGGCATCGACCAGGTTGCAAAACAGATCATCGAAGTATTCCGGTTTCTGTCGCAGCGCAGTCGCAAAGCTGTTCCCTGCTGAGACCTCCTGCTTTAGTGAGCCGACAAGCGCACGCATGTTCGGGTTTTCTGCGCCCTCGGCAATGATGTCAAATGACTGCAGAAGCGGCACGCCAGCCTTCATCATGGTTGCCATCTGCCGAGAAAAGAATGCAATGTCCAGCGGCTTGATCTTCTTGCCTTTGCCAAAGATCGATACGGGCTTTTTACGTACCTTGGTGAAATTGATACCTTGCTTGCGCAACTGCGCCTTCACAAGCGCAAGATTGTGCCCGTTCACTTCACCACTGAGTTTGCCGCCTTTTTTGTCTACACCTTCCCATGTGTAAACACTGACTTTAACTGCCTTGCTGGCCATGCTTAATCCTTGGTCACGCGGTTGACTTCTTCAAGGCTGGTAATGCCTTGCATGGCCTTCGACAGGCCGGAGGTCCTCAAGTCATTGAAGCCGTCCTTGCGCATCTGCCTGGAAATCTCCAGCGAATTGCCTTCTTCCATGATGATACGTTCCAACTCAGGGGTTTTCTTCACCACTTCATAAATACCGACCCGGCCCCTGTAACCGCCGTTGCAATGTTCACAACCTACTGGGCCATAGATTTTGAACGTGCCGATCTTCTCTTCCGGAAAGCCCTCCTGGATGAGCGTTTCCCGGGGTATATCGAGTTCTTTCTTGCAATGGCTACAGAGCTTGCGCGCCAGCCGCTGGGCAATGATGAGGTTGATGGCTGTAGCGATGTTGAAGGCTGCGACACCCATATGATGCAAGCGCGTCAGGGTTTCTGCAGCACTATTAGTGTGCAGGGTAGATAACACCATGTGACCGGTCTGCGAGGCTTTAATGGCGATTTCGGCAGTTTCCAGGTCTCGTATCTCGCCGACCATGATTACGTCGGGATCTTGACGCAGGAATGCGCGCAGTGCCTGAGAAAAGTCCAGTCCCTGACGCGGATTGACATTGACCTGATTAATACCTTCCAGGTTGATTTCCACCGGGTCTTCAGCTGTAGAGATGTTGATGTCCACAGTATTGAGGATATTCAGGCCGGTATACAGGGAAACAGTCTTGCCGGACCCCGTCGGGCCGGTCACTAGAATCATGCCTTGTGGTTGTTTCAGCGCCTCTAGATACAGTGCTTTCTGTTCCGGCTCGTAGCCCAGCGCATCAATGCCCATCTGCGCACTGGTCGGGTCGAGAATCCGCATCACGATCTTCTCGCCCCACAGTGTTGGCAGCGTATTCATACGGAAGTCGATCGCTTTGTTTTTGGATACGCGCAGCTTGACCCTGCCGTCCTGCGGTTTGCGCCGCTCAGAGATATCGAGGCTGGCCATGACTTTCAGGCGCGCAGCAATTCGGTTGGCCAGATGGATCGGTGGTCTGGCCACTTCATGCAAAATACCGTCGGTGCGCAGGCGCACGCGAAAGATCTTTTCGTAAGGTTCAAAATGCAGGTCGGATGAGCCCAGCCGTATGGCATCCATCAGCATCTTGTTGACGAAGCGCACGACAGGAGCATCGTCGGCGTCACTCTGAGTTGCCAGTGAAGTTTCCTTGTCACTGGCAGGCTCGATGTCCAAGCCCAAATCAATGTCTGCCAACTCGCCAAGGCCGCTTTCAGTGTCAAAAAAACGGTCTATGGCAATGGTCAGCTTGTCGTCTTCAACCAGAATCGCTTCAGTGTTCAGGCCGGTGCTGAACTGAATATCAGTCACTGCCTGATGGTTAGTCGGGTCTGATATGGCGATGAACAGCTTGTTGCCGCGTCGCCAGAGGGGGAGAGCGTGATGCTGTCGAACCAGCTTTTCACTGACCAGCCCTTTAGGCTGACTTTCCTTGTCCAGGCTGGCGAGGTCCATGAATGGCACGCCAAACTGATCGGAAGCCATTTCTGCCAGCGTCAGGCTTTTGACCAGTTTGTTCTGAACCAGATAGCTGACCAACGAAATCTTGTCACGACGCGCCTGTTGATACGCTTGCTGCGCAACAGGTTCAGTAAGGAGCTCGGCCAGGACCAATTGTTTGGCCAAACCGGTGAGGACAGCATCAGTCATATAACCACCAGACACAGACAGTGTGAGGGTTATAGCTTAGTCGGGCGATGCTGCCAATTGGCAGCGAGGCATATGACAAAAATTGTCAGTTTCTGCTGGTTTCTGATACTGCCCCGTTGTCAATGTCAGGGCACAAAGCAGTGAGTAGCGACTTACCCAGTATTGGCACGGGCTATGCTTGCCCAGAGTCAAGGCACTACCTTATTGACGCCTGGAGAAGTACGCATGCAAACACAAAAAGGTTTCACGTTGATCGAGCTGATGATCGTTGTTGCGATCATCGGGATTTTGGCTGCAGTGGCCATTCCTTCCTATCAAAACTATACCTTGCGCGCGCAGGCTTCTGCTCTGCTTGCTGGCTTGGATTCAGCTAAATTGGCTGTTTCAGAAAACTGGTCGAACGGCTCAAGTGGTGCTGCTCTTTGCGGTACCGGAACTACTCTTATCTCAGGTTGCACAGGTAGCGGTCTTCTGACAGCTACTAAGGGCGCAGTCACGGTCAGACTTCAGCCCACTCCGCCAGACGTGGCTACCGTAGGCGCTAGTATTACTTGGTCATGTACCGTCGTTCCGGTAAACGCTAATATCAGTGCCTGTACTGGAGCAGCCTCCTAAGTAATTTATGTTGAAGAGGACGCTCTTGCGTCCTCTTTTTATGATGAAGAGAGGATAAGTTGTTTTTCAAGGCTAAAAATTCAGGGTTTTTTTTATCCGTTTGCTGTGCGCTACTCATCGTTGTGTGTATACCAGATAATTCTAGTCACGACACTCAGCGCCTCACGCAGTTTTTTATCGGTTCGTTATCTGTTTTGATCTTGTTTTTATTTTTTTCTAGCCGTTCAACCGCTTTGTTGTTTGATTCTCCTACTAAGGTTGTTTTTTTTCTCGTGCTGTCTGGAGGATTGCTTTCCAGTTTTGCGGCTCGCCAGCCTCTGTGGGCTCTGACTGAACTATCAGTCTTATTACTTTCCTGTGCCATTGCGACTGCAATCTCCCTGCAAAGGCGGCTTCATGGTGACCAGATGGATCGTGCCTTTATAGGCTTTGTCATCCTCATCTGCTCTGTCAAAACGATCCAGTTTATCTCCAACTCTACAGCGGCATTTCTTGGCTCGGCAGGTATCCTGGACACCGACCTACTACTCGACGGCTTTTCCAACAAGCGTTTCTATGGTCAATTCCAGACCTTCACTTTGCCCTTACTGGTGCTGCCACTACTACTGACCTGTACGCGGCGCTCGATCAAAATTGGTTTGTTCTGTCTGACCAGTCTCTGGTGGATGATCGCGATCAGTGGAGGAACTCGTGGTACATGGCTGGGCATGGCCGCCGCAGTTGCAGTTATGTTCTGCCTCGGACTTGCCGGACGCCGTTGGGCCGGTTGGCAGTTGGGCGCGGCTTCGACGGGGCTCCTGCTGTTCACTCTGCTGTTCAGCGTGTTGCCAGGTTTGCTAGGTATCGAAGTCAGCAATTTCGCCGGCGACCGTCTGACCACGTCTCTGTCCGCGCGCGAAATCCTCTGGCAACAAGCATGGGAAATGATCAAAGAGCGCCCGCTCCTTGGTTTTGGTCCCATGCATTTCGCTGATATATGGAATGCCGTGGCGGCGCACCCACATCAGGCCATTCTGCAATGGGCCTGTGAGTGGGGGATTCCCTCGACGTTATGTGTGGCAGGTCTGGCGCTGTATGGGTTGAGCACCACCGCTGTGCTAGTGCATAAGCGTGCGCTGTCCCTTGAGCCTGTTGACCTGATGCGCCTGTGCCTGTTCGCCAGTCTCATTGGTGCCCTGACCCAGTCCATGGTCGATGGCGTGATCGTCATGCCTTACTCACAACTCTGGTTGGCGATCATTGTAGGCTGGCTGTTGGCGTTGCATGAATGGCAAAAGGTGCCTGGGCCGACCAATGTTGTGCTCGGTCGCGCGTGGCTGGTCTGTCTGACGCTGGCGACAGGCATGATTCTCTACACCATTGTTCGCGACCTGCCCGACATGGACGCACGCAGACAGCAATTTGGTGAAGACTTCGGTGGGCGATACCTTCCTCGTTTCTGGATGCAGGGTGTCATTGCGGTTCCACCCGGACGCTAACACAGGGCTTTCTGCTAGCATTTTCCTTATGCTGTGTAGCTCGGTGAGACGATGGGTGAACCCTCATCTGTTGCACACTCCACCGTGTAAGGCAGCCTGAGTCAGCAGCTTGGGCGCTCTGTAGCTGTTTAAATAAAAGCCTTTTCTTTCGGATGTATTTGATGTCTCCAAAGATGCCTTTGCCGGATATGGAAATACCGCCGGGTTTTTCGCTACTTGCTTTGTTAAAGAAAGGCAGCCCGCTGATCGTTCAGTGGATGTCGACGATTTACGGTGCTGCGATTTCGCTAGGGCTTTCAATTTTTCTGGCGCGTAGCATGGGGCCTGATGCGTTTGGCGCTTACACCTACATCTATGTTCTGGCGATGTTTTTGGCATTGATTCAAGACGCAGGTATCAGGACTCTGCTGCTGCGTGAAAGAACATCCCCTACAGCTGCGCTGAAAGCATTGAATCACGTCCTGCCAAGCCAGGCTCTGCTGCACCTTTTCGTCAGTAGCGCAATGCTGATGCTTTGTGCCTATCTTGCGACTCGCTGGCTGGATGGCGTTTCATTGGCGGCCGCAGTATTTTTTTTTGGCGCAATGACGCTGGTTACCTGGTTATCCTCGTGGTTCAAGGGCGCCGGAGAATTTGGCAAGGACGCGTTTTTTCTGGTGTGTGCCAGAAGTATGAGCGTGCTGATGATTCTCTCCAGCATCGCTATCTTTGGCTTGGTGCCTGTCGCGATCTTCTCCGCCTGGGGGGTTGGTCTGTTGCTGACATTCGTAGGGTTTCGTCGGCATTTACCTACGCTGATCAAAGCCCCTCTTGTGTTGCCCTTATGGGCTTACCGCAGTGCGTTTGTTTTTCTGTTGTTGGACCTGCTAACAACTATCTACCACCGCTTAGACATCGTTATTTTGCACAGCGTGTTGGGCTATGTCCCGGAAGTGGGCTCCTATGCCGTTGCCTGCAGGTTGATCGACGGCGTCATGCTGCTTGCTACTCCTGTCGCGCTAGTGATATTTCGGCGCATGCGTCATCTGGCGGAGACGCCCGGCGGTAGCGTTGGTTTCAGCCGCAAGGCGATCCTGATCGCTTTTGCGATTGGTGCGTTGCTGGCAGGCGGTGGCTGGATGTCCGGCGGCTGGGGAGTAGGCTTGCTTTTTGGTAGCGCTTATGTCGACGAAACACAGCCGATCATGGGCTGGTTGTCGATTTCATTGTTCTTTGCCATCCCGAATTTTGTTCTTACGCAATGCGCAGTTGCAACTCATCAAGAGCGTTTCTTTCTGATCAGTGCGGCATTTTCGTTATTCGCGAACGTGTGCCTTAATGCGTGGCTTGTACCACTACATGGGGTCATGGGAGCTGCATGGGCAACCGTCTCTTCAGAAGCCATACTTACTATCTGCCTGCTGCTGGGCGGTATCCTCGCAGTGAAGCCCGACACTTCTGCCCACTAAGGCTCTCAACGGAAGTCATCCGTCGAGAGCCAGAGGTCAAAGCCCAGTGTTACCTCGCCACCCCATCAACCCGCGGCTGCCTACGAAACCTCCTCCTAACCCCAACCACAACCATCACCACCAGTAACCCCACCACCACAAAAAAGATCGTGTTAAAAACCGGAAACGGCTGATCACGACTCGTCACCGCTTCAACCTCTGTCACGTTGGGAAACATCGACAGGATCGTTATGCGCCAGCCGTAGTAACGAATCAACGCCAGTTGCTGGGAATCGCGCGAGTAGCCCTGGGCTTTGGCCTGGATGTCGGCGGAGTCGAATTTGAAGTACCACGGGAAGCTCCAGCCGGTGTCTTCGTTGCGGTAGACCACGACTTTCTTGCTGTCCGGGTCTTCGGTGTTGATGAAGTACACGTCGCGGGTCGGGCCGTCTGCCGGGTTTTCGGCGTTGATGACGCCGTCGGCGTCCATTCTTTTGACTTCCACGCCGGTGATCATCACGACATCATGGCGCGGCAGGACGTAGTAGAGGCTTAATGCGCCGATCCCGAGTGCAACGAATACCACAAGCCAAATCGACCTTCTCAGCCACTTCATACCAGCGTCCTCTGTTTAAAATTGCGTGACTTTGCCCTAAACCGAACATTTCGAAGCAAAACAGTTATTACAAAATTCGACAAGGCCGTTGCTGACGGCGTTGTCTCCCGGAGATTGACATGATTTGGTTCCTTGAAGGGCAATCCAGCCAGCGTGAAGTGATCATGGGCGCACGCGATGCGCTGCCTGCGTCGGTGCAGATTATCGCTTCGCATCGCCAGCAGCGTTCCGAAATTACCGGGCAGGCCGATGTGGCGCTGCAAGAGCCAGTCGATAACGACGAGCGTATCGACTGGGTGCTGCAGACCGCTCGCTCGCTGGGCGTCAAGATTATTGTCGCCGGGCGTATAGGCAGCTTTTACGAAACGCAGCGTGCACGTTTTGTCGCTGAAGGGTTGGACCTCGTTACGGGCGGAACGTCCCTGCAGACCTTCATGGATGTCGATGACAAGAGTCGTTTCACTGCGGCGGCCGAGGCGGCGGGGCTGGCGTGTATTCCGGGGATTGCCGTCTGCAATGCCGAGGAGTTGCAGGCGGCCTATGATGCGTTGGCGGTGTCTGGCGAGGTGTGTATCAAGCCGGTGGTCGGGATTTACGGGCGCGGCTTTTGGCGCTTCAAGACCGACGTTGACGATTTTCGTTGTTTCGCCAACCCCGATGCGCGTGAGACGACCTTTCAGGCGTACCTTAATGCTTATCGTCAGGCCGATGGCGTCCCGGCGATGCTGCTCATGCCGTACATGCCGGGCAGTGAGTGTTCGGTGGACATGGTCTGCGAGCACGGCAAGGCGGTTGCCTTCGTCGGGCGGCGCAAGGTGGGGCTCAATCAGACCTTCGAGCGTGACAGCGAGGCGGTACAGCTGGCGGTCCGCGCAGCGGAGCATTTTGCCTGCGACGGGCTGATCAATGTACAGACCCGTGACGACGCGGATGGCAAGCCGCGCTTGCTGGAGATCAACCCGCGTTACTCAGGCGGCATTGGCTACACCCGTGAAACCGGCGTCAACCTGCCGGGTATTTTCGCGGCACGGCGTCTCGGCTTGAAAGAACCGGAAACACATTGGCTGGAAGATATCCGCGTGAAGGCCATCACGGTCGCTGTACGGGCCTCGGTTTGATCGTGATAATAGATTTTTGCTATCACTAATCGCTCTTATCAGGGAGGATCGGGCATGAAGCTTCTTGCGCCAGGTGCAAACACTGCTTTAGCTGACGCCCACTGCACCTGGAACCTGGAGAGCGGCAAGTCTTCGGTTTTTGGTGAGTACGCAGCGGTCGCCTTGCTGGCGGTCAACGACAAGCGCCAGCCGATGGGCGATCCAGCACTGCTGCATCAGGAACAGGGCTGGATGGAGTGGAGCGGCGGCCCTCAGGACGTTGGTTGCACGCTCCGGCTGGACAGGTTGCCGACGGGCAGTGATCGCGTGCTGCTGATGGTCTACGTCTACGCGGCCATGGGCCCGGTTCGTGATATCGGCAGCCTGCACCTGAAGGTGGATGGCGATATCGAGCACCGCCTGGACCTGCGCGATAACGGCGAAGCAGCGATCATCATCGGCGAGTTCTACAAGCGCAATGAGCAATGGAAATTCCGCGCGCTGAGCGAAGGCTCGGCGTATGGGCTGTCGGCGTTCGGGCGCAAGATCGGTCTGGACGTGGACGATCGTCATCCGCGCCGTCCGTCTGGCGGGCCCTCGGGTGGCGGGCCCCGGCATGAGTCGGCGACCGGCACGGCATTCGTGGTCGGCCCTTCGCACGTCATGACCTGTGCGCATGTCATCGAAGACATGGGCGTGTTCTATATCACTTCACTGGAAGGTCGTTACAAGGCCGAGCCGGTGGTCATCGACCGCAGTAACGACATCGCGCTGCTGCGCGTGCAAGGCGCACCGCCGTTGTCTCCGGTTACATTCCGGGACGGGCAGGGCTGTGAGCCGGGTGATACCGTAGCGGTTTTGGGCTATCCACTGGCGTCCATTTCAGGTGGCGGGTTGCAGGTGACTCAGGGCGGGATCTCCGGTCTGTTCGGCCTGCACAACGATGCCAGCCTGTTTCAGTTCACGGCACCCATACAGCCGGGGTCCAGTGGCAGCCCGTTGTTCGACAACGGGGGCGCGGTGATCGGTATGGTGACGTCCACCGTACCGGACGGGCAGAACATGAACTTCGCCGTGAAGTCCGCACTGCTGCTGGCCTTTCTGCAGGCGTGCCGCATCGACGCTGCGCATGCCCGCCCGGAAAGGTCGTACACCACCACAGAAATCTCACGCACCGCTCAGTCATCGTTATGGCTCGTTGAAGCCTCTCGCCAATGAAGCCGGTGTTGCCTGCCCGATCCGCAGGCGTCAGGGGCTGCGGCCCCGCTAATCAGGAATTTATCGATGGACAGCAGCGCAGCTTTTTCCAACCCTACAAAGCTTCGTGCTGATTTGCTTCGTGGTCGCCTTAATGTCAGCGTCGATTCGTCGACCATTGCTCCAGACTCACTGTTCGGCTTCGCCGAGCGGCGCAACCCCAAGCGCGCGTTTCTCTTCGTGTCCCGAGTGCTGGGACGCCACATCCCTGCGCGCCCAAGCGTGATGCTGAAAAGTTTTCAGGATCTGGCGCAGAAGATCCCCACAGAACTGCCCGGCCCGGTGCTGGTCATCGGCATGGCCGAAACGGCCGTGGGCCTCGGCGCCGGCGTACACCGTGCCTATAGCGCAACACGCCCGGACGCCTTGTACATGGTCAGCACGCGCCATCCAACCGGCAGCGCGCTGTTCGCCCGCTTTGAAGAAGAGCACAGCCACGCCAGCGCTCACCTGATTCACCTGCCCGCTGATCCTGCGTTACGCGAGATGATGCTTGGCGCCCGTTCGCTGGTGCTGGTCGATGACGAGGCGTCGACGGGCAAGACTTTCATCAACCTGCATCAGGCGCTGGTCGACGCTGGCTTGAGCAAGCTCGAACGGGTGGTGACCTGCGTGCTCACCGACTGGTCGGCCGGCGCAGTCAGTACATCGATGGGCGCAGTGGCGGAGCAGGTTTCGCTGTTGCAAGGCTCGTACTCCTTTGATGAAGACGTAAGCGCGCCGCTGCCGGAGATGCCGGAGGTAGGCACCGTCGCCATGGGCGACTGGCCGCTGGTCACTGCCAATGATTGGGGGCGCATGGGCGTGCTGTCTGTGGCCGATACGCTGGCCCCCGGTATTATCGTCAAAAAGGGTGAACGCATTCTGGTGGTTGGCACCAGTGAATTCGTCTGGCGTCCGTTCCTGCTCGCCGAGCGTCTGGAAAAAGCCGGAGCCGACGTACATTTCAGTTCCACCAGCCGTTCACCGATTGCACTCGGTCATGCCATCGACCATGCGCTGTCGTTCTCCGACAACTATGGCCTGGGCATCCCCAACTTCCTCTACAACGTGCGGCCAGGTCAGTTCGACCGGGTGCTGATCTGTACCGAAACCCCAAGGCAGGCCGTGCCTGCCGAGCTGATCGAAGCACTGAACGCCGAGGTTATCTGCGATGAGTAACGACCGCCCGCTGATCTTCGTCGATCTGGACGACACCCTGTTCCAGACCGCGCGCAAAACCCCGGCTGACATTGAAAAGCATGTCGCAACGCTGGACATCACTGGCAATGCCAATGGCTATATGACCAACGTGCAGAAGTCGTTCGCGCACTGGTTGCTGGCGCATTCCGATGTGGTGCCCGTGACGGCGCGCAGTGTCGAGGCCTACAGCCGGGTCAAATTGCCGTTCACCGCAGGCGCGATCTGCTCCCATGGTGGCGTGATGCTCGATGTCATGGGTCGGCTCGATCATGACTGGAACGAGCAGATGAAAAAGACTCTGGCAAGCTACCAGTCGCGCCTGCATGAGCTGTCGGCGACGACACTGGCGATCGGTCAGGAGCTGGGATTTTCACTGCGCGGCTGGGTAGTCGAAGAGGCGCAGCTGTTCCATTACGTGGTGACCAAGCACAACGAGAGCGATGACAGCATCCTCGGCAAAGTGCTGGCCGAAGTGCAGGCCCGGGGCTTGCTCGATGGCATGCATATCCACGGCAACGGCAACAATATGGCCTTCCTGCCCGAGGGTTTGGCCAAGCGTTACGCGGTCCAGGAGTGGCTGCGGCGCGACAAGGCGGTCAATGGCGAACGCCCGGTGCTCGGTTTTGGCGACAGCATTACCGATCTTGGTTTCATGGACGAGTGCCACTGGTGGGCGACACCTGCCCGCAGTCAGTTGGCAAAAATGTTTGTCGGAGCAGCGCATGAGTGATCCCGTTCACGGGCTCGATACGGTCGGCAGTGGCAGTTACCTGCACGATGACGTGCATTTTCTGTTGCGTGGCGTGGCAATGCAGACCACCAGCGTCGAGGAGAAGGAGCGCCTGATCCAGACGCGAAAGAAGCATTATTCGGAAATGATCAGTGAAGAGTCGGCCCCAAGCGCGGCTCACAAGGCGCTGTATGAGCGTGCGCTCGAGCAGAACGGCGCGCGCATGGCCGAAGACGTGCAGGCCCTGGCCCAGGCGCTCGTCCGCGAGTGCACGGGCGCTGAAATCATTCTGGTGTCGTTCGTGCGCGCCGGTCTGCCGCTGGGTGTGCTGTTGCGGCGGGCGCTGATCGATCTGGGCCGCGAAGCGCATCACTACGGCATCAGTATCGTGCGTGATCGCGGCATTGATACGGTGGCGCTTGAAGCCATCATTCAGGCCCACGGCGCGCAGAACATCGTGTTCGTCGACGGCTGGACCGGCAAGGGCGCGATATCGAGTGAGATCCGTCGCAGTCTGGCGGGCGACACACGCTTCCCTGATCAGCCACGGCTGGTGGTGCTGGCCGATCCGTGCGGCAGCGCCTGGCTGGCAGCGTCGGCAGAAGACTGGGTGATTCCGTCCGGCATTCTCGGTGCTACGGTGTCCGGCCTGGTGTCGCGCTCGATCTGGCCGACAGACGGCGGGCTGCACGGTTGCGTGGTGTACGAGCAGTTGCTGGACCACGATGTCACGCAGTCTTTTATTGAACAGATCGACAGCCAGCGTCGTCAAAACAGTTCTACGCTCACGCTGACACCCTGGACGCTGCCACAGCGGACTGAACTCAAGGCCGCCGCATCACTGGTGGTCGACCGTCTGGCCGAGCGCTTCAGGATCAATAACCTCAATCGCATCAAGCCTGGCATTGCCGAAGCCACCAGAGCGGTCATGCGCCGCGTGCCGGATCACGTACTGGTGCGCAACCTGGCTGACAGCGACGTGCAATTGCTGTTGCACCTGACCGAAAAAGCGGGGATTCCCGTCGAAGAAGTTGGCGATCTCCTGGGGCCCTATCGGGCCGTGACCATCATTCGGAGTCTGAGCTAATGGCCTTATTCTCGCCTTACGCGCTGGGCGCAACGCTGTACATGCCCGCGACCCGGGACGACATCGTCGATGTGGTGTTCGGTGAAAAGATTCCCGAGCTGCGCTCGTTGGTTGTCTGTCTGGAAGACGCCGTAGCGCTGACCGACGTCGACACGGCGTTGCTCAATCTTCGTCAGGTACTCACCCGTATCCGTGATCGTGGCGGTCGTCCTGCCCATGGCCCGCTGCTGTTCGTACGTCCGAGAGACGCCGCGATGGCGCGAATTCTCAACGACTGGCCGCTGATGGCGCACGTCGACGGTTTCGTTGTGCCCAAGCTCTCGCTGAAAAGTCTGACGAGCTGGGAGCAGGCTGTCACCAACCCGGCGCTGGCGTTGATGCCTACACTTGAAACCCCTGAAGTGTTCAATCCGGCAGCGATGGTCGAGTTGGGGGAAGCCTTGAAGGCCAGTCTCTACGAGCGGATCATTGCGCTGCGCATCGGGGGCAATGACCTGATGGGCTGCCTGGGGCTGCGTCGTAATCCGGCCATGACCCTGTATTCTACGCCGATGGGGTATGTCATCCCCATGCTGGCCGGTGTCATGGGTTCGCAGGGCTTTGCGCTCACCGCACCGGTGTTCGAGCAACTGGCAACCCCTGACATTCTTCAACATGAGCTGGCGCTGGATATTACCAATGGGTTGGTCGGTAAAACGGCAATTCACCCCTCGCAGGTCAATATCATTCAGAATGCGTTACGCGTCAGTCTGGAGGACATGAACTCCGCCCGGATGATTTTGAACTCTGTGGCCCCCGCAGTGTTCAAGTACAACGATGCGATGTGTGAACCGGCTACTCACTACAAATGGGCAACCCACATCATGGAGCGCGCCAAATGGCATGGAGTGTTATCCGCACCCGCTTCGATCATGGATGCCAGCATTCGACTCGCTGAGGCAGTTAGCTAGATGATAGAACCTGACCTTGAAACCGTAGGACCTGATCTTGAGCCTGTAGGGCCCGACCTTGAAATCGAAGTGGAACAGCGCCTGCTGGCGGTCTTCGATTTCGACGGGACTATTACCCGCCACGACAGTTTTGTCCCGTTTCTCAAATTCGCCTTCGGGCAACGTGCCTTTTCGGTGCGCATGGCGCGGCTAGTGCTGCCCAGCATCGGCTACCTGGCCAAGCGCCTGACCCGCGATGAACTCAAGGGGCGCCTGATCAAGGCCTTCCTCAGTGGCGTCGAAGTGCAGTGGCTGCAGCAGAAGGCTGAAGCGTTCTGCCAGTCGCACTGGAAACGCCTGATGCGTCCTGCCGCGCTGGAATCCATTGCCGCTGAAATCGAGAAGGGTGCCATTGTCACGCTTTGTTCAGCATCGCCTGCTATGGTCCTGCAACCTTTCGCTGATCGCTTGAAAGTAGAGTTGATCGGCACCAACCTGGAAGTAATCGACGGCAAGCTGACCGGCTTGATCGAAGGCAGCAACTGTCGTTGCGACTCGAAAGTTGCGCGCCTGGAGAGTGTCTACGGGCCATTGACCCAGTTCCGGGTTCGCGCCTGGGGCGACACCCGAGGTGACCACGAATTGCTTGCCGCTGCTCAGGATGCGCACTGGCGTCTGTTCCATCCGACGTGGCGTCGAGGCCGTTATAAAGGCCCCGTTAACGCCAAGTTACACAATCCTGATGGCAAAGACGGGCCAACACAGTAAGGCTGTAACACTTTTATCCGAAATCCAACGTCACATGGAGCGAAAAATGGCACTCACTTTGGCAAAGAACCAGACGATCTCACTCGAGAAAACTGCTGGTACAGGCCTCAAGAAAGTCAGCATGGGACTTGGATGGGACCCTGAAAAAGCCAGCGGTTTCTTCGGTAAATTGCTCGGTGGTGGCGGCGGCGATATCGACCTGGATGCCTCGTGCATCATGCTCGACGCCGACAAAAAGCCCCTCGACCTGGTCTGGTTCCGCCAGCTGCAATCGCGTGACGGTGCCATTCAGCATTCGGGTGACAACCGTACCGGCGAAGGCGCGGGCGACGATGAAACCATCAGCGTCGATCTGGAAAAACTGCCAGCCACCGTCAAATACCTGGTGTTCACCGTCAATTCGTTCACCGGTCAGAATTTCGAAAAAGTCGCCAATGCCTACTGCCGTATTGTCGATCTGGGCAGCCGTAACGAGCTGGGCCGCTTTGATCTGTCCGAGAAAGGCCAGCACACCGGCGTGGTGATGTCCTATCTGGCACGCACGCCATCGGGCTGGGACTTCACCGCAGTAGGCCAGGTCACCAACGGGCGTACTGCCGATGATCTGGTCGAGCTGGCGATCGGGGCTGTACGCGTATGACCCAACTTGTCCCGGGTGCCAACGCACCAGTCACCACCGGGCCGTTGACGGTCGAAATCAGCTATTCCCCGCTGGCGGATGCGGACATCGATGTCTCTGCTTTTCTGCTGACCGATACCGGCAAGGTCCGTGGCGATCAGGACATGTGTTTCTACGGCAAGAAAAGTGTGAACAGCGGAGCGCTGCAGCAGACGGAAGCGTCAGCGGGACGTGCGGTGTTCAGTCTTGACCCGAGCCGTCTCGACCCGGTCATCGAGAAGGTTGCCCTGACGGCGACCATCTATGAGAACAAGGCCAGTTTTGGCAGCGTGTCACGCTTGGCGCTGAGCATCACCGGCGGTATCGAAGCCGATATCCCTACCAGCGGCATGAAAGAAACCGCGCTGATTCTGGGCGAGTTCTACCTGCGTCAGGGGGCATGGAAATTCCGTTGCGTGGCCCAGGGGTTTGCCGGCGGCCTTGAACCGTTGGCGAAAAACTTTGGCGTTGAAGTCGCCGCGCCACAGGATCAGCCTGCACCTGCACCTGCACCTGCACCTGCACCTGTTCCAGCACCGGCGCCCAAGTCGACCGTCAGTCTGAGCAAGATCACGCTCGACAAGACCCGTGCTTCGATCAGTCTGGAAAAATCCAGTGCCGGTTTCGGTGAGATCCGGGTCAACCTGAACTGGAACCGTCGCAGCGACAGCAAGGGCGGCGGCTTCTTCTCGATGAAGAAGAGCAATGCCATTGACCTTGATGTAGGCTGCCTCTTCGAAATGCAGGACGGCCTCAAAGGCGCTGTCCAGGCGCTGGGCAACTCGTTCGGTTCGCTCAACTCCGAGCCTTTCATCAAGTTGATGGGCGATGACCGTACCGGCTCGATCAGCGACGGTGAGTGGCTGCATATCAATGGTGCGCACTGGAGCAAGATCCGTCGCATTCTGGTTTACGCGTTCATCTATGAAGGTGCGCCGAACTGGAAGGAAACCGATGGGGTTGTCACCATTCATGCTCCGGGTCAGCCACCCATCGAGGTTCGCCTCAATGAAGAGGGCGGTCGTCAGGGCATGTGTGCCATTGCGCTGCTGGAAAATGACAACGGTGCGGTCAAGGTGACGCGTCGTGTGGATTTCCACAACGGCCACAGCAACATGGACAAGGCCTACGGATGGGGCATGCGCTGGGCTGCCGGTTCCAAGTAAACAATACCGTGGTATTTCTGGGCTGGCTGTGCCGCCTCATGGGAGATAGACATGCTGGACTGGTTGAAAACAAACGCAACAGCTGCTCGCGACAAGCTGGCTTCGGAAGTTTCGAAGTTCAAGAATCGCGAATTCATGGAGGCTGTGGTCTCCGGCTGTGCTCTGGTATCGGCCGCAGACGGTGATATCAGCTCCAGTGAAAAGCAGAAGATGGCGGGCTTCATTCAGAACTCTCAGGAACTGAAAGTTTTCGACATGAAGGAGGTCATCCAGGGCTTCCAGGAAGCCTGCTCGAAGTTCGAGTTCGATTTTGAAATTGGTCGCGCCGAGGCCTTGAAAGCCATTGGCAAGATCAAAAAGAAAGAAGATGCAGCCCGTTTGCTGGTGCGCGTCTGCTGTGCTATCGGTGGCGCCGATGGCAGCTTCGATGAGAAAGAGCGGGAAGTCTGCCGCACGATCTGTCGAGAGCTTGGCCTCAACCCGTCCGATTTCGACCTGTAATTTTTTACCCTAAGGAACGCAGTTAAATGGAAAGCACCTCTCTTGGCTTCCCTCCACTCACGATGGCGGTTTTCGTCGGCCTGGCCATTACGGCCATGGCTATCGACATGTTTTCCCACCGGGGAAACAAGCCAATCACCCTCGCGCAAGCCTCGGCGTGGTCGATTTTCTGGGTCGCCATTTCGCTGGCTTTTGCCGGTTTCCTGTATGTCCAGCACGGCTCTGAAGTCGCCACGCTGTTCGTGACCGGTTATGCGCTGGAAAAAGTGTTGAGCGTCGACAACCTGTTCGTGTTCATGGCGTTGTTCTCCTGGTTCAAGATTCCGGATGGCCTGCGCCACCGCGTTCTGTACTGGGGCATCATCGGCGCCATCGTCTTCCGCGGCATCTTCGTCGCCATTGGTACCGGCCTGCTGGCGCTTGGTCCATGGGTCGAAGTGGTGTTTGCAGTCATCGTTGCCTGGACAGCCATCATGATGCTCAGGGCGGGTGATGACGACGACGAAGAAGTCGACTACTCGCAACACATGGCTTATCGCTTTGCCAAGAAGCTGTTCCCGGTGTGGCCAAAACTGCACGGCAGCAACTTCTTTGTCAGCCGCTCGGTTCTGGAACAGGAAGTCAAAAAGCCTGAAAACGCCGGTATCACCCTGGCCGCCAAAGGCGCTCTGTTCGCGACTCCGCTGTTCCTGTGTCTGGTTGTGGCGGAAATCTCCGACGTGCTGTTCGCGTTCGACTCCGTGCCGGCAATCATCGCCGTGAGCCGCGAGCCGCTGATCGTGTTCTCGGCCATGCTGTTTGCGATCCTCGGTCTGCGTACCCTGTACTTCGTTCTGGAAGCCCTCAAGCGTTACCTGGTGCACCTGGAGAAAGCGGTTATCGCCTTGCTGTTCTTCATCGCCGTCAAACTGGGCCTGAACGCGACCAACCACCTGTTCCATCACGGTTACGAGATCAGCGCCAACACCAGCCTGCTGGTGGTAGTCGTCGTATTGATCATCGGTATCGTTGCAAGCCTGCTCTTCCCGGGCAAAGACGAATCCGCGGAAGAAAAAGCGTAAACACTGGATAAAGGAGATAAACGAATCATGGCTTTGACTCTGCAAAAAGGTGGCAACCTTTCGCTGTCGAAAACCGACCCTACCCTGACCAAAGTATTGATCGGTCTGGGCTGGGATCCGCGAGCCACTGACGGACAGGATTTCGACCTGGACGCCAGCGCATTCCTGTTGGCCGCCAATGGCAAGGTCCGCAGTGAAGCTGACTTCATTTTCTACAACCAGCTCAAGAGCGCCGACGGTTCTGTCGAGCACACCGGTGACAACCGTACCGGTGCCGGCGACGGCGATGACGAAGTCCTCAAGGTCGACCTGGCCCGTGTTCCTGCCGATGTGGAGAAAGTTGTTTTCGTCGTGACCATTCACGATGCAGACAGCCGCAAGCAGAACTTCGGTCAGGTGGGTGGCTCGTTCATTCGCGTATTGAATGAACAGTCAGGTTCTGAAGTCGTTCGCTACGACCTGGCAGAAGACGCTTCCACTGAAACCGCGATGATCTTCGCCGAGCTGTACCGCAACAATGGCGAGTGGAAGTTCCGCGCCGTGGGTAGCGGTTTTGCCGGTGGATTGAAAGCCGTCGCCAACTCTTTCGGCATGAATTTCTGATTCACGCCCCACCACTTTTCTGGAAAGGATCAAGAACATGGCAGTAAGTCTGAGTAAAGGCGGTAACGTTTCCCTGTCCAAAGAGGCTCCGGGCCTGACAGAAATCACCGTGGGCCTGGGCTGGGATCCGCGTGTTACCGATGGCACCGAGTTCGACCTGGATGCTTCGATCTTCATCGTTGGCGAAAATGGCAAGGTGTTGGATGACAACAGCTTCATTTTCTACAACAACAAGAAATCGGCTGATGGTTCGGTCGAGCACCTGGGCGATAACCGCTCCGGTGCCGGCGAAGGTGATGACGAGTCGGTAACGGTCAAGCTCACTGGCCTGGCAGCAGCAGTGAAGAAGCTGGTTTTCGCGGTCACCATCCATTCCGCCGACGAGCGCAAGCAAAGCTTTGGCCAGGTTTCCAACGCTTACATCCGCGTTGTGAACAAGGCAGATGGCAAGGAAATCGCTCGTTACGACCTGTCGGAAGATGCATCCACTGAAACTGCGATGATCTTCGGCGAGCTTTATCGCAATGGCGAAGAGTTCAAGTTCAAGGCCATTGGCCAGGGCTTTGCCGGCGGTCTGAAGCCATTGGCAGAAGCTCACGGCGTGGCAATCGGCTAAACCCGAGCAGCGCCCACTAAAAACCCCCGCCAGCAATGGCGGGGGTTTTTTATTGGGTGCTGATTACAGCTATCGTTCCTCACGCTCCAGCGTGGGAATGCAGTTCACGACGCTCTGCGTCGTCAAGAGGACGCGGAGCGTCCGGAACGGCATGCCAACGCGGAGCATTGGCACGATAGTCGAGATTTCTCCGGTCTAATAACGGAGTGCTGAAATTAACGCTCGCTTCTGCCCACACCCGAAGGCCCCGCGGCCAGCATGCGCCCGGCCAGTCGAGAGAAGGGCAGGCTTTGCAGCCATACCGTGCCAGGCCCGGTCAGTCTGGCGAAAAACACCCCTTCGCCGCCGAACAGCATCGACTTGATGCCGCCACCGACCGTGCGGATATCGTAATCGACCGTCTGCGTCATGGCTGCCAGGCACCCGGTGTCGACATCCAGAGCCTCGCCTGCCGCCAGCTCGATCTTGCGCACCGTGCCGCCCATGTGCACGAACACCCAGCCGTCGCCTTCCAGCTTTTGCAGGATGAAACCTTCGCCCCCGAACAGGCCGGTAAGGATTTTCTTCTGGAACTGGATACCGATGGAGACGCCTTTGGCACCGGCCAGAAAACTGTCTTTCTGGCAGATCAACTTGCCGCCGAAATCGCGCAGGTTGAGCGGCAGGATCGTGCCCGGGTAGGGCGCTGCAAATGCCACGCGGCCCTTGCCCGAGCCCTGTTGCGAAAACACCGTAGTGAACAGGCTTTCGCCGGTCAGCATGCGCTTGCCTGCGCCGAACAGCGAACCCAGCAGCCCAGACGATTGATTGCTGCCGTCGCCGAAGATGGTTTCCATCTGCACATCGCAGGTCTTGTACATCATCGCCCCGGCTTCGGCGACGGCGCTTTCGCCAGGGTCAAGCTCCAGTTCGATGAACTGGGTTTCCGTACCGTACAGCTTGAAGTCCACCCCGTCGGTGGTCTGCGCCAGGCCATAGCCGCCCGAGGCGTTCGGGTCGGGCGTAAACGAAGGGCGTCTGGCGGGCACAGAGGCAGGCGCGGGTGTCGGGGCTGCCTGCGCCGGCAGCGCGGACGGTTTGGGCTGGATCATGTCCGGGGTCGGATCAGGAAAAGGCGTCACACCGTCCTTCTTCATGGCGCGTACCTGCGGCACCTGATAGATCGGCTGCCAGTCCGGCATGCCTTGCTTCCAGCACCACGCACCGGGTGACTCACGGGCAATCAGCCGCGCAGCATCCGCGTCCATCGGGCCGAGTTGCTTGCCCGCGTTCATCACAAACCATTGTTCCAAAGCGTCTACTCCCGAGCGAATAGTGAGTTGGCTGTGCGCGATACGTCAGAGGCTCAGGCGCATGGACAGGTCCACGGCTTTCACATCCTTGGTCATCGCACCGATGGAAATGTAATCCACACCCGTTTCAGCAATAACCCGAAGGGTATCGTCGTTGATGCCGCCGCTGGCTTCCAGACTGGCACGGCCTGCGGTGAGGCGCACGGCTTCGCGCATGTCATCAAGGCTCAACTCATCAAGCATGATGATGTCGGCGCCTGCGTCCAGCGCCTGCTTGAGTTCACCGAGGCTCTCCACCTCGACTTCGACAGGCTTGCCCGGTGCAATCCGGTGCGCCGCTTCTACTGCCTGAGCGATGCCGCCACAGGCTGCGATGTGGTTTTCCTTGATCAGAAACGCGTCGTATAGCCCGATGCGGTGATTGTGGCAGCCGCCGCAGGTGACCGCGTACTTCTGCGCCAGGCGCAGGCCCGGCAGGGTCTTGCGGGTATCCAGTAGTCTGACTTGAGTGCCCGCGACCATGTCCGCGAAGTACTGCGCCCGCGTGGCCACTCCCGAGAGCATCTGCAGAAAGTTGAGTGCGCTACGTTCGCCGGTCAGCAGAGAGCGTGCCGGGCCTTCAAGGTGAAACAGCGCCTGATTCGCGCTGACGCGGTCGCCGTCTGTCACTTGCCAGTGCACCGCCACGCGCGGGTCCAGTTGCCGGAATACCGCATCGACCCAGGCAGTGCCCGCGATCACCGCTGCATCGCGGGAAATGATGGTGGCCTTGGCCAGCCGTTCTGCCGGAATCAGTTGGGCGGTGATATCGCCGCTGCCGACATCCTCCAGCAATGCGCGACGCACATTGGCCTCGATCTCGGCGGTCAGGTCGGCAATTCGTAAATTCGGCATAGCGGGCTCCAGTAGCAAAGTCGTTCGAGTATAAGGCACCGCATCCCGCTTACCCACCTGCGCCAATGCCAGGGTGTTACCTCCGGGAACATGCAGTTGGTCGGTTTGGCAAATTCGTTTGCGATGGAAAGCGAATATCGCGGTCTATCGCTGCACATGAATGTCTTGCCGCTTCCTTCGCGAGAGTGAAAGAAAAGTCCCGCTGGCGTTAATGACAAGTTTTGAAAGATAATCCGACTTGTAATTGACGCCATGAGTTTGACGTTGCGCAAGACCAAGGGGGTCGCTTCACAGTGCGAGGGTAACAAGCCACGTTTGTGATGGGGTTCAGGTTGTTTCCTGTCAGGGGGTGTAATGCCGAACGACGAAAAAGTAGTGCCGTTGAGCAAATCGTTCCCTCTGCAGGGGGCGGGTACTCCTTTGGCCCGATTACCTGTTGTGTTGCTGCAGGTTCGCGACAAGGCGGCCCAGCAGCTCAAGGATGCATTGCAGGCGTTGTTCGATAACGCCGACGATACGCTGTTCGAAATGGCTGACCGTGCCCGCAGCAACACTGAGCAGAACATCTTTTTTGAAGCCATGCGTGACCTGCGCCTCAAGCGCAAAAGCATAGAACGTGGCTTCCTCGACAAGTTCTACGAGTCTTTCCTGGTCCTGGGTCAGTATCAGATTCAGGAGCCCGTGCTTCCGGCCGCTGTGTCCTTCGACAAGCTGTCGCTGGTGCACAACGATGATCTCGAGAAAACCGTGGCCGTGGATGCCATGGTCAGCAAGGTCATGAGCCGTGATGCCCTCGCTCTGGGCCAGCTCACTGCACGCCTGAACGTACTCATTCCTCAAGCGATTGCCGAAGACTCCAATCCTCTGGGGCCGGCGATGCTCTGCAGGTTCTTTCTGGAGGCCGGGCGCAGCCTTGGCGTCGAGATCAAGGTCAAACTGATCATTCTCAAACTGTTCGAGAAGTACGTCCTGGCCAATACGGATGATCTGTACAGCGAAGCCAATCAACTGCTGATTGCCACAGGTGTATTGCCGGACATGAAAGCCTTGCCGGCCCGGCGCTCTTCCGACCGGGCGGCGCCTAGAAGTCGCGTCTCCGAGATGTCCGACCCTGCCTTTAGTGAAGCCGCCGACAAGCTCGACAAGGGTGTGCAGGAGGTTTTCTCGGCCTTGCAGGAACTGCTGCTGCACGTTCGCGGCAGCCTCGCGCCGCGTCATGAACCCAACGCAGAAGTGCGTCCGATTTCCAGCCGTGACCTGCTGCGCCTGCTGTCTCACCTGCAGCAATATGTGCCGTCCCAGGACACTTCAGACGATTTCGACCTGCGCAACCAGCTGGAACAGCTGCTGACGCGAGTCAACGTCAAGACCGGTAAATCCAGAATTGTCGGTGTCGGTGACGAAGACGTCATCAACCTGATTGCCATGCTGTTCGAATTCATTCTCGATGACCGCAACCTGACACCTTCATTGCGTGCGCTGATTGGACGCCTGCAGATTCCGATGCTCAAGGTGGCGGTCATCGACAAAAGCTTCTTCAGCCGCGGCAGTCATCCCGCCCGCCGCCTGCTCAACGAAATAGCCACTGCCGCACTGGGCTGGGGTGGCCGTGACGACTATCAGCGCGACTCGCTGTATCAGCGCGTCGAGCAGATCGTGCAGCGCCTGCTCAATGATTTTGTCGATGACCCGGCAATTTTCTCCGAATTGCTGGCGGATTTTCTGGCCTTCACCAGTGACGAGCGTCGCCGCAGCGAGTTGCTCGAGCAGCGCACCCGCGATGCCGAAGAGGGCCGCGCGCGTGCCGAACTGGCCCGACAGCAGGTGCAGCACGAGCTCAATCAGCGCCTGCTGGGCAGAACCTTGCCGGAAGTAGTGGTGCGTCTGTTGCAGGAGGCCTGGAGCAAGGTCCTGCTGCTGACCTGCCTCAAGCATGGCGAGGAGTCCAGCGAGTGGCAGGCCGGGCTGGAGACCATGGACGAGTTGATCTGGAGCGTCGAGCTGCACGACGACCCGCAGGCTCTGCAGCGCCTGCTGGAGCTGGTTCCTGGACTGCTCAAGTCGCTGCGTGACGGCTTGACCAGCGCCGCCTTCGACCCGTTCGCCACCAGTGAATTCTTCAGTCAGCTGGAGTCGCTGCATGTCCAGGCGTTTCAGCACTTCTCGCGTTTGCAGGAAGGCGAGGGCGGCACCGCGCAAGGTGATACGGCGCAGGCAGACGGTCAGGCCATCGAAGGCCCGCCGATGATGGCGGTGGTCGAGGAAATCGTTCTGATCACCCCTGAAGAACGGATGCTCAATGAGCCTGTTGTTCAGTTACCTGACGACGACGCAGGTCTGCAGATGGTTGACAAGCTGCGGGTCGGTTGCTGGGTCGAGATTCAGGAAGATGAGGAGCACAAGCTGCGTTGCAAATTGACTGCGATTGTCGAGCCGACCGGGCGTTATGTGTTCGTCAATCGTACGGGCATGAAGGTTCTGGAAAAGACCCGTACCGGTCTTGCCGTCGAATTTCGTCGCGGCGCAGTACGTATTCTCGACGATGCGCTGCTCTTCGACCGTGCCCTGGAATCCGTCATCAGCAACCTGCGCAAGCTCAAGGGCGCCTGACTGGCGGATTTCAAGCTGTCGTTCCCCTGCGGTGCCGGTCGCCAGACACGCGGTTGACCATGCTGCCGACGCCCCGCGTCGGCACGCAGTTCGACACGCGTCGCCGCAGATCTCTGGCGTTCGACGCTGCAGGTCTGTAGCCAAGCCCTCACATCGGCTCCTGTCACGGGCATAATCAGCGCTACTTTTTTCCCCTGTTCAAGGAGCATTCATGCAACTGGACTCCGCAAGCGGCTGGTGCGACGGCGTGCAGCATTGCCCTTCGCCCAACTTCAATGCGCGACCCGAAGGCGAAATCTCGCTGCTGGTGATCCACAACATCAGCCTGCCGCCAGCGCAATTCAAGACTGGCAAGGTGCAGGCTTTCTTTCAGAACCAGCTCGACATCGATGAGCATCCCTACTTTGTGGGGATTGCCGATCTGCGCGTTTCAGCGCATTTTCTGATCGAACGTGATGGCGAGGTCGTTCAGTTCGTCTCTTGTCTTGATCGCGCGTGGCACGCCGGTGTTTCCAGTTTTCAGGGCCGTGAAGGGTGCAACGACTTTTCTGTCGGCATTGAACTGGAGGGAACGGATGACCAGCCTTTCACCGATGCGCAATACGACGCGCTCATCGACCTGACGCGACAGTTGCGACAGGCGTTCGAGGCAATCACCCCCGAGCGTATCTGTGGTCACAGTGACGTGGCGCCGGGACGCAAGACTGATCCTGGGCCCTGTTTTGACTGGGCCAGGTTTCGAGCGGCTTTGCTGGATTGATGTGAGGGACGAACAATGAGTTTTCTGGTGCTACTGCTGGCCGTTCTTATCGAAAAGTTTTCTGCTCTGCGTCAGCGCGTTCAGCGTGACGGGCCGTGGCTGAAAGAGCTGGCAAAACTCGAGGCCAGCCCGCGGACGTCGACACGCCCCTGGGTAATGCTGGCGTTGCTGGTGCTTGTTCCCGTGCTGATCCTGCACCTGGCGCTGACCATCATCGGCTCGGTTGCCTATGGCTGGCTGGTTCTGCCCGTTCACCTGCTGGTGTTGATCTATAGCCTTGGCCGTGTTGACCTGATTGCTGTGCTCGGGCCGTTTCGCGATGCCTGCCGACGTGGCGATGCACAGGCTGCGGTGCATGTGGCCGAGCGCGACATGGGCGTGCAAGCGGACAACAGCGAGCAATTGCTGCAGGGCGTGCAGGGCTACCTGCTCTGGCAGGCGTTCCAGAGTTTCTTCGCCGTGATTTTCTGGTATTTCGTACTCGGCCCGGTGGCTGCGCTGGCCTACAGGCTGTTGGCGCTTGCTGTCGAACATGGCAAGACACCCGCACTGGTCGAGCGTGCAGGGCAGTTACGCCACGCCTTTGACTGGGTGCCGGTCAGGTTGCTCGCCGCCAGCTTCGCGCTGGTCGGCAATTTTGTGGCGGTCACCCGGGTGATGCTGCACGAGTTGCTGAACTGGAACATCAGTGCCGCACAACTGATTACGCGCGTGGGCTGTGCCGCCAGCGAGGTCCCGCCTCCGATGATGGGCGCGCAAGGTGTTACCGGCCTCGACATGCTCTGGGAGCTGCTGGTACGTGCCGCGGTGGTCTGGTACGCAGGGTTCGCCCTGTGGACGCTTCTGCTCTGATCCGATCCTGGCCGCGCAGGCTCAGGCATGTGACAGGCGAGGCCAGTCGAACAGTTCGCAGGCATTGTCCGTGCTCGCCTGGGCCAGGCGCGCGGGGCTGATGTTCATCAGCCCCGCGAGGGCCGCGCAAATGTCGGGCAAGTGCTGCGGGCTGTTGCGCTGATAGGGATGCATGGCGGGTGCCATGTCCGGTGAGTCGGTTTCCAGCACCACGCTGTCCAGCGGCAGTTCGGCAATGACCCGATGCATGCGCAGCGCCTGCGGCCAAGTCGCCGCTCCGCCCAGACCCAGTTTGAACCCCAGCCTGATGTATTCACGCGCCTCTTCGCGGCTGCCGGCAAAGGCGTGAATGATGCCGCTGCGCTTTGGCTTGTGGCGCTTGAGAGTCGCGATCACATCGGCATGACTGCGACGCACGTGCAGCAAGGCAGGCAGGTTGAAGTCCGCCGCCAATTGCAATTGCGCGTCAAAGAGCGCTTGCTGACGCGCCTTGTCAGGCTGCTCGACGTAATAGTCCAGACCGATCTCACCCACCGCACACAGCTGCGGATGTCCTTGCAGGCGCGTCAGCCAGTCGCCCAGTTCGGTCAGGTGTTCGGTGCGGTGCTCATCGATGTACACCGGATGCATGCCGAACGCTGCATGCAGCGCGGGGTTGGCTTCGGTCAGCTCCCAAAGCCGCTGCCAGTTACGCTGATACACCCCGAGCACCACCATGCGCTGCACGCCAAGCGTCCGACAGTTGTCCAGCACTCGGGCGCGGTCTGCATCGAAATCCGGAAAATCCAGGTGGGTGTGGGTATCGATCAGCGTCACATTCACGCCTCGTGTATACGTTGTTTGAAGGCCCGGACAATAGCGTGCACGCCCGGCTGGTAATCGTCCTTCTCGATAGCGGCCAGCGCCAGCTGCAGGGCCTTGTCGGCGATCAACTGGTGTTGCTGGGCCATGGCATTGACGGGCAGCGGCAGAAAATCGAGCAATTGCGTATCACCGAAGGTGCCCAGATGCAGCGGGGTCGATTGCAGTGCCTGACTTTGCAGCACATCGAACACGCCTTGCAGCAGCACGTAGGACGTGGTGATCAACGCGTCCGGAAAATGCCCCTGGCGCTGTAGCATCTCGGTCATCAAACGCTGGCCACACTGGCGGCTGAACGCTTCGCCGTGCTCGATGATGGTGGTTCCGGCAAACCCGTCGAGTGCGTGTTTGAAGCCTGCGGCGCGCGCGCGGCTGATGCTCAGTTCGGGACGTGCGCCGATCAGGGCGATGTGTCGCGGTCGGGTTTGCAGGAGGCTATGAGTCAGTTGCTGGCAGGCGTCATGGTCGTCGCTGACCACCGAGCAGAAAAACTCCGGATTCATTTCCCGGTCGATGGCGATGATCGGCATGCCCTTGAGCTGCAGGTCCCGGTAGCTGTCGTCACCGGTCGGCAGGCAACTGGCGACCAGCAGCGCGTCGCAACGACGTGCCCGGAACAGCTGTAATAGCTGCAGCTCGCTGGCGGGGTCGTCATCGGAGCTGGCGATCAGCAGTTGATAACCGAGCCTGCGCGCGCCTTGTTCGAGCAATTTGGCGATGCGCGCATAGCTGGGGTTTTCCAGGTCGGGCAGGATAAAGCCCAGTGTTTTGCTATGGCGGCTGCGCAGGCCCGCCGCTTGTGGGTTGGGTCGGAAGTCGTGCTGCTCGACCACGGCTTTGACACGTTCGACCGTTGCCGGGCTGATGCGCTGTTTTTCGGCCTTGCCATTGATCACGTAACTGGCCGTAGTGACAGAAACACCTGCCAGACGTGCGATATCGCTAAGTTTCACCCCGGAATTTCCTTTTATTAGGTACGCGGCTCAGGACAATCGAGTTATTTTTTTCATGGCGCTGATCTTTACACCAGACCGTAGGAAATTCCCAAGTACTTCAAGTATTTTGGGAAGTGTCCCACAGTGATCGGACCGACCGGGCTTCAATGAAACCCCAGAATCGAGTAACGTGCCGGGCAATTCTAGATTAAACGATTCAGCACGCCTGTTGTCTGCTGCAATCGAGATGAAAGTGATGTCCGATACGATGCTCGGACAGATATCACCTTCATCCCCCCTAAGCTGTCGATCACATGATCGCCATTAAAACAAGAATCAGGTGGCGCCTTGGCGCTGCACAGGAGTCAAGGCAATGCTCGAACTCACTCTGGAGCAAATATCCATGGCCCAGTCGGCTGTGGATAAAACTGCCGCACTTAAGCTGATTGCCGACCACCTGGTCGCTGATGGTCTGGTTGCCGAGGGTTACCTCACCGGGCTGATGAACCGTGAGCAGCAAGGCTCGACCTTCCTCGGTCAGGGCATCGCCATCCCACACGGTACACCCGAGACCCGCGACCTGGTGTTTACCACCGGCGTACGTCTGATGCAGTTCCCCGAAGGGGTGGACTGGGGCGACGGACAAATGGTTTACCTGGCGATTGGTATCGCTGCCAAATCCGACGAGCACTTGCGCCTGCTGCAACTGCTGACTCGCGCACTGGGCGAAGAGGATCTTGGCCAGGCGCTGCGCGAAGCGAAGACCCCGGAAGACCTGCTCAAGCTATTGCAGGGCGCTCCGCAGGAACTGGCGCTCGACGCACAGATGATCAGCCTCGGCGTATCAGCCGACGATTTTGAAGAACTGGTCTGGCGCGGCGCACGCCTGTTGCGCAAGGCCGACTGCGTGAGTAACGGATTTTCCGCCGTGCTCCAGCAAGTGGAAGCGTTGTCGCTGGGTGATGGCCTCTGGTGGCTGCACAGCGAGCAAACCGTCAAGCGTCCCGGTCTGGCGTTCGTCACCCCCGACAAACCGATGCGCTATCTGGGCCAGCCGCTGACCGGTCTGTTCTGCCTGGCCAGCCTCGGTGAGGCGCATCAAGCGCTGCTCGAGCGTCTCTGCCTGTTGCTGATCGAAGGCCGTGGCCACGAGTTGGGTCACGCCACCAACAGTCGCGCCGTGCTCGAAGCGCTGGGCGGCGAACTGCCAGCCGAGTGGCCGACCCGGCAGATTCAATTGGCCAACGCCCATGGCCTGCACGCCCGCCCGGCGAAGATACTGGCGCAGTTGGCCAAGGAGTTTGACGGCGAGATCCGCATGCGCGTGCTGGAAACCGGCGAAGCTGCCGTGTCGGCCAAGAGCCTGAGCAAGCTGCTCAGCCTCGGCGCCCGCCGTGGTCAGACGCTGGAATTCATTGCCGAGCCGAGCATCGCCGACGACGCGCTGCCCGCCCTGATCGCAGCCGTGGAGCAAGGTCTGGGCGAGGAAGTCGAACCCTTGCCCGCCGTCTCGCCGACCGAGGCTGCGCCAACGCCGGTCCCGGCTGCGGCCAAACCGCTCAACGCTCCGCCAGCCGGTAGCGTGTTGCAGGCCGTGCCTGCTTCACCGGGCATTGCCATGGGGCCGGCCCACGTTCAAGTGCTGCAAAGCTTCGATTATCCCCAACGGGGCGAGTCGGTGGCTGCCGAGCGCGAGCGCCTGCACAAGGCGATCGGCGAGGTGCGCAGCGATATCGAAAATCTCATTCAGCGCAGCAAGTCCAAGGCCATCCGGGAAATCTTCATCACCCACCAGGAGATGCTCGAAGATCCGGAACTGACCAGCGAAGTCGAGGCGCGCCTCAACAACGACGAAAGCGCCGCTGCGGCCTGGGCAACGGTTATCGAGACCGCTGCCGTTCAGCAGGAACAACTGCAGGACGCACTGCTCGCCGAGCGCGCCGCAGACCTGCGTGACGTCGGTCGCCGCGTGCTGGCGCAGATCTGTGGCGTCGAAACCGTTGCGGCCCCCGACGAACCCTACATTCTGGTGATGGATGAAGTCGGCCCGTCCGACGTTGCCCGTCTCGACCCGGCGCAGGTCGCCGGCATTCTTACCGCGCGTGGCGGTGCCACGGCGCACAGTGCCATCGTGGCGCGTGCACTGGGCATTCCTGCGCTGGTAGGTGCCGGCGATGAAGTGCTGCTGCTCAAGCCTGGCACTGTACTGCTGCTCGACAGCCAGCGCGGACGGCTGACCGTCGCGCCTGACGAAGCGACCCTGCAGCGCGCCGTTCAGGACCGTGACGCGCGTGAGCAACGTCTCAAGGCGGCCGCCGAAGCGCGCATGGAGCCTGCTGTGACGCGTGATGGTCACGCCGTCGAAGTCTTCGCCAATATCGGCGACAGCACCGGCACACCGGCCGCCGTCGAGCAGGGCGCGGAAGGTGTCGGCCTGCTGCGCACCGAGCTGTTGTTCATGGCGCATTCCCAGGCGCCGGATGAAGCCACGCAGGAAGCTGAATACCGCCGCGTGCTGACCGATCTGGGCGGGCGTCCGCTGGTGGTGCGCACGCTGGACGTCGGTGGCGACAAGCCGCTGCCTTACTGGCCGATCGCCAAAGAGGAAAATCCGTTCCTCGGCGTCCGCGGTATCCGTCTTACCCTGCAGCGACCGGACGTCATGGAAAGCCAGCTTCGTGCCCTGTTGCGTTCGGCAGACAGTGGCCCGCTGCGCATCATGTTCCCGATGATCGGCACGCTTGAAGAGTGGCGTCAGGCGCGGGACATGACCCAGCGCCTGCGCGAGGAAATTCCGGTCAGCGACCTGCAACTGGGGATCATGATCGAGGTGCCATCGGCTGCGCTGATCGCCCCGGTGCTGGCGAAGGAAGTGGACTTCTTCAGTATCGGTACCAATGACCTGACGCAATACACCATGGCCATCGACCGCGGCCACCCGACACTGTCGGCCCAGGCTGACGGGCTGCACCCGTCGGTGCTGCAACTGATCGACATGACCGTACGTGCTGCGCATGCCAACGGCAAATGGGTGGGCGTGTGCGGCGAACTGGCTGCAGACCCGCTGGCGGTGCCGATTCTGGTCGGTCTGGGCGTGGATGAATTGAGTGTCTCGGCGCGCAGCATTGGCGAGGTCAAGGCCTGCGTGCGTGAACTGACCCTGAGCAGCGCTCGGGAACTGGCGCAGAATGCGCTGACGGCGGGCAGCGCCGCCGAAGTCCGCGCGCTTGTGGAGGCTGTGTAATGGCGAAGATTCTTACCCTGACCATGAACCCGGCGCTGGACCTGACTGTGCAGTTGGGGCAGTTGGAGCTGGGCCAGGTCAACCGCAGCACGGCGATGCTCACTCACGCCGCGGGCAAGGGCCTGAATGTGGCGCAGGTGCTGGCTGACCTGGGCCATGACCTGACCGTTGCCGGCTTTCTTGGTGTCGACAATCAGCAAGCGTTCGAAGCGTTGTTCGAGCGTCGTCAGTTCGTCGACGAGTTTGTCCGGGTGCCGGGCGAAACGCGCAGCAATATCAAGCTGGCCGAAGGCAGTGGGCGTATCACCGACCTGAACGGCCCCGGGCCCCAGGTCAGTGAAGAGGCGCAGCAAGCGCTGTTCACCCGCGTCGAACAGATCGCCCAGGGTTTCGACGTGGTGGTCGTGGCGGGCAGTCTGCCGCGCGGCGTCACCCCGGAGTGGCTGCAAAAACTGCTGCTGATGCTCAAGGACCTCGGTCTGAAAGTGGCGCTGGACAGCAGTGGTCTGGCCTTGCGTGCCGGTCTGAAGGCCGGGCCCTGGCTGATTAAACCCAATACCGAAGAGCTGGCTGATGCACTTGACGCACCGATCATCTCTATCGCTGCGCAAGCCGAGGCGGCTGCGCGTCTGCAGGCGCAGGGCATCGAGCACGTGGTGATCTCGCAAGGCTCCGAAGGCGTGCACTGGTTCAGCCCGAGCGTGGCGCTGCACTCACTGCCGCCCAAGGTCACGGTGGCCAGTACGGTCGGTGCTGGCGACTCGCTGCTGGCAGGCATGGTGCACGGCTTGATCAGTGGTCAAGAGCCGCACAAGACCTTGCGCACTGCCACAGCGATCGCCGCCATGGCGGTGACCCAGATCGGTTTCGGTATCACCGATGCCGCGCAACTCAAACGGCTTGAAGGCGGCGTCACTGTACGCAGCCTTTCAGAACAATAAGAGAGGATCGTCATGAAGTTAGCCATAGTTACGGCCTGCCCGAACGGCAAGGTCAGCAGCGTACTCAGCGCACGATTGCTCGAAGCGGCGGCCCTGCGCCAGGGCTGGGAAACCAGCGTCGAAATCATCGACCCCAACAAGGCCGATCAGCAGTTGTCCGCCCAGGACATCGAAGCCGCCGACCTTGTCCTGGTAGTCAATACCGGTCCTGTGGACTTGAGCCGCTTTGTCGGCAAACGCCTGTTTCAGGATTCGCCTGCGCATGCCTTGCAGGATGTCGACAGTTTTCTGCAGCGCGCCGAGCGAGACGCGCAGGTGCATGCAGCGACTGAAGCGGCGGTGCCTCAGGCTAGCGATGGCACGGGCGCGCAACCGCGCATCGTTGCGATCACCGCTTGTCCGACCGGTGTCGCGCACACGTTCATGGCTGCCGAAGCGATCCAGCAGGCTGCCAAGCGTCTGAATTACGACCTGCAAGTCGAAACCCAGGGCTCGGTAGGCGCGCGCAACCCGCTCAGCGCCAAGGCCATCGCCGATGCCGACGTGGTGCTGCTGGCGGCGGATATCGAGGTCAACACCGACCGCTTTGCCGGCAAGAAGATCTACCGTTGCGGCACCGGGATAGCGCTCAAGCAGTCCGAAGCAACCCTGAAAAAAGCCTTGGCGGAAGGCCAGGTGGAATCCGACGAGGCCGCCGCCAAGTCACCTGCCAGACAGGAGAAGGCGGGCGTCTACAAGCACCTGCTGACCGGCGTGTCGTTCATGTTGCCGATGGTCGTGGCGGGCGGGCTGTTGATCGCTCTTTCCTTCGTGTTCGGTATCACTGCGTTCAAGGAGCCGGGCACGCTGGCTGCGGCCCTGATGCAGATCGGTGGGGAAGCGGCGTTCAAACTGATGGTGCCGTTGCTGGCCGGTTACATCGCCTACTCGATTGCCGACCGTCCGGGGCTGGCACCCGGCATGATCGGTGGTCTGCTGGCGAGTACGCTGGGTGCCGGGTTCATTGGCGGTATCGTCGCAGGCTTCCTCGCCGGTTACAGCGCTGCCGCGATCAACCGCTACGCACGTCTGCCTGCCAGCGTCGAAGCGCTCAAGCCGATTCTGATCATCCCGCTGCTGTCGAGCCTGTTCACCGGTCTGGTGATGATCTACGTGGTCGGCAAGCCGGTTGCCGGGATGCTCGAAGCGCTGACGCACTTCCTCGACAGCATGGGCACCACCAACGCGATCCTGTTGGGTGTGGTGCTGGGCGCAATGATGTGCGTCGACCTCGGTGGGCCGATCAACAAGGCCTCCTATGCGTTCTCGGTCGGTTTGCTGGCGTCTCAGAGCTATGCGCCGATGGCCACCGCCATGGCTGCCGGTATGGTGCCACCCATCGGTATGGGCATCGCCACGATCCTGGCTCGCCGCAAGTTCGCCCAGAGCGAGCGTGAAGCAGGCAAGGCGGCGTTCGTGCTGGGGCTGTGCTTCATCTCGGAAGGTGCTATTCCCTTCGCTGCCAAGGACCCGTTGCGGGTGATTCCGGCCAGTGTCGTGGGTGGTGCGCTGACCGGTGCGTTGTCGATGTACTTCGGCTGCAAGCTGATGGCACCGCATGGCGGCCTGTTCGTGATGCTGATCCCCAACGCGATCAACCATGCGCTGCTTTATCTGGTGGCGATCATCGCCGGCAGTGTGCTGACCGGTGTGATCTACGCGCTGATCAAGCGTCCGGAGCCTGCTGACATGGAAGTGGCTGCCGCAGCCGCCTGATGATGCAAGGCGCGGGCTGACCCGCGCCTTCTGCCTGCCCTAGCGCTCCAGCGCCAGGGCAACCCCCTGACCACCACCGATGCACAGCGTGGCCAGACCCTTCTTCACATCGCGCCTGATCATCTCGTGCAGCAGTGTCACCAGCACGCGGCAGCCCGACGCGCCAATCGGGTGGCCAAGGGCGATAGCGCCACCATTCACGTTGAGCTTTTGCGGATCCAGCCCCAGCTCCTTGCCGACCGACAGGGACTGTGCGGCAAAGGCTTCGTTGGCTTCGATCAGGTCCAGTTCGGCCAGCGACCAGCCAGCCTTGTCCAGGCAGCGACGTGTGGCACTGACCGGTCCGATGCCCATGATCGCCGGGTCGACACCGGCGTTGGCATACGCGGCAATGCGCGCCAGCACCGGCAAGCCCAATTGCTCGGCCTTGGCGGCGCTCATCAGCATCATGGCGGCAGCCCCGTCGTTCAGCGACGAAGCATTGCCGGCGGTGACCGTGCCGTCCTTTTTGAAGGCGGGCTTGAGCTTGGCCAGGGTCTCGGCGGTGGTGCCGGCGCGGGGCTGCTCGTCTGTTGCAAACGACAGCGGATCACCCTTGCGCTGCGGGATCAGGATCGGGGTGATCTCATCGACGAAACGTCCGGCTTCAATCGCAGCCATCGCCTTTTGCTGAGACAACGCGGCGAACTGATCCTGGGCCTCACGGCCGATGTCGTACTGCTGCGCGAGGTTCTCGGCGGTGATGCCCATGTGGTAATCGTTGAACGCATCCCACAGACCGTCGGTGATCATCGTATCCACCATGCTGGCGTGGCCCATGCGCAATCCGGTGCGTGCGCCCGGCAGCACATAGTTGGACAGACTCATGTTTTCCTGGCCACCGGCGATGATGATCTCGGCGTCGCCGCAGCGGATCGCCTGAGTCGCCAGGTGCAGCGCCTTGAGGCCAGAGCCGCAGACCTTGTTGAGGGTCATGGCCGGTACCGAGAAGGGCAGGCCGGCCTTGATGGCTGCCTGCCGCGCGGGGTTCTGACCAGCGCCTGCGGTCAGCACCTGACCCATGATGACTTCATCGACCTGCGCGCCGTCTATGCCGGTGCGGGCAAGCAGTTGACGAATGACCGCTGCGCCGAGGTCGACTGCGGATACAGTGGCCAGTGAGCCCTGAAAACTGCCCACGGCGGTACGGGTGGCGGCGACGATAACGACGTCGTGCATGGTGCTGATCCTCATTGTTATTGAGCGCTCATGGTGGCACAGATAGGCGGGCAGGTTCCAACCGTGAACCGCTCGGTCACGGTTTGCCGAAAACCTTCATGTCTCGTTCAAACGTCCATGCGGCGTCTGGCACGTTGCGCCGATCCGTCGCGCACCGCCCAGCGCAGAATGGGCGCGGTGCTGTTGACGCCCAGACGGATTATCCGACGTGTGACGGGGCTTTGCGTGACGTCGAGCATTTCGCTGGCCCAGTCCGGCAGCAGATCGATACCGGCGCGCATCATCAGCACGCCAAACGGCTTGGCCAGCCAGTTGGGTGCCGGCGTATCGATCAGCAGGCGCATTACTTCGCGGCTGCGCTGGTCACAGACCAGTTGACCACGAATGTCTGCCAGATAGTCAGCAATGGCCTGACGGGAGCGCGGCACGTTGCGGGCGCCGAGTCGCTCGGCAACCAGCGCTGTTTCAGCGTAGTACGCGTCCTGATCGGCGAGCGGCATGTCCGGGTTGAGGTAGCGCATATGCGCTGCGAGAAAGCTGCTGACTTCGGCTACATGCACCCAGGTCAGCAAATCCGGATCGCTGGCGGAGTATGGCCGGCCATCGGGCGCAGTGCCGACGATGTTCAGGTGAATGTTGCGAACCTTGTCGATCAGCCAGTTGGCATCTCGCGTGGAGCCGTAGGTGGTACCGGACAGAAACTGCCCGGTACGCCGCAGGCGGCCAAGCATGTCCTGACGAAAGTTGGAGTGATCCCAGATGCCCGCCAGTGCCAACGGGTGCAACGCCTGGAGCATCAATGCGCTGATACCGCCGACCAGCATGCTGGTGAAATCGCCATGCACCTTCCAGCACACTGCCTGGGGACCAAACAGGCCTGGGTCGCCCTTGGGGCTTGCCAGATCCAGTTGACCCAGCGCCAGGCCGGTAAGGCTGATGACCTGGTTTTCGATGCGGGTACGGATGAATTCCATGTCGTGCTCGTGCATCGGGGAGTGAAGTACGGCAAAGAGGCTTTTGTGGTAACCGACCGGGCGACCCTTCGCTTGCTTGCGAAAGGGCCGGTACATCCACTAAAGATGTATCACCTGAAATAAAGCTTTCGCGAACAAGTTCGCTCCCACAAGGAGAGCGTACATCCGCTGAAGATGTACAGGGCTTCTGCCCGCAGGGCGTGGGAGCGAACTTGTTCGCGAAAGGGCCCTGTGCAGCCGCAGAAGTTTCTGTGCCTGACATAACGCCTTCGCGAACAAGGCGGATCGCCGCCCCGGTCGCTCCTACGAAAGCATCGTTCCCCTACTCATCAATACATCTGCATAACGCTGAGCGCAGAGCGTGGGAACGATATTCACGAACGGGACAAATCAGCCGCGGTGACGGCCGCGGAAGTAATTGATCAGGCCTTGGGTCGAGGCATCGTCAGCCGGCTCTTCGGTGCCGCCGGTCAGACGCTGGTACACCGCCTTGCCCATTTCCTTGCCCAGCTCCACACCCCATTGGTCAAAGGCGTTGGTGCCCCAGATCACGCTCTGCACGAACACCTTGTGTTCATACATGGCCACCAGCGCGCCAAGACGACGCGGGCTGATGCGCTCGACCACCAGCGTATTGCTAGGACGGTTGCCGGGGATGACCTTGTGCGGCGCCAGCTTCTGCACCTCTTTCTCGTCCATACCCTTCTCGCGCAGTTCGGCTTCGGCTTCTGCGCGGGTCTTGCCCATCATCAGCGCCTGGCTCTGCGATAGGCAGTTGGCGTATAGCCACTGGTGATGGTCGGAAACCGGGTTGAAGCTGACGATCGGCACAATGAAGTCGGCCGGAATCATCTGCGTGCCCTGGTGCAGCAACTGGTGGTAGGCGTGCTGACCATTGGCACCCACGCCGCCCCAGATCACCGGCCCGGTGTCGGTCGAGGTCGGCGTACCATCCTGACGGACGCTCTTGCCGTTGGATTCCATGTCCAGTTGTTGCAAGTGCTTGGTGATGTTGCGCAGGTAGTGGTCGTACGGCAGGATCGCGTGGCTTTGTGCGTTCCAGAAATTGCCGTACCAGACGCCCAGCAAGCCCAGTAATACCGGCATGTTCTGTTCGAAAGGCGCGCTCTGGAAATGCTGGTCCATGGTGTAGGCACCGGACAGCAGTTCCTTGAAGTTGGACATGCCGATGGCCAGCGCGATAGGCAGACCGATGGCCGACCACAGCGAATAGCGACCGCCGACCCAGTCCCACATCGGGAAGATGTTTTCTTCACGAATGCCGAATGCCACGGCCGCCGCGTTGTTGCTGGACACAGCGATGAAGTGGCGATGCAGTTCGACTTCCGAGCCGCCCTGCGCCAGATACCACGCACGTGCAGCCTGTGCGTTTTTCAGGGTTTCCAGCGTGTTGAAGGATTTCGACGAAACGATGAACAGCGTGGTCTCGGCACGAATCTTCATCGACAGCTCATGGAACTCGCTGCCGTCGATGTTGGCCAGGTAATGGCAGCGGACACCTTTGTGCGCGTAGGCCACCAGCGCTTCGGAAACCAGCTCCGGGCCGAGGAACGAGCCACCGATACCGATGTTGACCACGTCGGTGATCGGCTTTTCGGTGTAACCGCGCCACAGGCCGTCATGGATGCGGCCGACCAGTTCGGTCATTTGATTGAGTACGCGGTGTACGTCCGGCATCACATCGACGCCGTTGACTTTCAACTTGTCGCCTACCGGGCGGCGCAGAGCGGTGTGCAGGGCAGGGCGGCCTTCGGATGAGTTGACCAGCTCGCCGTCATACTGAGCCTTGATCGCGTCCTTGAGGCCCACTTCGCCAGCCAGGCTGACCAGCAGGTCGCGGGTTTCGGTGGTAATCAGGTTTTTGGAGTAATCGAGAAACAGGCCAGCGCTGCTGAGAGTGAATTGGCTGAAGCGCTGCGGGTCGGTGTTGAACGCTTCGCGCATGCTGAAGTTCTGCATGGCCTGGCGGTGTTTGTTCAACGCTTGCCAGGCGGGCAGAGCGGTCACATCGGAAGGAGTGCGGTAGTACGCCATCGCTGCGGGTTTCCTTTAACTGGTTCTGTCTTTGGATATTCTTGGAGCGAGGTCGCAAGCTTTCTCACAGGCTACACATCGCAGACTACCCTTCGCGTACCTGTTTGTCTGCGCCTCGCCTTACATGACCCCGGTACTTTTTCGCACACAGGCAACCGGGGCTTTGTCTCGAATACTGCCGGTTGCGGTTCAGGCAACCTGTACCGGTATGGCATTACCGGTGTGTCTTAGTTCATTGCCTGCGCACATCCTGTCAGCTTCTGGTCAGGTGCAGGTTGTCGATCAAGCGGGTTGTGCCCAGAAATGCCGCGGCGAGGATGACCAGGTCGCGATTTTCGGCAGTCGTCGGGCGCAGGCTGGTGGCGTCGCGTATCTCCAGATAATCGATGCGAAAACCAGCGTTCTCCAGTTGCTGTTTCTTGCTTGCCAGCAGCGTGTCGAAATCCTGCTCGCCGGCACTTATTGCGTCGGCGGTCTGGCGGATCGCCTGATACAACGCGGGTGCTGCGGCGCGCTGATCGTCGCTCAGATAGCCGTTGCGCGAGGACAGCGCCAGCCCGTCGTCGGCACGTACCGTCGGTTCGCCGATGATCTGGATCGGCATGTTCAGATCACGGACCATGGCCCGGATCACGGCCAGTTGCTGGAAGTCTTTTTCCCCGAAGATGGCCAGGTCAGGCTGCACCATGTTGAACAGCTTACTGACCACGGTCGCGACACCTTCGAAATGGCCGGGACGACTGGCGCCACACAGGCCTTGCGACAGGTGCGGCACGCTGACCAGCGTCTGGTCGGCCATGCCGTGCGGGTACATTTCTTCGACGCCTGGGGTGAATAGCAGGTTGCAACCGGCCTGCAGGAGCTTTTCCTGATCGGCAGCCAGCGTGCGAGGGTAGGTGGCCAGGTCTTCGTTGGGGCCGAACTGCAGCGGATTGACGAAGATGGTGGCGACCACGAAGTCGGCACGCTGCGCCGCCTTGGTGACCAGCGCGGCGTGGCCGCTGTGCAGGTTGCCCATCGTCGGGGTCAGCGCGATCCGCTTGCCTTCGCTGCGTGCCCGCGCAACAGCGGCGCGCAGGTCCTGTACGGTTTTTACTGTGTTCATGCCGAGAATCCGTGTTCAGTGGCCGGAAAGCTGACGTCTTTGACCGCGGCCACGTAGGCCCGGATAGCCGACTGGATATCGGGCTGACCGGTCATGAAGTTTTTCACGAACTTGGGCACGCGCCCGGTGATGGACAGGCCGAGCATGTCATGCAGCACCAGTACCTGACCGTCGGTGGCGCTGCCTGCGCCAATGCCGATGACCGGGATCTTCACCGCATGGGTTATTTCCTCGGCCAGTTCGCTGGGCACGCACTCCAGCAGGATCATTGCTGCGCCCGCCTGTTCCAGCGCAATTGCATCGGCACGCATCTGACGCGCCTGCGCCTCCAGCCGACCCTGAACCTTGTAACCGCCCAGCACGTTGACTGCCTGCGGCGTCAGACCCATGTGCGCACACACCGGAATGCCGCGCTCGGCCAGCAAACGGATCGACTCGCCCAGCCAGGCAGCACCTTCGACCTTGATCATGTGTGCGCCCGCCTGCATCAGCGTCGCGCTGTTGATCAGGGTCTGCTCCAGTGTGGCGTTGGCCATGAACGGCAGGTCGGCGAGAATCATTGCGCCCTGGTTGCCGCGTTTCACGCATGCAACGTGGTACGCCGTTTCAGTGGTGGTAACAGGCAGGGTGCTGTCGTGGCCCTGCAGGACCATGCCCAGCGAGTCGCCTATCAGCAGCACTTCGACACCCGCCTGGGAGGCCGTGTGGGCGAAGGTTGCGTCGTAGCAGGTGAGCATGGTGATTTTCTCACCCTTCTGCTTCATGGCCAGCAGCGACGTAACGGTTATGTTCGGCATGTAAAGTCCTCCATCAGGCGCTGTGAAGACGGGTGCTCAGCGCGTGAGAGTCATCCTGGAAAAGCAGGCACACCGTCGTGTCGCGGTGTTTTGCAAAGGCCTGTTTCGCGCCCGTTCGCCTGTGGTGTGGCGGCGGGAGGCCTATCTTCGTGAGGAGGGGGCGTGAAGTCAATTGAAGGTGTTACCTGTGCGTCGGACCGGTTACACCGGTGCGCTGACAGACAGGCTTCATGCCTCGGCGGGCAGACGCTCGAGACCTGTGAACGGGCATTCATCGAGCAAACGATTCAGTGGGCGCCCATCGGCCAGCGTGAGGCCCGGCGCCAGCTCTGCCAGCGGGTACAGCACGAATGGCCTGGCCTGCATGTGGTAATGCGGCACTTTGAGGCGTGGCTCGTCGATCAGACGGTCGCCGAACAACAGGATATCGAGGTCCAGCGTGCGCGGCCCCCAGCGTTCGTGGCGTTCGCGGCCCTGGTCCAGTTCGATGGCCTGTAGCGCATCAAGCAGTGTCAGAGGCGCCAGAGCGGTGTCGATTGCGGCGACGGCATTGGTGAAGCGCGGTTGGCCGGGTAGTAGCGAGTCGCTGATATAGAAGGACGACACGCCGCTCAAGTGGCAATCGGGTAACTGTGCGATGGCCTTGAGGGCGCTGCGCAATTGCTCGGCCGGGTCAGCCAGGTTGCTGCCCAGACCGACGTATACGCGTTCAGTGGCCAACAGCGGTTCATTCACCGCTTTGCGCCTCGCCCGTGGTGCGCTTGCGTTTGGCACCGCTGTTACGACGACGCTTGCGCGGGGCAGTGCCCGCCGCCTCGGGCTTGTTGCTCAGGTCGCGAATCATGTCGCGGCGCTCGCTGTCGTTGCAGTCCTGGTAGTCGGTCCACCACTGGCCCAGACCATCGGTCTGTTCGCCCGCCGTTTCACGCAACAGCAGGAAGTCGTAGCCTGCGCGGAACCGCGAGTTGTCGAGCAGCAGGTCGGCGCGTTTGCCCGAACGGCGCGGCAGGCGCTCCTGCATGTCCCAGATCTCGCGGATCGGCAGCGTGAAACGCTTGGGGATCGCGATGCGCTGGCATTGTTCGATGATCAGTTCGTGAGCGGCTTCCTGCATGGCTGCGATCGGCGGCATGCCACGTTCCTGGGCACGCAGCACCTTGGCGGGCAGCGCAGGCCAGAGCAGGGCAGCGAACAGGAACGCCGGCGTGACCGGTTTGTTCTGCTTGATGCGCAGGTCTGTATTGATCAGCGCATTGCTGATCAGCGTGTGGGTGTAGGTCGGGTTGTATTCCAGGGCCTTGGAGCTGGCCGGGAACAACGGTTCGAACAGTTCCAGATCCACCAGCATTTCAAAGGTGGGGGCGGCATGTCCGGAAAGGAACAGTTTCAGCACTTCCTCGAACAGGCGTGCCGATGGAATGTCACGCAGCATCGGCGCCAGTGCGCGGATCGGTTGAGCGCTGTGCTTCTCGATGCCGAAGTCCAGCTTGGCCGCGAAACGCACGGCACGCAGCATGCGTACCGGGTCTTCTTTATAACGCTGTTCCGGATCGCCGATCAGGCGGATCAGGCGATTGCGGATGTCATGCACGCCGTTGGCGTAATCCAGAACGCGCTCGCTGACCGGGTCGTAGTAAAGCGCGTTGATCGTGAAGTCGCGACGCTGGGCGTCTTCTTCAAGCGTGCCGTATACGTTGTCACGCAGGATGCGTCCGCTTTCATTGCGCGAGGACTGGTTGCTGTCCTCTTCTTCATCATCCTGGGGATGATTGGCGCGGAACGTCGCCACTTCGATGATTTCGCGACCGAAATGGATGTGCACCAGCTTGAACCGGCGGCCGATGATCCGCGCGTTGCGGAACTCGGCACGCACCTGTTCGGGCGTGGCGCTGGTGGCGACGTCGAAGTCCTTGGGCGTGATGTTGAGCATCATGTCGCGTACGCAGCCACCGACCAGATAGGCCTGGTAGCCGGCATTCTGCAGGCGCTCGACGATATTCACGGCATAGCGGCTGAACTGACTGCGTTGCAGCGAGTGTTGGCTGCTGTTGAGCACTTCAGGCGTGGTGCGCGTATGTTGCTGCGGTTTGCGCAGTGGGGAACGAAATGACTGGAACAACTTCTTCAGCATGGGATGCACTGTTTGAAGGAATATTCGGCCAAAAACGTGGAATGACCGCATGATGGGCGGGGATTCTAGCATTTAGTCGAGTGATGGTGTAGGAAGCTGTCGCTGAAGGACAAACGATGACGCGGATAAAGGCGGGGAAGCTACTGGGGGAGCCGAAGCTCCCCCAAAGTGTGTGCTCTTTATTATTGTTTTCTGCCTGGGCTTCTTGTTTTTGTTGAGTGCCCATTCACGAGACTTGCGTCTGTGAAACCTCCCAGTCGGGAGTCAAGAGCAAACGGATTGCTTTGGTCGCTGCGTTGCAATGATCATTCGATCCAACCAGTTCAGGCGCTACCTAAGGGTAGTTTTTGTTGTTCTCGGCCTGGTTGCGGGGCAAGCCCCAAATACAACTCCTCTCCAAAAGAATCAGTTAGCTGCGCCTCCGCCGTGTTGTTCTTGTTATGCGTGAGTCGATTCGTATTGTTTTTATTGTAGGTGTCGTACTGCTTGTTGTTCTTCTTGTACTAAGGATATAGCAGAAGCTGTGCCAACTTTTACCAAGCCCCGTAAACCGGGCCTTTGCGGGCATCAGACGGTTTTTGCTCACAAAAAAAAGCCGGGCCTGCGTTACCGTAAGACCCGGCTTTTGTTACGTGAAGCGCTTGAGGTAACAGTTTGTCCCCGCCCTGCGCACCGCGTGCCAGAGCCTTGGGCTGGTTTTATGTCTCGCTGGCGACGCCCTTGCGTCGCGGGATGCCCAGACGCTGACGGCGTTCCCACAGACATTTGCGACTGACGCCCAGTTTGCGCGCCAGCTCGGTTTCAGTCATGTGGTCCTGATGTTCCAGAACGAAGTGCTGAAAATAGTCTTCGAGGGACAGGTCTTCGGCAGGCTCGTTGCCCGACGAGCCGGAAGAGCCCGGCAACGGCGCCATGCCCATATACTCGTCGTCATCCAGACCGTCGAGTTCGATGTCGATACCCAACAGGTCAGCGGTGATTTCCGGGTTCTCGCACAGAATCACCGAGCGCTCCACAGCGTTTTCCAGCTCGCGTACGTTACCCGGCCAGCTGTAATGACGGATCGCCTGTTCGGCGTCGTGTGCAAATGTGAGGTCGTCGCGCCCGACCTTGCTGCTCTGGC
The DNA here is from genome assembly GCF_017833005.1 of Pseudomonas sp. PvP027. Lineage (NCBI taxonomy): Bacteria > Pseudomonadati > Pseudomonadota > Gammaproteobacteria > Pseudomonadales > Pseudomonadaceae > Pseudomonas > Pseudomonas sp. PvP027. The sequence continues at coordinate 2,388,742 of NZ_JAFIBK010000001.1, read as the reverse complement.
GGACCAGAAACGCACGGGCGATTTCCAGGATGTCGCTGCCCCGTTCCCGCAGCGCGGGGAGTTTCAGGGCGATGACGTGCAGGCGATAGAACAGGTCTTCACGAAACTCGCCATTTTTGGCCAGCGTTTTCAGGTCGCGGTGGGTCGCGGCAATCAGGCGCACATCGACCTTTTGCGATTGCACCGAACCGACGCGACGAATCTCGCCTTCCTGCAATACGCGCAGCAGTCGAGCCTGGGCTTCCAGCGGCAGTTCACCGATTTCATCGAGAAACAGCGTGCCACCGTCAGCGGCCTCGACCAGCCCTGCGCGGCCTGCGCTGGCCCCGGTGAACGCGCCTTTCTCGTGACCGAACAGTTCGGACTCGATCAGCGATTCGGGAATGGCCGCACAGTTGACGGAAATCATCGGCGCCTTGGCACGGCGTGAGAGGTTGTGCAGGGCGCGGGCGACCAGTTCCTTGCCGGTGCCCGATTCCCCTTGAATCAGGACGTTTGAATCAGTCGGGGCGACTTTGCGGATCTTGCTGTAGAGATCCAGCATGGGTGGGCATGAGCCGATGATGCCGATCTCGCCGTTATGGTTCTGAGACGGGCCTTTTTCAGCGCTGCTGGTTTTGGCAGTGGTGCTGCGTTCGTCCTGAAGGTGCTTGACCGTTTGCCGATCACGCAGGATCCGCGAGACTGCCTGCAGCATTTCATCGTGATCGAAGGGTTTGGCGATGTAATCCACCGCGCCCATCTTCATCGAATCGACTGCCGAACGCAGGCTCGCGTAACTGGTCATGATCAGCACCGGTTTGCCTTCGCCAAGCTTGATCAGCTCGGTGCCGGGTGCGCCGGGCAGGCGCAGGTCGCTGACGATCAGATCGAACGACGGGATGCTGAAGCGTTCCTGAGCCTCTTGAACGGAGCCTGCTTCACTGACTTCATACTGGTTGCGTTCAAGCAGGCGACGCAGGGCTGAGCGGATAATCGTTTCGTCTTCGACGATCAAAATATGCGGCATTGATTCAGTTCTCTCGACGGTCTCAGTTCGCGGTGGACGTCGCGTCGACATGGCGTGGCAAGGTCACCCTGATTCGGGTTCCACGCTGCTGCTCGGGATCGGCCGGGCTGTCGATGGTGATTTGTCCATAATGCTCTTCAACGATGGAATAGACCAGCGCCAGGCCAAGTCCGGTTCCCTCGCCAGGATCCTTGGTGGTGAAGAACGGCTCGAACAATCGGTCCATGATTGCCTTTGAAATCCCACTGCCTTCGTCTTCGACGATCAAGTCCACAGTGTGCTCGGATACTTCGCTTCTGACCCTGACTGCGCTGCCTGCCGGGGAGGCATCGCGGGCGTTGGAGAGCAGATTGATCAATACCTGCGCCAGCCGCTGCGGATCGCCGACAGCCCAGTGCTCGGGGTTGCACAGGTTGTAGAAGTGTACTTCGAAATTGCGCCGGTTCAGCGCCAGCAGACCAATAGCATCCTGAGCCACCACGGCCAGACAGACGGCTTCGTCGCTATGCTGATGGGCGCCTGCGTGGGCAAAGCTCATCAATGACTGGACGATGCGCGATACGCGTTTGGTCTGTTCGAGGATCTGGCTGCTGATTTCCTTGAGCTCGCCGTCTTCTTCACGTTCTTCGCGCAGGTTCTGGGCAAGGCAGGCAATGCCGGTGATCGGATTGCCGATCTCGTGCGCCACCCCGGCGGCCAGCCGGCCGATACTGGCCAGGCGTTCCGAATGCACCAGCTTGTCTTCGAGCATCTGCGTGTCGGTCAGGTCTTCGACCAGCACCACCAGGCCGCTGTTGCCCGGCGCCAGGGGCTCGTTGATAGCCGCCTTGTGCAGATTGAGCCAGCGTGTCTGACCGTCCAGGCCGAGTTTCTGCTTGTGCAAATGCTCATCGGGCAGGCTGGTAAAACCGGTCAGCAGGCCCTTCCACGGCTCGGCAATGGTTTCCAGCCGTGAACCGACCACGCGCTGGGCGACGATTCCGGTCAATTCTTCCATGGCCCTGTTCCACATCAGGATCTCCTGATCTTCGGCCAGCGAGCACACCCCCATCGGCAGTTCCTGAAGGGTCTGGCGATGGTAGCGGCGCAGGGCATCGAGTTCCGCGGCAAGGCCGGTGAGGCGCGAGTGGTAGTCCTCAAGCCGGCTTTCAATGAAATGTATGTCTTCGGTGACGTATTTTTCGCTGCCCGATTTGTACGGCAGAAAGGTTTCCACCATGTCCTGCGCGACACTCGGGCCCATCAGCCCGGACAGGTTGGCCTCGATACGGTCGCGCAGGCGGCGCAGGGCATAAGGGCGGCGCTCGTCGAACGGCAGGTAGAGATCGCGCAGTGCTTGCTCGACCTCCTTCTGCGCGGCTTTCGCGCCCAGCGGCTTGGCCAGTTGCGTGGCGAACTCCTGCGGCGACACGGCGTGCAGTTCTCGGCGTTGCGGGCGGCGCACATTATCGACCGCGCAGGCCTCGGCGGCCCCGGCTTCTTCAGGGCTGGCATTGGTGAACAGCGATATCAGGGTGAACAGCAATACGTTGGCGGCGAGCGAGGCGATGGCTGCCATGTGCCAACTGGTGTCGTCCAGCACATAGATCATGTTCAGCCAGGGAATATAGAAGCCCTGCAGGTTGCCGATCAGCGGCAACAGCATGCTGACCGCCCAGACCGAAATGCCGGCCAGCAGCCCGGCAATGAAGCCGCGCCGGTTGGCGGTCGGCCAGTACAGCACCGACAGCACGCCCGGCAGGAATTGCAGGGTCGCAACGAAGGCGACGATGCCCAGATTGGCCAGGTCCTGCTGAGCGCCGAGCATGAGGTAGAAGCCGTAACCCAGCGCGATGATCGCCACGATCAGTCCGCGTCGCGTCCACTTCAGCCAGCGATAGATATTGCCCTCGGCGGGTGGCTGATAAAGCGGCAGCACCAGGTGATTGAGGGCCATGCCGGACAACGCCAGCGTGGTGACGATGATCAGCCCGCTGGCCGCCGATAGCCCGCCGATGTAGGCGAGCAGGGCCAGGGACTTGCTGTTGGCAGCGATACCGATGCCGAGCGTGAAATATTCCGGACTGGTGGTGGCGCCCAGCTTTAGCCCTGCCCAGAGGATCAGCGGCACTGCCAGGCTGATCAACAGCAGAAACAGCGGCAGACCCCAGCTCGCGCTGACCAGCGAGCGCGGGTTGAGGTTTTCCGTGAAGGTCATGTGATACATGTGCGGCATGACGATGGCCGAGGCGAAGAACACCAGCAGCAGCGTGCGCCACGGGCCTTCCTGCAAAGGTGTGTGCAGCGAGGCGAGAGCGGTCTGGTTCTGCAGCAGCCACAGTTCCAATTGTTGCGGGCCGTCGAACACCCCGTACAAGGCGTACAGCCCGACGCCGCCCAGAGCGATCAGCTTGATCAGCGATTCAAAGGCGATGGCAAATACCAGCCCTTCGTGTTTCTCGCGGGTCGCGATGTGCCGTGAACCAAAGAAAATCGTGAACAGCGTGATCAATGCGCAGAACGCCACTGCGACCCGATCCTGCACCGGCTCGCGGGTCAGAATGCCGATGGAGTCGGCGACCGCCTGAATCTGCAAGGCCAATAGTGGCAGCACGCCGATCAGCATGAATACGGTGGTCAGCGCGCCGGCCCAGGTGCTGCGAAAACGAAAGGCGAACAGATCGGCCAGTGATGACAGCTGGTAGGTGCGGGTAATTCTGAGGATCGGGTAAAGCAGCACCGGCGCGAGGAGGAAGGCCCCGGACACCCCCAAATAACTGGACAGAAAGCCATAGCCATACTGATAGGCCAGGCCGACCGTGCCATAGAACGCCCAGGCGCTGGCGTAGACGCCCAGTGACAGGGTGTAGGTCAGCGGATGACGAATGATCCAGCGCGGAATCAGACCATGTTCGCTGACCCAGGCTACACCGAACAGCACCAGCAGGTAGGCGGCACTGACCAGCAACATCTGCGTCAGACTAAAGCTCATCGGCATCTCGCTGGCTCTGCAGAATGAACGTCACCACAATCAGGATCAGCCACAACATGTAAGGCCGATACCAGGCACCGGTGGCATCGATCCACCAGTCCATGATGGCTGGAGAGAACAGATAAATGCCGACCACCAGAAGCAAAACCAACCGGTATATGTACATCTGGTCTCCCTGCGCTGGTAGATGAGGAGCGGCATGTTAACGGATGCCGGATAACCTGCAAGTATCCTTGCGTCGCAGTTTGCGGCGACCGCTCTGGATCAGTCTATCCGGGCTTCCTCAATATTGCGCAGTCGAGGTATCAGGTCAGCGTTCCAGTGACGGATGCCCCAGGCAAGCACTTCCTGCGCAGTGCCATCGGTCATGTGTGCATCGAGCGGTTGGCCCAATGCTCGCAAGGCCCGCAGCAGCAGTGGCGTCGCCTGATCGGCCTGCAGCGGTGGCGAGCGATAGGACTTGCCCAGCTTGTGGCCATCCGGCTGGGTGATCAACGGTACATGCAGGTAGCGCGGTTGGGGCAGGCCCAGCAGTTCCTGCAGGTACAGCTGGCGGGGGGTCGAGTCGAGCAGGTCGGCACCGCGGACGATATCGGTGATGCCTTGCCAGGCGTCGTCAATGACCACGGCCAGTTGATAGGCATATAGCCCGTCGCGCCTGCGGATCACAAAGTCACCGCTTTCGCGCCCCAGGTGCATTTTGAAGGTGCCCTGAACCCGGTCTTCGAAGCGATATTCCAGCTCCGGTACGCGAATGCGGATCGCGGCGTTGTCCGGCGAATGTCCTGCATTGCGGCAGAAACCCGGATAGACACCCTGAAAGTCTTCAAGCTGTTTGCGCGAGCAGGTGCAGGCGTAGGCCAGGCCATGATTGAACCAGCGCTGGAGGATCTCGGCGTAGGCGTCATGGCGCTCGCTTTGTCGCACCATCTGGCCGTCCCATTCAAAACCGTAGCGCTCAAGCGTCTCGAGAATCGCCGCCTGCGCGCCGGCCACTTCACGCGGCGGGTCGAGATCCTCCATGCGCAACAGCCACTGACCGTCTGCCGCGCGCGCATCGAGATAGGAGGCGAGGGCTGCGATCAGCGAGCCAAAATGCAGGTAACCACTGGGAGTCGGCGCAAAGCGCCCGATATAGGCCGGTTTTTTCATGGGCGGGATGTTACGGGTGACGGGCTTGGGCGGGCAAGTGGAACGCAGTGGGTGGTTATGCTGGGCTGCTATTTGAAGTGCTTTTCGGGCGTGATGGCAAAGCGGTTCTGCGATGTCAGATGGGGCGGGGTTCGACTCAGGTCACCTTTTCGCCCCTCGGCGAGTCACTTTGAAGGGGCCAAAGTGACCAAAGCCCCTGGCTCCGTTTCCGGCCCGACTTCGTCGGGTTCCTTCGCCCAGTCACTGATCCGGGGGTCGCCGCAACGCGCCATCCATGGCGCGGTGCGGCTAGCCTGGCGTCCTGCCAGGCTACCCCCGGATCAGCGCCAGGACTCAGCCGTCACTTACGTCGCAATTTGCGTTGTCAGTGCCACCGTGATCGAAAAGCGCTTTTGTAGCAGTGGCTGCGGGCAACGCCTGACTATCGTTCCTCACGCTCCGCGTGGGAATGCAGTTCGTGACGCTCTGCGTCATACGGCGGTTCCGCGACATCAGGTGGATTGGCGTTCGACTCAGTTCACCTTTTCGCCCCTCGGCGACTCACTTTGAGGGACCAAAGTGAGCAAAGTCCCAGCTCCGTTTTCGGCCCGACTTCGTCGGGTTCCTTCGCCCTGTCACTGATCCGGGGGGCGCCCCCGGATCAGCGCCAGGACTCAGCCGTCACTTACGTCGCAATTTGCGTCGTCAGTGCCATCGCGATCAAAGAGCGCTTGGGTGGCAGTCGCTATGGGCAGGACATGATGTTGCGTCGAATCGGATTCAGTTGGACTCTCAGGCACAAAAAAAGACGCCGAAGCGTCTTTTCAGTCAAAGGCGGCCCCAGGTCATTTACCGACCTGTTTTTCCTTGATTTCTGCAAGGGTCTTGCAGTCGACGCACTGGTCTGCAGTCGGGCGTGCTTCAAGACGGCGGATGCCGATCTCTACGCCGCAGGATTCGCACCAGCCATATTCTTCGTCCTTGATCAATTGCAGCGTCTTGTCGATCTTCTTGATCAGCTTGCGTTCGCGATCGCGGGCACGAAGTTCGAGGCTGAACTCTTCTTCCTGACTGGCACGGTCGGCCGGATCAGGGAAGTTGGCAGCTTCATCCTTCATATGGTCTACCGTTCGGTCGACCTCTTGCATCAAGTCCTGCTTCCACTTGTTCAGGATCTTGGTGAAGTGCGCGCGCATCGGCTCGCCCATGTACTCTTCACCCTTCGTTTGCACGTAGGGCTCAAAGCCGCTGATTAGATGGTTCTGTTGCTTTTCTGGGGTGGGCATGTCTGGACCGCCTCTCACTCTTCTAATCTATTGCGCAGGATTGTTCCATCACCGACACCCGTCGGCCCTGCAGCTGCAAGCGGGCGAACTTACCAGATCAAATCGGAGTGCGCTACTCCCGGTTGTCGAGCATGACGACGCCGTCTTCCTATGGAGATGGCCATTTCGCATCTGCCCTGCATCTAAATGAACTCTAGTCGCTGCGCACCGTCGTAGCTTTCTTTTATTCAGCGTTTGGGGGCCAGGTTTTTCAGTCCGCAAACGCACCGTCGGGCGGGTGCTTGGGTAGAATCATGGCGTGCCGTGATGACAATCATGTTTTAACGCCCGCCCTCATAAAGGAATATCCATGAGCCAGCCTTACAGTGCGCGCAGTCGCGCCATAGAACCTTTTCACGTCATGGCGCTGCTGGCGCGTGCCAATGAATTGCAGGCGGCGGGTCATGATGTGATTCACCTCGAAATCGGCGAGCCCGATTTCACGACTGCAGAGCCCATCATTAAGGCTGGCCAGGCGGCACTGGCAGACGGCAAGACGCGTTACACCGCTGCGCGCGGTCTGCCGCAGCTTCGCGAGGCCATTTCCGGGTTTTACGCTCAGCGCTACGGCGTCAACATTGATCCTCAGCGAATTCTGGTCACGCCGGGTGGTTCGGGTGCCTTGTTGCTGACCAGCAGTCTGCTGGTCGATCCGGGCAAGCACTGGTTGCTGGCCGACCCTGGCTATCCGTGCAATCGACACTTTTTGCGTCTGATAGAAGGTGAGGCGCAACTGGTGCCGGTCGGTCCGCAACAGCGCTATCAGTTGACCCCCGAACTGGTGGCCACGCACTGGAACCAGAACAGTGTCGGCGCTCTGGTGGCATCCCCCGCCAACCCGACCGGCACTCTATTGAGTCGTGAAGAACTGGCAGCCTTGTCTCAGACACTGAAAGTCCGCAATGGCCATCTGGTGGTGGACGAGATCTATCACGGCCTGACCTACGGCGTGGACGCCAGCAGTGTGCTGGAAGTGGACAACGACGCTTTCGTCCTTAACAGTTTTTCAAAGTATTTCGGCATGACCGGGTGGCGTCTTGGTTGGCTGGTCGCGCCACAGGATGCGGTGGCCGATCTGGAAAAGCTGGCCCAGAACCTGTACATCAGCGCGCCGAGCATGGCGCAATACGCCGCGCTCGCCTGCTTTGAGCCGCAGACACTGGCCATACTCGAGCAACGGCGCGCCGAGTTCGGCCGCCGCCGGGACTTTCTGCTGCCAGCGCTGCGCGAACTGGGGTTCGGTATCGCCGTCGAGCCGGAAGGGGCCTTTTATCTGTATGCCGATATCTCCGCGTTTGGCGGCGATGCCTTTGCCTTTTGCCAACACTTTCTGGAAACCGAGCACGTCGCCTTTACACCGGGGCTGGACTTTGGCCGTTTTCAGGCCGGGCACCACGTGCGCTTTGCCTACACGCAAAGCCTGCCGCGCCTTGAACAGGCGGTCGAACGAATCGCTCGCGGTCTGCGTAGCTGGGGCGTCTGATGCGTTTTTCTCCGCAGCTTGAACAGGGTCGTCTGCTGGTACGTTACAAGCGCTTTCTGGCTGATATCGAAACCGATAGCGGTGAGTTGCTGACCATTCACTGCCCTAACACCGGCTCGATGCTCAACTGCATGATGCCCGGCGGGCGCGTGTGGTTCAGTCGCTCGAATGACCCCAAGCGCAAACTGCCGGGGACCTGGGAGATCAGCGAAACCCCGCAGGGTCGCCTGGCCTGTATCAATACCGGACGGGCCAATACGCTGGTTGAAGAGGCCCTGCGTGCCGGTGTCATCAGCGAACTGACGGGTTTCACGGCGCTCAAGCGCGAGGTGGCCTATGGACAGGAAAAAAGCCGTGTGGACTTTCGTCTGGAGTATCCGGATGGCTACCTGTACCTGGAAGTGAAAAGTGTCACGCTGGGATTCGATGGCTCCAGCGTGGCGGCATTCCCCGATGCCGTTACCCAGCGTGGCGCGCGGCACTTGCGCGAACTGGCGACGCTGGCACGCGAGGGTGTGCGCGCCGTGCTGTTGTATTGCGTCAATCTCAGCGGTATCGACGCTGTGCGGCCTGCGCAGGAGATCGATCCTGCCTACGCAGCGGCGTTGCGTGAAGCCATTGCTGCCGGTGTGCAAATTCTCGCCTACGGTGCGCAACTGACGTCGGAAGAGATTTTTATCGACCGGTGCCTGCAGGTGCACGGACTGGATTGAGGCATCTGGCTACAGGCGGCGGTTCAGGCTCCGTCTGCATCCCGATGCAGCGACACCCAGATGCCCTCGGCGTCTTCACGGCTTTTGATGACGGTCAAGGACTGGCCTTCGCAAGGCCCGGCCACGCATTCGCCGTTCTCGATCAGGAACAACGCTCCATGCGTAGCGCACTGGATCAGGCTTGCACTGCTGTCCAGAAATTGATCGGGTTGCCATTCCAAGGGAACGCCGCGATGCGGGCAGCGGTTTTTGTAGACGAACACCTCGCCCTGGCGGCGCACGGCAAACAGCGCATGTTCGCCCAGCTCGAAGCCTTTGCTATGGGCTTCGGGCAGGTGGCTTGAAGTGCAAAGGAATATCAAGAAGCCTCCATTGGCCATTTCTTCTGGGACCCGGCTTCAGGGTCGATGCCTGATCGGACAAGTCTGGCATTTTCTTCGGATTGATGCGCTGAGTTACGTTGAAGTCATTACAGGCTGCGTCGGTTCTTTCCTGTCTTTTTGTAGCCTTCGTCTCTAAGCACACTACTCGCGGCTGCAAGCCGTGCAGCCGTATATCGTCCGCTGATGTTTTGCAGAGCGGAAACACTATGAAAGATATGACAGCAGATGATGAGCGGCTGGCACGTCAGGTCATCGGGCTGCTTGAGCTGTTCGCCCTCAATACAGACGACACGGAGCGGCGCATTGTCGGCATCTGTCGGCGTGCATGCACGCCTGTGGGGCCGGTTGCAGCGGTCAGCGTTCAGCAACGTTTCGTGTGTCTGGCGCGCACCACGCTGGATCGCATACAGGCTCGTCACATCAAGGTCGTCGCCGTGGTCAATTTCCCTCATGGCAGCAGCAATGTTCAGTCAGTCATCGCGCAGGTACGCGCTGCGCTGATGTCCGGCGCGGACGAGATCGACGTCGTCTATCCCTTTCGCGCGCTGCTTGGCGGAGATCGGCAGTCCGGTCTTGCGATGATCTCGGCGTGCTCTGCCTTGTGCGCGGGGCATGTCAGGCTTACAGCGACACTTGAAACCGGTGACTTGCGTGACTCGCAGATGATCCTCGACGCTTGTCGCGATGCGATTGTTTCGGGCGCCGACTTCATCAAGACCAGCACGGGGAAGGCCGCCACTCATGTCACGCCGCAGGCTGCGCGGGTCATGCTGGAGTCCATTGCGGACGTAGGCGGGCAAGTGGGACTGAAGGTTGCAGGCGGGATCCGTACGTTCGACGAGGCACGTATTTACATGGCATTGGTCCGCGCGCGATTTGGTCTGCAATGGATCAACGCCGGGCGCCTACGGCTGGGGGGATCGAGCTTGCTGGACGACTTGCTGGCAAGGCTCGGCCTGCTCGAATCGCATGGCGGCGGCGATGGCTTTTGAATGATCGGTAGCTTTGCGCCGGGCAAAAAAAGACCCGGCAAAGAGCCGGGTCAAAAACCGTGATTAGCCTGATGAGGAGATAATCTGAAAGTCCGAACCAAGGTCTTTCAGGCTACCGTCCAGTCTCGCGACCGGATGTGATAATCATAACGATTCTCATTTGTAAGTCAAACTTTTCTTTTGACCGTACGCATGCCGGCGCTTGCACCTGATTCAGAACAAACATCAAGGGATTAAAAGTGGCGGGCACAGCGTAGCCTCAGCGGCGACCGGGTTGCGCATGCAAGCGAGGAGGGGAGGTGAAAACAGGACAATACATCGCCAGCCTGCTGTGCGTAGCGCATGCAGGCTGCAACGTTTTTGCGGTATCAGCGGGTACGGTAGCGCAGGCGCGTGCCGAAGTTCACTGACATCAGAATCTCGTCAGCCGAGAGTTCGGCCGGGAAGAACACCCCTGAAATCTGTGCGTGAGCGATGCTCGCACCTTCCATCGGCGTGTTGCGCAGGTCCAGGCCACGAAGGTCGGCAGAGCGAAAGTAGGCGTCGGTGAAGTCGATACCGGCGGTGTCCAGCTCGCGCAGGTCCAACCCTCTGAAGTCGCCCCCGGCCATATCGATGGTGCCGGTTCGCGGTTTCTCTTGATTGAAACCTTCGACATCATCTTTGCGCAGCAGCATATAAAGCGGTGAGTCGATCTGTTTGGGATGGCTCATGATGGCCTCGGACATGTCATTGCGTTGGAATTATGGCGCCAGTATATCGCCATCATCTTGAGGCCGTGAAGCGTTAACCGCTCAACGGCCATGTGTCTTTTCACAGGCCCGGCAGGCGCTGACGCAGGTTATCAATGAGGCTGTCCAGTTCGCTGCTGACGTTGGTTGCAACCTTCTTGCTGCGCAGGATTTCCTCGGCGCCGAGCGGCTCGCGACTGGCCTGCTGAGCTTCGATGACTTCCAGTGTCGCGTCAGATGGGTCGTTGCTCTGTGCCTGGCGCTGCGCAAGCCAGCCCGCGATCACTGCCTGCGGCGCTTCGCAATCCAGAATCAGGAACGGGACACCGGTGTTTTCGGCAATCTTCGCCGCCGCATCGCGTTGCTCGCGCTTCAGGTAGGTGGCATCGATCACCACCGAGAAGCCCGCGCGCAGGGTTGCAGTGGCAAGCTCATGCAAGCGTGCATAGGTTGCGCTGCTGGCTTGCGCGTCGTACAGATCCTGATCCTTGCCGGCAAACAAGCGCTTGCGCTCTACGTCCGAGCGCAGGCGGATGGCGCCCAGCGATTCCACCAGACGCATCGCAACATGGCTTTTGCCGACGGCAGATATACCGTGGGTAATCGTCAGGAACGGTGAAGGGATGGCGCTGTAGCTCTCGGCCAGATTGGCATAGTTGCGGTATTGACGAAGTGTCGCCGCGCGCTGCACACCGTCGGCATCGGCCGGCTGGCTAAACAGTGCCACCTTGGCGCGGACCATTGCACGGTAGGCCTTGTAGAAATTCAGCAGCTCCAGGCCTGCGTAGTCGCCGGTGACTTCCAGGTACTGGCTGATCAAACGTCGTGACAGCGATTTCAGGCCACGGTCTTCAAGGTCCATTGCCAGGAAACCGATGTCGGCATAGACGTCGGTCTTGCGGAACGGCTCGTTGAACTCGATGCAGTCGAACAGCACGACCTTGCCATCAATCACCGTCGCGTTGCCCAGATGGATGTCGCCATGGCACTCACGGATGAACCCGTCGGCCTTGCGGCGAGCCAGCAACGGCTTGAGACGCGCAAAGCTCGACTCTGCCCACGCCTGCAGTGCATCAAGCTGTGCCAGGTCGGCTTTTTCGCTGATCAGCGGGCGAATCTGCTCGAAATTCTGTACCACTGGGGCCATCACGCTTTCAGGCGAGCCGAGTTCACTTTCGGCCCCGACCTGCGGTGAGGTGAGGTGAAAACCGGCAATCTGGTGTGCCAGCTCGTCGATGTGCCCAGTCGTCAACTCACCGTTGGCTTGCAGTGTGCTCAGCAGGCCATCCTGCGAGAATTGTTTCATCTTGAGCGCGTATTCGATGGTTTCGCCATCGCCACCCAGTTGCGGCGCGTCCGCTGTACCGGTGATCGGCAGAACCTCGAGGTAGAGGTCTTTGGTCAGACGCTGATTCAGACGCAACTCTTCCTCGCAGAAATGCTTGCGCAGGGCCAGGGTGGTGAAATCCAGAAAGCCGAAGTTCATCGGTTTTTTGAATTTGTAGGCATACGGACCCGTCAGCAGCACCCAGGAAATGTGCGTTTCGATGACCTGGAAACTCTCCACCGGATGGGGGAAGAGGGCAGGGTTCTGCAGGGCAGCAATCAAAGACTGGCTCACGGTCGATCCTTCAGGAATGTGTTCAAGATGTAAGTACACGATGCCGCCATTATGGCCGCTTGGCGCGAGGCTGCAAACCGCTGACTCGGGCGTCTGTCGATCCTTGGCAAAGTGCGTATAATCCGCGCCCATGACTCGATCCCGCACCTCTCGTTCTGCAAAAAAACAACCCCCCCGCAGCCTCAACAAGTGGCTGGGCTGGGCGTTGAAGCTCGGTATTGTCGGCCTGGTTCTGCTGGGCGGCCTGGCCATTTACCTCGATGCAATCGTTCAGGAGAAATTCTCCGGCAAGCGCTGGACCATTCCGGCCAAGGTCTATGCACGACCGCTGGAGCTGTTCGTCGGACAGAAGCTGAGCCGCGATGACTTTCTCCTCGAACTGGACGCCCTGGGCTATCGCCGCGAAAGCGTGGCGAACGGCCCCGGCGCCGCGGCGGTGAACGGCAATACTGTCGATCTCAACACGCGTGGCTTTCAGTTCTACGAAGGCACCGACGCAGCGCAACAGGTGCGCGTGCGCTTTTCCGGTGACTACGTAGCCGACCTGTCCTCGGGCAATGGTGCCAAGCTTGCAGTGGCGCGGCTTGAGCCGTTGCTGATCGGCGGCCTGTACCCGAAGAATCTGGAAGACCGGATTCTGATCAAGCTGGATCAGGCGCCGCCTTATCTACTCGACGGGCTAGTGGCGGTCGAGGACCGGGATTTCTATCACCACTTCGGTGTGTCACCCAAATCCATCGCCCGGGCGATCTGGGTCAACAGCTCTAAGGGGCAGATGCGGCAGGGCGGCAGTACGCTGACCCAGCAGTTGGTCAAGAACTTCTACCTGACCAACGAGCGCAGCCTGACCCGCAAGCTGACCGAGGCCATGATGGCGATCCTGCTGGAGATTCATTACAGCAAGCAGGAAATCCTCGAGGCCTATCTCAACGAAGTGTTCGTCGGGCAGGACGGCCAGCGTGCCGTTCACGGTTTTGGTCTGGCCAGTCAGTATTTCTTCAGCCAGCCGCTCTCCGAACTGAAGATCCATCAGGTGGCGATGCTGGTCGGTCTGGTCAAAGGGCCGTCTTTCTATAACCCGCGTCGCAATCCGGAACGTGCTATGGAACGTCGCAACCTGGTGCTCGATCTGTTCGAGCAGCAGGGCGTCGCGACGCCGGAAGTGGTTGCCGCTGCGAAGAAAATGCCACTGGGTGTGACCAAGACCGGGACCCTCGCCGACAGCTCGTTCCCGGCGTTCCTCGATCTGGTCAAGCGTCAGCTGCGCGAAGACTATCGCGACGAAGACTTGACCGAAGAAGGACTGCGGATATTTACCAGCTTCGATCCGATTTTGCAGATGAAGTCCCAGGCTGCCATGGACGATACGTTCAAGAAGCTCGCCGGGCGCAAGGGCTCTGATGAGGTGGAGTCGGCCATGGTCGTCACCAACCCGGAAACCGGCGAAGTGCAGGCGTTGATCGGTGGGCGTGAGGCCGGTTTTTCGGGCTTCAACCGGGCGATTGACGCGGTGCGGCCGATCGGCTCGCTGGTCAAGCCTGCTATCTACCTGACGGCTCTCGAACGACCAAGCCAGTACACGTTGACTAGCTGGATCGCCGACGAATTGTTCCAGGTCAAAGGCGCCGATGGCCAGATCTGGAAACCGCAGAACTACGATCACAAGTCACACGGCAATATCTTCCTGTATCAGGGGCTGGCGCATTCGTACAACCTGTCGACCGCCAAGCTGGGTCTTGAACTGGGCATTCCAAACGTGTTCAAGACTCTGGCCAGGCTGGGTGTGACGCGCGAATGGCCTGCCTACCCGTCGATGCTGCTGGGTGCGGGCGGCTTGAGTCCGATGGAAGTAGCCACCATGTATCAGACCATCGCCAGCGGCGGGTTCAATACGCCGATGCGTGGTATTCGCAGCGTACTCACCGCTGAAGGCGAGCCGCTCAAACGTTATCCGTTCCAGATCGAACAGCGCTTCGATCCAGGTGCGATTTATCTGGTGCAGAATGCGATGCAGCGGGTAATGCGTGAAGGTACGGGCAAATCTGTTTACAACGTGTTGCCGAGCTCGTTGAATCTGGCAGGCAAGACCGGCACCAGTAATGACTCGCGCGACAGCTGGTTTGCCGGGTTCAGTCAGGACCTCCTGGCCGTGGTGTGGATGGGCCGCGACGACAACGGCAAGACACCGTTTACCGGTGCCACCGGTGCCCTGCAGGTCTGGACCAGTTTCATGCGCAAGGCCGGTCCGCTACCCCTGGACATGGCGATGCCGGACAACGTCGTTCAGGCGTGGGTCGATGCACAGACCGGTCAGGGTTCGGATGCAAGCTGCCCGAATGCCGTGCAGATGCCGTATATTCGCGGCAGTGAGCCCCAGCCCGGCGCGACATGCGGCGGCGCTCCGGCACCTGCCACTGAGGTGATGGACTGGGTCAAGGGTTGGTTGAACTAGGCAATCGAGGTTTTGAAGTGAATAAATGGTGGATTCCAGCTTTAACGGCACTGGCCTTGCTGAACGGCTGCGCCAGTGTGGAACGCGGCTCGATTCCGGTCGTGGATTCGAGCTCCAAGGTGTCCAACGGCGAACGTGCGGCAGCGTCGCGTACCGGTACTTACCGCACCAACACTGCTCCGGTGCAACAGCAGCCGCAAGCCGTACCGCAGGACTCGGGCGTTGTGGTGATGGTGCCGGGCGCGGGTGGTGCCGATGCCGGGCAGAGTTTCTCTGCGCCAGCCAGTCAGGCGCCGTTCAGTGTAAACACTCCGCCTGTCGATGCTACCCCGGTCAATCAGGCCCCGGTCAGTCAGGCTCCTGTGAACAACAGCTACAGCATGCCGGCTGCCTCTGCCCCGACCGGAATACCGTCCAACGGTGGCGGTCTGTCAGAGGACGAGCAGCTTGACGGGCCCGTACTGGCATTGCTGACCACCGCACAGCAACAGCAGACCAGTGGCGATCTCAACGGCGCGTCGTCCAGTCTCGAGCGTGCGCAGCGGGTTGCACCGCGCGAGCCGCAAGTGCTCTATCGTCTGGCTCAGGTGCGTCTGGCTCAGGGCGATGCAGCCCAGGCCGAGCAACTCGCCCGTCGCGCTCTGACTTACGCCAATGGACGTACCAGCCTTCAGGCCAGCCTGTGGGGATTGATCGCTCAGTCACGCGAAAAGCAGGGTGATGCGGCCGGTGCTGCCCTGGCTCGCCAAAAGGCTCGCTGATGGACGGACGTTTGCCTGAGGTTGCCGAGCAGTTGCTGTTGATAGAGCGCGAGTTGCGCCTGCTGGGCTGGTGGGATGCGACACCGCCCAGCGAGCAGGCGCTCGCCAGTCAGGAACCGTTCAGCGTCGATACCCTGGAGTTCGCCCAGTGGCTGCAATGGATTTTCCTGCCGCGGATGAAGGTCATCCTTGAGCGCGACCTGCCATTGCCGAATGCCTCCGGCATTCTGGAAATGGCCGAGATGGTCTATGCCGGGTGCATGAGTGAAACCCGGCAACTGCAGGCGCATCTGGCGCGGTTCGACCAGTTGATTACAGCGGCTCGCTGATCGGCACGCTTCTAGCGGCAGTAGTCGTTGATAGCCCTGTTGGTCTCTTCGATACGCGTCTTGCGGTTCTCATCCGTAAGGCGCCTTGATACCCCTCCCACTTGCTCGCGCACCCGCGGATTGTTTTGCAGTTGCGCGAGATTGGTGCGCAAGTTTTCGCAATTTTCCGCGCGCTTCGCTTCCTGAACCTTCACCTGGCTTTTGACTTTCTGGTCAATCTCGCGCTGCTGCGCAGCTCCGTCGTCTGCAGCGATGCCGGGCGGGGCGGCAGGTGGCGGCGTCTGCACATTGATTTCCTGCACTGGCTGGCCAGTGGGGGGCTGGGCATCAAAGTGCGTCACACCCTGAGCATCCACCCACTTGTAGATCGAAGCGGCCTGACTGGTTGCGCTGATGGCCAGCGCGGCGGCGAGAATCATCCAATGCATGTCGGGTCCTTGAAAGTCTGTGCATGCAGAAAGCTACCATAACAGTGCATTTCAGTCCGAAACGGTGCGATTTCACTTGTCGGGTGTCAAGAAAGCGCACGGATCGCTTGACTTGAAGGGGGGGAATCACAACAATCCAAAGTTCGCTGTAGAAGGACTGCCAGAAGCAGACCCTCTCGGTAGATCATGAGGCGCACACCCGCGCCGACCTGTAACACCCGCAACGCGTTACCTCGCGCTGGGTGGGAATGTTCCGCAACACTCAGGGACCTCCCAATACTTGCTCAGTCAGTGCTGACGTAGTCGGCGACCACCGTCGCTCATGCTCTGCTGGCAGTAAACCTATTAAGACCCGTCCCGGAGTGGACGGTATTCTGGCGTTTTAGAGGTGAACAACGTGGAGCTTTTATCTGGCGCTGAAATGGTCGTCCGCTTTTTGCGTGACGAAGGCGTTGAGCATATCTATGGGTACCCGGGTGGTGCCCTCCTGCATGTCTACGATGCCCTGTTCAAAGAACCGGCGGTGAGCCACATCCTTGTTCGCCACGAGCAGGCTGCCACGCACATGGCTGACGGCTATGCGCGGGCTACCGGCAAGGCGGGCGTGGTGCTGGTGACCTCGGGTCCGGGTGCAACCAATGCCATTACCGGTATCGCCACGGCGTACATGGACTCCATTCCGATGGTGGTCCTGTCCGGCCAGGTAGCCAGTACGCTGGTGGGCACCGACGCGTTCCAGGAGACCGACATGATCGGTATCTCCCGGCCGATCGTGAAGCACAGCTTCATGATCAAGCACCCGTCGGAAATCCCTGAAGTCCTGAAGAAGGCTTTCTACCTGGCACAGTCCGGTCGTCCGGGCCCGGTGGTCGTCGATATTCCGAAGGACATGACCAACCCTGCCGAAAAATTCGAATACGTCTTCCCGAAAAAAGCCAAGCTGCGCTCCTACAGCCCGGCGGTTCGTGGCCACTCCGGTCAGATCCGCAAGGCCGTCGAGATGCTGCTGGCTGCCAAGCGTCCGATCGTCTACGCCGGTGGCGGGGTGATCATGGGCAATGCTTCGGCGCAACTGACCGAACTGGCACAACTGCTCGACGCTCCGGTAACCAACACCCTGATGGGGCTTGGTTGCTATCCGGGCACTGATCGTCAGTTCGTCGGTATGCTGGGGATGCACGGCAGCTACACCGCCAACCTCGCGATGCACCACACCGATGTGATCCTGGCAGTCGGCGCGCGCTTCGATGACCGTGTCATCAACGGTGCCAGCAAGTTCTGCCCGAACGCCAAGATTATCCACATCGATATCGACCCGGCTTCGATCTCCAAGACCATCAAGGCCGACGTGCCTATCGTCGGTCCTGTCGAAAGCGTGCTGACCGAAATGGTCGCCACTTTGAAAGAGATCGGCGAGACGCCCGACAAGGCATCCGTTGCCGCGTGGTGGAAGCAGATTGACGAGTGGCGCGGCACGGGTGATCTGTTCCCGTACAACCGTGGCGATGGCACGGTCATCAAGCCGCAGGCCGTTATCGAAACGCTGTGCGAAGTCACCAAGGGCGACGCTTATGTCACTTCGGACGTCGGTCAGCATCAGATGTTCGCTGCGCAGTACTACCGCTTCAACAAGCCGAACCGCTGGATCAACTCTGGCGGTCTGGGCACCATGGGCTTCGGCTTCCCGGCTGCTATGGGCGTCAAGCTGAACTTTCCGGATGCGCATGTCGCGTGTGTGACCGGTGAAGGCAGCATCCAGATGAACATCCAGGAGCTGTCGACCTGCCTGCAGTACGGCCTGCCGGTGAAGATCATCCTGCTCAACAACGGTGTGCTGGGCATGGTCCGCCAGTGGCAGGACATGAGCTACGGCGCGCGTCACTCGCACTCCTACATGGAGTCGCTGCCTGATTTCGTCAAGCTGGTCGAGGCCTATGGCCACGTCGGCATGCGTGTCACGGACCTGAAGGATCTGAAGCCGAAGATGGAAGAAGCCTTTGCCATGACTGACCGGCTGGTGTTCATGGATATTCAGGTCGATGTGACCGAGCACGTCTATCCGATGCAAATCAAGGACGGCTCCATGCGCGATATGTGGTTGAGCAAGACGGAGCGGACATAATCATGCGCCATATCATTTCCCTGCTGCTGGAAAACGAACCGGGTGCATTGTCGCGCGTTGTCGGTCTGTTCTCCCAGCGTAACTACAACATCGAAAGCCTGACGGTTGCGCCGACCGAAGACCCGACCCTGTCGCGTCTGACGCTCACCACCGTAGGTCATGATGAGGTGATCGAGCAGATCACCAAGAACCTCAACAAGCTCATCGAAGTGGTCAAGCTGGTCGACCTGTCGGAAAGCGCTCATATCGAGCGCGAACTGATGCTGGTCAAGGTCAAGGCCACCGGCGCGCAGCGTGCGGAGATCAAGCGCACCACGGATATCTTCCGCGGGCAGATCGTCGACGTGACCGCCAGCGTCTACACCGTGCAGCTGAGCGGCACGAGCGACAAACTGGACAGCTTCATTCAGGCCATCGGCACCGCCGCTATCCTGGAAACAGTACGCAGTGGCGTAACGGGCATTGCCCGTGGCGACAAAGTGCTGAGCATTTAAATCAATTAAGCAAATGGCCTGCGTGGCCAAGATAACAGGGGATTTCCATGAAAGTTTTCTACGACAAAGACTGTGACCTTTCGATCATCCAGGGCAAGAAAGTCGCCATCATCGGTTACGGTTCGCAAGGCCACGCTCAGGCGTGCAACCTGAAAGACTCCGGCGTTGATGTCACTGTCGGTCTGCGTAAAGGTTCGGCCACTGTCGCCAAGGCCGAGGCTCATGGCTTGAAAGTGACTGACGTTGCTTCTGCCGTTGCTGCTGCCGACCTGGTCATGATCCTGACCCCGGACGAGTTCCAGTCTCAGCTGTACAAGAACGAAGTCGAGCCGAACCTGAAGAAGGGCGCAACACTGGCGTTCTCCCACGGCTTCGCGATTCACTACAACCAGGTCGTACCGCGCGCTGACCTCGACGTGATCATGATCGCGCCGAAGGCTCCAGGCCACACCGTGCGTACCGAGTTCGTCAAGGGCGGCGGTATCCCTGACCTGATCGCGGTTTATCAGGATGCTTCCGGCAACGCCAAGAACGTTGCCCTGTCCTACGCTTCGGGCGTTGGCGGCGGCCGTACCGGCATCATCGAAACCACCTTCAAGGACGAGACTGAAACCGACCTGTTCGGCGAGCAGGCTGTTCTGTGCGGCGGTACTGTCGAGCTGGTCAAGGCTGGTTTCGAAACACTGGTCGAAGCTGGTTACGCGCCGGAAATGGCTTACTTCGAGTGCCTGCACGAACTGAAGCTGATCGTTGACCTCATGTACGAAGGCGGTATCGCCAACATGAACTACTCGATTTCCAACAACGCCGAATACGGCGAATACGTCACCGGCCCTGAAGTCATCAACGCCGAATCCCGTCAGGCCATGCGCAACGCTCTGAAGCGCATCCAGGACGGCGAATACGCGAAGATGTTCATCAGCGAAGGCGCCACCGGCTACCCATCGATGACTGCCAAGCGTCGTAACAACGCTGCGCACGGTATCGAAATCATCGGTGAAAAACTGCGCTCGATGATGCCTTGGATCGCGGCGAACAAAATCGTCGACAAGGACAAGAACTAAGCTTTTCCGGTTCACTGCCGGACTACAGCTGGTTTACAGGAAAAAGCGCGACCAACCGGTCGCGCTTTTTCGTTATGGGTCAGGCTCTGGTATAAAGCTGCATCGTTTGCAGGCGAACCCTCGCCGCAGACCTGTGTCGAACCTTTTCATACCGCTGCAAGGTAATCTCCATGAGCGAACGTCCTGAAGAGCCCATTAAGGCCTCTGACGCTGAAAGTCTGCTACCTATCGATGAACATGTGGAAGAGGGCCATGACGCCGACGGCCGGCAGGTCCGGCATCGGGGTATTTATCTGCTTCCCAATCTGTTTACCACGGCGAATCTGTTCGCGGGTTTCTACTCCATCATCAGCTCTATGAGTGCGCAAAGCGCCATGAGTGCCGGTGATTTTGCCGGGGCAAGCAAGTATTTCGCATTCGCTGCGATCGCTATCTTCGTGGCCATGGTGCTCGACGGCCTGGACGGTCGTGTTGCGCGCATGACCAATACGCAAAGCGCGTTTGGCGCCGAGTATGATTCTTTGTCCGACATGGTCGCCTTCGGTGTGGCCCCGGCGTTACTGGCATTCGGCTGGGCACTGGGTGACATGGGCAAGGTGGGCTGGATGGTTGCCTTCATCTATGTAGCCGGCGCTGCATTGCGTCTGGCGCGCTTCAATACTCAGGTCGGCAAGGCTGACAAGCGCTATTTCATCGGCCTGGCCAGTCCGGCTGCGGCAGGTGTGGTGGCCGGCACGGTCTGGGCATTCAGCGACTTCGGGATTCAGGGCTCCAAGCTGTCGTTTCTCGTTGCGTTGCTGGTCGCGGCCGCCGGTATGCTGATGGTCAGTAACATCAAGTACAACAGCTTCAAGGAGCTGGACTTGAAGGGGCGCGTGCCTTTCGTTGCGATTCTGGCAGTGGTCTTGGTGTTTGCTGTCGTATTCAGCGACCCGCCGCGCATTTTGCTGCTGATATTCCTCGCCTACGCTTTGTCCGGGCCGATTCAGTATCTACTTCGTCGCCGCAAGGCCTAGTCAAGGATCTAATTTCCACCATACTCCGTAGTCTATTGGTGCATCAGTTCCCTGGCCTGCGGAGTCATCATGTTAATCAAACTTCCTTCTGCGTCCGACTCCAAAGAGTCGGACGTCACGCCCGAATCCATTTATCTCTCGCGACGCACATTGCTCGCCAGCTCGCTTGCAGGTCTTGCCGTCACCGCAATGCCGCGCTGGGCCGGTGCCGCCGATG
>NZ_JAFIBK010000001.1:0-2362500 GCF_017833005.1 Pseudomonas sp. PvP027 | reverse complement strand
AGTGCCGAGCATGGGAGACACACGGCGGGTGCTAACGTCCGTCGTGAAAAGGGAAACAACCCAGACCGTCAGCTAAGGTCCCAAAGTCATGGTTAAGTGGGAAACGATGTGGGAAGGCTTAGACAGCTAGGAGGTTGGCTTAGAAGCAGCCACCCTTTAAAGAAAGCGTAATAGCTCACTAGTCGAGTCGGCCTGCGCGGAAGATGTAACGGGGCTCAAACCATGCACCGAAGCTACGGGTATCATCTTAGGATGATGCGGTAGAGGAGCGTTCTGTAAGCCTGTGAAGGTGAGTTGAGAAGCTTGCTGGAGGTATCAGAAGTGCGAATGCTGACATGAGTAACGACAATGGGTGTGAAAAACACCCACGCCGAAAGACCAAGGTTTCCTGCGCAACGTTAATCGACGCAGGGTTAGTCGGTCCCTAAGGCGAGGCTGAAAAGCGTAGTCGATGGAAAACAGGTTAATATTCCTGTACTTCTGGTTATTGCGATGGAGGGACGGAGAAGGCTAGGCCAGCCTGGCGTTGGTTGTCCAGGTTTAAGGTGGTAGGCTGAGATCTTAGGTAAATCCGGGATCTTAAGGCCGAGAGCTGATGACGAGTGTTCTTTTAGAACACGAAGTGGTTGATGCCATGCTTCCAAGAAAAGCTTCTAAGCTTCAGGTAACCAGGAACCGTACCCCAAACCGACACAGGTGGTTGGGTAGAGAATACCAAGGCGCTTGAGAGAACTCGGGTGAAGGAACTAGGCAAAATGGCACCGTAACTTCGGGAGAAGGTGCGCCGGTGGAGGTGAAGCATTTACTGCGTAAGCCCCTGCCGGTCGAAGATACCAGGCCGCTGCGACTGTTTATTAAAAACACAGCACTCTGCAAACACGAAAGTGGACGTATAGGGTGTGACGCCTGCCCGGTGCCGGAAGGTTAATTGATGGGGTTAGCGCAAGCGAAGCTCTTGATCGAAGCCCCGGTAAACGGCGGCCGTAACTATAACGGTCCTAAGGTAGCGAAATTCCTTGTCGGGTAAGTTCCGACCTGCACGAATGGCGTAACGATGGCGGCGCTGTCTCCACCCGAGACTCAGTGAAATTGAAATCGCTGTGAAGATGCAGTGTATCCGCGGCTAGACGGAAAGACCCCGTGAACCTTTACTATAGCTTTGCACTGGACTTTGAATTTGCTTGTGTAGGATAGGTGGGAGGCTTTGAAGCGTGGACGCCAGTCTGCGTGGAGCCAACCTTGAAATACCACCCTGGCAACTTTGAGGTTCTAACTCAGGTCCGTTATCCGGATCGAGGACAGTGTATGGTGGGTAGTTTGACTGGGGCGGTCTCCTCCTAAAGAGTAACGGAGGAGTACGAAGGTGCGCTCAGACCGGTCGGAAATCGGTCGTAGAGTATAAAGGCAAAAGCGCGCTTGACTGCGAGACAGACACGTCGAGCAGGTACGAAAGTAGGTCTTAGTGATCCGGTGGTTCTGTATGGAAGGGCCATCGCTCAACGGATAAAAGGTACTCCGGGGATAACAGGCTGATACCGCCCAAGAGTTCATATCGACGGCGGTGTTTGGCACCTCGATGTCGGCTCATCACATCCTGGGGCTGAAGCCGGTCCCAAGGGTATGGCTGTTCGCCATTTAAAGTGGTACGCGAGCTGGGTTTAGAACGTCGTGAGACAGTTCGGTCCCTATCTGCCGTGGACGTTTGAGATTTGAGAGGGGCTGCTCCTAGTACGAGAGGACCGGAGTGGACGAACCTCTGGTGTTCCGGTTGTCACGCCAGTGGCATTGCCGGGTAGCTATGTTCGGAAAAGATAACCGCTGAAAGCATCTAAGCGGGAAACTTGCCTCAAGATGAGATCTCACTGGAACCTTGAGTTCCCTGAAGGGCCGTCGAAGACTACGACGTTGATAGGTTGGGTGTGTAAGCGCTGTGAGGCGTTGAGCTAACCAATACTAATTGCCCGTGAGGCTTGACCATATAACACCCAAGCAATTTGCGTCGAATGACCAGATTGCGGTGACTGTGGAGATGACACGAACCGAAAGTTTGCGTCACCAACAACACCTGAACCGACTATCACATACCCGATTTGCTGAAGCGCGCCGCAGGGCACGATTCGGTACCCGAATTTCTTGACGACCATAGAGCATTGGAACCACCTGATCCCATCCCGAACTCAGTAGTGAAACGATGTATCGCCGATGGTAGTGTGGGGTTTCCCCATGTGAGAGTAGGTCATCGTCAAGATTGAATTCCAGAAACCCTCTTCGCTTACGCGTCGAGGGTTTTTGTTTGTCTGGGGTTTGAGAAACCTCTGCACTCTCCTGAACTCATAACTCCACCTCTCCGGCAGTACAAAGAAGCCACGGGAGCCGGAGCCTCTCCCAGGTTTAATGGAACGCCCCCATCCCTGCCAGTCTGCTGCCGGGTCGCAGGTGGAAGCTGCGCAGCACCGGCAGGCTTCCGTCCGACTGACGTGGCGCATCCCACCCCGTATCCGAGACATCCTCAAAGTCTGCGTCGGTTACCGGCGTTGGCAACATCCAGGAGTTGTGTGCCATGTCCAGCCCTTCGGTGTTAACGGTCAACCGCCCCTTGTAGGCAATGTTGTTGAGCAGGTTGCCGAGAGGGATCAGCGAACCATCCGGGGCGATACCTGCCATGTTGTAGTTCACGCCATTGGAAAAAGCCGTGTTGTTGATGAAGTCCAGTGCCAGGGTATGGTGATTGACATAGAAACCAGCGGACTTATTGTCAAAGGCAACTGAATTACGGACGACATGTTTCACGCCATCAGGCACATACTTGCCACCGTATCCACCTGCTTTGATGCCATTACCATTGCCTGCTTCAAGTTTCGTACGCGTGCCAGGCAGGTAGCCTTGCTGCCATGCCCATGAGCTTTCGATGGTCACAGGCGAGAAGGCATTGATCAGGTCAAAGCCGTCATCGGAATTGGCCCACGCTCTGCAACCGCGAAATACATTGCCGGGATGCCCCGCCTTGATATGTGCACCGAAGCCGTCTGCACTCTGGCCCGCGCCGTTTGAGGTATAGGGATCGTAGTTGTGGTGGGAGTCGCTGTTCAGCACCAGGTTATAACCGCCGTTCTGAATGAACAGGCCTGGTCCCATGTTGTGATGCAGATCGAGTTGCTCGAAGGTATTGTGGCTGCCGCTGTTCCAGATGCCCCAGGATTCATGGTTGAGATGGTTTTGCGGCTGCTGCGGCACGCCTGTCACCTCCAGCCCTTTCAGGTGTATCCAGCTACCGGTAACGTTGAAGCCTTTGACGCGACAATCGTCTTTCATGGCCGAGAAATCGAAAACCGGTGTTTCGCCCGGATAGGCCCAGTAACGTATGGGTCTGTTTTCGCTGCCGCTGTTGTTCAGGGTGATGGCATTGACCGTATCTGTACGGCTAGCGCAGCGGTTGATGCCGCCTGTGTAGGCATAGAGGCCGCCGCGCAAGTACACCGTATCGCCGGCTTTTGCGGCTTGCTGTGCGCGCATGATGGAGCGCAACGGTGCGGCTTTGGTACCTGCCGCGTGATCATCGCCATTGGGGGCCACGTAGTAGTCAGTTGCCTGCGCTGTTGCAGCGACGACCAGCAAGACCGTCAGCAGTATCGTTTTCATGGGGTCACTCCAAGCCTGCCTCGTGTAATCGTATGCGTGTTTGCTGCAACTCATTATGAATTCGATGAATAAAGAGTCTGTTCGCCTGAGGCCTGCAACCGGACCTCACTCAATGGGAAGACAATAAAAAAGGCCGCATTCTCATGCGGCCTTCTGGCTACAACTTACAGCCCTTACGAGGCCAGTTCCGGAACCTCTGGTTTCACATCGTCACGGCGCTGAATGTATTTCCAGTCCGCTTCATCAATGTAGATGCCATTGGGTCCGCTGCCGCCTTCCAGGTCGATGGCGACGTGGGCCGAAACCTGTGGCTTCACACTGGCCAGAATTGGAACGAAGCCCAGTTGCAGACTGGTTTCCAGCAGTGCTGCCTGATTCTTTTCGTCGATGTCTGCTGCTTCGTCCAGGTAGTAAGGCAAGCGCACACGCCCTGCCTGATCGCGATCCATCAAGTGCAACAGCAGGTACATGTTGGTCAGCGCCTTGATGGTCATCGTGGTGCCGTTGGAGGCCGCGCCATCGATATCGGTGTGGATAACCGGCTGACCATTGACCTTGGTGATCTCGAATGCCAATTCGAACAGGTCTTTCAAGCCCAATTGGTTGTGGTTGGCAGCCACAAGCCGCGCCAGATATTCCTTGGCTTCTTCGTTTTTGTTGTCCTGCTCTGCGCTCTGGCTCAGGTCAAAGACCGACAGCGTCTCGCCTTCTTCGTACTGCCCGGCGCTGTGGATGATCTGGTCGATGTGCTTGAGCGCTTCCTTGTTAGGGGCGAGCACGATACGGAAGCTCGCCAGGTTCGAGACCTGACGCTTGTTGATCTCGCGGTTGAACAGCGCCAGTTGATGCTCAAGGCTGTCATAGTCGCTACGAATATTGCGCAGGGTCCTTGCGATATCCGTAACCGCAGCGCGACGCGCCTTGCCCAGCGTAAGCGCTTCGTCGGTACGGTGTGCGTAGGCATTGATCAATAACTGCAGGCGACGCTCCATGTCGTCCTCGCTGTCGAACTTGGCCACACCCTTGAGACGAACCTGTGCGTACAGCGCTTCGATCTGCCCATCGCTGCGCAACAGACCCTGCCAGCTGTCCTGGTAGTCGTTGAGCAGCGGCAACAGGTTATCCATGGAATCATCGATCGGGTCCATGAACGGTGTGCCGAACGGAAGATCCGCAGGCAGCAACTGACGGCGACGTAGCGCATCGTCCAGCGTACGTTGCTTGGATTCCATATCGCCGATCTGACGTGCGATCAATTGCAGCTTGGCTGACAGTTGCTGAACGCGCTCGGTGAACGCGTCGCTGGAGCGTTTCAGTTCATCCTGAGCGGCTTCCATCTGCGCCAGCTCTTCCAGCTTGGTGGATTCCTCCGCGCTCAAGGTCTGGCAACGACGGAAGTCTTCAAGCGCCTTTTGAGCATCCAGCACCTGCTGATACAGCGCTTCGGTCTGGGTCTTGCTCGCCGAACGGTCGGCGGCGACAGCCTGCTGGGTTTTCAGTTGTTTGAGTTCTTTCTCCAGTCGCTCTTTCTGATCGCGCAACGCGGCACGATCGGCCAGCGCCTGCAGGGCAGGAGGCTCGATGCTCGACAGGTTGATCGTCAGCCCCGGTACTGCAAACTGATCGCCCTTGAAGCCATCCAGAATGGTCTCCAGCGACTTGACCCACGCATCGCCGTCATCCAGCGCAATACCTTGCTCACCCAACGGCAAGCTGAACAGCGCGCTGTTGAACAGGCGCATCAGACGTTCTACGTCCGGCTGGGAAAACTCTTCACGCAGACGGGCATAACTGTTGTTGTCCGCATGATCGAGCTGTTGCTTGACCGACTTGAGGCGTTTTTCCAGATCGCGCAAACGCTCGTCCAGGTCTTCGGCGCTGAATTGCCGGGACTGGGCCAGCGCACCGGCCAGCTCATCGTGAGCGTCCTTGGCGGCGAGCAGTTGTTGCTCCAGCACCTTGACGTCATCGACCAGCGCAAAACGATTCTTCAGCACCGACAGCTCGCCCACCCAGCGCTGGATGCTGCTGATTTCGCGCTCCAGGCGCATCAGTTCCTGAGTGCTGCTGCGCTGATCATTCTGCATCTCATCCTGCTGAGCACGATAATCCTCGGCCTGAATGACCAGTTCTTCCTTGCGTGCACCGGAGTAATCCGACCAGGTGCCGAGCAGTGAGTCGAGGATCGGTGACAGACGATGCAGCTTGCCGCGCAACACATCGCGCTGCTTGACGCCAGCGGCCAGCGCCTCGACCAGTGGACCCGCCAGCACCAGCGAGTTGTAGTCCTGTTCCATACGCCGCACATCGCGGAACGCTTCTTCACAGGCGGCAATGTAGTCGACGCTGCCCGAGCGCAGGCTGTGCTCGAAGGCATCCAGAAACAGCTGCTTGAGTTTGGCGGCCGTGATTTCACGCATGTGCAGCAGGTTGATGAACAGTGCGCGGAAGGTCTTGAGGCTCTGCTCGCTGGTGGAGCGCAGCGGGATCAAGGTCAGGTCCAGCGGGATCGACGTGTGGCCGCCGACCAGCAGACGGCGCAGTTCGTCAGGTTTCAGTTCGTAGGCTTTCAGGCCCTGGCTTTCCAGGTTGCTGAACAGCTCTTTCTGACGCAGGCAGGTGTCGTTCTTCTGGTAATGACCCAGATCCAGCTCGCCGGCATAGGCGAAGAACTGATGGCCGAAGCCGCCGCCCGGACCGCGACCCACGACGCCGATGACATGCGGGCCGTGAGGCAGGGAAACTTCCACCAGAATGTAGCTGGTGTCGGAGGCGAAGTAGAAGCGCCGCGATTGTTCCAGGCTGTATTTGCCGAAGCTCATGTCCGACATGCGCGCCAGAATCGGGAACTGCAGGGCGTTGATCGAGGCGCTTTTGCCGAGGTTGTTCGCGCCATATACCGACAACGGGTTTTCCAGCGGGAACAGGCCGAGGCTGTAGCCGGCAGTGTTCAACAGGGCAAAGCGGCGGATGCCATAACGTTCCTGGCTCATGTGTCCATCTCCTGTTGTTGCTCATCGGCGATTGCCCGGGCCAGTGCCTCTTCTTCGGTCTCTTCGCCGAATTCAGCCAGGTCCAGCGGGTCATCGGTTTCCAGCAGCTTCTCGTCGCTGTCGTCATCGATGAGCACAGGCGTAGGCAGGGGCAGGGCGCTATGCAGGCTGGCTGCCAGATCGCGGTCCTGTTGCACCGACAGGCACACATCGAGAAAGCGGTGCATCGGTGGCAGGAAGCGGTAAATACCCACTTCCTCACTGGCGAAGCCCAACTGCGTCATGCGGCGCATGATCTTTTCTTCAAGCTCTTCCGGGGTCTGTACTTCAGCCTGGAGAAACAGGTCGCGGTACTTTTCCAGCATCGAAGGCAGCTCGTCGCGGCCCAGGCTGCCACCGTCGAGCACGGACATGGGATCACGGCCCTGATCTGCCAGATGTTCCACCAGGATGAAGGTGAACAATGCCAGGCGCTGGGCGGTCTTGTTCACCTGCGCGGCAGCCAGTTCCGGTACGAAGTAATAAAAGCCACGCGTGTCGCAGACCAGTTCGAAGCCCAGCGCCTTGAACAGTGTGCGGTACTGGTCCTGACAGTTGGAGAGCTGGGTGTACAGCTCCGGGTCGCGGCGGCTGATGTGATAGCCCTTGAACAACTCGCGAAAGATCGGCGCAAGCTGGGACATTTCGGATAGATCAAGATGCATGAACGGTGCTCTCGGAAGGCTCGGCCTGCTCGTCTTTTGCAGCGAGCAGGGCAAAGGAGCGCAGGCTGACGCGGTGCTCCCGGGTGAAATATTCGCGACGCTCGAGGCGTTCACGGGCGAAGCGCTTGTCGCGCGACAGGCGTGAGAACCAGTAGAGCAGCTCGTCGGTCTCGCCGGTCGGCTCCTGCTCCAGCAACCAGACCATCAGGTCAGGCATCGGCAATGCGTCTTCGCAGCGCTCGAGCATCTCCTTGACGGTGCGCGGTGCGCGTGGCGCCTGGCCCTTGCGGGTGCCGCTGGCCTTGGGGAATCTCGCGGGCTTGGGTTCAAAGCGCGCCAAGGCATACACGTAGGCCTCGACCTGACTTGCACTGCCCAGGAACGTACTTTGCGGACGGGTAAACAACGGCATGGCCGCCTGAGGCACTGCATCCAGCCCCTTGCGGCGAATGGCAGACAAGGCCAGCGCTGCGCCGCGTGTCACCGCGTTGTGGCGACGCGCTTCTTCACGCAGTGGCAGCAGCAGTTCGCGCGCATGGCGCAAGGTCAGCTGGGCACTGGTCTGCATTTCGAGGATGCGCGCGTGGGTGCGCAGCAGCATGTCGTCGTCGACCAGATGACCGAGACGTTGTTGCTCGGTCAACAGACGCAGCAGGACGTTCTCGACCTTGCGGACACCCTGCTCGAACGCACCGTCGGCGTTGACCAGCTGAATCATCGGCTCGACGTATTCGTCCCACGTCGCCAAGACTTCGGCATAGCGCTGGCGCAACGGGATCTGCCGGTCACTGGTCTTGGCCCGGTCGGCTACGGCGACCAGCGCCTGTTCATCGTTGGCAAGTTTCTTGAGTACGTCGCGCACACGCATGTCCAGCAGCCGCAGCTGTCTGGCCAGGTCGTTGGCGTCGCGAACATCGAACGCGTCCTGAATGTAGCCGGCCAGTCGCTCAAGGTGGCGCAGGTAGGCCTCGATTTCCAGGCACAGACCCAGGCGGTGCTCGCGGCGCAGGTACGACAGGAAGTCATGGATCTGTGCATTGAGCTCGAAACGGTTCGGGCTTTTCGCGACGGGCACCAGAATGTCCAGACGGATCCACACGTCCAGCAGATTGGTGATGTCTTGCGGAGTGCTGTCCTGCTGCTGAGCGCCCAATTGCAGGCGCAGCTCGCTCAGGCTCAACGTACCCTGGTCGAAATGTTCGCATAAGGGCTCAAGGAGCGCCCAGTGCTCGGCAAGGGCGCGCAGAACGCGCTTGGGTTCGATCATCGTTAGGCCGACTGTTGGCAAGTGAAAAGCGGCAATTGTACTGCATCAGCCGACTGATATTTCACCTGCGGGCGATATGCTGCAGCGCAAAAAGGCGAACAACGCTAGAATTGCGCGCTTAACTTATCCACAGGTGGCCGACCCTTGCTCAACGAGTCCCGTCGCCGCGCTTATTTGACTGCCATGCAGGTGGTCAACTGGCTGCCGCGCACAGAACTGCCATTCGCCGCGCCGTCGCGTCCGCAACTGCTTGTGCCGTTGCCGCCGCCGGTCGAGGTGCAACGTGTCGCGCCTGCTGCTTCGCCAGCGGAGCACGCTGCGCCTGCCGAAACGTCGAGCGTCGAGCCGGTGGCACGGCAGCTCGAGCGCCCGAAGATCGAGGTGCCGCGCCCTTCATTGGCCAGCACGCGCACAGCTACCCCTGCCGCCGAAGAAGCCGAGCCGGCGCCACCCAAGGCGCCGGTGGTACCGCCACCGCGCTTTGCCCTGCAATTGTTGCGCGCCGGACGCTGCCTGTTACTGGTCGAACTCACCACCGGTCAGCCGTTTCAGAGCCGCGACCCTTCTTATCTGCTGCTCAAGGACATGCTGCGCGCCGCCGGTCTGCCCGACAGCCCGCAGATCATCGGCGAGCCCGTGCGCTGGCCGTTGCTGGTCCGCGGCCAGATGGACCAGGGCCCGGAGGCCGCGCGCGACTTCGTGCAGGGCTTCGTCGGTGCACGGCTTGAGGACGAGCCCTGCGCCTGCCTGTGGCTGATCGGTCTGCCGTCGATGAAGTACGCCGGTGAAGCGGATGCCGAGTCTTACCACCGTGAACTGCAGATCGAGGGTCTGGGCACTGCCTGGGCGCTGCCCGGTCTTGAATTACTGATGGACGAGCCTGAGCGCAAGGCAGACGTCTGGAAAGCCATGCGTCGGCTGATGACGCGCTGGAAATCGATCGATGAGTGATGCCGTAATCTTCCGCCGGATGACCGAAGCCGACATGGACGCGGTGCTGAAAATCGAATACGCGGCGTTCAGTCATCCCTGGACACGCGGCATCTTTCTCGACGGGCTCAAGTCCTACGAGATCTGGCTGATGTTCGAGGGCGCGCAGCAGGTCGGGCATGGCGTCATTCAGGTCATCATCGATGAGGCACACCTGCTCAACATCACCGTCAAGCCTGAAAATCAGGGGCGGGGTCTTGGCTTGTTGCTGCTCGACCACCTGATGAAACGCGCTTACCAGCTCAATGCACGGGAATGCTTTCTGGAGCTGCGTGACAGCAACCGTCCAGCCTATCGTCTGTATGAAAACTACGGTTTCAACGAGATAGGCCGGCGTCGCGATTACTACCCGGCGGTCGGCGGCCGTGAAGACGCAGTGGTCATGGCCTGCACGCTTTTCGAGTAGTACAGGCTGTCAACGCTGGGTGTTGCCGTCCAGCGGGTCGATGATTGCCAGTTCTTCTTCGTCCAGGCCGTTGCCACCGCCAATGTCATCTTCATCGACGACCGTCACATCCAGGTCGGCCGCGGTGTCTGCGCCTGGTTCGTGCGGTGAACGGGCACCGTCTTCATGGATCAGGGTTTCCGGAGACAAATCATCGTCAGTCGAATGGTGATCATCCGTGGAAGCACCCGTCAGGCCTGCTTCGCGCACTCTTTGCTCCGGAATTTCATGTTGCAGTTCGTCTTCAGGGATAAGATCACCAATACGGCCCGGTTCTTCCTCGTCGAAATCGAGCGTCTCCATGGAGCCCATGCGGTCTTCGTTATCGTCGATGGGTTCCGGCTCGGTGGCACCGAACGGGCGGCGTGAATCATTCATGGGGAAATCCTCATTTCAGGTGGTCGTAAAAAGTGGACCGGCCATGACTTTGAAGATTCCTTTTTGTTGACCGACGAGCCTTGGTGAATTTTGCCAGTAGTGGCAAACAGGCGTGACTTGAAGGATCGGACACCAGTCCAAGGCTGGGCATCATTATCGAGGCGTCAAAGCATGAACGAGCTACAAGACCTGATTGATAACAATGCACGCTGGGCCGATGCGATAAAGCAGGAAGACCCAGAGTTCTTCGCCAAACTGGCCCGCCAGCAAACGCCTGAGTTCCTGTGGATCGGTTGCTCCGATGCACGCGTCCCGGCCAACGAAATCGTCGGTATGCTGCCGGGTGATCTGTTCGTTCACCGCAACGTTGCGAACGTCGTGCTGCACACCGACCTGAACTGCCTGTCAGTGATTCAGTACGCCGTGGACGTGTTGAAGGTCAAACACATTCTGGTCACAGGCCACTATGGTTGCGGCGGCGTGCGGGCGTCCATGCAGGACCGCCAGTTCGGCCTTATCGACGGCTGGTTGCGCACGATTCGTGACCTGTATTACGAAAACCGCGAGTTGCTGGCCAAGCTGCCGACCGAGGAAGAGCGCGTCGACCGCCTGTGTGAACTGAACGTGATTCAACAAGTGGCCAACGTCGGTCACACCAGCATTGTGCAGAACGCCTGGCACCGTGGGCAGAGCCTGTCTGTGCATGGCTGCATCTACGGCATCAAGGATGGCCGCTGGAAAAGCCTTGACGTGACCATCAGCGGTTTCGAGCAACTGCCACCGCAGTATCGCCTGCGTCCGCAGGACTGACAGCCGCTCATCGCCGGCCAGCCTGTTGTTGAAGGCTGGCTGGCGAGTTTCGACCCATCACAGCACGAAACGCTGCACCATCAGGTTCAGATCATTCGCCAGCATCGACAGTGCGTTGCTCGCGACGGTGGTCTGCTGCGCGCCTGATGCGGTCTGGCTGGACAGGTCGCGAATACTGCTCAGGTTGCGATCCACTTCAGTCGCCACCTGCGCCTGCTGCTCTGCGGCACTGGCAATCAGCAGATTGCGGTCGTTGATGGTGGCAGTTGAATGAATGATCACTTGCAGGGCTTCGCCGGTCGAGGCGGCCTGTTGCATGGTCAGGTTGGCCTGCGTTGCCGTGTGGCGCAGCGAACTGGCGGTTTGCTGGGTGCTTTGCTGCACGCTGCTGATCAGCCCTTCGATTTCCGCGGTGGAGGCACTGGTGCGTTGCGCCAGTGAACGGACTTCATCGGCCACCACGGCAAAGCCGCGCCCGGCTTCGCCTGCACGAGCCGCTTCGATAGCCGCGTTCAGCGCCAGCAAATTGGTCTGATTGGCGATTGCGCGAATCACATCGAGGATGCTGCTGATGCTCTGGGTACGTTCAGCGAGCCCTTCAGCCTGATGCGATGAATCCAGCACATTCTCGGTCAGTTCCTTGATCGACAGAATGGTTGCCGACAGCTTGTCCTGCCCTTGTGCTGCCGCCTGGGTCGACGCCTCCGATTCGGTCACGGTATTGCTGGCGTTGCCTGCCACTTCGATGGCCGCCTGGCTCATCTGATTGACCGCGACAGCGGCCTGCTCGATTTCATTGTTCTGCAGTTGCAGATTGAGCGCACTGGCTTCGGCGATGCTGCCCATTTCCTGAACCGACTGCGACAACTGCGTCGCCGCTGCGTAGATCTGGTCAATCGTACTGTGCAGGTTGGTGCGCATGCGTCCGAGGGTCATCAGCAACTGAGCAGTCTCGTCCTTGCCGTCCGGTATCTGGTGTTCGCTCAGGTCACCATCGGCAATGGTGCTGGCGATGTGCAAAGCCTGCCGCACCGGATGGATAATGCTGACGCTCAGGCGCCAGGCCAGCAACAGGGTCATTGCCAGAACCAGGCCGATGGCGCTCAGCGCAATGATCCGTGTCTGTTCATAGCTGGCACCTGCCGCCTCTACGGCGGCGGCCGCACTCTGTTTGTTCAGCTCCCGCAACAGCTGCACCTGCATGTCCATCAGATCGCCTTGCAGCGAGAGCATGGTGTTGGCCAGCATCCTGGCCTCGTCCAGCTTGTTCTGCTCGATCAGCGCGATCTGATCCTGCAAACCAGGCATGAAGGCCTTGTAGGCATCCTGCAACGCGACAATCGAGTCATGCTCAGTGCCCGACTGAACGCGCGCGAGGTACTCCGAGAAGCCTTTCTCGACCTCGTTCCTGAGTTGTTCGACATTGATCTTGCTGTTGATGACAGCACCCGGATCGTCGGCGTTGGCGATCAGACGGGTGGTCTCGCTGCGCAGTTTGACCAGGCCGATGGCGATGGCATCGGCGGTGGCGATACTGGGCAGGGCGCCGCTTTCGACCGCCTCGCCCTGGGTGCGGATAGCCTGCATCTGCAACAGGCAGAACGCGCCAAGCGCGATCATCAGCAGGGAGGTTGCGGCGAAGCAGATCACCAGGCGCAGGGTGATTTTGAAGCGGCGCAGGAATGTTGTCGTTGTGGCTTGCCGACGTAGGAAACGAGGCATAAATCTTTTCACGGCACACAACCCCTATAAACACACGGACCTTCTCGGAGAGCCGTTTATAGGGCAATTGTGTGATGTCTTTATGACATCTTATGAATGACTGGTATGCAGCCGAGGATTCATGGCTGCGGGGGCGCAACTTCTTCCATCAGTTCATCCAGAAAGCGCTTGAGCCGGTGGTGCCGGATTTTCGCCAGCAGTGCGCCGGTGTCGGTCTGAAAACCTTCAGCCAGGTGCAGCAGCTTGGTGTGGAAGTGATCGACGGCAAAGTTCATGTCGTCGTAGGGGCGCTGGCTGGCATACGGATCATTCGGGTCGTAGAGCGCCTTGCCGAGCCGCCCTGATACGTAGAAGGTGCGTGCTACACCGACCATGCCCAGCGAGTCGAGACGATCGGCGTCCTGCAGTATTCTGGCCTCAAGGGTCAAGGGCGTGATCGCCGCCGAGAAGCTGTGTGCTTCGATGGCGTGGGCGACGGAGGCGATGCTCTGTTCATTCCAACCCATCTCGGTCAACAACTCGCTGGCCCGCGCCGCCGCCAGTCGCGATGCGCTGGCGCGAAACGGCGAGTCTTTCTCGACCGCAACGCAGTCATGCAGCAGCGTGGCAGCAATCAGGACGCGGGCATCGCCGCCTTCGCGGTCACGAATGGCGCAAACGTTCTTCCAGACTCGCAGCAAGTGCGAGACATCGTGCGAGCCGTCGATTTGCTCTGCGTGGGTATGGGGTATCAGCAGGTTGGCCAGATCCTCAAAGGGGGCGAAGCTGGCAGCGATCATGCGATGGTCCTCGGGCGTCTGCGCAGGCATCAGCATTACAGACAATGGCGCCCGATAAAACCCTGTCACTGCTCAAGAATATGGCTGATCTGGCCGACAAGCAGCCCCGCGCCCCTAGCGTTGAGGTGGTTGAAGTCCTTGTAGTACGAATGCAGGTCGCCGATCAGGCATTGCCTTTCCTTGCAGAAAACGTCATCCAGCGTGATCAGTCTGATGTGTTTCGACTGGCTGGCATGCAGGAACAGCTGGCGGGTGAAACGCTGCAACAAGTCGTGTTTTTCGACGGGCACCGACAGTTCGCTGACCCGCTGCAAGGCTTGCGCATCGCTGTCCGAAGCGTCCCGCGCCAGGCGGTAATAGAGACTTTCAGGATTGATCATTTGCTGCGGCACCTGCGCGACGATGAACACCTCGGCGCCAATACTGCGGTAGGACTCGATCGTGTGCTCAAGGGCCTGGCTGAATAACTTGCGCGAGGTTTCCCGGCTTTTCTCCGTATCGGTGCGCGAGGTCAGGAAATACCTGCTCATCGTCTTATCGCTGTAATCGTCGCCTGTATACAGCGTCCAGCGCGCCACCAGCACGACCTTTTTGATCTGTTGCTGCTTCACGTATTCGAATTCCCGATCAGCCAGCGCTTCGCAGATCCCGGCAGCGTAGTTGCCGTTGGCCACGTCCACGCCGAGCAAGGGCGGGCAGCCGCCCAGACCGATATGCACGAGGGTTCTGCCCTGATCCCGGGCGGCGGCGTCAAACGTCGACAGCAGCGCTTCGGAATGGCTGTCGCCGAACAGCGCCATGTCCGGCACTGCCTGCTTGTCAGAGAGCCCGAACAGGCAAAAATCGACGTTGCCGCTCTTGCTGTCCAGGGGCTGGTCGCATTTGTCGCGTATCAGCGGATCGGCGAATGCCTGGTGCAGGTCCGGGCCGACAGCGAAACGCCCTGGAAAGCCGTCATTCACATAGCCGACCAGCCCCAGTGCGACAAACAGCGTAGAGGCAGCGCCAGCCGTGGTGAAGATCTGATGGCGATTGAAGGTGCCCGCCTTGCGAAAGGGCTGCTCGACGAAGCGCCAGCTCAGCCACGCCAGCATCAGCGACACAAGGGTAAGCGCCAGCATGAGCGGCAGGCCCGGCTCATTCAGGTTGTACTGGCGGGCAAAGGCAAAGACCGGCTGATGCCACAGGTAGGCGCTGTAGCTGAGCATGCCGATCGCGACGGGCACACGTGAACTCAATGCTCTTCCAACCCAAGTCTTGCCATGGGCGAAGACGATGATCAACAGCGCGCCCAGTACCGGCACCAGCGCATTGAGGCCGGGGAAGGGCGTGCTGCTGTCGAAACGAACGACGGCGTAACCGATCAGCAAAATGCCCAGTAAAGTCGCCGCCTGATCGACAACGCTCGCGCGCTCTGTACTGCGCGGTCGCCAGGCAAAGTAGAAAGCGATGAACGAGCCCGCCAGCAATTCCCAGGCTCGTGCCGGCAGCAGATAAAACGCGTTGCTGGTGTTTTGATGGGCGCCCAGTTGCGCCAGCGCCAGGCTGGCCAGGGCGACGACCATCAACAGCACGATCAGCCGCTTGCGGCCCAGTCCCCAGGCCAGCATCAAGAGCAGCGGGAAGAACAGGTAATACTGTTCCTCCACCGCGAGCGTCCAGGTGTGCAACAACGGTTTGAGTTCTGCCGTGGCGTCGAAATAGCCGCTTTCCAGCCAGAACAGCACGTTGGATGAAAAGGTCGGCACCGCCACCAGACTCTTGGCGAAGTACTTCAGGTCAGACGGATCGAGCGTCAACCAGGCGACCGGCAGGCAGATCAGCATCACCACGAACAGCGCAGGCAGGATGCGCCGCGCGCGTCGTTCATAAAAGTTGATCAGCGAGAACCGCCCTCTGATCTTCTCCGCGATTATGATCGAAGTGATCAGATAGCCGGAGATCACGAAAAAGATGTCGACGCCCACGAATCCGCCGCTGAACAGCGGCAAGCCTGCGTGGAACAGAATGACCGGGATGACCGCGAGCGCGCGCAGGCCATCGATCTCGGCTCGATAGCCAAGTGCCGGGTTATGAGGAATGCCCATGTGATGTGCTCGATGCAGTAAGTGGCAAGAGGCGGTAAATGCACGCTGCAATAGCTACCGCCAACGCGAGGCGCAGGGGTCGTGTACGGACAGGACGAAGGGGAGTTGCCGGACAGAGAGTGCTGTATTTTTTAGTTCAGGTCTTCGCTTCTGTCCAATGACTGAAGCAGGTTTATGACAACAGATCAGTCTCTTCCCACCTGAAACAGGAAAAGCCCTTTATAATGCATGGTTTTACCCCTCCTCGATGCGAGAACCATTGTGAGCTTACCGTCCTGCCCGAAATGCAATTCCGAATACACCTACGAAGACGGCAGCCTGCTGATCTGTCCGGAATGCGCCCATGAATGGTCTGCCGACGCCGCTGGCGCCGATGCGGCCGACGACGTGAAAGTCATCAAGGACTCAACGGGCAACGTGCTGCAGGACGGCGATACCATCACCGTGATCAAGGACTTGAAAGTCAAAGGCTCGTCGCTGGTGGTCAAGGTCGGCACCAAGGTCAAGAACATCCGCCTGGTCGATGGAGACCATGACATCGATTGCAAGATCGACGGCATCGGCGCGATGAAGCTGAAGTCGGAGTTCGTCCGCAAGGTTTGATTCTGCCGGGTAATGGCTTTAGCCTGAACGCCTCGCCGGTCCTTCGACTGGCGAGGCGTTCATGTTTCCGGGCGCGCCAGGGCTGTTTTTCCTGAACAGGTGAATACCGTGCCGACTACCCCCGCCCCTTATCTGAAACCCGATGAATGTGTCGTGCTGTTCGATGGCGTCTGCAAGCTGTGCAACGGCGTGGTGAATTTTCTGATTCGCCATGATCCGCACCGGCGTCTGCGCTTGGCCGCAGTGCAGTCGGAGCAAGGGCAGGCATTACTGAAGTGGGCCGGGCTGCCGCTGGACGATTTTCATACCATTGCGGTCATCGTCAACAATCGGGTGTTCGTGCGCT
Organism: Pseudomonas sp. PvP027; assembly: GCF_017833005.1. Taxonomy (NCBI): domain Bacteria; kingdom Pseudomonadati; phylum Pseudomonadota; class Gammaproteobacteria; order Pseudomonadales; family Pseudomonadaceae; genus Pseudomonas; species Pseudomonas sp. PvP027. The sequence continues at coordinate 2,345,737 of NZ_JAFIBK010000001.1, read as the reverse complement.
CGGATGCCTTTCTGCACATCATGGGGCTGTTGCCTGCGCCGTGGCCGCTGCTCAAAGTGCTGGGGATTTTTCCACGCTTTCTACGGGACTGGGCCTACAACCGTATCGCGCTCAACCGATATCGCCTGTTCGGGCGCTATGATCACTGCCAGTTGCCGTCGCCCGAGCACCGGCAGCGCTTCCTTGACGGCTGATGACCGGCGGTCAATTGCAAAGTCGGTTACGTGCGCACGGGTTGTGATCCACTCTGGCGGTCCGTAGAATTCGTGTCATCTGGCTTCACTCCCCATATCCACAATAATCCACTGTGCACACTGCGCCCGATCCGGAAGGTCGAGCGGAGCGTTTTTGCGTTGGTTTTTCAGTGGGGCGGGCCGCGGTTTTCATACAGGTGTCAGGCGTGCGTGTGCACGCGTGGCGGTCGGCCTTCGGGTCGGAACTTTTTTTCAGGGCGTTGTGATTCTTGATAACTTCACCTCCAAACGAGCAGGCAGGTAGCTGGCTTGGCGTATTCGCGCTGGCCTTGGCGGCCTTCATTTTCAATACCACCGAGTTCGTGCCGATCGGTCTGCTGAGTAACATCGGTCAGAGCTTCGAGATGACCCCGGCCCAGGTCGGGTTGATGCTCACGATCTATGCCTGGGTCGTGTCGCTGATGTCGTTGCCGATGATGCTGGCGACGCGCAACATCGAGCGCCGCAAGTTGCTGGTGTTCGTGTTCGGCCTGTTTGTGGTCAGCCACGTCCTCTCCGCGATCGCCCCCAGCTTCGCGATCCTGCTGGTGAGTCGGGTCGGTATCGCGTTTGCACATGCGGTGTTCTGGTCGGTCACCGCGTCGCTGGCCGTGCGCATCGCGCCGCCCGGCAAGCAGGTTCAGGCACTGGGCCTGCTGGCGACCGGTACTTCGCTGGCCATGGTGTTGGGTATTCCGCTGGGCCGCGTGCTGGGTGAAGCCCTGGGCTGGCGGACCACCTTTCTTGGCATCGCCGGCATCGCTGCGCTGGTAGTCTTCCTGCTGGTTCGCGCGCTGCCTTTGCTGCCCAGTCAGAACTCCGGCTCGTTGCGCAGCCTGCCGATCCTGTTCAAGCGCCCGCGGCTGATGGCGATCTATCTGCTGACTGCCATCGTGGTGACCGCTCATTTCACCGCCTACAGCTACATCGAACCGTTCACACAGACCGTGTCACAGCTCAGCGGCGAAATGACCACAATTCTGCTGCTGGTCTTTGGCGGTGCCGGGATCATGGGCTCGATCATCTTCAGCCTGTTCAGCGACCGCTTCCCGAACGGGCTGTTGATCACCGCCATTGGTACGCTGACCCTTTGCCTGCTGATGCTCTTGCCGCTCTCCGGCGATGCTACGACGCTCGGCACGCTGACCATTATCTGGGGCATGGCGATCATGTGCTTCGGCCTGACCTTGCAGGCGCGCGTGCTGTCGCTGGCACCTGATGCGACCGATGTGGCGATGGCGCTGTTCTCGGGCATCTTCAATATCGGGATTGGCGGCGGCGCGCTGCTCGGCAGCGTCGTCAGCAGCCATCTCGGGGTTGCCAATGTCGGTATCGTCGGCGGCCTGCTGGCCTTGGGCGGGTTGGGACTGTGCTGCTTTACGACGCATTACTTCGGCAAGGTCCGGCCTGCTGCCGAGATGCAGGCCGAAAGCAAATAAGGCGCGCATAAAAAAGCTCGCTGACCGCGCAATGCGTTCAGCGAGCTTTTTGCTCAGACTTGAGGGTCAGGCTTTAAGCCGGCCCAGCCACTCCAGCGACGTTCTCCAGATACAAATCCCCAGGAAATACGCCGACATCGCCAGCCACAGCCCCATGACCACCGGGCCATTGTGCGGGTGATTGATGATCAGCAGTGCGCTGGACAGCAACCATACGGTGGTCACGGCGATGTTGATCGGCATGAAGCGGCGCACGCGAAACGGGTGCAGGAACTTCATGCGGGTCATGGTCAGCAGCGCCAGGGCGATGATGGTGATGAACGTCAGCCATGGCGCCGGTGACAGAATGTACAGGCACAGTGCAACGACGTTCCAGGCGGCGGGGAAGCCCTGAAAGTAGTTGTCCTTGCTTTTCATGTCGACGTTGCAGAAGCAGAACAGCGACGAAACCAGAATGACCGAGATGCTCAGCAGCAGCGTGTAATCCGGCACCGGTATATAGCGGTAGATGAACAGTGCCGGGATGAACACGTAGGTCAGGTAGTCGATGACCAGATCCAGTACCGAGCCGTCGAAGTGCGGCAGTACCGACGTGGTGTTGACCTTGCGGGCCAGCGAGCCGTCGACTCCATCCACGATCAGGGCCGCGCCCAGCCACAACAGGCAGGCTTTGGGTTCGTTGTTGAACAAGGCAATGGTCGCCAGGAACGCAAGGACTACGCCGGTGGCAGTGAAGCCATGCGCCCCCCATGCGTTGAGTCTGGCTATGCGTTGATTGGTTATCACGGGGGCGCTCTCCAGGAAATAATGCTTGCCAGGGTGTGCCGCAAACCTGACCGGTAGCAACTATCGACCCGGCAATTGCCGATAAGTTTAGCGGTGACTATCCCTTGTTTCCCGGTTGTTTTCCAGAAAGCCACGCTCTTCGTCTGATCGCTGGTCTCTGTATTCTTCCGGTTTGACGAAACAGGTAGGCGAGTCACCGTTGGCATTGAGTTGGTTGATCAGGGTCGGCTGGCCCTGTTCATTGAACAGTACCTGCCCGACACCTGCCGAGTTCCATAAGCGTTCACCGGCCTTGCTGTGCTCGGGCGTGCGCGGAACAACCTTCATCAGGCGGCGCTTGGTGAACCAGTTAAGAGGTGAGCGGGGAGAGTATAACCAGCGATTCAGCCGATCAAAAGTGTCGAGTAGACGACGGGGGAATTCATTTTTGATGCCACTGCTGGTGATTTGCCAGATATGAGGCCCGCCGCTGCGCTGGCGAATCAGGATTTCGTAGACGAACGAGTAATGCACATCGCCCGACAGGATGACGTAATTGCCCGGGGTTCTGGAATGACGAAAGATGTTCAGAATCACGTTGGCGGCACCACGGTGCGCCATCCAGTTCTCCGCATCGACCAGCAACGGGTAGCCACACCAGCTGAATATACGTTGTATCGCCTCGATCAACTTGACGCCGAACACGGGGGCAGGTGAGACGATAATCGCCGATTTATGGTCGATCAGCTCCTGTTGCAACTCACTGAGCGCTTCCCAGTCCAGCAGCCCGGACGGGTGATTGAAATTCGACTCGCTGCGCCAGCGCCGGGTGCGGGTATCCAGTACCACCAGTGCCGGGCTGGTCGGTAGCACGTAATGCCATTGCTGAAACTTCAACAACTGATCAATCAGCTGATCCTGAGCCTGGCTGTCCAGCCAGTTGTCGTTCGACACGGCCTCGGTGCTCAGTGCATGAGCCTGTTTGACCAGCCCGTTGAGCGCATCCGGGTTATTGCCCCAGCCCTGGCAAAGCAGATAGGCGAGCAGGGCGTTACCAATGATGCGTTTGGAGAATGGATGGCCGTAAGCCGTTTGCTCCCAGTTCGCGGACAGGTTCCAGTCATCGGTGATGTCGTGGTCGTCAAAAATCATCATGCAAGGCAGATGCGCCATCGCCCGTGCTACGCCGCTAAGGCCCTCGGTAAACGCCTCGACCAGATGCTGCTCCCTGGCGTAGCGCTCGACTTCCCCGTCTTCCAGTTGCGGCCTGCCAGGCTCGATCAGGGTCCAGGGCGTGGGTGACCAGACCAGCAGGTACATCGCCATGACTTCCGCCAGGGTAACCAGGTGGTTATCCGCTGTGCTGCTGGTGAATACCGGCTTGCTGGTGCCGCCGAAGAAGCGTTCGCGCAGCGTGTCGTTGCTTTTCAGGGCCGGTAGCAGGTCGGCACGCTGGTAATAGCTGGCCGGATGCGCATAAAGACGCGGGCTGTCATCGACGATGGCACCGTCGAGTCGCTCGTCAAACAAACCCAGCCGTTCGATCAACACATGGATGGCGCGCAGCATAGGCCCGGCGACATCGTCGGCGTAAATCTGATCGCCGCTCATCATCAACAGCGCAGGGCGTTGCAGCGGCTCCTTGATATCGGCCAGCAGGCGGTCCACGCAGAGTAGACCTTCGGCCGCGCTGTGGTGCGGCTTGCGGCACGAGCCATGCAGCAGGTGATCAATGCTGCTGCGCACCACGAAGTTCGGGTAGCGGTTGCCCTCATACAGCAGGTGCGGCGCCCACTCGCCAATGCCGCCTTCGCCTTCCACCTGCAGGTCGTAATCGATCCAGGTGTCACGGGGCAGTTCGGTTTTCAGTTGCAGGTCGATCAGGTGAATGAACGCATGGCGCCCGACTGCGATGACCTGACACTGCCGGTCGTCGAGTACGTAATCATTGAAGTCCGCGGAGGGGGCATCAGTGGCGGCATGACGCAGGCGCAGTGTCAGACTCAGCGGACGGGACCCCACCAGCCATAACACCAGGCGGTCGGCCTCCTGACGGCGCAACAGCGGGCCGGCAAGGATGGACGGCAGCGAAGTGAGGTGTTCGACGGAAGAAGGGGACATCCTGACTCATGGCTCTGGCGGGACACAGGCGGGGATGTTAACGCAACAGGTCTTGAAAGTTCTTGTTACACCGCGCCAGCGCTTGTTTCCAGACATTGCAGACACTGCGAAACGGTCCGCTCAACCGTGCTCATATGAAGACTTTGTTAACCGTCTGCAGAGTGCTTTGAAAATGCCGATATACACCTATGCAGAGGGCCTCTGAATTCCATAAAGTTTTATGGCGTTATGCCATATTTGCTCATTAGGGTTTCAGCTATGAAATGGTTTTACAACGCAAGGCTGTCCGCCAAGCTTTTCATGTCTTTTGCGCTGTGCGCGCTTTTCACCCTCGGGGTGGGCGTAACAGGTAGTCGTGGCATCAGTGCGCTGTCCAGCAGCCTCGATAACGTGTTTACCAACAGCCTGCTGTCAGTTACAAAAACCGGCGAGGTGAAGGCCTCGGTCATTGCTCAGAACCGTGATCTCTATCGTTTATTGGCCGCCACTGCGGGCAATGCGCCGCAAAGCGTCAAGGACGATATTGTTGCCAGCATGACCGTTAACAGGACTCAAGCTGAAAAAAGCTACGCTGCCTATAGGGCTACGCCGCTTGACGATGACGAGCGCGCTGCAGGTGACCAGATGGACAGAGACTGGCCGGGCTATCAGGCACTCATCGATCAGGCCAGGAGCGTTGCCTTGTCCGGGGATGTTGCAGGGGCCAGAGCGATCATCGACGGCGATGTACGCAGCGGCTACCTGAAGCTCATGGATCAACTGACCACCATCGTCAACTCCAATAATCGTCAGGCGGGCGAGGCGGCTGTAGCTTCTGACCAGACACAGGACTCCGCGCAACGAAATCTTTACATCGGTATAGGGTTGTCATTCTTTGCCGCGTTTGTGATGGGCCTGTTCATCAGTCGCGCCATCAGCACGCCAATCAACACCGCGGTGATCAATGCCCGGCGAATCGCCAGCGGTGACCTGACCCTGCCGATTGCCAGTCAATATCACGACGAAGCGGGCATGATGCTGGTTGCTCTGAGCGATATGCAGGACAACCTGAAAAGCACAATCGGGCAAATATCCAGCGCTGCGGACCAGTTGGCTTCGGCGGCTGAAGAGCTGAATGCCGTGACTGAGGAAAGCAGTCGAGGTCTGATACGTCAGAACGATGAGATTCAGCAGGCCGCTACGGCTGTGAACGAGATGACCGCTGCGGTCGAAGAGGTCGCGCGTAACGCGATGTCAACGTCGGAAGCGTCCCGACAGACCAGCACCGACGCGGCTGCCGGTCGTGATCAGGCCCGCGATGCCGTGAATGCGATCAATACTGTCAGTGCCGAGATCAGCAGTTCGACCACCATGGTCGAAGAACTCGCCGGGCGCGTCCGTGAGATCGGGCAGGTGCTGGACGTGATCCGTGGTATCGCCGAGCAGACCAACCTGCTGGCCCTCAATGCCGCCATCGAGGCCGCGCGTGCAGGTGAGCAGGGTCGCGGCTTTGCTGTGGTGGCGGATGAAGTGCGTGCGCTGGCCGCTCGAACCCAGGCCTCCACCGGCGAAATCGAAACCATGATCGGCAGTGTCCAGGCCAGTGCCGATCAGGCTGTGCGGGCCATGGGTAACAGCCGCACTCTGGCCAGCAACACGCAAACCCTTGCTCAGGCCACAGGTCAGTCGCTGGAGCGCATTGCGCAAAGCATTGCCGAGATCAACGACCGCAATATGTTGATTGCGACGGCCTCGGAAGAGCAGTCCCATGTTGCGCGCGAGGTGGATCGCAACCTGGTCAACATCCAGGACCTCTCCACCCAGACCGCTGCCGGTGCGCACCAGGCCAGTGCGTCAAGCCAGGAGCTGTCGCGTTTGGCCATTTCCTTCAACGACCTGGTAGGCAAGTTCAAGGTCTGACGCAAGCGTCAGGCTGTTGTGTTTGGCAGGCGCTTCTGGAAAAAGAAGCGCTTGTTGCCAGGCGGATAGTCGTCAATCTGGCCGAACTCGGTGTAACCGTGGCGACGATAGAAATCAGGAGCCTGGAAGTCGAAGGTATCCAGCCAGATTCCGGTGCAGCCTTTTTCAACCGCCAGATCTTCGGCCATCTGCATCAAACGCGAGCCCATGCCTTGCCCACGGGCTTGTTCGGGCACGACCAAAAGCTCAATGAACAGCCACTCATAAAGAATGCGAGCGTGCAGGCCACCGAGGACTTCCCGGGTCTGGTCATCGCGAATGAACATCGCCACTTTCTCGGACTTGCCGTCGCCCGCCTGCTCGGCATTGAAACGTTTCAGTGGTTCCAGAATCGCCAGACGATCTTCTTCCGTAGGGTTGGTATTGACGTCAATGTGAATGCTCATGCGATGGCTCCCAGCCTTGGTATGCGCCGAGATTAAAGTGGCAGCGGCGCGGCGTAAAGCAGGATCCAGCGGTGTGTTATTTCACGCGAAGCACACGCAATTACGTCCGGCGCGCTTGGCTGCGTAGAGGGCATTGTCCGCCGCGCCAATCAGGTTCTCGGCACTGGTCAGAGGCGCCGTCGCACACGCCACGCCGAGGCTGATGGTGACCAGCGCGTTTTCACCCAGCACCGGGTGCGGCAACTTGAGCTCGGCAACGGCGTTCTGCAGGGCCCCGGCCACTTCTCTGGCCTGCACGGCATTGCCGATCATCAGCACCAGCACCTCTTCGCCGCCGAACCGGAACGCCACAGCGCCATGCGCATGCGCGCTTTGCTGGACTTTCTGACAGAGCAGTCTGAGGCAGGTATCCCCTTGCGGATGCCCGTAGTTGTCGTTGTAGGATTTGAAGTGGTCGATATCCAGCAGGATGATGGCCACGTTCGCTGGCTCATTGCGAGCGTGTTCCCAGACGGAGGTCATCACTTCGTCCTGGTAGCGTCGGTTGAACAGCCGGGTCAACCCATCGGTACGCGCGAACTCCACCAATTGCACTTGGAGCAGGCGTCCGCGAAGCGCAAACAGGTAGCTCATGCGGCCTGCCCGCTCCAGAAAGTAGGAGGCCATCAGCAGCAGTGCCACTGTCGAAACGAACAACACGGCGTTGGCCTGCCAGATCACAAAGTCGGCGAAGTTGGCAATGTAGGTGGTCGCCAGCTGGATGATCAGCATGCAGGACATGGCGACAGCGGCATGGCGCAACGGTAATTGCTGGATCATGGTGCAGTAGACCATGATCAACAGCATGCCGAGTTGATAAAAGATTTGATAAGGGCTGTTGCTGTGAATCATGACCAGCAGTGGCATGAGCGAGCACATTACCGTGGCGAATGCAGCGATCGTTTCAATCGCCCAGCGCGTGGAAACGCGTTGAGCCAGCATCAACAGCGCGATAAACATCGGCGTTATCAGGCACAGCCGGCCCACTGCTACGTAGAAAAATACATCACGCAGTATCAACCAGTCGCTTATCAGGAACAGGTTGTAGATCAGACTGCCGCCAATCCCTACCGCCGTCAGGAATTCGCGTCGTGGCAGCCGGGTTTCTTCCTGGTAGCGTTGCTCGAGAACACGGCTGAAGCGTAACGAGCCAACACCTGAAGTGATCGTCTGCTCGACCTCGGCAAGGAGTTGCGCATCTTCAAGGTTGGGACGTTCAAGGGCAGAAACAAGCATGTGACACCGGTACATTAACATCGAGAGACATAGGACATCATGGATGATGTCTTAGTGCTATCAATGTATCGTGTGACCAACCCAAAGTCGACCGGTGGTGCCGGCTGACTGTATGAGTAAGGCTTCAACCTTCGTCCTGCCCCTTGGGTCATCGACGTTTTGGCCATTGTCCAGCAGGGCGGTGAGGTTCCCGTAGCAACATCCGTCGGCAGCAGGGCGAGTCAGAGGTATCCAAAAAATGACTGCTTGCACTTCAGATCCCCATCTATAGTGGTCTTATGCCTCGACTCAAACAACGTGGGTTGCTTTCGAAGCGGGAGCGCCGGGATTCATGAATTTATCTCGGCATAATAAATGAAGCCAAGCGAACCCGGACCGAGCTCCTATTTATGAATACATCTGAAGACTCTGTAATCATCACAGGTATCACTGGCCAGGATGGCGCGTACCTGACTCAACTTCTGCTGGAGAAAGGTCATAAGGTTTACGGCACCTACCGGCGTACCAGTTCGGTCAATTTCTGGCGTCTTGAAGAGCTTGGCGTAGCCAGCCATCCGAATCTGCACTTGGTTGAACATGACCTGACTGATTTGAGTGCCAGCATCCGCTTGTTGCAAAAAGCCGAACCTACCCAGATTTACAACCTGGCGGCGCAGAGTTTTGTCGGGGTTTCCTTCGATCAACCGATAACGACTGCCGAAATTACCGGCCTGGGTGCCGTCAACCTGCTCGAAGCGATACGCATCGTAAATCCGAAGATACGCTTTTATCAGGCCTCGACTTCCGAAATGTTCGGCAAGGTGCAAGAAGTCCCGCAGATCGAAAGCACGTCGTTCTATCCGCGCAGCCCCTATGGCGTAGCCAAGCTTTATGCGCACTGGATGACGGTCAACTATCGGGAGTCCTACGGGATATTTGGTGCCAGCGGCATTTTGTTCAACCATGAATCTCCGCTGCGCGGCAAAGAGTTCGTCACTCGCAAAATAACCGATTCTGCCGCACGCATTTCATTGGGCATGTCGCAACTTCTGGAGTTAGGCAATCTGGACGCCAAGCGTGACTGGGGGTTTGCCAAAGAATACGTGGAGGGCATGTGGCGCATATTGCAAGCCGACGAGCCCGACTCATTTGTACTGGCGACCCACAGGTCCGAAACGGTTCGTGACTTTGTGGCCATGGCGTTCAAGGCTGTCGACATAGATCTGGAGTGGCAAGGCAATGCGGAGAACGAGCGGGGCATCAATGTGATGACGGGCGAGACACTTGTTCAGGTCAACCCCAGGTTCTACCGCCCCTCTGAAGTCGAGTTGCTGATAGGCAATCCTGAAAAAGCCAAGCGGGTGCTTGGTTGGGAGGCAAGCACTAACCTTGAGCAGCTCTGTCGGTTGATGGTGGACGCCGATCTGAAGCGTAATCGGCAAGGGACATCGTTTTGAGCAACCCTTTCCATACGTTCCGGCTCGAGCACTCAGGTGCTACTTATTACAACGCCACGTGCACCGAGGCCTGATGACTCAGGCCATTTGAGCTACCTTTTCGCGCCAGTCATTCAATAGTGTTGCGAGCGTGTCCTGCAGCTTGATAGCAGGCTCCCAGTCAGTCGATTTGCGGATAGCGGAGTTATTGCCGAACGCGCTGGGTATGTCGGACGGCCGCATCCGGTCAGGATCGTTGGCCACCTCTATCGTGCTTGAGCTCAGTGCCATGAGTTGAGTGAGTATGGCCTCCATACGGATAGGCTCGCCACGGCAAATATTCAGGCACCGAGGATGGGCTTGCTGCGTGTTGGCTATTTTCAACAGGGCGATGTATGCATCGCACACATCACTTACATCGAGAAAGTCTCGCGCTGCTTGCAGGTTGCCGACTTTCAACTGGGGTGCCTGCCGGCCTGCTTCTATCAAGGCAATCTGACGAGCAAATGAGGCGGTTGCGAAGTCGGCTGATTGCCCGGCACCAATATGATTGAAAGGGCGTACGACGATGCCTCTCTGTCCGCGACGAAAGTTCTCATGGAAGGCCGTTTCAGCAGCAAGTTTGCTGGCGGCATACGGATTCATAGGCCTGCATACGCTGTTTTCGTCGAGGGCAATACCTTGCTTGAACGCCTCGCCATAGACCTCCGATGAACTCACAAACAGCACAAATGCCTGCGGACTCCGGCGTTGTAATGCCTGCAGAAGATTCAAACTTCCGATGACATTGGTTTGCCAGGTCTTCAATGGGTCATCGAAACTGGTGGGTACGTGAGTGATTGCAGCCAAATGGACAACATGAGTGGGGTTTGATCGGGACACTGCCTGCTCCAGGCCAGCAGCATCGCGAATGTCGCAATGCAGCGATTCGGCAGCATGAGCGGACCCAGGAGACTCAGGGCTCACCAAGGCAATTACATGATGTCCTGCCTGCTGTAGCTTGCGACACAGCATCCGCCCGACGAAACCGTTTGCACCAGTGATCAGAATGCGTTGCATCGTGTGGCTTCCTCATGGTGCATGCTGCGAGTAAGTGAGTTTAGCAGTGGCGGGTCGATCCATCTGACCTGCTGCGCATGCCCTTTGTTTCGCCTTCGAGGCACTCTTCAGCAGTTGGTCTATTCAAGGCTTTTGCATTTGACGCCCGCAGGTGGCGGTACAACGTATACCAATCCGATTTGCCACCAGACGAAATGCCTTAATCCCGTCTACGCTTGTGTCGATATATACGTACAACTTCACTATGGGTGCCGTCATGTTCAACACTCGCTTGAAAAAGGAATTACAGGCACAAAACGCCGAGCTATCCATGTACCGGCAGATGCAGAAAGGGATGGATGCGCAAATGGTCTGTCTGACTCTGGACGCCAACCACCACATCGTCCACGCCAACGAGAACTTTCTCAATACGCTTGGCTACTCGCTCGAGCAATTGCTGGGTAAGGATCTGGACCACTTGGTGCCCACTTACGTCAAACAGCTTGAGTGCTACCGCAGTCTCAAAGTGGCAGTGCAGAAGGGCGAGTCGGTCATCGACAGGTACCGTTTTCTGCATGCCGATGGTCGACTGGTGTGGATTCGCGCCCTCTGGCAACCGGTGCTGGATGAGCAGGGCAGGCTGATGACATTGCAATGCTACGGTTCGGACATCACCCAGGTCGTCGAGACGGCTGCCGAGAACTCTGCGTTCATTCAGGCATTGTTGCGCTCCACCGCCGTGATCGAGTTCGACCTGAGCGGCCAGGTGCTGACTGCCAACGATCAGTTCCTGCGCGGCATGGGTTACAGCCTGGCGCAGATCAAGGGCAAGCATCACAGCATGTTCTGTGATTCGGCAGAAACCTCTCAGGCGTCGTACCGGGAATTCTGGGCGATGCTCAACCGTGGCGAGTTCGTGGCCGGACGCTTCAAGCGTATCGACAGCAGCGGGCGTGAGGTCTGGCTGGAGGCAACCTACAACCCGGTCCACGATGCTCAGGGCAGGCTCTACAAGGTGGTCAAGTTCGCCACGATGGTGACCGACCAGGTGGCCCGCGAAGAAGAAGTCAGCCAGGCCGCCAGCGTGGCGTTTGAAATCTCCCAGCAGACCGACGTCAGTGCCCAGCGCGGCGCGGATGTTGTGCAAAACACTGTAAATACCATGCGCAAGATCTCCGAAGAGATGGAGTCGGCCTCCTCGGGTATCGAGGCGCTGGGCAAACAGTCACTACTGATCAATTCCATCGTGCAGACCATTGGTGGCATTGCCCAGCAGACCAACCTGCTGGCGCTCAACGCCGCCATCGAGGCCGCGCGCGCCGGTGAGCAGGGCCGGGGCTTTGCGGTGGTGGCTGATGAAGTCCGCCAACTGGCAGGCCGCACCAGCGCCGCTACCGAAGAAATCGTCAGCGTCGTGCAGCAAAACCAGGCGCTGGCCGATGAGGCCGTCCGCGGCATGGCCAACAGCCGCACCCAGGCGGAACAGGGGCTGGTACTGGCCAACGAGGCCGGTGCGGTGATCGTCGAGATTCAGGAGGGGGCCAAACAGGTGGTGGGCGCCGTGGGGCGGTTTGCCAATCAGTTGAAGTAGCGCCGACTTCACTGGCTACGTTTCAGGTGTTGCATGGCAAGGATGACCGGCAACACCTGATAGCTCTGGCATCCTTTCCGGACGGCAGGCAGAATGCCCGGCAGTTGGCCAGTGATCATATTCGCACTCACGTGTTGTGAATCGCTGGTCCCGCTCTGACAAGGATTGGTTGGATGCTGCTTGCTGCACTTACTGTTCTCAATACTTTTTGCCTGATAGGTGGCTTGCTGTTCAACGCAGAGTTGTTGAACCAGGCAGGCGCCGATATCCCCCTGAAAAATCTGCAGTCTCTGGAAATATACGGGCAGAGCCTGGCCGCAGTGAGTGTGTGCCTTGCCGCTTGGCGCGTATGTATCTGGGCTCATGGGAAGTGGGGACATCAGCAGCATCTGATGCGCTCCATCCTGCTCAGTAGCATGGTACTGGCCCCATTGAGCTGGTGGGTTCAGGGTGTAGTCCCCGACGTTATTGCTGAAGCGTTTCCGGCCGATCTCCGGGTTTACAGCCTTTACGCATACGTGACGAAAAAAGGTCTGCTCTACGATTCGGTGCAAATACCCGGCATTCCCTATCAGGAATATCGCGACAAAGGCGAGGGCAAGGCCTTTATCGCCAATCTAGGCGTACTCATGAGTGTTCAGGGCTCTTACGTCGAGCAGATCGGCCACAATTTCCAGGGCTTTGCACAGACGGTCTTCAAGGGATATACCCGGCGCAATGCCGATATGCTTTATGGCCGTCTGCAAGCGGAAGTCATTCCGGTGTTTGACGATATCGCCCGTGAATACGCAAGGATAGAAGCCTTGCGGCGCTCGGGCGTACCGGGCAACAAGCGCAAACCGCTTGTCCCGCCCCCAAACGCTACGCAGCAACAGGTTCTGTCGAATCCTGAAGACTACGCGTTGGCGATGCCTTCAGGCCTGCGAACCCGTCAAGCGATGGCCAACACAGCAGAGGTTCGCGGCATGGCGCGTCAGGTTCTGGGTCCCCGCTATGTGGAGGGTATGGACCTGCTTGCCACACGCACTCAGTTCAACACCTACCTCAATGGCATTGCCGGCAACATGGCTAGCGACGTTGCGAATACTGACGCGCATGGCCCCCAGAGCCTGAGCGTCCTCAAGAACATGTGGTTCGTACCCTGGTCCTTGTTGAGCGGCCTTTTCATGGGAGCCCTCAATATCGTCGGGCTGTTACTGGCGACCATGGAGCGGCGCGCGCTCATACACAAAAGTCGTTTCGTCCTCAGAGCGGCAGCGGTCGGCCTGATTTTGGTGGGTCCACTGCTCATCGGCAACGCGATCATTCAATCACCAGGCTATCGCACTGCGTTCAAGAGCATCGAGACCGGCCCGACCCTTATGGCTGGCGTCTTTCATTGGGCAATGTCCGCAGAAGCCATGCTGTACAACCTGACCAGGCCTTTGCTCAACGCAGAGTAAGCCGTTTCAAAAGGGAGTAAACCCAGTGCGCAAGAAGTTCGTTGCATCAATTCTGGCAGTAACCATCGCCACCTCTCTCGGTGGATGCGCGCAGATGGGCATCAGCAAGGAGCAGGCGGGGACTGTGATCGGGGGCATTACCGGTCTGGCGGTTGGTGCAACGATGGGCAAGGGCAACGGCCAGATTGCTGCCGCGCTGATCGTTGCTGGCATCGGCGGCTATATCGGCAACCGCATCGGTCAGTTGCTCGACGACAGGGATAAGCAGGCACTGGCGCTGCGCACCCAGGAAATCCTGAATCAGCCCGCAACCCCTGTGGCGCAACCCACAGCCATCTGGCGTTCCGATCATTCCAATGCAAGCGCCCGGATTACGCCAGGCCCGGAATACAAGGCGGTCCGAACCATCGAGGTCAAACGCACGCCCAACATTCAGGGTGTGCCGTCGATGAAGCTGATCAATCAACCCTATGTATCACGGTCTACCCTTAATGTGCGCTCGGCCCCGAACATGAACGCTGACAAGGTGGGCAGCCTGCCGGGCAATACGCAATTCACTGCCGTGGGCTCTACCGGCGACTGGATTCTGGTCGGGCGCAAGGGGGTGACGGTGGGGTATGTGCACAAGGACTACGTGATGACACAGGCCGATGCCGACACTCGAAAGCGGCTTGCCGCAGTCAGGTTCGATGACATGAACGTGTCGGGCAGCAAAGAGACCGAAGCATTCGATCTGGGCTCGATCTCTTCCTTGCCTACCGGTAAAACTGCGACCGAGACTACCTGTCGCCCGATCTCCGTGAGCCTGGAAGCCAACGGTAGCCCCACTGAAAAACAGCAAAACACATTCTGCAGGCAGGCCAACGATACGTGGGAGCTGATCTGAGTGGCGGTCGGAAGGTCGTTCATTTTTAAAGCCATGCACGAGGCGTCATTGCTCGGCTGCCTGGAGGATGAGCTGATGGCTTAAAAAGCCAGACTGTTAGATGAGCCCAAGCTTACCAAGGCCGCCACATTGCCAGATCGTATGTGACATTTTGCGCACCGGGTAAGCGAGCGATTACCTGGCAACAGCCCCCGCCTTGCCAGCCTCCACCACAAAGCGCTTGAGCGTCGACACACTCGCCGCAGGGTCCAGCACATCCGACACCACTTGAAAGCGGGTCTGCATCTGTTGCTCGCTCAGGTCTACTGCCACATAGCCGCGTTGACGGCTATCGAAGAACTTCACATGTGGGTTGAGGCCGAGAATGCTGTTGAAGGCTTCGAACGGTGGTCCGCTGGAGGTTACCGAAGTGCCGACGAATTCGGTGGCGACGATGGCTGAATCCGGATTGCCTGCGTCGGCGTGCAGGTCGGTGGTCCAGAACGAATGGATATCGCCACCCCAGAACACCGGGTTGCGGGTCTGGTGGCGTTGCAGGGAGGCCAGCACGCGCTCGCGGGTGGTCATGTAGCCGTCCCAGCCGTCGGTCCAGTGGCCTTGCGCCTGGGTCTTGAGATCGCGCTGTTCCAGTGGCGCGACCAGCAAATCCTGGGCAATGACATTCCACTGCCCCGGAGACTCGGCGAAGCTGCGGTCCAGCCAGGTTTCCTGTTCCCAACCGAGCATGGTGCGTTTCGGGTCGCGTAGATCCGGGCAGTCGCTGGGCGCGACATGACCTCGACGGCTGCCGTTGGCCTGGATGCAGGGTTGCTCTGAGCGGTACTGTCGACCGTCCAGCACGTGAAAACGTGCCAGACGCCCATAGTCGAGGTTGCGGTAAATACGCATTTCCTGTCCTTTGGGCAGGCTGCTGGCGCGCAACGGCATATGTTCGTAAAAGGCCTGATAAGCGGCGGCCCTGCGGCGCAGAAAGCTGTCCACCGGCACGTCGGGGTCCTGGGACCACTGGGCGGCGTAGTCATTTTGCACTTCATGGTCGTCCCAGGTGGCGACGCTCGGCGCACAGGCATGCAGCGCCTGCAGGTCGGGGTCGGTCTTGTACTGCGCGTATCGGTTGCGATAGCCCGCCAGGTCCATGGGGTCAGGTGTAGCGTGGTGACGCGGGAACCGAGGGTTTTCCGCGGACACGTTCATCTCATAGATGTAGTCGCCAAGAAAGAACACCAGGTCCGGGCGCTCCGCGGCCAGGTGTCGATAGGCGCTGAAGTACCCGGCCTCCCAGTGCGAACACGACACGAAGCCGAACCGCGCCGAGACCATCGAGCTTGCCAGCGGTGCAGTACAGGCCTGACCGACAGCGCTTTGCGCTCCCAGGCTCTCGAACTGATACCAATACGGACGTCCGGGCTGCAAGCCGCTTACTTCGACATGCACCGAATGGGCAAGGCGCGGGTGGGCGGTGGCCTGTCCTGTGCGGACTACGTGAACCATGGCCGCATCGCTGGCGATCTTCCAGCGCACTTCAACAGGTTTTTTCAGCCCGCCATCACCCGAGGGCGTCATCACCTTGGGCGCCAGACGTGTCCATATCACGAAGCCGTCCGGCAACGGATCGCCAGACGCCACGCCGAGCGTGAATGGATAATCGACCCCCGCGCTGCGCGCAAACGGGCTGAGGATCGACAGCAGCGTCGCACCGGCGACTCCGGTAATGATGCGTCGACGGTCCGGGTTGAAATCTGTCATGACGTGGCCTCCGACGGTTCGTATTCCGAGCGCAACAGGCTGAACAGCAACATGTTCTTGAACACACCGTTTTTCAGAAATGCCTCTCTGGTACAGCCCTCATAGGATAGCCCGCACTTCTCCAGAACCCTGGCGCTGGCCGGGTTGTCGCTGAAGCACTGGCCGGCGATGCGGTTGAGGTTCATCTCAGTGAAACCATGCCTCAGCAAGCCTTTAGCCGCTTCGCAGGCATAACCCCGATTTTGGTGTTGGAGTCCTGTCCAGTAACCCAGATTGCCGCTGCGGTGCGACATCGAAAGGCGCAGCGACACGATCCCGGTCAACTCTCCGGTTGCCTGGATGTGAACCCCGAGGCTCACCGTCTGACCGGCGGCGTATTGGTCATGGGTCTCGGCGATGAATGCCTGCGCATGCTCAAAGGTGTAGGGGCTGGGCAGGGCAGCGGTCATGTCCGCAATCGTCGGCTCGTCGGCCAGGCGTGCAAGGGTAAGTGCCTGTTCAGGCTGCAGTGCGGCGAGCAGCAGACGTGAGGTTCTGAGGGTAGGCAGCGGGTGACTCATCCGTATTTTCCACAGGGTTGAATGCCCAAACGCTGCCGCGTTGTTATGGCATTTCCGTGACGTCCTCAAGAATCATTTAAGTGCCATGAAATGTACAGGTAACAGCCATGTAACGGTCATGTATCGGTCTTGTAAAACCAGCCGATCGGTCATGTCCGGTTGCTAGATTCTCGGCCTCTAAGAAGAGAGTGAGAGGCTGGCATGAGAACGTGGGACGAACCTAAAAAGCGCAAGGCGCACATCGAACTGATCCCCATGATCGACGTGATGATGTTCCTGCTGGTCTTTTTCGTATTGGTAAGCCTGAACGTGATTCCGGCTCTGGGGATGAAAACCCAGCTGCCGAGTGCCAGCAGTTCGCAGCAGCTCAAGCCGCAGAACAAATCGATCCTGACGCTGGGGCTCAACGGCGAATTACAGCTCGATGGCAAGGCGACCACGGTCGACGCTTTGGTGCCTGCCTTGAAAGCGCTGGAAAAACCCGACACTAAAACCACGATTATCGTTAACAGTGACAAGGGCGTGGAAGTTGCCCGTCTGGTCGAGATCATGGACACCCTGCGCCTGGGTGGTTTCACGTCAGTCTCCATCGCCACGCGAAAATCCTGACCATGTATTTCCTGTTTCGTGTACGTCAGTGGCTGGGTGGCCTGCCTGCGCTGGTGGCGCTTATCGCAATCGTGATCGGTGTGCAGACCCGTCCTCTGAAAATGGAGCCGGTGTACGACGAGTCGGCCGTCGAGCTGGCGCTGATCGAGCCCGAACAGCCCGAGCCTGAGCCATTGGCGCAGCCCGAGCCACCTCCGGTACAACCTGACGAGCCGCCACCTCCGCCGCCTGTAGTCGAAAGCGAAGAAGCCGAGCCGGCGCTACCACCACCGCCGCCCAAGCCCGCTCCCAAGCCAAAACCCAGGCCGGAGATCAAGCCAGAACCACGGCCTAAGCCCTTGCCCAAACCGGCATTGGCAAAACCCGCCGAGCCGGTTCAGGCACCCAGTAAGCCGATCGCCAGCGCCCCGGTTGCGCCGCCGTCACCGCCTGCGCCACCCGCAGCGCCGAAGGTCGACACGCAGGGTATGGAAGGTGGCTACCTCAAAGGGCTGCGCAGCGAACTGGACGGTTACAAACAATACCCGACCGGCCGCCAGGCCTCACTGGAGCGCCCGAGTGGCGAGGTTGTGGTGTGGTTATTGGTCGACCGCCAAGGGCGAGTGCTGGACTCCGGCATTCAGACCCAGGCCTCCAGCATGCTGCTCAACCGCGCAGCCGCCAATAGTCTGCGACGCATCAAGCAGGTCAAGCCGTTTCCCGAGCAAGCCTTTGGTGGACGCAGCGAACAGCGCTTCACCGCCACCTTCAACTACAGCGTGCAATAGCACTGACAAGGAACAAAGTGATGAAGTTTTCCAGAATTCACCTTGCGTTGGTCGCCGCCGGCATGAGTCACGGCATGGTTATGGCCGACTCGAGTGCCAGTGATGTCGGCACCATTGGTGTGCAAGGCAGGGCGACGGTAGGGGGTGGCTACATGGTGCAGGAGGAGAGCATCAAGGCGCGTTCCACTGTCACCAAGGAAGCGCTCGATAAGCAGACGGCGACCGGGAATGCGATCGACAAGCTCAAGTACACACCGGGCCTGAACATCTCCAGTGAAGACGCCACCGGCCTTTCTGGCTTCAAGTTCACCATGCGCGGGCTCAACTCCGATCAGGTCGGCATGTCGGTAGACGGGATGCCGATCAACGACTCCGGCAACTACGCGCTGTATTCCAACCTGCTGGGGGATCCGGAAAACATCGATCAGATTTTCGTGACCCAAGGCTCTGCCGAAAGTGACGGCCCGCATATCGGTTCCAGCGGCGGCAACATCGGTATTGTCACCATCCGGCCTACTAAGGAAACCGGCGCATTCGTCAAGCAGGTGGCGGGCAGCAATGGCACTTACAAGACCTTCGCGCGACTCAACACCGGAGAAATCAACGGGCTGAGCAACTGGCTGTCGATGTCTCATACCGAAGGTCAGAAATGGCGCGGCGATGGCGCGGTGCGCGCCGACAAGGTGGAGTGGAACAGCTTCTTCGACATGGGCTCGGGCAATACCGCCAACCTGATCCTCAAGTACCACGAGCAGGACAATAACAGTTACAGCCAGCTCACCAAGAGTCAGTTCCAGCAGAACGGACGCAAGTTTGACCCTTATCCTTCGACGCCTGCGCTGGGCAGCAACGGCAAATTGTCCAGCTACTACGAGCTGGCGCAGAACCCGTTCCAGACGTTCACCGGCGTGCTCAATACGCAATTCAAACTGGCCGACAATCTGTCTCTTTCAGTCGTCCCCTATTATTTCTGGGGTAACGGCAGCGGCGTGAACAGTTCTTCCTATGCGCTCAATCGCGGCTCGAATCAGAACGGTGTATTCGACCTGAGCAACTTGCCGACGGCTGCCGCCTATAACGCTGATGGTTCATCGACCACTGGCGTTTATTACCGGCCTTCGCGCACCCAGACCTGGCGTCCGGGGATCACCACCAAGTTGAACTGGGACGTCAACGACGAACACAGCGTACAGGTCGGCTACTGGTATGAACGCGCGCGCCAGTTGCAGACTCAGCCCTTCATACGTCTGAAGAGCAATGGCAAGCCCGAAAGCATCCAGCCGGATTCGGATTACATGGTCGATGCCAACGGCAATGAGATCCAGGGCCGTGACCGCTATACCGTGACGCCTGCACAAAAAGTCTGGGCTCAGGACACCTGGTATTTCGCCCCGGACTGGACGCTGGTCGGCGGCCTGGCCTTTATGAACGTCGAACGCGAAGGCAACAACCACGGCAGCCTGACCGAGCGGCCGGAAAAACGCGACCAGACCTACAACAAGCTGTTGCCGAACGTCGGCCTCAAATATCAGCTGGATGAGCGCGACCAGTTGTTCTACAGCCTGTCCCGCAACATGCGCGTGCCGCAGAACTACGTCCTCTATGACCCGGGCACCGGCTCCATCGACAGCAAGCCGGAAACCAGCTGGAACCATGAACTGGGCTGGCGCTACACCGAACAGGACATGACGCTGGCGGCCACACTGTTCTACCTGCAGTTCAAGGACCGTCAGGTGTCATCAAAAGACGTCAATGGCGACTTTGCCGACATCAATGCCGGTGCAGTCGACAACAGCGGTCTGGAACTGGAATGGAGTGGCCTGCTGCCGCACCATTTCAATTACTACACCTCCTACACCTACACCCGCGCCAAACAGAAAGATGACCTGACCGTCTTCAATAACGGCACCGCCATCGAGCTGCCCACCAGTGGCAAGCAATTTACCAACGTGCCGAAGAACATGCTGGCCGCCAACATCGGCTACGACGACGGCAGTTATTACGGGACCTTTGGCGCCAAGCTCACCAGCAAAATGTATGGCGACCTGACCAACGACGAAAGCATTCCAGGGCGCACCATCTTCAATCTGGGCGCGGGGATCTACCTCCCGGTGGACAAGAAAATCGTCAAGGACGCCACCCTGCGTCTGAACGTCGACAACCTGTTCGACAAGGAATACCTGGACGGCGTGTACACCACCAAAACCAACGCAGGCACTTACAGCGGTTTCCGCGATGGCGACCCGGCCTACATCGTCGGTGTCGAGCGTACCGTTACCGTTTCTCTTGAAGCCAATTTCTAATCTTCATTGACCAGAGGTCCTTGCCATGGACATGAATCAGCTTCACGACATCACTTTCTATGTGATGTACGCCGCCATTGCGATAGCGATCTTTGTCGCGATCGAACGAGGCATCTACTTTGCTTACGTACGTCGCCAGTCGCGGGCGCTGCAAACGGCACTCGGTGCTTTGGTGCACAGTGAAAAGGATCTGCCGGAGACGCTGACACGCCGGACCAGTCTGCCCCTGGAAATGGTCCTGCCGGTGCTTGCGCAAAAAAACGCGCAGGGCTCGCGCAGGGATCTGGATGATGTCATCGAAACCCAGTACCTGAGCACTCGTGCACCGCTGGCCCGCAGCCTCTGGCTGATCGAAACCATCACTACCGCCGCGCCACTGTTGGGCTTGCTGGGAACGATTCTGGGCATCATCGATACCTTCAAGGCCCTGGCCAGTGCCGGGGTGTCCGATCCCGGGCAGATTTCCGCCGGTATCGGTACGGCGCTGTTCGCGACCGGGCTGGGTATTGCCATCGCCTTGTTCTGCGTGGTCTTTCATAACTACTTTCAGGACAGCCTGGAACGCATCAACGACCAACTCAAGATCCTGCTGATCCGCGCCTCCAGCGGAGCACGTGTGCATGACGAAGCCGAGCATCCGGCTGCCTCGGCCCAGCCGAAATACCGGACGGCCTGATCTACCTAACGGCGCGTGCCTTTGGCATGCGCCATCTTGTCTGTGTCTGGCGATGAGGCTCGCAATGCCCTTTTACCTTTCGTATCGTCGACTGTCCCCGATCTGCCGCGCCGTAATTGCAGCATTACTGCTGGGCAGTTCGTGCGCGCAGGCAGACTTCGCCATCCCGGGTTTCGAGCTGGTACATACCTCGCCGGTCGGGGCTGACCTGCAGACGCCTGACCTGCGAGCACCCGGCGAGGTCTGGCGCGAGCTGTTTGACGGGGCTCGCGAGCGTATCGATATCGAACAGTTCTATGTCGCCGACCGCGCAGGCTCGGTCATGGACAAGGTGCTTGAAAGCCTGACGGCAGCCGGGCAGCGCGGAGTGAAAATCCGTTTTCTGCTGGAAGAAAAAGGCCTGAAACTTTCCGACCCGCAGACCCTTGAGCGACTGCGCGCCATCCCCAACCTCACCCTGCGCGTACTGCCCTACGCAAAGCTCACCGGCAACGGCATCATTCACGCCAAATTTCTGGTTGCGGATGGCCGACAGGCGTTCATCGGCAGTCAGAACTTCGATTGGCGCTCACTGGAGCATATCCACGAAACCGGCCTGCGCATTGACGAGCCGACCGTCGTGGGGCAGACGCAAGCCATCTTCGAGCAGGACTGGCTGGCCCAGGCTGCCATTACCGAGGGCAAACCGGTTCCTGTACCGCGCCCCGTCGATAGCAAATTGCCCAACGGCAACTACCTGATCGCCAGTCCGCAGCGCTATAACCCGCCAGGGGTCGTCGACTCTCAGGCCGAACTGCCCCGTTTGCTGGCGCAAGCCAAAAGCGAGGTTCGTGTCCAGTTGCTGGATTACGCACCGCTGTCCTATGGCCCCGACAAAACCCGGCCTTACTATGCGGTCATCGATAACGCTCTGCGCAGCGCAGCCGCCCGCGGCGTGTCGATAAAACTCATGGTGTCCGACTGGAACACCGGCATGCCCAAAGTCGCCTACCTCAAGAGTCTGGCCCTGGTGCCCAACGTGCAGGTACGCATCGTCACACTGCCTATGGCTGCTCAGGGTTTTATCCCCTATGCACGCGTGATTCACAGCAAGACCATGGATATTGATGATCAGGTTGCCTGGGTAGGCACCAGCAACTGGCTGGGCGGCTACCTCGACAACTCGCGCAATCTGGAAGTGGTGATGCACGACAGCTCGATGGCCAAACGCATTGGCCAACTGCACGAGCAGCTTTGGGACGGGCCGTACGCCAAGCCCGTCGACATCAATCGCGACTATCCGGAACCGCATCCGGGCCAGCCTTGACAGCAGGCAGGTGGGTAGCCGAAAGGGCAGGACAGCTTTGGTGAGGACTCTGAAATGAGCTTGATCGTCCGTGCCATGGCAGACAGTGACTGGTCTTCGCTGGCTGATATGTTTGAACAGCCGGTATTCCGTTGGTGGACGCTTCGTATGCCGCACCAGTCGAGCAATGACATAAAAAAGCTTGTTGAAAGTCGAAGCGCTTCCGGACTGTCGCTGGTTGCCGAGCGGGATGGCATGGTTGTCGGCTGCGCCATGCTCTATCGTTTTCAGGGGCGAAGGCAGCACGTAGCGGATTTCTGGATGGGGGTTGCAGACAGTTATCATCGCCAGGGCATTGGTGACTCGTTATTAAAAGAGCTCACTGCCACTGCCTGTCGGTGGATGAATTTAAAGCGCCTGGAGCTTACTGTTTTCGTCGATAACAAGCCTGCTATCGCACTGTATGAAAAGAATGGCTTTGTCATCGAGGGCACGCACAGAAAGTTTGCCTATCGAGATGGCGAGTACATAGACGCTTTCAGCATGGCAGCAGTCTACTGACGTATTTTAGAAAGACCCTCTGGCTGCAGCCTGTCTGTTATCAGGTACAAAGTCGGGTCCATGCAGCACTGGCCCAGCGCGTATCACTCATGAGCGCTGACTGGCTCGATTGCATCTTTCTCTTTAAGCCGCATCGCCACATTGTCCAGACTGACTTTGCAGACACCCCCTAGGCCCCTCTGCCCGCTTAAGCCACAATGACACCTTTCACCCACCAGCCTGCTGCGGGCTGTAAAAGGATTGGTGCTACTGATGATGCTCTCTTTCAAGCCATGGTTGCGGGGCCTGGCGCTGGTTTTGCCACTGGCTGCGTTGCTGACCGCGTGTGACAAGTCCGACAAGCCTGTGACGCCGTCTGCGCCGCCGCATACCACTTATAGCCAGGCTGGCTGGGACGCATTGCCGGCGGTGTCTGACGCGGATTTACAGGCCGGCTTTGCCTCGTGGCGCAGCGCGTGTGTCCGTTTGAAAGCCGATGCAGTGTGGGGGCCGACATGTGCGGCGGCTGCGAGTCTTGCGGCTGCGCCGGATGCTGCGCAGATCCGGACCTTTTTGCAGGAGCAGTTGCAGGTCTATAGCCTGCGCGCCGACGGGGGCAGTGCCGATGGCTTGATCACCGGCTATTACGAGCCTGTTTATCCGGGCAGCCTGACCCAGACTGCCACGGCCAATGTGCCGGTGTACGGCATTCCTGACGATCTGATCGTGGTCAATCTGGACAGCATTTACCCCGAGCTCAAAGGCAAGCGTCTGCGCGGTCGGCTTGAGGGGAGGGTGCTCAAGCCTTACGACGACGCCGCGACGATCAGTGCGCAAGGCTTGAACGCGCCGGTGATTGCCTGGCTGACCGACCCGATGGATCTGCAATTCCTGCAAATTCAGGGTTCGGGGCGCGTGAGTCTGGAGGATGGCTCACAGCTGCGTCTGGGCTATGCCGATCAGAACGGTCGTCCATATCGCGCGATTGGTCGCTGGCTGGTTGAGCAGGGACAGTTGAAGAAGGAAGACGTGACCATGGGCAGCATCGCGGCCTGGGCCAAGGCGCATCCGGAGCGGATCAGCGAGCTGCTGGCGAGCAATCCCAGCTACGTGTTTTTTGCCCGTAATCCCGACAGCAACGAAGGCCCGCGCGGCTCGCTGAATGTGCCGCTGACTCCGGGCTACAGCGTGGCCATTGATCGCAAGGTGATTCCGCTGGGCAGTCTGCTCTGGCTCTCCACGACGCGGCCGGATGGCAGCAGCGTGGTGCGTCCGGTCGCTGCCCAGGACACGGGCGGTGCGATTGCCGGTGAAGTACGCGCCGACCTGTTCTGGGGGACCGGCGATGAAGCGGGCAAGCTGGCTGGCGACATGAAGCAGAAAGGCAATATCTGGCTGTTGTGGCCCAAAGGCATGCCGTTGCCTCAGTCCGCAGAAACAGTTCCTGCAACAACCTCGGCTGCCGCTAGTAACTGAAATCCCTTCACCTCGATAGCTACCGTCCTGCTTCATGGACAGGTAGCTATCTTCTTAATATTCCCGTTTTCCTTCCAAATACGCCTGAGATAGCGAAATGCAATGGGGCGAGAGTGCTGCCAACAGCGCCGCCAGAGCCATCGGTTGGATATACGTCCCGGGCTTCGTATTACTCATTATCGCAAGCGTGCCGTAATAGCCTTCGCTGTGGATGCCGCGCAGGTATCAATCCTGGGTATTTTCTACGATGGACAGGACTTTGAGGCTGCCTTCAAGCTTATCTGGATGAGTGATAACACGTGGGGCAGGCAGTGGACTGACCTTTAACCAGCTCACCCCAAACGCGGATCAACCACAAACTCCAGCTCTTTCGCCGTCGCCACAACGGCCCTGAATTCCGGGTGCTGGACGTTGAGCAGGTAGTTGGACTCGCGCGGGATGATCACGCTGGGCACTGCCAGTGCCAGGCTCTGAGTGGAGGCCAGCCAGTCGTCGCCGAACGAGGCGGTTGCCGGTGGCGCGGGCTCTTCGCGCCAGTCGCGGGGCAGGGTGTCCGGGCGCGCATTGAGGACGTGCTCTTCGGCAATCTGCAGTTCAAGCATCGTGTAGTGCTGAGCCACAGTGGCGTTGTTCAGGTGCACCAGCACTTCCAGCAGGGCCAGTGACTCGCTGCCCGCGCAGTACACGCAGGCGTTGCCCTTGCTGTTCCAGCGTCCGCCGTAGAGCTTGGCGCCTTCGCCGTCGAAGGCCTGTGCCAGCCATTTGCGCTTGACCAGTCGATAGACCGCTATCACGCCACGACTCCGTGCTCCAGGCGGCCGATCAGGTCGAGTACTGCCTGAGCCTCCGCCGAGGTCGCGAGCATTTCCAGCGGCCTGCGATTGCCCAGCCCGTAGACCGGATTGGCCAGCCACAGACGAGTCGCTTCGGCGTCGTTTTCGAACAGGTCCAGCGCCGCCTTGTAAACCGCTGCCAGGCGGAACAGCCGATCGCTTTCCTCGGCATTGAAGCGGCGTACCTTGAGACGTCGCTGCAAGGTCGCCGGAGCGATGCCCAGATGCTCGGCCAGGGTCGAGCGGTTCAGGTCTGTGTAATGTGCCAGACGCTCGAAGACTTCATACGGCAAGCCGTCATGCAGCGCCGAGTACAGCCGCGCGCCGCGTGCGGGGATACCCAAGTGTTGCCAGAAATCGTCCTGCCGGGGCAGGGCCGGATGGTAGTCGCTGATGGGCAAGGACATGGCACACCTGTCTATCGAGTGATTGCTATTAAATCTATCAATTGATAATAGGCAGGTTTCAGACATCGCGATAGTGATTTACAGCAATCAATAGCGAATAAAACTACAGAAACTTCAAAAATCACCGACTTAGGCTATAGGTTTAGTTTGAATGTTACTGATCTCGCGTTATAGGCTCGACGTCAGTCGCTTCCGATGGTGCCGTCAAACGTATACGTGCTGCCCGCCGTGGTCAGCCTGATTTTCCTGCAGTGAGAACCACACGATGTCCACGCTTGCGCTATTGATATGCGATGACTCGAACATGGCGCGAAAGCAGCTGTTGCGCGCGCTACCTGAAGACTGGGATGTGTCGGTCACGCTGGCCACCCAGGGGCAGGAAGGCCTGGAAGCGATTCGTAAAGGTCAGGGCCAGGTGGTCCTGCTCGACCTGACCATGCCGGTGATGGACGGTTACCAGACGCTGACGGCGATTCGTGCCGAAAACCTCGACGCCAAGGTGATTGTGGTGTCGGGCGACGTGCAGGACGAAGCCGTACGTCGGGTCATGGAGCTGGGCGCGCTGGCGTTTCTGAAAAAACCTGCCGACCCGGACGAACTCAAAAGCACACTCGAGCGCCTTGGCCTGCTGGGCAAGCCTGCGGCGTCGCCAGTTGCACTGCCAGCGCTCAACAACAAGGGCGGGGTGATCAGCTTTCAGGATGCTTTCCGCGAAACCATCAACGTCGCCATGGGCCGTGCAGCGGCGTTGCTGGCCAAGGTACTGGGTGTGTTCGTGCAGTTGCCGGTGCCCAACGTCAACATGCTTGAAGTCGGCGAGTTGCACATGGCGCTGGCCGATGCGCACAGTGACCAGCGTCTGACCGCAGTGTGTCAAGGCTATATCGGTGGCGGTATCTCTGGTGAGGCGCTGCTGATTTTTCATGATTCGGAAATCTCCGGAATCTCGCAGCTGATGGGCGGCGATCACTCCGACAGTTCCGACATGGAGATGCTGCTCGATCTGTCCACGATCCTGATCGGTGCCTGCCTGAGCGGCATTGCCGAACAGATCGACATCGCCTTTTCGCAGGGCCATCCCCAGTTGCTGGGTGCGCAGGGCGGCATCGACGAGCTTATCCGCATCAATCAACAGCGCTGGAAAAAGACCCTGGCGGTCGAAATCAGTTACAGCGTGGAAGGCCACAATCTGCATTTCGATCTGCTGATGCTGTTCACCGAAGATTCGGTCGAGCTGCTTACCAAAAAACTCGCCTACATGATGAGCTGACCCATGAGCAACGCTATTGAAATCAACGAGCTTCATTGGTTGCTGGCCGTCACGCAGAACATTGACGTAGGCATCGTGGTGCTGGACCTGAACTATCGCGTGACGGTCTGGAATACCTTCATGGAAAACCGCTCTGGCGTAGTGCCCTACGTGGCAGTCGACAAGACCTTTTTCGAGATTTTTCCGGAGGTCAACGCGAAGTGGTTCAGCAAGAAAATCGATAACGTCGTGACTCTCGGCACACCGGCGTTCACCATCTGGGAGCAGCGGCCGTATCTGGTGCGCTTCAAGAACTATCAGCCGATTACCGGGCAGGAGGAGTTCATGTATCAGAACACCACACTGTTCCCGCTGCGTTCGACCACCGGGGCGATCAGCCATGTGTGTCTGGTGATCTATGACGTCACCGACGTCGCGGCCAACCGCAATCAGTTGCTGGCGGCCAACGACAAGCTGCAGCAACTGTCGGGTTCAGTGAAAAGCTGACCCTTCCCCTGGCGTGGCGATGAATGAAACCTGCACTGCGGGCTTGATCCCGCTCGTGCTAGGATCGCGATTTTTCCGCTGACGCTCAGGGACATCATGCGACCTCAAGCCACCCTCACTGTTTTGCCTGTCGAGCGCCCGCTGGTCGGGCGTGTCAGCCCGCCGGGCTCCAAGTCGATCACCAACCGTGCATTGTTGCTGGCCGGGCTCGCCAAAGGCACCAGCCGCCTGACCGGCGCGCTGAAGAGTGACGACACGCGCGTGATGTCCGAAGCCTTGCGTCTGATGGGCGTGCAGGTCGACGAGCCGGATGACAGCACCTTTGTGGTCACCAGCAGCGGGCATTGGCAGGCGCCACAGCAGGCGCTGTTCCTCGGCAATGCCGGGACTGCGACACGCTTTCTGACCGCTGCACTGGCCAACTTCGAAGGCGACTTCGTGGTGGATGGCGACGAATACATGCGCAAGCGCCCGATCGGCCCGCTTGTCGATGCCTTGCAGCGCATGGGCGTGGAGGTCAGCGCCCCCAGTGGTTGCCCGCCGGTGGCGATCAAGGGCAAGGGCGGTCTTGAGGCCGGTCGTATCGAAATCGACGGCAACCTGTCCAGCCAGTATGTGTCGGCACTGCTGATGGCCGGTGCCTGTGGCAAGGGGCCTGTGGAGGTTGCACTGACCGGCAGCGAGATTGGCGCGCGTGGCTATCTCGACCTCACGCTGGCGGCCATGCAGGCGTTCGGCGCCGAGGTTCAGGCCATCGGCGACGCCGCCTGGAAAGTCTCGGCTACCGGTTATCGTGCTACGGATTTCCACATCGAGCCGGATGCCTCGGCGGCCACTTATCTGTGGGCTGCGCAAGCCCTGACCAAGGGCACTATCGACCTCGGCGTGGCCAGCGATGCATTCACTCAGCCTGATGCGCTGGCCAGCCAGATCATCGCCAGCTTCCCGGACATGCCGGCCGTGATCGACGGCTCGCAGATGCAGGATGCTATTCCGACCCTGGCCGTACTGGCCGCCTTCAATCGTCAGCCGGTACGCTTTGTCGGCATCGCCAACCTGCGGGTCAAGGAGTGCGACCGTATCTCGGCGCTGTCCCACGGCCTGTGTGCCATCGCACCCGGTCTGGCGGTCGAAGAGGGTGACGACCTGATCGTCAAGGCCAACCCGGCGCTGGCAGGCACTACGGTCGATGCATTGATCGATACTCACTCCGACCATCGTATCGCCATGTGCTTTGCGCTGGCGGGCCTGAAGATCGCCGGTATCCGCATCCTCGACCCTGATTGCGTCGGCAAGACCTACCCTGGGTACTGGGATGCGCTGGCTTCATTGGGTGTAACCGTCCAGCGCTGACCGCAGGCGCAGCGGCCGTTTTTCAAATCCCGAAAAACGGCTGCATCATCCGCGCCAGCAGCCCATTGAAACGCAGCTTCGATTCAGTGGCCAGCACGCAAATGCATTCCCGGTCAGGGTAGGCGATGGGCTGGTGCTGGATATGACTGTCCAGATCGGCCACATCGTTGAGTCCGAACTCTCCCTGTACGTCGTAATACGCGCCCTTGAGGACCATGGTCATCTCGCCGCTTTCGTGGCTGTGGACCGGCATGCTCACGCCTGGGGCGATTTTCAGCAGCATCAGGTTGCCCTGTTCGATACCTTCAGCGCGTACACGCTGTACGCCGGGAACCAGCGTCTTCCATTTCAATGTGCTCAGGTGTCGACCAAAATGCGCCTGCATGCAGGCGGGCATAAGGTCCGGGTCCTGATTGGCCGCCGGCATCGCATGCAGGGCAGGCACAAGTCCAGCTTGCTGCTCGTTCAGCCGCGCCAGAATGGCCGATCTGCCCTTGAGTGGCACCACACTGCTGGTGTGCTGCTGCATCAACACACCGCCAATCGCTTCGGCCTGCCTGAGCCGCGCCCGGCACTCGGCGCAGCGCTCCAGGTGCGCGGCAGTGACCAACGAGATGACCTGCGACAGCGCTCCTGCGGCATAGCTGACCAGCGTGGCGTCGTCCGGATGATGTTGTGGGCCCATCATTATTCCTCTATCCGCGAGCGCAATTTTTGAAACGCCAGGCGCAGGCAGGACTTCACCGTGCCGAGCGGCATACCAAGGCGTTCGGAAATCTCCCGGTGGCTGAGCGCTTCGAAATACGACATTCGCAACACTCGGGCCTGATCGGCGGGCAGGTTCTGGATGGCGCTGTTCAGTTGTTGCTCCTGGCGCTGGCTGTAGTCGAGTGTTCGATCTACCGGAGCCTCCAGGCGCTCGAGTTGTTCCAGCGAGTTCTGCACCTGCACCCAGCCACGGTCCTTGCGCACACTGTCGATGTAAAGATTGCGTGCGATGCGAAACAACCACGTCCCCAGGCTGGCCTTGGCCGGGTCGAACGAGTCAGCCTTGTGCCACAGTTTGAGCAGCACTTCCTGCACCAACTCTTCGGCCTGACCTTCTGGCACATTCAGCCCGGTGAGGTAGCGCAACAAGCGCGGAGCGAAGTGATCGTAAATGCGCATAAAGCTGTCGCGGTCCCTCTGGCGGGCCACGGCGGTGACTTCATCGATCCAAAGTCGTGTGATTGTCGATTCGCTGTGAGAGGGGGACAAGTGACAGAAGGTCCTGAGACTGGCAGTTATGCGCATGATCCACCTTCTGATCACCATTGTGTGGGTTTGGTTCGCGACGCATAGGTGTTACGTAACGGGGTGGGGAGTGGATCACAGTGCATCAAGATAGGCGGCAGCGGTCGTTCAGCGTTGATGATGGCCCCTCGATGAATGACCGAGAGACGTATTCATGCCTGCCGCTTCAGCTCTTTGTAGCGAAGACTGAACCTCAAAGTCGCTGACTCTCCCTGCCGCAACAGCCTCAATCCTGGCCGTCCTGGCAAATGATGCGCGTTGACCGGATGGCTGACCGGTTCGAAGCAAAAGAAGTCCAGGCCCGGTGGGCAGAACACCAGAAAGTATTCGCTGCCGGTGGCCTGGCAGTGCAGTTCATAGCCCAGGTCCGGCTGGCTGATGATGCTCTGGCCATCCCAGCCGGTGAAACCGTTGTCCAGACGTGTGTCGGGCAGGGCGCTGCCGTGCCGGAAGTCCCACTCGGCGGGCAGGTCCTGCAAGGCGCTGGGCAAACCGGCTTTGTCGCACAGCCAGACCTGCGCGGCCTTGGCCTGCAGGCGAGTGTGGGCGGTGCGCGGCAAGTACGGGTGCAGGCCCAGTCCGTGCCAGACCGCGCGGCTATCCTGATGGGTGGTGCTCAGTTCGATGCTCAGCGTGCCGTCGTGCAGGGTGTAGCGCAGCTGCGCGCGGTAGGCGAACGGCGTCTGGCTGTCGAGTTGCAGGCAGACCTGCTCAGCGCTCTGCTCGATGACGGTCCATGCCTGCTGCCAGGCGCTGCCATGGATCGGCAACGGGTCGTTGGCACTGTTTGGCTCCAGGGCCAGCCAGCCGTCCGCTGTGTCAAAACCGCCGTTGCCGATCCGGTTCGACCACGGCGCCAGCGGGTAGCAGGCCAGCCGACGGGGTGTCCCGGCCGCCAGAGCCTGTTCGTCGCTCGGGCGCAGCAGGTGTTGCCCGCTGGCCAGGACACTCCAGTTGACGATACTGCCGCCGATATCGGGAGCCAGTGTCAGGCGGGTCAGGCCATCTTCAAGGATCAGTACGTTCGCGGGCATGCTTCAAAGCCTTCCTGGATGATTGAGAGTCAGGCGACTGGGCGCGCCGCCAGGTCAGCAGCACGATGCCGCTGACCACGATCAGCCCGCCGACCACCTGACCGCTGCTGAGTAATTGATCGAGAATCAGCCAGCCAAACAGCAGGCTGGCTACCGGCTCGATGTTCATCACCGGCGCGTTGCGGGCGATGTCCAGCCGTGCCATGCAGATGAACAGCAGCGAGAAGCCCAGACCGTACAAGACCACCAGACTGGCCAGTGCGGTCCAGCCGACAGAGCTCGTCGGCAGACCCACGCCACCGGGCAGCACGCCGCTGCTGCCGGCGATGGCCGCGACGACAAACACCACGGCCATGGTCAGCATGCTGCGCACGCTGCCGCGCATGCCCGCCAGTTTGTTATCGGTAATCCACAGCGCAAAGGCGAACACCACCGCAGCGGTCGACGCGTAGGCAACGCCCTCCAGCCATTGCGGCTCGCTGCTGCCGGGATTCGACAGGCGCTGCGGCACGTCCAGCGCCAGCGTCAGGCCAAACAGAATCAGGCCCATCAGGCCTGCTGCGCGCCGGGTTGGCCGGGCGCCGCCCAGCGCCCAGGTCAGCAACGCCAGCAGGATCGGCGAGACATTGACCACCAGCAATGCCAGGGCCACCGGAATACGCGCCACCGCCGAGTAGATGCAAAAGCTCTGAGTGGCGATAAGCAGTCCCAGAAGCAACTGCCAGCGCCAGGTACTGGCAGGCAGACTGAGCCTTTCACGCTGCCAGAGCACCAGGCTGACCAGCACCAGCAAGGTGACGCCGGAACGACAGAGTATGGCCAGCAGCAGGCCGGTGTCATGATCGAAGGCAATGCGTGCCGCGATGTGGTTGCCGGCAAACGAACAGGCCAGCAGCGCCAGGATCAGCACGGCAATGTGGCGGGGAAACAGGGCAGGGGCAGACATACGCAACCAGCCTCCTTGGCTGGACAACAGAGGTGCATGCCGGAGCGCTTTCAAGCGCTCCGGCAGCCTTGCAACTGGAGACTTTAGAGCACGACGCTCGGCAGCCACAGCGAGATGGCAGGAATGTAGGTCACCAGCATCAGCACCAGGAACAGCGCGACGTAGAACGGCACCAGTGCTTTTACCGTCGCTTCGATGGTGACCTTACCCACGGCGGCACCGACGAACAGCACTGCGCCCACCGGCGGGGTAATCAGCCCGATCCCCAGATTGACCAGCATGATCATGCCGAAGTGCACAGGATCGATACCGACACCGACGATGACCGGCAACAGAATCGGGGTCAGGATCAGAATCAGCGGCGCCATGTCCATGACCGTGCCGAGCAGCAGCAACATCACGTTGATGCACATCAGGATCACGTAGCGGTTGTCCGACAGGGTCAGGAACGCTGTGGTGATTTTCATCGGGATTTCCATCAGCGTCAGGATGTAACCGAAGCTGGCGGCAAAACCGATCAGGATCATCACGATGGAAATGGTGCGTGCCGCCCGGTGCATCAGTTTCGGCAGATCGCGCCATTTGTAGTCGCGGTAGATGAACATGGTGACGAAGAACGCCCAGAGCACGGCAATGGCTGCCGACTCGGTGGCAGTGAAAATCCCCGACAGAATGCCGCCGAGAATAATCACCATGGCCATCATCCCCCACAGCGCTTCACCGGCGATTTTCAGTGCCTGACGCAGCGGAATCACTTCACCCTTGGGGTAATTGCGCTTGCGCGCGAAGATCATGCACAGGCCCATCATCACTGCGCTGAGCAGCAGCCCCGGCAAGATCCCGGCCATGAACAGCGACGCGATCGACACCGTGCCGCCTGCTGCCAGCGAATAAAGCACCGAGTTGTGGCTGGGCGGTGTCAGCAGCGCCTGCACCGAGCCGCTGACGGTCACTGCCGTCGAGAAGTCCCGCGGGTAGCCGTTGCGTTCCATTTCCGGGATCAGCACCGAGCCCACTGAGGCCGTGTCGGCCACCGAGGAACCTGAAATGGCGCCGAAGAAGGTCGAGGCCACGATGTTGACCAGCGACAGGCCGCCACGCACGAAGCCCACCAGCACTGCGGCAAACGCGACCAGGCGTCGCGACATGCCGCCTTCGGCCATGATTGCTCCGGCCAGCACGAAGAACGGAATCGCCAACAGCGAGAATTTGTTCACCCCGCCCGCGATCTGGATCATCAGTGCATCGGCCGGAATGTCGATCCACCAGGCGCCGATCAGGGCTGAAAGGCCCAGCGCGTAGGCCACCGGCATGCCGATCAGGATCAGCGCGATAAAGCTGCCCAACAGTATAAAAGCGTCCATTTATGCGGCACCTTCGCTTTCTTCAATGACGTCGAACCGCATGACCGCGCGATGACTCTGGTCACCCAGCAACAGCCTTTCCAGGACGAATACCAGGGTCACAAGGCCGCCGATGGGGATCGGCAGATAAGAGATGCCGACGCGCAGAAACGGCAGTTCGCCGACGAACTGATTCCAGGTGGTGGCGCACAGCTTGAAGCCCTTGAAGATCATGAACAGGGCGACGATCGCCATCAGCACCTGCACCACCACGCTGGCGACTCTGCGCACCTGCAGCGGCATGCGGTCGACGGCCATCGATACGGCCATGTGCGCACCGGCCCGGTAACTGGCCGCTGCGCCGAAGAAGGTAAACACCACCATCAGCAGGATGGCGGTGGGTTCAGGCCAGCTGGAACCGCTGCCGAGGATGTAGCGGGCAAAGATGCCCCAGGGAATGATCAGGGTCATGATCAACACCGACAGACCGGCAATGCCGATGCAGACCCGATAAAGCGTGTCGTTGATGCGCAATAGCGTATTTTTCATGAGGCTCACCACTGCGGCGGCGAACGAGCTGGTGCTCGTTCCCGCTGCTTGATCGGGACAGGCTTATTGGGCCGCTTTGGGGGTACTTGCGGCCAGTGTCGGATCGGTCTGGACCGCTTCGATGCGGCTGATCAGATCCTTGTAAGGCGCACCGAACTTGTCGCGTACCGGCTGGGTGGCGTCGTAGAAGGCTTTCTTCTGCTCTGGCGTCAGCGTGATGAATTCCACACCTGCTGCCTTGAGTTTGGTCTCGGCATCGGCTGACGACTTGTCCCACAGCGCGCGCTCTTCCATCTGCGCTTCACGTGCGAGCTTTTTCACCAGCGCCTGCTGCTCGGGCTTGAGCTTTTCCCACGTGGTTTTCGACATCACGATGGGCTCGGGCAGGATCAGGTGTTCGGTCATGGTGAAGAACTTGGCGTTCTGGTAGTGGTTATGCTGGAAATACGTCGGCGGGTTGTTTTCCGCACCATCGATGACGCCGGTCTGCAGGGCGCTGAAGATCTCGCCGGTGGCCATGGCGATGCCGTTGCCGCCCATGTCGTTGATGGTTTCGATGAACACCGGATTGCCCTGGACACGGATTTTCATGCCTTTGAGGTCGGAAATCTGCCGTACCGGTTTCTTGGTGTACAGGTTGCGGGTGCCGCCATCCATCCAGGCCAGGGCGACCATGTTGAATTGCGAATTGGTGATCTTGTCGAGGATTTCCTGACCGATCTCGCCATCGATGATGGTGCGCATATGCGCCTGATCACGGAATACGAACGGCAGGTTGAAGACGTTGACGTCCGGCACCACCGGGCCGACGATGCCGAGGCTGACGCGGGTCATCTGCACGGCACCGCTCTGGACCTGCTCGACGACCTCCTTCTCGGAGCCGAGCACGCCGCCCGCGTACATCTTGAAACTGATCTCGCCTTTGGACTGTTCTTGGAGTTTATTGCCCATGTTCTGCTCTGCCACGACCGGCGCATAGCCTGCCGGGTGAACTTCGGCGAACTTGATTTTGACCTCGGCGTGGGCCATGCCCGACACACAGAAGGCCAGCGGAAGTGCAGCGATGAGAAGCGTGCGTTTGAAATCCATGGATATCTCCGATTTTGTTATTTTTGGTCGAGCTACGGGATTTTCGGTAGGGCGCTGTCAGCCCTGAAACGTGGGTTCCTCCAGGCCTTTGACGCCAGGTCGCAGTGCGAACACGCCACCAGCCAGCGGCTGATCGCCGAGATCGCCACCCGGGCGAATGGACGTCACGAACAGGGTGTCCAGATTGGGGCCGCCAAAGGCACACATGGCTGGCTTTTTCACCGGCACGACCAGCGAGCGGTCGAGTTTGCCGGTGGGGGTGAAGCGGTGAACCAGGCCTGCGTCGTTACCGCAGATCCAGTAGCAGCCGTCGGTGTCGATCGCCGCACCGTCAGGGCGGCCCAGGTGATGGTTCATGTCGACAAACAGGCGGCGATTGTGCGGCGTGCCGCTGTCGGTGTCGTAATCGAAAGCCCAGATCTTCTGCACGCTGGGGTGCGAGTCGGACAGGTACATGACCTTGCCGTCGGGGCTGAACGCCAGGCCATTGGGAACGATGAAGTCTTCGAGCTGAGCGTCCAGTGTCGTCTGGCCTGGGCTGTAGCGATACAGCGCACCCACCCTCGCACCGGCAGCCATGTCCATGAACATGGTGCCCGCCCAGAACCGACCCTGTCGGTCGCATCGGCCGTCATTGAAGCGCATGCCTGTCTGCGCGTGTTCGACGCTGGCCAGAAGCGTGCTGATCAGGCTGCCGTCTTCGCAGGGCTGCAAATGAAAGATTCCGTTCTCCATCCCTGCAACCCAGCCACCCCGGCTGTCAGCGGCGATACAGGCCAGCATCTGCGGCGCCTTCCAGCTGCGCGTGCTGTCCTGATTGAAGTCCCAGCGATGCAACTCGCCCTTGGGAATATCCACCCAGTACAACGCTTGATCACGCACGCTCCAGACCGGGCTTTCGCCGGTGGCGTTCTGTGCATCGACAATCAGTTCGGCATCCATGGCAGTTCGTGTCTCCAGAGTGTTGCGAGAGGAAAGCGCTGCTTATTGGTCGCCGAACGGTCCTGAAGCGACAAAGGCACCGCCCTGGTAGAGCATTGCCGGGTCATCGGCTGCCGGCAGCGGCTGGGCTTCGACCTTCTCGCGGAACACTTCCGAGCTGTCTTTCGGGGTGTAATCCAGTTTGCTGGCCAGGCGGTTGTCCCACCAGACGGTCTTGTTGTCCGAGACGCCGTAGACCACGGTATGGCCCACGTCTGGCGTGTACAGAGAGCGTTCGATCAACTGGGTCAGGTCGGCAAAGCTCAGCCAGGTGCTCATCATTCGGCGGTTTTGCGGTTCGGCAAACGACGAGCCGATGCGGATGCTCACGGTTTCGATGCCGTAGCGATCGAAGTAGAAGCTGGCCATGTCTTCGCCGTAGGACTTGGACAGACCGTAGTAGCTGTCCGGGCGGCGAGGGGAGTGCGCGTCGATGGTTTCGCTCTGCTTGTAGAAACCGATCACGTGGTTGGAACTGGCGAAGATCACGCGTTTTACGCCGTGCCGGCGGGCGGCTTCGTAGATGTGGAACACACCGCAGATATTGGCGCCGAGGATTTCTTCGAACGGTCGCTCGACCGATACACCGCCGAAATGCACGATCGCGTCGACGCCTTCGACCAGTTGGTGTACGGCGTCCTTGTTGGCCAGATCGCAGACGTGCACTTCTTCACGGTCGTTGGTGGCGGGTGCCATCTCGGCAATGTCGGAGAGCCGCAGCACTTTTGTGTAAGGGCGCAGTGTTTCGCGCAATACCTTGCCCAGGCCACCTGCCGCGCCGGTCAGCAGGAGGCGATTGAAGGGAGTTTGAGTGGTATGAGCCGATGCCATGAGAGAAGTCCCGATTGTTATTTTTGTCATCTGTTGT
This sequence comes from Pseudomonas sp. PvP027, assembly GCF_017833005.1. Taxonomy (NCBI): domain Bacteria; kingdom Pseudomonadati; phylum Pseudomonadota; class Gammaproteobacteria; order Pseudomonadales; family Pseudomonadaceae; genus Pseudomonas; species Pseudomonas sp. PvP027. The sequence continues at coordinate 2,308,773 of NZ_JAFIBK010000001.1, read as the reverse complement.
CGTATGACTTGCCGGATTATCGGCACCGCATACGTTGATTGTCAACGCGGCCAAGGTCTAAAAACGGCCTGTCCACGCGCTTGGCCGGATACATTTGTAACAAGGCAAAACCTGCCGTTGCCGACAGGCTCTGCCAGCGGTTTCAGAGCAACGAAATAGGGTAGCTGACGAACACGCGATTCTCGTCGAATTCGTTGGCACTGAAATCACGACGCAGGCTGGAGTTGCGCCATTTGACGTTCAGATTCTTCAGCGCACCGCTCTGTACGGTGTAGGCCAGCTCAGACTCCCGACCCCATTCCTTGCCGTCGGTGATGTTGCCGGTGTGCACATTGTCGCCGTTGATGTAGCGATTCATCAGGGTCAGGCCGGGCACGCCCAGCGTCGCAAAGTTGTAGTCGTGGCGCAGCTGCCAGGATTTCTCTTTGGCGTTGTCGTAGCTGGAGTTGTAACTGTCGTTGGCCAACGTACCGCCACTGGTGCCGTTGACGCGCATCCACGCCGTATCGCCAGTCAGCTTTTGCAGGCCGACATAGAAGGTGCTGCCACCATAGCGGGCCGAGAGCAGCGCATAGGCCGTCTTGTTGTCCAGGTCACCGGCCAGTTTGTTGCCGTCTTCCTTGCCGATGAAATAACCCAGGTTCGCGCCCAGGGTCCAGTCGCCGAGCGGCTGGCTGTGCAGCAGGTTGAAGAATTGCTGCTGATAGATGTCCTGCAGCTCCGAGTACCAGACGCCTACCTGAGTGCGCTTGTCGTTGAAGACATACTCACCGCCGCCGAAGTTGAAGCGGTCCGAGGTGAATGCGCCTCGCCCGTTCAGCGACATGTCTTCCATGCTCGCATCGTTGCGCGGGCTGTTACCGCGGAACTGCCCGCCATACAGCGTCAGGCCGTCGATCTCCTTGGAGGTGACCTGGCCACCGCGAAACGTCTGCGGCAACGAACGACCGTCATCGGAGCGCAGGATCGGCAGCACCGGCATCCACTCGCCGACCTTCAGTTCGGTCTTGGAAATCCGCGCCTTGCCTGCCACGCCCAGACGCCCGAAATCATCGGCCGGACGACCGTCGCTGTGGATCGGCAGCAACTGGGTGCCGCCCGTGCCCTTACCGCCATCGAGCTTGAGCGAATACAGGCCCAGCACGTCAACCCCGAAACCCACCACGCCCTGAGTGAAGCCCGACTTGGCGTCGAGAATGAAGCTTTGCGTCCACTCTTCGGCCTTGTTCTGCGGCGCCGCACTGTTCGGGAAAGCCGGGTTGGTGAAGTTGCGGTTGAAGTAGGCATTACGCAGGGTGAGCGTGGCTTTGGTGTCGTCGACGAAACCCTCGGCCATGCCGAGCATCGGGAAAATCAGCGTCATGCCGCCGACGCCCAGCAGGATGCGTGAGCGGGTAGTGTGAGATGTCATTATTGTTGTGCTCCCTTGTTTAGTGAAACCGTCCCCTTTCCTGGCCGCGCGCAAGCGGCGGCCGACACCTTCGAGGATTACGTGATGCCTGTCGCCAGGCATGGCCTCGACCTGCAGGCGGCCGAGTACCGTTCGCTGTGTTTCAGCGAATGTTGTGAATCGAGAAGGGTGTCTGGTAGTGCGGGTTTTCAATAAACGAGGTGTCACTGATCAAGGCGTCGATGATTGAGCCCTTGCTGATCGAGCGGGCGGGCGCGGTATGAGTGTTCATGATGGAAAGGCCTCGGTGTTGTTTTTATTTTTTGGCGTTATAGGTTGTCGTACAACTATGAGGATTATTTGCAGACCGCTGCCGCGTTGTCAACGCACCCATGGTCGAGGTTTAACGATTCACCGGTCATTTGCAGTGCCCCTGTAAGCAAAATTAAATGCGAGTGAACGCTGCGGGCGTGTGTGCAGTCCACCCGGTAATCCCGTTCATTTTTTGGAGACTGCCGAATGAATCGTTTCACCCAAAAAGTCATCGTCGTCACAGGTGCCGGTTCCGGAATCGGCGAAGCGACCGCCAAACGTTTTGCCGAGGAAGGCGCAAGCGTCGTACTGGTCGGGCGCAATCGCGACAAGCTGGCCAAAGTGGCCGCACAACTGAAAGGCGAAGGGCACTTGATCAGAGCCACGGATGTGGCCGACCCGAGCGACGTGGAAGCGCTGTTCAAGGAAGTCGCGACCCGCTTCGGGCGTCTGGATGTGCTGGTCAACAATGCCGGCATCGTCAAGTCCGGCAAAGTGACCGAGCTGGGCATAGAAGACTGGAAAGAGCTGATGTCCGTGGACCTGGACGGTGTGTTCTATTGCACCCGCACCGCCATGCCGGCACTGATCGCCAGTAAAGGCAACATCATCAATGTCTCGTCGGTGTCCGGCCTTGGCGGCGACTGGGGCATGAGCTTCTATAACGCGGCCAAGGGCGCCATCACCAACTTCACCCGTTCGCTGGCCATGGACCATGGTGCTGACGGCGTACGCGTGAATGCCGTCTGCCCCTCACTGACCCGCAGCGAGCTGACCGAAGACATGCTGGGTGACAAAGCATTGATGGCCAAATTCATGGAGCGCATCCCTTTGGGGCGCCCGGGCGAAGCCGAAGACGTCGGCGACGTGATTGCCTTTCTGGCCAGCGATGACGCGCGCTTCGTGACCGGCGTCAACCTGCCGGTGGACGGTGGCCTGTCGGCTTCCAACGGGCAGCCGCCCCAGGCGTGACGTTCACGCAGAAACAATCAAGCCCGGTAAAGACCGGGCTTGATGTCAACGCCGGGTGATCAGATCCGGAAGTGGCTGACCATCGTCTGCAACTGCCCGCCCAGGCGCGCCAGTTCGACGCTGGACGCAGCGGTCTCTTCGCTGGCCGAAGCGGTCTGCTCGGACACATCGCGCACATTGACGATGCTGCGGCTGATTTCTTCAGCGACCGCGCTTTGCTCTTCAGCGGCGGCAGCAATCTGCTGGTTCATCGCCTGAATGCTTGACACCGTTTGTGTGATGCTGCCCAACGACGTGCCAGCCTTACGGCTGAGGGTCACGCTGCTGACAGTCAGTTCACGGCTGTTGAGCATGATGCTGGACACCTGGCGCGTACCGCTTTGCAGCGCAGCGACCAGTGTTTCGATCTCCACGGTGGATTGCTGCGTACGTTGGGCCAAGCCGCGGACTTCGTCGGCGACCACCGCAAAACCACGCCCGGCTTCACCCGCACGAGCCGCTTCGATAGCAGCGTTGAGCGCCAGCAGGTTGGTCTGTTCGGCCACTGCCTTGATGACGTCCATGACCTTGCCGATCTTGTCGCTTTCCTGCTCCAGCTGAGTCATGGCATCGGCGGAACGACCCACTTCGTTGGCCAGACGCTCGATCTGGGCGATCGCTTCACCCACCACCTTGTCACCGTCACGCGCTTCGCGGTCGGCGTTGGACGCGGCCTGCGAGGCCTGTTCGGCGTTACGCGCCACTTCCGCAACCGTCGCCGACATCTCGTGCATGGCGGTGGCGACCTGATCGGTTTCGACTTTCTGGCTGTTGACGCCGGCGCTGGTCTGTTCGGTAACTGCTGACAGCTCTTCCGCGGCACTGGCGATCTGTACGACGCTGTCGCGAATACCGCCAATCAGCTCGCGCAGGGTGCTGCCCATGCGTTGAATGCCTTGCTGAAGAACACCCAGTTCATCACGGCGCGTCACGGCCAGAGTCTGGGTCAGGTCACCGGATGCAATACGGTCGACCACCGCCAGGGTTTCCTGCAGCGGACGGGTAATCTGCCGGGTGATGATCACTGCGGCGATGATGCCCAGAATGATAGCCAGCAATGTGCAGACGATCTGAGTGGTACGCGCCTGTGCGCTTTCCTGATCGCGGCGATCCAGTTGCAGCTTGTACATGTCCTCGCTGATCTTGACGATATCCTGCCCTTGCGTGGTCATTTCCTTACGCGCCTGGACAATCGTGCCTGTGGCGGCCTTGAAGTTTTGCAAGGTCGTGCGGTACGCCATCAATGAGGTTTCCAGCTGCCTGAGCTGATCGGCCTGAGTGCCGCTGAAGGTCGCCTTGAGCGCGTCCAGATCCTTGATGGCCGCATCCAGTTTCGAGACAGCTGCCTGCTCGGTCTCGGGCGTGGCATTGGTGGTGTAGCCGCGCACTTCATAGCGCGCGAGTCTCAAGTCATCTTTGGCATCGGTGACGAGCCGGTACTGCTCGAAGCGGTTGGCGTCAGCCGGGTCCATGTTTCTGACTTCAGTCACAAGCTGCTCGAACACCGCGAGGCTTTTGCTCGCGTGAGTCGTCAGTTCATCACGAGCAGCGGTGCTGGACCTGTAGCCACTGCGCATGTTGTTGAGGGACTTCTGGTAGTCAGCGATCACGACGCCCAACTGCTCGAGCATTTTCACGTTTTCGGGACTTTTGAACGAGGCCTGCAGTTTTTCCTGGTAGGCCTTGAAGCTGTCCAGAGAAACCTGCACGGTTTCAGCGACCTTCTCGTCGCCGTCGGCCACCATATATTGCAGGCGTGTCACGCGCAGTTTGGTCAACTGTGCATTGAGTGACGTAATGTCACTCATCCAGTTGCTGCGCTTGATCAGTCCGCCCATGCTGGTCCAGCCAGTCAGTGCAAGAATGGCTGTAAAAACAAGTACCAGACCGAAGCCAAGGGCAAGTTTCATATTCACGCTGATGTTTGCAAACCAGCTACTCATTGAATTCTCCAACAACTGCCATTGAAACGGTCTTATCCCTGAAAAGTATGGCTTACAGGTCAGGGGTGGGTTTAGGTATACAGACGCTATCGGCAGGGACTGGCCAAGCTAAAATAAAAAATAAAGAAAGTTCCGCGACGCCCCGGATATTTTTTCCCAGGCATATCATTTGCGCCTGCACACCGTTATAAAGCACCGCCGAAGTCATTCAAACAGAGCGCCGCATTTCCTGTGAGACGGCACACTGTCGGCTGTGTTTGCGAGATTAAAACCCTATCCGTTGCAGGTTCATTGTGTGTGCAGGGCATGACATTTTTTATGTCGCAAGTTGCTCTGGCATCCGAACCTGCTTCCAGCAGTCCTGTTGAGATGCCTTGTCATGAATTTGAAGTTTCGTCATAAGATTCTGCTGGCCGCGGCCGGTGTGGTGGTGCTGGCATTCGCCTTGTTCACCTTGTACAACGATTACCTGCAACGCAAGACGATCAACCAGAACCTTGAGTCCTCTGTCGCTCAGGCAGGTCAGTTGACTGCCAGCAGCGTCCAGAACTGGCTGAGCGGGCGCATTCTGGTGCTGGAAAACCTCACCCAGAACGTAGCCTTTCAGGGCGTCAATTCCGACCTCGGCGGGCTGGTGTCGCAGTCTGCGCTGGTATCGACCTTTCAGTTCACCTATGTCGGTGACAGCAAAGGCGCGTTTACCCAGCGACCCAATGTGGATATGCCGGCGGGCTACGACCCTCGCCAGCGGCCCTGGTACAAGTCCACCGTCGACGCAGGCAAGACCATTCTCAGCGCGCCTTATCTGGCTTCCGTGGGTGGTCTGGTGGTAACGATCGCCAGCCCGGTCAAGGCCGCAGGCCAGGTTACGGGTGTCGTCGGCGGCGATCTGAGCCTCGACACACTGGTCAAGATCATCAACTCGGTCGAATTCGGCGGGCTGGGTTATGCCTTTCTGGTCAGTGGGGACGGACAGATCATCGTCAGTCCTGACAAGGACCAGGTGATGAAAAACCTCAAGGATATCTACCCCGGACAGACCATCAGCCTGGATGCCCGCTTGCGTGAGGTGACCCTCAATGGTCAGCAGCGGCTGCTGTCCTTTACCCCGATCACCGGGCTGCCTTCGGCTGACTGGTACATTGGTCTGTCGATCGACAAGGACAAGGCCTATGCGCCGTTGAGCCAGTTTCGCAGTTCGGCGATGGTTGCCGTGCTGATTGCAGTGGCCGTGATTGCGTTGCTGTTGAGCCTGCTCATTCGTGCGCTGATGCGCCCGTTGACCGACATGGGCCGCGCGATGCAGGACATCGCCCAGGGCGAGGGTGATCTGACCCGGCGTCTGAGCATTCAGGGCAAGGACGAGTTCGCCGCACTGGGTGGCTCGTTCAATCAGTTCGTGGAGCGCGTTCATGCGTCCATCGTTGAAGTCTCATCCGCGACGCTTCAGGTGCATGACCTGTCGCAACGGGTGGTCAACTCCTCCAATTCGTCCATCGTCGGTTTCGACGAGCAGAGCGCCCGAACCAACAACGTCGCTGCAGCGATCAACGAGCTGGGGGCCGCAACCCAGGAGATTGCCCGCAACGCATCGGACGCTTCGATCCAGGCCAGTGAGGCCCGCAATCAGGCAGAAGACGGTCAGGTAGTGGTCGAGAAGACAATCAACGCCATGAGCGCGCTGTCGGCCAAGATCAGTGATTCCTGCACGCAGATCGAGCAACTCAACGCCAGCACCGAAAACATCGGCCACATCCTGGATGTCATCAAAGGCATCTCGCAACAGACCAACCTGCTGGCCCTCAACGCGGCCATCGAAGCCGCTCGCGCGGGTGAGGCCGGACGCGGTTTTGCGGTAGTTGCCGACGAGGTGCGCAACCTTGCGCATCGTACCCAGACATCGGCCGACGAGATCCACAAGATGATTGGCGGCCTGCAGACCGGCTCTCAGCATGCCGTACTCAACATGAATGAAAGCCAGACGTCGAGTCAGGAAAGTGTCGAAGTTGCCAATCAGGCGGGCAGTCGCCTACGCGATGTAACGCGGCGCATTGGCGATATCGATGGCATGAATCAATCCGTTGCCGCTGCGACAGAAGAGCAGACTGCTGTTGTGGAAACACTCAATATCGATATCAATCAGATCAATACGCTCAATCAACAAGGCGTGGCCAACCTTAATGAAACGCTCAAGGATTGTGCTGCACTTTCGCAACAAGCCGGGCGTTTGAAGCAACTGGTCGACAGCTTCAAGATTTGACCGTACATCCAGTAACAGAGGCCGGCCACTTACAGGTGGCCCGGCCTTTAAGCGTGAGAGATCAAACGCACCAGCGCGTGGTATTTCAGCAAACCCGCTGGACCGCCCGGCGTCATCCGCCCATGAAAAAGCCTGCTCGATGGCAGGCTTTTTGTCAGAGATCCTTTTTAACCTCTTTATCGATGTGCTTGTCAGCCTTGTGACGCTCCTTGTCGTCATGCTTCGCACCTTTGTCGACCTCGTCGGCGTCGTGCTTCATACCCTTGTCCACTTCCTTGGCGTCATGATCGACACCTTTATCCAGCTCACGGTTATCGTGTCGGACACCCTTTTCCAGTTCACTCTCTGCAAGGGCGACGGGCGCTACAGCACCCGCCAGGAAGAGGGCGGCAGTCATTGAGAGTACGAGTTTACGCATGCTTTGCTCCTTCATGAGAAATGCTGGCTCGTCTTGAGCCATCATTTTCGAGCATAGACCAGACATTCAAAGTGAAAAATGCAGTTCGTCGAAAGGCCGCCTCGGGTAATGATCCAGTCCAGTCGCGGCCTTCAAACAGCTGCTTTCACCAGAATGCTTTCGTCGATCTGCTCAATCGACGTCACCCCGGTCAACGTCATGGCGACATGCATTTCCCTGGCAAAAATATCCAGCATATTCTCGACGCCACGCTGCCCATCGGCGCCCAGCGCATAGGCCATCGAGCGCCCGAGCAACACGCCTTTGGCGCCGAGGGCGAGCATGCGCACCACATCAAGACCCGAGCGAATGCCGGAGTCGACCAGCACTGTCATGTCACTGCCGACAGCCTGGGCAATGGGCGGCAATGCCCTGGCGGTGGACAGCGCACCATCCAGCTGACGTCCGCCGTGGTTGGATGCCACAATGCCGTCCGCGCCAAAGCTCAGCGCATCCCTGGCATCCTGCGGATCAAGAATGCCTTTGATGATCATCGGCCCTTGCCAGAACTCGCGGATCCACTCCAGATCCTTCCAGCTGATCGACGGGTCGAAGTTGTTCGCCAGCCAGCCCACGTAGTCCTCCAGCGTGGTGGCTTTACCCAGGTATCTGGAGATATTGCCCAGATCATGAGGGCGACCGAGCAGGCCGACATTCAAGGCCCAGTCAGGCTTGGTCATGGCTTGCAGAATGCGTCGAGGCGCGGCATAGGGCCCGGACATACCCGAGTGTGCATCTCGATAACGCGCGCCGGGCGTCGGCATGTCGACGGTAAAGACCAGCGTCGTGACACCCGCCGCCTTGGCACGCTCCAGAGCGTTTTTCATAAAACCACGGTCTTTGAGCACGTAGAGCTGAAACCAGATCGCCTGTTTGCTCTGCGACGCTACCTCCTCAATCGAACACACAGACACCGTCGACAGACAGAATGGAACCCGCTTGCTCGCCGCCGCCTTGGCTGCCTGCACCTCACCCCGTCGCGCATACATTCCGCTCAGGCCTACGGGGCTGAGGATAATCGGCATGGCCAGGGATTCGCCAAACAGCCTGGTTTCAAGGCTCAGGTTGTCGACATTTTTGAGAACGCGCTGGCGCAGACTGATATCGCTCAGGTCCGAACTGTTGGCGCGCAGCGTGTGTTCTGCATACGCACCACCGTCAATGTAATCAAACAGAAAGCGCGGGAGTTTGCGTTTGGCCGCTGCACGGTAATCGGATGCTGAAGAAATAATCATGACGGTTTTCCTGGGCGAATAAATCTGCGAACCGAGGCCGCCAGACATGAGCGGCAGGTTCAGATTACGAAAAAACCGACTATGATCAAAACAACTAATACAACTTGAATTCAGTCGGAAATCGAATACTTGTGAACCTTCGAACATTGCGCACTTTTGTCGAAGTGGTACGTCAGGGTAGCTTCTCCCATGCCGCTGACGTTGTATCGCTTACCCAGTCCACCGTCAGCAAAGCCGTCAAGACGCTTGAAGATGAATTGGGTACACCGCTGTTGAGCCGTATTGGCCACCGCAGCGAACTGACCGCTGCCGGTGAAATCGTCTACCGGCGCGCGCTGACCCTGTTGGCCGAGCGCAACGATCTGCTGACTGAGCTCAACGACCTGCGCGGTTTGAAAGGCGGCGTGCTGCGCATCGGTCTGCCACCCGTGGGCAGCGGTGCGCTTTTCGCCGCGATGTTCACTCAATACCGGGCCCGCTATCCTGATATTGATATTCAGCTCACGGAACACGGCGCGAGCAAACTGCATGAGTGCCTGGCTTCGGGAGAAGTAGAGCTGGCTGCACTGTTGAAGATGAACTCATTCAGTGAAGAGTTCGATTACCAGGATGTGCGCATCGAGCCGGTGGTGGTGGTCATGGCAGAAACCCATCCGTTGGCAAAGCGCAAACGGGTCGTCATTGAAGAACTGGCCGAAACACCGTTTATCCTCTTCGAAGCCGGGTTTGCACTGAACGCCATGATTAAACTGGCATGCGACCGCAAGGGCGTTACGCCCAAAGTGACCGCACGCAGTGGTCAGGTCGACTTTATTGTCGATCTGGTCTCGGCAGGGCTGGGGGTCGCGTTCCTGCCAAGAATGCTGGCGCAGAAGCATTATCACGACGGGATTCGATTGGTTGCGCTGAGCGAGCCGGATACCGATTGGCATATGGTGTTGGCATGGCGCAAGAACGCGCACTTGTCACCTGCGGCCGAGGCCTGGTTGGCGCTCGCCAGGGAAACCCGTCTGCAAATGAAATCCTGATTTGGGCCGATCATTCCGGACGCGTGCTTAGCGTGATCGATGCTGGGGGGCATAAGGAGGGACAAGACGGGAAAGCCAGAAACAAGAAAGCCCGCACGAGGCGGGCTTCTTGTTGACTCACAGTTATCAGAAGAAAACTGTGAATCGGTACTTGGTGGCTACACAGGGACTTGAACCCCGGACCCCAGCATTATGAATGCTATGCTCTAACCAACTGAGCTATGTAGCCAAGTGGCGCGCATTATTCTCGGAGAACGCATATGTGTCAAGCGTTGTTGTGAAAAATAATTGCGTGCGATCAACCGGTTAGGGCTCAACCCTCGCTGAGGGTGCGTTTTTTCGGGGTTTGAGCGCATCGTCAATGTCTTCCCGTATGGCTTGAGCATGCGGCCATATAAAGAACGTTTCCAGCCTGATCTACGGTCCGGTTCTTGCTTTGTTGTGCATGAAGCGTCAATTACTGCGCCCTTTGCATGAAATACAACGCGGCGCCCGCGCTTTTCGTACCAATGTGAAGCAACACGTATCGCCATTGAAACAAGAACATGGCATTTTGCTGCTAGTGTTTTTTAAAAAAAAGGCATCGCCTCTGTTTGTGCAGATCTGGCAGGTGTTCACGGGGAGTCGCAGGACATGAACAGTCTTTTGTCACCAGGCATGCGCCTGATGGGAAATTTTGGTTTTGCTCGCAAGTTTCAGGTCTTGTTCCTGCTGTTCGTGTTGCCGCTGGTGGGGTGCGCGTGGGTCATCACCAAGGAGTACAGCAACAAGCTCGATGTCATTTCCGGAGAGCAATCAGGCGTGCGTCAACTGCTCGCGCTCGATGATCTGAACGTCGAGTTGTCCGCCCAGCGCGACCATGCCGCCCGCTGGAAAGCGGCCGACATCCTGCGCGAGCCGACTCCGGCTGCAAAAGCTGCCATGGCCAGCGTCGATGCGGGCATCCCTCGTATTGCCAAGGCGCTGGATGGCGTTCAGGCCGTATTGGTCGAGGAGAAAGCACCGGTTGATACCATGAACCGGTTCAAGGCGTTGCAAGCCGCGGTCACCGGCCTGGATACGGCGTCATTGCGCACGGTGGGCTGGTGGCCTGATGGCTATGACCGATTCACTGCAGTGCTGAATCTGGTCCAGGCACTGCGCGAGCAGATTGCCATGGACAGCGGGTTGATTCTCGACCCATGGCTTGAAACCTACATGCTCATGCAGCTCTCCACCCAGCAAGTGCCGGACCTGATCGAGCGTATCGGTCGTCTGTCGAGTGTGGGGCAGACGTCGGTGGCATCCGGTCAGTTCAGCCTGCAGAGCCGTCTGCAAATGCGTGATCTGCGTGGTCGCATCGATGATTCCAAGGATCAGATGCAAAAGGCTGCCGGCCTGCTGCTATCCAAGCTTCCCGAGCAGTTACAGCCCTGGGCCGACAAGTACGCTGCGGTAATGCAAGTGCTGGAAGCACAGCTGAAGGTGATTGATGACGGTGTTTTCGGCGGCAGTATCAAGCTAAAGCCGGAAGAGTTCGAAAACAGCATCGACGCCTTGACCGGCAGCATGGTGGATTTGCGCAGGCAGTCGCTTGAGGCGCTCAATGGACGCCTCGATTACTACCATGAGACCTCCAACACGGAGTTCATCCCGATGGCGGTGGTCTTCTGTGTTCTGGTGATCATGGCGATCTATCTGTTCGCCTGTCTGCAATCCTCGATTCGTAACAGCGCCAAAGGCATCACCACGCTGGCTGAATCCCTGCGTGACGGCAATCTGTGTGTGGAAGTGGCTGTGCAGGGCCGTGACGAACTTGCTGCCATCAGTCGCGCGCTGAATGTCGCGGTGGTGCAACTGCGTACCAGCCTGCTGGGCGTCAATCAGGAAACCGTTCGCGTCGGCGACGCCGTGCTGACGCTGAGTGCTCAGTCCAGCGGGACGCTCACCGAAGTCGAGGACCAGCAACAGCAGATCAGTCAGATCGCCGCCGCAGCCACCGAGCTGGCTGCCACTTCCCAAGGCGTGGCGAGAAGCTGTGAGCAGGCATCGGAAAGCGCCAGGCAGACGCGCCAGATTGCTCAGCAAAGCAGCCAGGACAGCCAGCGCACCACCGACAGCATCCAGCAGCTCAATCAGCGACTGACCGAAACTGCCGCCGCGCTGGGTCGGGTCAGCGAGCAGGGCCAGCAGATTCAATCGGTGGTGGATGCCATTCGCGGTATCGCCGAACAGACCAACCTGCTGGCCCTCAACGCAGCCATCGAGGCGGCACGCGCCGGTGAGCAGGGTCGCGGGTTCGCCGTGGTTGCCGATGAAGTGCGCAGCCTGTCCCAGCGCACCCAAGCCTCGACCGCTCAGATCGCCGGCACGGTCGACAGCTTGCGCTCCACCGTGACGCAGGCGGTCAACCTGATGGAAGCGGCCTGCGGGCAAGCCGTCAACGATGCGCAGTCGGTGACCGGTCTGGGCGTCCGCCTGGGCGAAATCGCCATAGCAGTGCAGGGTGTGACCGATACGCTGGCGCAGATATCGACCGCCGTGGAAGAACAGGCGACGACCGCTGATGAGGTGAGCAGCAACATCCAGCAGGTCGATCAGGCCGCAGGGCGTTTGCTGGAAGGTGCCCGCGCGGTCAATCAGGCGGCGGATACCCTGAGTCAGGGCAGTCGGGCGCTGAATGACAATACGGCGCGGTTTCGGTTGGGGTGATTGGACGGCTGGCCACGTCACACTGAAAAACCGGCGTGGTCATACACAGCCGGTTTTTTCGCATTTGTGGCCGTGATGTATGAAAGTTGGATAAACGGATGTGCATTCAATCATTTGAGGACTGACGGGAGTCGACACAAGGCGTAAAATGCGCGGTTTTTGCAGGCGAAAGGTTTCTTGAGAACGCAGCTCACCGAAAAACACCGGGCGGATGGTGACGGCTCGCTACGACGTCGAGGTTTATCCGAGGTGTCAGGCCGCTCACGCGTCGCTATTTTGATGTGCACGTACAACGGGGCTGCGTACCTCCGTGAGCAGCTCGAGTCGTTTTCCGCTCAGACCTTCCGCAATTGGGTTCTTTATGTTTCCGACGATGCGTCGACCGATGACACTCTTCGCATTTTGTCCGAATACCAGGTTCGCTGGGGTGCGGAGCGACTAGTCATTTTCAGCGGGCCGTGCAAGGGCTTTGCAGAGAACTTTGTCTCTTTGGTCAAGCGCCCTGAAATAGACGCTGATTATTTCGCGTTCAGTGACCAGGATGACGTCTGGTTCAGCGACAAGCTGGAGAGAAGCGTGGGGCGCCTTCAGCTCTTGAAGCCCGACACGCCGGCGCTTTACTGCTCCAGAACCCGGTTGGTCGATGCAGACTTGAAGGTAATCGGGGTTTCTCCGCTGTTCAAAAAAACGCCCTCTTTTAAAAACGCCCTGGTTCAGAGCCTTGCAGGCGCCAATACCATGCTGATCAATCAGGCGACCCGTGGTTTGTTGGCCAAATTGCCTGAACACGCTCCTCTGATCGCGCATGACTGGCTCACCTATCTTCTGGTGACCGGATGCGGCGGTCAGGTTTTCTATGACGCCGACCCCTGCCTCTACTATCGCCAACACCGCGGAAACCTGATCGGCGCCAATGCGAGCACTCGAGAAAGGCTGATACGATTTCGAAAGATGCTTTCAGGGCGATTTGCCGAGTGGAACGATGCCAACGTGGCGATCCTCAAGTATATGGAGTGTGTGCTCACCGAGGAAAGTCGGCACGTGCTGGGTTACTTTGAAAGCGGTCGCAGGCAGCGGTTGTTCAAACGTGTGTTCACGCTTCGAAAAGCGGGGATCTACCGGCAGACTGTACAGGGCAATTTGAGCCTGATCCTGGCGGTGTGCCTAGACAGAGTGTGAGGGAGAGCAACAAGTCCCCCTCAACCGTTACGACCATTTAATGCAAGCGGAACGAGTTTCGGCGTTTACGTAAATCAGTGAGCCTCTGTTTTATCAGGTGCCTTGTATATCTGATAAGCCGCGTTAGGTGAGTTCATGACCGCTTCAAAATGGGTGTGAATGTATTCTTCAATCCAACGATGCGAATTGGAGAATCTGAGTTCTTCTCGTCCATCCATCGCCATGTTGAAGACTAATGCGAAACCGGGATCAGCCTTCTTTATGCGTTGAATTTCAGCTCGTTGAAAAGCCTCGCTTCGAGGCGAGAGTGCGTAAATTTCCCAGAGCGGCGCATTGCGCCCCAGCAAGGGATAAGCTCCCGGCCAGAAAGGTAACACCAGTACGCTTCTGCCCGCTGGAGCATAGCGATTGGTCAGATCCCTCAGAAGATGTACCGCTTCAGCCGTGCTGGGGTCCATGGATAGGTTCGAACCGGACACCTCTACCGAGGTCCATCCGTCTTGGGTGCGAGCAAGGACCCCGGGTTGCCAAGCGGCAAGAATGAATAAACTGACGACACTCGTAAGTATGGCCAGTGCCCACTTTAAAGCTTCTGAGTGAAGTGTCCCTAGAGCAATAAAGATACCCAAGAGTAAAGGGTATATTCCCTGTGCGAGATGTCCCACGTCTGCTCGAGCGAAAGCATAGTGAGCATAAGGCAGCGTTGCGCAGGCAACGGCCACAAGTTCTGGAGGCACAGCGCGCCCCTTGATTCGCTCTTTGAATACCCACGCCATTGCACCACTTCCAAATACTATCAACCCCATGAAGCACAGTCCGATCAGGAACCATCTTGTTTCGATGACGACTCCGGCAGTACCAAAACCCACCGTCCAGGGCCAAGGTATCGGAAGAGGTAAGTTCGTATTACCCTGCTCAAGCATGAAGACAATCGTATCGATGAACGCTGTAAAGTAGCCTGGTGTAAAAAGGCACATGGCTAATACGGGAAAATAGCCAACTACTACACCTGCGGCCCAAGCCACAATGTCCGTCAAACGGTTATCGGGCGTCGGTGATTTAATTGCCAGCCAACCCATGGCTATCAGACTTGCAACAGCGGCATACACACCGTGGTTACGGCCGAACACGGCAGCGATGCCGACGATGACGCCGAGAAAAAAGTAACGTTTCGTGTTAGGACTCAACAGCAGATAAGTTAGGCTGGCGACTACGATCATCGAGAGGGACATGTCAATGATCTTATGCCGCGGATACATCCAGGCCATGAGTGTGATAGCCGCGATGCACAGATAAGCAAGTCTTCTTGTCGTGTTAAATCTTAGCGCGATGGAAATTGTCCAGAGCCCTGCATAGACACCTAGGGATGCTCCGATCAACTTGCTGCGCAGCGGCGGCGAGTCGCAATTTGCCCGGCACCCAGCGCTATTTGCTGAAAATGGCCTGATGCAGCGCGCGTTGAGGGCGTTTCCGCCCGGTTTTCCGTGTTAAACGCGCAACTCACCCATACCCATCAGCTGTTTTCGAGCCATCCACAGATTCGACAGGGCGAACAGCGTGGTCAGCTGAGCTGTGTTTTTCATCAGCCCACGAAAGCGCACTTTCACGTAGCCAAACTGACGCTTGATTACGCGAAACGGATGCTCGACCTTGGCCCGTGTCTGAGCTTTGCAGTACTCGATCTTGCGCTTGGCCTTGTAGAGCACGCTGCGTTTATTGAGCCTGGAATACGTGCTGCGCCGCGCAGCGATTTGCCAGATGACCTCACGATTTTCATGCTCTTCACGCTTCTCGACACCGGTGTATCCCGCGTCTGCATACACCGCGTTTTCTTCGCCGTGGAGCAGTTCGGCGACCTGCGTGACATCGGCCACATTGGCCGCAGTGCCATGAACATGATGAACCAGGCCCGACTCCGCATCGGCGCCGATATGCGCCTTCATCCCGAAGAAGTATTGGTTACCTTTCTTCGTCTGATGCATCTCGGGATCACGCTTTCCTTCCTCGTTCTTGGTCGAGCAAGGGGCATGAATGATGGTGGCATCGACGATGGTGCCCTGGCGCAGGGACAGGCCTTTCTCTTGCAGATAACCGTTGATGACCGCGAGGATCGCAGGGGCCAGTTGATGCTTTTCCAGCAGGTGCCGGAAGTTCATGATCGTGGTGTCTTCAGGTATCGGGGCGCTCAAGGTCAGGCGTGCAAACTGGCGCATGGGCGTGATTTCGTAGAGCGCTTCTTCCATGGCCGGGTCGCTCAGGGAGAACCAGTTCTGCAGCAGATGAATGCGCAGCATGGTTTCCAGAGGATAAGGTTTTCTGCCTCCGCCGGCCTTGGGGTAGAACGGTTCGATCAGGCCCAGTAGACCTGTCCAGGGCACGACCTGATCCA
Organism: Pseudomonas sp. PvP027; assembly: GCF_017833005.1. Classification (NCBI taxonomy): domain Bacteria; kingdom Pseudomonadati; phylum Pseudomonadota; class Gammaproteobacteria; order Pseudomonadales; family Pseudomonadaceae; genus Pseudomonas; species Pseudomonas sp. PvP027. Next base: position 2,292,878 of record NZ_JAFIBK010000001.1, on the reverse strand, counting down.
TCTCGGCGAGGAAGCGTTCGCGGCGTGTCTGCTTGCGCTTACCGGCATATTCGAAATCGGAAAAGCTCATCTGGCTCATGGGCGGCTCGGATCAGGTGGTCAGGCGTATTTCAGCACATTTGAAGACTTGTTCGGAGATTCCCTAGCAGTTGAAACACTGCAACGGCTGCACGCAGGGCTACGATGCCTGTGTCACCCATAAGCGCAAAGAATCCCGCGGACCAGTAGTAGCGACCTGGGTCATAGGCCATGAAATCTCGAACTGGTACTTCTCCTTTGATGATCTGTTGAGCGCCGTACCACAGGTAGCCTTCATCCCAAAGGTTAAATCCATCATGGCCCTGCCACAGAAAATTCCCCACGACAAAAGTAGCCGATATCAATAGCAGCATAAAGCTGTTTAGGGTTCGCTCTTTTGTTGCATTGTCCATAGTTTTCGGCCTTGAAGGTATAGCTGTCGTAAGGAGGCGAAGTGCTTTCTGGTTATTTGATGACGAGCAAGACTTTAGATTGACATAGGCTAGACGAGTTTTCTCCAGGTATTTCTAAAACCACGCTGTAGCCGCCTGATTCAAATGAAGACAGGTCTGCTTTGAATGAGAATCCGGACTTCAGAAGTTTGTCGTTTTTGAATGCCTTTACCAAATCGGGACGATCAATAATGACCGGGTCTTTGAACGTGTCGGGAGCGCCTTTGTAGCCCGTCAGGCGGAGCCTGATTTCTTTGGGGGCTTCATTTTTTAATGGGTCGAAGGCCCACCCATTAAATTCAACCACCTCTCGATTGACGTAGATGCTCGCCCCTGTTTTTCCCGCGATCGAATCAATATTGCATTTGTCGAATGAATAGTGAGTGACTTTGGCATTTGGCGAGCTTGATGCATTATCCGGTTTCTTATCACACCCAGAGATGATGACTGATAGAAGGGTAAGAAAACAGATGGCCGTAAGGGTTTTGTACATGGTTTTTCCTTAGATATTGGTTTATAAACTAGCCAACTTTTTACACATCTCGAATCCTGAACGGCCAATCCAAAGCAGTTGGTACTTCTCCCTTGGGCATTGGCAGCACTGTAGACGCATCAAGGTTTTATGGTGTTGCACGCTCTTCAAGGTGAAATACAGAGTGTGTGGGATCTACGTTTAGAAGACTTGCACTACCGTGACGCGGGTCCGGCCGAAAAGGCAAGTTTTGAAAGGATAAACGTAACGGGAAGTGTCAGTGCTATTGCTGCCAATGGTGCCAACCTTGCATCCAGTTTAAGTTGTTCAACCCAACACCAAAGTATGGCCAGGCTCAAGCAATACTGGAAAGCGTATATAAGCGGCAATAAAATGACTGAACGCAGTCCCTGATGGCTCTTGAATACAAAAAAACGATTCATGAGGTAGGCTAGTAATATTCCAGACACATAAGAAATCGTATAGCTTATGTTGTAGGATAGGAACATTAACAGAACAAGGTAGAGTCCGTAGGTCAGGGCGGTGTTGAAACCGCCTGACATCAGGAATCGGGCAAAATCCTGTTTTAAGAATTTTGAAACAGCCTGATTCATCATCGTGCCATTATTCAGCGTTTGCGATTAGGGTTTTAAATTCTTCGTAATTACGAATGTAGTCCCCCGCATCGTAGTAATGCGACGCAAATACCAACAGCACGGCGTCCTGAGAATAGCGATACTGAATACCCCACGTCATCGGCGGCAGGTGGATGCCCTGATTCGGCTTGTCGAGAATAAACTCTTCACGATTGACACCATCATCCGCTACAACATGAACCGAGCCCTTCACGGCAACCAGGAATTGGTGACAGATACGGTGTGCGTGCTCGCCTCGAGTCTCGGCGGTCGGTACGTCGTAGACCAAGAAGTAACGTTCGGACTTGAAGGGTACCGAACGCTCGAATTCGCCCGCCGACAAGCTACCGCGAATATCCGCGACTTCATTCATGGTGTGCAGGGTAACGTTCTTCACCGACGTGGCGGTTACGCCTGGTGCGGCTTTTTCCGGGCGCGTCTCGCTACTGGCGTTGACAGGCTTGGCGTCCACGTAACCAATGATCTTGGCCGGGTTACCTACGACTATAGCGTTAGGCGGCACAGAGCGGGTAACGACGGCACCTGCGCCGACCATGGCGTTGATGCCGATGGTGATACCCGGAAGAATCGTGCAGTTAGCACCCAGTGAGGCACCTTTTCTGATGATGGTACGCGCGAAACTCTGTGGATAGACTTTGCTGCGTGGGAACAGGTCATTGGTAAATGTGGCGTTAGGACCGATGAAGACATCGTCTTCAATGGTAATGCCGTCCCATACCTGTACACCGCATTTCAGCGTCACCCGATCGCCGATGATAACGTCATTCTCGATGAAGACGTTGTCACAGACGTTGCATTCACTACCGAGGCTTGCGCCTGGCAGGATATGTGCGAACGCCCATACCCGCGAATCTTTCCCGATATTCTCGGACTCGCACAGCGCATGGCTGTGAACAAAGAAATCCTTACCGCTGCTCATGTGTTTCTCCAAATCCCTCGATCCGCATCGGGATGGCCAAGGGCCTATTCTTTGTATTTTCGTAAGTGCGCCATGCATAAGAGCCGACGATGCCCAATCCCAGCAGGTTCAAACAGCCGAGGAATGTGATGGCCAGCATGATCATTGCGTAGCCGGGTACTTCAATTCTGCCTTCGAGCTTGGCGATCAGTGTGAACACACCGAACAGCGCTGCAAATGTAGAGCCGAACGCGCCGACGCGGGTCAATATACGTATAGGCATATCCGTGAAGGAGAATACGCTGTCCATCAGGTAATTGACTTTTTTACGCAGTGTCCACGCAGACGTACCGTGAACCCGTTCCTGCCGGGTATAGGTAACTACTTCGCGACGATAGCCCATCCAGAATATCTGCGCGATGAGAGAGCTGTGACGCTCTTCAAGGGTCAGCAGAGTATCCCGAAAAGCCTTGTTGCAGGCGAACATATCGACGCCGCCTGGCGGGATTTCAGGAATGACATAGCGACGATAAAATCCCCAGAAAATCTTTGAAGCCGTACGTGTTGCCCATGGGTCCTGACGACCCTCACGTACACCAACCACAACGTCGATATCGCCGCGCATCAGTACCGTGTTCATCTCCAGAACCAGTTCCGGCGGCTCCTGAAGATCTGCAGCCATTACCGCAAAACGGTCGCCACTGCCATGCTGCAGACCCGTACGGATCGCCATGAATGATCCAAAGTTTCTGGACAGCAGAATCAGCTTGGACTTGAACGATTGTGACGGCAGTTGTTCCCTGAGTATTTCGTAACAGCGATCAGGGCTGCCGTCCACAACGAACACGACCTCCAGGTCGTGTCCGAGCTGCTCATCAAGCGCCGTCACAGCAACGAGCAAGTCGGGCAGATTGCTCTCATTACGATAGACGGGAATGACCAACGTCAGCAAAATCATATCTCCTTGGAAAAGTGCGCAGTGACCGCAGCGATGACGCGATCAACCTCGTCGTCACTGAGGCCTGGGAAGCAGGGCAGGGAGATGACGGTATCACATGTACGCTCGGTTACGTCCAGAGCCACGGAAGGGGCTGCCGAGTAAGCCGGCTGCTTATGGTCGGCAATCGGGTAGTGGATATCTGTGCTGATGGACTTCTCTTTAAGCGCCGCGGCAAGTGCAGTTCTGTCTTTCGCACGAATCACATACAAGTGCGCAACGTAGTCTTCCGACACCGAGCATGGAAGTTCAATGTCCAGACCGGCAAACGCTTCGTTGTAACGCTTGGCAATGGAGCGGCGCTGTTCGTTCCAGGTGTCCAGATGAGGCAACTTGACGCGCAAGATTGCAGCTTGCATCTCGTCGAGCCGGCTATTGCGACCGCCCGGGATGGCAATGCGGTACTTCTGGTCCCAGCCATACTGGCGAAGCTGGCGAATGCGTGCTGCCAGAGCGTCATCCCCGGTAACCACTGCGCCACCGTCACCTAACGCGCCCAGATTCTTGGTGGGGTAAAAGCTGAAGCAGGCTATGGTGCCAAAGCTACCCGCTTGCTTGCCACTGCGTCGTGCGCCGTGCGACTGAGCGCAGTCTTCAAGAACGGGAATACCTGCTGCGGAAGCGATTTGTACGATCTCTTCGATATTCGCCAACTGACCGTACAAATGCGTAACGATGATAGCCGCCGGCTTTTCCTTAGCAATCACAGTTTCCAGAGAGTTTTTGCAAAGGGTCAATGTTGCAGGATCGACATCTGCGTAAACAGGCACTGCGCCTACTGCGTGGATGGCAGTGCTGCCATAGAAGCCGGCGTTCGCTACGGCGACTACGCGGTCACCGACGACGATGCCCAAACCCTTGAGTGCAAGCTCCAGTGCGTCGGAGCCGTTGGCCACGCTAATGCAGTGTTGCACACCGACATACGCTGCGAACTCTTCTTCGAAAAGCTTTACCTCATTACCCAAAACGTACCAGTGGCTGTCCAGAACAGCCTTTAAAGGCGTGGTGAAGTCGAGTCCGGCGTTGGCTTTGGTAGCTGAGAAAAGGGGAATATTTTCCATTGGAATTTCCATAATCAGTAAGACGAACGACTGATGAACTCGCACACATCAGGCATGGCGAAAACTTTGAAGGTTGAGCTGACAGTATAAAGTTTCAAATCACATTTGTCGGGGCTTGACAAAGCAGGAACAGTGCCTTCATAGCCGCTGCGAAGGGCCGACTTGTTGCCCAACGCTGCAGCGACATCCGGTCGCTTGCCCTCGACTCTGAGTGCGCCCACAATTTTTCCAGCTTCTACAGCAATGATGTACTCAGGCAAGCCGTCTGTCTGTGGAGGAACACTCCATCCCCTAAGTATCCAGCCTTCTGAAGTTTTGCGCACTTCGTCGAGGGTGCCCATTGCGCGGACCTGTTCCAAGGGGGCTTTCAGGAAAAACTCCCCATTATTCAACGACAGCCGGTTTGCCAACTGCGCTGCACTGAGGCTGTCGGTAGCCGGTTTTCTGGACGTATTACTTTCTATAACAGCTTCGGTCACTGACTTTCCGATGGCCGATTTCTGGATGTTGCTCGAGCTAAGCGTGTTTTCTTTCCAGGCCACCATATTTGTCCAGGCCATCCATATCACCACTGCGATGAGGCACTTCATGTGAAACTGGCTTAACCTGGCATTTCTAACAGACGAAGTAGCGTTTCTGGCACGAGCTCTGCTCATGGTTGCGAAAGCAATGAGCAGCGTCAGAAAAGGAATTGTCACGAACAGATATCGACCTTGCGGTTGAGGCAAGGAGTTCTGAGAGGCCAGCATACTGAGCAAAATAATTGACGGGAACAGACCCAGTATCATGATCAGCGGCAGCAGAAAATTCAGAAGAAATACCGACTTGCTATCACGTGAATAAATACGAGCTGTCTGTATCGTTGCCATGATGACAATCGAGATGAACAATACTGCCGCGCCCATGTAATAGGTCGATGGTAAAAATATATTCATCCAGCCGGTGGTCGAAAAGTAGCTAGTCAATGTGAGGTTGAGCCACGGAATGACATTCTCCATGTTTAACAGATGCCCCGAGCACCGGATATAACAGGTCCCAAAGCCTGCAGCAGGGTTATTTTTATGCAGGGCAACAAAGTCGATCTGCCCGGAGATTCCGGAGATCTCCCCAAATTTAAGATAGGTAACAAGCAGCATGGGCACTGAAACAATTACGGCAGCTGTTAGCATCGGCACAACGCGCTGTTTCAGAATTTTGTCTCTGAAAAAATGCTGCGCAGCGAGCATCACCACGACGAAAACCAAGGCAGGCAGCAAGTACAACTTCGCTAGAAACATCAGCCCTATCGCGCCGCCTAGCCATACGGCGGTCAATTTATTCGGTGCTTTCAGAAAACCCAGCAGCGCACTGATAAGCAGTGCAACGCTCATCAGTCCGTAGGCGTCACTGTTGAAATAAGAAAAAACAAAGGAGACCTGCGGTATCAGTGAGATGATCAGCGCTGCAAGGGCAGCTGCTTTTTTCGACATGCCTGCCCGATTTGCGATACGGAACAAGGCGCAGATAAATACTGCGCCCAGTATCCAGTTAAAGCATCTTCCAGCCAGATAGCCCAGATCGCTCGGTAACATCCAGCTCAAACTATATGAACTGATCAGTGCACCAATTACGTGCGGGAATGGCAGGCCGTGATACCAGAACTCACCTGGTTGCCAAGTGTATCCCGAGATACCTCCTGTAAACGCTTGAGTCGGCGCACTGGCTGCTGGCAGGGAATGGAATGATTTCAAGTATTCTAGTAAAAAGAAGTGCGTTGACTCATCAGGTGCACCGTTAAAGGCAATTCCCGCCGACCAAACCGCCAGAAGGATAAAGTAGGTAACGGCCAGCACTCGTTGGTAACGAGTGCTGGACCAGCCTGTTTGATGATCTGAATGATTAGTTTCAAACACGGGCGACCCTTAAGGCTGCAGAAAATGTCACAGCGCTGTATTGAATGTTTTCGGCGACTGCGATCAATTTTTAAACCTTGGAGGCCAAGCCAGACCGAAATCTTCGTGGTCCAGGGTTAAGTTCGGGTTATAGGAGTAGTCCACTTGGATGTTCGGCCAGCGATTTTTGATGTAGCGAATCTCATGCCCAAATCGTTCCTGTTTCTGAGGCGTGTCTTCCAGACCGCGTGTCGCCGATTCATGGTGGTACAACTCAGAGAACGGTGTCCAGACGTTGAGATACCCAGCTTCCTGAACCCGTAAGCAGAAGTCCACGTCATTGAATGCTATCTTCAAGTGCTGCTCATCCAGCCCGCCTACCTCATCAAAAATTGACTTTTTAATGATCAGACATGCGGCCGTGACCGCCGAAAACTCCTGAATTAGCTCCGCTCTACAGAAATAGCCATGTGCACCTTTTGGAAGATACTTGTGTGCGTGGCCGGCAACGCCACCTATGCCCACCACAACACCGCCATGTTGTAGTCTATTGTCTGGATACCAGAGCCTTGCGCCTACTGCACCGACCTTCGGCTGCAACGCAATTGAAACCATCTCGCTGAGCCACTCAGGTGTGATCACCTCGATATCGTTGTTGATGAGACCAATCAGCTCACCTTTGGCGATACGCACAGCACCGTTATTGAGCGCAGAGTAGTTAAACGGTCCATCGTCTCGAAGTACGCGAATGTTTTCTTCCTGATCGATTTGAGCAAAGTATTCAAGCGATTCGGGATCGTCAGAACCGTTATCAATCAGAATTATTTCGTAATTTTTGTACGTTGTAAGGCTTTTGATGCTGTCGATACACTGCTTGACCAATGCGTAAGCATTTCTTGTCGGTATGACAAGTGATACAAGAGGCAGCGTTGTCGGCAGGTTATAGTGCACACGGTACTGACCTGTAGGTAGCAACTCTGTCGAGCCAATCCTACCTTGACGTTCCAAATGCTCATCAAGAGCTTTAACTCCCGCCAATGCAGCATAAGGCTTTTCGTCTCCAGCCATGGCTGTACTGCCAGCGTGTATCCGCCAATGATAAAGCACTCGAGGAATATGAATAATCTGGTCGCGTTTAAGTTTTTCTATGCAACGTAAGGCGAGGTCATAATCCTGAGCACCCTCGAAGCCTACGCGGAACTGCCCGACCTCATTGACGAGATCACGACGATAGGCTCCAAGGTGACAAACCATATTTTGCGAACGAAACAGAAACTCGTTCCAGTCTGACTTGAAGTAGGGCGAGCTGCGGTTGCCTTCGGTATCAATCTTGTCCTCGTCCGAGTAGATCAATCCTGCATCCGGGTTTTCGCGAATGGTGCGAGCAATCCAGTAAAGCGCATGAGCAGGGAGAAGGTCATCATTGTCCATTAACGCAACAAAAAGACCTTTAGCGACGCCCAGTGCCGAGTTGCTTGCCTGCGAGATGTGACCATTGCTACCCCGGAAAACAACTTTGATGCGTTTGTCTTGCGCCTTCAAAGATTTCAGGTACTCGATCACTGCAGGGTTTGTCGATGCATCGTCAGCGAGACATAGTTCCCAATTGGTATAGAGCTGTGATCGCACGCTGTCCACTGCTTCACGCAGAAGATCCAGTGGTGGGTTATACACTGGCATGATGATGGAAATGAGCGGGTACTCAACCCAGCGGTTCATGTGCTCGTTGATACGATTGATTTCGGCTTCGCCCAACGTGTCGTAATATTGGACCCATCGAGAATAATCGTGTCGATCAGGCACTTCACGCGTCTCGCTTCCGACGAACGCATGTTGAGCTTCACCTTGAACCCAGCGAGCCTGTGCGATGACACCTGCGAGTCCCCTGAGACGCCACACTTGATAGGCCTTCTTCGCTGTACTGGAAAGTCCGCCTCCTCGCTGAACAATCAGTGGAATCGACGCAGTAAGACGTTTTGCACGGAAAAATGACCTGGTTATCTTCCTCAGCGGGGCAGTGACTTTCCAACTGTACGAAGATTGCATCGCGATGATATGCAGGTTCAAGTTGTGAACATGCGTATCTTTGTCCACGAGTGCCAGACGGTGATTTTCCTGAGCTGCCAAAATCGCAATTTCAAGCTCTGTTAGCTTGGCATTATGCTTTTCTTGCGCCTCTCGGGTAGCGGCATCAATATCCGCTAACGCCTGACGGTGCTCAGCCTGAATCTGAAGGTTTGCCGTCTCAAGATTTTCCATAGCAACACGGTGGTTTTCTTGAATGGCCAGATTTTCAGCCTCCCGTTCCTCCTGCGCGATTCGATGGCTTTTCTGAGAGGCAAGCTGTGCAGCTTCGAATTCCTCAAGAGCCAATCGGTGATTCTCTTTGGCTGCTTGGTGCGCAGCTTCAAGCTCTTCGAGGGCTAATCGATGCTTGTCTTGCACCGCCAGATTCTCAGCCTTGAGCTCTTCCAGAGCGTCGCGATGATTTTCCTCTACCGCAAGGTTCGCTACCTCGGCGGCGTCTAAAGCTGAGCGGTCTTTAAGATTCAATTCCGATATAGACCCAAGCGCTAGCTTGAGCTCCTCTTCCTGTTGAAGGAGTCGCTCAGCGACCTGAGCTTCCGTAAATAATGTGAACGTAATCTGTATTTTGAACGACTTCCCAGCTAATAGCGAATTGAGATCAACCGGAAGCACGAGGTGCGGGTCATCATCCAATGCCATGAACATTGTGCTATCGTTCACGTCGTTAACGAATTTGGTCGTACCCGCAGAGTCTAGAGGTGCGCTGGCACTGTCACGCCATGACCATGCTTCCGAATTGGCGTCATAAATAGTGATTGCGTCTACCGAAAAGGATTGACGAATATTGGTTGGATCAAAGCGAAGTGCTGCACATCGGTAGGTCGCTGGAACTGTAAACACTAAGGTCTGACGCCCATCGTGTACAAATTGACTTATCGTACGCTCTTCTCTGAAACCGCCCTCTGCATCACCTATATAGAGCGTCGCGACTCTAGGCGTTTTGTCTCCCAAGGATCCCATTTTCTGAATGGTCGCTTCTGGTGACCAATTAAGAAAGCTCACAGCTTCGCGGCCGGTGACTTTTTCTTGAAACATGGCTTCTAGTAGCGCGTAGCGGTTCAGATCCTGCTCTTTGATCTCAAGGCCCACGCTGCCAATCAACTCAAGAATAAAATCACGTCTGTTGATCATGGTCGTGCTTGGGTAGAAGGGTACTTTATTCGCTATCAGTAGCAGCAGGCCCCGCATTAGCAGATGGCCGAGTTCGACGCCTGCCTTCATCTCCCATTCTATATCTATGAGGTGTGGGTTGCCTTCACTATCAATAATTATGTTTTGTGCAACTGCGTCAATATAGTGACCAGGTAAACGAACGTCTATATTGTCCAGTTCAGTAGTGCTTTCTTCAGCAGCCAAGAGCTGGCTTAGGCAATCAATATAGGTCGTCAGAAAAGGCGTGAACGTTTCAACTGACCAGTCTTTCGTTGTTGAGGCTTCAAGAAATTGTAGGCTGAGCAAGTTGCCTTTTGCGTAGCCTTGAGCTGCAGGAAGGATGAATCTGAACGGGGCATCACTGTCGTCTACCGCTTCGATAGTGCTTAGACGTTGGTATTGGACTTCGATGCCTTCGCTGGTGTCGACGAAAACCGTTGCCTTGCAGTACTCTGCATTGCGCCCTGTACTGTAGTGATACGCCAGGACATTGCTAGGGACTGCGTCGTACGGCTGGCATGAAGCGACGACCATAAACGAATTCGCGAGGTCCATGCCCAGATGATTCTCGATCACCACCGGCCAAGCTTTTTCGAGGTTAAATGTGGTGATCGATGGTAACTGTGGATCTTTCCGAGTGTTCTGGCAGGCCAGTGCAGCAGCGTCAAAATTATTGGCTTTGAAACCGTTCTCTGTGATCAGAGAATTGGGGATTTTGTAGTCCGGATAAGGCGATAAAAAGCTTGATGAAGCAAAGCCGGCGAGGGCTACTAACTGATCAAGGCCTTTGCGGCCGAATGTCTTAGGCTGGCGGCCGACATACCGGCCCTCAATACCGTACATGGCGACACCAACGTGATCCTCGGGCGCGCCGGCAAAATATTTCAGGCCAAGTTGGTTCTCAATGGCAATAAACAGATACCCGTCGGGTTTGAGCAGCTTTTTAACCCGTTTTAGCATCCCAAGTGCAGGATCTTCGTCATTGCTGAACATGCTGGCGTATTCGAGTACACCTATGAGCGTTACTACGTCGAATTGCTGATCAATCTTCAGGTCATCGAATCGTTCAGCAAGCACCGTGACATTATCCAGATCACGTGTTCTGCTCGCTGCGATTGCAGCTCGGCGCGGGCTACCTTCCAGCGCGAGCACGTTAGCACCCACCTCACCGAGGTAGCGGCTGATCGCACCGCAACCCGCACCGATTTCGAGAACTGATTTACCTTTTAGAAGGTGCTCGAACGGGCGAAAGATATTTCCGCGAGTGGAGCTAAGGTGATAGAGCTTTGGCCAGTCGGTACAGTAATGCGGAAGCTCGCTCGACAGCACTGAGACATCGCTTGCATCACGAACGATCTTCGCCAGCTCATTTTCCGAGCTATCGCCGTCACTGTAGGCGATGCCCTGATAATCAGTCCGAACCCATACAGATGTATCTGTATCACGGAGGTAGCCACATCTATCAAGCTCAAACATCAACAAGTACCGGTTCAATTTCCATGGAGGCCCCCAGGTCTATCAAGCCCAGGAGCTTCGGAGTAGGTTCTACGACGAAATGTATCGAATCATAGCGTCGGTCGTGAGGCACGATATCTTCGCTTTGCCGAGAGGCGATGCCGATGGAAATGAAGTAATCACCGGTCGCCAGCGCGTTTCTGAATTTCACGCGCGCTTTTGCCTGTTTGCCAGCGCTGCCTATCAGGCCTGTGCCCTCGCAATCCTGCATGTAAGAGTTGGTGCCATAAACGGTCACACCCTCTTTGGTCTTGATCGTAAAGCCGATAATCGGGTTGACCACGGTGCGATTGAATTGCAATGCCAGATCAATGACGATGTCCTCACCGGACTCGACACTGTTGGGAAACTCTCGTCCCGATGCACTCAGATGGAAGTCGAGCAGTGTTGCAGCTCCATCCCCCCAACGGTACTCATGGGGATTGTAACCAGGCCTGCTGGCGTACACGTCTTCGTCAAAACGCAGCGCTATCTTGTCGGTCTGGACTGGGGCGGTTTCCACTCGCTCTGCTTCGGCGAGATCCAGGCTCTTGTCGGTAATAGGGCTCTTCTCACGCCCGAACAGAAGGTCGGTGTAGCGGTTGATGACCGGGCGCGATTCCCCAATCATCTCGATCCTGCTCTTTTCCAGCAAAATGGCGCGATTGCAGTGGGTGACCACTTGCTCGCTGGAATGAGTGACGAGCAAGATGCTGGTGCCATTTTCTTTCAGCTGCCTGAGGCGCTCAAAGCACTTGGCCTGAAATCGGGCATCACCAACGGAAAGTGCCTCATCGACGACAAGGATTTCCGGATCGACCTGAGCCTGAACCGCGAATGCCAGGCGTACGGCCATGCCGCTTGAGTAGGACTTGACCGGCTGATCAAGGAACTCGCCTATGTCGGCAAAGCCGGCGATCGCATCAAAGCGCTCGTCCACTTCGTCACGCGTCAGCCCAAGGACAGCAGCGTTCAGATAAACGTTTTCACGGCCGGTAAACTCGGGGTTGAAGCCGGAACCGAGCTCCAGCAAGGCCGCCACCCGGCCACGTGTGTGAATCTCGCCCACAGTCGGGTTCAGTGTTCCGCAGATGATCTGCAGCAAGGTTGACTTGCCGGAACCATTACGGCCGACGATGCCGACTGTTTCGCCTTTGGCAACATTGAAGCTGACGTCGCGTAACGCCCAGAACTCTTTACCGTAGGTGGTAGTGGTTTCCTGCCCAGACCAGCGCTGAAGCCTTGGCACTAGCGCTTGCTTCAAGCGGTCATGAGGTTTGTCGTAGGTGTAAAAACACTTCGAGACGTTTTGTACGCTGATAACCGGTTGATCAGATGACATCAGCGAATCCTTTACGTGTTTTTTGGAAAAACCAGAACCCCATGACAGCAATTACTGCGCCAATCACAATGGCGATACCCAGGCTGTCCCAATGGGGAAGGTTGCCGAACAGCAGCACGCTGCGGCTTTCTTCGATAATGTAGGTAAGCGGGTTCATCTGCAGCCAAGGGCGATAGACTTCAGGAAGCGCCGCTACCGGGTAAAGAACCGGTGACAGAAACAGCAGGACGGTTGTCAGAACCGTGATGACCTGCGCGACGTCGCGCAAGTACACGCCGAGGGATGCGAGAAACCAGCTGATACCCAGCGTGCCCAGAATCAGCGGCACCAGAATCAGCGGGAACAACAGCGCCGTCCAGAAAAGCGTGTGCGAGATCAGAAGTTGTGCCATCACCAGCACTATCAGGCTGATGCAACTGTGAAAGAGCGCCGAACCCAAGGTGATAACCGGCAGAATTTCCAGGGGAAACACCACCTTCTTGACGTAATTGCTGTTACTCATTACCAGAGAAGGTGCCCTGTTGGCGCACTCTGCAAACAAACCATGCACGATCATCCCGACGAACAGCAGAATAGCGAAGCCGCCTTTGCCGGTGTCGACGCCTACCCAACGTGCGCTGAAGATTTCGGAGAATACGAAGGTATATACCGCCAGCATCAACACCGGATTGAAGAATGACCACGCCAGGCCCATCACTGAGCCGCGGTAGCGACCAATGACTTCTCGCTTGGTCATTTGCGAGATCAATGAGCGGTTGGTCCACAGACTGCTGACGAGCCGTAAAGGGCCCGCCGAAGGGGTTTTATGAGGGTTCATTAAGCGAACACCTCGGCGTTTTCGAATGCCACGGCTTTCTGATCTTTGGCGGACAGGGAGGGCGCTTCGCCGAATGGCCAGTCAATGCCCACGGTGGCGTCGTTCCAGGCAAGGCTGCGCTCATGTTCCGGCGCCCAGTAATCGGTGGTCTTGTAAAGGAACTCGGCGTTTTCGGACAGTACGACGAAGCCGTGCGCAAAGCCTTCCGGAATCCACAGTTGTTTTTTGTTTTCGGCGGTGAGATGCATCCCCACCCACTTGCCGAAGGTCGGGGAGCTCTTGCGCAGGTCGACCGCGACATCAAAGACTTCTCCCACGGTTACCCGGACGAGCTTGGCCTGCGGCTGTTGAATTTGATAATGCAAACCGCGAAGAACGCCTTTCACCGAGCGGGAGTGGTTGTCCTGAACGAACGTTACAGTCCGCCCAACGACCTCTTCGAATGCCTTCTGGTTGAAGCTTTCAAAGAAAAAGCCGCGATCGTCGCCGAAGGTCTTGGGCTCGAATACGATGACGTCTGGAATGGCGAGGCGTGTTGCATTCATAGGTAACGTATCTCCGGGATGCTCATCAGGGTCTGCTCATATGGCCCTGGCTGGGGCAGGCGTGTGTTGAAAAACGCCTGCGCCATGGAATTTGATTGCGCCACTAAAACGCGTTTTACGATGTCGAGGCTCATGGGCGTCGGATGCGCCATAGACTGTCCACCTGGGCGGAAGATGTCTGCGCTGGATAAGGGGGTAGGTCTGTTAATACTGAAGGGCGCGGGGCATGCATCGTCTATTTTTGGTTTTCCGATGTAGGTTCCGACGATGAGCAACACTAGGTCTTCATTGCAGGACGGTTTTACGAATTGAAGCGCGTCCGGTATCTGAGCTCATGGCCGTGTGGGTGACTCGAGTCCCGTCATCCCTGGTTGGGCGGTACAAGTGACCCCACCTTCCGAGGCTGGTTCCGTTCAGCCCGGTTACACTGGCTTCTTTGCGCTTTTGATACCGAAAACAAAGGCCAGCACATTAACATAAGCCGCCGCTTGAGAACATTCGGCGCCCTGCGAAATTAAGCGGTTTCGGTGCGCTGACTGATAGCTGCGGTGCAGCGTCCAACGCCCTCTCTAGTTTGGGTGTAGATGTTGAAAGTTATTATTTTCAAGGGGTTGCGATACGGGACATCTGATCATTTGTTTAATCAGGCTGCATCGTTCTCATTGGCCAAGAGCTGGCGCGAGTGGCTATTTGGCAGTCAAGGCTTGTTTAACATTGCTGCCAGGCACGCAACAACGAAGAAAATCTTGTCTCGCGGTCTCCTGCGGCATTGCGGTGCCTTGAGCGCGAGCTTCAGGAACGACAGCCGTGTACTCCCTTGCTTTCCCGCAGTTTGCAGTTGGTTGTTTCCGGTCAAACGGCCAATGAGTAATACCTGCCCGGCCCACCAGCCATCAGCAATCTTTTTCAGTCGACTGATGAGTGAGGCAAGTCCGGTATTGGCTCCAACCTGATTGTTGGCGTGTTGACGGTAGTCCATGCCTGAAACCGGATCGATAAGCCATTGGAAGCCGTGACTGCGAGCATATGCGTAACAGTACCAGTCGTGCAGGCTGACGGCCTGAGCTTCGTCCCAGTGGGAAAGGAGTGATGACTTGAAGGCATCTGCAAGCCGGCGATTCAACACATAGGTGCAGCCGGGGCCGGCAGCTTCGAACAGATAGTCCCACTGGACCTGAGGCTGAGCCTTGTCCAGCAGTACGCGCTGCCCATCGGGCCAGAATGCGGTGACATTGCTGGAATAGGCATCGTGATGACCCGTCGCCAAGGCCGATACGGCGCGCTGAAGCTTGTCCGGATGCCAGAGATCATCTTGATCGGAGAACGCCACGTAATCAAACGTCGAGAAGTGGACATCCCGGATCAAGCGGAAGAAGTTGCGTGACGCTCCGCCAAATCGTCCGGCAGGCGGCAGCAGGGTGATATTCGCATGACGCTGCGCGTAGTCAGCACACCATGCTTCAGTGCCGTCCGTGGAGGTATCGACACTGATGAATACGCTGACGCAGACATTTGTCTGCTTCAGAATGGAGTCAAGTTGCGCCTCTATCCACGCCATACCGTTATAGGCTGCCAGCAGCACGGCTACCTTGGGGAACACAGATGACATACTGTCAGCCTTGCGGTATGGGGGATGGAGTTTACAGTCTTAGAACGAGCCCAGATCCAGCAGCTTCTGCAGATATTGGCCGTAGCCAGTCTTCTTCAGTTTCTGAGCTTGCTCACCCAGCTGCGCGGCAGTGATCCAGCCGTTGGTGTAGGCGATCTCTTCCAGGCAGGCAACTTTCCAGCCCTGACGCTGCTCGATGGTGTGCACGAAATGGCTCGCTTCCAGCAGCGACTCATGAGTGCCTGTGTCGAGCCACGCAAAGCCACGACCGAGAATTTCCACGGTCAGACTTTTCTGCTCGAGATAAGCACGGTTCACGTCAGTGATTTCCAGCTCGCCGCGCTCTGAAGGCTTGATGTTCTTCGCTATTTCGACAACCTGATTGTCGTAGAAGTACAGGCCGGTGACTGCATAGCTCGACTTGGGTGCTGCAGGCTTCTCTTCGATGCTCAAGGCGCGACCGGTTTCGTCGAACTCGACAACGCCAAATCGCTCAGGATCGGAAACGTGGTAACCGAAGACGGTAGCACCGCTGGTCTGCTGGCTGGCCGAGCGCAGGTTGTCGGAGAAGTGCTGACCGTAAAAGATGTTGTCGCCCAGGATCAGGCAGCAAGGATCTTCACCGATGAATTCTTCGCCGATGATGAACGCCTGTGCCAGGCCATCAGGAGTCGGTTGCTCTGCATAGGTGAGCTGAATGCCGTATTGGCTGCCGTCGCCCAGCAGCTTGCGGAAGCTCGGCAGGTCTTCTGGCGTGGAGATGATCAGGACTTCACGCATGCCTGCCAGCATCAACACCGACAGGGGGTAGAAAATCATCGGTTTGTCGTAGATAGGCAGCATCTGCTTGGATACGCCAAGGGTAAGCGGATGCAGACGAGTGCCCGAGCCGCCGGCCAGGATGATGCCTTTACGATTAATGGTGGTCATTTGTTCAGAGTTTCCATGAGCATTCGGGCTACACCACTTTGCCAGTCAGGCAGGTGCAGAGAAAAATTGTGGCGCAGCTTTTCTGTGTTCAGACGCGAATTCAGAGGGCGTTGCGCGGGTGTCGGGTATTCGATTGTGCCGATGGGGTTGATCGTTTCCACCGCCAGGGGTTCCCCGTGGGCGCGGGCGAAATCAATCACATACTGCGCGTAGGCATGCCATGACACTTCGCCGGCAGGTGCCAGGTTGTAGATGCCGCACAACTCCGGCTTCGCCAGCGTCTGAAGAAGGGCAGCCGTCGCTATGTCGGCCAGCAACTCGGCACCTGTAGGCGCTCCAATCTGATCGGCGATCACATTGAGCGTCGGGCGATCTTTTGCAAGGCGCAGCATGGTTTTGGCAAAGTTGTTGCCGCGTGCGGCATAAACCCAGCTGGTACGGAAGATCAGGTGCTTGCAACCTGAGGCAGCGATAAGTTGCTCGCCTGCAAGTTTGGTTGCGCCGTAATAGTTGACCGGCGACACGACATCGCCTTCTTTCCATGCGGTGTTGCTCGAACCGTCGAACACATAATCGGTCGAGTAATGAACCAATAGCGCGTCCAGCGTGCGTGCTTCCTCTGCCAGTACCTGGCTGGCCAGCGCATTGACCCTGTGCGCAAGCTCACGCTCGGTTTCGGCCTTGTCGACTGCAGTGTAGGCTGCGGCGTTGACGATGACCTGCGGTTTAACGCTGCGAATGGTATTGCGCAAGCCATCCAGATCAGACAGATCGCCAGAAAGCTCGCCATAGGCCGTCGATACGCTATGGCGGTCAAGAGCTATAACTTCACCCACTACAGCGAGTGAACGTTGCAACTCCCAACCCACCTGGCCGTTTTTGCCCAGCAGAAGAATTTTCATCATTTATCGGCGCGCGCTGTGTAGTTCTTGTCGATCCATTGCTGGTAGCTTCCGCTCTTCACGTGAGCAACCCATTCAGGGTTATCGAGATACCATTGCACCGTCTTGCGGATGCCGGATTCGAAGCTTTCTTCCGGTACCCAGCCCAGCTCGCGCTGAATCTTGCTGGCATCGATAGCGTAGCGCAGGTCATGGCCTGGGCGGTCCTGCACATAAGTGATCAGGCTGGCATGCGGGCGATGAGCTGAATCCGGACGCATCTGGTCGAGCAGGGCGCAGACAGTGTTGACCACTTCGAGGTTCTGCTTCTCGTTGTGGCCACCGATGTTATAGGTCTCGCCGATCTCGCCTTCGGTGACGACTTTGTACAATGCGCGGGCATGATCTTCTACGTAGAGCCAGTCACGAACCTGATCACCTTTTCCGTAGATGGGTAGCGGTTTGCCTTCCAGCGCATTGAGAATGATCAGCGGGATCAGCTTCTCCGGGAAATGGCACGGGCCATAATTGTTGGAGCAGTTGGTTACCAGCGTGGGCAAGCCGTAAGTGCGGCTCCAGGCGCGTACCAGGTGGTCAGAGCTGGCCTTGCTGGCCGAGTAGGGTGAGCTTGGCTGGTAAGGCGTTGTCTCGGTGAAGAGATCTTCCGGACCTTCCAGGTCGCCGTACACTTCATCGGTGGAGATGTGATGAAAGCGGAAGTTGGCCTTGCGTGCTTCATCCAGCTGGTTCCAGTAGCCTCGTGCAGCTTCAAGCAGCGTATAGGTGCCGATGATGTTGGTCTGGATAAACTCCGAAGGACCAGTGATCGAGCGATCGACATGCGATTCGGCCGCCAGGTGCATGACGGCATCGGGTTGGTGTTCTTTGAACACCCGATCCACGTCCTCGCGGTTGCAGATATCGACATGCTCAAACGCGTAGCGCTCGCTTTGATCGGCCGACTGCAGCGACTCGAGGTTGCCTGCATAGGTCAGCTTGTCGACGTTAACGACGGAATCGGTTGTGTTGGCAATGATGTGCCTGATGACCGCCGAACCGATGAAGCCTGCACCGCCTGTTACTAAGATCTTCAAAAGAGTATCTACCTTGGGTTGTGACAAGGCTCTGCCCGGTCCGTGGAAACAATCGCTGATCGGCCTGCGTCTTTCAGACATCTGCTGCGTTAAACATGCATGTTTAAATGGACGTGGATGAGCGACGGTTAAAAAACGACATTTTACATATAAAAACAGACATCCCCATCAAAAATTTGAGGGTATCGGCGAGAGTGTGGCGCGCTTGAAAATGGCCGTGCATAAAAAACACGAAAGCCCCAGATAATGGGGCTTTCGCGGTGATCGGAGCGCGCTCTTGCCGAGCGCCCTCTGGGCATGCGTGATGCTTAGACGTTAAACCGGAAATGCATCACATCACCGTCTTTGACGATGTATTCCTTGCCTTCCAGGCGCCACTTTCCGGCTTCCTTGGCGCCGGCCTCACCCTTGAACTGGATGAAGTCGTCATACGCCACCACTTCGGCGCGGATGAAGCCTTTTTCGAAGTCGGTATGGATAACGCCTGCGGCTTGTGGTGCGGTGGCACCGACGCGGACGGTCCAGGCGCGCACTTCTTCGACGCCAGCGGTGAAGTAGGTCTGCAGGTGGAGCATTTCGTAGCCAGCGCGAATCACGCGGTTCAGGCCGGGTTCTTCGAGGCCCAGGGCTTCGAGGAACATGTCTTTCTCTTCGCCGTCATCGAGCTCGGCGATTTCGGCTTCGATCTTGTTGCAGACCGGCACCAGCATTGCGCCTTCTTCTTCGGCAATGGCGCGGACCACGTCCAGCAGCGGGTTGTTCTCGAAACCGTCTTCGGCGACGTTGGCAATGTACATGACCGGCTTGGTGGTCAGCAGGTGGAAGCCGCGGATGGTGGCTTTCTCGTCGTTGCTCATGCTCTTCATCAGGCTGCGTGCAGGCTTGCCTTCGCTGAAGTGTGCAATCAATTGTTCCAGCAGGCCTTTCTGGACCACTGCGTCCTTGTCGCCACCCTTGGCATTGCGCGTGACCTTTTGCAGTTGCTTTTCGCAGCTGTCGAGGTCGGCGAAGATCAGTTCCAGATCGATGATCTCGATGTCGCGTTTGGGGTCGACGCTGTTGGAAACGTGAATCACGTTCTCGTCTTCAAAGCAGCGCACCACGTGGGCGATGGCGTCGGTCTCGCGGATGTTGGCGAGAAACTTGTTGCCCAGGCCTTCGCCCTTCGAAGCGCCTGCCACGAGGCCGGCGATGTCGACGAACTCCATGGTGGTCGGCAGGATGCGTTTCGGGTTGACGATGGCTGCCAGGGCCGCCAGGCGCGGGTCGGGCATCGGCACGATACCGCTGTTCGGTTCGATGGTGCAGAAGGGGAAGTTCTCGGCCGCGATACCAGATTTGGTCAGGGCGTTGAACAGGGTGGACTTGCCGACGTTAGGCAGGCCGACGATGCCGCAATTGAATCCCATGGTGTTTCCCCTCGAGTGATGTCAGGCCTTCTGGCTGTGCAGGTTTTTCATCGCCCGGTTCCATTCACCGGCGAAGATATCCGGCAGCACGCCGAGGGCAAAGTCGATACTGGCGTCCAGTTTTTCCTGCTCGGCGCGTGGCGCTCGACCCAGGACAAAGCCGGATACCTTGCTGGCATCGCCCGGGTGGCCAATGCCAAGCCGCAAGCGATGGAATGTGTTCTGATTGCCGAGCTGCGCAATGATGTCGCGCAGCCCGTTATGACCGCCGTGACCGCCGCCTACTTTGAGTTTGGCAACGCCCGGAGGCAGGTCAAGTTCGTCATGCGCCACCAGAATCGACTCGACCGGAATGCGATAAAAGCCGGCGAGTGCCGCGACAGCCTGGCCGCTGCGGTTCATGTAGGTGGTGGGAATCAGCAGACGAACATCCTGACCCTGGTGCGTAAAGCGCCCGGTCAGGCCAAAGAATTTGCGCTCGGGAACGAGGTTGACTCGTTGCGCCGCAGCAATACGCTCAACAAAAAAAGCCCCTGCGTTATGCCGGGTCTGTTCGTATTCGGCGCCCGGATTTCCCAGGCCCACGATCAGTTGTATGGCGGTCACGACAGGGGCTCTTCCTTTGGAGTTGAGGGTTGAACCGCTGACGACAGCGGCAATGTGGACGAAAACTGCTCATTTACCATGATGTAAACTCAGCGATCTCGCCCGCTTTGCCTGCTATCGCTCGCGATGTCTCCTGAGCAACTCCGACGTTACCAAGTAATGAATTACTCGGCAGCGCCTTCTTCAGCTTCACCTTCTTCTTCGTCTTTGACGATACGCGGTGCGTGGACGTTGGCGATTGCCAGGTCAGTACCGTGTGCCAAAGCGACGAACTCAACGCCTTTAGGGGCTTTCAGTTCGGACAGGTGAACGTTGTCACCCACTTCCAGCGCGCCCAGATCAACTTCGATGAACTCAGGCAGGTCTTTCGGCAGGCAGGTCACTTCCAGTTCAGTGGTAGTGTGCGAGATCTCGCCGCCTTTCTTGACCGGAGCTTCTTCGTTCAGGAAGTGGATCGGCACGATTGCGGTCAGTTTCTGGCCGGCAATAACGCGCACGAAGTCAGCGTGCATCACGTGGCCCTTGGCCGGGTGACGTTGCAGCGCCTTGATGATGACGTTTTGCTTCTTGCCACCAACGTTCAGCTCGATGATGTGGCTGTAGGCCGCATCGTTTTCCAGCAGTTTGGCAACTTCCTTGGCCAGCATGCTGATGGACTCGGGGGCTTTGTCGCCACCGTAGACTACAGCTGGAACCAGGCTAGCGAGACGACGCAGGCGGCGGCTCGCACCTTTCCCCAGGTCGGAACGCTGTTCTGCATTCAGGGTAAATTCGTTCATGTTGTATCTCCAAATTAACCACATCCACCGTTGCGTTTGCGACCAGCGCTCGGATGGTATGGGCAAAAAAGCCCCGCCCTGACCGGATGTCAGGGCGGGGCGCTTTTCGTCTGCGTGATGTCAGTTAACGGAACATCGCGCTGATCGATTCTTCGTTGCTGATGCGGCGAACCGCTTCGGCGACTACCGGGGCAATATCCAGTTGACGGATACGGCCACAGGCTTGAGCTGCGGCGGACAACGGGATGGTGTTGGTCACCACCAGTTCGTCCAGCACGGAATTTTCAATGTTTTCGATCGCCCTACCCGACAACACAGGGTGTGTGCAGTAGGCGAAGACCTTGGCAGCACCATGCTCTTTCAGGGCCTTGGCCGCGTGGCACAGAGTGCCGGCGGTATCGACCATGTCATCAACCAGAATGCAGGTACGCCCTTCGACATCACCAATGATATGCATCACTTCGGAGTGATTGGCTTTCTCACGGCGTTTGTCGATGATACCGAGATCGACACCCAGGGATTTGGCGACAGCACGTGCACGCACGACACCACCGATATCCGGGGAAACGATCATCAGGTTTTCAAAGCGCTGATCTTCGATGTCATCCACCAGAACGGGGGAGCCGTAGATGTTATCTACCGGAATGTCGAAGAAGCCCTGAATCTGGTCAGCATGAAGATCAACCGTGAGCACACGGTCGATTCCCACTACGGTCAGCATGTCAGCGACAACTTTTGCGCTGATTGCAACACGAGCGGAGCGCGGACGGCGATCCTGGCGGGCATAACCAAAGTAGGGAATCACAGCAGTGATTCGGGACGCTGAGGAGCGACGGAAGGCATCAGCCATCACGACGAGTTCCATCAGGTTGTCGTTCGTGGGTGCGCAGGTCGGCTGAATGATAAAGACGTCTTTACCGCGGACGTTTTCATTAATCTCAGTGCTGATTTCACCGTCGGAGAATTTTCCAACAGAAACATCACCCAGTGGGATATGCAGCTGACGTACTACACGCCGAGCGAGATCGGGGTTGGCATTCCCCGTAAAGACCATCATCTTGGACACGCGCAGTACCTAGAGGCTGAGGGTAACCTGGATGAGTATAGAAAATGGCAGGGGCGGCTGGATTCGAACCAACGCATGGCAGGATCAAAACCTGCTGCCTTACCGCTTGGCGACGCCCCTGTATTGAATCAATCGAGTGCCTGGCACTCAATTCCTGCTACAGAATTTGCAGCTTGCGATGCAACATCGAGATGTTGCTTCCTTTCGCTACGAACCCCGTAAGGGTCTCTGTAAGAAGGGCCGAGACTTTATCAGCTTCAGCTTTGTTTGGGAAGGCCCCAAACACACAACTTCCAGTTCCGGTTAATTTTGCTTCGGTAAATTTACCTAACAAATTCAAAGCGTTACGTACTTCTGGGTAACGCCTCTCTACAACCGCCTTACAGTCATTTCGACTGTTTCCCTTGGGAACGGGGCGCACTTTAATGGGCGGCGTGTCGCGTGTCAACAACGGATCTGAAAAAATTTCTGCTGTACTTACAGCGACTTGCGGAACGAGTACCAAATACCACGGTTCTTCCGGGTCCACCGGGGTGAGAATTTCACCGACGCCCTCAGCAAAAGCGGCATGTCCACGTACGAAAACCGGTACATCGGCGCCGAGTGTCAGGCCCAGTTGCGCCAGGCGATCCTCATCCCAGCCGAGCTGCCATAAATGATTCAGGGCGAGCAGGGTGGTCGCTGCATCCGAGCTGCCGCCGCCGATACCGCCCCCCATGGGCAGGCGTTTTTCCAGCCAGATGTCCATGCCCAGTGTGCAACCGGACTGTTTTTGCAGGGCGCGGGCGGCTTTGACGATCAGGTTGCTGTCATGCGGGACACCGGGAACGTCGGTCTGCAGGCGAATCTCGCCATCGTCGCGAACGGTAAAACCCAGTTCGTCGCCGTAATCGAGAAACTGAAACAGCGTCTGCAGTTCGTGATAGCCGTCAGGGCGGCGTCCCAGAATGTGCAACATGAGGTTGAGTTTTGCCGGGGCAGGCAAAACCAGTTGTGGCGTGCTCATGGTCATTGCCCCAGTTTGCGAGGCTGCCAGTCCTTGATGACCAGCGTTACGTCCAGATCCTGACCGTGCAGCTTGACGCGCTCCGGCAGCCAGTAGCCGTTCTGCTCGACGTAACTGAGGTATTCCACCTGCCAGCCATCCTGTTCAAGGCTGGCCAGCCGGCTGTCGCCATCGAGTGTGACGCTGCTTTTGCTGTCCGGTGCCGGCAGGCCGCGTACCCACCATACAAGATGAGACACGGGCAGTTTCCAGCCCAGTTGGTCCTGCAGCAGTGATTCTGGCGACGTGGCTTCGTAGCGGCCCTGATTGGCGACTTCGAGCACCACCGCCCCCGGCCTGCCGGTCAAGCGCGCCGCGCCACGACCGAGCGGGCCGGACAGGCGAATGTCGTAATAATCCTGGCGCTGCAGCCAGAACAGGGTGCCGCTGCCTGAGTCTTTTGGCGCGCGGATACCGACCTTGCCGTTGATCTGCCAGCCATCGAGGCTGCTCAGTTGTTGTTTGTGCTCGCGCCATTGCGCGGGGTCACCCTTGCCCTGAACGGCTTCGCGGGAGGTGAGGCCGGCGCAGCCGGTGAGCAGGGCGATGAGGCTGAATACGATTACGTGGCGCAAAAACATAACGTCAAAGGGTCTCTGATCCGGTCAAGCGTCGCAATGTGCTGCGCAGGACGGTGCTGTCGGGTTGTTGTTCCAGGGCCTTGGCCCAGACTTTTTTGGCTTCGCGCTGCTCGCCCTTGGCCCAGAGTACTTCGCCAAGATGGGCGGCTACTTCGTGGTCGGGGTAGCGTTCGAGGGCCTGGCGCAGGTAGCGCTCGGCATCGTCCAGATTACCCAGGCGGTAGTTCACCCAGCCAAGGCTGTCGAGCACTGCCGGGTCATCAGGGTTGATCTTGTGGGCTTTTTCGATCAATTCGCGTGCTTCGGTATAGCGCGTGGTCCGATCGGAAAGGGTGTAGCCCAGCGCATTCAGCGCCATGGCGTTTTCCGGCTCGCGCTTGATGATGCTCCGCAGGTCTTTTTCCATCTGGGCCAGATCATTGCGTTTTTCAGCCAGCATGGCGCGGGTATACAGCAGGTTGGCGTCGTCAGGGTATTGCTTGAGCGCCTGATTCAACACCTGCCAGCCACGATCCAGTTGATCATTGCTGGTCAGGGTTTCGGCTTCGATCAGGTACAGCTGGACTGCATAATCGGGCTCTTCGGCGCGTGCTTCGGACAACCGTTTGGCGGCTTCCGCACCGTTGCCATTGCTGACCAGAATATCGGCCTGGCGCAACTGCGCTGCCAGGAAGTCCGGGCCAGGGCCTACCTGAGCGTATTCGTTGAGTGCGCTTTGCGGGTCCTCGCGCTCTTCGTGGATGCGGCCCAGATTCAGGTGCGCCGAATCGACATGCGCGCCGCGGGCGATCAGTTCTTCCAGATAGCCCGCTGCTTCGTCCCAGGCCTTGGCTTCAAGGCACACCAGTGCCAGCGAGAAGCGCAGCTCGTCGTCATCCGGATACTGCTGCAAGAGCGCGGAAAACTGCACTTTGGCGTCTTCCATGCGGTTCTGCTCGACGAGCATGCGCGCATACGTCAGGCGCAGGCGCTTGTCGTCCGGGTATTCCTTGATGCTTTTTTCCAGCAGGGGCACCGCTTCCTTGCCTCGATTCATGCTTTGCAGCAGGCGGGCGTGCAACAGGATCGGCGCGATTTCACCTTCTTTCGGTGGGTTGTCTTCGAGCAGTTTCAACGACCGTTCGGAGTCACCGTTCTGCTGCAGCAACAACGCCTTGCCGAAAATCAGCTGGCCGTTGTTCGGGTATTTGCCCAGCAGTCGGTCAAAGCTCTTGAGCAGACCATTGCGGGTGTCCGGATCTGTTTCGGCGGCCGACAGGGCAAGGAAGTCGAAGTGCGTATCGCCCTGGCCTTGCAGGACTCTCTCCATGTACACCAGCGAATCGTCGTAACGACCGGCGCGCGCCAGTTGAATGGCGGCAGCTCGCTGTGCTTCAAGATTGCCCGGTGCGTTCCTCGCCCAGATCAGCGCGGTATCCAGCGCCGACTGATCGGCGCCCATGTACTCGGCGATCTGATAAGCGCGCTCCGAGACCCCCGGGTCTTGAGTCTTGATCGCCTGGGTCACGTAGTTGTCCAGGGCGATGTCGAAGCGGTTGCGCTGGCCCGCCAGCTCCGCGCTCAACAGGCTGACCAGGGTGTCCTGAGTGAACGAACCATAGACCTGCGGCTTGGCTTCAGGCGCGGGCTGGGCGTCCTTTTGAGCGGGCACAGGCTGTGACGAGGCGGGGGTCATGGACTGACAGCCACCTAGAAAGGCGAGAGCAAGGAACAACGCGGAGGATCTATTCATATATAAGAAGGGCGGCTTACCTGCGGTGGGAGCATCATGACACAAGGCTGTTGGCAAAACCCACAGCCGTCGGAAAAACTGATGCAATGCGTGTGTTTGCAGTGTCGCGGACCCGAAAGCACGGTCTGCGACGAGCGATTGTAGTGGGACAATAATATGTGGTGGTTGTTCTGAGCTTATCGAAGTAGGACAATTACCGGCTTCACGTCACCACCTGCGACCCTGAATGGCCTTCCTTGCACTCGGTATCAACCATAAGACCGCCTCGGTCGACGTTCGCGAGCGTGTGGCATTTACCCCGGAACAGCTGGTCGAGGCATTGCAGCAGCTCTGCCAACTGACGGAGAGCCGCGAGGCTGCGATCCTTTCTACCTGCAACCGCAGCGAGTTGTACATCGAACACGAGCACCTCGGCGCGGACAGTATTCTTGCCTGGCTCGCCGATTATCATCACCTCAGTCTTGAAGAACTGCGCGCCAGCGCTTATGTGCACGAAGATGACGCCGCAGTGCGGCACATGATGCGTGTCGCCTCGGGGCTCGATTCGCTGGTGCTCGGCGAGCCGCAGATTCTCGGTCAGATGAAATCCGCCTATGCTGTTGCCCGCGAAGCCGGCACGGTCGGGCCATTGCTCGGCCGTTTGTTCCAGGCGACGTTCAGCGCCGCCAAACAGGTGCGTACCGACACCGCCATTGGCGAAAACCCGGTTTCTGTGGCCTTTGCCGCAGTCAGCCTGGCGAAACAGATTTTCAGTGACCTGCAACGCAGCCAGGCCTTGTTGATCGGTGCAGGCGAGACCATTACTCTGGTCGCCCGGCATCTGCATGATCTGGGCGTCAAGCGTATCGTGGTTGCCAACCGCACGCTGGAACGCGCCAGCATGCTCGCCGCCGAGTTCGGTGCGCACGCCGTGCTGCTGTCGGACATCCCGGCGGAACTGGTCAACAGCGATATCGTGATCAGCTCGACGGCCAGCCAGTTGCCGATTCTGGGCAAGGGCGCTGTGGAAAGTGCGCTGAAGCTGCGTAAGCACAAACCGATTTTCATGGTCGATATCGCCGTACCGCGGGATATCGAACCTGAAGTCGGCGAGCTGGACGATGTTTACCTGTATAGCGTTGATGATCTGCACGAAGTGGTGGCAGAGAATCTCAAGAGCCGTCAGGGCGCTGCGCTGGCCGCCGAGCAACTGGTCAGCGTGGGTGCCGAGGACTTCATGTCGCGCTTGCGCGAACTGGCTGCAGTCGACGTGCTGCGCGCCTATCGTCAGCAAAGCGAACGGCTGCGTGACGAAGAGCTGAGCAAGGCGCAACGTATGCTGGCCAACGGCAGCAATGCCGAGGACGTACTGATCCAGCTGGCACGTGGCCTGACCAACAAATTGCTGCATGCACCCAGCGTGCAGCTCAAGAAGCTGTCTGCCGAAGGTCGCGTCGATGCGCTGGCCATGGCCCAGGAACTATTTGCCCTCGGTGAGGGCTCGACGGATAAAACCCCGCAATGAAAGCTTCACTGCTCAATAAGCTGGATGTGCTCAGCGACCGTTTCGAGGAACTGACCGCGCTGCTCGGCGACGCGGAAGTCATCAGCGATCAGACACGCTTTCGCGCCTATTCCCGTGAATACGCCGAAGTGGAGCCGGTCGTTGCGCTCTACGCGCAGTTGCTCAGGGTGCAGGGGGATCTGGAGGGCGCCCAGGCGCTGCTCAAGGACAGTGATCCGGACATGCGCGAAATGGCCGTCGAGGAAGTTCGCGAAACCAAGCAGCAACTGGTCGAGCTGGAAGCGCAATTGCAGCGCATGCTGTTGCCCAAGGACCCGAACGACGGTCGTAACGTGTTTCTGGAAATCCGCGCGGGCACCGGCGGCGATGAAGCGGCGATCTTCTCCGGCGACCTGTTCCGCATGTATTCGCGTTACGCCGAGCGGCGTGGCTGGCGGGTCGAGATTCTTTCCGAAAACGAAGGCGAGCATGGCGGCTACAAGGAAGTCATTGCACGTGTCGAGGGTGAAAGCGTCTATGGCAAGCTGAAATTCGAGTCCGGCGCGCACCGCGTGCAGCGTGTTCCGGAGACCGAATCCCAGGGCCGTATCCATACCTCTGCCTGTACGGTTGCGGTGTTACCGGAGCCTGACGAGCAGCAGGCGATCGAGATCAACCCTGCCGACCTGCGTGTCGACACCTACCGTTCTTCGGGCGCCGGTGGTCAGCACGTCAACAAAACCGACTCGGCGATCCGCATTACTCACTTGCCGTCGGGTATTGTCGTCGAGTGCCAGGAAGAGCGTTCGCAGCACAAGAACAGAGCCCGGGCAATGTCCTGGCTCTCTGCCAAACTGAATGATCAGCAGACCAGCGCGGCGGCCAATGCCATCGCCAGCGAACGCAAGCTGCTAGTGGGTTCGGGCGATCGTTCCGAACGCATACGTACGTATAACTTCCCTCAGGGGCGAGTGACGGATCACCGCGTGAACCTGACTTTGTATTCGCTGGATGAAGTTCTGGCAGGCGGAGTCGATGCAGTGATAGAGCCGCTACTTGCTGAATATCAGGCTGACCAACTTGCGGCACTGGGTGAGTAAATGACCATCATCGCAAGTGTACTCAGAAGCGCTGAGCTTCCCGATTCACCGACTGCACGGCTTGATGCCGAGTTGCTGCTGGCGGCAGCGCTGGGCAAACCGCGCAGTTTTCTGCACACCTGGCCCGAGCGAATTGTCAGCACCGAAGCCGCAGTGGCATTCGCCGGCTACATGGAGCGCCGCCGCAAGGGCGAGCCAGTGGCTTATATTCTCGGCCAGCAGGGCTTCTGGAAGCTGGATCTGGAAGTCGCACCGCACACGTTGATCCCGCGCCCCGAGACCGAAATGCTGGTCGAGGCGGCACTGGAGCTGGTGCCTGCCTTCGCGTCTGCTCAGTTGCTGGATCTCGGCACCGGCACCGGCGCGATTGCGCTGGCGCTGGCCAACGAACGCCAGCAATGGAAGGTCACCGCGGTTGACCGTGTGCCAGAGGCTGTCGCCTTGGCCGAACGCAACCGGAAGCGCTTGCAACTGAACAACGCCGAAGTTTTCGAAAGCCACTGGTTCAGTGGCCTGCAAGGCCGACAGTTCGACCTGATCATCAGCAACCCGCCTTATATTTCCGACGCCGATCCACATCTGTCGGCCGGTGACGTGCGTTTTGAGCCGAGCAGCGCGCTGGTAGCCGGTTCCGACGGGCTGGATGACTTGCGCACGATCATCGAACAGGCGCCTGCACACCTCAATGCAGATGGCTGGCTGCTCCTGGAGCATGGCTATGATCAGGGGCCTGCGGTGCGTGAGCTGCTGATCCGCCAGGGCTTCGAGCGTATTCAGACCCGTCGTGATCTGGGCGAGCATGAGCGCATCACGTTCGGATGCAAGCCGTGCTGAGTGATCAGGAACTGCTGCGCTACAGTCGCCAGATTCTGCTGCAACACGTTGATATCGACGGCCAGTTGCGACTCAAGCAAAGTCGTGCGCTGGTCGTGGGCGTCGGCGGGCTTGGCTCGCCGGTAGCCTTGTATCTGGCCGCCGCAGGGGTTGGTGAACTGCATCTGGCGGATTTTGATCACGTCGACCTGACCAACCTGCAACGCCAGATTATCCACGACACGCAGAGCATCGGGCAGGCCAAGGTAGATTCGGCCCTCGCGCGGCTCAACGCTATCAATCCCGAGATCACCCTTGTCGCTCATCGTACTGCGCTGGACACCGACTCACTGGAGGCGGCGGTGCAAGCTGTCGATCTGGTGATGGATTGCTCGGATAATTTCGCCACCCGCGAAGCGGTCAATGCCGCCTGTGTCGCTGCTGGCAAGCCGTTGGTCAGTGGGGCGGCCATCCGGCTCGAAGGACAGTTGTCGGTGTTCGACCCGCGTCGTGCGGACAGCCCTTGTTACCATTGTCTGTACGGGCATGGCAGCGAAGCCGAACTGACCTGCAGCGAGGCCGGTGTCATCGGGCCGCTGGTCGGTCTGGTTGGCAGCCTGCAGGCGCTGGAGGCGTTGAAACTGCTGGCCGGCTTTGGCGAGCCCATGGTCGGTCGACTGTTGTTGATCGACGCCTTGAGCACGCGTTTCCGTGAGCTGAAGGTTAAGCGTGACCCTGCGTGCAGCGTCTGTGGTCCGGCCAGCGTGCAGGGCGAGCATGCTTGACGTGCATATGAGCCATGGCAGCGATGCGCCGGTCGGAATCTTCGATTCCGGGGTCGGTGGTCTGTCGGTGCTCAATGAAATCCGTCAGCTGTTGCCCAGCGAGTCGCTGCTGTATCTGGCGGACTGCGGGCACATTCCCTACGGCGAAAAAACTCCCGAATTCATCATCGAGCGGTGCCTGACGATTGCCGGGTTTTTCCGCGAGCAGGGGGCCAAGGCGCTGGTTGTCGCCTGTAATACGGCTACGGCAGCAGGTGTGTCGCACATACGTCAGCGCTACCCCGACTGGCCGATTGTCGGCATGGAGCCTGCGGTCAAACCGGCTGCCGAGGCGACCCGCAGCGGTGTCGTCGGAGTGCTGGCGACTACCGGAACGCTACAAAGCGCACGGTTTGCTGCCTTGCTGGACCGTTTTGCCAGCGATGTACGGGTCGTGACCCAGCCGTGCCCAGGGCTGGTCGAACTGATCGAAACCGGCGACCTGGTCAGTCCGCAAATCCGTCAATTGCTGCAGCATTATGTCGAGCCGTTGCTGGCGGCGCGCTGTGACACGATCATTCTGGGCTGCACTCACTACCCGTTTCTCAAGCCATTGCTGCGCGAAATGCTTCCCGAGTCGGTCACCCTGATCGATACCGGGGCCGCAGTAGCGCGGCAGCTGCAGCGTCTTTTGGCGCGGTCCGGCGTGCTTGCCAGTGGTGTCGCCCGAGACACTTTGTACTGGTCTAGTGACATACCGGACAATTTCAGAAAAATCCTACCTTTTTTGTCGCAAAACGTCGGCAATGTGAGAAGCTTCCGTTTGTAAAAAAAACGTGAAAAAGGCGCTTTTGGGGTGAACTAACGTCGCCTCCGCGGCTTCTATAAAAGCGGCTTATGAATTCCAACACTTTTCGTACAATTTAATATATTTAGGACGTTTCTCATGAAGAGACTCTTTTGCCTGGCCGTGATTGCGGCCGCTTTGGCAGGGCAAGCTTCAATCGCGCAGGCTGATGGTGTTGAGTTTTCGGTCGGTCAGACCGGCGAGTCCACCATGACTTATCGTCTGGGCGTACAGTTTGATTGGGATAAAACCTGGCTGCAAAGCGACATCGGCCGTCTGACCGGCTACTGGGATGGCGCCTACACCTACTGGGATGGTAAGGACTACAAGGATAACCACAGCCTGTCGTTCTCCCCGGTTCTGGTCTACGAATTCGGCAACGGCAACGTCAAGCCATACGTAGAAGCCGGTATCGGCGTCTCGGTGTTCTCGAACACCCAGGTTGAAGACCGCAAGTTCGGTTCTGCCTTCAACTTCGAAGACCGTATCGGTTTTGGTCTGCGCTTCGCGGGCGGGCATGAAGTCGGTATCCGTGCGACCCACTACTCCAACGCCGGTATCAAAGAGCCGAACGACGGTATAGAAAGCTACGCACTGCACTACAAGATGCCGTTCTGATTTGATCGACTCTGGTACGTGGCAACGTCACTTGTGGTCTCATTTTTGGTCTGTAGTTAGCAGTTACTGCCATCCAGTGCTTTTTCTCACGCGATGGCACTGACGACACAGATTGCGACGTAAGTGACGGCTGAGTCCTGGCGCTGATCCGGGGGTAGCCTGGCAGGACGCCAGGCTAGCCGCACCGGGCCATGGATGGCCCGTTGCGGCGACCCCCGGATCAGTGACAGGGCGAAGGAACCCGACGAAGTCGGGCCGGAAACGGAGCGGTGACTTTGCTTACTTTGGTCCCTCAAAGTAAGGCGCCGTAAGGGCGCAAAGGTCACCTGAGCCGAACCCCAATCCACCTGACATCACAGAACCGCCGTGTGACGCAGAGCGTCACGAACTGCATTCCCACGCGGAGCGTGGGGACGATACTCATCCATTCAGCAACACTGATCAAAGACATCCAGTCAGCAATACTGATCAAAGATAAGCCGTCGCAATCCCCTTGCGTTCGTTCAGGCAGTCTTCCGCACCCGCTTCGAATTCACGACAGATCAACGGGCGTTTCTCGTAGATCGTGCACATCATCGTGTTGCGATCCAGTGCAGCGCACCAGCCGTCATCCAGACGCAACATGACTTCGCCACCCCATTCATCGGTATCGATGTAACGCTCAGGTACGCCCGTGTCGGTGATCAGCATCACTTCCAGTTGGCAGCAGCAGGCTGCGCAGGTCGAACACGTGACTGCCGGTTCTTCGCCATGGACCTCTGCGAGCGGAATGAGTGTAGCGTTCAGAGCGGTTCTCCCGAGTGTCTGGCGGCGCGGGCTGCCAGCCATTGCAGCAGGGGAAATACCCCCGCCCAGACCAGGCCCAGCACCAGCATGCCTGGCCACACTCCGAGGGGAAGGTGGACCTGTGCCAGTTGCGAGCCGGCATAGTACGACATCGGACCGCCAATAGCGCCCAGCACGACTGCGCGCCATAGCGGCTTCGCTGTCCAGGCCAGACAATGATTGAGCGTGGTGCCCAGCACCGCCCACAGCAGCGCCAGCCACAGCGGCAAGAGATAGCCGCCAGTGCCGAAATCAAAAACACCGAGTGTCATCAAGGCACTGTCCAGCACGATACCGATCAAGGTCACTGTGAGAATCAGCCGGCCTTCGGCTGCCCATGAGCTGATCCACAGAAAATGCACCGCCAGGACGCCGACGGCGATCATCAGCCAGTAGCTGTTGCCGCCCAGTACGCAGGCGAACCAGCCGATCTGAAACAACAGCGCATTGGCGATGGATTTAAGCATTGAAGCGGCCAAGCAAGGGTTCGCGCAACGCCTCGGGCTTGGCGAGCAGCAGCTGCGCGGTGCCAATGGTTCGCTCCAGGAAACCGCCTTCGCAATAGCACAGGTAAAACTCCCACAGGCGGAGGAAATGCTCGTCGTAACCCAGCTCGGCGAGTTTTCCGTGAGCGGTTTTGAAGTTGTCGTGCCACAGGCGCAGGGTGCGCGCGTAGTGCAAGCCGAAATCTTCCATGTGCAGCAGGTTCATGTCGGTATCGCTGCCGACGATGTCGAGCATCTTCGCCACCGAGGGCAGGGCGCCACCGGGGAAAATGTAACGCTGGATGAAGTCCACATTGCGTTTGGCCTGTGCGTAACGCTGCTCGCGAATAGTGATCGCCTGCAGCAGCATCATGCCGTTGCTTTTCAGCAGGTTCGCGCATTGCTTGAAGTAAGTGGGCAGGAAACGATGGCCGACCGCTTCGATCATTTCGATGGACACCAGCTTGTCGTACTCACCGGTCAAATCCCGATAGTCTGTCAGCAGCAGCGTCACCCGATCCTGCAGGCCCAGTTCGATCAGTCGTCGCTCGGTGTAGGCGAACTGTTCTTTGGACAGGGTCGTGGTGGTTACCTGGCAGCCGTAGTGCTGCGCAGCGTAAATAGCCATGCTGCCCCAGCCGGTGCCGATTTCCAGCAGGTGATCGGTGGGTTTCAGGGCAAGTTTCTGGCAGATGCGCTCGAGCTTGTTCAACTGCGCCTGTTCAAGCGTATCGTCTTCGCTGAGGAACTGTGCGGCTGAATACATCATCGTCGGGTCGAGAAACTGCTCGAACAGCGTATTGCCCAGGTCGTAGTGGGCGGCGATGTTTTTCTGCGAGCCTTCGCGTGTATTGCGGTTGAGCCAGTGCAGCGCGTGAACCAGCGGGCGGGTCAGGCGCGCCATTCCGCCTTCCATCGCATCCAGCACATCCAGATTGCTGACAAACACCCGGACCACCGCGGTCAGGTCGGGTGTCGTCCAGTAGCCATGAATGAATGCCTCGCCCGCACCGATGGAGCCGTTGCTGGCGACCATGCCCCAGGCTGCCGAATCGAGAAGGTGGATTTCAGCCTGAATCAGTGCGCCGTTCTTGCCGAACACATGGCGCTCACCCCGTTCGACAATTACCAACTGGCCGTTGCGCAGTCCTGCGAGTTGCCGCAGCACACCTCGGCGCAGGAGGTTGGCAGTCAAACCATTGGTGCCCAGATTGGCAGAAAAACTACTGCTACTGCTTTTCATGGAGTGAGTCCTTGGATTGCGCGGCGGCAGCACGGTACTCGCCGTCAGCGGCCTGATGGGAAAAGATAGGTATGCGTTTGACCAGCAGGCGCATGGCCTGCCAATAAATGGCCAGACAGGTTTTCGCCGTCATCCATGGATAAGCGATCAGATAGCGATGTAACGTCGTGCGGTCGAGATTCTGGCGGGTCAGATTGAGCGTGGCGTCAAACATCTTCAGCTCGCCTTGCCAGTCAGCCATGTGTACACCTATCCGTTCGGCGGGCTGGCTGAAGCTCATGCGGTATTCGAGATCACGTGGCAGGAACGGTGAAACATGAAAGGCCTTGGCCACGGCAAAATGCTGATGACCTTCACCGGTGGCGGGCAGCACGTAGCTGTAGCGCTCGCCCCACGGGGTATTGGTGACTTCACACAGGATGCCGGCCAATGTGCCGTCAGCCTCATGGCAGTAGAAGAAGCTCACCGGGTTGAACGACAGGCCCCAACTGCGTGCCTGGGTCAGCAGGCAGACGCGACCTGAAGGGATGCGGCCCAATGCTTTGCCGACCCGCTCGCGGACCGCCTCGATGAGCGTCAGCCCTTGCCCGGTCAGCTCTGGCAGATAGTCTCGCTCACGGAACGAGAACGGCGCAAAACGCTTCCGGCCCGCCAGTGGGGAGAGCCCCAGCACACTGTCCTGCTCATCCAGATCCAGATAGAGCAGGCCTATCCGATAGGTGAACTCATGGGAGCGCGGTGCAAACCGCCGGTGGCTGATCCAGCCACTGTACAAGGCGCTGTTCACAGCGTTTCACCAAAGGCCTGGGCGACACGCAGGCCGCTGACCACGCCGTCTTCGTGAAAGCCATTGGCCCAGTAGGCGCCGCAGTACCAAGTGTGATCCACACCATTGATTTCCTCCCAGCGCGCCTGAGCAGCGATTGCATCGAGGCTGTATTGCGGATGCGCATAACGGTAGCGGCCAAGGATTTTTGCCGGGTCGATGGCGGCGGTCTGGTTGAGGCTGACGCAGAACGTCGTATCGCTCTCGATCCCTTGCAGAATGTTCATGTCATAGGTGACGGCGGCCGACTGCTGTTCGCCGCCGCCCAGCCGATAGTTCCAGCTCGCCCAGGCCAGTGTGCGCCTGGGCAGCAATCGCGTATCGGTGTGCAGCACCACATCGTTTTCGGCATAGCGCAGGGCGCCGAGAATCGACTGCTCTGCACTCGATGGCTGTGCCAGCAAAGCCAGGGCCTGATCGCTGTGGCAGGCAAATACCACCTTGTCGAAGCGTTCGCTGCCCAGGGCGCTGTGCAGCGTCACACCTTGGCTGTCACGCTCGACACGTGTGACCGGGCACGACAGACGAATCCGCTCGCGGAACGAGGCGGCCAACGGTTCCACATAACTTCTGGAACCGCCCTGAATCACGCACCATTGCGGCCGATGGGTGACCGAAAGCAGGCCGTGATTCTTGAAAAAGCGCACGAAGAACTGCAGCGGGAAGCCGAGCATGTCGGCCAGTGACATCGACCAGATCGCCGCGCCCATGGGTACGATGTAGTGATCGATGAAGCGCTGGCCATAACCGCCGTTCTTCAGGTACTCACCCAGCGTGGTGTCTGCCGCGATGCGCTGGTTTTCCAGATCATCGACTGATTGGCGGTTGAAACGCAGGATATCGCGCAGCATGCCCCAGAACCGCGGCGACAGCAGATTGCTGCGCTGGGCGAACAGGCTGTTGAGGTTGTTGCCGTTATATTCCACGCCAGTGCGCGGATCATGCACCGAAAAGCTCATTTCCGCAGGCTGGAAGCCGACACCCAGCTGGCCTAGCAGGCGAATGAAATTGGGGTAGGTCCAGTCGTTGAAGACGATGAAACCGGTGTCAATGGTGTAGGCGCGGCCTTCGACCTGAACGTCCACCGTATGAGTGTGCCCGCCGATCCAGTCCGAAGACTCGAAAACGGTCACCTCATGCGCGCGGTTGAGCAGGTAGGTACTGGTCAGGCCAGCGATCCCGCTGCCAATGACTGCGATCTTCATTGCGCGTCCTTATTCGACGATTCGCTGCGCGCCATGCGTTTGCCGAGGGCGAGTCGGGCGCGTGCCGGGAGCAGAGCCAGTAAGCTCATGCTAAAGATGAACAACGCCGGAAAGGCGATATCCAGTGGGCGTTTGTTGCGTCCCAGCTTGCTGGCGATGTGCTTGGCTGCCTTTTCGACAGGCCAGCGCATCGGCATGGGGAAATCATTTTTCTGCGTCAGCGGTGTATCGACGAATCCAGGGCTTACCACCGTCACGTCGATATTTTCGCTGGCCAGGTCCAGGCGCAGCGCTTCGAGCAGATAACGCAGGCCGGCCTTCGACGCGCCGTAGGCTTCGGCGCGGGGCAGGGCCAGGTAGGTCACCGCACTGGCCACGCCGACCAGATGCGGCTGATGACCTTTGCGCAGCAGCGGTAACGCGTGCTCGATGCAGTAACTGCTGGCCAGCAGGTTGGTACGCACCACGCGTTCGACCATGGCCGCCTCAAACTGCCGGGCATCAATGTATTCGCAGGTGCCCGCGTTGAAGATAGCGGTGTCCAGGGCGCCCCATTGCCGGTCGATGTCGTCGGCAATCGCCTTGACTTGCTCGGGGTCGGTGATGTCGCCGGTCACCAGCAGCACCTGCGTGGGATAAACGTTCGCAAGGTTTTGCAATGGCTCAAGCGTGCGGGCGGTCAGTGCCAGCCGATGACCGGCGTTGAGCAGTTCTTTGGCCAGAGCCAGGCCTATGCCGCTGCTTGCCCCGGTCAACCAGATGCGTCGTGCAACAGGAGTGCTCATCCCAACCTCTTCTTCAACCAATGGATGACTCGACCCATGACGGGCAGATGTTCGTAGAGCAATGCACCGGCATCGAAGTAGTCCCGGTGCCGATAAACCTTGTCGCGCCACTTCAGGTGCGAACAGCCTTCTACCTGAATTGTCCGGCCGGCGGCCAGGCGCGGATGCGAATAACTCATGGTCCAGACCAGATAGCCCTCGCCGGGGCGCACTTCGTCGAAGGCATGGAAGTCGAAATGCAGGTCCTGGACGTTGGCGTACAGCTCGCCGAAATAGCGGCGCATGGCGTCAAGGCCGTGGATATCGTGCATCGGATCGCTGAACGACACGTCTTCGCTGTACAGCTCGGCAACCTGATCAAGGTTGTCCTTGTTCAGAGCGGCAAAACCTTCGGCGAAGCGATGCAGGAAATCAGCCATGTTCGACTCCTGCGGCCGGCTGTCGAGCCGGTAGCGCCTTGAACGCTGCCAGGGCTCGGGCGCGGCTCTTGCTCAGATCGACGATGGGTTTCGGGTAGTCGGCAGCGCCAAACAGGTCACCGATTAACGACGGGTTGTGAATCTGTTTTTTATTCATATCCGCCAGCTCCGGCAGCCAGCGCTTGATAAACACGCCTTCGGGGTCGAAGCGTTCCGACTGCGACAACGGATTGAAAATACGGAAGTAGGGCGCCGAGTCGGTGCCGGTGGACGAACTCCACTGCCAGCCGCCATTGTTGGACGCCAGGTCGCCATCGATCAGGTGGCGCATGAAAAAGCGCTCGCCCTCACGCCAGTCGATCAGAAGATTTTTGGTGAGAAACATTGCGACGACCATCCTTAGCCGATTGTGCATCCATCCGGTTTCCAGCAACTGACGCATCGCTGCGTCAATGATCGGCAGTCCGGTGCGCGCCTCTTGCCATGCCCGCAGTTCTTCAGGGGCATCGCGCCATTTCAACGCTTCTGTTTCCGGGCGAAAGGCGCGATGACGCGAGACGCGCGGGTAGCCGACCAGCGTGTGTTTATAGAACTCCCGCCATAATAGCTCGTTGATCCAGGTCACGGTGCCGACGTCGCCGGTCTCGAACTCACCCTGATTGCTGGCCAGGGCTGCATGCAGGCACTGGCGTGGCGAAATCACCCCGGCCGCCAGATAGGCCGACAGCTGGCTGGTGCCGGGCTTGGCCGGAAAGTCGCGTTCGGTCTTGTAGTAGCTGATCTGCTCGTCGGCGAAGGCGTGCATGCGCCGTCTGGCTTCCGCCTCACCGGCCGGCCACAGGTCGCGCAACGCCTTCGATGGTGTGGCAAAGCCCTTGACCTGATCGGGGACCGTATCGCTTTTTATTGACTGTGCCGGCTGCGCTTTCGGGGTGCGTATCGGGTGCGGCATGGCCTCGTGCATTCGGGTGTAGCAGACCTTCTTGAACTGGGTGAATACCTGAAAGTAGTTGCCGGTCTTGGTCAGGATGCTGCCGGGCTTGAATAACAGCTGATCAAGGTAGCTGTTGAAGTGCACACCGGCTTTTTCCATCGCCTTCTGCACTGCCTGGTCGCGACGGGTTTCGTTGATGCCGTATTCCTGATTAAGGTGCAGGCCCTCGACCTTGAACTGTGTGCACAGCTTTGCCAGCACTTCAGGCGCCTGATCCCAGGTGTCCGCTTCGCGGATCAGCAAGGGAACATTCAACTCGCCCAGCGCCTGTTCGAGCTCGACCAGATTGCGCAGCCAGAAGTCTACCTTGCAGTCGGCATCGTCATGGCTGCGCCACTGCGCAGGACTGAGCAGGTAGACCGCCAGCGTCGGACCGCGCTCCATGGCGGCGGTCAGGGCAGTGTTGTCTTGAGCGCGCAGGTCGCTACGCAGCCAGATCAGTTGCATGAGAAGTCCTTAGATAAGTCCGAGCTTGCCCAGCTCGATCTGAGCGCTGAGTACGTCGTGGGCAAGGGTCAGTCCAGATATCTCGTTGGCCTGTACGAGCAACTCGGCATTATGGATCTGCACCGTTGGTCCGCCCAGCACGACAGGGCAGGTGATATTGGCCAGCAAGCGGGGCAGTTGGGCCACGTTCAGCGACTTGCTGGAGTAGAGCAACAGGCCGCGTGGCTTGAGGTATTCGGCTGCCAGCGCCAGCTCACCGACAGGCAGCGGCCAGTCGAACACTTCGACCGGACAGTCGGCGCTGCTCACCAGCCAGGCCGCGAGCCACAGATGCGGCTCCAGCGGCAGATCGGACTGATTGACCAGCAACAACGGGCTGCCATTGAGCTGGCGATTGTTGTGGTAGATGCGCGCGCCAAACTTGCTGCGCAGCCAGGAATAGAAAAACGTGCGCTCCAGTTGTGCGCCGAACTTGCCTTGCCAGCGCTGTTCCAGTTCGGCCAGCAGTGGCAGCAGCAACTGTTCACACAGCGTGCGCGGCGGGTACAGCGACATCGCCTGATTGAACACGTCATCGACCCGGCGCTCGGCCAGCTCGCCGATCGCGACCAGCAAGGTCTGGCGCAGTGCGTCCCAGTCGTTGGTCGGCGGCAGGGCGTCCTGGCGGTTGTCATCGATCAGGCCCTTGACCTGACTGACGGACACGCCACGGTTGAGCCAGGTCAGAATCTTCATCACGCGCTGCACATGCTCGTCCGAATACAGCCGATGACCTTTGGCAGTGCGGTGCGGGACGATCAGTCCGTAACGACGCTCCCAGGCACGCAGGGTGACGGCGTTGACGCCTGTCTGGCGTGCCACCTCACGGATCGGCAGCCAGTCGCCCGGCACCTCTGTATCTGTTTCATTCATGAGTCAAATCGCATTGCGCAGGCTGAGGTTTTCCGGGTGGGGCTGCATGTACACCTGCAGTGCCACATACGGGTCCGGATGTTGGCGAAAATGATGCTTGAGCAGCGTCAACGGCACGATCAG
Source organism: Pseudomonas sp. PvP027 (assembly GCF_017833005.1). Lineage (NCBI taxonomy): Bacteria > Pseudomonadati > Pseudomonadota > Gammaproteobacteria > Pseudomonadales > Pseudomonadaceae > Pseudomonas > Pseudomonas sp. PvP027. The sequence continues at coordinate 2,253,394 of NZ_JAFIBK010000001.1, read as the reverse complement.
CGGCACGATGCCCTGGTGATACTGGGTAATGACCTGCTGGATTTCCTGCTTGTCTTCGCTGGTGATGGTCTGTTTCAAATAACCACACAGGTGCTGCAGGACGTTGGTGTGAGTACTGCGCGTGGCGCACTTTTTCAAGGCCGCCATCAGTTGGCTGAAGTACATCGGCGCGATTTCATTCGGGTCGGTGCGGCCCATGCTGCCGAGCATCTTGCCCAGTGCCTTGTATTGCACCGGGTCATTGGCCATCAGTTGGTATTTGTAGCGCGAGTGGAATTCGGTCAGAGCGCGCCGGGTGACGCCTTCTTTCAGCAACTGTTTCCAGGCAGCGTAGGCAAACACGCGGGTGACGAAATTTTCGCGCAGCACGGCATCGTTGAGCCGGCCGTCTTCCTCCACGGGCAGATCGGGGTGACGTTCGCAGAAGGCCTGCGCATAGATCCCACGGCCACCACCATCGACCGGCGCGCCGTTTTCGCGGTAGACCTTGACCCGCTCAAGGCCGCAGGACGGGGATTTCTGCATGAAGATGTAGCCGCATATATCACCCAGCTCATCGGCCATCTGTATGCCGTAATCCGCCAATGCCTCGGTAACGTCGAGGTCACGATTGACCGTGCCGAGCGCCTTGGGATTTTCTGCGTCGCCTACCAGCCTGATCGGCTCGCGCGGGATGCCCATGCCGATAGCGACTTCAGGGCACGCCTGGACGAAATCGAAATACTTGCTCAGCGCCTGTGTACACAGATGAGATTCCTTGTGTCCGCCATTGAAGCGAACCTCGGCACCCATCAGGCAGGCGCTGATGCCGAGTTTGGGTTTTTCGATTGCGGACGTCGCCATCAGTCACCTCTACAGAAGACTTGTACAGATAGTTCGTGCTGTACAACTTGTCTTCATCATAGGGGTGTAGCTGTACAAGTCAAATTCTTTGTAGAGGGCGGTAAAGGCTGCCTCCAGCTACTTCCAGCCCATCCGCCACGTATCCGCCTGTTGCAACACCTGCCACGGCAGTCGCTCGCTGCGCTGGGTCAGCACGGCCTGCAGCTCGACTTCCAGAACGGTGCCTTCTTCATCCTTGAACAGCTCGGTCACCAGAAAGTGTTTTTCCCGGTTGAGCGGGGTGGCGGCTGTCCATTTCGACAGCAGCAGCTTGCGCGGGTTGATCTGATTCATTGCATATGCTCCAGCAGTCGGCGCGCTGCTTCCTGACCACTCAGCCATGCACCTTCCACGCGCCCTGACAGGCACCAGTCGCCGCACACGTAAATGCCCAGATCTGCATCCGACAGGGTGCCCCATTCGTGAGAGCCGGCAGGCCGTGCATACAGCCAGCGATGTGCGAGGCTGAACACCGGCGCAGGCATTGTGCAATCGATCAACTCCGCGAATGCGCCGTGCAATTGTTCGGTGACCTGTTCTCTGGAGGCGTCGATATTCTGCTGGCTCCATTGGCTGGTGGCGTGCAGTACCCAGGTATCGAGCGTGGCATCGCGCCCGGGTTTGCTGCGATTGCGGGCCAACCAGTCCAGTGGGCTGTCTTGCACGAAGCAACCCTGCATGGGCGTCTGCAGCGGGGTTTCGAAGGCCAGTGCCACGGCCCAGGTCGGGTCCATCTTCACGCCTGCGACCACGCTGGCCAGTTTCGGCGCGGCAGCCAGCAGGGCAGTGGCCTGAGGGGCCGGGGTGGCGATGATCACATGGCTGAAGGGGCCGTGACTTTCGCCTTCGGCATCCAGTAGGTTCCAGTGTTGTTCACCGCGAAACACTTCAGTGATGCGGCACGAGAACGACACCGGCAGATCGCCGCGCATTGCTCGGGTAATGGCGCTCATGCCAGGCGTACCAACCCAGCGCACTTGCTCGTCCGGTGAAGGGCTGAGCCTGCCGCCGTGAAAGTTATAGAGCGAGGGGGTCCACTCGGCGACGTGACCCTCGGTTTGCCACTGCTTGACTGCGGTGGCAAAGCGCCGGTCTCGGGCGGTGAAATACTGTGCGCCCATATCCAGCGAACCTGCGTCGCTGCGCTTACTGGACATACGACCGCCGCTGCCGCGGCTCTTGTCGAAAAGGTGCACCTGATGCCCGGCGGATGTCAGCGCCTGGGCTGCTGAGAGTCCGGCGATACCGGTACCGATGATTGCGATAGGGACAGTCATAGGGGCCTCGTTACCTTGTCTGTACAGACTACGCCGTAGTTAAAACCTGTACAATCTTCTTGTTTGGTATAACTTGCAGTGGTTTTGCTATCTAGCGGTTGAGTCACATTGCCACTGGCAAGGTCGAACGGTTCAGCGACTCGGGCAAAGGCCTCGGAGCTGCGTTTCACTCTGCTGTGGCCTATGGTTCAGCTGACAGTTTCGTTTTCCGGACCAACGTCACGGACCGCGTCACTGGTAAAAATAAGACTACTCAATTGTCACCTACGCCACGCGAGGTTATCTGCCATGCACATATTGCTGACCGGTGGTACTGGTTTGATAGGACGAGCGCTCTGCCGTTTCTGGTCTGCCCAAGGCCATGAATTGACGGTATGGAGCCGAAAACCCGCCGACGTCGCCGAGCTGTGCGGCCCTTCAGTGCGTGGCATTGCCAGCCTTGATGAGCTGGGTACGCAGCCGGTGGATACAATCATCAATCTGGCGGGCGCGCCTATTGCTGACCGCCCCTGGACCCGCAAGCGTCGTCTGTTGCTGTGGGAAAGTCGCGTCGGCCTGACCGAACAACTGCTCAAATGGCTGGCCACTCGTTCGCAAAAACCTGCGCTGATGATTTCCGGTTCCGCAGTCGGCTGGTACGGCGACAGTGGCGAGCGCGAAATCGACGAAACCTCTCTGCCCGCCAAAGAAGACTTTGCCAGCCAGCTGTGCAACGCCTGGGAAGAAACCGCGCAACGTGCCGAGGCGCTCGGTGTGCGGGTGGTGCTGATACGTACAGGGCTGGTGCTGTCCGACCGCGCCGGCTTTCTGCAGCGTCTGTTGCCTCCTTTCAAATTCGGTATGGGCGGGCCTATCGGCAATGGCAGGCAGTGGATGCCGTGGGTTCACATCCAGGATCAAATCGCCGCGATTGATTTTCTGTTGAATCTGAATGAAGCAAAGGGTCCCTATAATGTTTGTGCGCCTTCACCGGTGCGCAATCGTCAGTTTGCCAAGTCCCTGGCCGGCATTCTGCACCGACCGGCATTCATGCCCATGCCTGCGCTGGCCCTGAAAGTATTGCTGGGTGAGCTTTCGGTATTGCTGCTCGGTGGTCAGCGTGCGCGGCCGGAGCGTTTGCAGGAAGCTGGTTTTACATTCAAGTACACCGAACTCGACACTGCCCTGCAGGATTTGCTGGGTCGCCACTGAACGCTGTTGAAATGAATAGGATGTTGCATGACCGATCACGCTTTGTTGCTGGTCAATCTGGGTTCGCCTGCTTCTACTCAAGTGGCAGACGTGCGCAGCTATCTGAACCAGTTCCTGATGGATCCCTATGTGATCGACCTGCCGTGGCCGGTGCGCAGGCTGCTGGTCTCGCTGATTCTGATCAAACGGCCAGAGCAGTCCGCGCACGCCTATGCGTCCATCTGGTGGGATGAGGGTTCGCCCCTGGTGGTGCTGAGCAAGCGTCTGCAGCAGGCGATGAAAAAGGAGTGGTCGCACGGGCCGGTCGAACTGGCCATGCGTTATGGCGAGCCGTCCATCGAAACCGTGCTGACGCGGCTGGCAGAGCAGGGCTTCAAGAAGGTCACCCTGGCGCCGCTGTACCCGCAGTTCGCCGACAGCACGGTGACCACGGTCATTGAAGAAGCCAAACGTGTGGTGCGCGCCAAATCGTTGAAGATGCAGTTCTCGATTCTGCAGCCGTTCTACGATCAGCCCGAGTACCTGAGTGCGCTGGTGGAAAGCGTGCGGCCGCATCTGGAGCAGCCTTACGACCATTTGCTGCTGAGTTTCCACGGTCTGCCGGAGCGGCACCTGCACAAGCTCGACCCGACCGGCAAGCATTGCCTGAAGGACGACTGCTGCATGACCGCACCCGCCGAAGTGCTCGCCACCTGCTATCGCGCGCAGTGCATACAGTCGGCGGCGGCGTTTGCCAAGCGTATGGGCATTCCTGACGGTAAGTGGTCGGTGTCGTTCCAGTCGCGTCTGGGGCGCGCCAAGTGGATCGAACCCTATACCGAAGCGCATCTGGACGAACTGGCGGCGAAAGGTGTCAGGAAGCTGCTGGTCATGTGCCCGGCGTTCGTGGCTGATTGCATCGAAACCCTGGAAGAAATCGGTGATCGCGGTGCCGAGCAGTTCAAGGAAGCGGGGGGAGAGGAGCTGATCCTGATCCCTTGCCTGAACGACGACCCCAACTGGGCGAAAGAGCTGAACAGACTGTGCGAACGTGCGCCGTTGATGTTGTGATGCGCTGAACCGCGGAGCATGGGCACGATAGTGTTCTCCCAGACGCTTATCGTGCCTCACGCTCCAGCGTGGGAATGCCTTGGGTGACGCTTCGCGTCACAAGGCTGCGCCGGACCCCATGTTCAGCATAGGACGCAGAGCGTCCAGAACGGCATGCCAGCGCGGAGCATTGGCACGATGGTCATGCCCGCTCCGGCCAGGATTACGGCAACTGATCATCCAGTTGCTTGTTCTTCCAGCTGTCATTGCCCGGCAAGATCAGGTTCAGGACAATGGCGGTCACGGCGCACAGGGCAATGCCTTTCAGGCCGAAATCGTTCGGGCCGTTGCCGGTGCCGATCAATACCCCGCCGATCCCGAACACCAGGGTGACCGAGACAATCACCAGATTGCGCGCTTCGGCCAGGTCGATCTTGTGGCGGATCAGGGTGTTCATGCCCACCGCTGCAATCGAACCGAACAGCAGGCACAGAATCCCGCCCATTACTGGCACCGGAATGCTCTGCAGCAGCGCCCCGAACTTACCGATGAACGCCAGGATGATGGCAAAGAACGACGCCCAGATCATGATCTGCGGGTTGTAGTTCTTGGTCAGCATCACCGCGCCAGTCACTTCGGCGTAGGTGGTATTGGGTGGGCCGCCGAACAGACCGGCAGCGGTGGTGGCAATGCCGTCGCCGAACAGCGTGCGGTGCAGGCCCGGCTTTTTCAGGTAGTCGCGGCCGGTCACGCTGCCGACTGCAATCACCCCGCCGATGTGCTCGATGGCCGGGGCCAGAGCGACCGGGACGATGAACAGAATCGCCTGCCAGTTGAATTCCGGTGCGGTGAAGTGCGGCAAGGCCAGCCAGGCGGCGTCAGCGATCTTTTTGGTATCGACCACACCAAAGTAGAACGACAGCGCGAACCCCACCAGCACGCCGGAGATGATCGGCACCAGACGGAAAATGCCTTTGCCGAACACCGCCACGATCAGCGTGGTCAGCAAGGCGGGCATCGAAATCAGCATGGCGGTCTGATAAGGAATCAACTGCGCGCCATCGCCGGACTTGCCCATTGCCATGTTGGCTGCGATAGGAGCCATAGCCAGACCGATCGAGATGATCACCGGCCCGATCACCACGGGAGGCAGCAGGCGGTCGATGAAACCGGTGCCCTTGATCTTCACCGCCAGACCGAGAAAGGTGTACACAAAGCCTGCCGCCATGACGCCGCCCATGGTCGCGGCCAGGCCGAACTGGCCTTTGGCGAGGATGATCGGGGTAATGAAGGCAAAGCTTGAGGCCAGAAAAACCGGCACCTGACGCCCGGTGACGATCTGGAACAGCAGCGTGCCCAGGCCTGCGGTGAACAGCGCCACGTTCGGATCGAGCCCGGTGATCAGTGGCATCAGGACCAGCGCGCCAAAGGCCACGAAGAGCATTTGTGCGCCAGATAGAATCGTGCGCCACAGTGGATCGTTGAACTCCTGCTGCGTCATCAGGTTACGCGTCCTTCTGCTTGGTGCCGAAAATCTTGTCTCCGGCATCGCCCAGGCCCGGAATGATGTAGCCGTGTTCGTTCAGACGCTCGTCAACGGAAGCGGTGTAGATCATCACGTCCGGGTGCGCTTTCTCCACTGCAGCGATGCCTTCGGGCGCCGCGACCAGGACCATTGCGCGGATTTCCTTGCAGCCAGCCTTCTTCAGCAGGTCGATGGTGGCGACCATCGAGCTGCCGGTGGCCAGCATCGGGTCGATGATCATAGCCAGGCGCTCGTCGATTTCCGGAACCAGTTTTTCCAGGTACGTGTGCGCCTGCAGGGTTTCTTCGTTGCGGGCCACGCCGACCGCGCTGACCTTGGCGCCCGGGATCAGGCTGAGCACGCCGTCGAGCATGCCGATACCGGCGCGCAGAATCGGCACGACGGTGATTTTCTTGCCCGCGATCTTCTCGACTGAGACCGTACCGGCCCAGCCTTGAATGTCGTAACTTTCCAGCGTCAGGTCGGCAGTGGCTTCATACGTCAGCAGCGCGCCGACTTCCTGAGCCAGCTCACGGAAATTCTTGGTGCTGATGTCGGCGCGGCGCATAAGGCCGAGCTTGTGGCGGATCAGTGGGTGACGGATCTCACGAATGGGCATGGGGAAAGGCTCCAGCGGGGCAAAAATCGGTCTAGGTTAATCTATTCGGCACTGACTGTCTTAGGCTCTGTACGTAAAGTGGCTGCGCTCGGTGATGCTGCGTTAAAAACAGGCTCGGAATGCTCATTTACAACACGTAGACTCCGCTTCCTCGCCTGTTTTTGCCTTGCCTGACCTTCGCTCGCCGACTTTTCGTACAAAGCCTAAAGCACATGCAGTATCGTTACGGAGCTTCGACGTTCGCGGCTTTTGCAAGACACTCGCAACGTTAGTCCAGAATCACTTGCTCTGGCTTGAACGGATGCGTACCTTTGCCCGCTTTTCTCAAACTGCCTTACCTGGAGAGCGTCATGTCCGCTGATCTCGAGCATATCCGTCAAGTCATGCGCGAAGCTGACTGCCTGTACACCGAGGCCGAAGTGGATGCGGCCATTGCCCGCGTCGGCGCGCAGATCAATGCCGAGCTGGCCGAGCGCAATCCTGTCGTGTTCTGCGTCATGAATGGCGGCCTGATTTTCTCCGGCAAGCTGCTCACCCACCTGAACTTCCCGCTGGAAGCGTCCTACCTGCACGCAACGCGCTATCGCAACGAAACCACCGGCGGCGATCTGTTCTGGAAAGCCAAGCCGGAAGTCTCGTTCATGGATCGTGACGTGCTGATCATCGATGACATCCTCGATGAAGGTCATACCCTGGGTGCCATCATCGACTTCTGCAAACATGCCGGTGCCCGCGCTGTGCACACTGCCGTGCTGATCGACAAGGACCACGACCGCAAGGCTCGCCCGGACCTGAAAGCCGACTACGTCGGCCTGCCATGCATCGACCGTTATATCTTCGGTTTCGGTATGGACTACAAAGGCTACTGGCGTAATGCTGCCGGTATCTATGCCGTCAAAGGAATGTAAGGCATTCTGACGGCCGCTTCTGCTAGCAGGGGCGGTCGTCGATTCGCAATTACATGGAAAGCCTCAATGAAGCTACTGATTCCCGGCGCCGTGGCGTTGGTGCTGTTGTCTGGTCTGGCAGTTGCCGCACCTGCTGCGCCGGTATCGGCCAGCCCCATGCACGATCAATACCTGCCGCCTGACGACCTGAGCCTGCGCGAAGGTGTGCCCGAACAGCAACAGTTGATGCGGGTCACCGAATACACCATCGTTGCCGGTAATCAGCGGCAGTCGAGTCAGCAGCCGATTCCGGTCACCTCACCCTTGTCGCTGCGCCTCAAGGGCAAGTCGCTGAACAAGGGTGCGTCCATCTCCCAGGTACTCGTGCACTTCGATGGCGGTGATAGCAAAAGCCTTAAAAAGCCGACCTATGATGAGCCATCGCGCACGTTGACGCTTTATTACCCGCTGTCCCAGTACCGCGTGCTGGTGGACCTGCTGCGCAACGAGAAGGTTTATTGCCAGTTCCTCAGTTATGCCAACGGGCACATCTGGGCTGATCTGCACACCACCTCTGCACGTGCGCGTTGAGCGCGGCGCTCGCCGGAGGGTAAACTGCCCGCCCGTGAAAGTGTCTGCGACCTGCTGGAGCCTGTAATGCGTAAAGATAAGAAGCAGTTGATTGGCGATGAGATCGGCGATGAGCAGATCAAGCTGTTCCTCAACTTCGAGCCGTATGATGCTACCTCGCCGTCGCTGCACAAGCTGATCAAGGCCTACCGTGGGCTGCGCATCAACGATTTCGAACGCTTTCTGGTGTTCTTCAAGGAAGCGGGCCATGACTTCGATGGCAAGGACGAGCACGGTAACGACTTCATCGCCCTGATCAAGGATCAGCGCAACGCTGATGAATACATCGAACTGATCGAGAAAGCCCGTACGTAATTGTCGTTTGACTGTCGTGCCAATGCTCCGCATTACCAGGGCTGGACGCAGAGCGTCCGGAACTGCATTCCCACGCGGAGCTCTCAGTCGTTATACACACGTCCTAGAACGCCCGGAATAATGGGCTTCCGAGCTTCTGTCCAGAGGGCGCGGGAGCGAACTTGTTCGCGAAGACGGTGTTTTAGTCGATGCATTTTCGGCAATTATACGACCCCCTTCGCGAACAAGTTCGCTCCCACGGCCTTCGGCCAGAATCAAAAACAGACTTGCGTATAACACTGAGCGCAAAGCGTAAGGATGAACGCTGCAGTTATTTGCGCGCCTGATACGCCTTGCCGTAATGCCGTTCCAGTCGTGACTGCAATAACTCCAGCCCGATCGACATGATCCAGTACAGCACCGCTGCGGTGGTCAGCATTTCGATGTATCGATAGCTGGAGCGGCCGTAAGACTGCGCGAGAAACATCACTTCCCAGACGCCCATCACTGAAATCAGTGAAGAGTCCTTGAGCATGGAGATGAACTGGTTGGTGGTCGGTGGAATGATCGTGCGCATGGCCTGGGGCAGGGTGACACGCCAGAAGATCTGCGCCGGGCGCAAGGCCAGAGCCATTGCGGCTTCACGCTGTCCGGCAGAGACGCCGATGATCCCCGCACGGAAAATCTCGCTCAGGTACGCCCCGTAGTTGAGCGACAGCGCGATCACCCCCGCTGTGATGGCTCCGGGGACGATGCCGAGTTGCGGCAGACCGAGATAGATCAGCAGGATCTGGATCAACAGCGGTGTGCCGCGAAAGAACGAGGCGTAAAAGCTGGCGATGCCGAACGCCACCGCGCTGCTGGAAAGCCGCGCGAGTGCAGTGACAAAGCCGAGCGCGACCGAGACCACGATCGAACACACCGACACGAACAGCGTCAGCGCCGCGCCCTGCAGAAAACCGTTAGGGGCCAGATGCAGCCCGATCAGGTTCGGCAGTTTGTCGAGGATGATCGACAGCTTCAGATCGAAGCTCAGGAAGAAGCCGGCGAACAGCACGAACATGACCAGCCAGGTCAGGTAAAGCCGTGTGCGGAAGCCGAAAACTCGCTTGAGCAGGCTCTGTTCGGCCTGCTCTGGTGGGCGCTGGGGCTGGAAAGAAGTCATTTGCTGATGTCAGCACCGATCCACTTTTGCGACAGCTTGCTCAGGGTGCCGTCGCTCTTGAGTTCGGCGAAGACTTCGCGAACCTTGGCGTCCCATTCCGGATCGTCTTTTTCGATGGCCACGGAGTTGGGTTCTTCATACAGCGACTCGCCCGCCAGCTTAAAGCGTTTGTCCTGATCCAGGCGCGGCTTCGCTGTCACCAGATTGGTGAGTATCGCGTCCAGCCGCTTGCCAGCACCCAGCCCGAGGTCTTGAAAGGCCACGTTGTCGTTGTCGTACGGGGCGATCTGCACGTCTTCAAACGGGTACTGCAGTGGCTTGTCTTCGGCGCCATCGATGACCAGATTCTTGTTCAGGTAGCTTTCGTAGCTGGAGGCGCTGGTCAGGCCGACCTTCTTGCCGCTCAGGTCCTTGGCCGAATGGATACGATCATCTGTAGCGTTAACCACAATCACCGCTGGCGAGGCGTAATACTCGACCGGGAAGTTGAACACTTCGGCGCGAGCCTTGCTCGGTGTCATCGAGCAGACGCAAATGTCATAACGGCCACTCCAGTGGCCTGCGGCGATCACGTCCCAGGACGGTGTTTCGAGGCGCAACTTGACGCCCAGTTTCTGCGCCACGGCCTTGGCGACGTCGACATCGAAGCCATCCAGTTCATTCTTGTCATTCAGGAACGAGAAGGGCGGGTAACTTTCCATGAGGACGTTGACCAGCTCTTTGTTTTTCTGCACGCGATCCAGCGTGGCGCCGGCCAGAACTTGCGTGGAGGCTGCCAGAGTGACCAGGCCGATGCCCAGCAGAGCGCGATAATTCACAGATGTCCCCTGAAAAAGTGTTTGTAGTTTGATTAAAGGGCCGTATTAAATACGTTATACAAGACTGACTCATAATGAGTTTTTTTCATATACATATAAGCAGATCACATATGACCCAAGGCACAACTGTAATTCTCGATGGCGGCATGGGCCGTGAACTGCAGCGTCGCGGAGCCCCGTTTCGCCAGCCGGAATGGTCGGCTCTGGCATTGAGTGAAGCGCCCGAAGCGGTGAGTTCGGTACACGCCGCTTATATCGAAAGTGGTGCTCAGGTCATTACCAGTAACAGCTACGCCGTCGTGCCGTTTCATATTGGCGAAGAGCGTTTTGCCCGCGAAGGTCAGGCATTGGCAGCGCTGGCCGGGCAACTGGCGCGCGAGTCGGCCGATGCCTCTGGCGGACGCGTCCGCGTGGCGGGCTCCATTCCGCCGCTGTTCGGTTCCTATCGCCCTGACCTGTATCAGCCGGAGCTGGCTGCCGATGTTCTGAAACCGCTGGTTGCCGGGCTGTCGCCGTATGTCGACCTGTGGCTGGCCGAAACCCAGAGCTGCATTCTCGAAGCGCAGACCATCCGTGCCGGGCTGCCGAATGACGGCAAGCCGTTCTGGCTGTCGTTCACCCTGCAGGATGAGGACACTGACGAGGTTCCGCGTCTACGCTCAGGCGAGCCGGTCGCCGACGCCGCCAGGGCAGCCGCCGTAATGGGCGTCGCCACGCTGTTGTTCAACTGCAGCCAGCCAGAGGTGATCGGCGGCGCACTCGATGCGGCGCGTGAGGTGTTCACGTCGCTGAACGTCGACATTGCCATTGGCGCGTACGCCAATGCCTTCCCGCCGCAACCCAAGGACGCCACGGCCAACGACGGCCTGGATGAGCTGCGCGAAGACCTTGACCCACAGGGCTATCAGCAGTGGGCGGCAGACTGGGTCAAGCGCGGCGCCACGCATATTGGCGGCTGCTGCGGGATTGGCCCGGAGCACATTGCCGTACTGTCCAGAAGCCTCTGACCGGCACGTGCAATAAAGGCAATAAAAAGCCCCGTGGCTGGTGCAAGCTCACGGGGCTTTTTGTTACAGCACAGCAGCGGCTGGATCAGGCGAAGCTGTGTTCCTGGCTGCTTTTCTCGACCAGTTCCAGCGCCTCGTCGTTCTGCGTGCTGATACGCTCGTAGAGCGGCGCATCGGTTTCGAGGATTTTCTCCCGGGCCGGGAAAATCTCTTCGAGCTTGGTCGCCCATTGCGTGCGGGTTTTCTCCGGGAAGCAGCGTTCGAGCAGCTCAAGCATGATCGACACGGTCACCGATGCACCCGGCGAAGCGCCAAGCAGGGCGGCCAGTGAGCCGTCTTTTGCGGAAACCAGCTCGGTGCCGAATTGCAGCACGCCGCCTTTTTTCGCGTCTTTCTTGATGATCTGCACGCGCTGACCGGCGATTTCGAGACGCCAGTCTTCGGCTTTCGCTTCCGGATAGAAGCGACGCAGCGATTCCAGGCGTTGCTCCATCGACTGCATCACTTCGCTGACCAAGTACTTGGTCAGGTCCATGTTGTCGCGCGCCACCGCCAGCATCGGTTTGATGTTGGCCGCGCGTACCGACAGCGGCAGGTCGAGGTACGAGCCGTGTTTCAGGAACTTGGTGGTAAAACCGGCATAAGGTCCGAACAGCAGGGATTTCTTGCCATCGACCACGCGGGTGTCCAGGTGCGGCACCGACATCGGCGGCGAGCCCACGGCGGCCTGGCTGTAGACCTTGGCCTGGTGGTGCTTGACCACATCCGGGTTGTCGCAACGCAGCCACTGGCCGCTGACCGGGAAGCCGCCAAAGCCTTTGCTTTCTTCAATGCCCGACAACTGCAGCAGCGGTAACGCTGCGCCACCGGCACCGAGGAACACGAACTTGGCATCTATCTCGCGCGTGCCGCCGCCATTCACGTCCTTGACGCTGACGGTCCAGCCAGCGCCGTTACGGGTCAGGTTGGTCACGCGGCTGCGGTACTTGATCTGCGTGCCTGGAGCGCTGGTCAAATGCCCGAGCAATTGATTGGTCAGCGCGCCAAAGTTGACGTCGGTGCCGTTCATCATGCGCGTTGCGGCAATTTTTTCGTCCGCAGGCCGGCCAGGCATCATCAATGGCATCCACTCGGCCAGCGTTGCCTTGTCCTCGGTGTATTCCATCGAAGAGAAGGCGTGATGCTTGCTCATGGCTTCAAAACGGGTCTTGAGGAACGAGACGCCTTTTTCGCCCTGCACGAAGCTCAGGTGCGGAACCGGATTGATGAATGATCGGGCTGACCCAAAGGTACCCTTGCGTGCCAGGTAGGCCCAGAACTGTTTCGAGACTTCGAACTGGGTGTTGATGTGCACCGCTTTCTTGATGTCTATGGAGCCGTCAGCCGCAGGCGGCGTGTAGTTCAGCTCGCACAGACCTGCGTGGCCGGTGCCGGCGTTGTTCCACGGGTTGGAACTCTCCGCGGCACCGGAATCCATCAGCTCAACGACTTCCAGCGTGATGCCGGGGTCGAGCTCTTTTAGCAATACCGCCAGAGTGGCACTCATGATGCCCGCTCCGACCAGTACTACATCGACTGCTTCGTTATGCGCCATTAACGCGTCTCCAAAATCTGCAGCACCAAATTGACGGCATACGATCCTGAGGCTGTTTGCCAGGTGTTCGTGGGCTGAATCAAGCGTCTACCCTCGTTTGCCTGGCCAGGATCGCCTGACCGATTCTTCGCAATTTTTCGCATCCAAAGCGCAGGTCCCGGTCAGGCCCGGTCATGGTTCATCAAGGCTTCATGAACGCATTTCCAGGCCTGCGAGGCCATTCGACCATCGTCAGGGAGCCCCTTGTGCAACGGGCTCCTGTCGATGGCGTCAGGCTCCGGTCATGGAGGCGCAGTCGCGGTCAGTCCTGTTCAAGAGAGCCGGTTCAGACGCTGATGGTGCATTTACAAACGCGTACCTATTCATTTGCTCGCCACACTCTTGTGAAGTAGTGAAACCCGTTTTTCACGTCCTTTTGGGAACGCGAACCAAACCTCGAAATGGCTGCGATGACAGCGCTGGCAGATCAGGCGCATAAAGAGTGAGGCGCTGGCCGGCGAGAAAGGTTCGATACGATTCGAGCATTCTCCACCTTTCATCGAGCACACTCGTGCGCAAATGACCTGTGTGGGCGGCTCTCTGTGGGCATTACGAAGGCGCTAATACGGCGATTAGCAGTGCTGCGAGGCCCGATCAGGAGACGTCCTTATAATCGGGGGGAGATTATAGCGATGAAATGGCAGGAATTGATCGCTTTAAATGACTTTTATTCGCTCCCCGGTCAGGCGGTGAGCAACTGGCCGCGCGTTGAGCGTTCGCTACGCTGCGCCATGCGTGCGCTGGCGGGCAGTGGCTGATTCAGCCAGCTGAGCCGTTGCTCGGTCACTTCGACCCATTCCGCACCGGTCGGACGTTGCGCGCAGTGCTTGAACGCACGGCAGACGCCTGCCTGATCGATACGCGCGTAGTGGCGATGCTGGGGGCGTGCAGTGAACAGAGACCGGAACAGATTCATGGCGCAGCTCCTGTGACGTGAATGAGCGTCTGTGCGATGGAGGCGAGTCTGCAGCGCGGATGTGACGTCCTGATTACACCGTGCTGGAGGAATCTTGCCCTGCGTTGCTGCGTGAACCCCGATGCGTGTCGAATGTCCGAGGCTTAACGGTCAGTGGCCTCTGGTTTGCGGCTGTTACAGGCCGCTATACTGCGGCACATTCAGTGTCTGGCCCATGGAGAAATGAGCATGCTGCGTCGCATTTTGTTCGGTTTGCTTGCTGTAAGCAGTTTGACCCTGGTGGGCTGTGCCCACAGTCCGCAACAACTCAGCCCAACGCCCAAGCTCAACGCGCAGCTGGCGGCGGTAGGGCGTGGTCAGCCTGTGGTGGTGCGTGTCGTCGACGGCCGTCCTGGGCCGACGCTGGGCACGCGCGGTGGCATGTACCCGGAAACCAGCGCAATCAGCGTCACCGGTGCCGACATCGTTCCCAAGCTTCAGGCTCAGGCTGAAGCCGCCGTACGCCTGCTGGGCTTTACACCGACCCAGGGCGGCAGCGCTCCGCAGTTGACCGTGACCCTGGCAGACCTCAAGTACCAGTCGCCGAAGGAAGGTCTGTACGTAACTGAAGCCACCATCAGCTCGACGTTCCGCGCTGACGTGCGCAATAACGGCCGCACCTACAGTGGTCGTTATGCCGCATCGCTGGACCAGCGTTTCGGTATGGCGCCGAATCAGGAAACCAACACCAAGCTGGTGAGCGACGTGTTGAGCGACGCACTGACCCGTGTCTTCCAGGACCCGACCATCGGTTCGACCCTGTCGCAGTAAGCATGCGATAAAAAAAGCCCGGCCCCTGTTGAGGGGGCCGGGCTTTTTGCTGTTCAGGGTTTGGTATCAGGCTGCCTGCTGGTAGAAGTCGAGGAAGCTCAAGCCCGTGTCCTGATCCAGATCCGGCAAATCATGATGAACATGCCCGCCCAGTGCGCAGTAGACCAGCCAGTGGCGGTCCTGAACATTGAAGGCCAGGCCATCGATCAACTCCTGCTGCTCATCGCTTGGGGCGATGAGATAAAGGCGATCCTGATTTTTTGCATGCAGCATGACAAGCTCCAAAGAGAGGGAAGTCCGTTTCTCGAGGAGCCACACAATGCAGGCGAAGTATGACGCTGGGGTGACAGTGGCAGAGAATTTTCATGCAGGATATTTCGGGGACTGGATGACCGTGCGGAGCATGGGCATGATACGTGCTCTCCCGTGCACCTATCGTTCCTCACGCTCCAGCGTGGGAACAGCGCTGACGCGCTCAAGGTCGGACGCAGAGCGTCCAGAACGGCGTACCCACGCAGAGCATGGGTACGATAGACGTTCCAGTTCTTAAAGCGCGAGCCCTGCCTTGACGCGGTACTGGTTGCGCACTGGTGTCGCATATTGCTGAATCATGTAAGGGCGATGCTCGATCGGCGTGCCTGCCAGGCGGCTTTCCCACTCTTCCCTGGCGCGGTCGAGCTCATCTGCCGGGAACAGCGCTTCAGCCTTGGGCACTTCAAGCGCCGGATCGGCAGCGCTCCATTGCGCATACGCCAGGTAATGCACCGGGAACAGCCGATAGCCGCCGAGAATCTGCCGGTCCATCTCGATGGCCAGTTGCTTGGTGTCCTCGAAATGCTCGGTGATCGGCGGTGCAAAGTTAACGTGCACACGGCCTTTATAGCCGGTAATCCCCAGTGCAATGCTCACGTCGTCTTCGCCCGGCGTCTTGGTGTAGGCGCCGGTCGTCGCACGAATGTAAAGCTCGCGGGCCTTGGCGCTGTCGCACGGATCATACTCATAGCTGATCGACACCGGGATCAGGTTCAGCGAACGAATCACGTCACCAAACGGCTCATCCTTGCGGCTCATATGGAACATCTTGAGGATCGCCGACTCGGTACGGTCGTCACCGTCCTTGGCGCGGCCTTCGGCCTGAGCGATCCAGATCGACTGGCAGTCCTTGGTGATCGAGTGATTGATATACGCCGACAGCAATTGATAAGCCGCCATCTTCTCGCGCCGCCCAGTGATCGAGCGGTGCACGATGAAGCTCTTGTTCAGGCGCATCAGGTCGCTGACGAATGGCTTTTGCAGCAGGTTGTCGCCAATCGCGATGCGCGGAGTGGGCAGACCTGCGTGGTACACGGCATAGTTGACGAACGCCGGGTCCATAACGATATCGCGATGGTTGGCCAGAAACAGGTAGGCGCAACCGGACTTCAGTTGTTCGACGCCGGTGTAGGTGACCCCGTCCGTGGCGCGTTCGATGGTGTGGTCGACGTAATATTCAACCTTGTCCTGCAGCGTGGCGACCGAGTCGATACCGGCGAACTCGCGGCGCAGCTTGCGTGCCAGGGTTGGCTGCAGCAGCCAGCCGAATGCGCCCGCAAGGCGGGGAAAGCGAAATCGGGTCAGAATGGCGAGAAAGGCTTTGTCGCTCAGCAGACGTGCCAAGACGGCGGGGACTTCTGCATCGTTGTAAGGTCGGATGGCATCAAATTCGCCCATCATGCTCTCTTGTTTGAATCGAATAGGGTAAAAAGAAGACGGATTTGTTAAAACTGCCTTCTGAAGAATGGGTCAATTATACGCATAACTGACCCCGGAGACCGTGATGCAGGAATTACAGAGTTACGACTGCCCTTATTGCGGCGAACCTGTCGAAGCCGTGCTGGACCTTTCCGGTGGCGATCAACAGTACATTGAAGACTGTCCGGTCTGCTGCCGCCCGATCGTTTTCGACCTGCAGACCGACGGCGAAGACTGGAATCTGGACGTTCGCAGCGAGAACGAGTGATGCAGAAGATCTACGAGCCCGAAAACCTGATGGAGGCCGAGTTGCTGCTGGCGATGCTTGCCAGCGAAGGCATCGACGCGCATCTGGCCGGTCGCGATCTGCTCGGAGCGATGGGCGAACTGCCGGGGCTGGGGCTTCTGGCACTCAAGGTCGAAGATGCGCAGGTCGCTCGCGCACGAGCGTTGATCACTGCGTACAATAGCGCCTCGCCCCTGTCTGGCGATGAGCCGGACGACTTCCCCGATGTACTGGTGTGCTGAGCACCTTCAAACGAGTCTGATTAGCCCCCATGTGTGGACGCTACGCCCTGTTTCGCTGGACCCCCGCCTTTGCCGCCTTGCCCGGTTTTCCTGCCGATCAGCAGGCGCAATGGAATATTTCGCCAGCCGACTGGGTATTGATCATGCGTGCTGCCGAGAACGCTGACGGTATCGAACTGGTGCGTGCGCGCTGGGGCCTGACGCCGGCCTGGCTCACCGACCTGTCGAAAACGCCTGCCCATGCCCGCGCCGAGACCGTGGCCGAGCAGCCGATGTTTCGCGATGCCTTCACCCATCGCCGCTGTCTGCTTCCCGCCAACGGCTTTTACGAATGGCGCGGCACGGTGCGCAAGCGTCCGTTCTGGCTGACGCCGGGGGAGGGCGCCGCGTTGTTTTTTGCCGCGATCTGGGAAGCCTATCCGGTGCAGGGGCACACGTACCTGAGCGTCGCGGTGGTCACCCAGGCGGCTGCGACCCAGCGTCGGCCGCTGATTCTGGATGCCAAGGGCCAGAAAGACTGGCTGGCCGCCGACACACCTCTGCCGACCCTGCAAGCGTTGCTGGCTGCCCCGCAGACGGCGCTGCGTGAAAGGCCTCTGGCCAATCTGGTCAATGATCCCAAGCTGAATGCGCCCGAGTGCCTCACGCCATTAAGCTAGTCGGGCAGGGCAAAAAGCACCGAATCGGACAAATCCGATATCCGCGTTGAAGTACATCTGATACAAACTGGACACACCTGCGGGAACCATCCACCCCTGTCAAAGACCAAGATGCAAGTTGGCCGGTATCTGGCGCAGAGGTCTGCCCCGGGAATGACCGTTTCATAGACAAGGAGATACACCATGCGTCCTTCATTTGCCTTCTGTGCCTTGAGCGCTGCGTTGCTGCTCGGCGGGTGTCAGGCAGTCAATACCACGAGTGGCGACTCGGTCGGTGTGGAGCGCAAACAGTACATGTTCAGCATGCTCTCCACGGATGAAGTCAACAAAATGTACGCCCAGTCCTACCAGCAGACCGTTGGCGAGGCGACCAGCAAAGGGGTGCTGGACACCTCCAGCGCAAATGCCAAGCGGGTTCATGCAATCGCCGATCGACTGATTGCCCAGGCGCCTAAATTGCGGCCTGACTCGGCGCAGTGGCAGTGGGAAGTCAACCTGATCAAAAGTGACGAGCTGAACGCCAACTGTGGTCCTGGCGGCAAGATCATTGTCTACAGCGGTCTGATCGATACCCTCAAACTGACCGACGATGAGATCGCTGCGGTTATGGGCCACGAGATCGCCCATGCCCTGCGCGAGCACGGGCGTGAAGCGATGTCCAAGGCATACGGTGTTTCAATGGCCAAGCAGGGCGCAGGTGCCTTTCTGGGATTGGGGCAGGACAGCCTGGCGTTGGCAGATACCGTGGTCAACTACAGCCTGACGCTGCCCAACAGCCGTAGCAACGAGAACGAAGCCGATCTGCTCGGTCTGGAGCTGGCCGCACGCGCCGGTTACAACCCTAATGCGGCGATCACCCTGTGGCAGAAGATGACCCAGAACTCCGGTGGTTCGCAGCCTGAGTTCATGAGCACTCACCCGGCCTCGGAAAGTCGCATCGCTTCGTTGCAGGCTGCGATACCGAAAGTCATGCCGCTGTACCAGAAAGCCGCTAAATCCTGAGTGGATGAATCGCCGATAGCATTGCGAGTTGTCTTCGCAACGCTATCGGCCCGCATCACACCCAGCCGCTGACCTGCATGGCCTTGTAAACCGCCACCAGCGCCAGCACGAAGAATGCGCAGGCAGCCAGTCGGCGGATCAGGGTCAGCGGCAGCTTCTCGGCGGCGAAATTGCCCGCCAGTACCACCGGCACGTTGGCCAGCAGCATGCCCACCGTGGTGCCCAGAATGACCAGCCACAGATAGGAATACTGCGCCGCCAGCATCACCGTGGCGATCTGCGTCTTGTCGCCGATTTCAGCAATGAAGAACGTGATCAGCGTGGTCATGAAGGGACCGAACTTGCGTGCCGTGCTGGCTTCGTCGTCATCCATCTTGTCCGGAACCAGTGTCCACAGCGCCGTGGCGGTAAAGCTGGCGGCGAGAATCCAGTGCAGCACTGCGTCCGAGAGATAACTGCTGAACCAGGCACCTACAGCGCCGGCCGCCGCATGGTTGGCCAGGGTTGCGGCGACGATGCCGGCGATGATTGGCCATGGCTTGCGAAAGCGCGCAGCGAGAATGAGCGCGAGCAGCTGCGTCTTGTCACCGATTTCGGCGAGTGCGACCACTGCGGTAGGGATTAAGAATGATTCCAGCATCAGGTTTCCTGAGGGGCGGGCCGACACGGCTATGACACGTACGACCTCCCCGCCCCGGGTAAGGTGTTCGTGTCATAGGTCTTGTCAAACCACCGATCCGTCTGAGCGGATTCCGGGTCGCACGTACCATGGTCTGAGGACCAAGTATGTTGATACGTGCCGGACGAGCATGGCGCTCGTGGGAGACTACTCCCCTAGGACGGAGCGGATTCTGCCTCCGCGAAAACGTTTCGGCAAGTGCTTATTTCAGGGGCGTTTGGCGCTGTAGATTTTGAAACCGTTGCCCTGAGCCCTGACTTCGCACTGCCCGAAGTGCTCCTCGATCAGCGGCTGATAACGCAGGAAGTTATTCGCCACCAGGCGCAGTTCGCCGCCTGATTTAAGATGTTGGCGTGCTTTTCTCAGCAGGTTTTCCGTTGCCATGTAATCGGTATGAACGCCGACATGAAACGGCGGGTTGCTCAGAATTGTGTTCAACCCCATCGGTGCTGCGTCGATGCCGTCACCGGTCAGCACTTGGGCTTGCAGGCCATTTGCGGCAAGTGTCAGGCGCGAACTTGCGGTGGCAAAGGCATCGACATCAAGCATGATGACTTCGTTGTGAGGGTAACGACGCTTGATGACCGCCCCCAGCACTCCGGCGCCACAACCGAAGTCGAGCAGGTTGCCGCTGGGCAGCTTGTCGATGTTTTCCAGCAACAGGGCTGAACCACGGTCGAGGCGGCCATGGCTGAAAACACCAGGTAGGCTGACAACGGTGAGCGGGCCGTCCTGCAATTCGATCTGGTAGGGTCTGGCGAGGCTTTCCAGAGCCACGGCTTGCGGTGCGTGCTCGACGGTGACCTGCCACAGCTGACAGTGACGTGCGCTGTCCAGCTTGCGCACGCGACCGAACGGGCTCAGTTGCTTGGCAGCCGCTTCGATACCGCCACGTTTCTCGCCGACCAGAAACAGCTCGCGCCCGGCCAGTCGTGAGGCCAGTGCATTGAGCAGGTAGTCGGTCAGGTCACGCGCCTTGGGCAGGAACAGCACCGCGGCTTCAAAGGCGGTCTGTGGCGCTTCGACGCCGAAATCCACGCGTCCTTCAAAACGTGCGTCCAGGGCCGCCTGATCACCGGCGTGCCAGCACCATCCACGTGCGTCCGGCAGTTTTCCGAGCAGGTCATCGGCGGGCAGCCCGACCAACAACAGCGAGCCCTGAAACAGCTCGGCCTGACGGAGTAACACTTCACTGCGCGGGTCCATGGAATGGCTCCTGAAAAAGCGCGCAGTCTAACAGGATATGGTCCAGGAGGACGCGGAGCGTCCGGAACGGCATGCGACGCGGAGCGTCGCACGATAATCGAGATGATCGTTCCGCACTGATGCAGTTCTCGACGCTCTGCGTCGCATCAATGTCGGCACCTGTTGCGAGGACATCAGACAGCGTAATCTGCCGGGTCAGATATCAATTCTCCAGGAGGTCCCACATGTATTTGGCAGAATTTCTTACCGTTGCGCTTATTCACCTGCTGGCGGTTGCCAGTCCTGGTCCGGATTTCGCGGTGGTGGTGCGTGAAAGCGTGACCCATGGGCGCAAGGCTGGGACCTGGGCGGCGTTGGGCGTCGGCTCGGCGATCTTCCTGCATGTGGGCTATTCGCTGCTGGGGATCGGAATTATCGTTTCCCAGTCCATCGTGCTGTTCAACGCGCTGAAATGGGCAGCCGCTGCGTATCTGCTGTACATCGGCATCAAGGCGTTGCGCGCCAAACCGGCAGTCGCGGCAGGGGAGGCCGCCATCAAGGCCACTCCCGGCGAGCGCACGGCGCGCGGTGCCTACATCAGCGGTTTTGTCACCAATGGCCTGAATCCCAAGGCGACGCTGTTCTTCCTCTCGCTCTTCACCGTGGTGATCAATCCACACACGCCGTTATTGGTGCAGGGCGGTTACGGCGTGTACCTCGCAGTGGCGACGGCAGCGTGGTTCTGTCTGGTGGCGCGACTGTTCAGCCAGCCCCGGGTGCGCGCAGGATTCGCGCGCATGGGGCACTGGTTCGACCGGGCCATGGGCGGCGTGCTGATCGCGCTGGGCATCAAACTGGCACTGACCGAGGTCCGTTGAACGCTGAAGTCAGGACGCCTATCACCGAGCGTACGCAGCAGTCCGGACGCCCCTTGCAGACAGCGCGGGGCGTCTCGGCAAATCATCCCTTTTACTGATTTCACTGGCAGCCGGAAGCCCTAGAGTGCATATTTTCAGCACGCCTATGGACTTTGAAAAGGGCTTCATATGTTACAGACTCGCGTTCTTGCGCCCGCCGATGGCGCTTATCAGTGCCCTCTGTTGATCAAGCGCCTGCTGTTGTCGGGCGGTCGTTATGAAAAGACGCGCGAAATCATCTACCGTGATTCGGTCCGCTACACCTACGCGACCCTCAACGAACGCATCTGTCGCCTGGCCAACGTACTGACGGCGGCGGGGGTGAAAGCCGGCGACACCGTGGCAGTGATGGACTGGGACAGCCACCGTTATCTGGAATGCATGTTCGCAATCCCGATGATCGGCGCGGTCATCCACACCGTCAATGTGCGGCTTTCTCCAGAGCAGATCGCCTACACCATCAACCACGCCGATGACCGTCTGGTGCTGGTGAACAGCGAGTTCACGGCGCTGTACCAGGCCATGTCCGGACACCTGAACACTGTCGAAAAGACCCTGCTTCTGACCGACCTGCCAGACAAGACCGCCGATCTGCCTAATCTTGTGGGCGAGTACGAGACCTTGCTGGCGGCGGCCAGCCCTGAATACGTGTTCGAGGATTTCGACGAAAACTCGGTCGCCACCACGTTTTACACCACCGGCACCACAGGCAACCCCAAGGGGGTGTATTTCACCCACCGCCAACTGGTGCTGCACACCATGGGCGTGGCGACCATCATGGGTTGTATCGACAGCACCCGGCTGCTGGGCACCGATGACGTCTACATGCCGATCACGCCGATGTTTCACGTGCACGCTTGGGGCATTCCCTACGCGGCAACCATGCTCGGTCTGAAACAGGTGTATCCCGGCCGCTACGAGCCCGAGCTGCTGGTGGAGCTCTGGCGCAGGGAGAAAGTCACCTTCTCCCATTGTGTGCCGACCATTCTGCAAATGCTGCTGAACGCCAAGTCTGCCCAGGACGTCGATTTCGGCGGCTGGAAGATCATCATTGGCGGCAGCTCCCTGACTCGCAGCCTGTACCAGGCCGCCAAATCCCGTGGCATCCAGCTTACTGCCGCCTACGGCATGTCTGAAACCGGACCGCTCATATCCGTAGCGCACATCAATGAAGAGTTGAAAGCGGGCAGTGAAGACGAGCGCATCACCTACCGGATCAAGGCCGGCGTGCCGGGGATGCTGGTGGAAGCCGCCATCATCGATCAACAAGGCAACTTCCTCCCGGCCGACGGCGAAACTCAAGGGGAGCTGGTGTTGCGTGCGCCCTGGCTGACCGGAAGCTACTTTCGCGAGCCCGAAAAAGGCGCCGAGTTGTGGGCCGGCGGCTGGCTGCACACCGGCGATGTGGCGACGCTGGACGGCATGGGTTTCATCGATATTCGCGACCGTATCAAGGACGTGATCAAGACCGGTGGCGAATGGGTGTCTTCCCTGGAACTCGAAGATTTGTGCAGTCGCCATCCGGCAGTGCGCGAAGTGGCAGTGGTCGGCATCGCCGATCCGCAATGGGGTGAACGACCGTTTGCCTTGCTGGTGATCCGTGATGACCACCAGCTCGACGCCAAGGGTTTGAAGGAACACCTCAAACCCTTTGTCGAGCAAGGTCACCTCAGTAAGTGGGCCATTCCCAGCCAGATCGCGCTTGTTACCGAAATTCCCAAGACCAGCGTAGGCAAGCTGGACAAGAAACGCATGCGCCTGGACATCGTGGAGTGGCAAAGCAGCAACAGTGCCTTTCTCTCGACCCTCTGACACCTTGGGCGTGCCGTATCCGTCGGCGACGGCACGTGTCTGCGCTGCAGGTCCTGCTCTGTGACTTGCCAAATTTGCAAATTACGCCATCCTCCCCGCCACATGTTTTTTGGCGGCTTCCCGGAAACGGGCGGTCCAGAGGCGTTGGTCGTGCAAATCACACTTTAGAGGGATCTAGCGTCAGAGCGTGCTGGCTATAGTCAGCACCGGGAATGGCAAGAACGGACCTGGCGTGTGTGTTGATTCGATGACTGATTCGTTTCTGGATTTCCCCACCGCCATAACAATAAAACACAAGGAGTAGCGTCGATGACAAGCACATCCCCCTTCTGGCGTCGGGCCAGGCTGCCTCTGGCTGTCAGCCTTGCCTCTTCGCTCGCCGGCCCGGCCTTTGCCGTAACCTTCAACGTCGGCGAGATCGAAGGCAGTTTCGACTCGTCGCTGTCGGTGGGCGCGAGCTGGTCGACTGCCAATCCCAACAAGAACCTGATCGGCGCCAACAACGGCGGGCGGGGCCTGTCGCAGACGTCCGATGACGGTCACTTGAACTTCAAGCGTGGGGAGACGTTTTCGAAGATCTTCAAGGGCATTCATGATCTGGAATTGAAGTACGGCGATACCGGCGTTTTCCTGCGCGGCAAATACTGGTACGACTTCGAGCTCAAGGATGAAAACCGCGAGTTCAAGGACATCAGCGACTCGGGCCGCAAGGAGGGCGCCAAGTCGTCCGGGTTCCAGCTGCTCGACGCTTTCGTCTATCACAACTATTCGATTGCCGATCAGCCGGGCGCGGTGCGCTTCGGCAAGCAGGTCATCAGTTGGGGTGAAAGTACCTTCATTCAGGGCGGCATCAACAGCGTCAACCCGGTCGATGTCTCGGCCTTCCGGCGACCTGGTTCGGAAATCAAGGAAGGCCTGATTCCGGTCAACATGTTCTACCTGTCCCAGAGCCTGACCGACAACCTGTCTGCCGAAGGTTTCTACCAGCTGGAATGGGACCAGACGGTGGTCGACAACTGCGGCACCTTCTTCTCGCAACCCGATGTGATTGCCGATGGCTGCAACAACAACCTGGCGGTATTGCGCAGTCGCAGCGGCCTGAACAGCTCGCTGACGGCGGCCGGTTTGCCAGCTGGCGCGCGGGGTGCGGTGTTCAATTCGCTGTCGCAGCAGGGCGTAGTGTTCGGCAACCCGGATGAGGGCGCGGTGGTGCGCCGGGGCCCTGACCGCGATGCGCGTGACAGCGGTCAGTTCGGTTTCGCCTTGCGTTACAACTTCGAGCCGCTGGACACCGAGTTCGGCGCGTACATGATGAATTACCACAGCCGGGCACCGATTTTCAGCGGGCGCGGTGGGTCGGCTGCATCGTTCAGTCCGCAAGGGCTGGTCGGTTCGCTGGTTCGCAACGGCATTCCTGCCAGCACTGCCGCCGCGCTGGCCCCCAGCCTGCTGCCGGTGGTAGTGGCAGGCAACTCCAGTTACTACGTCGAATACCCCGAAGACATTCGTCTGTACGGCCTGAGCTTCTCGACTACGCTGCCCACCGGCACGGCATGGAGCGGCGAGATCAGCTACCGCCCCAACGCACCGATTCAGGTCAATACCACCGACATCCTCTATTCGGGGATTTCGCCGCTCAACCCCAACGTGTCGCTACTCAGCGGGCAGCCGAATACGGATCAAGCCGGTTATCGCCGCAAAGAAATTACCCAGATGCAGACCACGTTCACCCAGTTCTTCGATCAGGTCATGGGCGCAGAGCGTCTGACGGTGGTCGGTGAAGTGGGCTGGACTCACGTGGGCGGGCTCGAAAGCACCTCGAAAATCCGTTACGGCCGCGATCCGGTGTACGGCCCTGGGCCGCTGCCTGGCGGTCAATGCGCAACGTTGAACGCCGGCACGCTGACCGGTGCCGAGCAGAACAACCTGACCCGCTATTGCGAAGACGACGGCTTCACCACCGCCAACTCGTGGGGCTACCGCGCCCGCGCCATCTGGGATTACAACAGTGTGTTTGCCGGGGTCAACCTCAAGCCGAGCGTGGCCTGGTCGCATGACGTCAAAGGCTATTCACCCGGCCCTGGCGGCAACTTCGAAGAGGGGCGCAAGGCTGTCAGCCTGGGGCTCGATGCCGAGTACCAGAACACCTACACCGCGAACCTTTCCTACACCAACTTCTTTGATGGCAAGTACACCACGGTCGATGACCGGGACTTCGTGGCGCTGAGCTTCGGCATGAACTTCTAAGAACATGGTTTTCAGGATGACGATGAACATGAAAATAACAAAAAGTCTGTTGCAGGCCGGTGTTCTGGGTATGTCGCTGCTGGCGACGGGTGTGATGGCTGCAGTTTCCGAGTCCGAAGCGGCAAAGCTGGGCACCTCGCTGACGCCGATGGGCGCGGAAAAGTCCGGTAATGCGGCCAACACCATTCCTGCCTGGAGCCCGATGCCGAAAAACGCCGGGGCGGTGGACAGCAAGGGTTTCCTTGCCAACCCGTACGCCAGTGAAAAACCGCTGTTCATCATCACCGCAGCCAATGTCGAGCAGTACAAGGACAAGCTGGCTCCGGGTCAATACGCGATGTTCAAGCGCTACCCGGACAGCTACCGCATTCCGGTTTATCCGACCCATCGCGGTGCTACCGTGCCGGATGACGTGTTCGCCGCGATCAAAAAGAATGCCACCACCACCAAGCTGGTCGGTGGCGGCAGCGGCCTGGAAAACTTCGACACGGCCATCCCGTTCCCGATCCCGGCCAGCGGCGTCGAGGTCATCTGGAATCACATCACCCGCTACCGGGGCGGCAGCGTCAAGCGTCTGGTCACCCAGGCCACGCCACAGCCCAACGGTTCCTACAGCCTGGTGTATTTCTCCGATCAGTTCGTGTTTCGCGACAAGATGAGGGATTTCGACCCGAAAAATCCGGGCAATGTACTGTTCTACTTCAAGCAGGAAGTCACCGCCCCGGCGCGTCTGGCCGGTGGCGTGCTGCTGGTGCATGAAACCCTCGATCAAGTGAAGGAACCGCGCTCGGCGTGGCTGTACAACGCCGGTCAGCGCCGCGTGCGGCGTGCGCCGCAGGTGTCCTACGACGGGCCGGGTACCGCGTCCGACGGGCTGCGCACTTCCGATAACCTCGACATGTACAACGGTGCGCCGGATCGCTATGACTGGAAACTGATCGGCAAGCAGGAAATGTACATCGCCTCCAACAGCCACAAACTCGACGATCCGACGCTCAAGTATGCCGACATCATCAAGGCTGGCCATATCAACCAGGACCTGACCCGCTACGAACTGCGCCGCGTCTGGCACGTGACGGCCACCCTCAAGGAGGGGCAGCGTCATATCTATGCCAAGCGTGACTTCTTCATCGATGAAGACACCTGGCAGGCCGCCGTCATCGACCATTACGACGGGCGTGGTCAGCTGTGGCGCGTGGCCGAGGCGCACTCGGAAAACTACTACGACAAGCAAGTGCCGTGGTACGCGGTAGAAACGCTGTACGACCTGCAATCGGGTCGCTATGTGGCGCTGGGCATGAAGAACGAAGAGAAGAAAGCCTACGAGTTCGGCTTCACGGCCGGCACCAGCGACTTCACCCCCAACGCGCTGCGTCAGGAAGGTGTTCGTTGATACCTGACCGATACACGCTGTAGATCAGCGCCTGCACTGTGCGCCTGAAAAGCCCCTTGATCGGGGCTTTTTCAGGTGTGGGAAGCGGCCTTATAAGCTGTAGGAATTTTGTTACAGTCTTTTCGGTGATGACCTTTCAAAAGTAGCGATTTACCCGCTAGTCTCCGAACACCGCGATGCCGAAACAACGATTCCCACACGAGCCGGCCATGACTGATCTGTCCCGAATGCAAGGGTTTGCAGACGGCGCGATTCCTGCGTTGGAAGGGCGATTTTTCCGTCCACCTCTCCCTGAGGGTTATGTTCCCCGTTCGCGCCTGTGTCAGCGTCTCGATGCAGGGCTGGGCGGCCGGCTGCTGCTGGTCTGCGCCCCGGCCGGGTTCGGCAAGAGTTCGCTGGCCGTCGAGTTCTGTCAGGGGTTGCCGGACAACTGGCAAAACGTATGGCTGGGGCTGAGCGCGCGGGACAGCGACCCGGGCCGTTTTCTCGAGCGTTTGCTGGTCAGCCTTCAACAGTTCTTCCCGCACCTGGGCGCGCAGGCGATGGGCCTGCTGAAGATGCGCCAGCGCCACCAGCCGTTTGCCTTCGAGGAGTGGCTCGACAGTCTGCTCGACGAACTGGCCATGCACCTGATGCTGAGCAAGCCGCTGTTGCTGGTGCTCGATGACTATCATCTGGCCCAGGGGCCGGTACTCGATCGCTGCCTGCAATTCCTTCTCAATCATCTGCCGGCCGGGCTGGTGGTCATAGTGACCAGCCGCCAGCGCCCGGACTGGCATCTGGCACGTTTGCGTCTGACGCGGCAGTTACTGGAAATCAACGAACAGGACCTGCGCCTCACGCACGCCGAATCCATGGCAGTGCTGGACCGGCACAGCGGCTCGCTCGACAGCGAGGCGTTGCAAAGCCTGATTCAGCGCAGTGAAGGCTGGGTCGCCGGGCTGCGCTTCTGGTTGCTGGCGGCGTCCGAAGCCGGTGATGAAAGCGCCTTGCCCCAGGCACTGCGCGGCAGTGAGGTGCTGATTCGCGAGTACCTGCTTGAAGAAGTGATCGACTGCCTGCCTGCCGATGTTCAGGCGTTTCTCTACGACACCGCCTGCCTGGAACGCTTTTGCGCCGAGCTGTGCAATGCCGCGCGGGATTGTCACGACAGCGCAGAGATGCTGCGTTATCTGCAGGCGCATCAGGTCTTTCTGGTGCCGCTGGACGAGCAGGGCCACTGGTTTCGCTACCACCACCTGTTTTCCGATCTGTTGCGCGCTCGTCAGGCGACCGGTGCACCACCGACCCGCCTGCACCTCAATGCCTGCCGCTGGTTCAGCGCTCAGGGCCAACTGGACGAAGCGGTCGAGCAGGCGTTGCGCGCCGGGCACCTGGATGTAGCAGCCAATCTGGTGCAGAACCTCTCCGAAGAACAGCTGCTGGCCGAACAGAATGTCGGCATGCTGCTGCGCTGGAAGATGGATTTGCCGGATGACCTGCTGACCAGTACACCCCGCCTGATCGTGCTCTACGCCTGGGCGCTGGGGCTGGCCTGCCAGCTGGATGCCGCTGAAGAGCTGGCCAATCAACTGAGCCGGTTTCTGCCGGCGCCCTCGGCAACCGCTCAGAAATCCATGCTTGCCCAATGGCTGGCGCTCAGCGGCATCATCGCCCGCGGTCGCGGAGACAGTGAAAAGACTCAGCGCTACTGCACCGAAGCCCTGCTGAGCCTGCCGGAAAAACGCTATGGCCAGCGGCTACTGTGCCTCTCGACACTGGCCAATCTCGCGGTTGCCAACGGTGATCTATGGCGCGCCCGCGTGTTGAATCGCGATGCGCTGGAACTGGCTCAGCGGGTCGCCAATCCGCTGTTCGAGGCGCTGGCGCATTACGACCGTGCCAGAGTCCTGCAGGCACGTGGCGAAATTCTGCGCGCGCTTGAGGAGGTGCGGCAAGGGCAACAACGCCTCAAAGGTTTGTCCACCGTTCGGCTGTACGCGGTCCGCGCGCGTCTGACGCTGTATGAAGGCTACCTGCTGACCCTGCGCCTGCAGGTGGACGAGGGGCGGGCGTTATTGCTGGCCGGTCTGGCCGAGGCACGCGCCTGTCGCGACATCAGCGTGCTGATCGGTCACTGTGTGATCGCCACCCTGGAAGGTTGCTCCGGCCGGTTTGCCGAAGCCTTCGCCGAACTCGCCGAAGCCGAACGTCTGATGCACATCTGGGACGTGCCGCCGATCTACTACCTGGCGATGATTACCCTGGTCAAATGCGAGCTGTGGCTGTTACAGGGGCGCATGGACCTTGCCGAAGCCTGGCTGCTGCGCCTGACGCAGACCTACAACGGCGGTCTCGGCGCTGCGGCTCCCGAGTGCCATCCACAACTGCCGCAACACATAGAATTGCAGCGTGCCGTACTCGAGCGACTGCAGGGTGACGGCGTTGCCTGCGAGCAGCGCCTGCAGGGACTCGAACGGCACGCTCATGAGGTGGGGGCGAAACTGCTTGGACTGATCGCCATGACCCAGCAGATCGGCTTGCTGCTGAGCCAGGCGCGATGCGACGAGGCGCGGGCATTGTTGCTGCGCAGCCTGCCCGCAGCCTCCGGTGGTGCATTGATACCCTTCAAGGTGCTGCTTGCCGAGCACCCCCAGTGGCTGCATGAGCAACTTCTGCAACTGCCACCCTGCCGGGTTCGAGCTGCATTGCTGGAAAAGCTCCCGGCCTGTTGCACGCCGTCGCCCGAGCCGGCACATGGCAGTGATTGCCTCAGCGTGCGCGAACTGGGCGTGTTGCAATTGATTGCACAGGGCTGTTCCAATCAGGAAATCAGCGAGCAGCTGTTCATCTCCCTGCACACCGTCAAGACCCACGCCAGCCACATCAACAGCAAGCTGGGGGTCGAGCGCCGTACTCAAGCGGTGGCGAGGGCCAAGACACTGGGCTTGCTGGGTTGACGACGCTGGCGTTTACCGGGCCACTCAGGCCGGACTGCCCGCCCACAGCGTATCGACTTCTTCCAGTCCCCAGTCGGTGGGTTTTTCGATTCTTATGATCCCGTCCGGGTCGGAAGAGCAAGCCAGGTCGATGACTTGCGCGGCGAACGTCTTGCCGGTGCGCGCGGACATGAAAACCTTCACTTTCGGTTTCAGCAGCGACGCCTGACCTTGTTCGACCACCACGCCGAGGCGCCCGCTTTCCAGGCGTACCAGTGTGCCGATCGGGTAAATACCCACGGTCTTGACGAAGCTTTGAAAGACCACATCGTCAAAGTGCCCCTTCCACGACGCCATTTCGCGAATCGAATGGGCAACACCCCAGCCCTTTTTGTAAGGGCGGTCGGAGGTTATCGCGTCATACACATCGCACACCGCGCCCATGCGCGCAAAGATACTGATCTGGTCGCCTTTCAGGCCGTGCGGGTAGCCCGAGCCGTCGACCTTTTCATGGTGATGCAGGCAGACGTCGATAACCGACGCCGCAACGGGCTGTGTCTTCATGAGGATCTTCACGCCCAGTTCGGGGTGGGCCTTCATGAGCTCGTATTCTCCACGTGTGAGGCGACCCGGCTTGTTGAGCACCGCCGGGGCAATCAGCATTTTGCCGATATCGTGCATCAGCCCGGCCACGCCCGCCTCACGCACCTGATCGTCAGGCATGCCCATGCGTTTGGCCAGCGCAACCATCAACGCGCAGACCGCCACCGAATGCATGTAGGTGTATTCGTCGGACGTCTTCAGGCGTGACAGGCTGATCAGCGCGTGCGGATGGCGCAGAATCGAGTTGGAGATTTCCTCCACCAGCAACTGCACATTGTCGATATCCATGGCCCGGCCCATGCGCGCTTCGGTAAACATGGACATGACCGCATCTCTGGCCCGCCCGCAGATCACCGTGGCGCGCAGGATTTCCTTTTCGAGACTGGCCGGAGTTGTATCGTCGCTGGCCGATGGTGCTAAGGGCTGGGGGGCCAGGACACGGCTTTTGCCGGTTTCGATCCAGACTTCTTTGGTGCCCGATTGCTGAATGCGCTCAAGCACTTCAACGTCATCGAGTACAACTTCGACCAGGCCTATCCAGAATGGATCATTGGTCCAGCGGCGGCAGATTTTGTGGATGTACATGCCCAGGGCAAGATCGGCCACAGGTATCTTTTTCAGCATGCTCAGCCACCTGCGTGCTTAGGCATGGCAGGCGGCGGGTAAGCGCGACGAGCATCCGATGGACTGCTGGCGGGTATCAGCAGAATGCAGGCGCTATTGATCGACATGACTTCACCTCGTGGACTGCAAGGATCATCCTAATCTCAAAATGCCAGTATACGGAGCTGTCATAAAAAATCATGTCTATTTATTCCATTCCGCAAATCCGCCAGTCAGCCGGCAAAACCTTCAGGCCATTGGCGTTTCGACCGGCAGGTGATGATAGCCACGGGCGAAGTACACCAGTGCGTCTGCGCCGTCCTGACGCCTGATATCCACCACCTCGCAGAACAGAATGTCATGCGTGCCGACGCTGACCGACTGGCTCACCTTGCAGTCGAGCGACAGTCTGGCAGTGTCGAGGATCGGCGCGCCGGTCACTCCGGTTTCCCACTGGCCGCAGGCAAAGCGCTCCTGCTGTGAGCTCTTGCCGCCAAACAGGTTGGACAAGTCTTGCTGACCGTTGCCCAGCGTGTTGACGCACAATGTGCCGTTCTCGATGAAGGTGTCATACACCGACGCACTGCGGTTGATACAGACCAGCAGTGTCGGCGGTTGATCCGTCACGCTGCACACCGCGGTCGCGGTAAAGCCGGCGCGTCCGCCAGGGCCGTCGGTGGTGATGATGTTGACGGCGGCTGCAAGGCTGGACATCGCATCGCGAAACGCCAGCTGGCTGACAGCAGTGATGGGCGGAATGGCGTGAGTTGCAGTAGAGGCAGGCATGGGATGAGTCCTTTCAGGGGTGAATACTGAGAAAAGCGAGCAGGGCGCGCTGGAAGGGCAGTGGATCGGTAATGTTCGAGGCATGGCCGCCATAGTCCAGCAGCACCAGCGTTGCATTGGGCAGAGCGTTGGCCAGGTGCCGGGATTGCTGCCACGGCACCAGCATGTCGTCGCGGTTGGCAATCAGCAGGGTCGGGGTGTGGATGCGTGAAAGATCGGCCTCCACGTCGAAGGTTTCCAGCGCATGGATGCGCCGCAGCAGGTTGTCGGTGTCGGGAAAGTGCGCCAGAGCATGGGCTTCGTCGTCGGCCAGTCGCGGGCCGTTGGCGGCGATCCAGTCCGCCGGGTAGAGGAACAGCGCCTGGGCTTGCACGTAGGCCTCCGGTCCGCTGTTCAGCAGCAGTTTTTTGCGCACTGAAAAGCAGCGCGCGCTGTGCGGATTCGGACTGCTCCAGGCATTGATCAGTACCTGGCTTTGCAGCAGCTCCGGTCGCAGCAGGGCCAGTTCCAGACCCACCAGGCCGCCCAGTGCATGGCCCATGAAATGGCAGCGCTGGATATCGAGTGAATCGAGCAGGGCCAGCAACTCGATAGCCATGTGCCGGATTGAATAATCCGCCGGCAGCACCGCAGGGCTGCGTCCGCTTCCGGCATGGTCATAGACGAGTACGCGGTAGTCGCGGGTCAGCACTGCCAGGTCATCCGCCCAGTAACGGCCAGACCCGCCCAACCCGGAGCTGAGCACCAGGGTCGGTGCATCGGCATGCTGGCAGGCATGAAACTCATGGAACATGGGTTTTCTCCGGGTGGGCATCAACTGCCCACAGTCGCGATTCAGCCGATGTGGGCGATGCTGGCGATTTCGATCAGCGCCTCGGGTTTGACCAGGCCGCACTGGATGCAGTAACGGGCCGGTTTCTCGCCCGCGAAATACTCGGCATACACTTCGTTGACCTTGGCGTAGTCGGCCCAGTCACGAATCATGATCATGTTGAACGTGACATCGTCCATCGTCCCGCCCGCAGTCTCGACCACGCTTTTGATGGCTTCCAGCACGTGGCGGGTCTGCGCGGTGGCGTCGCCGACGTGTACCACGTTGTTATCCTTGTCGAACGGCAGCGTCCCCGAGACATAGAGCACGCCGTCGGCCATTGAGCCCGGTACGAACGGCGCGATGGGTTTGCTGGTGCCGGCAGGGATGATCGCTTTCTTGGTCATGCTGGTGTCCTCACGAAGGTTGCCCGACAGGGCTGAAAGTGGTGCAGAAGTCATCGACGCTGGAAACCCAGCCAAAGAAGGTTTCGATGTTGAACAGCGCGGCTTGCTGAGCGAATTCGGGGCCTGCCTGATGGGTCGCGTCAGCCAGCACCACGCCGAAATATTCCAGGTGAAAACCGTCGCGCAGGGTCGACTCGACACAGACATTGGTGGCGATGCCGGTGAACACCAGGTTGCGAATGCCGCGGCTGCGCAGCACGCTGTCGAAGCTGGAATTGAAGAAGCCGCTGTAGCGGATTTTCGGCACCACGATGTCGCCAGGCTGCGGCGTCAGTTCGTCGACCAACTGGTAGTCCCAACCACCCTTGGCGAGCAATTGCCCTTCGAGCTCCGGGCGCTTGCGCATGGTTTTCAGAGCGTTGGACTTGTGCCAGTTCGGTGAGCCGGGACCACCGGCCTCGACATAGGCCGGGTCCCAGCCATTCTGGAAAAAGATCACCGGAATACCTGCTGCACGTGCGGCGGCACAGGCCTTGTTGATATTGGCGATGACCGGCCCGGTGCTGCTGACATCGAACCCGGCGAGATCCAGATACCCGCCGAGCGATGCGTAGGCGTTCTGCATGTCGACCACCACCAGCGCGGTTTCGCCGGGTTTCATGCGCAGCGGTTCGGGACGGGCGGGTAGCTCGCGGGCGGGTTGCACGTCCGGCAGGTCAACGCCTGCGACGGTTGCTGAGGTCGTCATCAGACCACCTCCTTGAGCTGCGCAATGTGCTTGCGGCTGGTCATCAATGGCTGGATCTTCTCGCCGAAATCTTCGACCCCTTTGACGAAATCATCGAACGTGAGCATCACGCCTTGAGTCCCCGGCACACTGGCAACCTCGTCGAGCATTCTCGCCACCGTGGCCCACGACCCCACCAGCGTGCCCATGTTGATGTTTACCGCTGAGGTCGGGTCGGCCATCTGCCGCAGGTTGGAACCGGCACTTTTATCCGCCGAACCTTTTTCGCTCAGCCACGCGATGGCTTCCTCATCGGCACCGTCCTTGATGTGCTCCCAGCGAGCCCGTGCGGCTTCGTCGGTATCGTCGGCGATGATCATGAACAGCACGCAGGAGGTGACGTTGCGGCCGGTCTTTTCGTTGGCTTCGATCAGTTTCTGTGCGGTCGGCGCAAAGGCCGTGGGTGTGTTGACGCCTTTGCCGAAGCAGAAGTTGTAGTCGGCGTATTGCGCCGAGAACGCCATGCCCGCTTCACTCTGACCGGCGCAGATCAGCTTCATGTCGCCCTGTGGGCGAGGACTGACGCGGCAGTCCTGCATGCTGAAATGTTCGCCCTTGAAGTCGCTGCTGCCAGTGGCCCACAGATCGCGCAGCACCTGAGCGTATTCGGCGAGATATTCGTAGCGGGTATGGAAGAACTCGTCGCCCGGCCACAGCCCCATCTGCTCGTATTCCGGCTTCTGCCAGCCGGTGACGAGGTTGATCCCGAAGCGGCCATTGGAGATCGAGTCGATGGTCGAGGCCATGCGCGCGGCGATGGCCGGCGGGATGGTCAGGGTGGCAACGGTGGCGAACAACTGGATCCGGCTGGTGACTGCGGCCAGGCCGGCCATCAGCGTGAAAGACTCCAGGTTGTGTTCCCAGAACTGCGTCTTGCCGCCGAAGCCACGCAACTTGATCATCGACAGCGCAAAGTCGAAGCCGTAGCCCTCGGCCTTCTGCACGATCTGTTTGTTCAGCTCGAAGGTCGGCATGTATTGCGGAGCATTGCTGGAAATCAGCCAGCCGTTATTGCCGATGGGGATGAAGATACCAATGTCCATATGAGGCCTCTCTGCGTGGGTCGATGCGTGCCAAAGCGCGACTGGCGGCACTTGAATCGTCTTTCAATCGTCTCTCAATCATCTTCTGCATTAAGCGGGCCAAAAATTTTTGTTGTTTTTATTCAAAGGCTTGAAAGTTTTTATCGTTTGTTTCAGACCATTTGGTCTGAATCAGAGCACTTGGTTTGTGCAAGGCGCACGCAGATGGGGCAGCGTTGACGGCGCAGGCCATCCGTATCGACAAAACAGCTGCGCCCGTTAAGATGCCCGCTCATTTCGGCATCACTGGATGGATGTGCGTGAACAAGAAACCTCCCCTGGCTGACCCGGCGAACAAGCGCGTGCGCAAGGCCAAGCCAGAGACCGTGGTCAAGACGACCCGCGAACCCAGTGCGACGTCCCTGAAGCGGCGCATGCGCCTGATGGAAGGCAAGCGCACGCTGATTCTCGATGCGGCGCTGGAGATATTTTCCCGCTATGGCGTGCACGGCAGCAGCCTGGATCAGGTGGCGAGCCTGGCGGACGTCTCCAAGACCAACCTGCTGTATTACTTCAGCAGCAAGGACGACCTGTACCTGAATGTGCTGCGCCAGTTGCTCGAGGTATGGCTGAGCCCGCTGGTGCACTTCACCGCCGACAAGGAGCCGGTGCAGGCGATCAGCGCCTACATCAAGGCCAAGCTGGAGATGTCCCGCGATCACCCGGCCGAGTCCCGGTTGTTCTGCATGGAAGTGATGCAGGGCGCACCGCTGATTCAGGGCGAGTTGCAGCACCCGTTGCGTGACACGGTGCAGGCCAAGGTGGCGGTGATTCAGCATTGGATCGACAGCGGCCAGTTGGCCCCCGTCAACCCGCACCACCTGATTTTCACCCTGTGGGCGACCACCCAGCATTACGCCGACTTCCGCACTCAGGTCGAGGCCGTGACCGGCAAGACGCTGGATGATCCGGCGTTTTTCGAAGAGGTGCTGGCGAGCCTGCGCAGCATGGTTCTGGACGGGATCCTGCCGCGCAAGGCGTGAATGGGCTTCCCCGCACCTGACCCGCGCACTCTGCCCGCGCAGTGCGCGGGCATCCTGCACAAACCAAGTGCTCCGTTTCAGACCATTTGATCTGTTTTATTCGTCTCGATGGCGTCAGGTCGTTGTTCCATAGCGCTTTTCCTGTACTGGCATGGATGCTGCTAAAGCCTGCGTGTGCGGTCCTCATCGGCCATTACCCTCAGGAAAACGTCTATGTACAAGAAACTGTTGCCCGGGACATTGTATGCGGCCGTAGCGTTGGGAGCGGTCAGCCTTGCTCAGGCTGAAGGATTGACCCTCGAAGGGAAGCCGAAAATCGCCATGGTGTATATCAGCCCGCGCAATGATGGCGGCTGGACCCAGGCATTCGACGAAGCACGCGTGAAGCTGGAAAAGGATCTGGACACCAAGATCCAGTACGTCGAGAGCGTGCCCGAGAACGC
This sequence comes from Pseudomonas sp. PvP027, assembly GCF_017833005.1. Lineage (NCBI taxonomy): Bacteria > Pseudomonadati > Pseudomonadota > Gammaproteobacteria > Pseudomonadales > Pseudomonadaceae > Pseudomonas > Pseudomonas sp. PvP027. The sequence continues at coordinate 2,217,135 of NZ_JAFIBK010000001.1, read as the reverse complement.
TGCGGCCATTACGCCGGTGGTCGACCGACTTATTGCACGCGGTGCCAACATCATCGTCGGCACTGCATTCGGCTATTCCGATACTTTTCTTGCACTGGCCAAAAAATACCCGAAAGTCGCGTTTCTCAACGGCTCGGGCACCACCAATGCGCCCAACCTCGAATCGTTTTACGGGCGTACCTACGAAAGCCAGTACCTGTGCGGCATGGCCGCAGGTGCGGCCTCGAAGACCGGCAAGCTGGGCTTTGTCGCCGCCAACCCATTCGGCCAGGTCAACTGGACCATCAACGCCTATGAGCTGGGCGCCCAGCAAATCAATCCGAAGGCCATCGTCACTGTGGTTTATACCGGTGCCTGGAACGACCCGGTCAAGGAACGCGCAGCAACCATGGCGCTGATCGACAACGGGGCCGACGTGGTCGGTCAGCACGTCGACAGCCCGACACCGCAAATCGTCGCTCAGGAGCGGGGCATTCACGGCACCGGGCATCATCGCGACCTGAGCGAGTTCGCCCCCAAGGCGACGGTCTGTTCTTCGCTGTGGGTCTGGGATCGCTTCCTCGGGCCTGAGCTGAAGAAAATCATTGCCGGCAACTGGACGCCGCCGGCCAACGGCGCGCTGCTGTCGATGCAGCAGGGCGGCACCGATATCAAGCTGACTGCGGACGCGATCATTTCCGATGAAGACCGCAAGAAGATCGAGGCCGAGCGCGCCGAGTTGCTGGCCGGCAGGAAAATCATCTACAGCGGCCCGCTGGCCGATCGTGACGGCAAGGAGCGGGTAGCGGCCGGTCAGCAGCTGTCTGACCCGGACCTGTGGAAAATGGACTGGTTCGTCGAAGGCGTGAAGACTCAGCAATGAGTCAGGTCAATGCGCTGCAACTCACAGGTATCAGCAAATCGTTCGATGGCTTCAAGGCGCTGATCGATGCCGACTTCACCGCCTGTTGGGGGGAAGTGCATGCCCTGCTGGGCGAGAACGGTGCAGGCAAGTCCTCGCTGATGAACATCGCCGCCGGGCTTTACGCACCGGAAACCGGCACCCTGCTGCTGGACGACAACCCGGTCCAGCTTCAGGGGCCCAGGGACGCCAGCCGCTACCGGATCGGCATGGTTCACCAGCACTTCAAGCTGGTGAAGCCGTTCACAGTGGCGCAGAACATTCTCCTGGCGCTGCCCGAACAACCTGGCGAAGGCAGCTATCGCAAGCGTCTGCGTGCGCTGGAGCAGGAAATTGTCGGCAAGGCCGAGGCGCTGGGGTTTGCGATTGACCCGGCGCGTACCGTCGACAGTCTTTCAGTCGCCGAGCAGCAGCGCGTCGAGATCCTCAAGGTGTTGTTGGCCGGTGCGCGGATTCTGATCCTCGACGAGCCCACGGCAGTGCTGACCGATCAGGAAGCCGAGCGTCTGCTGCTGACCGTCCAGGCATTCGCCCGGCAGGGCGCGGCGGTGGTTCTGGTCACGCACAAGATGGCTGACGTCAAACGCTATGCCGACCGGGTAACCGTGATGCGTGGCGGGCGCACCGTGCAGACCCTGGACCCGCAGAAGGTGAGTGTCGAGCAACTGGTGCAGCTCACGGTAGGCGAATCGGTGCCGGTTGCCGAGCATCAACCGGCGACACCAGGTGAGGTGCGTTTGCAGGTCAAGGACTTGCGCAGTGTTGGCAGCGGCGCGCTCAACGGCGTCAACCTGACCCTGCACGCCGGGCAGATTTACGGTATCGCAGGCGTGGGCGGCAATGGTCAGGCTGAACTGGCCAATGCACTGATGGGGCTGCCGCAAGCCACCGAGGGCGAAATCCATATGACCGGGTTTGGCGATTTGCGCGGTGCGTCGGCCGATCAGCGCCGGCAGTTGCGCATCGCCTCGATCCCGGCCGACCGCTACGGCGCGGCGCTGGCCGGGTCGCTGTCGGTGGCCGAGAACTTTGCCATCGGCAACATCCACAGCGGGCAGTACGGCTCTTTCTGGCGTCTGGGCTACAAGCGTCTGAAACAGGATGCGCAGCGCGCCGTCGCGGATTTCGACGTACAGGGCGTGCGCTCTCTCGATCAGAAAGCTGCGCTGCTGTCGGGAGGCAACGCACAGAAACTGGTGATCGCCCGCGAGTTCAGCCGCGATCCGCAATTGGTGCTGGTGCACAGCCCGAGCCGGGGCCTGGATGTGCGTGCCACCCAGGCAGTGCATGCTCGTTTGCGAGCGGCACGGGATGCGGGCGCTGCGGTGCTGGTGATCAGCGAGGATCTGGACGAAGTATTGGCCCTGGCTGACCGTGTCGGCGTGATGAACGGCGGGCGCATTGTCGCCGAGTTCGCGCACCCTGCCGACCGGCAAGCCATAGGCAAAGCAATGGTGAGCCATGACTGAATCAGTGCAGCCGATGAAATCCGCACGGCAACCTTTGCTGGCGCGGCGCTACACCCTGGAGCTTCGTCAGCAGACCGGCTGGCTGTTGCAAGCGCTGATCATTGCCCTGGCGTTGCTGATCGGACTGGCGATCTGCACCGTGATTCTGATTCTTGCAGGCGTGCCTGCCGACGAGCTGCTCAACGAGTTCGTCGTGCAGACGGTGTTCGATGCGCAAAACTTCAAGGCAGTGCTGTTTCAGGCATCGCCGATGATCATGGTCGGGCTCGCCGGGTGCATGGCGTTTCGGGCGCGTTTCTGGAACCTGGGTCTGGAAGGCCAGATGATCTGGGGCGCGATTGGCGCTACGGCGATTTCGCTGTTTCAGGTGGGCCCGGAGGCTTTGCGTCTGCCGCTGATGATGGCGGCCGCGGTGGTGTGCGGGTTGTTGTGGAGCCTGGGGCCGGTGCTGTTGAAGCTCAAGTGGCAGGTCAACGAGATCATCTCGACCCTGATGCTCAATTACATTGCCGCCAATTTCCTCCTGCATCTGGTGTACGGCAGTTGGAAAGACCCGCGCGACAACTTTCCCTATTCCCCCGCGTTCCAGAGCTTCGAGCGGTTGCCCGACCTGTTTGCCGGGTATAACGCGGCGATCCCTCTGGCGCTGCTGGTCACCGGTCTGACCCTGTGGTTCGTCGGTGTTTCGCGGGCCGGGCTGTACCTGCGCTTCGTCGATGCCAACCCGAAGGTCGCCGGGGCGGTGGGCGTACCGGTGCGCAAGATGATCATCGGCACCGTTCTGCTTTCGGGTGCGCTGGCGGGGCTCGCAGGTTTTGTCGTGACGTCGGGGCAGGAAGGGCGCCTTACTCAGTCGTTCTATCAGGGCTACGGTTTTTCCGGGATTCTCATCGCCTTTCTGGCCCGCAACAATCCAGTGGCCGCAACCGTGGTCGCGCTGCTGATCGCCATGCTGTTCGTGGCCGGGCGCAACCTGCAGGTGTTCTATCAGATTCCGTTTTCGATGGTGCAACTGATCCAGGCGATCCTGGTGATCTGCGTCGCGTCGTCGGACTTTTTCATCCGCCATCGCCTGCGACGCATTCAGGCAGGAGAACGTTGATGGAGCTTATTTCGCACTGGCTGGGCAGCGCACCGGACTTTGCCGTGCCGTTCGCCCTGGCAGCGCTGGGCCTGATTCTCATCGAGCGCAGCGGTGTGCTGGCGCTGGGCGTCGAAGGACTGATGCTGGTCGGCGCACTGGCGGGCATCGGCATGCAGTTGAGCCTCGGCTCGCCTGGCCTTTCGCTGCTGGCGTCGATGGCGGCCGCGGGTCTGGTGTCGTTGCTGTTTGCGCTGATGGTGCTGGTATTACGGATCAACCAGGTGATCGCCGGGCTGGCGCTGGTGTTCTTTTGTCAGGGCTTGACCGGGCTGCTGGGCACTCTGCTGGGCTGGACCAACCGGCCGGTCAGCGGCCTGCAGGCGGTCGAGTTGTGGCCGTTGTCCGAGCTGCCTGTGGTGGGCCGGGTATTTGTGCAGAACCCGCTGGTGTACCTGACCGTGGTAATTTTCATCGCGGTGGTCTGGCTGCTTGATCGCACGCGCACCGGGCTGCGTTTGCGCGCGGTGGGCGAGAACCCGCAGGCCGCCGATGCCGCAGGCATTTCCGTGCTCGGTTATCGCCTGGCGGCGATTGTCGCCGGTTCTGCGTTGATGGGGCTGGCCGGCGGTTTCATTGCCGTGCTCAGCACCAAGATGTGGATCGCTGATATGACTGGCGGGCGCGGCTGGATCGCGGTCTCGCTGGTGATCTTTGCGCGCTGGTCGCCTTGGCGTGCGCTGGCCGGTGCCTTGCTGTTCGGCGGTATCGAGGCGCTGATTCCGCAATTGGCGGCAACGGGCGTGCGCCTGCCTCAGTATTTCGTCTTGATGACGCCCTACGCGGTCACCCTGCTGGTCATGGTCTGGGTGGCGAGCGGCAAGCGTCAATCAAGCAGCCAGCCCGGTGCGCTGGGCGAACCTTACATTCGCGAGGAGCGCCGCTGAGCGATGCGCGCAGAAGCCCGCAAGACGGGCGGTTCAGCACGGGTTAAGGAATTTTTGATAGCGGGTATGCTCTAATCCGGTTACTAGCGTTCGTCAAAACCAGGAGCTCCTGAATGTTTACCTCGCGTCGTTTGATCATTGTTGCCACCGCCGTAGCCATGCTGTCCGGCTGTGCGACATCCAGTCCCTATGACAATCAGGGCCAGGCACAAAGCTCCGGTGGTATGAGCAAAACGGCCAAGTACGGCGGACTCGGCGCATTGGCCGGTGCGGTCGCCGGCGCGGCTATCGATCACAACCATCGCGGCAAGGGTGCCCTGATCGGCGCTGCAGTGGCGGGTGCTGCATCGGCGGGTTATGGCTACTACGCAGACAAGCAGGAAGCTGCGTTGCGCGAGAGCATGGCCAACACCGGTGTCGAGGTGCAGCGTCAGGGTGACCAGATCAAACTGATCATGCCGGGTAACATCACGTTCGCGACGGACTCTTCGGCGATTGCCAGCAGCTTCTATTCGCCGCTCAACAACCTGGCCAGCTCGCTCAAGCAGTTCAACCAGAACAACATTGAAATCGTCGGTTACACCGACAGCACCGGCAGCCGCCAGCACAACATGGACCTGTCGCAACAGCGCGCCCAGAGCGTCGCGACTTACCTGACCTCGCAAGGCGTCGATCAATCGCACCTGTCAGTGCGCGGTGCAGGCCCTGACCAACCGATTGCCAGCAACGCCGACGTCAACGGCCGGGCCCAGAACCGTCGCGTAGAGGTCAACCTCAAGCCTATTCCAGGTCAGCAGTACTGATCGACACCGCTGCGTCCACCTGACAGCGGACGCAGAGTATCGGCACGATAGTTGAGATTCTATCGTGCCTCAGGCTCGTCTCGCCGTCCCGGATACTGTTCATGCAGGCTGTCCAGCAGCCGGTCTTTCTCTTCCCATAGCGCATTGATCCACTGCTGGAATTCCAGGCGGTATTCGCCGTCCTGGTCGTAATTTTTGCCGAGAAACTGCTGCGGGATTTTGATCTCTTCGAAGTGGGCAACCACTTCCTTCACGTTGCCGCACAGCAGGTCCCAATAGCCGGGTTGTCCGCCAGGATAGTGGATGGTCACGTTGACGATCGATTCCAGCTGTTCGCCCATCGCATCGAGCACGAAGGCAATGCCGCCGGCCTTGGGTTTGAGCAGGTGGCGGAAGGGCGAGTTCTGTTGTGCGTGTTTGCCGGCCGTGAAGCGCGTGCCTTCTGAGAAGTTGAAAATTCCCACCGGGTTATGGCGAAACTTCGCGCAGGTGCGGCGGGTGGTTTCCAGGTCCTTGCCTTTCTTTTCCGGGTGTTTGGCAAGGTACGCCTTGGAGTAGCGCTTCATGAACGGAAAGCCCAGCGCCCACCATGCCAGGCCGATCACCGGAACCCAGATCAACTCCTGCTTGAGGAAAAACTTCAATGGGCGAATACGTCGGTTGAGCACGTACTGCAAGACCATGATGTCGACCCAGCTCTGGTGATTGCTGGTGACCAGATACGAGTGCTTGTAATCCAGTCCTTCCAGACCGCTCAGGTGCCAGCGGGTGTGGCACAGCAGTTTGATCCAGGCATTGTTGTTGCCGATCCAGGTTTCATGGATGTGGCTCATCAGCCAGTCGGTGAAGCGCTGTGCCGCAGAGAAGGGCAGGCAGATCTTGAGGAACGTGACCGCGAACAGCACCGTGCAGCAGACGATGGTGTTCAGCGCCAGCAACAGCGAGGCAATGACGCCGCGTAACGGGGCAGGCAGGAAATCCATGAAGGCGATGGCTCCGCAAGTTATCGGAAGCCGCAGACTGCTCTGCGGCACTCGGGTCAGGTATCAGGACAACGTGTCGGCCTGTATGGCTGTCAGCGCGATGGTGTAGACAATGTCGTCGACCTGCGCACCGCGCGGCAGATCGTTGACCGGTTTGCGCAGACCTTGCAGCATCGGGCCGAGGCTCACACAGTCGGCACTGCGCTGCACCGCCTTGTACGTGGTATTGCCGGTGTTCAGGTCCGGGAACACGAACACATTGGCGCGCCCTGCGACCGCGCTGTCCGGAGCCAGCTGCCGGGCGACCTGTTCGTTGGCGGCCGCATCATACTGCAGCGGCCCGTCGATCAATAGATCGCGGCGGGTTTCGCGTGCCAGTTGCGTCGCTTCGCGGACCTTCTCGACTTCTTCACCACTGGCCGAGTTGCCGCTGGAATAGCTGATCATCGCCACGCGCGGCGAGATGCCGAACGCAGTGGCCGAGTCGGCGCTCTGCAAGGCAATCTCGGACAGTTCGCTGGCGCTCGGATGCGGATTCATGATGCAGTCGCCGTACATCAGTACCTGCTCGGGAAAGAGCATGAAGAACACTGAAGACACCAGCGTGCAGCCTGGCGCGGTCTTGATCAGTTGCAGGGCCGGCCGGATGGTGTTGGCGGTGGAGTGAATGACGCCGGACACCAGCCCGTCGACCTCGTCCAGCGCGAGCATCACCGTACCGATCACCACCGGATCTTCAAGCTGTTGCTCGGCCATGGGGGCGTTCAGGCTTTTGCTTTTGCGCAGCTCCACCATCGGCGCAACGTAGCGTTCGCGAATCAGGTCCGGGTCAAGAATTTCCAGCCCTTGCGGCAGCTCGATACCGTGCGCCTGCGCAACGGCGTGCACTTCCTCGGGCCTGGCCAGCAACACGCAGCGCGCGATACCACGCGCCTGGCAGATGGCGGCAGCCTGAATGGTCAGCGGCTCGTTGCCTTCAGGCAGCACAATGCGTTTGTTGGCCGCCTGCGCGCGCTGGATCAACTGATAGCGAAATACGGCAGGCGACAGGCGCAGCTCGCGAGGTGTGCCGCAGCGCTGGTGCAGCCAGTTGGCATCCAGATGACTGGCAACGAAATCAGTGATGTTTTCCGCGCGCTCGCGGTCATCGATAGGGATTTCCTTGTTCAACTGATTCAGGCGATTTGCCGTGTCATACGAGCCGCTGCTGACCGACAGCACCGGCAGCCCTGCCTGCAACGCGCCGCGGCAGAGCTCCATGATGCGTGGGTCGGGCACGGTATCGCTGGTCAGCAGCAGGCCCGCCAGCGGTACGCCATTTATGGCCGCAAGGCTCACCGCCAGGATGATGTCGTCGCGGTCGCCCGGCGTCACCACCAGCACCCCAGGCTTGAGCAGTGGAACCGTGTTGAGCACCGTCCGCGCACAAATGATGATTCTGGTCATGCGGCGCTGATCGTAGTCGCCTGCGTTCAGCACCTGCGCGCCGAGCAGTTCGGCTACATCGCGGGTACGCGGCGCGTTGAGTTCGGCGCGATACGGAATACAGCCCAGCAGGCGAAAGTCGCCACTGCGCAGCAACGGCGAGTGCTCTTTCAGGCGCGAGGCAAAGACTTCCATGCTCTCTTCGGTGCGCACCTTGTTGAGTATCACGCCCAGCACCTTGGGGTCCTTGGGGCCGCCAAACAGCTGGGCCTGCAATTCGACCCTGCCCGACAGATCGGCGAGCACTTCGTTTTCCGGGGCAGAGACCAGAATGACTTCGGCATCCAGGCTCTTGGCCAAATGCAGATTGACCCGCGCGGCATAGCTCGCGCTGCGGGTCGGGACCATACCTTCGACTACCAGCACGTCCTTGCCGACAGCTGCCTGCTGATAAAGATTGATGATTTCTTCGAGCAGTTCATCCAGTTGCCCATCACCGAGCATGCGCTCGACATGCGCGAGCCCCAGAGGCTTGGGCGGCTTGAGACCGTGGGTGCGAGCCATCAGTTCGGTCGAGCGCTCGGGGCCCAGATCGCCGGGGTGGGGTTGAGCGATCGGTTTGAAAAAGCCTACTTTCAAGCCGGCGCGCTCCAGCGTGCGCACCAGTCCCAGGCTGATGGAGGTCAACCCCACGCCAAAGTCAGTGGGGGCGATAAAAAAAGTCTGCATACTGGCTTCTCGATTGAGCAGTGCAAGGGGTCGCAGCACATAGGGAACCGCTGCCGACCGAAAAAGTCCGGAAACCGTCTAACGCGATTTCTCTGCCGCAAGACTATCGTTATCTGCGGCGTTCGCACACCAGCCGCAACAAAACGCCTGACCTCTCATCTGACTGCGTTGCAGCGGGTCGAGCACCCAGGGGCGTGACTGCCACGGAGGATCATGACGCAGGTGCTGGGTGTGACCGCATGACAGGAGCGCGAACCAGTGCCCGTGCTCGTCCTGTCTCAAATCGATAACGATTGAACCTTTCAAAGCGGGCCGTCCGTCAGAGTTGCGTTCGCTTTCGGGCGATTGCTTGGTTAAACTTGCCCGTTCTTCAATCTTAAGCAAAAGGTCTTGTCCCCATGCCGATCGCCGCCAATAAGGCTGTCTCCATTGACTATACCCTGACCAACGACGCTGGTGAGGTCATCGACAGTTCTACCGGTGGTGCGCCGCTGGTTTACCTGCACGGTGCAGGAAACATCATCCCGGGCCTGGAAAAGGCACTGGAAGGCAAGGAAGTAGGCGACCAGCTGAACGTTGCCGTCGAGCCCGAAGACGCCTACGGCGAGTACTCGGCCGAGCTGGTCAGCACCCTGAGCAGCAGCATGTTCGAAGGCGTCGACAAGCTCGAAGTCGGTATGCAGTTTCACGCTTCCGGCCCGGATGGCGGCATGCAGATCGTGACCATCCGTGACCTGGACGGCGACGATGTCACCGTTGACGGCAACCACCCGCTCGCGGGTCAGCGCCTGAATTTCGACGTGAAGGTTGTTGCCATCCGTGATGCCAGTGAAGAAGAAATGGCTCACGGTCATGTTCACGGTGAAGGCGGTCATCAACACTGATTTGCGCTGCTAAGCTCAGGTACTGAAAAGGCGCCCTGGCTGTTCTGCGATGACGACTTTCGTTACGCGTGCGGTCACGGTGCCTTTTTTCGGGTTGTAGCCTGGGGCGACTTGTTTCAAAAGGGGTTCTCATGAGTGCTTTTCACGACATCAAATTGAAAGCGCTGGGTGGCCAGGAACTGCCGCTGGCGAATTTCAGGAATAAAGTGGTTCTGGTGGTCAACGTCGCGTCCAAATGCGGGCTGACACCGCAGTACGCAGCACTTGAAAACCTCTATCAGCAGTATAAGGACAAGGGCCTGGAGATACTGGGGCTGCCGTGCAACCAGTTTGCCGGGCAGGAACCGGGTACCGAGAAAGAGATTGCCGAGTTTTGCGAGCTCAACTATGGCGTGACGTTCACGCTGGGTGAAAAACTCGACGTCAACGGCCCCAATCGTCACTCGCTTTACCGTCTGCTGGCGGGCGAGGGTGCCGAGTTTCCTGGGGATATCACCTGGAATTTCGAAAAGTTTCTGGTCGGCAAGAACGGTGGTGTAAGCGCACGTTTTTCTCCGCGTACCACGCCGGATGATCCTGCAGTGATCCAGGCCATTGAAAAGGCCCTGGCGCAGAGCTGATCACATGGCCGGGGTAGCATTTCGCGCTCGCCCGGCTTTCTTTCGCGCTCGTCGCTTCTGAACTCAAATCAGCCAGATCAATAGTACTGGGCCACTGCTGACGCCCGGCGATATTCTGCGCGCCTGATGGCAATCGACCATTTCACAGGAGTTGCGCATGTCGGCAGAAGCCTTGTTCACGCCTTTCCGTCTGGGCAGTCTGGAGCTGTCCTCGCGTGTGGTCATGGCTCCCATGACCCGCTCGTTCTCGCCGGGGCATGTGCCCAACTCGAAGGTTGTCGAGTACTACCGGCGGCGCGCGGCGGCAGGTGTCGGGCTGATTATCACCGAAGGGACGACGGTCAATCACAAGGCGTCCAACGGTTATCCGAACGTCCCGCAGTTTTTCGGTGACGCGCCACTGGCGGGCTGGCGCAAAGTGGTCGAGGCGGTGCATGCGGAGGGCGGCAGCATCGTCCCGCAACTCTGGCACGTCGGTGCAGTTCGCCGTCCTGGCACCGAGCCGGACGGCAGCGTGCCTGCCTACGGTCCGATGGACAAGGTCAAGGACGGTCAGGTGCTGGTGCATGGCATGAGCAGGCAGGACATCGACGAGGTCGTGGCGGCCTTTGCCCAGGCTGCCGCCGATGCCAAGGCGATTGGCATGGACGGTGTCGAAATTCATGGCGCTCACGGTTACCTGATCGACCAGTTCTTCTGGGAGGGCAGCAATCAGCGCAATGACGAGTACGGCGGCAGCCCCGCCAACCGTTCACGTTTTGCCCTCGAACTGATCAAGGCCGTGCGCGTCGCAGTGGGGCCGGACTACCCGATCATTTTCCGTTTCTCACAATGGAAACAGCAGGATTACACCGCGCGCCTGGTGCAAACGCCCGAGGCGCTGGGCGAATTCCTGCAGCCTCTGGCCGACGCTGGCGTGGACATCTTTCATTGTTCTACCCGACGTTTCTGGGAGCCCGAGTTTGAAGGCTCTGACCTGAACCTGGCGGGCTGGGCGCGCAAGCTGACCGGCAAACCGACCATTACTGTCGGCAGCGTCGGACTGGACGGCGAGTTCCTGCAATTCATGGTCAACACCGACAAGGTCGCTCAACCGGCCAGCCTGGAGAATCTGCTGAAGCGGCTCGGCAACGATGAGTTCGATCTGGTGGCGGTGGGGCGTGCGCTGCTGGTCGATCCGGATTGGGCACTGAAAGTGCGCGAGGGACGCGAGCAGGACATCCTGCCCTTCAGTCGAGACGCACTGACGACACTGGCCTGATCTTCTTGCTGGCTACCGGTCTGATCCCTTTGACGGTTGCAGTGTTCTGGCTCGGGCAGGCCTCGCGCAATTGCCTCTCGAACTGATCGATGACCGCCGTCCAGCCCTGGCGACTGGCATGTTGCCGGGCATTGAGGCGCACGCGGCGCAGGGTCTCGCTGTCCTCCAGCAACCAGCGCGCCGCGTCGATGAACGCCGCCTCATCACCCGGCATGGCCAACGCACCGTTGTGGCCGTGACGGATGTGCTGTCCGGCTGCGGCTTCATCGTAGGCGACCACGCCCAGGCCTGAGGCGAGTGCTTCGAGAACCACGTTGCCGAAGGTTTCAGTGAGGCTGGGGAACAGAAACATATCGGCCGAGGCATAGTGCGTCGCCAGCACCTCGCCGCGCTGGGTCCCGCAGAAAATCGCATCCGGGATTTGCTGCTCCAGCTGCGGGCGTTGAGGCCCGTCACCAACCACGACCAGTTTCAGATTACGCTGCGGGTAACTGTCCTTGAGCGCCTCGAAGCAGGCTTTGAGCAGGCTCAGATTTTTTTCGGGGGCAAGGCGGCCAACATGCAGGACCGCTACATCATCGGCTTGCAGACCCCAGCTTTCGCGCAGAGGCTGCGAGCGTCTGGACGGGCTGAACAATTGACTGTCGACGCCGCGCGACAGCAGCTCTATCCTCTCAAAGCCACGCCGCTCCAGCTCGACCTTCTGACTGATACTCGGCACCAGCGTCATGCGCGACCGATTGTGGAACCAGCGCAGGTAGTGCGTCAGCAAGCGGGTGATGAAACCCATGCCGTACTGCTGCGTGTACTGCGGGAAGTTGGTGTGAAAGCCACTGATCACCGCAATCCCCAGACGCCGCGCTGCGCGCAGTGCCGAGAGCCCCAACGGACCTTCCGTGGCGATGTACAGCACATCCGGCCGACGCCGTTGCCAGCGCCGTAGCAGCTTGTGCATCGACGACTGACCCCACTGCAAGCCCGGGTAACCCGGTATCGGCCAGCCCCGGCAGAGCAGCAGGTCCTCTGCAGCACCCGCGCCGATCTCGTCGTTCTGACGTGGCCGGACCAACTCGACCCGATGCCCGCGTAACCGCAACCCTTCGCACAGCCGCCCCAGGGTATTGGCGACGCCGTTGATCTCGGGAGTAAAGGTTTCAGTGATCAGGGTGACATTAAGAATTTGGCTCATGAGAGCAGTGTCGACCGATTACATTTCGGTTATGTGGCGGTTATGTGATGGATTGGTGATAGGGCATCAGGAAAGTGAGCAAGTTGGTTTGAGGGGGCGTGGAGTAGCTAATAGGCAAACGCAGGGTCTGTACAATGAATTTAATAAAGTTCACGATAAAATTTATTGGCTTCCTACAGATGTCTACATTGTTTCCTAAAGGACTGTAGTCCGCTCTAATGCGTATTGATATTCTCTGCTTGCCTAGTAATGTCTGGTTGTCGAACGTGGTAGTTCGTTAACGTTGGCTTGGAATGGCTGGATTTTAGTTGTTCCTGCTTATCAATATACTAGGGAAGTGAAATGAAATTTAACAACAACAATAACAAGTTGAAGCGGTCTCGTGCGGCCTCAGGAATCGCTTTTGCACTTTTAGCCTGTTCCAATCTTGCACTGGCTGGGAACTATCAATCGTCAGTCGCTCTGCCGGTTGTTCATTCAAAAGGCTATGTTCACACTGCTGAGCTGCCAGTAAGCAGGCATGCGCCTGCGGCAGCGACGATCAAAAGTGTCAGTTGGAACTGGAACGTGGTGGGCTGGCCTCAGGGGCTTGAGGTCTATTTGTGCCAAGGCCCCAGCGTATGCCTGAACGTATCACGTCAGCGAACGGGTTCAACAACGTTTTTCGGTAATCAGTTGGCAAGTCGTAAGTTTTATTACACGATGAAGGTTGGAGATACGGGAAGGGTGCCGGTCGCTGGACAGCAAGGGCGAATCACTGTCGATTGGTAATCTTACAAGCGCCCTCCCCGCAGACGGGGAGGGCGTTCAGGCTACCAATTTGCCATATCACGAAAATCGTGAGGAAGAGAGTCGTTAAAGGTTAGTATCTTTTCAAGAATCCTTGCCGCAGGCGTACCTTTCAAATATTCCTCTTCATAAAGGGCTGTTCGATCTTTTTGCATGCACCCCCCTATTTTCTGAAAGTAAGCGCTAGACTCGGGTGTGACTATCTTGCCCGTGGCGCAGTAACGAATCACGGGGTAATCAGATAGATCCACACCTTCGCCAGTCAATGAATTGTACGCATAGTGTCTGGCCAGGAAGCTTGCTTCCAACGGGCTGCTTTGAGCCTGTGCCATTAGCTTGTGCCTGAGCTCTCCTCCTCGCAGGATTGTCCTTGCGCAATGAGGTGTTTCTTTTTCGTGGACGGCTTTTTGAAGCACGTCAGCGAAGATTTCAGCTGTTGCCGCAGGGGGACGTGTTGTTTTTTGCCGTACACCCAACGGGGTAACGTTAGGGAATGGCGTAGCATTGTCGGTGCGTGTCATTTGAAAGTCCTTCGCGCACGTTTCATTGCCGTAGGCATAGGAACGAAGTCCTTCTCCTCAACGATGGCTCTGCGTTGTTCGATACTCATGCTATCCATGAATCGAGGCGAGCGGAGCATTGCGGAGCTGTCGAGTGTTGCGGGTGCTGCGACTGGAGGTGTCTGTGTGATGGCATCGTTCAACAGGCTGGCAAACCGACCTGAACGGGGTTCGGTTAGTCTTTCGAGGAATGCCGGTCGGTAGGTGGACGGTTGTTCTGTGGCAGATTTTGTTTTTATTTCCATAGCGGTTACTCCTGTTTTTAATCAGGAGAGCAAGGAAGATGCCATATTGAATGGAGAAGTTGTTCCTACGCTGTTACGACCTTTGGTTAGAGGCTGGATAGATATGTCCTACACCGTATTCTTACCTGTAATGTTTTTTCATATGTCGGCAAGAGGTGTCTGGTTGCGGCAAGTCGCTGCCGTTACGCGGAATGAAGTTATATGAGCTGTTTGTAGGAGCGCCGATATACAGCTGTAAGAATTTTCTCTTTTGACACTGAAATGCCGAACAGATAATTCATTATCTGTTCGGCACGCTCTCAGGCGTAGTCGTCACTCGGCCAGTCAAGCAGGGCAATCAGCCCAGATCACGAACCAGCTGGCCGATCACTTCGCCCACTTTGGCCAGATCCGGTGCCGCCAGGCGATGTTCATCGGCATACGAATACGCCACGGTGAACAGGCCGGCGGCGCGGGTGGAATAGGCAGGGGCGTCTTTCTCGAAAACACGGTTTGCTGCTTCGGCAGTCAGCGAAGTGGAGCTGATGACTAAGCGCTCTTCGGGGGCGTTCACACCGTTGATATAAACTTCGTCCGGGTTGATCGACCATTCGGCCAGTTCACTGACCAGAAAGGCGCGGATCTTTTCCTGAACGGTCGCGTTGTCAGCGGCCAGTGCAGCAGGGTTTACTGGGGTATTCATGATTTAACTTCCTTGTTAAGTTCATGTGTCGCCGGATTTCATGGAAGCTGGCTTCACATGAACGGATTGATTGAGGCCCCATTCAGCCTCAGGTGGCAGAGTGAGTTGCGGTGCATATTTATAGACGTGAGATTTTTTTCTTCGGTTATGCCGAACCGCATTGCGCGGTCCGGCATGTCGACATTCAGCCGCGTGCGTGGGTCACCGGCAACGCATCCGCGCCACGCTCGCGCACCCAGAACAGCGTTGCACCGGCTACTGCCGCAGGCATCATCAGCAGGTTGACCACCGGGATCAGCAAGGCCACATAGACAATGCCGCCGAAGCTCAGGCTCTGCCAGCGCTTGCTCTTCAGCCAGCCGAGCATTTCGTTCCAGCCCAGTTTGTGGTTATCGGCGGGGTAGTCGATGTACTGGATCGCCATCATCCATACGCCGAACAATAGCCACAGCGGGGCGGCGATGATGTTGGCGACCGGGATGAACGACAGGATGAACAGGCCGAGCATGCGCGGCAACATATAACCCAGCTTGCGCGCTTCGCGGGCCAGCGTTCGGGGCACCATGGCGATCAGTTCGGCCCAGCTGAAATCGGGTGATTCGTCTACGCCGCGAACCACGGCTTCGACCTTTTCGGACAGAAACCCGTTGAACGGTGCGGCGATGATGTTGGCGACCACGGTGAAGGTGAAAAACACCATCAGCAGCACCAGCGCCACGAACAGTGGCCACAGGATGTAACTGAGAAAGCTCAGCCAGTGAGGCAGGGTCGGCATGAACGTATCGACCCACAACTCGAACTGATGCACCGCCAGATAGATCAGGCCGCAGAACAACACCAGATTGATGCTCAATGGCAGTAGAACGAACAAGCGCAAGCCAGGGCTGAGGACCAGTTTCAGGCCCTCTCTCAGGTATTGCGGGCCGGTAAGGGCGGGAGCGGGCATGGGAGTCTCCGAGTGCTTGAAAGGCGTGACCTTACCGGCTTTGTGATGCCCGTGAAAGAGCAGAGCGACGACGGCTTTTGAGCACGCCAGACTTGTGGCGTATCCTTGGCGAAGGAAGACTATCCGAATGGCTCGCCCCCCATGGCGCCGCTTTCAAGCGCCCGCGCTATAGAAGTGACCTATAGGGTGGATTGTGAAACGATATTTCCTTAACCTCTGCGGCCCCGATAGGCTGTCCCGCAATCCAGGACCTGTCTTTCAGGTCAGAATTTTCAGGACCTGCCGAACCAAACGACGCTTCCCCAAGCGTTTCGGTGGTCCTTTTTATCCAGCCGTCCCGACCGCGGCGTAAACGGTCGGTCGATAGGAGTGTGTCATGTCAGACGTACGTCATTCCCGAGTGATCATTCTCGGTTCCGGCCCTGCCGGTTACAGCGCTGCGGTCTACGCCGCTCGCGCCAACCTCAAGCCCCTGCTGATCACCGGCATGCAGGCTGGCGGCCAATTGACCACGACTACAGAAGTTGATAACTGGCCAGGCGACCCGCACGGTCTGACCGGCCCCGCACTGATGGAGCGCATGCGTGAGCATGCCGAGCGGTTCGAGA
Organism: Pseudomonas sp. PvP027; assembly: GCF_017833005.1. Classification (NCBI taxonomy): domain Bacteria; kingdom Pseudomonadati; phylum Pseudomonadota; class Gammaproteobacteria; order Pseudomonadales; family Pseudomonadaceae; genus Pseudomonas; species Pseudomonas sp. PvP027. The sequence goes on along the minus strand of NZ_JAFIBK010000001.1, from coordinate 2,201,013 downwards.
CTGAAATCGTCTTCGACCACATCAATTCCGTTGATCTGGCCGGCAAGCCGTTCAGTCTGCAGGGCGATAGCGCAACCTACACCTGCGACGCCCTGATCATTGCCACCGGCGCAAGCGCCCGCTACCTGGGTCTGCCTTCGGAAGAAGCGTTCATGGGCAAGGGTGTCTCTGCCTGCGCCACCTGCGACGGTTTCTTCTATCGCAACCGTGAAGTCGCGGTGGTCGGTGGTGGTAACACGGCGGTGGAAGAAGCGCTGTATCTGGCCAACATCGCCAGCAAAGTGACCCTGGTTCACCGTCGCGAAACCTTCCGTGCCGAGAAGATTCTGATCGACAAGCTGCACGCGCGCGTCGCCGAAGGCAAGATCGAACTCAAGCTCAATGCCACGCTGGACGAAGTCCTGGGTGACAACATGGGCGTGACCGGTGCGCGCCTGAAGAACAACGACGGCAGCAGCAGCGAGCTGAAAGTCGACGGTGTGTTCATTGCGATCGGCCATACGCCTAACACTTCGTTGTTCGACGGTCAGCTGGCCTTGAAGGACGGTTACATGGTTGTGCAGGGTGGCCGCGAAGGCAATGCCACTGCGACCAGCGTCGAAGGCGTATTCGCTGCCGGTGATGTGGCTGACCATGTGTATCGCCAGGCCATTACTTCGGCCGGTGCAGGCTGCATGGCGGCACTGGACGTCGAGCGCTATCTGGACGGGCTGGCTGACGTATCGTTCTGATTTGTGTGAACACCCATCGTTATGCATAGGTCCTGAAGAGTTCGGACACAGGGTGTTCAGGTTTCTACCGACAGAGCGTGGGCAAGGACAGGGCGACGTTCTGCATGTTCGCGAAGACGGTCATCCGGATGATGCTGTTTCGGAGAATATACCGACCCTTTCGCGAGCAAGCTCCCTCTCACGGCCTTCGGCCAGAATCAAAAGCAGAGCTGCGTATTAAAACTAGTGCCCAGGTATGGGCACTAGAACGATGTGATTTCAATCCAGCCGATCAAGCCTTGCGCTTGAGCGGTTCGGCTGCAAACTTCACACCCGCCAGACCATTCGCCATCAGCGCACGGATATTGCCGTGGTCGCTGCCTTCAGGCGTGGCTTGCACCGAGCGGTAATGCTCTCCGAACGCCAGCAGCGCCTCTTCGTCAGTCAAGCCTTCCAGTAATGCCAGGCCCAGGGTCTTGCACGACCCTTCGTTTTGCCCGGCAGCATTGTCGACGTCGCTGTTTTTGAAGGCCTGAGGCTGGTAGTCGTAGCCTTCGGCGATGAACGCCAGGGTGTCGGCAAACGTGTGCTCGCCGCTGCGCAGGCTGGCGCGCAGGGAAGTCAGATCAGTCATGTTGTTTGGTTTCCTTGACGAACGCCGCCTGTTGTTCGGCGTTCGCTTCTTTCTGATAGCGGGCTTTCCACTCGCTGTACGGCATGCCATAAACCACTTCACGCGCATCATCGAGGCTGAGGTCGATGTGCTTTTCGTCAGCGGCGGCCTTGTACCACTTGGACAGGCAGTTACGGCAGAAACCGGACAGGTTCATCAGGTCGATGTTCTGGACATCCTTGCGGCTGTCCAGATGTGCGACCAGTCGGCGGAAGGATGCAGCTTCGAGTTCGAGGCGTTCTTGCTCGGTCATGACGGGCTCTTTTCAGTAGACGGTTGACGTCATGATAAGAGTTTCAGCGTTGACCGGCGAGCGTGATCGATACCGACTCGGCAAAGCGCAGGGCATGCGGCTTGTCGACTTCCACTTCAGCGTAGGTCACCGCCTCGTGGCTCATCACCAGATCCAGCACTTCCTGGGTCAGTCTTTCCAGCAGGGCAAAGCGATTGCCCTCGACATGCTGGATGATGGCCTTGGTGATGGTGCGATAGTTGAGGGCATGCTCGATGTCGTTATCCCTAACGGCTTCCTGGGCGGCATAGAGAATCGTCAGGTTGATCAGCACGTCCTGTTTATTGAGGATTTCGTCCTCGTTGATGCCGATGAACGTGCGCAAACGCAGGTCCTTGACCCGGATGCGTGCGGTGCCAGGTTCGAGTCTTGCCATTATTGTCTGCTCCGTCCGATCAATTGCAGAAACTCCATGCGTGTGGTGCTCGAGTCACGCAAGGCACCCAGCATCACTGACGTGTTCATGGTCGAGTTCTGCTTTTCGACGCCGCGCATCATCATGCACATGTGCTGGGCCTCGATGACCACGGCGACACCGGCGGCTCCGGTGACTTTCTGAATCGCATCGGCGATCTGCTTGGTCAGATTTTCCTGAATCTGCAGACGCCGGGCAAACATGTCGACGATGCGAGCGATCTTCGACAGGCCCAACACCTTGCCGGTCGGAATGTAGGCCACATGCGCCTTGCCTATGAACGGCAGCAGGTGGTGCTCGCAGAGCGAATACAACTCGATGTTCTGGACGATGACCATTTCATCGTTGTCTGAGGCGAACAGGGCGCCATTGACGATCTCTTCGACGCTCTGGGTGTAGCCGTGACACAGATACTGCATGGCTTTGGAAGCGCGTTTCGGGGTGTCCAGCAGACCTTCGCGGTCTGGATCTTCACCAAGGCCAAGCAGAATGTCTCGATAGTTCTGGGGCAGGGACGAACTCATCAGAATGATCCTCGGGGCGGCTTACTTGACGTGCCGTCCGCCGTTTACGGTCAGTGTTGTGCCGGTGACATAGGTGCTGTCCAGAAGATAACGCAGGCTCTGGTAAATCACCTCTGCACCAGGCTCTATGCCCAGGGCCGACTTGGCCAGGGCGTTGGCGCGGTAGGCCGCATCATCCTTGGGTTGAAACATCAACAGCGCCGGTGCTATGCCGTTGACTTTGACAAACGGGGCGAACCTGGCGGCGAAGGACAGCGTCAGGCTTTCCAGGCCGGCCTTGGTTGCGCAGTAGGCGATGTGCTTGCTGCTGCCCTTGCGGGTCACGTCATCGCTGATATGCACAATGTCAGCGACCTCGCTGGCGGTCAGCAACGACTCGCAATGCAGATTGATCAGGTACGGCGCCAGCATGTGCACATTGAACATGCTGCTGAAGTTCACGGCTTCATCGCCCGGTGTTTCTGCCAGCCACTCGGAAGCGTTGTGGACAATGGCCCGCAGACTCGAGGTCTGGGCTTTCAATAGCTCTACAAAGGCCATGATCCCGGCCTCACAGGAAAAATCCCCGTGGATGGCTACTGCTCCAGCCTGGCGCAGTTCCGTCACACTTTCGTGCTCGGTGCGGTAACTGATGATCACCCGTTGACCGTGTTCCAGCAGACGCAAGGCGCAGTGAAGGCCCACGCGCTGGCTGGCGCCGGTGATCAGAATCGGTGCAGAAGAGATTGCCATCGACAGCTCACGTATCGGTTATCCGTAGTGGACGGGGATTGTACGGTCGATTGTTTCTTCCGGTTTACAGGCAAAGTTATACCAGAGAATTTTTTTGTACAACCCTGGACATCATGAAACTCGCCGAGGCAGTGCTCGCATGCGCCGAGCACGGGGAGACTGAGGAAATGAACGGGGCCGGGCAGCGACCAAGACCTGTACCGAAGGGCAGGGGGTGTACAGGTCTTTATGAGCTTAGCGAGGGGACGGTGATTGCGTCGGGCGTGCCGGTGCAGGCGTGCTCTGTAGCCAAGGCGCCAGCAGGCGCGTGGACAGCGGGATGAACAGATAGACCATCAGCGGGGTGAGCACCGCTGTGCTGACCATGATGCGCGGCAACAGGTCCAGATGATTGAGCAGCGGGCCCAACAGAAAGTTGAAAATCAGCGACACGGGGAAAAAAGCCAGCCAGATCGCGACGGCCTGTTTCCAGCGCGGCGGGCGCTGATCAATTGCGCCGAACCAGCCGTCAATGCCGCTGACCCGATGCTCCGAGGGTTGTGCGAAAAGACCGCTGCCACGCACCAGCCAGGAGCGTCGAGAGGCGGAATGCTCCCAGGCGTGCATGGTGTGCTCATCGGTAAAGCGGAAAATGATCTGAAATTCGTCATCGCCGGGCGGGGGAGCCAGTACGCCGGAACCCAGATACCCCGGAAAGTCCGTGGCCAACTGTTCGCCTTCGTGCAGCCAGGCCATCATTTCATGGTAGCGACCCTGCGCCACGCGGCGGGCAACCATCAAGGTGACGGGTGAGGTAGACATTGTATATCTCCGGTAGAGGCGTGAAATTCCCGGGTAGGGAGGTCACATGCCGCGATCCGGGGTGGTGGATCGCGACAGCTTCACGTGAACAGCAAGCAAGGATTATTCCTGAAACGCTGAGAGACCGGTAGAGCGTTGCCGGGCAGGCGGGTTACTTGTGCAAGGATGGATGTTTGCGACGATGCTCTTGCAGGATGTACTGGCGCAAGCGTTCCGCATCGTCCTTGCCATGTTTGCTGAAATGATAGGCACCGACGTTTTGCCCGATCATTCGCTCCAGCTTGCCGCGCATTGGAATAGGCGCTTGCCCTGGCGGGTTGAACCAGGCGGAAAAGTTTCTCGGCAGCTTGCCTTCCTTGCGGTACTCGAGCAGCACGCCCTTGAACGACAGCTCGTGAACCCAGAGCGCCGTCAGTGCGCCCTTTTCGGTTTCGAGAGGGATCGGCTCTTCAAGCACAAGCCGCCATGGGCGGATCTTCGGGCCTTCCTCGAAAATACTCGGCGCGCCGAGCTCCAGATGCAATGCGTGGAATTCGTCCTCGACCAGGTGCAGAGGGAAATTCATCTGCTGATTCTCGAACTGCGCATGGATCGTGACCTGCTCATGAGCGGCCAGTCGTGTGAGCAGATCCTGAATCTGGATGCCGCCATTGACCAGCAGGCTGCGCGTACTGTCACGTACGTTGAGCTGGGGATTGCGGTGCATGCTCTGGATGAAATCCAGCTCAGCCTGGGTGAGAAGAGAATCAGGTTGCATGGGCGGAGGCTCGGTCTAACCGGTTATTGAGAACAAAGACCATTGATTCCGCAAAGTGTTCTGGCCATCCATCATATTTTTTCATTTAAGTGTTTCAACTCTGCTGTGCTTCTTCGGGCAGACCGAAGGCAGAATGGTCCGTAGAAAATTCAGACGGCATTCTAAGGCATAATGTTTCACTTTTTTAAGTTGCTGCAGGAATAACCATGAAAGTCGCCATTGTGTGTGGAACGGTCTACGGATCGGCCGAAGAAGTTGCCAGACACGCCGCTGCACTGTTGCGTGCCGCCGGCCATGAAACCCTCGTCAATCCGCGGCTCATGCTGCCTGATCTGCTCGCCTTCGAGCCTCAGGCGATACTCGCTGTGACATCGACTACCGGCATGGGGGAGTTGCCCGATAACCTCATGCCTCTTTATTCAGCGCTGCGTGACCGGCTGCCAGGCGAACTGCGCGGATTGCCCGGCGGTGTGATAGCACTGGGCGATGCCAGTTATGGCGACACCTTCTGTGCAGGCGGTGAGCAGATGCGCGAACTGTTCGCTGAAATAGGTGTTACCGAAGTACAGGACATGTTGCGTCTGGACGGAAGCGAAAGCGTCACTCCGGAAACCGACGCCGAGCCGTGGCTGGAAGCGTTCATCAAGCACTTGGGCTGAAAACATCGCGCTGCTTTATCGGGCATGATTCAGCACAGCGCGTGTTGATTGTGACTATGCAGGGCGTGGACGACACTCATCGCAACGTATTCCTGAGGCATGGAGCCTGCGATGAGCGAGTCAGTGCGTTTTGACGATAAAGTCGTGATTGTGACCGGCGCTGGTGGTGGGCTGGGTCGGGCTCATGCGCTGCTGTTTGCGAAACATGGCGCGCGAGTGCTGGTCAACGACCTGGGTGTTTCTGCGCATGGCGAAGGGGCCAGCGCGTCTGCCGCCGATCGCGTTGTGGCGGAGATTTGCGCGGCAGGTGGCACTGCTATAGCCAGCCATGATTCGGTGACCGAGGGCCACCGCATCGTGCAGCATGCGCTTGACGCGTTCGGGCGTATTGATGTGCTGGTCAACAACGCCGGCATCCTGCGTGACAAGACCTTCGCCAAAATGGAGGACGCCGACTGGGACCTGGTTTACCGCGTGCATGTCGAGGGGGCCTACAAAGTCACCCGTGCCGCCTGGCCTTATCTGCGCGAGCAGCATTATGGACGGGTGATCTTCACGTCATCGACGTCCGGCATCTACGGCAACTTCGGGCAGTCCAATTACGCGACGGCCAAGCTGGGGCTTTACGGGCTGACCCGCACCCTCGCGCTGGAGGGTCGCAAGAATCACATCTTGGTCAACGCCATAGCGCCAACGGGCGGCACACGCATGACCGAGGGCCTGATCCCTGCCAATGTCTTCGAGCTGCTCAAGCCCGAACTGGTCAGCCCTCTGGTGGTTTACCTGGGCAGCGAGCAATGCCAGAGCAGTGGAGACCTGTTCGAAGTGGGCGGCGGCTGGATCGGCAAGGTCCGTTGGCAGCGCAGTCAGGGAGCCTGCTTCGACCCGCAGACAGGTTTCAGCCCGGATGACGTTGCGGAGCACTGGCAGGCGATTGGTGATTTCGCCAATGCAGCGCACCCTGCCGACACCAGCGAGGCGTTGAAGGAAATGATGGCCAACCTGCAGAAGTACGTTGAATAACCAGCCTCTAGAGTTGATGCAAGACCGTGGGTATCGGTTGAACGTGCGCGCCTGTTCAAACTGACGGCTTGATTATGTATGAGAAGTCTCATCGAGTTATGTAAGAGTATTCTTGTGGTCCAGTAGGCTGGGTATGGATTTTTGCACGCCTATCAACCATGCCGCGCTGGCTCCGATATGAAGTTCGAACACATTCATATCTGGAGTGACACATGGCCAAATCAATATGGGGCGATTTTCCGCCGGTAAACGTCGCGGCGCCTCCTGAACGAGTCAAGGTCCAGAAGGCCGCGGCACAGGTAGCCCAGGTGCTTCAGGAGGTGGGCGAAAGTTCGATCGCGCTCAATGCTCTGGCGATGGAGAAGCGCAAGATGAAGCCGCTGTTCAAGGGCTTCAATCCCGAACAGATAACCCCCAATGATCTCAACAGGGCGGGGATGATCCTGTACAAGTTCGGCATGATTGATAATCACACCGCCGAGTTGATGAGTCGCGCAGGCGACGAGTTCGACAAAAAAGGCAAAGTGATCGACCCCAGCAAGGAAATCAACGCGCTGGAGTTTTTTGCCAACCGAATCATCGAAATGAAAGAGAAGGCGCTGAACGGCGATCCATACGCCAAGGCGCTATTGCCTGATTACATCAAGACCATCCATATCATGCAGAACCTTCAGGCATTTGCCGACTCGGGCGACAGTTACGAGATGCGCAAGATCAAGGACATGGAAAACAAGGGGCTGATGAAAAGAACGCCGAATGCCAAGGGTTGAGGCACGCTGCATGGCATAAACGCGAAGAGTGTCAAAACCCGCGGGCAATAAAAAAGGCCGCTGCACAGATAACTGCACGGCGGCCAAACAAAACGCAGGATCAAGGGAGCTTGCAAATCCACGTCGATTTAACGCGCGCAGGTTAACCACCATCAGACGTCCGAAAAATCCCCGCACAGGATATGCAGCATTACCCGACAGGTAACAATTCGCAGCGAATGAGCAGCGCGCTCAATGAACGCGGTGGTTTACCGCTAAACGGCTCAGGCGCTCGGCAAGCTGGAGTCTTTGCAGTGGGTCTTCACTGAGCAACAGCGCGCGTTCCAGATCGAAGCGTTCGGCCTGCGGGCATTCAAGGAACTGGTACAGACTGGCGCGGGCCAGATGATCACTGCTGGTGGCCTGGCCCAGTTCGACGATGCGGTCGGCGTCCTTCAGCGCCGCGAGGACATTATCGTTGATCTGGTGCAGGTGCCGCAGGTTGCGCGACAACCTCTGCAGCATGCTGATCGGGGTGGCGCGTGTCATGTGCTCGGCGCGCAGTTGCAGGGTCGGGCCAAACTGTCTGATCAACAGCTCGCGGCAGTCAGCGGGATAGAGCCTGCGTCCGCTGCAGGGGTCGAGCAGGTGATCGGCGCCTGGCACGCGCAACAGGAAGTGACCTGGAAAATTCACGCCTTCCATCGCAATGTCCAGTCGCCGCGCGATCTCCAGCGCGATCATTGCTAGTCCCAGTGGCTGGCCTCGACGTTGCTGCACGATCTTGTGCAAAAGGGCCGAATCGGGTTTGGGAGGATTCCAGTCATCCTGCTGAAAACCCAGGGCGTTGAGTTGTCGCAACAGCGGTTGTGCAAGTTCAGGCGCAGGCAGGACAGGCAGCGCCGCGCTTATCTGGCGCTGCAACTGGTCCATTTCGTTCATCACCTCATGCCACGCGAAGTGCGCGTCATGTTCGGTCGACACCCATAACGCAGCTTCAAACACCGAGGGCAGTGTCTGTTGCAGGCAGGCCAGGCAATGCTGACGTGGCGTCATTGACCACTCCGTGCGGCTCGAAATCCAGTGCGAAGACTCTTTGTAGCCCTGTGCGCGAATTTCGTCCAGCGCCACTTGTTTCTACTTGCTCAGAGCCTCTATCAGGTCGGGTGTCACATAGTGCGGACCGTCGAACAGGTACAGCGGATAGCCATCGAAGGCTGCGATCTGCGGTTTCAGTTCGGCCGCCGTTGCCGGGCGGAAGCCGCCGCCTACCTGCGGGCGAAAGGCTTCGACGATGATTCTCACGCGATTCTTGCCCAGCCGTTTGCGCAGGGCGTCGGCGTAGGTCCGGGCAACCGGAGCGGTGCGCGCATAAACACCCACGCCGTCCTGAAAGAACACGCCGATGTCGTCCGGCAGCCAGGTTTTCAGCCAGTCCGCCGTGGCGGCGGGCCCGATGTTGGCGCCATCGTAGACGCTGATCCATAACGGTCTGGGCAGCTTCGCCAGCAGTGCGGGTAACTCCTTGGCACGGCTCCAGCTGGGGTCGACCTCGGCGGGGAAATACCAGCCAGTAACATTGAGCGGCGTTTTCACCTTGGCCAGTTGCGCCGAAAGCACCGCCAGTTGCTCGATATTGTCCCGTGAGCGGGTTTCGCTGAAGTACCCGGCCAGCCCGAGGATCACCTCCTGCGCCCACGGCTCCTTGCCGATCCGTGTCCAGTCCGGCAACACCGGCACACTGGCCATCGAGGTGCCCGGTATGAACGACTGATCATCGACCGCCGTCCACTGCACGAGCAATTGCCTCGCGCCGAGCCTGTCCCAGTTGCCGCTTATGCCTACCGTTGCGTTATCCGGTTGCCAGACGATGCCGACGACCCCCGGGCCCTTGGGCTGGATCAGCAGATACAGCTCGCTGGTGCCGAGGGCGATCGCCCCCACCAGTAGGGCGGCCACCGAGGTCTTGACCAATGTTGCCTGTCGCAGCAGTGCGGCCAGAGCCTTCAAACATTACTCCCTGATGGATGACGGGCGCGGATCACCACGAAAACGTCATGCGTGCGAAGACGCCTTGTGCACGGTCATCACCAAATATTTTCTCGCGGTATTGCACAGAGACATCGACGTACGACTGTGGTGCCTTGTATTTGTCCTCACGGAACCAGTACCGCACGCCCGTACCGACGCCTAGCCCGCCAGCGTTTCCGGATGATGTGCTGCTACGGCCCAGGCTGTCGACCTCACTGCGCATCTTTGAATCGTAGTCCACTGCGGCGACCACGTGGGGGAACACCACCAGCCGCGGGCTGATGCTGTCCAGACGGAAGCTGCGCCCGACCTGCCACTCACTGTTGAAGTAGTTGCGCTTGTCCTGCAGATAGCGCCCGCCTTCAGCGTACAGCTGCGAAGTCCACCAGCTGGGTACATCGACGCGCAGATCGGTGCCGATGCTCGAGCCGTAGCCCAGGCGCACCAGCCAGTCGCCATCGGCGTTTGAGTTGCCCAGCGGAAAGGTGCGTTCGAAGGCGCCGATCACGTTGACTGCGCTGAACGGCTTGACCCGGATACCGAGCGCGCCCTGCAAAGCGTCCGCGCCTGTGTCGGAGTCGCCTTCCTTGCTCCACAGCGTGTCGGTGATACGCCCGTAAAGCTCGACGAAGCGCGCATTGCGGTAACCGAAGGGGCGCCAGAACACTTCGGTGCTGTTCTGCACGCTGTCATTGCTGCCGCCGGGTGCGCCGCTCAGGCCGCTGCTGGTGCTGGCGCCCCGATAAGTCGTGGTGTTGGTCAGGCCCCATTCACGGGACAGATCAGAAACGGCGCGTCGGGTGTCGAACACCTGTTGCGCGGGCATCTGCAAATCACCGGTCTGCTGATAATCGAGCACGCGTTTGAAGTAGGCGATGGCCTGCGCATCATTCGACGTGCGCATCGCGCTGTAGGCGGCATCCTGCACTTCGCGGGGCTTGAGACCGGACTGACGGTCGACACGCTTGAACGTATCCAGCGCGCCTTGATCATCGCCCGCCTGGCTGAGGAAATAGGCAATCTGCACTTCATCGCCGGGTTGCAGTTCGCCCGCATCGCGAGCTTGCTGCAGACGTTGCAGCGCCTCACTCGGCTGGCCCATGGCGGCATACAACGAGGCCTGTTCACGCAGGGGCAGGTTGCCGACCGCCATTGCCTGGGCGAAGTCCTGACGCGCACCATCCTGATCGCCCAGGCGTTGACGCATTTGTCCGCGCTGGACGAGCAGGGTAGCGTCGTTGCCATTCAGCGCCAGCGCTTCGGTGGCCGCAGAGCGTGCTTCGGCATACTGTCCTTGGGCAATCAGCGCGCTGACCAGCAGCTTGCGGTAGGCCATCTGTTTCGGAAAACTGCGCACAGCCTCCCGCGCTTCGCTGACTGCAGTGTCGTTATCACCGCGTGCCAGTGCCTTGTAGCCGGTGGCTGCCTTATCGACCGCCACCTGCTCCTGAATCGCCTGCCGACGACGCGTCAGGACCTGTTGCGGCCCCAGCGCCTGCTCGGCATCGTTGATGGCTGCCTGTGCCTCATCCAGACGCTGCTGACGTTGCAGCGCCTCGATCAGCATCATGCGGTAATCGAGGTTCTTCGGTGCCTGGGCAACGGCCTTGCGCGCATGACTGGCCGAGTCGTCGTAGTCGCGCTTGGCGTAGGCGCGCAGCGCCTGATTGCCTTCCAGATAGCCAGGTTGAGGACGTGTCTTGTAAGCGCGTTGCGGGTGATCGCGGCGGTACTTGTCGCGTTCGGCCAAAGTAATGAGGTCACGCAACTGCTGAGCGTCACCGCGCTGACGCAACGCTTCGTTGGCTTTGGCGATGGCCAGGTCGTAATCCTTGCGGTTGTAGGCCATGTAGGCTTCGTTGGCGATGGCATAGGCGGGTCCGGTCAACGGCAGGGGCAGTGTGTCCGCCTGGCTGAGCGGTGCGACAAGACCCAGGCCGCTCACCAGCAGCGACAGGATGAAGGGGCGCTTCATAGTGGCTGCTCCGTTTGATCGTCAGATCGGTAATGGTTGTGCTGACGTGCCACAGCCTGTTCGATGGTTTCTCTGGGCAGCACGCCGATGTCGACCAGATAATCGCCGATCCGGCCATGCACATGCGGACGGTAGCCGAGCATGGCTTTCTGGAACACTTCGCGGTCCAGCAGGCCTTGCTCGATCAGCAGATCGCCCAGCAATGGCGCCCTGGCTGGAAGCGGCTGACCCTCGACCACCTGCAACTGACGCAACTGCGCAACGATGTCGCTCTCACGGGCAATCAACTGCACCGGCTCGGCACCCAGCTGTTCGGTAATCTGCTGCAGACCGTCAGGCGGCAGCGGGCTGGCCACTGCAATTTCCTGGCGTCCCAGCGCATTCCTTTGCAACGGCACGACACGCCAGCGCAGGCAGAACTCATCGGCCAGTACATCGGTTGTCGAACGTTTACCGGCAATGTCGAACACGCGCGGCAGGTCGTTCTGAAAGGCGATGGCCTCAGCCAGTGTTTCGTCGTCGAGCCAGCCATGACTCAACAGAATCCTGCCCAACGGCAGCTGGCGGGTCTGTTGTTCGGCCAGTGCGGTCTGCAGTTTTTCGTCGTTGATGGCTTGCCAGGACAGCAGCACGCTACCCAGACGGCGGGGCGCGACGGCAATCAGGTCGGAGGACGGAAAGTCGTGCATGGTCTTGTCCCAGACCAGCTTGCGGTTGAGCACCTTGCCCACCAGAAACATCCGCCAGGCCCGAGCCGCAGCCATGAAGTTGACGAAGTTGCCGACCACCATGCGCGGTATCGACAGCAAGCCATGCTGCCAACCGTAAAGCACGGTGGTGAAGTAGCAGCGATGAAGGATCCGCCACAGCAGCGCGATGCCGTTGGCTACCAGCAGATACTGAATCAGGCCGGTGGTTTCAAAGGGTGTCGGAAAGCTGGTGTTCCACAGTCCGCTGGAGCGCAGCACAATAAGCACCAGCAATTGAATGAGGATGGCATAAGCAAGGATGCTGACAAACGATGTCACCACACCCTTGCGGTCCCGAAACAGCAGGTATCGATTGGCCAGCGAGCCGGTCCAGCCCATTTGCTCCCAGCCTTGCAAACCGATACCCAGCGTCCAGCGCGCTTTCTGGCGAAAGGCGGTGCGGAAGGTGTCCGGGAAGAATTCGCGCACGCAAAGCGGCATTTCCAGCGTCGACTCATAAGGCTTGCGGAACCACGATTTGCGCAGCACCCGGAATTGCACCGGGAAGCGTACGAAGATCGCCTGCATGCCGTACTTCGCCAGCCGCGCGCCGACGTCGTAGTCCTCGGTCAGGCTTTCGGTATTGAACGGCTGGTTCTGGTTTTCATCCGCCAGTACCATCAGCGCACGTCGCGAGAAACAAGTGCCGACGCCAGCCGAAGGCACGGTGTCCGTCATGCTTTCGCGTACTACCAGGTCCTTGCCGTGCCATTCGGCGAACTCGTCCATGTAGGTGCCGGCCACCCATTCGTACCAGTTGCGTTCCAGCGACACGACCGGCAACTGGATCATGTCCTTGCGTGGCAGCAGGTAATTGAACAGGCGCAGTTCAAGCGGGTGCAGCACGTCTTCGCTGTCGTGCAGGATGGTCCCGGCGAACTGTACGGAATGAGTCTTCTCGTACAGAAAAATCGCCTGGATCACCCAGTTCAGGCAGTCGGCCTTGCAGGTCGGGCCGGCGTGCGGCACCTCCACGCGGTGCAACTGCTTGTAGCGGCGACGCATGCGCTCCACTTCATCGATGGTGCGCTGGTCGTTGATGTAGGTGCCGACGAACACAACGTAGTTCTGATAGTCGAGCGTCGACACCATGTTTTCGATCATCGGCGCGATGACGTCGTATTCCAGCCATGCCGGAACCATGATTGCCAGCGGCTGCTCGTCGCGGGCAATCAACTGCTCGGCAGTCAGTGGCCGGTAGCGACGTTCGGCGGTGAACTTGCGGTACAGCCGCCGCGACCAGTACCAGATATCGATGAACAGGTCATCGATACTCGATACCAGGATGATCAGCCCGACAATGATCGTCGCGACTTCCAGCACGCTGTAGTAATGGGCCAGCCAGTAAGGCCAATAGAGCGACGTCATTGCGGCGGCCTGTTACGAGCGATTGCGACGGGCGCTACGGCCAGCCAGCAACAGAATGAGAAAAAGTACGATGCCGGCCGGGATCAGCCACAGCAGCGACGGTTTGCGCCAGGCGTCGATGCCGGTGCTTTCCTCCTCCTCGATCATCTGGCTGCCGGTCGGGTCCTTGGCGTCGAAGGTAGCGACCGGGCCGCTGTCAGCCAGCAGCGCGGCGTTGCCACGTTCCAGCAGTACCGGGCGTTCGAAAACCGGGGTCTGACCGCCCAGCGTGCGATAGATCATGCCGTGCTGGCCGCCTGCTTCGATCACTTGCAGCGAAGCCAGGTGGTTGAGCGACTTGAGGTCAAGCAGCGTCTGCTCTTTGTGGTTGATCAGCAGATGCCCGTCGTTGCTGGCCTTGACCGACTCGGCGCCGTCCTTGATGGGCAGTTCGAAGGCCAGGAAAGACTTGGCCGGGGTCACGGCGACGCTGGCGTCATCGCTGACGCTGAGCTGTGCGCGCAATGGCGAGACGCCGGACGCGCTGGCGATGCGGATGACTTGCGGCAGGCTGCTGGCCGGGCGCTCAAGATAGCCCTTGGGCACCATGATCTGCGTGTCGGTGGCGAAGCGCGCCGCCATGCCCGAGAAGTTTTCGTCGGGCGTTACCTTGTCCAGCACGATGTGGCTGGTCGGCAGTACCGAGATCGGGAACGCCTGCGGCGTTTCCAGGCACTGGTTGCTGACTGGCTGACGCTGGAAAGACACACGCAGGACGTTCTGCGCCGCCAGTGCGTACTGCGGAATCCGGGCTTCGATGCGCTCTTTCTTGCCATCGGCAGTCAGTTGCATCGCACCGATCAGGTAATCATTGAGGAACAGCGTGGCAACCGGTGGGGTACCCGATGCGCCGGGGGCGGCAGCGATATCGATCATCGCAGTCACCGGTACGCGACCGTCATAGGCAACGCTGCCCAGCGGGAACGAGGCGCTCCAGTCGGTTTTTGCCAGCACATCCACCGTGCCGGGCTTGCCGCCCAGGCGGGTCAGTGCGACGCGACCGTCTTCGCTCAGCGGCATGGCGGCTTCTTCGCCGATGGTCAACTGGCGATTGCGCGCCAGTTTGTTCCACGCCGAACTGAACAGGCCGATGGCCTTGTCGGCCGACTCCGGCTTGATCATCAGCAGTGCACGATTGCCCAGCAGGGCCAGACTCACGTCATCCCCGGCGCTGTTGGCGAGTGGCTTTTTGATATGACGTTCGCGCCATTGGCCCAATGCGCTGGCCGCCGAAGCATCCAGACCTTGCACCTGCGCCTGGAGAGCGTCCATGGCGTCGTCGATTGCCTTGAGCAGCTGTGGATCGCTGATCGCCAGGTCGGCCTGCAAGGCCGGTGTCTGGCCGAGCATCAGCAATGCACCGATTTCCGCCGGGTCGCGCAGGGTGTACTGGCCCTTGCCTTCGAGCCCTGCAAACGCCGGGATCTGCTTGAGTTCTGCCGGAATAGTCAGGCCGCTCAGGTCCACGCTGTCCTGCACCGCAGGGAACGGCAGGATGCGTGCCTGCTTGCCGATGCGCTCCAGCGCTACGCCCAGACGCCAGGCGGCATCGTAGCTGGCGTTCGACAATGTGCCGGGTGCAACCAGCAGCCCGGGCTTGCCGGGCAGTGCATTCCATACTGCGCCGACGTCCTGCAACTGGCTGGCGTCGTAGCTGTAGGTCAGGCGCGTGTGCGGATCGATGCGCAACACGTTGCCGATAGCGCGTTCATCTTCGCAGAGCACTTTCGAGATCACCGACGACCAGGCAATCCCCAGCCGCACAGAACCGTTTTCGCGCGCTGCCTTGTCGACGCCCAGTGTCGCACTGGCGTTGCCCTGTTCTTCACTGAGGCCCAGCGCACGTACCGGATAACCGTCCAGCGACAGCAGCAGCGTGTTGCGGCCTGCCTCGCCGTTCAGATAGCTGGCATCGAAATTCAGCGTGGCCTCGGTCAACGGCACATTGGCAGGCACCGGCAGGTACAGCTCGCGGCGGGCATCGCTGGCATTGAGGATGATCGGGCGATCAATACCCAGCTCCCTCAGCTCGACCACTCTCTCCTGGCGATTGTCGGCAGTGATTCGGTTGATCGCCTGGGTCAGCGGGCTTTCGGCAGCCAGGGCGAATGCAGGCATCAGAGCCAGCAGGCTCACCCCGCAGGCAAGTACGCCAAACGCGCCCATGTTTACGGCAACGGAAGATTTCATCGTGCAGATCTCGGTAAAGGCTCAAGGCCATTGGGTCTTGATACAGGCGCCGGTCTTCTACAACGTTTTTCGGGCACTCGGTCTGAACCGGGTGCCCGTATCGTTTGCGGACTGCTTCCTGCGGATTTTTAGGGTTTGCTTGCGCTACCTGCGCGTCCTTCGTGCTAACTGGCCATCGAGCGCAACTCTGCATGTTCGTGCTGGGGCTTGATTCGCGTATCCAGTTGCATGTCCACCGGGTCCTGGCGCTGACGCGGCAGCTCGGCGACAAATTCATCCACCGGACGGCCCATCAGGGCATCGACGATCCGTGAACTGGCTTTACCGTCGCCATAAGGGTTGGCTGAGCGGGAGGCGTTCTGCCACAGGACGTCATCGTCAAACAGGGCGTTCACGCCACGAATGATGGCGTCCGTTTCTGTGCCTACCAGGCGCACGGTGCCTGCGGCGACCGCTTCCGGGCGCTCGGTGACATCGCGCATGACCAATACCGGTTTGCCCAGCGACGGCGCTTCTTCCTGCACGCCACCGGAATCGGTGAGGATCACGTGAGCGCGTTGCATCAGGCGCACGAACGACAGGTAGTCCAGCGGTTTGATCAGGTGCACGTTGGGCAGTTCGCCCAAGTGCTCGGTCACTGGCCCCAGCACGTTGGGGTTCAGGTGCACCGGGTAGACGATCTGTATGTCGTCGCGTCTGGCAAGTTCGCCCAGCGCCTTGCAGATGTTCAGGAAGCCGTCGCCAAAGTTCTCGCGACGATGACCGGTCACAACCAATACTCTGCGCTCGGGCACCAGGAACGAAAACTGGCGATCAAGGGCGTGGCGCAACTGACGGTTGCTGTCGATTCGTTGCGCGGTCAGGTGCAGGGCGTCGATCACGGTGTTACCGGTCACGAACGAGATCCCCTGCAGGCGCTCGCCCAGCACGTTGCGGCGCGACTCGGCGGTGGGGGCGAACAGGTGATCGGAAATCAGATCGATGCAACGACGGTTCATCTCTTCAGGCCATGGCTGACGGATGTCGCCGGTGCGCAGGCCTGCTTCGACGTGGCCGATGGGGATGCGGCGATGAAAGGCCGACATGGCCGCCACCATTGCCGATGTGGTGTCGCCGTGAACCAGCACCTTGTCCGGCTTCATCTCGTCCAGAATCGGGTCGATCGCCGCGTAAAGCGCAGCTGTCAGCGAGTTCAGTGTCTGATCGGGGCGCATCACATCGAGGCTGTAGTCGGCTTTGAGCTCGAACATGTCCAGCACCTGTTGCAGCATGCTTTGATGCTGCCCGGTAATGCAGATTCTTGAGTCGATACCTGGCTCTGCAGCCAGTGCTCTGACCAGGGGAGCCATTTTGATGGCCTCCGGACGAGTACCGAAAATGGAAAGGACCTTCATTCTGGGGTGCAGACCAGCCATTATTTCCTCCCGCGCCTTTAGCGCGCCGCACAGCAGCAAAAAAACCAGGCTGAGAACAGCTTGGTCGTTTGCGAGTTGATGAATTTCTCGGGCGGAAAGATCGGAGTTTGTGGCTCGATGTTCACTTCAGTGTGAATGTAGCAATATGCCTTGTTACCCGGAGTTGTCGGGATTATTAACAGAACAAGATAATAAAGCAAAACGTTTTATTAAGTATTTTTCAAAGTAATGATGGGTATGAACTTTAGAATTTCACCACGGTCAGTACAGGATTGTTTTTTTGAAAAATGACGTTATGACCAATGAATACGTGGATTTCAGAGGTTTTCAGTAACGCTTTTCCGACTGCTTTGAATGCCAACCTACCCGCGATAGTTATGGCTGATGGCAAAAAGCTCCAACAAAAAGGGCAGCGCTGAGGCATGCGTCACTACAGCAGAATCCTGACGCCTGTTTAATGACAGGAAGAGAGAAGGGGTTCACAAAAATGACGCTAATATAATGACGGTCGGGAACTTTGATTAGGTATCGAGTTTGACACGCTGACAGGCAGACGGGATGTTAGGAATGGGCTTAGATACTGTTCAAGTTGTGCGGCATATACAGTATTGAGTTGTAGCAGCAATACGAATGATTGCCCAGCCTTTAAATGAGAATGATTGGCGACCCCCTCGCAATGAGGGGAGTCGCAGCCCACAGCGGAATCAGTCTTTCGCCTCGGCCGGCTCCGACAGCTCGCTGAGCGCGGTCGCGTTGTTTTTGAAAGCCGCTGCGAACACGGCGCGATTCTTCGCCATGTAAATGCTCGCGTCCTCCGCATGCTTCTCCGAGATCCCCGGCACGTTCTTGATCAGGACGTCGGTGAGAAGCTCGGCCAGCTCGAGCATTTGGTCGTGCGCATCGGCGAGTTTACGGTCCACGAAAGTAGTCTCCAGATCGCGGGTACTGCGGTAAAGGGTTTCAACAGCCATTTTGGCCTCGTCGTCTTATCCAGTGTTGAAAGGGCTAGACCCGGACGTTCAGCGCTTTGTGCTCTGACCAGCGGGTATGCAAAGCATTGATCGTGCATGACCAGCGCGCCGGTCAGGTGTAGCGGGGCACTGCGTGAAGGCCTTTATGGAAGCTGACCTGCGACGCAACAGCGAAAGCGATTTCTCGATTACTGTGTTTTTATACAGTAAAAGCCATGTGCCAATCAAGCCCTGCCTGAATAGTGGCGTTTACGCATCTTTTTTGCGCCGCAAATGTGCCTTGCGACAACCCGCCGCGCTCTCAACCATAGCCTATGGCCCTGTTCCTGCTTTAAAAAGCAGGCCACAACGGTGTCACGAGTACCCGGCATCATCCGGTCGGCATAAACGAAGTTTCAGAGGTAACGCGTCATGGGAAACAAATGGGCAGTAAAGATAAGACACCGCGTGCATGCGCAGGCCGAGTCACTGGGCAATCTGTGTGTAGAGAGCTTCCACTTTCTCGCCCTGTTCGCGATCGGCGCAATCACTGCCTGGGCGTCAGTGGTCGCATTCCTGGGGATGGTCGAGAAAGGCAACGTCACGGTCGATGACATCCTGCTGCTGTTCATCTACCTCGAGCTGGGGGCGATGACCGGGATTTATTTCAAGACCAACCACATGCCCGTGCGCTTCCTGATCTATGTCGCGATCACTGCACTGACCCGCCTGCTGATTTCCGACGTGTCCCACCACAACCCACCGGATATCGGCATCATCTACCTGTGTGGCGGCATCCTGTTGCTGGCCTTTGCGATTCTGGTGGTGCGCTACGCGTCGTACAAATACCCGTCGGCGAAGATTCCCGATTCTTCCAGCGCCGTCAAAGGTGCAGTGACGGAAGAGAAGGGCGAAATCTGATCAAGGCAATGGCGGCATCTGTGCAAGATGCCGCCAGCACGCTGCTTACTAAAAGAAGGCAATCAGTTCAGCCAGACCCCGGCACGCCAGTGCCAGCCGTCACCAGCGCTTTCCCAGTGCGGATGCACATAGTGATAGCCGGGTCGTTCGGTTTCCCAGTGGCCATGTACCGGGACGAATCGCTGGCCGTTCCAGTGCCAGTAACCGCGTGCCCATACATAGCCTGGACGAGGGGCCGGTTCCACCTCGACCACGCGCTCCGGTGGCGGTTGCGGCGCGATCACTTCTTCGACGTATTCATGATGGACGTGCGGTCGTTCGTGGACCACACGCTCCTCGACACAGCCTGACGCTATCGCAAGTGATGCGATCAATACCCCATAACGTAAATACATGTTGCCTCCTCGGAATCAACCGCAGGTGCAGTGGCGCTGAACTCAGTGCTCAGTCGCTCGAATGTTTCTGCGCAAGGATTGTTGTAGCAGGATGTATCTGTACTTTTGCTGAAGAGGAGGGAGGGGGAATGATAGCGAAAGGCCGGTTCTACGGGGGGAGAAGCTCGTTCAAGCAGGCTGGAGAATATTGAAAGGCATCAACCTATTCTTGCTCTGTGCAGCGCCGACAACGGCACTGCACAGAAGGGAAGGGCAGGTGTGAATCAAACCCCGGCATTCACCGTTGCCTGACTCTGTGGCCACAGACCATTGGCCGGGACAGGCGTCTTTTTCAGGGTCGCGCCATCGGTCATCGCCGCAAGAATCTTGATCGCGCTGTCGCCACGTTCGATGGCGATGCCGAATTGCACGCTTTCTATCAGCTTGCGCAGGCGTTGTGGGTCATTGCGTTGGGCGGCGCTGATCAAGCGCTTCGCAACGACTCCGCGTTCGTTGGACAAGGTCAGCATGATACTGCCGTCCAGCCCTTGAATGCTCAGATTCACCCGATAGTCGGGGTGAAAAGTGTCCGTGATCATCTGAAAAGGATTGTCCATATCATTCACCTGCTCAATGGTCTGCATAAGTTGACCGGGTAGTAGTCCTTTTGGTTCTCGACGACTGATCAGCGGTTGCGTTACTCCTGCGCTGGCTGCTGACAGTGTTGCTGTCGTCTTTCGCGTTGATGAAAGGTTGCGTTTCGACAAGCTTTGCGGCATTTACAACATTGAGTCCGCGTCAGGAAGTAGCCGTCCTGTTGGCCAGCCTCGTGGCGCTTACTAGAGGACACTGCACGGTTCGGGCCATATTGCAGGGGCGATGCGCTGGAAACCGCCGAGCGGGAGCACTGCGAAGCCGCTTCGTGGGTTGCGTTGCAGCAAGACGAACCAGTCAATTCGGCTGAAAAAAGTGCTCTCCAAAACGGGCTGGAAACATGTCTCGCACATGGTCTGGTCCTCTCGCGGATGCAGTTGCGGTATGACTTTTTCGAATGATTGTCTGACACTCCGACAACCGAATCTTGACGTCAGAGATTCGTAAAGACGGGGTCGAAACCGTACTCGTCCACTGTCCAGGTTCTGGTGTTGAGCGTCGTGCGGCGGAGCGGCGAGAAGAGTGTTGAGCGGTTGCCGGTATGGAGGGCTGACCCGCCCGTTCATGGAGGGGAGCGGCATGATTTTTTGCTCGCTGATGGCTGTCAGGCGCAGCGCTCAGGCTGTTCGGCGCAAGATGTTAAATTCGATGGACGGCACGCGGCGATCAAAATGGCTGCGAGGCGAGCGATGGGTCAAGGTGGCCAAAGCTGTGCAGCGACCGTTTGTGGTGCGCTTGTCGGCCCATCGCAACAAAAAGGGCGAACCGTTGCCGGTTCGCCCTTTTCTTGCAAAACGTGTCAGTGAAGCATCAGGTCAGACGAGCGGCTTCTTTCTCCTGCTCTTTTTCCAGAAATTCTTCTTCGAGCAGCGCGTCCGGGCTGACCGGATCTTCATCCTGTTCGACGATGGTCGGTGCGGCGCCTCGTTTGCCGCGCAGTTTACCGAACAGATGCTCGAGGGCATGATCGAGTTTTACAGCAGCGCCATCCACAGCCTGATCTACCGTATCAGCCTTGTGGGAAACAGAAATGGGTTGGTGTCCTTTGGGGCGAGCTTCCATCTGGCACTTGATGTCGTGCGGGCCAGGCTTGTCGCCGTTCTCGTCGCGGATGTGGACTTCCACGCGGGTCAGGTTTTCATCGTAATGTTCGAGCGTGCTTTCAACGGTGGTACGAACCCACTCCTCCAGTCGGATACTGCTTTCGATGTGATTATCGCTATTGACCTGGATTTGCATAGTTAATCCTTATTAGGGCTTGCTCGTGCGAGGCTGGACTGCATGATTCCTCTCGGAATCGTTTTCGTTTGCGCTCATTCACAGTGTTGGCGGCAATGGCCTGACAATTCAACCCCAATGTGTAAGAAATATTTCGCAGCAAAAAATGGCTGCCTTGGCGCGAGGCTGCGAATCAGGAGCGGACGCAGAGCGTCCGGAACGGCATTCCCATGCAGAGCGCGAGGAACGAGAGGTGTCCGGGAGAACACTGCTCTCGCTCTTGCGCCCGAAAACTAGAACGCGACCGACGTCTGTACGTAAACGGTGCGCGGTTCGCCGACGTACTTGCCGCGGTTGTTGTCGTCGAACGAGCGGGTGTA
The DNA here is from genome assembly GCF_017833005.1 of Pseudomonas sp. PvP027. Lineage (NCBI taxonomy): Bacteria > Pseudomonadati > Pseudomonadota > Gammaproteobacteria > Pseudomonadales > Pseudomonadaceae > Pseudomonas > Pseudomonas sp. PvP027. The sequence goes on along the minus strand of NZ_JAFIBK010000001.1, from coordinate 2,179,414 downwards.
GTACTGGCGGTTGAAGATGTTTTTCATCCCGACCGCTACGTTGAGGTCGGACAGTTGCGGTCCGAAATCGTAGTTGGCGCGGGTGCTGAACAGCATGTACCCGGGGATCTTGCCGGTGCTGCCGTCGGCGCTTTCAGCCGAGGTATTGGCGTTGTCGGCAAACTGATCGCTCTGGAAGGAGCTGTCGAAATTGAGCTTCCACGGCCCTTCGGTGTAGCTGACGCCCATCGTTCCCTTGTGCTTTGACGAGAACGGCACGCGATTGCCCTTGTTCGGGCCGTCTTCGCGAATCGTGGCGTCGACGAAGGCGTAGGTCGCGTAGATATCGTACCCGGCCAGCACCGGGCTCAGCCCCTCCAGCGCATAGTTGACGCTGGTCTCGATGCCCTGATGGCGCGTCTCGCCGCGTGCGATCACCGTGTCGTTGGTCTGGTTGCTGTCGTACTGGTTGTCGAAGTTGATCAGGAACGCGCCGATCTCGGCCCTCAGGTTGCCATTGTCGTAGCGTGTGCCCAGTTCCCAGGTGCGGGCTTTTTCCGGTTTGACTTCGTCACCGGTGACGCGGTTAGGCATCTGGCTGTACTGCACGCTGCCGAACGAGCCTTCGGTGTTGGCGTACAGATTCCAGGTGTCGGTCAGGTGATAAAGCACATTCAACGCGGGCAGCGCAGTGCTGTAGTCGCCCTGGTATCGGGCATTGGTCAGGTTGTTGTTCTGGGCGGTGTCGATCATCTCGTAGCGAACGCCCGGCGTGATGGTCCACTTGCCGATATCGATGCGGTCGTCGATGTAGAACGCATGCGCTTCGGTCGCGCCGCGTGTGTCGCGGTCGTTGCGGCTGGCGGTGGTCGGCAGGTTGCCGGTGACCGGCTCGCGGTAGCGCAGTTCGTGACCGGCCTCGTTGACGTAGCGGTAGCCAACGCCGACTTCATGCCAGGTTTCGCCCAGCGCAAAGCCTTGCGAGAATCGTGTTTCCAAGCCACGCACCCAGTATTCGCGAGGCGACAGGGAAACGAAGCTTCCCTGATCCAGATAGCCGCTGCGCAGGGTCTTGGTGAAAAACGTGTTGGCGGTGAAAACGCGCGCGTCCTGTTCGTAGCGATAGCCGAAGTTGAACATCGTGCGACGGCCCCAGAACTTGTCCTTCAAGCGTGTCGACTGGTACGGATCGGCATCGTAGTCCGCGACGCTGAGGCCACCTGGCATCTGCGCTTCGCCATCGTAGTATTGCGCCATGGCGTTAAGGCTGTTGGCGTCGTCGATCTGGTATTTACCCTTGAGGATCAGGTCGTCGATTTCGGTGTCGCTGTGCTCGCGCCAGTCTCCGCCGCGTACGCCGGAATACAGAACCGCGCCGCCCAGGCCGTTGTCCGCGGTGCCACCTGCCAGCAGGTTACCGGTGGTCTTGAAACCGTCGTGGCTGGAAGACGGGCTGGTCTCGGTTTGTATGCCGCCCTTGAGAGTTGGGGCATCGGGGATCGCGCGGGTCACGAAGTTGACGATGCCGCCCACGTTCTGCGGACCGTAACGGACTGCGCCACCGCCACGCACCACATCGACCGCGTCCATGTTGCCCATGCTGATCGGCGCAAACGACAGTTGCGGCTGGCCGTAGGGCGCGAATGGCACCGGGATACCGTCCATCAACACGGTAGAACGCGACGCCAGGCGTGGATTGAGGCCACGAATGCCGAAATTCAACGCCATGTCATGGCTGCCGGTGCCGTTGTTGTCCGGAGCATTGACGCCCGGAATACGATTGAGCACTTCACGCGCCGACGTCGCACCGACCCGCTCGAATTCCTCACGGCGAATCACGTCACGTGCGCCGGGATGTTCGAAAACGTTGGTTTGCTGCGCAGCGCCCAGCCAGTCACCGACCACCGTGGAAACCCCCAGCTCGATCGGCGCGCCAGCCGTATTTGCCGATTGCAGGGTGAAGCCGTTATTGCCATCGGCCATGGCCTGCAGGCCGGTGCCTTCGAGCAAGGCATTCAGGCCCTGCTCGGGTGTGTACTGACCTTCCAGGCCACGGCTTTTCAGGCCGCTGGTAATCTGCGAGCCATAGGAAATCAGCACGCCGGACTCACGACCGAACTGGTTCAGCGCCGCTTCAAGCTCGCTTGGCGCAATGTGATACACCTTGGGTGCGACCTCGGTGGCCTGCGCCATCGACAGGCTGCCGACCGAGAGGCTGGCGCCGAAAATGACATGGCGCAATGTGCGCACCAGCGGAGAAAGTTGAGTAGGGCGGGCTGACATGCGGGAGTCCTTTGACCGGAAGGTTGAGAGAGGCTTTCCCTGTCTGTCACGCGAGCATTGAAAAACGGCTCACGGATTTTGAAAATTTTTAACTGGCCAGTGCAAATCCACCTGACATCCAAAAAATGCTGTGTGACGCAGAGCGTCACGAACGGCATTCCCACGCGGAGCGTGGGAACGATAGTCAACTGCATGCCGACGCGGAGCGTCTGCACGATAGTCCAACCACGGTGGCACAGACGACGCAGAGTGCGACGTAAGTGACGGCTGAGCCCTGGCGCTGATCCGGGGCTAGCCTGGCAGGACGCCAGGCTAGCCGCACCGGGCCATGGATGGCCCGTTGCGGCGACCCCCGGATCAGTGACAGGGCGAAGGAACCCGACGAAGTCGGGCCGGAAACGGAGCGGGGACTTTGCTTACTTTGGTCCCTCAAAGTAAGGCGCCGTAAGGGCGCAAAGGTGACCGGAGCCAAACACCAATCCAACTAACATCGCAGAACCACTGTGTGACGCAGAGCGTCACGAAAGGCGTTCCCACGCGGAGCATGGGAACGATAGTCATCACTGATGTCACAGAACCGCTGTGTGACGCAGAGCGTCACGAACTGCATTCCCACGCTGAGTGGGAACGATAGTCAGCGTAGTCAGCCCTGTATTTCGGGCTCTCCAAGACGCGTATGTCCACGTGAGTACTGAAAAGTGGGAACGAGCAATCACGATCACACCCGCGCCTGCACGTTCACCCAATAGCGGGTGAAGCGTTGCACGCGCACCGGGAGGGCGAGTTCGAGCATGTCGAGGATGCGCTCGCTGTCGGCCAGCGGGTAGCTACCGGAAATCAGCAGGCTGGCAACCCTGGCATCGCAGTTCAGGCGACCGCGGCGGTAGCGGCTCAATTCTGCGAGAAAATCCGCCAGCCTCATGCGCGACGCCACCAGCATCCCGTCCGCCCAGGCGCCACTGCCAGCGTCCAGCGGACCAACCTTATCCCAGGCATCACGACTGAACGTCACTTGTTGACTGGCCTGCAGCATCAAACCGGGGCCGCTCTTGCCGGCAGGGGATATTTCAAGCGCTCCGGCAAATACTGCCAATTGCGTGCGCCCATTCAGTTGGCGCAGGTTGAAACGGCTGGCGCCTGTCGACGCCTTGACCGTACCTTCGGTGCTTAGCAGGTTCAGCGGGCGCGTGTCCGCCGAGGCAGTCATGAGGATTTCGCCCTGCAGCAGTTCGATCAGGCGCTGCTGTGCATCGAAACGCACATCCACTGCGCTGGCCGTATTCAACTGCACCTGACTGCCGTCGCTCAACGCCACCTTGCGCTGTTCGCCCACGCCACTGTCGTAGTCGGCCAGCAAAGGTTGCAGGGCGATCTGCTCGCGCAGGCTCCAGCCCGCTGCCGAGCCCGCACCGAGCAGCAACAGCAGTTTCAGCGCATGCCGACGGCTGGCGGACTTCGGCGCATTGAGTGCCGCATGCGCCAGCGGCGAGGACAGCCCGCTCAGGCGCTGATTGACCCGCTGCATGTGCGCCCATGCCCGCTGGTGCTCGGCGTTGCCATTGAGCCACAGCTGCCAGGCGTGCTGACGGCGGGCATCCAGCGTGCCTTCCTGTATTTCCAGCAGCCAGCCAACGGCCTGCTGTGCCACGGCAGGCGAGATGTCGGATTTGTTCAGGGAGTCACTGTTCGGATTCATAGGGCGAAATAGCAGCGCAGGGCGGCCTTGTTCAGGTGGCGCTTGACCGTGGCGATGGAAATCCCCAGTTCGACAGCGATGCTGCCATGACTCAGCCCATCGACCTGCGACAGCAGAAATGCCCGCTTGACCAGGGTTGGCAAGCCGTCCAGCAGTTGGTCGAGTTCGACCAGGGTTTCGAGAATGATCGCCCGCTCTTCTTCCGAAGGCGCCACGCTCTCCGGCAGTTCGGCCAGTGCCTGATAGTAGGCGTGCTCCAGGTCCTGACGCCGGTAGTGGTTGCACAGCACACGCTTGGCAATCGTTGTCAGGAAGGCTCGCGGCTCGACGATTTGCGGTGTATCGCGTGCGCCCAGCACTTTTATGAAGGTGTCCTGGGCCAGGTCCGCTGCGCTGTGCGGGCAGCCGAGCCTGCGTCGCAACCAGGTCGTCAGCCAGGCGTTGTGTGCCCTGTACAGGCCTTCGACAGTGTGATTGAGAGCGGAGTGGGCGACGGGCATCACGGGGAACAATCCACGGGGACTCATTGGTGGCGTGGATTCTGGCAGACTCTTTTGCGTATGAGAATATTTATCATTAATATTGCGGTTCATTTGTCCCGTCCGGGATGAATGGCGCATACCGCTGGCTTTCGTTGCGACCGCTTCCCGGTCGCCCAGGACCGGCTTCCCAGGTTTCATGAATCAATGAAGACCCTTTGATGGATGTCACCACTGCAAGCCGCCCGCTGCCGGAAAAACGCGCGGCAAAAGCCAGAACCAGTGGCGTGACGGCTGCCTATCGCCTTGCCATTGCCTCGCGGTCACTGGCTGCGGTATTTGCCGGTTACCTGCTGGCCTCGTTGTTCAGCACCTGCATCGCACAATGGCTGCCGATTACCCGTGCCGAGGCAGTAGTGACGGGCATGATGCTGTCGTTCCTCGCTTATCTGGGCGCGGTGCTCTGGTGTTTTGCCTGCCGCACGGCGCTGCAGGCATGGGTCGGGGTGCTGACGCCATCTGCATTGCTGGGGGCGGCCTATGCCTGCGGTCGGTGGTTGCTGTGAAGGAGGGGTTTCGCCAGTCGATGGCCTGGCTGCACACCTGGGTCGGTTTGCTGTTTGGCTGGCTGCTGTTCGCGATTTTTCTGACCGGCACGCTTTCCTATTTCAAGGACGAGATTACCCACTGGATGCAGCCGGAGATTCCGGTGCGCACCCTCGATGCAGGCACCAGCGTGCAACAGGCTCAGCATTACCTGCAAAGCCATGCGGCCGGGGCCACGCGCTGGTTCATCAGCCTGCCCGATCAGCGCACGCCAGGCCTGATGGTCGGCTGGCTGCCCGAAGGCAAGCAGGGCCAGCGCAACAACTTCGTGCGCAAGCTGCTCGATCCGCAAACCGGCAGCGAGGTGCAGGCGCGTGACACGCGCGGTGGCGATTTCTTCTACCGTTTTCACTATCAATTACAGATGCCTTATCCCTGGGGCCGCTGGCTGGCAACCAGCGCCGCGATGGTGATGCTGGTCGCGCTGATCACCGGCATCATCATTCACAAAAAGGTTTTCAAGGAGTTCTTCACCTTCCGTCCGCGCAAGGGCCAGCGTTCCTGGCTGGACGGGCATAACGCGCTGGGCGTGCTGGTGCTGCCGTTCCACCTGATGATCACCTACAGCAGTCTGGTGATCTTCATGTCGATGGTGATGCCCGCGAGCATCCTCAGCCAGTACGACACTGTTCAGGCTTTCTACAGTGAAGCCTATCCGTTTCCGGAAACGGTCAAGCGTGAAGGCACGGCTGCGCCGCTGGTGGCGCTTGCGCCGTTGGTCAATGCAGCGAATGCGAAATGGGACAGCGGCCAGGTCGGTCGGGTCATCGTCAACAATCCGGGAGACAGCAGCGCCTCGGTTTTGCTGACGCGTGACGACAAGGGCAGCATCGTGCCGGACCGGGGCGGGGCGCTGACGTTCAGCGGTGCCAGTGGCGAGCTGTTGAACGAAGTCCCCGAGCGCCCGCTGGCGCTGCTGATTTCCAGCGGGATGTACGGCCTGCACGTGGGCCATTTCGCCGAACCCTTGCTGCGCTGGCTGTACTTCATTTTCGGTGTCGCCGGGACTGCAATGATCGGCACCGGGTCGGTCATGTGGCTGGGCAAGCGTCAGCTCAAGCATGCAAAGGCCGGCGTGCTGCCATTGGAATTGCGTGTGGTCGAAGTGCTGAACATTGCCAGCATGTCCGGGTTGATGATTGCCGTGGCCAGCTTCTTCTGGGCCAATCGTTTGCTGCCGGGCGAATTCGCCGGGCGTGCCGATTGGGAGGTCAGCGTGTTCTTCACGTTTTGGGCCCTGTCAGTCATGCACGCTGTACTGCGCAAGGGGCGTCATGCATGGCGAGAGCAACTGGGGCTGGGCGCGCTGCTGTTCGCCGGTCTGCCGCTGCTCGATCTGCTGACCTGCGGTCGCTACCTGCTGGGTGCTTTGATGTCAGGACACTGGGTGCTGGTGGCTTTTGACCTGACGGCGCTGGTCACCGGGCTGTTTCTGGGCTGGGCGGCGCTGAAGTTCAAGGTTGCACCTGTCGCCGCTAAAGCCACGCGCGTCTCGTTGCCGGTCGTACCTCGGGAGACTCCCTGATGCTGCTGGCAGCCTTGCTGTGCTACGTGGGGTTCACATGCCTGTGCCTGTCCATGGCGCGCCATTACGGCGAACTGCTCAAGGGCCCATTGACCGTGCAGCGGCGTCGGGCGTTCAAGCTGGCCGGCTGGGGCGCGCTGTTGCTGTCGTCGTGGGCGGCGGTTGATGACCATGGCTGGATGATGGGGACGGTGCACTGGTTCGCTGCGCTGATGGGCAGTGCGGTGCTGCTGGTTGCGTTGCTGTCGTTCCGGCCGCGTTGGGTACTTGCGCTGGTGGGGTGCGGTGTGCTGCTGAGCCCGTTGGCAGCGGTGAGTCAGTTATTGGCCTAAGGCCGTCCTGTACTCACCAGGTGTCGCCCCCATGGCCTGACGAAAACGGTTGCTGAAATGGCTGGCGCTGGCGAAACCGCAGGCCAGCGCGATTTCGCCCAGCGGCTTGCCGGTACTGCGCAGCAACTGTCGCGCCTGCTCGATACGCCGCGCCAGCAGGTACTGGTGCGGCGGCAAACCGAAGCTTTCGCGAAACATGCGTGCGAAGTGGTATTCCGACAGCGCGCACAGGCCTGCCAGTTGGCCAAGGCTCAGCGGGTCGGCGAGATGCATTTCGATGAAGTCCACCAGATGCCGGCGCAGATGCGGCGCCAGGCCGCCCTTCAAACGCAGCCCGTCGCGCAGGCCCGCCTGGCTGAGCAGCGCGTGGCTGACCATCTCGTGCGCCAGGCTGCTGGTCAGCAGGCGCTCGCCGGGTTCTGCCCAGTTAAGGCGAATCAGTTGCCGGAAGCGTGCCGCTTGTGCGGGGTCTTCCAGGAAGGTGTTTTCCCGCAGCTGCATCTCGCGCGGCTCGCGATCCAGCAGGGTCACGCAGCCCAGCGCGAACTGTTCCGGGCTGAAATACAGATGCGCCAGACGGATCTCGCCATTCACTACCCAGGCGGACTCATGGCCGGCAGGCAATATGCACAGCTTGCCCGGCGCGCCTTTCTGGTCGGGTCTGCCGCGTCGGAAAGTCCCGGTACCGTCCTCGATATAGCACGACAGCGTATGGTGGGTCGGTGCGTGATACTCCTGCGAGTCATGCCGATTGTTCCACAGTGCCGCCACCAGACCGTCGCCCAGCGGCGCGCTCTGCTCCAGATTGGCATTGGGTGAACTGTTCAGGGCCTGAAAGACCTGGATGGATTCAATGGCGGGCATGACGATTCCTCTTGGATTTGTATCCTACTCGCTGGCGACGCCGCTGCCAGTAGCGCCTGAAGCAAATGCGCAAGATTGTGCAAGCGCTGGCAGGCCGGCACGCAGCAGACTGATGGCTCACCAAGGAGCCTGCACCATGAACCTCTCGCTTTATCTGCTGACCGTGCTGATCTGGGGCACCACCTGGATTGCCCTGAAACTTCAACTCGGCGATGTGGCGATTCCGGTATCGATCGTCTATCGCTTCGCCCTGGCAGCGTTGGTGCTGTTTGCATTCCTGTTGCTGAGCAAACGTCTGCAGCCGGTCAATCGTCGTGGCCAGTTGATTTGCCTGGCGCAGGGCGTGTGCCTGTTCTGCGTCAACTTCATGTGTTTCTACACGGCCAGCCAGTGGATACCCAGCGGCCTGATCGCCGTGGTGTTCTCGACCTCGACGCTGTGGAATGCGCTGAACGCACGGGTGTTCTTTCGCCAGAAAATCGCCGGCAATGTACTGGCCGGTGGCGCCATGGGTCTGATCGGTCTGGCCTGTCTGTTCTGGCCTGAGATGTCCGGGCATGGCGCGAGCCAGCAAACCCTCATCGGCCTGGGACTGGCCTTGCTGGGCACGCTGTGCTTTTCGGCGGGCAACATGCTGTCGAGCCTGCAGCAGAAAGCCGGGCTGCGTCCGCTGACCACCAATGCATGGGGCATGTTCTATGGGGCGACGATACTGGGTATGTATTGCCTGCTGAGCGGCACGCCGTTCACCTTCGAATGGAACACGCGCTATGTAGGCTCACTGCTGTTCCTGGTTATCCCCGGCTCGGTGATTGCGTTCACTGCCTACCTGACCCTGGTCGGGCGCATGGGCCCGGAGCGCGCGGCTTACTGCACGGTGCTGTTCCCGGTCGTGGCGCTGAATATTTCTGCCTGGGTGGAGGGCTATCAGTGGACCTCGGCTGCGCTGCTGGGTCTGCTGCTGGTGATGGTCGGCAATGTGCTGGTGTTCAGGAAGATCAGACCGGTTGCCGTCGTGATCGACGGCAAACTGGCCTGAATCGATGTTGACCGTTACTTTTCTGCAGATCGGCAGAGGTGCGGCCTCAGCCTTTCCACACCTGCGGATTGACCAGATCCTGCGGTCGTTCGCCGAGCAGTGCGCTGCGCAGGTTGCCGTAGGCGCGGTCGGCCATGGCCTGGCGGGTTTCGGTGGTGGCTGAGCCGATGTGCGGCAGGGTCACTGCGTTCTTGAGCTGGAACAGCGGCGATTCGCTCAGCGGTTCTTTTTCGTAGACGTCCAGACCGGCACCGCGAATGGTGCCGTTCTGCAGCGCCTCGATCAGCGCGGGTTCGTCGACGATCGGGCCGCGGGCGATGTTGACCAGGATTGCGCCTGGCTTCATCAGGCTCAACTCGCGGCGGCCGATCAAGTGTTTGGTCTTTTCACTCAACGGCACGACCAGGCAGACGAAATCCGCCTCGGCCAGCAATTGATCCAGGCTACGAAACTGTGCGCCCAGTTCCTGTTCGAGTTCGGTCTTGCGGCTGTTGCCGCTGTACAGAATCGGCATGTTGAAGCCCAGACGACCGCGCCGGGCAATGGCTGCGCCGATATTGCCCATGCCGACGATACCCAGCGTCTTGCCATGCACATCGGTGCCGAAGTGCGGCGGTTCAATGCTGCGCGTCCACTGTCCGGCCTTGGTATAGGCGTCCAGTTCGGCTACTCGACGGGCGCTGCTCATGATCAGCGAGAAGCCCAGGTCAGCAGTGCTTTCGGTCAGTACATCCGGCGTGTTGGTCAGCAGAATGCCGCGCTCGCTCAGGTAGTCGACGTCGTAGTTGTCGTAACCCACCGAGATGCTGGACACCACCTCCAGCTTGGTGGCGTTCTGCAGTTGTTCGCGACCCAGCTTGCGGCCTGCGCCGATCAGCCCGTGGGATTCAGGCAAGGCTTCTGCAAACTGGGCGTTGATATCACCCTGCTTGGGGTTGGGCACGATCACGTTGAAGTCTTGCGCCAGGCGCTCGGCCATTTCAGGAGAAACACGGCTGAAGGCGAGTACGGTTTTTTTCATTGGGCAGTCACTCTCGAGCGGTTGAATGAGTAGCACGCTAACATTCCTCCCCGCTCTTTGGCAGCCGCTTTTTGCAGTTGTACGATGTCAGAACGATGACTTGAGGGCCTGCACATGCAGATCGGCTTCATCGGCAGCGAGAATTTCCGGCAGGGACCCGCGCAGGTATTCAACCCAGGTTCTGATCTTCGCATCCAGATACTGGCGTGACGGGTAGATGGCGTACAGGTTCAGCTCCTGCGAACGGTAATCGGACAACACGCGCACCAACGTGCCGTTGCGCAGCCCCTCGATCGCCGAGTAGATCGGCAGGATGCCAATCCCCATGCCGCTGGAAATCGCAGTCTTCATCGCATCCGCAGAGTTGACCAGCAGCGGCGAGCTGTTGATGGTGACCATCTCCTGACCTTCCGGGCCATCGAACAGCCATTTGTCCAGCGGGAATACCGGGCTCACCAGACGCAGACACGCATGATTCAGCAGGTCGGCAGGCTTGTGCGCCATGCCGAACGTTTTGACGTACTCGGGGGACGCGCAGACGATGCTGTAGGTAATGCCCAGGCGCTGAGACACAAAACCCGAGTCGGCCAGTTCGCTGGCGAGCACGATCGACACGTCATAGCCCTCTTCCAGCAAGTCCGGCACGCGGTGGGTCATGGTCAGGTCGAACGCCACGTCCGGGTGGTTGCGTCGGTAACGTGCGATGGCGTCGATCACATAATGCTGGCCGACGCCGGGCATGGAATGCACCTTGAGCTGCCCGGCCGGGCGGGCATGGGCGTCGCTGGCTTCGGCCTCGGCTTCTTCTACCGAGGCGAGAATCTGCTCGCAGCGCAACAGATAACGCTTGCCTGCTTCGGTGAGAGCAATGCGGCGAGTGGTGCGATTGAGCAGGCGCGTCTGTAAATGCGCTTCAAGGTTGGAGACCGCACGCGAGACGTTGGCGGTGGTGGTATCCAGCACGGCGGCGGCAGCAGTGAAGCTGCCCGCTTGCGCCACGCAGCTGAAGGCACGCATGTTTTGCAGGGTGTCCATGGGTACTTCTCTGAGTAGATGGCAAATTGTGACATGAAGTAACGGATGCATGTATCCAGACCAAAGGATTATCGCCGTTTCAGTAACAAAGATTCACAAATCTCCCCGCTTATCGCCGCCCCGAGCGCCGCCTAGAATCGCCGCCATTCAAGGTGTGTCACCTTCGTTCGGGAACTTGCAGCTGTGCCGCGTCGCATCATCAGAGGGCTCTGGCCCGTCGGTCTTCTGGCTTTTACGCTGGTCACCAGCGGCTGTATCGGAACACATGGAATCAAACCGCAGGGCAGTGTCCTGCACGCTGACAACCTGGCCACCGATCAGGCGATTCAGAGCGCTGCCCTCGACGCCCATTGGCCCGCGGCGCAATGGTGGCGTGCCTACGGCGACGCGCAACTGGACCGCTGGGTCGAGATGGCGACGCTGGGCAGCCCGAGCCTGGCCCTTGCCGCTGCGCGTGTGCGCCAGGCAAAAGCGATGGCGCAGGTCGCCGAGTCCGCCGAGTCTGTGCAGCTGCAAGGCAGCGCCAGCCTGATGCGTCACGACTGGCCCGAGGATCAGTTTTATGGCCCCGGAGCGTTGGCCGATACTCGCAGCTGGGACAACAATGCGGCGCTGGGCTTGAGCTACGCGCTGGACTTGTGGGGACGCGAACGCAATGCCAGCGAGCAGGCCGTTGATCTGGCGCACGCGAGTGCTGCCGAGCAGCGTCAGGCGCAGCTCGAATTGCAGGAAAACGTGGTCCGCGCCTATATCCAGCTGTCCCTCGACTACGCCCGACTGGATATCGCCGAGGCGGCCCTGGCCCAGCAGCAACAGATACTCGACCTGGCGCAGCGTCGCCTCAAGGGCGGGATCGGCACGCACTTCGACGTCAGTCAGGCCGAAACCCCGCTGCCTGAGGCGCATCGGCAGATCGATGCGCTGCAAGAGGCCATCGCGTTGAGTCGCAACCAGCTGGCCGCACTGGCAGGCAAGGGACCGGGGCAGGGCGCGGCGTTGCGACGGCCCGCGCTGTCCTTGCACACCGCACTGACATTGCCCTCGGCATTGCCAGCCGAACTGCTCGGTCAGCGGCCTGACGTGGTGGCTGCTCGTTGGCAGGTGGCGGCGCAGGCACGCGGTATCGACGTTGCGCATGCCGGCTTTTATCCCAATGTCGATCTGCTCGGCAGCCTGAGCTATATGGCCACGGGCGGCGGCATGCTGGAGTTTCTGACCGGCAGCAAGCTGGGCTACAAGGTCGGACCGGCCATCAGCCTGCCGATCTTCGACGGTGGACGCTTGCGGGCGGAGCTGGGACGGGCGTCGGCTGCTTACGATCAGGCCGTGGCGCATTACAACCAGACGCTGGTGATGGCGCTGAAAGGTGTTTCCGACCAGTTGATTCGGCGCGCCTCGATGGACAAGCAACAGGCACTCGCCGCCGAGTCGGTGGCGTCTGCACAAAAGACCTACGACATTGCCCTGATTGCCTGGCAGCGCGGCCTGACCGACTACCTGAACGTGCTCAATGCGCGCACGCAACTGTTTCGCCAGCAGCAGGTTCAGCAACAGGTCGAGGCCGCGCGGCTTGAAGCCTACGCCGGGCTGGTGGTGGCGCTGGGTGGTGACGGTGGCGGCAATGACAATGGCGATGATCATTCCGCACACACTGCTGCCGAATCCGGGGGCGGGCAATGATTGCCTCTTTGCAACGCATCACCGACCTGCCGTGGCGTCGCGAATTGCACAGCTGGGCGCGCAGTGACGGGGTGACCTGGGTTTACATCTTCAAGGTGCTGCTCGCCGCATTCCTCACCTACTGGCTGGCACTGCGTCTGGAACTGCCGCAGCCGCACACGGCGATGATCACGGTGTTCATCGTCATGCAACCGCAGAGCGGCCAGGTGTTCGCCAAGAGTTTTTATCGCCTGCTGGGAACGCTGGCCGGGTCGGCGATGATGGTGCTGTTGATGGCCCTGTTTGCGCAGAATCCGCTACCGTTTCTCGGCAGTCTCGCGCTTTGGGTCGGCCTGTGTTCGGCCGGTGCGGCGCGCTATCGCAACTTTCGCGCGTACGGCTTTGTGCTGGCCGGGTACACGGCCGCCATGGTGGGCCTGCCAGCGCTGGCGCATCCTGAAGGTTCGTTCATGTCGGCGGTGTGGCGGGTAGTGGAAATCACTCTGGGCATCCTGTGTTCTACGGCAATCAGTGCGGCGGTGCTGCCGCAGAGTTCCAGCGCTGCGATGCGCAACGCGCTGTATCTGCGCTTCGGCGGGTTCGCTCGCTTCGTGGCCAACGGCCTGCGCGGCGACATTTCACGCGCTGAATTTGAAACCGGCAACGTACGCTTTGTGGCCGAGGCCATCGGCCTGGAGGGACTGCGCAGCGTCACGGTATTCGAAGACCCGCACATGCGACGCCGCAACGGGCGACTCAACCGTTTGAACAGCGAATTCATGGCGGTCACCACACGTTTCAATGCCCTGCACCAATTGCTCGAGCGTCTGCGTCTCGAGCAGGCCGATCAGGTGTTGAAGCATATTGATCCTGGCCTTGAGAACCTTGCAGAACTGCTCGACGGCTTCGCCGAGCGCGCCTTGACCAACGATGACGCTGCGCTGCTGGTCACGCGCCTGGAGTCGTGCAGGGCGCACTTTCCCGAGCAGGTCAGAAGCCTGCGCGCCGAGCTGGAGCGCAGCCTGCCCAGCGACGCCGAGCGACTGGACTTTCACACCTCGTTCGAGCTGCTGTACCGCCTGCTCAGCGAGTTGCTCGACTACGCAAGAACCCATGCATCGCTGGCCGAGCACAGCCATGAGCGTGAACAGTGGAAAGGCTCGTTCGTGCCGCGCACCCATTGGATGACCGCGCTGGCAGCCGGCGCCCGGGCGACCTGCGTGGTCGGTCTGATGAGTGTGTATTGGGTACTGACGGCGTGGCCCAGCGGCGCAAGCATGGTCCTGGCCTCGGCGGCCACCGTTGCACTGTCGTCGACCACCCACAACCCCAGGCGCATGTCGCTGCAGATGGCCGGCGGAACGTTGCTCGGCGCGCTGTCGGGCTTTATCGAAACGTTTTTTCTGTTCCCGCACATCGACGGTTTTCCGTTGCTGTGCCTGCTGTTGGCCCCGGTATTTGTGCTCGGCGCGTACCTGGGCTCACGCCCACAGTGGACGGGGTACGGGCTGGGGCTGCTGATTTTTTTCAGCCTGGGCTCGGTGCCGGACAACCTGACGATCTATGACCCTTACACCTTCATCAACGATTACATCGCAATGGTCATCGGCATGCTGATCTGTGCCGCTGCCGGGGCAATCATCCTGCCACCCAACAGCCGCTGGATGTGGCAACGCCTCGAGCAAGCCGTGCGCAATCAGGTGGTGTTTGCGATCAGCGCACCGCTCAAGCGTCTGGGCTCAAGCTTCGAAAGCCAGACCCGCGACCTGATGCATCAGGCGTATGGCCTGGCGATTGGCAAACCGCTGGTACAGCGCGAGCTGTTGCGCTGGATGTTCGTGGTGCTGGAAATCGGCCACGCCATTATCGAGCTGCGCCATGAGCAGGCGATTCTGCCGGTTCACCCTGCCTACGCCGACTACCAGCCCTGGCGCATCGCGCTGCGAGTCATGGGTCGCGCTCTGGTGCGGCTGTTCATCCTGCCTGATGCAGTCAATCTGCAGCGCTGTCTGTCGGCAGTCGATCAGGCCATCAAGCGGGTGCAGGAAGCGGATGAACCCTTCGCCTCGCATTTCGACACGTCGGTGCTGCGCCGGGTAAAAAGCTATCTGCACTTTATCCGCACCTCGCTGCTGGACCCGCAGTCGCCGCTGGCCGCCTATGGCGTCGCGCGAACCGCTTCAGGAGTCGCTCATGCCGCGTGAAATAGCCTTCCACGGCCTGTACATGCCGGCCCTCACGCTGATCTTTCTGCTGGCCGTGGTTCTGGCCTGGCGGCTGGATCGACTGCTGGCCGGTTTTGACCTGTACCGGCATTTCTGGCACCCGGCCCTGCTGCGTCTGAGCCTGTTTATCTGCATCTTCGGCGCGTTGGCGCTGCCCCTTTATCGTTGACGCCTGAGTCGGGAAAAATCTCTGGATGAAAAAGCTTTTCAGTCTGTTTGCCACCTTGCTGGTGCTGGCAATCGCGCTCTGGATCGGTCGTACGCTGTGGGTCGACTACATGGATACTCCGTGGACCCGCGATGGCCGGGTACGCGCCGATATCATCAACGTGGCCGCCGATGTGTCCGGTACCGTGGTCGACGTCCCGGTGCATGACAACCAGTGGGTAAAACGTGGCGATCTGCTGATGCAGATCGACCCGGAGCATTACCGGATCGCCGTAAAGCAGGCGCAGGCCTTGCTGGCTTCGCGCAAGGCGACCTGGGAGATGCGCAAACTGAATGCCAGGCGGCGTGCCGACATGGATGAACTGGTCATCTCTGCGGAAAATCGTGACGACGCGAGCAACGTTGCCACCTCGGCCCTGGCCGATTACCAGTTGGCCCAGGCGCAACTGGAGGCGGCGGAGCTGAACCTGTCACGCACACGAGTGCTGGCTGCGGTGGACGGTTATGTGACCAACCTCAATGTCCATCGCGGCGACTATGCGCGCATCGGTGAAGCGAAGATGGCTGTGGTCGACATGAACTCGTTCTGGGTCTACGGCTTCTTCGAGGAAACCAAGTTGCCGCACCTGAAAGTGGGTGATCCGGCGGACCTGCAACTGATGAGCGGCGAGGTGCTCAAGGGCCATGTCGAAAGCATCGCACGCGGCATCTACGACCGTGACAACCCGCAAAGCCGCGAACTGATCGCCGACGTCAACCCGACCTTCAATTGGGTACGCCTGGCCCAGCGCGTGCCGGTGCGCATTCACCTGGATCAGGTGCCAGAGGGCGTGTTGCTGGCAGCAGGGATGACCTGCACCGTGATTGTCAGGCCGGTAGACGGCTGATGCTTGAGGGCGCAGAGCGTCCAGAACGGCATGCCAACGCGGAGCATTGGCACGATAGTTACACGACTCGGCTACAGATCAGCGTTCAGCCCAAAGCGTTTTTTCAGGCCCATATCCAGCAGTCCCTTGGGCAGCAACCACGCCATCAACGGCAAAAGGCGTGAGCCGTTGCCCAGGCGCAGCAGGCGTGGCGGATGGATTTGTTGCACGGCTTTGAGCAGGTCGCGAGCGAATGACGTGGCGGGGGTAGGGTTGTCCAGTGAAGCCCTGGCGCGTGCACGAATGCCCTCGCGGATCGGCCACCAGGGCGATTGCTCGCTGATCAGTTGCTCGGCTTCGTGGCTGGCGTTCTGCGCGAAACTCGACGCAATCGCGCCGGGCTGTACCTCCATTACCTGAACGCCGAACGGCGCCAGCTCCAGACGCAGCGCATCACTGAGAGCATGCACCGCCGCCTTGGACGCGCAGTAAGCACCCGCAAACGGCGTGACCAGCACACCGGATACGCTGCCGATGTTCACCACCAGACCCTTGTTGCGACGCAGTGCCGGAAACAGCGCCCGGGTCACCCCCACCACGGAAAACACATTGGTTTCGAACTGCCGCTGCAAGGCCTGCACACCGCCGTCGAGCAGGGGGCCCATCGCGCCATAGCCAGCGTTATTGATCAACACATCCAGGCCGCTGTGTTCCAGACCGGCGGCCAGTTGCTCCAGCGCCAGGCTGTCGTTGACATCCAGTTGCACGGCGATGAAACCCGCTGCACTGAGTGCCGCGACATCGTCGGCCTTGCGTGCAGTGGCCCAGACTTCATAGCCAGCGGCCTTGAACGCGTCGGCCAGGGCGCGGCCTATTCCGCTGGAGCAGCCAGTTATAAGAGCAATAGGCATGTTTACGATCCTTGTGGTCAGTCCGAGAAACTGCCTTGCAGATGTTCTGCGCGAAATTCCAGGGTTTGTGGGCGATACCCGCTGCGCAGTGCCGGTACCGGCACGCAATCCTGCCACGTGCCTTTGGCCTGAAGTTCACCAGGGCCGCGATAGCGTGCGGACGCGTAGGTGTTGTCGGTCAGGTTCACCGAATCACCGGGCGCATAGGCAGCAATCCGCCAACGCAGTTCCTGCAGGGTGACCTGATTGGTGTTGGTGATGCTGACCTGCAAGGGACGGTCTGCCGGGCAGCCTTGCGGGTCGTAACTCAGGCGGATATCCAGACGCTCAAGCTGGCGTGTTTCCCGACTGTCCTGCCAGATGACGATAGCCGCCACCGCCCCGAGCCCGACCGCCGCAGCCAGCGAAACGGGCAAGGCCTTTGCCGGGTAGCGGAGCAGAAGGATGAGCCAGGTCAGGATTAACAGGATGCCGATGAACATGCGGCGATTCTCCAGCGGGGGTGAGTGCAGGACATCCTACAGAACCTGTAAGGGGGAAGTCGCGCAAATGAAAAACCCCCGACAACTCTCCACGTATAAACATACGTAAAGAGCTGTCGAGGGTTGTCTTACTTGCCGCTTGTTGCCGCTTGAAACGCTATCAGCGAGCGATAGTCTGGGTCTTCACACCTGCTTCCAGCGCGTTCGAACGACCGTAGATGTCTTCGAAACGCTCGATGTCATCTTCGCCCAGGTAGCTGCCCGATTGTACTTCGATGATTTCCAACGGGATCTTGCCTGGGTTGCGCAGGCGATGGACCGAGGCGATCGGGATGTAGGTGGACTGGTTCTCAGTGAGCAAAAACACGTTCTCGTCACAGGTGACCTGCGCAGTACCGGATACCACGATCCAGTGTTCGGCGCGGTGGTGGTGCATCTGCAGCGACAGGCAGGCGCCCGGCTTGACAGAGATACGCTTGACCTGGAAACGACCGCCCATGTCCACCGAATCGTAGGAGCCCCACGGACGGTACACTTCGAGGTGGTTCTGGGTCTCGGTGCGGCCCTGTTCGTTCAGGGTAGCGACCATCTGCTTGACGCCCTGGACCTTGTCCTTGTGGGCAATCATCATCGCGTCCTTGGTTTCGACGACGACGATGTTGTCCAGACCGATCACCGACACCAGTTTGCCGTTGCCGTGGATCATGCAGTTGCGGCTGTCCTGGATGACGACGTCGCCCTTGGTGACGTTACCGTTGGCGTCCTTGGCGTTGACTTCCCACAGCGACGACCAGCAGCCGACATCGCTCCAGCCGGCCGACAGCGGTACAACGCAGGCGCGCTGGGTTTTTTCCATGACTGCGTAGTCGATGGAGTTGTCCGGGCAGCAGGCGAAGGTCGAGGCGTCGATTTCCAGAGCATCGCCGTCCTGCACGCTGCGCTCGAGGGTCAGCAGGCAGGTGTCGTAGATGTCCGGGTCGTGCTTTTTCAGCTCTTCAAGGAAGCGGCTGGCGCGGAACAGGAACATGCCGCTGTTCCAGTAATAGCCACCGGCTTCAACGAACTCTTTGGCGCGTTTTTCGTCAGGTTTTTCGACGAACTGCGACACGCGGCTGACGCCTTCCGGCAGCAGGGCATCGGCGGTGGACTTGATGTAGCCGTAGCCGGTTTCAGGCTTGTTGGCCGGTACGCCGAACAGCACCATTTCGCCACGTTCTGCGGCTACGGTTGCCAGTGCCAGAGCGCGTTGCAGGGCTTTCTGGTCTTCGATGACGTGGTCGGCCGGCAGCACCAGCATCAGGCCGTCATTGCCTTCGTTGACCAGCTTCATGGCAGTCAGTGCAACGGCTGGCGCCGTGTTGCGGCCGAACGGTTCCATGAGGATCGCCTGGGTTTCCAGGTTCAGCGCACCGAGTTGTTCGTTGACGATGAAGCGGTGGTCCTTGTTGCAGACCACGATAGGCTCCTGCATGCCCTCGAACACCAGACGCTCCAGGGTTTGCTGGAACAGGGTGTGCTCGCCGGTCAATGCCAGGAACTGTTTAGGGAATTGTTTACGCGAAAGCGGCCAGAGTCGTGAACCACTACCGCCTGACAAGATAACTGGAATCATTTTGTTTCTCCAAAAGCATTCAATTAGGGCCGTACGAGGTGTCTGTCGTTTCTGTCTTGTTCTTGTTCCGCGCGGGCCGGCTCAGCGCTATGCCCTGAACCGACCGGCATAATCCGTTTAGCGGGTAGCGACCGGTGGCTTGACCCACACTGGCGAGAGGCTGCTGCCACTGCCGGTGATGTAGAGCACAGCGGCTTCGCCACGCTCCAGTGCCACAGGTTTCACATCGGTGACTTTCTTGTCGCCGTCGTACAGCGCCAGGCTGACCTTGACCGGGTTGATTTCACGCTCACCGGTGCCTTTTGCCGCTACAGCCTTGACCACGTCGGTCTTGCCATCAGCGGTTTTCAGGGTCAGGGACTTGTCGCTCAGGTTTTGCACACGAACCAGGGATTTCTGCTTGTTCTTGAACGGTGGCTCTTCGACCAGCTGTGGTTTGCCGCTGGCGTTGTTGACGATGGTGTAGTAGTGATCACCCGCCAGTTTCACCGGCAGGCTCTGGCTGCCCAGCTTGGCGGTGTAGTCGCCCTGCGGCATGAAGCTGAACGCAGTGCTGCCCAGTGGCGCCACTTCGTTGAGGTTGGTGTTGCCAACGGTGGCGCTGATTTCGGCGTTGCTGGCGTTGTAGACACGCACGAAGGTCGAGCCTTTTGGTGCGGTCGGGCCGTACAGGGCGGAGTCACCGGCGAAAGCTTGCAGGGACATCAGGCCCAGACCGGCGGCCATTGCGCAGGTTTTGAACAGGCGTTTTGCGGCCGAACGGTTAGCAGTAGTGTTAAAAGTCATGAGTCAGTCCTCTCAGTTTTGCGCCCGGTTGGGCGACTCGGATTGTTTGGCGTTGAGCGCCACGTTTTCTTGGGTGTCACGCGATTTCTTCAGCTCGGCGATCCACTTCGGATCGAACTCGCCAAGGTCGTTGTGGGCCGGCAGATAGCGCTCCGGGAATTCCCAGATCACCACTTGCGGCGGGGTGTTCTTGAAGGCATCGGTCTGCAGGTACTTGAGCATCGGCAGGATCGGGCCATGGCCGTCTTCGGCGTAGTTGACGACGTCGCTGCGCAGCGCTTCTTTCAAGGCTCCGACGAAGTTCCAGTTAGGGTTGGCGCTGTAGCTGGTACCCACCAGACCCACCGGGATGTCGCTGTCTGCGAACAGCGCGTCACCGCCTGCCGCTTCGCCTGCTACCGGATCGGTGCTGCGTTTCTGCAATTCGTCCGGCTTGGGCAGCATGTTGCTGAACAGCGGATCGAGCGGCAGGAATGTAGTCAGGTCACCTTTGTAAGCTTCGGTTCCCTTGGCTTGTGTGACGAACTGCTCAGGTTCGCCTTCCAGTGGCGTTTTCTGGGCAATCGCGGCGCTCAGTTGCTGCGCGGCGACTTCGGCACCCATTGGCGTCCAGTGGGTGTCGGTGCGCAGGAAAACCTGGCCCTGTTGCTTGGCAGCTTGCAGTGGCGCCAGCAGGTCAGGGGCAAAGATCCCGGCTTTGGCCACCTGAGCATGGAACTGCTGATACAGATCGGCGTGCAGGCTGGCAGGCTTGGTGTTACCGATGTGTTCCGGGTACAGGCGCGTCTTCGCCGGAACAATCGCCAGGACCAGCTTGGTGCCCTGTTTTTCCAGTGCGTCACGCACACCCTGAATGATCGCCAGGTTGTCGGCTTCGTTCTGCTCGCCGTTGGCAACCGCATCAAACTCTTCGTCGGTGTACAACCACTGGTCCTTGCCGAGCACGACGCCCGGACGACCTTCGTTGAACAGTTTGAAATCCAGCGCCGCCCAGAGGTTGGTGCCCAGGCGCTTGATCGGGAACTCATCGTCGTAATGAGTTTCCGCCGCCTTGGTCCATTTGCCGTTGAGCACGGTGGTCTCGGCAGAAGTCGAGAAAGTGCTGAAGCTGCGCAGCGACCAGACGCCCAGGACCAGCAGAATGGCCAGGAAGAGGGCGATGTAGAGGATTCGTAATGAACGGGTCATGTCAGGCTCCTCAGAACTGGAAGTAAAGGAACGGCGAGAAGCTTTGCGCCGAAAGTTTGAGAATCGAAGCCACGAACAGCAGCAGGATCAGTGCGCGCATGGCGTAACGTGGCCAGTCGGCAACCCAGTAGGCAGGTTGCACCTGGGCTTCGCTGCCCACGGTGTAGCCAGGCATGTGCAGGCTGCCAGGCGCGTCGCCAGGAACCGCTTTGATGGTGCCCGGTTGTGCGGTCGCAGGACCGTCGGCCTTGGCGCTCTTGCCGGTGTCTTTTTCGCGGTTCTGGTAGAAGTCGCGCAGACCGAAGAACGCCAGCGTCAGATAAGCCACTACCAGTGTCGCGACTTGCAGACCGGTCAGGCTGGCACGGTTGAGTTCCGACAGCTGCCACTCGCCGAAGCTGAACATTGCGCTGTACATACGACCGGCGACGTGCAGGTTTTCAGCGCGGAAGATGACCCATCCTATGACTACCAGAAGGAAGGTAAGTGCCCAGCGGATCGGGTTGAAACTGTAGGGTTTGGTGTTGATGCCGACCGCTTTTTCGATCGCCAGCCACATGCCGTGCCAGGCGCCCCAGATGATGTAGGTGACGTTGGCACCGTGCCACAGACCACCCAGCAGCATGGTCAGGAACAGGTTGCGGTAGGTCGCGAATTTGCCGCCACGGTTACCGCCCAGCGTGATGTAAAGATAGTCACGCAGCCAGGTGGACAGGCTGATGTGCCAGCGACGCCAGAACTCGGTGATCGACTGGCTGATATAAGGCTGTTTGAAGTTTTCCATGAAGCGGAAACCCATCATCAGACCCAGACCGATGGCCATGTCGCTGTAACCGGAGAAGTCGAAGTACAGCTGTGCGGTGTAAGCCAGCGCACCCAGCCAGGCGTCGCCGGTGGTCGGGTTCTGCAGGGCGAAGCAGTGGTCGGCGACTACAGCCAGGGTGTCGGCGATGAACACTTTCTTGATGAAGCCCTGCATGAAGCGCGTGGCACCTTCGGAGAACTTGTCCAGCGTGTGTGTACGGTTGTTGAACTGGTCGGCCAGATCGCGAAAACGCAGCACGGGGCCGGCGATCAGGTGCGGAAAGATCGCGACGAATGCAGCGAAGTCGATCAGGTTGCGCGTGGCCGGGGTGTCGCCGCGGTAAACGTCGATGATGTAGCTGATGGACTCGAAGACATAGAACGAGATACCGATCGGCAACAGCACGTGAGTCAGGATGAACGGTTCAAGACCCATCGAGGTCATGGCTGCGTTGATGCTGTCCACGCCGAAGTTGGCGTATTTGAAGTAGCCCAGAATACACAGGTCCACGATCACACCAAGCAGCAACCATTTCTGTGCCGGCTTGGTCCGCACACCTGCTGCGCCTACCTTGAGACCGATCCAGTAGTTCCAGACGGTCACGCCGATGAACAGCGCCAGAAAGTCCACTCGCCACCAGGCGTAGAAGATATAGCTGGCAATCAGCAGCAGCAGATTGCGATAGCGTTGCCCGCTCAGGTAGTACAAGCCGAGAAAGACCGGCATGAACAGGAACAGGAACACGTTGGATGAGAAAACCATCCTTATCTCTCCGTTTGTCCAACATTCAAGGGCTCAAAGCCCCCCCAAACCCCCCCGTAAAAAAGGAGGGGTAAATCACTTCACTGCGCGCTTGCGAAGCTGTTCAGGCGAGCCCTGCTTTCAGGGATGCATCGCCTGGCCAGCTTCGACAAAAATCAACTGCGCATCACTCGCTGACGTTGTCGCCCTTGTCGCCTTTCTCGTGCGACGGGTCGTAGACCTTGGTCAGGTCACCGCCCAGGCGGAACGTTTTGAATGGCTGCTTTTCGTGTTTCTCTTCCAGCACATCCGGGCTGCAGTTGTAGAGCGAGCAGTACGGTTCGAGCCAGGCGAATTTCGGATCTTTCTTCAGGTCCGTCATGTCCTGTTTCTCGCCGTTGTGTTCAGCGAATATCGAAGGGTCTTTGACGCCGGCCAGAACCCGGTCACCCAGACGCTTCAAGGCGCCATTGTTTTCCGGACGCAGGTCCACGCCATTGGCCTGGGCGAAGCTGGCAATCATCGCGAGCGGTGGCAATGCGTAGTTGTGATACGACAGTGCACGCTGACGGCGCTTCATCTCGTTGGGCAGGAAACCGTCCTTGTCCACTTGATTGGCAGCGACCTTGTATTCCTTCACGGCCCAGTCGAACAGGTCCTGACGATTGGTGGCGACAGCGGTTGCCATCACTGACCAGGCAGCCCAGTACGAGTGGTTGTTGATTTTTTCCAGCGGCAGATTGCTCCAGTCGCTGACCACCTGATCGGCCAGCTTGCTGAACCAGGTTTCGATGATCTTTGCGTCCTGCTGACGATTGGCCAGCGGGTGCGACTCGGAGAACTTCAGGCGCAGGTAGGCGGAGGACATGCTGCCCAGTGCCCATTTGCGCATGGATTTACCGGTGTGGTTGAACTCGCGTGACTCCAGCGCATCGGCCTTGGCCCAGGTGGTCATCATGTTCAGCGCGCAATCGAGTTGTTCCGGACGACCGTCGCGCATGTACTGCATCACGACTTTGCTGACGCCACGCTCAAGGGTGGTGATGTCCTTGGTCGCATCGCGGAACGCTTCTTCGGAGACTGCATTGAGCGTTGCGCGTGCCTTGTCCGAACCCTCGTACTTGCTGCGAAAGACCAGCTTGTCGGTGTAGGGCTTTGGAATGGCTTCACAGCTGAAGTTGTGATCGCCAGTCTTCATTTTTTCGATCGGGGCGTCATAGCCCTTGGGTGGAACCAGTGCGGCGGACGCGCCCGTGGCCCAGGCCATCGATGACAGGATTGCCATCGACAGCAGGGTAGGGCGTATCAGTTTAGGAGTCTGCATAAGTCACCTCATAGTCCGGCTTGAGCGGTGTGTGTCGCAGCGCTCGGGAACACGTTGCGTTTGCATACTTTGGCTTCGACTTTTTGTGGTGCCGTGCCTGCTTCCGGTCCCTGGATTTCCAGCGCCAGCAGTTGCTGGTTGGCCCAATCCTCGTCCTCGCGCAATTCAAAGGCGAAGCGTCCATCGGTGTCTGACGTTTCCGGTTTCTCGATTTTCAGATCTTCGTGGCGACCGTTCATGTACCAGAGTCTGGCCTGAAGGACTTTCACCGAGGTGTCGTCAAACTTGATGTCGATCTGATTGCTGCCGTTGCGAATATCCTTGATGCCATTCTTGCCATTGACCAACACTTCGTTGGTGCCCGGCTTGAGTGTGGTGCTGGCGCTCATGACGGCAGGCTTGCCCTCACAGCCGTTGTCCAGCAGCGACATCATCTGGCGATAGATGGTCTCCTGATCCAGGCGATACAGCGGCGAGAATTCCCAGATGAGAATTTTCGGCGGACGCTTCTGGAAGTCTTCACTGCCCAGGTACTGCAGCATCGAACCTTCCAGACCGCCACCAGGGAACGCCACGTTCAACACGTCAGCGCCCATGTACTCCTGCAGGAAGCCCGCGAAGTTGTAGTTCTTGCCGCTGTGGCTGGTACCGACCAAGGTGATTTCCGGGTTACCGGAATCGCCGAACAGGTCGCCGTCGCCCGCCTCACCCTTGGGCTCGGTGGTGAACTGGTCCATGTACTGGATCGCGTAGCTGGTGCCGCACAATTGACCCGCCATATTGTGCAAAGTGCCCGTCTTGCCCATGCGTCCGGAAATATGGCTTTCGAACTCACGCTTCGGGATGTCGCTATAACCCGGAACTTTCTTCACGGTTTCAGCAACGATCTTCGCCGTACGCTGCGCGCCATACGGCGTCCAGTGCTGGTCACCGCGGAAGTAGAAGTCATGCGCCTGTTGCTCGTTGGTCAACGGCGACAGGTCAGGGACCCAGTAGCCCATCTTGCTGAAGCGGCCGAGCATGGCCTGATAGTTTTTCAGCGCCTTGTCGTAGTCGAACTTGTCGCGTTCGGCCGGGAACAGCTTGTTGCGATCCACCAGGCCACGGGTTGGCTGATAAACCACGACCAGTTCGACGCCTTTGCTCTTGAACGCATCGTGCAGTTCTTTCATGCGGCGGTAGCCGGCAGGTGTGGTGTCGAACTCGGTGCGCAGGTCTTCCTGTGTCCGGAACAGCCAGTCGCCCTGAGCCTGGACCAGCGTGGTGAAGTTCTGCTGATAGCGCGTGGTGTAGTTTTTCGCATCATGTGCGGCCGGGCACAGCGAGCAGCAAGGCTCGGCCTTGAACGTCGGCGCTTGCGCGTCGTCTGCCCGAGCGACACCAGCGGCGGCCATCAAGGCGGCGGTGAGGCTGGACAGGCTCAACAGCTTGATCAGATGTGCGTGCATAACAATACCCTTCCTCATTCCCGCAGCTCGGTCTGGCTTTCGACGGGGTCGATCAATACGGCTTTTTTCTGGCGTACCAGCAGGTCGAGGATTTCGTCCTGGCGCTCACCGAGGACGCCGTTGAGGCTGATGCCGACTTCTTTGGTAGGCATCAGCATCGAGACGCGATACAGCTCGACACTCAGTGGCGAATCGATGGACAGCGGGCCGGAGCCGTTGCTGGACAGCTCGCCGCCGACCATGATCAGCGATACCTGAGCGTCGAACGGGTCGAGCTCGATGTCGCGGTCGGTGTCGCTCAAGTCCTTGATGTGGCCGTAAACGCCCATCAGGCCGTTGCCCATGGCGACGTTCTCGTACAGCTTGATGTTCACACTGTTACGCACGCGGATCCCGTGGCGGCGGTTGGCGATCACGCGATTGCCCCACAGCAGGTTGTTGCCGCTTTCGTACAGGGTGATGCCGTCAGTGTGGTTCTGGTAAATCTCGTTGTAGGCGACGATGTTGCCGACGCTGTTACGGTCCAGAACCACGCCGGACAATTTGTTGTTGTGGCTCTTGTTGCGGAAGATGAAGCTGTTGTCCACTTCCCGGGAAATAATGATCCCGTGCTTCTTCTTGGTCCCGTAAACGTCGTTTTCGGCGATGATCAGACCGTGCGAACGGTCGTGCGGGTCAATGCCGTAAATGATGTTGTCGCGGTAGGTGTTGCCCTTGACCACGAAGTCGCGGGTTTCATAGCAGTAGAAGCCGTACCACATGTCCGAGAACTCTGAATCGATGATCCAGCCCGTCGGTTCGGGACGCTTGAGCACCTTCGCGGTGTTGGGCGTGTACTGGGAAATACTGATGCCGTAGGACTTGCTCTGGTCATAGCCCAGGCTCGCCATCTTGGTGTTGGCGATCCAGGTTTCCGAGCCACCCCAGGTCAGCAGGAAAGGGCGAAACTCGTCAGGCTTGCGATAGGTCGCCAGGCTGTTGCGGGTTTCACTCCAGGCGTTGACCTGAGTGTGAGTGATCAGCATCTTGCCTTCACTGACGATGAACGAGCCCTTTTCCTGAGACAGACGCAATTCCTTGGTCTTGCTGTCGATCTCGAAGGTGCCGGTTTCCTTTACCAGAATCGGCAGGCGCGCCACGTAGACACCTGGCGAGACCTCGTTGAGGAACTGCTTGGGCACCTTTTTGGCCAGGTCCTGCAGGTTCACGTAGCCGTCGGAAATCATGATGGCCTGCGGGATACCGCGCTGGCGGTTGACCCACTCGGCCATCTTGTTGTCACCGCCGATGAATTCCTTCAGGCCGGTTTCTTCCATCATCCGCGAAACAGTGACCTTGCCCGGCTTGTTGCGCACGATCTTTTTCAAGGCGGCTTCTGCGGTGTAGCCCTTGAGGTCGGGCAACACCGGCTTGGCCATTTCCAGCGGCGCGGTCGGCGGGCTGGTGATGGTGTAGGTCTTGGCCTGGTGCAACTCCTTGACCACCGCCTTCTGTGCGTCGGGTACGACAGGCGCGTTGGCCAGCGCCACACCGCTGACCATCAGCAGGGCGCTGGTCAGCAGTGCGCTTTCGAGCAGGGCGTGCGGCCAGTGCCGGCTACGCCCGTTGCTTGTATGACTGTTCATCTCTGGCACTCCTTTGGCGGTTCGCATCAGAAGCGCCAGATGACGTCGACAACAGCGCGGTGCATGTAGCTGTCCACGTTGTTCTGATACGCGTCGCCTGGCTTGAAGACACCTGCGCGCAGACGCACCAGTGCCGAAGGTTCATCGAACGACTGGCTCAGCGAGGCTGGCAGCAGGCCTTGCTTGAAGTACTTGGTCACGACCAGGTCCATTTCCTGACCCAGGTCCTTGCTTCCGTCTTCCAGTGGCAGCGAACTGAACGTACCGTCCTGGTTGTCGTTCACCGCGTTGATGCCCGAGCCGCCGATACCGGTGTTGCCGTCCACGCGACGGAACTTGTGGTAGATCAGCGACGCGTCGTATTCCTCGTTCATCTGCCAGGAGGCGAACAGCGAACCGGTTTCCACGTTGGCCATTTCGCCCTGGAAGGCTTCACCGAAGCGATGGATGCGTGAACGTGTGCCGGTCCAGTTGGAGCGGTTACTTTCCAGACCGTTCTGGACATAGTCCTTGCTGGCGCGCGAGTAGGCGGCGCCGACTTGCCATTGCGGATCCAGGCGCAGGCGCAGGCCCAGGTCAGTGGCCCAGCCATTCATGTCACGGCTGTTCTTTTCGCCGGCGATGAACTGGTCGTTGGGAGCGGAGGTCACGCCGATTTCGTCGCGCGTTCCGTTGAGCCAGGTCAGGCTGCCCCAGTAGTTGAGCTGATTGGTGTTGCTGCGATAGTTGTAGGCATCGCTGTCAGCCTGCAGGCCGACCCAGGTCAGATCGCCATTGGAGGTCTTGTCCAGATCATCCAGCACCTGGCCCTGGGACTTGAGCTTGCCGTCGTCAGCGCTGTGGTGAGCGCGAATGCCGGCCCAGTTGCCTGGTGTCCACTGATAGCTGACCGAGCCGAACAGGTGCTTGCGATCTTCGTCGTCAGGTGCCAGTTCGGTCAGGTCGGTGCGGTATTCGCTGAAACGCTGGGCAGCACCCAGTTCAGCGCGCAGCAGTGTGGTATCGAACGACCAGTTGATGGCCTCGATGTTGGTGTCGTGCCATTGACCGTCGTCGTTGCGCAGACGCTGACGACCGACTTTCAGGATCTCGCCAGGGTAGGGCGTGAAACCGCTGTAGCCGATCCAGAACTCACGCAGTGCCGCGTAGGTCTTGTCGGTTTCGCGCTCACTGGCCGTGCCACGCGACGTCTGCGTGCCGCTGCCGTCGCTGTTGCTCTGCTCCAGCGGGTCGGTCTGGATGATGTCGGTGGCAGTGACCACCTGGCCCATCGCGTAACCGCTCCAGTCGCCGCGCTCGCCATAGACCCAGGGACGCAGGTCCAGGCCCACACCGTTGACGTCGCCGCCCGAACGGGTGCCCAGATCGCGATCATCCTCGGCCTGCGCCGTGGCTTTGATTTCGATACCGAAATTTTGCGGTTGTTCGGTCAGCGCTGCCAGCGTCGGGCAGGCCCACAACAGGGTGAAGCCAAGGCCCATGCCGGCGGCCATCAGGGGATTCAACTTCATAATGCTTCCTCACCGTCTTTTTCTTCTTGCAGGGCTTGCAATGCCATCGCGTTCTGAGTGGCGGTAGCGCCCCGGACTTTTTGCTCGCGTGCCAACAGGTCTTTGGCGGTGGCGAGCTTTTCAGGCGGCAGTTGTGTGTTGAGGGCCTCGGCAAGCTCGGTCGCTTGCGGGGTCTGACTGGCCAGTGCCAGTTGTGCGAACACCCAGGCGTTGACCGGGTCGGGCATGGTGCCCTTGCCCTGCGAGAACAGTTGCGCGAGGGCGAAGTCGGCGCTGTTCTGGCCACCACGGGCGGCGGTCAGCAGCTCGTCCACGGCTTTTTGCGAGTAAACCTGGCCCAGGTAGCCACGACGGTAGATCTGCCCCAGGTAGTAATGGGCAGAGATTTCCGTGGCGGTGGCTTTCTTCAGGTGCTCCTCGGCCTTGAAGGCATCGGGCGTGACCCACTTGCCTTCGTAGTACAGGCGCCCAAGCAGCAGCTCGGCGCGAGGCTGGTCTGCCGCGCGGCCATTGTTCAGGTATTCCATCATCTTGTTGACGTCGCCCAGTTCGGGGAAGTCGTAAAGCAGTTTGGCCAGCGTGACCCACGAGACCGGGTAGCCCGGCGCGACACTTTCCAGCAATTGCTGAGCGGTCTTTTCGTCCGGCGTACCGATGGTGGAGTCACCCAGTACACGCGCGACGCTGTCCACTCGTTGTGCATTGACGCGGCCAGCGGCGTATTCGCTCTTGAGCTTTTCGATCAAGGCCGTGCGTTGCTCTGCCTGGCCGCGTGTCTGGTAGACAGTGGCCAGTTCGACGTAGCAGATATCGGTGGCCGACAGCGCCTGTTTACAGATGCTCTCGACCTCGTCGAGGTGTTGAGCATAAGTGCCTTGAGTGCGATACAGCAGCACCTGAGCCAGACCTGCTTCCGGATAACCGGCGGCGCGCCACTCACTGATCTTCTGCTGCGCATTCACTTCAGGGAAGGTGTGCGGGTATTGCAGATAAAGCATCGCCAGTGGGATCAGCGTGCCGGACTCGCCATTGGCGAAGGCCTTTTTCAGCAGGCCCTCGGCTTCGCGATGTTCGGCTTCGGTAGCGTCGGGCTTGGCAGCCAGCAGACGGCCCAGGCGCGACTGCGCCCGGGGGGAGGTCTGTGCTGCAGCGCGGTAGGTAGCCTCGGCCTGCTTGAGCTGAGCCGGGTCGCGAGTCGCGACCTGAATATCAGCCAGGCCGACTTGCGCGTCGCTATAGCCCAGGTCCGCCAGCTGCCGATAGTTCTGCTCCGCCAATGCAGTGTCGCCGTTTTTCAGGGCTTCATTGGCAAGGCGTTGATCAGGCAGGCCGGCACAGCCGCTGAGGCCGAGCGCGACGGCGAGGCTCAATAGCGTGGGGGTCGACAGGCGTCGTAGTGGGCTGTTCATGGTTACAGACCCGCAGCCATTGCTTTATCGATCAGCCAGTTCACGGACGGGCCACGATCGCTGACCACTTCGACAGGGCGACCGGCAAGCGAGCTGCTCAGGCTTTCGTCAGGCTTGATCTGCACGCGGATGTCGGTGGACAGGTCGGCGTCGCTCAGGTTGGTGCTGCTGATGATCTGGCCGGTGCGCAGTTTGTCTTCGCCAGCGATCTGGAAGCTGACACGTGTGCCTGGCTTCACGTCGTTGAACTGGCGATAGGTGAAGCGTGCTTCAACAGTGGCCGGCGCGTTGCGTGGTACCAGCTGGAAGATTACCTGACCCTTGGACGCGAACTGACCGTCGGCAACCAGTTGGCGAGCCACGACGCAATCGCACGGGCTGGTCATGGTGCCGCTCATCTGCTTGCCATACAGCTCTTCGATCTTGGCTGGCTGCAGATCTTCACCGGTCAGGCTGCCTTTGAGCATTTCCAGCATGCTGGTGTTGAAGGACGCCAGTGGCGCGCCTTTGGCGGCTTCGCCGTTCGGGGCGACCAGGCTTTGCACGGTGCCTTCACGCGGCATGGTCACATCCATGCTTGGAATGGTGACCAGGCCGGCCGATGCATGGCTGACGAAGTACAGGCCGTAGATCGTCTTGAAGATAAAGCCGAAAGCGGCCAGACCGACAATGAAGACGCCCAGGCTGAACGTCACGGCGCGCAGGCGACCCATGGCGCTCATGCCGCTGTCTTTGCCTTTGACCTTGCGGGCTTTGGTGAAGTTGTCGCGCTGCAGCGTGGCCAGCACTTCGCCAAGGGTGACGACTTCGCCGGACAGGTGCGAGGTGATCAGGTGACGCAGGGTAGCAATGTCCTGAGGTTCCAGGTTCTGGAACTGGCAACCGATGCGGTTGCTGGCGTTGTCTATCGAGCGCACTTGCAGATCGACGTCCATGGCCAGGCCAAGGTTGTCGATGATGAATTGCAGGCGTCCCTTGACGATCTGACCTTCGCTGAATTTCTGCCCGGACGGAGCAACGAAGCTCAGGCCACCGGCCGACAGATCTTCGACACGCACCAGTGGCGCGTTGGGCTGATCGTTCAGCAGGCGCAGCTTGGCAGGGATCTTGATCCGCGCGTGTTGGCGCTGGGCTTCGGATTCATGTACGACGTTCGCATTCACGGCTGTATTCATGGCTATTTTTCCTACTTAAGCGATTAATCCGTTGGCCCGGTCAAACCATCGTCAACAGCACAGCGACGAAGATGGTGCCAGCCGAGAAAGTCATGGTTCGGGACGACCACGTGTTGAACCAGCCCTGAAAGCTGGCCATGTCGCGGCTTAGTTTGGTGTCCTGGCGTGTCCAGGACTGGCGGTCCAGGCGGAAGAAGACATAGATCTTCATCAGCGCGCCGACGATCTGGTTGTAATAGAGAATGATCGGGTAGGCAGGCCCGATCCTGTGTCCCGACAGGGACAGCAGCAGAGTGAGGATCAGGCGGGTCATGCCGATCCACAGCAGATACATCAGCAGGAACGCACCGCCATACTTGAAGCTGGCGATCAGGGCAACGGTCAGGCCGAGGATGGACGTCCACATCGACACGCGCTGGTCGAACAGTACGATGCTGGTGAAGATCCCCAGGCGACGTACGCCCAGACCCAGTGCCCGCGAGTTCTGACGCAGGTTGTTGCCGTACCAGCGATACATCAGCTTGCGGCTGGCTTTCAGGAAGCTCTTCTCGGGCGGGTGTTCCACGGTGTTGATTGCCGCATCCGGCACGTAGAACGTGTCGTAACCCAGGCGCATCAGGCTGAACCAGCTGGACTTGTCGTCGCCGGTCAGGAAGCGGAAGGTGCCCAGACGCCAGTGATTGAGCGAGTCGCTTTCCACGTCGGCAATGAACTCGGGGTCGGTTACCACGGTTGCGCGGAACACCGACATGCGACCGGTCATGGTCAACACGCGTTTGGACAGGGCCATCGAGCACATGTTGATGTGGCGCTGAGCGAAACGCAGCTTGTGCCACTCGCTCATGATGTAGCCGCCACGTACTTCACAGAACTCGTTGGTGGTCAGGCCGCCGACGTTGTCGAACAGCTGGAACCACGGCACGGTCTTGGCGACCACACCTTCGTTGAGCACGGTGTCGCCGTCGATCACCGCAACCACGGCACGGCTGTCGGGCAAGTGCCGCGAGATGGCACGGAAGCCATAGGCCAGACCGTCGCGCTTGCCGGTGCCCGGAATGCGTACGAAGTCCAGCTTGACGCGCTCAGGCGGGTTGAACTTCGCCCACATGCTCTTGACCAGCAGTTCATCGGACATTTCCACCAGCGAGCAGACGATAGTCGTCGGCAGGCCGCAGTCGATGGCTTCGCGGATAACCGAGTTGTACACCTGGGCGGTGGTCAGCGCGTCGATACGGAAGCTGGTGACCATCAGAAACACGTGGGATGGGTCTGCTGCGCTGCCCAGCTTGCGAACCTTGCGGCGCAAGTGCGGGTAAACGATGTACAGGAAGATCATCCCGCGCACGAAGTGCGTGATCCCCATCGAGTAGCGCCAGATACCAACGGCGCCAATCAGGAATATAAAGTTCTTCGACTGCGAGTCGAAGATACTGGTAGGCAATGCCGCGGCAAGGCCCATGAGTAAACTTAAATAGAACAGCCAACCGGCGGCCTGTAACAGGCCGTGCTTGAGCCTCTGCATAATCGTATCCCTAAGTCAGTTGCGAGCCTCAAGCCCCAGGCTGCAAGCACATTGCTTGAGCCTGTGGCCTGGAGCCTGGCGCTTGTGGCTTGCGGCTGATTTACCAGCAGATACCTTCGGCACGACCGTCTTCGCTTGTGGCGTTGGCCATGAAGCCCACCAGATCGATGACGCGCTTGCCTTCAGGGGTCTTGTTGGCGAGGGCGCGGAAACGCTCGTCGCGGTTGCCGAGGATGATGACGTCGGAGTCATTGATGACTTTGTCGAAGTCCGAGTTCAGCAGCGAGGAGACGTGCGGAATCTTGGATTCGATGTAGTCCTTGTTGGCACCGTGAACGCGTGCATATTCAACGTTGCTGTCGAAGATGCTCAGGTCGAAGCCCTTGCCGATCAGCATTTCGGCCAGCTCTACCAGCGGGC
Source organism: Pseudomonas sp. PvP027 (assembly GCF_017833005.1). Lineage (NCBI taxonomy): Bacteria > Pseudomonadati > Pseudomonadota > Gammaproteobacteria > Pseudomonadales > Pseudomonadaceae > Pseudomonas > Pseudomonas sp. PvP027. The sequence goes on along the minus strand of NZ_JAFIBK010000001.1, from coordinate 2,146,678 downwards.
TTTCACGCAGATCGTCAGTGCCGGCCTTGAAGCTCAGACCCAGCAGTGCAACCTTGCGGGTGTCGTAGCTGGCGACCATGTCGAAAGCGTTCTGCACTTGCGAGGTGTTGCTGCGCATCAGCGAGTTGAGCAGGGGGGCTTCAACGTCCAGGCTGCTGGCACGGTAGGTCAGGGCGCGAACGTCTTTCGGCAGGCAGGAGCCGCCGAATGCGAAGCCAGGGCGCATGTAGTACTGGGACAGGTTCAGCGCCTTGTCCTGGCAGACCACGTCCATCACTTCACGGCCATCGACGCCGACGGCCTTGGCAATGTTGCCGATTTCGTTGGCGAAAGTAACCTTGGTCGCGTGCCACACGTTGCAGGTGTACTTGATCATTTCGGCAACGGCGATGTCCTTGCGGATGATCGGTGCATCGAGTTCTTCGTACAGCGATTGCAGAACGTCGCCCGACGCTTTGTCGAACTCGCCGATCACGGTCATTGGCGGCAGGTCGTAATCCTTGATCGCGGTGCTTTCACGCAGGAACTCAGGGTTCACGGCCACGCCGAAGTCAACGCCGGCTTTCTTGCCGGAGCAGTCTTCCAGAATCGGGATAACGACGTTGGCAACAGTGCCCGGCAATACAGTACTGCGAACCACGATAGTGTGACGGGTGTCTTTGTCACGCAGGACATAACCGATTTCGCGGCACACCGATTCAATGTAATCGAGTTCCAGATCGCCGTTCTTCTTGCTCGGCGTACCGACGCAGATCATCGACAGATCGGTGGCGCGAATGGCTTCGGCGAAGTCTGTAGTGCCGCGCAGTTTTCCGGTACTGATACCTTTCTGCAGCAACTCTTCCAGACCCGGTTCAACGATAGGTGATTTGCCGCTATTGATCAGGTCGATCTTGGTGCTGGAAATATCCACACCAACTACTTCGTGACCGCGGGCAGACAGGCAACCGGCACAGACTGCACCGACATAACCCAAACCAAATATGCTGATACGCATCGTATTCTCCTCGATTTTTCACGCCATAAATTGGCTGGATATTAATTTTGGCCAGCAGATGTCACGCGCCATCCCTCACGGCTAACAACGCCGTGGAACTAACGCAGGCATATTTAATGAGTGAGTGCCCAAAACAAGTGAGGCGAACTCAAATGACACTAAGTGCAAGCGGCAAGTAACCTGTCCGTTCGGTCAGGGCCCTGCTCTCCTTGGATGCAGTAAACCACTCCTTGTTTGACGATTGACGGCGGACCTCGGTAAGAATGCCTATGGCGCTAGCCATGGCCGTCCTGTTCGAATCCTGCGCATCACACCGGGTCGGCGCTTCGCCTGTCTACAACATCAACTAGTGATGTGAGTTTAATTCTGGTACCTGACGCCAGGGCCACGTGGACCCGGCTTCCCTGTCGGTAACTTCCCGTTCTTCAAGGCGACCTGTAAGTGATCTCTTACACGTCAGCCCAGAATTGTTACGGGATGTAGGAGCGTACGAATTCGCATTTAGTTCCTGGCCACTCGTCCTGATTTGCAGATTTTGATGTATCCGTTTTGTCACGGGGACGGTATCGAGATGATGGCTTTTTTCTTAAAAGCCTCGAATTACGAGGGGTGTAGAGGGGAGGGGGTAAGAGTGCCACTACTGCAAAATACTGAAGCGCCACTACTTAAAAAAGTGGATTTTTTTTTAAGAAAAAATCGCACTCGAGCTAGCAGTCGAAAACTTGACGTTTGTCTGGCGTCATGAAGTTGGCATTCAGTGTTGGATCGTAGGACAGGTCGTGTAACAGCGCGCGGTTACACGACGGTTACAGTATCTAGTCTTCTGCGATGTTGCGCAAAAATACCAACTTGTCGGGGGTCGACTGTTCGCGGTTGTAACGGTAGCCCTGTACATCGAACGCCTGCAATGCCTCGGGGCGGTTGATGCGCTCTTCTATAACGAAGCGGCTCATCATGCCGCGGGCTTTTTTCGCGTAGAAGCTGATGATCTTGTACTGCCCGTTCTTGAAGTCCTTGAACTCGGTATCGATGATCCGAGCCTTGAGCGACGAACGCTTGACGGCTGAGAAGTATTCGGTCGAGGCAAGGTTGAGCAGCAGGTCGTCGCCCTGATCGGCCAGCGCTTCATTCAGCCACTCGCTGATCCGCGTGCCCCAGAAAGCGTAAAGGTCCTTGCCACGAGCGTTGGCCAGTCGTGTACCCATTTCCAGCCGGTAAGGCTGCATCAGGTCCAGTGGACGCAGCAGGCCGTAAAGGCCTGACAGCATGCGCAAGTGTCCCTGCGCGTAGTCGAGCTGCGCTTCGCTCAGTGTTTCCGCTTCCAGGCCAGTGTAGACATCACCCTTGAAGGCCAGCAGCGCCTGCTTGGCGTTGTCGAGGGTGAAGTCCGGGCTCCAGCTGCCAAAGCGTGCCGCGTTCAGTCCGGCCAGCTTGTCGGACAGGTGCATCAGTTCGCTGATCTGCGCCGGCGTCAGTTCACGAAGCTGGTCGATCAACTCCCGGGAATGATCCAGGTATTGCGGCTGAGTGAAGCGGCCGGTAGTGGGCGGTGTCTCGAAATCGAGGGTTTTTGCCGGGGAAATCACCATCAGCATGAAGTCGTCTCCTTTTTATCGTCCGTGGATTCTAGGGGCTGATAGCCTGCGACTCCAGCTATGGTAGCGATAGAGGTCGCTCCGATGGTGATGGCGTCAGGGCGTGCGGCTTTGTATGCGCGCCGACATAAGAAGCCAGGCGCATATCAGCTATAGTGGCGCGCTGGTCATGACGTTAATGGTTGATCGAGAGGACATCGGGTTTGCGTATCGTTTTAGCAGTGTGTGCAGGTCTGTTCTGGCTTCAGGCGCAGGCGGCTGCGCCGGTCATTGCCACCATTGACCGCAGTGTCTGGCCGGAGCGGCTCGAGACGCCGGAGTTGTTCGACGTCGCGTCGCGTGCGGAGATCCTTGCCTTTGCCCACGAACTGTACCTGAGCGAAAAGCTGGACGAGGAGGGCCTCAAGCAGCGCCTCGGCCTGCGTTTCGTCAACGTGCCGTCGTTGAACGTGGTTCGTCATCGGTTGTGGCTGCGCTTGCTGGAGAACTACCAGAACGCGCAAAAGAGCTGCGAGCAGGACGCCAATTTCTGTGTGCTGGTCGAGGACATGGACCAGTTGCGACAGCGCGCCGAGGAGTATCAGGTATCGAACGATTCGTTCTACGCCAACTGGGCCAGACCCGGCGCCGTATTCCACCAGCGTTATCTGAACGAGCTGCTGTTCATGGCTGCCTTGTTTCCGCAGACCAGCAGCGAGATCGAGCGTTACAACTCCGATGAGATGAGCGGCGACGAGATGCCGGATCGCACCTTCATGCTCAACTTCGAAAGTGGCCCGAGCCCGGCCGACGGTGGCACCGACTGGCTGGCCGACTTCATGCGCCAGCAGAAGATGACCGCCACCTTCTTCGTGCTGGGCAAAAGCCTTCAGGAGCGCCTCGACAGCACATCGGTCGCAGGCCTGCAGGCGTTGTATCGCCAGCAATGTGTGGGCATTCAGGGCTGGGAGTACCGCTCGCACAGCCAGTGGCTGGACTGGCAGGACTCGGTGCGACGCAGCGCGGCACTGGTTCAGCAGGTGTTGCCGGACAACTTTGTGCCGCTGTTTCGCCCACCTTATGGCCATCGACGTGCCGACAGCGGCGACTTCTTCCGCGCCGAGCATCTACGCGTGTCATTGTGGAATATCGACGCCGAAGACGACACCGGACGGCTTTCTGCGGAGCAGGTGGGCGACCGTGTACTGACCCTCATGCTGCTCTGGCGCAAAGGGACGGTGGTATTCCATGACGTGGCCAACAAGGCGCAGTCAGCGCTGCCATTGCTGCTGGCCAATACCGCGCAAAGCGAGTTGATCTGGGAAGATTGCCGGAATATCTCTGAAGCGCCCGTGGAACAAGGGCCGCAGAGCAGTGAAGAGGCTGCGCCGGAAGGGGAATGAAGGCAGATTCGGCGTGGGCGGACTTCCGACTTTAAACGCGCCGGGTACGTCCGCCAAGCCCTATTCGTCAGGCTGTGAAATAAACTTCAAAAAACTGTCAAAGAGCTTTTTTCTGTCATCCCTTTTGCTGTATTACGAATACAGACCGCCGAAACCTGCAACACAGGTGGCGTCTTCCAAGACCCACCTTGAGCGACATTTCTGCCCTGCCTGAAGGGGAGAATCCGGCGGCCTTTTCGTGGCGCAGTACTGTCGTGGTTCTGCGTCGCCCGGCTTCTATAAAGGTGAGCGAGTATGGATGACCACGGACGCACCCCTTCCACCAACCAGCCAATCCTTTACGTGCTCGATACCAACGTATTGATTCATGATCCAAACGCACTGCTGAACTTCGAAGAACACCACGTCGCCATCCCCATGACGGTTCTGGAGGAACTGGACAAGCTCAAGGCCGGTAAACATTCGGTTGCTGCCGAGTGCCGCCAGGCCATCCGCCTGATCGACAAGACTCTGGGCGAAGCTTCGCCTGAGGAAGTCGAGAAGGGCGTGCCCATCGACCGTGGAACAGGCGTGCTCAAGGGCTACCTGTCGATTTTGATGAGCAAGCGCGAGGAACCCAACAGTCTGCTGCCCGAGCACCTGAACGACAACATCATCATCAACCAATTGATCGACCTGCATGCGCGCAACAAGGACTTGAGCGTCGTGCTGGTGACCAAAGACATCAACATGCGCCTCAAGGCGCGCGCCTGCGGCATTGCTGCCGAGGATTACAGCACCGACCAGCTGGTCGACGACGTTTCGCTGTTGTCGCGTGGCTACCACGACATGACCGGTTCGTTCTGGGACCGCGTCAGCAAGGTCGATACCCGTCAGGAGCGCGGCCGTACCTGGCACCGCGTGCAGCTTACCGAAATGCTGCCGGCGGTTCATATCAACGAGTTCATTGTCGATGAGCAGGGATTTGTAGGCTGGATCAAGGGCGTCAAGAACGACGAACTGCTGATTCTGGATATGCACCAGGAGCCTTTGCTGCATCAGGAGGCCTGGGGGCTGAAGCCGCGCGATATCTATCAGGGGCTGGCGCTGTTCGCGCTGCTCGATCCGGATATTCATCTGGTCAACCTGTCAGGCGCTGCAGGCTCGGGTAAAACCATTCTGGCCCTGGCTGCTGCCATCGAGCAGACCATGGTCACCAAGCGCTATCGGCGCATCATTGCCACCCGTAGCGTTCAGGGGCTGGATCAGGAAATCGGGTTCCTGCCCGGCACCGAAGCGGAAAAGATGGAGCCTTGGCTCGGTGCGATCACCGACAACCTCGAAGCGTTGCACATGGATGACGAAAACACCCATGGCAGTGTCGACTACATCCTCAGCAAGGTGCCGTTGCAGTTCAAATCCCTCAACTACATTCGAGGTCGCAGCTTCCAGCAAAGCCTGATCCTGATCGATGAATGCCAGAACCTGACTCCGCACCAGATGAAAACCATCATCACCCGTGCCGGTGCCGGTTCCAAAGTGGTCTGCCTGGGCAACCTGGCGCAGATCGACACCCCTTACCTGTCGGCCACCAGTTCCGGGCTGACCTACCTGACGGAGCGCTTCAAGGACTTCCCGAACGGCGTGCACATCACCCTGCAAGGCGTGCCACGCTCGATACTGGCCGAATACGCGGAGAGTCATTTGTAAATAAGAGGCAAGCGGGGAGCCCATGCGTAAATGGGTTCCTTGCCTGCAGCTTGTAGCGTGTAACTGCCACTCCCTCTACACTTCTTGCTTCTGCCAAGGAGTAACGTTGTGCTCACTCATCTCGATTCCCAGGGTCGCGCCAATATGGTTGATGTCACGGATAAAGCCGTGACGTCCCGTGAGGCGGTGGCCGAAGCGTTCGTGCGCATGTTGCCGACGACGCTGCAAATGATTGTCAGCGGTGGTCATCCCAAGGGTGACGTGTTTGCCGTTGCGCGTATCGCCGGTATTCAGGCGGCGAAGAAAACCAGCGATCTGATCCCGCTTTGCCATCCGTTGATGCTCACCAGCATCAAGATCCACCTCGCTGCCGAGGGTGATGATGCCGTGCGCATTACCGCGAGCTGCAAGCTGGCCGGTCAGACCGGTGTGGAAATGGAAGCCCTGACGGCTGCCAGCGTTGCCGCGCTGACGATTTACGACATGTGCAAGGCGGTAGACCGTGGCATGGTCATCGAGTCGGTTCGTCTGCTGGAAAAGCTGGGCGGCAAGAGCGGTCACTTTATTGCCGATCAGGCACAGGTCTCCTCATGAAGGTTCAGGTTCAGTATTTTGCCCGTTACCGTGAAGTTCTGGGCCTGGATAACGAGTCTGTCGAAGGCGAGTTCGCCACGCTGGACGCGTTGCGCCAGATGCTGCTGCAGCGCGGTGACGCCTGGCAGGTGCTTGGCGAGCAGAACCTCATGTGCGCTCGCAACCAGGAACTGTGCAAACCGAACGAGCCGTTGGCCGATGGCGATGAAGTCGCGTTCTTTCCGCCCGTGACCGGAGGTTGATGATGAGCGTTCGCGTCCAGGCAGCAGCTTTCGATCCCGGTACTGAAGTCAACGCGCTGCATGCTGCCAACCTGGGCATCGGCGCGGTAGTCAGTTTTGTCGGCTATGTTCGGGATTTCAATGAAGGTCGAGAAGTGTCCGGCATGTTTCTGGAGCATTATCCGGGGATGACCGAGAAGGCACTGGCGAAAATCGTTGCCGAAGCCGAGCAGCGCTGGCCGTTGCTGCGTGTGGATGTGCTGCATCGGGTCGGTGCGCTGGAGCCCGGCGAGCCGATCGTGTTCGTGGGCGTTGCCAGCGCGCACCGTCAGGCGGCATTCGAAGCCTGTGATTTCGTCATGGATTACCTCAAGACCCGTGCGCCGTTCTGGAAGCGTGAAAACACGTCGGAAGGCACGCGCTGGGTCGAAGGCCGTCACAGCGATCACCAGGCGGCTGATCGCTGGAAGTAAACATCAGGCGTTACTGCGCACCACTGCCCTGAGCAGATGAGTCGGTGGTGTCTCGCAACTGATCTTGCGGCCCAGTTTTTCCTCGATGGCAGGTAACTGGTAAGAGTCATCCTCACCGGCAAAACTGATCGACACGCCATCGGCGCCAGCGCGACCGGTACGGCCGATGCGGTGCACGTAATCGTCCGGTACTTCGGGCAGGGTGAAGTTGATCACGTGGCTGATGCCGTCGATGTGAATGCCGCGACCGGCTACGTCGGTGGCGACCAGCACGCGGATCTTGCCTTCGCGGAAGCCTTCGAGGGTCTTGATGCGCTTGTGCTGAGGCACATCGCCTGACAGCTGCGCCGCGTTCACGCCATCGCGCACCAGACGCTCTTCGATGCGTCGGACTTCGTCCTTGCGGTTGGCGAAGACCATGACCCGTTCCCAACCGTTGTCGGTTACCAGGTTATAGAGCAGCTTGTACTTGTCGGCACCGGCGACGGCATAGATATGCTGTTCGACGTTGTCGCTGGCAACGTTCAACGATTCGATCTCGACGATGGACGGGTCCGTCGTCCACTGCTTGGCGAGGTTCATCACGTCTTCGGTGAAGGTCGCAGAGAACAGCAGGGTCTGGCGCTCACCCTTGTGCGGCGTCTGACGGATGATCTGACGTACCTGCGGGATGAAACCCATGTCCAGCATGCGGTCGGCTTCGTCGAGGACCATCACTTCGACCATGTCCAGATGCACTTCGCCGCGCTGGTTGAAGTCCAGCAGGCGGCCTGGCGTGGCGACCAGGATGTCGCAGTGCCGCGCTTCGAGTTGTTTGAGCTGCTTGTCGAAGTCCATGCCACCGACGAACGTCATGACGTTCAGGTTGGTGTACTTGGTCAGGTCGGCGGCGTCCTTGGCGATCTGCACCACCAGTTCGCGGGTCGGTGCGATGATCAGCGCGCGCGGCTCACCCATGTAGCGTTCTGCAGGCGGAGGCGTCTGGGTCAACTGCTCGATGATCGAGATCAGAAACGCAGCGGTCTTGCCGGTGCCGGTCTGGGCGCGTCCGATCGCATCCTTGCCCTTGAGGGTGAAGCCCAGTACGCCCGCCTGGATTGGTGTGCAGTACGGGAAACCAAGGTCCTGAATGGCGTGCATCAGCTCAGGTGCGAGGTTGAAGTCGTGGAAGCGGGTCTTGCCTTCCTGGGGCTCGACGACGAAATCTTCGAGTTTCCAGGCCGGCGCAGGCGGTTTTGTCACACGCTCGCGACGCGGGCGTTCTGCCCTTGGCTTGTCGGTGCGCGGCGCTCTGGCTTTGGAGGGCTCGCTGGTCGTGTCCAGAGCCTGAGTCTGGACAGCATGATCCGGTGTGTCGCCTGTGGCAGCGGGAGAGGCGGGAATAGAGGTTATCGGAGTAGGCGCAGGCTGCTCAGCCTCGCTCTTACCGAACATCTTTTTAAGTGCTTTGAGCACGGTCATCTCATCAATTGGTTAAGGAATGTACGCCGAGCAGTGTAAAGCAAGAACCGTGCTCGGCGTAGTGCCATCCATGGCGGGCTACAAAAAGCGGTCCGCCGCAAGGGGTTCAGAGCGCTTCAGCGAAGCCTTTCAGCCAGCCAGACGCCGATATCGCGAATTTCCTCCGGTAACACTTGATGCTCCATTGGGTATTCCTGCCATTCAACGGTTACACCCCGGGCGGTGAGGTGGTCGTAGACGGCGCGCCCCATCGGATAGTGCACGACCGCGTCATGCTTGCCATGCAGGCAGTAGGCCGGGATGCGTTGCTGACTCGCCGACAGGGTCATCTCGCTGCTGAATGTGGGGGCATAAGTGGACAGCGCGAGTACGCCGCCCAACGGGCCCTGCCAGCGTCGGTAGCCGGCGTGCAAGACCACCGCGCCACCCTGGGAGAAGCCGGCCAGGAAAATTCGCGCCGGATCGATGCCGCTGTCGCGCTGCTGTTCGATCAGGTCCAGCACCTTCTGCGCCGAGGCCTCCATCTGATCATGGTCAATGGCCCGGGCCTCTGAACTCATGGACTTGATGTCATACCAGCTGGGCATTGCATAACCGCCATTGACGGTCACCGCGCGTGTCGGTGCCTGAGGCAGTACGAAGCGAGTGGTACGCAACGACTCCTGCAGTGCTTCGGCGACCGGCAGAAAATCATAGCGGTCAGCGCCCAGTCCATGCAGCCAGATAACGCAGGCGTCGGCGGGGCTGGAAGGTTCGATGATCAGAGAATCGCTCATGTCTGCTCCATTTGTGTGCGCGGGCTCTTTTTGAACGCATTAATAAAGTGCGCGGTTAGATTAAAAATGAAAGAAGATGTCGCAAGGTTACAAGTTTTTGTCTTGACCTGTCGCTAATTCGACTTAGCCAGCATGCTGGTACGGGCTTTGCTACAGCAGGACTGGAGTCGAGTTGCTCACATCGTTCGGTAACACTATAAGGCTATTACTTATAGCGATCGAAAAGCAGCTCGGGAGTCCATGCGTCAGGATTCGCGGCACGATTCAACCTGTACCGCTCAGGTCCGGGAAAATCATGGGGTTTCAGTCCACGGGGCCGATTCTGAGTGATGAAGACGAATGACGGGATGATCCTGCAGGCAATTCATTATTCAGGCCCAGCGTCGCATGACCCAAAAATAAGCCAGCACGGGTCATTAGCGCCTCACAAAGGTGCGACGCGACTGAGACACCTACACAACAAAGAGCAAACTGGAGGTTTTTGAATGAAGATGTTGAAATCCACCCTGGCTGTCGTCACCGCCTTGGCCGCGTTTGGTGTGACCGGGGCTGCCAACGCCGGTGCCACGCTTGACGCTATTCAGAAGAAAGGGTTTGTTCAGTGCGGCGTCAGCGATGGCCTGCCAGGGTTTTCCGTTCCGGACTCCACCGGCAAGATCACCGGTATCGATGCTGACGTCTGCCGCGCAGTCGCTGCCGCAGTATTCGGCGACGCCACCAAGGTCAAGTTCAGCCAGTTGAACGCCAAGGAGCGTTTCACTGCACTGCAATCGGGTGAGATCGACATCCTTTCGCGTAACACCACCTGGACCAGCTCCCGTGATGCGGGCATGGGCCTGGTGTTCACCGGCGTGACTTATTACGACGGTATCGGCTTCCTGGTAAACAACAAGCTGGGCGTCAAAAGCGCCAAGGAACTGGACGGTGCAACCATCTGCATCCAGGCCGGTACCACTACCGAGCTGAACGTCTCCGACTACTTCCGCTCGAACGGCCTGAAATACACTCCGATCACCTTCGACACCTCCGACGAAAGCGCCAAGTCGCTGGAAGGCGGCCGTTGCGACGTACTGACTTCCGACCAGTCGCAACTCTACGCACAGCGCAGCAAGCTGGCCAAGCCGGACGATTACATCGTGCTGCCTGAAGTGATCTCCAAGGAGCCTCTGGGCCCTGTCGTGCGTAAAGGCGACGAAGACTGGTTCTCGATCGTTCGCTGGACCCTGTTCGCCATGCTCAACGCCGAGGAAGCCAAAATCACTTCCAAGAACGTTGAAGCTGAAGCCAAGTCGACCAAGAACCCTGACGTAGCCCGTATGCTGGGTGCCGACGGTACTTACGGCAAGGACCTCAAGTTGCCGAAAGACTGGGTCGTGCAGATCGTCAAGCAGGTAGGTAACTACGGCGAAGTGTTCGAACGCAACCTGGGCGAAGGCACCCCGCTGAAAATCAAGCGCGGTCAGAACGCTCTGTGGAATGCCGGCGGCATTCAGTACGCTCCACCTATTCGCTGATTGACCCGGCGCCCGACAGGCTTCCCAGCCTGTCGGGCGTTGTTCTGTTGGATTTTTCCTGGGGCATTTCATGGAAAAGCAAATCGTCGCACCCAAGCAAAAGCTCTCTCTGAGCGATCCGAAAGTGCGCGCGTGGTTATTTCAGATCATCACTGTCGTGGCGGTGATCGCGTTGGGCTGGTTTATCTTCGATAACACCCAGACCAACCTGCAACACCGTGGTATCACCTCGGGTTTCGGTTTTCTTGAGAACAGTGCCGGTTTCGGTATCGCTCAGCACCTGATCGACTACAGCGAAGCGGACAGTTATGCCCGTGTGTTCGTCATCGGCCTGCTGAATACCTTGCTGGTGTCGGTTATCGGTATTGTCCTGGCGACCTTGCTGGGCTTTGTCATTGGTGTCGCTCGCCTGTCTCCGAACTGGATGATCAGCAAGCTGGCCACCGTGTATGTCGAAGTCTTTCGCAACATTCCGCCACTGCTGCAGATCCTTTTCTGGTACACCGCCGTATTCCTCACGCTGCCCGGTCCGCGTCAGGCGCATGGCTATCTGGACATGTTCTTCGTCAGCAGCCGCGGGCTCAACATGCCCAGAGCATTGCCTGCCGAAGGCGCGTGGGCATTCCTGGTCAGTCTCGTCGTTGCCGTGATCGCCATCGTCATGATGGTGCGCTGGGCCAACAAGCGCTTCGAAGCCACCGGCCAGCCGTTTCACAAGTTCTGGGTCGGCCTGGCGTTGTTGCTGGTCATCCCTGGCCTGAGCATGCTGATCTTCGGCAGCCCGGTGCACTGGGAGCTGCCACAACTGAAGGGCTTCAACTTCTCGGGCGGCTGGGTGCTGATCCCTGAACTGATCTCCCTGACCCTGGCACTGACCATCTACACGGCGGCGTTCATCGCCGAAATCGTGCGTTCCGGCATCAAGTCGGTCAGCCACGGCCAGACCGAAGCGGCCCGCTCACTGGGCCTGCGCCCTGGGCCGACGCTGCGCAAGGTGATCATCCCGCAGGCGCTGCGAGTGATCATTCCGCCGCTGACCAGTCAGTTCCTGAACCTGGCGAAGAACTCTTCGCTGGCAGCAGCCATCGGCTACCCGGAAATGGTTTCCCTGTTTGCCGGTACGGTGCTCAACCAGACCGGACAGGCCATTGAAGTCATTGCCATCACCATGAGCGTGTACCTGGCGATCAGTATCAGCATTTCCCTGCTGATGAACTGGTACAACAAGCGCATTGCGCTGATCGAGCGGTGAGGAAAAGCGCATGACAACTCATACTTTCAAACCTGATATGCCACCACCGGGCAAAGTGTTCGGCCCGATGGCGTGGATGCGGCAGAACCTGTTCTCCAGCTGGATCAACACCCTGCTGACCTTGCTCTCGCTGTATCTGATCTATCTGGTCGTGCCGCCGATCATCAGCTGGGCCCTGCTGGATGCCAACTGGATCGGGACGACCAAGGCAGACTGCACCAAGGCGGGTGCCTGCTGGGTGTTCATCGAGCAGCGCTTCGGTCAGTTCATGTATGGCTACTTCCCCAATGAACTGCGCTGGAGGGTCGACCTGACCGCTATCCTGGCGATTGTCGGTGCTGCGCCGCTGTTCATCTCGAAGTTTCCACGCAAGGCTGTCTACGGTATTGCCTTCCTGGTGATCTACCCGGTGGTCGCGTTCTACCTGCTGCATGGCGGTGCGTTCGGTCTGACCAACGTGCCGACCAGCCAGTGGGGCGGTCTGATGCTGACTCTGGTCATCGCCACCGTAGGTATCGTCGGCGCCTTGCCGCTGGGTATCCTGCTGGCGCTCGGCCGTCGTTCCAACATGCCGGCCGTGCGTGTGGTGTGCGTGACGTTCATCGAGTTCTGGCGCGGCGTGCCGCTGATTACCGTGCTGTTCATGTCGTCGGTCATGCTGCCGCTGTTCATGCCAGAGGGCATGAACTTCGACAAGCTGCTCCGTGCACTGATCGGCGTCATCCTGTTCCAGTCCGCGTACATTGCTGAAGTGGTGCGCGGCGGCATGCAGGCCATCCCCAAGGGCCAGTACGAAGCTGCCTCGGCGATGGGCCTGGGTTACTGGCGCAGCATGGGTCTGGTGATCCTGCCGCAGGCGTTGAAGATGGTCATTCCCGGCATCGTCAACACCTTCATTGCATTGTTCAAGGACACCAGTCTGGTGATCATTATCGGTCTGTTCGACCTGCTCAACAGCGTCAAGCAGGCTACCGCCGACCCGGCATGGCTGGGTATGGCCACTGAAGGCTACGTCTTCGCGGCCCTGGTGTTCTGGATCTTCTGTTTCGGCATGTCCCGCTATTCCATGCATTTGGAACGTAAGCTGGACACAGGCCACAAGCGTTAGGAGTTTTGTGATGAGTGAAGTTATCAATAAGCCTCTGGGCGCTGAAGGCATGATCCGCATGGAGGGCGTACACAAGTGGTACGGCCAGTTCCATGTACTCAAGGACATCAACCTGAATGTGCGCCAGGGTGAACGTATCGTGCTGTGCGGCCCGTCGGGTTCGGGCAAGTCGACCACTATTCGCTGCCTCAACCGTCTGGAAGAGCACCAGCAGGGTCGCATCATTGTCGATGGCACCGAGCTGACCTCGGACCTCAAGCAGATCGAGACCATCCGCCGCGAAGTGGGCATGGTGTTTCAGCACTTCAACCTGTTCCCGCACCTGACCATCCTGCAGAACTGCACGCTGGCGCCGATGTGGGTGCGCAACATGCCGAAGAAGAAAGCCGAAGAAATCGCCATGCACTATCTGGAGCGTGTGCGTATTCCTGAGCAGGCCCACAAGTTTCCGGGTCAGCTCTCCGGTGGTCAGCAGCAGCGTGTGGCGATTGCCCGTGCCTTGTGCATGAAGCCGAAAATCATGCTGTTCGATGAACCGACTTCGGCCCTTGACCCGGAAATGGTCAAGGAAGTGCTCGACACCATGGTGGGTCTGGCTGAAGAAGGCATGACCATGCTGTGCGTGACCCACGAGATGGGCTTTGCCCGTACCGTGGCGAACCGGGTGATCTTCATGGACAAGGGCGAAATCGTCGAACAGGCTGCGCCGAACGACTTCTTCGATAACCCGCAGAGCGACCGTACCAAGCTGTTCCTCAGTCAGATCATTCACTGAGTCGACATCTGCTGAGTAAAAAACCGGGCCATGTGCCCGGTTTTTTTATGCCTGTCGTTACTGCTTGGGTTGTATGCAATTGCGCTGAACCTTGTATTCGCGATGATTCTCCAACAGGATACCGCCCCCCTGAAAAGGGTCGACATACCTGATGACCGAGAAACCGATGACTGCCAAGGCTCAACCCAGCCCACAACCGACTACCGATAAACCCCACTCTGCCTTGAAGCGCCCCTGGCTGTTGCTGCTGGGTCTGGTACTGGTCGCCCTCAACCTGCGCCCGGCGCTGTCGAGCATCGCGCCACTGCTTGACACGGTGTCCGACAGCCTTGGCATGTCGGCTGCCGAAGCCGGATTGCTGACCACCTTGCCGGTCCTGTGTCTGGGCCTGTTCGCGCCGCTGGCACCGATTCTTGCCCGCCGGTTTGGCAGTGAACGGGTGGTTCTGGTGGTGCTTCTGACATTGGCCGCAGGCCTGGCAGTACGCAGTCTGTTTGGCCAGACCGGACTGTTTGCCGGCAGTCTGCTGGCGGGTGCGAGCATCGGAATCGTCGGCGTCCTGCTGCCGGGTATCGTCAAGCGTGATTTCCCGCACAAGGCCGGAGCCATGACCGGTGTCTACACAATGGCCTTGTGCCTAGGCGCGGCGATTGCAGCCGGTTCGACGGTGCCGCTGAGTCAGTACGTCGGTGGCAGTTGGCAGATTGGCCTGGGCTTCTGGCTGGTGCCGGCCCTGATTGCCGCCGCGTTCTGGTTTCCGCAGGCGCGTGAAGTGCATGGCACGCATCGTGATGTCTACCGGGTCCGCGGCTTGCTGCGCGACCCGCTGGCCTGGCAGGTCACGCTGTACATGGGCCTGCAATCGTCGCTGTCTTATATCGTCTTTGGCTGGTTACCCTCGATCCTCATCGGTCGCGGCCTGACGCCGACCCAGGCCGGTCTGCTGCTGTCCGGCTCGATCATCGCCCAAGTCATCAGCGCGCTGGCGGTGCCTTATCTGGCCACACGCGGCAAGGATCAGCGTCTGGCGATCATGCTGGTCATGTCGCTGACCCTGACCGGTCTGTTCGGCTGCCTGTACGCGCCGCTTGGCGGGCTGTGGGGCTGGGCGATCCTGCTGGGGATCGGGCAGGGCGGCACGTTCAGTCTGGCGCTGGCCTTGATTGTCCTGCGCTCGCGTGACTCTCATGTCGCCGCCAACCTCTCGAGCATGGCGCAAGGCGTCGGCTACACCATCGCCTCGACCGGACCCTTTGCCGTGGGCGTGGTGCATGACATGACCGGCAGCTGGAACGCGATTGGCTGGATCTTCGCGGTACTCGGGCTGGGCGCCATCATCGCGGGCATGGGCGCCGGTCGGGCGCTGCAGGTTCAGGTCAGCAGCGAGAAGGTTTGATTTTCGATGATTGTCGATCGTTCGGCCCGGGCTTGAGTTGCTTCAAGCCTGAGTCAGATTGGCCAGTGCCCATTGTTCGGCACTGGTGACGCTCAGCCCTGATTGCGCGTTGTAGGTACCGGCGACGTCCCATGCCACGCCTCGGCCCATGGCAAAGACGGTCCGGTATTTGCGCAGATTGTCATCCGGCATATCCGTCAGTTCGGCCTGCAACTGCGCAACACTCCATACGTGCCGCTCGATATCGCGCCCTGTGACACGCTCCACAAGGTTGGCAAGCCCGGCGTAGGTCAATGTGTCGCCAGCGGTGTACACCACCTGATTCACGATGCGCGGCTCGTGCATCACGATGGCCGCAGTCAGCCTGCCAATGTCCTCCGCGGTCGTGACCGTCACGGCAGTATCGAGGCTGCCCAGCGCATTGATCCGCGCGCCTTGCAGATCGACGACACCGAACGCGGGTTCGAACAGGAAGCTTGTAAACATACCGGTTGAAACGATCACCCATTCGGTGTGCTGCTGGGCGCGCAGCTTTTCTCGCACATCGAGCTGCTCGTCGAACAGATCCTGAGGGCTGCCCCGGCCGATGAGGTCGTAGTCAACGCCAAACTGCCAGGGCAGGTAGCGTTTTATGCCGGCCTTGAGCGCTGCATCGGTCAGTTTGCGTTGAGTGCCCCGGCCAGCGGCAAAACCTGCACAACTGATTACTGTGTCGTAGCGCTTCATGACAGTGGCAAGTTCGTCCACGGTGGCATCGGCCAGATCGGCGGTTTCGATGGCAATGTTCAGCGTGCGGATCTCTTCGATTTCCACACGCTTGGCAGGCGCCTCGGTACTCAAGCTGCTCTGGCGTAGCAGCACGGCGATGCTCAAGTCATGTGCTCCGGCTTTCTCGACCAGCCCTCGCAGCACGGCGAGCCCAAGCTCTCCTGCGCCTATTACCAGAATGCGTTGTTTGACGTTTGCGTTATCGGCTTGCATGGTGACCCCTTTGGACGGCCTTTCAATTCAGGCGGGAGAGATGCTGGCATGCCTGTCGACAGACAAAAAGTAGGCACATCGGTGATACCGGGCGGGCTCGACGCGCAGGAAGTGGTCAGACGCTCCGAAGCGGCCTGTGCTGCGCTCAGCGATGATGAGGATGGTCTCAAGCGGGAGATTCTCGGCCACGCCGGTAACCGATGGTCATTGGGCGTGGTACATGCCCTCGGCGTCAGCAGCCCTCTGCGCCATGCCGAATTGCGCCGAAGGCTGCACGGTGTGACCCAGCGTATGCTCACCCATACCTTGCGCCAGCTCGAGCAGGACGGGCTGATCACCCGCCACGACTACCGCGAGAAGCCGCTCAGGGTGGAGTATTCGTTGACCGACCTGGGCATGGGGCTGCTGGTACAAATGATTCCACTGTGGACTTGGGTCATTGAAAACTCGGAGGCCTTCAGTGCCGCGCGAAATCGTTATCCCGACAGGCAAAGTGATGGCTGATGCGCCATCAACCCCTCGCCATTTTCCGCGGCGCCGCTTATCGTGCACGGATAATTCGCCAAGGGATGTGCACGCATGAACTACGAAGAACAAAGTCAGGCCAACAGCGCACTGATCACCCGGTTTTACGAGGCATTCGCGCAGCTGGATGCCGAGGCGATGACTGCCTGCTATACCGATGACGTGCTGTTCAGCGACCCTGCCTTTGGTGAATTGCGCGGCGCTCAGGTCGGCGACATGTGGCGCATGCTGACTTCCCGGGCGAAGAATTTCTCGGTGGTCTTCGATCAGGTGCGAGCCGATGACCAGACTGGCAGTGCGCACTGGGTGGCGACGTATCTGTTCAGTCAGACCGGGCGCACAGTGGTGAACGATATTCAGGCCCGCTTCGTGTTCCGCGATGGCAAGATCTGCGAGCATCGTGATCATTTCGATATGTGGCGCTGGTCGCGTCAGGCGCTGGGTCTGAAGGGCCTGTTGCTTGGCTGGACGCCACTGGTGCGCAATGCCGTCAGGGCTCAGGCGCTCAAGGGTCTGAAAACCTTTTCAGAGAGCCGCCGTGCCTGAGGTTGCCAGCACTTCGACTGCGTCGACTGCCGAACAGGCGCTCGGTAAACCCTGGTTTGTCTATCTTGTGCGCGCTGCCAATGGCTCACTGTACTGTGGCATCAGTGATGACCCGCAGCGGCGGTTCGCTGCGCACCAGAGCGGCAAGGGCGCGCGCTTTTTCTCTTCGAGCCCGGCGATGGCACTGGTCTACGTTGAACAATGGCCCAGCAAGGGCGAAGCGTTGCGCCATGAACGGTTGATCAAGAAGCTCAAAAAAATCGCCAAAGAGGCGTTGGTTGCCAGCTACGTAAACTCATCGATCCATGACCTTGATGTCGTCCCATCAGTTTGAGGTCGTGGGCGGACAGGGTGCTGCGGGTTAAGCTGTGTTTTTCCCACGTGCACAGAGGCTGAACATGTCCGAGTTGATCCTTCACCACTACCCCACGTCGCTGTTCGCCGAAAAAGCCCGTCTGATGCTGGGTTTCAAAGGCCTCACATGGCGTTCGGTGACTATCCCTTCGATCATGCCCAAGCCTGACCTGACCGCCTTGACGGGCGGCTACCGCAGAACCCCGGTACTGCAGGCCGGTGCAGACATCTACTGTGACACTGCGCTGATGGCTCGGCGTCTGGAGCAGGAAAAAGCTTCGCCTGCCTTTTACCCGAAAGGGCAGGAGTTCAACGTTGCCGGGCTGGCCGCCTGGGCCGATTCGGTGTTGTTCATGCATGCTGTGAGTCTGGTGTTTCAGCCTGAATCAATGGCTGTGCGCTTCGCCAAGGTGCCGCCCGACGCCGCCAAGGCGTTCGTGGCCGATCGTTCGACGCTGTTCAACGGTGGCACTGCGTCGCGGCCGCCCGTGGAGCAGGTCAAACACCAATGGCCCACCCTGATGTCGCGCCTGGAGCTGCAACTCTCGCACGGCGGCGACTTCCTGTTCGGCGTAGCGTCGATTGCCGATTTCTCGGTCGCCCATACATTGTGGTTCCTCAAGCAGACGCCGGTCACCGCGCCCTTTGTCGATGATTATCCGACTGTCAGGGGCTGGCTTGATCGCGTTCTGGGGTTTGGTCATGGCACGTTCAGCGACCTGAGCTCGGCAGATGCCATCGAGATCGCCAGAAACGCCACGCCTGCGCCGTTGCCCGAGGAAACTCTGGTTGATCCGAATGGCTTCAAGGCAGGTGACCAGGTTGCGGTTTCTGCGGTCGACTATGGCGTCGAAGCGGTTGAGGGCGAGCTGGTATTTACCGGCCGCGAAGAACTGATCCTGCGCCGCGAGGACGCGCGTGCGGGTGTCGTGCATGTGCACTTCCCGAGAATGGGCTATCGGATCGAGAAACGCTGAGGTTCAACGATGCTCTGCGTCGCCAAGGGGACGCGGAGCATCGGCACGATAGTCAGGTTGAGCTACTTCAACGCCGCCAGTATCTGATCCGGGTCAAAGCCCCGGATCAGTGTGCCGTTGACGTCGATCAACGGGATACCTCTCCCGCCCAGCGCTTCATACGCCTTACGGCCTTCTTCCGACTTCTCGATGTCGAACTCCTGATACGCGATCCCCTTGCTGTCCAGAAAACGCCGGGTCTGCTTGCAGTAGCCGCACCAGTCGGTGGCGTACATCACCACTTTGGCCTGGCTGTAGCTCTGCGCGACGTCTGCCGGCGGCGGGTTGACGAAATTCTCGATCCTCCCCCAGTTCTGGTAAATCACGACCACCAGCATGATCAGGGCAAATTTCTTGAGGGTGCGCAGCAGCATGTCGGTTACCGTCGCTTCAACTGGTCGGTCAGTTGCGTCGGCAGCCCTTTGATGATCAGGGTACCGGCAGTTTCGTCGTATTCGATCTTGTCGCCCAGCAGATGGGCTTCAAAACTGATCGACAGGCCCTCGGCGCGGCCGGTGAAGCGGCGGAACTGATTGAGGGTGCGCTTATCCGCCGGTATTTCCGGAGACAGGCCGTAGTCCTTGTTACGGATGTGATCGTAGAACGCGCGCGGACGCTCTTCGTCGATCAGCTCGGACAGCTCCTCCAGGCCCATCGGTTCGCCCATCTTGCTCTGACTGCTGGCGTAATCGACCAGGGTCTTGGTTTTCTCGCGGGCCGATTCTTCCGGCAGGTCTTCGCTTTCAACGAAGTCACTGAACGCCTTGAGCAGGGTGCGGGTTTCGCCGGGGCCATCCACGCCTTCCTGGCAACCGATGAAGTCGCGGAAGTACTCGGAAACCTTCTTGCCGTTCTTGCCCTTGATGAACGAGATGTATTGCTTGGACTGCTTGTTGTTCTGCCACTCGGAAATATTGATCCGGGCGGCGAGGTGCAATTGGCCGAGGTCCAGGTGTCGGGACGGGGTCACGTCCAGTTCGGCATTCACAGCCACGCCTTCGCTGTGGTGCAGCAGGGCGATGGCCAGGTAGTCGGTCATGCCTTGCTGATAGTGGGCGAACAGCACGTGGCCACCGACTGAAAGATTGGATTCTTCCATGAGCTTTTGCAGGTGCTCCACCGCCACCCTCGAGAACGCCGTGAAGTCATTGCCACCGTCGATATATTCTTTCAGCCAGCCGCTGAAAGGGTGCGCACCGGACTCGGGATGGAACAGGCCCCAGGCCTTGCCCTGTTTGGCGTTATAGCTTTCGTTGAGGTCGGCCAGCATGTTCTCGATGGCCTGGGACTCAGCGAGTTCGGAGTCGCGTGCATGGAGAACAGCGGGCGTACCGTCGGGTTTCTTATCGATCAGGTGGACGATGCAGTGACGGATCGGCATGGGCTTCTCGGCTGAAAAAGGTGAAGAGCGTGCAGCTCGTTGCAAGATGCCAAGTGTAACGCACGCATGCGTCTGATGGCCCCGGGCAGGCTGGTTTTCGCCAGCAGCGAGCGTTTGCTGGGTGTTTTTTGTGCAATTAGTATTAAAACCTGACCAAAAGGATAGGTAGAGGCGGATATTTGCCCGGCTCTGTGCTAGTTTTGCGCGGTCTTGCGCACTTAGCGCGTCAAGCATGCAGTTAGCGCACACGTAGGTCGAACCATTGCCCGGTTTCAGTATCTACACTTTCGCGATTAATCGTGGCTGCTAGCGGGTGGCCAGGTTCGTTGCCTGGCCACGGGCCGACGTTGCGCTCTGCAATCCAAATGAATTTGATAGGGAAGGAACACCACCATGGCTCTTACTAAAGACCAATTGATCGCCGATATCGCTGAAGCTATCGACGCGCCAAAAACCACCGCGCGTAATGCTCTTGAGCAATTGGGCCAAATTGTTGCCGACCAATTGGAAAACGGCGTGGAAATCACTTTGCCAGGTATCGGCAAACTGAAAGTTGCAGAGCGTCCGGCTCGCACTGGCCGCAACCCTTCGACTGGCGCTGCCATCGAAATCGCTGCCAAGAAAGTTATCAAGTTCGTTCCAGCCAAAGTGCTGACCGACTCGATCAACAAGTAAGCAACCGCTTGCTGTGAAAAAGCCGTGCACCGGTTAACCGGGCACGGCTTTTTTGTGGGCGCTTGATTCCGCGGACGTTTATCGTTCCTCACGCCACGCGTGGGAATGCCGTTCGTGACGCTCTGCGTCACATGGCTGAGCCGCACTGCATACTCTGGTCTGGACGCCGAGCGTCCGGAGCATGCCAGTCAAAACTGCGCGCGCTGAGCCTTGTCGAGAAACGTCCAGGCTACAAAGCGGCTTTGCTTCTGGCCCTGGCCCATTTCCACTATTTTCACTTCAAGTACGCCGGCTTTTTTCAGCGCGCTCTGGATCGGCGGCAGGTTGGAGGCCTTGGACACCAGTGTGCTGAACCATGCCACCTGGCTCGGCAGCAAGGCGCTTTCCTGGATCAGCTGGGTCACGAAGCCGATCTCGCCACCTTCGCACCACAACTCCTGCGACTGGCCGCCGAAATTGAGCACCGGCAATTTACGCTTGGGATCAGCCTTGCCCAGCGCGCGCCATTTGCGCTGGCTGCCACGCTGCGCTTCTTCCAGCGAGGCATGGAAGGGCGGGTTGCAGAGGCTGACATGGAAGCGTTCGCTGCTGTCGAGTAGTCCGAGCAGGATCTGCTTGCGATTGCCCTGCTGGCGCACGCTGATGGCCTTGCTCAGGCCGTTGGCCTTCACAATAGTGGTCGCTGCAGCGATGGCGGTGCTGTCGATGTCCGAACCAACGAACTGCCAGCCATAGTCGCTATGCCCCAGCAGGGGATAGATGCAATTGGCGCCGGTGCCGACATCCAGCGCCTTGATGGATGCGCCGCGTGGTATCACGCCGTCATTGTCGTCGGCCAGCAGGTCGGCGAGAAAGTGCAGGTAGTCCGCACGCCCCGGAATCGGCGGGCACAGGTAATCGGCCGGAATGTCCCAATGGGCGATGCCATAGAACGCTTTGAGCAGCGCGCGGTTGAATACCCGTACCGCCTGCGGATTGGCGAAGTCGATGCTTTCCTTGCCGTAGGGGTTGAGGATCACGAACGCTGCCAGCTCGGGACTGGATTTGATCAGCTTCGGAAAGTCGTACTGGCCCTGATGCCGATTGCGCGGGTGCAAGGTGGCCTTTTCACGCGGCGCAGCAGGTTTGCCTGGCCGCTGAGGCTTCTTGCGCGGTGGTTTGCGGGTATCGGTCATGGATTCGATTGTCAGCCGTGAGGTTGAGTTGCCTGGCTTATTCGCGAGCAAGCGAAGCGTCGCCTTTGGCGGGGTACGCCTTGCTCGCGAATAAGTCAGTACAGATATTCAGATAACAAAAAGCCAGCCCATGATCGGGCTGGCTTTTCCGGCCACCTTACAGGCTGGCGATGCGTGCGTGTTGCTCGGCCAGCTTGCCCAGCGCCTGTTCGGCTTCTGTCAGCTTGGCGCGTTCCTTGGCGATGACTTCAGGCGGTGCCTTGTCGACGAAGGCGGCGTTGGACAGCTTGCCGCCGACGCGTTGCACTTCGCCTTGCAGGCGCTGGATTTCCTTGTCCAGGCGCGCCAGTTCTGCGCCTTTGTCGATCAGTCCGGCCATCGGCACCAGCACTTCCATGTCACCGACCAGCGCGGTGGCGGACAGCGGTGCTTCTGCGCCTTCGGTGAGTAGGGTCATCGATTCCAGCTTGGCGAGCTTCTTCAGCAGGTAATCGTTTTCGCTCAGGCGACGCTGGTCTTCGGCGCTGACGTTCTTGAGGAACAGTTGCAGCGGCTTGCCCGGGCCGATGTTCATCTCGCCACGGATGTTGCGCACGGCGAGCATCAGGCCCTTGAGCCATTCGATGTCGTCTTCGGCGGCCTGATCAATGCGTGCTTCATTGGCCACCGGCCAGGGTTGCAGCATGATGGTCTTGCCTTGCGCACCGGCCAGCGGCGCGAGACGCTGCCAGATTTCTTCGGTGATGAACGGCATGAACGGGTGCGCAAGACGCAGCGCGACTTCCAGAACGCGGACCAGCGTGCGGCGTGTGCCGCGCTGACGCTCGACCGGCGCCGTTTCGTCCCACAGTACCGGCTTGGACAGTTCCAGATACCAGTCGCAATACTGGTTCCAGATGAACTCGTACAACGCCTGAGCTGCGAGGTCGAAGCGGAACTGATCCAGCTGACGGGTCACTTCGGCTTCGGTGCGTTGCAACTGCGAGATGATCCAGCGATCAGCCAGCGACAGTTCGACGGCTTCGCCGTTCTGGCCGCAGTCTTCGCCCTTGTCCAGCACGTAGCGCGCCGCGTTCCAGATCTTGTTGCAGAAGTTGCGGTAGCCTTCGACGCGGCCCATGTCGAACTTGATGTCGCGACCGGTCGACGCCAGCGAGCAGAAGGTAAAACGCAGGGCATCGGTGCCGTAGCTGGCGATGCCGTCGGCGAATTCCTGGCGGGTCTGTTTCTCGATCTTTTTCGCCAGTTGCGGCTGCATCAGGCCACTGGTGCGTTTTTCTACCAGCGTTTCGAGGTCGATACCGTCGACGATGTCCAGCGGGTCCAGCACGTTGCCCTTGGACTTGGACATCTTCTGGCCCTGGCCATCGCGCACCAGACCATGCACATAGACGGTCTTGAACGGGACTTGCGGCGTACCGTCCTCGTTCTTCACCAGGTGCATGGTGAGCATGATCATCCGGGCGACCCAGAAGAAAATGATGTCGAAGCCGGTGACCAGCACGTCGGTAGAGTGAAAGGTCTCGAGTGCCTTGGTCTTTTCCGGCCAGCCGAGCGTGGAGAAGGTCCACAGGCCCGAGCTGAACCAGGTGTCCAGTACGTCGTTGTCCTGCTGCAGCGCGATTTCCGGGCCCAGGTTGTTCTTCGCGCGAACCTCGGCTTCGTCGCGGCCGACGTAGACCTTGCCGGACTCGTCGTACCAGGCCGGAATGCGGTGGCCCCACCAGAGCTGACGGCTGATGCACCAGTCCTGGATGTCGCGCATCCACGAGAAGTACATGTTTTCGTACTGCTTGGGCACAAACGCGATGCGGCCGTCTTCGACAGCGGCAATCGCAGGTTCGGCCAGCGGCTTAGTGGAGACGTACCACTGATCGGTCAGCCACGGCTCGATGATGGTGCCGGAACGGTCGCCTTTCGGCACCTTCAGTGCGTGATCATCAACGCTGACCAGCAACCCGGCGGCGTCGAACGCGGCAACGATCTGCTTGCGCGCTTCGAAGCGGTCCAGTCCGGCATAGGCGGCGGGCAGGCTGCCGTCGACGCTTTCGTTCAGCGTGCCATCGAGGTTGAACACCTGAGCGGCAGGCAGCACGTTGGCATTCTTGTCGAAAATGTTCAGCAGCGGCAGGTTGTGGCGTTTGCCGACTTCATAGTCGTTGAAATCGTGGGCCGGCGTGATTTTCACGCAGCCGGTACCGAATTCGGGGTCGCAGTAATCATCCGCGATGATCGGAATGCGGCGGCCTACGAGAGGCAATTCGACGAACTTGCCGATCAGCGCCTTGTAGCGCTCATCCTGCGGGTTCACCGCAACGGCGGCATCACCGAGCATGGTCTCCGGGCGGGTGGTGGCCACGATCAGATAGTCCAGGCCTTCGGCGGTCTTTGCACCGTCGGCCAGCGGATAGCGCAGGTTCCACAGATGGCCTTTCTCGTCGTGGTTCTCCACTTCGAGGTCGGAAATGGCGGTGTGCAGCTTGGTGTCCCAGTTGACCAGGCGCTTGCCACGGTAGATGAGGCCGTCTTCATGCAGACGCACGAAGGCTTCCTTCACCGCTTCGGACAGGCCGTCGTCCATGGTGAAGCGCTCGCGGCTCCAGTCGACGGACGAGCCCAGGCGGCGGATCTGACGGCTGATGTTGCCGCCGGACTCGGCCTTCCATTCCCAGATCTTGTCCAGAAACTTCTCGCGGCCCAGCTCATGACGGCTTACGCCTTGCGCTTCGAGGCGACGCTCGACCAGCATCTGCGTAGCGATACCGGCGTGGTCGGTGCCCGGTTGCCAGAGCGTATTGCGGCCCTGCATGCGACGGAAACGGATCAGGGCATCCATGATCGCGTTATTGAAACCGTGGCCCATGTGCAGGCTGCCGGTAACGTTCGGCGGCGGGATCATGATGGTGTACGAGTCACCCACGCCTTGCGGAGCGAAATAGTTCTCGGACTCCCAGGTCTGGTACCAGGAAGTTTCGATGGCGTGCGGCTGGTAAGTCTTGTCCATGCGCGGCGGGAACCTGTGGCATTGATTCGGAAACCGGTAAGTATAGACCTGACGGTAAGCGACAAGCCATAAGTGCCGGGCCACAACTGGCAGATCTGTCAGCAGGTGGCGAGTGGGCCGGGGGCGGCTGGCTGCTCTGATAAGCTCGCGACTGGATACTCGCCAACGAAGTATCTATTTACCCAAGGGGCAGTTCCCGAGCCATGAACTTCACTTCGGCTGCTGCGCCAATAACCGCTCCAGCCTTGCCTCCAGCCGACGCTTGATTTCGTTTTCGATATGCGGGGCGAAGTCGTCGATCACGTCCTGCATGATCAATTGCGCGGCTGCGCGCAATTCGCTGTCCAGATGCAGCAGTGCATCAGGGTTGGGCAGCGTCTGCGACTGGGCCGCCTGCTGCACCTGCGGGGCGGGTGCTGCAGGGGCATCAGGTGTCAGTGTCGGGATGTCGTCTTCGTCGAAGTCCTGTTGATACGCCGCGTCGGGGCGAGCGCCGACGACATCGAACAACAGGGGAATCTGGCCTTCGGGACGAGTGGTGTCGTTCGCCAGGGGGGAATGTGCGGGGTCATCGCCGAGCAGTTGGCGGATCGACTCGAGGTCGTTCAGCAAATGCGCAGATTCAGCTTTTTTTGAAGTATCCATCGTGTCCTCAAAGGCGCTGCAGTCGGTGATCTTGCGGAGGATAGCCCTGTTCACGGTAGGAACGGAAACTCTCGCGTGCGGCAAGACGTATGGCCGGGTCTTCGACAACGACTTCGGCCACGCGGGCGAAACGTTTGAAGAAGGCCGGAATGCTCAGGTCGAGATTGACCAGCAGGTCGCTGTGTTCGCCCGAATCGTCGCCCAGGCCCAGTACCACGGCAGCATCGTGATCGCTCTCGGCGTCGCCATGCGGCAGAAACACTTCCCCTCTGAAACGCCAGAGGCGGGCATTGAGGTCCTCACGCTGCGCCGCATCACTGCAATGCAGATAGACCTTGTGACCCAGGCGCCAGGCCTTTTCCGTCAGCTTGCAGGCAAAGTCCAGGCGAGCCGCAGGATCGGCGCTGGGCAGGATGTAGAAGTCGACTTGAGTCATGTGGGTTCCAGAACCGGAGGCGTATCGACTGTGCAGCCGATACGCCAGGGTCTCTTTTTATACGCCGGCGCGGTCGAGCAGGTATTGGGTCAGCAGCGGAACAGGACGTCCGGTGGCGCCTTTCTCCTTGCCGCCGCTCAGCCATGCAGTGCCGGCGATGTCCAGGTGAGCCCAGTGGTAGGCCTTGGTGAAGCGCGACAGGAAGCAGGCAGCGGTGATGGTGCCGCCTTTCGGACCACCAATGTTGGCGATGTCGGCGAACGGGCTGTCGAGCTGTTCCTGGTACTCATCGAACAACGGCAACTGCCAGGCACGGTCATCGGCCTGTTTGCCGGCGTCGAGCAACTGATTGATCAGCGCGTCGTTATTGCCCAGCAGGCCAGAGGTGTGGCCGCCCAGCGCAACGACGCAGGCGCCGGTCAGGGTTGCAATATCGATGACCGCCTGCGGCTTGAAGCGCTCGGCGTAGGTCAGTGCATCGCACAGCACCAGTCGGCCTTCGGCGTCGGTGTTGAGGATTTCGACGGTCTGGCCGCTCATGGTCGTGACGATATCGCCCGGACGTGTTGCGGTGCCGCTCGGCATGTTTTCGGCACATGCCAGAATGCACACCAGATTGATCGGCAGCTTCAATTCGAGCACTGCACGCAGGGTGCCGAACACGCTGGCAGCACCGCACATGTCGAACTTCATCTCGTCCATGCCCGAGGCAGGCTTGATGCTGATGCCGCCGGTATCGAAGGTGATGCCTTTACCGACCAGCACGAACGGCTGGTCGCCTTTTTTGCCACCCTGGTAGTTCATGACGATGAGGCGCGGCGGCTGGGCGCTGCCCTGTGCTACCGCGAGGAAAGAACCCATGCCCAGGTCGGCCAGTTTCTTCTCGTCGTGGACTTCCACTTTCAGGTTCTTGTGGGCCTTGCCCAACGCCTTGGCTTCTTCGCCCAGGTAGGTCGGATGGCAGATGTTCGGCGGCAGATTGCCGAGGTCGCGGGTCAGTGCCATGCCGGTGGCGATTGCCTGAGCGTGAGTCGAAGCGCGCTCGACGTCGGCCGCCTTGACCTTGTCGGTCAGCAGGGTGATTTTCTTCAGGGCGCGAACGTCGGCCTTCTGGGTCTTGAAACGATCGAAGACGTATTCGCCGTCGGCCAGGGCTTCGACCAGCAGACGAGCCATGCCATAGGTGTCGCGTTTTTTCACCGACAGGTCATCGAGTGCAATCGCTGCATCGGTGCCGCCCAGGCCCTTGAGGCAAGTGAGCGCTGCGCCGACGATTTTTTTCAACTGACGGTCCGACAGCTCGTCTTCCTTGCCGGTGCCGACCAGCAGGACACGCTCGGCCTTGATGTTGGGCAGATTGTGCAACAGCAGGCTCTGACCCACCTTGCCGGCCAGATCGCCGCGCTTGAGGATCAGCGAAACGGCTCCGCCGCTGAGGATGTCCACAGTCCTGGCAGCACCGGCCAGTACACGGCTTTCGCCGACGGTGACCACCAGCGTTGCGGTTTTCAAGGTTTCTGGGCTTACGCTTTTAACAACCAATTCCATGTGGGGTCCCCGAATAGACGATGAGAGTCGCAATATGAATGTCGTACGCGGCATGGCCTGAGTGTTTTCAGGGGCGATGCCTGCGCTAAGCCTTGCAGTTTGACCCCGCTGCACGACTGCTGACAACCCCGCAAAGCGGCCTGTCTGGCGTCTATGTGCGAACTATCCCCGGTGCGCAGTGACAGAAACACACAATCACAGGATAATGCCGCATATTTTTTGAGGCCCACGCCTTTTGTCGGCGTGAAGCTCTGGTTGCCGTGGCTCACAAATTTTCCCTGTTTGGCTGCCTGAGCCTGACAACTCTGGAGTGTCTGGTTTGATTGTCTTCCGTTATCTGTCCCGAGAAGTGCTGCTTACCTTGAGTGCGGTCAGTGCCGTACTGCTGGTCTTCATCATGAGCGGACGCTTCATCAAGTACCTGGCGCAGGCCGCGTCCGGTGCGCTCGATCCTGGCGTGCTGTTCCTGATCATGGGCTTCCGCCTGCCGGGCTTTCTGCAGGTGATTCTGCCGCTGGGCCTGTTCCTCGGCATCCTCATGGCGTACGGACGCCTGTATCTGGAAAGCGAGATGACCGTGCTGGCCGCAACCGGCATGAGTCAGCAGCGCCTGCTGGCCATCACCATGGGGCCGGCCACGCTGGTGGGCCTGCTGGTTGCCTGGTTGAGCTTCAGCCTGGCTCCGCAGGGTGCTACGCAGTTTTCGCTGCTGATCAATCAGCAGGACGCCATGACCGAGTTCGACACGCTGGTGCCGGGCCGTTTTCAGGCGCTGCGTGACGGTACGCGTATCACCTACACCAAGGAGCTGTCGGAAGACCGCTCGCAACTGGCTGGTGTCTTCATTTCTGAAAAGCGCATGTCCAGCGACAAGAGCAAGGACAACGGCATCACCGTGCTGGTCGCGGAGAAGGGCCACCAGGAAGTACGGCCCAATGGCAGTCGCTTCCTGATCCTCGAGAACGGTTATCGCTATGACGGCAATCCGGGGGCGGCCGACTATCGCGTGATCAAGTACGACACCTACGGGGCGATGCTGCCCAAGCCGGAAATCAGCGAAGAAATCACCGACCGTGAGGCCATTCCGACCAGCGAACTGATCGGCAATCCGGCACCGCGTTCCGTCGCCGAGTTGCAATGGCGTATTTCGCTGCCGCTGTCGGTGTTCATCGTGACCTTGATGGCCATTCCGCTGTCACGGGTCAATCCGCGTCAGGGCCGTTACCTGAAACTGCTGCCGGCGATCCTGCTGTATATGTCCTACCTGGCCATTCTGATTTCGGTGCGCAGCTCGCTGGAGAAAGGCAAGCTGCCACTCAGCCTGGGGATGTGGTGGGTGCATGCCATCTACCTGTCCATCGGCCTGCTGTTGTTCTATTGGGAGCCTCTGCGTCTGAAGATGGCGAGTCGTCGCAGCGTCACGGAGGTGACTCGTGGTCAAGCTTGATCGATACATTGGCAAAAGCGTCCTGCTGGCGATTCTCGCGGTTCTGGGCATTATTCTGGGGCTGGTCTCGCTGTTCGCGTTCATCGACGAGATGGGCGATATCAGCGACACCTACACGCTGGCGGATGCCCTCAGCTACGTCATGCTGACGGCACCACGTCGCGTCTACGACACCTTGCCGATGGCTGCCCTGATCGGCTGCCTGATCGGTCTGGGTACGCTGGCCAGCAGCAGCGAGCTGACCATCATGCGTGCGGCGGGTGTGTCCATCGGGCGCATTGTCTGGGCGGTCATGAAGCCCATGCTGGTACTGATGATCGCTGGCGTGCTGGTCGGCGAGTATGTTGCTCCCTATGCCGAGAACCAGGCTCAGGCCGCGCGCTCGCTGGCTCAGGGCTCAGGTGATGCGCAGAGTGCCCGCCATGGTCTGTGGCACCGCCAGGGCGACGAATTCATCCACATCAACACGGTGCAGCCCAATGGCCTGATGCTCGGTGTGACGCGTTATCGTTTCGACGACCAGCGCCACATGCTCACGTCCAGCTTTGCCAAAGAGGCCAACTTCAAGACCGATTACTGGGAATTGAAGGACGTCGCCACCACGCACTTCAATGACGGCAGCACCGAGGTCGTCAATACGCCGGTAGAGCGCTGGGACGTGGCATTGAGCCCGCAACTGCTGAGCACGGTGATCATGCCGCCCGAGTCGCTGTCCATCAGCGGCCTCTGGAGCTACGCGCATTATCTGGCTGATCAGGGCTTGAGCAATGGCCGCTACTGGTTGGCGTTCTGGACCAAGGTCCTGCAACCGGCGGTGACTGTCGCGTTGGTGCTGATGGCGATCTCGTTCATCTTCGGCCCGCTGCGTTCGGTTACGCTGGGGCAGCGCGTGTTCACCGGTGTCGTGGTCGGCTTTACCTTCCGCATCATTCAGGACCTGCTCGGCCCGTCGAGCCTGCTGTTCGGCTTCCCGCCGTTGCTGGCAGTACTGCTGCCTGCCGCAGCCTGTGCGCTGGCCGGGGTTCTTCTGTTACGTCGTGCCGGGTAATGCACCTGCAGGACTGAAAAAGCCGACCCCTGGGTCGGCTTTTTCATGGGCGCTTTCTCAGCCCTGCAAATCCCGCATGCAAAAAAGCCTCTGGCATCGCTGCCAGAGGCTTTCTTGTGGAGACGTGGTGCGTCGTTCTCAGCCTTCGGCTTGAACTTCGTCAGCCTGCATGCCTTTCTGGCCTTGCACTGCAACGAAGGTAACTTTCTGGCCTTCTTTCAGGCTCTTGAAGCCGTTACCCTGGATCGCGCGGAAGTGTACGAACAGATCCGGCCCGCTCTCAGGAGTGATAAAACCAAAACCTTTTTCGTCGTTGAACCACTTGACGGTACCGCTCTGACGTTCAGCCATTTTCTTATTTCCCTGACGCTTGACTTGAATTGGTTACAGCCTCTTTCACATGAAAGAGCACTGGGGCTGGTTGCAGGAAGTAAGAAACGTAGAACGGGTTGTAGCAAACCTAGAGCTACTGCCCAGGTCCAGATTCGGCGACCCATGCAAACACAGTTCGGAAACTCTACGCCAAGTCCAGTTACAAATACAACCCCCTTGCCGGACACCCTGTTTCCGGGGGGTTGGCCTTATACCGGGAGTGTTTGCATGGCGTGCACGGTGGTTGATCCCTCATAACATTTTGCACTTTATAGGTGCATTTTTTGCATATATGACGGACTGTTCACGCGGTTGAAATACTGCCGAAACACTGCAGGGGAAGAGTGCTCCAGCAACACCGAAGTGTTGCTGTTTTTTTGACGCCGCTATTTAACCGCGGAAGTAACGTTGCGCAACGAAAGGCATTTTTGCAACGAGCATGGGGACTCTCTTGCCGCGCACCATTGCCCACACAGGTGTATTCAGTGCGGTGTAATCGTTATGCAGATAACCCATGGCCAGCGGCCCGGCCAGAGAGGGGCCAAAACCGCCACTGCACACGGTACCGATAACAGTGCCTTGTTCATCGACGATCTCTGTACCTTCACGCACTGGCGTGCGCTCTTGGGGGAGCAGTCCGACCCGCTTCCTGCTGACACCGTTCTGCTGCTGGGCAAAGATTCGCTCGGCTCCCGGAAAGCCGCCTGCACGCTCACCGTCGGCGCGGCGCACTTTGGAAATGGCCCATAACAGACTGGCCTCGATCGGCGAGCTGTGCGTGTCCATGTCATGGCCGTACAGGCACAGGCCGGCTTCCAGCCGCAGCGAGTCACGTGCGCCCAGACCGATCGGGGCAACTTCCGGTTCTTCCAGCAGGCGGCGCGCCAGGGCTTCAGCCTGTTCGGCAGGCACTGAAATTTCATAGCCGTCTTCACCGGTATAGCCCGAGCGACTGACATAGCATTTGATACCCAGCAGCGTGACGCCGGCGAACTGCATGAAAGTCATTTTGGCGACTTCCGGGGCGAGGCGTGCCAGTACGGTCACAGCGGCTGGCCCTTGCAGCGCGAGCAGGGCGCGTTCTTCAAACAGTGGTTCGATCTTGCAATGCCCGGCCATATGCTTGCACAAGTGCGCCAGGTCCTGATCCTTGCAGGCTGCGTTGACCACCAGCATCAACTGGTCGTTGCCGAGATTGGCAACCATCAGGTCATCGAGAATGCCGCCGTTCTCGTCGGTGAACATCGCATAACGCTGCATGCCGACCGGCAGGTCAATGATGTCCACCGGCACCAGGGCTTCCAGCGCCTTGGCGGCGTCTGCACCGGTAAGGCGAATCTGGCCCATGTGCGAGACATCGAACAGACCGGCCTGAGCGCGGGTGTGCAGGTGCTCTTTCATTACGCCAGCCGGGTATTGAACAGGCATGTCGTAACCGGCGAAGGGCACCATCTTTGCGCCGAGTTCGCGGTGCAGCGCGTGCAGGGGAGTGGTCAGCAGTGATTCTGTGGACATGTTCGATTCCTTGTTGAGCGGGCCGTACCGATGGCACTCCCTGTTCGCGCAGCGCGATCAGGCAGTGCCAGGCAGGGGCTGTCACGCTTCCTGATAGTTCTCGATGGACGGGCAGGCGCAGACCAGGTTGCGGTCGCCGAAGACATTGTCGACACGACCGACCGGAGGCCAGTACTTGTTCTCGATCAGCGAATCGACCGGGTACACCGCCTGTTCGCGGCTGTAAGGATGGCTCCACTGGCCGACGATTTCGGCAGCGGTGTGCGGCGCGTTTTTCAGCGGGTTGTCATCCTTGTCCAGGCTGCCGTTTTCAACCGCGCGGATTTCTTCGCGGATCTTGATCATGGCGTCGCAGAAGCGGTCCAGTTCTTCTCTGGACTCACTTTCGGTCGGCTCGATCATCAAGGTCCCGGCGACCGGGAACGACATGGTCGGGGCATGGAAACCGAAGTCGATCAGGCGCTTGGCCACGTCGTCTACGCTGATGCCGCTGCTGTCCTTGATCGGGCGCAGGTCGAGGATGCACTCGTGCGCGACCAGGCCGTTGCTGCCGGTGTAGAGCACCGGGTAATGCTCCTCCAGACGGCGCGAGATGTAGTTGGCATTGAGAATCGCCAGCTGCGAAGCGCGTTTCAGGCCTTCACCGCCCATCATGCGGATGTACATCCAGGTAATGGGCAGAATGCTGGCGCTGCCGAATGGTGCTGCGCAGACTGCGCCTTCCTTGCGCTCCATGCGGGCATGGCCGGGCATGAAAGGGGCGAGATGGGATTTCACGCCGATCGGGCCAACGCCCGGGCCGCCACCGCCGTGGGGGATGCAGAAGGTCTTGTGCAGGTTGAGGTGGGATACGTCGCCGCCGAACTTGCCCGGTGCGCAGAGACCGACCATGGCGTTCATGTTTGCGCCATCGATGTAGACCTGGCCACCGTTGTCATGAACGATGCCGCAGATTTCGCGAATGCCTTCTTCGAACACGCCGTGGGTCGACGGGTAGGTGATCATGATCGCCGCCAACTGGTCACGATGCTGAGTGGCCTTGGCGCGCAGGTCTTCGATGTCGACGTTGCCGCGTGCATCGCAGGCAGTCACCACGACGCGCATACCGGCCATGTTGGCGGTCGCCGGGTTGGTACCGTGCGCCGAAGAAGGGATCAGGCAGATGTCGCGATGTTCGTCGCCACGGCTCTGGTGGTAGGCGCGGATAGCCAGCAGTCCGGCGTATTCGCCCTGCGAGCCGGCGTTCGGCTGCAGCGAGATCGCGTCGTAACCGGTGGCCGCACAGAGCATGGCCTCCAGCTCATCGGTCAGTTGCTGATAACCGGCGCTTTGCTCGGCCGGGGCAAAAGGGTGCAGGTTGCCGAACTCGGCCCAGGTCACCGGGATCATTTCGCTGGCGGCATTGAGCTTCATGGTGCACGAGCCCAGCGGAATCATGGTGCGATCCAGCGCCAGGTCCTTGTCGGCCAGCTTGCGCAGGTAGCGCATCAGCTCGGTTTCCGAGTGGTAGCGGTTGAACACCGGGTGACTGAGGATCGCCGACTGACGCAGCAGCCCGGCCGGCAGGCGTGACTGCACGCTGTCTGCCAGCGCGGCGAAGTCCGGCAGGCTCTGGCCTTCGCCGGCGAAGATTGCCCACAGGGTTTCGACTGCCGACTGCGAGGTGGTCTCGTCCAGGGACAGGCCCAGACGCTGGTCATCGATTTCGCGCAGATTGATGTGCCTGGCGCGGGCGGCAGCGTGCAGTGCAGCGGTCCTGTCCCCGGTGTGCAAGGTCAGGCTGTCGAAGAAAAATGCCTGCTCGGCCTTCAGGCCCAGCGTGCTCAGACCTTCGGCAAGAATCGCGGTCAGTTGGTGAACGCGATTGGCGATCTGTGTCAGGCCGCGCGGACCATGGTAGACGGCGTACATGCTGGCGATGTTGGCCAGCAGCACCTGTGCGGTGCAGATGTTGCTGGTGGCCTTCTCGCGACGAATATGCTGTTCGCGGGTCTGCATGGCCAGGCGCAGGGCCTGCTTGCCGTGACGGTCCACCGACACGCCGACCAGACGGCCTGGCATGTCACGCTTGAACGCATCGCGGGTCGAGAAGTAGGCCGCATGCGGGCCACCGAAGCCCAGCGGCACCCCGAAGCGCTGGGCGCTACCGATCGCCACGTCAGCGCCGAACTCGCCTGGCGGGGTCAGCAGGGTAAGGGCCAGCAGGTCGGCAGCCACGGCGACCAGGGCGTTGGCCGCGTGGAAGCGCTCGACCAGCTCGCGGTAATCGAACACATCGCCATTGCTGGCCGGGTATTGCAGCAGCGCGCCGAAGTAATCGCTGACATCCTCCAGCTCGTGCTCATCGGCCACGACCACGGTGATGCCCAATGGCTCGGCGCGGGTACGCAACACATCCAGGGTCTGCGGGTGGCAGTGGCTGGACGCGAAAAACTGCTGGCTAGCCTTGTTTTTGCTCAAGCGTTTGCAAAAGGTCATTGCTTCGGCGGCCGCGGTGGCTTCGTCGAGCAGAGAGGCATTGGCAATCGGCAGGCCGGTGAGGTCGCTGATCAGTGTCTGGAAATTGAGCAGTGACTCCAGGCGGCCCTGGGAAATCTCTGGCTGATAAGGCGTGTAGGCGGTGTACCAGGCCGGGTTTTCCAGCAGGTTGCGCAGGATCGGTGCTGGCGTGTGGGTGTTGTAGTAACCCTGGCCGATGTAGGTCTTGAACAACTGGTTCTTGCTGGCGATGGCCTTGATCGACGCCAGCGCATCGGCTTCGCTCTGCCCGGCAGGCAGGTTCAGAACGCTGGTGCCCTTGATGCTTTCCGGAATGACGCTGTCGCTCAGCGCTTCAATGGAATCGAAACCCAGCGTTTGCAGCATGGCCTGTTCGTCGGCCGCGCGCGGGCCGATGTGGCGGGCGATGAATTCGTTGGCAGTGGTCAGTTCAATACGGTCAGTCATGGCGTGCTCCTCAGGCTTCGGCGTTGGCTTTGATCAGACGGTCATAGGCGTCCTGATCCAGCAGGCCGTGAATGGCGTTGGCGTCTTGTGGGATGAAGCGAAAGAACCAGCCCGCACCAAGGGCATCTCCATTGACCAGCTCCGGCGTGGCGTCGAGGGCGGAATTGACCTCGACGACTTCACCGTCCAACGGCATGTTGATGCTGCTGGCGGCTTTCACCGATTCCACCACCGACACTTCAGCGTGTTGAGTGTAGGCCTGTAATTCCGGGAGCTGCACGAAGACCACATCGCCCAGCGACTCCTGCGCGTAGGGCGTAATGCCGACCGTCACGCTGCCGTCGGTTTCGGCACGCAGCCATTCATGGTCAACGGTGAATCGCAACTCGCTCATACAAACTCCTCGGAGAACAGGGCTCGCGCAGCACGCGAGCAATATGAGTCATGACTTAGCAATTTAGCGGCCATGTTTTATTTATCTATTTAAATCAGTGGTTTAACAGTTTTTTACGCGAACGTGCCGATTCTGGCTGTAGCGAAATCGATACACTGTTCAGCCATTTGAAAATGTGTGTCTGATCAAGGCCTTGATACGCGCGGAGTGGAGTGCTTTGGAGTGAAAACGTTACAGTGGAACGATTTCGTTTCGGCAGGAGTGTCGTCGCATTCAGCCAGCGCATGAGCACTGGCTGAATGGTGTTCATAGAGCGGTTTACGGCTTGGGCGTGGTAGCGGCTACCGAAATATTTCCTGCTTCCCATTGGGACTCGCGCGCACCCAGTGCAACAGCAATGGCCTGTACTTTGGTCGAAGGAAGTTCCTGTGGCAGCGGATCAAGTCCCGCGCTGGCGAAGATCTGGCCATAAGCGTTACGCAGGTCGGCATACGCCAGGTCACGCCGCAAGTCGGCTTGCAGGGTGTTTAGTTCGCCCTGAATCAAGTCCAGTTCGCCCAGGCTGGCAGCCTGGTAACGGTTGCGCAGCTGGCCGACAATCTGGCTGTCGATGTTCGACAACTGCTGGCTTGTCTTGAACTGGCGCAAGGCTTCGTTGTAGTTGGCATTGGCTACATAAAGCTGGGCCAGCACTGCGATGGACATCGCCTGGCGGCGTGCGGCAGCAACTTCTTCGCCAGCCTTGGCTGCGTCAATGGCGGCAGGTGCCGACAGCACGTTGAACAGGTTCCAGGTGACTTTTACGCCCAGGTCAGCCCATTTGTCGTTGACCAGAAACGAGTTGCTGTCGTAATGGCCTCCTGCCGAGAACTCCAGGCCCGGCAGCATGCGCAACATGGCCTTGCGGGTTTCGGCCGAGCTGATGCGGGTCTGATAATCCTGCTCGCGCAGTTCGGGGCGGCTGGCCAGCGCTTCGGTTTCCAGGCGTGCCATGTCGACCTTGAGTTCCGGGATCGAGTAGTCGTCCGGCGTGGCCAGCTTCAAATCCGTGCCCAACGGCAGGTTGATCAGGGTCGCCAGTTCGGTCTTGGCCAGCGAGAGCGCCTTGCGCTGCTCTTCCAGCTGACGCGTCGCCTGGATCAGCGAGCGCTGGTAACCCAGTGCCTGCACCGGATCACCCACACGCTGCTCGCTCATTTTCTGGCTGTTGGCCTGGGCTTTCTCGACCCGCGCCATCAGGCTGTCGATCTGCGTGAGCATGCGTTCGGCAGCTACGGCGCGCCAGTAGGCCGAGCGCACGTCCTGAACGATGGTGTTGACCACCTTGCGACGCCGTTCCTGAACGATCAGGCGCTGGTCGCCTTGTTGTTTGGCGCTGATGTAGCTGACGCCGAAGTCGAGCACGTTCCATACCATGGTCAGGTCAGCGACCCGGCGGCTGCGGTCTTGCGAAGTCGAAGGTTCGAGGGACTGGGTTCCGGTCTCGACACTTTCGCTGCTCGACGCGCTGACGTTGCTGCGCCCTGCATAGCCGGCGGAGAGTGCCATGCGCGGCAGCATGTCGAAGCTGGCGAGGTCCAACTGGCGCTTGGCCAGGGCCTCCTCCATGATTTTCAGACGCGCCTCAAGGTTGTACTTCACCGCGCGGGCCATGGCCTGGTGCAGGGTCAAGGCGCCGTTCAATGGCTCCTGATCCCGGTACATCAGTTGCAGGTCACTTTTAGCGCGCTGCTCGCTGACGCTCCGGTCGATCGGCTGGCTGGTGACAGCGCAACCACTCACTACCAGCGCCAGCAGGCTGATGCTGAACAACGTATGACTTCTTTTCATGCTCCGACCGCCCCTTGCTACCGCATTCTTTTTTTATGAGCGCCGTACAGGGACGGCGCATGACTCAAACTCTGTTTCAGGCTTGCGCTTGACTCACACCGACTTCCCCTAAAGCCCATGCCAGTTCGCGCAGTTTTTCTTGCTCGTTATCAGTGATCTGTTGCAACTGCTGACCCAGGGTCAGTGCACCGAAACCTGCCTGGATGCTCTGCGACGAATCTTGCAAGCTATTGCTGCCTGCGCCTTCGAACGCTGCTGTCGTCGAAGTACCGGTAGCTGTTTCACGTGAAAACAGGGTCGACAGCGTACTGGTGCCGAATACGCTGCCTTCTCCGCTGCCGAAACCTATGAACCCGGACCCCGGGCCCCCGACACTGTTCGAGTCGAAGACCTGAGCGATGAAGCTCGGTGCCAGGGCACGATTGGTAATGAAAATATTGCCCACAGGCGGCAGATCACCCCCCGTGGTGCGCTGTTCGAACAACGGCGAGAAGCTCAACGGCGATCCCAGGTTGCCGGTAGGCAGGCTGAACAGTGCCGGTTGAAGTGACAGATTTGCCGTGCTGATCAGCGGCGCCGGTGCATCGACCCGGAACTGCGGGTCGCCCGCCAGCGATGTCGTGGTGATGCTGTAGTTGGCAGACAGCGCGATGCCTGTGCCTGCATTGCCGGCCCGGTCACTCACGTTGCTGCTGTCCAGCACGATGAAATTGCTCGGGTCAGTCACGTTCGCTGTCGGTGTCAGGGTCGCGGTCCAGGTGGCCCCGCCATCGCTGCTGGCCAGACTGGACAGCGTGCCGTTGGCAACGCTGATGTCCGACAGCGTGAAGTTGGTGACCGGCTCGCTGAAGGCAAACGTCACCACTGAGGTCTGGCCCGTCGCCAGGTTCGGGTTGGCAATAGAGATATTCGCCGTCGGGCGCTGATTATCGATGGTGTAATTACTGGAGAGCGCTATTGTCGCGCCAGCATTGCCTGCCAGATCATTCACCGTGCCACTGTCCAGAACGATGAAGTTGTTGAGTGCGGTGACATTGGTGTCCGGCGTCAGGGTCGCGGTCCAGGTGCGCCCGCCGTCATCGCTGGTCAGATTGGAGAGGGTGCCATTGCCCACGCTGATGTCCGACAGGTCGAAATTGGTCACGCGCTCGCTGAAGGCGAAGGTCACCACTGAGGTCTGACCGATGGCCAGACTCGGGTTGGCGACCGTTATGGTCGCAGTCGGGCGCTGAGTGTCGATGGTGTAATTGTTCGAGGCCGTGGTGCCGCCGCCTGTGTTGCCCGACGCATTGCTGACGCCCGTATTGTCCAGTGTGATCAGGTTGGTCGCATCAGTCACATTCGCCGCTGGCGTAAAGGTCGCGGTCCAGGTGATGCCGCCATCGTTGCTGGAAACCGCACTCAAGGTACCGTTGGCCACGCTGAGGTCGGCATTGTTGAAGCCGCTTACCGCTTCGCTGAAGGTGATAGTCACCGGCGAGGTTTCACCGACCGACAGCGCGCTGTCGGCGACCACAATGGTGGCGGTCGGCTGAAGGGTGGCGATGCTGTAATTATTGGAGTTGGTTACGCCGCCTCCGGTATTGCCAGCCAGGTCGGCTACGCCAGTGTTGTTCAGCGCGATCAGGTTGGTGCCGTCGGCGATGTTGATGGCTGGCGTGAAGGTTGCCGTCCAGGTGACACCGCCATCATTGCTGCTGACGGCGCTCAAAGTGCCATTGGCAACGCTCAGGTCGCTGTTGTCGAAGCCGCTGACGGCCTCACTGAAGGTGATGGTCACCAGCGAGGTTTCACCCACTGACAGTGCGTTGTCGGCCACCACGATGCTGGCAGTCGGACGTGCTGTGTCGATGGCGTAATTATTGGAGAGTGTCAGGCCGGTTCCCGCATTACCCGCCAGATCGGTGACGCCTGCGTTGTTCAGGGTCACCAGATTGCTGCTGTCGGTAGTGCCGACCGATGGCGTCAGCGTGGCTGTCCATGTGATGCCACCGTCGCTGCTGCTCAGCGCGCTCAACGTACCGTTGGCCACCACCAGATCGGCGTTGCTGAAGCCACTGACTGCTTCGCCGAAGGTAATGGTAACCAGCGAGGTTTCACCGATGGTCAGCGTATTGTCGGCGATCACGATGTTCGCAGCAGGGCGCAGGGTATCGATGGCGTAGTTGTTGGAGGAGGTAATGCCGCTGCCGGGGTTGCCCGAGGCATTGGCAAACCCGGTGTTATCCAGGGTGATCAGGTTGCTCGCGTCGGTGACATTGGCCGTCGGTGTGAAGGTCGCCGTCCAGGTGATGCCGCCATCGCTGCTGCTGACTGCGCTCAATGTGCCGTTCTCGACTGTCAGGTCGGCATTGTTGAAGCCACTGACCGCTTCGCTGAAGGTGATGGTCACCAGCGAGGTTTCACCAACCGACAGGGCGCTGTCGGCGACCACAATGGTGGCGGTCGGCTGAAAGGTGTCGATGCTGTAATTATTTGAGTTGGTTACGCCGCTTCCGGTATTGCCGGCCAGGTCGGCTATGCCAGCGTTGTTCAGCGTGATCAGGTTGGTGCTGTCGGCGATGTTGATGGCTGGCGTGAAGGTTGCCGTCCAGGTGACACCGCCATCACTGCTGCTGACGGCGCTCA
The DNA here is from genome assembly GCF_017833005.1 of Pseudomonas sp. PvP027. Classification (NCBI taxonomy): domain Bacteria; kingdom Pseudomonadati; phylum Pseudomonadota; class Gammaproteobacteria; order Pseudomonadales; family Pseudomonadaceae; genus Pseudomonas; species Pseudomonas sp. PvP027. The sequence continues at coordinate 2,106,979 of NZ_JAFIBK010000001.1, read as the reverse complement.
AGGTGCCATTGGCAACGCTCAGGTCGCTGTTGTCGAAACCGCCGACGGCCTCACTGAAGGTGATGGTCACCAGGGAGGTCTCACCCACTGACAGTGCGTTGTCGGCCATCACAATGCTGGCAGTCGGACGTACTGTGTCGATGGCGTAATTATTGGAAGGTGTCAGACCGGTTCCTGCATTACCCGCCAGATCGGTGACGCCAGCGTTGTTCAGGGTCACCAGATTGCTGCTGTCGGTAGTGCCAACCGATGGGGTCAGCGTGGCTGTCCACGTGAGGCCTCCGTCGCTGCTGCTCAGCGCGCTCAACGTACCGTTGGCCACCACCAGATCGGCGTTGCTGAAGCCACTGACCGCTTCGCTGAAAGTAATGGTCACCAGCGAGGTTTCACCGATGCTCAGCGTACTGTCGGCGATTACAATGGCCGCAGTCGGGCGCAGGGTGTCGATGGCGTAGTTGTTCGACGCGGTGGTGCCGGTGCCGGTAACGCCAGAGCCGTTGGCAAACCCGGTGTTGTCCAGCGTGATCAGGTTGCTCGCGTCGGTGACATTGGTCGTCGGCGTGAAGGTCGCGGTCCAGGTGATGCCGCCATCGCTGCTGCTGACTGCGCTCAATGTGCCGTTCTCGACCGTCAGGTCGGCATTGTTGAAGCCGCTGACTGCTTCGCTGAAGGTGATGGTCACCAGCGAGGTTTCCCCCACCGTCAGGGCGCTGTCGGCGACCACGACGGTGGCGGTCGGCTGCTGTGTGGCAATGGTGAAATTGCCGGAATCGGTCGTGCCGCTGCCGATATTTCCTGCCAGATCGGCTACGCCTGTGTTGGCCAGAGTGATGATGTTGGTGGTATCGGCCACATTGGCATTCGGCGTGTAGGTCGCGGTCCAGGTGACGCCGCCGTCGATGCTGCTGACCGCGCTCAGCGTGCCGTTCGGCACCGTCAGGTCGGCGTTGGTAAAACCGCTCACGGCTTCGCTGAACGTGACCGTCACCAGTGAGGTTTCACCGCCGGTCAGGGCGCTGTCCGACATCGAGATACTGGCTGTCGGGCGCGCTGTGTCGATGGCGTAGTTGTTCGAGGTGCTCAGACCGCTGCCTGCGTTACCCGCCAGATCGGCCACACCGCCGTTGTTCAGAATCACCGAATTGCTGTTGCTGGTAATCCCTGTTGTCGGCGTCAGGGTTGCGGTCCAGGTGATACCGCCATCGCTGCTGCTGACCGCGCTCAGGGTGCCATTGCTGATATTCAGATCAGCATTGGTGAAACCGCTGACCGCTTCGTTGAAGGTGATGGTCACCAGCGAGGTTTCAGCTATGTACAGAGCGTTGTCTGCCACCACGATGCTGGCGGTAGGCCGCTGGGTGTCGATGGCGTAATTGTTGGAGTTGATCGTGCCTGTGCCTGCGTTACCGGAAGCGTTGGCAACACCCCTTGTATCCAGCGTGATCAGGTTGGTGGTGTCGGTTACGTTTGCGCCTGGTGTGAGGGTTGCGGTCCAGGTGATGCCGCCGTTACTGCTGCTCACCGCGCTCAAGGTGCCATTGGCAATGGTCAGGTCGGCATTGGTGAACCCGGTCACGGCTTCGCTGAAGGTGATGCTGACCAGAGAGGTCTCGCCGGCGGAAAGGGCGCTGTCGTCGACGACCACTGTGGCGCTCGGGCGCACGGTGTCGATGGTAAAGTTGCCCGAGTTGCTCGTCCCGGCCCCGGCGTTGCCAGCCAGGTCCGCTACACCCGTGTTGCTCAGGCTGATCAGGTTGGTGGTGTCATTGACATTGTTGTTCGGCGTGTAGGTCGCGGTCCAGGTGATGCCGCCGTCGCTGCTGGTGACGGTGCTCAAGGTGCCATTGGGCACTGTCAGGTCGGCATTGGTAAACCCGCTGACGGCTTCGCTGAATGTAATGGTTACCAGTGATGTTTCGTCAGCCGTGAGGCTGGCGTCTGCCACCAGAATGCTCACGGTCGGGCGCTGTGTATCGATGGCGTAGTTGTTCGAGTTTGTGGTCCCCGAGCCCGTATTGCCCGCCGCATCGCTGACACCTGTGTTGGCCAGAGTAATCACATTGGTGCTGTCGGTGATGTTATTGGTCGGTGTGAACGTCGCCGTCCAGACGATGTTGTTGCTCGTGGTCAGAGTGCTCAGCGTGCCATTGACGATGGTCAGGTCGGCGTTGGTGAAACCGGTCACTGCCTCACTGAAGGTGATGGTCACTTGTGAGGTTTCACCAATGCTCAGGGCGCTGTCGGTGAGCACGACGCTTGCGGTCGGACGTGCGGTGTCGATGGCGTAGTTGTTGGATGTGGCGACACCTGATCCGGTGTTCCCGGACAGATCTTGTACACCTGCCCGGTTGAGGCTGATCTGGTTGACGGTGCTGGTAAGGTCGGCGGTCGGCGTCAGCGTCGCGGTCCAGGTCTTGCCGCCATCACTGCTGCTGACAGCGGTCAATGTGCCGTTTGCCACCGTGAGGTCGGTATTGTCGAAGCCGGCGACCACTTCACTGAAGGTAATGGTGACCAGTGACGTTTCGCCTGCAGCGAGTGCGGTGTCCGCCACCACGACGGTCGCTGTCGGCGGCACGGTATCGGAGACTGCGTAGTTGTTGGAGGTCACGGTTCCGGTACCGATATTGCCGGCAGAGTCCTGCACCGCCGTTAACGGCAGGCTGATCGCATTGGAACTGTCGGAAATATTGCCGGAGGCCGTGAGAGTGGCTGTCCAGGTAATGTTGTTGGTGGTCACCAGGTTGCTCAACGTACCGTTGGGCACGGTGATCTCGGAGATTTCCAGGCCGAAGACCGGCTCACTGAACGTGAACGTGACCAGCGACGTGCCACCCGAACTCAAGGATGTGTTGGCAATCACGATGCTGGAGCCCGTCGGCGCAGTTGTATCCGCGGTATAGGCAATGTTCAGCGTGCCGCCATCGTTGAGGATGTTATTGACGGCAGTGGGTGATGTGCCGTTGGCGCTGCCCGTACTGCCGTTTCCCTGGCCGCCTGCGCCGCTGCCGCCGACGTTGCCGGTCATCGCCGAGTTGTTGCTGGACGTGATGTTGACCGTGCCTTTGTTCCAGATCGCGCCGATACCACGGCCACCGTTGCCACCAATCGTGCCGCCGCCACCACCGCCACCGCCGGCCCCGATATTGCTGCTGATGGTCGAGGTGCCGATGATCGCCAGAGTGCCGGTCGAGGCGTTGTAAATGCCGCCGACGGCTGATCCGCCTCTGCCGCCATTGGCGTCAAAGCCCGAGCCGCCGCCACCGCCGCCGATGGTCCGAACGCCGCTGGTCGCGGTGCCGCCCGCACCGCCGTTGGTGTAGCCGACAGGCGTGCCGTTTCCCCCTGCGCCGCCGCCGCTTGAATTACCGCCCTGGCCTGCCAGATAAGCAGTGCTGAACGATGCCCCGTTGCCGCCGGTATTGGCTGACGGGGCGGTGGATGTGTAGGTGCCGGCACTGCCACCCGCAGCACCGTTCTGCCCGCCAATGCCGCCGCCACCGCCGCCGCCGCCGCCCACGTTTGGCGAGTTGACGCCACCGCCACCGCCACCGCCCGCTGCCGAGTTGGCAGTGACGGTGACGTTGCGCAATGTGAGGTTGCCGGCGTTGTTGATGCCGCCGCCCAGTGCATCAGAGGCCGCAATGCTCGCGCCGCTGCTCGCACCCGCTGTGCTGGCCACGCCTCGGGTAATGATCACGCCATCGAGTGTGGCTGTGACCCCGGAATTGACCCTGATGACACTGGTTCTGTTCTGACCGTCCAGTGTCACGTCGGCCACGCCGTCGTTGTTCAGGTCGCCATCGAGGGTGATGTTCTTGCTGACCACCAGCTGGCTTTGCAGTGCAACGGTCATGCCGGTCGAGAAGGTTACGATATCGCCGTTCTGGGCATTGGTCAGCGCCTCGCGCAAGCTGCCTGTGCCGGTGTTGCTGGTAGACGTCACGGTGAAGGTCGCCAGCCCCCACTGGTAGGCGTCCATCGACTGTTGCGACAGGGCGCTGACGCTTTCGATGCTGCCGGTGGCAATTTCCAGATCCCAGTCGCCGCCCACGCCGGTACGGTTGGTGGACGCAGCAACATCCCGGCCGGTGAGGGTGGCCAGAGAATCGACGAAGCTCAGGCCCGGATCACCTTCGGCAGTGTTGCAGGCGTAAATCAGAATATCGCCGCCAGCGTTCATGTCATTGCCGATTTCGGCCAGCAGTGCGCTGCGTTGCGCAATGTTGTCGGCAGAAACGTAGCTGTTGCCCAGCCACAGATCACCGGAGTTGCCGTGTGCGATGATCTGCACTGAACTGACGCCCTGATGGGACTCCAGGTAATCGGCAACCTGTTGCAGGCCATCCCTGGTAGCGTCCAGTTCGACCACTTGAGTGCCGGGTGCAACGCCAGTCAGCAGAGCCTGCGAATCCTTGACCCGGGAGTCGACGAATACCACCGTACTGCCGGGCACGGCGGCCGGTTTGACGGGTACATCCGACGTGGCGCCGCTCTGCGCATGGGTGTCTTTACTGGCGCTACTGGCCTGTTCGGCACTCTTGGCCGATGCGTCGGGCGTTGGCTGGCTGTCCGGCTGGGCCGCTTCAGCGACCGTCGCCGCGACCGCACCGTCGAACAGCATGCGCGGTTCGAGAGACATGATCATGGGCGAAACGGGGGAGGTTGCACTCGAGGGTGCCCGCTTTGTAGTCCGCGACTTTTGTTTGTTCCACCACATGCTGCTCACCAGAGATCGAACGTTACGAGTGATAAAACCGCGGTCAGTTGACGGCGGAGTCTGATTTCATGCGGATGACGTTGGCTGCGCTGGCAGACCCGTCATTCCAGAACGACAACGCTGAATACTGCTCGAACAAGTCTGGTGGCAGGATGGTAGCCCTGGGCTCCAGCGCGACGCGGGGTTTGACCTTGTGCAGGCCGGACACGCCGAGCGCTTCATCGAACTCCGGGGCGTCATAGGCAAGGTTATTGAAATCGTGTTCAAACCACGGTTCGCCAATGAAGTCGTAGACCAGCCGCATGACGCGATCCGGTGCCTGAGACAGGAGGTCGTAATCGATCAGCAGAATCGAACTGGCATGCTCTCCGTAATAGGCTTCCTTGAGCGAGGCCCAGGCAAAACCCACCAGACGGTTGCGCTGCGCAAGCGTCTCTACCCTGCTGTAAACCGTGTTGCGTTCGACGTCGTCGTTGAACAGCTTAGTGTTTTCGAAAGGATTGGCGCGGTACAGGCGTTCGATGCTGTCCATCACCCAGGCGACATTGCGCACGCAGGCGATCACTTTGCCTTGCGGGAACAGGTCCATGAGTGCAGGCAGGCGCGCGCACCAGCCGCGGTTTGTATCGAACACCACGTCTTTGTCGGCCTTGTCGGCGTAATAGGACTCGAATATCCCGCGCAACAAACGGCGGCGCATCTCGGTGCTGATCACTGAAGAGAATTCACTGCCAGCGCTGCATTGCCCCAGAATGCAGGAAAACAATGAGCCGACCGGGCTGCTCATGCCCGCATGGAAGCGCGGGTTCTGTAGAAGAATGGCTGAGAGCAGTGTGGAGCCCGATCTGGGCAAGCCTGCAATGAAATGGAATTTCTGCATCCATGCACCCATAGAATGACTTGCTTGAGTGTGAGAACTGCGTAACAAAAATGTACTTGTATGCTAGTAGTTCGACATCATTGTGCAGATCTTAAGTAGGGAAGCCAGCGAAAAAGCCGTGCATGGCTCCGGGACCCGCGGTTTAACAGGCCTGCCTCAAGGGAAGGATGATGACTATCAGATGAACGGTAGTGAACTTTTCGGTTTTGCCAGGCAAATGTCACTGGATGTATAGCTGAAAGACGACCTGCAAATACATCCACACTCTGAAAACTGCGTCTACGCTCCTTTCCTGCCACCTGCGGGACAGTGCCCCGGTGGATCGAAGTTTCCCATGACACAGAAGAAGGATGAGGCTGTATGGAAGTTTTTATGGGTTCGATCATGACGTTTGCCTTTCCATTTGCTCCCAGTGGCTGGATGCAGTGCAATGGACAAACATTGAGCATCAATCAGTACATGGCCTTGTACAGCCTGTTGGGCGTCACTTATGGTGGTGACGGCGCGCAGGGCTTCATGCTGCCCAACCTGCAGGGCCGGGTGCCGGTCAATCAGGGGACCGGGGTCAATCTCACCAGCAGGGTGATCGGAACAGCTTCGGGCGTCGAAAAGGTCACTGTGGCCATCGCCAACATGCCGTCGCACGTGCATCAGATGAGCGCGTTGACGGCGACCACCACGATCAACCTGGCCAGTCCGGCAGTGGCAGGAGCGTCCATCGCGCCAACCGCTGACAATGCCTTTATCGGCGCTTCGACTACCGGCCCGACCTCCGCCAATATCTTCTCGCCCAGTGTGGGCACTGCACCGGTGGTGCAGAAGGGCGTCAGCACGGCCATCAGCGGAAGCATGCAGGCCGTGGGTGGCAGCCTTCCTCTCGACAGCATGAATCCGTTCCTGGTGGTGAACTTCAGTATTGCGCTGCAGGGTTATTTCCCTCAGCGGGATTGACTGATACGAGCCCAGGGACGGGCTCTTCCAACTCTTTCATGCTGGAGATGCATCATGCTGCAGGACGTTACGGTCGAACACTTCCAGAATCTGCTGGGCACTACCTGCCTGCTGCAAACAAGCAACGGGAGCCGGTTGCCTGTGCATGTCGCCTCGGTGGCCGAAAAACCACAGGCACGAGCTGCCCGGCAACAACGCATGCCGTTCAACGTGTCCCTCGAGTCACTGGAGCCCAGCGAGTTTGTCGAGGGCGCCTGTGCTATCGAGCTGCCTGAACTGGGGCTGTTGACGGGGGTTTTCGTCTCTCGCGTTCCCGCCATGGGCCGCGACGAGAACATGGCTTATTACTGCATCAGCTTCAATTGATCAAAAGGCAGCGGACTGGCCTGGATACCAGATCAGCCTTGCCGCTGCCACATCCTGCTCCTCTACCTGAAACCCCAATGCCAGATACTGCTGGCGTGCGTGGGGGTTGTTGGACCAGACCACTGTCGCTACCGGGCAGCGGATCTGTTCTGCGGCCTGCTGGACGCCCTGTAAGACCTTGCGCCCATAACCCTTGCCACGTGCGGCCGGCATGAATGCCAGATACAGGACGCGAATCTCGTTATGGCCGAAATCCGTGACCAGCGCACCGATGAGTGTTCCGAGCTTTTCAATGACATAGTGCATGGCATTGGGGAAGTTCTCTCCCAGCCCCTGATCCTGTACACGAAACTGCTGAGCGATCACCTCTTCCACCTGATCGCGTTCGCCGTCGACCAATTGCAGGTCTGGACGCGCCGAGTGATAGAGCATCTGCAGAAAGGCACCGTCGGTTTCTCTGGATGGCCGCACGACCAGTCCATCGGTGTTGGCAAATGGCTTGTTTTGCATGTCTGCTGTCCTCTTTCCATGTGTCAGCTTCAGAACCCGCTTTCACGCACTCCCAATGCGGCGAGCCGGCGCCAGGTTGCGCCCAGCAGGGATTCGCTGCGGCCGTCCAGCACGGCGACTCCGCGCAGAGGCTGGGAGGGTGCTGCGGTGTTGTCTACCAGTTTGAGGCGTACACCATACTGACCCTGGACCGGCTCGGCGCGTTGATTCTCGTCACGGCGCACAGCAATCGGTCCGTGGTGGTCTGAGCTCAGCGCCTCCTGATCCAGCCAGGCCACACCGTTGGCATCGACCTCCAGCAATTCAACGGCCAGTGATTCGCGCATCGGGTCGTCGGCGATGAAGCGGCCACGATCACCGGGAGTAATACGCCACAGTGCATTTTCTGCCACATAACCACGAATCCGCGTGCCGTTCTCGACAATACGCAACAGGGGATCCTTGGTCGAGACCCAGCGACCGACGCTCAATTGCGGCAGCAGGTCGCGCACTTGTCCGGCCTTTGGCGCGCGCAACACCAAGCGCTCGCGACGTGCTGCCAGACCGCGATATTCGGCAACCGCCTCGGCCAGGCGCTGCTCGAGAATGCCTGCATCGGCGGCCGTTTCGCTACGACCGGCCTGGCGGCGCATCTGCAACTGCAGAATATTGATTTCACGGCGCACGATGCTTTGCCGCGAGTCGATATCCGGAGACTCCAGCTCCATCAGCACTGCGCCCTGTTCGACCTTCTGACCGTCCTGCACGTTGAGCTGTCTGACCCTGGCGGCGGCGGGGGCGTGAATGGCGGTCACGCTTTCGGCCTCCAGCATCACCGGCAGCTCGACACTGCTGTGCCACGGCACGCTCAGCAGTAACAGAAGCGCCAGCAAGCCTGCTGCGCTGAGCAATACACGCGGCGCCTGTGCCTGCTCACGGTTTGACCACCAGTGGCGACATTCCTTGAAAATCGGCAGGAAGATGAACCAGCCCAGCTCCACCAGCATCAGGAAAATCCCCAGCAACTTGAAAAACAGGTGATAGACCGCCAGCGCGATACCGAAAAACAATGCGGCACGCCATAGCCAGGACAGATAGCCCCACCACAGCAGACGACGCTGCATGGCCGGTGACCAGGGCTCGGGCGCAGGCAGACCGTAACCGAACAGTGCCTCGCGCAGCCGCCAGCGACACAGCGCAAAGGCCCGCCCCTGAAGGTTGTCGACTTCCCAAAAGTCGCTGATCAAAAAGTAGCCGTCAAAGCGCATGAATGGATTGAGGTTGACCATGACCGTGGTCAGCCACGTGGCGCTGGCCAGCATGAACGCTGCGGTGCGTGCCGGACCATCGGGCAGCAGCGACCAGGCCAGCAGGGCGACGCACGCCAGCAGCATTTCTGCCAGCACGCCGCCCGCGCCGATCAGCAGGCGGGCGCGTCGATCATTGACCCGCCAGGCATCGCTGACATCGGTGTAGAACAAGGGCAACAGAACCATGAACGCTACACCCATGCTCTGCACCCGGCATCCGGCACGCTTGGCCATGAAGGCATGTCCGAATTCATGACAGAGCTTGGCAAAAAACAGTGCAACGCCGAACGCCAGGGCGCCGCCGAGGCTGAACAAGTGCGGGAACGTGCCGACAAACCGCTGCCAGTCGCGGGCTACCAGAAAAATTCCCAACCCCAGCGTGAGTGGCAGCCCATAGCGCAGCAGCCTTGAACCGTAGCGCGCCAGCCACGGCCAGGCCCGGTTGAGAAAAGCGTCCGGACGCCAGAGCGGGATGCGGAAAAACAGGTATTGATGCAAGAGCATCTGCCACAGCCCATGGCGCGACGCCGCTGCCTTGCCGGCGTAGCTGGCGCGTTGTTCCGGGTCTTGTGCCGCGATCAAGTCATGCCCGCGCAAAAAGCGCAGCAGCTCGTCCACCTCGGTGTTGCCCAGTGGCAGGCCCGGTTCGCGATTGGCAGCCTGGAGCACCCGCGAGGCGTCGCCCAGTGCCCAATGGCGCAACAGGCGAATGGCCTGAGTGCCCAGCTTGAAATAGCGACCGCGGACCGGATCGGCCAGGGTCCAGCGTGGTGAGCCGTCGAGGTCCGGGGCGGCAGGTGTGAGCTGCAGGTCGGCGCGCAGGCTGGGCAGGCTCATTACAGGCCTACACTCTGACGCAGACCGGCAAGAGGGCGGCGCAGCAGGTAAAGCGCCAGAGGCGCGCGGTCACCGAATACCTTGGCGGTGCCGCGCAGACCGATTCGAGGCGGTGGTGAGTCGAGAAAGCTGGCATCCAGGCGGTACGCCAACTGCCCGCCAGGGGTGGCTTGCGCCTCGTACGCCGCCCGCTCCAGTCGAGCGGCGTGACGTTGCAGCGGGTCGCTGTCCAGAAACAGCGCGATTTCTGCATCCGGTTGCAGTGCGATGGCGTCGCCAACCGCCAGTTCGATACGCAGCTCAGCCTGGCTCGGGTCGGCAATTTCCAGCAGCCGTTCACCGGTCTGCACGGGTTTGCCAAGCCAGCGCTGGGCATCGGCAAACACCGCGATACCGTCGCGCTCGGCGCGTACTTCACTGCGTTTCAACAGTTCGCGAGCGTAGTCGCGTTCGGCACGCTTCTGTTCGACGCGGGCTGCCAGCAGGTCGATTCGCGAACTGGATTCGGCGTCAGCGAAAGAGCGTTGCGAATTGGCTTTCAGTTCTGCTTCGGCAACGCCCAACGCACGCTCGGCCACGTCGGCCTGAGCCTTGAGGGTGGTGTTCTCGAAGCGCAGCAGCAAATCACCGGTCTTGACGATCTGGTTGGGCTTGACCAGAAACTCGGCCACCACACCGTCCAGCGGTGCGGCCACTACCCGCCCGCCCAGCGGTACGACCTCGGCCGGTGCCAGCACCGACTGACGCACCGGAATCAGCAGGCACAGCAATGCCAGCATCGCCAACAGAGCCTGACGTTTACGATTGAACCGCAAGCGCCAAGGTTTACCGGGTTGCAGGGCGAGCCATGCATGGCTGCAGGTATCGCCCAGTTGTGCCAGCAGGACTTGCTCTGCCGGAGCCCAGGGTGTGTCGCGGGCCAGCCACAGGCCGCCAAAGACATCACCTTTGCGATCCTGTAGCGGCAGCCAGAAAACATGCGGTGCCGACAGACTGTTCCAGTCGTCGCGTACCGAAGCGCTCAGCGAGTCCATGTGCACGACGCGGGCGGGTTTGACCTGCTCGAGTTTGAGCAGTTGGCCGACCGCATGCTCGACGAAGGCCACAAACGGCGCATTCGGCTCAATGACGCTGACACCCGTCACCGCGCGCACCTTACCGGCAATTATCAGCGCCGCATGACGGTAGCCGAACAGCCCCTGGCTATCGTTGACCAGGCTGTAGGCCAGTTGCTCGGTGGTGGGCGCGGCGCGGGTCAGCCGTTCAAGGTCGAGAAACTGCGCGAAAACCCTTTCAATCGCGCCCTGTGCAGAGGCGTTCACTTGAGCTCCGCAAAATGTGCTGTGCCGCTCATGCCTCCCAGCAGACCCTCGGCCTTGGGCAGGCTGGCGATGAGCAGCAATGTCTGGCTGCCTTCATCGATGCGCGCACCCAGGCGCTTGATGGTGGCGGTCAGCGGCTGGCCCGTCTCGTCGGGAACGAAACTGAAGGTTTGTCCGGGCTTGAGTCTGCTCATCCAGCGCGAGGGCACCAGCAGGTGGATTTCCAGCGTGCGGTTATCGACGATTTCGAGCATCGGTGTACCAGCTGCAACACTCTCGTACCGCTTGACCTTGCGCTCCACGACTTGTCCGTCGTATGGCGCAACCACGCTGCAACGCTTGATCTGTACCTGATAGACGCCGGACTGCGCCTGGGTTTCGGAGAGCCTGGCCTCTGCGCGAGCCACCTCGAAACGGCCCACCGAGTTGAGCGCTGCCAGTTGCCGGTTGTGGGCAAGTTCCTCACTGGCCCCGCGACTGGCTGCCTGGGCTGCATTGAGTTGTGCCTGATAGGCCGAACAGTCGAAGCGGGCAAGTGTGTCGCCCTTGTTGAACGACTCGCCTTCCTGGAAAGGAAGATCAACGATGCGGCCCGACAGTTCGCTGGCAAGAACCGCTTGATTGGTCGCCCGCAGTACGCCCCTGGCGTCATTGGACGAGGCGGATGTACCGGCTGTTGCGTTGTCCTCGATCAACCCCGCATCGCTGGGCGTTTGCGCCTGAGCCAGGCCCGCCACACTTAGCATCCCTACAAGTACAGCCGGCAAACAGCGCATGCAGCGAACTCCTTGAAAAATGGCATGATCGGCACAGCGTGTGCCGATGACACTGGCTTATCCGGCGCGGCTTTCCGGTGAGCGCAAAAATGTTTCGAGCTCGTCAAGCGGCAGCGGCTTGCTGATCAGATAGCCCTGAATTTGATCGCAGTGGTTTTCACGAAGGAACGCCAGTTGCTCAGGGGTTTCCACACCCTCGGCGATCACCTGCAGGTCGAGGCTGTGAGCCAGCTCGATGATGGCTCTGGCGATGGCCGCATCCTGCGGGTTGCTGGTCACTTCGCGAATGAACGCGATGTCGATTTTAAGCTTGTCGATAGGGAATCGGCGCAGGTACGCCAGACTTGAATAGCCGGTGCCGAAATCGTCGATGGAAATACTCACGCGATTGGCCCGCAGCGCTCCCAAGGTGGCGATGGTGTGCGCGGTATTTTCCATCAACGAACTTTCTGTCAGTTCGACCTCGAGCCACTGCGGCGCAACATTATGTTTTTCGAGTGCCTGACGGATGTCGGCCACCAGGCTGCTGCTGGAAATCTGTTGCCCGGAAATGTTGACCGCTACCTGAAACAATCCCAACCCGGAGCGCTGCCAGCGCGCGATCTGGGCGCAGACGCTGTCGACGACCCAGTTGCCGACTTCACCGATCAGGCCGAGGCTTTCCAGCACGGGAACGAATACAGCAGGCGAAACGCCTGGGTGGCCAGGGCGTGGCCAGCGCAACAGTGCCTCAAGTCCGCAGATACGGTCGTTGTTCAGGTCCAGCTTGGGCTGGTAGACGATTTCGAAGGCCTGGTTACGCACCGCTTCGCGCAGCGCGGCCTCCAGGTCCAGGCGTGCCGAAACGTCGGCGTTCATCTGCGGCGTGTAGAACCGGTAGTTGTCCGGGCCGATCTTTCGGGCGCTGTTCATGGCGGTGTAGGCATGTCTGATCAGCTCGCGTGAGTCTTCGCCATCCTCCGGGTACAGCGCAATACCGATGCTGGCGGTCATGACCAGGCTCTGGCCTTCTATGCGGAAGGGCGCTCGCAATGCGTTGCGGATGCGCTCGAGCGTTTGCCGGGTATCCGCCTGGCCGGGACGAAGCATCAGAATCAGGGCGAACTGATCGCCGTCCACGCGGCCAAGGGTGTCGCTGGCATTCAGGCAGTTCGACAGTCGGCGGCTGACTTCCAGCAGCACCTCATCGCCCAGCACATGCCCCCAGGTTTCGTTGATGTTCTTGAAACCGTCGATATCGACCGTCAAGGCCGCCAGCTTCCAGCGACTGATGGCCGCCTGGGTCATGCCCATTTGCAGGCTGGTAAAAAACAGGTCGCGGTTGGGCAGGCCGGTCAGCGTGTCGTAGTGAGCCATGGTCAGCAGGCGTTGGTCGCTTTCCTTGCGCCGGGTGATGTCGCGCACGATGCCGACGATGACCCAGTCCTCGCCGGTGCGGTAAGCCTGGCGATGGATTTCGACCTCGACATCCCGGCCGCTCTTGTCGCGAATCTGGGTTTCCAGAGGTTCGCTGGGGCCTTTACCGGCAATGATCTGGTCGTACACGACCTCAAGCTGCTCCATGGATGTTTCGCCCAGTTCGGCAGGCGTCTTGTGCGACAGCTCCTCGGCGGTATACCCCAGCAACTGGCAGGCCCGGCGGTTGAATTCGATCAGGCTCATGGTGTTGCGGTTGATCAGGAAGATCGCGTCTTCGGAGGCGTCCATCACCGTGCGAAAACGCTCAAGATCGATGGTCCGTTGCTGCAATTGATCTTCGAGGATCAGGCTGTGGCTCTTCAGGTAGTCGCCGAACGCCTTGAGGCGCAGCAGATTACGCACGCGCAGCCACAGTTCGGCGCTGTCCACAGGCTTGTTGAGGTATTCCTCGGCCCCGGCCTCCAGCCCCGACAGGCGGGAACTCTGGTCGTCGAGTGCCGAGAGCATGATGATCGGTATATTGGCGGTGCCCTTTTCGGCCTTGATCTGGCTGGCGACCTCATAGCCGTCCATGCCCGGCATCATGATGTCCAGCAGGATCAGGTCGGGTGCCTGTCGTTTGATCATGGCCAGCGCCAACTCGCCTGATTCCGCCGTCAGTGTCCGATAACCCTGGTTCTGCAAGAGCACCTCCAGCAGGTCCCGGACATGGACGTCGTCATCGATAATCAGGATGGTCGCGGCGCTCTGGGTCATATCGAATGCTCAGGTAATGGGCTGTTGAGGCAGATTTTTTTCCAGCAGGGTGTCGATGACCCGGTACAACTCCTTGTAGCGCAACGGCTTGATGACATAAGCGTTGCAGCCCGCCAGTCGGATCTTTTCCTTGTCTTCCTTCATGGCCATCGCGGTCAGTGCGATCACCGGGATCGCAGCTGTGCCGGCGTCTTTCTTCAACAGCGATGTGGCGGTCAGGCCGTCCATTTCCGGCAGATGGATGTCCATCAGGATCAGGTCGGGCTGACGCTCGCGAGCCAGTTTCAGGCCGCTTTCGGCATCGACGGCCGACAGCACGGCGTGCCCGGCGCTGGTCAGCAACAGCTCTGCCAGACGCATGTTCGCCGCATTGTCTTCAATGATCAGGATCTGGGCCATCGTGCCTCCGCTGATTCAGGTTGGCGGATGGGCAGCCACACCACGAAGCGCGCGCCGAGGTCCTTCACGCTGGCGACTGCGACGCAGCCGCCGTGAAGTTCGGTCAGTTGCTTGACCATCGCCAGGCCCAGGCCGGTGCCTTCGAATTTGCGTGCCAGGCCGCTGTCGATCTGGCTGAACGCCTTGAACAGCTTGTTCATGTCGCTCTGGGCGATGCCGATTCCGGTGTCGCTGACACTCAGTTCCAGAAACTGCTCACAGTCACCGGACGGAAGCGCGAACCCGTAGGTCGGCCAGTCACCGTCGATAAGACCTGCCTGGGAAGATGGCACCAGACGCACCGCCAGCGTCACCCATCCCCCCGGCTCGCTGAATTTCACGGCGTTGGCCAGCAGGTTGTAGACGATCTGTTTGGTCTTGCGCCGGTCGAGCTCAAGCACGCCGAAGTCGGCCTCTGTTTCCAACTTCAACTGAATATGTTGCAGGGCGGCCTGCTCGCGAACGATCAGCAGGCTGTTGCTCAGCAGTTCGTCCAGATCGACTGACTCGAGCTCCAGCGTCATCATCCCGGCCTCGACCTTGGACAGGTCGAGGATGTCATTGATCAGCGACAGCAGGTGCTGGCCGCTGTTGAAGATGTCGCCTATGTAGCGTCGCTGGGCATCGGTCATGTCGCCAACCATGCCGTCCTTGAGCGCTTCGGAGAAACCGATCACGGCGTTGAGCGGCGTGCGCAGCTCGTGGGACATGGTGGCAAGAAACTCGGACTTCATGTGGCTGGCGTGTTCCAGCTCGATATTCTTTTCTTCCAGCGTCCGCTCGAAACGCTTGCGCTCGGTCACGTCACGGGCTGCGGCGAACACACCCTTGAGCTTGCGGTCACGGTCATGAAAGGTCGCAGCGTTGTAGGACACTACGGTTTCAGTGCCGTCGTAGGCGCGCACAGTGAGTTCGTAGTCGCTGACCTTGTGCTCACTGAGCACGCGCTTGATCGCGGCATCGGCACTCGCCGGGTCAGTGAAGAAGTTCTTGCAGGGCGCACCGATCAACTCGTCGCGGGTACGTCCGGTCAGCGCCATCATCTGCTTGTTGACGTCGGAAATGATGCCTTGCGGATCGGTCATCATCAGCGCATCAATGTTCGATTCGATCAGCGAGCGGGTATAGAACTGTTGGTCCCGCAAGCGCTGATCAAGCAAGGCCTGAGCCTCTTCCTCCTGCTTGCGTGCAGTGTTGTCGGTGCCGATCAGCAGATAACCGATGATGGTTTCGGCGCTGTCGCGCAGGGACGTGACCGAGACCATGGCCGACAGGCGGCTGCCGTCCTTGCGGATGTAGGTCAGTTCGTAGATGTCTTCGATGCCCCGCGAGGCCTTGAACACCAGGGCCTCGAAGCCCGGCGTGATAGGCGTGTTGAGTTCATGGCTGAGGGCTGCCGCGCGGATGATGAGTTCGGCGGGGTCGGAGATGTCCGCAGGTGTGATTTTGTCGACCACGTCCTCGGAGTGATAACCGAGCATGCGTTCGGCGCCGACATTGAATATCTGGATAACGCCGTGTTCGTCGGTTGCGATACTTGAGAAGTAGGCACTGTTGAAAATTGCATCCTGCAGCGCACCGGTCTTGAGGAGGATTTTCTGACGGCGAGATTCGACGATTTTTTCAGCGCGAGACTGAGCGTCGACAAGCGGGCGGTCCACTGGCGAGGTTGGCATATGACTTCCCGGTACTAGCTGACCTTTTTGCCATTACGGCCGTAATCACACTACGGACACCCATTCAAATGGATGATAAGAGGTTTACTGACGATACCAGATCGTTATCGGCAGATTAGTTATTAAGTGAAACTTTTCGGAATATATTTTTGATACATGACGCCGATAGACTAACGCTTGTCGGGAATTCCGTATTTTCGCAGGCGATGAGCGATGGCGGTGTGCGAAGTATGCAGGCGATTGGCCAGTTGACGGGTTGAAGGGTAGTCCGCGTAAAGCTTTTCCAGCAGATTCCGCTCAAAGGCTTCGACGGCATGTTCGAGGCTGTCGATCGAGCTGTCGTTCTGACGGGCCACTGCAGTGCCGGCGATATCGAGGTCGCCTATATCCACTTGAGTGTGTTCGCAGATGGCAGCCGCGCGAAAAATAACGTTTTGCAATTGCCGCACATTGCCTGGCCAGCGGTTGCTAAGCAGGGCAGGGTAGGTGCCGGGTGCAAGCCTGCAGACCGGACGCTGAATCTGTGCGCACGCCTGCTCCATGAAGTACCGGGCCAGCAGCAGGATGTCCTGACCGCGCTCGCGCAACGGCGGAACCTCCAGATTGAGGACGTTAAGGCGGTAGAACAGGTCTTCGCGGAAGGTGCCTTCGCTGACCATCTTTTCCAGATCACGGTGGGTGGCGCTGAGAATGCGCACATTGACCCGCACTTCCCGATCGCCACCGACGCGCCGGAAGCTGCCATCGTTGAGAAAACGCAGCAGTTTGGCCTGCAGATAGGGTGACATTTCGCCGATTTCATCGAGAAATACGGTGCCTTGGTTGGCCAGTTCCATCAACCCCGGTTTGCCGCCACGCTGGGCGCCGGTAAAGGCCCCAGGGGCATAGCCGAACAGTTCGCTTTCGGCGAGGTTTTCCGGCAGCGCGGCGCAGTTCAGAGCCAGGAACGGTTCGCCGTGGCGGGCGCTGCTGGCGTGACACGCGCGGGCCACCAACTCTTTGCCGGTGCCCGTTTCGCCCTGAATCAGCAGCGGTGCGTCCAGCGCCGCCACACGTTGCGCCCGCGCCTTGAGCGTGCGGATAGCGGCCGAGTCACCGAGCAGTGCGTCGAAACCTTCGGCGTGATCGTGGTGCAATGCCGACAGGCGTTCGCCGATTCGGCTGGGCAGGTACAGGGTAATCAGCGCGCCGGCTTCGGTGATCGGCGTGGCATCCAGCAGCAGCGCTTCTCCGTTCAGGGTGATCTCGCGCAGCGGCAGGCGAAAGCCGTTTTCCAGCAACGCGACGTGCAGACTGGGGTCACTGAACAGCTCACCGATGGATTCGCCCGCCGGCTCCCGGCCAATCAGTGCGATGAGTGCCGGGTTGGCCAGCAGCACATGTCCGGCGCTGTCCAGAGCCAGCACCGGGTCGGTCATGGCGGCGAGCAACGCGTCCAGTTGCAGGTGGCGACGCTGACCCGGAAGGATATCGACCACGGTGATAGCCTCGACACCACGGACCCGAAACAGCGCGTCCTTGAGCTCTTCAAGCATCTGATGACTGAGCGTCGGGGCATCGATGTACACGTTGGGCGGCACCATCTCCACCGCGTCCAGATTCAGATTGCGTCCACCCAGGATTGCCAGCACTTCCTGGGTGATACCGACGCGGTCGATGAAGCTGACATGGATGCGCATGAGGCGTTGACGGCTCGCGAATGAGAAGGCGGCAAGTATGCCTTGTGGCGGCAGGTTTGGTGAAATCCGCTGGTGTGCTTCGGAGCCTGCCGTTCCTCACGCTACTGCACGATGGTGTTCTCCCGGATGCCTATCGTTCCTCACGCTCCCGCGTGGGATGCCTTTCGTGACGCTCTGAGTCATGGATTTATGCCGTCCCGCCTATTCAGGAGAGAACGCAGAGCGTCCAGAACGGCATGCCCACGCGGAGCATGGGCACGATGGTGTTTTCCGATGCCTCATTGCTGCCCGCTGGTGTTCTTGCAGGCACCTATCGTTCCTCACGCTCCAGCGTGGGAATGCCCTTCGTGACGCTCTGCGTCATGGATTTATGCCGTCCCGCCTATTCAGGAGAGAACGCAGAGCGTCCAGAACGGCATGCCCACGCGGAGCATGGGCACGATGGTGTTTTCCGATGCCTCATTGCTGCCCGCAGGTGTTCTTGCAGGCATCTATCGTTCCTCACGCTCCCGCGTTGGCTTACTCCAGATGCTCTGGATTAACCGGGTCGCCTGATTTGGCGTGGAGCTTGTCGCGAATGTCCGCGAACATTCGGTCGTAGTCCTTGTGCTGGGCGATGGGCAGTGCGGCCGAGTTGGGCAAGCCGTGCCTTATCGCGATGCGACTCGCATCGTGGGCGAAGTTGAAGGCAAGGTCGCGAGGCAACTGAAATTGCTCTTCGAACGGCTTGCCATTGATTTCGCCCTGCATGGTGAAGTGCATGGACGTGCCTTGCTTGGGATCTTCCTCCACGTTGTAGCGCAGGTGGATGTCATAGTTGATATCCGACGGTTGAAGCGCCACGTGGGTGAGGTGCAGATGGCCTGGCTCGTACATGAAGTGACTCCATCAAGTGGTGAGTGTGCTCAGTCAGACACTGACCGCGACCGGACGGTTCAGCCTTGTGCAGAGTGCTGCTCGCCTCATGCCGGCGCTCAACGGTCGATTTTGTCCGGCTCCGGTCTCGACCATATCCATAGATTGCCCAGCGCCATCCCCGTGAGCGCCAGGTACAGCCACCATGCATGACCGATCAGGCTCAGCATCACCACGGCACAGACAAGCATGCTGATGGTAGCGCTGATCTTGGCCTTGCGGGCGACCAGTCTGCCGTTGCGCCAGTTGTACAGAATCGGGCCGAACACACGATGGTTTTCCAGCCAGGCGTTCAGGCGCGGCGAACTGCGTGTTGCCGCCCACGCCGCCAGCAGAATGAATTCTGTGGTCGGCAGGCCGGGAACGAAGATCGCGACGATGCCTATGCCCAACGCGGTATAGGCGAGGATGCCGTATAAAAGGCGTGAAAGTCTTGAGCCGGGTGGTTTGTACGTCATGGTCTCTACAGGCAGGTTCGGGGAGCCCGGCCAGCTTAACAGCACCGGGCGCTTTTTCATGCCTGGGTCATGTCTGCAACGGGAGCATCGGCGTAGGCGTATTGCAGCAATACGTTGAAACGCTCGAATGCGGCGATGGCGCCGCGATCGAGTTCTGCTTCCTGTTCGGCAGTCATTGGCAGTTCATCAAGCGTTCTGACAAAGGCTTTCCAGCCGGCAGCCCGACCCCCGGCAGGCTCGCCCAGGTGCCGCGCACCAAAGCTGTCGCTCAGGTTCAAGGCCTGGGCTCGTTTGATCAGGAACGCTGCACCGAGCTTGGAACCCTCTGAAACAAATAGCCAGCCGAGCGCTTCTGCGTTGCTCGGTTTTTGTACTGCACCTGCCAGCGGCAGGGGAAGGTCCATGTTCAGGTCGGCAAGGTCTGCCCTTGTCTGTTCGGCCCGGCAGCGTGCCGGCAGGTCGCTGATGATCGCTTCAAGGGCAGAGTCGCTGTAAAGGTGTTGCAGTTCGGTCTGGAACAGATACTGGGCAACCACGAAGCGCGAATAGCTGCCCAGCGTGTCAAACGGCGCATGGGCCTTGACCGCCTTATCGAGCTGTTCATGTGGCGCGTGGGTGATCTGGTTCAGGCGTTGTGAACGCAGGGCCGGTATGGTCGGGTCGAGAGGCATCGAAGTCTTCCTTGCTGAAAAATAGGGCTTGTTGAATGGACGAACAGCCAGCCCCGAGAGCGTAAAAAAAGCCTGCCGCCAGTTTTTGACGGCGGGCTTTCAGTCACTGTCGGGCTCAGATGTCCCACACCACGTTGACGCTGAAATTGCGTCCGGGCTGGGTCAGGCGATCAAGGTTTGCGGGTGCGGTAACGCCGGCTTCTCCCACGCCGTCGTAGCCGCGCACATCGTCCCAGCGCCAGTATTTTTTGTCGGTCAGGTTGTACAGGCCGGCATTCACGGTCACGTCGTTGCTGACCTTGTAATAGCCGGTCAGGTCCAGAATGCCGAAGCCCGGTGTCCTGAACTGACTGGAGGTGCCGTCCGGCGTATGAAAGCTGCTGTCATCCACGCGGCTCTTGCGCTTGACCAGTGTCCAGCCCAACAGCCCGCCATAGTCATTGCGGTCGTAACCGAGCCCGACGACACCGGTCAGCGGGTTGACGCTGTTGAGCGGCTCGCCCGTGTCGTTGTTGCGGCCGTGCAGATAGGCGATGGAGGCCTGGCTGTAAAGGCCGTTCGGGGCACCCAGACTGTCGAGGTTGATGCGGCCTTTCAGCTCGGCGCCTTTGAGGGTGGCGTGCCGGATGTTGTTGGACTGGAACGTGAGTTCGCTGTACCCGGGTGTGATGGCGTCCTCGTTGATGAAATCGCGGTACTTGTTGTAGAACACCGCAATGTCGAACGAGCCTGACTCGAAGCGACCGCGCAGGCCGGTTTCGTAACTTTTGCTGGTTTCGGGCTTCAGGTTGGGATTGGGTTCGACCACATAGCCGGCCGTCGGGTTTTCGAAGCGTCCGTATATCGACTTGGCCGAAGGGGTGCGAAAGCCTTCGGCATACTGGCCGTACCACGTGTAGGCATCACTGAGTGCATAGGTCACGCCCAGTTTGGGTGACAGGCGATGCCAGGTCCGCGTTTCATCGTTCGCCTGGTCTGGGTCGGTCAGGCTGACCGATCTGAGGAATTGCGAGGTGAATGTCGGATCGAGCCGGGTGTGGTCGTAACGCACGCCGGGCAGGAAGGTCCAGTCATTCCAGCTGATCTGGTCCTGTGCGAACAACGCGTAGCTGGTGATGGTCGGGTCGGGAAAATCACTCGTTGCGGCCAGCCGGTCGCTCGGGCTGTCCGCACCTGCAGCGCGGCAGGAGCCGAAGACTCGCGCACAGGTGCCGCTGCCGCTGCGCAATCCGGTGACTTTCTGACGCTTGATCGTTGTGCCGTAGGTCAGCACATGGTCAGTGCTGGCGATGGAGAATGCCTTGTCCAGCTGGGCATCGAGCACCCACTGTTTCTCCTGGTATTGCGTGTTGCGATCACGAATGACATCGCGGGAGAACGGAAAGTAGCGCTCCCGGGTACTCTGATCGGTTTTCGCGATCTGGTAGTTCAGGCTCCACTTGACGTTATCGACCAGCAGGCTGTCGAGGGCGAAGCTGTTTTCGATGCCGAAGCGCTCGCGGGTGATGGTGTCGTTACCCTCGCGTGACCGATACATCCCCAGACCGCTGCCGTTGGTGAACGGCCCACCGACTGCGCTTTTCAGATTGCTGTCGCGGTCGTCCTTGTACTTTTCATAGGCCAGCGCCAGACGCGAACCGTCGCCATAGTTCCAGCCCAGTTTGCCCAGCACGTTGGTACTGCGCGCATCCTGAGGGTTGGCTTGCGTGCGGCTCAAGCCGGTACCGCCGGTGCTGCCCCAGGATTCGGTTTCATGGCCATTGCGCTGGCTGAGGTGCAGCACGCCATCGAAATCGCCCTGACGGCCTGCAACGGTGGCCGAGTTGAGCCAGCTTTCGTCTGCGGAGCTGTAGCCGGTCTTCAGCCGCGCGCCGACATCCTTGCCGGGCTTGATGATGTCGTCCGGGTCCAGTGTGTAGTAGCTGACCACGCCACCAATGGCGCTGCTGCCGTACAGGGCCGAAGCGGGACCGCGGAGGATTTCCACTCGCTTGACGATCTCCGGGTCGACATAGTTGCGGTGAGTCTGCGCATAGGGACCGGTGAAAAAGCTGTCGGGCACTTCGACGCCGTCGACCTGGGTCAGGATGCGGTTGCCGTCGATACCGCGAATGTTATAGCCGGTCGTGCCCGCACGCTGGCCTGCGCCACCCACGGAAACCCCCGGCTCGTAGCGCACCAGGTCACGGAGTGTGTTGACGTTGCTGCGATCCAGTTCCTCACGGGCATGTACGCTGACAGTGCTCGGCACCGTGGCGACACCCTGTGCCTGGCGTGTGGCGCTGACGGTGATCTGATCCAGCGCCAGGACGCCAGCGGTGGTGGCGCGTTTTTCCAGCACGACGCTGTTGTTGCCCAGATTGCGGTAGTTCAGCGAGCTGCCGGAGAGCATCCTTTCCAGGGCCTGAGCAGCGCTCAGTTCGCCGCTGGCTCCTGGAGAGATGACGTTTTGGGCCAGGTCCGCCGACATGCCTACCTGCCAGCCGGTCACGCGGCTGAACTCGTTCAGCGCCGATACCAGAGGTTGCTGACTGATCGAGAACGGGTAGGTGCCAGCCGGGCGTGTCGCCGGGGTGTCTGGACTGGCTGCACTGGCGTGTGCAATCTGCAGACTGCTGCCCAGTACCGCAATCGTCAGCAGAGAAAGCATGAACCTTGCGCGTTGTCGGGCGACAGGCGTGAACGTGGATGACATCGGTAGCGCTCCCTGGGGTGTTGCTCGTCATAGTGTTTACAAGCTGTTTCAAAATGAGAATCAGTTGCATTGGCTATGACTAGACGAACGGGCAGTCGCTATCGAGTAAAAAAACTTTGCTTCAGTTGAGGATTACCAGCGCGGGCATTTCATGAATGCTTGCCGAGGTTATCTGCGCCAGCGAGCGCACTACGTCGAGCGGGTTGTCCAGGCGATAGTTGCCGGTAACGGCAACACGGTCCAGTTGCGCATTGGTGCTGACGATCCAGCCGGGATAGTAACGACGCAGCTCAGTCAGGACCTCGCTCAGTGGGGAGTTGTCGAAGATCAGTCGGCCCTGCACCCAGGCCAGATCCCGGACCGGGTCAAGCTTTTCACGGTGCCCGAAGCCGCCAGGCCCCACGCGAACACTGTCTCCAGCCCCCAGGCTGACGCTGGAGTCACCGTGGGTGGCATGCACGTCGACAGCGCCGCGCTGCACTTGCACCTGCGTGACGCCGTTCAGATAGCGCACCGAAAACGCGGTGCTGTTGGCGCTCATGCGTACCGGGCCAGCTTCGATTTCCAGCGGCAGTCCTGGCTTCGGCGTGACGTCGAAGAAGGCTTCGCCCCGATACAAGCGGGCAGAGCGCTGTTTTTCTCCGATCTGGCTGGAGAAGGCCGAATCAGTGTTGAGCAGCACCTTCGAACCGTCCGCCAGTTCCAGGCGCTGGCGTTCACCGACGACCGTCAGATGATCGGCCTGCAGGCGCAACGGCAGATTGCTGAAGCTGAACAGCCCCAGCAGCAACACCGCTGCAGTGGCCAGAGGTTTCCAGTGGGGACGGACACGCTGCCATGTCGAGCGCTTGCGCGGTGGTGCAATATTTTCCGCTGCGTGCCGAACCGGCTGCGAGCTCCAGAGTGCCCAGGCCTTCTCGAATGCGCGGGTATGTTCGGGATCGGCATTCAGCCATTCCTGAAAACGGGCCTGCTGTGCATCGTCTGCACCTTCCAGTTCGATCAGCCAGGTCAGGGCCTGATCCATTGCAGCGTTGCTCAACACGTCCTGCGCAATCGCGTGCGGGCGTTCTGTGTTCGGGGCCACGGTGTTCCTCGGTAATCCTGAAACTGTATCGATATGAGTCTGGCAGCGTGCGGCAGGGCTCAGGGCGGGTCAAGCCTGGAAAGAACGCCTACACAGATCGCCATGATCAGTTTCAATTCTTTTTGTACGGTACTGGCAGAGACCTGCAACTGCTCGGCAATTTCCAGATAACTGCGGCCATCGAGGCGGCTGAGGGTAAAGATTTTCTGCTGGCGCGGGCTCAGCGTGCTCAGACTGGCGCTGAGGCTGTCCAGCAAGCGCTTGGCGTGTGCAGCATCTTCGGGCGAGCCCAACTGGGCCACAACACTTTCGAGTCGCGCAGGCGACACGTCTTCGAGCATGGTCCGGCCATGGATGCGCCGCGCACGCAAATGATCCAGCGCCAGGTTGCGAGCGGTCTGGAAAACGAAGGGTTCAAGATGATCGACAGGGTGTTCGGTCAATGCTCGGCTGACGCGCAGCCAGGTTTCCTGGAGCAGGTCTTCGGCAGCGCTTTGATTGCCGACCATGCGTTGCAGAGTGCGTAAAAGAACCGGGCGCTGGGCCAGAAACACTTTGTTGAAGTCTGAGTGCGACACAGAGAAGCCTGACCGGAGATGCGAGCAAATGATAATGCTTCTCATCTTCTGGACCGGTCAACCCTGGATCTGTAAATATTTGTCCGCAGACGCCCGCAACTGCATGCCCACGCAGTGCATGGGCATGAGAGCAGGTGTTGCTGGACAGCTATCCTTTACTGCGCGTTATGCAGTGCCAGGCAGTTGTCGAGCATGCGTTTGGAGAACGCCCATTCGTTGTCGTACCACGACAGCACCTTGAGCAACTTGCCGCTGACCTTGGTGTGATTGGCGTCGAAGATCGACGACAGCGGGTTGTGGTTGAAGTCATGGGAGACCAGCGGCAGGGTGTTGTAACCGAGCACCTTGGAATGCTGACTGGCTTCTTTCATCAATGCGTTGACTTCATCAGCGGTGGTTTCGCGCTTCAGGGTCACGGTCAGGTCGACCAGCGAAACGTTGATGACTGGTACGCGTACCGCCATGCCGGTGAGTTTGCCTGCCAGCTCCGGCAGTACCAGGCCTACCGCTTCGGCAGCGCCGGTCTTGCTCGGGATCATCGACTGCGTGGCCGAGCGAGCGCGGTACGGATCGGTGTGATAGACATCGATCAGGTTCTGGTCGTTGGTGTAGGCATGAAT
Source organism: Pseudomonas sp. PvP027 (assembly GCF_017833005.1). Classification (NCBI taxonomy): domain Bacteria; kingdom Pseudomonadati; phylum Pseudomonadota; class Gammaproteobacteria; order Pseudomonadales; family Pseudomonadaceae; genus Pseudomonas; species Pseudomonas sp. PvP027. Next base: position 2,082,336 of record NZ_JAFIBK010000001.1, on the reverse strand, counting down.
GGTGGTCATCAGGCCGTTTTCGATACCCAGCTCGCGGTGCAGCACTTGGGCGACCGGGGCCAGGCAGTTGGTGGTGCACGAGGCGCTGGAGATGATCTGGTGCGACTGGCGCAGCGTGTCGTGGTTGACACCATAGACGATGGTGGCATCGGCACCGCTGGCTGGCGCGGAGATAATCACCTTGCGGGCGCCGGCGGTGAGGTGCGCGGCAGCCTTGTCGCGGCTGGTGAACAGACCGGTGCATTCGAACACCACGTCGATGTCCTGCGCTTTCCACGGCAGCTCGGCCGGATTGCGGATGGCACTGACCGAAATACGGTCACCATTGACGGTCAGGCTGTCCTTGTCGCACTCGACCGTGCCGCTGAATGGGCCGTGTACGGTGTCGAAGCGCAGCAGGTGTGCGTTCATTTCGCTGTCGCCAAGATCGTTGATGGCGACGACCTGCAGGTCCTGACGGTAGCCTTGGGTATACAGTGCGCGTAGGACGTTGCGGCCGATTCGGCCAAAACCGTTGATTGCGATACGAAGAGTCATACAGCCGTCCTTCTGAATTTGTTGTTGGAATTACAAGATTATTCTCATAGAAATAGAAAACAAGCCTTTTTAGTGGCAATATTTTGTTTTATCTACAACTACAAGCCTGAAAGGCACTCCCAGTTGATCGAGATCAGGGTTTTGCTCCCTGACAGTCACTGCTCGAAAACCGGAGCCGTCTTTACGGGTGACCTTAGACGTTAGCCTGGAGTTCATCACATGCATCCCCGCGTCCTTGAAGTAACCGAGCGTCTCATCGCCCGCAGTCGCGATACCCGTCAGCGCTACCTTCAATTGATTCGCGGCGCAGCGAGCGATGGCCCGATGCGCGGCAAGCTCCAATGCGCCAACTTTGCCCACGGCGTCGCTGCCTGCGGACCGGAAGACAAGCAAAGCCTGCGTCTGATGAACGCCGCCAACGTGGCAATCGTCTCTTCCTACAACGAGATGCTCTCGGCGCATCAGCCCTACGAACACTTCCCAGCCCAGATCAAACAGGCTTTACGTGACATTGGTTCGGTCGGGCAGTTTGCCGGCGGTGTGCCGGCCATGTGCGATGGCGTCACCCAGGGCGAGCCGGGCATGGAACTGGCCATCGCCAGCCGTGAGGTGATTGCCATGTCTACGGCGGTCGCCCTGTCACACAACATGTTCGACGCCGCTATGATGCTGGGCATCTGCGACAAGATCGTGCCCGGTCTGATGATGGGCGCGTTGCGTTTCGGTCATCTGCCGACCATCTTCGTGCCCGGCGGGCCGATGGTTTCAGGCATCTCCAACAAGGAAAAAGCCGACGTACGGCAGCGCTATGCGGAAGGCAAGGCCACCCGTGAAGAGTTGCTCGACTCGGAAATGAAGTCGTACCACGGTCCGGGAACCTGCACCTTCTACGGCACCGCCAACACCAACCAGTTGGTGATGGAAGTCATGGGCATGCACCTTCCGGGTGCTTCATTCGTCAATCCCTACACACCATTGCGTGACGCACTGACCGTCGAAGCGGCTCGCCAAGTGACGCGTCTGACCATGCAAAGTGGCAGCTTCATGCCGATTGGCGAGATCGTCGACGAGCGCTCGCTGGTCAACTCCATCGTTGCGCTGCACGCGACAGGCGGTTCGACCAACCACACCCTGCACATGCCGGCCATCGCTCAGGCCGCCGGCATTCAGCTGACCTGGCAGGACATGGCCGACCTGTCCGAAGTGGTGCCAACCCTCAGTCACGTCTATCCCAACGGCAAGGCCGATATCAACCACTTCCAGGCAGCTGGCGGCATGTCGTTCCTGATTCGCGAGCTGCTGGCTGCCGGTCTGCTGCACGAAAACGTCAACACCGTGGCCGGTTATGGCCTGAGCCGCTACACCAAGGAGCCGTTCCTGGAAGACGGCAAACTGGTCTGGCGTGAAGGGCCGCTCGAAAGCCTCGATGAAAATATCCTGCGCCCGGTTGCTCGTCCGTTCTCGCCTGAAGGTGGCCTGCGGGTCATGGAAGGCAACCTGGGCCGTGGCGTGATGAAAGTGTCCGCCGTGGCGCCTGAGCATCAGATCGTCGAAGCGCCGGCCAAGGTGTTTCAGGATCAGAAAGAGCTGGCCGATGCCTTCAAGGCGGGCGAGCTGGAGTGCGATTTCGTCGCTGTGATGCGCTTTCAGGGCCCGCGCTGCAATGGCATGCCCGAGCTGCACAAGATGACGCCGTTTCTGGGTGTCCTTCAGGATCGCGGGTTCAAGGTTGCGCTGGTCACCGATGGACGCATGTCGGGCGCCTCGGGCAAGATCCCGGCGGCGATTCATGTCTGCCCGGAAGCGTTCGATGGTGGCCCGCTGGCGCTCGTGCGTGATGGTGATGTGATTCGCGTGGATGGTGTAAAAGGTACGTTACAAGTTCTGGTCGAAGCGTCAGAATTGGCCGCCAGAGAACCGGCCATCAACCAGATCGACAACAGTGTCGGCTGCGGTCGCGAGCTTTTTGGATTCATGCGCATGGCCTTCAGCTCCGCAGAGCAAGGCGCCAGCGCCTTTACCTCTAGTCTGGAGACGCTTAAGTGAAGTTGGCCCTGGTCGGTGATATAGGCGGTACCAATGCACGTTTTGCCATTTGGGAAGACGACACGCTGCATTCTGTCCGGGTATTCCCGACCATTGACTACGCAGGCCCGGAGAAGGCCATCGAAGTCTATCTGCAGGATCTGGAGCTGCAGCGCGGCGATATCGGTCATGTATGCCTGGCGGTGGCCGGGCCGGTCGATGGCGATTTTTTCCAGTTCACCAACAGCCACTGGCAACTGAGCCGCAAGGCTTTCTGTGCCGATCTGCAGGTCGATGAACTGCTGCTGATCAACGACTTTACCGCCATGGCGCTGGGCATGACCCGGCTCAAGGACGATGAGTACCTGACGGTCTGCCACGGTGTCGGCAAGCCTGATCGGCCGCGCGTGGTGGTGGGGCCCGGCACCGGGCTGGGCGTCGGTACGCTGATCAAACTCGAAGACAGTCGGTGGATGGCGTTGCCGGGCGAGGGCGGTCATGCCGATCTGCCCATCGGCACTGCGCGTGAGGCACTGCTGTGGACGCGGTTGATGGCCGAGCACGAACATGTCAGCGCCGAAGTCGTGCTCAGCGGTGCGGGCTTGCTGTTGCTGTATCAGGTCAGCTGCGCGCTGGACGACATCGAACCGGTGCTCAAGTCGCCTGCCGCGATCACCACTGCTGCGCTGTCGGGCGACCCGGTAGCCGCAGCGGTACTCGAACAGTTCTGCGTGTTTCTCGGCAGAGTGGTCGGCAATCATGTGCTGGCCCTGGGCAGCCTGGGCGGGGTTTATATCGTCGGCGGCGTGGTGCCGCGCTTCACGGAATTTTTCATCAACAGCGGGTTCAAGCGCGCCATGGCCGAGAAGGGCGTCATGAGCGACTATTTCAACGGCCTGCCGGTGTGGCTAGTTACGGCCGAATACCCGGGCCTCATGGGTTCAGGCGTGGCACTGCAACAGGCGTTTGGTGCGCAGATCTGAGCGATATGGCATAACAATAAAAATTCACAGCCAGACAAGGACGCTTCAACTTGAGCCCAGTCAGTAAATCGATCCTGTTGGTGGATGACGACCAGGAAATTCGCGAGTTGCTGGACACCTACCTGAGCCGCGCCGGTTTTCAGGTGCGCACGGTGGGCGATGGCGCGGATTTCCGCCGGGCGTTCAATGACGAACCGAGCGATCTGCTGATCCTTGACGTCATGCTGCCCGATGAAGACGGTTTCAGTCTGTGCCGCTGGATCCGCCAGCATCCGCGCCAACCGCATGTGCCGATCATCATGTTGACCGCCAGTTCGGACGAAGCCGACCGGGTCATCGGTCTTGAATTGGGGGCCGATGATTACTTGGGCAAACCGTTCAGCCCACGTGAGCTTCAGGCCCGTATCAAGGCGCTGCTGCGACGTGCCCAGTTCGGTCAGGAGCGTCCGGGTGGCGACGTGATCCTGTTTGATGAGTGGCGACTGGACATGGTCAGCCACCGACTGTTTCACAATGACGGCGAAGAGGTGATTCTGTCCGGCGCCGACTTCGCGCTGCTCAAACTGTTTCTCGACAACCCCCAGCAGATTCTCGACCGCGACACCATCGGCAATGCCACGCGTGGGCGTGAGCTGATGCCTCTGGAGCGAATCGTCGACATGGCGGTCAGTCGCCTGCGGCAGCGTCTGCGCGACACCGGCAAGTCACCGCGTCTGATCCGCACCATTCGCGGCAGTGGTTACCTGCTGGCCGCGAACGTCAACTCGCAAGCAGGCAACGGCTATTAAACCGACTGGGGCAGGAGCGAAGAGAACCGGCCTGCCTCTGCCGCGCTCGTTGCTGGGGCGCATGTTGTTGCTGACCTTGCTGGCGGTTTTGCTGGCTCAGGCGCTGTCCAGCGTGATCTGGTTGTCACAGCTGCGTGCCACGCAGATGGAAGGCCTGGTGACCAGTGCACGCAGCCTGGCGTACTCGATGGCGGCCAGCGTCAGCTACTTTCGCTCATTGCCGCTGGCTTACCGGCCTATGGTGCTCGACCAGCTGCGCAGTATGGGCGGCACACGGTTCGTGGTGTCACTCAACGATCACCCGCTGGACATGCAGATCATGCAGCCCACCCCTCGCAAGCAGGCGGTGCTGGATGTGGTTGGCGAGGTGCTGCGCCAGCGTCTGGGCAATGGGCCGGATATCACCGTATGGTTTGCGCGGCCCGAAGAACTGCGGATTTTCAACAGCGGCCTGAAGCTCGACGAGTTGCCGCGTTCGTGGGCGCATTATGCGCTGACACTCGAGCCGGTGAACCCGCCGGTGCTGGTCACGCAAATCGAAATGGCGCCCGGCGAGTGGTTCTATATCGCTTCTCTTTTGCCTGAACCCTACACCTCGCTGGAGGAACAGGAACTGCCTCTTCAGCAGGTGTCGTTCATTGTCCTGACCAGCGCATTTCTGCTGTTGTTCATCGGTCTGCTGGTGCACTGGCAGAGTCGCCCGCTCAAGCGCCTGGCGCGGGCCGCACGGGACATGTCACTGGGCGCGGACGTCGAGCCTGTGGTCGAGGGCGGCGGCAGCGAAGTCATCGAGGTCAGCCGGGCGTTCAATGCCATGCGCACGCGAATCAGTCGCTACCTGACCGAGCGGGGGCAGTTGTTCAGTGCCATTTCCCATGATCTGCGTACGCCCATCACCCGTTTGCGCTTGCGGGTCGAGCTGCTTGAGGATGAGCAGCTGCAACGCAAATTCAGTCGCGATCTGGACGAGCTGGAGTTGCTGGTCAAAGGCGCGCTGCAGTGCGTCAAGGACACCGACATTCATGAAAATATCGAGCCGGTGGACCTCAATGCGCTGCTTGAGTGTCTGGTCGAACCTTGGCTGCTTGCTGACGGCAACGGGCGTGTCACACAGCAGGGTGAGGCACAGGCGGCCTATTCAGGCAAACCGCTGGCGCTCAAGCGCTGCATCGGCAACCTGATCGACAATGCGCTCAAATACGGTCACCGCGCGCACCTTAAGGTCGAGGACGATGCCCAGGCGTTCGTGCTGCATGTCGATGACGAAGGCCCTGGCGTTCCCGAGCAGCGTCTCGAACACGTTTTCGAACCGCATTTCCGTCTGGCAGGCAGTCAGCAGCAAGGCTATGGCCTCGGCCTGGGGATCGCTCGCAACATTGCCCACAGTCATGGCGGCGAAGTCAGCCTGCAGAACCTGCGTGATGGAGGGTTGCGGGTAACGTTGTACCTGCCGAGAACGGCGGAATGAATTGCCGGGCAGTGGCTTTTGGCTAGTGATTACAGCGGTATTTGAATTGTCACCATCCTGTGACAATCGCGCGTCCCTTCGTTACTGTCGTCGCCTCAGGCTTGGTTAGACTCCCACGAAGCGCAAGCACCAGACTTGCTCATGCATAACAACAAGAAAGGTCAATTCGATGAATTCCATGTCACGTCTCGCTGTTGTCATCTCTCTCGCTTCGTTGTTCCCTCTGAGCGCTAATGCCGCTGAATCCAAAGGCACCGTAGAAGTCGTGCACTGGTGGACGTCGGGTGGCGAGAAGGCTGCGGTCGATGTTCTGAAAGCTCAGGTTGAAAAGGACGGCTTTACCTGGAAGGACGGCGCCGTTGCAGGCGGCGGCGGCTCCACGGCCATGACCGTACTCAAGAGCCGTGCGGTTGCTGGCAATCCTCCCGGTGTAGCCCAGATCAAAGGCCCGGATATCCAGGAGTGGGCCTCTACCGGTCTGCTCGATACCGATGCGCTGAAAGAGGTCGCCAAGTCCGAGAAGTGGGACTCCCTGCTGGACAAGAAAGTCTCCGACACCGTTAAGTACGACGGTGATTATGTCGCAGTGCCGGTGAACATTCACCGCGTCAACTGGCTGTGGATCAACCCTGAAGTCTTCAAGAAAGCCGGTATCGACAAGGCGCCGACTACGCTCGAAGAGTTTTATGCGGCAGGCGACAAGCTGAAAAAAGCCGGCTTCATCCCGCTTGCCCACGGTGGCCAGCCTTGGCAGGACAGCACCGTCTTTGAAGCTGTCGTGCTCTCGGTCATGGGCGCTGACGGCTACAAGAAAGCCCTGGTCGATCTGGACAACGGCGCGTTGACCGGCGCAGACATGGTCAAGTCGCTCACCGAACTCAAGAAAGTCGCGACCTACATGGATGCCGATGGCAAGGGCCAGGACTGGAACCTGGAAGCTGGCAAAGTCATCAATGGCAAGGCCGGCATGCAGATCATGGGTGACTGGGCCAAGAGTGAATGGACCGCAGCCAAAAAGGTCGCCGGCAAGGATTACCAGTGCGTAGCCTTCCCGGGCACCGAAAAGGCGTTTACCTACAACATCGACTCGCTGGCCGTCTTCAAGCAGAAAGACAAGGGCACGACTGCCGCACAGCAGGATCTGGCCAAGGTCGCCATGGGCGAGGACTTCCAGAAGGTCTTCAGCATCAACAAGGGTTCGATCCCGGTTCGTGAAGACATGCTGTCCGACATGAGCAAATACGGTTTCGACTCGTGTGCGCAAACCGCTGCGAAGGACTTCCTGGCTGATTCGAAAACCGGTGGTCTGCAGCCAAGCATGGCACACAACATGGCAACTACGCTGGCAGTGCAGGGCGCGTTCTTCGATGTGGTGACCAACTACATCAATGACCCGAAAGCTGATCCGGCCGAAACAGCCAAAAAGCTGGGCGCTGCGATCAAGTCTGCCAAGTAATTCGTTCTGAACCGCCTTTAACCGTCGTCCGCAGTGTTGAAATCCCTGGTTGATTTCACCTGCGGCTGCGGCCTGGATTCGATATACCGCATGGGATACTCCCGATGAGCTCTGTCGCTGCGAACAGCAAAGCCTCGCCAATGGATGCGCTGCAACGCTGGCTACCAAAACTGGTGCTGGCCCCCAGCATGTTCATCGTGCTGGTGGGTTTCTATGGCTACATCCTCTGGACATTCGCACTGTCGTTCACCAACTCGACGTTTCTGCCTTCCTATAAATGGGTCGGTCTGGCGCAGTACGCGCGTCTCATGGACAACGATCGCTGGTGGGTGGCAAGCAAGAACCTTGCGGTCTTTGGCGGGATGTTCATCGCAATCAGCCTGGTGATCGGGGTCCTGCTGGCCGTCCTGCTGGACCAGCGGATTCGTCGCGAAGGCATGATTCGCACTATCTACCTGTACCCGATGGCGCTGTCGATGATCGTCACCGGTACTGCCTGGAAATGGCTGCTCAACCCTGGCCTTGGCCTGGACAAGATGCTGCGCGACTGGGGCTGGGAAGGCTTTCGTTTCGACTGGCTGATTGACCAGGACCGCGTGGTCTACTGCCTGGTCATCGCCGCGGTATGGCAGTCCTCCGGCTTCGTCATGGCGTTGTTTCTGGCAGGTCTGCGTGGCGTCGATCAATCGATCATTCGCGCGGCCCAGATGGATGGCGCGAGTTTGCCGATGATCTACTGGCGCGTCGTGCTGCCAAGCCTGCGCCCGGTGTTCTTCAGTGCCGTGATGATTCTCGCGCACATTGCGATCAAGAGTTTCGACCTGGTAGCCGCGATGACCGCCGGTGGCCCAGGTTATTCATCCGACCTGCCGGCGATGTTCATGTACTCGTTCACCTTTAGCCGCGGCCAGATGGGCATGGGTTCTGCCAGTGCCATTCTGATGCTCGGCGCGATCCTGGCGATTCTGGTGCCGTATCTGTATTCCGAGCTGAGGACCAAACGCCATGACTAGTCATGTTGGCAAACCGGGCATCAGCTTCAGTCGTGTTCTGATTTACGCCGTGCTGATGCTGGCCTGTCTGATTTATCTGGTGCCGCTGGTGGTGATGCTGTTCACCAGCTTCAAGACCCCCGAAGACATCGGCACCGGCAACCTGTTGAGCTGGCCGAGCGTAGTGACCGCAATCGGCTGGATAAAGGCCTGGGACCTGGTCGATGGTTATTTCTGGAACTCGATAAAAATCACCGTTCCGGCGGTGATCATCTCCACCGCAATCGGCGCGCTCAATGGCTATGTGCTGTCGATGTGGCGCTTCAAGGGGTCGCAGCTGTTCTTCGGTCTGTTGCTGTTCGGTTGCTTTCTGCCGTTTCAGACCGTTCTGCTGCCGGCATCCTTCACACTGGGCAAGATGGGCCTCGCCAACACGACCACCGGGCTGGTGTTTGTTCATGTGGTCTACGGGCTGGCATTTACCACGCTATTCTTCCGTAACTACTACGTCAGCATTCCCGACGCGCTGGTCAAGGCTGCACGACTTGACGGTGCCGGTTTCTTCACCATCTTCGGGCGCATCATTCTGCCGATGTCCACGCCCATCGTGATGGTCTGCCTGATCTGGCAGTTCACCCAGATCTGGAACGATTTCCTGTTCGGCGTTGTGTTCTCCAGTGGCGATTCTCAGCCGATAACTGTGGCTCTGAACAATCTGGTCAACACCAGCACAGGTGCCAAGGAATACAACGTTGACATGGCGGCGGCGATGATTGCCGGCCTGCCGACACTGCTGGTCTACGTACTGGCTGGCAAGTATTTCCTGCGTGGGCTCACGGCCGGCGCGGTCAAGGGGTAATCATGGCGACTCTCGAATTACGCAACGTCAACAAGACCTACGGCAGCAACCTGCCGGACACACTCAAGAACATCGACCTGTCGATCAAGGATGGCGAGTTTCTGATCCTGGTCGGTCCATCGGGCTGCGGTAAATCCACCCTGATGAACTGCATTGCCGGTCTGGAAAGCATCAGTGGCGGGGAGATTCTGATCGACGGTCAGGACGTCAGCGGCACCAGCCCCAAGGACCGCGACATCGCGATGGTCTTTCAGTCCTATGCCCTGTATCCGACCATGAGCGTGCGTGAAAACATCGCGTTCGGGTTGAAGATCCGCAAGATGCCGCAAGCCGACATCGACGCTGAAGTGGCTCGCGTTGCCAAGCTGTTGCAGATCGAGCACCTGCTCAATCGCAAGCCGGGTCAGATGTCCGGTGGCCAGCAACAGCGTGTCGCGATGGGTCGTGCCCTGGCACGTCGACCGAAGATCTACCTGTTCGATGAGCCGCTGTCCAACCTCGATGCCAAGCTGCGCGTCGAGATGCGTACCGAAATGAAGCTGATGCATCAGCGCCTCAAAACCACCACCGTCTATGTGACCCACGATCAGATCGAGGCCATGACGCTGGGTGACAAGGTGGCGGTGATGAAGGACGGTATCGTCCAGCAGTTTGGTACGCCCAAGCAGATCTACACCGATCCGGCCAACCTGTTCGTCGCCAGTTTCATCGGTTCACCGCCGATGAACTTCATCCCGCTGCGCCTGCAACGCAAGGATGGTCAGTTGATCGCTGCGCTCGACAGTGGTCAGGCCCGTTGCGAACTGCCGGTGGGCGTGTCCGATGCCGGCCTTGAAGATCGAGAAATCATTCTCGGTATTCGCCCCGAACAGATTATGCTGGCCGGCGCTGAATCGACCGGGCTGCCGACCATTCGTGCCGAGGTCCAGGTGACCGAGCCGACCGGTCCGGATACGCTGGTGTTCGTCACGCTCAACCAGAGCAAGGTCTGCTGTCGCCTTGCCCCGGATGTCGCACCGCAGGTGGGCGAGAGCCTTACCTTGCAGTTCGATCCTGCCAGGGTGCTGATTTTCGATGCTCAGAGCGGCGAGCGTCTTGGCGTGCTGGGAGCGCGGCAGGCGGCCGAACGGGAAAACAATGTGTCACCGGTCGAGCCGCAAGTGATAAATTGATTCAGCAACGAGCATCGCTTGCTGGCCGTTGGCTGCCAAAACGCACGGCCGACCAGCGAATACAAGGCAGTGAATGAAGCAACACGTCTACCAAAGCTAATAACAATAAAACGAGGATTGATGGGATGAAGAAGATCAACAAAGGTAAATCGCTTTCCCGGCTCCAGTTGGTATGCAAGCTGTCGGCGTTGGGTGCGATGGGTCTGGCAGGCAGCGTTCACGCCGCCGAGCCATTTGCCGCAGATTCGCCCTGGATGACGGGTGACTGGGGTGGAAAGCGCACCGAGTTGCTGGACAAGGGTTATGACTTCTCGCTGGAATACGTTTCCGAGATGGCCAGCAACCTCAAAGGCGGCTACAACGACGACACCACCGGTCGTTACAGCGACCAGTTCGCGCTGGGCATGAAAGTCGATTTGCAGAAAGTTCTCGGCTGGCACGACGCAGAGTTCAAGCTGGCAATCACCGAACGTAGCGGTCGCAACATCTCCAATGACCGTATCGGCGATCCTCGCGCCGGTACACTCAGCTCCTCCCAGGAAGTCTGGGGCCGTGGTCAGACCTGGCGCCTGACACAGATGTGGATCAAGCAGAAGTACTTCGACGGCGCGCTGGACGTCAAGGCCGGCCGTTTCGGTCCGGGCGAAGACTTCAACAGCTTCCCGTGCGACTTCCAGAACCTGTCCTTCTGCGGCTCGCAGGTCGGTAACTACGTAAGCACCTGGTACAACTGGCCAATCAGCCAGTGGGCGTTGCGCATCAAGTACAACATCACGCCTGAAGTGTATGCCCAGGTGGGTGTGTACGAGCAGAACCCGTCCAACCTGGAAACAGGCAACGGCTTCAAGCTTAGCGGCAGTGGCACCGAAGGCATGATTCTGCCGGTCGAACTGGTCTGGACTCCATCCTTCAATTCGTTGCCTGGCGAGTATCGTATCGGTTACTACAAGAGCACGCCAAACGCCAACGATGTCTATGAAGACGTGAACGGTCAGCCGCAGGCTTTGACTGGCGCAGCGTTCAAGTCGCACAGCAGCAAGCATGGCTGGTGGGTCGTGGCTCAGCAACAACTGACCACTCATGACGGCGACGCCTCGCGCGGCCTGAGCATCTTTGCCAACGCCACCGTGCATGACAAGGAAACCAACTTCGTCGATAACTACCAGCAGATCGGTCTGACCTACAAGGGCCCGTTCAACTCGCGTCCGAAAGATGACATCGGTATCGGTATCGCCCGTATCCACGTCAACGACGATGTGCAGGATCGCGTGCGTCTGGCCAACCAGATCAGTGGCATCAACGACTACGATAACCCTGGCTTCCTGCCTGTTCAGAGCACTGAGTACAACTCTGAAATCTACTACGGCTTCCACGTCACCGACTGGCTGACCGTGCGTCCCAACCTGCAGTACATCAAGCATCCTGGTGGCGTAGATCAGGTTGATGACGCGCTGGTTGCGGGCATCAAGATCCAGTCGAAGTTCTGAGTATTGACTGACGCGTAACGCGATCAAGGGTCGTGTGTGCTTTGCGGGCAGCCTGGCTGCCCGTTTTTTTATGGCTTGATCCTTTTATTTTTCAGGGACGCGATTGGCGATGACCACTCACGACGCGCAACTGCCTGAACATCCCTTGCAACGCTTCTTCCGATCCCGACGTGCCAGACCGACCTTCGAGTGGGAGCGCCATCAGCTGCGCGATGTGCTGGTCATCGACCACCCGCAGTGTCAGGCGGTATTCAGTCGCCAGGGCGCGCAATTGCTGCACTTCCAGCCACAGGGCCAGAAACCCTGGCTCTGGTGCGCCGCGCAGTGGCCACAGGTGGGCGCCATTCGTGGAGGCGTTCCGGTCTGCTGGCCGTGGTATGGCCGACATCCCGGCGAGAGCGGCTGGCCGGCGCACGGTTGGGGGCGCTTGCTGGACTGGAAGCTGATTGACAGCAGTGAGTGTGAGGAGGGTGTGAGCCTGCACTGGCGCTTGCAACTGTGGGACTGGCAGGTCGATCTGCATGCCGAACTGGGGCAGGGCATGGAGCTGCGTCTGAGCACACGTCACGAAGACAGCGAACCGTGTCACTTCAGCCATGCGCTGCACGCTTACTGGCGGATCGGCGATGTGGCTGAAGTCGCACTGGAGGGGCTCGACGGCGCACAGGGTTATGACGAACTCAGCCGCCAGGCCTGTCAGCAACAGGGCGAATTGCGCGTGGCAGGCGCCTGCCAGCGCGTATTCGAACACGCCGGCGCCGTACAGCTCCAGGACCCGATCTGGCAGCGCAGACTCAACATCGACACCGGCGACAGCGCCAACACCGTCGTCTGGCACCCCGGCAGCAGACCGCTCCTCGGCGTATGCGGCAGCGAAACCGCAGGCTTTGTCCGCGTCGAAGCCGCCTCAGGGTCCGGCGACACCTTCAGCCTGCGGCCCGGAGAACAGGTGCAGCTCAAACTGCAAGCCAGCCTGGCAGGGTGAGTTGCAGATGACGCAGAGCGTCACGAACTGCATGCCGACGCGGAGCGTCGGCACGATAGTCAAACCCCGATGGCACAGACGACGCGGAGTGCGACGTAAGTGACAGGGCGAAGGAACCCGACGAAGTCGGGCCGGAAACGGAGCGGGGACTTTGCTTACTTTGGTCCCTCAAAGTAAGGCGCCGTAAGGGCGCAAAGGTGACCGGAGCCAAACACCAATCCAACTAACATCGCAGAACCACTGTGTGACGCAGAGCGTCACGAAAGGCATTCCCACGCGGAGCGTTGGAACGATAGTCAACGCGTTCTTCCGATCACATCCAGTCAGCCCTGATCCTCGATCGGATAACGGCTGTCATTCAGACTTTCCTTGATCTTGCGCAAATGCGGCTGGAAGTCGACGCCGCGGCGTAGCGTCATGCCGGTGGCCAGCACATCGAGCACGGTCAACTGAATGATCCGCGACGTCATCGGCATATAGATATCCGTATCTTCCGGCAGAGGAATGTTCAGACTCACCGTACTGGCCTGGGCCAGCGGCGAACCGGCTGCCGTCAGCCCCAGCACCGACGCGCCGTTGGCCCGCGCGATACGCGCCACTTCCACCAACTCACGGGTACGCCCCGTATATGAAATGATCACAAACAACTCGCCGGTATGCGCCACCGACGCAATCATCCGCTGCATCAGCACATCGGCATGCGCCGTCACCGCCAGATTGAAGCGGAAGAATTTGTGCTGCGCATCCAGGGCCACCGGCGCGGAGGCACCCAGCCCGAAAAAGTGGATCTGCCGCGCCTGGATGAGCATGTCCACGGACTTGCTGATCAAGGCCGGGTCCAATTGCTGGCAGGCGCTGTCCAGTGACGCGATGGCACTGCCGAAAATCTTCTGGGTATAGGCCTCAGGATTATCATCCGCTTCCACCGCACGGCTGACATAGGCTGCGCCGCTGGCCAGGCTCTGGGCCAGTTGCAGCTTCAATTCCGGATAGCCGCTGACACTGAACGAACGGCAGAAGCGATTGACCGTCGGCTCGCTGACCTTGGCGGCCTGGGCAAGCGCTGCAATGCTCAGCCGCGTTGCCATCTGCGGGTTGAGCAGGATGACCTCGGCCACTTTACGTTCGGCCTTGTTCAGCTCGTCGAGTCGGCCCTGGATTTGCTCCAGGAGGTTTCTTACGCGGTCCATTCAAAGTCCTTGTCGGGGCTGATTTACCAACGGTTTTGCCTTGAGCTTTTATTAGCCCTTTAGCCTGTAGCAAAGGTGGCCTATCGTACTGAGGGCCTGTGTTGATCACCACTGGAATATGCTTTTAGGCAGAATGTTGTGGTTATTACTACATATGGCCTTGAGTAACGCCTTTAAAAAAGGTATTTGTAGCCTAACTTGATAAAAGAACCAACATTATGCCCTTGATTACGGTTGAACCGTGCACATTTGCCCTGTTTGGTGCCCTGGGGGACCTGGCGGTACGCAAGCTGTTCCCGGCTCTTTATCAGCTTGATCGCGCTGGACTGCTGCATGAAGACACAAAAATTCTGGCCCTGGCGCGTGAGCCGGGCGACGAAGAGTCGCATCTGGCGTACATCGAGAAATCCATGCGCCGCTTCATTCCCGAGATGGAACTGGAGCCGGACAATCTGGGCCGCTTTCTGGCGCGGCTCAGCTATCTGCATGTCGATTTCCTCAAGGCCGAGGATTACGTCGCGCTTGCCGAGCGCGTCGGCAATGCCGAAACCCTGATCGCCTATTTCGCCACACCGGCCTCGGTCTACGGTGCCATCTGCGAAAACCTCGCGTCGGTCAATCTCGCCGAACGTACGCGTGCCGTACTGGAAAAACCCATCGGCCACGACCTGGCCTCTTCACGCCGGGTCAATGACGCCGTCGCCCAGTTTTTCCCGGAAAACCGCGTTTATCGCATCGACCACTATCTGGGCAAGGACACGGTACAGAACCTCATCGCCCTGCGTTTCGCCAACAGCCTGTTCGAAACCCAGTGGAACCAGAACCATATTTCGCACGTAGAGATCACCGTGGCCGAGAAGGTCGGTATCGAGGGCCGTTGGGGCTACTTCGATCAGGCCGGCCAGCTGCGTGACATGATTCAGAACCACCTGCTGCAGTTGCTCTGCCTGATTGCCATGGACCCGCCAAGCGACCTGTCGGCCGACAGTATCCGTGACGAGAAGGTCAAGGTGCTCAAGGCACTGGCCCCGTTCACCCCCGAGCGTCTGGCGACCCAGGTGGTGCGCGGCCAGTACACCTCCGGCTACAGCGAAGGCAAGGCGGTGCCTGGCTATCTGGAGGAGGAAAACTCCAATACCCAGAGCGACACCGAAACCTTCGTCGCGTTGCGTGCCGATATCCGCAACTGGCGCTGGTCGGGTACGCCGTTCTATCTGCGCACCGGCAAACGCATGCCGCAAAAGCTGTCGCAGATCGTGATCCATTTCAAAGAGCCGCCGCACTACATCTTCGCGCCTGAACAACGTTTGCAGATCAGCAACCGCCTGATCATCCGTCTGCAGCCTGACGAAGGCATTTCCCTGCAGGTGATGACCAAAGATCAGGGCCTGGACAAGGGCATGCAGCTGCGCAGCGGTCCCTTGCAACTGAATTTTTCCGACACCTACCGCAGCGCTCGTGTCCCCGACGCTTATGAGCGGTTGTTGCTGGAAGTCATGCGTGGCAATCAGAACCTGTTTGTCCGCAAAGATGAGATCGAGTACGCCTGGCAATGGTGCGATCAGTTGATCGCTGGCTGGAAGAAGGCGGGCGATGCGCCCAAGCCTTACCCGGCAGGAACCTGGGGGCCGATGAGCTCCATTGCCCTGATTACTCGCGACGGGAGATCCTGGTATGGCGATATGTGACCTCAAGCTGCCTGCAGGGCTGGCAGCACATGATTTCGACACTGCGCAGCAACTGGCCGATGCACTGGCTGAAACTGTCGCCGAGCGCCTGAAACAGGCGATCAGTGAGAACGGTCTGGCGACTCTGGTAGTGTCCGGTGGGCGCAGTCCGGTCGCCTTCTTCCAGCGTCTGGCGGCACAGCCGCTGGAGTGGTCGAAGGTCGTCATCAGTCTCGCAGACGAGCGTTTCGTGCCGACCGAACATGCCGACAGCAATGCGGGCCTGCTGCAGCGTCACTTGCTGCAGGGGCCTGTGGCGAAGGCGAAGTTTCTTGGCCTGTACAACGTGGCGAGCAGTGTCGAGGAAGCCGCGCAGGCTGCCGATCAGGCGCTGGCCGAGTTGCCACCCATCGATGTACTGATTCTGGGCATGGGCGACGACGGGCATACCGCATCGCTGTTCCCCAACAGCCCGAATCTGAGCGAAGCCCTTGACCTGCAAGGCGAGCGTCGCTGCCTGCCCATGCTCGCACCGAGCGTGCCGCACCAGCGCCTGACCCTGACCCGCCGCCTGCTGGCGTCGGCGCGCTCATCGATTCTATCGGTGTCCGGTCAGGCCAAACTCGACACCCTGCGCACCGCGCTGGCAGGCGATGACCTCGCCGAGATGCCGGTGCGTGCCTTTCTCAACCCGTCTCTCGAGATTTACTGGTGCCCATAAGCCCCTATAAGCCCCACAAACAAGGAACCGTCGCCATGACACAGAACGAAAATAATCAGCCGCTGACCAGCATGGCGAACAAGATTGCCCAGATCGACGAACTCTGCGCCAAGGCGAAGATTCTGCCGGTGATTACCATCGCCCGTGACCAGGACGTACTGCCGCTGGCCGATGCACTGGCCGCTGGCGGCATGACTGCGCTGGAAGTGACTCTGCGCTCGGCGTTCGGCCTGAGCGCGATTCGTATCCTGCGTGAACAGCGCCCCGAGTTGTGCGTGGGCGCAGGGACCATCCTGGACCGCAAGATGCTGGCTGACGCTGAAGCGGCCGGTTCGCAGTTCATCGTTACCCCTGGCAGTACGCAAGACCTGCTGCAAGCTGCAGTCGACAGTCCGCTGCCGCTGTTGCCAGGCGTTAGCAGTGCCTCGGAAATCATGATCGGCTACGCCATGGGTTATCGCCGCTTCAAGCTGTTTCCGGCCGAGATCAGCGGTGGTGTGGCTGCGATCAAGGCTCTGGGCGGGCCGTTCAACGAGGTGCGTTTCTGCCCCACTGGCGGTGTCAACGAGCAGAACCTCAAGAGCTACATGGCCCTGCCCAACGTCATGTGCGTAGGCGGCACCTGGATGATCGATAACGCCTGGGTCAAGAATGGCGACTGGGGTCGTATCCAGGAAGCGACTGCGCAGGCAATGGCGCTGTTTGACTGATTTTCAGGATTTCGGAGTCAGCCCTTGCGGCTGATTCCGACAAGGAAGTTGTTGTTGGTTGTATGGCTTTTCGGTGCTCCCTGGTCCGGAGCACCGTTTTTTTCTCCCCTGACCGTCTCTCTGTTTATCCCTTGTCCTTGAATGTCTGACGTGGACGCGTGCGCAATGGGTCCAGTAGCGCGCCAAGGCCGTTGTGATCGATTTCCTGCATCAGCGCCAACAAACCTCCCAACTCTCCTTTGGGAAAGCCTTCCCGGGCAAACCAGTTCAGGTAATGCCCCGGTAAATCAGCGATCAGCCGACCCTTGTATTTGCCAAATGGCATTTCCTGCGTCACCAGCAACTTGAGTTTTTCCGGATTCATCAGCGATAGGCCTATGTTTCTCTTTCGGTCAGTACGATACGTGCATTCTGCATGCAGGCCAAACGGCAGATCATGCAGAAGTCACGAACGGTCAATTGTGAAAATTTCGTAAGTTATTGATTTTAAATTGATATTTTCATATTAAAAACTGGCACGGTGTCTGCAATTACCTATACATCGAACACTTTCGTATCAACCTGCCATTAGGAAATTATCAAATGACTGATATCAACAAAGAAACGATCTCTATCCTGAATGACCTGATCGAAACCAGCAAAGACGGCGAAGAAGGTTTCCGCACCAGCGCAGAACATGCAAAAAGCGCTCAGGTAAAATCGTTCCTTGCAAACCGTTCTACTGAAGTTGCCGCTGCCGTTCGCGAACTGCAAGCTGAAGTCACCGCACTGGGTGGCAAGCCTGAAGATTCCTCAAGCGTATCTGGCGCACTGCACCGCGCATGGGTCAACCTGAAGTCGATGGTTACTTCCGACGACGACAAGGCTGTACTGGAAGAAGTCGAGAAAGGTGAAGACGTCGCCAAGAAGGCTTATCGCGAAGCGCTGGAAAAAGCTCGTGCCAAGAACGTTTCCCCTAACGTGATTGCTTTGATTGAAAAGCAGCAAGCTGGCGTTCTGGCCAACCACGACAAAGTAAAAGCACTGCGTGATGCAGCCCGCGCCGCATCGTAATTCGATGCCTCAGCGGTAACCGAAAAAACGCCAGCCAGTCTGGCGTTTTTTTATGCCCGAAGGCAGCTCGTCAAGCCTGGTCCGTTACCTTTCGGGCAACCGAACTGCGGTACTCGACCCGGTTACGCCCATTGTCCTTGGCCTGATACAGCGCCTTGTCGGCCACCCCGAAAAATGCCTCCAGTTTGTCGCCTTGGCGAACGACCTCCGAAGCGACCCCGATGCTGACAGTGATGGCATGCTCGGCATTCATGAACAGTGGAAGTGACTCGGCGGCCTTGCGGATTTTTTCCGCGATCAGCATGGCACCCGGCAAGTCTGTTTCCGGCAGCACAACCACGAACTCTTCGCCGCCATAGCGTGCAATCCGGTCGCCCGGACGGCGAATGCAGTAGGAGATGGTCTGCGCGATCAGACGCAGCGCCTCGTCTCCACCCTGATGGCCATGACGCTCATTGAATGCCTTGAAATGGTCTACGTCGATCATCAGCAATGACAGCTGCTTGCCAGAGCGTTGCGCTCGCGCCCATTCGGTTTCCATGGCTTCGTCGAGCTGGCGGCGGTTGTCGAGCCCGGTCAGGCCATCTGTAGCGGCCAGGCTGGCCAGCGCATCTTCTGCACGATGGCGTCTTCGCAGCTCGCGACACAGCAGCCAGGTCAGCCACAGAATGCCCAGACACAACACGCTGGTGGCCGAGCCGACCAGCCAGGCATTGCGCCGCCAGACGGCATACACCTCATCCTCGGACTGCCCGATGACGACGATCAGCGGCAGGTTGCCGACTCGGGAGAAGGTGTACAGCCGACGAGCGTTCAACTGCGTGGACATCGCGGCAAAGCTGCCATCGCCTTCCTGAAGGATGCGCTGAAAGTTGGGGCTGCGGCTGTAATCCTTGCCGATCAGTTCCTGGCCTTCCATTTCCGGGTAGCGAACGATCAGAATGCCCGAGGTATTGATCAGGTTGATGCTGCTGTCACTGCCCAGATTCTGGCTCATGAATAGATGCTTGAAATACACCAGACGCATCGCCGCGCTCACGATTCCCATGAACTCGCCGTGGGGCCCTGATATGCGACGGCTGAAACTGATGCACCAGTCCTTGTAGCCCCAGCGAGTCTTGTACGGCGCGCTGACATGTAACGTCAAAGAGCGGTCTAACGCATGGTCCTTGAAATAGGCGCGATCAGAGAAGTTGTCATGTCGAGGGATGACAGATAAAGAATCAGCCAATATGTCGCCGCGGTTATCGAGCAATACCAGGTCGCCCTTGTAAGAGGCGGCAGTAGAGCGATCAAACAGAACAAGTTGGCGCAGTTCAGGTGACAACTGCTGAAGGTCCGGACGCTGCCACGCGCTGATCATGCCTTGCAGGGAAGAGTCGTAAAGTTCTGCGTTACGCATGACGTCCGCATCGATCAAACGCACGATATTGGACGCTGCACGTGCTGCTGTCTGTGCTGCGTCGTCGCGCTCCCGGGCCAGCAAAGACGCCACGATCGCCAGAATGGCGAGCATTGAAACCGAGCTGCCAAAGATCAATATCAGCTCCGGACGGGTCCATCTGAGCCGGGCTTGCCGAGAAAACGCAAACACCACCATCGGTTGTTCTACCTGCAGACGAATGATTCTTGATAACCGGTTAATAAAATTATCATTTATGTGGGGAACTTATGACGCGTGTATAACACGCTCCTTATAGCCCCATATGAAGGGAATGTGAATAAAGCAAGTGTATTTAAAACGCTGCGAACAGGCGCACACTGAGGACCGTGAAAACGCTCAGTGTAGTCAGTATTTTCAGGTGTCAGCGAGGCAACTGGATGCCGAAGGTATTGGCGCCCTTGTCGCTGTTCACGAACACGGTGCCGCCGTGCATCAAGGCAATCGCCTTGACGATGGCCAGCCCCAGGCCGTGATTGGCGCCGCTGTTGCTGCGTGAGGCATCGACCCGATAAAAGCGCTCGAACAGTCTGGGTAAATGTTCTTGAGCGATTTGCAGGCCCGGATTGGTCACGCTGACAGTGACATGGGCATCGCCGGACTCGATGTTGACTTCAATGACCTCGCCAGCGTCGGTATGCTGAACGGCGTTATGCAACAGATTGATCAGCGCGCGGCGCAGGTGGGGTTTTTCAATCGGCGCGCTGGCATCGCCGTTGACACGGACTTGCACGCGCGCGTCTTCCAGAATGAAGTCCAGGTAATCCAGAGTAGTCGCGACCTCTTCGGCCAGCGAGGTACAGGTCTGTGCCTTGACCTTGGTGCCCTGATCGGCGCTGGCCAGAAACAGCATGTCGTTGATGATCGAACGCAAGCGCTCCAGCTCTTCGAGGTTCGACTGCAACACCTCGAAATAATGCTCGGCAGAGCGGCCGCGGGTCAGCGCTACCTGGGTCTGACCGATCAGGTTGGTCAGTGGCGAGCGAAGCTCGTGCGCCACATCCGCATTGAACGACTCCAGCCTTGAATAAGCCTGCTCGACACGCTCCAGCGTGGAGTTGAACGAGGCGACGAATTGTTCGAGCTCCGGTGGTAGCGGCGACAGCTGCAGGCGTCCGGACAGCCTTGGCGGGGCGAGTTTCTGGACTTCCTGCGACAGGCTGGTCAGCGGGCGCAGGCCAATCCGCGCGGCCCAGTAGCCCAGCGCCGAAGCAAGCAGAATGCCCAGCGAGGCCAGGCTGATCAAGGCGACCAGCAGCGAGTGCTGCGTGTGCCAGAACGTCTCGGTGTCGATGGCGGTCAGAAAGCGCAGTGCCGGACGCTGTTCCTTGGCCGGAAACTCGCTGACCAGCACTTTGAACGAAAACGGGTGATCCGCCAGTTTCAGGTCGTGCATGCCCAGCGGCCCCTGCGCAAAACGACGAATGTCCGCACCGGGATTGCCGAACTCGTAGAGCGGATTGTCACTCACCACCCAGAAGCGCAGACGCTTGTCCTCTTCGCTGAGCAAGGTGAGCTTGGCCTTGATCTTGCCCCAGTGCTCCGGGTTGCCGAAACGATTGACCGCCGATTCCAGCACGCTGTAACGCGCATCCACCTCGGCGCGGGGCAGCAGGTCGAGGCTCTTGTCGACCTGCAGGTACAAGGCCCAGCCAATCAGCAGGAAGACCACCAGTGCCACCAGCGCGAACAGTCCGCTCAGGCGCAGGGCAATCGAATCAACCCGCACTGCGGTTCTCCAGCACATAGCCCATGCCGCGAATGGTGTGCAGCAGCTTGTGTTCGTGAGGCCCATCAAGCTTGGCCCGCAAGCGCTTGATCGCGACTTCGACCACATTGGTATCGCTGTCGAAGTTGATGTCCCAGACCATTTCGGCAATTGATGTCTTGGAGAGAATGTCGCCCTGACGCCGGGCCAGCACGCTGAGTAGCGAAAACTCCTTGGCGGTCAGGTCCAGACGCAGGCCGGCGCGGGTCGCCTTGCGGCTGATCAGGTCAATCCACAGGTCGGCAATGGTGATCTGCACCGGCTCGTGGCCACCGCTGCGCCGGGTCAACGCCTGCAGGCGGGCGACCAGTTCCAGAAAGGAAAACGGCTTGCCCAGGTAATCATCCGCGCCTTCGCGCAGGCCGCGAATGCGGTCGTCGACCTGCTCTCGCGCGGTCAGCATGATGACGGGTGTCTGTTTGCGTGCGCGCAACGCACGCAACACACCGAAACCGTCCAGGCCCGGGAGCATCACGTCGAGAATGACGATCGCATGGTCATTCTCCAGTGCCAGGTGCAGGCCTTCGATCCCGTCGCGCGCCACGTCCACGGCATAGCCCTGTTCGGTCAGACCCCGACGCAGGTAGTCGGCGGTTTTCTCTTCGTCTTCGATAATCAGCACGCGCATCGGGCGACTCTCACTTGTGCAGGGCCGGCGCCGGTGCGCCGGGCGCCGGGTGGCGTCGATGAAACAGCCGCTCCAGTTGCAGATAAATGACCGGCGTCGTGAACAGGGTGAGCATCTGGCTCACCAGCAGGCCGCCGACCACGGCAATCCCCAGCGGCTGACGCAACTCGGCACCGACCCCGAAACCTAGCATCAGCGGCAGCGCACCGAGCAGGGCGGCGAGGGTGGTCATGATAATCGGCCGGAAGCGGGTGATGCAGGCTTCATAAATGGCCTCGTGCGGCGTGAGACCCTGATCGCGCTGGGCCTGCAAGGCAAAGTCCACCAGCAGAATACCGTTCTTTTTGACGATACCGATCAGCAACACCACGCCGATCAGGGCCATGATCGAGAAGTCCTGGCCCATCATCCACAGCAGCAACAGTGCGCCGATACCTGCCGAGGGCAGGGTAGAGATAATGGTCAGCGGATGCACGAAGCTTTCATAGAGCACGCCCAGAATGATGTACACCGCCACCAGCGCCGCAAGAATCAGCCAGGGCTGGTTGGCCAGCGAACTCTGGAACGCCTGTGCCGCGCCCTGGAAGCTGCCGATGATCGAGGCGGGCATGCCGATTTCGTTCTTGGCCTGATCGAGCATGCGCACGGCATCGCCCAGAGCGACTCCGGGTGCCAGGTTGAACGACAGGTTCGCCGCCGGGAACATCCCGTCATGGCTGATCGATAACGGTCCCATGCGCGGCGCGCTGACTTTGGCCAGCGCCGACAGCGGCACCATTTCGCTGGTCAGCGGTGAACGCAGGTAGAAGTACGCCAGGCTTTCGGCCTTGCCGCGCTGCTGGGCGTCCAGTTCAAGGATCACCTTGTACTGGTTGACTTCCGTCTGATACTCGCTGATCTGCCGCTGGCCGAACGCGTCGTACAGTGCCTGGTCGACGTCTGCCGTGGTCAGGCCGAAGCGCGCGGCAGCACTGCGGTCGATGTCGATGTGCGTGACGCTGCCACCCAGTTGCAAGTCGTTGGACATGTCACGAAACGCCGGGTTGCTGCGCAGTTTTTCAGTCAGCCGTTGCGTCCAGGTGTTGAGCAATTCGCCGTCGTTGCTCTTGAGCACGTACTGGTACTGACTGCGGCTCGGGCCGGAACTGAGGTTGATGTCCTGCCCGGCGCGCAGATACAGGACGATGCCCGGGACCTTGGCCAGCTTGGGGCGCAGGCGGTCGATGAACTCACTGACCGACACATCGCGTTCGGAGCGTGGCTTGAGGGAAATCCAGAAGCGGCCGTTGGCGATGGTCTGGTTGCTGCCTGAAACACCTACCGAATGCGAGAACGCCAGCACTGCAGGGTCCGCGCCGACGATCTTTGCCAGTTCCAGGTGTTTTTCCACCATGTCCGGGTAGGAGATATCGGCAGCCGCCTCGGTGGTCCCGAGTGCAAAAGCGGTGTCCTGGACCGGAAAGAAGCCTTTGGGTATGAGAACGTAACCGACCACTGCCAGCGCCAGGGTCAGGCCGAACACGCCAAGCATCAGTCGCTGATGCGCCAGTGCCTTGCGCAAGCCACGCTCGTAGGAGGCGAGCAGGCGCTCACCGAACCCCGGTTTCTGATGCGGATGATGGGTGGGCGCGCGCATGAACAGGGCGGCCAGGGTAGGCGCGAGGGTCAGGGAGACGACCACCGAAATAAGAATGGTCGCCGTTGCGGTCAGCGCGAATTCCTTGAACAGTCGCCCGACCACGCCGCCCATGAACAACAACGGAATGAACGCCGCCACCAGCGAGAAGCTGATCGATACCACGGTAAAGCCGATTTCTCCGGAGCCCTTTATCGCGGCCTCGCGCATGCCCTGGCCCGCTTCAAGGTGACGGTGGATGTTCTCGACCACCACGATGGCGTCGTCCACCACGAAACCGACCGCGACCACGATGGCCACCAGTGTCAGGTTGTTCAGGCTGAAGCCGAACAGGTACATCATCGCAAAGCTGGCAATCAGCGAGACCCCGAGTACCGCACTGACGATCAGGGTGGCTGACAGCTGGCGCAGGAACAGCGCCATGACTGCCACCACCAGCAGCACCGCGATCATCAGGGTCAGTTCCACTTCATGCAGCGAGGCACGGATGGTTCGCGTTCGGTCGTTGAGTACCGAGACATCGACGCTGGCCGGGAGCATTTCCTGCAGGCGTGGCAGTTCACGCTGGATACGGTCCACGGTGTCGACAATGTTGGCGCCCGGCTGCCGGAAGATAGCGATGTTGACGCCTTGCTGATCGCCGGACCACGCTTTGACGTAGGCGTTTTCCGAGCCTGCGACAACCCGGGCCACGTCCTTGAGCTGGACGGGCGCGCCGTTCTTGTAGGAAACGATCAGTTGCGCGTAGTCCTGCGGTTTGAACAACTGGTCGTTGGAAGACAGGGTCGAAATACTGTCCTTGCCATACAGGGCACCCTTGGCCAGGTTCAGGCTGGTCTGCTGCACCGCCTGGCGAATGTCCGCCAGGGTCAGCCCCAGCGCAGCGAGTTTCTCGGGAGCGGCCTGGACACGAATCGCCGGACGCTGCTGACCGGTGATGAATACCTGGCCCACGCCTTCGATCTGGCTGAGCTGGCGCGCCAGAATGGTCTCAGTGACATCGCTCAGCTCTGTGCCGGGGATCAAGCTGGAACTCACACTGAGGATCAGCACCGGGCTGTCGGCCGGGTTGACCTTGCGCCAGGTCGGCAGACTGGGCAGATCGGCCGGCAGGCGTCCAGCTGCGGTATTGATGGCGGCCTGGACTTCCTGGGCCGCAGTGTCGATGCTTTTGTTGAGCGTGAACTGCAGCGTCAGGTTGGTGGAGCCCAGTGCGCTGCTGGAGGTCATCTGGGTCATGCCCGGTATCGCGCTGAACTGCACTTCCAGTGGCGTGGCAACCGAGGACGCCATGGTTTCAGGGCTGGCGCCGGGGAGCTGCGCGGTAACCTGGATGGTCGGAAATTCCGCTTCCGGCAACGGCGCGATCGGAAGCCGCGGAAAGGCGATGACCCCCAGCAGTACCAGGGCGAAGGTCAACAACAAGGTGGCCACCGGGTGATCGATGCACCACGCCGACACCGAGCCCCGGCCGTTCATCGGGCGGGCTCCACTTGCGCGCTCGCCACATCCGCAGCAGGCGCGCTGATCACTTCGACCGTTGCCCCCGGGCGTAGCCGCGACTGGCCGTCGCTGACCAGTACATCGCCAGCACGCGGCCCGCTGATCAGCGTCTGTTCGCTGTCCTGATAGAGCACTTTGACCGGCACGACTTCCACCTTGTTATCAGCAGTGAGCCGATAGACGAAGTGCAGGTCGACGCCGCGCTGCACCACTTGTGGCGGTACTTTCAGCGAGTTGAGTTCGATACCGGTCTGGATCTTTACCGTCACCAGTTGCCCCGGCCAGAGTTGCTCGCCGGGGTTTTTGAATTGAGCCTTGGCGCGGATCGTACCGGTGCTCGCCGACACCTGATTGTCGATCAATGAAAGCGTGCCTTCACCCAGCAGCAGGCCGTTGGCCGCGCCGTCGCCCTGATACGCCTTGACGGTCGCGGCGTTGCGCTCGGCAATCAGCCCCTGCAGGGTCGGCAACATCTGCTGTGGCAGGGAAAACTCCACGGCAATCGGGTCGATCTGAGTCACTGAAAACAGCCCGGCAGCATCGCTGACACGCAGGAAGTTGCCTTCATCGACATTGCGAATACCGACCCGTCCCGTTACCGGCGAGCGAATCTGGGTGTAGGACAGCTGCACCTGCGAGGCGTTGATGCTCGCTTCGTTGCCTTTCGCCGTGGCTTCGAGCTGCCTGACCAGCGCCTGTTGCTGATCGAATGTCTGTCGCGAGATGCCATTTTCCTGGGTGAGCTGGCGATAGCGCTTGAGGTCCAGTTGCGCGACATCCAGCTGCGCCTTGCTCTGCGCCAACTGGGCACGCGCCTGCTCCAGCGCTGCCCGGATAGAGCGGTCATCCAGCGTTGCCAGCAAGTCGCCGGCCTTGACCTGCTGACCTTCCTTGACCAGCACGCGCGTCAGCACCCCATCCACCTGGGGACGGATCACGACGCTTTGCAGCGACAGCACCGATCCGATCCCTGTGACGAAACGCGGCACGTCCTCAAGACTGACCGTGATCACTTTGACGGGCACAGCGGCAGCGGTATTTTTTGGGAGTGTTGCCGGGCGTGTCAGTTTCCAGCCGGCAATCGCCGCACAGGCGATCACCAGGACGACGGCGGTGACGGTCAGGGTCTTTCTGCGCATATGAAGAAAACGCCAAATGTCGGTACGGGAGTGATGTTCTTTACAGCTTCCTTATAGCCTGCAAATCCGGTCAACAGAATGACTTTCAGCTGTCAGGTTTGTCAGAAAGCCGCGAGCGGGTGTGGCGTGCAGTCAAGAAAAGTCGGAATTGGACGATATCTATGTTGAAGAGATAATTGTCCAGATGTTTATAAAGTCCTAGGAGTTTTCCTACATTTTCCTAAGTAAGTTTCTGGCAGATCATTCTCTCATCAACTTAAATTACTGTATGAGTCTATGAAGGGAGTGTGCCATGAGCAGTCAGAAAACAAACGGAAAAGTGATGTTGAAGTTACGCTCCCTTGATAAACGCTTGTGGGTCGTAATCCTGTCGACTTTGTGGCTGGCTGCTCCCGCTTTGTCATGGGCAAAGGACGGTGCAATAACGTTGCATGGCAGTATCGTCAACAGCGGTTGCAGGGTGTCCAGTGCCCATGCGAGTGCGTCAGATGTTCACACGAGAACGCTGGAAGTTGCACCAGGGGTCAATATACAAGTGAGCACCGAACACAATGTCTGTGGTGAGCAGGCAATGCCCTTCGTCACGCAGTATCAAGTGTTGCCTGCCGCCGTGGTGATCGACGGAGAAGCCCTGCAGGCGCGCGCTGCGGTGGTCACGTTGAGCTATCAGTAAATCCCTGTCTGTATGGTTTTCTCGTCCGGACTGTCACGTTAAAAAGTGGCAGTCCAGTGC
Source organism: Pseudomonas sp. PvP027 (assembly GCF_017833005.1). Lineage (NCBI taxonomy): Bacteria > Pseudomonadati > Pseudomonadota > Gammaproteobacteria > Pseudomonadales > Pseudomonadaceae > Pseudomonas > Pseudomonas sp. PvP027. Next base: position 2,055,395 of record NZ_JAFIBK010000001.1, on the reverse strand, counting down.
TCGAAAAATGTGAACGATAAATAACCTCGGCCACAGTGAAGACATCGGTAGTCTGTGCTTGAGTTAAAGCGCGCTTCTGTGTGGAAAAGGGTTTTTATCAGTGTGCCGGGCACGACTTATAATTATTCCTACAGACCTGTCCTGCGTGTCGTGTTGTGTTGTCTGCGGGGTGAAAGTTACCGGGCTGACAGCACTGAAATAGACCTGGCTCTATAGTGCTCAGCGTCCGATAGCGGGCACACACGAAATAACACAAGGAAGGTCGTTAGCATGAAAAAGCGTTCTCTTACATTGGCAGTTCTGGGCGTAATGGGCGTTGGCATGGCAGGTACCGCCAGTGCGGCGAACAACGGCACAATGGTCTTCAACGGAACACTGACTAATATCTCCTGCGATGTGGGGCCGGGCACGGGTGTCAGTGCGGGGACCAACCCCGGCGAAATCAATATCGACCTGGGCAATGTGTCCTTCTCTGATATCGGTGTATCGAGCGAAAGCCGGTTCGAAACGGCAGCCCCCATCCAGCTGCTGGTCAACTGCAGTGCGGGTGCAGACCAATACAACATGGTGAAAATGCGCCTTATTGCCCGTAACGGCAGTGGCCTGGACAACAACGACGCGAAACTCCTGCGCACCACCGGTGCGGCCGATGGCGTCGGTATCGGCCTGCTCAATGCGTCCAGTGTGCTGATGGATCTGAGTGGTGACGAAACCGTCGACACCACGCTCATCAAGGATGGCGCCAATGGTGCCACCGCTGAAATCAATTTTGGCGCGGTGTATGTGCTTAACGGCACGCCCACCAATCCTGGTAATGCCGACGGCTTCCTGCCGTTCGTGATGGATTACGAGTAATCGTATCGGGCAGGGCGGGCAGCGCTCGCTCTGTCCTCTACCGAATTCAAGGCGAACGCCAGCATGTTTTTCGATTTTTTCCGCTACACGATGCTTGTTGCGTTGTTGTCCTGCGCATCCGCCGTTCAGGCGGGCATCGTATTGAATACGACGCGAGTCATTTACCAGGGCAATGATAAAGAGGTCAGTCTGGGTGTTCACAACAGTGGCGGGGGAGAGATTCTCCTGCAGTCCTGGCTTGAATCTCCTGTGGCAGCGGGCAGCAATAACCCAACGCTGCAGAACCTGCCGTTCATTGTCACACCCGCACTGACGCGTATGGCCGGGGGTGGCAGGCAACTATTGCGGATCATTCATTCCGGTACCGACATGCCCACCGATCGTGAATCGGTGTTATGGCTCAATGTTCAGGAAATACCCCAGACCGCAGCAGAGAACACGCTGCAGATCGCGGTACGTCAGCGCATAAAAGTCTTCTTCCGGCCTGATGGTTTGCAGGGTGATCCACAGCAGGCACCGGAAAAACTGAACTGGAAATGGGGCGATGACACCGGTGTACAAGTCGAAAATCCCGGCCCCTATCATGTCTCGATGCTCAGGATTTCCATACGCCAACATGACACCGAACTTGCCCGTCTGGACAGCCAGATGCTGGCGCCGCATCAGCGTCTGCGTATTCCGTTACAGCACCCGCCGGCAAGTGCACCGCTGGTTCTGAGTTTCGTCAGTCTCAATGACTACGGCGGACAAGTGCCTTATCAGGCAACCCTTATCAATAAACAACCGGTTAACGCCGGCAAGGCGTCGCCCCGATAAGCTGGCTTAGCCACTGTCAGCGTTCATTATTCAAACCGTCGGGCCGCAGTGACAAGACAGCCCGGCAGACCTGCGTCTGTGTAAAAGGATTGCGCGGCGCGCGCGACAGCCGAAGTAGAGTGAAGACCGCTATGGAATGGCGCAAAGAAGTTAACCAGGGAGTCATGGCCCAGTGCGCGCTCCCTCACCCCCGACGCTGTGCGCCGGGTATCGCTTTCGGATTAACGTTGATGTTTGCGGTCAGCGCGTCGGCCGCCTCGTCGGGTGGCAACGGGGCAGTCAGATTCAACACGGCTTTTATCCAGGGAAGCGATCAGCCGGCAGACCTCCAGGAGTTTCTGCGTTCCAATAGTGTATTGCCCGGTACTTACCGGGTTGATATCTATGTCAATCGCAAGCTGAGCGGCAGGCGGGATATTCGCTTTTTGAAAAATCCGCTATCAGGCCTGATCGAGCCCTGTCTGTCGCTCGAGATGCTACAGAGCTTCGGTCTGGACTTGAGTCGTCTGCCATCAGGTGACGCATCTGCCCAAGCCTGTTTCGACCTGCCCGCGCGTGTCGAATTTGCCCGCGTCGACTATCAGCCCGGTGCGTTGCGACTGGCGATCAGTGTGCCGCAAGCGGTGATGTCGCGGGGTACTCGTGGTTATGTGTCGCCGGAGCTGTGGGATCAGGGCGAGACCGCAGGCTTTATCAATTACAACTTCAATGGCAGCCGGCGGCGTAACAAGGGCGTGGAATCGGATCAGTACTACGTCGGGCTGCGAAACGGGCTGAACGTCGGCGCCTGGCGTTTGCGCAACGAGTCCTCTCTGGTGGGCGGCAGTGACAGACCCTGGCGTTATCGCAGCAACCGTACCTTCGCGCAGCGCGACATCACTGCCCTGAAAAGCCAGCTCACGCTGGGCGAGACGTTTACCGATTCGCAGGTATTCGACAGTGTCCGCTTCAGGGGTGCGGCCCTGGCCTCTGACGATGGCATGCTGTCTGACAGCGAGCGGGCCTATGCCCCGGTCATCCGCGGGATTGCCGAAACCAATGCGACCGTGGAAGTTCGCCAGAACGGTTTTCTGCTCTACAGCGGCAGCGTGTCACCCGGGCCTTTCGAGATTGCCGATATCTACCCCAGTGGCTCCAATGGCGACTTGTCGGTATCTGTCATCGAAGCCGACGGGCGTGTGCGAACCTTCACCCAGGCCTACGCGTCGCTGCCGATCATGGTTCCCGCAGGCTCGTTGCGCTATAGCCTGGCCGGCGGGCAGGTCGACACCAGTGATGATCAGCAGGCCGCTCCGGCGTTTGCCAGCGCAGCCCTGATCTATGGTCTTTCCGAACGGATTACCGGGTTCGCCGGGGTGCAACTGGCCGAGGCTTATCAAGCCGCGAACCTGGGCACCGGGGTCAACACCGGGCTGGGCGCGGTGTCGATGGACCTCACCCGGTCGGTCAGCAAGGTGGATCGGCAGGCGCGTAGCGGTCAGAGCTTGCGGGTGCGTTATGCCAATACGCTGGACGTCACCGACACCACCCTGGCCGTGGCCGGTTATCGGTATTCGACCGAGCAATACCGGACCCTGAGCCAGCATGTCAGCGATAGCGGCCTGCAGCGGCGAGTGCTGTCCTCTGGCCTTGCGCGGGATCGGCTGGAACTCAGCATCACTCAGATCGTGCCTGGCCAGGCGGCGTCGCTGAGCCTGACTGCTTCCGAGCAGCGCTACTGGAACCTGCCCGGCAAGACCCGGCAACTTTACCTGTCCTATAACGCGGCCTGGCATTCGCTCAATTACAGTCTGTCCATCGAACGCAACGAGGATTTCGGGCGAAGCGGTGACGCGAGCACCGACAATCGTGTCGCCTTGAGCGTGACCCTGCCGCTCGGATCCAGCCCCGGCTCGTCGCGACTGTCTTTCAACGCGGTGCGCGACAGCCGTGGCGAGTACAACGCCACTGCCGGACTCAACGGCCAGGTGCTCGGCGACCGCGATACGTTCTATTCGGTACAGGCCGGACGTGACAGCACCTCCGGTAGTTTTGGTGCAGGCAAGCTCAGCACCAGCACGGCATTCGGCCGTTTCGAGGCCGGTTACAGCCAGGGCCAGGACTACGATGCATTCAGCCTGTCCGCCGCAGGTTCGCTGGTGGCGCATGCCGGTGGCGTGAATCTGGGGCAGTCCTTGGGGGAAACCTTTGCGCTGGTTCAGGTGCCGGATGTCGGTGGCGCTCGCCTGAAGTCGTTCAGTAATGTCGAGACCTCCGGCAACGGCTATGCGGTTTTGCCTTATGCGCAGGCCTATCGCACCAACTGGGTCAGCCTGGATACCCGGCAGCTGGGTGCTGATGTCGATCTGGAAAACGCCATCACCCAGATCGTGCCGCGCAGGGGCGCGATACCCGTGGTGCGCTTCAAGGCCAATGTGGGCCGCCGGGTCCAGTTCGAACTGGTGCGCCCCGATGGCAGCAAGGTGCCGCTGGGTGCCAGTGTCGAAGATGAGCAGGGCAGGGCGTTGGCGGTGGTCGATCCCGGCAGTCAGGCGCTGGTGCTCAGCGAGCAGGATGCCGGCAGCCTGTGGGTGCGCTGGTCCGATCAACGTTGTCAGGCAACATTCTCGCTGCCGCCCAGAGATCCGTCGCGAGCCTATGAGCGGATCAGGGTGGTATGCCGATGAGCGCCTTCGCGGGTTCATGCAAGGCGGTGTTGACGAGTTTGCTTTTGGCGACAGGTTTTGCGGCGCACGGGGCTGTTTCGCTGAGCGGAACGCGGCTGATTTTCGACGGGCAGTGTCGCGAAGTCACTCTAGAGGTGCGCAATCGCGGCAAGTCCGAGGCGCTTTTACAAGCCTGGCTCAGCGACGCCGCGGATGGTGACGACACCCCGGTTGAGCTGCGCAAGGCACTGCCATTCGTGGTCACACCACCGCTTTCGCGCCTGGCGGTGGGTGGCAGGCAGGCCCTGCGCGTGCTGTATCAGGGTGCAGGCATGCCCCAGGAACACGAGTCGCTGCTGCATCTGTATGTGCTTGAGGTACCCCGACGCCACGACGGCGTGGGACAACTGAACATCGCCGTGCGCCAGCGCATCAATGTGTTCTACCGGCCCCCCGGCCTTGACGGTGATCCGGCCGATACCCCCGCGGGGCTGCTATGGACACTGACTCATGACCCGACGCACGCCTTGTTGCTGACGGTCAGTAACCCCACGCCCTACCACGCCGCTCTGCAAGCGTTGCATATCGACGATGTGCCGCTCGGCAATCACCTGCTGCTGGCGCCGGGCGCCCAGGTGGCGATGGTTGTGCCGGCGAGTGTCGAGCCCTCTGCCACACATCGTTTTTCATTCCAGGCGCTGACCGACTACGGCGGCCGACGAACCTATTGCGCACAGCTCACCGGACAGACGGCCACTACAGCCAGGCTGCCGAAAAACAATTCCCTTCAGGACGAATGCTGATATGAAACATCTCTCCGCCAGAGGCTGGCTGCGATCCCTTGCCGTATTGCTGTTACTGCATCCGGGCTCCACCTTCGCACTGGTCTGTACCACTCAAGGGACGGGCGAAACCGAAATTCACGATGACCTGAGCAGTACGGTGGCAATCCCGGAGTCGATTCCTGACGGGGAAGTGGTATGGCGTTCCGAACCTCTGAATGTTCAGGTCGAATGCGCCAGAGAGGGCTGGCAGTCCGAAGCAGAAGAGATTTTTATCTACCTGAATCCGGACAATCGTTCGATCGGTCAGGGAATTCGGGCCGGCATGACGTTGCAGGGGATCGATCACCTGCAAGGCAATGGACGGGTCAGTACCGGCAGCTACCTGCCGACATGTCGCGAGGGTGAAAGCACGCTCGAAAACTGCCCGAAGGTGCGCTTCAGCCTGGCGTTTTCGGTATTTATCCAGAAGTTCGGCGCCACACCGTCCTCCGGCGTGGCCAGTGACCTGCTGGATTACCGGTTTTTTCAGTTGGGCGGCGCGACAGACTCGAGTCGGCTGTCAGGGCGCAGCTTCAGTTATGTGATCAATAACCTGCGCGGGCTAAGGTTCGTGGCCTGCGACGCCGATCTGCAAGTGCTCCCGGAAACCGTGGAATTTGGCGACGTCGCGATACACCAGGTGGCCATTGGCAAAGTGGCTGCCACCCAGACATTCTCCCTGCTGACCAGCCGTAGCTGTGATTCGCCGTTCAGCATCGATGCGCGATTCAGGCCGGTGACAGGCAATCTGTCTGGCGAACTGCTGGTTCCCGTCGGGAATGATTCGCTGGGGATCCGGATTACCAGCGCAGTCAATGGTCAGCCGTTACGTTACAACGAGCCATTTCATCTGGCGGAATTGCTGGGCGAAACCAACACTGCCAGGGCTGACTTCAATGCCGAACTGCTGTGGAACACCAACATGCCCAGACCCGGACCCTTCAATGCCGAGGTGATGGTCGATCTGTTCTACAAATGACGGCGACAGGAGGCTCGGGCGGTTGTGCGGCGATTGATGTATGCTGCGCGGCCGCGGGCATTTGCCCGGCCAATTCGACTTTCTGGTGACACCATGACCACTCCTGAACAACCCCCTGTTCAAGACGCCGCAGCCGACTCCGTCGCAGACACTGAAAAGAAGGCTGTCATTGCGCCTTTCAGTTTTCCGTTCAAGCCTTCGGAGTTTGCCCAGGCCAAAAAGGAGCCGGGGTGGCATCAGAAAGCCAACAAGCACGGCCACCACAAGACCCCGGGCGTCGCGCCGGCAGGCACCCGCAGGTCGATGGGCAAGCGCTGATTGCCTGACAGATTCTGTCAGGCCGCCTGCAAAGGGATGAACAGGTAGGAAACCGGCTCCCGGTCAGTCACTTCGGCACCTTCCTGTTGCAGGGTGTCCAGGACGTGCTGTCCGGCTACGTGAAACTCCCACTTCGAACCCAGGGCTTGCCCATCCTGAGCAGGATTCTCGACGTCTTCGATGGCCGCAGCAAACGCGTCCATGTCCGGCAGGTAGGCGACGAAACCGTTGCCCTTGAGGGCGGTAGTGCGGATGCCCAGCTTCTGGCAAATCAGCTGTTTGGTCTCTATTTCATCCCGGTCCGCCTGACGCGACCGTTCGATCAGGTCTATCAGTTGTGTATCGACCAGCCTGTCGTTAACGATGAGGTCGGGACCCTGCCCCCACGACTCTGGCGGGCAGCCTTTTGTCTCCGGGCGTAACGGAATGTGCGGGTTGATCTCCATCGGATAGATTCGGCAGACCAATGGCCTGCGCTCGTAGATGCGACACAGGTTCTTCTCGTCAAGATTCCGGCAGCGCCCCACGTTGTAGGCCGCGAAGGTGATCGCCACAAAGGCTGTGGTACTGCCGCTGCTGACCTCGGTCGAGCGACGGCTGGCATGGGTCAGCTGCGTCTCGGAAACCCCGTAGCCATTGCTCAGAAATGCCTCGGTCAGCACGATGACGTTGCCGCCATCGGCCGCCCACTGCGCGGCTTCGTCGAGCGTCAGCGGTACGTGATGGTCGGTGCAGCAGCCGCCACACCCTACGCAGGAAAACTTGGTGTCCATTATCTCGATGACCCGTCCAACAGGTAGGCGGCAAGCGACAACAATTGGTCACTCACTCGCTTGGTGTCTCTCGGGAAGCAAGTTGCGCGCCAGTCGTTGGCGTGTCGGTCGCGGGTTCAGGCTGCAGGGATGTCGAAACGCTTGAGATAGACCATTGCGGATTTTTCATAAAGCCGCCGCGCCGCCAGGTTGTTTTCCATGACGTGAAGATCGACCGCTGCTTCGTTGCGCGTATGCAGATGGTTGAACAGGTGATTGAGCAGGGCGTGGCCGATCCCGCTGTGTCGCACATCAGGGTGCACGACCAGATCCCTGATGAATGCGCTGGTCCAGCACACGATCACGCCGACTACCGTATCGTCACGCATGGCCAGAAAGCACAGCGACGGATCGCATTCGGGATCGTGTTCGAATGCGGCCAGCCAGTCCGGATAATCCGCCACGCAGCCGGCCGCGCTGCCGTAACCCAGGGTCAGCAGGTGGTGAACCTCTGGGGCTCGCTCAAGCGTGAAGGGATGTGGCTGGATGCCAGGCGGCCAGGCCGGGGGTGGCACTGGTGCTGCGAGATCCCGACGCATCAGCCAGTAATGCGCGGCGGATGCATCGGTCGGGTTCGGACGTTGTATCGCTGTGCGCTCTGGGATCAGAGCCCTTGGGCGACCACCGTACGTGCGGCCTCGATCAGGCATTTGGTCAACTCGGGTGACGAGAACTTGGTCAGCACGGCATTGGCCCCGGCGATCTGCGACTTCTCGCTGTTCATCGCGCTGTCGAGCGAGGTGTGCAGCAGGATGTACAGGTCACTGAAGTCCGGCGTGTCGCGGAGTGTGCGGGTCAAGGCGTAGCCGTCCATCTCCGACATCTCGATATCGGAAACCACCACGTTGATCTGCCGCGCAGTGCCCTGCAGGTCGAGTAAGACATCGATGGCCTCTTTGGCACTGCGTGCCGTATGGCATTCGAGGCCGAGATTGCGCAAGGTAATGATCGACTGCTGCAGGGCAACCTGACTGTCGTCGACGACCAGAATCCGCGCCTTGCTCAGCAGTTCCGCATCCTCTTTGGCCAGCTCGGTCGACTGCACGACGATCTGCGCAGGGGCGATGCCGTGGATCACTTTTTCGATATCCAGCACCTGCACCAGCACGCCGTCCACCTGAGTGACGCCTGTGATGAACGATTTGCTGCTCGACCCGTAGGGCGGCGGACGGATATCGGTGGTCAGGCAATGCACAATCTTGCTGACGGCCTGAACGTGCAGGCCCTGTTTCGAGCGGCTCACATCCGTGACGATCAGGCAGCCACCATCCGGATCGGCCAGCGGCCGCTCGCCGATCGCACGGCTCAGATCGATAACCGACAGTGACGAGCCACGTAACGTAGCGATGCCTTTGACGTGCGGGTGCGATTCGGGAAGATGGGTCAGAGGCGGGCAGGGAATGATCTCGCTGACCTTGAGCAGATTGATCGCCATCAGCTTGCCGCTGCGCAACGTGAAGAGGAGCAGCGAAAGTGAATCTGCTCGGACGTTCTTGGACATATGAACCTTCTGGCTGTAGGTGTTTCGTCGCCTGGTAGCGGCAAACAACTTTCTATGACAGGTTATCGACCTGTGGCGGGCAGGCTTTAGGATTTTTAACCGACAGCCGAGCGCGCTGTTTGCTTGCCATTGAAAGTCGTTGCAACACACGATGGCGGGCTCGACAAACTGCCTGCGCATGTCCGGATAGTGGCAGTCTGGCTTCGGTTGCGTCAAACCGGGGGAGGGCGACACATTGTCGCTCTTCGTATTCCTACAAGCTGCGTCGCGGGTTCGCACGCCGCAGTGCTTTGACGAAAAGGCGCCCTGCGACAAAATACCGCAGCTATATATAGAAGAAGAGCTGCGACAAACTGACGCACCCCTCTATATATAGAAGGGGTTTTCATCCGGCTCCTGCAAAAACGTCCTGTCGGCTGTGGATCTACTGCCGCGCAGACCACCTGACCGGTAAATGCGTCCGTATGGCTGGCCAATGCTTGAGTTGCCGAATCAGACAGCTGATCATCGCGCACGCCTCGGCGCAGCCAAGGCCGTACACCTCCGTTCAGGCAGGCTGCGCACGCACGCTGTATGGCGTTGACCAACCCTTTCATCAGTTCAGTAAGGTATGTGAATGAGCGACAACACGTTGTACCTGAGACGCGAAAAGCGCTTTCTGGTTTTGCTGGGCATTATCTGCCTGGCCCTGATCGGCGGCGCCCTGTACATGCAGATCGTCCTGGGCGAAGCGCCTTGCCCGCTGTGCATCCTGCAGCGTTACGCGCTGTTGTTCATCGCCATCTTCGCGTTCATCGGCGCAGCCATGCCCGGGCGCCGCAGCGTCACGGCATTTGAAACCCTGGTTACCCTCAGCGCTCTTGGCGGCATCGCCGCTGCCGGCCGGCATGTCTGGATCCTCGCCCATCCGTCCGACAGCTGCGGTATCGATGTGCTGCAGCCGATTGTCGATGGCCTGCCATTGGCTACACTGTTCCCTACAGGGTTTCAGGTCAGTGGCTTCTGCACGACGCCATATCCGCCGGTTCTCGGATTATCACTCGCGCAATGGGCCCTGACGGCGTTTGTTCTGACCGCAGTTCTGGTGCCGGCGTGCATTGTTCGCAATCGCCGCAAACCTTACTAACTACAAGGGCTTTCGTTAAAAACGCCCCGGGAATACGGGGCTTTTTTCAAGTCTACTGAGGCGTTTGAAAGACGATTGTTACGCTTATAGAGAATAACTGTTACAAAATTAGGCATAGTCATTAAAAATTTACGTATCTACAATCCCCGTCACTTGTCGTTCAGCTTGGCCGAACGATCAGCATTTTGAGGCTTGGAGCGTCCCCTGTGCACTCTGAACAGGCAGCGCAACGCTTGCCTCTGAGGGCGTATAATGGCCGCGTCGAAAGCGTCTGCCCGAAGTTTTGGGCAGTTCCAGCAACTCAAAAAACAAGAATCCATAGCTAAACCCGGACTTGTCGATACGCCGCTGTGCGTACTGGCGGCCCTTGTTCAATTCAAAAAAATTAGCCGGCACTGGCAGGGCGAAGTGTTGGCGGTCGAAACCCAACTGCACCGCGCAAGCTGCTTTTAGAGGTCGTGAAATGAGTAAAAAAAGGTACCCCAGGTTTTTTGGCTTCTTGGCCCTTTTCTGTATGCTTTTGCTCAGTGGATGCGATGGCGTACCTCTGCTCGATCCAAAAGGGCAGGTGGGTATCGAGCAGCGGAACCTGATCATAATCGCAACGCTGCTGATGCTGATTGTCGTTATCCCGGTCATCCTGATGACCCTGATCTTCGCCTGGAAGTATCGCGCATCGAACAAGGCCGCCAAGTACACGCCGGACTGGTCTCACTCCACCAAGATCGAAATCGCAGTCTGGGGCGTACCCATGCTGTTGCTGGTCTTCCTGGGGTACATCACTTACGTCTCGACTCACTCGCTGGACCCTTACCGTCCGCTTGATTCGGACGTCAAGCCGATCACCATCCAGGCGATCTCGGTTGACTGGAAATGGGTATTCGTCTACCCGGACTACGGCATCGCCACGGTCAACAAGATCGTGTTCCCTGCCAAGACGCCGATCAACTTCCAGGTCACCTCGGACAGCGTGATGAACTCGTTCTTCATCCCGGGCCTGGGTGGTCAGATCTACGCGATGGCGGGCATGCACACCAAGCTGCACCTCATCGCCAACGAGAATCACGAATTCAACGGTATTTCGGCCAACTACAGTGGCGCAGGCTTTACCGGCATGAAGTTCAAGGCCATCGCTACCAGCCAGGCTGATTTCGACAGCTGGGTCAGCGAAGTCAAGAGCTCGCCCAAAAAGCTTGGCACGGCCGAATATGCCGAGTTGATCAAGCCGAGCGAACGCAACCCTGTCGAACTCTTTTCCTCGGTCACCCCGAACCTGTTCCAGATCGTCATCGACAAGTATGAAGGTATGAATCCGGGCAAGAAGGTTGTTGCTGGTGAGAAGGAAGTAGCCGGTGAGGCTGGTGCGGAAAAAGGCAAAAATTCAGCTGCTGGGGCAGAGGAGTAAACGATGTTTGGCAAATTAAGTCTGGAAGCGGTGCCGTTCCACGAGCCCATAGTCATGGTGACACTTGCCATGATCGCGCTCGGCGGCATTGCGGTTGTCGGGTTGATCACCTATTTCCGCAAGTGGACGTACTTGTGGTCTGAGTGGCTGACCTCTGTCGACCACAAGAAAATCGGCGTGATGTACATCGTCGTTGCCATGGTCATGCTGCTGCGCGGTTTTGCCGACGCGATCATGATGCGTACCCAACTGGCGATGGCCCAGAACGGTGCTGAAGGGTTCCTTCCGCCTGAGCACTATGACCAGATCTTCACCGCTCACGGTGTGATCATGATCATCTTCATGGCGATGCCGTTCTTCACGGGCCTGATGAACATCGTTCTGCCTCTGCAGATCGGCGCTCGCGACGTGGCGTTCCCGTTCCTGAACTCCCTGAGCTTCTGGCTGCTGGTCGCAGGCATGCTGCTGATCAACCTGTCTCTGGGTGTCGGTGAATTCGCCAAGACCGGCTGGGTTGCGTATCCGCCTCTTTCCGGGCTGCAATACAGTCCTGGCGTGGGGGTTGACTACTACATCTGGGCGCTACAGTTATCCGGGTTAGGTACGACGCTGACGGGGGTCAACTTCCTCGTGACCGTTCTGAAAATGCGTACCCCTGGCATGAAACTGATGGACATGCCGATCTTCACCTGGACCTGCACCTGGGCAAACATCCTGATCGTGGCTTCGTTCCCGATCCTGACCGCTACCCTGGCGTTCCTCACCCTTGACCGCTACCTGGATTTCCACATTTTCACGAACGAAATGGGCGGTAACCCCATGATGTACGTGAACCTGTTCTGGGCGTGGGGCCACCCTGAGGTGTACATCCTGATCCTGCCGGCATTCGGTGTGTTCTCGGAAGTCATCTCAACGTTCTCCGGCAAGCGTCTGTTCGGCCATAAGTCGATGATCTTCGCCTCCGGTGCGATCTGTATCCTGGGCTTCATGGTCTGGCTGCACCACTTCTTCACCATGGGGGCGGGTGCCAACGTCAACGCCTTCTTCGGTCTGGCGACGATGCTGATCGCGATCCCGACGGGTGTGAAGCTATTCAACTGGCTGTTCACCATGTATCAGGGCCGTCTGCGCTTCACTGCGCCGGTGCTCTGGACCCTGGGCTTCATGGTCACCTTCTCGATCGGCGGCATGACCGGCGTTCTGTTGGCGATCCCGGGTGCTGACTTTGTGCTGCACAACAGCCTGTTCGTGATCGCTCACTTCCACAACGTCATCATTGGCGGTGCGGTATTCGGTTACATCGCCGGCTTCGCGTTCTGGTTCCCTAAAGCGTTCGGTTTCACCCTGAACGAGAAGTGGGGCAAGGCAGCGTTCTGGTTCTGGATCGTCGGCTTCTTCGTCGCATTCATGCCGCTGTACGCGCTGGGCTTCCTGGGCATGACCCGTCGTCTGAACGCTACTGACATGCCAGAGTGGAACATCTACCTGGACGTCGCGCTGTTCGGCGCCGTGCTGATCGCCATGGGTATCGCTTCGCAGCTTATCCAGCTGTTCGTGAGCATCCGTGACCGCGACAGCAACCGCGATCTGACCGGTGACCCATGGAATGGCCACACTCTGGAATGGTCCACTTCATCGCCTCCACCGTTCTACAACTTTGCCGAGCTGCCAAAAGCTGACGACATCGACCCGTTCACCGATGCTAAACGTGTCGGTACCGCTTACAAGGTTCCTGCCCGCTACTCGGCGATCCACATGCCTAACAACACGGCGACCGGCCTGTACATGGGTATGTTGCTGACGGTCTTCGGCTTTGCATTCATCTGGCACATCTGGTGGCTGGTAGGCGCAAGCCTGGTTGCGACCATTGCCGTCTTCGTTGCTCACGCCATGCGTGACGACCAAGGCTACATGGTGCCTGCTGAAGATGTAGCGCGTATTGAAGGTGAGCATCACAAGGTCCTGGCGGCCAACGGTGCATACACTCCTGTCAAGTCCTCGCTGGAACAGGTTTAAACAATGTCAAATATTGCAATCAACTCCGGAGCCCAGGATCACGGTCACGACCATGATCATGGGCATGACGATCACCACGACAGCGGTGGCATGACGGTCTACGGCTTCTGGCTGTACCTGATGACCGACTGCGTGTTGTTCGCCTCGTTCTTCGCGGTGTACGCCGTGATGGTCAACAGTGTCGCGGGCGGCCCGTCGGGCCAGGACATCTTCCTGCTGCCATTCGTGGCTGTGGAAACCGCGTTCCTGCTGGTCAGTAGTATCACTTACGGCTTCGCCATGCTGGCACTGTACAAGGGCAATAAAAGCCAGGTATTGGGCTGGCTGGCACTGACCTTCCTGTGTGGTGCTGCGTTTATCGGTATGGAAGTCTATGAATTCCATCACCTGATCCACGAAGGCTACGGTCCGAGCCGCAGCGGCTTCCTGTCAGCGTTCTTCGCGCTGGTAGGCCTGCACGGCGTCCACGTGACCAGCGGTCTGATCTGGATGGCGATCATGATGTTCCAGGTCCAGAAAAAGGGCCTGACCAACACCAACAAGACGCGCCTGAGCTGCCTGAGCCTGTTCTGGCACTTCCTGGACGTTGTCTGGATCGGCGTGTTCACCGTTGTCTATCTGATGGGAGCTTTGTAATGTCAAATTCGCATCACTCCGCTGAAGACAATAGTCATGGCTCAGTGAAGTCGTACATCATCGGTTTCGTACTGTCGATCATCCTGACCGCCATTCCGTTTGCCCTGGTGATGTCGCCTTCGCTGCCGAAGGACATGACGATCGCAATCGTTCTGGTCTTCGCGATCATCCAGATTCTGGTGCACCTGCATTACTTCCTGCATCTGGACTTCACAAGCGTGCAACGTAACAACGTGATGGCCTTCGCCTTTACCACGATGGTTATCGTCCTGCTGGTCGGCTTGTCGCTGTGGATCATTTTCAGCGTCCACCGCGAAATGATGGCGCATTGAGGAATACCAGATGTCACTGAAGCACTTTATCCAAATCACCAAGCCGGGGATCATTTTCGGTAACGTGCTTTCGGTGGCAGGTGGCTTTTTTCTGGCTTCCAAGGGAAATATCGATTTCGGCGTGTTCCTCGCTGCGGTCATCGGTACTTCCCTGGTCGTTGCGTCCGGTTGTGTATTCAATAACTGCATCGATCGCGATATCGATCAGCGAATGGAAAGAACCCGTAACCGGGTTCTGGTGCAGGGCCTGGTTTCACTGAAACTGGCGCTGCTCTACGCAACCCTGCTCGGTATTGCAGGCGTTGGCCTGCTGTACACCGAGGCCAATCCGTTGGCCGCACTGTTTGCAGTGATCGGATTCGTGATCTACGTCGGCCTTTACAGCCTGTACCTGAAACGCAGATCCGTTCATGGCACGCTGGTGGGCAGTCTGTCGGGGGCAATGCCGCCGGTGATTGGCTACTGCGCAGTGAGCAACAGCTTCGACTTTGCGGCCCTGACGCTACTGGTGATGTTCAGCCTTTGGCAGATGCCGCATTCGTATGCAATCGCCATCTTCCGCTTCAATGATTACCGTGCTGCGAAGATTCCGGTTCTGCCGGTCAAGCGCGGCATTCTGGTTACCAAGCGCCACATCATGCTCTACATCCTGGCGTTCCTCGTAGCGACCCTGATGTTGACCGTCGGTGGCTATGCGGGCCTCAACTACCTGGCTGTAGCAGCAGGTATGGGCATGTACTGGCTGTACATGGCCTGGAAGGGCTACAAGGCCGTTGACGATACTGTCTGGGCTCGCAAGCTGTTCGTGTTTTCGATCTTCACCATCACTGCCTTGAGCGTGATGATGTCGGTCGACTTTCAGGTGACAAAAGAATTGCTGGTGACTTACGCCTTCTGATTCCACTTGGTACGCGACCTGAAAAACCCCGTTCTGCGAAGAGCGGGGTTTTTTTTCGAGTGTCGATCTACACTGGTTGAAAGACAGGACGTGTCTGCAGTTTTTAGCGGCCGTAAATGCCTGTTCACAGGACGTTTTTGACCTTTCATGGAAAAACAGGAGCGCTTGCCGCATGATGTGCCGTTTTCAAGCGACCTGTGACATATATCCGGTTTCCGAGCCCGTCAGGGCTGATCATGATTATGGCTGCTACCCATGATGTCTTCAGAAAGTCAGAACCTGAGGCCCAGCCCTTTGGTTTCCATCGTTGCCCCTTGCTACAACGCCGAGCGATTTCTTGAGGTCGCGATTCAGAGCATTTTTGCTCAGGACTACGAGAACTTCGAAGTCATCGTCGTTGACGATGGTTCTACCGACAACAGCATTGCCATGCTCGAGTCGCTGCAGCAACGCTATCCTTTCCAACTCTACCGTCAGGCCAATCAAGGCGTCAGTGCTGCCCTCAACCATGGTCTGCGGTACGCCAAAGGCGTTTATCTCTCTACGCCGGATCTGGATGACATCATGCTTCCCTCATCGGTGCGGATCCGTGCCGAGTATCTGGACAATCATCCCGCAGTAGGCTGTGTGGGCGCGTTGATCAGCTACATGGACTCTGACGGCAAGGAAATCAAAAATCAGTCTCGCGATTACATCGAGCGGCTGACATTCGACGACATATTGCGCGGTGCGGTGGTCGTCGGTGCGCCGGTCGCGCTGTACCGCATGAAGGCCATTAAGGACGCGGGCGGCTATGATCCGCAGATAAGGGTTCAGGATTTTCAGGCGACACTGAAAATCGCTCACCTGGGCTATGAAATTCATGTGCTCCCCGAGATCGTCACGCGCTATCGACGTCATCCGAACAACCTTTCGCGCAAGTACAAGGTGTTGCTTGAGGCTGATCTGAAAAGCATCGAGCCTTATCGGGATCATCGCGAATACCAGAGCGGCCGTACGCAGGCCATCAACAAAGCCTTGAAATATGCAGCGGTTGCGGACAAGCGATATGCCTGGAGTCTGTTGTTTTCCATACCATGGAGGCATATCGATAGAACGACCTTGCGGCGCTGCAAGCGTTTGCTGTTGAGCTATCGGTAGGTGCGGCCTGGTCCAAGAACATGTGATTGAAGATATGAAATTCATCGAGCTGTTGAAAAATAGAAAAATACGCAAGCAGTTGCGCAAGATGGACAAGCTGGACAGGCATGCCGAAAAAATCAGATTGAAATACCCGCGTGCGGTCGTCGGCGTGGGGACTTATGGCATCCCGGATATTGTCGACTTCGGTGACGACGCGGTGTTCAGGGTCGGTGCTTACACATCCATTGCCCAGGGCGTGAAAGTTCTACTGGGCGGCGAACATCGCACGGACTGGATTACCACATACCCGTTCCCGGCGATGGTCTCGCAAGTCGCGGATATTCAGGATTACGCGCCAAGCAAGGGCGATGTGGTGATCGGCAGCGACTGCTGGATTTGCGCGAATGCAACCATCGTGTCGGGTGTCACCATCGGCCATGGCGCCATTGTCGCGGCAGGTGCGATGGTCGTTCGGGACGTAGCGCCCTATTCGGTGGTGGGAGGCAACCCCTGCAAATTCATCCGTTGGCGGTTCGACGAGGAAATCCGCCAGTTGCTGCTTCAGGCGGCCTGGTGGGACTGGCCTGTTGAAGAGGTCAAGTCCGTTGCACGAACACTGTGCAGTTCGGATATGGACACATTTATCGACTACATTCGCCAGCGTCAGGTATCGCCTCCACTCCCGGTAGGGTGATCGCTGGACTCATGAGGCGACTGCCCGCAAGCCTCATTCAGAAATGCCATGTCGGTTTGCATTTATTTCGAGCCTCATGGCCTGAATGATCTGGCAGAATAAGGCATTGGCCTGACTCGACCAGGCAGTCGCTAAAATGATAGAGGGCGTTATGAGTCAAGAAAGCATCAACTGGGACACTCTGGGTTTTGATTACATCAAGACTGACAAGCGCTACCTTTCTCATTGGCGCGACGGTGCTTGGGATCAGGGCTCTCTGACCGACGACAACACGCTGCATATCAGCGAAGGGTCGACTGCGCTGCATTATGGTCAGCAATGCTTCGAGGGCCTCAAGGCCTACCGCTGCAAGGATGGCTCGATCAATCTGTTCCGTCCCGACCAGAACGCCCAGCGCATGCAGCGCAGCTGCTCCCGCCTGTTGATGCCCCACGTCCCGACCGATGTATTCATTGAAGCCTGCAAGCAGGTGGTCAAGGCCAACGAACGCTTCATCCCGCCTTACGGTTCCGGCGGCGCGCTGTACCTGCGCCCGTTTGTCATCGGTGTGGGTGACAACATCGGCGTGCGCACGGCGCCTGAGTTCATCTTCTCGATTTTCTGCATTCCGGTGGGCGCCTATTTCAAAGGTGGCCTGAAGCCGAACAATTTCGTGATCTCCGGCTACGACCGCGCTGCGCCCAACGGTACAGGTGCGGCCAAGGTCGGCGGTAACTACGCTGCCAGCCTGATGCCCGGTTCCGAAGCCAAGAAGCACAGCTTTGCAGATTGCATCTACCTCGATCCGCAGACCCACTCCAAGATCGAGGAAGTGGGTTCGGCCAACTTCTTTGCCATCACCAGGGACGATGTGTTCCTGACGCCCAAGTCGCCATCGGTGCTGCCGGGGATCACCCGTCTGTCGTTGATCGAACTGGCCAAATCCCGTCTGGGCCTGACGGTCGAAGAGGGTGATGTGTTCATCGACCAGCTCGGCGAGTTCAAGGAAGCGGGCGCATGCGGTACGGCTGCGGTCATTACCCCGATCGGCGGGATTTCCTACAAGGACAACCTGCACGTGTTCTACAGCCAGACCGAAGTCGGTCCTGTGACCCAGCGTCTGTACAAGGAGCTGACCGGCGTTCAGTCCGGTGACATCGAGGCGCCAGCCGGCTGGATCGTCAAGGTCTGATGACCTGACCCGGATCGTTCCTGCGTCGAACGCTGGAACGATCCTCGACCACAGGTTCAGGACTCAGGTGTTTTCCCTTCCTCAACCGGCTCTTTCGCCGGCCCCAGCACAATCGCCAGATGCCGCAGGTCGTCGACCTCCAGGCCATAGCTCTTGCCTGACGGGCTCTGTGTGACCGTTCCCAGCGCATACACGGTGAAAAACTTCACGTCGTCCGCATGGCTCAGCAGCTCACTGATGTAGCGGCTGGAGCGATAGGCCTGCATCTGCGCAGGCGACACGTAGAGCGTCACCAGTTTGCCATCGAGACGGTCGAAGAACCTGAACTTGAAGCCCAGCCCGTAACGCTGCTCGATCAGGCCGCCTCCGAACAGCACCCGGCCGTTATCGCCTGATTGCGCGTATTTGATGTGGCGAAAATACGAGCGCAGCGAAACCTCGCCCTGGCCCGGGATTTTCAGCTTCAGCAGCTTGAAGTCTTCCAGTGACAGCTCGGCCTTGGCCTGCCGATAGCTGTCCACCAGCCGCTCTAGATTGTTGGTGCGGGTTTCGCTATAGCGAGAAACCGGTGGCTTGGCGGGCTCTGTGGCTGGAGGCTTTGCCGCAGGTTGCTGACTGCCGGCAGCGGGCTTTTCCGGGCCGGACTCGTCCTTGACTGGCGTCTTGATGACCGGGTCGAATACATCGATGTAATCATCCAGCTTGCGTTTGGCCTTGCGCAGGCGCGTCTGTACATCGGTTTCTTCGAGCGGATCGTTCGGTTCCTCCTCTGCCTCTGCGCGCTCATCCACCCATTCGCAGCTCGAGTGATGGTCGTAATGCGGATTGGCGCGAAAGTGCGCGGCGACGAAGGTCGGGTTGTCTTGTGGCTTCACGTCGTAACGAACCCCGGTGACTTTCGCCCCCATTGCCCGGCAAGCCTCGGTGGAGCAGAGAAACTCGAAGCGTGCGCGTGGCGGCTCCTGGGAGAAGTATTCACGTCGGGCAGCGGCGATCGACAGCTCCTGCTGCAGTTCCACACAGTACGCACGGGTGATGGGTTTGCTGGGCTTCATGCTCGTTGGCTGCCTTCCAGTGGGAGTTGCTGCAACACGCTATTTCACCCGGACACGCCTTGCAACCATTGCACAGCAGGACGTCGAAGGCCGTGCCCGGAAAAACCGCTTCAAAGTTACTCGGCGGGCACTGCCAGCCACTCTCCCAGCGCCTGCTGATACTCGCCGGTCGCTTTGCTCAGATGCAGCCACTGGTCCACGTAGCCTTTCCAGGTGACATCGTCGCGTGGCAACAGGTAGGCCTTTTCGCCGTATTGCATGTACCGGGTCGGATTGACCGCGCATAAGCCGGGCATGCGCTTCTGCTGGTAGAGCGCTTCGGAAGCGTCGGTGATCATCACATCCGCTTTCTTGTCCAGCAGCTCCTGGAAGATGGTCTTGTTGTCGTGAAATGCCAGGGACGCCTTTGGCAGATGAGCGCGAGCGAAAGCTTCATTGGTGCCACCGGCTGGTTCAATCAAACGCACCGAGGGCTGGTTGATCTGTTCGACGGTCTGATACAGGGCCTGATCGGCGCAGCGCACCAGCGGGATTTTGCCATCCACATCCAGCGTGTTGCTGAAAAAAGCCTTTTTCTGGCGTTCCAGACTCACCGAGATGCCACCCATACCGATGTCGCACTTACCGGCCACCATGTCCGGCATCAGGTTTTTCCACGTGGTGGGCACCCACTGCACATTTACCCCCAGGCTCTTGGCCAGTGAACGGGCCATGGTGATATCAATGCCTTCGTATTCACCGTCTTCGCGCAGCAGGGTGTAGGGCTTGTAGTCGCCAGTGGTGCAGACAGCCAACTGGCCGGCCTGCAGCACCTTGTCCAGATGCGAGGTGTAGTCCTGAGCGTGAGCCATGCCTGTGATGCCCAGCAGCAGGGCGGTCAGTGCGCTGTGTTTAAGATTCATCATGAGTCTGGATGCTCTCAGCGGTGCAGTCGGTTTTATTGGAGTCGACAGATTGCTTCATTTGTCAGGCCGATGTGAAGCCGTAATCAAAACATGCAGTTGGCGGAAGAGCATAAATCAGGGGTTGAACATTTCGTAAAAAAGCGTAATGTTGTGCCCCATGATTCTTGAGCAAATCAAAGCGGTCGGCAATGACACTCGCATGTTGATCATGGAGTGGCTGAAAAACCCGCAAGCCCATTTCCCTCCCCAGGACCACGGTGATCCGGCGATAGGCGTGTGCGTGTCGCACATTCAGGCCAAGGCCAGCCTGTCGGCTTCTACCGCGTCCGCGCATCTGGCCATCCTGCAACGTGCCGGGTTGGTTCAGGCGACCAGGATCGGCAAGTGGACGTATTTTCGTCGTGACGAGCAGGCCATCGACCGGTTTGCCGACAGGCTCAAGAAAGAACTCTAGGCTTTGAGCGTTACTTATACATTTCGTCATTTTGCGTAATGTTGAATTGATAGGAGATTGACCATGAGCAATACAACCATCTATGTGCAGGCTGGCGGCGGCTACGATCAGGTCAGCGTTGGCGAAAGCGAAGTGCTTGCACCGAAAGCCGGCGAGATTACTGTGCGTCTGCATGCCAACTCGCTCAACTATCACGACTTCGCGGTCGTCACCGGCATGTGGGCACCGACGGAAAAACGCATTCCCATGGCCGACGGTGCAGGCGTAGTCACCGCAGTAGGCGAGGGCGTCAGCGAGTTCGCAGTGGGCGACTCCGTGGTCAGCACGTTCTTCCCTGAATGGATCAGCGGCGAGCCGCTGGTTGAAGGTTTTGTCACTGTACCGGGTGATGGCGTCGACGGTTATGCCCGCGAGCAGGTGACTGCCCGTGCCACTTCGTTCACCCATGCACCCAAGGGCTACAGCCACGCCGAAGCGTCCACGCTGACCACCGCCGGCCTGACCGCGTGGCGTGCGCTGATGGTCGATGACGCGTTGAAAGCCGGCGATACCGTTCTGGTACAGGGCACTGGTGGTGTATCGATCTTCGCGCTGCAGTTCGCCAAGATGGTCGGCGCTACCGTTATCGCGACGTCGTCGAGTGATGAAAAGCTTGAGCGTCTGCAAGCCATGGGCGCCGACCACCTGATCAACTACCGCAAGGACAGCAACTGGGGCGAGACTGCCCGCAAGCTGACCGGCGGCCGTGGTGTGGATCACATCATCGACGTGGGCGGTCCATCGACACTGCAGCAGTCCATGAATGCGGCACGGGTCGCTGGCCACATCTCGGTCATCGGCATTCTGAGCGGTGTTGCCGGTCAACTGGAGTTCGTCCCGGCGCTGGTCAAACAACTGCGCATGCAGGGCGTGCTGGTGGGCAGTCGCACCCAGCAGCAGGACATGATCCGTGCCATTGATGCCAACGGCATGCGCCCGGTCATGGACCGTTCCTTCCCGATGACCGACATCGTCGAAGCGTTCCGTTATCAGGAAACCAATCAGCATTTCGGCAAGATCTGCCTGGATATCTGATCTGCACCACTGTGCTGCTAACCGGGCACAGGTGAACAGCGCTGGCCTGCCGACCCTGGTATCGGCAGGCCAGTCGTGATGTTTTGCATTACTTTCCCGGCGGTCCCGCTCATTTCCTTGCATCAAGTTCGCAGGTCTGTGGTCACATCCTCTGTGGCATGAAAGACGTTCGTGCTGTGCAGCGTCCAGCGCTGTCTGGCGCCACGTTCAATTCGATTATCAGATCAGGGACGCATTGAAATTATGAAACCTCATCTTCTGCTAGGTCTGCTTGGCGTTTTCTCTTTCGGTGTTCAGGCTGCATCGCTGGACGTTCCGATCAATCTGGTCAGCGCTGACGGCGCCCCCAAACCTATCGGCAGCGTGACAGTAAGCGAAACGCAATACGGCTTGCTGTTCACGCCGAATCTGAAGGCGCTGCCTGCGGGCATCCACGGTTTTCATGTGCATGAAAACGGCAGTTGCGAAGCAGGTACCAAGGACGGCAAGAAGGTCGCAGCCCTCGCGGCTGGCGGTCACTTCGACCCGGCCAAGACCGGCAAGCACCTGGGGCCTTACGCCGATGGCCATCTAGGCGACCTGCCTGCGCTGTACGTGGCCACTGACGGCACCGCGAGTTACCCGGTTCTCGCCCCACGCCTGAAGAAACTCTCGGAAATCAAAGGCCACGCGCTGATGGTTCACGCGGGCGGTGATAACCATTCCGACCACCCCGCACCTCTGGGCGGTGGCGGTGATCGTGCTGCCTGCGGCGTGATCTGATACATCGTGCCTGCATCCGTTTCGGGTGCAGGTGCGCCAATCGGTAAAGCTCTCTTTATCGCATGAGTAAATCGGGCGCTGCAGCGTGCCTGGCCCGGTGCAGGGCAGTCACGCGTGCTTGAGAGCATCTCCATGATGCATCGCCGAGTGACCGGTCTTGTCGCTCTTCACTTCGTACTGCGGATCGTCCCTTGAGGCGGGCCGATGTTTGCCCATGAACTCCACGTCTTTCACATGTACTTTGGTGACTTTGCCATGCACTTCGCCTGCCTCGGAATTCCAGCGTACAGCGTCGCCAACTTTGAATGTGATGGTCATTCGGATTTTCCTCAAGTGGGGGAGCGAATGATCCGGAAAATTCGCTCGGTACTGTTCGGAGTGTTCAGAAAAGGAAGAATTCACTGCGGTTGATTGTGTGGTTGGCCTTTATGTCGCTCGTGTACGCGCAGTCCGTTTGAAGGAAGTGACTACATGAGGAAGTGGCTTACAGACGCACAGATTGCCAATGATCAACCCCGGGTTGTGGTTGACGGCATCTTGCAACACGGCCGCGCATTGTCCGGCACACCGCCTGCTTAACGTGAACTTCAATCCTCGCGCAATACCGCCAGCCTGCGCAGGATCTTCAGCACGTAGCCTTTTTCAATCATCGCGCCATGGTGTCCATCGCAAAAACGCTCGCCTCTGATGCAGTAGGTCAGCAGGGTTTGCATATCAGCGAGGTTTGCCTGGGCGATATAGAGGTCGTCATCGAGCATGTCCGCCGCGCCATGATTAAGGTAATCAATGTCACACCAGCAGTCTTTGGCCACCGCGCGATAAAACGCTTCGACTACCGGAAAGTAGTCTGGCCAATAGGTGTTTTCCCTGACGATATAAGTCTTGATCGCCACGCCGTCTGGGTACAGCAGGGGCAGGTAGGAGAGTAGCTGGTCAATATCGTCGGGCCCCGGCGCGGGTTCATCAGGCAAACGTGTCGCGCTTGAGGGGTGTGGCAGGAATGTCCTGACCTGCCTTGGCGTATGTTCGGCCACATAAATATCAAACGCCCAGACTTGCCCGGCCGTCAGTTGCTGGTCTTTGTAGTGCCGCACATATTCTTGATAGCGTTGAAACGCGTCCGATTGCGCGCCGTCGGCAAACAGTGAAGCGATTGCCGCTGATTGAGTCAGCCAGTAAACATCCGGCGAGTGTTCGGCTTTAGACGTGACGATGTCGATTGCCGCTGACTGCAGCTCTCTGGCCAACTGCCGTCCTGTTTCACGGCATGACTCGTCCTGACTGGCCGGATCAGCCTGTTCCATTTGCGCAACATAGGCGTGATAGCGAGCTCGCAGCGGTTCGTCCTGTTGCCCCAAGGGCGGGCAGGCTGGTGGCCGGAGACGCAGTGGCTCCGGCTCTCTATAGACTGGCAGCCACGCCAGATTTTCCTGTACGCGTGATAGGGGAGCTTGCTGATCGGCAGGCTGCGCTGGCGGCAACCGGACAGGTTGTTGCGTCTTGGGCTTTCGGTCGAAGCGCGCTTTCAGGCGCATCAGCAGCTTGATCATATGAGCACTCCAGTGCATCGCTTCGATTTAAAAGGGGATTCTCGCATCATTGCTCTTGGTGTAAGTTGAAAAGCTTCCTGATCAAACGATCAGAAAATTCGTGCTTTGCCTGCCAAGGAATGCCTTCAATAATGAACTTGTCACTCAAAAAACTGGCCGTCTCCACCCTGATACTGGCCAGTCTCTCGTCGTTCACCAGTCTGGCCAATGCCAACGTCACTGCACAACAGAGCGCCATTATTCTCAAGACGTTCAGTGAGACATCGGTAAAGGACTTCAGGCAGTTTCTGAACAGTCTTGCCAACGCTGATGTGGTTAAAACTGCTGATTTTGGCCCGGCCATCAGTGCCTTTCTCGACAACAAACAACTTTCCGAAGCGCAACAAAACGATATTCATCGCCTGCTCGGTCTTTATACCCGCATGAAGTACGGCAGCGCGGCCACTGAAACCCTGCGTGAGCTGGTGGCCATTCCCACGGTTCGTGTCGACGGCGTTGCCCAGCACGAAAACCCGGCGTTCATAAAGATCGCCGACACGATCAAGCGCCTTGCCGAAGGCTTCGATCTGAAGTTCCGCAACGTCGATAATCGTGTGTATGAAGTCTCGCTCGACGGGGTCGGTGATGAAGTGGTGGGCATTCATGTGCATGCCGATGTTGTACCGGTCACGCCGGACAACTGGGTCTTGCCTGACGGCACTCGTCTGGACCCGTTCAAGGTGACGCTGATCGGTGATCGCATGTATGGACGCGGCACCGAGGACGATAAGAACGGTATTGTGGTTGCGCTCTATGCCATGAAAGTCATCAAGGAAGAAAAACTGCCGCTGGCCAGAAACTTCAAGTTGCTGATCGATACCACGGAAGAAACGGCCGGTGACGCCATCCCTTACTATTTCGAGCGTAACCCGACGCCTGCCTACAACCTGGCGCTGGATGGCGGTTACCCGGTCGTGATTGCCGAAAAAGGTTACGGCACGGTCATGGCGAGCTTTGCCCGACGCAAGGCTGAAGGCGAGGGGGCCGAGATCGTTTCAATGACCGGGGGCATGGCTACCAATCAGATTCCATCGAAGTCGGTCGCCACGCTGCTGACCGACAAGCCTGCCGAGCTTGCTGCCAGCCTGCAACAGGCCGGTGCCGAGTACGTGAAAAGCAATGGCGGTGACTTCGAGGTCGATGCCAAGGTCGACGGCAAGGACGTCAAACTGACCGTGACCGGTGTTTCCGCGCACTCATCGGCACCCCAGTCCGGCGTCAACCCGGTCGCGAGGATGCTGGACTTCATCAACAGTCTGCAGGGCAAGGTTGCGCTCAAACACAACCAGATCACTGACGCTGCTCGCTATGCCGCCGACAACTGGGGGCTAGATTACCTGGGCAGCAAGTTGGGCGTCGGGTTCTCCGACGACTTCATGGGGCCTCTGACGGCATCCCTGACGTACGTCGCAATGGATGAAAAGGCATTCAAACTTGCGGTCAATCTGCGTGTGCCAAAGGGCAAGTCCCCGCAGGAGCTCAAATCCGAAATCGCCGAAAAGCTCGCGGCCTGGAGTACGAAAACCGCTATCAAGCCAGCGTTCGACTATTCCATTGCCGAGCCGATGTACCGCAACCCCGAGGGTGAGTGGGTCAAGGCGCTGCTCGCTGTCGCCAGTGAAAATCTCGGTATGGAGCACACCTTTGGCACCTCGGCTGGCGCGACGTCGGTCCATTCATTGCCCAATGGGGTGCAGTTCGGCCTGGCAAGACCCGAAGTCAAATACACCGGTCATACGGATAACGAGTTCAAGACCACCGGGCAGTTCTTGCTGGATCTGCAGATCGTCACTGAGATGATGGGGCGTATCGGACAGCTGCCGAAGCTCTGACACGACGTCCGGGCCTGTTGCAATGACAGGCCCGGTTTCGATGAGGGTTTTTATTTCGAAGCGCAGGCACACGACGCGGGGAGCGAGTAATACCGGATCTTTACTAAGCGCACTCAACTCGGTTGCGGCCCAGACGCTTGGCCTGATAAAGCGCCTTGTCTGCGCGCTGAATGAGGCTGGCAGCCGTTTCCCCGGCGCTGAGTTCTGCAACGCCAAGGGAAATGGTCACCGACCCTGTTTCCGGGATCACCAGGTTTTCAACGCTGTTGCGAATGCGCTCCGCGAGTTCGGCAGCCTGTCTCAACGAGCTGTCGGGCACCAGAATCAGAAACTCTTCTCCTCCCCATCGAGCGGCGATGTCCATCAGGCGGATCCGCTGTTTGAGAATGGCCGCAACACTGGTGATTACGCTGTCGCCGGCAGGATGGCCGTATCGGTCATTGACCGCCTTGAAATGATCGATATCGCAGATGATCAGGCTGAACGGCTTGCCCGACATGCTCACCGCAGGTATCTGTCTCTCAAGCATATGCTCGGCGGAGCGGCGGTTATCCAGCCCGGTCAGCGGATCGCTGTGAGCAATCTCCAGCAACTTTTGTTCCCGGCCCAGGCGTGTTGTCACATCCTGGCTGATGCTGACGTAGTGGGTGATTGCGCCCTCCAGGTTACACAGCGGAGAAATGCTGTGTTCCGCATAGAACAACGAGCCATCCTTGCGCTTGTTGATGAAGGTCGTGCGCAGCGGGGCGCCACTCTTCAGCGCTTCCCTGAATTGCGCATAGAACGCCTCATCGTGTTTTCCGGAGCGCAGCATCCGCGGGTTTTCGCCGATAATTTCGCTGCTGCTGTAGCCCGTGATCTGCTGAAAGGCTTCATTGGCAAACACGATGGTGGAATTGCAGTCGGTGATGATAATCGGATCAAGCGCAGCGTTCAGTGCCTGCGCCAGCAGGTGTTGCTCACGTTCGGCGCGGATGCGCGGGCTGATGTTTTGCTGCACGGAGACAAAGTTGCACACCGTGCCTGCATCGTCGCGCACCGGAGAAATCTTCCATTCGACGATATAAGGACTTCCGTCCGCGCGGTAATTGACCGTCGACCCTTCGAAAAAAAGACTCTCGCTCAGGCATTCGCGCATCCGCTCGATCACTTGAGGATCGGTGTCCGGGCCTTGCAGGATTCGCGGCGAAGCACCGATCAATGCCTCGGCCGTGTAGCCGGTCATGGAGCAGAATGCCGGATTGACGTACACAATGAAGGGGCCGCCATTGGCCAGATTGGCGTCGGTGATCAATACGGCATTGAATGACTGTTCGACAACTGCTTCAAGCAAGGCAAGACGCTGGCTGGATGAGGTCATCTGATTTCCTGTCGAGTGATCCGTTAATTGATCGCGGCTCTGATCAGATAATGTGTGACGCAATGCCGGTTGGACAATGGATGCAGTGAGTTGGACCGCAGGCACTGAGCACTGGTTGCACAGGCACTATACCTCCATGAATAAACGGGTGCATGATGCCCATCACGACAGTATTCAGTACGCTGCGCAGAGCTTCCTGGATCAGTTACCAGATCACTGGCAAGATTTTACAGGTAGAGACACATTACAAGACAGCATGCTCACGCTCAGGCTGCGGTATGGCCGGGAGTCATTCCGGCCCATCAACGTCGGCGTAAATCAGGCAGTGCATTCGGCTGCGGACTTGATGATATGCAACAGCGCCTCTGAGCGCATCGGTCTGTTCAACAGGTAGCCCTGAAAGTAAGGGCAGCCCATCTTGCGCAGCAGGTTGTATTGTTCTGCGGTCTCGACACCTTCCGCCGTGATATCCAGATTCAGCGCTCGGCCCAGCGACAGGATGCTGCTGACAATGGCTTTGCTGCGTTCGTACGTCATCATTCGGGACACGAAGGAGCGATCGATCTTCACCGCATCGATCGGGTAACGGTCAATGTAGCCGAGCGAGCTGTAACCCGTACCGAAATCATCCAGCGCCACCCTCACGCCAAGCTGCCTGATCTGCCGGAGAACCTCGGCGATCGCGTCAGGCTGATAGAGAAACACCGATTCGGTGACCTCGATCTGAAGCTGGCCCGCAGGCAGGCCGGTGGCGGCGATGATCCGTGTCACCTGATCGACGAACCCGGGATGGCTCAACTCTTTTCCGGACACGTTGACGTTGAGCCTCAGGTCCAGGTGAGAGAATTCCTTGCGCCAGGCCTGCACTTCGCTACAGGCCTGATGCATCACCCAGGCCCCCAATTCATGAATGATCCCGAGGTCTTCGGCAATCGGAATAAACGCATCGGGGGAGATGATGCCCATGGTCGCATGGTTCCACCTGACCAGCGCCTCGACCCCGACCAGATGTTCACAGTTGCCGCTGTAGATCGGCTGATAAAAGACCAGGAAATCCTTGTCTTCCAGTGCCTGGCGCAGCGCGTTTTGAATCACAAGCGTGTCGATCGCCGCCTCGCGCATCGAGGAGTTGAAGATGCTCCAGCGCCCTCTGCCCTGTTTTTTCGCGGAATACATGGCCACATCGGCGTCACGCAGCAATTCTTCGGGCTTGGTATGGCTTTCACCTGCGGTGACAATGCCGATGCTGCACGAGATGAAAATGTCCTGGCCTTCGATCTGTATTGCCGTGTGCAATTGACTGACGATACGTTCAGCCATTTTTACCGCAGTCTCCGGCTGATCCTTGCCCATCAGCAGGATCGCAAATTCGTCGCCGCCGATTCGCGCTAAAACGTCATTAGAGCGAACGCAGGTCTGCAATCGATTCGCCACTGCCTTGAGCAACTTGTCACCGGCCAGGTG
Source organism: Pseudomonas sp. PvP027 (assembly GCF_017833005.1). Lineage (NCBI taxonomy): Bacteria > Pseudomonadati > Pseudomonadota > Gammaproteobacteria > Pseudomonadales > Pseudomonadaceae > Pseudomonas > Pseudomonas sp. PvP027. The sequence continues at coordinate 2,026,750 of NZ_JAFIBK010000001.1, read as the reverse complement.
CCCCATGCTGTCGTTGACCACCTTGAAGCCGTCCAGGTCCAGAAAGAGTACCGTTGCCCGTTCGTATCGGGGGTCGCGGATTTCAAAGGCCGTGGTCAACTCGTTCATCAGGTAAGCGCGGTTGAACAGTGAGGTCAGCTCATCGTGAAAAGCGATATAGGTCAGCTCTTCGGAAATGCGTTCGCGCTCCTCCAGCCGGCTCTGTAGCGCAAGCTTTTCTTCCCACTCCAGACGGGCTCGCTGAGCCAGTTGCTGAGACTCCTTGCGCTCGGTGATGTCGCGCTGCACGGACACCCAGTGGGTGAACCAGCCTTTTTCATTGGCCACCGGCACAATGCTCAGCTCGACCCAGAACTTGCTGCCATCCTTGCGGGTGTTGAGCAGTTCGACCTCAACCGCCCGCCATTGACTGAGTGCCTCACGAATGACGTCCAGCGTTGCCCGGCTGGTGTCCTCACACTGCAGGATGCGGGGCGTGCGACCTATGACTTCCTCTTCAGTGAAGCCGGTGATCGCCAGAAACGCAGGGTTGCAATAGACGATACGCGGGCCCGGCAGATCGATGGGTTCCGCTTCGGTGATAAGAATCGCGTCATTGGCGTTGATGACCACCGACTCAAGCAAGCGCAGGCGTTCGAACGAGGTGACCAGCGGGTTATTGGCCTCGGGATCACGGCCCGGTTGCAGGTAAGTACGAATATGAGCCGCCTGGGCCTGCAGCGCATAGCGTTGCGCAGCGCTCAGCACCATTGCGTCATCGCTGTTGCTCAACAGCATTGCGCCGAGCAACTCATGCCTGAAACCACGGATAGCAACGTAGATCAGCGTAGACCCCGACCTGTTGGTTTCCATCGTATCCGCCGGGCTGTCCTTACCGACCAGCACCACGTCGCCATAAGACGAGATCATCCTCAACCATGCCTCATCCGCTTTGGGCAGGCTTTGACCGGAGCTGACCAACTGCTCCCAGCCTGTAGCGCTGGATACCATCAGCAAACCGGCGGTGCACAAGGCGGAGTGAGCAGCGGCCTGCAATACCTTGGCAACATCTTCAATATTCGTCGGTATGACGTGGTCGTGCTCATAGCCCTGTGGGTTCATCGATCACTATTCCTGAGTGGCGCGCATGTGTGGCCCGGATCATGTTTGGCGGCGCATAAGCGGCGGATCCGTCCTGTGGACCTCTTCCAGCTGCGCGCAGACATGGCCTGGTTGACTTAGCAGTTTTCAGCTGCGACTACGTACAGACTTGAAGTTGCTCACGATGTTTGGTCGAGGCGACGACTGACCCATTGCATAACGAGCCAGACGGTCATTCACCGGCTAATCTGCAGTAGGGAGTCATGTGTCAATACATCGAATAAGAGATGATGGTTAAGTGCCATTACGTACTAATGGCTAGGACAGGGCTGGTTTGAAAAGGTTGCATGGGATCATATCTATCCGCATGGAGTGCTAGCGCTATTGTGGAGTGATAGCGTCAGACGGAGAGTCGAAGTTGGCCTGCTCATATGAATGAGCCAGTAAGGGGAAGTTGGAGTCGTTCGCAGCCATGCTATTTGTAGCGTTACGGTGCTCCTAACGCTCAGCTTTAAAGACACCCGCTTTCTCAAGCGTTCTCACTAGATCATCCGGTTTGATGATTTCCGTCGTCGAGTTCAGTTCATGGGCGGACCACCACCGATGCTCCGTCATCACCTGGGTTTCCTGCAGCGTCCATTCTGATCGAGAGATTACCTGGCTCTCTGCATATACAACGTAATAGCGTTCAACAGCGAGTACGCTCTCACCACTAGGGAGCAGCATTGGAAAACGTCTGTTGGCAATATGCTCAGCGACCGAGTTGACCCTAATACCGGTTTCTTCGCGCAATTCACGTATGGCGGCGGCCTCATAAGTTTCGCCGTCTTCGACGCCTCCACCAGGCGTTGCCCAATAATTGCTGCCGGCCAACGCCCCTTTTGTGTGCTGAAATCTGAAAAGCAGTATTCTCATCGACGGGCTGACGATTAACAGCCTCGATGATTTGCGCTCACGCAATGGTTTGTCTACCTGGAAATTTGACATGAAACCTCACGCCTCATACCGCCGCCGCGCATCACTGAGCATGGAAATCGTCAGTTTGCGTACTTCCAGTTTGCTGATCTCTACATGGGAGCGCAGCAGCAATAACGCTTCGTCACGTTTGCGCGCCTGAAGTGCATTGAGGATCGCGGCGTGTTCGAGGTAGGTGTGTTCGATACGGGCGCTTTTGAAGAAGTCCAGGCGGCGCACAATACGGATGCGCTCGGTCACTTCCTGATGAATACGGGCCATTTCCAGATTGCCCGAAGCGGCCACCAGTTGAGTGTGAAACTGTTCATCAAGGTCGGCGACCACTTGCATGTCTATCTGCCAGCGATCGCGATCGATCAACCAGTGCTGGCGCAGAATATTGAGTTCCGGATGCACATCGGCGGATGCACAGATGCGCTCGACCGCCGCGCACTCCAGCACGATGCGCAGGTCGTAGAGCTGATCGATCTGGTTGAAATCCAGAGGCTTGACCGACCAGCCGCGCCGGAACTCGACATCCAGGTAGCCTTCGCGTTGCAAGCGATAGAGCGCATCACGCACCGGTGTTCGCGAGACCTGATAACGGTCGGCCAGTTGGGTTTCGGTAAACCGGTCGTAGGGCAGCAGGTAGAAGTCGAAAATCTCCTGCTTGAGCCGCCGATAGACGTCTTCGGCCAGCGCGTTGGTGGTGTTCGGGGAATTCAAGGGCGTGGCTCCAGGCTGCTCAGGTCAATGCTGACATGTGCGGCAACGACTTTCCAGCCGCCCTCCAGTCGCGCCCAGGTCTGCATCTGCCGACCAAGGCGCTGGGTGACGCCATCATGAAACTCGGTACTGACCGTGGCGAAGTCTTCACCGAAGGTGCTCACCACGGTATGCAGCAGTGTGCGTCCCGGTCCGACCGGCTGACACTGGCGTCGATAGCGCGCGATCGTGTCCGCGCCCTGCAGGTTCTCGGCAACGCCATAGCGGACGGTGTGTTCTGAATCCCAGAAATACGCATCCAGCGTGGTCAGTTCATTGGCCAGCAGGGCGCGTTCGTAGTCGTGAAAAGCGTGGGTCACTTCGGCGACCACGTGGGGGAGGTTGATGTCCATCAGTGTGTGCTCCTTGTCTGCAGCGCCTGCTCCAGGTCCATCAGTGAGGCAACCCGGCCGACAATCCCGCCTTGTGCGGTGATCATCTCCAGCGTGGCCCGCTTGAACGCGGGGAAATAGCTTTCGGTCGCGTCCTCGATCAGCAGGCAGCGATAACCCCGGTCATTGGCTTCGCGCATGCTGGTCTGCACGCAGACTTCGGTGGTGACGCCGGCAAAGATCAAATGGGTGACCCCGGCTTCGCTCAGCCGCTGCTGCAGTTCGGTGGCGAAGAACATGCCTTTGCCGGGTTTGTCGATGACCCACTCGCCAGCGAGCGGCGCAAGGGCGTCGATAATCTGATTGCCGGGTTCGCCGCGAATCAGGATGCGTCCCATCGGACCGGGATCGCCGATGCGCAGGCCCGGCGAGCCATGGTCACGTTTGGCTTGCGGGCAATCGGCAAGGTCGGCACGGTGCGATTCACGGGTATGGATCACCGCAATGCCCTCATCGCGGGCCAGCGCCAGCAGGCGTTGCACGGACGGAACGATGGCCTGCAACGGTGCGACATCGTTGCCCAGCGCGGCACCAAAGCCACCGGGTTCGAGAAAATCGCGCTGCATGTCGATGATCACCACAGCGGTACGGGACGTGTCGAAGGCGAAGCTGTCAGGGCGTGCATTGACCTTGTTCATGCCGGTTCCCCCGTGAGGTGTTCGGCACCGGCCATGTGTCGACCCAGTTCGGTACGGTCGGCGTCCGCTGCGCTGGTTTCAAACACCAGCTCGCCATCGTGGATGACCACGATTCGGTCTGCCAGGCTCAGCAGTTCGTCGAGGTCTTCACTGAGCAGCAGGACCGCTGTGCCGCTGTTGCGAGCATCAATGAGGCGCTGGTGAATGAGCGCGACACTGGCGAAGTCCAGGCCGAATACCGGGTTGGCGACGATCAGCACCGCGACATCATGGGTCAGTTCACGGGCCAGTACAGCGCGCTGCACGTTGCCCCCGGACAAGGTGCCGATCGGCCGGTTCGGATCGTTGGGCGATACCTGGAACTGTTCAATCAGGCTGCGTGCCTGGACACCTGCCGCGCGACGATCCAGGCGCCAGCCCTGCCGGCACAGGGGCGGCTGGTCGAAATTACGCAGGGCCAGGTTGTCAGCCACGCTGAACGTGCCGATGCAGGCGTTGCGCAAGGGTTCCTCAGGCAGGCTGAACACGCGCAGGCGCTGCATCTGGTTGCGCCGCGCGTGGTAAGGCTGACCGTCGACCGATATCTGCCCGGCGCTTAAGGCTCGCTGGCCGAGCAGCGCTTCGGTGAGTTCGCGCTGACCGTTGCCGGAGATACCTGCAACCCCGACGATCTCTCCCGGGTGAACGGCCAGAGACAGGTTCTTCACCGCCAGCGTGCCTTTGTCGCCAGGGACATCCAGACCTGCCACCTGCAACTGGGGCGGGCGGGCCGCCATCACTGGGCGCTCGGTGCTCACCCCGCGTACCTGCGCTTCGCCCATCATCCATGCCGCCATCTGTTGCGTGCTGGTATCAGCCACTGCCGCGCTGCCCACCCAGCGACCCTTGCGCAACACCGTGACGTCATCGGCGTAGGTGCTGACTTCGCGAAACTTGTGGGTGATCATCAAGACGGTCAGTTCGCCACGATGCGCCATCGCCTGCATCAGCCCCAGCACTTCGTCGGCTTCCTGCGGCGTGAGCACCGAAGTGGGTTCGTCGAGAATGACCAGTCGACGCTCCAGGTACAGCTGTTTGAGGATTTCCAGTTTCTGCTTTTCGCCGGCCGCCAGGCTGCTGACCGGGCGATGGATGTCCAGACGAAAAGGCATCTTTGCCATGAACGCTTCCAGACGCTGGTGCTCGTTGGCCCAGTCGATACGCCAGGGCAGATCGCCGCGCGCCAGCACCAGGTTTTCCGCAACGCTCAGGCCCGGTGCGACAGTGAAGTGCTGATACACCATGCCGATCTGCAATTGATGAGAGTCGCGCGGGGTACGAATCTCGTGTTCGCGGTTGTTGATCAGAATGCTGCCCGACTGCAGCGGGCTGTAGCCGATGATGCCCTTGACCAGCGTACTCTTGCCGGCGCCGTTCTCGCCGAGCAGGGCGTGGACGGTGCCGGCGCGGACCTTGAAGGACACCTCGTCGAGTGCGCGAAATGCACCGAAATGCTTGCTGGCACCAATCGTCTCAAGGCTCGGGGCGCGCATGTTCATGCTCCCAACAAGTCGCGAAGCATCGAGGAATGGCCGACTGCGCCGAACACGCCCCCCTGCATTTTGACCATGCTCAGGGCCGCTGCATGGTTGCCAGCGTCGGTCGCCCCGCAGCAGTCTTCCAGCAGCAGGCACTCGAAGCCACGGTCATTGGCTTCGCGCATGGTGGTGTGCACGCAGACGTCGGTGGTGATACCGGTCAGGATCAGGTTGTCGATGCCGCGAGTGCGCAGAATCAGTTCCAGATCGGTGGCGCAGAACGAGCCTTTGCCGGGTTTATCGATAACGATTTCGCCGGGCAGCGGTGCCAGATCGTCGATGATTTCCCAGCCCGGCTCGCCACGTACCAGAATCTTGCCGCACGGACCGGGGTCGCCGATCCCCGCGCCGATACGCTGCGAGCGCCAGCGCTTGTTGGCGGGCAAGTCACTGAGGTCCGGGCGATGGCCTTCGCGGGTGTGGATGATGGTGAAGCCCAGCGGGCGCATCGCGGCGAGCAGCGCCTTGATCGGCTCGATGGGCGCACGGGTCAGGGCCAGGTCGTAACCCATGCTGTCCACGTAGCCGCCGACGCCGCAGAAGTCGGTCTGCATGTCGATCACGATCAAGGCCGTATTGTGCGCATGCAATTGCCCATTCCAGGGCCAGGGGTAGGGCGCCGATGCAATATGACGTTCGCTCATGGCGTTACTCCTTCCAGCTGCTGGGGGTAGGTTTGAAGTCGCGCTCGGGGGCTGCAAAACCGCACGAGCTGCCATCGGTATGCACGACGTCGTCTTCCCACGGCAGACGATACCGGCCTGCGCTCAGATCGTGCATGTAGGTGTAAGGACAGTCGCGTGCGCCACCTTTGACCGCCACATAGCCGCGATGCCCGAATTGATAGATGTTGTTCTCCACGCCCCAGTGCACACGGGCTTCGCGGACCAGGTCGGGGCGCAGTTCGCAGCAGACGATTTCGTCGGCCCGGCCACCCCCTTCAGCCATGATCGTACCGTCGAAGTCGACAAACATCGCTTCGCCCATGGAGTCGAACGTGCCGTCGGAGCCGCACATGCAGACGCTTGCGGTCTGCATCAGGTTGGTGAAGGCGTTGCTCTGATTGGTGATCTTCCACGAGTGGCGGATTGGTGCGGTGTAGCCCGCAGTGCGCAGCATGATGTCGGCGCCCTTGTAGGCACACTCGCGGGCCATTTCCGGGAACATGCCGTCGTGGCAGATGATCAGCGCCAGCTTGCTGCCGCGCGGTCCGTCGCAGACCGGAATGCCCAGATCGCCAGGCTCCCAGGGTTCGACCGGCACCCACGGGTGCAGCTTGCGGTAGTACAAGCGGATCTCCCCGAGGTCATCGACGATCAGGCCACTGTTGAACGGGTTGCCGTGCGGGTTGGCTTCCATGATCGAGAAGCAGCCCCATATCCGGTGCGCCTTGCACGCCTCGCGCAGCGCGATCACTTCCGGGCCGTCGAGGCTGCACATGATCTCCGGTGCGGTGCTCATCGAAAGGCCGTGCAACGAGTATTCGGGAAATACGATCAGGTCCATGCCCGGGTTGCTGCGTCGCGCCTTGGCGACCATGCCGACCACTTTCTGTGTCTGCGCCCACAACGCCTCGCGCGTATGCGGATCGGGCAACGCCAGCTGCGCCAGGCCGATCACCACGCCATTGGGCGACTTGTTCAAACCACCAAGACCACTGGCCATGCAATGTCTCCTCGAAAAGATCAGTTCATCGCGTCAGGCTGAGTTCGCCAGGCGCGCCGTTCAGAGTGCGACCACGGCGGCAGGTGGCGTACATCACCACCAGCGTCAGCGCATAAGGTGCAGCGGCAAACAGGTAATAGCCGCTGCTGATACCGACCGCTTGCAGGGCAGGACCGATGGCACCGGCAGCGCCGAACAGCAACGACGCCCACAGACATGCCAGCGGACGCCAGCGGGCAAAGATCACCAGCGCCACGGCCATCAGCCCCTGACCGCTGGACAGCCCTTCGTTCCAGCTGCCGGGGTAATAGAGCGACAGATAGGCGCCGCCGATACCGGCCAGCCCGCCGCCGACCGCAGTGGCCACAATGCGTACTTTGAGCGGTCGATAGCCCAGCGCCTGAGCGGTTTCGGCATGGTCGCCGACCAGACGCAGCATCAGCCCCCAGCGCGTGGTGCTTAGCCCCCAATGCAGAACGAACGCCAGCGCGGCACCGACGAAGAACAGCACATTGATGTTCAGCGCCGAGCGCACACGTTCTTCGCTGCTCCAGGCGCCCAGCGCCAGTGAAGGCAGCATGGGCGCCTGTGGCTGGATAAAGGCCTTGCCGAGAAAGAACGCCAGGCCGGTGCCGAGCAGGATCAGCGCGATGCCGAAAGCGATGTCATTGACCCGTGGCAACGAGCACGCCAGCCCATGCAGCAGGCCCAGTAGAATGCCGACCCCGGCAGCCGCGCCGACGCCCAGCCACGCCGAGCCGCTCAGGCACGCGACGGCGTATCCGGACATGGCACCCGCTACCAGAATGCCCTCGAGCCCCAGGTTGATCCGGCCGCTTTTTTCAGTCAGGCATTCGCCCAGGCTGACGAACAGAAAGGGTGTGCCGACGCGGATAGCGCCGGCCAGCAGGGCAAGGAGAAATGTAGTCAGGTCGATATCAGCCATGTTGCAGTGCTCCCTTGTCGAGCGGCGCAGGCGACGCCGTCAGCCGGATCTTCCAGGCCGCGATACGCCCGCCCAGGGCTTCCCAGAGCAGCAGATTGGTGAACAGCAGACCTTCAAGAATCAGCGTGGTGGCGTCCGGCAGACCGAGCCGTCGTTGCAGCAGTCCGCCACTGGCTTCCAGTCCGCCAAGCAGGATGGCGCAGACGATAATTGCCAGCGGATGATGGCGAGCGGCGAAGGCCACGAGGATGCCGCTGGTGCCATAGCCTGCGATCAAGGCAGCGTTGGCGCTGCCTTGTACTGCGGTGACCTCGAACATGCCGGCCAGGCCAGCCGCCGCACCGCCCAGCAGGCAACTGAGCATGATCAGCCGGTCCACCGGCAAGCCGATCATCAGCGCGGTCCGCACGTTGCCGCCGACCACGGCGAGGGCAAAACCCTTGACGCTGTGGCGCACCAGCACATATGCCAGCACACAGGCAGCGACGCCCGCCACCAGGCCCCAGTGCACCTCGAAACTGTCGCTGATCGTGCCGATCATATAGGCATCGTCCAGCGGCGGAGTCGATGGCTTGTTCAGGCTGGCCGGGTCGCGCAGCGGCCCTTCCACCAACTGCCTGAACAGCGCCAGGGCGATGTACGAAAGCAGCAGGCTGCTGATCGTTTCATTGACCCCGCGCCGCTGGCGCATCCAGCCACTCAGGCCGATCCACAGTGCGCCCACGGTCATTGCGGCGACCGCCATGCAGGCGAGCATCAAACCGGCTGGCAGATGGCTGAGCCACAAGGGGGTCACTGCGGCAGCCAGGCCGCCCAGTACCAGCGCACCTTCGCCGCCGATGATGATCAGCCCGGCCCGCGCGGGCAGGGCAACGCACAGTGCGGTCAGCATCAGCGGCGCGGCGCGTTGCAAGGTGTTTTCCAGGGCGAACCACGAGCCGAACGCACCTTCGCCGACCAGGTGCAGCGCCTGCCAGGCAGGCTTGCCCTGAACCGCCAGAAACAGCCCGAACAGCACGCACGAGGAAAACACCGCGAGCACCGTAGGCAGCCCCGGCAACAACGCGCTGGCCAGGCGGCGCAGACTTATCGATGAACTCATGAACGTTCCTCAGAGCTGGCCAAGCACACCTTCGACCAGATAATTCATGCTCTCCAGAGCAATGTCGGTCTGGCCTTGGGCAACGCCATCGGCAATCACCACGTTGCCCTTGTTGTCCTTGAGCGGGCCTTTGAAAATCACGAACTGACCGGCCATCATCTGCGCCTTGATGGCATCTGCTTTCTGCCTGGCGTCGGCGGTTACCGCAGGCCCGTAGGCGGACGTTTTGACGAAGCCTTCCTTCAGCCCGCCGCGCAGGAAGTTGATCATCGGCGCGCCACTCTGGGCTGCCGCGACGTGAGCACGATAAGGTGTTTCCCAATTCCATTCGGCACCGGTCAGGTAGCCTTTGGGGGCCAGCGCAGCCTGGCTGGCGTGGTAGCCACAGGTCATGACGCCGCGTTTTTCAGCGGTCTCGACAATCACCTTGGGCCCGTCGACATGGCAGGTCAGCACGTCACAACCCTGGTCGATCAGGCCGTTGGCAGCTTCTGCTTCCTTGACCGGCAGCGACCAGTCACCGGTGAAGATCACCGTGGTGACGATGCTCGGGTCCACCGAGCGGGCACCCATGGCGAACGCGTTCAGGTTGCGCAGCACTTGAGGCACAGGTTTGGCGGCGACGAACCCGAGCTTTTTGCTCTTGCTCATGTGCCCGGCAATCACGCCGTTGAGGTATTGCGCTTCATCGATGTAACCGAAAAAGCTCCCCGCGTTCATCGGGTCGCGACCTTTCTGCCACAGACCACCGCAGTGCGCGAAACGTACATCCGGGTACTTTTTGGCGACCTTGACCACGTGCGGTTCGAAGTAGCCGAACGAGGTCGGGAAAATCAACGTTGCGCCGTCCTGACGGATCATGGCTTCCATGGTCTTCTGTACGGCCACGGTTTCCGGAACGTTTTCTTCCTCGATCACTTTGACGTTGGGCAGCGTCTTGATGATGGCCGCTGCCTGGGCGTGGGCCTGGTTGTAACCAAAGTCGTCGCGAGCGCCGACGTAAATAAAACCCACTACCAGCGGTGCATCGGCTGAATAGGCGCGACCGAAAGGCAGCGCTGCGCTCAGGCCGATAATGCCCGCCAACTTGATGAAACTGCGACGATCAACATTCGACATGTGTGCTACCTCTGGTCATTGAACGATGGAAGATGTGTGCGCAGCGCGGTAGGCGCGCCAGCCTTTGTAGTCGGTGATGTCCAACGCGCCTTCAAGGCCGCCAGGCTCACAGATGAAACCCTTGACCCACTGGCCGTCAGCCAATTGCAGGGAGCCGATGCCCAGTGGCGCGGGAATGGCCGCGACGAAAGCGCCGAACTGGCTAAGCGGCATTTCCCAGACTTCTATTTCGATGCTTGCGCCTTGTTCAGCCACGCGCACCAGTCCAGGTTTCGGCGGCGACGTTTCTGCCAGCGCATACAGGCGGTAATCCGCGCTGGTGGTTGTGGTGCGCAGCAGACGTGCGCCGCCTTCGAGCAACTGCCAGTTGAGTGGCTGGCCGACCAGGTGTGCACCGACAACCGCCACCTGCACGGTCGGGCTGTTATAGGGCAGGGGAGCCATCGCCACGACGTCACGCTGGTCAGCCTGGCCGAACAGCGGCTGCCAGGCTGCGGCGATCTCTGCCAGGCGCTGATCGGCACCGGCCGGGCCGATCAGTGTGATGCCCGCAGGCAGTCCGTCCGCGCGACGATCTGTCGGGATGGCGATGGCGCACATGTTCATCAGGTTGACGAAGTTGGTGTAATAGCCGAGCTGTGAGTTGAGCGCGACCGGGTTGCCGAGCACCGCTTCGATGGTCGGCATGCACGGCGCGGTCGGCACCACCAGCACATCGATGTCGGTCAGCAACTGCTGCGCAGCGCGAGTCAGTTCTGCCAGGCGATAGCGGGCCTTGAACGTATCCACGGCGTCGAATGAATCCGCGCTCTGCACAATGTCGCGCACCACAGGATGAATATCGGCAGCGTTGCTGGCGAAGAATTCGCCGATGGCAGCGCGGCGTTCTGCCACCCACGGGCCTTGATACAGCAGGGCAGCTGCTTCGGCGAAGACGTCAAACTCGATAGCGCTGACAGTCACCAGCGGGTCGTTCTGCAGGGCTTCCAGGGTTTTGAGGTAAGCCGCCTTTGCCTGCTCGTCACCGAAGAACTCGCAGTGCCGTGCGACGGCGACACGCCGAACCCTGCGCTGCACCGGCAATGTCTGCACAGCCACACTGGACGCATCCAGTGGGTCGTAAGCTGCAATGACCTGCGCCACCTGCCAGGCTTGCATGACATCCCTGGCAAATATGGAGGGGCAGTCCAGCGTGCGGCAGGCAGGCACGATCCCTCGACTGCTGAACAGGCCAAGGCTGGGCTTGAGCCCGACGATGCCGTTGAAACCGGCCGGCACGCGGCCTGAACCAGCGGTGTCTGTGCCCAGTGCAAAACTGACGTAGCCACGCGCTACCGCCACTGCCGAGCCGGAACTCGAACCGCCGCTGACGTAGGCCGGATCATGCGCATTGCGTACCGCGCCGTAGGGCGAACGAACGCCCACCAGGCCAGTGGCGAATTGATCGAGATTGGTCTTGCCCATCAGGATTGCGCCGCTGTCGAGCAGCAGCTGCACAACGTGCGCATTGTCCTCGGCCACGTAGGCGAACGTCGGGCATGCAGCCGTGGTCGGCATGTGCGCCACGTCGAAATTGTCCTTGACCGCAAAGGGCACGCCGAACAGCGGCAGCCGCTCATAAACCGCATCGCCCAGTTGTACGGCAATGCTCTCCAGCGCCTTTGCCCGCTCGACCAGCTGTGCCAGAGGAACGCGATGAATCCAGACCTCTGCCCGGTCATCCGTATCAATCTGTGCGGTCAGGGTGTGCACCAGTGTCGTCAGCGTGGTTTCGCCCGAGCGGAGCGCCGACTGAAGTTCAGGGATATCGAGTGCGGTCATGGTGGTGTTCATTCATGTATACAAGATGAACTGACGCGTTTGCACGTTACGGGCCAAACTCGGCCGGAGGATGATTTACGGAGAGATTACTGAGAATTGACGGGGTGTTTCGCTGCAGGCATGCGTCATGTTTGCGCTTGAATATGTTTGCGTGCACAAAGATGGGTCGTGCCAGCCTGGGGCAAATGTATCGCCCTGCGGCTGACATTAATGCGGGGTTCTCAACTCTCGCAGAACCTCAGACGGTTACCGAACGGGTCGCAGACTTCCAGGGTTTTTCCCCAGCCTTGCTGAACGATGTCCGGGCGGGCATAGCCATACTGCTTGTCGATCAGCTCGTCGCGAAATTGCTCGATGTTTTGCGTGGGGATGAACACCGCCGCACCTGGACAGGCATCACCGTGATGCTCGGAGAGGTGCAGGTTCAGCCCGTTACGGCTGATGCCCAGATATAACGGCAGGTCCGCTTCGAAGCGGTGCTCGAATTCGATGCTGAAACCGAGAAAGTCGATGTAAAACTCACGCGCTTTGCGTTCATCGAATATCCGCAGAATCGGGATGGCACTGGTGAAGGTCACGGTCGCTGGCTCCTTCGCAGACATTGCTATTCCTTTATTTGAAATGATGGGCGTGCAGTCATTAATGCCGATGCACGCATTGATACCTGACGGTATCTGCGGCGACAGCCAGGCATCGCTATGCGGGCTGCTTTACCGGGAACGAGACGAACGGTTTTATTTCCTTGAGCACGAACATGCTCTGCATTTCCTTGATGCCGGGTAATCGTCTGACCACGGTCATGGCGAAGTCAGCAAAGGAATCCAGATCGGGCGCTACGACCTGAAGCAGAAAGTCCGCATCGCCGCCGATGCTGTAGCACGCCACGACATCTTCCAGTTGCATGACTTCCTTCTCGAATTTTCTGGCCTCGGCCTCACTATGACTGTCGATGCTGATACGAATGAACACCATCACGCCAAGCCCGATCTTGCGACGGTCCAGTACGGCTCTGTAACCCTGGATATAGCGATGTTCTTCAAGCTGCCTGACCCGTCGCCAGCAGGGCGAGGCAGACATGCCGATCTGGTCGGCCAGGGTCTGATTGGTGATACGGCCATCCTGCTGCAGCGCCGTGAGTATCCTGACATCAATCGGGCCTAACGTCGGTTTGGTCATAAATACCGTTACTCCGTATAGAGCGGGAAATTTATACCGATTTTAGCCATTCAGCCAGTAAGAACAGACGATTTTTACCGCATTGAAACGCGTAGTATTTTTCGGCACAGGGGCTCGTCTGATGGAGCTCAGGAACTCTGCAATCAGCGCCATGACTCAAGGAGTGCGACATGCTTGATCTGACTCAGGTTCTTACCTATGCGGCAGCGTTGGGTATTGCCGCCGCCATTCCTGGCCCCGGTATGGCCGCGCTGGTCGCACGCAGTGTCAGCGGCGGGGCTGTGTCAGGCTTTTGCCTGCTGTCCGGGCTGATCCTCGGTGACTTGACCTATCTTTCATTTGCAGTATTTGGCCTTGCCATGATTGCCGAACACTTCAATGCGTTGTTTCAGGTAGTGCGCTGGGGGGCGGCGATTTATCTGTGCTATCTGGCCTGGCAGTTCTGGTTCGCAGATCATCAAGCCATAGACATCGGAAAATCAGCGAAGAAAAAAGAGTTGCTGTCCGCGGCCGCGTCCGGACTGACCATCACCTTGGGCAACCCCAAGACCATTGCCTTTTATCTGGCGCTTTTGCCGTTGGTCATCAATCTTGAAACGGTCTCTGTGCAGACGTGGGGGCTGGTTCTGGTGCCGCTGACGATGCTGGTACTGCTGGCGGTCGGGGCCGTGTTCATATTTGCCGCCTTGCGCATTCGACATTTGCTGTCGAGTGAGAGCGCGCAAAGAAAACTGTTTCGCGGTGCGGCGGCAATCATGGTAGCGGCGGCAGCTTCGATGCTGGTGCGCTGATCTGCCTGGAGGGTGGATGAGGCCGTTGACGACCTCATCCGGTCGCCGTTACAGCTCTTTCTTCAAATGCTTTTCGATCTGCTCCAGCGACTTGCCTTTGGTTTCCGGCAGGCACAGGAACACGAAAATCAACGAGCCAATGTTGATGGCGGCGAAGATGAAAAACGTCGGGTTGCCGATGGTATCGACTGCAATCGGGAACGTGAACGCTACCGATGCGTTGAACAACCATTGCATCGATACCGCTGTGCCGGTCAGCAGGCCGCGCACCTGCATGGGAAACAGTTCTGACATCAGCAACCAGTAGACCGGCGAGATGCACATTTGCATGAACAGCAGAAACACCAGAATGCAGGCGAGGGCGGTATAGCTCTGGGTCATGTTCTGCGGCATGAACTGCAATACGCAACCGAGCGCTGCCTGCATCAGAATGACGATGACCAGACCGGTCATCAGCAAATGCCGACGCCCGTAGCGGCCGATGGCCCAGATCCCCAACAGGGTCGCGATGACTGACACCACGCCGTTGCCGATCGTCGCGGTCAACGCAGCGTTGGTGCCCATTCCGGTGTTCTTGAGAATGATCGGCGTGTAGTACATGAACGCGTTCACCCCCGTGAACTGCGCGGTAAAGCCCAGACCTATACCGATCAGCAACAGCTTGATGACCCAGCGCTGACGCAGCAATTCTCTTGCTTTCGGACGATGGCGAGCTTCTTCGTCCTGTGCTTTCATCTCGTCGACTTCGCGCTGCGCGTCCTGTGTGCTGGGGCGCAGTTGCTCCAGCACATCCTGCGCTTCGTCGAAACGGCCTTTGGAGGCCAGCCAGCGTGGCGACGCTGGTACGAAGAACGTACCGACCAGCAGCAACACCCCTGGCACCATGGCGATGGCCAGCATGTAACGCCAGATCCCCGGCGTATGCAGCAAGGCCGCCATCACCGCACTCAGCACATAGGCGAGCAACTGGCCGCTGACGATCATCAGTTCGTTACGGCTTACCAACCGCGCACGCCGTGACGGGCCTGCGATCTCGGCGATGAACACCGGCACTGTTGCAGAACCGCCACCCACTGCGATACCCAGCAGGAAGCGCGCTGCGATCATGACCGGAATCGACGGCGCAATGGCGGTGCCGAGTGCGCCGGCGATAAACAGCACTGACAGCAGTCGCAATGTAAGGCGGCGTCCGAAACGGTCGGAGATATAGCCACTGGCAAGCGAGCCGAATGCGGCGCCGACAATCAGGGAAGCGGTGACCATTCCTTCGCTGTAGGCATCCAGACCCAGTCCGCCCTGATCGGCGGGCAGGGTCATGAACGGCAGGGCGCCGGCGATGATGCCAGTGTCATACCCGAACGCCAGCGCGCCCATGGTCGCCACAAGCACGGAGATAAAGATGAGTCGATTCGATGAGGCGCGTTGCCGGCTTTGCTGACCCGCCGCTGCTGAGGTGCTACTAGAAGACATGAATCTGAAGTCCTTGGCTTGAAACCAGCGTTGCGCCAGTACATGGATGTCACGCTTAGGGCGACGTCGGTCGCGCTAGTTCCCTACAAACCCGCTCGGGATTGTTTTCTTGGCAAAAGCCTTGCGTGCGAGGCTGCTGAAACGATTAACTTTCTCTGGTCATAATGACAAGAAATTTCGCAATTGTTGTCAATAAGACTAGGTCTTTTTGACTATAGAAAAATGCTTTTCATTGATTTTCAAGTAGTTTTTATCTGGCATGCGCGTTGCTATCACTACAGGAACCTGCCTGAGTATTTCTGGAGTCGATCATGCTCACCACCACCCAGCGCGACATCATCAAAGCCACCGTACCGATCCTTGAGACGGGTGGCGAAGCGCTGACCACGCATTTCTATCGAATCATGCTCGACGGCTATCCCGAGGTTCGCCCCCTGTTCAATCAGGCCAACCAGGCCAATGGCGCACAGCCGCGAGCGCTGGCCAATGCAGTGTTGATGTACGCGTGCAACATCGATCACCTGGAAAACCTAGGGCCGCTGGCGTCGCAGATCGTCAACAAGCATGTCGCGCTACAGATACTGCCGGAGCACTATCCGATTGTCGGTGCCTGTCTGTTACGGGCCATTCGCGAGGTATTGGGCGCAGAGACCGCCACGGATCATGTGATTGATGCCTGGGCTGCGGCGTATCAGCAACTGGCTGACCTGCTGGTCAATGCCGAGCACGACGTTTACCAGAGCATCGCCGCTGCGCCAGGTGGGTGGCGGGGCGCACGGCAATTCAAGGTCACCCGCAAGGTCGCGGAAAGCAGCGAAATTACCTCGTTCTATCTGCAGCCTGTGGATGGTAAACCGGTGATCGCGCACAAGGCCGGTCAGTACATCGGTATTCGTCTGAACCCGGAAAGTGGCGAGGTTCGTCGAAATTACTCGCTCTCTGCGCCGGCCAATGGCCTCGGCTATCGCATCAGCGTCAAGCGCCAGCAAGGCGGGGTTGCCTCCGGCTATCTGCACGACCGGATCATGGTGGATGACACCGTCGAACTGTTCCCGCCCTCGGGCGAGTTTGTCCTCATCGACAGTGCCAGGCCGTTGGTGCTGATCAGCGGCGGCGTTGGCATCACCCCGACGCTGGCCATGGCTGAAACAGCGTTGCAGGCAGGCAATCGAGACGTCGTGTTTATCCACTACGCGCGTAACGCCAGCGTACAGGGATTCCAGACTGTCATTGATGAATGGCGCGAGCGCTATCCGCAGTTCGCTGCACACGTTGTGCATAGCGACTTGATGCCCGGCGATGTGTCTGCGGGGCGGCTGACAGGGCTTCCTTCGCTGGCACATCTGAGGCAGTGGTTACCTGCCAGTCGGGATATCGAGGTCTACTTTCTCGGCCCGCAGCCGTTCATGGCCTTCATGAAACGTGCGCTGCACGAGTTGGGCGTACCGGATCGGCAAAGCCATTACGAGTTTTTTGGTCCGGCGCAGGCGTTGGCATAAGCGCTACAGTAAGGCCGCAATTGTATGCAGCCTTTTCAACGAGGCTGCGTCGGTATCTTTGAAAAGGAGGGCGCAACATGAACCTGGCCGATCAGTACCGTGCCTACCTCGCCTGCCTCAACGACCGTCGCTGGCAGGACCTGAGCGATTTCGTCGACGACGGCGTGCACTACAACGGCGAGCGGATCAGTCTGGCCGGTTACCGGGCGATGCTGGAAAACGACGTCAGGATCATCCCCGACCTGCGTTTCAATATCGACCTGCTGGTGGTCGAAGCACCACAGGTTGCCGCCCGTCTGCTCTTCAACTGCTCGCCGCAAGGCCGTTTTCTCGGGCTGGAGGCGCGTGGCAAGCGCATTACCTTCAGCGAAAACGTGTTCTACACCTTTGGCGACGGCAAGATCGTCGGCGTCTGGTCGGTCATTGATAAAGCGGCAGTGGAACGCGAGCTTCGTGGCGAAGCGGCGGGCGCCTCGAGTGACAGAAGCGCCTGAACGATTCCTGTACGTTCATCGAAGTAAAATCATTTCAGGGCACTCCGGGGTAGTAGCGCAGTCTTTTTTAGACACTCTCACCCGGCGGAGCCCGACATGATCACTGTCCATCACCTGAACAACTCACGTTCGCAGCGTATTCTGTGGTTGCTCGAAGAGCTCGACCTGCCCTACGAAATCAAGCGTTATCAGCGCGACCCGAAAACCAACCTGGCGCCACCCGAGCTCAAGGCCGTGCATCCGCTGGGCAAATCACCTGTCATCGAAGATGGTCCGCATGTCGTCATCGAGTCCGGCGCCATTGTCGACTACCTGATTCGCCGTCATGGCGACGGTCGTCTGCAGCCTGACCCTGCCAGCGCTACCTACGACGAATACGTGCAATGGCTGCACTTCGCCGAAGGCTCGGCGATTCTTCCGCTGATGCTCAACCTGTATGTCGGACGCCTGGGTGACGCGGGTGCGCCGCTGCATCCGCGTATCCAGTCGGAGCTGGCCAACTATTTGGGCTATCTGAACGAAGCCCTGGGGCTGACGCCTTATCTGCTTGGCGACGAGTTGAGTGGTGCGGATATTCAGATGAGCTTTATCGGCGAGTTCGCCAAAGCCCAGGGAATGCTGCAGTCCTACCCGAACGTGACCGCGTGGGTTGAACGACTGCAAGGCAGGCCTGCGTACCGCAAGGCGTTGGAGCAGGGCGGGGAGTATTCTTTCGCCAAGTAACAGGCGTGCCTGAAGCGCTTGCACTGCGCATATTTACGAGAAGTGTTCTCCCGGACACCTCTCGTTCCGCACGCTCCGCGTCGTATGCCGTTCTCGACGCTCTGCGTCGCAAGAGGACGCAGAGCGTCCGGAAAGGCATACGACGCGGAGCGTCGCACGATATTCGGGCTGATCGTTCCGCCGCTCCAGCGTGGGAGTGCAGTTCTCGACGCTCTGCGTTGCAAGAGGACGCAGAGCGTCCGGAACGGCATACGACGCGGAGCGTCGCACGATATTCGGGCTGATCGTTCCGCCGCTCCAGCGTGGGAGTGCAGTTCTCGACGCTCTGCGTTGCAAGAGGACGCAGAGCGTCCGGAACGGCATACGACGCGGAGCGTCGCACGATATTCGGGCTGATCGTTCCGCCGCTCCAGCGTGGGAGTGCAGTTCTCGACGCTCTGCGTTGCAAGAGGACGCAGAGCGTCCGGAAAGGCATACGACGCGGAGCGTCGCACGATATTCGGGCTGATCGTTCCGCCGCTCCAGCGTGGGAGTGCAGTTCTCAACGCTCTGCGTTGCAAGAGGACGCAGAGCGTCCGGAAAGGCATACGACGCGGAGCGTCGCACGATATTGGGGTTGATCGCTCCGCACGCTCCAGCGTGGGAATGCAGTTCTCAACGCTCTGCGTCGCAAGAGGACGCAGAGCATCCGGAAAGGCATACGACGCGGAGCGCCGCACGATATTTTGGCTGATCGTTCCGCACGCTCCAGCGTGGGAATGCAGTTCCCGACGCTCTGCGTCGCAAGAGGACGCAGAGCGTCCGGAAAGGCATACGACGCAGAGCGTCGCACGATAGTTGAGATTATCGTTCCGCACGCTCCAGCGTGGGAATGCAGCTCTCGAAGCTCTGCGTCGCAGGAGGACGCAAAGCGTCCGGAACGGCACAAGACGCGGAGCGTCGCACGATATTGGGGTTGATCGTTCCTCACGCTCCAGCGTGGGAATGCAGCTCTCGAAGCTCTGCGTCGCAGGAGGACGCAAAGCGTCCGGAACGGCACAAGACGCAGAGCATCGCACGATGGCGCTTACGTGGCGGGTCAGCCTTCGGACGGGCTGATCGAGTCCTGGTCCGCTTCGGCCGCCAGCTTCATGCGGTCGGCCTTGCTGATGTATTTGGCCTTGCTCTGCGGGGCCAGTTTGGCGCTGGCCTTTTTGGCGTGGGCTTTCAGCAACTGCTGGATTTTCTTGCGACGATTCATGTTCTTCAACTCGCTTGCACAGGCGCGAAGCATAGCAGTTTGTCTGTCGCGCCAGGCACCCGGCTACCCGCCGTTCTGAACCATCTGCCACAACGACGCACCTACGCCGGTAATGCTCTCGCCGGCAATCAGGCCAGCCGCTGCGGTGATGGCGAAGCGTTCGGTAAGCGATGGCCAGCGACAGTTCACCAGCCAGGTGAGCACTGCACCGAGCGCCATCATCAACGACACCGAGGCTGGCAGTACGAAGGCCAGGCCCAATGCTGCAGCGCTGGGCAAGTACCGTGCGCGGTGCGCGGGCAGTGTGCTGTCGAGGATGCCCAGCAGCAAACCGGCCAGACCACCGATGAAAATTGCCCAGCGGATGCTCGCCGACAGCGAGTCCAGACCGTGCGTCAGCGTCTGCGCCACCGCTTTCCAGGTCGCCACTGCCGGGGCTGGCCACTCTTCGGTGAGCAGCATTGATTGCGGGTCCGGGATCAGCGCCATATAGGCCAGGACCCCGACGATACTGCCGACGAAAATCCCCAGGGTCTGGGCAATCAGCTGTTTACGCGGTGTGGCACCGATCGCCCGGCCTACCTTGAAGTCATTCATCAAATCGGTGCATTGCCCGGCTGAACCGCCGGCCGTGTTGGCGCTCATCAGGTTGATTGGCACCTGACCGGGCGCGACGATGCCGAAGCTCAGTTGCGACAACTGCCCGATTGCCCCGATAGGCGGAATACCCGTGGCACCCACCACGCGAGCTGCCACGGCCGCCAGGCAGATCGCCAGAGGAATGGTCAGCAGTGCCATCCACAGATTGATACCGAACAACAGCGCCTGCAGGCTGACGACCAGCAGGATCGCCAGCGCAAAACCGGCGGCCGGTCCGGGCCTGGGCATTGACCAGGGCGTCCCGCCACTGGCCTTGGTGGAAGCGTGCAGTGTCCACAGGCGGATGGCCAGAGAAGCCAGCGTCGAACAGACCATCAGACTCACGCCTGGCCACAGCAACCATTCCACCAGCGCAGCGAACTGCGGGCCGCTGCTGTCGGCCGGTAACGTCACTAGCCCCTGTTCCAGCAGCCACGGCGCCAGGCCACCCCAGGCCAGCAAGGCACCGATCAGCAGGGTCAAGCCGACGCGAATACCGATAATCGCCCCGAACCCCACCAGCAGCAGCGAGGGGTCAGCGCTGAAGGTCAGGCGCTCCAGCTGAGCCGTTGGCGACCAGCGCGGGAACGCCCATATGAACGTGTCGATCCATTTGGCCAGCGCCGACAGCAACGCGGTACTGAGCAGGACCTTGAGGCGCGTCGCAGCTTCACGTCCATGATTGTAGATGTGCAGAAGGGTTTCCAGAGTGGCCATGCCTTCGGGAAATTTCAGCGATGTGTCATTGAGCAGTGACGGCCGCAAATACCAGGCAATCCAGATCCCCAGAAAGCTCACCGAGAAGACCCAGGCGATCATCGGGACGGCATCCAGTTGCTGGCCGGTCAGCAAGGTATAAGCCGGAATCGGCGCGACCAGCCCGCCGGAAATGATCGACGCAGCGGCGGAGGCGACAGTCTGATTGATGTTGCTCTCATGCAGCGTCCACGGCAGCTGCGCGGACGAGCGCTTCGACAGCCCTTGCCAGATCGCATAACCGATCAACAGCGCAATGATCGACATGTTGAACGACCAGCCGATCTTCAACCCGGCGTACACATTGGAAGGCGTCAACAGGATACCGAGCACAACCCCGGTAATGACCGCGCGTAGACTGAGCTCACGCTCGACAGGGCTGACAAGACGGGTCGCTGGTGAGGTCGAAAGCATGCGAATTCCTTTCGGCAATGAGACAAGGCAACCTATAAAGTGAGCGCCATATCGGCCGAAGGTTCATATGACAGGTTTCGTTGCGTAGTGGCGTGAAGGCATCCGTCTGTTCCGATCTTCGCCGACCGGCTAAGCAGGGTGCCTGTTGCAGGAACCTCAGAAAACAGAGTGCCGGAAGGACATCGCCACGCACCCTTTGGTGAGTTACAGGCGGTGAGTTACAGGCCGTGAACCAGAATATCCAGCCCCTCATCAGTGTGGGGAGTCTGGAAGTAGCGGGTGATGAGCCTGAACTGCGCATCTGTAGCCGCAAAGTCATGCTCGGCTCTTTCGTTGCGGGCATGCAGTCTGGCAAGGCAAATATCATCTTCCACATCAAGAAAGTGCAGTCGATGCTTAACCTGCGCGTCGTCAGCCAGGCTGCGAAGCCACTGGCGGTCGGCGAGCGTATTGGCAGGGAAATCCAGAACCACGCACATGCCGGCCTTCAGCATGTCGATGACCAGAGGGCCGATGATGTCGCGAATCCGGTGGGCCAGGCGCACGTAGTCCGCCACTGATGTGATCTCGTCGGGGTAGAGCCGAGAGAGCCATTGATCTTCACTCAGCAGGATCGCTGAATGCTCGGTCGCGATTGATTTTGCCAGTGTCGATTTACCGGATGCGATCTTGCCGCACAGGAGGTGAAGTCTGGTGGCGAGCATCAACGTGTCCTTACTCTGTGGGTGCCTGTCAACCAAGCACATTCAGCCCATCATTGAAATGGCACTCGCGATCATCACCGCCAAGGTTTTCCGGCAGAAAAGCGGTGAGGTCGTAGGGCAAAAGCAGCGTATCCAGCGCCAGAGAGAACGGCACGTCTATCAGCCAGGGCCAGGTCGATGCGACGTCTTTGGTACCCCATGCCCAGCCGTGCCGTGTGCCGGGATAGACGCAACGTTCACCATCGAGGTGATACATCAGGCTCCAGCAGCCGCTCAGTGATATCGACGCAGCGAGTAACAGGCATTGCTTGAACATACATTCCCTTGTTTCCGGATTGATGCAACATGTGCGTCATTCTAGTCGCATAACCCTGCGGCGATCATCCTGCGCACGGCGCGGGCAATATCTTGCGTAGCCTGCGTGGTCTGCTCCCCCGGCAACTGATCGAACATATGTGGCACGCCTGGGTAGACATGCAATTCCACCGGCACCCCCGAGCGTGACAGGCTCAGCCCGAAGGCCAGATCCTCTTCCAGAAACAGATCGAGTGCGCCGACGCCGATAAAGGTGGGCGGCAGATCGCTCAGTTCGTTGGCCAGTGCCGGGGAGAACAGGGCCTTGCGATCATCGTCCAGTGCGTAGTCACCGCGCAGGCATTCCCAGCAAAAATGATTGGCCTGACGCGACCAGCTGAAAGTGCCGGTAGTCGGGTTGGCTGGCGGAGTGTCGGGCGCGCCTGTGCGGTGATCCAGCATCGGGTAGATCAGCACCAGGCCGGCGATTGCCGTAATCCCCCTGTTTCTTGCAAGCAGGGCAAGCGCGGCAGCAAGCCCGCCGCCGGCGCTGTGGCCCATGATCACCACGTGGCCGGTGTTCATGCCGTGCACCGGCCCATTGCAGAATATCCACTTCAGCGCTGCGTAACAGTCCTCCAGCGGGATCGGGAACGGATGCTCGGGGGCAAGCCGGTAGTCGACGGCAATGACTATTGCCTTGAGCTCGGCGGCCAGCTTTGCTAGGTAATCATCGGCCATCTCCGGGCTGCCAAGTACAAAGCCGCCGCCATGGATATACAGGATGACGGGGAGCCCCTTATGAGGGAGCGAAAGGTTCGGGCGATAAAGACACAGCCTGATGCCGTTGTCTGAATCGGAGGAAGTCCAGTGTTGTTCGCTGCATGCTGTGGCGGCGGCTGACCAGGTGGCGCTGACGCGAGCCCTTATCTCGGCAAGCGTGTGCAGTGTCCAGTAGCTCGACGGCTCATCCATGAACGAGCGATAGGCCGGATCCAGTAGTTCATTGGCGTTCAATACGTGCTCCCGAGGCACAAGGGGTATAAGCCCCTGCGCCTGCCAGTGCTTAAAGCCACGCCTTGATTTGCGTACAGACGGCGGGCGTGGAAATGCCATAACGGTCATGCAGTGTAGGCAGCGCGCCAGCGTCGAGAAAAGCGTCCGGCAGGGCGATCTGCCTGAACGTGGGCGTCACGCCATTGCGCAGCAGCACCGTCGCCACTGCCTCGCCCAACCCGCCAATGACCGAATGGTTTTCGGCCGTCACCACCAGTCGGCCTGGCTTTCTGGCCTCAGCGAGAATGGTCTGTTCGTCCAGCGGTTTTATGGTGGGTACGTGCAGCACTGCCACGTCGATACCGTCAGCCTGCAGCTGCTTGGCCGCTTCCAGTGCGCGCATGGTCATCAGGCCGGTGGCAATGATCAGCACGTCGTTGCCAGTGCGCAGTGTCTTGGCTTTGCCGATCTCGAATGTGTAACCGTACTCGTCCAGCACCAAAGGCACGTTACCGCGCAGCAGGCGCATGTACACCGGGCCCTGATGCGCTGCGATCGCCGGTACGGCCTGCTCGATTTCCAGTGCATCACAGGGGTCGACGATCATCAGATTGGGCATGGCGCGAAAGATCGCCAGGTCGTCGGTGGCCTGATGGCTGGGTCCGTACCCGGTGGTCAGGCCCGGCAGACCGCAGACGATTTTGACATTGAGGTTGTCTTCGGCAATCGCCATACAAATGAAGTCATACGCGCGGCGGGAGGCGAACACGGCATAAGTGGTCGCAAACGGTACGAAACCTTCCCGGGCCATGCCGGCCGCTGCGCTCATCAGCAACTGTTCGGCCATGCCCATTTGATAGAAACGCTCGGGATGCGCCTTGGCGAAGATGTGCAGGTCTGTGTATTTCGACAGGTCAGCCGACAGCCCGACGATGTCCTGACGTTGCTCCGCGAGCGCCGCCAATGCATGGCCGAACGGAGCCGGGCGAGTGGCCTGACCCTCGGATGCGATAGACGCGATCATCGCCGAGGTGGTCAGTTTTTTCTTCGTGGCCACGGACGGAGCCGAGGTGTGATTGGCAGAGCTCATACGGTTTTCCCCTCGTCGAGATTATTCAGTGCGACGTCCCATTCATGCTCATCCACACGGATGAAGTGGGTCTTCTCACGGGTCTCCAGAAACGCCACGCCCTTGCCCATTTTTGTGTCGCAGATGATCACCCTGGGCTGCGTGCCGTCATGCTGGCGCGCCTTGTCGAAAGCTGCGACGAGCGCGTCAAGATCGTTGCCGTCGACCCGTTGGGTAAACCAGCCAAACGCCTGCCAGCGATCGACAATGGGTTCGAACGCCAGTACTTCACTGGAGTGGCCATCGGCCTGCTGGTTGTTCACATCGATAATCGCGATCAGGTTGTCCAGCTTCCAGTGCGAGGCGGACATGGCCGCTTCCCAGGTGGAGCCTTCGTTCAGTTCACCGTCCGACAGCAGGTTGTAGACGAAGGAACTGGAGTTCTTGCGCTTCAAACCCAGGCAGGCCCCCACGGCAATGCCCAGCCCATGACCCAGTGAGCCGCCGGTGATTTCCATTCCCGGGGTATACGTGGCCATGCCTGACATGGGCAGTCGGCTGTCGTCGGAGCCGTAGGTTTCCAGTTCGTCGAGCGGGATGATGTCGGCCTCGATCAACGCCGCGTACAGCGCAATGGCGTAATGGCCGATCGACAGATAAAAACGGTCGCGCTGTTCCCAGTCAGGGTCTTCAGGGCGATAGTTCAGCGCGTGAAAATAGGACACGGCCAGCAGGTCCGCAGCGCCCAGCGCCTGTCCGACGTAACCCTGGCCCTGAACCTGACCCATGCGTAATGCGTGCCGGCGAATGTTATGGGCACGCTGCGCCAGTGAGGTGGCAGGCGCAGATAAAGTAGTGGCTGTCATGGTGATTACTCCGTTGACTCAACGATTGACCGAGGCGGCAGGGATGCGCAGCACCAGATAAGCGCCGATGAACAGCACGCCGGTAATCAGGTACATGCCGATGGCGCTTGAGCCGGTCGTGGTGGTGATCCAGCCGATCAGGTAGGGCGAACAGAAGCCCGCGAGATTGGCGAAGCTGTTGATTCCGGCGATCCCGGCGGCCGCCGATACCCCGCCCAGCAGGGTGGTGGGCAGCATCCAGAACATTGATGATGCCGAGAGAATGCCCGCTGCGGCGAGGCACAGACTGAGCACCGACAGCAGCAGATTGCCGCCGAACAGCGCCGCCAGACTCAGCCCGAGCGCGCCTGCGATCATCGGGCCGACCAGGTGCCAGCGGCGTTCTCGATGCTTGTCGCCGCTGCGCCCCATCAACAGCATCACGACGATTGCGCACAGGTAGGGAAGGCTGGTCATCAGGCCGATATGCAGCGGGTCGGAAACGCCCGCATTGCGAATCAGCGTCGGCAGCCAGAAGGTGATCGCGTACTGGCCCATCACCACGCAGAAGTAGATGCACGCCAGCAGCCACAGACGCTTGTCGCGAATGAAGGCGCCTACCGACGCGTGTACCACTTTCTGGCTGTTGTCTTCTTGCAGCTCCTTGTTGACCAGCTCCTTTTCTTCAGCGGACAGCCATGTCGCCTGATGCACGCCGTCCTTCAGATAGCTCAGGACCAGCAGGCCGACGATCACTGTCGGGATCGCTTCGAGGACGAACATCCATTGCCAGCCGGCCCAGCCATGAACGCCTGCGAAGCGGGTCATGATGTAGCCCGACAGCGGGCCGCCGATCATGCCGGACAGTGGGATGGCGATGAACCACAGCACGGTCATGCGCGCGCGGCGATAAGAGGGGAACCAGTACGTCAGGTACAGCAGCAGACCGGGTGCCAGTCCGGCTTCCGCCACCCCGAGCAGAAAGCGCAGGGCGTAGAACTGCCAGGCGGTTTCGACGAAGGCGAAGAGTGCGGAAATGATCCCCCAGGAGATCATGATGCGGGCGATCCAGCGTCTGGCACCGACCCGGTGAAGAATCAGGTTGCTGGGCACCTCACAAAGAAAATAACCGATGAAAAACATGCCTGCACCCAGCCCGTAGACGGTTTCGCTGAAGGCCAGGTCGTTCATCATCTGCAGCTTGGCGAAGCCGACATTGACGCGATCGAGATAAGCGCACAGGTAGCACAGCATCAGGAACGGCATCAGTCGCCAGGCGGTCTTGCGGTAGGCATTGGCGCGCGTGGTCGACACCGCGTCGAGGGTCATGGTGGTTATCATGATGGTCTGATCTCTTGTTTTTATAGACCGCCAGGCAACCGCCTGGCGTATCGTCGATCCAGAACAAACACAGGCTGTTTGCCAGCCCGTCCACTCGCGGTCAGTGAATCAGCATGCCGCCGTTCACATCCAGCGTGATACCGGTGAGGTAGGACGACAGGTCGCTGGCCAGAAACAGCGCGGCATTGGCCACGTCCTGCGCCGCGCCCAGACGACCCAGCGGGATGCCATCGATAATCGTGTGGCGTCGCTCGTCCTGCATCAGGCCGCCGGTGATGTCGGTATGGATCAGGCCGGGGGCGATGGAGTTGACACGCACCTGATCGGGGCCGAATTCCCGGGCCATGGCTTTGCCGAGGCCCAGTACGCCGGCTTTCGCTGCGCTGTAATGAGGCCCGCCGAAAATGCCGCCGCCGCGCTGGGCGGAGACCGAAGACATGCACACGATACTGCCCGAGGCTTGGGCGCGCATGGTCGGGATCACCGCTTGCGACATGAGCAAGGTGCCGCGCAGGCTGACGTCGAGCACCTTGTCGTAATCGGAAGGGCGGATGTCCAGGGTCTTGATCGGCTGTGTGATACCGGCGTTATTCACCAGGATGTCAATGCGACCGTAGTGCGCGATGATTTTCGTGACGGCCTCGTGAACCTGTTTTTCGTCAGCGACGTTGGCTGCCAGACCCAGATGGCCTTCGCCCAGTGCGGCGGCGGCATCACGTGCCGCGGACTCGTCGAGATCGATAATCACCACGCGTGCGCCGTGGCTGGCGAAGGTGATCGCGGTTGCGCGACCGATACCGCGCGCCGACGCCGCGCCGGTGATCACTGCAATTTTGCCTTGAAGAAGCATGAGGGTTACCTCTGATTATTGTTATGGGTTCGATTCGGGTGATCGATGACTTCAGAGTGTTCCCGGTGCCGGTCCTGAGCAATGCCGCAAAAATCACTGGATGCTGAAAAAAATTCACCTCTCGTCAATTCGGCAGGCGAGTGGTTGAATGAAAGAAACTCAAATAATCGGACACATCGGAGCATCCATGCGGCCTGATGACGATGCACCTCAGAGCCTGCCACCGCTGAAAGCGCTTCAGGCCTTCGAGCAGACGGCGCGCTTTGGCAATCTGGCCAGAGCAGCCGAAGTGCTGGACCTGACGCCGTCGGCAGTCAGCCACCAGCTGGCTCGTCTGGAGGCATTGATTGGTCGCCAGCTGTTCGTTCGGGCCGCCCGTGGTGTGACCCTTACGCCAGTCGGTGAGCAGTACCTGAAAGATGTCTCTGGCGTGCTGCACAGTCTTGCCGTCGCCACCGAGCGTGCCGCCAGTGATGTCAGCCTTGATTGCCTGCGTCTGCATTCCGCGCCCAGTTTCGGGCTGCTGTGGCTGATGCCGAGGCTGGAAGCCTTTCGGGTAAGCCACCCGGACATTCAGATCAACCTGTCGTGTTCCTATGAGTCGTTGCATTTCAGCAGGGACAAGATCGACGTGGATATCCGCCATGGCAGGCCGAACTGGCCAAGCTATGAAGTGCGCACCTTGCGTGACGAGAAATTTGCTGTGCTGGCGTCTCCGCAATTATTGGCGCGGCGCCCGGTAGAGAGCGCCGCAGGCTTGCTCGACTGCGAACTGATTCTCTCCGAAGCCACATTGCTGAAATGGCCTGAATGGTTTGCCCGGCATGGCTTGGCTCGCCCGGAAAAACCCTACGCGCTGAGTTTCGACCGCTCGTACATGACACTCGAAGCGGCCAGCCACGGGCTGGGTTTTGCGCTGGAAAGTACGCTGTTGGCGCAAAAGTACCTGGCCACTGGCGAGCTGATCGAAGTCGCCCCCCAAACCCTGACTGCACCAGTCGCAGCGCACCATCTGGTATTCCCCAAAGCGCACTCCGGCTTTCCCAGAGTCAGGCGATTTCTGGAATGGATGGAAAGCGAACTGGGGCAGGGATTTGTGTTTTGAATCGCACTGCCTGTGGTCTGGCAATGTGATGCTCAATGTCCGGCGTGCCGACGTGGAGCATGGGCACGCCAGTCAACTGCTTCTAAACGACCAGTCGATGCGGTTGCCAGGCACTGCCCTGCGGGTCTTGCGGGTCAGTCATCAGCTTTTGCCTCGCCGGCGCATCAAACATCGAGCGCAGGTTCTTCTCGATGGTGTTGCACAGGTCTTCCATGCGGATCCGGTGCTGGCTGGCGCCGAACGGGGCTTGCAGGTCAGTGCCGATGCGGTCCATTGCCAGCAGCATGCAGCCGACCACCGTGGATATCGCCGGGGTGAACCAGCCCAGGGTGGTCACCATACTCAGCGGCATGATGATGCAGAACAGGGTGCTGAACAGTCTGGGGAAATAGACGTACGGGTAGGGCAGCGGTGTATTGGCGATGCGCTCCATGCCGCCCTGGCAGTTGGACAGTTCGACCATGGTCGATTCCAGTCGCGCCAGGCGAATGCTGTCGATTCGCCCTCCAGCAAACTCCTCGGAGATCATGGCCGCCGAGCCGTTGAGGATGTCATTGGGAAAGTTGTTGCTCTCTTGTGCGCGCTGAATCTCGGAATCCGATAACAGCCCTTCGAGTCTGGCTTTGCTGACATCGCCTTTCAAATGAGCGCGCAGTGCCCGCAGATAAGCCACGTGACGATTGAACAGCACTTCTTTCACCGGATTGCCGCGCTCATCGGCATTGTCTTCAATGTTGCCTTCAATCAAGGTCAGCACCTGGCGGCCATAGCTGCGCGAGCTGTTGACCATCGCGCCCCATAACGTGCGTGCTTCCCACCAGCGGTTGTAGGCGCTGGTGTTGCGAAAACTGATCAGCACGATCAATGCCGAGCAAAGCAGCGTGAGTGGCATCAGTGGGAGATCTATCCCCGCACCCTGGATCAACATGAAGTCCATGGTCACGGCCACGTCCCAGAGCAGAAGCCAGAACAGTGACCAGCCAACGTAGGTGACCGTTCTGCTGATGCACAGCCATTTTTTTTCAAAAGGACCAGGCATTGCGGCACTCCTTTGCTGGGTTGGAAGAGGTTTGGCGCGGTCAATCAACACACCACGCTGCAAACTTACTGACCCAGCCTTAAAGCTCGCTTAATTCTCCATGGTGGCGAAACAGTCATGGCTGTGTTGGCCATGACTGCCCATGCCAACAACTGAACCCCCGGCGACAGTCCAGTCTTCGGACGGACGACGATAATGTATCGATTCGCACGTTAAGCAATAAAAAACTCATCGCTCTGCTTATGACTAATTTTCAAGAACGCAGGTCATAGAGTCAGATACTGTAAAGCTGCACTGCACAAGCGTTCGGGATTAGACGGGCTCGGAGCGTCTGGTAAATGAACTAGAGCCAGACGGTCTGACTGACGGATCACGGTATTCAATCACCCTCGTACTTTTCCTCTACCTTCAGGGATAAACAGTGATGCTTGCGTATAAAACTCTGACTGCAAAGATCGGCGGCCTTCTTCTTGCGTTGACCATCGTGGGGGCTTCATTACCTGCTTACGCTGTAAACGATTGTGATCTGGACAACGACAACAGCACCGACGCCACCTGTGGCGGCAACGACAGAGACCTGGATAACGACAACGTGACTGACGCGGCATTTGGCGGCAATGACAAAGATATGG
The DNA here is from genome assembly GCF_017833005.1 of Pseudomonas sp. PvP027. Lineage (NCBI taxonomy): Bacteria > Pseudomonadati > Pseudomonadota > Gammaproteobacteria > Pseudomonadales > Pseudomonadaceae > Pseudomonas > Pseudomonas sp. PvP027. The sequence goes on along the minus strand of NZ_JAFIBK010000001.1, from coordinate 1,996,614 downwards.
ACAATGACCACCACACCGACGCGGCGTTTGGTGGCAACGACCAGGACCTGGACAACGACAACCACACGGATGCAGCGTTTGGTGGTAACGACAAGGACATGGACAACGATCACCACACTGATGCGGCCTTCGGCGGAAATGACCGCGATCTTGATAACGACAACAACACCGACAAATACGACGGTGGCGCGTCCTCTGCCGCCAAAAAGTAGCAACGCGACCTGTCGCGTTATTTCGTGGAAGCGAGCGTCTTGCGCTTGCTGATACGGGCAGGTCTTTTGCGCGTGAGCACTTGCCTCTTGTTGAGGCAGGCGTTTTCGTATCAAAGGGCAGAGCGGCGTCAGTGACAGGAAGTCACTATTATTTATTCAGCTTGTAGATGACTGAGATTTTTTCGCCACCAGAGTCACACCTTCGGTGAAGCTGTAGCCATAACCGAAGACATATGACTGATCTCCTGAGTTCAAGACAGATCTATCGTGACGTATTTCGTATCGGTATTTGAGCGCATAATCATACGCCCCGGACAATATAGGCAATACCGTTTGAATCTCATAACCGTCAGCATTGAGTCGCGCCACTGCGTCTTCGACGTCTTTCGATAGCCGTTCACCGTCTATCTCACAGTCAGACCAGCCGGTTTGCTGCCATTGGGTCTCTTTTCTCGTTACTTCTTTCTCGCCGAAAAAGCCTTGTTTGATTTCGCCGGTAGGCACCTTAACCGTGACCTATTCTCCAATGGGTTTGAAGTAAGCTTTTACGTAGACGATCTTGTTCATGGCGTTATCCTTGGTTGTGTGACTTCCGTTCCCACATGCTGCGCCGGAAGGCGACTCTGGGTGTTCTGCGGCCGATTCCGGGCAGGTGGGCAGATCGCGGATTCAGTCATGGCACTTTCCAGCAGACGAAAAAAAAGACCTTGAAATTCAAGGTCTTTTTTAAAGGTGGTGCCCCGAGGGAGAATCGAACTCCCACTTCTTTCGAAAACGGATTTTGAATCCGCCGCGTCTACCAATTCCGCCATCAGGGCTCAATGGCGGCGAATTATAAGGATGAGTTTTCTGTTGGTCAACAGGGATTTACGCAGGTTTTTTACTAATGCCGTCAAACCGGATAAACTTCCCGGCCCTGCTAAACGAACCCGATCATGCGCGTCGCTGACTTTACCTTCGAACTCCCCGATTCCCTGATTGCTCGCCATCCACTGGCCGAGCGTCGCAGCAGTCGTCTGTTGACCCTTGATGGGCCGACGGGGGCGCTGGCACACCGTCAATTCACTGATTTGCTCGAGCATCTGCGCCCGGGCGATTTGATGGTGTTCAACAATACCCGTGTCATTCCCGCACGCCTTTTCGGGCAGAAGGCCTCCGGCGGCAAGCTGGAGATTCTGGTCGAGCGCGTGCTGGACAGCCATCGTGTGCTGGCCCATGTGCGCTCCAGCAAATCGCCAAAGCCGGGCTCGTCGATTCTGATCGATGGCGGCGGCGAGGCCGAGATGGTGGCGCGGCACGACGCGCTGTTCGAGCTGCGCTTTGCCGAAGAAGTGCTGCCGCTGCTGGAGCGTGTAGGCCATATGCCGTTGCCTCCTTATATAGACCGTCCGGATGAAGGCGCGGACCGCGAGCGCTATCAGACCGTTTATGCGCAGCGTGCGGGTGCTGTGGCTGCGCCGACTGCCGGCCTGCATTTCGATCAGCCGCTGCTCGAGGCGATTGCCGCGAAGGGCGTGGAAACCACGTTCGTCACCCTGCATGTCGGCGCAGGTACGTTCCAGCCCGTGCGTGTCGAGCAGATCGAAGATCACCACATGCACAGCGAATGGCTGGAAGTGGGCCAGGACGTGGTCGACGCTGTGGCCGCGTGCCGTGCACGGGGCGGGCGGGTGATTGCCGTCGGCACCACCAGCGTGCGCTCGCTGGAGAGTGCCGCGCGTGATGGCGTATTGAAGCCGTTCAGCGGCGATACCGACATCTTCATCTATCCAGGCCGGCCGTTTCACGTGGTCGATGCCCTGGTGACCAATTTCCATTTGCCTGAATCCACGCTGTTGATGCTGGTTTCGGCGTTCGCCGGTTATCCCGAGACGATGGCGGCCTACGCGGCGGCCATCGAACACGGCTACCGCTTCTTCAGTTACGGTGATGCGATGTTCATCACCCGCAATCCCGCGCCGACGGCCCCACAGGAATCGGCACCAGAGGATCACGCATGAGTCGCACCTGTCGTATGTCTTTCGAGTTGTTGGCCACCGATGGCAAAGCCCGTCGCGGTCGGCTGACCTTCCCGCGTGGCGTGGTGGAAACCCCGGCGTTCATGCCAGTGGGCACCTATGGCACGGTCAAGGGCATGCTGCCCCGTGATATCGAGGCGACCGGTGCGCAGATGATTCTGGGCAATACGTTCCACCTGTGGCTGCGTCCGGGTACCGAGGTCATCAAGGGCCACGGCGACCTGCACGATTTCATGCAATGGCAGGGGCCGATTCTGACCGACTCCGGCGGTTTTCAGGTGTTCAGCCTGGGCGCCATGCGCAAGATCAAGGAAGAGGGCGTGACATTTGCCTCTCCGGTCGATGGTGCCAAGGTGTTCATGGGGCCGGAAGAGTCGATGCAGGTCCAGCGCGATCTGGGTTCGGACGTTGTGATGATCTTCGACGAATGCACGCCTTACCCGGCCGATGAAGATGTGGCGCGTGTCTCCATGGAGCTGTCGTTGCGCTGGGCCAAGCGTTCCAAGATTGCCCACGGCGAAAACACCGCCGCGCTGTTCGGCATCGTTCAGGGCGGCATGCACGAGAACCTGCGCAAGCGCTCGTTGGAAGGCCTGGACGAAATCGGTTTCGACGGTCTGGCGATCGGTGGCCTGTCGGTAGGCGAACCCAAGCACGAGATGATCAAGGTGCTGGACTACCTGCCAGGCCTCATGCCGGCAGACAAACCTCGTTACCTGATGGGCGTAGGCAAGCCGGAAGATCTGGTCGAAGGTGTGCGTCGTGGCGTCGACATGTTCGACTGCGTGATGCCCACCCGCAATGCCCGCAACGGCCATCTGTTCACCGATACGGGCGTATTGAAAATCCGTAACGCGTTCCATCGCCACGACAATACGCCGCTGGACCCGACCTGCGATTGCTACACCTGCAAGAACTTCTCGCGCGCTTATCTGCATCACCTGGACAAGTGCGGGGAAATGCTGGGGAGCATGCTCAATACAATCCACAATTTGCGGCACTACCAGCTGCTTATGGCTGGTTTGCGCGAGGCTATTCAACAGGGTACATTGGCCGCCTTCGTCGATGCCTTCTATGCCAAACGCGGCCTCCCAACGCCGCCTCTGGGTTGAAACAGAACGAGTTTTTCCTGCTTTTTATACTAATTATGTAACTGGAGCGACAAATGAGCTTTTTCATCTCTCCCGCTTTTGCGGATGCTGCTGCACCGGCTGCCGGTCCTGCGGGCAGTGGTTTCGAGTGGATCTTCCTGGTCGGCTTCCTGGTCATCTTCTACCTGATGATCTGGCGTCCACAGGCCAAGCGCGCCAAAGAGCAGAAAAACCTGCTGGGCAACCTGCAGAAAGGCGACGAAGTTGTCACCAGTGGCGGTATCGCGGGCAAGATCAACAAAGTGACCGATGACTTCGTGGTCATCGAAGTGTCTGACACCGTTGAGCTGAAAATCCAGAAGGGCGCCATCGCGGCCACTCTGCCTAAAGGCACCCTGAAAGCGATCTGAGCAACAACTTTTTACCCATCGACGGGGCGCGCAAGGCGCCCCGCGTTTTAAGCGGGCGGCGTGATGCTGAACAAATACCCTCTGTGGAAATACGTACTGATCCTGGCGGTGCTGGTGGTCGGTTTTATTTATTCCGCACCCAATCTCTACCCTGATGATTCTGCCATCCAGATCAGCGGCGCAAGCACTGCGCTGCAGGTCAATCAGGCGGACGTGGATCGTGCAGCCAAGGCGCTTGCCGATGCTGGCATCTCGGTCAAGGCTTCTTCTCTGGCCGAGAATGGCAAGGGCGGTTTGTTGCGTCTGAGCAAGCAGGAAGACCAGTTGCCAGCCAAGGATGTCGTGCGCAAGGCGTTGGGTGACGACTATGTCGTCGCACTGAACCTGGCGCGTACCACGCCGACCTGGTTGCGTAACCTGGGTGCAAGCCCGATGAAGCTCGGTCTCGACCTGTCCGGCGGTGTGCACTTCCTGCTGGAAGTCGACATGGACAAGGCGATCGATGCACGTCTGAAAGTCTACGAAGGCGAAGTCAAATCCCTGTTGCGCAAGGAAAAGGTGCGTTATCGCAGCCTGCCGCAGCTGGGCAATGTGATTCAGCTTGGCTTTACCGACGATGCAGAGCGTGAGCAGGCGCGTGCACTGGTACGCAAGACCTTTACCGATTTCGAAATCACGCCTGCCGAGCTGAACGGTATCCCGGTACTGCGCATGGCGTTGACGCCGGCCAAGCTGGCCGAGATTCGCGAATACTCGATCAAGCAGAACCTGACCACTGTGCGTAACCGGGTCAACGAGCTGGGTGTTGCCGAGCCGCTGGTTCAGCGCCAGGGTGCCAACCGCATCGTGGTCGAGCTGCCGGGTGTGCAGGACACGGCCGAAGCCAAGCGTATTCTGGGCAAGACCGCCAACCTCGAGTTCCGTCTGGGTGCAGGCCCGGATGATTCGAAAGGCACCACCGAGATGTTCGAGTTCCGCGAAGGCGGTCGTCCGGCAGCGGCGGTGGAGCGTGGTCTGATCATTACCGGTGATCAGGTGACTGACGCCAAGGCCAGCTTCGACGAGCATGGTCGTCCCCAGGTGAACATCAACCTCGATGGTCACGGTGGCGAACTGATGAGCCGTGCAACCCGCAGCAATGTGGGGCGCAGCATGGCGGTGATCTTCATCGAGCAGCGTCCGACCACCACCTATACCAAGCAGATGGTCAACGGCGTCGAGAAAGACGTGCCGGTGCAGACCTTCAAGGAAGACAAGAAGATCATCAGCCTGGCGACCATCCAGTCGCCACTGGGCAGCCAGTTCCGGATTACCGGTCTGAACGGCCAGGGTGAATCTTCCGAGCTGGCGCTGCTGTTGCGTGCCGGTGGTCTGGCGGCACCGATGTACTTCGCTGAAGAGCGCACCATCGGTCCTAGCCTGGGTGCCGACAACATCACCAAGGGTATCGACGCTTCCCTGTGGGGCATGCTGTTCGTCTCGCTGTTCATCATGGCGATCTACCGCTTCTTCGGTCTGATCGCTACCGTGGCACTGGCCCTCAACATGGTCATGCTGCTGGCATTGATGTCCTTGCTGGGCGCCACACTGACCCTGCCGGGTATCGCCGGTATCGTGTTGACCATGGGTATGGCGGTGGACGCCAACGTGCTGATCTTCTCGCGGATTCGTGAAGAGATCGCCAACGGCATGACGGTTCAGCGTGCTATCAACGAAGGTTTCGATCGTGCCTACACGGCGATCCTCGACGCCAACCTGACGACGCTGCTGGTCGGCGGCATTCTCTTTGCGATGGGCACCGGCCCGGTCAAAGGGTTTGCGGTGACCATGTCGCTCGGGATCTTTACCTCGATGTTCACGGCCATCATGGTGACCCGCGCTATGGTCAACCTGATCTACGGCGGTCGTGACTTCAAGAAGTTGTGGATTTAAGGGGCTGCCATGTTACGTACCATCAACTTCATGGGCGTTCGCAATGTTGCGTTCGCCATCACGATGCTCCTTACCGCACTGGCGTTGTTCAGCTGGTTCCATAAAGGGCTCAACTTTGGTCTGGACTTCACCGGCGGTACGCTCATCGAGCTGACCTACGAACGTCCCGCCGACCTGGGCAAGGTCCGTCAGGAGCTGGTTTCGGCGGGCTATCACGAAGCCGTTGTACAGAGCTTTGGCGCCACCACTGACTTGTTGGTGCGCATGCCGGGCGAAGACCCGCAGCTGGGCACTCAGGTTGCCGAGGCGCTACGCAAGGCTGGTGCCGATAACCCGGCGGTGGTCAAGCGTGTCGAATTTGTCGGCCCACAGGTGGGTGAAGAGCTGCGCGATCAGGGCGGCCTCGGCATGCTGATGGCGCTGGGCGGTGTGCTGATCTACCTGGCATTCCGCTTCCAGTGGAAATTCGCAGTCGGGGCGATCATCTCGCTGATCCACGACGTGGTGGTGACGATGGGTATCCTGTCGTTCTTCCAGATCACCTTCGACCTGACGGTGCTGGCGGCAGTGCTGGCGATCATCGGTTACTCGCTGAACGACACCATCGTGGTCTTCGACCGGGTACGCGAAAACTTCCGTCTGCTGCGCAAGGCTTCGCTGATCGAGAACATCAACATCTCCACCACGCAGACACTGCTGCGTACCATTGCTACCTCGGTTTCGACCCTGTTGGCGATCGTGGCATTGTGGGTATTTGGTGGTGACAGCCTGGAAGGCTTCTCCATCGCGTTGTTCATCGGTGTACTGGCGGGTACCTACTCGTCGATCTACATCGCCAACGTGGTGCTGATCTGGCTGAACCTGACCACCGAGGATCTGATTCCTCCAGTGGTTGTCGAGAAGGCTGACGACCTCCCGTAGGCCCGGCCATCATAAAAAAGGCGCGAGTGCTGAACTCGCGCCTTTTTTTATGCTCCAAGGCTAGGCATTGCGCAGTCATGCTGCGTTTCGATTGGTCAGGAGGTTCAAGTGAACAAGTCTATGCTTGTTGGTGCTGTGTTAGGTGCTGCTGTCGTGACGGCTGGCGGCGCCGTTGCCACCTATAGCTTGGTCAAGGGTGGTCCTGAGTATGCGGATGTATTGGCGGTAGAGCCGATCAACCAGCAGATCAAAACCCCCCGTGAAGTTTGCAAGGACGTAACCGTTACCCGTCAGGCGCCGGTCAAGGACCAGCACCAGATCGTCGGTAGCGTTATTGGCGCGGTTGCCGGTGGCTTGCTGGGTAACCAGATCGGTGGCGGTAACGGCAAGAAGATCGCTACCGTCGCGGGTGCGGTAGGTGGTGGTTATGCGGGCAACAAGGTTCAGGAAGGCATGCAGGAGCGTGATACCTACACCACTACGCAGAACCGCTGCACAACGGTCAACGATGTGAGCGACAAGGTTGTGGGCTACAACGTCAAATACAAGTTGAACGAGAAGGTGGGTCAGGTTCGTATGGAGCGTGATCCGGGTAGCCAGATTCCGGTCGACAAGAACGGTCAGCTGATATTGGGTCAGGCGCAGTAACGCCAGCCGCTGAGCTTCACAAGACATAAAAAAACCGGCTTGCGCCGGTTTTTTTATGCCTGCAGCTTAACGCTTGAGCGAAGCTGGCAGGTGCGGTGCGATCGCAGTCAGTACTGCCTTGAAGCACTTGGTGTTGCCGGCAACGATGTGGCCTTTCTCGAGGAAGTCGTGACCACCGGTGAAATCGCTGACCAGACCGCCTGCTTCCTGAATCAGCAGAGCGCCTGCAGCCATGTCCCACTCGGACAGGCCCGACTCCCAGAACGCATCGAAGCGACCGGCAGCTACATAAGCCAGGTCGAGGCTGGCAGCACCGGCGCGGCGGATGCCGGCGGTCTGGCCTACCAGGCTGCGGAACATGCCCAGGTAGTTCTCGATGTTGTCCATCTGGTTGTCACGGAATGGGAAGCCGGTACCGAGCAGGGCGCCTTCCAGGCTCTTGCGCTGGCTGACGCGCAGGCGGCGACCGTTCAAGGCTGCGCCACGACCACGGCTGGCGGTGAATTCTTCCTGGCGGACCGGGTCGAGAACCACGGCGTGCTCAAGGCGGCCGCGGTATTTGCAGGCGATGCTGACGGCAAAGTGCGGGATGCCGCGAACGAAGTTGGTGGTGCCGTCCAGTGGGTCGATGATCCACAGGTAGTCGGTGCCTTCGCCGCTGCCTTCGTGCAGGCCGCTTTCTTCGCCGAGAATGCCGTGAGTCGGGTAGGCCTTGCGCAGAGCGGTGATGATGCTTTGCTCGGCGGCGCGGTCGATCTCTGTTACGTAGTCTTTGGCTTCTTTTTCGTCAACCTTGATGGTATCCAGGCGCTCGATGGAGCGGAAAATCAATTCGCTGGCGCTGCGGGCGGCGCGCAGCGCGATATTCAGCATGGGCTGCATGGATAATTCACCTAAGGTTGTTAAAGAGAGCCGGGCATTCTATGGGCTGATTCGAATTATTTCCAGCCTTGCGTTGTTACGGTTGTCAGGTTCGTGTGTGTTTTTTTGCGTCCGGTGCGGTCGATTCTACTGTTGCGGCCCGCACGGCTTCATAGCGTTAGCCGAGCCGTTTCTGTAAGATTTGCACCCCTAATTCGTGTCAGTGAGCGTTCGCCTTGTTGCAGAACATTCGTGTTGTCCTGGTCGGCACTACCCATCCCGGAAATATCGGCGGGGCTGCTCGCGCCATGAAAAACATGGGGCTTTCGCGCCTGGTGCTGGTCGATCCGCGGATCTTCCCTTCGCCCGATGCCGATGCGCGCGCGTCCGGCGCCACCGATATTCTCGAGGGCGCGCAGGTGGTGGCGACCCTCGAAGAAGCGCTGGTCGGCTGCCGTCTGGTGCTGGGCACCAGTGCGCGGGATCGAAGCCTGCCGTGGCCCATGCTGGATCCGCGTGCCTCGGGTGAAAAAGTCATCGAGCAGGCCGGCGAGGGTGCCGAGGTGGCGCTGGTGTTCGGTCGCGAACATGCGGGCCTGACCAACGAAGAGCTGCAGCGCTGCCACTTCCATGTGCACATCCCGTCAGACCCGGCGTTCAGTTCTCTGAATCTGGCGGCTGCCGTACAGGTGCTCAGTTATGAGGTGCGTGTGGCCTGGCTGGCCGCCGCAGAGCAGGGCGATGCTTCAAGGCCTGCATCGGCGCACAATGCCGAGCTGGCGACGATGGACGAAATGGAAGGTTTCTACGCCCACCTTGAAGCCACGCTTGTAGCCATCGGCTTTCTTGATCCCGAAAAGCCACGGCATCTGATGGCCCGGCTGCGCAGGCTGTATGGGCGTAGTGAAGTCGAGCGATCCGAGCTGAGTATCCTGCGCGGAGTGCTCACTGAGACCCAGAAGGCCGCACGCGGTGAACCCTACAAGCGAAAGGATCAGTAATGTTCGAGCGTCTGCGAGAAGACATTCAAAGCGTGTTCCACCGCGATCCTGCGGCGCGCAACGCGTTTGAAGTCCTGACCTGCTATCCGGGGATGCACGCCATATGGCTGCATCGCTTCGCCCACATTCTGTGGCGCAATGGCTGGAAATGGCCGGCACGGGTGGTGTCGAACTTCGGTCGCTGGATGACCGGTATCGAGATCCATCCGGGTGCGCGCATCGGTCGCCGTTTTTTCATCGACCACGGCATGGGTATCGTGATCGGTGAAACCGCCGAGATCGGCAATGACGTCACCCTTTATCAGGGCGTAACCCTGGGGGGCACCAGCTGGAATGCCGGCAAGCGCCATCCGACGCTGGAAGACGGCGTAGTGGTCGGGGCGGGTGCCAAGGTGCTCGGGCCATTCACGGTGGGGGCGGGTGCCAAGATCGGCTCCAACGCAGTGGTCACCAAGGCCGTGCCTGCGGGCGCAACCGCAGTGGGCATCCCGGGGCGGATCATCGTCAAGTCGGACGACGAGGTCGAGGCCAGGCGCAAGGCAATGGCTGAAAAACTCGGCTTCGATGCCTATGGTGTCAGTGCGGATATGCCTGATCCGGTCGCGCGCGCCATTGGCCAGTTGCTTGACCATTTGCAGGCTGTCGACGGGCGTCTTGAGGGTATGTGCGATGCGCTCGGCAGGCTGGGCAGCGATTACCGCGCCAAGGAGCTGCCGGAGCTGCGTGACGAGGTTTTCGACTGCGTCAAGGACTGCCAGGAAGGCAAGGTCGGCTAGGTTCCAGGGCGGCCGGGGTGCGTGCCATTGCGCCGCACCTTTGCTATGATGCAGCCCGCACTTTTCGCTAATCCCGACTGTTTTACTTGGTCTAATAGTTGACTCATTTACTCGGGAATAGCATACTCGCTCTCATTCCGAACCTCTGCGGTATACGCCATGCGACTGACTACTAAAGGCCGATACGCTGTAACAGCCATGCTTGACCTGGCGTTGCATGCGCAGAACGGGCCAGTGTCTCTGGCCGACATCTCCGAGCGGCAGGGGATTTCCCTGTCCTACCTCGAGCAGCTGTTCGCCAAGCTGCGTCGCGGCAATCTGGTTTCCAGTGTTCGCGGTCCGGGTGGTGGTTACCAGCTGTCGCGCGACATGAAAGGCATCCAGGTTGCTCAGGTTGTCGATGCAGTCAATGAATCGGTCGATGCCACGCGGTGTCAGGGTCTGGGCGATTGCCACGCTGGCGATACCTGCCTGACCCACCACCTGTGGTGCGATCTGAGCCAGCAGATTCACGAATTTCTAAGCGGTATCAGCTTGGCGGATCTTGTCACTCGCCGTGAGGTACAAGAAGTCGCTCAGCGCCAGGATATGCGCCGTGGTCATAACCACATGTCGCAACTGGGTAAGATCGAAACGTCCGCCGTCGAATGAACGCAGATGAATGAGCGGTGCGCCTGCCTGATAGGAGAGCTTCAATGAAATTGCCAATTTACCTCGACTACTCCGCGACGACCCCTGTCGATCCGCGTGTCGCGCAGAAAATGATCGATTGCCTGACCGTCGAAGGAAACTTCGGTAACCCGGCCTCGCGCTCCCACGTCTTTGGCTGGAAAGCCGAAGAAGCGGTCGAGAACGCCCGTCGTCAGGTCGCCGACCTGGTCAGCGCCGATCCTCGCGAAATCGTCTGGACCTCGGGTGCTACCGAATCCAACAACCTGGCCATCAAGGGTGTTGCGCATTTCTATGCCAGCAAAGGCAAGCACCTGATCACCTCCAAGGTTGAACACAAGGCTGTCCTCGACACCACTCGCCAGCTGGAACGCGAAGGTTTCGAAGTGACCTATATCGAGCCGGGTGAAGACGGTCTGATCACGCCTTCGATGATTGAAGCGGCACTGCGTGACGACACCATTCTGGTTTCGATCATGCATGTGAACAACGAGATCGGCACGATCAACGATATCGCCGCGATCGGTGAACTGACCCGTTCGCGTGGTGTGCTGTTCCACGTCGATGGCGCGCAGTCGACCGGCAAGGTTGAAATCGATCTGGCCAGCCTCAAGGTTGACCTGATGTCGTTCTCTGCTCACAAGACCTACGGCCCGAAAGGCATCGGCGCACTCTACGTCAGCCGCAAGCCGCGTGTTCGCCTTGAAGCGACCATGCACGGCGGCGGTCACGAGCGCGGCATGCGTTCCGGCACCCTGGCCACCCACCAGATCGTCGGCATGGGCGAAGCCTTCCGTATCGCCAAGGAAGAAATGGCTGCTGAAAACGTGCGCATCAAGGCACTCAGCGATCGTTTCTTCAAGCAGGTCGAAAATCTGGAAGAGCTGTACGTCAACGGCAGCCTGACTGCACGCGTACCGCACAACCTGAACCTGAGCTTCAACTACGTCGAAGGCGAGTCGCTGATCATGGCGCTCAAGGATCTGGCGGTATCGTCCGGTTCGGCCTGTACCTCGGCCTCGCTTGAGCCTTCGTACGTGCTGCGTGCCCTGGGTCGCAACGATGAGCTGGCGCACAGCTCGATTCGTTTCACCTTCGGCCGTTTCAGCACCGAAGAAGAAATCGATTACGCCGCGCAGAAGGTTTGCGAGGCTGTCACCCGGCTGCGCACACTTTCGCCGCTGTGGGACATGTTCAAAGACGGCGTCGACATCTCCAAGATCGAGTGGGCGGCGCACTAATTTAAAGTCGCCTCCAACACAGGTCATGCGCCATTGCGCGTGACCTGCAGAGCGGCTCCCTGATGTGAGAGGAATAGAATCATGGCTTACAGCGAAAAGGTCATCGACCACTACGAAAATCCACGTAACGTCGGCAAGATGAACGCGGAAGATCCTGATGTTGGCACCGGCATGGTCGGCGCTCCTGCGTGCGGCGACGTGATGCGCCTGCAGATCAAGGTCAACGAGCAGGGCGTTATCGAAGACGCCAAGTTCAAGACCTATGGCTGTGGTTCGGCCATTGCGTCCAGCTCCCTGGCGACCGAGTGGATGAAAGGCAAGACTCTGGATGAAGCAGAGACCATCAAGAACACTCAGCTGGCTGAAGAGCTGGCACTGCCGCCGGTGAAGATTCACTGCTCGGTACTCGCTGAAGACGCCATCAAGGCGGCCGTTCGCGATTACAAGCAGAAGAAAGGTCTGCTGTAAGCAGGCTTTTCAAGAGAGGCTTGCGACAGAGTTAACTGCAACAGGCTAATGCAACAGGCTAAGGAGTTCCGATGGCTATCAGCATGACAGAAGCTGCCGCTAACCACGTACGACGCTCCCTCGAGGGGCGCGGCAAGGGTGACGGCGTTCGTCTGGGTGTCCGCACCACAGGCTGTTCAGGTCTTGCCTATGTGCTCGAGTTCGTCGATGAGGCGGCCAGCGAAGACACCGTGTTTGAAATGCACGGCGTCAAGGTGATCATTGACCCGAAAAGTCTGGTCTATCTGGATGGCACCGAGCTCGACTTCGTGCGCGAAGGGTTGAACGAAGGCTTCAAGTTCAACAATCCCAACTCGCGCGGTGAGTGCGGCTGTGGCGAAAGCTTCAACGTCTGAGGCTTTTATTGTGGGTACTCCCTGTCACTTCGCCCTGTTCGACCTCAAGCCCGAGTTTCAGCTTGATCTTGATCAGTTGGCTACGCGCTACCGCGAGCTTGCGCGCAACGTGCACCCGGATCGTTTTGCGGATGCCCCCGAGCGTGAGCAGCGTGTTGCGCTGGAGCGCTCGGCCAGTCTCAACGAGGCCTATCAGACCCTGAAAAGCCCGCCGAAAAGGGCGCGCTACCTGCTGGCAATGAACGGCAACGAAGTGCCGCTCGAAGTCACGGTGCATGATCCCGAGTTTCTTCTGCAGCAGATGCAATTGCGCGAAGACCTCGAGGACTTGCAGGACGAGGCTGATCTGGCCGGCGTTGCGACCTTCAAGCGTCAGCTCAAGGTCGCTCAGGACGAACTGAACCAGAGCTTCGCGGCCTGTTGGAATGATGCTGCACAACGCGAGCACGCTGAAAAGCTGATGCGGCGTATGCAGTTTCTCGACAAGCTCTCTCACGAAGTGCGCCAGTTAGAAGAGCGCCTCGACGATTAACCCCGCGCGGCTTCGGCCGCGCGCCAGTGATTATTCTGAACAGCATGGCTTTACTGCAGATCGCCGAACCCGGCCTGAGTCCTCAACCGCACCAGCGTCGTCTGGCTGTGGGTATCGACCTGGGCACTACCAATTCTCTGGTTGCTGCAGTACGCAGCGGCCTGTCCGAACCGCTGGCCGATGCAGATGGGCAGGTCATTCTGCCGTCTGCCGTGCGCTATCACGCTGATCGTGTCGAAGTAGGGCAGTCAGCGAAAGTCGCCGCCTCCCAGGACCCGTTCAACACCGTTCTGTCGGTCAAGCGTCTCATGGGTCGCGGTCTGACCGACGTCAAGCAGCTGGGCGAGCAACTGCCGTACCGGTTTGTCGGCGGTGAGTCGCATATGCCGTTCATCGACACCGTGCAGGGGCCGAAAAGCCCCGTCGAAGTCTCCGCCGACATCCTCAAGGTCCTGCGCCAGCGCGCAGAAGCCTCGCTGGGTGGCGAGCTGGTAGGCGCGGTGATCACCGTTCCTGCCTATTTCGATGACGCTCAGCGTCAGGCGACCAAGGACGCTGCCAGACTCGCAGGCCTCAACGTGCTGCGCCTGCTCAATGAGCCCACGGCTGCTGCCGTTGCCTACGGTCTGGATCAAAAGGCCGAAGGCGTCGTTGCCATCTATGACCTGGGCGGCGGAACCTTCGATATCTCGATTCTGCGTCTGACCGGTGGTGTGTTTGAAGTACTGGCCACTGGCGGCGATACCGCTTTGGGTGGCGATGACTTTGATCATGCGATAGCCAGCTGGATCGTTACTGATGCCGGTCTGTCTGCCGATATTGACCCTTCTGCGCAACGCAGCCTGCTGCAGGCTGCCTGCTCGGCCAAGGAAGCGCTGACTGACGCCGAGTCTGTCGAGGTCGTCTACGGCGAGTGGCGTGGCACGCTGACTCGCGAGGCGCTCAATGCGCTGATCGAACCTATGATTGCGCGCAGTCTCAAGGCCTGTCGCCGTGCGGTCCGTGACACCGGTATCGAGCTTGAAGAAGTCGAGGCAGTGGTCATGGTCGGCGGTTCGACCCGTGTTCCACGAGTACGCGAAGCGGTGGCCGAGCTGTTCGGTCGTCAGCCGTTGACCGAGATCGACCCGGATCAAGTGGTGGCCATCGGGGCTGCGATCCAGGCCGATACCCTGGCCGGCAACAAGCGTGACGGTGGCGAACTGCTGCTCCTCGATGTGATTCCGCTCTCGCTGGGGCTGGAAACCATGGGTGGGCTGATGGAGAAGGTCATTCCGCGCAACACCACCATTCCTGTTGCGCGTGGTCAGGAATTCACCACGTACAAGGATGGCCAGACGGCCATGAAGATTCATGTCCTGCAGGGCGAGCGTGAATTGATCAGCGACTGTCGTTCGCTGGCGCGGTTCGAACTGCGTGGCATTCCGCCGATGGTCGCGGGTGCGGCAAAGATTCGTGTCACCTTCCAGGTCGATGCAGACGGTCTGCTCAGTGTCTCGGCGCGTGAAATGGGCTCGGGCATCGAGTCGAGCATTCAGGTCAAGCCTTCCTACGGGCTGACGGATGACGAGGTCACTCGCATGCTCAAGGATTCCTTCGAGTATGCCGGCGACGACAAGGTTGCTCGTGTGCTGCGTGAACATCAGGTCGATGCCGAGCGCCTGCTCGAGGCTGTTCAGGGTGCCCTGGAAGCCGATGGAGAGCGTCTTCTCGACGAGGAAGAGCGTCTGGTCATCAACCTGCAGATGGACGAACTCCGTGAACTGATGCAAGGCACCGATGGTTATGCCATCGAGCAGCAGACCAAGCGTCTGTCGCAGGTGACCGATGCATTTGCTGCCCGACGCCTTGATTCGACGGTAAAAGCCGCACTGGCCGGGCGCAACTTGAATGAGATTGAGGAATAACTGATGCCGCAGGTGATTTTTCTGCCCCACGCCGAGCATTGCCCGGACGGGCTGGTTGTAGAAGTGGAGCCCGGCACGTCTATTCTCGACATTGCCCACGAGCACCACATCGAGATTGAAAGCGCCTGTGGTGGCGTGTGTGCGTGCACCACCTGTCATTGCGTCATTCGCGAAGGGTTCAATTCGCTGAATGAAGCCGATGAGCTGGAAGAAGACATGCTCGACAAGGCGTGGGGGCTGGAACCACAGTCGCGTCTGTCCTGTCAGGCCATTGTCGGCAACGAAGACCTCACGGTCGAAATACCCAAGTATTCGCTCAACCACGCCGCTGAAGCGCCGCACTGATTCAAGGATTGCTCATGAGTCTCAAATGGGTTGATGTGCAGGAAATCGCCATCCAGCTGGCTGAAAGCCACCCGGAAGTAAATCCGCTCACCGTCAGTTTCCCCAGGCTGCGTGATCTGGTCATGGCCTTGCCTGAATTCGATGACCACCGGGACCGCAGCGGGGAAAAGGTCCTGGAGGCGATCCAGACATTGTGGATCGAAGAGCTGGATTGACGTTCAGTAACGCGCGCAGTTAGGCAATACACCAGAACCCGCGTATAATTCGCGGGTTTAATTTTTCGCTTCAATCACTGCTTCTGGAGTTTCACCATGGCTGTTCAACGTACTTTCTCCATCATCAAGCCTGACGCCGTTGCCAAGAACGTAATCGGCGAGATCACCACTCGTTTCGAAAAAGCCGGTCTGCGCGTTGTCGCTTCCAAGCTGAAGCAACTGTCCAAGGCCGAAGCTGAAGGTTTTTACGCTGAGCACAGCGCTCGCGGTTTCTTCGGCGACCTGGTTGCCTTCATGATCTCCGGTCCGGTTGTCGTTCAGGTTCTGGAAGGCGAAAACGCTATCGCTCTGAACCGCGAGCTGATGGGCGCTACCAACCCTAAAGAAGCTGCTGCCGGCACCATCCGTGCTGACTTCGCTGATTCCATCGACGCCAACGCTGTTCACGGCTCCGATTCCGAAGCAGCCGCCGCTCGCGAAATCTCGTACTTCTTCGCAGCTACCGAAGTAACCGCTCGCTAAGTCATTTTTGACTGACGAGTGAAGGGTGAATTCATGATTGCATCGACTGGTAAAACCAACCTGCTGGGGCTGACTCAACAGGAAATGGAGAAATTCTTCGACTCTATCGGGGAGAAGCGCTTCCGTGCCGGTCAGGTCATGAAGTGGATTCACCACTTCGGCGTCGACGATTTCGACGCGATGACGAACGTCAGCAAGGCCCTGCGCGAAAAGCTCAAGGCCTGTGCTGAAGTTCGCGGTCCTGAAGTGGTCAGCGAGGACATCTCCAGCGACGGCACCCGTAAATGGGTCGTGCGCGTAGAGTCCGGCAGCTGTGTCGAGACCGTCTACATTCCGCAGGGCAAGCGCGGCACCTTGTGTGTTTCGTCCCAGGCGGGCTGTGCCCTGGATTGCAGTTTCTGCTCCACGGGCAAGCAAGGCTTCAACAGCAACCTCACCGCCGCCGAAGTCATCGGTCAGGTGTGGATTGCCAACAAATCCTTTGGCAGCGTCCCGGCTACCGTCGACCGTGCCATCACCAACGTGGTGATGATGGGCATGGGTGAGCCGCTGCTGAACTTCGACAATGTCATTGCCGCCATGCATCTGATGATGGATGACCTGGGGTATGGCATTTCCAAACGCCGGGTGACCTTGTCCACTTCCGGTGTGGTACCGATGATCGATGAGCTTTCCAAGCACATCGACGTGTCCCTGGCCTTGTCGCTGCACGCACCGAACGATGCGCTGCGCAACCAGTTGGTGCCGCTCAACAAGAAATACCCGTTGAAAGTGCTTCTCGAGTCCTGCCGTCGCTACATGTCCAGTCTGGGCGAAAAACGTGTGCTCACCATCGAGTACACCATGCTCAAGGACATCAACGACAAGGTAGAACACGCGGTCGAGATGATCGAACTGCTCAAGGACACGCCTTGCAAGATCAACCTGATCCCGTTCAACCCGTTTCCGCACTCCGGTTACGAGCGTCCCAGCAATAACGCGATACGTCGTTTTCAGGACCTGTTGCATCAGGCCGGTTATAACGTCACTGTGCGTACCACACGTGGTGAGGACATCGATGCTGCATGCGGCCAATTGGTCGGGCAGGTGATGGACCGCACACGTCGTAGCGAACGCTATATAGCCGTGCGTGAGTTGAGCGCCGAGGCCGATGCGGCCCCTGTTGCGGTGACTCGAACCTGACTGCGAACCTGACCGAGAGAGACTCCATGTCTGTGCGTGCCTCGCTGCTGCTATGTTTTGTCGTCTTGCTGACAGCATGCGTGTCCACAGGCAACGTCAACCCGTTGACGACGGCTCAGGGGCGCGAGGAAGCGCGCAAGGCTTATGTGCAGCTCGGGCTGGGGTATTTTCAGCAGGGGCAGACGGAGCGGGCCAAGGTTCCGCTGAAGAAGGCGCTCGAACTCGACAGCTCCGACGCGCAGGCCAACGCCGCACTGGCTCTGGTATTCCAGACCGAAATGGAGCCGGAGCTGGCAGAGCAGTACTTTCGCAAGGCATTGGCCGCCAGCAATAACGAAACACGTATCGTCAACAATTACGGCAGCTTTCTGTTCGAGCAAAAGCGTTACAAGGAAGCCTACGAGCGTTTTGAACAGGCGGCTGCCGACAACCTGTATCCTGAGCGGTCACGGGTTTTTGAAAGCCTGGGCATGACCTCGCTGAAGCTGGGCAACCGCGAGCAGGCTCGCGAGCAATTTACCAAGGCATTGCGCCTGGACCGGCAGTTGCCAGTATCCTTGCTGGAAATGGCTCAGCTGTCCTACGAAGACAAGCAATATGTGCCAGCGCGTGACTATTACGACCGTTTTAGCCAACTCAGCGAGCAAAATGCACGTAGTCTATTGCTCGGTACACGGCTGGCGAAGATATATGATGATCGTAACAAGGCAGCCAGCTATGGTCTGCTGTTGAAAAGACTCTATCCCGGTACGCCGGAATATCAGCAATACCTGTCGGAGCAATGATGAAAGCGGCGCATCCCGAAGTTGTAGCAACCAATCGCGTGAACCCTGGAGAAACCCTGCGCCAGGTCCGCGAGAGCAGGAGCTGGTCGCTGCCAGATGTGGCCTTGAGACTCAATCTCACCGTGACCTCCCTGACCAATCTGGAGAACGGCCAGTTTGAAAAGCTGCCCGGGCATACGTTCGCCCGGGGGTATGTGCGCGCCTACGCCAAACTGCTTGACCTTGATCAGACGGCGCTCGTCGAGCAGTTCGATCAGTTCACCGGCACCGACGGCAAAGGCAGTTCGGTTCACGCGCTGGGCCGTATCGAAGAGCCGGTCAGGCTGTCGCACAACATTCTGCGTATTGTCAGCCTGCTGTTGCTGGTGATCCTGGTCGGCGGCGGTTTCTTCTGGTGGCAGGATCAGGCCACCTTGCGCGGCAAGGACCAGTCCGGGCTGAACATGGAGCATGTCGAAGTCGAAAGCGCTGACGGCACTACGCAGATTCACCCGCTTGACGAGCCGGAAGAGCCTGCTGTGGCCGAAACGCCTGCCTCCGGACAAACTTCCTTGCCGTTGAATACCGGTGCGCCTGCCAGTGAGGCACCCGCTGCTGCGCCTGCGGCCCCGGCTTCCAACGCTACAAGTCACGCAACCGCACAACCACAGACGCCTGCTGCCGCCACGCCACCGGCGAGCACGCCGCAAGCTCCCGTGGCTGCGCCGACCGTGCCGTCGATGCCGACTGCACCTGCCGAGCAGCCAGCGCCTGCCATGGCGGGTGGCGGTCAGGTGACCGTACAGTTCGTCGCCGATTGCTGGACCCAGGTCACTGACGGAAACGGCAAAGTGCTGGTCAGCGGTCTCAAGCGCAAGGGCGACAGCCTGGATGTCAGCGGCAAGCCGCCGTTGACCCTGCGTCTTGGCTATGCGCGCGGTGCGCAGGTCAGCTACAACGGTCAGCCTGTGGATGTAGCACCTTTTACCAGCGGCGAAACTGCTCGCCTGAAGCTAGGGCAATAAGTCATGCACGGCGAATCTCCAATCAAGCGTCGCGAATCCCGAAAAATATGGGTCGGTTCCGTACCGGTCGGTGGTGATGCGCCGATCGCGGTGCAGAGCATGACCAACAGCGACACCAACGATGTGGCCGCTACCGTGGCACAGATCAATCGTCTGGAAGCCGCGGGTGTCGACATCGTGCGTGTGTCGGTGCCGGACATGGACGCTGCCGAAGCCTTTGGCCGCATCAAGCAGCTGGTCAAGGTGCCGCTGGTCGCCGATATCCACTTCGATTACCGCATTGCCCTGCGTGTGGCCGAGCTGGGCGTTGACTGTCTGCGTATCAACCCTGGCAATATCGGTCGTGAAGACCGTGTCCGTGCCGTGGTCGATGCTGCGCGTGATCGGGGCATCCCGATCCGCATCGGCGTCAATGCCGGTTCGTTGGAAAAAGACCTGCAGAAGAAGTACGGCGAGCCTACGCCAGAGGCGCTGGTAGAATCTGCGCTGCGCCATGTCGAGCATCTGGAGCGCCTGAACTTTCCGGACTTCAAGGTCAGCGTCAAGGCTTCCGATGTTTTCATGGCTGTCGCTGCCTATCGTCTGCTGGCCAAAGAGATTGTTCAGCCGCTGCACTTGGGCATTACCGAAGCCGGTGGCCTGCGTTCGGGCACGGTGAAATCGGCTGTCGGTCTCGGTATGCTGCTTGCCGAGGGAATTGGCGATACTATCCGCATCTCGCTGGCGGCTGACCCGGTCGAGGAAGTGAAGGTCGGGTACGACATCCTCAAATCGTTGCGCCTTCGTTCGCGTGGAATCAACTTCATCGCCTGCCCGAGCTGCTCGCGGCAGAACTTCGATGTGGTCAAGACCATGAACGAGCTGGAAGGTCGCCTCGAGGATTTGCTGGTTCCGCTGGATGTCGCGGTCATCGGTTGTGTGGTCAATGGTCCGGGCGAAGCCAAGGAGGCGCATATCGGCCTCACCGGTGGCACGCCGAACCTGATCTACATCGACGGCAAACCCGCGCAGAAACTGACCAATGACAATCTCGTGAATGAGCTGGAACGCTTGATTCGCGAGAAAGCGGCTGAAAAAGCCGAAGCCGACGCCTCGGTCATCGTGCGCGGCTAACCCGGATTGCTAAGGATTTTCTGTGAGTAAGTCTCTACAAGCCATTCGTGGCATGAACGACATTCTGCCCGAGCAGACGCCACTGTGGCGTCACTTTGAAGGCACTGTTGCACGTCTGCTGGATAACTACGGTTACCGGCAGATTCGTATGCCTATCGTCGAATTCACCGAGCTGTTCAAGCGCTCCATCGGTGAAGTGACCGATATCGTCGAGAAAGAGATGTACACCTTCGCCGACCGCAACGGCGACTCTCTGACCCTGCGCCCTGAAGGCACTGCCGCGTGCGTGCGCGCAGTCCTCGAGCACGGCATCACTGGCGGCGGCCAGGTTCAGAAACTGTGGTACATCGGTCCGATGTTCCGTCACGAGCGTCCACAGAAAGGCCGTTATCGTCAGTTTCACCAGATCGGTGTAGAAGTTTTCAACCTTGACGGTCCGGATATCGATGCCGAACTGATTGTCATGACCTGGCGCCTGTGGGGCCTGCTGGGCATTCGCAACGCCGTCAAGCTCGAACTGAACAGCCTGGGCACCAGCGAGGCGCGTGCGCGTTACCGCGATGCGCTGGTCGAATACCTCTCGGCACGTCTCGACCAACTGGACGAAGACAGCCAGCGCCGACTGAAAACCAACCCGCTGCGCGTGCTGGACACCAAGCACCCTGAAACCCAGGCTGTGCTGGTCGATGCGCCGAAACTGGCGGACTATCTGGATGACGAATCCCGCGTTCACTTCGAAGGCCTGAAGGCCCGTCTGGACGCAGCCGGTATTCCTTATGTGATCAATCCGAAGCTGGTGCGTGGCCTGGATTACTACAGCAAGACCGTTTTCGAATGGGTCACCGATCAACTCGGTGCTCAGGGTACGGTCTGTGCAGGCGGTCGTTACGATGGACTGGTCGAGCAGATGGGCGGCAAGCCTACTGCAGGCGTCGGTTTCGCGATGGGTATCGAGCGACTGGTTCTACTGCTTGAAACCCTTGAGCAGGTGCCGGAAGAAATTGCCCGTCAGGTCGATGTCTACCTGTGCGCGTTTGGCGAAGCGGCCGAACTGGCGGCCCTGGCACTTACCGAAAAGGTGCGTGATCAGTTGCCGACCCTGCGGTTGCAGGTCAACGCCGGTGCCGGCAGCTTCAAGAGCCAGTTCAAGAAAGCCGACAAGAGCGGTGCGCTGTACGCGCTGATCCTCGGCGAAGAAGAACTGGCGGCAAAGGTCATTGGCGTCAAACCCCTGCGTGGCCAGGGTGAACAACAAAATATTTCCTGGGATGCTCTGTCAGAGCACCTGGCCTCCTGCGTCGTGCAGGGTTGAAGCTGATTTAACAGCCGTTTAGCGAATAGGAGTATTGGGGTGTCGGGTACCGAAGATGAAGAGCTGGCGGTAATGAAGGACTGGTGGCAGCGCAACGGCAAACCTCTGTTGACCGGTGGTCTGCTGGCGCTGGTCGTGGTTCTGGGTTGGCAGTTCTGGCACAGGTATCAGGCCAGCCAGTCGCAAGGCGCCTCGATGCTTTATCAGCAGTTGCTGGAAACCGCACTGACGCCCAGTGGCCAGGCAGACACCGCACGTGTCGCCGAGATCTCCGGCAAACTGAAAAGCGAATTCGGTGGCACTACCTACGCACAGTTCGGTAGCCTGTTCGTCGCCAAGGTGGCGGTCGATGCCGGCAAGCTGGATGATGCTGCAGCCGAGCTGAAAACCGTGGCCGACAAGCCTGCCAACGACACGCTGGGCGAGATTGCCCGTCAGCGTCTGGCGCGCGTGCTGGCTGCGCAGAACAAGACCGATGACGCGCTGAAGCTGCTCGACGGCGATGCCGACAAGGCTTTCCTCGCCAGTCGTGAAGAACTCAAGGGTGACCTGCTGGTACAGCTGGGTCGTACCGACGAGGCGTATGCTGCATACCAAAAGGCCAAATCTGCTCTGTCCGAAGACGCAGCAGTGGGTGGCCTGCAAATGAAGCTCGACGATCTGGCGAAAGGGGATGCGTGACGTGATTCGTTGGAAACATGCAGCATTGCTGGCTCTGGCCATTCTGGCCGCGGGTTGCAGCAGCAACAGCAAAAAGGAATTGCCTCCGGCCGAGCTGACCGACTTCAAAGAAGAAGTGGTTTTGCACAAGCAGTGGAGCCGTTCCGTTGGCGACGGCCAGGGCAAGACTTACAACATGCTCGTGCCAGCCATTGATGGCGACCGCATCTATGCGGCTGACGTCACTGGAGAAGTCGTGTCGCTGGACCGTCTGACCGGCGACGTGATCTGGAAGAAGGATCTCGACCTGCCCGTTTCCGGTGCAGTCGGCGTGGGCTATGGCCTGGTAATGATCGGCACCCTCAAGGGTGAAGTGATTGCCATGGACGCCACGTCCGGTGAGGAAAAGTGGCGCGCTCGCGTGACCAGTGAAGTACTGGCTCCGCCTGCCACCAACGGTTCTGTGGTTGTTGTCCAGACTCAGGATGACCGCATCGTCGGTTTCGACGCTTCTACCGGTTCGCAGCTCTGGATCTACGAAAGTACGCCAGCGGTGCTTACCCTGCGCGGCACGGGTGCTCCACTGGCAACCAACCGTCTTGCCGTGGCAGGTCTGTCGACCGGCAAGGTAGTCGCTCTGGATATCACCAACGGCGTGCCGATCTGGGAACAGCGTGTTGCTATCCCGCAAGGTCGCTCGGAACTGGATCGCGTTGTCGATATCGACGGCGGCCTGCTGCTGTCCGGCGGTACCCTGTACGTCGCTACCTATCAGGGTCGCGTCGCCGGTCTCGATCTGGAAAGCGGTCGTGTGCTCTGGCAGCGTGATGCTTCGAGCTACTCGGGTGTCGCCCAGGGCTTTGGCAGCGTCTACGCCACTCTGGCCTCCGGTACTGTCGAAGGTATCGACGAGCGTTCGTCCTCTGCACTGTGGAGCAACGAATCACTGGCTCGCCGCCAGCTCGGCGCACCGGAAGTGTATTCCAGCTATGTAGCGGTCGGTGACATGGAAGGCTACCTGCACCTGTTGAGCCAGGTGGACGGTCGTTTTGTCGGTCGCGAACGTATCGACAGCGACGGCCTGCGTGCTCGTCCGCTGGTGGTTGGGGACATGATTTACGTGTATGGCAACAGCGGCAAACTGGAAGCCCTGACCATCAAGCAATAAGTGTCCATGCCCGGGGCCAATGGCCCCGGGTGCCCTTGCTTCGGCAAGGCTGCGGTGCCTTTGTGGCATCGCCCCGAACTCCGGCCGCTGCCCTGCAGCGGCTTTTGTATTTTCTGAAATAACGAAGTGGAGAGCCGCATGGTTCCCGTAATCGCCCTGGTGGGTCGACCGAACGTCGGCAAGTCCACCATGTTCAATCGCCTGACCAGGACTCGCGACGCCATTGTCGGCGATCTGTCCGGTCTTACCCGTGATCGCCAATACGGAGAGGCGAAGTGGCAAGGGCGCTCCTATATTCTGATCGACACCGGCGGTATCTCCGGTGACGAGCATGGCATGGACGAAAAGATGGCCGAGCAGTCGCTGCTGGCCATTGAAGAAGCCGATGTGGTGCTGTTTCTGGTGGACGCCCGTGCGGGCTACACCGCTGCTGATCAGATGATTGGTGAGCACCTGCGCAAGCGCAACAAGCGTTCCTACGTGGTTGCCAACAAGATCGACAACATCGACGAGAACCTGGCGCGTGCCGAGTTCAGCCCGATGGGTCTGGGCGACGCCATTCCGGTGGCCGGTGCCCACGGTCGTGGCATCTCGCAGATGCTCGAAATCGCTCTGCGGGAATTCCCCAGGGACGAGGATGAGCCTGAAGAGGGCGTTGAGGTCGAGGAAGTCGCCGAAGGTCAGGAAGCCAAGCGCATTCCCGGCCCGAGCGAGAAAGACGGCATCAAGATCGCCATCATTGGTCGTCCCAACGTGGGCAAGTCGACGCTGGTCAACCGCATGCTGGGTGAAGACCGGGTTATCGTCTATGACGAGCCAGGCACCACGCGCGACAGTATCTACATTCCCTTCGAGCGTAACGAAGAGAAGTACACGCTGATCGACACCGCCGGTGTGCGCAAGCGCGGCAAGATCCACGAGGAAGTCGAGAAGTTCTCGGTGGTCAAGACGCTGCAGGCCATCAAGGACGCCAACGTGGTGATCTTTGTGATGGATGCCCGCGAAGGTGTGGTCGACCACGACCTGAACCTGCTGGGCTTCGCCCTTGAAGCGGGCCGTGCGCTGGTCATCGCGCTGAACAAGTGGGACGGCATGACGCCGGGCGAACGCGATTTCGTGAAGATCGAGCTGGAGCGCCGGTTGTTCTTCGTCGACTTCGCCGACATCCACTTCATTTCCGCGCTGCACGGCACGGGCGTGGGCAACCTGTATCAGTCGGTACAGAACTCGTTCAAGTCCGCGGTAACGCGCTGGCCGACCAGCCGCCTGACCCAGATTCTCGAAGATGCGGTCAGCGAGCATGCGCCACCGATGGTCGGCAGCCGCCGCATCAAGCTGCGCTACGCCCACTTGGGTGGTGCCAACCCGCCGCTGATCGTGATCCATGGTAACCAGGTCGAGAAGGTACCCAAGTCCTACGTCCGTTACCTGGAAAACACTTACCGGCGTGTGCTCAAGCTGGTCGGTACGCCGATCCGTATCGAGTTCAAGGGCGGCGAGAACCCGTATGAAGGCAACAAGAACACGCTCACCGACCGTCAGGTCAACAAGAAGCGTCGGATGATGTCGCACCACAAGAAGGCCGACAAGAAGCGCCGCGACAAGCGCTGAGTCAGCATCGGGAAAAAGGCGCTTCGGCGCCTTTTTTTGTGTCCGTTTAATGGGCTATCCTGCCTGACCCGTGCCGCCCGGTGCCGGGAGATTGCAGGGAAAGGGTTCCATGATCGACAGCAAGTTGCCCAATGTGGGCACCACTATCTTCACCGTCATGTCACAGCTGGCCGCCGAAACCGGCGCTATCAACCTGTCCCAGGGGTTTCCCGATTTTGACGGCCCGCAGGCGCTGCGTGATGCGGTTTGCCGACACGTCACTCAAGGACATAACCAATACTCACCGATGACCGGGCTGCCTGCGCTTCGTCAGCAAGTCGCGGCAAAGATCGCCCGCAGCTATGGGCGTACGGTCAATCCGGACAGCGAAATCACCATCACACCGGGGGCCACCCAGGCGATTTTCTGTGCGATCCACAGCGTTATTCGTGCTGGCGACGAAGTGATCATCTTCGACCCGTGCTATGACAGCTACGAGCCTGCCGTCGAATTGGCCGGTGGGCGCTGCGTTCATGTGCAACTGGGGCTGGATGACTTCTCCATCGACTGGCAAAAGCTGAGCGATGCGCTGAGCCCGCGTACCCGCATGATCGTCATCAACAGCCCGCACAACCCCAGTGGCGCGTTGATCAGCCGTGCAGAGCTCGATCGACTGGCCGCGCTGATTGCCGATCGCGATATTTACCTGCTCAGCGACGAGGTCTATGAACACCTGGTGTTCGACGGCGCACGTCATGTCAGTGTGCTCGACCACGAAGCGCTGTATCAGCGTGCCTTCGTCGTCAGCTCGTTCGGCAAGACGTATCACGTTACAGGCTGGAAAACCGGTTACGTGGTCGCGCCTCCTGCGCTGACGTCCGAGCTGCGCAAGGTGCACCAGTATGTAAGCTTCTGCGGTGTCACGCCGTTGCAGTACGCGTTGGCCGATTTCATGGCCGAGCACCCGGAGCATGTCGATGAGCTGCCAGGCTTCTATCAGGCCAAGCGCGACTTTTTCTGTGGTCATCTGGCCGAGTCGCGTTTCAGCTTCCGGCCGGTGGGCGGGACTTATTTCCAGTTGGTCGATTACTCGCAGATCAGGCCCGACCTCAATGACGTCGACATGGCCTTGTGGATGACCCGTGAGCATGGTGTGGCGAGCATTCCGATTTCTGTGTTCTATCAAAGCCCGCCAGCAGGGCAGCGCCTGATCCGCTTGTGCTTCGCCAAGCAGGAAGAGACGCTGCGTCAGGCGGCGGAGAAACTATGCGCGATATAAGCGGGCTGCCGAACCTTGACCTGGCGCTGATCCAGACCACGCTGGCGTGGCATGATCGCGAGGCCAATCTCGAGCATTTCGAGCAATTGCTGGATCAGGCGCGTGGCGCGGATCTGGTGATCCTGCCGGAAATGTTCACCACCGGTTTCTCGATGGAGTCCGAGGCCCTGTCAGAGCCTGAAGCCGGGCCTACATCGGCATGGCTATTGGCGCAGGCCAGGCGCATCGACGCCGTGGTGACCGGCAGCGTCATGATGCGCGCTGCCGATGGCAGTCATCGCAATCGCCTGCTGTGGGCACGACCGGACGGTGAGCTGCTGCATTACGACAAGCGCCACCTGTTTCGTATGGCCGGTGAGCACCAACACTACACGCCGGGTGATCGCCAGGTGATGTTTGAGCTCAACGGCTGGCGCGTGCGCCCGCTGATCTGCTACGACCTGCGCTTTCCGGTCTGGAGCCGTGATGCGCAGGACACCGACCTGTTGCTGTACACCGCCAACTGGCCGGGTGCGCGGCGCCTGCACTGGAATCGCCTGCTGCCTGCCAGAGCCATTGAAAACCTGTGCTATGTGGCGGCAGTCAATCGCGTCGGGTCGGATGGCAAGGGCTTTGCGTACACCGGCGACAGCCAGGTCCTGGATTTCCAAGGCGAGAGCCTGTTGAGCGTGGGCGAAGCGGACGGCGTGTTCAGGGCAACGCTCAGCGCGGCAGACCTGCAAGCCTATCGCACACGGTTTCCAGCGGGTCTGGATGCGGACTCTTTTAATATTGAATAAAAGTACTTCAGAATGTTTCAGGTCGGCCGATAGCTGTTTCAGACCTCCAGGAGACCGTCATGACTACTATCAATACATCCACGCTGAACAGTTACTCAAGCTCGTTGACGCTAGCGGTCAAGCCTGCCGACGCTGAAACGAACAAAGCCGTCACTGCCGCTGCGACCTCGACGACTGAAACAGAGAAAAGCTCTGATCAGGCGTCAACTGAAGGTGGCAAGGCCGGTGCGGCGGGTGGCGGCGGCAGTGTTGGTGGCTCCAGCGAATCGTCTCTCAATCAGACCATCGAACAGATAAAGCAGCAGATCAAGGACGCTCAGAAGCAACTCGCTGAGCAGAAGGCGCAGTTGGCTGCCGCCCAAAGCGGTAAGGGCTCGGCGGAAGAAAAAGCTCAGAAATCCATGGCGATTCAGGGGCAGATAGCGACTATCAGCGCCAACCTGCAGACGCTGCAGGCCTCGTTGTTGCAGCTGGAAACCGGTGGCGGTGTAAACACCACCGCGTAATATCGCCTGTCGGGCGTCCGCAGGGACGCTCATCAAGCCCACGCACGCTGTTGCGTGGGCTTGCAGTTGCGGACGCTTTGCGTCCGCTCCTGCTCAGGCGGCGCAGTGTCCGGCGTTGCCTGTCACTCGTTCACGTTCATGAACTTGCGGGCCCACTCTACGTAGTCTTCAGGCTGCGTGTAGGTATGGGTCAGTTCGGTCGCGCTCATGTTCGATTCGCTGCCCAGGATCTGGCGCTGCTCGCGCAGGCAGTCATAGGTGGCCTTGATCGCGGCGAAGTACGCAGCGTGGCCATGCACGCAAACCCTCACGCCCATCTCGGCAAGACGCGCGTTGTCGTGCAGTTCCGGGTTGCCGTACGTCACCAGCATCAGCGGCACGGTCACGCCTTCGGATATCTGTGCCAGGTGATCGAAGTCACGAATGCCGACGATGGTAATGCCGTCAGCACCGGCAGCCTGGTACTGCTGAACCCGGCTGATGGCTTCCTGAACCGGAATGATCGCTGCGTTGGTACGAGCGAAAATCGACATTTCCGGATCGATACGCGCTTCCAGCGCTGCGCGGATCTTGCCAACGCCTTCTGCAGTGGAAATCAGGTCAGTAGATTTGCGTCCGAACTGCGCCGGCAGCAGGGTATCTTCGATCGTCAGTGCAGAGATGCCGGCACGCTCCAGTTCGACAACGGTGCGCATGACGTTAAGGGCATTGCCATAACCATGGTCTGCGTCCGCGATGACCGGGAGCTGTGCGACACGGCCGATGCGCGTGGCCTGTTCAACGAATTCGCTCAGGGTGATCAGCGCGAAGTCAGGGGCTGCCAGGACTTGCAGCGACGCCACGGAGCCGCCGAGGATGCCTACTTCAAAGCCCAGATCCGCTGCGATTCGCGCTGACATGGGGTCGAACACCGAGGCTGTGTGAAAGCAAGAGTTCGACGAGGTGAGCGCACGGAAGCTGCGGCGCAAATCTTGATGGGAAGCCTTGGGCATAATCGCTCCAAATGTGATTGGATCAGCTCAGCGTACCGAGGCCGATGGTAATTTCAATGCACGGTGGGTCTGCCCGAGCATTCTTTTCGTCCGGAAATCAATGCAGTAGTCGTCTTGGTTTTATAGGAAAGGTGCAGCTGGCAGGTAAGTCCGAGCAGGCATCGTCAGCATATGAATTGCTGTTGGATTGGGCGCGCTCTGGAGTAAGGGCAGCATGCTACCACAGCATAAATGAAAAAGATTATGCCGAAACAGGCAGGGTCATGCGCGGAATGCAAGAGGTGGGTGCAGCGTGTGGCGGGGAAGGGAGAGGGCGATGCGGATGGCGGACCTGCGTCCGCCATCCGGCTATCGAATCAGGCAGCCTTGGCCTGGGTCTGGCTGAGTGAACGATTCAGGGCACTGAACAGGGCGCGGAAGCTCGCAGTGGTGATGTTTTCGTCGATGCCCACACCATGCACGGCGCGCTCGCCATTCACGCGCAGCTCGATGTAGGCGGCCGCCTTGGCAGTGGTGCCCGAGCCGATCGCGTGCTCGTTGTAGTCCATGATTTCCACGGCCACTGGCAGACCGGCAACCAGTGCTTCCAGGGCGCCTTTGCCCTTGCCACGCCAGTGCTGGGTCTCGCCGTCGACGTGCACCTCGGCATCCACCGAGCTGTTGCCGTTCTCTTCCTGCAGCTTATGGCTGATCAGCGCATAAGGAACGTTGGCTTGCAGGTATTCACGACGCAACAGCGAGTGAATCTGCTCGGCGGTCATCTCCAGGCCCAGACGATCGGTTTCACCCTGAACCACCTGGCTGAACTCGATCTGCATGCGGCGTGGCAGGGAAATGCCATATTCCTGTTCCAGCAGGTAAGCGATGCCACCTTTGCCTGACTGGCTGTTGACGCGAATCACCGCCTCATAGCTGCGACCGATGTCGGCCGGGTCAATCGGCAGATAAGGCACTTCCCACAACTCGCCTTCCTTCTGTTGAGTGAAACCCTTGCGGATCGCATCCTGGTGCGAGCCGGAGAACGCGGTGTGAACCAGGTCGCCAACATACGGGTGACGTGGGTGCACCGGGATCTGGTTGCACTCTTCGACCACCTTGCGCACACCGTCGATATCCGAGAAGTCCAGACCGGGATTGATGCCTTGGGTGTAGAGGTTCAGCGCCACGGTGACCAGATCGACGTTACCGGTCCGCTCGCCGTTACCGAACAGGCAGCCCTCGACGCGATCCGCACCGGCCATCAGGCCCAGCTCGGTAGCGGCAACGCCCGTGCCACGGTCGTTGTGGGTATGCAGGCTGATCAGCACGCTGTCGCGGCGGGTAATGTTGCGGCCAAACCACTCGATCTGGTCCGCGTAAATGTTGGGGGTCGCCACTTCCACGGTGGCCGGGAGGTTGAGGATCACCTTGTTCTCGGGCGTCGGGTTCCACACCTCGATCACCGCATCGCAGACTTCCTTGGCGAACTCCAGTTCGGTCGCACTGAAGGTTTCCGGCGAGTACTGGAAGGTCCACTGGGTTTCAGGCTGTTGTGCTGCATATTTGACGAACAGCTTGGCCGCGTTGACTGCGATCTCTTTCACGCCGGCCTTGTCCTGATTGAAGACAATGCGGCGGAACGACGGGCAGGTCGCGTTATACAGGTGGACGATGGCTTTCTTGGCACCGCGCAGCGATTCGAAGGTGCGGGCGATCAGGTCTTCGCGAGCCTGGGTCAGTACCTGGATGGTGGTGTCATCCGGGATGTGGCCGTCTTCGATCAGGGTGCGCACGAAGTCGAAGTCAGTCTGCGAAGCCGATGGAAAGGATGCCTCGATTTCCTTGACGCCGACGCTGACCAGGGTTTTCCAGAAGCGCAGCTTCTTGGCTGCGTCCATCGGCTCGATCAGCGACTGGTTGCCGTCGCGCAAGTCGGAGCTGCACCAGATCGGCACTGCGTCGATGGTCTTCGAAGGCCAGGTGCGGTCAGGCAGATCGATGGTCGGGAACGCACGGTACTTCTTCGAGGGGTCTTTGAGCATGGTCATCAGGAAATCCTTTTGTATTCACGGGGCCGGGTTGGGCGGCCTGCCGTTCTGGATAGATAGCACAGGGAATTGCGAACACAGGGACGAGGCACAGCACGCTAGCCAGGCAGTCGGGCGCTGACCAGGCTGAGGCACCGGTGTTGGCGCAACAGAATAAGGGTTTGAGAGCTTTTCATGAGGCCAACCGTAACCATTGGCATGGATGATGGCAAGCATTTGAAAAAGATTGGAATAAATTCTCGAAAAGGCGTCTTTAGCGATTTTTTATAGCGGAATCTGAAGCTTTATGTGCAGGTTGTTGTTGGACGAAAGCGATGTGCGCAATGAGGGGGCAGGTGAGTGAGCGCCGTAGCGCTCGCTCATCAACAGGCTTAAGGCTGAAACGCGCCGATGAAGATCGCCGGGTCTACGCGCGCATCGTTGAGGCTGACGTTCCAGTGCATGTGCGGCCCGGTTGCGCGACCGGTTGCGCCGACTTTGCCAACCACTCCGCCACGCGGGACGAGATCGCCGACCTTCACGTCGATCTTCGACATATGGCAAAACATGCTGATGAAGCCCTGCCCGTGATCGACGAATACGGTGTTGCCGTTGAAGAAGTAATTACCGGTCAGGATGACCTTGCCCGCTGCCGGGGATTTGATCGGCGTGCCGGCCGGCACAGCGAAGTCCAGGCCCGAATGCGGGTTGCGTTCTTCGCCATTGAAGAAGCGACGCACGCCGAACTTGCTCGACAACGGGCCGTTGACCGGCTTGTCCAGAATCAGATTGCTTGGCGTGCCTGGGCTGAAGCTGCGGTAGGCGCGCAGTTGTTCGGCCAGTTCGCCCTCGATACGTTTGTTGTCTTCAGGATTGGGATTGACCTGACGTTTGTTCTTGAGCGTGATGTGCTGTTCCGGGTATTTCTTGCTGCCAACGGTGAAGTTGAGCGTGCGCCCGCCGGACGTGACTTGCTGGGTACCGGGTTTGACGGTCAGCGGAATGCCGACGATGGCCAGCCAGCGCGTGCCCTGTTCCTTGACCACCAGCACCGGTTTGCCTTGATAGGTGGCGGTCGGTGCCTGAGCGCCCGTGCCCAGATCGATGACCGCCACGCCGCCGGGTACCGGCTTGTCGAGTGCGCGGGTAATAAAGCTGTCGGCGTGGGCGGGGAGACAGAGCAGCAGGGCGAACAGCGGGGCGATAAAACGTAGCATCAGGCAGTCAGTCCAGAAGGGAGAGGGTCACGGGTGTGAGGTGATTGTCTTCGACGCGCACTTGCAGTTCGCCTTCGCCGAGCCTGGCGGTAAGCCGCTGGCCCGTTTGCGTCTGGGCAGCGTTACGGATCGCGTGGCCGCGCTCGTCGAGCAGGATGCTGTAACCGCGTCCCAGTGTGGCAAGCGGGCTGACCACGTTGAGCGTCTGCACCTGACTTTGCAGTTGCAGCTTGCGTGCCTTGATCTGTTCGCGAATGGCTCTCGGCAGACGCTCGGCCAGGGCATCCAGACGCTGGCGCAAGAAGGCCAGGGTCCGGCCTGGATGCTGGGCAGCAAGGCGGCTCTGCATGTGCGCCAGACGCACCTGACGTTGATGCATGTTCTGTTCAAAGGCGCGGCGCAGGCGCATGTCCAGGTCATCCAGGCGTTGCGACTGCTGACGCAAGCGTTCGCCAGGGTGACGCAGACGCCGGGAAATGCCCTCGAGACGCAGCCGCTCGCGCATCAGACGGTCCTGCATGCGACTGACCAGTCGCCGGTGCAGGTTGTCGACGCGTCGATGCAGGTCGCTGGAATCCGGGGCGAGCAGTTCGGCGGCAGCGGAGGGCGTCGGTGCGCGCACGTCGGCGACAAAGTCGCTGATGGACACATCGGTTTCATGCCCGACAGCGCTGACAATCGGCGTCACGCACGCGTCGATGGCGCGGGCGACCGCTTCTTCGTTGAAGCACCACAGGTCCTCCAACGAGCCGCCGCCACGGGCGAGGATCAGCGCATCGAAGCCCCGGCTGTCGGCCAGCTTCAGCGCGCGGACAATCTGGTTGATCGCCTCGCGGCCCTGAACGGCTGTGGGAATCAGGGTCAGCTCGACCCGTGGCGCGCGCCGGCGGAACACGCTGATGATGTCGCGGATCACCGCGCCGGTCGGAGAACTGATAATCCCGATGCGTTGCGGGTGCAGTGGCAGCGCGACCTTGCGCTCGGCGCTGAACAGGCCTTCGTCGCTGAGCTTGGCTTTCAGCGCATCGAACGCCAGGCGCAATGCACCATCACCGGCAGGTTCTACCGTATCGAGAATCAGCTGATAGTCGCCGCGGCCTTCAAACAGCGAGACCTTGCCGCGCACCTTGACCTGCAAGCCGTCCTTGAGTGCCTGACGCACACGCGCCGCGCTCTGTCGGAACAAGGCGCAGCGGACCTGCGCGCCAGAGTCCTTCAGCGTGAAGTACACATGGCCCGATGCCGGGCGCGAGAGGTTGGAGATCTCGCCCTCGACCCAGATGCTGCTGAACACGTCTTCCAGCAGAACGCGCGCGCGGCCGTTGAGCTGGCTGACAGTAAGGACTTCCCGGTCGAGGCCGAGTCTTGCGAAAGGGTCTTTGATCATGCCGGGCATCATAATGGCAATGCCGGTCTGGCGCACAGGCCTGTCTCGTCGGTAAAGGCGGGATTGCTTCTTGACCTGAATGGCCAGCCCATTAAGCTGCGGCCTCGAACAGCTTTAAGCGACGCTCCGTTATGAACACGCAATGCATCATCGTCCCGCAAATTTCCACCTTTCCCGGGCACGAGGCCAGGGCGCGGCTGATCCTGCGCTGGATGGTTAAGCTCGATGTGGTCGAGCCGGAGCTGACCACTTGCGGACGCACCTATAACAAGATGGCTTACGCGGTGGCGCCCGGAGCGAAGCGTGTGGTGAAGAATCCCGACGCATTGCCGTTCGGGCAGGTCGTCAACGGCCTGGAAATCGTCACCAAACGCTGCATCTATACCCCGCTGAATGACTTTGCCGAAGAGGCCGGTTGCCCGGAGTGTCGCCGCGAAGTGGGGGAGGCACTGTTCGACAGCCTGGAAGACTGGATGCCCGGTCACACCGATAACTTTACCTGCCCTGAATGCCGCCACGAAGATGACATCAACGGCTTTCTTTTTCTCGACGCCTGCGGGTTTTCCAACCTCGGTTTCATCTTCAATAACTGGCTGGATGCGTCGTTCACGCAAACCTTTCTGGATGACTTCGCCGAACGTCTGGATCGACCGGTCTCCTGCGTTAATGTGCGTCTATAAACAGCTTTGATAATAGGCTGAGGTTTACATTGAGCCGGGCGGGGTCTGTGGGTATAATGGCGCGCTTCCAATTTCCCGCCCGGGAGCCCCCGCGATGCTGCGTATCAGTCAAGAAGCCCTTACATTCGACGACATTCTCCTTGTGCCCGGTTATTCCGAGGTACTTCCTAACGAAGTCAGTCTGAAAACCCGTTTGACCCGTGGCATCGAGCTGAATATACCTTTGGTCTCTGCTGCAATGGATACTGTCACCGAGGCCCGTCTGGCAATTGCCATGGCCCAGGAAGGCGGTATCGGTATCATCCACAAGAACATGACCATCGAGCAGCAAGCTGCCGAAGTACGCAAGGTCAAGAAGTTCGAGGCCGGTGTCGTCAAGGACCCGATCACGATCGAAGCCGACGCCACTGTCCGCGATCTGTTTGAACTCACCCGCATGCACAACATTTCCGGCGTACCGGTCCTGCACAATGGCGACTTGGTCGGCATCGTGACGTCCCGCGACGTACGCTTCGAAAATCGTCTTGATGTCCCTGTCCGCGAAGTGATGACGCCCAAAGAGCGTCTGGTCACCGTGCGTGAAGGCGCCGACAAGAACGAAGTGCGCGAACTGCTGCACAAGCACCGTCTTGAAAAAGTCCTTATCGTGGATGCCAATTTCGCGCTCAAGGGCATGATGACCGTCAAGGACATCGAAAAAGCCAAGGCTTACCCGCTGGCCAGCAAGGACGATCAGGCTCGCCTGCGTGTCGGCGCTGCAGTCGGTACCGGCAAGGACACCGCCGAACGTGTCACCGCGCTGGTCGCTGCTGGCGTTGACGTTGTTGTAGTCGACACCGCTCATGGCCACTCCAAAGGCGTGATCGACCGCGTTCGCTGGGTCAAGGAAAACTTCCCTCAGGTGCAGGTCATCGGCGGCAACATCGCCACTGGCGAAGCGGCCAGGGCACTGGTTGCCGCAGGCGCCGATGCAGTCAAGGTCGGTATCGGCCCGGGCTCCATCTGCACCACGCGTATTGTTGCCGGTGTCGGCGTGCCGCAGATCAGCGCTATCGCCAACGTCTCCGCTGCCCTTGAAGGCACTGGCGTGCCGATGATCGCCGACGGCGGTATCCGCTTCTCCGGTGACCTGTCCAAGGCCATCGTGGCCGGTGCCTCCTGCGTGATGATGGGCTCGATGTTCGCCGGTACTGAAGAAGCGCCAGGCGAGATCGAACTGTTCCAGGGCCGTTCCTACAAGGCCTATCGCGGTATGGGTTCGCTGGGTGCGATGTCCCAGGCGCAAGGCTCGTCCGATCGCTACTTCCAGGATTCGTCCGCAGGTGCCGAGAAGCTGGTGCCGGAAGGTATCGAAGGCCGTGTGGCCTATAAAGGTCCGTTGTCGGCCATCATCCATCAGTTGATGGGCGGCCTGCGTTCCTCCATGGGTTACACCGGCAGCGCCGACATCGAGCAGATGCGCACCAAGCCCGAGTTTGTTCGCATCACCGGCGCCGGTATGGCTGAATCCCACGTCCATGACGTGCAGATCACCAAGGAAGCGCCGAACTATCGCGTTGGTTGATCCGGACTGCATCGAGGCGTATGCCGCGATGCAGGCCAACAAGTTTCATAGCCGGGGCTGTTGACGCAGCCCCGTGTCGTTTCTGTTTTTTGACGAGAATGAGTCATGGCCCTCGACATTCACGCCCACCGTATCCTGATCCTCGACTTCGGTTCCCAGTACACCCAGCTGATCGCCCGCCGCGTGCGCGAAATCGGCGTGTATTGCGAGCTGCATCCGTTTGACATGGACGACGAAGCGATTCGCGAATTCGCTCCAAAAGGCGTGATCCTCGCCGGCGGCCCCGAGTCCGTACACGAAGCCGACAGCCCGCGCTGCCCGCAAGCGGTATTTGACCTGGGTGTGCCGGTTTTCGGTATCTGCTACGGCATGCAGACCATGGCCGAGCAGTTGGGCGGCAAGGTTGCCGGTTCTGAGCTGCGCGAGTTCGGCTACGCTCGCGTTGACGTAGTCGGCAAAAGCCGTCTGCTCGACGGTATCGAAGACCATATCGACGCCGACGGCCTGTTTGGCCTCGACGTATGGATGAGTCACGGTGACAAGGTCACCAAACTGCCGGAAGACTTCCACATTCTGGCCAGCACCCCGAGCTGCCCGATTGCCGGTATGGCTGACGACGCTCGCGGTTACTACGGCGTGCAGTTCCACCCGGAAGTAACCCACACCAAGCAGGGCGGTCGCATCCTGTCGCGCTTCATCCTCGACATCTGCGGCTGTGAAGCACTGTGGACCCCTTCGAAGATTGCTGAAGACGCTATCGCTCAGGTTCGCGCTCAGGTCGGTACTGACAACGTGTTGCTGGGCCTGTCCGGCGGTGTTGACTCCTCTGTCGTTGCCGCGTTGCTGCACAAGGCCATCGGCGATCAACTGACCTGCGTATTCGTCGACAACGGTCTGCTGCGCCTGCATGAAGGCGAGCAGGTGATGGCCATGTTCGCCGAGAACATGGGCGTCAAGGTGATCCGCGCCAACGCCGAAGAGCAGTTCCTGAACAACCTGGCAGGCGAGAGCGATCCAGAGAAGAAGCGCAAGATTATCGGCCGCACCTTCATCGACGTGTTCGATGCCGAGTCCTGCAAGCTGGACAACATCAAGTACCTGGCGCAAGGCACCATTTACCCGGACGTCATCGAGTCGGCTGGCGCGAAAAGCGGCAAGGCCCACGTCATCAAGTCGCACCACAACGTGGGCGGCCTGCCGGAGGAAATGAACCTCAAGCTCGTCGAGCCACTGCGCGAGCTGTTCAAGGACGAAGTCCGCCGCCTGGGCCTCGAACTCGGCCTGCCTTACGACATGGTCTACCGCCACCCATTCCCAGGCCCAGGCCTGGGCGTGCGCATCCTCGGCGAAGTGAAGAAGGAATACGCCGACATCCTGCGTCGTGCCGACCACATCTTCATCGAAGAACTGCGCAAGGCCGACTGGTACCACAAGGTCAGCCAGGCATTCGTAGTGTTCCAGCCGGTCAAATCAGTCGGCGTCGTCGGCGACGGCCGCCGCTACGCCTGGGTCGTCGCGCTGCGCGCGGTGGAAACCATCGACTTCATGACCGCTCGTTGGGCGCACCTGCCTTATGAGCTGCTGGAGACGGTGAGCGGTCGGATCATCAACGAGATCGAAGGGATCTCGCGAGTGACTTATGATGTGTCGAGCAAGCCGCCGGCTACTATTGAGTGGGAATGATTGGACGTCCGGTATTGTCCGGCACGATCTAGCAAGAAATACCCTGGAGCCCGCTTAATTGCGGGCTTTTGGTTTTTTGGGGTTGGTGAATTCTGGCGGTTTTGTGCATCGCCGAGGACCGTGTTTTATGTGGCATGGGATGGGGCATTGACTGAGCCAAATGCCATGTTCGGTGCTCGATACCATGTCACCCTAGTAGGGAAGGGCATGGTATCAAATCTCATCATCAGCCCGGTTTCATTGGGTTTTATCGTGGTGCATGAGTGCTTTTCTGAGCATGGTATTTTTTTCCATGGAATCCGTAACTGCCATGCTGACCGATACCAAGCTGCGGAACCTCAAACCGCAAGAAAAACTCTACAAGGTGAACGGCCGCGGCGGGCTGTACGTGGCCGTCACTGCTGCCGGTTCCATCTCATTTCGTTACAACTACTCAATCAATGGCCGTCAGGAGACCATTACGTTCGGTCGTTATGGCGTGGGTGGCATCATACTTGCGGAACCAGAGAGCGCCTGGGCGAGGCTAAAAAGATGGTTTCAGCGGGTAAGTCACCTGCCAAAGAGAAAGCCCGTGCTAAGGCACGCACCAAAGGGGCTGAGACGTTTGATGCGTGGGCTGAGAAATGGCTGCGTGGTATCAGATGGCTGATTCGACTCGTGACATGCGCCGATCTGTTTACGAGCGCGAGCTCAAGCCGCAATTCGGTAATCAGAAACTGGTGGAAATCAATCATGAGGACCTGCGAACGCTGACTGATGCAATCGTGGAGCGTGGAGCTCCAGCGACGGCCGTGCACTCCCGCGAGATTGTGATGCAGGTGTTTTGATGGGCGATTGAGCGTGTCTAGAGGGTAGAGAGCCCGGCTGATCTGTTACGTCCTACAAGCATCGCTAAATTCGAGCCACGTGACCGCGCTTTAGGGCCTGACGAAATCGCGTTGATGTATCACTACCTGGACCGCATCGGCACCGCGTCCTCGGTAAGGGCGGCCGCTAAGCTGCTGTTGCTCACCATGGTGCGCACCTGGGACGAGATCAATTTCAGCGAAGCCTTGTGGACTATTCCGAAAGAGCGGATGAAACGCCGCAACCCCCATTTGGTGTTCTTATCTCAGCAGGCTTTGGATTTCTTCATTGCGTTGAAGACGTTTGCCGGTGGTTCAGATTACGTCTTTCCCTCCCGTTACGATTCTGATTTGCCAATGAGCACCGCGACGATCAATCAGGTGTTGACGCTGACCTATCGGCTTGCGCAAAAAGAAGGGCAGCCACTGAGTAAGTTCGGACCGCATTATTTGAGGCGCACAGCAAGCACGCTGCTGCATGAGGCGGGTTACAACTCAGACTGGATTGAGAAGTGCCGTGCGCACGAGCAGAAGGGTGTAAGGGCCGTCTATAACAAGGCTGAATACAGCGATCAGCGTCGGGCGATGTTGCAGGATTGGGCGGATATGATTGATGATTGGATGCTCAAACAGCCACGGTAAGCACCGCAGGTTAGTGGGTTAATTACATTGATTTGACTACATTTTTGTATGTGATCTGAACGGTCATTTGCATCAGACTCGACCTGCGCGTCTCGCGTCCACGCTTTGGCAAAAGCGGCCCGAAGCCGGTAGTGACGACAGGCAGAAATCGGCAATTTCCGGTTAGTCGTGACAGGTATCGGTATATCCCTAAGTCTCAATCCCACATTTCTCGCATGTCATGTCGCAGGTATTTGAGTACCTGCGACAGAATCACGTGACATCGAAATGCTTTTGCCATCAGGCCCGAATGAGTTGTCGCATAATTCAGCAGTTAAGCGACAGCGGTGGCTTGGTGCGCCAGACAACTATCGCCTCAAGTCGGACGTACCACAACGATTCCAATAAATGGCCGCGCGCGATACAGGGCTGGCCTCATCGTCCGGCTAAGCTAAAGCTGCATCGATAGCTTTCAACTCGTTCTCAATCGCTGCAATACTGGAATTGATTGGATGACGAATTTCCATCATTCTTTTGATCGACCGTGCATAATCGTCTGCCCTGAACTGATTGTAAGGTGGATTAACCCCTTTAGGAAAGTCTGCAAAATATGGAAATTCATCCATGATTTTGTAGTAACACTGACGCAGCTCCTCGGTGATTTTTTCAAACTCGGCTGCCACTGTCGGAGACGCAATTCTGCTCGCACCAATCTTCTGCAAGTCAATCCTTATTTCTTTTATTGCGTCGAGCATTTGTATTGGCTGCTCGAATCTTTCCGGAGCTTTGAGTACCTCTCTATTTAATATGTTTAAACAAGACGCGATTTCGCGACGAAACGCCTGCATTTTGGACCGGGAGTTTGCAAACACTGCTGGCATCTGACTTACAACGTAGCTATGAATATCGAGAACCTTTTCGTCCGGACTCGCCTTGATTTTTTTTAGTATGTCATCGAAGTCCCAAATATTTTTTTTACTGAAAGAGATCGTGCTCCCGATATTTTTGAGCGCGTAGGTGCTCTGCTTGGGTATCAAGGAGAAGACATATAGTTGGGTTATTGTACCCATGAGTTTATTGGCACAGCAGGAATAGGTGTCATTAACTTTTCCTACACCCTGCTCAGTGGTAACCTGGACTCCTATTTTTCCATCTTTGTCTAGTAGGTCTATGCATGGGTAGTTTGATTTTACGGTATTTGTGTTAACCAAATTCCAGCCGTATAACAGTTTTAGAATCTGGCCTACAAAGTCTTCCGCATGAATATTGATCTCGGTTAGACTGAGTGGGCCTCCTGGTCGAATGTATCCCTGCAAAATAGCAAGTCCAAGACGGACTTCATCAATCCAAGTTTGTCTCAACAGCATAGCTATTTCTCTCCTTTTCTTGTAAATAACAGCTTTTGGAAGTTTTCTCTCTGATGCGATCAGTCAAATTTGGCCGAATTTACCATAAATTTCTTACTCTCCCCCTCACTCGATTACATTTACTCGGTTTACAGACCGCTTCGGATCGTTGTGCCTCTCAGCTTTGACGTCTGACTGTCAGATTTTCTATAATCGTTGGCTAGGTTCAATGGTAGTGCCTGGCCAGGTCGTATGCAGGTGCCTGGTCAAGTGCACTGTAATCTCGCAGCTAGATCATGGTTGTCTTCAGCGTGTCGTCTGCTTCTGCGCTCGCCGCTTGATAGCGGCGGAAACTGCTTGGCGTGATACGCCAAGCAGGCGCGCTATTTCAGCTTGACTCATGGTGCCTTGGGTTACATCGTACTGGTGGGGTACTTGAGTGCCTGGAGCAGTCGGTAGGCTTCTCTCCTGACATATGCGTGGGCTTCAATGTCCCACCCAGGGAGAGTGCCGGTTTCCTGTGACCAGATTTTGGCAATCAACTCGTCATACTCTTGCGCAAATCGTCTGTCGCGTTGGTATGCGCGGCGAGATTCATCGCTTCGCCATGGGTTGTGTGCCTCGCAGTAGAGCTTGCTGGGCTTCGCTGCGCCTTCGGGCTGACCCGGTAACTTGGTGGGGCGGAGCAAGTCACCATGCCGTGCCCACGCGGCAATGAGTGTTCGCCGCTCGACGTGCTCCCTGAAGGCTGAAACCGATCGGTCACCGCGCATTTCCACCATGTCACAGTAGGCTATCAACATGCGGGCGGGCTCGTACCGGCCGAACTTACCTTTCCATGCCTGCTAGTAACGCGCCACTAAGACGTCGGCTTTTTTCTGAGCTGCCGCACGAATGGCATCCGTTAGCGGAGCGACTTTGACGCTTCCTCGTTGTAGACGCTTGAAGACTTTTTGAGCCCCTACGCTGATCGAGTATTCGGTGGATCGCCAGCATAGTTCGCAAAAGCCCCAGTCATAGGCGTTGCTGAGCTTGGCACGGATGCGGTCAGACGATGTATCGCTTTCCCTAACTAGGCGCTCTAGAAAAGGATCGAATGTGCTCGGCGTTTTCTCGCATTTATTCATCATCCGATGATAGCTCTAAGGGCCGACAGGTTGATTGCTGGAGGGTCGGTGCAGATGGCCAGCCTCTTGCGTATGAGTTGAAACTTAGGGTTACCATCGCAGCTAGTGGCCAGGGCCGCTTTGCTGAGGAACTCAGCTTTGCGGAAGACTGCAAGGCGTCCGGGGTAAAACCCGGGCTTGTAGTTCTGGATCCTACTGAGAATAACAAGCTAACTGACCTTCAGGCTGCTTACAGGCGGGTTGGCGGCAAGTGTTATGTTGGTGATAATGCCTGGCGCCACTTGAAAAACGAAGCCGGTAGAACTATGGCAGCATTTATTGAGAAGTACGTGTGTCAACCGGTTGCAGAAATATCTGCTTTTGAGCGTATGGTCGAGGGAGATCCTAAGCGCAGAAGTCTTGTTCTGTTGAATCTAGCCACAAAGCTTGAAGGTAATCAGCTAAGTATCTCACTGGGTGATTTCGTCCGTCGAATTGAGCGCCATGAAGATCCACCGCTATCGAGCGAAGGTGAGAGCGAGGATGACTGAATAGTCGGCTTCTATAGCGCAGTGTAATAAAGCGGATGAAGTTTTCGTGGCGTCAGAGGGTTGCTCTCTGCCTACCTTCTGTGGTGATCTCGTTTTAACTGATTTTAGAATTAGAGTCAGCTTTCTCGCCTGTACCAATAGCCCGCTTAATCGCGGGATTTTGATATTGAGCATCTTCAGGAGCATAGAAGCTAAATTTCGGACGACAGACGTTTGCACGAATGCACTCGCAGAGTTGAGGGTCAGGGCTAGTATTTTTCAACTGTGTGGCATTTTATTTCACAAATTGAGTTAAATATGGTTGATGTTGCCAGAGCTAGGCTCAAATTTAGATTGAAAGTAATCCTCTTAATAATTTCGTATGGGATACCGTGACGTCAATACCAATCTTTAGTCGATGAGATTAAGGTTACCTAAAACTTTGGTTTTCCGTACGCTCGCTCAACTACTGGCAGGTACCTTCTGACCTGATCCCGGTCACTTTCCTGTTCCTTGGTTGTCAATTTTGCGTATGGTATATCGATCAGTCGGTCCCATTTTGCGACAAGCTCAGGAGGCAGTAGCAAGCTTCCGTCCGGCTGACGTTCTCCCTGCTCATGCACAAATCGCTGCCAATGCGCCCATCGCTCATGTTCTATCGCGGCAAGCTCCTCTAGCAATTTTGCTTTTTCAGTCATCTCAAATCCGCCTTTTCAAAGCCAAACGCCGGTAGTGCTCGCCTAGGGCGGTTAACCGGACCGTGTCAGAGTTCACAGCAGCATGGTACATATGTGGTTGTGAATTAGGGATGAGTAAATTGACCCGATTAAGCTTTTGCAGTTGGGCAAAAATCTTTGTTTTCACGGGATCTGCGCTTGGATTGAGGCCTTGGCTGGGAAGTTCTGGTTCAAAGCTGGGATCGAGCTGTAGCTGGAAACCATAGTCCGGAAACAACGTAGGCAGAGCGCGCAGAATTTCGGGATCAATCGGAGGCCGGACCTTCCGCAGAGACACGAAACCGGAGACATTAGTTTTAAAGACTGGACGTTGCGCCCAGGAACCGAGCGACTGATCAATGTGGGCGTAGACGCTGCCGGGGGTGACTTCCCCAACGAGGTTGGCGGCCGCACCCCCAAGCGCGTCCACCAGCAGATCTGTAAATATACCCCCTCCGCCAACCTCGGCAGCGGTCTCATCCGCGCGCGAGGCGGTCAGGATGGTCGTGCCGGTAGTTACTTCTGAAACTCCCGGCTTCAGCGGGTCCGCGCCCGCAGCGCCGCTGTGGCAGCTGTCTAGGATGACGATCCTGTTCTTGGCCTCAGATTGACCAGCAAGCGCCATAATCTCGCTGAGCGCCAAGCCTTCGTCACCTCGGCGGCTGTCGCTGCCACAAATGTAGCCACCGGTTGCTTCCACGTGCCCATGACCTGCAAAGTAGAGCAGAGCGATATCGTCTTTTGAGTTGAACAGTTCAACGATTAGGTCTTTCAGCGTGCGGAAAGTTATTTGGTCCCGATCGCTGCTAGCTGTAACCAGCCGCACATCAAAATTTGGAGATCCATCGGAATGGCCCTCCAGCATTGTTGCCACCCGGTGCGCATCATTAACGCAGCCAGCGAGCGAACTGCCTGACGCGTAATAGTCGATGCCGATAATTAGAGCCTTCCGCATCGCGCTTACTCACAGTCCGTCTATGAAGTTGGTAAGGTTGTCCGCAGTCCAGTCTTTCACCGTGATTCCGAAAATTGTACTCCTGTCGTCCGAATAAGCGCTGACACCAATGATTGGCTTCTTCTCCTCTTGGGCGCAGGAAATCTCCCATTTTTGCCCTTCGGAGGCCGCAGAACTCTTGCTGACCAGCGCTATCACCCCGTGGCAGCCCTTAATGCGCGTGCGCACCTTTTCTTTCCAACCGGTCTCATAGGCTTCTTTTACCGACAGGTCGACGTACTCAAAGGTCGACCTGGGATGCAGCGATTGCCCTTTCAAAAGGTCGCGCTGGCGCTCATCTTCAATCGCAAAAGCAACAAATACTCGTTTCTTGTCAGCCATTTCTAAGCATCCTTTATTTTCTATGTGATAGGCCCTACAGCAACGGCTGGCTTTAGCTTTTCCCGGAGCCCCATTTAT
Source organism: Pseudomonas sp. PvP027 (assembly GCF_017833005.1). Classification (NCBI taxonomy): domain Bacteria; kingdom Pseudomonadati; phylum Pseudomonadota; class Gammaproteobacteria; order Pseudomonadales; family Pseudomonadaceae; genus Pseudomonas; species Pseudomonas sp. PvP027. The sequence goes on along the minus strand of NZ_JAFIBK010000001.1, from coordinate 1,952,965 downwards.
ATAGATCAATCTTGCTTTTTTGTCCAAAAAGCAAGCACGTTAGGAATGCGCTAAGCATGGTACCTTTCATGATATTTAAGAGTGAATAGGTCATAACATGTTGATAATTAAAGATAATAATTTATTGTTTGTAATAGAGTGGAATGATTGAGAGGCTGGTGATATCCGACTCCGATTAGTACTAAATGCCCTGAAGCCCGCGTAATTTCGGGCTTTTGGCTTTTTGGGGCTGGCAAATTCTGGCAGTTTTGTACATCTTCAAACACCGCGTTTGTACTGCGTGATTTATCAGACAGCCCCGGCCTGCAAAAAAAAAACAGCGCTACTTTACGCCTACACAAAGGAATCCTTCGCTGCCGCCGTGACGAACGACGCTCACCTTGCCGACGGCAAAGCACCTCATTTGAAACTGATCTGAAGTTCGAGGAAAATCATTACGGAAAATCCGCTCAAAGGCACCCCAAGCCCCAATGTCGACGCCGGGGCAGCCCAGCAAAAAGAGTCAATATTCGCATCCGCCCAAACCAAGGAACCCGTTCATGAAGTCCCGATTTTCTTTCAGTTCATCCTTTCTGATCATGTTGTCGCTGACAGGGTGCGCAGCGAATATGGATGCTCCAAAGCACGATCAGCCTGGAGAAAGCGCGCTTTACGGCAGCTGGCATGTTGCAGGCGTAGCGGTATCAGACTCGGGCGTGCAGGCACTGGGGGATGATGATCCGAGCTTTATGGGGCGACTTCTCAGCTTCAATCACGACCAGCTTGCATGGAAAGCGTCCACAGACTCTACGGAAGATGTGTGCAAGGGGCCTGTTTTTCATAAGCTTCCGGCGATAAGTGGGGCTGAACTGGAGCCGCAGCTCCATAAGCTTGGCATCGAAAAAGCTGTGCGCTATAGCGTTGAATGCAAATCTGGAAGCTGGGGGCCTTTTGATAAAGAAACGCCGGCATTTTTCCTGGCACAGGACGGGGCGTTAGCTCTTTCCTGGTATGACGGCGGACTGCTGAAGCTCGTGCGAGACTGATCACCGGCAGGCCCTTCGCATAGCGCTGTGAAGGGTCTCCTGAAAAAAGGTGCCCGCGCTGTGACCAGTGCGATAAGGACTCAAAGTCGGCTAGTGGGTCCAAGCGCTGCGCTCGGCAACCGAGCCATGCGTGCTCGACGATTGCGGGGCAGGCTATGTCACCGCCAACTCTTCAACTATCCGCTTGCCGCTTTCCCCGGGAAGCAACCCACCTGAACAACCTGCTCAGCCACCAGCGGGCGCGAGCGTCGCGTATTTCGTCTATTTGCATGAAAGTGTAAGGCGTGGGCATCGTCTTTTCCTGGATGCTTAGGGTGCGCAGGCCTCTGATGAGGTGACGAGAGTGGATGAGCATGAACGTGCATCCAAATATAAACAGCAGAATAATAAGGATGCCTGTTGTCAGTGGCGTGAAAGACTTTATAACCGCTGAAGCGACCAGTGTTCCAAGGCCTGCGATCACTCCGCCGCTGACGCTGGATGTGTCGGGCGAACTGAAGGAAACTTTATTGCCGGATACCTCGAATGGAAACTCTTTTGTCGGCGTCAGATAGATAAACAAATAGAGCAGCATCATGGCAGCCAACAGCGAGGCAGCGGTAAACCCGCCCGCAAGCATGGAACCGCTCAGATCATCTGTGACAACGCTATAGCTGACGCACGCGGGCGCGAATGCCAGGAGAAAGATCAACAGTGTTAAGTAGCCAGAGGCGAACAATGTGTAGCGCTCACACGCATACTTTATATAAAGCGCGTAAATGAATGCCGTCAGCAACATGCAGCCGTAAATCCACCAGCCACCTGAAAAGCTCACTGGACCCATGACGCCAAAGGTCCCGGTGAGCAAGAATATCGCTGTCGATACTTGCCTGACCGTTCGTGCGTCTGGATCGTAAATAGTGCTCATCTCGGGCAGTAATCCTTTCTTGTGTCATCCAGCGTTTTGTTCTGGCCTACTCTGGGCATGGCGCATTGCGCGAGCAGGCCTACCGCTGTAACTGTACTAGGCTATGGCGGCTGCTCCCGGGATGCCAGCCTCACCAGGTTCAAACGCCACAATATCACCAGTGGCAAATGTACACGCTGGCCCTCCGCACACGTTATGACTTGAAGCACCTGAAGCCACTTGCCCATTAACCCCAAACCGCGGCGATTCCATTTATGTTCAAACGCATTCTGTCCGCCCTCAGCGGCAAGAAATCTCAAGCTTCAGCAGATAACGCGACTGCTGATACGACGTCTCCGGAAGCTCACGACGGCGAGTTGATCACCGCTTACGACAGTTACGGGCGCGAGATGAAGATTACTCGGAGCGAGTGGCGCGAGAAGGTGTTCCTGCCCAATCTGCAACAGCAGTGGGGTGATGCGGACGAGCTCTACAACCTTATTGTTTCGGGCCTGAACGATGGATTTGCGACTGACCTGATGCCTGCCGCCGAACGACTGGTCGCGATCGACGCTAATCCCGAGCGCAGTCATGTGGTGAATGGCATCGTGCTGATGCATAACGCCCGGCTCGATGCAGCAGAAGCGACGCTGCGCGAAGGGCTGGCTAAAGTCGGCGTATCGGGAATCATCCTGACCAATCTGGCCAAGGTGTTTGCCGAGCGTGGTGAGCAATCAGTGGCGGATGCAACGCTTTGGCAGGCGGTTGAAGCCGATCCGAATCAGGAAAACGGCCTGTTGTGGTGGCTGAGCATTCAGCAGGAGCGGGGCGGTGAGTCGGCCTATCTCGATGCTCTACGCACTGTGGCGGCGTTGCCGGGCAGTTGGCGTGCGCAGTTGTGGATGGCGCGGCACTACCTGCAACAGCAGAACGTCGAGCAGGCGCGTGTGTTGTATGAAGAGGTATTGGCGGGAGGTCACTTCGACCGCAGTGCCTTGCAGATGATATCGGGTGACCTAGGCAACAATGGCCACATTCCGCTGATCATCGAGCTTGTCGGGCCGGCTTATGATGAGCACAAACATGATTCGACGGCAGGTCTCAACTTGCTGCGTGCCTATCAGGAACTGGGCAGGGTGGATGAAGGCGAGGCGTTGCTTACTCGCTTGTATGCACTCGGCTTTGCGCCAATCAAAAGTCACCTTGACCAGTTTGCGCATGCTTTCGAGGACGTGCGCAGGCAGGAAGACAAAGGCATTCCGATTGATCCTGCCAGCGTGGCGATTAATACCTTGGCGCTGAACAAGCCGGTCTGGCACTACGGTTTGCGCAATGCTGACTGGCTCTTCGCGCAAAAACCGGAAGGTGCGCCAGAAATCGGTTTCTTCGCCTTGTCCAAAATCATGGAGAAAGCAGAGCCTGCCGAATCGCAGCGCGAGGATGATGTCGGGCGCTATACGCGTGCCATCCCTCTTTACATGGCTGAGTCGGTTCACTACGGGAATGACTATGTAGCCAATTGTTATTTTCAGGTCGCGGAGGGTGCGGGGCCGGTTGTATCGGGGGTTGAGGTCGACGGCAACACACTGTTCGATATTGTCCCGCCAACGACGAAGTATTTCGTGACGGGCGAGGTGGGTTGTTCGGGTGAGGGCGATCAGGCTCAGTGGCGGATTTCACTGAGCCTATGGGATTGTGCGACCCGCACCCGGCAAACCGTTGAAAACGGTAGTGCAGGCAAGGCAGAACTTGGTGCACTGGTACTTGATCTTCAACAGCGCTTGCTGGCCAGTATCGGACTCAAGCGTGAACAGCCACTGGATGTGTTTTACCGGCAGCCTGCAGCCGAGGTTTTGCCGGTGTATCTGACCCAGTTGGGCCAATCATTCATGCTGACGTTGCTTGCGAACGACCATTTGCCCAAGTCGTCAATGTGGGGTGAGCGGGCCATGCTCGAATGGCCCCTGAATATGGCGCTCCAGTGGCCTGAGATAGAAACCGCAAAGCTGATGTACATCTCCGGGCTGGGAAAGGCTTTCGATTACCACTCGGAGACAGTGGCCGAGCACAAGCAACGAAGCCTGCAAGTGCTGAGCGAACTGGAACGGGCGAACAGCCCTGCATCGCGCTTGGCACCGTTGGTATGGAAGGTGTTCGGCATGCAGGCAGAGCTGGAGGATTACCGCGACAATATGCCGCCTGATGCAGAGCCGGCGTATGTCGAATGGCTGGAGCGGGTTAGTCAGTTGTAGCCGTTGATCGATGCAAAAAGCCGGAGCGGGGTGTCACTGCCTTGGCCGGCTTTTTTACGCCTCGACTTCAGTTCGTGGTATCCACCCTTATCTTTACGCAAATGCAGGTGTATCGTATTCGCCCCTCGCATTTGCTCGCAGATGCACTTAGTCGTCGTTTTCGAGGTTGTGCCGTTCATGTCCTTTACCCGTCGTCAAATCCTTACAGGCATCGCCGGTCTGGCCGTAGTCGGTCTTGGCGCCGGTGGGGCTTCGCGTTACTGGATGGGGCGACGCGAGTCTGAAGCCGGCTCTGACTTTGTGCTGATCGCCGCTCCGCTGGATGTGGAACTGGTGGCGGGTCACAAGACGCCTGCCTGGGCCTTCGGCGGTTCTGCGCCGGGCACCGAGTTGCGCGTCCGGCAGGGCGAGTGGCTGCGGCTGCGCTTCATCAATCAGTTGCCGGTCGAGACGACCATTCACTGGCATGGCATTCGCTTGCCGCTGGAGATGGACGGCGTGCCTTACGTTTCGCAGTTGCCAGTCAAGCCGGGTGAATACTTCGATTACAAATTCCGTGTGCCGGACGCCGGTAGCTACTGGTATCACCCGCACGTCAGCAGCAGTGAAGAGCTGGGCCGCGGGCTGGTCGGGCCGCTGATTGTCGAAGAGCGCGAGCCGACCGGTTTCGCCCATGAGCGCACGGTCAGTCTGAAAAGCTGGCACGTGGACGAGCAAGGCGCCTTTACCGAGTTCAGCGTGCTGCGCGAAGCGGCGCGTGAGGGCACGGCAGGGCGGCTTTCAACGCTGAACGGCATTCCGCAGGCGGTGATTGAGTTGCCTGCCGGGCAAATCACTCGCGTGCGCTTGCTCAATCTCGATAACACCGTGACCTATCGACTCAACCTGCCAGACGCCGAGGCGCAGATCTATGCGCTGGATGGCAACCCGGTGAAGCCGCGTCCCTTCGGCGACGAATACTGGCTGGGGCCGGGCATGCGCATCTGTCTGGCGATCAAGGCCCCGCCGGCAGGCGAGGAAATCTCGCTGCGTAACGGCCCGGTACGCCTGGGCACGTTCCGCTCGGTCGCCAATAACGATGCGCCAGGCCAGTGGCCACCGGAGCTGCCGGCCAATCCGGTGGCCGAGCCTGATATGGCTAACGCCGAAAAGATCAATTTCAACTTCGAGTGGGTGGGCTCGGTGTCGGTCAACACCGACAATGGTAAGCCGCCCAGCCTGTGGCAGATCAATGGCGAAGCGTGGGACATTACCGACAAGACCTGCGCCGATCGGCCTATCGCCAGGTTGAAGCTGGGCAAGAGCTACATCTTCGAGTTGAAGAACATGACTCAGTACCAGCACCCGATTCACCTGCACGGCATGAGTTTCAAGGTGATCGCCTCCAATCGGCGCAAGATCATTCCGTACTTTACCGACACCTTTTTGCTGGGTCGTAACGAGCGGGCGCGAGTGGCGCTGGTGGCGGATAACCCCGGTGTATGGATGTTCCATTGCCACGTGATCGATCACATGGAAACCGGCCTGATGGCCGCCATCGAGGTGGCATGATGCGGCAACCGCAGATCATCGACCGCAGCAAGGACCAGTACTTCATGCGCGAGGCGCTGGCGCTCGCCGCGCAAGGCGCACTGCTGGGCGAGGTGCCGGTCGGGGCAGTGGTGGTGCAGAACGGCGAGATCATCGGTCGTGGTTACAACTGCCCGATCAGCGGCAGCGACCCGAGTGCGCATGCCGAAATGGTCGCGATTCGTCAAGCCGCCAAGGCGCTGGACAATTATCGCCTGCCGGGCAGCACACTCTACGTGACGCTGGAGCCGTGCAGCATGTGCGCGGGGCTGATCGTGCACTCACGGGTGGCGCGTGTGGTCTACGGGGCGCTTGAGCCCAAGGCGGGCATCGTGCAAAGCCAGGGGCAGTTTTTCAGCCAGGCATTTCTCAATCACCGCGTGCTCTTCGAAGGCGGAGTACTGGGCGAGGAGTGCGGAACGATGTTGAGCGAGTTTTTCAGAATGCGGCGGGCAGCCAAGGATGCTGGCAAAGGCCAAGGCAGCGTTTAGAGCGCAGATTCGTCCGTATTGCTGGACGAGGGGACGGGGGAGGCTGGCGGGGCGGGCGGTTGGGTCTTGTCGACGCTAGGAACATGCAGATTGCCATCGGCGACCTGACTTCCTTCAAGCTGTGGCTGCGTCACCCAGGTCAGAATGTCGTAATAACGGCGAATGTTGGCCACAAAATGCACCGGCTCACCGCCACGGGCGTAGCCGTATCGGGTTTTGCTGTACCACTTCTTCTGCGCCAGACGCGGCAGCATTTTTTTAACGTCGAGCCATTTATCAGGATTCAGCCCCTCGTTCTGCGCCAATTTGCGTGCATCTTCGAGGTGACCGCTGCCAATGTTGTAGGAAGCGAGAGCTAGCCAAGTGCGATCCGGCTCTTTGATCGAGTCGTCCAACTGATCCTTTATGTAGGCAAAGTACTTTGCCCCGCCCTGAATGCTCTGGCGCGCATCCAGCCTGTTGGACACGCCCATGGCTTGCGCAGTGTTCTGGGTGAGCATCATCAGGCCGCGCACGCCGGTTTTCGAGGTCACGGTCGGCTGCCACATCGATTCCTGATAGCCGATGGCAGCCAGCAGTCTCCAGTCGACCTGTTCTTTCTTGGCCGATGTCTGGAAGTGCTTCTCGTATTTGGGCAGGCGTTCCTGAAGGTGCTGGGCAAAGGTGTAGGCACCCACATAGCCAAGCACGTCGACGTGACCGTAGTAGCGGTCCTTCAGGCGTTGCAGCGTGCCGTTCTTTTCGACCTTGTCGAGGTAGGCGTTGATTTCGTTGAGCAGGCTGTTGTCTTCACCCGGCGCGACGGCCCAGCGCTGCGCACGCGCTTCACCCAGGTCGAAGGCGACGCGCACGTTTTGGAAGTAGACCTGGTTCATTGCCAGCTCATTGGAGTCCACCAGGGTCAGGTCGAGCTGGCCTTCGTCGACCATGCGCAGGAGATCAACGACCTCGACCGCGTCGGATTCTTCATATTCAATGCGCGGATTCTGCGCCTTGAGCGCCGCCAGTTGCTCGGCGTGCGCGCTGCCCTTGAGCACCATGATGCGCTTGCCCACCAGGTCGCCGGGATCGGTTGGCCGCGACTGGCCGTTGCGATAGACCACCTGAGGGGTGACTTCCAGATAAGAATGCGAGAAACGCGCCTGCGATTTGCGCTTTGGCGTCTCGATCAGGCCGGCGGCACCGAGTACCGGACCGCCCGGTTTGTTCATCTGGTCGAAAAGATCGTCCAGATTGTCAGCCGTTTCTATCTTCAATTCGACGCCCAGGTCCTCGGCAAAGCGCTTCACCAGCTCGTATTCGAAGCCGGTTTCACCGTTGCGATCCTGGAAATAAGTCGCCGGGCTGTTGCGAGTGATCACCCGCAGTACGCCGTCCTCCTTGACTCGCTCCAGTGTGGTGGGTTTTTCCACACAGGCGCCGAGCATCAGGAAGAGTCCGGTTGCGATGAGCCATTTGGCGCAACGTGGGCGGAAATCTGGTTTGAAGAACATCGGTGCAGTATACGCAAAGCGCACCGGGCGCCATATCTCGACAGTGAAGCTTGCGTCTGATAGGCGAGTGGCTTTTACGGGCATTTCCGGACTTTTTTTGCGTGGGGCGACATTCGGGCGCAGCGGATGCCGCCGTTTTGGGTGATCAAATGCCCGGTTTAGGCTAGAATACGCGGCCTCAAAGCACACCCCCTTCTCGAGGCTGTCCCGAAGATGTTGATCCTGCGCGGTGCTCCTGCCCTTTCTGCTTTCCGCCACAGCAAATTACTAGAACAACTGAAACAAAAAGTTTCAGCTGTCAGTGGCTTGTACGCCGAATTCGCCCACTTCGCTGACGTCAACGACGTTCTGACCAGCGAAGAACAGCAGGTTCTCGATCGCCTCCTGAAATACGGCCCCAGCGTGCCGGTTCAAGAGCCGAGCGGCCGTCTGTTTCTGGTGTTGCCGCGTTTTGGCACCATTTCCCCCTGGTCGAGCAAGGCCAGCGACATCGCTCGCAACTGCGGCCTGAGCAAAATCCAGCGCCTCGAGCGCGGGATTGCCTTCTATGTAGAAGGCCAGTTCAGCGAGACCGAGGCCCAGGCAATCGCCGACAGCCTGCACGACCGCATGACGCAACTGGTCCTGGGCGACCTCGAGCAGGCTGCCAACCTGTTCAGCCACGCTCAGCCCAAGCCGCTGACCGCCGTGGACATTCTGGGTGGCGGCCGCGCGGCGCTGGAAAAAGCCAACGTCGAGCTGGGCCTGGCCCTCGCCGAAGATGAAATCGATTACCTGATCACCAGCTTCAATGGTCTGGGGCGCAACCCTCACGACATCGAGCTGATGATGTTTGCCCAGGCGAATTCCGAGCACTGCCGCCACAAGATTTTCAACGCCAGTTGGGACATCGACGGCCAGAGCCAGGAAAAAAGCCTGTTCGGCATGATCAAGAACACCTACCAGATGCACAGCGAAGGCGTGCTGTCCGCTTACAAGGACAACGCTTCGGTGATCGTCGGCAACGTCGCCGGTCGTTTCTTCCCGGACCCTGAAACCCGTCAGTACGGCGCGGTTCAGGAGCCGGTGCACATTCTGATGAAGGTCGAGACGCACAACCACCCGACCGCCATTGCGCCGTTTCCTGGTGCAGCGACCGGCTCCGGCGGCGAGATTCGCGACGAAGGTGCAACCGGTCGCGGTGCCAAGCCCAAGGCAGGTCTGACCGGTTTCACCGTCTCCAACCTGCAGATCCCCGGTTTCGTGCAGCCCTGGGAAGTGCCGTACGGCAAGCCCGAGCGCATCGTGACTGCGCTGGACATCATGATTGAAGGCCCGCTGGGTGGCGCGGCGTTCAACAACGAGTTCGGTCGCCCGGCGCTGACCGGCTATTTCCGTACGTTCGAGCAGTCCATCACTACACCGCATGGTGACGAGGTTCGTGGTTACCACAAGCCGATCATGCTGGCGGGCGGTATGGGCAATATCCGCGAAGATCACGTCCAGAAGGGCGAGATCACTGTAGGTTCCAAGCTGATCGTACTGGGTGGCCCGGCGATGCTGATCGGCCTGGGCGGCGGCGCGGCCTCCTCGATGGCGACCGGCACCAGCTCCGCAGACCTGGATTTCGCTTCGGTTCAGCGCGAAAACCCCGAGATGGAGCGCCGTTGCCAGGAAGTCATCGACCGCTGCTGGCAGTTGGGCGACCGTAACCCGATCAGCTTCATCCATGACGTCGGTGCCGGTGGTCTGTCCAACGCCTTCCCCGAACTGGTCAACGATGGCGATCGCGGCGGACGTTTCGAACTGCGTAACGTACCCAATGACGAGCCGGGCATGGCCCCGCTGGAAATCTGGAGCAACGAATCCCAGGAACGTTACGTGCTGGCCGTGGGCGTCGAGGATTTCGAGCGCTTCAAGGCTATCTGCGAGCGCGAGCGCTGCCCGTTTGCGGTTGTCGGCGAAGCCACTGCAGAGCCGCAACTGACCGTCACCGACAGTCATTTCGGTAACAGTCCGGTAGACATGCCGCTGGAAGTCCTGCTGGGCAAGGCTCCGCGCATGCACCGTTCGGTCGCACGCGAAGAAGAGATCGGCGATGATTTCGACCCGAGCACGCTGGACATCGAAGAAAGTGTACAGCGTGTGTTGCGCCACCCGGCAGTCGCCAGCAAAAGCTTCCTGATCACTATCGGTGACCGCAGCATCACCGGCCTGGTCGCTCGCGATCAGATGGTCGGTCCATGGCAGGTGCCTGTGGCTGACTGCGCCGTCACCGCCACCAGCTTCGACGTCAACACCGGCGAAGCCATGGCAATGGGCGAGCGCACTCCGCTGGCGTTGCTGGATGCTCCGGCGTCGGGTCGCATGGCAATCGGCGAAACGCTGACCAACATCGCGGCCTCGCGTATTGAAAAGCTCTCTGACATCAAACTGTCGGCCAACTGGATGTCGGCTGCTGGCCACCCTGGTGAAGACGCGCGCCTTTATGACACCGTGAAAGCGGTCGGCATGGAGCTGTGTCCGGAACTGGGAATCACCATTCCAGTGGGCAAGGACTCGATGTCCATGAAGACCCGCTGGAGCGACGAGGGCACCGAAAAGAGCGTGACCTCGCCGCTGTCATTGATCGTGACGGGCTTTGCGCCAGTGGTCAACATCCGTCAGACCCTGACGCCCGAGCTGCGCATGGACAAGGGCATCACCGACCTGATCCTGATCGATCTGGGTCGTGGCCAGAACCGCATGGGCGCCTCGATTCTTGCGCAGACTCACGGCAAGCTCGGCCGCGTCGCTCCGGACGTCGACGACGCTGAAGACCTCAAGGCCTTCTTCGCCGTGATTCAGGGCCTCAATTCCGACGGTCATATCCTGTCCTATCACGACCGTTCCGACGGTGGTCTGCTGGTCAGCACCCTGGAAATGGCCTTCGCCGGTCACTGCGGTCTGAACCTGCACCTCGACGGTCTGGCCGACAATGTTTCCGAACTGAGCGCGATCCTCTTCAACGAAGAGCTGGGTGCGGTCATCCAGGTGCGTCAGGACGCTACTCCATTGGTGCTGGCGCAGTTCAGCGCGGCCGGTCTGGAAGATTGCGTGGCAGTGATCGGTCAGCCGATCAACAACGATGAAGTCTCGATCAGCTTCCATGGCGAGCCGGTATTCAGTGGTCAGCGTCGTCTGCTGCAACGTCAGTGGGCCGAGACCAGCTATCAGATCCAGCGCCTGCGTGACAACGCCGAATGCGCGGATCAGGAATTCGATGCGCTGCTGGAAGAAGACAACCCGGGCCTGACCGTCAAGCTGGGCTTCGACGTCAACGAAGATATCGCCGCCCCTTACATCAAGACGGGCGTTCGGCCTCAGGTTGCCGTGCTGCGCGAGCAGGGCGTCAACGGTCAGGTCGAGATGGCGGCAGCCTTTGATCGTGCCGGTTTCAACGCAATCGACGTGCACATGAGCGATATTCTGGCCGGTCGTGTCGACCTGAACGACTTCAAGGGTATGGTCGCCTGCGGTGGTTTCTCCTACGGTGACGTATTGGGTGCTGGCGAAGGCTGGGCCAAGTCGGCATTGTTCAACAGCCGTGCGCGCGATGCCTTCCAGGGCTTCTTCGAACGTTCCGACAGCTTCACGCTTGGCGTGTGCAACGGTTGCCAGATGCTGTCCAACCTGCACGAGCTGATTCCGGGCAGCGAGTTCTGGCCGCATTTCGTGCGTAACCGCTCCGAGCAGTTCGAAGCGCGCGTGGCCATGGTTCAGGTTCAGGAGTCGGCGTCGATCTTCCTGCAGGGCATGGCCGGTTCGCGCATGCCAATCGCCATCGCGCATGGCGAAGGGCACGCGGAGTTCCGCAATGACGATGCGCTGCTTGAAGCTGACGTTTCCGGCACCGTGGCACTGCGCTTCGTCGACAACCACGGCAAGGTCACTGAAACCTACCCGGCCAACCCGAACGGCTCGCCACGCGGTATCGGCGGCCTGACCACCCTCGACGGTCGTGTGACCATCATGATGCCGCACCCGGAACGTGTGTTCCGTGCAGTGCAGAACTCGTGGCGTCCCGAGGACTGGAACGAGGACGGTGCCTGGATGCGCATGTTCCGCAACGCGCGCGCCTGGGTTAACTAAGGCGCGTGTACAAGCTCGCTTTCTTTGTTCCACCGAGCCATGTGGACGAGGTCAAGAGCGCCGTATTCGCTGCTGGTGCAGGGCGAATCGGCGCTTACGATCATTGCTCGTGGCAAGTACTCGGCCAGGGCCAGTTCCGTCCGCTGGATGGCAGTCAGCCATTTATCGGGCAGAGCGGTGTGGTCGAGTCCGTGGAGGAGTGGAAGGTCGAGCTGGTCGTCGCGGACGAGCTGATTCAGCAAGTGGTGCTGGCTCTCAAGCAGAGCCATCCTTACGAAACGCCTGCTTACGAGATATGGAAGCTGGCAGAGTTCTGAGGCGCATCCAGGGCTGGGCGCAGAGCGTCCAAAAATGCGTCACCACGCTGGAGCGTGGGGACGATAATCATCTTGAGTCTTGTGGGAGCGAGCTTGCTCGCGAATGCGCAACGCCGCACATTCAAGGTCGGATTTCGATCATCGTCCCGTCTTTCACCAGATCCCATATTTCCCGCATGTCGTTGTTCTTCAGCGCGATGCAGCCGTTGGTCCAGTCCAGCGTGTGGAAATACCATTCCGGATATTCTTCATCCACCGGTGTGCCATGAAGCATGATCATGCTGCCCGGTTTCACGCCCTCGGAGCGTGCGCGTGCCGAGTCCGAGACATTCGGGTAGGAAATGTGCATCGACAGGTTGTAGTTATTGCTGGGTTTACGCCAGTCGATCCAGTAGAAACCTTCCGGCGTGCGTTGGTCGCCTTCCTGCAGCTTGGTGCCCTTGGGGTTTTTGCCCAGCGAGATTCGGTAGGTCTTCAAGGCCTCGCCACCGCTGATCAGCTGCAATTGGCGCGCTGACTTGAGTACCAGCACCTTATCGATCGGCTTGCTGGCGATACTCTCGGTATTGATGACCTTGTTATTGATGATTTTCTGTTCGCTGCCCTTGGGCACGATGGTTTGAGTGAAGGCGGCCTGCGAAAGCGGCACGAACGACATGCAAAAGAGTGCGAGCAACCAGCGCATTACGATTTCCCTGAAGATACTTCTTTAACAAAAGCGCCGATGTTGTGTGCGACCCTGGCTTTCAGGTGTCCAGCAACGGACGTGACGGGGGAAGGGCGCTGGTATGAACCGGGTAGGTCTGCCGACGCCGATCCGCAAAGAAGTATTCTAGGGTACGCCCGACTGTCATGAAAGCCAGGTCCGACCACGGAATGTCTGCTTCGTCGAATAACTGCACTTCCAGGCTCTCGATGCCTGCGGCGAATGCCTCATTCGCCATCTCACCACGGTAGAACACATGCACCTGATTGATATGCGGCACGTCGATCAAGGTGTACAGATGCAGTTCGCTCAGGGTGGCGCAGGCTTCCTCCATGGTTTCGCGCCGGGCAGCCTGTTCGATGGTTTCGCCGTTTTCCATGAAGCCTGCCGGCAGCGTCCAGAAACCCAGGCGCGGCTCGATGGCCCTGCGACACAGCAGCACTTTGCCGCCCAGCGTCACCAGGCAGCCCGCAACGATGTTCGGGTTCTGGTAATGAACGGTGTGGCAATGCTCGCAGACATAGCGCAAACGGCTGTCGCCTTCGGGAATACGCTGGATAACAGGGTTGCCGCACTGGCTGCAAAATTTCATGGGATCAGTCGATAGTGAACGCAGTCGCTATCTTGGCCTGTCGTGCTGCGGCTCGGCAACCCTCTGTGTGACAGGAGTTGTCCTACAAGGGCTTGGGCACAGCGTTGCTTTGGTGCATGATGCCAGGCAGGCAACAGATCGAGATTTCCCATGCTGGATGAGCTACTTCACCGCGTAGTCAGTCACACGCCAGAAACCCTCGACTCGGATCGACAGTTCCCCGAGGCGGCTGTTCTGGTGCCGATTACCCGCAGCGAGCAACCCGAGCTGATTCTGACCCTGCGCGCCAGTGGCTTGTCGACGCATGGCGGTGAAGTGGCGTTTCCGGGTGGCCGTCGCGACCCGGGCGACCCCGATCTGATTTTCACTGCGCTGCGCGAAGCCGAGGAGGAGATCGGCCTGCCTCCCGGGCTGGTCGAGGTGATCGGGCCGTTAAGTCCGCTGATCTCCAAGCACGGTATCAAGGTCACGCCTTACGTGGGGGTGATACCCGACTTCGTCGAATACCAGCCCAATGACGGCGAGATCGCGGCAGTCTTCAGCGTGCCGCTGGAGTTCTTCCGTCAGGACACTCGCGAGCATACTCACCGTATCGATTACGAAGGCCGCAGTTGGTACGTGCCCAGTTACCGTTATGGCGAGTACAAGATCTGGGGGCTTACCGCGATCATGATCGTCGAACTGATCAACGTGCTGTACGACACCAGAATCAGCCTGCATCATCCGCCGGAGCGGTCGACGATCTGAGGCGCTTTTACTTGAAGCGTAATCTTTTATTTTTCGTCCCCATGAGTACGACCCGCCCGAGGAGGCTGCATGAAATTTCGCCTGGGAGAATCCCGTGTTCAGACTGATCCGCAGAGCTGGGTGGCTCCCAATGCAACGCTGATCGGCAATGTCAGGCTTGAGGCCGGCGCGAGTGTGTGGTTCAGCGCGGTATTGCGTGGCGACAACGAGCTGATTCACATTGGTGAAAACAGTAATGTGCAGGACGGTACGGTGATGCACACCGACATGGGGTCGCCGCTGAGTATCGGCAGGGGCGTGACCATCGGCCACAACGCCATGCTGCATGGCTGCAGCGTTGACGATTACAGCCTGATCGGCATCAACGCGGTCATCCTCAATGGGGCGAAGATCGGGAAATATTGCATCATCGGCGCCAATTCGCTGATCGGCGAAAACAAGGTCATTCCTGATGGCTCGCTGGTCATGGGGTCGCCGGGTAAAGTGGTGCGCGAACTTACCGACGTGCAGAAGAAGATGCTTGAAGCCAGCGCAGCCCATTACGTACACAATGCCCAGCGTTACGCCCGTGACCTGGTGGTGCAGGAAGATTGATGAGCACTGATACCCCGATCGAAAAGCCGGTCCGTTCTCCGTGTGTGAGTATTTGTGCACTGGACGAGCAGGATATATGCACCGGTTGCCAGCGAACCGTCACCGAGATCACCCGCTGGAGCCGCATGAGCAATGACGAGCGCCGCGTGGTGCTCGGTCTTTGCGACGAGCGCGCCAGAGCCAGCGGCCTGATGTGGACAGTGGGCGAGGCACGCTGATCAGTTCTCGACGCTCTGCGTCGCAAAGAGGACGCAGAGCGTCCAGAACGGCATGCCGACGCGGAGCGTCGCACGATAGTTACGATGATCGTTGCTCACGCTCCAGCGTGGGAACGCAGTTCTCGACGCTCTGCGTGACGAAGAGGACGCGGAGCGTCCAGAAAGGCATGCGACGCAGAGCGTCGCACGATAGTTACGATGATCGTTTCGCACGCTCCAGCGTGGGAACGCAGTTCTCGACGCTCTGCGTCGTCAAGAGGACGCAGAACGTCCGGAAAGGCATGCCGACGCGGAGCGTCGCACGATAGTTGCGATGATCGTTCCTCACGCTCCAGCGTGGGAACGCAGTTCTGGACGCTCTGCGTCGCAAAGAGGACGCAGAGCGTCCAGAACGGCATGCCGACGCGGAGCGTCGCACGATAGTTACGATGATCGTTGCTCACGCTCCAGCGTGGGAACGCAGTTCTGGACGCTCTGCGTCGCAAAGAGGACGCAGAGCGTCCAGAACGGCATGCCGACGCGGAGCGTCGCACGATAGTTACGATGATCGTTCCGCACGCTCCAGCGTGGGAACGCAGTTCTCGACGCTCTGCGTCGCAAAGAGGACGCGGAGCGTCCAGAACGGCATGCCGACGCGGAGCGTCGCACGATGGTTACGATGATCGTTCCGCACGCTCCAGCATGGGAATGCAGTTCTCGACGCTCTGCGTCACGAAGAGGACGCGGAGCGTCCAGAAAGGCATGCGACGCGGAGCGTCGCACGATAGTTACGATGATCGTTCCGCACGCTCCAGCGTGGGAATGCAGTTCTCGACGCTCTGCGTCGTCAAGAGGACGCAGAACGTCCGGAAAGGCATGCCGAGGCGGAGCGTCGCACGATAGTTGCGATGATCGTTCCGCACGCTCCAGCGTGGGAATGCAGTTCTCGACGCTCTGCGTCGCACTATAGTTGAGACTGAGTGCGAAGCGTGTGGGCAGCCAGCTTTGCTATCATTGCCATCCGTTTCCCCAAGCGTATAACCCTCCATGCTTTTCCTGATCGCTTACATCAGCAGTGTCGTGCTGATCAACTTCGCCTTTTCCAGTGCGCCGCATCTGGACATGATCTGGTCTGCCTGGGGCGGGCTGGTGTTCGTGTTGCGGGACATGGTGCAGATTCGCTTCGGCCATGGCGCGATCATTGCCATGCTCGTGGCGCTGGTCCTGTCCTATGTCACCAGCGATCCCACTATCGCGCTGGCCAGCGCCACGGCGTTTGCGGTTTCCGAATGCATTGACTGGCTGGTGTTCAGCATTACCAGACGCCCGTTACGTGATCGGTTGTGGATCAGCTCTGCCCTCAGCATTCCACTGGATACCTTTATCTTCTTCGGCATGATCGACGCCTTGACGGCGCCGGTCGTGCTCACCGCTCTGGCATCGAAGTTCGCCGGCGTTACCATTGTCTGGATGATCATGGCCTGGCGGGCTCGCAACAGTGCCTGTCCAGGCTGAGCGCCCATTTGCCGGGGCTTCGTGGTAAATTGCGCGCCTTTCTCCACAGCGGTTGCTTGCATACGGCGGGCAGCCCTCGACATCTGCTTCACGAGGACCTGAGATGACTCAAATCGGAACTCCACTGTCGCCCACCGCGACGCGCGTACTGTTCTGCGGTAGCGGCGAACTGGGCAAGGAAGTCGTGATCGAGCTGCAGCGCCTTGGCGTTGAAGTGATCGCTGTTGACCGCTACGAGAACGCTCCGGCCATGCAGGTCGCGCATCGCAGCCATGTGATCAACATGCTCGACGGTGCGGCACTGCGCGCAGTCATCGAGGCCGAGAAGCCGGATTTCATCGTTCCGGAAATCGAAGCCATCGCCACCGCGACGCTGGTCGAGCTTGAGGCCGAAGGCTTCACCGTGATCCCGACCGCACGCGCCGCGCAGCTGACCATGAACCGCGAAGGCATTCGTCGTCTGGCCGCCGAAGAACTGAAGCTGCCGACCTCGCCCTACCACTTTGCCGACACCTTCGAGGCTTACAGCAAGGCGGTCGAAGACCTGGGTTTCCCGTGTGTGGTCAAGCCGGTCATGAGTTCTTCGGGCAAAGGGCAGAGCCTGCTCAAGAGCACCGATGACGTACAGAAAGCCTGGGACTACGCGCAAGAGGGCGGTCGTGCTGGCAAGGGGCGCGTCATCGTCGAAGGTTTCATCGACTTCGATTACGAAATCACCCTGCTGACCGTGCGTCACATCGGTGGCACCACGTTCTGTGCGCCGGTTGGGCATCGTCAGGAAAAGGGCGACTATCAGGAATCCTGGCAGCCGCAGGCCATGAGCCCGGTTGCGCTGGCAGAGTCCGAGCGCGTTGCCAAGGCGGTGACCGAGGCATTGGGTGGGCGCGGGATGTTTGGCGTTGAATTGTTCATCAAGGGCGATCAGGTGTGGTTCAGCGAAGTCTCACCGCGCCCGCACGACACCGGTCTGGTGACCCTGATTTCTCAGGACCTGTCCCAGTTTGCCCTGCATGCGCGCGCAATTCTGGGCCTGCCGATTCCGTTGATTCGCCAGTTCGGCCCTTCGGCTTCGGCAGTGATTCTGGTCGAAGGCCAGTCCACGCAAACCGCGTTCGCCAACCTCGGCGCCGCGCTGGCCGAGCCTGACACGGCATTGCGTCTGTTCGGCAAGCCGGAAGTCAACGGTCAGCGCCGCATGGGCGTTGCCCTGGCGCGTGACGAGTCCATCGAAGCCGCCCGTGCCAAGGCCACTCGTGCCTCGCAGGCAGTAACCGTCAAGTTGTAAGGCTCAGGCCGCAGGCGGCAAGAAACAACGCTGCGCGTATTTCTTGTCGCCTGCACTCAACAGGACTTCCAGCCTAAAGTTCGCTGTCCCGCGTCTCCTTCAGGCTCAACACCGCCAGCACGCTGATCAGCGCTGCTGCAGACACATACCCGCCAACCCAGCTCAGGCCACCCATCGCCACCAGTTTCTGGGCGAAGAAGGGGGCAACCGACGCTCCGACGATTCCGCCCAGGTTGTAGGCCGCCGATGCGCCGGTGTAGCGCACCTGTGTCGGGAACAGCTCCGGTAGCAGCGCGCCCATCGGGGCGAACGTGATGCCCATCAGAAACAATTCGATGCACAGAAACAGCGCCACAGCCCAGGTGCTGCCGTGGGTCAACAGCGGCTCCATGGTGAAGCCTGACAGGATCGCCAGCACGCCACCCGCAATCAATACCGGCTTGCGCCCGAAGCGATCGCTCGCCAATGCGGCCAGTGGTGTGGCCGCCGCCATGAACAGCACCGCAAAGCACAACAGCCCCAGGAACGTTTCACGGGTATAGCCCAGCGTGGCCACGCCGTAGCTCAACGAAAACACCGTCGAGATATAAAACAGCGCGTAGCAGACCACCATCGACGCCGCACCGAGCAGCATGGGTTTCCAGTGCTGGCTGAAGGTCTCCACGATTGGCAGGCTGACCCGTTGGTGGCGAGCCATGGCCTTGGCGAACACGGGTGTCTCTTCCAGTTTAAGGCGCACGTACAGCCCGACCATGACCAGTACGGTGCTGAGCAGGAAGGGAATCCGCCAGCCCCATGAACGGAACTGCTCGTCATCGAGGGTCATGGCCAGCGCCAGAAACAGACCGTTGGCGGCGAGAAAGCCGATTGAGGGGCCGAGTTGCGGAAACATACCGAACCAGGCGCGTTTGCCTTTCGGGGCATTCTCGGTCGCCAGCAGCGCCGCGCCACCCCATTCGCCCCCCAGGCCAAGCCCCTGACCGAAGCGCAGCACGCACAACAGAATCGGCGCCCATGCCCCGATGGTCGCGTAACCGGGCAATACGCCGATCAGCGTGGTGCAGATTCCCATCAACAGCAGCGAGGCCACCAGCGTCGACTTGCGCCCGATCCGGTCGCCAAAGTGACCGAACAGCGCCGACCCCAGAGGGCGAGCGAGAAAGGCGATGCCGAAGGTCAGAAATGACGACAGCATCTGTGCAGTGCCCGACGTCTGTGGAAAAAATACCGGACCGATCACCAGGGCGGCGGCGGTCGCATAAACGTAAAAGTCGTAGAACTCGATGGCCGTGCCGATGAAGCTGGCCGTGGCGACGCGGGTCGTCGAGTTCACCGGTTTTGTGTAGGTGTCGTGATCTTCGCGAGAGAGCGGGGTGCTGGTCATGCGGATTTCCTGACAGTCGACTTGCCGGTCGGCAAGAACAGAGTTCCGGCAAGCATGCATTTATTGTGATTGTGGGTGCAGCGTCGAGCAGAGTAACCCGAATGGACCGGGAGGCAAGGGCGGTGCAGCGATCTATTTAAAGGCAGACAGCTATTTGAAGGTGCGCACCAGCGTGTTCTGCCACATGGCCACACGTTTGACGCGGTTGTCCTCGGTCTCGAGGATTTCCAGCCGGTAAGGCCCTATTTTCAAGCAGACCGGAGCATCCGGGATGGTCTCCAGCGCTTCGGTAACCAGGCCGTTGACGGTTTTCGGACCGTCTGACGGCAGGTGCCAGCCGAGGCTCTTGTTCAAATCGCGGATGGACGCTGCGCCTTCGACTTCGAGACGCCCGTCCTCCTGTTGTTTGACGTGCGGGTTATCCAGCCGCTGCTCGCTTTCGAACTCGCCGACAATCTCTTCGAGAATATCCTCGAGGGTGACGATGCCCAGCAC
Source organism: Pseudomonas sp. PvP027 (assembly GCF_017833005.1). NCBI lineage: Bacteria > Pseudomonadati > Pseudomonadota > Gammaproteobacteria > Pseudomonadales > Pseudomonadaceae > Pseudomonas > Pseudomonas sp. PvP027. Next base: position 1,933,307 of record NZ_JAFIBK010000001.1, on the reverse strand, counting down.
TTCACCGTATTCATCGACCACCACGCCGAGACGCCGTTGCTGTTTGTGGAAATTCAGCAACTGCAACTGCAACGGGGTGCTTTCCGGCACGAAATAAGGCTCGTAGCAGACCGCCAGCAACTGCTCCTTGGTCAAGGTGCCCTTGGGCAGCAGGTGGCTGATGTCGCGGGTATTGATGACGCCTTGCACCTGATTGATGTCGTTGTGATAGACCGGCAGGCGCGTGTGCCGTGAAATGATCAGGCGTTCGATGATCATTTCCATGGGGTCATCAAGATTGACGCCATCCACTTCGTTGCGCGGGATCAGAATGTCATTGACCGTAATGCTGTCCAGCGCACGAATGCCTGACAGCACGCTGGCGCGTGGAGAATATTCCTGGGCAGCGTCGTTGCGCGGGGTATTTTGCGTGTCGTCCTCGAAAGCCTGATCCTGCTGCTGTACGGCGCGTGACAGGAAGGGACGCAGCAGTGTCTTGGCCAGGACATTGAACACGTAGGCCAGCGGCCAGACGATCTTCATCGGAATGCGCAGTACGCCGTTGCCCAGCAGCAGTGTCGAGACAGGATGGCGGTTCGCCAGGCGACGGGGCATGTATTCGGCGAACACCAGCATGATGCTCACGGTTGCGAGCCAGGCCACGGTCGGGCCGTTGTAGAACCAGTAATTGGCGGCAATAAGTGTCGCGATGACGGTGATCAGTACCCTGATCAGCGTATTGCCCAGAATCAGGCTGTTCAGGTTGAACGCCAGCTCGGGGAGTGGCGCCGATTTTTCCGGGCGGCTGGCGGCGCGCATCGCCTTGACCTGATGATGAGCGGCTTCGACTGCGGTCAGCAGGCCGGCCCAAAGCAGGAGGAGGGCGAGGACACCGAGCAATGGGCCCAGGGGCAGATTATCCATGATCAGGGCCCGTCAGATGTGCAGGATGAATTCGCGTACCAGCTTGCTGCCGAAATAGGCGAGCATCAGCAGGCAGAAACCGCCCAGGGTCCAGCGAATGGCCTTGTGACCGCGCCATCCAAGGCGGTTACGCCCCCACAGCAGCACACTGAACACTATCCAGGCCAGACAGGCCAGCAGGGTCTTGTGTACCAGATGCTGGGCAAACAGGTTTTCGACGAACAGCCATCCGGAAATCAGCGACAGCGAAAGCAATGACCAGCCAGCCCACAGGAAGCCGAACAGCAGGCTTTCCATTGTTTGCAACGGCGGGAAGTTCTTGATCAGCCCGGAAGGGTGCTTGTGCTTGAGCCGGTAGTCCTGCAAAAGCAGCAAAAGCGCCTGGAATGCGGCGATGGTGAACATCCCGTACGCCAGCAGCGACAGCAGGATATGGCTGAGAATGCCGGGCTCTTCCATGATGGGCTGCACAGTCCCGCTAGGGGCGAACTGGGCGAGCAATACGGTGACCATTCCCAGAGGGAACAGCAGCACCAGCAGGTTTTCCACCGGGATGCGCGACGTGGCGATCAGGGTGACGACGATCACCGAAGCCGCGATAAGGCTGGCGGAGTTGAAAAAGTCCAGGCCAAGGCCGACCGAGTGCGTCAGTTGGGAAAACAGACCGATGGCATGGGCGATGACCGCCAGCGTACCGAGCAGGCAAAGCAGCCGCTTGTCGGGCTTGATGGCCTGGCTCAGACGCAGGCTCTGATAGACGGTCGCAGCGGCATAAATGATGGCGGCGGCGAGGCTGGGAAGCAGGCTGGGTGGCAAAGGGGACATAGATCCTGATGGACGGGCCTGAAAAGACGCTGAGTTTGGCATAGAACCGGTAAATCACGAAAGACCACAGAAGCAGTCTGCGTGGTGTCCGTGCGACGGAGTCTTCGCTATAATCCGCGACCTGCTCAAGCCGCAGGCTCGCCGAGCGCCATTTCTGCATTACGGGCCGGGCCGCATCAACCGGGGTTCGACGAGAGCCTGAAAGGATCGCGCATGTTTGAAAATCTGACTGACCGCCTCTCGCAGACGCTGCGCCATGTTACTGGCAAGGCCAAGCTGAACGAGGACAACATCAAAGATACCTTGCGCGAAGTGCGTATGGCGTTGCTCGAAGCCGACGTCGCCTTGCCGGTGGTCAAAGACTTCGTCAACAACGTCAAGGAGCGCGCTGTCGGCACCGAGGTGTCGCGCAGCCTGACGCCAGGTCAGGCGTTCGTGAAGATCGTCCAGGCAGAACTCGAAAGCCTGATGGGCGCTGCCAACGAAGACCTGGTACTCAATGTCACGCCGCCTGCCGTCATCCTGATGGCGGGCTTGCAGGGTGCGGGCAAGACCACCACTGCCGGCAAGCTGGCGCGCTTCCTTAAAGAGCGCAAGAAGAAAACCGTGATGGTGGTATCGGTCGACGTCTATCGTCCCGCGGCCATCAAGCAGCTCGAAACCCTGGCCAATGACATCGGTGTGACGTTCTTCGCCTCCGACATCAGCCAGAAGCCGGTGGACATCGCCCAGGCTGCCATTAAAGAAGCAAAGCTCAAGTTCATCGACGTGGTCATCGTCGATACCGCCGGTCGTTTGCACGTCGATGTCGAGATGATGGGCGAGATCCAGGCGCTGCATGCGGCGGTCAAGCCGGCCGAGACGCTGTTCGTGGTCGATGCCATGACCGGTCAGGATGCGGCCAACACCGCCAAGGCCTTCGGTGACGCATTGCCGCTGACCGGCGTGATCCTCACCAAGGTCGACGGCGATGCGCGCGGTGGTGCGGCTCTGTCGGTGCGTGCCATTACCGGCAAGCCGATCAAGTTCATCGGTATGGGCGAGAAGAGCGAAGCGCTGGAGCCGTTTCACCCGGACCGCATCGCGTCACGCATCCTCGGTATGGGCGATGTGCTCAGCCTTATCGAGCAGGCCGAACAGACCCTCGACAAGGACAAGGCCGACAAGCTGGCGAAAAAGCTCAAGAAGGGCAAGGGCTTCGATCTCGAAGACTTCCGCGACCAGCTGCAGCAGATGAAGAACATGGGTGGCCTTGGTGGCCTCATGGACAAACTGCCGAGCATCGGCGGCGTCAACCTGTCACAGATGGGCAATGCCCAGGGCGCGGCGGAAAAGCAGTTCAAGCAGATGGAAGCCATCATCAACTCGATGACCCCTGCCGAGCGTCGTGATCCGGATCTGGTCAGTGGCTCGCGCAAGCGCCGCATTGCAATGGGGTCGGGCACTCAGGTTCAGGACATCGGGCGTCTGATCAAGCAGCACAAACAGATGCAGAAGATGATGAAGAAATTCTCCGCCAAGGGCGGAATGGCCAAAATGATGCGCGGCATGGGTGGAATGTTCCCCGGCGGCGGCATGCCAAAAATGTAATTGCGTCGCGTGCAAGAGGCTTTGCACGCTTCCCATCTGGGGGGTGACCCCCAGTCAGCCCGCGCTATGCGGGCTTTTGCCGGCTGTCATACCGACAGCTCCCTCGCAAATCTGGATGGCATGCCGATAGGCGCCGGAAAAAGACATTTGCAAAAGTCGGGATATTCCTTAGAATATGCGGCCTTTCGGGCACCTATGCCCGCTGTGCATCTTAGATTTGCAGCACCGACTACAGGAACGATGTTCAATGCTAACCATCCGTCTTGCCCTTGGCGGCTCCAAAAAGCGCCCGTTTTACCACCTGACCGTAACCGACAGCCGCAACGCTCGTGACGGTTCCCACAAGGAACAGGTTGGTTTCTTCAACCCGGTTGCCCGTGGTCAGGAAATCCGTCTGTCCGTTAACGAAGAACGCGTCAACTACTGGTTGAGCGTGGGTGCACAAACTTCCGAGCGCGTTGCCCAGCTGCTTAAAGAGCACAACAAGACCAAGGCCGCGGCCTGAGTCTTATGAACGCGACGCCTGCATCTGCCGACGATCTGATCGTCATTGGCAAGATTTACTCGGTTCATGGCGTTCGCGGCGAAGTGAAGGTTTATTCCTTTACTGATCCGATTGGAAACCTGTTGGACTACAAAACCTGGACGCTTCGGCGCGAAGGCAGCGTTGATAAACAGGTGGAGCTGGTCAGCGGACGCTTGCAAAGCAAGTTTCTGGTCACAAAGCTCAAGGGTCTCGATGATCGTGAAGAAGCACGTCTTCTGTCCGGTTACGAAATCTGCGTGCCGCGTAACCTGTTCCCTGATCTGGACGATGGCGAGTACTACTGGTACCAGCTTGAAGGCCTCAAGGTCATCGACCAACTTGGGCAACTGCTCGGGAAAATCGATCACCTGCTCGAAACCGGTTCGAACGATGTAATGGTTGTAAAGCCCTGCGCGGGTAGCCTGGATGATCGCGAACGCCTGTTGCCCTATACGGAGCAATGCGTGTTGGCAATCGATATGGCTGCTGGCGAGATGAAGGTGGATTGGGACGCGGACTTCTGAATGCCATGGCCAGCCTGCGCATAGAAGTCATCAGTCTGTTTCCCGAGATGTTTTCCGCCATCAGCGAATACGGCATTACCAGCCGTGCGGTGAAACAAGGGCTGTTGCAGCTGACTTGTTGGAATCCGCGGGATTACACCACTGATCGCCATCACACTGTGGATGATCGCCCATTTGGCGGTGGTCCGGGCATGGTGATGAAGATCAAGCCCCTTGAAGATGCTCTGGTTCAGGCCAGGCAAGCGGCAGGGGATGCGGCGAAGGTGATTTACCTGTCGCCACAAGGCCGCAAGCTTAATCAGTCTGCGGTACGCGAACTGGCGCAGGAGGAAGCGATTATCCTCATCGCCGGTCGTTATGAAGGCATTGACGAGCGTTTTATTGATGCTCATGTCGATGAAGAGTGGTCGATTGGTGACTATGTTCTTTCCGGTGGCGAGCTGCCGGCTATGGTCCTGATTGACGCGGTTACGCGGCTGCTGCCTGGAGCTTTAGGGCATGTGGACTCCGCGGAGGAAGATTCCTTCACGGACGGTCTGCTGGATTGCCCGCATTACACCCGACCTGAGGTGTATGCGGATCAGCGTGTTCCCGACGTGTTGCTAAGTGGCAATCACGCGCACATCCGGCGTTGGCGTTTACAGCAGTCCCTTGGGCGGACCTATGAACGACGCGCTGATCTTCTGGAAAGCCGCTCGCTTTCTGGAGAAGAGAAGAAGCTGCTGGCGGAATACATCCGCGAGCGGGACGATAGTTAACGTATCGATGGTCGATCCAGACGGATTACCTTAGGAGCACCAGCATGACTAACAAAATCATTCTTGCCCTCGAAGCAGAGCAGATGACCAAAGAGATCCCTACCTTTGCACCAGGCGACACCATTGTCGTCCAGGTTAAAGTGAAGGAAGGCGACCGCGCTCGTCTGCAAGCATTCGAAGGCGTTGTAATTGCCAAGCGTAACCGTGGCGTGAACAGTGCTTTCACTGTTCGTAAAATCTCCAACGGTGTTGGCGTTGAGCGTACTTTCCAGACTTACAGCCCGCAAATCGACAGCATGGCTGTGAAACGTCGCGGTGACGTTCGCAAGGCCAAACTGTACTACCTGCGTGACCTGTCCGGTAAAGCAGCGCGCATCAAGGAAAAACTGTCCTGATACAGTTTTTCGATGCATAAAAAAGGCAGCCTCAGGGCTGCCTTTTTGCTGCCTGCTGTTTGATGATTCATCCCTTGTCTACCGACCCACGCACTGAGTAAACATGGCTGCCATCGACCACCCTTTGATTGACCAGTTTCTGGATGCGCTCTGGCTCGAGAAGGGGCTGTCCGACAACACCCGGGATTCTTACCGCAGTGATCTGGCGCTGTTCCACGGCTGGCTGCAGGAGCGCAACGTTGACCTGATCAGTGCCGGGCGTGAAGTCATTCTCGATCATCTTGCGTGGCGCGTTGAAAATGCCTACAAGCCGCGCTCCACGGCGCGTTTCCTGTCTGGCGCACGTGGTTTCTACCGCTATCTGTTGCGCGAGAAGCTGATCTCTGTCGATCCTACCCTGCAGATCGACATGCCTCAATTAGGCAAACCGCTGCCCAAATCGCTTTCCGAAGCTGACGTCGAAGCATTACTTGCTGCTCCCGACCTGAGCGAGCCCATCGGCGAGCGTGACCGCGCCATGCTTGAAGTGCTGTATGCCTGCGGTTTGCGTGTGACCGAATTGATCAGCCTGACCCTGGAGCAGGTCAATCTGCGTCAGGGCGTGCTGCGCGTGATGGGCAAAGGCAGCAAGGAGCGGCTGGTGCCTATGGGAGAGGAGTCCATCGTCTGGGTCGAGCGCTACCTGCGCGGTGCCCGCGACGAGTTGCTTGGCGGAAAACCCAGCGACGTGCTGTTCCCCAGCACGCGCGGCGATCAGATGACCCGGCAGACTTTCTGGCACCGCATCAAGCATCAGGCAACGGTTGCGGGCATCGGCAAATCCCTGTCACCGCACACCCTGCGCCATGCCTTCGCCACCCATCTGCTCAATCACGGGGCTGATTTGCGCGTGGTGCAGATGCTGCTGGGGCACAGTGATCTTTCCACCACGCAGATCTACACCCACGTTGCGCGTGCGCGGTTGCAGGAAATGCACGCCAGGCACCATCCGCGCGGCTGATTCACGACGCATTTTGCGAAGCTTCTTACGTCGCTCCGAGTCGGCCCCGCGAGGCTTATGTGGTAGGCTTTGCCGGTTTCGCCTATCAAGGCTGGCGCTCCTTTTTCGACAGTCGCCAGCCTGTCCGCCGTCATAGGAGTTTTCATGCGTTTGCCACAGATTTTCGCTGCCGCCGCTTTAATGCTGGCCGGCACCTTCAGTATGTCTGCCCTGGCTGATGCAGCCCCCGATCAGGCTATCCGCAAGACCCTCGACTCGCTGGAATTGCAGCTGCCGGTCGAGAGCATCTCGCCGAGCCCCCTCAATGGCCTCTACGAAGTGAAGCTCAAGGGTGGCCGCGTCCTTTACGCCAGTGCCGACGGTCAATTCGTGGTTCAGGGCTATCTGTTTCAGGTGCAGAACGGCAAGCCGGTCAACCTGACCGAGAAGACCGAGCGTCTGGCCATTTCCAAGACCATCAATGCCATTCCTGCTTCCGAGATGGTGATCTATCCGGCGGTGGGCGAGACCAAGTCTCACATCACGGTATTCACCGACACCACCTGCCCGTATTGCCACAAGCTGCATCAGGAAGTCGCTCAGTTGAACAAGATGGGTGTCGAAGTCCGTTACCTGGCCTTCCCGCGTCAGGGGCTTGGCTCTCCGGGTGACGAGCAGTTGCAGGCCGTCTGGTGCTCCAAGGACCGCAAAGGCGCGATGGACCGCATGGTCGATGGCAAGGACATCAAGGCCGCCAAATGCGACAATCCGGTCAGCAAGCAATACGAGCTTGGCCAGTCGATCGGCGTCAACGGCACGCCTGCCATTGTCCTGGCCGACGGTCAGGTGATTCCGGGTTATCAGCCAGCAGCGCAGGTTGCCAAGCTGGCCTTGAGCGCCAAGTAAGCCGGTGTATCGGGTGCGCCTTGTGCATGCAGGGTGCACGTGTCCGGCGGGTCGTCAAATTTTCAGCCGCATGGCGCCATGCGGCCGTTTTTCCACAGCCGATTCAGGTTCGGCTGTTTTTCGGGGAGTTCATCAGTGAAACCGGTCAAAGTAGGCATATGTGGGCTGGGTACTGTCGGTGGCGGTACTTTCAACGTACTTCAGCGTAACGCCGAGGAGATTGCCCGCCGTGCCGGGCGTGGAATCGAAGTCGCGCAAATTGCGGTTCGTACACCAAACCCCAATTGCCAGATTACCGGTACGCCGACCACCAGCGATGTATTCGCCGTTGCGACCAACCCTGAGATCGACATCGTCGTAGAACTGATCGGTGGTTACACCATTGCCCGCGAACTGGTGCTCAAGGCCATTGAACACGGCAAGCATGTGGTAACCGCCAACAAGGCGCTGATAGCCGTTCACGGCAACGAAATTTTCGCCAAGGCACGCGAGAAGGGCGTGATCGTCGCTTTCGAAGCGGCTGTCGCCGGCGGTATCCCGGTCATCAAGGCCATTCGTGAAGGCCTGTCGGCGAACCGTATCAATTGGGTTGCCGGCATCATCAACGGCACTGGCAACTTCATCCTCACCGAAATGCGCGAGAAGGGCCGCACCTTTGCGGATGTTCTGGCCGAGGCTCAGGCCCTGGGTTATGCCGAAGCCGATCCGACCTTCGACGTCGAAGGGATCGATGCGGCGCACAAGCTGACCATCCTTGCCTCCATAGCCTTCGGCATTCCGCTGCAGTTCGACAAGGCCTACACCGAAGGCATCACCAAACTGACGACTGCAGACGTCAACTATGCCGAAGCGCTGGGCTATCGCATCAAGCATCTGGGCGTTGCACGCAGCACTGCTCAGGGTATCGAACTGCGCGTACACCCGACGCTGATCCCGGCCGATCGCCTGATCGCCAACGTCAATGGCGTCATGAATGCCGTGATGGTCAATGGCGACGCCTCCGGTTCGACGCTGTTCTACGGCGCGGGTGCCGGCATGGAGCCTACCGCGTCCTCCGTGGTGGCCGATCTGGTCGATGTGGTCCGTGCCATGACCTCTGACCCGGAAAACCGTGTGCCTCACCTGGCCTTCCAGCCCGATTCGCTGTCCGCCCATCCGATCCTGCCGATCGAAGCCTGCGAGAGCGCCTACTACCTGCGCATTCAGGCCAAGGATCATCCGGGCGTGCTGGCTCAGGTCGCGAGCATCCTGTCCGAGCGTGGCATCAACATCGAATCGATCATGCAAAAGGAAGTCGAGGAACACGATGGCCTGGTACCGATGATTCTGTTGACTCACCGGGTAGTGGAGCAGCGTATCAATGACGCCATTCAAGCCCTGGAAGCCCTGCATGACGTAGTGGGACCGGTGGTTCGTATTCGCGTCGAGCACCTTAATTAACATCAACTGCAAGCTGTCAGCTCCAGGCTGCAAGCCGATCGTTTCGATTTTGCAGCCTGAGGGCCCTGGCTTTCAGCCCAGACCAAAGGTTTGATCCCATGCGCTATATCAGTACTCGCGGCCAGGCGCCGGCCCTGAATTTCGAAGACGTGCTGTTGACTGGTCTGGCCAGCGATGGCGGCCTCTATGTGCCGGAAAACCTGCCACGCTTCACGCAGGAAGAGATCGCTTCCTGGGCAGGTCTGCCTTATCACGAACTCGCCTTCCGGGTGATGCGCCCCTTCGTGGCTGGCAGCATCCCGGATGCCGACTTCAAAAAGATTCTCGAAGAGACCTACGGCGTGTTTGCCCACAGCGCTGTTGCGCCGCTGCGCCAGCTCCACGGCAACGAGTGGGTGCTCGAACTGTTCCATGGTCCGACGCTGGCTTTCAAGGACTTCGCACTGCAACTGCTTGGTCGTCTGCTGGACTACGTACTGGCCAAGCGCGGCGAGCGTGTCGTGATCATCGGCGCGACTTCGGGCGACACCGGTTCTGCGGCCATCGAAGGCTGCCGTCGCTGCGACAACGTCGATATCTTCATCCTGCATCCGAACAATCGGGTATCGGATGTACAGCGTCGGCAGATGACCACTATCTTCGGCGACAACATTCATAACATCGCCGTCGAAGGCAACTTCGACGACTGCCAGGAAATGGTCAAGGACAGCTTCGCCGATCAAAGCTTCCTGAAGGGCACGCGTCTGGTCGCGGTCAACTCGATCAACTGGGCGCGGATCATGGCTCAGATCGTTTACTACTTCCATGCAGCACTGCAATTGGGTGGGCCTGCGCGTTCGGTGTCGTTCTCGGTGCCGACCGGTAATTTTGGCGATATCTTCGCCGGTTACCTGGCGCGCAACATGGGGCTGCCGATCAACCAGTTGATCGTTGCCACCAATCGCAACGATATCCTGCACCGCTTCATGAGCGGCAATCAGTACGTCAAGGAGACCCTGCACGCCACGCTGTCGCCTTCCATGGACATCATGGTGTCGTCCAACTTCGAGCGTCTGCTGTTCGATATGCACGGTCGCAACGGCGCTGCCATTGCCGAGTTGATGAGCACGTTCCGCCAGGGTGGCGGCTTCAGCGTCGAAGAAGAGCGCTGGACCGAGACCCGCAAACTGTTCGATTCGCTGGCGGTCAGCGACGAAGACACCTGCACCACCATCACCGAAGTGTTCGCCAGTACCGGCGAGTTGCTCGACCCGCATACCGCTATCGGGGTGAAGGCTGCCCGCGAATGCCGACGCAGTCTGGACACGCCGATGGTGATTCTGGGCACGGCGCATCCGGTCAAGTTTCCGGAAGCGGTGGAGAAGGCCGGTGTAGGAAAAGCGCTTGAGCTACCTGCACATTTGTCTGATTTGTTCGAGCGGGACGAGCGCTGTACTGTTCTGCCAAACGACCTGAAAGCCATACAGGCGTTTGTCAGCCAGCACGGCAATCGCGGCAAGCCGCTCTGATCGAAGCGTCGTGTAACAACTTTAGGCCCGCCACTTGGCGGGCCTTTCTGTTTCTACGTGCCAAACTTCGCTGGTTTTTCGAACCATAGAGTCGGGTCATTCGTAGTGAAGCAGGCAAGTATGCAAAGCGTAGTCAGGGAGGCAGGCAGCACATCGAGAGGCCGCGCGTGGCGCAGGGTATGGGTATTGCTGGCGCTGGTCTTTGCCGGGGTAGCCAATGCGGCGCAGAGCTTGCCGTTTTCACTGACAGCCCCGTTCGTGGCTTCGGAGGATCTTAGTCTCGCAGATCAGGATCGGGCCTGGCTGGAGCAGCGCAAGGTCCTTCGGGTGGGCATTGCGATTGCCGACTACGAGCCAATTGATATCACCAGTGACCGTAACCGTTATCAGGGCATCAGTGCCGACTACCTGGGGCTGGTCAGCGACCAGTTGAACCTCCCGGTGCAGGTTACCGGGTATGCCAAGCGTGATGAGGCTATCGAAGCGCTGCGCGACGGCAAGATAGATCTGCTGACCAGTGCCAATGGTTTCGAACGGGGTGTGAAAGGTCTGTCCTTCTCAACCGAATACATGCCCGATCGATCGGTAGTCGTTGGCCGTGGCAACGACCTGGGACCTTCGTCGGGCCTGGCCGGCAAGAGCGTCGTGCTGCTTGATGGCTATGCCGATTCGGACGTGCTGCACAGTGTTTATCCTGACAGCCAGATCATTATTGCGCCCAACCTTTACAGTGCCCTGGAAGCCCTGAGTCAGGGTGAAGTGGATGTGTTCATCGGCAACGAAGTCATTGTCCGTGCCTATACCGCCCTGCGTCCCTATCTCGGTCTGCAGATCAAATTCGAAAGTCGGTTGCCCCCGGTGGGGTTTTCCTTTGCGGTACGTGATGACGAGCGCCGCTTGCTGGCCCTGATCAATCGGGCCCTGGACAGCATTGCCCCGTCGACCGGTCGTGAAGTGTTCGGTCGCTGGACCATGGGCCTGGGCGCTGATGTTGAAGGGCAGCGGATTCGCCTCACCAGTGCCGAGCGGGGCTGGTTGCTCAAGCACCCGAGTGTGACCATCGCCACGGTCCAGCACCCTCCGTATATCTACAAGGACAATAATGGCCACTGGGTAGGGTTGAACGCTGATGTGCTATCACGCATCTCACGCATGACCGGCCTGCAGTTCGTTCATCAGGAATTACCTTCCACGCAGCAGGCTATCGACGTGCTGCGCGCGGGTCAGTTCGACACGAACACGACGCTCGCGGAAAACACCGAGCGCCGACGGTTTCTGGATTTTACCTATTCGTTCGGCGGCAATAGCTGGATGTTTGTGGTGCGCTCCGACCAATCGTCGCACATATCGCTCGACAGCCTGTCCGGGAAAGTACTGGCACTGCCTGCCAGGCATGCGCTCGAGGACATGATCAGGCGCGAGCACCCCACGATCCAGTTGCGGTTGGTAGACACCTATGATCAGGCCCGTGCGCTGGTGGAAAGCGGCGCTGCTGACGCGACCATCCAGAATGAAGTGGGCGCCTATCTGTTTCCGTCCGGACGGCTGAAGGTTGCCCGCAGTGTCGAAGGACAGTGGTCGCCAGACAGGTTTTCAGTGATCAAGACCCAGCCCGAACTCCTGGGTATTCTGAACAAGGCACTGGAAGAGTTTCCGGTGGCCGAGTTGCGCTCGATCCGTATGCGGTGGCTGGGCTCGGCGCTGCCTCAGCCATCCCTTTGGGGGCGCATACCACAGTGGGTATTCTGGGTGGTATCCCTGGCGCTGCTGGCCGGACTGGTGTCGCTGGCCTGGAGCAGTCGTCTCAAGGTGCAGATTCGTCAGCGTCAAAAGGCGCAAAGGCAGCTCAATGATCAACTCGCGTTCAAACACGCTTTGCTCGACGGTATCCCCAATCCTATTTACGTGCGCGACCTCAAAGGGCGACTGATTTCCTGCAACCGTAGCTATGAGCAGAGTCTGGGCATCAGCTTCGAACAGATGAATGGCCGACGCCTCACAGATGTCAATCTGATTCCGCGTGCCTTGGCCGAGCAGATGCACACCGATTACCTTAATCTGCTGAAGGACCATCAGCCGGTCTTTTCCGATCGCACCCTCGAACTGCCCGGCAAACGTATGGATGTCTGGCAATGGACGGTGCCGTTCTTCGCCGCCGACGGGCAGTTGCAGGGGCTGCTCGGGGGCTGGATCGACATCACCGAGCGCAAGCAACTGGAACAGCAACTTCAGAACGCCATGCGCATGGCCGCTCAGGCCAACGAAGCGAAAAGCGCTTTTCTGGCCAGCATGAGCCATGAAATTCGCACGCCGATGGGGGCAATCATCGGCCTGCTGGAGCTGGAGCGCGAACATACTTTGCGCCGTGGAGAGACCCCCTCGCATGGCCTGCAGGTGGCGTACCGTTCGGCTACGGAGCTGGTAGCGCTGATCGGTGAGAGTCTTGATCTGGCCAGAATCGAAGCGGGCAGTCTGCAGTTGTCACTGGCCATCACCCCCTTGCACGACCTTTTCGACGGCGTGATCGAACTGTTTTCCGCGCAGGCCCGGGAGAAGTCTGTCGAGCTGCGCATGGAGTTTTCCGCGCAGGCGCGAGGCGACTACTGGCTTGACCCGATGAGGTTGCGTCAGGTGTTGCACAACGTGCTGGGTAACGCGTTGAAGTTCACCCGGCAAGGGGCGGTGGTCGTGAAGGTCGATGTGACCAGTGAATCATCCGGCTCTACGCGCGTGCGTATCAGTATTCAGGACAGTGGCGAAGGTATCGAGCCGGAGCGTCAGCAGCATGTATTTCAACCCTTCACTCAGGCAAGCGACGACACGGCCGCACACTATGGAGGGAGCGGGCTGGGGCTGAGTATTACCCGGCAGTTGGTGGAATTGATGAAGGGCGATATCAGTCTGCATAGCGAGCCGGGGCAGGGGACACTGATCACTGTCGACTTGCCGTTGACCAGGCTGAACGAGCCGGTGTCGCCAACCGAGGATGTTCTGGATGCGCCTGTCGATACGCGCAGCCTGCACCTGCTGGTGGTCGATGACATGTCGGCCAATCGTCTGGTGCTGACCGGACAACTGGAGTTTCTTGGCCATCAGGTAACGGCTGTCGAAGACGGCAAGGCGGCGCTTTCGAGCTGGTGTGAAGGGGGGTTCGATGCGGTCATCACCGACTGCAACATGCCGGGCATCAGCGGCTACGCATTGACCCAGGCCATTCGCCAGATTGAAGAAAAAGAGCAGCGTCAGCGCTGCCCGGTGATTGGGTGTACCGCCAACGCGATGAGCGACGAGGCGGCACGTTGCGAGCAGGCTGGCATGGACGGCCTGCTGATCAAGCCCCTGTCACTGGCGCGTCTGGCTCAGGAGCTGGCGGATCGGGTACGTGAGCCGACGTTCGACATCGGTACGCTGCAAACCATGACTCAGGCCAACCCGCAGCAGATGCAACGGTTGCTGGGCGAGCTATGGAAGAATCTGAGGCATGAACACGCTTTGCTGGAGCCTGCGGTGTCGGCCAATGACTGGAAGACGCTGGGCGCCTGTCTGCATCGGCTCAAGGGCGCTGCGAGTCTGGTTGACGCAGTACCGCTTGCCAAGGCCTGCGCCGCGCTGGATGACAGTGTCCGGCTGCAGAGCGCGACCAGTCTGGTTGAACGCTGGCAGGCACTGGAGGCGGCCATGACCGGCCTGCGCGCCGATATCGAATTGCAACTGGTGGTCGTGCCCGAGACTGCCGTGCCAGGCGATTGAGCCCTGCGGACAAGATCTGGCGGGTTTAGGACATGTCCTATGGGGCGGGTGCCCTGGACGAGCTACAGTGAGTGCTATCCCGGGCCGATGGCTCCGACTCCGCAGGCGTGATTGTGCACTCACTCAAGGTTCTGATTCTCGAAGATCATCCCTTTCAGCTGATGGCTCTGCATCAGATGCTCAACGCCAATCAGGTGTTCGATGTGCTGGCGGCCGACAGTGTCGAGGTTGCCAGGCTTTCCCTGCAAAGCCGCGGTCCTGTCGACATCGCGATCTGTGATTTGCAGATGGAAGGGCCCGATGGTCTGGAACTGATCCGCTTCATGGCCGAGAACGGTCTGGCGCGAGCGTTGATCATTGTCAGCTGTTCCGCCGCCTGCGTGCTGGAAGGGGTCGCGCAGCTGGCGCTCGCCCAAGGCCTGAACGTTCTGGGCTACATGCAGAAACCTGCCTCCGCCGTGGCCTTGTACGAGCTGCTCGAAGCATATGGGCCCGGCCGCTCAGACTGTGTGCCGCAGGCATCTGCCGGCAGCGTGTTCGGAGCTCTTTCCGCCATTGAGTTGTTTGACCCGACAGGCAATGGACCTATAGACGTGGCATCCATTGCCGAACAATGGATCGCCTATTTTCAACCCAAGGTCAGTCTGCAGGGCGAGTTGCTGGGTGTCGAAGCGCTGGTTCGCTGGCAGCATCCCCTTTACGGCCTGCTGGCCCCCGGGCGGTTCATCGACGCCATCGAGGCTGAAGGGCTGACGGTTGCGTTGACCTGGCGGGTCCTGGATCAGGCCCTGCAGTTCTCTGCGCAGGTCATGCGCGAGCAGGGTGAACCGCTGTCGGTTGCCGTCAATATTGACCCGCAAGTGCTGCAACAGCTGGATTTCGCCGAGCAGATCACGCAAGCGCTCGCCCGTCATGGCGTACCGGCAACCGCGCTGACCCTGGAAATTCTCGAGCAGGACGCCGCCCGCCCGGAAACCTGGCAGCTCGAAGGCCTGTTGAGGTTGTGCATGCAGGGTTGCAAGTTGTCTATCGATGACTTTGGCATGGGCGCTTCGAATATCGACCGGCTTCTGCAATTACCTTTCAGCGAACTGAAAATACCGACCGAGTTCGTGCGCGGCATGGCCGACGACGCGCGTAAATCGGCGGTGGTGGCCGGTGCCCTGCTCATGGCGCAGCGGTTGTCGATGTCGGTAGTGGTTGAAGGTGTCGAGACGATTGAGGACGTCCACAGTCTGCTTGCGTTGGGCGATCCCGCCATCCAGGGGTATTTCATTGCCCGTCCGATGCCGGTGCCGGCGTTCATGCGCTGGATGGCGGAGCGTGATAGCTGCCATCTGCAAGCCGTTTCGCAAGACGACTCGCCTCAGGACATGCCGCTTTCCTGCAAATAAATGAACAGGGCAGCATCATTGGCCAGTCCGAGCTTGCGCATGGCGGCGACTTTCTGAGCGCTGACGGTCTGTTTGCTGCGATTGAGTTGCGCCGCGATCTGGCCGACCGTGTGGCCAGCCGACAGCAGGCGTAACACTTCCAGTTCCCGCGGCGACAGGCGTTCTGACGGCAGCGGCGTATCAGGCCCGTGCTGCCGAGCCTCTCTGAGTACCCTGCGTACGGACTCAGCGACAAAAAGCCCACCGCGCCTGACGCTGCGGATGGCAGCAGGAAGCTCCCCGGCAAGGCTGGCCTTGCTCAACAGACCCCGCACATTCAGGTCA
This sequence comes from Pseudomonas sp. PvP027, assembly GCF_017833005.1. NCBI lineage: Bacteria > Pseudomonadati > Pseudomonadota > Gammaproteobacteria > Pseudomonadales > Pseudomonadaceae > Pseudomonas > Pseudomonas sp. PvP027. The sequence goes on along the minus strand of NZ_JAFIBK010000001.1, from coordinate 1,917,485 downwards.
AGCATGGACTGAAACAGCCCGGCATTGCTCAGGGTAGTCACGACGATCACTGGCAGCGCCGGAAAGTCCCGGCGAATGCGCTGCAGCAGACGCAGGCCATCGTTCTGCCGTTCGACGGGCATCATGAAGTCAGTCACCAGCACATCGCAGGCGTGGCGTTCGAGCACCTGAAGCAGTTCGTCCGGATTGCAGGCCTCGGCGATGACGCTGGCGAGATTGTCCTGTTCCAGTACGACCCGCAGGCCGATGAGAAAAATAGGGTGGTCATCAGCCACGATGACCCGCAACGGGCGATCAGCGGAATCGCTCAAGAGGTGGCTCCGTCAAAAAGGCTATACGCGTATTGCACGCGATGCAGTGAGTTGAAGCAGTGATCAAGAGCATAGGCACCTTGTAGGACGTGTAGCGGAATTGTGTTGGATTCTTCCTACAGGCTCACATTCTGTTGTCATCGGCGTACGGTTTTTTCCTTGTCACATTCAACAGGCATGCTCGAAATGACAGACAGGTGCTGCGATCTGGCGATAGAAAGAACTTTCTGCTGTCGCCGATGGTCATTGGTTAGCACCTTTGCATTCAAACTGTTGAGTGGTGATCCGGATGGAAAATATCAGCTTACTGCTAAGCGAAGCGCTGGCTCCCTATCAGGCCAGCATTGGCCCGGCCGGCTCTCGGGGCGAACGTCTGGTGACTCTGAAAGACAAAGCGGGCACCTGCGTGATCGAGCGAGCCTTCGGCGCTGATCAACTGAGCGACAAGCGTCAGCTCACCGACGTGGTAGACGGTTTGCGCCGCGATCTGATGGTTGCCGAGGGTCGAATCGAACCCTGCGTCATTGCTGCCATGCGCAATGCTGCAACCAGCCGCACATTTGTTGGCACTCCGTCATTTGCTTAACAGTTGCTTAACCGACGTTCAGGATATTGGAACCTGACGGGTTTGCTGCACTCCTATCCATTACGTCAGGTTTGATCATTGTGCTCCGGTGATCAAAGGCTGACGTACTGACCGGAATGGTCATGTTTACCCCGAGCAGGTCCTCCTCTGCCCGGGGTTTCTTTTGTCCAGTCACTCCTTGTCCAGCAGTGCCTTGACGTCCTCCAGGTAGCCGGCCCGTTGCGCGGGCTCCAGCCACTGCGCATAAAAGCCCATCAGGCTGGTTTCGCGCAGCACGCGCATCTCGCGGTTGATCAGTGCAATGGCCCGCTCGCCCTCGGGCGAGTTGCTGCAACTGACGTAGACGAACTGGTACGCAGGATTGCCCTTGATCGGCAAGAAGGTCAGTTCCTCCGGCCTTATGCCTTGTTGCATGGCCTGATAGCGTGCTTCCGGCCAGAAACTGATAAAGGCTTGCAGACGCCCCAGGCGCTCCATTTGCACCAGACTGCCGACGGCATCGTTACCGTAGTGCGGCACGAGGGTATCTTCATCGACGTCGTGCAGCGTGTGGTCGATCATTTCTCCATAGCTGCGTTCGGCAACGATGCCCAATTTGATTGTCCGGCTGGCCATCAAGGCCGCGAAGTCGATTTTTCCGTCCTCGACGTAGGGCGCGAACTTCGGCATCTCCTCCTTGCGCACAATCAGGCCGCTGCTGAGGATGGCGCCGATCGGTATGGAAAAAAGCAGGGTTCTGGCTCTTTCTGCCGTCCACAGCATGGTGGGATCACAACTGAGAGACGTGTCGTCGCTCAGCATTTGCAGAGCCCTGGCGCGGTTGACCCGCATCAGCACATGATCGTATTCGGGCATTTGCGCGGTCAGCAAGGGCATCAGCTGATCAATTGCTCCTTGCCCGCGCATGGAACCGGAAAAAATCGTCGAAGGAGGGATGTCGCGCATCAGCCAGGTCAGCGTCTCCCTGGCCTGGCTGACACACGGCATGGCAGCCAGCGACAGGGCGAGCATCAATCGAGCCGTTGTACAGTACGAGGCAGGAAGGGGCATTCGCGGGTGTCATCCTCGAAAAGGGTTCAACAGTCTGAGGTAGGGTTGGCAGCTCTTTGAGTTGCGCTGCGCCAGTGGCGTCACATTCAGCTGCCCCGGTAGGGCGGCCGGGTGCTCGCTGCAGATCGTCTTTAGCACAGATATGTATCAGAAATTTGTTTCAAACTATCGATTTTTGTTCGTCCTGCAAATGGGGGGCAAGCACACCCTTGCGCGAGCAAGTTCGTTCACAGGCCCGGCATCGGGTAGACTTGCCGTCTTCCCTCCAGACTCTAGAAGCCCGTTCATGGCCCAGCCGTCCACGACTTACAAATTCGAACTCAATCTCACCGACCTTGATCGCGGCGTGTACGAGAGCGTCAAGCAGACCATTGCCCGCCATCCTTCGGAAACCGAAGAGCGCATGACCGTGCGTCTGCTGGCCTATGCCTTCTGGTACAACGAACAGTTGTCGTTCGGTCGCGGTCTGTCTGATGTGGACGAGCCCGCTCTGTGGGAAAAAAGCCTGGATGACCGCGTTCTGCACTGGATCGAAGTCGGCCAGCCGGACGCCGACCGACTGACCTGGTGTTCGCGCCGCACCGAACGCACCAGCCTGCTGGCCTACGGCAGCCTGCGTGTCTGGGAAGGCAAGGTCATCCCGGCGATCAAGAACCTGAAAAACGTAAATATCGCCGCCGTCCCGCAGGAAGTGCTGGAAGTGCTGGCCAAGGACATGCCGCGGGTCATCAAGTGGGATGTGATGATCAGTGAAGGGACGGTGTTCGTCACTGACGACCGCGGCCAGCATGAAGTCCAGTTGCAATGGCTTGCGGGCGAGCGCGGCTGACAGCCGCCGGTTCCGATCGAAAAACATATTCATCGACACTGCAAAGAGAATCAGCTGACCCGCATGCGCATCGAACCTCGTCTATTGCCCGACACCTTGCCGTTCCTTGGCGACCTGCCGCCCTTGCTCACTCGTCTGTACGCAGCGCGCGGTGTGGCCTGCGAGGCCGAACTGGACAAAAGCCTGGCGCGGCTGATCCCCTATCAGCAACTCAAGGGTATCGATGCTGCAGTAGACCTGCTGGTCACTGCGCTGCGCGAAGGTCAGCGCATGCTGATCGTCGGCGATTTCGACGCCGATGGCGCGACCGCCAGCACCGTGGGTGTTCTGGGCCTGCGTCTGCTGGGCGCGGCGCATGTCGATTATCTGGTGCCCAACCGGTTTGAATACGGCTACGGCCTGACGCCGGAAATCGTCGAAGTGGCGTTGCAGCGCGAACCTCAGCTGTTGATCACCGTGGATAACGGCATCTCGAGCGTCGAGGGCGTGGCGGCGGCCAAGGCGGCAGGCCTGCAGGTACTGGTAACCGATCACCATTTGCCCGGCCACGAGCTTCCGGCCGCCGACGCCATCGTCAACCCGAATCAGCCAGGCTGTACCTTTCCCAGCAAATCGCTGGCCGGTGTCGGGGTCATTTTCTATGTACTGATGGCCTTGCGTGCGCGTCTGCGCGAGACCGGCTGGTTCGAGAGCAATCAGCGTGCCCAGCCCAATCTGGGCGAGCTGCTGGACCTGGTTGCGTTGGGCAGCGTGGCCGATGTGGTACCACTGGATGCCAACAACCGCATTCTGGTCCATCAGGGGCTGATGCGTATCCGTGCCGGGCGTGCCCGACCGGGGCTGCGCGCCATTCTGGAAGTTGCACGACGTGAACCTGCGCGCATCACCTCCACCGACCTGGGATTCATTCTCGGGCCACGCCTGAACGCGGCAGGGCGTCTGGATGACATGAGCCTGGGCATCGAATGCCTGCTCTGCGACGACCCGACACTGGCGCGGGAAATGGCCGTGCAGCTGGACGAGTTGAATCAGGATCGCAAATCCATCGAGCAGGGCATGCAACGTGAAGCGCTCGCGCAGCTCAAGGACCTGCCGCTGGAGTCGATGCCGTTCGGCCTCTGCCTGTACGATGCCGAATGGCACCAGGGTGTCATCGGCATCCTCGCTTCGCGTCTCAAGGAGCGTTACCACCGTCCCACCATCGCGTTCGCCAGCGCGGGGGAGGGCGTGCTCAAAGGCTCGGCCCGTTCGGTACCGGGGTTTCACATTCGCGATGCGCTGGACGCCGTGGCGGCCAGTCATCCGCATCTGATCAGCAAGTTCGGCGGTCACGCGATGGCGGCAGGCCTCTCGCTGCCTGAAGAGAACTTCCCGGCGTTTGCCGACGCGTTCGACCAGGAGGTGCGTCGTCAGCTCGATGAGCAGGACCTGACCGGTCGTCTGCTGTCCGACGGCTCCCTGGCGGTCGAGGAGTTTCATCTGGAACTGGCCCGCGCCCTGCGTAATGCCGGTCCCTGGGGGCAGCACTTCCCCGAGCCCTTGTTCCATGGCGTGTTTCAGCTGGTCGAGCAGCGGGTAGTGGGCGAGCGTCACTTGAAAATGGTGCTCAAGACCGAGTGCGGCAGCGTCAAACTCGATGGCATTGCGTTCGGCGTCGACCGCGATATCTGGCCCAATCCGAATATCCGCTGGGTCGAGCTGGCCTACAAACTCGACCTCAACGAGTTTCGCGGTAACGAAACCGTGCAATTGATGGTGGTGCATATCGCACCACGCTGACGATAGCAGGAACCCCTCTCCCTACCGGGTTGTCGACTCTACACAGTCTGCCAAACCTGTTCTGTGAATGAACGGGGCCTGGACACCTGAATTTTCATTACGAGAGGTCGCCATGAGCCTGCTGCTTGAACCCTACACCCTGCGTCAATTGACCCTTCGCAACCGCATCGCAGTCTCGCCGATGTGCCAGTACTCCAGTGTCGATGGCCTGGCCAATGACTGGCATCTGGTTCACCTGGGAAGCCGTGCCGTCGGTGGTGCCGGCCTGGTCATCACCGAAGCGATGGCGGTGACGCCGGACGGTCGTATCACTCCTGAAGACCTCGGGCTGTGGAACGACGAACAGATCGAACCGTTGCAACGCATAACCCGCTTTATCAACGCTCAGGGTGCTGTCGCAGGCGTCCAGCTGGCGCACGCTGGCCGCAAGGCCAGCACCTGGCGCCCATGGCTTGGCAAGCACGGCAGTATTTCCCTCAATGAAGGCGGCTGGACCCCGGTCGGGCCTTCGGCGATTGCTTTCGATCCGCAGCACACTTCGCCTGTGCAATTGAGCGAGATGCAGATTCAGGAGTTGATCAAGGCGTTTGTCGATTCCGCACGACGCGCCCTGGAAGCGGGCTTCAAGGTGGTGGAAATCCACGCTGCCCATGGCTATTTGCTGCATCAGTTCCTGTCGCCGCTGAGCAATCAGCGTACCGACGAGTATGGCGGTTCATTCGAGAACCGCATTCGCCTTACCCTGCAAGTGACCGAAGCAGTGCGTGCAGTGTGGCCTGCAGAGCTGCCATTGTTCGTTCGCGTGTCCGCTACCGACTGGGTGGAAGACGGCTGGAACGCCGATGAAACGGTCGAGCTGGCGCGTCGGTTGAAAGCGATCGGAACCGATCTGATCGATGTATCGTCGGGCGGCACTTCAGCCAATGCTGAAATTCCGGTCGGCCCTGGCTACCAGACGCGCTTTGCCGAGCGGGTTCGCAAAGAGTCCGACATTGCGACGGGTACGGTGGGCATGATTACCGACCCGGCTCAGGCAGAACATATTCTGCGCACCGGTCAGGCCGATATCATCCTGCTGGCGCGTGAGCTGCTGCGTGATCCGTACTGGCCACTGCGGGCCGATGAAGACCTGGGTGGCCGCCTGGCCACCTGGCCTGCGCAGTATCAACGCGCGACACACCGTGATCAGCCCATCCATGAGTCTGACCTGCGCGACTGATCGCCAGTCGGCGCGCTGATAGCGATACCGAAAAACGAGCGCCGCACGGCGCTCGTTTTTTATTACTCGCCTTCCAGCAACTCGGTGACGCGGCCGATCAGTTCGGCAATCGCAAACGGCTTGGGCAGTACATGCATGCCCGGCTCAAGTGTGTCATGCGCCAACGCAGCGTTTTCAGCATAACCGGTCACGAACAGAATCTTCAGGTCAGGCCGGACATCGCGAGCCGCGTCTGCGACCTGACGGCCGTTCATGCCGCCCGGCAGACCGACGTCTGTAATCAGCAGGTCGATCGCCGCTTTGGATTGCAGAATAGTCAGCGCGTCGGCGCCTCGTTCAGCCTGTAAAACGACGTAGCCAAGGTCTTCAAGCAACTCTGCAATGAGCAAGCGTATGGCGGGCTCGTCATCGACGACCAGAATGGTTTCGTCGCCGGTGCTGGCGGCGGGGACTTGCAGCGGGCTTTCATCGAGGGCCACCGTTTCAGCTTCACCTTCGTGCATCGGCAGCAAAATGCAGACCTTCGAACCCTCTCCCAGCTTCGAGGTGATGTGCACGCCGCCGCCTGACTGCCGGGCAAACCCGTAAATCATCGACAACCCCAGACCAGTGCCCATGCCTGTCGGTTTGGTGGTGAAGAATGGGTCGAAGGCCCGCGCCATGACGTCCTTGCTCATGCCCGTGCCGGTGTCGCTGACGGACAGCTCGACATAGCGGCCCGCGGGCAGTTGATACCTGGTTGCCGTGGCTGCAGTCAGGTGGCGGTTGCCCGTCTGGATCAGCAGTTTTCCGCCATCGGGCATGGCGTCCTTGGCGTTGATGCACAGGTTGAGCAGCGAGTTTTCCAGCTGATGCGGATCAACCAGGGTCGACCATAGTCCGCAGGAGGCACTGACCTGCATGTCGATGGCCGGCCCCACGGTGCGCCGGATCAGTTCATCCATGCCCGCGACCAGAAGGTCGATATCCGTGGCCTTGGGGGCCAGCGTCTGACGGCGCGAGAATGCCAGCAGTCGATGGGTCAGGGATGCCGCACGTCTCGATCCTTCCAGTGCTGCGTTGATGTAGCGATCCAGCTCCGTGAAGCGTTCCTGTCTGATCCTCGACAGCAGCAGCTCCATATTGCCGGTCACACCCATCAGCAGGTTGTTGAAGTCATGGGCAAGCCCACCGGTCAATTGCCCGACCGCTTCCATTTTCTGCGATTGAATCAGGGCCTCTTCGGCAATACGCAGGGCCTTGATGCGGTCCTTTTCGTGGGTCAGGTGCTTGCCCAGCGCAAAAATGATTGCATTGCCGGGTGCAGCGGTCCAGCCGAACCAGTGATAGCTGCCGTCGACATGCTGGTAACGATTTTCAAACAGCGGCAGTACGTGGTTGGTGGCGTGTTTCAGGGCGTTCTGGGTGTTGCGGACATCATCCGGATGCAGCAAGGTCATGATGGAGGTGCCGAGCAGCTCGTGTTCCGGGTGGCCCAGCAGCGCTGTCCAGGCCGGGTTTACGCGCAGGAAGATACCGTTGAAATCGAGGATCGCCAGCGGGTCCGGAGATATCTCCCAAAACGTGTCCAGCTCCAGCGTTCGTTGTTCAAGTCTGGCGGTCTGCTGTCGTTCCAGATTCACCAGGTCATCGATCAGTTTCAGACGTTTGCGCTCGCTTTCCTGCAGAGCCTGTTGATTGAGGACATGCGCGGTGGTTTCGTTGGTGATGCAGAACATGCCGACCACTACGCCGTGCTCGTCGATCACCGGTGAAAACGAGAATGACCACCATGTCTGCTCGACCTCACCGTAGCGCGCCATGATCAGCGGCAAATCCTTGTAATGGCAGGGCTTGCCGGCAAGCGCGTCGATCACCAACGGCGCGACCTGATCCCAGACGTCCGCCCACAGATCCGGGATCAGCGCTCCGATGGCGTTGTCCTTGCGCGGGCCGAGGATCGGGGTATAGGCGTCATTGTGGAAAAACACCAGATCCGGCCCCCACAGCAGGTACATGGACTCCGGGGAATTGAGGATCAGATTCAGGGTGTTTTTCAGCGATACCGGCCAGTGCTCGATAGGTCCGAGTGAGGTCTGGCTCCAGTCCCTGGAACGGATAATCCCGGCGGCGTTGCCGTTGGCGGTCGGGAAACCAGTGGGTGATATCACGTCAGACAAGCTCCTGAAAATCTGCATGTAGGTGCAATGGCATTCATATGAATGCAGGGGTGTATTTGGTCAATTCAGGAGCGGGTCTGCATACCTGCTTTTATCTGCAGCTTGTACATTATTGACTCTTTGCCGCAGGTGCGGGTTGCACACATTTCGCCGGCGCGTGGGGCAGATTGACGAACGGAGAGTGTTTATACCCGTAACATCCGGAAGCACACCAGTAATAGCCAGACAGTGACTTCTCTTCAACTTGTTGGTCAATGAATTATCTGACAAACCTTGTAGGAGGCTTCCTGTGAATACGCGTGGTTTACTCGATCAATTGCTCAAGTCTGGACAAAGCATGTTGCAGGACAAGAACAAAGGCAAATCCGGCAAGCAATCGTCGGGCAGCGATTCACTGATCAATGGTCTCGGCAGCCTGCTTGGCGGTGGCAAAGGCCAGGGCGTTTCCCAGAATGGGCTTGGGGGGCTGTTGTCCGGCGCTGGTGGTGGTGCGCTGGCTGCAGGTGCCATGAGCCTTCTGCGTGGCAAACGCACACGCGGGATGGGCGGCAAGGTATTGACCTACGGAGGCCTGGCGGCGCTGGGGGTGCTGGCTTACAAGGCTTACAACAATTGGCAGGCCAGTCAGGGGCTCGCCGCACAGCGCGAGCCGCAAACCATCGACCGGTTGCCCGAGGCTGAGGCCGAGCAGCATAGCCAGGCAATCCTGCGCGCACTGGTCGCTGCTGCAAAAGCTGATGGTCATGTCGATGAGCGTGAGCGCGAACTGATCGAGGGTGAGTTCACCAAGCTGAACAACGATCAGGCGCTTCAGCAGTGGCTTCACACTGAGCTGAACAAGCCGCTGGACCCGGCAGAAGTGGCCCGGGCCGCGACCACGCCGGAAATGGCGGCGGAGATGTACATCGCCAGTGTGATGCTGGTGGATGAAGAGCACTTCATGGAGCGCGCCTACCTCGATGAGTTGGCGCGTCAGTTGAAGCTGGAGCCCGGCCTCAAGACCGAGCTTGAAGGGCAGGTGCGAAACGCTCAGTAAACGAGCGCTCCCGCCAGCGGGTTGCCTGGCACGCCTTGTGTGCCAGGCAACTTGCTCAATCAATGATGTTCCAGTCCTTCAGCGTTGGTCAGCTCTCTGATCAACGCTGTCTGCTGCTCCTTGAATCTGGCTTCGAACTCTAGAATCCGTCCTTCGTATTCCGGATCGTCGAGGCTGATATTGCGTTGCTCGAATTCGTCGGTGAGCTGGTTCAGTTCAGTCCTGTAGGCACGTTCGAGTGCTTCGAAGCGTCCAGCATGGGTTTCGCGCAGGTAGCTGATCCAGTAATCCTGCTGCTGGGCGAAGCGCAGGAAGGGCTCGCCGTGCTCTCCGTTTTGCACCCGAAGCAGTGCCGTATCGAACTCCCCCGGCCTGATGGCGGCGTGGGCCTGGTACAGCATGCCTTCCGGCGGCACGGGCAGGTCCAGCGCGCTGGCCCAGTGCGTGCGATACGCCAGACGTACCTCGGCTTCGTCACGGCTCCCGGTCTGTTCGCGGGCGGCGGCATCCAGCTCGGACAGGCGATACAGACGGACGGTCAGCCGGTACAACTGGGTACCTCGCTGCTCCGCTATGACGTCCTGCAGCGAATGGCGGATGAACACCAGCACTTCCATCTGGTTGAACTCCAGAAGGATGCCGTCCGGGCAGGTGTTGTTGTCACGGAACAGCCTGAGCGGTTCTTCGGCAATGGCGTTGAGGGTCTGGCCAAGTTGAGGGTCCTGACTCACGGTGACCAGCACTCGCCAGACGCGTTCACGCAGCGCTGTGCGGCTGGTGATGTTGCGATAGTCGGCGCTGTGACGCAGCGAGTCGATCAGGTCGAGCAGGTGGCGGGTGTGCTCGCTGGCTTCCAGTTGCTCCCAGATTTCGCGCCGCCCGGCGCTCAGCGGGTTGCTGTCGTCCAGCCAGGGCTCGACGGTGACGGGTTCCGGAGTCGATGTGCGGCTGCCTGCCGACGACAGATACTCTGACATTGATGAGTCCGAGTCATGGTGTTCTGTCCAGTCCATCGAGCTGAGTTCGGGCGGCAGGTCCATGTCGAAGGTGAACGAGCGTCCGTAACGCTCCGACAAATGCGCCCGCCGCATGCTGTCTTCGGAAAGCGGGTTGCTCAGCAGGCTTATTTCCGTGTGCGCAAACTCGCTGCCGGGATTGGCGAGTATGTGCTCTGGCAATTCGCTGATCAGATTGCCCTCCAGCAACAGTGTCCTGATTTGCGCCGGAACCATGCTCTCCACCCAGGCTGGCCATTCGACCAATCCGACATTGTTCAGTGACAGCCAGTTAAGCGCTGTGTCACTGAGGCTGGTCAGGTGGCTGATGGCGCCTATCCGGTTGCCATCCAGCTCCAGCCGCTCGAGCGTGGCAATCCGGCCGAAAAAATCGATGTGCTGTTGATCGACCAGCATGCCCTGATCCATCAGCGATAGCGAACGAAGCGAGCGAAGCTCGAGCAGCGCCGGTGGCAGTTGCAGGAGGGGGGTGACATGCCCGTTTATTTCCAGCGAGGTCAGGTCGGTCATGCGGCGCAACAGTTGATCAAGATCAGAAACCGTGCCGGTGATTCTGCTCAGATGCAGATAGCGCACCTGGCGATAAAAAAAATCCGGCAGCTGTCGCGGAAAATCGGTCAAGGCAATATCTGCCAGGCGCAGGGGTCTATGGATCTGCCCCAGGCTGAAGGTTCGCCAGTGATCGATCAGTATCCTGCCGATCTGACGGCGTGATTCGATGATCTGCTCGCTCGGCACGGCCATCGAACTGGAGGCATGTGTCCACTGATCAACGGCGGCAGACAGTTCAGCACCTTCGTTCAATTGCCTGTTGATAGCGGCCTGTACGGCAAGCGGAGTGTCCATGACAAAACTGAAGGAATTGCCGGACATCGCTTCATTGATACGTGCATGCATTGCGCTGTGTCGGGACAGGATGTTGCCGCGTACGTCGATCAGTGTCCTATGTCCGGCGCTGGGCGGATTGTCGAGGATCCAGCCCGGCAGCTCCGTCAGGTGGTTGTGCGCTACCGACAGCTCCCGAATATTGTTCGGAATCATGTCGGTCAGCCAGGATGGCCAGCGATGCATGCCGACCCGCTCCAGCACCAGGCGATCAAGGTGCAGCCAGCTCAGGTCCATGGGCAGCATGCTGATCAGTCGGTTGCCACTGAGATTGAGCACTCTCAGGCCGGGCATGCTGCGCAAGTGGTCTATCTGTGCCTGATCCAGAAAAATCCCCTGATTGATCAGCGCCAGATCGGTCAGTTGCGGCAAGGCACTGGAGACGTGTTGAGGCAGATTGAGAAACACCGAGGTCTCGGACGCCAGGCCGGCGGCCGGTTCACTGATCAGGCTCAGCGATCGCGTATTCGGGAAACGTTGCAGAAACGCGACGAGATCGGCGCTGTTGTTCGACTGCCTGGGCAGGTTCATGCCGGCAGGTGTCAGGTCAATTGCACCCGGACGTGCTCTGGGCTCGACCGATATGTTTTCCAGATGCAGCGCGGTAACGCGATTGAAGACGAAGTCCGGCAGATGTCGCGGAAAGTCACTCAGCGAGACCTGTTGCAGGCGCAGCGGCTCAAGCGTCCGTCCTGTCTCGGGGAGATTGTTGAGGCGCCAGTGGTTCCAGATCGCGTCGTTGATGCGCGCGCGACTGTCGATATAAGCCTGACTCATGGGAGGCATTGCCACGGTTTCATAGGCCCAGGCGTCAAGACTGGCGCGCAGCAGCATTTGCTCGCCCAGCAGGTTGTTGAGCCGTGCATCAATGGTTCTGTTGTCCCAGCCGGCGTGGCGCAGACGGCCGAGGATGTCTTCGGGAAACGCGTCTTCCAGTTCAAGCATGCGAATCTTGTCCAGCAGGCTCTCATCGGTCATGTGCCAGTCGACCTTGCCGTCGCCGCTCAATGGGTAACCAAGGCGACCGTCGGCCAGGCGCATGGGCGATCTGCTGCCAGGCTTGATCGCCTGCATATTCAGCAGTGGCGCGAGGTGCTGGCGGGGCAGGGGATTGTCCTGGATCAGCGCGGCCAGCGCCTGCCCCTGGCCGGTGTGGGCAAAGCCCAATTGGTTGCGTTCGGCATCGGGCAGGGCGTGCAGCACGGACGAGTAAAGATCATCCAGCCCGTGCAGGTGCTGGTCGTCAGCGTCACGGGTCTCGTAACGATTGCCGTCCTTGATCAGCACTTTGCGCACAGGCGCATCCTCGGGACCGATGCTGTCGATCAGCCGGCCACCGAAATACCGGTCATGGACCTCCAGCCTGACCTGTGACGGCCATTGCGGCAGTGCTGCAAGGCTGTGCAACGCAAGGCAGTCGGTGTCAGCGCTGGAGGCTGAGGTCAGATAAAGCCCTTCATAGGCTCGCGCCAGCCTCACCTGTTGTAGATAGACGCTGGCCTCTTCGGCAATGGGTAGCGGCACACGGCGTTCCGTCGTGAGTTGCAGCCGTTCTGCCGGCGAGGCGTGGCTGGCCAGCTCCTGAGCAACCAACGTTGGCAGGCCGGGAAATGCCTTCTGCAGGGTTTGCGCTCCGTGCGCCTCGGCGACGTTCAATGCGCGGTAACGGGATTCGAACAGCCAGCCTCTGGTGGCGCGTGCGCGTACCGCCAATTGCGCCCGTAGCGTGATCAGCCGCGGTGACATGCCTAGCTGACCTGCGCCGAACTCTTCGTTGAGCAGGGTGCGGATTTCGTTGTTGCTCAGTTTTTCCAGCACTTGGCGCAGGGCATCCGGTTGATCGGCACGCACAGTGATGTCGAGGGTGTCAGCCGCGACCGGCTGATAGACCGGAGCGAATGTCTGGAGTGTGCGGCCCTCGGCATCTACCAGGACCAGCGCGCGATTGCTCGGCCAGCCACGGTCCTGGCTCAGCAGCTCCAGTTGAAGCGGTGCCGCCGCGTTTACATCGTTGGCTTCCAGTTGCTCTATGAAACGATTGATCTCCTGGTCCAGTTTGAAGCGGCGCGCCGTGTCCTCAAGCAATGCCGGAGGGCGACGCTGATCGGTGAGTGCCTCGCGCATCACCGATTCAGGCGTGTTGCTGACGTTGACGATGCGCCTGGCGGTGCTGTCGGAAAACGTTTCGCTGGAATAGCCCAGCCGTCGAAACAAGGTCAGACCTTCCATCTCCAGCGGCTGATCGAGCTCATGCAGCCATGCTCCCGCGCCGTTGTGTCGCAAGGCGGGCTGGTAGCTGTCCGCGTGGGTCGGATGCTCGATCAGGTAACCGTCGCCGTTGGCGGCAGAGCTGACCGAATAGGTGCGTCCTTCAAGTGGTAACCATTGTTTGCCTTGCCATGTGTACAGGCCCTTAGCGTCGGGCTGCAGCCCCTTGGGCAGGACGATGTCATGGGCAAAGGGTGTCAGGTCAGGCTTCCACAGGCGGGTTGTGCCACCCGGTAAATCCACAGGCTTGAGGCTGGTCACGAACTCGGGCGCCTGTACCGCGGGGATGCCTGCTGCGCCTGTCGCTGCGGCGCCAAGCGCCGATATCAGCGCAACGTTCTCGAGCACATCGAACAGGTAGGCGAACGCTTGCCGTTTCTCGTCCTTGGCCCAGCTCTCCACGCCTTCGTACACTTCGTGAGCCAGCTGAATGGCGGTAACGGCCATCATCACCTCGCCCAATACCGGAACGACGAAGCCTGCGATATTCAGGACATTGAAGGCGGTGTCCATGAAGTACTGCACGCGCTCATCGAAGGTCTTCTGGTCCTGCGCCGCGGTAGGTACACCATGAAACAGTGCGTCGTCGCGCAAGGCTGCGCGTTTGCGCTCGTACAGGTTGTCCAGCAGTGGACCTTGCAGCACGCTTTCTCTCAGGTCGAGTCGGGCGTTTCGGTCGGCTTCACGCTCCAGCCACTGACGCTCGAAAATGCCGCCTTTCTTGACTTTGGGGTGCAGGCGTTCAGACAACTTTTCAAACAAGGCACTTCTATGGCGCGCCGGTATGAAGCGCATGAAGAAGTTCAGGTAGCCGTTGATGAACATCCGGTCGCGCAATGCATTTATGAACACTTCGACCGAGTCGTATTCCTTCAGCGGCGCAACGGGATCATCCGGGATATACACCACAATCCGTTCTGCCTGAGTAGCAGTATCCCGATCCTTGCCAATAACCAGAATACCGGTTAGTTCGATATCACCCAGGCACAGTACGCTGCAGTTGACCGGCCTGTTATCGAGCCGGACATGTTGTTTGCCATCGAGAATGTCCAGAACGGCGCCTTGCAACGCCGGGCTGACCTGTTGTTGCAGGGATGCAATCTGTAACTGCAGCCGGATCGACGATGATTCCAGTTGCATGAAGCTCTGACTCAGTCTAGATGCCGCAGCGTCTGCAGTTTCCTCGGGTGTCAAAGGTGTGCTGAAGACGGACTGAAGATGCGCCTGGTATCGGCCGCCCAGGTCCAGCTCACGGCACAGCGCTGCAAAATCGGTCGGTGAAATGGGCAAGGACTTGCCGGTGATCTGTTGGCCGAGGATTTCAAAGGAAGAAAACACCTGGGCCTTGATGCCGGTGCTGGAGTCCATTGCGCCCGGTGCTGTTTCCCAGGCTTCGAAATTCTGCAGCGCTGCCTTGAGCAGGCTTTGGGTTGCGGCCCTCAGGGCAATGTTGGCCTGTGTTACCGGGTCTCTGGATGCCGTATTGAACGATTGGTCGACTCGCGCACGACTGGCGTGGAACAGCCAGGTGTCGGCAACGTCCACCTCCAGCCCGAAGCGATCCTTGATGGCGGCTGTCAGCAGGGGGCTTGCGAAGTCCTCCAGCGTCGACAGGCGATCCAGCGTCGGGCGTACCTGTTGCTCGTGGTCGCGGTGCTCGGCATACAGGCGCTGCAGCTCGGCGACTTGAGCAGGGCTGGACGTGCGTGCGCTCGCCAGCCATTGCACGGGCCGGCGCGAAGCCTTGCGCAAGGCTGCATGAGTTGCCGGCTCAGCTTGAAGCAGCCACGCGGGGGATTTGTCTTTTATCAGTTGCAGATGCGGGAGCGCAGGCGCCTTGCCCGACGGAGATAGATCCAGCATTTAAGTGCCTTGTCGTGAATGAACAGGCGACAAAGCTTACGGCCGCGACTTGCCGTTCAAGTGTTAACTATCTATGTACGCTTGCTGTTTCTGAAGGCCGTTGCTCAAGTAGTGGTGACGATGGCCGACAAGACATGAAGAGGGCAAAAGAGCGATGGTCGATAGCGGCCGTGACTTCGTTCTGTATTACCCATGTAACGTTTGACGGCTGGGCTATACTCACGCCGTTTGGACCGTTCGTCGGTCCGCTTCTTGAACACGGCCCGACGCCGTCGTTGAACTCTTGAGGGCTGACTGTGAAGAACTGGACCTTGCGCCAACGGATTCTGGCGAGTTTCGCCGTCATCATCGCAATCATGCTACTGATGGTCGTTGTATCTTATTCACGGTTGTTGTCCATCGAGTCCAGCGAGGAAGATGTTCGTCTCGATGCGTTGCCCGGTGTCTACTACAGCACCCTGGTGCGCAGTGCCTGGGGCGAGAGTTACATCCGCACGCTGGAGCTGATTGCCGAAGGGCAGGGGCGGCCGCTGACCAAGCAGGAACGAGACCAGTTTCAGGGTTTTGACGAAAACCTGCAGGCACAGATGGACGGCTACAAGAAGTCTATCTTCGATGATTCAGACAGAGACAGCTTCGCGCTTTTCGAAAAGCGCCGCGAAGCCTATTCGCGCATGCTCGCCGAGGTTCACGCCAAGTACGATCGCGGCGACTACGCAGGTGCGCGCGCCGAGTTCTATGGCGAAGTCAACCCGGTCTGGCTCGCGGGCCGCAAGCAGCTCAATGAGCTCATCGTGGCCAATAAACAGCTGGCGGATCAGGCCACCACCAATATCGTCAATGCTGTGCTGGGTGCCAAGGTCAGCATGGTGCTTTCTCTGCTGATCGCTATCATGGCGGCAGCTGCATGCGGGCTGTTGCTGATGCGCTCGATCATGGCCCCGATGCAACTGATCGTGGGTATCCTGGACGTCATGCGCAAGGGGGATTTGAGTACCCGTCTGAGCCTGTCGCGCAAGGACGAGTTCAATGCGGTCGAGACCGGCTTCAACGACATGGTCACCGAGCTCACCGCGCTGGTTGCGCAGGCGCAGCGCTCTTCGGTGCAGGTCACTACCTCGGTCACCGAGATCGCCGCAACGTCCCGCCAGCAGCAGGCTACTGCCACCGAGACCGCTGCAACCACCACCGAGATCGGCGCCACGTCGCGGGAAATCGCTGCCACCTCGCGGGATCTGGTGCGGACCATGACCGAAGTCACCTCGGCGGCCGATCAGGCGTCGGTTCTCGCCGGTTCCGGCCAGCAGGGGCTGGCACGCATGGAAGACACCATGCATCAGGTGATGGGCGCTGCCAATCTGGTCAACGCCAAGCTGGCGATCCTCAACGAGAAGGCCGGTAACATCAATCAGGTCGTCGTCACCATCGTCAAGGTCGCCGACCAGACCAACCTGCTGTCGCTCAATGCCGCCATCGAGGCCGAGAAGGCGGGTGAGTACGGTCGCGGGTTTGCAGTGGTTGCCACCGAGGTGCGTCGCCTTGCCGACCAGACTGCCGTCGCCACTTATGACATCGAGCAGATGGTGCGGGAAATCCAGTCGGCGGTGTCTGCTGGCGTGATGGGCATGGACAAGTTTTCCGAAGAGGTGCGCCGCGGCATGTTCGAGGTCACTCAGGTCGGCGAGCAATTGTCGCAGATCATTCATCAGGTTCAGGCACTGGCACCCCGTGTGCTTATGGTCAACGAAGGCATGCAGGCTCAGGCCACCGGCGCCGAACAGATCAATCAGGCGCTGGTGCAGCTGGCGGATGCCAGCAGCCAGACCGTCGACTCACTGCGTCAAGCCAGTTTCGCCATCGACGAGTTGAGTCAGGTCGCGGTCGGGCTGCGCAGTGGCGTTTCGCGATTCAAGGTCTGAAGGCTCAATGAGCGATCAATCGCCGAGGCGCAATGGCACGCCACTGACCGCCAGCAAGCTCTTTCTGCTGTTTTGCATCGGCGAGGACCGCTATGCGCTGGACGCGACCGAGATCGCTGAAATCCTGCCGCGTGTGAAGCTCAAGACCATTGCCCAGGCACCTCACTGGGTAGCGGGAATCTTTGCCCACCGCGGCGAGATCGTGCCGGTGATTGACATCAGTGCGCTGAATTCCGGCCAGCCGGCGCGCTCGCGCACCAGTACGCGAATGGTGCTGGTGCATTATCGCTACGACGACGCGCACCCGGCGCAATTGCTCGGGCTGATTCTGGAACAGGCGACCGAAACGCTGCGCTGCCCGGTTGCGCAGTTCAAGGCCTACGGGCTGGACAATCGCCTGTCACCGTATCTCGGACCGGTGCGTGAGGATGAGCAGGGCCTGTTGCAGTGGATTCACGTTCATGAGCTGTTGAGCGAGCCGGTCCGCGAGT
Organism: Pseudomonas sp. PvP027; assembly: GCF_017833005.1. Classification (NCBI taxonomy): domain Bacteria; kingdom Pseudomonadati; phylum Pseudomonadota; class Gammaproteobacteria; order Pseudomonadales; family Pseudomonadaceae; genus Pseudomonas; species Pseudomonas sp. PvP027. The sequence continues at coordinate 1,900,074 of NZ_JAFIBK010000001.1, read as the reverse complement.
TGTTGTATCCGGTTCCGCCGATTGACCTCGAGCTGCTCGAGGACGCGCAATGAAGGTGGATGACTCGCGCTTCTTCAGCTTTCTCAAGGAGCGTATCGGCCTGGATGTGACGTCCGTCGGCGAAGCGATCATCGAGCGTGCCTTGCGTCAGCGTGCGACGGCCGCCCACTGCGCTGACAGTGATGCCTACTGGCATCTGCTGGTCTCTTCGCCGCAGGAGCAGCAGGCGCTGATCGAAGCGGTGATCGTGCCCGAGACCTGGTTCTTTCGTTATCCCGAATCGTTTGTCACCCTGGGCATGCTGGCCCGCGAGCGTATCGCCAGTCTTGCCGGTGTGCGCTCCTTGCGCATCCTCAGCCTGCCGTGCTCGACCGGTGAGGAACCTTATTCCATCGCCATGGCGTTATTCGACGCCGGGGTCGACGCCAGGCAATTCAAGGTCGATGCCATCGATATCAGCCCTGTTTCGATTGCCAAGGCCGAGCACGGTGTTTACGGCAAAAACTCGTTCCGTGGCAGCGACATCAGTTATCGCGAGCGCTATTTCAATCCGGTCGCTGACGGCTTTGAAATCGCTGACAGTGTTCGCGCCTGTGTGAGTTTTCAGCCGGGCAACCTGCTCGACCCGAAACTCGTTTCGCAGGCGGCCTATGACATCGTCTTCTGCCGCAATCTGGTGATCTATTTCGATCGGCAGACCCAGCAACATGTGTTCAAGGTGCTCAAACAACTGACCCGTGAAGACGGCCTGCTGTTTATCGGTCCGGCGGAGGGCAACCTGCTGGCTGGTATCGGCATGCGCTCGATAGGTATCGCCCAGTCGTTCGCTTTCCGGCACGCACCTGTCGAGGCTGCGGTGCCTGCTCCGACGCCCAGGCAGGTCACTGCACCCGTTGCACCCCGTCCTGTCGTCGAGGCACCTGCCAGAGCGGTCGCACCACGACCTGCGCCGCGCACATCCGCGGCATTTGCGCCTGTTGCGAAACCCGTCGCTGCGGCGGGCAATAGCGATGTGTCTGCATTGCTCGACAGGATTGCGGGGCTGGCCAACGAAGGCAAAAGTGCCGAGGCGCGGGCTGCATGCGAGCGTTATCTGCAGCAGCATGAGCCGGTCGCGCAGGTGTTTTACTGGCTGGGTCTGCTCAGCGAAGTGGAAGGGCTTGTGCCACAGGCGCAGGGCTTTTATCGCAAGGCGCTGTATCTGCAACCGCAGCATTCCGAATCGCTGGCCCAACTGGCAGCATTGCTGGCTGCTCAGGGTGACACTGCCGGCGCACGCCGCCTGCAGGACCGCGCTGCGCGTGGCGCGAATAAACAAGGAAACCACTGATGGCGGGCGTGTCCGGTTTTTCCAGTCTCACCCATGATCAGGCGGTGGATCTCGATGATTGCTGGAACCGCATCGGGATTCATGGCGATCGCTCCTGCCCATTGCTTGCAGAGCACATTCACTGCCGCAACTGCGCAGTTTATTCGGCTGCTGCCACTCGTTTGCTGGATCGCTATTCGCTGGCCCAGGAGTCGCCTGAGCATTTTCAGGGTTCGGTGTTGCTGCGCGATATCGAGACCCGTTCGATTCTGGTATTCCGTCTTGGCGAAGAGTGGCTGGGCCTGGCGTCGCGCTGCCTCTCGGAAGTGGCTCTCAGCCAGACCATCCATTCACTGCCACACCAGCGTTCGCGTGCGTTGCTGGGTGTCGCCAATGTACGCGGCGCTCTGGTAGCGTGCATTTCATTGGTCGAGCTGCTTGGGCTGGACAGCACCGTTGTGAATACCCCGTCGGCGCGGGTGGTGCCGCGCATGCTGATCGTGAGCGTAGAAGGTGGCCCGGTGGTGGTGCCGGTCGACGAGGTGGACGGCATTCACGCCATCGACGAGCGTGAGCTGGAGGCCGCTTCGGCTTCCGGCACGCACGCCAACGCCCGTTTCACCCGTGGCGTTCTGCAATGGAAAGGCCGCAGCCTGCGCTGGCTGGACGAAGAAGAGTTGTTGTCGGCGGTGTATCGGAGCCTCACATGACGCCAGATCAAATGCGTGACGCCTCGCTGTTCGAACTGTTCACGCTGGAAGCCGACGCGCAGACTCAGGTACTGAGTGCGGGCCTGCTGGCACTCGAACGTAACCCGACCCAGGCGGATCAGCTGGAAGCCTGCATGCGTGCCGCGCATTCGCTCAAGGGCGCAGCGCGGATTGTCGGCGTCGATTTCGGCGTGAGCGTCGCGCATGTGATGGAAGACTGTCTGGTCAGCGCCCAGGAAGGGCGACTGCTGCTTCAGGCCGAACATATCGACGCGTTGCTGTCGGGTACTGATCTGTTGATGCGTATCGCCACGCCAGGCAGCGACGGTATTGGTCAGCCTGATATCGACAGTTACGTCGAAAGGCTCAATGCGTTGCTGTCTTCCGGCGCCGGCGCAGCGCGCGCGGTCAGTACGCCACTGCCGGACCCTGCCTCGGACGCTTTACTTGCCAGCGCCATGCTGCAGTTCGAGACGTCCAGCGGGGCAGCTGTGCCGGAGTCCGTGCCTGAGCCCTCGGCTGTTGACTCGCCAGTGCCCGCCAATCCAGCCGCCATGCCTGTCCCGGAACCTGAAGCGCCGTTTACGCCGTTGCGTGAACGGCGTGTGGCCGAAGGTGGCGAGCGGGTCTTGCGAGTCACCGCCGAGCGCCTCAACGGGCTGCTGGACATGTCCAGCAAATCGCTGGTCGAAACTCAGCGCCTCAAGCCGCTGCTGGCCGGTATGCAGCGGCTCAAGCGCCTGCAAAGCAGCAGCGATCGTGCGCTTGAAGTACTGGGCGCCAGCTTTGGCGAGGAAGGTCCTTCGGCCGATGTGCAAAAAGCCCTGGAAGACGCGCGCAATCTCTTGTCCCAGGCGCAACAGGTGTTGGCCCGGCACACTGCCGAGCTGGACGAGTTCGGCTGGCAGTCGGCGCAACGTGCGCAGCTGCTATACGACACGGCGCTCGCCTGCCGCATGCGACCTTTCGCCGATGTACTGAACGGCCAGGCACGCATGGTCCGCGACTTGGGGCGTGAACTGGGCAAACAGGTCCGCTTGCAGATCGAAGGCGAGAAGACGCAGGTTGATCGCGATGTGCTGGAAAAGCTCGATGCGCCATTGACCCATCTGTTGCGCAACGCCGTGGACCACGGCATCGAATCGCCCGAGAAACGCGTGGCGTCCGGCAAGGACCCTGAAGGTCTGATTCGTCTGCAGGCCTCGCATCAGGCCGGCTTGCTGGTCGTCGAGTTGAGCGACGACGGTGGCGGCGTGGACCTTGAGCGTGTGCGCCAGAGTATCGTCGACCGCAAGCTTTCGCCTGCCGAGACCGCCGCGCAGTTGAGCGAAGAGGAACTGCTGAGTTTTCTGTTCCTGCCGGGCTTCAGCATGCGCGACAAGGTCACGCAGATTTCCGGCCGAGGGGTCGGCCTTGATGCCGTGCAGCATATGGTTCGCCAAATGCATGGCAGCGTGGAGCTGCAGCAATGGGCGGGCGAGGGCAGCCGTTTCAGAATTGAACTGCCGCTGACGCTTTCAGTGGTGCGCAGCCTGGTTGTGGAGGTGGGCGGTGAAGCCTACGCCTTTCCGCTTGCGCATATCGAGCGCATGCGCGACCTGCAGCCTGACGACATTCTGCAGCTGGAAGGGCGTCAGCATTTCTGGGATGAAGAGCGTCATGTGGGGCTGGTCTCGGCCAGCCAACTGTTGAACCGGCCGCCTGCGCAGAAGGCCGGAGAAACGCTCAAGGTCGTGGTGATTCGCGAGCGCGACGCTGTTTATGGCGTGGCCGTCGAACGCTTCATCGGTGAGCGCACGCTGGTGGTGATGCCGCTCGATCCGCGCCTGGGCAAGGTTCAGGACGTTTCGGCAGGGGCCTTGCTGGACGACGGCTCGGTGGTGTTGATCATCGATGTCGAAGACATGCTGCGCTCGGTGGAAAAACTCCTGAATACCGGCCGTCTGGAGCGCATTGATCGACGCAATCGTCAGGTAGATCTGGCTTCACGCAAGCGCGTGCTGGTGGTCGATGATTCTTTGACCGTGCGCGAGCTGGAGCGCAAGCTTCTGCTCAGTCGAGGTTACGACGTGTCGGTGGCCGTAGACGGAATGGACGGCTGGAACGCGCTGCGCGCCGAGGACTTCGACTTGCTGATTACCGACATCGACATGCCGCGTATGGACGGTATCGAGCTGGTGACCCTGTTGCGCCGCGATACCCGCTTGCAGTCCTTGCCGGTCATGGTCGTGTCCTACAAGGACCGCGAAGAAGACCGGCGTCGCGGCCTGGACGCCGGCGCCGATTATTACCTGGCCAAAGCCAGTTTCCACGATGATGCCTTGCTCGATGCTGTTGTCGAATTGATAGGAGACGCTCAAGGATGAAGATTGCCATTGTCAACGATATGCCAATGGCCATCGAAGCCCTGCGTCGCGCGCTGGCCTTCGAGCCCGCGCACCAGATCATCTGGGTGGCCTCCAATGGTGCCGACGCCGTGCAGCGTTGTGTCGAGCAGACCCCGGATCTGATCCTGATGGACCTGATCATGCCGGTGATGGATGGCGTGGAAGCCACGCGCCGGATCATGGCCGAAACACCCTGCGCCATCGTCATCGTAACCGTCGACCGCGAGCAGAACATGCGCCGCGTGTTCGAAGCGATGGGGCACGGCGCGCTGGATGTGGTGGACACGCCGGCCATCGGTGGTCCCAATCCCAAGGAGGCGGCGGCGCCACTGCTGCGCAAGATCCTCAATATCGACTGGCTGATCGGTCAGCGTGTCGGCCTTGCCCGAGTTGCGGCGGCACCGGCTTCCCCGCCCTCGAAACGCGACCGGCTCGTGGCGATCGGCTCTTCGGCAGGCGGGCCTGCGGCGCTGGAGATTCTGCTCAAGGGGCTTCCGGTGAGCTTCCCGGCGGCGATTGTCCTTGTGCAGCACGTCGATCAGGTCTTCGCTGCCGGTATGGCCGACTGGTTGAGCTCGGCCTCCGGTCTGCCGGTACGTCTGGCAAGGGAGGGCGAAACGCCACAGCCGGGGGTGGTGTTGCTGGCGGGCACCAATCATCATATCCGTTTGCTCAAGGACGGCACGCTGGCCTACACGGCGGAGCCGGTGAATGAAGTTTACAGGCCCTCGATTGATGTGTTTTTCGAGAGCGTTACCCGTTATTGGAATGGCGAAGCGGTCGGCGTTCTGTTGACAGGGATGGGGCGCGACGGTGCACAGGGGCTCAAGGCCATGCGCGAGCGGGGGTTTCTGACCATCGCTCAGGATCAGGCCAGTTCTGCTGTGTATGGCATGCCCAAGGCTGCCGCAGCGATTGATGCTGCCGTGGAAATCTGTCCGTTGCCCGCCATAGCACCTCGCTTGATCGAGGTATTTACTCAATGACTGTTCTGCTGGACTCAGCGGCAGTCGGCGATCAGGAGAAAGATCATGAATGACCTGCAAACGGATGAGATCAAGACACCGGATGAAAACAGCGCAATGGTGCTCCTGGTGGATGATCAGGCCATGATTGGTGAAGCTGTGCGGCGCGGTCTGGCCGGCCATGAGTCGATCGACTTTCATTTTTGCGCCGACCCGCATCAGGCGATTGCCCAGGCCGTGCAGATCAAGCCGACGGTGATTCTCCAGGACCTGGTGATGCCGGGCCTCGACGGGTTGACGCTGGTTCGTGAGTACCGCAGCAACCCGTTGACCCGCGATATCCCGATCATCGTGCTGTCCACCAAGGAAGACCCGCTGATCAAGAGCGCGGCGTTTACGGCCGGTGCCAACGACTATCTGGTCAAGCTGCCGGACAACATCGAGCTGGTTGCGCGTATTCGCTATCACTCGCGCTCGTACATGACCCTGTTGCAGCGCGACGAGGCCTATCGGGCCCTGCGCGTCAGCCAACAGCAACTGCTCGATACCAATCTGGTGTTGCAGCGCCTGATGAATTCCGATGGCCTCACAGGGCTGTCGAACCGTCGTCATTTCGATGAGTATCTGGAGCTGGAGTGGCGCCGGGCAACTCGCGAGCAATCCCAGTTGTCGATGCTGATGATCGATGTCGACTACTTCAAACCCTACAACGATAACTTCGGCCACCTGGAGGGCGACGAGGCCCTGCGCCAGGTCGCCAAGGCCATCCGCAACAGTTGCAGTCGCCCATCTGATTTGCCAGCACGCTACGGTGGTGAAGAATTCGCCATGGTCCTGCCCAATACCTCGCCCGGCGGCGCACGTCTGCTGGCAGAGAAGCTGCGCCAAAGCGTGGCGGGCATGAACATCCCGCACATTGCGCCAGTGCCCGGTTCCAGCCTGACGGTGAGTATCGGTGTGGCGACCATGACGCCACAGGTCGGGATGCAAAGCCGTCAGCTTATTCTGGATGCCGACAAAGGGCTTTATCAGGCCAAGAACAACGGACGCAATCAGGTCTCTGCGGGCTGACGCCGGCAGCGACACGTAAAATAGGCCTCACAACGCCTGCCCGACGGGCTGCTTTCGTGGTCCGGCCTGGGGTATACTCGTCGGCTTTGAAAATTTCGCCTGCGAGTGCTGCCTATCATGGAAATCAACCCGATCCTAAACAGCATCAAGGATTTGTCCGAGCGCTCCGAAACCATTCGGGGGTATCTTTGACTACGATCACAAACATGATCGTCTGACCGAAGTCAACCGCGAGCTCGAAGATCCGAACGTCTGGAACAACCCTGCCTATGCCCAGGAACTGGGGCGCGAGCGCTCCCTGCTGGCGCAGATCGTAGAAACCCTGGACGAAATGTCCTCGGGTCTGGCCGATGCCAAAGACCTGTTGCTGATGTCTGCCGAAGAAGAAGACCAGGCTGCCGTCGATGACGTCGCCGCCGAAGTCGAGCGCCTGCGCGAATCGCTGGAAAAGCTCGAATTCCGCCGCATGTTCAGCGGCGACATGGACCCCAACAACGCCTATCTGGACATCCAGGCCGGCTCTGGCGGTACCGAAGCGCAGGACTGGGCGAACATTCTGCTGCGCATGTACCTGCGCTGGGCTGACAAGCGCGGTTTCGACGCCACCATCATGGAGCTTTCCGCCGGTGAAGTCGCCGGTATCAAGGGCGCTACCGTGCACATCAAGGGCGAGTACGCCTTTGGCTGGCTGCGTACCGAGATCGGCGTGCACCGTCTGGTGCGCAAGAGCCCGTTCGACTCCGGCAACCGTCGCCACACCTCGTTCTCGGCCGTGTTCGTTTCGCCGGAAATCGATGACAACATCGAAATCGACATCAACCCGGCGGACCTGCGCATCGACACCTATCGCTCATCCGGGGCCGGTGGTCAGCACGTAAACACCACTGACTCGGCGGTGCGTATCACCCACGTTCCGACCAATACCGTGGTCAGCTGTCAGAACGAGCGTTCCCAGCATGCGAACAAGGACACCGCCATGAAAATGCTGCGGGCCCGTTTGTATGAGCAGGAAGTGCAGAAGCGCAACGCGGCGTCCCAGGCGCTCGAAGACACCAAGTCCGATATCGGCTGGGGTCACCAGATTCGCTCCTACGTACTGGACGCTTCGCGTATCAAGGACCTGCGGACCAACATCGAACGCAGTGACTGCGACAAGGTGCTTGATGGCGATATCGACGAATACCTGATCGCGAGCCTCAAGCAAGGGCTGTAAACCGTCAGCCGACACCTCAAGCCCCTCGTCGCAAGGCGAGGGCGAACCTGTGATGGAATATTTAAAGACATGAGCGACCAACAACTCGACCCGCAAGCCCTGCAACAGGAAGAAAACACCCTGATCGCCTTGCGCAAGGAAAAGCTTGCAGCAGGCCGTGCAAAGGGTCAGGCCTTCCCCAATGACTTCCGCCGCGACAGCTACTGCAATGATCTGCAGAAACAGTACGTCGACAAGACCAAGGAAGAACTGGCAGAGGCAGCGATTCCGGTCAAGGTTGCCGGTCGCATCATGCTCAACCGTGGCTCGTTCATGGTGATCCAGGACATGACCGGGCGTATCCAGGTCTACGTCAACCGCAAGACCCTGCCTGAAGAAACCCTGGCCGAGGTGAAAACCTGGGACCTGGGCGACATCATCGCCGCCGAAGGTACTCTGGCCCGTTCCGGCAAGGGCGACCTGTACGTCGAGATGACCAGCGTTCGCTTGCTCACCAAATCGTTGCGTCCGCTGCCCGACAAGCACCACGGCCTGACCGACACCGAACAGCGCTATCGCCAGCGTTACGTCGACCTCATCGTCAACGAGGAAGTGCGCGAAACCTTCCGCGTACGCTCGCAGGTTATCGCTCACATCCGCAGCTTCCTGATGAAGCGCGACTTCCTCGAAGTCGAAACGCCGATGCTGCAGACCATTCCCGGCGGTGCGGCGGCCAAGCCGTTCGAAACCCACCACAACGCGCTGGACCTGGAAATGTTCCTGCGTATCGCTCCTGAGCTGTACCTCAAGCGTCTGGTGGTCGGTGGTTTCGAGAAGGTCTTCGAGATCAACCGCAACTTCCGTAACGAAGGTGTTTCGACCCGGCACAACCCCGAGTTCACCATGCTCGAGTTCTACCAGGCCTACGCCGATTACGAAGACAACATGGACCTCACCGAGGAACTGTTCCGCGAACTGGCGCAACTGGTGCTGGGCACCACTGACGTGCCTTATGGCGACAAGGTCTTCCACTTCGGCGAACCCTTCGTGCGCCTGTCGGTGTTCGACTCGATCCTCAAGTACAACCCTGAGCTGACCGCTGCCGACCTGCAGGACATCGACAAGGCGCGCGCCATTGCTAAAAAGGCCGGAGCCAAGGTGTTGGGCTTCGAGGGCCTGGGCAAACTGCAGGTGATGATTTTCGAAGAGCTGGTCGAGCACAAGCTGGAGCAGCCGCACTTCATCACCCAGTACCCGTTCGAAGTGTCGCCGCTGGCGCGTCGCAATGATGAAAACCCGAACGTCACCGACCGTTTCGAGCTGTTCATCGGCGGTCGCGAAATCGCCAATGCCTACTCCGAGCTCAACGATGCCGAGGATCAGGCCGAACGCTTCCAGGCTCAGGTGGCCGACAAGGATGCCGGTGACGACGAAGCAATGCACTACGACGCCGACTTCGTCCGTGCGCTGGAGTACGGCATGCCGCCTACGGCGGGCGAGGGGATCGGTATCGACCGGTTGGTGATGTTGCTCACCGACTCGCCGTCGATCCGCGACGTGATTCTCTTCCCGCACATGCGCCCGCAAGCGTAATCAGTGGAAAAACAGCCGCCTTCAATGGGCGGCTTTTTTTTAGGTGTTTTTCAGATCGACTCATTTCAGAGCGACTTATAAGGAAGCCGTCGTGACGATTGCCAGAGAAGGGGCCGCCGGAGTAGCTAGCGCGGTGGCCAAAAGTGTCAAGTATCAGGGGCGCAAGGCTGCGCGCGAGGGCAGTGAGCAGCGCAGGCAGGTCATTCTCGATGCCGCCATGCGTATCGTGGTGCGTGACGGTGTACGTGCCGTGCGCCATCGCGCAGTGGCCGCCGAAGCCAGTGTGCCGCTGTCGGCAACCACCTATTACTTCAAGGACATCAATGACCTGCTGACCGATGCCTTCGCTCAGTATGTACAGCGCAGCGCTGACTATCTGGCGCGGCTGTGGCAGAACACCGAAGGCATTCTGCGCGAGATGATGAGCCGCAGTTCCGGGAGTCCGACCGACCGGTTTCGTCTGGCCGACGACATTGCGCGTATGGTGATGGAGCATATCCGCCACCAATTGCTGACCCGGCGTGACTACCTGATCGCCGAGCAGGCGTTCTATCACGAGGCACTGATCAACCCGCGCCTGACGCCATTGGTTATGGCCCATCAGGAAATTCTGCTGCAAGGCAGTTGTCAGTTCTTCCAGGTGATAGGTTCCCTGCAGCCCTATCAGGATGCTCAGGTGTTGACGGGACTTATCCGTCGCATCGAGTATCAGGGCCTGCTTCACGGGCCGCAGCGTCAGGCGGATGAAGAAATGCTCTGTATCCTGACCCGGCAAATGCGTCTGGTCCTGGGGACCCCGCAGCCGGTTCGGGGGTGACTATACTGCTGCGCGAGTGCATCGGATCGGCTGTTCAGACGGCTTGACGATCCTGCCAGTTTCGATATTTTCCAGAGGTGGCGTGTTGTTCCGCGCCGCCAAGCAGTAGCGTGACAGCCAGCCAAGGAGTACCGGTGGACGAGTATCAACAGACTATTCGTGCTTTATCGGATCGGATCGTCGTTGCACAGACGCCGATTCGCATTCTGGATGCAGTTAAATGGGATGAGACCGTCCGCAAGGATTTTCTGGCCGCCAAAGGCAAGGCGCTTCCCAACGTGGACCGCGCCTACTACGAAAACCGTCCGCTGGGTTTCGACTCTTCCGCCTTGAAGCAGGAGTTTCAGAACATCGAGCGCGACGTCACGCGTCAACTGGGTCAGTTCAACCCGGTCGGGCAGATCATGCGCCGCATGTGCCGTGAGTACCGCATGGTGGTGCGTATGCTTGAGGCGCGCGGCACGTCCGACTTCGGGCTGATTTCTCAGGAACTGTACGGCGCGGCATCCGACGCCTTTCATGCGGGTGATCCGACGCTGGCCGATCTTGGCTTGATGCTTTCCGACTACCTGAACAATATTGCCGGGCGTGGCGACCTGAAGGACGAGCCGAAAACGCTCACCGCCAAGGACGCCGTTTCGCTGCTGCAATCGCGTTTGAACCGCGTATTCGGTGAAGCCGAGGAGACCATCCGGGTTTTCGAATCCGACGGGATCGTTGCCGATGCGGCTGCCGGTGCCGACTACATCAAGATCCGCACCGACGCGATGTTCAACGAGCGCGATGTGCGTGCGCTGGAAGTTCACGAGGGGCTGGTGCACGTGGGCACCACGCTGAACGGGCAAAACCAGCCGATCTGTACCTTCTTGTCCAAGGGCCCGCCGTCGTCGACGGTGACGCAGGAAGGTCTGGCGATTCTCATGGAAGTCATCGCCTTTGCATCCTATCCCAGCCGCCTGCGCAAACTGACCAATCGCACCCGCGCCATTCACATGGCGGAGCAGGGCGCCGACTTTCTGCAGGTGTTCGAGTTTTACCGTGAGCAAGGCTTTGGCATGTCCGAGAGCTACGGCAATGCCAGTCGCGTCTTCCGCGGCTCGGTGCCCAACGGCCTGCCCTTCACCAAGGACTTGTCCTACCTGAAGGGCTTCATCATGGTCTACAACTACATTCAGCTGGCCGTGCGCAAGGGCAAGCTCGAACAGGTTCCGCTGCTGTTCTGTGGCAAGACCACGCTGGAAGACATGCGTACCCTGCGCCAACTGGTGGACGAAGGGCTGGTGGTTGCACCCAAGTACCTGCCCGAGCAGTTCCGTGACATGAACGCCCTGTCGGCCTGGATGTGCTTTTCCAACTTCCTCAACCACCTGAGCCTGGACCGTATCGAAGCGGATTACTCGAATATTTTGTAGGCATCGATCGTCGCCGTACGCCAGTCGAACTTACTATCGTGCCAATGCTCCGCGTTGGCACGCAGTGGGTGACGCTCCGCGTCACAAATCTGCGCCGCGCTGCACAGTCAGGATCGGACGCAGAGCGTCCAGAACGGCATTCCCACGCAGGAGCGTGAGGAACGATAATCTTGTAACTATCGTGCCATTGCTCTGCGTCGGCTCGGCATTGATTTTGCGATGAAAACAACAAGGAAAACTCATTTGAAACTGCTCGGCATTTTCGTCCTGATCCTCGCGCTCACCGGTTGCAGTTCGATGTTGTTCTACCCCGAGCAGGGCGTTCCGTTCACCCCCGACAAGGCGCGCCTGCAGTATCAGGACGTGAACCTCACTGCTGCCGACGGTACGCGCCTGCATGGCTGGTGGCTGCCCGCCAAGGAAGGTGTGCCGGTGAAGGGCACGGTGCTGCATCTGCACGGCAACGGTGGCAACCTGTCCTGGCACCTTGGTGGCGTCTGGTGGTTGCCAGAGCAGGGCTATCAGGTACTGATGCTGGATTACCGAGGCTATGGCAAGTCGCAGGGCGAGCCGAGCTTGCCGGCGGTCTATGAGGATGTTCAGGCCGCTTTCGACTGGTTGAACACTGCCCCGCAAGTGCAAGGCAAACCCCTTGTGGTCCTGGGGCAAAGCATTGGTGGGGCGCTGGCGGTGCATTACCTGTCAGAACACCCGCAAGAGCGCTCGCGGATCAAGGCGCTGGTACTGGATAGCGTGCCGGCCAGCTACCGCAGCGTCGCGCGAAACTCGCTGAGCAAATCGTGGCTGACCTGGCCATTGAAAACGCCCCTGTCCTGGCTGATCCCGGAGGCCGACAGCGCCGTCAACGGCCTGCCACGACTGGCCGGCACACCAATGCTGATCTTTCACAGCATGGACGACACGCTGGTGCCGCTGGTCAACGGCATCGAGCTGTACAAGGCCGCGCCGCCACCGCGTGTATTGCAATTGACCCGCGGCGAACACGTACAGACGTTCGCAGACCCTCTCTGGCGTCAGGTGATGCTGCGCTATCTGGATGACCCGACGCATTTCAACGGCCTGCGCCGCCTGGCGGAAGTGCCCAACTACCCGACCCCCGCAACACCGCCAGCGCCATGAGCCGCGACCGTAACCTCAATGGCATGATCCTCAGCGCTGTTGGAGCAGTCATCGGTACGGTGGGCTGTCTGTGGTTCTACGGCTACCTGCACTTCGCAAAGCCTGAGGATGCCCTGCTGCTCGGTGAATTCACGCTGCTCAAAACCGTGCCCGGCGAGGATTACAAGGTCGCTGCCACGCCAGCCGCCGAGGTTGCGCAATGCGTTGATGGTGTACTGGTGTTGTTCGATACGTCGCGAAAAGGTCTGTCGGGCGTATTGATCGATGACCGCAGGCAGGCAGTGCGTTGCCTGGGCCAGCAAACGCCCCGGCAATAAAGACAGCCTTGAAAAAACATCGCCCATGAAAAAGCCCCGCCTGTATGCGCAGGCGGGGCTTCGGTGCAGCAGCTCAGTCGCTTATTTCATCGAAGAGCGTGGTGCAACAGGCTGGTTGTCGTTGGAGATGGTGACTTCCACACGACGGTTCATGGCGCGGCCCGAGTTGCTGGAGTTGTCAGCAACCGGATATTCCTTGCCATAGCCCATGGTCACAATGCGCGCTGGGTCTACACCCATGCGTACCAGTGCCATGCGCACAGAGTCGGCGCGGCGCTCGGACAGCGACTGGTTGTAGGAAGCCGAACCGGTGCTGTCGGTATAGCCTTCGACAATCACTTTACGGTCAGGGTTTTCCTGCAGGAAGCCAGCCAGCTTGCCAATGTCGCCCTGGGCGGTTGGCTTCAGTTCGGCCTTGTTGTAGTCGAACAGCACGTCGCCGAACGTCACCAGCGTACCGCGTTCGGTCTGCTTGGCGTTCAGGCTGTTTTTCAGTGCAGCGATCTGCGCGTCACGCGCTTCCAGACGAGCCTTGGCACGGTCGGCAGAAGCGTTTTGCAGGGCTGCTTCAGAGGTGCGCAGAGCGATGGTCTGCTTGGCCAGCTCGACACGCTGGCTGGTCAGATACGACAGTTGGTCGACTTTCTGTACGTCGTCATCGTTGCGGAAGGCCTGTTCTGCCTTGGCCAGCCATTCGCTGGCGTCCTTGGTTTCAAGGGCCGCGACTTTGGTGGCTTCCGGGTTGGTCTGCAGCGCGGTGAAGTTGCTGCGAGCCTGTTCCAGGTTAGGGTTTGGCTTGGTTGCACAGGCTGCCAGGGCAACGCTCATGGCCAGCAGAGCAGGGATCATCAATTGTTTGCGCATAATAGGGTCGTCCTTTAATCGGTTACGAATTCATGAAAACAGAAGGGTGTTCAGGGCAATCACTGCACCTGACGCAGACCTTCTTCACGGAGTTCGTTGACGCCTTGACGAGCGTCCTGCACAGCCTTGGCAGCTTTGGCGGCCTGAGATTTGCGTTCTGCTACACGAGCGTCCCACTCGGCCTGTTCAGCCAGTCGGCGTGCTTCATCGTATTTGTGGTCCTGCATAGCCAGGTCAGCTGCCTTGAGCTTGTCCTGCGCCGACTTCATTTCCACCGCTGCGAACTCGGTACCGCCAGCGCTCACTGCGCTGTTGACGGCCGATTGCGAAACCGCGTACTGCTCGGATGGCGGGTTACCGGCACAGCCGGCCAGGATAAAGGTGCTACCGAGTGCCAGCGCAGCCAGCTTGAGACCGCGCAGGCCTTTGAATTTGGTTTTGGCAGTTAGGGTGTTCATGTTGATCAACTCCAATGTCTGACTCCAACGTGGTTATCCATGACAGTCGTTGCATCAAGTCCGGGCATCAGGTCGTACATCCGCCTACTGCCTTTCGGGCTTTCCTGTAATGGTTAATCGTTCCGACCTGCGCGGTTTTTGAATAGTTCAGATAAATATCTACTGACCGGTCAGGAATCTTCAGAGACATCCGGATGAGTGCCAGTATGTTGATCGTCATATGAAGAGGCGTCGAACCTGGATCAATAACCCTGATGACGCTCAGGTTTTTGCTGAAGCATTTGTCCAATTGCAGGCTTTTGGTGCACTGTTGGCATAGCGGATTTGAATTCACGTACGCCCGTGCTGCCGAGCGGGTACGCAACTGAGCCCAGATAAAAAACGGGAGAGGAACGATGGCCGATATCGATGCGCGTCTGCGCGAAGACGTTCACCTGTTGGGTGAGCTGTTGGGGAATACGATTCGTGAGCAGCGAGGCGCTGAATTTCTCGACAAGATCGAGCGTATTCGCAAAGGCGCCAAAGCGGGCAGACGTGGTTCCGCAGAAGGGGCCGAGCAACTCAGTTCCAGCGTCGACGGTCTGGGTGATGATGAACTCCTGCCGGTTGCACGTGCGTTCAACCAGTTTCTCAACCTGGCCAATATTGCCGAGCAGTATCAGCTCATGCACCGCCGCGACGATAAACAGCCGCTGCCGTTCGAGTCGCGAGTGCTGCCCGAGCTGCTTGATCGTCTGAAAGCCGAAGGCCATTCACCTGACGCTCTGGCACGCCAGTTGAGCAAGTTGGAGATCGAGCTGGTGCTGACGGCGCACCCGACCGAGGTAGCACGTCGCACGCTGATTCAGAAATACGACGCCATCGCTGCGCAACTGGCCGCACTTGATCATCGCGATCTCAACAGTATCGAGCGCACACAGATTACTTCGCGCCTGCAGCGGCTGATTGCCGAGGCCTGGCATACCGAAGAGATCCGGCGCATCCGGCCCACCCCGGTCGATGAGGCCAAATGGGGTTTCGCGGTTATTGAACACTCGCTCTGGCACGCCATTCCCAACTATCTGCGCAAGGCAGACCATGCGCTGCATGCGGCCACCGGCCTGCATCTGCCCCTGGAAGCCGCGCCGATCCGCTTTGCCTCCTGGATGGGCGGCGACCGTGACGGCAACCCGAATGTCACGGCTGCGGTCACTCGCGAAGTACTGTTGCTGGCGCGCTGGATGGCGGCTGACCTGTATTTGCGTGACGTGGACAACCTCGCCGCAGAACTGTCGATGCAGCAGGCCAGCGACGCTCTGCGAGCCAGTGTGGGTGACAGTGCCGAGCCTTATAGGGCGGAACTCAAACGCCTGCGCGAGCGCTTGCGTGCGACGCGCAATTGGGCCAATGCCTCACTAAGCGAAACCCTGCCTGCGCCGGAAGCGGTGCTGCAAGACAACCGTGAACTGCTCGACCCGTTGATGCTGTGTTTCCAGTCGCTGCACGAATGTGGCATGGGTGTGATCGCCGATGGGCCGCTTCTGGATTGCCTGCGTCGGGCCGTCACATTCGGTCTGTTCCTGGTGCGTCTGGATGTTCGCCAGGATTCCAGCCGTCACTGCGCAGCGATGACCGAAATCACTGATTATCTGGGGCTGGGCCGCTACGAAGAGTGGGATGAGCAGACCCGCATCGACTTCCTGTTGCGTGAACTGAATAACCGCAGACCGCTGCTGCCGAGCTACTTCAAACCGGCAGCCGACACCGCAGAGGTGCTGGCAACCTGTCGCGAGGTGGCGGCCGCTCCGGCGGCGTCACTGGGGTCTTATGTGATCTCCATGGCCGGCTCGGCTTCGGACGTGCTGGCCGTGCAATTGCTGCTCAAGGAATCCGGACTGCAGCGGCCCATGCGTGTGGTGCCGTTGTTCGAGACCCTGGCCGACCTGGATAACGCCGGGCCGGTGATCGAGACGCTGCTGGGGCTGCCGGGCTATCGCTCGCGTCTGCACGGGCCGCAAGAGGTGATGATCGGCTATTCCGATTCGGCCAAGGATGCCGGCACGACGGCAGCGGCCTGGGCGCAGTATCGTGCCCAGGAACGGTTGGTGGACATCTGTCGCGAGCAGCAGGTCGAATTGCTGCTGTTCCACGGCCGCGGCGGTACAGTCGGTCGTGGCGGCGGTCCGGCGCATGCGGCAATTCTGTCGCAGCCCCCAGGTTCTGTGGCCGGGCGTTTCCGGACCACCGAACAAGGGGAAATGATTCGTTTCAAATTCGGTCTGCCGGACATCGCCGAGCAGAACCTCAATCTTTATCTGGCCGCGGTACTGGAAGCGACCCTGTTGCCGCCGCCACCTCCACAACCGGCGTGGCGGACGATGATGGACCAGATGGCCGGCGACGGGGTCAATGCCTACCGCGCGGTGGTGCGCGAGAACCCGGAATTCGTCGAGTATTTCCGGCAGGCGACGCCCGAGCAGGAACTTGGGCGTTTGCCACTCGGCAGTCGTCCGGCCAAGCGCCGCGAGGGCGGTGTAGAGAGTCTTCGTGCCATTCCGTGGATCTTCGCCTGGACGCAGACGCGTCTGATGCTGCCCGCCTGGCTGGGCTGGGAGGCGGCACTGAGCAAGGCGCTGGAGCGCGGCGAAGGCGAGGTGCTGGCGCAGATGCGTGAGCAGTGGCCGTTCTTCAGAACCCGCATCGACATGCTGGAAATGGTCCTTGCCAAAGCCGATGCGGACATCGCCCGACTCTACGACGAACGTCTGGTCAGTGCTGAACTGCAACATTTGGGCGCACATTTACGCGACCTATTGTCGCAGGCGTGCAATGTGGTTCTGGGCCTGACCGGGCAGACGCAACTGCTGGCTCACAGCCCTGAAACGCTGGAATTCATCAGTCTGCGCAACACCTACCTTGACCCGTTGCATTTGCTTCAGGCAGAGCTGCTGTCGCGCTCGCGTAATCGTGAAGCCAGTCTGGACAGTCCTCTGGAACTGGCGCTGCTGGTGTCTGTAGCGGGGATTGCTGCCGGTCTGCGCAACACGGGCTGACGGATCGGGCCAATGTCATCGTCGGGCCTTTTCGGTCCGATGATGGCCAGCGCCGGATTTGCCGGCTGGCCTGCCGCAAACGTTGATGCAGGTCATATCAGTCTGAAATCAAGGCTGGCAAGGCGGTACGCCTGCGGTTAGTGCGACTTTCGGCGGCTTGTGCGGCCTCGGTCTGCTGTGTATCTTGATCAGCCTTTCGGCCTATTGGCCTGATTCATTTTTTAGATTGGCCCCCGAGGCGAATCCGATGATTTCACTATAAAAAATTTGAGGAGCATGACGATGCGCGTGATTCTGCTGGGAGCTCCCGGGGCCGGTAAAGGTACTCAGGCAAAATTCATCACTGAAAAGTTCGGCATCCCGCAGGTTTCGACAGGCGACATGCTGCGCGCTGCAGTCAAGGCTGAAACCGAGCTGGGCCTGAAGGCCAAGAGCGTCATGGACTCGGGCGGTCTGGTTTCCGATGACCTGATCATCGGCCTGATCAAGGACCGCCTGGCCGAGCCGGACTGCGCGAACGGCGTGCTGTTCGATGGCTTCCCGCGCACCATTCCACAAGCCGAAGCCCTGCTGAAAGCCGGTCTGGAAATCGACCATGTGCTGGAAATCGCCGTCGATGACGAAGAAATCGTCAAGCGCATGTCCGGCCGCCGGGTTCACGAAGGTTCCGGGCGCATCTACCACACCATCTTCAATCCGCCGAAGGTCGAAGGTATCGATGATGTGACTGGCGAGCCGCTGCTGCAGCGCAAGGACGACGTCGAAGAGACCGTGCGTCATCGCCTGGCGGTGTACCACGCCCAGACCAAGCCGCTGGTCGAGTTCTACAGCCAGCTGCAAGCGAAGAACGGCAAGCCAAAATGCAGCCATATTCCGGGCGTCGGCTCGGTCGAGGACATCACTGCAAAAGTACTGAAAGCCTTGAGCTGAGGCTTGCAGGCTGAACAATAAATGGCCCGCTTGCGGGCCATTTGTCATTTATACTGCTGCACTTTTCACATTGACCACGACGGAAACACCGATGACCACCTTGCTGGCCCTGGACACCGCCACTGAAGCCTGCTCGGTCGCTTTGCTGCATGACGGCAAAGTGCTGAGCCACTACGAGGTGATCCCACGCCTGCACGCCCAGCGGCTGCTGCCCATGATCAAAAGCCTGATGGCCGAGGCGGGCATTGCCATGTCCGCGTTGGACGCCATCGCTTTCGGACGCGGTCCCGGTGCATTCACCGGCGTGCGCATTGCCATCGGCGTCGTGCAAGGCCTGGCATTTGCCCTGGAGCGTCCGGTGCTGCCCGTATCGAATCTTGCCGTGCTGGCGCAGCGCGCCTACCGCGAGCATGGCGTGTCGCAGGTGGCATCGGCCATCGATGCACGTATGGACGAGGTGTACTGGGGCTGCTATCACGAGAGCGCCGGAGAGATGCGTCTATTGGGCGACGAAGCTGTAATGGCTCCCGAATTGGCCGCGCTGCCTGCGCACGCCAGCGGTGAATGGTTTGGTGCCGGCACAGGCTGGGGCTATGCAGAGCGTATTCCGGTCATCCCGGCAGGCCATGATGCAGGCCTGCTGCCCCACGCGCAGGATCTGTTGACGCTGGCGACCTTTGCCTGGCACCGCGGCGAAGCGCTGCCCGCAGATGACGCTCAGCCGGTTTACCTGCGTGACAAGGTGGCAACGCCGAAGGCGCGTTGACTGAAGGGGGCCGGTATTGCACAGTGCCCGCCGCGTTTCATGAAAATGCCTTTCAATACTCGCCAATCTGTCAGCCAGTGCTGAAAAAATATCAATTTGCCATCTACCGTTTATCGTCTGAATGGTCTTTAATCTCATTTGGCGATAACAAGTTGCAAGATATGTGGTCTAGTTATCGTTAAGCAATTTGCGAACTACAAGGCAGTAACGCTAAATTGCCACTATCGACGCCGAGTACATAATCGATGCGCATAGACGGAACCTCATCACGCTCATACCCCATCAAGCGAAAGCCGCAGAAAACGCCTTCGACAGTCGAAGGTTCTTTTGAGGAAGTCGTAGTTGATGCCGAGTTGCCGCCGCCCCCAGCGCGCGCTCGCCGTGAAACGGGTGATTCACCGATTGGCAGCACTGCCAACGTACCTGCTCGTCCGCAAGACATCATTTTCCCGCGCTCCATGAGCTCTCGTGTCGCCCACGCGTTGGCCAGTTATATGGCCACTGCCAGTTTTGTCGATTGGGACCTTGAAGTATCGGGGCTCGATCTGCACGTCTGATTGTGTCTCGCCTGCCTTACTACGTCGGTTGTCCGTCATGGAGTGAAAACGCCTGGCGCGAGTCGCTGTACCCCGAAGATGCCCGCCCCAATGATTTCCTGAGTCTCTACTCTCAGGTATTCAATGCTGTTGAAGGCAACACCACGTTCTATGCCCGTCCCGCCGCCACCACGGTGCAGCGCTGGGCAGAAACAATGCCGGACGATTTCCGCTTCACCGCCAAATTCCATAAAGACATCAGCCACAACGGCGACCTTCGTGAGCAGGTAGGCGCCGCTGAGGAATTCATCCGCCTGCTCGCGCCGCTGGGCGGACGGATCGCGCCGTTCTGGCTGCAGTTGCCGGCCAGCTTCACAGCGCAGCGTCTGGCCGAGCTGGCCGGCTTTCTTGACGAGCTCAACGTGCCGCTCGCCGTAGAGGTGCGCAACATGGCGTTTTTCATGAAAGGTGACGAAGAGCGCATGCTCAATCGTCTGTTGCTGGACCGAGGCGTCGAGCGCATCTGTCTCGATTCCCGGGCATTGTTCAGCTGCGTCTCGAGTGATCCAGCAGTCCTGCACGCTCAATCGAAAAAGCCCAAAGTGCCGCCTCGTCCGGCTGCGCTGACGCTGTTTCCCCAGGTTCGTTTCATCGGCGGTCCGGACCTGGAGGCCAACGATCAGTTTCTGGTGCAATGGGTGGAAAAGGTCGCTGTGTGGATTGAAGAGGGGCGCACGCCTTATGTCTTTCTGCACACGCCGGACAACATCAAGGCGGCCGAGCAGGCCATGCGTTTTCATCAGCAACTGATGACTCGATTGCCTGGCTTGCCGGCATTGTTCGAACTGGATCGCGGGCCTAAGGTGGAACAGTTGGGCTTGCTCTGAGGTCTTCCAGGTGTGGGCTGATAGAGTCCGACCTTGTGGAGAGCCCGCTTATGGATTCGCAACTGCGCTGTTTTGCCCCTGTTTACAAACGCTTCGTCCGATTCGCGCCTGTTGTCCGGCGCGAGGGTTGAGCATGCGTGTGCTGCTGGTATTCTTGGCGCTCTGCGCAATGGGAGCGTTCGCAGTCTGGCGTGGCTGGGTCGATGTACCCGAGCGCTGGAATCCCTGGGCGCCACTGGATGTGCGGGCCGAGCCCAACTTTCTGACGCCCTACAAACTGTCGCGACTGCAGAACGATGCTGCGCTGTGCGATCAGGTGCTGAGTTCGTCAGGGTTGCGTTTCAGTCGCCAGGCCGACAGTGACCCTTCTGCCCGTTGCCCTCTGGAAAATACCCTGCGCATCCAGGGTGGCGAAGTGGCGCTGAGCAGCAGCTTTCTGGCCAGCTGTCCGTTGGCGGTCGCCTATGCGCTATTTGATATTCACACGTTGCAACCTGCTGCCCAGGCAGTTTTCGGCCAGCGGGTAGCGCGGATCGATCACTTGGGCAGCTTCGCCTGCCGCAATATCTACAACCGCGCCAACGCTCGGCTCAGCCAGCACGCGACGGCCAATGCGCTGGACATGGCAGGTTTTCGCCTGGCAGACGGTCAGCGCATCGGTGTTCTCAAGGATTGGGACGACAAAGGCGACAAGGGGCGTTTTCTGAGGCTGTTACGTGACGGCGCGTGCAAAAACTTCAGCACGGTGCTCGGGCCTGAGTACAACGCGGCGCATCGCGATCACTTTCACGTCGACATGGGGCGTTGGTCGGTGTGCAGGTAGAGAGTCTGTAAGCTGCAGGCAGGAGCGTTCGGGGCTTATGCCGCCATCCGCAGGTTCTGCAGTATCAGTGGGCGTGCCCAGCTGTTCTCGTAGTCGAACTGGCGTTGTTGAGCGGCGATGGTCTGCTCATCCAGGGGCAGGGCAGGCTTGTCGGCCAGTTCCCATTCGAACTCGGCAATCGGTAGATGAAGCGGGCGTGGTTGCGGGCCAGGGCCTGGTTTGACGCTATCGTCATAAGGGTTCAGAACGGTAGGGCGCACCCAGTGGCTCTCGAATTCCAGGTTGCGTTGCTGTTCGATCATTTCAGCCATGCTGAACGGTTCTGCAGGTGGAGGCAGCAGATCCAGGTCAAACTCGGCAATCGGCAGGAACAGCGGCTCCGGAGGCTTGACCTCGGTGTCGGTGACCGGGCAGGCACGTTGCTCGACGATCTTGCTCAGGGTTTTTGCGCCAGCGACCGGTTCGCCTGTTTCTACATCCACCTCGACAGCCGTCGGGTGCACGGCTACTGGAGCGCTGTCACTGACCTGATCCGCCATCGCCCGGGCAAATGCATCCGACCACAGCTGTGTCACACCACCGAGTGTGCGGCTGTTGCTTACGCTAAAGTCGCCTGAGTGCGACAAATAGCCGATGGATGATTGAACAATCTCTGACATAGCGATCAGTACTGGCCTTGGGTCTGGCAAAATGCCGGATACTTGGTTATCGGCAGACTTTGCCGATCATTAACAATTTTTGAGTGTGTAAACGCAATGATTGAGCAGCAAGCAGGCAGTCGTATCCGGGTTGAAGCCCTGGCCGCTGGCGGACAGGAGCTGGCGGCGCAGTGGGCGCAGCGCCTGGGCCTGCCGTTGAGCGACGCGCAAGCTGATTTTGCACTGCAATTGACTGACGACGGGCTGCAATTGCAGCAGTTGGGTGATGATGCACCGGGCGCAGTACGTGTCGATTTTGTCGAGGGTGCAGTGGCTCATCGGCGGCTGTTCGGTGGCGGGACCGGGCAGATGATTGCCAAGGCGGTCGGTATTCAGCCAGGTATTCGCCCCAGCGTGCTGGATGCAACGGCAGGTCTTGGCAAGGATGCGTTCGTGCTGGCAAGTCTGGGCTGCGACATGAGCCTGATCGAGCGTCAGCCGATCATCGCTGCATTGCTGGAAGACGGTCTGGCCCGCGGGCGCGGTGATCGTGATGTCGGTTCTATCATCGCCCGGATGCAGCTGTTGACCGGCAACTCGATCGACATCATCCGCGCCTGGGCAGGGGAGCCGCCCCAGGTCATCTACCTGGACCCGATGTTTCCGCACCGGGAAAAGACCGCACTGGTGAAAAAGGAAATGCGTCTGTTCCGGCCACTGGTCGGCGATGACATGGACGCGCCTGCGTTACTGGAAGCAGCACTGGCGCTTGCCACCCATCGCGTGGTGGTCAAACGCCCGCGCAAGGCACCCTGCATTGACGGCCTCAAGCCGGGTTATGCACTGGACGGCAAATCCAGCCGCTACGACATCTATCCGAAGAAGGCCTTGAAGCCCAAGGCAGCCACAGACGAGAGTGGTGTATAGCGCCTATCGTCGACCGCCCGGGGCAGAGTCAAACGCAGATGCGCCTGTGAATACAGGCGCAAACCCTGCACTCAAAGCGCGCCAAACACCTTCTTCGCCAGCCCCGTAGCGGCGGCGGCAGGGTTGGCGCGGATGGTTTCTTCCTGTTTGGCGATCATTTCGAACAGCCCGTTCAGCGCTTGTTCGGTCACGTAGCTTTCAAGGTTGGCATTTTTGCTGTCCAGTGCGCCAAGCGCTGCGGCTTTGCCGGCAAAGGCATTGTACTTCTGGGCCAGACCCACCTGATCAGTGGACTTCTTGACGATAGGCAGGAACCTGGCGCGGATCTGCTCGCGGCTGGTGCTGCTCAGGTACTGGGTCGCCGAGTCCTTGCCGCCACCGAGAATGGCCTTGGCATCAGTTACGCTCATCTTTTTCACTGCATCGACAAGCAGTGCCTGAGCTTGAGGGACTGCGGCTTCTGCGGCCTGGTTCATGCTGGTTTCCAGCTGATCGACCTGAGTGCCCATGCCCAGCATTTTCATTTTTTTCGCGATCTGGCCGAGTTTGCCCGGCAGCTCGATGCGCACCTCTTCATTTTTGCTGAAACCGCCGGGAACGCCGAGCTGTTTGACGGCGACCTGCGCGCCCTGAGTCAGGGCATCCTTGAGCCCACCGGTCGCGTCCGACTGCGAGAGGTCGCTCAGCGACAGCGCGAAGACGTTGGTCGACAACAGAAGGCCAGCGCACAGGCCGGCCAGGGTGAAGGAAAAACGAGGCATGAGAGCGTCCTTGTTGAAGTGGGTTCTGACCTGAACCCGGGTCGATAGTGGTGCGGTGCGTGATCAAGCGTATCAGGAAGTCGCGACAGGCACTTGCCCCCTTATTTGATAAATCCCGGTCATCGGCACATACCGAACCCTGGCAGAGGCCAGAGAGCAGAGAACAGCTGTCTAAAAATCCCTGTCAGGTTACGGAAAAGCCCTACGTTTTCTCTTGATCGCTTCCCACATCCTGCTCCTCTTCATTGCTGTGCAAGGCCACTTGCCGGATCGAAAGGCGGATTTCGGCAGGCAATACACGCTTGGCTGCCCCTTCTGCCAGCTCGCCCAGCATCGGGTGATAGCTCAGCTTGCCCGCACTGTCCTTGCGCAGAACCTCCAGGTCCAGCAGGGTCTGGATGAAGTGCCGGAACAGGCTCTTGTCGAAGAACTCCGGGGCATTGAGGCCGTGCAGGATCGACAGGCGCTGGGCCATGACCGTGCACAGGTCCTCAAGCTGCTCTGGGCTCAGCGTGTTCTGCCCGCTGTTGAGCAACAAGGCGATGGCCATGTAGAAACGCTGCAGGGTCTGGGCGATGGCGCGCGACAACAGCGTCAGCAATACGAACTCGCGGGAGCTGGGCTCCGGGCGCACGTAGGCGTCCTTTTTGAAGCGCAACAGACCTTGTTCCACGAACGCCGCCAGCCATTGATCGACCACCTCATCCAGCTCGTTCAGCGGCCAGCGAATGAACAGTTCCGATTGCAGGAACGGGTACAGCGCACGTGTGTAGCGCAGGATCTGTTCGCGGGTCATGCGCGACGAGCTCTGGAAAAAGCTCGCCAGCAGTGAGGGCAGGGCGAAGATGTGCAGGACGTTGTTGCGGTAGTACGTCATCAACACCGCATTCTGTTCGTTCAGGTACAGAATTTTGCCCAGCGCATCTTTTTGCTCGGCGAGCAGGTCCATGCCTTTGACATGTTCGATCAGCGAGCGGCCATCACCTTCCGGCAGTGTCGTGTGCGGGGAGTACGGAACGGCGCGTAGCAGGGTCAGATACAGATCGAGAACCCGCTCCATGGCCTGATCGTCGAGCGCCAGTCTTTGCGTCGACAGCAACGCCACGGCAACCAGGTTCATCGGGTTGACGGCAGCGGCTTCGTTCAGATGCTGGGCGACACGCTCACCCAGGCGGTGGGTGGTCTCGCTCAGCCATTCGGGGCGAAATTGCGGGGCCAGTTGCTGTTCGCGCCAGTCCGGTTGTTCGCCATCGAGAAACTCGGCCAGCTTGATGGGCGCACCGAAGTTCACCGAGACCTGGCCGAAGCGCTGCTTCAGCGCGCCGATGACTTTGAAGATATCGAAAATCGACTCTTTCTTCTTGGTTGCCCCGCGCAACTCGCCCAGATACGTGCGGCCTTCCAGAACACGCTCGTAGCCGATGTACACCGGGACGAAGACAATGGGCATCCGCGAGTTGCGCAGGAAGCTGCGCAGGGTGATGGCGAGCATGCCGGTTTTCGGTTGCAGCATGCGCCCGGTGCGCGAGCGACCGCCTTCGACAAAGTATTCGACCGGAAAGCCCTTGATGAACAGCGTGTGCAGGTACTCGGTGAACACCGCCGTATACAGCGGGTTACCCTTGAATGTGCGGCGCATGAAAAATGCCCCGCCACGTCGCAGCAGGCTGCCGACCACAGGCATATTCAGGTTGATGCCGGCGGCGATGTGCGGCGGCGTCAGGCCGTTGCGAAACAGCAGGTAAGACAGCAGCAGGTAATCGATATGGCTGCGGTGGCAAGGCACATAAATGACTTCGTGTCCCGGCGCGACTTCCTGAACGCCTTCGATGTGGCTGACCTTGATGCCGTCGTAGATCTTGTTCCAGAACCAGCTGAGGACCACTTCCATGAAGCGGATCACCGAATAGGTGTAGTCCGAGGCGATCTCGTTGCCGTAGCTCAGCGCCCGTTCCCGGGCCTTTTCCTGGGTGATGTGTTCACGCTCGGCCTCTTCGATGATCGCCTGCTTGACCAGCGGCTCGTCCAGCAGACCTTTGACCACCGTGCGCCGGTGCGACACGTCCGGGCCGATCACGGCGCTTTTCAGGTTGCGGAAGTGAACGCGCA
The DNA here is from genome assembly GCF_017833005.1 of Pseudomonas sp. PvP027. Taxonomy (NCBI): domain Bacteria; kingdom Pseudomonadati; phylum Pseudomonadota; class Gammaproteobacteria; order Pseudomonadales; family Pseudomonadaceae; genus Pseudomonas; species Pseudomonas sp. PvP027. The sequence continues at coordinate 1,874,430 of NZ_JAFIBK010000001.1, read as the reverse complement.
GCAGACGCTGGGTCATGCGCAGCGTCAGCTCGTAACCCTTGTTTTCACCTACCAGTTCGCGCATGTGGATGGGCGCGGAAAACTGCACGCGGGTCTTGCGGCCCAGAATAAGGATGCTAACCAGGCGGCGCAACCGACCGGTCACCGCCCAGCTGTCGGCAAACAGCAGCTTCCAGGCACTGGACTCGCGGTCCGGTGACTGGCCCCAGAACACGCTGACCGGGATGATCTGAGCGTCTTCGTTGGGGTTCTGGCTGACGGCGGCGACCACACGCTCCAGCGTCGGTGGCGCACCACGCTTGTCCTGGCGACCGAGCCAGTCGGGGGCGGGTGTCAGGTAAAAGAATGCGGCGGGTTCGATCAGGTTGCCGACCGCCACCGACAGGACCGGACGAGGCAGACCGGCCTTGCGGCATTCTGTGTCGATCACTGCCAGATCGCTGATTGATGGCGATTGCAGTGCATAGAACACCGGGCGACTGCGGTCCAGATTCAGCGTAAAAGACGATTGATTGATGGTTTCCGAGCGAACCCAGAGATACAACAACCGGCGCAGGGTGCCGAACACAAGACGACGGAATGGAGAGCGGGTCATACGGATTCTGCTGAGTGAGGGGCGGGCGGCTGCCCTGGATGGGCGCCAGTGTGACGTATCCCGAAGCGATCGGCAAAAGCACCGGTGTGTCGGCTGAGCGGATCAAGTCCGAATGACCGCTTGCCGAACCGGGCTCACCTCACGACGGCATGCATCAGGAACGTCGCAGCGAAAAATCCTACGAGGTTCGCCAGGTAATCTCTTCCTCGCCGTCGGCGCTCACGCGTATCCAGCGGTCGGCCGTCTCGTCGCTTTCTTCTTCAACCCAGGTGCCCGGAGCGCAACGTACTTCGACGTTCAAGGCTTTGAATGCGGCGCGGGCACAGGCGATGTCGTCTTCCCACGGGGTCTGATCGCTGTCCAGATGCAGGCTGTTCCACTTGCCGACCGCTCTGGGCAGCCAGGTCACGGCTACAGTGCCCGCTGTGCATTTCCAGGTCTGGCCTTTCTGCTTCCATTCGCTGCAGGAGCCCAGCGCGTCGCCGAGCCACTGGGCGATTGCCTTGTGATCGACGTCTTCGTCTTTCAGGTAAATCTCGATATCGGGTTGGCGCATGGGGGCCTCTGTTGAATGCTTATTGCAGCACGAAATAATCGTAGCGCATGGAAACGGTGACCTTGAAAGGTCCTGGTTGCTCGATGACGGCCGTACGGCGTTCGGCGCTGGCGCGCCAACCGTGAGGTGTCATGGCCAGCAGATCGGCGCGGGACTGGCCGTCGATCAGCTTCAGCGTGTAGCGCAGGGTTTCGCTGTGTTGCAACTGCATACCTTGCGGCACCAGCGACAGGTGCTTGTCGTCGGCGTAATCGCGTACTTCATCATAGAGCCGCTGACGCAGCTCCATCAGGTGCTCGCTGGTCGGGCCGACCCGCATCAGTCCACCGCCCGGGGTCAGCAAACGCTTGGCTTCCTGCCAGTCCAGCGGGCTGAACACGCTGGCCAGAAACTGGCAACTGGCATCCGGAAGTGGCACACGGGCCATGCTGGCGACCATCCAGGTCAGCCTCGGGTCACGACGGCAGGCACGCTTGACCGCTTCACGTGAGATGTCCAGCGCGTAGCCATCGGCATGGGGCAGGGCTTCGGCAATCTGCGCGGTGTAATAGCCTTCGCCGCAGCCGATGTCCAGCCAGTGCGCGGGGGATCGCTCGGCGGCCAGTTCAGCCAGACGGCGGGCTACCGGAGCGTAATGCCCGGCATTGAGAAAGTCGCGTCGCGCCTCGACCATGGCCTGATTGTCGCCGGGGTCGCGGCTGTTCTTGTGCTGCACCGGCAACAGGTTCAGGTAGCCCTGACGGGCTCGGTCGAAACGGTGATTGGCCGGGCACACCACGCCGTTGTCGGCAGTGCTGAGCGGTGCTGAGCAGATCGGGCAGGTCAGCATCAGGCGAGCAACTTGACCAGGGTCTGGTAGTAGATCTCGGTCAGCACATCGAGGTCGCTGGCCAGAATACGTTCGTTGACCTGATGGATCGTCGCGTTGACCGGCCCCAGTTCGACCACTTGAGTGCCGAGGGTAGCGATGAAGCGACCATCGGAGGTTCCGCCGCTGGTCGAGGCTTGGGTGTCACGGCCCGTGACGCTTTTGATGCTGGAAGACACGGCGTCCAGCAACGCGCCCGGCTCGGTCAGGAACGGCAGGCCCGACAAGGCCCAGTCCACATGCCAGTCCAGTTCATGCCTGTCGAGGATGTCGGCAACGCGCTGCTGCAGGCCTTCGACGGTCGACTCGGTGGAAAAACGGAAGTTGAAGACCGCCACCAGATCGCCGGGGATGACATTGGTGGCTCCGGTGCCAGCGTTCAGATTGGAGATCTGGAAGCTGGTCGGCGGGAAGAAATCGTTGCCATGGTCCCAGTGCTCGGCGGCCAGTTCGGCCAGGGCCGGCGCGGCCAGGTGGATCGGATTCTTCGCCAGGTGCGGGTAAGCCACATGGCCCTGCTTGCCACGCACCGTCAGCGTCGCACCCAGCGAACCGCGCCGACCGTTCTTGACCACATCGCCGACCAGCGTGGTGCTCGAAGGCTCGCCGACGATGCACCAGTCCAGACGTTCGTTACGCGCGGCGAGGCGTTCGACCACGGCTTTGGTGCCGTGATGCGCCGGACCTTCTTCGTCGCTGGTAATCAGGAACGCCACCGAGCCCTTGTGATCAGGGTGATCGGCGACAAAGCGTTCGGCGGCTACCAGCATGGCTGCCAGACTGCCTTTCATGTCTGCCGCGCCGCGTCCGCAGAGCATGCCGTGCTCGTCGATCAACGCATCGAACGGATCGTTCTGCCAATTCTGCAGCGGACCTGTCGGAACCACGTCGGTGTGACCGGCGAAACACAGTACCGGGCCGTCGGTAGTGCCGTGTGTGGCCCAAAAGTTGTCGACGTCTTCGATACGCATTGGCTCGAGCTTGAAGCCGGCATCGCCCAGGCGCTGCATCATCACGGTCTGGCAATCGGCATCGACCGGCGTCACTGACGGACGGCGGATCAGATCGCAGGCGAGTTGGAGGGTGGGCGAGAGGTCGGCTGGGGCCGTCATGTACAGAACTCCGGTAGCAAGACTTTGGGCGCGAAAAGGCGGATATCTTAAAGCAAAACGACGACTTGAGGCCGTCGTTTATCGTGCCCTGCGGATATGTCAGGCAATGGATGGAGAGGGGCGTGTTGCATTCGCGTTTGTGAACCTTGGTCGCACCCCTGGGCTTTCGATGCCTGGCGTCTTTTCTTCGGGGTCCCTAAAAGGGTCGCTGTCGAGCGGTCGGCAGGGATCGCGTCAAGTCAGGTGTCTTGCCGTCGACAAACCCCTATAATGCGCGCCGGTTTTTGAGGTATTGATCATGAGTGCAGAAGATCCACGTTTCGCTGGCATCGCCCGTCTATATGGCATCGAGGGGCTGGCACGCCTGCGCGCGGCTCATGTGGCGGTGGTGGGTATCGGCGGCGTGGGCTCCTGGGCGGCGGAAGCCATGGCGCGCAGTGGCGTGGGCGAGATCTCGCTGTTCGACATGGACGATGTCTGTGTCAGTAACAGCAACCGCCAATTGCATGCACTGGACAGCACGGTGGGTCGGCCGAAGGTCGAGGTGATGGCCGAGCGTATCCGCGCGATCAACCCCGATTGCATCGTGCACGCCGTGGCTGATTTCGTGACCCGCGACACCATGGCCGAGTGCATTACCCCGGACATGGACTTCGTGATCGATTGCATCGACAGCGTCAACGCCAAGGCTGCGCTGATTTCATGGTGCAAGCGGCGCAAGATTCAGATGGTCACCACCGGCGGGGCGGGTGGGCAGATCGATCCGACCCTGATTCAGATCGCCGACCTCAACCGCACCTTCAATGACCCGCTGGCCTCCAAGGTGCGCTCGACCCTGCGTCGGGACTATGGTTTTTCACGCACGCCGAACCGTCACTACAGCGTCCCGTGTGTGTTTTCCAGTGAGCAACTGCGCTACCCCAAACCGGATGGGAGCATTTGTCTGGAAAAGAAATTCGTCGGCGAGGGCGTAAAGCTCGATTGCGCCGGTGGTTTCGGCGCAGTGATGATGGTGACCGCGACCTTTGGCATGGTGGCCGCTACCCGTGCAGTGGACAAGCTGGTGGCAGGCACGCGTCGGCCTTCGGAGCGGATCAAGCCAGCGCTGGCCACGCCCGATCAGGCTTGAGTCAGCTGACGCATCTTCTGCAGCACAGCATTCAGGCCGTTGCTGCGCGAGGGTGAGAGTTGGCGGGCGAGGCCCAGTTGATTGAACCAGTCAGGTAAATCCACGGCTGCCAGCTCTCGTTCCGACAGGCCGTTGACTCGCGCCAGCAACAGCGCCACCAGACCACGAATCAGTCGAGCGTCGCTGCCAGCCCGGAACAGCCAGGCGTTGTCGCTGACTTCGCCGATCAGCCAGACCTTGCTTTCACAGCCGTGTACCAGGTTGTCGTCGGTCCTTTCTTCGTCACTCAGTGGTGCAAGTTGATCGCCCCATTGCATCAGCAGGCGTGCGCGCTGTTCCCAGCCTTGCGGCCGGGAGAAACTGTCTAGAGCAGTTTGTGCCAATGCGGGCAGGCTCATCGAAGCAGCTCCAGCGCCTGATCCAGCGCGCTGAAGAACTGCAGCAGATCGTCCGAATCGTTGTACAGCGCCAGTGACGCCCGAATCGCGCCGGGCAGGCCAAGGGTCTTGAACAGCGGCATTGCGCAGTGATGACCCGCCCGCACGGCAATGCCCTGCTCGGTCAGCAGGTGGGCCAGATCGGCATTGTGAATGCCTTCGACGACGAAGCTGACCAGTGCCAGATCCGGCGAGCCCAGAACCTGAATGCCGTCCCGCTGTTGCAGCCCCTCGAGCAGGCGGCGGTGCAGTCTGGCTTCATGTTCTGCAACCGCCTGATGGTCGAGGCTGTCCAGATAGGCCAGCGTAGCACCCAGACCGATCACGCTGGCGATGGGCGGTGTGCCCGCCTCGAAACCCAGTGGCGCCGGGCGAAATTTCGCGTGCTGATAATCGGCGGTCAGCACCATCTCGCCGCCGAACTGCCAATGCGCGAGGCTGGGCAACGCCTCGTTGCGTCCGTAAAGCACACCGAGTCCTTCCGGACCATACAGCTTGTGGCTGGAAAACACATAAAAATCGCAGCCCAGCGCCTGCACATCGTGGCGTCCGTGCACCACGCCTTGCGAGCCGTCTACGACGGTGAGTGCGCCTTGGGTTTTGGCCAGTGCGATAAGGCGGGCGAGGGGTTGCCAGGTGCCGAGTACGTTGGACAGCTGGGTGACTGCAAGCAGGCGCGTGCGCGGCCCGATCAGACTGGCGGCCGCGTCGCAGTCGACCACGCCGTCTATGTCCAGCGGCAGAACCACCAGTTTCAGGCCGCGACGCTGAGCCAGTTGCTGCCATGGCAGCAGATTGGCGTGGTGTTCCAGCGCGCTGATGGCGATTTCGTCGCCCGCAGCGAATTCATGTTCCAGCCCGTAGGCCAGCAGGTTCAGCGCAGACGTTGCGCCGTGGGTGAAGATGATCTGGCCGTTCTCGCCGGCATTCAGCCAGTGGGCGGCCTTGCCACGGCTGGCCTCGAACGCTTGAGTGGCGTGCGCGCCGGGCAGATGCTGGGCACGATGCACGTTGGCGGCACCGTTGGCATAGTAATGAGTCAGGGCGTCGATCAGCGCCTGAGGCTTTTGCGTCGTGGCGGCGTTGTCCAGATAGGTCTGGCCTTGCCGTTGCAGAGCGGCGAGGGCGGGGAAGTCGCCGCGCCAGGGAGAGAAGAGGGGCATTGTTCGTCCAGCGTGTGGAGGCGGGTTCAAAGCCATCAGCCTTGAACCCGCACACAGCATCAGTTGTGAGCGTGCAGTGCTTCGTTCAGCTCGATGGCCGACTTGTGGGTTTTGCATTCCACCGCGCCGGTCTGCGAGTTGCGACGGAACAACAGGTCGGTCTGACCCGCCAGCTCGCGCGCCTTGACGATCTTGACCAGCTCATTGTTTTCGTCGAGCAGCGCGACCTTGGTACCCGCGGTCACGTACAGACCTGACTCCACGGTGTTGCGATCACCCAGCGGGATGCCGATGCCGGCGTTGGCACCGATCAGGCAGCCTTCGCCGACCTTGATGATGATGTTGCCACCACCGGACAGCGTACCCATGGTCGAGCAGCCGCCGCCCAGATCCGAGCCCTTGCCGACGAATACGCCAGCGGAAACGCGGCCTTCGATCATGCCCGGACCTTCGGTGCCGCCATTGAAGTTGACGAAACCTTCGTGCATGACGGTCGTGCCTTCGCCGATGTAGGCGCCCAGACGCACGCGAGCGCTGTCAGCGATACGAACGCCGCTCGGCACAACGTAATCGGTCATTTTCGGAAATTTGTCGACCGAGAATACTTCCAGCAGCTCGCCCTTCAGGCGTGCTTCGAGCTGACGCTCGGCCAGTTCGACCAGATCGACCGCGCCCTGGCTGGTCCAGGCCACGTTTGGCAGCAGAGGGAAGATGCCTGCCAGGTTCAGACCGTGCGGCTTGACCAGGCGATGCGACAGCAGATGCAGCTTGAGGTACGCCTCGGGAGTCGACGTCAGTGTGGCGTCTTCAGCCAGCAGGGTGGCGACCAGCGGCTTCTGGCTTTCGGCCAGACGAGTCAGCAGTGCGGCTTGAGTCGTGTCTACGGATTTGGCCGCTTCGGCCAGCTTGTAGGCCAGGTCTACATTGAAAGTGATTGCCTGGTTGCCGCCGGTGTAACCCAGAACCGGTGCGATAGCCGCGACCAGTTCCGCAGAAGGATTGATCAGAGGCTGAGCATAAAACACTTCAAGCCATGCGCCTTGACGATTTTGGGTGCCGACGCCGAAGGCCAGGCTGAACAGGGTGGTGGACATGTAAATACCTCGTGGCTTTATCAAGGGGCTTTCAGTAGCGCTCTGGCTTACTGTAAAGCCGCTGCATACAGGTCAGGCTTGAAGCCGATCAGGGTTTTATCGCCCAGATCAAGCACTGGACGCTTGATCATGGACGGCTGCGCGAGCATCAGTTCTATGGCTTTCGCCTGGTCGAGATCGGCCTTTTGTCCGTCTTCGAGCTTGCGAAAGGTCGTGCCTGCGCGGTTCAGCACAACCTGCCATCCGTGTTCATTGCACCACTGCTCGAGGTGCTCACGGTCGATACCCTGGGTCTTGTAGTCGTGAAATTCGTAGCTCGCCGAATGCTCGTCGAGCCAGGTACGAGCCTTTTTCATCGTGTCGCAGGCTTTGATGCCAAATAGAGTGTAAGTCATTGTTTAAGGTGGGGTGGCTGATCTTGCTCGATACTCCCCACGTCCTCTCCTCGCAATTTAGCCGGCTATTATGCCACGTCAGTCCGTTCAGTGTTGTGACAGCGCCAGTACGGTGACTGAACGGAAACTAGATAATAAGGCTAACCATCATTAAGAAAACTTCACCCGCCCACGCTTGAGTGGCTGGCCGCTGCGGGCAATTATTACTCTTCATTTGAAGTTTGGGTGCGTTATGTCTGAGCAAGAAAAGAAGCGTCAGGAAGCGCTTGTCCGGCAACGTTATTACAGGGAGCGTCAACGTGCCGAGGGTTTCAAGCAAAGTACCATCTGGATTCACGGTGAAGCCGAGGCTCAGGGGCGATTGGCTGCCCGGGAAGGAAAGCCGCTGCTGCCCATGCAGTCTCATGACCCCGTAAGCTGGGCAGTCGGCTGGGTGGCTGAAAAATTGCGAACCCGGGAGTAGTCAGCAAACTTTTCCGGCGGACACGCCACCCGTTAGAAACGAATGGCGCGCTGTTGACTGGAGCGTGATCAGCAGGTGTTCGCAGGCTGCCCTGTCAGGGTTTTTCAAATTTTGAGTTGCCGCGGTCTGCATAGATGGCGCTCATCACGGCGATGTCATTGCTGCTGAGCGTCTTGCCCACATTGATAATCTCGAAGTCGCCGAGGGTCAGGTCGTTGGGGATATCGAAATGCATGACCGAATCCCGGTCGTAAGCCGAGTGGTGGAAGTCGGCGGCCTCGTACCGGTCGAAAAAATTGGTATTGATCTCTTCGTCACTCAGCCCGGTTTGCGAAAGCAGTGAGCGCACCAGCGGTTCGTTCCAGGGGATGTTTGCCTGTGGATGCTGATGCTCGTGAACCGCGCCCAGCGCGTGCCCGAATTCATGCAGCACGATGCGCGTCAGGTCCGGCATGGGCTTCTGGTCCGCCGTGTACAACTCTTTGACGTTGAACTCCATGGTCGATTCATGCGGCTCGGCCAGCAGGGTGTCGGTGCCAATGGCGCTCCAGTTCAGATGTTCATTGAAGCCGATTCGGATATCGCTCGCGCCGTCCGCCACGAACTCGAATTTCAGGTTTATGTGAGGCAGCCATTTGCGTGCCGCTTCTACGATGGGGGCGGTGAGGACGGCAGGAGGATTATTCAGAAACAGAACTTTCAGGGTTCTTCCGCGAGCCCAGTACTTGCTGAACGAAACCATCAGGCGCGCCAGGTGCCTTGGCTGGCCGGTGTCGTCGCCCGTTTCCGCTTGGTGAGCAGGGGTGATTGCCGCGTTGGCAGGGTTCTCGCGAATCGCTGCTTCATACGAAGCCTGGTGATTTCCAGCGCTGCGCATGCAGCAGGATGCGGGCAGTTTTACGCCTTGGGTAGCAGCGGGTGTGGGCATGGGATTGGCCTTCATGGTGGTTCGCTTCGTGTCCGGAAGCATGAAAAATGAAGGTTGAGGGTATGTTCACGCCGTGGGCGGGAGGTGGTAACTAATTACTTACCCCGCCGCACATTGCATGCGGCGGGGCGGTTTCTGGTTTTCGCTTTTACTTGCTCAGGAATGCGCGGATACGTTCGGCCGCTTCGATGCATTCCGCCAGCGGTGCCACGAGCGCCAGACGTACCCGGCCTGCGCCAGGGTTGACGCCGTCCACTTCGCGGGAAAGGTACGAACCCGGTACTGCGGTGACGTGCTGATCGACAAACAGATCGCGGCAAAATGCAGCGTCATCGGTGCCGACATTCGGCCACAGGTAAAAGCCGCCGTCCGGGCGCTGAACGTCGAGCACCGGGGTCAGGATGTCGAGCACCGCAGCGAACTTCTCCCGATACAGATCACGGTTGGCGCGTACGTGCTCTTCATCATTCCAGGCGGCGATACTGGCCAGTTGAGTTTGAACCGGCATGGCGCAGCCGTGATAGGTGCGATACAGCAGGAAGGCCTTGAGGATCTCGGCGTCACCTGCCACGAAGCCTGAGCGCAGGCCCGGCAGATTGGAGCGTTTGGACAGGCTGTGGAAGACCACGCAGCGTTTGAAGTCCTCGCGACCCAGTTCGACGCAGGCGCTGAGCAGGCCCGGCGGCGGGGTCTGCTCGTCGAAGTACAGTTCGCTGTAGCACTCGTCGGCAGCAATGACAAAGTCATGTTCGTCGGCCAGGGCGATGAGCTTTTTCAGGGTTTCAAGCGGAATCAGTGCCCCGGTCGGGTTGCCCGGCGAGCACAAAAAGAGGATCTGGCAACGCTTCCAGATGTCCGCGCTTACGGCATCGAAGTCGGGATTGAAACCTTTCGCGCTCAGGCATGGCAGATAGTGCGGCTGAGCTCCTGCCAGAAACGCAGCGCCTTCATAGATTTGGTAAAACGGATTCGGGCTGATCACCAGGCCGTCATCACTGCGATTGACCACGGTCTGGGTGAAGGCGAACAGCGCTTCGCGGGTGCCGTTGACCGGTAATACATTGCGCGCCGGATCGATCCAGCCCTGTGGCACGCCGAATCGACGGCTGCACCAGCCAGCGATGGCTTCGCGCAGTGCCGGAATACCCAGCGTGGTCGGGTAGACCGCCATCTGATCGAGGTTGTCTGCCAGCGCCTTGGCGACGAAATCGGGGGAGCGGTGCTTCGGTTCGCCAATCGACAGCGCTACCGGACGCTTTTCCGGATTGGGCGTTACGCCGGCCAGCAAGGCGCGCAGCTTCTCGAAAGGGTAAGGCTGAAGCAGTTGCATGGCGTTATTCATGGAGCGTGTTCCTCAATGAGCTGCGTTGAGTCGATTCGTATGACCGGGTATTCATATGCTGATCCGCAAATCGCTGCCTTGCTCTGAGTTGACGCTCAGTTGCTTGACGATTGCATCCTGCAACTGGCGACACAATTGCGGATCGGACAGCGGGTGATTGTTGGCGTCGGTGATGAAGAACACGTCTTCCACGCGTTCGCCCAGCGTTGCAATCTTGGCGTTCTGCAGGGACAGGTCGAACTCCAGGAAGATCTTGCCGATGCGTGCCAGCAGGCCGGGACGATCCGGTGCCAGCAACTCGAGCACCGTCACTGGACGCTGGGCGTCATTGTGGATGGTGACTTGCGGTGCGAAGGCAAAGTGCTTGAGCTGACGTGGCACGCGGCGCTTGATGATTGTCGGGTAATCATCCGGGTTGCGCAGGGCTTCGGTCAGGCCTTCGCGGATGTCCTGAATGCGCTCCGGATTGTTGCCGATCGAGCCGCCCTCATGGTCGAGGACGATGTAGGTGTCGAGTGTGAATTTGCTGCTGGAAGTAATAATGCGCGCGTCGTGAATGTTCAGGTTCAGCTGGTCCATCGCCGCTACGGTAACCGCGAAGAAATCATGCTGATCCGGGGCGTAAATGAATATCTGCGTACCGCCCTCGAATTCACGCTGCGTGGTCTCCTTGATCAGCACCAGCGGGCCGCCGTCGGCTGGTTGCTGCAGAATCGCATCGCTGTGCCAGGCCACGTCGCCGGCGGTGTGACGCAGGAAGTAATCATCGCCCAGCGCTGACCAGAGTTGCTCGACGTCATCAGGGTCGGTGCCGTTGCGTACCAGAATATCCAGCGCTGCAGTCTGTGTACGACGGATCTGTTCTTCGCGGTCAACCGGATTTTCCAGGCCGCGGCGCAAGGCACGCTTGGTCTCGGTGTACAGCTGGCGCAACAGGCTGGCCCGCCATGAGTTCCAGAGCGTCGGATTGGTCGCGTTGATGTCGGCAACGGTCAGCACATACAGATAATCCAGGTGCACTTCGTCGCCAACGAACTGGGCAAAGTCGTGGATGACCTGCGGGTCGGAGAGATCCTTGCGCTGGGCGGTGGTCGACATCACCAGATGGTTGCTCACCAGCCAGACGATGAGCCGGGTGTCCCACGCAGGCAGATGATGACGCGTACCGAACGCTTGCGCATCGATTGCGCCGAGCTCCGAATGGTCACCGCCACGACCCTTGCCGATGTCGTGATAAAGCCCGGCCAGGTAGATCAGCTCCGGTTTCGGCAGGCGGCCCATGATCTTGCTGGCCAGCGGGAATTTCTCGGACACTTCGGTGTACTGCAGCTTGCGCAGGTGCTTGATCAGGTTCAGCGTGTGCGCATCGACGGTATAGATGTGGAACAGGTCATGCTGCATCTGGCCGACGATATGGCCGAACTCCGGCAAGTACAGGCCGAGAATGCCGTAGCGGTTCATCCGCCGCAGGTTGCGATGAATGCCGATTTCGCACTTGAACAGCTCGATGAACAGGCTGGTGTTGCGAATATCGTTGCGAAAGTCGTCGTTGATCAGGTGCCGATGTTCACGCAGCAGGCGAATGGTGTCTGCGCGCACACCCTTTATCTCTGGGTGCTGGGCCATGAGCACGAAAATTTCGATCATGGCAAACGGGGTGCGCTTGAAGACATGGGGATGGGTGGCTTCTATATAGCCGTCGTGCAGTTGAAAGCGTGAATTGATCGGCTGTGCTGTACCGCTGTCGTCGGAAAGAATCACTTCTTCGAAATGCTGGATGATCAGATCGCTGAGTTCGGCGATGCTCATGACCACCCGGTAGTACTTCTGCATGAAGCGCTCTATGGCCAGCTTGGCATCATTGTCTTCATAGCCCAGCAACCCGGCGATGCGCACCTGATAATCGAACAGAAGCCGATCCTCGGAGCGTCCGGCCAGCATGTGCAGCGCGTAACGCACTTTCCACAAAAATTCCTGAGAGGAGGCGAGCAGGGCGTTTTCGCTGCCCAGCAGGAAGCCTTCGCCTGCCAGTGCATGCAGGTTCAGCGTGCCGTACTGGCGTCGCGCGACCCAGAGGATGGTCTGAATATCGCGCAGGCCGCCCGGAGACCCCTTGACGTTGGGTTCCAGGTTGTATTCGGTGTCGTTGTACTTGTGGTGGCGTTTTTTCTGTTCCGCATGCTTGGCGAGGAAGAACTCCTTGCTCGGCCACATGTGCTCGGTGCTGGTGACTTCCAGCATGCGCTGGCGCAGATGCTCGGGGCCGGCGATGGTGCGACTTTCCATCAGGTTGGTGATCACGGTCAGGTCGGCGCGGCCTTCCTCTGCGCACTCGTTGACGGAGCGTACGCTTTGTCCTACCTCCAGGCCGATGTCCCACAGCAGCGTCAGAAACCGCTCAATGGGTTCGCGAAAAACTTCGTGGTCGTCACTGTCCAGCAGGATCAGCAGATCGATGTCCGAGTACGGGTGCAGCTCGCCACGGCCGTAGCCCCCCACTGCCAGCAGCGCGATGTCGGCGTCTTCGCTCCACTCGAACTGATCCCAGGCCTTTTGCAGGATGTTATCGACAAACCATGCCCGGTCCTCGATCAGTCGTCGAATGTCGCGGCCCGACCTGAAGCGCTCATCAAGGACGTCTCTCGCTCGGCGTATGGCCTTCTTGAACGCAGCGATGGGGCTGGCTTTCAAGGCCAGTTCGGCCTGGAACTGGCCACGATCGAACAAGTCTGGATCTACTTGCGGCATTGAGCAGTATTCCTCGTGTCGGGCTGTGCAAGTGACAAGCGGGCGTTCAGCCGGGCAGTCTCGGGTCAGGGAGCCTTTTGGGCAATAGTGTCGTCGCTGCGCAGGGTGAAGATTTCGTAACCGTCGGCGGTCACCAGCAATGTGTGCTCCCATTGCGCCGAGAGCTTGCGGTCCTTGGTAATCGCCGTCCAGCCATCGCCGAGGATCTTGGTTTCAGGGCGACCCTGGTTGATCATCGGTTCGATGGTGAAAGTCATGCCCTCCTGCAGCTCGATACCGGTTCCGGCCTCGCCAAAGTGCATGACCTGAGGCTCTTCATGAAACACCTTGCCGATGCCATGACCGCAGAACTCTCGAACGACTGAGAAACCATTCTTTTCAGCGTGTTTCTGGATGACGGCACCGATATCGCCCAGGCGAGTGCCGGGTCTGACGATTTCGATGGCCTTGTACAGGCATTCCTGGGTCACCTTGGACAGGCGCTCGGCCCATACCGGAACGGTGCCGACATGGAACATCCTACTGGTGTCGCCATGGTAGCCGTCCTTTATGACGGTGACGTCGATGTTCAGCGAGTCGCCGTTCTTCAGCTTCTTGTCGCTCGGGATGCCGTGGCAGACCACCTGGTTGATCGAGGTGCAGATCGACTTGGGGAAGCCCTTGTAGTTCAGCGGGGCGGGGATCGCCTTCTGTTCGTTGACGATATAGTCGTGGCAGAGGCGGTCCAGCTCTTCGGTGGTCACACCGGGCTTGACGTGCGGCGCTATCATTTCCAGAACATCGGCGGCCAGGCGACCGGCGATGCGCATCTTTTCGATGTCTTCCGGGGTTTTGAGGGTGATGGTCATACGGAATCTCTCGACGTGGCAGGCACGCGGTTGGTGCGCAAAGGCGCAATTCTATCAGACCGCCGGTGCCGGGTAATCATCGCTTCCTTCTATAGGCTGTCCATGAAGCAGCAAAGTCACCGCAAAACAAGCACTTGATGGGAGTTCCGTTCTCTTCCCTTTTATGATATAAAATGCGCCGCTTTCCAAGGTCCGTCCTTGAAGCACAAACCCACACACGTGTCGACACGATGACCTGGGTGCCCTTGGCAGATGCCATTGGTTGGTCATTGGGATACGTGGAGGCCTAACCCGACTTATCAAGGAACTATTTATGTCCCAAGTCAATATGCGCGATATGCTGAAGGCTGGTTGCCACTTCGGTCACCAGACCCGTTACTGGAATCCGAAAATGGGTAAATACATTTTCGGCGCGCGTAACAAGATTCACATCATCAACCTTGAAAAAACCCTGCCTATGTTCAACGAAGCTCTGACTTTCGTTGAGCGCCTGGCCTCGGGCAAAAACAAGATTCTGTTCGTCGGCACCAAGCGTTCCGCTGGCAAGATCGTTGCTGAAGAAGCAGCACGTTGCGGTTCGCCGTACGTCGACCATCGCTGGCTGGGCGGCATGCTGACCAACTTCAAGACCATCCGTCAGTCGATCAAGCGTCTGCGCGAGCTGGAAGTACAGGCCGAAGACGGTACTTTCGCCAAGCTGACCAAGAAAGAAGCCCTGATGCGTACCCGTGATCTGGAAAAACTGGATCGCAGCCTGGGTGGTATCAAGGACATGGGCGGTCTGCCGGACGCTCTGTTCGTCATCGACGTTGATCACGAGCGCATCGCGATCACCGAAGCCAACAAGCTGGGCATCCCGGTTATCGGCGTTGTCGATACCAACAGCAGCCCGGAAGGCGTTGACTACATCATCCCGGGCAACGATGACGCAATCCGCGCTATCCAGCTGTACATGGGTTCGATGGCTGATGCTGTTATCCGTGGTCGTAACAATGTTGCTGGCGGCACCGACGTCTTCGTCGAAGAAGCTCCAGCTGCAGCTGCTGTAGAAGGCTGAGTACAAACGCCTGGCGTTTACTCAGTACGCGAAAAGGGGGCTTAGCCCCCTTTTTGCCACCTAGGAAATGATTTGTCGGTCTGTAGCCATGACCTCGCTGTCATGTGTTGCTGCCACCCTGATTTTTCAAGAATTGCACGCCCGGCCTGCCGGGTGGAATGGTTGAAGACCTATCCAAGAGGATTTTGAAATGGCAGAGATTACTGCAGCGTTGGTCAAAGAACTGCGCGAGCGTACCGGCGAAGGCATGATGGATTGCAAAAAGGCCTTGACCAAGGCTGGCGGCGACATCGAAAAAGCAATCGACGATATGCGTGCTTCCGGCGCCATCAAGGCCGCCAAGAAAGCAGGTAACGTTGCTGCTGAAGGCGCTATCGCCATCAAGGACGACGGCAAGGCTGCTGTCATCATCGAAGTCAACTCGCAGACCGACTTCCTGGCTCTGCAGGACGACTTCAAGGCTTTCGTTGCTGAAAGCGTCGAAAAAGCCTTTGCCGACAAGCTGACTGATGTCGCTCCGTTGATCGAAGCTCAGGAAGCTTCGCGTCTGGTACTGGTCGGCAAGGTTGGCGAAAATGTCAACATCCGCCGCCTGAAGCGTATCGAAGGTGACGTTGTAGGTACTTACCTGCACGGCAACAAGATCGGTGTTGTGGTTACCCTGAAGGGTGGCGACGTCGAGCTGGCCAAAGATATCGCCATGCACGTAGCGGCAAGCAACCCCGAGTTCCTGTTCCCTTCGGAAGTTTCTGCCGAAGCGATCGAGCGCGAGAAGAATGTCTTCCTGCAACTGAACGAAGACAAGATCAAAGGCAAGCCAGCTGAAATCGTAGAGAAAATGGTTGGCGGCCGTATCACCAAGTTCCTGGCAGAAGCCAGCCTTGTCGAGCAGGCGTTCGTCAAGAACCCGGAAGTCAAGGTCGGTGATCTGGCCAAGAAAGCCGGCGCTGAAATCGTTTCCTTCACCTACTTCAAAGTAGGCGACGGCATCGAGAAGCCAGTTGATAACTTCGCTGACGAAGTAGCTGCTCAGCTGGCTGCCGCCAAGCAGTAAGACGGTTTTTCAACTGTCGCCCCAAAGAGGCTGCCCGCTCACGCGTGCGGCCTCTTTGTCGAAAGAGAAAAGGAAATTTTCCTTGGAGATTGTGCTCACAAGGCTGCATTCTCCCGACGCTCGCAAAGCGTCAAGCTAAAGTAAGCGCAGGCTTGAAATAGCCCGCACAGATTTTTTTCAGAAAACGCCGCAGGAGAGATTCGCAATGGCTCAGCAGGGCAGTGGTTATCAGGCTCGCTATAAACGCATTCTACTCAAGCTCAGCGGTGAGGCCCTCATGGGCTCGGAAGAGTTCGGCATTGATCCCAAGGTGCTGGACCGCATGGCGCTGGAAGTCGGCCAACTGGTCGGTATCGGCGTTCAGGTCGGTCTGGTGATCGGTGGCGGCAACCTGTTCCGTGGCGCGGCCCTGAGTGCCGCAGGCATGGACCGGGTGACAGGCGACCACATGGGCATGCTGGCCACTGTGATGAACGCCCTGGCAATGCGCGATGCGCTGGAGCGCGCTAATATCACCGCCATCGTGATGTCGGCCATTTCCATGGTGGGTGTGACCGATCATTACGATCGTCGCAAGGCCATGCGCCATCTCAGCGCCAAGGAAGTGGTGATTTTTGCTGCCGGTACCGGTAATCCGTTCTTTACGACCGATTCTGCTGCCTGTCTGCGCGCGATCGAGATTGACGCCGACGTGGTGCTCAAGGCCACCAAGGTGGACGGTGTGTACACCGCAGATCCGTTCAAGGACCCGAATGCCGAGAAGTTCGATCATCTGACGTACGATGAAGTGCTGGATCGCAAGCTGGGTGTGATGGATCTGACCGCAATCTGCCTGTGTCGCGATCACAAGATGCCGTTGCGCGTCTTCAACATGAACAAGCCGGGTGCCCTTCTGAATATCGTCCATGGTGGCGCTGAAGGGACCCTGATCGAGGAAGCACAATAATGATCAACGAAATCAAGAAAGATGCTCAGACCCGCATGCAGAAGAGTCTGGAGTCGCTGACCCATGCGTTCACCCGTATCCGTACCGGCAAGGCGCATCCGAGCATCCTCGGTGGTGTGATGGTTCCTTACTACGGTGCCGATACCCCGCTGAGCCAGGTTGCCAACGTGACCGTCAAGGACTCGCGTACCCTGCAGGTCGTGGCGTTCGAGCGCAACATGCTGGCCGCTGTCGACAAGGCTATCCAGAGCTCCGGTCTGGGTTTCAACCCGACCAACCTGGGTGAGCTGCTGCTGATCTCCATGCCGGCGCTGACCGAAGAAACCCGCAAGGGCTTCACCAAGCAGGCGCGCGATGCCGCGGAAGATGCCCGTGTGGCCGTCCGTAACATTCGTCGTGATGCCTTGAGTCAGTTGAAAGACCTGGTCAAGGAAAAGGAAATCAGCGAAGACGAAGAGCGTCGTGCGGCTGACGACGTACAAAAGCTGACTGACAAGTTCGTGGCGGACATCGAAGTTGCTGTCAAGCAGAAAGAAGCCGATCTGATGGCTGTTTAAGGTTTCGGACGCTTTCATGGAAAAGATAAAACCGGCCGTGCCGTCTTCGGTGCCGCGCCACGTTGCGATTATCATGGATGGTAATAATCGCTGGGCCAAGAAACGTTTGCTGCCAGGCGTCGCAGGCCACAAGGCGGGCGTCGATGCTGTGCGGGCCGTTATCGAGGTCTGCGCCGAAGCCCGGGTCGAAGTGCTGACACTGTTCGCGTTCTCCAGTGAAAACTGGCAGCGCCCGGCCGAAGAGGTTGGTGCGTTGATGGAGCTGTTTTTCACGGCGCTGCGCCGTGAAACCAAGCGCCTCAACGAGAACGAGATCAGCCTGCGGATCATCGGCGACCGCTCGCGCTTTCATCCTGAGCTTCAGGCTGCCATGCGCGAGGCGGAAGTGCGCACCTCAGGCAACAGCCGCTTCGTGCTGCAGATTGCTGCCAACTACGGTGGGCAGTGGGACATCGCGCAGGCTGCCCAGCGGCTCGCGCGTGAGGTTCAGGCCGGTCACCTGCAGCCGGAGGATATTACTCCCGAGCTGCTGCAGACCTGCCTGGCAACCGGCGACCTGCCGTTGCCGGACCTGTGCATCCGCACCGGCGGTGAGCACCGCATCAGCAACTTCCTGCTTTGGCAGCTGGCCTACGCCGAGCTGTACTTCTCCGACCTGTTCTGGCCGGACTTCAAACACGATGCCATGCGCGCTGCGCTGGCAGATTTCGCTTCTCGCCAACGTCGCTTCGGTAAAACCAGCGAACAGGTAGAAGCTGGAGCCCGGGCTTAATGCTGAAACAACGGATCATCACGGCACTCATTCTGTTGCCGATCGCCTTGTGCGGGTTTTTCCTGCTGACCGGCATGTACTTCGCCCTGTTCATCGGGGTGGTCGTCGTTCTGGGTGCCTGGGAATGGGCGCGTCTCGCAGGTTTTGCCGCGCAGTCGATGCGTATCGGCTATGCGGCTGTGGTCGCTGTTCTGCTTTTCCTCATGTATCTGCTGCCGGGGCTGGAGCCTTGGGTGCTTGTGGCTGCAGTCATCTGGTGGGGCGTTGCGACCTTTCTGGTCCTTACCTATCCGGACTCCAGCAGTCACTGGGCAAGCGCAGCGTGCAAGCTGGTCATCGGCCTTCTGATTCTGCTGCCTGCGTGGCAGGGTCTGGTCCTGATCAAGCAATGGCCGCTGGGTAACTGGCTGATTCTGTCGGTGATGGTGCTGGTCTGGGCCGCAGACATCGGCGCCTATTTCTCCGGCAAGGCTTTTGGCAAGCGCAAGCTGGCGCCCAAGGTGAGTCCTGGCAAGAGCTGGGAAGGCGTATATGGCGGTCTGGTGGTCAGTCTGGGCATCACGGCAGCAGTAGGCTTTTCCCGCGACTGGACGATTGCGCAGTTCATCGCGGCGCTCTTTGGTGCAGCGGTGATCGTATTCATTTCGGTGATTGGCGACCTGACTGAAAGCATGTTCAAGCGCCAGTCCGGGGTCAAGGACAGCAGTAATCTGCTGCCTGGCCATGGCGGAGTACTGGACCGCATCGACAGCCTGACCGCGGCCATCCCGGTATTTGCCGTTCTGCTCTGGGCCGCTGACTGGGGTGTCATGTGAGTGGGCCGCAACAAATCACCATTCTGGGTGCAACCGGTTCCATAGGGCTGAGCACGCTGGATGTGGTTGCCCGTCATCCAGCGCTTTATCAAGTGTTCGCGCTTACCGGCTTCAGCCGCATGGAAGAATTGCTGGCCTTGTGCATCAGGCACACGCCGCAGTACGCCGTAGTGCCTGATCAGGTTGTCGCCCGCAAGCTGCAGGACGATCTGGCGGCGGCCGGGCTCGATACCCGGGTGCTGGTCGGCGAGGGCGGTCTGTGCGAAGTGGCCGCAGACCCTCGGGTCGATGCGGTCATGGCCGCCATTGTCGGGGCTGCCGGTTTGCGTCCGACGCTGGCTGCGGTGGAGGCGGGCAAGAAGGTATTGCTGGCCAACAAGGAAGCGCTGGTCATGTCCGGCGCCCTGTTCATGCAGGCTGTCCGGCACAATGGCGCCGTGCTGCTGCCCATCGACAGCGAACACAATGCGATTTTCCAGTGTCTGCCCGGCGACTTCGCTCGCGGGCTGGGTGCCGTCGGTGTCCGGCGGATCATGTTGACTGCGTCGGGCGGGCCGTTCCGCGAAACACCGCTGGAGCAGTTGCAGAATGTCACGCCTGAGCAGGCCTGTGCCCATCCGGTCTGGTCGATGGGTCGCAAGATCTCCGTCGATTCGGCAACCATGATGAACAAGGGGCTTGAGCTCATCGAAGCCTGCTGGCTGTTCGATGCGCGCCCGGATCAGGTCGAGGTGGTCATTCACCCGCAAAGCGTGATCCACTCGCTGGTCGATTATGTCGATGGTTCGGTGCTGGCTCAATTGGGCAATCCCGACATGCGTACGCCCATCGCCAATGCACTGGCATGGCCTGCGCGTGTAGACTCTGGCGTTGCGCCACTGGACCTGTTTCGTATCGGCCAGCTTGATTTTCAGGCGCCGGACGAAGAGCGATTCCCTTGCCTGCGGCTGGCCCGACAGGCGGCAGAGGCTGGAGGCAGCGCACCTGCCATGCTCAACGCGGCCAATGAAGTGGCCGTTGCTGCGTTCCTCGATGGGCGTATCCGCTACCTGGAAATCGCCGGTATTATCGAGGAGGTTCTGGATCATGAGCCTGTAACCGCGGTCGAAGAGCTCGATGCGGTGTTCGCCGCCGATGCGAAAGCGCGTTTGCTGGCGGGCCAATGGCTTGAACGAAACGGGCGATAGCGATCTGACAACCCGACAAGATGTGAGTGAAAGGGTTGATGTGGTGCGTCAACGGTGGGCCTGGAGGTCTGCAATGATTAACACACTGGCCGACCAGTCGGTACCCGGAGAAGGCTGATGAGCGCTTTATACATGATTCTCGGCACCCTGATTGCGTTGGGCGTGCTGGTGACCTTCCACGAATTCGGCCACTTTTGGGTGGCTCGCCGCTGTGGCGTCAAAGTGCTGCGTTTTTCAGTAGGCTTCGGCACGCCTCTTCTGCGCTGGCATGACCGTCAGGGCACCGAGTACGTCGTCGCTGCCATTCCCTTGGGCGGCTACGTGAAAATGCTCGACGAGCGCGAAGGCAATGTCCCGCCCGAGCTAGCCGATCAGTCGTTCAACCGCAAGACAGTAGGCCAGCGCATCGCGATCGTGATCGCCGGTCCGACAGCCAATTTCCTCCTCGCCATCGCATTTTTCTGGGTGCTGGCGATGATGGGCAGCGAACAGGTGCGCCCGGTTATCGGCGCAGTCGAGTCCGGAAGCATCGCTCAACAGGCTGGCCTGACCGCCGGGCAGGAAATCGTCGCTGTCGATGGAGAGCCCACGTCGGGCTGGGCCGGTGTCAACCTGCAACTGGTCCGTCGTCTGGGTGAAAGCGGTACTATCGCTTTCAAGGTCAGGGATCAGGGTTCTACGGTCGATACCTCTCGCGAGCTGGTCCTGAGTGACTGGCTGAGAGGCGCAGAAGAGCCTGACCCGATCAAATCGCTGGGTATTCGCCCGTGGCGTCCGGCGCTGCTGCCGGTGCTGGCAGAAATCGATCCGAAAGGTCCGGCGCAGAGCGCAGGGCTTAAAACGGGTGATCGTCTCGTTTCGATGGACGGTCAGCCGCTTAATGAGTGGCAACAGGTTGTCGACCGGGTGCGCGAGCGTCCCGAAGCGAAGATTTCGCTGCGCATCGAGCGCGACGGCGTGCAAATGGACGTACCGGTGACCCTCGCGGCCAAGGGCGAGGGCAAGGCTGCCGCAGGTTACCTGGGGGCTGGTGTGAAAGCTGTCGATTGGCCACCCGAAATGCTGCGCGAGGTCAGCTACGGGCCTTTCGCGGCGATGGCCGAGGGCGTGAAGCGCACCTGGAACATGAGTGTGCTGACCCTGGACTCGCTGAAGAAAATGTTGTTCGGCGAGCTCTCGGTAAAAAACTTGAGTGGACCGATAACCATTGCTAAAGTGGCGGGCGCTTCGGCCCAGTCGGGCATCGGAGATTTTCTGAACTTCCTCGCTTATCTGAGTATTAGCCTGGGTGTTCTGAATCTGCTGCCCATTCCCGTCCTGGACGGGGGGCATTTGCTGTTTTATCTGATCGAGTGGGCGCGTGGTCGTCCCCTTTCGGAAAAGGTTCAAGGTTGGGGGGCGCAGATCGGTATCAGTCTGGTAGTGGGCGTAATGTTGCTCGCGCTGGTCAACGATCTGGGCCGACTGTAAAGCGTTGCCGAGTTGCGAATCTGCCGCATTTTGCGGCAGTTTGTTTATTGCCAGTTGGAATAAGAAAGGACTTCATGAAACGTCTGCTGCTAACTGCGGTTCTTTCCGCACTGATGATCGCTGAAGTTCACGCCGAGTCCTTCACCATCTCCGATATCCGTGTCAACGGCCTGCAGCGGGTTTCCGCCGGCAGCGTCTTTGGTGCACTGCCGCTGAACGTAGGCGAGCAGGCGGACGATGGTCGTTTGGTCGATGCTACCCGTTCGCTGTTTAAAACCGGTTTCTTTCAAGATATCCAGCTGGGTCGCGACGGCAATGTGCTCGTCATCAACGTCGTCGAGCGCCCTTCGGTTGCAAGTATCGAAATCGAGGGTAACAAGGCCATCTCCACCGAGGACCTGATGAAGGGGCTGAAACAGTCCGGTCTGGCCGAAGGCGAGATTTTCCAGCGTGCAACCCTTGAAGGCGTGCGTAACGAGCTGCAACGTCAATACGTTGCCCAGGGTCGTTACTCCGCCGAGGTTGACGCCGAGGTTGTTCCTCAGCCGCGCAACCGAGTAGGCCTGAAGATCAACATCAATGAAGGCACCGTAGCCTCCATTCAGCACATCAACGTGGTGGGCAACACGGTCTTCTCCGACGAAGACCTGACCGACCTGTTCGAGCTCAAGACCAGCAACTGGCTGTCGTTCTTCAAGAATGACGACAAGTACGCCCGTGAAAAGCTGTCGGGTGACCTTGAGCGTCTGCGTTCGTACTACCTCGATCGCGGCTATATCAACATGGATATCGCCTCGACCCAGGTGTCGATCACGCCTGACAAGAAGAACGTGTACATCACGGTCAACATCAACGAAGGCGAGAAGTACAGCGTCAAGTCGGTCAAGCTCAGCGGTGACCTGAAGGTTCCTGAAGACCAAGTCAAATCCCTGTTGCTGGTGCAGCCGGGTCAGGTCTTCTCGCGCAAGGTCATGACCACGACGTCCGAACTGATCACCCGCCGCCTGGGTAACGAAGGCTATACCTTCGCTAACGTCAACGGCGTGCCGACACCGAATAACGAAGACCACACGGTCGATATCACCTTCGTTGTCGACCCGGGCAAGCGTGCCTACGTCAACCGTATCAACTACCGCGGCAACACCAAGTCGGAAGACGAAGTGCTGCGTCGCGAAATGCGCCAGATGGAAGGCGGCTGGGCATCGACCTACCTGATCGACCAGTCGAAAACCCGTCTGGACCGTCTGGGCTTCTTCAAGGAAGTCAACGTCGAAACGCCACCTGTCCCAGGCACCGACGATCAGGTTGATGTGAACT
The DNA here is from genome assembly GCF_017833005.1 of Pseudomonas sp. PvP027. NCBI lineage: Bacteria > Pseudomonadati > Pseudomonadota > Gammaproteobacteria > Pseudomonadales > Pseudomonadaceae > Pseudomonas > Pseudomonas sp. PvP027. The sequence continues at coordinate 1,851,577 of NZ_JAFIBK010000001.1, read as the reverse complement.
ACGCCGTTGAAGAGCAGGCGTCCGGTTCGATCACCGCCAGCGTTGGCTTTGCGCAAAGCGCCGGTCTGATCCTCGGTGGTTCGATCAGCCAGAACAACTTCCTCGGTACCGGTAACAAGGTCAGCATCGGCCTGACCCGCAGCGAATACCAGAGCCGTTACAACTTCAGTTACGTCGATCCGTACTACACGCCGGACGGTGTCAGCCTGGGTTACAACGCGTTCTACCGCACCACCAACTACGACGACCTCGACGTTGATGTTGCAAGCTACGCAGTTGACAGCCTGGGTGCCGGTATCAACCTTGGCTACCCGATCAGCGAGACCTCGCGCCTGACCTACGGTCTGACCGTGCAGCAGGACGAGATCAAGACCGGCAAGTACACCGTTGACGAGATTTTCGACTTCGTCGAGAAGGAAGGCGACAAGTACCTGAACTTCAAGGGCTCGATCGGCTGGTCCGAATCGACTCTGAACAAGGGTGTTCTGGCTACCCGTGGCCACTCGCAAAGCCTGGTGTTCGAATCCACCTTGCCGGGTAGCGACCTGTCGTTCTTCAAACTGGATTACCGGGCCCAGTACTTCCACCCGATCACCGATAACTACACCCTGCGTCTGCACACCGAGCTGGGTTATGGTGATGGATACGGTTCTACCTCGGGTCTGCCGTTCTACGAGAACTACTATGCAGGCGGTTTCAACTCGGTACGTGGCTTCAAGGACAGTACCCTTGGTCCGCGCAGTACGCCAAGTAATGGCTCCAAGCCGGGCACATTGGCTGACCCGGACCAGGATCCACTGCCGTTCGGTGGTAATGCCCTGGTTCAGGGTGGCGTAGAGGTCATGTTCCCGCTGCCGTTCGTCAAGGATCAGCGCTCGCTGCGTACGTCCGTGTTCTGGGACGTGGGTAACGTGTTCGATACCAACTGCGACTCCAGCAGAAAGACTGCCAGTGGCAAGAATGTCGAGTGCAACAATATCGACCTTTCCGGCATGGCCAGCTCTGTGGGTATCGGCGTCACCTGGATCACCGCGCTCGGCCCGCTGAGCTTTGCTCTGGCGATGCCGATCAAGAAGCCGGACGACGAAGCCGAAACGCAGGTCTTCCAATTCTCCCTGGGTCAGACCTTCTAAGCGTCTGATCTTTGATAACGCAACGAATTTTGTAGGAGTTGTATTGTGCGTAAGTTGACTCAACTGGTAATGCTGGCAACCGTACTGGTCGCAAGCCCTGCATTCGCCGACATGAAAATTGCGGTACTGAACTATCAGATGGCCTTGCTGGAATCGGACGCTGCCAAGCGTTATGCAGTGGACGCCGAGAAGAAATTCGGTCCGCAACTGACCAAGCTGAAAAGCCTGGAAAGTAGCGCCAAGGGCATCCAGGACCGTCTGGTCAGCGGCGGCGACAAGATGGCTCAGCCTGAGCGCGAGCGTCTGGAGCTTGAGTTCAAGCAAAAGGCTCGTGATTTCCAGTTCCAGTCCAAGGAACTGAACGAAGCCAAGGCAGTTGCTGACCGTGAAATGCTCAAGCAGTTGAAGCCGAAGCTGGATCAGGCTGTAGAAGAAGTCATCAAGAAAGGTGGTTTCGACCTGGTTTTCGAGCGCGGTGCGGTGATCGACGTCAAGCCTCAGTATGACGTGACTCGCCAGGTCATCGAGCGCATGAACCAGCTGAAGTAACCATGAGCATAACCATCAAGCTCGGCCAGTTGGCCGAGTTCCTTGGTGCCACGTTACGTGGCGACAAGGATATCGAAATCACCGGGCTGGCCACTTTGCAAGAGGCCGGCCCTGGTCAAGTCAGTTTCCTGGCAAATCCCAAGTATCGTAAATTGCTGGTCGATACCCAGGCCGCTGCCGTGCTGCTCAAGCCTGCAGACGCCGACGGTTATACCGGTAATGCGCTGGTGGTTCCTGATACCTATCTGGCCTACGCGCGCATTTCGCATTTTTTCGATCCCAAGCCTAAAAGTAGCGCCGGCGTTCATCCGACGGCAGTGATTGCCGCAGATGCGCTGATTGATCCTGCTGCCAGCATTGGCGCCTTTGCTGTGATCGAGAGCGGTGTGCGCATTGCAGCAGGTGTCACCATCGGTGCTCACTGCTTCATTGGTGCTCGCTGCGAGATCGGTGAAGACGGCTGGCTGGCACCGCGGGTCACGCTTTATCACGATGTGCGCATTGGCAAGCGCGTGGTCATCCAGTCGGGTGCCGTGCTGGGCGGCGAAGGCTTTGGCTTTGCCAAGGATAACGGTATCTACCACAAGGTTGCACAGATCGGTGGCGTCACCCTGGGTGATGACGTCGAGGTTGGCGTCAATACCGCAATCGATCGTGGTGCGCTGGCTGATACGCGAATTGGCAATGGCGTCAAACTGGACAACCAGATTCAGATTGCCCACAACGTGCAGGTCGGCGACCACACGGCGATGGCTGCGTGTGTCGGTATCTCCGGAAGCACCAAAATCGGCAAGCATTGCATGCTGGCGGGCGGTGTCGGGCTGGTGGGGCATATCGATATTTGCGATGGCGTTTACATCACGGGTATGACCATGGTCACGCATTCCATCACCGAGCCGGGTTCCTACTCCTCGGGTACGGCCATGCAGCCAGCGGACGAATGGCGCAAGAGTGCAGCTCGTCTGCGCAAGATCGACGACATGGCGCGACGTCTGCAAAAGCTCGAAAAGGTTGTAGAGACGGTGACCTCCTCGGGTAATCGCTCATCTGATGGCTGATACCTTTTTAATATCAAGCGTGCTCAGTCGATAAACTGCCTCCTTGATGTAGAGGGGTGCTGCGCAGTCGCGACGCACTCCTAATCTTTACTACAGGCTTCCCCTCGAAATGATGGACATCAAAGAAATTCGCGAATACCTGCCTCATCGTTACCCGTTCCTGTTGGTGGATCGCGTGACTGAGCTGGATATCGAGAACAAGAACATTCGCGCCTACAAGAATGTCAGCGTCAATGAGCCTTTTTTCAACGGTCACTTCCCTGAGCATCCCATCATGCCGGGCGTGCTGATCATCGAAGCGATGGCACAGGCTGCCGGTATCCTCGCGTTCAAGATGCTCGACTCCAAGCCGTCGGACGGCACGCTCTATTATTTCGTCGGTTCGGACAAACTGCGCTTCCGTCAGCCGGTTCTGCCGGGCGACCAGTTGGTTCTCGAGGCGAAATTCCTGAGCAGCAAGCGTCAGATCTGGAAGTTCGAATGCAAGGCTACCGTTGATGGCAAGGCAGTCTGCTCTGCTGAAATCATCTGTGCGGAACGCAAACTATGAGTTTGATTGACCCTCGCGCAATCATCGATCCGACGGCCGTTCTGGCCGCCAATGTTGAGGTCGGCCCCTGGTCGATCATCGGACCCGGTGTGGAAATTGGCGAGGGTACAGTCGTCGGTCCTCATGTTGTCCTCAAGGGGCCAACCAGAATCGGCAAGCACAACCGTATCTACCAGTTTTCATCGGTGGGTGAGGACACGCCTGATCTGAAATACAAGGGCGAGGAAACCCGTCTTGTCATCGGCGATCACAACGTGATCCGCGAAGGCGTGACCATTCACCGCGGGACCGTTCAGGACCGTGCCGAAACCACGCTGGGCGATCACAACCTGATCATGGCCTATGCCCACATCGGGCATGACAGCGTGATCGGCAACCACGTGATTCTGGTCAACAATACGGCCCTGGCAGGCCATGTTCATGTGGATGACTGGGCTATCCTGTCTGGCTTTACCCTGGTGCATCAGTTCTGCCACATCGGTGCACACAGCTTCTCCGGCATGGGGACTGCGATCGGCAAAGATGTACCTGCGTTCGTCACGGTCTTCGGCAACCCGGCCGAGGCGCGCAGCATGAACTTCGAGGGTATGCGCCGTCGGGGCTTCTCCGAAGAAGCCATTCATGCGCTGCGCAGAGCCTACAAGACGGTTTATCGCCAGGGTCTGACCATCGGTCAGGCGCTGGCCGATCTGGCAGAGCCTGCGGCGCAGTTTCCTGAAGTGGCCGTATTTCTTCAGTCCATTCAGACGTCGACTCGCGGCATCATTCGCTAATCATGACCAGTCCACTCTGTATCGCTCTGGTCGCGGGTGAAGCATCCGGCGATATCCTCGGATCCGGTCTGATGCGTGCCCTCAAGGTGCGCCATCCCGATATCCGCTTCATCGGTGTCGGCGGTCCGTTGATGGAAGCCGAAGGCATGCAGTCCTCCTTCCCGATGGAGCGCCTGTCGGTGATGGGGCTGGTTGAAGTGCTCGGGCGACTGCGCGAACTGCTGGCCCGTCGCAAGTTGCTGGTCCAGACCCTGATCGATGAAAAGCCGGATGTCTTCATCGGCATCGACGCGCCTGACTTCACGCTCAATATCGAACTTCAGCTGCGTCGCGCCGGCATCAAGACCGTGCACTACGTCAGCCCGTCAGTCTGGGCCTGGCGTCAGAAGCGTGTGCTGAAGATTCGTGAAGGCTGCGATCTGATGCTCACCCTGTTGCCGTTCGAAGCGCGTTTCTACGAAGAGCAGGGCGTGCCGGTGCGTTTTGTCGGTCATCCGCTGGCCGACACCATTCCTCTGGAGTCCGATCGTTCCGGTGCCCGCGCTGGCCTGGGATTCGCGGCGGATGCGCCGGTTGTCGCGTTGATGCCGGGCAGCCGCGGCGGTGAGGTGGGACGTCTGGGCGGGTTGTTTTTCGATACGGCCGAGCTACTGCTTGCCCGGCGTCCTGGCCTGCGCTTCGTACTGCCCTGCGCCAGCCCGCAGCGGCGGGCTCAGGTGGAGCAGTTGCTGCAGGGGCGTGATCTGCCCGTCACGCTGCTCGACGGCCAGTCGCACGTCGCCCTGGCCGCGTGCGATGCGGTACTGATCGCCTCCGGCACGGCGACCCTGGAAGCCCTGCTGTACAAGCGTCCCATGGTGGTTGCCTACCGCCTGGCGCCGCTGACCTTCTGGATACTCAAACGAATGGTCAAAAGCCCTTACGTGTCGCTGCCGAACCTGCTGGCCCAGCGTCTGCTGGTGCCTGAGTTGCTGCAGGACGATGCCACGCCCGAGGCCCTGGCGCGTACGCTGCTGCCATTGATCGAAGACGGTCGCGAGCAAACCGCCGGTTTTGATGCCATCCACCGCATCCTGCGCCGCGATGCGTCCAATCAGGCCGCCGATGCAGTATTGAGCCTGCTCGGACGGTCGCCTTCACTGTGAGGTCGCCCATGCTGCAAACAGGTCTGGATTTTACCCTCGTCGAGGACCTGGTGGCGGGTGTTGATGAAGTGGGTCGCGGCCCGCTGTGCGGTGCAGTGGTCACCGCCGCCGTCATTCTCGACCCTGCCAGGCCCATCCTCGGTCTCAACGACTCGAAGAAACTGACCGAAGCCCGGCGCGAAAAGCTCTACGTTGAAATTCAGGAGAAAGCCCTGTGCTGGTTCATCGCCAGGGCTGAAGTCGAAGAGATCGACCAGTTGAATATCCTGCACGCTACCATGCTGGCCATGCAGCGCGCCGTCGAAGGGTTGAGTATCACGCCAAAGCTGGCGCTTATCGACGGCAACCGCTGCCCGCAGTTGTCGGTGCCCTCGGCGCCGGTGGTAAAGGGTGACTCCAAAGTACCTGCCATCGCCGCCGCCTCGATTCTTGCCAAGGTAAGCCGGGATCGGGAAATGGCGGCGTTTGAACTCATCTATCCGGGTTATGGCATCGGTGGGCACAAGGGTTATCCTACGCCGGTACATCTGGAAGCACTGGCCCGGCTCGGGCCTACGCCCATTCATCGGCGTTCCTTCGCTCCGGTGCGTGCAGCCCATGAAGCGCGCGCCACGATAATGATCGGCGGCTCGCTTGCGCCGTCAGTCGGTTTGCTGCAGGACTGACGTTTCACTCCGGGCCAGCTACAATCCTGCCCTTCGTTTTTTGTACTTTCGCGTTTTATAGGATCACCATGCCGGCTTCTTTCGTTCATCTACGCCTGCACACCGAATATTCGCTGGTTGACGGTCTGGTCCGGGTCAAACCGTTGATCAAGGCGCTGACCGGCATGAACATGCCCGCCGTGGCGGTGACCGACCAGAACAACATGTGTTCGCTGGTCAAGTTCTACAAGGCCGCCCAGGGCTCAGGCATCAAGCCTATCTGTGGTGTCGACCTGTGGCTGGCGGGCAGGGACGAAGATGCCGCGCTCAGCCGCATCAGCCTGCTGGCCATGAATGCCCAGGGCTACCGCAACCTGACCGAGCTGATTTCCCGAGGCTTCATCGAAGGCCAGCGCAATGGACAGATCGTCATTCAGCGCCAGTGGGTGGCGCAGGCAAGTGAAGGCGTGATTGCGCTTTCCGCGGCCAAGGAAGGCGAGATCGGCATGGCGTTACTCGGCGGTAATCCGGGTGAGGCAGACGAACTGTTGCGCGAATGGCTGGAAGTCTTTCCTGACCGTTTCTACATCGAAGTGCAGCGTACCAACCGTGCCAACGACGAAGAACATCTGCACGCTGCGGTGGCTCTGGCCGAGCGTCACGGCGCGCCGCTGGTAGCGACCAACGATGTGCGCTTCATCAAGCAGGCCGATTTCGAAGCTCACGAAACCCGCGTATGCATCGGTGAAGGGCGTGCGCTGGACGACCCGCGTCGCTCGCACAACTACAGCGATCAGCAATACCTGAAAAGCCCGGAAGAAATGGCCGAGCTGTTCAGCGATCTGCCGGAAGCGCTGGAAAACACCGTCGAGATTGCCAAGCGCTGCAACATCGACGTCAAGCTGGGCACGCACTTCCTGCCCAACTTCCCGATTCCCGATGGCATGACCATCGATGAGTATTTCCGCAAGGTCTCCTTCGACGGTCTCGAAGAGCGTCTTGCCGTCCTGTTGCCCAAGGACACCACCGAAGATTACGAAGCCAAGCGTCAGGTGTATGTCGACCGGCTGAATTTCGAGCTGGATATCATTATCCAGATGGGCTTCCCCGGTTATTTCCTGATCGTGATGGACTTCATCCAGTGGGCCAAGAGCAACGGCGTACCGGTGGGACCGGGTCGTGGTTCGGGTGCCGGTTCGCTGGTTGCCTATGTGCAGAAGATTACCGATCTCGACCCGCTGGAATATGACCTGCTGTTCGAACGCTTCCTGAACCCGGAACGGGTTTCCATGCCCGACTTCGACGTCGACTTCTGCATGGACGGTCGTGATCGGGTGATCGAATATGTGGCCGAGAAGTATGGTCGCAACGCGGTCAGCCAGATCATCACCTTCGGTTCCATGGCCGCCAAGGCGGTGGTGCGTGACGTGGCGCGGGTGCAGGGCAAGTCTTACGGGCTGGCCGATCGTCTGTCGAAGATGATCCCGTTCGAAGTCGGCATGACCCTCGAAAAGGCTTACGAGCAGGAAGAGATTCTTCGCGATTTCCTCAAGGTCGATGAGGAAGCTGCGGAAATCTGGGAGATGGCGCTCAAGCTCGAGGGCATTGTGCGTAACGTCGGCAAGCACGCCGGTGGTGTGGTTATTGCCCCGACCAAGCTGACCGACTTCTCGCCGATCTATTGCGACGAGGCCGGTGACGGTCTGGTAACCCAGTTCGACAAGGACGATGTCGAGGCTGCGGGGCTGGTGAAGTTCGACTTCCTCGGTCTGCGTACCCTGACCATCATCGACTGGGCGCTCAAGACCATCAATCGCGACCGCGCCAAGGTCAACGAAGAGCCGCTGGACATCGCCTTCATTCCGCTCGATGACATGCCAACCTATCAGTTGCTGCAGCGCGCCGAGACCACAGCGGTGTTCCAGCTCGAGTCGCGGGGCATGAAAGAGCTGATCAAAAAGCTCAAGCCCGACTGCCTGGAAGACTTGATCGCACTGGTGGCGCTGTTCCGTCCCGGCCCGCTGCAATCGGGCATGGTGGACGACTTCATCAACCGTAAGCACGGTCGCGCCGAACTCTCCTATCCGCACGTCGATTATCAGTACGAAGGCCTCAAGCCGGTACTGGCGCCGACTTACGGCATCATCCTGTATCAGGAACAGGTGATGCAGATCGCCCAGGTCATGGCCGGTTACACCCTCGGCGGTGCGGACATGCTGCGTCGTGCAATGGGCAAGAAAAAGCCCGAGGAAATGGCCAAGCAGCGCGGTGGTTTCATCGATGGCTGCAAGACCAATAACATCGATCCCGACCTTGCCGGTAACATTTTCGACCTGGTGGAGAAGTTCGCCGGTTACGGTTTCAACAAATCCCACTCCGCGGCCTACGGGCTGGTGTCGTACCAGACCGCCTGGCTGAAGACTCACTACCCGGCGCCGTTCATGGCGGCGGTGTTGTCGGCGGATATGCACAACACCGACAAGGTCGTGACCTTGATCGAAGAAGTGCGCACGATGAAGCTGCGCCTCGACGCGCCGGACGTGAACACTTCGGAGTTCAAGTTCACGGTGAGCGACGATGGCCGAATTCTTTATGGGCTTGGGGCGATCAAGGGGGTAGGTGAGGGGCCGGTCGAGGCGATTACCGATGCGCGCCAGAGCGGGCCGTTCAAGGACTTGTTCGATTTCTGCGCCCGCGTCGACCTCAAACGGGTCAACAAGCGAACGCTGGATGGTCTGATTCGCAGCGGTGCGCTGGATCGTCTGGGACCGTACTTCGAACTGGAGCCCAAGGCCTATCAGGCCAATATCGACCGTAACCGTTCGGTGTTGCTTGCCGCTCTGGAAGAAGCCATTCAGGCGGCAGAACAGACTGCACGCAGTCATGACAGTGGTCACGCCGACCTGTTCGGCGGTCTGTTCGTCGAAGCGGATGCCGATGTCTACGCCAACCACCGCAAGACCCGCGAGCTGAGCCTCAAGGATCGTCTGCGTGGTGAAAAGGAAACCCTGGGGCTGTACCTGACCGGGCACCCGATCGATGAGTATGAAGGCGAGATCCGCCGTTTCGCTCGTCAACGGATTATCGATCTAAAGCCTGCAAGAGACACCCAGACGGTCGCAGGCCTGATCATTGCCCTGCGCGTCATGAAGAACAAGAAGGGCGACAAGATGGGGTTCATTACCCTGGACGATCGCTCTGCGCGCATCGAGGCGTCGCTGTTTGCCGAAGCATTCCATTCGGCTCAGTCACTGTTGCAGACCGATGCTATGGTGGTGGTCGAGGGCGAAGTCAGTAATGATGACTTCTCCGGCGGGCTGCGCCTGCGTGCCAAGCGTGTCATGAGCATCGAAGATGCCCGCACCAATCTGGCCGAGAGCCTGCGCGTGACGGTGCGTGCCGAAGCGCTCAAGGGCGACCGGCTGCGCTGGCTGGGCGATCTGTGCAAGCGCCATCGCGGTGCCTGTCCGATCACGGTGGACTACACGGGGCAGGACGCCCGCGCATTGCTGCAATTGGGAGAAGCATGGCGGATTGATCCTGCGGACAGCTTGATTCAAGCTCTGCGTGACCAGTTCGGGCGTGAGAACGTCTTTCTCCAGTATCGTTGAACGTCGCAGGCTCGACTTGCGCTCAACCCTGAATTTTAATTTCGACCTGAACGCGCCGGTTCCGAACAGGAACGGCGCAGACGGATCAACCGGCCGGCCTCTTGGCCGTCGACCCAAGACGGATGCCTATGAACCCGAATTTTCTTGATTTCGAACAGCCTATCGCTGACTTGCAGGCCAAAATCGAAGAACTGCGCTTGGTGGGTAACGACAACTCGCTGAACATCGGCGACGAGATCTCCCGGCTGCAAGACAAGAGCAAGACGCTCACCGAAAGCATCTTCGGCAACCTGACCAGCTGGCAGATTGCGCGCATGGCGCGCCATCCGCGTCGTCCTTACACGCTGGACTACATCGAAAACATCTTTACCGAGTTCGATGAGCTGCACGGTGATCGTCATTTCTCCGATGATGCGGCGATCGTCGGCGGTATTGCCCGTCTGGACAACCAGCCAGTCATGGTCATCGGTCATCAGAAAGGCCGGGAAGTGCGCGAGAAGGTTCGCCGCAACTTCGGCATGCCGCGCCCTGAGGGTTATCGCAAGGCCTGCCGTCTGATGGAGATGGCGGAGCGCTTCAAGATGCCGATCCTGACCTTCATCGACACGCCGGGTGCCTATCCTGGTATCGACGCCGAAGAGCGCAACCAGAGCGAGGCGATTGCCTGGAACCTGCGCGTGATGGCCCGTCTCAAGACCCCGATCATCGCTACCGTTATCGGTGAAGGCGGTTCCGGTGGTGCGCTGGCGATCGGTGTCTGTGACCAATTGAACATGCTGCAGTATTCGACCTACGCGGTGATCTCTCCGGAAGGCTGCGCGTCGATTCTGTGGAAAACCGCCGAGAAGGCCCCGGATGCTGCCGAAGCCATGGGCATCACCGCTGACCGCCTGAAAGGCCTGGGTATCGTCGACAAGGTCATCGCCGAGCCACTGGGTGGCGCGCATCGTGATCCGGTCGCCGCCGCTGCCCTGATTCGCGAAGAGCTGAGCGGTCAGCTGGCGATGCTCAAGGAGTTCGATAACGACGCGCTGCTGGCCCGCCGCTATGACCGCTTGATGAGCTACGGTCTGTAAGCTGCGTCGCCCCGATTGCTTCCACGTCTTGCGGGCTTCTGCCCGAAAGGCGTGGGAGCGAACCTGTTCGCGAAAGGACTGGTTTGAGCACTGAAGCAGTGAGTGTGCGAATCAGCCAGGCCGGTGAAAAACATCCATGACCACCCCTTCACGCACCGGTCATGATCTTTCTGCCAGGCTTCTTCAAGCCTTGGTCCCATGGCGCGATGCGCCTGTCTGGCATGTCGGTTTCTCCGGCGGCCTCGACTCAACCGTGCTTTTGCATCTTCTGGCTGAACTCGCCAGTCGCGAAACTCTGCCTGCGCTCAATGCAATCCATGTGCACCACGGTCTGCAGCCCGCTGCCGGTGCCTGGCCAGAGCATTGTCAGCAGGTCTGCAAGACGCTCGGGGTGGCATTTGAGTCTGTTCGCGTTCAGGTCGAGCCTGGCGCAAGTATCGAGCAGGCTGCCCGGAAGGCGCGTTACAGCGCGTTCAGCCAGCGGCTGGCTGAAGGGGAGGTGCTGCTGACGGGGCAGCATCGCGATGATCAGGCCGAGACCCTGTTGTTCCGTCTGCTGCGCGGCGCGGGCGTACGCGGTCTGGCTGCCATGCCCGATCGGCGAGTGCTGGGGCGTGGGCATCTGGTGAGGCCGCTACTGGATGTGTCGCGAATGCAGCTGGAGGATTACGCGCGTCGGCATGGGCTGAACTGGATCGACGATCCCAGCAATGACGATCAGCAGTTCTCGCGCAACTTTCTGCGCAGTCAGGTGCTGCCGTTGCTGACCTCCAGATGGCCGCAGGCAGCGGCCAGTCTGGCACGTACGGCACGCCACCTCGGCGAAGCGCAGCAATTGCTGGACGAACTCGCGCTGCAGGATATTGCCAATGCCCAGGCTGCAACGGCGTTCGGCTGGGTCGGCCTGCCGGTGTTGAGTCTTGGCCCGATTGCCGTATTGTCCCCAGCACGGCAGCGTAATGCACTGCGTCACTGGCTTGCGCCACTGACACGCCTGCCGGACACCGATCACTGGGCTGGCTGGGAGGCGTTGCGCGATGCGGCGCAAGACGCGAGTCCGCTGTGGCGGCTCGCCGAAGGAACGCTGCACAGGGCGCAGGGCTGTCTCTGGTGGGTGCCCGCTGACTGGGAGCCGCTCTGTCATCAGGCAATGGACTGGTCTGACCCTGGTGTGGCGCTGGATTTGCCGGGCAATGGTCGCGTGGTTCTGGAAGGTGAGGCGCCGTCGGGGTGTCTGCAAGCCCGCTATCGGCAGGGCGGTGAAGTCTTGCGCCTCGGCGGGCGTGGCAGCCGAGATCTCAAGCGCTTGCTCAACGAGCAGTCAGTGCCGGCGTTTCTGCGCGGCAGATTGCCGCTGCTATACGTCGATAACGTGCTGCTGGCCGTCGCCAACCTGCCCGGACTGGACGGTTCACCCAATGAAAACTGGCGTTTGCGCTGGGTTACGCCGACCGGCGACCAAAGTTTGAGCTGAAAGGCCCTTTCAGGTAGACTACGCTCCCTTCTTGATACAGCTTCTGTCGGCTCTTTTGAAACGACATGAGTTGCCGGTTACCAACCAGTATTTACTGGGTAATTCTTAAAATGTAGCGCACACCACACTGGCTTTTGCCGGTCGGTTTCAACGCAGCAGTTTCGGGAGTGCACCGTGAATTTTGTCGGTAATCGGGGGCTTCGGCCTTCCTTCGCTATCCCCGGCGGCTCTGACCGCTTTAACGCAGACTTCTAGGGTTTTTCATGACGCGCTACATCTTCGTCACGGGCGGTGTTGTTTCTTCATTGGGGAAAGGCATTGCCTCGGCTTCATTGGCGGCCATCCTGGAGGCGCGGGGACTCAAGGTCACCATGCTCAAACTGGATCCCTACATCAACGTGGACCCAGGCACCATGAGCCCGTTCCAGCACGGTGAGGTGTTCGTCACTCACGACGGCGCCGAGACCGACCTGGACCTTGGTCACTATGAGCGGTTCATCCGCACCACCATGACCCAGAACAACAACTTCACCACCGGCCGTGTGTACGAACACGTCCTGCGCAAAGAGCGCCGTGGTGATTACCTGGGCGCGACCATTCAGGTCATCCCGCACATCACCGATGAAATCAAGCGTCGCATCATCAAGGGTGCAGGCGATGCCGACGTGGCGCTGGTCGAGATCGGCGGTACGGTAGGCGACATCGAGTCCCAGCCGTTTCTGGAAGCCATCCGCCAGTTGCGCTTCGAAGTCGGCGCACGCCGCGCGATGCTGATGCACCTGACGCTGGTGCCGTACATCGCCACTGCCGGCGAGACCAAGACCAAGCCGACCCAGCATTCGGTGAAGGAATTGCGCTCCATCGGCCTGCAGCCTGATGTGCTGGTCTGCCGTTCCGACCACCCGATCGACGTTTCCTCGCGTCGCAAGATCGCTCAGTTCACCAACGTCGAAGAGCGTGCGGTCATCGCCCTCGAAGACGCGGACACCATCTACAAGATCCCGGGCATTCTGCATTCGCAAGGCCTGGACGATTTTGTGGTCGAGCGCTTCGGCCTGCAATGTGGTGGTGCAGACCTGTCCGAGTGGGACAAGGTCGTCGACGCCAAGCTCAACCCGGAACATGAAGTGACCATTGCGATGGTCGGCAAGTACATGGAACTGCTCGACGCCTACAAGTCGTTGATCGAAGCCATGAGCCACGCCGGTATCACCAATCGCACCAAGGTCAACCTGCGTTACATAGACTCTGAAGACATTGAAAACCAGGGCACCGGCCTGCTCGAAGGCGTGGACGCAATCCTGGTTCCGGGTGGCTTCGGTCTGCGCGGCGTCGAAGGCAAGATCACTGCCGTTCAGTTCGCCCGTGAGAACAAGGTTCCGTACCTGGGTATCTGCCTGGGCATGCAGGTCGCGGTCATCGAGTTCGCCCGTAACGTGCTGGGCTGGAAAGACGCCAACTCCACCGAGTTCGACCGTACCAGCGCGCACGCTGTAGTGGGTCTGATCACCGAGTGGGAAGACGCCACCGGCGCAGTCGAAACCCGTACCGAAAGCTCCGATCTGGGCGGCACCATGCGTCTGGGCGCGCAAGAGTGCCAGCTTGAAGCCGGTTCGCTGGTCCACGACTGCTACAGCAAGGACGTAATCGTCGAGCGCCATCGCCACCGCTATGAAGTGAACAACAACCTGTTGCCGCAGTTGATCGAGGCCGGTCTGAAGATTTCCGGCCGCTCCGGCGACGGCGCGCTGGTTGAAGTGGTCGAAGCACCGGATCATCCATGGTTCGTCGCTTGCCAGTTCCACCCGGAATTCACCTCCACGCCCCGTGACGGTCATCCGCTGTTCAGCGGTTTCGTCAAGGCGGCACTGGCTCAACATCAGAAAAATTCCTGACAGGGACTGCAGACATGGCTCAGAAAATCATCCGCGTAGGTTCGATCGAGATCGCCAACGACAAGCCGATGGTGCTGTTCGGCGGCATGAACGTACTCGAATCCCGGGATATGGCCATGCAGGTCTGTGAAGAATACGTAAAGGTGACCGAAAAGCTCGGTATCCCTTACGTGTTCAAGGCCAGCTTCGACAAGGCCAACCGCTCGTCGGTGAACTCTTACCGTGGGCCGGGCCTTGAAGAAGGCATGCGCATTTTCGAAGAGATCAAGCGCACCTTCAACGTGCCGCTGATCACCGATGTTCACGAGCCCCATCAGGCTGCTGTGGTGGCCGAAGTCTGCGACATCATTCAGCTGCCGGCTTTCCTGTCGCGGCAGACCGATCTGGTCGTCGCGATGGCGAAAACCGGTGCAATCATCAACATCAAGAAAGCCCAGTTCCTCGCACCTCAGGAAATGAAACACATCCTGACCAAGTGCGAAGAGGCCGGTAACGATCAGTTGATTCTCTGTGAGCGGGGCTCCAGCTTCGGTTACAACAATCTGGTCGTGGACATGCTCGGCTTCGGCATCATGAAGCAGTTCGAGTACCCGATCCTGTTCGACGTGACCCACGCCCTGCAGATGCCGGGCGGTCGTTCCGATTCCGCCGGCGGGCGCCGCGCCCAGGTGCTGGATCTGGCCAAGGCCGGTATCAGTCAGAATCTGGCCGGCCTGTTCCTTGAAGCCCATCCGGATCCTGACAACGCCAAATGCGACGGGCCATGTGCCTTGCGTCTGGACAAACTTGAGCCGTTCCTGGCCCAACTCAAGTCCCTGGATGAACTTGTAAAGAGTTTTCCGATCGTAGAGACCGCTTGAACAGGGTTCTCCGGTAAAGTGCCGTTCCCCGTCATTCGTGACGGGGTTGTCGCATTCAGACCTGCCTTTTTCTGCGTCTGATTGCGAGCATTGTTTTCCCAGCTGCGTCGTTTTCGTCAATCTTGGAGTGTTTACAACAATGGCAAAAATCGTCGACATCAAAGGTCGTGAAGTTCTCGACTCCCGTGGCAATCCCACCGTGGAAGCAGATGTGCTCCTCGATAACGGCATCATCGGCAGCGCCTGCGCGCCGTCCGGTGCTTCAACCGGCTCGCGCGAAGCGCTGGAGCTGCGTGATGGCGACAAGAGCCGTTACATGGGCAAGGGCGTTCTGAAAGCTGTGGCCAACATCAATGGCCCTATCCGTGACCTGCTTCTGGGCAAGGATCCGGTCGACCAGAAGGCACTTGATCACGCGATGATCGAGCTGGACGGCACCGAAAACAAGGCAAGCCTGGGCGCAAACGCCATCCTCGCGGTCTCCCTGGCAGCTGCCAAGGCCGCGGCGCAGGATCAGGACCTGCCGCTGTACGCGCACATCGCCAACCTCAATGGCACACCGGGCGTGTACTCCATGCCGGTGCCGATGATGAACATCATCAACGGTGGCGAGCATGCCGATAACAACATCGACATCCAGGAATTCATGATCCAGCCTGTCGGCGCCAAATCCTTCGCTGAAGGCCTGCGCTGGGGCACCGAGATTTTCCATCACCTCAAGGCGGTCCTCAAGGCGCGTGGCCTGAACACCGCAGTGGGTGACGAAGGTGGCTTTGCGCCCAACCTGGCATCCAACAAGGAAGCGCTCGACGCTATCGCCGAGGCGGTTTCCAAGGCGGGTTACACGCTGGGCACCGACGTGACCCTGGCGCTGGACTGCGCAGCGAGCGAGTTCTACAAGAACGGCAAGTACAAACTGAGCGAAGAGGGCGAGTACAGCTCTGCCGAGTTCGCCGAATACCTTGCCGAGCTGACTCGCAAGCACCCGATCATTTCCATTGAAGACGGTCTGGACGAGTCCGACTGGGATGGCTGGAAAATCCTTACCGACAAGATCGGCGAGAAAACCCAGCTTGTAGGTGACGACCTGTTCGTGACCAACACCAAGATCCTCAAGGAAGGCATCGACAAGAAGATCGCCAACTCGATCCTGATCAAGTTCAACCAGATCGGCACGCTGACCGAAACCCTGGAAGCCATTCAGATGGCCAAGGCTGCCGGTTACACTGCGATCATCTCTCACCGTTCCGGCGAGACCGAAGATTCGACCATTGCCGACCTGGCGGTGGGCACCTCTGCCGGTCAGATCAAAACCGGTTCGCTGTGCCGCTCCGACCGAGTGTCCAAGTACAACCAATTGCTGCGCATCGAGGAGCAATTGGGCTCCAAGGCTGTGTATCGTGGTCGTGCCGAGTTTCGCGGCTGAGCCATAGATGGTAAAAAGACGCAGAGTGCTGCGCAGGTTCGGGTTCCCTGACTCGCCTGTGCAGCTCCGATGCTGACGCTCCGCGGTAATCTGGAGTGATTGAGCCTGGCTTATGTCAGGCTCAATGCCCTCAGTCGTTTGTTGTTCACGTTGGCTCTGCTGTCTTTTTTACTGGGTACCTGATATTTCAATGCGCAGTCCTAACTGGTTGTTCCTCGTCCTGCTCCTGTTGCTGGCTGGCTTGCAGTACCGCCTTTGGGTCGGTAACGGAAGCCTTGCGCAAGTGGCCAGCCTGACTCAGCAGATTGCCGACCAGCACGCTGAAAATCAGGTGCTGCTGGAGCGCAACCGCGTGCTTGATGCCGAGGTCATGGAATTGAAAAAAGGTCTGGAAACCGTCGAAGAGCGTGCCCGACATGAATTGGGCATGGTCAAGGACGGCGAAACCCTTTACCAGCTCGCGCAATAATCAAGTTGGTGCGATGAAAGACTCTCTTCCTGCCTTCTGGGCAGTGATACCTGCAGCGGGCATTGGCGCTCGCATGGCAGCCGACCGTCCCAAGCAGTACCTGCAACTGGGCGGCCTGACAATTCTTGAACACAGCCTGCTCTGCTTTCTCGATCACCCCCGGCTCAAGGGGTTGGTGATCAGTCTGGCTGTGGATGACCCTTACTGGGCTGCATTGCCCTGCGCGCATGACACTCGTATTCAGCGCGTGGACGGCGGCAGCGAGCGCTCGGGCTCGGTGCTCAATGCGCTTCTGCACCTGCATGCGCAGGGCGCCAGTGACAATGACTGGGTGCTGGTTCATGACGCTGCGCGTCCGAACCTGGCGCGCAGTGATCTGGATAATCTGCTTGGCGAACTGGCCGATGATCCTGTCGGCGGCCTGCTGGCCGTGCCGGCCCGCGATACGCTCAAGCGTGCCGACAGCAGTGGTCGCGTGCTTGAAACAGTGGATCGCAGCCTGATCTGGCAAGCGTTCACGCCGCAGATGTTTCGTCTCGGGGCCCTGCATCGCGCCCTGGCGGACAGCCTGGTCTCTAACGTCAGTATCACCGATGAGGCATCGGCCATCGAGTGGGCGGGTCAATCGCCACGCCTGATCGAGGGGCGCTCGGACAACATCAAGGTTACGCGTCCCGAAGACCTGGAGTGGCTGCGCCAGCGCCGCAGCGAGTTCGGCCGTTAAGCGCTGTTACTGACGGTATTCATCCCTCATCGCCAGCCCTTCCTTAAGATAATCCACCAGTTTGCGCACCTTGGGTGAAAGGTGCCTTTGCTGCGGATAGAGCGCCCACACGGCGGTGTTGGGCGGTTGATGCGCCTCCAGCAATGAAACCAGCGTGCCGTCGTTGAGATGTTTCTGCACGTAATAATCCGGCAACTGACACAAACCGACTCCGTGCAGCGCGGCATCCAGCACGGCCTGGCCGCTGTTACAGCGCCAGTTGCCTTGCACGCGCTGGGAAAACTCACGTCCGTTCTGCTGGAGCTGCCAGGTGTCGCTGCCTCCGATCAGGCAATTGTGGCGATTCAGTTCCGAAAGGCTGTGCGGTCTACCGTAACGCTCGATATAGGACGGCGAAGCGCACAGGTACATCTGCCGTGGCGCGAGGCGGGTTGCGACCAGGCGCGAATCCTGTAACCGGCCCAGACGAATCGCCAGGTCCATGCCCTCATGAACCAGGTCCAGCGTGTCATTGCTCAGCTCGATATCGACGCGCAGGTGCGGGTACACATCCATGAAACGTGTGACCAGCGGCGTAATGAAGCGCTCCCCGTAGGCCACGGCGCAGGTCATGCGCAACAACCCCTTCGGTTCGCTGGCCAGATCGCCCACGGCGCGCAGTGCTTCCTCGCGGCCGTCCTGCAGGCGCTGGCAGTGATGCAGAAAGGTCTGGCCGGCTTCGGTGAGCGCGACCTTGCGGGTGCTGCGGTAGAGCAGACGGGTCTGCAGGCGTTCTTCAAGGCGCACGATCTGACGGCTGACGTGCGACGAGGAAACCCCGAGCCGCTGAGCGGCCGCCGTGAACTGCCCGCATTCCGCGACGGCAACGAACTCATCCAGACCTTCCCAGCGATTGGTGTACATCGATTATCCCTGCACAGCATTAATGTTTTGCTTTTAGCCGCATTACTCGTCAATTGGCACTGTACTACACTGCAATCCTTGTTTTTACCCGTCGGAGAAGATTGATGATCAAGTCGCGCGCTGCTGTCGCTTTTGAAGCCAAAAAGCCATTGGAGATCGTTGAAGTCGATGTCGCCATGCCCAAGGCGGGAGAAGTGCTGCTCAGAGTAGTGGCCTCCGGCGTCTGCCACACCGATGCCTACACACTGTCCGGGGCTGACCCAGAAGGGATTTTCCCGTCGATCCTCGGCCACGAAGGCGGTGCGATTGTAGAGGCGGTAGGTGAGGGCGTGACCTCGGTGGTGGTCGGCGACCACGTGATTCCGCTGTACACCCCGGAATGCCGTCAGTGCAAGTTCTGCCGCTCGGGCAAGACCAACCTGTGCCAAGCGATTCGTGCCACTCAGGGTAAAGGCCTGATGCCGGATGGCACCACGCGCTTTTCCTACAAGGG
This sequence comes from Pseudomonas sp. PvP027, assembly GCF_017833005.1. Lineage (NCBI taxonomy): Bacteria > Pseudomonadati > Pseudomonadota > Gammaproteobacteria > Pseudomonadales > Pseudomonadaceae > Pseudomonas > Pseudomonas sp. PvP027. The sequence continues at coordinate 1,832,794 of NZ_JAFIBK010000001.1, read as the reverse complement.
CGAGCCGATTTTCCACTACATGGGCACCTCGACCTTTTCCGAGTACACCGTACTGCCGGAAATCTCGGTGGCCAAAATCGACAAACAGGCACCTTTGGAAAAAGTCTGCCTGCTGGGTTGCGGTGTCACCACCGGTATCGGTGCGGTGCTCAACACCGCCAAGGTCAAGCCTGGCGATACCGTGGCCATCTTCGGTCTGGGCGGTATCGGCCTCTCGGCATTGATCGGTGCGGTCAAAGCCAAGGCCGCCCGAATCATCGCCATCGACATCAACCCGGCCAAGTTCGAGATCGCCAAACAGCTGGGCGCGACTGATTGCGTCAATCCGAAGGATTTCGACCGTCCGATCCAAGAGGTCATTGTCGACATGACCGATGGCGGCGTCGACTTCTCGTTCGAGTGCATCGGTAATGTGCAACTGATGCGTGCAGCGCTGGAATCCTGCCACAAGGGCTGGGGCGAGTCGGTCATCATCGGCGTAGCCGGCGCCGGCCAGGAAATCGCTACCCGTCCGTTCCAGCTGGTGACCGGGCGCGTCTGGCGCGGTTCGGCATTTGGCGGCGTGCGTGGCCGTACCGAATTGCCGAGCTATGTGGACATGGCGCAGACCGGTGAAATTCCGCTGGACACTTTCATCACCCACACCATGGGCCTGGAAGACATCAACAAGGCGTTCGACCTGATGCATGAAGGCAAAAGCATCCGTACGGTCATTCATTTTTAAGGAGCAGCGGCGGGCTCTCCGCCTCACGCAGCAAGCAAGATGATCGGATACGCGCTTGCTGCATGAGGTTGGAAGCCTGCAACTGGAGGAAACCCTATGCCTTTGGAAAATATTTCCTGCCAAAAGAGCTTCGGCGGCTGGCACAAGCGCTACAAGCACCATTCTCAAGTGCTCGGTTGCGACATGGTGTTTGCCGTCTATCTGCCACCGCAGGCGGAGCAGGGCGGCAAGCTGCCGGTGTTGTACTGGCTGTCCGGGCTGACCTGCACGGATGAAAACTTTATGCAGAAAGCGGCCGCCCATCGCCTGGCGGCCGAGCTGGGCATCATCATCGTGGCGCCTGATACCAGTCCGCGCGGTGCCGACGTGGCAGACGACCCTGACGGCGCCTGGGACTTCGGTCAAGGCGCGGGCTTCTACCTAAACGCCACCGAGCAGCCTTATGCGCGGCATTATCAAATGCATGATTACGTGGTCAAGGAACTGCCGTCGCTGATCGAAGGGCATTTTCCGGCGTCACAGGTGCGCAGTATCAGCGGGCACTCGATGGGCGGGCACGGCGCACTGGTCTGTGCGTTGCGCAATCCTGGTCGCTATCGTTCGGTATCGGCGTTCTCGCCCATCAGTAATCCGATCGATTGCCCATGGGGGCAAAAGGCATTCTCGCGTTATCTGGGCGAAGACCGTTCCCGCTGGCGCGAGTGGGATGCCAGCGTGCTGATTGCGCAGGCTTCCGAAAAGCTGCCGACGCTGGTCGATCAGGGCGATCGTGACGATTTTCTGGTCAATCAGCTCAAGCCCGAGGTGCTGGTTCAGGCGGCCAAGGCTGCGGACTATCCGCTGACGCTGCGCATGCAGCCAGGTTATGACCACAGCTATTTCTTCATCGCCAGCTTCATCGAAGACCATCTCAGGCATCACGCTGCAGCCTTGAACAGCTAACGCGCGCCAAAGCAGGTAGAATCACGCCCTGACTTTTTTCAGGGCGTTTTTTTATGCGTATTGGCCATGGCTATGATGTGCACCGTTTCGCTGAAGGCGACTTCATTACCTTGGGCGGCGTGCGGATTGCACACGGGTTCGGCCTGCTGGCCCATTCCGATGGCGATGTCCTGCTGCATGCCTTGAGCGACGCGCTTCTGGGCGCTGCAGCGCTGGGCGATATCGGCAAGCATTTTCCCGACACCGACCCGCAGTTCAAGGGCGCCGACAGCCGCGTGCTGCTGCGTCATGTCCTCACGCTTATTCATGACAAGGGCTGGAAGGTCGGTAATGTCGACGCCACCATCGTCGCTCAGGCACCGAAAATGGCGCCGCATATCGATGCCATGCGTGCAGTGATCGCTGAAGATCTTCAGGTCGAGCTGGACCAGGTCAACGTCAAGGCCACAACCACCGAGAAGCTTGGCTTCACCGGGCGTGAAGAAGGCATCGCGGTGCATGCCGTTGCGTTGTTGCTGCGCGCATGAATGAACTTGAACTGCTGGGGCCGCGAGCTTACGGCGATGCATTGGGACGTGCAGTCCTCAAAGCGACTGCCGAAGATTTTCAGGTCGACGAAGTGCTGGACATCCCGCTTTCCGGGGATGGCGAGCACTTGTGGCTATGGGTCGAGAAGCGCGGTCTTAACACGGAAGAGGCGGCCCGCCGACTGGCCCGCGCTGCGGGCGTCCAGCTGCGCACAGTCAGCTATGCCGGGCTCAAGGATCGTCAGGCACTGACCCGCCAGTGGTTCAGCATTCAATTGCCGGGCAAGGCCGATCCTGATCTGTCCGCTGCACAGGATGACACGCTGCAGATTCTCAAGAGCGGGCGGCACAAACGCAAACTGCAGCGCGGCGCCCATGCGGCCAATGGCTTCACGCTGCGTCTGACTCAGCTGGATGCAGACAAGGACGCCTTGAATCAGCGCCTTGAAACCATTGCCCGGCAGGGCATCCCCAATTATTTCGGCACGCAGCGTTTTGGCTATCAGGGCGGAAATCTTGGCGAGGCTCGTGATTACGCCGCCCGCAAGGCGCTGCCTGAGCAACGTGCGGTGCGTTCGCGACTGTTGTCCACCGCGCGCAGTTACCTGTTCAATCGGGTATTGGCCGCCCGGGTTGCCGATGGCAGTTGGCAGAAGGCTCAGGTCGGTGATTTGCTCGCGTTCACCGACAGCCGCAGCTTTTTCCCGGCCGGGGTGGATGAATGTAGCGATCCCCGTCTGGCGATCCTCGATCTGCACCCTACCGGACCTCAATGGGGTGAAGGCTCTTCGCCAGCTGGCGATGCGACGGCAGCGCTGGAAAATACCATTGCCGACGACGAGTCCGTGTTGCGTGACTGGCTGGTCAGAGCGGGCATGGAGCACGAACGTCGCATCCTGCGACTGCCCATTGGGCGGCTGACGTGGCATTATCCCGAGTCTGACATTCTGCAACTGGAATTCGTCCTTCCGCCCGGATGCTTCGCGACCGTCTTGGTACGCGAACTCATCGATCTGGTGCCGGTTGGGCAGACGGACAGCTCATGCGTATTCTGATATCAAATGATGACGGGGTGAATGCGCCCGGTCTTGTCGCGCTCCATGCGGCGTTGGCGGACTACGCCGACTGCGTGGTAATTGCCCCTGATCAGGACAAAAGTGGTGCCAGCAGTTCTCTGACACTCGACCGGCCCTTGCATCCGCACACCCTGGAAAATGGTTTCATCAGTGTCAACGGTACGCCTACCGACTGTGTGCATCTGGGTATTCACGGGCTACTGGAGCGTCAACCGGACATGGTGGTTTCAGGCATCAACCTGGGGGCCAATCTGGGCGACGATGTACTGTATTCAGGAACGGTCGCTGCAGCCCTTGAAGGGCGTTTTCTGCAGCGCCCGTCGTTTGCCTTTTCGTTTTTGTCACGTCAGCCGGATAATCTGGCGACGGCGGCGCATTACGCGCGCTTGCTGGTCGAGGCCCATGAGCAACTCGACCTGCCACCCCGCACGGTATTGAACGTGAATATTCCCAACCTGCCGCTCGAGCATATCCGCGGCATTCAACTGACCCGATTGGGGCATCGTGCCCGCGCTGCGGCGCCTATCAAGGTTGTCGACCCGCGTGGCCGCGCCGGCTACTGGATCGCTGCCGCCGGCGACGTCGAGGACGGCGGTGCCGGGACCGACTTTCATGCGGTCGTGCAAGGCTACGTATCGATCACGCCGTTACAACTGGATAGAACCTATCAGGACGGATTCAGCAGCCTGAACACCTGGCTGGAGGGACTTCGTTGATGTCACGCGAGCAGGATGATCTATTGCGTCGAGGGATCGGAATGACGTCGCAGCGTACCCGCGAGCGTCTGATTCAGCGCCTCTGTGAGGAGGGCATTTCCAACCAGCGGGTACTGGACGTCATTCGCAAGACGCCTCGTCATCTGTTTGTCGATGAAGCGCTGGCGCATCGCGCCTATGAAGACACCGCACTGCCCATCGGCCACAACCAGACGATTTCCCAGCCTTACATGGTCGCGCGGATGAGCGAGCTGCTGCTGGCAGCAGGGCCGCTGGACAAGGTCATGGAGATCGGTACGGGGTCCGGCTATCAGACCGCTGTGCTGGCGCAGCTGGTGGAGCGGGTGTTTTCGGTCGAGCGTATCAAGGTGCTGCAGGACCGTGCCAAGGAGCGTCTGGTCGAGCTCAATCTGCGCAACGTGGTTTTCCGCTGGGGCGACGGCTGGGAGGGCTGGCCAGCCCTGGCGCCGTATAACGGCATCATCGTCACGGCGGTAGCGACCGATGTACCGCAGGCACTGCTTGATCAACTGGCACCGGGAGGCCGTCTGGTCATACCCGTGGGCTCGGGGGAGGTTCAGCAGTTGATGCTGATCATCCGTGAAGAAAACGGTTTTTCCCGGCATGTGCTGGGGGCTGTGCGCTTCGTACCGTTGCTCAATGGGCCCATCGCTTGAAGATTGTCTGCGGTAAACAATGAATTCTGGCGTCAGTCGTCTGTCTACAGCGCGCGGCCCGGAATCTTGAATGGCCTGATGGCATCATTTCCATGCAGATGATTGATACTTAACAGCGTTTTTCAGCGGTTTATCACTGGCTGCCCGTCGCTATTACGGCACAATAGGCATCTTTTTTGAATTCAGTCACCAGTAAAGGGAGTGGCGGGTGAGTCTCACAGTCATTCAGCAGCTCAGGTCTTCAAAAAGTTATCAGTGCCTGGTGATTGGCATTGCTCTCAGTGTCCTTTTGGTCGGCTGCTCCAGCTCGCCTTCAGGCGGCGTTCGCGTTGTTGATCGCAACGGCAATGCCGTCGCCCAGCGTCCGACTGTCACCACTGGCCAATACGTGGTCAGGCGTGGTGACACACTTTTTTCCATTGCATTTCGTTACGGCTGGGACTGGAAGGCACTGGCTGCCCGTAACCAGATTCCGGAGCCGTTTACCATCAAGCCAGGTCAGACAATTCGCTTTGACGGACGCTCCTCTTCAACGCCGAGTGTGGTTTCAACGTCTGGCGCCGGGCGTCCGGTAACGTCCACATCCACCAGTACGAGCAGTTCCGGATCCGTCAAAACCACGGTCATGTCCAAACCTGTTGCGGTTGTACCAGTGGTTATACCTCCCTCGGCGACCACCGGGACAGGCCCGGCTGGCAAGTCTCCGACGGGTTGGACCTGGCCTTCGAGTGGCATTTTGATAGGAAAATTTTCCTCAAACGGCAGTTTGAATAAAGGAATTGATATCGCTGGTGATTTGGGACAGCCTGTTTTGGCAGCGTCTGATGGTTCAGTTGTTTACGCCGGAAGTGGATTACGGGGCTACGGCGAATTGATCATCATCAAACACAGCGATACCTACGTCAGTGCCTACGGTCATAACCGCAGGCTTTTGGTACGGGAAGGTCAACAGGTCAAGGCAGGGCAGACGATTGCCGAAATGGGGTCAACAGGAACTGACCGGGTGAAACTGCATTTTGAGATTCGCCGCCAAGGGAAACCTGTAGATCCTTTAGGATTCTTGCCACGTCGTTGATAGTTGCCAGCCTGTTCCTGGCGTAATAGGAACAGGCTCAAGTGTTGCCATGGAACCAGGCGACGCTGGAGCTTGAGGTCGAACTCACCAAAGGACTAAAACAATGGCTCTTGGCAACGAAGCGCCGGAGTTTGACATCGATGATGAAGTGCTCCTTATGGAAGCCGGCATTGTCCTGAAGGAAGCGTCGAACGAGAAGCAGCCAGCCGCTGTCTCGGGACGTACCAAGGCCAAGCATTCAACATCGCTCAAACAACACAAGTACATTGATTACACGCGGGCGCTCGATGCTACCCAGCTGTACCTCAATGAAATCGGTTTTTCTCCTCTATTGTCCCCGGAAGAAGAAGTGCATTTTGCGCGCCTGTCGCAAAGTGGAGACCCGGCCGGGCGCAAACGCATGATTGAAAGCAATCTGCGCCTGGTGGTGAAAATTGCCAGACGCTATGTCAATCGTGGGCTGTCATTGCTTGATCTGATCGAGGAGGGCAACCTGGGGTTGATCCGGGCGGTTGAGAAGTTCGACCCGGAGCGCGGCTTTCGTTTCTCGACCTACGCTACCTGGTGGATTCGTCAGACCATTGAACGCGCGATCATGAATCAGACACGGACCATCCGGCTGCCGATTCATGTGGTCAAGGAGCTGAACGTTTATCTGCGTGCGGCCAGAGAGCTGACCCAGAAGCTGGATCACGAACCCTCTCCTGAAGAGATCGCCAACCTGCTGGAAAAACCGGTAGGCGAGGTCAAGCGCATGCTGGGCCTGAACGAGCGTGTCTCGTCGGTGGACGTTTCGCTGGGGCCGGATTCGGACAAGACGCTGCTTGATACCCTTACCGACGATCGCCCAACAGATCCCTGCGAGTTGCTGCAGGACGACGATCTTTCACAGAGCATCGATCAATGGCTGTCTGAACTGACCGAGAAGCAGCGCGAGGTTGTGATTCGCCGCTTTGGCTTGCGCGGGCATGAAAGCAGCACGCTTGAAGATGTAGGGCTTGAGATCGGTCTGACGCGTGAGCGTGTAAGGCAGATTCAAGTCGAAGGACTCAAGCGCCTGCGTGAGATCCTTGAGAAGAACGGTCTGTCCAGCGAGTCGCTCTTCCAGTAGTCCCCTTGCGCAGCATCAATCCCCGGCCGATATGACACAGCATGTGTATATCGGCCTTTTTATATGTCTTTCATCATTTAAATGTCGTTGGTCACTGCATCAGATGGGGGCGCCTTGTCTGGCCGGTAGCAGTGTAATCGTAATCAGAATGTTCAAAGCCTGTAAGTCATTGCGTACGCTTGCTGTAAGTCATCCGGGTAACAGCAGTGAGGCTTGTCGCCAACTTGTCGGTTTTTAAATTTCAAGACTTTGTTTTATAAGGGATTTAATTCCTGCCGTCGCTCATTGCGGAAATATTCTGGAGCGTTTGGGGAGTTGCTCTTCGAGGTTAAGTCTCTAATATCGAAGCTGTGCCAACGGACGGGCACAGGCCATCAAGGATGACGGTCAGGGATATCGCGGGATGCGATTCATCAGGATGATGACCAGGGAATACAGGGAACAAGGAAAATGTGGGCGGGTCATACCGCCCCTTTTTTTGTCTGCAGAAAATTGTATTCAACAAAAAAGGCCCTCTTGAGGGCCTTTTTTCTGCGTGGAATCTAGCGTTCCAGTTCAGCGATCTTGCCGGTTTTGCCATCCCACTCTGCCGCATCCGGCATGGCGTCTTTCTTTTCGGTGATGTTGGGCCAGACTTCGGCAAGCTCGGCATTGAGCTCAATGAAGTTTTCCATGCCGGCAGGGATCTCGTCTTCCGAGTAAATGGCTACGGCAGGGCACTCTGGCTCGCAGAGCGCGCAGTCGATGCACTCGTCCGGGTGGATCACCAGGAAATTCGGGCCTTCGTAAAAGCAGTCCACCGGACAGACTTCTACGCAGTCGGTGTACTTGCACTTGATGCAGTTGTCGGTGACGACGAAGGTCATTTCTAATTCTCTCCTCAGGCGGCTGCGGCAGAGCCCTTCCAGACAGGGGTGCCAGGTTCGGGAGGTTTCCCGGCCCTATGAAAACACGTGCTTTTGGTAGGCGGCCTTGAGGCAGCAAGACTGCGTCGTTTGCTACCTGCCCCTGCTACCTACCGGTGGTTCGCTGCATTTTCACGCGGCTCGAAAAACGCCTCGACCAGGCTAAAAGCCGAGAGCGTCCCAAACCGCGCGGGATTCTAACAGTATGTAACGCTTCGCGTCACAGGCGAGTTTGCAATGTGTATAGCAAATCCAGCGCCTGTCGCGGGGTCATATCGTCGACCTTGACCTTCGACAGCTCGTCGAGCACCGGGTGCGGCAGACTTGCGAACATATCGCTCTGTTGCGGGACCGCTGGCTTGCCGGGTTTTGCGCGCGGCTGCTCATGCGGCAGGCTGGTGGTTTCCAGGCGCTGCAAGTGCTCCTTGGCGCGGCTGATGACTTTGCCCGGCACGCCGGCCAGTTGTGCCACGGCCAGACCGTAGCTCTGGCTCGCAGGCCCCGGCAGTACGCGGTGCAGGAACACGATGCGCTCATTATGCTCGGTGGCGTTGAGGTGCACATTGGTCACAAGCGGTTCGCTTTCCGGCAACACCGTCAGTTCGAAATAGTGCGTGGCGAACAGTGTGTATGCGCGCAGTTGCGCGAGGCATTCAGCCGCTGCCCAGGCCAGCGAAAGACCGTCGAAGGTACTGGTTCCGCGCCCGACTTCGTCCATCAGCACCAGACTTTTATCGGTGGCATTGTGCAGGATGTTTGCCGTTTCGCTCATTTCGACCATGAACGTCGAGCGCCCGCCCGCCAGGTCGTCGCTGGAGCCGATGCGGGTGAAGATCCGGTCGACCAGTGACAATTCGCAGCTGGCGGCGGGTACGAAACTGCCGATATGGGCCAGCAGCACAATCAGTGCCGTCTGACGCATGTAGGTCGATTTACCACCCATGTTCGGGCCGGTGATGACCAGCATGCGAGTGCTGTCGTCCAGCGCCAGGTCGTTGGCAACGAAAGGCGTGCTCAGGACCTGTTCCACGACCGGGTGACGGCCCTGCTCGATACGCATGCAGGGTTCGGCGACAAAGCGTGGGCAATTGAGGTCCAGATTCAGCGCGCGCTCGGCAAGGTTGCTCAGTACGTCCAGTTCGGCAAGGGCCGCTGCCGTATCCTGAAGCGGTGCAAGATGACCGATCAGGTCTTCGAGCAGCGCCTCGTAGAGCATCTTTTCCCGTGCCAGCGCGCGGCTCTTGGCCGACAACGCCTTGTCCTCGAACTCCTTGAGCTCGGGCGTGATAAAGCGCTCGGCACCCTTAAGAGTCTGGCGGCGTATGTAGTCAGCCGGCGCCTGCTCGGCCTGCTTGCTTGGCAGTTCGATAAAGTAGCCGTGCACACGGTTGTAGCCGACCTTCAGGTTGCCAAGGCCGGTACGGGCTTTTTCGCGGGCTTCCAGGTCGATCAGGAACTGACCGGCGTTTTCACTCAGCGATTGCAGGTCATCCAGTTCGGCGTCGTAGCCAGTTTTCAAAACGCCTCCGTCACGGATGACGGCGGGCGGATTGTCGATGATCGCGCGCTGCAGCAGGTCGGCCAGCTCGGGATAGGTGCTGGCTGTCTGCGCAAGTTGCTGCAGATGCGGCGCTTCCAGATCGGTCATCGCCTGTTGCAGCTCGGGCAGTGCGCTCAGGGCGTCGCGCAGGCGGGCGAGGTCGCGTGGCCGCGCGTTACGCAGGCCGATACGCGCCAGAATCCGTTCGATATCGCCGATTTCCTTGAGCTGTGGCTGCAGGTTTTCGAAGCGATAGCGTTCCAGAAAGCAGGTGATCGACGTCTGGCGCGCCTGAAGGATGGTCAGGTCGCGCAATGGCCGGTTCAGCCAGCGGGTCAGCAGCCGCGTGCCCATCGCGGTCTGGCAGCGGTCCATGACCGATTGCAGGGTATTGTCACGGCCCCCGGAGAGGTTGGTGTCCAGTTCCAGGTTACGGCGACTGGCGGCATCGAGGATCACGGTATCGTCGAGACGTTCGTGACGCAGGCTGCGCAAATGGGGCAGGGCGGTACGCTGGGTTTCCTTGGCGTAGCTGAGCAGGCAGCCAGCAGCACCGATGGCCAGCGTCAGGTTTTCGCAACCGAAACCCTTCAGGTCCTGGGTTGCAAACTGCTGACACAGACTTTTATGGGCTGAGTCGCGCTCGAAATCCCAGGGTGCTCGACGTCGAGAACCGCGGCGCTTCTCGGCAGGCAGACCTTGCGGCCAGTCATCCGGAATCAACAGCTCGACCGGATTGATCCGTTCAAGCTCGGCCAGCAGGTTCTCCCAACCCTTGATCTCCAGCACACTGAAGTTGCCACTGGTGATATCCAGTACCGCGAGGCCGAACAGGCGTTCGTCACCCAGCACCGCGGCAATCAGGTTATCCCTGCGCTCGTCGAGCAGGGCCTCATCGCTGATCGTCCCTGGCGTGATGATCCGCACCACCTGACGATCCACCGGCCCCTTGCTGGTGGCCGGGTCGCCTATCTGCTCGCAGATCACCACCGATTCGCCCAGCTTCACCAGTTTGGCCAGATAACCCTCGGCCGCATGGTAGGGAATCCCGCACATGGGAATGCTCTGGCCTGCCGACTGGCCGCGTGCGGTCAGGGTTATGTCCAGCAGCTTGGCGGCTTTCTTCGCGTCTTCATAGAAGATCTCGTAGAAATCGCCCATGCGATAAAACATCAGTTGATCCAGGTGCTGGTTTTTGAGTTTCCAGTACTGCTGCATCATCGGCGTGTGTGCGGAGAGGTCGGAAATTGCTTTGTTCATCAGTGGCTTAGGCAAGTTCTTGAGAGGAGTGAGGCAACCTTGGGGCGTGACGGGTAGTCCCTGTCTGAATCAAGGGGCGTCTGCCGGGTATGTGCGATGGGCGCAAGGTTATCACGCTCGACCGGGTGGTGCAGTTACAGCGTTGCCTGGCCCCGAATTGGTGACTGGTCGTTTCCCGGCAGCCATCAACCTCGATTTGCCGTATAGACTTTCATCGCTGCCACCCGATCACCGGGCGGTCATTTATAAAAAAGGACTTTTATATGAAGAACAGACGAGCAAGGGACTCCGTCAACGGGCGCTTCATCCCCCTGGAAGAAGCCCGAAAAAGGCCGAGAGAAACCACGGTGGAAACGGTCAAAAAGCTTGCGCGCGGGAAAAATGATCGATAAATCGGCAGGCACAGCCCCTCAGCAAGGGGCGCGCGCTGCCTCAGGATTCACTTTTACAGGCCTTCCAGCATGAATGAGGACACCGTGGATGAGATAACCGGGCTTGCCGATACGCTTGGCAGGCTTCTCGATGCAATGAACGCTCAAGTGACGACGGCCGAATCCTGTACCGGGGGCGGAATCGCTGAAGCGATCACGCGCATTGCCGGCAGCTCGGCGTGGTTCGAAGCCGGCTACGTAACCTATTCGAATGCCCAGAAGACCCGGCAGTTAGGGGTGCCCGAGGGGTTGTTCGCACAGGTCGGAGCGGTCAGTCAGGCGGTTGTCGAAGCCATGATGCAAGGCGCACAGCGTGAAAGTGGTGCACGATTCGCCGTCGCGGTCAGCGGTGTCGCAGGGCCCGGCGGCGGTTCGCCGGACAAACCGGTCGGTACCGTGTGGCTGTGCTGGGGCAAGGATGAGGCGCTGATCGCCCGGTGTTGCCACTTCGATGGCGACCGTGATCAGGTCCGTCGACAGGCGGTCGAAGCCGCGCTGCACGGGCTGATACAGCTTGCACGCGGAGAAATGCCAAAACAGGGGTAGGCGCGCGCTCACTGCTGTGGAATAATACTGTCTACTTATACAGGTGTTGCGGCCATCAAGGCCCTAATTGAATTTGATTACGTGAGGACTTCAATGGACGACAACAAGAAGAAAGCCTTGGCTGCGGCCTTGGGTCAGATCGAGCGTCAGTTCGGTAAAGGTGCCGTGATGCGCATGGGCGATCACGATCGCCAGGCGATCCCTGCCATCTCCACCGGTTCGCTGGGTCTGGATATCGCACTTGGTATTGGTGGTCTGCCGAAAGGCCGGATCGTGGAAATATACGGTCCTGAGTCTTCCGGTAAAACCACACTGACGCTGTCGGTCATCGCTCAGGCCCAGAAAATGGGCGCTACCTGTGCCTTTGTCGACGCCGAGCACGCACTGGATCCGGAATACGCCGGCAAACTGGGCGTCAACGTCGACGACCTGCTGGTTTCGCAGCCGGACACCGGTGAGCAGGCGCTGGAAATCACCGACATGCTGGTGCGTTCCAATGCCATCGACGTGATCGTGGTCGACTCCGTTGCTGCGCTGGTGCCGAAGGCAGAGATCGAAGGCGAAATGGGTGACATGCACGTGGGTCTGCAGGCGCGTCTGATGTCGCAGGCCCTGCGCAAGATCACCGGCAACATCAAGAACGCCAACTGCCTGGTGATCTTCATCAACCAGATCCGTATGAAGATCGGCGTGATGTTCGGTAGCCCGGAAACCACCACCGGTGGTAACGCGCTTAAGTTCTACGCTTCGGTACGTCTGGACATCCGCCGTACAGGCGCGGTCAAGGAAGGCGATGAAGTTGTCGGCAGCGAAACCCGCGTCAAGGTTGTGAAGAACAAGGTAGCTCCGCCGTTCCGTCAGGCCGAGTTCCAGATTCTTTACGGCAAGGGTATCTACCTGAACGGTGAAATCGTCGATCTGGCCGTTCTGCATGGTTTTGTCGAGAAGTCCGGTGCCTGGTACAGCTACCAGGGCAGCAAGATTGGTCAGGGCAAGGCTAACTCGGCCAAGTTCCTGGCAGATAATCCGGAAATCTGCAAAGCGCTCGAGAAGCAGATCCGCGACAAGTTGCTGACCCCTGGCGTCGATACCAAGGCTGTCGGCTCCCGTGAAGCAGTGGTTGCCGATGATATGTCTGAAGCAGATGTCGATATCTGATAGCCATGCCTGCCGTGCTTGATACACCTGTCGCCGTCAGGCGCACTGCAATGGACTTGCTCGCACGTCGCGAGCACGGTCGAGTCGAGCTGACGCGTAAACTGCGTCAGCGCGGCGCTCCCCCCGAGCTTATCGATGCAGCCCTTGATCGTCTGGTCGAGGAAGGCTTGCTCTCCGAGTCCCGTTACCTTGAAAGCTTCGTTTCTTACCGGGCACGTTCGGGCTACGGTCCTGTCCGTATTCGCGAAGAGCTTGGTCAGCGTGGCTTGCAACGTTCCGACATCGAGCAGGCGCTCAGGGAGTGTGGCGTGGACTGGCAGGAGAAGCTTCACGAGCTTTGGCAGCGCAAGTTTGCCGGTGCCTTGCCCGCCGATGCGCGCGAGCGAGCCAAACAGGGACGGTTTCTGAGTTATCGCGGCTATCCGCTGGAAATGATCGGCCGCCTGTTAAGCGGCCGTGGCGGGGATGACTGATATATCAGGGCGCTTATTCTGGCGCCCGTCTCTGAACCGAGTCCTTCGCCGCTGAGGCGTCTTCCCAGTTTTCCTGTTGATTGATGTAATCCACCAGTTCCCGAAGCCTGCCCTGATTGCGTCCTGTGAAGGTGAACGCCAGTCGTGTCAGGTGACTGAATTGCGCTTCATCGTGCTCTTCGCCCTGATAACTGTGCTGATGAAAGTTTTCATTGATGCACAGGTCAGCGAAAGCTTCCTGCATGTGCTCCAGGGCTTGCTCGTTCAGCGCATGATGCATACGGATAACGAACTTGTTTTTCAGCCAGCGGCTGGAATGGAAGTTGGCATAAAACTGGTTGATCTCTTCCACCGCTTCGTCGGCGCTGTACACCAGCCTCATCAGCTTCATGTCGGCTGGCAGAATGTAGTGATTGTCCTGCAACTGATGCTTGATAAAGTCCAGCGCACCTTGCCAGAAGCTCCCGCCAGGCGTGTCCAGTAATACGACGGGTACCAAAGGGCTTTTGCCGGTTTGTATCAGCGTCAGCACTTCCAGCGCTTCATCCAGAGTTCCGAAGCCGCCGGGGCACAGCACCAGCGCGTCGGCTTCCTTGACGAAGAACAGCTTGCGCGTGAAGAAGAAGTGGAAAGGCAGCAGGTTTTCGCTGCCCTCTACGGTGGGGTTGGCATGCTGTTCGAAGGGCAGGGTAATGTTGAACCCAAGGCTGTGCTTCAAGCCTGCACCGGCATGGGCTGCCGCCATGATGCCGCCGCCTGCGCCGGTGATGACCATCATGTCGGAGCGGGCCAGCTTTTCACCCAGTTCCATGGCCTGTGCGTACAGAGGATGTTCCGTCGGCGTACGAGCGGAGCCGAATACGGTCACTTTGCGACGGCCCTTGAAGCGCTCGAGCACCCGAAAGGCCTTGTCCAGTTCGCGCAGGGTTTGCAGCGTTATCTTGACGTCCCAGCGGTTGCGGTCGTCCTGGGCCATGCGCAGCACCGTGAGCATCATGTCGCGGTACAGCGGCAGGTTTTTCGTGCCCGGAGCCACCTCATTGATGTGCTCTTCAATCTTGCTGGTCAGGTCGAGGCCGTCGCTTTGAAAGTGTCGGGATAGAAGATCGTCAGGTACATACGGCATTCGGGATTTTTCCTCCTGCAGAGTCAATGGCCCGTTGGGGCGTGTTGAATCGATGATGTCCCGGTTTGCACAGAAAGGCTACCCATTCCCTGCTCATTGCAAGGGTGGATGAGTTGCAGGATGTCTTGAGTATTGCTCGACTGACGCGCCTGAGAGACAGGCGCGCGTGGGGGGCGGCTAAATGTCGGGTGTGGCTTATTGCTTGGGCTTTACAGTGCAGTCGGAAGCCTGAAAGGTCTGCGTCACAACCGGGCGGTTGGTCTTGTACTCGGTGAACTGATACTTGAGTACGGCACCCTTGGTCATCAACTGGCGGAAGCCGTTGTTGTGGCAAACGCTATTGCCCAGCTGGTTGCGCATCACGTCCGGATTGGCGCGCATCTGCTGAGCCTGGCCTTCACGAACGCTCAGGTGGTTGATCAGCTGGTTGCCGCTGACGGTATAGCCCTGATCAAGGATGTCTTCGTTGATCGCTCTCGGCGTGCCGACACTGCTTTCCTTAGCGACTTTTTCCAGCATCTTGCTGAGTTCGAACTCCTGTTTCGACGCCGCCTGGGCGCACAGTGGAGCAACGAGCAAAAGCGTAAGGGTGGGTACGATAAGGCGCAGCATTAAACTCTCCTGATTAAGTAACTGGCCGTTGGACCAGCGACTTCAAAGTGCGTTCCGGGCAGCCCACCGATAGCGCGGGGTGCGATGGCGCAGAAGTATAGAGCAGGAGTCTTCATCGGGCCTAGACTCTGTATGAAAAGAGGCGGCCGGACCGAAAGCGCGTTGAAGTGCCGGGGCTCTGATAAACTGCGCGGACTTTAATCCTGCCGAGTCTTTGTGGTGTCGATGTATTTCCCCCGCAGGCGTGTCCTGTAATGAGCCATGCCGTTTCCCGCCTGCGCGATGAGCGTCTGGCCCGCAGTACCAGGCCTTTCATTGCCCGTGGCTCGCGCGCGCCGCGCTGCCCGGAATGCCGGGTGATCTCCAGCTATTGTCTGTGCGAATGGCGGCCCAGCGTCGCTGCCGAGTCGGGCATCTGCCTGCTGATGTATGACACCGAGCCCTTGAAGCCGACCAACACCGGCTGGCTGATAGCCGATGTCATCAAGGACACTCATGCCTTCCTCTGGTCACGGATAGAGGTCGATGAGCAATTGCTCGCCTTGCTGGACGACCCGCAGTGGCAGCCCTACATCGTCTTTCCCGGAGAGTTTGTTGCCGAAGAGCGCGTGGTGAACAAGGTTGCATGCCTGGATGGCAAGCGTCCGCTGTTCATTCTGCTGGACGCCACCTGGACCGAAGCACGCAAGATGTTTCGCAAGAGCCCGTATCTGGAGCGGTTTCCGGTATTGAGTCTGGAGCCCGAGCAGATCTCGCGCTACCGTTT
Source organism: Pseudomonas sp. PvP027 (assembly GCF_017833005.1). Classification (NCBI taxonomy): domain Bacteria; kingdom Pseudomonadati; phylum Pseudomonadota; class Gammaproteobacteria; order Pseudomonadales; family Pseudomonadaceae; genus Pseudomonas; species Pseudomonas sp. PvP027. The sequence continues at coordinate 1,817,129 of NZ_JAFIBK010000001.1, read as the reverse complement.
GCGTCGATCGAGGCGCGATGATCACTTCTGCACGGCGGAAGTGGCCGCCCTCTGTCTGGAACTGGCCGGTGACGCCAGTGCCAGCGGAGTGCTGGATGCTTATCTGGACGTGTTCAGCGCCCATTATCTGGGCGCCAAGTACCAGAATCCGATTGATTCCGACGACGCTGCGCATACCCATTTGAAGGCGTTCATTTGAAGGCTTTTCATGGACAAGGGCGGCAGAACTGCGCTGGTTTGGCTAATTGCCATCCATGTTCCCTGGTATCGACGCTTCGCGCTTGACCGTCATGGCCATGCTGGGCATGCTTGGCGCCGCCTGGAAGCCGATTCATGTGGTCTGGCGGTGCGCCGGGGCCCGCTATGGGGTTTCGCACTGCGCGTTCGCCAGCCTCGCTGGGCGGCCGATTCTTCGGCCCCTCACTATAAAAACAGGATCATTACATGACCTACGACATCCTGATCGCTGATGATCATCCCCTGTTTCGCAGTGCGCTGCATCAGGCGCTGAGCATCGGCCTGGGGCCTGACGCACGGCTGGTCGAGGCAGAAAGCATTGCCCAGCTCGAATCGCGCCTGGGGGAGAAGGCTGATTGGGACCTGGTTCTGCTGGACCTGAACATGCCGGGCGCCTATGGCTTCTCCGGGCTGGTCCTGTTGCGTGGCCAGTACCCGCAGATACCGGTGGTGATGGTCTCGGCGCAGGAAGAAGCCTCCATCGTGGTACGTTCCAGAGAGTTTGGTGCCAGTGGCTTCATTCCCAAATCCAGCTCGCTGGAAGTGATTCAGCAGGCGGTCCGCAAAGTGCTCGATGGTGACGTCTGGTGGCCGCCGCAGGTCAATGAAGTGATCAGTGTTTCAGACGAGGCGAAAGCTGCCAGCGCAGGCCTTGCCAGCCTCACGCCGCAGCAGTTTCGAGTGTTGACGATGGTCTGTGAAGGTTTGCTGAACAAGCAGATTGCTTCTGAGCTCAGTGTGTCCGAAGCCACCATCAAGGCACATGTCACGGCGATTTTCCGCAAGCTTGGAGTACGCACGCGTACCCAGGCAGCATTGTTGTTACAACAGCTTGAGTCCATTTCATCCAGCTGACGGCTTTCAGGTTGCGAGCATTCACGCTTTTTTGACCTTTATTGCCTTAGCTTTCCTCATCTTTTTACACAGCAGCCTCTCTATGTCGCCCTTCAAAGGCCAAACCGGTCTGAAACGTATTCTTAACGCCGCTGGTTATTCACTGGACGGTATGCGCGCAGCCTACAAAGGTGAAGCGGCTTTCCGCCAGTTGGTACTGCTCAACGTGGTCCTGATTCCGCTGTCGTTTTTTCTGCACGTCAGCAAGGGCGAGCATGCCCTGCTGGTTGCTGTATGCCTGCTGGCGCTGATCGTCGAGCTGCTCAATTCGGCCGTAGAGGCGGCCATTGACCGCATCTCCCTGGACCTGCACCCGCTGTCCAAGAACGCCAAGGACATGGGCAGTGCTGCCCAGTTCATCGCCCTGAGCATGATCGGTCTGGTCTGGGCAATCATTCTGCTGGGCTGACGCCTTTCGTACAGACTCGTCAATACAGGCTTGGCAGCACGATCTCGTCGCTGCGCTGAGCCCCGGCGGTGAAGGCGCGGCACAGTTCGAGAAACTCGCGCATGGCCGAGGTCTGGTATTTCTGTTTGTGCCAGATGAAGTAGAACTGCCTGGCCAGATCCAGCTCCGGCGTGGCCAGTTCCACCAGATTGCCGCGCCGAAAGGCGTCGCGCAGCGCCAGCCTGGAGATGCAGCCAATGCCCAGCCCGGACTCGACTGCGCGTTTGATGGCCTCGGTGTGCTCAAGCTCCAGTCGGACGTTCAGCCCGTTACGGTGATGACGCATGGCCTGGTCGAATGTCAGGCGTGTGCCTGAGCCCTGTTCCCGCAGGATCCAGGCTTCATGAGTCAGTTCCTCCAGCGTTACCTGGGGGCGTTTGGCCAACGGATGCTGCGGGGCGCAGAACACCACAAGTTCGTCTTCGACCCAGGATTGCACTTCGATGTCCGGATGGCTGCAATCGCCTTCGATAAGGCCCAGATCTATCTCGTAGTGAGCAACCTGTTGCACGATATGCGCGGTGTTCTGGACGTGAAGCTTGACCTGGCTTTCGGGGTGGCGCTGCATGTAGCCGCCGATCAGCAGGGTCGCCAGGTAATTGCCGATCGTCAGCGTAGCGCCGACCGCCAGTGAGCCGAAGCCTGATTTACCATTGAGCAGGTCTTCGATTTCCTTGGCCTGATCAAGCAGCGCGACGGCTTGCGGCAGCAATTGCCTGCCCGTGGCGTTGAGGCTGAGCCGCTTGCCGGCACGGTCAAACAGCTGGCAGCTCGACTGGCGCTCCAGCTCGGTGATGGAGGTGCTGGCAGCCGACTGCGAAAGCGACAGCAGTACTGCGGCCTTGGAGACGCTTTCCTGCCGGGCGACTGCCACAAATACCTGGAGCTGACGGAGAGTAAATCGCATATCTATATAACCGATAACCTATATCTTGATAATTCATTTAACAGATATTGTGTCTGCCACTAGAATGTCGCGCAATAGCGCAGTGCTTCTGCGCGCACTATTTTTTCAGGAGTCCTCACGTACATGAGCAACATGAACCACGAGCGTGTCCTCAGCGTCCACCACTGGAACGACACCCTCTTCAGTTTCAAGTGCACCCGCGACCCTGGTTTGCGTTTCGAGAACGGTCAGTTCGTGATGATCGGTCTGCAGCAGCCAAACGGTCGTCCGCTCATGCGCGCCTACTCGATTGCCAGCCCGAACTGGGAAGAGCATCTGGAATTCTTCAGCATCAAGGTGCCTGACGGCCCGTTGACTTCCCAGTTGCAGCACCTCAAGGAAGGCGACGAGATCATCATCAGCAAGAAGCCTACGGGCACGCTGGTGCTGGACGATCTCAAGCCGGGCAAGCATCTTTACCTGCTGAGCACCGGTACCGGCCTTGCGCCGTTCATGAGTGTCATCCAGGATCCCGAGACCTACGAGCGTTTCGAGAAAGTCATCCTCTGCCACGGTGTGCGTTACGTGAACGAAGTCGCCTATCGCGAATTCATCACCGAGCACCTGCCGCAGAATGAGTTCTTCGGTGAAGCGCTGCGTGACAAGCTGATCTACTACCCGACGGTCACCCGCGAGCCCTTCGAGAACGAAGGCCGTCTGACCGACCTGATGCGCAGTGGCAAGCTGTTCAGCGACATCGGCCTGCCGCCGATCAACCCGCAGGATGACCGTGCCATGTTGTGCGGCAGCCCGAGCATGCTCGACGAGACCAGCGAAGTGCTCAACAGCTTCGGCCTGACCGTTTCGCCGCGTATGCGTGAGCCGGGCGACTATCTGATCGAGCGTGCCTTCGTCGAGAAGTAAGCCTGCTGCACAAGACCCGCCTCGTCCTTGAGTGGATCAGGCGGGTTTTTATTGCGCGGAATTTGTCGCTCCGATTGTGTCAGACAACAAGTAGCGGCTTCAGGCGAGCAGCACTTCCAGCACGCAGATCACGCCGGCCTGCGGATAGTGCCAGCGCACGTCCAGGTCCCAGAACTGAGCACCATAGCGACGTTCCGGCGTGGGGAGCTGGTAGGCCGGGCGCGGGTCCTGGGCCAGACACTGCTCGATCAGTTCGACCAGTGGCTCATTCAGGCGCAGTGCGTGTTCGCGAGCCTGTCGCAGCGCGGCGTCTTGCCAGTGCACCGGTATCAGGTCTGGCGCAGCACTGGCGATGTGGTTGGTTGCGTCGGCAATTGCATCGGCGTAGGGCACGTAGGGCTTGATGTCCAGCACCGGCGTGCCATCCAGCAGGTCGATGCCGGACAGCCAGAGTCTCCCGGCTTCGACCTTGTCCAGCTTGACCACCGATTGGCCGATGCCATTGGGGCGATGGGTGGCGCGGGTAGCGAACACGCCCATCGACTGGTTGCCACCCAGGCGCGGCGGGCGCACCTTCAGGCGTGGCTTGTCTTCCAGCGCCAGGTGGAACAGAAACAGCAGCCAGACGTGACTGACCTGTTCCAGCCCCTGAATGGCTTCACCCTGATCGAAAGGTGCCACCAACTCCAGCACGCCGCGTGCCGCCGGGGCCAGTTGTGGCTGGCGCGGAATGGCGAATTTCTCCTTGAAGCAGGAGCGCACGAAGCCGACAGGGGAGACGTTGTAGCTCATCGAGGCTGGTTCAGCCACGCACGCGCAGGGTCAGGCCCTTGAGGAAGTTGCGCAGCAGTTGATCGCCACAGGCGCGATAGTTGGTGTGCCCGACCTTGCGGAACAGGGCGCTCAGTTCCGGTTTGGAGACCGGGAAGTCGACTGATTTGAGGATGGCGTGCATATCGTCTTCTTTCAGTTCGAACGCCACGCGCAGTTTTTTCAGAACGATATTGTTGGTGATCGGCAAATCGATCGCCTGTGGCGGACGGCTTTCGTCCTTGCCACGCTTGAAGTAGACCAGGCCATCGAGGAAGTGCGCCATGATTTCATCGCTGCAATCCAGGTAGCCTTCTTCTTCCTCTTTTTTCATGAAGGCGATGACATCGCTCTTCGACACTTCAAAACCGGTCAGTGCGGTGATCTCGACAATCTTGCTGTCGCTGATATCGAGCATGTAGCGCACGCTGCGCAGTACGTCGTTGTTCATCATGAGGCGTGTTTCCTGATAAGTCGTAGGGCAGCGCATGACGGTGGTCATGCGCGCTGTAATAAGGTGGGTGCTGCGAGGGTCAGAACTTTTCCTTGGCCGTCATGTAGCGCCACTGGCCCTCGGGCAGTTTGCCCATGGACACGCCGCCGATACGGATGCGGCGAATGGCGACGATCTTCAGGCCGACGGCCTCGCACAGCAGGGCGATGATGCCGGGCTGCGGATTTTTCATCGCAAAGCGCAGACGGTTCTCGTTCTGCCAGCTCGCCTTCACGGCTGGCAGTTCCTTGCCTTTGTAGGTCAGGCCGTGGTTCAGCCGGTTGAGGCCATGGGCAACCATCTCGCCCGAGATCTCCACCACGTATTCCTGCTCGATCTTGCTGCGGTCATCGGTGAGCTTGCGCAGGATCTTCCAGTCCTGGCTGAACACCATCAAGCCGCTGGCGTTGGCCTGCAGGCTTGAAATCGCCTCGAGGCGCATGAAATGGCTCTTGAGCGGACGCTTGCTGTAGCTGTGCTCTACGGAAAGCGTGCCCGGCGTAATCATCTGCAAAGCCTCTTCGGCGCTTGCCGAGGCGGGTTTGTGCAGGATGATCGTCACAGGCTCCGGGGAGTCGGCCTTGGCGTCCGGGCTGAGCTCGATTTTCTGGGTGCTGACCTTGAAGTGCGGCTCCTCGATGACCTCGCCGTCCACAGTGACCCAGCCACCCTCGATAAACAGTTCGGCCTCCCGGCGGGAGCAACCGACCAGCTCGATGAGGCGTTTGGAAAGGCGAATGGGGTCTGTCATGACAAAAAAGCCGTTTGCTAAAATAAAGTCGCCATTGTAACCGCCCGGCGACGGTTAATCGCGGCAACATTGCATTTGCGCTGCAATCGGTGTCAGTCACAGCCGGTCAGACGCATTCTGAGCATGGGGTAAGGCTGGCCCAGACCATCGACTGCAGAGCGGCTGACAACCTCGAAACCATGCCTGCGGTAAAACCCCAGTGCCTGAGTATTCTGTTCGTTGACGTCCAGTTCGCGGATATTGAACCGCTCGATTGCGTGAGTCAGCAACTGCGTGCCCAGCTTCTGGCCGCGATGGTCAGGGTCGATGAACAGAATATCCAGCCTGGTCTTGCTTGTGCCCGCAAAGCCGGTGATGTTGAGCTGCTCATCCTGGGTACAGAATAGGTTCACGCTACCCAGATACTGCGGCAGCAACCCCTTGAGCCGGTTGATGTAGGCGTCTGGCAGAAAGTCATGGGTCGCGCGCACCGAGCGTTCCCATACTTCGGTCAATTCCGGGTAATCGTGGGTATCCGGTATATATAACGGCATCTCGCGTACTCCATTCGGCCGGTCCTGGATAGACAACAGCCAGAGACAAAAAAGCCCTGCCGATTTAAGGGCAGGGCTTTCGCTTGCGGCGAGGGAGGGTGCTTAGAGCATCTCGGCCCACAGGTCGTATTCGTCTGCATCGGTCACCCGGCACATGATCTTGTCGCCAGGCTGAACGGTGCTGCCATCCTCCAGACCGATGAACACGTTGCCGTCGATTTCCGGGGCGTCGAAGAAGCAGCGGCCCACGGCACCCCGATCGTCGACTTCGTCGATCAGCACTTCGATTTCCTTGCCGATCTTCATCTGCAGGCGAGCAGCACTGATTGCCTGCTGATGAGCCATGAAACGATCCCAGCGGTCCTGCTTGACGTCGTCCGGCACGATGGCCGCGTCCAGCAGATTGGCAGGCGCGCCCTCAACCGGCGAGTACTGGAAGCAGCCAACCCGGTCCAGCTGTGCTTCGGTCAGCCAGTCCAGCAGGTACTGGAAGTCTTCTTCGGTTTCGCCGGGAAAGCCGACGATGAAGGTCGAGCGGATGATCAGGTCAGGGCACTGCTCGCGCCAGTTCTTGATGCGTGCCAGGGTCTTGTCTTCGAAGGCCGGACGCTTCATCAGCTTGAGGATTTTCGGGCTGGCGTGCTGGAACGGGATGTCCAGGTACGGCAGGATCTTGCCAGCGGCCATCAACGGGATCAGTTCGTCGACGTGCGGGTACGGGTAGACATAGTGCAGGCGCACCCAGACGCCCATCGAGCCCAGCGCCTGGCACAGCTCGGTCATGCGGGTTTTGACCGGCTGACCGTCCCAGAAACCGGTGCGGTATTTGACATCAACGCCATAGGCGCTGGTGTCCTGGGAAATGACCAGCAGCTCCTTTACACCGGATTTGACCAGGCGCTTGGCCTCGTCCAGTACATCACCCACCGGGCGGCTGACCAGCTTGCCGCGCATCGACGGGATGATGCAGAAGCTGCAACTGTGGTTACAGCCTTCGGAAATTTTCAGATACGCATAGTGACGCGGGGTCAGTTTGACGCCTTGTGGCGGCACCAGGTCGATCAACGGATTGTGATCGTGGCGGGGCGGCACCACATCGTGCACGGCGTTGACCACCTGCTCGTACTGCTGAGGGCCGGTCACCGACAGTACGCTCGGATGCACATTGCGAATCACACTGGCATCGACGCCCATGCAGCCGGTCACGATGACCTTGCCGTTTTCCTTGATGGCTTCGCCGATCACTTCCAGCGACTCGGCCTTGGCCGTATCGATGAAGCCACAGGTATTGACCACGACCACGTCGGCGTCCTCGTAGGTCGCAACGACTTCGTAACCTTCCATGCGCAACTGGGTCAGGATGCGTTCGGAGTCAACGAGTGCCTTTGGGCAACCCAGTGAAACGAATCCAACCTTGGGGGCGGACGGCGTGGTGACGGTGGACATGGCAAACCTCGGCGTGAAGGGCGCCCGGACGCGAAGCGCAGGCGCTGACTGGGCGCTTGCTGCGCCTCTGATCAAAAAGTGCGCAATTCTAGCGGTGAGTGGGCAGGATGACCAGCGTTTGCATGAGAATTACGACGTACGCGAGACGCAGCCGGGACCAGCACTTGACGAGCCCATCGCATCACTACCGACAGTAAGTCGGTCACACGCAGTGTATCGGGGAGGATGGCCGATCTTGCACAGGACAGTGGTTTTGTTTACATCGGTTCAAGGCGAGCCGAAGTTAATGGTCTTTCAGGCCGGCTGAATCCAGTCCAGGCCTACCTGCGCGGGCCTGGACTGGCTGTCAAATGTTCTCAGCGCTTTGGCTCATGCATCGGGCAGCCGTTGTGCTGACTGCGAAAGCCTGCCGAGTGTTCATAGGCCGGTTTGCGTACGCGCATGACGCCGCCCAACGGACGGTGCGCCTCAAGGCCATGCCATGGGCTGAATGCCATGCCTTCGTCGATTTCCTGGACGTTTTGCTCGGACCACGACGACTGGCGTGGCACATCGATTCGAGCGACCGCCACGTAAGGGCTGAGGTCTTCCGGCCAGATCGCCGAGGCGTCCTCGATCGGCATTTTTTCCAGATCCGTGGCCAGTTGCACGCGGACCTCCCAGTTGGCGTCGTGTTCAAGAAAGAACGCCTTGACCGCTTCGCGCAAACCGTCCGGGTTGTCTTTCAGGTCCAGCGCCTTGTCGGTCAACGCAATCAGCTCGGCGGAGAAAGGCACGACGCTGAGTTTGGCGTAGTAGGGGCCGTACAGAAAAGGTACGACGGTGTAGAACGTCTCGCCCAGAATGTGGGTCATCGGGTGCCCGCCAAGGCTTCTCAGTGTGCCGCTTTCGCCCCCGGCCGACTCGATCACCGATTCGATGCCGCGCAGGACGGCAGACAGCGCGCGTTTCATGCCCGGAGCCTTGTCGGTCGTCTTGGCCAGCAACTTCAAGGTCTTCAGAAAGGCCTTGGGGTCCTTGGCGGTAAAGGCCTTGGCGTTTTGCATGACGAAGTCCTGGGTGGTTGCCTCTGCGCTGCCAGGCAAGCGCGCGCCTTCGACGCCGACCAGTTTGATGGCCAGGCCTCTGGGCGTGGATACCTTGTCGTCGAGAATGTCGCCGGGGTTGGTCGAGAAGCGCATGACCACCGGAAAGTTGCCGGGCGTGGCAAAGGCACCTTGTGCCAACGGCTCGGGCAGGTCGCCGTATACCTGAATCTGACCGTGGAGCAAGCCGTGAGCCTTGGCGTGCACACTGCGAATGGCGTGCCCCGTATCTTGATAAGTGGTTTCGAGGATGGAGTGCATGGCTTCGACCAGCTCTTTGCCGGTCTGCGCTTCATCGTCCGGAACGACTTCAAATGAGGGCTGGAAGAGTAACGGCTGGACAGTCAGGTTTTGTGTGGTCATCAGAGCATCTCGGTCAGAGGTAATCAGGGTGCCCGGGCGTCGATGCGGTTCTTGAAGACCCCTGATGCGGCAGGCTTAACTAATGACCGGCCGATATTTTTGTCGTTCCATGAGAAATATTGCCTCGAATAACTGCTTCGGCAGGCCGTGATCAATGCGTGACGGCAGGCCGGATCGTTGCGACGATCTGCGTTTCACCAAGAATTACGACGAGTGCTGCGTTATGCTTCGCGCCATCGCGCCGAGGCATGCCAATGTCTGGCTGAATCTGAATTGTTACGCCTTGTGATGTTCTCAGTGTTGAACCTCATGTCTGGTTTCCGGGAGTAGTGGATGAGTCAAGCAAACAGTCATGCGGAGGCCGGAGGCGCTGCCAAGCCCATCGGGCTGCTGATCGCCGCAGTAGGGGTGGTTTACGGCGACATCGGCACCAGTCCGCTGTACACCCTCAAGGAAGTGTTTCAGGGTGGTTACGGCGTGGACGTGACCCATGATGCGATTCTCGGCGTGCTGTCGCTGATCTTCTGGTCGCTGATCTGGGTGGTTTCCTTCAAATACATGGCGTTCGTACTGCGTGCCGATAACCAGGGTGAGGGCGGCATCATGGCGCTGATGGCCCTGGCGCGGCGTGCGTCCGCCAAGCATCCACGGTTGCAAATGATGATGGTGGTGTTCGGACTGTTCGGCGCCGCGTTGTTTTACGGTGACAGCATGATCACCCCGGCAGTTTCGGTCTTGTCGGCGATGGAAGGGCTGGAACTGGCGTTCGACGGCCTTGATCACTGGATCGTGCCCATGGCGCTGATTGTGCTGGTGGGCCTGTTTCTGATTCAGCGTCATGGCACTGCGCGCATCGGCGTGCTGTTCGGCCCGGTGATGGTGACCTGGTTCCTGGTGCTCGGCGCGCTGGGTGTCTACGGCATCATGCAGTCGCCGGAAGTGCTGAAAGCGGTGAATCCGGCATGGGGCGTGAATTTCTTCATCATCCATCCAGGCATTGGCGTGGCCATCCTCGGTGCTGTGGTGCTTGCTCTGACCGGTGCCGAGGCGCTGTATGCCGACATGGGCCACTTCGGCCGCAAGCCGATTTCACGTGCCTGGTTCATCCTCGTGCTGCCTGCGCTGCTGCTCAACTATTTCGGTCAGGGTGCGCTGGTGCTGGGCAATCCCGAGACGGTTCGCAACCCGTTCTACCTGCTGGCGCCGGGCTGGGCGCTACTGCCACTGATCGGCCTGTCGACGATGGCGACCATCATTGCCTCGCAAGCGGTAATCTCCGGCGCCTTCTCGATGACCCTGCAGGCGATCCAGCTGGGCTACATCCCGCGCATGCACATCCAGCACACCTCCAGCGACGCGCAAGGCCAGATCTACATCGGTGCCGTCAACTGGGCGCTAATGGCGGGTGTGATTCTGCTGGTGATCGGCTTCGAATCGTCTGGTGCGCTGGCATCTGCCTACGGCGTCGCGGTGACCGGGACCATGCTCTGCACCACCATTCTGGTGTCGACGGTCATGCTGATGCTCTGGAAATGGCCGCCATTGCTGGCCGTTCCGCTGCTGATCTGCCTGCTGCTGGTGGACGGTCTGTTCTTCGCGGCCAACGTGCCCAAGATCTTCCAGGGCGGGGCCTTCCCGGTGCTGGCCGGTGCGGTGCTGTTTATCCTCATGACCACCTGGAAGCGCGGCAAGCAATTGCTCGCGGAGCGAATCGACGAGGGCGGGCTGCCATTGCCGATCTTCATCGGCAGCATTCGCGTTCAGCCGCCGCATCGGGTGCAGGGCACGGCGGTGTTCCTGACTGCGCGTTCGGATGCCGTGCCCCATGCGCTGCTGCACAACATGCTGCACAACCAGGTGTTACACGAGCAAGTGGTGCTGTTGACGGTGGTGTATGAAGATTCGCCCCGTGTGCCGTCCGCTCAGCGCTTCGAAGTCGAATCCTATGGCGAAGGCTTCTATCGGGTGATCCTGCACTTCGGCTTTATCGATGAGCCCGATGTACCCGCTGCGCTGGCCTTGTGTCACCTGCCGGAGCTGGACTTCAGTCCGATGCGCACCACGTACTTCCTCAGCCGCGAGACAGTGATCCCCTCCAAGATGGACGGCATGGCGCGCTGGCGTGAAGCGTTGTTCGCTTTCATGCTCAAGAACGCCAACGGCAACCTGCGCTTCTTCAAGCTGCCGTTCAACCGGGTGATTGAGCTGGGTACCCAAGTGGAGATGTAAACGTTGGCCGGGCTATCCGGCAGCGCAGATAAAAAAATCCCGGCAACCTCACGGTGCCGGGATTTTTTTTGTCGCAGACTGTGGCGTTATTGAGCGGCAGTCTTGCCCTGACGCTTGTTGATCGCGTCGATCAGACGTTTGGCCAGCGCCGGATAGTCCTCATCGAAGTGATGACCACCTGGCAACTGAACCGCTTCGCCGACGGCAGTGGTGTCGGTGCAACCGCTGTCTTTCTTCTCTTCGACGCCGTAAACGCAGAACACCTTGGCGGCTGGCAACTTGGCCATTTCCTGTCCGGTGGTGGCTTCCTTACCCGCGTTGCCGAGCCAGCCGTCAACGTGAATCTCGAAGCTGCCGGTGCGCGCGAAGGCCAGCAGAATGATCGCGTCAACCCGGTTCTGATCGTCTGCCGCCAGGCGGTTGTAGATGGCCGGCATGACGTCCGCACCGAACGAGTAGCCAGCCAGGATGAAGCGCTTGGTGCCCCATTTCTGACGGTAGTGGTTCATCAGGTCGGTGAGGTCGACGGCGGTCTGTTCCGGCGTCTTGTGTTCCCAGTAGTAGCGCAATACGTCGATGCCCACTACCGGGTAGCCCATCTTGGCCATGTCACCGGCCACGACTTTATCCAGGTCGCGCCATCCGCCATCACCGGACATGAACAGCGTCACAGTGTCGGAAGGTTGGCTGGCTGGGACTTCGACTGTCGGTATGCCCAGTCCGCCGCTGTCGTTCTCGCCGAGCAGCAGGTGACGAAGTTCGGTGTTGAGCACCTGAGGCAGCGGAATGTCGTAGTCGCTGATGCTGGTGTCGGCGTTGCTCTGGTCGCGTACAAATGCTGCGCTCGGATCATCCGGCGCGTCGTTCCAGGCGGCCAGCCAGTGTCCGTGTGCAGCCTTCTGCGGCAGCGGCACGTCGCAGATCTGTGGCGGCTTTTCGTCCTCTTCCACAACAGGCGGCGGATTCGAGGCATGCTCAAGCGCAAAACCTACGGATATGGCCTGCGCCTTGTCATCGGCCTGCCCGGCCAGCCAGCGCCAGGCCAGTGTCGCGCCAGGGCCTATGCCACCGACGACCTTTGCAGGGCCGTCGAGCTTCGTCAGCGCGTCCTGAAAGGTCTTTTGTTGCAGGACGCAGTCGTCCTTGGGCAACACCACCTGAATGATGCGTGCCGACGCATCCTTGCTGATCGCCAGCAATTGCTTGTCGGTCAGCATGTCTTCAGCGGTGACGGCCAGTGCGATACGGGTCTTGATGCTGGTGGCCGGCGTTACGCTGGTCAGCGGCGCGCCCCCGTCAAGGTTCGAATGTTCCAGTGAGGCGGGCGGGGCGGGGCGGGTCCAGACCCAGACTCCCAGCGCTACGATTAAAAGAACAATTACCAGAGCTGCGAGCAAAAGGCGCCAGGAGCGTCGAATCATCAGCGTTTCACCAATCCAGTCAGGCCGCCCGCAATCAGGGCGGCGGTGTCAGCCAGTGCCACGAGCGGATCAAGTCCGGCAGGCACAGCCATATAACGAGGTTCCCAATCGGGCTGGAACTTGTCCTTGAAGCGACGCAGCCCCTGGAAGTTGTACAGCTGTTCGCCACGGCGGAAGATCATCGAACCCAGACGCTGGGTGATGGGTGCACCGCGTCGTGGCTGCAGGCCCGACAAAGGCACCATGCCCAGACTGAATCGCGCGTAGCCCTGGGCTTTGTAATGCAGAATCAGGCCGACCATCATGAATTCCATGGTCAGCTTGGGTGCATCCGGGTGCGAGCGCATCAGGTCAAGGCTGGCCAGTTCCGGGCTGGTGGTTTCCAGCAGGTTGGAGAACGCAACCGGCTTGCCCTGGAAGTGCACGATGGCAATTCGGAAGTACTTCAGGTACTCAGTACTGAAGCGGCCCAGCGAGAAGCCTTTTTCACGGACATTCTTGCCCGTCAGCCAGGCATCGGAAATCACTTTCAGCTCGTCGATCGGCGCCTGGCCCGGTTCGTAGATCTCCAGCGAAAGACCGTCGCGGCCACCCCGGTTCCAGGTGTAACGCAGGTCTTTCATCTCTTTGCCCTTGGCATCGATGTCGAAGCGACGCAGGTCGACGCGCGCCTCTTCACCCAGCTTGATAGCCGTGAGACCGATGTCCATGTAGAACGGCAGGTTTTCTGCACGTACCTGATAGAACACTGGACGCGCATGGTGCACGTCGCACAGGTCGCGGAACTGCCAGATCAGCTCGGCACGCTGCTGTGTGGGGCCGATCGGGTCGTAAAGCGCTACCAGGCTGCGGCCGCGATGCGAGTACATCAGAAACGCATTGCCGGCCGGATGGAACAGGATGGCCTTGTCGCCGGTCAGCACCAGGCCGCCATCCGGCTGTTTGGATGCTTTGAGGATCTCGGCCGCCTTGTCCAGGTCTGCCGCGTCGGGCAGCTTGATAACCGGTCTGGCAGTGCGCAGCAACCAGGTCAGCGAAACCACCACCAGCAGCACTGCGCTGCCCAGCGCCGAACGCAGGCCACGCGGGGCGTCGGCATCGAGGGTGAACTGCCACCACAACTGGTGACTGTAGGGCACGTCCTGATAGGCGAACAGCAACAGCCAGATCGAGGCCCCGACCACGCAAATGCTGGCAATCAGGTAGACCGGTGAGAACGGCAGCTCCAGCAGGCGGCTTGGACGGTAGAACGAACGGCGGAATGTCAGCAGCAGGCAGGCGGTCAGCAACAGCATGCTGGCCTCTTCCCAGTCGAAGCCCTTGAGTATCGACAGCACTGCACCTACCAGCAACAAAATAGAGGTCAGCATCCATGCAGCCGACAGTCGACGACGCAGGCCCTGTGCCAGCAGCAGGCACAGCACACCTACCAGGCTGGCCCCGAAGTGCGACGCATCGATCAGTCGATGCGGGATCATGAAGCCGACGTTTTCGAGACGGGTATCGATTTCAGGGGTGGCACCAGAGAAGAGCAGCACCACCCCCGACAAGAAAACCAGTAGTGCCAGAATCGGTGCCGCCAGCCCTGAAGCGACGCGCATGGCCTGCCGGGTCGGCAGCAGGCGCTGGGCCTCGGTAAACAGCAGGGTAAGGCAAGCCAGCAGCAGCGGCAGGATCACGTAGATCAGGCGGTACAGCAGCAGCGCAGCAGCGAGGGGGGCGGCACCCAGCTCGTTGGCGAAGGCTGCGAGCAGAATCGCCTCGAAAACGCCGACGCCGCCAGGCACATGGCTGAGCACGCCGGCAGCGAGCGCCAGCAGGTAGATAAGAATGAAGGCGCCCAGCGGTGGCGCATGCGGCAGCAGCAGATACAGCACCATCGCTGCGGCGGCGACGTCCAGCGCGGTGATCACCAACTGAATAAGCGTCAGCTTCAGGTCCGGCAGGCGCAAGGTACGACGACCGAGACGAACCAGAATATTGTGCGGGATATCCTGTTCCGGCAGGCGACGACGGTAGACGAACACCGCCAGCAGCAGACTGCCGATCAACACCGCGGTAGCGACTACAGCCAGCACATCGACCGGAAGCTTGAGTGCCAGTGACGCGCCTGACAGGTTGCTCAACGTGGCCAGTGCAGCCAGTGGCGGCAGCGCACAGCCCAATGACAGGCTGGCGAACACGGTCATGCGGGCGATTTCGATTGCGCCTACGCCATGGCGTGAATAAAGCCTGTAGCGTACCGAACCACCGGACAGCATCGACAGGCCGACCGCATTGCCGATGGCAAACGAGGTGAAGCCGCCGAGAAGCAGCGTCTTGATTGGCAGGTCGACATTGGCGTAACGACTGGCGGACAGTTCATAGCCCATCAGGATGATGTAGCCGACGATTGCCGCGAGCAGCGCACCGCCCAGGGCGGGCAGGGGGACTGCGAACAGCGAGTCGTGCAGCGCATACCAGTCCATTTCGACCAGCATGTGGCGGCAGGCTATAAGGGCCAGGCTGAACAACAGCAGCATCACCGCCAGCCCTATGGGCTGTCGGTATTTGCTCAGCAGCTCCCGCCAGTTATGGCGCGGTGGGCTGACCGGTTGTTCTGCATCAATGGTTTCATTGGAATCGGACATGTTGTCGCGCATCAATCACTCCTTGGATCGTGCGCGACAGGATGGAGGTATGCAGCCAAGTTACCAATCCCTACGCAGAAAATATTTCAGGATGTTAGCGCGTCAACGTCTAACGAGCGAATAGCGAATCGAGCCGGGTGATGCTGTTCAGCTACGGTTCAGTCGTGATTCAGCTTAGTAACACCTATCGGCAGCGCACGCAAAAACTGTCGTAAATGCACGCATTACGTTACAGATGTGATGATAGGGTTTCAAAGGGCTTTGGAAATAGTCTTTTTTGTCAGGCAGTTAGCCGTTGCCCGCGCTACTTTTTTACCGGAAACAAAAAAGGCCACTCTTTCGAGTAGCCTTTCTTGATGTTTGGTTGCGGGAGCCGGATTTGAACCGACGACCTTCGGGTTATGAGCCCGACGAGCTACCAGACTGCTCCATCCCGCGTCTGTGTGGCGGCATTCTACAGCCGAACGCTGAAGTGTCAACCCTTAATCCGGAAAGCATGCGAATAAGTAGCGTATTGTGCTCATTTTGCACGCCAGAGGCCGGATGCTCGTTTTTCAGGGCTGCATGTCTGCGTGGAGCATTATCAGCAAGGCGGGTGGCCAGGCAGTGAGGATTTGCCGCAGGGCGTCGCGAGCGCTTTATAGCTGCGCGAGGCATGGGCAATGTCCTGGCTTGAGAAGGGCGCTTTTCAGGCGCGCACAAAAAAGGCCACTCTTTCGAGTAGCCTTTTTTGATGTTTGGTTGCGGGAGCCGGATTTGAACCGACGACCTTCGGGTTATGAGCCCGACGAGCTACCAGACTGCTCCATCCCGCGTCTGTGTGGCGGCATTCTACAGAGAGATGACGAGGTGTCAATGGTTAGTTTCAAAAAAGTGCTTTTTCTTCAAATGCTTAGCGGATCCAAATGATCGGTCTGCTCGGCATCGGCGCTTGCATGACGGGCCTTTGCAGCTGTTTCGGTCATCCGTGATGGGCTTTTGACTGCTTTTCATGACGACCTTTCACATCATTGGATGTTACTTGCCGGTACGAATGAGATACTGCGCGGCCATTGATTGCAAAATCCCATCAGGTCATGACGCAGCGCAAAATCATCCACATCGACTGTGACTGCTTTTATGCAGCCATTGAAATGCGTGACGAGCCCGACCTCGCTGGCAAGCCGCTGGCGGTCGGCGGCTCTGCGGAGCGGCGCGGGGTGATTGCGACCTGTAATTATGAGGCGCGCGCCTACGGTGTGCGTTCGGCCATGTCGTCCCGGCATGCGCTCAAGCTCTGCCCGGACCTGACCATCGTCAAGCCGCGCATGGATGCTTATAAAGAAGCATCGCGGGAAATCCATACGATCTGTCGGGATTACACCGACCTTATAGAGCCGTTGTCTCTGGATGAGGCCTTTCTGGACGTGTCCGAGGCCGGGCACTTTTCCGGGAGCGCCACGCGCATCGCGCAGGACATCCGTCGCCGGGTCTCGAATCAGCTGCATATCACGGTGTCGGCAGGCGTTGCGCCCAACAAGTTTCTCGCCAAGATCGCCAGCGACTGGAAAAAGCCCAACGGGTTGTTCGTCATCACGCCGGATCAGGTCGAGGATTTCGTCGCCTCCCTGCCAGTCACCAAGCTTCATGGCGTAGGAAAAGTCACCGCAGACAAGCTCGGCCGACTGGGTATCGTCGATTGTGCCGACCTGCGAAGCCGCAGCAAGCTCGCGCTGGTCAGGGAGTTCGGCAGCTTTGGTGAGCGCCTCTGGAGTCTGGCGCACGGGATCGATGACCGGCCGGTGCAGAATGACAGCCGGCGTCAGTCAGTCAGCGTTGAAAATACTTACGACACGGATCTGCCCGATCTGGCGGCCTGCCTGGAAAAGCTGCCCGACCTGCTGGAAACCCTGAGTGGCCGGATGGCCAGAATGGAAGGGCAGTACCGGCCCGGCAAGCCGTTCGTCAAAGTGAAGTTTCACGATTTCACGCAGACGACTCTGGAGCAATCCGGAGCCGGCAGGGATCTGGGCAGTTATGAACAGTTGCTGGCTCAGGCGTTCGCTCGCGGTGGCAAGCCGGTCAGGTTGCTGGGCATAGGCGTACGTCTGCACGATCTGCGTGCAGCCCATGAACAGCTGGAATTGTTCTCTCGATAATGACTGTGACTGGCCGCGGTTAAACGCCGCGGCCTTTCACGTTACTGGCTCTGGGCAGGAACGGCGACCAGGCGGCCGGCGTCTCTGGCGAGTGACTTGAGAAATTCACCCTGCAGTTGCGGATCGTTGCGCGTCAGTTCGATCAGGCTCTGTTCCAGCTCGCTGGCTTCTTCTTCCAGGCCCATATCAGAAAGACGTTTGACGCGATGCACCCACTGGCTGACCTCGTCATCTTCAAGATCGTCGTAGATCAGGGCGTGCGCCTCCAGCAACTTGCCGCGTAGCGAATGGCTGATGGGCAAACTGGCGTTTGCGTGCGCGCTGTCCTGATCGTCTTCGACATTGATATAGATGCGCGTGATGCGGCTCAGGTCCTGTTCGGCAAACGGACTGTCCAGCAGGTTCAGGCGCAGAATGCCGTTGCGGTCAGTGCTCATTTCGTGAGTTTCATTGCCAGCCTTGACCATCACCGGGCGTTCATTCCAGGGCAGCGTGGAGTTCTCGATCCGCTTGTCCTTCTGAACCTCGTCGATGCTCGCCAGATTCTGCTCGGCGCGGCCGTGGGACGGGGCATTCATGAACGGGTTCATGCCTGCCACGCCGTAGTGAATCCAGTCCTTGGTCATGCTTTCCGGCAAATTACCCAGCGCAAACACATTGACCACGTTGGCCCCGACACCCGCGACAACAGCAACCGCGCCGAGCGGGATCTCATAGACCTCCCGCCATGGTTGGTAAGGCGTGTAGCGGTCATAGTGGCGGGTGACTTCAAAGTCGGTGACTTCGAACGATTTGTGCTCGTGAATCCTTACGCGGCGTTGCGGCAACTCCAGTGTCTTGGGTTCGCCGATATCGACTTGCAGGGTATGTTCGAGCAGTTTGCGTTCGACTCGCTCCTCGTGCTCGCTGCGCTGAGAGAGCTGGTTGGCACAGCCGCCGACGAGAAATGAGCCGCACAGAACGGCGCTGCCGAGGCTTAGGGTGCTTCGTTTGAGCATGGGATCTCTGATGCGGATTGGGCGAGTGAAGAGCGGCGCACCTGCGAACAGGTGCGCCTTTTTACTCAGCGGTTCACTTTGCCCTGGATGAACGACAGCACGTCCGCGACCGCAATGGCTTGCGGCTGCGATTCGGTACGGCTCTTGTATTCCAGATTGCCTTCGGCCAGGCCTCGGTCACTCACCACGATGCGGTGCGGGATACCGATCAGTTCCATGTCGGCGAACTTGATGCCCGGGCTGGTCTTCTTGTCGCGGTCATCGAGCAATACTTCAAAACCGGCAGCCGTCAGGTCGGCGTACAGTTTGTCCGTCGCTTCGCGAACGGCCTCTGTCTCGTAGCGCAGCGGGATCAGTGCAATCTGGAACGGCGCGAGGGTGTCGTTCCAGATGATGCCGTTTTCGTCGCTGTTCTGTTCGATGGCAGCTGCAACCACTCGGGAAACACCGATGCCGTAGCAACCCATCGCCAGATTGACCGGCTTGCCGTTTTCACCCAGCACCTGGCACTTCATCGCTTCGCTGTACTTGGTGCCCAGCTGGAAGATGTGACCCACTTCGATGCCGCGCTTGATTTCCAGCGTGCCCTTGCCGTCAGGGCTCGGGTCGCCCGCAACCACATTACGCAGGTCGGCCACGGTCGGAACCGGCAGATCGCGCTCCCAGTTGACGCCGAAGTAGTGTTTGTCATCGATGTTCGCACCAACACTGAAGTCGCTCATCAGCTCGACGGAACGGTCGATGATGCACGGCAGTGGCAGGTTCAATGGGCCCAGGGAACCTGCGCCTGCGCCAATAGCGTCGCGCAGTTCGGCTTCGGACGCCATGACCAGCGGGTTGGCGACCTGTTCCAGCTGGCTGGCCTTGATTTCATTGAGCTCGTGATCGCCGCGGATGATCAGGGCGATCAGCTTGCCTTCTTCGGCAGCATGGACCACCAGGGTCTTGACGGTTTTCTCGATTGGCAGACCGAAACCTTCGACCAGTTGGGCGATGGTCTTGGCGTTCGGCGTGTCGATCAGACGCAACTCTTCGCTAGGGGCAGGGCGCGTCTTCTCGCGAGGAATCGCCTCGGCCTTTTCGATGTTGGCTGCATAGTCGGAGCCGTCGCTGAACACGATATCGTCTTCGCCGGATTCGGCCAGTACGTGGAATTCGTGCGAGCCTGCGCCGCCAATCGAGCCGTTATCGGCTTCGACCGGGCGGAACTTCAGGCCCAGTCGGGTGAAGATATTGCTGTACGCCAGATGCATGCGGTCGTAGGTGACCTGCAGCGATTCGTGATCGGCGTGGAACGAGTAAGCGTCTTTCATGACGAACTCGCGTCCACGCATCAGGCCGAAGCGTGGGCGGATCTCGTCACGGAATTTGGTCTGGATCTGATACATGTTGATCGGCAGCTGTTTATAGCTGTTGAGCTCATTGCGTGCCAGATCGGTGATGACTTCTTCATGGGTCGGGCCCAGGCAGAACTCGCGGTTGTGGCGGTCGACCAGACGCATCAGCTCCGGGCCATACTGCTCCCAGCGTCCGGATTCCTGCCACAGCTCTGCGGGTTGAATGCCGGGCATCAGAATTTCGAGTGCGCCCGCGGCGTCCATTTCTTCACGAACGATGGCTTCGACCTTGCGCAGTACGCGCAGGCCCATGGGCAGCCAGGTGTAGAGGCCGGAGGCCAGCTTGCGAATCATGCCGGCGCGCAGCATCAGCTGATGGCTGACCACGACCGCATCGGAAGGGGTTTCTTTCTGTGTGGCGAGCAAAAATTGACTGGTGCGCATGGTTGGCCGTTGTCGGTTGCTGAGACAGGAAATGACCTGGCATTGTACGGCGCTGTTCCGGTCGCGTACAGGGCGGGGCTGGCTTGCAGGTCGCAGGAAGACGCTTTCCTGTCCTCATGAAAAAGCCCGGCATGTGCCGGGCTTCTTCTATTAACGAGTGCTGAGTGGTGATTACAGGATCGAGATCGGGTAATCGACAATCAGGCGGAACTCGTTGACGTCGCCGTCTGACTGGGCATCGTTACCACGGTGCCATGCCTGACGCATACGGAAGGACAGATCTTTGGCTGGGCCAGTCTGTACGACGTATTTGGCTTCAAGGTTGGTTTCGTGGTGTTTGCCGTCTTCGCCGTACATGCCTGCATAGGCGCTGGACGCATTTACCTTGGTGCCGTCTATGTCGTCACCGTTCAGGTAGCGGGTCATGAAGCTCAGACCTGGAACACCGTAAGGTGTCATGTTCAGGTCGTAGCGCACCTGCCACGATTTCTCGCCTGGGCCGTTGAAGTCAGAGTACTGAACAGAGTTGGCCAGGAAAATCGAGTCACCGCCACGGTTCTGGCTGCCGATACCGATGTAGTCAAACGGCGTATCACCGTCAACCTTCTGGAAGGCAACAGTAACTGTATGAGCTGCCAGGAATGAATAGGCTGCCGACGCGGAGTAGGTCGTGTTGTTGATCGAGCCGGCTTTGGCGCTGCCTTCATCAAGTGTGCGATACAGATTGACGTCAAACGCCAAGGATTGATCGTTCCCCAAAGGCAGTGCGTAGTTCACATTGCCGTAGTACTGATCCCAGATGTCTTCAAGCTTGGATGCGTAGAACGCTACGCCAAGCCCGTCGGTGATCGCATATTTGCCGCCCACGAAGTCAGCGCTTTTCGCAGGCAAGCCGTTAAAGTTGTTTGCGTAGGTTGCCCAGATCGTACCTTCATGGCTCGTCGTGTCCTGACTGGTACCCGAGTAGAAGTGACCTGCTTCCAGATCGAGACCGGAAATCTCACTGCTTTGCAGGCTCAGACCGCTCGCGGTTTGAGGCAGAAGGCGCGAACCACCCACAGCAAATACCGGGCTGGTAGGTTGCATGTCACCGATTTTCAGCTCGGTTTTGGAAATACGGAATTTGACTGCTCCGCCTAATTTGCCAAATGTATCTTTATTATCCCGATCAGGCCCGTCAGCGCTGGTGGCGAGGTTACCTGAACCCGAGTATTTATCAGGGCCCCATAGCTTGAGACCGCCGTAACCGAAAGCCTCAACGCCGACGCCGATGGTGCCTTGGGTATAGCCGGAGCTGAAGTTGGCCAGGATACCTTGAGTCCAGTCGCGATCGTCTTGAGATCCGCCTTTCTTGTCACGGTTGTAATAGTAATTGCGCAACTTCAGGTCAAGTGTGCTGCCTTCCACAAAGCCCTTGGCATCAGCCTGATCGCTGACGAAAGGTGCGGCTGTTGCCATTTGGGCGCTGGCGGCCGTAACGGCCAGTGCGATTGCGCTCCACTTCATCACTCTCATCGTGATTGCTCCTTTGGTTTTTAGAAGATTTTTTCTGCCGTCCCACCTGTTTTTTTATCTGGGCGGCTCTTTCTATTTTTGTCGGCGGAATCTATATCACGCTGACTTGGGTTGCTATAGCTACAGCCTTATCCTTTCAGAATCTTTACGACGCGCTGCCGGGCTGGCCTGTAGTGGCATTCTGCACTTGGCCCGTTAGGTCAAAGTGCGGTTCGTCACAGCGTCCCCCGGGGTCGCAAGCCTTGTTTCCCTTGATTCTGGTACCCCTGTTTTCCGCCAGGGTTGCCGTCATCATATGGGTGATAAAGCAACAAGCGTGCACAAAGTTTCCGAAAATGAAAAAATTTTGTGAAAAATCAGAATCAGGATCGCCTTTTTGCTCCATCTGACTGTTTTCAGTGACTATTTTTATTTTTTTAAAATACCTCTGGCTTTTCTCCCTCGAGGGTGGGCGCTGCCCTTATCGCCCAAAAACGTTACCGGTACCGACTTGTGTTGAGTAGAAAACGAATCTGCTGTGTTGCTGTCGCAACAGCAGTGTGTGATTTTGGTGCAGTGCCTATCGGGCTCGCCTGAACCTGGAGCATTGCTCTGGCTGGCGATCATGGTGAGGCAGTAGGTGTTTCATTTTCATGTATCCGATGACGGCAATTGTAAGGCGGTGGTTAAAGGTGGGGCTATTTACGGCGACGTCTGCTTCCAGTCGAAGGCCTCAAATCGGTGCGCCGATGTTGATTGCGGGTGCATTCTGGTGCACAGGTGAAGCGTCGCGCGAAGCCTAGTATCCTGCCTGCCTATCGCAGCACCCTGTTACCGACAGGGCAGGTACATTCACCTGGCAGTCAGGAGCTTTTTATCGTGTTCGTTCTGGATTCCCGCCTTCAACAAGACACCCTGCCGATCGGCGACTTTCCGCTGTGCCGGTTGCTACTCTCCAACGACAGCCAATACCCATGGTTCATTCTGGTGCCGCGTCGGGCAGACATCACGGAAGTCTTTCAACTGACTGCTGCAGATCAGATGCAGTTGTGGCAGGAGACGAGCGCACTGGCCGAGCTGCTGAACGAGCTTTTCGATGCTGATAAAATCAACGTTGCCGCATTGGGCAACGTGGTGAGTCAGCTGCATATGCACGTCATTGTGCGCAAGCGTGACGATGCCGCATGGCCTGCTCCCGTTTGGGGCAAGCATGCCGCGACTGCTTATACCGACGAACAGCTCTCGGCAATCCGTCGGCAACTGAAGCCGGTACTGACAAATGATTTTCGATTTGAGGGGGAGCAATCATGAGCCTTGAAGAGCGAGTCATGGAGCTTGAAAGCCGTATGGCCTTTCAGGACGATACGATCCAGGCACTCAATGACGTACTGGTAAAGCAGCGGCGCGAGCTTGATCATCTGCAACTGCAGATGGCGGCGATGCTCAAGCGTCAGGAGGAAATGGGCAGTCAGTTCGAGACCTTCGAGGAAGATGCGCCGCCACCTCACTATTGATGGGCTGCCATAAAAAAACCGCGACCTCCGTCAGGATGTCGCGGTTTTTTATTGCTTGAAACAATTAGCGGCGTGGCAGGGCTGCGATGACATCTTCGGCCTGCAGGCCTTTGTCGCGGTTCATCACGGAAAATTCGACGCGCTGCCCTTCGACCAGTACGCGATGACCCTCACCGCGAATGGCGCGAAAATGCACAAAAATATCGTCGCCGGAATCCCGGGAGATGAAGCCGAAGCCCTTGGAGGTGTTGAACCACTTTACGGTGCCAGTATCACGATTTCCCATGTCGTGGCTTTGCGGCGCGGACGAAGGGGTGTAAGACCTGTAAAAGCTGACGCCCAGATGCAGGACGACGGCTACGATAGCGACAGCTAGGCTGACCAGAATGGCGGGTTGACCTGCGATGTCGGGTAGAGGAACAAGCAAGGTTAGCGTCTGTACGATTACCGCGATGACAAGCAGTGCACTGACCAGATTTTGCAACGTATGACGCGGGCCTCGATTCCAGTAAGGGATTACCGGAGCAAGTATCAGGTTAAGCAGGCCGAGGAAAGCCAGGCAGATCGCGTCAGGATTTTGCAGGTAGAGAGAGGCCGCTTCACTACGCAGGCTGGGTATGAAAGAGAGCAACAGGGCTGCTGCTCCCGTCACCAGATGGACAATTTTCAACATTTTAAAAAGCTCACATGCAAGAAGGATTACAAGAAATAGCTGGTGGCACCCGGTACGCTTCTGAACACGATGAGGCGTGATGCACGGACGCTGGGCCAGCCTATGTGCCAGCGCTGAATGGCAACTCGATGGCGACACGCGGTGTATTTAACAGCAAAGCCTGATCCTACTCAAATCAGCAATCGATAATGGTGCCGGTGTCTCTCCGGCCTTGGCAGTCGACCGTTCTGCAGTGACCCTACAGGTGCTGAACCAGAGCGCTCGGAGAGCTTTTGCCAACGTTTTTACCGGGCTTGCGAGAATTTCCCACCCCAGGGTGCTCGCTGCGAACCGGCAGGAATCGCCCTGGCATGTGCGTAAGTCGCCGTCGGCAGAAGTCCTCGACGCCAACGGAAAGCTGCGTCATTCGGCTTCTCTTGATAGAGTAGCCTTCTTTACTGCTTTTCAATCCTCACCAAAAGGGCATGAAACATGGCAATCGATATCGGTATCAGTGAAGAGGATCGCAAGTCGATCGTTGACGGTTTGTCGCATCTGCTGTCGGATACTTATGTACTGTACCTCAAGACTCATAACTTTCACTGGAATGTCAGTGGTCCGATGTTTCGCACGCTGCATTTGATGTTTGAAGAACAGTATAACGAACTGGCCTTGGCCGTTGATTCCATCGCCGAACGTATTCGTGCTCTGGGCTTTCCGGCGCCGGGTACTTATTCGACTTATGCGCGTCTGTCTTCCATCAAGGAAGAAGAAGGTGTGCCAAGTGCTGAAGATATGATCAAAAGTCTGGTGCAGGGTCAAGAGGCTGTTGTCCGTACTGCTCGTAGTATCTTTCCTCTTCTGGACAAGGTCAGCGATGAGCCGACAGCTGACCTGCTGACGCAGCGCATGCAGGTTCATGAAAAAACGGCCTGGATGTTGCGCTCGATGCTCGAATCGAAGTAATGGCCAAGGCGAGTGGTGTTATTGCCACTCGCCCGCCTCTTCATCCGTCCCTGGCGGGCCACTGCATGAGCTCACGTCCAGTGCTGTAGCTGCCAGTCAGGTCAACGCCTGCCAGTCGCCGACTGTGTGCGTAACGTCTTGCAGTAGTTGCTTCCTTTTTCACTATCCCTTCAAGCCTGAACGATATTCCGCTGATTCCTGTAGCCATGTCCTACAGTGACAACGTGTAGGGCCTTCTGGCTATAAAGTCGCCAATCATGTTTTATACATCGGGATATTTATTTGTTTTTGAATATTTCTTTTGGTGTTTAAAACTCAATGATTCGAAGGTGGCGGTTATGGTGTTACGAAGTGCTGAGCGAGAGCTTAAGTTGTTACATCGGGAGGTGGAAATACGCCATGACCCTTTTGTCGAGGATTTCAATATGACGCTGGCGCAGCCGCATTCGAAATCCGTTCGACTTAATGGTCTGGCCACTTGTCTGCGTCTGGAGAAAGTGTACTGGAACATTCTTTCGGGTATCGCCAGTTCCAATGACTGCTCTGTCAACGCAGTATTGTCCTACATCGATCGGGAGGTTCACTTACGTTACGGTGGCGTCAAGAATTTCAGTGGTCTGATTCGTGTTGTCTGTGTGGCGCATCTTTTGAAGGGCGATTGCCTGGAAAATTCTCACGTCTAGCCTGGCTTTATCCTCATTCCTGCGGGCTCGCCAAGGTGTGCCTGCGCTTTCCCCGCGGCGCGAGTAAACGGCTCGGCTGCGCGGGGTGGTCACGAACTTATCCGGGCGTTAATAGGTTCGTCCGGCTGCACGGTGCCAATTAACTCTATATAATCCCCTGTCTTGCTAGCGGGCGTGACTCTGTGTGGGCCTGGGCTGACTTTTAGCCCTGTGCCGGTGCCTTGTACCACTGAGCGCAAGCCAGGAGCGAAATCGCCACCGAATTCGAATTACGAGAAGTGAAAACACCATCATGATGCGCAGCCATTATTGCGGCCAACTGAACGAAAGTCTGGAAGGCCAGGAAATTACCCTTTGCGGATGGGTCCACCGTCGTCGTGACCACGGGGGCGTTATCTTCCTTGATATCCGCGACCGTGAAGGCATGGCTCAAGTCGTTTTCGACCCTGATCGTGCCGACAGTTTCGCAGCCGCCGACCGCGTGCGCAGCGAGTACGTAGTCAAGGTCGTGGGCAAGGTTCGTGCTCGTCCGGCAGGTGCCGTGAACGCGAACATGGCGTCAGGCGCCATTGAGGTTCTGGGCTACGAGCTCGAGGTGTTGAACGAGTCCGAGACGCCGCCGTTCCCGCTGAACGAGTATTCCGATGTCGGCGAGGAGACACGTCTGCGTTATCGCTTCATCGACCTGCGCCGTCCGGAAATGGCCGAGAAGCTGCGTCTGCGTTCGCGCATCACTACCAGTATCCGTCGCTATCTGGATGACAACGGCTTCCTCGACGTCGAGACGCCGATCCTGACCCGCGCTACACCGGAAGGCGCTCGCGATTATCTGGTTCCAAGCCGCACACACCCGGGCAGCTTCTTCGCCCTGCCGCAATCGCCTCAGCTGTTCAAGCAACTGCTGATGGTGGCCGGCTTTGACCGTTACTACCAGATCGCCAAGTGCTTCCGCGACGAGGACCTGCGTGCCGACCGTCAGCCGGAATTCACCCAGATCGACATCGAGACCAGCTTTCTCAACGAAGAGGACATCATCGGTCTGACCGAGAAGATGGTTCGTCAGCTGTTCAAGGAAGTCCTGGACCTGGAGTTCGGTGATTTCCCGCACATGACCTTCGAAGAGGCCATGCGTCGCTACGGTTCCGACAAGCCGGACCTGCGCAACCCGCTGGAGCTGGTGGATGTTGCCGATCAGCTCACCGGCGTCGAATTCAAGGTGTTCAGCGGCCCGGCCAACGATCCCAAGGGGCGTGTTGCCGCACTGCGTGTGCCGGGCGCCGCCAGCATGGCGCGCAGCCAGATCGACGACTACACCAAGTTCGTCAGCATCTACGGTGCCAAGGGGCTGGCCTACATCAAGGTCAACGAGCGCGCGAAGGGGCCGGAAGGCTTGCAGTCGCCGATCGTCAAGTTCATCCCGGAAGACAACCTGAACGTCATCCTCGATCGCGTTGGTGCGGTTGATGGCGACATCGTTTTCTTCGGTGCGGACAAGTTCAAGATCGTCAGCGAGGCCCTTGGCGCGCTGCGCATCAAGATCGGTAACGACCTCAAGTTGCACACCTGCGAGTGGGCACCGATGTGGGTCGTTGACTTCCCGATGTTCGAAGAAAACGACGACGGCAGCTTCACCGCGTTGCACCACCCCTTCACTGCACCCAAGTGCACGCCTGAAGAGCTGGAAGCCAACCCGGCGACCGCGCTGTCCCGTGCCTACGACATGGTGCTCAACGGCACCGAACTGGGCGGCGGTTCGATCCGTATCCATCGCAAGGAAATGCAACAGGCGGTGTTCCGTCTACTGGGCATTGCCGAAGACGAGCAGCAGGAGAAGTTCGGCTTCCTGCTCGATGCCTTGAAGTACGGCGCACCACCGCACGGCGGTCTGGCTTTCGGTCTGGACCGTCTGGTAATGCTGATGACCGGCGCGCAGTCGATTCGTGAAGTGATCGCGTTCCCGAAAACCCAGAGCGCGGCCGATGTCATGACCCAGGCGCCTGGTGTTGTCGATGCCAAAGCATTGCGCGAGCTGCACATCCGTCTGCGCGAGCAGCCGAAGGCCGAGTGATGCCGGGCAGGGCGTATCGTCGATACGCCCTGTATCTGCCCTTATTGAGTTAAGCTTTTTGCCCGTTTAATCAGGGCGAAAGGTGAAGGTGTTTCAAAAAGAATCTGGAGCGAAAAATGGCAGGTCATTCTAAGTGGGCGAACATCAAGCACCGCAAAGAGCGTCAGGATGCCAAAAAAGGCAAGATTTTCACCAAGTGGATCCGTGAACTGACCGTTGCTGCGCGTCAGGGTGGCGGTGATCCCGGTTCCAACCCGCGTCTGCGTCTGGCGCTGGACAAGGCACTTGGTGCGAACATGACCCGTGACACCATTGATCGTGCGGTGGCGCGAGGGGTAGGGGCGTCCGACGGTGATGATGTCGAGGAGCTGGGTTACGAGGGCTACGGTCCGGGCGGCGTGGCGATCATGGTTGAAACCATGACCGACAACCGCAATCGTACCGCGGCGGCTGTGCGTCATGCGTTCACCAAGTGCGGCGGCAATCTCGGCACCGACGGCTCTGTTGCCTACCTGTTCGATCGCAAGGGCCAGATCTCCTTCGCTGCCGGTGTCGATGAGGATTCGCTGATCGAGGCTGCCATGGAGGCCGATGCTGACGATGTGGTGACCAACGAAGACGGCTCGATCGATGTGTTCACCTCGTTCTCCGGGTTTTATGCGGTACGTAATGCATTGGAGGCTGCGGGCTTCAAGGCTGCAGACGCAGAGATCGTCATGCTGCCGACCACCAGCGCCGTACTTGATCTGGACACCGCTGAAAAGGTACTCAAGCTGATTGATATGCTCGAAGACCTGGATGACGTACAGAACGTCTATTCCAACGCGGAAATCCCGGACGAAGTGATGGAGCAGCTGGGCTGATCGCTCACAGGTAACACCAGGTCGGAAGCCGGGGGAACGAAGCTGTGAGCAACGCGCAGCTATCGGCCCCCGGCTTCTGCCTTTATGCTGCATCTATTGTTTTGCGTGACCTCCTCAAGCTGCAGGCGTTATGACTCTTATTCTTGGTATCGATCCCGGTTCGCGAATCACCGGCTATGGCGTGGTACGCGACACCGGACGCGGCTGTGTCTATGTCGCGTCGGGCTGCATCCGCACCGGCAGCGGCGAGCTGCACGAGCGTTTGCAGATCGTTTATCGCGGCGTGCGGGAGGTCATCAAGACCTACGGACCTGTGACGATGGGCATCGAAAAGGTTTTCATGGCGCGTAACGCCGATTCGGCATTGAAGCTAGGGCAGGCCCGGGGCGCAGCCATCGTGGCGGGTGCCGAAGAGGCGCTGGAAATTGCCGAATACACCGCAACCCAGGTCAAGCAGGCCGTTGCAGGAACTGGCGGTGCCAATAAAGAACAGGTGATGATGATGGTCATGCACCTGCTCAAACTGACCCAAAAGCCGCAAATCGATGCGTCCGATGCTCTTGCCATCGCCCTGTGCCATGCGCATACGCGCTCCAGTCTGATTCCTCACGGCTTGGGCACTGCACGCAGTCGCGGCGGCCGCTTGCGGCTCTGACAGGCATTATGATGATGACGGTGTTCAATTTCTTCGCGCGAGCGACAGGCAACACGAAAGGATCTGAAACGTGATTGGACGTTTACGCGGCTCTCTCGCCGAAAAGCAGCCTCCGCATCTGGTGCTGGATGTCAACGGTGTCGGCTATGAGGTGGAAGTGCCGATGACTACCCTGTACCGGCTGCCGCATGTTGGCGAAACGGTGACATTGCACACCCATCTTGTGGTCCGCGAAGACGCGCATCTGTTGTACGGCTTCTACGAAAAGCGCGAGCGTGAGCTGTTTCGTGAGCTGATCCGGCTCAATGGCGTCGGCCCCAAGCTGGCGCTGGCGCTGATGTCCGGTCTGGAAGTCGATGAGCTGGTGCGTTGCGTGCAGGCGCAGGACACTTCGGCGCTGACGCGCATTCCCGGCGTGGGGAAGAAGACCGCCGAGCGGCTGCTGGTCGAGCTCAAGGACCGTTTCAAGGCCTGGGAGTCCTTGCCAGGCACCTTTACGCTGGTTTCGAATGGCCCCAATCAGGCTGAGCCTGTAGCGTCGGCAGAATCCGATGCGGTCAGCGCACTGATTTCGCTGGGTTACAAACCTCAGGAGGCGAGCAAGGCTGTCTCCGCCATCAAGGAAAAAGATTTGAGCAGTGCGGATCTGATTCGCCGTGCGTTGAAGGGGATGGGTTAAGTGATAGACGCCGACCGCCTGATAACCGCCACCGGTGGCCGTGATCGTGATGAACAGATGGACCGTGCGATTCGGCCACTGAGCCTCGCCGACTACATCGGCCAGCCGACCGTACGCGAGCAGATGGAGTTGTTCATCCAGGCTGCCCGTGGTCGCAGCGAAGCGCTGGATCACACGCTGATCTTCGGTCCGCCCGGCCTGGGCAAGACCACGCTCGCCAATATCATCGCTCAGGAAATGGGCGTGTCGATCAAGAGTACGTCCGGCCCGGTCCTCGAGCGGCCCGGTGATCTGGCAGCGATCCTGACCAACCTCGAACCCAACGACGTGCTGTTCATCGACGAGATCCATCGTCTGTCGCCGATCGTCGAGGAAGTGCTGTACCCGGCAATGGAAGACTTTCAGCTCGACATCATGATTGGTGAGGGGCCGGCAGCGCGTTCCATCAAGCTTGACCTGCCGCCGTTCACGCTGGTCGGCGCGACCACTCGTGCCGGCATGCTGACCAATCCGTTGCGCGACCGCTTCGGCATCGTGCAGCGGCTCGAGTTTTACAACATCGCCGATCTTTCGACGATTGTCTCGCGCTCGGCAGGCATTCTGGGGTTGGTCATCGAGCCGCAGGGCGCTTTCGAGATCGCCAGGCGCGCGCGTGGCACGCCGCGTATCGCCAACCGCCTGTTGCGTCGGGTAAGGGATTTCGCCGAGGTGCGTGGCAACGGGCAGATTACCCGGCAGACCGCTGACAAGGCCCTTAACCTGCTGGACGTCGACGAGCACGGCTTCGATCATCAGGACCGGCGTTTGCTGCTGACCATGATCGAGAAGTTTGACGGTGGTCCGGTGGGTATCGACAGCCTGGCGGCGGCCATCAGCGAAGAGCGTCATACAATCGAGGACGTACTCGAGCCCTATTTGATCCAGCAAGGCTATATCATGCGCACACCTCGCGGGCGTGTGGTGACCCGGCATGCGTATCTGCATTTCGGCCTGAATATCCCGTCGAGGATGGGCGAGATACCGATACCGGACGATTTCGGCGATGAGCCTGTGGATTTATAGCAATGGTTTGCAATTTATTTGCGTTCTGCGTGGTCACATTGCCAGTCCTGCCGCCGATACCTGTAACTAAGTGGCAAAACGTTGAAAAACAGTTGCCTGACCCGATTGGCAACCCGAGGAGTAAGCTCTAGAGTATGCGCGCGCAAAACGGGGTTCAGTCGTTCGCACATCGCTGTCGCGTTTATTACGAGGACACCGATGCCGGCGGCATCGTCTACTACGTCAATTATCTGAAATTCATGGAGCGGGCTCGTACCGAGCGGCTACGGGAATTGGGCTTTGCCCAATCCGAACTGGCGCAGGAAAACCTTTTATTTGTCGTGCACTCCAGTGAGGCGCGTTATCACAAGCCGGCGCGGCTGGATGACGAGCTGCTCGTCAGTGCAGAAGTAACCGAATTGAATCGCGTCAGCCTGCGCTTTAAACAGCAGATCAGGCGGGCGTCGGATGCAACGCTGCTCTGTGAAGGGCAGTTCCTGGTGGCGTGTGTACGCGCCGATAGTTTTAAACCCCGGGCCATTCCCGAAGCTCTGCGAGCGGCCTTTGCCGACCAGGGCGGCGCGGGCATACATTCAGAGCAGGAGATAAAGCGTGGAAGCTAACGTCGTCGACCATTCCTCCATGTGGAGTTTGGTCAGCAATGCCAGCATTGTTGTTCAGTTGGTAATGCTGATTCTGGTAGCTGCTTCGGTCACTTCGTGGATCGTGATTTTTCAGCGCAGCAACATGCTGCGTGCAGGTCGACGTGCACTGGACAGCTTTGAAGAGCGTTTCTGGTCGGGTATCGATCTGTCCAAGCTGTACCGTCAGGCGGGCAGCAATCCCGATCCTGACTCGGGCGTCGAGCAGATCTTCCGTGCCGGTTTCAAGGAATTCTCGCGTCTGCGTCAGCAGTCCGGCGTCGATCCTGATGCGGTCATGGAAGGTGTGGCGCGCGCCATGCGGGTTGCCATCTCCCGCGAGGAAGAGAAACTCGAAGCCGGTCTGCCGTATCTGGCGACCGTCGGTTCTACCAGTCCTTATGTCGGTCTGTTCGGTACTGTCTGGGGGATCATGAACTCCTTCCGCGGTCTGGCGACTGCGCAGCAGGCAACTCTGGCTACTGTGGCACCGGGTATTGCCGAAGCACTGATTGCAACGGCCATCGGCCTGTTTGCAGCCATTCCGGCCGTTATTGCCTACAACCGTTTCGCCGCGCGCAGTGAGACCTTGATCAGCCGTTACTACACGTTTGCTGACGAGTTCCAGGCCATCCTGCACCGTAAAGTGCACACCAGCGAAGAGTGAGCAGGTAATTCCCCATGGCTTTAATCGCTCGAGATCGTCGCAGAAAACGCAAGCCGGTCGCCGAAATGAACGTAGTGCCCTACATCGACGTGATGCTGGTGTTGCTCGTGATTTTCATGGTGACGGCTCCCATGATCAACCAGGGCGTGAAAGTCGACTTGCCCAAGGTCTCCAGCGAGGCTTTGCCGCAAGACAACAACAATCAGGTCCTGACCATTTCGATCAAGGCTGACAAGACCTATTACTGGAACCTTGGCAGCGAAGTCGACACCGACAAGCAGATGGACAAGGCAATGACCCTGCCACAGCTGACTGCCGCCGTGACCAAGATCGTCGCTGCCGGTCGTGACGCAGGCAAGCAGACCCAGGTTTTCATTCGTGGTGACAAGACCGTCGATTACGGCTCGGTCATGGGCACGATGGGCGGGCTGCAGAAGGCTGGGGTCGGGAATGTTGGCTTGATTACCGAGGCACCCTGATGCAGCCGATTCGAGAGCCGTCCGCCTCGGAAAGCTACTTCTGGCCCAGTGTCTGGGCCGTGGCATTGCATATTCTGATTTTCGGCATGCTGTTCGTCAGCTTTGCCATGACTCCGGATCTGCCCGAAGCCAAGCCTATCGTTCAGGCAACGCTCTATCAGCTCAAGTCCAAGAGCCAGGCCACTACCCAGACCAACCAGAAGATTGCCGGTGAGGCGAAGAAAACCGCTGCACGACAGACAGAAGTCGAACAGCTGGAGCAGAAAAAGATCGAGCAGCAAAAACAGGAAGCTGTAAAAGCTGCGGAACAAAAGAAAGAAGAGTCAGCTCAAAAAGCCGAAGAGCAGAAAGCTGCCGACGAAGCCAAAAAGGCCGAACAGAAAGCAGAGGAGGCCAAAAAGGCTGACGATGCCAAGAAAGCCGATGAAGCCAAGAAGGTTGCCGACGCCAAAAAGCTTGAAGAGAAGCAGCTGGCTGATATAGCCAAGAAGAAGGCCGAAGACGAGGCGAAGAAAAAAGCCGAAGAAGACGCCAAGAAAGCTGCTGCCGAGGAAGCCAAGAAGCAGGCTGCTGATGAGGCCAAGAAAAAGGCCGCAGAAGACGCCAAGAAAAAGGCTGCCGAGGACGCGAAGAAAAAAGCCGCTGCCGATTCCGCCAAGAAGGCGCAGGAAGCAGCTCGTAAATCCGCTGAAGACAAGAAGGCGCAGGCACTGGCCGATTTGCTGTCCGACAAACCGGAGCGGCAACAGGCTTTGGCTGACGAGCGGGGCGATGAAACGGCTGGCAGTTTCGATGACCTGATTCGTGTCAGGGCTTCCGAAGGCTGGAGTCGTCCACCATCGGCACGTAACAACATGTCGGTAACGTTGCAGATCGGGATGTTGCCGGACGGTACGATTGCCTCTGTATCGATTGCCAAATCCAGTGGCGACGGACCGTTTGACAGCTCTGCGGTTGCTGCGGTGAAGAACATTGGACGTTTGACAGAAATGCAGGGTCTGAAGCCGGCTGACTTCGCGCCCTATCGTTCATTCAAGATGACATTCACACCTGGAGATCTAGCCTTGTGATCAACCTTTTTCGAGGACTGCTGGTCGTTCTCTGTTTCGCATCCGCAATGGTGTCGGCAGAAGAAAAGAACATTCTGGTCACCAGCGGCAGTGACCGTGCAGCGCCCATCGCTGTTGTGCCTTTCGGATGGCAGGGCGGCAACGTTCTGCCTGAAGACATGGCCGAAATCATAAGCAACGATCTGCGCAACTCCGGCTACTACGCGCCGATCCCGAAGCAGAACATGATCAGCTTGCCGACCCAGGCCAGCGAAGTCATTTTCCGTGACTGGAAAGCGCTGGGTGCGCAGTACGTCATGGTCGGCAACATCACGCCTGCCGGCGGACGTCTGCAGATCCAGTACGCACTGTTCAACGTGGCTACCGAGCAGCAGGTTCTGACCGGTAACGTATCGGGTACCAATGACCAGCTGCGCGACATGGCGCACTACATTGCTGACCAGTCGTTCGAGAAGCTCACCGGTATCAAGGGTGCGTTTTCAACACGTATGCTTTACGTGACGGCCGAACGCTTCTCGGAGAACAACACGCGTTACACCCTGCAGCGTTCGGATTACGACGGTGCTCGTGCGGTAACCCTGTTGCAATCCCGTGAGCCGATCCTGTCGCCGCGTTTCGCCCCGGACGGCAAGCGTATTGCCTATGTCTCGTTTGAGCAGAAGCGTCCACGCATCTTCGTTCAGCACATCGACACCGGTCGTCGTGAACAGATCACCAACTTCGAAGGCCTGAACGGCGCGCCCGCCTGGTCGCCGGATGGCAGCAAGCTGGCGTTCGTGCTGTCCAAGGACGGTAACCCGGAGATCTACGTGATCAATCTGGCGTCGCGCCAATTGAGCCGCGTCACCAACGATTCTTCGATTGATACTGAACCTTTCTTCGGTAAGGACGGGTCTACGCTATACTTCACGTCGGACCGTGGCGGCAAGCCACAGATCTACAAGACCAATATTAATGGCGGCGGTGCCGAACGCGTGACGTTCGTGGGTAACTACAACGCCAACCCGAAATTGTCAGCCGATGAAAAGACGCTGGTAATGATTCACCGGCAGGACGGCTTCACTAATTTCAAGGTGGCAGTGCAGGATTTGGCCCGCGGTAGCGTAAAAATCCTCACAGATAGCAACCTTGATGAGTCGCCTACTGTTGCGCCCAACGGCACCATGGTAATCTACGCCACCCGCCAGCAGGGCCGGGGAGTCTTGATGCTCGTGTCCATTAACGGACGCGTAAGGCTCCCGCTTCCTACCGCTCAAGGCGAAGTCAGAGAACCTTCCTGGTCCCCTTACCTGAACTGACGCGGCGCTACACGATTTGCTTAACACACTGGGGTTCATTAGGAGTTTCAAGATGGAAATGCTGAAGTTTGGTAAATTTGCTGCGCTGGCTCTGGCCATGGCTGTAGCTGTAGGTTGCTCGTCCAAAGGCGGCGACAATGCCGGTGCAGGCGGTGCTGCTGTTGATCCTAACGCTGGTTACGGCGCCAACTCGGGTGCTGTTGACGGCTCCCTGAGCGAAGAAGCTGCTCTGCGCGCAATCACCACCTTCTACTTCGAATACGACAGTTCGGACCTGAAGCCAGAAGCCATGCGCTCCCTGGACGTGCACGCCAAAGACCTGAAAGCTAACGGCGCTCGC
The DNA here is from genome assembly GCF_017833005.1 of Pseudomonas sp. PvP027. NCBI lineage: Bacteria > Pseudomonadati > Pseudomonadota > Gammaproteobacteria > Pseudomonadales > Pseudomonadaceae > Pseudomonas > Pseudomonas sp. PvP027. The sequence continues at coordinate 1,781,952 of NZ_JAFIBK010000001.1, read as the reverse complement.
GTTGTTCTGGAAGGCAATACCGACGAACGTGGTACTCGCGAGTACAACATGGCACTGGGCGAGCGTCGTGCGAAAGCCGTTCAGCGCTACCTGGTACTGCAAGGTGTTTCCCCAGCTCAGCTGGAACTGGTTTCCTACGGCGAAGAGCGTCCAGTTGCTACCGGCAACGACGAGCAGTCCTGGGCTCAAAACCGTCGCGTCGAACTGCGTAAGTAATTTGACATGCGAACGTGCCGACGTGCTCTAACCGTTTTGGCCCTCGCCCTTCCGCTTTCAGCGTTGGGTGCGGCACCTGTGGTCGATAACAATTCTGGCTCTGGCAGCAGCAGTTATCCGCCAGCGGGTTATGGCACGTCCGGCGCCTATGCCGGGGGAGGGGTTACGGCCCCTGCCTCGGCACAAGGTCAGCTGTTCATGCAGCTGCAGCAAATGCAGGACGAAATCGCGCGTTTGCGCGGTGTTGTCGAGGTCCAGCAAAATGACATCCAGCGCATGAAGCAGGAAGCCCTGGAGCGTTATCAGGAACTCGATCAACGTATAGCCAGTGGCGCATCCGCTCCGGCTACCAATAATTCCCAACCTGCTGGTGGCGCTATCGACGCCGGCGGGACGCCTTCGGCCTCAGCGGCTCAGCAGGCACCGGCAGCAGGCACCGAGCCTCCTGATCCGGCGAAGGAGAAGCTTTATTACGAAGCAGCCTTCGATTTGATCAAGGCAAAGGATTTCGACAAGGCCAGTCAGGCCTTCACCGCTTTCCTGCGCAAATACCCCAACAGTTCGTATGCGGGCAATGCCCAATACTGGCTGGGTGAAGTCAATCTGGCCAAAGGCGACCTTCAGGGCGCCGGTCAGGCGTTCGCCAAAGTCAGTCAGCAGTATCCGAAGCATGCCAAGGTGCCTGATTCGCTGTACAAGCTGGCTGATGTCGAACGCCGTCTGGGTCATGCCGACAAGGTAAAAGGCATATTGCAGCAGGTCGTCGCCCAGTATCCGGGCACTTCAGCTGCACAATTGGCGCAACGAGATCTCCAGCGCCTTTGATGTCCTGACCCGCTGATCAAGAAAGCCGCGCTAGTCGCGGCTTTTTTCGTTAGAATCTCGCACCCGAAATTCCGGTACACCTTACGCTTTTCTGGATTCCGCGATTGCCGAGTCCCTTGAAGTGCCTGACGGAGGCGGACGGCCTGTTTAGCTGTTACGCCCGTGGCTGATATGCAAGACACATTACGCATCACCGAAATCTTTCACTCGTTGCAGGGTGAAACCCGTACGGCTGGCCTGCCCACCGTATTTGTCCGCCTTACCGGCTGCCCGTTGCGCTGTCAGTACTGCGATAGCGCCTATGCGTTCAGCGGCGGCACCATTCAGCCGCTGGACGATATCCTTGGGCAAGTGGCCTCCTATCGCCCTCGTTATGTCTGCGTCACCGGTGGCGAGCCGCTCGCCCAGCCCAATGCCATTCCGTTGCTGAAGAGTCTTTGCGACGCGGGCTATGAAGTGTCTCTGGAGACCAGTGGCGCGCTGGATATCTCGGCGGTGGATCCTCGCGTCAGTCGCGTGGTAGACCTCAAGACCCCAGGGTCAAAAGAAGTCTCGCGTAACCGCTACGAGAACATGGAACTGCTGACGGCCAACGATCAGGTCAAATTCGTGATCTGCTCGCGTGAAGATTACGACTGGGCCGTTTCCAAGCTGATTCAGTACGGTCTTGATCGTCGTGCGGGCGAAGTTCTGTTCTCTGCCAGCCACCACGAGCTCAAGGGCCGTGATCTGGCAGACTGGATCGTTGCCGACAACCTGCCGGTACGCCTGCAGATGCAGTTGCATAAAATTCTTTGGGACGACGAGCCGGGGCGCTGATATGAGTGAATTGACCAAGACTGAAAAAAGAGCCGTGATCCTTCTGTCAGGTGGCCTGGATTCTGCGACCGTGGTAGCCATGGCGCGCGCCGAGGAGTACGTGTGTTACACCATGAGCTTCGACTACGGCCAGCGTCATCGCGCCGAGCTGGATGCCGCTGCGCGGGTTGCCGGTGATCTCGGTGCCGTGGAGCACAAGGTCATCGGCCTGAACCTCAACGGTATTGGCGGCTCGGCATTGACCGACAGCTCCATTGCCGTGCCTGAGTCGCCTTCTGAAGGCATTCCGGTCACCTACGTACCGGCACGCAACACCGTCTTTCTGTCGCTCGCCCTGGGCTGGGCTGAGGTCCTTGGCGCGCGGGATATCTTCATCGGCGTCAATGCCGTGGATTACTCGGGTTACCCGGATTGCCGTCCCGAGTTTGTCGAGTCGTTCGAGCGCATGGCCAATCTCGCTACCAAGGCCGGTGTGGAAGGGCAGGGCTTCACGATCAGGGCGCCGCTGCAGAATCTGAGCAAGTCGGACATCGTCAAGGCAGGTACCGCGTTGGGGGTTGATTACTCGCTGACGGTTTCCTGCTACCAGGCTGACGACCAGGGTCGTGCTTGTGGCAAATGCGACAGCTGCCGCTTGCGCGCCGAGGGCTTTACCGCTGCCGGTATCGCAGATCCGACTCGTTATTTTTAAAGTTTTTCAAAAAAGGTGTTGAATTACTGATAAAAATCAGTAATATACGCGCCACACAACAGAGGGTCGTTAGCTCAGTTGGTAGAGCAGTTGGCTTTTAACCAATTGGTCGTAGGTTCGAATCCCACACGACCCACCATTTCGAAAATCTGGAAGGCCCATGAAAATGCGGATTTCCAGGTTTTTTTTTGCCTTGCAGATTATCCGGCCTGAGGTGGGGTAGCTGATTGGGCTTCCGTCACGGCATTGAGGCAACGATCTGTAAGGCAGCTGGCTAGTCTTTCGAAGCTGAAGGCAGGCGATACCGTTTGAGCGCGATGCGCACCCAGACAAGCAGCCGTCTGTCGCGAAACATAGCGCCGGCAAGCCGTGATGTCAAATTGCAAGGCGGAGTGCAGCTTCAGAGCTACTGGAGGCCACGCATATTTTTTTTACCTGACGCAGTGCGTGGCTGTTATCGGCTATCTTGCACGTTTACTGAAACTGAATGCATGCTCTGGCGAGTGCTCATGATGATGGCATTTAGGGATCTGCCGCACCGTCGACTCACTTTACAGATCCACTGCTCCAAGGGATCCTGTAATAGCCGTCGGGCGATTGAATAGATGCCTTGCCTTCGCTGATTATGCCTATGTCTTCTTCGGCTGCAATCTGAACAACCATCTCTCCAGCAGCATTTTCCCTGATCCAGCGAGCAATATCCTCCAATTCGCCGAACTCATAGTCCATCTCCGGTGCGTCCAATATCAAACTCAATGCCTGCGCTTTGGCCTCGTTTGAGGTAACGGGCTCGCTATGAACAGAAACTGGTGTGGATTTTAATACATTGACCAAAGGTGCGGACGCCATCAGTTCGAGACGCTCCGCTACAGGGGGATTGGAGGCCGTATCGTCGGCTTTTTTGGCCTCACTTGATTCGGTCGTCGCCGGTTGCAGCTCTTTCCCGGATACCAAGCTCACCCGCGGTGCTGCGCTGCCAGCCGCAGGGCCTGAACTTTTGGGGATTATCGGTCTAACTAGATAATTGATTTTGGCCTGTTGTTGACCTCTTTCATTCATAACTTCACGCATCAGATCGTAGTCTGGTTCTATGTACTCCATCGTCGTTGCTATATTTGAATGATTCAGCAGATTCTTTGTGATGTGAATATTACGCTCGGGCTGCCTCATCAGTTCGCTGGCTATCGTGTGCCTAAAGCGGTGCGGTGTCATGCGCGTGCCAGTCATATTGGTCAGCTTTTTGTACATGGCCTCCACCTGATCAGAGTTCATATACTCCCGTTTGTAGTGACCGGAGAATCTGTTGATATTGAAAACTTGGTCAGTACTAGAAAAGCCAACCTTCTTGGCTGTGTCCATCACCAGCACTAAATGCGGCATCAGTCCATCAGGTATTGGAATAATAAACTCCCGGTGCGTTTTCTCTGTTTCTCCCCTCACTCTTATCAGTCTCTGTCCCAGATCTACGTTTTCGTACCTCAAGCACAGCAGCGCGTTGAGTCTTATGCCTGTGTAATAGAAGGTTTCATACACTGCCAACCAGAACCATGCTGGAGTGATCTCTGATCGTTTTCCAGTCGATAGTTCCTCTTGTACGAGAAACCTTAGCCAGTTGCGTGCCCGAACAATGACGTCGTTGCCAATCGTCTTCTTCGGACGTTTGGTAGGCATGACACGGGTATCCTTTAGCGGATTTACTTTCAGCTCGACAAGCCCGTGCTCCATTGCGTACCTGTACACCGTCCGCAGATGGCTTGAGTAAGTATTCCAGCTCCGCTTGGAGATCCTTGCCAGCTCCGATCGGCGCCATTCGAGCATGTCTCGATGAGTGGTTTCGTAGGCTAGGCATTCGCCAAAAAAGTTCACGTACGCTTTCGTAGCCGCTCTGTAAATCTTTACTGTGTCAGGACGAAGGTCATGGGTGAGGATGTACTCCTGGGTCAGTTCCGGAAGCGTCATCGGTTTCATTCAGATGTGTCCTTGTCTACCAATTCTGCCAAGCTGATGACCGGGTTGTCATAGGGCACCTCGCTGAAAACGTCGGTAGGCTCTATGAGCAGATAGCCGCGCAGTTGCTTGCTTTTTCGTGGTCCTTTGACCAGGCATGTCCAGATGTTCAGGCCTGCGCCAGTCTTGCGATGTTTTTTCAGCTTCTCAAAAGAACGCTGAACGACCTGCCAAGCTTCCAGATCCCGCTCTTTAGCCTCACGCTCTATGTCTGGGTGCTCAAGTGCGTAACGTTTGAATATGTCCGGGCTCACCAGGAACGCAGTGCCATCCACGGTATGCACACGTGCCTTGGCGTCATTGATGATGATCCTGTGGGAGATCACGCCCCCCTTCAGCCAGGTGAGGAAGTTCAAGCCGTGGCTTGAGCTACTTTCCGGCAAGACTTTTGCCGGCTCTTCGACTGGGGCTGTGTGGTTCTCTGCCTTGTTACCCACAAGCTGCCGAGGTTGGCTAAGACTGGTAGCTGCCGGAGGAGGGGGCAAAAACGGAATCTGATCATCATCGCCTACCGGCTCGGGTGCTGGTTGAGTCGGTGCTGTCGCTACCGGGTCCGGGAACAGATCGAGCAGCTCGTCCAGCGCATCAAAATCTTTTGCTGCAGCAGGTGCCTGCTTAGGTGCAGGGCGCGATGCTGATGCTGCAGGCGTATTTTTGCTGTTCACCGGTTGAGATTCGTCGCCTCCAGTAGGAACTTGCTCGTTGTCATCCGCCATTGGTGCAGATTCCACGGTCAGCGTGCCGGTATACGTCTCAGGTCTATCAGTGGTGTTTGGCCAGATCAGTGCCGGCGCTATTTTCAGCACTGTGAACGTGTTCTTCCAGCCGCGACCATTATCGATGCTGGCCTTCCAAATGGCTTTTCCCTCTTCGTTGGGCTGAATGATCGCTTGATCCTGGAGCAGATTAAACATTGGGGCGTTGGACGAGGGGATGTGTTCGATACCCTGAGACAGCAGAAGTGCTCTGAGCTGATCTACAGCTGGCTTGCTGACAAGCCACAAGCCTTCCTGAGTCAGCCATCCGTCTGAGGGACCGTCGGCCTGATTCAACTTGAATTTATCCGCCACGAGCATCCTCAGGCCTTCAGCCAGCTGCCGTTGGATAGACTGCTTGGGCGCTGACATAGCTCGGCCAGGATTGCCTCCGAGTTCCTGTGCCACGGAAGCCTGGTCAGCTTGGGAGACAATTTCACCAAGGATATCGGCATGCTCATACTGACCTGCGAACGCGAACACGAGTTGAGACCAGAGCTCGGGAAACCCGCTGAGCCAGTCCAATGCCTTCGCCGGAATCACATTGGAGTAGATCAGCGACGAAGCTGCTCCATGCAACCGATAGTCTCGACCTTTCACGTACTTGAATCGGTATGGCTGATCCAGAGGCCCGTGCCATGGATGCCAGATAGTGCCATCTGCGAGTTCAACCTTGACGTCTACCGCAATCTTGCCCAGGTCGTGGACGAGCGCACCATAGGCCGATGCTGCAGACCATGCTTCTGACTGAGCCGCCTGCGACTCGGGCGGCGCTCCGATGGGGAGCAGATACATTTGCCGTATCTTAAGTGCGTAGGCGACGATTTCGAGACCGTGATCCAGCATGCCACCATGATATGCATGGTGATGATTCTCAGAGGCTGGGAGATGCTGCACCAAGGCTGCGTAGCTCTTGAATGCCTGCATGTAAAGCGTCTCGAACTGCTCACGGGGCAGAGAGGTCCGCTGCCAGATGTTTTCAATCAACCGGCGCCGTCGGGAAGTCGACAGCAACGCGTCGGGAGATTCTGGTTTGAAAAAGCCTGCAGCAGCATTGGACGAGATCGGAGACGCTTTTCTTCGCGTGAAGAAACTAAGCATTTAGGCACCCATGATGAAGTCATTGGTGGGCCTTTTGCTTTATATGGCTCAGCGTGACAAGTCGAAACCTATATCCATCCTGGAAAGGTTATATACATAAGCTGTCACTTGATTGGCTGGGATCCAAACAGTGACAGAATCGGATGTTGCCACGCTTGCGTAAAAAAATGTAGCCTCCAAGTGACTGTTAAGTAACATTTTTTGTAAATTTCATTTTTATTGAGGACGCCTTTCGAACCCTTTCGGCATCCATTTCCGGCGGACTCGCCGGCCCTTTCGGGTAAGGCACTTACCCTTATTCCCCCATTCCATTCAAACCCTTCGCTTTGCCATTTGCTTCAGCCCATTTCGCCCTTTCGGTGCGGACTACCTGGGGCAGACGAATACGGATAGCCGTTGGTCGGGTCGAAGTCAAAGGCGTTGGGCAGTCAAAGCTCAACGGGCTGGATGAGCTCCGGTCCTTGATTCCGCACGTTCCCCACTGCGCGATCAACCGGGAACCACTCAAAATCGTCAACAATCCTGCAGTGCTCTTTTGCCAACGCTTCGGCTTTCTGCGGTGTAGTTTCGGAATCAAGCCATGCCCGCGCATCTTCTGCCGTCAGTACCACCGGGCGGCGATCATGAATGTCCACCATTCCCGAGTCGCTTGCCGACGTGATGATGACAAACCCGTCGCCATCATGCGGCTCAAGCCCTCTGTGGACCTGGGCCAATGCCGCGAAGAACATAGGTTTTTTACTCTTGAGACGGATGAAGTAGGGCTGCTTTTTCTTGGGGTCATCCGGGTCCTTCACCCATTCAAACCAACCGTTCGCTGGGGCAACTGCCCGTCCGGTAGGCCAGAGCTCTTTGAAGAACTTTCCCGTCATTACGGTTTCGACTCGAGCGTTGATTGGGGCTGGTCGTTTGCCTTTCGCCCAGAAAGGCTCCCACCCCCACCGAACCTTGTCGACACTCAGACCCTCCTCGGTGGGACGGATGATCTCAACCCGAGTGCTAGGAGCCACGTTGTAGCGCTCTATGGGCAGGAGGTCGTTCCCATTGATCACGATCTGCTCTGGGGCAAGCTCCTTGAGGTAGTGGTCCATGGATTCGTAGATCGAGTAGCGTCCGCACATGATGTCACCCCTAATGTCACTCGTCGAAAATGCCTTTCAGTAAGATTGACCGCGCGCTGGCCAGAGAGTTAACTGTATATCTATACAGCTAACTTTATAGAAAGGTCTTCATCATGAGCGTAGTCATTCTTGGTCCGTTGTCTGAAGGGGGTATCAAGCTACCGCTCTACTCATTTCAGGTGCCAGCTGGGTTTGCTTCTCCCGCTGTCGATTACATCGAGAAGCACGTGTCCCTGGACGAGTTGGCCGAGGTACGGGCACCGCATGTGTACCTGGCGAAAATTCTCGGAGACAGCATGATTGGGGCAGGTATTTTTGATAAGGATCTGATCGTCGTCGATCGCAGTCGCACTGCCGAGCATGGAGAGATCGTCGTGGCAGCGCTTAACAATTCGGAACCGATTTGCAAGCGGCTCTTCATGATGGATGGGGTTGTCAAACTTCAATCCGAAAATAGTGCCTACCCGTCCAAGCACATCCTTGAGGGTGACAACCTCGTCATCTGGGGCGTAGTGAACTACAGCATGCGCCGTCATGCAAAAGCATGAGCCTATTTTCGCGCTTATCGATTGCAATTGCTTCTATGCCAGCTGCGAGCGTGTTTTTCGTCCGGATCTGGAGAAGACGCCCATCGTGGTACTCAGCAATAACGACGGTTGTGTCATAGCTCGAAGTTACGATGCCAAGCCGTTTGTAAAAATGGGCGCGCCCTATTTCCAGATCAAAGAACTGCTGCGCCGCAACGGGATCAAGGTTTTCAGCAGCAATTACGGCCTATACGGCGACATGAGCGAACGTGTCATGTCGATCATCGAGTCGATGGTGCCAGCCTCTGAGGTCTACAGCATTGATGAGGCGTTTGCAGACCTCACTGGGATCCCCGGAGATCTAACAGCTTTCGGTCGACGCATCCGGGCGAACATTCTTAAATGCACTGGCATTCCTGTGGGTGTGGGTATCGGTCCTACGAAAACGCTCGCCAAGCTGGCAAACCACACTGCTAAGCGACTGCTATCCCATACAGGCGGTGTTGTAGACATTTGCGACCTGCATAACCGCAACTGGGTACTGCGTAATACGGCGGTCTCAGAGGTCTGGGGGGTAGGGAAGAAGATGAATGCCCACCTGGAGGCTATGAACATCCGCACCGCAATGGACCTTGCAACCGCCGACCCGCGTACTCTGCGCGACCGGTTCAGCGTGGTCATTGAAAAGACCGCACGTGAGCTGGCAGGTACTTCGTGCCTGGAGCTGGGGGAAGCTGCGCCACCCAAGCAGGAGATCTGTTGCAGCCGAATGTTCGGCAAACGGCTAACCACCATTCAGCCTATCAAAGAGGCGGTGGCCACCTACACTCAGCGTGCGGCCGAGAAGCTCCGTTCTCAAAACTCGCTGTGCAAGAAGATCCGAGTCAGCATCCGTACCGGCATGTTCAATCCGGAAGAAGCCAAGTACGCCAACGGCGCTTTGGTTGAATTGCCATACCCCACCAACGACGTGCGCTTGATGACCAGGGCGGCGACTGATGCAGTGGATCGTTTGTTTCGACCGGGGTTTAAGTACAGCAAAGCTGAGGTTCTGTTGCTGGATCTGAGACAGCCTGGCGAATTTACGGATGACATGTTCGCTGCTTCGCAGCCGGCATCTTCGGAGAAGGTGATGGGAGTCCTGGACGAGATCAATACACGCTGGGGCAGAGGGACTTTACGAGCTGGGAGTGTTCCTTCCAATCCGGAGTGGGCTATGCGTCGCGAGCTGATGAGTCAAAGTTATACGACCAGGCTCGATGAGCTGTGGGAGGTGAAAAGTCTCTAGTAGCTCTGTAAAGTGCGTAATCGCATGGACTTGACCACCAATTTGCATTCGACTTGACCAATTGTTTGCATCGGATCTGACCCGCGCAATGGGCGCGCCTTGACCGGCAGGAGTCGACCCATAGCGGACACTCACGGATGACAGCCCTTGGCCGACTGCGGCCCTTCTTGCGCAGGGTCATGCAAACCTCCATCGACGGAGATATCAGATGACCTGCCCTGGCAAAGCAATAAATGCGTAAAACTAGGTTATTGGTGGACTTGGCCGAATCCCAAAGGATTTAGCTCAAAATACAGGCAACCAAAGCTGCGCTGAAGCAAGCGGCGATGTTTGCCCGAGTATGTGTTCAGCGTGTTAGCCAACATCACTGAAAGCCCAACCTACAATTACCCCGACAACCAGTACCGCGAGCAATTTAATGCGATCACGAAGCTTACGACGCTGCTTGTTAACGCGTTCCTGAGGGAGCTCGACGTGGTTGTCGAAGCCGGTGTGCAAGACCGCGTCGTTTTCCAGAATCAACGCGTAACGGTTTTGCGCTGCATAAATGCCCGCCAGCTTCTTTTCGCCGCTGTGTGCGGCATAGGGAGCATGTTCTTTATAGTCAGCAAGGCGCCGCAGGCCAGGATTGAATGAAAAACCCTGCCACTCGGGCTTGTGCGAGCCCAGCTTGTAGAAGGCGATGCCCTTCAAAACATCCCGGTCATTGAGGAATAAGTAGGGGCTGTGCACCCGAAGATCATGGTTGTAGCTGCGCAGCCAGACTTGCAATGCCTGACGGTCGTTTTCCAGCAGAGTCATGGACTCTTCGACAAAACCTGGGCGGTAAAAATCCCAGTCGTCCTCGCAGTGGAACACCCATGACGTTTCAATCAGTGCATAAGCGGCATCCACCGAGCGCATTTGTCCGAGTTTCGGGTTGTTTATGATGAAGCGGGTGAAGGGGCGCCAGTGCTCGGGGATGCAAGCTTCAACCTGGGCATCCCCGGAGTCTTCGGTGATCAGCACGGTGCGAATCGGTGCGGAGTTGAACTGGTCAAACGTTTCAAGCGTGCGCGTCAGCAGATCGAACCGTCCGCAACTGGTGACCACCAGCGTTATATCGCTACTTTCGCTAAACTGCATCATGTGTACTCAATAATTTAAATTTCAAAAGCGATTACAGCCTCAACCGAGACATCAAGCGAATCCGGTTCAGGATGGCAATACTCTTCTACGGCGGGCAAGCCAAAGGCGAGCGGTGCACGTGTCATCGCGTCTGCCTCCGGTAAGCACGAGAGGCTGCTTCGCGACTCGCAGCTCTATGTTAACTCTAAGGTTCGTTTGGTCGGGTTGCTCGCCCCGCTTGCCTCCGATCGCTAGCCATCTGCGCGCCGTCCGGCAGGACGGTTTGTCCCTCCTTCCGTACGCGTGATTCTGAGCTCCGTGACTGCAATGCCCAGAATGATTAGCGCCGCCCCTGCGAGTCTTTCAGGGGGTAAACGATCTCCAGCGAGAAAATAACCAAAAGCCCCACTAAACACAGGTTCGCAAATAAGTATCAGGGCGACCTTTTCAGGGGAAAGCACAGCCTGAGCTCGATTTTGAATGGCGTAAGCCAAGGCAGTAGCGAACAGCGCGAGCGAAAGGATGGTAACTGTCGTAGGGAGCGCGCTGGGAATAGAAAACTGGTTACCGGCCAAGCTCCATATCAAAGAAAGCGTGCCAACCAGCCCTAGCTGGATTGAAGTTGACGCCATGGAATTGGCGTGTGTTGCGAACGTTGAGACAATAACGATGTGTAATGCGAAGCATGCAGCACACCCCAAAATCAATAGATCACCGTAGTGCAGCGCGAATCCGTCAAGGCTCAGTAAAGCGAGCCCAAGTACGGCAATCACTGTTCCTGCTGCCTGTTTAGGACTTGGGCGTCCTCTTCCTATGAGATAAACAAACAATGGAGTGAAAACTGTGCACAAGCCGGTGATGAACCCGGCATTGGAGGGCGTTGTGAGGGCTGTTCCTGAGGTCTGCAGTGAGAACGCGGCGAATAGGACTATTCCAGCAAATACTGCATTCGCCCAGTCTCGCGGTTTCAGATGTCGAAATGAGCGGATTGAAAATGGAAGAAGCGCTAGAGCCGCTAAGGTGAACATCCATGCGTTCAGCGTGGATGGAGCCATGATTGCCAACGTTTCGTGCTTAGCTACAAAGCTCCAGCCCCAGACAGCGGTGACCAGTAAAAGCGCGATAGACCATAGGGTTCGGTATGGCATAGCTGTCCCCAAGGAAGACATTTATACCGAATGCCTTACCAAGAACGTTATGTCAGCGGTACCCAGAGAGACCTACGATAATTTAGTTAGAAAGCATTGGCAACCATGAACGCCATGACTGGCGAGCTAACTCGGAGCCTAAAATCTCTACGAAGGGGATCAACAAGCATCGCCTTGCCAATGAGCATTTGCAGATCCTTTTTGTAGACTTACCGTTCACACGTTACCGAGGCGTAGCGAGATCCCCCGCCTATCCTTTCAAGCGTATTTGCCTGAGCAGTGCGAGGTGATTTCGGCAGACGCTTACGGTGCGTAGACATCCATATAGCTTGTAGCGAAGTGGTATAGAACAAGTGAAGGCGCCGAGTACGCCGGTGAGGAAGATGCTCGCTGGATATTTCTTCTACAAGGATTGAGTGCTACTTGTAACCGTCCGGGCAACACACCTTCCTGACACCGTCGCTTGAGGCGATGGTGTCCACCCAAATATAGGTGGACACCATTTTTAGCCTTTTTAAGCGGACGCCCATGCCACAAGAACGCCGTTCCTATTCCAAGTCCTTCAAGGCCCAGGTCATTGCTGAGTGCGCCCAACCTGACACTTCAATTGCCAATGTCGCCTTGACCCACAACCTCAATGCAAACCTCGTCCATAAATGGATTCGGGTGCATGCACAGAAAAACCTGACACTTCAAACCGCCTTCATCCCGGTCAAGACATCGCCGCCGGTGCCGATGCATCAGGCCCTTCCTGCCACGATCCGAATCGAAGTGCCGCATTCAAAAGGCGTAGTCGTGGTGAGTTGGCCGGCAGAAAATGCAGCGGCGTGTTCTGCTTTCCTGCGAGACCTGCTGCGATGATCCGCATCGACTCCATCTGGCTTGCCACCGAGCCCATGGACATGCGCGCAGGCACTGAAACTGCGCTGGCGCGGGTCGTGGCGGTGTTCGGTGCGGCGAAGCCGCACTGTGCTTATCTGTTTGCCAACCGTCGTGCCAATCGCATGAAAGTGCTGGTGCATGATGGCTTGGGGATTTGGCTTGCTGCCCGGCGCTTGAATCAAGGACGTTTTTTTTGGCCGGGCGTGCGGCACGGCTCTGAAGTCGAGTTGGATGCAGAGCAACTTCAAGCCTTGGTGCTCGGCTTGCCTTGGCAACGCGTCGGTTCCGGAGGAGCCATCACGGTGCTCTAATTCGCCTGCCATGGCCTGCTTGCCAGCGCAATTGGCCCATCAGTCTATCGCCGCCACTAGCCCTCTCTGGCAAAATCGGCGGCATGACTTCGCATCCGAATCTCGATCAATTAAACCCTGAAGAACTGCGTGCCTTGGCGGCGCAGTTGATCCAGCGCGTCGAGACGATGGACAAGCAAATCACTCATCACAAATCGGTCAACGAGAAGCTGGCCCACGAGATCGCGCTGCTCAAACGCTTCAAGTTTGCCAAGCGCAGCGAGCAGTTGAGCCCGGATCAAGCCAGCCTGCTCGACGACTTGATCGATACGGATATCGCCGCTATCGAAGCCGAGTTTGAGGCGCTGCAACCGGCACCTGTCGAAGCCAAAGTGCGCCAGCAACCCAAGCGCGCACCGCTGCCACCGCAGTTTCCTCGCACACTGATCCATCACGAACCGGACAACAGCCACTGCCAGTGCGGCTGCGCACTCAAGCGCATCGGCGAAGACGCCAGCGAAAAGCTCGACTACACGCCCGGCGTGTTCACAGTCGAACGCCACATCCTTGGAAAGTGGGCCTGCGAACAGTGCGAAACACTGATCCAGGCGCCGGTACCGGCGCACGTCATCGACAAAGGCGTCCCGACCGCAGGCCTGCTGGCCCACATCATGGTGGCCAAGTTTGCCGACCATCTGCCGCTGTATCGCCAAGAGAAAATCTTCGGCCGCGCCGGGCTGCCCATCGCCCGTTCGACCTTGGCGCAGTGGGTGGGCAACTGCGGCGTGCAATTACAGCCGCTGGTTGATGCGCTGCGCGAAGCCGTGCTGACGCACGACGTCGTTCACGCCGACGAGACGCCGGTACAAATGCTGACGCCTGGTGCGAAAAAAACTCATCGCGCTTACGTCTGGGCCTATGCCACCAGTCAGTTCTCCAACCTGGCGGCGGTCGTTTACGACTTCAGCCCGAGCCGCGCTGGCGAACATGCCCGAGCCTTCTTGGGCAGTTGGAACGGCAAGCTGGTCTGCGATGACTTTGCCGGCTACAAGGCAGGCTTTGAACTGGGCGTTACGGAGATCGGCTGCATGGCCCATGCCCGCCGGAAGTTCTTCGACTTGCACGCGACCAACAAGAGCCAGGTCGCCGAAAAAGCGCTGAACTACATCGCGGCCTTGTACGAAGCTGAACGAGAAGTCCGAGAGCTGGAGCCGGGTGATCGGCAGCGAATACGGCAGGAAAAAGCAGCGCCAATCGCCGACGCACTTCATACCTGGATGATCGCCCAAAGACAGCTTGTGCCTGAGGGTTCGGCCATCGCCAAGGCGCTGGATTACAGTCTCAAACGCTGGATAGCGCTGACGCGCTATCTCGATGACGGTGCCGTGCCCATCGATAATAACTGGTGCGAGAATCAAATCCGGCCGTGGGCTCTTGGGCGTTCGAACTGGCTGTTCGCGGGATCGTTACGCAGCGGTAAACGTGCAGCGGCGATCATGAGTTTGATCCAATCGGCGCGACTCAACGGCCATGATCCGTATGCTTATTTGAAGGACGTCCTCACGCGCCTGCCGACGCAGCGGGCAAGTGAGATTGCGGAGCTACTACCGCATAGGTGGCGACCGGTTTAGTTGCGCAAGACGGGATGCCCGGACGCACCTCCAACTGGTGCCATTACCGGTCTACTTAGCCTTTATGCTGGTTATCCATGCATTCCTCCCTACAGCTTCGCCCGGTTCAGCCGATAGTTTTCGTACCAAGAGAAGCGCGGCAATTCGATCCTGTAACAAAGGAGAGTAAGCGGCTTTTGAGGAAGATCTCTTGGAATGCTTTCATTACCTCATAACCATAAATGAGAGATGGGCACTTTTTAACGCCTAAGAAAGCACTCACAGACCTTGAGTGATCGAGAACCCGATGAATTTATTAGCGCCTGCCCTGTTCGTTACCAACCGTGTTCGATTCCCCATGAAATTCGCAATTTTGGGATTTATTGTCCTGATTCCTCTGCTCCTGCTAGGCACCCGGGTGATGCTTTCACTGAACACGAGCATCACGGGCATCAAGCATGAACAGGTGGGTCAACAATACTTGTTGGACGTCACCCCTATCCTGCGTCTAACCATGATTCAGAGGGCGCTGACACACGGCATGCTCAGCGGTGACACCAACGCAGTAGCCAATGCAGCACGCAATGCTGAAAAGCTTAACGATGCCTATGCGACTCTTGCTGCGCAGGACGCAAAATTTAGCACCCAACTGGCAACGACAGACCGAGTTCAGACGTTGCGTACCGCTAGTGTGCAGCTGGTTGAACGCGCCAAAGCAGGCGAAGCACCTTTGGTGATCTTTTCCGCGTGGAACGACCAGTTAACCGACCTAATGAATTTCGTTTACTACATTACGGCCACTTCCGGCATGATTTTGGACGAAGAAGCAGGTTCGTTGTACCTCATCGATCTAAGCTCTATACGTCTACCTCGGCAAATAAATCTGGTCGGACAGATTCGCGGTCTGGCCAGCGGTTTTAGCGCTGACCGTCCTCTGGACGACACCACTCGTATTTTTGCCCAGACTTTGTTGAAACAGGAGCTGCTAATGCGTCAAGAGTTGCAGCAGAGCCTTTCCCTGCTTCGCCGAGAAGAGCCTAAATTATCTGGTGTAGTTCAGCCGTCTGTAACAACAGCTATTACCGACCTGGAAAATCTGCGTAAAGACCTGGTGGACTACCTTGATCCGAGCAAGCGCTCAAACGTGAATGCCAACACCTTGGGCGAGCGTGGAAACGCCGCCGTTGCTCAGTTTTACAAAGCTCAGGATCAGATGCAGGAATCGCTGCGAATTCGAATTGATGAGCGTCTGAATACACTGAGTAATGAGCGTACTTTCGGCACTGAGCTATTTATCGCCATTGCGATACTGCTGCTCTATGCGTTCGTCGGCATCTACAAGGCTCTGCGGATTGGGGTTGATGAGCTCCTAGCTGTGACGGCACGTATTGCTCAAGGCGATCTGAGCGCGCGCGTCCGAATCAACAGCCACGATGAAATCGGTGATGTAGGCGAGGGACTTAACCGCATGGTAACGGCCTTCTCTGGCTCACTGAGCCAGGTGGAGCGTAGCTCGCATTCAGTCTCAGATGCGGCAAAGCGACTAGAGATCTCCATAGGCCAAGCCAAAGCCTCAATGAACTCACAACAGGCTGAAACCGAGCAGGTTGCTACTGCCATCAACGAAATGACCGCGAGCGTTGCCGACGTGGCCCAGAATACCGAGGGTGCAGCACGTGCCGCTGAATCTGCAAGCAGTGCGTCTAACGACGGCTTGAAAGTTATGATTGAAACAAGTGCCGCTATTGAGGCGTTGGCCAACGAAGTGGAGCTCAGTGCAAGCAAAGTCGAAGCGTTAGCGACACACAGCAAAGAAATCGGTGGTGTCATCGAGGTCATCAGTACCATCGCGGATCAGACTAACCTGCTGGCCCTTAACGCGGCCATCGAGGCGGCGCGAGCTGGCGAGCAAGGCCGTGGTTTCGCGGTCGTGGCTGACGAAGTGCGGACTCTGGCCTCGCGCACACAAAACTCCACAGAAGAAATTCGACGGATCATCCAACAGTTGCAAGGCGCTACTGATGCCGCTGTTCAACAGATGAAAGCTGGGCAAACCCGAGCTAGGGAATGCATTCAGGCAGCGAGCCAAGCGTCTGGCAGCCTGAACCAGATCAATGAAGCAGTAGACGGAATTGTGGGCATGAACACTCAGATTGCAAGTGCGGCGGTGCAGCAACATTCGGTCTCAGAGGATATCAATCGCAACGTCATCGGCATTCGAAACAGCAGCTTAATCGTCATGGAAGGCGTAGAGAACAACGCCGTAACGGCTGACGAGCTTTCATTGCTCGCTAATGAACTTCGCAGCGTAGTCGGCAAGTTTAAGTTATCCAGCAACGCTTGAAAGGAATCTCAAGCGTTTCAATTGTTGATAGCACGAGAAAGTGCTTTGATCGGGTCTGACTGGGGTGATGATGCCCGGCAGTCCCTGATCGACATTGAGGGCTGAGCTTCATCGTTGCGCAATCTCGTAAAACAATAGAGCCAGCTACGCTAGATGACTTGCCCGGACGGTTACTGCTACGTAAGCGCCCGGCGAACACACCTTCAGAATCCCAGTATCAAGGGCGATGGTGTCCGCGTATTTTTAGCGGACACCATCGCCCTTATCTCCAGGATTTTCATGCGCCAACGTAGCTCTTATCCCAAATCGTTCAAAGCCCAAGTCGTCCAGGAGTGCCTGCAACCTGGAGCGACGATTTCCAGCGTAGCCATTCATCACGGCATCAACGCCAATGTGATCCGCAAGTGGCTACCGACTTACCGGGATCGATTACCCGCCACCCTGCCGGCCTTCGTTCCCGTAAAAACGCCCCCAAGACGCGCAATAGAAGAGATGGCGATCATCTCGCTGTCTCTGGGCGATAAATCCATCACCGTAAAATGGCCATCCTCGGATCCGGACGGCTGCGCACGATTTATCAGTGGCCTAGCCCAGTGATTCGCATCGATGCCATCTGGCTCGCCACCGAGCCCATGGACATGCGTGCCGGCACTGAGACCGCATTGGCCAGAGTGGTCGCGGTATTCGGTGCGGCAAAGCCGCACTGCGCTTACCTCTTTGCCAACCGCCGGGCCAACCGCATGAAAGTGCTGGTGCACGACGGCGTTGGTATCTGGTTGGCGGCGCGCAGGTTGAACCAAGGTAAGTTTCATTGGCCAGGCCTCCATCGTGGAACGGAGGTCGAACTCGACCCAGAACAACTCCAGGCGCTGGTACTTGGATTACCCTGGCAACGAGTCGGTGCGGGCGGCGCAATTACATTGCTTTAAATGCTGCCTTTTAGCTGAAGCAGTCGGGCTGCTTTGGTAAAATCCACACCATGACTTCCTTGCCCGATCTCGACCAAATGAGCCCCGAACAACTGCGCACGCTGGCTGCGCAGTTGATGTCCAAGGTCGACACTATGGGCCGAAAGATCCATCGCGACGAAACGATCATCGAGCAGCTCACTCACGAGATCGCCATCCTTAAACGCCACAAGTTCGCCAAGCGCAGCGAGCAGATCAGCCCGGCGCAAGGCAGCTTGCTCGATGACCTGCTCAATACCGACCTCGAAGCCATCGAGGCCGAGTTAAAAGCACTTCATCCCACTCCCGCACAGGCAGAACCACGCCAGCAACCCAAGCGTGCGCCGTTGCCGCCGCAGTTCCCGCGCACTGTGATCCATCACGAGCCGGACAACACTCAGTGCGCTTGCGGCTGCCAGCTTCAGCGCATCGGTGAAGACGTCAGCGAGAAGCTGGACTACACGCCGGGCGTGTTCACCGTCGAACAGCATGTGCGTGGAAAATGGGCCTGTCGGAAGTGCGAAACACTGATTCAGGCCCCGGTGCCGCCGCAGGTGATCGACAAGGGCATCCCCACTGCCGGCCTGCTGGCGCACGTGATGGTCGCCAAATTCGCCGACCACCTGCCGCTCTATCGACAGGAAAAGATCTTCGGCCGTGCCGGCCTAGCCATCCCGCGCTCGACGCTGGCGCAATGGGTAGGTCAAACCGGCTTGCAGCTTCAGCCCTTGGTCGATGCGCTGCGCGAAGTGGTTCTAGCCCAGCGCGTAATTCACGCCGATGAAACGCCGGTACAAATGCTGGCGCCCGGCGAGAAGAAAACCCACCGCGCTTACGTTTGGGCCTACAGCTCTACATCGTTTTCGGCACTCAAAGCTGTGGTCTACGACTTCAGCCCCAGCCGTGCCGGCGAACATGCGCGTAACTTCCTGGGCACCTGGAACGGCAAGCTGGTCTGTGACGACTTCGCCGGCTACAAGGCCAGCTTCGAGCTGGGCATCACCGAAATCGGTTGCATGGCCCATGCGCGCCGCAAGTTCTTCGACCTGCATGTAGCCAATAAAAGCCAGTTGGCGGAGCACGCGCTTCACTCGATTGGCGGGCTCTACGAAGTCGAGCGGCACGCCAAGGAAATGAGCGAAGAAGACCGTTGGCGATTACGCCAGGAAACGGCGGTGCCCATCGTTGAAAAACTGCATGAGTGGATGCTGGCTCAGCGTGAACTTGTGCCCGAGGGTTCGGCCACGGCGAAGGCTCTGGATTACAGCCTCAAACGCTGGGTAGCGCTGACGCGCTACCTGGAAGATGGTGCCGTGCCCATCGACAACAACCAGATCGAGAACTTGATCCGGCCGTGGGCGCTTGGGCGTTCTAACTGGTTGTTTGCGGGATCGCTGCGCAGCGGCAAGCGGGCGGCGGCGATCATGAGTTTGATCCAGTCGGCGCGCATCAACGGGCATGATCCGTATGCTTATCTCAAGGACGTGCTGACGCGGTTGCCGACGCAGCGGGCTAGCGAGATCGAACAGTTGCTACCGCATCGGTGGACGCCTGCCTGATCTGCGCAAGTTGTTTCCCTCCGGCAAAGTCCCCCAGATACCGGTCATACGGACGATGGTATCCACCTAAAAGCGGAGTATTTTGAACAGCTTCGAAGTGCTGGCATTTAGCGGGAGTTCGGCTTGGCGCCTGCGCGATATCTTCCAGGGCTTTCACCTGTTATTCGTTTGAACGCGGAGTTAAACGCAGTTTCAGAACTGTAACCAACGCTTTCTGCTACCTTCGAAAGGCTTTTTCCTTTCTTTAACTCCTGCCCGGCAACGGTCATTCTCCAGCGCAGCAGATAATAAAGTGGTGCGAAGCCAACAAATTTCTTGAAGCGCTGAGCAAAGATGGTTCGTGACATCCCGATCGTGGACGCAAGATCATCCACCGTCCAACGTTTGGCGATATCGCCGTGCATGAGCGAAAGGGCGGCTCCTATTTGTTTGTCTCTAACAGCACCAAACCAGCCGGTAGTGAATGGCATAGCCGCAATATGAGCTCGCAGAGTGTGAACTAAAACGATGTTGGCAATGCTGGTTGCCGATATTGCGTCACCCGGTCGAATTGTCTCGGTCTCGTCAGCGAGAAGATCAAGAACTGCTTTAAGTGATGTGGAGTATGGCGCTGTTGAGGGGAGACGAATCAGAGGAGGTAGCTGGCTGAGTAAGAGATGGCTGACGTCATCGTCAAACGTAAACCGCCCCCCTGTGACGACCACTTTGTCTATCCCCTGACCATAGCGAACCACGCCATCTGCTCCTTTGTTGGCAGTAAAAATCTGGCGTCCGTCTTCCGGCCTTCTTGTCAAATCACTCGCGGTGCAGTACGGCGAACCATTGGTTAGCAGATAGAAATCGCCACGTTCAAATTTTGACGGTGTCATCGATTCTTCACACCATAGCCAAAACGATCCCTCTACCACGGCACCGAATTTTATATGGCGATAAGCAGGAAAACGCATTGCCCAAGAGCCGCACCCTTCAAAACGCGCCGAAAGGACGCTTTCTACCTTGAGCAGCGAGAGCACATCTGAGAGAGGATCCACAGCGCCTCCGAACGATCTAATAGGAATTACGTCGTGTTGATTATGGATCGGGCGGGTGAATCCTGCAAAGCTACGAAGCAGATAACCGGAGGAAATATGAAATATGTTCAGCTTGGCAATACAGGTGTTTTCGTATCGCGTCTTTGCCTCGGTGCGATGACGTTTGGGGGCAGTGAAAACGCCGTCACGACCGCCATTGGGCGGCTGTCACAGAACGAAACCAACACAATCGTGGGCGATGCGCTTGCGGCCGGGATCAACTTTATTGATACGGCCGACGTCTACGGGGGCGGCGCATCGGAACAAAGGCTGGCTGCAGCATTAAAAGGGCACCGGCACGACGTGGTGCTGGCGACCAAAGCCAGCGGCCGGATGGGATCTGGGCCCAATCAAATCGGACAATCGCGTCTTCACTTGATGGAAGCCGTCGAGGGAAGCCTAAAACGTTTGCAAACAGACCATATTGATCTTTACCAGATTCATAATTTTGATCCACTCGTCCCGTTGGAAGACGTCATGCGTACACTCGACGATCTCGTTCGCCAGGGCAAAGTGCGATATATCGGATGCTCTAATTTCGCGGCTTGGCAGTTGATGAAGGCCATGGGTATTTCCGAGCGCAATAACTTTGCGCGCTTTGCATCCATCCAATCCTTCTATTCACTGGCGGCTCGTGATATCGAGCGAGAGTTAATTCCCGCAATCGACGATCAGAAGCTCGGCCTTTTGTGCTGGAGTCCGTTAGCAGGAGGTTTACTTTCCGGCAAGTTTGATCGCACCGGCTCGTCCGATCCTAATTCGCGGCGCGCCACGATTCAGTTCCCTCCGGTGGACGAATCTAGGGCATTCGATGTTATCGAAGTGTTGAAGGCTATCGCGATCCGTCACACTACGAGTGCTGCGCAGGTCGCCCTCGCTTGGCTTCTAGCACAGCCACAGGTCACCAGCGTCATCTCCGGCGTCAAGAGTTCAGTCCAACTTGCTGACAATCTGGCGGCGATGGAATTGGTACTGGAAAATGACGACATGTTGAAACTTGAGGAGGTAAGCCGTCCCGCGCCGTCATATCCTGGCTGGATTCAAACTTACAATGCCAAAGGACGTGTTCCAGCAGGCCATCCATTTAATGGTAAGTCGTGGCAGTTGGGTGAAACTCCTATCTGATTGTCGAAACTAGAAGGCCATGCAGGCTGTCAATATTATCGAAGCGTACTGTCAACCCTGCATAGAGATCCTGAGATTAGGGCGATAGCGTCTTCCTACTTTTGAGCTGGACACATCGCCCCTGTGGTTGGAGCCGGCAGGTGACTTTATTGGACGCTTACACTGCTACTTCTACGCTGGGCGCTTATGGAGTGGGAAAGTCTCAAGGCGAGAGAATCTCCGCCCCCTCCAGCGCGGCAGCAGGGTAATCTAGGGAGATGAAAGGTGATCGCCACCTGAGCCCCGAGATGACGACCACCTGCCAGGCCCAGCGCTATTTGTATGATGCGAACTTGGCGCTGCAGAGGACGAGGATCAGTAACGCAGAGGTGAACAGCAAAGAGAAGCTTAGGGACGTAGCATGAGCGATAAATCCAATTGCAGCCGGGCCCATCAGTATGCCTAGGTAGCCGATCGCATTGATGATTGCCAGAGCTTGAGCGACGGGCATAACAGTCTGATGCCCGGCCTTGGAGCAAAATATCGGAACGAGATTCGAGATCCCTAATCCGACGAGTACGAACCCCAAAACCGAAACTATCCAATGGTCGATGCCCACCGCCAACGCCATGCCTCCCATCGCCAATACACTTCCTGCCAGTAGCACTGCTCGCGATCCGAGCTTGCTTACGATCCAATCGCCTGACAGTCTCCCTACTGCCATGGTCACGGAAAACGCGGCGTAACCGATGCCCGCAATATTAGGCTCCATGTCCCGATTCGAAGTGAGATAGACGGCACTCCAATCGAGCATTGAACCTTCAACCAGAAAAGCGATGAAGCACAGCGCCCCCAGCAGCAACACCAGCTTGGTTGGCTTCTTTTTGGCCGGCGCTCCCTCCAGCTCCGCGAACGGGAGCATGTGACGACCAAAAGACAAGAGCGCCGCGCCCAATCCAAGAGCCAAAATAACGATTGACTGGACGGGATTGAGGCCAAGCCAAAGCAGCAAGCTTATCGTGCCCGCGCTGAAAATATTTCCGACGCTGAACAGCCCATGAAAGCCAGACATCATCTGCTTGCCGTGGTGGCGCTCAACAAGCGAGCCTTGAAGGTTCATGTTTACATCGGCTGTAGCGATGGCGGCCCCAAACAGAAGCAGAAAAGCCAAGAGCACCCAATATGAAGTGGCTGTTGCCAGGCCAACCAAGCCAATAGCGGTAAAAGCGCTTGCAAGATAGACAGTACTTCTGCAGCCAACTCGGTTTGCTAAACGGGCCACAAACGGCATCATGCACATTGCTCCCGTCCCAAGGCCCAGAAGCAGCAGACCAAGTTCCGCCTCACCTATCTGCGCCCTTTCCTTAGCAAATGGAACCAAAGGTGCCCATGCGCCCATGCCACATCCGGCCAGGAAGAATGCATATCTGGAAGCAGGTAGCGTATTAGAGGTAAAAAAAGCTTGTTCCGTACTATTCATCTAATAAAGCCTGTTGTTAGCAAACGCACACCGTGCCTGTAACATATGTCGCAGACCGATAATAAGAATTTTGCTGACGCATCCGATCTTGAGAGCTATGCCCATTTCTCAGGGATGTAGCGCTCGACAGTGTAGACGCCCGGTGAGTAGCCGAATTTTTCTCCGGAATCTTAGCCGATACGAGTCAGCGCGCAGCCTCCCTGTGCCAAGAGAGATCACCTGTCCCCACGACCAGTAGCATTGATGGGTTCTGACCTAGCAAGGTCTTCATCTTGCGCTGTGGCGTTGAACTGAGCGCATAGTGCCTTCGTCTTCTACCTCAAACTAATAAGAGATTCGTCGAAATTTGCGTCATACAAAAAACCATCAACAACACCGGTCAATTTGTTCATCCGAAAATTTCCTATGCAGCAGCTATTAGGCTCGGTCTCATGCTGAGCACTAGAAACCGTACAGATGTACGGTTTCTATCCTACTGTGAGCGCTAATCAAGGTCAATGAAATCGTACAGTTGTACGATTTTACGTCCTATGCTAATGTCAGCTGGCTGAGATAGGAGCATGCATGACGAACGAGAAACGGAAGACTTGGCGGCAAGACCCTCATCGTAGGGAGCATATCCTCAACGCAACCCTAGACTGCATCGAGCTGCACGGGGTTGCATGCACAACGTACCGAAAAATTTCCGAACTGTCGGGCGTGCCTCTCGGTTCACTTACACACTATTTTCCGAGCATGCAGGAGCTGCTGCTAGAGGCATTTCAGCTGTTGGCTCAATGCGTATCTACTCGATTTGCAGCAGCAATTCGAAAAGCAAAGACTAAAGAAGACGCTTGCCATGCGATAGTGGATGTAATCTTTGAAAGATCCACATTCGGCACTAGAACGATCCAACTGACTTGCGAACTCTATATTTTTGCG
Organism: Pseudomonas sp. PvP027; assembly: GCF_017833005.1. Lineage (NCBI taxonomy): Bacteria > Pseudomonadati > Pseudomonadota > Gammaproteobacteria > Pseudomonadales > Pseudomonadaceae > Pseudomonas > Pseudomonas sp. PvP027. The sequence goes on along the minus strand of NZ_JAFIBK010000001.1, from coordinate 1,758,140 downwards.
GGCCGTAACCCTGTCATGAAGAATGTTATGAGAGACTGGATGCTCGAAATCAGAGTTTCACTCGAACTCTATTTCTCCCCTTTGTCAGCAGTCGCGCTAGACGCTTTGATTGAAGGAATCATCCTTCATCGATCAGTAATCCCCATTGCTCGTGAAGACGCTTATAAAATGATAGTTAGGCTATCCGAGTTGTAACATTTAGTGGTGGTGGACGGAAAAAGAAGGCGTTATCTAGCCCGGATATCTATGCCTATACGGAATAGGGTAGCTGTAGTCACATCGGTCTTCAATGATGAGACGAACATGATGGCCTCCGGGTGCCATGCCTATACATGGGCACCTGCTGAGACCGATGGTATTTCAATCAGAACGGAAACCAAGTCGAATGGCCGCTTTTGGCCGGCAGCTGACTTTCGCGAAGGGCATCTCAGGGTCGAATTATGCCTGCCGTTATAGAGCGCGATCGACTCCAGCTGCCATTCGTGGCAGGCAGCTTTCGACCCAAAGCGGACGTTATCCGCAGGCAGAAATTGGCGGAAATCTCCAGTAAAGTTAGGGATCAAGGCGCGGATGCACTTGGATTACTGTGACAGTATTTCATTCGAAGACACTGTCGAACCGAACATCTGAACGGGTTGTATCAGTTGGTCGGCTATTCGCCGGGAGGTTGATTTCTAAGGGGAAGTAGGTTGAATATAAGATGGGATAGGTCTATAAATGATGTCAGAACGATATGTTCTATGACTGGTTCAAGGGGTGGGCTATGACCACAAACGCTGGCAAAAACGGTAGTGCTGCAATGCGCGTAGGGCATGCGCTCGGCCGAGGCGTGGGTGGGATTCTTCATACTGAAAGAGCTATATGGACCACGTTTGTTCGAGCCGGTGTGCCTAATGCAATCTTGACTCCAGTAAAGTGGGCCGCTCGCGCTTCAGCAATGGTGCTCACTGTAGGATTCGCAGCATGGGGGCTTCTTTACGCCGCAGGCTTGCTTGCAATGGTGTCTGTTGCATTCGCTTTGCTCTCTGGCAGTAGAGGACCTATCTCAGGGGCCGGATCCTTGCAGACGAAGTCTTCCAACGCTGAGCTGCAGGATGGGTATGAAGGGTGCGGTCTATACGTAGACGATGTCCGCGTAGATTGATCCCGGTGTTGATCATTGGACCTGATCAACACCAGCCTCACGTTCAAGATTTTAAATTCTCCCCTTCGCGATTCCAATTGCGACATCAGCGCCTTTACCTCCTGCATCTTTAGCCCCGTTGGTGCCGATGGTAAGTCCTGTCATGAGTGAACCAAGTTGCATCCCGCTCCAGCCCAGCGCGACTACCCAAAACCCCGGAAGTGCTATAAACATTGCGCCCATCACAAAGTCCAGCAGTAAGTCTCCTTGGGCATTGCTGGCCCCAAACACTGGGTCAAAATTGGAGTGGGGGACGTTGCTGCCGAGCCCGTTTCCATAAAGGGCGTCTAGAATCGTGCTGTCCACCCAGCGGGCCAGCTGGAACCAGAAGTCGACAAAGATCAAAGCGAACGCAGCAAAAGTAATCGTCATCACGACCTTCAGATCGAACATCCCGATTACCAGCACGAATGGAATGCAAATGATGAGAGCCATCTTCAGGAAGGCCATCACCATGGGCGCTGCTTGCCTTACACTGTCCATGGCTGGATACATCACAAGAGATCCTGCTGCCTGACCAGCTGTAGCTGCAAGGCGTGTGAAGTCATTTAGCACAGAGCCACCGACTTGACCGCCATAGTCTGAATAAACCTGACCCTGGGTCAGTTGCTGCTTCCTCGGAGAGACCAGATCCCGGATGACCGAGTCGCTCACTTCGGTCGGGGTCATGAATTTTGCCCACTGAGCAAGCTTGCTCAGCAGATCTGGACTGACCTGTTCCAGCAGCCTGGCTCTAAGACCGACGCTTCCATCCGACCACCATTGAGTGCATGTAGGAAACCCACCACCACCAGTGGTTTGTGGCAGGCCCGCGTCCCGGGTTGCGTCATAGGGCCATTTGGTTCGGGGAGTGTGTGACCTTAACCCAGAGAAGCCATCGCTGTAATAGCCGGATGTTTGCAGGAAGAAGTGCGAACCGATCCAGTTGACGTCGTTGAGTTGATCATTGCTGAGGGTAGGCTGGGTCATGAACAGCTTTGCGCGCGCACGTGCGTAGCAATCGTTCGTGAAGTCAGCGACCTCCTGGGCAAGCAGCGGATCGTTGATGCGGGCCTTGTTGACGTCCATCCGGACCTGTTGCAAGTCCACTCCACAGGGAATAGCTGCGACTGAGGCCGCAGTTGCTGCCTTGGACATCGCATGCACAAACAGCCACCAGACGGGCACTGTGGCGCTTTTACCGTTCAGCGTACTGAAGGATGTTTCCCAGCCTGTATCAGTTGGATTGGGTATTGAGTATTGGCATTGCTCTGAGCGGCTCCGGTCGAACTGGATGGTATCAATGCTGACGTTTACCAGAGGCATGCAAGCCAGGATGATGACTAGGATTGCCGTGTAGAACCGGTTTTCTACTCGGGCCAACGAGAGGACGCCCTTGTTGCCCTCATCAGCTCCCTCACCGCGGGCTCTGAGCCATTCGCTGATGACAATGGCGGCAAAGGGGGCTGCGAAGAGTCCGCTGTCCTCGATCATGTTCCAGATGCCGCCGTTTATGAGCCATCCGACCAACGTAAGGTAATACTCAAGGTAGTCATTCGTGTGCAAGATCATGGCAGGTCAACTCCCGCTACAGTGGCGGCGCGCCGAAGCTCGAAAAGGAGAATGACGAAGATGGCCATGACCTCGCAGCGACGAAGCCCCGAGGGGAATAGATTTGTGTCTGATGCTCGCTGTTTAAGGGTGCGCCTTAGCCTGTACCAGCCGAGCCCTATCGCTGCATAAAGCGACAGCCGCCAGGCCAGCATGTAGTTGTAGTGTGCTTTTTGCCATTCCCTGAACTGCTCAACATCCCCAAAGAAATGTACGATGGCCGTCATGAAAATCACAGCCAGAACAATGGTCAGCAAGACCGGCCAGGTGAACGATACAAGCGCCTTTGCGCCCCTACGTAGCCATCCCTTGGCAACCGGCAATGAACTCATGATCAGTTACCTTTCGCAGGGTTCTGCAGCTGATCGAGGCGGTCGGGCGTTGGATCTCCTTGAAAGATGCCTTTGGAGCTGTCCTTCCGGCTCTGAGCCCTCTGTAGGATGGCTGTCGGTGAGTTGCTGGCCAAGCTGCGACGCATATCCAACTCGGTCTTGAGGTTGTCAATTTCCTGTTGCAGGCTGCTGTTCTGCTGACTGACCGCCTGCAGGGCCACATCGTTGGCGGCAATGTTCGGTTCTTTGCTGCCGGTGAACATAGTGCGCTGAAGCAGTAGCGCTTTGCCGAGAACCTCAGATAACGCTACCTCTGAAGCAAGACGTTTTGCGAGAATGTCCTGGTCGTGCTCAGTCCTGAGTGCCTCGACCACTCCACGGGTAACAGGCAGAGAATCGCTGCTCGCTGCAGTCAAGTTTTCTGAGGTGAGGGCCTTGCTGCCCGAGATCAATTCCTGCAGCGCCTTGAGCTTGGAGTCGTAGGATTCCTGTATGAGAGGTGTGAGGCCAACGCCGGCAGTGGAGGTTGTTTTGGTGCAATCCTCACAAGTGCGTTGTTGTTGCTCTCCCAGTACCCGGTTGGCGAACGTGGTAGCTGCCTGAGGCGAGGACCAGGTGGAACACACCATGCCGTTGTTGCAGGCCGAAGGACTAATGGACGATGTATCGGCAGCGCCGCGTCCGTTCAGCAAGTTGTATCCCGCTCGGGTAACGTCGCCTACGACCTTGATAGGTTGCTGGCCAGATCCGCCGGCCTTATTCCCTCCGAGCCACGTAATACCGTCATTCCCTCCCTGCTTTTCGACCTGTGCAACGGCTGAGACTGCATCTGTGTTCCCGTTTTTCACCGCCTGACTCATAGCCTGGCCCTCGGCGATCTTGTTCCAGCCCATCTGTCCTCCGGCGACATCGAGCATCTTGTCAGCAATGGCACGGCAAGTGCCTTTGGAGCGGTCGAAGTCAAGACGACCCTGCAGAATGCCGTTGGTGAGCAGGTTGTACAAAGCCGGGTTAGCCCGCTGGATAATCAGTCCTGGTAGTGATGAGACGGCGCTGGTAGCGTTTGAGATCATCGACCCCATGATCGTCTGAAATCCGGAAGTTGCTCCATTCAACTGATTCTGGAGCGTGTTGTTCATGCTCATGTTTCCGCAGACCAGGTTGCTGTTCCAGCCACCGCCGATGCTGATGCTATCCATATTCCCCGCCGTACCCATCGTCACAGCGTTGCCGCCTCCAACGCTGTAGAGCACGTCGTCACCGATCACGCTGCCCGATGAGCTTGCATTGATTCCCGGGATTTCGGCGAGAGCACTATGGGCTGTCAGGGTGCTCATGAATGCAATAGTCAGAAAGGCAGCGCGGCGCATAGTTGAAGTCCTCTTGATCATCATTGAAAGTCCGTACTGCCAAGAAAGGTTTGTCCTTCCCGCTTGCAGCAGGAATACGGGCGCCATAACGCCCAGGCGTAACCACCATCGGTCGCCTGCACACGGGGCTGGGGGTTTGGAAATACCGCGCAGCTTTGACTGAGGGTCGGCGTGAGCTCTTGCCACTTACCGGTGGTGGCGTCGGTCTCGATCAATTCTCCTGCCGGCCAGTACCCTGGTTGCGGCTGTGCCAGAAGCGGTTGATAGACATGAACCTGACCGCTGCGAGTGACCACGTCACCTGCACGCTGCGCGATCACGGATGCCGCCTTGTAATCGTCGGCTTGATGGATAAAACCACTGCGAGGGTAGACGCTTCCCCACATGTCCCCCGACGTCAGACCACCCACCTCTCGACGGCCGGGAATCAGTGCTTCTGGATACACTGATTCTGGAACGCCGTAACGCCAGGCGACAGTGTCCAAAGTGCTCAGCAGGTAGGGCATGTAGGGCGTGGCTGCACCCTGGCAGGCATAGCCCGAGGCGCTGGCAAACTTACTGAATGTTGCTCCTCCGGGGTGGCCTATGACGTCAGCGTTTTTGAATTTAGCCAGGCTATCTTCGTTGCTGTGATTGGTGGTTCCGTCACCGCCATCCTGGGCGAACGAAGTTGATGAGCTCAATGAAGAGACCTCAATCCACGGGTTTTCACCGGTATTCGAGTAGCTTGAGACCACGGCGTCTGGAACGAAGTGACGAACCTTTGTCGACGTCTTTACCTTGCATCCAAACGGGGTGCAGAGCAGCCAGTAGCAGATTCCGACCACCTTGTACTCCAGGCAGTCAGGCGACAGGGTTGAGGCGACCAGGGTGGCAGATGTCACCGTGCCTGCTGCTGCCGGCCAGGTTGAGATCGACAAGGCCAAGGCTGCCCACGCTCGAGGCTTTCGCAGGTTCATCGCGGGTCGTCTCCCTGGCCAGATGCGTTCTGATGTTGGGCGGCGGCGCGCCACTGGGCAACGCGATTTTCAGCCGCCGTAGCGTTAGTTTCCCCATACACAACAAACTTGCGGTCGACCACCACTGCAGGCACCTTCGTTACCCCCATGCTCCAAGCGTCTACGAGATCTTGTTGAGCTAAAGCCAGATCTCGTTGCAAGCGCCGCGCATCGCTGCTCTTGAGGCGTTGCTGCATGATTGCGATGGCTTGTTGCTGATTAGCCGGCAGTCCTTCAGAGAGCTTGGCCTCAAGCCTTTCTGATTCGTCCAGGAGGATCAGCCGGACACGTTCCGGTGCCTGAACTGGGTGGTTCCGGTCAGTAACGATCCACGTCTCCGCGTTCGCGAAGGGGACCTGTATGGCCGCAATCAAGATCAGTAAGGCCATGTGGTTCTTGCAGCTGAGACGGTAAGGTCTGGAGGGTGGCATTAGGCAGTACCTGCAGGTGGTGTCAGGTACAGAAAACGCGATTAATGAACTGTCGTCAGTAGGAAACCGTTATCAGGACGATTGAGGTTTGCGGACGACAGCAAGCTCAGACGGCCTTTCTATGCTGGGCTATCTCTAGTGTGTTCGTTTCGAGCTACGCCACACCATGCCTCATGGTTGACCAGCGTTTATAAACAGGGACCTACGCCTCGAGGCAGGCATGGAACCCTGCCTGCATTTGGCATTTAGGAATCTTTGAATTCAGAGTTCAAGTACTTGCGCTAAGGCTTGCTCTTCTGTCTTTTGAGACGCTTCCTGGACGGCGTTTGCGCGGGAATACCTCGTTTGGTGAGGTCCACTCCAATAACCTCAATATCTTCAACCTCGGGAAATTGGGGGGCGAGCTTCCTCCAGTATTGTTGCAGTCCTTCGATTAACTCTTCGAAAGTTTCGGCAACTTTCCCGGCGTCGAGCTTCCATTTTTTCCCCGGCTTCTGTCCGTGATACACCAGTAAGTAGACGCCATATTTAGAATGAATATCGCGGAGGTAGTCCCCGGCCAGCTGATTTTCCAAACGCTCCAGCAACTGGTCGCCGCTCCATTTCTCCGCAAGCTTCAGTTCAACCGGAACCTGAGCATCAAAGCCTTGACCGTGGAAGCGCAGGTCTGGACGCTTATCGTCAGCGAGTTGCTCTTCCTGAGGCACCGTGTAGCGATTTCGGGACCGCTCTCTGCACCAGTTGCCGATGTATTTGCGGATGTCGGTTTCTTGGAACGCTGGCTGAAGAAGTGACGCGATGCTGGAGTCGCCGTCTTCCAGTGAATGTTTAAGGTCTAGGAGCTGTACCACAGTCAGATCCCATAGGTCTCTATGGGTTGCGGGTGTGCGCTCCAGCCGATCATTGAATTCGCATACCTGCTGAGGGGTCCAGGGAGCCATATTCGCGTCGAGTGTAGCTTTTTCCTTAGCTTGCAAAGCCATCCAAGGCCGCGAGCTACTGTTGGGGTGATGCTTTGAAATTTCTAATAGGGCATAGAACGCCTCTTTGCCAGGGGTATCGCGAATGAATGTGAACAACGCATTGCGGGCATCCTGCGCGTCGTCTCTCAACTCCGGTGAATAAACTCCAGAGTTGGCACGCCGAATGTCACGTTCTTCATGGATATAGGTATTCATGAGTAAATACAATGCTTTCATATGGTCTATGGTGCGAAAAGCGTCGCGTGCCAATGCTCGCTCTCGACGACTGCTGACTAGTGCGGTAATGAAACGTATTGCGAAGTCAGTCGCACTTGCGTCATCGGGGATCGAAGATAGCCGTGCGGTGAGTGCTGGAATGGCCATATGAGGTTCAACGCCGACCCATGCTGCAAACCATAGCGGAGCTGTTGTTAGGTCCTTTGTGGCTTTCGCTTTGCGAGACACTAGTCCGATGATAGACGTTTGCTCCAAAGATGAACCTTGGATTATGGTCAGCATTTGGCGAAGCCGTTTAACGCTCTTCGGGGTAATTCTTAGACGCTCGATGAAGCTCTGGGCCAATCCATTCCATAACCATTCTCCAGCCCAACTAATATCGTACAACACGTAAGAACTGTCTGAATTAGGTTCCTTGATAGTCAACTCGAAATCGATTTCTTTGTTTAATATATCCAGCACCGCAGCTGGATATTCACGGTAGAGTCCAGGCAGCCAGCCCGGGAAACCGTTGAGTTCATGCAAGCCGTACCGAGTGGCCAGGACTGCCTCTTCGTGTGAGAGGGCTTTCAACCAACCTTCATCCTCCCTTGCTTCGATGGATAGCCCGACCAGCCCGAATATGACGCTGTAGAGCGTTGAGTTTTGAACTGCACCTTCGGAGCGCAGCAAAGGTTTGTACTCACGCCAGAACTCGACAGCGCCGTCGCGGAAGGCGGATGCAACGTCTTCTCCAAATTCTGGAGTCAGATCGCGCCAAGTTCTCTCGCTCCAATTGGAGGAGCCATTCGATGGTCTGCTCAGCCGCTCCAGCAAATAGCATTGGTACTTGTTGAACTGTCCTGGCACTTGAGGAGCTCTGATCAATGCTTTCTCGGCTTGTAGCCGTTCCCTCCATTGACGCTTGCGGCCATCCTTCACAAGGGCCCGACGCGCGGCTTTTCTTCTGAGGCGTTCGTGCTGCACAGCCCATTCCTGGGGGGGATTGTGCGGAGGATTTATCAGGTTTTGAAGCAAGGCTTCCAGAGCGTCGTCCCTTGGACATGCAGAAATTATGTACTCCAAAACATCACTACGCTCTCCGCTATCGCGGTAAAGCGAAAACGCCAGAGTCAACGCCACCGATTTGTCATCCGGTAACTCCCGATTTCTAATGTCTCCGCATATCCATACGAGATCTTTTTCGTCAAACGACCACAGATGACCGAAAATTCCTACCTGTGAAGAAAGGACTAGGGGTTGGAGCCCATGACTGTAAGATCTCAAGTACTCCCGCGACTCGGCTACGTCGTACCAGAACAATACTTGATTCAGTTCAGGCCAATTAGCTACGTGCTGCTGCAGTGACTCTACGATTCTGCTTGAATCGAGCTCGCCAACTTCGTGGAGCATTGGGATCTTACGCAACAGAGACAGCACTGGCTCACTTACAGCCGAAATAGCTCGGCTACTGATCAGTGCCAATATGATTTGGGCTGTAGGGTTGGTCAGCCACTGAAATCGTTCAGATATACTGGTTGTGAATGACTGCAAGAATGGAGGCGTATTTAGAAGTTCAAGCAGCCCTATAGCTAGATTTGCTAGAATTGAGGCCGGCCAGTCTGCTAAATGCTTAGAAAGCACTCTGGTCAAAGAGTCAATAATATATCGCTCTGCAGGAGCTGATTGCTCAAGCGCACGAACCAGCCATCTGACCGACTCTTCACTAGGCTCGAGCCAAGGTATTAGCTCTTGCAACCATTCTTGATGAAGCTCGTCAACCTCTTCAAGAATTTGTGTTCGTACATCCTGCCGATTTTTTTTAGACCCTATCTCTGACAAGGCTTGAAACGCCGCAACCCGAGTGCCGTGCAGGGGAGAGTTCAGTGCAAGATGCATTGTCTGTTCTACTGCTCCTGTCATTCGGCCTTGCCAAACCATCAGTAGTAGAAACCATGACGTGTCCTCGTTATGAACGAACTCAATTAGCAAGGCTTTGATCTCATCAGTTAGATCCGGCGCTGCAAACCGTTTGATAGATGAAAAATCAGTAATTGATCTGCTATACGCAGGTCGCGAGAGTTGCTTACAAGCGTCTCGTAAGATACGAATTCGAACCGGAAGAGGTAGCCGACTGGGGTCGCCGCCTTCAAATATGACCTCGGGGCAGAGACTACAAACATGGTCGAGGATCCGTTCGTCTTTCAGCACTAGCCAAGATAAAACCGGTCGCATCACGGGGATCACGACCTCTAACCCGTACTTACTTCGAAAAAATAGATTCTCTACTTGTTGGCGTGATGAGTCCTGTTTGAGGAGCTCACTTAGCCACTCTGCAGTCAGGTACTCTCGCACTGAACGGTGATGGAAGCGAACCGTACCGTAGATGCCTCCGTCGAAGATGGGTCGCTCCAAAAGCAGCTGACGCTTCGCATCATCCCATGAAGGAAGAATCTCTCGTATGTCTAGCCCTTGATCGTTGTGTTCCCCGTCGGGCGTTTGAATCGCTGACTGCTGACATAACGTTGCAGCCGCCGCAACAAGCCGGGCTCCTTTTCGCGATTGCAGTGGAGTGAGCGATCGAGCCTGTGCTCTGTCCTGATCACGCTCTTGCAAGCGACGATCAACGCTACTGCGCATCAGGTCGTAACGAGAGCCAATGGTGTGGTTAATTTTCCAGTAATCGATGAGTTCAATCAGGTCTTGCGGGCGTGTTGTCAGAGAGCCCGCATCCATAAGCTCAACCTGATTAAGAAAATCTTTGGGGGCTGGGACCTCCTTCGCACGGAGGAATGCGGTGATGTGATCACCATCTAGAGGCTCTAACGCGAAAATTTTGAATGGTGCGGCGGCATTTTGCTCAGGGGGATCTTCGCGGGATACGACGCCTAGCTCATCAGGTGCATCCTGTTCATTTGACTCGTATCTATGCAGCTGGAAAGGAAATTTAGTTCGGCACAATATAAGGTCGGTTTTCACTCTCCAGGCAGAAGTACGTCCTGTGATGAGGATGTGGGCCTGCTGCATCACGCTTTTGAGTGTTAGGCTGAGACGCTTGATAGCGACCTCGAAATCCTTTGGATGTCGCAATCGTGCTTCATCCACCGAGTCCAATAACAACCACCCCTCTTCGCCACTTGCCAGCCATTCGTGAAACTCAGCGTGTGTGCCTTCTTCGAAGGCACTTTCCAGATCTGAGGTGATGGACTCTATTCGCATAAAAAAAGCGTGCTTGCCTGCATTCCTAAGTCTTCTGGCAGCATTTTGGATTTCAGCTGTTTTCCCCGCCCCGGCTTCCGACAACACAACGACTCGCGGTTCTCGAAGTAGGTCTTCCCAGCGAAGCGCGCTTTCCTGGCCAAATACCTGCGTCAACACTGTTTCATCGCTGGCAGCAGAGTCAAATTCAAGTTCACGAAATGTTCGGTCTACCGGGATGTATCCATCAGCCAGTGCTCGCATGGGAAATCCGTTTCTACGATATGGAGACGGCTAGTAAACACGATTTTCAACGGATGTGCTTCTCCAAGAGAAAACTATTTTCCGTATCCAGAATTCGCTCTTTTGGTCCGAATCTTGTCTCAAACACGATTCTGCCCACCAGGAGTCTTATTCAGCACGCCTGGTTGGAGTATTCTGTGAAGCTTCCATGAAGGTAAGTACTTATATCTGGCATGCCCGGCTTCAGCTACCGGATGAGATGCTTACTATCATCTCCCTTTTCAGAGTTGGGGATGTACGCATATAATTTTTGCGTGCAGTGCAGTGCAGCAGCAGATCAGAAAAATCAGTATTTTTCGTCTGAATTGGTAGCGGCTTCGGAACATCCTTACAGGCTGTATAGAATATACAGTATCTGTACACTTCTATGGGGCTGGGCACATTATCAATGTAGTCACTACCAAAGCTATCGGGCTCGAAGATCTGGTAAAGATGCGACCTTTTCGCCCAGCATCGGGAGTCATGATCGCGCCATCCTTGGGGGCGTCTCATCGCAAATTCGCGACTAGTGAGTGGTGACATAATGATCGGGTTAGTTGCAGTGGCCATTCCATACGTAGCTCCAGCACACCCGACCTCGAACAGGGTGGCGTGAGCTGACCACTACTTCGCTTTTGAAGACGTTTGCGTTCACTTCTGAGCACCAGCGGTCGGCCCCGCTGCCAGCCAATCTATTGCGGAAAGAAGCACGTTACCGTCAGGTGCTCCCTGCAGCTTGATCGAGCGACCAGATTGCTTGTCCTTAATGACCAGCGTAGGGGTGGCTGTGATGCCGCCCTGGCTCGCCTTGTGAGCCTGGCTAATGACGGCCTGTTGCACAGACAGGTTTCTCGCAGCGCAGTTATCAATGAAGTGCTGTCGATCTTCAAGCCCAGGGATCTGCGGATTGCCAGCAGTTCCAGCACCGTTCGACCGAGTACGCTGATAAATCAGCTCGACTGCGAGCCAAAAAGCGTCATTGCCTCCCTCAATCCCCGCGCACTCAGCCCAACGAGCCTCATAGCTCGCTGCAGGCTCATGCATCGTCAGGGGCAGATGGTGCCACTGAAGATTCACGTCTGGATGCTGATCAACCCAGGCTTTGAGGTGTGGGAAGTAATCCTTGCAGTAGGGGCATTCCAGATCTGCATATTCGACGATGGTGAAACGGGCGCCACGGCTCCCGTATACCCATCCGCCACTATGTCTCTTCTGATCGGCTGCCGGCGCCACGGGGTCACCTGTGACGCCAGGGTTATTTTGAATCACCTCGGTCAGCAGAAAAGGTGAGATAGCCAAGGCGACCGCACCGATGCAGTAGAGGATTTGCCGGCGCGTCGGTCGCTTCATGCGGAGGCCTCTTTGTCGAGAATCTGTTTTGCCAGCAGCTCCTGATCCAGCAGCGTCAGAAGAGCTTTCTGAGCGCTTTCAGGCTGAGGGTGATGCTCAAGCCACTGATCCAGTGCTTTGTGCAGTTGGGACTGAATCTCTCGGCGATCTACCGCTACATGTTTGACGACTTGTAAGTGCTCGATCAATACCGGCGCGCAGATCTTCAATGCGAGCAGGGAGTCTTCCTGCGGGCACTGAAGTATTTTGGTCAGACTGTCGATCAGATTTTGAGTCAGGGCATCCATGGCTCTCATGCCAGGTTCTCCAATGCACGGGGTGTTGGGAATGTAATGTTCAGGGGCTCAATACCTCGTTTCCGGTCGAGATCTGCAGCTACTTCCAGGGCAGCTCCCAACTCGTCGACACCCATGGACTGCATCAGGTCGTAACGCTGTTTTTTCTCTTCAGGCTCGGTCATGGCCAATGCCAGGTACAGGCTCGGCGGAACAGCGCGAAACAGGACTTCCATCGATTTCGAAAGAACCACGCCTTCGGTGTATTTACCGCTCTCTTTGCGTGCTGACAGCATCAAGCCTTTCTGTGCAGGTGTGAGCTCACGGAAACGGGAGATCTTTTCCACTTCGTCAGGCGGCATGTTCAAGCAGATCCACCACTCGATCATGTTGAGCATTGGTGCAGTTGAGGGAGGAAAGTCATCCATGTTCTGTGTTGCCAGCCAGAACCAGGCCCCGAGCTTTCGCCACATTTTGGTGATCTTCATAATGTAAGGGGCGAGGAGGGGGTTTTTGGTGATGATGTGGCCTTCGTCTGTCACGTTGACAAGAGGACGGCCCTTGTACTGATCACGCTCCGCTATGTTGTTCACGGTGTTGATCAGCGAGATGTAAGCGATCGACAACTGGGCGTTGTAGCCCTCACGTGCGTAGGTGGCCAAGTCGACGATGGTCAGATCTGCCTCAGGCCAAGGCGTACCCGCACGGTTGAACATCTCCCCGTCGGCGCCCATGCAAAACATGTCCATGGCTTCGGCCATTTCAAGCATCCGATTGCGTCTGCCCTCGGGAATGGAGGTGTCTTCCCCGGCCGCGCGCAACGCATTGCGGACATCTTCCGTCAGGACGGTGCGATCGGCGTCGGAGCAAATTCTGGCCGCTGCAAGGATGCACTGTCGGATTACGCTGCGGTCAGCCCGGGTCAGCCGAGCTTCCTCTTTTTCCTCACCGCCGGTGATCATCAAACGGGCTACGATTTCCATCTCGCCGAGGACATCCCGTTCATCATCGTCTTCATCGGGCTTGGCATTCATGTCCTCGTCAGAGCTCTCTAGGTCATCAGCGTCCAAGGTCTTGACCTGGCTCGGAGTGTTTACCAAGCGAATGGCGTCAGCGAACGGAGCCAGGCTAACGCCCGAGTTCGGGGCCAGCTTGATCCTGTTGACTGTCAACCCAAGCTTTTTCGCGAAATCCCCGAGTAGGCCGAAACTGTTACCCGCCTCGACGATGAACAGGCGGGGAGCGTAAACCGCAATGAGCTGGTTGAGCAGGTTATTCAACGTGGCGGACTTACCTGCCCCTGTGGGGCCGAACAGAAACATGTGGGCATTCATCTGACGATCCAGCTTGTTGAATGGATCAAATGTCAGTGGAGCTCCACCACGGTTGAATAGCGTGATGCCAGGATGCCCAGTACCACTGGAGCGACCCCACACCGGGCACAGGTTTGCAACATGCTGGGCGAGCATCATCTGCACGTACCAGTCCATGGATCGCTTTTGATTGACGTCGAAATTCCCGGGAAGCCAACGCAGGTAGCTGTTGAGCGGGGCCACCTCGTCGTCAGATGCTACGGGTTCCATACCGGCACCCAGCAATGCGTTGGTCAACTGCATGCTGCGCGCGGTGAGCTGTGCTTCGTCATTTCCCTTGAGGTAAAAGGCGATGCTGCCTCGGTACAGCTTGTGCTCACGACCGATCAGTTTCCTGGCATCGTTTACCGCTTCGCGGGTCAGTAGTGAAGCCTGGTTGTCACCCACCGACTTGCGTGCCAGCTTTTCAAGATGAGCCTCCAGCACGTCTTGAGGTGTGATGACCAGGGTGATGGCCAACACAGTGTCCTCAGGCAACTTGTCGAACAGGGCATGCAAGGCATCACCGCCTTTACGTGTTTCGCCAGTCAGGTGGCCGGTCTTCGGGGCTTCGCGCAGCCGATCCAGCATGATGACTCTGTGAGGCTGGCCATCGAAGTACCACAAGCCTTTTTGACTGTCGGATTTTGGCTCTCGATAAAAGAGTCCCTGGGCGAAGTCGTCGCCAGTGACCAGTGGGAGATCCTCGCCTGCATCCTCTGTGCGTTTGTTCACCAGTTGAAAGAAGCGATCAAAGTCTTTGAGAGTCGTGCCCAGGTGATCAGGGTGAGGGTTGAACCACTGCAGGAGCCAATGTCGGATGTCGTAACCGTCCATCCGTTTGCTTTTAATGCCGGCGTTGGCCAGACCTCCTGTGAAACGCTGACAAATGTTGTCCAGGTGCATGGCAGGGGTTTGGCCACGGAACGCTGCATCACCGACTACCCGGCGATACACGACTACCCGCACGCGGCGCTGCTGGCCACGCCAAGGCAATTTTGAAACTGTGGTGTCTTCAAAAAGACCACCAGGTTTGGCGATTGCATCGAGGTGATGCTTGAAAAGATCCAGATACAGCTCCGAGAACGGGCTGCCTTTAGCCTGTGGTCGGATGTATTCACGCAGGTTACGAAGGTAGTCATCCCAGCTGGTTTCGTCCTTCGCGTAGAACTGCACAACCCAAGGTGAAGTATCGAGCTCGTCAAAACTGTTTTGCAGCGCGTTCTCCAGGGCATCGCGCACCTTGCGAAGCCATTCGGGATCACGGCCTTCAGTGCCGATCGGAGTCAGTTCGAAGAATGCTGCCAAGGATTTGCCATCCTCAAGCAGCATCGCTTGCTCAGCTGGCAGGTACTCAATCCATGGAAGGAGGTCGACAAAGCTCGGCTTGACGTCGTACAGCGCGGCGACGTCGCCAACCGTGGCAGGCTTCTGCTTCGGGTTTCTCCAATCGCCTGGCGCGGGTATGCCCTGATCCTCCAGTCGCTTCAGGTAACGTTCAAGGGCAGCATCCACATCGTTTTGATCTGAAGCTTTCAAATCCCCAACCAGATCATCCTCAGGCTGTTCAAGTTCGACCGCTGAAGGCTCGCTCAGCAGAGGGTCGCCCGCTATATCCGTCTGCGTAGCTGAATTGAGGGACGCGCGGCTTTTGAGCCGTTGAAAAAGAGTCATCAGTAGTCCTCGACCCGCTCGCCAGGCATGGCGTACTGCACACGCTGATAGAGAGGGAACACAGTGGTGTAGCCAGGGACTGGTGCTGGATCGGAGCCCGCAAGGTGCGGAAACACATACATGACAAGATCCGGATTGGGCAGTCGTTTGAACTGGCTGTAGATCTCGTTTTGAGCGGTACGGGTGTAGGCCGCGCTGTCCTGCAAAGGCTGGGTAGCGCCTAAGTCGATTGGACGGCGTAACTCCGAACGCGCATCGAGCAACTGCCGGCCACTAGCGCTCCCGGCCGAACCGGTCGTGCCTTGATTCCAGACGTCCATCATGGTGTTTTGACCATGTGGCAGCATTTGCTCTTTGTTTGTCGAGCATCCAGCCAGCAAGCCCGCCGTGAGAACGCAATACAACAGCGCGCTGCGCGCTGAGCCCAAGTGATCAATCCAGGTTGGCATTGGCATGGTTCGCTCCTGAGGCGTACTTGACCTTGCGGCCTTTGAGTTCGTAGTCAATTTCTAGCTCTTGATCGATGTGCAGTGAGACTTGCGCACCAGGCAGGACATAAATGGCCGCGAACGCTTGTCCGTAGAGTTTGTTAACCCAGCTCGAAACATCCGTGACTCCTTGGGTCAGGATCTTTCCCATCGCCTCGTTACCAGACAAACCGGTGCTACCCAGCGTCCCAGAAGCGTTCGAGACGTAAGAGGAGGTGCTTCCCTCGGTCTTGATCAACGATGCTGCTCCAGCACCGGCTGCGGTAATGAGGGCTTGTGAGCCGATGTACTGTTGAGCATTGCTGCGTCGCTCGCCCGCAATACAGGGAATGCCGTATGGATCACTTATCCAGCCCAGACCACCCTGGATGGGTTGTTGGTCTCCAGAGTTGTTCTGGTTGTTGTTCTGTTGATTCCCACCCTGAACCGGTGCCGGCAACGTGCGGACAGTGCCGTCGGTAAACACGAAGGTCAGACTTTTGATCTGCCCCCGCACGCACGAGAGGGTCCAGTCGCCGGATGCTGTACCGCTGGCCACGGCACCCGCTACGTCGGGAAGGTCGATGCCATTGGCGGTCAGGTTGTCGGGACCGATCAGGACCTTGAACGGGTAGGGGTCATTAACCGTCCCATCAACAGGGACTCGCCCAATCAGCGCTGACATGGCCACAGATCCCATCAACGTCGAGTTCTGAGGCAGGGTATAGGCACGACGTACCTTCTTACGTTCCTGTTGCTGGCCACCCATGTCATCGCGGACAGACTGAGCGCCTGTTGTGAGCGCTTTCTGGCCTCGGTCTACGGACTCGCCGAAGGCTGTAGGAAAGCTGTAGGCGCTGGCTGGGACGCTATTGCCGGCAGTGATCGGTTTACCGTTGCTGTCCAGGGCCGTCGCGTCCTGTGGATCAATCCACACGATGTCTGAACCGCTTGTTTCCGATTTGAACTGTTGGCCATCACCAGGCTGAACACCCAAACCAATCGGTAGGTCCGAACTGGAATTACTGTTTTGTCCCATTCGGGTCAGTTCATCCATCTGTTTGCGCAAGCCCTCCAGCACGCTCTGCTGTTGCTGCTGACTATCCAGCTTGAATTGCTCCTGGGCGTTTTTAAGGCGCTGTTCGACGTTCTGGTCAACGTTTGCCAGTCGCTGTTTGAGCGTCTCGTTGTCCTGCTTGTAGGCATTGTTCTGCGCAATGACGTCTGTGATCTGTTGCTTGAGCTCGCGTCCTTCGGCGACGACCGTGCGCAGCGTATCGCTCGGCGTGTCGCCTTCCACACCAAGAGCTTTGGCTTGCTCAGCCGTCAGTTTTGGAGCAGGGGTTTCGGTACTTGGTGCGGGGGCACTTCCCAGTGATTTGATGCCGACGAAAATCACAAGCAGGAGGAATGGAATCACCAGGTACTTGAGCAGCGGATTACCTTTCATGCTTCGCTCCTTGCGCTGCACGCGGATCTGCTTGGGTCGCCGAGAATACGGCCGCCTGTGTCAGCCCGTGTCCTCGCGTGACCAAGTACAAGGTCGTGGTGTCACTGGCATCGCCGCGTGATCCAAGGTAAGGATGTTGAAACGCTGCAGTGACGAATTCACCCATGAGCTCGCGAGGGTCAAGCGTGATGCGCTGCGTCGTCTGATTCTGCAGCCTCACAGCAGTCACCCAATAATCATCCAGACGCCATGCACCTAAGGGTGTGGACTTCACAGGTAGAGTGGGAAGCAGGGTGGCCAGATCAAGGTTGCGCTCAACCTTCACCTGGGCGATGCCGTCTACAGGCTCAACGGTGCGCAATGGCGCATAGAGCATCTGGGCTGCATAGCGGGTGAGGACGACTGGGACGGGAGTTTCACGCTTGACCACTTCCTCTGGTTCATCGTCTTCATCGCTTGAACGGCTGGATGAGTCCGTGCTCTTCGCAGTGGCCTTGGCTGAGCGTGCTGTAGCAGCCCCTCCATAGCGTGCGGATGATGTTTCACCTTCGACTATCTTCACCGGCTCAAGCGGCGTTTGATCCGTAGATGCCTCTGTAGCAGCGATGTCGACCAGAATGATCTCACCGGTCTTGGCGTTCTGCAGCTGAACTCGAGTTGGCTCTATCGCTTCCTTCGCATACAGGTAGATCGCGCCCCCCGTACTCTGCACCCGCAGCTTTTCAGTCAGCGAACGCGGGAGTCCAACACGAACATTCTGATCAACGAAGACGATGCGTTCCTGATTGATGCGCAGAGGAACGGCCAGCGGCAACCGCTCCCAGCGGAGAATCTCGACTGCCGAGGCGACTTGGACGTTGCCAACCAACACCGCCAGTAATGTCGAGCATGTGATTACCCGCAATACACTCATTTGAAGACTCCTTTCGACGGAGTTGCGGGAGCTTCAACATTGCCCTCGATGCGTTGTGGTGCGCCGTTGTAGCAGTCCCAGGCCAAACCGAAGGGATTGGTTTCAGGGTCGACGTCCATACGTACAACGTGGAGCGGATATCTCGCGAGGGCACGCTTGACCAACTGCCCGCCGTAATACTCGTCTGCTGTGATATCGAGCGTGACAGTCCAATCGTCGATAGAGTTGGTCACCGTCCTGATCTCTGGCGAATCTCCATAGCCTCGACCTGGAATTTCGTACACGCCTCGGACGCGCTTGCGTAGCTCACCGCTAGACCTGCGCAGTTCAAAATCACTCTGAAGGTAATGCTTGCAAGATGGCGTGATGTAAGCATCCAGACGGGTGATATTGGCTTGGTAGTCCTGCTCGCCGTCGACCGGCCACCGGTTCATTTGCTGAAAGATGTACAGGCCGAATGTGTATACCGATTGGGGAGGGACATCCCACCACATTCGCGTGCTTCCAGACCTCAGATCTGGCGGAACGTGAACGGTCAATTGCTTGGGGGCGCTCCACCAGCCGACACCGAGCCCGGCATTAATAAGCGCGAGCAATACAATGGCTATTCTCAAGCTTGTGATGTGGGCGCGTTGTGAGTCGGCCAACTTCAAGAAACGGCTCATCGGTGCTCGCTCCGGCGGCAAGTCCAGTTGCCTGATCGAAGGACCAGGTTGGCTTTGTTGAATGAGGTCGGGCCGAGCATCGCCGTTTGTAGCTGCAACCTGCGGTAGACCCATGTCTCTGGTCTACCGCGTTTAAGGCGTCGCAAGACCCTAGATGCGATGAGCATTCCCAATACTCCTCCTATGAGGGCGCATACCACCGGCATGGATGGAGTCACCATGAAGGCCAGCGGCAGACCAATCACAAAGCCAAACCCACCACAGCCAAATACAGTGACCCACATCTCGTCCGCCGTAAGACCGCCAATCACCACTGGCTGATTGTTCAATCGACTTGGCAGAAAACGCAGGGTGCCGTCTTCATGCTGATCTTGCTGGCGCTCAGTCATGGAAGCCTCTGCGACTCAAAGGATGTTGGAAGCTGTAGTGACCAGGTAGATCGTGACGCCAATCAAGCACACACCGACTATGGCAGTGCTGCCCAAGTCAGCCCATTTGGCTTTGCCCATATGGATTTCGTGGAAGACGCCAAGCGCATGGCGTCCGACCATCACGATGCCGTAAGCGCAGAGACACAACCCAAGTAGTGTGAAGCCATCAAACGCGTAGTTTTGAATCGTCTGTATGAAGCTGGTCCCCGTGCCGCGCGTCGGAGCCTGTGCGCCTGGTAGCGCTGCAAAAGCACTACCTGGGCTTACCGCCATCAGGACGATTGAGCGGCGGGACTGAAAAAGGGCAAATGCCTGGGAAAATAATCGATACAGCGTCATCTTTGTCTCCTTGGAAAAATCAACTCAACAGCATGAAAGTCATAATCATGAACAGCACCGCCCAGCGAGTAGCTGCTACTGCAGCCGCTGGAGCTGCAAGATTTCTTGTCGCCCAACCGCGATAAATGCTTGTAAACACCCAGACGCCCCACAGAATGAGGATGCCCATAGCAAGCCCGGTCCAAAGCGTGTTGCTGTTGGACGGTGAAAAGCCGGCAGCGGCCTGAAAGGCACTGATCTGGGTGGAGGACATCGTCATCGCGTGTGATCACCGCTGACGTTGTATTGGCCTGATATCTCGACTGGGTCGCGGGGCTGTGCCCGAGAGGGAGTCAGATAATCCTGCAGGCCTTGGCGAATGCGTGCGATATCGCTGACTAATCTGGAGTAATCCAGGTGATAGCGCTGGGCCGATTCACTGGGTAGGTTAGCGCTGCGCTGTGCTACGGCCTCAAGCGCATTGAGCTGGCGAATCATTACTTCCACGTTGGCTTGCTCGGAAGCCGTGCCGGCTGCTCGGGCATGCGAGGAAAGCAGCGGTGTGCATATGAGGACTGCAGACAGGCAGATCTGCACGCTTGAAAACGCTGGTTTGATCGCGGGGAGTTTGATTTTCACGTCGCGGGCCTTGGAAGCTGTAGGAATCTATGTCCACAGCATGACCAACGCCCCGGAAGGAATCAGTACGAAACCCTTTTTAGGTCTGAGGGGGTTTAGGTTGGCGTGCTAACTGCTCATCCGGCCAGAGATTCATTGAAGAAAGTCGTTTGGCGAGGCTTTAATGCACAGCATGCAGCGCTCTCAATGGTGGGTCGGAGCAGACATGCTGCTGAGAGCTTCATAGGGAAGGATTGGAGTTATTGATGTGATGGGTAAAGCACCAGCAAGCTTGTACAAATATTTAAGTTTCAGTGATCGTATGGTAGAGCAGCTGTACCACGGAAAAGTTTTTTACGCTGATCCAGGGACGTTCAACGACCCATTAGATTGCCGGCCTGTCGTAATCGCTGGTGACCAAAGCATTGAAAGACTGAAATTGCTTCTAAAGTTAATGGTCATTAGGCGCGTAGAGAAGGAGTCCTCTGCAGCGCTGAAACGCTTAAAGTTGAAGGGGCAGAAACTCGACTTGCACCGAGCTCGACTCGGGGAGACCGAGGTACAGGATGCTATCCGTGGAATAGAGTACATGGCGACGGATCCAGAGATCACCGATCAGGCAGGCTATTATCAACGTGAGCTGTTGATGCTGATTCAGAGTGAAGTAAAAGACACACTTGCCACGGGCGTTCTTTGTCTCAGTGCGAATGCGACAAGCCCATTGATGTGGTCACACTATGGGCAGCAGCATCGAGGTGTGTGCATTGAGTATGACACTTCGGATCTCAAATCGACGCGTATCCATAAAGTGGTGTATGGCAAGAGCCGTGAAATACTAGCCGACTCAATTCTCCGGTGGTTGCAGGATGGCGACGTACAGTCGCAGCTCGAGGTCGAGAGGGCCTCTCTACTCACAAAGTCGGGCGAGTGGAGATACGAGAAAGAATGGAGGTTACTCGCTCCCATCGGGTTAGACCGTAGCCCATTCCCTGTCAAATCCGTCACATTTGGTATGAACTGTCCTTCAGCAATTTTTGAGTCGACCATGTCGATGCTGGGAGGGGAAAAATCGACCATAAAATTTTGGAAAATAACCGAGCCTACGTCCAACTTTAAGCTCAAACGCGCGAGAATTCATTTCGACGACTCGATGAGACCTATGCTTGATCAAGATTATTCATGGCTTCTTGACGACTTGGACGATGCTCATGACGTTTAGGAGGCCAGCGACACTCCCTTCAAGTCATTTATCGCCAGAAAGCAGGTCGAAGTCCCATTATTCGACTTGCTGAATTCTCACGCAGCGTTTGAAGAAGAATAGGAAGCCCGTACTGAGTGTGTAGCCAAGCGCCCAGCCCTGTGCGTTTTGGTTGCCAATCTGTTCACGGCCACGATTTATCTGCTGAACGCTCACCAGCTCCCATCCTTCTCTGCCATGTCGATTCAATACGGCCAGAGTTTCTGGGTCGCTCATATACCTCTCAACATCCGGCTGGGTCGTCTCATCTATCGACTTGAACATCAACATGCCGCTGGTCACGGTTTTGTAGGGCAGGGGGACGAAGGTCTGGGTGTATTCATAGAGTGTCATCGGATACCTACTGCAAGCAGATGGGGAAGGGCAGGTCATTTTTGCAGTCTCTAAGCGCTGGGCGAAGCGCCAAACCTATTCCATTTGGAAAATGGTATAGGTAGTGAGATATTTACTACGCCGGTCATGAGCCGGTCCACGCAGTTATTTTCAAAGGAAACGTAGGGATGCAGACGCTGGACTACCGCAATTTTGAGTACAAAGGCTTCCACTCCATGGGAGCATGTTTTGTTCGTGTGCGTATCAAGGATGACGGATCCCTTGTCTGTCTGATAGCTCAACTTCGTGACTACAACGGCACGTCCGTTACAAACGTTATTGAAGACATCATGTATGGTGTTGTTAAGCGTCTTGATTCTGAAAAAGCCCTTCCCAAGGCGCTTTCGTCAATGGATAAAATTCTTGAACGTTCTGTTTGGATCGAACGATATGCCCCCGGTCTTGGCATCTCACCAGACGGTTCGTGGGCAATCGTTACCCTTGATTCCGAACGTAAACCGGATTGGACACACGCGAGCTTTCAAAGCGTAGTAGCTCATTGCGGTGTAGAGCCCGCCTTCTTAGATCTGACCGAAGAAGACTTGCGTCATAAGAGGTAGTTGATTGGGAATGGGGCAGCGCATCAAGGTTTCTAGCGCTGCTTCATGTCTTTGAAGCGCTGCATGATGTCGATCACAAGAGAGTTGACGGCCAGAATCTTCATGGCTCGTGTGACAGCTACGTACAGAAGGTTCAGCTCATCGTCGCGTTTGCCGGCATCGATGTCAGGGGAAAGCGGATCTGCTGAAAAGTCGTCATAAAGCCCAACGAAGTCCCACTCCAGACCTTTGGCTCTGTGCGCAGTGGTAAGGGTCACGGTTGCATCGAGCTCCGACGTGACAGATGCAGCACGCAGCTGCTCGATTCGTAGGGGCAGATCCGCATAGTTTTCGATGATTTTGATCGAGCGCAGCATCTCAGGATCCTGCGTGGCCTTCGCGATCACGACATACTGGTCGTAATCGGCATAGTCGGTCAGCAATTTGCGCTGCTGGACCTGGTCATTCATATGCCGGCTGAAATAGAACAGGTCCTCCAGATCGCGCAAGGAATAGCTGTCGATCCCTCCGATCCACTGCATGCGGTGGTTTTGGTTGACCAGGCGCAGCGCGTTCTCGATCACACCGCTCACAGTACGGTGCAGGTAGGTGCGATGAGGAAGATCGTCCGGTAAGGCTCGTTTCACCAGCGTCGGCTGTCCCAGGCCTTGCAGGGGGATCTTTTCACCCTTGAAGGAAAGGATGACGTTGGCCACGTAGGCAACAGCCGGTCCAAATCTGAAGCTCTGAGTCAGGAAGTGCTTCTCGGCGTCCTTCATCGCCGGGCTGTTTAAAGCATCCACAGCGCCTCTGAACCGATACAGCTGCTGATGCCGATCACCTACAGTGACTTGAGTTATTGTTTGGATCTGGACCAGATTCGCGATGACCGGGTTCACGTCCTGCCCTTCGTCGAGCAAAATCGCACCGAAACGCTGGCTCAGATCTGGCTGGCTCATCTGGTACAGCTTCAGATAGCCATCGTGCGTCATGGGGACTGAGCGATCGTTGATATCGACCATCTTCTGCCAAACGTCTCTGGTCAGGTTGAGCGCTTTACTCATGTACTGCTGCTGGACCGAGGTCAGTGTGCGGTTGCTCTGGAATCGCACAAAGTGGTCTTCCAGCAGCTCCAGATCCTTGCTGGCCATGAAGGCATTGAGGGTAGAAACGATATCTTTGGCCAGCTCCCAATCCTGGGTATTGATCGTCCTCGCGATGTCGGTCAAACGCAGATTGCCAGCCTGCTTGTGTTTGTACTGGCTGCCATAGACAGCGTAGGCGAGGCCGTGAGCTGTTTTGCAGGTCACATTGCGTGGAAAACGATTCTTTGCCGCGATCTCAACGGCTTTGTTGTAGCAGAGGTACAGCATTTTGACCGACGAGTTGTGCGTGGCGTAACCGACGAGTGTCGTTGTCTTCCCGGTACCGGCAAACGCCTGGACCAGTAGCTTCTTTGCGAAGGAGTGAATAGCTGGCAGTTGTTCTTCTGTCCATTGCATGGAGGGCACCTAAAGGTATTTTTTGAAGCTGGACGCCGTAATGCTGACCGCCAGGCCGAGCAGTGCCGCGCATGGCAGGAGCACTAGCAAAGGGCTCACGCTGAATGGCAGAGCCAGGTAAAGGCTCCAGGGGACTATCACCAGCGGCACCATCGTTGCTCGAGCTTTGTGATAGAGGTAGCTGGACTCGCGGCCGGCACCGAACCGCCGCAAGTCTCTGCGCACCAGCCCGTCCACAAAACCAACAAATGCCGTCATCACAAATAACGGGATTGCGAGGGTCAGGATCACCAGACGCACGCAAAACACCAGTGTCGTGTAGAGCGCCGCAAGGCCGTAATCCTGAAACTTGCTGACTCCCACGCCTAGCATGTAGCGCATATCGAAACCGCGTGATCGTTGTCCTGTCGCAGCATAATCAGAGGTGTGTTGAACCCAGTCCTGAAGCCCAGTCTTGACCACCAGCCAGTCATATGTGGTTTGAACCAGCCATGTCGCCGTTCGGCCTGGCTCTTGAACAACCACACTCTGCAGGAACCCCTTGGAGAGCCAGCTGAGTTCATGATCGAGCATTGCACGAGCATGCTGCCAACCGGCCTCCGGCCAGAAGAAGTACATGCAGATCCATTCGACGATGATGGCTCCCCCCAGAGAGAGGAACATCACTGCAGCGAATCGGAATGGCAGGGTGAAGAGAGATCCTATGAACGACTGTTCGTGGTCTTGCTGCTGTTTCGCGCGATCGGCAACGTCCGCCATATCAGATGCCCCCTTGCCGATCGCTCAACCCGCCGAGAGTCATGCCGCATCCTCAGGTGCAACAGCGATTTTTTTGAAGTCGTCGAGTAGATCTGCAGGCAGCGACTCGTTTAGCGTCTGATAACCGGGCGCTGACCACCAGCCAGTGTCGTCGACCTTGCCCACCTGATACGTCTGACGCATGCTTTCCGCCAAGGCCTGCAGATCTGCCGGCATTACTTCATCAGGATCATGGCCAGGCAAAGGCATTCTGATTTTCCACAGATTGCCGCCTTCCATGAGCGCAAAGCATTGTCCCTTGGGCAGGCCGACGACATGCGCTGGCTCAATCATTGGCACGCTGACCTGCTGCACCTGGTCATGACTGGATGATGTGAACGCGGTATTGCCCGTTGCACTGTCATTCGCCGAGCTGGCCGGGGTGGATGTGAAAACCTGAACCTTAGGCAACTGGTTTGTCAGCAGCTCGGCGGTGGACGTTTCGCGGACGCGCAGCATGAACACGTTGTTGAAGTTACCGATCACCTGGCCAGCCTTGGCCTTGTTGCCGATCTTCGCTTCGATATCGCTCATTGTCTGGGTGTAGGCAGTCACCTGCATGCCGGCACCGCCGCCCTTGTTGATCATCGGAATGAATTCCTCACCCATCAGCTCGTTGAACTCATCGGCATGGAGGTTGATAGGCACTTTGGTGCCAGGGACGCCGCCCGGTAGTCCGTCGTCGACACCGAACTTGTAGATATGGCCAGCGACCGAGACCAGGTCGGAGAACATAGAGTTGCCGACGGCAGCGGCGACCTCTGTGTCCGACAAGGCGTCCAGGCCGATATAAACCACGGCCTTTTTGCGGACCACCTGCATCCAGTCAAAGATCGGTCGAGGATCGTTCACGTCCTGATAGTCCGGCGAGATCAGTTCCGCCATGCGGCCTGTTGTCAGCTTCTCAAGCAGTGGCAGCAGCGAGGCGACGATCTTGTCGAAATAGGTCTTGTCGTAGCGGACCGCGCTGCGCAGTCCATCCATCACTGGATCTGCCACGCGCGTCTGAGACAGGTATTGATCGATTGCCACCACACGGAACGGCCGGCCCTTCATGTTGAACGGTACGTTTTTTTCGTTGAGCTTGCCTTCAATAGCGACGATCGCCTCCCAGGCCTTTGGATCATATTCATCAAAGTATTTGGAGGCATACTCCTGGAAGATCCCTTCGATGTTGATCACGTGCTGCTGGATCTGCAGGTAGTCAGGTCGACGGCCCAGCGCGACGAGGGCTCTTGCGATGATGTTCACGAATCGCCAAGCGAATTCACGGAATGCTGCTGAGTTACCTTCCCCGGAGAGTTGCCCAGCGATCCTGGTGGCCACTTCTGAAATCCGCCCAAAACGCCCAACGGCGTTGTAGCGTGCCGAGTGGTCTGGCCAGCCCAGGTGGAACACATAAAATTCGTTCAGGCGGCCGGCGCGTTTGGCTTCGAGATACATGCGCTTGAGCAGATCGGCGTCGCCCTTCGGGTCGAAGACGATAACGACTTCATGCTGGCCGTGTTTTTTACGCCGAATGTCCTGAGTGATGAACAATTCAGCCAGGCGCGTTTTTCCGACACGGGTGGTGCCCAGAACAATCGAATGGCCTACTCGCTCGCCCAAAGGGAGAGAGACGTTCTCCTCGTATGGCTCGATGCCGTGCAGCCGTGGCAAGCCACCGACGGGTGGTAGAGGTCGCACAGGATTGATGGGCACGTCCCATGATGTGGCTCTGGCCAGAAGTCGGACAGGGTATGGAGCAAACTCCGCTCTTTCCTCAAAACGACGCGCTGCGCGGAACAGTGTGGTGGCTTCAACGTAGCTGGAGTACTTCGGCAGGTAAGTGTCCATCAGCCGCTGGGTATGGCGCTGCTGCCAGCGAAAGCCAAGACCGATGAACAGACGTTGATTGCTGACCGGCACTTCTTTACTGGTCATCGTGTAATGAGGCAGTCGACGGATGTTTCGGCGATAGCGCAGCACCTGCCATGCTTGTTTCAGACGCACTAAACCCAGAGCGAGAAAGCCCGCGGAGGTCACGATGCCGAACAGCGGAGTAAGCGCAAATGCCCAGGGCGCGAACACGCATAGGAATGCACCTGCAGCGCACACATATACTGTGTAGAGCTCAACGGCGGGCCTGAGCAGTGATTCGATGGCGTAATCGTGAGCCATATCCCGACCTCCTATTGCTCGATGGCGGTTGGGGTGATCAACACCGGATAGTGATTCAGACCGAGACGTTGAGAAAGCTCGTCACCAGATGCGGGGGACACGAGCGCGTCGGGCAACCAACTCCTGACTACGGCAAGTCGTTCTTGTGTGGCCACGTTGACCACCAGTCCTACGGCCTGCATCTGCTTCAGCACCGCACCGCGCTCTTGTAGCCATCGGCGTGATGTTTCATCGTCCCCGATCAGGAACAAAGGCTGCAGGCCTGGCGCGTTGATGATTCGGCCCTCAACTGTCCCTGGAGTCATTCGAGTGGTGCGTACCGGCAATCCCTGTGCTGCTACAGGATCCAGTTGCGAGGTCAGGTCATTTGAGACAGAAGAGGATGGCTCGGGATTGAGAGATCGATAGTAAGGCAGCGCTGAGTCACCATCTTTGTCTTCTACCACGATGAGCTCTGCAGCCTGGCAGATCATAAATGGCAGGCAGAGCGCTGCGCCGAGGATCACTGAACGGTTCATGGATTGGTCACCAGCATTTGGATGCCGGTTACCCGGCTGAGATGTTTGGCAAAAGCCTTACGGTAATTCGCGGCTGGAGCGCCGCCGGCAGGCCGGTGATAGCGCCCGGCTACGGTGATCCAGTCACCGCCGAGCGCTCGCTGTTCAGCCAGGATCTGCGCGGTCACGTCCAGGTTCTTGTAGGGATTGAGCGAGTCGCATGGATTACTGGAATGGAAACGATGGCCGTTCCAGCCCATGTTCACCTGTCCCAAACCCACGTCTACACGCTTAGGGCCTGCCTGGACGAGGGCTATGAGTAAGGCAGTGCATGCATCCGCGCGAGTTGCAAAACGGTAACCCGCGCCGGCAACGTTCAGCGTCCAAGGCCACGGCACAAGCTGACCACGCAACTTCGCCCCGCTTTCCTGCAGTGCCACTGAATAGAGCACTTCCGACGGAATACTCGCGGCTTGGGCAGCCAGCTGATAAGCCGGCGGCGGAAGCTCGGCTGCATGGCTTGTCAACGCGAAGCACAGCAGGGCAAGGCCTGCCCACGTCACTGACGCAGCCATTGCCCGTTCACCTCTCGCACAACGGCCGGTAACTCGCCACCCAAGCTCAGGCCAAGCCAACGTCCACCGTCATGGTTGAGGGTGATTTGTCGGGTTCTGACATTCGCAGGGTCGATCCCCGAGACAATCGCCCAGTTGCGAATTCGCTCGTCGTCGTTCTGGCTACCCACCATGTACACGTCAAACGGCTGCTTCTGAGCTTGAAGGGCCTTCACTCGTATCGAGCATTCCGGGCAGTCGTCCTTAACAAACACTGCCAATCGGCCGTTGCCCTGGTTAGCTGGGCTCGCGGCCGTCCCTTGGGGCGCAGAGCTGGCGATGGGCATCAGGTTCGGGTAGACGCGTTTGAAGGCATCGTCATAGGCGCGTTGATACGCTAACTCTTTTGCCGTGCGCTGCGCCTCGGCTTTGACCTGGAGCTCTGCATACCGCCGGCGCTCTTCATCATTGCGGGCTTCGATACCCAATGCTGTCAGCGGATCCAGCCCGGGGGAATACACACCTCGTGAACTCTGCATCAGCGTTTGGTAGCGCTGCCATTCCTGAGGACTGAGGTTCCAGTCTCGTGCAAGCATCTCGTCGCTCGATTGCGACTGGCTGTCCAGCACGGTGCTCTGTTGCTCTCTACTGGTGGACTGTGCAGAGCTGTTTGTTGCAGCGTTGGCCATACCAGCCGCTGTGATCAGGATGACTCCCGTCAGTGTGAACATTCGCAGGTTGTAATCGGTCATGTGAACCTCTAAGGGCGCAGGGGCAGAATGCGGGTTGAGCCGTTGATGCTGAACAGGGCGCGCGAGTCATCCAGGCTGTTGAGCTGCCAGTTGCTCCCCGCGACCATGTCGCCCGGGCGTATCAGGTTCAGTTGACTCAGTTGAGTGCTGCCCGGCGGGGCAACTGACAAGAAACGTTCCCCTCCGCGATACTCCACACCCACGACCGAAAACGGTGGAGTTGCCTCTGCAGCTTTGGTTTGTGCTGTTGTTTTGCGGGAGGGGGGTGGAGTCTTTGGCTTGGCTGCCGTGATTTGAACAGATGCTGGTTTAGCCGCACGCAGGTCTTGGAGTTTCACCTGCAGCTCCTCGATCCGAGCGCCCATGACCACAACTTCTTGCATGGAGGCACCCTGTTGGGCAGCGTCCTTCGCCGCCTCCTGCACCTGCTTCAGGAGGGCTTGAACGGCATCGATGCGGTTTGACAGAGCCTGCTGGCCGGCCCTGAAGTCATCGATGGTCACGGACTTCAGCTGGCTGGCAGCATCGAGCCGGTCATCAACGCCATTGATGCGTTGGGTGATGGCGTTGACGGTTTCCAGGTTCGCAGCTGATTCAAAACCTGTTTTCAGGTGGAGAATCTGCCACTGCTGGTAAACCAGCATGCCGATCAGGACGATCAGGGCCAGGATTTGCAGGACGGTGGCGCGGGAAAGAGAAGGGCGCAGTGGCAGCTTCATGGAGGACCTCACTCAAGATGTGAGGCACGTTCGCAAAAAGCTTGATCAGAAGCAGTAGGAAACCGTTTTTCAGTCGGAAAGGGTTTTGAGCGAGAGTGCGCGAGCGTGAAGCCGACATCACGGTTGTAGATTGGAGCTCTAAACGTTCTGGATCCAAAACGCCAAGTCGCGGAAGTGCTATACATGGCACAATGCGGCCACCAGATCCCATATCATCTTGGCTAGGAACGTGCCTTGTCTTTACTGACCACCCTCAAAAAGAACGTTTTGATCCCTCACCCCAGCGGATCGGAAAGCTTCGGAACGATTCCAAGCATGCCAAAATTTGGTCTACGGGGCGGCGAGATCTACCTGCGTGTCGGTATACATCTAGGTAATAATCAGGGGTTTGGGATTATGCATATCTGGGAAGCCCATAAATCTGATTTGGCTAGGTATGGATGCGTTTCTGCTGACCAAATCCCACA
This sequence comes from Pseudomonas sp. PvP027, assembly GCF_017833005.1. Lineage (NCBI taxonomy): Bacteria > Pseudomonadati > Pseudomonadota > Gammaproteobacteria > Pseudomonadales > Pseudomonadaceae > Pseudomonas > Pseudomonas sp. PvP027. The sequence goes on along the minus strand of NZ_JAFIBK010000001.1, from coordinate 1,728,447 downwards.
ACATATCGCGAACATGGTGGTGCACAAGGCACCCATTTATTGCGAGTTTCGTGAGGTGCGTGGGCACCATAGGCTAACGGTCATGAAAACACCGGCTGGATCTCTGGTGCTAGAGGGGCGTGATGATAGGCGAGGCTTTGGTTACTATGTTGTGACCTGGTACCCAAAGCGCAATGCCAGTGGGACATTGGTTGGGCAGGTCGTGGGCAAATTTTGATGGTCTGACGGTGTCAAAAAAAAAGACGCCATCAGGCGTCTTTTGAATTTACAGAGGAGTAGTCGCAGCGATTCTTTAGCTCCCAGCCTTACGGCCTTGGTGTCAGAATCCGATTCAACACGTCAGTACGTCCCTAGACTTACTCAAGCACTCCAATTGAACTTCCTGTCCATTGCGTGTTGACCGTCACTACTATCAGAGAAACCAGCTTCTCTGCTGCCAAAAATGCGGGGGGGTTATAAACTGGTACCCATGCCCGACGAATGCGCAGTTGCAGACCTCTTTGCAAAGCTTAGCAACCGCTAAGCTTTTATTCAACGTATTGTTGTATCGCGGCCCTATCCACCGAGGCCAATGAGCTGCTTTGCCAGAGCCATTTCGACGGAATCACCATCCTGGTTCAGTGAGTCCAATCCAGACTCTGGAACATCTCCTGAAGTGCTCTGTGATACAGCAATCTTCTTGGCCATCAGCTGCAGGCAGGTGATCTGAGAGCTGCCGATGTAGCCGAAAAAGATCACTCGGACGTCCTGCTTCTGTCCGATCCTCCATGAGCGCCTTGCCGCCTGTTGCACCGTGTAGACGTTGTAACCAGTCTGCATGAAGGCAATGGTCGGAAAGTCGAGCAGATCCAGACCTGTTTTTACGAGCTCCGGGTTGGTGATCAGTACGTCGACACCTCGATCAACCTGGTCGAGGATCCAGTCCTCGCGCCTGGCGGTGTCCACTGATGCACGCAGCACTGCCACCTTCAGCCCCGATTGCTCGAGCACCCGCTTCATGCGGCTCGTGGTGTCTCTGGTACCCGTGTAAACCGAGTAGGCCAGAACCTTGCGGTTCCGGGCTTTTTCAGCAAGACATAGGTCCAGAAGGGCCTGTTCCTTCGGCATGAGCTCATCCTCTTCGAAGATCGATGGCACGAAAGCCAAAGTGTCTCTGGATCGAGGATGTTTCACGACTTCAGGTCGAAAGCAGCAATCCGGCCACGCCAGTAGCACGTTCAACACAACCCCTAGAAGCGTGGTGTCTCTTCGGGCCAGCGCCTGTCGGAGCTCGATGGTCAATGTCTGGGCAAGCTTAAGGTGAGCCGCCTCCTGGTCTGGAGACATCGGTACGTCAATGAACTCTTCCCGGTAGCCAGGTAGTACGTTGCCGCCGATATCCTTGAGTTTGAGGAACACAGTGAAGGGTAGAACGAAGCGGTGAATGCCTTTCGGGCCGAAGCCCGGAGCTTTGACCGTCCGCACGGAGAGTTTCTTGCCTTTGGCCGTCTTGTGAGAACTGCCATCTCGCTCCGTGTAGATATCCTTCAATACCCCGTGATCCCGCATAAATGACATCGCCGCCGGCGCCATGCTTCCTCGCGCGTTGGGTCGATAGCCGTCCTCGATCATACGTCTGGTGAGGATCCGGAACAGTAGGTAGAACAGATCGTCCGCATAGCCGCCCATGAGAGTGCCGGTCAGCAGCACAGTCTTTCGTGCTTTGGCTGCGAGCACGCCCATAGCCTGACCTTGTGCCGATCCACTGTTTTTGTACTCATGCCCCTCGTCCACGACCAGTAGGTCGAAGCACCCATCAGGCAGGTAGCGCTTGATGAACTCGGTGGGTTGGTAACCCCCCTCGCCGAACCCGAACTCGATGTTGGCCATCGCACGCTCCATGCGCTTGGCTTGGCGGTCGCTGAAGATGAAATTGCCTTTGGCGTCCATCAGGTTGATGAACTCAGAGACATTGTCCAGAAGCATCGAGGCGAGAAAGTCTTCGCCGAAGTCAGATAAAAGCCGTTCTGCACGAACAGGTCCGATTGTAGGGATGCGACACATCGACTTTAGGATCGTGTTACGGCGGCTGCCGCCATCCGATTTGCCCGGGCGCATCAGCGTCCATAAAGCGGCATCACAGTGTTCGCAGCGTCGACGTCGCTCTTCACGCTGAAATTCCTCAGCGGTGATCAGATTGCCTTCCTGGTCCTGGAGCAGACGCCCACAATCTGGACACGCTGCCAGGCTCCTTCCACCGCCGGCACGTCGCTGCCAAAAGGCCAGACGCCAGTGGAACCCCATCCGCATCCGCACACGGCCGAGAATAAAGAACTCCTGACGTCCGTCGTAGGTATCACCCAGTTGATCGCGCAGCTTCAGCAGCTTGACCAGGGTATCCGGTCCGTTGAGCACCCAGACGCGAGCGTCTGGGATGGTTTCGAGGATTTCGCGCCGCCACTTGTAGACCAGGTGCGGAGGCGCGATGACCATCGTCCTGCGATAACCAGCTCCATGCATGACTGCAGCGAGAGCGATGGCCATCATTGTTTTGCCTGTCCCCATCTCGGCATTGATGATGCCAGCCTGCTCATTCTGATCGAGCAAAAGCGCGGCAATTGCCTGGACCACTTGAGCCTGGGCAGGGAAGGGCTGTCGTTTGAGGCCGTCCAGCACCCACTGCCGAGCCGGATTGTCGATGCCGGCGTAAACCGGTGGGTTGGAGCGGTTGAGTGACTCCAGGAGTTCGTCGCCAAACTCTTCGATAAACTCAGTGAGCCCGATGTTCAAAGTTGGCACACAAGGGTGGCCTGCAGGCGCAGCCAAAGGCAGGTCGTTCATGATGTTTCTCCACTATTGGGTTAAACAGGGCATGCACGACACCACCAAGGGTATTGTTCATACCCTGAGGTGCGGTTAGATGATTGAAAGGTGTTGGTAAAGTTTCTTAGTAGTCAGATGGCAACATGACTGTTGTTGCTGAGCGATCAGACTCGGTAATGATCCAGAGTCTGGTCTCATCCTCTGCGTCGATGTCATACCCGGAAAACAATCGGCCATCAGCACTCAGTGCTTGCTGGTTGCTGTCCCAGTCGTCGTTCGAAATCTCGCCCCAATCGCCCGTCGCGTGACGCCGCAGGTACTGCCTCACGTCGAGAGAGCTATTTTGAAGCAGACTTTGAACGCTGTGCGTGACCATCACACGGCCCAGTTCAATTGAAGCGTTCTGACTACTTGCAGCAGTGTTTGAGGTGGTTTCGTGTGTAGCTGGTGTTGTCGCATCCGAGCTGATGGTCAGTGCGTACCCTAGATAGGATGAGCCTGGCGTCATATCCCATGCCCGAATCCTGGGCACAAAACGATCAGTCAAGATCCGTGTCTCAAACACGTTGCCGTCCTCGTCCTCAGTGAATTCGGTCTTGGGAACCTTATCCTTGTAAGTGTCGCCCTTGAGCACCAGGACACGCCCGGAACGAGAGGTCACTACACCAGTTATGGCTCCAGCAGCGAGTGCCAGTGCCAAGTGCCACCGTGAAAGTGCCTTCACCGGGGCCCGCGGTTGAGCGCCAGTCTGGCCAAAGTGCAGCGTAAAATCAGGCCATAGGCCTCTCAGACGAAGAACCTCTTCACTGAATTGCTCGCGTTCAAGAGTGATTCGGTAGAAGTGTTCCAGGTCATTAGCGATCGGTAGGACAGCGTATTGCTCCCATGGCCAAGTGGCCGGTAGCAGATCAGCAGCTTCTTCCCCGGATCCGATTGCCCGCAGATACTCACGCATCGCCGCCAGTTCCCGGGATCTTGCCAGATCCTGACGCCGTACCCTGATTCCGAATATCACGACCTGTTTGAACGTCCGGTCTACCGCGGCGCAGATCCGCAGCCCGGTAAAGTGATTGGTGAGCCAGCCACACAGCTCGTCGTCCAGCACGTAGTGAGGAACGATGAATACCATCACCCCTCCGTACTGAAGCAACGGCAGTGACCGTTGGTAAAATGCCTTCTCCAGCCTTTTGCGGCCGCTACCCTGGTACTGTGAAGCGCCAGAGTGATCAGCGACCAGATCCCCGTAAGGAGGGTTGAGCCAGAGCAGTCCGAAGGACTGTCGAGAGATCATGGTGTCCATCAAGTCACCCTGCAGCACTCGGTCCAGCAACGTTTTCGAGTGATCAGCGCGCTCTTTGTCGTACTCAACCGCATACGTCTCTGTTCGGTCTCGCTCCAGCCGGTGTGCGACCTCAGCCAAAGCCACTCCTTCTCCCGAGCACGGATCAAGAATCCGCATCCGTCCCGAGGTCGCCGGCAACAATGCCTGCAGAGTGCGCTCCAGAGTCAGTTCGTCAGTCGGGTAATAGCCGTTGCGTGCAAAATTACGGGCAAGCCGTGAGAACATCAAAGCCATGGTTGGCTCCTTGGACTGGTGGGCGTGAACTACGCCGTAACTTCAGTGGTGAGCTTCCCTGCGCGAATGAGTTCGCCGAGAGCTTTTTCGAGCACGTCCAGCTGCAGCGACAAACGCCAGGCTGTCACCGAGCCAATAGCTCCCGGTAGCGGGTGCAACATGTTGTGCGCAGTAAGGACCTCCATCACCGGCTCACGCCAATGTGGAAGGAACGGAAGAGGGCAAGTGTCTACGATCAGCGGCCACAACCTATCGAACGGGTCTTGGGCTTGATTGATGAGCGCGTAAGCAGAATGGTTTGCTCTATCCGGCTGCGAGCAACGCTGATCGAACAGCCATAAGTGCAGCAGGCTGCCGAAGAGCGTTCCGCGAAGCTGGCGAGAGGTGCGTTTTTCCAACAGATCCGTATTAGGGAACACCGGGATGCGTTGGTCATTCATGACGATGTGGAACTGGTCCAGGCCGTTCTCGGTGGTACCGAGTGTGAGTCTGGCCAGAAACTCCTGCATGGCCGTGTCGCGGCCCCAGGCTGATAGAAATATCAGGTTTCGCTGCTCGTCACAGACGCACGCGTCGACGTACAGATCCGGGCATTCTTCGATGTGAAAGAGTTGAGTGCGGTTCGGCATTAGGTCCTCCAAAACACGAGGGGAACCGCCCTGAGGGGCGGTGATGCCCCTCGGGATTCAATGTGTTTAGCGGATAAATTCGGGTTTATCGATTGCCGCCCGAGTTTGTTCTTCTGTCTCGTACTGCCAGCGACCATCAACGAACGCATCGCGGTCGAAGTCGTAAACTTCAAACATGACGTTTTTGTCGCATGGGTTTAGATGAGTGCAATACAGCTCACCCTCTGAATTCAAACCGGCTGCCCAGTGAGCCCCCAGTTTGAGTCGGTAACCCGGTCGACTCTTCAGCAGCATCGTGTATATCTCTAGGATCTGATCGAAACTCAAAGGCTCAGCAGCCACGAGTTTTTTCTCAAGCGGATCGAAGGTTACGGTGTTTGTTTGATACAACGGGCTTTGCCCAGCAATGAATATCTCGCATCGGAAGCGCGGTCGCATTGCTATGGCCGCGTCTGCCTGTTCTACGGTCAAGTCAAGTTCGTCGACCAGAATGTTCCAGATTTCAGAGTCAGGCGCTTCTTCGTTGTTGGTGAGTTGATCCTCAATGATATCCAGGATCGCTTTCTTGATATTTATGAAAAGCGGATGCATGTGATGCTCCTTCAGTTAGTAATGAGGAGCACCCATGAGGGAGCCCTCAGGGGATGTAAAAGTAGAAAACGCTCAGTTCTGAGCAAGGTCAATAAGTGCTGAGATTCCAAATCTGCAGCTTGAAGTCAAGCTCATACCCGAGCTCGCCAAGGCGAACACATTGTTGCCGCAGACGCTTACGGTCTACAGTTGTGTCCAGCTTGACTGAACGTCCAATCGGCCAGATCGTGCCGAACAGCTCTGCATCAGCCTCATGTGCGGTGACCTGTTTCTCAGGCTCGGATCTCGACATCCCGAACGGTGCGTCACTGCCAGCAGAAACTGATCTTCTCGGAGTTGTTTGAATAGTCGGGCGAGGTTTGGTTGACGACGAGCCTCCCGAGGCTTCTTCGTCGAGTGGGTCAGTTTCGTTGTTGGACAGCCTCTCAGCCTCGTCTGCGCTCAGGTTGGCCACATCGTCCAAAGACATGCTGTCCAGCCTGGCGCGGACTTCTACCACTAATCTGCCGCCGTTTGTGTAGTAGGAGGGACGAATTTCGGTGATAACAAAATCACCTCGATATTTGCCCTCGTGGTACTGGTCCAGCAGCGCGTCCTTGATAACGAACTCACCGATGGACGTCGAAAGTCGCCCAACGTTGAAAGCGCCGTTGCGACCGCTGATGGTGCGTATGGCCAAATAGCCGGGCAGGTTGATCATGACTACTCCGGATTATCGGGCAGGCCACTAATATGGGAGCCCGAAAAAAAGCCCGAATATTCGGGCTTGTTCGTGGTTGCAGGTTGCTAACTGGGTCAGCAAAGATAGAGCGGCTTTTCATCCCTCAGCGAAATACACAGGTACGAATTACCGTGTACTGCATCAATGCGATGGAGTTTTAGCTCCAGCCATTCACGCCCTGAGCGGTCACCGTTAGGTGGGAAACGATAGATACCGAAGTCTATCTGGGTTTCATCGGGTTGCAGGTGGAGTTCACGATACGCTTCGAGTACGACTTCGCCTAGGCGAGTGCCGACTTCTGCAATATGTGATGGGGCTTCCAGGTGAACAGATTCATTCCATGCGGAAGGCGTCAGCACAACTGGCAATTTCAGCAAAGTGGATGGCAAGTGGTTTATGGCGGTGGACATAGTAGTTCTCCAGGTGCGGGTAACCACCTGGCCCGACCGGGTGGTGAATTACCCGGTCAGGTTGGTTTTCGTTCTTGAGAACGTTTGGTTAGAGTCTTTCTGTTACAGCGGATGGGCTATCAGGATATATATCTATCCCGCACCATTCCCGAAGAGTCCAGTAAGACCTGAGGAGTGCAGCATCTTCAATATACGAGCTGTGGTCCGGTGTGAAATTCTCAACGTGGTCCAATAGGGCCAAGTCTTCGAGCTTGTCCAGGACATCCTCCCAATACAAACTGGAAAAGCGATCCGGAGGCGTATCTTTGTTCAAAACCTGTTGATAGATACTATCTTGAGTGTGTGCTTTTGAGATCAGCAAAGCGAGCTCAAGTCGCAAGGTAAGTCTATTAGTATTACTGTCCATAGGAGCTCCAATATAAGGGCCCCGGACCCTTAAGGGTGGGGGCCTTAAGGGTAAAGTAGAAGGTTTAGTGTCAAGACGTGATCACCATACCTGTCATTGCAAGAAAAGTGGCGACCAGTCCTCCTGCGCCGATCTGTGTCAGTAGTTGAGCGGAGAGCTGTTGTCCAAATTCTAGAAAAAATATGCTTAGCACTGTAAGCACGAGTGTAGCGATAGCGAATTTCATGAAGTCGTTACCTACTATGTGGAGAAAAGAAAAGGCGCCTGCAGGGCGCCTTGAGGTTGTAAAAAATCTATCAAGCGGCTTGTTTCTCTCCTCGTCCTGCGCGAGCTGGTTTTGCTCGTGTTGGCTTAGGGGGAGTAGCAGCTGGAGTAGCCACATCAGTTGGTTCGCTGGAGGCAGACGCCTCGGATTGAACGACTGGGGTAGCTTCGGACTCTGAACTTTCAGAAGAGGCAGGTGCTTCTTCTTTCTGCGGAGCCTGATAGACGTATTCACCTTCAACTTTGATCCAGGCAAGGTACAAGAGACGGCCTTTGAGGCTGACACCTGCTTGGCCCTGCTTAGCACCACTGCTGTAAGTAAAAACATCAGCCCAGATATCGCCGATCCGGAAAGAGACAAGAACCTTCTTCTCGGCAGCAACAGCTTCCTGGCAACGGCGAATCAGCTTGTCAGCTTCAGCACCAACCACGTTGCAGTCAATGTAGGCGTACTCAGGTTTCTCAGATGTGCCTTTGAGGGCAGCTACTGTCACAGCCATGAAAGGAGCGCCCTTACGAGGCTTCACTTCACGAATGCGGTTGAGATAGCCAATGCCGACGGTGTGCAGGTCGAAGTATTTGGTTTCGTTGGTAGAATTGCTCATGATGTATCTCCAGTTTTGAGTGTTCAAAGCGGAGATACACTTCGCCCAGGGGGAAGGTATTCCCCGCATGGGTGGTAAAGCGAAATTTTACGACAATCAATGCATGAATCTGAACGCAGTAAGCATAACGCCTACAGCAGCAGTCAGCATGACGGCCATACGAATGGTGAGTTTCAGTTCGAGTCTAGACTCGAGAGTGTCGATGTCGGCTTTTGTCGCGAGTTGCGTTTGCATATCCGACTCCAGAGCATCGACGACTGCAGCGGCGCGGTCTTCCGGAACATCGATTGAAATCAATGCTTGGTACAGCGCAATACTGCTTTTCATGAAGGTCTCCTGCTGGGCACGAGACCAACCCTACGGGAAAGGTCCCGATGGGGTGAGAGAATCATTGTGCATCCATCAACCAGATAAACTGATCAACCGTTCGCGCTTCCGAATGCTTTGCGAACTGGGGGTTGGATTAATGCGAAAAACGCATCGTAGTCATGAAATCCAGACTACCTCGGGCATGTTGCTGACAACGTCAGCGGTACATGGCTTTAGAATCCTTTAAGGGCGATTCGTTTGTCAACCCTCCAAATGAAAAAAGCCCCTCAATACATGAGGGGCTTGCCAAGGGTGGGGAGTATTAGGCAATGAGCTGGTCCAAAGGACCCATCACAGGGGCCTTGACTGGTGGTTCAGCATCCTGCTTTTGGGATGTTTCAAGCGCCTTCGATGCGCGAGATTTCCGGGGTTTCTTTACGGGTTTGGCTTGAATTTCTTGCATGTGGTGATCATACCAGCCAGCAAGATCGACGTGTTTGCATCGAGCCAATGCCGGCAGGCGGTATTGTTCCCACTGTTCGTTGGACATCACAGGTTCTGGCATTGTCCTGACTTGCTGTGGTGCGACTTGCACTGGTTCAGGATTAGGCTTATGAGTGACTGCACGGATGCATTCACGCAATGCTGTACCAACCATAACGCCAAAACGAAAGCTTGCTGTACTCATGATGTTTCTCCAGGGAAAATTGCGGAGAACACCGCCCGAGAGGGGAGTGATTCCCCGCTGGGTGAGTGACGCGTTTAATGTGCATCCATCGGCGTTTGAAACACCGATCGTTCGCGCCTCCGGAAGCTTTGCGAACTTTAGGTTGGATCAATGCGTAGAACGCATCGTAGTCGTGAGATCCAGACTACCTTCGACGAATAGTTGATAACTCCAACGCCTTAATCCACAAAGCTTTGAGGAGGTTACGGATAGGTTTGCTTGCGTATAACATTTCTTGTTGACGCCATTGTTCATTCATAAGCTCCCATTCCTCATCACTCATCGCGAGGGCTGGATCACTTATTTCAAAGACTTCAGCATCAGTAAGGTCACAATCTTCAGGTCCATAGTGCTCATAAACCTCTGGCCCAGTGAACTCAAAACAACCGCATGGGCAGGTGTCTTCAGTAAGACCGTGACTGCAGATTCCATGGCTTCGATTAATTTCCCTTGCCGCCTTGATTTCTGACGGGGAAAGATAATCATAGTCCAAGCGTGCATAGGTAAACGCATCTGCTGCTTCAAGCGCCAGTTCGTCATCGCCGAAAGTCTCAATCATCTGAGAGCAGAAATGCTCAAAGACCATCGTTTCGTATGTCGGAAATTGACGGCATGCCTCGCCATAAAGCATATCAACGCGTTTCGTGATTTCAACATTCTGAGATGCTGAGTGCATAGCCGTGTGATTCGACATGGTCAGTCTCCGTTCAAATAGTAGAAAACGGAGAAACTTGTCCCTAAGGGAAAGTATTCCCCGAGGGCAGGTGAGTTGTATGACATGACTCAGCCAAGCCGAGTGCAGCGTTGCGGGCGATGTGAAATATGCATCCATCGGTAACCAATACCGATCGTTCGCGCCTCCGGAAGCTTTGCGAACTTTGGGCGGGATCAATGCGTGGGACGCATCGTAGTCGTGAGATCCTGACTACCCGGGCATGTTGCTGACAACGTCAGCGGTACATGTCTTGAGAATGTGAATTCTTTGAAGGCTTGTCAAGCACGAGCTGTCGGGTTTGGCCACGACCAGCGTGAGATGCTTGTGTCAGAGCTCTCTACGACAGTATCTTCCTTCTGCTTGACTTGGTTCGCAGGCAGCAACCACGGCATTTGTCGCATCAATCACGGACTGCAGTCGACGTGTGATCATCGGGATCTCATCATGCTCCAAGGCTCCCCCTACTCTCAGAATCGCAGCGAGTTCTAAGGCTGCCTGAGCCGCTTGGTTCTCAACTGTTTCTGGTCTTACTGGAGATTGCTTAGACGCAAGTTTAGTGATCATCCAGTCAAGCACTCCCTTCAGCACACTCATGTTAATTCCTAATATTGATGAACGCAAAATACAGCGTTCCTTACTGACTCAGCCCCGCAAAAGCGAGGCGTAATTAGAGCTTGTTTTATTCACGCGAAAGAACAACCTGTTGGAGGAATTTCACGCGAACAGACGCTTTATCTGGCTGGAGAAACAATGTTGTTCTAACGCTGACTCAATGGGAATCGTGCTGAGAGCTATCTCATTGAAGACGCTAGCTCTCAGCCGATGTGTACTTTGCAACAACTTGTAAAGTTTGCCACCTGTGAGCGCTAGCTCAGCGAGGATCCCTGGGCATTGATCGCACGCATTGCTACATCGACATCACCCGGCCCGTTGTCGTGGCTTGGGCCAGTTATCAAAAGGCACGCATTCGCGCACAAAGGGAACCCGTTTTTTCACCGGTGGGCGCCGGCAGCGAAAAGTGGCTACCTCGGAAGGTAACCTGGTCATCCAGCGTTGCGAGATGACCAGGTTACCTGCCGAGAGAGTCGGAAGCGTTTTTAAAAAAAAGTGGACCGCAACACCAGTGCGGCCCTGAGACGACTATGCATCGAACCTTCTGTGAACTCTGTGTGCCTATGAACCCGCTTTCACGAGTTAGACGGCTGCGTGTCTGCTACTGAACAGGGAGACACAGGGAGAATTCACAACAAGATCTGTACGCCCCTCCCGATGCTTTGCGTACTTTGGGGGAGGAGAATGAAGGCAAGGCCGACTTCTCCAGGGTGTCACTGATGACCGTCAGTGACCAGCGGGGTGGAACTGGTAGTAGCCCCATTGTGGCACATCATTTGTAACCCCGCTATCACCAGCCTCTCAGCTGCTCTTGACAGTAGCGGCTCGGGGCTTGGCTGACTTGCCAGGTGATTTTTTCTTCCCTGTACCAATGTTCACCGTACCTTTGCATTCGGGGTAGCGGGAACACGCCCAGAAAACGCCTGAGGATCCTTTACGCTGCGAGGTTTTCGCACTGCACAAAGGGCACTTGGGACCTTCGGGCACTTTGATCGACAAGGTGGTGCCTTTGTATTGTTCGACGAGCCTGGTGATCCAGCTCGATTGTCTGGCGATAAAATCATCGAGCGTCAAGGTGCCTTGCTCGATCATCGTAAGCGCTTGCTCCCATATCGCAGTTGTGCCGGGATCGGCCACAGCAGGAGGGACCGCATCAATTAGCGAGAATGCTGCTTCAGTTGCTCGCAGCGCGCTACCTTTCTTGATGAGTGACCCTCGGTCTATCAAGCCCTGAATCGTGCCTGCGCGAGTTGCTTCAGTACCAATACCGGTGGTTTCCTTGAGCTTTTGAGCCAGTCGTGGATCCTTCACCAGCTTGGCAATGGTTTTCATCGCTTTGATCAATGTACCTTCGGTGTAAGCCTTGGGCGGCTCAGTTTTCAGCGATTTGAGATGCAGGTCCTGAACGTCACACCGAGTGCCAATTTGCAGCACTGGCAGGATCTGAGAGCGGCCGCCACTGTCATCAGCCTCTTCTTCGGACGATGCAGAAAAAAGAACCTTCCAGCCTGGGACCACGATTCGCTTGCCCACTGCTTGCAGTAGAACGGCATTGCATTCGAAGGTGGCCACGGTCCGGTCGTACTCATGGGTAGGCAGGAACTGCGCAAGGAAGTGGGCGCGGATCAATTCATAGACCTTGCGTTCCTTCTCAGACATTGCTGAAAGGTTTGCAGGTTCAAGCGTGGGGATTATCCCGTGGTGGGGACCAGTGATTTTTTTGTCATTCCATGCCCGGGAACGTTGCTCCGGGTCGATCAGTTGCAGCGTCTTGCCGATGGATGGATCCGTTCGATTCAGAGCATCGAGGACCATCGGCACTTCGTCAAACATGCTCTCCGGCAGGTACCCGCAATCGGTCCTTGGGTAGGTCGTCGCCTTGTGAGTTTCGTAAAGTGACTGTGCTACGTCCAGCGTCTCTTGCACACCCATCCCAAACTTTGCAGAGCACACCTCCTGCAGGGTGCTCAGATCGAACGGGAGCGGAGCTGGATCCTTGCCACGCTTTGTATCAACAGAAACTGTTGAGGCAGCCTGACTACTTTTCAGCGCGGCCAGTGCAGCAGCTGCAGCAGCTTGATCAAGGCAACGGCCTTCCTCATCTACCACGTACTCATCGGCGACCCATTTCGCCAAGAACGATTGTCCTGCCGTCCAGAGCTGAACCTCGACACTCCAGAACGGTTTGGGTATGAAGTTCGAGATATCCCGGTCGCGGTCGACCACCAGGCGAAGGGTCGGTGTTTGGACACGGCCCACGGAGAGCACACCGGTGTACCCGGCCTGTCGGCCGAGCAGGGTGAATAGCCGCGAAAAATTCATACCGATGAGCCAGTCCGCTCTGGAGCGAGCGAGCGCCGAGAGGTACAACGGGTAGGTTTCTGAGCCTTGCTTGACGGTGTTGAGCGCTTGGCGGATGGATGCTTCATTGAGCGCAGACAGCCATAGCCTCTGAATCGGTCCTCGGTACCCACAATACTCGATCAGTTCGCGCGCGATCATCTCCCCCTCGCGGTCAGCGTCTGTCGCAATGACGAGCTCGGTAGCCTGCTTGAGAAGCTGCTTGACGATCTTGAACTGACTGGAGGTTTTCGGCTTTACGAGCACTTTCCATTCAACAGGCAGGATTGGAAGTGTATCCAGGCTCCAGTTTTTCAGGTGATCGCCATAGGCATCCGGTGGAGCCGTTTCCAGCAAGTGCCCAATTCCCCAGGTCACGGCCACACCATTGCCCTTGATGCAGCCGTCACCTCGTGTCTTGGCCCCGAGTACGGCGGCGATGTCTTTACCCTGGCTGGGCTTCTCGCACAGATACAAACGCATAAGGACTCCGATGAGGTCGTTTTACTCAAAGGAGAAACATTGCCTGCTTGAGAAGTTATGCGCCTTAGAAAACCCTATACTGGTCCAACAGGGTTATCTGAAGCGCCTCACGCGTCCACCGAATGCCGTCATTTATCCTATGATGTTGATTTGAACCTGCTCAGGTCTAACATGGTAGAATTTCGAAACCGCAAGCTTTGCATCCTCCAACGACATTGCCTTCCTTAAAACTCCGTCTAGGTCGAAGACCTCTGGAGGTTTACGAGATCTATTTAGAAAGGCGTCAAAGTCTGTCACTTGAGAAGATGTCAGTTCCGTACCTGGACGGTAAGTATCCAACAAGTAATTTACCTGCTCCTTGGATAATCCAACTGTCCCCCCTATTCTCAGAGTCCAGTCAATCATCTTTCCTTGCGATCGGTTTACTATCCTCCGGTCCCATCCTGTAACTTTGTAAAGTTCTGCGTCCCCATCTTTATTATATTCAACTACATATTGAATGCGAAGTGCATCCTCGTCCTGAATCTTTTCTGGAAGCTTCATCTCCCAATCTGGAACTGAAACAAATCCATAGGGGTACTCATTCTTTTCATCATATTGGATAACGTAAACTCTTGGTCCAGTCATTGACGCAATTCCTTTTGATAGTGGCGATTTGATAATAGCAGTGAGATTCCTGATAGCAAGCCTGATGGCTCTGCACTTTTGATGATCGGTAGGAGGTGCGCTTCCAGAGAACCTCCGATCCAAGCGAAAGCTAATTTAGGGTGATAAAATAGGTTATCACCACTTATTGCCGTTTATCGGTTTTAGCAACGGCGGACTGATATAGCGATGATTTTGTGACCGAAAGCTTTGAGAGCGATTGCAGGATAGCCAATGATGAGAACGATATGCAGGAACTGACGAAAAACCATACGAATGATCAGCGTCGGCTCACGGCGGTCGAATTTCAGACGCTGGCCAAGGTTCCAGCCGCGGTCGAGTGGTTTGCCAACCTGGACAACCCTCGAACACGACGTGCTTACCAAAACGACCTGGAAGACTTCTGTAGTTTTATCGGCTTGGCTTCGGCCGATGAATTTCGGGTCGTGACCCGATCGCATGTTTTAGCCTGGCGAGCCCACCTCGAGCATCGCGGTTTGGCCGGAGCCACGATCCGGCGCAAATTGGCCGCGCTGGCCAGCCTCTTTGATCACCTCCTGGAGAACAATGCGATCGCCGGCGGCAATCCAGTGCATGGGGTAAAACGTCCCAGGATAGAAAGCAATGAAGGCAAGACGCCGGCGTTGGGTGACCACCAGGCGAAGGCGCTGCTCGAGGCGCCGGATGAAACAACACTTAAAGGGCAGCGCGACCGGGCGCTATTGGCTGTTCTTCTCTATCACGGACTGCGCCGTGAAGAAGCGGCGCTGCTGCAGGTGAGCGACATTCAGGAGCGCCGCGGTATTCAGCATCTGAAGGTTCACGGCAAGGGCGGCAAGGTGCGATACCTCCCGTTGCACCCGATCGCAGCCGGGCGTATTCATCAGTACCTGGAAAACTCAGAGCATCATCTGGCCGAACGGAAGGTGCCACTGTTCATGCCGCTGCGAGGTAAATTGACCGGCGCCGGTATCACGGCAAACGGCATCTATGCCGTCGTCACGGCCTACGCGAAAAAGGCCGGGATTGAGGTCGACGGCCTTGGGGTTCATGGACTCCGAGCAACGGCAGCCACCAACGCCTTGGAGCATGAAGCCGATATCGCCAAGGTCCAGGCCTGGCTGGGTCATGCCAACATCAGCACGACCAAGATCTACGATCGGCGGGAGAACCGGCCGGAGGATTCACCCACCTATAAAGTGAAGTATTAATTGAAGTGATCGAGGCCTAAGCGGCAGCTCACCCACGCGCACTGCCAAGGATGTGGTGCAACGCTGCCCATGGATGATGACCTTCCACATCGCTGGCTGGACAGGTGTCGGCATGTAGAAAGGGGCTTTCGCAGTCTTCCAGCGCTTGGCTTTCCATGCAGCCAGTGCATACAGCACGTCCGGCAACGATCGACCATCGACCGTTCCGTTCCTCAACACCTCGTTCAGTCTCCACTGTTTCGACTCCTCAGCGTACGTTTGTTAGATGCTGAAGGTAGCGCTGTGCGGGCCGATTTGATACGCCCAAAACCATACCCTTGTTTGAGTTGTAAGCCATGCGCACCAACCAACAAAGCGACGCCTGTTGGTCGGCTTATTAACGGCAGCTTTCGGCCATAAGCAGACCTTCGCCCGCATATTTACGATGCCCTACCGTTCTAATTGGCGTTGCCTCAGAATATCGGTCCACTAGCGGCTGGATGGAACCACCATGCGCATCGTCACAGACTCCCGGCCAAACGAAATCCTCAGGCTGGCGTTACGGGAATACGTCCAAGGTGTACCGTACCTCGGCCCCATTTTTCGTTGAAATGATCCATCAAAGATTTATGAGGCGCGGCGGCTGTATGTTGGCGAAAATATCAGGTGTGTATTCTTCTGGTTTGCGCCACTGACAAAGCCAGTGGCGTAAGCCAGCCTATTAATTATTTGACGTTACGGCTTGGCAACGTGCCAGACTTGGTTGACGCCGTCACCGGTTGTATCCCCTGGCTTGGTATCTTTGACCCAGCTGTAAAGTGGCATGCCTTTGTATGCCCATTGTTTTGTGCCATCGTCTCGAGTGATGACAGAGTAATCATGACCCGCTTTCGCGTCTGCGGATACCGGTAGAGGTGGCCAGTTTGAAGCGCATGGCCCATTGCAGACCGACTTGCCCGAGGTGTCCTTACCGAAGGTATAAAGAGTCATACCTTTTGCGTCTACGAGTACTTTTCCCTTGTCCGTTTCAGCAAGCTTGACTGGCGCATCGGCGAGCGCCAAACCCGACATGCAGCTGGCGGCAACAGCGACGGTGAGAATCATCTTTTTGAACATATGTATTTCCTTTGGTCATTTTTAATTTTTAGAAGACCCACCTGCCTCTGAAACGGCAAGCGATCAGACAATAGACGAGCCACAAACAGGTTAATTCGACTCCATAGAAAAAACGTCCCGATATCATTTTTTGCTGGAATGCTGGGCTCTCCCCCCCCCCGGACCCTGTGCCTTCCTCAATTGAGCAAAGCGACGCTCACGGTCAAGCATCATTGGCTCATCTCAATGAGCGACGGCGATCCATCATCCAGGACTCATCATTTTCACTCATTATTATTCACTTGGTCGTGGAGTATCAGCAGGCCCCCATGAAGGCCTGCGCTGTTCAATCAGTCGGCCTTGAGCGTCGACACCACCTTGTTGCTGGCGAGATCGACTGTGGAGATACTCAAGTCCTCATTGAGGACATACGCCTTCGACTTGTCTTTGGTGAAGACAATGGCCTGGCGGGGTGCCTTCAAACCGGTCACAGTGGTGGTCACTTTCAGCGTTTTGGTGTCGATCACTGAAAGGCTGTTGTCACCGAGGTTACCCGAGTAGACGTGCAGCCCGTCTGGAGTGAGGGCTGCGCCGTAGGGGTCTTTGCCAACAATGACGGTGGTTGTGATGGCGCGTTTTTGAGTGTCGACAACTGCGATGCTGTTACTGCCGCTGTTAGCCGCGTACAGCGTATTGCCGTCCGCCGATATGGAGATGGCGCGCAACTTGTTGAAGCCAGTGATCTCACCTTCAATCGTATTGGTCTTGCTGTCGACCAAGGTAATTTTGTCCCCAAGAAAGTTGGTGACATAGACGGTTTTGCCGTCAGGACTTACTCGGATGCCCTGGCGCGGTTGGGAGAAGCCAGGTACCACAGCTACTGGCCGCTGGTGATCAAGGTCAATGACCGACAGCGTGCTGGCCGCTTCATTGTTGACGTAGAGCAGGCTTCCGTCCTTGCTGAGTGTGGTACCAAAAGCACCTGCGCCCAACGGAATATCTGCGATCACTTTTAAAGTCTTGGTGTCAATCTTGCGCACGACCCCCAAACTGCTGTCGGAGAGGTAGAACACATCGCCAGTTGGCGAAAACACAATATTTCGCGGCGTGACGTAGCCGGTGAGAACCTGGCGAACCTTACCGGTTTTCAAATCATAAACCACTACATCTGGACGCTGACTGTAAGAGACCACCGCCGTCGTTTCATCAGGGCTGACGGCCAGCGAGTTGTTGTGAATATCGCCGTCAAACGTCCAGCGATCTTGCGCGGCCCACGCGCTCATCGATGCGGCCAACGCAACACCCAACGTCAGGGCTGTGACGGTTTTCTTTATCACATTCATCAGAATTTCCTCATAGGGTAAGCAAGGCACCCAGTCGCGCCTTGGCATATACAACTCGTTCATCGCTGCAGGGCAATGAGTTGACTTTATGCGTCGTTGATAAATTCCGCAAACAACTTGTTTTGGTAGCTCTTACCTGTTTTATAAATAGGTCTAGCTACTCCTGGCTCACGAATTGACTGCATTTTTCCCAGAATCGCTCAAGCCCAGGCGAGATGTATTTGTCCCGGTGACGGATCAGAAAAAAACGTCGGGTCAGTGCAGGCAACGCGTGCGGCAGTTCAACCAAGACTTCAGAGGCCAGTAGATCCCGAACGACCCAGCGGGACAGGCAACTGATGCCGATGCCTTGTGCGAGGGTATGCTTGATGGCCTCTGAACTGCCGATCTGGCGCGTTTCGGCGAGATCGTGCAAATGACGCAGCAGCAATTGTTCGACTTCTTCACGGGTACCAGAACCTGGCTCGCGCAGTAGCCATTCAGCGGTACGAAGATCATCAAGTGTGACCTGCTGCTTTAGTGCCAAGGGGTGCCGTTGGCCTGCGGCAATAAGCAACTCATCAATTAGCCAAGGCTCGGCACTGAGTTCGGGCAGGTGGCAAGGCCCCTCGATCAGGCCCATATCAATCTCGAAATCAGCGACTCTTCTTGCGATAGCCATGCTGTTGGCCATGTCGACATCGACCCTCAAATGTGGTGTTGATTGACGTAGCTCACCGAGAATCAATGGCAGAACATAATTGCCTATCGTGGTACTGCATCCTACCCGCAAGCGTGTCTTCAGCCCGGCATGGCCGGGTAAGAAACTGGCCTCTATCTGTTGTGCATTCTCAAGCATCCTTCTGGCTTGAGGCAGTAAGGCATGGCCGTTATCGTTCAGCACTAAACGCTTGCCTACACGGTCGAACAGCCTGGTATCCAAGGCGCTTTCCAACTCGTTCAGTGCGGCGCTGGTTGCAGATTGGGACAGTGACACCGAAATGGCGGCGCTGGTGGTGCTACCGTGCTGCGCGACGGCGCAGAAAATTTGTAGCTGGCGTAGGCTTAGCTTCATGTAATCTACCTTCTTTATAGGTCATATAAACCTATACTATCCGTTTTTACCGCTATTCCCATCAAGCTATACTTCAACCATGTCATATCGAAGGCACACTGAAGCGGGAGCGCGAAAATGAGTGAGACACGACTCGCAGCTATAATGGGCGGCAGCCATCCACTGGCGGCTTTGTCCAATCCACGAGAAGCGATCCGGCAGTTCACACCCAACTGGTTCGCCGCCACGATGGGCACCGGGATTCTGGCGCTGGCTCTGGGCCAACTGCCCTTTGTTGCGCAGTGGCCCAAAGCGTTAGGGGAAGCCTTGTGGTTTTTTAATATCGTGCTGTTTTGCCTGTTTACGCTGATGTACGCGAGCCGTTGGGTATTGTTCTTCGATGAGGCCAAACAGATCTTCGGCCACTCCACTGTATCGATGTTTTTTGGAACTATCCCCATGGGATTGGCGACCATCATCAACGGTTTTCTCCTTTATGGTTTGCCACGCTGGGGGGGTGGGGTAGTCGCTTTAGCCGAAGTGTTGTGGTGGATCGATGTCACCATGGCATTGGCCTGCGGGGTGCTGATCCCGTATATGATGTTTACTCGCCAGCAGCACAGCATTGATCAGATGACAGCGGTATGGCTGCTGCCAGTAGTTGCGGCTGAGGTGGCTGCCGCCAGTGGCGGTCTATTGGCTCCGCACCTCGCTGATGCGAGCGCACAGTTCACCATGCTCATCACCAGCTACGTGCTGTGGGCCTACTCGGTGCCCGTCGCCTTGAGCATACTGGTGATCCTGTTACTGCGCATGGCTCTGCACAAACTACCTCATGAAAGCATGGCAGCATCGAGCTGGCTGTCTTTAGGGCCGATCGGTACCGGGGCTTTGGGGATGTTGCTGCTGGGCAACGATGCTCCAGCAATCTTTGCTGCCCATGGAATGGCAAGCATCGGCGGCGTAGCCGAGGGCATTGGCTTGATCGGTGGTGTGCTGTTCTGGGGGCTGGGATTGTGGTGGATGGTATTGGCGCTGCTAATTACCGGGCGCTACTTCAGGGAGGGCATTCCCTTCAACCTCGGCTGGTGGGGCTTCACCTTTCCGCTGGGAGTGTACGCCGTAACAACCCTCAAATTGGGCTCTATGCTGCACCTCACGTTCTTTAGCTTCTTTGGCGTGGTGCTGGTGTTGATGCTGACTGTCATGTGGATGATCGTCGCGGCTAAAACCCTGGCTGGTGCCTATCGCGGCAACTTGTTCGTCTCGCCGTGTATCCACTCGCTGAGCAAGGCGAGCAAAACCTGAGCCTTTGGCTACTTGATCGACTGTTTGGCGTGACGCAGTGTGGACAAAATGCGCTGCCTAACATTCGGGTGAGTGCAAACGGAAAGGGGGCTTGGGTGTGGCATTTCCAGCAATGAAAAATTAGGGAAGGCGAGCCGAACACGCGGTATGGCTTTCTGGGCAACACGTCCGGCAAACACGATAGTGACGAGATCAGGGAAAAGCGTCAGTAGCGTGATCAGCATCTCGATACCTTCCTCAATTTGCGCTCTGCGGAGCGGACCCTTGGGCTTATCGAGATCTGGTAACCAAGGGTACAAATTCCAAAGGACGGTTTTGTGACGTGCCAGTCCAACCTGCTCAATGAAACCTTTCAGGTTGCGTTGTGCAGGCCCCGGATTGTCTCTTGAGACATACCGTGGAAGACTGACCGTTCGAGCGGGCGATTCCAACAAGATCAATACCCTTGCGAAGACGCCGCCATCCAGTGGATCGAAATACGGTAATGTTCTTTCGCCCGTGGACTGGGCCATTACCCAGCGCGTCAATTCAGCAGTTTTCGGCAGCAGCAAAAAGTCTTCTCTTACCTTAAGAGAAATTTCCTGCTCTGCGCTTTTCTGATTGAGTAACACTACTTGGAAGCCTCCTTCTTCAGGTTATAGGCCGCTACCGATTTACGAATATCTTCCCGCGCTTCGTCTGCGCTCCCCCAGCGGCCCATTTTCACCCACTTACCCGGCTCTAACGCTTTGTAGTTTTCGAAGAAGTGCTGAATCTGTGCGAGGAGTAACGCAGGGAGGTCAGAGCATTCCTTTACATTGCTGTACATAGAGCTGAGTTTTTCATGAGGCACTGCGATTACCTTGGCATCCGCACCAGCTTCGTCCGTCATGTACATCACACCTACTGGGCGACTGCGGATGACAACGCCAGGTGATACCGGGTAAGGGCAAATCACGAGGACGTCCAAAGGATCGCCGTCATCGCTCAAGGTATTTGGAATGAACCCGTAGTTAGCCGGGTAGAACATCGGCGTGCTGAGGAAGCGATCAACGAAGATCTGTCCACTTGGCTTGTCCACCTCGTACTTGATCGGCGAGTGGTTTGCAGGAATCTCGATAACGGTGAAGAAGTCATCGGGGATCGCGTTACCAGCTGGAATATCCGTGTAGCTCATGCTCATATCTCCAAGCGTCTAGGAAAGGCCAATGCCACTGACGTTTTTGCCAACAGCTATACGTGGTTCGTTTTTTTACGGTAACCAGTCCAACAGGTTTACCGGCGATAGGCCGTCAGCGCACGAATGCATCATGTCCTGCATAAAACGCACGGCTGCCAAGATCCTCTTCTATTCGCAGAAACTGATTGTATTTCTCGACCCGCTCCCCCCGGCATGGAGCTCCTGTCTTGAGATGGCCAGTCCCCATCGCGACAGTCAGATCAGCGATGGAGCTGTCCACCGTCTCCCCGCTACGATGAGAAACCATCGCCCCCCAATTTGCCCCATAGGCCATTTCGATGGCGGCTTTGGTCTCAGTCAGCGTTCCGATTTGATTAGGTTTGATCAATACGGCATTGGCGACGTTTTCTGTGATGCCTCGCTGAATCCGTTCGACATTGGTGACAAATAGGTCATCTCCAACCAACTCGATCCGGTCACCCAGAGCTGCATTCAATAGCTTCCAGCCTGACCAATCGTCTTCCGCGAGTCCATCTTCCAGTACCGCAATCGGATACTTGTCGACCCAGGAGGAATAGAGATTAATCAGCTCTTGAGCATCGACCTTACGACCCTCAGAGCGCAGATGGTAAAGGCCGTTTTCATAGAAGCCGCTGGATGCTGGATCGATAGCGATCTCGATCTGAGATCCAGGGGTGTAACCAGCCCTCTCGATTGCCTTGATGATCAGCTCAATGGCGTCTGAGTTTTTCTTGAGTGCCGGCGCAAAGCCGCCCTCATCTCCGACCGCTGTTGAATAGCCGGCGTCCTTAAGCACCGCTTTCAGCTCGTGGTACACCTCGGAGCCCCATCGCAAGGCTTCCTTGAAACTGCCAGCCCCTGTAGGTGCAATCATGAATTCCTGAAAGTCAGGGCCTTGCCAGTTGGCGTGAACACCGCCATTGAGAATATTGAACATCGGGACGGGCATTCTTGCTGCTTGCTCGCCGCCCAGATATTGGAACAAGGGCAAGTTCAGCGCAGAAGCCGCCGCTCTGGCAACGGCGAGGCTCACGCCCAAGATCGCGTTTCCTCCAAGCCTGGATTTATCAGAGGTTCCATCCAGCTTAATCATCAAATGATCAATTTGTTCCTGGTCAATCGCATTCATGCCCCTCAGAGACTCAAGTATTTCGGTATTCACATTGCTAACGGCCTTTAACACTCCCTTGCCGGAGTACCGCTGTGTATCTTTGTCACGCAACTCAACTGCTTCGTGAGCGCCTGTAGAGGCACCGGACGGTACTGAAGCCCGGCCCATGGCGCCGCACTCCAAGGTGACGTCGACTTCAACGGTAGGGTTACCGCGTGAATCGAGAATTTCACGTGCATGAATGGCCTGGATTTGCGTTTTCATTGATCTTCTCCAAGTAACGATTCGGGAGCGTCATTAACCATTTGAATCCGTTGAGAGGCCTCTATGTCGGACGTCAGCTCTCCATGAGTATCCTGAACAGCTGCACTGCCGACACCGCAATTGCGGGAACCAAGAAGCCTCCAATAATTAGTTCAGGAATCTCTCCCACCAAGGGCATGAACTGCCCTCTTTTTGCCATCTGGAAAAGCTCCATCATTTGGTTTGAAGCAACCATTACAGAGCAGCAATACGCCGTCTGGGCTTGTAGCCTGACGCGCCTTTGATTTAGCAGATGAAAGGTCAGCAAGGACACTCCAACGCTTACGATGAAAAGCGCGGCGAACTCATAGACGGATCCTGTGAAAAACCTGCCCATCACAAGCCCGAATACGATGCTCAGCGTCACTGCGCTCATGTGGTCTCCCAATTCTCTAAAATGATTTTGATGAGCCGACGTCGGTGAGCTCCATTTCGCGATCTCATCTTTGGATTGCCAACCGCCATCGCGCTCAATGTTGCTGTGCTCTCAGCTCGTAGCCCGGTACGCAGGTCTGGGCTACGTCGGCCTTGCAGGACTTTTCACTGGGCATACGCATCGTGACTAATGCGCCTTCGAGCGGGGTGACGACGTACCACCCCTCGCTCGAAATCTTTTGATTGTCTGCGATGCCCGCCAGAAAAAGCGACCAAAAAACCAGTCCTACGAGGAGCTGCCTGTTGTCATGAGCCCAGTTAGCGGGGGCTGGCTGTGGACGTAGGTTATAAACTCGGTACATGGCGTTTATCCTTTTTATCGGTTGTCCAACAAGGTGCGTTTTTTAGTTTTTCGCCTGGCCCACTCGACCGTATTCGATGGGCAATTTGATATAGCTCAGTGAAAACGACTCCTTGGCCAATGCCTCCAGCAACCTGTCGCACCCAATTTCATCAGTGGATATAGTCACCGTGACGGGATGGTCGGCACCGCCGAGGAAATGCGCCGTATGCAAATGCCCCAAATGATCTAGCCCCTCTGTACCGCTCACCAACGTCGCACCCAACGCGCCCTCTCGCTTGGCGAACTCGACCAACCACTCTCCCAGTGGAAGGTGCTGGTAGTTGGTACTCTGTTCGGTGAAAAACGTCAGTTGAAAGCCGTTCATAGCTACATCCTCTAATGTCGCGAGTGACCGACGCTTCGGTCGGCCTTACCTCTTCATTTCCGAGCTGTTTTCAAACTGAATTACGACGCGTCAGTGAGCGGTAACTCACATAAGAGAAGAACTGCTCGCACCTTGCGTAACTCGTCAGCGTGGTCGCGCAGGTATGCGCGCAGCTTGTCCTCTGTATCTAGCAATTCCAGACACTGGGGATGACGCATATCGCCAAGCTCCGGGTGATGATGGGAGATGCGATGGCCTGGCAAATAACCTGCAGAAATCGTCTTGAGCATGACCTGCTCAATTCTTGCTTTTTGAGCAACTTTAAGGAGGTGCTGGGCTAGTGCAGGTGCGCTTAGGTGGTGCCAGAAGCTGGTCACGCGAGCCCGGCTAGCGCCAGGAAAATAGAGTTGCAAAGCTGTCAGGCGATCTTGGTGATGTTCAATCATTTCTCTTCCCCCGCAAGAGTCACTTTCCGCTCGCTGGCGGATTCACTTTGAGCATGAAATTGCTTGATATCAGAGAGCCGGATTTCCTCCGGAAGAGGACGGTGATGCTTGCTGTGGCCGACGCGCTGGGCGTGATAGATCCCGGTGTGTCCGGATACGAGGTAACTTGCGATACAGGCAATGGCTGCAAGCGGAGCAATTTCGGGCCCGAAGAGCTCCATGGCCATAACGATGGTTGCCAGTGGCGTATTAGCTGCACCGGCAAAGACGGCGACAAAGCCGATACCAGCCAGCATGCCGAAGGGAAGGTGCAAGAGGGGAGCCAGCGCATTCCCCAAGGTGGCACCGATGTAAAACAGCGGTGTGACTTCGCCGCCCTTGAATCCAGTCCCCAGGGAGACAACGGTGAACACCATCTTTCCAAGCCAGTCCCAAGGGGCCATTGGCATTTGAAAGGATTGGACGATGCTCGGAATGCCTAGCCCGATGTACTTATCAACGTCGATGTAATGGTTACTACCGAGCGCCCACACTGCGACTGCGATCAGCAGGCCGCCGGCGAAGGGTCTTAATGGTGAATAGGTGATAAGCCGCTTAACGAAGGCTCCGAGCTTGTGGGTCGCAGTCGCGAATAGCAGGCCGGTAAGGCCAAAGACAATCCCAGCTGCCACCACAGCCATGACGCTCCACAGCTGCACCGGAACCACTTCGCCAATGACGTAATGCGTGTGAACCACGCCCCAGGCTTGCCCCACCTGGTCAGCAACGATTGCCGCAACCACGCAAGGGAAAAGCGCGTCGTAACGCATACGTCCAATGGCCAATACTTCAAGTCCGAATAAAGCCCCGGCAAGAGGGGTGCCGAAGACGGACGCAAAGCCAGCACTGATACCGGCCATGAGAATCACCCGACGGTCTTCGCGGCGCAGACGGAAGACATGCGTCAGTTGATCGGCAAGGGCACCGCCCATTTGCACCGCCGTCCCCTCACGTCCCACAGATGCACCAAAAAGGTGGGAAACCACGGTTCCGATCAGCACCATCGGCACCATGCGCAAAGGCACGATCTTCTTAGGATCATGGATCTCATCGATGATCAGGTTGTTTCCGGCATCAACGGGTTTGCCTATCAAGTGATATGCAAGTCCCACAGCAAAGCCGGCCACTGGCAGGAGCCAGATTACCCAGGGATGGGTTTCTCGCCACTGGGTGGCATGATCCAAAGAAAGCAGGAATAACGCAGAAGCAGAGCCTGCCAAAAGAGCTACAAGACCAGCAAGCGCAAGCCATTTCGCTATATAGGGCAGTAAGTCGAGTTGTTCAGGTCGTCGAAATTTAGACATTTGGCCAGCCACAAAAAATAAGTGGGCCTGACCAAAGAAGGGATTCTAAGCGCGAACGCCTACAGACCTGGTTTGATCAGGTTTCTGTAGGCATCATCAGCTGCTACGGGCGCAGCGGTTTGTTAATGGAGGAATGCCATCTCCAATGCGCCGATCTTAGCTAGGTCTGTCCAAAATGTAAAATCGTGTTTCGGAGTACGAGGCAAGCGAAGGCGTCTTCGAGTCACCGCTTACGAAAGAGGGCCAAACTAGGTGACCTCTGTTCCGACGAAGCCCAGCTCAACTGGGGTTTTTATGTAAAACAACGAGATATCTTCAAGCTCCAATCGCTTGAATAACTGTTCAGATTCGTCCTCGGTAATGGCCATACGAATTTCGGTAGGCTGATCCGCTAGTTCAAAAAAATGCGAGGAATGCAGCCGGCCGGTATGCCCAAAGCCTTCGATACCTGTGGACAGAGTCGCACCCCGCAGTCCCATTTCTTTCGCCAAATCAACGACCCAGTCGCCGAGCATCTTTCCCTGATAGCGACGATTCTGTTGAGTAAAGAAGGTCACCAGAAAAGCTTTCATGTTCCTCTCCTCAGCGCGTGTTGATTATTTGATAGGACAGAAGCCCGGCAGCCGTCATTACCAGCGAGCCCACGACGTGTAGTGAAACTGAGCCTAGCGCCCAGGGCAGCCTACCCATCACGACCAATACAGCCGCCATAGCCGGTACAGGCATCCAGGCCCATGCGTTGTTCCAGCTTTCAACGATGCGTGATCTCTTTGCCCCGGCAGCTGTTGCTACCGCTAAGACCAAAGGCAAAGCGATCAGCATCACAAAGGCCTCAACAAATGGGCCTATAGAAATGACCACTGTTGAGTCGTTACCCAGCATGAAGGTCAGGTACACCGGCAGCAGTACAAGCTGCATCAAAAGAAGCAATGGGGTGGCCGCCAGAGTGAGTTTGGAGTCGCCTTTACCGATATGGGTAAAAACCACCACATAGTCGATACAAGGCGTCAGCAAGACCAACAGGGCACCCACCAAAATCGCCGGGTGATTGGTTATCCCCATCGTCAATGCCCAAACCAGCAAGGGGATGGCCACGAAGTTGGCTGTGAGCAGCGCCGCCATGAAACGCTTATTTGCGAGGCCATTACGGAGATCCAAGAACGGGATCTGTAGAAACATGGCGTACATCAGCACTGCGATGGTGGGTGTCACCGTCGACCCTAATGCTTCAGACGCATTGGGGGCGAGCAGGCCTCCGAGGGCCGCGACAATGACCGCGACGAAGTAAATGGGAATCTGGTTAGTCTCTAGCTGTTCTCTGTCCACAAAATGCCCTTCAAGCGCGTGAAATTATTTTCTGAAGACAGGTTAATATCTGTAGCTGCTACAGGTTCAAGAAAATGCTTGGGGAGTTTGCATGTCAGGAATCGGGGCGCTGTCGAAATCAACGGGTTGCCACATTGAAACGATTCGCTACTACGAGAAAATAGGCCTTTTACCTCCCGCCCTGCGGTCGACTGGGCGTCATCGAATCTATACTGAAAAGCATCGATCAAGACTCGTCTTCATCCGGCAGAATCGTGAATTGGGTTTCCCGCTCGAAGATATCCGAGAACTCATCGCGCTCGCAGCAGATGCTGATCGTCCGTGCGCTGACGCGCTTTCGGTGGTCAAGAAGCACCTAGCGGAAGTAGAGTCGAAGGTAGCAAAGCTTCAGCAAATCCGGGTAGAGCTGCTCTCAATGGCAGGTATGTGTGAGTCAACATGCTTAGGTTCGAACACTCCAGACTGCACGATTGTTGAGTCACTTTTTGAACCTGCTGCTGGGGTTCGCTCTGGTTGCTGCTCCTAGACGAGTCAAGAGCATAGGGGGAGCAAGCTGCCATCGAAACCGAATAGCGCGATAGCCTCGACAGGGTGTTTCGAGCGTCCGTCTACACCAAACGGGCTGGTACAAGATGTGTTCGGCAGACGCTTACGACCTGATCAATTCCTGGTGGAATGAAAGGCGTGACGCTGGCCCGGGAAGCCAAGCGCTTTTACCCCACTCCAAAGGTGTCGCTGAAAACTGGTTATTCCGAAAACTCGCTAGAGCCTACGGATGCGGGGGGATTTTGATGTTATCCAAATCTTACGTGCCCATCGATCTGGCTAAGAAGGTGAGGCAAGTGCTGGAGGGGCCCAACGGGGTCAGATGACTATTCGTTCTTGTTCAGTGCAGCCGTCAAAGCCCGCCAGCTTGCTCTAATGGTGCATTGATACACCATGCGAGACTGAGCTGACTACTAAGCGTGCGACCACTGCACCTGGACAATACCGTGCCGCTTGGCGAGTGGCTTGCTAACGATCTGGACCCTGTCTCGGCGATATTTCGGGATCTGCGCTACCCCCGAATCCACTGCAGCCCAGTGCCAGGCCTCAGCATTGCTCATGATTTCCGCGCTGACGTAAAAGCTCTTGTCGGCACCATTGTGCACGTACTCGATTCGATAATGAGCGGAGTGTGGCATGGGCAATTCCTTTCCCGGAATGTGACGAAGTTCCCTTATTCGGAAAATCCCCAAGTTCCTAAGTTCCGTCTCTTTGAATCACCTCACCAGCTCCGGCAATGGCGGCATAGTGTTTAGTCCACACTGAGGCCTAAAGGCAAGTGGCGAATCCCCGATCTGTTATCAACCAATCTTCAGGCCATGAAGCTCAATTGCTGTGGAGTCACTCAGATTGCTGACCGGGTGGAGCGACTGGCTCATACCCATGGCAAGACGTGGCACACCTGGCACACCGATCAAGACAAAACACTTCCCCTAGGTGTTCCACAACTGATGATGGGGTTCACAGCTGACGGCCAGGCTGATCCCGCAATGCAGCAACAACGCAACCAACGCTTGGGAATCGTCAAGTCGGCAATCAAAGCTCAACGAGCCGATATTCAGATCCCCAAAGCAGATCCAGGTGCGGATGGATGGCAGCATGGGAAGACAATTCAGATCAACGATCCTACGGGACATCTTCACGGGCCCGCAACGTCACCCACCCCACAAAACACAAACAGCCGATCAACCCAATAGCCAATAGACTGTGCAATCCCTGCAGGCTCACGCTCAGGGAGGACGGTATATCGCCAAGGCACAGTCGACAGTCTAGGTCCGATATCCAAGGACATCGGACGAGTCCGCTGACGTACGTGAATACCTTAAACCTTGAAACGATTGACCAGCTGATTCAGACTAACCGCAAGCTTCGACATCTCGTTGCAAGCGCTTGCAGTCTGGCTTGCACCTGCAGAACTTTGGGAGGCCAGCTCGCGAATGCTAACCAGATTGCGATCGACTTCCCGGGCGACGTGCGCCTGTTCTTCCGAAGCGGTGGCGATGAGAATGTTACGCTCGTTGATGCCCGTAATAGCTGTCGCGATCTGGTCAAGCGAACTGCTGGCATCGCCTGCGACGCTTAGGGATTCTGCAGCCAGTTCTCTGCTGGTGGCCATCGCCTTCACGGCCTGGTCAGAATCGTTCTGAATGGCCTGAATCATCTGCTCAATTTCTTGCGTAGACACTTGCGTGCGGTGAGCGAGGGCTCGAACTTCGTCAGCAACGACTGCGAAGCCTCGGCCTTGTTCACCCGCCCTAGCGGCCTCGATCGCGGCATTGAGCGCAAGCAGATTGGTCTGCTCAGCAATGGCTCTGATCACCTCAACCACTTTGGAAATGTTCTGTGCACGATTGGACAAGCCAGTGATCTGCTCGCTGGTGTCGCGCACGTTGCTCGACAGCTTTTCGATGGACTTAAGCGTCTGCGATACACGCTCCAAACCAACCTCCGTATAGCCCTGACCTTTCCTGGACTCTTCGGAAGCTGATTCGGCATTGCGTGCTACCTCGTCCACTGCAGCGCTCATCTCGGTGACAGCAGTTGCAGCCTGATTTACTTCATCATTCTGCGACACCAGGCCAAGGCTGGATTGCTCAGTCACCGCGGTCATTTCTTCCGAGGCGGCAGCCAGTTGGGATGAGGAGTCAGCGATCTGCATGATCGTGCTTCGAAGGTTCTGCTGCATCGTGGCCAACGCGCTCAAAAGCCTGCCTGCCTCGTCGGTACCGCTTACCTCAACCTCCTTCGTCAGATCGCTTGAGGCAATGCGTTCGGCGACGCTAAGGGCGCTCCCGATGGGCGACGTAATCGTTTTGGTTAGAAGAGTTGCCAAACAAAGAGTCAGGAGCGCGACGAAGATAATCAGGCCGATGACGATGTAAAGACCTGAATCATAAACTTGCGTCGCTTGAACACCGGCAAGCGCAGCGCCTTTGTTATTGAATTGTGTTAATTCCTCGACCTGAGTTTCCATTTGGTTCGTGAGGGGACGTATACCGGTAGCGACGAGTTTGACAATCGAAGCGGTGTCGCCTGCCTTCAACAAAGGTTCCAGCAGATCCAGTTGGCTTGCGTAATCGTCGTAGGACTTTTTCACGGCCAAGAACAACTGTCGCTCCTGGTCACTCGCAATGAGGGTCTCATAGTTATAGACCGCATCCTTCATGGCTTTCCGGTAGGCAGGAAATTTGACGATGGTCTGCTGAACGGTTTGAGGATCGGCAACGGCCCGCTGGGTCTCCAACCGGACGCGAAGGACGGTGGAGTTCATCATCGCGGTTTGCCGAATACTGGGTAGCCAATTCAGTTCGACATCCTTTTCCGTATCGCGAAGCTTGCCCATCTGCAGTATGGCGATGACGCCCAAGACCACGACCAGCAAAATGATGGCCGAAAAAAACAAGGTGGCGCGTGGAGCGAGGTTTATATTTCTGAGCCGCATAGGACTTCCCACTGCAAGATGGCCAGAGGCCTGGTCTTGAAGCTATCGGCTAGAAATCGTGAAGGATTATGGCTGTTCGTCAGCTCGTTGACACCACGTCCCCCGGCGGCGCATGCGTACCATTGTCGGTTATGGCCGTTACTTACCAATGTAAGAAATACGTTATCACGCTAATTCAGGAGGGCTGACCGTATGTCTATCATTGAGCCAGTTCGGCATTATTTTCATAGACGCGAAGCTGAAATGATGATTCAGGTGGCGCACAAGTTGAGTTTGTTGGTTCAGGAGCAAGCAGCGCCACGAGGCAACTTCGTTTTCCCTGGGATGGACTATTTGGCCAGGCTGGAGGTCGAGGGCAAGCGAGTGGGCCACATTGATTACTGCATCAACCCGCTGCAGGACCGGCTCTACATCGACAAGATCGAAATCGACGCAGATTATCGACGACGCGGGTTCGCCTTAAGCGCGCTCTGGCAACTCTGGCAAAAGCACCACCTGCCCATAGTGCCCCTGTATCAATTTGGCACATCAGATGGATTCTGGCACAAGGCGCGGATACGTTTTGCGGCGGTGGGAGCCGTAATCGGAGATGAGATTCGTAGCATGGAAATGATCGCCGAAATGGATCGCTGGCAGCACCTAGTGCCTGAGCCGATCCATGAGCGCTTGCAGCGTGAGCTCATGGCATCGGATGAGTGGCCTGCTATTAAGGCTAAATGGGACGCGGAGTACGGTCCATGCCGGGAGAATTGATCTCAATTGAGGATGGCGGACGTCGGCTTACGGCGGCGGAGTTCCAGCAACTGACGGCTGTACCCTCAGCCGTGGAGTGGTTTGCCAATATCGATAATCCACGTACCCGCCGGGCGTATCAGATCGACCTACAAGACTTCTGCAGTTTCGTCGGCTTGGCCGGGGCCGAAGAGTTTCGGGCCGTGACGCGCGCACATGTCCTGGCCTGGCGCGCTCGGTTGGAGCAGCGTGGTCTGGCCGGAGCAACGATCCGGCGTAAACTCGCCGCGCTTGCCAGCCTGTTTGATCATCTGCTCGAGAACAATGCAGTGGCAGGGGGCAATCCGGTCCACGGCGTCAAGCGGCCCCGGATCGAAAGCAACGAAGGGAAGACGCCCGCGCTCGCGGACCACCAGGCCAAGGCGCTTCTCGATGCGCCGCCGGCTGACAGCCTCAAGGGACTACGAGATCGTGCTGTGCTGGCCGTGCTGCTGTACCACGGCCTGCGCCGGGAGGAGGGCGCGCAGTTGAAAACCAGCGACTTGCAGGAGCGACGGGGCATTAAGCACCTGCGGGTGAACGGCAAAGGCGGCAAGCTGCGCTGGCTACCGCTGCACCCCGTGGCCGCCGAACGTATCTACGCATATATGGAAAAGGATCTTGAGCGAGGAGCAGGGAATGGGTCGCTGTTTAGGTCACTACGAGGTCGCGCCTCTGGTACCGGGCTGAGCGCCGATGGCATTTATAAGATCGTGTGTCATTGGGCGATGTCTGCCGGCATCAAGGTTGATGGTCTGGGCGTCCATGGTTTGCGGGCCACGGCGGCGACAAACGCGCTTGAGCATGACGCGGACATTGCCAAGGTGCAGATCTGGCTGGGGCACTCAAACATCAGCACGACGCGTTTGTATGATCGGCGCGGCCAGCGACCGGAAGACTCTCCGACGTTTAAAGTCAAATACTGAGAACCGCGGATTGTGGGCCACCCTTCAACCACTACCACTCGTCGGAGAATTAAGGTTGGTAATTACTGCTCACTCCAAATCTCGAAATTTGACGGAAAGGCTCGTAGAGGTCTCCCGGATGCTTCCAGATACCTCAAAACACCATTTCTACGAAAATCGCGTAGTCATAAAAACCCCCGCGCGAGGCGGGGGCAGAGTGCATCACTGTCTTTATCAGGTGGCAATGCAATTTTCTTGCGTTTAACATCGGTGCAACACATGACGCATACAACGGGACCTAGGAAATCTCAGAGTATTGCTGGTAACCCTCTGCGTCAACTCCTCTAGGGGGTTTACTCGCTGTCGTGTGGATATGTCAGGAGCCTAATCCTGATCCCATTCACTCTGCGAGGACATCGCCATGCTGCGATTCATACCTGAAGAGTTGATTAGAGCGCTGCAGACCGTTTACTGGTCTATTCGTCTGATTCGACTAATTCAACAAGTCTAAGCAACACCAGCAGGGGCATGCGCCCCTGCTGCCTTTCTGTTCGCATCTGTGACGATCCGTCAATTGACTCATTGGTACGCCACGGCTGCGCCGTTGGGTACTGTCGCCGGCAGTGCGACCCCCACGTTACCAGATGACGGGGTGACAAGGCTGCCAGACGACGCCGTTCCGATGGCCAGCGACCCCCCAGTCAAATTGATCATCTCTGAAACAAGACCGGGAGGAGGGGATCCGACGAACGCGTAACTTCGTCCAGCATCGATCACTCCCTCCACCCCAGGGTAACGCGCGTACCAGGTGGGCAGTGCCAACTGGTTATCGGCCACCGTTCCTGATGCAGCTTTGTGAGCGTAGGCATACTCGGCCAAGGCATTTCTGTAGACGAGGACGTTATGAGCAATCAAGGAGATTTCTACGGTCTGGGAGCTCTGTTCTGCCTGGTGTGACTTCTCATAAACCATTCCGAGCACTGCTGTAATCACCACCATTGCAAGCCAGTAAATGTTCACTCTACGTCCTCGATGACAGTTATGAGCCTGGTCAGAACTGACAACAGAAAATGGTGGCGTAATCGTTCTGGCCGACCACGATTCCTGGGGTGCTGCTGAATCGTTGGCCTGAGCCGGCCGTGTCCCAACCAACTTTTGTGTAGCCGACTGGGCAAGCGTAGGTAGTGACGTCGTTTGCGTCGTAGCCGGGGATGGTTTTTGCCGTGCAGGTAGGGGCACTGGAACCGTTCACCACCCAGACCTGGTTATCACAAGAAAGGGATCGACCCGTACTGGTTCGACCAACCATACCGTTTGCAGCACAGGCAGTGCCGGCAGTTGCAACGCCATTCAGCTGCAGGTATTCACCGACGGTCGCGCGACCTTCCGAAGTCACTGTCCCACCCCGGATGTTCCCGGCTGTGTAGAGGTTCTTGTCGCCGTAGACCCGAACCCAGTCCGAGTCACTCATGTACCAGCCACCACCCCATTTTTCGCTGTACCAGCCGGTGTCGCCCTGAGTGCGAAACCAACCGCCTGTGACAGTCTCGCCTGATATGCGGGCAGCCGCCCCCGTGAGGTTGGCCGAGGCATTCACCGACTGCGCGTATACATCACCTGCAGCGATGACGTTGCTCTGGGCTGTGACGCTCCCCGACGCACTCACATTCCCCTGGGCTGTGACAGATCCCGAGGCACTCACATTGCCAACGGCGTTCACTGACCCAGCAGTGTCGACATTACCTCCAACCGTCACTGTTCCAGAGGCGTTCAATGCAGCCACATCGTTGACATTGTTTCCTCCCATACTGAGCGCCGTGTTCATGCGATTGAGTTCAGGCTTTCCTGGGATGGCGTTGCGGTACAGGTAGTCGTTGGAGAGCGTGCCATCCTGGAGAAACAAGGCACTCGCAGTGTGGCCAACGCCTGGGTTGATCCCATAGTTGCTCAGCGCAAGTTGCCAGCCGCCTCGTACTCCTTGGATAACGCCGGTGTTGTTGAACGGGATGAAGCCACCCGGCGCACCCATATTTTCCGCAATCGTCCGGGTACCGATCTCATCGATAGCCTGGCCACCGGTAGTG
The DNA here is from genome assembly GCF_017833005.1 of Pseudomonas sp. PvP027. Classification (NCBI taxonomy): domain Bacteria; kingdom Pseudomonadati; phylum Pseudomonadota; class Gammaproteobacteria; order Pseudomonadales; family Pseudomonadaceae; genus Pseudomonas; species Pseudomonas sp. PvP027. The sequence goes on along the minus strand of NZ_JAFIBK010000001.1, from coordinate 1,694,584 downwards.
ATCACGATGGATTCGAGCTGGTTGACGTTGACCCTTCGAGCAAGCACCACGAAGCTTTGACCGAATGCATTTGTGTCACTGAAGCTGGCTGGCAGATAGTTGGTGTTGCGTAGCATCTGAGGGGTAATCGTCGCAGGCGTGGTTGTGCCCGCCGATCCATAGACCGTTGCGAAATTGTCCTTCAAGTATTTAGAAGCGGCCTCTGCGATCTGCTGCTGTTGCTGAGCTGCGATTTGATAGTTCTGCGCATCCATCCTGTCGGCCATCAGCGAGACGCCTATGGCCGACGCAATGGCGAAAATGATCAGGCCGAAGAGCAGCTCGATCACCACAAAACCATTCTTTCTGGTCTGGCCATGCTTGAGAACATTCATCCCCAGAGGCTCCTGTTCGATTGTTGATCCACATCCTGGCTAAGCATCGCGATCTGATTCGAACGGATCTTCTCGCGAATACCAGGGCCGTCAGGTCCAGTCAGTGAAAGGCTCTGGATCTTCAGATGTCGCATTTCGCCTTCACCTTCGAGGGCAAGCGCAGCTACAGCTACCAAACCCTGTGACAGAATTGATCGGACGTTGCTGATGGCCGGCTCCGCAAGAGTCGCTACTCGCTCGATCGCCTGCGGTACTGTTCCCGCGTGAACTGTGGTGATGATGAACAGGCCATTGATTGCCGCTCGCACTGCCTGAACTGCCGTGGGGGTGTCTCTGATCTCACCGATAAGCATCATGTCCGCGCCAGAGCGGAGGCCTCTCATCAAAGCCTCCTCATACCCGCCATTGCGTCTCGAAACCTGCATCTGGATGCAACGACCAGGTCCGTGACGACCGTTCAAATCTGTCTCAGCTGGATCCTCTGCAGCCAACGCGATCCCACCGCACGCATTTAGCCTGGCGATGATCAGCGAAGCTGCGCTTGACGTCTTACCGGTGCAAATCTCGCCGCAAAAAATCACCAGGCCGCGCACCTGCTTCGTAAGCAGCGATTCGACAAGGTCTTCAGGAAAACCCAATTGGTCGAACTGCCGGACCTGCGCATTTGATCTGCGCAGTACGAACACGGCCTGGCCAAAGGCATCGGGTATCTGAGTGACGCGAAGCACCGTTCCTTCTTTGATCAACGAGAACTCAGGATCCTGATGCACTTCAAAATGCTTTGCGCATTCCTCCCGTAATAGCAGGGCGCTTTCTTTCCAGTTTTCCGGAGCCTCGACACGTCCGCTCTGGCCATCCAGGCCTTTTACGTCCGTAAAATCCGGCCCCAAGTAGAGGTCACTAAAAGGCGTGTCGATAATTGGGTTCATGCTCAGTAGGCCGTCCAAGCCAACGTGTTGCTATCAGTAGAGCAGCCACTGGTGGCAGCAGCTGAACTCACCTCGCCGTTCACAGCTGTGCCGCCATTGATAGAGGTGGTGACCTTCTGCCCGCGTCCAATCTTCGTGGCCAGTGTCACACAGGCATCTTGGGGCAAACCGGCCTCGGTCACGGTGAATGTCATCCCGTTGGCAACCACAGTGACCTGGCCACTCCAGGCGTTGTAGAGCTTGCCGCTGGAGAACGACATATTGGGCAGGCCACGTATCGAGCTGAGCTGGGCGATCAGATCGGTCCCTGACGCTCCGTAACCGGTACTGCCTTTGAGCTTGCGAGTGTTCGCGATCAATTGACCGACGTTACCCTGTTCGTTGTTGACGTCCGAACTGCCCATCGCGCCCCAACCGTTGTAAAGGGCGTAGCCCATCCCGATCAGGATAACGATGAGAACGAAGAGCAATTCAATCGAGATATAACCGATCTGGTTCGCCCGAGCGGAGTGAGTGGTGTTTTGCATGTGTGTGGTCCTGGGTATGTGGGTAACGGGTGTAGTGCTCAGTGCGTCATGCCTTGTGTGGCATTGCCGGTCATGCTGTAGGCCCCGACCATGACCAGAATCATCAACAGGCCGATCAGAACCATGGATACGAGGGACAGTGTCTTTGCGTAACGCTCGACCTGTTTCAGTGATATCTCCAACCAGCGAAGGCTGTAGCGGTGCACTGCAGCCGAGAAGCTCTGCGTAGTGGAGAGAACAATCAGAAATTGAATCGCTTCGTGGTCTGGGAATTCATGCCCGGAAAGATCTAAAGCCTCCCCAAAGTTTTTACCCATCCGAACCCCGTAGTGGGCGGCTTCCAGGCGTTCACGCAGCCACGGATTTGCCCCACGCTTTAACGTGTCCAACGCTCCGAGCGGATCGATGTTTGCTCGCAGCATGACCGCGATATTGAGGAGGAACGTTGAGCCGTGGAGCGCTTTGTAGATTGACCAGGGAGGCAATATCTCCAGCCTTGTCCGCCAAGGGCCACGGAAGTAAGGCAGAGTGACGACACTGGTGACAACCAGGACTACCACAAGGCACAAAGTCAGAAGTCCCCAGTTAGTCACAAAGGTGGCGATCATGTGCAGAACCATGGGTGCGCCGGACCAGGCTTCTGGGTTGGATGAGCGGCTCATGGCCGGCACCACCCGGGTGGCGATTACGTTCAGCAAGTAGGCCATCAGGCTCCAGACAAAAACCGGGTACGAGGCCGTTGAGACCACCAGCTTCATCACTTTTTGCCGAGCTTCGATGATCCGCACGCAGTCGCTGAATGCCTGGATCAAGTTCCCTGACTTCTCGCCGGCGCTGATTACGGCGTGCTCCTGATAAGGCACCCAGTTAAGGCAGGCCTGGGCTAGCGTCTTGCCGCCGTCCACAGCCTTGCCTATGCCATAGCTGGCAAGGGCAATCGGATGTCGAGCACGGCGGCCACCGTCACTGTAGATCGATCCGATACGATCAAGAGCCAGGTCGAGAGGCACCCCGTTCTCCAGCAGGGCGGTCATGCTTTCGTAAAGCCGGATACGCTCATTGCCTCCGAACTGGTTTCTGTAAAAGCCTTCTACAAGCCCTGACCAGGCGTCCATCGCCTTACTCAGCATGGGCTTCAACCTCAGGTGGCTCGGCATCCAGCATGTAGCTGTCAAAATCCACTGGCCCGACTACGGCCTCTGCCATGCGCGGATCGATCAGCCCCGCATTGATCTTGATGAGCGTGTGGGCAACCTTCGTGATACCACCCATGTGCTTGACCCAATACTGGCGCGCTGCGCTTGGTCCGTTCTTGCGGATCTCCTCCATGAACCGGTGGGTCGGGAGAAGAATCTCTGCGACAGCGACCCTGCCGTTGACCCCGTCACGGCATAGAGAGCAACCTGGCCCAGCCAAATAAACCTGATCGAGCACGGTCATCTTTTCAAGCCTCTCGACCAGCTGCGGATCCAGGGTACTGATCTGGCTGCGCGCAGGCACGCGACACTTCTTGCACAGCGTTGGCAAGAGTGACTGGTTGATAAGACCGACAATGAGTGTTGGGTCGGTGACCAGGCTTGTATCTGCACCCATGTCGATCAGGCGAGGAATTGCTGCTACAGCGTTGTTGGTGTGCAGAGTCGATAAAACGAGGTGGCCGGTCATCCCCCCGCGCAGTGCCCCCTGAGCTGATTCAAGGTCGCGAATCTCCCCGTACATCAGTATGTCGGGGTCGAGTCGCACGGAGTTTGTAATGGATTCTCCCCATGTCTCATTGCTGCCAAGAGGGGACTGATTTGCACGCATCGGATACTCGGGCGGGTCCTCAACGGTCAGGATATGTTTCGTGCCTTTGCACTCTTCAGCCAGAAGGTTGATCTGCACCTGGAGCGACTTCGATTTCCCTGATCCAGTTGGACCGGTCAATATGATCACGCCGTAAGGAAGGCTTCGCAGCCGCTTGAACAGCAAATTCTGTTCTGGCAGAAACCCCAGATCGTCGACTGACTGTTTCTCCTGATCGTCATAGATCAGTCGCAGCACCATCAAAGGCCCTTCGACCAGAGGGCGTGTAGCTACACGGGCTCCGGACAGTCCCAATTGATCGAGGAAGGTGCGAGCCATGCGCGCATCTTGTTTCAATTCCGGTTGATAGTAGCCCTCAGATTTGACGTCGCACATTGAGTTGAAGAGTGAAGAACAGAGCTCGTTACCTACGGCGCTCTGGATCTGCCCGTATTCCCGCAAGAGACCGTCCTCACGGAACTTGATGTAGGTGATTTCGTGGCCAACGATGAAGTGAACGTCGGAAGCACGGCGTCCATGGGCCGCGCCGATGATGCGAATCACCTCTTGTTGGCGCTGGGTACTGTCGATAGATCCGGCGAAAGCTTTGCCCGCATTCTGGTACAGAGACTTGATATCGCTGAGCGTGCTGCTGATGGTCTGAAACGGCACGCCAGCTCTGTCCAGGCGGTCCATAAATGCCATCACATAAGGGTCGTGCATGTGCTGAGACGAGACGAGCAGTTCAGCTTCATCAGCCTCTGGGGCAGGTGCCAACAAGGCAACCAGCTGACGCAACTCGCTGGTAATGTCCCCCCACCGCTGTCCCTCAGCAGTAAGGACTGTTCCGACCACGTCAGATTGCATGGCGATGGTTATCGGTTGCACGACTGCGGTTGGCCGGGTGACCTGGCGTGCCAACGGATCAGCCTTGATGTCTGGCTCAATTCGTACCGCGCCGCTCATCGCTGTAACTCCTGCGACATGCTGGACAGCGGACTCGTAACCGAGGGCTGGCCGGGAGCTATAGGCTTGAGTGTCTGCAGTGACATTTGGGGTGCGTCGACCGAACCAATCGGCGCCCGGGTCGAGAACCCTAGTGGATATCGGCGTCCGTCATGGCCCAGTACAACGCTGTCGAGAGACACGCTGATTACCTTGAACCCTCCTGGCAACTCGGCATTGCCAACTGATGCATCGACCTCGAAACCACTTCCGTACAGCAACGTGGCATATAGAGCGTTATTCGTCCTGAACACGGTCTTGACCACTGGCAACTGCGGTGTGCTGTTGCTGGCCGGGGCGGGCGTCGTGTAAGCGTTCTGCGTAACCTGAACCGGCGCGGACGTGGTCGTTTTGGCCCCGTTTACGATGTCTTCCTTGGCACGAGCTCGCGCCGCCTGTGCCGTGAAGAGCAAGGTTTCACTCTGCACCTGGGACAACTCGCCAATGTTGATCCGACTGAGGTCGTTGGGGGATGGATCCGCCGCGACGGCCATGTTGCCGGCAGCCACGCACGACAACAGTAGGGTCAGCAGAGTTGAGGCGCGAGTGTTAATGCACATAGAGGTCACCTATGACGTTCCAGGTTAATTTGCCGTCTTGAAAGTCGGTTTTGATTTCACGCAGGCGCATTCCAGTGCTTTGCACGCCTTGAAGAACAGTCGCTGGCGGCAACAGGCTCGTGTAGCGGATTTCGAAGTGTCGGTAATCCGGGGGAGGTGGTGGTGGAGGCGCGGGTTGGCCAGGCAAAGCTGGTGGCTGGACAACCGTCACAGGTACTTCCGTGATCTTGGGCTGCAGGTCTTGGGCTTGCAGCCATGAAGTGATGCTGTCCAAAGCTTGCGTTGCCGGGTTCAGAGCGTCATCACCCGCCAGCGGCAGCTCGAACGTGAGCTTCACTGCGGCCATGTTGCCTTCGTCGTAAAACGCTGGCGTATCAGCAAAGTAGCCCGCCGTAGCTGCGCTGAAAGCCATCGTGGTGCTGTTGCCGGTGCGGTTGTAGTTGGCCGACATCAGCGTTCCGTCGCATTTAGCGGAAACGAATAACCACCCTTCGATTGCCGGTGGTAACTGGTCAATTGCGCCGTTACAGCCTTCAAGAAATACTGGGACAGAAGGCTGTTTCACCCACGGATGTACAAGCGCCTCGATCACAACTGGTGCGTTTGTTCGCTGGTTCAGGGCATCCAATTCAGCTTGCCTTGCCGCCTCTGCCGCTTCCTGCGCCTGGCGAGCAAGTTGCAGCTTATGTTCGTTCCACTGGTGCCACCCAATCAGGCCGGCCACGACCAAGGCACCAATCACCGCGGCTTTCATCAACTCCTGTCTGGACAGGCCGAATGCCAGCGGTGTCAGCTTGTATTCGCGCTTGAGGTTTGATGGCTGCAACAATGTTTCAGGGTCAAATTGTTCGCCACCGCGACCAAACTCCGGCGGGAGAAAGATCTTGTCGAAGCTCATGGAGCGGCTCAGCTGCTGAGCCACTTTCTTTTTTATTTCCTCACTGCTACCTACCAGGTCAGCGCCCGGGATGACCGCGCCTCGGTACACTGCGACCAAGGCGTATCTGTCCTCGGTATTTTCGATCTTCCAGGCAGCAAGCCACGATGCGCCCAGCTGCCCAGCGAGTGCGGCTGCAAGCGAGTACATGCCTTTGACTGCACCGTCATTCTGCGAAACGAATCCAGCCTGAATCACAGACTCGGTATGCCTGATAGCAACGATGTCCATTTGTTGGGTGCGACCGAACTGGCGTGCTTCTTTCATGTAGCCGGTAAGGCTGCCCAACGGGTGCCACAGCAGGCCTGTCACGAAAGATCGACCGTGATAAGTCAGAATCTGAACTTTGCCGTCACTGGGCATTTGAGCGCGCGGCGCGCGTTTTCGTAACAGGGAGAGCAGGTTCGCCATGTCAGTTGGTCACAATCGGGGTGATCAACACCACCAGAACGCTTTTTGACGAGGTGCGTTTACGCCCACCTCCAAGACCGAAGAATCCCGGTGAGCCTGTGCCGATCTTGTCCGTGTTGTCGCTGAGCTCCTCAAAGCCCGACAGGATCAATGTCTGGCCGCTGCGTAGCTTCACCTTAGGTGACAGACTTTTCGCATCGTAGTTGGGGATCTGAACGCTGGAGCCGTTGCTAGTGAATGGCTCGAAGGTAGGTTTGGAGCTCATATTGATCGACACCATGAGCAGCATCTCATCGTCGTCCATCAGGCGCGGTTGCAGCGTCATGTTGAAACCGGAGGTGATCGTGCCAGGAGTAATTGCTGTGCTGGAGCCTACTGATGCCGTGGTGTTGGTCTGAACCGATGGAATGTAGCCTTGAACGTTGCCGATCTGCAGCGGAGCAGGCTGCAGGTTCAATGTGGTTACAGACGGTGAGCGAACATTCGAGATCCGGGCCTGTTCTGCGATTGCCTGGATGATCGCGTTGGAACCTGCCCAGGCGGAGTTGGCTGTATCGACAATGCCGACAGAGCCAGAGATTGCGCTGGAGCTGATGCCTGGCACAGTATTCGAGAGAGACAGGCCCCACTTTGTGCTCAGCGAGTTGTAGACGGCCGCCCAGTTCAAAGCCAACTGATCGGTGTCGGTCAGAGTCGCCTCAAACACCTTCACATTGAACAGTACCTGTTGGGTGATCGCGTGGTTGGTCTTGGCCAGATAGGTCTCAACGTTTGCAAGCACGTCGGGCCGGTCTGTCACGGTCAACGTCCCTGTCGAGGGCGACAGATACATACGGCCAGGCGGCGACGTACTCAGCATGGCTCTCACGTTGCTCTGGATGTCAGTCAGGATCGATGTGTTGAGCGTGACGGTCGTGCTCTGGTTGCTGCCCGAGTCACCCGAAACGCCTGAAGAACTGCTGCCTGACGACGATCCGCTCGACGAACCGCTTCCCGAGCCTGAGGAGGTGGTCATACCGGATCTGACGGTGCTTTTGATTTCCTGCACGTCTCCAAATGCGTAGACGTCGAACACCTTGGTATCGAAATAGCTGACCTGCACTGACCGTGATGTGGGATTGAATCGATAGGTGAGTCCCAACCGCGCGGTGACCTCATCCAGCAGACCCGAGGCTTTCCCTGAGTAGCGCAACCCACTGACGAGGTTCGGTGTCAGCATGGATGCGAAGTCAGAACTTCTCCCCTGAGAGGGCTGCGCCAGGTTGGAGCTGCCTGTAATGCCAGCAGGCAGCAACCCAGCGAGACTGTCAGGGTTTGGGGCCGTGCTGATTGGAGGCGCATTGTTGCCCGGAGCGGGTGCATTAGCGTTCAGCAGACCTGGATTGAGGGCATCGGGCGAGACCAGTACAGGGATCTCGCACTGTCTGGAAATGTACTGGGCAATTTCAGCAATTCCGACACTGCCAGCAGGCCGATATGCGACCTCACAGTCATACTTGGAGGGGATGCCTCGTCTCGCAACAACTGGCTGCGTTGAAACCCAGGGTTTGTCGCTGAATATCACTGTGTCCCGACGTTCCTGTTGCTGCTTGTTACGCTGTATAGCCGCGTAACGGCCGGCAGAATCGGCGGTAGCCTCTGCCCGTGCAGCGGCTTCATCCACCCGTTGGACTGAGCAGGCTGATGCCGATAGAACAGCGAGACTCAGAGCGGTCTGACGCATGAAGGGCATGCTCATTTTTTCCTCTCCGATACGTGCAGAACCTGCTGACCATTGCCCTCATTACCGTCCACCACAAAGGACCGTTTGGCGTTGTCGTACAGTGGGAATATCTGCCTGACCGCCGAACTGAAGGAGCCTGTGAAACTCAGCGGTGCTTCGATGGGGTAGTCCAGGTCCTCCGGTACCCAGATAACCTGCCAGCCGGCCCGCTTGGCCCAGTCTTCAACCGATTGACGCAAGGTACTGCCCACAGGTGCATTCCACGTTTGCTGTGGCGCAGCGGTTGCTACGGGTTTCGCTGCTGGTTCAGGCTTCATAGGAGCCTGGCTGGTCGAAACGATGCTCTTGGTGACGGTGGTCTGAGATGTGGCCTTCGCCGGAGCCGCGCTCACAGGAGTCGGCTTTTGCTGTGTAGGGGTGCCTTCCTTGGCTGGGGTGCTGATGGATGCAGCTGGTTGCGCTTTTGCCTGCGTGACGACCGTGGTTTGCGGTTGCCCTGCAGGCGATGTGTCCTTGCTGAATGGGGTTCCGGTTGCCGGGGCAGTTACAACAGTAACGGCAGAGGAGGTGCTGGCTACCGAGGTTGATCCAGTGCTGGCCGGTTGCGCAGGTTGAGCCAGTGCCACGGGCTTAGACGTCTCTGGCAGTTGGTAACCTGGCCGCAGTACAAAACACACACCGCGCGTTACTTCGTTGACCTTGACCTGCCATGCCGGACCGGCCAGTACCTGCAGCGTGTTGCGCAGGCTCATTGGGCCGAGCTTGTACTGGGCAGCCGGAAGAGGACGTGTGAACAAGATGTTTACGTGACCGGTGCTCGGTGGGCACAACGTGTAGCCTGAGCGGCTGACCACATACTGCATCGCGTCCTGGACGGACGGATGCATGTTGGCGGGAATGCTGACATCGATGATCTGGGCCATCAGATCGCGTTGCTCCGCTTCCGGAGCGGTATTCACCAGGGCGTAGCGACCATAGCGGACCATTGGCTCCTGACCGGACTTTGCGCCACTTGAGTACAGGTCTGGCGAGAGCAGCTCAGGATTCTGGCTGCTGTCGAAAGCAGGTCCAACCGGTTTGTCCGCTACAGACGTGCATCCGGCGAACAGCGCGAGTATGGAAAGTGTGGAAAGCTGCCTGATCATGTGTGCCTTGACCCCATTTCTTGATGGTGGCCAAGGTGCCAGCGCTTAGGTTGCAAAGCACTGCTAAACCCTTAACGGATCGATTCAGGTTATTCGAGCAGGCGTGGGGATAAGGGAGGGTGGGGAGGGCAGCAGTAGCAACCCTCCTGATCAGTCAGCCCGCCAGTTGATCAGAGCATAGCGCTCTTCAGCGAGGTACAGGCTTCAGCTTGAACGGGCGTTTGTTCTGATCATCATCTGCAGAACCATGCACACAGCACCGGCACCAAATGCGGAAGCGATGAGCGGCGCGAAATCTTGAGCCAAGCGTAGTTGGTCGAAGTTTGGGATCTGCATCTGATACACGATGGAAAGGAGGACGTAAGACACTATGAACAAAAAGCCGTATCCGTTAAAAACTTTAGAGAATCTGAGCAGTACAGGGTCCAGATTTGAAACAATCGATTTGAGCATGAGGAGCTCCCTCGGCAGCTTGACCTATAGGCTTAATGGCGAAGATTAAAGCAATCGTAGCTGCTTTGGAATCGCCCGTCATGGTGCCGCACGCATCACTCAGAGAATCTCGGCAAGAGCCTTTTTACTCGACTCTTCCGCTTCCGGATCGATCAGATCGCTGGCGAGGGCGCGCTTGTCCATGAGCATCTGCCACAGCTGCTGGTCGATAGTGTCCTCAGCTAGGGGGATTTTGACGACAACCATGCGCAACTGCCCGTTGCGATAGGCTCGATCCTCAGCTTGGTCCTGCAGCCCCGGTGTCCATGGAAGCCCCAGAAAAAAGACATAGTTCGCAGCAGTCAGGTTGTAACCTGTTCCGGCGGCCGACCTGGTCCCGATGAACACCCTGCAGTCCGGGTCCTGCTGGAAAGCATCAATCGCCTTCTGTCGTTTCTTGGGCGAGTCACTGCCTACCAACGTCACGCACCCGACGCCCATCTTGATGCAGTGCTCACGCAACGTGGCCACGGATTCCTGATACTCGCAGAAGAGGATAACCTTGTCGTCGACGTCCAGCTCGGCCATCAGATCCGCCAGGATCCGTACCTTCACGCGTTCGAGCAGTTGACGCAGTGCGCCCAGCCTTGCGAATCGGTGCTGGTCGCTCCGCATGATCTGGTTGTACTCGTCACGTTCTATCTGGCTGAGTATCACCGGTACAGTCTGCCGCTGCTTCCCCTTTAGGTTGGGCAGCACATCCTTACGGCGACGAAGCATCCAGTCGGATATCTCATCTCTAAGCGTCTTGCGAAACTCAGGACTGCCGGCGAATCGCTCGCAGAACTCATTGAGGGGCAGTTGTCCGATTGGATGGCCTGAAAGCCTCAGCAGTGTGTGCAGCTCCGCTTCGCGATTGAGCACTGGCGTGCCCGTCAACAGGTAGCGGTTTTGTACCTGGGCAGCAATGTCGAAGCCGTGGCGTGTCCACGCTGCAGTGGGTTCCTTGAGTCGGTGAGCCTCGTCAATGACCATCACCGCGAAACGGCTCGCGTGCATGACAAAATCACCCAGCCTCTCGTAGTTCACGATGATCCAGCCAGCACTGGCATCAAAGGTTTGCATGGCGATCTGAGCTTGGGGAAACACCATCAGGATCTCGCGCTGCCAGTTGATGATCAGGCTGTTGAGCACAATAACCAGAACCGGTTTACCTTGTGCGCGTATGCCAGCGGCGATCACAGCCTGGCGAGTTTTGCCCAGTCCCATGTCGTCGGCCAGTAGCGCGCTCGTGCGCTGCAGCAGGTGCTTGATTCCTGCTGGCTGATGATCCATCAGCGAGAATCCTTCCAGCGCCTTATCGATATCGGCACTGGTCAGCTCGGTGTTTTTGATGGATGGGACAGATGCCAGGTAGATACCTGAATCTGAAACTTCCTCTTCGCTTTTGGTCGACTCCGGAGAGTGGCCACCCAGACTGATACTGGTGACCTCATTCACCGCCTTGACCGACCCGTCAGCGAGCAACTCCTGCAGCGTGTCCAGAATTTCGAACTGATCTTCGTCCAATCCCAGTTCCAGAATCAGGTTACTGCGAACCAATTCTGGTGTGCCCTGCACTCGCCAGGCTTTGCCCGCCGAGAGGAACACCCCACGCATGCGCTTGGCGATTGCTACAGCACCAGGATGAAAATCTCCCGACAGGATCACACCGCCTTCCGCCAGCGGCGCGAGCCTGAACTTCATCCCCCAGGTGAATGCGTCACGGTGCACGTCTGACTGGGCAGAGGTAATCCTGTCTCTGAATGCTTGCCAGCTTTCGATGTGTTTGCCATCTGCGAGCTCTGCCAGCTCCCGATAGAGCACATCGAGGTCATCGAGTAGCTTGTCTTTGGGCACACGCCAAAACTGGTTCAGTGGGTGATCAGACCTGCGTATGAAAAAGCCCCTCCGGCGAAGCAAAAGCTTGTTTGCACCTTGTAGGTAACTGAGGGACAGCCCGAAGTCGTAGCCATCGAAAATGGCTTTGCGAAGCAATACCGGACGCTTGTTCATCAATTGGGCCGATGCCATCTTCAGAGCCCCTTGTCCAACAAACTGTTAGCCCAGCCCACGATCTCTTCCCCAAAGCGGATGTTGAACACCGATTTTTCATCAGCGTAACGCGCCATCTTCATCGCCATATTTGGCCATTCCAGGAGCACGGGCATACGACCGCTTCTGACTGCGGCCATGAATAACTCAAAAGCGTTCATCACTACCGAGTGAGCATCTGGGGTTTTGTTTTCGTGGTCTCTAATCTGAGCGATATGCAGATGCTGAGGTGTAAAATCGCCAGTCACTCGCTCATTGCGGCCTGTTCTGAGTGTGAGCTCGACCGATGCCAGCGGCAGCCCTTCAGATCGGATGGATAAGAGTCGGCAGTTGCCCGAATATGCACGGAAGTCGTATGTGTCGATGCAGTGACCCAGAGAGCGATGCTCCTGGTCTAAGTCTGCTGGGCAGCGTAATTCGACGATCTGCAAACCGGTCGTACTGCAGGTGATTGGATCACTGCCCAGCAGCAGCCCCGGCCACCTTGTGAAACAGTCAGATGGCTCAGGCGGGTGATCCCGCTCCAGCCTCGCTCTGATGTCTGCGAGTGCGCCATGGAACGCATCGACTACATTGGATATTTGGCGGAAGTTTAAACCGCTTAAGAACGCGTACAGCCGGCGCTTGGTGTTACGAGCCTCGCAACTTCCAGCGCGGTCTAGATTGTCGAACAGCTCTCTGAAATCAACAAGTTTGGTCGCTATGCCTGACCAGGCGGGGTCCGCCCAGTCAGTAGGGCAGCCCGCCAAAAGATTGTTCATATCACGCAATGGTCGGAGTAATTCCCATGGAATCGCTGATCTGAACGAATAGAAAAAACGCCATTCTGCTTTGGTTCTCGGGCGACGATTGCCTAGCAGAGAGCCCGCGATCAAATGCTCCCAGCCTGCCTCAAGGCCCTCAGAATTCAAACGACTGAGCGCGCTGCCGGTGTCGTAGACCCGCTGGTGGCCAAGGAAACGGATCGAGGACGTCGGTACCGAGAACAGCCATGCCAGAACCCTGTTGAGCGGCAAGCCAGTGTCGACTGCCCTTCCCACGAACCCGGCCCCGTCCATGATGGTTCCACCCTCCCAGGAGCAGCAAAACTCCTGAAGTTCGAACCATGGGCATTCCACCAGCAGTCCACCTGCAATCATGGGCCACGGCATTCCAACCCCAACGATCAACACCGGCACCAACACCGGTTGTGCTTTCAAGGCCTGTAGTCGACGTGTGCGATCGCCTTGAGCGAGCCAGTTGTAAAGTTTGGCGGAAGGGCACTGCACGGAACGCACTGCATGCAACAGCTCCTGGTCGAGGCTCTGACAAAACCTCTTCACTGCCGCGCCGATACAGGTGATGTAAAAGCGGCCGCGTGGCGCGTAAAAACGTTTGTTCCGGCCCTCTGAACTAAGCGCGCCCATATTGAATTTCACCAGCGGTCTTATACTAAGTTCCGCTTCATCCCGCGCCAGGTCCCGTGCTGGTTTGCAGAATGATGTCAGAAGTGCATTCGCACTATCATGAGTAATCAGTTCATGAGCCAGCTTCAAAGCTTGGCTCGGAGTTGGTGCGTGGCCGGGGACTTTTCTCTTCTCATCAAATCGCACAGCTGAAATCAGCTGGCCATCGAAGTATTGCAGCTGCCTGCCGAGCCGCGCCACAGTTGGACGTGCAACGGAGTCATCGTTATGGAGAGCAACGCACCAGCATCGAGTTGATGAGGTGTGAGTCAGGTAGTGCAGTATGAACTCGTCACGTCCTTCCGCCGGTACGTCGAAATGATCAGCCCAAGTGTTGGCAACAGCCCGGTGCCGCTCTGGGAATTTCGCAATGTCGAGAAGAGTTTGGACGAAAGTTGTTTCGCAAATAGGCTCGGCAGTCATGAATCAATGAGCTCAAAGTGACTTGAGGCAGCACTGTCCTAGACCTGATGTGCGCTCGCCATGCGTAACCGTAAATGTGGGGGGAGTGGGTTAATCGCCCTGAGTCAAAACTTGAAGCTTTGCTGTTGCTCCTGGGCAAACCCCTTTAGCCACGATGCGCGCATGGCTGGATGCCGGTAGGGGCATTCGTGGAGAGGGATGCTCTTACGCGCTGCTTCAGCCCCGGCGAGCATCACGGCACGGTGAGGGTTGTTGTGGCGACGCCGATCCGAAGTCTCGTGCGTCACCGTAGGGGCTGTTCTCACAACTGAGGATTCCCGTGGAGTAGATCGGATACATCCAAGGCTTCACGAACGAGGCGAATTTTTCAATCTTCAAGGTATTCAGCTGCCGCCAGCTCCCTAGCTTCCCGCCGGGCTTCTTGGACATCCAGGTCGTTCATACGTGCTTCAAACAGCTCATTGAGCGTGATTTCATCCTCTAGTGATGTTCCTGTCATCTCCCCACCATTCCTGATAACCGCCTCATTCAATTCAGTAGTCAGGGCGGTCCTTGATGCGGTGTCGTCCGGCATGCGGATGACATAGGTAACGAAGTTGTTGATGTCACTCATTGGATTCGACCTGTAAGAGAATAGTCGTGAAGTTAGCTTCCCGATTCGTAGATTCATTTCACCAGTAGATCCACGAGAAGGGCGTTTTTTTTGCTCCAGCGGTTGAGCAATTCAGAATTACCCGCCTGCTGATGGAGAACAACGAAGATCGGTGTCGTTTCCACCAGCAGCATCACGCAGAGGGCGCGATTTTTCAGAGGGTTTGGCTACACAGGAATGTCGTCGTCAAAATCCAGAGCAGGATCACTCTGGGTTGATCCCTGGTAGCTCTGACTTGAACCCTGATCGTTCTGCTGCTGGTTGGTCACCCTAGATGGGGCCAATTGGACCATTTCCACCCTGTGCGGAAGAATGGCCACCCGCGATGCCTGCACCTTTAACGCAGAGAACTCTTTTTCGTCCTTGGTCCAGTTATCAATGATCGCTCGACCTTGGATCATGACCCGCATGCCTTTTTGGAATAAGTTGGCATAGTGTTCTGCATCGCGGTGCCAATATTCTACGTTGGCCCAGAAACCGCCTCTGTCCTCAAAGCCTGATCCATCGGCTTTCGGAATTGAATTGTCAAAGTAAACGTTCAGCTTTAGCAAGCGGCGCGGATCTTTGTTGCCGTTGGGGAACTCCTTGAATTCTGGAGCAGAGCCAAGGTTACCTTCCCAGTCTACTGATGTGCCCATGTTAGGACTCCTTCTGCGTGTGCGGTGAAATGCCGCTGGATTGTGAGATCTGTTGCAGCCGTCCTGAGTAAACGGCATCTGCCTGGGCCATCTTTTCGGCACATTCGGCGGCCTGCCGGCCGATGGTATGGACCAGACTTATTTGCATATTCAAAGCGACGCGTTGCTGTTCCATGGAGTGCAGATCCTGGAGCAGTGATTCGGGTGTTCTGGGATCGACCAGCAAGCTGGACCAAACATTGACGCCCATCTGCCGCGATCCCATTTCCTGCCAGCGGAGAAAAACTGTGCCAGCGCTTGTTCTTTGCCGGACCATCCGAACAGGCAGAAGAGTGAAGGGATGTCTGTTGGCCTGGGCAAGCACTTGATCCTCGGCCAGCGCGTTCAGATCACCTTCAAGGGACCGGCATAACTCTGCCAACTGGAGCATCCCCCCCTTACCTTTAAAAGGTTTTAAAAGGCCTTTTAGGAAGGGCGCATGTTGCAGTGCTACGAAGGCATCCTGTTGCAGGGGTTGGAAGGCACCCTGTTGCAGGCTCTGGCGCTCTTGATTATGGTGCGCGGGGTTGGCCGTCACGTTAGTCACTCTGCGGACTCAGGTTCAGGCTTGTCAGGGTGCGGCTGGCCCAGCGTGATGGTCTCCTCGAAGCCGTCGTCATCACCGTCTTCACTGACCGCGGCATTTGATGCCGAAGAGGGGGACGGCGCGAAGCTTGATTTGCGAGTTCCTTCCAAAATGTCTTGGGGGATTTCACCAAACGATGCGTACATCTCACGAGCCTGCTCGGAACGTGCGTTCTTGGCCGCAAAATCATCTCGGCTTGCTCCCGAGAACTTCCAGCGCTGACTCAAACCGAAAAGACGACGCAGGATTGCAGCCCCCTCATCGAGCCACTGGCCTTTGGCGTTGTTGTCTATAAGGCCGACGTGGCTGGCCAGAAGAATGCGCCGCACGAGCTCGTCGTAGGCAGTGAGCAAAAAGACCGCTTTGAACGCCAGCGGCGTGGACAGGAACAGCGGCAGTGTCACCGGCTGCACGGATAGGTTTTGACCTATTGAAAGCATCGGCGGCAGTGAGGCCATAACTTCGTCCAGCCTGGCGTCGATATCTTTCATTTCCTGTTCAGAGGCTTCGATCTTTTCTTCTATAAGGATCAGAAACCAGTCTGAATAAGGATCGTCCTGTTCGCAGCCACGCTTGATGCGATTGAGGATGTTGGCAAAGCCGCTCAGGCCGATCATGCCAGGCTTGCCTTCGGTGCGTTGACGCCCAAACCAGAGGCGCGAAGCGTGGTGGGTGTGCAGGGTCAGGTTGACGCTGCTTCGCAATGAACCGAGGTTGAGCTGAAAGTTGTCAGCCATGCTGAGCGCTTCCTTTATAAGAAATGATTGATAGGGCGAGGCAAGACTGCCTGCGCGTATAACTCAGGGTCAGTAACAAACCGTTTCTTGATCGGAATGGTTTTTTGGCGGAGACCCTGATTTTCGTGGGCTTGCGTGTGGAATGACTCAGAGCGGTGCTGGAAGTGATTCCCCGGGAATCACCCTGATCGGCGCTGAAAGTGATGCCAGTGGCATCACCCAGACCGGTGCCGGTGGTGATTCCCCGGGAATCACCTTGGTCGATGCTGAAAGGGATGTCAGTGGCATCACCCAGACCGGTGCCGGTAGTGATTCCCGGGGAATCACCTCGGTCGATGCTTGAACTGATGCCAGTGGAGTCACAGTGCTTGCCTTGATTGCAGCATTCAGCTGATCTGTTCAACACTGTGATCTCGGTCGAATTATCCGTTTGATGTCCATCATTGAGCTGCGCCCGGCAGCCAGTGAAGACTCGTCACGATCTTGCGGCGAGACTGTTTTGACGGGAGGCGGGGGAGTTGGCTTTGGTTGATCAGGCGCGTTGCTGAGATGTTTCGGCTGGGGGGAGTGCGCCTGTGGATTGTGAGCTGACGCTCTAGGAGCCTGCCACTGGGCGTTGAACTCCCCACTCAGGGCTTTCTGCATGCAGCTCAACAGATAACCGAATGGGTTCTTCACGGAACCGCTATTGCAACGATGGCGCCATTGATCAAGCAACGGTTCTCGCAGTGTCGGCTCGACGCTCTGCAATGCGGTCATCGCCCTGAAGCGTTGATCCTCAGTAAACCTTTCAAACCCTGGAGGTAGATCGACTGGAGCGCTCACAGCCTCGCGCGGTACAGAGCTTTTACATACAGATGTATTTGTATTCGTATACGTACTATATGAGTTCGGAATCCGAACTGTGCCGTATGATGCTGATTTTAGACTGAGTTCGGATTCCGAACTCGGTCTCTCGATATTCGCTTTCTCGCTGATTTTACTGAGTTCGGAATCCGAACTCAGTACTGAGGGCCCGCTTTCTTGCTGAGTTCGGATTCCGAACTCAGGCTGGTTTTCTTCGCGATCCACGGCATTCGGTGCATCATGCCAACCCTGACTACGCCATCTACCCTCAATAACATCAAGCCGCGTGGGCAGCACACCTGTCGATTGATTAGGGTCGGCTGCGAATTCTTTGAATGCCAAATCTGCCACGGTCCTGACAGCTTTATTTGCATGCTCGAGGGAATGGCCTACAAGCAACAGGTAGTCGCGATCAAGCTCCATAGCCTCAACACACCCGACCGGTTCGTCATGCAGGATGTAGACGTTTCCCTGCATTCGACCGCTCAGAGAGTCTCTTACTCGCCGTCCAAGACTAAGCCAGCGCGTCAAGCGAAGCACTGTCAGAGCCTTCGCCACAGTTTCTCTGGATGCGAATTTTCCTGGGACTGAGCCAAGGTAGGGACGAAGTTGTTCATAAGTCGGAAAGGCTGTGATGCCATCTGCGTTAATAAGCAGTCTGAAGACTTGCCAAGCATTGCGCTCAAGCGGTGAAAGTCGATCATCAAGCAGAAGGCTTCGCGGCACCGTCTCATGTGGATTTCCACTGAAAACGATACCGTCGAGTGTGTCCTCAGTATCTGAGCCAGCAACCGACTTTCTATTATCTGAGCCAGAGCTCTGCTGTTGGGCCAGCTTTAATTGCTGGAGCAGCAGATGATTTTGTAGAGCCCCGGCAGCGGCATTAATGGCTCCCCCCAGAGAAGGGCGCCGGTTCATCCTTATCACATCCGGTCGCCTTCTACCTTGCCCACGGGCTTGTTCGCCTGGCTTTGACCCGGCCGGCTCCGATTAGCGTTTGCTTTCGACTGTTGCCGCGACTCCCCAAGCATTACGAGGCTTGCCGATTTACGCTTCTTGCCAGTCGGGTATAGGTCCTGAGCCAGCCATCCTTGAATCTTGTTCCAGACGAGGCCCAGGGTGATCTGATCCGGAGGCACGATGTGGGGCTCTTCAGGAGGGATGTTTACCTCCTCCGTCAGCATCATCGCGATATCAAGTAATGCGACACCATCCGTATGATCCACGTTGTACTCTTCCATCAGCTGCACAAACCTATGCCACAGAGGTGCGTCATCGGGAATGTCTCTGAATCGCCCAGGGCGTCCAGGAACACCTACCAGTACCCGTTGCAAGGAAACTTCTTGGGGGGACATGCCGAAGAACTCCTGCAGCATTGGGGTCGTCGCCCCCAAACGAAGCGCGCGCTGCACGATTCGGTTTTCCTGATCAGTGCGCTCCTTGTTCGCCAGCAGACGCTTCACCATGTCCGGATCAACCGCCACGCGGCACCAGATAACTGCAGAGTTCAGCAACACACTTTGTGATGAGGGATGCTGGAGCAGTGCCAGAATTTCTGGGTCCAGTCCCATATCAAGGCAACGCCTCACTTCACCGTTGCGCAAGTGATGCAGAATTTGCGCAACCATGGCTTCGTTGAGGGGGTTATGTTTTTTCGACATGACCAAACTCCTGTCTCACAACGCCGGAAAAAAACCTCATGGGGTCTGAACCACGCTGACGCTTCCAACTTCCAGCTCCACCAACCGTCGGCCGAGGCGAATGAGTCGGAAAAGCTTAACGATGCAGGTATCGTCCAAGCGCCCCTGGAGTATTGCTTCACGGTCTTCGTATCTCGGGCTACCTAACAGCAACTGGGCCAGCGCGGCGGTGAACTGAAACTCGGACACATCCAGTGGTTGCTCGGGGGACTCTTTGATCAAGGCAATTGCGTACACCCCACTAATCGACTGGAGAAGGGTCAGTACGTTATTGGCCAGATCGCTGAGGTCTAAATTTTCAGGAGGGTCTTGGCAGAGGAAGCCCAAACCACCCGGGACATCAATCACGCTGTCTGGATTGATGCCTGACAGGTGGGCGATCTCTCGGGCGAGCTGAGCGATTACCGGCCGCAATTCATCCGGCTGGTCGAGGATACGTTCGATGTACCAGACGTCAGAGATAGGATGTAACCCACCCGCTTGGACCGGTATCGAAATCAGCGCATTTGTCTTGAAGTCGGGCAGATTTTCCCCATCGAGGGCTGCCAACTGCCGCTTCACATCCTGCACACGTTCGGTGGTGGATATCGGGCTAACGATATGCCCGGCAAGCCTTTCTGCGCGCTCCTGCTCGGTGAGCTCAGGAGCCTGAGGGGGCTTGTTATCGATAGTTTCGGTTTTCGAAGACCTTGGCGATACGTCCTGTTTGCCCTTGTTTTTGCCAGCCTCAGAAGGGCGAGCCTGAATGGCTGGTTCCTGTTGCTGATGGCTACCCGGACCGTCGTCAGCTTCAGGCGGAAGGCCAGCAGGTTCAGGCTGTTGAGCTGGCGTCAAACTCACTGGGGTATCGATCACAGATGAACGTCGTGCTTGGTTCTGATTTTCACTCAGAGTGAGTAGGAGCTGCTCGTAAGACAGCCCCGTTCCCGACTGCATGTGACTGATCAACTCATCCTGAACCCGCTCGTAGACAAACTCGCTCGCATCGCCATCGAACAGAGAAAGTACGTCCTGGAACAAACCTTCGAAGTCAGGGATGTGTTCTTTCCCCTCTGTATGCGTGTTCCAGGTCTGGCCAGCGGCCTTGCGTAGGGAAAGGAGACGCTCCACCTGGTGTTTTCCTAACCCTGAGTAAAGCGCACTGGGTATCACTGGAAGAAGGCTGCGAACCGTATCCTGCATCTTGCTGATATGTGACTGGGAAACCGGATAGCCGTCGGCACTGAGCCTCCGAACCAGTTCCCTTTGAGATATGGACTCACCGGCTTCTTTCTCATAGATGGCACGAGCATTTTCTATGCCCACCGCCCTTTCGATGAACATCAGAGAACCGCGAAGATCGTTTTCCGAAAGGTGACCTGTGAGAGCGATAATCTCCCCACGTGCTGAGTCCCAGGGCCGAAACAGAACATTGTGCCGATAGAAACGGTCTTCGCCGGTTTCGCTGTACAGCTCCCGAAGAATCTGCAGACGTGTATTGCCGCCGTTGTTGATGGTGTATTTAATTTCGCCAGGTCGACGCGTTACTGTAGGGCGGTGATCCAAGCCACGCTGCCTGATGGAGTCTTTGATCTCCTTGTACTTCGCATTGGTTACGGTGCGAGGGTTTTGCTCAAAGGCTTTCATCTCGTCCAGGGTAAGAACCATGGGCGTATCTACAATCGGGTCCGGCAGTTGATCAACCGTCGGGCCAGAACGACTGAACGAGCCTTGTAACAACTTGCCCGAGATTTCATCTGCAGTCAGTTTGCCAGCCATGATTATTGGCCCGCCTCAGGAAGTTGGATGACGTTGCTGGTCGGTGTTCCGCCTTTGAGCAGCACATCGATCACAGCCGTAAGCCTCGCAATCTCCTGCTCGTGACGAAGCGTCGCTTCAATACGGCTTATGATTTCTGAGTTCATTGAGCGATGGTTTGCTTTTGCAGCCCCACGGACCCGGCCCCTCATTCCAGTAGGTAGGCGGATGACGAACTTCTCGTCTTTGTCGTCCTCACGAATATTCACAGCTTCGTTATTCAGCATGGCGATCTCCAATCTGGCTTTGGTTTTGTGCGCGGCGCAATTGAGCGCGAGCATTGAGGCCGGCCCTGTGGTCGCTGGGTGTGAAAGAAGTGAAGATGGGTGAACACCCACCTTTGGTGAACTTGATATGCCCACCATGAGTGCGATGCACTGCCCATCCCTGTGAGATGGCGAAGTCAGCCAAGTCCTGCAGGGACTTTTTCCTGCCTCGAAGAGACGTAGATGTATTGCTCATGACCGCGCCCTCGCTTTTGTAAAAGCAGCAGAGCGGAAGGGGATCTGATAGCGACGAGCTATGGCTTCACAACGCTTCCGCGTTTGATTGAGCGTCGCAGCGGCGGACGCCAGTGATGCCCCTGCTGTGCAGTGGGCTTTCAGCAGTCGCGCCAGCTCTGTGTCGGTCAGATCGTTTGTTTTTTTCCGCCCACGAGCGCTGGTATCCGCCTTCAACTGTGCGGTTTTTTCAGAGTTGATAATGAATGAGCTGTCATTCGAGCGCTGGCTCGCTTCAACCTGGTTGATAGCGCCCCCACGACTTAAGTAATCAGCCATCGCCTTCTCGATATCGCTCCGGAGGCGCTCTTTTTCCCGGTCCGACTGGACCGGCAGATCTTCTTCAGTAGTGTGATATAGCTGCATGTCACTGGCCTCCCAATCCGCCGAGCTTGTCACCCGACTGGATCTCTAGGATTTCAACCTCGTGGTCGACAAAGGTGTCAGTGAGTTTTTTCATGAAGGCTTTTCTGGAAGTACCTGGGCTCATGCGGAACACGACGGTGTACTCCTTGCTGTCTGGTGCCTTACTGGAGGCCACAACGCTCCACTGTGGGTGCACCAGCTCCAGTTCTACGACTTCACCGCTATGGCACGAAGGGCACTCGGGCGCACGTTTTCCTGCTGGCATGACCGCGGTGAAAGGGTGGTGGTGGCCGCACGTGCGGCACTCATGAGTTATGCAAAGAGGTTTATTGCGCGCGCTCATGATCGAGCTCCTTGCCATGCGGCGGCCGAGAGGTTTTCGAAACGGGTGTGTTGGGGGATGAAGGCCGTTCGGACGGTGCCGAGCGCGCCGTTTCGATGCTTGCTGAGAATGAGTTCGGCGACCCCTTTTTGCTCGCTGTCGGGGTTGTAAACCTCGTCCCGATATACGAACAGAATCAGGTCAGCGTCTTGCTCAAGCGCGCCCGACTCACGGAGGTCTGCATTGATAGGTCGCTTGTTCGGACGCCGCTCAAGTTCTCTGTTGAGCTGAGAGAGCGCCACGACAGGACAGTCGAACTCTTTGGCCAAAGCCTTGAGTGACCGAGATATCTCACTGATTTCATTGGTCCGATTTTCTTTACCTGGACATTTCATCATTTGCAGATAATCGATCAATATCAGGACTGGCTTTCCGAAACGCCGTGCGCCTCTGCGAGCCCGCGCACGAATTGCCGAGGGAGTGAGGTCAGCTTGATCATCAATTACAAGGCGATCGCCATACGAGTTGATCTTTTGCACTGCCATCGCGAGCTTCGGCCAGTCCTCATCCTCCAACTGCCCGCGTATCAACTTCTCCAGGTTCAGGTGCCCCAGGATCGAGATGAGCCTGTAAATGATCGCCTCTGCCGGCATCTCGAGGCTGTAGACCTGAACAGTGGCCTGAGTATCTTTTTGAAGCGCAGCGTCTACCAAGTTGAGCGCCAGGCTGGTTTTGCCCATGGAGGGTCTGGCCGCAATAATGATCAGATCGGCTGGTTGTAGTCCGCCCGTCAATTCATCAAGATCGGAAAGCCCTGTGGGCAATCCAACGACCGACTCCCCAGCGTTGAAGCGAAGATCGATCTTGTCGACCACCTGCATAAGCATCTGGTTGACGTCCACAAAGTCGGAAGTCTGCCGTCCTTGCCCCAAAGCAAAAAGTTGCTGCTCGATGACGTCCTGAACCTCAGACGCTTTCGCTTGAGGATCTGAAGCCTCCCGGGTACATGCATAGCCGTGTGAAATAATCCGGCGTAGATGAGCTCGGTTACTCACTGTTTCTGCATAAGCCTTGATGTTGGCCACAGAAGGCGTGTTTTTGGCGAGCTCACTGAGATAAGCCAAGCCCCCAGCAGCATCTATTGCTGTAATGGAGTCGGAAACCGTGACCACGTCAAATGGCCTATTCGATTCAGCCAGCCCAGCAATGCTCTGGAATATCAGACGGTGCTCGGCCCGGTAGAAATCATCGGCTTTAATACGGTCTGCGATCAGGTCCCAGGACTCGTTATCAAGCATCAGTCCGCCAAGCACAGCTTGTTCGGCTTCCACGGAGTGGGGAGGTGACATATGAGAAATGTCCATCAAGCCCTCCCGATTCTTGCCGGGGACTGGGAGTGCTGATCGACGCCTCTGTGCAACGCTGCTCTAGAACCTTGCGTCCAGCCCTGATGTTGAGATTTCAGGTCGTGGCCCTTAACAGAGGTGGGCTCAAGCTCTTTTTCGACTACGGTGGGGTGGTGCAGGCTGAGGTAAGCGCTTATCGCTTGCTGAGCTTCAGCATTTTGTCGACCGGCGAATTTGTAAACGTTGGTGGCCACCGCATTGATCCATGCTTCGGCAAAAATCCGTCCACGCCGTCTTTTGGTGGTTGGATTGCAGCGTTTGAGCTGCGAAACGTGCTGACGACGCGCCGAAACAAGCTGCAGATGAAGCGCGGAATAGGCATAGCACGCCAGATCGGGCGATACACCTAACCCGACGAACTTGAAATGCCAGTCTCCAGGCCGTGAGGGGAAAGCAAAACAATCGCAGTCGAAAGCGCTCGCGCACGTGCCTGCCAGGCTGTGCAGCCAACTCGCTGGCGCTCGCTTTGTGCCGGCAGATACTGACGCCTCACGTGCGAGGTGGGCGTCCACCTCAAGCTCTTCGAGCTGGTACTGCTCCATAAGCTTGCGGCCTTGCCGCAGGGCTGTCTCAGCCTCATTAGGAGAGGCACCCGCAGAACGTGCCAGTGCGAAGCATTTGATGACTTTGTCGATTATCCGTTGGCGGTCAATGCTCATGGCCGTACCTCCGGTACTGCCTCAACCGCCAGAGCCTCTTTCCAGAGTCTGAGGGTTTCATGTTCTTCAGCTGTGAGCGCGGCTTTAGCATTCGCATCACGGACTTTTGACTGCAGAGCGGCTAGCCGATCCTCGACCTCAGATCCATCGTCGTAAGAGATGTCATTAGTCAATGCCTCAACGAGCCGGATACGAAGCGAGCCTAGGCAACTGAGTCGGTAAGCGGTCAGGCTTCCCCAACCTATCAGTCTGCTGAACGGCGTCAGTAAGGTGCTTCGGATCTCGCTATTAAGCTCGACTGCGGAGTAGAAACTGTCATATGCGCCGATGCGGTTGAATAACAGCGCCGTTTTCAGGAGCTCAAGTTTCTGGTCCAGGCTCTCAGTGGGTAGGGGATATGTGGCCGCAATCAGTAGTTTCGCTCTTGCGTTCCGAGCCTCCTGCCGACGTTTAACCGCTTTCTCGTCGCGTACACGTTTTTCCTTGGCATGCTCGACATGAGAGTTCACTGATTCAAGGAGCTGCGCGGCCTGTGAGAGCAGTTCACGCTGTTCCACGCTCAAGTAATCACCCAGTCGACTAATCAAGCCGCGGCCCATCTGATGGCCGGAGCTTAAATTGCGGAGCTCACGCGACGTGTTCGTAAGCTTGGTCTGAGCGGCGCGCAGTTGTGATGAGTTGTACTGATCGTTGAGCTTGCCCACCAATTCAGGAGTAATGCCGGAAGCTTCCGTGAGATTTATCTTTGCCATCTCATTGACCCCCTTTTACCAGGGCCTCTACGGCGGATTCAGTCATCGCCTCGAAACGGTCGGTCCATTGCGGCAGAAGCTCAATCACAAGCCCTCGAATGACCTGAAGCGCGCTCGGCGCGCGTCGATTGGAAGGTTTTTTGTATTCGAGCCGATGTGCCGACATGCCTGCTGTAGATCCCTCGCGGAAAATTACTGAAGCAGGAACTGTGCTGTTGAGGACATCGACTTCCATGTTGTCCGCGAAGGTCTTTCTGATGGCGTCATGAATCCCACGAGCGTCAACGGTCTGGTCGAGGCAGTTGACTACAACCTTGATTGGAGGGACGTGCAGGCCAAGCCTCGAGTAAGGACGCAGTCCTTCAAGCATTTGCAACGTCCCACGGTTAAACTCGCGGGCGCTGAGCATGTTCGGTGGCAACGGGGATACAGCAAGATCTGACGCTAAAACCACCATCTCCAACATGACGCTTCGTGCGCCCTGGGTGTCAATGAGAATCAGGTCGAATTGACCCTCGAAAGCTTTCAGCAGAGAAGCCAATCGCAGACGACCATCCGCAGCCTGAAGCAGGAGGCTAATCAACTGGTTGTTGGGGTCGTTCGACAAGATCAAGGACAGGTTCGGGATGCTTGTCCTCGATATGATTCGCTCTGGATCAGTCAGGTTATGTGCGATGAGGTCGAATATGCCGCCGCTGACTTCCTGTGCCATTGGGTAATAGGAGGACAGTGAAGGCTGTACAGGGTCCATGTCGATGAGTAGGACCCTCAAGCCGGCGTCGGCGCAGAAGCCGCCGATGTTGGCAGCCAAAGTGGTTTTACCGACACCACCTTTGGTGGACAAAAGCGAGGTTATGTACATGATTTAAAGCCTCTAATGGGGACATTAGAGACTGCGGTTTGGGATACTGAACGATCTCAAGCGGGGTCCTGCCTCAGCGTTACGACCAATTGGCTTTTAACCAATTGGTCGTAGGTTCGAATCCCACACGACCCACCATTTCGAAAATCTGGAAGGCCCATGAAAATGCGGATTTCCAGGTTTTTTTTTGCCTTGCGGATTGTCATGGTCGGATAGCGGCTTTGAGCTTTTTTCCTGATCCAGCGAGCTCCGCCTGTCTCAGGCATAGCAACATGGTGACCTGGAACCCCTTTCGGTAGAGCATTTCAAACACGCTGAGCCAGAATCAGGCCGAAGTGATTACTGTCCTTTTCGCAGTGGCACATTCCTCTACTACCAACACTTCGATCCAGTTCATGGCGCGGACGCTAGCGCCGTTTTCAAACGCGATTGACCGTATCGGGCTTTAAATCATGAATGGCGCCTGCCGGTCGGCCTGCAATCGGTGAACGGTGGACCGCCATCCAGATGGATAGATGTTTATTTGCACCTCGGACTCGCTTTGGGTTTAGTATCCGGCCACCAAGACAGGACCGGCATGGGTCCGAGTCCGTGCTTGGCTCTTCTGGGCTGTGCACATGATCAAGCAGAACACCTTCAATAATGCCAGCGCTCCTGTAACCGTCCATGTCGTCGACGATGACTTAGACACCCGCGACCTGCTGTGCCAACTGCTGACGCCAGCAGGCTACCCGGTGCAGTCCCATAATAGCGGCACAGCTTTTTTACAGGCTTACGACGGCCTGGCCGGCTGCGTGATGCTCGATCTGGTAATGCCTGGAATGCGCGGCGAGGCGTTGCTGGATGAGATCGTGCGGCGCAAATTCAACGTGGTCGTCATTGTCATGACCGCTCACGCGACGATCGAGTCCGCCATTCATATAACCCGGGCAGGGGCGATTGGTTTTCTGCAGAAACCTTTCGACGGCGATCAGTTGCTGAAAACGCTGGAAAAGATTTCCCTCCAGGCGCAAACCGTTTTCGCCCGGCGCGCTCTAGTCGACGATTATCGGCTACGGCTGGAAAGCCTGACGTCACGAGAGCGCGAAGTAATGGATCTGATGCTGGCTGCTATGACCAGTCAGGAAATAGCCACTCAGTTGGGTAATAGCAAGAAAACCGTGGATATTCACCGAGCGCGGGTTATGCAGAAAATGGGGGCGAGTACTATTACCGAACTCATCATGGGCTGGACGCTATTATTTCATGGCCCCGTCATTTAAGTGTCATAACCGGTTTCCCGTTTCTTGATAGGTATTAGTACCTATAGTGGCTTTTTGATCCTTGCTAAAAGAAAGGGTAAGCATAAACTGTGGTGACCAAGGTGAATTTCTTGGGCGCCGTTTCTAACTCGCTATATCAAGCATGGAAATATCCGGATTGAGTCGACCCCGACGCCCATCGTCGTGGCTTGGCTTGAACCCTTGTTTCTGATCGCTGAGCGTGCGCATTTTGTAAAACTCTCAATTTACGGTCCGTTCTGTAGCCGGAGTTGTGTGTGGTGAACTCATCGCAGACAAACAGCATGGTTGTGGGTCAACGTCGGTGTGAGCGTTGCAGACCTACTGAAAGCTTCAATCCTTTAGATGCGCGTTTAGATGCGCTTAGAGGGCATCTGTCAATTTACGGTTGCGCATAAAAGTTGATGTAGAAAGCACCGAGCCTGTGACGCCACAGGACTCTTGTATCAATAGATAGACCCGTAGTTAAAAATACCGAGAGAATTATTGTGCAGAAGAAGTTTGTGGCGTGTGTGGTTTTGACCTTGAGCCAGGGCGTATATGCGGCATCGCTTGTGCCGAGTGCCGGGAGCCAGATCCAACAGATCCCCGTTGCTCCCACACTGGAAAAAGTGCCTCCGCACATGAGTGTCGAGCATTCCCAGGCACCTGCAGTTCCCGCTTCCGACAGCGCCCGGTTAAAAGTCAGTGCGTTGCATCTTACAGGCCATCGTCTTTATTCCGAAACACAGTTACTGAGCCTGACCGGCTTCGTGCCGGGCCAGGAACTGAGCCTGGGCCAGTTGCAGACCATGGCTGCGAAGATTGCCGACTTTTATCACCAGAAGGGCTATTTCGTTGCCCAGGCGTACTTGCCGGCCCAGGAAATCAAGAACGGTGCCGTCACTATTGCGATCATCGAAGGCCAGTACGGGGCCATAACAGTACGCAACCAGAGCTCTCTTTCCGACCGGTTGGCCAATGGCGCGGTGGACGATCTTCACAGCGCCGACGCCATCCATTCCAGTGCCCTGGAGCGTGATTTGCTGTTGCTCTCGGACACGCCCGGCGTCGAAGTACGCTCAACGCTGGTGCCCGGCGCATCGGTGGGCGCGGCTGACCTGATTGTCGATGTGACGCCTGGACAACAAGTAACCGGCAGCATCGATGCCGACAACGGCGGCAATCGCTACACAGGCCAGTACCGTCTGGGCGGGACCCTGAATATCAATAATCTGGCCGGGCAGGGCGACGTGGCCTCACTGCGCGCGCTTTCCAGTTTCGACGGTCTGGACTATGCCCGCGCCGCCTACCAGATGCAGTTTGGCCAGGCGACCGCAGGCGTTGCCTACAGCCGACTGGATTACAAGCTGGGTCGAGAGTTCAGCGAGCTGCACGGTAATGGCACGGCGGACATTGCCAGTGTCTACGGCAGCTACCCGCTGCTGCGTTCACGCCGCACCAACCTGTATGTGCAGATGGGCGTGGATTACAAAACGTTCGACGACCGCATCGACCTGGTGTCGTCGCATGTCGAGCGCAACGTCGCGGTACTGATGACTACCCTGCGTGGGGATCATCGCGATGACTTCGGCGGCGGCGGACTGACCGCCGGCTCCCTGACGTGGTCGACAGGCAACCTGGATATTGAAACCCGTGAAGCGCGCTCGGCAGACGGGCTCACCGCCCGCAGTAATGGGCACTACGACAAGCTGGGTTTCAGCGCCATGCGCTTGCAGCGCATCACCGATGCGTTCTCGCTGTATGGCGCCGTCAATGGCCAGGTGGCTTCCAAGAATCTGGATATCTCGGAAAAGATGTATCTGGGCGGCATCGACGGCGTGCGGGCCTACCCTCAGGGCGAAGCTTTCGGTGACGAAGGTTACCTGGCGACCGTGGAAGCCCGATACCTGCTGCCGCCTTTTTCGGGGATGGGGCAAGTGCAACTGGTCAGCTTCGTCGATACCGGTACGGTCACGCTCAATGAAAATCGCTGGGATAACTCGGACCGGACTCGAACCCTGAGCGGGGCGGGGGTAGGCATCAACTGGTTCGACTTCAATAACTATTCCGTGAAGACCTACTACGCGCAAAAGCTGGGTGGCGAAACGGCTACCTCGGCTCCGGATTCGAACGGCCGCTTCTGGGTCCAGGTGGTCAAGTATTTTTGATCACAGCCTCGGTAACCGCAGCGAACCCCACGTAAGCCATGCCTGAATCAAGTAGGTAAACCTCATGAATACCCATTCCCTCTCAAGCCGACATGCCAAGGCCGGCACCGTCGTCGCCTTTGGTCCTTTGCCTTTCACGCTGCAACTGCTGGCGGCTGCCATCCTGTTCGCGAGCTCAGGCGGCGCCTATGCGCTTCCCGTTGGCGGGGCTGTTTCGGCGGGCAGCGCCACCATCGGTTCGGGCGGCGGCACTACCACCATTACCCAGTCCAGCCAGAATGCCGCGATCAACTGGCAGAGTTTCAATATCGGAACCGGCGAGTCGGTCAATTTCGTGCAGCCCAATGGCAGCGCCACGGCCCTCAACCGGGTACTGGGCGCGGACCCTTCAAGCATTCTGGGTAGCCTGAATGCCAACGGCAAAGTATTTCTGGTCAACCCCAACGGTATCGTTTTCGGCCAGGGCGCGTCGGTCAATGTTGGCGGCCTGGTGGGCTCCACGCGCAACATCAGCGACAGCGATTTCATGGCTGGGCAATACAATTTCGAGGGCACCGGTGCCGGCAGTGTGGTCAATCACGGCACAATTAACGCCAAAGGTGGATCTGTGGCGCTGCTTGGTGCCAATGTCAGCAACCAAGGTGTGATTCAGGCGCAACTCGGCACGGTTGCCCTGGCGGCCGGCAACGCGTTCACCCTGGATGTGGCGGGTGACGGACTGCTCAATGTGGCGGTCAACAAGGGCGCGGTGGATGCTCTGGTGCAGAACGGCGGGCTGATCCAGGCCGACGGAGGCCGCGTGCTGATGACTGCTCAGTCGGCGAACAGCCTGTTACCGTCCAGCGTGAACAACACCGGCGTGGTTCGGGCCCAGACCCTGGAAAATCACAACGGCACCATCATGCTGATGGGTGACATGCAGAGCGGCACCGTGAATCTGGCCGGTACCCTCGATGCCAGCGCGCCCAATGGTGGCTCCGGAGGTTTTGTCGAAACTTCCGCGGCACACGTCAATGTCGCCAGCGGCACGAAAGTGACTACCTTGGCGCCCGCTGGCAAGACGGGCACCTGGTTGATCGACCCCCAGGACTATGTGATATCGAGCACGGGAAATATCTCCGGCACCACGCTCTCGAACAACCTGGTTACCAGTGACGTGCTCATTTCCAGTCCTGCAGGAGCGGGTAACGGCGATATTCTGGTCCAGGACCCTGTGACGTGGACAGCTACGACCACCCTGACCCTGAGTGCCGCTCGCGATATCCAGGTGAGTGCGCCCATCACCACGACTGGTGGCAACCTGAAGCTGCTCGCCGTACGTGATGTCAATCAGAATGCAGCCATCAACGCGACGCAAGCCGGTGGTAACGGTGGCAATGTCACGATGGTCGCGGGCAAGGATGTCAGGCTCAACCAAGTGCTTACCGTGACCAACGGCAACGTATTGCTGGTGGCCGCCAATGACGGCCTGGACCAGGGGACTGTCAGCTTCGCAGCCAAGGCCGTGGTGACCGGGACGCTGTCCACCGTCAATATTTACTACGCGCCGACCAGCTACACAGTGCCAACGGATTTCACCGGCAACTTCACCCTGACCGGTGGCGCGACGCTGAAGCCGTTCATGTGGACTTACCTGCAGGCTGACAACAAGGTTTATGACGGCAACAACGCGGCGATATTGTCGTTGCGCAGGAACCCGCCTGGCGTCGTGGCCCAGGGCGGAACGGCTACCTTCGATACGGCGAACGTGGGCACCGGTAAAACAGTGACGTACAACAGTTACTCCCTGGGCGGGGCCGACAGCGGGCTGTATGCCTTGTTTGCGCCGTTCAGCTATGTGACGGCTGCTGCCAGTACTCCAGGGTCCGGTACTACCCTGGCGAACATCACGCCCGCCCCATTGGCCATCAAGGCCAACGACGCCAGCAAGACCGAAGGCGATACGCTGGTGATCCCGAGTTCGGCGTTCACCTCCTCCGGACTGGTCAATGGCGAGACCGTTGGCAGCGCCACGCTGACAAGCCTCGGCACCGCGGCGAGCGCCAGCGCGACCGGCAGTCCTTACCTGATCAACGCCAGCAATGCCACCGGAGGAACGTTCAACCCGGCCAACTACACCATCACTTACGCCCCGGGTAACTTGTTGATCGCGGCACGGCCTGCCACCACACCACCTGCCACCACACCGCCCGTCACAACTGTGCCAGGGTCGACGTCGCCGGGTACAACGCCAAGCACGACAGTGCCAGGATCGACGTCGCCGGGTACAACGCCAGGCACGACTGTGCCAGGGTCGACGTCGCCGGGTACAACGCCAGGCACGACTGTGCCAGGTACAACGCCAGACACGACGTCACCGGCAACGACGGTGCCGGATACAACGCTTCCGGTGACAACAGTACCGGGCGCGACGCCGCCGGTGAACACCCTGCCGGGAGGGACGACTCCGGTTTCAACGCCGGTTGGCTCCACGGCTCCAAATCCGAGTGCCACGGATTCGACACTTCCGAGCAGCGGCATACCGGGGCTGGCAGTGGCCGCTACTCTACCGGGCGTGCCTGTGGACCAATACCTGGGCGCAAAAACTCCTGATATCGGCAATACAGGCAATCCGAACGACCCAGGCAACCCGGCCAATCCAGGCAACCCGAGCAATCCCGGCAGTCCAGCCAAGCCCGGCAACCCGTCAGAGGGCCGCGGCCCACACAATGGACGTGCCTATATACCGTCCATGGCCGCGCTCACGGTAGTGGGGGCCGGGATCAATATGCCTGCCAGCCAATTGGCGCAAGTTACGCCCGTTCTGCCAATTCAGGTCAAGGACTCGATCGGCGATCCGGCCAAGGCCAAGGCCAACACCCAGCAAATACCTTACCCCTACAAGGCCCCGGTTTACTTGCCCAGGCAAGAACGTAACTGAATCCCGGCGCCGCGACGGGTTGTCAGCACCAAGGTGCTGGCTCCCGGCCGGGCCGGCCTGTCATGAGTCCTGAAAGGAGTAATGCCTTGAACCTTTTGTCCAGGGCCAGACCTGACCGCGCACCGAAGACGGCACGGGCGGCATCGAACCTCGCCAGCCTGGGGCTTTTGATCGTTGCGTGTACTTTTCACTTGCCGGCGCTGGCTGCAGGGGTTCCCGCCAACACTGTTTCTGCACCGGCAAGCCAGTCGGGCGCTTCGTCCCGGCGGGCAGACTTCAGGAACACTGAAGTGTCGCCGCAGGCGCGCGATACCGCCAACTGGGTTGTGGACTCGGGTGACAATCAGGGTATGCCGTTCATCATCATCGACAAAATGCAGGCCCGGGTGCTGGTGTTCGATGCCCTTGGTCGGCTGGGTGGCTCGGCCTCGGCGCTGTTGGGGCTGGCCGTTGGCGATGACTCTGTGCCGGGCATCGGGCAACGTAAGTTATCCAGCATTCTCCCCCATGAACGCACCACCCCGGCAGGGCGCTTTGTGGCGTCACTGGCCCCCAATCTGAAGGGTGAAGAAATTCTCTGGGTGGATTATCAAAACGCTATCGCAATGCACCCGGTGGTGACCAGCAACCCGAAAGAGCACCGGGCCGAGCGTCTGGCGTCGTCCCGTCTTCAGGACAAACGCATCTCTTACGGCTGCATCAACATACCGGCGGACTTTTACCTCAGCCATGTCAGCCCGGCTTTCAGCGGCACCAATGGCGTGGTGTACGTGCTGCCGGAAACCCGTTCGAATGCAAGCGTGTTTACCTCGTACTATCAAGTCAAGTAACGCCTTCACATTGGCCACCTGAGCGCCTGTGTGCTTCTACTGCTCTCTCTGAGCGTCCCAATGCCTCGTTGTGCTCGTCAACAGCCTGCAGGCACCCGAGTCCGTCCTGATAGAGATCGCTCTGTTCGCAGCCATGCCCGGAAGGGCTGGCAAACTTATTGAATGTTGCGCCCTCGGGCTGATCTATAGCCTCGGCGTCTTTGAGTTTTGCGAGGCTGTATTCATTGTTGTGATGGGTGGTCCCGGTGCTGTGATTCCGAGCGTCGATTCGGTTCACCACCCCATTCAAAAGATTCAGGAAAAGTAGAAATGGAAAAAGAGGCTTTTTTGCAACTGCTTGCTGTCGAAGGATTCGGCACCGTCGTTGAGGTTGAGCGCGAAGCGTTGGGTACGCTGGACTCGCATGCCCACAACTTCGAGGCGATGGCGCTGGTTCTGCACGGTAGTCTGGTGATCCATAAATCCGGTGGTGATTTCACCTATAGCACTGGAGATATTTTTCATCTGGAATGCAACGAACCCCACTCGGAAGTCTTTGGTGAACATGGCGTACGCTATTTGGTGGGAAGAAAGTGACGAAGCTGGCATTTCAGCCTGGATTCAAGTGATGTCAGACGTACAGGAAAGACCATGTTCGAACATCTAGACCTCAACGCGCTGATCGCCGCCTACGGCTATTGGGTGATTTTTCTGGGCTGCCTGCTGGAAGGCGAAACAGTGTTGATCCTCGGCGGCATGGCTGCGCACCAAGGCAATCTGCAATTGCTGCAAGTGATCGGCTTGGCCACGTTGGGCGGTATGCTCGGCGATCAGTTGCTGTTCTGGACCGGACGTTATTCCGGGGAGCGCCTGCTGCCTAAACTCAAGCGTCACCAGTCTGCTATCAAGCGGGTCGAGGGTCTTATCCAGCGTTACCCCACGACCTCTGTATTCGCTGTTCGCTTTCTCTACGGCATGCGCCTTGTGGGGCCCATGGTGATAGGTGCAAGTGGCCTGTCGCCCTGGCGTTTCGCGCTGATCAATGTCCTGAGTGCGGCAGTCTGGGCGACCCTGTTCGTCTGCGCCGGCTATTGGGCCGGAGAGGCATTACAGCATTTACTTGGTGACCTGAAGCCGTATCGCCTGCCTATCTTCCTTGCGGTGGTAGCACTGGTGACCCTTGCGGCGCTGGTACGGTATGTGCGCCGCCGAACCAGGGCAACGCATGATTGAGGCGGTGGCGTCGACAGGCTTTTAGGCCATTGGCCATAGGATCGAATCCCGCACGATCCACCATGCCGACTCCCAGGTCACACAAGAGGCACTGCAGTACAGAGTTTCAAGTAGGCGACTGGTCACGCTCAATACGTTGGGATAACTGTTGTAAAAGATCCTCATCAAAGACTCGCCCCTCTCGGCGGGAGGCAGAGGTCTGCACATTCTGGTCCAGACTTCTTTCCAGCTGCGCTCTTATGTTGTCACTCATAAACTGTCCATTTCTCCGATCCGGTCGGGGAGCGAAATCAGCATCGTGTGTATTTTCCTCTGACGAAGAGAGACTGCTCGTTTCCGACGGGCCTGCGCTACGTGCATCCTCAGCCGGGAGCCAGTGTTCCTCATGAAAATCTGCGAACTCTTGCTTGCTGAATTCGTATTGCAGACCACGCGGAGTACTAAGCGTGGTGGCAGGTACAGATGCCGATGGTGGCTGTGATTGTTTGTCCGACACCTTTTGAAAAGGCGCTGTCGCCAGCTTGCGCAGTCTCGCGCCTGCGATTGTTACATGGGCGACGGGTAGTGCGGTCATGCGGCTATTGGAGCGACCATCATTGACGCGCATATCAGCAAGCTTGCTTGCCATCTTGCGCTGCATACTCTGCTTGTCGAAGCGTTCAACGTCTCTCTTCAACGCCTTCTGTTCTTCAGCAATATCGCCCTGTGATCGCTGCTTCAGCTCCGGTAGACTTGCAGTAGCAGATGGGAGAGAAGAAGGCTCTTCAGCTTTTACTTCGGACAATTCACGGGCGTGCTCCAAAATAACCTTTGTGATACTGCCAGCTTCGGTTTCGAAGTACCGCTCTGCTCGAAACGCGAGCGCCTCAAGTTCAAGTTTGTCGTCATGAGGCATGAAGTTGGCCAGTAACAGACCTTTCTTCTCATCCAGAATCGCACTGACGCCGAACTGAACGACAGGCTTTTCCCGAGCTGGATTGGGAATGAAGAGATCCTTTGCCAGTGCATCGCAGGCCGAACTGGCGAGTAGTCGTTGCGTGGAAGTCCCATGCGCTCTCAGGCGCTGAAGATAATTCTCGGTACGAGGCGTTACACGGCTTTTCAGATTGACTCGCGACGGCGCTGCTGCCCCTACGCTGCTTGAGGCTGACGCAGATTGCGCCGCATTTACCTGGGCTGGGTGCGTATCAACAAAAGCCGATGGGCGATTGACCTGCATGTAGTGCCTCCTAAAAATCTGGAAAAATCTTTAGGCTGAGTGGCCGAGGCTCAAATCTGGTTCCGTAATTCCTTGGTCCTTGAGGCCCGGCCATAGCGTTGTCGTGCGCCGGTACGATCATCTTACGGTGCCGAGTGCACCTCACTCTTTCGGAAAGTCTGCTCCGGTGCTGATGTCGCGAACCTGCTCGATCTGCTTCAAGCGTGCCTGACGATCAGCCACTACGGCGTCATATCCCCAGCTGCCCAATACAAGATGACGCGGCGCATCGGGTTTTTGTGTCAATGCGATCATGGCCTCTGCGGCACGTACCGGGTCTCCGGCCTGATTTCCGTTCGATTGCCTGGTCGACTCCAGACGCTTGGCGGCGGTGTCCTTGTAGTCGTCGATACGCGATGGCGTCTGGCGCAACGAGCGTCCCGCCCAGTCGGTACGAAACGGCCCCGGCTCTACGCACGTGACGGAAATCCCCAATGGCTTGACCTCCGCGAGCAGCGCGTCGGAAAAACCTTCGACGGCGTGCTTGGAGGCTGCGTAGTAGCCCGATCCCGGAAAGCCGATCAGGCCGGCGACCGAGGTGATATTGATGATGTGACCGCTGCGTTGCTCACGCATGATCGGCAGCACCGCGCGGGTAATGGCGAACAGGCCAAACACGTTGGCGTCGAACTGGGCACGTATTTCAGCATCCTCGCCTTCTTCGATCGAGCTCTGATAACCGTAGCCTGCGTTGTTGACCAGTACGTCGATTCTGCCGAACTGCTTCTTTGCGGCGGCCACCGCGGCGTGTATCTGGTCCGCCTTGCCGACGTCGAGGTCGACAGCCAGCACCTGGCCTTCTGCGCCCTCGGCCAGGTCTGCTACTCGCGACTTGTCCCTGGCCGTTGCGACGAGGCGCCAGCCGCGAGCGATGACGAGTTTGGCCAGTTCGCGGCCGAAGCCGGTGGAGCAGCCGGTGATGAGCCAAACCGGGGTATTGGTCGATTCGCTTGCCATGTCATTTTCTCCTTCACAAAGGGGGGCTGAAGGTTGTGACAGGGCACAACGTGTGTCGTTTCATTGGCGGGCTGGTCGGAATGAATGCGTTATCAAGCGGTTTTCAAGAATGCTTCTCATCGGTGTCTGCTGAGCCAGAAACAGCTGTTAAATCAGTTTTTCGGCGCTAGAATCGGCGCGCCTTCAGAAGTCTGGCCGATATCCACCGGGTATCAGCCATACGCCTTGGTTGCAGATGGCGCAGCCTCTGTCAGGCTTTTTTTATTGCCTGTATTTCGGGTGTAAACTTGCCTTTCGCGCACTGGCGCTTTCAGGTCCCGTGAACATGACACAGATCTCCGAACGTTTCCTGGTGCAGGCGCATCTCGATGCCAAACAGCCCAGGACGTTGAGCCCGGCAGAGCAGGCGCGTTACCGTGCCGACATCGCTGCGCAACTCAAGAAGCAGGACGCCGTGCTGGTCGCTCACTATTACTGTGATCCGGTTATCCAGGCCCTGGCCGAGGAAACCGGTGGCTGCGTGGCCGATTCTCTGGAAATGGCGCGCTTCAGCAATAACCACGCGGCCAGCACTGTGCTGGTGGCGGGTGTCCGTTTCATGGGTGAAACCGCGAAGATCCTCAACCCTGAAAAACGCGTGTTCATGCCGACGCTCGAAGCCACCTGCTCGCTCGATGTGGGTTGCCCGGTCGACGAGTTTTCCGCTTTTTGCGACCAGCACCCGGAGCGTACCGTGGTGGTGTATGCCAATACCTCGGCAGCCGTCAAAGCCCGTGCGGACTGGGTGGTGACCTCTGGCTGCGCGCTGGAAATCGTCGAGAGCCTGATGGACAACGGCGAGAAAATCATCTGGGCGCCAGACAAGCACCTGGGCCGCTACATTCAGCGCGAAACCGGTGCCGACATGCTGTTGTGGGACGGTGCCTGCATCGTCCACGAAGAGTTCAAATCCAAGCAGCTCGAAGACATGAAAGCCCTGTACCCCGAGGCTGCGATTCTGGTCCACCCGGAATCGCCGGAAGCGGTCATCGAGCTGGCTGACGTGGTCGGCTCCACCAGCCAGATGATTGCCGCAGCGCAACGCTTGCCCAACAAGACGTTCATCGTGGCCACTGACCGGGGCATCTTCTACAAGATGCAGCAGCTGTGCCCGGACAAGATCTTCATCGAGGCGCCTACGGCCGGTAACGGCGCGGCGTGCCGGAGCTGTGCACATTGCCCGTGGATGGCGATGAATACGCTTGAGCGCACCTTGCAGTGCCTGCGTGAGGGCAGTAACGAGATATTCGTCGACCCGGCGCTGATCCCCAATGCCGTGCGCCCATTGCAGCGCATGCTGGACTTCACTCAGGCAGCGCGCTTGAGACAGGCAGGCAACGCCTGACCGCTGTGATGAAAAAGCCCGACTGAAGTGTCGGGCTTTTCATTCGTGGCTGAATCGGGCGCCTTGCGACGCCGGACGATCAGTTCATCATGTCCTTGACCATCCGCTCCTGCTCGATCAGATCCTTTTGTCGCGCGTCGATACGTGACGCCAGCTGAAAATTATTGGCCGCACGGCGTTTGGCGAAGTCCAGCTGCTGGATCGCCTGACGGAAATCACCGACCAGCGCAAAGTACTCGGCGCGCGCCTGATGCAGGCCGATCGTATTGCCGTTCAGGCCCCGGGTTTCCGCCACGACGTACCAGATGTCCGGATCATCCGGGCGGGTCTTGAGCAGTGCTTCAAGGCTTTTTTCAGCCTCGGCCGTGCGGTTCTGCTTGAGCAGCACGTCGATACGCACGTCATTGAGCGGATAATTGCCGGGGTACAGCGTCAGCATGCGATCAACACGCTGCTGCGCATCGGCCAGCCGGTTATTGGTGATGTCCAGGTCGATCTGCGTCAGGTTGTAGGTGATGTCGTTCGGCGCTTTTTCGAGCAATGGCTTGAGGGTTTCCCTGGCCTCGTTCAACTGGCCGCCCTTGATCTGCGCGATGGCCAGGCCATAGCGAGCCGGATCGGATTTCGGGTTTTCAACCAGTTGCGCACGGAAGCGCTTGGCGGCGATGCCAGGCGTTTCTTCGTAGATCAGTGCCACGCGGGCGCGCATCAGTTGATACAGCAGGCTGTCTTCCTTGCCGCCCGGTTTGGCCTGTTCGGCACGGTTGCGTGTGTCGGCGATCCGCGATTCGCTGACCGGGTGAGTCAGCAGAAACTCCGGAGGCCTGGCGTCGAATCGATACTGACGCATGAGACGCTCGAACATGGTCGGCATGTTGCGCGGGTCATAACCGGCTTTCTCCAGATTGAGAATGCCGATGCGGTCGGCCTCCTGCTCGTTCTGGCGCGAAAAGCGCCGTTGTTCCTGGATCGCGGCGGCCTGCGAGCCGGCGATGGCAGCAATACCGGCGTCACCGGCGCCTGCGGCTGCCATGACGATGCCCGCCAGCATCGCGGCCATGACCGGCACCTGCATGCGTTGCTGGGCCTCGATGCCCCGGGCGAAGTGGCGCTGCGACAAGTGGGCCAGTTCGTGAGCCAGCACCGAGGCGTACTCACCCTCGGTCTGAGCATTGAGAAACAGGCCGCCGTTGACGCCGATGATGCCGCCGGGTGCAGCAAAGGCGTTGAGTTGCGGGCTGTTGATCAGGATGAATTCAAGCCGCCGGTCCTGAACCTGACTGGTCTCGGCAAGGCTGTAGACCGAAGTTTCGACGTAGTCCTTGAGTTGCGGGTCCGACAGCTGTGCCACCTGACCGCGCAGCAATCCCAGCCACGCACGGCCCAGACGGTGCTCCTGTTCAGGGGAGACAATCGAGGAGCTGGCGTCACCAAGCGAGGGGAGGTCATCCGCCATGCCGTGTGTAGCGAACAGGCAGGCGAGGGTGAGCAGTGTAGGACGCAAAAAATTCATGCACGAAGCTCTGGTCAGAAGAACCTGTACTGTAGCTGGCTCAATGGCGTGCTGACCAGAGTGAGGTATTCTTGCCGTCTTGTTCGCCCTGCCTTTTCGGACCTGCTTTGTAATTCGATGTGTCCGCCTGGAGAGAAACGATGTCTGACGCTGTAGTGCGCCCCGAGGCCTGTGACGCCGAACTGGATGCCAGTGGTCTCAACTGTCCGCTGCCCCTGCTGAAAGCCAAGATGGAGCTCAACCGCCTGGCCAGCGGTGCGGTGCTGAAAGTAATTGCCACCGATGCCGGTTCGCAGCGGGACTTTCGAACCTTTGCCAGGCTCGCCGGGCACGAGTTGCTGCATGAAGAGGTCGATGCCGGGATTTATCGTTACTGGCTGCGCAAGGCCTGACCCACTGCCGCGTTTTTTTCCGAAAAGGATGTTTGATGTTCAATGTGCTTCGCAATTGGGTGCAACGCTACTTCTCTGACGAGGAGGCAGTGGTACTGGCGGTCCTGCTGTTTCTGGCGTTCACCCTTGTCCTGACGCTGGGTGGCATGCTGGCTCCGGTTCTCGCCGGTCTGGTGCTGGCGTTTCTGATGCACGGTCTGGTCAGTGTTCTGGAACGCCTGCGCCTGCCTGAAATGGCCGCCGTCGGTCTGGTGTTCACCTTGTTCATCGGCGTATTGCTGGTGTTCCTGCTGGTATTGGTGCCGTTGCTCTGGCACCAGATGATTACCTTGTTCAACGAAGCCCCGGGCATGCTTGCAAAATGGCAGTCGGTGCTGTTGTTGCTGCCCGAGCGTTACCCGCACCTGGTGTCTGACGAGCAAGTGCTGCTGGCCATCGAGGTCGCCCGTGGTGAGGTGGGCAAGATCGGTCAGTTGGCGCTGACGTTCTCGATCTCCAGCTTGCCGTTGCTGGTCAACCTGATGATCTATCTGGTGCTGGTGCCGATTCTGGTTTTCT
Organism: Pseudomonas sp. PvP027; assembly: GCF_017833005.1. Classification (NCBI taxonomy): domain Bacteria; kingdom Pseudomonadati; phylum Pseudomonadota; class Gammaproteobacteria; order Pseudomonadales; family Pseudomonadaceae; genus Pseudomonas; species Pseudomonas sp. PvP027. Next base: position 1,654,478 of record NZ_JAFIBK010000001.1, on the reverse strand, counting down.
TCTTCCTCAAGGATCGGCACATGATCGGCCGCTGGGCGCGTGGCTATCTGCCCCGCGAGCGTGCCTTGATCAATCGGGTGGCGGATGAGATGAAGCGTCAGATTGCCAATTATATTCGCGGCAAGGTCATCGAGATTTTCATCTGTGGGGGCGTTACCTACATCGCTTTCGCCGCGCTCGGGCTCAATTACGCAGCGCTGCTGGCAATGCTGGTCGGCATATCGGTGGTCGTGCCTTATGTCGGTGCGGTGGTGGTCACCGTGCCGGTGGCATTGATCGGTCTGTTCCAGTGGGGCTGGGGTGATCAGTTCATCTACCTGATGATCGCTCACGGGATCATTCAGGCGCTGGATGGCAACGTGCTGGTGCCGCTGCTGTTTTCCGAGGCCGTCAATCTGCACCCGGTCGCAATCATCTGCGCCGTGCTGCTGTTCGGTGGGCTGTGGGGGTTCTGGGGGATCTTCTTTGCGATTCCGCTGGCGACCCTGTTCAAGGCCGTGCTCGACGCCTGGCCTCGCAATGAGCCGACGGTAGCACCTTTGCTTTGACGCGATAGCCGCGACATCAGGGCTGAATCGCTGCGGCACGTGGCGCGCCGCAGCGGGTAGGCGGATCAGCCCTTGTTCAGGGCTTCGGCCTGCGCCAATACTTCAGCCACATGGCCCGGCACTTTCACACCGCGCCATTCCTGACGCAGTACGCCTTCCTTGTCGATCAGGAAGGTGCTGCGGTCGACGCCCAGGTATTCCTTGCCATAGAGCTTCTTGAGCTTGATGACGTCGAACAGCTGGCAGACCGCTTCGTCCTTGTCCGAAATCAGCTCGAACGGGAACGACTGCTTGGCCTTGAAGTTTTCATGGGTTTTCAGGCTGTCTCGGGACACACCGAGCACAACCGTGTTGGCTGCCTGAAACTGCGCGATGTGGTCACGAAAGTCCTGGCCCTGCGTAGTGCAGCCGGGCGTGTTGTCTTTCGGATAAAAATAAATCACGACCTGCTGACCCTTGAGCGCAGACAGCTCGACAGTCTGTCCGCTGGTAGCGGGTGCCTGAAAATCGGGAACCGGATGATCTACTGTGACAGTCATGAGGACTCCTTACATTGGGGCTTGTGGGCGCCAGGGTTCGATCAGTGCGTCCAGATTCAACGCATCGGCGAAATCGAGGAATTGATCGCGCAGCCAGCTGATCTGCGTCCCGGCAGGCAGTGTCACCGTGAACGTGGCGTTGAGCATGGTGCCGCCGGTCTGCGGAGCCTGGTAGGTATCGCAGATCAGGTTCTCCAGCTCGACGTTGTGGTCAATGAAGAACTGGCACAGCTCATTGATGATGTCCGGGCGGTACGCCGAGCTGACGTAGGCCACGTAGGGCAGAGCTTCAGGGCGGTTCTCCAGGGTGGCGCTGCGCACGACGCTGGTCGTGAACGCATGCTTCTTGGAGAGGCTCGACAGGCCGGTTTCAAGGCGCGCCAGAGCGTCCCAACTGCCCGACACCTGAAGAATCAGCGCACTGCACTCGCCGTGGCGGGTGAGACGCGAGGTGACGACCGAGCAGCGGTTTTCATGGCTGGCGCGGCACAGGACGTTGGTCAGCTCCATGGGGTTTGCGCCAAGGGCACTGATGACAAGGAATTGTTCGCGAACTGTGGGGGTGGACGACATGCAGCATTCCTAGACGATGAGCGGTCGGTACTTTTTCGGACTTGCGGGGCTGTTTCGACAATCGATGGCGCAAGATAACTTGTCGGGTCCCTCGGCGCCTGGCTTGCATGGATATACCATGACAGGGCTGGAGTGCGCTGGGGCAGGGCTTCTGGCGACAAATTCGACCGATTGAGCGAGGTGCGCAGGTGACCAGTACCGATCAAAGGACGAAGGGTAGCGAAAACCATCGCTCAGGGGAATGCTCAGAGCGCGGTACTTTGCTTGTACAAGGCTGATAGCGCCAGTACCATTACGGCTCTCTTTTTCCGGCAGGAGCGGTTGCATGATTGCGGGCAGTATGGTGGCACTGGTCACACCAATGGATGCACAAGGTCGTCTGGACTGGGACAGCCTGAGCAAACTGGTTGACTTCCACTTGCAAGAGGGCACCAACGCCATTGTTGCCGTAGGCACCACCGGTGAGTCGGCGACGCTGGATGTGAACGAACACATCGAAGTCATCCGCCGGGTGGTCACTCAGGTTGCAGGTCGCATTCCGGTCATCGCCGGTACAGGCGCCAATTCGACGCGTGAAGCTGTCGAACTGACCACCAACGCCAAAAATGCGGGTGCCGACGCGTGCCTGCTGGTGACGCCTTACTACAACAAGCCGACTCAGGAAGGCCTGTTCCAGCACTTCAGCCACATCGCCAACGCAGTCGACATCCCGCAGATCCTCTACAACGTGCCTGGCCGTACGGCCTGTGACATGCTGCCGGAGACCGTTGCGCGTCTGTCGAAGGTAAAAAACATCATCGGCATCAAGGAAGCCACCGGCAACCTGCAACGCGCCAAGGACATCCTGGCCAGCGTCAGCAGCGATTTTCTGGTGTACTCCGGCGACGACGCCACAGCCGTCGAATTGATGCTGCTGGGTGGCAAGGGCAATATTTCCGTCACCGCCAACGTTGCACCGCGCGCCATGAGCGATCTGTGCGCAGCGGCCATGCGCGGCGATGCGCAAACGGCCCGGGCGATTCACGAAAAGCTCATGCCGCTCAACAACACCCTGTTCATCGAATCCAACCCTATCCCCGTGAAGTGGGCGTTGCATGAGATGGGTTTGATGCCAGACGGTATCCGTCTGCCGCTTACCTGGCTCAGCGAAGCCTGTCATGAACCGCTGCGTCAGGCCATGCGCCAGTCCGGCGTCCTGGTTTAATTGAGGAAGTATCACGCAATGAAGCGATTGGCCGGACTTTCCGCACTTGCTCTTATTATCTCCAGCACCAGCGGTTGCGGTTGGCTCTGGGGCGAAGATGGTTACTTCCGTGATCGCGGCAGCGATTACCTCCAGGCGACCCAGACCCCACCCATGCAGTTGCCCGCCGATGTCAGCGGCGTCAAGCGTCTGGATCCTTTGCTGCCGATCCCGCGTAACGTGGCTGACAGCACTCAGAAAGACGGCGAGTACACGGTGCCCCGTCCTCAGCCGCTGGGCACGACTTCCGAGTCGAGCGACTTCAGCCTGCAGAAGAGTGGTGATGCGCACTGGATCCTGGCTCAGCGTCAGCCGGCCGAAGTCTGGCCGGTGGCCCATCAGTATTTCGAAGACAACGGTTTCCGTATCGCTGAAGAGCGTCCGCAGACGGGCGAATTCAGCTCTTCCTGGCAGCGCCTCGATGAACTGTCCGCTTCGGTGGCCAAGCGTCTGAGCGCTGCTGGTGTATCGGCCGACTCGGAAACCCGTGTGCGTGTTCGCATCGAGCCGGGCGTGCAGCGCAATACCAGTGAAGTCTACGTGGTCAGCGTCGAGCGTCCTGCCGGCAGCACTGCCGACGTGGCCTTCCCGACGCGCACAACCAATCTGGGCCTTGATGCCGCACTGACCGACGATCTGCTGGCCAGCATGGGCCGCAACGCCGAGAAGGGCGGTTCGATTTCCCTGCTGGCGGCACGTGACTACGACACCCCGAGCCGTGTTGCCTTGAGCGAAGACGGCAGTGGCAACCCGGTATTGAACGTCGGTGCCGATCTGGACCGCGCATGGTCGAGCGTCGGCCGCGCGCTGGATCAGGGCGACTGGCGTGTCGAAGACATCAACCGCAGCCTGGGTCTGTACTACATCAACCTGGCCGAAAAGGCCAAAACGCCTGAAAACGAGCCTGGTTTCTTCGGCCGCATGTTCGGCAGCAAGTCGACCAAGGAAGAGATCGATGCCCGTGCCGAGCGCTATCAGGTCCGCCTGAGCAAGGTCGGTGACAACGTTCAAGTGACCGTCGAGAAGAACATCAACACCGTTGCGCCTGCGGATATCGCGCGTCGGGTGTTGAGCGTTATTCAAGACAACCTGGGTTAAGTGCGTTTCGCGGTTCTCGGCAGCGGCAGTCGTGGCAACGGCACGCTGGTCGCAAGCAACGAGACGTACGTATTGGTCGATTGCGGTTTCTCCCTGCGGGAAACCGAGCGGCGCCTGGCTCGTCTGGGCGTCTCGGCAAGCCAGCTGAGCGCCATTCTGGTGACCCACGAACATGCCGATCATGTGCATGGCGTGGGCCTGCTGTCGCGGCGCTACAATGTGCCGGTCTACCTCAGCAGCGGGACCTTGCGCGGAATGCGCAAACCGGTGGAAATCGCCGGGCTGCTGGCAGGCGGGGAGAGTCTGCAGATCGGCGCACTGGACATCGATGTGGTGTCGGTGGCTCACGATGCACTGGAGCCGACGCAGTTCGTCTTCAGTGACGGCAAGCGCCGCTTCGGCCTGCTGACCGACCTTGGCTCTTACTGCTCCAACGTATTACAGCGTTATCAAGGCCTGGATGCCTTGATGATCGAGGCCAATCACTGTCGCGACATGCTTGCCCGAGGCCAGTATCCGGTCTTTCTCAAGCAACGCGTTGGCTGTGAAACCGGTCATTTGAACAACCATCAGGCTGCCAGCCTGGTGAGCGAACTGGGATGGCAGGACCTTCAGCACCTGGTGCTGGCGCATCTCAGCAGCAAGAACAACCTGCCGCATCTGGCCCGGCAATGTTTCGTCGACACCCTCGGGTGCGACCCGGACTGGCTGCAACTGGCCGATCAAGATTCAGGGCTCGACTGGCGACATATCGCCTAGCCCAACTACTTAGCAAGCGGAGCCCATCATGGAAAAACGTGAAGAACTCTACCGCGGCAAAGCCAAATCGGTTTACAAGACCGACGACGCCGACCGCTTGATCCTGCTGTTCCGCAACGACACCTCGGCGTTCGACGGCAAGCGCATCGAACAGCTGGACCGTAAAGGCATGGTGAACAACAAGTTCAACGCCTTCATCATGCAGAAACTTGAAGAAGCGGGCATTCCAACCCAGTTCGACAAGCTGCTGGGCGACAACGAGTGCCTGGTCAAGAAGCTCGACATGATCCCGGTCGAATGCGTCGTGCGTAACTACGCCGCTGGCAGCCTGGTCAAGCGTCTGGGCATCGAAGAGGGCACCAAGCTCAATCCGTACACCTTCGAGCTGTTCCTCAAGGACGACGCCAAGGGCGACCCGTTCATCAACGAATCCCACGTTGTGGCGTTCGGCTGGGGCACCGCCGAGCAACTGGTTCGCATGAAAGAGCTGTCGATCAAGGTCAACGATGTGCTGACCAAACTGTTCGACGACGCCGGCCTGCTGCTGGTCGACTTCAAACTCGAATTCGGCGTATTCCACGGTGAAATCGTCCTCGGTGACGAATTCAGCCCGGACGGCTGCCGCCTCTGGGACAAGGACACCCGCAAGAAAATGGACAAGGACCGCTTCCGCCAGGGTCTGGGCGACGTCATCGAAGCCTACGAAGAAGTCGCAAACCGTCTGGGCGTGCCGCTGTAAGCGGAAAAAACACGCAAGCGCTTGATAGCACGAAAAAAAAACAGCAGAAGGGCTTCGCCTTCTGCGCCGATGCTGTTATGATGCGCGCCGTTGGAGAGATGCCAGAGTGGCCGAATGGGACGGATTCGAAATCCGTTGTACCTTCACCGGTACCTAGGGTTCGAATCCCTATCTCTCCGCCATTATTTGAAAAGCCCCGAGCGTTAAGAGCGCTCGGGGCTTTTTTCGTTTGGGGAAATTTTGGGGGGGGATGGGGAGGATGTTATTCCCCCTTGCCACCGGTTTTGATTCCGTCTACGGCCTATTACGAAAAGCGTGGTGACGCCTGACGCGCCCAGATGCGCCGATCCGAGCTTGTCACACTGCGCAAGGATCAGATTCGGGGAAAGGTAGCTTTGGACAAGAAGAACAGCGAGCGCCGCTCTGTGTCGTTGTCCTCTAGGGTGTGCGAGGTCATAGAGGGATTGCCTGCTGCAATCAAGGGCGGATCTTTGTTCCGGCTCAAGGCTGATACAGTCAGTAATTACTTCCCGTTCGCTTGCGAGAGGGCGAATATCCAAGGACCTCGTCTTAATGATCTGAGGCATGAGGCCACAAGCGGTTTTTTCGAAAGCGGGTTCACTATGATGGAAGTCGCCAGCATTACTGGTCACAAGACATTGGCGATGCTTAAGCGCTACACTCACCTCAGTCCCGAGGACTTGGCCGAAAAACTGGGGTAAATCGGATAAACTTTATCAAGGAAGAAGTCATACGGCACTCAAAGCTATTGATGCTGCTACGTCATGTATTGATCGAAGCAGAAAGCTCTCCTGATCCGGTGGCTTGAAGAAGTGGTGAGCTTTTCAGTAGTTTGAGGGGCGAGCGCAAGTTGTCCAGTTTTTATCGGATCATTTCCTGCATTGGAGATGTGTGATTTCCAGCCAAGCATATCAAAAAAACCACGATTCTTTCTTCGTAAGTGATTGGAACTATAAGATCGCTAATAATCATAAGTTATAACCCTGACGGCTTTATAAAACTAATATAGGTAACATCTGCGTTTTTTTAGGCAGCCAGCAGCGTTTTTCGCTGCCTATTGCAAAAGCCAAAGGTGTGTTCAGTATAGTGATACGACTCCTATTTTTTAAGCTTTTCTTGATAGGGTCTTGAAGTGATGATTGAGGCCAGCCAGCCGAGTATAGTTACAAGAACCAAAGAGGCGATGAGCAGTACGCTGATTACCAATGTTTCTGCCTGCTCGGATCCATTGACGTTAAAGAAATTGGAGAGAGTTGTATACAGCGCATCACCGATAGAGGTTTCCAGTCCTTTTCGAACCAGTCCGCTTCCAATAAGGTATCGTGTGAGGAACGACGCTATCAAAAAAATCACGAAAGACTTTATGATTACTTTAACAATGCTCATCATTTTCTTTCTCTCGGATCTATTACGTCTAGAATACCGAAATATTTCTGTCCGGATCCTTGAATTCTATCTCCCTCCATATTGTGTAGGTATTTGCTTAGCTGATCAAATGCTATTTTAGATGTCATGGTGACACACCCTTCGCTCCGGCCCAGAGGGCCTACAGGATGTATTCTGAAATTTGCTCTTGTTACGTCATTGACGGTTGTTTGGTCATCAATGCGCCCATCATCTCGGTAAAGTGACAACCAGCCACTACGATCAGTTCGCGCATAAAAATCCTTGATTGGATCTCTGATCCAACCCAGCATCCCACCACTCTCTTTGTCCAATATGTAATATCTGCCGGGCGGCAGCGGTCCCAACTTGGCGTTGCTAATCTCGGATGGGTCATTTACAAAGCCTTCTCTTCCTGAAAAGGCCTCATAGCTCTCATTATTGCTGCAGTGCAGCATACTGGTTGTCTGGCCATTCAGCTCATAGGTGCAATAGGCGACCTTGTTGGTATCAACAGTTGGAGAAACCATTAACGTAGTCCTCTTGGTTTCAGGCGTATACTTTATTAGCTATACCATCCCAACCACCTACAACCTGGCCCCGCCCTGACCATCGGTACGCTTTTGTTGCGTATAGGTCATTTTCATACGGCCATAATTCAAGCGTATTGTTTCAGTGGGAAAGCCACCCTCAAGGCTGCCATTTCCGTTTAAATTCACAGATGAAATAATCACTTCTTCAAGAGTTTTTTCCAAATATTTTAATTTTTCAGCGCCAGCTCGATTTACCGCAATGATAACTTCTTTGAAGTGCTTCCCGCTGCAGCAGGCTTCATGAAGCTTAGGCGTTGATTTGTCCACAGTCTTGCGAAAAAAAAGATCGCTCATACGCGCTCGGCCACCTGTTGCTCCACCAGCACTTGTGGCAGTTGCTGAGGCTGATTGGCTTGCTCCTACGTCGAAATCCTCCATCTCGATCCAGTCCTTGAATTGAGCATCAAGCGCTTCGCCAGGGATACCTTCTATTTTTAAATAAGCGTCAAAAGCCATGAGTTTTTCTTCCGTCCATGTTGGTTGTTTAAGTAATTCTCAGCGCGGCGCTTTAGATCATGCAGTTTTCTTGCGCAAAAAAAATAAGCGTATTGAGCTGTGCTTGGGGCAGCGTTTAAGTCTCGTTTTGGCACAACATTATGCCTCCATTCACTTTGACCCAGCCAACTGTCCCATCGCATCGGAATTGATAAAGTCAATCATCTCCATGCTTTGTCACATCGGAACAAGGATTGCTCTGCTCAGACGCTCGACCAACTGGTCGATTGATGCAGTTGCCCATACTGGATTATGCATAGCCAGAATTATGTAAGACCAATCTGCTAGCCTTGTAAGTGCTTTCCTGTTTCGACCCCTCGCCGACTGCCATATTGCAATCTTCATCATACTCACAGATATAAAAACCGAGGCTTGCAACCCAAGCAGTGGGTGCGCAGAGCCTCGTTCCATATATTTGATCAGTCGACGCTGTGTGAAGTACGGTCGCCAATGCACAACGAGGTGCTGCTTAATAAAGTCGCACTCAATCGAGTGTTGTGTGGCAAAGGCGTAAGAGGAGTATGGAAATGACCTGATAGCTTTTGAGTCCGATGTCTCTTGTCAGGACGCTGCTATTCTCAATGTTTTGAGTGCGTTTGACTGCTATCAATCTTGGGCAGTATTCGCTAATACGTGAAGGATTTGATGTTCCTCGAAGCGCTGACGACGTTTTTGAGTGTCTTCATAGTATTGGCTTTCTGAAAGTATCGAGTGTCAGGCCTTTCTCGATGTAGCCGAAACCGGGAACTTAATCTCCTGCAAGCGATTGAAAAAGCTGGAAATTATTGATGATTCGAAATCCGTTGTACCCTCACCGGTACCTAGGGTTCGAATTCCTATCTCTCCGCCATTATTTATCCAAAAAGCCCCGCAATGCGGGGCTTTTTGGTTTCCGGGATTTGATAATCCCCAGCCAGCTCCCCATTTGTATCCTGAAAGGCAGCTTTGAGCGCGAGACCAGCCGAGACACCGCTCGAACGCGGCGCCCCGGCCACTAGGTCAAGCGCCGTAGGGCGCGTAGTCGATGTAGCCCTGCGCATCGCCACCGTAGTAGGTGTCACGGTCCGGGGTCGTCAGGGGCCAGCCGTTTTTCAGCCGGGCAACCAGGTCGGGGTTTCCGATGAAAGGCTGGCCAAACGCAGCCAGGTCGATCAGGTTTTCTTCCAGCAGTGCATCCGCGCGTTCGCGGGTCATGTCGCCGGCGAGGATCAGCGCGGTGTTGCCCAGTTCGGCCTTGCAGTGCTTGAGCAGTTTACGCAGTGCCTGTTCCTGAGCGGCCGAGCTTTCGCCGGCCATGAAGAAGTGCGTCTGGTCCATGACGTGTACATAGGCGATGCCGCGTTCGCGCATGCCTGCGCATAGCGCCGAGTAGGTTTCGTCGATCTCCGGGTAGAGTGGCATGTCGAACAATTGGCCATAGGGCGAGATGCGAATGCCAACGCGGTCGGCGCCGATTCTGGCGCAGGCGGCATCGACCACTTCGAAGACGAAGCGCAGGCGGTCTTGCAGATTGCTCGCACCGTACTGATCGGTGCGGTCGTTGACCTGCGGGTTGAGGAATTGCTCCAGCAGGTAGCCATTGGCGCCGTGAATTTCCACGCCGTCGAAACCGGCGTCGATCGCATTCTGCGCGGCCTGGGCGAAATCCTCGACGACCCGCGCCACTTCATCGGTAGTGAGCGGGCGCGGCACGGAGGTGGGCACGAAGCCGGGTTCGCCGTCTTCTCCATAGGCGAATGCTACTGCGCCCTGTGCTTGTTGGGTGGTGGCGCTGACCGGTGCTTTGCCGTCGATCTGGATCGAAGTGTGGGACACCCGGCCAACGTGCCAGAGCTGCGCGAACATGCGACCGCCGACGCTGTGGACCGAGTCGGTCACCAGCTTCCAGCCCTGGATCTGCTCCGGGGTATAGATGCCTGGATTGAACAGATAGCCCTGGCCTTCGCGAGAGATCGGCGTGCCTTCCGAAACGATCAGGCCAGCGGTAGCGCGCTGGGTGTAGTGCAGCGCGATCTGTTCGGTGGCGATATCCTCGGGGGCACGCGAGCGGGTCATGGGCGCCATGACGACGCGGTTGCTGAGTGGCGTGTTGCCGAGTTTGAATTCATTGAACAGAGTCAAGGCTGTCTCTCCTGTGGAGGGGAATCAAAAAAACGATGACGGCAGCAGCCTTGGGGAAGACGGCTGTCAGGGGAGTACTGGCGACGTGTCAGCGGCAGCGCAACGATCACTCCGAAGCTCATTAGCCACCCGCCAACTGGCCTTGCAGGGATGTTGCGACCGCCATCATCAGGACTGATAGTCCGAGCGTGAGGTGTTGTCCGGAGCCAGTTCAGCGCTGCATCAGGCTTAACTCCGAACAGGTTTTGACATAGTCTATTGGAGAAATGGTGTTTTATTTCTGCTGGTTTCTATCAAGTGTTTGGAATGGAATTCAATAATCGGAGTGTCTATGTTTTCGTCTGAGCGCCTTAAGGGTATCGATGTGTTCGTCATCGTCGCCGACATGGGCAGCTTCACGGCCGCCGCTGAACGGTTGAACCTGACCAACTCGGCGATCAGCAAGAGCATCGCGCGACTGGAAGGGCGTCTGCGCACCCGGTTGTTTCAGCGCACTACGCGTCGGTTGTCGCTCACCGAGGCTGGGGAAACCTTCTACCGTACCTGCACCACGGTCCTTTCGGATCTGGAGGAAGTCGAGATTGCGCTGACTTCAACCCAGACCGAGCCACAGGGCAAAGTGCGCATTGATTTGCCTGCTTCGTATGGGCGTTTACATGTCCTGCCGTTGATTCTTGATTTCATGAAGCAGCACCCCAGGTTGCAGCCCCATGTGTCTTTTTCCGATCGGTACGTCGACCCGGTGCACGAGGGCATCGATATCGTCGTCAGGATCGGTGGTTCAGACGCCTGGCCAGCCGCTATGGCTCACCAGTTTTTCGGAACACAGAAACTGATTTTCTGCGCGGCGCCCGAGTATGTGAACCAATATGGCGAGCCCAAAACGGTGTCAGACCTCGATGCCCACCGGTGCATCGGCTATGGGCAAAATGATGGTATGGCGATCCCCTGGTATTTCAAGGGCCGCCAGCCGGGGGATCGGGAGCGCAGGATCATGCATCCGCACATTGCTGTGGGCGACGGAGAAGGTGAGGTGATGGCGGTGTTGGCGGGGCTTGGCATCGCTCAGCTACCGACCTGGCTGGTCCAGGTGCATCTGAATAGCGGCAGGCTGGTGGAGGTGCTGCCGGATCTTGCTACCGAAGGCCTTCCAATGAATCTTGTCTGGCTGCGGAGTCGTGAGGCGCTGCCAAAAGTCAGCGCCTTGGTTGCCTACCTGGGAGCCAATCTCACGCCTGCCGGGCGTGTTGAGCGGGCTTGAATAGTCATTGAATCGCGGATGATCGTAAACCCGGTGATAACAGGCTCGCGCAAGGCCGCGGCGGCGCCAAGCGCCTGGCAGCACGAGGCTGGCCCCGCCTCCTCAGCCTGACGTGATGGAAAATTCGGGGAGGATGTGTTCCTGAAGTTCATCGATCACCTCCAGAGAAGGGCGTCGCGTGGGCTTAAGGTTCAATGCGACATGATTGATCCCGGCTTCGCGTTGCCGCGAGAAGAAGTCTTTCAGCGCCTTTCGACCGCCCCGTAGCACCCGACCGGTTTGTAGCGGCGCGTCAGGACTGGCGTCGAGGTCGAACATCGCGCCATAGCCGAAAGGGACGAATCCCCTGAAAGCGGTTGCCTCACGCCAGTGCGGTACAGCCTCCGGCATGCGCAGCGCGTCGCCGTGCCAGATCCAGGCATCCACATTGGCCGCAAGCCACTCCAGGCTCTGTCCTGCACGACCGATGGCAATGATAGGGACCCGTTGAGCTGCGGGTTTGGGCACCAGATCGATATCGCCCCGCAGTTGACCGAAATGCTGTGTCTTCAGGCGCGGAAATGACTCTGAAGTCAGCGTTTTGATCAGCGTTAGCGCTTCCCGATAGCGTTCCGCTCGACTGGCAAAGTCGACCCCGAAAGCCGGGTACTCTGTTGCCCGGTCACCCGAAGCCATGCCGGCGAGAAAGCGGCCTCCCAGAAGTTGGTCCGCCGTCGCGATCTGCTTGGCGGTGATAACCGGCTCTCGCAACGGGCTGACGATGCCTGCGGTGCCGATGGCGATTCTGGTAGTGAGCGCTGCCAGCCAGCCCGCGTACACCATCGGATCAAGGACCTGGCCGGTATCGCCAAATGACGGATCGTAAAACGGCACATCGCGCAGCCACAGCGCCGCAGCATCGCTCTGATCAAGACGCTGCACGATCTCGGCCTGGTCCTCCAGGCTGGGAAAAGGGCCGTCGGGATAGCCTCGCGCGGGCGAGATGAATCCGATGGTCAACTGGTCAGACTGAAATGTACGGCTGAACGCCGTATGGTTCTCCAGGCCGAGCGATTGATTGTTCTGAATCATCGTTTTACTCCGTTTCGGAAATCGATCATTCGATTCTATAGGTGACCTGAAAGCTGATCTCAGATCTTTTGGATCAGTCATTGTGAAAAAAAATCACCAATATTCTTTCTGCAATATTTAACCGAACGACTGGCTGTCGATGCAGGGTAGAAATACTGTCATCCTCCTCGTGCGAAATCGCTTGGTTTTCACATGTTCCCTTTGGCCATTCGCAAACTAATCCTGCCTCCCGGTTTCGCTTTCGCCCTTTCTGATCTATACCTTGGGTTCAACGTTTTGTGAGGCGAGGAGCTTTCAGATGTCAGACGTAGATCAGGTACAAAAGTCGCAACCTTCTCCCAGCCAGAGCCACGATGACGTGATTGCTCAGTTCAAGTGGCAGGGCAAGCAGATCGACTGGTTGCTGCAATGGCTGGTCAAGTTTGTTGCCAACACCAAGGTGGAGATGGGCGTGACGCTGTCGGTGGGCGGGAATCTGGTTTCCGGGCATCTGATTTCTCACGATGCGTATTTCGAGCAATTGGCCGACGATATCTCGGCACCGTTCAGCTCGTTCGCCAACGGTACTGACGCGACCATGAAAGAGATGATCCTGTCCTTCAAGCCCGGTGAGTCGTCTGAAGACACCCCGGCCTTCCACTTCATTCACTTGAAGGACTGCCGCACCTACTCCACTGACGGCAACCCGATTTGCGATGCCGGTGTGCTGTGGCGAGGCCGGATCTCGGCAGTCGATGGCTTCACCATCGGGCTTATCGCCGAAAAGCCTGGCGCAGCCTGACCCCATGAAGCCTCGACATTCGTCGAGGCTTTTTCAAACCCGCCCCATGATGGCTTCCGGCATGCTGAATGCACTCGCTGGTCATGGAATGCTGCGCCTGCAATAGCGTCACTTAGCCACTCTTTGCGCGACAAAATGTCGCAAGCCGCTGTCAGGCGAGTAATATGTTCGCCCTGACCTTATCCGCCGAATGGTTTTCGGCATGGCCTGATAGAGAACTGGCGACAAGAAAAAACAACAAGAACTGAGCCAGGCTGCCCGCCCCGGTCGACGTAAAGAATTAATGAGTAGACGAAAAAGGCGATTAGAGAAAATGACCAAAACTTCGCGACCTTTGTACATTTCCTACGCAGGACCCTCACTGCTGGAAATGCCCCTGCTGAACAAAGGCAGTGCCTTCACCCCGCAAGAGCGGGTCGAATTCAATCTGATCGGGCTCCTGCCACAGAACGTAGAGACGATCGAAGAGCAAGTCACCCGGGTTTACAGCCAGTACAAACAATGTGCCAGCGACCTGGACAAGCATATCTACCTGCGCTCGATCCAGGACAACAACGAAACCCTGTTTTTCCGTCTGCTCGATTCCCATCTGGACGAGATGCTACCGATTATCTACACGCCGACGGTGGGGCAGGCCTGTCAGGAATTCTCCAAGATTTACCGCACGCATCGCGGCCTGTTCATTTCCTACCCTGAGCGTGACCGCATCGATGACATTTTGCGCAGCGCGACCAAGGACCGGATCAAGATCATTGTCGTGACCGACAGCGAACGAATTCTCGGGCTGGGCGATCAGGGCATCGGCGGCATGGGCATTCCGATCGGCAAATTGTCGTTGTACACCGCTTGTGGCGGGATCAGCCCGGCGTACACGCTGCCGATCGTGCTGGATGTCGGCACCAACAATCGTGAGCTGCTGGACGACCCGATGTACATGGGCTGGCGTCACGAGCGGGTATCGGGCAAGGAATACGAAGACTTCATCGCGCTGTTCATCGACGCGGTGCAGCGTCGCTGGCCGGACGTGCTTTTACAGTTCGAAGATTTCGCCCAGTCCAACGCCATGCCGCTGCTGGAAAAGTATCGGGATGAGCTGTGCTGCTTCAACGATGACATCCAGGGCACCGCGTCGGTGGCTGTGGGTACATTGCTGGCGGCCTGCAAAGCCAAGAATGAAACCCTTGGCCAGCAGAAGGTGGTGTTTGTCGGTGCCGGTTCGGCAGGCTGCGGCATTGCCGAGCACATCATCGCAGCGATGCGCATCGAAGGCCTGAGCGAAAGCGAAGCGCGCAAGCGCATCTTCATGGTTGATCGTTTCGGCCTGTTGACCGAGGGCATGGACAACCTGCTCGACTTCCAGAAACGACTGGCGCAAAAGACTGCCGACGTGTCCGGCTGGACTGCCGGTACAGACGCCTTCCCGCAGTTGCTTGACGTGGTCACCCACGCAGGGGCCACAGTACTGATCGGCGTGTCCGGACAGCGCGGTCTGTTCACTGAACAGGTGATTCGCGAACTGCACAAGCATTGCCCCAAACCTCTGGTAATGCCGCTGTCCAATCCGACCTCCAAAGTGGAAGCCACGCCGGAAGAAATCCTGCGCTGGACGGACGGCAACGCGTTGGTGGCTACCGGCAGTCCGTTTGCGCCAGTGGAGATCAACGGTCGCACGGTGCACATCGCGCAGTGCAACAACTCCTACATCTTTCCGGGCATCGGCCTCGGCGTGGTGGCCTGCAAGGCATCGCGCATCACCGACCGGATGCTCATGGCCGCGTCCAATGCGCTGGCCGAGTGCTCGCCGATGGTGACAGGGAAGGGCGATGCGGTATTGCCGCCGCTCAAGGAAATTCAGCAGGTCAGCCGCAAGATCGCGCTGGCTGTAGCGAAGGAGGCGCAGGCCGAAGGGCTGGCACTGGAAACCACCGAAGAGGCGCTGCTTGAGGCCATCGAGCGTAATTTCTGGTTGCCGGGCTACCGGGCCTACCGCCGTCGCTCGGTCTGATCAAGCGCATTTGAAAGGATGAGGTCTCCGCAAGCCTGCTTGCGGAGACACGCTGCTCTGAACATGCAGTAATGCTGCAACGAATTTCTTCACAGTGAAATAAGCTTCATTCAACCCAATCCTCTCACCTTTTTCACATAAAATTGATGATGCGCTGCCTACAGTGCGCGCCATCCGGGAGTTCACTGGCTCCTGAATGCCCGATGCATATTAATTTGATAAGCAGACCACGATGCCGACACCCAGAACTGTTCGTCCAGAGGTTGTAACCCTACTTGCCAGTGCGTTTCTGTTACTGGGTTTCAATCTCAATCTCTGGCAGCATCTTTTCTCGATTACCAGCGCCGATAGCAAAGGTTTGGCCATGCGCTTCGCGTTTGGTGTGATGATTTTCTGCGTGTTCAATATCGTGTTGACGCTGTTGGCGTTCCGTCGTGTGTTTAAGCCGGTGTTGATCAGTCTGTTTATGATCAGCGCGGGGGTGGTTTATTTCATGAGCGAATACGGGGTCATGATCGACGCCGGGATGTTTCGAAACTTCGCCGAAACCAACGTTACGGAAGTGCAGGGCCTGCTGTCTTTAAAACTGGCGTTGTATATCCTGTTGTTAGGCGTCTTGCCTTCGCTGATACTCTGGAAACTGCCGATCAGCTACCGTCGCTGGCACCTTGAACTGTTCAGCAAACTGCTGGTGACGGTGGTGTGCTGCGTGGCAATAGGCGGCGTTGCACTGGCCAATTACCAGGGCTTGTCGTCATTGTTTCGCAATCACCATGAATTGCGCCTGATGGTGGTGCCAAGCAACTACATCGGTGCGTCGCTGGGCTATCTGAGCGAGCAGGT
This sequence comes from Pseudomonas sp. PvP027, assembly GCF_017833005.1. Lineage (NCBI taxonomy): Bacteria > Pseudomonadati > Pseudomonadota > Gammaproteobacteria > Pseudomonadales > Pseudomonadaceae > Pseudomonas > Pseudomonas sp. PvP027. The sequence continues at coordinate 1,638,405 of NZ_JAFIBK010000001.1, read as the reverse complement.
GATCTCCGCAAGACGTCCGTTCGTCAAGATCGGCGAGGATGCCAAACGCTCTGCGGACTGGGCCACGCATGCCCGCAAATCCTTGACCGTGCTGGTGGTTGGCGAAAGTGCCAGAGCCGAGAACTTCGGGATCCTTGGCTATGGTCGCAACACCACGCCCAACCTGAACAAGGAAAGCGGGCTGGTGGCGTTTACCGATGTGTATTCCTGCGGCACCGAAACCGCCGTGTCGGTGCCCTGCATGTTTTCCAACATGGGTCGCAAGAATTACAACGCTACCCAGGCGCGTAATCAGGAAGGCTTGCTGGATGTACTGAAGCGCGCGGGCATAGACGTGATATGGCGTGACAATCAGGCAGGCTGCAAAGGCACCTGTGATCGAGTGACCTTCCAGGACGTGAGTAATCTCAAGGACCCGCTGTTGTGCAACAACCATGAATGCCGGGACGAGATACTCTTGCAAAACCTGCAGACCTTTATCGACAGCCTCGACAAGGACACGGTGCTTGTTCTGCACCAGATGGGCAGCCACGGGCCTGAATACTTCAAGCGTTACCCAAAGGAGTTTGAAAAGTTTACCCCGGTGTGTGAAAGCAATGCGCTGAACAATTGCAGCCGGGACAGCATCGTCAATGCGTACGACAATACGTTGTTGTACACCGACCATGTACTGTCCACGCTGATTGACCTTTTACGCGCCAATCAAAACAAGGTCGATACCGCCATGGTGTACCTGTCTGACCATGGCGAGTCGCTGGGCGAGTACAACCTGTTTCTGCACGGCACCCCTTATGTGCTGGCGCCTGATCAGCAAAAGCATGTGCCGATGATGGTCTGGTTGTCCGATACTTATCAGAAGTCCTTTGCCGTCACGCCGGAGTGCCTGGCCAAACAGCGTAATGCACCGTTGAGCCAGGATAATCTTTTCCATTCCATGCTCGGGCTGCTGAAAGTCGATACCAAGGTCTATGACCCCGGTCTCGATATGTTTGCCGGATGCCGCAGCGAGTTGGCGGCCACCGACAAGTAACCACCGCGTGGCGTGTCGGGTTTTGATCGTCCCCTCACGCGATGGGGATGATCATCGGCAGCCTGTCTGCCGGACAATGGCGCCTCCTGTCCGTCATTTGCATGAAGATGCGCCAGACCCGGACGACAGACGCGCGATAATCTCCCATGACGATATATACTGCGCGCCATTGTTGAAGGGAGAGCCGTGTGGCCATCGATATTCACTGGATTCGCGACGACGACAGCCTCGCCCGGCATTGCGCACAATGGCAGTCACTGCCTTTCGTGGCGCTCGACACCGAGTTCATGCGGGTCGACACTTTTTATCCGATCGCTGCGCTGCTGCAGATCGGCGACGGGCAGAGCGCCTGGCTGATTGATCCGTTGCTGATCAACGACTGGCGGCCGCTGTCTGCCTTGCTCGAAAACCCCGACGTCATCAAAGTGGTGCACGCTTGCAGCGAAGACCTTGAGGTGTTGCTGCGCCTGACCGGCAGCCTGCCGGTTCCGCTGTTCGATACCCAGTTGGCAGCGGCCTACCTGAACCTCGGTTTCTCCATGGGTTATTCGCGTCTGGTGCAGGAGGTCCTCGACATCGACCTGCCCAAGGGCGAAACCCGTTCCGACTGGCTGCAACGTCCGCTGTCGGAAACGCAGATCAGCTACGCTGCCGAAGATGCGGTGCACCTGGCCGAGTTGTTCATCATCCTGCGCCCGCGCTTGTCCGACGACAAATACGCCTGGCTGCTGGATGACGGCGCCGAGCTGGTCGCCAACCTGCGTCGTGAAGTGGACCCGTACGAGGTGTATCGCGACGCCAAGCTGGCCTGGAAGCTGTCCCGTGCCCAACTGGCGGTGCTGCGCGAGCTGTGTGCCTGGCGTGAACGCGAGGCGCGTGCCCGCAACCTGCCGCGCAACCGTATCGTGCGTGAACACTCGCTCTGGCCATTGGCCAAAACCCAGCCGGACAACCTCGGCGCACTGGCGCGGATCGAAGACATGCACCCGCGTACGGTCCGCCATGACGGCGAGTTTCTGCTCGAACTGATCAAGACTGCGAGCGTGCTGCCCCCGGAAGAATGGCCACCTGCGTTGCCCGAGCCTTTGCCCATCGATGCGGCCGGGTCGATCAAGCGTCTGCGTGCAATCGGTCAGCAGTACGCCGAGCAACTGGACATGGCCCCGGAGCTGATGCTGCGCAAGAAGACCCTCGAAGCCCTGCTCAAGAGCGGCTACCCCGACGGTCCTTACCAATTACCCGACTCGCTGCGTGGCTGGCGTCGCGAGTTGATGGGTCAGGCGCTGCTGGACAGCCTGGCTACCCCCGGAGAACCGTCTTGAAGCGCATCTGCTCGATTTATCGCAGCCCGAAAAGAAACGAGATGTACCTTTACGTCCTGAAAAGCGACGTCCTCAAACGTGTGCCGCCAGAGCTGATGGTGGCCTTCGGCAAGCCGGTTCATGCGTTCGATCTGGTGCTTAGCCCCGAGCGGGCGCTGTCGCGCGAAGATATCAACGTGGTGCTGGAGAACCTCGACAGCCAGGGCTATCACTTGCAGATGCCGCCGGCTGAAGACGATTACATCGAGCACCTGCCCGAAGAGCTGCTGCGCCGCAACGATCCCATGTAATCGTTGCTCACGTTGTAAAGCGGCCCGCATCGACGTGGGTTGCCTGTCCTGTTTTTAAGGTTTTTGAAACATGCGCGTTCTGATTGCCGAGCACGATTACCACGTTTACACCCAATTGTTGCGCAAGGCTGCGCCTGATCTGGAAGTTTTCAGCACTGGCGATTCTGCCGAGTTGTCGCGCATGGCCAGCGACTGCCCGGTCTGGCTGGGACAGCCGGACCTGATGGCCAACCTGTTGCGGCAGGGGCACAAGCCGCAATGGCTGCAATCCACTTGGGCGGGCATCACACCGCTGCTGGCCGACAGCCTGTCGCGGGACTATCGCCTGACCCGTGCGGTCGGGATCTTCGGTCAGGTCATGGCCGAGTTCGTTTTGACCTACATGCTCGGTCATGAGCGTGAGGTGCTGGCGCGCCTGATGAGCCAGGTCGAACGCAAGTGGGACAACCGCACCGGGCAGAGCCTGGCGGGCCGCAGGGCATTGATCGTCGGTGCCGGTGATATCGGTCAGCGGGTTGCCGAGTTCCTCTTGCCGTTCGGTGTGCAGGTTTACGGTGTGGCTTCCAGTGCACGCACTCAGGAGCCGTTCATCGAGGTGGCGGCGTTGTCAGACATGACGCGTCTGCTCGGCGAGATGGATTACGTCATCAACCTGCTGCCCAACACGCCCGAGACACACGACTTGTACGACGCGAAGCTGTTCGCCAGCTTCAAGCCCACGGCGTTGTTCATCAACGTCGGACGCGGGGTAGCGGTTGTCGATGCGGATCTGGTCGAGGCGTTGAAGGAGGGGCATCTGGCTGGCGCGGTGATTGACGTCTGCCGCCAGGAGCCTTTGCCGCAGCGCCATCCGTTCTGGACTGCCTACGGTCTGCTGTTGACCGGTCACAGCTCGGCGCCTACCTCGCCAGTGGCCATGACCGAGCTTTTTGTGCATAACCTGAACGCTTTTCAGGCGGGAGAAGCGCTGCGCGGCGAGGTCGATTTTTCGCGAGGTTACTGACGCCCTTGCCAGCGGGCCGACGTTTCAGGCGTCGGCTCGCCGGCTTCGGTTACAGCAAACGGTCGGTTAAAGCGAAAAATCACCTTCGGCGGCCAGTTCTGCCAGCGGCTTGCGCGGGCTTGGCACTTCGCGGCCTTGCAGGTAGTCCGGCAAGGTTGACTTGTCACCCAGCTTGCCAATTGCGATGGCCGCATGCACTGCGTAGCCCTCCGGAATATTCAGTTCCTTGCGGGTCAGATCCTGATCGAAACCGGCCATGCCGTGGGTGTGCCAGCCGCTCAGGCTGGCCTGCAGTGCCAGGTAACCCCATGCCGAGCCGGTGTCGAAGGTGTGCCACAGGGCCGGGCTCTCTTCGCTTGCGCCGGGGGCGACGAAGGTGGTCTTGGAAATGACGATCACCAAGGCCGCTGCATGTTGCGCCCAGCTGCGGTTGAACTCGTTCAGCAAGCCCAGATAACGCTCCCAGTTCGGCGTATCGCGACGTGCATAGAGAAAGCGCCAGGGCTGTGAGTTATACGCCGAGGGTGCCCAGCGTGCGGCTTCGAAAAAGCTCAGCAGGGTTTCCTGGTCGATGCTTTCGCCGCTGAAGGCACGTGGCGACCAGCGTTCGGTGAATTGCGGATCGATCGGGTGATCGGCGATGCGAGGGTTTGTGCTCATGAAAGTCCTTGATAGCGAAGGTTGAAAACGAGCGTGGCTTGATGGGCCGTGGTCGGCAGGCATCGCTTGAACGCGCTGAAAACCCGTTAACGCTACTGTTTTGCCCTGTCGCTGACAAGTCCCGGCTACCGGCAGTCGCAAGTGCTTGGCCCGCACCCCGTGTACCTCTAGACTGGCGGCCTTTTCATTATCGATACCGTTGTCCGAACCATGGCCGCTAAAGTTGAACCCTTCTGGATTCGCAAGACCCTTGACCAGCTCGATACCCAGGAGTGGGAGTCGTTGTGCGATGGCTGCGGCCTGTGCTGCCTGCAGAAGCTTGAGGATGAGGAAGACAACGCGGTTTATTACACGCGAATTGCCTGCAAGCTGCTGGATCTGAAAACCTGCCAGTGCTCCGACTACGCAAACCGGCGTGCCTCGGTGCCCGATTGCATTCAGCTAACGCCTGGTCAGGCAGATGAATTCAAATGGCTGCCACCGACCTGCGGCTATCGTCTGGTCAGTGAGGGCAAGGATTTGCCGCTCTGGCACCATCTGGTGTGTGGTGATCGCACGGCCGTGCATCACGAACGCATCTCCCAGTCAGGCCGCATGCTCAGCGAGAACAATGTGGCCGAAGACGACTGGGAGGATTACCTGATTTTTCGCGCAGGTTGAACGCTTAAATGACCGGCTTTGGCTCGGTCAGCGCTTCCACGCCTTTGGCAGCAGCCGTCTTCACGGCATTTTCAGCGTCGTCCTTGAGGTTGTTCAGTTCCGCACCGGCACGTTCGATGGTCGAGCGTGCGCTTTGCAGATCACTGCGGCCTTTTTCCATCAGGCTTTTGGCCGAGCAGTGACCACTGATGCCGCGCGCCAGTGCCGCGCCGCCGATGGCCAGTTGGATCAGGCCCAGGAAGCCGCCACGACGGACGCCTTTACCCATCAGCAGTACGCCGCCAGCCAGTGAGCCGATGCGCTCCCAGCCCTGTACGTTCTGCTCGGGGTTGCGTTGAAGCAGTTCAGGTGTGTCGATGCGTTCGATGATCGGGGTGTCGCGCATGATGGCTCTCCATGAGGTAGTAGGTCGGAGTTGGCAAATTGGAAGCAGTTGCTCGATTCAGAGAAACTGACTGCCCGTGCGCGACACAGGTTCAATGCTTTTCCGTCAGCGGTCGCTGGCCGGATCAATTTTCTCGCGACCGAACTGCGGGCCCGAACGGGTATTGATACCTTTGGCCATGCGGTCGTAGAGGACGACGTTGACGGTCGCCGCCAGATTCATGCAGCCCTCGGTCGGGATATAGACCACGTCTTCACACCAGTCGCGAATCTCCTGATCCAGCGAGCCATCTTCCGGGCCGAAGATATACAGTGCGCGATCAGGGTGGGTGTATTCGGGCAATGCGCGGGCGCCTTCGACCAGTTCCACGGCCACCGGAATGCAACCCAGCGGCAGAATGCTTTTGAGGTCTTCGATGCCGATCAGCGGGATGTCCTGATGGATTTTCTTGGTGTCGGTGATGAAGTCCCGCGCGCGCTCATAGCGTTTACCGGTATAGAACACCGACGCCACGCCGTAACAGCCGGCCGCGCGCATGACGGAGCCGACGTTTTCCGGGGACTTGGGGTTGTAAAGACCGATGCAGGCGTACCGTTTGTTGGCCACGGGGAGGGTGCTCTGAAGAAAACCGGGGATTATACGGCAGCCTCGGAGCAATGCCATTGACTGTGTTCAGAACCACATGCGCACGCCGACCACCAGTCGCGCGTCCTGAGTGTCTTCGTCGTCCTCGCGCGCGTAATCGGCCGTCTTGCCGTACGAGCGGTCCCAGCTCACCCCGACATAAGGGGCGAACTGCGGGGTAATCTCGTAGCGCAGCCTGAGGCCGAACTCACTGGTCGACAGGCCCGAGCCGTCGCCGCGCTGCGGGTCGTTCTTGCCGTAGAAGTTCAGCTCTGCGGTCGGCTGCAGCACCAGATTGTTGGTCAACTGGAGGTCGTAGTCGGCCTCCAGGCGAGCAGCGGTCTGTCCGGCTTCACCGATGAACGCGGTGGCCTCGATGTCCAGATCCGAAATGGCTTGCCCCTGCAGGCCGAAGGCGGCCCAGGTTTGCGGTGCGCCCGGTTTGAAATCCTGACGTGCTCCGGCGACAACGTCCCACCAGGGGCTTATCGAATGCCCCCACAACGCCTGGATTTCCGCTTCTTCGGTCTTGCCGTTGGTTCGATCACCTTCGGAGCGCAGCAAAAGGCGGTCGATATCTCCGCCAATCCAGCCGGACAGGTCCCAGGCCAGCGCGCTGCCGTCGTTGGCGTCCTGCCATTCCAGCTTGTCGGCCAGAAAGTAACTGTTGATGGCGCTGTCGTGGACCTGATGGCCCGCGTGGCTGGTGTACACCGCAGCCCGGTCCGCATCGGTGATCGGCGGGATCGGAGTTCGGCTCCGGGCGGGCGCAGGCTGCGTCGAGGGCGCGTCCTCGCCGTCGCCGGCGTCCATGTGCATCTCGTGGCTGCCGTGGTCCATGCCTTCCATTCCGGCGGCCATGGTCGAGGTCCACGGCGTGACGGACAGCCCGGCGGCTAGCAGCAGCATCGGCAGGCAGGGCGAATTCAGCGTTCTGCTCAACATCAAGGTCCTCATTCTTCCACCCGCACTTCGCGGAACATGCCCATTTCCATGTGGTACAGCATGTGACAGTGATAAGCCCAGCGGCCCAGCGCATCGGCGGTCACGCGATAGCTGCGGCGTGATCCCGGTGGCATGTCGATGGTGTGTTTGCGCACCATGAACTGGCCGTTTTCATCTTCGAGGTCGCTCCACATGCCATGCAGGTGGATGGGGTGGGTCATCATCGTGTCGTTGACCAGCACGACACGCACCCGCTCGCCGTATTTGAGCATCAGCGGTTTGGCGTCCGAGAATTTCACACCGTCGAACGACCAGGCGAATTTTTCCATGTGCCCGGTCAGGTGCAGCTCGATCGTGCGGCTCGGCTCACGACCATCCGGGTCTTCGAAGGTGCTGTGCAGGTCAGCGTAGGTCAGGACTCTGCGACCGTTATTTCTGAGGCCGATGCCCGGATCGTCGAGCCTGGGCGAGGTGCTCATGGCTTGCATGTCGACCAGCGGGTTGTTGTTTTCACTCTCGGGGTGCGATTGCGGGGTCGGCGTTTTCCTGGCAGGCATCTGCGCGTGGTCCATCCCCTGCATTGCGTCGTGGCCCATCTTGCTGTGGTCCATGCCTGACATGTCGTGCGTTGCCGGGGCTGCGCTGTGGTTCATGCTGCCATGATCCATGCCCGCCATGCCCATATCATCCATGCTCAACAGCGGGCGTGGATCGAGAGGCGGCACGACAGCCTGCAGGCCAGGCCTGCTGGCCAGCGTGCCGCGGGCATAACCGGTGCGGTCCATCGACTGGGCGAACAGGGTATAGGCACCTTCCGCCGGTTCTACGATCACGTCGAAGGTTTCCGCCACTGCGATGCGTAACTCATCGACGGGCACCGGCTTGACGTGCAGGCCGTCGCTGGCCACGACGGTCATCTTCAGGCCCGGAATACGTACGTCGAAGTACGTCATTGCCGAGCCGTTGATCAGCCGCAGTCGAATCCGCTCGCCAGGCTTGAACAGCCCGGTCCAGTTCATGTTCGGCGCCTGACCGTTCATCAGGTAGGTGTAGGTCGCACCGCTGACATCCGCCAGGTCGGTTGGGTCCATTCTCATCTTCGCCCACATCCAGCGATCACGGGTGGTCTCGCTCCAGCCTTTTTCACCGACGTCGTTGATGAAATTACCAACGGTGCGCTGGTTATTGTTGTAGTAATCGGACTGTTTCTTGAGTGTTTTCATAAGCTGGACCGGCTCTTCGTCGGTCCAGTCGCTGAGCATGATCACGTGTTCGCGGTCGTACTCGAACGGCTCTGGCTCTTTCGCATCGATCACCAGCGGCCCGTAGACCCCCGACTGTTCCTGGAAGCCGGAGTGGCTGTGATACCAGTAGGTGCCGTGCTGCCTGACCTTGAAGCGGTAGACATACATGCCATCCGGCGCGATGCCGTCAAAGCTCAGTCCTGGTACGCCGTCCATGTTGGCCGGCAGGATGATGCCGTGCCAGTGGATGGACGTGGCTTCGTCGAGCCGGTTTTTGACCCTCAGGGTCACGGTGTCGCCTTCGCGCCATCTGAGCAGCGGGCCGGGAATGCCGCCGTTGATGGTCTGCGCGGTCCTGGCATTGCCGGTGATATTGACCTGGGTTTCGCCGATATACAGATCGAACTCGGTGCCGGACAACCCGTCGGGCTGACCCGGATTGGCCACCGCCCACGCCGGGCTGCGCCACAGCCCGAGGCCGCCGAGCAGGCCAGTGGCGGCAAGCCCTTTCACAAAGGTTCGTCTTGAGGTTCGGGTGGGCATGGCGAAATATCCGGTCGGTCGGGTGGCCGCAGGCTAGGGGAAGTGCGGGTAGGGCGGGGGAGCGTGACTGCTCGGAAGTACCGGGGTCACTCGTCCTTTTTCATCAGCCCGGCCAGTGCAGCGAACGGGTTGTGGGTCGCCTTGGCGGTTTTCGGACTGCCCAGGGAGCCATCGGCGAAGTACTGCTGATCGGTGTAGCGCGAGTGCTCGTTATCGTGGCAATACAGGCACAGCAGCTCCCAGTTGGAACCGTCCTGCGGGTTGTTGTCGTGGTTGTGGTCGCGGTGGTGTACGGTCAGTTCGCTGAGGCGTTTGCCTGCGAACTCGCGAGCGCAACGGCCGCAAACGTGCGGGTACATGCGCAGCGCCTTGTCGCGGTAGCCCATTTCGCGATCGCGCTGGGCGTCGGCCAGGATGCGGTCCAGCTTGGCAGTATGGGAAGGAGGATTGGCCGTGCTCATGGTGTCACCTGTGCGTGTGCGCATTGAAAGCGGAATGTCGGCAAGTTTAGCGCCAGATGGGCAAACTCACACCTGCTGGGAGAGTAATTGACCATCGACCATGCGCAGGCGCTTGGACAACGAGATGGCCAGGGCGCGAATGATCTTGGCGGCGATTTTCGGCGCGTCCTCGAGCATCTTGTCCAGCGAATCACGGCCCAGGTTCAATAGCTGGCAACTGGTGGCTGCGATACAACTGGCCGAGCGGCGCTCGCCGTCCAGCACCGCCATTTCCCCGAAGGCGCGTCCGCGCCGCAGAACGGCGATTTCCACCTGTTGACCGTCTGCGGCAAGCTTCTGCACAGACACGGTGCCTTGATGGATGATGCACATGAAGGTTCCGGCATCGCCCTCGGCGAAGATGGTCTCGCCTTTATCGATATCGGTAATGCTGAAATAGCCGGCTACGGTAAAGAAGTCGCCAGGCAGCAGCGTGTCGAACAGGCCGCAATCGAGCAGCATGTCGCGTATGGCGTTGTTCAGGTTGGACAGTGGTTCTGACATGTGAGGTCTGGTAATCCTGACAAAGGGGCAACTCCGCTGCCCCCGATCCTAGTAAGACAGGTGTTTCACACCAAGTTCATTCGGCGATCTGCAATACCTTGAAGATAAACGCGTACTCCAGCGCCACGTCACGCAAGCCCTGATAACGACCGCTCATGCCACCGTGTCCGGCACCGAGTTCGGTCTTGAGCAGCAGCGGGTTGTCGTCGGTCTTGGTGGCGCGCAATTTCGCGACCCATTTGGCGGCTTCCCAATACTGCACGCGGCTGTCGTTGTAGCCGGCGATGACCAGCATGGCCGGGTAGGCCTGGGCCGTGACATTTTCATAGGGCGCGTAGGCCTTGATGCGCTCATAGACCTCCGGCTCCTGCGGGTTGCCCCATTCGTCGTATTCGGTGACGGTCAGCGGCAGGTCCGGGTCGAGCATGGTGTTCAGCACGTCGACGAACGGCACTTCTGCAATCGCCGCCTTGAACAGCTCGGGCCGCTGGTTGAGCACCGCACCGATCAGCAGGCCACCGGCGCTGCCGCCGCTGATCACCAGTTGCTCGGCGCTGGTCAGACCGTGGGCGACAAGGTGTTCGGCGCAGGCAATGAAGTCGCCGAAGGTGTTCTGTTTGTGCTCCTGCTTGCCGTTGCGATACCAGGCCTCGCCCAGCTCGCCGCCGCCGCGAACATGGGCAATGGCGAACGCTACGCCACGGTCGAGCAGGCTCAGACGGGCGTGGGAAAACCACGGGTCGAGGCTCTCGCCATAAGCGCCGTAGCCGTACAGATACAGCGGGGTGGCCTGTCCGGCCAGTTCGCGCTTGACCACCAGACTGATCGGCACTTGGGTGCCATCGCCGGCCGTGGCCCACAAGCGCTGGCTGACGTACGCATCGGCGTCGAAGGTGCCCAGCACCGGGGTTTCCTTGAGCACCACTTGCTCGCCGCTGGCCAGGGTCAGTTGGCGGACCTGGGCCGGACGGTTCAGCGACTGGTAGCGCAGGCGGATTTTGTCACTGTCGAATTCCAGCGTGTCCTGCACATACAGGCTGTAGGCGGCGTCAGGCAGCTGTACGCGATAAGTCGGCAGCGCTTGCGGACGTACCTCGATGATCGGCAGGCCGCCCTCGCGCAGGCTCAGGCTGATGCCCTTGGCATTGAGGCTGACGCCTTCAAGCATGATCTTTTCGTCGTGCGCGACCAGCGTCTGCCAGTCATCCCGCACCGGTACGCCACTGGCTTGTTGCGCAGCGTGATACAGCGCGAAGTTGATGCCGCTCTGATTGCTGCGGATGAACCAGGTCCAGACGCCGTCGAGCAGCCCGTGGTCTGGATAGTATTCGTGACCTTCGCTGCGCGGCGCGAGGCAGGTGAAAGCCTGTTGCGGATGATCGGCGTCCAGCACCCAGGCTTCGCTGGTGGTTTTGCTGTTGAGCAGAATGATCAGTTGGCGCTCTGAGCTGCTGCGGAAGCAATGCAGGAAGAATCGGCCATCCGGCTCGTCGAACACCTGCTCGGCCGATGCCGTGCCCAGAGTATGGCGATGCAGCTTGCCCGGGCGATGGGTTTCGTCCAGCTCGCCGAAAAACAGGGTCTGGCTGTCGTTGGCCCAGGTCATGCTGCCGTCGCAGTTTTCGAAGGGCAGGCTGCTGATCTGGCCGGTGCTCAGCTCCTTGACGTAAAGCGCGTACACCTCGTCGCCACTGGTGTCCAGGCTGTAGGCCAGACGCTGGTGGTCGGGGCTGATGCTGAATGCGCCCAGCGAGAAAAAGCCGCCATCGGCCATCTCGTTGGGGTCGAGCAACAATTCCTCGGCGCTTTCATCCACCGTATTGCTGTCGTCGGCCGGGCGCGGGCAGCGGTAGTGCCGGGCGTATTCGTCGCCCTGTGTGGTGCGGGTGTAATAAAGGTACGGGCCCCAGGGCGAGGGCAGGGACAGGTCGGTTTCGAGGATGCGGCCCTTGATTTCCTCGAACAGGCTTTCGCGCAACCCGGTCTGCTCTGCCAGTTGCTGCTCCTGCCAGGCGTTCTCGGCCTTGAGGTAGTCGAGCACTTCTTCGGTGTCGCGGTTCTGCAGCCAGGCATAGGGGTCGGAACCGTCGGCCTTGCGAGCGATCGGGGCGCTGGAGGTTGCATTCGAGAAGGACATGCTGGGCTCTCTGTTAAGGCATCAATCAGGAAAATATCGGTACACGCTGAACCGAATACTGAAGCGAGGCAAGCCGCGTCAGGCAAAAGCCGTTATCATAAGCGCCTCTTTACCTGGCTTACCACGGACGTCATGACCGAAAACGACTATCTGATCGCCTGGAGCGTCTACGCCTTCGCCGCGTTGGGTTGCCTGCTGGTATGGTTTCTGATGACCCGCTGGATGTGGCGGTATCTCAAGGAGCCGTTGCTGGTGGCGGTCGCGGTGCTGCTGTTTACGCCGACCATGGTCGACCCTGCCAAGGATGCGATGGCGCCAGCCGTGGCGATCACCGCCCTCGACCTGATGTTCAAGGTCGGCAGCAATGTCTGGACCGCCGTGTCGGACCTGGCCATGTATGGCATGTTCGCCTTCACGGCATACCTGCTGTTCGTGCTGATCCGCTGGCCGATCGAACGCAGCCGCAAGGCTCGTCAGCCCAAGCCTGCGGCCCAGCCTGTCGAAACAGACCCTGCTGACGAGCCCTTTGCCGAAGACGATCACTACGCTCGCAGGAATGCTGCGCCTCTTCCGCCGACCAGGGCTGCGCGGGTCGAGCCGCGGTTGTAGCTCCCGCTTCGTTGGCAAGCGCCGTGACCTGCGGCGCATGACCTGCTGCAAAACGTCTTGAAGCGAGAACCTGAGCATGTGTGAACTACTGGGCATGAGCGCCAATGTCCCGACCGACATAGTCTTCAGCTTTACCGGGCTGATGCAGCGGGGCGGCCGCACCGGTCCGCATCGCGATGGCTGGGGCATTGCCTTCTACGAGGGCCGTGGTCTGCGCCTGTTTCAGGACCCGGCAGCCAGCAGCGAATCGGAAGTCGCACAGCTGGTGCAGCGTTATCCCATCAAGAGTGAAGTCGTGATTGGCCATATTCGTCAGGCCAACGTCGGCAAGGTCTGCCTGTCCAATACCCATCCTTTCGTGCGTGAACTCTGGGGCCGCAACTGGTGTTTTGCCCATAATGGCCAGCTGGCGGATTTCACCCCGGGCGTTACCTTTTATCGGCCAGTGGGCGATACCGATAGCGAAGCAGCCTTCTGCGACCTGCTCAATCGTGTTCGCGCAGCCTTTCCCGAGCCAGTCGAGGTCGAGGAGTTACTGCCTGCGCTGATCCAGGCGTGTGCCGAATATCGCAGTAAAGGCGTGTTCAACTGCCTGTTGAGCGACGGTGACTGGCTGTTTTGCTTTTGCAGTACCAAACTGGTTCAGATCACCCGCCGTGCGCCGTTCGGTCCGGCGCGATTGAAAGATGTCGACGTGATTGTCGATTTTCAGGCTGAAACGACGCCGCACGATGTGGTCACGGTCATCGCAACCGAGCCCTTGACCGAGAACGAAAACTGGAACCGCTATGAACCGGGCCAGTGGAGCCTTTGGCGCAAGGGCGAATGCGTGGCGCAAGGTTCGGTCGACACGGTCACCGAGACGGCCAGGCCCTGACACATCAGCACATTGGCTTACTGGATAAAAAAGAAGAGGGATATTGATGCTGCGAAGTTATCTGCGATTGGTGCTGTTCACCGTGGGCCTGCTGTTCGGGGTTCAGATTCCCGGTTTCATCAGTGACTACAGCAAGCGTGTCGAAGCGCATCTGATCGAGGCGCAGCAAGCCGTGAAGGGCTATACCGCCACTGCGCAGCAGTTCTTCAAGGGCGATATCCAGGCGCTGATCCAGCACTATCGCAGCAGTGAAGACCCGGTTTTTCGCAGTGATGCGGATACCATCGACACCCTGATGAACCGCACGCACATCCTTGAGCGTCAGTGGCTCGGGCTTCAGGGGCCGTGGTATTCAAAAGCCTTGTTCGTCGCCACCTCTTCCGACCCGGATATCCGTCGCGAAACCTTCAACGGTTACACGTGGCAAGTCCTGCTGGCCCCCGAAGTCATCGCCTGGGGCATCATCAGCGCCTTGCTGCTGGCGCTGGTGATCGAAAGCGTCGTGCTGCTAATCGGCTGGGTTTTCAACGGCGGACGACGCAAGCCGCAACTCGAACGGGATTGGCGTTGACCGCGGTTAGCGCGCAGCAAAACATAGCGAGGCCGTTCATATGACTGCCTGCGTTTCATTGTGTAGATAGGCGAGTACTGTTTCAGGTGCGTTCCACATCAGCACGTCGATGATCGAAAGGTTTTCGACAAACTTCATGGGGCCCGTGGAATAACTGAATGAAGAGGGCTCGAGAAACCTCAGTTCTATACCTCTTTCCTGCCAGTCGCCGGGTGTAAAGATTTCGCGTCCACCTGTGGCATTGACGTACTGTCGCGCTTCCAGCACGGTGCTTATTTCCAGCGCCCATTGGCCCGCATGTTCAATGGGGGGCAGGTCCAGGTTCATCGCTGCACAGCTTTCCCAGTTAAAGCTCATGCCTAAATACTCGCAGACCACTTGCAGCGCGCGCGTGTTGAGTTCACACAAGTGGGTGGCAGGTGTGCCGAATGTCTGCTCGACCACGTGCAAGGTTTCCCTGAAGTAGGGGGCCTTGCCTCTATAGTGTTCAAGCTGATTGGTGATTCGTCGGTGGGCGCAGGCAAGGTCGATAATGGTCGCGTCCTTGATCAGTGCGCCCTCGCTGACACAGACCGGAACATTGATGTATTGCCAGTCGCCTTTACTGTCCAGTACCCGATTGCGGTTCATCCAGCTTTTGCGTTTGTATTTGACGATGTCAAAGACAAGCCCGCGCTGAACCGCCGCAATGAGCTGGAAGTAACCGATGTAGGGGAAAAAGTAAGGCTGCATGATCCCGAGCGTTTCGTTCATAAGTAACCCGCGAAGTCGCGACGGCTGCTCAGGCAAAACGATGGAGTAACTGCAAAACTATCTACTCAATCAGCACTTCTCCGTCTGATTGGTGGTGTGGAATTGTCAGCGTAGTTCGGCGTTTTAAAACGATCATGCTGCTGGTCGGGTTGTAGCGGCCGGTCGATGACCGGCTTATACATTATTGGACGCACCCTTATTTCATTTCGCCAGGTAGCGCATGCCTTCTTCCAGGCCGCTCAGGGTCAGCGGGTACATCTGACCTTCAATCAAGTCACGTACGATATGCGTCGAGGTGGTGTAGTCCCAGGCATCTTTCGGGTAGGGATTGATCCAGATGATCTTCTTGAATTTAGCCATGAAGCGCTGCATCCACACATAGCCTGCCTCTTCATTCCAGTGTTCGACACTGCCGCCGGGCTGGGTGATTTCATAGGGCGCCATCGAGGCGTCGCCGATGAAAATCACTTTGTAGTCCTCGCCATACTTGTGCAGCAGGTCCTGGGTGGCGGTCCGCTCAGAGCTTCTGCGCTGGTTGTTCTTCCACACCGATTCATAGATGAAGTTATGGAAGTAGAAATACTCCATATGCTTGAACTCGGTCTTGCACGCGGAGAACAGCTCTTCGCAGACCTTGATGTGCGAATCCATCGAGCCACCGATGTCGAACAACAGCAATAACTTGATGGTGTTGCGCCGCTCCGGACGCATTTGAATGTTCAGCAGGCCCGCATCGCGTGCGGTGTGATCAATGGTGCTGTCGATGTCCAGTTCATCCGCAGCGCCCTGACGAGCGAACTTGCGCAGGCGGCGCAGGGCCACCTTGATATTGCGCGTCCCCAGCTCAACCTGATCATCCAGGTTCTTGTACTCGCGCTGGTCCCAGACTTTGACGGCCTTGCCTTTGCGCTCGCCTGCATCGCCGACACGAATGCCTTCCGGGTTGTAGCCACCCGAACCGAACGGACTGGTGCCACCGGTGCCTATCCATTTGTTGCCACCGGCATGACGCTCCTTCTGTTCTTCCAGGCGTTTCTTGAACTCTTCGATCAGCTTGTCGAGGCCGCCCAGCGACTGGATCTGCGCACGTTCCTCGTCCGTCAGCGAGCGCTCGAACTCTTTGCGCAGCCAGTCTTCCGGGATCAGCGCCTGCAAATGATCGTCGAGGTTTTCCAGACCGTTGAAATACGCACCGAAGGCGCGGTCGAACTTGTCGAAATGGCGCTCGTCCTTGACCAGAATCGTGCGCGCCAGAAAGTAGAACTCATCGATGTCAGCGAAGACGACCCGCTGTTTCAGCGCATTGATCAGGTCCAGCAGTTCACGCAGGGACACCGGCACCCTGGCCGCGCGCATTTCGTTGAACAGGTTGAGCAGCATGGCTGTCGCCCTTACATGGCAGGTTGGGTAGACACGATCAGCGATTACCGCGACGGCTCATGAACGCCAGACGTTCCAGCAGGTGCACGTCCTGCTCGTTCTTGACCAGCGCGCCGGCCAGCGGCGGAATGGCCTTGGTCGGATCGCGTTCGCGCAGCACGGCTTCACCGATGTTGTCGGCCATCAGCAGCTTCAGCCAGTCGACCAGCTCGGAGGTGGAGGGCTTCTTCTTCAGCCCCGGTACCTTGCGCACGTCGAAGAATACGTCCAGTGCTTCGCTGACCAGGTCTTTCTTGATGTCCGGGTAATGCACATCGACGATGCGTTGCAGCGTGGCCCGGTCCGGAAAGGCGATGTAGTGGAAGAAGCAGCGACGCAGAAAGGCGTCCGGCAGCTCCTTCTCGTTGTTAGAGGTAATGATGATGATCGGTCGCTTCTTGGCCTTGATCGTTTCATCGATCTCGTAAACGTAGAACTCCATCTTGTCGAGTTCCTGCAAAAGGTCATTGGGGAACTCGATATCGGCCTTGTCGATTTCGTCGATCAGCAGGATCACACGCTCCTCGGACTCGAAGGCTTCCCAGAGCTTGCCCTTTTTCAGGTAATTGCGTACGTCGTGGACCTTGTCGACGCCCAGTTGCGAGTCGCGCAGACGGCTCACCGCATCGTATTCGTACAGGCCCTGATGGGCCTTGGTCGTGGACTTGATATGCCAGGTGATCAGTTTCGCGCCGAAGGACTCGGCCAGTTGCTCGGCGAGCATGGTCTTGCCGGTGCCGGGCTCGCCCTTGACCAGCAGTGGACGCTCCAGCGTGATGGCCGCGTTGACCGCCAGCTTCAGATCGTCAGTGGCAACGTAGGCCGGCGTACCTTCGAACTTCATTGATCCATCCTTTTCGCGTGGGCGCGCGTAACCGGTCGGCACGCACGCCGTAATAGGGGCAAGCAATGCCCTGACTATAACGTGGCTGCCCGAGGGCTGTGAACGAAGACGCCTTATTCAGTTCTTGAATGGGGCGTCACGTCGTGACCGGGTCTGAATTGTAACGCCGCTTTTGGTAGGGCTGATTTGCCGATACCGCTGCTTACTGTCGTCTGAATACAGCACTCAGTTGAGAGAAAAGAGCATCCGCCGCCACTTGTTCATTCGGAATGTGCCGCAGAAAAGCGGGGCGTCTATGCCGTGGATAAACAAGCACGTCAGGAACCCTTGCTGCTCTCATAGCGCGCATTGAATGCCTGCACGAACGCATTGCGCAGGATCTGCAGAAACGCCTGGAAGCCGCTGATGTCCTGCTGATGGACACTGCCGCTGAGGTCGACGCGTGTGGCGAACTGGTTTTCCCGCTGGTTTTTCAATACGGTTTCGCTGGTGCCGACCAGCGCTTCCCAGATCGAGCGGAAAACCCCCTTGTCCTTGTTTTCGACATCCTGCTGCCAATTGAATACGTCCACATTGCGCAGCAGCGGCTTGATGTAGCCCTTGAGCTGGCCCTTATCGGCCTGGGCTTCGATCACCACGTCGCCATCGCCGGCATTGAAATCGAACTTGCCGTAGGCCGACGAGAAGTCGTTGAGTTTCTTGAGCTGGATGCCGGTGGCGCGCAGTTTGAAGTCGAAGTCTTCAAAGTTGCTGAACGGGTCGAATCTGGCTGAGCTCTCCAGATCGGCATGGCCCAGCAGACGCGCCTTGCCCTTGAACTCGGCATCGCGATTGCCTTCCACGTCGACCACATTGGTCAGGTTGTAGATGCTGGCATTGACCTGATCCGCCTCGATTTTTACCTTGGGCTTGGAGTTGAAGTTATTAAACGTGATGCGCCCGTTGTCGATGCGCAACTCGTTGAGGGTCATGGGCAACAGCTTGTCCATCTGGGTACGCCAGTCGGTGCCCTGACCGGTCTGCGAGTCCTGCTTGCTGCCGCCGTCCACGAAGTTGATCTGCGGGCCGGTGAACAGGGCTTTCGCGACCACAGCATGGTCATACCAGAGTGAATGCCAGCTGACTGCCAGTTCGATCATCGGCGCGTCGAAGAAGGGCACCGGCACCTTGCCATCGGTCTTGACGATCTTCAGTCCCTTGATCCGGTACGCCCCTCGCCACAGTGCCAGGTCTACATCGGCGATCTCGCCTCGGTAGTCCCCCATGTCGGCCAGTTTGTCGTTCAGATAGTCACGCACCAGATAAGGCAGGGCGATATTGACAGCGATCAGCAGGACTACCAGAGCGGCCAGGGTCCATAACGGCCAGCTGTAGCGACGTTTCATGACATGAGTCTCCTGTTTCAATGAAGGATTGACTGCTTGCGCCGTCATCCGTTCGGTCAGACTGGACGCCCCAGAGTTGGCGGCATAGGCTTTGGGTCTTTAACCGATGTGCACAAGGACACCCTCATGAGCCGTATCTACGCTGATAACGCCCATTCCATCGGTAATACGCCGTTGGTGCAGATCAATCGTATCGCGCCGCGCGGTGTCACCATTCTGGCCAAGATCGAAGGGCGTAATCCCGGCTATTCCGTCAAATGCCGTATCGGCGCCAGCATGATCTGGGACGCCGAAAGCAGCGGCAGGCTCAAGCCGGGCATGACCATCGTCGAGCCGACTTCGGGCAACACCGGTATAGGCCTGGCCTTCGTTGCCGCTGCCCGTGGCTACAAGCTGATGCTCACCATGCCCGCTTCCATGAGCATAGAACGTCGCAAGGTACTCAAGGCACTGGGCGCAGAACTGGTGCTGACCGAAGCGGCCAAGGGGATGAAAGGCGCGATTGCCAAGGCCGAAGAACTGCTGGCAGGCAACCCCGAGAAATATTTCATGCCTGCACAGTTCGAGAACCCGGCCAACCCGGCCATCCATGAAAAGACTACTGGCCCGGAAATCTGGGCAGACACCGACGGTGCCATCGACGTCCTGGTGGCAGGCGTAGGAACTGGCGGGACTATCACCGGTATCTCCCGGTATATCAAGCACACCGAAGGCAAACCGATCCTGTCCGTCGCGGTCGAGCCGGACGGTTCGCCGATCATCACCCAGGCGATGGCCGGTGAAACGATCACCCCCAGCCCGCACAGGATTCAGGGCATCGGCGCCGGCTTCATCCCGAAAAACCTCGACCTGTCGATCGTGGACCGGGTAGAGCGTGTCACCGATGAAGAAGCCAAGGCCATGGCGCGGCGTCTGATGCAGGAGGAGGGTATTCTCTGCGGTATTTCGTGCGGCGCGGCAATGGCGGCCGCCGTCCGTCTGGCTGAAAAGCCGGAGATGCAGGGCAAGACGATCGTGGTGGTCCTGCCGGACTCCGGCGAACGTTACCTGTCGAGCATGCTGTTCAGCGATCTGTTTACCGATCAGGAGCTTGCCCAGTAACACATCTTCTCAAGTGCGCACTTCATGCGGGCAACGCAAGGGTTTATGATGGCCAGCTTATGACTCGCCGGACGATGAGCGCTGCCGCCCGGCGCTCCGGTCATTATTCAGAATCATGCATCAGCACTGCCCGCGTGACGTTTGGCGTTATCCGCCCGCTTCAAGGAGAGCTTCATGACCCTTTCATTTGTTGCCAAGGCATCGATCCTGATGCTGTTTCTGGGCAGCACGCTGTACGTTCACTTGCGCGGTCGGGCCCGGCTGCCTCTGTTGCGGCAGTTCGTCAACCATTCGGCATTGTTCGCACCGTACAACGCACTGATGTACCTGTTTTCCCGCGTGCCGTCCGAGCCCTATCTGGACCGCAGCAAATTCCCTGAGCTGGACATCCTCAAGGACAACTGGGAAACCATTCGCGACGAAGCCATGCACCTGTTCGACGAGGGCTATATTCGTGCAGCGGAGAAAAACAACGACGCCGGTTTTGGCTCGTTCTTCAAGAAGGGCTGGAAGCGCTTTTACCTGAAGTGGTACGACAAGGCCCTGCCGTCTGCCGAAGCGCTGTGCCCGAAAACCGTCGAACTGGTCAACAGCATTCCCAACGTCAAGGGCGCGATGTTCGCGCTGCTGCCGGGTGGCAGTCACCTCAATCCGCACCGCGATCCGTTTGCCGGTTCGCTGCGTTATCACTTGGGCCTGTCGACACCCAACTCCGATGATTGCCGGATCTTCGTCGATGGCAAGGAATACGCCTGGCGTGACGGTCAGGATGTCATGTTCGATGAGACCTACGTTCACTGGGTCAAGAACGAGACCGACCAGACTCGTGTGATTCTGTTCTGTGACATCGAGCGTCCGCTGACCAACCGTTTCATGACCCGTATGAACCGCAGCGTCAGCGCGTTTCTGGGCCGCGCCACTGCTCCGCAGAACCTCGACGACGAGCGTGTCGGCGGAATCAACCAGGCGTATGCGTTCAGCAAGCGTTTCAGCGATGGTTTCAGTGGCAAGGTCAAGCAGTTCAAGCGCGCCAACCCCAAGGCTTACCGGGTACTGCGGCCTATTCTGGCAGTCGCGGTACTGACGCTGCTGGGCTACTGGTTGTTTGGTTAAGCGACAGTCTTTCCGATTATTCCCCTCTGATCCGGTTGTTCGTGGCCTCTGCGAACAACCGGTATTTCGTTATCCTTCCAGACTCACATGCCGGCTCAACAGCGCGCGCAGCGCTGCAGGCTTGACCGGCTTGGGCAGGTAATCGAGTCCCGCCGCGTGTACCTGAGCGATCAACTCTGCACGCCCATCCGCACTGATGAGCACGCCCGGCACCGGCTGACCCAGTCGGGTGCGCAGCCAAGCCATGAGTTCAGTACCGGTTTCGCCCTCATCCAGGTGGTAATCCACCAGGGCAATCTGCGGTCGAACTCCGTTGTTCAGCAGCGCTTCGCACTCCTGGCGATTGCGGGCGGTCCAGACCTGACAGCCCCAGCGTGACAGCAGGCTGTGCATACCGATCAGGATGCTGTCTTCGTTATCGACACACAGCACGTGGGTACCGTTCAGCGCGGGGCGGCTGACATCAGGCAGTGTCGCGGGAAGTGCTGCCTGAGGCGCGGCAAGTGGCACCCTGACGCTGAACACGCTGCCTTTGCCAGTCCAGGAGCGCACCTGCAAAGGATGCTCAAGAATGCGACACAGGCCATCGGCAATCGCCAGCCCCAGACCCAGCCCCTTGGCCGCGTGAGTCTTGTGGCTGTCGAGGCGTTTGAATTCTTCGAAGATCACCTTGCGCTTGTCCTCGGGAATGCCCGGTCCACGGTCCCAGACTTCCAGGCTCAGGCTGTCACCGTAGCGCCTGACGCCCAGCAGAATAGGGCCTTTGGCGTAGCGGAAAGCGTTGGTCAAAAAGTTTTGCAACACCCGGCGCAACAGCTTGATATCACTGTCGACACGCAGTGCACTGCCCCTCACACGAAAGCTCAGACCCTGCTCCTGGGCCAGCGCCTTGAACTCGGCACCAAGGGTGTCAAACAGCGCGCTGAGCGGGAACGGCTGACGGTCCGGGGTGATCTTGCCGTTTTCGATTCGGGAGATATCCAGCAGGTCGCCGATCAGGTCTTCGGCAGAGCGCAACGAGCTGTCCAGGTGCCGAACCAGTTGCAGGGCGTCGCTGGAAATCCCTTCCTGCTGGTGTGACAGCGCAGCGGAGAACAGTCGTGCAGCATTCAACGGCTGCATCAGGTCGTGACTTACCGCTGCCAGAAAGCGGGTTTTCGATTCGTTGGCGGCTTCAGCGGTGCCCTTGGCTTCGGTCAGCGCCTGGTTGAGCTGGGACAACTCATGGGTACGCGCGGCGACCCGCTGCTCAAGGCTTTCGTTGACGCCTTTGAGGGCGTGTTCGGCGGCGCGAAACGCAGTGATGTCGGTGAAACTCATGACGAATCCGCCGCCCGGCATCGGGTTGCCAATCAGCTCGATCACCTGGCCATTGGGAAACAACCGCTCCGAGGTATGAGCGCGGCCCTGGCGCATCCAGTGCAGACGCCGCGCCACGTGAACCTCTGCCTCGCCCGGTCCGCAAAGGCCGCGCTCGGCGTTGTAGCGGATGATGTCGGCGATCGGTCGGCCGACGCCAATCAGGCCTTCGGGGTAGTTGAACAGCTCAAGGTAACGGCGATTCCAGGCCACCAGCCGCAATGACTGGTCGACCACGCTGATGCCCTGGGTAATGTTTTCGATGGCACCCTGCAGCAGCGCGCGGTTGAACTGCAGGACTTCGGAGGCTTCGTCGGCGATGCGTACGACGTCTTCCAGCTGCATGTCGCGACCTTCGATAGCGGCCTTGACCACGGCGCGGGTCGAGGAGGTGCCGAGCACGCCGGCCAGCAGTCGCTCGGTATGCGCGATCCACTCGCCGTCGGCATTCAGGCTGGGATTGAAACCCTTGCCCTGCCGTTGGGCGAAGCGGATGAAACTCTGCCGCGCGCGGTCTTCACCGACGAAGCGCGCCGACAGGCTGAGCAGGTCCTCGATCTGCACCGCAAGCAGTGGGCGGCTGAAGTCGCGTCCCTGGGTTTCCTGACCGATGAAACGCCCCGCCTGCCAGTGCTCGGCCACTCGCGTGCGCGACAACATCGACACCCAGGCGAACAGCGTGCAGTTGCCGGCCATCGACAGCACGACACCCTGGGTCATCGGCGAGATAGGCAGGTCGAACGGGTTGCTGTGCAGCCATGAAAGCAGCGGGAAAGTGCTCAGTGACCAGCCCATGCCATGCGCCGCCACCGGCAGCACCAAGGTGTAGAACCAGATGAAGATGCCCGCCGCCAAGCCTGCAAAGACGCCACGCCGATTGGCCTGTTTCCAGTACAGCGCACCAAACATGGCGGGCGCCAGTTGGGTGATCGCGGCAAAGGCGATCTGGCCGATGGTTGCCAGACTCGCCGTCGACCCGAGCATCCGGTAGCTGACATAGGCCAGCAGGAGAATCATTACGATGCTGATGCGTCTGACAGAAAGCATCCAGTGACGAAACGCTTCGAACGGCCGCTCGGTGTTTTTGCGTCTTAACAGCCACGGCAGCAGCATGTCGTTGGAAATCATCGTCGACAGGGCCACGCAGGCGACGATCACCATGCCGGTTGCCGCCGATGCTCCGCCGATGAAGGCCAGCAGCGCCAGGGACGGGTGGGCGTGCGCCAGCGGCAGGCTGATCACGAACGAGTCGGGCAGCATGGAACCGGGCAGGAGCATTTGTCCGGCCAGTGCAATCGGCACCACGAACAGCGCAGCCAGCGCCAGATAGGCCGGGAACACCCATTTGGCGAGATTCAGGTCCTGAGGCTCGATGTTCTCGACCACGGTGACGTGGAACTGGCGGGGCAGGCAGACAATCGCCATCATCGCCACGCCGGTCTGCACGAACATCGACGGCCAGTTGATCGTGTCTTTCCAGTATTCCTCGAGGCGTGGCGCCAGTTTGGCCTGATTGAACAGGTCGTCGAATCCGTCGTACAGGCCGAACGTGACGAACACGCCGACCGCCATGAACGCAAACAGCTTGACCAGCGCCTCGAAGGCGATGGCCAGCACCATGCCTCGATGGTGTTCGGTGACATCCAGATTGCGCGCGCCGAAGACGATGGTGAACAGCGCGAGAATCAGCGACACCACCAGCGCGGTGTCCTGAGCGCGGGTGCCGGTGGAGTCGGCCACGGCACCGATCAGGATATTCACCCCCAGCACGATGCCTTTGAGCTGCAGCGCGATGTACGGCAGCATGCCGATCAGGCAGATCAGCGCCACCATGACCGCCAGGGACTGGGACTTGCCGTAGCGCGCCGCAATGAAGTCGGCGATTGAGGTGATGTTTTCCTGTTTGCTGATCAGCACCATTTTTTGCAGCACCCAGGGTGCCAGTACCATCAGCACGATGGGCCCCAGATAAATCGGCAGAAACGACCACAACTGTTCGGCGGCCTGACCCACTGCGCCGAAAAACGTCCAGCTGGTGCAATACACCGCCAGCGACAGGCTATAGACCCAGGCACGCATGGTCGGGCGCAGCGAGGCGCTGTATCGGTCGCCGTAGAAGGCGATGGCGAACATGATGGCCATATAGGTAAGGGCAACGGCCGCAATCAGCCCGCTGGACAGCGACATATCAAATTCCACACCGTATCGATAACGCGCAGTCTCGCACGATGGCCGCGCTTCGTCTTTGTCGACCAAGGTCGAGCGTGGCGCGGTGTCGCAGCGGCCCTGGCAAAGTCCGAAGCGATAAAAATAGCGACACAGGTTTTGTAAAAAGAAATGCTCTATCGACATTCGGCGGCGTTACGTCTTCAATGTGCCTTGGATTGGCCGCTGCGTCAGTTCACCCCAGCCTCTCAGGACCACGGACGATGAGCCAACAGTCACAATTCAGCCTGCTCGGGAAACGCCGTTTCCTGCCGTTTTTCATCACGCAGTCCCTCGGGGCGTTCAATGACAATATCTTCAAGCAGTCATTGATCCTTGCCATCCTTTACAAGCTGAGCATCGACGGGGATCGCTCGATCTACGTCAATCTGTGCGCCTTGCTGTTCATTCTGCCGTTCTTTCTGTTCTCGGCGCTGGCCGGGCAGTTCGGCGAGAAATACCCCAAAGACAAGTTGATCCGGATCATCAAGTTCGGCGAGATCGTCATCATGGCGGTGGGCGCGGCAGGCTTTCTGTTCAATCATCTGGAGTTGATGCTGGCCGCGCTGTTCGCCATGGGCACGCATTCGGCGCTGTTCGGGCCGGTCAAGTATTCGATACTGCCCCAGCACCTGCGCGAGAGCGAACTGGTCGGTGGCAACGCGCTGGTCGAGATGGGCACTTTTCTGGCGATTCTGGCCGGCACCATCAGCGCGGGTGTGATGATGTCCTCCTCGCAATACGCCTGGGTGGTGGCTGCTGCCATCGTGCTGGTCGCCTGCCTGGGATTCCTGGCCAGCTTCGGTATCCCGCGCGCCGATGCTGCCTCGCCGGAGATGAAACTCAACTGGAACATCTTTACCCAGTCGTGGGCCACCTTGCGCATGGGGCTGGGGCAAACGCCCGCAGTCTCGCGCTCGATTGTCGGCAACTCGTGGTTCTGGTTCGTGGGGGCTATCTACCTGACGCAGATCCCGGCCTATGCCAAGGAATGGATGTACGGCGACGAAACGGTCGTTACGCTGATTCTGACCGTGTTCTCCATCGGCATCGCGCTGGGCTCTCTGCTCTGCGAGCGCTTGTCCGGGCATAAGGTCGAGATCGGACTGGTGCCGTTCGGCTCGATGGGCCTGACGATTTTTGGCCTGCTACTGTGGTGGCATTCGGGCGGTTTCCCGCAGAATGTGCAGGCCAACGACTGGCTGGCGGTGCTGTCCTTCGGGCAGGGCTGGCTGGTGCTGTTCGACATTCTCGGTATCGGCGTATTCGGTGGCTTTTACATCGTGCCGCTGTACGCGTTGATCCAGTCGCGCACGCCGGTGAAAGAGCGCTCGCGCGTCATTGCCGCTAACAACATCCTCAACGCGCTGTTCATGGTGGTTTCGGCAATTGTCTCGATCCTGCTGCTGAGCGTTGCCAAACTGTCGATTCCGCAGCTGTTTCTCGCCGTGTCGGTGATGAACATCGGGGTCAACATCTACATCTTCAAGATCGTCCCCGAGTTCACCATGCGCTTCATGATCTGGCTGCTTGGCCATTCCATGTACCGCGTCGAACATCGCAACCTGGACCGGATCCCGGACGAAGGTGCGGCGCTGCTGGTCTGCAATCACGTGTCCTTTGTCGATGCATTGCTGATTGCCGGTGCAGTGAGGCGTCCGATTCGCTTTGTCATGTACTACAAGATCTACCAGCTGCCGGTGCTTAACTTCATCTTTCGTACGGCCGGGACCATCCCCATTGCCGGGCGTAACGAAGACATGGACATCTACGAGAAGTCGTTCAAGCGCATCGCCCAGTACCTCGCGGAAGGCGAACTGGTGTGCATCTTCCCGGAAGGCAAACTGACCACCGACGGCGAAATCAGCGGCTTCAAGAACGGCATGAGCCGCATCATCCAGGAAACCCCGGTACCGGTCATTCCAATGGCACTGCAAGGCCTGTGGGGCAGCTTCTTCAGCCGCGACCCGAGCAAGACCCTGTTTCGCCGCCTGTGGTCTCGCGTCGTACTGGTTGCCGGTTCGCCCATTGCAGCAGATGTGGCGACACCCGTGGACGTGCGCGAAGAAGTTAAAGCACTGAGAGGGAAAGTGCAGTAGCGTTTACGCTCTGTACAACTGACGTGCCAATCACTTCGGATTGGCACGATGGCCAAAGGTGACCTGAGCTGGAACCCACATCCACCTGACCTCGCAGAACCGCCGTGTGACGCGGAGCGTCACGAACTGCATTCCCACGCGGAGCGTGAGGAACGATAGTCAAAATCGCATTAACTACCACCGAAATGCTTTTCAACCGCGATGGCACAGACGACGCAGAGTGCGACGTAAGTGACGGCTGAGTCCTGGCGCTGATCCGGGGGTAGCCTGGCAGGACGCCAGGCTAGCCGCACCGGGCCATGGATGGCCCGGTGCGGCTAGCCCCGGATCAGTGACAGGGCGAAGGAACCCGACGAAGTCGGGCCGGAAACGGAGCTGGGACTTTGCTCACTTTGGTCCCTCAAAGTGAGTCGCCGAGGGGCGAAAAGGTGACCTGAGCCGAACCCCGATCCACCTGACACCGCAGAACCGCCGTGTGACGCAGAGCGTCACGAACTGCATTCCCACGCGGAGCATGGGAACGATAGCCAACCGTCCAACTTTTTGGGGTCAGTTCACTGGAGCGTGGGGACGACAGTCAAATGGCATCAACGAGCGGACGTATTCTCTTCCTCCGGCATCTTCCTGAAATACGTCGACAGCAACGCACCGGAAATATTGTGCCAGACACTGAACAGCGCGCTTGGCACCGCCGCCAGCGGCGAAAAATGCGCACTGGCCAGCGCAGCGCCTAGTCCCGAGTTCTGCATACCGACTTCCAGCGCCAGCGACTTGCGTTGCGCTAATGGCAGCTTGAAAACCTTGCCAGTGAAATAACCCAGCAGAAAACCGAACGTGTTGTGCAGGATCACCACCGCCATGATCAGCAGGCCGGATTCAGCGATTTTCGCCTGGCTGGCGGCGACCACCGCACAGACGATCATCACAATGCTGACCACCGACACCAGCGGCAGCACGTCTACCGCATAGCTGACCCGCGCGCCCAGCAGGCGTTGGGCAATCACGCCCAGCACAATCGGCAGCATGACCAGTTGCAGGATCGACCAGAACATATCGAGAAAGGACACCGGCAGCCACGCCGACGCCAGGAACCAGATCAGGGTCGGGGTCAGCAGCGGGGCAAGCAGAGTGGTGACTGCAGCGATTGCCACCGCCAGCGCCAGATCACCCTTTGCCAGCCAGGCCATGACATTGGATGAAGTACCGCTCGGGCAGCAACCGACCAGAATCACGCCCACGGCGATTTCCGGCGGTAGTTGAAACACCTGGCAGAGCAGCCAGGCCACACCTGGCATGATCACAAAGTGCGCGATCACACCCAGCGCCACTCGCCAGGGGTTACGCGCGACTTCGGAAAAATCGTCGAGTTTCAGGGTCAGGCCCATGCCGAACATGACCAGCCCCAACAAGGGCACGATCCAGCTTTTCAGGCCGATGAACACCTGGGGAAACAGGAACGCCAGAATGGCGAACAGCAAAACCCAGTAGGCAAACGTGTTGCCGACAAAACGACTCAAGGCAGCCAGAGCGCGCACGGTACTTCTCCTTCTTTTGCTTCGAATGTTTATGAAAGCACCGGCCGGTCTATCGGCGAGGGGAGGGATCGTAACCAAAAATGCCCTTGCCGAACAGGTCCGGCAAGGGCAGAAAAGGGGGAGGAGCGGCGCGTTGCACGCAAGCCCTTTCTCTGGCGCAGGTGGCTTCAGAAACCTGTACGCAGATGCTCAGGGTCATCTGCGTACAGGTCCTGTGCCTATTTTTTCGAGGTGTCGCCTTGCGCGGATGAGCTGGCCTCTACCTTGTCGCCCTTGAAGGCTTTTTTTACACTGCTACCCGCTTCAGCCAGCAATCCCGGACCGTCCTCCAGTGTGTCGGTGACCAGCGCCTCGACCATTTCGCCCACACCCTGAAGCCTCACGTAGGCATCTTCCGCCTTGCGAGACAACGTGCCGGCCTTGGTCGCATGAGTGAAGTGTTCGCGTCCCGGGTCGGTGGTATTGTTTAACGCCGTGCGCAGTCGTTCATAACTTCGAGGCCCGGCTGGTGCGGCGGTTCCGCCTTGCTCCAGCGCTTTTCTGTCACGCTCGGTGGCGAGTGCCTTCTTGTCGGCCGTCACCTGTGCCCCCAACCCGAATCCTCCCCAGGCTTGAGACAGCAGCATGGCCGACTGCACGCCTGCAGCAAGACCGGTCAAACCAGCTTTCATGGCGGGACTGCTGCCAGATACCGCGTCGATAGCGGGGTCCAGTATCTTGGCGTAACCCATACCGGCAATCATCGCTGCCACTTTGTTTTCGAACACCTTGCGATTGGCCGTTTCAAAAGGATTCAGTTTTGCCAAGCCATCGTCAACGGCTTTTTTCACTCGGGCTCCTGTTGGTTTGTCGGAAGGCTCTTTCATGGTGTGCGCATGCAGTTTGCGTCCGAACTGATCGGTCATTTTCGCGTTCAGTCCGTCCGCGCCGTGGGTTCCGCCCATGAAAAATCCGGCAAGAATGGAACCGAGCGTTACCGCCCCTGCGTCCTGAAACGCCGTCAGGTCCATATCACTGGTGATAGCGGCACGCGCGCCCTGAACGCCTGAAAAAAACGCCCAAGCCTTGGCTTCGCCGGGAAGAGAGCCTGTCTTGTTGGCATTTTTGCTTTGCTCATGTTCCTGACGCATCGCATTGACCAGGTCCATTTCCTTTTTCATTTCTTCGTCATTGCGGGGGCGGACCTGACCGTCTTCACTGACCAGTTTGTTGGGCGTTGGCAGAACCTCGGCACTGTTGATGGGGCGTGTTGCCCCTCCGACTATTTCCAGGATCGCCGTGGCCAGCAGTTGAGTGCCGACTTCGTGGGCGATGCCGGTAGTGAGGCCTGCGCCGAACACCTGGGCAACGGGGTGATTTGCCATCCCCGCGAGTGTGAACGCGCGGACGGCTCCGAGTGCGAAGCCGGACAGGCCCGCCTGACGCAGGCCCTGACCCATGAAGGCGCGCCCCTGGTTCTTCCAGTCGGAACTGGTGTCCTGATACTGCTTGAGCACCAGCGAGAGCTTGGCCTGATCGATCGCCGTCTTGAAGTCGGAGGAAATATCCTTCTGGACTTCCTTCAATTCATTCGCAGTGGCGTGCCATTGAGCGGCCTCTTCGGGTTGCCCCAGTGTGTCCAGTGAGGCGGCGATCACCGAGGCCTTGTCCAGTGCCTTGTCAACCATGGCTGGAATCTGCACGGCACTGTTGGTTGCGTAAGTCGCGAAGCTCAATTCGCTGCGCAGGATATCTGCTTTGTCTTCCGTGGAAAGGTTCGGCATCCTGCGCACTTCTTCATACTCTGCGGCATGTGCGGCAAACAGCCTGGATTGGGCGTTGAGCAAGTCCTTGAGCAGGCCCGTCATGTGCTGCATGTTGCTCTGATCCGGCCTGGCCGGCTCCGCTAGGAGTTCCTCAAGCTGTCTGGATAACTGCGCGCTGGCCTGGTCGATTTCGTCTGCGATCGAGTTCTCCGATCCGAGCCCCGCAGCGATATGGGAAAAGCTCACATAACCGCTCTCGGGTTCTCCGATTTGTTCAGCATGTGCCATGCGTTCGGCAAGGTAGCGCCCTTCGACCTGCATACGATGGCGCAATTGATCAGCGCTCATTTTCTGCTTGCCTTTGGCAAGCTTCGTCGCATCTCTTGCAAGCTGCGACGACATCCTGAAAGGAGCTCTGTTTCTGGTCTGCTGGAGGTCGCCAGGCACCTGGTGAGGATCGACGGGGCCTCGGCTGGAGGTTTTCACGCCCTGCACTTTGGCCAGTTCGATGTTGTCGTGTTCAGGTGTTTGTACGCGCCCGATTTGCTTTGAGCTGCCAATGCCGAGCGGACTCATGAGAGGGCCCTCTGCGAAAGTACGGTGCGTGCCGGTTGCGGCGCTGGCGCTGCCGTCGTCCGCTGTTTTGAGCTGCTGTCGCCGAGGAAGAAATGCTCACGCCATGCCAGTGCGTAGTCGGCCAGCGAGCCCATCTGATCGAGAACCGCCTTGCCGGACAGATCAGCCAGCGGCTGTGCTGCGCTGAGCATCATGTGCCCGCTTTGCTCGTTGCGACAGAACGTGACGGATTTTGCGGAATTCACCATATGGAAATTGGTGTCCATCAGGCGGATCAGCACTTCTTCGCGGCGCTTGTCGGGCAGTGCGCCAAGCTCGCAATGGATCACGACGTGCTCTTGCTGCTGGTCGCCGACCGGGTACATGGAAAAGTCGACGCCGCGAATGGTGAGGTGCGTCAATTCATGAGACAGGATGGATTCAGGCAAGAGGGCCAACTGGCGGATTTCGTCCAGCAGCCGGCGATATTGATGAGGTATAGCCATGATTATTATTGTCCTCAGCTAGGGATGGGGTGCTTCGATGTAATCGCTTGTCCAGGCCAGGCAGCCATAGGGCAAGCGTTAAAAAAGTGAGTGGCAGCACGTGCACAACGGGTTCCCGACAAGGGTGTCCGTTCGGCCGAAAATGCCGTGCAGGGGGATCTGCTCAGTGGGGTGTTACGGTGCCTGCGTGCAGGCAGGGGGCGATGTATCGAGATGCGCACGCTGTAACGAAGGTCGTGACGAACGGCCACGATGAGGAGTGATGCCGTACCTGCCTGGCAGGCTCAAGACCCGCCGCGCATGTTTACACCAGCGAAATGCGCGGCAGGGGACAGTGCCTGAAGCCAGAAAGCTTGAAGCCAGAGAGGCGGCTTAGAGCATGCCAGCCACCTTGCGTACTTCTTCAGGGGCCGCCTCGTTGCCTGCCAAGGCCCCGGTATAGGCCCCGAAGAGCGCCGTTGCAGGGTTCTTGCCACCGCGGGCAATGCCTTCGAGTGCGTCCACGGCCGTTTCTACACCACCTTCGATGCCACCCTTGATCATCCCGCCCAGGCTGCCGTCCGAATCGCCGACACCGGTCAACACTCTGCTCAAGCCGGGAATGAACCACAGCGCCTTGCCGGCCTCGCCTGCAGCCCAGGGCAGATCATTCTTGGTACTGCCATCTGCTTTCACGTGAGTGTCATTGGTCTTGTCCAGGCGGTGATCATCCTTAAGTGCGCCATAGCCTTTCTCTGTGAAGTCCTTCCAGTTGCCGGCGGGTGTTCCGTGCCGTGCATCGCCGTCGTCGGTAATACCTTCCAGGTCGCCGTTGCCAGCCTTGTCACCGCGATCACTGCCACTGGCGCCGTGCGAGGCATCGATGTAATTGAGCACGCGTGCAGCGTTATAGGCCGCGTCGGCCCGTGCCTCCGGGTCCTTGTTGTTTTCCGTCCAGTCTCCGAGCTGTTTGTAGGCACCCTCACGGTTGATGTCCTTCTGATCGCCCAGTTTGGCGAGGATAGGGTTGGCCTCGATGATTTCCTCGGCGCTACGGGTGTCACCGGCTGGCCTGCCGGTGGCTTCAGTCGGCTTGGTGGAGGTGTCTTTCTCGCTCTCCGCTGCCGGTTGCGCGCCTGCGTTGCCGGTGACCTGCGAAGGTGCTGCGGTGGTGGTCGCGCTGGACGGAGTTGCAGCAGGCTGCAATTGCGCCAAGGGGGCGGCTTGCTGGGCGCTGTTACGACCTGCTGTGCCCAGCTGGATGTTGATTTCTACGTCAGGGGTGGGTTTGTTCTGCGCAGAGGCATTGCCGCCGACGTACTGCATGCTTGAGCCACCGCCGGAATGCTGGAGCATGGTGCCGAGGACTTTATCCAGCATCTTCGCCAGTGGCGAGAGCAGTTTCGACAGCCCGTCACTGCCGCTCAGCCCCTGACTCTGCTGACTGGAGGTGTTGTTTTGCAGAGAGGGCGGTATCGAGCCACCGCTGTTGCTGCCATAGCTCACGCCACCAGAGCTGCCTTGAGCGCCTTGATTGCCCTGCGTCGCCTGGGGCTGGTTCTGACTGCTTTGGTCGGCGCGATACAGAGACGCACTGCCGCTGGCCAATGACCCTGTGCCTTGAGCCACGTTACTGAAATTGCCGGTGGCGCTGTTGCCGCCGTTACCGGAGTTGTTCTGGGTGTCGGCCGGTTTGCTGGCGTCCTGGCTGGGCTGGGCTTGGCTTCAGGCTTTGTAGCATTCGGTGTGACGTCAGGGGTTTTGGGTGGCGAGCTGCTGAGTCCAGGTAATTTCATGTGCTCTCTCCGAACGGATGATCGATTGGCGGTGCTCCAGCCCACTGATGGCCGCTTGCCGGGCAGCGGGCGTATTCGAGGTTGCCGGTAGGGGTTGATGCTTGAAGACCCACGGGTGAAGTGGGCAAGGGATGTGTGGCTGCGCAGGGACAATCGGTTCCTTGCAAACGCGTTTCAGAAAACTTTGCACAAAACATGGAACCGGTTTGGTGGCTTCGACCACACAGCGTCATGATCACGACGAGATCGACCCGATGGTGCCTGGCAGTTTTTTCCGTGCGCAGTACGTGCACAAGCCTTCGCGCGGGCGTACGGAAAGGTCTGTGGCCAGCAGCGCAGGCGATAAACATTTGATGCGCTCGATGCGATTCGCCGGCGGGCTTGTGCTGGCCAGTCTGTGTGCTTCTGCCCACGGCGCTTTTTTCAGCGGGCACGACCTGCAGCAACCGTTACGCGAGATCCGGCAGGGACGGCCATTGACGGCCGGCCAGATGCAGGCGTTGGGATACGTTCAGGGTGTTTACGATGCGAATGCAGGCTTGTTGTTCTGCAGTCAGGAGGGCGTGGATGCCGGTGAGGTCGTGCAAACCGTCAATGCCTACCTGCTGACGCATCTGCAGATGCTGGACCAACCGGCAAGTGTCGGCCTGACCGCTGCGTTTATTGCCCGATGGCCTTGTCGACGCCAACACTAGTGGAGCGATCCAATACTCCTTTTCACGGGCAACAATACTATTTTGTAGTTTATAAACTTTGAACAGGTTCACACCGTATGGCACAGTAGTGGTGGCGCAGTTAATGTGATGCGCGTACATGATTATGAGAGTTAAGTTGTTGGTGTGAAGTGCATTCATAAAAATGTCACTTTTAACAGTCACCCTGATCTGCTGTGTCGCAAACAGTAGGTGAGTGTCGTTTTTAGAGTGCTTGAAGGCTCTGGGTCGGCACATGCAGTAAGCCAGTGTTTACGGGCTTAACAGCATTAAAAAAGCGCTAACTATAACTTCCCGGGAACTTAGTTCGTGAAGCCTAGGTCTAGGATGAGCGGACTTTTCGAAAATACCGCATCCCCTCTGACTGCCTTCCCGTTGTAACAGGGAGAGGAAAGTCATTAGAAATGCAATCACTTTACTTGTGCGGCCTCTGTAGTTTGTCAAGCGCAAATTATATACCAATAAGGCCGAGACACCGGACGTTTGTGCGAAGAGGGTATCCCACATGGATAGACGTGAGTACGAAGCGGACCTGAAGGATATTGCCTATTTTGGCGATTTCGTTGACTTGCAGTACCTGGCTACCAATACGGCTCCGTTGAATATCGACCTGTTGCTGGTCGGTGAAACCGGCACGGGAAAGGATACCCTCGCTCGACAGATTTACCGTCTGTCGCGACGACGCGGAGCGTTCGTCGCGATGAATTGCGCTGCCATTCCGGAGAGTCTGGCCGAGAGCGAACTGTTCGGTGTCGTCAGTGGTGCCTATACAGGTGCCAGCAAATCACGCAGTGGTTATGTGGAGGCTGCTCAGGGCGGCACGCTATACCTCGATGAGATCGACAGCATGCCACTGTCATTGCAGGCCAAGCTGCTGCGGGTACTGGAAACCCGAGGTGTGGAGCGCCTGGGATCGACCGAATTCATCCCGGTGGACATGTGCGTGATCACCTCGTCGCAACGTCCCTTGGAGCAACTGGTGGAAGAGGGTACTTTCCGCCGCGACCTTTACTTCCGCCTCAGCGTGGTCAGCATTCAGATGCCGCCGCTGCGCGAGCGTCGCGAGCAAATCATCCCGCTGTTCAATCGCTTCCTGGCCAAGCAAGCCATGCTGGTTGGGCGTCCCGCACCGGTGGTGACGCCAGCGGTGACTCAGCAACTTCTGACTCATTCATGGCCCGGCAACATCCGCGAGCTCAAGTCCAGTGCCAAACGTTTCGTATTGGGCTTTGCGCCGCTGGCCCAGGCATGTTCACCGGAGCCCTTGCAGTTGAAGGCGCAGTTGCGGGTCATCGAGCGGATTCTTATCGATGAAGCCATGAAGCGGCATCAGCAAAGTGTCGAAGCGGCCAGTTTCGAACTGGGCATCCCGAGTCGCACTCTTTATCACCGCATCAAAAGCCTTTCAGCCTGACGCCTCGTTTTATCCGACTCGGTTCTCAATACCGTTTTAACCTTCGATCCCGGCCCTGCAGCCAGTATCTGCAATGGTTGCGCGCCTCTGGCGCTCACTGCGGGGGCCGTCGTCAACGACTTCATTCGTCAGTCACCGACTAATCAATTCGTTAAAAGTGGAACTGCTTTCTTCCTCGTGCCCACTCAGTGATCAGGACTGACGATCCAACCGTGTCAGGCCTGAATCTCCCACGCTATTCAACAAGCTGAGGTGCATTATGTTGGGCAATCTTTTTAACTCCATTAATAACACTATTGGCAGTGCTTCCAACGCGTTCGGCGCGATGACCGCGGGCAGTGACGGTGGCATGACCGATCGCTCCTCCGAGAACGCCGAGAACTTGTCCGACGCCACGGGCGCAGCTGACTCCAAGGTCACTAATGCCGGTCGCGAAAGCGTCAAGGTACAAGCTGAAAACGCCGTGCAGAGCATGGTCCAGAAAGCCGACATCAATCACATGAACAACGTCTCGCAGAACGTCGGCTCCATCAGCTACTGATCGCGTCTGGCGGCGGCTTGGCAAGCCTGTTGCGAGGTTTGCCACGACGCCGCCGTCATTCTTGTATGCCTGATCATCAGAGGACGTATAGGCATGTCTATCTCCCCCATGAATATCGAAAATAACAGTCGGTCGTTCGGCCTCGGCAACGAGTCGCAGACGCGATTCGGCACGAACGCGTCTGGCGCAAGTGAGCGCCCACAGACCCTGGATGCCGCGCTGGACACATTGGTCAAGTCGATGACCAATGACAAGGGTCAGGTCAACAGCGACAACCCGCTGGTCAAAATGCTCTCCGATTTCCTTGAAAAAGCCCTCGGTTCGATGCTCCAGCAGATGGGCGCAGGCAGCGGTGCGCAGGGCGCCGCGCAGGGCACAGGCGCCTCTACGGTGCAGAACATGTCGCCGGAAGAACTCAAGGAAGCCTTGAGCGGCATGATCGAGCAACTGCTCGGTGGCAGCGCGGGGGTGGGCGGCAGTAGCGGCGCAGGCGGTGAAGACATATTGTCCAAACTGCTTGGCGGCCTGGCTCAGGAAAAGCTCAACAGCCTGCTGCAACCTTCTGATGAAGCCTCCAATTCGGGGGGGGCCACGTTTGACGAAAAGGACAAAGCCATCCTCGAAGAGGTTGCGCAGTTCATGGATCAGCATCCCGAGGAGTTTGGTTCTCCGCATGACGCAGACGGCAACACCAAGTCGTGGTCTGACGAACTCAATGAGGTCGATGACAAAGGCAATCCTGACTTCAAGCTCAACAGCGCCGAGGCCAGCGCCTTTCAGGATGCGATCAATATGCTGGGCCAAAGCGCTGCCAGTGGCTCTGCGTCATCGTCGGGCATGCTGGCAAACAGTGGCTTGCCCATCTCCTCTGGTGAAGGCGGCGGTGGCGGATCGGCTGGCGGTCCTGGTGGTGGAAACTTCGGCGGCGGCAACGTGAGCGTCACCCTCAGTGCCGAGGACTTCCTCAAGCTGATGCAAGGCGGCACTCAGGGTGGGGCTTCCGCGCAGAGCCAGGCTCTGAGCCAGGATGCCTCGCAGACCGCCGGATCAATCATGGACAAAATGTTTAGCTGACAACCGCGACGGAGGTCGATATGTCGATTGGAAAACTGGATAACAGCTCGGCCTCCGCCGCGGCACTCAAGCCGGAACTGGAGGAGCAAGAGGGCTCCGCGACTCGCGGCGATGCCGACTGGTTCAAGGCTGCTCTTCAGAAGACCGAGCCCACCGAGGCTGCGGGGAGCTTCTCCGAGCAGGTGATGAACCCGCTCACGCGCAAGGCCCTGTCTCTGGAGGACATGTCCAAGGACGCCGGCAAGGCGCTTCGTGAAGCCTCCCTGGACTCGGACCCGATGAAATTCATGGAGGCCAGCCGGGCGCTGAGCTCCTACTACTTGCAAACCTCACTGTCGGTAAAAATGATCAGCAAGGGTTCGCAAGCCTTGGACAAACTCACCAACATGCAGTGACGGATGGGCTGATGAGGCATTTTCTGCGACATCTGGGCATGATCGGGCTGGTACTGTTACTCAGCGCCTGCGGCGACGAGATCGAGCTGCACGGCAAGCTGTCGGAGAACGATGCCAACGACGTGATCGCCGAGCTTTCGAGCAAGCACATCGAGGCTACCAAGCGCAGCAACAAGGAAGGCGTGAGCGTGCTGCTCTCGGCCAGCGATATCAACCGCGCAGTGCGGGTGCTGGAGGCGGCGGGGCTGCCGAGACGTACGCGTACCAACCTGGGTGAAATTTTCAAGAAAGAAGGGGTCATTTCCACGCCTCTGGAAGAGCGGGCCCGCTATATCTACGCCTTGTCTCAGGAGCTTGAGTCGACCTTGTCGCAGATCGACGGGGTCATCGTTGCCCGTGTGCACGTGGTATTGCCCGAGCGTGTCGCGCCTGGTGAGCCAGTGCAGCCGGCCTCTGCCGCAGTTTTCATCAAGCATGCCGCCAGCCTCGACCCGGACACGGTGTTGCCGAGAATCCGGCGCATGGTGTCCAGCAGTATTCCGGGTATGGCGGGCGCTCTGGATAACACCGAGAAACTTTCGGTGGTGTTTGTCGACGCCCAGGCGTACCAGGAGCAGCAGGTACTGGTCAGTTTCGGCCCGTTTCTGGTGCCCGAACAGCAGCTTGGCTCGCTCAAGGCGTGGAGTGTTGCGCTCGCTGTGGGGATTTTTGTCTTGCTCGCCGGTCTGGCGCTCTGGCTGCGTCCGGCCCTGCGTCATACGTTGCTCGGTTTTCTCGGCAGGCGTTCTGCACCCCCCGCGCCGGGGACCGATGTCGTTCCAGCGGGCGAGCGCGCCACATGAATCAGGCGCTGGCCCACTACTGGCTGCAATGGTGGCTGCGCCCCTGGCAGTGGGCTGACCCCAGCTGGTCCAGCGTGCTGGGCGAGCGTCAGTTGAGTAATGACCAGTTTGTTCTGCTCTCATCGCTACACCCGGATCATCTGGGTACGGCGTTTGGCGTACAGGCCAGCAGTCCGCTGCTGCCCGATGCGCTGATCGTGGGACTTATTCAGGCAAGCGAGCAGCGAGAGACGGTGCTCGCGGTCGTTGAACACCTGTGTACCGCGCGCGCCACCCGGCCTTTGCCCAATGACGATTTACGCCCTTGGTGTCGCAGTATTGCCAAGGCGCTGCGTCCCGGCAGCTGGTTGCCCGACGAGCACATTGAGCCTCTTCAATTGCTGGCCCAATGGTGTGGCGAGCAGCAGTGGCAGCGTCTGCGCCTGTTATGGCCACGGGCTATGGCGATGGCTATCGAGCCGCAGCCATGCAACGAGCCCAGACGTCTGGATATGCTCTGGCGTGCCGCGTTGCAACGAGTTCTGGAGGAACCTCATGTTCATTCGCCGCAAGCTTAGCCTTGACCCGAACCTTCCCAGCCTGGCCCAGCCCTTGTTGCGTCGTGAGTGTTTCAGTGATGTGGCTTTGGCCAGTGAATATCTGCAACGCGCTCGCGCTGAAGCGCAGGCGCTGCTCGCTGATGCCCAGGTTGAAGTCGAGCGCATGCTTGCCGAGGCTCAAGCAGATTTCTGGGCGCGTGCCGATGCCTTTCTGGGTGACTGGGAGGCTGAACGTCAGGCACAACGCGACGCGCTGGTCGAGCAGGCACAAGGCCTGTTGAGCCAGACCCTGAAGACCTTGCTGGACGAGTTTCCCCAGGAACAACGTGCCTTGGCGCTGGTACGTCAGCTTGACCAGAGCCAGTCCCGGCCGGTGCGTGCCACCTTGCGTTGTGCAGTGGACATGCATGAACCCGTCGAGGCCTGGCTGCAGCACCAACCCCGAGCGCATTGGCAACTGGAGCGTGATACCGGCCTCGCTTCCGGCACGTTGTTGCTGAGCACCGAGCAGGGCGATTTCGGCCTCGACTGGGAACGCCTGCGCACGTGCGTGCTTGAGCTTGCCTGAACGGCTCCCGCGTGACGCAGCTTTCAAAAAAATGATCAATGTGACGGGTCACGGAACCGTTTTCCGCGGCGCGACCACTCATCACTGTCATCCTTTTTCGAGAGAACGCGCCATGACGACCAACGCCCTGGAAAGACGGCTGGACAACAACTACGAGCGAGCCAATCGCAGCTATGAGTCGGTGACCAAAGCCGCCGCCGACGACCCCAGTGTCGAGAACATGCAGGCTATTTTTGAAGAGACCATGAAAACCTCTTCGGCCAACTTCGCCATGAACCAGGCGTTCAAGGTCAAGCACAGCCTGACCAAGACGGTGCTCGATGGCTTCCAATGAGCTGTACGCTCAGCTCGAAGCCTGCCGCCTCGAGGCTGGCGGGCTGTTCGAATGCTGGGTGGACGGAGTCAGCATCCAGGTGCAGAACCGTGGTGGTTTCTTCTGCCGCGTCGCGTTGCCTGGGCGCATTGGTATGCAAAACGAGCAATTGGCACCTTTGCTTCGCCTCGCCGAGGCCAGCCTGATGGGGGACGACCCTATTGCCCTCGCTTACGACAGCCGTCAACAGCGAGCCTGTCTGGTGCGCTGGCTGAACGCCGATGCCGACACCTCGACCCTGATCGCCACGGTAGAAAACCTGGCCAATCAGCAAGCCGCCTGGATTCAGGTACTTGCCGAGCAGGCACCCCGCCAACCCGCTAGCCGACCAGCCATTCAGGCTTCGCTGGGCCTGGGACTTTTGCACAGAGGACTTATGAATGGCTAGAACAGCCTGGACCTGCCTGCCCTTGATGGCTGCGATGCTCTGGGCGACGCCCACCCTGGCAGTTGTACCGGAACAATGGCGCGATACACCGTATGCCTATGACGCCAAGAATGCCCCGCTGAGCCAGGTGCTCAACGACTTCGCCGAAAGCTTTGGCGTCAAGCTGGAGGCGGAGGGAATCAGCGGCACCGTAAACGGCCGGATGCGCAGCGAAAGTCCGGAAGCCTTTCTGGACCGCCTGGGGCTTGAGCACAAGTTTCAATGGTTCGTTTACAACAACAGCCTGTATGTCAGCCCACTCGACCAGCAGCAGTCGAAACGTATTGAAGTGGACGAGAAATCCGTGGACGACCTCAGCGAGGCGTTGACCGATGTCGGCCTGCTGGACAAGCGTTTCGGCTGGGGTGCGTTGCCCGAGCAGGGCGTGGTGCTGGTGCGTGGCCCGCGCAAGTATGTCGAGCTGATCGAGGATTTCAGCAAGAAGCAGAAGAGCCGCGATGAAAAGCAGGAGGTCATTTACCTGCCGCTGCGCTTCGCCAACGCTGCAGACAGACCGATCAAGTATCGCGGCGAAAGCCTGAAAATCGATGGCGTTGCCACGCTGCTGCGCAACCTGCTCGAACGCCGTGCCTCGTCGCTCGGCGGCGGAGCCTTGAATGCCGATGCGTTGCGTTCCGGTACGCTGCCGATGGCAGGCATGGGTGGCTTCGGTGCTGATGCGAGCAACTTTCCGCAGTTATTCGATGACTCCCGTTCGAGCGAGTTTGCCGGCCAGAATTACCAGCCTCCGAGCGAAGATGAACAGCGCTCCAGTCGTTCGCGCAGTCATATCAGGGTCGAGGCCGACGTACGCAATAACGCCGTGCTGATCTACGACGCACCCGAGCGCCGCTCGATCTACAAGGATCTTGTCGAGGAATTGGACAAACCGCGCAATGTGATCGAAATCGACGCGATCATCGTCGACGTCGACCGCAGCCAGATGGACGAACTGTCCAGCAACTGGGGGCTGAGCGCCGGCAACTTCAGC
Source organism: Pseudomonas sp. PvP027 (assembly GCF_017833005.1). Lineage (NCBI taxonomy): Bacteria > Pseudomonadati > Pseudomonadota > Gammaproteobacteria > Pseudomonadales > Pseudomonadaceae > Pseudomonas > Pseudomonas sp. PvP027. Next base: position 1,598,230 of record NZ_JAFIBK010000001.1, on the reverse strand, counting down.
GGCGGAGCGAACATTGCCGAGAACGGCCGCAGCTCAACCATGTTCGTCCAGGATCAGGACAAGTTCTTTGCCGGGCTGCGTGCCCTGGAAGGCAACGGGTCGGCCACGGTAATCGGTAATCCATCGGTGCTGACCCTGGAAAACCAGCCTGCAGTGATCGACTTCAGCCAGACCGAGATTCTCGAAGCCGTGGGCGAACGGGTCGCCAACTTCCAGCCGTTGACCGCAGGCACCAGTCTGCAGGTCATTCCCCGCTCGATTACCGCGTCCGGTGCCAAGAACCAGATGATCCAGCTGGTCGTCGACATCGAGGACGGGCAGATCGAGGAGTCCAATATCCGCGCCGAGCAGCCATCGGTAAGGCGTGGCAACGTCAGCACTCAGGCCGTCATCGCCGAGAAAGCCTCGCTGGTGGTGGGTGGTTTCCACGTTTATGAAAATAACGAGCGGACGAAGAAAGTGCCGTACCTGAGCGCCATTCCGATTCTGGGCAAGCTGCTGTTTACCGCACGCGAGCGGGGCCAGTCCAATCGCGAGCGGCTGTTCATCCTTACCCCGCGCCTGGTCGGTGATCAGGTCAATCCGATGCGTTATATCGACTATGGCAATCCCAATCATGTGCAGGACCGTCTGAACAAGATCAAGGAACGCCGCGAGGGTGCCGAGCAGCCTAACCGCACCGTGGTCAGCAATGCCCTGAGTGAAATGATCCGCGGCACGGTTCCTGCCGGATTCACCAGTGCTTCGATCCCGCTGCGTCCGGAGACACTGTGTGACGGCAATCCTGCGCTGCAGCTCGATCCGCGTCGCGCCCAGTGGTATGCCAGCGATCAGGGGTTCGGCATCGCAGTGGCTCTGGTGCGCAATACCACCGACAAACCGCAACGCGTCGATGAAGCCGGTTGTGGCGGGCGCTACGTGGTGGGTGTGAGTGTCTGGCCCAACGCCTGGGTGCCACCTGGTGGCGAGGCCGAGGTGTTCATTGCCTTGCGACCACCCAAGGTCAACAGCGGTGCGCCATCACGCCGCTCCTTGCTGACAACTGCCGCGGAGGTGCGCCAGCCATGAAGGCTCTGGTACTTGCTGTCACTGTTTTGATATTGGCCGGTTGCTCATCCTTTGGTCACTCCGGATGCACCGGGGAGGCATGTGATCGGCCAACCTCCACTAACCGTGAGGTTGTTATCTGGTGGCCGCCGCAAATGCGCGACGGTCTCGGCCTGGGGGATGAACAGGTCGATTTTACTCGAGTGCCTCTGGAGGATTGAAAGTTATGACCACTCGTAATATTGACAAGGAGCAGTTCTACGCCGAAGTGGTGGCAGGGCGTCCTGCCATCTGGGAAATCGCTGCGGGCGTGTCGTTCTGTACGCGCCGTGAGTGCATGGACTGGGGGCTGGCCCTGCAGGTCGACTGGCACAACCTTGGCCCGTCGCAGTTTGGCGAGGCGCTTGAACGTCGTTTCGATGACCCGGAACGCTACCACGATTACTTTCTGTTTCTGGACTCACGTCGTGAATTCGTGATCTGGCGCTGTCTGCCGGGTGAGCTGGACAGAGCCGCACTGGATGAAATCAGCACCCATCAATTGCAACTGATGGGGCTGGAGCATCTTGGCAAGAGCCTGTCGCGTCATTGAGACCCGTCAGGTTCCTCATAGCTGATACGGAGCATAACTTGTGAGCACACCTCATGCAGATCGCCTGCTTGCGGCCCTGGCCGCTCAGGCTGGCAGTCCACTGGCGTTCGAGAATGGCCTGTGTGCACTGGCCGATGAGCAAGGCCAAGAATTGGCCAACATCGAAGTCCCGGCCCCCGGTGACGTAGCGTTCGTACACGCACGTATCGATCTTGATCAAGCCGGCCCGGGCGTTCACGAGCGTTTGCTGCAGCTCAACTTCAAGCCTGAACAGATGGGCGGATGCTGGCTGGCGCTGGATGCGCAGAACAGCGTGCGCCTGTGCGCCCAGCAAGACCTTGGCAGGCTTGACGAGCTGAGCTTCTGTCAATGGATCATGGGGTTTGTCGATCGTCTCGGAACCCTGCGCAAGATATTGGTGCGCTAGGAGCGCTCGGCGTTCCAGCTCGGGTTGCGCTGGGACAACAGCCGCTCCTGACGCCGCGCGTGATCTTTTCCGGGCCACCAGGTTCAACCTGCGGCCGGATCGGCTCAGGTGCCTTCAACCGGTTAAACCATAACGTTGTTCATAAACCAGAGAGGAAATCCCCATGCTCCAAGCACTCGCTGCAATCGCACGTCCCCTGGCTCCGATCGCTCAGGATGCCATGCGCAACGTCGCTCAAGGTGCCGGTCAGCAATTGGCCGGAAGCGGTGTAGACGCCATCAAGAACATGATGAGCGGCCAGCCCAGTGGCGGCTCAGTCTCTTACGCCAACGACCCGTCGGAACAAAAACCGGCGACCTACTAACCTCGTTTCGGGCGAACGGTGCTGCCGAAAGGCAGCCCGTCGCGCCTGTCTCTCGCAACCTCCCGCCTGCTTGTTTCGTTCTCCTGCCTCTATTGATTTTTCATGCTTGATCAGCGATCAGCGATCAGCGGCCACGCGAATGCCGACGGCCGCTCGAGAGCGGCCGTCGGCAGCCATCACAACGCGCCTGTGCCTCGTGGTCCACTGCCGGTATTGGCGCTGCCGCTGGCATGTTCCATCGCGCTCTCGCCAGGCTCTGCCGGAGCGCTGTGCAGATTCTTGCGGTTATTGCTGCTCCTGATCTTGATGTTTTGCTGCGCCAGGTCGTCGCGTACATCTTTTTTGACCCATGGCATGACCAGCAGACCACCCGGTGTCACGCTGACGGGCTTGTGTTCCTGATCATGGCTGTACTTGAAGTCCAGTGAAGCCAGAACCACCGTGCTGTTGACCGCTGCACTGCTCTTGGCGCTGAGCAGCAGGCTTGGCGTGGCTTTGCCGTCACTCTGCGTAGCGCTGCGCAACACGGTCATACTCTTGATGCGAATGTTTTCGTCGTCACGCAACGCGGCTTCGAGTTTTTTCTGGATATCCGGATCCCCGGCATTCAAGCCAGCCTCGAGGTGCTCCAGTGTTCCGGGCTTGAGTTCCAGAACCAGCTCCATGGATGTGGGGCCTTCGTTTTCGGCGCGTCTGGCCATCTCCTGAAGCACCGGGTGCTTGTTGATGAACCTGACGATCTCGTCGGCGTTCTTGCCAGAGGTCCTGTCACGCCAGGGCGCTGAAGCCCCGGTCAGACCACCTTTGTTCAATTGCACCCCGGTCGCGGTGTACTTGTGTTCACCTGAGGCCAGCAGGCGTCCGCCGGATTTGGACAGCTCGTTGTTCTTGTCCAGTTGCTGAACGGTGTAGGCCAGCTCTTTGAGCGCCTCATTTTCCAGAGGCAGATGCTCAAGTTGTTTGACTACGCGTTGCAGCGCCGCCAGGTGGCCTTCCATTTCCGTTTTCTCCAGCTTTTGTCCCGCAGCGATGGCCTTGGTGGCTTTTTCCTGTAGGGCGGTCGTGTCGTCTGCCATCGTGTTGGCTTTCATATCGACAGCCAACTGGCGCGCCTGGGCCAATACCGCATCGCGCTGTGCTTCGGTTGGCTGGGCGGGCAGGGCATCCACCGCGTCTTTCAAGTCGGTTACCCGATTGGCCTGGCGGGGCAAGCCCTCCTTCAATCGGGGTAGCAGGGGTTTCAGTTCATCCAGACGGGTCGCAGCCGGTCGTTGTCGAGTGGATACCGTGGGCGAACTGAAGCTCCCCAGAGGGCCGGGTGTCAGTGTGGGCGGAACGTTTACCGGTGCCGGCGCACACCCCTCCAGTTCGTCCAGCAGAGCCTGCCGTTCACTCACCGCCTGTGCAACCTCCTTGTCCTTGAGCACTTTTGTCAGGGCTTTTTCAACATCGTGCAGCTGCGGTGTGGTCACCGCCTTGCCGGGCTTGAAGTTGAGCGTGAATTTATCGTTCTTCGCGCGATCGATGGCAAAGCTCACGCTGAAGGCATCGGTCAACACTGTCTGGCCAACGAGGATATGGTTTTTGACTCCCATATTATTGGCGTACCCGTCAGGGTGGACGATGCCATTGGTGGCGCCACCGATTCGGGAATAGGTGCCTACACTGGCGCCTGGCAGTACATCACGGGCCCGTTTCGTTGCGATGGCGTCCTTGCCCTCGCCTTTATGGGTGGTCACGCTGGTCTTGGAATTATTCAGCAACGTGGCTTCGGCATTGACGCCCAGGGTGGCACGCAGGAACGCGTTCCAGACGCCACCGTCTTCGCTGCGCAGCAGCGTGCCGCCCAGGTTCAGACGCCCGATGTCCACGCTCGCACCGGCGCCCAGAGTCTGCTGGAACAGCTCACTTTCTTCCACCGAACCGCCCTTGTCCTGGCCCAGCCGATACAGGTCCGACAGCGAAGCACTCGGGTCGAGCAGGTTTTCCATGATATTGGCCATACTGGCGTTGCTGGCGGTCAGCCAGCCTGCGATCGCATGGGTGTAGGTGGCCTTGGCACTGACGTCGGCGCTATACAGGCTGCTGATTCTGCTCGGATTGTCGGTCGGACCGGAACCGAACAGGCGGTGCGCCACCGCCGAAGGCGCGTGGTAGTAACCGACGTTTAGAAAACCATTGGTGCTGTGGCTGTTTTTCAAACCCAAGGTGGTTGCGCTTTCACCGCCTTCGGTTTCAAGGCTGATGCCGTGCTCGCGTCCTCCGCCGAAATTGACGTAGATGCCACCGCCGTCAGGGGTGAGCGGGACGATCAGCGAAGGTGTGGTAAAGGTGGCGCCCTTGCTGCGCAGCAATGATGTCGCATCGCCCGCTTTCAGGTTGCCGAAGTGGTCACCGATGGCGTGCATGTCCGCAGAGAACGAGCGGGTGGTGTTGTACTTCAGGCCGTGTTTGCCGGTCAGCTCGCGTGCCACGGTATCGCGGGCCTCCTGGAGTTTTTCCAGCTCGGTATGGCTGACGACGCCATTGTCGCTGAACAGCTTGATGTCGTTGTTCTCGTACGCCATGCGTAAACCCTGCAACTGATCCAGCGCGGAGCTGGCACCGGTTTTTTTGCCGGCGTCATTGCGGCCGCCTGTAACCGTTTCGTCGTTCGGATTTCTGCTCAGAAGGTCGGCCATCTGATGCAGGAGCTGTGCGTCGAGCAGTATGCGATCTTCCAGCAGGCTGCTGGGGCTCTTGCTGCGGCCGGTGTTGTCGAGGCTCGGTTCGAGTCGGCGGTCCGGTAGCTTGAGGCCCATGTTCACCAGCTCGCGAAGCTTGGCCCGAGCCTTGTTGTCGTTATCGAGCCCGCTGCCGTTCAGCGCTCTGCTCAGCACGCTCACGGTTCCGCCGTTGGCGTTGGGCATGCGAGTGACAGGCTTCAACGCGACGCCGCGCTCGTCCAGCAACTCGTGAATCTGCCCCAGACGCACAATGGCCTGGTAGCTGCTGTCCTCGACACTCTCGCGTAATGCCTTGATCTGTTTATGCAGTTGCGCTTTTTCTTCGCCCGCGCGGCCCTGTGGCTGACTGCCAGTCTTGAGTTTGTCAATGCGTGGGTCCAGCGGCGGTTTGCCGATCATGGCCGTTGGGTTATCGAAACTTTCGTAGAGTCGTTGTGATTCCTGATAGAACGGGTTGAGCCCCGCACGGCTCCGCGCACCGGAGGTTGCGATATGATTGAGCGCGTTCTTGAAGCGGTCTTTGGCCTTGTCGCCTGATTGATAAGCCCGCTTGAGGTCCTGGGCATTGGCCCTGTGCGTTTCAACGGGATGGAAGTGGTGTTGGTAGGATTCCCCCATTCGATGAAACGCTTCATTGGCGTTCTTGAAGATGTTCCCGCTGCTCACGCGCGCATTATCGGTGGTGGAGCCAAGCATCGTGGTGGTCGACGAGCTATTGGCATTGCCAATCTTGCCGGTGCGGTGGTTGCGCGCCTGCATCATTTCCCATTGGGTATTGGCCGCCGGGTTGGACTGAGCCTTGGTCGGCCGCAGGCTGATCGCGCCGAGGCGGTCATAAGACAGTTCCAGTGTGTGGGTAGATACTGAAGGGCGGTTTTTTGCGGCGTTGGTGTTCGTGGCTCCGCTATCTGACGCAAGGCCCACACGCGCCTCGCGGGCCAGGGGCGTTTCCTGCCCGCTTGGCTGTAGCCGTGGACGTTGCAGCCTGACCTCGAACACCGGCCGCTTGTTCGGACCCATCTCGACCTTGCCGATGGTGACTCGGGCCCGGGAAAGCTCGGCTTCGCTCAGCGCCATGCCAGGCTGTTTTGCCAGAACTGCCTTGACCTGGTCCTTGAGTACGTCGGTGGGGGCGTGCGAAGGCTCCTCGGCAATGCTTTCCAGAGCCTGCGCCGAGGTGGGGGCTGTCTTGCCAGCAGAGCCGGCCTGCAATCCGGCTGGCGTCCACGCCGCTGTTTCTCGGTGTTGACTCTGCGTCCACTGGTCATGGGGCAGCCTGTAAAGATTGCCACCGGCCGATGCATACAGGTGTTTTGCCTGATCGAGCGCCAGACTGTTGATGGGCAGCGGCCTGCCATTGGCATCACGCGGGGCGGGAATATCGACACTCAGGCCGTCCAGGCTTGCCTTGAGCGCAGCGGGAGCAGTGCTGTCGGGGCGGGTGAGCAAGGCGAAGTGCTTGTCGTCGAGCACCGCACAATGACTGACCGGCTCCTCGCTCAAGGTGCTACCCAGTTCCGCAGAGGTCGAGCGTCCCAGTGCCACCGGCTCCTCGTTACCCAGTTTCAACTTGGGTTGAGCGAAACTGACATCGAGAGCCTTGGGTGCGTGTTTATGGATCACATAGGGTTTGTCGTCCAGGCCCAGCACCAGATCACTGACGCCATGCGTATGCAGTTTGTCCCACTGCTGAGTGGTCTCGTTCCACCCGCAGAGCTCGCCGGCCTTGTTCAACCCCAGCGCTGCCCCGTTGTGCAGGCGGATCTGGGTGTCGCTCGCGTTGATGCGATCGGGCAGGCCGTTGTTATTGAGCAGGTGCAGTTGCTTGCTTATCCGCCAGCCCGGCTCGATTCTGGCCTGCACTTCTTCTGCATCGGGGATGACCCTTGGCTGGTGCAGTCGAGTACTGTGACGCAGACCCATACCGTCGCGTATCACGGCTTTGAGTGTGCCGCCGTCGGCGATGAATCCCTCGACGGCCGCCTTGTCGGCGGCCTCTGCACCGACGGCCTGATCAAAGTGCAGTTTCACGCGCTGCAGTTTGAACTCGTCCTTCGGCTCCAGCTCCTTGGGCATATGCAGGTGATAAAGCCCGTCATCCTTGTCGAGGACGAACAGGGTCGCTCGTCCGTTGGTGGCTGGCAGCAGTCCCACGCGCTTGACATCAATGGGCTCGCCATTGGCCTTGCGCAGAAGTGCCTCACAGCTTTTGCCCTGATACGTTTTCTCGGCCAGTTGCACCTTGCCATTGCGCATCAGGTTCGCTTCATGGGTTTGTGTCGCGCTGTGGTCGCGCACGTCGTCCTTGTGGCGGTAACGTTTCAGATCGCCGTTGAGGTCCAGCGACAGGCGAGAGATGTCATCCTGGGACGGTTGATCAGGTACCCAGCGCTGTGTGTTCTTATCGAACGCGTACACCGTGCGGCCATGCAGGGTGAACTGGCGATTACGCCGGTCGGTATAGATGCCGGTACTTTCAGCCTGATGCCCCCGGCCAGCCGGGTCCGGCCTCCATTTCATCGGCATCGACGATTTCAACGTGCTGATCAGTGCAGCACTCTGTTGCACCTGATGGTAATGATTATCCTGATCGCGCATCAGGTAACCCCGCACATCGGTGCCTGTTTCATGAGCCAGCAATGCCCGAACGTCTGCGTACTTGCCTTCGGCGTTGAGCTTTTGGGTAATTGCGTGCGCCGCGCTGGAGTTGACCATCTGCAGGCCGTTCTCGCTGCGGTCTCGCGGCGGGCGCATCAGAGGCTCGTGCCAGGCGCGCTGTTCGTTTTTGTCGACCTTGCGCTGGCTTGCACGGAATGCGCTGGTGAGCTTGCTGCCGGCCTTCACCAGAGAGTTCGCCAGGCGTACTCGCGATGAGCCATCCTGGATCTGATTGAGGCGCGGGGCCTTTTTCTGGCTGTGCAGATCGGGCTGCTGTTCTTTTACCGCATGAGGTTGACCATGCGTGCGGAATGAGAGCGGATTCAAGTTGACCATACCTGGAATACTCATTTGCAGAGCCGAACATCTGTGTGGCCTTAAGGCCGAGAGTGGTTCCAGAGGCTCTGGAAAAGGGTTCTTGATAAATCCTGCAAGGCGGTGTCAGAGGATATCGATGTCGTTGGCCTGGATGACTTCACGCTTGGCTTCGTCGTCCAGTTGCTTGATCACGCCATAGATCTGCGCCACGGCCTGCAAGGTGTCACGCGGGATGAAACGGTCCTGGGGGACGCGATACAGCGTGCGCGCCAGCCAGATGCACTGCACGACAGGTATGCGTTCACGCTTGGCTTCTTCGATCAGCGCCAGGGCGCCTGCGTCGATATTTTTACAGTGAATGCGCGGCAGCGCGGTTTCGCCCGGTCGGTAATACAGGGCCACCGCGTAGTGGGTTGGGTTGACGATCAGCACATCGGCGTCCTTGACCGGCTTTGGCGGGGCCTTGGGTGCCTGATTGAGCAGTTCGTGCGCAAGCTGGCGACGGTGACCCTTGATCTCAGGGTTGCCCTCGGAGTTTTTATATTCCTGCTTGATGTCTTCCATGCTCATGCGCAGCTGTTTGGCGTGGAAATATTTCTGAATGGCAAAGTCGGCGACGGCGAGTACCAGCAGGATCCCGCACGTGACTCGCAGAATCTGGTGGAACAGTTTGGAAAGTGCATGCCAGAACGTCACCAGGTCGCTGTGCACCAGGCTCACCAGAGTGCCCAGCGCGGGCTCGACGATCATCCACATCACTACAGCGATAATCGCTGCCTTGATGATCCCGGACAGTGACGTGGTCAGGCTGCGCAGGGTGAACATCTGCTTGAGGTGGCTGAACGGGTTGAGTTTTTCCATGCTCGGCTTCAACGCTTCGGGCGCGAACAGCACGCCGAACTGCATCCAGCTGCCCAGCAGTCTCATCAGCATGGCGACGCCCACGCTGAGTACTGCGAAGGCCGCCACCAGCCAGACACCCTGGGTCACCACTTCTCCAACGGTACGCAGGAAGGGCTGATCCATGCGCGTCATGGATAGCTTGATCAGCGACTGAAGTTTTTCCATGCTGACATCGGCCATGCCCAGCGTGATCTCACTGACTACCACCAGAATCAGCAGCTTGGGCAAGTCCTGGCTCTGGGCGACCTGCCCGCGCTTGCGGGCGTCGCGAATCTGCTTGGGCGTAGCGTCCTGATTCTTTTCACTCATGGCGCAGGCTCCAGAGGTGCCGGAACAATCAGCAGCAGCGTGTGCCGCACGTCGCGCAGCAGTTCAAGGCGCTCGGTACCCAGATCCAGCAAGGTGGGCAGGTAGATCACCAGAAACGCCAGACCGATCACGCACTTGGCCGGCATGGCGAGGATGAACACGTTCAATTGCGGGCTGTAGATCCCGATCAGCGCCATGGCGGCTTCCACCAGCAACAGCAAGGCAATGAACGGTGCCGAATACAGCAGCAAATGGGTAAAGGTGTCGTTCACCAGGCCCAGGTACACCTCGAAGCCCTGTGCCTGCAGTGCTGGCCACCAGCTGGTGGCTGGCCAGATCTGATAGCTGTCCCAGATCACCTGCATCAGCAGCGGCAGGCCGCCAATGATGATCAGCAGCATCACCAGGGTTTCCTCGAACAGTTGCGACAACGGTGTGACATCAGCACCCAGTGCCGGATTGAGCTGGCCGCCGGTCAGCGCGCCACGCTGGTTGTCGAGCAACACACCCACGGCGCTGAACAGGAAGAACGGCAGATAGAGCACCAGCCCCATCAGGGTGCCGAGGACCATTTCCTTGAAGATCAGGAAGAAGATGCCCGTCCACGACTCGCCCAGACGGCTCAGCTCCTGACCGATGCCGGGAGCTGGAATCAGTGCCAGGGCGGCCAGAACGGCATAGCGCGGCAGGCCCTTGAGATGCTTGAACAGAAAGGCCGGCACCAGAAACATGCAGGGATAGAGGCGCGCCATCGACAAGGCGATGCCATTGAACAGTTCATAGGCGAACTGGGCGTCGAACATGATCAGCCCTTGCCGCTCTGGGCAATCATGTTGAACGCCAGGTTGGTCAATTGAATCAGCTCGACGCCTATCCAGCGGCCCGTCATTGCCAGGGTCAGCCCCACCGCCAACAGCTTGAGGCCGAAGGGCAGGGTCTGGTCCTGGACCTGCATCAGCGCCTGCACCAGCGAGGTCAGCACGCCGACGGCAACGGCGACGATCAGTGGCGGGGCGGTCAGGAGCACGACGAGAATCATGCCCTGCTTGAACAGGTTCAAGGCTTCCATCGTACCCTCACATATAGGAGTAAAAGAGGCTGTCGAGCAGGCGTGTCCAGCCGCTGACCAGCACGAAGAGCAGGATCTTCAACGGCAGCGAGATGGTCATCGGAGAGACCATCTGCATGCCCAGTGCCAGCAGGAGATTGGAGACAATCAGGTCGATGACGATAAACGGGATGTAGATCAGGAACCCGATCTCGAACGCTGCCTGCAGCTCGGACAGCACGAACGCCGGGATCAGTAGCAGCAAGTCTCCACGGCTCGCGGCATCGGCCATATCCTTTGGCCACATGCGCAAAGCGTTTTCGTGCAGATGGGTCAGCACATCGGGGTCCACGTTGTGATTCATGAACGCCTGCAGCGGTGCCAGCAGGGCCTTGGCGCTCCTGGTCAGGTCGCGGGTGTCGCGCAGTTGCAGCGGATTGTCCTGAGCGATGGTCGCGATCTCGGAGAACACCGGAGCCATGACGAACAGCGTGGCGGCCAGGGCGATGCCATACAGCGCCATGTTCGGCGGCACTTGCTGCACGCCGATGGCGTTGCGAGTGATCAGCAGGACCGAGGCGATTTTCAAAAACGAGGTGCACACCACCAGCAGGAAGGGCAGCAGGGACAGCGCTCCGAGAAAGAGCGCCAGCATGATCGGGTTCGTGTCATTAAGCGTCATCCGCGCTCGTCCACCTGAAGGATCTGCAAGCCGAGTCGCCCCTCGACGTCCACCAGCTCACCCTGCGCCAACCGCCGCTCGCCGTAGTAAAGGCCGGCCAGCCCCGGCTTGATGCCTGGCACTTCGAGTACCGTACCCGGCACGAGGGTCGCCAGCTCCCCAAGGGTCAGGTTGATCTGGCCGCAGCGCAGCGTCAGCGGGAGCGCCAGATCATTGAAAGCCCCGGTTGGTGTTTCAGACACAGGCCCGGACGACGGGTGCGGGTCGGCGTGATGCTCATGACCGTCCTCGTCTTCAACCGCATCGTCTTCGTATCGGTCATCGTCAAGGCCGGCGTCTTCCTCATAGGCATCAGCCCCATAAGCGTCCTGCGCATAGGCGTCATCGGCCTGCGCGTCATCGTGCGCCCATGTCTCGGCGGCCTCGCTGATCGGTTGATCCAGCTCATCACGGTCTGTCACCGTCCTCTCCTCGATTTGCAAAACTTCCAGTTGCAGGCGTTCGGCGTGCTCAACGATACGTACCCGAACGTGGCGCGGCCCCATGACCAGCGCGCCATGTCCGGCAGTGTCGAAATCGGCTTCGCCGGGGCAGAGCACGTCACCCGGACGCAGGCTTTCGATCGCTTGCCAGGGCAGGCTCAGGCGTCCGAGACGCATTGCGAACGTCAGTGCCAACCCTGAGTGGTCGAGTGGTGGATTTACGTTCCATACGGGTTGCTCGAGCCAGTCGGCGAGCGCGTGCGCAGGGAGTGCCAGTACGCTGTGCAGGCGTCCGGCGCTCAGTTGCAGGGTCAGCTCGCAGTATTCGAACTTCTCCTCTTGCTGTTCAGGCGAGGCCGATGGCTGCAGGGCGCCCAGCACATTGGCCAGCTCTGCTGACAGCCCGGCGTTGTACAAGGGCCACAACCAGCTTTCGGCGCTGTCGGCGGTTATGAAGGCGGGGGTGCTGGACCAGGCGCCGAGCACAGCCTGGGCATCGCTGAGCCCCATCTTTCCCAGCGCGCAGTCGAACCAGTGCATGGGTGTGCTGGCAGGGGCACGGCGGCTGGTTCTGAGGGTCATGCGTCCCGGCTGATCGGAGACGCTGAAATCCATCCAGGGTTCGCCTGCCAGACGCCGGGCGATGCGCACCTGGGCATGGCTGAGGCGCCGCAGCGGCAAGGCGTGGGCATTCATGCGCGCCCCTCATGGCGAACACTCAGGTTGACCGGCTGGCAGAGTGCCCGGCTCAGATCATCCTGACAGCGCGTATGTTGCTGGCGCAGGTGCTCGGCGGCATGTGCCTCGGCGCAGTCCAGATCGATGTCCCAGCCGCGTGGCGAGCGATTGCGTGCATTGAGGCCGATGCGTCCCAGGTTGGGCATGAACAGCGTGGCCTGGAGAGACTGGCCGGAGCCCGACGGCAGGCGCATGGCCAGGTCATCGACCAATTGATTCCACCCGGCGAAACCGGCCAGACCAGCCGTGTCGGTCTGGCCCATGAACGACTGCCCTCGTGAGCCGCCTTGACCTTGACCATTCATGCCGCCCGGCGGAGCCAGCAGTTGCTCAAAGAACAATCCGTCGGCGAGTCGCTCGGACTCACCGTGCCGGGTTTTTCCGGCCTCCCTCGAGGGGGCTTCCCGAGGGCGCTCGGGCTCGTTGTTTCTCCCTTGCGGGCGTGCAGGCAAACCTTGCGGCCGAGGGGTGTCGCGGGCAGGCTCGCGTTTGCTTTCCTGGCGTTCCGGCACTGAAGGTTGGCGGTGATCGAGCAGGTGATGGACGGGGCTGTTGAGGTTCATTTCGTCTCCTGTAGCAGATCGTCTAGGCCAGGGTTTCACGCAGGCAGGCCAGTTTTTCCAGGGCTCGCTGGCTGGCGCGCAGTTCGGTCTGCACTTCTGTCGCCCGCAATTGCTGGTTCTCGAGTTCCAGGTTCAGGCGTTGCGTATGCAGGCGCAATTCGGTCTGGCGGTCCATGAGCTGCTGCTCCTGTTGTTGCCATTGCTGGATGCCATTGATGCTCATCACCTGGCCCTCGCACTGCAGCGCCAGCGCCTTGCGTTCCTGCCTCTGCTGGCGCAGGTCTTCAACACACTCCTGTTCGGCCAGTTCGATGGCAGCCTGCATTCGGCTGATCTGTTCCTGCTCTTCCCGGCAGCGGCGTTCCAGGCTGTTTTTGCGCCGCTCCCGCAGCGGTGTGAGCAACGCGACGACCTCGACCAGCGCGTCACGTTGCGGGTCTGGATCGGGTGCCGCTTCCTCGACCGCGACCCTACGGCGCATGATCGATCAGCGCATAAAGTTGGTGAAGGGTGTCCTGCAGCGCCTGAGGCTCGCGCAACTCCTGCTGGAGAAAACCGTTGATCTGCTCATGCAGTTGCACTGCGCAGTCGGTCATGGCGTCGTTGCCAGGCGTGTATTCGCCCAGCCGCAGAAGCATTTCCACCTGCTGATAAGCCGCCAGCAGGCGGCGCAGGGTGACGTTGCCGCGCTGATGCTGGCGGTCCGTGACGCTGCTGGTGATACGGCTGAGACTGGCCTGCACGTCGATGGCCGGATAATGACCGCGCTCGGCCAGCTTGCGTGACATCACGATGTGCCCGTCGATCAGCGAGCGGACTTCATCGGCGACCGGGTCGTTCATCGAGTCCTGTTCGATCAGCACGGTGTAGATCGCGGTGATCGAGCCTTGCTCGCTGCGGCCGGCACGTTCGACCAGGCGCGGCAGCAGGGTATAAACCGACGGCGGCAGGCCGCCGCGGCCGAGGGGTTCACCCGCTGCAATACCGATCTCGCGCTGGGCCCGCGCGAACCGGGTCAGGGAATCGATAAGCAGCAACACACGTTTACCGCTTTGTCGGTAGGCCTCGGCAATGGCCGTGGTGGTGAAGGCTGCGCGCGCGCGCTCCATGCTCGAGCGGTCCGAGGTCGCGCAGACCAGCACCGAGCGGGCGCGCAGTTCGTCGTCCAGTTCATGATCAAGAAACTCGCGCAGTTCGCGACCACGCTCGCCGATCAGGCCGAAGACGATTACATCGCAGGGCATATTGCGCGCTAGCTCGGCCAGCAGTGTGGTCTTGCCACACCCCGCGCCTGCGAACAGGCCGACGCGCTGGCCTTCACCCAGAGTGATGGCTGCGTCTATGGCACGCAGGCCGGTAGGCATTGCATCGACGATACGTGGCCGCTGGGTGGGTGGAATGGCGTCGCAAATCACCGGCTGGGTAGGGCGGTGCTCGCCGGGCAAGGCGAAGGCACCGTCTCCCTGACCATCCAGACGTCGTCCGAAGCCGTCCAGCACGCTGCCCAGCAGGCTGTCGTCGACACTCACCGAATGGCTGACGCCCAATGGCTCGATCCGTGCGCCTTGCTCGATGCCTTCGGGCGTGCCCAGTGCACTGAGCAGGGCGCAGTCTTCGGTAAAACCGACGATTTCCGCCAGCATCGACTCGCCGCCGGTCTTGTATACGCGGCACAGATCGCCTATCCGGACAGCAGGCACCTGGCATTCGAGCAGGATGCCGTTGACGGCACTGACCCGTCCGCTGACCACCACCGGGCTGAGACTGTTCAAACGCCCACGGCAGGCATCGGCCCACTCGGCGAGGGGCGCAGCGCTGGCCAGTCCCGGGTTCACCACTTCACCTCGTAGTGCTCGTCGCCATCGAACTCGACGTGATTCTTGTCGATTTTGGTCAGTCGCAGGCCGTCCACCTCATCGCCCAGGAACAACCGGCGGTTATCGGCCAGCACCACGTGAGCCCGTTTGCCGCTGGCGATCTGCACGATGTCGAAAGGCAACTTGCGGCCGAACGGTTTGACGTGGTCGAGCACCGCGACTGCGCTTTTTTCCTGTTGATTGAAGCGTTCGAGCATGCGTCGGAACAGCGCCAGTTGCTCCGGGGTCAATGAACCGCGCAATTCGATCCCCTCGGAAACACTGTTCACGCTGACCGCATGACGCAGTTCGCGCTCCCTGAGCATGGTCTGCAGCCTTTCGACGGTATCCGTTGCGCTGAGGGCCTGCGGCTCTCTCTCCTGCACCGGCGCACGGGCGGTGCTGATCACCGGCGCCGGGCTAGTGAGGGCCCAGGCGCTGCCCGCCAGGGTGACCACGATTCCGGCGATCGCCAGTCGCTTGTGCAGCGCAGGGCGTTTGGCCGGTCTCGGCGGCTCCTGGGTTTGCTGCGCTTCTGCCGTCGGCTCATCGGTCGGTGCACCTGGCGCAGCCGCAGGTTCGCTAACGGCAGGCCAGTTCGACGAGCTGGACATGATGCTCAACTGCACAGTGCCGAGCTGGAATGTCTGGGCCTCTGTCAGGTCAGTCAGGCTGTCGCAGGACTGGCCCTTGTCGTCGATCAGCGAGCCGTCTTCAGCTTCCAGGCGCCAGTGTTCGCCATCACGCGTCAGACGGCAGTGGCGTTTGGCAATGCCGGGATCCTGCAGCAGCAGGTCGTGCTGCTCGTCACTGCCGACCAGCCAGTGATCGCCAATCAGTGGCAGGGCCGCACCGCGGTGCAAGCCGTTCAATACGCGTAACTCGTACATCACTCACTCCTCGATCGGTTAAGCAAACTCATGCCGCGTTTTCGTCGGCGATGGTTTTTTGCAATTCGTCGTCCAGGTCCAGTCGGCCGAGCACCTTCACCTGGGCTGTGCTGTTGAGTTCGGCAAAGGACAGCACGGGAATTCGATGGAATTCGTCCTGCAACAGCGTGCGCAACGGGCTGCGCAGGTCTTGTGCGACCAGCAGCACGGCGCTGTCGCGAGCGCGACGCGGAAAGGCCTCTGTCAGTTGATCGACCAGTTGCTGGCTCGCCTCGGCGGGCAGGGCGAAGAAAGTTTCGTTCTGGGTCTGACGCTGGCTGTCACGCATCAGGTTTTCGCTTTCCGGCGATAACAGCCACACCTGCAAACCTTCCGGACCGCAGTACTGGTGGAAGATCAGCGACTTCAGCGCGATGCGCACGTAGTCGGTCAGCGCACCCACTTCACGCTCATGCTGGCCGTGTTCAATCAGTGCCTCGGCGATCAGGCGAATGGCGCGCAACGGCACACACTCACTGGCCAGACGCTGCAGCACTGCGGAGAAGCGCGAAAGGGGCAATACACGCTGCATCTCCTGCGCCAGTTCCGGTTGGTCGCGCTCCAGCCAGCTCAGGATCGCCTTGCTTTCCTGAAGGCCGATGAACTGCGGCCCGCAGGCTTGCATGGCGCGGAACATGCGATCGACGATCAGATCGCTCGAAGTACTGGGATAAAGCTCGGCGTCCTGCAGTGTCGGGTCGTCGGCAGGTATCCAGAGCAGATCGCCTTCTTCGCGGGCCACGCTGCCCGGCAGGGCATGGATCGGTTCGGCCGCCAGCAACTGACGCTCCACGGCGAGAAAGCCCTGGGTGAAGGTCGCCTTGAGCATTGGCACCTCGTAAACCAGAAAGCGGAACTCATCCGTGTCCAGGTGTTTGGCGTACTCAATGTCGAACGAGGGCAGGGTGATGCCGAATTGCGCCACCAGCTGGTTGCGGCGTTGGCGTATCTGGCTGATCAGGGCGATGATCTGCGCCTGATCCTGATCCGGATGAAACTGCAGCAGGAAGGTTCGGCAGGGAAAAAACTCACGAATATCCCGCTCGCCATTCTGTTCAGGCGGCACCTGGGGAGCGGCAGGCTGCAGTTTCGGGTTGCGGCTGCGCAGCAGGAAAACCCCCAGGCTGCCGACCAGAATCGAAATCACCACGAACACCATGGTCGGCATGCCCGGCAGGGCTGCGAAGCCAAGCATGGCCACCGATGCGATGATCAGTGACTTGGGTTGTGCACCCAGTTGCTTGGCGATGTCGCCACCGATGTTGGAGTTCTCGTCACTTTCCTCGTTGGGCACGCGGGTGATGATCATGCCAGCGGTGATCGAGATCAGCAGCGCCGGAATTTGCGCAATCAGGCCGTCACCGATGGTCAGTACCGAATAGAGCTGCATCGCGTCGCCAGCGGCCATGCCGTGCTGGACCACGCCGATCGAGATACCACCAATCAGGTTGATCGCGACAATGATCAGGCCTGCGATAGCGTCGCCGTTGACGAACTTCATCGCGCCATCCATGGCGCCGAACAGCTGGCTTTCCTTGCCCAGGTCCGCACGCCGCTGACGGGCCTGATCGACGCTGATGAGCCCGGCGCGCAAATCGCTGTCGATCGACATCTGCTTGCCCGGCATGGCGTCGAGAGTGAAACGCGCACCGACTTCCGCCACCCGTTCCGAGCCCTTGGTGATGACCAGGAAGTTCACCACCGTCAGGATCAGGAAGATCACCATGCCCACTGCCAGGTTGCCACCGACGACGAAGTTGCCGAAGGCTTCGACGATGTGCCCTGCGTCCTGCTCGAGCAGGATCAGTCGGGTGGTGGCGATCGACAGTGCCAGGCGAAACATGGTGGTCAGCAACAGCACGGCCGGGAAGGTCGAAAAGGCCAAGGGTTTGGGAAGCTGCATGGCCAGCATGATGAGCAGGCAGGAGACGCAGATATTCACCGCGATCAGCACGTCCACCAGTCCGGTCGGCAGGGGGGTGATGAACATGAAGACGATGCCGATGACGATGATCGCACCGGCGACTTCCGAACGTTTCGAGGCGGCGACGGCCACCCGGGTCAAACCGTTGAGCACGGCATTCATGAGCGGCTCCTCCGATCAGGCAAGGCCTTGCGCTCGATCGGCACCAGGTCGTCTGTGACCAGCTTCACGTTGCGCAACGAGGTCTGAAGAATCTTTTCGTCACGGCATACGTTGGCAACCAACTTTTGCAGGCGGTTGAGAAAGGTCAATTTCAGCGAGGGCGAAGGACCGCCGGCTTGTTCCGAAAGTTTTTGGGCATCGACTACGTTCATCGACTTTTTGGCCAACTGCATCAACTGGCGCATCAGCATAATGGTGCTGAGGGTCATGGCCGGGTTTTTGGCAGCCATGCGGCCTACCAGCTCCGAGCAGCCATGCATCAGGTTGTTTACCTGGCTGGTACACCCCAGACTTTCCATCAATGAGCGAAGCTTGCCCTCCTGAGGCAGCTGCGCCAGATTGGCAATGTCGTCCGCCAAAGCCTGCTGCAAGGCGCGCAGCCCCTTGAGGAAATGCTCTTCGCCGCACAGGTGCAGCACCGCCTCGATGAAGTTGCCCAGTGACGGGTTCTTGATCAGGTGCTCGTAATAGACCTTGCGCATGCTGTCACGCAGGTCGGGGTTCTTCACGGCCTGAGTCAGCGCCGGCGTGATGCTAAGGCCACTGCGAATCTCCTCACCATGCTCGGCGTCCAGTGCCTCCAGACAGGACTGAGCCTGCTCTGCCTCGCTGTCATCGCCTCGCTCTCTGGCCTGATGGTTGATTTCCTCGAGCAGCAGATGCGTCTGCAGCGGGTTGTCGCCCTGATCCTTGAGAATCTCCTTCAGCGATTTCTGCTGGCGCAGCAGTTGGCGTGTCTTGTTGAGCTGGGCATTGATATTCATCGACCCATGATTGCCCATGCCCTGCAACAGCTGCTGCAGGCTCATGGGCTGGCTGTTGGCATGCTTGCCGCAAACCACTTCACGCTGACTCAATAACTTGCCGGTGGCGACCAGGGCTGCGCTCATCAACTGGCTCAAGTGAGCTGACTCGTGCTGTTGATGAACCGTGGTCACCGCGGCTTTTGCCGTCGTCGCAGCCGCAGCCTGAGGCGCCGCTGTCTGGACGGTGGTCGGCTGGAAAGTATTGATACGTTCGAGGGACATGGGCCGGATACGCGTCTGGAGAACACTCCTCTGTGTGGTCGCAGGCGCTATCCGGTTCCATGCAAAAGGCGCTCATCGGCCTTGTATCCGGATTTTGCAAAATATTGCGGAGCTTTTCGGGAGTGCTTGCAAAAGATTGCGGGGCAGGCGACCTGCGTTTTCTGAAAATACCATTCATAACAATGATTTAAAGGCATTCAGGAGGGTGGCACAGGTTTCGCTATAGGACCTTCAGCATCGCCGTGAAGCGCTCACGGCGAATGATCTAAGGGAATACTTCATATGAATGCCATGAATCAGAGCCTGCTGCCCACGCCATCCGGCACCTCGTGCTTCGCTCAGTTGACCCAACAACAACTCCAGAAACTGCAGAACTTCATACGCAAGCGCGTCATTCATCAGGAAGATGCCGAAGATATTCTTCAGCAGACCTTCGTCGAGGCTCTGCACGCAGAGGGCAAATTTCTGCAGCAGAGCAAACCGGAAACCTGGCTTTGCGGTATAGCGCTGAATCTGATCCGCAATCACTTCCGCAAGGTTTACCGGCGCCCCATGCACGTTGAGTTCGAAGAGCAACTGGCGCATGCTGAGCCCACTCAGGATATTTTCGGCCACATCGAGAGTTATCGCGACCTCCAGCAGACTGTCCAGGCCATCTCTGTATTACCAGCGGTCATGCGCCATACGCTGGAAATCACGGTCGAGACCGAAGGCAGTTATCAGGAAGCAGCGGATGCTCTGGGTGTGCCGATAGGTACAATTCGATCGCGGCTTTCCAGGGCCCGTTCGCAGTTGCGCGACTGCCTGCCAGAAGGGTTTCGCGCGTGAGAGGTGAGCATGTCGAACTTCAGGATTGGCCGTCCTCGTCAGGTTCAGCCGGGGTCCGAGGCCATCCCGTCAAGGGCGGTTCAGGATCCTCTTGATCAGAGCATTCAGCGGGTTTGCAAGACTGCCTGGTCAGGGATGCCGGATTCCCATGCGCAGATGTTTCAGCGCTTTGCCGAACATCGTCGGCTGGTGTTCGGCGTGCGCGCCAGCGGTGCCGGAATAGCCCGTTTGTGGGCCGGGGGGCAGTTGCTGTGCGAGATCGATGGCCTGGCGGGTTTCAGCCAGCCCGGCCTGCCGGCGTTGCCCGACGGTTTGCCATTGACCTCTTCCACTGCGCGTGCAGCCCAACTGAGCGACAGCCATCTGCGTCAGTTGCTGAGCAGTGGAGACCTGCTGGCGATGGGGGGCGAGCGCAGTGGCGTACAAAGTTTGCAGACCCTCGGCGTCGGCCAGCAGATTCTCTCGCTTCAGGCGCGTCGCGAAGGCCCTGAGCTGTGGAGCCTCTGGCATGGCAGCGCGCCTCTGGTACTGAACGCCGAGCCTGACGGGCCCGCTGCCATACCTGCTCGTTACGAGCTGTTGCTGCTGGCCCCGCTGCTTGACTATGGCGGGCCGACCTACGCCGACACCCAGGCATGGAATGCCGCGTACCGGCGCAGCCTGGGTGACAGCCCTGAACCTTTCGATCCGGCCTGCGCCGAGATGGCCGGACGCATCGAAATGATCCTGGCTGCCCTCGACGATGATGCTGCCGGCATCGTTCCTCTGGACCACGACATCAGGCCTCGTCCGGGAGGTCTGAAGGTGGAAGACTTCCCGGCAACGATGTTTCTCCCCCATCCCATCGGCGACTTTCCTTCACTGTGTCGGGTCGATGACCGCGCCGCGCTCTATCGTTTGCTGTTCGCCGTGCATGAGGCCGGCATTGCACTGGATATCGATCCGGGCTGGCGTGATCTGATCAATTGATCAGCGGCATGCAACGTTTTCGCAGGCTGTGACCACACAGGCTCAAGTGCGGTGACGCAAGCGGAGACAGGATCATGAAAATCAAGCTGTACCTGGCAATAGTGTTGGCGGGATTGCCGTGTCTTTCTCTGGCAGCAGGGCCTTCTCCGAGCGCCTGCGCTCAGGCCCACAGCGCCGCGAGCCAGCGGCTGGCCGAGGCCACCGCCGAACAGGACGGCATTGCCGCGGGCAATGCTCGTCGACAACTGGCCACAGTGGTTGCGCAATGTCAGGCGGCACAGCAGCAGCGCCAGCAGTTGCAGAACAGTCGCCAGAACCAGCAGCGTCAACGGCAACAGCAGCTCAACTACCAGCGCAATGTTCAGCGTCGCATCGTCGAGCAGCAGCGTCTGCGCCAGCAGATGCAGCAACAACGCATCAATAACCAGAACAACATGCCGGACATCCGTTACTGATGCCTGCTGTTCGTCATCTTCTTCATCAAGGAAGTCGTTATGAATGTCAGCTCTCCCGGCATGAGGCGCGGGTGCTGTAAAAGGACGGGTCAGGCCGGTGCCTGGCTGGTGTTTCTCGGTCTTTTCATGGCCGATCTCGCCTGGGCGAGGCCACCCACCGCCTATAGGCAAGTGGCCGAGGCTGCCGGCGTTCCCGAGCAGTTGCTGTACGCGGTAGCGCAGACCGAGAGCAACACGCGCCTGCAGATCGGTTTCTATCCCTGGCCCTGGACCCTGAACGTCAAAGGCAAACCCTTGCGTTTCGAAACCCGTGAACTGGCCTGCCAGGCCGTGCACAAGGCAATTGTCGAAGAGGGCATCTACGCAGTGGATATCGGGCTCACCCAGCAGAATTGGGGCTATATCGGGCGTGCCCGCTTCCGCGAGCCTTGCGATGCGCTGCATCCGATCCACAACCTGCAAAGCGCTGCCTTGCTGTTGCGCCAGTATTACCAGCAAACCGGTGATTGGGTGAGCGCGGCGGGGATGTACCATCGCCCGGCGGGCGGCGAGCCGGCGCGTCTGTATAAAAGCAAGATTCAGGAACGCCTCAGGCACATGGTTGCCGATCGCTGAACCTTTTGAAGGGAGGTGAGTGTGCGCAGGGCAGGGGAAGTCACTGCGGGCCGGGCGAGCCCGGTAAGGCCCTGAAAAGCATTCGCGCTGTTTCAGGACTCACCGGGAAACACCATGCGCAAGCCGCTTACTGAGGGACGGCCTCGCCACCCAGCGCTTCGAACAGCTCCGGCAGAAACTCGCCGAAGGTCAGCATCATCAAGGTAAAGCTGGCATCCAGTTGGCCAAGAGCCTCGTCGCCGCCGTCCTGTTCAGCCTGATCCTGCAGCAGGTCTTCAAACTTGAGGCGTTTGACGATCATTTTGTCGTCCAGTACGAACGACAATTTGTCCTGCCAGGCCAGCGACAGTTGGGTCACGACCTTGCCTGTGCTCAGGTGCAGCTGGATTTCGTCGCCGGTCAGGTCTTGACGCTTGCAGCGCACGATACCGCCGTCTTCGTGGGTGTCGCGCAGTTCGCACTCGTCCAGCACGAAGAAGTTGTCGGCCGCTTTCTGGGTCTTGACCCATTCAGTCATGGTCGCGCTTGGCGAGGCATTGACCGTCAGTGGACGCACCGGCAGCGAGCCCATCACTTCACGCAGCGTCGACAGCAGGTCTTCGGCACGCTTGGGGCTGGACGCATTGACCAGAATCAGACCCTGCTTGGGTGCGATGGCCGCGAAGGTGGCGGAGCGACGGATAAACGCACGCGGCAGGAACGCCTGGATGATTTCATCCTTGAGCTGATCGCGTTCCTTCTTGTAGACCTTGCGCATCTGCTCGGCTTCGATCTCGTCGACCTTTTCCTTGAGCGCGTCACGCACGACGCTGCCCGGCAGAATGCGTTCTTCCTTGCGTGCTGCGATCAGCATGAAGTCCTGACTGATATGTACCAATGGAGCGTCTTCGCCCTTGCCGAAAGGAGCGACGAAACCATAGGTGGCTACCTCCTGGCTGGCGCAGGCACGCGCCGGCTTGGTCGCCAGTGCTGTCTCCAGCGCTTCGGCATCAAAAGGCACGTCCTGGGTCAGGCGATAGACAAGCAGGTTTTTGAACCACATGAGGTGAATCTCTCTTTCTATACAAAGGCGGGCATTATTCGCTCCTCAGCCGCTGCGGCCAACCCTGTACAGAGCGTTTGTAAGCCTTTGGAAGGATTATAAAAATTATTTAAAAAAGTGCTTGCCAGAGTACAGGTAGCTCCGTAGAATGCGCGCCACACCGAGAGTGAAGGGTGATTAGCTCAGCTGGGAGAGCAGCTGCCTTACAAGCAGCGGGTCGGCGGTTCGATCCCGTCATCACCCACCAAACTCGCTTTTAGTGTTACGCGCAGCGGTAGTTCAGTCGGTTAGAATACCGGCCTGTCACGCCGGGGGTCGCGGGTTCGAGTCCCGTCCGCTGCGCCATATTCCGCTTCAAGGCCCTTGAACTCCTTGAAGCAAACAGAAAGCCCGCCTAGTGCGGGCTTTCTGCTTTCTGTCGTTTGGAAATCTAACCCTCCTCCTGCAATGCCCCCGCGGCAGTTTTATTAAACTTATGTAGGAATTATTCTTCGCGGATGTAAGTAATTTCCTTAATTTTTGAAGTTAAAACCAGACTTGTTAGTTAGTCTCGGTGAATGCTTGATTTATCTTCTTTGCTGGTATTAGCTGAATGGGTTGACGGGGTATTCAGACATCAGTCATGTCTGTCGAGTACTCAAAATAATTAATCCAAATCGGCCGCCTGATTCAGGTGAGCTAATACTATATTGAGTGAAGGGATAACTATGGAAAATCGTTTTAAACTGCTTGCAGGCACCGCCGCCTTGATCCTCTCTGCAAGTGCGCTGGCCATGCCGGAACTGCACACGGCGACCATCGACCAGCATGGCAATGTCGTTGCTCGGTCGTCCCCATGGATCAAGTCTGTAAGTTACAGCAGCCAAAAAGACTACTTCGCTACTTATAAGGTGTTCTTCAAGGAAGGGCAGTTTGAAAAGTCTCCAGGTTTCTGCTCTGTATCTTCCATTGATACCAGTGATCATGAGCGGCTGTTCTACGGACACGCCAAGTTGGGCGGCGCTGCAACGACAGAGCAGGTCAATGTATTAGGGCTTATGGTTGGTAAACGGGGTGCTTCGGGTGATTCCTCGATGAGTTTCCAGTTGGCCTGCAGTAATTGATTCAATGAACCCCGCCTGGTGCGGGGTTTTTTACGGTGGTCAGGTCTGGCGGCGCACCGTCCGGCTTTCCATCCAGCGCATTTGCGCAGATCATTCCTCTACCTCCCAACAAGAACGGACGTGTCATGAGCCTACCTCTTCAGGGCATCAAGGTAGTGGAGCTTGGTCAGCTCATTGCCGGGCCTTTCGCGGCGAAGATCCTCGCCGAGTTCGGTGCCGAGGTCATCAAGGTCGAGCCGCCGCTGACCGGCGATCCTCTGCGCAAATGGCGTTTGCTGCATAACGGCACGTCCGTCTGGTGGGCGGTGCAGTCCCGCAACAAACAGTCGGTGACCCTCGATCTGCGCCAGCCTCAAGCGCAGGAAGTGGCGCGTCGGCTGATCCGGGATGCCGACGTACTGGTCGAGAACTTCCGTCCCGGCACACTTGAAGGCTGGGGATTGAGCTGGGAAGTGCTGCACGCCCTCAATCCGAAACTGATCATGCTGCGCGTGTCTGGTTATGGGCAGACCGGCCCGTATCGCGACCGGCCGGGTTTTGGCGTGATCGGCGAGGCCATGGGCGGTTTGCGGCACCTGTCGGGTGAGGCAGGACGCACGCCTGTGCGTGTCGGCGTATCGATTGGTGATTCGTTGTCAGCACTGCACGGCGTCATCGGTATTCTGCTGGCGCTTCGTCACCGCGAGCAGAATGGCGGCGACGGGCAACAGGTAGATGTCGCGTTGTACGAGTCAGTGTTCAACATGATGGAAAGCCTGATTCCCGAGTATTCGGTATTCGACACTGTTCGGGAGCCGGCTGGCAGCAGCCTGCCAGGTATCGCTCCGAGCAATGCCTACCGTTGCAATGACGGTAAGTACGCGCTGATCGCGGGTAATGGCGACAGTATCTTCCGGCGCCTGATGGAAAAGATCGGCCGCGCGGACCTGGCCAGTGACCCCGAGCTTCAGCACAACGACGGCCGGGTCAGGCATGTGGCACGCATTGATGCGGCCATTTCGACCTGGACCGCCGAACGCTCGATGGACGAAGTGCTTGCGGCGCTCAACGAAGCACGTATCCCGGCAGGCAAGATCTACGATGCTGCCGACATCGCCAGCGACCCGCATTATCAGGCGCGGAACATGCTGTTGCAGGGCACGCTGGACGACGGAACGCCCGTCACCCTTCCGGGTATCGTGCCTAAACTTCAAGACACGCCGGGTCAGGTACGGTCGTCTGCGCCTACACTCGGTCAACACACCGATGCCGTGCTTGAAGCGCATGGCATCAATGCGTCCACACGTGCCGAGTGGCGTCGGCTAGGCATCATCTGATCCGAAACGTGGCCGTTGTCGTAAAACAGAATTCTATTCCAAACGGAGCTGATCCCGTGATTGATCATCTGGACCACCTGGTACTGACCACTGCCGATATCGACGCCTGCAAGGACTTTTACGTACGCGTTCTGGGTATGACCCCTGAACGCTTTCGTCAGGGGCGTCTGGCATTTCGCTTCGGCAATCAGAAAATCAACGTCCATGAGCGCGGCAAGGAGTTCGAGCCCAAGGCCCATTTGCCAGTGCCGGGTGCGCTGGATCTGTGTTTCATCGCCACCATCCCGCTGGAGCAGGTGATTGTGCACCTGCAGGAGCAGGAGTGGCCTATCGTTGAGGGTCCGGTCGAGCGCACCGGCGCCACCGGACCGATCCAGTCGGTGTATGTGCGTGACCCGGATCTGAACCTGATCGAAATTTCCGAGCCGGCGGTGGATGCGTCGATTTAATCGCGCTCGCTGACAGCGGTTACGTCAAGGCATCAGCAGCCCTTCGCAGGCGCTCCGTCCTTCGGCACGAACGCGCTCTTGTCGCCTGGCTTGGTGATGATGTACGCACGTCGCCAAGGCTGATCGTCGATCAGCTTCCAGCGATGACCGGGGCCGGTAGTGTCCTGTGCCAGCAACACTTCCCCGGGGTGCAGGACAAAGTTCTCGCCACCCGTGGTGGAAAATTCCAGCGTGCCGGACAGGGTGATCACGTACTGCTCTTCGGGTGCCGGATGCCAGTCAAAGGTCGAGTGCGCCGGGGTTTCCTTGAAGTGCAGGGCGCTGACATCGGTCATGGCCTGTTGATCAATCGACCCCTCGATGACGTGTGACAGCTTGTCTGAGCCTGTGCACAGCCGGTAGGCCTTGATGCCCTCAGTGACAACCAAAGGCGGCTTCTTGGTGGCGTGGGCTGCGCTGACCGGCAACATGGCTGCTGCTGCGATCACGGCCAGGCTTGCCCACTGGCGAGCTGTCGAGCGCTTTGGGCGAAAACGAGTGGTCGATTGCATAAAACGTTCCTGAGCACGACATGCTGCACGAGCCCTGATCGCCAGTCGCGATGGTCGACGCAGGGGCTGGGCAGATTCGCCCACGCCGAGGATCGAAGCACATCCCGGAGTGCTTAAAAATTATCTTTAATTTCATGTTGTTCGCGCCGGCTGACCTACGTGACGCCATATTCATCTATGTCACTCGCTGTGTCGGGTTTCCTTACGCTCATGACTCAATCAGTCAGGCTTTCAAGGAGCCCCGGATGTACCTCAGAAAAAGACTCTACAAACGATCCATCGATCACCATTCCGACATGCCGGCGCTCAGCGCGCCGTTCGATCATCCTGATGACGCGGCGCGTTATGCCCATGAGCGAATCGGCAACCGGCGTGATCGCGAATACGGCGGTTTCATTCTGATTCGCAGGGACGGCAAGTATGTTGCGACCGAACCCATGAACGGCAGCCAGTTCAGCTTCGATCCCAACGAAGTGTTTCCGCGTAATGAGCAGGAAGGTTACGTGCTCTACCCGCAAGGGCATGAGGACTATGCGGTCTACCATTCTCACCCGTCACTGCAGGCCGGGCTCGACGAGTGGCCGGAGAGTGAAAAGGTCACTTACCCGAACAGTTTTTCAGCCGGCGACATCTATGCGGTCATCGATGATCAGGAGGTGTGTGCCGCGACCTACCTTTCCGGGCCGGACGGTTCCCTGATCAAGTACACGCTGTCGCGCTCTGCCGCCGAAGACACCCTGCTTGCGCGCGTCTCCGGTCCGCAGAGCATGCCGCACCTGTGTGAGCTCAGCCAGATCCACAAGGCGTTGCAGAACCTCAGCATGATGCCCAGTGATGTGGTCCGCCTGCTGGCCGGTGCCGGGGATCTGCAGGTGATCGTGCCCAGTCGCCTGTGGGGGCAGGCCGGCAAAGTCGCGGCCGACTGGCACCCTTACCCCGACGAGGCTGCCGCTCTTAGACCGCCCGCCAAGTCGCCCGCAAGTTGCGACGCGCAATGGCCACCCCGGCCTCTGAGCCTCAGCGCGCCGTTCAGCAGTGCCGATGAAGCTGCACGTTACGCACATGGTCGTATCGGCAGTCGTATTCACTCGCAAATCATCGGTTTTCTGCTGTTCAATCCGGTCACGCGAGCCTATCGGGCTGCCGAGCCGATTATCGATGATGGCATGCCGGTGTATGCGCCGTGTTCGGCGTTCCATCCCGATGCGTATTACCGGCCTGCATTACCTGACGGCTACCGTGTGGACGGTATGTATTTCTGCTCTGCCAATCTGGCCGCCGAGGGCGGGCGTGCAGTCATCAACGATTTCTTCGAGCCGGATGACCTGCATCGGGTGTTCAGCTATCGGCACAAACCGGAAAAGCGCCGCAAAGGCTTGCCGATTCGCTATGGGTTCGAGATGTCCGCGGTTTATTTCTCGGCCGCCGACGGCGCGCTGCTCTGTTACACCCCCAGCCAGTCCGACGAGGAGTTTCAACTGTTGCAAAGCGTATCGCGGGTGTACTCCGGGGCCGATTCCATTCAGGCGCAGCTCGCTGCCGGTACCCTCAGCGTGCAGGATTTCGTCCTTCGGGTCGCGCGGGCCGGGCTTCTGCGCGTGCTGCAGACGAGTGAGCGCTGGCCGGATGCCGGTGTGATCAGTCCGGTGGCCTGAGCCCTTTGCAGCGAGCCAGCGCCTTGCCTGTATGAATTGCAAACTGAACTGCAACTGAACAATGCGGTACAGATCCGGGAAAACCTTTGGATACCTGAACTTATCGGCGTTTTCTGCCTCTCATGCCGGTAGCCATTGATCGCGGCGGCCTGATAAGCTCGCGGCTTTACTCGTTTGCCCTTTTGGCGCATGAACAAGGAATTAGCATGAAACAGCATCGGTTGGCAGCGGCGATTGCCCTGGTCGGTCTGGTACTCGCAGGTTGTGACAAGCAAGCCAGCACCGTAGAGCTGAAAACCCCAGCACAAAAAGCGTCTTATGGCATCGGTCTGAACATGGGCAAAAGCCTGGCTCAGGAAGGTATGGATGATCTGGATTCCAAGGCTGTGGCCCTGGGTATCGAAGACGCTGTCGGCAAGAAAGATCAGAAACTCAAGGACGAAGAGCTGGTTGAAGCCTTCTCCGCGCTGCAAAAGCGTTCCGAAGAGCGTCTGGCCAAGATGAGCGAAGAAGCTTCTGCCGCTGGCAAGAAATTCCTCGAAGAGAACGGTAAAAAGGACGGCGTGGTCACCACCGCTTCCGGCCTGCAGTATCAGATCATCAAGAAAGCCGATGGCGCTCAGCCCAAGCCTACCGATGTTGTGACTGTTCACTACGAAGGCAAGCTGATCGACGGCAAGGTCTTCGACAGTTCCGTTGAGCGCGGCAGCCCGATCGACCTGCCTGTTGGCGGTGTGATTCCGGGTTGGGTCGAAGGTCTGCAACTGATGCACGTCGGCGAGAAGATCAAACTCTTCATCCCGAGTGATCTGGCTTACGGCGCACAGAGCCCGAGCCCGGCGATCCCGGCCAACTCGGTACTGGTGTTCGATCTCGAACTGCTGGGTATCAAAGACCCTGCAGCGGCACCGACGCCTGGTGCTGATGCCGACGAAGAAGAGGCAGCCCCTGCCGCTTCGGCTCCGGCCAAGAAGTAACGCACCACCTGGCTACAGAAAACGCCCTGTCTCGACAGGGCGTTTTTGTGTCCGGCTTATTTCCCGAACGCTTGGCCATTCGGGCAGTCCCACTATCATGGATGCATGCAAAAGCATTGTCCGACAGTCCGGCAAGATCCAGGCATTCGTTTCATAGAAGGTGTCGGGTTCACACGTTTGTAGTTTTTTTGTGAGTAAAAAACGCCCGATTTGACTACGGCCCCCCGAAAATGGGGTGTTGAGGCTGGAAAAAAGCCGCTGTTCACAAGGTTATCCACAATTATTGTGGATAACCTTGTGGCACTGTCCAGGCAGGTTCAGCGGATCTGCTTTTATCGAACAACGATTTGCTGAACGGGAGTGGGTATGAAAGCACCATGGAATTTTATCCGTTATCTGCCAGGAGCCCGGCGTCTGCTGGCCGCTGGACGATTGCCAGGACTGTTGTTTGCTGTTGCGCGCAAGGGCAACAGTGAAGGCAGTCGTCTGGGTAAGCTCAAGGACGATCTGCGTTTGCTGCAGGCCTTGTGCCTGGCTTACTGGCGTGGCGAATACCGCAGCATAAGCCCCAAAGCGATCCTGTCCATCGTCGCCGGTCTGATGTACTTCCTCAGCCCGCTGGATGCGATCCCTGACTGGATACCCGGCCTCGGCATGCTCGATGACATTGCCGTGCTGGCATGGGTTACCAAGCACCTGAGCAATGAGCTGGACGCCTTTCGTGCATGGCGCGCGCAGCAATCGCCCGAGAAACTCATTGTGGTCGAGCAACTGCCAAAGACTCAGGCATTGCTGGAGCAAGAGCGGGGCAAGGTGTAAGTCTCACGCAATGAACACAAGCCCTGGCGTTCCGCTGTTAAGATGCCTGCCTATGGATCAGGCCTGATCAGTAGGTGGTCGTGTAGTACAAGGTGACTCTATGGATCTTCAAGTAATATCCCGTGACGGGGAGCCGGAATACGCCGTGCTGCCCTGGTCACAGTATCAAGCGCTGCTCAAGGCCGCCGGACTGGCCGACAAGCCATCCAGCGAGCCGGCTGCATCGACTTCCGGTACCACCGCCAGTGAGCTTCCCGGGTTCGATGAGTTGCGTGCGCTGCGCGAGGCCAAGGGCCTTGAAGCGGCGAGCCTGGCGCGTACCGTCGGGATCAGCCCGTCCTATCTGGAATTGATCGAAAACGGTACTCGTCAGCCGGACGGCGCAATCAAACGTAGCCTGGCGTGGGAGCTTGGGGTACCGGGCTGGCGAGGTGAGTCGTGAGCGTGCGCATCAGTCGTCAGCATTGGGACGGGTTGCTCAATGAACTCGATCTGGCCCGGCGCCAACGGCATCTGCTGACCTATCGCGCTCTTGTGGAGCGCCTGCAATTGCCCAGCCCGGCCATGCAGACCCTCACCGCGGCCCTGGAGCACCTGGCCGCCATGGATGCCCGCGCCGAACAGCCCTTGCGCAGTTCGCTGGTCATCAGCCAGGGCGCAAGCCGCCTGCCGCGGCCTGGGTTTTTCGAGTGCGCCGAGCGCCTGGGCCGTTTCTCCGGGCCTTCGGACGGTGTCGCTGCAGCCTCCTGGCACGCCTCGGAGGTGGTTCGGGTCTTTGAATACAGTTATCCGGAAGTTGAAGCGCAGTAAGGGTATGACACCGGCCCTTACGCCTGCATCAACAAATCCAGTCGCGTCGAATCGATGACGTGAATGCTTGCGCCGGCGATATCCTTGGCGAAGTGCTTGGCCTGTGAGGCGAGGTCGGCCAACTGGCTGGCATCGACCAGCGTGCAGCTTTCTTCATGCAGGTGGACCACGCCAATCGACAGTGACAGCAGGGGGAATTCCTGGCGTTGCCCCTGACGGTTGAGGGCGATGAAGCAACCGGCTTCCAGGTGTTCTGCGCGGTAGAAACGTCGACATTGATTCTGAAAATCATCCAGCAGGGTTTTCAGGCGCCGTTCCCAGTCATCAAAGCCCAGCACCATCAGAAAATCATCCCCGCCGATGTGCCCGACAAAGTCCCTGGCCGGATCGACGCGGTCGCTCAGGCATTGCGCCAGACACAACAATACCTCGTCGCCACGGGCGTAACCGTAGATGTCATTGAAGGGCTTGAAGCTGTCGATGTCCACGTAGCAGATCATCGACGCACGGCCCTGCTGCAGCAGCCGAGTCAGGCACTGCTGAATCGGAACGTTGCCGGGCAGCAGGGTCAGCGGGTTGGCGTAACGTGCCTGCTGGATCTTCATCTCGGTAATCAGCTTGAGTACGTCGATCACCCGGCCCAGTCCCAGATAGGCACCGTTCGAGGTGATGATGAAATCCTCCTCGATGCGCTGCCGGGCACGGCTGGTCAACAGCCGGCTGACCTGTTGCAGCGACTGGCTGACTTCAACGGCCAGAAAGTCACTGCTCATCAGGCGGCTGATCGGTTTGCGGGCAAACAGCTCGGTACCGAAGGGCTTGAGCAGTGCTTCTGACAGCGAGTGCCGGTGGACGATGCCACACGGTCGGGCTTCGTCATCCAGCACCGCCAGAGAGTTTAGGTTGGCCTGCCTGCGAAACGCTTCCAGGACTTCAGCTGTGGGAGTGGACTGGCTGACCGATGGCTGTGGGTTGAGCAGGGCAGACAGATCGGCGGCTTCTTCGTTGAGCGGCGCCACTGCGATCTCTGTTCTGGGCAGCATGGCGCGGGTATCGCGCGGCGGGCGCTCCTGAGGGCGAGCCAGCAGATAGCCTTGAACCAGGTTCACGCCCATCTCTTTAAGCGTCGCCAGCTCTTCTGGCAATTCGATGCCTTCGGCAATCACCGTCGCTCTGGAGGCCTTGGCCATCTGCAGCATGGAGCCGACGAACTCGCGCTTTACCGCATCCTGGTGAATGCCGTCGATGAAGTGCCGATCGATTTTCACGTAGTCCGGGCGCAGCTCCGACCAGAGTCGCAAACTCGAATAACCGGCACCGAGATCGTCCAGCGCGATGGAAAAACCCATGTCGCGATAGTGGTGCAAGGCGTTGTACAGCAGATCGAAATCATCGGTCGGCATCTGCTCGGTCAATTCAATGACCACGTCCTTGGGCGCGATGTGGTACCGACGCAGCATTTCCAGAGTCCGACCTGGAGGATGAGAGGTTTCGAGCAGCGATTCGGGGGAGACGTTGAGAAACAGCTTGCCCGGCAACTTCTGCTGACTGAAACGCCGGCAGGCGCTGTCCCGGCAGCTCAACTCCAGCTCGCTCAGGCGACCGGCCTGGCGGGCGATGGCGAACAGGTTCAAGGGCGAGTGCAGGGCGCTGTTGGACGGGCCGCGAGTCAGGGCTTCATAGCCCAGAATACGGTGCTCCGACAGCGAGACGATGGGCTGGAACAAACTGTGCAAATCACCACGAGCCAGAATGGAACTCAGTGCGCTCAGCTGCTCTGTTATGGTCATGGTCGTCTCGAAGAGAATGAAAAAGGGCTGAGCGCTTTCGCGTTCAGCCCCGTATTTCACGACAGCTTCATGACTGTTTGATGACGTTGAGACTAAATAGCCATCAATGAGGCTGCGTTACTTTTTCGCGACAGCCGCACTCAGACCCAGGTAGTCGATAAGAATGCGCCCGGTCTCTGCCAGATAGGCATCGTCCTCGGGTTTGGTTTTCTCGTCTTCTACCGGCAGCGCGTCTTCGTCCTCTTTCTTCAGCTCTTTGAGCGGCTCTTCACCCTTGGCCTTGCGGCGGGTGTTTTCCAGCGCAAGCTGCTTGCTTTCGATAGAGGCATGCTCGGCACGACGGTCAGCTTCATTGAGACTGACGGTCTTTTCGTTCATCAGCTTCTTGGCCAGCGCCAGGCGATCCTCGATGAACACGAACTCGGCGTCTTTTGCCGAGCGTGCCTCATGACGCGCCTGCAATTGGGCCAGGAACGGCTTGAACGGATCGATCGCCGGCCTGATCGCCGGTTTGATGCTGTCCCACGGCATGGCCTCGGGCAGCGCGCTCTCGCCGATTTCCTTGGTGTCGATCAGCGACGGGTAAGTGATGTCCGGTACCACACCCTGATGCTGGGTACTCTGGCCGGAAACCCGGTAGAACTTGGCCAGCGTCAGTTTCAGTTCGCCGTGATTGAGCGGCTGAATGGTCTGCACGGTGCCTTTACCGAAGGTCTGACCTCCGATCACCAGCGCGCGGTGATAATCCTGCATCGCCCCGGCGAAAATCTCCGATGCCGAAGCAGACAGACGGTTGACCAGCAATGCCATCGGGCCTTTGTAGAACGCGCCCTTGGCTTCGTCTTCCAGAACGTCGACCTTGCCGTCGGCATTACGCACCAGTACGGTCGGGCCCTTGTCGATGAACAGGCTGGTCAGCTCGGTGGCTTCCTGCAACGAACCACCACCGTTGTTGCGCAGATCCAGAACCACACCGTCGACCTTCTCGGCCTGCAACTCGGTGAGCAGTTTCTTCACGTCACGGGTGGTGCTCTTGTATTCCGGATCGCCAGCACGGTAGGCCTTGAAGTCCAGATAAAAGGCCGGAATGTCGATGACGCCGAGCTTGTAGTCCTTGCCATCCTGCTTGATGTGCAGGATCGACTTCTTGGCCGCCTGTTCTTCCAGTTTCACCGCTTCACGGGTGATGGCAACGATCTTGCTGGTCTGGTCATTCGGCGCATTGCTGGCCGGGATGATCTCCAGGCGTACCACGGATCCTTTCGGACCGCGGATCAGCTTGACCACTTCATCCAGGCGCCAGCCGATCACGTCGACCATTTCCTTGTCGCCCTGGGCAACGGCCACGATCTTGTCGGCCGGCGCGACCTGCTTGGTCTTGGCCGCTGGACCTGCCGGGACCAGACGCACGATCTTCACGTTGTCGTTGTCGCTCTGCAACACGGCGCCGATGCCTTCCAGCGACAGGCTCATGTTGATGTCGAAGTTCTCCGCGCTGTCAGGTGACAGGTAGTTGGTGTGCGGGTCGTAGGACATGGCGAACGTGTTGATGTAGGCCTGGAAGATATCTTCGGCACGGGTCTGGTTCAGACGCGCCTGCTGATTCTTGTAGCGTTTGGTCAGGGTTTCCTGAATCTTCGCCGGGTCCTTGCCTGCAATCTTCAACCGCAGGACTTCATCCTTGATGCGCTTGCGCCACAGTTCGTCGAGCTCGGCTGTATCCTTGGGCCATGCGGCGTCCTTGCGGTCGACCAGCAGGGTTTCCTTGGTATTGAAGTCGAGCTTGTCGACGCCCTTGCCCAACTCGCCCAGCGCAAAGTTCAGACGCGCGTTGACGCGGTCCAGATAGCGCTTGTAGATGATGAAGCCGGCGTTCAGGTCGCCACTTTTCAGGAAATCGTCGAACTGGAATTGCCATTTGTCGAAATCGGCAATGTCGCTGGCCATGAAATAGCTGCGCGAGGGGTCCAGTTGCTTGATGTAGCTCTGGTAAATAATCGCTGAGCGCTTGTCGTCCAGGGGCGGCTTGCTGTAGTGATGTCGTTTGAGCAGCTCAACCACGTTGAGGCTGGCAATCACTTCGTCGCGGTCCGGCTGAAGGTTATCCCAGCTGTTGGCGGCAAAGGTACTGGCTGACATCGGCAAAACGCTAAGGCCGACAAACAGTGCGAGGGCAGTGCTGGGGAATAATTGCTTCATGCTGATTCGACGCGAGGACAATTGATAACGCATATTAGGCCGTCTTTGAGGTCGCCGGTTCCTTTGGACCCGGCCGCATAATGCAAAAGCCCGGGCAAAACAGCCACGGGCTCAGTCTGGACTCACTATGGAGGCACCGTGAAGGCATTGCAAGGCGTTGAAGGACATGTGGAATGGGTCGAGGAGCCGAGTCCGGCCCTTGATGTGGGGCAGGTACGTATCAAAGTGGCAGCTGCAGGTTTGAATCGTGCCGATCTGCTGCAGCGCGAAGGCAAGTATCCGCCGCCGCCCGGCGTCACTCAGACACTGGGTCTGGAGTGCTCGGGCGTGATCGCCGAAGTCGGCCCGGGTACGTCCTGGGTGGTCGGAGACCGCGTCTGCGCGCTGTTGGCGGGCGGGGCGATGGCCGAAGAAGTGGTGGTCGACGGGCGACACGTGCTGCCGGTACCGGAAGGGCTGTCGCTGCATGAGGCGGCGGCCATTCCCGAGGTCTATGCCACGGCGTGGCTGAACCTGTTCGAGCTCGCCGGGCTCAAGCCTGGCGAGAAGGTTTTATTGCACGCTGGTGCAAGTGGGGTTGGTTCAGCCGGGATTCAGCTTTGCAAGGCGTTTGGCAACCCGGTCTGGGTCAGCGTCGGCTCGGCCGAACGGCTGGCCTATTGCGTCGAACTGGGTGCTCAGGGCGGCGTGGTACGCAGCGAAAGTCTTGAGGGCCTGAACGATTTTGCACCGTTCAACGTCATCCTCGACCCGGTGGGGGCGAGCTACGCCGAGCTCAACGTCAAACTGCTGGCCCTGGATGGTCGCTGGGTGCTGATCGGCATCATGAGCGGCCGCGAGGCGCAGGTGGATCTGGCTCACGTGCTGGGCAAGCGTATCCAGTTGATGGGATCGACCCTGCGCAGCCGCGACGATACATTCAAGGCCGATCTGCTCAGCGATCTGGGCCAGCACGTCTGGCCGCTGTTCACTGAAGGTCGCCTCAAGCCGCAACTGGCGAAATCCTTTGCGGTCAAGGATGCCGAAGCGGCGTTCGAAGAGCTGGCGACCAACACGGTGTCCGGCAAGATCGTGCTGGTGATCGACGAAAGTCTGGTCTGACCCGGCGGTGCCTCTGGACTCAGCTCCAGTCGTGCACCGGCCAGCCTGCTTTCTGCGCGTGTTCCAGTAACACGGCATCGGGGTTGACCACGTTAGGGTGGTCAACCTTGAGCAGCAGCGGCAGGTCATTGCGCGAATCCGAATAGAAACTCGCACCCTCGAGATTTTCCCCCTCGGCATCCAGCCACTCCATCAGGCGCGTGATCTTGCCTTCCCGATAGGTCAGCACGCCGACGGTGGCACCGCTGTAGACGCCATGCTGCACCTCCAGCTCGATACCCAGCACTTCGTCGATCCCGAGGCGTTCGGCAATCGGCTTGACCAGGTGCACGCCCGACGCCGAGATCACCAGAATGCGGTCACCCTTGGCGCGATGCTTTGCAATGCAGGTGCAGGCGTCGCTGTAGATGATCGGCTCGATGACGTCCTCGACCCAAGGGCCGACCAGATGATCGATTTCTTCAGGTGTACGGCCAGCCATGGGTTCCAGGCTGAAGGCCATGTAGTCTTCCATCGCGAGCTCGCCCGCGCTGTAGGCAGCCATCAGTTCGTCGTTGCGTTGCATGAACGACGTCGAATCAACCCAGCCCAGGCGACCCATCTGCTCGCTCCAGAGCGTGGCGCAGTCACCACCGATCAGGGTCTCGTCCAGGTCGAAAATTGCCAGGGGCATGTGCGTTTCTCCTAAAGTCTGTTGAATCAGTTGTCAGCTTCACGCTTGGCGTCTTGATCGGCAAGCGTGTGGCGTTATTCGTGCAGAACAAATTCAGTTCACGGCGCGTTCAGTTCAAGGCGCAAAGTGCCGACGGTTCGATGTTCAGTGTTACACGCCTTCCGTCCGGGTGCAGGTCGTCGGCGCTGCGGTTCAGCACGTCGACCACCAGTTCCACGCCACGGGCCTGCACCCGGTAGCGGATGACGTTGCCAAGCAGACTGTGACTGCGTACTTCGCCTTCCAGTTCGCCTGTCAGGCTCAATTGGATCGATTCAGGGCGGATCGCGACACGGCTGTTGATCGGGCGCTGCATCAGGCGAGTGGCGTCGTCGGCTTCCAGCAGGTTGTAGTTGCCGATGAAGCCTGCGGCGAAGACGTCCACAGGCGCGGTATAGAGGGTTTCGGCGTCGCCGCTCTGCACAATCCGGCCCTGGTTCATCAGGAAAATACGGTCTGACATGGTCAGCGCTTCTTCCTGGTCGTGGGTCACGAAAATAGTGGTCAGGCTCAGCTCGCGCTGAATGGCGCGGATCTGTTCGCGCAGGTTCTTGCGAATCCGCGCATCCAGCGCTGACAGCGGCTCATCGAGCAACAGCAGACGCGGGCGAGTGACCAGCGAGCGTGCCAGCGCGACGCGCTGGCATTGCCCGCCTGACAACTGATGCGGGTAGCGCGTGGCAAAATCGTGCAACTCGACCATGCGCAGAATCTCGGCAACGCGCCTTGCGCTCTCGTCGGCACTGACTTTCTGAATCCGCAGGCCGAAGGCTACGTTTTGCTCGACGGTCATGTTGGGAAACAGCGCATAGCTCTGGAACACCATGCCGATGTTGCGCTTTTGCGGTGTGAGCGGCACCAGGTCGCTGCCATCGAGCAGAATGCGCCCGCTGTTGACCGGGGTCAGCCCGGCGATACAACGCAATAAGGTGGATTTGCCGCAGCCCGACGGGCCCAGCAAGGTAACGAATTCGCCCTTCGCGATGCTGCAGTTGATGTCGCTGAACACTGACGTGCTGGCGTAGCTTTTCTGCAGGTTTTCAATGCTGACAAAACTCATCTCAGTCTTTGTCCTTGTTCAGTCGATTGGCGGCCCAGGTCAGCACCAGCACGAAGAGGAAATAGGAAATCACCAGCGCACTGTTGAAGTGACCGCTGCTGTTGCGCATGTTGTTGAGGTAGACCTGCAGGGTTTCATAGCGCGTGCCGACCAGCAGGTTGGCGAACACGAATTCGCCGAACAGAAACGAGAACGACAGCAGCAGGGCAATCATCAGGCCCTTGCGCAGGTTGGGCAGCACGACCATGAACGCCGCCTGCCAGGTGCTGGCGCCGAGCAATTGGGCTGCATCCATCAGGTCCGTCAGGTTGATGGCCTGCAGGTTGTTGGTGATGGCGCGGTACATGAAGGGCAGGGCGACCGTGAAGTAACAGCCGATCAGAATCCACGGTGTGCCGACCATGGCCATGGGCCCTGAGCCATACAGCTGCAGCAGGCCGACCGAGGAGACCACCGGCGGTACGGCGAACGGCAGCAGGATGAGGATGTTCATCAGCCCGTCGAGGCGCGGAAAGTAGTAATGCACGACGAACAGCAGGGGCAGAATCAGCACCACCGAAAGGACCAGTGCGCCAACGCAGACCAGCAATGACTGGCCGAACGCCGTCAGAAAGCGCGGGTCGCTCCACAGCGCCACGTACCATTTGAAGGTCAGGCCGCTGGGCAGAATGGTCGCCGACCAACTGGTCGCGATCGAGTACAGAAAGGTGCCGGCCAGCGGCAGCAAGAGGATCAGGAACAGCAGGTAGACCACTGTCTTGTGATAAATGCTCGCAGGCCCTCGTTCAACGCGTGACATGGTAGCTCCTTCTCAACAGCCACTGATGGACCACGGTGACCAGGGTCATGAGCCCGACCAGAATCATCGCCAGCGCGCTGGCCATGTTCGGATCAAGCGTGATATCGCCCGCGACCATTGCCGCGATACGAATGGGCAGTACGTTGAAATTTCCGGTGGTCAGCGCGTAGACCGTGGCATAGGCGCCGAGCGCATTGGCCAGCAGAATGACGAAGGTGCCGAGCAGTGCCGGGGTCAGCACCGGCAGGCCGATGTAGCGCCAGAACTGATAGCTGCTGGCACCCAGCAACGCTGCCGACTCGTTCCAGTCTTCGCGCACGGCATCGAATGCCGGGTAGAGCAGCAGCACACCCAGGGGGATCTGGAAGTAGGTATAGAGGATGATCAGCCCGGTCTTGGAATACAGGTTGAAGTCATCGATGATCCCGGTCTGCTTGAGGATCAGGGTCAGCGCGCCGTTGAACCCCAGCAGGATGATGAACGCGAACGCCAGTGGAACACC
This sequence comes from Pseudomonas sp. PvP027, assembly GCF_017833005.1. Classification (NCBI taxonomy): domain Bacteria; kingdom Pseudomonadati; phylum Pseudomonadota; class Gammaproteobacteria; order Pseudomonadales; family Pseudomonadaceae; genus Pseudomonas; species Pseudomonas sp. PvP027. The sequence continues at coordinate 1,559,662 of NZ_JAFIBK010000001.1, read as the reverse complement.
GGCAAAATTGCTGGTCATGTTGGCGAAGGAATTGACGAAGTCGCGCAGCCGCGAATCCACCTTGCGCAGTGAATAGGCGCCCAGGACGGAGATGACGATGCCGAACAGGCTCGACCAGAAACTGATCTCCAGGCTGTACTGAATGGCCTGCCGATAGAACTTCGAGCTGAACGCCCGGGTGAAGTTTTCCCAGCCCCAGCCGGCATCGCTTTGCAGGCTGTGAATCGCGACCCACAACAGCGGTGCAATCTGAAACACGATGAAGAATACGGCGAAGGGCAGCAGGCACAACAGGCCCAGCCACTTGCCTCGGGAAAAGGTCGTCAATTGAGGAGCTCCCGGCAGATCGGCTTGTCGTGGGGGATACCCAGCAGCTCGCAGACCGTGCCGCACAGGTCGGTCTGGCGCGGCGCTGCGTCAACATTCAAGGTGAAGGCATCACCGATGACGAACAACGGCACTTCCCGCTCTTCCGGCAACAGCCCGTTGTGCGAGCGGTCATTGTTCATGCCGTGGTCGGCCGTCACCAGCACTTGATAACCCGCGTCCAGCCAGCGTTGCAGGTAGTCAGCCAGAATGATGTCGGCGCTGCGGGCGCTGTTGCGGTACTGCGCAGTATCGAGGCCGTGCTTGTGCCCGGCGTCGTCGATGTTCATGGGGTGAATCAGCAGAAAGTTCGGGGCGTGGCTTAGACGCAGACTTTCGGCGTCGGCGAACAGGTGCGAATCAGGGTAGTGATCGGCCCAGTAGAACAGGCCGTGCTGGATCGGCAGGTCCGCTGCCTCGGTGTGGCGATCGCGTGCCGGGTCGAAAGGCGCACGGTTGTACAGCTCGCTGACCCAGTGATAGGCCGCCGCTGCCGTACTCAGCCCGGCGTCGCGAGCATAGTGAAAGATGCTGCGCTGATTCGACAGGCGCGAGACGTTGTTGTGCACGATGCCGCTGTCAATGGGCGCGACACCGGTCAGTATGCATTCGTAAAGGGGACGGGAGAGGGCGGGCAGTTCGCATTCCATCTTGTAGAGCGCGGCCCGTCCTGCAGCGTGCCAGGCTTGAAGATGCCCCATCGCATGGCGTGCCACTTCGTAATTGAGGCCGTCTAGCACGATCAGGATGACGTTGTGTTTCATGGGCGACTCGCTTTGAAAGAACGGGCGAGACTGGCTCGCCCGGTGTACACGACTTCATCCCTGAGCCGCAGGAGAGAATCAGTTCATCTCGATGATGACCTGCTCGTTCCACATCTGCGGCAGCGCTTTGGAGGTTTTCTCCCATGCGTCTGCTTTCTCGATCGGTTTGACATTCTTGTACTGGTCTTGCGGCAGCAATTTGGCTTGAACATCTTCAGGCAGTTTGATGTGCTCTACGCGAATCGGGCGCGCATTGCCTTCTGCCAGCCTGATCTGACCCGCATCGCTAAAGGTGTATTCACGCGCCAGCTTGGCGGCGTTCGGGTGCTTGGCGTACTTGTTGATGATGGTGGTGTAGCCGGAAATCACCGAGCCATCCGACGGGATCAGCACTACGTAATCATCGGGCTTGGTCATCTTGGCTTTGTAGCTCAGGCCATTGAAGTCCCAGACCACACCGACTTCGATTTCGCCTTTCTCGATAGTCTGAATGGTCGGGTTGGCCAGTGACAGACGCTTCTGTTTGGCCAGATCGGTGAACAGTGCCAGGCCCGGTGCGATGTTGGTTTCGTCCCCTTTCATGGCGATGGCTGCTGCCAGTACACCGTTGGCAGCCTGAGCCGCAGTGCTCACGTCGCCGATGGAAACCTTGTATTTACCGGTTTTCAGGTCAGCCCAGCTTTTCGGGATTTCAGAGCCGTGCAGCAGATTTTTGTTGACGATGAAAGCGATGGTGCCGGTGTAGGCCAGCGCCCAGTGGCCGTCCTTGTCCTTGGCCCATTCCGGAATCTGCTCCCAGGTGGTCGGCTTGTAAGGCTGGGTGACGCCTTTTGCTGCGGCGATAGGGCCGAACGCTGCGCCGACGTCGCCAATGTCACCGCTGGCGTTATCTTTTTCCGCCTCGAACTTGGCGATCTCCTGGGCCGAACTCATGTCGGTGTCCATGTGCTTGAGGCCGTACTTGGCTTCCAGGTCTTTCCAGATGCCGCCCCAGTTTGCCCAGTCATTCGGCATGCCGAGGCTGTTGACCGCGCCTTCAGCCTTGGCCGCAGCCTCCAGCGTTTTAAGATCCGTGTCCGCAGCCATGACCAGCGAACTCATTGCCATGGCTGAACCGAGGAGTGATGCCAACAAAAGATGTTTCATTCGGAGCTCCTAGTGCACTTCTTGAGAGAAGCGTTCGTTGCGGATTGTTTGGTCTAGATCAGCAATACCTGAGCCAAGTTAGGCGTTTTGCATGACATTTTCGTGTCGTGTTGCGCAGACAAAGTCGTTTTTCACGGGCCCCGGCAGTGCCTGGCGCTAAGCGTAGACCATCGCAACGTGCGCGCTGAGCAAGGGTTCAAGGGCTGTTTTCGGCGCAGTTGGCATGGAACGTGACTTGTCCTGTAACAGGACAGTCATGTACCCGGCCTAGGCTCACGGTAACGGAGTCAACGGCGTTGGCCGAACTGATGTATGCCTCGTAACAGGGCTGGTCTAGTCCAGACGGATACCGGAATGCGCGAAGATGTACCACGGGCGGTAACAACGATTTGCCATGCGCTGCAGGAGCAGATCGAACACGGCTTGTTGCCGCATGGCAGCAAGTTGCCTGCAGAACGCAAGCTCAGTGAGGTATTCGCCACCACCCGCATCACCTTGCGTGAAGCGCTTTTGCAGCTCGAAGCGCAGGGGCTGATCTACCGGGAAGAGCGTCGTGGCTGGTTCATTTCCCCGCCGCGACTGGCCTATGACCTGATCAGGCGCAGCCATTTCCACGCTATGGTCTGTGCCCAGGGCAGGGTGCCGCATACCCTGCTTCTGTCGGCGCGCCTGCAACCTGCTTCAGCGCTGATCTGCGAAATGCTGGAACTGCCGGCGCTGTCGAGCGTGGTCCAGATCTGTCGCGCGCGGCGAATCGATCAGCGGCTGGTGCTTTACGTCGAGCACTACCTGAGGCCGGAATTGTTCCCCGGCATTCTAGAGCATGATCTCAACGAATCACTCACCGAGCTTTATGCTCGCAGTTATGACGTGCATTACGGGCAGGTGCGTTTCGACATGATGCCGACCGCGCTGCATGCCGACGCGGCTGCCGCACTGAAGGTTTCGCCTGGTAGCCCGGGCCTGCGCATTGCGCGTGTCAATTACGACCGTAAAGACCGGTTGATCGACTGCGATATCGAATACTGGCGTCATGATGCTATTCATGTGCGCGCAGAGGTGCATGGCGACTGAATGCCGGTGTGGCAAGCCCACTTCCCAAGCGCGGCCTGTACCAACGTTAGTTCGCTGTTTTCTATAAGTAAATACTCATTTATTTGATAAAAACTTGCGCAGTGCACAGCCTGTTTAATAGGTTTTGTGTAATGCCTGCGTTTGATTAACAAAAAAATTTAATGAGAATTATTCTATTGCTTCTGGCGTGGCGGGGTTAAATTAGTTGGTTTTTTCATGAGATTTTCCAGATTAATTATTCTAATTTTTAGCGGGCTATAAGAAAAATCTCAATATTAATTAATGCTTCTTAATAGGGTGTGGTAAGTTTTTAGTGTGGACGGATGTGCGCTGCTTAGTTGATGTAATGTGCACCATCGTTCCACTTTAGGATTAAGGCTGACACGGCGGTTGTCCTGTAAAGCAATGCTTGATAAGTGCAGCTGCTTTTATTTAAAGGATCTATGAGGATGCTGTAATGAATATCGACAAGGCGTTGGTACTGCGTACCTGTGCAAATAACATGGCCGATCATTGCGGCCTTATATGGCCCGCCTCCGGCACGGTGGAATCCAAATACTGGCAGTCAACCAGGCGGCATGAGAATGGTCTGGTCGGTTTACTGTGGGGCGCTGGAACCAGCGCTTTTCTAAGCGTGCATGCCGATGCGCGATGGATTGTCTGTGAAGTCGCCGTTGCAGACATCATCGGTCTGGAAGAGCCGGGGATGGTCAAGTTTCCGCGGGCCGAGGTGGTTCATGTCGGCGACAGGATCAGCGCATCACACTTCATTTCGGCACGTCAGGCCGACCCTGCATCAACGCCAACGCCAACGCCAACGCCAACGCCAATGGCCACGCCCACGCCTGCGGCAGCAAATATCGCGTTACCGGTGGTAGAACAGCCCAGTCATGAAGTGTTCGATGTGGCGTTGGTCAGCGCAGCTGCCCCCTCAGTAAACACCCTGCCGGTGACGACGCCGCAGAATTTGCAGACCGCTACTTACGGCAGCACGTTGAGTGGCGACAACAACAGCCGGCTCATTGCCGGTTATGGCAGTAACGAGACCGCTGGCAACCACAGTGATCTGATTGCCGGTTATGGAAGTACAGGCACCGCCGGCTCCGACAGCTCGCTGGTAGCAGGCTATGGAAGCACCCAGACCGCCGGTGGGGACAGCGCGCTGACGGCGGGTTACGGCAGCACCCAGACCGCCCGCGAAGGCAGCAACCTGACGGCCGGGTACGGCAGCACCGGCACGGCGGGCTCCGATAGCTCGCTGATCGCCGGTTACGGCAGTACTCAGACTTCCGGAGAAGACAGCTCGCTCACAGCAGGCTACGGCAGCACACAAACGGCTCAGGAAGGCAGCAACCTCACCGCAGGGTATGGCAGCACCGGCACGGCAGGCTCGGATAGCTCGTTGATTGCCGGCTATGGCAGTACACAAACCTCGGGCGGCGACAGTTCGCTGACAGCGGGCTACGGCAGTACGCAGACGGCCCAGGAAGGCAGCAACCTGACCTCCGGGTACGGCAGCACTGGTACAGCAGGTGCCGACAGCTCGTTGATCGCCGGCTATGGCAGCACGCAGACTTCGGGGAGTGACAGCGCTCTGACCGCAGGCTACGGCAGCACGCAAACGGCTCAGGAAGGCAGCAATCTCACCGCTGGGTACGGCAGCACCGGCACGGCAGGTTCCGACAGCTCGCTGATCGCCGGTTATGGCAGCACGCAAACATCGGGCAGTGACAGTTCGCTTACGGCAGGTTACGGCAGTACGCAGACGGCCCAGGAAGGCAGCAACCTGACAGCGGGGTACGGCAGCACGGGCACAGCAGGTGTCGACAGCTCGTTGATCGCCGGCTATGGCAGCACGCAGACGTCTGGAAGTGACAGTGCGCTGACAGCGGGTTACGGCAGTACGCAGACGGCCCAGGAAGGCAGCAACCTGACCGCGGGTTATGGCAGCACTGGTACAGCAGGTGCCGACAGTTCGTTGATCGCCGGATATGGCAGCACGCAGACATCAGGCAGCGAAAGTTCGCTTACCGCAGGCTATGGCAGTACCCAGACTGCCCGTGAAGGCAGCACCCTGACGGCCGGGTATGGCAGTACGGGAACAGCTGGCGCTGACAGCTCGTTGATCGCCGGTTACGGCAGTACGCAAACCTCGGGCAGTGACAGCTCGCTCACGGCAGGTTATGGCAGTACCCAGACCGCACAGCAGGGCAGCGTACTTACATCAGGCTATGGCAGTACGCAAACGGCCGGGGCTGCCAGTAACCTCACCACCGGTTACGGAAGTACAGGCACCGCGGGTCATGAGAGCTTCATCATCGCGGGTTATGGGAGCACACAGACAGCCGGCCACAAAAGTATCCTGACCGCTGGTTATGGGAGTACTCAGACTGCCAGGGACGGTAGTGACCTGGTTGCGGGCTATGGCAGTACGGGAACCGCAGGCTCAGGCAGTTCGCTGATCGCAGGTTATGGCAGCACCCAGACCGCGAGTTACAAAAGCATGCTGACCGCCGGTTATGGCAGTACCCAGACCGCCAGAGAACACAGCGACCTGGTCGCAGGCTATGGCAGCACTTCGACGGCAGGGTCAAACAGTTCGCTGATCGCCGGCTACGGCAGCACTCAGACGGCGGGCTTCAAAAGCATAATGACCGCAGGTTATGGCAGTACACAGACGGCACAGGAGCGCAGCGACCTGGTCGCAGGCTACGGAAGCACGTCGACTGCGGGCTATTCCAGTTCCTTGATCGCCGGCTATGGCAGCACGCAGACGGCAGGCTATGGGAGCACGTTGACGACCGGTTATGGCAGTACGCAAACCGCTCAGGAAAACAGCTCGCTCACCACTGGCTACGGAAGTACCTCTACTGCGGGCTATTCCAGCTCGCTGATCGCGGGTTACGGCAGTACACAGACGGCAGGCTACGAGAGTACGTTGACCGCCGGTTACGGCAGTACGCAAACCGCGCAGGAGCGCAGTGACCTGGTGACAGGTTATGGAAGTACTTCTACTGCTGGCTACGCGAGTTCGTTGATTGCGGGTTATGGCAGTACGCAGACTGCGGGTTACGAGAGCACCTTGACCGCCGGTTACGGCAGCACGCAAACCGCACAGGAAAACAGCTCGCTCACCACCGGGTACGGAAGTACCTCCACTGCCGGCTTTGCCAGCTCGCTGATCGCCGGTTATGGCAGTACGCAGACAGCGGGCTATGAAAGCACTCTCACGGCTGGTTACGGCAGTACCCAGACCGCAGAGTACGGAAGCTCGCTCACTGCGGGCTACGGCAGCACTGCAACGGCCGGGCAAGACAGCTCATTGATCGCCGGTTATGGCAGCACCCTGACCAGCGGAATCAGGAGTTTTCTGACGGCAGGCTATGGCAGCACGCTGATCGCCGGACTTCGCAGCGTTTTGATCGCCGGGTATGGCAGTAGCCTTACATCGGGCATTCGCAGCACATTGACTGCGGGTTATGGCAGTAACCAGATTGCAAGTTACGGCAGCTCGTTGATTGCAGGCCATGAAAGCATTCAGGTCGCCGGAAATAAAAGCATGCTGATTGCCGGCAAGGGCAGCTCGCAGACAGCAGGTTTTCGCAGCACGCTGATTGCCGGTGCGGGCAGCGTACAGCTGGCGGGTGATCGCAGCAGGTTGATTGCCGGTGCAGGCAGTAATCAGACCGCGGGTGACCGCAGCAAACTATTGGCCGGTAATAACAGTTATCTGACTGCCGGGGATAGAAGCAAACTGACCGGCGGGCATGACTGTACGCTGATGGCGGGAGACCAAAGCAGATTGACCGCAGGAAAGAACAGTATCTTGACGGCAGGCGCCCGTAGCAAACTTATTGGCAGTGAAGGCTCGACGCTTTCGGCTGGAGAAGACTCAACGCTTATTTTCAGGCTCTGGGACGGGAAGAGGTACAGGCAACTGGTTGCCAGAACGGGTGAGAACGGTGTTGAAGCCGACATACCGTATTACGTGAACGAAGATGACGATATTGTCGATAAACCCGACGAGGACGATGACTGGATAGAGGTCGAGTAGCCAGCGTATTCAAGTGCTCCACTACTGAATCATCGACAGGGTGCGTCGATGGAGTTCGGGACATGAAGTCCCTTTATAAACGAACTAAACGAACGACCTTTTGTTGCGTACAAGGTGGTTCAGGATGACGCAGGCAAACGCATCTTTTTTATCGTTGTGATCAGAGAAGTTTTTATTTCTTTCAATGAGCATTTTAGCGCGCGTCAACACCGATACGCGGGAGCAGCAGACCGCCCCCACGGTATCGATGATCGCCTCAGCCGTTATGGCAGCTCGTGGCTGGCATAGAACGCGCTCAGTACCTTGACCAAGTGCGCCAGGTCATGGCTGCCGGCCAGTTCGCGAATCGAGTGCATGGCGAACGTCGGCAAGCCGATGTCTACAGTGCGGATACCCAGATGGCTGGCAGTGATCGGTCCGATGGTCGAGCCGCAACCCATGTCGCTGCGCACCACAAAGCTCTGCACCGGGACTTCTTCGGCCATGCACAGATGACGGAAGAAACCGGCGGTTTCGCTGTTGGTGGCGTAACGCTGGTTGCTGTTGACCTTGATCACCGGCCCGGCATTGAGCTTGGGACCATGATTGGCGTCGTGCTTGTCAGCGTAGTTGGGATGAATGCCGTGGGCATTGTCGGCTGATATCAGCAGCGACTTCTGAATCGTACGCACGTAGTCTTCGCTGCTTGGCAGCAGGCGCTGGACGATCTGCTCGAGCATCGCACCGTCTGCGCCACAGGCAGAAGACGAGCCGACCTCTTCGTGATCGGTGCACACCAGCAGGGCGGTTTCGTCGCTCTCGGTGTTGAGCAGTGCCTGCATCCCGGCGAAACACGACAACAGGTTGTCCAGGCGTGCACCTGCCAGGAAGTCCCCGTTGAGGCCGACCAAGGCGGCGCCCTGAGTGTCGTAGAAACTCAGCTCATAATCGAGCACCACATCGGCATTGAGTCCGTGCTCGCGGGCCAGTTGGTCGGTCAGCAGCGCCCGGAAGTCCGCTCGCTCGTCACCGGCAACCTGCGCCAGAATGGGGGGCAGTTCGTTTTGCGCATTGATCGCCCAGCCTTCGTTGGCCGTGCGGTTCAGGTGAATCGCCAGATTGGGAATCACGGCGATCGGCAGTTTGAAGTCGATCAGCTGGCTTTCGACCTTGCCATCGCGGCGGAAAGTGACACGACCGGCCAGCGACAGATCACGATCGAACCAGGGAGCCAGCAGGGCGCCGCCGTAGACTTCGACGCCCAATTGCCAAAAACCCTGACGTTGCAGTTCCGGTTGCGGCTTGACCCGCAGGCACGGGCTGTCGGTGTGTGCGCCGACCATGCGGATGCCGCCAGTGAGTGGCGACTGACGACCCATCCGGAAAGCGACGATAGAAGAGTCATTACGGGTAACGAAGTAACGACCGCCGGTTTCTACCGCCCAAGTCTCACGTTCGTCCAGCCGCTGAAAACCTGCGGCTTCGAAGTGTTGCACGAGTGTGGCAGTGGCGTGGAATGGGGTAGGAGAGGCCTTCAGGAAATCAATGAGGCCTTTGTTCAACTCTGCGCGCATAAATAGCTCCAGACAACAATGGCGCGAGTTTACCGTATTGGCTCAAACGTTGCCTTGGGTTGCACTTATCGTTACCTGATGGTTCTCGCCAGCTAACCACAGCCACAGAAGCGCTATGTGACGCAGAGCGTCACGAACTGCATTCCCACGCTGGAGCGTGAGGAACGATAGTCAAGGTGTCGCTCACCACGCATTCAGATCAGAACGGAGCAGCACACTCGAAGGTCAGTCGCTCGCCGGTGCCTGGATGCGTGAAGCTCAGCATGCTGGCATGCAGACACAGACGTGGATAGGCCGCCAGCGCTTGCGGATGCGCGTACAGACCATCACCCAACAGCGGATGCCCGATCGACAGCATGTGCACACGCAACTGATGCGAGCGGCCAGTGATCGGCGTGAGCTCGACGCGGCAGTGAGTATCATGCCGCTCGATAACCTTCCAGAACGTCAGCGCGTGTTTGCCAGCTTCGTGGTCCACCACATGCCGGGGCTTGGTGGGCGGGTCATAGCGCAACGGCAGATCGATACTGCCGCTGTCCAGTGACGGTTGTCCCCAGCACAGCGCGGTATAGGCTTTCTCGGTTTCCCGGTCGTGAAACTGACGCGACAGTTCCCGATGCGTATCGGCATCGCGAGCCAGCAGGATGATGCCCGAGGTTTCCCAGTCCAGGCGATGGACGATACGCGCTTCGGGGTAACCGTTTTCCTGCAGGCGGGTAATCAGGCAATCCTTGTTGTCGTCGGCACGGCCGGGAACGGAAAGCAGCAGGGTAGGCTTATCGATCACCAGAACGGCGGCGTCCTGATGAATGATGCGGATGTTCGACAACGGCATGCAACGGCCTCGAAACGCTAGAAACGCCAACGGCGGCAAGGGCGCAGCTTCCGCAGAAGTGCACCGATACCGCCGCGAGCGACTGCCTGATCAGCGATCGGGCAGGGTGATATTGAGTTCCAGAATCGAACAGCTGCCCTGGCTTTCCAGAGCGACCTGTACCTGGTCAGACTCGATATTGACGTATTTACGGATCACTTCCACCAGCTCCTTCTGCAGCGCAGGAAGGTAGTCCGGGGTACTGCGTTGGCCGCGTTCGTGAGCAACGATGATCTGTAGACGCTCTTTCGCTACCGAGGCCGTGCTTCCTTTTTTGCGGTCACGAAAGAAGTCAAAAATATTCATTAATTACCCCCGAACAGGCGTTCAAAGAATCCTTTCTTATGCACATCCAGAAAGCGGTGCTCAAGTGTTTTGCCCAGCAGGCGGTCGACCGCATCGCTGTAGGCCTGACCTGCGTCGCTCTGGTCATCGAGAATGACCGGCACGCCCTGGTTGGAGGCTTTCAGTACAGCCTGGGATTCGGGAATCACGCCGAGCAGGGTAACGGCAAGGATTTCCTTGACGTCTTCAACGCCGAGCATTTCGCCCTTGCTGACGCGCTCAGGGTTGTAGCGGGTCAGCAGCAAGTGTTCCTTGATCGGGTCTTCGCCACGTTCGGCGCGACGCGATTTGCTGGCCAGCAGGCCCAGCATGCGGTCGGAGTCACGCACCGACGATACTTCAGGGTTGGTCACGACGATGGCTTCATCGGCGAAATACATGGCCAGGTGAGCACCGGTTTCGATACCGGCCGGCGAATCGCAGACGATGTATTCGAAGGATTCCTTCAGCTCCATGAGGACTTTTTCAACGCCCTCCTTGGTCAGTGCTTCCTTGTCGCGGGTCTGGCTGGCGGCCAGCACGAACAGGCCTTCGATCTTCTTGTCCTTGATCAGCGCCTGTTGCAGGTTGGCTTCGCCATTGACCACGTTGACGAAGTCATACACGACACGACGTTCGCAACCCATGATCAGGTCGAGGTTACGCAGGCCGACGTCGAAGTCGACGATGACTGTCTTGTGGCCGCGCAGCGCGAGACCGGTACCGATGGCGGCGCTGGTGGTGGTCTTGCCCACACCACCCTTGCCGGATGTAACAACGAGAATCTTGGCCAAGGTGTATCACCCCTAGAGGAAAAGGACATTGAGTCCCTGAAAGGCATCTCCTGGCGCCGCGCCCGCCGAAGCATTCTGGAAGTCCTGGGGTCTGATTCCGGAAAGCTAGCACTAAGCTATTACTTTCGACTCATATACCCACTGAAAAGCAGTGCTTTTCAGAACTTCCGGCCGCCTTCACGACAATTTCGCGACGAATCAGAGATGCTTTGAAAATTGCGGCAGTATCCGTTAAAGACGAATGATGTTCAACACATCACCTGACAAGCTGATCTGGACTGGCGAGCCCCATAACGGGTCCCTGCGCAAGTCCTCGGACACCTTGTATTGTCCGGCAATCGAAATCAGCTCGGCACTCAACTGCTGACAGAAGATGCGTGCCTTGGTATCGCCTTTTATTCCTGCCAGTGCCCTGCCACGCATCGGGCCGTAGACATGGATGTTTCCATCGGCGAGAAGTTCCGCACCTGGACTGACCGGCGCGACGACAACCAGGTCGCCGCCCTGGGCATAAATCTGCTGACCGCCGCGTACCGGAGCGGTTATCACGCGGGTCGGCTTGATCAGTGGCTCGGGCGGTTTTTCCGGGATTTTTTTCGGTGCTTCGGCTTCAATCGGGTCGATCACGCGTTCACGTGCGCCGGACGGCGGCAGGACCGGAAGGTCGACGGCAATCGCCGCCGCAATGTCTTCGATACGATTGGCGCGGATCGCCAGGGTGCGCAGGCCGTGCTGGCGACAGATGCGCACCAGACCCGGGAGGTCCACCGGACCTTCGTTCGGTGCGAGTTTGTCCAGAGCCAGGATCAACGGCGTGTTGCTGAAGAAATTGGGGGCTTGTGCCACCTTGGCCGCCAGCTGCCTGTCGAGCGCTTCAAGGTTGGTTCGGGCCAGCTCCATCACGGTGATGGCGAGCATGCTGCCCTTGAGCTGAAATACAGGTTCCGGGTTTTGCGATTCAATCTGGCTCATGGTTGATATACACAACAGCTTGTCGCTAAAAGTGCCGAGACTTATAGCGAGAACGCCCGCGAGCCGCAAGCGGCTAGAACCGTTGTAGAATGCGCGGCCTTTGTTCTGACGGAAGCCCAAATGGATCGCCCGCGCTTTAAAGCCAGTTTCCTTCACCCCCGTTTCTGGCCGTTATGGCTGGGGCTGGGGCTCTTGTGGCTGATTGTCCAATTGCCATTTCGCGTTCTGCTGGTCATCGGTCGGGCACTGGGCGCCATCATGTACCGTGTGGCCACTGATCGAAAAAAAATCGCGTCACGCAATCTGGAGCTGTGCTTCCCGCATTTGTCCGCGGCCGAGCGCAAGCGTCTGCTCAAGGAAAACTTCGCTTCCACCGGGATCGCCTTCTTCGAGATGGCCATGAGCTGGTGGTGGTCGAAAAAACGTCTGGCCAGGCTTGCCCACGTCGAAGGGCTCGAGCATTTGCAGAATGCTCAACAAAAAGGCGAGGGCGTGATTCTGATGGCGCTGCATTTCACCACGCTGGAAATCGGTGCGGCGCTGCTGGGCCAGCAGCACACCATTGACGGCATGTACCGCGAACACAAGAGCCCGCTGTTCGACTTCGTCCAGCGGCGCGGGCGCGAGCGACATAACCTGGATTCGCTGGCTGTCGAGCGCGATGACGTGCGCGGCATGCTCAAGTTGCTGCGTGCCGGCCGGGCGATCTGGTATGCGCCGGATCAGGACTACGGCGCCAAACAGAGCATTTTTGTGCCGCTGTTCGGTATCCAGGCCGCCACCGTGACCGCGACCAGCAAGTTCGCCCGCCTGGGCCGTGCGCAGGTTGTGCCCTTCACTCAGCAGCGCCTGGCAGACGGCAGTGGTTACCGGCTGGTGATTCACCCGCCACTGGACAACTTTCCGGGTGAAAGCGACGAAGCCGATTGCCTGCGCATCAATCAATGGGTAGAAAGGGCTGTCACTGAATGCCCGGAACAGTATCTTTGGGCCCATCGACGCTTTAAAAGTCGACCGGCCGGTGAACCGAAGCTATATGAGAAGCCTAAATAAGAAAGCGTCGTTGATCACCGAGGTCAGTCGTAGATGCAGGATCGCGCAGTAACGAACAGTGCAATAGGTGATGTCGAGCCTGTAACCGGGCTGATTTTGTCGGGTGGCGGGGCGCGTGCGGCCTATCAGGTCGGCGTACTGGCAGGCATTGCCGATCTGCTGCCGCCCGGTTCGCCCAATCCCTTTCCGGTCATCGTCGGTACCTCGGCTGGCGCGATCAATGCGGTCAAGCTCGCCAGTGGCGCGCTGCATTTTCGAGTTGCCATCCATCAATTGACCGAATTCTGGCAGTCTTTTCGCAGCCATCAGGTGCTGCGCAGCGACTGGTCCGGGGTGATTCATCAGGCCAGTCGTTTTTTTGGCCGCAGCCTGCTGGGTTTCGGGCGAAATATCCCGGTTGCCTTGCTCAACAGTTCGCCCCTGCGTGATCTGCTCAATGAGCGGCTGGACCTGTCCGGAATCGAAGCCGCCATCGAAGCCCATCATTTGCGTGCCGTGGCAGTGACTGCCTTCGGTTACGAATCGGGTCAGGCGGTCACGTTTTATCAGGGCCGCGGTACGATCGAACCCTGGCTGCGTCATCGCCGCATCGGCCGTCCGACGCAACTGACCGTGGATCACTTGCTCGCCAGTTCGGCCATTCCCTTGTTGTTCGCCCCCGTGATGCTCGACGAGGAGTACTTCGGCGACGGAGCTGTGCGTCAGTCGGCACCGATCAGCCCGGCGCTGCACCTGGGCGCCAATCGAGTTCTGGTGGTCGGCGTCAGCGGCAACCCGCGCGGCCTCAAAACCGAAAGACCGGCGCCCCGCGCACCCCGCGGTGTTCAGCCAAGCCTGGCGCAGATCAGCGGCCACATGCTCAACAGTACGTTCATCGACAATCTGGAAAGCGATATCGAGCTGCTCGAACGCTTGAACACCGCCAGTGCGTTGCTGCCCGAGGATCAGGTCCGGCAGCCGGGCATGGAGCCGGTGGAGGTGCTGGTGATTTCGCCGAGTCGTCCGCTGGATGAAATCGCAGCCCGCCACCGCCGCGAACTGCCCCCCGCATTGCGCACATTTCTGCGCGGGCCGGGCGCGACCAAGAGCAGCGGCGCCAGCGTGCTGAGCTATCTGCTGTTCGAGTCAGGTTATTGCAGTGAATTGATCGAGCTGGGTCGTCACGATGCGATTGCTCAGGGTGCCGAGCTGAAGCGCTTTTTGCGTCTGGAGTAATGTGGCGAGACAGGGGAGGGGCCCCTGTCTCTTGATCGGCGGGCGCAGGGCTCGGTGACCGAAGTCATCAAGCGGTCAGACGATCTTCCCGGAAGTCACGAATCGCCTGCTCGATCTCTTCCTTGGTGTTCATAACGAAGGGGCCGTATTGCACGATCGGCTCACGCAACGGCTTGCCTGCAATCAGTAACAGCCGCGCACCGGCGGCGCTGCTGATCTGCACTTCACCACTGTCGGACAGGCGTGCCATTTGGCGTTTACCGATCGGCTGGGTGCTGCCTTCCAGCTCGACACTGCCTTCATAGACGTACAGCAGCACAAGGTGCCCATCGGGTACTTGCGGGCTGATACGACTGCCGGCAGGCATGTCAAAGTCGAAGTACAACGGCTCGGTGTCCGGGCGCTGTACTGCCCCGGCCTGGCGCACTTGGCCATCGTCGAAATGCCCGGCCAGTACCACCACCTGCACACCGGCCTGGGTGGTCACACTCGGAACGTGTTCCGGTTGGATGTCCTGGTAGCTGGCGTCGCTCAGCTTGTTCTTGCCCGGCAGGTTCAGCCAGAGCTGAAAGCCGCGCATGGTGCCTTCTTCCTGCTCGGGCATTTCGCTGTGAATGATCCCGCGTGCCGCAGTCATCCACTGCACACCGCCGCTCTGCAGAAGGCCGACGTTGCCCATATGGTCTTCATGACGCATACGGCCTTCAAGCATGTAGGTCACCGTTTCGAAGCCCCGGTGCGGGTGAGGTGGAAAGCCGGCGATGTAGTCATCCGGCTTGTCCGATCCGAACTCGTCCAGCATCAGAAACGGATCGAACTGCTCCACGCCATGCCCGCCGAAGACGCGCGTCAGTTTGACACCCGCGCCATCGGACGCTGGCTGACCCGCTTGAATGGACAGGACTTTACGAAATTGAGTCATGGGAGAGAGAGCACTCCTTAATCATGTGATACGAAGTGTCATGGTATGCCTGTTTATTCGATAAATTTATTCGAATGCCGGGACGTAATGATCATATTAATTGATGAGTTGCGCGGTATGGCGCATTGATGCGAGGTGACAGGCACCTGCCCGGAATGACCTCCGGAGCAGGCTTGAGGCCAGGCGATGCTCAGTGCTTGCTGCTCTGTGTCGACATGCTCAGCAGCTGTTTCTCCTGATTCCAGTCGAACGGTTCTTCGTTCTGCTCGGCTTCGTAGCGGCGTTCTTCCAGCGCCTGATACAGCTCGATTTCGTCATCCGGCATGAAATGCAGGCAGTCACCGGCGAAGAACCACAGCAGGTCGCGCGGTACCAGATGCGCGATTTGCGGGTAGCGCTGGATGACCTGGCAAAGAATATCCTGACCCAGGTACTGGCTTTCGATGGGATCCTGCGGCAGCAGCTCGACCAGTTCGTCGAAACGCTCCATGAACAGCGCGTGGCTTTCTTCCGGAACCTGCTCGGCCTCGCCCAGCGCGACCAGAATGCTGCGCAGGTGTGCCAGCAGGCCAAGTTGGTGATCGAGAGTGGCGTCGGCCATTGGGTAATCCTCAAATGCAAAAACAGGCGCGAGAGTATAAAGCTCTACGCGCCTGCTGTGTGGTGCGACCTGACTATCAGCGAATCTTGCCGGCTGCCAGGGTCAGTTCTTCCTTGTCGAAATCATCCACGTCGATCACCTTGCGGCGGGCTGCCTCGGCGGTGCGCAGGGTTTGCGCTTCGTCGGCCTGCAACACACCGATGCGCAATGCGGCGTCGATGACAGGCTCGCCGGCGTCCGGCTTGACCTGACCGCTCTTGAGAGCCACTTGCAGCTTCTTGTGCAGCGGATACGCAGCACTGAGCAGGTCGATGGCCTGTTGCAGTGCGCCGACCGGATCGTCTGCCGATTGCGGGCGATAGCAGCCGGCCAGCAACTCTTCCAGCGTCGGATCGCCCTTGGCGCGGCCCAGTACCTGGGCAACTTCGGCGTCCAGTCTGTCCGACGGCCCCTTGTGCCTGCGACCGAACGGGAACACTACGGCACGCAACACGCCGCCCAGTATGCGGTTGGGGAAGTTGCTGAGGATCTCGTCCATCGCACGTTCAGAATGCCCCAGGCTTTCTTCCATGGCCCAGCGAAACAACGGGCTCATGTGGTCCGGCGAGCCGAGGTCGTGATAACGCTTGAGCGCTGCCGAAGCCAGGTACATATGACTGAGCACGTCACCCAGGCGGGCGGACAGGCGTTCGCGGCGTTTCAGCTCGCCGCCCAGCAGCATCATGCTCAAGTCCGCCAGCATCGCGAACGCTGCTGCCTGACGGTTCAGCGCCCGGAAGTAGCCCTGGCTCAGGCTGTTGCCCGGCGCTCTTTCGAAATGGCCAAAACCCAGGTTGAGAATGAAGGTGCTGGCGGCATTGCTCACCGCAAAGCCGATGTGTTTGAGCAGCAGGCTGTCAAACTCGATCAGCGCCTGCTGCTTGTCTTCACGCCCGGCCAGGGCCATTTCCTTGAGTACGAATGGATGGCAGCGAATCGCGCCCTGGCCGAAGATCATCAGGTTGCGCGAGAGGATGTTGGCGCCCTCGACGGTGATGAAGATCGGCGCACCTTGCCAGTTGCGACCCAGGTAATTGTTCGGGCCCATGATGATGCCCTTGCCGCCATGCACGTCCATGGCGTGACCGATACACTCGCGGCCGCGTTCGGTCAGGTGATACTTGAGGATCGCAGAGAGCACCGAAGGCTTCTCGCCCAGGTCGACCGCATTGGCCGTCAGCATGCGTGCACTGTCCATCAGCCAGGCGTTGCCGCCGATTCGCGCCAGTGCCTCCTGGATGCCTTCGAATGCGGAGATAGGTACGTTGAACTGCTCACGCACCTTCGCGTACTGGCCGGTGACCAGGCTGGTGTACTTGGCAGCGCCGGTGCCGACTGCCGGCAGCGAGATCGAACGACCCACCGACAGGCAGTTCATCAGCATCATCCAGCCTTTGCCCAGCATCGGTTGACCACCGATCAGGTAGCTCAGCGGGATGAACACGTCCTTGCCCGAGTTGGGACCGTTCATGAACGCCGCGCCCAGCGGCAGGTGACGGCGGCCGATTTCCACGCCGGGCGTATCGGTCGGAATCAGCGCCAGGCTGATGCCCAGATCTTCTTTTTCACCGAGCAGGTGCTCAGGGTCGTGGGCCTTGAAGGCCAGGCCCAGCAGGGTAGCGACCGGGCCGAGGGTGATGTAGCGTTTTTCCCAGGTCAGGCGCAGGCCGATGACTTCTTCGCCCTGCCACTGGCCTTTGCAGATGATCCCGGTGTCAGTCATCGCACCTGCATCGGAACCGGCCAGCGGGCCGGTCAGCGCGAAGCAGGGGATATCTTCACCGCGTGCCAGACGTGGCAGGTAATGATTGCGTTGCTCGTCGGTGCCGTAATGCAGCAGCAACTCGGCCGGGCCCAGCGAGTTGGGCACCATTACCGTGGAGGCCAGGTCGCCGCTGCGGGTGGCCAGCTTCATGGCCACCTGGGAGTGGGCGTAGGCGGAGAAGCCCTTGCCACCGAATTCCTTGGGGATGATCAGCGCGAAGAAGCCGTGCGCTTTCATGTGCGCCCAGGCTTCAGGCGGCAGGTCCATAGCCTGGCCGATCTCCCAGTCGCTGACCATCGCGCAGAGTTCTTCGGTCGGCCCGTCGATAAAGGCCTGTTCCTCTTCGGTCAGCTGGACTTTAGGGTAGGCCAGCAGCTTGTCCCAGTCCGGGCGACCGCTGAACAGCTCGCCATCCCACCAGACCGTGCCGGCATCGATCGCATCGCGCTCGGTTTGCGACATCGGCGGCAGGACTTTTTGAAACCAGCTGAACATCGGCGCAGTGAAATGCTTGCGGCGCAGATCGGGCAGCATGACCGGTACGAACACTGCCAGCCAGAGCAACCAGAACACCGTCAGCAGCCATCCTGGCGCGTGACTGAAAATACCCATGGCCAGCAGGTAGACAGCTACCACGCCGAGCGCCGGGAGCGGGGCGGTTCGCCGATGAGCCAGCCAGGCGATGCCGACGACCAGCACAACAATCCACAACAACAGCATAAGTATTCCTCCGTGATGACCGCCGCCGTGGCAGCGATCAAGAACTGGTCGCCAGGCAGTGGTGGGGCGACATCGATAGTGACCCCTGGTTGACGAGTAAGTTGCCGCCGCTTCGGGGTAGACTGTGAGCCTTTATTTATCAGCGAGTGCGAGGGGAACGCAATGCTCAAGATCTGGGGACGGAAGAATTCCAGCAATGTGCGCAAGGCACTCTGGATTGCCGAGGAAGTGGGCGTACCTTACGAAACGCAGGACGCCGGTGGTGCATTCGGCCTGGTCAACGAAGCAGCCTATCGCGCGAAAAACCCTAACGGCCGGATTCCGATGATCGAAGACGGCGACTTCGTGATGTGGGAGTCCAACGCCATCGTGCGCTACCTGGCCGCCCGTCATGCCCCGGACTCTGATTTATACCCCGCAGATCTGCAGGCCCGCGCCAACGCAGACAAGTGGATGGACTGGACCAGCTCGACCATCGCCGCGCCGTTCAGCCCGGTGTTCTGGGGCGTAGTACGTACCCCGGCCGACAAGCAGGACTGGCCGGCCATCGAGCAAGGCATCAAGACGCTGCACAGCCTGCTGCTGGTTGCCGATGAGGCGCTGTCGCGACAGCCTTATCTGTCTGGTGATGCTTTCGGTATGGGCGATATTCCCCTGGGATGCTTCGCTTACGGCTGGTTTGAAATGCCGATTGAACGTCCGCCGCTGCCTCACCTCCAAGCTTGGTATGAGCGTCTCAAGACGCGCCCGGCCTATCGCAAGGCCGTCATGACCCCATTGACCTGAGCGTGTGATGTGAACAGGTAAAAGGGCTGATCGGGCGCATGTCCGCCGCTTGATATTTACTATTAACAGATGTGTCTGTACTTGAACGGCGCAGCCGAGCACCATTGCGCGGCTGGGTCGTCACGGCAGGCGGCTGCTTACAGTCATCTTCAATTCCTTTTTCTGATGAGTACCTATCCCGATATGTCTTCAGCTCTGTCCATTCGGCAGTTAACCAAAACCTACGGCAACGGTTTCCAGGCCTTGAGTGGCATCGATCTGGACGTCGCCGAAGGTGATTTCTTCGCGTTGCTGGGCCCCAATGGCGCTGGCAAGTCCACCACCATCGGCATCATCTCGACGCTGGTCAACAAGACCAGCGGCACGGTGAACATCTTTGGCCACGACCTGGATCGCGAGCCCGCTGCGCTCAAGCGTTGCATCGGTGTCGTGCCGCAGGAGTTCAACTTCAACCAGTTCGAGAAGACCCTGGACATCGTCGTCACCCAGGCAGGCTACTACGGCATCCCGGCGAAAATCGCCAAGGAGCGTGCCGAGCAGTACCTGACACAACTGGGGCTGTGGGAAAAGCGCGATGTGCCTTCACGTTCGCTGTCCGGCGGCATGAAGCGGCGTCTGATGATCGCCCGTGCGCTGATTCACGAGCCGCGCCTGTTGATCCTCGACGAACCTACCGCAGGCGTGGATATCGAGTTGCGCCGTTCGATGTGGACTTTTCTGACCGAGCTGAACAGCAAAGGCATCACCATCATCCTCACCACGCATTATCTGGAAGAGGCTGAACAGCTGTGCCGCAACATCGGCATCATCGACCACGGGGTGATCGTGCAGAACACTGGCATGAAGCAGCTGCTCAGCACCCTGACCGTCGAGACTTTCGTGCTCGATCTCAAAGCCTCCTGGCAGAGCGCGCCACAATTGCCCGGTTTCCCTTGCCGCCTGCTCGACAGCCACACCCTGGAAGTGCAGGTCGACAAGAACGTCGGCATCACTGCGCTGTTCAGCCAGCTCGCCTTCCAGAACATCGAAGTCTTGAGCCTGCGTAATAAATCCAATCGCCTTGAGGAGTTGTTTGTGTCCCTGGTGGAAAAAAACCTCGCGAAGGTGGCGGTATGACCGTACCCAACGGCGAGTTGCGCCCCAACCTGATTGCCCTGAAAACCATCGTCTATCGTGAAGTGCACCGCTTCATGCGGATCTGGCCGCAGACCTTGCTGCCGCCAGCCATCACCATGGTCCTGTACTTCGTCATCTTCGGTAACCTCATCGGTCGCCAGATTGGCGACATGGGCGGCTTTACCTACATGCAGTACATCGTGCCGGGGCTGATCATGATGTCGGTGATCACCAACTCCTACGGCAACGTGGTGTCGAGCTTCTTTGGTGCCAAGTTTCAGCACTCCATCGAAGAACTGATGGTGTCGCCGGTCTCGCCGCACACCATCCTGGTCGGCTACACCCTGGGCGGTGTGCTGCGTGGTCTGATGGTCGGTTTCATCGTCACCATGCTGTCGATGTTTTTCACCGATCTGCAAGTGCACCACTTGGGCGTGACCATTCTGGTAGTGGTGCTGACCGCGACGATTTTCTCGCTGCTGGGCTTCATCAACGCAGTGTTTGCGCGCAACTTCGATGATATCTCGATCATTCCAACCTTCGTCCTGACCCCGCTGACCTACCTGGGCGGCGTGTTCTACTCGATCAACCTGCTGCCACCGTTCTGGCAGACCGTGTCGCTGGCCAACCCGGTCCTGCACATGGTCAATGCCTTCCGCTACGGCATCCTGGGCGTCTCCGACATCAAGATCAGCATCGCTCTGGCGTTCATGATCGTGGCGACCTTCGTGCTTTATATGGGCTGCGCAAGGTTGCTGGTGAGCGGTCGCGGTATGCGTCAGTAACACATTGGCTTCGACCCGCCAGGCTGGCGGGTCGAGCTCTGGTCTAGGCCGGCTGTTCAGATTCTGCAACACACCACCCCTTCCGACATTTCCCCAGTGCGCTGATCCTTGAGGCTTTCCGCTGCAAGGAACCGCCATGCGCACAGGGATGATCGCGCTCGCGCTCGGGCTGCTTGCCCTGCGCTTTCTACCGGCACTGCCGCCGACCTGGCTATTGCTGCTGATGCCGACACTGGCGTTGATGCTGCTGCCGTTCCGTACCTATCCACTGGCGTTGTTCCTGCTCGGTTTCACCTGGGCCTGCGTTTCGGCGCAGTGGGCGCAGAGTGACCGGTTGGCGCAGCGTCTCGATGGTCGGACTTTGTGGGTGCAGGGCAAAGTGGTCGGCTTGCCGAGTGTCGCTGAAGGCGTGGTGCGTTTCGAACTGGAAGAGGCCTGGTCACGACGTGCCAGGCTGCCGGCGCGAATCCGGGTGGCCTGGTACGGCGGCCAGCCCGTAAACAGCGGTGAGCGCTGGCGCATGGCGATCAAACTCAAGCGGCCGGCCGGGCTGGTCAATCCCGATGCGTTCGACTATCAGGCGTGGTTGCTGGCGCAGCGCATCGGTGCCACCGGCACGGTGGTGGATGGTCAGCTATTGGCACCCGCACGCGCTGCCTGGCGCGATGCCATTCGTCAGCGCCTGCTGGCGGTCGATGCGCAGGGCTGGGAGGGCGGTCTGGCGGCGCTGGTGCTGGGCGATGGCTCAGGACTGTCGAGCACCGACTGGCAGGTGTTGCAGGATACCGGCACCGTGCATCTACTGGTCATCTCCGGCCAGCACATCGGTTTGCTGGCCGGGGTGATTTACGCGCTGGTCGCAGGCCTGGCGCGCTGGGGGCTGTGGCCACGCTTTTTGCCCTGGCTGCCGTGGGCGTGTGCACTGGCGTTCAGCGCTGCACTGGGCTACGGACTGCTGGCCGGTTTCGAGGTGCCGGTCCGGCGCGCCTGTGTGATGGTCGCGATGGTGCTGCTGTGGCGCTTGCGTTTTCGGCACCTGGGCGTGGTCTGGCCCTTGTTGCTGTCCTTCAACGCAGTGCTGATCTTCGAGCCGCTGGTGACGCTGCAGCCGGGTTTCTGGCTGTCGTTCGCAGCGGTCGGCATTCTGATCCTGATTTTCAGTGGACGTCTCGGCGCCTGGAGCTGGTGGCAAAGCTGGACACGGGCGCAATGGCTGATCGCCGTTGGCTTGTTGCCGATTCTGCTGGCGCTGAACCTGCCGATCAGCCTCAGCGGCCCGTTCGCCAACCTGCTTGCCGTGCCTTGGGTCAGCGTGATCGTCCTGCCTCCGGCATTGCTCGGGACGCTGTTGCTGCAAGTCCCTGTGATCGGGGAAGGTCTGCTGTGGCTGGCGGGCGGGGCGCTGCAGTGGCTGTTCGTATTCCTCGGTGCGGTGGCCGCCGCATTGCCGGCCTGGCTGCCCAGTGCGGTGCCGGTCTGGGCATGGTGGTTGAGTCTGCTCGGGGCCTTGCTGTTGTTGCTGCCCAAAGGCGTGCCCATGCGTCCGCTGGGCTGGCCGTTGTTGTTACTGTGCGTTTTTCCGCCGCTCGAATCAGTGCCTGAAGGTCAGGTAGAGGTGTTGCAGCTGGATGTGGGGCAGGGCTTGGCCATCCTCCTGCGCACCCGCAATCGCACACTCCTGTATGACGCAGGTCCACGTTTCGGTGAGTTCGATATCGGTCAGCGCGTGGTCGTGCCCGCCATGCGCAAGGCAGGTGTCCGCCATCTCGATCTGATGTTGATCAGCCACTCCGACGCGGACCATGCCGGAGGTGCAGCGGCGGTTCATAAGGCTTTTCCGGTGAGCCAGGTCCTGGGCGGCGAGCTGGCCAGGCTCGCGCCGCAACTCGACGCCCGATTGTGCGAGAGCGGTGCGCGCTGGGAGTGGGATGGCGTGGTGTTTTCCACGTGGCGCTGGGAGCAGGGGCCTGACGGCAATCCAGCCTCGTGCATCCTCAGCGTCGACGCCAGTGGCGAGCGTCTGCTGCTGGCGGGTGATATCGACGTGAATGCCGAGCGCGCGGCGATCGACAGCGGCTTCGACCTTCGTGCCCACTGGTTGCAGTCGCCGCATCACGGCAGCCGGACCTCGTCGTCCAAAGCATTTCTTCGCGCCGTGGCACCGGTTGGCGTGCTGATTTCCCGTGGCCGCAACAACGCATTCGGTCATCCGCACCCGTTGGTCATGGCGCGCTATCGAGGCTTGGGTATCGCCAGTTTCGACAGTGCCGAGCTGGGCGCTGTCCGGCTGCGACTGGGTACGTTCGGGGTGCCACAGGCCGAGCGTGCGCAACGGCGCTTCTGGCGTGATTGAGTGAATGGATATCGATCTCGACGTTCGGCACTTGGCGACCCTATGGTAGAGTGGCGCCAATTTTTCGAGGGAGTGATCACTGTGTGGGAACTGGTCAAATCTGGCGGCTGGATGATGCTGCCGATTATTCTGAGCTCCATCGCCGCCGCCGGCATCATCATCGAGCGCCTGTGGACGTTGCGTGCCAGCCGTATCACGCCACCGCACCTGCTCGGGCAGGTCTGGCAGTGGATTCAGGAAAAGAAGCTGGACAGCGAAAAACTCAAGCAGCTGCGCGCTGACTCGCCGCTGGGTGAAATCCTTGCCGCAGGCCTGGCCAATTCCAGGCATGGTCGCGAGATCATGAAGGAGTGCATCGAAGAAGCCGCTGCCCGGGTCATTCATGAGCTGGAGCGCTACCTGAGCGCACTGGGCTCGATCGCTGCCATGGCGCCGCTGCTCGGTTTGCTGGGTACCGTGCTGGGCATGATCGATATCTTCGGCTCGTTCAACAGCTCCGGGGCCACCGCCAACGCCGGCGTGCTGGCAGGTGGTATTTCCAAGGCGCTGATCTGTACGGCGTCGGGTCTTATCGTAGCGATCCCGGCGATTTTCTTTCATCGCTTTCTGCAGAGCCGCGTCGATGAGCTGGTGGTCGGCATGGAACAACAGGCCATTCGTCTGGTGGAAGTGGTGCAGGGTGACCGCGATGTCGATCTGATCGACGCCAAGATCGATCTCAAGTCGCTGGCCAGAGCGGGCGGGGGCAAGAAGAAGTGAAATTTCGCCGTCGCAGACCCCGGGAAAACATCGACATCAATCTGGTCTCCCTGATTGATGTGGTGTTCATCCTGCTGCTGTTCTTCATTGTGACGACCACCTTCACCCGTGAAACCCAGTTGCGGGTGGATCTGCCACAGGCCGTCACCGGAACGCCGGACGTGGACGCCAGCGCCAAACAGTTGGACATCGCCATCAACGCCGACGGGATTTTCTCGCTGAACAATCAGTTGTTGCCGAAAAACGATCTGGCGACGCTGATCGAGGCGCTGCAGCGCGAGTCGGCGGGCGATACCAGCCTGCCTTTGTCGATCAGTGCCGACGGCAAGACCCCGCACCAGTCGGTCATCACGGCCATGGATGCGGCGGGCAAGCTGGGCTTCAGTCATTTGCGCATGACCACTGTCGAGGCCACACCGGCTAACTGATGGCATTCACTGATCGCTTGCTCGATGCCTGGTACAAAGGCCACCCCGCGCTGGCGCTATTGCGCCCGCTCGAAGGCCTTTACCGGCATGTCGTAGAGCGCAAGCGGGCGCGGTTTCTGGTTGGTGAGGGTGATATCTATCGCGCGCCGGTGCCGGTCATCGTGGTGGGTAATATCACCGTTGGCGGCACTGGCAAGACGCCGCTGATTCTCTGGATGATCGAGCACTGCCGCCGTCGCGGCCTGCGTGTCGGTGTGGTCAGTCGTGGTTACGGCGCTAAACCGCCAAGCCTGCCATGGCGCGTACGTTCTGAACAAAGCGCCGGCGAGGCGGGGGACGAGCCGTTGCTCATCGTACAGCGCTGCGGTGTGCCGCTGATGATTGATCCTGATCGCAGTCGCGCCGTACAGGCCTTGCTCGCTGCCGAACCGCTGGATCTGATTCTTTCCGACGACGGCTTGCAGCATTACCGTCTGGCCCGCGACCTGGAACTGGTGCTGATCGATGCCGCCCGTGGTCTGGGCAACCGCCGTTGTCTGCCTGCCGGGCCGCTGCGCGAACCGGTCGAGCGGCTGAGCAGTGTCGACGCCTTGCTTTATAACGGCGCGACGGCTGACAGGGACGACGGCTACGCCTTCAGGCTCAAACCTTCGGCGCTGATCAATCTGCGCAGTGGCGAACGTCAGCCGGTGGATTATTTCCCGGCCGGGCAGACGCTGCACGCGGTCGCCGGAATCGGCAATCCCCAACGTTTCTTCAATACCCTCGAAGGATTACACTGGCGACCGGTGCCTCACGCGTTCGCCGACCATGCTGTCTACAGTGCCGAGGCGCTGACATTTACACCCGCGCTGCCCTTGGTCATGACCGAGAAGGATGCGGTGAAATGTCGTGCCTTTGCCGCTGATGACTGGTGGTATCTGGCAGTGGATGCAGTACCTTCCGATGCCTTTGTCGGTTGGTTCGACCAGCAACTGCTACGTCTTTCTCCATGATTGCTTCAGGATCTCCTATGGACACCAAACTACTCGATATCCTCGCTTGCCCTGTCTGCAAGGGACCATTGAAGCTCAGCGCCGACAAGACCGAGCTGATCAGCAAAGGCGCAGGCCTTGCCTATCCGGTGCGCGACGGCATCCCTGTGATGCTCGAAAGCGAAGCTCGGACCCTGAGCACTGACGAGCGGCTGGAAAAATGACAGCAGCGTTTACCGTTGTCATTCCCGCGCGCTACGGCTCCAGCCGTTTCCCGGGCAAGCCGCTGAAAACCATTGCCGGCAAACCCATGGTTCAACTGGTCTGGGAGCAGGCGTGCAAGAGCAGCGCCGAACGTGTGGTGATTGCCACAGACGATGCGCGCATTGTCGAAGCCTGTCAGGCTTTTGGTGCCGAAGTGCTGCTGACGCGCGATGATCACAATTCCGGCACCGATCGTCTGGCCGAGGTGGCCGCGCAATTGGGCCTGGCGGCTGACGCGATTGTGGTCAATGTGCAGGGCGACGAGCCGATGATCCCGCCTGCGGTGATCGATCAGGTGGCGTCCAATCTGGCCGCTCACCCCGAGGCCGGGATGTCTACGCTGGCCGAGCCTATCGACGACGTGGCCGCGTTGTTCAACCCCAACATCGTCAAGGTGGCTACGGACATCAACGGCCTGGCGCTGACGTTCAGCCGGGCTCCCTTGCCGTGGGCGCGTGATGCGCTCGCAGCAGACCGTGACCAGTTGCCTGCCGGCGTGCCTTATCGTCGGCACATCGGTATCTACGCCTATCGTGCAGGTTTCCTTCATGACTTCGTCAGTTGGGGCCCGTGCTGGCTGGAGAACACCGAAAGCCTGGAACAATTGCGTGCGCTGTGGAATGGCGTGCGGATTCACGTTGCCGACGCGCTTGAAGCACCACCCGGTGGTGTCGATACGCCTGAAGACCTGGAGCGCGTAAGGCGCTTGCTGGAGGGTTGATGCGCTTCGTCCAGTGGTTCGGGAAGGCGAGGGCATGACCTTGCAGGTGCAATCCGCGATTTCCCTCAAGCCGTTCAATACGTTCGGGGTGGACGTTCAGGCCCGGTTGTTTGCCGAAGCGCACAGCGATGACGATGTTCGCGAGGCGCTGGCCTATTCGGCCGAGCATGACGTGCCACTGCTGGTGATTGGCGGTGGCAGTAACCTGCTGCTCAGCGCTGATGTGCAGTCACTGGTGGTGCGCATGGCCAGCCGCGGCATTCGCATCGTGCACGAGGACTGTCTCGAATCGATTGTCGAGGCAGAGGCTGGTGAGCCTTGGCATCCGTTTGTGCAGTCTTGTCTGGAACTGGGGCTGGCGGGGCTGGAAAACCTCAGTCTGATTCCAGGCACCGTTGGCGCAGCACCCATGCAGAATATCGGTGCTTATGGCGTCGAGATCAAGGATGTCTTCCATAGCCTCACTGCGCTGGATCGTGAGACGGGCGAATTGCGCGAGTTTTCTCTGCAGGACTGCGCGTTCGGCTACCGCGACAGCATATTCAAGCATCAGGTCGCGCGCTGGTTGATCCTGCGTGTGCGTTTCAAGCTCAGTCGCGTAGCCCGCCTGCACCTCGAATATGGACCGGTTCGTCAGCGTCTCGACGAGCAGGGTATCGATCGACCGACGCCGTTCGATGTCAGCCGTGCGATCTGCGCCATTCGCAGTGAAAAGCTGCCTGACCCAGCGGTGCTGGGCAATGCCGGCAGTTTCTTCAAAAACCCGATTATCCCTGCCGAACTGTATGCAACGATCAAACAGCAGCACCCAGGCGTGGTCGGCTACCCGCAGGACGATGGTCGGGTGAAGCTGGCGGCCGGGTGGCTGATCGAGCAGGCGGGCTGGAAGGGTTATCGCGATGGTGATGCCGGCGTACACAAGCTCCAGTCGCTGGTGCTGGTCAACTATGGGCAGGCCAGTGGCTTGCAGTTGCTGAATCTGGCGCGCCGTATCCAGACCGACATCGCCGAACGCTTTGGTGTCGAGCTGGAGATGGAGCCGAACCTCTACTGATAGTCTGGAGATGGTCTCTTGTGGGAGCGAACTCGCTCGCGAAGAGATCAGATCAAGCGCCGCGTATTGAAGATGAACGCAGTGCAATGCTCAATCAACGGACATGAAAAAGCCCCGCCTGTTTGCACAGGCGGGGCTTTTTCATGGGCCGGGTTTAAACGAGGGGTTTAGGCTCGTTTTCTTTCTCGGCTTCGTGTTGCGGTTTAACTGCTGGTTGCTCAGTTGCCGCTTCTTCGGTCTTTTCCTCGGCTGCCGGTGAAGGCTGAGCCGATTCTGCTTCAGCGGCAGCAGGCGCTGCCTCGACGACTGGAGCGCTGGCAGCAGCGGCTTCCTGTTGACGACGTGCTTCTTCTTCACGCTTGCGGCGACGAACTTCACGAGGATCGTTCGGTGCACGTCCTGTGCTGCTGACCACGGGTGCAGCCTCTGCTTCTACAGCCGCAGGTGCCTGCTCTTGTGGGGCAGGTGCCTGTTCTTCAACGACCGGCTGAGGCGCGACGTAAGGAGCAGGCTCTTCTTTCACCGCTGCCGGCTCGACGACAGCAGCGGGTGCAGGCGTTGGCAGTTCGGATGATTCAGTGGCTGGCACTTCCTCATGGGCCGCTGCTTCGACCGGCGCCTGTGGTGCCGGCTCTGGCGTTGGCTTGAACGGCACTACGCGTTCTGCGTGAGGTGCTTCGAACAGTTCGGACTGCGCAGCAATGGCAGGTGCTTCGACCGCTGCCGGCTGAACTTCCACCTCGGGAGCAGGCTGTGCTACAGGCGCATCGTCTGCAACAGGGGCTTCAACGGCCGGTGCTTCGACAGTCGGCTCGACAACGGTCGGTGCTTTTTCGACAACCGGTGTTTCGGTGGCTGGCGTTTCAGCTACTGGCGTTTCGGTCACAGGCGTTTCAGTCGCAGATGCTTCGGCAGCAGTTGCCTGATGCACCGGCTCGGCGTCTGCAGAGACTGCGTTGCTGTTGGCACGTTCGGCCTGCTGATGTGCATCGGCTTCGGCTGGCGCGCTGATCACGCTGCTGGCGGCCGAGGCGGCGGCGGTGAAGCCCAGGCCAGCCGACAGGTCGGTGGCGCTGCCTTCTTCTTCGTTGCCGTTCTCTTCGGAGCCTTCGATCACGTTGCCATTGGCATCGCGCTGACGCTCACGACGATTGCTGCGACGACGCTGGCCACGCGAGCGGCGGCGAGGACGGTCGCCTTCGCTGCCGTCGTTGCCTTCCTGGTTCTCGTCATTGATCTGCTCTTCGTTGAGCAGCACTTCCTCTTCGCTCACGGCAGCCGCGGCCTGTTCGGCGCGTGGTTGACGTTCTTCACGAGGTGCGCGCGGCTGGCGCTCTTCGCGTGGTGCGCGTTCAGGACGTTCCTCACGAGCGAGGTTCACCGCCGGGGCTGCATCCAGAGGCTCGCGCAGTTCGCGAACCGGGCGATCTTCACGCGCTTCACGCGGCTTGCGCTCGCGGGTAGTGCGGGCTGGACGCTCTTCGCGCGGTGTCGAATCCTCGCGGGCTTCACGCGGTTCGCGAACAGTGCGCTCTTCGCGAGGTGCACGTTCCTCACGCGGAGCACGCTCTTCACGCGGTGCGCGCTCTGCACGTTCTTCTCGGGGGGCACGTTCTTCACGAGGCTTGCGCTCTTCGTCGCGGCGATTGTTGCGGCCACGGCTCTGCTGGCGGCCGTTGCGGCGTTCCTCGTTGCGGGCTGGACGCTGTTCTGCAACAGGCTTCTCAACCACAACCGGAGCAACAGGCTCTTCCTTGGACGCGAACAGGCTGACCAGGGATTTCACCAGACCCTTGAACAGGCTTGGCTCGTGAGCGGCAGGTGCCGGTGCAGGGTTTGGCGCAGGGGCAGCAACAGCTTCTACCGGGACCGGCGCATTGGCGCGAGCCGGGGCAGTCTTGACGGCTGCTTCCTGACGAACCAGGGTGCGGGTTGCGGCGGCCAGCGGTGCAATTTCTTCCACTTCGGCAGCGGCAGCGGCGATTTCGTAGCTGGTCTGGCTGCTGTGCGCTTCAGGACTGTCATCACGCAGACGCTGAACTTCGAAGTGCGGAGTTTCCAGCTGATCGTTCGGCAGAATGATGATGCGGGCACGAGTGCGCAGTTCGATCTTGGTGATCGAGTTGCGTTTTTCGTTGAGCAGGAAGGCCGCGACCGGGATCGGCACCTGAGCGCGCACTTCGGCAGTGCGGTCTTTCAGGGCTTCTTCTTCGATCAGGCGCAGGATGGCCAGCGACAGCGATTCAACATCACGGATGATGCCGGTACCGTTGCAGCGAGGGCAGACGATGCCGCTGCTTTCGCCCAGCGATGGACGCAGGCGCTGACGGGACATTTCCAGCAGGCCGAAGCGCGAAATGCGACCGATCTGCACGCGGGCACGGTCGGCTTCCAGGCTTTCACGGACTTTCTCTTCCACGGCGCGCTGGTTCTTGGCCGGCGTCATGTCGATGAAGTCGATGACGATCAGGCCGCCGATGTCGCGCAGACGCAGTTGACGGGCGATTTCCTCAGCCGCTTCAAGGTTGGTCTGCAGAGCTGTTTCTTCGATGTCGCTGCCTTTGGTGGCACGCGCCGAGTTGATGTCGATGGACACCAGGGCTTCGGTCGGATCGATGACGATGGAGCCGCCGGAAGGCAGTTCGACCACGCGCTGGAAGGCGGTTTCGATCTGGCTTTCGATCTGGAAGCGGTTGAACAGCGGAACGCTGTCTTCGTATAGCTTGATCTTGCTGGCGTACTGCGGCATCACCTGACGGATGAAGGTCAGTGCTTCTTCCTGGGCTTCGATGCTGTCGATCAGGACTTCACCGATATCCTGACGCAGGTAGTCACGGATGGCGCGGATGATGACGTTGCTTTCCTGGTAGATCAGGAAAGGAGCGGAACGATCGAGGGATGCTTCCTTGATGGCGGTCCACAGTTGCAGCAGGTAATCGAGGTCCCACTGCATTTCTTCGCTGCTGCGGCCCAGGCCGGCAGTACGAACGATCAGACCCATGTCGGCTGGCGCGATCAGGCCGTTGAGGGCTTCACGCAGTTCGTTGCGCTCTTCGCCTTCGATACGGCGCGAGATGCCGCCGGCACGAGGGTTGTTCGGCATCAGAACCAGATAGCGGCCTGCGAGGCTGATGAAGGTGGTCAGGGCTGCGCCCTTGTTGCCACGTTCTTCTTTCTCGACCTGAACGATGACTTCCTGGCCTTCGCTCAGGACGTCCTTGATGTTGACGCGGCCTTCAGGGGCTTTCTTGAAGTACTCGCGGGAGATTTCCTTGAGGGGCAGGAAGCCGTGGCGCTCAGAGCCGAAATCGACAAAGGCAGCCTCAAGGCTGGGTTCGATACGAGTGATTCGGCCTTTATAGATGTTGGCCTTCTTCTGCTCGCGTGCACCTGACTCGATGTCCAGGTCGTAGAGGCGCTGGCCGTCTACCAGTGCAACACGCAACTCTTCGGGTTGAGTTGCGTTAATCAGCATTCTTTTCATGTAGTACCGTCGGTTTCCGGGCTGCCGGAAACGGCGTTCGGCACACACGACTTCTCACGGTCGGTGTCAGGGCACGTCAGGAGTGGTTGGACACTCCAGTGTCTAGCGAGGTCCTCGCCCAGAGGGGGCGGAGGGTCGCGACGACGTTTCCTGCTTGCTGTGGTGGCATAAGACACCCCTTTCAGCAAAAGCTTTGTCAGGAGGAGGAATCGACCATCGGTAGCGGACGAGATGAAGCGTCTAGAACAAGCCTTGTGCTACACAGTCCGATGGTTGTGCGTCTCCACCCTACACGTATCCCTGATAATTCGGGTGCTGCCGCGCGCAGAATCCGCAGCGGGTTGGCATTTACCGCGATCTTCGATAGGGAAGGTCGCGCATCATGGCTTGAGGCGTTGTTCCCGAAGCATTCGCTCGTAGCGTCTGAAAGCGACTGCACTTTGTGAACTGGCCATGAACTGTCCGCACTGGCCGCGAGCTGTCTGCTCTGCTGTCAGGCGTGTTTCCGGCCTCATGTCACCTGCGCTTGTTACGTTTTCAGCGTGCTCCGTTGTCACCGAACACTGCGTAGGACGGCCTCCCGTCCTTGTGAATTGCGTTGGTCAGGGCCGGTTGTCAACCGTTGGTCCGCTGTCCGGCCGCTTTTGGCGGCGTTCGCGACTATAGCAGCAATCATTAAGTGCTTCAAATCCATAAAAAATTGTTATCATTTGCGGCATGACGAATATTGCCCCTCCAACCCCCGGCGTCCAGCTGGTTGAGGTTGCCCCGGAACTTGCCGGTCAACGCATCGATAATTTTCTGATCACTTATCTCAAGGGTGTGCCCAAAACCTTGATTTACCGCATTTTGCGCAAAGGCGAAGTGCGTGTGAACAAGGGGCGGATCAAGCCGGAGTACAAGTTGCAGGCAGGCGATATCGTGCGCATTCCTCCTGTGCGCGTGCCTGAGCGCGACGAGCCTGTGCCGGTCGCGCAGGCGCTGTTGCAGCGTCTCGAAGCTGCGATCGTCTACGAAGACAAGGCGCTTATCGTGCTCAACAAGCCTGCCGGTATCGCCGTGCATGGCGGCAGCGGCCTGAGCTTTGGTGTGATCGAAGCATTCCGCCAGCTGCGCCCGGACGCCAAGGAGCTCGAGCTGGTACACCGTCTCGATCGCGATACGTCCGGCCTGCTGATGATCGCCAAGAAACGCAGCATGCTGCGCCATCTGCACGAAGCCCTGCGCGGAGACGGCGTCGACAAGCGCTACATGGCGCTGGTCCGCGGTAACTGGGCAACGGCGCTGAAGCAGGTGCGTGCGCCGCTGATGAAAAGCAATCTGCGCTCCGGTGAGCGCATGGTCGAAGTGAATGAGGAGGGCAAGGAGGCCCTCACGATTTTCAAGGTGCTGCGCCGTTTCGGCGACTTCGCCACCATGGTCGAAGCCAAGCCGGTCACCGGGCGTACTCACCAGATCCGCGTGCACACCTTGCATGCCGGGCATGCGATTGCAGGCGACACCAAGTACGGTGACGAGAATTTCAGTCGCGAAATTCGCGATCTGGGCGGCAAGCGCCTGTTTCTGCACGCTTACATGCTGACGGTGCCGATGCCCGATGGCAGCAAACTCAATGTGCAGGCGCCTGTCGATGACATGTGGGCCAAAACAGTGGAGCGTCTGAGTGCGCCGTGATTACGACCTGTTGATTTTCGACTGGGACGGCACACTGGCCGACTCGGTCGGGCGCATCATCCTGTCCATGCGTACGGCGGCCATCGAGACCGACCTTGAAATTCGCGACGATATGGCGATCAAGGACATTATCGGCCTGGGGCTGCCCGAGGCGATTCGAACCCTGTATCCGCAGATCAGTGGCAATCAGCTTATCGAGTTTCGGCAGCACTACGCGGACAGTTACATGGCAATGGATAACGTGCCGTCGCCGCTGTTCGAGGGTGTGGTGGAGTCGATTCAGGCGTTTCGCGAGGATGGCTATCGCCTGGCGGTCGCTACCGGCAAGGCGCGTCGCGGGCTCGATCGTGTGCTGAAGGCCAACGGCTGGCAGGATTACTTCGATGCCACCCGGGCGGCCGACGAGACCGCCAGCAAGCCTGATCCGCTAATGTTGAACGAGATCATGGCGCACTGTGGTGTTACCCCGCAGCGTTCGCTGATGATTGGCGATGCTTCGTTCGATCTGCTGATGGCTCGCAACGCCGGTATGGATTCGGTTGCGGTGGGCTATGGCGCTCAGCCGCTTGAGTCGCTGCGCCAGTTCGAGCCGCGGCTGGCTATCGAGCATTTTTCCGAGCTGCGCACCTGGTTGAACAGGCGCAGCGTCTAGTTTTCGGGTTGGAGTGATTGGAACATGTCTGACGAATGGAAGGCACCCGTTTCGCAAAGCGCGGACGAGGGCATCAATGGCAGGGAAGAGGCGAAAAGCTGGAAGCTTCTTGAAAAGACGCTGCTGGCCAGTGTTCAGGAGCAGCGCCGGGCGCGTCGCTGGGGGATCTTTTTCAAGCTGCTGACGTTCGCGTTCCTGTTTGTAGCGGTCGTTGTGCCGATGCTGGATTTCGAGGGCGGCACTTCGCGCCGTTCCAGCCACACCGCGCTGATCGATGTGCAGGGCGTGATTGCCGACAAGGAATCGGCCAGTGCCGAGAACATTGTCACTGCGCTGCAGAAGGCCTTCGAGGATGAAAAGACCAAGGGCGTGATTCTGCGTATCAACAGCCCGGGCGGCAGTCCTGTGCAGTCGGGCTATGTCTACGACGAAATCCGTCGTCTGCGCGCGGCGAAGCCGGACATCAAGGTGTATGCGGTGATTACCGATCTCGGTGCTTCGGGGGCTTATTACATCGCCAGCGCCGCTGACCAGATCTATGCCGACAAGGCCAGTCTGGTGGGGTCGATCGGTGTAACGGCAGCAGGTTTCGGCTTTGTCGGTGCCATGGATAAGCTCGGCGTTGATCGTCGTACCTATACCTCCGGCGAGCATAAGGCGTTCCTTGATCCGTTCCAGCCACAGAAGGCTGATGAAACGCAGTTCTGGCAGGGCGTACTGGACACGACTCATCGTCAGTTCATCGCCAGTGTCAAACAGGGTCGCGGCGACCGGTTGAAGGACAAAGAGCACCCAGAGCTGTTCTCCGGGCTGATCTGGACCGGCGAGCAGGCTGTTGCGCTGGGTCTGGTCGATGGCCTGGGCAGTGCAAGTTATGTTGCGCGAGACGTGATCAAGGAAAAGGACATCATCGAGTACACCGTCGAAGAGTCGCCTTTCGATCGCTTTTCGAAAAAGCTGGGCACCAGTATCGCCGAGCGAATTGCCATGCTGGTCGGTTTCAACGGCCCAAGCCTGCGTTGATGGCTTGATATAGGCATAAAGAACCCGGCCAATGGCCGGGTTCTTTGTCTGTAAGGGTCAGGGTACGCTGACGCCTTCCTTTATTAGCATGTCCACCAGGCGTATCAGCGGCAGGCCGATCAGGCTGGTCGCGTCGCTGCCTTCGGTGCTGCGAAACAGGCTGACGCCAAGGCCTTCTGCCTTGAAGCTGCCTGCGCAGTCATAGGGCTGTTCGGCATGCAGGTAGCGTTCGATGCTGGCCCGGTCGAGTTCGCGCATGTGCACCGTAAAAGGCACGCAATCGATCTGGCACTCGCCGGTTGAGCTATTGAGCAGGGCCAGGCCGGTCAGGAAGGTCACGCTTCTGCCGCTCGCTGCCGTCAGCTGTTCCAGTGCGCGCTCGAAGTTGTGCGGCTTGCCCAGTACCTGTTCGTCAAGGACGGCGACCTGGTCGGAGCCGATGATCAGGTGGTGCGGATGCTCTGCGGCCAGCGCTGCGGCTTTCTCCTGGGCAAGGCGTTGTACGAGGTCGAATGCGGACTCGTTCGGTCGCCGGCTTTCATCGATATCCGGAGACCTGCAGGTGAATGGCAGGCGCAGGCGGGCGAGCAGTTCGCGGCGGTATGAGGAGCTGGAAGCGAGGAGCAGGGATGGCATGCGGTTCTCCGTAGGCTGAGCGTTGATTCTAAAGAGTGGCCGGAGTGACGAACAGGCCTGAATTTCCTTTGACATGCCCGGGGGGCATCCCTAGAATGCTGCGCCTATGTTGAATGACCCGATTCCATCTCACGTTGACCCGCGCAAATTGTCCGATCGCGGCACTACCCTTCAGGGTGAAGTGCTGCTGGGCGATCTGAAGAGACTCTGCGACCCGCTTGCCGACACTGTCGGTACGGTGCAGGCGAAATTCGTTTTTGAGCGTGACGAACGCCGCTCTGTGGTTATCCACAGTTCGATAGACGTCCCGGTCAAGATGGTTTGCCAGCGTTGTCTTGAGCTGGTGACCCTGCCGATCCACAGCGAATGCAGTTACGTTGTGGTGAAGGAGGGTGCGAATACCCAGTCGTTACCGAAAGGTTATGACGTGCTGGAACTGGGCGAAGATCCTTTGGATCTGCTGGCATTGATCGAGGAGGAGCTATTGCTCGCCTTGCCCATTGTGCCTGCTCATCATCCTGAAGAATGCCAGCAACCGGCGGGTCTCGATGAGCCCGAACCGAGCGTGGACGAGGTAACGCGGTCCAACCCGTTCAGTGTATTGGCGCAGTTAAAGCGTGACCCAAACGTTTAGGAGTTAATCAATTATGGCTGTTCAGCAGAACAAAAAATCCCGCTCTGCCCGTGACATGCGTCGTTCGCACGACGCTCTTGAGGCAAGCACTCTGTCGGTAGAAAAGACCACTGGTGAAATTCACCTGCGTCACCACGTATCGCCAGAAGGCGTATACCGTGGTCGTAAAGTGATCGACAAGGGCGCTGACGAGTAATTTCTTGTCCGCTCCGATCATCGCGATCGACGCAATGGGCGGGGACTTCGGTCCCCGCAACATTGTTCAGGCAAGCCTCGCGTGCCTGACCGCTACACCCTCGCTTCATTTGGTCCTTGTCGGCCAAGCTCCCCTTATTGAAGAACTCGTCTCTGGCCATGAAGTCGTGGACCGTTCGCGCCTGCGTGTCATTCATGCCAGTGAAGCGATTGCAATGGACGAGCGCCCGTCTCAGGCGTTGCGTGGCAAACCGGACTCCTCCATGCGCGTTGCCCTCGAGCTGGTGGCCAGCGGTCAGGCCCAGGCATGTGTGAGTGCCGGCAATACCGGTGCGCTGATGGCGCTTTCCCGGTTCGTGCTCAAGACCTTGCCAGGGATTGATCGCCCGGCAATGATCGCAGCCATTCCCACTCGCTCAGGTCATTGCCAGTTGCTGGACCTGGGGGCGAACGTCGATTGCAGTGCCGAGGCGCTCTATCAGTTTGCGGTGATGGGCTCGGTGCTTGCCGAGATCCTCGGTGTCGCAACGCCCAGAGTGGCCTTGCTCAACGTGGGCACTGAAGACATCAAGGGCAATCAGCAGGTCAAGCGTGCAGCCGGTCTTTTGCAGTCTGCCTCGGGGCTTAACTACATTGGCTATGTTGAAGGCGACGGGTTGTACCGAGGGGAAGCTGACGTGGTGGTGTGTGATGGTTTTGTCGGCAACGTGTTGCTCAAGTCGAGTGAGGGGCTGGCGACCATGATTGCGGCCAGAATCGAGACGCTGTTCCAGCGCAATCTGCTCAGCAGGGCAGTTGGCGCGCTGGCGCTGCCCTTGCTGAAGCGGTTGCAGACCGATCTGGCGCCCGCCCGTCATAATGGCGCGAGCCTGCTCGGGTTGCAGGGGGTCGTGGTGAAAAGTCATGGTTCTGCAAGTGTTTCAGGTTTTCAGAGCGCGATTCAGCGAGCCATCGTCGAGTCCGGGGAAAATCTGCCACAGCGTTTGAGGGGGCGGCTTGAAACTGTGTTTCAGGACGGCCGAACCTGAAAATGTGACGCATCAGACTGGTCAGTCATCCAACCGATCAGTCATATACATTAGAATTCCCGCGTTCGGCCTGTCCGGACGCCCATTTTGGCGACAATAATTCAGAGGCTTGTCAAATGTCTGCATCCCTCGCATTCGTCTTTCCGGGTCAAGGATCGCAATCGCTCGGCATGCTCGCCGAGCAAGGCGCGCAACATCCGCTGATCCTCGACACTTTCGAGCAGGCTTCCGAAGCCCTCGGCTATGACCTGTGGGCACTGACTCAGAACGGTCCTGCCGAGCTGCTCAATCAGACCGACAAGACCCAGCCGGCCATTCTGACCGCTTCCGTAGCCCTGTGGCATGTATGGCTGGCCGAGGGCGGTGCGGTTCCTGCATTCGTCGCCGGCCATAGCCTTGGTGAATACAGCGCACTGGTCGCCGCGCAAAGCCTGAGCCTGGCCGATGCCGTGAAGCTGGTCGAGCGTCGTGGCCAGTTGATGCAGGAAGCGGTGCCAGCGGGTCAGGGCGGTATGGCCGCCATTCTGGGTCTGGATGATGCCGACGTTATCGCAGCCTGCGCCGAAGCGGCACAGGGTGAAGTCGTGAGTGCCGTGAATTTCAACTCGCCGGGCCAGGTGGTGATTGCCGGTTCCGCCGATGCCGTCAAGCGTGCCATGGAGCTGTGCAAGGCCCGTGGTGCCAAGCGCGCCTTGCCGTTGCCGGTCAGCGTGCCATCGCACTGCGAACTGATGCGCCCGGCCGCCGAGCGTTTCGCCGAGGCCGTTGAAGCCATCGAATGGCAAGCGCCGGAAATTGCGCTGGTACAGAACGTCAGCGCCAGTGCCGTCAGTGATCTGGCGACGCTCAAGCGTGATTTGCTGGAGCAGTTGTACAAGCCGGTACGCTGGGTCGAATCCATTCAATGCCTGGCCAGTCGCGGTGCGACCCAGCTTGTGGAGTGCGGTCCGGGCAAAGTGCTGGCTGGTCTGAACAAGCGTTGCGCCGACGGCGTGATTACCTACAACCTTGATACCCCGGACGCCTTTGCCGCCGCGCGCGCGGCACTGGCCTGATTAGGAGAAGCCTGCATGAGCCTTCAAGGTAAAGTTGCACTGGTAACCGGTGCAAGCCGCGGCATTGGTCAAGCCATTGCTCTGGAATTGGGACGCAATGGTACTGTCGTCGTGGGTACCGCGACGTCAGAGTCCGGCGCCGAGCGCATCAGTGCGACGTTCAAGGAAAACGGCATCGAAGGCTTTGGCCTGATGCTGGATGTCTGCGATGCCGAGTCTGTGAATTCGGTCCTGTCCACCATTCAGGAGCGCGTCGGCGCACCGTTGATTCTGGTCAATAACGCCGGTATCACCCGTGATAACCTGATGATGCGCATGAAAGATGACGAATGGTATGACGTCGTCAACACCAATCTGAACAGCCTTTTCCGTCTTTCCAAGGGTGTTCTGCGTGGCATGACCAAAGCGCGTTGGGGGCGTATTATCAGCATTGGTTCGGTTGTGGGTGCCATGGGCAACGCCGGTCAAGTAAACTATGCTTCCGCGAAGGCCGGTCTGGAAGGCTTCAGCAGGGCTCTGGCCCGTGAAGTGGGCTCGCGGGCGGTCACCGTGAATTCGGTGGCACCGGGTTTTATCGATACCGACATGACGCGTGAGCTGCCTGAGGCTCAGCGTGAGTCACTGATTACCCAGATACCCCTGGGCCGTTTGGGGCAAGCCGAAGAGATTGCGCACGTAGTCGCTTTTCTTGCGTCCGAAGGCGCAGGCTACGTTACCGGGGCCACAATCCCTGTTAACGGCGGCATGTACATGAGCTAATGTGACGACCTGTTTCAAAAAAATGTCATACGAGCTGTCTAAAATCCGTTATAAAGCTGCAATCTATGAATGGGCAAAGGTACGGTTGGGCATAAGGGGAGAGCGTTAAGCTTGAAATTCGCAAAACCTCTTCTATACACTTACCCACTGGCCAGATGCCTGAACATTTCCACTAGGAGTTAAAACTAGGTATGAGCACCATCGAAGAGCGCGTCAAGAAAATCGTTGCAGAGCAACTTGGCGTCAAACAAGAAGAGGTTGTCAACACTGCTTCTTTCGTTGAGGACCTGGGCGCTGACTCCCTGGACACCGTCGAGCTGGTAATGGCTCTGGAAGAGGAATTCGAGACCGAAATCCCGGACGAAGAAGCGGAAAAGATCACTACCGTTCAAGCAGCAATCGACTACGTCACTAGCCATCAGGCTTAAGATTTGTAATCGCTGACTGCTGTCACGGGAAAACCGCACTGCTTTAACCGGCGTGCGGTTTTTTCTTTAAAAAACGCTGTGATTGTTCCGTAAACAAGAGAGAAGGAGAGTCCTGTGTCGCGTAGACGCGTCGTGGTCACCGGGATGGGCATGCTTTCGCCACTGGGCAATGACGTGCCCAGCAGTTGGCAAGGCATTCTGGCGGGCCGCAGTGGCATTGGCCTTATCGAGCACACGGACTTGTCAGCCTTCACCACCCGCTTCGGCGGTTCGGTCAAGGGTTTCAACGTCGAAGAATACCTCGCGCCCAAAGAAGCGCGCCGCCTCGATCTCTTTATTCAGTATGGCCTCGCGGCCAGCTTTCAGGCAGTGCGTAATGCCGGCCTTGAAGTCACTGATGCAAACCGTGAGCGCATCGGCGTTGCCATGGGTTCGGGCATCGGTGGTCTGACCAATATCGAAAACAGCAGTCGTCTGCTGCACGAGCAGGGTCCTGGGCGGATTTCACCGTTCTTCGTTCCTGGCTCGATCATCAACATGATTTCCGGTTTCCTGTCGATCCATCTGGGCGCACAGGGACCCAATTACTCCATCGCGACGGCTTGCACGACTGCAACCCACTGCATCGGTATGGCGGCTCGCAATATCGCTTATGACGAAGCGGACGTGATGATCGCCGGCGGCGCTGAAATGGCCGCCTGTGGCCTCGGTCTGGGTGGCTTCGGTGCAGCGCGTGCGCTGTCGACCCGCAACGATGACCCGACCCGCGCCAGTCGTCCCTGGGACAAGGGCCGTGATGGCTTCGTCCTGTCCGACGGTGCCGGTGCCATGGTGCTCGAAGAACTCGAGCACGCCAAGGCGCGTGGCGCGACCATTTATGCAGAGCTGGTCGGGTTCGGTATGAGCGGCGACGCCTATCATATGACCT
This sequence comes from Pseudomonas sp. PvP027, assembly GCF_017833005.1. NCBI lineage: Bacteria > Pseudomonadati > Pseudomonadota > Gammaproteobacteria > Pseudomonadales > Pseudomonadaceae > Pseudomonas > Pseudomonas sp. PvP027. The sequence continues at coordinate 1,519,690 of NZ_JAFIBK010000001.1, read as the reverse complement.
CGCCACCTGATGACGGCGCCGGTGCTGCACGCTGCATCGTCAATGCGTTGCGTGATGCCAAGGTCAATCCAGATCAGGTGCAGTACATCAACGCGCACGGTACATCGACACCGGCAGGCGATCTGGCCGAAGCTTCTGCGATCAAGTCGGTATTCGGTGATCACGCCTACAAGCTGGCAGTCAGTTCGACCAAGTCGATGACCGGCCACCTGCTGGGCGCCGCCGGTGCTGTCGAGGCGATCTTCAGCGTGCTGGCAATGGTTGATCAGGTGGCTCCGCCGACCATCAACCTGGATGAGCCAAGCGAAGGCTGCGATCTGGACTTTGTGCCTCACGAAGCGCGACGCATGCCGATCGACGTCGTTCTGTCGAACTCCTTCGGCTTCGGTGGCACCAACGGCTCGCTGGTATTCCGTCGGTTCGCCGAGTAATGCCCGGCTGGGTCGATGGCTGCCCCGCAGACGCCATGTCCCTCAAGGACCGAGGGCTGGCCTATGGCGATGGACTGTTTGAAACCATCGTCGTCAAGGCCGGGCAGCCATTGCTCCTGGAGCGCCATCTGCAGCGTCTCGAAAACGGATGCGCGCGCTTGTCGATCGCAGCCGACCACACGCTGATCCGTGCAGAAATGACCCGCTTTGCTGCAGAGCTCGGCGACGGGGTCATGAAGCTGATCCTTACCCGCGGCGACAGCCAGCGCGGCTACGCTCCGGCCCCCGGTGCCCAGCCGCGTCGAATCCTGCAGGGCAGCCCTGCGCCAGCCTATCCCCATACGCATGCCGAGCAGGGCGTGCGTCTGTTTGCCTGCCAGACGCGTCTGGCGCAGCAGCCGCTTCTGGCCGGACTCAAGCACCTCAATCGTCTGGAACAGGTTCTGGCCCGCTCCGAATGGAGTGACAGCGAGCACGCCGAGGGCTTGATGCGCGACACATCTGGACTACTGATAGAAGGTGTCTACAGCAATCTGTTTCTGGTCAGTCAGGGCCGTCTGCTGACGGCTGATCTCAGCCGCTGCGGGGTCGCAGGTGTCATGCGTGCCGAGTTGCTGGATCAGGCACCAAAGCTGGGGCTGGCTGTCGATATCCGTGACCTGCACATGTCTGACCTTGAATCGGCAGACGAAGTGTTTCTATGCAATAGCGTGTACGGCGTCTGGCCGGTTTGCAGCTTTGCAGCGTTGAACTGGCCGGTCGGGCCGCTCACCCGTAAACTGCAAGGCATTGCCCGCACCCTTCTGGATATCTGATTTTGATCCGAAAAATATTGGTGTTGCTGGAAACAGCGGTCGTCCTGGCAGGCTTACTGCTCGGCTTTGCGTTCTGGCAGCAGTATCAGGCGCTGAACCAACCGCTCGAGGTGGCTCAGGAACAACTGCTGGATGTTCCGGCCGGTTCAACGCCGACCGGCGTACTCAATCGATTGCAGGCCGATGGCGTGATCAAGGACGCTTTCTGGCTGCGTCTCTACTGGCGTTTCAACCTGTCCGGACAGGCGCTGCACAGCGGTGAATACCGCATGGTGCCGGGCATGAACGTCAAAGGTCTGTTCGACGTCTGGAAGCGCAAGGAGGTCGTGCAATACAGCCTGACGCTGGTCGAAGGCTGGAATTTCCGACAGGTGCGTGCTGCATTGGCCAAACAGGCCAAGCTCGATCAAACGCTGGCAGGCCTGTCCGACAGCGAGCTGATGGCGAAAATCGGTCATCCAGACGTGTTCCCTGAAGGCCGTTTCTTTCCGGACACCTACCGCTACGTGCGCGGCATGACCGATGCCGAATTGCTCAAGCAGGCTTATAGCCGCCTGGAAGAAGTGCTCGACGAGGAATGGAATTCGCGGTCGTCGGAGGCTCCCTATTCAAACCCTTACCAGGCGCTGATCATGGCGTCGCTGGTCGAGAAGGAGACCGGCGTACCTCAGGAGCGCGGCCAGATAGCCGGCGTGTTCGTGCGTCGCCTGAAGCTGGGCATGCAGTTGCAGACCGACCCGACCGTGATCTACGGCATGGGTGAGCGCTATAACGGCAAGCTGACCCGCGCCAACCTCAAGGAAGCCACGCCCTACAACACCTACGTGATCGCCGGCCTGCCGCCGACGCCCATTTCGCTGGTAGGGCGCGAAGCGATTCATGCTGCGCTCAATCCGGTGGACGGCAGCAGCCTGTATTTCGTGGCCAAGGGCGATGGCAGCCATGTGTTCTCGGACGATCTGGATGCCCATAACGCGGCAGTGCGTGATTATCAGCTCAAGCGCCGTGCGGACTATCGCTCCAGCCCGGCACCCGCCGCACCTGCCACACCGGCACCGGCACCGGCAACTGACTCGCCCTCTTCAGAAGCCGTGCCTGCGGATGTTCCGGATGCCCCGCAGCCCGAGTCGAATGCGCAATGATGACGATTAAGGATGAGCTGTGACTGGTTTGTTTATCACTCTTGAAGGCCCGGAAGGTGCAGGCAAAAGCACCAACCGTGATTACCTGGCGGCGCAGTTGCGTGCGCAGGGTGTTCAGGTATTGCTGACCCGCGAGCCTGGCGGTACACCGCTGGCCGAGCGTATTCGCGAGCTGTTGCTGGCACCCAGCGACGAGGCCATGAGCGCTGACACCGAGCTGTTGCTGGTGTTTGCCGCGCGTGCACAGCATTTGGCCGAAGTCATTCGTCCAGCGCTGGCGCGGGGCGAGGTGGTGCTCTGCGATCGGTTTACCGATGCGACCTACGCCTATCAGGGTGGCGGTCGCGGCCTGTCCCATCAGCGTATTGCAGCGCTGGAACAGTTCGTTCAAGGCGATCTGCGTCCTGACCTGACGCTGGTGTTCGACCTGCCGGTGGAGATCGGCCTGTCACGCGCCGCTGCACGCGGTCGGCTGGATCGGTTCGAGCAGGAAGGGCGGGCGTTCTTCGACGCTGTGCGCAGCACCTATCTGGAGCGGGCCAAGGCCGAACCTGCGCGCTATCGCCTGGTAGACGCCGCGCAAACCCTGGCCGATGTTCAGGCATCCCTCGACACCTTGCTGCCTCAGTTACTGGAGCTGCAACGTGGCTGAAGCCTACCCCTGGCAGGCTTCGCTCTGGCAGCAGATGGCCGGTCGTGCTCAGCACGCTCACGCTTATCTGTTGCACGGGCCGGCGGGTATCGGCAAGCGCGCCCTGGCTGAACGGCTGATGGCCAGTCTGCTGTGCAAGACGCCCGAAGGGCTTGATGCCTGCGGACACTGTAAGTCCTGTCTGTTGCTGGCAGCTGGCAGCCACCCCGACAATTACGTCCTCGAACCGGAAGAGGCGGACAAGCCGATCAAGGTCGATCAGGTCCGTGATCTGGTCAGCTTTGTGGTGCAGACCGCTCAGATGGGCGGGCGCAAGGTGGTGCTTGTCGAGCCGGTGGAATCGATGAATACCAACGCGGCCAATGCCTTGTTGAAAAGTCTGGAAGAGCCTTCGGGCAATACCGTTCTGTTGCTGGTCAGCCATCAACCGAGCCGCTTGCTGCCAACGGTCAAAAGTCGCTGTGTGCAGCAGGCGTGCCCATTGCCCAGCGAGCAGATGAGCCTGGACTGGCTGAGCGGCGCATTGCCTGATTGCACGCAGGACGAGCGCTTCGAGTTGCTGACGCTGGCCGCCGGATCGCCGCTGGCTGCGGCGGCGCTGCACACGCAGGGCGTTCGCGAGCAGCGCGCGCTGGTGGTCGACGGCGTCAAGAAGCTCCTCAAGCAACAACAGTCGGCTACCCAACTGGCCGAGGGCTGGAAGGATATCCCGCCGTTACTGCTGTTCGACTGGTTCTGTGACTGGTCGCACCTGATCCTGCGCTACCAGATGACGCAGGACGAGGAAGGTCTGGGCCTGGGCGACATGCGCAAGGTGATTCAATACCTGGCGCAGAAGTCTTCTCGCGCCAAAGTGCTGGATATTCAGGACTGGATTCTGGCGCAGCGCCAGAAAGTCATGTCCAAGGCCAACCTCAATCGGGTTTTGCTGCTTGAAGCGTTGTTGGTGCAGTGGGCAGGCCTGCCGGGACAGGCGTAGACTCTGCGTTATCCGGAACCGTTGAGGTGTTGTCATGAGTCTGCCGCCGAGCACAGGTCCACGTAATGGCATTCTGTCCCTGACCATCAAGGACAAGTCCGTTCTTTACGCTGCTTATATGCCGTTCATCAGAAACGGCGGGCTGTTCATTCCGACCAGCAAAAGCTACAAGCTGGGCGATGAAGTGTTCATGCTGCTCAATCTGATGGACGAACCGGAAAAGGTGCCGGTTGCCGGCCGTGTTGCCTGGATCACGCCAAAAGGCGCGCAGGGCAATCGCACCGCCGGCGTCGGCGTGCAGTTCAATGACGGCGACAACACTGCCCGCAATCTGATCGAAACTCACCTGGTCGGCGCTCTCAAGTCCGATCGTCCAACCCATACGATGTAGTTGTGTTTTAACCCATGCTTGTAGATTCCCATTGTCACCTCGATCGCCTTGACCTTGCCCAGCACGACGGCTCTCTGGATGCAGCCCTCGACGCCGCCCGTGGCAGAGGGGTCGGGCACTTTCTCTGCATCGGTGTCAGCGCCGACAATGCGGGTGCTGTCAAGGCACTCGCCGAACGCTACGCGGATGTCGACTGCTCGGTGGGTATTCACCCGCTGGACGTGAAGCCTGGCGAAATGCCGCCTCTGGACTGGTTGCTCAAGGAGCTGGATCACCCGCGGGTGGTGGCGATTGGCGAGACCGGTCTGGATTATCACTACGAACCTGAAGCAGCCGAGCTGCAACAGGCGTCTTTCCGGGTGCACCTCGAAGCGGCCCGAATCACTGAAAAACCAGTGATCATCCACACCCGGGGCGCACGTGCCGATACCCTGAGCCTGCTACGCGAAGCGGCCTTGCCCCACGCCGGTGTGCTGCACTGTTTCACCGAGGACTGGGAGATGGCCAAGGCGGCGCTGGACCTGGGGTATTACATTTCGCTGTCCGGCATCGTGACTTTTCGCAATGCCGATGCCCTGCGTGACGTTGCAAGGCAGGTGCCCGCCGATCGTCTGCTGGTCGAGACCGATTCCCCGTACCTCGCGCCCATCCCGTACCGGGGCAAGCCGAATCTGCCCCAGTACGTACGTGAGGTTGCCGAGTTTCTGGCGATGCTGCGAGGTGAGTCCTACGAGCGTTTTGCCGAGCAGACCACCGCCAATTTCGCTCGCCTGTTTCCGCTGGCGCATGTTCAGCGCTGACGGATACGCCCGTCGATACGCAGGCAAATCGCAGGCAAAAAAAACCCGGATTCTGGGGGGTGAAGCCGGGTCAAGACCATTAGGAGTAAAACAAAGGCGCGCGAATCCTTCGGCACCTTTACTGCCGAGTCATTTGGGGAATGATGACGCGTCAGCAGCTTAAGTATTGTTCAGGGCGGCGTATCGTCCAGTGTCTTTTGGTCGTTTTTTAAACAGTTTTGGAATACTAAAGCGGTCCTTGAGTGCTCGATGAACACTTTTTATCGGGCGATACGCAGGGGCGCTGCATTAATTTTGCCCGGACAAGCCTGCGGGCCAGGCATGTCCGGGGCTGTTGTGTTTCTGGTGGGAGTGGTGGGGTGGAGTTTTCCAACGGTTTTCTGCTGAGTCTGTCCTTGTGCCTGGACATTGGCCTGGCCAACATCGCCATGATCACGCTGTCCATGCAGCGCGGTTTTTCCAGGGGGCTGTGGCTGGGCCTGGGAACCTGCGTCGGTGATCTGGCCTACGCCATCCTGGCGATGCTTGGCATGGCCGTGCTGCTGCAATATGAAGCCGTGCGCTACGTGCTCTGGATTGGCGGCACGGCGGTGCTGGCCTGGTTCTGCTTCAGGATGGTCATGAGTGCCACCACCGTCAGCGCCGGTCTCGGCAGCCAGAACGTTGAATCGGAAAAATCCAGCCTGGCACTGTTCCTGCGCGGGATTTTTCTGGCGATGTCCTCACCCAGCGCCATCCTCTGGTTTGCCGCAGTCGGCGGGGCGCTGATTGCCCGGCAAGGCTCTGATCTTGCCAGCGCTTCGAGCTTTCTCGCCGGGTTCGTCGCGGCGGGCGTGGTCTGGTCGATTTCACTGTGTGCGCTGGCTCATCAGGGAGGCCGTTTCATGGGTGAACGAATGTTGCGCTGGTCATACATTGCCTCGGCGCTGATCTTTGCCTACTTCACCTTGTATGTGGTGATCACGGGCTACCTGGAATTTGTGGTTGCCTCTCCCGCGTTGCCAGCGCATTAGGTTGCAGGCGCACTGGAATGGTATCGGGCGTCCGGGATGGCCGGTGCGGATTTCCCGTGCGAATCGTTCATGCAAGTCGACAAGTATGGATGAACCGTGCAATTTAGCGCCGATTGGGCATAATACCCGGCTTCGATTTCGATCCTGACAGACCTCTCTATGCAGAAAGAACCTCGTAAGGTCCGTGAATTTCGCCGCCGTGAGCAGGAAATTCTCGACACCGCGCTAAAGCTGTTTCTCGAGCAAGGCGAAGACAGCGTCACTGTCGAGATGATCGCGGACGCCGTCGGCATTGGCAAAGGCACCATCTACAAGCACTTCAAGTCCAAGGCAGAAATCTACCTGCGCCTGATGCTCGACTACGAGCGGGACCTGAACGAGCTGCTGCATTCCGCCGATGTCGACAAGGACAAGGAATCGCTCTCGCGCGCCTACTTCGAATTCCGCATGCGTGACCCTCAGCGATATCGCCTGTTCGACCGCCTGGAAGAGAAGGTGGTCAAGGGCAATCAGGTGCCTGAGCTGGTCGAAGAGCTGCACAAGATCCGCGCCTCCAACTTCGAACACCTGACGCTGCTGATCAAAGGCCGCATCAGCGAAGGCAAGCTCGAAGATGTCCCGCCTTACTACCATTACTGTGCTGCCTGGGCGCTGGTGCATGGCGCCGTGGCGCTGTATCACTCGCCGTTCTGGAGCAACGTGCTGGAAGACCAGGAAGGCTTCTTCCACTTCCTCATGGATATCGGCGTGCGTATGGGCAACAAGCGCAAGCGCGACGGCGAGGTCACCGCCGAACCCACGCCGGATCCCGCCGCCGAATAACGCACCGGCCCGGTCTTGAGCATCAGCTTCAAGGCTTTGGCGCCGGCTCCGCCAGAGATGGCGCGGAAGCTGCATCCGACGACCATTCGCCGGTTTTCCGTCACCGGTATTTGGGAGGGGATAATGCGTAGCCTGGTTATGCTGCTCGCGCTTCTGGCGTTGAGTGGCTGCATGAAAGTCAGTGACATGGGCGAGGGTGTTCGCGAGCAATTCAGCGATGCGGGTCTGCTCGATCACAGCGAAACCCGTCGTACTGCCAACTGGCGTGTACAGCCTGACTCATTCATTTACATCGCTCAGGGCGCCTTCGTACCGCCAGGCAATGCCTATCCGCGCCCCAACGTGGTGGCTGAAGAGGCCTTCAAGGGCTTTATCGAGTACTTCCCGATGGTCCGTCGCGCCCGAGGCCCGATGGGGCTGGATGAAGCCATGGTCGAGGCGCGTGCTGCGGGCGCACATTATTTGCTCTATACGCGTTTCGCCAAGGCTGACGACCGCATCGGCAATGGCGATCAATGGGCCGATCAGGAGGCGGTGGATCGTCTGGGCGTCGACAGCGGAGTCATTCAGCTGATGCTGATCGAGACCGGCACCCGCTACCTCATCGACAGCGCACGCATTCGCAGTCGTGGCGGATTGCTGACGCTTTACGACAAAAGCCCCGAAGATTTGCTGGGTCCGCCTCTTGAGGACTACGCTCGTACCTTGTTGGGTGTCGAACGCTAGAAGCCGTATCAGGAGAATTGAGTGACCGATTCAAACAAGGCTGGCGATCTGTTCGCGCAGATCCCCAAAACCAAAGGATTGCCGCCTGTTCATTTGTGGAATCCGGATTTCTGCGGCGATATCGACATGCGTATCGCCCGCGACGGTACCTGGTATTACCTGGGCACGCCGATTGGCCGCAAACCGATGGTCCGGCTGTTCTCGACCATCATGCGCCGCGATGGCGATGACTATTTCCTGATTACTCCCGTCGAGAAGGTAGGCATCACGGTTGATGACGCGCCTTTTGTCGCTGTCAGCCTCGAGGTGCTGGGGGAGGGCGAGGGTCAGGTGTTGCGCTTTCTGACCAATGTAGAGGATCAGACCGAGGCGGGACCGGAACACCCTCTGCGGGTTGTAACCGACCCTGATACCCAGGAGCCGGCGCCGTACGTTCACGTGCGAAGCAATCTGGAGGCGCTGATTCATCGCAACGTTTTCTATCAGTTGGTCGAGCTGGCCGTTTCCCGCGAAATCAACGGGCAGCGCTGGCTGGGCGTCTGGAGCCAGGGCGTGTTCTTTCCGATAGGGCTCGAGCCTTGAAATACACACCTGATTGCCGGCTTGAATTGCCTGCCGGCAGTACGACGGTTAAAGTGCCGCTCCCTGTTTTTCCTGAGGTTTTTGCATGAGCCAGTCCTTTGATATCGCCGTAGTCGGCGCAACCGGTACTGTCGGCGAAACCGTTGTGCAGGTTCTGGAGGAACGCAATTTTCCGGTGGGCAATCTGTACCTGCTGGCCAGCATCGAGTCCGCAGGCCACTCGGTGCCGTTTCGAGGCAAGAATGTGCGCGTACGCGAAGTCGACGAGTTCGACTTCAGCACGGTGCGCATGGCGTTCTTCGCTGCGGGGCCTGCGGTGAGTCGCAGTCATGCCGAAAAGGCGGTAGCGGCGGGGTGTACGGTCATCGACCTGTCAGGCGCATTTACGTCAGCGCAAGCGCCTAATATCGTGCCGGAAATAAATGCTACGCTTTTGCACAGCCGTGGCGTCGCTCCTTGTCTGGTTGCCAGCCCCAGTGCTTCTGCCACTGCGGTTGCCCTGGCTCTGGCGCCGTTGCGCGGCCTGATCGATATTCAGTCGGTGACGGTAACGGCGTGTCTGGCAGTGTCGGCACTGGGGCGTGAAGGCGTCAGTGAGCTGGCACGTCAGACCACCGAGCTGTTGAATGTCCGCCCGCTGGAAGCGCGGTTTTTTGATCGCCAGATGGCGTTCAATCTGCTGGCCCAAGTGGGTACACCAGACGCGTCGGGTCATCTGCCGCTGGAAAGGCGTCTGGTCGAAGAATTGCGCGAACTGCTCGCGTTGCCATCGCTCAAAGTGTCTGCAACCTGCATTCAGGTGCCGGTGTTCTTTGGTGACAGCTTCACTGTAGCGCTGCGCACGGTCGGGGCGGTCGACGTGGCGGCGGTCAATGCTGCACTCGAGTCTGCAGAAGGGGTCGAACTGGTCGATGCGGGTGATTACCCTACGCCGGTGGGTGATGCAGTGGGTCAGGACGTGGTTTATGTGGGACGCGTCAGGGCGGGAACCGACGACTCCGAGCAGCTCAATCTGTGGCTGACCTCGGATAATGTGCGCAAAGGCGCTGCGCTCAACGCTGTGCAGGTTGGCGAATTGTTGATAAAAGACTATGTGTAAAAGATACTTGGCAACAATTTGAATAATTGTTTTAGCGGCGATACGCCTTACACCCAAATGCAGGACTACCTCCCCGGATGTCGGGGAATCTTTAAACAAGGGATGGGCTATGGTTCAGGTTCGTAAACTGGTATTAGCAATCGCTGCGGCATCAGCGCTGTCATCGGGTATGGCGCAGGCGCTGGGGCTCGGGGAATTGTCGGTCAAGTCGACCCTGAATCAGCCATTGGTAGCGGAAATCGAGTTGACCGAGGCGCAGGGGCTTAACGCAACGCAAGTTGTGCCCAGTCTGGCCACCACTGCCGACTTCGCGCAGGCGGGTGTGACCCGTCAGGCATTTCTCAACGATCTCACTTTTACCCCGGTGATCAATGCCAGCGGTAAAAGTGTCCTGCGCATTACATCCAGCAAGCCGGTGCGCGAGCCTTATGTGAAGTTCCTGGTTCAGGTGCTCTGGCCAAATGGCCGGTTGCTCCGTGAGTACAGCCTTCTGCTCGATCCGCCGAAATTCTCTCCGGAAGCAGCCGCTGCGGCGGCTGCCCCGGCACCCGCTGCAGCGCCGGCAGCGCCTGCGCAACTGGCAACGGTAGCCCCGTCGGCTGAAGCGCCGGCTCCGGCACCCGAGGCGCCTGCACCGGTCGCTAACGCTGCCACATTGCCGCCGCCAGCCGCTGACAAGCAGTCACAGTACGTCACCGCCAATAACGACACCTTGTGGGAAATCGCTGCGAAGGTGCGCAATGGCGGGACTGTCCAGCAAACCATGCTGGCGATTCAGGCGTTGAATCCGGAAGCGTTCATTGGCGGTAATATCAACCGTCTGAAGAAGGGGCAAGTGTTGCGCCTTCCGACGCCGCAACAGACAACCGCGCTGCCGCAATCACAGGCAGTGGCAGAAGTTTCCCGGCAATACAGCGCCTGGCGTGATGGCCGCCGTCTGCCTGCCGGTACACGTCAGGTCGATGCTACCCGTCGTGACCGTGCGGGCGCGGCGCCCTCCAAAGTCGATACCTCCGACAATCTCAGCCTGGTTTCGGCAAGCGGCAAGCCTGCGGCAAAAGGTGCAGCGGGCGACGGCGATCTGGGCAACAAACTGGCCGTGGCTCAAGAAGCACTGGACACTACGCGTCGCGACAATGCCGAGCTGAAAAGCCGCATGAACGACCTGCAAAGCCAGCTCGACAAGTTGCAGCGTCTGGTCGAGTTGAAAAACGGTCAGTTGGCCAAGATGCAGGCTGCTGGCGCAGCGGTGCCTCCTCCTGCCGCCACCCCGGAAGCGGCGACGCCCGCCAACGCGGCGGTACCTGCCTCGCTGGTCGACGCCAACGGTGCTCCGGTCAAACCGGCTGGCGAGATCGCCCCTGAAGATGCGTTGCCTGCCGGTGCTGCCGAAGTTGCGACCCCTGCGCCAGAACAGCCATTGGCTGTGGAGCCGGTTGTTGCAGCAGACGAGGACGAGGATGCGCTGCAGAAAATCATCAACAATCCTGTGCTGCTTGGCCTGATCGGCGGCGCAGTATTGCTGATCCTGGCCTTGCTGCTGTTGTTCCTCGCGCGTCGTCGCGCGGCGAAGGCCGAGGCCGAGAAGCACAAGCGCATGGCACGTGCGCTGGCCGAGGAATCGGATTTCGTCTCGGACATGGACATGAATGCGCCGCCAGCCAGCTTCGACGGGCTTGATGTGCCGCCGCCCAACGTGCGTATGGGAGGTGCCGCAGCAGCAGCCTCTGCCGGTCGTGAGCGTCCTGCCGATCCGTTGGTTCAGGCCGAGATCCATATCGCTTACGGGCGCATGAATCAGGCGATCGAGTTGCTGGAAGAGGCCGTCAACGAAGACCCCAAACGCGACGATATCCGTCTGAAACTGATGGAAATCTACGCCGAACAGGGTAACAACAAAGCCTATGCCGCCCACGAACGTAAATTGGTGGCTGCGGGAAAGCTTGAAGCTGAGGTCGAGCAGCGGGAAGAACTTAACTCGACCCTGAAGCCGGTGGCACCTGTTGCTGCGCCGCTGGCTTCTGAAACCTCCACTGCATCGGCTGCCCCTGCGGTCGCGGCAGCCGCTGCAGCCGCTGCCGCGGCCACGACAGCCGCATTGGTTGCAGAGCTTGATGCCAAATATGTCGAAGAACTGCTGGCTGATGATTCGGCAGAGCAGGTAGCCGAGCCTGAACCTGAAATTGTTGCTACACCTGAGCCTGAGCCTGAACCGGAAGTAGTCGCGCCACTGGCCGCAGAGCCTGTTGAAGAGGCCGACCCGTTCGATCACGATTTTGACTTGAGCCTGGACGAGTTCGAAGAACCGTCTGTGCCTGAAGTCTCTACTGTGAACGAGCTAGATGACCTGATGCTCGACGAGCCCAAGGTCTCGGCGTTAGCGGATGATGAGGCGCTGAGCTTCGAGTCGGTCATGCAGCAGCAGGAAGAGGCCCGTGCAGCCACAACGCCGCAGGACCTTGCCGATTTCGATCTGGATCTGTCCGAGGAAGATCCGGCTCTCAAGAGCGAAGATGACTTCCTGCTCGGCCTTGGTGAGGATCCACTGGATCTGGGTGAAACCTCGCCTGTGCCGCCGGTCAGTGATGACCTGGAGCTTCCAGAGGATTTCGACCTGTCGTTGGCGGACGAGATTGAAACCGATCAGGCAAGTCAGGCATTCGCGACTGAAATCGACGACGTCAATGCCGAGCTTGAGCGTCTTTCGCAGAATCTCGAGCATCCGCCGCTCGATGAGCCAAGATTCACCGCCGAGGATGCGGCAGCGCTGGAGGACGAACCGGACTTTGACTTCATGTCCGGTACTGACGAGGCGGCGACCAAGCTTGATCTGGCGCGGGCCTACATCGACATGGGCGATGCAGACGGCGCTCGGGATATTCTTGACGAGGTCGTGACCGAGGGTGATGACGGTCAGAAGAGTGAAGCGCGGGAGATGCTTTCACGACTCGCCTGATTCAACTCTGCCAACCTGCAAACGGCCGCTTATGCGGCCGTTTGCATTTCAGATGTCCGGCTTGAGTAGCGTGTTTTTTTTGCGGCCGTATAATGGCCGACTTTTCGCGAACCGACAGGCTGTACCACTTTGGCGAACATAGATAACCCGGCCGCCGAGATGGTGGCCGAGGGCTTTTCCCGAATCGCGCTGGGCGTTGAATACAAGGGCTCGCGCTATTGCGGCTGGCAACGCCAGGCGTCCGGCGTGCTGACCGTGCAGGAAACCCTCGAAGACGCGCTGTCAAAAGTGGCCGCGTCACCGGTTTCACTGATGTGCGCCGGTCGCACGGACGCCGGCGTGCATGCCTGCGGTCAGGTGGTGCATTTCGATACCCAGGCTGAGCGCACCATGAAGGCCTGGGTCATGGGCGCCAATATCAATCTGCCCCATGATGTCAGTGTCACCTGGGCCAGGGTCATGCCGGCCGCTTTTCATGCGCGCTTCAAGGCCATTGCCCGGCGTTATCGTTACGTGATCTACAACGATCAGATCCGCCCGGCGCACCTGAACCAGGAAATCACCTGGAACCACCGCCCGCTGGATGTCGAGCGCATGGCGCAGGCTGCCGAATTCCTGGTGGGTACTCATGATTTCAGCGCCTTTCGCGCCGGCCAGTGTCAGGCCAAGTCGCCGGTCAAGCAGTTGCACCACTTGCGCGTGACCCGTCACGGCAAGATGATCGTGATCGATGTGCGCGCCAATGCCTTTCTTCATCATATGGTGCGCAATATCGCCGGTGTGCTGATGACCATCGGTACCGGAGAGCGTCCTGTCGAGTGGGCGCGGGAGGTACTGGAAAGCCGGATTCGGCGCACCGGTGGCGTAACGGCTCATCCTTACGGCTTGTACCTGGTCGGGGTCGAGTACCGTGATGAATTTCCGTTGCCCGAGCGCTATATAGGGCCTCATTTTCTTACGGGCTTTGCGGAATTGGACGGCTGACGATCCGGGCAGCATTTGCTAACATCCGTGACTTTCCGAAGGCCTGAGGTTACTCACTACATGTCAGCCGTTCGCAGCAAGATCTGCGGGATTACCCGCATAGAGGATGCACTGGCTGCCGCCGAGGCAGGTGCCGACGCGATCGGCCTGGTGTTCTATCCGAAAAGCCCGCGTGCGGTGACGGTATTGCAGGCGCGTGCCATCATTGCCGCGTTGCCGCCGTTCATCACCACCGTGGGCCTGTTTGTCAACGCCAGCCGTTGCGAGCTCAACGAGACGCTGGATGCGGTTGCGCTGGACATGCTGCAGTTTCATGGCGATGAAACACCCGAGGAATGCGACGGGTATCATCGTCCGTACATCAAGGCGTTGCGGGTCAAGGCCGGTGATGACATTGCCGGGGTTTGCCGTACCTACCGCAATGCACGCGGCGTGCTGCTCGATACCTACGTCGAAGGTGTGCCCGGCGGTACCGGAGAAACCTTCGATTGGGCACTGATTCCGGACGACCTGGACAAGCCGGTCATCCTGGCGGGCGGGCTGACGTCGGCCAACGTGGCGCAGGCCATTGCTCAGGTCCGGCCCTACGCCGTGGATGTAAGCGGCGGAGTTGAGAAGAGCAAGGGCATCAAGGATCGCGAGAAGATCCTGGCGTTCATGAGTGCGGTGCACGGCACCTGATGTGACGGCTATTGATCGGCCGCCGTCCATAAGCCTGTCCGCGCCACGAGACACGCGGGTCGAATCAAGTAAGCGGTGGTGCCAATGTGCAACGCCGTCGTTGTGAAAAATCGGGGTGAGGGGTGTGCAGGTCCGGCCGTGGGTCGATCGCTATCCTTTCATCGTCGTCCATATACGAATTTATCTGAGGGCATGCGGCTGGCGTTTGATTTGTCAGTCGTTCGAGCCACACCGGTACTGGAGATATAGAGCATGAGCAACTGGTTGGTAGACAAACTGATCCCATCGATCATGCGTTCCGAGGTCAAGAAGAGCTCGGTTCCCGAAGGCCTCTGGCACAAATGCCCGTCCTGTGAGGCGGTGCTGTATCGCCCTGAGCTGGAAAAGACCCTGGACGTCTGCCCCAAGTGCAACCACCACATGCGTATCGGCGCACGTGCACGCCTGAACATTTTTCTGGACGTCGAAGGGCGCGAAGAGCTGGGTGCCGATCTCGAGCCGGTCGACCGTCTGAAATTCCGCGACGGCAAGAAGTACAAGGATCGCCTGACCGCTGCGCAGAAGCAGACCGGTGAGAAGGACGCGCTGATTTCCATGAGCGGCACCTTGCTGGGCATGCCGGTGGTGGCTTCGGCATTCGAATTCTCGTTCATGGGCGGTTCGATGGGGGCCATTGTCGGCGAGCGTTTCGTACGTGCCGCCAACTACGCGCTGGAAAATCGCTGCCCGTTCGTCTGCTTCGCCGCTTCCGGCGGTGCGCGCATGCAGGAGGCGCTGATCTCGCTGATGCAGATGGCCAAGACCTCGGCTGTTCTGGCGCGCCTTCGCGAAGAAGGGCTGCCGTTCATTTCGGTGCTGACCGACCCTGTCTACGGTGGCGTTTCCGCCAGTCTGGCCATGCTGGGCGACGTCATCGTCGCCGAGCCCAAGGCGTTGATCGGTTTTGCCGGTCCGCGGGTCATCGAGCAAACCGTTCGCGAGAAGCTGCCTGAAGGCTTCCAGCGCAGCGAATTCCTGCTGGATCACGGCGCCATCGACATGATCGTCTCGCGCAGTGAACTTCGTCCGCGCCTGGGTAACCTGCTGGCACAGATGATGAACCTGCCGACCCCTCGCTTTGTCGCGCCCGTCATCGAGCCAATCGTCGTACCGCCGGCACCTGCGACGATATGACCTCTACGTCCCTGAGCGACTGGCTCGCCTACCTGGAGCAACTGCATCCGTCGGCCATCGACATGGGGCTGGAGCGGTCTCGACAGGTGGCGCTGCAATTGGGGCTTACACGCCCGGCGCCGCAGGTGATCACGGTGACGGGCACCAACGGCAAGGGCTCAACCTGCGCTTTTGTCGCCGCCTTGTTGCAAGCTCAGGGCTTGAAGGTCGGTGTCTACAGCTCCCCGCATCTGATTCGCTATAACGAGCGGGTGAAAGTGCAGGGCGTCGAGGCTACCGATCTGGAATTATGCGACGCCTTTGCTGCGGTCGAAGCGGCGCGTGGCGACGTCACCCTGACTTATTTCGAAATGGGCACGCTGGCGGCATTCTGGCTGTTCGAGCAGGCCCGGCTCGATGCGGTGGTTCTGGAGGTCGGTCTGGGCGGTCGTCTGGATGCGGTCAATCTCGTGGATGCGGACCTGGCGCTGGTCACCAGTATCGGGGTCGATCATGCCGAGTACCTGGGCGACACCCGTGAGTCGGTCGCTTTCGAGAAGGCCGGCATCTTTCGCGCCGGATGTCCTGCGTTGTGCGGTGACCCGGCGCCACCCGAGCCGCTACTGGCCAAAGCCCGCGAGCTGGGCTGTCCATTGTTGTTGCGTGGCCGGGATTTTGATCTTTCCATAGGCGATGACAGCTGGGACTGGCGCGGTGTCGCTGATGGCGAACGGGTCGAGCTACGTGGTCTGCCGCTGCTTGACCTGCCCATGCAGAATGCAGCGCTGGCACTCCAGGCCTTCGCCCTGCTGGGGTATCCATTGCAACCGGATGTTACAGGCAAGGTGCTTGCCGAGACCCGGCTTGCCGGTCGTCTCGATCGCAGGGTGGTCAGTTGGCACGGCAAATCGCTCAACCTGCTTCTGGATGTCGGCCATAACCCCCACGCAGCCCAGTTTCTGGGGCAGCGCCTCGCGCGGCAGCCGGTTGGCGGCAAGCGTCGCGCGGTGTTTGGCCTGCTCGGCGACAAGGACCTCGACGGCGTGGTCGCGCACCTGGCGCCGGTCATTGAAGAGTGGGCTGTTGCGCCGCTTCCTACCTCGCGCAGTCGACCGGCAGAAGAGTTGCAGGCGGCCTTGCAGAACCTTGGCGCCCGCGTGACGTCCTATCAGAGTATCGCGCTGGCGCTGGAAGCTCAGTGCGCGCATGCCACGCCCGATGACGAGATTCTGCTGTTCGGTTCATTTTACTGTGTTGCCGAGGCCCTGGAATGGTTGGCCCGGTACACCGATGAGGACGCTGCAAATGGCTTTGCTGGATAACGTATTCAAGCAGCGAATGGTTGGAGCACTGGTGCTGATCGCCGTGGCGGTCATCTTTCTGCCCATGCTTTTCACGCGTGAAGATGAAACACGTCAGGTGCAGGTCGAGGCGCCAGCCGCGCCCCAGGCGCCTGCGGCTTCCCAGGTGCAAGTCGATCCGGTGCCTGTTCCGGAGCCCCAGGTACTGCCTCAGGAGCCTGTGCCGGGCGACGATGACATGAGCAGCAACCAGCCGCCTGCCATGCCGATCGCGCCTGCGCCGACTGCCCAGACCGCACCTGCCGCTTCGGCCTCCAAGCCTGCTGCCAAACCGGCACCTGCTCCAGCGCCAGCTGCTTCACCTGCAGCGACACCGGCGCCTGCGGCCCCCGCCAAACCTGCAGCACCTGCTGGCGTCGATGCCAATGGTCTGTCGATCAGCTGGTCGGTGCAATTGGCGAGCATGTCCAATCGTGCCAATGCCGACAATCTGCAAAAGACGCTGCGCACCCAGGGCTACAACGCCTACATTCGCACCGCTGATGGTGTGAACCGGGTATTTGTCGGCCCGCTCATCGAGCGCGCCGAGGCCGATCGCCTGCGTGATCAGCTCGACAAACAGCAAAAGCTCAAAGGTATTGTGGTGCGCTTTCAGCCCGAACGGGGCTGACCGTTCGGCACCTCGTGCCCTTGATGCAAAGTTAAATGCCTCGCGCCGGTAATCGCTGCTTACCGGCAGGCAGGCGCTCTGCTAAAATGCGCCGCCTTATCCGTCTGCAGGCTGCAACGTGCCACTTACTCCGGTTGACTGGGCAATTCTCGGAATTGTCGCCATCTCCGCCCTGATCAGTCTGAAGCGCGGCTTCGTAAAAGAAGCACTGTCGTTGACGACGTGGATCATTGCAGGTGTTGTGGCCTGGATGTTTGGCGCAGGGCTGTCGCAGTATCTGGTCAACTACATAGAAACACCTTCGGCCCGCGTGATCGCGAGCTGTACCATTCTTTTTGTCGCCACCTTGCTGGTAGGCGCCATGGTCAATTTTCTGATAGGCGAGCTGATTCGCGTCACCGGGCTTTCCGGGACCGATCGTTTTCTCGGCATGGTCTTCGGCGCAGCTCGCGGAGGCCTGCTTGTCGTTGTGGCGGTAGGGCTGTTGAGCCTGGGGCCGGTGCAGCAGGATCAATGGTGGCAGCAGTCCAGGCTGGTGCCGCAATTTCTCATGGTCGCTGACTGGTCGAAAAACCTGATTCTCGGGATGTCCAGCAAGTGGCTCGCCAGCGGCATCAGCGTACCCGCTGACATGCCGTTCAAGGAACAGATCCTGCCGTCTACAATGCCGCAGGATGTGCTCGGTAAATCCAGTTCCACTAAGTAGGGGTTGTGTCGCATGTGTGGCATCGTCGGTATCGTCGGCAAGTCGAACGTCAATCAGGCGCTGTATGACGCGCTTACCGTCCTCCAGCACCGCGGCCAGGACGCTGCCGGTATCGTAACCAGCCACGATGGCCGGTTATTCCTGCGCAAGGACAACGGATTGGTGCGCGATGTGTTTCATCAACGTCATATGCAGCGTCTGGTCGGGCATATGGGCATCGGTCACGTGCGCTATCCCACCGCGGGCAGTTCGACGTCGGCCGAGGCTCAGCCGTTCTACGTCAACTCGCCTTACGGCATCACCTTGGCGCACAACGGCAACCTCACCAACGTCGAGCAGTTGGCCAAGGAAATTTACGAATCCGACCTGCGCCATGTGAACACCAATTCCGATTCGGAAGTATTGCTCAACGTGTTCGCCCATGAGCTGGCCGTGCGTGGCAAGTTGCAGCCGACCGAAGAGGATATCTTCGCGGCAGTGACCGACGTGCACAATCGCTGCCGTGGCGGTTATGCGGTCGTGGCCATGATCACCGGCTACGGCATCGTCGGCTTCCGTGACCCGGACGCCATTCGTCCTATCGTGTTCGGCCAGCGTCACACCGACGAAGGCGTCGAGTACATGATCGCCTCGGAAAGCGTGTCTCTGGACGTGCTGGGTTTCACCCTGATTCGCGACCTGGCGCCGGGCGAAGCGGTCTACATCACCGAAGACGGCAAGCTGCACACCCGTCAGTGCGCGGCCAACCCCAAGTACGCACCGTGCATCTTCGAGCACGTCTATCTGGCGCGCCCGGATTCGATCATCGACGGTATCTCTGTCTACAAGGCGCGCTTGCGCATGGGCGAGAAACTGGCCGACAAGATCCTGCGCGAGCGTCCGGATCACGATATCGACGTGGTCATCCCGATTCCTGACACCAGCCGTACCGCGGCGCTGGAGCTGGCCAACCATCTGGGCGTCAAGTTCCGCGAGGGCTTCGTCAAGAATCGTTACATCGGCCGGACCTTCATCATGCCGGGCCAGGCTGCGCGCAAGAAATCCGTACGCCAGAAGCTCAACGCCATCGAGCTGGAGTTCCGCGGCAAGAACGTGATGCTGGTGGATGACTCCATCGTACGTGGCACGACCTGCAAGCAGATCATCCAGATGGCCCGCGAAGCCGGCGCCAAGAATGTCTACTTCTGCTCTGCAGCCCCGGCTGTTCGCTACCCCAACGTCTACGGCATCGACATGCCGAGTGCTCACGAGCTGATTGCCCACAACCGCACCACTCAGGACGTGGCCGACCTCATCGGTGCCGACTGGCTGGTCTATCAGGATCTGAATGACTTGATCGAGGCGGTCAGCGGCAGCAAGAAGATCAAGATCGACAACTTCGATTGCTCGGTTTTCGACGGCAAGTACGTGACCGGCGACATCGACGAGCATTATTTGAACCGGATCGAGAGCGCGCGTAATGACGCCTCCAAGATCAAGACTCAGGCAGTGAGCGCGATCATCGATCTGTACAACAACTAATCGGGCAAGGAGTGGGCGGCATGACTCAGGAATGGGATGCAGGTCGGCTGGACAGCGACCTTGAAGGCGTAGGTTTCGATACGCTTGCCGTACGGGCCGGGCATCACCGCACACCGGAAGGAGAGCATGGCGAACCCATGTTCTTTACCTCCAGTTACGTATTTCGCACAGCCGCCGACGCGGCTGCGCGTTTCTCCGGCGAGGTGCCGGGCAACGTCTATTCGCGTTACACCAACCCGACGGTGCGTGCTTTCGAAGAACGCATCGCCGCACTGGAAGGTGCCGAACAGGCCGTCGCTACGGCGACCGGCATGGCGGCAACCCTGGCAGTGGTGATGAGCCTATGCAGTGCCGGTGATCATGTGCTGGTGTCGCGCAGTGTTTTTGGCTCGACCATCAGTCTGTTCGACAAGTACTTCAAACGCTTTGGTGTCGAGGTGGATTACGTTCCTCTCGCAGAGCTGAGTGGCTGGGACGCGGCGATCAAGCCCAACACCAAAATGCTCTTCGTCGAATCGCCGTCCAACCCCCTGGCCGAGCTGGTCGACATTGCGGCGCTGGCCGAAATCGCCCATGCCAAGGGCGCGATGCTGATCGTAGACAATTGTTTCTGCACGCCGGCCTTGCAGCAGCCGTTGTTGCTGGGCGCTGACATTGTCGTGCATTCGGCCACCAAGTTCATCGATGGCCAGGGCCGTTGCATGGGTGGCGTGGTTGCCGGCCGCAGCGAGCAAATGAAAGAAGTGGTCGGCTTCCTGCGTACTGCCGGGCCGACGCTCAGCCCGTTCAACGCGTGGATCTTCCTCAAGGGGCTCGAAACCCTGAACCTGCGGATGCGCGCTCACTGTGCCAATGCTCAGGCGCTGGCCGAATGGCTCGAGCAGCAGGACGGCATCGAGAAAGTCCATTACGCCGGACTGAAGAGTCACCCGCAGCAGGAGTTGGCCCAGCGTCAGCAAAAGGGCTTTGGCGCTGTGGTGAGCTTCGAGGTCAAGGGCGGCAAGGAGGGCGCATGGCGCTTCATCGATGCCACGCGACTGATTTCGATCACTGCCAACCTGGGTGACAGCAAAACCACGATCACTCACCCGAGCACCACCTCTCACGGTCGTCTGGCGCCTCAGGAGCGTGAAGCTGCCGGTATTCGTGACAGCCTGATTCGGGTTGCAGTGGGGCTGGAAGATGTGGCTGACCTGCAGGCGGACCTGGCCCGTGGTCTGGCGGCGTTGTGAGTAGCGAGGCCAGCAGTCCGGCCGGTGGCAAGCCGGGCGAGGAGTGGGCGTTGAAGTTTGCCAGCGTCCACAATGGTCGTGTCGCCCTGGTGACCGGTGCCGCTCGCGGTATCGGGCTCGGTATAGCCGCGTGGCTGATTGCCGAAGGCTGGCAAGTGGTGCTGACCGATCTGGACCGTGCGCGTGGCTCGAAAGTGGCCAGTGCACTGGGTGAAAATGCCCTGTTCATTGCCATGGACGTTGCCAGTGAAGAGCAGGTCGCAGCGGGCGTGGCCGAGGTGCTTCGGCAGTTCGGTCGTCTTGATGCGCTGGTGTGCAATGCAGCGATTGCCGATCCGCACAACACTACGCTGGAAAGCCTTGAGCTGTCGCACTGGAATCGGGTTCTGGCAGTCAACCTCGGCGGCCCGATGCTGCTGGCCAAGCATTGCGCGCCTTACCTGCGTGCCCACTGCGGCAGCATCGTCAACCTGACCTCCACACGCTCTCGTCAGTCGGAGGCCGATACCGAAGCTTATGCGGCCAGCAAGGGCGGCCTGATGGCGCTGACACATGCGCTGGCGATCAGCCTGGGTCCGGAGATTCGTGTCAACGCCGTCAGCCCTGGCTGGATCGACGCGCGCGACCCCTCGTTGCGCAGAGCCGAGCCGTTGTCCGAGACCGATCACGCCCAGCACCCGGCCGGCAGGGTAGGGACGGTAGAAGACGTTGCGGCGATGGTTGCCTGGCTGTTGTCCAGAAACGCCGGTTTCGTAACCGGGCAGGAGTTCGTGGTCGATGGTGGCATGACGCGCAAGATGGTGTACGCCGAGTAGTTTGTGCGGGTCAGCTTCGATTGAGCTATTGCTTGTGCTTTTGGTGTGTGATGAGGGTTTTCTGATTGAGGTGGTTTTTAAAAAAACTTCAATCAGGCTATTGACTTAGGTTCGTTAGGTGCGTAAATTTCGCGGCCTCAACGAAGCAAAGGGTGATTAGCTCAGCTGGGAGAGCAGCTGCCTTACAAGCAGCGGGTCGGCGGTTCGATCCCGTCATCACCCACCATCGTTGAGTTTGAAAGCTGAGGTACGAGGGCTTTCAAAAGTGATTTTACAAAGCTGGTACGGACGCAAGTCCACAATGCGCAGCGGTAGTTCAGTCGGTTAGAATACCGGCCTGTCACGCCGGGGGTCGCGGGTTCGAGTCCCGTCCGCTGCGCCATATTTGTACAGATCGGGTTTGCCGGGTCTGCGATCGAAAAGCCCAAGGGTCTTTCAGTCACATGTACAGGAAGCAAACTATCAAAGGTTTGTTTCAAGAAGGTTTACAGCGATACGCAGCGGTAGTTCAGTCGGTTAGAATACCGGCCTGTCACGCCGGGGGTCGCGGGTTCGAGTCCCGTCCGCTGCGCCATACACCGTTTCAAGGCCCTTGAACTCCTTGAAGCAAACAACAAAGCGGCCCTAGGGTCGCTTTTTTGTTGCCTGCGTTTTGTGTGCCTGCAGGTACATTGGGTTCGCTTGAGCATGGGCTGTATCCAAATCCTTTTGAACTGTGCGTTGATCCAGCGTCGGCCTTGTTGCAGACTTACCGCCATTTCCCAGTTCGCAGTCTTGCTGGCAGTCTTTTCCTTCCTCAGGATTTTCGATGTTTAAGCTACTGAACGTTCGTACCGCTTTCTGGATTTCTGCCGTGTTGATGGCAGCCGGGTGTTCATCGCCCAAGCAGGCGGTGTATGACCATGAACACTTCGACGACGCCGGGACCTTCTCCCGAAGCTACCCTGCGACCGACATGGCCTACTGCGAGGCAGGAAGGCGTGCCTTGCTGAGTCAGGGCTATATCATCACCAGCAGTGACCCGAAGATGATTGCCGGTCGCAAGAGCTTTCAGCAGACCGGCGATACGCATATCGAAATCAGCTTCAATCTGGTGTGCGCCGCCGATGCGAAGGATGGCAATTCCACCATGTTCGCCAACGCCCTGCAGGATCGCTACGCGTTGAAGAAGACCAACAACTCGGCAAGTCTCGGCGTGGGCGTGCTGGGCTCCGTCTCGATGCCGATAGGCTCTACCGACGACTCGATGGTCAAGGTCGCCAGCGAGACCGTCTCGTCGGCCAAGTTCTACGAGCGCTTTTTCGGTCTGGTGGAAAACTTCCTGCCGCCGGAGGTGAAAAAGGCTGCGCATATTGTCGAGAAGCCCAAGGCCGACCTCGGTGTGCCTGACACGGCTCCCGCAGCCCCCGCCAAGGCTGCCGAGCCTGCGAAGCTGGCGCCTGCGTCTTCAGAAAGCGCGCCGAAGACCGAGCCTGCTGCCGAACCTGTTGCGCCTGCTGCAAGCGAACCTGTGCCTGCGCCGTCCGAACCTGCTTCATTCAAGGCAGAAACGATTGAACCACCGGCCGCCGAACCTGCAGAAAGCACCGCCCCCACGCCAGTCGAGCCCACTCCGGCGCAGTAAGGTGTAGCGCGGAGACGATAATCATAGGTCTCCAGAGAACATCTATCGTGCCCATGCTCCGCGTGGGCATACCAGTCTGGACGCTCTGCGTCCTCTTGCGACGCAGAGCGTCGTGAACTGCATTCCCACGCTGGAGCGTGAGGAACGATAGTCGTCAGGGATCACACTATCGTGCCCATGCTCCGCGTGGGCATACCGGTCTGGACGCTCCGCGTCCTCTTGCGACGCAGAGCGTCGTGAACTGCATTCCCACGCTGGAGCGTGAGGAACGATAGTCGTCTGGGATAACACTATCGTGCTCATGCTCCGCGTGGGCATACCGGTCTGGACGCTCCGCGTCCTCTTGCGACGCAGAGCGTCGTGAACTGCATTCCCACGCTGGAGCGTGAGGAACGATAGTCGTCAGGGATCACACTATCGTGCCCATGCCCCGCGTGGGCATACCGGTCTGGACGCTCCGCGTCCTCTTGCGACGCGGAGCGTCGTGAACTGCATTCCCACGCTGGAGCGTGAGGAACAATAGTCGTCAGGGATCGCTATCGTGCCCATGCTCCGGTGGGCATGCCGGTCTGGACACTCTGCGTCCTCTTACGACGCAGAGCGTCGTGAACTGCATTTCCACGCTGGAGCGTGAGAAACGATAGTCGTCAGGGAGAACACTATCGTGCCCATGCTCCGCGTGGGTATGCCGGTCTGGACGCTCCGCGTCCTCTTGTGACACGAAGCGTGAGGAACGAGAAGTATCCACGGCCTCAGCCCAGAAACAGTCTGTACGCCGGGTTCTCGCTTTCGTCCCAATACGGGTAACCAATCTCGTCCAGCGCAGCACCCACCAGATGCCGCTCCTCCTCGGGAACCACCAGCCCGGCAACCACTCGGCCGTCAGCTGCGCCGTGGTTGCGGTAGTGGAACATCGAGATGGTCCAGCGCCCGCCCAGGCGGTTGAGGAAGTTGAACAGCGCGCCCGGTCGCTCCGGGAACTCGAAGCGCAGCACCACTTCATCATTCACCCGCTCGGCATGCCCGCCGACCATGTGGCGAATGTGCAGTTTGGCCAGTTCGTTGTCGGTCAGGTCCAGCACCGGGAAACCCTGCCCGGTCAGGCTGGCAATCAGGGCGCTGCGCGGGTCGTTCTCGGGATGGGTCTGGACGCCGACGAAGATGTGCGCCTCGCGGTCGGTGTGATAGCGATAGTTGAACTCGGTGATCTGCCGCTTGCCGATGGCCTCGCAGAAGGCCTTGAAGCTGCCCGGTTGTTCGGGAATGGTCACGGCAATGATCGCCTCGCGACCTTCGCCCAGTTCGGCGCGTTCGGCCACGTGACGCAAGCGGTCGAAGTTGACGTTGGCCCCGGAGTCAATCGCCACCAGCGTCTGGCCGCTGACGCCGCGCTGCTCGACATACTTCTTGATCCCGGCGACGCCCAGTGCACCGGAGGGCTCGGTGATCGAGCGGGTGTCGTCGTAGATGTCCTTGATCGCCGCGCAGATCTCGTCGGTGCTGACGGTGATGACTTCATCGACATAATGGCGGCACACTTCAAAGGTGTGATGGCCGATCTGCGCCACCGCCACTCCGTCGGCAAACAGCCCGACCTGGCTCAGCACCACACGCTCCCCGGCGGCCATCGCCGCCTGCAGGCAGTTGGAGTCGTCCGGCTCGACGCCGATGATCTTGATCTCCGGACGCAGGTATTTCACGTAGGCCGCGATACCGGCAATCAGACCGCCACCGCCGACCGGGACAAAGATCGCATCCAGCTGGCCCGGCTGCTGGCGAAGAATCTCCATCGCCACGGTGCCTTGCCCGGCGATGGTGTCAGGGTCGTCATACGGATGGATGTAGACGAAACCCTGCTCATCGACCAGCTTCAGCGAGTAGGCCAGCGCTTCCGGGAAGGAGTCGCCGTGCAGCACCACAGTGGCACCCCGCGATCGCACGCCTTCGACCTTGATCTCCGGCGTGGTGCGCGGCATGACGATGGTCGCCTTGATCCCCAACTCACGCGCCGCCAGCGCCAGGCCCTGTGCATGATTGCCCGCTGATGCCGTCACTACCCCACGCGCAGTCTGCTCTGCGGGCAATTGCGCGAGCTTGTTGTACGCGCCGCGAATCTTGAACGAGAACACCGGCTGCAGGTCTTCGCGCTTGAGCAGCACCTGATTGCCCAGCCGTTCGGACAGCTGACGAGCGCCTTGCAACGGCGTTTCGATGGCGACGTCGTAGACGCGGGAGGTGAGGATTTTGCGTACGTAATAGTTGAGCAGATCGTGCGGGTCCTGGCTCATCGCGTCGCCCCTTTATACGTCGTCGCGCCTGGAAACTGGGCGAATGCGCAAGGCAAATCAATAATCAGGTCCAGAGCGGCGAGAAGGGCGATAGAGCGAGGGATTACGATCATGTCTGACTCCTGATTCGGCAATGTTGCCCGGGAGACAGAAGAAACCCGCCTCCAGGGCGGGTTTTTTGCAAACGTCGGCTAACCCGCCATGACTGGAATGACGGTAATAATAATCTGGCCGAGGTTGTGCTTGATGAGGTTCATGGGCTGGAGGTTAGGTCGACACCGGCATGCAAGTCAATAGCGTCAGTCCGCTACACAGGCGACAAGGATGCTGAATCGGTCACGGTCTTTTTCGTCTGTTTGACAGGAATCAACATTTTTATTTCACATTGGCACTTTAATGTTGATCTTGCGGTCAGTTATTTCAGCTTTGATTATCACCCCCACTCACTCAGCCAAGAGGGCGAAGAAATGGACGAATACCAGGAAGAACTGCTTGAATACCGTGCATCGGAACTGGACCCGGTAGAGCCTGCCGACGACGCTACCGAACTGTGAACGGCTTCATGCGCTTTGACGCTGGCTGCGGCGAAACTCTCCCGGAGTCTGCCCGTTCCAGCGTTTGAAGGCGCGTTGAAACGCCTCTGCAGAAGCGAACCCCAGCAGGTAGGCGATCTCCCCGAACGCCAGTTCAGTGTCGCGAATGTAAGTCATTGCCAGGTCGCGCCGCGTGTCATTGAGCACTGCGCGAAAGCAGGTACCTTCCTCGGCCAGCTTGCGACGCAGCGTCCAGGTCGGCAGCTTGAGCCTCGTCGCCACTTCTTCGAGATCCGGTTCACTTCCGCCGTTCAATAGCGGCCCCAGCAATTGAATGATGCGTTCACGCAGGCTGCGGGTGCGGGTCTGTTGCTCCAGTTCTCCTTCGCATAACTGCAACAGGTGCCGCCAGGTGCTCGGGCAATGGTCCGGGTTGCGCAATGCCAGACTGCTCTGATCCAGGCGCAGTTGATTGGTCGCCGCGCCAAACACCACCGGGTTATCACTCAATACGGCGTATTGCGCGGCATAGTCAGGCGCTTCGAATTCGATCTCGACGCGTTGTGCGCGCAGTTCTGTACCTGCCAGCGTCGAAAGCTGACCCAGCCAGCCAGCTAAAATCGAGTCCACTACAAACCTGTTGTAAGCGTTATAGGGGCTGATTGAATAGAAGCGCATCCAGGCGCCGCCGGCATCCTCGTGGAAGCTCGACTGGCCGCGATAATTGGAGCCGTACAAGGGTTCAAAGCGGATCAGGTTGCGTGCCGCCTCGCGCACGTTGGGTGCCTGGGCAGCGGTGATACCGGCCAGGCCGGCCTGCGCGAAACGACTGAGCTGGCCCATGCGCAGGCCCAGCCCGGGCTGGCCGGTCAGCTGGATGGCTGCATGTCCCAGGCGCATGTAGCGCGGAATCGACAGCCGCGCCCCGGCCTGGCTCAGGCGAATGGGGTCAAGACCGTACTGCTCCAGGAGTGCGTCAGGGCTGCTGTCGAAACTGTTGACTGCATCGGTCAGGCTCTGGATGAAACCCACCGACAGATCACCGAGGCGCAGGGTCGGGGTCGGCATCGTCAAAGCCAGAGGTTGATCAGGCGCGCACCGCCAACGGCAGCATTTTCCTGCGGCGGCTCGGCGATCGTTTGTCCTGCGTGGCTGGCAAAACTTTGCCCGGCCACGCCTTGATTCCAGAACTGCCCGCGCATGAACACACTGATCCCCGCCTGCGCAGTGCTTTGCGGAGCACGCCCGGTCAACGTCAGCTGATGCCAGGCTTCGCCCTCGCTAGGGCTGTCGTTCGGCACGTCAATGTCTGAATGCCGCGGCTTGCGCCACGCTTCGGACCAGGCGGCCTTGCCGATCACAAAGGCCGGCACCGCAATCAATTGTGCGCCGCTACGGTTCAGGCGCGCGTAATTCTCCGGGTACCAACTGTCGCTGCCGATCAGCACACCCAGACGCCCGGCCGGGGTGTCGATCACATTCAACGGCGCGTCGCTTGCCGTGCGCACATGACGCTTCTGATAGCGGTCCGGGTACAACTGCCGCTGCGGCTGGCCGAGCGGCAGGCCATCGCTGCCAAACGTCAGGCTGCTGTTGTACAGGGCGCCGCTGCCGACTTTCAGTTGACCGCCTTCAACGCTGGGATCGGGCAGCACAATCGAGCCTGCCACCAGCGTGACGCCAAACTCTCTGGCCAGGCCGCCAAACAGCGCCTGATAGTCTCGCGCCATTGATCGGGCCTTGATCCGAAGGTAGGCGTCATCCAGACGGTCCCTGCCTTCGGCCTCGAGCATCGCCTTGATGAATTGCAGCGGATTGCTCCACGACAACCATTCCATGGCTTCATCCACCGTCGCGGCCTGATAGAGCTGATCCTTCTCGCCACTGGCGAACAGCCAGGTGCCGATATGTTCCGGCAGCACCACCACCGTGCGCGGATTGATCAGCCCATTGTCGCGGGCCTGTTGCAGATAAGCGGCGAGCTTGCGGTGCAGTCGCTCGGGGTTCTGATAATCAGTGGGGAACAGCTCGGGCTCGATCCCCAGCAGATTGCCGCGCTCACCGGGCTGGCCTTCATTGATGGCCAGGCGGATGCGCAGATCGGACAGGTAGTGACCCGCCGGACGTTGTCCGGTCCAGATCGCGTAGCTGACGAGGCTGGCAACGCTCAGCAGAACCAGACAGATGGCGAAGAGTTTGCGCATAAACAGATCGAATGATGGCCATCGGGAAATTGTCGACTAGGGTAGGGCGGCGCCGGGCGCTTGCCAAGTGCCGCTGCGCGTTTGGATCAATAACTTGTCACTTTCGGTCATTGAGTGTGTGGCGGTATGCGTCTTTACTGTTGCCAAATGAATCAGAGGATCCGCAGAGGTCCTTGCTATTCCGTGATTGACTCGATGGAGCTTCGCCATGACTGCTGCTCATTATCCGCACCTGCTGGCCCCGCTGGACCTGGGCTTCACGACCTTGCGCAACCGCACCCTGATGGGCTCGATGCACACCGGTCTTGAAGAGCGGCCGGGTGGCTTCGAGCGCATGGCGACCTATTTTGCCGAGCGCGCCCGTGGCGGGGTCGGGCTGATGGTCACCGGCGGCATTGCGCCCAACGAAGAAGGCGGTGTCTATGATGGCGCGGCAAAACTCACCAACGCTGAAGAAGCGGATCGCCATCGCATCGTGACGCGTGCGGTACACGAGGCTGGCGGCAAGATCTGCCTGCAGATCCTCCACGCCGGTCGCTATGCCTACAGCCGCAAGCAAGTCGCGCCGAGTGCCATTCAGGCACCGATCAACCCGTTCACGCCGCGAGAGCTGGACGAAGAGGGCATCGAAAAGCAGATCGCTGATTTTGTGACCTGTTCGACGCTGGCCCGCAGTGCTGGTTATGACGGTGTCGAAATCATGGGCTCGGAAGGCTACTTCATCAATCAGTTCCTGGCCGCGCATACCAACCACCGGACCGACCGCTGGGGCGGCAGCTATGAAAACCGCATGCGTCTGGCGGTCGAGATCGTCAGGCGCGTGCGTGAGGCGGTCGGGGCGCAGTTCATCATCATCTTTCGCCTGTCGATGCTCGATCTTGTGGAAGGCGGCAGCAGTTGGGAAGAGATCGTCGCGTTGGCCAAGGCAGTCGAGCAGGCCGGTGCGACCCTGATCAACACCGGTATCGGCTGGCATGAAGCGCGCATTCCGACCATCGCCACCAAGGTCCCGCGCGCCGCGTTCAGCAAGGTCACTGCCAAGCTGCGCGGCTCGGTGAGCATCCCGCTGATTACCACCAACCGGATCAACACACCGGAAGTTGCCGAGCGCATTCTCAGCGAAGGTGATGCGGACATGGTTTCGATGGCTCGTCCGTTTCTGGCCGATCCCGAGTTCGTCAACAAGGCCGCTGCCGGCCATGCCGAACGCATCAACACCTGCATCGGCTGCAATCAGGCCTGTCTTGACCACACCTTCGGCGGCAAGCTGACCAGCTGTCTGGTCAATCCGCGTGCCTGCCACGAGACCGAGCTCAATTACCTGCCCACCCTGCAGATCAGGAAAATTGCCGTAGTGGGCGCCGGTCCTGCCGGTCTGGCCGCTGCAACCGTTGCCGCACAGCGCGGGCATGAGGTGACGCTGTTCGATTCGGCCAGCGAAATCGGCGGCCAGTTCAATATCGCCAAGCGTGTGCCGGGCAAGGAGGAGTTCGCCGAAACCCTGCGCTACTTCCGTAACAAAGTGCAGGAGACCGGTGTTCAGCTGCGTCTCGGCAATCGGGTAACCGCTGCAGACTTGCTGGGCGCAGGCTTTGACGAGGTGATTCTGGCGACCGGCATCGCTCCGCGCACACCGGCCATTCCCGGCATCGATAACCCCATGGTGTTGAGCTATCTGGACGTCATATTGCAGCGCAAGCCCGTCGGGCGCCGGGTGGCGGTGATTGGCGCGGGTGGCATCGGTTTCGATGTGTCGGAATTTCTCGTGCATCAGGGCGTGGCCACCAGCCTGGATCGCGAGGCTTTCTGGAAAGAGTGGGGTATCGATACGACGTTGCAGGCTCGCGGCGGTGTCGCCGGGGTCAAACCCGAAGTCCACGCGCCGGCACGTCAGGTGTTTCTGTTGCAGCGCAAGAGTTCCAAGGTCGGCGACGGCCTGGGCAAGACCACCGGCTGGATTCACCGCACGGGGCTCAAGAACAAACAGGTACAGATGCTCAATGCTGTGCAGTACCTGAAAATCGACGATGCAGGGCTGCATATTCGCATTGGCGAAGACGGCGAAGAACAGCTGCTGGCGGTGGATAACGTGGTGATCTGTGCCGGGCAGGACCCGTTGCGCGAACTGTATGACGATCTGCTCAATGCCGGGCAAAGCGTGCACCTGATCGGCGGAGCGGATGTGGCCGCCGAGCTGGACGCCAAACGCGCCATAGACCAGGGCTCACGCCTGGCCGCCACCCTGTGACAGACAATGCCTGATCAAGGGCTTCGCGACGCAGCCCGCTGATCGGCGAAGACCCTGAAACGGCTTGTCTGTAAACTGCGGCGCATGATGCTCGACGCCCTCGGCTGGCAACCTACTGCTCCCCTCGAACGCTTGAACCTGCCCTGGCTGCAAGAGGCCGGGGTCGAGGTTGCGATTCTGCGCCTGGACCTTATAGACGCGCTGATCAGCGGCAACAAATGGTTCAAACTCAGCGAGCACCTGAGCCTGGCTGTCGACGCGGGTGCCGAGGGATTGATCAGCCTCGGCGGTGCGCACTCCAATCATCTGCATGCCCTGGCTGCTGCAGGCAAGCGCTTCGGTTTCCCGACAGTCGGCCTGTTGCGCGGTCATGCTCAGCAGACGCCGACGGTGCTCGATCTGCAGGCTTTCGGCATGCAACTGCACTGGCTGGGTTACGCCGGTTATCGTCAGCGACATGCTGCGGGCTTCTGGTCGCCCTGGCAGGCCCGCTATCCAGGTCTTTGTCCGATTGCCGAAGGCGGTGGCGGGCTTGCCGGTGCGTCGGGTTGCGGTCGGTTGCGGACAATGCTCGACGAGCAGCTCGCGCATCTTGGCTGGGACGATTATCACGGATGGTGGCTGGCTGCAGGCACCGGCACCACGCTTGCCGGCTTGCTGTTGGCAGAGGCGGGCGCTCGCCCGGTTTATGGGGCGATGGCTGTGCCCGAGGGTCATGGGGTCGCGCAAAACATCATGGCTGTGCTGAATGAGGCGGCTGGCGCACAGGCCGATGTCGCGCATTGCCTGCCACCGACCTGTGTTCTGTTCGATGCCAGCCGCGGCGGTTTCGCCAGAACCGACGCGGCGCTGCTCGGTTTCATTGCCGACAGTGAGGCGCAGAGCGGCGTACCTCTGGAACCCCTGTACACCGGCAAGGCGTTGCTGGCCCTGCATGATGATGTGCTGGCTGGTCGTTTCGAGGCCGGCACCCGCCTGGTCTTCGTCCACACCGGAGGCCTTCAGGGGCGGCGCGCAATGGGCCTGTAAGCCACGTAGCAGAGCCTTTGGCATGAATTCTGCGCAGATCAGTGGCGAGACGTCGGCCATGACTATGTGGATGACACTCCTGGAGCGGGGCATCCGGGTCGCTGTCTCGATAATCGATCCATTCCAGATCAAGACGCCGAGGTCAGCCATGACAACTACTACCGTAGAGCAAGTCGATCCTGCCACGCTGAAAAAAGTCATCGTCGCTGCGGCCATCGGCAACTTTGTCGAGTGGTTCGATTTTGCTGTGTATGGCTTTCTGGCGACGACGATCGCACTGCAGTTTTTTCCCAGCGGCGACAGCAGTGCGGCGTTGCTGAAAACCTTTGCCGTGTTCGCCGTGGCCTTCGCATTTCGACCGCTGGGCGGGATTTTCTTCGGCATGCTGGGTGACCGGATCGGGCGCAAGAAAACCCTGGCGATGACCATCCTGCTGATGGCCGGTGCCACCACGCTGATCGGCCTGTTACCGACCTATGCCGCGATCGGCGTGATGGCGCCGGTTCTGCTGACCATCATTCGCTGTGCGCAGGGTTTCTCGGCCGGCGGGGAGTATGCCGGTGCCTGCGCCTACCTCATGGAGCATGCCCCGCGCACGCAACGTGCCTGGTACGGCAGTTTCGTTCCGGTCTCGACGTTCTCCGCATTCGCTGCCGCCGCAGTGGTGGCCTACGCGCTGGAGTCGTTTCTGTCGACCGAGGCCATGGGCAACTGGGGCTGGCGTCTGCCGTTTCTGATTGCTGCACCGCTGGGGCTGGTCGGGCTGTACCTGCGCTGGAAGCTCGATGAAACCCCGGCGTTTCAGGCGGTCGCTGAAGAACATGCCGTCGCTCACTCGCCGCTCAAGGACACCTTGCGCCATCACGCAGCGGCGATGTGCTGTCTGGGCGCATTCGTGTCATTGACGGCGTTGTCGTTCTACATGTTCACCACCTATTTCGCGACCTACCTGCAAGTGGCCGGTGGACTGAGCAGGGCAACGGCGCTGCTGGTTTCGTTGATCGCTCTGGCCTTTGCCGCCGCCCTCTGCCCACTGGCCGGTGCCTATTCGGATCGGGTAGGGCGCCGGGTCACCATGGCAACGGCCTGCATTCTGTTGATGGTCGTAGTGGTTCCATCATTCCTGATGGCCAGCTCCGGTTCGTTCATCGCCTCGATCATCGGCGTCATGCTGCTCGCCGTGGGCGCAGTACTATGCGGCGTGGTAACAGCCGCACTGTTGTCGGAAACCTTTCCCACCCGTACCCGCTACACCGCCTCGGCGATCACCTACAACATGGCCTACACCCTGTTCGGCGGTACTGCGCCGCTGATGGCAACCTGGCTGATCAGCATGACCGGCAGCAACCTGTCGCCAGCGTTCTACCTCATCGCCGTGGCAGCACTTGCAATGGCCGGCGGCATGGCCCTGCCGGAAACCTCGAAAATCTCGCTGCATGATGTACCCGCTACAGGCGAAGAGTCGGTGGTGGGGTCAATTGCCTGAGGACAAGGGCAGGAAACAGGAGCGGGGACTTTGCTTACTTTGGTCCCTCAAAGTAAGGCGCCGTAAGGGCGCAAAGGTGACCTGAGCCAAACACCAATCCACCTGACATCGCAGAACCGCTGTGTGACGCAGAGCGTCACGAACTGCATTCCCACGCGGAGCGTGAGGAACGAGAGGTGCTCCTGAGAACACCTATCGTGCCCATGCTCTGCGTGGGCATGCAGTTCTGGACGCTCCGCGTCCGGTCTTGAACAGGTGGCGCAGCGCAGAGTTTGTGACGCCGAGCCTCATGAACTGCATGCCAATGCGCAGCATCGGCGCACCAGCCGAACACAGGAAAAGCCATGCCCGGCAGAACACTTGCCTACCCGTCAGCAAAAACGCAACAAAACGTGGCACAGTCGCCCCGAAAAATG
This sequence comes from Pseudomonas sp. PvP027, assembly GCF_017833005.1. Taxonomy (NCBI): domain Bacteria; kingdom Pseudomonadati; phylum Pseudomonadota; class Gammaproteobacteria; order Pseudomonadales; family Pseudomonadaceae; genus Pseudomonas; species Pseudomonas sp. PvP027. Next base: position 1,486,392 of record NZ_JAFIBK010000001.1, on the reverse strand, counting down.
GCACATTGGCGCGCCCTGGTACACGTGACACATCTTGTAATCATCTGTGCCGGGCGAACCGCGAACCCTTTTACGGATGAATACCATGGCGACCAGTGCTCCGCCCGTGACGGCGAAGGCCTCGACCACCCCTCAAACCAGCCCGCTGGTGATGCGCATCATCGGTGCCGTCGCCCTCGCGCACCTGGTCAATGACCTGATTCAGGCCATCCTTCCGTCGATCTACCCGATGCTCAAGGCCAGCTACGACCTGAGCTTCACCCAGATCGGCCTGATTACCCTGACATTTCAGATCACGGCATCGCTGCTGCAGCCCTGGGTCGGTTATTACACTGACCGCCATCCCAACCCGCTGGTACTGCCCGTCGGATCGATCTGCACGCTGATCGGTATCGTGATGATGTCGCTGGTCGGCAGCTTCCCCTTGATTCTGCTGGCCGCCGCATTGATCGGCATCGGCTCGTCAACGTTCCACCCGGAAGCCTCGCGTATCGCGCGACTGGCCTCAGGTGGTCGCTACGGGCTCGCGCAATCGACCTTTCAGGTCGGTGGCAACACAGGCACTGCGTTCGGACCGTTGCTGGCCGCGGCGATCATCATCCCGTTCGGCCAGGGCAATGTCGCCTGGATCGGGCTGTTTGCGTTGTTCTCGCTGGGGCTGCTGTATGCAATCAGCCGCTGGTATCGCGCACACCTCAACCTGTTCAAGCTCAAGGCTGGTCAGGCTGCCACTCATGGTCTGTCCAGAAAACGCGTGATTGCCTCGTTGGCAGTGCTGGCGTTTCTGGTGTTTTCCAAGTTTTTCTACATGACCAGCCTGACCAGCTATTTCACCTTCTACCTGATCGAGAAATTTGGCCTGTCGGTCGCCAGCTCGCAGCTGCACCTGTTCCTGTTTCTGGGCGCCGTGGCGGCGGGGACCTTTTTCGGCGGGCCGATCGGTGACCGCATTGGCCGCAAGGCGGTGATCTGGTTCTCGATTCTTGGCGCTGCGCCATTCACCCTGGCGCTGCCCTATGCGGATCTGTTCTGGACCAGCGTACTCAGTGTGATCATTGGCTTTGTCCTGGCCTCGGCCTTTTCCGCCATCGTGGTCTACGCCCAGGAGCTGGTGCCTGGCAACGTGGGCATGATTGCCGGGCTGTTCTTCGGCCTGATGTTCGGCTTCGGCGGCATCGGCGCTGCCTTGCTCGGCTATCTGGCCGACAGCCATGGCATCCTGTTCGTCTACACGCTGTGCTCGTACCTGCCGCTGCTCGGCATCCTCGCGATTCTTCTGCCTCGGACCAAATAATGCTGATAGCAACGCTGATTTTCCTGTTCACCATCACGCTGGTCATCTGGCAACCCAAGGGTCTGGGCGTAGGCTGGAGTGCCGTACTGGGGGCAATACTGGCGTTGCTGACAGGCGTCGTGCACTTCAGTGATATCGCTGTGGTGTGGGGCATCATCTGGAATGCCACGGCGACGTTCATTTCGCTGATCATCATTACGCTGCTGCTCGATGAGGCCGGTTTCTTTGCCTGGGCAGCGCTGCATGTGGCGCGCTGGGGCAAGGGTAACGGACGCCGTCTGTTTGCCCTGTTCGTGCTGTTCGGTGCGCTGGTGTCGGCCTTGTTCGCCAACGATGGTGCAGTGCTGATCCTCACCCCGATCGTCATTGCCATGATGCTCGCATTGCGCTTTTCGCCTGCCTCGACGCTGGCATTCGTCATGGCGGCCGGTTTCATCGCCGATACGGCCAGCCTGCCGCTGGTGGTCTCGAACCTGGTGAACATCGTCTCGGCGGATTACTTCAAGATCGGTTTCAACCGTTATGCAGCCGTCATGGTGCCGGTGAATCTGGCCAGTGTCGCCGCCACCCTGGCCGTGCTGATGTGGTACTTCCGTCGGGACATTCCCGCCGAGTTCGAGCCCGAGCATCTGGACAAGCCGGAAACGGTTATCCATGACCGCGCCACGTTTCTGGCCGGTTGGGCGGTGCTGCTGATTCTGCTGGTGGGTTGTTTTGCCCTTGAGCCGTTGGGCATCCCGATCAGTGCGATCTCGTCGGTGTGCGCAGTGTTGCTGCTGGGCATCGCCGCCAAAGGGCATACCATCAAGACCAGCAAGGTGATGAAAGAAGCGCCGTGGCACATCGTGGTCTTTTCGCTGGGTATGTACCTGGTGGTCTATGGCCTGCGTAACGCCGGGCTGACCGATTACCTGGCCAGCTTGCTGGACTGGTTCGCGGGCTATGGCATCTGGGGCGCGGCGATGGGCACCGGCCTGATGACTGCGTTCCTGTCTTCGATCATGAACAACATGCCCACGGTACTCATCGGGCTGCTATCCATCGACGCAAGTCATGCCAGCGGCGCCATCCAGGAAGCGATGATCTACGCCAACGTGATCGGCAGCGACCTCGGCCCGAAAATCACGCCTATCGGCAGTCTGGCCACGCTGCTCTGGCTGCATGTGCTGCAGCGCAAGGGCATCACCATCAGTTGGGGCTATTACTTCAAGGTCGGTATCGTGCTGACCGTGCCTGTGCTGCTGGTCACACTGGCTGCGCTGGCATTGCGATTGAGTTGAGCGGATGACTGGTGTCGGCCAGATTCGGCCACATGTCCGACACCAGAAACAGCCGCTCGGCTTCCTCCCAGTGGCCCTCGGCATTCTCCCTGAGGCGCACCAATAGCTGCGCCGGGGCCAGCGGATCGAGTTCATTCAGCCAGTCTTGCAACTGCTGATCGCTCCACGCCTGGTTGTAGAGTGCAGGCGCCAGCCAGGCATGGCGCGGCAGGGGCTGCCAGCGTCCCGGCTGGCTTTGCGCCAGGAACGACCTCCAGTCACGCTGATGCAGCCAGAGCCCCTTGAGGTGCTGCGGATGAACGCCGGCAGGGGATTGGCATGAGCCTGGCCACGGATACAACAGGTAGCCGCCCAGCCACAACCGCGCGCTGAACGCTTCGACGCCCAGCGCTTCCAGCGTCGCCCGGCTTTCCGGGCGCGCGGACATCGGCAACTGATGCTGGCTCAGATGGGCCAGCTTGCGGTCCAGCCGATCCTGACAGCCAGGCCCCAGCCAGTGCGCCGGATCGCTGCCATCGCCGTCCTGCGGCCCGAGGTAGAGCTTGATCGCCAGTTCGACGTGGTGCACGCCTTCAGCATCACGCAGCAGCATGTCCAGCTCGCCCAGAGTCTGGCTGCCAAGCCTGATCGGCAGGTTGGCTGCGATTATTTCCACCCCCGGCGCATGTTGCACGGCGAATTGCCAGAGCCGTTCGTAATAGCGGCCCAGTCTTCGCGTGGTGGCCTGCGCCAGCCAGTCTTCCAGCGGGCGGCTGTCGCGGTCCAGTTGCCAGAGAAAATCCGCCAGTTGCTGTGGGGCCTTTACCCAGTCGCTGCCCGCCAGTGGGTGGCGCTGCGGCCAGGGTGCGGTTTCAAGCATGGGCGGTGCGAGGATCACCCAGGCAAGGTCGCGCACTTCGGAATGCCGCAATTGGCGGGGGAGATCGATCAGGCCGGGGAATAGAGTCATGCGCCGAGGATAGCGTGAGTCGCCGCCGACAGACAGTGTGTTCGGCAAGCGGCCCATTCGCGCCGGAGTTTCTGCTTCGCAGACAGCATATGACGTACGACGTGCGACAAGATGTTCATTGAATAAAGAAACGTTATTGAGAGTTATTAGGCGCCTTCTCTTTGTGCAAACTGTCATTCATATCCAGTATATTGTTTGCGTCAAACAGTTCAGGCGCCGGTCAATGATGTTCATTGCCCGGTGTGTCTCAATGATGGTCACCTGGTGGTGAATGTCATTCAATCAGTCGGTCGACTCTTGGGCTGCTTAATATAGGTGGTCTTCAGGCGGCGGATATTCGACTCGGCAAATCGGATGCCTGGAGTTTTCTATGAACGGTGACATGCAGACCCGGATAAAACAGCTGCTCTCACCCGCCATTGCGCGTGTGCAATGTATTGCCATCGTGTGTTGGCTGATTGTTCTCTCGGTCACGCCATATCTGCAATTCGGTCCGCCGGAAATGCTGCTGACCCTTGGCCTGCTGGGGGCGTGCGCATTGCAATACCGGGCGGTTGACTTCAGGGTCTGGCGCTGTGTGGGCATGGCATTCGTGATCATTGTGGCACTGTGCTTTTCAAGGGCGGGACATTTGCGCACCGGGACGGACATCAACTGGTCACTCTCGGTCGCCGTGATGATTATCCTGTGTTCGACATTGTTAGTGGTGTATACCCGGGATTATCTTCTGGTGGCGATACTCGCCTGGTGTATTCTCTCCCCCGCCCAGGGGGTCGATACCGACAGTGTTGCGACTATGTTCATGACGCTGTTCTTTATCACGTCGGTCAGTCTGGGCAGTGTGATGAATCACACTTACACGCGCACACTTCGTACCGTATTGAGTCTGGAACATCAGTTTCGTGAACTGTCGTTGACCGATGACCTGACCGCTATATTGAATCGCCGGGCACTGATGCAGGCACTGGATAATCATGTGCTGAATAACTCCGCGGGTTATTTTCTGATGCTCGACATTGATGACTTCAAAACGATCAATGATCAATTCGGCCACGACGCCGGTGATCAGGCGCTTCGCGTGATGGCTGGCTGCCTGCAAAAGACCGTGGGCAGTCTTGCCTTTGGGCGAATGGGCGGAGAGGAGTTCGGCGTGATCCTGCCAATGTGCAGTGACGATGACGCTCGGGATTATGTGCTGAGCCTGCTGGACTGCATCAGAAAATCATCCGCTGTGAGCCCGCTGACCTGCAGTGCCGGGCTGGCAGACATCACGGCGGCAGCGGACAGCTCGGCAGTGCTCAAGACCGCCGACATCAATTTGTATCAGGCCAAGCGCGGCGGCAAGGACCGGGCATTCTGGCGAGGCGCGCAGATAGGCATTCTTCAACCCGGCAGCATGAGTACGGAGTACGATGAAAACACCGCGTTGACCCGCTAGGCACCGGCTTGCGTTCCGCCACCCGTGCAAAAGCCCGCAAGGTCCGCGACGTGCTTTTTAAACCCCGGTTTGCTGCTGTCAGGCCCTTTCGCCCATAATCACGTTTTTCAAGTCGTATCGAACCCGCAGCAGGAGCCTCATGGAGCAATTTCGCAATATCGGCATCATCGGTCGCCTGGGCAGTGTTCAGGTGCTCGAGACCGTTCGCCGACTTAAGAGATTCCTGCTGGATCGCCATCTGCACGTCATTCTCGAAGAGACGATCGCCGAGGTCCTGCCCGGTCATGGCCTGCAGACCTCATCGCGCAAGATGCTCGGCGAGGTCTGCGACATGGTTATTGTGGTCGGCGGCGACGGCAGTCTGCTGGGTGCGGCGCGGGCACTGGCCCGGCATAACGTTCCGGTGCTGGGCATCAACCGTGGCAGCCTGGGCTTTCTGACTGACATCCGCCCCGACGAGCTGGAGGTCAAATGCGCCGAAGTGCTCGATGGGCATTACCTGGTTGAAAACCGCTTCCTGCTCCAGGCCGAAGTGCGCCGCCACGGCGAGGCCATCGGCCAGGGCGATGCGCTCAACGACGTGGTGCTGCACCCCGGCAAGTCCACGCGAATGATCGAGTTCGAGATCTACATTGACGGTCAGTTCGTGTGCAGTCAGAAGGCCGACGGCCTGATCGTCGCCACGCCGACCGGGTCGACGGCCTATGCGCTGTCGGCAGGCGGGCCGATCATGCACCCCAAGCTCGACGCCATCGTCATCGTGCCGATGTACCCGCACACGCTCTCCGGGCGGCCCATCGTGGTCGACGGCAACAGCGAGCTGAAAATCGTGGTGTCCAAGGACATGACCATTTACCCGCAAGTGTCGTGCGACGGTCAGAATCACTTCACCTGTGCGCCGGGTGACACCATTACGGTCAGCAAGAAGCCGCAGAAACTGCGTCTGATCCACCCGTTGGATCACAATTATTACGAGGTCTGCCGCACCAAGCTCGGCTGGGGCAGCAAGCTCGGCGGCGGGGGCGATTAATGCTCGATCCGGCGCGTGGCTATGATCTGATCGGTGACGTGCACGGGTGTGCCCATACCCTCGAGCACTTGCTGGAGCTTCTCGGTTACCGTCTGCAGGCCGGCGTGTGGCGCCATCCCGAGCGCATCGTCATTTTCCTCGGCGACATCATCGACCGCGGCCCGCGTATTCGCGAATCGCTGCACATCGTCCGCGACATGGTTCAGGCCGGTCAGGCGCTGTGCATCATGGGCAACCATGAGTTCAACGCGCTGGGCTGGGTGACACCGGCCCTGTCCGAAAGCGGTCACCAGTTCGTGCGCGAGCACACCCCGCGTCATGCGCGGTTGATCGGCGAGACCCTGGCGCAGTTCGAGCAGTATCCGGATGAGTGGAGCGAGTTCGTCAACTGGTTCTACGAGTTACCGCTGTACCTCGATGCCGGTCGCTTCAGGGTCGTGCACGCTTGCTGGGATGCGACGCTGATCGATCCATTGCGTGGCTTGCATGGCACAGGGTGTATCGACAAGCATTTTGTCCAGGCGTCGGCGGTGCCCGGCAGCTTCGCCAGTAATGTCTTCAACCGTCTGCTGCGTGGCACCGACATGCGTCTGCCGCACGGCCTGACCCTGACTGGCGGTGATGGACTGACCCGCGAATTCTTCCGCACCAAGTTCTGGGAGGATGACCCGCAGACCTATGGCGACGTAGTCTTTCAGCCCGACGCGTTGCCCGAAGGGGTCGCCAAGACGCCGCTGTCCACGTCGGAGAAGAACGCCTTGCTGCGCTACGGCATCAATGAGCCGCTGCTGTTTGTCGGTCATTACTGGCGCAGCGGCATCCCTGCGCCTATCCGGCCGAACCTGGCCTGTCTGGATTACAGCGCCGTACTCTACGGCAAGCTGGTCGCCTATCGGCTGGACCAGGAAACACAGATCGATCCGGACAAATTCGTCTGGGTCGACGTGCAGCGTCCCGAGGTTTGAGAATGAGTCCTGTCGCTGTCCTGCGTTTGCCGCTGACCACCGACCTGAGCGGTTTTGTCAGGCTATTGCTGCGCTTGCAGATTCCTCATCGGGTCAGTGAAGAGGCTGGCGAGCAGGTCCTGTGGGTGCCGGACGCGCCGCGACTGGTCGAGGAGGTGCGCGAGTTGTACACGCGCTTCCCCGAAGGCGACGAGCACGTTCAGCTGACGCAAGACATCGGGAGCTCCACCTACAAGCCGCCCGGCCTGATCGAGCAGTTACGCAACAGCCCGGTGACGGCCCTGGTGTTGCTGGTCACCTTGCTGGTGGCCGGCATGACGCTGCTGGGTGACAACCTCGAAGCCGTCCGCTGGCTGACCTTTCAGGATTTCCGCATCCATGGCGAGTACGCAACGTTTCTGCCGTTGTCCGAAAGCCTGGCGTCCGGGCAGTGGTGGCGGATCATCTCGCCCATGCTCATCCACTTCGGCATCCTGCACCTGGCCATGAACGGCATGTGGTTCTGGGAGCTGGGGCGGCGGATTGAAATTCGCCAGGGCAGCCTGTCGCTGCTGTTGCTGACCCTGCTGTTCTCTTCGGTTTCAAATTACGTGCAATACCTGTTCAGCGGCCCCAGCCTGTTTGGCGGACTGTCCGGCGTGCTGTATGGCCTGCTCGGGCATTGCTGGATTTTCCAGATGCTGGCGCCCAATCCGGTCTATCGCCTGCCGCGCGGGGTGTTGATCATGATGCTGGTCTGGCTGGCGTTGTGCCTGTCCGGGCTGGTGAGCATGCTCGGCTTCGGCGAAATCGCCAACGGTGCGCATGTCGGCGGGCTGATCATCGGTTGTGTCACCGGGCTGCTGGGTGGTGCGATTGCGCGCCGCAAGGCCTAGAATTACCCGCTATTTTCTGGAGTGCGCCATGTCGTCTTTTATAGAAATGATCGAAAACATCACCCCGGATATCTACGAGAGCCTGAAACTGGCTGTGGAAATCGGCAAATGGTCCGACGGTCGCAAGCTCACTCAGGAGCAGCGTGAGCTGTCCCTGCAGGCGCTGATCGCCTGGGAAGCGCAGAACCTGCCGGAAGACCAGCGCACTGGCTACATGGGGCCGCAGGAATGCGCCTCCAAATCGGCACCAGTGTCCAATATCCTGTTCAAATCGGATGCTATTCATTGATCGAAATTGGTCGCGGAGCAGTCAACAAAATGTCGGCGCGTCAGGATGACACGTCGTGTGTGCAATACGCTTTTCGCCTCGGCGAGACCGAGATAGCGGTCAACCCGCTGATCGGCAAGACGCTGCGTCTGGAGTTTCTCGGCGCCATTCATTGCAGTCATTGCGGGCGCAAGACCAAGTCCAGCTACAGCCAGGGTTACTGCTACCCGTGCATGCTCAAGCTGGCGCAGTGCGACCTGTGCATCATGAGCCCGGAAAAATGCCATCACGATCAGGGCACTTGCCGTGATCCGGCGTGGGGCGAGCAGTTCTGCATGACCGATCACATCGTGTACCTGGCCAACTCGTCAGGCGTGAAGGTCGGTATTACCCGCTCTACGCAGTTGCCGACCCGCTGGCTGGACCAGGGTGCAAGCCAGGCACTGCCGATCCTGCGCGTGGCAACCCGTCAACAGTCCGGCTTCGTCGAAGACCTGCTGCGCAGCCAGGTGGCTGATCGTACCAACTGGCGTGCCCTGCTCAAGGGCGATGCTCAACCCGTTGACCTCAAGGCCATTCGCCAGGAGCTGTTCGACAGTTGCGGCGCAGGGCTGCTGGGATTGCAAGAACGATTCGGGCTGCAGGCCATCCAATTGCTACATGACGCCGAGCCTGTCGAGTTTCGTTACCCGGTCGAGGCGTATCCGACCAAGATTGTCAGCTTCAATCTGGACAAGAACCCGATTGCCGAAGGCACGCTGCTGGGGATCAAGGGCCAATACCTGATTTTCGACACCGGCGTGATCAATATTCGCAAATACACGGCCTATCAGCTGGCCGTGCATCAGTAGAAGGATTCCAGCATGCGCACCGAACAACCGAAAATGATCTACCTGAAGGATTACCAGGCTCCCGAGTACCTCATCGATGAGACGAACCTGACCTTCGAACTGTTCGACGACCACTCGCTGGTCCACGCGCAACTGGTCATGCGCCGCAACCCCGAGCGTGGCGCAGGCCTGCCACCGCTGGTGCTGGACGGCCAGCACCTGGAACTGGTTTCGGTCAAGCTGAGCGATGTCGAGCTGAGCGCCGCGGATTATCAGCTGACCGACGACCACCTGACCCTGCACCCACAGGCTGACAGCTTCACGGTTGACAGCACCGTACGCATCCATCCGGAATCCAACACCGCGCTGGAAGGGCTGTACAAGTCCAGCGGTATGTTCTGCACCCAGTGCGAAGCGGAAGGCTTTCGCAAGATCACCTATTACCTCGACCGTCCTGACGTGATGAGCAAGTTCACCACCACCGTCAGCGCCGACAAGCAGGGCTTCCCGATCCTGCTGTCCAACGGCAACCCGGTGGCCAGCGGCGAAGAAGAGGGTGGCCGGCACTGGGCGACGTGGGAAGACCCGTTCATGAAACCGGCCTATCTGTTTGCGCTGGTGGCTGGTGATCTGTGGTGCATCGAAGACACATTCACAACCAAGAGCCAGCGGGAAGTGATCCTGCGCATTTATGTCGAGCCGGAAAACATCGACAAGTGCCAGCACGCCATGACCAGCCTGAAGAAGTCCATGCGCTGGGATGAAGAGACCTACGGTCGCGAGTACGACCTGGACATCTTCATGATTGTCGCGGTCAACGACTTCAACATGGGCGCGATGGAGAACAAGGGCCTCAACATCTTCAACTCCAGTGCCGTGCTGGCGCGTGCCGAGACAGCGACCGATGCCGCACACCAGCGTGTCGAAGCGATCGTCGCCCACGAATACTTCCACAACTGGTCGGGCAACCGCGTGACCTGCCGTGACTGGTTCCAGCTGTCGCTCAAGGAAGGCTTCACGGTGTACCGCGACGCCGGTTTCTCGGCCGATATGAACTCGGCCACGGTCAAGCGTATTCAGGATGTTGCTTACCTGCGTACCCACCAGTTCGCCGAAGACGCAGGCCCGATGGCGCACGCCGTGCGCCCGGACAGCTTCATCGAAATCTCCAACTTCTACACCCTGACCGTGTACGAAAAGGGCTCGGAAGTGGTCGGCATGCTTCACACCCTGCTGGGGGCTGCAGGCTTCCGCAAGGGCAGTGATCTGTATTTCGAGCGCCACGATGGCCAGGCCGTGACCTGCGACGACTTCATCAAGGCTATGGAAGACGCCAATGGCGTCGATCTGACCCAGTTCAAGCGCTGGTATAGCCAGGCGGGCACGCCGCGTCTGGCGGTCAGCGAGTCGTACGACGCTGCGGCCAAGACCTACAGCCTGACTTTCCGCCAGAGCTGCCCGACTACACCAGGCCAGCCTGGCGATCAGAAGCAACCGTTCGTGATCCCGGTCGAACTGGGGCTGCTGGACAGCAAGGGCGGCGAGATTGCCCTGCGTCTGGCGAACGAAACAGCGGCGACCGGCACCACGCGGGTGTTGTCGGTTACCGAAGCCGAGCAGACGTTCACCTTCGTCGATGTCGCCGAAAAGCCGCTGCCTTCGCTGCTGCGCGGCTTCTCTGCACCGGTCAAGCTGAGCTTCCCGTATGACCGCGATCAACTGATGTTCCTGATGCAGCACGACAGCGACGGTTTCAATCGCTGGGATGCCGGGCAGCAGTTGTCGGTTCAGGTATTGCAGGAACTGATCGGCCAGCATCAGCAAGGCCAGCCACTGGTCATGGATCAGCGTCTGATCACTGCACTGGGCACCGTGCTGGCGGATGATGATCTGGATCAGGCGATGGTCGCGGAAATGCTTTCGTTGCCGGGCGAAGCCTATCTGGCCGAAATCAGCGAAGTGGCCGATGTCGATGCCATTCACGCTGCTCGCGAGTTTGCCCGTCAGCAGTTGGCAGAGGGGTTGTTCGACGGGCTGCTGGCGCGCTATCAGGCCAACCGTGAAGTGTCGAAGGTCACGCCTTATGTTGCTGAGGCCGCGCACTTCGCCCGTCGTGCGCTGCAGAACATCGCGTTGTCGTACCTGATGCTCAGCGGCAAGCCGGAGGTACTGGCAGCCACTATCGATCAGTTCGACACCAGCGACAACATGACCGAGCGCCTCACCGCGCTGGCCGTGCTGGTCAACTCGCCGTTCACTGCGGAGCGTGACAAGGCGCTCGCCGTGTTTGCCGAGAACTTCAAGAGCAATGCGCTGGTCATGGATCAGTGGTTCAGCGTCCAGGCAGCGAGCACTCTGCCGGGCGGTCTGCAGCGTGTGCAGGAACTGATGAAACACCCGGCCTTCAGCATCAGGAACCCGAACAAGGTGCGCGCCTTGATCGGTGCCTTCGCCGGTCAGAACCTGGTCAACTTCCACGCGGCAGATGGCTCCGGCTATCGTTTCCTGGCGGACCTGGTCATCGAACTGAACGCGCTGAACCCACAGATCGCCTCTCGTCAATTGGCACCACTGACCCGCTGGCGCAAATACGACAGCGCCCGTCAGGCGCTGATGAAAACCGAGCTGGAACGCATCCTCGCCTCCGGCAAGCTGTCGGCGGACGTGTATGAAGTAGTGAGCAAAAGCCTGGCTGAATAAGGGTTGCCCAGGGCCTGACAGGCACTTGTGACAAAGGCGCTGTCCGCTGCTGCGGACAGCGCTTTTTTTATGCGAAGTGTGCGTCGCCGGGCGGGTTTTGATGTGACGCGGAGCGTCACGAAATGCATTACCACGCGGAGCGTGGGAACGAGAATTGTCGTGGCTCAAAAAATCTCACATGTGATGCATATCTATCTTCAGAAACATCTGCTACGTTGCTCACCTGATCCACGGCCAGCAGCAGAGGGGAGCGCCAATGCCTCGTAAAACCCAGGGCGACAACGCAGCGGTCCCGGCCAAGGTTTCCAAGAGCTCCACCGATTACATGCGTGAAATGCGCCTGCGGCTCAAGGAGGCGGGGCTGGTGAAGCGCGAATTCTGGATCCGGCCGGAAAATGTCGATGCCCTGCGGGGTATCGAAAAAGCCTTAAGACAGCCCTTTTTGGGCGACAGAATAAAACTGGAGGACTTCATGACCGAGAATACCCACTGGACCATCAGCTCTCTGCAGAAGGCCCTCAGCGAACTGGAACTGGTGACCAACGGCAAGATCGAGCTCGACGTGACCGAGGGTGATGCCTCGGGGATCAGGCTGACCATGGCCGACTACGGCGACCTGCCGATCTACATCGCCGTGGAAGGCGAGCAGATTCTCGCCGATGCGACCTTGATCGAAGTGAACAAGATCAAGAACGTACAAGCGTTCAACGACGTTGTCCTGCGCAGCCGCGATCTGTTTCCGTTGTCGTCGGTCGGCATCGAAAAGCTGGGCGGCGGTCAGGAAGTCTACTGCCTGTTCGGCGCATTGAGTGCGGCATCGTCGCTCACGGTCGTGGTGCAGGAAATCCTCACCCTCGCGGACAACGTCATTCGCGCGGCCGATGCTTTTGAAGATCATTTCATCTACTGAACAGCGCTGTCAGGCGGAGAACATTCATGACTACAAGTATCTGGAAAAAACTGGTGACCGCTGTTCGTGGCGGCGCTTCCGAAGTGGGCGAGTCGATTGCCGACGCCAACGCCATCCGTATTCTGGACCAGGAAATCCGTGACGCCGAGAACGCGCTGGTCAAGGCCCGCGACGGGCTGATTACTATCAAGGCCAAGCACAAACTCTCGGCACAGCGCCTTGAAGAGCACGCCACCAGCATCGCCAACTGGGAAGGTCGCGCCATGCAGGCCCTGAACAAGGGTGAAGAAGCGCTGGCCGTAGAATGCGCGAACAAGATCGCCGAAATCGAAGCCTTGCGTGATCAGGAGCAGGAGCTTGCCGACCAGTTCAGCAAGCAGGTCAACCTGCTGCAGGATCAGGTGATCAAGGCCGAGTCGCGAATCAAGAGCCTCAAGCAGCAGGTCGAGATGGCCAAGGCCCGTGAAACTGTACAAAAGGCCCGCGTCGCGACGGCCACCGCAACCGGTGGTGCCAGTGGCGCCGTGGAAACTGCAGTCGGCTCGCTGGCGCGCCTCAAGCAGCGCCAGGATGAACAGGACGCCAAGCTCGAAGCCGCTGAAGAACTGGCCAGCCAGTCCAGCGGCAGCGATCTGGAGCGTCGTCTGCAGGATGCCGGAATCGGTGCCAAAAGCGGCGGTGCGCAAGATGTTCTGGCGCGCCTGAAAGCCAAAAATCAGACGCCGGCTCAGTAAGCGCTGCAACAAGGCAGGCGAGGGTGGTTAATGGCGTTTTCCCGACGACTCAAGGTCATCCTCGTCCTGTCGGCCGTGTTGATTGCGGTACAGGCAATCAACTCGATCACCGGCAACAGTCTGGTCCATTTCGGTATCATGCCGCGCAGCCTCACCGGGTTGCGCGGCATTGTGTTTGCCCCTTTTCTGCATGGGTCGATTCAGCACTTGCTCAGCAATCTGTTGCCGTTCATTGTGCTGAGCTGGCTGGTGGCGACCGAGGGTGTCAGGCGTTATGCGTGGGTTGCCGGGCTGGTCTGCCTGCTGGGCGGGCTGCTGGTCTGGAGCTTCGGTCGCAGCAATATCCATGTCGGCGCAAGCGGTCTGATTTTTGGTTTGTGGGCTTATCTGCTGGCACGTGCGTGGTATCAGCGCAGTATCGCCAGCGTGATGATCGCGCTGCTGGTACTGGCCGCTTACAGCGGGCTGGTATTCGGCTTCGTTCCGGTGGCCGGCGTGTCGTTTGAGTCACATATCGCTGGTGCACTCGCGGGCGTTTGTGTGGCCTGGCTGATGCATTCCAAGGCATTGCTGGCGGAGAACTGAGCCATTCGCGCGCAGGCAGTGCGCCTGTTGCGCCTGTTGCGCTTGAAGAGCGTTATATATCGTCACCCGTCGACTGCAAGGAAATGGATTATGAGTTGGTTCAAAAGGGCCATGGGCCTGGAAGCCCCCAAGGCATCAGGCCGGGACGGCGCACAACCGGTCAGCACGGTCTGTCCGTTGGGGCTGGCGTCCGGACGGATGCTGTGCCTGGACAGTTCACTGAAGCTGTTGCTCGACGGTCACTCGGAAGTGGTCGTCCCGGGCGATGAAAAGGTCTGGTCCGTAGGGCATATCGATCTTGGTCAGTCCATGGCGCTGCATCGTTTTTACCTCGATAACGAGGACTACTTTCTGCAAGTGGTCAGCGACGGCCCCACCCCGGAAGACGTGCAGGACATCATCCTGTTCGGCTACTACAGCGCCGAGCCGATCACCAGCAAGGATGAATTGCTGCGCCTGACCGGCCCGTCGTCGAAGATCGGCCTGCCGACCTACGAGCACGACGGTGAGGTCTTCGAGCGGCAATGGGGGACTTCACCCGGTCAGACCGAACTGACGCCACTCGATGAAGACATCGTCAGTCCTGACGCGACTTATCGCGTCAAGCACCTGAGCATGCTGTACGCCCGCGAAACGGGACTGATCAACCGCCGTGAGTTTCTGCTGTTTTCCGTAGAGGAAGACGAGGAGGGCAGCATCACGCTCACCACGGCGGTCGGCATAACGCTGCAATCCACTGATATCAACGTTCTTTGACAAGGAAATCCTCATGATCGACGCGCTGCGTATGTCGCTCAATGCCACCGCTGTGTTCGGCTTCGTCATGTACATCCTGGTGGCAGCGATTCTGTTCGCGCTGTTCCAGTTCATTTACAGCCGGATCACGCCACACAAGGAATTTGCGCTGATTCGCGAGAACAACAGCGCCGCCGCGCTGGCGTTGGGTGGTTCGCTGATCGGTTTCGCGCTGCCGGCCAGTAACATCATCAGCTACAGCATCAGCATTCTGGACGTGATCGTCTGGGCAGTGATTGCCGCCGTTGTGCAACTGCTGGCGTTCGGCGTTACCAGCCTGGTGCTCAAGGGCCTGTCGACGCGTATCGCCAAGGGCGAAATGGCAGCAGCCATCTATTCGGCCAGCGTCGCGATCAGCGTCGGTCTTCTCAACGCAGCCTGCATGACCCCGTCGGTCTGACGGCAGCCTTGAACAAGGAGACTCACGATGAGACGTAGTTCAGTAAAACTGGTGCTCGCCGGCGCGCTGCCGCTGGCCCTTGCCGGGTGCGGTCCGTCCGAGCAGAAGGATACCGTCAACGCCAAGGCCAACTTCAGTTCGGTGCAGGAGTGCGTCGACGCCAAGGTGCCGGTGAATGTCTGTTCGGATGCCTACATGCAGGCGTTGTCCGATCATCGCCGCATTGCGCCGACTTATGATGACAAGGCGTCCTGCGACGCGGACTTCGTCCCGGATTATTGCCAGGTCACCTCTGACGGCAAGTACATACCCAAGCTCGGCGGCTTCGAACTGGGCTTTTCCGGACAAGTGCCGAAAGAGGCACTGGACCGGGCCAATCAGGAAGTCAGCCAGTCTGCTCCGGCAGGCATGAGTGGCACCACCGGTCTGATGGCCGGGCTGCTGATCGGCAATCTGCTCAGCAACGGCTTCGGTAATAACCGCTACTACTCGCAGCCCATCTACCAGACGCGCGATGGCCGGGGTGGTTATTACAGCTCGTCCCTGCCCAGTCAGATCGATCGCGGCAAGACCTTCGGGCGCTCGACCCAGGCGCAATCCAGCCCGGATCGCAGCTACGGCAAGAGCACCCTGGGGCGCAACCTGGGCAGCTCGGGGGCCGGCTCGTCTTCGGTGTCATCGACCATCTCGCGCGGCGGCTTCGGCAGCCAGGCCTCGGCGCGCAGTGGCTGGGGTGGCAAGAGCAGCGGTGGCAGCAGCAGTTTCGGAGGCTGACGGTTCGCGGCATGAAAAAGATCAGCATCGAGGAACGTCCGGACTGGCGTTCGACCGCCGAACGTGAAGGGTTCAACTTTCACACCATCGACGGTGAGCGTTACTGGGATGAGCGCGGGTATTACCTGTTCAGCGAACAGCAGATTACCCGCGATCTTGAAGCGCCCACTCAGGAGCTTCACCTGATGTGCATGGACGCTGTGGCGCGAGTGGTGGACAGCGAAGCGCTGCTCCATCAACTGGCGATTCCGGAAGCGTTCTTCGACGTGATCCAGACCTCATGGAAGGAGGGACATCCGCATCTTTACGGGCGCTTCGATTTTGCCTACGACGGTACGGGCCCGGCGAAGATGTACGAAATCAATGCCGATACGCCGACCAGTCTGATGGAAGCCGGCGCGGTGCAACTGCTCTGGCTGGAAGAGCAGATGGCGCGCGGCGTGTTGCCTGCGCATGCCACCCAGTTCAACTCGATTGCCGAGGACCTGGTCAGGGCCTTTGCCGAGTTTCCCGGTACGACTCCGTTCTACTTTTCGGCGATGTCCGGTTCCGTCGAAGACCGTGGCACCACCGATTTTCTGCGGCGCATGGCGGCACACGTCGGCATCGATGCGAGGCACATCGATATCGAAGACATCGGGCTCAGCGCTGACGGGCGTTTTGTCGACCTGGACGGGCTCTGGATCGAGCGCTTGTTCAAGCTGCACGCGTGGGAGCACATCTTTCACGAGGAATTCGGCCAGCACGTGGCAGCCAGTGGTACCCAGTTTGTCGAACCCGCGTGGAAGGCAATTCTCAGCAACAAGGGAATCCTGCCGCTGTTGTGGCAGTTCAACGAAGGCCATCCGAACCTGCTGCCTGCACACGTCGACCGGGACCCGAGCAAAGCGGTCCCCAAAGGCTGGGTGCGCAAACCGTACTTTTCCCGTGAGGGCGCTAACATTGAAATGCGCACGCCCGGCGATGAGGTGATCTCGGTCGATGGGCCCTATACCGATGCGCCCTACATTCTGCAGGCGTACTCGCCGCTCCCGCGATTTGGCGACAGCTACACGCTGATCGGCTCCTGGGTCATCGGCGATCTTGCGTCCGGGATCGGTATTCGTGAAGACGACAGCCTGATTACCAAGGACACCAGTCGCTTCCTGCCACACGTCGTCATCGACTGAGCCCTGCCTGTCGTCACCCGGTGTTACTGGCTTCGAGCACGTAACACTCTTGTTGTTACCACGCGTTCATATCCCCCGCTAATAAACAGTCATAACGAGTTGTCTTGTGAGTGGGGTGTCTGACAATCAAACAGAGTGTGTCGTTGTTTTTTATTCTGGTCATCACGCGGGCGCACGACGTTTCAAATCTGTATCTTATATAAGTTGCGATCTGTTCTTTATGGCCTGTTGGCATTCACGTTGCATTACTGTGGGCGATTCCGGGTGCCTGTTCCATTGGTGTTTAACAGCGTGTTGTCCATTCTTCTTATTCTGTGAAGTTTCCTACAGACGTATACCCGATAAATAACCTGTTCGCGATAAGAATACGTGAGCAACTCTGTTTGCCTGTTAAACACACGGTTATTGGCCAATCGTCAATAACCGTGTCGCCCTTACAATATGCCGTTTACACGGAACTATTCCCGGCCTGGACGCCAGACACGCGTCCCGACGTGGCCATGCAAGGAGAGCCCACATGCTCATGAAACAACGGCTGGGCGGCGCGCTGACGCTGCTGTTCGCGATCAACACCTGCCAGGCAGTCGATACCACGTTGCTCGGGAGCCGTTTGACCCCGCTGGGAGGCGAGAGGGCAGGTAATGCCACGGGGACCATTCCGCCCTGGACGGGCGGGATCACCCGGCCCCCGCCCGGATACAAGGGCTCGGGTACTCGGCATGTCGATCCGTATGCCGCTGACAAGCCCTTGTTCACCATCACCCACGCCAATATGCAGCACTACCGCACGCACCTGACGCCTGGGCAAGTAGCGATGTTCGAAGCCTATCCCGACAGCTACCGTATGCCGGTATACCCGACCCGGCGTTCCGGATCGGCGCCGCAATGGGTGTACGACAACACCCGCCGCAATGCGCAGAAAGCCAGATTGATCGGCGGCGGCAATGGTTTTGTCGATGCCTACGGCGGCATTCCATTTCCCCTTCCGGAAAAGGGTATTCAGGCCGTGTGGAATCACATCGCCCGGTATCGCGGCCATTACGCGGTGCGGCGCACTTCGGAAGTCGCGATACAGCGCGACGGCAATTTCAAGCTGAACACTTCGCGTCAGGAAGTGCTGTTTCGCTTCTACGATCCAGCGGGCAGCTTTGCCAGTCTGGATAACGTGCTGTTCTATTACCTGTCGTTTATCCAGTGCCCGACGCGCATGGCCGGTTCTGCC
This sequence comes from Pseudomonas sp. PvP027, assembly GCF_017833005.1. Lineage (NCBI taxonomy): Bacteria > Pseudomonadati > Pseudomonadota > Gammaproteobacteria > Pseudomonadales > Pseudomonadaceae > Pseudomonas > Pseudomonas sp. PvP027. The sequence goes on along the minus strand of NZ_JAFIBK010000001.1, from coordinate 1,468,174 downwards.
GTGCTGGTCCATGAAACACTGGACCAGATCCAGGAGCCCCGGCAGGCGTGGACCTACAGTGCGCGGCAACGTCGGGTCCGCCGGGCGCCGAGCCTGGCCTACGACATGCCGATCCCGGCCTCTGAAGGATTGCGCACGGCCGACGACACCGACATGTTCAACGGCTCGCCGGATCGTTACGACTGGACGTTACTGGGCAAACGCGAGATTTATATTCCCTACAACAACTATCGGATTTCCAGCCCCGACATTACCTATCGGCAATTATTGCAGGTGGGTCATCTCAACCCGGCCTATACGCGCCATGAGTTGCATCGTGTATGGGTGGTGGAGGGCACGCTCAAACCGACCGCGCGTCATGTCTATTCAAGACGCACGCTGTACCTGGACGAGGACAGTTGGCAGGCTGCAATCGTCGATCAGTACGATGCTCGGGGGCAGTTGTGGCGGGTTTCCATGGCGTACCTGAAGAACTATTACGAACTGCCGACGACCTGGTCCGCACTGGACGTTTTCCATGACTTGCAGGCGCGGCGTTATCACGTACAGAACCTCGACAATCAGGAGCCTGGCACCAGTGATTTCTCTCAGCCGGTGCCCAGCGTGAATGCTTTCAAACCAGCGGCCTTGCGGCGCAGGAGCATTCGCTGACAGGCGTCTGGTCAGGCTGCCCGATCAACCGTCGTGATGATTCATCAATCACATTCAGCGCGCTTAACAAAAGATAACGACATGTCGATTGTCAGGCATTTGCAAAGCTGCCTAGGATGGCTGAGTTTCCAGACAGGTAACGCCCTACCGCTGCGGGCGTCGGCATCGACAAGAACGGTCCGGCACCGGCACCCGATAACAGCCACCTGATAATAATAAGAGCGGAAAAGTCCATGCGTGAGTCTTTCCATCGTCGCACCCGGTTATGCGCGGTCATGTCCCTGGCAGTTGTTTCGTCATCTTTTTTTGCGCTGCCAGCCACGGCCGGGGCCGAGCCGGTATCTACTGCCGCAGCTGCAGACACTCCCGTTTACGCCATCGAGTCGGCCAAGGCCTCACGCACGTTGCTGCTGGACGTCGCCCATGCGGGTGCGCGGCTGGTCGTGGTGGGTGACCATGGGCATATTCTGCTTTCCGATGATCAGGGCAAGACCTGGAGTCAGGCCCGCGTGCCTACCCGCCAGTTGTTGACGGCCGTATTTTTTGTGGATGAACAGCATGGCTGGGCGGTCGGTCACGACGCCCAAGTACTGGCCAGTAGCGATGGCGGCAAGAGCTGGAACAAGCAGTTCGAGGACTTGAAGCGCGAGGCTCCGCTGCTGGATGTCTGGTTCAAGGACCTCGACAACGGCTTGGCCATCGGTGCCTACGGCCTGCTGCTGAGCACGGCCGATGGCGGGCAGCACTGGGAAGATGTCAGCGACCGGCTGGACAACGAGGACCAGTACCACCTGAACGGCATCGCTCAGGTCAAGGACGCCGGCCTGTTCATTGTCGGCGAAGCGGGCAGCATGTTTCGCTCCCGTGACGAGGGGCAGACCTGGGAGAAAATCGACGGTCCGTACCAAGGCTCGTTATTCGGCGTGATCGGCACGGCTCAGCCGTCCACGCTGCTGGCCTATGGTCTGCGCGGCAATCTGTTTCGCTCCAGCGATTTTGGTGACAGCTGGCAACCGATCGAACTGAAGGGCGCGCGCGGGCCGCTCGAGTTCGGTCTGGCCAGCGCCACGCTGCTGGCCGATGACTCGCTGGTGCTGGTCGGCAATGGCGGCAGTGTCATGCGCAGCACCGATAACGGTGAAACATTCGCGGTCTTCAATCGACCTGATCGCATCTCGCTGGCCGGGGTCACCGGCAACCCTCAGGGCAATCTGATTCTGGTAGGACAGGGCGGCGTTCGCCTCACCTCGCCGACGGGCGCCGATACGACCCAACAATAAGACCTTTCAGGGCGGGGATATTCAGGCATGAGCACGCACCAACACGCGCAAGATTCGGATGAAAAGGCAACCTTCCTTGAACGCCTGATTTTCAACCATCGCCCGGCAGTGATCATCCTCTGCCTGCTGGCCAGCCTCTTTCTGTTCTGGCAAGCCACGCAGGTGCGGCCTTCCACCAGTTTCGAGAAGATGATCCCGCTGTCTCATCCGTTCATTCAGAACATGCTCAAGCATCGCAACGACCTGGCGAACCTTGGCAATACGGTGCGCATCTCGGTCGAGGCGGTGGACGGCGACATCTTCTCCAAAGACTACATGGAGACCCTGCGCCAGATCAGCGACGAGGTGTTTTACATCCCCGGCGTGGACCGCTCCGGGCTCAAGTCGCTGTGGAGCCCCAGCGTGCGCTGGACCGAAGTCACGGAGGAGGGCTTTGCGGGAGGCGAGGTGATACCGCAGAGTTACGACGGCTCGGACGCCAGTCTGGACCAGTTGCGCAATAACGTGCTCAAGTCCGGGCAGGTCGGGCGTCTGGTTGCCAACGATTTCAGGTCGAGCATCATCGACGTTCCGCTGCAGGAGTTTTACCCGGACCCGGCAGACCAGGGCAGGTTACTGGCGCTGGACTATCAGCAATTCTCCCACCAGCTCGAAGAAAAGATCCGCGACAAGTATCAGGCGCAAAACCCCGACATCAGGATTCACATCGTCGGCTTCGCCAAGAAAGTCGGCGATCTGATCGATGGCCTGTTCATGGTGGTGATGTTCTTCGGCATCGCCTTTCTGATCACGCTGGTGCTGCTGATCTGGTTTACCCGGTGTATCCGCAGCACGGTGGCGGTACTGAGCACCACGCTGATTGCGGTGATCTGGCAATTGGGGCTGATGCATGTGGTCGGCTTCGGTATCGACCCTTATTCGATGCTGGTGCCGTTTCTGATCTTCGCCATCGGCATCTCCCACGGTGTCCAGAAGATCAACGGTATTGCCCTGCAATCCAGCGAGGCCGACAACGCCCTGACCGCTGCACGGCGGACGTTTCGTCAGCTGTTTCTACCCGGCATGATCGCGATTCTGGCCGATGCGGTGGGCTTCATCACGCTGCTGATTATCGACATCGGGGTGATCCGCGAGCTGGCCATCGGTGCTTCCATTGGTGTGGCGGTGATCGTGTTCACCAACCTGATCCTGCTGCCGGTAGCGATTTCCTACGTGGGTATCAGCAAAAAGGCCGTGAGCCGCAGCAAGCAGGATGCGGTCTCCGAGCATCCTTTCTGGCGATTGCTGGCGAACTTTGCCAGCGCCAGAGTCGCGCCGGTTTCACTTGTGCTGGCGCTGCTGGCCTTCGGTGGCGGGCTCTGGTACAGCCAGAACCTGAAGATAGGCGATCTGGATCAGGGCGCGCCAGAACTGCGCCCCGACTCGCGTTACAACCAGGACAACGCGTTCATCATCAATCATTACTCGACCAGTTCCGATGTGCTGGTGGTCATGGTCAAGACAGCCCCAGAGGGGTGCTCGGCGTATTCGACCCTGTCAGCGATCAACGAGCTGGCCTGGAGGATGGAAAACACTCAGGGCGTGCAGTCGGCCATTTCGCTGGTGACGGTGTCGAGACAGATGATCAAGGGCATGAACGAGGGCAACCTGAAATGGGAGAGCCTGTCGCGTAACAAGGACGTGCTGAACAACTCCATCGCCCGCGCCGACGGTCTGTACAACACCGATTGTTCGTTGGCGCCGCTGCTGGTGTTCCTTAACGACCATAAAGCCGAAACCCTCGACCGGGCGGTGCATGCAGTGCAGGACTTCGCCAAACAGAACGACACGCCGGACCTGCAATTTCTGCTGGCTGCCGGCAACGCCGGCATCGAGGCCGCGACCAACGAAGTGATCAGGCAGTCCGAGCTGGTGATTCTGGTGCTGGTCTACCTCTGCGTGGCAGCGATGTGCATGATCACCTTCCGCTCATGGGCAGCCACCCTGTGCATCGTCCTGCCGCTGGTGTTGACCTCGGTGCTCGGTAACGCCCTGATGGCCTTCATGGGGATCGGCGTCAAGGTCGCAACCCTGCCGGTGGTGGCGCTGGGCGTGGGCATCGGCGTCGATTACGGCATCTACATCTACAGCCGTCTGGAAAGCTTCCTGCGCGCCGGCCTGCCGTTGCAGGAGGCCTACTATGAAACCCTCAAATCCACCGGCAAGGCCGTGCTGTTCACCGGCCTGTGTCTGGCCATCGGTGTGTGCACCTGGATCTTCTCGGCGATCAAGTTCCAGGCCGACATGGGCCTGATGCTGACCTTCATGCTGCTGTGGAACATGTTCGGCGCACTATGGCTGCTGCCCGCGCTGGCGCGGTTTCTGATCAAACCGGAGAAAATGGCGGGGAAGGTGGGGAATTCGTTGTTTTCGCATTGAGGCTGTGGCGGCCTGTAACTCGGTGTCCTAGTCACTATCGTGCCAATGCGTAGCGTTGGAACGATCATTTAAAAATGTCCAGCATCGTAATGCTCTCGTTATTGAGGGTTCACGCGAGCAGGGTGATCATTCATGCAGTCAGGGATATTGGGGCCAATTGAGATCATTCCAGCCGATACCTCACCCGATCCGTCTCCCCAGTCCAGCGGTCCGCTCGCTGACGCCAGATCGTAAACCTCGGTCTCTGGAATCAACTCTCCAGTGCGATGATCGTAGAGCCGAAAAAACGCAGGGTATTCCCACCAGGGTAGCCACCTTCTTGGGACCTCACTATCCGGATGCGGCATCGAATGAAACATCATCGGAAGAACCCAGAATGGTTTGAACAGCTCTACTCGGTAACAGCCTCCAGGGCTTATGTCAGGTTCGCCAGAGCGTTCCGCTAATCCTTTTCCCACCATTCCGATGCGTTCCAGAGACTGCCTGCGATAGTTATGTAGGCCAGAAAAAATACCCAGCGTCCCGATGCCACTTTCATTGAGGCTTTACGCGAGTAGGGCGATCACCCATGCAATCAGGGAGATTGGGGCCAATTAAGATCAAACCGGACATTACCACTCCCGATCCACTTCCCCACGACAGTTTATCGCCCGCTGATTCCAGATCGTAAATCTTCGTCTCTGAAATCAATACGCCAGTGCGGTGATCGTAAAGTCGAAAAAACGCCGGGTAGCCCCACCAGGGAAACCACGTGGGTGGTTGATCTTCGTTGGGATCGGATTCTCGATGAAACATCATAGGTAAGACCCAAAATGGTTTAAATATATCTACTCGATAACATCCACCCGGACTTACATGCGGGCCGCTCGATTTTTCAGCCAGTCCTTTTTCCCACCATTCAGAAGCGATCCAGAGACCGCCTGCGATGATGACGTATGACAAAAAAAATACTATTGTGCGAGATGATTTTTTCATAGCCATGTTCCTAGCTCAATGATTTGATCGGATTTCTTCCACATGATGTCCGAATAAATTATGAAGTCGCCCCCTTTGATTTGTTCTACACGATAGTTTCGAAAGTTTGCGTTTGTGATTGCAGCAAAGGGCCCATCTTTCAATCTGATTATCAAGTTTCCTTGAGGGTGCAAGGTTATGAGTGTTTCCGATTTGGTGAGTACGCGATCTTCTGTCCATGTGCCCAAGTATTGTATGCCATTGAAGTCGTAATGATCTCGGATATAAAGACCTACATGCTCAACTTGAAAGTAGTGTTGACGATGTTGGGTGCCAGAAATTTCCTTGCTGAAGGTTTTTCCTGTTACACCTACTTTCATCGTTGCAAAGCCCAATGCTCCGTACATATCATCCAGCGTGCTCCATGCACTACCGAATTTAGCGAAGTTTACTTGAGCACAAGCGTCCATTTGTCTGGCGGACACCGTGTTTGAACCCAGTTGGCAGTCAATGTGATCACGCCAGCCAGCTTCTTTTAGCAGTTCTTTCAATCGATTGACGGCGTTAGGGAATCTCCGAACAAGTCTTCAAATGTGCTGAAATACGCCTGACCACCTGATCCGAGCCGCCCATGAGCCAGATGAGCTTTTCCGATTTCGAATATGCCGGTAAGCGCAAGCAGACACGCCGCGAACGCTTCCTCGCCGAGATGGATCAGGTCGTGCCCTGGACAGGTCTACTGGGCCTGATCGAACCGTTCTACCCCAAGGCCGGCGGAGGCAGAAAACCTTATCCTCTGGAAACCATGCTGCGCATTCATCTGCTGCAGAACTGGTTCTCCCTGAGCGACCCGGCCATGGAAGAAGCGCTCTACGAAATCACGCCCATGCGCCAGTTTGCACGCCTGACCTTGAGCGCCCCGATACCTGAAGACACCACGATCATGAACTTCCGGCACCTGCTGGAAAAGCATCAACTGGCCCCTGCGATCCTCGCGGTCATCAACGGTTATCTGCAAGAGAAAGGCCTGTCCCTGCGCCAGGGCACCATCGTCGATGCCACCATCATTCATGCCCCTTGCTCGACCAAGAACGAGGAAGGAAAGCGTGATCCCGAGATGCATCAGACGAAGAAAGGTAACCAATACTTCTTCGGGATGAAGGCGCATATCGGCGCCGATGCGGAGTCGGGCCTGGTTCATCATGTTCATGGCACTGCGGCCAATGTGGCCGATGTCACGCAGGTCGCCGAACTGCTCCACGGCGAAGAAAACGCGGTGTATGCAGACGCGGGATACACCGGTGTCGAGAAGCGTGAAGAGCATGAAAATCGTGAGGTCATCTGGCAAATCGCTGCGCGGCGCAGCACGTATTCCAGGCTCAATAAACGCAGCGTGCTCTACAAGGCCAAGCGCAAGATCGAGTACTGCAAAGCTCAGACACGGGCCAAGGTCGAGCATCCGTTTCGCGTAATCAAGCGTCAGTTTGGCTACGTGAAAGTGCGCTTTCGTGGGCTGATGAAAAACACAGCTCAGCTGACCACGCTGTTCGCCCTGTCGAATCTGTGGATGGCTCGAAAACAGCTGATGGGTATGGGTGAGTTGCGCGTTTAACACGGAAAACCGGGCGGAAACGCCCTCAACGCGCGCTGCATCAGGCCATTTTCAGCAAATAGCGCTGGGTGCCGGGCAAATTGCGACTCGCCGCCGCTGCGCAGCAAGTTGATCGGAGCATCCTTAGCTGTGTTCAATCTTGACTCAGCCACCTCAACAGCCTGCCTGCATCGCTCAAACTGCATTGCCCATTCCATCTTCACGATGCTTTCATCGCACTGCGCGGGAGACAGGCTCATTGGGTCTGGCTGCGTTTCTCGCTCCTTCCACTCCTCCGGCATCTCCCACGCTGGACTGTCAAACCATCGCTGCATCAGCGCTGCCGCCGTATTCCAACCCATGTTGCGCATGGCTCCGGGGATGCGAGAGAGGGCCAGGCTTTGAATAATGACTTCTTTGGCCGGGGTGTCTGTCGGGGCGTAGGTGTGTGAGGCGCCTTGGGGCAACGCGAAGTAGGTGTCGGGGCCCAAGGCGTTGGTGCGCTGGAAATCGTTCAGAGACATCGGGATCACCCCATGACCGGCCAGGGTGCGGTGGTTGCGAGTTGTAGAGCGATGACCGCAGGGCTTTTATGGCTGCGGCTGTAGCCTTGCAGGTCAAGCGCGCCGACGGCAGTGCAGCGTTGGTCTTGCATCAGCACATAGCCCAGATGGCCAAGGTTGGAACGCTGTTGGTTAAACAGACGAAAACGTTCGTCGCATGCCATTGAGTTCTGCGGGCTCAGCAACGAATCAACGGCCTCCACACCGCCATCCACCACACCTTCGCTGGCCACCTCCTGATGATGACCGGCCGAAGTTTCGGGCGCAGACCTCACAGCACTGGACAGCCTTTCGACCCGAAAGAAGTTTTGTTGCCTGGATACCAACCGAGCCCCGCAACTGGTCAGGTCGCCTTCCAGTGCGATGATGTTTCCTTCGATATGGAAGTTGTTTTCTTCGCCGATGATTTTACTGGCGCCATGCAGCGGACAGATGACGTCACAGCCCCTGTGTGCTACTTGGAAACCGTTAATACGCTTTGTTCGATCGCCGTTGATAACAGACCCTCCGTGGTCTGTGGTATCGCCCTGAACGATGGACAGAAGTTTCATGCAATGCTCCCTGCACACTTTTTTATCAGCTGCACGAATCCCTGACGTTCGACAGGTTTAATCGACGTGTATGAACAGGCGCAGTGTGTTAATTAATGTGCAGGGAGAGATATCATTACTTTATATGTTCGCAAATAGCAGACTCGCTATCTGGAGTGATTAAGGACTGAGCTTACGCTGGGCTAGTAAAGATCTTACGAATGAACTGGATATTTCCCGCGGAAATAGAACGTTCAGCGGCGGGTATCAGCAATCGTCAGGGTTCGCCATGCCTGATTAATAAACACGACGCATAGACAGGCGCAGGAAGTTCTCGATTCAGTCGAACCTGTCGATCAACCGCCCCCGAGCACCACACTCAGCGCATTGCGCGCATCGTCCAGTTGCACCAGTGACGCGTGGCGTGCGCCCAGCGCGTCGCGGTTCTGGATGGCGGTGAGGATCGCCTTGTGGCGTGGCATGGCCAGTTCGTGCAGGTTGGGGCGCTTGTTGGAGTATTTGAGCGCTTCGCGCAATGCCAGTGACAGCATGTTGCACAAGTGCGCCAGCAGATCGTTGTGGGTGGCGTCGGCGATGCGGCTGTGGAAGTCGAGGTCGGGTTGCAGCAGGTCTTCCGGCGTCGGTGCAGCTTCCATGCGCAGATAAGCTTCGTGGATCGATTCGATCTCTGCGTCGGTGGCATGCTGTGCGGCCAGCGCTGCAACCGCCGGCTCGATGACCGCGCGTACGCTGGTCAGCAGATGGAAGAACTCATTCTGCGGCGAGCTTTGCATGACCCAGTGCAGCACGTCCGGGTCCAGCAGATGCCATTCGCGGCGCGCCTTGACCACCGTGCCGACACGCGGGCGCGAATAGACCAGACCCTTGGCCACCAGAACCCGTGTCGCTTCACGCAGGACCGGGCGGCTGACGGCGTACTCTTCGCAGAGCATTGCTTCGGCAGGTAGCTTTTCGTCAGGCTTGAAACGGCCGGACACGATTTGCATGCCCAGTTCCTGGACAATGCGTGCGTGCATGCTTTTTCGGTCGGAAGGCTTTCGATAATCCATGGGAACGCTGGTCGGTCCTGGCGGTAATTGCTGGGCATCATACCATTGCGTAACACTTGCGGCGGCTGCCTGCGTCAGGCAGCCGCCGTTTCGTTTAGTGCGAGTGACGAGGGACTTCGGCGCCTCTGCAACCGACCAGGAAGTCGAAATCGCAGCCCTGATCCGCCTGCATAACCCGGTCTACGTACAGTTGACGATAGCCACCAAGCAACAGTTGCGGCGGTGCCTGCCAGTCGGCGAGGCGTGCCGCCAGTTCGGCTTCCGGGATGTCCAGATGCAGACGCCCGCCAGCGCAGTCCAGCTCGATCCAGTCGCCTTCCTTGACCACCGCCAGCGGGCCGCCGGCTGCGGCTTCTGGCGCCACATGCAGAACCACTGTGCCGTAAGCCGTGCCGCTCATGCGCGCATCGGAAATGCGCACCATGTCAGTCACGCCCTGCGCCAGCAGCTTGGCTGGCAAGCCCATGTTGCCGACCTCGGCCATGCCCGGATAGCCCTTGGGACCGCAGTTCTTGAGCACCATGACCGAGTTGGCATCAATGTCCAGATCCGGATCGTTGATTCGCGATTTGTACATCTCGAAATTCTCGAACACCACTGCGCGGCCACGGTGCTGCATCAGTGCCGGCGTTGCGGCCGAAGGCTTGAGCACGGCCCCCAGCGGCGCGAGGTTGCCGCGCAGCACGCAAATCCCGCCGTCGGCGCGGATCGGGTTGTCCAGCGCGCGGATCACCTGATCTTCGCCATAGATGGGGGAGTTGCAGGTGTTTTCGCCGATGCTTTTGCCATTGACGGTCAAGGCATCCGGGTTGGGCAGCAGCTTGGCTTCGTTCATGCGCCGCAGCACGGCGGGCAGGCCACCGGCGTAATAAAATTCTTCCATCAGGAAGCGCCCCGAAGGTTGCAGGTCGACAATCGTCGGCATGCCCCGGCCCATGCGTGACCAGTCATCCAGGTCCAGGTCGACGCCGATGCGCCCGGCGATGGCTTTCAAGTGGATGACGGCGTTGGTCGAGCCACCGATGGCCGCGTTGACCCGGATGGCGTTTTCGAAAGCGGCCTTGGTGAGAATCTTCGACAGGCGCAGGTCTTCGCGGACCATGTCGACGGCCCGCATGCCGGACATGTGCGCCAGCACGTAACGCCGCGAATCCACCGCCGGAATGGCCGCGTTGTGCGGCAGCGAAGTGCCCAGCGCTTCGGCCATGCAGGCCATGGTCGAGGCCGTGCCCATGGTGTTGCAGGTGCCAGCCGAGCGCGACATTCCGGCTTCGGCGGAGAGGAATTCGTCCAGGCTGATGGTCCCGGCCTTGTAGGACTCGTGCATCTGCCAGACGATGGTTCCGGCGCCGATGTCCTTGCCTTCATGCTTGCCGTTGAGCATCGGTCCGCCGGTGACGACGATGGCGGGGATGTCGCAACTCGCAGCCCCCATTAACAGGGCAGGGGTGGTTTTGTCACAGCCGGTCAACAGCACGACGCCATCGATGGGGTTGCCGCGAATCGCTTCTTCAACGTCCATGCTCGCCAGGTTGCGGGTGAACATAGCGGTAGGGCGCAGGTTGGATTCGCCGTTGGAAAACACCGGAAACTCGACCGGCCAGCCGCCTGCTTCGATCACGCCACGTTTGACATGCTCGGCGATCTGCCGGAAATGCGCGTTGCAGGGGGTCAACTCCGACCAGGTATTGCAGATGCCGATGATCGGCTTGCCCTGAAACTGATGGTCGGCAATGCCCTGATTCTTCATCCAGCTGCGGTACATGAAGCCGTTCTTGTCGGCAGTGCCAAACCACTGGGCAGAACGGAGGGTCGGTTTTTTATCGGAGTCAGACATGATCGGCTCTCTTATTGTAAGACTTAATGGCGATACTGCTGGCTAAGGTAAGCCTAAAAAACGCGTATTGGAAGAGTTGTCAGTTTAAATAGTATTACTATATAGTCGATCGTAGACGAGGGATCATCCTGGCGCATGTGCAGCGTTATTCAGCCCCCAGGCACAGAGGCGATCCCCGCAGGTTCCATAACAAAAACAATGGGAGACCGCCTACATGAGCCAGGAATTGCGGCTTATACGCCGCATCACGCTGAAACTGATTCCTTTCCTTATCCTGCTGTACCTGATCGCTTATGTAGACCGCTCTGCCGTGGGCTTTGCCAAGCTGCACATGGGCGCGGACATCGGCATCGGCGACGCGGCCTACGGGCTGGGTGCCGGCCTGTTCTTCATCGGTTACTTCCTGCTGGAGATCCCCAGCAACCTGATGCTCGAACGTTTCGGCGCGCGTCGCTGGTTCGCGCGGATCATGATCACCTGGGGTGCGATCACCATCGGCATGGCCTTCGTCCAGGGGCCGCACAGCTTTTACGTGATGAGGTTTCTGCTCGGCGCCGCCGAGGCGGGCTTCTTTCCCGGTGTGCTGTACTACATCACCCAGTGGTTTCCGGTGCGCCATCGCGGCAAGATTCTCGGACTTTTCATCCTTTCGCAACCCATCGCCATGATGATCACCGGGCCCGTTTCCGGCGGTTTGCTGGGCATGGACGGCATACTCGGCCTGCATGGCTGGCAGTGGCTGTTCATCGTCATCGGCACGCCGGCGATTCTGCTGACCTGGCCGGTGCTGCGCTGGCTGCCGGATGGTCCGCAGCAGGTCACATGGATGGACCAGGCCGAGAAGGACTGGCTGACCGGTGAGCTGAAAAGGGATCTTGAAGAGTATGGCCAGACTCGCCACGGCAATCCGTTGCATGCCTTGAAAGACAAGCGCGTGCTGCTTCTGGCGCTGTTCTATCTGCCGGTGACCTTGAGCATCTACGGTCTGGGCCTGTGGTTGCCGACGCTGATCAAACAGTTCGGTGGCAGTGACCTGACCACCGGCTTCGTGTCTTCGGTGCCGTACATTTTCGGCATCATCGGCCTGCTGATCGTGCCGCGCAGTTCCGACCGCCTCAACGACCGTTACGGGCATCTGGCGGTGCTTTATGTGCTGGGCGCCATCGGCCTGTTCTGCAGCGCCTGGCTGACCATGCCGGTGGCGCAGTTGGCCGCATTGTGCGTCGTGGCGTTTGCGCTGTTCTCCTGTACGGCGGTGTTCTGGACCTTGCCGGGGCGGTTCTTTGCCGGTGCCAGTGCCGCAGCCGGTATCGCGCTGATCAATTCGGTCGGCAACCTGGGCGGCTACATCGGTCCGTTCGTGATCGGTGCGTTGAAGGAAATCACCGGCAGTCTGGCATCGGGCCTCTATTTCCTGTCGGGTGTCATGGTCTTCGGGCTGCTGCTGACCGGCATCGTTTATCACGTGCTGGAGCGCAAGCATGTGCTGCCAGTGTCCGACTTCGCGGCGAGTGCCAAGGCGAGATAGGTTTTCAGCGGCCCATTATTCTGGAAGGAGAATTTCATGCGGTTAGTACAGTTTGAATTGAGCGATGGCCAGCGCCGTGTAGGGCTGGTCGACGGTGACCAGGTGCGAGAGGTCCAGGGTGTCGAGAGTGTTCGCGAGCTGGCGCTGGCGGCGATCGAGGCAGGTTCGGCTCTGGCGCATCAGGTCGAGCAGCGTGGCGTTGGCGAGACGCACGACTATTCGCAGTTGCTTGAGGAGCTGCGGATCCTGCCACCGCTCGACCATCCTGATCCGGCGCACCTGCTGGTCAGCGGCACCGGGCTGACACACCTGGGCAGTGCGTCGGCGCGTGACAAGATGCACCAGCAGTCCGGCGACGAAGCCACGATGACCGACACCATGCGAATCTTCAAATGGGGCGTCGAAGGCGGCAAGCCGGCAGCGGGGCAGGCCGGTGTTCAGCCAGAGTGGTTCTACAAGGGTGACGGCAGCATTGTCGTGCGCCCCGGACATTCGTTTTCGCTGCCGCCCTTTGCCGAAGACGGCGGGGAAGAACCCGAACTGAGCGGCCTGTATGTGATCGGTCATGACCGCAAGCCTTATCGCCTGGGCTTCGCCATCGGTAACGAATACTCCGATCACGTCATGGAGCGTCGCAACTACCTGTATCTGGCGCATTCGAAACTGCGCGCCTGTTCGTTCGGGCCGGAGTTGCGCGTGGGCGACTTGCCGCAAAGCCTGTCGGGCACCAGCCGGGTCTGGCGCGACGGCAAGGTGCTGTGGGAGAAAGAGTTTCTCAGTGGCGAAGCGAACATGTGCCACAGCCTGGAAAACCTCGAATACCACCACTTCAAGTACGCACAGTTTCTCAGGCCCGGTGACGTGCATGTGCATTTCTTCGGCACTGCGACCCTGTCGTTTGCCGACGGCGTGCGCACACAGCCTGGCGATCATTTCGAGATCAGTCAGGCCGAGTTCGGTAAGCCGCTGGTCAACGGCCTGGCACCGAGCGAGCCAGTGTTTCAGCCAGGCGGCATCGGCAAGTTGTAAGCGCAGACGCGCAGTACCTGTTTGATTGCTCACCGTGCCAGCGCTCGGCGTTGGTACGGCTCTACTTCCGCTCCGACTGTATCTGCGCCTGCCTTTTGCCCTATCATTCGCGCTTTTGCTGGCCGGATGAATTTCATGACTACCACACCCACCACACTGCTCGCCGCCCTCGAAACCACCACCATGCTGGAAATCGACGGTCTGCACGCCTGGGAATTCTCTCTGGGCGAGGAACTGAACGTCGAATGCATGGACGGCCGCGAGCGCAAGGTATGGCGCTTCACCAAGGCGCAAGTCGACGCTGCGACCTTCGATGAGTCCCTGCAAAGCTGGGTGATCAATGACGGCAACGCCGATCACCGAATCATCTGCCTGGATGCCTTTACCCCCTCCGATGAAGATGATTCCGCGCAGGATTGAGTAAATGCGGGCTGGCGCTGTCATAGACCCCGACAGTGCCGTAACAGGCATCAATAACTTCGATAACAAGGGATGCCCCCATGCCCCATAAATTTCTGCCGTGGCTGGCGATTGCCAGTGCTATGAGCGCATTTACCCTGCAGGCCCAAGCCATGCCCGATACTGAATTGCTGATAGGTTCCTACACGCAAGGAAAGAGTGAAGGGATCTATCGTTTTGCCTTCGACAGCAAAACCGGGATGATCGACGCCAAGCCACTGCAAGTGGTCAAAGCCGAAAACCCGTCGTGGCTGACCGTCTCCAGAGACCAGCGCTATCTGTTCGCGGTCAATGAAAACGGCCCTGGACAAAAAGACGCGGTCGGTAAGGTCAGCAGCTTCGCGATCGACCCGAAAACCCGTCAGATCACGCCGATCAATCAGGTTCAAAGCCGCGGTGAAGAACCGACGCATTCCAGCCTGAGCTACGACGGCCGCTACCTGTTCGTGGCCAACTACGCGGTAAACCCTGACCCGGGCGGCGCGCTGACCGTGGTGCCGGTGGGCAAGGATGGCACGTTGAACGAAGCCGTTCAGGTGCTGCCGCTGGGGCCTGGAAGCAAGGTCAACAGTGAGCGGCAGATGTCGTCACATGTGCACCTGGCCGTGCCGACCCCGGATGACAAGTACGTGGTGACTGCCGACCTGGGCGCCGACAAGCTGTTCGTGTATCAATACGACGCAAGCCAGGCCAAGCCACTGCAGCCAGCCAAGGTGCCGTTCGTGCAGTTGCCGGGCGGTTCCGGACCCCGTCATACGCTTTTCAGCGGCGACGGCAAGCATGCCTGGCTGGTACTGGAAATGACCGCCCAGGTCGCGGTGTTCGACTACCATGACGGCGGCTTCAAGCAGACCCAACTGGTCGACATGAAGAACAAGGGCGTGGAAGAGAAGAACGGTGGTGGCGCCTTGCACACTTCACCGGATGGCAAGTTTCTGTACGTGACTAATCGTGGTGACGCGAATCAGGTCGTGGTGTTCCGGATCGATCAGGCCAGCGGCAAGCTCGAAGAAATTCAGCGGCGTTCCCTGGAAGGCAAGGAGCCACGCGAGTTCGCGTTTGATCCGAGCGGCAAGTTCATGCTGTTCGCCAATCAGAAGAGCAACCAGATCGTGACCGTGCGCCGTGATCCGCAGAGCGGGAAGATCGGTGAAACGGTACAGAAATTCGATGCAGATGCACCGTCTTATCTGCGTTTTCTGACCGACAAGTAAGCCGCCCCGGCTCCAGCCCGCGCGATACAAGGGCTGGAGCCGTTATCATTCTTGATGATATGGGTTAGTGCTACAAAAGATTTCTGCTGAACCACCCTCGGGCGTAAGTTTGAGTCACGGCCATAACGGTCAGGACTTCAAACCAGCGTAAAGACAGACAAGAGGGGTGACCGACATGAATTTCAATCTTTTCTCCATCATCGCTGCATCTGCTATCTCGGCAAGCGTCGCTCTTCCGGCCAGCGCCAGCGTCGAAGTGAACGACAAGAAAGCTCACGCCGCTCAGACCTACACTTCGACCTACACCAGCAAATACCTGCAACAGAGCGCTAATTTCTACGCAGCGCTGGATCACAAATCCGCTCAATGATTCATTAGCCGTCACGCTTTCGCGAGCATGTTCGCCCACACAGGTCCTGCGACCACTGCCCAATGCGTGGCAGACCATGCGGAGACTGTCAGGCGAGCCTGTTCGCGAAAGCGCTGATGGCACAACATTCAAGAGCGGACGCAGAGCGTCCAGAACGGCATTCCCACGCGGAGCGTGAGGAGCGATAACCAACTGCCGTGCCTCACGTCCCGCGTCACAGGTCTCTCAGTGACCCACCTCGATGGTGCTCAATCCATTGCCCTGACGACGCACCTTGATCTGCACCGGGATTCGTTCGTGCATTTCCTGCACGTGGGAAATCACGCCGACCTTGCGACCCTGCGCCTGCAGGCCGTCGAGGGCGTCCATCGCCAGTTGTAGTGACTCCGGGTCGAGACTGCCGAAGCCTTCGTCGATGAACAGTGACTCGATGCGCAAGGTGCTGGACGCCATGGAGGCGAGGCCCAGCGCCAGTGCCAGCGAGACAAGGAAGGTTTCCCCGCCGGACAGCGAGTGAACCGAGCGCAGTTCGTCGCCCATTTCCGTGTCCATGACCAGCAGACCGAGCATGCTGCCGCCGCGTTTCAGGCGGTAGCGGCGCACCAGTTGCCTGAGCTGTGCATTGGCATGATGGACCAGCAGATCAAGGTTGTAGGCCTGGGCGATTTTGCGAAATCTGTCGCCTTCTGCCGAGCCGATCAACGACGCCAGACGTGCCCAGCGCAGGTATTCGCTGTTGGCATCGGCGATGCGCGCCTGCAGTTCGCTGTTGGCGTTGCGGCGACGCTGATCTTCACTGAGCTCGGCACGCAAGTCGGCGCAGTGCTGCTCACTGAGCGCCGACTGTTCATGGGCTTGTTGCAGCGCTGCCGCCAGTTGCGCACTGTCGGTCAGGTCACTGTGTTGCGCCTGATGCTGTTGCAGGCGCTGATCGCGTTCCTGCAGCAACACTTTTGCCTGTTCCAGCGCCTTGTCGGTGCTGCTCAATTGCGCACGCAGTTGCTCGACATGCGCGTCGTCGTAGGTCAGCAAGGTGTTCAGGGCGCTATCGTCCAGCTGCGGATGCTGAGCACGCCATTCGCTGATCTGCACGTCAAGTTCAGCCAGTTCCTGTTGCAGGGACTGCTGTTGTTGCTGTCCGGACTTGAGCTCGGCAGCCAGTTGAATCAGCTGATTGTGGATGTCCTGCAGAGCCTGCGCCGCCAGACTTTCCGCCTGTCTGGCCTGCTCGATGGTCTGCTCCAGCGCCTGCTGCCACTGCTCTGCGCTGGCGTGGTCGCCCAGCAGACCTGCAAGCGTCTGCTGACTGGTCTGCTGTTGCTCGCCGAGCCGGGTGACTTCCTGCGCCAGTTCGGTCTGGCGGTGCAGGCGAGTCTGTTGCTCGACCTGCTGCTTCTCGATCTTCTGCTGGCGCTCGGTTTGCTCCTGCTGCTCTTCATGTTGTTGCTCCAGCTGATCGAGACGCTGGGTCACCTGCTGTTCAAGCTGCAGCACGGTTGCCGATGCATCGCTGCGCAGCCCTTCAAGCACCTGGGGCGATACCAGCGGCGTGAATGCCGTCAGTTCTTCTTCCAGTCGCTGCCCGTCGGTCTCCAGTTGCTTGAGCTGCTCGGCAACATGGCCCGCAGCGGTCTGGCTGGCTTCGGTCGCCACCTGAAGCTGCTGCTGCAGGCGCGCAGCGTCTTTTTGCAGGGTCAGCAAGGCTTGCTGACGTTGCTCGTCACGGCTGATGACTTCGCTCAGTTGACTCAACTGCTGGCTCAACCAGCCGTCGCGCTTGTCGGCGTCGCGGTCGAGCAACTGGGCGGCGAGGGGATGTGACTCCAGGTCCGGTGCCAAAGCCTGATGGCGCGCGGTGAGCTGCTCGTGCTGGCGCAGCAGCTCTTTCTGCCGGGCGATCACGCCGCCAACCTGCTCGCGCAACTGATTGCGTTGCTCGGTCAGCAGGTCCACGGCTTTCTGCGCGCTGGCCTGCTCGTTGTCGTCGTGTTGCGTGAGGCTTTCGAGCAGCGCCTCCGGCTGATGCCAGGGGTGTTCGATGCTGCCGCAGACCGGGCAGGGCTGGTCGTCCTGCAACTGCACGCGCAACTCCTCGACACTGGCGCTGCGGGCCAAGCGCTGGCGCTCCAGCAGTTGCCGGGTGACGCTCAGGGTCTGCTCGGCGACGGTCAGTTCATCACGAACGCGGATGCCTTCGCTGTTGAGCTGTTCGCGTTGCTGCTGGGCGCTTTGCTGTTGTTGTGTGAGGTCGGCAAGCTGCCGGTCGACTTCCTGCTGACTGGCCCATAGACGGGCCAGCTCCTCGAATGCACGTTGCTGTTTGCGGTTGTCCTGCAGCAGGCTGCCGAGAATCTGCACCTGCTCGGTCACTGCCGCCACTTCGCAATCGGCTTCGCGGTACAGCAACTCCAGCGCGCTGCGTTGCTCGGTCAGTTGCTGATCGGCAGCGTTGGCACGTTGCTGCAGCGCAGGCAGCTCACTGTGGCCGTGCTTGAGACGATTGGCGATCAGAGTGAGGGATTTCAGGCGGTCACGCCACGCGTTCCAGGCCTGGGCCAGCGGCGCCAGTTCGCTGCTGTGCTGTAGTTGCCCAGCGATGCGCTCCAGACGTTGCGCTACTTGCTGTTGCTGATCAAGCAGGGTTTGCAGGCTGGTCTGGCCCTGGATGCAGAGCTGCTCGCTCTGCTGGTGCAGGTCGGACGCCTTGGCCAGTTCCTGGGCCAGGTGATTCAGGGTGTTCTGTGCCTCGAAAGCCTGCAGCAGCAGCGGTTTCGCGCTGCTGTGGGTTTGCTGGGCTTCCAGCAGGCTGGTCTGCGCCTGACTGCGGCGGCTTTCCAGCTGTTGCTGCTGTTCGTGCAGCGAGGTCTGTTGTTGCTGATGCTGGCGAATCTGTTCAGCCAAAGGTTCAAGCTGGGCGTTCAGCGTGACCCGACGCGCGAAACGATGGCGCTGCGGGCCCAGGCGTTCCAGCTGGCCGAGGGTCTGACGTGCACCGCTGTGGTCGTCCCAGGCCTGTTGCGCACTGTTCAGTGCCTCCTGGGCCGCGAGCTGTTCGTCACGCAGACGGTGCAGCTCGGTCAGCCACTGCTGTTTGATTTCCAGTTGCCGTTGCTGTGTCTGATGGGCCTTGAGCTGCTGCTGCGCATCGCTCAGGCGCTGCTCCAGTTCAGCCAGCAGTTCCGGGGCCAGCGGGATGATGTTGCTGGCCTGCGCGGTCAGGGTTTTCAGGGCGTCTTCGGCTTCTTTGCTCTTGCTGTAGGCGCGTCGACCGAGCTGACTGTAGATCGCGGTATTGGTCAGCTTCTCCAGCAGCTCGCTGCGCTCCTTGTCATCCGCCTTGAGGAACGCGCTGAACTCGCTCTGGGCGAGCATCACGGCGCGGGTGAACTGTTCGAAATTCAGGCCCAGGCGGTTTTCGATCAGTTGCTCGAATTCGCGTTTGCTCTGGTTGCTGAGGATTTGCTCGCTGTCCAGATCAGTCAGGGTCTGACGACTGGCCTGCAGTTTTTTGGTGGCATTGTCGCGCGCGCGATTGGTTTCCCAGCGCGCACGATAACGCCGCTGATCGATGCCGATGAAGTCCACCTCGGCGTAACCGCTGCCCGTGCCACGGCGCAGCAGGGTACGCGGGTCGCTGGTGGTGATGTCGCCGTCGATGTCCGGGACCTTGGACTGGCCGATGTTGCTTAGCCGCGGAATCGCGCCGAACAGCGCCAGGCACAAGGCATCGAGCAGGGTGCTTTTGCCCGCGCCGGTAGGGCCGGTGATGGCAAACAGTCCGGCGCTGGCCAGCGGCTCGGCAGTGAAATCGATTTCAAAGGGGCCGGCCAGCGAGGCCAGGTTTTTCAGGCGGATGGCGAGGATTTTCATGGCTGCTCGCTCTCCTGCTGGACTTCACGCAGCAGCGTGGCGAAGTCGGTCAGCGTCTGTTCGTCGACCTCGCTGCCGAAGTTGTCCTGCCAGGCACGGCTGAACAGTTCCTGAGGCGTGAGCTGGTCCAGTTCGATCAGCGTGGCGTCACCCTCGCTGCCGTCCGCGCTGCCTTTGCCGGCGTATTCGGCACCGATGCGCACCAGCCGCACGGCCTTGCCTTGAAGTGCGTTTTCGATCTGGTTGCGCAGGTCCGGCTGGGGTTCATCCAGACGCACGCGCACTTCCAGCCAAGGCTGGCGATCCGGGTCGGCGAGCAGGTCGATGTCCGGCAGCGCCTTGAGTTGTACCAGCAGGTCGGCCAATGGCGCAGGCCCGAGGCGTTGCAGGTTGACGGCACGAGGGATCAGCAACGGCTCGACACTGGTCAGCGTCTCACCGTCGCAATTGATCTCGAGAATCTGGTGCTGGTAGCTGATTTCCGAAAAGGACAGCGGAATCGGCGAGCCGCTGTAGCGAATGCGCTCTTCGCCGTTGACCCGCTGCGGTTTGTGCAGGTGGCCCAGCGCAACATAGGTGATGCTTGGCCCGAACAGGCTGGCCGGCAGCGCTTCGGCGTTGCCGATGATCAGGCTGCGCTCGGAGTCTTCCGAGACCGAGCCGCCTGCCATGTGGGCGTGACTGATGGCGATCAATGCCTGACCCGGCTGGCGCTTGAGGTCAGCCGCTGCGATCAGCAGCTCATGAACCCGGCCGATGCCACGCAGGTAGTCATCGCCCAGGGTCGGGCCGGTGACTTCGGCGGGACGCAGGAAGGGCAGCGCCAGGCACCAGGCCTTGATGTCGCCATTGGCGTCCGGCAATGGCAGCAGCAGGCGTTCGGCATCCAGCACGCCGTCGTCCAGCCACATCACCCTGCCCAGCGCGTGAGTACGCAAGCGGCGCATCAGGGGGGCGGGGAGCTCGATGCGCGAGCCGGAGTCATGGTTGCCCGCGATCATCACGATGGTCAGCAGCGGCTGCTGCTCATGGGCGTTGACGATGAAGTCGTACAGGCGTTCCTGCGCTTTGACCGGCGGGTTGACGGTGTCGAAGATGTCGCCCGCGATCAACAGTACATCCGGTTTACGGTCGGCCAGACGGGCCAGCAGCCAGGTCAGAAAGCAGCCGTGTTCGAAATCCCGCTCCTGGCCGTGCAGGTTCTGACCCAGGTGCCAGTCAGAGGTGTGAAACAGACGCATTGGTTTACCTTGTCGTATAGGGGTGTTGCCCGAGCTGCATCCTTATTTGGGATACAACGGCGGCAACCCGGCATCACCTGCCGGGTCCTGAATATGTTCGGCGGCGGGCAGCTTGCGCACCGCGCGCCAGAGGTCCTCGCCCAGCCACAGCTTGCCGGTTTCGCTGTAAAGCGCACCGTTGAGACCATCCAGGGCATCGGACAGCGGCACGAAGCGCGCAGCCATTTCGGCCAGGGTTTCCGGCTGCTGGCGTGCCCAGGCGTCGAGTGCCTGACGCGTGCCCTGCGGGTCGTTGGCCAGGCAGGCGCGTTTGAGGTCATCCAGTACCGTACGCGGGCTGGGCCCGGTCTGCACGGCCCGGGCGATTGCCGGCTGTCCACGGGCGCGCCACCACAAGCCGAAACCGAGCAGGGTGGTGCAGACCAGCAGCAATGTGCTCATCTGCCACGGCCAGACTGGCGGGCCGATCACGGTCACGCCGCCCATGTCATTGTTCACCGGTGTATCCACCGCCAGACCGGGGTTGCTGCTGATCTGCAGGGTGCGTGCGGGCAGGCTGCTGTGCTCCAGATGATCTTCGCGGGTATTCCACCAGGTCACTTCAACCGCAGGCAGGTCGATTGCGCCGGCGCGGGCGGGCACCAGAGCCTCGCGTTCCTCGCGCGTGCCGATCAGGCCGCGTTCGCTGGGCAGGTTGCGCAGTTGTGGCTGATCCGGATAACGCCGCAGACCGGGTACTTCTGTGGGCGGCAGGGGGGGCAGCTGCGCGCCCGCCAGCCCTTCGGCCTTGAGCGTCAGGGTACGGGTCAGCGAATCGCCGACCTGCGTAGTGCCGGGCTCCGGGCTCCAGTTTTCTTCCAGGTTGATACTGCGTGCCGGCAGCCAGGCGACATCGGCCGGGTAGTCGGCAGGCTTGGGCTTGACGGTCAACGGCACTTCGGCGGACTTGACCCGCACCGATCGGCCCGGCTGCGGCCCGAAAGGATTGGCGTCCTGGGCTTGCGAACCCTCGGCAGGCGTCTGCACCAGCGTGGCGCTGAACACTTGCGCCGGTATCTTGAGCACGCCGCTCTGCTGCGGGTAGATCGCGTAGCGTGTCTCGATCACCCCGTGGCGTACGCCGTTGATCAGCTTTTCGTAGGTGCGCGAGTCGCCGAGCTTTTCGACCCGTGCGTCCGGTACTTGCAGGGGGCTCAAGCTGCTGTCGTCGAACAGCGATACCGAATGGTAGACGCGCAGGGTCAGCACGGCCTGCGCCTGAACATACACGCTGTCCTGATCCAGGCTCGCTTCGATAAAGATCGACGCCAGATGGTTGCCCTGCTCCTGGGGCTCGCTCTGCATGACCTGCAGGGTCAGCGGCTGGCTTTTCAGCTCGCCCAGTTGCAGCGACGGAATCAACACGCTTCCGGTTTCGCGAGGCAGCAGGGTCACGATCCAGCGCGTCGTGGCCTGGCTGCTGCCGTCCAGGGTTTTCAGGCTGTTGAGCTGACGCGTGTCACGCACCTCGAAACTGCTTTCCAGCGCGCTCATGTCCGGCTTGCCGAACTGCGTCACATCGTCGGTTTCCAGGGTCAGCTCGACGGTTTCCCCCGCGTTGAGGCGCGTGCGGTCAACGCTGGCGGTCAGTTGCGCAGCCTGCAGCGACAAGGTGACCAGGCTCAGCAGCAGGCCGATCAATAAGGTGTACACGCGACTCATCGGGTCTTTTCCTGATGTTGCTGTTCGTAGCGAAATTTGCGCCGCAACAGTTCGCCCGGGTCATCCGGAATCTGCCTCAGCCACTGCTCCAGTTCCTGGCGCCGCTCGCCGGTCATGGGGCTGTCGGCGGACTGTTGCGGCGGGCGGGTGGTCTGTTCGTCGTCCGTCGACTCGCCCGAGGTGGCCTGGCCGCTGGTGTCCGGCGGCAGGCTTTCGCTGGTGCCGGGTTGATCCGATCGGGACGGGTTCTGCTCGGCTGGCGATGCGCTGCTATTGGGGTCTTGCGACGCCTGCTGACCTTCTTCGCCCTGATCGGCCTTGTTCTGTTCGTCCTGAGCAGGCTTCTGCTCGTCGGCCTGATCCAGCAGGCTTTGCACCAGCGCCCGATTGGTTTGTGCCGCAGGGAAGTCGGGCTGTCGGTCCAGGGCCTGCTCGTAGGCATCCAGTGCCGCTGCCAGCTCGCCGCTGCGAGCCAGGGCATTGCCACGATTGTAGTGGTCGGCGGCGCTGTTGCCTTCGGCAAACTGCCGGGCGGCGCTGGCGTAGTCTTCCGCCTGGTACAACGCCACGCCTTTCCAGCGCGAGTCTTCGAAGCGTTGCGCGGCCTCGGCTGGCCGATGCTGTTCCAGCAGCCGCTGGCCCTGTTGATCGGGACGCAGCCACAGGTCCTGAAACTCGAACGCCTGGCTGTTCTGCGGAAACATGAACATCAATGGCAGGCAGAACAGCCAGCCACGCCGGCCGGCCAGTGCCGCGATCAACAGCAGCGGCAACAGCAACCAGTGGCCCTGATCAGCCCAGGTGTCGAGCTGGACGACCTGTCCGTCGCGGCTCATGTGTCGAGGGCTGGCCAGCAGACCGAGGCTGCGCAAGTCTTCTTCATCACCGCGTGCCTGACGATAGCTGCCACCGACCTGATCGGCGAATTCGTTGAGGCTGGTGCTGTCCAGACGCGGCACCAGAATCGCACCCTGGTCGTCCTTGAGCAGGCTGCCGTTCTCCTGCGTGACCGGCGCGCCTTCCGCCGTGCCGACTCCGAGGATGAGCAGCGGTGGCGATTGCCCGCGTAATGCGCTGCGGATGCCCTGACGTTCCTGTTCGCTGAGCGACGAGGTGATCAACAGAATCCGCCCCTGACCCAATGCGCCCTGTTTGAGCAGGTGCAGCGCTTTCTGCACGGCCAGATCAGCACGCTGGCCGGTCACCGGCATGATCGACGGTCTGATGGCTTCCAGCAGATTGTGGCTGGTGACCAGGTCATCGGACAGCGGCACCAGGGTATGTGCGCTGCCTGCGTAGACGACGATGGCGGTCTGCGCGTCGCTGCGCTTTTGCAACAGGTCCAGCAGCTTGCGTCTTGCCTGTTCCAGACGGGTAGGGGGCGTATCGGTGGCGAGCATCTGCGGGGTGAGTTCGAGAATCACCACCAACGGATCGACCGGTTTCTGGCTGATCTGTTCGACGCGCTGCCAGCTGGGGCCCAGCAATGCAAAAAGGGCTAGCAACCAGGCAAGCCCCAGCGCGACCCATGGCAGCTTGCTGTTGCTGCCGCGCCCACCGTTGAGCAACACCTCATGAAAGTGAACGGGCAGCAGCATTTGCCAGCGCCCTGCGCGTTTCTGCCGATGCCAGAGTCGCCAGATCAGCAGCGCCAGCAATGGCGTGATCAGCAGCCATTCCGGGCGAAACCAGTGCGGCCAGAGCGCGCTGATCATCGCGACCTCCACAGGCTTTTGCAGCGCTCGCGCCAGTTGATGGACCGCACCATCGTCAGCAGGCGTTGCAGTGCGTTGTTCGGCCACAACTCACGCAGCACCAGCAGCACACTCAACAGCAGAGCCGTCGCCAGTGGCCATTGATAAAGCGCTTGTGCCGGGCGCGCCTGGGTGGGCTGCTGTGCAACCGGCTCCAGGGCATCGAGGGTGGCGCGGATCTTTTCCAGCTGGTCGCCATCGCGCGCGCGGAAATACTGGCCACCGCTGAGGCTGGCGATTTCCTTGAGCGTCGGTTCGTCCAGATCAAGGCTGGGGTTGAGGCCAAGCACGCTTTGCAGCGCGTCCTTGTCCGGGTCCGAGCCGATGCCGATGGGGTAGATTTTCACGCCTTCTTCGGCCGCCAGCCGCGCGGCGGTGATCGGATCGATCTGACCGGCGTTGTTGGCGCCGTCAGTGACCAGCACCAGCACGCGGCTGGTGGCCGGGCGCAGGCGCAGGCGTTTCAGGGCCAGGCCGATGGCATCGCCCAGTGCAGTGTTCTTGCCTGCAATGCCTATCCTGGCCTCGTCGAGCCAGATACGTACGGTGCGGCGGTCATAAGTAAGTGGCGCCTGGACAAACGCCTGGGTGCCGAACAGGATCAGACCGACCCTGTCACCCTTGCGGCCCTCGAGGAAGTCACCGAGCAGTTGTTGCACCAGCACCAGCCGGCTGACCTCGTCACTTTTCCATTGCATATCCGGGTAGTCCATTGACCCGGACACGTCGACCGCCACCAGCAGGTCGCGGCCACTGGCGGCGACTGGCAGTGGCTCGCCCAGCCACTGCGGTCGCGCTGTGGCGATCAGCAGCAACAGCCAGATCAACAAAAACGGTGCACGTTGTCTCCAGACCGGCAGATTGGCTTTGGCGCGGCGACCGCTCAGGCCTTCGAGTTCACTGAGAAAGCTGACCTTGAGCGCGGGCTCGCCGCTGTCGGCCATGGGCAGCAGGGCGCGCATCAGCCACGGCAATGGCAGCAGGGCGAACACCCACGGCCAGACGAACTCAAACATGTTTGCGGATCCAGGTATCGACCGCTTGAGTCAGGCCGCTGATGGCCTTGTCGTCCAGTTTGCACTCTGGCTTGTAAGCGCCTTCGACCAGAATCATCCAGCGCGTCAGACCGGCAGCCGGGCAGCGGTTGTCGAGGAACGCCAGCCATTTGCGGCCGTTGAGGGTATGGCTCTGGCTGTGCGGGTAATGGTTACGGCACAGACGTTTGAGCAGACCGTTGATTTGCTGCAGCCAGGCACCGGCCGGCGCGCCGTCGTAGGGTTTCGGCAGGCTGGCCAGTTCCGCCAGCGCGGCGAGGCGAACCGGGTCCAGCGGCTGTTCGCTGCGCACTTTGCGGGCCTTGGCCGGCAGCAGTTTGCGCAAGCGCCACAGCCCCCAGCCAGCCAAGGGGAGCAGCAACAGCAGCAGCCACCAGCCCGGCGCAAGCGGCCAGAAGCCGACGGCTTCGGGCGCAATCAGCGGCTCCAGTTGATCCAGCGGATTCATTTGCGCTTCACCGGACGACGCGCATTGAGGTATTCGCGCAGTTGTTCGACGAGCTCCGCCTGGGTGCTCAACGGCATGAGCAATACCCGCAGCTTCTGCGCCAGCAACTCCCAACGCGCCGTGCGCTCCTCGCCCTGTTGCCGATAGGCGCGGCGCAGTTCTGGGTTGAGGGTGTCGATCTCCAGTTGCGCGCCGCGTTCGGCAAAGCGCAGCAGACCGGCAGCGGGCAGGGCGCGGTCCAGTGGGTCGGACAGCGGCAGCAACAGCAGGTCGCTGTGCCGTGACAGCAGGCTCAGTTGTTGTTCCGCGGCATCGGACAGGGCGCGCTCGTCGCACAGGACGATGACCAGACTGCCGGGGCGCAGCACTTCCCGGGCGCGGCGCAGCGCAGTGCCGAACGCATCGCGGTCTGGCGGAATCTCGGTATGCAACGACTGATTGACCCGCACCAGGCGGTTGAGCAACTGCAGCAGGCTTTGTTTGCTGCGTCGCGGTTTGATCTCGTAGTGTTCGTTATCGCCAAATACCAACCCGCCGACCCGGTCATTGTGTTCCAGCGCCGCCCAGCCGATCAGCGCGGCCGCCTGAGCCGCGAGTACCGATTTGAACATCAGGCCGGAGCCGAAGAACAGCCGTCGGCTCTGCTCCACCAGAATGAAGATGGGCCGCTCGCGTTCCTCATGGAACAGCTTGGTGTGCGGCTCCTGCGTGCGCGCCGTCACGCGCCAGTCGATGCTGCGCACGTCGTCTCCGGCCTGATAGACCCGCACCTGATCGAAGTCCACGCCACGACCGCGCAGCTTGGAATGGTGCAGGCCGATCAGCGGGCTGCGTTGGCTGGGGGTCGAAAACAGCTGCACTTCCCGCACCCGATGACGCATCTCGATCAGCTCGCTGAGGCTGACGCGGATGCCCGGCTGGGGGATCAGGTAGGGTTGCATGGGGTCAGGCGACGGCCACGACGTCGAGGATGCGCTGAATCACGCGATCCTGATCGATACCGGCAGCTTCGGCCTCGAACGACAGGATGACCCGGTGGCGCAGCACATCGAACAGCACCGCCTGAATGTCTTCGGGGCTGACGAAGTCGCGTCCGGCCAGCCAGGCATGCGCACGGGCGCAGCGGTCCAGTGAAATGGAGCCTCGTGGGCTGGCACCGTAGGCAATCCATTCGGCCAGTTCCGGATCGAACTTGGCCGGGGTGCGGGTGGCCATGACCAGTTGCACCAGGTATTCCTCGACCGCATCGGCCATGTACAGGCCAAGGATTTCCTTGCGTGCAGCGAAGATCGCCTGCTGGCTGACGCGGCGCTCCGGTTTGGTTTCGCCATTCAGGGCTTCGCCACGCGCCTGTTGAAGGATCTTGCGTTCGACGGCGGCATCCGGGAAACCGATCTTGACGTGCATCAGAAAGCGGTCGAGCTGGGCTTCGGGCAGCGGGTAGGTGCCTTCCTGCTCGATAGGGTTCTGGGTCGCCATGACCAGAAACAGCGGCGACAGGTCATAGGTGCTGCGCCCGACACTGACCTGCCGTTCGGCCATGGCTTCGAGCAGCGCCGACTGGACCTTGGCCGGCGCACGGTTGATTTCGTCGGCCAGTACCAGGTTGTGGAAGATCGGCCCCTGCTGGAACACGAAGCTGCCGGTTTCCGGGCGATAGATTTCCGTAC
This sequence comes from Pseudomonas sp. PvP027, assembly GCF_017833005.1. Lineage (NCBI taxonomy): Bacteria > Pseudomonadati > Pseudomonadota > Gammaproteobacteria > Pseudomonadales > Pseudomonadaceae > Pseudomonas > Pseudomonas sp. PvP027. The sequence continues at coordinate 1,440,941 of NZ_JAFIBK010000001.1, read as the reverse complement.
CGGTGATGTCGGCAGGCAGCAGGTCGGGGGTGAACTGAATGCGGTGGAACTGGGCTTCGATACCTTCTGCCAGCTCCTTGATCGCCTTGGTCTTGGCCAGGCCGGGAGCGCCTTCGACCAGCATGTGGCCGTCGGCAAGCAGGGCGATGAGCAGGCGTTCGATCAGCTTTTCCTGGCCAAGGATCTGCGTTGAGAGAAAAGTTCGCAGCGCAATCAGCGCTTCACGATGTTCCATCGGTGACGGTTCCTGGCAGGGTGAACAGCTGTGTCTGGTGACTGCTGAGCTGGGGGCGATACTTTAATCCATCCAGGCAGGTATCGACTAACGACTCCCGCGTTTTTTATTGCATTTAGAGAAGTGCCTGTCATTTATGCTGGCATTGTCCTACATGATCAATAGGTGTTCATGTAGGGCGATTGGCTCTGTTCGTCGAAGCCGCAGCGTCAGATTCGATAGAAGCTCGCCGCGTTATCCCACAGCGCCTGACCAGCGCCGCTTTCGCCCAGTGCGTCGATCAACAGTTCGATATCGTCGGGCCGGAAGGGGCGGGGTGCGCGGGTCGATGGCAGGTCGGTACCGAACATCAGGGCATTCGGGTTGGCGGCGTGGATATCCCTGAGGGCTTCGCGCACCGGAAAGTCCACGCGCCCGAAACCACAGGCCTTGATCCGTACGCCGCGCTCCGCAAGGCGCAGGATCACGGGCAGCCCTTCGGCACTCAGCCCCAGGTGGTCGATGCTGAGGGCCGGGAGTTTGCGCAGGCGTGTTTCGATGTGCGCCAGTTCCCGCGAGTCTATGTACAGCTCCGAGTGCCAGCCTGCGCGTTCATGGACACGCACGGCCAGTGCCTCCAACTGGTCGAGCTGCTCCGAGCCGCCGCGCTTGAGGTTGAAGCGCAAGGCGCGCACGCCTGCCGTATTCAGGGCGTCCAGCTCTGCATCGGTGACGCTGGCGGGCAGTTGCGTGACACCGACGAAGCCCGGTCCCAGCAGACGCAGCGCCTGAAGCAGATAACCCTGGTCAAAGCCCTGAAAGGAGCCCGACACAACGGCGCCGCCCTGAACGCCCAGAGGCTTGACCGTCGCAAGGTAGTCACTGACACCGAACGGCTCCGGCAGATAGCCGTTATTGGCGATCAGCGGGAAATGCGGATCGATGATGTGGCAGTGGGCGTCGAAAATGCGGTTCATGACACACTCCTGTTCGGCGAAGTGCTCACTCTAGCGCTTTTTTCCCGTCAGCTGATTGTGCTGGCGTACTCACCGACGTTTTCGAGAATGATCTGTAACGTCTGGTGTACGTCGTGCAACTCGCCTGCATCGGTGGCGTGGAGAATTTCATACTGATGGTGGCCATCGAGCTGCTTGGCGTCCTGTGGGTCGATTTCCACCAACAGGCGCTCGGCACTGAAGGTGACGTTCAGGCTGGACACATTCAGTGACTTGTCGTCGCTGACGGTGATTTCCACTTCGTTCTCGTCCGGGAAACGCGTCAGGGAAAACAGCATGCCGTTTTCTGCGTGGCAGCAGAGCAGTGCCATATCGTCGTATTCGTCGTCGCACGGGTTGGCGATGAGGCTGGCGGTCTTGATTTGCATGGGTGGCTCCGGGTCTGTCCAGGTGAGGCGTGAGGGGATTTTGCCAGTCCCGGGTAAATATTGTCGGGCGATATTGGCACCATCGTGCGCAGTGTATCGCGACCTGATGACCGAATATGTCGCAGCCTCGTAAGCAGTGTGCGCTCAGCTCTCGTTAAGCTGCATGACAGACGAGTGGTGTACGGTGTCGGGTGCGCGTAGCGTTTTTTCACCGCGATATACAAATGTGACTACCCTGACACAGCGCGCGTTACTACTTTAGCTTTACACTCGATCAGGTTATGCCCGCGCGATTGAATGCAAGGGCACACCGGTTTCAACACCTTCTTCAAGCCTCCCCAATAAAAGCCAAAGCGGAGTACCACAGATGGCGTTCTTCACCGCAGCCAGCAAGGCCGACTTCCAGCATCAACTGCAAGCGGCACTGGCTCAGCACATCAGCGAACAGGCACTGCCACAAGTGGCGCTGTTTGCCGAGCAATTCTTCGGCATCATTTCCCTCGACGAACTCACCCAGCGGCGGCTTTCCGACCTGGCAGGCTGCACCTTGTCCGCGTGGCGCCTGCTGGAGCGTTTCGAACATGCTCACCCGCAGGTCCGTGTCTACAACCCCGATTACGAGCGCCACGGCTGGCAATCGACTCATACTGCCGTTGAAGTGCTGCATCACGACCTGCCGTTTCTGGTCGACTCCGTACGTACCGAGCTGAACCGCCGCGGCTACAGCATCCATACCCTGCAGACCACCGTACTGAGCGTGCGTCGCGGCGCTGCTGGCGAACTGCTCGAGATGCTGCCCAAGGGCACCACCGGCGAAGACGTGCTGCAGGAATCGCTGATGTACCTGGAGATCGACCGCTGCGCCAACGTCAGCGAGTTGAACGTGCTGGCGCGCGAGCTGGAGCAGGTGCTTGGCGAAGTGCGCGCTGCCGTCGAAGATTTCGGGCCGATGAAAGCGCGCCTGCACGAGCTGCTGGCCAGTATCGATGCCAACGAGTCCAACACCGACGTCGAGGAAAAGGCCGAGATCAAGGTCTTCCTGCAATGGCTGGTGGACAACCACTTCACTTTCCTGGGCTACGAAGAATTCGAAGTGCGCAACGACGCCGAAGGCGGCCAGTTGGTCTACGACGAGTCGTCTTTCCTGGGGCTGACCCGACTGCTGCGCCCTGGCCTGACCCGCGAAGAACTGCACATCGAAGATTACGCGGTGAAATACCTGCAGGAACCGGTGCTGCTGTCGTTTGCCAAGGCGGCGCACCCAAGCCGCGTACACCGTCCGGCGTACCCGGATTACGTTTCGATCCGGCAGATCGACGCGTCGGGCAAGGTCATCAAGGAATGTCGCTTCATGGGCCTGTACACCTCGTCGGTGTATGGCGAAAGCGTGCGGCAGATTCCGTACATCCGTCGTAAGGTCGCCGAGGTCGAGCGCCGCTCCGGTTTCGACGCCAAGGCGCACCTGGGCAAGGAACTGGCGCAGGTGGTCGAAGTGCTGCCACGTGACGACCTGTTCCAGACTCCGGTGGACGAACTGTTCACCACGGTCATGTCGATCGTGCAGATTCAGGAGCGCAACAAGATTCGCGTGTTCCTGCGCAAGGACCCGTACGGCCGTTTCTGCTACTGCCTGGCCTATGTGCCGCGCGACGTGTACTCCACCGAAGTACGCCAGAAGATCCAGCAGGTCCTGATGGATCGCCTCAAGGCCAGCGATTGCGAATTCTGGACGTTCTTCTCTGAATCGGTGCTGGCGCGGGTGCAGTTGATTCTGCGCGTGGACCCGAAGATCAACCTGGAAATCGACGTCGCCCAGCTGGAAAACGAAGTTATTCAGGCGTGCCGTTCGTGGAAGGACGACTACGCCAGTCTGGTGGTCGAAAGCTTCGGTGAAGCCCAGGGCACCAACGTGCTGGCCGACTTCCCGAAAGGCTTCCCGGCCGGCTACCGCGAGCGCTTTGCGGCGCATTCGGCAGTCGTCGACATGCAGCACGTACTGAGCCTCAGCGAAGCCAATCCGCTGGTTATGAGCTTCTACCAGCCACTGGCCGGTGGCCGCCAGCAATTGCATTGCAAGCTGTATCACGCCGATACACCGCTGGCGCTGTCCGATGTGTTGCCGATTCTGGAAAACCTCGGCCTGCGCGTGCTGGGCGAGTTCCCGTACCGCCTGCATCATGCCAATGGCCGCGAGTTCTGGATTCACGATTTCGCCTTCACCTACGGCGAAGGTCTGAACCTCGATATCCAGCAGCTCAATGACACCCTGCAGGATGCGTTCGTGCACATCGTGCGCGGCGATGCCGAAAACGATGCGTTCAACCGTCTGGTACTCACCGCCGGCCTGCCGTGGCGCGACGTGGCGCTGCTGCGCGCCTATGCACGCTATCTGAAGCAGATTCGTCTGGGCTTTGACCTGGGTTACATCGCCACCACACTGAACAACCACACCGACATCGCCCGCGAGCTGACGCGTCTGTTCAAGACCCGTTTCTATCTGGCGCGCAAGCTGGGTTCCGACGATCTCGACGACAAGCAGTTGCGTCTGGAACAGGCGATTCTGACTGCGCTGGACGACGTGCAGGTGCTCAATGAAGACCGCATCCTGCGTCGCTATCTGGACCTGATCAAGGCCACCCTGCGGACCAACTTCTATCAGGCCGATGCCAACGGGCAGAGCAAGAGCTATTTCAGCTTCAAGTTCAACCCGCGCCTGATCCCCGAGCTGCCCAAGCCGGTGCCCAAGTTTGAAATTTTCGTCTACTCACCGCGTGTCGAGGGCGTGCATCTGCGTTTCGGCAACGTGGCGCGTGGCGGCCTGCGCTGGTCGGACCGCGAGGAAGACTTCCGTACCGAAGTGCTGGGCCTGGTAAAAGCCCAGCAGGTGAAGAACTCGGTCATTGTGCCGGTAGGTGCCAAGGGCGGCTTCGTGCCGCGTCGCCTGCCGACCACCGGCAACCGCGACGAGGTGCAGGCCGAGGCAATCGCCTGCTACCGCATCTTCATCTCCGGGCTGCTGGACATCACCGACAACCTCAAGGAAGGCGCGCTGGTGCCGCCGGTCAACGTGGTGCGTCATGACGACGATGACCCGTATCTGGTGGTGGCTGCCGACAAGGGCACCGCGACGTTCTCGGACATCGCCAACGGAATTGCCATCGACTACGGCTTCTGGCTGGGTGATGCTTTCGCTTCCGGTGGTTCTGCCGGTTACGACCACAAGAAGATGGGCATCACCGCCAAGGGCGCATGGGTGGGCGTGCAGCGTCACTTCCGTGAACGCGACATCAATGTGCAGCAGGACAGCATCAGCGTGATCGGCATCGGTGACATGGCCGGTGACGTGTTTGGCAACGGCCTGCTGATGTCTGACAAGCTGCAACTGGTCGCTGCGTTCAACCACCTGCACATCTTCATCGATCCGAATCCGGACCCGGCCACCAGCTTTGCAGAGCGTCAGCGCCTGTTCAATCTGCCGCGCTCGTCCTGGACCGACTACGACACCAGCATCATGTCCGCTGGCGGCGGGATTTTCCCGCGCAGCCTGAAAAGTATCGCCATCACCGAACAGATGAAGGCGCGCTTCGACATCAAGGCCGACAAGCTGACCCCGACCGAACTGCTGCACGCGTTGCTCAAGGCACCGGTAGATCTGTTGTGGAACGGCGGTATCGGCACGTACGTGAAGTCCAGCGAGGAGTCGCACGCGGATGTCGGCGACAAGGCCAATGATGCGCTGCGCGTCGACGGCAACGAGCTGCGTTGCAAGGTGGTGGGCGAGGGCGGCAACCTGGGCATGACCCAGCTGGGCCGTGTCGAGTTCGGCCTTAATGGCGGCGCGACCAACACCGACTTCATCGACAACGCGGGCGGTGTGGACTGCTCCGATCACGAAGTGAACATCAAGATCCTGCTCAACGAAGTGGTGCAGGCCGGTGACATGACCGAGAAGCAGCGCAATCAGCTGCTCGAAAGCATGACCGACGAAGTGGGCCACCTGGTGCTGGGCAACAACTACAAGCAGACGCAGGCGTTGTCGCTGGCAGCACGTCGCGCTTACGAGCGGATTGCCGAATACAAGCGCCTGATGAGTGACCTGGAGGCGCGTGGCAAGCTTGATCGCGCTATCGAGTTCCTGCCTGCCGAAGAGCAGATTGCCGAGCGGATTGCGGCCAAGCAGGGCTTGAGTCGTGCCGAGCTGTCAGTGTTGATCTCGTACAGCAAGATCGATCTCAAGGAAGCGCTGCTGGAATCCCGTGTGCCGGATGACGATTATCTGGCGCGCGATATGGAAACCGCGTTCCCGCCTTCGCTGAGTGCCAAGTTTTCCACGGCCATGCGCGGCCATCGCCTGAAGCGCGAGATCGTCAGCACGCAGATCGCCAACGATCTGGTCAACCACATGGGCATCACCTTCGTGCAGCGGCTCAAGGAGTCGACCGGCATGAGCGCTGCGGCGGTGGCCGGCGCCTACGTGATCGTGCGTGACATCTTCCACCTGCCGCACTGGTTCCGTCAGATAGAGGCACTGGATTACAAGGTTTCGGCCGAAATCCAGCTGGCATTGATGGATGAGCTGATGCGTCTGGGGCGTCGTGCAACGCGCTGGTTCCTGCGTAGCCGTCGCAACGAGCTGGACGCTGGTCGTGATGTGGCGCACTTCGGTCCGCACCTCGCCGCACTGGGTCTCAAGCTTGACGAACTGCTGGAAGGGCCTACCCGCGAGATCTGGCAGACGCGTTATCAGGCCTATGTCGAAGCCGGTGTGCCGGAATTGCTGGCGCGCATGGTCGCCGGTACGACGCATCTGTATACGCTGTTGCCGATCATCGAAGCCTCCGACGTCACCGGGCAGAACGCTGCCGACGTCGCCAAGGCGTACTTCGCCGTCGGCAGCGCGCTGGACATTACCTGGTACCTGCAGCAGATCAGCAGTCTGCCGGTGGAAAACAACTGGCAGGCTCTGGCGCGTGAAGCGTTCCGTGACGATGTCGACTGGCAACAGCGGGCGATCACCGTATCGGTTCTGCAGATGGCCGATGGTCCTTCGGAAATCGACGCGCGTCTGGCCCTGTGGCTGGAACAGCACACGCTGATGGTCGAGCGCTGGCGTGCCATGCTGGTCGAGCTGCGTGCGGCAAGCGGCACGGATTACGCGATGTACGCCGTTGCCAACCGCGAGCTGCTGGACCTGGCCATGAGCGGGCAGGGCATTACCGTGTAAGCGTGCTGTAAAAGGCTGTACCCATAAAAAACCCGCATCGAAAGATGCGGGTTTTTTTTGTGCCTGCCTGATACGTTCGATCAGCCGATTACTGCGCCGCCGACAGGTGCTCGTAAAGAATCGTCGCACCCACCACGATCAACACGATACCGCCAACGATTTCAGCGCGTTTGCCGACCATCGAACCCAGTACCCGGCCCAGCATCACGCCGATAGTGACCATGACAGTAGTCGCGAGGCCAATGGCCAGGGCGGCAACCACGATATTGACGTCGACAAATGCCAGACCTACGCCGACCGCCAGTGCATCGATACTGGTGGCAAATGCGGTGACGGCGAGAATCCAGAAAGAATGCTGCCCCGGCTTTTCCTGCTCTTCGTCATCGTCGTGCTTGATACCGTTGTAGATCATGTGCAGGCCGAGCACCAGCAACAGTGTGAAGGCGATCCAGTGGTCCCAGCTCTCGGCGAAGCGCGCAGCCACCTGGCCGATGCCCCAGCCGATGACCGGCGTGATGGTTTCGATGGCGCCGAATATGAGGCCCGTGCGCAACGCTTCGAGAAAGCGCGGTTTATGCAGGCTTGCTCCTTTACCAAGGGCCGCAGCAAAAGCGTCCGTGGACATGGCAAGCGCGAGAAAGAGGAGGGAAATCGGGTTCACGGTTATATCCAGTCGGGCTATGAGTCAACGACGCAACCACACGCCCGACTTTAGGCATGGATGCATCGTTGGTCTCGCCAACCAGAAGGTGTTCGCACCACGGCATGCTGCCGAGAATGTTGATACGAACGCTCTGTGACCGGAGTCAAGAGCAGGCTACTCCCCAACAAGGGCCGCCACTATAGCCATGTGAATGTGAAAAATATATGTACGAGGTCGAGTGAGGGCAAAAAAACCCCATCACGAGGATGGGGTTCTTTTGCTGCCAGCTTTCGTGCTTAGACTTGAACGGCCGGGATGTTGGCGTTCGCAGCGGCTTCACGGAACTCGGCGATCTGATCGAAGCTCAGGTATCGGTACACGTCCGCTGCCATGGTGTCGATCTGGTTGGCGTAACCCATGTACTCTTCAACGGTCGGCAGGCGACCCAGAATCGAAGCAACGGACGCCAGTTCGGCCGAGGCCAGGTAGACGTTCGCGCCGTCACCCAGACGGTTCGGGAAGTTACGGGTCGACGTCGACACCACGGTCGAGTTCGGTTCCACGCGTGCCTGGTTACCCATGCACAGCGAGCAGCCCGGCATTTCCATACGTGCGCCAGCCTTGCCGTAGATGCCGTAGTAGCCTTCTTCGGTCAGCTGGTGAGCGTCCATCTTGGTAGGCGGCGACAGCCACAGACGCGTAGGCAGCTGGCCCTTGACCTGATCCAGCAACTTTCCCGCAGCGCGGAAGTGGCCGATGTTGGTCATGCAGGAACCGATGAACACTTCGTCGATCTTCTCGCCCTGTACCGAAGACAGCAGGCGTGCATCGTCCGGGTCGTTCGGCGCGCAGAGCACAGGCTCCTTGACGTCGGCCAGATCGATTTCGATGATTTCGGCGTATTCGGCATCCTTGTCGGCTTCCAGCAGCTCCGGGTTGGCAACCCAGGCTTCCATCGCCTGAGCACGACGCTCCAGGGTGCGAGGATCACCGTAACCCTGTTCGATCATCCAGCGCAGCAGGGTGATGTTCGAATTCAGGTATTCGATGATTGGCTCTTTGGCCAGCTTGATGGTGCAACCGGCAGCCGAACGTTCGGCAGAGGCGTCAGACAGCTCGAAAGCCTGTTCGATGCTCAGGTTGTCGAGGCCTTCGATTTCCAGGATGCGACCGGAGAACGCGTTCTTCTTGCCTTTCTTCTCTACGGTCAGCAGGCCAGCCTGAATTGCGTAGTAAGGAATGGCGTGAACCAGGTCGCGCAGGGTGATGCCGGGTTGCATCTTGCCCTTGAAGCGAACCAGGATCGATTCAGGCATGTCCAGCGGCATGACACCCGTTGCAGCAGCGAACGCGACCAGACCGGAACCGGCCGGGAAGGAGATACCGATCGGGAAGCGGGTGTGCGAGTCGCCACCGGTGCCGACGGTATCCGGCAGCAGCATGCGGTTCAGCCAGCTGTGGATGATGCCGTCGCCCGGACGCAGGGAAACGCCGCCGCGGGTCATGATGAAGTCAGGCAGCGTGTGATGCGTCTTGACGTCGATAGGCTTCGGATAGGCCGCGGTGTGGCAGAACGACTGCATGACCAGGTCGGTCGAGAAGCCCAGGCACGCCAGGTCTTTCAGTTCGTCGCGAGTCATCGGGCCAGTGGTGTCCTGGGAGCCGACAGTGGTCATCTTCGGTTCGCAGTAGGTGCCCGGACGAACGCCTGCTACGCCGCACGCCTTGCCGACCATCTTCTGCGCAAGGGTATAGCCCTTGGTGCTTTCGGCTGGCTGGTCAGGGGTCTTGAACAGGTCGAACTCCGGCAGGCCCAGTTCGGCGCGAGCCTTGCTGGTCAGGCCACGGCCAATGATCAGTGGAATACGGCCGCCAGCGCGGACCTCGTCGAGCAGCACCGGAGTCTTCATTTCGAAGGTGGTGATGACTTCGTCGCTGTCGTGCTTGCAGACCTTGCCGGCGTAGGGATAGACGTCGATCACGTCACCCATGTTGATGTTCGAGACATCGAATTCGATTGGCAGAGCGCCGGCATCTTCCATGGTGTTGTAGAAGATCGGAGCAATTTTGCTGCCGAAGCAGAAACCGCCGGCACGCTTGTTCGGGACGTAAGGGACGTCGTCGCCGAAGAACCAGAGTACCGAGTTGGTTGCCGATTTACGCGAGGAACCCGTACCGACCACGTCACCGACGTAGGCAATCGGGAAGCCCTGACCGCGCATTTCTTCGATCTGCTTCATTGGGCCGATGGAGCCCTGAACGTCAGGAACGATGCCTTCACGGGCCATTTTCAGCATGGCCAGTGCGTGCAGCGGGATGTCTGGACGCGACCAGGCATCAGGGGCAGGGGACAGATCGTCGGTGTTGGTTTCGCCGGTGACCTTGAAAACGCGCAGGCTGATCTTGTCGGCCAGCGTCGGGCGCTTCTTGAACCACTCGCCGTCAGCCCAGGACTGCAGGACAGCCTTGGCGTGGGCATTGCCGTTCTTGGCTTTTTCGGCCACGTCGTGGAAGGCGTCGAACATCAGCAGGGTGTGCTTGAGTTGTTCGGCAGCGACCGGTGCGAGGGTGGCGTCGTCGAGCAGTTCAACCAGGGTGACGATGTTGTAACCACCCTGCATGGTGCCGAGCAGTTCGGTGGCGCGTTTTTTGTCGATCAGGGGAGAAGTGGCTTCGCCCTTGGCCAGGGCAGACAGGAAACCGGCTTTGACGTAGGCAGCTTCGTCAACGCCTGGCGGAACGCGATTGGTGATCAGATCGACAAGGAAAGCTTCTTCGCCAGCCGGGGGATTCTTCAGCAGCTCGACCAGGCCTGCAGTTTGTTCGGCGTTAAGCGGCTGGGGCACGATGCCCTGGGCGGCACGCTCTTCGATATGTTTACGGTAGGCTTCAAGCACAGTATTAACCCTCATCAGTGGTCCCAAATGGGTGTCCGGGACGCTCATCCAGAAATCGCCCGTACCCACGCAAGGCTTATTGAGCCTTGTTGGCAGGGTATCGGTGATTCCTAACAGAAGCTGTTTTCAAAGTTTTACGCCTGCAGGGCGGGGGGAGTGGCGGTCGACACGGCCATTCGTGATGAGGGAATGGCCTGTCGACGCCGCACTGCGGGATTAACTTGACTGTGCTCGTGACGCTTTGAAAACAGCTTCCAACGGACATTGGCGCCTTAAAAGGCTCGCTGATTCTACGCCAAAACTTTGCCGAAGGTAAGTTAGCCCCTACATCTTCGGGGGTGAACTTGCTTAGACAAAGGGCTAACATGAGCCCTTGTTTCGCCTTCCCCAGTCCTGCCTGACATGCCCGATTACATTATCAAAACCCCCTGCGTCGGCCTTTGCTCCACTGTTTACGGGGATCTGGTGTGCCGTGGCTGCAAGCGGTTCCACCACGAGGTCATTCACTGGAACGGCTATAACGAAGATGAAAAAAGAGCGGTCTGGCTGCGTCTGGAGCAACTGCTGGTCCAGGTGATGACTGCCAAGCTCGAAGTCTTCGATGCCGACAAGCTGCGTGCGCAGCTCACCCAGCGCAAGATCCGTTTTGTGCCGCACCAGTCCGAATATTGCTGGGCTTACCAGTTGATCGCCCGTGGCGCGCGGGTGATCAGCCAGGTCGAGGCCTACGGTTTCGTGCTGTTGCCGGAGTTCCGCGACTGGACGCTGCCGGAGCTGCGCGATGCGATCGACCGCGAGTTTTTCCTGCTGTCCGAGGCGCACTATCAGCGCTATATCGCGCCAGGCTTTCTGCGCGACGCATTCGGCGCCTGACAACTCCGGCATGCTTTTGTGTCGCGAGGCATCGTTGCTCCTCGTATAATGCCCGGCCGTGCCTCTCCGTCATTCTGTGAGCCTATGTACCCGATCCCTGAAATCGAAGCCTTCCTGCTTTGCCGCACCCCTGACAGCTGGGTCCAGGCCGCACTGAGCAATCTGGACATCCTGCTGATCGACCATGCGAACAACGAGAAGAAGGCCGCCGGGGCAGCGTTTCAGTTCATGTTTCAGTACAACGACAAGTTCGACCTGTTGAGCAAGATGTCACGTCTGGCCCGGGAAGAGCTGCGCCATTTCGAGCAGGTCATCAGCATTATCAGAAAGCGCCAGATCCCCATGGCCAACATCAGCTCGGCCCGGTACGCCGGGGCGCTGCGCAAGCTGGTGCGCAATCACAACCCCTACCGGCTGACCGACGCGCTGATCGTCGGTGCCATCGTCGAGGCTCGTTCCTGCGAGCGCTTCGCGGCGCTGGTGCCGCATCTGGACGAAGAACTGGCCAAATTCTATGGCGGTCTGCTGAAGTCCGAAGCGCGACACTTTCAGGACTACCTCAAGCTGGCGTACAGCTACGGCGACAAGGCGGATGTCGATGCCAAGATCGAGGAGATCCGTCTGGCCGAGCGTGAACTGATCGAAAGTCCTGACGAAGAGTTCCGCTTTCACAGTGGCGTACCTGTCGCCGCCTGATTCCTCCCGCACGCACACTCGAAAACGACCGTCTTGCCAGCGGTCGTTTTTTTATGGGGATTTAGCAAGCATGCTAATAAATGCTTTGACAACGGCTGCCTAGGCAGTAATATTTTGCAATCACTGCCTAGGCAGCTATCTGGGTCAATCCGTGAAACATTTCAGCCCCGACAATTTCGAATCCAGCCTCATCGGGCTGCTGGTCGGTCGTACCAATGCGCTCAAAGACCGCATGCTCGACAAGTACCTGCTGCCCTATGACGTGACGTTCGCGCAGTTCAAGGTGCTGATCATCATTGCCCAGTTTTCCACCGATACCCCCGTGGAATTGTGTCGGCACCTTTCGCTGGACAGCGGTTCGATGACCCGCATGCTCGATCGTCTGGAACAGAAAGGGCTGGTGGTACGCAAGCGTTCCGCGACCGATCGTCGTCAGGTGCGTCTGGCGCTGACCGAGCAGGGACAGGCGCTCTCCGATCTGCTGCCGCAGATTGGCGCGGACGCGATGAACGACACGTTCGCGGCGCTCGACAGTGAGGAGGTCGAGAGCCTGAAAAGAATTCTCACCAAGGTGCTGGTGGCTGCTGATGACCACATCACTCTGACTCGTTTGAGCTTCAACCCCAAAGCTAAAAGCTGAGCGGCCGACGTGTTGGCAGGCGCGAGCCTGATCGCCGTCGTTCCGTCGCTTCGCTGATTAAAGGTAACTGCCATGGCCACTGCTGCCGCTGAAAACACATCTGCCCAGGCTCCTCAACAGGCGCCTAAGTCTGGCAAGCGCAAGTTCATGCTGATCGGGCTTGCCATTGTCGTCGTGATCCTCGCGCTGGGTATCTGGGCCTGGTACGAGATCTACGGCCAATGGAGCGAAGAGACCGACGACGCCTATGTCAATGGCAACGTGGTCGAAATCACCCCGCTGGTCACCGGAACCGTCATCAGTATTGGTGCGGACGATGGTGATCTGGTGCACGAAGGACAGGTTCTGCTCAAGTTCGACCCGAGCGACGCCGAAGTCTCGCTGCAAAGTGCCGAGGCCAATCTGGGCAAGGTCGTGCGCCAGGTGCGCGGCCTGTACAGCAATGTCGATGGCATGAAGGCGCAACTGGCCGCGCAGCGTGCTGCCGTGCAGACCGCTCAGGACAACTACAACCGTCGTCGCAGCCTCGCCGCCGGGGGGGCGATCTCCCAGGAAGAGCTGTCGCACGCCAGAGACAGCCTGACCAGCGCGCAGAGCGCTCTGAACAACATTCAGCAGCAATTGAGCACCAGTGTGGCGCTGGTCGACGACACCGTGGTGTCCTCGCACCCGGACGTCAAGGCCGCGGCCGCGCAATTGCGTCAGGCCTACCTGGCCAACGCACGTTCGACGCTGGTCGCACCGGTCACCGGTTATGTAGCCAAGCGCACCGTGCAACTGGGGCAACGCATTCAGCCGGGCACCGCAACCATGGCGGTCATCCCGCTGGATGAGTTGTGGATTGATGCCAACTTCAAGGAAACCCAGTTGGGCAAGATGCGCATCGGTCAGCCGGTGGAGATCAGCTCCGACCTGTATGGCAGCGATGTGAAATACAGCGGCACCATCGACAGCCTGGGGGCCGGTACCGGCAGTGCCTTTGCATTGCTGCCTGCGCAGAACGCGACCGGCAACTGGATCAAGATTGTCCAGCGCGTGCCAGTGCGGGTGCACATCAACGCTGAAGAGCTGGCGAAGTACCCGTTGCGCATCGGCCTGTCGACCACGGTTGAAGTCAACCTGCATGATCAGAGCGGTCCGGTGCTGGCGCAACAGCCACGCAAGCAGGCCGCGTTCAGCACTCAGGTGTACACCGAGCAACTGGCAGACGCCGACGCGCTGATCGCCCGCCTGATTCATGAGAACAGTGCGCCCGGTGGCAAGACTGCCGTTCAGCGCTGAACCGCCAATCCGTGAGCCCCGGTCCGCTGGCCGGGGTGTCGCATTCGTCTTCAGGGATTTGCGATGAGCAACAACGCCCCCGCTTCCTTTACCCCGCCAAGCCTGTTGCTGTGCACCATCGGTCTGTCGCTGGCGACCTTCATGCAGGTGCTCGATACCACCATTGCCAACGTGGCGCTGCCGACTATCGCCGGCAACCTGGGGGTCAGCTCGGAGCAGAGCACCTGGGTGATCACCTCGTTTGCGGTCAGCAACGCGATTGCCTTGCCGCTGACCGGCTGGCTCAGTCGCCGCTTCGGTGAGGTCAAGCTGTTCCTGTGGGCCACTATTCTGTTCGTGATCGCCTCGTTTCTGTGCGGTATTTCCCAGTCCATGCCGGAACTGGTGGGCTTCCGGGCGCTGCAGGGGATGGTCGCCGGCCCGCTGTATCCGATGAGTCAGACCCTGTTGATTGCGGTGTACCCGCCTGCCAAAAGGGGCATGGCCCTGGCCTTGCTGGCGATGGTGACGGTGGTGGCGCCCATCGCCGGGCCGATCCTCGGTGGCTGGATCACCGACAGCTATAGCTGGCCGTGGATCTTCTTCATCAACATTCCCATCGGCCTGTTTGCCGTGCTGGTGGTGCGCACCCAGATGGCCAAAAGGCCGGTCACCACAGCGCGTCAACCGCTGGACTACATTGGCTTGCTGGCGCTGATCGTCGGTGTCGGCGCGTTGCAGATAGTGCTCGACAAGGGTAATGATCTGGACTGGTTCGAATCGAACTTCATCATCTTCGGCTCGCTGATTTCGCTGGTCGCGCTGGTCTTCTTCGTCATCTGGGAAATGACCGACAAGCACCCGATCGTCAACCTGCGCCTGTTTGCCTACCGCAATTTCCGCATCGGCACGCTGGTCATGATCGGCGGCTATTCCGGCTTCTTCGGCATCAACCTGATCCTGCCGCAGTGGTTACAGACCCAGATGGGCTATACCGCGACCTGGGCGGGGCTGGCCGTTGCACCGATTGGTATCCTGCCGGTACTGATGTCGCCCTTTGTCGGCAAGTACGCGCACAAGTTCGACCTGCGGCTGCTGGCTGGCCTGGCGTTCCTGGCGATGGGGCTGAGCTGCTTCATGCGTGCAGGCTTCAACACCGACGTGGATTTCGAACACGTGGCCATGGTGCAGTTGTTCATGGGCATCGGCGTGGCACTGTTCTTCATGCCGACCCTGAGCATTCTGCTGTCCGACCTGCCGCCCGATCAGATCGCCGATGGCTCCGGACTGGCAACCTTCCTGCGCACCCTCGGCGGCAGCTTCGCAGCGTCGCTGACCACCTGGATCTGGATCCGCCGCGCCAACCAGCATCATGCCTACCTGAGTGAAAACATCAGCACCTTCGACCCCGCCACCCGCCACGCCCTCGACAGCCTGGGCGGCGCCAGCCCGCAAGCGTATGCGCAACTGGAGCAGACCCTCAACGCACAGGCCTACATGATGTCCACAGTGGATTACTTCTACCTGCTGGGCTGGATATTCGCAGGACTGATCCTGCTCGTCTGGCTTGCTAAACCCCCATTCGCCGCCAAGGCCGGGCCTGCGGCAGGGGGCGGGCACTAGTTTCTTGTGCGTCTATCTGAACCGTGCCTTCGGCCAAACTGCTCTAAAGTGCTTTTTCAACCGCGATGGCACTGACATCGCAGAACCGCTATGTGACGCAGAGCGTCACGAACTGCATTCCCACGCGGAGCGTGAGGAACGATAGTCAAAACAATCCCATGTCTTACCTGCAGCCACTGCCGAAAAAGTGCTTTTCAACCACGATGGCACTGACGACGCAGAGTGCGACGTTAGTGACGGCTGAGTCTTGGCGCTGATCCCGGGGGTAGCCTGGCAGGACGCCAGGCTAGCCGCACCGGGCCATGGATGGCCCGGTGCGGCGACCCCCGGATCAGTGTCAGGACGAAGTCGGGCCGGAAACGGAGCTTGGGGGTTTGCCTACTTTGGCCCCATCAAAGTAGGTCGCCGAGGGGCGAAAAGGTGACCTGAGCCGGACCCCAATCCACCTGACAAAGAAAACCCGCCGTGTGACGCAGAGCGTCACGAACTGCATTACCACGCGGAGCGTGGGAACGAGAATCTGAGTCGAATCCCAATCTACCTGATGTCGCAGAACAGCCGCATTACCGCGTCATCAGTTCAACAGCGCAGTCGTCTCGGGCACAAAGTCGAACGAACTCAGATTGAATCCCTGCCCATCCACCTGCAGCACCCAACCCTGACGATCCCAGTCACCCAGCACAATGCGTCTGGCGGCCTGATCGCCAATCTGCAGCTTATGAATCGCCGGACGATGAGTGTGGCCGTGGACCAGCGTGCGCACACCGAACTGCTGCATGACCCGCGGCACCTCGTCCGGCGTCACATCGACAATATCATTGGCCTTCATACGGGTTTGTGCACGGCTTTCATTACGCAGCTTGCGCGCCAGCCTGTGGCGGGTGCCCAGCGGCAAATGGCGCAGAATGAACAGCGTCAGCGGATGGCGCAGATAACGGCGCATCCGCATATAGCCTTCATCGCGGGTGCACAGACTGTCGCCGTGCATCAGCAGCACCGGCTCACCGTTCAACTCCACGACACTGGGGTCGCTCAGCAGCGTGCAGCCCGCTGCCTTGCAAAAACCCTTGCCGAGCATGAAATCACGGTTGCCGTGCATCAGAAAAATTCGTGTGCCGCTGTCGCTCAATTCGCGCAGGGCCTTGCAGATCGAAAGCTGGAACGGCGACATCGCGTCGTCACCGATCCAGGCTTCAAAGAAATCCCCGAGGATATACAGCGACTCGGCTTCGCGAGCGCGTCCTGCGAGCAGATCCAGAAACGCCCGGGTAATGTCCGGGCGCTCCTGTTCAAGGTGCAGATCGGAGATCAGCAGTATCACTCAACGATCTCGGCTTTCTCGATGATCACGTCTTCTACCGGGACGTCCTGATGGCCGGCCTTGCTGGAAGTCGCCACGCCTTTGATCTTGTCGACGACGTCAGTGCCTTCGATCACTTCAGCGAACACAGCGTAACCCCAGCCCTGAACGGTCTTGGCGCTGTGGTTGAGGAAGGCATTGTCGGCGACGTTGATGAAGAACTGCGCAGAAGCCGAGTGCGGCTCCATGGTGCGGGCCATGGCTACGCTGTACTTCTTGTTCGGCAGACCGTTGTCGGCTTCGTTCTGGATGCTCGGACGCTTGTCTTTCTTTTCTTTCATGCCAGGCTCGAAACCGCCGCCCTGGACCATGAAATTACCGATCACACGGTGGAAAACCGTGTTTTCGTAATGGCCGGCCTTAACGTATTCGATGAAGTTGGCGACGGTCAGTGGCGCCTTTTCTTCGTTCAGTTGCAGCACGATGTCGCCGTGGTTGGTAGTCAGCTTTACATTAGGCATTTCGGAAGTCGCTCTCTAGTCATGCATGAATGGGCAGATTATGACCCTGACGCGCAGTTTACAGACGAGGTTACATTTTTCAGCGCTTTTGCAGCTTTTATGCCTTCAAATACGCAGTCTGTTGTCAGGGACTTGACAGCTTCGGCTATGATAAGCGCTTTGATTTAGTCGGCCTACCCTGGCCGCGCACGTATGTCCAAGGATCCTATGAGCAAGCCCACTCCAGAACCCGCTGCCAATCCAAAGGCAGGTCCAGCCGTACCGACCAATTTCCTGCGTCCTATCGTGCAGGCAGACCTGGACTCGGGCAAGCACAGCAAAATCGTGACCCGCTTTCCACCGGAGCCCAACGGCTACCTGCACATCGGTCACGCCAAGTCGATCTGCGTGAACTTCGGTCTGGCCAAGGAGTTCGGTGGCGATACGCACCTGCGTTTCGACGACACCAACCCGGCCAAGGAAGACCAGGAATACATCGACGCCATCATGAGTGACGTCAAGTGGCTGGGCTTCGAGTGGGCCGGGGAAGTGCGTTACGCCTCGCAGTACTTCGACCAGTTGCACGACTGGGCGGTCGAGCTGATCAAGGCAGGCAAGGCCTATGTGGACGATCTGACCCCCGAGCAGGCGCGCGAATATCGCGGCACCCTGACCGAGCCGGGCAAGAACAGTCCGTTCCGCGAGCGTGGCGTCGAGGAAAACCTCGATCTGTTCGCACGCATGAAAGCCGGTGAGTTCGAGGATGGCGCTCGCGTACTGCGCGCCAAAATCGACATGGCCTCGCCGAACATGAACCTGCGTGACCCGATCATCTACCGTATTCGCCATGCGCATCACCATCAGACCGGCGACAAGTGGTGCATCTATCCGATCTATGACTTCACCCACGGTCAGTCGGATGCCCTCGAAGGCATCACCCACTCGATCTGCACCCTGGAGTTCGAAAGCCATCGTCCGCTGTACGACTGGTTCCTCGACAACCTGCCGGTGCCGTGCAAGCCGCGTCAGTATGAGTTCTCGCGCCTGAACCTGAACTACACCATCACCAGCAAGCGCAAGCTCAAGCAACTGGTCGACGAGAAGCACGTCAGTGGCTGGGATGACCCGCGCATGTCGACGCTGTCTGGCTTCCGCCGCCGTGGCTACACGCCGAAATCGATTCGCAATTTCTGCGAAATGATCGGCACCAACCGCTCTGACGGTGTGGTCGATTTCGGCATGCTCGAATTCAGCATCCGCGACGACCTGGACCACAGCGCGCCGCGCGCCATGTGCGTATTGCGCCCGCTGAAAGTGGTCATCACCAACTATCCGGAAGGTCAGGTCGAAAAGCTGGAACTGCCGCGCCACCCGAAAGAAGACCTGGGCATGCGCGAGCTGCCGTTCTCGCGGGAGCTCTACATCGACCGCGACGATTACATGGAAGAGCCACCGAAGGGCTACAAGCGTCTTGAGCCCAATGGCGAAGTGCGTTTGCGTGGCAGCTATGTGATCCGTGCCGATGAAGCGATCAAGGATGCCGATGGCAACACCGTCGAGCTGCGTTGCTCCTACGACCCGGACACCCTGGGCAAGAACCCTGAAGGCCGCAAGGTCAAGGGCGTTGTGCACTGGGTGCCGGCAGCCGAAAGCGTAGAGTGCGAAGTGCGTCTGTACGATCGACTGTTCCGTTCGCCGAACCCTGAAAAAGCCGAAGAGGGCGCAAGCTTTCTGGACAACATCAACCCGGACTCCCTGCAAGTACTGACCGGTTGTCGCGCCGAGCCTTCGTTGGGCCAAGCGCAACCGGAAGACCGTTTCCAGTTCGAGCGCGAAGGTTATTTCTGCGCGGACATCAAGGACTCCAAACCTGGTCGACCCGTCTTCAACCGCACCGTGACGTTGCGGGATTCCTGGACCTGATGCTGTACGTTTGAGGGGGAGCACGTGCTTTCTATCTACAACACGCTCACCAAGAGCAAAGAAGTTTTCAAGCCGCTGGATGGCAACAAGGTGCGCATGTACGTCTGCGGGATGACCGTGTACGACTACTGCCACCTGGGCCATGGCCGCAGCATGGTTGCGTTCGATCTGGTGACCCGCTGGTTGCGCTTCAGCGGTTATGAACTGACCTATGTGCGCAACATCACCGATATCGACGACAAGATCATCAACCGGGCACGGGAAAACGGTGAGTCGTTCGACGCACTGACCGCGCGCATGATCGATGCCATGCATGAGGACGAGGCGCGCCTCAACATCCTCAAGCCGGACATGGAGCCGCGTGCCACCGATCATATCCCCGGCATGCACGCCATGATCCAGACCCTGATCGACAAGGGCTATGCCTACGCGCCGGGTAACGGCGATGTGTACTACCGGGTCGGCAAGTTTCAGGGTTACGGCAAGCTGTCACGCAAGAAGATCGAAGACCTGCGCATCGGCGCACGTATCGAAGTGGACGATTCCAAGGAAGATCCGCTGGACTTCGTGCTCTGGAAAGGCGTCAAGCCGGGCGAGCCGAGTTGGGAATCGCCCTGGGGGGCCGGGCGTCCAGGCTGGCATATCGAGTGCTCGGTGATGTCGACCTGCTGCCTGGGCGAGACCTTCGATATTCATGGCGGCGGCAGCGATCTCGAGTTTCCGCACCATGAAAACGAAATCGCCCAGAGCGAAGCGGCCACCGGCAAGACCTACGCCAATGCCTGGTTGCACTGCGGCATGATTCGCATCAATGGCGAGAAGATGTCCAAGTCCCTGAACAACTTCTTCACCATTCGCGACGTGCTGGAGAAATACCACCCGGAAGTGGTGCGTTACCTGCTGGTGTCGAGCCATTACCGTAGCGCGATCAACTATTCCGAAGACAGCCTGCGTGAGTCGAAGGCGGCACTGGAGCGTTTCTATCACGCGCTCAAGGGCCTGCCGGTCGCCGAAGCTGCGGGTGGCGAGGCGTTCGTCGAGCGTTTCAGTACGGCGATGAACGATGACTTCGGGACGCCTGAAGCCTGCGCGGTGCTGTTCGAGATGGTCCGCGAGATCAACCGTCTGCGCGAATCCGACGTCACAGCGGCGGCGGGTCTGGCGGCGCGCTTGAAGCAACTGGCCAGCGTGCTGGGTGTCCTGCAACTCGAAGCCGACGACTTTTTGCGCGCTGGCGCGGAAGGGCGGGTCGATGCGGCTGAAGTGGAGGCGCTGATTCAGGCGCGTCTGGCTGCGCGTGCCGCGAAAGACTGGGCCGAGTCCGACCGTATCCGCGACCAGATCACCGCCATGGGCGTGCTGCTGGAAGACGGCAAGGGCGGCACCACCTGGCGTCTGGCGGACTGATCGAGGACTATCCCTGAAACACTATCGTGCCCACTCCGCGTGGGCATGCTTTTCTGGACGCTCCGCGTCCTGTCATAGATGAAGTGCGGCCTGCCGAGCGTCAAACACTAAACGATCCGCTGTTCCCGCAACCGCTTGTACAGTGTGTTGCGGCTGACGCCCAGACGTTTGGCCAGCTGTGAAATATTCCCGCCTGCCGCTTGAAACAATTGGCCGAGGTCTTCGCTCGAGTGAAGGCGTGTGGCCGATTCCTGAGTCTTGCTCGGGGCATGGCATTCCTCGTCCGCGTGAGCATCGAGCAGAAAGTCCTCGGGCAGATGGTCAGTGCTGATCGGCTGTTCGTCGGCCAGTGCCAGCGCAACCTGAATCACACTGTTGAGCTGGCGCAGGTTGCCCGGCCAGGGGTGACGCTCGAACAACTCAAGCACTTCTCTGGAAAAGCCCGCGCGCTGGTGAGCATCACGGTGCCGCTCCCAGATTCGCTGGATAAGCGCATGTTTGTCAGTCCGCTCGCGCAGGGGCGGGAGTTCGATGCTCAGGCCGCTGATTCGGTAGTAAAGATCCTGGCGAAATAGCCCCGCCTGGACCTGATCGCGCAGGCCTCGGTTGGTGGCTGAAATCAACCGTATATCGACCGGATACAGCTCGCTGCTGCCCAATGGCTGAACGCAGCGCTCTTGCAGCACGCGCAGCAGTCGCGCCTGTACCGGCATCGGCATGTCGCCTACTTCGTCGAGAAACAGCATGCCTTTGTCGGCCTTGCGGATCAGACCGATGCTGCCTTTCTGGTTGGCCCCGGTGAAGGCGCCTCTTTCATAGCCAAACAGCTCGGCCTCGACCAGTTCGGCCGGGATCGCCGCGCAGTTGACGGCGATCAGCGCCTGGCTGGCGCGCGCACTGGCCTGATGCAGGGCTTTGACAAACACTTCCTTGCCGACCCCGGTTTCACCGTGAATGAGCAGCGGGATGTCTTTCTCCAGCAACCGCTGCGCCTGACGCACAGCCTTCTCGACCTTCGCGTCGCCCAGGCTGATCGCCTGCAGATCAAGGTTTCGTGGTGGTGCAGTAGGCACATGAGCAGCCTGCACGCAATGCAGCTTCAATGGTTTGCGAGTCGGGCGCTTGAGCAGGCACTGAAAGCGATTGTTGCCAAATGCATGCAGCGCAAACGGACGCGCTTCGGTCTCACTGAGCAATTGCAGGATCGGACATTTGAACAGCGTCTCGATGCTGACACCGGACGGAGTTGTCCCCAGCAGGGTGTCGGCACGTCGATTGGCACAGAGGATCTTGCCGCTCTCGTCGAAAATCAGCAGGCCGGCCCATTGGCTGTCGAGGTTGTTCAGGCCGGTATTGAAGATCAGCTGGAAATGAGAGTCACGAAACTGATCGAGGATCAGGCGGTTTTCCACCGACTGGCTCATCATTTTGACCATGCCCAGTGTGTGCGAGGGTGGCAGGAAGCTGTCACTGGACACATCCAGCACGGCGATCATGCGTCGATCCGCGTCGAAGATCGGTGAAGCAGAGCCGGTCATGAAGCGATTGGCCTTGAGGAAATGCTCGTCCGGCTCGATATGAATGGCCTGCTCGCAGGCCAGTGCCGTGCCGATGGCATTGGTGCCCGTGCCGCGTTCGCTCCAGCTGGCACCGGGCATGAAGCCCTGAGCCTGCGACGATTCGACAAAACGCTGCGCACCCCATGACTTGAGCAACTGACCTTGCGGGTCGGCCAGGAGAATCAGACAGCTGGAGTTGCTGAGAATGTTTTCGTAGACCGGCAGGACCTCCTGATGGGTGGTCTGTACCAGTCCATGGTGGCGCTCCAGCAGCCTGGAAACCTCCGCCCCCGGCAACTGGCCGAATGAGGGGCGCGTCTGATGACTGAGGCCGAAGTCCCGGCAGCGGGTCCATGAATCCTGAATGATGATGTCGTGAGCAAGCGAAGCGCTGGTTTGAGACATGAGGATGCCTGCGAATGTGACGTATTGTTTTTGTTTTTAGGTCCCGTCGGCGTGACCATCCTTGCCCGCAACGTCCGTCCAGTGTCGTTCAGTTTTGTTCAAAGTCAATGTTCATTTTGTTCAAGTGTTCAGTTTTTTCTGTTCATTATTGTTCAGCTGTGAAAGCCGTTTCATCCCATGAATACGGGCGAACGCTCTGTTTCGGGCGTCACCGGCAATCTGCCTGAGCTGGCACGAATGTCGCTATCTGCAAACAGTCACGCATTCACCCTTAAGAAAAAAACAACAAAGGGCACGCTATGTCACTCACGCTGGAGCATGTCAGTCGCGCTGTCGATGGTCAGGTCTGGATCGACAACGCCTCCCTGAGCTTTGAGCCGGGATCATTCAACGTTCTGCTGGGACGAACCCTGTCCGGCAAAACCAGCCTGATGCGCCTGATGGCCGGGCTGGACAAGCCGGACAGCGGGCGAGTGCTGATGAACGGGGTCGATGTCACCAATCGTCCGGTTCGTCTGCGCAACGTCTCGATGGTTTATCAGCAGTTCATCAATTACCCGAGCATGACGGTGTTCGAAAACATCGCCTCGCCGCTGCGTCAGGCCGGTCTGTCCAAAGACGTGATCCACAGCCGTGTGCAGGAAACCGCGAAGATGCTGCGCATCGAAAAGTTCCTGCAACGCCATCCCCTCGAACTGTCCGGCGGGCAGCAGCAGCGCACCGCGATGGCCAGAGCGCTGGTCAAGGACGCCGAGCTGATCCTCTTCGACGAACCGCTGGTCAACCTCGATTACAAGCTGCGTGAAGAGCTGCGTCAGGAAATGCGCGAGCTGTTCGCCGCTCGACACACCATTGCCATCTACGCCACCACCGAGCCCAATGAAGCGCTGGCGCTGGGCGGCACCACCACCATCCTGCATGAAGGTCGGGTGGTGCAGAGCGGCAAGACCCCTGAGGTCTATCATCGCCCGGCCACTGTGCTGGCCGCCGAGCTGTTCTCCGAACCGCCGATCAACCTCATGCCGGGCCGCATAGAAGGCAACGAGGTCAGCTTCGCCAATTTCGTGCATTTCCCGCTCAACGTCGACCTGCGTGCTGTCGGCGATGGCGAGTATCGTTTCGGCGTGCGCCCCAGCCATTTGAGCCTGGTGCCGTCCAACGATGATGATCTGGAACTGGCGGTCACCGTCGAGCTGGCGGAAATCAGTGGTTCGGAAACTTTCCTGCATGTGCGCAACGAGTTGTTCTCGCTGGTCCTGCATCTGCCGGGCGTGCATGCCTACGACGTCGATGCGGCGATTCGGGTGTACATCCCGACCCACAAATTGTTTGTATTCGATCAGCAGGGCGGCCTGATTCAGGCGCCGGGCCTGCGTATGGCGAGGGTTGCCTGATGGCCGAGATCCGCTTGCAGAATCTGGCGCACAGCTACAGCGCCAAGCCTGGTCCTGACGACTATGCAATTCGCGAGATGAGCCACGTCTGGGAGCAGGGCGGTGCTTACGCGCTGCTCGGGCCTTCCGGGTGTGGCAAGTCAACCCTGCTCAATATCATTTCCGGTCTGCTCAGTCCGTCGCAGGGGCAGGTGCTGTTCGACTCGAAAGTGGTCAATGAGCTGCCACCGGAACGCCGTAACATCGCTCAGGTTTTCCAGTTTCCGGTGATCTACGACACCATGACGGTGTTCGACAATCTGGCCTTTCCGTTGCGCAATCAGGGCCTGGACGAGGCGCGGATTCTCATCAAGGTCAACGAAATTGCCGATGTCCTGGACCTGCAGCCGCTGCTGAAAAAGAAGGCGCGCAACCTCAGCGCGGACGAGAAGCAGAAAGTCTCAATGGGCCGCGGGCTGGTGCGCGATGACGTGTCGGCGATCCTCTTCGACGAACCGCTGACCGTGATCGATCCGCACCTGAAGTGGAAACTGCGGCGCAAGCTCAAGCAGATCCACGAGCAGTTCAATATCACCATGGTCTACGTCACTCACGATCAACTGGAGGCGTCGACCTTCGCTGACAAGATCGCCGTGATGTATGGCGGACAGATCGTCCAGTTCGGCACGCCGCGGGAACTGTTCGAAAAGCCGTCGCACACCTTTGTCGGCTATTTCATCGGCAGCCCCGGGATGAATCTGATTGACGTCACGCCGCAGCCGGGTGGGGTGGGTTTTGCCGATATTCACCTGCCGCTGCCTGAGTCTTTGCAGCAAAAGCTCGCCAATACGCCATGGAAAACTCTGAAAGCAGGTATCCGTCCTGAGTTCGTGCATGTCTGGGACGGACCTTATGACGATGCAATGTGCGCCGACGTGACCTATGTGGAGGACCTCGGTACCTACAAAATCATCACCCTGAAACTGGCCGGGCAACTGCTGAAGGTGCGTCTGCAGGAAGACAAACCGGTGCCGCAGGGCCAGGCCTGGATCAGCTTTCCGGGGCAATGGCTGATGCTCTATGCAGATGATTACCTGCTTGAAGCCGGCCCTGCCAGTGAGGTGTCCCATGCGTAAGGTTCAGAACAACAAGGCCTGGTGGCTGGTGATGCCGGTGTTTCTGCTGGTGGCATTCAGCGCGATTATCCCGATGATGACCGTGGTCAACTATTCGGTGCAGGACATCTTCGACCAGTCCAGCCGATATTTCGTCGGCACCGACTGGTTCCGGCAGGTCCTGCAGGACCCGCGTCTGCACGACTCGCTGCTGCGTCAGTTCATTTATTCGGGTTGTGTACTGCTGATCGAGATCCCGCTGGGTATCGCGATTGCCCTGACCATGCCGACCAAGGGGCGCTGGTCGTCGTTGTGCCTGATCGTGATGACCATTCCACTGCTGATCCCGTGGAACGTAGTCGGCACTATCTGGCAGATCTTCGGCCGTGGTGATATCGGCTTGCTGGGTTACACGCTGAACAACGTGCTGGGCATCAACTACAACTACGCCGCCAATGCCTCGGATGCCTGGGTGACGGTGCTGGTCATCGACGTCTGGCACTGGACCTCGCTGGTGGCCTTGCTTTGCTATTCAGGGCTGCGGGCCATTCCGGATGTGTATTACCAGGCGGCACGCATCGATCGTGCGTCAGGCTGGGCGATCTTCCGGCATATCCAGTTGCCGAAGATGAAAAGCGTGCTGCTGATTGCAGTGATGCTGCGCTTCATGGACAGCTTCATGATCTACACCGAGCCGTTCGTGCTGACCGGTGGCGGGCCGGGCAACTCGACCACGTTCCTCAGTCAGACCCTGACCACCATGGCGCTCGGGCAGTTCGACCTGGGGCCTGCGGCCGCGTTCTCGCTGGTGTATTTCCTGATCATTCTGTTGGTGTCATGGGTGTTCTACACCGCCATGACTCACAGCGAAAAGAATTGAGGGGCTGGTCATGAGTCTGCGCAAAACCATACCGCTGTGGATTTACCTGTTGTTTCTGCTGGTGCCGATCTACTGGCTGATCAACATGTCGTTCAAGACCAATACCGAGATCCTCGGTGGCCTGACCCTGTGGCCGCAGGATTTCACCCTGGCCAATTACAAGGTGATCTTCACCGACGAAAGCTGGTACAGCGGCTACCTCAACTCGCTGTATTACGTGTGCCTCAATACCGTGATATCGCTGAGCGTCGCACTGCCGGCAGCCTACGCGTTTTCACGCTATCGTTTTCTCGGCGACAAGCACCTGTTCTTCTGGTTGCTGACCAACCGCATGGCGCCACCGGCAGTATTCCTGCTGCCGTTTTTCCAGCTGTATTCGTCCATCGGCCTGTTTGACACGCATATCGCCGTTGCACTGGCGCACTGTCTGTTCAACGTTCCGCTGGCCGTATGGATTCTGGAGGGCTTCATGTCCGGCGTTCCGAAGGAGATCGATGAAACGGCCTACATCGACGGTTACAGCTTTCCCAAGTTCTTCGTGAAAATTTTCATTCCACTGATTGGCTCGGGTATCGGTGTCACCGCGTTTTTCTGCTTCATGTTTTCCTGGGTCGAGCTGTTGCTGGCGCGCACCCTGACTTCGGTGAACGCAAAGCCGATCGCTGCGGTGATGACTCGCACCGTCTCGGCATCGGGTATCGATTGGGGGGTGCTGGCGGCGGCAGGGGTGTTGACCATTCTGCCGGGCATGCTGGTTATCTGGTTCGTTCGCAACCATGTGGTCAAGGGCTTTGCTCTTGGTCGTGTCTGAGGAGACGAAAAAATGGAGTGGATGTCCTGGACACTGCCCACTGCGGCCTTCTTCATCAGCATTGCGGTACTGCTGGCAGGGATGACCGTATGGGAATTGCGCTCGGCAAGTATCGAGCGTCGTGGTTTTCTGCCGATTGCCACCACGCGTGGCGACCGTCTTTTCATTGGGCTTCTGGGCAGCGCTTATCTGCATTTGCTGGTAATCGGCGCGACGGACTGGAGCATCTGGATCGCTTCGGGGGCTTCCCTGGTGTGGCTGTTGGTGGTGATGCGTTGGGGTTAAAGAGCGGCCGGGCGCGGTTGCCGGGGTGATCCGGTCGGCGGCATTGGAAAAGCGGGACTACATGAAAGCAACCTGGAGATGACTATGTTCAATAAGAAAAACAAGCTGCAACATAGCGTGACGCTGGCAACCATGATCATGCTCAGCGGGTTGAGTGTGTCGGCATGGGCGGATCAGTACGAAGATGCGGCGAAGAAGTGGGCGGGTAGCGAATTCAAACCGAGCACGCTTTCCGATGCCGAGCAGTTGAAAGAACTGGAGTGGTTCATCGAAGCTGCCAAGCCGTTTCGTGGCATGGACATCAAGGTGGTGTCGGAAACCCTGACCACCCATGAATACGAGTCGAAGACCCTGGCCAAGGCGTTCACTGAAATCACCGGTATCAAAGTCACCCATGACTTGCTGCAGGAAGGTGATGTCATCGAAAAGCTGCAGACCGCCATGCAGTCGGACAAGAGCATCTATGACGGCTGGGTCAACGACTCGGACCTGATCGGTACGCATTTCCGCTACGGCAAGGCCCTGTCGCTGACGGATCTGATGGCCAGTCCGGAAGGCAGTAAAGTCACCTCGCCGACGCTGGACCTTAAAGACTTCATCGGCACCTCGTTTACCACCGCTCCAGACGGCAAGCTTTATCAGCTGCCTGATCAGCAGTTCGCCAACCTGTACTGGTTTCGTGCCGACTGGTTCGAACGTCCCGACCTGAAAAAGAAATTCAAGGACAAGTACGGCTATGAGCTGGGCGTGCCGGTCAACTGGTCGGCTTACGAGGACATCGCCAAATTCTTCAGCGAAGACGTCAAGGAGATTGACGGCAAGAAGGTCTTCGGTCACATGGACTATGGCAAGAAAGACCCGTCACTGGGCTGGCGTTTCACCGATGCCTGGTTCTCCATGGCCGGCAGCGGCGACAAGGGCTTGCCTAACGGCCTGCCGGTGGACGAGTGGGGTATTCGTGTCGAAGACTGTCATCCGGTCGGCTCCAGCATTACCCGCGGTGGCGACACCAACGGCCCGGCGGCAGTGTTCGCCACGCAAAAATACATCGACTGGCTGAAAGCCTATGCACCGCCTGAAGCTGCGGGCATGACCTTCTCCGAATCCGGTCCGGTGCCGTCGCAGGGTAATGTCGCGCAACAGATCTTCTGGTACACCGCCTTTACCGCCGATATGACCAAGCCTGGTCTGCCGGTGATGAATGCTGACGGTACGCCGAAGTGGCGCATGGCACCTTCGCCGAAAGGGCCTTACTGGAAAGAAGGCATGAAGCTCGGCTACCAGGACGTGGGTTCATGGACGTTCCTGAAGTCGTCCGACGAGAAAAAGCGTCTGGCCGCCTGGCTGTATGCGCAATTCGTGACCTCGAAGAGCGTTTCGCTGAAGAAAACCATCGTCGGCCTGACGCCGATTCGTGAGTCGGATATCAATTCCAAGGAGATGACCGCGCTGGCGCCCAAGCTGGGTGGGCTGGTGGAGTTCTATCGCAGCCCGGCACGTGTGCAATGGTCGCCAACCGGGACCAACGTACCTGACTATCCAAAACTGGCACAGCTGTGGTGGAGCCACGTTGCCGAAGCGGTTACTGGCGAGAAGACTGCGCAGGAGGCCCTCGACGGTCTGGCCAAGGACCAGGATGCAATCATGACGCGCATCGAGCGTTCCAAGGTTCAGGAAGCCAGCAAGTGTGCACCGAAGATGAATCCGGAAACCACTGCAGAAGCCTGGTACAAGAAGGCCGAAGAGAGCAACGGCAAGTTCCTCGCACCCCAGCGCAAGCTGGCCAACGAGAAACCCAAGGGTGAAACCATCGCCTACGCTGACCTGCTGAAAAGCTGGGAGGCAGCCAAGAAGTAAGGTTTTGTCGAGGTAAAAAAAACGGCACCTTCAAGGTGCCGTTTTTTATTGCTGCGGGCTGATTAGTCGTGCAGGGTTTCTGCCGCGTACAGCGTGTTTTCCAGCAGGCAGGCGCGGGTCATGGGGCCCACGCCGCCCGGAACCGGAGTGATCCAGCCGGCGCGGGGCAGGGCGGTCTCGTAAACCACGTCGCCTACCAGCTTGCCGTCTTCCTGGCGATTGATGCCGACGTCGATGACGATCGCGCCCTGCTTGATCCACTCGCCTTTGACAAGGCCCGGCTTGCCGGCGGCAACGACCACCAGATCGGCACGACCCACGTGGCCTGCCAGATCCTTGGTGAAGCGGTGGGTGACTGTGACAGTGCAGCCCGCCAGCAGCAGTTCCATCGCCATCGGGCGGCCGACGATGTTGGACGCGCCGACGACGACGGCATCCAGACCGTAGAGGTCGACACCGGTGCTTTCCAGCAGGGTCATGATGCCTTTGGGGGTGCACGGGCGTAGCAGCGGAATGCGCTGGGCGAGGCGACCCACGTTATAAGGATGGAAACCGTCCACGTCCTTGTCCGGGCGAATGCGCTCCAGCAGTAGCGAAGCGTCGAGGTGTGCAGGCAGGGGCAGTTGCAGCAGGATGCCGTCGACAGCGGCATCCTCATTGAGGCGGTCGATCAGATCGGTCAGTGCTGCCTGAGTGGTATCAGCGGGCAAGTCGTAAGCCTGGGAGATAAAGCCGACTTCCTCGCAGTCCTTGCGCTTGTGAGAGACATAGACCTGGGAAGCGGGGTCGTTGCCGACCAGAATCACCGCGAGGCCCGGCGTACGCAGACCTTGCTGGCTACGTTCGGCGACACGTTTGGCGATCTGCTGGCGCAGGCTGGCGGCGATCGCCTTGCCGTCGATTAGTTTTGCAGTCATGACGCGTGATTAACCATCGAGAGGAAAAAAATGAGCGCGCATTCTCTCATGACATGGCCCGAGGGCAAAGGCGATTGCTTTGCATATTCAGCTAACTCCTTTATCTAGCTGAATTTTTTTCAAAAAAAGGTTGACGACCCCAGGGGCCGTCTATAAGATTCGTCGCACTTGCCGGGCAGAGCCCCAGCACTGGTTAAGCTAGCACTGGTTGATTCGGTCAGGCAGAGTTGCAAATCAGCTCGGTGTGATTGATTGAAAGCCTTTTAGTTTGTTATCGCAAGAGTACAAATTATATAAGTGCCCGTAGCTCAGCTGGATAGAGCATCCGCCTTCTAAGCGGATGGTCGCAGGTTCGAGTCCTGCCGGGTGCGCCATTCAAGGCAGCTTTGGCACAGCAAGTAAGTTGTATCGTCACGCGCAATATGGTGGGCGTAGCTCAGTTGGTAGAGCACAGGATTGTGACTCCTGCGGTCGTGGGTTCGAACCCCATCGTCCACCCCATATTAAGAAGGGCGCCAGATTCATAGTCTGGCGCCTTTGCTTTAAAAGTCTGAAATGCGGATGTGGTGGAATTGGTAGACACACTGGATTTAGGTTCCAGCGCCGCAAGGTGTGAGAGTTCGAGTCTCTCCGTCCGCACCAGGATAAATGTAGCCGACTCTCAATGCCTCGGTTGCAAAAAGGTACAAAAGAAAGCCGCCTAGTGCGGCTTTTTTTGTTTTGGCGTATTCGTTCCATCGCCTCGCTGGTCCGTCGGCCCTGTCGCCGCCGGTCGATCGAGGCGTGCTATGCAGATGGATTCGGTCATCGTCCGGTGCAGATGCTTCCTTATATAGGGGCCGTGCCAGACACGTCGCGAGTGATGCGAGGTGTTTTCCTTTCTCCTCCGGCTGCATGCCGATTCCTTCTTGTTAACCCGCCCTTTTTCAGTAGGGTGACTTCTTGAGTTTGACCCACTAGAATGCATGCCCTTGATTCTGGGGTCGGAAACGGCCGGCTAACGTCTGTGCAACGAGGAATATCCATGCAAGTTTCTGTTGAAAATACTTCCGCTCTTGAGCGCCGCATGACCATTGGCGTGCCTGCCGAGCGCATCGAGACTGAAGTCAACAAGCGTCTGCAACAGACCGCGCGCAAAGCCAAGATCCCGGGCTTCCGCCCTGGCAAGGTGCCTATGAGCGTGATTCGTCAGCGTTACGAGGACGGCGCACGTCAGGAAGCACTGGGCGATCTGATTCAGGCTACCTTTTATGAAGCTGTGGTTGAGCAGAAGCTGAACCCGGCCGGTGCTCCTGCTGTAGAGCCCAAGTCGTTCGAAAAAGGCAAAGATCTGGAGTACGTGGCTACTTTCGAAGTATTCCCGGAATTCACCGTTGCCGGCTTCGAAAGCATCTCTGTAGAGCGCCTGTCTGCCGATGTGGCCGACAGCGATCTGGACAACATGCTTGAAGTGCTGCGCAAGCAGAACGTTCGTTTCGAAGTGGCTGATCGTGCTGCCCAGAACGAAGACCAGCTGAACCTCGATTTCGTCGGCAAGGTCGACGGCGAAGTGTTCGCTGGCGGTTCCGCCACCGGTACCCAGCTGGTTCTGGGTTCCGGCCGCATGATTCCTGGTTTCGAAGACGGTCTGGTTGGCGCCAAGGCCGGTGAAGAGCGCGTTCTGAACGTGACCTTCCCCGAGGACTATCAGAACCTCGAGCTGGCCGGCAAGGCTGCCGAGTTCACCGTGACCGTCAACACCGTCTCCGAGCCAAAGCTGCCTGAGCTGAACGAAGAGTTCTTCAAGCAGTTCGGTATCAAGGAAACCGGTATCGAAGGCTTCCGCACCGAAGTTCGCAAGAACATGGAGCGCGAGCTGCGTCAGGCGATCAAGTCCAAGGTCAAGAATCAGGTCATGGACGGTCTGCTGGCCGCCAACCCGATCGAAGTGCCTAAAGCGCTGCTGGAAAACGAAGTCAACCGTCTGCGTGTGCAGGCCGTTCAGCAGTTCGGCGGCAACATCAAGCCTGACCAGCTGCCGGCAGAGCTGTTCGAAGAGCAGGCCAAGCGCCGCGTCGAGCTGGGCCTGATCGTTGCCGAGGTCGTCAAACAGTTCGACCTCAAGCCTGATGACGCTCGCGTTCGCGAAATGATTCAGGAAATGGCCTCCGCCTATCAGGAGCCTGAGCAGGTCGTGGCCTGGTACTACAAGAACGAGCAGCAAATGAACGAGGTACGTTCTGTTGTGCTTGAAGAGCAAGTTGTAGATACTGTTTTGCAGAAAGCTAGCGTGACCGACAAATCGGTCTCCTACGAAGAAGCTGTCAAGCCGGTGGAAGCTCCAAAAGCCGACTGATTTCTCTTTTCGTGCGAAAACACCCACAAGCCAGCCTTCGCGCTGGCTTGTGCGTATTCAAGACTCGACTATTTGGGAGTGAATGCAGGACATGTCCCGCAATTCTTATATTCAGCAGAACTCTGACATCCAGGCCGCTGGCGGCCTGGTCCCGATGGTTATCGAGCAGTCCGCCCGTGGCGAACGCGCCTATGACATCTATTCGCGCCTTCTCAAGGAGCGAGTCATCTTTATGGTTGGTCCGGTAGAGGACTACATGGCCAACCTTATCGCGGCACAGCTGCTCTTCCTTGAAGCGGAAAACCCGGACAAGGATATCCATCTCTACATCAACTCGCCGGGCGGTTCGGTGACTGCAGGCATGTCGATCTACGACACCATGCAGTTCATCAAGCCGGACGTTTCGACCATCTGTATCGGTCAGGCTTGCAGCATGGGTGCATTCCTGCTGGCCGGCGGCGCAGAAGGCAAGCGTCATTGCCTGCCCAACTCGCGGATGATGATTCACCAGCCGCTGGGCGGTTTCCAGGGCCAGGCGTCGGATATCGACATCCATGCCAAGGAAATCCTGCACATTCGTCATCGTCTCAACTCGCTGCTGGCGCATCACACCGGCCAGAGCCTCGAAACCATCGAGCGCGATACCGAGCGTGACAACTTCATGAGCGCAGAGCGTGCAGCCGAATACGGCCTGATCGACTCGGTGATCAACAAGCGTCAAATGCCTGCCTAAGCGGCTCAAAATGTAGGGGGTCGGCACAACCGACCGCCTGCGGACTTGAAAAAGCCCGCAATAGCCTTCATCTTGTGTTGCAAGCCTACCGGATTGGATCGATCGAATGACTGACACCCGCAACGGCGAGGACAACGGCAAATTGCTCTATTGCTCCTTCTGTGGCAAAAGCCAGCATGAAGTGCGCAAATTGATTGCCGGCCCCTCGGTCTTTATCTGCGACGAGTGCGTCGACCTGTGCAACGACATCATCCGTGAGGAGGTGCAGGAAGCTCAGGCCGAAAGCAGCGCGCATAAATTGCCTTCGCCCAAAGAAATCAGCGGCATCCTTGACCAGTACGTAATCGGTCAGGAACGTGCCAAAAAGGTTCTCGCAGTAGCGGTGTACAACCACTACAAGCGTCTGAATCAGCGTGACAAGAAGAACGACGACGTCGAGCTTGGCAAGAGCAACATCCTGCTGATCGGCCCTACGGGCTCCGGCAAGACGCTGCTGGCCGAAACACTGGCTCGCCTGCTCAACGTGCCGTTCACCATCGCCGATGCCACCACCCTGACCGAAGCCGGTTATGTGGGTGAGGACGTCGAAAACATTATCCAGAAGCTGTTGCAGAAATGTGATTACGATGTCGAGAAGGCCCAGATGGGTATTGTCTACATCGATGAAATCGACAAGATTTCGCGCAAATCCGACAACCCTTCGATCACTCGTGACGTGTCCGGCGAAGGCGTGCAGCAAGCCTTGCTGAAACTGATCGAGGGCACCGTGGCTTCCGTTCCGCCTCAAGGTGGTCGCAAGCATCCACAGCAGGAATTCCTGCAGGTGGACACGCGCAATATCCTCTTTATCTGCGGTGGCGCCTTCTCGGGCCTGGAAAAGGTCATTCAGAACCGTTCCACCCGTGGCGGCATCGGCTTCAACGCCGAGGTTCGCAGCAAGGAGGAGGGCAAGAAGGTTGGCGAGTCGTTGCGCGAAGTCGAGCCTGACGATCTGGTCAAGTTCGGTCTGATCCCCGAGTTCGTGGGTCGTCTGCCGGTGCTTGCAACGCTGGACGAGCTGGATGAGGCTGCTTTGATACAGATCCTCACCGAGCCGAAGAACGCACTGACCAAGCAGTATGCCAAGCTGTTCGAGATGGAAGGTGTGGACCTCGAGTTCCGGACCGATGCGCTGAAGTCGGTTGCCCGTCGCGCGCTGGAGCGCAAGACCGGTGCCCGTGGCCTGCGTTCGATTCTGGAAGGCGTTCTGCTCGACACCATGTACGAAATTCCTTCGCAGAGCGATGTGAGCAAGGTAGTGATCGATGAGAGTGTCATCGATGGCTCATCCAAGCCGCTGTTGATATACGAAAACAGCGAGCCGCCTGCCAAGGTTGCTCCCGACGCATAAACGCATGTTCATATGCGTGTGAAGTAACACTGAAGGGGGCCTTTTTGGTCCCCTTTTGCATTTTTAGTCCGTTCATTCGTATTGTATGAAGAAACTGATCTTTGCGGGTCGCGCCTCTAGAGCTTGTTTTTTTCGGACGCTACCCCCATCTTGGCTTCAAGCTAATTCCATCTGTCCCGGCCTATTGGCCGCCGTAGAGGCGAAATCATGAAGACCACTATTGAATTGCCTCTCTTGCCATTGCGTGATGTCGTGGTTTATCCGCACATGGTTATCCCGCTGTTCGTGGGGCGCGAGAAGTCTATCGAAGCCCTTGAAGCGGCAATGACAGGCGACAAGCAGATCCTGCTGCTCGCGCAAAGAAATCCGGCTGACGACGATCCTGATGAAAAGGCTCTGTACAGCGTCGGCACCATCGCCACCGTATTGCAGTTGCTCAAGCTGCCCGATGGCACCGTAAAGGTGCTGGTCGAAGGCGAGCAGCGCGGTTCGGTAGAGCGTTTCATCGAAGTCGATGGCCACTACCGCGCAGACGTCGCGCTGATCGACGAAGTCGATGCACCGGACCGTGAGTCCGAGGTGTTCGTGCGCAGCCTGCTGGCTCAGTTCGAGCAGTACGTGCAACTGGGCAAGAAAGTCCCTGCAGAGGTCCTGTCGTCGCTTAACAGCATCGATGAGCCTGGCCGCCTGGTCGACACCATGGCTGCGCACATGGCGCTCAAAATCGAGCAGAAGCAGGAAATACTCGAGATTATCGACCTGTCAGCCCGTGTCGAGCACGTGCTGGCCTTGCTGGATGCCGAAATCGACCTGCTGCAGGTCGAAAAGCGCATTCGCGGTCGTGTGAAGAAGCAAATGGAGCGCAGCCAGCGCGAGTACTACCTGAATGAGCAGATGAAGGCCATTCAGAAGGAGCTTGGCGATGGCGACGAAGGCCACAACGAAATCGAAGAGCTGAAGAAGCGCATCGACGCTGCGGGCCTGCCCAAGGACGCTCTGACCAAGGCAAATGCCGAGCTGAACAAGCTCAAGCAGATGTCGCCGATGTCGGCTGAAGCGACCGTGGTGCGCTCCTACATCGACTGGCTGGTTCAGGTGCCGTGGAAGGCGCAAAGCAAGGTGCGTCTGGATCTTGCGCGCGCCGAAGCGATTCTTGATGCCGACCACTACGGTCTGGACGAGGTCAAGGAACGCATCCTTGAATACCTCGCCGTGCAAAAGCGCGTGAAGAAAATTCGTGGTCCTGTGCTGTGTCTGGTGGGTCCACCGGGTGTGGGTAAAACTTCCCTGGCCGAGTCCATAGCCAACGCGACCAATCGCAAATTCGTGCGTATGGCATTGGGTGGCGTGCGTGACGAGGCTGAAATTCGTGGTCATCGCCGGACTTATATCGGTTCGATGCCAGGAAGATTGATACAAAAGATGACAAAGGTGGGTGTTCGCAACCCGCTGTTCCTGCTTGACGAAATCGACAAGATGGGCAGCGACATGCGTGGCGATCCGGCGTCGGCATTGCTCGAGGTACTTGATCCCGAGCAGAACCACAATTTCAACGATCACTACCTTGAGGTCGACTACGATCTTTCGGACGTGATGTTCCTGTGCACGTCGAACTCGATGAACATTCCGCCAGCGCTGCTGGACCGGATGGAAGTCATTCGCCTGCCGGGCTACACCGAAGACGAAAAGATCAACATCGCCGTCAAATACCTCTCGCCCAAGCAGATTCAGGCCAACGGCTTGAAGAAAGGCGAGATCAGCTTTGACGAGGAAGCGATCCGCGACATCATCCGTTATTACACCCGCGAAGCGGGCGTGCGCGGGCTTGAGCGGCAGATTGCCAAGGTCTGCCGCAAGGCGGTCAAAGAGCACGCGATGGAAAAACGTTTCGCGGTGCAGGTCACGGCTGACATGCTCGAGCACTTCCTGGGCGTGCGCAAGTTCCGCTACGGGCTGGCAGAGCAGCAGGATCAG
This sequence comes from Pseudomonas sp. PvP027, assembly GCF_017833005.1. Classification (NCBI taxonomy): domain Bacteria; kingdom Pseudomonadati; phylum Pseudomonadota; class Gammaproteobacteria; order Pseudomonadales; family Pseudomonadaceae; genus Pseudomonas; species Pseudomonas sp. PvP027. The sequence continues at coordinate 1,404,723 of NZ_JAFIBK010000001.1, read as the reverse complement.
ATCGGTCAGGTCACCGGTCTGGCGTGGACTCAGGTGGGCGGCGAATTGCTGACCATCGAAGCGGCGGTCGTATCGGGCAAGGGTCAGTTGATCAAGACCGGTTCGCTGGGTGATGTCATGGTCGAATCCATTACAGCAGCCCAGACCGTAGTTCGCAGCCGTGCCCGTAGTCTGGGCATTCCAGCTGATTTCCACGAGAAACACGACACGCATATCCACATGCCGGAAGGCGCCACGCCGAAGGATGGACCGAGTGCTGGGGTTGGCATGTGCACCGCACTTGTCTCGGCGCTTACACAGATCCCTGTGCGGGCGGATGTGGCAATGACCGGTGAAATTACCCTGCGCGGCCAAGTGCTGGCTATTGGTGGTTTGAAGGAAAAACTTCTGGCTGCACACCGCGGCGGAATCAAGACTGTGATCATTCCAGAAGAAAACGTGCGTGATTTGAAGGAGATTCCTGACAATATCAAGCAGGATCTGCAGATCAAGCCCGTTAAATGGATTGACGAAGTCCTGCAAATTGCGCTGCAATACGCGCCGGAGCCTTTGCCGGACGTGGCTACAGATCTGGTCGCCAAGGAAGAGAAGCGCGAGTCTGACTCTAAGGACAGAATTAGCACGCATTAAGACTGGGCAGGCTTCCTTGACAGCTTTTTAGAGCCCTTGTTATAAAGCGGCTCTTTAAAGCAATCACCGGCAAGCCTTCCAGCGCTCGTTTTGCTTAACACCTAAAACTTAGAAACATACTCAATATAGAGATAAGGGGACTTAGAGTGAACAAGTCGGAACTGATTGATGCTATCGCTGCATCTGCTGATATCCCGAAAGCTGCTGCTGGCCGTGCGCTGGACGCAGTGATCGAATCCGTCACTGGCGCTCTGAAGGCTGGCGACTCGGTTGTTTTGGTTGGCTTTGGTACGTTCTCCGTGACTGATCGTCCTGCTCGCATCGGTCGCAACCCTCAGACTGGTAAGACGCTGGAAATCGCTGCTGCCAAGAAACCAGGTTTCAAAGCCGGTAAAGCCCTTAAAGAAGCTGTCAACTAAGCCTCTCTATGCCTTTGCCCGCTGGATCGGGCCTGTCCTGATCCAGTAGCGGAGCGGTGGTGCATTCGGTTGCGACACCGAAGGGTTCGAGCCCTACCGCTTCGTCAGTTACGAGAAGGCGCATCCTCGGATGCGCCTTTCTTCTATCCGCTTTCTACCCACGCTCCGCGGTTGGTTAGTCAGTACAACCGTTTTGGGGGACGCAATGCTGCAGAACATCAGGGACAATTCACAAGGCTGGATTGCCAAGACAATTATCGGAATCATCATCGCCTTGATGGCCTTCACCGGCATCGAGGCGATGTTTACCGCTACCAGCAACAAGCAGAACGCGGCTGAAGTCAACGGCGAGGACATCTCTCAGAATGAGTTGAGCCAAGCTGTCGACATGCAGCGCCGCCAGTTGGCTCAACAGCTTTCGCAGCAGTTGGGCAAGGATTTCGATCCTGCCATGCTGGACGAAAAGCTGTTGCGCGAGTCAGCCCTCAAGGGTCTGATCGATCGCAAGCTGCTGCTGCAAGGCGCGGCGGATGCCAAGTTCTCGTTTTCCGACGCGGCACTTGATCAGCAGCTTTTGCAGACGCCTGAATTTCAGGTGGATGGCAAATTCAGCGCAGACCGTTTCGATCAGGTGATTCGCCAGTTGGGTTACAGCCGTCTGCAGTTCCGCCAGATGCTTGGTCAGGAAATGCTCATTGGCCAGGTGCGTGCAGGTGTTGCCGGCAGTGCCTTTGTAACCGACGCACAGGTTGAAGCCTTCGCACGCCTCGAAAAGCAGACCCGTGATTTCGCCTCGCTGACCCTGCCTGCCGATACCTCGGCGGTCAAAGTGACCGATGATGAAGTCAAGGCTCACTACGACGAGCATGCCAAGGAGTTCATGAGCCCTGAGCAGGTCGTACTCGACTACATCGAATTGAAGAAGTCGTCTTTCTTCGACAAGGTGCAGGTCAAGGACGAGGACTTGCAGGCGGCTTATCAGAAGGAAATTGCCAATCTGTCCGAACAGCGTCGTGCGGCACACATCCTGATCGAAGTGAACGACAAGCTGAACGAAGAGCAGGCCAAGGCGAAGATTGAAGAAATTCAACAGCGTCTGGCCAAGGGTGAGGATTTCGCGGCGCTGGCCAAGGAATACTCGCAGGACCCTGGTTCGTCGAACAAGGGCGGTGATCTGGGCTACGCAGGCAAGGGTGTCTATGACCCGGCTTTCGAAGAGGCATTGTATGCCTTGAACAAGGACCAGGTTTCGCAGCCGGTGCGTACCGACTTCGGCTGGCACCTGATCAAGCTGCTGGGCGTTGAAGCACCTTCGGTGCCGACCTTCGCCAGTCTGAAAGGCAAGCTGACCAACGATTTGAAATCGCAGCTGGTCGAGCAGAAGTTTGTCGAAGTGACCAAGCAGCTGGAAGATTCTGCGTTCGAATCGTCCGACCTGTCCCAGCCGGCACAGGACCTGGGTCTGAAGGTTCAGACCACTGCACCCTTCGGTCGTGAAGGCGGCGAAGGCCTGACAGCCAACCGCGCGGTCATCCAGGCGGCATTCAGCCCTGAAGTGCTGGAAGAAGGCGCCAACAGCAACACACTGGAGCTGGATCCGGAAACGGTCGTGGTGGTGCGTTCCAAAGAGCACCTGCAACCACAGCAGTTGCCACTAGAGAGCGTTGCCAGCTCGATTCGCGCTCAACTGGTCAAGGAGCATGCTTCGGCAGCTGCCAAGACCAAGGGTGAGGCCCTGCTGGCCGGTCTGCGTGACGGCAAAATCCCGTTGGCGGCCAAGCAGGAAGGTCGTGACTGGAAGATGATGGAAGCGGTTACTCGCAGTCAGGAAGGGGTTGACCCGCAAGTGCTGCAGACGCTGTTCCGCATGCCCAAGCCGACAGGTAAGGACAAGCCGGAATTCGCCAGCATCACTGCTTCTGATGGCAGCTTCGTGATCGTCCGTCTCAATGGCGTCAATCAGGCGGCTGCGCCGACTGATGCAGAGAAGGCACAGTACCGTCGCTTCCTCGCCTCCCGTGAGGGGCAACAGGATTTCGCGGCGTACCGTGCACAGCTGGAAAGCAAGGCGAAGATCGAGAAGTTCTGATCTCGAAACGCGCACACAAAAAGGCCGCTCATTGAGCGGCCTTTTTTTTGGAGTGGCGGCGGGGCGCCGATTACGTACCCGTGTCAGGGTAAGTCATGACACGTATTCACTCACGAGACTCTGACCATCCGAGCATGCTATCCAGCACTGGGCAAAGCCGTTGTCCCCATGGTGTAAGGCGATAATCAACCTGAGGAGGTTTGAAGTCGTGGACGGTTCGAATGACCAACCCATCGCTTTCCAGGCTACGTAATTGTTGAGCGAGCATTTTTTGCGATATGCCTTTCACTCGGCGTTCGAGATCCGAAAAGCGCTGAATCTTACCGTCGAACAGGTGGAACAAAATCACCAGTTTCCACCTGCCGCGCAACAGCGCGAATACGTTGTTGACATCTTCGGCAGCAGAGTCGGGTGTATACAGCGTTCGATTGCTCATTGCTGTCACTTACTTTTTCGTGCGTTCTTGTGGGGCTACCCCTTGGCGATGATCATGAGTGCCTCGTCATTTAATAATGAGGCATCTCGATGAACATCACTCGGTACCCGGTCATTGAAGCATATCTTGCCAGCGAAGCAGGCGCAGCCGTGGATGTGCTGGAGGACTTGTTTACCCATGACGCTCGTGTCACTGATGAGGGCGTGACGGTCTGCGGGATTGAAGCGATCAAGGCGTGGAAGCGAGCAGCGAAACACAAATATCAATATACCGTCGAGCCTGTCGAGAGCCTGGAAAGCGACGGGCTGGTTATTGTGAAGGTGAGACTCAGTGGAACATTTCCTGGAAGCCCTGCAGTAGCAAGGTTCAGGTTCGCACTGACTGACGGACTGATCAGTGCACTGGAAATCGGTTAATGATCACATCAGAGGTTCCAGAGATATCACGGATCAGCGAAAAGGCATTTCATACCTGATGTGGAGTTTCATCCATTTTTGAAGGCTTCGGGGGGGGCAAGGTGAATTAGCCGGCTAATTCAGGACAACAAAAAAGGCCGCTCATTGAGCGGCCTTCTTTTCGAGTGCGGGAAAATGCCGCTCGCGAGGAGCGGCGTTTACCGTATTACTCGTCCATGCTGCCCATCGCGGTGGTGTTGAAGCCGCCGTCGACGTACATGATTTCACCGCTGATGCCCGACGCCAGATCGGAGCACAGGAACGCGCCGGCGTTGCCGACTTCGTCGATGGTGACGTTGCGACGCAGAGGAGTCTGCGCTTCGTTGGCAGCCAGCATCTTGCGGAAGTTCTTGATGCCTGACGCGGCCAGGGTGCGGATCGGGCCGGCCGATACGGCATTGACGCGAGTACCTTCCGGGCCGAGGCTGCCGGCCAGGTAACGAACGCCGGCTTCCAGGCTGGCCTTGGCCATACCCATGACGTTGTAGTTGGGCATGGTGCGCTCTGCGCCCAGGTAGGACAGGGTCAGCAGGCTGCCGTTACGGCCCTTCATCATTTCGCGACCGGCTTTGGCCAAGGCCACGAAGCTGTAGGCGCTGATGTCATGAGCGATGCGGAAACCTTCGCGCGTGGTGGCTTCGGTGAAGTCGCCATCGAGTTGGTCGCCCGGCGCGAAGCCGACCGAGTGAACGATTACGTCCAGGCCGTCCCACTTCTTGCTCAGTTCTTCGAAGACCTTGTTGATCTCTTCGTCGCTGGCCACGTCGCAAGGGAAGCACAGCTCAGGGCCCGAACCCCAGCCTGCGGCGAACTCTTCGACACGACCCTTGAGTTTGTCGTTCTGGTAGGTGAAGGCAAGCTCTGCGCCTTCACGATGCATGGCGGCAGCAATGCCGGATGCGATGGACAGTTTACTGGCGACACCGACGATCAGGACGCGCTTACCGGCGAGAAAACCCATGTGTTGTTCCTCTTCAGGTTAATCGACAGCTACCGGCGCCAAAAAGGCGGCCTCCAGCAGCTGCTGTGTATAAGGATGTTGCGGTGCGGCAAAGATATCCTGCGCTGCACCCTGTTCGACCACTTGGCCTTGCTTGACCACCATCAACTGGTGGCTCAGCGCTTTGACGACAGCCAGGTCATGGCTGATGAACAAATACGTCAGGTTGTACTTGGTTTGCAGCGAGCGAAGCAACTCGACGACCTGACGCTGTACGGTCCGGTCGAGGGCCGAAGTCGGCTCGTCCAGCAAAATCAGCGCCGGCTTCAAGACCAGTGCACGTGCAATTGCGATCCGCTGGCGTTGGCCACCGGAGAACTCGTGAGGGTAGCGGTGCCGGGTATCCGGGTCCAGACCAACCTCCCTGAGTGCTTCGATGATCGCCGTCTGCTGTTCGGCGGCCGTACCCATGCCGTGGATTCGCAAGCCTTCGCCAACGATTTCAGCCACCGACATGCGTGGGCTCAAACTGCCAAACGGGTCCTGGAAAACCACTTGCATCTGCCTGCGCAGCGGACGGATCTGCTGTTGCGACAGGGATTCTAGCGCGTTGCCCTTGAACCGTATGGTGCCTTGGCTGCCGATCAGTCTGAGAATCGCCAGGCCCAGCGTCGATTTGCCCGACCCGCTTTCACCGACAATACCCAGTGTTTGCCCTTCCGGCAGGCTGAAACGTATGCCGTCCACCGCCTTGACGTGGTCGACCGTGCGCTTGAGCAGGCCCTTTTTGATCGGGAACCAGACTTTCAGGTCCTCGATTTCAAGCAGCGGAGCACCTGCGGGGTTGGTCGAAGGACCGCCGCTGGGCTCGGCGCTGAGCAAAACCCTGGTGTACGGATGTTGCGGCGAACGGAACAATTCTTCGCACGATGCCTGTTCGACGATGCAACCGCGTTGCATGACACATACTCGATTGGCTATTTGCCTTACGACGTTCAGATCGTGGCTGATAAGCAGCAGTGCCATACCCAGGCGAGCCTGCAACTGCTTGAGCAATTCGAGGATTTTCAGCTGTACCGTCACATCCAGCGCGGTGGTCGGCTCATCGGCAATCAGCAGCTCGGGTTCGTTGGCCAGGGCCATGGCGATCATTACACGCTGACGCTGGCCACCTGACAGCTCGTGTGGCAGCGCTTTGAGACGTTTGCGTGGCTCAGGGATGCCAACCAGATCAAGCAGCTCCAGCGTGCGCTCGGTGGCCGCCTTGCCGGTCAGGCCCTTGTGCAGGCCCAGGACCTCGTTGATCTGTTTTTCCACCGAGTGCAGCGGATTGAGTGAGGTCATCGGCTCCTGGAAGATCATGGCGATCCGGTTGCCACGGATCGTGCGCAGTTTTTTCTCTTCCACTTTCAGCAGGTCTTCACCTGCGTAGCGGATCGTGCCGCTCGGGTGGCTGGCGATGGGGTAGGGCAGCAGGCGCAGGATCGAGTGCGCGGTGACTGACTTGCCCGAGCCGCTTTCGCCGACCAGCGCGAGCGTTTCACCGCGACGAATATCGAAGCTGATGTTCTCGACCACGCGTTGCCGCGAATCGCCCGTCACGAACTCGACCGCCAGATCGCGGATTTCGATCAGATTGTCATTGTTCATCTTATTTCCTTGGGTCGAAAGCATCGCGGGCGGACTCGCCGATGAACACCAGCAGACTCAGCATGATGGCCAGCACAGCGAAGGCGCTGATGCCCAGCCAGGGCGCCTGCAGATTGGATTTGCCCTGAGCTACCAGTTCGCCCAGTGACGGCGAACCTGCCGGCAGGCCGAAGCCCAGAAAGTCCAGCGCTGTCAGCGTGCCGATGGCGCCGGTGAGAATGAACGGCAGAAAGGTCATGGTCGATACCATCGCGTTGGGCAGAATGTGGCGGAACATGATCGCGCCGTTCTCCATGCCCAGCGCCCGCGCGGCCCTTACGTATTCCAGATTGCGGCCGCGCAGGAACTCGGCGCGTACCACGTCCACCAGGCTCATCCAGGAAAACAGCAGCATGATGCCCAGCAACCACCAGAAGTTGGGTTGTACGAAGCTGGCGAGGATGATCAGCAGATACAGGACCGGCAGGCCCGACCAGACCTCGAGGAAGCGCTGGCCCAGCAGGTCGACCCAGCCGCCATAGTAGCCCTGCAGGGCACCGGCGATGACGCCGATGATCGAGCTGAGGATGGTCAGGGTCAGGGCGAACAGTACCGAAATCCTGAAACCGTAGATCACCCGAGCCAGGACGTCACGGCCCTGATCATCGGTGCCCAGCAGGTTCTCCCGCGAAGGCGGCGCCGGGGCAGGGACTTTCAGGTCGTAGTTGATGCTCTGGTAGCTGAACGGGATGGGCGCCCACAGGGTCCAGCCATCCTTCGCAGCGAGCAGTTCCTTGATGTACGGGCTCTTGTAGTTGGCTTCCAGCGGGAATTCGCCGCCGAAGGTGGTTTCCGGGTAACGCTCGAATACCGGGAAGTACCAGCTGCCGTCATAACGCACGGCCAGCGGTTTGTCATTGGCGATCAGTTCGGCGCCCAGGCTCAGGCCGAACAGAATCAGGAACAGCCACAATGACCACCAGCCACGCCTGTTGGCCTTGAAGCGTTCGAAGCGACGGCGATTGAGAGGAGACAGCTTCATATCAATGCTTCCTGCTTTCGAAGTCGATGCGCGGGTCTACGAGGGTGTAGGTGATGTCGCCGATCAGCTTCACCACCAGCCCCAGCAGGGTGAAGATGAACAGCGTGCCGAACACCACCGGATAGTCGCGGTTGATCGCGGCTTCAAAGCTCATCAGGCCCAGGCCGTCCAGCGAGAAGATCACTTCCACCAGCAGCGAGCCGGTGAAGAAGATACCGATGAACGCTGACGGGAAGCCGGCGATCACCAGCAGCATCGCGTTGCGAAACACATGGCCGTAGAGCACCTTGTGGTTGCTCAGGCCCTTGGCTTTGGCCGTGGTCACGTATTGCTTGCTGATTTCGTCGAGAAAGCTGTTCTTGGTCAGCAGCGTCATGGTGGCAAAGTTGCCGATCACCAGCGCGGTGACCGGCAATACCAGATGCCAGAAGTAATCGAATAGCTTGCCCAGTGTGCTCAGTTCGTCATAGTTGTTGGAGGTCAGCCCGCGCAGCGGGAACCAGTTGAAGTAGCTGCCCCCGGCAAACACCACGATCAGCAGAATCGCAAACAGGAACGCCGGAATGGCGTAGCCGACGATGATTGCCGAGCTGGTCCACACGTCGAACTGGCTGCCGTGGCGCGTGGCCTTGGCAATCCCCAGCGGGATCGACACCAGGTACATGATCAGGGTGCTCCATAACCCGAGGGAAATGGACACCGGCATCTTCTCGACAATCAGGTCGATGACCTTGGCATCGCGAAAGAAACTGTCGCCGAAATCCAGCGTGGCGTAGTTCTTGATCATGATCCACAGGCGTTCCGGCGCCGACTTGTCGAAACCGTACATGCGTTCGATTTCCTTGACCAGTGCCGGGTCCAGGCCTTGCGCGCCGCGGTAGTTGGAGCCGGCCACCGAGACTTCGGCGCCGCCTCCGGCAATCCGGCTGGTGGCGCCATCGAAGCCTTCGATCTTGGCGATCATCTGTTCGACCGGGCCACCGGGCGCAGCCTGAATGATGACGAAGTTGATGATCAGGATGCCGAGCAGGGTAGGAATGATCAGCAGCAGCCGTCGCAGAATATAAGCCAGCATGTTATTGCTCCGCGTTCGCAGGCTTGGCCTGATCAGGGGCTGACGGGGTTGCGGTCACCGGTTTGACATCCGGCTTGGCCCACCAGGTCATCAGGCCGATATCGGAAAGCGCTTTGGCCCTGGGATGGTCGAGGTGATTCCAGTAAGCCACCCGCCAGGTCTTGATGTGCCAGTTCGGGACGACGTAAAAGCCCCACAGCAGCACGCGGTCCAGCGCCTTGGTATGGGTGATCAGGCTTTGCCGTGAGTCGGCGTTGATCAGGCCGTTGACCAGCGAGTCCACCGCAGGGTCCTTGAGGCCCATGAAGTTACGGCTGCCCGGGTTGTCGGCGCTGGATGAGTCGAAGTACACGCGCTGCTCGTTACCGGGCGAGCTGGACTGCGGATAGCCCGTGACGATCATGTCGTAGTCCCGCGAGCGTAGGCGGTTGATGTATTGCGACACGTCGGCCCGACGAATCACCAGTTCGATACCCAGGTCGCTCAGGTTGCGCTTGTAAGGCAGCAGAATGCGCTCGAACTCGGTCTGGGCAATCAGAAACTCTAGTTTTACCGGGTTGCCCTGCGCGTCGACCATCTTGTCGTCGACGATCTTCCAGCCCGCCTCCTGCAACAGCTGGAAGGCCCGACGCTGCTGCGGCCGGATCATGCCGCTGCCATCGGTGACCGGCAGGGTGAAGGGTTCGCTGAACACGCGATCCGGAATCTTGCCGCGCAACGGTTCGAGAAGCTTGAGTTCTTCGGCGGACGGCAGGCCGCTGGCGGCCATTTCCGAGTTGTCGAAATAACTTTTGGTGCGGCTGTACGAGCCGTTGAACAGCTGTTTGTTGGTCCACTCGAAGTCCAGCAGCAGAGTCAGCGCCTCGCGGACCCTGACGTCCTGAAACACCGGCTTGCGCAGGTTGAAGACAAAACCCTGCATGCCGGTCGGGTTGCCGTTGGGCAGCTCTTCCTTGATCAGCCTGCCGTCGCGCACTGCGGGCGTGTCGTAGGCGGTCGCCCAGTTCTTGGCACTGGTTTCGATCCAATAGTCGAATTGCCCGGCCTTGCCGGCCTCCAGCGCGACCGTGTTGTCGCGGTAGTAGTCGGTGGTCAGTACGTCGAAGTTGTAGAAGCCCTTGTTGATCGGCAAGTCCTTAGCCCAGTAGTCCTTGACCCGCTCATAGCTCACCGAACGGCCGGCCTTCACCTCGGCAACCTTGTAAGGTCCGCTGCCCAGCGGGAAGTCCAGGTTGCCTTTGCTGAAGTCGCGATCAGCCCAGAAATGCTTGGGCAGCACCGGCAACTGGCCAAGGATCAACGGCAACTCGCGGCTGCCCTTGTGCTTGAATTTGAACAGCACACGCAACGGATCTTCGACGATGACCTGGTCGACGTCGGCGTAGTAGCCCTTGTACATGGGCGAGCCATGCTCCATCAGGGTCTTGAAGCTGAATTCGACATCGTCGGCGCGGATCGGGTGGCCGTCATGAAAGCGCGCCTCGGGCCGCAGATAGAAGCGCACCCAGCTGTTGTCCGGGGATTTCTCGATCTTGCCCGCGACCAGCCCGTATTCGGTGAACGGCTCATCCAGGCTCGAGCGGGCCAGGGTGTCGTAGATCATACCGATGTCGTCTGCCGGTACGCCCTTGTTGATGAATGGGTTGAGACTGTCAAAGCCGCCGAAGCCTGCCTGGCGCAGCGTGCCGCCTTTGGGAGCATCCGGGTTCACGTAGTCGAAATGCTTGAAATCAGCCGGGTATTTCGGCGCTTCGTCGTACAGCGTCACGCCGTGCAGTGGCGCAGCCTGTACCGTGCAGGCGAGGCTGGCCAGCAGCAGACCGGCTGCCTGCGAGCGCAGGGAGTGCAGAGGGTTCATCGGGGCTTCTCCAGAGTCTTGAGCCACCACGCACGCAGCCCCAGGGTGTAGGGCGGGGTAGTGACCATGGCGAATCGGTTGCGATAGGCAAGCCGATGATTGTTCAGATACCAGTTGGGAATGCTGTAGTGCTGCGACAGCAGTACGCGGTCCAGTGCCCGCGCTGCGGCGACCTGTTCGTCGCGGGTCTGTGCGGCCAGCAGTTTGTTCAGCAGGGCATCGATCACCGGGTTGGCGATGCCCGCGTAGTTCTTGCTGCCGTTGATCGCGGCCTGACTGGAATGGAAGTATTGCCACTGCTCCAGACCGGGGCTCAGGGTCTGTTGCAGGGTCATCAGAATCATGTCGAAATCGAAACGGTCAAGACGTTGTTTGTACTGGGCGCGGTCGACGGTGCGCAGCCCCGCATTGATCCCCAGGCGACGCAGGTCTTCGATGTAAGGCTGCAGAATGCGTTCAAGGTTGGGGTTGACCAGCAGGATCTCGAAGCGCAAGGGTTGCTTGTCGGCATTGAGCAACCCCTTGTCCGACAGCGTCCAGCCTGCCTCGGCAAGCAGCTTCAGGGCCTTGCGCAAGGTCTCGCGCGGGATCCCGCCGCCATCTGTCTTCGAAGGAGTGAACGGCTGTGTGAACAGGCTGGCGGGCAGTTGATCGCGATAGGGCGCCAGGAGCAGCCATTCGGCCCCGGTCGGCAAGCCCGTCGCAGAAAATTCGCTGTTGGGGTAGTAGCTGATCGAGCGGTCATAGGCGTCGCTGAACAGCGTGCGATTGGTCCATTCGAAATTGAACAATAGCCCCAGGGCTTCGCGCACGCGGATGTCGGCGAAGGCGGCGCGCCGGGTGTTCATGAACAGGCCCTGGGTCTGGGTCGGTATGCGGTGCGGGATCTGCGCCTTGATCACCTGACCGTTGGCCACCGCAGGGAAGTCATAGCCATTGGCCCAGTTCTTGGCCTGATGCTCGATGTAGATGTCGAATTCGCCCGCCTTGAACGCTTCGAACGCCACGTCGCTGTCGCGGTAGAACTCGACCTCGACCCGGTCGAAATTGTATTTGCCCCGGTTGACCGGCAGGTCCTTGCCCCAGTAATCCTTGACCCGCTCGAACACCAGTTGCCGCCCAGGCTGGACGCGGGTGATGCGGTAGGGGCCGCTGCCCAGCGGCGGCTCGAAGGTGGTCGCCTTGAAATCCCGGTCTTTCCAGTAATGCTGCGGCAGCACCGGCAGTTCGCCCAGGCGCAGGATCAGCAGCGGGTTGCCTGAGCGCTTGAAAACAAACCGGATGCGATGACGATTGAGGATGTCGACGCGCTGCACCTCCTGCAGGGCGGTGCGGTATTGAGGGTGACCGTCCTTGAGCAGTGTCCGGTAGGAAAACGCCACGTCGTAGGCGGTGATGGGCTTGCCGTCGTGGAAGCGCGCCTGCGGGCGCAGGTTGAACACTACCCAGCTGCGGTCCTCGCTGTATTCCACCGACTGGGCGATCAGCCCGTAACTGGATGTCGGTTCGTCGCCGGACGGGTCGTACTGGCCTGTGCCGACCATCAGCGGTTCGTTCAGCTCGTTGACGCCATACTGCAGGAAGTTGCCGGTCGAGACCGGGCTGCTGCCCTTGAATGTGTAGGGGTTGAGTGTGTCGAACGTGCCGAAGGCCATCATTCTCAGGGTGCCACCTTTCGGCGCCTCGGGATTGACCCAGTCGAAATGAGTGAAACTGGCCGGGTACTTGAGAACGCCAAACTGCGCATAACCATGACTTTCAGTGATGGCTGCGTTGGCGCAGAAGCTCAAGGCCAGGCTGATGGTTAGCAGGAAGGGACGTATCACGATCCAGGCGGCTTGGGCTTTCGGGTCGCTAACAGTAACAGCTTGTTCCTGCTGGAAAAAGACTGCAGGTGATGGCACTGGCGGGGCTGCGTCGGCCACCCGCCCCAAGGTTATCGAAGGGCAAGTGGCCGGGATCATCAGTGTGGCAGGTAAACGGTCAGGGTCTGGCCGGGTTTGAGGGCCTGCCCGCTACGTGGATTCCAGCGCTTGAGATGTTGCATCTCGACGTTGAAGCGCTTGGCGACCAGGTACATCGAGTCGCCTTTCTGGATCTTGTACTGCATGGATTTCTTTTCGCCGTCCTTGCCACCGGTGCTGGCGACCGCCTTGCTGGCGGCTTTGCCGGCAGGTTTGCTGGTGTCCTGCATGACCAGCGCCTGCCCGACCTTGAGCTTTTTGCCGGTCAGCTTGTTCCAGCGTTGCAGGTCCTCGACATCAACCTTGTTGGCCTGCGCGATGGTGGTCAGGTTGTCGCCACTTCTGACCTTGTAGGTGCGCGTCCGGGCCGGCTTGTCATTGCTGGCCAGCGCCTCGAACACGGGTTGTGAATTCTGCATGCCGGGCTTGACCGGTATGCTCAGCGACTGACCGATCTTCAGGCGGTTGCCGGACAGCTTGTTATTGCCCTTGAGCGAGCTGACCGTAACCTGATAACGACTTGCCAGGCTTTCCAGGGTATCGCCCTTACGCACCCGGTAAGGCTGCCAGGCGACCAGTTCTTCCTGTTTCATGGTCAGCAGGCTGGCCGTCAGCAGTTGCGCCTTGGAGGTGGGCACCAGCAGGTGCTGGGGGCCATCGACGGTCAGGCGCTTCTTGTAGGCGGGGTTGAGCTGGATAAGCTCGTCTTCGTCGATGTCGGCGGCGCTGGCGACTTTGGACAGGTCGACACGCTTGTTGAGCTCGACGACTTCGAAGTAGGGCTGGTTGGCGATCGGGTTCAGGTTGACGCCATAGGCTTCTGGCGATAGCACCACCTGGGACAGGGCCAGCAGCTTGGGTACGTAGTCGCGGGTTTCCTGCGGCAGCGGCAGGTTCCAGTAGTCGGTCGGCAGGTTAAGCTTGTCATTGCGCTCGATGGCGCGGCTCACCGTGCCTTCACCGGCATTGTAGGCGGCGAGGGCCAGCAGCCAGTCACCGTTGAACATGTCGTGCAGGCGGGTCAGGTAATCCAGTGCCGCAACGGTCGAGGCCTGGATGTCGCGACGTCCGTCGTAAAAGCTGGTCTGGCGCAGGTTGAAGTAACGCCCGGTCGACGGGATGAACTGCCAGAGGCCGACCGCCTGGCTGCGCGAAACGGCCATCGGGTTGTAGGCGCTTTCGATGACCGGAAGCAGGGCCAGTTCCAGCGGCATGTTGCGTTCTTCAAGGCGCTCGACGATGTAGTGCATGTACAGGCTGCCGCGCTCGCCAGCGTTTTCCAGAAAGGAAGGGTTGTTGGCGAACCACAGGCGCTGCTGATCGATGCGGGGGTTCTGATCGTTGCCTTGTTGCAGTTGAAAGCCCTGACGCATGCGCTCCCAGACATCCTGTGGAGGTGCGAGAGGGGTGGCAGGCTTGTGAGACAGAAAAACCGGTTTTTGCTTGATGCCGGCGGCCAGGTTAGGCGCGCGATGGCTACTGACCGGGTCGACGCTGGCGGTGCTCTGGCAACCGGCCAGAAGGGCACTCGCGGTGACAGCCATGGCCTGAGCCAACCGAGTCAATGCGTCCGAATGTGAAGGCTTGCTGGTAGATGACGACATTGTTCGGGGGGTACATCCAGACGAAAATGTCGGGCGATTCTAGGAAGCAGCCTGCCGTCGGTCAACCTTTCAGAATTTTATTGCGGTTTTACGGTCTGGTCAGAACTTATCTTTCCATGCCCTCAAGCAGGCAAAGACCGCACTTTGCGAGGTGTTTTGCCCGCCGCTCCGTTCGTCCGCTTTTTCTTTAACGGATGTTTCCCCGGTACGCAGAAAGGGATTGGTGCGTTTTTCCAGTGCCAGATTTGACGGAAGACTGATGCGATTTTCGCTGCGCCAGCGGGTCACTTCCGCAAGGCGTTCGGCAATATCGACATTGTCGGGCTCGACGGCCTGTGCAAAGCGCAGATTGCTCAGCGTGTATTCGTGAGCGCAGTAGATCAATGTGCTGTCCGGCAGCTCGGCCAGGCGGCCGAGCGAATCGTGCATCTGTTGCGGTGTACCTTCGAACAGCCGTCCACAGCCAGCGGCAAACAGCGTGTCGCCGCTAAACAGCAGGGGGGTCGTGGCGTCTTCATGATAAAACGCGATATGACCCAGCGTATGGCCTGGAACCGCATGCACCACAAATTCCAGGCCCAGAACGGTCAGCCGGTCATTGTCGACCAGCGCGATGTCGCGCGCCGGTATGGTCTCGGTCGCAGGGCCCAGCACGCGGGCGGCAGTCGACTGCTTGAGTTCCGCAACACCGCCCACATGATCATTGTGGTGGTGCGTGATCAGAATATCGGTCAGCCGGTAGTCGGGATTCTGCGCCAGCCAGCCCAGCACCGGCTTTGCGTCGCCCGGATCGACGACAGCGCACTGCTGGCTCGAAAGGTCTTGTAACAACCATATGTAGTTGTCATTGAAAGCAGGAAGGGCGTGGATCTGTATCATGGCGCAGTTCGCATAGCGGCGGACAATGGTGCATCTTAGAGTCTGTTGCCGCTGTATGCGAGCACCTCTGGAGGAGAACTCATGACCGATGAAGCGTTCGCTCAGGCTGATCCTGAGTGGCTTGCATTGATCCGCGCTGCCCGCGAATGGCTTTCCGGGCCGCTCGGGCAGCTTCTGCTCGAAGAGGAACGGCGCGTTCTCGACGAAGAACTGGGGCGATATTTCGGTGGCTATCTGGTGCATTACGGCCCATCGGCGCAAACCCCGCCGGTGGCTCCCCAGGTGCAGCGCAATGTACGCCTCGGTGCGCCGTTGCCGGGTGTCGAGATCGTCTGTGAGGAACAGGCGTGGCCATTGAGTGAGCACGCGGCCGATGTCGTGGTGCTGCAGCACGGCCTGGATTTCTGCCTGTCGCCCCACGGCCTGCTGCGCGAAGCGGCCAGCAGCGTGCGGCCGGGCGGGCACTTGCTGATTATCGGCATCAACCCCTGGAGCACCTGGGGCATACGCCACGTTTTCGCCCGGGATGCGTTGCGCAAGGCACGCTGCATTTCATCCTCGCGGGTCGCTGACTGGCTGAATCTGCTGGGCTTCGCGCTGGAGAAACGGCGCTTCGGATGCTATCGTCCGCCCCTTGCTTCAGCAGCATGGCAGTCGCGTCTTGCAGGGCTTGAAAGCCTTGGCGAGGGACGTCAGAGCCCTGGTGGCGGCTTCTACGTACTGGTAGCGCGCAAACTGGTGGTAGGTCTCAGGCCCTTGCGCCAGGTGCGCCGCGACCCCATCGGCAAGCTGATCCCCATGCCGATGGCCAAGGTCAGCCGCAATACTCAGGATCAGGCTTGAATAACGCCTTGCTGCACATGAAGCCCATCATTCTGGAAAGGTCGTAATGAGCGATAGTGTTGAACTCTTCACCGATGGTGCCTGCAAGGGCAATCCCGGCCCGGGCGGGTGGGGAGCCCTGCTGGTGTGCAAGGGCGTCGAGAAAGAGCTGTGGGGTGGCGAAGCCAATACCACCAACAACCGTATGGAACTGACCGGTGCGATTCGCGGGCTTGAGGAACTCAAGCGCCCCTGCGAAGTGACGCTGGTGACCGACTCTCAGTACGTGATGAAAGGCATTACCGAGTGGATGGCCAACTGGAAGAAGCGCGGCTGGAAAACCGCCGCCAAAGAGCCGGTCAAAAATGCCGATCTTTGGCAGCTTCTGGATGAACAGGTCAGTCGCCACACGGTGAAATGGCAGTGGGTGCGTGGGCATATCGGCCACCCTGGCAACGAGCGTGCCGACCAGCTCGCCAACCGTGGCGTCGACGAAGTGCGTGGCATCCGGCACGGCTAGACGCACAAGGGCTTGCAACGGCCGCTGCGTGCTAGAATCGCGGCCTGTACATGAGGCAACAGTCAATGGCATTGCAAAATCTGGATAACAGATCGATCGTCCTGGATACCGAAACCACCGGTATGCCGGTGACGGATGGTCACCGCATCATCGAGATCGGTTGCGTCGAGTTGATCGGTCGCCGCCTGACCGGTCGGCATTTTCACGTTTACCTGCAACCTGATCGCGAAAGTGACGAAGGCGCGATCGGTGTTCACGGTATCACTAACGAGTTTCTGGTCGGCAAGCCGCGGTTTGCCGAAGTCGCCGATGAATTCTTCGAGTTCATCAAGGGCGCGCAGCTGATCATTCACAACGCAGCGTTCGACGTTGGTTTCATCAACAACGAATTTGCCTTGATGGGTTCGCAGGACAGGGCGGATATCACTCAGCACTGTTCGATTCTCGACACCCTGATGATGGCGCGAGAGCGTCACCCGGGTCAGCGCAACAGTCTGGATGCACTGTGCAAGCGCTACGGCGTCGACAACTCGGGTCGTGAGCTGCACGGCGCATTGCTCGACTCCGAGATTCTGGCCGACGTCTATCTGGCGATGACCGGCGGGCAGACCAGCCTGTCGCTGGCTGGCAATGCCTCCGACGGCAATGGCTCGGGCGAAGGCTCCGGCAACCGGGGCAGCGAAATTCGCCGCCTGCCCGCCGATCGCAAGCCTTGCCGCATCATTCGCGCCTCTGAAAGTGAGCTGGCCGAGCATGAAGTGCGTATGAGCACCATCGCCAAGGCTTGCGGTGCTTCTCCACTCTGGGTACAGATGCTGGAAGCGGGAGCACAGGCATCTTCCTGACAGCAAGCGGCAAAGGTGACATGAACGTGGCACATCCTGCTTTGAGCATTCGGGTTGCAGACGAATGCTTCGAGGACTACATCCTCAACAGCGAATTCACGTTTACAGTGCTTGGCTATGCCCAGCCGCGTATTGGCGAGCGCGTGGATTCATGGCCGGTCGAGCTGGTCGAGCCGTACAGCAAGAATTACGGCATCGACTCTCAGGAATTTGCCGATCATCGCGACGCCGCTACCAGTTCGGTGATGGTTGCCTGGCTGGATGACCATCCCGTCGGTCATATCGTGATGAGCACTCACTGGAGCGGCTTTGCCTACATTGACGAGTTGGCAGTAGACGAGTCGGCGCGCCGTCATGGCGTCGCACGCTCATTGCTCGACGCCGCGCAATTCTGGACTCGCAAGCGCAATCTGCCGGGCATCGTTCTGGAAACGCAGAACAATAATCTGGGTGCCTGCAGGCTGTACGAGAGTTGCGGCTACGTAGTCGGTGGGGTGGATCACATGCGCTATCGGGGCATCGATCCGAACACTCGTGAAACGGCAATTTTCTGGTATCTGATCTTTTCGGACTGACAGCTTCCCGCTGGCCATGCAGCCTGAGCGGGAATGCTGCCGGTGTTACGTGGGTGTGCGGGTGATCTTTATGCCTGATTGCACCAGCTCAAAGTCCTCACCACCCAAATGCTTGACCCGGTCGCCGATTGCCAGTCTGTAGGTGATCACCGGTTGCCCGCCCTGCGCCGCATCCGGCTGCGATTCCTGGAACTCATGAACCGGATAAACGCGACCTTCGGCGTCCCTGGCATGAAATTGTCCGACGAGAACTGAAGCCATTTGCTCTGTAACCTCTGAAACTGAATATAACTGCTGGTTTACGAATCCATCGAGGCTAGTAGACCACTGATCTATAGGTGAGTTTGCCTTTGAGGGAAAAAATAATCCCTGCTGTTCAAGCGCGTAGGGAATTGACTGGCGCAAAGGTCGTCTAAACCCGGCTTCTGTTCTATACCTAACCTTTCCTTGAATCAGATGACGGATATTTTCATGAGCCAGGTTCATACCATTGCCGTGTTGGTCGGCAGTCTGCGAAAAGAGTCCATCAACCGCAAGATCGCTCTTGCTCTGGCAGAACTGGCACCTGCCAGCCTGAAACTGAATCTCGTCGAGATCGGCGACTTGCCGTTGTACAACGAAGACATCGATGGCGACTCACCGCCGCCTGCATACACCACCTTTCGCGAGCAACTGGGCGCTGCCGACGGCGTGCTGTTTGTCACGCCGGAATACAACCGCTCGGTGCCGGGTGCTCTGAAGAACGCCATTGACGTGGGCTCGCGTCCTTACGGCAAAAGTGCATTCAGCGGCAAGCCGGGCGCAGTGATCAGTGCCTCGCCGGGTGCTGTCGGTGGCTTTGGTGCCAACCATCATCTGCGCCAGTCGCTGGTGTTTCTGGACGTGCTGTGCCTTCAGCAGCCCGAAGCCTATCTTGGCGGTGCCGGGAGCTTTTTCGACGAGTCCGGCGCATTGTCCGATAAAACCAGGCCCTTCCTGCAGAAGTTCATCGATGCCTTCGCTGCCTGGGTCGACAAGAACGGCAGGGCTGCCGCCAACTGATTTTTTTGACGAAGCGCGTCTGCCGATCTATTGCTTTATGTAACGCAGGCGCTTCGGTCCATCCCCATAAGCTGTTTCCTTTTCTCTGTCACGCGCCTGGGCGCTGTGCGCAGAGGCGCCCTCCAAAGGAAACAGTACATGTCAGCAGCTCCCTATTTTTTCAGCGACACTCTGCGCGCGCGATTCACACAAGACATTCATGACGCCGTCGGACAGTCCCGAATCAGCCGTGACGACGGTGCGTGGTTGCAGCTCTTGGCTGCCGAAAGTACCGAGCCAACCAACGATGCGGTTCCCCGAGTCGACAGACTGCTGATAAATGACCAGTTGCCCGTTAATGCGGAATTGGCCGCAGCCTTGTTCATCAGCGATGCAGCCAACCCCTTGGCACGGGTCTTTCTCAGTACCCTGACCTTCGGCATCGAGCAGTTCGAGAGCCGCAGTGCGCTGTTCAGCGCCTTGCAGCAACGATTCGACGATATTACTGCCGTGTCGATCGTCGAGAGCCAGCGCATCGAGGGCTCGCTGTTTGACGCGTGCACGCAGACGGTCATGCGCCAGCAAGCCGGACATCTGCAGCGTCTGGCGGCCGGATTGGAGGCGCTGCCCGATCTTCGAGAGGCGACAGGGAAGGCCTTGCAGGATGTGCTGGTAGAAAGGGGCCTCGACGCCGTTGCCCAGACTGTCCAGCTTGTGCACACGGCGCCCGGTGCTGCTCCGGCAGCGTCTACAGTCATCGGGACTCAGTACCTTGCCGATGCCGCCATGCAGGCGTTTTCCTACGAAGCTCTACCGGAAGGCCAGACACGTCGCTATCTGGATGCCAAGGGGGTGGCGTTGCCCGAGGCACTGGCAATCGTTTTCGATCATGCTCTGGCAGACTCGGCTGCTTCAGTCGGCACTGCGTATGAGCAATTGCTATCTGACTATTGGACGTCTCAGGGGCAGGGCGGGCGCACGCGCCGCGACCTCACCGCTGATGCGCTGGTCGAGTGCTTTCGCCAGCATCTGTTATCGGGCAGGGCGCATCGCACCATGACCGAGGCTGAATACCGCTGCCTGCTGACCCTGCTGCCTTCGCAGTCTGGCGCGCCCGTTGCGCCGGTGCCGAGGGTCAGCAGGTTATCAGTCGTCGTGGCCGGCCAGGACCCCGTCAAGCTGGTCGGCGTATTCCTCATCGATTTCCCCGGAGAGGCGTCACCGGCGGCGTTTCTCTATTCGTCGCAGCCGGGCTTCCTGCGCTTTGGAGATCAGGCTCAGGCCATTGAGCATGTGCTGAGGGGGCCTTCACGCGCCGGGCTGTTGTTTTATTCATCGCTGAACGATCATTCCGTCATCAGCCTGGAAGGTCAGCTTGAGCTGCGTTATGACACGCTCACCGAGGACTTTTTCAGCGAGTTCATCGATGCCCTGATCGCCCTGCAAAAGCGCGACCTGCGCTACGTACTTGACCTGCCAGCCCTTCACTCCGAAAAAAATCCGGCGCGGATCGACGATGCACTGGACATCCGCAAGCTGCTCGATGGTCGGCTATTGAACATGCACGACGCAGGGCGCTGGCGTCAGGACCGGCTTGGCTTTGACAGCGTCTGGGGCCCCGCTGCCCAGAGCAGTGTCGGTGAGCGGCCGAACGTGATTTCAGATCCGTCCTACAACTGGATGGGCAAGCTGAAAAAGCTCGACACCTTGCTCGGCAGCATCGATGCCATGCATGCCGGTGCAGATGGCTGCATGCATCGCGCGCTGAACCTCTATCTGGCGTTGATCGGCGGTCCGCTTCTGGATGCCCGCAAGCTCTGGGTATTGGCGGATGTCGCTGAGGCCAAGCCGGTGCCAGTGCTGACGCTGGCGCTGGACCGGGTGTGCGGTTACGCAAGCGCTCCTCTGACTGACAGCGTTGTTCTCGCAGGACAGATCACCCCGGTGGCGGGTCAACCTGTGCAACGTCTGCCCCTGGCATTGCTTGAGCAGATACTGATCTGCGTGCAGGCAGATTTTGCCCAGCGCTTCGAGGCGCAGATCAGCGAGTTCTACTCACGCACGATTCGCCAACGGGACACCAGCATGCATCCCGGCGTGATATCAGCTCTGGTTCGGGAGTACTCGCTACGCCTCGAATTGCTGGTTGAAAGGCGCACGGCCACGCTGCCTGTGGTTTTCATCGACAACATACAGCAGGTCATCGACAGGCCGTTGCCGGCACTTCGGGAGGGGTTGGGCGAGGCGCGCGTCGATGCATTCGGGGTGACGGTCGAGTACGACCCGCAGGCGCCTGCCATCAAGGTACCCAATGCTTTTGTGGTCGCTGGCAGGCTTCCCGATAGCCAGCCCGTCCTGTGGATACTGGAGC
Organism: Pseudomonas sp. PvP027; assembly: GCF_017833005.1. Taxonomy (NCBI): domain Bacteria; kingdom Pseudomonadati; phylum Pseudomonadota; class Gammaproteobacteria; order Pseudomonadales; family Pseudomonadaceae; genus Pseudomonas; species Pseudomonas sp. PvP027. The sequence goes on along the minus strand of NZ_JAFIBK010000001.1, from coordinate 1,383,550 downwards.
AGGGACTCATCTGTTTCGAAACACGGGAGTTGCTGGAAGCGTATGTAGCCGGGCGACTGGCAGGTATAGAACTGGGCTCGCAGGTATCAGGGGTAATCGCCGAACCTGACCGACGCATGTTACTCGACCAGCGTACCCGTCGAGGGACGCTTGAGCTCAAGGTCGTCCTGCAACCCATTGAAGGGCATTTTATCGAGACATTGCAGCGCGACGAGGTCGAGCGCCAACAGCGCACGGTGGCGGATCTTTATCGGCAATCCATAGCCTGGCAGGTGCCATCGGAACTGTTCGTCAACCTGCTGAGTGCCGCAGAGCGGGATGACCGAAATCGCCAGGCCCTCAACTCCTTGGGAGTCGCCATTCAATTCATCATTTACAAGGCGCTCGTACCTTCATGGGTCAGCGATGCGTCGAAGCGTGATCAGGTCATTCTGGTCGAGGTCCTGCGACGGTTTTATGTGACCTGTGTCGGCGAGAAGGACTTTCTGTTCGATATTCCAAGCTTTTACGATTATTCCCTTGAGCAGCTCAAACGCAGGATCGACAAGGACTTCGCAGAGCCCCGTCCTGATCCTGAAAATGTGCGTGTTTCCCTGACGCACTATGTTCCCGCCCCGGTGGCACCAGGCGAGGTGCCCCAGTCGGTGCCTGCGGCAGTCCAAACCGTCAGCGAAAACCTGGTGGAGTTTGCAATCAACCGCTTTCTGTCCAGGCAGGACGGGGTCATTCTGCTCTCCTCAAAGGATGACACGCCGCTGAACGCGGCCCTGACACCGGCGTATCTACGCGAACTGGTAGCGTCGCTGGACATCGCCGCGAGTTACCGCAGCATGCTGAACTCGGTGCTGTCCGAGACGACGCCGGATTATATCGAACGCCGCAAACTGTTCGTCGAACAGGTTCCTTCGCTGGATATTCTGCGAGCCTTCACCTCCAAGCTGAAAAACGAGCTGTCCGAGCAGGCGTATCGGATTGTCGAAAACGTATTGACCATGCCTGATGCGGTCGCGCGCCTGCCAGTCAATGGCTGCCAGATAATCATCAGCCCCTTGAAGCTGCTACCGGCCAAGGAGGGCTGGGAACCGACTGCGGTACTGAATACCTACGTGATGGGGCCAAAGGAAAATCAGCCGGGACCGTGGGTGCTTTACGCGCCCTTGCATGACGAATTCGTCTTCAAGGAGTACGCAGATCAGGCTGCGCTGGTATTGGACATACACACCTCTGCGTATTTTCAAGCGTACATTCTGGACCGTATCGACCCGGATTTGCGCAAGATTTACGACAACGGTGGTTTCATGGAACCACACCTGCCTTTCAGCGCCGAGTCCTCTTTCGACGTACCTTTTGAGCGTCCTGCCCCTGTCACCGTGCACATCGATCCCTATGAGGGCAATTGCCTGTTGCTGATGTTCAAAGGCGCTGTGGATATCCTGAAGCTGCAGGTCAAGCAGTACAGCGTCACCAATGCCGAACATCGCCGCGCGGCGACGCAGTACCTGTTCACGCTGGGCGCAGAGCAATTCATGGCGCTCATGCCCGGACGCCTGGGGGCACTGATTGGCATCATTCAGGGACAGACATTGTTGAATCTGTCACTCATCTCGGCAACGGATCAGCAATGGGGGCAGGCCATTTCGGAGTTCATGGCGGCCCTGAGCGTGATGATTTCTTCCGGACAGAACCCTGCGGAAGTCGCATCCCTGACAGCTCGAGAGAACAGTACTCTGGTGGATGACGCCACGTCGCCCGACCCGCTGGTGCAATTGATCGAGGGCGCTGATACGTTCGAGTTCTCTTGGGGGAACAGCTCCCTGACACAACAGATACGGGAGCGCTTACGCGAGTTCGAAGTTCACGACATGGCCTTGTACACGCTGCAGCGCGACGAGCTGTTAAGCGTCTACCGGGATCCTGTTACCGGCAGGTCGTATGCAGCCATCGGTGGGAAAACCTATGAGTTGCTGTCCGATGAAGATGGCTGGTTCATCGTGTCGGGCAGCAAAATCGGTCCCTCGGTGAGCCTGGATGCGGATCAGCAATGGAGGCTGGACATCCCGGGCGGGCTGCGCGGCGGAGGTGGGGCGCTGACCCGAATGGAAGGCAGCCTGGTCGACGACCTGGTTGACGAGATAATGGTTGTCAGCGCTCGAGGCATGCCCGAGATTCGTCATCGCCACCGGGATATGGCCCAGTCTATCGAAGATGCCTGCCTGCAGGCGCGCAGCTATCTGGAAAACGCCTTGGACAACCTGACCAGACGCTTGCCGGACAACACGCTGGATCCGCGTGCGGAAAAAATATTAAGCGATTTTTTTGCACAGAAGGTGCCCGACGATCGACTGCGTGAAGTCACTAAAAAGGCGGTCACCGACCTGTATCAGGAGTTGATTGACCCTTCGATGTCGCCCATCGACTCGAAACGCTATGTCATCGGCGTCAATCGAATGGGTAACGAGTCGGCCAGCGCGTTCATGTTTGAAGCAGACCCGGCGCGACGGATTTTTCTGACGGAGCAGTTCTTTCGACTGCCGACCTATCGATTGAAGCTCAGCGCGCAACGGGCCGGGGAATTCAAGTTTCCTCAGCATTACCGGGCCGCGATCCTGATTCATGAGTTATCGCATATGGTGCTGAAAACGGACGACATTGCTTATGTGGACTCGCAGGCCCCGTTCATTGACTTGCTTGAAGATGCACCGAACTATCGACTGCGGATCAGGAATGAACTGATTTATCAGCAGCAAAAGACGCTGTCCTTTCAGACTGATCGCGACAAATTGTTCAAGCAGCTGGAGGAGGATTCATGGCGCGACCTGAGGCGCACGGACGGCAACGGAAAACAGACCATTTTGCGCATCTCTGGCAAGAGCACGCTGGAAAAAGCGCGTGACGTATTTTACGAAGACGTCCACAAACGGACCGACATCATGCTCAAAAATGCCGACTCGGTGGCCTTGCTGGTCACATTGCTGGGGCGAGAGCGATTTGTGAAGCCCTGACGCGCTGCCCCCTGCATACCGCATCGCGCGGCTTCTGCGTCAGACCAGATAATGACGCAGTTCCCGGGCGATCAGCAGGCGCTGGATCTCGCTGGAGCCTTCGTATATCTGAGTGATGCGCGCGTCCCGGTAGTAACGCTCGACCGGATAGTCCTCCAGGTAGCCATAGCCGCCATGAATCTGGATCGCCTTGGAGCACACCCACTCGGCCATTTCAGAGGCGAACAGCTTGGCTTGAGACGCTTCCGACAGGCACGCTTGCCCGGCGCTGCGCAGCCGCGCAGCGTGCAGGGTCAGCAGGCGCGCGGCGTTGATGCGGGTGTGCATGTCGGCCAGCAGATTGGCAATGCTTTGATGTTCGATGATCGGTTTGTCGAACTGCACGCGTTCCCGCGCATACGCCAGGGCTGCTTCGAAGGCGGCGCGGGCGATGCCCAGTGCCTGCGCGGCGATGCCGATGCGGCCGCCTTCCAGGTTGGAGAGGGCGATAGACAGGCCCTTGCCACGCTCACCCAGCAGATTCGCAGCCGGGATTCGGCAGTTATTCAAGGTGACTGCGCAGGTGTCCGATGCGCGGATGCCCATCTTGTGCTCGCTGCGATCCACCACGAAACCGGGGTTCTCGGTCGGCACCAGAAAGGCTGACAGGCCCTTTTTGCCGAGCGACGGGTCGGTCACGGCAAACACGATAGCCAGTTGTGCCCGTTTGCCATTGCTGACGAACTGCTTGGCGCCGTTGATCACCCACTCATCGCCCTGCAACTCGGCACGGGTCCGCAGATTGTGGGCTTCAGAACCTGCATGCGGTTCGGTCAGACAAAAACAGCCGATGGCCCGGCCTGTGGCCAGTTTTTCCAGCCAGGCATGCTTCTGCTCGTCGGTCCCGTAGTTGAGAACCGGCCCGCAGCCCACCGAGCTGTGAACACTCATCAGCGTGCCGGTGGCAGCGTCGGCGGCAGAGATTTCCTCAACCGCCAAGGCGTAGGCGACGTAATCGATGTAGGTGCCACCCCATTGCTCCGGCACCACCATGCCGAGCAGGCCCAGCTCACCGAGCTTGGCGACCAGCGCGTCATCGATCCAGCCGGCTTTTTCCCAGGCCTGGGCATACGGAGCGATTTCATTGCGCGCGAAGTCGCGCGCCATGTCGCGAATCATTACCTGCTCTTCAGTCAATTCAAGGTCGTGCACGGCTCAATTCTCCAGACCGCTGAAGAAACTCTGCACCTGCGCGGCACTGACGTCCTGCGCGCTGGCGTGTTTCCATTGCGGCTTCTTGTCTTTATCGATGATCAGCGCGCGTATGCCCTCGATCAGGTCACCGCGTTCGAACCATTGGCGGTCCAGATGCAACTCCATGGCGAAGCAGGCCTGCAGCGGCAGATGACGACCGCGGCGCAGCATCTCCAGGGTTACGGCCATGCCCAGCGGCGAGTGAGCTTTCATTCGACTGACGGTGTCCAGCGCCCACTCACGGGTGTCGCCGATGACCACCTGTTGCAGTTGTTCGAGCATGCTGGGGATATCCGGCAAGCCAAAAAAGTGGTCGATGGCGTGGCGCAGTGCTTCCAGCGGCGGGGAGGGCAGACGCTGAGTCGCCAGCTTGGCCAGTGCACCCTGCAGGTCCTTGAGTGGGGTCGACTTCCACTTCAGATGATCGAGCATATGATCGAGGCGCGGCAGCAGTTCGCTGTTCATGGACCAGTTGGCAAGGCCGCAGTACAGCGCATCGGCGGCACCGATCTGTGACCCGGTCACGCCCAGCCAGGTACCCAGTTCGCCGGGCAGCCGCGAGAGAAAATAACTGCCGCCGACATCAGGGAAATAACCAATGGCGACTTCGGGCATGCCGAGGCGACTGCGCTCGGTGACTACGCGCAGGTCGGCGCCCTGGACCAGCCCCATGCCGCCGCCCAGCACCAGACCATCCATGAGGGCCAGTACCGGCTTGCGGTAACGGTGAATGACCAGGTCCAGCTCGTACTCTTCGGCAAAAAATGTAGAGTGCAGATCCTGGCCGTTCTTGTGGCTTTCATACAGCGAACGGATATCGCCACCGGCGCAGAACGCCTTGTCGCCTGCGCCACGCAGGACCACTGCATGAACCGAGGGGTCGTCGGCCCAGCGGTCAAGTTGCTGGCGAAGTGTGCGGACCATGTCCAGATCGATTGCGTTCAGGCCTTCCGGACGATTGAGGGTCAAGTGTCCGATGTGGTTACGCACGTCGATAACGATCGAATCCCGGCTGGCGGATGGTCGAACCGGGCGGGCGGATGAAACCTGTGAACTCATTCTGAACTCCTTGTTCGGTTACGCTTTTTTCTTATTCGAGCTTTCGAGCGTCGCAGAAGATCCTAGCAGCGCAAATGTGCAAAGCAAAACTGCGTTTAAGCATAGTCTGAAGTTTCAGATATCCACTGTTTTAGCGCATTCGCGGGTGTCTGAGCGTCGCTGTATCGGAATGACCGACGCGAATCATTGCCTGGCGGATGAGTATTATGACTGTCATTAATGTCACAAAAGGGAATTCCTCAGGTGTACCCCATGAAAGTCCCCGTGCCAGCCATTTATGAGCGATAAGTATGCCCCGCGCGAGTGGGCTGCCCATGAGCGTCCGACCATGCCCGGCTCGCCGTCGACGCCGCTGCATTCGACTGCGCGGCGTTGGGCTTTTGCCGTCGTGGGGGTGATCGTTGCGCTGACTGGCGGCCTCGGCAATGCGCTGGTGGTCGCCAACCTGCCGTATCTGCAGGGCGCGCTTGGGGCGACCTCGCAGGACATCGCCTGGCTGCCAGCGGCCTACATCATGACCAACGTGTCGATGAATCTGCTGCTGGTGAAGTTTCGCCAGCAGTTCGGTCTACGCGCGTTCACCGAGCTGTTTCTGGTGCTGTACGCGCTGGTGACGCTGGCGCACCTGTTCGTCAACGACATCGATTCGGCCATCGCTGTACGGGCGGCACACGGTATGGTCGGCGCTGCGCTCAGCACCCTCGGGCTGTATTACATGATTCAGGCCTTCCCGCAGAAGTGGCGGCTCAAGGCCCTGGTATTGGGGATTGGCACCGCCCAGCTGGCAACGCCGCTGGCCCGGCTGGTGTCGGAAGACTTGCTGCAGATTGCCCAATGGCGTGGCTTGTATCTGTTCGAACTGGGCATGGCGTTGCTTTCGCTGGGCTGCGTGCTGATGCTCAAACTGCCGCCGGGCGATCGTTTCAAAGCGTTCGAGAAGCTCGACTTCCTGACCTTTGGCCTGCTGGCCACCGGCTTCGCACTGTTCTGTGCGGTGCTGTCGTTGGGGCGTATCGAATGGTGGCTGGAAGCGCAGTGGATTGGTATCGCCTCAGCGGCATCGATTGCGCTGATCTGCGCCGGACTGGCCATCGAGCATAACCGCAGCAATCCGTTGCTGATCACTCGCTGGCTGGGCAGTGGGGCGATTCTGCGTCTGGGCCTGGCCGTTATCCTGTTTCGTGTGGTGCTATCCGAACAGTCGGTCGGCGCTGTCGGTTTTCTTCAGGCACTGAACATGGGCAGTCAGCAGTTGCATACCTTGTATCTGGTGATGTTGCTCGGCAGCGTTTCGGGGCTGGCGGTCAGCGCGCTGACCATCAACCCTGCGCATCTGATCAAACCCTTGCTGATCTCCCTGGCGATGATGGCAATCGGTGCCTGGATGGACAGTCATTCCACCAACCTGACCCGCCAATCGAACATGTACCTCAGCCAGTTTCTGTTGGCGTTCGGCGGCACGTTCTTCCTTGGGCCCACCCTGGTACTGGGGATCAGCGGGGTGTTGGCGAACCCGCGTAACATGGTCAGCTTTTCGGTGTTGTTCGGGATCACTCAGAACATCGGCGGGCTGATCGGGTCTGCTGCGTTGGGCACCTTTCAAGTGGTGCGCGAGAAGTTTCATTCCAGCCACGTCGTTGAACACCTGACCCTCATCGACCCGCTGGTGCAGGCGCGACTGCAGAGCTACAGCGCCAGTTACAGCTCGGTGATCGCCGACCCGGCGTTGCGCAACAGTCAGGGTATCCGCGCGATGGCTACTGCAGCGACCCGGGAAGCCAACGTGCTGGCCTACAACGATGTGTTCATGCTGATCGCGCTGATTGCGGTGCTGACCATGATCTGGATTTCAGCCCGGGTCCTGTGGCTGAAAATGACTACTCAACCTCTGGCGCTGGCACCCGTTGCACCTGCTGCTTCGCCCACCGTATCCAACTCCGGCGTTAAATCTTCATGACCGAATCCAAGACCCCAGATACCGAAGCCCCCCGCAGTTCTCTGCCACCTGCACCGTTGACGTCCCCGGTGACCAGCAAGCCGCGCTCGACCCGCAAGCGCGTCGTGTCTTCCGTGATTTTCGGCGCCGTCGCCTTGGCCGGGGTGCTGGTGGTGTTGTATGCCTGGCAACTGCCGCCGTTTGCCAGCCCGATCGAGAGCACCGAGAACGCGCAGGTCAAGGGCCAGACCACGCTGATCGGACCGCAGCTGAGCGGGTATGTCTATGAAGTGCCGGTGCAGGACTTCCAGTTCGTCAAGGCCGGTGATTTGCTCGTGCGTCTGGATGACCGTATCTATCGTCAGCGCCTGGATCAGGCCAATGCCCAACTGGCTGTGCAGAAGGCCTCGCTGGCCAACAATCTGCAACAACGGCGCAGTGCCGAGGCAACCATCGGCCAGCGCCAGGCCGAACTGCAGAACAGCATCGCCCAGAGCCGCAAGAGCGCTGCCGATCTGCGGCGCAATCAGGCTCTGGTGACCGACGGTTCGGTTTCGAAAAGCGAGCTCGATGTCACGCGTGCTGCCGATGCGCAGGCAAATGCCGCCGTTGCCGAAGCCAGGGCAGTCTTGCAGATCGCCCGTGAAGACCTGCAGACAGTCATCGTCAACCGTGGCTCGCTGGAAGCCTCGGTCGCCAATGCGCAAGCGGCTATCGAACTGGCGCGCATCGACCTGGACAACACCCGTATCGTCGCCCCGCGCGACGGGCAGTTGGGGCAGATTGGCGTACGTCTTGGTGCCTATGTCAATTCAGGCGCGCAATTGATGGCGCTGGTGCCCGAGCAGCGCTGGATCGTGGCGAACATGAAAGAAACCCAGATGGCCAACGTGCGCCTGGGCCAGCCGGTGAGCTTTACCGTCGATGCGCTCGACGGCCATGAGATGCACGGCCACGTACAAAGAATTTCGCCCGCCGCGGGCTCGGAATTCAGCCTGTTGCCCGCCGACAACGCCACCGGCAACTTCGTGAAGATTTCCCAGCGCATTCCGGTACGCATCGTGGTCGATGCCGATCAGCCCATGCTTGAGCACCTGCGGCCAGGGATGTCGGTGGTCGTGAGCATCGACACCAGTGCGGACGGCGATGTGCCGCCTGACCCGGCTGTGCGCTGAGCCTCTGGACGATCGCTGATGCTGGACGCTGGCCGGCTCTGATCTGATATAAGCTTACTATCGTGCCGACGCTCCGCGTCGGCATGCAGTTCATGACGCTCTGCGTCACACAGCGGTTCTGTGACATCAGGTGAGTTGGCGTTCGACTCAGGTCATCTTTTCGCCCCTCGGCGAGTTACTTTGATGAGGCCAAAGTAACCAAAGCCTTTCGCTCCGTTTCCGGCCCGACTTCGTCGGGTTCCTTCGCCCTGTCACTGATCCGGGGGGCGCCGCAACGGGCCATCCATGGCCCGGTGCGGCTAGCCTGGCGTCCTGCCAGGCTACCCCCGGATCAGCGCCAGGACTCAGCCGTCACTTACGTCGCACTCTGCGTCGTCAGTGCCGTCGCGGTTGAAAAGCACTTCATTGGCAGCGGAGGGTGGGTAAGTCATAGCATTGTTTTCGCATCAGAGATTGTTGATGCAGAGCGTCACGAACGGCATGCCGACGCGGAGCGTCGGCACGATAGTCAACGGGGGGCGGATGCACAGGCATCAGAACAGCTTGCTGAACACCCAATACAACGAACCGGACAAGAGGATCGCCGCTGGCAGGGTCAGCACCCAGGCCGTGGCCAGATTGCGCAGGGTACGCATTTGCAGCCCCGAGCCATTGGCGACCATCGAACCGGCCACGCCGGACGACAGCACATGGGTAGTGGATACCGGCAGCCCATACATGTCCGCCGCGCCGATCGTGAACATCGCCACGACCTCTGCCGACGCGCCCTGGGCGTAAGTCATGTGCGTCTTGCCGATGCGCTCGCCCACGGTCACCACGATACGCTTCCAGCCAACCATCGTGCCCAGCCCCAGGGCGATGGCCACGACAATCTTGACCCAGGTCGGAATGAACCGCGTGGCGCTGTCGATCTGCCCCTTGAACGCTTCAAGCTTGGTCTTGGTGTCCGCGTCGAAATCGCCGACCTTGTTTTTTTCCATCAACCGGATGGTTTCCGAAGTCAGGTACATGTCGTTACGCACGTTGGTCACCGCTTCGGCAGGCACTTTCGAGAGCGATCCGTAGCTGGCGACCTGATCGCCGATCTTGCCAGCCATCACCGCCAGCGCAGGGATCAGTTCAGGGCTCGCCTCCTTGCTGACCAGGTAATCCGACAGCGTCTTGCGCGCATCCCCGGGGGCCGGTTGAGGGACGCTGCGGATCAACGCCTGTTGGGTTACTTCAGCCACGGCAGCGAACTGGGTAGCCTGTTCGGCGGGCATGGTGCGGTTCAGCGCATAAGCCATCGGCAGGGTGCCGACCAGAATCAGCATGATCAGGCCCATGCCTTTCTGCCCGTCGTTGGAGCCATGCGCAAACGACACGCCGGTGCAGGTCACAATCAGCATGGCGCGAATCCACAGCGGTGGCGGCGCATTGCCTTCTGGAGCCTTGTACAGCGCGCGGTTCTTGATGAACATGCGCATGGCCAGCAACAGCAACGCTGCACAGCCGAAACCTACCAGTGGCGAAAGCAGCAGTGAATAGCCGATCTTGGTGGCCTGCGACCAGTCAACACCGCTGGTGCCGTCGCGACCGTGCATCAGGGCGTTGGCGATGCCGACCCCGATGATCGAGCCGATCAGTGTATGCGACGAGGACGCCGGCAGGCCCAGCCACCAGGTGCCCAGGTTCCAGATGATCGCCGCGATCAACAGCGCGAAGATCATCGCGAAGCCTGCCGATGAGCCGGTTTGCAGAATCAGTTCCACCGGCAGCAAAGCGATGATGCCGAACGCCACCGCGCCACTGGAAAACATCACGCCGAGGAAATTGAAAAAACCCGACCAGACCACTGCAAAGCCGGGCGGCAGGGAGTGGGTGTAGATTACTGTCGCGACCGCGTTGGCCGTGTCATGAAAGCCGTTGACGAATTCGAATCCCAGCGCGATCAACAACGCCACACCCAACAGCACGAACGGGGTCCAGGTGGTGACCACCGTGCCCATGTCGTCTACGTCCTGTTTGAGGCTGTAGCCGGTGAACAGCAAGCCTGCGATAAGTATGGTGAAGAAAAGTATCATGGTCATTCGGCTGGGCTTGCGACCGAATTGACTCGCTGACAGGCTCGCCTTGCCGAGAGCGTCCGGAGACAGTGCGTTTGTAGCCATGTTCGCAATCCTGGATTGAAAGAATATTGACATGGTCATTGCAAAATGTGACAGCGGTGAGACATGTAACAATTGATTGCGCTTTTGCGCCGGTTTTCTGACAACCGGCGTGTACGGCTGCTGATTCAGTAATCGCCGCGCTTGCGGAATGCCCAGCGCCCGGCGACCAAGGTGAAGGTCGCGACCAGTGCCACCAAAATCCAGAAACCTTCAGGGTCAGACGCCAGCGGCACGCCCCCCACGTTCATGCCGAAAAAGCCGGCGACGATGTTGATCGGCAATGCCAGAACAGTTACCACGGTCAGGGTAAACAGGGTTCTGCTGCTCTGTTCGTTGAGGTTGGCGGCAATTTCTTCCTGCAACAGTTTGATGCGCTCGCCCAGCGCGGTAAGGTCGTTGATCACCAGCGAGGATTCTTCGATGGACTGACGCAACGCCTGGACATCCTGCTCGCGCAGCCATTGCGGAGGTTTATGCAACAGGCGCATCAACGAGCCGGGTTCCAGCGCCAGCAGGCGTTGCAGACGTACCAGCACGCGGCGCATGGCGCCGAGTTCGGAGCGATTATTGCTCAGTCGTTGCGAAAGCAACTGGTCTTCAATACGGTCGACGTTGACGCTGGTCTTGCGCAGGAACTGCGTCAGCACTTCGCCCTGGTCGCTCAGCAGGTGGGCGAGGAGCTCCAGCGGTGAGTCGAATTGTTCGCCGCGCTTGACCGCCGAGCGCAGCTTGTCCACCGAGCGCAGCGGCTGCAGCCGGGCGGTGACCAGCAAACGCTGGCGGGCACAGACCCACAAGGTGGAGATGTCAGTCGAGAGTCTGTTGAAGTCGAACACAACATCGTTGACCACTGCCATCAACGTGGCGTCCACGTGCTCGATCCGCGTCGAGCGCGAGCCCTCGTGCAATGCTTCGAAAAATTCTTCCGGAAGATCCAGCTGGGTTTTCATCCAGCGCTCGCAGGCCGCGTGCGAGAGGTTCAGGTGCAGCCAGATGAAGTCGTTCTCTTCGGGAGGGTTTTGCAGGTAATCCAGCGCGGCGGCTGACCCGATTTCCTGGCCACTTTCACCGTGGCGAAAACGAAAGCCGTAGAGCAGACCGAAAAGGTCGGAGTCTTGATGATGGTGCGCGATACTGTGGTTCATGGCTGTCCACGTGCGGCCTGGCCCGGGCAGGGAGGCGAAGGCCGCATGATGACAAGGCGTTATTTCATATTTGTGACAGCTTGTTACCGGGTGTGTCATCTGTCATAGCGGGAAGCGGCTGCGTGTGCAGCCGTTCAGTCAATTGACAGCTCGCTACAGCATCGACAGCGGTCAGACCATCGCCAGCGGCACCTTGCGAGTGGGCGCGGGCCATGCCAGATCGATATCGGCCAGATCGCGCTCGGTCAGGCGAATCTGCTCGGCAGCGATGTTCAGACGAATGTGTTCCGGGTTGGTCGCCTTGGGAATGGCGATCATGTTGTCCTGACGCAGCACCCACGCCAGGGAAATCTGCGCCGGTGTTGCATCGTGGCGTTTGGCGATTTCGTGCAGGGCAGGGTGGTAGAGAAGATCGCCAGCCTGGCCGATCGGGCAGTACGCCATCAATGGCAGATGACGGTCCGCGCTCCACAGCATCAGGTCGAACTCGATGCCGCGTTGCTCCGGGTTGTAGAGCACCTGATTGGTGGCACAACGCGGGTTGTTGAGCTCGATCATGTCCGGCACATCAAAGTTGGAAACACCCCAGGCGCCGATTTTGCCCGCTTCACGCAGACGTTCGAACGCCTCGACCGTCTCGGTCAGCGGGTACTGACCGGGCCAATGAAGCAAGTACAGGTCGATGTAATCGGTGTTCATTCGCCGCAGGCTGGCCTCGCACGCGGTCGGAATACCGGCGTGGCTGGCGTTGTGCGGGTAGACCTTGCTGACCACGAATACCTTGTCCCGCTGTCCGGCAATGGCTTGCCCGACAATTTCCTCGGCAGCGCCATCGGCGTACATCTCGGCGGTGTCGATCAAGGTCAGGCCCTGTTCGATACCGAGGCACAGGCCGGCGATTTCTGCCGAGCGCTGATGCCCTTTTTCACCCATGTGCCAGGTGCCCTGACCCAGCACTGGTACGGTTCTGCCTGCCAGCTCCAGTGTGCGCATGTGACCCCCTGCAAATAAATAAGCAGCTGAATGAGCGGTTGAATAAGCAGGTCTCAGGCAACAAGAGGCGCACGAGGTTCCCTGCGCCCGCCAATCGCACTGCAGATTTACACCCGGAACTGCTTCAACAAGGTGTTCAACTCTTCGCTCAACCCTCGCAGGTGCAGGCTGGCCGAGGTCGATTGCTCGGCGGCCAGTGCGGTGCTCTGGGACAGTTGCGCGGCCTGGGTAACGTTCTGGTTGATGTCATCCACCACGTGCGTCTGCTGCAGGGTGGCGCTGGCAATGGAAGCATTCAGGCTGTTGAGGTTGCGCAGCGCCTGACTGATGGAGGTCAGGCTCTGGCCGGCCTGATTGGCCTGCTCTATGGTCAACTGCGAGGAGCGGCTGCTGTCACCGATTACCCTGACCGCGGCATCGGAATGCTTTTGCAGGCGTTCGATCATTGACTGGATTTCTGCGGTCGACTTCTGCGTGCGCTGGGCCAGCAGACGCACCTCGTCGGCCACCACGGCAAAGCCTCGGCCCTGTTCACCGGCGCGCGCCGCCTCGATGGCAGCGTTCAGCGCCAGCAGGTTGGTCTGCTCGGCAATCGAACTGATCACTTCCAGTACGCTGCCGATCTGCGTGCTCTCGCTGGCCAGACTCTGCATCACTTCCACGGCCTGACCGATGGTGCTGGAGAGGTGTTCGATCTGGCGCAGGCTGTTATCGATATTGATTTGGCCCTGTTGCGCCTGCGACTCGGCAGCGCGCATTTCGCTGGCGGCATGCTCAGCGTTCTTGGCTACATCCTGCACACCGTAGGTCACTTCGTTGACCGCCGTGGCAACCAGGTCCATTTGCTGCGACTGTTTCTCGCTGCGGTTCTGCGCCTGTTCGGCGTCGCTGCCCAGATCAGTCGACGCCTGGCCCAGCGCCACGGCCGAGTGCTGCAACTGACCGACGACATTGCGCAGCTTGGCGACAAAGGCGTTGAAGTGCGTACCCAGCTCAGTGATTTCATCCTTGCCGTGGGTTTCCAGCGTGCGGGTCAGATCACTCTCGCCACTGGCGATATTCGCCATTGCCCCGACGGCCGCTCTGAGTGGGCGCACAATGCTGCGCACGATCATCACCAGCAGCAAGACCATGACCAGCACGATGCCGGCGATGAACATCCCGGCATTCCACAGCTGCGTCTTGAACTCTGCCGCCACGTCATCCACGTATACGCCGGACCCCAGAATCCAGCCCCATGGCTGAAACAGCTGCACGTAAGAAGTCTTTTTCACCGGCTCGCTGGCACCGGGCTTGGGCCAGCGGTAATTCACCATGCCGGCACCCTTGGCTTTGACCAGCGTGACCATTTCGTTGAACACCGCAAAGCCGTCCGGGTCCTTGATGGTCGACAGATCCTGACCTTCAAGTTTGGGGTTGGTGGGGTGCATGATCATCACCGGGCGCAGGTCGTTGATCCAGAAGTAGTCGCTCTGGCTGTAACGCAGGCTCTTTATCTCTTTCAAGGCTTGCTGTTGCGCAGCCTCGCGGGTCATGCCGCCCGCGGCTTCAAGCCCCTGATAAAACGACAGGATGCCGCTGGCCGTCTGCACCACATGCATGGTTTTCTCGGCCTTGGCCTGATACAGGTCGGTATGCAGCTGTCTGAGCAGTGTCGCCGAGAGGACAAAGAGCATCAGCACTGAAACCACAAGAATCAGCCACAGACGGCGACTGATGGACAAACTGCGCATACTCATGATCGGCATCCCTTGCATTATTTTTCTTCTGATGACTTTGGCTCGCGCGGCGCGCGATTCAGGGTCTTTCAAGCATCTCGGCGCGTCACGTCCAAACATGAGCGGTCGGTCACATTTTTTAGCGGCGTACACGGGTATGGCAAAAGGCTTACAGCAACAGGCGCGATTGGCTCTATCGACTGACCCTCGGTGAATGTAGGATCCAATTCAACAGCTGCAGCGAAGGAACGCCGCAGTGATCAGGGACGATCGACCATTGCCAGGAGGCTACTGACAGGATGTCGGAATGGTCATGTTGCAAAACCACCCGCTTCGGCGGGTTTTTTGCGTCTGCAGGAAATCCGGGTGGGTTCAGCGGTCCGGCTCGCAGCCTTTGAGCACCAGCCTGAGGATGGTCCGGGTTGCCGCCTCGTAATCAGTGTCCTGCAGTTTTGCCTTGCCGGTGACCGTTGCGATCTGCCAGTCGAAATCGGCATAGGTCTGGGTCGCGGCCCAGATGGTGAACATCAGGTGGTGAGGATCGAGCGGGGCGATCTGTCCGCTGTCGATCCAGGCCTGGATGCATTCGATGTTGTGCCGGGCCTGGTCGTTAAGCTGTTCGATCTGCTGCGCTGTCAGGTGCGGAGCGCCATGCATGATCTCGCTGGCGAACACTTTCGAGGCGAAGGGCAGGTCGCGGGAAATCTGGATTTTCGAACGGATATAGCGGCTCAGGACTTCGGCAGGTACGCCTTCGGGATTGAAGGGCGTCGACGCACGCAGAATGGGCTCGATGATGCTTTCCAGCACCTCGCGATAGAGGTTTTCCTTGGACTTGAAGTAGTAATAGACGTTGGGCTTGGGGACACCGGCCTTGGCCGCGATATCGCTGGTCTTGCTGGCGGCGAAGCCTTTGTCGGCGAATTCCTCGCTGGCAGCGCGCAGGATGAGTTCTTTGTTGCGCTCGCGGATACTGCTCATGACCCGGTTATTCCCTTGCCTGCATGGCGGTCGCGCATGTTAGCACCGGGTTTGCGCAGCGCTCAATGTTGACGGCCCGGGGCAGAGTTGCACCGGGCCGTTTACTCAGACACTCATCAGTTCCTGGACTCTGGCGGCCAGGGCATCGATTGCAAACGGCTTGGTCAGCACGCGCATTCCTGGCCCGAGTTGTTCATCACCGATGGCAGCGTTTTCCGCGTAGCCGGTGATGAACAGGGTCTTCAGATGCGGGCGGACCTCGCGTCCGGCATCGGCCATTTGTCGTCCGTTCATGCCACCCGGCAAACCCACGTCAGTGATAAGCAGATCGATATGCACATCCGAACGCAGCAGCTTGAGGCCGGCCAGGCTGTCGGCGGCTTCGATCAGCGTATAGCCCAGGTCGCCGAGGGCATCGGTGAGCAGCATGCGCACCGTGGGTTCGTCGTCCACGATCAGGATGGTTTCCCCGGACTGGGTGAACTCGAACGGTGCCTTGTGCACATCGCCTTCGTCCCTGGCCGCAGTACCCTCGTAGCGGGGCAGGTACAGCGATATTGCGGTGCCCTTGCCGACCTCCGACTGAATGAGCACCCGTCCGCCAGACTGATTGGCAAATCCGTAAATCATCGACAGACCCAGCCCTGTGCCTTGGCCAATGGGCTTGGTGGTGAAGAAGGGATCGAATGCCTTGGCGATGACATCAGGCGTCATGCCGGTACCGGTATCGGTCACGCACAGCGACAAATAGTGGCCCTCGGGCATATCGTGTGCGCGTGCCACATCGCCGTCTATCCAGCGGTTGCTCGACTCGATGCTGATGCGGCCGCCGTCCGGCATCGCATCGCGGGCGTTGATGCACAGGTTCAGCAGCGCGTTTTCCAGCTGGCTGGCATCGACCAGTGTCGGCCACAGCTCCGTGGCGCCTATGGTCTCGACCACGATGCTGGGGCCGACGGTGCGCTGGATCAGGTCGGTCATGCCTTTCATCAGCCTGTTCACGTCGGTCGGCTGCGGGTCCAGGGTCTGGCGTCGGGAGAAGGCCAGCAGCCGGTGCGTCAGGGCCGCTGCACGTTTGGCCGCGCCTTGGGCGGTCACGATGTACTTGTCGACCTCGCCCCAGCGGCCTTGCTCGATCCGGGTACCCATCAGTTCCAGAGCGCCGGAAATACCTGCCAGCAGGTTGTTGAAGTCGTGGGCGAGGCCACCGGTCAGTTGCCCTACCGCTTCCATTTTCTGTGACTGGCGCAGCTTCTCTTCGGCTTGCATGAGTTCGGTGGTGCGCGATGCCACGCGTTGCTCAAGTGTGTCGTTGAGTGCCCGCAGCGCAGCAGTGGCACGGTCGCGTTCGGCTGCCACGGCGCGCCGCTCGTCAACGTTGATGAGCACGCCGGGGAAGCTCAAAGGCGTGCCGTCCTCGGCCCGGTCGACCCGGCCGTTGGCTTCAATCCAGTAGTAGATCCCGTCGGTACGACGAACACGGTACTGGTGGGCGTAAACACGCCCGTTGGTGATGACCGCATTGATCGCATTGATCAGGCTTTGCTTGTCTTCAGGGTGAACAGTGGCAATGACTTGCTCCAGGCTCAGGCCTTCACGGCCCAGCGCGGCATCCAGGCCGAATGCCTTGGCGAAGGCTTCGTCCACGGTGAAGCGATCGGTCGGCAAGTCCCAGTGCCAGGTGCCGATGATTGCACCGGCGGCCAGAGCGAGCTGAACGCGGTCGACGTTTTCGCGTGCAACGGCCTCGCTGGTGCGCAAGCGCTCCTCGGCGTCGCGTCGTGCAGTCACATCACTGAAGATGACCGCAATCTGCCGGTCAGCCGGTTCACCGACACGCACCGCCTTGACTTCAAACCAGCGTTCGAAAGCCTTGGCATAGTTCTCGAAGTTGGCAGGCTCGCCGGTTTTGGCGACGTGCCCATAGGCTTCGAACCAGAACCGCTCCAGGTCCGGCGCGAACTCGGTCACCCACTTGCCGCGCAGATCGACACCGGCCTGACGTTCAAAGGCGGGGTTGGCTTCGATGAAACGGTAGTCAACCGGGCTGTCATCGGCATCGAACTTGACCTGAATGATGGCGAATGCGGCTTCGATGGTCTCCAGCATGGCCCTCGAGCGCTCTTCGCTCTGGCGCAGTGCCGTTTCGGCCTTGCGCATCTGCGACATATCGAGCATTGCACCGATCATGCGCACTGCCTGGCCGTCGATATCGCGTATCACATGGCCGCGGTCCAGTACGTCGGCATAGGACCCGTCCAGACGACGAAAGCGGTATTCATCCGTCCAGGCAGTGCCATTGCCATCGATCACGGCATGAATGGAGTTGTACACGCGGGTACGATCGTCGGGATGGATCTGGCCCATCCACCAGTCACCGGACTTGTCCAGCGTTGCCAACGGGTAGCCGTAGGCCTCTTCCAGCGCGTCGTTCCAGAGCACCAGATTGGCTGCAAAGTCCCAATCCCATATCGCGTCATTGGTCGCCTTGGCGGCCAGCCGGTGCCGTTCCTGGGCTTCTTCGGTCGCGCGGCCCGCCAGATGTTCGGGCGTGCGGTCGCGCAGGATCTTCACGAAGCCGAGGTGCGTATTCTTTTCATCGTAGAGTGGCATCATCTCGCCTGATGCCCAGAACAGCTGGCCGTCCTTGCGCAGGTGCCAGCGCTCGTCCGACGCCCGGCCTACACTCAGCGCAAGCTGCATCTCATGGTCGATCCGGTCGTTGGCCACATCCTCGCGCGTAAAGAAACGTTCGGCGCTCTGGCCAACCATCTCATCCTGGTTCCAGCCCAGAACCTGCTCTGCGCCCGGGTTCCAGTCGGTAATGATGCCTTCGCGATCGGTCAGGATCATGGCGAAATCCATCGCGCTGTCAAAAACTGCGCGCTGGCGTGCCTCGCGGCCGATGGCTGCGGGTCGACAGGTATTCGTTGCGGCGTCGATGCCGGCTTCTTCAAGCATTCTGCGCAGGTCCACGATCTGCGCTTCAAGCTCTTCTCTAGTCAGGTCTTTCAGAGCGCCTCCCGCTCACACGTTATGTTTGGCATGGGCGGGCACTTGCCGGTGGCCTGCTTTGCACGTTGAATCCGGTCGTTATTCAGATCTGCATTTGCCCGTCCGCGGGGCGCAGCGAGCGGACTGCTTTCTCTCGACAGGCTACACCTGATGCTGGTCTTTCTATGACGACCACCATACGGTCATTCTCGCGCTTGAACTCACGGCCTGTCGTGACTGCGTAACAGCGGCCATGTCAGTGGACACCTGCCGACGAATCGGGTTTCGAGGGATCAGGAATTTAAAGCAGCCATTGTGTCCTGCGCTGATTGAAGGGGAGTGTCCAAAAGCACGGCAATTTGTCCGGGTGTTCATCGGCCTGTGGGCGGCTTTCTTTAGAGGGCTTCAGGCCAGGGGAATGACTTTTTTGCAAGCTGCGCACATTGCTCATGAGCTGATGCGAATTGTGCTTGCGGAGCAGCCTTTTTTCAGGGGTTCTTCGGAGCACATGCTAGGATTTACCCTTTCGTTATGCGAAACGTGCCCTTCGTATGTCCATCAATGCAAACAGCTCCGGTACACCCAGCGCAGCCAAGCAGCCAGCAGCCAAACGTCGCCTGCCCAAGGGCGAGGTGCGCAAGGCCGAAATCATCAAGGCGGCCATGACCCTCTTCGCCCGTGATGGCTACGCCGGTGCCTCGCTGACCAACATTGCCAAAGTGGCAGGTCTCTCTCAGGTCGGCCTGCTGCACCATTTCCCGACCAAACTGGTGTTGCTGCAAGCTGTTCTCGAACATCGCGACCAGTACATTGCCGGCCGGCTGCAGGATGCCGATCAGGTCGCTTCTCTGCAGGGGTTCCTGTCCTTTCTGAAGCAGGTCATGAGCTTCAGTATCGAAGACGCCGCGGTCAGCCAGGCGCTGATGATCATCAACACTGAAAGTCTGTCGGTCACGCATCCTGCACACCGCTGGTTCAGCGAGCGTTTCGCGATTGTGCACGGTCATCTTCAGGCGCATCTGAAGTTGCTGGTCGAGGAGGGCGAAATTCGAGCGGATATTGACGCAAGGCAGATCAGCCTTGAGATCGCCGCCATGATGGATGGCATGCAGATTCAATGGCTTCGATCGCCAGGAAATGTGCAGATAGAGGAGGGGTTTGCCAGGTTTCTCGAACGACTGGCGCGGGATCTGGCTGCACATTGAGCTGCCAGGAAGGCATCGATGGTCCTGTCGACCACCGATGCCTTTGACGCGTGAGAAATGTCGCTTAGTAAGCCTGTTCTGCCTTGACCTGTACGGCCTTGCGCAGGGGGATCGGCAGCGGGTTGGAGTCGCGAGTGGTCAATTTTTCCGGGTACAGCGCTACAACCGTGCGGTCGAGTGTCAGGTTTTCCGAGTCCTTGCCCACCAGCACCTTGAACTTGCCAGGATCAACGTTCCAGCTCACCGAGTTTGCTGAGTAGTAAGCGAACGAACGCGAGTCCAGTGCGATGGTCACGGTCTTGCTTTCGCCAGGCTTCAGGTAAACCTTGGAAAAGCCCTTCAGCTCTTTCTCTGGACGATCAACCAGCGGCTTGGAAGGCTGCACGTACAGCTGAGCCACTTCAAAACCGGCCTTGTCACCCGTGTTGGTAACCTTGAACGACGCTTGAATGGTCGCGCCCGGTGCCAGCACGTTGCTCGACAGCTTCAGATCGCTGTACGCATAAGTGGTATACGAAAGGCCGAAACCGAATGGGTAGAGCGGTTTGGTGTGCTTCTTGTCGTAACCGCGATAGCCCAGGTACAGACCTTCGCTGTAGCTCATCTCGACAGGCGGGTTAGGGCTGCTGAAATAGTACGGCACCGGGTTCGAGTACGATGCGTAGCTCGGATTGTCCTGCGCCTTCTTGTCCAGCGTGATCGGCAGCTTGCCCGACGGATTGACCTTGCCGAAGAGGATCTCAGCCAGTGCCTGACCGCCCTGTTGCCCTGGATACCAGGCATGCAGAGACGCGGCTACCTTGTCAGCCCACGGCTGCATGTCCATGCCACCGCCACCGTGCAGCACCACGATGGTTTTCGGGTTGGCTTTCTGAATGAAGCCGATCAGCTCGGACTGGAATTGCGGCAGTTCGAACGGACGGTCAAGCGACTCACCCTCGTATTCGAAGTTGTTGCCGGCGGCTACCACGACAGCGTCGTAATCCCCTAGGTTCTTCGGTGGACGCAACGATGCCCAGCTCATCTGCACGCCGTTCATGCCGCCCAGTACCGGGGTGAAGTTGCCCTTGAGCCGGCGGTATTCGAGACGCACGTTGTACTCGGTACCGGCCTTGAGGTTCAGCGTTTTAACCGTTCGCGGAACCACTGGAATCAGATCGAACGAGACTTGCGAACCCTCGTCCTCGAGCACCAGTTCATCATTGATCCAGAGTTTATAGGCACCGTCCGCACGGACCTTGAACACCTGAGGGCCGGTGATCGTCGGTTTGATCTTGCCAGTGAAACGGGCCGAGAACGAACCGGCTGAAGGGCTGTAGCCATTGACCGCGCTGCTGCCGTAATCAGTGACGTTGGTGTTGGTAATCCAGTCCAGATTGACGCCCGGCTCGATGCGGGTTGCAACCGGATCGCCGGACAGCGAGGTGTTGGCGTAATACTCGGCTTTTACGCCGGTATTGCTGATCGCCTGTTGGTCACTGCCAGGCTGATACCAGACCGATGACTTAGGGTTCAGGCTCATCTGTGGCAGGTAGTCCACATTGGATGGGCTAGACGCCAGTTGCTTCAGTCCGCTCACTTCGGTGACATAACTGGCCGGTGCCGAATAGGCGGTACCGAACGGCGCGGTCGGTGGCTGCATGGCCATGTCGCCAATGACGGCGATCCTTGCGTTTCTGGACAATGGCAGCAGAGGTTTCTGCCCGTCCACTGGCTCGTTGCGCAGCAGGACGATCGATTCTCTGGCCACGTTCAAGGCCGCCAGCTGACCGTATTCACGATGCTCCAGTGGCTGCGCCTTGTTGATCCCTTTGTCAAAGCCGTAGCTGACCAGTGCCCTCAGGTTCCGGCGCACCTTGTCGTCGATCACGTTCTGGTGCAACTGACCATTCCAGACATAAGGCAGCAGTTTGGCTTCGGTAAACTGAAGGCCGCTGGGCATGTCGATATCGGTACCGGCCCAGGCACCTTTGAAGGCGTCCTGAACCGAGTTGAAATCGCTCATGACGTTACCTTGAAAGCCCCACTGGCCTTTCAGGATATCGGTGATGAGGTGGTGGTTTTCACACGCGTATTCGCCGTTGATCTTGTTGTAGCCACACATGATCGAGGCGATATTCGAGTTCTTGACCAGCGACTCGAAGCCCGGCAGGTACAGCTCCTGCATCGCTCGTTCGTCGATCTTCACATCCAGATAATGACGGTTCGCTTCCTGCTCGTTCATCAGGTAATGCTTGGCGGCCGCCTGGATGCCCTGAACCTGGATACCGTTGGTGACGGCAGGGGCCAGTACTGCGCCGAGAAACGGATCTTCCCCGCTCATGTACTCAGCCGCCCGGCCGTTGAACGGCGTGCGGTACAGGTTGATGGCTGGCGACAGCATCTGCTGACCGCCTGCGATGCGGGTTTCGTAGCCGATGGCCAGACCGAATTCCTTGGCCCGGTTAATGCTCCAGGTGGCCGCGAGTGCTGACGGGGAAGGGTACTGCGCGCCGAACGTCTTGCCGCCGACCAGTACGCCCATCGCCGAGTCATAGGCGACCGTGCCCTGCAGGTTGAACTTGTCCAGCTTGGGAATCATGCGGCCGTCGTCAACGCGCGAAAAATTGATTTTTTCCGATTGCGTCATGTTGTCCAGCATCGCGCCTACGCGCGCTTCCACTTCATTGCCGGTCATCGGCGTGACAGCGAATACGCTGCCTGCCTGGGCGATACCGAGCGCCAACAGGCTCAGGCCCAGGCCTTGTTTGATCATGGACACGGAGTTGTTCCTTACGTCATTCATGGGTTGATCGGTTGCAGTCAGTGGGTCACTCAGTGGTCTTCATTGCCGGCAGGAGCGTCCGCAGTGTCGATCGGTGCATCCACCACCGTTTGCGCACCATTGGGCGTTTTCTGTGCGGCAACGTCGGCACCGGTGATCTGCTCGCGCTGGGCGTCGACTTCTGCGCGGCGCTCGCTCGACGTGGATGGCAGCGGGTTCTGCCTGTCAGCGGCAGACACCGGGAGGGCGGCAAGGGACATCAGTAAAGTGGCAACAACAGGCAGCAGGGGGCTGGCCATCGGGAGAATCTCCAAACAGAAATATGAAACAGGCAGACAGGCAAGTCGGCGGCTCAGGGCCGCTGACAGTTCATTCAAGGCGTGCGTAACAAGCAGAAAATTGCTGAACGGTAAAATACACGAAAGCAATTTTATATATTTGATTTAGAGTAAATTTATATAGCGGCGTTATGATTTTTATGTTGTTTATATTTCATAAAGTTAATTTTATGGACAATATTTTTATGATTTTCTATGTTTTATAGACATTAATCGTCTTTTTAAAAAGCAGAGTGTTCACTCTGTTTTACGTTTTTTATGTTGTTTAATGCGGTCGCGTGCTGATAAGCGCAAGTATCGCTGCCGCCTGAATACTGGCAGTGAGTGCCAGCATCATCACGTCGCCTTCAGGCCCGTCGAATAAAGTCCGTACGCCACCGAAGAATGCCTATGCCTCTCTGGACTGGAGTGAACGCGCCTCGCATATAGGCGGCGCATTGGGCGCTGCGCTGCTGGAACTGATGCTCAAGCGTGGATGGGTAAGCCGCCATCTGGATTCCAGAACAGTGAAGCTGACGCCCAAAGGAGCAGGAGGGATGGCGAAGGCGTTTGGCTTGGAAGGCGGTGCGCAACCGCTTGGGTAACCACGCCGCTACCGAGCATGTCCGGTAGCAGCGTGGCTCAGGTTCAGAAGCTGTACTTGGCCGTCAGCGCATAGCTGCGCGGGTTGCCGTAGACGTCGGTGGAGCCCCAGACTGAGCTTGCGCCAATTGCCGTGTAGTAGGTGCGGTCGAAGATGTTGTTGGCGTTCAGTTGCAAGTCGAGGTTCTTGCTCACCTGATACCCCGCCATCAGGTCGGCGACGGCGTAGCTGCCCTGTTCCAGGCGATAGCTGCCATCGGTGAGCGCGATATCGTTGTACATGCGGCTCTGCCAGTAGACGTTGCCACCGACGCGCATTTTCTCCAGTGCGCCCTGCAGGCGATAGACCGTCGACACCTTGAACAGATGCTCGGGTGTATCGGTGTTGAATTGCTGGTTCTTGTTCGCCGGATCGGCGTCCTTGAGGTAGTGGGTGCGAGCGTAGGTGTAGCCTGCGCCGACTTGCCAGTTCTCGGTCAGCGCGCCTTGCAGTTCCATCTCGATGCCCTGACTGCGTACCAGACCGGCAGCGTCGTAGCAGGTCAGAACCGCGCAGCCCGCCTGGGTCGGCGACTGGGTCTTGAGGTTTTTCTGGTCGATCTGGAACACCGCCAGGGAGGTGTTGAGGGCGCCGTTGAAGTATTCACCCTTGATACCGACTTCATAGTTTTCGCCAACCACCGGCTTGAGCACCTTGCCGGACAGGTCCTGTGCGCTCTGCGGCTGAAAGACGTCGGTGTAGCTGGTGTACAGCGAGTGGTGGTCATCCAGCTTATAGATCAGCCCTGCGTAGCGCGTCAGGTTACGGGTGACCTTGTAGTCTTCGTCGCCGGCGCGGTCATCGTAGTCGTACCAGTCCAGACGGCCGCCGAGGATCAGGGTCAGCGGATCGGCCAGGCTCAGGCGTGTGGTGAGATACACCGCATCCTGGGTGGCGATGCTGTGCGTCTTGCCATCGCGGACGAAGTCCGGCTTTGGTGCGCCGATGGGCAGTCCGGTGTCGTAGGGGCTGTATTCCTTGCTGGTCTGGTCGTACACGCGCCGGCTGGTACCGACCACCACTTCATGAGTGCGGCCAAAGGCTTCGACCGGCCCACTGGCGTAGACATCGAAGGCGGTCTGCTTCTCTTCCGGCCTCGACTGGTAGGCCGTGGTTTCCAGCGGGCCGTTGTAGCGAGACAGGTAGGTCCCCGAAAACAGGCCGTCCAGCGACGAGCTCGAGCCCGCTACGCGCAGTTTCCAGTCGTTGTCGAAACGGTGCTCCAGCTCACCGAACACGGTGTCTATCTGGATTTTCTTGTTTTCCCAATCCGAGCCGGAATAGGTGGAGCGCGGCAGGTTCAGGTGGTGACCATCAGCGCCGAGGGGCAGGCCGCCCCAGAAATAGTTGGTCTGATCTTCCTGACGAGACAGGCCCAGGGTGGCGGTCGTTGCGTCGCTCAGATCGGCTTCGATCACCCCATAGAACACGCCGTGATCGCTCTTTTCCTTGTCGCGGAAGCTGTTGGCATCCTGGTAGGAGCCGACTATCCGGCCGCGAACCGTGCGGCTGTCGTTCAGTGGGCCGGACGCATCGAAGACGCCACGGTAATCGTCCCAACTGCCGACCGTGCCGGTAAGGGAGACCTGTGGCACGGCGGTAGGGCGCTTGCGCACCATATTGATCGCTGCCGAAGGATTGCCGGAGCCTGTCGCCAGGCCAGTCGCGCCTCTGATCACTTCGACATGATCGAACATGGCCAGATTGGGTTGAACGCCTGCCGTGTAGCCCGAGTACGAGGCGGGCAGGCCGTCGTACATGATGTTGTCGATGTCGAAACCGCGCGACGTGTAGGTTTGCCGACCGGGTCCGCTGGACTGGTCCAGAAACAGTCCAGGGGTGTACCTCACCACGTCATTGATGCTGGTCATGGCCTGATCGTCCATGCGCTGACGGGTGACGACCGTCACGGCCTGCGGCGTTTCACGAATGGTCAGCGGTAACTTGGTCGCTGTCTGCATCGGGCCGGTGGTGTAGGACTGACTGCCTTCGGTGGTAGAGCCAAGTTGATCGCTGCTGATCTCTGTGGCGCCCAGTTCCATGGTCGTGGCGGGCTGTGCTTCGCCAACCTGTGCTTCAGCGGCAAAGGCTGCCTGCGTGGTGGCAGCCCAGATGCCCATGGCCAGCAGACCCGGTGTGAAACGATTACGGCTTTGCGATTGTTGCCCCGACATGAACCCGACACTCCCTCGACGCCGTCCATGGCAGGATGATAATAATGTTGATAATGGTTCGCATTAGTGTGACAGGTTGTTTCGATCAGAAAAAGACACTGCGAACAAATAGTTAACAAAATTTTCACATTTCCAGAGTGAGGCCGGGTGTGTGTAGGCCTGAGTGTCGGGCAGGTATCCCATCGAAAAACTCTATGAAAATCTTGTACATGAAATTACATTGGTACAAGTTTTTATGGCTGCGGAGCCTCTTCCATTGACTCAATCCCCTCATCTCCATCTGGTTCTCGGCGACCAACTCTCCTTCGACCTTGCGTCCTTGAAGGGCCTGATCCCCGAGCGCGACACGGTCCTGATGGTCGAGGTCATGGAGGAGGCGAGTCATGTGCCGCATCATCCGCAGAAGATCGTGCTGATCTTCAGTGCCATGCGGCATTTTGCCGAGGCGCTGCGTGAGCATGGTGTCCGGGTGCAGTACGTCATGCTCGATGATCCGCAGAACACAGGGTCGGTGCCGGGTGAGTTACAGCGCTGGCAGGCCCTGCTGCAGGCAGAACAGCTGCACATTACCGAGTGCGGCGACTGGCGTCTGGAACAGTCAATCAAAGACTGCGGGTTGCCGATCCAGTGGTACGCCGACACGCGCTTTCTCTGTTCCCGTGACGAGTTCTCGTCCTGGGCGCAAGGCAAGAAGCAGCTGCGCATGGAGTTCTTTTACCGGGAGATGCGCCGCAAAAGCAGGCTGCTGTTGAACGGCGACGGTACGCCGGTCGGTGGTGCCTGGAACTTTGATGCGGAGAATCGCAAGGCCCTGCCCAAGGGCGTGGCAGCGCCTTATCCGCTGCGCTTTTCCGCCGACACCATTACCTGCCAGGTACTGAAGCTGGTAGGCGAGCGCTTTGCCAGCCATTACGGCTCGCTGGAGACCTTCGACTATCCGGTTACGCACGTCGACGCTCAGGCGCTGTGGGCATACTTTCTGGACTATGGCTTGGCCGGTTTTGGCGATTATCAGGACGCCATGGCCACCGATGAGCCGTTTCTGTTTCATGCGCGGATCAGCGCAGCGTTGAATATCGGACTGCTGGACTTGCGTCAGATCTGCAGCGATGTTGAGTCTGCGTACTGGTCGGGCAGGGTGGGGCTGAATGCCGCCGAAGGTTTCATTCGCCAACTGATCGGCTGGCGGGAGTATGTGCGTGGCGTCTATTGGCTGAAAATGCCCGATTACGCGAGCGGCAATCTGTTCGGTAACAGCAGGCCGCTGCCCGAGTTTTACTGGACCGGCGAAACCAAGATGAACTGCATGAGTCAGGCCATCGGCCAGAGTCTGAAGCATGCTTATGCCCACCATATTCAGCGCCTGATGGTGACCGGCAACTTTGCCCTGCTTGCCGGCATCGTGCCGGAGCAGATCTGCGAGTGGTATCTGGCGATCTACATGGACGCCTTCGACTGGGTCGAGCTGCCCAATACGCTGGGCATGGTCATGCATGCGGATGGCGGCTATCTGGGTTCCAAGCCCTATTGCGCCAGCGGTCAGTACATCAAACGCATGTCTGACTATTGCCGCGGCTGTGCGTACAAGGTCACTGAAAGCACCACTGAGGATGCCTGCCCATTCAATGCGCTCTACTGGCATTTCCTGATGCGTCACGGCGACCTGTTACGGCGCAATCAGCGCATGGCAATTATCTACAAAAACCTTGATCGGATGGCCGAGCCCAAGCAACAGGCGCTATGGGAGCGGGGTGAGCATTTGTTGGCCAGACTGGATGCCGGAGAGGCGCTTTGAAAAAGAACGAGTTGCCGGTCAAGACCTGCGTAGTCTGCGGGCTGCCGTTCACCTGGCGCAAGAAGTGGGCGCGCTGCTGGGATGAGGTGCTTTACTGCTCTGAGCGTTGCCGGCGAAACAAGCGCACGGCACGCGAGTAGCGTTTTCAAAATATTTCGAAATGAAAAGCGCTGAACTATCGCTTGCTCAGCATGATCCTTCCTTA
This sequence comes from Pseudomonas sp. PvP027, assembly GCF_017833005.1. Taxonomy (NCBI): domain Bacteria; kingdom Pseudomonadati; phylum Pseudomonadota; class Gammaproteobacteria; order Pseudomonadales; family Pseudomonadaceae; genus Pseudomonas; species Pseudomonas sp. PvP027. Next base: position 1,356,061 of record NZ_JAFIBK010000001.1, on the reverse strand, counting down.
TGCGCATTCAGCGCGACCCCGACCTGCCAGCGCATCCGCACTGAGTTTTGATCCAGGGTCGCCGAACGAAAAGGAGCCGTCATGACCGTAACCACCCATCCCGTCTACCGCTACACGCCAGGCCCGCTACATGCGACCTTGCTTGCCGGAACCGTGCCTTTGTTTCTCGGCGGCTTGCTGAGTGATATTGCCTATTACCAGACCTTTCAGATTCAGTGGAGCAACTTTGCCGCCTGGCTGATTGCCGGAGGCCTGTTGTTCTGCGGGCTGGCGTTGCTGTTCGCGTTGGTCAATCTGGTTCGCGCCGATCACAAGGGCGGTCGTCCTGTGGTGTACTTCCTGTTGTTGCTGGTCACCTGGGTGCTGGGGCTGGTCAATGCCTTCGAGCATGCAAAAGACGCCTGGGCGGTCATGCCGTCCGGCTTGATCCTGTCGGTCATCGTCACTGTTCTGGCCTGCGTTGCGACGTGGACCGGGCTCACCAGCCTGCGTTCCGGAGGTGCAGAATGAGAAATACCCACGCATTGACCGCATTGAGCATGGCGCTGCTGCTGAGCGCCTGTGGTGGTGAAGCAGACAGCACTCAGGCGCGCGGACCGGATCCGAAGCTGCCGGATCCGCAACGCGGCCTGTTGCCGAGCATGAAGATTGCCGAACCGACCGCATGGGGCGATCAAAAGCCTGCCGTGCCTGAGGGTTTCAGCATCACGGCGATTGCCAGCGATCTGAATATTCCACGTCAGTCCATCGTTTTGCCCAACGGCGATATCATCGTTGCCGAAGGGCGCGGCGGCAGTGCTGCCAAGCTCAAGCCCAAGGACGTGATTGCCAGCGTCATCAAGGCCCAGGGCAACACCAAGGTCAAAAGCGGTAATCGTCTGACGCTGTTGCGGGACGCGGACGGCGACGGCAAGTATGAGCTGAAGACGGTCTTCGCCGAGAACCTCAATGCGCCTTATGGCCTGGCCTTCGCGAACGGCAAGCTGTACGTGGCCAACCAGGATGCGCTGGTCAGCTTCGATTATCAGGAAGGTCAGACCAAGGCCAGCGGTGAGCCGACCAAGGTCACCGATCTGCCTTCGGCGATCAACCACCACTGGACCAAGGCGCTCACGGCAAGCCCCGATGGCCGCTTCCTGTATGTCGGTATCGGCTCGAACAGCAACGTGACCGAGCGTGGCATGGAGGTCGAGATCGATCGGGCGATGGTCTGGCAGATCGACGCCGCCACCGGTGCCCACAAGCCTTATGCGACCGGTCTGCGCAACCCGACGGCACTGGCGATTCAGCCGGGCACCGGGCAACTGTGGACGGTGGTCAACGAGCGTGACGAACTGGGGCCTGATCTGGTACCGGACTACCTGACCTCGGTGAAGGAGGGCGCGTTCTACGGCTGGCCTTACAGCTATTGGGGCCAGAATGTCGACACGCGTGCCCAACCGCAGAATCCGGCCAAAGTCGCTGCGGCGATCAAGCCTGATTACAGCCTCGGTTCGCACGTCGCCGCACTGGGCGTGTCGTTCTCGATCCCGGCCATGGGCGACAAGTTTGCCGATGGCGTGTTCGTCGGTGAGCATGGCAGCTGGAACCGCGATAACCCGGTGGGTTACAAGGTGATCTTCGTGCCGTTCAGCAACGGGCGTCCCGCCGGTGAGCCTGTGGATTTCGCAACCGGTTTCCGTGGAGCCGACGGCAAGACGCGCGGCCGGCCGGTAGGCGTGACGGTTGATCCGAAAGGCGCACTCATCATCGCCGACGACCTGGCAAACACCATCTGGAGAGTGACCCGCAACAAGTAGGTCACGATAGCCAGAGGTCGTTGTTGATTGATCGTTCCTGCGCAGAGCGTCGGCACGATAGTGGGTGATTGATCGTTCCCACGCTCCGCGTGGGAATGCCGTTCGTGACGCTCTGCGTCATCCATGGACCTCGACGCGGAGCACCGGCCCGATAGCCGGTCTTCGCAGGAATTACCTCGCTTCACTGAAACAAAACTCCCTCTCAAGGTGGCCTTGATGCGGCCTTACACGTTAGGGTTGGCCGCATCCATGCGCTGGCCTGAGAGGTCGGTCGCTGCCATCCCCGAATTCTGGAACCGCTGTGAGTCGCTTTGAAACCGCTGGAAACGTCGAAACAAAACCCGCTTCATGGTGGGCTGTCGGCAGTGTATCGCTTGGATCGTTCGCCACTGTCACCACTGAATTTCTGCCGGTCGGGCTGCTGCCCGATATCGCTCGCGACCTGGGCACCAGCATCAGCCAGACAGGCTTGATGATGGCCGTTCCCGGCATCCTCGCGGCCATTTCGGCACCCTCCTGTATTGCCCTGTTCAGTCATGTCGATCGCAAACGCCTGCTGCTCGGGCTGCTGTCGATACTGCTGGCATCCAACCTGATCGTCGCGTTGTCCACGCACTTCTGGCTGACGCTTGCAGGCAGGGTACTGCTTGGCTTCGCGCTGGGGGGGTTCTGGACGATTGCCGGGTCGCTGGGGCCGCGCCTGAGGCCCGGCAAGGAGGGCGTAAAGGCCACCGCGTATGTGCTGGCGGGCGTCTCGATCGGCACTGTCGCCGGGATTCCGGCCGGTACGTTGATCGGTGAGGCCTTTGGCTGGCGGGCCGCATTCGAAACAGCGGCGGTGGTCACGGTTGCAGTGGCGTTGTTGATCGCAACCTTCCTGCCTGCGTTGCCGGGCGAGCGTTCTGCCGGCATTAGCCAGATGTTGTCGCTGGCTGGCGAGCAGCGCATCCGTCGCATGTTCGCCGCTGCACTGTTGATCTATGTCGGGCACTTCGCGGCCTACACTTATCTAGCGCCCTTCGTGCAGGAATTCGCACATATCCAGGGTCAGGCGCTGGGGGCATTGCTCTTCGCGTTCGGTCTGGCTGCGGTGGCAGGCAATCTGGCCGGCGGAGCCCTGGCGGCCAGAAGCGCGCCGTCCTCGGTGCTGATCATGACCCTGCTGATGCTGGGCTCGCTGACGGCGCTGCTGATGTTCGTCGGCAACCCGTGGCTGCTCTGGCCAGTGATTCTGGTCTGGGGTTTCGCTTTCGGGATGATCCCCATCACCACACAGATCTGGTGTTTCGAGGCCTCCAATAATCGTGTCGAAGGTGTTCAGGCGTTGCTGGTGTGTGTAGTGAATCTGTCGATTGGCGGGGGAGCGTTCATTGGCGGTGTGGTGTCCGGCCGGGCCGGCTTTACCGCCGCCATCGTGATCGGTGCGGTATGTGCTGCACTGTCCATGCTCACCGTGATGCTGGCGATGCGCAGCTCAACGCCGGTCAGTTGCACAGACTGATCTGCCGGTAATGAGATATCGCGGCGATGCTGAATCCATCGCCGCTATACCGATCACACCCTCAGCCTGCCTTGAAAAACGCGACCTTGCGGGTCAGGCGATCCGCGAGATGTGCGAGCTCCTCACTGGCGGTTGCCACCTGCTGCGATCCATTGGCGGATTTGAGTGTCGAGTCGTGAATGCTGGTGATGTTCATCGCAACGTCTTCTGCCACCGCACTCTGCTGAACCGACGCGCTGGCGATCTGCGCGTTCATGTGGTTGATCGCGCTCACTTCCTGATTGATTCTCGACAGGGCGCTTTGGGCATTACGTGTCTGCTCCACGGCACGATTGACCAGTTCACAGCTGTCGCGCATGTTCTGTGCGGCAGTTTCGGTACCACCCTGCAGCGTGCTGATCATGTTTTGAATCTCCTGGGTCGACAGCTGGGTGCGATTGGCCAGCGAACGAACCTCATCGGCGACCACCGCAAAACCTCGGCCATGCTCGCCCGCGCGGGCGGCTTCAATGGCCGCGTTGAGCGCCAGCAGGTTGGTTTGTGAGGCAATCGAGTTGATCACCTCGATCACCTTTTCGATCTCCTCGCCGTGCCGTGAGACCTGCTCCACGGTGCCGGTCGTTTCGGTCAGCGTGGCAGCCAGTTGTTCGATGGCAGTGGTGGTGCCTTCAACGAGGCTGTTGCCGTTCGCCACCTCACTGTCAGCCAGGCGTGCCGCATCTGCTGCCTGCGCTGCATAACCCGACACTTCACTGACCGTCGCGGCCATCTCGCTGATGGCGGTAGCCACCTGTTCGGCTTCACGGGTCTGCACCATGATCTGCGTATTGTTGGCGGAAGAGGCTGCCGACAGAACGCTGGAGGACTGGCTGACCTCCTGAGCGGCCAGTCGGACGTCGGTGATGGTTTCCGAAAGACGGTTCAGCGCCGTTCTCAGCACGCCCATGACGCTGTCGGGATAGGCCGTGGTGATGGATTGTTGCAGATCGCCCGCTGCCAGTCGGCGAATGGCCTCTGCAACGTCTACCGGCTCTGCGCCGAGGGTCTTTTTCACGAAGCGGATGATGAATGCCGACAGCACAATACTCAGCAGCACAGCGAACGCAGTGGCCAGCAGCATCAGGCCACGGAACTGGCTGGCGGTCGCCTGCACATTATCCAGTTGGACCCTGATCGAGGCTTCCTCATGGTCGATGAGCGCATTGATGCGCTTCAGCCATTCGCTGTAGTTACCGGAGGTCTGGCTCAGCAACAAGGCCTGGGCACCGGCGATGTCTCCGGCACGGCGCAAGGCAATCACGCTCTTGGTAGAGCCGAGCGTTTGCTGTTCGATTTCCTTGATGCCACGCAGCAATTGGCGTTCTTCGGCAGTGACATTGGGCTTGGTGAACAACTGCTCCATCGGTACGGCCGAGTCGACATAGTCCTTTTCAAGACGGGTCATCTCTGCCAGATGCAGCGCCAGGTCCTGGTCGTTGTTGACCAGCACGGCATCGCGCAGAGCGATCGCACGGTTATGCACACTGCCCCGGAAGTTGATCGCATAGCGTTGCACCTTGGCGGCATTTTCGCCTACGTCTTCCAGGGTGCTGTCGATGAACCCGACCCGCTGAATGCCAACGGCTGTGATCAAGATGAGCAGCGAGACGACAGCGGCGAATCCCAAGCCGATGCGCGTAGCCAGAGAAACCTGATTTTTCATGGAATGAACCCGAGCGAGGCAAGAGGAGAAGTCGAATTGAATAATGGCAAAGAGCCTTTATTCAGAATGGCCTGACAATACCGTCCAGTGGACTGACTGCCCAATAGATATTTGCGCACGACGACATAGACAGGTGTTATTTCAGAACTGTATGACAGTTACGAAAGCCTGGGGTGCGATCTTTTTGGGTACTCGTGGTCGCTGTGTCCAGCAAGTCACCGGCGAGGCTCATGCCGTTCGCCGGTTGCGGTTTTTTTGCAGCGCCGGTCAGACGAATCCGGTTACTGCATGGGGCACGTAGGGTGCCTCGAGGCGTTTGATGTCCTCATCACTGAGCACCAGGTGCAGTGCTGCGATGGCATCGTCCAGTTGCGTCGCCCTGGAAGCGCCGACGATGGGCGCTGATACTCCGCGCTTGGCCAATACCCAGGCCAGTGCGATTTGCGCCATCGGCACCCCTCGCTCTGCGGCAAGCTGTTCCACGGCATCGATCACTCGACCGTCTTCCTTTTCCGTCGCCTCGTAAAACGACTGGCCGGAAACGTCGGTTCTGGTCCGCTCGGTCTGCTGACCATGCGGCCTGGTCAGCCGGCCGCGTGCCATCGGGCTCCACGGCATCAGACCGACACCCTGATCGATACACAGCGGAATCATCTCGCGCTCCTCTTCGCGATACACCAGGTTCAGGTAATTCTGCATCGAGACGAACCTGCTCCAGCCATGCGCGGCCGCCACCTGCTGGGCCTTGGCGAACTGCCATGCATACATGGAGGACGCGCCGATGTACCTGGCCTTGCCGGCCTTGACCACATCGTGCAGCGCTTCCATGGTTTCCTCGATGGGCGTGTCATAGTCCCAGCGGTGGATCTGGTACAGGTCGACATAGTCAGTGCCGAGCCGCGTCAGGCTCGCATCGATACTGGACATAATGGCCTTGCGCGAGAGCCCCTTTTCGTTAGGCCGGGTCGAGCCTTCCCACATGTTTGCCGGAAAGAACACCTTCGTTGCGATCACGGTCTCGTCGCGACGCGTGAATTCCTTCAGTAACTTGCCGACGATGGTTTCCGAGGTGCCTGCCGAGTAACTGTTGGCAGTGTCAAAAAAATTGATGCCTTGCTCGACGGCGTGCCTGATGATCGGCCTGCTTGCTTCTTCGCCCAGTGTCCAGGGATGCGTTCCGGCATCGGGCTCGCCGAAGGTCATGCATCCAAGGCACAGTCTGGAGATATCCAGCCCTGTGTTTCCAAGCTTTACGTAGTCCATGAATCCTCCGTCTATCGTTGATTGGCCAGTCGCCGAGCCGTTTCGGTGCCGTCCATAACGTTTACAGTTGGGGCAATGTCTGCCCGAGACAACTCTCTTTGGCGCGATTGGTTCTATAGTTCTAGATCTGTAGAACTATAAGCGACTGTGCGTGATTCGGGAGCAGCAAAATGGCCAGACTGGAACAGATAGGGTTTCTCGGTTTCGATGTATTTGGCACCGTTGTCGACTGGCGAAACGGCGTGGCGCGGGCCGCGGCGCCGTTTCTGCAGCGGCATGGCGTGGACGTCGATCCCCTCGATTTTGCCGATCAGTGGCGGGGTCTGTATCAACCTTCCATGCAGCGAGTGCGTGCGGGTGAGCGCCCGTACGTGACACTCGACGTGCTCAACCGGGAGAGTCTCGAAACAGTGCTGGCACGCCACGAGGTGGATTTCGGCAGCATCCCCGACGCCGAGCTTGCCGAGCTGAACAAGGCCTGGGAGCGGCTCGATCCGTGGCCCGACTCGGTCGCAGGCCTGACCCGATTAAAGCGCAGATTCTCGATCGGTACGCTATCGAACGGACACATCGCCGGAATGCTCAACCTGGCGAAATTCGGCGGACTGCCCTGGGATGTAATCATCGGTGCGGAGATTGCCGGCACCTACAAACCGATGCCCCAGACTTACCTGAAGTCTGCAAAAGCAGTGGGCCTGGCGCCGCACTGCGTCGCCATGGTGGCTGCGCATAACGCCGACCTCACTGCCGCACGTGCGAATGGCTTCAAGACCGTTTTCGTCCGACGTCCCACCGAGCACGGGCCAGGCCAGACGTCTGACCTGACCGCTGAACAGGACTGGGACGTGATCGTCGACTCCCTGACCGAAGTGGCTGAAGCGCTCGATTGCTGAAGCGCCGCTACCCGGGCTGGCTGCTCACCCGCGCAAGTCTTTCCACATGTGCACCTTGGCGATAAACCCGTTGCCGACAGCGACCGCAAGGGGTTCGAGGCCAAAGGTCACGAAGCCCATGCGCTCGTACAGTCCGACTGCTTCGCTGTTGCCCTGCGTGACAGTGAGTTGGACGAGCAGAAGTGCGGGGCGAGTTCCCGCATGGTCGAGCACGCTGCGCACCAATCGAGAGCCGATGCCCCTGTTCCTGTGCCCCGGGGGCACATACATGCCGAACAGGGTCGATTTGTGTCGGGCCTTGTTTCGGGTTTCCACGCAGAGGCCGGCTACGCCCAGCAAGTGACCGTCTTCAACGGCGGCGAACACTACTTCGGTTGCGCCAGCGCTGTCATCGAGCCTTTTCTCCCACCATTGGGCAGGCAGCACTTCGCGCTCCTTCACGTCAGAGGTAAAGGCGTCTGGATGACGTTCATAGGCCTCAAGCATCAAGGCGCGATAGGCAGGCGCATCGGCCGGGGTCAGTCGTCGGTAGGTGAGGGTCATGGAGGCCGGGCTCGTGTGAATCAGGTTTCGAGTATTGCATTGCGCGCCGTTGAAAGTCGTTGCCCGACGCTGAAATTTCAGACAGATGTGGCGGCTGGACAGCAGTGCCGTTTGACGGACACTTTCGCGGTTTGTAACTTTTTGTTTGCCTCACCGCCAAAAATCGTGGTTATTATCCCGGGCGCTCAGGGCCAAAAACCCGGCGCCAATGACTGTCACGGGTCCACAGACTCCGCAGTCACAGCCGATCGGGTCCACCCTGGCGCTGACACCCCGGCGCAGGCCGTTCCCCGTCGTTGACCCTCGAACGGAAGATGAGGTTTCAATTGGTCACGCGGTATGCAAACGTCATTTCCAAGGGCAGAGCGATCAGTCTCGTCAACGAGCCAGCCACCCCCCTTTCTGTATGCGAGTCGCGCCGTGCCGCATTCGCCTGTCATCCCTCTGCGATTCCCCCGAGTGCTTGCATGTCAGCTCATGACATGAGCCCGAGAGCCCGCGCTGCACCTTCCCCCTGAGTCTCGATGTTCATCCGGCATTTCTCATGCCGTGTCTGACGGGCTTGTCGCTCTGCGCTCCCGTCTGCTCATAACAATAATCTGTTCACGGACGGTGATTCCTGATGGTCGACAAATCTTCCTCGCGCGGGACGGGCTTCGCTCATCCTGATACAGAGCAACCCTTTGACCAAAACCAGTGTGTACATGGCCTTTTTGAAGCCCAGGCGCAGCGCAATCCTGACGCCATAGCGGCACGCTTCGAGCTGGACACGCTTGACTACGCAACGCTCAATATTCAGGCCAACCGCCTGGCTCACTACCTGCGCAGCCTTGGGGTCGGGCCGGATGTGCGTGTCGGGATTTGCCTGGAGCGCTCGCTGGACATGCTGGTCGGCGTGCTCGCGGTACTCAAGGCGGGCGGTGCCTACGTGCCACTGGACCCCGCGTACCCGAAAGCCCGTCTGGCACACATGCTGGCAGACAGCTCGCCACGCGTGCTGCTGAGCCGCGCTCCGGCGCGCGCGGCGTTGCTGGCGGCACTGGAGCAAGGTGAGGTCGCATCAAAGGTGCTTGATCTGGCCAATACCCGGCTGTGGGCAGAGCAGCCCACGCACAACCCTGACCCGCGTGCGGTCGGTCTGACGTCCCGCCATCTGGCTTACGTGATCTACACCTCGGGCTCCACCGGAACGCCCAAGGGGGTCATGGTCGAGCACCGTGGGCTGATCGCGGTGAGCGCTGCCTGGGAGCCGTTGTACGCGCTGCACAAGCCCCTCAATCACCTGCAAATGGCCGGGTTTTCCTTCGATGTGTTCAGCGCCGACCTGATCCGCGCACTGGGTTTTGGCGGCACGCTCGTGCTCTGCCCGCGTGACACGCTGATGGACCCGCCTGCGCTGTATCGCCTGTTGAGCGAGGCGCGTATCGATTTCGCCGACTTCGTGCCTGCGGTCCTCAACCCGTTGCTGGTCTGGGCGCAGGAGGCGAGGCGCGACCTGTCGTTCATGAGCACGGTGGTCTGCGGTTCGGACATCTGGACGGCCCACAGCGCGCGCCAACTGCGTGGGTTGTGTGGCGAGCATGTGCAAATCGTCCAGGCCTACGGGGTCACCGAAGCGAGCATCGACAGCACCTGCTTCGAGTTCGAGGCCGACAGCCAAGTCGATGCAGTGCTGCCCATCGGGCGGGCGTTGGCCAATACGCGGATTTACCTGCTCGATGCCGCTGGCGAGAGGGTTCCCCAGGGCGTGACCGGCGAACTGTACATCGGCGGCGTGGGGGTTGCGCGTGGCTACCTGAATTTGCCGGAATTGACGCGCGAGCGCTTCATCGACAGCCCGTTCGTGGCCGGTGAGCGGTTGTACCGTACTGGCGATCTGGCCCGCTATCGGGCTGACGGCAATCTGGAATTCCTCGGGCGCAACGACTCGCAGGCCAAACTGCGCGGCCTGCGCCTGGAGCTGGGTGAAATCGAGGCGCGTCTGGCCGAGGTTGCCGGTGTGCGTGACAACGTTGTGGTGCTGCGCGAGGACAGCGCGGGCGTGCCCAGGCTGATTGCCTACTTCCGCGAACAGAGCGGCGCCGCGCTGACGCCCAAAGGCCTTCGCCAGCATCTGCAGCTCAGCCTGCCGGACTACATGATTCCTGCTGCATTCGTGCGTATGGACGCGCTGCCGTTGACCGCGAATGGCAAGCTGGACCGTATCGCACTGCCCGAACCGGGGGATGACGCGTTTGATCGGCACGTGTTCGAAGCTGCGCAAGGCGAAAAGGAAATCGCCCTCGCGGCCATCTGGGCCGAGGTGCTGGGCGTCGAGCGAGTCGGTCGCCAGGATCACTTTTTTGCACTCGGCGGCCACTCGCTGCTGGTCATGCGCGTGCTGGCCAAGGTCCGTCAGACACTGCATCTGGAGGTGTCACCCTCAGCCCTGTTTACAGCCCCCGTGCTGCAGCAGTTCGCCGAACGACTGAGCACCGCTCAGCAGGGCAACGCTCGCCCGCCAATCACGGCAGTAGAACGTAGCGGGGCACACACGTTGTCGTCTGCCCAGCAGCGCCTGTGGTTTCTGGCGCAGATGGAAGGCGGCAATGCGGCTTACCACATGCCCTTGAACCTGCGCTTGCGCGGGCCGTTGCAGGTGGCCGCGCTGGAACGCAGTTTCAATCAATTGGTGGCCCGCCACGAGGCGCTGCGCACCACCTTTTTTGCGGTCGAAGGCGAGGGGCGGCAGCGCGTTGCGGCGGCGGGGGCGAGCTTTCCACTGCCAGTCATCGACCTGCGCGGCGAGCATGATGCCCAGGCGCGTCTGCTGGCGTTGATCGACGCCGAGGGCAGCAAGCCGTTCGACCTCGCGGCCGGGCCGTTGATGCGCGTCAGCCTGGTCAAGCTGGCCGATGACGATCACGTGTTGTTGCTGACCCAGCATCACATCGTTTCGGACGGCTGGTCGATGGGCGTGCTGACCCGCGAGCTGGGGCTGCTCTACGCCGCGGCGATTCAGCAACCGGCCGCGCACGGGCAGTCCCTGCCACTGCCGCCGTTGCCTGTTCAGTATGTGGATTATGCGGCCTGGCAACGCCAGTGGCTGTCCGGCGAGGTGCTGGATGCGCAGCGGCGCTACTGGCGTGAAACCCTGAGCGGTGCCTCGATACTGTTGGAGTTGACCACCGATCACAAGCGTCCGGCTGCCCAGGATTACCGCGGCGGCTTTGTGCCGCTGGTCTTTGACCGCGCGCTGACGGCTCGGCTCCGAATGTTGGCTACGCAGCAGGGCACCACGTTGTTCATGAACCTGTTGGCGGCCTGGTCGCTGTTGCTGATGCGCCTGTCGGGGCAGGATGACGTGGTCATCGGTGTGCCCTCGGCGAACCGTAGCCAGCAGGAGCTGGAAGGGCTGATCGGGTTCTTCGTCAATACTCTGGCCCTGCGCATGACCCGCTCCGGCAGCCCGACAGTGGCCAACTGGCTGCAACAGGCGCGCAGCGTTGCGCTTGCCGCCCAGGAACATCAGGACTTGCCGTTCGATCAAGTGGTGGAGTTGCTCAATCCGCCGCGCAGTCTGGCGTACAGCCCGGTGTTTCAGGTGCTGTTCGCCTGGGAGCAGCATCAGGATTCCGATCTGGATTTGTCCGGGGTCGATGTCAGTGTGCTGCAAAGCGTCCAGCCAGTGGCCAAATTCGACCTGCAACTGGCACTCAGCGAGCGTGACGGGCAAATCGTCGGCGGCCTGGAATACGCGTCGGGGTTGTTCGAGCCGGAGACTGTGGTGCAGATGGGCGAATACCTGCACCGCATTCTCACGCAGATGGTCGAGGACAGCGAGCAGCCGCTTGCGACGCTCGACCTGCTCAACGCTGAGCAGCATCGACGGATCGTCCACGACTGGAACCGCACCGAACGCGATACTTCTGCACTGCCCGATTGTGTCAAACGCTTCGAAGCCGTGGCGCAGCAAACACCCGATGCCGTGGCGTTGCTGGCCGATGAGCGAGTGCTGACTTACGCAGAGCTGAACCAGTCTGCCAACCGGCTGGCGAATTACCTGATCGAGCAGGGCGTGGGGCCCGAGCAGCGCGTCGGGCTGTGTCTGGAGCGCTCGCCGCAGATGGTCATCGGCCTGCTGGCCATTCTCAAGACCGGCGCCGCTTACGTGCCGTTCGATCCGGCCTACCCGGCCGAGCGTCTGGCATTCATGTTCGCGGATGCCGCACCGAGCCTGCTGCTGACCCAGTCTGCGCTGCGCGCCGGTCTGCCACCGTTGCCCGACACGCTGCCGATCTGCTGCCTCGATGTGGAGGTGCAACGCTGGTCCGGGTATTCCGAGGCCAATCCGCGAGTGCCCGTCAGCCCCGGCAACCTGGCTTACGTGCTCTACACCTCCGGCTCGACCGGGCGGCCCAAGGGCGTGGCGCACAGTCGTGCGGCTCTGGATAACCTGATCGCCTGGCAACTGGAGCAGACGCCTGTTTCACAACGCGTGCTGCAATTCGCGTCGTTGAATTTCGACGTGTCGTTTCAGGAAATCTGCAGCACCTTGTGCCAAAGCGGCAGCCTGGTGCTTATGAGCGAAGCCGGCCGCAAAGACCTCGTCGCGTTGCGTCCGACGCTGGTGGCCGAGGGCGTACAACGGGCGTTTCTGCCGTTTGCCGTGCTTCAGCAACTGGCCAGCCTCACTGAAGCTGACGCGTCGGTGCCGATGCCTGTGCCAAAGGGAGGCTGCGAAATCATCACCGCCGGCGAGGCGTTGCTCGTCAATGACGAACTGCGTGCCTTTATCTGTGGCCTCGGGGGGGCGCAACTGCATAACCAGTACGGCCCGACCGAAACCCATGTGGTCAGCCAGTTCAGCCTCGACTGTGATCAGGCCGGGCAGTGGCCGGACACGCCGCCAATCGGCCGGTCTATCGCCAATGCGCGTCTGTATGTGCTGGACGGCGATCTGAACCCGGTACCGGTCGGCGTGGCGGGCGAGTTGTACATCGCCGGAGCCTGCCTGGCCCGTGGTTATCTGAATCGTCCGGACCTGAGTGCCGAACGCTTCCTGCCGGACCCGTTCAACCCGCAGCCCGGCGCACGCATGTACCGCAGCGGTGACCTGGCGCGGTTCGCGGCCGACGGTAACGTGCACTACCTGGGGCGCATCGATCAGCAGGTCAAGCTGCGCGGCTTTCGCGTCGAGCTGGGCGAGATCGATAGCCTTCTGCACCAGCAACCCGGTGTGCAGGAAGCGGTGGTGCTGCTGCGCGAAGATGTGCCGGGCGACAAGCGTCTGGTGGCCTATGTGGTGGGGCCTGCAACCGCCGAAACACTGCGTGCCGAGCTGCACCGGCACCTGCCGGAACACATGGTGCCGACGGCCTGGGTGGCGCTGACGCAATTGCCGCTGACCCGTAACGGCAAGCTCGACCGTCAGGCGCTGCCGGCGCCAGAGCGCCAGGCCACCAGTGCCTACGTGGCACCGCGCGACGAGACCGAGCGGCATATGGCGTGCATCTGGGCCGAGGTGCTCAAGTGCCAGCAGGTCGGTATTCACGACAACTTTTTCGAGTTGGGCGGGCATTCGCTGCTGGCCACGCGGATGATCTACATGATCAACCAGCGTATGGGCGCGCAGCTGTCCCTGAGCAGCCTGTTCAAGACGCCGGTGCTGGTGGACCTGGCTGAGCAGGTAAGGCTCGGGCGGGGTGACGGGCCTTCGCTCGACACACCTTTTACCCCGATTGAAGCTGATCGCGGCGCACGCTATGCGCCGTTCCCGTTGACCGATATTCAGCAGGCGTACTGGTTTGGCCGCGAAGCGTCGGTCAGCCTCGGCGGTGTCAGCGCCCACGGTTATGAAGAGCTGCGCATCCCCGGCTTCGACGCGCCACGTTTCGAGCAGGCGCTGAACCGCATGATCCAGCGGCACGACATGCTGCGCGTGGTGTTCCTTGGTGATGGCACGCAGCAGGTCCTCGACAGCGTACCGACCTATCACATGCCACGCAGCGATCTGCGCGGCCTTTCTGCCGACGCTGCGCAACAGGCCCTGCAAGGTACCCGCGAACGTCAGTCGCATCAGGTGCTGGACGCCAGTCGCTGGCCGTTGTTCGAGTTCAGTCTGTCGTTGCTCGATGGGGACATCAGCCATCTGCACATCAGCCTTGACGCCCTGATCGTCGACGCTGCGAGTACGCAGATTCTGGCGCGCGAGCTGATGGCGTTTTATGCCGACCCGCAGTTGCAACTGCCCGAACCGGGTCTGACTTTCCGCGATTACGTGCTGGCCGAGCAGGGCTTGCGCAATGACAGCCGCTACGCACAGGCGCTGGACTACTGGCGCGAGAAGGTTGCCACGCTGGCGCCTGCGCCGGACCTGCCGCTGGTGTGCCAGCCGGAAAGCATCAGCCAGCCGCACTTTACCCGCCGCGACCGCGAACTTTCAGCGCAGCAGTGGTCACGGCTCAAGGAGCTCGCCAGGCAATTTGCCGTGACCCCGTCGGTGATGCTGCTGACCGCATTCAGCGAGGTGCTGGCGCTGTGGAGTCGGCAGCCGCGCTTTACGTTGAGTCTGCCGCTGTTCAACCGCATGCCGCTGCACCCGGATGTCGATGAAATCATCGGTGACTTCACCTCGCTGATCTTGCTTGAAGTCAATCTCGACGGGGCCGCGAGCTTCATCGACAAGGCGCGTGCCGTGCAGGCACGGCTGTGGCAAGACATCGACCACTCGGTGGTCAGCGGGGTCCGTGTGCTGCGTGAGTTGTCCCAGGCCCGTGGCGTGCAACAGACCGCCATGCCCATCGTGTTCAACAGCACCCTGTCGGAAGCCGCGCCGGAACTGGCCGAATTCAACCTTGCCGACGCGTTGAATGCCGAACACATGCACAGCATCACCCAGACTCCGCAGGTCTGGCTTGACCACACGCTGCTGGAGCTGGAAGGGCGCCTGCTGTTCAACTGGGACAGCATCGACGAGTTGTTTCCGCAAGGCCTGATCGAGCAGATGTTCGTCGCCTACAACGCACTGCTCGACCGCCTGCTGCAGGCCGATGCCTGGAACGCCGGCACGGTGGACCTGATACCGCTGGCCCGCTTGCCGGTACCCGACGCCAGCCCGGTTGAATCAGGCCTGATGCACGAACTGTTTGATCGCCAGGCACTCGCTGCCCCGGATGCGCTGGCAGTCATCGGCATACGTCGTCAGTTGAGTTACCGGCAACTGCGGGCCGAAGCGCGGCAGCTGGCGGCGCTGCTTCAGCGTCGCGGCGTGGTGCCCAATCAACTGGTCGCGGTGGTCATGGAACGTGGCTGGGAGCAGGTCGTCGCGACGCTGGCGATCCAGTACGCAGGCGGGGCTTACCTGCCGCTCGACCCGGCGTTGCCGATCGAGCGTCTGGAGCACATTCTGCAACGTGCCGAAGCCAGTCTGGCGCTGACTCAGCCGGCACTGCTGCAACGTATCGAGTGGCCCGCGCAGGTCCAGGTCATCAGCGTGAGCGACCCGACCATGGCCGACGATAGCCTTTCCGATCAGTCCGAATTGCACCCCGTGCGTCTCACCCCGGACGATCTGGCCTATGTGATCTACACCTCGGGCTCGACCGGCATGCCCAAGGGCGTGGTCATCGATCATCGCGGTGCGGTGAATACGCTGCTCGACATCAACCGGCGCTTTGCCGTCGGTGCTGCCGACCGGGTACTGGCGGTTTCGTCACTGAGTTTCGACCTGTCGGTCTATGACTTCTTCGGCACGCTGGCTGCTGGCGCTGCGGTGGTACTGCTCGAACCGCAGCAAGCCCTCGACCCGGCGCACTGGCTGACGCTGATCGAGCGGCATCAGGTCAGCCTGTGGAATTCGGTGCCAGCCTTGTTCGGCATGCTGCTGGAGTATGTGCAAGGTGAACACAGTGCGTTACCGTCGTGCCTGCGTGTGGCGATGCTGTCGGGCGACTGGATTCCCCTGACGCTGCCCGAGCGCGCCTGGGCCCTGCAGCCGGCGTTGCAACTGATCAGCCTTGGCGGGGCGACCGAGGCGTCCATCTGGTCGATCCAGTATCCGCTGCAGCAGGTCGACCCCGCGTGGCGCAGTATTCCCTATGGCAAGGCGCTGGATCACCAGCGCTTCTATGTGCTGGATGACGCACTACAGGTTCGCCCGACATGGGTGGCTGGCCAGCTGTATATCGGCGGTATCGGCCTGGCCAAGGGTTATTGGCGTGATGAAGCCCTGAGTGCCGGCAGTTTCTTCGCCCACCCGCTGACGGGCGAACGCCTGTATCGGACCGGCGACCTGGGGCGCTGGCTGCCCGACGGCAATATCGAGTTTCTCGGTCGGGAAGACACCCAGGTCAAGGTCCAGGGGCACCGCATTGAACTGGGCGAGATCGAAGCGGCACTCAATCGCCATCCCGGGGTGCAGAGCGCCGTGGTGCGGGTGCTGGGCGAAGCGCTGGGCGAGAAGCGGCTGGCGGGTTATGTACTCAAGGCCGATCCCTCGTTGCAGGCCGGCGATTTTGCCCAGTACCTGGCAGACAAACTGCCGGCCTACATGGTGCCGACGTCGTTTACCTTCGTGCAGGAATGGCCGCTGTCGGCCAACGGCAAGGTCGACAAAAAGCGCCTGCCGGAGCCGTCGCAGGTTCAGGATGCCGGTCCCGCGCTGGAAGTGGAGGGGCCGCATGAGCAACAACTGGTGATGATCGTGCAGGGCGTGCTCAAGCGTTCTTCGATCGCTGCCGACGCCAATTTGCTCAACCTGGGCGCTACCTCGATCGACATTGTCAGGATCAGCAATGCGCTGTCCGGCGAACTGCAGTTCCGTCCCAACGTTGCGCAACTGCTGGCGCAGCCGACCCTGCTCAACCTGCTCGGCATGTACCGCCGGAATCTGGCCAACGGCAGTGTGGTCGACAGCGTTCGTCAGCGCGCGGGTTCGCCCGAGCCGGTGATTGAAGATCCGCAGCAGCGGGCGCGCTTCAAGGCCGACCAGCGCGGCCGGCGGACCTTCGCCCCGCAGGTTGCGGCGCTGGACCTTGCACGTCCGGATAACCCCGCGTTCGCGCGGCGCTTCAGCGACTACCGCTCGGTACGCCAATTCGCTGCCTGGCCCATTTCGACCGAGGCATTTGCCGGGTTACTGGCCAGCCTGGCGCAAGGGCAACTGCACGGCGAGGTCAAATATCAGTTCCCGTCCGCAGGCGGTCTGTACCCGATCCAGTGCTACCTGTATGTCAAACCGCAGCGGATCACCGGCGTTGCTGCCGGCGCCTATTACTACGACCCGGTTCAGCACCGTCTGCTGATGCTCGACAGCGAGCCGCTCGACCCGGACACCTACGATTATTTCGTCAACCGCCCGGTGTATGAAAATGCAGCGTTCTCGCTGTTCTTCATTGCCGACATGGCCGCGATCCGCCCGCTGTATGGCGAGCGCAGTCGCGACTTCTGCCATATCGAAGCCGGGGGCATGGCGCAATTGCTGACCATGACAGCGGTGGAGCAGGGCCTTGGCCTGTGTGGCATGGGCTCACTTGAAGAGCAGCAATTGTCGGCCCTGTTCGACCTGGGACCGAATCACCAGTTGATCTACTCGATGGTGGGCGGCCTGCGCACTGCCGACGAACAACGCCACGCGCAGGTCGAGGCGTTCGCTTCTGCCGCGGATAGAACGGACGACGCCAGCGACATGGAGGAGATAGAGATATGAATGCCTATCAATTGCTGGAGTTGTTCGGTCGCCACGCCGTGGTGCTTGAAGTGGACGGCGACAAACTGCGCTGCAAGGCGCCGCGCGGGTTTCTGAATGACGAGATGTTGCAGGCGCTCAAGCAACACAAGGCAGAACTGATTGCCTTGCTGAGCGGCACTGACCCGGCCGCGATCCCTCGGCGTGCCGCCGGGCAAACGGCTGTTCCGCTGTCGTTTTCACAACGCCAGCTATGGTTCCTCGATCAGATGGAACCGGGCAATGCGTTCTATAACGTGCCCACTGCGGTGCTGCTGAAAGGCGCGCTGGATGTGCCGGTGCTGGAGCGGGCGCTGAACGAACTGATCATGCGCCATGAAATATTGCGCACCACCTTTGCCAGCGTGGACGGCGAGCCACGGCAGATCGTGCACCCGGCGATGCCGTTGCTGATGCCAAGTGTCGACCTGCGTAGCCTGTCGCCGACGGCGCGCGATGCGCACGTCAGCGTGGCGGTGGAGCAGGAGGCCAAAGCACCCTTTGACCTGGCCAACGGCCCGTTGCTGCGGGCCTCGCTGCTGCGTCTGGCCGATGAGGAATATCTCTGGCTGTACAGCGTGCACCACATCATCGCCGATGGCTGGTCGATGGGCGTGATCCTTCAGGAAGTGACCACCTTGTATGGCGACTTTCTGCGCGGTCAGGCGTCCAGTCTGGCGCCGCTGGCGGTGCAGTACGCCGATTACGCCTGCTGGCAGCGACAGCGGCTGAGCGACGAGGCGCTGGCCGGGCAACTGGACTTCTGGCAGCGCACGCTGGCCGACGCGCCGCCGCTGCTCGATATGCCTGCCGACCGACCGCGCCCGACCGTGCAGCGCTACGTCGGAGCGACCTTCAGCTCGACGGTAGACGGCACCACCCTGCGCGCGCTCAACGCGCTGGCCAGACAGACCCAGGGCACGCTGTTCAACGTGCTGATCGGCGCGCTGTCGGTCCTGCTCTGGCGTCACAGCGGTCAGCGGGACCTGTGCATCGGTACGCCATTCGCCAACCGCAGCCGTCCCGAAATCGAGCCGCTGATCGGCCATTTCGTCAACACACAGGTGATTCGCCAGCGTCTCGATCCGCAGCAGACCTTTGCCGAGCTGTTGCGCGAAGTACGTGCCACCCTGCTGGATGTTCACGCTCATCAGGATGTGCCTTTCGACCGCGTGGTGGAGGCCGTCAACCCGCAGCGCGATACCGCGTATTCGCCGTTGTTTCAGGTGATGATGGTGTTGCAGAACACTCCGGGCAACGCCGCACGGATGCCCGGCCTGAGCATGACGCCATACGGCACCGGGAGTGCTACGGCCAAGTTCGACCTGGCGTTCGAATGGGTCGAGCGCGACGGTCTGCTGAGCCTGCTGGTGGAATACAACACCGATCTGTTTGACCAGACCAGCATCGAACGCCTGAGCGGGCATTATCGTCAGCTGCTGGAGCAGGTGGCGCTGAACCCCAAGCAGCCTGTGGGTTCACTGACGCTGATCAGCGATGCCGAACGCGAACAGATTCTGAACGAGTGGAACAGCCCGGCACCGCTGGCCCAGCCCGTCGACTGCGTGCATCGCCTGATCGAAGCTCAGGTCACGCGTCGGCAGGCCGAGTGTGCTGTCATCTTCGAAGGTCGGTCGCTGAGCTACAGCCAGCTCAATAGCCAGGCCAACCGCCTGGCGCATCATCTGCTCACCCTCGGCGTCGGCCCGGATGTGCGCGTGGCAGTGTGTATCGAACGCTCGTTGGAACTGCCGGTGGCAGTGCTGGCGGTGCTCAAGGCCGGGGGCGCCTATGTGCCGCTGGACCCGGATTATCCATCGGGACGCCTGCGGCATATTCTCGACGACACGTCCCCGGTGGTGGTGCTGGCCCAAGGGCCGACGCGCAAGATCCTGCGCGAGGCCCTGCAAGGTGCGCACCGCGAGGTGCCTATCCTCGACGTACAAGCTGATGCCGTGCTCTGGGCCGAGTGCCCGTCGGACAATCCGCAGCCGCAACGCGTCGCTGTGAACGCCGACCACCTTGCGTATGTGCTGTATACCTCCGGCACTACGGGGCTGCCCAAGGGTGCGATGATCACGCATCGCGGGCTGAGCAATATGCTGCTGTGGTGTCAGCAGCTCTGTGGCGCATCCGGCCGCATGTTGCACAAGATTCCATTCGGTTTCGACGCCTCGGCCTGGGAGATCTTCTGGCCGTTGCTCACGGGAGGCCGGCTGATCATCGCCCGTCCCGGCGGGCATTTCGAGCCTGGTTACCTGGCGCAGGTGGTGCGTGAACAAAGCGTTACCGCGATGGTCTTCGTGCCGGCCATGCTGCAACTGTTTCTTGAGGTCGAAGAGGTCAGCGCCTGTCACACCCTGAAGGATGTGTTCAGTGGCGGCGGGGAGCTGTCGCCCGCAGTGGCCAGGCTGTTTCAGGAGCGTCTGCCGCATGCCCGCCTGCACAACGTCTATGGTCCGACCGAAACCACAGTGATCAGCAGTGTCTGGACGCTGGAGCCCGGTGCCGACGTTCCGTCGCGCCAATTGCTCATCGGCCGACCCCTTGCCAACACCCGTTTTTACGTGCTCGACGAGCGTGATGCGCCGGTGCCAGCCGGGGTCACCGGTCAGTTGCACATTGGTGGTGTCGGCGTTGCACGGGGTTATCTGGGGTTGGACGAGCTTACTGCCGAACGGTTTATCGACAACCCGTTCGTTGCCGGTGACCGGTTGTACCGCAGCGGCGATCTGGCGCGTTATCGCCCGGACGGTCAGTTGGAGTTTCTCGGCCGCAACGACTTTCAGGTCAAACTGCGCGGCATTCGCCTGGAACTGAGTGAAATCGAAGCACGGCTGGACCTGTTTCCCGGTATTCGCACCAGTGTGGCGTTGATCGTCGGTGACACCGCGCAGAACCAGCGTCTGGTGGCGTGCTGCGTGACCGACAGCGCAGTCGACGAATCCGCGCTGCGTGAGCACCTGGCAACGACCCTGTCCAGCGCCGTCATGCCCAGCGCTTACCTATGGCTGGACGCCTTGCCGTTGACGGTCAACGGCAAGGTCGACCGTGCAGCGCTCGCGGCACAGGCCGATCAGGATCTGGCCGACCGGCAAGTCAATCTCGGCAGCCCCAGGGACCATATCGAGCTGACCCTGTATCAGATCTGGAAAGACCTGCTGCTGGTGCCGCAGATCGGCATTCGCGACAACTTCTTCAACGTCGGCGGGACATCGATTGCGGCGATCAAGATGGCCTACGAAATTGGCCGGGCGTTCAGCGTCGAAGTGCCTGTGCGCGTGATCCTCGGCCACCCGACCATCGAGGCATTGGGCGGCTGGCTGCGTACTGGCGCCAGCCTGGCTGCGGCACAGGACAATCTGATCGAATTCCGGCGCGGTACCGGGCAACGCAACGTGGTGTGTATTCACCCGGCGGGCGGCACAGCGTTCTGCTACCTGTCGCTGGCCAAGGAGCTGCCGGAAAGCATCGGTGTGTACGGTGTGCAATCGCCGGGGTTGAACCCTGGTGAGAGTACCGAGCCAAGCGTCGAAGCGATGGCCGATGCCTATCTGCGGCGGATCGCTGCATTGACCTCACAACCACTGGTGCTCACCGGCCTGTCGTTCGGTGGTCTGGTGGCGTACGAAATGGCCCGGCGCCTGACGGCTGCGGGCCATCGTCAGGTGACGGTGGTGCTGCTCGATACTCAGGGCTCGGATGATCCGGGGTTCCGGCAACAGATCGGCACCGTAGACATGGCGGAGTTCCGCGACAAGCTGGTGCGCTTCAACGGTATGTATCCCGGCATCGAAGACGCGCAGGTCGAGCGGTATTTCCACCTCTACAACCACAACCGCCTGGCCATGGCCGCGTACGAGTGCGCGCCACAAGCAGGGCGCATCGTGCTGATTCAGGCTCGCGAAGGCTTCAGCCGCACGCAGTTGCATGAGCTGCGCAGCTTCTGGCGTCGCCGCGCGGGTAACGGTTACAGGGCCCGGCTGGTGCACGGTGGCCACTGGGACATGCTGGAAAGTGCCGAGGTGCATCGGGTCTCGCAGACGCTCAGGCAAGAGCTGCAACGTTTCGACACGCAGGAGGCGCAATGATGAACCGGCACGAGGAGAATATCGCCCGCAACCCCAAGACCCTGCTGTCACGTTTTGCCGAGCAGGTAAGTCTTGATCCCCAGGCGCTGGCGGTGATCGACCGGCAGGTACGGCTGACCTACGCGCAACTGGCCAGTGCCAGTGAACGCATCGCCAAAGGGCTGCTGGCACAAGGCGCAGGCCCTGCTGATCCGATTGCCCTGTGCATGCCGCGCTGCTGGCAATGGGTCGCCACGATACTGGCCGTGCTGAAAGTCGGGGCTGTGGTGGTGCCGCTGGATCGGGCCAGCCCGGCCCGGCGTCGACAATTGATGCTCGACGATGGAGGCTGTGTCGGGCTGGTGACCCTCGGTGAAGACGCGGACAGCCTGGCAGCGCCACAACGTGGCTGGTACGTCAGCGTCGAAGCCTTGCTGGAATACCCCGATCAGCCAGCACTGCCGCTGCCCGAGGACTTCGCCGAGTCGAGCTTTCTGTTCTACACCTCGGGCACCACCGGCACCCCGAAAGCCGTGGAGGTGGGCGAGCGTGGTCTTTTGCGTCTGGCCCGGATCGACAGCTGCCTCGACATTCGCGCAGGCGAGCGCGTTGCCTGTCTGTCCAACCCGGCGTTCGACGCCTGTAACTTCGAGCTGTGGGCACCGCTGCTCAACGGCGGTTGCTGCGTCATCATTGCCGACGCAGACCTGCAGGACGCACAACAGTTGGCCAGGGTGCTGGAAACGCAGCAGATCGACAGCCTGTTCATGACCGTGTCGCTGTTCAACACCTTGAGTGCGGATAACCCCGCCTGTTTCGCCAGCCTGCGCCAGGTGCTGATCGGCGGTGAGCAGGTCAGCGCCGCGGCGGTGCGTGCCTGGTATCAGGCCAATCCCGACAGCCGTTGCCGGATTTTCAACGCCTACGGACCCACCGAATGCACCACCTTCGCCGTGTGCTATCCGATCCCCCGCGACTTTGCCGGGGACGCGGTGCCGATCGGTCGGCCATTGCCTGACACCGGCGTGCAGGTGCTTGATGCGCAACAACGCCCGGTTGCCAGTGGCGAGGCGGGTGAGCTTTACCTGAGCGGCAGCGGGGTCGCATGCGGTTACCGCAACCGTCCGGCAGAGACCGCACAGCGTTTCCTGCGCCTGCCGACAAGCGACGCCGGGGACGTGCTGCATTACCGAACCGGCGATCAGGTGCGGATCAATGCCGACGGGCTGATCGAGTACCTGGGGCGGATTGACCGTCAGGTGAAAGTCCGCGGTTTTCGCATCGAGCCGGGCGAGGTCGAGCAGCGCATTCTGGAGCATCCGCAGGTGGCGCAGGTGCATGTCTGTACGCGCAGGCAGGCGGCTGAGGACCACCAGTTGCTGGCGTTCATCGTGCCGCGCGAGGCGCTGGACTATCGCGATTTCGACCAGCACCTGCGCGACAACCTGGCGGTATGGATGCGCCCCCATCAGCTGTTTGTGCTGCAGCGCCTGCCGTTGACCGCCAATGGCAAGATTGATCAGCGTGCGCTGCTGGAACAGCCCTTGGAGCCGTGGCGACCGGAGGCGGGTTCGCGGGCAAACGAGCAACACTCGCCCGCGCTGGACTGGCTGCTGACCCAGGCCCGCAGGTTATTGTCGCAACCTGAGCTGAATGGCGAGGATGACTGGCTGGGCAGCGGCGGCGACTCGCTCAAGGCCATGCGTCTGCGCTCTGCAATCCGCACCCACTGGCAGCGGGAAATCACCCTGGTTGCGGTGCTGAGCGAATCGTTTTCGGCACTGGCCGAGCGCCTTGGTGATGAGCAGGGTGCGGCGTCTGCCTATCCGCCCGCGCCGCCCATCAACCGTTCAGGGCGTGCGCCGGCGACTGCCGAGCAAAGTCGCCTGTGGCTGATGCAGCAGCGCACGCCGCAGGCGACGGCCTACAACGTGCCGATCATCCTGCACCTGGCGACGGGTGTTCAGCTCCCCGCACTGGCCGAGGCCGTGCAGCGCCTGTTGACTCGGCAAAGCGGGCTGCGTACGGCGTTTGTGTCCGCTGCCGACGGGCTGCATCAGCAGGTTCACCAACGCGAGGCGGTGTGCCAGACCTTTGCCACAGGAGCATTCAGTGAACAGACCTGGCGCAGCTTTGCAGCCCTGGTTTTCGACACACCTTTCGATCTGGCGACATCGGCCCTGTGCAAGGCCTGGCTGCTGCCGTTTGCCGATGGCAGTTGTCGCTTGCTGCTGAACCTGCACCACGTGGTCATCGATGGCTGGTCGATGAACCTGTTGTTCGATGACCTGGTGCAGCTGTACGACGATGCGCTGCAGGGGCGGCCGAGTGCCGAGCCTTCGCCGGGTCTGGGCACGCTGGAGTTCGCGCTCTGGCAACGGCAATGGCGTGTCGACCCGCGCTACCGCGATCAGCGCCGCGCCCTGGCCGCGTTGCACCGTCAGCTCCCGGCGTCTTCGCCCGCGCTGCTGCCGGTTCGCGAGCCTGGTCCGCAGGCACGGCTTTATCGTCAGCCGCTGGGAGCCACGCGCAGTGCTGCACTGGATCGGTTTTGCAGCCGACAGCGCGTCACTCGCTATGAGGTGCTGTTCAGCGTCTATGCCTGGAGCGTGTACGCCCTGACCGGCTGTGAACGGCCACGCATCGCCAGCCCGGTATCCAACCGTCCGCTGAGCGAATTCGAAGACGCAATCGGCATGTTCGCCAATACCGTGCTGATCCCCACGGCGTTCGACGGCGACAAGGCGCTCGACCAGCAGCTGCATCAGCAGACCGCCACTGTGCGTGAGGTGCTGGCCTTGCAGGACGTCGCGCTGGCGGATCTGGTGGAAGACCTGCGGCTGTCGTCGGGCAGTGCACTGTTCGATTTCATGTTCGTGCTGGAAAACACCGACTACGCCAGGCTGGCTCAGACCGGCCTGCGCGCCACGCTGGAATTCAACGAGACCGTACAGGCCAAATGCCCGCTGACCTTGCTGGTGGTCGATGCCGGGTCACAGCTGGAATGCTGGTGGGAGTACCAGTGCAGTTATTTCGATGCGGCACAAATGGTCGCCGTCAATCAACTGCTGCAGCAGGGGCTTGATCTGCTGCTGGAGAGGCCGTCTGCCACCCTCGATGCGCTGCTCACGCCTTACCGCTCCAGCCTGCCGCCCGCCAGTCAGGGCGACAGCGCTGAGCCGCCGTTCAGCACCGTGGCCGACTGGTTTGCCTATCAGGTGAGCTGCACGCCGGATGCTCCGGCACTGGTGGCTGATCAGCGATGCATCAGCTACGCCGAACTGGATGCACTGGCCAATACTCTGGCGGCCACCCTGATCGAGCAGTGCCCGCTGTCGGAGTGCAACAATGCGCCGCTGCAAGTGGTCCTGTACCTCGAGGCGTCGGTCGAGCACATCGTGGCCTTACTGGCGCTGGCCAGGCTCAACCTGACGGCGGTGCCTCTGGACCCTGGCTATCCGCTGGCGGTGCAGCGCCAGGTCATGCAGCAGGCGCAACCCGGCTGTGTGCTGTATAGCGCGACCACTGAAGCAGCACTGGAGAAATTGAGCGTAGACCGGCAGGTCTGTCATCGGGTCGACCTGAGCGCTGCAGCACGACCGTTCGAGCGTCGCCGTCATGCAGGGCAACGACCGTTGTACACGCTGTTCACGTCCGGTTCGACGGGGACACCGAAAGGGGTTCAGGTGCCGGACCGGACCCTTTGCAATCTGTTGCACTGGCAGCGCAATGAGGGGCAATTGCCCGCGAAGTCAGTGACCCTGCAATTCTCCATGCTGTCGTTCGATGTGTCGTTTCAGGAGATTTTCAGCACCCTCTGCGGCGGGGGCTGTTATCACCTGATCAACCCGCGTTGGCGGCAGGATGCCCAGGCATTGCTGAGCTATCTGGTGCAGACGCGCATCGAACGGCTGTTCCTGCCGTGCGTGGCCTTGCAGCATCTGGCGCAGACCGCTGTCAGCCAGGGCGTGTATCCGCAGGCGTTGCGCGAGGTGATCACGGCGGGCGAGCAACTGCTGTGCACCGAGGCCTTGCGCAACTGGTTCGGCGGCATGCCGCAGGCACGGCTGTTCAATCATTACGGCCCGACCGAAACCCACGTGGTCAGCGCCTGGCGTTTGCCTGCGACGGTTCAGGACTGGCCGCTGCGCGCGCCGATCGGGCGGGCAGTGAGCAACGGACGTCTGCTGCTGGTGGACGAACATGACCGGCCGGTGCCGCGTGGCAGTCAGGGCTACCTGCTGGTGGCAGGGCCGATGATTTCGCGCTGCTACCTCGCCGACCCGGCGCTGAATGCCGCGCGCTTCGTCGAGTTGCCGCAGCCTGAGGGCATGACCCTGTTCTATCGCACCGGCGACCTTGCGCGGGCTGATGCAAACGCCTGCCTGCACTACCTGGGCCGGGACGATCAGCAGATCAAGATCAGTGGCCAGCGTCTTGAACTGGGGCAGATCGAAGCCGCGCTGATGCAGGTCGCTCAGGTGAGCAACGCGGTGGTGGCCATGCAGGCTGAGCCGCCCCGTCTGGTAGCCTGGTTGCACAGCGAAGGCACGCTGCCCGATGTACAGCAGCTTGACCGACAGATCACTCTGCACTTGCCGGCGCATGTGCGGATTGACGAGTACCGGCGGGTTGACGCCTGGCCGCGCACGCCGAGCGGCAAGATTGATCGCAAGGCGCTGGGTGATCTGGGCGAGGTGCTGCAACGGCAACGCAGCGGGCTGCCTGCGGCACCGTTGAGCGCACTTGAACAGCAACTGAGCGAGTTGTTCGTGGCGGTCATCGGTCGCGACATCGAGCCTGATCAGACCTTCTTCGAAGCCGGCGCCACCAGCCTCGGCCTGATGCGCCTGCATGCCCGCTACAACGAGGTACTGGCGCAGCCAGTGGCAATGGCCGCCTTGTTCGAGCATGTCAGCGTGCGCCGTCTTGCGCAGCATCTTTGCGCTTCGCCATCCGTACCGGCAGGGCAAATGCCCGGTGCTGGGAAGGGCAATGAGCGAGGCCCCAAGGCTGGCGAACAACCCATGGCGATCATCGGTATGTCGGTGAATGTGGCCGGCGCGAGCAACCTCGCCGAGTTCTGGGCGATGGTTCAAGGAAACGGCTTGGGCATCAAGCGGTTCGACGCTGCCGAGGGACTGGTCGGTGCACGCAGTCAACTGACCGGCCTGCTGGATTTCGATCCCGACTATTTCGGCATCAGCCTGCAGGAAGCGCGACTGATGGACCCGCAACAGCGGCACCTGCTGATGGGCTGCGTGCAGGCGCTGCAACATGCCGGGCTCACGCCCAAAGCCGACGGTCCGCGCATCGGCCTGATCGCCAGTTGCGGCGAGACCACGTATTTCCAGCAAATGCTGCGCGAAACCGCCGAGGGCGATCTGCCGGACGGTTTTCAGATGGCGCTGCACCACGACAAGGACTTTCTGGCCACCAAGGCGGCTTATCACCTCGACCTCGGCGGCCCGGCACTCAGCGTTCAGGCGGCGTGCGGCAGCTCGCTGATCGGCGTGCACCTGGCGGCGGCGATGCTACGTGAGGGCGACAGTGACGTGATGCTGGCCGCTGGGGTGTTGATCGACCCGACCCTGACCGATGGCTATCGTTATCGCCCGCAGCACATTTTTTCCCGCGACGGGCTGTGCCGTCCGTTCAGTGACGACGCCAGCGGCACCATCGGTGCCAGCGGTTATGGGGTGGTGGTGCTCAAACCGCTGGACCGCGCCCAGGCCGACGGCGACCGGATCTACGCGCTGGTTGAAGCCTCTGCGCTGAACAACGATGGCCGCGCCAAGATGAGTTATACCGCGCCATCGGTGGCGGGGCAGAGCGCAGTGATCAGCGAGGCGCTGCGCAAGGCCGGGATCAACGGCGACGACATGGGTTACATCGAGGCCCACGGTACCGGCACGCTGTTGGGCGACCCTATTGAAGTGGCTGCATTGACCAAAGCGTTCGGCGCGGCGCCAGCCGCCAGTTGCGCGCTGGCCTCAGTGAAAAGCCAGGTGGGGCATCTGGGCGCGGCTGCGGGCGTGGTCGGGCTGATTCGCGCGACACTTGCTGTGTTCCACGGAGTGATCCCACCCAACCTGGGTTTTACCCGGATCAATCCGCAAATCGACCTGCAGCATTCGCCGTTCTATATACCCACCACCTCAGGGCCCTGGCCCGAGGGGCGTCGGCGTCTGGCCGGGGTCAGCAGTTTCGGCATCGGTGGCACCAACGCGCATGTGATTGTCGGCGCCGCGCCGGAGCAGACAGCGCGCGTCGAGGATAGCCCGGCGTGCCTGCTGCTGTCGGCGCACAGCCGTACTGCCCTGGAGCGGGACATGCTGGCGATTGAAGCCTGGCTCAGCGCCTTTCCCGAGCAGCAGGCTGCGCTGCTGCGTTACCTGCAAAACGGTCGACGCGCGTTGCCCTGGCGCTTCGGGATGATCTGCGAGCCCGGTCAGACGCCGAACCTGCAAGCCTCTTCGATCAGGCAGGTGACGCTTTCGGACGTGCGATTGAGCGCCAGCGAGCATTCACCGCAGGCCCTGCTGGACGCCTGGTATGCGGGGGCCAGCATCGACGGGGCGACCGGTTCGACGCCGCCACCCTGGGACTTGCCACCGTCGGCGTTCGACCTGCAGACCTTCCGCTTCAAACCCGCCGCGCGTGCCGAACTGCAGAAGTCATCAGCCGTCGAGCGCCAGCCGCTGACAGACTGGTTCTATCAGCGTCAGTGGCAGCGGCTGCATCGTCTGCGTACACAACCGACTGGCGAGGGTCGTGAAGTGCTGGTGGTGTGCAGCCATGAGCGCCTGGAGGCCGACACGCTTGGCAGTCTGCAGGGTGTCTATCGGCACGTCATCGAGGTGCAGTCTGGCAATGGCTACCAGCAACTTGGCCCGAATCGTTATGAACTCGACCCGCTGGACCCAGTGGCGTTTGGCCGATTGATCGCCACGCTTGATCAGAATGGGCAGACGGCGGCCGAACTGGACTGGCTGCATGCCTTGCCGCTGTCGGTGGGCGGGGCGGTTGACGAGCAAAGCCTGGCGGCCGCGCAATGGGCCTGCCTGGATACGCTCAGCGCGTTGTTGCAGGCCTGGGGGCAGAACGCGCAGAAGAGCGCCCTGCGGCTCTGGCTTTTGTCCTGGCAAGCGTGCCCGGTGAACGGCCCGGTCATGCGCCCTGAACTGGCGGCGCTGGCCGGTATCACCGAAGTGGCCCCGCAGGAGTACCCGATACGCTGTCACTGGCTGGACCTGCCCACGGCGCAGTTGAGCACCCAGACTCGGCACCTGGCGGCGCTGCTTGCCGACCCGGCGTCGCTGCCGCGACGCATGGCCGTGCGTGACGGTTATCTGTGGCAGCCGCAGCTGCAGGCCAGTCCGCTGGCGGCCCCGACGGCGGATTCGAATCTGCTGCCGGCGAACGGCACGTTGCTGGTGCTCGGCGGTACAGGCGGCATCGGTCGTACTTTGTGTGAACACCTGCTGCAATCCGGTCAGCGGCGGGTGGTGCTGCTGTCGCGAGGCGGTGAGTGTCCGAAAGAACTGCACGCCTATGCTTCGCGCATCGATAGCATCGCTGCGGATATCGCCGACCTGGCGCGCTGGCCGACGGTGCTTGAACACTTGCGTGAGCGTTACGGACACTTTGACGGCGTGATTCACGCGGCCGGAACCGGAGCGGGCAGCCTGATCCGTCAGCGCGATGCTCAGATGCTGTCTGAGGCAATGGCCAGCAAGACCCGCGGCATGCTGGCGGTCGAAGCGTTGATCGAACAGATGACCCCGGGGTTCGTGCTGTATTGCTCTTCCATGTCGGCACTGTTCGGTGGCGCCGGGCACCTGGACTACGCCGCTGCCAGTGCCATGCTTGACGGTTTTACCCACTACCGCCCGCATGCCGAAAATGGCTGTGTGCGTCTGGGCATCAACTGGGACATCTGGCGCGATGTGGGCATGGCCGCTGCCAGTGGCATCGGAGACGACGCGCACCAGCGGCACCTGGCGGTCGGCATGTCGGCGCAAGAGGGCTGCCGGGTATTCGATGCGGCCATGACGGCTCAACTGCCGCAGTTGCTGATCTCGACCACCGATCCAGAGACGGCGCGACAGTTTTACCCGGTTCGCCACAGCGCAGGCTCGACGCTGGCCGATACTGCGCCAGCGCTGACGGCAGACACTGAAGCGCAGGACCGTCTGCCCGAGCATCTGCATGACTGCCTGTGCAAATGGCTCGGTGTGAGTGCGCTGCAGCCGGATGCCTCGCTCTATGAGCTGGGCGCCGATTCTCTGACCCTGCTGGACCTGATCGACGAACTGCAGGCCGCGACCGGCGTGGTCTTCCAGTTGTCGCAGTTCAGCCACAAGGTCAGCCTGGCCGAGGTGTTGGCGCTGGTGCAGGCGTCAGGGGCCGCAACGGCTGCGGACGAAAATCAGTGGACCGATGCGGTGAGGATCGATCAGTGGCATGCGGGCGCGGGCCGCGAGCGCCTGTACCTGATTCACCCGGTGGGTGGCGACGTGCAGGCGTACCGCGAGCTGGCCTCGGCGCTGCACCCTGATCTGGGCGTGTGGGTGATCGCCGATCCGGCCTTGCGCCTGCCCGACCTGCCGAACATCAGCGTGGATGAGCGCGCGCAACTGTATCTCGAGGCATTGCAGGCCCATCACCCCGACGGCACGGCATGGCGGCTGGCCGGCTGGTCGTTCGGCGCGTGGGTGACGCAGGCGATGTGCAGCCTGCTGACGGAAGAGTGCGAGCAACCACTGCTGTACCTGATCGATCCCCCCGCGCCGGATGCGGGTAACGAGCTGGCGCAGATCGGCGAAGCGCAGATTCAGCAGGTCTTCCAGCGCGAGTTTTCTGCACGGCGCACCCTCAACGCGACCACCATTACGGCCAGCGAGGACACGTCAGGTTACCTGCAAAGCCTGATTGTCTGCTGTCAGAACAACATGGCGAGCATGGCGGGCCACCAGCCCGTGGTGCTGCCGCGCACTCCGGTACGGCTGTTCATCGCCATGCAGCCCAATCCTTACGGCATGGGCAGCGCCTGGCGGATCGCCGATCTACAGCGGGCGTGGCAAGGACTGCTGCCGCACATGTCGAGCTGGCAAGCACTGGACACAGATCACTACGGCATTGTCGCTGCGCCCTGGGTGCAGGTGATTGCCGAGATGATCAATGCCGACCTGTCGGCGGCGCAGGGCTGAACGTTAACGGCAGGCTTTTCAGGCGGGGCTGACGTCCCGCAGACGAACCACGGGCATGGTGACCGGCCATGCCAACAACCTGAAGGTGAGGGATCATGGATCAAATGGCACTCAAGGCCATAGAAGGCATCGCAGGCGCAGTGCGTGCGCCGTATCAGAACATCACGGTCAACCGCCTGACACCGATCATCGGTGCCGAGGTCGGCGGTGTCGATCTGTCGCAGCCACTCAGCGCGGAGCAACTGACGGAAATCCGCCGGGCCTTTCTGGAAAATCACGTGCTGGTGTTTCGCGATCAGCACCTGACGGTCGAACAGCACAAGGCATTTGGCCGATTGTTTGGTCCGTTGCGCGCACTGCCGGTGGACAGCATCGATGGCGATGACCCGGAACTGGTCGTGGTGCGCGCCAACGCCCAGTCGCGTTTCGCTGCGGGCGAGCTATGGCACACCGACGGCACCGCTGACCTGGAGCCGTCGATGGGCTCGATGCTGTACGTCAAGGAGACACCCGCCATCGGTACCGGCGGCGATACACTGTTTGCCAACATGCACCTGGCCATTGAAATGCTCTCGCCGGCGATGCAGCAGTTTCTCGGCGGGTTGACAGCCATTCACGATGGCGAGATTCCGTGGAAGGGCTATCAGCCACCTGCCGGCCTGCCGAAAAGCGAGCATCCGCTGGTGGTTCGCCACCCCGAAACCGGACGTCGCAGCCTGTTTGTCAATTCCGGGTTCACCTCGCATATCGTGCAACTCTCGCCCGGCGAGAGCCACGCGGTGCTGACCATGCTGTTCGATCTGATCGCCCGCGAACCTTCTCTCAGTTGCCGCGTGCGCTGGGAGCCGAACACGCTGGTGTTCTGGGATAACCGTTGCACCCAGCACCACGCGGTGTGGGATTACTTCCCGCACTCGCGCTATGGCGAGCGGGTGACGATTCTCGGTGGGCGGCCCCAGGCCTGAAGGCGCTTGCGATTGACCGGCCAACGCCGGTCAACTGCTTAATCAGCGCAGTGGCAGGTGGTATATCAGGTCGTCGAACCACTGATCGCCGATCTGATAGGCCTGCGGGACGCGACGCTCGAAGGTGAAGCCGCATTTCTCCATAACCTTGCAGGAGGCGATGTTGCCGTCGGTCACGGTCGATTCCAGTGAGTCCAGGCCGATGGCGGCGGCGTAGTCGATGATTGCGCGACACGACTCGGTGCCGAAGCCCTTGCCTTGATGTTCCGGCAGTAACAGATAGCCCACTTCGGCATGGCCCGGCGACAGGATGCGAAAGCCGCTGACCCCCAGTTCTGCATGGCTCTGGGCGTCCATGACCACCAGGCACAGCCAGTGATCGGACGCCGGCGTCCACTCGGGCAGTCGATGATCGAAGCCTTTGCGGATCTGCACCTCTTCGATTGCTCCGAATACGTACTGCATGGTCTCGGGCTCTGAGTGCAGCCTGAAAAACAGTGGCCAGTCACTGGCGAGCAGAGTCCGCAGATAAAGTCGTTCGGTGTGTAGTTCCAGCATCCGTTGCTCCCGGGACAATCAAAAAAGGCACCGGGTTTTGTACTCGGCCTGCGGTCAATGATCAATAATGCACGCACATTTCATCGCCGTTGCTCACGGTCATCGTGATGCAACCAGGCAGGATCACATCCTTCGGCAGGTCAGGGACGAGTCAATGGCATTTCGCGTATTGGTCATCGGTGGCTACGGCAACTTCGGCAGCCTTATCTGTAATCATCTGGTGATGATGCCGGACATCGAACTGGTCATTTCCGGTCGTGACCCGCGCAAGCTGGCGGAAAAGGTCGCAGCACTGCAGACGCTGGGGGGCAGGTTCTGCGAGAGCTGGTGCGTGGACATCCTGCAGGAAGGCGCGGGCAGCGAGCTTGGTGAATTGGGCATCGATCTGCTTATCCACACCGCGGGGCCTTTTCAGGGACAGTCGTATGCCGTGGCCCGGCATTGCATCGAGGCGGGCGTGAATTATTGCGACCTGGCGGATTGCCGGGCGTTCGTCGCCGGTATCGTCACCCTCGATGCCCAAGCGCGTGAGGCAGGTGTCAGCGTGCTGAGCGGGTGCAGCTCGGTGCCGACGCTTTCGGCGGCGATCATTGATCAGCATCGCCAGCGTTTTCTGCGCATCGATTCCATAGAGCACGGCATCTCGTCGGCAGCGAAAATGCCCGGCCTGTCGACCGTGCGCGGCGTGCTGGCCAATGCCGGGCGGCCGATCAGGCAGCTGCGCAACGGCAAGGTCCACGACGTCCACGGCTGGATGGACCTGACCCTGCGCCGGATGCACGGCATGGGCACACGGCTGGTGGCCAATGTCGACGTCCCGGACCTGGATGTATTTGCTGCACGCTACGCCGCGCAGAATCTGAGCTTCAAGGCCGGTTCCGCACTCAAGGCTGGCGGCATCGCGACCTGGCTGCTGGCGCTGACGATTCGCTGCGGGCTGGTGCGCGATCCTGCGCCGTGGGCCGAGCGCCTGTACCGTTGGGGCGCGCGCTTTGAAGGGTGGGGTGATCGAAAGAGTGCGATGTACATCGATGTCGATGGCCTCGACCTCGACGGCCAGCCGTTGCGCATGCACGCGCAATTGACAGCACTGAACGACAAGGGGCCGGAGATTCCCGGCAGTGCCGCCGTCGCGCTGAGCAGCAAAATGGCCGGTGGCTATCGTCCACAACCGGGCGCTCGGGCCTGCGTCGGAGAAGTCACTGTGGGCGAGTACCTGGCGGCGATCGACGAGCCGGAAAATGTCCGGCTCGATGTTCATTTCACGAGCCACAACGTCTGACGCTGCTGCAGTTGTCCGATGACTCCGAGCGGGCGGATTTCGTGTCTATTTCTTGACGCAGGCGTGCTGTTTGCCTCGGCACCAATCATCGGGAAATTCTGCTCAGGCAACTTAAATAAATCTTAATCATTGATGCCGAAGCCCGTAATTCATGGGGCGCAAGGTCTTCTCTAATCAACCTGGCCGGTATTCCAGACAGGTTAACTATCAAGTTAACCCTTTCAGCGCCGACTCACGGGTATTCCGAAAAATCGAAGGCATACACGTAATGAGCGCAAAATGGTTGGACAATTTGAACGTCAGCAAGAAGCTCGGGCTGGGCTTTGCCGCTATTTTGCTCGGTGTGCTGACCGTTACCGTCATCGGCTACTCCAGTACTAACCTGCTGATCGAGCGCATGGGCAAAAGCAGCAAGGTCGCCGAGATCAAGGCTGACGTCCTGAGTGCCCGGATCGCTGCGCAAGCCTATGCGACCGGTCCTACTGCTGCAGGTGTACAGAACTACGCTGGCGCTCTGGATACCTTGAGCCGCAGTGTCGATAAGGGCCTTCAAGTGTTCGTGGTATCGAGCAACCTGGCCAAGCTGCGCGACATCAAGGAGCAGGTGGGCGGGCTGAAGCAGACCTTCGATCAATTGGTCGGTATTAATCAGAAAGTCGATGAGGCGTTGAAACCGATCATCAAGGTTTCCGATGACGTCAGCGCGACCTTCGAGAATCTGCTGAACAAGACCATTGACGACACCTTGCGCGCCCCGAATGAAACCGGCATCAGGCAGGTCAAGATCGCTGGTGACTTGCGTAACGGCATGACCAATTTCCGTCTGGTGTTTCGTCGCTACCTGAGTGTTCCGAATGCCGACAACCGTCAGGCCACCTATAAGTCTGCCGACGCCCTGATCGCGCAAGTGGATGCCGCTCGCAGCCAGTTGCCTGTCGAGGCAAATGCCGCAGTGGATGCCGCGCTGGTCGCGTTGAAACAGTACAAGGTGCTGATGACGTCGATTTCGGACATGCTGCAGCAGACCGAACAGGTCCGTAGCGACCTGCAACAGCAATCCATAGCGACCGCAGCCCGCGCCGATGACTTGGCGGCACAGCAGGTCATCAGTGCCAAGAAGGAACAGGAAACCGCTGTGGTGCAATTGCTCAGCGTGGCGCTGGTCGTGCTGTTGGTCGGCATCTTTGCTGCGTTCCTGATCACGCGTCAGATTACCGTGCCGTTGAACAGCACCGTGATTGCAGCGCGCCGGATTGCCGACGGCGATCTGACCCACGACACCAGCACCACTCGCCAGGACGAACTGGGCCTGCTGCAGAACACCATGCAGCACATGACTGTTTCGCTGCGCGGCCTGATCGGTGGCATCGGCAACGGTGTCACGCAGATCGCCACTGCGGCCGAGCAGTTGTCTGCCGTCAGCGAGCAGACCAGTGCGGGCGTCACCCTGCAGAAAAACGAAGTCGACCAGGTCGCCACCGCCATGAACGAGATGGCCTCTACCGTACAGGAAGTGGCGCGCAACACCGAAGACGCTTCGCAAGCCGCCAAACAGGCCAGCGAGCGCGCTGCGCACGGCAGCAGTGTGGTGCAGCATGCCACGCGCGAAATCGGTCAATTGGCCGGTGAAGTACAGCAACTGGGCCAAGCCATGCAGCGCCTGACCGAAGACAGCGGCAAGATCGGCAGCGTGATTGATGTGATCAAGGCGGTCGCCGAGCAGACCAACCTGCTGGCGCTCAACGCAGCCATCGAGGCCGCACGGGCAGGCGAGCAGGGTCGCGGTTTTGCCGTGGTGGCTGACGAGGTCCGCTCGCTGGCTCAGCGTACGCAGAACTCGACAACCGAAATCGAAGCGCTGATCCAGGCGTTGCAAAAAGGTACAGGCGCCGCCTCGGGCCTGATGGACGCCAGCCTGCAACGCACTGAGGGCACCGTGGTGCTGGCTCGTCAGGCCGAACAGGCGCTGGTGGAAATCAACCAGTCCATCGGCACCATCGAACAGATGAGTCAGCAGATTTCCGCCGCGGCCGAGCAACAGAGCGCTGTGACCGAAGAAATCAACCGCAGCGTACTCAGCGTGCGCGACATCGCCGATCAGTCGGCTTCGGCCACCGAGCAAAGCGCAGCATCGACTGTCGAGCTGGCCCGTCTGGGCAGCGATTTGCAGAGCATGGTCGCGCGTTTCAAGATTTAACCTGCGCAAAGCCAAGTCGGCCTCTTGAGCCCATCAGGAGGCCGACTTCCGTTGTTCCGCCCGCACCACCATCCACACGCCGACACCTGACACCGCCATGCCTGACGCCATCTGCCAGGACAGCGGTTCGTCGAACATAGCCCAGGCCCAGAGCATTGTCACCGGTGGGCTGAGGTACAGCACGCTGGCGACGCGGGTGGCTGACGCGCGGCGCAGACACACCCAATACAGTCCGTACCCGCCCAGGGTTGCCAGCCCCACCGTCCATAGCACGCTCAGCGCAAAGCCGCTACTGGCTACAGGCGCCAGACTGCCCTGCGTGCCCTGAATGATCGCGAAGGCGATACTGGAGACAGCGCATTGCAGCCACAGGTTGGGGAGCAGTGCCATGGGTTGCGCGGTGCCGGACTGTTTCTGCCACAGCGTCGCGATGGCCAGCGACAACATACCCAGCAGCGGCAGGCCGTAGGCCCACAACGGTGCGTCACCCACCGCCAGTGCGCTGTAGGTCACCAGCACTACACCGATCAGCCCGACAAACAGTCCTGCCCAGATTTGCCAGGCCAGCCGTTGTCCGAGCACCAGTGCCGCCAGGAGTGCCATGCCCATCGGCAACAAGTCGGCAAAGAGTGCGGCAAGTCCGGCAGGCACGCCCAGCGCGATGCCTTGCGTGACACCGGCGACGTAGCCGGTCATGGCCAGCAGACCGATCCCTGCGTTTTTCAGCAACGTGGCAGCCGGGATCGACCTCAGTTGCCTGGCGACAAAAGGCAGCAGGATCAGCGTGACCACCACACAGCGCCAGAACACCACCAGCAGCGGCGGCGCATGTTCCAGCGAAAAGCGTGCGCCGACGAAACCCGAACTCCAGGTCAGAATCAGCGCAGCTTCAAGCAGGGGAAGGGGAATGGCCTGGTGCCAGGCAGGCCGCGAGACGCTCGGAGCAATCGACAGGTATGGGTTCATGGACACAGGTTACGAAACCGGCGTAGTCTAATAAATCAAAATTAAATGCATAAGTTGTTCAGGAATTCTGAATCATGACGGCCATTCTCGACATCGAACTGGTGCGCACCTTCCATGCGGTGGCGCGGATAGGAAAGTTTTCGGCCGCCGCCGAGCAACTTCATAAAAGCCCGGCCGCGGTGAGTGTGCATATCCAGCGCCTTGAGGCCGTGGCGGGCGGGCGCTTGCTCAAC
Source organism: Pseudomonas sp. PvP027 (assembly GCF_017833005.1). Classification (NCBI taxonomy): domain Bacteria; kingdom Pseudomonadati; phylum Pseudomonadota; class Gammaproteobacteria; order Pseudomonadales; family Pseudomonadaceae; genus Pseudomonas; species Pseudomonas sp. PvP027. The sequence continues at coordinate 1,319,171 of NZ_JAFIBK010000001.1, read as the reverse complement.
CGGGACAACCAGGCGGTGTCGCTGACGGCGCTGGGCAAGCGCCTGCTGTTGTCGACGACCGAGTTGCTGTCCACGCATGACCGGGTGCTGGCGGATCTGCAAGGCACTCATCTGGCCGGACGCATCACGCTGGGTGTGCCGGATGAATACGCCGTGCATGTCATTCGCGACATCCTGCCGGTGTTCGCGGCCGCATGGCCCAATGTCGTGCTGGAATTGAAATCCGCACCCAGCTACGCCCTGCGCGAGCAGGTTGCGCGTGGCAAGTTGCAGACAGCAGTAATCGCGCAACCCAAAGGGCAGCGGAATGCTGACACGCAGTTTCTGGTATCGACCAAGCCGGTCTGGGTCGGGCCGGCAAGCGCCGCACTGGCATCCGCGGACCCGGTGCCGCTGGCCATTCACGCAGCGCAATGTCCTTATCGTGAAGCCATGATGGCTTCCCTCAAAGACAACGGCCGCAAAATCCGTGTAGTTCTCGAAAGCCCGTCCAATCAGGCGATCAAAGCCTGTGTGGAAGCGGGCCTTGCGATCAGCCTCATCGATCGGAGCGGGGTCACGGAAGCCATGCAGATTCTCGATGATCTGCCTGAAATACCCGAGCACGAAATCGTCTTCCTGCGCTCGCCGTCATCACAGAACGACGAGGCGGTGAGCCTGCTGGCGCAGGCGCTGCAGAAGTATTTTCGGGTTTGATAGCGAAGCTGTGTGCAGCAAACGTATCTGCGGTTTACCACGCGGGTGGCGATTGTCTTCTGGTGTGGAAAATCCGTAGAACCTGTAGTCGGCCGCTACGGATGCGATATGGAATCAGGTAAGGCAGGTCTGGCAGAGGCCATTCTCTGGTTCCGGCAATCCGTCCTTCCCGGCCCATGGCGGGAAAACTCGCGAGCTGCGTTACGCTTGATTGAATGGCCTTCACGAAAGCAGCGGCAGCAGCTGGATTGTCCAGTGCGATATACGCTGCCTCCTCATCCAGATTCTTTAGTGCCGTTTTGAGCCACTCAACCTGCATTGCCTGACCATTTGTTCATGACAGCTTTTACGTCGTCTGGGCTTGCGAACTCGCCGGCGTCGGCTTCTTCGATCGCACGCTGAATTTCGGCGATCTGCCAAGCCTCGCGTGTCAGGTATTCGCGGAGCGCGTCGAGGGCCAAAAATGACTTGCTGCGCCCGGTCGCCTTTGCAAGGTGTGCAAGGGTATCTGCCATTTCGTCCGGCAGACGTAGAGACATTGTGGACATATACACCTCACACGTAGTTATTTGTATTACATGAGGGTGCAGTGTAATACATGTGAATACGCGTGTGGATGCGGTTTCCATTTCAGGTTTGCCGGCTTTTTGAGCGGGTGCAAAATAGCCCGCGAATTCACGGGCCATTCGAGCAGCTTTTGGGGTGGCTCAACCGTCCTTGAAAAGAAAACTGTAGGCGTTCAACGCCGGCACGCCGCCGAGGTGGGCGTAGAGCACTTTCGAGCCGTCGGGGAATTCGCCGTTGCGCACCATGTCGATCATGCCGTGCATGGATTTGCCTTCATAGACCGGGTCGGTCAGCACGCCTTCCAGGCGGGCGCAGAGGCGGATGGCTTCGAGGGTGCCATCGTTCGGTAGGCCGTATTCCGGGTAGGCGTAGCGGGTGTCGAGCACCACGTCTTCGGCGGTGATTTCGCGGCCCAGCTCCACCAGTTTTGCGGTGTTCTGAGCGATGCGCAGGACCTGCGCGCGGGTCTTTTCCGGTTTGGCCGACGCGTCGATACCGATCACGCGCTGTGCCCGGCCATCGGCCGCGAAGCCGACGAGCATGCCCGCGTGAGTGCTGCCGGTCACCGAGCAGACCACGATGTAGTCGAATTTGAAGCCCAGCTCTTCTTCCTGCTGGCGCACCTCATCGGCAAAACGCACGAACCCCAGGCCGCCATAAGGATGTTCCGAGCAGCCTGCTGGAATCGGGAACGGTTTGCCGCCGCTTTCCTCGACGTCGGCCATGGCCTTTTCCCAGCTCGGGCGAATGCCGATATCGAAGCCTGCCGAATCCAGGCGCACATCGGCGCCCATGATGCGCGACATCTCGATATTGCCGACCCGGTCGTACAACGCGTCCGAATAGTTGACCCAATTCTCCTGCACCAGCACGCACTTCATGCCCAGATGCGCCGCCACGGCCGCCACCTGACGGGTCTGGTTGGACTGGATGCCACCGATCGATACCAGCGTGTCGTAGCCGCCGTCGATGGCTTCCGGCACCAGGTATTCCAGCTTGCGGGTCTTGTTGCCGCCGAAGGCCAGACCGCTGTTGCAATCCTCGCGCTTTGCATACAGCTCGACCTTGCCGCCCAGATGCTCACTCAAGCGTTTCAGGGGAGTAATAGGCGAGGGACCGAAGGTCAGAGGGTAGCGCTTGAACTTGCTCAGGTTCATATCGGGTCTCCGTTGATAAGTTGATGCGGGCATTGAAGGCGGGTCTCGATGTGTTTATCGAGCTGCCCGGCATGGCTCCCATCATAGGAAAACTGCAAATAATCGTGGTTGCAAAGAATTGTCTATCTACAAAATAAGCGTTAGCCTGAATGCAACTAAACAGACTTTTATTGTGTGATTTTCATTATGAAAGCAATAAATGAACGCACTAAAAAGTCCGGTGCCGATGTGACGCCGCTGCTGGACAGGATTGACCGCGCCATCCTCAAGACCCTGCAACGTGACGCGTCCATTTCCAATGTGGCACTTGCCGAGAAGGTCAAACTGAGTCCGCCTGCATGCCTGCGGCGCGTCGAGCGGCTGAAAGAGGCGGGCGTGATCAAGGGCGTGGTGGCGTTGCTCAATGGCGATGTTCTGGACGCGGGCATGGTGGTGCTGATCGGTGTCGTGCTGGACCGCTCGACACCGGATTCATTTGCCCAGTTTGAAGCCGCCGCGCAGAAGGTTTCCGGCTGCATGGAGTTTCATGTCGTCACCGGCGAGTTCGACTACTTCTTGTTGCTGCGCACCAGGGACAGTCAGAGCTTCAACCGCCTGCACGCCGAACAGTTACTGTACCTGCCCGGTGTCAGACAGATTCGTTCGTTCATGGGGCTGCGTCAGGTCGTCTCCACGACACAGTTACCTATCTGACGGGTTTCGGCGTGGCCTGTTTGCTGCATGCAGCGTCAAACGTTCACGTCTGACCAAGGTCAGAGCTGTTGACTGCCACACGATTGACTCTGGCGCATGATTCAATCAGTGCCGTTTTCTTTTTTTTACTTGCTCAAGGATTTTCATTTTGGCTGCTGGAAGCTTGCTTACCCTGCTTGACGATATTGCAACGTTGCTCGACGACGTGGCGCTGGCCACGAAGAAAACGGCGGGTGTGCTGGGTGATGATCTGGCGCTCAATGCCCAGCAGGTCACCGGTGTTTCAGCGGATCGCGAATTGCCGGTTGTCTGGGCCGTGGCCAAGGGGTCGCTGCTCAACAAGGCCATTCTGGTTCCGGCAGCATTGCTGATCAGTGCCTTCGCACCTTGGGCGATTCTGCCGTTGCTGATGATCGGCGGGGCATTTCTGTGCTTCGAGGGCTTCGAGAAAATCGCCCATAAATGGCTGCATCCCGAAACCGGCGAAGAACATGAGCAGCGCAAGCAGGCGTCGACGGATGCATCCGTGGACATGGTGGCGTTCGAAAAGGAGCGCATCAAAGGCGCGATTCGCACTGACTTCATTCTTTCGGCGGAAATCATCGTGCTCGCGCTGGGCGTGGTCTCGGCCAGACCCTTCATGGATCAGGTCGGCGTGCTGGTCATCGTTGCAGTACTGATCACTGTGGGTGTCTACGGGCTGGTGGCCGGTATCGTCAAACTCGATGACCTGGGCCTGTACCTGAAGAAAAGCGCAGCCTCGGCTGCACAAAAGATCGGCGCCGGCCTGCTGTGGCTGGCACCGGTGTTGATGAAAGTACTGTCGATCGTCGGGACTGCTGCCATGTTCATGGTCGGCGGCGGGATTCTGGTCCACGGCCTGCCGTTCGCTCATCATTGGGTCGAAGGCGTGACCGAAGCGGCAGCGGGTGCGGTAGGCGGTCTGTCGATGGTCGTCCCGACGCTGGTCGATGCGGTCGCCGGGATCATTGCCGGTGCCGTGCTGGTGCTGGTCGTGACGCTGATTGGCAAGGTCTGGAAAGCTGCGAAGGAGTGAGTGGAGGAGGGGCTCCACACTTCTGATTCAAGGCCGTGGGAGCGAGCCGGGCGACGCTTCGCTTGCTCGCGAAGGGGTTGATACAGCCAACCGAAGGGTGTCTGAAACACCGCCTTCACGAGCAAGCTCGCTCCCACAGAACTTGGGAGTGAGCGTCATCACCGTCAAACAACGTGCTTAGAAGAACACCTTTACCAGCAAACTCGCGGTGTTCTGATCGGTGTCGAAGGAACTGGTGTCCTTGATGCCGTATTTGTTGGTCCAGTAGTCGTATTCGATACCTACGTACAGCTGCCGCTCCGGGTAATTCAGTGCCTTGCCCAGGTCGTACTTGATCTGCGGGTTGAAGTGCAGGTTGGAGTGGTAAGTGCCACGCGAGGTCTTGTCGTTGTCGACCACCCAGTCCATGAAGCCGTCGATCAGCACATCCGATTTGCCCACCGGAATGGTGTAGGACCACACCGGAGTGATCTGCCACACGCCGTCGCCCGGGCGATTGCCCTCGGTCTGGCGCTGGTAGAAGTTAAGCTGGAAATAGTCGAAACCCGGAATCTTCAAGTCGAACGCCGGACCGATCAGGTACGACTCGTTATCGCCCTCACCAAACTCGTAAGTTGCGGCAATCAGTACATCGCTGATTGGCCCGAACTCGAACTTCTGGCCGAAGATCTTGCCCAGTGACAGGCGTGGCGAGAACTCGCCGTAATAGGTGTTATCGCCAGCGGTCGCGTCTTTCTTGCCGTTGTAGAAGATCTTGTCGACGAAGAAGAAGTTGTCGCCGTACTTCCAGCTGTCCGCGTGCTCAAAGGTGAAGGTCTGCTGATTTTCCGGGTTGACAGCAAAGTCTCGTCCATTGAGATAGGTCAGGCTATTACTCTGCCACTGGAAGATATCCCCTGCCATGGCGGGTGCAGCAGCCAGCAGACTGCTGGCCAGTAATGCACTGGAAATCGTACGGTTCATGCGGTGAGCCCCTTGATGTAGATCGTGATTTTTTCGGACTGGCGTTCTATGCGTGACGCCTTGTCGATGCTTGCAATAATTTGTCTGTCTGGTCAGCTTTGTGTTGTTAGCAAGAGCTGCGCCAATCAGTGAAAAAAAGTTTAAGTAACCCTTCAAACCGGCATCAACGTGTCGATTTCAGATCATTTTTCCGAATGGGCAGCGTTCTGAGCGCCGTTCAGCCAGTGGGCCGCCCGGGTCAGGTTCAGTTAGCGGGAAGGAGAGGGGCGGGTTGGCAGCGGCGGCGGAGGATACTGACTCGCGTCGCCGTGCTCAAGTGCTCCAGAGCAGGGCGTCCGGAGCGAAAACAGGGCAATGCCCGTTGTCTCAGTTGATGTGTGCGCCCTGATCGATCCAGGCGCCTACCAGATCACGTTCCTGCTGGGTCATCTGGGTGATATTGCCCAGCGGCATGATCGGCGCGGTGATTGCCTGCGCCTTGATGCGCGGTGCCTGCTGCTGGATCTGCTCAGGCGTATCGAACATCACGCCGGCCGGAGCGACGCTGAACAGCTGACTGGTAGGCGTGGCCGAGTGACAGACCGAGCAACGTTGCCGGATGACGTCGTGCACCTTGTTGAAGTCTGCACCTGCCACCTTGGCAGGCTCGGGCTGGGCAGGTGCTGCCTGGGCAGGTGCAGCGGCGGGTTGCGCAGGCTGCTCATCAGCCCGATGCCCGCCGACCGCTGTACCGGGCATTGGCTGATAGACGATCTTTGCCGGCGCTTGCGCAGGGCCGGTGACATACGCCAGGCACAGCATGCCCAGCGCCGCGACGGGCAGGGTCCAGGCAAATCGATGGCTGTCGTGGCGTGTATTGAAGTAATGGCGCACCAGCACGGCCAGCAGCGCGATGCCTGCAAGAATCAGCCAGTTGTACTCACTGCCGTAGGTGCTTGGAAAGTGATTGCTGATCATGATGAACAGCACGGGCAGGGTGAAGTAGTTGTTGTGTCGTGAACGCAACAGGCCTTTTGCCGGAAGGCTTGGGTCCGGCGTACGGTTCTCGGCAATGGCGGCCACCAGCGCGCGCTGGGCCGGCATGATGATGCGGAACACGTTGCCGACCATGATGGTGCCCATGATCGCGCCCACATGCAGATAGGCACCGCGACCGCTGAACACTTTGCTGAAACCATATGCCGCCGCCACCAGCAGCACGAACAGGACCACGCCCAACAGGGCAGGGCGCTTGCCCAGTGGCGAGTCACACAGAAAGCTGTAGATGAACCAGCCAGCGAACAACGAGCCCAGGCCGATGTGCACCCCCTCGGCGCCACTCAGGCTGCTGCCCGGGGCCAGCAGGTACAGCGTCGGGTTGGCGTAGAACACCACGCACAGCAGGGCCACGCCGGACAGCCAGGTCGAATAGGCTTCCCATTTGAACCAGTGCAGATTCTCCGGCATGGTCGGCGGTGCGAGCTTGTACTTCTCCAGGTGGTAGATGCCGCCACCGTGGATCGCCCACAGATCACCCGACAGGCCTTCACGCGGGTTGCTGCGGTTGAGGTTGTTCTCCAGCCAGACGAAGTAGAACGATGCGCCGATCCAGGCGACGCCGACAATCATGTGAATCCAGCGCACGCCCAGATTCAGCCATTCCATCATATGTGCCAGCACGGTGTTTACCCTTCCAGTGGGTGGGGATCGAGAACCAGCAACTGGCTCTCGGCAAAATAATGCTCGTCGCAGTTGTTGCCTTCGCCACTGCGATCAACCACCAGGAAGTCATCCCGCTTTTCGATCGTCAGCACCGGATGGTGCCAGACGCCGCGATGGTAATTGACACCCTGCCTGCCGTTCGACACGAAGGCGCGGGTCGCCTCTGATTCAGGCTCATCGCCAACCGGCGCGACCACGATCAGAAAAGGGTTGCCGAGCAGCGGCACGAAGGCCTGACTGCCCAGCGGATGACGCTCCAGCATGCCGATGGTCAACGGCATCGGCAGGGCTTCGGCGCGGAAGATGCTGATGATCGCCTTGTCCTCAGGCTGTGCGGTCTGCACATCAGCCAGACGATGAAAGCGCATGGTCGAGCCGTTGTTGATCATGAAGTGATCGCTGCCGTCGGTTTCGATCACATCACCGAATGGCGCAAAGGCTTCCTTGGTCAGTGGCTCGATTATCAGTTTGCGCATGCGGGTTCTTCTTCAATGGTTTCGAGGGTGGGTCGTTTGCACATTCGTATTGATGACTATCGTGCCAATGCTCTGCGTTGGCATGCATTTCGTGACGCTCTGCGTCACAACTCTACGCCGCGCCACACACTCAAGACAGGACGCAGAGCGTCCGGAACTGCATTCCCACGCAGAGCGTGGGAACGATAGCCTGTTACCTTCTGCTGACTTCCGGCGCGTTTTATCTGGCCACCTTGCCCAGCACTCGCAGGCGGCTCACGCCTCCGTCCGGGAATACGTTCAGACGGATGTGGGTGATCGGGCCGATCGCCTTGATCTGCTCGGCGAACTCGTGCTCGGCGTGCATGGTCAGCTTCTGGCTCGGCAGCAACTCGCGCCAGAACAGGCTCTGGGTTTCGATCTGGCTGTCGGTGCCACCCTTGACCAGGGCGCCCTGGATCGAGCAGCTGTCCGGGTAGTTGCCTTTGAAGTGCAGGGTATCGACGATCACTTTCTCGACCTCGCCCTTGTGCCCGAGCGCCACGATCACCCAGTCGTTGCCGGGTGTACGGCGGCGTGCGGTTTCCCAGCCGTCGCCCATGTTCACACCGCGACCAGGGTTGAGGATGTTGCTCATGCTGCCGTAGTGCTCATCGGAGCAGGCAATCGATCGACCGCCATTGAGCGCCGCAACCAGGTCGATCTGCTCGTCCTCGCTGACCTTCGACCAGTCGCGATGCGGCACACCGTACACGCGCAGACGCGCGACACCGCCGTCCGGGTAGATGTTGAAGCGCAGGTGGCTGAACGCCTGATCGTTGCTGATCTCATGGTAATGATGGCTGTTGCCTTGCAGCTCCACAGACGGCAGGACTTCGGTCCAGGCGGTGTTCTCATCGGGCTCGCCCGACGCCAGGAAGCAGGCTTCCAGCGACGCGGAAGGCGGGAAGTTACCAGTGAAAAACGAGGTGTCGATGTCCACGCCTTTGATGGTTCCCGCCACACCGAGGCGAATCACCGCGCTGTCGTACCCTTCGAAGCGCTTGCGGCGCGACTCCCAGCCGTCCATCCACTTGCCGTTGTCGTCGAATACGCCTTCTTTCCAGACGGCCGGGGTTGGCTGGAACAGCCGGTTGGCATCGGCGAACCAGTCATCGGTGACCGAAAGGATTTTGGTGCCCAGACGCGCGTCGGCCAGGTTCACGAACTTCTCGAACGGTGCGGCGTAAACTTTCATGCTCTTTGTCTGCCTTCTGAATACGGTTATGACTGCGACGCTCAAAGCGCCTGCAGACGAAACAGTGCGATCTTGTTGATCTCGGCCAGGGCGCAAGCGAACTCGGCCTCGGGCGAGTGATGGATGCGTTGCTCGAACGCCGCCAGAATCTTATGCCTGTCGCTGCCCTTGACCGCCATGATGAACGGAAAGCCGAAGCGGGCCTTGTAAGCCTCGTTCAACTCGGTGAAGCGCTGAAATTCTTCAGGCGTGCAGTGGTGGATACCGGCGCCGGCCTGTTCATCGGTACTGGCCTGAGTCAGCTCGCCCTGGACGGCAGCCTTGCCTGCCAGATCCGGGTGGGCATTGATCAGTGCCAGTTGTTGCTCGTGTGTGGCTCCCAGCAGGATCTCGCTCATGCGTTCATGCAGGGTCTCGACCTGATCGAGTTGCGGGCCTGTGCTCTGGTCGAACGCCTGTTGCGCGACCCACGGTGAGTGTTCGTAGATATCGGCGAAGGCCGCGACGAACGCATCCCGGCCCAGGCTTGAAGGTGTCAGTGTCTTGAACGCGCTCATTGCTCGGCCTTGCCGGTAAACGGATGTTCAGTGTGCCAGTGCCGGGCGATATCGACACGACGGGTAAACCACACCTGCTCATGGCCTTTGACGTACTCGATGAAACGCTTGAGTGCGGCGAGGCGGGCGGGGCGGCCGATCAGGCGGCAATGCAGGCCGATGGAAAGCATCTTCGGTGCGTCTTCGCCTTCGGCATACAGCACGTCGAAGGCGTCCTTGAGGTATTGAAAGAACTGCTCGCCATTGTTGAAGCCCTGCACCTGGGTGAAACGCATGTCGTTGGTGTCCAGGGTGTACGGAATCACCAGATGAGGCTTGCCGGTCGGGTTGTTCGGCTCCCAGTACGGCAGGTCATCGTCGTAGGTGTCGCAATCGTAGAGAAACCCGCCTTCCTCCATGACCAGGCGCCGGGTGTTGGGGCCGGTGCGCCCGGTGTACCAGCCCAGCGGCCGTTCGCCGCTGATCTCGGTGAGGATCTGGATCGCCTGGCGCATGTGCTCGCGCTCCTGGGCTTCGTCCATGTTCTGGTAGTCGATCCAGCGATAGCCGTGGCTGCAGATCTCATGACCTTCGGCGACCATGGCGCGGATCACCTCCGGATGACGCTGCGCAGCCATGGCGACGGCGAAAATGGTCAGGGGGATATCGAACTGCCTGAACAGCTTGAGAATGCGCCACACACCGGCGCGGCTGCCGTACTCGTACAGCGACTCCATGCTCATGTTGCGCTGGCCCTGGAGTGGCTGCGCGGCAACCATCTCGGACAGAAAGGCTTCTGATTCCTTGTCGCCATGCAGAATATTGCGCTCGCCACCTTCCTCGTAATTCAGCACGAAAGACAAGGCAATGCGTGCATTGCCCGGCCAGCGTGGGTGAGGCGGTTTGTTGCCGTAACCGATCAGGTCGCGTGGGTAGTCAGCGCTCACTGCAAGCTTCCTTTTTGTACATTGGGTGCGTTAAGTCAGGTGCAATGCCAGAGGCCATCAAGGCACTGCCGGGTCAAGATTGTATACAATTTTATTTTCAGCTTGTAACCCTGTACGTTGCTGCACCGAAGTGTTTCGGCAGGAGTAAAGCAAGCAAGAAACCTGCCTGACTGGTCAGTTAATCGTAAAAAACCTGATATTTTTCCTCTGCTTCCTTAATGTCTGGCCAATCCCGCGCCCAGCCAGCGTCTTGGCTACAGGCGGTGGGGCGATCAGGAATTTATTGTGTACAGCTTTTCCCGAAAGTGTCTTAATCGGTCGCAATCGCAGGATGTAGAGCACTTCATTGGTGCGCTGCTTCACCATGGCCGGATGTGAGGAGTGAAGTTTTGGGAAAATTGACCACACACGTGCTGGACGCCGCCCACGGCTGTCCGGGCAGTGCCATCCGCATCGATTTGTATCGGGTCGAAGACCAGCAACTGCTGCACATTGTCAGTGCGCTCACCAACAGCGACGGGCGCTGCGATGCGCCGTTGCTGCAGGGCGAGGCCTATCAATCCGGCGTCTATCAGTTGCACTTCAAGGCTGGCGATTATTACCGCGCGCGCGGCGTTGCCCTGAATGAGCCGGCCTTTCTCGATGAGGTGGTGCTGCGCTTCGGCATTGATGCAGGTCAGGAACACTTTCATGTACCGCTGTTAATCTCGCCGTACAGCTACTCGACGTACCGGGGCAGCTGAATACCTCTTGCCCGCCCCACACTGCGGGCTTTTTTCTGTGCGTGTCTGCGCTTTTGCCCTGTGTACAATGCGCCAGTCCCGACGCCTTAATCCACCTGCGCGCGAGTGCCCATGAACGACCAGTCCCTGCCTCTCAAGAAACAGCCGCGCAGCCTTGGCGTCAGCCGTAACGTCACGCAGGACGATGTCGTTTACGAACATGTTTTCGATGCCATTCTGGAACAGCGGCTGGCGCCGGGTACCAGGCTGAGTGAAGAGGCGCTGGGCGAGATATTCGGTGTCAGCCGTACCATCATTCGTCGTGCCCTGTCGCGGCTTGGACATGAGGGCGTCGTGCTGTTGCGCCCCAATCGTGGCGCAGTGGTCGCCAGCCCCAGCGTTGAAGAGGCGCGTCAGGTATTTTTCGCGCGGCGCATGGTCGAGAAGGCAATCACTGAACTGGCGGTCGAGCACGCCACTGCCGAGCAACTGGCCGAGTTGCGCCAGATGGTCAGCGACGAGCGCGACAGTTTTGCGCGCGGTGATCGGGGCGCTGGTATTCGTCTGTCCGGCGAATTCCACCTTCAGTTGGCCGTGGCCGCGAGAAACGCGCCGCTGATCAGCTTCCAGCGCAGCCTGGTGTCGCAGACGTCACTGATCATTGCCCAGTACGAAACCGGCAATCGCACGCACTGTTCCTACGATGAGCACAGCCAGTTGATCGACGCCATCGAAGCCCGCAATACAGCGCTGGCCGTCGAATTGATGATGCATCACATGGACCACATCGACGGCAAGCTCAACCTTGACGAAGACAGCGCCTCGGATGATTTGCATGCGGTGTTCTCGCATGTCATGGGCCGGAAAAAGCAGGGGCGTTGAGGCTGTACGGATAATTCAACTGTCGTGCTGACGTCCTGCGTCGGTTTGGCCAAAAGAATCAACTATCGTGCGACGCTCCGCGTCGTCATGCCGTTCCGGACGCTCCGCGTCCTCTTGAAGACGCAGAGCGTCGCGAACTGCATCCCCACGCTGGAGCGTGAGGAACGATAATCTCAACTTCGTGCTGAGGCTCTGCGTCGGTCTGGCCTGCTGATTCAATTATCGTGCGACGCTCCGCGTCGTCATGCCGTTCCGGACGCTCCGCGTCCTCTTGGCGACGCAGAGCGTCGTGAACTGCGTTCCCACGCTGGAGCGTGAGGAACGAGATGCTAGCCTCTGTCATGCACCAATCGCCCACCTGACCAGGTCTGTTTCACGGTCCGGTCATCACCAATCGTCATCAGCACGAAGAGAATCTCTTCGATAGTCTTCGCCTGCTTCAAGCGATACGACAGCAGCGGGGTGGCGTTGTAGTCCAGCACCAGGAAGTCAGCCTCGTTGCCGGGCTTCAGGCTGCCGACCTTGTCTTCCAGACGCAGCGCCCGCGCGCCGCCCAGGGTCGCCAGGTACAGCGACTTGAACGGATTGAGCCGGGCGCCCTGCATCTGCATGACCTTGTAGGCCTCGTTCAGGGTCTGCAGAATCGAAAAGCTGGTGCCGCCGCCCACGTCGGTGCCCAGACCGACATTCACCTTGTGCTTCTCGGCCATCGGCAGGTCGAACAGGCCGCTGCCCAGAAACAGGTTGGAGGTCGGGCAGAAGGCAATCGCCGAGCCGGTCTGTGCCAGTCGGGCGCATTGTGCGTCGCACAGGTGCACGCCATGGGCGAACACCGAGCGCTCGCTGAGCAGGTTGAAGTGATCGTAGACGTCCAGGTAATGCTTGCGCTCCGGGAACAGCGCCTTTACCCACTCGATCTCCTGAAGGTTCTCGCTGATGTGGGTCTGCAGGTACAGGCCGGGGTATTCGGTCAGCAACTGACCAGCCAGGCTCAATTGCTCCGGGCTGCTAGTCGGCGCGAAGCGCGGCGTCACTGCGTAGCTCAAACGCCCTTTGCCATGCCAGCGTTCGATCAGCGCCTTGCTGTCGGCATACCCGGATTCTGGCGTGTCGACCAGATAATCCGGCGCATTGCGGTCCATCATCACCTTGCCGGCGATCATGCGCAGATCAAGTGCCTGGGCCGCGCTGAAAAACGCCTCGACCGATTCCTTGTGCACGCTGCCGAACACCAGTGCCGTGGTCGTACCGTTGCGCAGCAGTTCCTTGATGAAGATGTCGGCCACCTGCGCCGAATGCGCGGGGTCGGTGAACTGGCTTTCACAGGGGAAGGTGTAGGTGTTGAGCCAGTCCAGCAATTGCTCGCCGTAGGAGCCGATCATCCCGGTTTGCGGCAAGTGAATATGGGTGTCGATGAACCCCGGCGTGATCAGTGCGTCGGGGTATTCGATCAGCTCGACATCGTCGTCGAGCCGCTCCAGCAGATCGGCAGCGTGACCCACCGCAACGATCTTGCCGTCCTCGACCAGCAACAGGCCGTCGGCAAAGTATTCATAGGATGCCTCCAGCGCCACTTCGGCCGGGTCGGCGAGGCTGTGAACGATGGCGGCGCGATAGGCTTTACGGCGGGAAACTGAACTCATGGCACTCTCGTTGTGACTCATTGCGACTGACTGCGGCGCGATGCAGGCAGCAGTCTGGCGATAGGTTCGGCGTTGGCGGTGTGTTGGCCAAAGCTGACATTGTAAGTGGCGATTATTTCCGCGGCGATCGACACCGCGATCTCGATGGGCAGTTTGCCTTTGACCTCGGCCAGGCCCATCGGGCAACGCATACGTTGCAGCAGACTGGCGTCGAAACCGCGTTCCCGCAAGCGATGTTCGAACTTGACCCGTTTGGTTTTCGAGCCGATCAGCCCGAAGTAACCAAAGTCGCCACGGCTGAGGATGGCGGCAGTCAGTTCCAGATCCAGCTGATGGTTGTGGGTCATCACAATGCAATAGGTACCGACCGGCAGTTGCGCGACCTCGTCGACCGGCTCGTCATTGATGATCTTCATCACGCCGTCGGGCATCGGTTCGGGGAATTCCTGCTCACGGCTGTCGATCCAGCGCACCCGGCAGGGCAGGCTGGCCAGCAGCGGCACCAGGGCGCGGCCGACGTGACCGGCACCGAACACGGCGATCTGCGCGACGGGCTCGCCCATCGGTTCGAACAACAGCACGTTCACGCCACCGCAACACTGGCCCAGGCTTGCACCCAGGTTGAAACGTTCCAGGCGCGTCTGCCGGGTGCCGCTGGCAAGCATCTCGCGGGCGATTTCCATGGCCTTGTATTCCAGGTGCCCGCCACCGATGGTGTCGTGGATGCGCTCGGCGCAGACCACCATTTTCGATCCGGCATTGCGCGGCGTGGAGCCCAGCTCTTCGATGATGGTTACCAGAACGCCGGGTTCCCCACGGGCCTGCAGCTCGGCCAGGGCGCTGATCCAGTTGTTCATTTCTGCTCCAGGACAGAGTGATCCAGGCCAGGCGCCTTCGCGAGCAAGCTCGCTCCCACAGGCGCATCCTGAATAGGTGAGGGCGAGCCTGGCGAAGCTTCACTTGCCCGCGAAGAGGCGGAAACAATCGGCTCGGCCCCTTCGCTGGATGCACGACGCGCAGCGCTGTTCCGGCGCATCTGATCACAGCCCCACAATACTTTTTCCGGTGTCGCCGGGGCGTCGATGTTCGGTTGATGGCGGTAGTCACCCAGGCTTGCCACAGCGTCCTTGATGGCGCACCAGGCGGCGATGCCGAGCATGAACGGCGGCTCGCCGACGGCCTTGGAGTGGAACACCGTGTCTTCCGGGTTCTTGCGGTTCTCTACCAGCTTGATGCGCAGATCGAGCGGCATGTCTGCCACTGCCGGGATCTTGTAGGACGCCGGGCCGCTGGTCATCAGCTTGCCCTTGTCGTTCCACACCAGTTCCTCGGTGGTCAGCCAGCCGGCGCCCTGAATATAGCCGCCTTCGACCTGACCGATATCGATGGCCGGGTTCAGCGACGCGCCGACGTCGTGCAGGATGTCGGTGCGCAACATCTTGTATTCGCCGGTCAGCGTATCGACGATGACCTCCACGCAGGCTGCGCCAAAGGCGTAGTAATAGAACGGCCGGCCACGCGCCTGGCTGCGGTCGTAAAAAATCTTCGGCGTCTTGTAATAGCCGGTGCTCGACAGCGACACCTGACCCATCCACGCCAATTGCGCCAGCTCGGCGAACGGCAGGAACAGCTCGCCGATCCGCACATGGCCATTGCGGAACTCGACCTCTGCTTCGCTCACCTGATAGTGCCTGGCGGCAAACTCCACCAGCCGTTGCTTGAGGATTTCAGCGGCATTCTGTGCCGCCTTGCCGTTCAGGTCGGTGCCGCTCGAAGCTGCAGTGGGCGATGTATTCGGCACCTTGTCGGTGTTGGTCGCGGTGATCTGGATACGGTCGATGTCCACCTGGAACACTTCGGCCACGACCTGTGCGACCTTGATGTTCAAGCCCTGGCCCATTTCGGTGCCGCCATGGTTCAGGTGGATGCTGCCGTCGGTGTAGATATGAATCAGCGCACCGGCCTGATTGAGAAAGCTGGCGGTAAACGATATGCCGAACTTGACCGGCGTCAGCGCCAGGCCTTTTTTCAGTACCGGGCTGCCGGCATTGAAAGCGCGAATCGCTTCGCGGCGCTCGGCGTACTGGCTGCTCTGCTCAAGGTCGGCGGTCATCTCTTCCAGCAGGTTGTGTTCGACCGTCTGGTAATAGTGGGTGACGTTACGCTCGGTCTTGCCGTAATAGTTGGCCTTGCGCACGTGCAGCGGGTCTTTGCCGAGGAAGCGTGCAATGCAGTCCATGACCTCTTCGATGGCGACCATGCCCTGCGGGCCACCAAAGCCCCTGTAGGCGGTGTTGGACGCGGTGTGCGTCTTGCAGCGGTGACCGTTGACAGTGGCCTCACCCAGGTAATAAGCGTTATCGGCATGAAACATGGCGCGGTCGACGATGGACGCCGAGAGGTCCGGCGAATAGCCGCAGTTGCCGGCCAGATCCAGCTGTATGCCCTGCAAACGTCCGTCATCGTCGAAACCCACGTCGTACTCGATGTAGAACGGGTGGCGTTTGCCGGTCATCTGCATGTCTTCGAAGCGTTGCAGGCGCATCTTGGTGGGCTGGCCGGTCAGGCGGGCAATCACTGCGCACAGGCAGGCCGGGCTGGCCGCCTGGGTTTCCTTGCCGCCAAAACCACCGCCCATGCGGCGCATGTCGACCACGATGCGGTTCATCGGCACGCCCAGAACCTCGGCCACCAGATTCTGGATTTCCGTGGGGTTCTGGGTCGAGCAATAGACGATCATGCCGCCGTCTTCGGTCGGCATCACCGAGGAGATTTGGGTTTCCAGGTAGAAATGTTCCTGGCCGCCAATGTGCAGGTTGCCCTGCAGGCGGTGGGTTGCGCGCGCCAGTGCTGCGGCGGAGTCACCGCGCTTGTGCGTATGGCTGTCGAGCACGAAGTGCTTCTGGCGCAGGGCCTGGACCACATCCAGCACCGGTGGCAGGTCTTGATATTCGATGATCGCCGCCATGGCCGCCTGGCGTGCAATGTCCAGATCGCGAGCCGCCACGGCGAGCACCGGTTGCCCGACGAACTCCACCTTGTCGATAGCCAGCAGCGGGTCGCCGGGCAGCAACGGCCCGATGTCCTTCAGCCCCGGAATATCCTCATGGGTAATCGCAATGCGCACACCTTCGAAGGCGTAGCAGGGCGAGGTATCGATGCTGACGATTCGCGCATGGGCACGGTCGGAAAGGCGCGCGTACACGTGCAACTGGTTGGGAAATTCCAGGCGATCATCGATGTACACCGCTTCGCCGGACACATGCTTGGCGGCACTGTCGTGCTTGACGCTGCGGCCTACGCCGGTGCTCAGACCCTGCTGAAACACCGCAAGCATCTCGGCCTGGGTGATGGGTTTGGAATGCTCAGACATAGTCAGTCACCCGCGTTGGAACGGCTGGGGTCTGTAACTCGATGAAGTACTTGCGCAGCAGGTTCTGCGCACTCAACAGACGGTACTCCTTGCTCGCCCGGAAATCCGACAGCGGGGTGAAGTCCTCGCTCAGTGCTGCGCAAGCGCGTTCGACGGTCGCATAGCTCCACGGCTGTCCGATCAGCGCCTTTTCGCAGGCCGCTGCACGCTTGGGGATCGCCGCCATACCACCGAACGCTACGCGAGCCTCGTGGATGACGCCGCCTTCCAGGGTCAGACGAAAAGCCGCGCAGACCGCCGAGATGTCATCGTCCAGTCGTTTGGAGACTTTGTAGGCCCGAAACGTCTGCCGGGGATTGGCTGTCGGTACGATGATCTTTTCGATGAACTCGCTTTCCTGGCGGGCGGTGACCTTGTAGTCGATGAAATAGTCTTCCAGCGCCAGGGTGCGCTGACTGTTGCCTTTGCGCAGCACGACCTGCGCGCCAAGGGCGATCAGCAGCGGCGGGGAGTCGCCGATGGGGGAGGCGTTGCCGATGTTGCCACCCAGCGTGCCCTGATTGCGGATCTGCAACGAAGCAAAGCGCTGCAGTAACTCGCCGAAGTCCGGGTATTCGGCCTTGAGTGCTGCATAACAGTCGGTCAACGGGGTCGCCGCACCGATCTCCAGGTGGTCGTCGAAACGCTTCACGCCCTTCATCTCGTCAATGTGTCCGACGTAAATCATCACCGGCAGCTGTTTGTGAAACTGTGTGACTTCCAGGGCCAGATCGGTGCCGCCGGCCAGCAGGCGCGCCTGTGGATGGCTGTCGTAGAGATCCGCCAGATCCGCCACGGTCAGCGGAATGAAGCAGCGGTTTTCGCCATCATTCAGTTCATCCGTGCGGGCCGGAGCGATGGCGCGCAGGCGCTCGACGGTCTGCGCCTGGCGCTGATCGAACTGGTCCGGCAGGCGCTGTGCGCAAGACTGCTCGGCGGCGGCCAGAATAGGGCGATACCCGGTGCAGCGACACAAGTTGCCGGCCAGGGCTTCGTGGGCCTGATGGGCATCGGCTTCGCTGCTGTTCTTTTGCAGGGCAAACAGCGACATCACAAAGCCCGGGGTACAAAAGCCGCATTGCGAGCCATGACACTCGACCATCGCCTTCTGCACGCTGTGCAACTGGCCCTGATGCTTGAGGTCTTCGACACTGATCAATTGCTTGCCGTGCAGCGACGCCATGAACGTCAGGCACGAATTGAGGCTGCGATAACGCAGCGTTTGCTCGCCGTCGGCGTCACTGTGCAACTCGCCAACCACGACGGTGCACGCACCGCAGTCGCCACTGGCGCAACCTTCCTTGGTACCGGGCTTGTGTGCCTGCTCACGCAGGTAGGTCAGCACGGTCATGTTCGGATTCAGGCTGCGCTCGGTTTTTAGCTCTTGGTTCAAAAGGAACTGAATCACGGCGCAAAGCCCTCACGTTTATTGTCATCAGACATGTCAATGAATCTATCAGCTCTGTTTATTGGGTCAATTTGTTTCTGACTTCCGAGTCAGGAAATTGAGTTTTTCGGCAATCTGCCGATCAAAGAGCCCCTGGTTCTTGAATCGCCTGCTGGCTGTATTCAAGGTTTTGCGTATTTCGTGCCAGTTTCCGTGTTTATGGCCCTGCGCCACCCGTGCCGGTTGCGATACACTCCGCGACTTGCATGCGGAACTGGTTTTTTCTGAAGGATAGTCATGACGTTCAAGGCCCCGGACAGCCTCGCTGAGCAAATTGCTCATCATCTTGCCGAGCGGATCATTCGCGGTGAGCTCAAGCCTGGAGAGCGTATCCAGGAGCAGAAAGTCACGCAGGCGTTGAACGTCAGCCGTGGCTCCGTGCGCGAAGCATTGCTGATTCTGGAGCGCCGCCACCTGGTGGTGATCCTGCCGCGGCGTGGCGCACAGGTCACGGTGCTCAACGCGCACAACGTCACCAGCCTGTGCAGCCTGATGAGCGAACTGTACATTCTGCTGGCCAATGCGGTTGTGGAGCGCTGGAAGACCGAGGATGATCTTGCGCCGTTCGTGCAGATACAACGGCGTCTGCAGGCCAGTTTCGAGCAGCAGGACGTCAAGGCATTCGTCGAAGAGAGCTTCAATGTCATGCGCGCGGCCTATCCATTCGCCAACAACCCGTACCTCGAGGAAACCGTCGAGAACCTGCAGCCTTCCATGAGCCGCAGCTATTTCCTCGCGCTCGAGCAACGCAAGGCCGATATGGGCGACTACCTGGCGTTGTTCGACGAACTGCTTGGCGCAGTCATGGTGCGGGATGTGCCGAAGATTCGTGTCGTGCTGGTCAGCTACTGTCAGCGCAGCTGCCAGCTGGTGCTGGCCGCCCTGGCAGCGGGCTGACGCCGTGCGCCTGAAGTGCATCAAGCTGGCGGGGTTCAAATCGTTCGTCGACCCCACCACGGTGAACTTCCCCAGCAACATGGCGGCTGTCGTCGGCCCCAATGGCTGTGGCAAATCCAACATCATCGATGCCGTGCGCTGGGTCATGGGCGAAAGCTCGGCCAAGAACCTGCGCGGCGAGTCGATGACCGATGTCATCTTCAACGGCTCCACCAGCCGCAAACCGGTCAGCCAGGCCAGCATCGAACTGGTGTTCGACAACTCCGACGGCACGCTGGTGGGCGAGTACGCGGCATATGCGGAAATCTCCATTCGCCGCAAAGTGACCCGCGACAGCCAGAACAGCTACTATCTGAACGGCACAAAATGCCGCCGTCGCGACATCACCGACATCTTCCTCGGCACCGGCCTGGGGCCGCGCAGCTATTCGATCATCGAACAGGGCATGATCTCCAAGCTGATCGAAGCCAAGCCCGAAGACCTGCGCAACTTCATCGAAGAAGCTGCGGGGATCTCCAAGTACAAGGAACGGCGCCGCGAAACCGAAAACCGTATTCGTCGTACCCATGAAAACCTGGCACGCCTGACCGACCTGCGTGAGGAGCTCGAGCGTCAGCTGGAGCGTCTGCACCGGCAGGCTCAGGCCGCCGAGAAGTATCAGGAATACAAGGCCGAAGAGCGCCAGCTGAAAGCGCAATTGTCGGCCCTGCGCTGGCAGGCGCTGAATGATCTGGTGGGGCAGCGCGAGGCTGTTATCGGCAATCAGGAGGTCGGCTTCGAGGCGCTGGTGGCCGATCAGCGCAGTGCCGATGCCAGTATCGAAAGGCTGCGTGACGGCCACCATGACCTGTCCGAGCGCTTCAACCTGGTGCAGGGCCGCTTTTATTCGGTCGGCGGCGATATTGCCCGCGTCGAGCAGAGCATTCAGCACGGTCAGCAGCGACTGCGCCAACTGCAGGATGACCTGCGCGAAGCCGAGCGTGCCCGCCAGGAAACCGAATCGCACCTTGGGCACGACACCACGTTGCTCGCTACCCTTGGCGAAGAGCTGGAGATGCTCGAGCCCGAGCAGGAAATGACCAGCGCCGCAGCCGAGGAGTCGGCGATCGCTCTGGAAGACGCCGAAGCGGCCATGCAGGGCTGGCAGGAGAAGTGGGACGTCTTCAATCAGCAATCCGCCGAGCCGCAGCGTCAAGCCCAGGTCCAGCAGTCACGTATTCAGCAACTGGAACAGAGCATCGAACGATTGGCCGAGCGCCAGCGACGTCTGGCCGAAGAGCGCCAACTGCTGGCCGCCGACCCGGAAGGCGCGGCCATTCTGGAATTGAGCGAAGACCTCGCCACCCGTGACATGACCCTTGAAGAGCTGCACATGGGCGAAGAGCAGGCGGTCGAGCGGCTTGAGCAATTACGCGAAGCATTGCAGCAGGCCAGTCAGGCGCAACAGCAGGCGCAGGGCGAACTGCAACGTCTCAACGGCCGGCTGGCGTCTCTGGAGGCGCTGCAGCAGGCTGCACTTGATCCGGACACCAGCACCGCCGAGTGGCTGCGTGATCAGCAACTGGCCGAGCGACCGCGTCTGGCCGAAGGGCTGAGCGTCGAAGCCGGCTGGGAAATGGCCGTGGAAACCGTGCTTGGCGCGGATTTGCAGGCCGTGCTGGTGGATGACTTCGACGGGTTCGATCTGGCCGGTTTTCAGCAGGGCGATCTGCGCTTGCTCAGCGCGGGTGCTGACACGGTTCGCGCGCCGGGCAGCCTGCTGGAAAAGGTCGACAGCGCGGTTGATCTGTCCGCCTGGCTGGGCCAAGTGATTCCGGTCGAGAATCTGGACGAGGCGCTGGCGCGACGTGCACAACTCGGCGCCGGGCAGAGCCTGATCAGTCGTGACGGCTACTGGGTGGGGCGGCACTTTTTGCGTGTACGCCGCGCCAGTGAAGCGCAGAGCGGTGTGCTGGCTCGCGGTCAGGAATTGCAGCGGCTGGGTCTGGAACGCGATGAGCGCGAGGCGACTCTGGCCACCCTGGAAGAGCGGTTGCTGGTTTTGCGCGAGCAACAGTCGCAGGAGGAAGACGCGCGTGAGCAGCTGCGCCGTCGCGTGCAGGACGAAACCCGTCAGCAAAGCGAACTGAAAGCACAGCTGTCGGCGGTCCGGGTAAAAGTCGAGCAGTTGACCCTGCGGCGCACCCGCCTTGATGAAGAGTTGGCCGAGCTGGGCGAGCAGCGCGCTGTCGAGCACGAACACCTTGGCGAATCGCGCCTGCAATTGCAGGACGCACTGGACAGCATGGCGCAGGATACCGAGCAGCGCGAGGTGCTCCAGGCCCAGCGCGACGCGCTGCGTGAGCGTCTGGACCGGATACGTCAGGATGCGCGGCAACACAAGGATCACAGTCATCAACTGGCGGTGCGTCTGGGCTCGATCAAGGCGCAATACGATTCGACCCGTCAGGCGCTGGAGCGCCTGCGCATGCAGTCCGAAAGGCTTACCGAGAAGCGCGAGCAACTGAGCCTGAATCTGGAGGAGGGTGAGGCCCCGCTCGAAGAGCTGCGCCTCAAGCTTGAAGAGCTGCTGGAGCGGCGCATGGTGGTCGATGACGAAATGCGCATCGCCAAGAACGCACTCGAAGACGCTGACCGCGAATTGCGTGAGGCAGAAAAGCGCCGGACCCAAGCCGAGCAGCAATCGCAGCTGCTGCGTGGCCAACTGGAACAACAGCGTCTGGAGTGGCAGGCACTGACGGTACGGCGCAAAGCCTTGCAGGACCAGTTGCATGAAGACGGTTATGACCTGCACGGCGTGCTCGCCACCCTGACGCCGGAAGCCAGCGAACAGGCCGCCGAGCAGCAACTGGAAAGTATCGCCGGGCGTATTCAGCGTCTGGGCGCTATCAACCTCGCGGCCATTGACGAGTATCAGCAGCAGTCCGAGCGCAAGCGCTATCTGGATGCGCAGGATGCCGATCTGGTCGAAGCGCTGGACACCCTGGAAAACGTCATCCGCAAGATCGACAAGGAGACCCGAAACCGCTTCAAGGATACCTTCGATCAGATAAACAGCGGAATTCAGGCACTTTTTCCAAAAGTTTTCGGTGGCGGCTCCGCTTATTTGGAACTGACGGGCGAAGATCTACTCGATACTGGGGTGACAATCATGGCGCGCCCCCCCGGCAAGAAGAACAGCACCATTCATTTGCTGTCCGGCGGTGAAAAAGCCCTGACGGCGCTGGCACTGGTTTTTGCCATCTTCAAACTCAATCCTGCGCCGTTTTGCATGCTTGACGAGGTGGATGCGCCGCTGGATGACGCCAACGTGGGTCGCTATGCGCGGTTGGTGAAAGAAATGTCACAAACGGTGCAGTTCATCTACATCACCCACAACAAGATCGCCATGGAAATGGCCGATCAACTGATGGGGGTGACGATGCACGAGCCCGGTTGTTCGCGGCTGGTAGCGGTGGATGTGGAGCAGGCGATGGCGCTGGTGGATGCCTGATTCAGCGCCTCGTTCTGCGGCCAGATCGCTGCCCGGAGGCCTGAAAATGCGACGCTTGTACATTGGATGGCAATTTGGGCGGCGAAGAGACGTAACAGACGGTGTAAAGTTACCTTTGGTCGTGCTAGTTTAGTGACCACTTTTTGTTTTCGCGTGGGCGAATTGCCAGTCAGAACATAGACTTGGCACCACGTATTAAAGGGGTTTAGGCCCTTATTTTCAGATTTCTTCATTAGAGGCACTGGATTACATGGAAATCGGTCTGCGCGAGTGGCTGATCGTCATCGGCATAATAGTCATCGCCGGTATTCTCTTTGATGGCTGGCGCCGTATGCGCGGCAGCAAGGGTAAATTGAAATTCAGACTGGATCGGAGCTTCTCCAACCTTCCGGATGAAGAAGAAACCACGTCTGCCGAAGTGCTGGGTCCGCCCCGTGTGCTGGATACGCACAAGGAGCCGCAGCTCGACGAGCACGATCTGCCGTCCATGAGCGCCAGCCCGCGTGAAGGCAAGCGTGGCAGCAGTGAAAAGCGTAGCGACAAGAAGCGCAAGGACGAGCCACAGCAGGGCGACCTGAATCTGGATCTCGACGGCCCGAGCCTGTTCACGGGCCGCGACGACGATTTCCCGGACGACAAGCCGGCCCAGCGCATCACCGAAGACAAGGACCTGCCTCCTGTTGAGGAAGTACTGGTCATCAGCGTGATCTCGCGCAGCGAAGGCGGTTTCAAGGGCCCGGCGCTGCTGCAGAACATTCTGGAAAGCGGCCTGCGTTTTGGCGAGATGGATATTTTCCACCGTCACGAGAGCATGGCTGGCAACGGCGAAGTACTGTTCTCGATGGCCAATGCGGTCAAGCCCGGCGTGTTCGACCTGGACGATATCGACCATTTCAGCACCCGTGCAGTCAGCTTCTTCCTCGGCTTGCCGGGTCCTCGTCACCCCAAGCAGGCATTCGACGTCATGGTTGCCGCCGCTCGCAAGCTGGCCCACGAGCTGGATGGCGAACTGAAGGATGATCAGCGCAGCGTCATGACGGCGCAGACCATCGAGCATTATCGCCAGCGCATCGTCGAGTTCGAGCGTCGTGCGTTGACCCAGCGTCGCGGTTAAGCAAGCCCTTGGGCAGGTCCCCGATCATGAGCGTGCTGCGGCATGCCCTGTCGGGGCCTGACCTGAACAGAACAGAGCCAACAGATTGAGCAGCCTCGGCTGCTTTTTTGCTTTTTGAGAGAACACCGTATGAAGGCCGTCGAAACCCGAATCCTGGAACTGCGTGCAGAGCTGGATCAGCACAACTACCGCTACCACGTTCTGGATGAACCGAGCATTCCGGATGTCGAGTACGACCGCCTGTTTCACGAGCTCAAGGCCCTGGAGGCGGAAAACCCCCATCTGGTCACTCCTGATTCGCCGACGCAACGGGTCGGAAGCGCTGCCTTGTCGGCGTTCACCCAGGTGCGTCACGAAATGCCGATGCTTAGCCTGGGCAACGCGTTCGAAGAAAACGACATGCTCGAGTTCGACCGACGGGTAACCGAGGGGCTGGATCTGCCGTCCGGAGACCTGTTTGGCGAAGGCAGCAAGGTGCAGTACAGCTGCGAGCCCAAGCTGGACGGTCTGGCAGTCAGCCTGTTGTATCGCGACGGCGCTCTGGTGCGGGGCGCGACACGCGGCGACGGAACCACCGGCGAAGACATCAGTGTCAACGTGCGCACAGTGCGTAACATCCCGCTCAAGCTGCAAGGCAAGGGCTGGCCGGATGTGCTGGAAGTGCGCGGTGAAGTGTTCATGTCCAAGGCTGGTTTCGAGCGCCTCAACGCCAGTCAGCTGGAAATCGGCGGCAAGACCTTCGCCAACCCGCGCAACGCAGCCGCGGGCAGCCTGCGTCAGCTGGATTCCAAGATCACCGCGAACCGCCCGCTGGAGTTCTGCTGCTATGGCCTGGGCCAGACGTCGGCAGAAATCGCCGACACGCATATCGGCGTGCTTGAAGCGCTGAAAGATTGGGGCATGCCGGTCAGTCGCGAGCTGAAACTGGCGAATGGCGTCGAGGAGTGCCTGGCCTATTACCGCGATATCGGTGAGCGGCGCCTGGCGCTGAGCTACGAGATCGACGGCGTGGTATTCAAGGTCAACAACCTGGCAGCGCAGCGCGAACTGGGCTTCCGCGCCCGTGAGCCGCGCTGGGCGATTGCCCACAAATTCCCCGCCATGGAAGAGCTCACCGAACTGCTGGATGTCGAGTTTCAGGTGGGGCGTACTGGCGCAGTGACGCCGGTCGCGCGGCTCAAGCCGGTCAAGGTGGCAGGCGTCATGGTCGCCAACGCCACGCTGCATAACATGGACGAAGTGGCGCGGCTCGGCCTGATGATCGGCGACACGGTGATCATCCGGCGTGCCGGTGATGTGATTCCGCAGGTGGTGCAGGTCGTTGCCGAGCGCCGCCCCGAGAATGCCAGGGCGGTGCAGGTTCCGCAGACCTGCCCGGTGTGCGGCTCGCATGTCGAGCGCACGCAGCTGATCAAGCGCAGCAAAGGCAAGGAAACCGTCACCGAGGGCGCGGTGTATCGCTGTGTCGGGCGTCTGGCCTGCGGTGCGCAACTCAAGCAGGCGATCATCCATTACGTGTCGCGTCGTGCCATGGACATCGAAGGGCTGGGGGACAAGACCATCGAGCAACTGGTCGATGAGAAACTCATCGGCTCGCCTGCCGACCTGTACAAGCTGAAGTACGAACAGATCATCGATCTGGAAGGCTTCGCTGAGATCTCCAGCAACAAGCTGCTCAAGGCCATTGCCGACAGCCGACAGCCGACCCTGGCGCGCTTCATCTATGCCTTGGGCATTCCCGACGTGGGGGAAGAGACGGCAAAGGTTCTGGCGCGTTCGCTGGCGTCGCTGGAGCGCGTCAAACAGGCCTTGCCGGAAGTGTTGACCTATCTGCCGGATGTCGGCCTGGAGGTCGCTTACGAGATTCACAGCTTCTTCGAGGACGAGCACAACCGTAACGTCATCGATGCGCTGCTTGGTGAATGCGGTCTGCAATTGCAGGACCAGGGCGAGCTGGGCGCCGAGTTCGCGGCCAGTACCACGCTGGAAGGGCTGATCGACAAATTGCACATTCCGTCGGTAGGGCCGGGCGCTGCGCAGAAACTGGCGGACCGGTTCGGTACGCTGGAGGCCATCATCAGCGCCGACTGGCTGGACATGCGTCAGACCCTGCCCGAGAAACAGGCCAAGTCGGTCCGTGACTTCTTTGACGACAGCGCACATGCCGATCGCGCCCGCGCCATCGAAGCCCAGCTCAAGGACTTCGGCATGCACTGGCGCAGCGAGAAAAAAACCGTCGAAGGCTTGCCGCTGGCCGGCCAGACCTGGGTACTGACCGGCTCGCTGGAACGCATGAGCCGCGACATCGCCAAGGAAAAACTCGAAAGCCTGGGTGCCAAGGTGTCCGGCTCGGTCTCGGCCAAGACCCACACCGTGGTCGCGGGGCCGGGCGCCGGCTCGAAGCTGACCAAGGCCAACGAACTGGGCCTTACCGTGCTGGACGAAGATGCACTGCTCAAACGCCTGACCGAACTGGGCGTGGCGGTTGATTGAGGAAGGCCGACGCTCCGTATGCCCTGATTATCGTGCGACGCTCCGCGTCGCATGCAGTTCTGAACGCTCTGCGTCCGATCTTGAGTGTGATGGTGCGGCGTAGATCTGTGACGCGCAGCGTCACGCACTGCATTCCCACGCTGGAGCGTGAGGAACGATAATCCCGACTACCGTGCGCCCACCGTTTTCGCCCAGGCAAACGCCGTCGACGCTATCCTTCCCCGTCGCTCGATAATATTTTGAACCCCTCACACGTCGGCATGATCTAGTCCATGCAAGGTCAACGGGAGATCGCCATGTACCGCTTCTTCGAGCAATTGAGTTCACGCATTACCGCCCCATTTGTCGGCGAATCCAAACGTAACAGCAAGGTCTGGCAGTGCACCTGTGGCCAGTCGGTGTTTTTCCCCAATACCCAATGCCTGGCCTGTTCTGCAGCGCTGGGCTACCTGCCTGAACAAGGGCGCGTTGCCACGCTCGAAGCGGGGCCTGATTCCACTACCTGGCGCTTGAGCGATGAGCCGGGTGCCGGGCTGTATCGGCGTTGCGCCAACCTTGGCACCCCGGCAGCCTGCAACTGGCTTTTTCCAGAGCACAATGCCGGCGAATTCTGTGTCGCGTGCAGCCTCAATCGCACCATTCCCGACCTCTCGGTCGTTGAAAACGGCGAACGCTGGCGCAAGGTCGAGACGGCCAAACGTCGTCTGGTCGCGCAGCTGATCTCCCTGGGCCTGCAGGTCATTCCCAAGACTGTCGACGAAGAAACCGGCCTGGCTTTCGATTTTGTCGGTGTCGATCTGGAAGGCAACTTGCCGACCACAGGGCATGCCAATGGCCTGATCACCCTGAACATCGAAGAAGCCGACGACGCACACCGCGAAGCGATGCGCGTCCAGATGCACGAACCCTATCGCACCTTGCTTGGCCATTTTCGTCATGAAGTCGGTCATTACTACTGGGATCGGCTCATTGCCAATACCCACTGGCAGGACAGCTATCGCAACCTGTTCGGCGACGAGCGCGCCAGCTATGCCGACGCGCTCGATCACCACTACAAGAACGGCGCGCCGGACGACTGGCAGGAAAGCTTCGTCAGTGCCTACGCGACCATGCATCCTTGGGAAGACTGGGCCGAAACCTGGGCGCACTACCTGCACATGATGGATGCGGTCGACACCGCGCTGGGGTTTGGCATGAGCGCCCGCGACATGGAGCTCGATTACCAGCCGTTTCCGCTGGAAGTGCTCTACGATCCACAGCATCCGGGCGGTCCGGCGTTCCTGTCGTTCGTCAATGCCTGGATAGAGCTGGCGAGCATGCTCAACGAGCTGTCACGCAGCATGGGGCAGCCGGATTTCTATCCGTTCGTGCTGCCGCCAGCGGTCATCGCCAAGCTGCACTTCATCCATCTGGTGATTCAGGATGCCGGTGGCAAGGCCGATGAGGTTTTGCAGGCCCAGTAAATACGGGCTGTGCCTGACACGCTTCGGCGGCGTGTCAGGCATGTGTTCTAAGCGGGGTCAAAGCGTCAGGGTCAGCCTGCGCTCGAAACCGATCCGCCCGCGATACGCCTCACCGGTATCCACCCAGCCCTGGCCTGTATAAAGCCCGATGGCAGCCAGGTTGTCCGCATCCACCGACAGCATCAATTGAGTGATGTCTGGCCATTTCAGGCGTAACGCCGCAGGCAGCGCTTGCAGGCACGCCTTGCCCAGCCCTTTGCCCTGTTCACGGTGATCGATCTGCAACGCATGCAGTGTCGCCGTCAGATCCTCCTGCGCCCAATGTGGCAGACAATCATCACGCTTGAGCAGGAAGAATCCGACGGGCGTCTCGTCACCGAGCAGCGCAAAGCCGCAAATATTCGGACTGGGTCTGACCAGCAGCGTATTGAGCGCGGTGTAAATATCGCCGGAGAACTGTATCTGTTCCTGCGTAACCTCGAGGTATCCGAGCTGCTGGCGTTGAGAGGCGGTGAGGTCGTGGTAGTCGACCAATCGAGTCTGCATGAGCAACCTGCTGGCTGATTATTGTTGAGGCGGGCAGGGTACAGGAACGAATAGGGCGGTTTCGAGGATTTGTCACGCCGATCACCGATGCGCATTTGCCTTTCAGCCCCGGCACACAAGTGCTTGAGCCCCCTCGAAATTTTTATCCGAAGCAACGGTTGTAAACTCGCGCAAGACCGGTACAATGGCGCGGCTCGCCAACTGGTGAGTGTCGTTATGGTGACCCCATCGGTCCCCCCGCAACGATTACCCGTGAACCTGGTCAGATCCGGAAGGAAGCAGCCACAGCGGGAACATTGTGTGCCGGGGTGTGGCTGGTGGGGGCACCACCTTAACGAATCTTCAGTCGGTCCTCGACGCAGTTGTCCTGAAATCCCCATATCTCCCCGTACATCCAAACCCTCGCCATATGCTGAACGCGCGTTAGCTTTCCTGCGTCTGTGTCCGCGCATGGATACCTTTTGCACTGAGTGTGACCATCCCGATATAGAACGGTCGGTACTGCGATCCGAATTCGTCTGAACCCTCGGCGCCATGTGCCACCTAACCCCTTACGCGTCGCTTGAAACCGTTTTACGGCAAGGGGCAATTCAAGTCGCTGCGGGTGTCACAGGCTTTTCGGTCAGGCGTCTCGCAGCAGTGGAGCCGGGGGCCGGATGGAACAGGACATCATCAGATTTTTCACAGACTCGCAATTTCTGGGCATATCGCTCGCTAACTGGATACTGGCTATCTTCGCCTCGACCCTGAGTTTTATTCTGGTCCGGGGCGTGATCGGTTTCGTGCTTAGAAAGATGCGTTCGCGTGCGGATGCGCCCAGTACGCATATGCGATACATCGTGGTGCAGGTGCTGTCCGGCACCAGTAATACCTTGTTGCTGCTGGCTTCGATCCTGATCGGCATCGGCATCCTCGATCTGCCGGAGCGCTGGCTCGGGCGGGTCAGCAGTCTGTGGTTCGTGGTCGCTGCATTGCAGGTCGGGCTGTGGGCAAACCGGGCGATTGCGCTCGCGTTGCAGCGCTACTTCGTGCGTCACAACGCTGGCGGCACCTTTCAGGGCAGTGCGTTGGCCACGTTGAGTCTGTGGGGCGCGAAAGTGTTGCTGTGGGCCACGGTGGTCATGGCGATGCTGTCGAACGTCGGGGTCAATATCACTGCGTTCGTCGCCAGCCTCGGGGTCGGCGGTATTGCGGTCGCGCTGGCGGTGCAGAACATTCTGGGTGATGTGTTTGCCTCGCTGTCCATCGCGGTGGACAAGCCTTTCGAAGTTGGCGACTTCATTGTCGTCGGTGCGCTGTCCGGTACGGTCGAGCACGTCGGCCTGAAGACCACGCGCATCCGCAGCCTGGGGGGCGAGCAGATCGTGATGGCCAACGCCGACATGATCAACAACACCATCCAGAACTACAAACGTCTGCAGGAACGGCGCATTGTCTTCGAGTTCAGGCTGACCTATGACTGCTCGGTCGATCAGATCAGGGAAGTGCCGAAGAAAGTCGAAGCGATCATCAACGCGCAGAAACTGGCGCGTTTCGACCGTTCGCATTTCCGGGGTTTTGGCGAGACATCACTGGAGTTCGAGACCGTTTTCATCGTGCTCGACCCCAGCTACAACGTCTACATGGATGTGCAGCAGGCGATCAATCTGGACATCATGGACGCCTTTGCCGAACTGGATGTGCGTTTCGCGTTCCCGTCCCGCACGGTGTACGTGGCGTCCCTGCCACCGGTGAAAACCGCTCGTCCTACTGCGCTGGAAGCTGCCGACGCGACGACCTGATGGAATCAGGCCGGAAACTGCAGCGCGTTGGTCAGGTCGCCCATCGGCGTCTGGCCACGCGCGATCATGGCCTCGTCGCGACGTTTCAGACCGTCGAGCTTTTCCAGGCCATGTACGCGGGTGATCAGGCGCAGGATCGAGGCGGTATCGTAAACCGTGTGGTCGACCTTGCCCTTGCGGGCGAAAGGCGAGATGACCAGCGCCGGAACGCGTGTGCCGGGACCGAAGCGATCGCCCTTGGGCGGTGCGACGTGGTCCCACCAGCCGCCGTTCTCGTCGACGGTGACGACGATCACCATGTTGTCCCACTGCGGGCTCTTACGCAGCACCTTGATGACCCGGTCGATGTGCCGGTCACCCGCCGCCACGTCGGCGTAACCGGCGTGCATGTTCAGGTTGCCCTGGGGTTTGTAGAAGGTAACGGCAGGCAACTTGCCCGCTTCGGCATCGGCGAGGAAGCGATTGGTGCTTGACTCGTCACCCAGCCCACCGTCACGCAGACGCTTCTTGCGTTCTTCAGGGTGCTGTGGACCTTGCTGCTTGAAGTAGTTGAACGGCTGGTGATGATATTGAAAGTTGGGGATTTTCGGGATCCCGGTGGAGTCCTTGAATTCATCCAGCGTCACTTGCCAGGCACCGGCATACCAGGCCCAGTCCACATTCCTTTTCGACAGCTTGTCACCGATGTGCTCATGGCCTTGCGGAACCAGTACGTTGGGCAGATCCGGTTTCGAGTAATCAGGGTTCTGCGGGTCGCGCAACCAGGTTGGCCAGTAGGGCGGGGCCATGGTGTTGACGGCGTAATTGTCCGGCGTGATAGCGCTGGGCCCGAACTGTGGCGGTCCGTCCATGGCGCTGGCCGGCGACTGGTCGAGCGGCTTGAGGCGCGGGTCATGCGGGTTGAAACTCTGCAGAGTAGCGATTTGCGACTTGGCCGGAGATTCGGCGGCGTTCGGGTAAATAGGCGCGGTGGCTGAAATCAGGTACTGGTGGTTGAGGAACGAGCCGCCGAAAGCACCCTGAAAGAAGTTGTCACACAGCACGAACTCCTTGGCCACGTCCCACAGGCGCAGCGAGTACTGAGTCTGTGCGTAGTTGCCCATGGTCAGGCCGCCCGCATCAGCCCAGGCCACGAAGCGATCATTCTTGCCGTCGTTGATCTGCATCTGGTTCTGGTAAAAGACGTGCCACAGGTCGCGGGTCACCAGGCTCAGCGGCAGGTCTTCACCCTTTGGCCCTTTAAGCGGGAACGGCGCGTTGGGCAGGTCTTGCTGAAACTGCTCGCCCACCGGATAGGTCACGCCATCGACGGTTTGCGGTCCGACCTGCAGCACACCGCCCCAGGCCGGTGGCAGTTTGGACAACCGGGTGCCGTCGCGGTCGCGCTGCTCGTAATCGGATGGCCTGAGCGAAGAGAGTGGCTTTTCGACGCCGGGGAAATCACCGAACAGGTTGTTGAAGCTGCGGTTCTCGGCGTAGATCACCACGATGGTTTTCACATTCTCGCGCAGGGCGCGATCCAGCGCGGGTCCGGCAAGGTGATGGTGCCGTTCGTTGTCGCCAGGCGGCTTTTCGTGGGCGGAAACGTAGCTGCTCAGGGTGACGCCTGCACCCAAGGCAGCCATCCCGCCCAGAAAACGACGGCGGCTGGGGTTTTCGTTGGTATCTTCGTCGTCTGGTCTGTCGCTCATCGCCAAATACTCGCGCTGGTTTATGTGTTACCAAAGATTTCAGGCGAGCGTAACGATGGAATATGACGCTATTGCGACAGCGCAGATGAAGGATCAGGGGGCAGTGGGCGTGGTGTAGTGATCGATGATTTGCTGAATCTCGCCCGACAGACGCATCTGCACCAGCGTGCGCAAAATTCTGCCCACTGGCAGGTCGGGGTTATTGCGGATCATGCAGGCGGCCGGCTGTTCGGCGACCAGCGATATCGGCTTGAGTTTCTTGCCGATGGGCAGGTTCCGGTTGGTCCATTCGAGGATCAACTGATTGGTCACCGCGTAGTTGTAGCGCCCGGCCATCAGCTTGCCGAGCGTCTGGTTCTGCGTGCGTGCATCTTCACGGACCAGTTTGTGCGCCTCGAAAAGATGCTGCAGGGCCGGGTAGGTGTAGCCCAGCACGGTACCGACGGTTTCATTGTCGAACTGTTCGGGGTAGGGGCCGGCAGCCGTTGCCGCCGAAGCGACCAGCCAGTCGCGTTGATAGAGAATCGGCAGGCTCCACAGGTAGTCCCCGGACAGGTCCGGGTACCACGCCTGGGCGCTATAGCAGTGCATGTCGACTTCGCCGCGCTCCAGCGCCGACTGGATACGCAGGCGCGGCATCACGTGATAACTCGCTTCAAGGCCCACATGGTGTGCAAGGCTTTGCATGATGTCGAACAGAATGCCGGATTCGGGACGAAAGTCGGTGATGTGCATCATCGGCATGGTCCAGCCTTCGTTGACCGCAAAGCTCAAGGTCTCCTGCGTCGCGCGGCCGGTCTGCGGCAACAGCAATAGCAGGCAGACCGCCGCTGCACGAGGCAGCCGCGGCGTGGTGAAGGCCCGGATAAAGCGCGTCAATAGAGTCATTTGCACAGCTTAGCCACAATACAGACGGACACCAGATGCAATTTTGCCCCTGCTCGGCTAGCATTGGCGGTCTTCCGCTTACCAGTTGCGACGGTTTTAAATGAGTTATCAGGTTCTTGCACGTAAATGGCGTCCGCGCTCGTTCCGCGAAATGGTCGGCCAGGCTCATGTGTTGAAGGCCCTGATCAACGCGCTGGACAGCCAGCGCCTGCACCATGCCTATCTGTTTACCGGCACACGGGGCGTCGGCAAAACCACTATCGCGCGCATCATCGCCAAGTGCCTGAATTGTGAAACCGGCATCACCTCGACGCCTTGCGGCACCTGCTCGGTGTGCAAGGAGATCGACGAGGGCCGTTTCGTGGACCTGATCGAAATCGATGCCGCCAGCCGCACCAAGGTCGAGGACACGCGCGAGTTGCTGGATAACGTGCAGTACGCGCCCAGTCGCGGTCGTTTCAAGGTTTACCTGATCGACGAAGTGCACATGCTTTCCAGTCACTCGTTCAACGCCTTGCTCAAGACGCTTGAAGAGCCGCCGCCCTACGTCAAGTTCATCCTCGCCACCACCGATCCGCAAAAGCTGCCGGCGACCATTCTTTCGCGCTGCCTGCAGTTCTCGCTGAAGAACATGACGCCTGAACGTGTGGTCGAGCACCTGACCCACGTGCTGGGCGTCGAGAATGTGCCGTTCGAAGACGATGCGCTGTGGCTGCTCGGGCGCGCCGCCGACGGTTCGATGCGTGATGCGATGAGCCTCACCGATCAGGCCATTGCCTTCGGCGAAGGCAAGGTCATGGCCGCCGATGTACGTGCCATGCTCGGCACGCTGGACCACGGCCAGGTGTTCGATGTGCTGACCGCGTTGCTGGAAGGCGATGCCCGCGGAGTACTGGAGGCGGTACGTCACCTGGCCGAGCAGGGCCCTGACTGGAATGGCGTGCTCTCGGAAATCCTCAACGTGCTGCACCGTGTGGCGATTGCCCAGGCGTTGCCGGAAGGTGTCGACAATGGTCATGGCGATCGTGACCGGGTGCTTGCCCTGGCGCAGGCCCTGCCTGCCGAAGACGTGCAGTTTTACTACCAGATGGGCTTGATTGGTCGTCGTGACCTGCCGTTGGCCCCTGATCCGCGTGGCGGCTTCGAGATGGTCCTGCTGCGCATGCTGGCGTTCCGGCCTGCCGACAGCGATGACGCGCCGAGGCAGCTGCTAAAGCCAGTGGGGATCAGCCAGGCCACGGTTGATTCCCGAAAAGCAGTGGCGGATGCGACACCTGTTGCATCGGCAGCTCCCGCAGTGTCGACCGCTCCGGTGATGGCTGCGCCCGATCCGGCCTTCGAAGCGCTGCCGCCTGCGGCAGCTCCGATGCCGGCCGCCACCCGGGCAGAGCCCGCGGTACAGCCGCAATCCAAGCCGGAGCCACAAGCCGCGCCAGTCGAAGACCTTGACCTGCCGTGGAATGAGCCGAAATCACCAGTTGCTGAACCCGCCGCCGAAACTGCGCCTGATAGCGAAGCCGAGCCAGTAGCGGAGCCGGTTCTGGAGACCGTTTCCGAGCAGCCCGACCTGACGCCCATGCCGACACCTGCGCCCGCCAGCCCGGTGCCGGCCGCGCCCGAGGCCGAGCCTGCGCCCGCGCAACCGGTTGCCGAGCAGTCGGTCACGCCGGCAATGCTCGAAGCCATCCCGGACTCTGCGTATATGTCCATGCACGCCGACGCCATGTCTTCCGACTCCGGGCCCATGGGCCGTGACGACGAGCCGCCAGCGGACGACGATTACGTCGAGCCGGATATCGATATAGACCCGGCGTCCTATAGCTATCTG
This sequence comes from Pseudomonas sp. PvP027, assembly GCF_017833005.1. Taxonomy (NCBI): domain Bacteria; kingdom Pseudomonadati; phylum Pseudomonadota; class Gammaproteobacteria; order Pseudomonadales; family Pseudomonadaceae; genus Pseudomonas; species Pseudomonas sp. PvP027. The sequence goes on along the minus strand of NZ_JAFIBK010000001.1, from coordinate 1,284,862 downwards.
GATGAGCTGGCCCACGAAAGTGTCGTCGAGCTGGAAGCCGTCGAACCGGAGCCTGCCCCGGCGGCCAAACCGGCCACCGGTCTGGCTGCCGAGTGGCTGGACGTATTCCCCAAGCTGCCGATCTCCGGCATGACCGGCAGCATCGCGGCCAACTGCACATTGATCTCGGCCGATGGCGACAACTGGCTGCTGCACCTCGACCCGGCGCACAGCGCGCTGTTCAACTCGACTCAGCAGCGGCGCCTGAACGATGCGTTGAACCAGTACCATGGGCGCACGATCAATCTGAATATCGAGTTGATCAAGCCCGAGCAGGAAACCCCTGCGCAGGCTGCTTCACGGCTGCGTGCCGAGCGTCAGCGCCAAGCCGAAGCCTCGATCCAGGCCGACCCGTACATCCAGCAGATGCTGCAACAGTTTGGCGCTGTGATCCGGGAAGACACGATCAAACCCGTGGACGCGCCTGCGGTGCAGGCTCAATAACTGAACACAGGGCGCCGCTGGCGCCACGCAAACGAACCATCCATTTTCGAGGAGATATCCCATGATGAAAGGTGGCATGGCTGGCCTGATGAAGCAGGCGCAGCAAATGCAGGAAAAAATGGCCAAGATGCAGGAAGAGCTGGCCAACGCGGAAGTCACCGGTCAATCGGGCGCAGGCCTGGTGAGCGTGGTGATGACCGGTCGTCATGACGTCAAGCGCATCAATCTGGATGACAGCCTGATGCAGGAAGACAAGGAAGTGCTGGAAGACCTGATCGCCGCTGCCGTCAACGACGCTGTGCGCAAGATCGAGCAGGCCAGCCAGGACAAGACGGCTTCCATGACTGCCGGCATGCAGTTGCCGCCCGGTATGAAGCTGCCGTTCTGACGGTCGTCCGGGTCATGATCAATGCCAGGCCCTGTGCCTGGCATTTTTCTGTCTGCTGTGTGGCTGGCCGGGCTCCGTTGTTCGGCTTCATCACTACCATCAGTATTTGGCCTGAGCGACTGAATTGAGCGACAATCGTCCCCCGTCTCTGGAGTGCCCCATGTCTGAGCCCATTGAAAACCTTACTGTCGACGCCGAGCTGGACGCCGTCGGGCTGTTTTGTCCGGAACCTGTGATGATGTTGCACCAGAAGGTGCGTGATCTGCCTGCGGGCGCTCTGCTCAAGGTCATTGCAACCGATCCGTCCACGCGTCGCGATATCCCGAAATTCTGTGTATTCCTCGGTCATGAACTGGTTGCAGAGCAAGCCGAAGAGGGCACGTTCCTGTACTGGATCCGCAAGAAGGCCGACTGATCGTCACATCGCTGCAACCCGCGCCTGTTCACGACGCACCTGTTCCCGATTCGAGCAGGTCCCTGTTCGCCAGACCCAGAGAGTCTTCCATGCGCATTGTTGCTGACGAAAATATTCCCCTGCTCGACGCTTTTTTTGCTCATTTCGGTGAGATCCATCGCTTGCCGGGCCGCGCCATGGACCGTGCCGCCGTGGCTGACGCCGACATCCTGCTGGTTCGCTCCGTCACCGCAGTGACCCGCGAACTGCTTGAAGGCAGCCCGGTGCGTTTTGTCGGGACCTGCACCATCGGCACCGATCACCTGGATCTGGACTGGTTTCAGCAAGCCGGTATCCAGTGGGCCAGCGCACCGGGCTGCAATGCGCGTGGCGTGGTGGACTACGTCCTCGGCAGCCTGTTGACCCTGGCTGAAATCGAAGGCGTCGACCTTGCGCAGCGCACTTATGGTGTGGTCGGTGCAGGGCAGGTGGGTGGTCGGCTGATCAGCGTATTGAAGGCCTTGGGCTGGAACGTGCTGGTCTGCGATCCGCCACGCCAGGCTGCCGAAGGTGGCGACTTCGTCAGCCTCGACGAGATCCTGCAGCGCTGTGACGTCATCAGCCTGCACACGCCCCTGAGCAAAGCCGGGGCGTCACCGACCTGGCACCTGCTCGACGACGCGCGTTTGCGTCAGCTCAGGCAGGGTGCCTGGCTGATCAATGCCAGCCGTGGTGCCGTGGTGGATAACGCAGCGCTGCACGACGTGTTGCTTGAGCGGGAAGACCTGCAGGCCGTGCTGGACGTGTGGGAAGGTGAGCCGCAGGTCAACGTCGCGCTGGCTGACCTGTGTGTTCTGGGTACACCGCATATCGCCGGTTACAGCCTGGATGGCAGGCAGCGCGGCACCGCACAGATCTACCAGGCGCTGTGTGGCTTTCTTGATCAGCCCGCGACCATCGAGCTGGACGATTTGCTGCCAAAACCCTGGCTGGCGCAGGTCAGTCTCGACGCGGACTGCGACCCGGTCTGGGCGCTTAATATGCTGTGCCGCGGCGTGTATGACCCGCGGCGTGACGACGCGGATTTCCGTCGCAGTCTGACCGGTGACACCGTCAGCCAGCGTCTGGCCTTCGATGCATTGCGCAAGCAGTACCCGCCACGCCGGGAAATCGAAAGGCTGAAGGTGCACCTGGAAGGTGAGTCCGAGGCGTTGGCGCAACTGGTGCGCGCGCTGGGTGCGGTGCTGGTCTGATTGCCAGCCGCGCTATCGCGCAATAAAAAACCCGACCTTGTGGTCGGGTTTCAAATGTCTGGTACAGCTCGGTCTTATTTTTCCGGGGTTACCCAGTGCTTGTCGCATTCCTGGCAGGCAGCCTGAACCATTTCTTCGGTGATCAGGACTTCTTCCCCGTGCTGGTCGAGAACTGCACCGCCAACCGGCAGATTGGGCGTGGCTCGAACGACCTGAACTTCGTTGCTGCGCTCTTGCGGGTCCATGGTGTTTCTCCTTTCATCAGGTAACGGCGTTAAGTTAACCGCGCTTGATGACCGGTCCGTGACAGGTTCTGTCAGCCGCTCAAACGCGCTCCAAGTGCAACAGAGATGATGCAAATCTGCCAGCAGGCGCTTAGATCGATGTCTTATAGCGGCCCCTGTAAAGCAGTCATAACCTGACTCTGGAAGCCGGCCGCAAGTTCATTCGAAATGATATTCGGCGCGCCCGGCGACACAGGTGTAGGCTTTGCAACTCAGACAGATCGGGCAGACAGGCAGGTTCATCGTTCATGATTTCACGGATTACCCGGCGTCATCGCCAGGCCTTGCGTCTGGCTGCGAGTTTCATCGCGCCGTATCGCTGGCAGGCGCTCGGCGCATTGCTTGCACTGGTCATCACAGCCGGTATCACCCTGTCGATCGGGCAGGGCATCAAATTGATGGTCGATCAGGGTTTCATGACCCGCTCAGCGCAGTTGCTCGAGCGCTCGATCGGGTTTTTCATGCTGCTGACGGTTGGCCTCGCCATCGGGACCTTTGCCCGTTTCTACCTGGTGTCGTGGATCGGCGAGCGTGTGGTTGCCGACCTGCGCAAGAAAGTATTCGATCACCTGATCGAGCTGCATCCGGGCTTCTACGAGAACAATCGCAGCTCGGAAATCCAGTCGCGCCTGACCGCCGACACCACGCTGTTGCAGTCGGTGATCGGCTCGTCACTGTCGATGTTCCTGCGCAATGCGCTGATGGTCATCGGCGGTATCGTGCTGCTGTTCATCACCAACCCCAAACTCACCAGCATCGTGGTGGTGGCGTTGCCGCTGATCATCGCGCCCATTCTCATGTTCGGACGGCGGGTACGAAACCTGTCGCGCGAGAGTCAGGACCGGGTCGCCAATGTGGGCAGCTACGTGGCCGAGGCCCTGGGGCAGATCAAGACGGTGCAGGCCTACAATCACCAGCAGCAGGACAAACAGCGTTTTTCACATACCGTGGAGCAGGCCTTCGAGACCGCCCGCAAACGGATCCTGCAGCGCTCCTGGCTGATCACGCTGGTGATCGTCCTGGTGCTGGGGGCGGTGGCGGTGATGTTGTGGGTAGGTGGCATGGACGTGATCAGCGGCCGTATTTCCAGCGGTGAGCTGGCAGCGTTCGTGTTCTACGCGCTGATGGTCGGTATGGCGTTCGGCACGTTGAGCGAAGTGATTGGCGATCTGCAGCGCGCCGCCGGTGCTGCAGAGAGGATCGGCGAGCTGCTTCAGGCGCGCAGCGAGATCAGCGTACCGACCACGGACCTGCAGAGCCTGCCGCAACGCATCAGTGGGCGTCTGGCGCTGGAGAATGTCACCTTCGCCTACCCGTCGCGTCCCGAGCGCAATGCGCTGGATAACCTGACCCTGAGCATCGAGCCCGGTGAAACCCTGGCGCTGGTCGGGCCCTCCGGAGCAGGCAAGTCGACCATCCTCGATCTGCTGTTGCGTTTTTACGACCCGGTTCAAGGGCGCATTCTGATCGAGGGCGTACCGGTCAAGCAGCTCGACCCCCATGATCTGCGCCGCTGCTTCGCGCTGGTTTCACAATCGACTGCGCTGTTTTTCGGCAGTGTCGAGGACAACATTCGCTACGGTAACGCCACTGCCAGCCTTGAGCAGGTACAAGCGGCGGCGCGCATTGCCCATGCGCATGAGTTCATTCTCGAAATGGCCGACGGCTACCGTACGCATCTGGGTGAGGGCGGGGTGGGATTGTCGGGCGGACAGCGGCAGCGCCTGGCGATCGCCCGTGCCTTGCTGGTCGATGCGCCGATCCTGTTGCTGGACGAAGCGACCAGTGCGCTGGACGCGCAGAGTGAGTACTTGATTCAACAGGCCCTGCCGAGCCTGATGCAGGGGCGCACCACCCTGGTCATCGCTCATCGGCTGGCCACGGTGCAGAATGCCGACCGGATTGCCGTCATGGATCAGGGGCGGTTGGTGGCGGTGGGCACCCATCAGCAGTTGATTGCCAGCAACCCGCTTTATGCGCGACTGGCGGCGTTGCAGTTCAATGTTGGAGTTGAATAGGAGGGGGCGAGGAGGGCCTGCGGACAACGTGGGAGGTCAAGCCCCCCACCTGGTGAGCCTCAGCGATATTCGCACAGGTAGGCGGTATCGACTTTGACCTGAAGCTGGAACTTGCTGTTGGCCGGTACGTTGAACTGGCTGCCGGTGGCGAAGGTTTCCCAGTCAGTGCTGTCCGGAAGCTTCACGCTCAACTCGCCGGAGATCACATGCATGATTTCCCGTTGCGCTGTACCGAACTCGTATTCGCCCGCTGCCATGACACCGATGGTTGCCTCACCATCGGCCTGGGTGAAGGCGATGGATTTGACGGTGCCGTCGAAGTACTCGTTGACCTTGAACATGGGCGATTCCTTTTGAAAGGGCTGAAAATGGTTCGCCAGTATGCCCAACACGGTAAAACTCGTCACGCCCCTTGCACGTCGACGCTGACGAAGCGTCGACGTGCAGCAGCACTCAATTGGGCAGAATCAACGGCAGCAGCCGGGCGGTATTGCGCGCATCGACCAGGGCGCGATGCTGTTGCCCGCTGAACTGCATGCCTGCCAGTTGCAAGGCACTGTTCAGCCCCATCGGTTTCTGCAACTGACGAGCTTGGGCGAAACGCTGTTTGAGATTGATGTGCGGCATGCCGGACAGCGCACTGTCGAGGTGATGATGACGCCATTCCTCCTCCAGTTGCTGACGATCATAATCCCCCCAGCTGGCCCAGCCGACGATGCGTGCACGGTGATGGCTCAACCAGCGCTCGAATTGTGGCCACACCGTGGTCAGCGGCGCAGCGCTGTCGATGCTGCTCTGGTTGATATGGGTCAGCTCGCGGCAGAAATGGGTCAGCAGCGGCCTGCGCGCCGGGCGCACGAAGCGTTCGAAATGGTCCAGCTCGCGTCCGTCCTGATTGACCAGTGTCGCGCCTATCTCGATGACTTCCATTTCTGCGACCGGCCATCCGCCTTCTTCGGTCGTGGCCTCAAGATCAATTACCAGCCAGTGCGGCATCATCAAGCTTCCTTACGATAGTCAATGGCTTCAGCGTAGCCAGATTAACCCGTTGCGCACACCCTGGGCTTTGCATCGGCACCCTTGTTGTTCCAACTGCTCACTACAGTGACCACGGGTGGTTGCATTGGTGCACTCGCAGTGCCTGGACGAGTATTGCAAGCGCACCGCAGTGCGCTGACGCCGTCGATTTGACAGTTGTTTAAATCACGGAAACCGCATAGCTTGGACGGCTTTGATTGATGTCGTGCTTTATGAAAAGACTTGCAGTGTTAATTGACGGTGTTGCGCGCAGGATCGTTACGGGCGCCATGCTCTTCATTCCGTTGATTGCAACGCAGCATGTCTTCGCCGCGCAGATCGTGCGAGTGGCCGCAGTGCATTTTCCCCCTTACATGGTGCGCCCTGAAAAAGGTGAAGACGCCGGTCTTTTACCCAGGTTGATCGATGCCCTGAATGGCGAGCAGGACGAATACGAATTCGTGATGATTCCGACATCGGTGCCTCGGCGTTTTCGTGATTTCACGGAAGGGCGTTTCGATCTTGCAGTCTTCGAAAACCCCAATTGGGGCTGGAAGGATATTCCCCATGAACAGATCGATATGGGACTCGAGGATGCCGAGGTCTATGTGGCGCGCCGCGTGGAAGGACGCGGGCAGGATTACTTCGACACTCTGGCTGGCAAACGTCTGGCACTGTTCAGTGGCTATCATTATGGATTTGCCAACTTCAATACCGATCAGAAGTACCTGAGCGAGCACTTCACCATTACCTCCACGTACTCCCACGACAGTAACTTGCTGATGGTGGTGCGCGGCCGCGCCGATATCGCGCCTGTTACCCGTTCGTACCTGATTGATTTCATGGCGCGTAACAAGGATGAAGCGGCGCAGTTGATGGTGTCCGACCGTATCGATCAGATCTACCGTCAATACGCGTTGTTGCGCCCGAATGGCAACATTGATGCTCCGCACTTCAGACAGCTACTGGAAAGGCTGCGCGAAGATGGGCAGATGGCGAAGATTTTCGAGCCGCTGCACATCAAGGTGCTTCCGGTAGATACCGGGATGCCGGGCAAATAGCGGAGGGCAGGTTTGCGCCTGCCACCCGGAAGTAATCAGCGGTCCTTGGCGTCCTTGGCATCCATTTCTGCGTTGCGCTCGTGGACGCGCTTGAGCTGTTCTTCAGTGAGGGGCAGTTTCTTGGCTGTGTCACGCAGCATCATCAGACCGCCGACGATCGAGCCAATGGCTACGAGCAGAATTAACCAGGCATACCAGGGCATAGCGCTCTCCTTGTTTTGATACCGGTTTGAGCAGCACGGCTGCCCAATGGTTCAAGTGTATGCGCCCTGAAGGGGTTGCGTACGAAACCATTCGCACGCAACCCCAAGATCCTCGCAATCAGTCCCCGGTCAGCATCGCGTCGGCTGGCGCATCGGCGCGCGATTTGGCGGTCAGGCTGAAGTAGATGAAGCCGATCGCCATCAGACCCAGGAAAATCAGGCCGATCAGGGCGTTGAACCAGGCCATGGCCACCAGGCACACGAGGGCCAGCGCCAGGGCGATGCCGGGTACTACCGGATAACCGGGTGCGCGGAACGTGCGCTCCAGGCCTGGTTCGGTCTTGCGCAGCTTGAACAGGCTGAGCATGCTCATGATGTACATGACGATGGCGCCGAAAACGGCCATCGTGATCATCGCCGCGGTCAGCGTCATGCCGCTCAGGTTGATCAGGCCGTCGCTGTAGATCGCGGCGATGCCGATCACGCCGCCTGCGATGATTGCCCGGTGCGGTGTCTGGAAGCGTGAGAGTCTGGCCAGCGAGGCGGGCAGGTAGCCGGCGCGGGCAAGGGCAAAGAACTGGCGCGAGTACCCCATGATGATCCCGTGGAAGCTGGCGACCAGACCGAACAGGCCAATCCATACCAGCATGTGCAGCCAGCCGGAGTTGTCACCGACCACGGCCTTCATGGCCTGCGGCAGCGGATCATTGATGTTGGCCAGCGTGCGCCAGTCGCCCACGCCACCGGCAAACAGCATTACGCCGATGGCCAGCACCACAAGGGTGAGGATCCCGCTGATGTACGCTTTCGGGATGGTCCGTTTCGGGTCCTTGGCTTCTTCGGCGGCCATGGCTGCACCTTCGATGGCCAGGAAAAACCAGATGGCAAACGGGATTGCCGCGAACATGCCGGCAATGGCTTCGGGTCCGAAAGTCTGTGAGCCCGCCCAGCCATTGAGGGCGAAATTGCTGAAACTGAAGGCCGGCGCGACGACGCCCATGAACACCAGCAACTCGGCGACGGCCAGAATGCACACCACCAGTTCGAAGGTCGCAGCCAGTTTCACACCCACGATGTTGAGCGCCATGAACACAATGTAGGCACCGACTGCTGCATGTCTGGGGTCAAGACCCGGGTATTGCACGTTGAGGTATGCACCGATCGCCATGGCAATCGCAGGTGGTGCGAAGACGAATTCGATCAGAGTCGCCATACCCGCGATCAGTCCGCCTTTTTCACCAAAGGCACGGCGGCTGTAAGCAAACGGGCCGCCTGCATGCGGGATGGCCGTAGTGAGTTCGGTAAAGCTGAAGATGAAGCAGGTGTACATGGTGGCAACCATCAGTGCTGTTACCAGAAAGCCCAGCGTGCCTGCCGCGCCCCAGCCATAGCTCCAGCCGAAGTATTCGCCGGAAATCACCAGCCCGACGGCGATCCCCCATAAGTGAATCGTGCCGAGTGTCGGCTTGAGTTGCGTACTCATTGTTATCTCCCTGAGATTTCGATAATCGTTGAAACATCCTGTTGCAGAGGCCGTGCCAGTGCACTGTTCATTGTCGTGTTGCTTCAAAACAGGTCGTTTGTGGAACGTCAGGGTGAACAGATTCACCCTGTTGTGCAGATTCGGTGCAGGCTAACGTAGCGATGGTCGCCGCAGGTGCAGGAAATCGTGACTTTTTACGACCGCCACTGGACAAATGCCGATCTATGGGTCCCGCCGTTGCGCCGGTTCGGCTACAATGCGCGCCGATTTCGACTTACCTGAGACCACGCTCATGTCCGCCTGCCAGACTCCTGTCATCGTCGCCCTGGATTTTCCGACCCGTGAAGCCGCCTTGCGCCTGGCCGATCAGCTCGATCCCAAGCTGTGCAGGGTCAAGGTCGGCAAGGAACTGTTCACCAGTTGCGCGGCCGACATCGTCGAGACCCTGCGCCACAGGGGCTTCGAGGTGTTTCTGGACCTCAAATTCCACGACATCCCGAATACCACGGCGATGGCGGTCAGGGCGGCGGCCGAGATGGGCGTGTGGATGGTAAATGTGCATTGCTCCGGCGGCTTGCGCATGATGGCAGCCTGCCGGGAAGTGCTTGAGCAGCGCAGCGGTCCACAGCCGTTGCTGATCGGCGTGACCGTTCTGACCAGCATGGAACGTGAAGACCTCGCCGGTATCGGCCTGGATATCGACCCGCAGGTGCAGGTGCTGCGCCTCGCCGCTCTGGCCGAGAAGGCCGGGATGGATGGTCTGGTGTGCTCGGCGCTTGAAGCGCAGGCATTGAAAGCGGCTCACCCGTCGTTGCAACTGGTGACGCCCGGCATCCGCCCGGCGGGCAGCGCGCAGGACGATCAGCGGCGTATCCTGACTCCTCGTCAGGCACTGGATGCAGGCTCTGATTACCTTGTCATCGGCCGCCCGATCAGCCAGGCGGCTGATCCGGCGAAGGCACTGGCGGCGGTGGTCGCCGAGCTGTCCTGAACGGATGCGGGCGTTACGGATACCTTCCCCTAAAGTGGGGAAGATCCGTAACGTTCGAAAAGCCTGCGGGCTTTATTCCACTTGCAGGATCAGCTTGCCCTGATTCTCACCGCTGAACAGCATCTGGAAGGTTTCCGGGAACGTCTCGAGACCTTCCACGATGTGCTCCTTGCTCTTGAGCTTGCCTTCCTTGATCCAGCCGGCCATGACCTGGCCCGCTTCTGCAAAGCGCTCCGGGTGGTCCAGTACGATAAAGCCTTCCATGCGTGCGCGGTTGACCAGCAGTGACATGTAGTTGGCCGGGCCTTTGATCGCCTTGGTGCTGTTGTATTGGCTGATCGCACCACAGATCACTACGCGAGCGCCGACCGCCAGTTGGCTGAGTGCCGCATCAAGGATGTCGCCACCGACGTTGTCGAAGTACACGTTCACGCCATCCGGGCAGTGGCGTTTCAGGCCGTCCATGACGTCTTCGGATTTGTAGTCGATGGCTGCGTCGAAGCCCAGTTCATCGGTCAGCAAACGGCATTTTTCCGCGCCTCCCGCGATGCCGACGACCCGGCAGCCCTTGAGCTTGGCAATCTGCCCGGCCACGCTACCGACAGCACCTGCCGCACCGGAAATCACCACGGTGTCGCCGCTTTTCGGTTGGCCGACGTCCAGCAGCGCCAGATAGGCGGTCATGCCGGTCATGCCCAGTGCCGATAGATAAAGCGGCAGGGGTGCAAGGCTGGTATCCACTTTGTAGAAGCCCTTCGGCTCACCGGCAAAGTAGTCCTGCACGCCCAAGGCGCCTTGGATATGGTCACCTACGGCGAACTTGGGGTTTTTCGATTCAAGTACTTCACCCACGCCGAGGGCACGCATCACTTCGCCCAGCTTTACAGCTGGAATGTAGGATTTGCCCTCATTCATCCAGCCACGCATGGCCGGGTCCAGTGACAGGTATTTGTTCCTGACCAGAATCTGCCCCTCGGCAAGTGCGCTGACCGGGACTTCCTGATAGGTGAAGTCATCACGGCGCGCATCGCCCGAAGGGCGCTTGGCGAGCAGGAACTGGCGGTTGGAAAGATCAGTCATGGCAGGGTCTCCTGAAAATGGTTCAAGAATGGATTCAAACGTTCATAGCGCCGCTTGGGCAAGAAGCGATCACCCAGCGAATGCCATTTGATCCATGTGATTGATAGGAGTCCGTTGCGCCGCTGGCGTTCAGACGGATGTGCGGATGAAACATGCTGATGACGGATATGGCTTGAGTCACTCCCGTCAGTGCTCTAGATTCCTTGTTCGATCAACGCTTGGACGACCGTGATGCCTGCCACCTCTTCAAACACTCTCCACCCCCGTGCTCTGCGAGCTGGCGACGCCGTGGCGCTGGTATCTCCGGCAGGGCCTGTAGACCCCGGCAAGATCAAGGCGGCGGTGGCGATACTTGAGGGGTGGGGGCTGCGTCCACGGGTCTATCCGCATGCGCTGGGCAACTACTCGTTCTATTCGGGGACCGATGAAGAGCGGCTCGCCGACCTCAACGCGGCGCTCGCCGATCCGGAAATCCGCGCGGTCATCTGCACTCGCGGTGGCTATGGCGTGCAGAGGATTGTCCAGCAGGTGGATATGGACGCGGTGCGTCGTGACCCCAAGCTGGTGACCGGCTTTTCCGATATCACCGCGTTGCACGGTGCACTGTGGAACCACGCACGCCTGGCGACCATACATGGACCGGTCGCTTCGCAGCTGGAACGTGGCGGTCTTTTCGTCAGCGGCATGCGCCATGTGCTGATGAGTACCGAGCCGGCCTTGCTCAAGGCTGATCCGGTCTCGCCAACGGCCAGGGTCAGAACCGGTGGCAGCGCACAGGGCCTTCTGCTGGGTGGCAATCTGTGCATCCTCGATACCTCTGTAGGTACGCCATTCATGCCCGACCTGCGCGGTGCGATCCTGCTCATCGAAGAGGTCAACGAACCCGCTTATAGGGTCGACCGCATGCTCACTCACCTGGGCAATTGCGGGATTCTTGCGTCTCTGGCCGGCATTGCTGTCGGCGAATTTACTCCTGCCGCGAACACTGGCCGCACGATCAGCCCCGCCGATGTGCTGCTCGAGAGGCTGGGCAGTCTCGGCATCCCGGTGCTCGGCGGTCTTCCAGTAGGGCATGGCGATCTTAATCAGGCAGTGCCACTGGGCACCCAGGCGATACTTGATGCCGACGCCGGAACCCTGCTGGTATCGGCTGCCGCGCGCAGTTGATGTCTCTGCCACGCCGCGCTGTCGGTTGATCTAATTGGCCTTGCGTGTGTTCAGGATCAGCAAGGTCAGCAGGCCTGCAACGATGCCCCAGAATGCCGAGCCTATGGAGAACAGCGTCAGTCCCGAGGCGGTCACCATGAAGGTGATCAGTGCGGGTTCGCGCTCCCTCGGTTCGGCCATCGCAACGGTCAAGCCGTTGGTAATCGATCCGAGCAGCGCCAGCGCGGCAATCGAGAGCATCAGTTCCTTGGGAAACGCACTGAACAGTCCCGCCAGGGTGGCGCCGAAAATACCAGCCATTGCATAGAAAATCCCGCACCAGATCGCTGCCGTATAGCGTTTGGACTTGTCCTCATGGGCATGAGGACTGGTACAGATGGCGGCACTGATCGCCGCCAGATTGATTCCGTGGCAGCCGAACGGCGCCGTGAGCAATGAGGCGAAGCCTGTCACCGATATCAGCGGCGAGGTCGGCGGGAAGTAGCCGTCGGCTCGCAACACGGCCACACCGGGCATGTTCTGCGAGGTCATGGCTACCACGAACAGCGGGATGCCAATGCTGACCGTCGCCGCCCAGGAAAACTCGGGAGTGGTCCAGACCGGCATGGCGACTTCCAGCGCCAGACCGTTAAAATTCAGCAGGCCCAGCATGCCTGAGATGCCGATACCGACCAGCAGCGCGAGCAGCACCGAGTAGCGTGGCGACAGGCGCTTGACCAGCAGATAGGTGAAGAACATGCCCATTACCAGGCTGGTGTGGTGCTCTGCGGCAACAAAGATCTCGCTGCCGATCCTGAACAGGATCCCTGCCAGCAAAGCCGCAGCCAGCGAGGCTGGCAGGCGCCGCACGATGCGCTCGAAGCTGCCGGTCAGCCCGCACAGAATGACCAGCAGCGCGCTGGTGATGAACGCGCCAATGGCCTGCGGGTAGCTGACGCCGCCCAGGCTGGTGATCAGCAATGCAGCGCCGGGTGTCGACCACGCTACGGTAATCGGCATGCGGTAGCGCAGCGAGAGGCCGATGCTGCATACGGCCATACCCATGAACAGCGCCCACAGCCAGGATGAAATCTGCACGCTGCTCAACCCTGCCGCCTGGCCCGCCTGAAACATCAGCACCAGCGAACTGGTGCAGCCGGTCATCATGGCGATGAAACCGGCAACCACCGCCGACGGCGATGAGTCTGTCAGCGGGCGCAATGGCACCTTGAGGGATTCGTTCATGCTGGGCGTTCCTTGAAGCGGGCAGGTAGCAGAGGGCGCCAAGCCTAAACGCATGGCTGCTCGGCCTTGCAATACAGCGACATGAGTAAACGCCAGCACAGTTGCAGCCGTGGCTTTACTCGGCGTCAGTCCCGACCGGGCAGGCGCCGGATTGCAGGGTCTGCCCCAACGCCCGATTGACCGTCAGCCAGCCATCCACGGCATCCTGACCCGCCTCGGCGAACACCCGCTGCAGCAGTTTGACCTGTTCGCGTCGCAAGCCCTGTTCAAAAAGAGCACCTTCATCGGTGAGGCCCAACAGTCGTTTGCGCTTGTCATTCTCGGGGGCCGCGCTGTGCACCAGATTCATGGCGATCAGCTGGCGCAGCGGGGCATTGAGGGCCTGTTTGCTGACGCCCAATACGGTGAGCAGCTCCTTGACGCTCAGGCCGGGGTAGCGAGCGATGAAAAATACAATGCGCTGATGCACCCGACTGAAGCCGCGTCTGGCCAGCATTTCATCAGCCTTGGCAGTGAACGCCTGATAGCCGAAGAAGAAGGCTTCCATGGCCATTTGCTGATTGGCAGGTTTTTTAAGGTCAAGCATGTTGACGTATCCAGGTTGATCGTCGTAATTTGAGTCAACCAGTTTGACGTATTTCCAATTGTCTCGGCTACAGGTAACTGCCATGGCTTTCTCCGAACGCGTTTCCCGTCTGAAAAGTTCTCTGATTCGCGAGATCCTCGCCGCCGCTCAGCGTCCGGAAGTGATGTCGTTTGCTGGTGGTCTGCCTGCCGAGTCGATGCTGCCCAAAGTGCAGTGGGCCGATATGCCCGTTGCACTGGGGCAGTACGGCATGAGCGAGGGCGAGCCGGCGCTGCGCGAAGCGCTGGCCGCCGATGCTCGGGCCCTGGGTGTCGACTGCGACGCCAGTCAGGTCCTGGTGGTCAGTGGTTCTCAGCAGACACTGGACCTGGCAGCCAAGCTATACATCGACAAAGGCACCGAAATTCTCCTCGAGGCGCCCACCTATCTGGCGGCGCTGCAGGTATTCCAGCTGTTCGGTGCCGACTGCATCACCGTACCGCTGCAGGCCGAAGGACCGGACCTGGTTGCCATGCGTCAGCGTCTGGAGCAGCACAAACCAGCGTTCGCCTACCTCATCCCGACGTTCCAGAACCCCTCGGCGGTGCGCTACAGCCAGGCCAGTCGCGATGCCGTGGCGGCCTTGCTCGACGAGTTCGGTGTCACGTTGATCGAGGACGAGCCGTATCGTGAGTTGAGCTTTGACGGCGGCAGTGCCAGGCCGATCGTCAGCGGTTTGAAAACGGCCAGCTGGATTTACACCGGTACGGTTTCCAAGACGCTGCTGCCCGGCCTGCGGGTGGGTTATCTGATCGCCAGCCCCGATCTGTTTCCGCACTTGCTGCGTCTGAAACAGTCGGCTGACCTGCATACCAATCGCCTCGGACAGTGGCAGGCCTTGCAGTGGATTGGTACTGAGCACTATCGTGAGCATCTGGTGACGCTGTGCGAGTTTTATCGGGGCCGTCGTGATGCGTTCGAAAGCGCCTTGCAAACGCATTTTTCCGACTTGGCCACCTGGAACAGCCCACAAGGCGGGCTGTTCTTCTGGCTGACGCTGAAGCAGCCGCTGGACACGCGCACCTTGCTGGATGCAGCGCTGGCGCAGGATGTGGCGTTCATGCCGGGCGAACCTTTTTTTGCCGATCCGGACGCCAATCACGGTCACTTGCGGCTCAATTTCAGCCATATCGACCCTGCACGGCTCGATGAGGGTATAAAACGACTGGCGTCGGTGGTCCGCGCTGCACACCTCCTGCAAGCCGCCTGATTCAAGACGTCAACATAGACGCAGCAAGGGAGCAGTCTTATGTACAAGGTTTATGGCGATTACAACTCGGGCAACTGCTACAAGGTCAAGCTGATGCTTAACCTGCTGGGCAGTGAGTACGAGTGGGTGCCGGTTGATATTCTCAACGGCGAAACCCAGACCCCGGCGTTTCTGGAAAAGAACCCCAACGGCAAGATTCCGGTGCTGGAGCTGGAAGATGGCACTTGCCTGTGGGAATCCAACGCGATTCTCAACTTTCTGGCTGACGGCTCTTCGTACCTGCCGAGCGAACCGAGGTTGCGCACCCAGGTGCTGCAGTGGCAGTTCTTCGAACAGTACAGCCATGAGCCGTCGGTCGCGGTTGCCCGATTCATCCAGTTCTATCTGGGCTTGCCGGCCGAGCGCATGACCGAGTATCGCGCCATGCAGAAGGCCGGCTACCGCGCACTGGCGGTCATGGAGCAGCAGCTCGACCGTACGCCGTTTCTGGTCGGCGAGAATTTCTCCATCGCCGACATTGCCTTGTATGCCTACACCCACGTCGCTCATCAGGGCGGTTTCGATCTGGCACCCTATACCGGGATCCGCCGTTGGCTGGATCGGGTCAAGGCACAGCCGGGTTATATCGGTATGCTGGACTGACACATCCGTCATTTGAACAAAGGGAAATGTATGCGCGTTCCAATCGTACTTCTGGGCGCTTTCATTGCGCTGGGTATCGGCTGCTCGGCCCAGGCCGAGGACTGCGACGCCAATCAGGCCAGCATGAATCGCTGCGCTGCCAATGAGCAGGCAGCGCTCGATGCCGATCTCAACAAGCAGTACAACGTGCAGATGGCGTGGTTGAAGACCCCGGCGAAAAAGCAGGCGCTCAAGGATGCGCAACGAAAGTGGATAGCCCTGCGTGATGCCGATTGCCTGTATCAGGCGGGCAAACCCGAAGATTCAGGCTCCATCTGGCCATTGCTGCAGTCGCAATGCCTGGCCGAGCAGACCCGTGTGCGGCTGAAGCAACTGCAAGCCTATGTGGCCTGTCGCGAGGAAGGTTGCCCGCGCTGAGAGGCGCCGGGCAAACAGGCGTCAGATCGCTCCGAAGCGCTGGTTCAGGTAGTCGATGATCACCTTGGACTCATACATCCACACGGTTTTGTCGCCTTCCTCGATGCGCAGGCAAGGCACTTTGATCCTGCCGCCCTCGTTGAGCAGGGTCTGGCGATCGAGCTCATTGTTTTTCGCATCGCGCAACGCGACCGGAACATTGAGGCGGCGCAGGGCGCGACGGGTTTTCACGCAGAATGGGCAGGCGTGGAACTGATACAGCGTCAGATTCTGAGCCGCTTCAGCGACAGCCGCCTGGGCCTGCGGGTCACGTTTTTTCCTGCTCGGGCGAGTCAGGAAATCGATGCCGATGACGAGTTGGCCGAGGCCGACTCTTAACGCTTTCATGAACAAGGTCATACCTCTTGCGGGCGGTGGCGTGCCCAGCCGTGCATTCAGCGTGCCTCACGGCAGGTGAACGCAGGCTGAACGATCACTTGATCAGGCTGAGAAACTCACTGCGGGTGGCCGCGTTTTCACGGAACTCGCCCAGCATCACCGAGGTGATCATGGCCGAATTCTGCTTCTCGACGCCACGCATCATCATGCACATGTGCTTGGCTTCGATCACCACCGCAACGCCCAGCGCGCCGGTAACCTGCTGGATGGCCTCGGCGATCTGGCGGCTGAGGTTTTCCTGGATCTGCAGACGGCGAGCGTACATGTCGACGATCCGCGCCACTTTAGACAAACCAAGCACCTTGCCCTGCGGGATGTAGGCCACATGTGCCTTGCCAATGAACGGCAGCAGATGGTGCTCGCACAGCGAGTACAGCTCGATGTCCTTGACCATCACCATTTCACTGGCATCGGAGCTGAACAGCGCGCCGTTGGTTACTTCTTCCAGGGTCTGCGCGTAACCGCGACACAGATACTGCATGGCCTTGGCGGCGCGCTTGGGGGTGTCCAGCAGACCTTCGCGCGAGACGTCCTCGCCCAGTTGCCCGAGGATGGCGGTGTAATTCTGTTCCAGTGTCACAGGGGTGTGTTTCCGTGTGGGGTTCGATGGTTGCGAGGGCAGGCCCGTCGCCGAGACGCACATAGTAACGTACGCATGCGGGCGGGTGCACGGCAGGGCTGCAAATCAACCGGCCGGTCAGTGCCTTTGTATCCTCTCGCTTACACGTTGGCGACCAGATCGCTACCCACTTCTGACGCCCATTGCGGTCTGAGTAGGCAGGTCATCAATCCATTGCCTGTCCCTAGAGAGTAAACCCGGATGTTGAGTCGAGTAGCAAAAATAGCGTTGTTCGCGATTGTACTGTCGTCGGTTTCCGGCTGCTGGCCGTTCTGGCCTGGTCCGGGCGGACATGGCGGCGGTGGCGGGCATCATGAAGGCGGCGGCCCTGGTCCTGGCGGTCCTGGCCCGGGGCGCTGAGTCAGCGGCAGGGCGGCGCTGCAGCCCTGCGTGCGGGGTCTGACTGACTGGAAGGGCGCGGCGGGTGCTACTCGTCGCGCCCTTCCATCATGATGCGCCTGAGGATCACGTACACCGCACCTGCACCGCCGTGTTTGGCCAGGCAGGAGCAAAAGCCCAGTACCTGCGAATGCTGACGCAGCCAGGTGTTGACGTGGCTTTTGATCATGGGCCGCTTGCCGTCCAGACGTACCGCCTTGCCATGGGTGACGCGTACGCAGCGTATTTCCAGACGGGTTGCTTCAGCCAGAAATTCCCACAGCGTCTCTCGCGCCACTTCCACGCTCATGCCATGCAGGTCCAGGCTGCCCTCGAAGCTGATCTGCCCGAGTTTGAGCTTGCGCATCTGACCTTCCTGCACGCCGTCACGCGACCAGCTCAGGACATCTTCAGGGCCGACGTCGATCACAAATTGATCCGACAAGCCGTCAACGGTCACCGAATCGGTGCGCACGGTTGCCGACTGGCGCAGGCGGGCCAGCATTTTTCGATCGGTCTTGGGTTTGCCGACATCGGCATGTTCATGCTTGAGCGGCTTGACGCCGCGTGTCTCGCTTCTGAACAGGGAAAAATCGTCGTCTTGCATGGGGCCTCCGCGAAGGAGGCCATTCTAACCGTTCAGACAAGAGGGTCAGTTGTGTTTTTTCATCAGGTGCGAAGAGATACTCAGGCCGCCGGCACTGCGCTGACGACGGCAGCGGCGCCATAGCCAGACGCCCACGTACAGCACCAGCAGTCCGCCGATGGCGACAAACGCCGCGCCGCCCGGACTGGCGTTCAGTTCGCCGAGCATCTGCGGGTGAACCGTGAGGCTGGAAGCACCGGCAACTGTCAGCAACAGACCTGCGATCACAAGGAGCAGTGCGATCAGCGTGCCGATGCGTTTGCCCCAGTTGCCCTGACCCCTGGGGCGCAGGCGACGTGCATCGAAACCATCTGACGTTTTCATGCCTTTTCCTCAACAGGTATCAGCTCAATGGAGTATCGGCGCTCTGACCCGGGGAAGGAGGGGTGGTTCCCGCCTCCGGGATGATCCATGACGGCAAAGGATGGGCGGTTATGTGAACCTTGTCACACGCTCCCTCGCCTGTGCAGTGTCAGACAAGGTCTTTGGTCAGCGCCAGGGTGGCGAAGTTGTCGGCCATGATTGCCATCTCGGTTCTGTGCACGACCTCTGCGCTGACCACGCCGTGCGGGCTCGGCAGATCGCGGGTTGCGCAGGCATCGTCGACCAGAGTGCAGCGATAACCGTAGTCCTTGGTGGCGCGAACCGTGGTGCTGATACTCGAATGGCTCATGAAGCCGCAGACGATCAGGTCCAGGTGCCCAAGGTTCTGCAACAGTTCATGCAGTCCGGTGCCATTGAAGGCATTGGGCAGGCGTTTCTCGATCAGGTGTTCATCACCCTGCGGCAACAGCTCCGGCACCAGTTCACCGCGCTCGCCATGGGGGTCGAACGGGCCGCCCACAGTGCCCAGATGGCGGATGTGAACGATCGGGCACTTGACCGCACGTGCCTTTTCGACCAATCGGCCGATGTTGGCCATGGCTTCTCTCACGCCGGTCAGGGCCAGCGGGCCGCGGAGGTATTCTTTTTGCGCGTCGATGATGATCAGCGTCGCGTTACTCAGATGGGCGGGCGCATGCACCCGGCCGCTGAGCTGAAACATGGTCTTTAAATCCGACATTCACGGGCTCCTTTGTGTGGGGCTTTTGCGACATTGTCCTCTGGCTGAAGCGTTCTGGGAATGGCAACCATCGCAGGCCACGGTTTTTATGGCCTGCAGGGCAGTTGGAGGAGGGGATGGCTGGCGGTTTGCCTTGATGGCGGTAGACGAATCATGGAAACTTCCCCGCCTATCGGGTACGAAGAATGCACGTTGTTCGTAACCAGACTGTTCACCGAGGCTCGTCTTACAGCAGTTCGTTGCCTTTCAAGGAGTTTGTCCATGATCACTTCCCGTCTGCGTACCGTGCGCGACCATATACGCTGGGCCGTCAGCCGCTTTCACGAGGAAGACGTATTTTTCGGTCATGGCACCGACAATGCCTGGGATGAAGCGCGGCAACTGGTGCTGGGTGCACTGCACCTGCCATGGGAAATTGCCGACAGCTACCTGGATTGCCGTCTGGAAGTCGACGAAATATCCGAACTGCAACGCTTGATCAAGCGCCGCATCGACGAGCGTGTGCCCACCCCGTACCTGCTGGGCGAGGCCTGGTTCTGTGGCATGTCGTTCATTGTCGATGACCGCGTCCTGATCCCGCGTTCGCCCATCGCCGAGCTGATCGAAGAACGTTTCGCCCCCTGGCTGGCCGACGAGCCAGCGCGGGTTCTCGACCTGTGCACAGGCTCGGGTTGCATCGGTATCGCCTGCGCCGAGGTGTTTCCCGAAGCCGAGGTGGCCCTGGCCGACCTGTCCTACGACGCACTGGAAGTGGCCAATCAGAACATTGAGCGTCACGGCATGGAGGATCGGGTCTACACCGTTCAGGGCGACGGATTCGACGGCCTGCCGGGTCAGCGTTTTGACCTGATCGTGTCCAACCCGCCCTATGTGGACGCCGAAGATTTTGCCGACATGCCTGACGAGTATCAGCATGAGCCGGAACTGGCTCTGGCCTGTGGCAGCGATGGCCTGAACCTGGTCCGCCGCATGCTCGCCCAGGCCGCCGATCATCTGCACGAGAAGGGGCTGTTGATCGTCGAGGTCGGCAATAGCCAGGTGCACGTGCAGGCGCTGTACCCGGAGGTCGATTTCGCCTGGCTGGACTTCCAGCGGGGCGGGCATGGTGTGTTCATGCTCACGGCAGAACAGTGCCGCGACCACCAGGCATTGTTTCAGTCGAAGGTTTGAGGTCAAGGGCCGCGATAACCGGCTGAGACAAAAGGGGGGGGCTGATATCAGCCCCTCCTTTTTTTCGGCGTGTTTTTTATCGGTGCGTCGCGATCCAGATCAGCAGTCCGGCCTGGAATACCGCGAAGGTCACCAGACAGGCAATCGTGAAGCGCAGGCCGCTGTCTTCACGCTTGTATTTGCTGACCCGGTCTTCATGCTGGCGAATCGTCACTTCCTGTTCGATCAGATTTTTCTCGGCCTTTTCCAGCATCTGCGAGGCTTCGAGAATCTCGATGATCTGCACCTTGTCGTTGTTCCAGGTGCTGTGCAGGTTGCCGACGTGTACATCCTTGATCGCGCCTTTCATGTGCTGGGCATCGGCATACGTCACTTCAAAACCCAGAGTGCGCAGAAAGTGATCGCGACGCAGACGCGTGTCTTCGTTCAGACCGTCCTTGCTGGCCAGCGCCACGCCCTCAATCTTGTAGGAAGACCATCTTTTCTGCGCCCAATGCACCGCATGAGCAATCATGAAGCGCCCGATACCGCGGTTCCACGGCTCGATCTGCAAGCCTGACTCGGGACCGAAACGCACTATGCGCTTTTCGTGGTCGGCCCAGATATCCAGATGGTTCTGTTCCTTGCGGACCCGCTGACCTGGCAATTGCACGGTGATGCGCAGCAGGCTCAATGCCTTGCTGTGCCGCTCGGCACGCCCGAACTGTACGAAGCGCAGTGGGCGGCCGCCGGTCGCGCGGTCGGTGGGCAGTGGCGACAGACGCAGCATCTGAAAGCTTTCGGGCAGAACGTCTTCCCACGGCTGCGGGGGCACCGGCACTGCGACTTCTGCGCTGGCCGGCTCTGCGAGGGTTTCAGTCATGGTATTTGCGTCTGTCATAAGGGTGTCCTTTCCTGGGCCTTGCCCCGGAGCAGGTTCGCCGGGGCATAAAGGTGCCGAAACACTACGGTGCCGGAACACAGGGCCAGCAAACTGCTATCGGCCAGATTCGCCAGGACTGAAGGACTTTTGACTAACGCGCGTCAGATCTTTTTTCCGGGTGGAGCATCCGGATTTGGGAGTGCCTTGATGAAGCTCAGGATCCGTTCAGTCACTTCACTGGCCAGCGGCTGGGTCGGATTGCGGTAGGACAACAGTTGCTGCTGCAAATCATCCGGTACGATGCGCAGCACATGGTTCATACCGTCGATCAGGGCCAGTTGAGCATCCGGTTTGGCTTTTTGCAGCAGCAGCGCATCACCCACACCGACCTGAATGTCGTTTCGGCCCTGAACGATCAGCGCCGGAATGTGCAGTGCGCCGAATGCCGCCGCCGGGTCCTGGCGGAACAGCGAGATCAGGTACGGCTGGACACTGGGGCGGAAGACCACTTCCAG
Organism: Pseudomonas sp. PvP027; assembly: GCF_017833005.1. Taxonomy (NCBI): domain Bacteria; kingdom Pseudomonadati; phylum Pseudomonadota; class Gammaproteobacteria; order Pseudomonadales; family Pseudomonadaceae; genus Pseudomonas; species Pseudomonas sp. PvP027. The sequence goes on along the minus strand of NZ_JAFIBK010000001.1, from coordinate 1,263,231 downwards.
CTCCGCGGGCACGTTGTCGTCGGTTTTGCCGGCCTTGAGTTCGTCGAGCAACTGATCGCTGCGCTGCAGCAGGTCCGGCGGCAGGCGTTCCTGAAACTGTTCGCGCAGGACCTGATCCACCGGTCGCCCGGTGCCGGCCACGGAAATCAGCGCTGCGGCACCTACCTTTTCAGCCGCCAGCGTCGCCACCAGCGCACCTTCGCTATGGCCCAACAGAATCAGCTGGCCCAGGCGCGGGTTGGCTTTCAGCGCTCTGGCCCAGAGCTGGACGTCGGCCACGTAGCGGTCGACGCTCAGGTTGCGTTCATCCGGCGTGACCGCCTTGCTGGCCGCGACGCCACGTTTGTCGTAGCGCACGCTGGCAATATTGTTGCTCGCCAGGATCACCGCCAGGCGCTTCATGCTGTCGTTGCGTCCACCTTCCGGGTTGTTGCCGTCGCGGTCAGTGGGGCCGGAACCGGCGATGATCAGCACCACCGGCACCGGTTTGTCGGAACGCGGCATGAGCAGCGTGCCGTACAGCTTGCCGTTCTCGGTGTCCACGCTTATCGGCCGCTGCACCGCGCTGGGCGCCGCAGCGCTGGCGGTTGCGGCGGCCAGGCTCAGGATCAGGGTTATCGGCACGGCCAGCAGACGCAGCGCGTTGGAAACTCGAAGCAGGGAAATACCGGATAACATCGCAAGGCCATCATTGGGGGAGTCACGCTTGGACGCACGCGGTGACAGAAGGTTCGAGGATGAACTGAACCGCGAGCCTGCGTATACTGGCGCGCTTGGTTTAACGATCTGGTTTTTTGGCTGATTTTTCGGAGCGCCCGCATGTCCGGCAACACTTTCGGCAAGCTGTTCACTGTCACCACCGCCGGCGAAAGCCACGGCCCGGCGCTGGTCGCTATCGTCGACGGCTGCCCGCCGGGGCTGGAGCTGGACCTGCAAGACTTGCAGCGCGACCTGGATCGGCGCAAGCCGGGCACCAGCCGCCATACCACGCAGCGTCAGGAGGCCGATGAAGTCGAGATTCTCTCGGGTGTCTTCGAGGGCAGGACCACCGGCGCGTCCATCGGTCTGCTGATCCGCAATACCGATCAGAAGTCCAAGGACTATTCGGCGATCAAGGACCTGTTCCGCCCGGCCCACGCCGATTACACCTATCACCACAAGTACGGCATTCGTGATTACCGGGGCGGCGGTCGCAGTTCGGCCAGGGAAACCGCCATGCGTGTGGCCGCGGGCGCCATTGCCAAGAAGTACCTGGCAAGCCAGGGCATCGTCATTCGCGGTTACATGAGCCAGCTTGGCCCGATCCAGATCCCGTTCAAGACCTGGGATTCAGTGGAAGACAACGCGTTTTTCTGCCCCGACCCAGACAAGGTGCCGGAGCTGGAAGCCTACATGGACCAGCTGCGACGTGATCAGGACTCGGTCGGTGCAAAAATCACCGTGGTCGCAGAAGGCGTGATGCCGGGTCTCGGTGAGCCGATCTTCGATCGTCTGGACGCTGAACTTGCCCATGCGCTGATGAGCATCAACGCGGTCAAGGGTGTGGAAATCGGTGCCGGTTTCGACTGTGTTGCCCAGCGTGGCACCGAGCACCGTGACGAGATGACGCCACAGGGATTCCTGTCCAATCACGCGGGCGGCATTCTCGGCGGCATTTCCTCCGGCCAGCCGATCATCGCGCACCTGGCGCTCAAGCCGACGTCCAGCATCACCACGCCAGGTCGTTCGATCGATGTCGACGGCAACGCAGCCGACGTCATCACCAAGGGTCGGCATGACCCGTGTGTCGGCATTCGTGCCACACCGATTGCCGAGGCGATGATGGCCATCGTTCTGCTTGATCACTTGTTGCGTCATCGCGGTCAGAACGCCGATGTCAGCGTCAACACACCTGTGCTGGGGCAGGTGTAATGCACGCCGTCACGGTTGCGGACTGCTAGCGTGGCGCAACCTGGCGGCGGACAGCTGCCTTACTGGCGGCTGTCCGGGTTCTACGTATGCTATTTCGCTCTGCTGGGCCTGTCGGCGCCTTTCATGGCCCTTTACCTTCACCACCTGGGTTTTTCCAGCGCACGGATCGGCGAGCTGGTCGCCATTCCCATGCTGATGCGCTGCGTCGCGCCCAATCTCTGGGGGTGGCTGGGTGATTACACCGGTTGGCGTCTGACCATTGTGCGTTCTGGCGCCGTCTGCACCTTGTTGGCGTTTTCGCTGATTCTGGTCGAAAAAAGCTATGCCTGGCTGGCGATGGTCATGGCGCTCTATGCGTTCTTCTGGCACGCCATCCTGCCGCAGTTCGAAGTCATCACCCTTGCGCACCTGCAAGGCCAGACCGCGCGTTACAGCCAGATCCGGCTGTGGGGCTCGATCGGTTTCATTCTGGCCGTGGTGGTGCTGGGGCGGGTGTTCGAATGGTTCAGTCTGGACCTGTTCCCTTACATTGCGCTGGCGATCATGTCCGGTATCGTTGTCAGCAGCTGGTGGGTGCCGAATGCGCATCCTGCACCGTCCAGCCGCGAAACCGGGTCCGGCGGTTTTCTCAGGCAGCTGGCGCGCCCCGGTGTGTTGGCGTTTTACCTCAGTGTCGCGCTGATGGTGCTCAGCCATGGCCCGTATTACACCTTTTTGACCCTGCACCTCGAAGCACTCGGTTACAGCCGCGGCCTGATCGGCCTGTTATGGGCGGTCGGCGTGGTGGCTGAGGTGCTGATGTTCATGGTCATGAGCCGGATTCTGCAGCGTTTCTCCGTGCGCCAGGTACTGTTCGCCAGCTTTCTCCTGGCCGCATTGCGCTGGCTGCTGCTGGGCCTGTTTGCCGATCACCTCACCGCGCTGCTGATTGCCCAGGTGATGCATGCTGCCACGTTCGGCAGCTTTCACGCCGCTGCCATTCATTTCGTGCAAAGTAGCTTCGGCCCACGTCAGCAAGGTCAGGGGCAGGCACTTTATGCTGCCTTGTCCGGCGTCGGCGGGGCGTTGGGCGCTCTGTATTCCGGTTACAGCTGGAACGCGCTGGGGCCGGCCTGGACCTTTGCCATTGCCAGCCTTGCAGCCTTTGCCGCTGCCGTCATGATTGTCACACCCAAGAAAGAGGAAGGTGTATGAGCCGCGAACAATTGAGCCTGGAAATCATCGAGGCCGGGCGTTTTCTGTACGGCCGTGGCTGGTCGCCTGCCACCAGCAGCAATTATTCTGCGCGCCTGTCTGACAGCGAGGCGCTGTTGACCGTATCCGGCAAGCACAAGGGCCAGCTGGGCCCTGACGATGTGCTGGCCACCGATCTGGCTGGCAACAGCCTGGAATCCGGTAAAAAGCCGTCTGCCGAAACCTTGCTGCATACCCAGTTGTACAGCTGCAGACCGCAGGTCGGCGCCGTGCTGCACACTCACTCGGTGAACGCTACCGTGTTGTCGAGGCTGACCACGGCCGATCATCTGGTGTTCGAGGACTACGAACTGCAAAAGGCTTTTAGCGGCGTGGTCACTCATGAGTCGCAGGTCGTGGTGCCGATTTTCGACAACGATCAGGACATTGCCCGTCTCGCGGCAAAGGTGCAGCCTTGGCTGGACGCCCATCCCGAGTGCGCCGGCTACCTGATCCGCGGTCATGGCCTCTACACCTGGGGTGCGAAGATGAGCGACGCCTTGCGCCAGATCGAAGCGTTCGAGTTCCTGTTCGAGTGCGAACTGAAAATGCGCGCGGTCTTGAACCGCTGAGCGTTTCTTGCCCAAACCAGTCTGTAAGCCTGACCGGCCTGTAAAAGCCGGAAGGCGTTGCACCAAACCGAGGATTCACGCATGAGCAGCCTGTCCGTTTATCACGTTTCAAGCCCTGATATGCCCAACAAGGTGCTGACCCATCTGGAAGACATCGCGTCGACGCTGGCCGAGCACGGCGTAGCGTTCGACCGTTGGGAGGCCGCTACGCCGATCACCCCCGGTGCCAGTCAGGAAGAGGTGATCAGCGCCTATCGCACCCAGATCGACAAACTGATGACCGAACGTGGTTACGTCACCGTGGACGTCATCAGCCTCAACAGCGATCACCCGCAAAAAGCCGAATTGCGCGCCAAGTTTCTTGAAGAGCACCGGCACGGCGAAGACGAAGTACGCTTCTTCGTCGCGGGGCGGGGCTTGTTCACTTTGCACATCGACGACTATGTGTACGCCGTACTGTGCGAAAAGAACGACCTGATTTCCGTGCCGGCCGGCACGCGGCACTGGTTCGATATGGGCGAAAACCCGCACTTCGTTGCTATCCGCCTGTTCAATAATCCGGAAGGCTGGGTAGCAAATTTTACCGGTGAAGACATTGCCGGCCGTTTTCCACGGCTGGAAGACTGACAGGAGCCCGATTCTGATGCCCATCAAAGCTATCCTCACGGATATCGAAGGCACCACCAGTGCAGTGAGTTTCGTTTTCGACGTGTTGTTTCCGTTCGCCAGAAAGCACCTGCCCGGATTCGTTCGCCAAAATGCCGAGCAACCGGCCGTGGCGCAGCAGCTGCAGGCGGTGCGCGACCAGGCCGGTGAGCCGGACGCCGATGTCGAGCGCGTCATTGCAGTCCTGCTGGAATGGATCGCCGAGGACCGCAAGGCCACACCGCTCAAGGCCCTGCAGGGTATGGTCTGGGAGCAGGGCTACAACGCCGGACAGCTCAAGGGCCATGTTTATCCGGATGCTGTGGATGCCTTGAAACACTGGCATCAACAGGGCTACCGGCTTTACGTTTATTCGTCGGGCTCGATTCAGGCTCAGCAACTGATTTTCGGTTGTTCCGAGGCGGGCGATCTGTCCGGTCTGTTCAGCGGTTACTTTGATACGACGTCCGGCCCCAAGCGCGAAGCGCAGTCCTACCAAACGATTGCCCAGGCAATGGACTGTCCTGCCGGGGACATTCTGTTCCTGTCGGATATCGTCGAAGAACTCGATGCTGCGCAGGCCGCCGGCATGGCCACCTGCGGTCTTGCGCGTGATGGCGGGGCACTTGCCGGGCACAGGCAGGTGGCCAGTTTTGCGCTTATCGATCCCGCTTCTTTCTAGAAGACTCCCGCCTGCTGTGCGCGGCATCGTCCTGATGCCGCTGCATTGAAATCTGCCTGCCGCAAGGCCTACCTACGCATTTGTAGGGTATTTCCTGCTTACGCGTGAGGTCTTGCCTGGTGGGAAGTGCGTTGAATCTGTTTGTTCTGTTCGCCGTTTTTCAACGTAATTATTCGTGTAAGTTTTGCGCCATCTTCACCGGGGTCACGGAAAACACCTGTACCGACTCCCGGGCGAACAAGGAGCGGCAGCGATGTGCAGTGCCATGACAGAAAGCGCGACCCGGGGCCTATTGATACAGCAGATGGTGAGCACGATTACCGAACTCGATGGGCAGACAGCCATCGAAAATGCACTTGAGTGGTTAAGGCGCGAATGCAACAGCGAGCGCGCGATGTTCTTTCAGTTCAAGGGTCCGGTGTTGCTGACGTTCATCACTTCCAACGTCGACCATGCCTGGGGCGAGGCCTACCGCCAGCACGACTTGATCACACAGGACCCGGTGATCCGTTGTTATCGCAATCAATTGGGCTTCCTGAACTGGCAGGATGCGTTCAGACAATACCCGGTATCAGCCTTTTACGACGAGCTCGTAGACGCCTGTGAACTGCTTCCGGCCATCTCCTATGGCTACACCAATCATTGCCGTGGCGCCGACAGCGTGACATCGGTCTGTACTCTGGGCGAAGTGGCGCGGACCATCAGCGCTGAACAAAAGTACCTCATGAGCAGTCTCATGCCGGTGCTGCACAGTGTCGCGCGGGGCCTGAAGTTCTCTTCACGCGGTCTGACCCATCGTGAGCTGGAAGTATTGCAGTGGGCCAGGGACGGAAAGACGGCCTGGGAGATCTCGATGATTCGCGATGTGTCGGAGTCGACGGTGAAGTATCACCTCAAGACCATCTACTCCAAGCTGGGCGTTGCCAACAGGGCACAAGCAGTGGGCGAAGCACTTTGTCGTGGTCTGATCAGGTAGCCGCCCTGCAAAACGCACGCAAAAAAAAGCCGCGAGAACAAAGTGTAATCGCGGCAAACAAGGGATGAGAGAGCGTACAGCGGGTGCCACCTACGAAGGTGGCGGGCAAATCAACGTGTGTGATACGTCGGCAGATCAAAACGGTGCTGGCTTTGCAGCATCGAGATCGCTGGCAGCTCGCTGGCTTGTGCAGCCAGGTCGCGGCGGATGGCGCTGATTACCCATTCCAGTTGAACCGGAGTATGCAGCTGAGCATAAGAGACTGAGCGACGGATCTGCTTACCATCCTGGGTACGCAGTGACAACAGAACACCACCATCGGGACGCGGCTGAGTGGTGACGGTGTAGTCGGAGAATACGGAAGCGAATTTTTCTTGAATAAAAGTCATGTGAGGCGGCTCCATTGCTCATGGGATAACAAGCTTGGAAGTACTGTTGCAGTGTCTGTGCCAGTCTCCCCCCTAAATTAACTCCTTTAAAATCAATAGCTTGGAATATAGTCTATTTTCAGGCTTCGTGCATTTTGCATGAACACCCTTCGTGCGCCCTGCATTTTGCCGTTTCCTGCACGATGGGGATCGGGCAGAAGGGGGATCGTATGGATTGCAGCCATCAAAAGCAGGCACTGCGCATCCGGATCGATGCTGATCGAACAGCTGGCGAGACTTGAGGTCAGTGTGTTTATCGATGCCGGGTCAACACATGTCCGGAGTACAGTGCGCCAAGGAGTAGTTAATGACCGATACAGATATCAGCGCTTCGAAAACCATGACTGAAGACGAAGCCGCCGAGTTCGCCGAGCAGGTATTCGATGTGGCTCGCCAGGGAAATGCAGTCATGCTGGAGCGCCTGCTTGAAAAGGGTCTGCCTGCAGATCTGCGCAACCACAAGGGCGATACGCTGCTTATGCTGGCCAGCTATCACTGCCATGCAGATGCCGTCCGTGTGCTGCTGAATCACAAGGCCGATCCTGAAATCCGCAACGATAATGGCCAGAGCCCCATTGCCGGCGCAGCGTTCAAGGGCGATCTGGCGGTAGTCAGGTTGCTGGTCGAGGCGGGGGCCAATATAGACGGCGCCTCTGCTGACGGCCGTACCGCATTAATGATGGCGGCGATGTTCAACCGCAACGAGATAGTCGATTACCTGATCAGTCAGGGCGCGGACCCGCATGCCACTGATGCCAAGGGCATCACTGCACTGGGCGCTGCTCAGGCAATGGGCGCGACCGTCACCATCGAACAGTTGACCAAAATGGGCGTGCAGCCTGCCCGGTCCTGATATCGAGTGGATTGACAGCAAGGCATGAACACATAGAGGCGCGATGGATTTACCGTTATCCTTCGCGCCTCTTTTTTTGCCCGCTATCAGGATCGCCCCCATGAAAGACTCACTGGTCGAATTAATCAGCAAAGTCAGCTCCGGCTGCATGGGCGATGATGAAATCGTGCATATCGCCGATGAAGCCGCGCAGGCGTATGCCGATCCGCAGGCATTTCTGGCCGCCAATCCTGATATCAACTACGACGATACATTCCCGATCCCGCTGGGCGAGTGGGTGGTGGTGGGCAGTCTGCCGGAAACCGTATTGTTCCAGGCCGACAGCTACATGGACCTGTTCGAGCAGATCGTTCAGTCGTTTGGCAAGGACGTGGCCTTCAACATCAAGCCCAAACAACTGGCCAAGGTAGAACCGCTGGTAGCGCTCAATCGCATTCAGATTCAGTTGAGCAGCATGAACAAGGACATGGGCGGCTATGTGCTGATGAACTTCAGCCAGCCACTGGATGACGAGCTGCAAACGGTGCTGGTGTATGGCCGTGACGAAGCTCGCGTACTCGAGCTGGCAGCATCGGCCGGCATCCATGCCGCACCCGCACTGCAGGCACTGCGCGGTTAACCCAGCGCCGTATCGAGAAACATCATTACCGCAAAGCCGCCCATCAGGCCCAGGGTTGCCGAGGTCTGATGGCCATTGCGGTGGGTTTCCGGGATGACTTCATGGGACACCACGAAGATCATCGCGCCTGCCGCCAGCCCCATGCTCAGCGGGTAGGCGATGGCAAAGCCGCTGGAGATGCCCAGGCCCACCAGTGAGCCCAGTGGCTCCATGAGGCCGGAACCGATCGCCACCAGCATCGCCTTGAAGGCCGACAGGCCGGTCGCGCGCAGGGCCAGCGCGATGGCCAGACCTTCGGGAATGTCCTGAATGGCGATGGCCGTGGTCAATGGCAGACCGACATTCATGTCGCCGCTGGCGAAACTGACGCCAATCGCCATGCCCTCAGGCAGGTTATGCAGGGTGATCGCCAGCACAAACAGCCAGACCCGACTGATTCGGTCCGAATGAGGCCCCTGGCGGCCTACGCTTTCATGTTCGTGCGGGGTGAACCTGTCCAGCCCCAGCATCAGCAGCACACCCAGCCCGAGACCGGCAACAACCGTCGCAGCTGCCCACGGGCCGCTGTCGGTAATGTCCCGGGCGGCTTCCAGGCCTGGAAGAATCAGCGAGAACGAGCTGGCCGCCAGCATCATCCCCGCGGCAAACCCGAGCATGATGTCCTGAGCGCGTTGCGAAACATTGCGCAGGGCAACCGCCATCACCGCGCCTAGCGCCGTCGCCAGAAAACCAGCTATACCGCCCAGCAGGGCGTGATTGAAGTTGACCTGACTGGTGCCATAGAAGGCGTTGTAAAGACTGATGCCACCGAGGCCGACGACGATCAGCAGGGCGAGGGCGAAGCCCAGGCTCACCAGCGGGCTGCCCTGAAGCTGGTTTAACCAGTTCGCCCAAGGCGTTCGGGATTGTGCGGGCGTAGGCATTAATAGAGCTACCTTTGTAAAGAGGGGAGACGATAGTGACTGAAATGCAAAGTCGACCCCGCTTGGGAGCCCGAGAATATAAGGTTGGTTCAACGGAACCCCCGAACGGCGCTACTATCCTAGGAGGGTAAGCATTCATTTTAGGGGCAACACCATGGGTTCTAGCTTCAACGGCCTGGTCGGCTTGATCATTCTGGCGCTCGATATCTGGGCCATCATCAACGTATTGAAAAGCGGTGCCGAAACTGGCAAGAAAATCCTCTGGGTATTGCTGATCGTACTGCTTCCTGTGGTGGGCCTGATCATCTGGGCAATCCTCGGGCCGCGTGGCAACGTACGCATGTGATACGTCCACACGCTGGGCAAACAACGCTTGATTACCCTGGGTAATCAGGCGTTTTTCGTTTCATGCACAGGGCACTGGCAGCAGCGGTGACGCACTGAACTGCCATAGAGGTTCGACCTGTCATGTTCCTCGACGTAGAATGCGCGCCTTTGTTGTGGGCGGTCGGCCGTCCTGTCATCAGTACCCAGCGGGAGCTTACCCATGAGCGATTATCAGGAAACGTTATACGAAGGCTACGGCCAGCGCTTTCGTATGGAAAAAATGCTTCACGAAGTACGTACCGATCACCAGCACCTGGTGATCTTCCAGAACCCGCGCATGGGCCGTGTCATGGCGCTGGACGGCGTCATCCAGACCACCGAAGCGGACGAGTTCATCTACCACGAAATGCTCACCCATGTGCCGATTCTGGCGCATGGCGCAGCCAAGCGTGTGCTGATCATCGGCGGCGGCGACGGCGGCATGCTGCGTGAAGTCGCCAAGCACATGAGCGTCGAACACATCACCATGGTCGAGATCGATGCGACCGTGGTCGAGATGTGCAAGGAGTATCTGCCCAATCATTCCAGCGGTGCCTTCGACGATTCGCGTCTGAACCTGGTCATCGACGACGGCATGCGCTTCGTCGCGACCACCGAAGAGAAGTTCGACGTGATCATCTCCGACTCCACCGATCCGATCGGCCCGGGTGAAGTCCTGTTCTCGGAAAACTTTTATCAGGCCTGCCATCGCTGCCTCAACGAAGGCGGCATTCTGGTCACCCAGAACGGCACGCCTTTCATGCAGTTGAGCGGTGTGCAGACCACAGCCGGGCGCATGAACGGTCTGTTTGCCGACTGGCATTTCTATCACGCAGCGATCCCGACCTACATCGGCGGAGCAATGACTTTCGCCTGGGGTTCGACCGACAAGCGCTATCGCAAACTGTCGCTGGAAACCCTGCGTCAGCGTTTTTCGGGCAGCGGTATTGTTACGCGTTATTACAATCCGGAAGTCCACATCGGCGCGTTCGCCTTGCCGCAGTACGTTCTGCAGGCCGTGGGCAAGGCCAGCAACGACTGATGAGCCGGTCCGGCTTCTCGGAGCCGGATTTTCTCGAGCGTCGCCTGCAAGGCTTTATAAGCGCGTAATTCGCGACAGAAATTTCACAAGTTCTGTCACAAAATTGCGCGCGAAGCTGAACAGGCAAGCGTCTTCATCGGCTGACCTGGCCCCTGGCGACCCGCAATCAAGTAATATCTGCGCCCTGTTGCGCGCCGTCTCCCTCAAGAGGAGGGCGGCACTGCACTCTGAACCTACCCCTGAATCCACCGGATCCTGACAACCATGGCCAAAACGGACGCCCAGATTCATCGGCAAGCCCGCCTGCAAAACCCCACTGTCAAATCGCATCTGGCTTACATCCTGCTCAGCGGCTTCGCCCTGATGGTGATGTACACGCTTCTGCGTATCGGTCTGCTGGTCTACAACCGCGAGATGATTGGCGACACGCCTGCCTCGACGTTCCTTGAAGCACTGTTCAACGGCACGCGCTTCGACCTGCGCCTGACCATGTACCTGCTCATTCCGCTGGTGCTGTCGCTGTTCAGCGCACGCGCCATGGCGGCCCGCGGGTTCTTCCGTTTCTGGCTGACCCTGGTCGGCAGCATCACGCTGTTCTTCGGCCTGATGGAAATGGACTTCTACCGTGAGTTTCACCAGCGCCTTAACGGTCTGGTGTTTCAATACGTCAAGGAAGACCCGAAGACTGTTCTGAGCATGCTCTGGTACGGTTTTCCGGTGGTCCGCTACCTGCTGGCATGGGCTGTGGTGACCTGGCTGCTGAGCCTGGTGTTCAAGGGCATTGACCGTGCAACCCGTCCACGTGTCGCTGCAAAAACCAGCCCGGAGGCCACTCGCTCCGTTGCGCCGTGGTATGTGCGCGCCGGTGTGTTCGTTCTGGTATTGCTGGTCATGGTGGTCTGCATCCGTGGCACTCTGCGCCAGGGCCCGCCGTTGCGCTGGGGTGACGCTTACACCACTGAGTCCAACTTCGCCAACCAGTTGGGCCTGAACGGCACACTGACGCTGATCACTGCGGCCAAGAGCCGTATGTCTGAAGATCGCGACAACATCTGGAAAGCCACGCTGCCACAGGCCGAGGCCCAGCAGACGGTGCGCGACATGCTGCTGACCCCGAACGACAAGCTGGTCGAACCGGATATCGCGGCTGTGCGTCGTGACTTCACGCCACCGGCAGAGAACACCTTGCCGATCCGCAACGTGGTCGTGATCCTGATGGAAAGCTTCGCCGGTCACTCGGTGGGCGCCTTGGGCAACGATGCCAACATCACGCCGTACTTCGACAAGTTGTCCAAGGAAGGCCTGTTGTTCGATCACTTCTTCTCCAACGGTACTCACACCCACCAGGGTATGTTCGCCACCATGGCGTGCTTCCCGAACCTGCCGGGCTTCGAGTACCTGATGCAGACGCCGGAAGGCAGCCACAAGCTGTCGGGTCTTCCGCAATTGCTGAGTACGGGTCGCAACTACGATGATGTCTACGTCTATAACGGCAACTTTGCCTGGGACAACCAGTCGGGTTTCTTCAGCAACCAGGGCATGACCAACTTCGTCGGTCGTGAAGACTTCGTCAATCCGGTGTTCTCCGATCCGACCTGGGGCGTTTCCGACCAGGACATGTTCGACCGTGGCGCGCAGGAGCTCAAGGCCCGTCAGGACGGCAAGCCGTTCTATGCCTTGCTGCAAACCCTGTCCAACCACACGCCGTATGCGCTGCCAGATCCTTTGCCGGTCGAGCGTGTGACCGGGCACGGCTCGCTGGACGAGCATTTGACCGCCATGCGTTATGCCGACTGGGCGCTGGGCCAGTTCTTCGAGAAGGCCAAAAAAGAGCCTTACTTCAAGAACACGCTGTTCGTGGTGCTGGGCGACCATGGTTTCGGTAACGACAAGCAGCTGACTGAAATGGACCTGGGCCGTTTCAACGTGCCTCTGCTGCTGATCGGCCCTGGTGTGCAGGAGAAGTTCGGCCAGCGCAGCAGCATCGTGGGTACGCAGGTGGACGTAGTGCCGACCATCATGGGGCGTCTGGGTGGTCTGAACCGCAACCAGTGCTGGGGCCGCGATCTGCTGAACCTGCCTGAGGGTGACAAGGGCTTCGGTGTGATCAAGCCGTCGGGCAGTGAGCAGGTGGTCGCTATCATCAGCGGCAACCGTATCCTGATCGAACCGACCGAGATGCCTGCCAAGCTGTTGACCTACACCCTCGGCGCCAAGCCGCATGCCGAAGAAGTGCCTGATGCGCCCGACACGCAGGAGCTCAAGCGCAAGCTGGAAAGCTTCCTGCAGACGGCTACCAAGAGCCTTCTGGACAACACGGCCGGTGTAGAGGCCAGCAAGAACCGCAACTGATGACGACTGACTCGTCCGGCTGACCGGCGAGCCGGATCAGTCAAGCGACAAGGGCCCTCGGCATTGACTGCGAGGGTCTTTTTTTTGCCCGGCATGGCTGGTTCTTCGGCGTAATTGGTTGAACGAATACGCGGGCCAAAAGGTCCAGATCACATAAGCCAGAGTGCCTGGCTTCGTACGGGAGGCATTGATGAAACAGTGGGCCATTTTGTATCTGGACAAGGATGGTGTGCAGCAACGCCGCGAGGCTGGTTTTGATGAGCGTCCCAGCGAGGAGGAGGCCGCGCGCTTCCTGCGCAAGGACCTTTACCCGGTCACCGACGAGCTGAATCTGAATGATCTTGATGGGCGCACTGAGGAGCCTACCGTGAAGACGCTCAAGGACCATAACAGTGTGCGGATCATTTCCATTACAGAAGTCGCCTGATCTGCGCTGATCAAAAACCTTTTCGTGGCAACCACTTGGCATCCGGCCCACGATGGGGCTACTCTGCAGATGAGGCTGTTCAGGCAGCCTCTGACATCTCGATACCGACCGGTGCCAAGCCTGGTCCGGTCAGCTACATGCTTGATTCCCCGCGTCGGATTATCTGTCGTGAGGTGGCCTCCGAGGACTCGGCGGTCGCTCTGGAAGAGTTGAAACTCTATCTATCGTTGCATAGGAGGACGTTTCATGAGCACAGCCTATCAAGAGGACATCAGCAGTAACGTACTGCGCCGCATGAAGGAAGGCGGTTTTGATTTCGCGCGAATCTATCCCATCGAGTTCTACGCCATCTTCCCGGATGAGGAACGGGCACGGCAGGCCGCAGAGCAATTTCGCGGCGAATCCCTCAACACTCAGGTAAACGTACGTGATGACGGCAATTGGCACCTGCAATTGAGCAAAGTCATGTACGCGACTTATGACGGCATTGGTGACTTCGAGCAGGACTTCCAGACGGTCATTTCACCTATGGACGGCGAAGTCGAGGGATGGGGCGTTACTCAGGAGATCAGAAGACTGCACGCTTGATGGCTGCGGATTGTCAGGCAATACACTACCGGCTGATTCGGGATACGTTCCGGATCGGCCGGTTCTGTTTTCGCTGACCGTTCCTGAACGGTGGTCAAAAAAAAGCCACTCAAACGAGTGGCGCAAAGGGAAGTCTGTTTAAAATCCGCAAGCGTTTTTGGCATGCTGGACAAAATATCGATTTGGGCAAAAGCGGCGTTTGGTGCCCTGTTTGCTCGGTTGCTGTGGAGTGTGGCGAACTAATGTCGTTGGCGGAAATCAACTCTGACTATGCTGATCATAGATTTCACGGTTGAATGACGCTTCCGAATGAGGCGCGAAAGAATTGGCTTGGGCGTTTAGTGCACAGGAATGGTGCGTAGAGCGTCGAGTGTTTACCTAACCTTTTGAAATCAAAGCGTTTATGCCGGTGGCACGGGCTTTGCGATGGTCTTGGTGTCCATGGTGACAAGGAGTACGGCATGATCCGCACCTTTTATGACGAGATGTACGATGCGGGCGGCGTAGTCCGTCCGCACTATCGGGAGTTTGCCCGCTGGCTGGGCGATACGCCTCCCGAGCTTTTGGCTCAACGCAGGCGCGAAGCCGATCTGCTGTTTCACCGTGCCGGGATCACGTTCACGCTGTATGGTGATGAGCAGGGCACCGAGCGGCTTATCCCTTTCGACACCATCCCGCGCAGCATCCCGGCCAGCGAATGGCGGGTTGTCGAGCGCGGCTGCATTCAGCGCGTCAAGGCGCTGAACATGTTTCTGGCGGATCTGTATCACGACCAGCGAATCATCAAGGCCGGGATCATTCCCGCCGAACAGGTGCTGGCCAACGAGCAGTATCAGCTGGCAATGCAGGGCCTGAATCTGCACCGCGATCTGTACTCGCACATTTCCGGCGTCGATCTGGTGCGCGACGGTGACGGCACCTATTACGTGCTGGAAGACAATCTGCGCACCCCGAGCGGCGTGAGCTACATGCTCGAAGACCGCAAGATGATGATGCGCCTGTTCCCGGAGCTGTTCTCCGCGCAGCGCATTGCACCGATCGACCACTACCCGAACCTGCTGCTCGACACGCTCAAGAGTTCCAGCCATCTGGACAACCCGAGTGTCGTGGTGCTGACGCCTGGTCGCTTCAACAGCGCCTTTTTCGAGCATGCGTTTCTGGCTCGCGAGATGGGCGTCGAGCTGGTGGAAGGTGCCGACCTGTTTGTTCGCGATGACCGCGTGTTCATGCGCACCACTGACGGCCCGAAAGCCGTTGACGTGATCTACCGTCGTCTCGATGACGCGTTTCTGGATCCGCTGGCCTTCAACCCCGATTCGATGCTGGGCGTCCCTGGGCTGCTGGCGGCCTATCGATCCGGCAACGTGGTCCTTGCCAATGCCATCGGTACCGGTGTCGCGGATGACAAGTCGGTTTACCCCTACGTCACCGACATGATTCGCTTCTATCTGGATGAAGAGCCGATTCTCAAGAATGTGCCGACCTGGCAGTGCCGCAAGCCGGAAGAACTGTCGCATGTGCTGGCCAACCTCGGCGACCTTGTCGTCAAGGAAACCCAGGGCTCCGGTGGCTACGGCATGCTGGTCGGTCCCGCCGCGACCGCCGCCGAGATCGAAGCCTTCCGGGCGCGCCTCAAGGCCAAGCCGCACGCGTACATCGCCCAACCCACCTTGTGCCTGTCGACCTGTCCGACCTTTGTCGAGAACGGCATAGCCCCGCGACATATCGATTTGCGCCCGTTTGTTCTGTCCGGTCGTGAAACCCGCGTTGTGCCTGGCGGGCTTACCCGAGTGGCCTTGCGTGAAGGCTCACTGGTGGTCAATTCGTCGCAGGGTGGCGGAACCAAAGACACCTGGGTGGTCGAGGATTAAGGATGCCTGCCAATGTTAAGTAGAACTGCCTCTGATCTTTTCTGGATGTCGCGTTACCTGGAGCGAGCGGAGAACCTCGCCCGAATGCTGGACGTGAGCTATTCGCTGTCGCTGATGCCGCAGGACGGGCGGGGCGACGGGCTGGATGAAATAGCCATGCCGTTGCTGATCACCGGAACGCTGGAAACCTATATCGAGCGTCATGGCGAACTGCATGCCGAACGCATGCTGCATTTCTTTGCTCTGGACGCCACCAACCCGGCCAGTATCTACAGCTGCCTGGGCGCAGCAAGGGTCAGTGCACATGCGGTGCGCGGGCGCATTACCGCGGACATGTGGGAGAACATCAACTCCACCTGGCTGGAGATTCGCGGTATCGCCCAGCAGGGGCTGACCCGCTACGGCATGAGCCGCTTTTGCGAGTGGGTCAAGGAGCGTTCGCACCTGTTCCGTGGCGCCACCTACGGCACCATCATGCGTAACGACGCGTTCCGCTTCATCCGTCTGGGCACTTTCATCGAGCGCGCCGACAACACCATGCGCATGCTCGATGCCCGCTATGAAATGCTTGAATTGCGCGGGCCACAGGCCAATGCTGCGGCAGACAACTCGGCGGCCGGTTATTACCAGTGGAGCGCCTTGCTGCGCGCACTGTCCTCGTTCGAGGCTTACACTGAGGTCTATCGGGATGCGCCAGGCGCGCGTCAGGTTGCCGAGCTGTTGCTGCTGCGTGCCGACATTCCGCGCTCGCTACGCGCGTGTCTGGAAGAGATGGACGTCATTCTGGCCAGCCTGCCCGGCGTCAATGGTCGACCCGCACAGCGCATGGCCGCCGAGATGGACGCGAGATTGCGCTACACCAGCATCGACGAGATTCTGGATGAAGGCCTGCACGAGTGGTTGAACGAATTCATTCCGATGCTGGCCCAACTGGGTGATGCCATTCACACTTCGTACCTGGAGGCTGCATGAGACTTTCGATAAGCCATGAGACCACCTATCACTACGATGACCAAGTGCGTTCGAGTATCCAGTATCTGCGCCTGACGCCTCACGACAGTGAGCGTCAGCAAGTGCTCAGCTGGCAGCTGACGTTGCCACGTCCGGTGCGTGCGCAGATCGACCCCTTTGGCAATATCCTGCATGTCCTGAGCCTGGAAGAGCCGCACGAAGCCATCATCATCGGCGCGCGCGGGCAGGTGGAAATCGACGAAACCCGCGAGGCCGAGCACGAAAGCCAGTCGGCATTGCCGTTTTTGCGCGTGACGCGACTGACCGAGCCTGACGAAGCGATTCGCAGTTTTGCGGCCATGGAGTGCCGCAAGCGGGCTGACCGCACGGGGTTGATCGACCTGATGCAGGCGCTCAATCAGCACATGACCTACACCCAGGGCGCGACCGAAGTGGACACCAGTGCCGCGCAGGCCTTCGCCGGACGCTCGGGCGTGTGTCAGGACCATACCCACGCGTTTCTCGCCTGTGCCCGCAGCCTTGGTGTGCCGGCTCGTTATGTCTCCGGTTATCTGTGCAGCGAAGACAGCGAACACCTGTCCAGTCACGCCTGGGCCGAGGCCTGGATAGACGACGCCTGGTACAGTTTTGATGTGACCAATCAGTTGGCCATCCCCGAGCGTCATTTGAAACTGGCGGTAGGGCTGGACTATCTGGACGCCTGCCCGGTGCGCGGCATGCGCCGCGGCGGCGGATCCGAGCAGATGCATGCCAAGGTTGTGGTATCGCCCATGACCGGCACGCCGAAAGTGAAAACCCGCGTGCAGGTCCAGACGCAGCATCAGTAAACCGTAACGGGCTGCGCATCATGAAATGGCCGGGCTCAACTGCCCGGCCATTGCTTATTCGGCGGGGTCGTCGGTGATGTCGTAGAGTGCGTTGTGCAGCTCTTCATAGTTGCCGCCATTGATGACGCTGAAGTAGCCCGCAGCCCTGAGCTGGTCCTGAGCCTTGTCGGCCTTGCTGTCCGTGCTGCTGAAAATCACGAACACCGCATTGCGGTCGTTGAGCACCTGTTTCATCTGATTGACCAGCCGTCGGTCATCGACGCGCACGGCGTTCAGTACCGTGCCTGCGTCATAGTCGGTCTGACTACGCACATCCATCGCCAGCTTGCCTTCCTTCAGCGCTGCCACGGCCGCAGCCTGATCGACCATCCCCGCGTGTGCTGCGAAACTGCTGACAAGTGCACAAACAGCAATCCATTGGCGCATACATTCAACCTCCCTCAGTGCGAAAGGAAAGAGTGGCACAGTTGAACGTTGATCGAAAGCGCGTGGATCAGCCAAACAATCGATTCAGGTTAGGCACGATCAATAACAGCGCAGTGGTGAAGAGGATCAATCCCGCCTGACGTACTTTGGAGTGTTTGTACTTGAACATGGCTGACCGCCTTTTGTTGTTATTCCTGAGCGACAGAAGCAGGCCCGATCTGCAAAACAGATAATCGACTGCTGGCAAGGTTGCGCATTGAACAGGTGGGTCCGGTCATTCGACCGCTGGCCCGAGCGCTGAAAGGATTTTGCGCGTCTCCTGTTACAGATATAACCATAGAGCCGAGGTGCCGTTCAGCTTAGAACTGTTGGGGATCTAATTGTGTTTATCTAGAAGCGAACGTTATTACCGGGTGCGGCGCTGAATGCACAGGCCTTTTCTAGACGCTTCGTCAGTGGCCGTCAGCTTTGCACCGCTCGTCCGGGACAGAATTTTCCTACATGGAATAAACGTCTGAAACGGGCCGGGGTGCAGCTTGATTTGCCGAGGTCTTCAAGGCAGGCTCTGCCGGTGCGCTATTGCCTCATTACTGCTTCAGGGTCCCTTTTATGTCTTTACGCATCTGTATTCTGGAAACCGACAATCTGCGGCCTGAACTGGTCGAGCAATATCATGGGTATGGGCGCATGTTCGAATTACTCTTCGCTCGTCAGCCCCTCGCCGCAGAACTTACGGTCTACAACGTGGTGCAAGGGGACTACCCACCTGCAGACGAGCAGTTCGATGCTTACCTGGTGACTGGCAGCAAGGCCGACTCATTCGGCACCGACCCGTGGATTCAGACCCTGAAGGTCTATCTGCTGGAGCTGTATCAGCGCGGCGAAAAACTGCTGGGTATCTGCTTCGGTCACCAGTTACTGGCCTTGCTGCTGGGCGGCAGGACCGAGCGTGCGGTGCAGGGGTGGGGCGTCGGCATTCACCATTATCAACTGGCCCCCGCCAGGCCGTGGATGACGCCGGCGATGGACACGCTCACGCTGCTGATCAGCCATCAGGATCAGGTGACTGCGCTGCCCGAAAACGCGACGGTGCTTGCGTCCAGCGAGTTCTGCCCGTTTGCCGCCTACCATATCAATGATCAGGTGCTGTGTTTCCAGGGGCATCCCGAGTTCATCCATGACTTTTCCCGCACCTTGCTCGACCTTCGTCAGGAAGCGCTGGGCGAGCAGATTTACAAGCAGGGTGTCGCGAGCCTGAACCACGACCATCATGGCGCGACGGTGGCGGAGTGGATGATGCGCTTTGTGGCGCACAAACCGGATAACCAGTCCGTCTGACCTGGCGCATGGCTCATCGTCATGCGCTCGCCGGACTGTTTGAATGGAAATGGGCTGACGGGGTTATAGCCAGCCGGAGCGTTTGAAGCTGGCGAACAGCGCCGTACACCCGCCCAGAATGACACCCAGTACGATGAAGTAGCCGTGTTCCCACTTGAGTTCGGGCATGTTCTCGAAATTCATGCCGTAGATGCCGGCAATGGCTGTCGGGAACGCCAGAATCGCTGCCCATCCGGCAAACTTGCGTTGCACGATGCTTTGCCGTGAAGACTCCAGCAGCAGGCCGATTTCGATGGTCTGGCTGGCGATGTCACACAGGTTGCCCAAGTCTTCCATCTGGCGCTTGACGTGAATTTCGACATCGCGAAAGTAGGGGCGCATGTTCTTGTCGATGAACGGAAAACTGAGTCTCTGCAACTCTTCGCCCACTTCCACCATTGGTGCCACGTAGCGGCGCATGCGTAACAGGTCGCGGCGCAGGGCGTGAATGTGCTGGATATCGGACTCGCGCAACGAACCACCGATGACACTCTGCTCCAGTTGCTCGAGCTCGGCGTGAATGGCTTCGGTCACCGGCTGATAGTTCTCGGTCACGAAGTCCAGAAGCGCGTAGAGCACGAAGTCTTCGCCGTGCTCCAGCAGCAGTGGTCTGGCCTCGCAGCGCTGACGCACCAGTCCGTAGGACTTGGAGTGACCGTTGCGCGAGGTGATGATATAGCCCTTGCCGGCGAAGATATGGGTTTCGATGAACAGCAGCTTGCCGTTGTCGCGCACGGGGGCGTACGTCACGATGAACAGCGCATCGCCAAAGGTTTCCAGCTTCGGACGGCTATGAACTTCCAGCGCGTCTTCAAGGGCCAGCTCATGCAGGTTGAACTGCTCCTTGAGGCTGGTCAGCTCCGCGTTGGTGGGCTGCTCCAGTCCTATCCAGACGAAATGATCGGGCTTGGCTGCCCAGGCAGCGCCCTCATCGAGGGTGATATCACGGACTTTTTTGCCCTTGCTGTACACCGCTGCTGCAACAACTCGGCCCATGGCGCTATCGCTTCTTCAATTTGTCAGTGGCGCAAAAAACATGCGCGGTCGCTGATCAGATTGATCAAACGCGTATGAGTTCGCCGATAAACGAAAGCCCGTTGATACGGACTTTGGTTGAGGATCAGAGCATGTGCTGCCGATCCTGTTCGATCGCTGCCTCCAGCGTGTCGAGCAAAGCCTTTCTGACCTTGAGTTTGGTCTTCTTGTGCGCGCTCATATTGATCTTCTTCAACTGCCCGGCGACGGCCAGTGCGGTGCTCTGCAGCTCCTCGATGCTGACCACCCGGTCGAGGAAACCGGCGGCCATCGCTGCTTCAGGGTCGAACATCTCGGCGTTGATCACCGAGCGATTGAAAGCCGATTTGCGCAGGCGGTCGCGCGCCAGTTCGATACCGGCATGATGCATGGTCATGCCGATCTGTACTTCGTTCAGGCCGATACTGAACGGCCCGGCGACACCGATTCGATAATCGGCGGACAGCAGCAGAAAGGCGCCTTTGGCAACGGCGTGGCCGGGGCAGGCGACGATGATCGGGAAGGGGTGCGACAGCATGCGCCGTGCCAGCGTCGAGCCTTGTGCGACCAGCTCGATCGCGGCCTCGGCGCTGGAGGTCATGACCTTGAGGTCGTAGCCGCCCGACAGAATGCCCGGCTGGCCGGTGAGAATAACGATTGCCCGGTCCTTTTCGGCCTGGTCCAGTGCGGCGTTGAACGCAACGATCACGTCCGGGGAAATGGCATTGACCTTGCCGTTGTTCAGGGTCAGCGTGGCGACGCCGTCGTCCAGATGGTACGAGACCAGATCACTCATGACGTGATTCCTTTATTGAAGTGAGCAAACGTTACTCATCCATAAGGAACAGGTAAAGCGCTGACTGCCGGGTCACTGAATGGCGTACCGATCAATGGCTGATTTATCGCCGGGCGGCGGTTGATGTCATGGCTGGATATCGTTGAACCCGCAATATTCTTCCCAGTCCATCCCCAGCGCTTCGGCGACCTGGCGGTGTGCTTCAAGGCGCATGCTCTGCAACTGTTCGGGCGACTCGGCAATCAGTTCCAGTGCCAGCTCCCAGGTCTCGATACCCTGGCTCTCGGCCTCGTCTTCGAATGCCCATTGCACTTGCTGCTGTTGCTCCTTGGGGCTCAATGCGCTGATTTCATCCTTCAGGGTCGGATGGGTCGCGAGGTATTTCGCCAGCGCGGCCTCGTTCCACTCAAGTGTATTCATGTGGTTTTGCCTCAAACGTTTCGATAGCCAGGCTGTCTCTTTGAATAGTCTGGCAAGACAGCGTGATTGTGAGGGAGGTGGCCTTTGGTGTCAGCACTTGCAAGCGGTTGTCCGCACGAATTTATCGACCATTTGAAGAGGAACCTGTCGTTATGATCAAAGTCAGCGTGCTGTATGCGTATGAAGAGGGTGCCCGTTTCGACCACGATTACTATCGTGACAGACACATGCCGCTGGTGCAGGAACTGATGGGCAAGTACTGCAAGGGCTACAGCGTGGACCGAGGCATAGGTGGAGCAACCCCAGGCTCCGACCCCGCATATATAGGCATGTGCCACATTTACTGTGATTCCATTGAAGACTTTGAAGCTGGCATGGGGCCGCATTCAAAGCAGATCAATGCCGATATCGTCAACTACACTGACCTGATCCCCGAAATTCAGATCAGTGAAGTGCGCGCCGACGTGAAAACCGCTCTGTAAGTCATCGAGCGATATCCCGAAACGCCGCCTGTTTTTTCGAGGACATTCCACCCGACGGATCGAAACACTGACTGTCGTAACGCGGGCTTTGGCACTGCGAGGGGATGTTCGGGGGAGGCGGGCGGTTTCTCTGGAAGGCCTTGTAGCGCTCGGTCTCGATCACCTGCACTCGAGTGCGACCGCCGACCTTCAGGTATTCGGTAGCCTTGAGGTTGGTCTGGTGAACGTAGTCCAGCGGCTCGTCTTCACGCCGTATGTAGGACGGACCCTGACGTTGCAGTGCGCTTTGCGCACTTTCATCACACGGGATCGATGCATAACTCACCTTGCCTTGCGGTGATGTGCATTTGAAGATCTCGCCGTGTGCTGCGCCGCTGCCCAGCAAAGCGAACACCGACAGCGTTATTGAAAGCCTTTTCATTATGTATCCCTGCAGGACGCGAGCATGGCGCAAGGCTACCACTTGCTCTTTACCGCTGCCATATCCCTCTGCCAGGCCCGTTCGTCAGACACATCGCACGGCTGTGGCCAAAGGCTCTCTGAATATCAGGTCCTGAATTCAAAAAACGGAGGCGCATATGACCGGCACCCAGCCAGGTAGCAGCAACGAAAACAAGAATGATCCGGGCTTCGACGAGAAATCGCCGAACACCAAAGACCCGCAGATCGACCCTACCGAGCCGGCGAAGACTCCGGCCACCGAGAAAGGCAGTAAGGATGATTACCCGCCTTACACGCCGGACAAGTAACTGACAGGTTGCCCTCGTTGATTAACGGGGGCGATTTATATCCGAACCTCGCTTTATCCCCTCGTACTACTTATTGGCATCGAGGTATTCCAGCAGATCTTCCATTCGCTCATCGTTGCCCATCCACCACAGCTTCATGCGGGTGCCGGGGACAACTTCGCTCGGGTCTTTGATATAAGTGCGCAACTCTTCACGCGTCCAGACCAGCCCGGAGTTCTTCATCGCATCGGTGTACACGTAGCCTTCCTGTTGTCCCGCCTGACGACCAATGATGCCGTTGAGGGGCGGGCCAAATGCGCTGCGTGCAGAGGGTCCGATCTTGTGGCAGCCGGAGCAGAGGCGGGTGAACACGGCTTTCCCGGCCTCCGCATCACCCGCGCCCTGAGCAATGGGGGGCAGGGCCAGTGCCAGCAGGAGTAATGCGGTTTTTTTTAATCGATAATCCACAGCGCGTTTGGCCTTCCGCTTAAAAGTGGCAAATTTTAACGCAATTATCGGCGGTTCACTTGCTGGTCGGTATCTGGCTCGACAGTTCGTCGAAGTCACGCTTGTAACTCGCCATCTCGGCTGCACTGACGAAGCTCTGTTCAAGCACCAGCTTCTTCGCTCCGGCTTCGATGGTGTCCAGTTGATGAAGGAAGCGCTTCTTCTTTCTGGCCTCCATCCGCGTGCCTGCCTCATCGATAGCCGTGCGTAGCTCTGTTGCTCGCTGGTTCACAAAATCCTGGCCTCGACGGTCAACCGTGAGCCCGTCATTTTCGAGATAGCCTTCCAGCCCGGTTTTTTTCAAGACCAGCCACAACGCCTGATCCGGGGTGAACGTGCCCTTGAACTTCTTGACCTTTCTGCTGCTATCCGCGCCCAGGTCGACCTTCACCGGGCAGCCGGATCGATGGGCCAGTTGCTGCAAGGCCTCGTCCAGACGCTGCGAAGGCATGTCGTACGCCACTGGCGTCATCTGACACGCAGCGAACACGGGAGCCGCCGCCAGACACGCCACGGCGAGGAGCAGTTTTTTCAGGGTGTTTTTCATGATTGACGGGTTTCATCCGGGAGGTAGGGCTTGGAAATCGGTTTCTGCATGATGTTCCCTGTCTGCCCGACGCTTGCTTGAGCAGTCGTGTCCCTGATGTCTCTTGACCCATGCCAGACGCTGCATGCTCAAATCGCAGACAAAGAAAAGCCCGCGATGGGGGGTAGCGGGCTTAAGGTCTTGCTGGGAATTGAGTTAACAATAAACCCGCGAACGTGAAAAAAGCGTGAACTGCCGGATACAATTTACAAACAATTCAAATCACGGCTCGCCGTCCCAGTAATCGAGGTTTTCCGTGGTCCGCTGGTTGGCTGTGAACACTCGGGTTCCTTGAACTGAAACCATGGCCTGGTACTTGCCCGAGTCCGGGTACTCGCACACTTCGGGTGTTTCCCGGGTGCTGATCGACAGGTATTTCAGCGGCGCCTGTGAGGTATTGATTATCTGGTGTGGGTAGTCGGCGCCAGCGGGGATAAACACGATGTCCCCCGTCCTGATCGGCAGCATCTCTCCCGCAACACGCAAACTGCCTTCGCCCTCGATGATCACGAACATCTCTTCCTGCGCATGATGGAAATGATAAGGGCAGGAGCGCTTGCCCGGCGCCACGACGTCAATCGATGCCCCCAGCTTTTGCGCCGCCGTGCCTGTGCCCAGGCGGGCCGCAGAGCTTTCATACAGCGGTTCACGAACTTCATGTGCGAGGGGAGCCTCGTTGAAATTGCGAATCAGACGAGACGCCAGTTCACGTGCGCGTTCATTCATATCGTTCGACGCTCGGGGAGTTCAGGAGAGGGTACTTTAGACCAGAGAGCGTAAGGTGTTGCAGGCAGTTGCCTTGATCAGGCAAAACAGTCCCAGGCAGTCGCCACAAAAAGCCCCGGCCCCGCGTGCATTCGTTGCGCTGCTCGGAAACCTATTCGCCTGAAACTCGTCTACACTTTACATCACGCTTCGGCCCCTTCCAGAGGACGCACCATGTTTTCAAAACCCGATATTCAGCGAGTTCTTGAAACAGCTTTTCTGCCTTCAAAGTGCGAGTGCGTCGTAGCGCCAAATGAAACCTTCTCGGTGAAGCTTCTCCACCCCGAGTCAGGTGATATCCAGCTCTACGTAACGGGGCTGTCCCTGTCCGAGGTAGAGAGCAGCAGATCCATCGCACGGCTGGTGCTCTCCCTGAGAGAACAGCGAGACCTGATGGGGCAGATGAACTTGTCCATGAGGCGGATGGCGTAGGGACCGGGCTTGTATTTTGATTGCGGTTATTTGATTGCACTCACGAAGCTCTATCGTTTCTAGTCTTATCGTGGGCATTCGCCCATTCGGCGTCTCACAGCTGCTTTTGATACGTCAGAGAACGCAAAGCCCCTGAATTCCTTTCAGAATTCAGGGGCTTTGCGTTTTATCGATATGGCGGTGAAGGAGGGGGGCTCAAGTAATCGTCAATGGCGTGGTGCGATCCCGGAGCTTCTACCCTTGCTAGTTCATCACCAAGACAATGACTCGATGCTTTCCCGAGAAACGGGCCTTGAGTCGGGCCTGAGGTTGCTTCCCTCTCGTAATGTCGACTGATTGCGTCTGGTCGCAGGCGTCTCCGCTTGGGTTTGAATCTGCCGGTGGCGACTGACCGCTATCGGCCAAGAGCTGCCTGTCGTCACAGGCAGCTATCGGTCCTGGCTGTGTAAAAACGTAGACTCCGTTTTAAAGTCCTCGCTTCTACGTTGAATCTGCAAGCGTTTCGGTTAGTCAGCAGATCAAGATATTGGGTAGGCGAGTGATTTTTGCGCCGATTTTGATTACTACATCCGAACGAAAGTGTTTTTACACAGCCCCGGCCCAAAGCAGACCCGTTTGGCAGTGCGCGCAAAAAGCGAAATTGTGGGGAGTTCGCGATCGCTGGCAACGTCCCCGTCATCTCAGGTGACTCGGCGATTGCGTCTATTGTGCCAATAAGAGCGTATATAAGCTGGGGGCTGTTGTGATTCGAATTGCATGCTCCATGCAAGGTATGTGGTGATGCGATCCTCTATTTTGTCTCGCAGATTGTCGTCATCGATAACCTCGCGTAGATCAAGCCCCTCCATGCCAAGAGCCGTGATGGCCAGAACCAGCAAACGGTCATCTGAGCCCACACGCTCAACGTAAGTCAGAAGCGGCCTAGACCCGTCCTCCCCTTCGAGTCTTTGGATGCGGGGATAGCACCTAAACAGGTCTTCAGTTACAGCGGCCCAAGTGTCAAAAGGGTCGGAGCAGACATGGGCGTGAAATGCAGCTTCGAAGACAGTCGACCATAACTTCGCCATCTGCGCCGCGAGGGCTGGTTGGGCGTCCGGACTTGTGCCAACTCGAATCATGGCGATGCCCACACCCGCGAGGAACAAGCTCGGCACACCCAGGTTCCTGACGGCCTGATCGAGCCGATCACGCCTGAGCATCGAGGCGAAACGATCAAATGCGACTCGCCATCTGTCGGTAATAGACTCATTTTCACTCAGGTAGAGATTGGCCACCAACGCATGCTGCCAACCGAATTTGTACTGAGTTGAGGAGCCGAACTGAATTCGAGCTGCAACCAGAAGACTCTCGAACGACTCACGTAAGTCCGCTGTGACGGGCGCCTTACTCTGGAGTAACAGCGCAATGAAAAAGTTAAAGTACGCGCGTTTGCCATCCTCGTCGGACAAAGTGATGTCTTTGAGATCCTGCAGCCCGATTTTCAGCTTTTGCATGGGTGGCAGAATTAGCGTTGTTGCCGGAAAAGCATTACTCGTCAGTTGAATGATGCATTCATCGATGAGAGTGTCCACAAATTGAGAGGCCCAGGTTCGGTGAAGTGGCGTAAGCAGGTGTATAAGCCAGTTCACGCAGAGGTAGCGACCATCGGTGCGCGTGAGCAGTACCAATACAATCGAACGCACCTTCGCTCTCGTTTCGTCCAGATCTGCGAAAGGCTCTGCTGTTCCGGGCGGGTCGCCCAGACCCTGCAGATGCTGGAAGGCAACCTTGAGCAGTAGTGGAGCCATCATGTTTCGATTCCAGTTGCCCTTGTCATCCAAGACGGTCGGGGCACTTTCCATCAATACAAGCAGGTGATCGAAATCGTAGCGAATGTCATATGTATAGAGCATGTCCGCCGCAATCGTCGGAAACGTGAGCTTTTCGGCCATTTGTAGGTAGCGTTTTGGATCGGCATGGCGGGCGGGCATCAAAAGCGAAAGCACCTCCGGGCCCAAATAGCTCATTACCCAAGCATGCATATGCCAAAGCTCGTGCATGTCCGTTTCTTGCTGCCAGCCTTTCAGCATGTCCATACGATGTTTGTGACGGAAGTGGCCCGGATCCTCATGGAGCCGATTCTCATAGGCGATTAGTGACTCAAAGGCGCCCCACAGTTGATGATCCGAAGACGCAAGGGAAGTTTTAGTCGCGTCGGTGAGACCGATGACGAGCAGATAGTTGTGTCTGGCCAGCAATGCAACCGGCACGATATCGATAGCGAATCGAGCGCGTTCAAGCAGTGCATCTCCCAGAGCAAGGCCGACGATTAGGGCTTCACCCCCCTCTGCGTCGTTGTGCATCAGGTCGTGCAATAGGGCGTGAATAGCATGTTTCGACTGTTCAGGCAGGTCTAGATCATCTAGTGCGTGCCCGTACAGCAGGCTGACCTCCCGGAGCTTTTCAGGAATATCCTCAGTGTCACCATCGAGACTGGCGAGAAGCCGGCCCAGCAGTTCGGCGATGACTGCTCGTGCGCGGGGAACCCAGAGCTGTTCGCAGAGAGAGCGTGCCAATTCATCCTCCTGAACACACCGTTTGACGTAGTAATCCGTTTCAGCGAAGCGTGGATCGATCATGGCGTTTTCTCCAGATCGACGCTCATCTCATTTATTTTGTTATCAATCTCCAAAACAGGCGGTTGCAATGTCGAGAGCGGGCGGGGCCTGCCAAACGCTCCACCTTTGAGCTTACGGGCCCAGCGGAGCAGTTTGATGAACCTTGAGCATGGCGCAGACTCTCGTGTCTCTAGGCGGTGTTTTACCCAGTCCGCAAGGGTTTTGGTCCGATCCGGGTCATGCAGGACCTGGCTGATCTTGTCGATCACCGGCTCAGGCGCCGGGAGCTTGATCATCATTCCAGCGCGTTCACCAAGCGAGTTGAGTGAGTTACCGGTGAACCAAACATCGTCGTCGATCACCAGAAACCTGTCATGCACCGTTGGCATGGCACCGGTCATCACTCGTACCTGAATATGCTTCATGCCACTGTGGGACGTGTTTAGCAGCATGACCTCACCAGCTTCCTTTTCCTTGTCGTTGACATCGGGTTTGGTGAGTGCGGTACTCGCGCCGGTGAGAATCGTCACTTCGGTGCTCAGATAGGCCGTAGCAGCGGCGAAACTGAAAAGCTCGGCCGTCGCAAAGTATGGATCGATAATCCATACACGGTGTTTGGCCGCGCCGATGAGCTGCCGAACGAAGGCTGTCGCTTCTTCCTGGTTGCGATGCAGCCACTTCTGCCCGAGGCCCTCGGCGGCCAGTGTCCGCTGACGGTCATATTGCCCCTGACGCAGTCTCGTCGGAATGCTGTTAGCGCGACGAGGCTTGCCTATCACTTGCTCCGAAACCCGCTCGCGGACGTCAACGGTGAACGAAAGTCCGGCCTTGCCGGGGACCTGAATGACTTTTTTGGTACCTGTGACCTCCAGCCCCAAGTGCCCCTCAGTGACATAGCTACGGTCTTTTTTCCACTCCAGCACGCCCCGTACCGGGCAACGGATGAACAGTTCGAATTTCTCGGCTGTACCTGCATGGGGAATTTCGAGGTACGAACCCTCGGCAGTGACTGTCTGGATGGCACTTATCCCCGTAGGTCGATGCTCCACCATCATCGCTTCAAGGCCACTGACCGAGTGATTGCGCCTCGGCGATAGTCGCAGCACAGATTTTTCAGCGCCGCACGCATCAATATGGAGTTTGATCTGCAGGTCCCGCAAGACGGGGTTCGGCAACAGCAAATGTACTGAGCCAAACTGTTCAGGATGACGCAAGAAGTCGATACCCAGCTCACTGCACAGCCATGCTACTGCAGCTGGTGCGGCGTCGCAGAGCTGAGATAGCACGGACGGGCAGTCACGAGGCATAAGGTGGTGCACACGTAGTGCTCCCATCACATCACTCACCGCGACGAAATCTTCAGTGGTCGCCAAGTGTGGCCAAGAGGGCTCGGGAAATAGCTTTTCGTGCAGCGGTCGATGACGCTGCTCATCGCCCTTCAGTAACTGCACCTCACCTTTTAGGCAGTCGTGATACCAAGCTTGCGCCTGCTTGGCCGTCACGATATACCGGCGTCGCACCAATCGGCCTTTGCTCTTCAACATCTTGACCGGATGGCTGGTTGGCTGTTCTTCGGCGGGGGCGTCAAGTTCGGCAGGGAACAGCTGTGCTGCTGCGAATACTAAGTAGCATGCATCGTTGTGAAACAGACACGCCATATCAACCACGGCATGCTCGTAATCGTCTTCGAGAATAGCCGCATTCTGGGCAGTGGTTAACATCTGATCCTTGCCTCCCTGGATGATGGATCCTACGCCCGATGAGCTAACGCGTTGCTATATGCTATCGACTCAGCAGAAGCAAGCGAATGTCGCATCGAGGCTCTGAAAAGGAGCAGCAGGTGGCTGTCGCGCGAAGTGAATTGACCTTATTTCCCTATCCAAATTTGAATGTGACCAGTGCCAAATAGGCTCTCTGCCAATGGCTGCTTTGGGTCGGTTAGCGACCGTTGCTTTGGTTAGCCATCCTTGTCCTTCCACATGTGGAGGACATGTCATGAGCATTATCGCTACCCGCAGCCGTCAGCCCTGGAACAAAGGGAAATTGGTTGGACAGAAACCCCCGCTACAACTGAGAGATATCTGGGCTATCCGAGTAAGGCTTCAAATTGCAGAAAGAACTCGAGATCTGGCTCTCTTCGATCTGGCTATCGATAGCAAGCTTCGGGCTTGGGACTTAACCAAGCTCCGCGTGCGCGACGTCGCTCATGGCGAGCACGTATCATCACGAGCCATGGTTATGCAGCAGAAAACGCAGCGGCCTGTGCAATTCGAGATTACTGAACAAACACGGTCCGCTCTCGCGGCCTGGATACGTCAGGCCCAGCTACGCAGCGAGGACTGCCTTTTCCCGAGCCGACTGCATAACTCAGACCATCTATCCACTCGGCAGTACGCTCGCATCGTCAAAGGCTGGGTGGAGACCGTTGGGCTTGATCCAGCCATGTATGGTACTCATACGATGAGACGTACGAAGGCGTCACTGATCTATCGCAGGACAAAGAACCTGCGGGCGGTTCAACTGCTGCTCGGCCATACGAAGCTGGAGAGCACCGTTCGATATCTGGGTATTGAGGTCGATGACGCTCTGGAGATGGCGGAACAGACTGAGGTTTGAGGTGCATAGCGACGGTCGAGATCAGACCGTCGCTAATCGACCCAAAGCAAGCAGCCGTTAGTCAAGAGCAGGGATTAGACAAGAGTAGTCGCTCGACCTCAGCGGACCTATTCCTACCGCACGGCAACCGAACGTTAGAACTCAGGGGGAAATTTGCGCTACGGAACCATCGAGCTTACTCAGGGCAACCTCAACAACGATCATCTGTACCTGACAAGCATAATGGGGCTGTTTCCCGCCGCTTCTGTCGGTGGCAGCTCGGAAGCAAATCGCGCCTCGCAACTGCTTGAGGTTCACTCAGGCAGCGGCGCCCCCGTATTGACTGACATCGCAGATGACAAGAAAATCTTTCGTAAACGAGCGTGGGTTAGGGAATTCTTCGCTACGCATGAACTCAAAGTGGGCGACTCAGTAGTAGTGGAGCGCACTGGGACTCTTGGCCACCACGTGTACCCCAAACGTGCAGCTGAGTTCTAACAATTCATTCAAGCCGACACCGCTTAGCGGCGCGGCTTAATTCGGGTGTTAGCTAGGGAATAGTATGAGTACAGGTTTTGTTTATGTGATGATTAACCCTGCAATGCAGGGGCTAGTAAAAATTGGATTAACCAAGAAATCATCTGATGAACGTACAAAGGGGTTGAGAGGTACAGGAGTTCCAGACGACTTTATAGTTGTTTATGATGAGTTTCTTACTGATTGTAAGTTAATTGAAAAACGACTTCACAAAAGATTCGATGAATATCGTTATAAGCCAAACAGAGAGTTTTTTCAGATTCCCATTAGAGAAGCCATTCGGGGCGTAATGGAAGAATCTGTCGGGTTTGTTGTGCCTCGTGTCGGGGCGGACGGAGGTGTGGAAATTCTTCCTGATCTGAAGAAAAAATACCCAGGCTATCTAAAACCCGACTTTCACTCAATCAAGATTACGCATAGTGGTGGAGTGGTGTATCTTGAGTCTGTTCGTTATCGACATGCGGGTGTTAAGGACGAAATTGTTGAGCGAACCGATCTGAGTTTCATCGCTGAGGATTACGGCGATATGTTTCAAATTTCTAGAGATCCAACAGAAAATGCGAGATTATTTGTTCATCAGCTAGATGAATACTCAATGATTCAGTGTACAGACTTGTTCACACATGATGCGTGCGTTGATATAGCACAAAGGCACGAATACGGCTAACAAAGTGCTGCTGGACAAGTTTACCGCTGCGCTCCAAATCTCCACCGAGAATCCGCACTCTTCTAGCAGGCAGCCTACCTCGTTTTGGAGATCATTCCAGTTTTCAGGAGTGCTTGATGTGATCATTGCTCTGCTTCATAACTATAAATAGACATCAATTGGTGGATAAGCACTGCCAATTGGTGGGAAAAATTCTCTTGCAGGCAGCGCGGACAGCTCTGGGACGCGATTTCCGCGCCGACAACAGAGTTATGCTCCGACCCGGCAAGGCCTTTTGCCAGCGTATTGGCCGGATTGCACATAAGCTTTCAGACTAGGTGCTAGACAAGAGGGCGGCTTCATGCAGGAATCACTGAGGGGATTGCCACGCATAGGGGAACTTCACCAACTTTCTTAGACGCCCTTAAGTGGCTGCTTTTGGCCGATAGCAGCCCAATCACAGCAGCCAGCCACCGACCCAAGGCGGCCATGTTTAGATCTCTAACGGCCCATCAGGCGTTGATTATGGACAGGGCAGGCCAGATAGCTGCGCAGTTTTCTGGGCACTTTTTTCTACTTCGAATTTTGCTGTTGATCTAACGACGAGGCTGAAAAGATCGTCGAGCCCGCGCCGTTGATGCCACGGATTACCAATCCAGACACGATCTGTCCGCTTCTGAAAAGTGATGGCCTTCGGACTGCTTGCTTTCCCGGCTTACAGCTTCTCTGAAGCCTTCCGGCGCAAGATAAACATGCAAATACCCGGAGGGGGGTAGGGGGCTGGTGCAAAGCCGAAATGACGTGGCGTCCGCAGCCCGCTCAAACCCGACTGAACTGTGGAGCCTTCACGGGGACTGAACTTAAACCCCTTAAAGGAGCCAACCCCATGAACAGCGATCAACTCAGTCAATACGACGCCGAGCGCCTTCACCAGCGAGTAGCGGCCGAACTGGGCATTACTGCCGAAGAGCTGACCACCTGGATGATCAACGATATCGAACGCGTGACCGAAGGCGGCAAGGACGTCGGGCACATGGTGGTCTTTCGCGAGTCGACCCCTGCGCAGGTTCTCGACAAGGTTCAGCACAAACAAAGCCATTTCACGGCCATGACCGGTGTGATCGATCTGAGTTAAGTGCTGCGGGCTTTGATGTTCAAAGCCCGCAGACTCAATAGCCTGCCCCAGTTCCCGCGCCTGTCACGATCGCAATCCCGGAACTGGTGCCCAGGCGTGTAGCGCCGGCTTCGATCATCGCTCTGGCGGTGGCCACGTCACGCACTCCACCAGACGCCTTGACGCCGATGTGAGGGCCTACCACACGGCGCATCAGCGCCACATCCTCGAGCGTCGCGCCACTGCGGCTGAAGCCGGTGGAGGTCTTGACGAATGCCACACCCAAGTCGCGGCAGATCTCGCAGGCGCGCACCTTCTGTGCCTCATCGAGCAGGCAGGTTTCCAGGATCACCTTGAGCGGCACCTTGTCACAGGCCTGCAGCACCGCAGCGATATCGTCGCGGACCTCATCGAACAGGCCGTCCTTGAGCCAGCCGATGTTCAGCACCATGTCGATTTCCTGAGCGCCAGCAGCGATCGTCAGGGCTGCTTCCGACGCCTTGTTGGCACTCAGCCCGGCGCCCAGCGGAAAGCCCACCACCGCACAGACCTTCACGGCAGAGCCGGCCAGTTGTAGAGCGGCGAAAGGCACCTGGCCGGAGTTCACGCACACCGAGTAGAAGCCGTGTTCCCGGGCTTCGACGCAAAGTGTGGCAATCTGCTCTCGGCTGGCATCTGCCGCCAGCAAGGTGTGATCGATGGCCTGGGCCAGTGCAGCGGGTTCGAGTGAAGTCATCAAGGGATTCCTGTCATCAGTAAAAACACTTGGGTGGATACCCATAAGTTAAAAAATTAACACTTGGTGTTACTCTAGCGACACCTCCAACGGATTGCCGGGATGCCCATGGACGTCAAGAAAACCGACCGCATCAAACAGATTCAACAGGCCCTGCAAGATCAGAAAGCCATCCATCTGCGGGAGATGGCGGAGCTGCTCGATGTGTCCGAAATGACCTTGCGCCGCGACCTCAGCCGGCACCCCGGGCAGTTACGGCTGCTGGGCGGCTACATCACTCGCGCCCATGATGATCCTGAACCGGGGGATTACCGGGTCAGCGAGCAGGACACCCGCCATGTCGAAGAGAAGCGCCGCATCGGCAAGCTGGCCGCCACCTTCATCCGGCCCGGCGACACGGTATTTTTCGACTGTGGCACGACGATCCCCTTCGTGGTCGACTTCATCCCCGACGAGCTGGAGTTCACCGCGGTGTGCAACTCGCTCAACGTGCTGCTCAAGCTGCAGCAGAAACCCAACTGCAGCATCGTCCTGTGCGGCGGCATGTTCCACCGCAAGAACCAGGTGTTCGAGAGCCATGCTGAAACCAGCATCCTCGATGGCGTGCGCCTGACCTGGGCCTTTGTCTCGGCGGCCGGGGTCAGCCTGGACTGCGGTGTCACCTGCTTCAATTTCCACGAGGTGGAGGTCAAGCAGAAGGTCATGCGCCAGGCCCGGCAAAGCCTGCTGCTGGCCGATCACTCCAAATTCGACGCCGTACGCACTGCGCACTTCGGTGCCTTGAGCGATTTCCATTGCGTGGTCAGCGACAAGAAAATCCCGCGTAGCTACCGCGAGGCCATCGAGGCCGGCGGCGCGCAGCTTGTGCTCTAGAAGCATCACGGTTGCAGCGCACGGCGTTCGGGTGCGTTCAGGTAACCGGTGGTCACGCTGAACTCGGTGCTGGCACCGGGCGCGAGGCTGCGCACGTTGCCTTTGGCGAGTTCGGCGCGGTAGCCCTCCGGTTCGCAGGTGGCCGGCAAGATGAAGGCCGCCACCTGCTGATCAGTGTTATGCAGGATCCAGCGCGCGGCATGCTCAAATTGCCGGGGGCTGTAGCGGGTGTAGAACGCTGCGCCGTCGGGATGATCAAGGAAGAAATGCGCCTGTCCCTGAGCGTCGCTGCGCACGTCGTCGAAGAAGCAGACGATCTCCGGGTCATACAGCGCGGGCGAGTCGAGCACCTCGAGGCCGGTCGGGCCCTGGCTGAGTTCGGCGATATAGGCGCTCCAGGCCGGCGTCGGCCGCACATGGGCAGGCACGCTGGCGCGCACCCGTGTGCGCTCGCAGCCCAGGGGCTGGGTGAGGCGGGCGCCGTCGACGTAGGCGTAGTTCATGTGCGCCATGTACATCAGGTCCATGGCCTTGCCTGCCAGATTGACCACCTGCATGCCGATCTCGAACAGCCCGCTGGCCGGGCGCAGGGTGACGCTCGGGCTGGCCCGGTAATGGTCGCCGAAGCCCTGCACGTATTCACAGGTGCCGCCGAGGCGCAGATAAGCGCCGTGCTCGTCTTCGCCTGCTTGCAGCCAGGCATCGTCCATCGGCGCGCAGGGCATTTCGCCGTGCAGCGCATGATCATCCTCGGGCCCCGGGCAACCGTTGCGCAGCAGGCCGCTGTGAAACATGAAACAGCCGTAGGTGCCGATCACGCTGGCACTGGGTCGCGGCTGGGTGAACATATTGAGCATGGTCAAATCAACGCCGTCGAATTCGGCCGACCAGATCATTTGCCCCTGCCAGGGCAGGATCACCAGCTTGCCGCGGCTGTTTTCCAGTGACAGCGCCTTGACCCCGCTGGGGTAGGTCCAGGCACGCACGCTGAAATTCGCTGATTCGAGCAGCAGCCGGCTGGTCTGGTCCCAGAGCTGTGGGTAGAGCGGCAGGCGCAACGCTTCGCTACTCATTGCGCCACCGCCTTGGCCGAGCCACCCAGGACTGGTTGCGGCTGACGCATGCAGTGCACTGCGTACATCACGATGGCCACGAAGCACAGCAGCGGCACGCTATAGGCAATCTGCATGTTGCCGCCATTGGCATCGCTGAGCAGGCCCTGGAAGATCGGCATCACGCCACCGCCGACGATGCTCATCACCAGCAACGAGCCGCCGACACCGGTGTCCTCGCCGAGCCCGTCAATGGTCAGACCATAGATGGTCGGCCAGCAAGGACCGAGAAACACACTGACCCCCACGGCGGCATACACCGCGGTGATGTTCGGCACCAGGATGGTGTAGGCCAGCAGCACGATGCACAGCACGCCATACACCGCCAGAACCTTGGCAGGGTGCATTTTGCGCATCAGCAGGTTGGCGATCATCTTGCCGATAAAATAGGCGGCAAAGGTGGTCAGCAGGAACCACGAGGCACTGCGCTCGTTCATGCCGCCCATTTGCATGGCCAGGCGAATAGTAAAGCTCCACACCCCGACCTGCGCGCCCACATAGAGGAACTGCGCCAGTACGCCGAAGCAGAAGCGCGGATTGCGCCGCAGGCGGCCGAGGCTCTCGCCGATGCTCGCCCGCGGTTCGCTGACGGTACCGTTGCCCTTGCACGCGGGGAAGCGCGTGATAGCGATCAGAATGAACATCAATATGAGTACCGCGATCATCCATTTGTACGGCAGCAGGGTCGACTGGATCATCTGCAATTGTTGCGCCGCCGCATCGCTGGCGCTCATCTGGGTCAACTGTTCGCGCGTGGCGTCGGTGTCCTTGAACATCACGAAGCTGCCGACGTACACCCCGGTCATGGCGCCGAAGGGGTGGAAGGTCTGCGAGATATTCAGGCGCCGTGTGCCGGTCTCCCGCGGGCCCATCAGTGTCGAATAGGTGTTGCATGCGGTCTCGAGAAACGACAAACCGGCGGCGATGACGAACAGCGCCATCAGGAACATGCCGTACTTGGCGGTCGACGCTGCCGGAAAGAACAGGGCGCAGCCGAACAGGTACAGCATCAGGCCGATGAGGATGGTGGTCTTGTAGCTGAAGCGGCGCACCACCATTGCTGCTGGGATGGCGACGAAAAAGTAGCCCAGGTAGAACGCCGACTGGACGAAAGCGGTCTGGAAGTCGCTGAGCAGGAAGGCCTTCTTGAAGTGCGCGATCAGCACGTCGTTCATGCTCGCGGCCGCCGCCCAAAGAGCGAAGATGCTGCAGAGCAGGAGGAAGGCGAACCACGGCGTGCGGTTCAGGTAGAACCCGTCAGGGGTTTGTTGCAGCGCAGGCTTATTCATTATTGTTCTCCGCGAAATGCTGGTGAGTGTCAGCTGGCCGATGCGTCGAGGAATCGCGCAAACGTGGGCGCATCGGGGTAAGAAGATTGCGTGCCGAGGCCAGTGACCGAGCAGGCGGAGTAGGCCACCGCCTGGTGCATGGCTTGGCGGATATTGCCGTCCTGGCTCCAGTGCCGGGCGAAGCAGCCAATGAAGGCGTCACCGGCACCGGTGGTGTCACGCGCCTGAACCTTGACCCCTGGCACCTGCCACTCGCCTTCGGCGCCGACGTACAGCGCCCCTTGTTCGCCCAGGGTGACGATGACGTGGCGTACGCCCAGCGCAACCAATTGGCGTGCAGCCTGAGCCGCTTCCTCGGCGCACGTCACCGGCTGGCCGCTGATCAGTGCCAGCTCGCTCTCGTTGGGGATCAGGAAATCCAGCTGCGCCAAATGCTCGCGGCTCAGGCCGGCCAAGGCCGGGGCCGGATTGAGCAGCACCGGGATGGCATGCCGGTGAGCAAAGGCGATGGCGTGGTAAACGGTCGCCAGCTCGACTTCCAGTTGCAGCACAATCAAAGCGCAATCGCGCAGCTGCGCCTCGGCGCGGTCGATGTCGGCCGGGCTCAGGTGGGCATTGGCGCCTTTGACGATGAGGATGCTGTTGTGGGAGTTCTCCTGCACGAAGATCGGCGCCACGCCGCTCGACACGCCCGGCACCCGTTCGACGAAGCGCGTATCAATGCCCAGCTGTTGAAAATTGGCCAGGGTGGTATCGGCGAAAGCATCGTCGCCGACCTTGCTAAGCATCAGCACGTCGGCGCCCAGCAGCGCCGCGGCGGCGGCCTGATTGGCGCCCTTGCCGCCGCACCCCATGGCAAAGCGCGGTGCTTCGAGCGTTTCGCCCTGAGCAGGCATGCGTTCGATGTAAGTGATCAGATCGACCATGTTGCTGCCGATGACTGCAATCTTGCTCATTGTTGTTTTGACCTCACCAGCGCCGACGGATGCCTCGGCGGCTTTATTTATGTTATTTAAATAACATTTTCTGTGAGGATTCAATCTTTATTTTTGATGTGAGCGTGCGCTATCAAAACGCCTGTAGGGCGTTTTGGTGGCCGTTTCGGATCGGAGGCAGGGAAATCGAGCTACGGCCATCGCCGCCATATAGCCCGAAAGTCATCGCAGCAATTCGGCGTTGGGGGGGGGGCGTTTCGGGAGGTGTTGATCGAATTGCTTTGAATGGGGCTGGCCCGATAAGAGCTGTCTGTCGCGCACGGCTTCAACCAGCATGACGGCGCCATGCCTTGTATGCCCCGCACGTGAGGCGTGCCCTGAACAATTGATTCCACGGCTATTTTTTCAGACCCCAGAAACCACAAAACCCCTGAAATTCTTCAACGAATTCAGGGGTTTTGTGTGTTTCAAATATGGCGGTGAAGGAGGGATTCGAACCCTCGATACAATTTCTTGTATACACACTTTCCAGGCGTGCTCCTTAAGCCACTCGGACACCTCACCGTATCTCGACGACAACGTTGTGTCTGCCGAGGCGCGCTAATGTAGTCGAAAGCTTTTCCTAACGCAAAACTTTTTTTCAGATTTTTCATGCGCTTAAGCAAATAAACGCTTATTCGCCAGTAAAGGGCCCTGGCGGGGGATGCGGCCCTTGGGCAAAGGGCCGCTTGTGGTGGAGGCGTCAGGCGCTGAAGCCGCCATCGATGGTCAGGCTGGCACCGGTGATGTAGCCCGCTTCCGGTCCTGCGAGGTAGGCGACGAAGCTGGCGATTTCTTCGCTTGTTCCATAGCGGGGCAGGGCCATCAGCGCTTTCAGGGTCTCGGCGAATTCGCCCTGCGCCGGGTTCATGTCGGTGTCCACCGGGCCGGGCTGGACGTTGTTGACGGTGATACCTTGCGGGCCGAGGTCGCGGGCCATGCCTTTGGTCAGGCCGATCAGCGCTGATTTGCTCATGGCGTACGTGGCACCGCCCGCAAAGGGCATGCGGTCAGCGTTGGTGCTGCCGATGTTGATGATGCGGCCGCCTTCTTCCATATGTCGCGCGGCTTCCTGGCTGGCGATGAATACGCTGCGCACGTTGATGGCCAGGGTCTTGTCGAAGTCCTGCATGCTGAATTCATTGAGCGGCGCAATGGCCAGAATGCCAGCGTTATTGACCAGGATATCCAGCCTGCCAAGGGTCTCGGCAGTGGTCTGTACGGCCTGGCGGATGGCTTTTTCGTCGGCACTGTCGGCGCGAATGGCCAATGCGCGGCCGCCATTGGCGTTGATGCTGTCCTGGATCTCCAGGGCGCTGACCTCGGAGCTGACGTAGGTAAACGCCACGGCTGCGCCTTCTTTGGCCAGGCGCTGGACGATGGCCGCGCCGATGCCACGTGAGCCGCCCTGCACGAGCGCTACTTTGCCGGCGAGTTTAAGGTGTTCGATCATGATGTTCTCCTTGGGGGCAGGTCTCGGACAAGCCTGGGCCTGTCGACGATTGCGACCAGAATAGACCTTGATTGCGATAGTCTTCCTGAACCAAAAGTTCGGACTGATTCATCATGGATATTCAAGACAACAGCGCGCTGATCCTGATCGACCTGCAGGAGGGTATCAATCACCCCAGGCTCGGACGGCGCAATAACCCATTGGCCGAGACCCACATCAGCGCGCTGCTCGGCGCCTGGCGGCATTCCGGGCGGCCGGTGATCCACGTCCGGCATTTCTCGACATCACCCGAATCAGTGTTCTGGCCGCATCAGTCAGGCGTCGAATACCAGTCAGCGTTCGTGCCGCAAGCCGACGAGCGTGAGTTGAGCAAGCAGGTGCCCGACGCGTTTTGCGGGTCCTTTCTGGAAATGTGGTTGCGCTCCGACGGGATCAGGCAACTGGTGATTGCCGGTGTGGTCACCAACAACTCGGTCGAGTCCACCGCGCGCAGTGGCGGCAATCTGGGGTTTGACGTGCTGGTCGCGCACGATGCCTGTTTTACCTTCGATCAACAGGACTTCTTCGGCACGCCGCGCAGTGCCGAAGAGGTGCACGCGATGTCGCTGGCCAATCTGCATGGCGAGTACGCTACGGTCCTGTCGACGGCGCAGATTCTCCAGCAGGTTGCTGTCGAATAGGCGCCTGGCGGGCTTACTTGCGGGTTTTCTTCGGTGCAGCGGGCAGAGGGGCGAAAAGCGCTTGCAGGTCTTCGTCGCGCAATTTCCAGTCGCCGGTTGTGCGTCCATCGAGCACACCCGAGGCCAGCGCTGACTTTTCCCGCTGCAGGCGCTGGATTTTCTCCTCCACGGTGCCACGCGCGATCATCTTGTAGACGAACACCGGCTTGTCCTGGCCGATACGGTACGCACGGTCGGTCGCCTGATTTTCCGCTGCCGGGTTCCACCATGGGTCGTAGTGGATCACCGTATCGGCGGCGGTCAGGTTGAGGCCGGTGCCGCCTGCTTTGAGGCTGATCAGGAAGATCGGCAACTTGCCGCTCTGGAAGTCGTGAATCGGCGTGCGGCGATCGCGGGTCGAGCCGGTCAGCAGGGCGTAGGCGATACCGCGTTGCTTGAGCTCTTCCTCGATCAGGCTGAGCATCGAAGTGAACTGCGAGAACAACAGAATCTTGCGACCTTCGGCCAGCAGTTCTTCGAACATCTCCATCAGGCTGTTGAGCTTGCCCGAGGTGCCCTGTTTGCTGTTGACCGGCATGTCCTGGTTGACCAGGCGCAGGTCGCAGCAGACCTGGCGCAGCTTGAGCAGCGCTTCGAGAATGATGATCTGACTGCGCGCCACGCCTTTGCGGGTGATTTCGTCCCTGACCTTCTTGTCCATCGCCAGGCGCACGGTTTCGTACACATCGCGCTGCGCGTCGTTGAGGTCGACCCAGTGGATGATCTCGGTCTTGGGCGGCAGTTCGGTCGCGACCTGCTCCTTGG
Organism: Pseudomonas sp. PvP027; assembly: GCF_017833005.1. Lineage (NCBI taxonomy): Bacteria > Pseudomonadati > Pseudomonadota > Gammaproteobacteria > Pseudomonadales > Pseudomonadaceae > Pseudomonas > Pseudomonas sp. PvP027. The sequence continues at coordinate 1,223,001 of NZ_JAFIBK010000001.1, read as the reverse complement.
TGCGACGCAGCAGGAACGGCTTGATACGCGCATTCAGGTGATGCAGGCGATCCTGGTTGCCGTGCTTTTCGATGGCGGTGCGGTAATTGCTGTTGAATTCCTTGCTGTTGCCCAGCCAGCCGGGCATCAGGAAGTGAAACAGTGACCACAGCTCGCCCAGGTGGTTTTCCAGCGGCGTGCCGCTCAGGCACAGGCGCTGACGGGCATTGAGGTTGCGTGCGGCCTGGGCGGCCTTGCTGTTGGGGTTCTTGATGTACTGCGCTTCATCGAGAATCAGCACGTGGAAGGGCTGTTTTTCCAGCAGCTCCAGATCCCGTGGCAGCAATGCGTAGGTGGTCAGGATCAGGTCGTAATCCTGAAGGTTGCCTGCATCCTGATGGCGATTGGCACCGTACAGTGCCAGCACCTTGAGGTCCGGGGTGAAGTGCTCGGACTCGTCCAGCCAGTTGGGGATCAGGCTGGTCGGCATCACCGCCAGTGCCGGGCGGTCGAGGCGTCCGGCCTGTTTTTCCATCAGCAGGTGGGCCAGGGTCTGCAGGGTCTTGCCCAAGCCCATGTCGTCGGCCAGCACGCCGCCGACTTCCAGCTCGCGCAGCGACTGCATCCAGCTCAGGCCTTCCAGCTGATACGGGCGCAGCGTGGCGTTCAGGCCATCGGGCAGGCTGACCGGCGCGTCCTTGATGTTGATCAGGCGTTCGGCAAAGTGACGCAGGCGGTCGCCGCCCTGCCAGGTCAGCGGCAGGTCTTCGAGCTGGGTAAGGCGCGCCGCATCGGCTTTGCTCATGCGCAGCGCGTTGTTGCCCTCCTGACGCCAGTAGAAGTCACCCAGAGTCGCCAGTACCGGCTTGAGCCGGCCGTAGGGCAGGGCGATCTGTACCGGGCTGCCGCCGCTTTGCGTGAAGTGGTTGAGCTGCACCAGCAGTTGTTCTTCGTCGCCGCGCTTGGCCACGGCCGACGGGCTCATCAGTTCGGGATGGCTGCGAATCAGGTTGATCAGGATCGGCAGCAGGCTCAGGCGCTCGCCATTGACGATGATGCCCAGTTCCAGGTCGAACCAGTCGCGCTCGTTCTCTTCGTCGATGACCGCGTACCAGTCTTCCACCGGCGTAACGTCGAAGCCGAATTCTTCCTGAATGTCGATCTCCCAGCCTTGCTCGCGCAGGCGCGGCAGGTCGTCGAGGACAAAATGCAGCCAGGCCTTGTCATTGGGCAGTTCGTACATGTCGCCGGCGCTGTCGGGCAGCGCCTTGCTTTGTCGGGTGGCGACCTTGAAGCCCAGATCGGCCAGTTCCTGACGCAACTGCCGCTCCCGTTCGCCCTGACGACGGATGCGCAGGGTTTCGGTGTCGGTGTGTTCGATGATGTCGCTTTTCTGATTCACCAGATCGCTGCCCAGCGAACTGACCAGAATGCTGACGTTGGTGGTGCCGACCGCGTAATGCTTGCCGTAGGCAAAGGCCAGCGCGGCTCGGTGCTGAATGTGCCGCTGCATGCGTCCGTTGCGCGGCTCGTAGGCACTGAATTCGATGCTGGCCAGAATCAGCCTGGGCCGTGGCTGCAGGTCATCGATCAGGCGCTCCGGCAATCTGGGCTTCTGCTCAATAGGCTTTTCCGGCTCTTGCTGGTGCGAGGCCAGGGCGGCCTGCAGCAGCGGACGGTTGTGCGGGTCCTGCAGAAACAGCAGGGCGGCCACGCAATGTTTGCAATCGTTGCGAACCGGGCAGGTGCATTTGCAGGTCAGGTAGTTCTTGTAGCGATCGGGGTCCTTGAACAGCAGGGTCTGGGTGTAGATTTCCAGGCCCGAGCCCCGACAGGCGGTGCGGATGATCTGCGGGCTGGAGTCTTCCAGCACGATGCGTTTTTGCCGGGCGTAGTCGCGCCCTCGCTCAAGCGTTCGCTCGTGGAATAAGTCTGTCCAGGCCGCAGCCAGGACTTTTTCGAGAATGGACGACAAGTTTTAAAAAGCCCTACGCCGCAGCGATGCTCAAAAAGAAAGGGGACGCCTGGGCGTCCCTTGCGTACGTAAAGATCAAAGAGGAGAAACCTTGATCAGCAACGCGAGGTTGCCATTGTCCAGATAGGTCAGCTCACCGTTCTTTACCCTGGCAGTCTGCTTCAATCGTTCACTGCTGATGACCACGCCATGCGGGTCCAGCTGGTTGACCCAGAATTGTGCACCAATATCGGTGAAGCGTGCCATCGCCAGACTCACGGTGCCCTCGATCGGAAAATGCCCAAGCCGCTCTTCACCACTGGTGATGGCGACTTTGCCCGGCTCGGTGCCGATGCTTTGCTGCCAGGCGCGCTGCATCAGCACTTCATACTTGCCGCTGCCTTGCAGTTTGCTCGCCAGATCATTGAGGGCGGGGCTTCGTTCATCATTCGCGTCGATCTTCTGTGCGCCCTTGTCCCAGTTTTCCGGTACAAGCTGGCGGGTCGAGGCAGGTTCGCCGTTCTGGCGAAACAGCAGAATCTCGACCTGATACAGGCCATCGGCGAACGCGGTTGGCGCGATCAGCGTCAGCAGCAGGATCAATGAACGAAACAGAAGCATGCGTGAATCCTTCAAGCAGTTTTCGGGGTCAGGCGCTCAAGCAGCGCTTCGATCGTGTTGAAGCGCTCTTCCGGGCGCTCCATGGGAACCATGAATTTGAACAGCGTGGCACCTTCGAACTTGTAGCGGTTGGGCTGGCTCTGGATCAGCTTGATCAGGGTCAGTGGATCAACCGGGGTCTCGGCCGCGAATTCGATACGGCCACCTTGCGGGCCACCGTCGATTTTCCTGATGCCCAGCTGCTCGGCGTGCAATTTGAGCAGCGTGATACGCACCAGATTTTTGGTCGGTTCCGGGAGCAGGCCGAAGCGGTCGATCATTTCGACCTGCAGGTCCTTGAGGGCCTCTTCGTCAGCGGCGTTGGCAATGCGTTTGTAGAGAATCAGGCGCGTGTGCACATCCGGCAGGTAGGCTTCGGGGATCAGTGCCGGCACGCGCAGGTTGATTTCCGGTCCGCCGCCCAGCGGCTGATCGAGATTGGGCTGCTCGCCCTTGCGAATCGACTTCACCGCGCGCTCAAGCATTTCCATGTACAGGGTGAAGCCCACCGCCTGGATCTGGCCGCTCTGGCCGTCCCCGAGCAGTTCGCCTGCGCCACGGATTTCCAGGTCGTTGGTGGCGAGCACGAAGCCCGCGCCAAGGTCCTGGGTGTTGGCAATCGCTTCCAGGCGCTTTTCGGCGTCGTGGGTGATCTGTTTGCGTGGCGGGGTCAGCAGGTAGGCGTAGGCCTGGTGGTGACTGCGCCCGACGCGCCCGCGTAACTGGTGCAGCTGGGCCAGACCGAACTTGTCGGCGCGCTCGATGATGATGGTGTTGGCGCTCGGTACGTCGATGCCGGTCTCGATGATGGTCGAGGCGATCAGCACGTTGAAGCGCTTGTGGTAGAAGTCGCTCATCACCTGTTCGAGTTCGCGCTCGCGCATCTGCCCGTGGCCGATGCCGATGCGTGCTTCCGGCACCAGCTCGGCCAGATCGGCAGCGCATTTCTCGATGGTCTTGACGTCGTTGTGCAGGTAATAGACCTGGCCGCCGCGCAACAGCTCGCGCAGCAGGGCTTCCTTGATGGTCGGCTTGTTCTGCTCCATCACGAAGGTGCGCACCGACAGCCTGCGCGCCGGTGGCGTCGCGATGATCGACAGGTCGCGCATGCCAGACACGGCCATGTTCAGGGTTCGCGGGATCGGCGTTGCGGTCAGGGTCAGAATATCGACCTCGCTGCGCAGCGCCTTGAGCTGTTCCTTCTGGCGCACGCCAAACCGGTGTTCTTCGTCGATGATCACCAGGCCGAGGTTCTTGATCTTGACGTCATCCTGCAACAGCTTGTGCGTGCCGATGACGATGTCGATCTTGCCTTCGGCCAGATCGGCAACCGCGGCGTTGACTTCCTTGGCCGACTTGAAGCGGCTCATCACTTCGACGGTCACCGGCCAGTCGGCGAAACGGTCGCGAAAGCTGTTGTAGTGCTGCTGGGCGAGCAGGGTGGTTGGCACCAGAATGGCCACCTGACGCCCGCCATGCACGGCGATGAAGGCAGCGCGCATGGCCACTTCGGTCTTGCCGAAGCCCACATCGCCACAGACCAGGCGATCCATCGGCTTGGGCGCCAGCATGTCGGCGCGCACGGCATCGATGGTGGTCTGCTGATCCGGTGTCTCTTCGAACGGGAAGCCTGCGCTGAAGGTCGCGTAATCGGCTTTCGGGTCGGCAAATGCATAGCCTTCGCGGGCTGCACGACGCGCGTAGATATCCAGCAGCTCGGCCGCCACGTCACGGACCTGCTCGGCAGCCTTGCGTTTGGCTTTCTGCCAGGTTTCCGAGCCCAGGCGATGCAGCGGCGCGGTTTCGTCGTCGCTGCCGGTGTAACGGGCAATCAGGTGCAGGTTGGCGACCGGGACGTACAGCTTGGCGTCTTCGGCGTAGGCCAGCATCAGGAATTCGGCAACTTGGTTTTCGACTTCCAGCGTCGCGAGCCCGAGGTAACGACCTACGCCATGATCGATGTGCACCACCGGAGCGCCTTCGCGCAGCTCGGTGAGGTTCTTGATGACTGCGTCGTTGTTGCCGCCATCAGTGCGCTTTTCGCGGCGACGGCGTTGCATGACACGCTGGCCGAACAGCGGGCTTTCTGCGATCAGCGCCAGGGCCGGTTGCTCCAGCAGCAGGCCTTCGTCAAGCGGTGCGATGGTGATCGCCAGCCGGTCCTTGCCGTCGACGAAGTCCAGCCAGCTGTCGACGGTTTTGGGGCGCAGCTTGAGACGTTCGAGCAGCTCCAGCAGCACTTCCCGGCGTCCGGCGGACTCGGCGGTGAACAGCACGCGCCCGGGGAAGTCATCCAGAAACTTCGACAGGGCCGCCAGTGGTTGAGTGGCCTTGGCTTCGATGGACAGGTCCGGCAGGGACTGTGCGGGAAAACGCTCGCGTCCGGCACCGGCGTCGACATCCTGCTGGCTGGCGACCACGCGCGGCCAGTTTTTCAGGCGTGCGAAGCAGTCTTCCACCGGTAGAAACAATTCTGCTGGCGGCAGCAGCGGCCGGGCAGGGTCGACGCGGCGTTCTTCATAGCGGTTGCGCACGTCGTTCCAGAAGTTCTCTGCAGCCTGTTCGATGCCCGGCAGGGAAAACACCTGGGTGTCCTGCGGCAGATAGTCGAACAGCGTCGAGGTTTCCTCGAAGAACAGCGGGATGTAGTACTCGATGCCGGCAGGCGTGATGCCGCTGCTCAAGTCCTGGAAAATCGGGCTGCGCCGGAAGTCCACGTCGAAGCGCTCGCGAAAGCGCGCCTTGAAGCGTGTGACTTCTTCTTTTTGCAGCGGGAATTCACGGGCAGGCAACAGGCGTACCGACTCGACTTTGTCGATGGAGCGCTGGGTGTCCGGATCGAAGGTGCGCAGCGTTTCGATTTCATCGTCGAACAGGTCGATACGAAACGGCAGCTTGCTGCCCATCGGGAACAGATCGATCAGCGCCCCGCGCACGGTGAACTCGCCGTGTTCGTAGACCGTGTCCACATACCGGTAGCCGCTGGCTTCCAGGCGCGTACGCATGGCGTCCACATCGAGCTTCTGGCCGACATCCAGCACCAGGCTGCTGCCGAGCAGAAATTTGGTCGGCGCCAGCCTGTGTAGGGCGGTCGTGATGGGGACTACCAAAACGCCATGTTCCAGTTCCGGCAGGCGATAAAGGCTGGCAATGCGCTGCGAAATGATGTCCTGGTGCGGCGAAAACAGATCGTAGGGCAGGGTTTCCCAGTCCGGGAAGTGCAGAACCGGCAGCGTGGGGGCAAAAAACTTCAGCTCTTGCTCGAGCCGCTCGGCGCTTTGGCTGTCGGCGGTCAGGAGCAGGGTGAAGCGCTTGGCCGCGCTGGCGGCTTCGGCAATGGCCAGGCTCAGTGTGGCACCGGGAAGATTGCCCCAGTGTTGTTTGCCTGCAGCGGCAGAAAGATGCGGTAGACGCAGAACTGGCACGGGAAGGTCGGGCTCCAGGCGTTGCAACAGGGGCGGCGATTGTAACGGGGGAAGGTGGTGGCTGTCAGTTTTCCGGAGTATTGCCACGTGTTTACGGGCGAAAATTATGTAGTGCGCGTCGATATGACAGCCGTGCATTGCTCATAAACAAAGGCGCGGTCATAATGTAGCCCCTTTTTTCAGCCCCTACATGTGGAAGGTTCCCGTGACTCAGAAGCCCGACCAGTGTCTTGGTGAATGGATTGATCGTGAAGCTCTCGCCGAAGCGATGATCCCGCTCATCGGTCAGCTCTACCGCAATAATAATGTGGTGAGCTCGATCTATGGCCGTAGCCTGATCAACCGTTCAGTCATCGCGATTCTCAAAGCTCACCGCTTTGCGCGTCATCGTCAGTCCGATGCGGTTGAGTTGTCCGTACACGAGACGTTCCCGCTGATCAAAGCGATGAGCGAGCTCAAGCTGGGTGCCGCTTCGGTGGACCTGGGCAAGCTGGCCGTGAAGTTCAAGACCGAAGGCAATGGCCGCACGCCAGAGCAGTTCGTTCGTGAAGAGCTGGCCAGTGTAGTGGGTCAGCAGGGCACCAGCCCACGCAAGGGCACCGATGTCGTGCTGTACGGTTTCGGTCGTATCGGTCGCCTGCTGGCGCGGATCCTGATCGAGAAGACCGGTGGTGGCGACGGCTTGCGTCTGCGCGCCATCGTGGTCCGCAAGGGCGCGGAAAACGACTTGGTCAAGCGCGCCAGCCTGCTGCGCCGTGACTCGGTTCACGGTCCGTTCGATGGCACCATCACCATCGACGAAGCCAACAGCACGCTCACCGCCAACGGCAACCTGATTCAGGTGATCTACGCCAAGAACCCGTCCGAGGTGGATTACACCCAGTACGGTATCAAGGACGCTCTGCTGGTGGACAACACCGGTGTATGGCGTGATGCCGAGGGTCTGGGTCAGCATCTGGCCTGCCCGGGCATCGACCGCGTGGTACTGACCGCGCCGGGCAAGGGCAAGCTGAAGAACATCGTGCACGGTATCAACCACGGTGAAATCACTGCGGACGACAAGATCGTCTCGGCGGCATCCTGCACCACCAACGCCATCGTGCCGGTGCTCAAGGCAGTCAACGACAAGTTCGGCATCGCCAACGGTCACGTCGAAACGGTTCACTCGTACACCAACGACCAGAACCTGATCGACAACTTCCACAAGGGCGACCGTCGTGGTCGCAGTGCTGCGTTGAACATGGTCATCACCGAAACCGGTGCGGCCACCGCTGCTGCCAAGGCATTGCCTGAGCTGGCCGGCAAGCTGACCGGCAACGCGATCCGCGTGCCGACGCCGAACGTGTCCATGGCCATTCTTAACCTCAACCTCGAGAAGCAGACCACTCGCGAAGAAATGAACGAGTACCTGCGCTACATGGCGCTGCACTCGGATCTGCACAAGCAGATCGACTTCGTGAACTCGCAGGAAGTGGTCTCCACTGACTTCGTCGGCTCGCGTCACGCCGGTGTCGTTGATGCCGAAGCCACTATCGTCAACGACAACCGCGTTGTTCTGTACGTCTGGTACGACAACGAATTCGGTTACAGCCATCAGGTGGTTCGCGTGATGGAAGACATGGCAGACGTCAATCCGCCAGCCTTCCCGCAGTAAACGTTGAACGCTTGAGCTGCCCGGTCTGACCGGGGCAGCAGATAAACGGGCCGAACCCTGCGCAGGCAGGCTTCGGCCCGTTTTGTTTTATGGCTGACCGTGAGAGTCTGTCACGCGCAGATTTTCTGGACGATGGAGTATCAAGGATGAGCAGTTCGGCTCTGGATAGTTCGCAACATCCCCTCAAAAGCAGCTTCTTCTTTCTGTTTCTGACGATCTTCATTCCCTTCGGGCTGGGGCATTTCGTTTCGTACCTGTTTCGCACCGTCAACGCAGTGATCTACGTTGACCTGCAGGCCGACCTGAGTTTGCCTGCGAGCAGTCTGGGGTTGTTGACTGGCGTGTATTTTCTGACCTTCGCCGCCGCACAGATTCCGCTCGGCGTCCTGCTGGACCGCTACGGGCCGCGCAGTGTTCAGGCGCCGATGCTGCTGTTCGCGGTCGCCGGCTCGGTGATCTTCAGTATTTCCAGCACCGAGACAGGGTTGTTGATCGGGCGTGGGCTGATTGGCCTGGGGGTGGCGGGTTCGCTGATGAGTGCGATCAAGGCGTGTGCCATCTGGTTGCCGGTCGAGCGTTTGCCACTGAGTACCGCCTGCCTGTTGTCTATCGGTGGCCTTGGTGCGATGGCGTCGACCACGCCTTTGCATACACTGCTGAGCTGGTTGACCTGGCGAGAGGCGTTTCTGATTCTGGCGCTGCTGACCTTTTGTGTGGCGGTGGTCATACACCTCAGCGTTCCCAGGACCTACGAGAGCAAAAACACTCGCTACGCCGATATGTTTGCCGCTGTCGGCAAGCTCTACTCGTCATGGACGTTCTGGCGTCTGGCGCTGTACTCGGTGTTCGCACACGCCATCTACATGTCGGTCCTGTCACTGTGGATGGGGCCGTGGCTACGCGATATGGCGGGTTTGGGTGATTCCGGGATGGCCAATGTGCTGTTGTTCGGCGCTATCGCGATGGTGGCGGGGTCCCTGACGTTCGGCACGATCACCGATTACCTGCGCAGGTTCGGCGTACAGCCAATCATGATCTGTGGCACCGGTATGGTGATCTTTGTCGGCTTTCAGATGCTGATGGTCAGTGGCTTGCCCGTATCGCCTTATCTGATTGCCATGGGCTTCAGCTTCTTCGGCACTTCGACCACCATGAACTACGCCATCGTCGCGCAATCGGTGTCGCCGCAGCTGGCAGGCAGGGTGAGTTCGTCGTTCAATCTGGTGGTGTTCGTACTGGCGTTTTTCCTCCAGTGGCTGATGGGCGGCGTCCTGAATCTGTGGCCAGTCGCGGAGGGGGCAGGGCATCCACCCGAGGCCTGGCAGTGGTCGATGGGGTTGATGATTGCCCTGCAATTGCCGGGCATTCTGCTCTGGCTCGGTTTCCGGCCCTGGAAACGCAAGGTCTGAAAAACGCAAAACCCCGGCCGAGAGACTCTCGAGCCGGGTTTTTTTTGCGATGCAGCGATCAATCAGCTGGCGGAAGCCGCCACAGGCGCTTCAAGCTTTTGCCCGCCCTTGCGGAACAGTACCAGCGTCGCAACCAGACCCAGCACGGCGGCGCCGGTCAGCCAGATGCCTGGCGCTGCCTTGTTATCCAGTACGTGAATCAGGTAAGTACAGGCCGCCGGGGTAAAACCACCGAAGGTTGCAGTCGCCAGGCTGTAGGCCAGCGAGAAGCCGGTGGTGCGGACTTCGACCGGCATGATCTCGGTCAGTGCCACGACCATTGCGCCGTTGTAGGAGCCGTACAGGAACGAGAACCACAGCTCGACCATCAGCAGATTGCCGAAGCTCGGGTGTGCGACCAGCCACGACAGGGCAGGGTAGGCCGTGGCGATGGCCAGCACCGTCGCGGCAATCAGCAGCGGCTTGCGGCCGATGCGATCGGAGAACGAACCCATGATCGGCAGCCAGATAAAGTTGGACACGCCCACGCAGACCGTCACCAACAGACTTTCAAGGTCGGTCAGGTTCAGTTCGTTCTTGCCGAAGGTCGGGGTGTAAGCAGTGATCAGGTAGAACGACACGGTGGTCATCACCACCAGCGCCATGCCGCCCAGCACCAGACCGAAGTTCTGGCCGATGGAACGCACCACTTCACGCAGCGTCGGACGATGCGTGCGCGCTTCGAACTCCGGTGACTCTTCCAGCGAGCGACGGATGATGAAGATGGCCGGGACGATCAGGCAGCCGATCAGGAACGGCACGCGCCAGCCCCATTCGCCCATCTGCTCAGGGCTCAGCCAGTGGTTAAGACCTACGCCCAGCAAGCCGGCGAAGACCACGGCGGCCTGTTGGCTGGCGGACTGCCAGCTGACGAAGAAGCCTTTGCGGCCCGGTGTCGAGATTTCAGCCAGATACACCGAAACGCCGCCCAGTTCCACACCTGCCGAGAAGCCTTGCAGCAAACGACCGAGCAGTACCAGCAGGGGTGCGATGACACCCAAGGTGGCGTAGCCCGGCACGCAGGCAATCAACAGAGTGCCCATTGCCATCATCGCGAGGGTGATAATCAGCCCTTTGCGACGTCCGTGACGGTCGATGTAGGCACCCAGAAAGATCGCGCCCAGAGGGCGCATCAGGAAGCCTGCGCCGAAGGTCGCCAGCGACAGCATCAACGAAGCGAAAGCGCTGTCGGAAGGGAAGAAGGTTTTTGCGATGGCCGTGGCGTAGAAGCCATAGACCATGAAATCGAACATCTCGAGGAAGTTACCGCTGACAACGCGAAAGATCGCTTTGCCCTTACTTGTTGTGGAGGCCATTTAGTTACTCGCTCAGGCTCGTCGGCTTGGAGTCCGTTGTCGTTTTTATCCCGTTTGCATCGCCATTTCGTGTGTGCAACTGGCGATGCACATTTGTAACAGTATGTGTAACAGGGCTCAAAGACAACCGTTTCGGCGATTTGCTATCAGTTAACTGACGCTTGACAGGTACAGGCGATGAGGATCGTGCGGTGCGTCGATTTGATGAAACCTGATGAACAGGCATGCCACGCAGGGATCATAAGTCGCCTTCGGCTACTCAATATGCCGGTCGGCCTCGTATCGGGGCGATTCACTGTGTGTCAGGGCAGGTTATGGACGCTTTTCTGTCTTGTTCGCCAAGGGCAGCAAGTCACTCTGAAGGGTTTTTATAGTGCGGGGCGTGTGTTTGCGTAGATTTGGCAATTTTGCAGGGTGCCTCGTGTTGCTGGTGTGCGGCGGTTGTGGTCAGGAGCGCAAGCTGGAAAGCTTTGGCGGCCCCACCATGGGCAGCCATTATTCCGTGGTGTATGTGCGCGCTTCCGGGCAGCCTGAGCCTGCGGCTGTGCGTCCCCAGGTTGAAGCGATTCTGGCCGAGGTCGATCAGCAGATGTCGCTCTGGCGCACGGATTCGGATATCGAACGCTTCAATGCATTGCCTGCCAATAGCTGCCAGGTGATGCCGGAGCCGGTCTTGAAAATGATCGGCGTGGGCGAACAGCTGGCGCAGGAGAGTGACGGAGCCTTCGATCTGACCGTCAAGCCGTTGATGGACCTGTGGGGTTTGGGGCCTCATACGCTGTTCGAGCGGATGCCGCTGGTGCGGCAGCTGGCCCGGACTCAAGCGCTGGTCGGTTATCGCAACCTGCGCATCGTCGGTGACCGGTTGTGCAAGAGCGCCGCCGTGCAGGTGGACCTCAACAGCATCGCCGCCGGCTATGCGGTGGATCGCATCAGCGAACGGATGGACGCATTCGGTTTGCACGATTATCTGGTGCAGGCCACGGGTGAGCTTAAAGTCAGCGGGCTCAAGCCCGACGGCTCGCCCTGGCGGGTGACCCTGGACGCGCCGCTCGATGATGGCAATGTCACGCAAAAAGTCTTTCCGCTCGAGGGCTACGCCGTTTCTACGTCGGGCGATTTTCGGCGCTACATCGACCATGACGGGTGGCGCATTTCCGATACGCTCGATGCCTTGACCGGCAAGCCGATCAGCCACAGTCTGGCGTCGGTGACGGTCATTCATCCCTCGGCGCTGATGGCTGACGGCCTGTCCTCCCTGCTGTTGATTCTCGGCCCTCAGCGCGGCTGGAATTATGCGCAAGAACATAAAATCCCTGCTTTTTTTGTGATTCGTGCCGATAAGCGCTTTATCATCCGCAGCAATGCGTCGTTCGATCGTCTGGTTGTGGAGCAGCCGCGTTAAGTCAGCGGGCCGGATTATCCGGTCACTGGCACCACGTGCTGACAAAAATTGGCCTTCGACGCGACCAAGGGTTAATGTTCGCCGCCTCGGTGCAGCGCTAGACTGCGCCGCGTGATTTAGCCAGAGATGCCAAAGTGGCGCCTCGGTCTGTTTAAAGGAGTACGCATGGCTGTCTACAACTACGACGTAGTGGTACTGGGTTCCGGCCCTGCCGGAGAAGGCGCGGCAATGAACGCCGCCAAGGCGGGGCGCAAGGTCGCCATGGTCGACAGCCGTCGGCAGGTGGGCGGCAACTGCACCCATTTGGGCACCATCCCGTCCAAGGCCCTGCGTCACTCGGTCAAGCAGATCATTCAGTTCAACACCAATCCCATGTTTCGTGCCATCGGCGAGCCACGCTGGTTTTCGTTTCCGGATGTGTTGAAAAACGCCGAAATGGTCATCTCCAAGCAAGTGGCCTCGCGCACCAGTTACTACGCCCGCAACCGCGTCGACGTGTTCTTCGGTACCGGCAGTTTTGCCGACGAGACCAGCGTCAACGTGGTCTGCACCAACGGTGTGGTGGAAAAGCTGGTGGCCAACCAGATCATCATCGCCACCGGCTCGCGCCCTTATCGGCCGGCCGATATCGATTTCAGTCACAAACGCATCTACGACAGCGACACCATCCTCAGCCTGGGCCATACCCCGCGCAAGCTGATCATCTATGGCGCCGGTGTGATCGGCTGCGAATACGCCTCGATCTTCAGTGGCCTTGGCGTGCTGGTCGAACTGGTGGACAACCGTGACCAGTTGCTGAGTTTCCTGGATTCGGAAATTTCCCAGGCGCTGAGCTATCACTTCAGCAACAACAACGTGATGGTTCGCCACAACGAGGAATACGAGAAGGTCGAGGGTCTGGATAACGGCGTTATCCTGCACCTCAAGTCCGGCAAGAAGATCAAGGCCGATGCCTTGCTGTGGTGCAACGGCCGTACCGGCAACACCGACAAGCTGGGCCTCGAGAACATCGGGCTGAAGGCCAACGGCCGTGGTCAGATCGAAGTGGACGAGACCTACCGCACCAGCGTTTCCAACGTCTATGGGGCAGGCGACGTGATTGGTTGGCCAAGCCTGGCCAGTGCTGCTTACGACCAGGGTCGTTCGGCAGCGGGCAGCATGGTCGACAATGGCAGCTGGCGATATGTCAACGATGTGCCGACCGGGATCTACACCATTCCCGAGATTAGCTCGATCGGCAAGAACGAACACGAACTGACTCAGGCCAAGGTGCCTTACGAAGTGGGCAAGGCATTCTTCAAGGGCATGGCGCGTGCGCAGATTTCCGGGGAGCGGGTCGGGATGCTGAAGATCCTGTTCCACCGCGAGACGCTCGAGGTGCTGGGTGTGCATTGCTTCGGTGACCAGGCGTCCGAGATCGTGCACATCGGTCAGGCAATCATGAGCCAGCCGGGTGAAGCGAACACCATGAAGTACTTCGTCAACACCACGTTCAACTACCCGACCATGGCCGAAGCCTATCGGGTAGCTGCATACGACGGCCTCAACCGGCTTTTTTAAGCGACTCCGGCCGGTGGCCTGAGCCGGCCGGGGAGACCGATTTCAGTGATTCCCGAGCGTGGCGGTGGCCAAACCGGGAAAGTCTGTAATCAGGCTGTCGACGCCGAAATCAGCGAGCCTGCGCATCAGTGCAGGCTCGTTGACTGTCCACACCGACACATGCAGGCCCTGACGCTGTGCTTTCTGCAGACGCTCCGGGGTACACAGTGTCCAGTTCAATGCCAGAATTTCACAGCCGTAGCTCTGGGCGACCTTCAACGGGTCGAGCCAGGCGTACTCGGCTACCAGCCCGCGCGAGATGTCCGGCGTCAGGTCCAGGGCGGCGCGCAGCACTTCGCGAGAGCTGGAGGTGATCGTCACCTTGTCCAGCACGCCATGGCGCTGAGCCATTTCACGAATCGCCAGCACGGTATTGGCGGCGCGAGTACGTGAAGCGCTTTTGACTTCCAACTGCCAGTGCTCGAAATCGCATTGTTCGAAGAGTTCTTCCAGACGTGGAATCGGGCACGGCGAGACCCAGCCAGGACCACCCTTGCGCGCGTCGTACGTCACCAGATCGGCTGCCAGGTGTTCGTTGACCTTGCCGCGTCGGTCGGTGGTGCGCTTGAGGGTCGGGTCATGAATGACCATCAACTCTCCATCCTTTGAAAGATGCAGGTCCAGTTCACAGCGGCGCACGCCGTGCTTGAGGCATTCCTGAAAGCTGGTCAGGGTGTTTTCCGGTGCTTCGCCCTTGGCGCCGCGGTGGCCGTAGATAAGGGTCACGTTTACTCCTGGCTGCTACTGATAGTGATAAAGGGGCAGGGCGTTCAGTTTCCGGATGGCTGGCCCTGTTCCAGCGCCTGACGTCGCTGCTGAGCCTGACGCTGCAACACGTGGCGGGCGAGTAGCTGGCGCTGGGCGTCCGGGAGATTGACGAACTCGGTACTGATATCGAAATTGCCGTCTGCCAGCGTGTCGCACTGGCAGACCCTGGCGCGCAGCATCAAACCTGCGGCCTGGGGCATGAGCACCATCTTGATCGACAGTTGTTCGCCGACTGCAAAAGCCTGTTGCGAATTGAACTGAATGCCGCCTTCGGACAGTTTGACCGGCTGGGGAGCACCCAGCTTGCCCAGTGCGGTGTGGGCAACCACTTCGCCCAGCAAGTCGATGCGCTTGCTCAGCGACTTGAGAAAACTGTTCAGTACGCGGTCGCGCTCGTCGAGCTGGCGCATCAAATGCTGCGACTCGAACTCGCTGACGTGCAGCTCGCTGAGCAGGTCGAACAGCGTCGAGGTGTCCTGCATGGCATCCTGGCTTGCCTGGTCGGCGGCAGACAGGGGGTTAATTTCCAGTGCGACGCTGTCGTCGATACGGTAGTATTCGCGGCGTCCTGCTTCATCTAATGTCGACATGGCGAACCCAAGCTAGCGGCGGTGGTCAGAGAGTTTCGAGTGTAAAGCTGCACGTCAAGGCCCGCCACACGGACGTCCTCATTCCTGCGAACAAATTCCTACATGTTCAGACCTCTTTTTGTATTTGTCGGCACGCGCTACACCCGTGCGAAGCGACGCAATCATTTTGTTTCCTTCATCTCCCTGACCTCCATGATCGGCCTCGCCCTGGGCGTTGTGGTCATGATAGTCGTGTTATCGGTGATGAATGGTTTCGATCACGAAATGCGTACCCGCGTGCTCGGCATGGTGCCGCACGCGACCATCGAATCCGCTGATCCGATCACCGACTGGCGCGGTCTGGCTGCGAAGGTTCAGGAAAACCCGCAGGTGCTGGCCGTTGCGCCGTTCACCCAGATGCAGGGCTTGCTGACCCACGACGGCAAGGTGCAGAAAGTGCTGCTCAACGGTATAGACCCGACTGAAGAGCGCAAGGTCTCGATCATTGACCACTTCATCAAGCAGGGCCGGCTCGACAGCCTGTCGCCCGGCAGCTTCGGCATCATGATCGGCGACAAGGCTGCGGCCAAGCTGGGCGTCGGCATTGGTGACAAGCTGACTTTCGTCGCCCCCGAGGTGACGGTGACGCCCGCCGGGATGTTCCCACGCATGAAACGTTTCGAAGTGACCGGCATCTTTCACGTCGGCGCTGGCGAAATCGACGGTTTCCTGGGGCTGACCAACCTGGATGACCTGGGTCGCCTGCACCGCTGGAAGCCCAATCAGGTGCAGGGGCTGCGTCTCAAGTTCGACGATCTGTTCGCGGCGCCCCGTACCTCGTGGGAAATCGCGCAGAAGCTGGGCGAAAACAATTTCTACTCGCGTGACTGGACGCGCACCCACGGCAACCTGTACCAGGCCATCCGCATGGAAAAAGCCATGATCGGTCTGTTGCTGCTGCTGATCGTGGCGGTGGCGGCCTTCAACATCATTTCCACGCTGGTGATGGTGGTCAATGACAAGAAGGGCGACATTGCCATTCTGCGTACTCTGGGCGCTACCCCGCGACAGATCATGGCGATATTCATGGTCCAGGGTACGGTGATCGGCGTGGTCGGTACGCTGATCGGCGCGGCACTGGGTATTCTCGCGGCGCTCAATGTCAGTGCTGCCATTTCTGCACTCGAAGGGCTGATCGGCCACAAGTTTCTCAATGCCGACGTCTACTTCATTGATTACCTGCCTTCGCAACTGATGGCCCAGGACGTGTTCCAGGTCTGCGGTGCGGCGTTGGTCCTGAGTTTCCTCGCCACCCTGTATCCCGCCTGGCGTGCTGCGCGCACCCAGCCGGCGGAGGCGTTACGTTATGAGTGAGTCGGGCATGTCTGATAAAGCAGTATTGAGTTGCCGCAACCTGGGTAAATCCTACGAGGAAGGCCCGGAGTCCGTGGTGGTGTTGTCCGGTCTGCAGCTGGAGTTGCACCCTGGCGAGCGTGTCGCGATCGTCGGCAGTTCGGGGTCGGGCAAAAGTACCTTGCTCAACCTGCTGGGCGGGCTGGACACGCCGTCCGAAGGCAGTGTCTGGCTGGCAGGTGAAGAGTTGTCGGCGCTGGGCGAAAAGGCTCGCGGCCTGTTGCGTAACCGGGCGTTGGGTTTCGTCTACCAGTTCCACCACCTGCTGCCCGAATTCACCGCGCTTGAAAACGTCTGCATGCCTTTGTTGATCGGCCGCACGCCGATCCCCGAAGCCCGCAAGCGTTCCACCGCATTGCTGGAGCGTGTCGGCCTCGGTCATCGTCTGGCGCACAAGCCGTCGGAGCTTTCCGGTGGCGAGCGTCAGCGTGTGGCGATTGCCCGTGCCTTGATCAATCAGCCGGGTCTGGTGATGCTTGACGAGCCAACCGGTAACCTCGATCACCACACGGCGCAGGGCATTCAGGACCTGATGCGTGAACTGAGCACATCGTCGCGCACGGCGTTTCTGATCGTGACTCACGACATGAGTCTGGCGCGGCAAATGGACCGTGTCCTGCGTCTGGAAGACGGCCGCCTCGTCGAGGCCTGATCGACCCGGCCCGGCGCAATTCATCGCGTCGGGTTCCAGTTTTTATACGGTGTATTTTTCCACGGTGCTTCGCGAATGTTCAGACCGTTACCCATCTTCATCGGCATGCGCTATACCCGCGCCAAACGCCGCAAAAGCTTCATCTCGTTCATTTCGATGACCTCGATGATCGGTCTGGCACTCGGTGTCCTGGCGATGATCGTGGTGCTGTCGGTCATGAACGGTTTCCAGCGGGAAATGAGCTCGCGGATTCTCGGCATGGTGCCGCACGCGGTCATTGCCGGCACCACCCCGGTGGATGACTGGAAACCGCTGGCCGACGCTGCGCTGAAAAATCCTGAAGTCACCGCTGCCGTGCCGTTCACCGACATGGAAGGCATGCTGTCCTACAAGGGCTCGATGCAGCCGATCCAGATCAGCGGTGTCGACCCGGCACTGGAACATGAGGTGTCGATCGTCACGCAACACATCACCCGCGGAAGTCTCGAAGACCTCAAGCCGGGCGAGTTCGGTGTAGTGCTCGGTGATATCACCGCGCGCCGCTTTCGCTTGAGCATCGGCGACAAGCTGACCCTGATCGTGCCGGAAGTCAGCAGCGCCCCTGGCGGCATCACGCCGCGCCTGCAACGCTTGACCGTCGTGGGTATCTTCAAGGTCGGTGCCGAGCTGGATGGTTCGATGGGCCTGATCAACATCGCCGATGCGGCACAGATGCAACGCTGGCAGCCCAATCAGGTTCAAGGCGTGCGACTGGCGCTAAAGGATCTGTACAAGGCGCCTCAGGTGTCCACCGCCATCGCCGCCGGTCTGGGTGATGGCTATCGCGCCGATGACTGGACCCACACCCAGGGCAGCCTGTTCAGTGCCATGAAGATGGAAAAGACCATGATCGGTCTGTTGCTGCTGATGATCGTTGCCGTGGCAGCGTTCAACATCATTGCCACGCTGATCATGGTGGTCAACGACAAGGGCGCAGACATCGCCATCCTGCGCACCATCGGCGCCACGCCGCGGCAGATCATGGCGATCTTCGTGGTTCAGGGCACCGTCATCGGCATCGTTGGTACGTTGATCGGCGGCATCCTGGGGATTATTGCGGCGCTGAACGTCAGCAGTCTGGTGGGCTGGATCGAGCGGGTCAGCGGCCAGCACATCTTCAGTTCCGATGTGTATTTCATCAGCAACCTGCCTTCCGAACTGCAGGCCGGTGACGTGCTGCTGATCTGCAGTGCCGGGTTTATCCTGAGCTTTCTGGCGACCATCTACCCCGCATGGCGCGCCGCCCAGATCCAGCCGGCGCACGCGCTGCGTTACGAGTGATCGGGCCTGAGCCACCCTCGTTGAGGCCGCAGTGTGGTCCGCGAGGGGGGCGGGGCAGAGCGGATTTTCGCTGAAAGCCCCACGCAAACGCTATAAACTCGCCGCGTTAATTCATGATCCAGGTATCGCCATGCATCCCGCAGCCGAACACTCGCCGCTGGGCAAGTCCAGTGAGTACATCGCCACCTACACGCCGTCGCTGTTGTTCCCGATTCCTCGTGCCGCGAAATGGGCCGAGCTTGGGCTCACCGCTGAGACGCTGCCCTATCAGGGTGTCGATTTCTGGAACTGCTACGAGCTGTCGTGGCTGCTGCCTTCCGGCAAGCCGGTGGTGGCCATTGGTGAGTTCAGTATCCCTGCCGAATCGCCGAACATCATCGAATCGAAGTCCTTCAAGCTGTACCTCAATTCGTTGAATCAGACGGCTTTTGCGAGCGTCGAACAGCTGCAGACCACCCTCGAACAGGACCTGTCGGCTGCTGCGGGCAAGCCGGTCGGCGTGCGTATTCGCAGCCTGGCGGAAATCGAAGAAGAAGGTGTCGCGGCGCTACCGGGCATGTGTATCGACGACCTGGACATCTCGGTGAGCAGCTACGACCGACCGCAACCCGAGTTGCTGCGTTGTGATGATTCGCAGGTGGTGGAGGAGAGCGTGCACAGTCATCTGCTCAAATCCAACTGCCCGGTCACCAGCCAGCCTGACTGGGGCAGCGTAGTGGTCGAGTATCGCGGTGCAGCGCTGGATCACGCCAGCCTGCTGGCGTATATCGTCAGCTTCCGTCAGCACTCGGACTTTCATGAGCAATGTGTGGAAAGAATCTTCCTCGACCTGCAGCGCTTGCTCAAGCCGGAGAAGCTCACCGTGTATGCACGCTATGTGCGCCGCGGTGGTCTGGACATCAACCCGTACCGCAGCACTGAAACGCTCGACGTGGACAATCGCAGGCTGGCGAGGCAGTAGTATTTTTTTGAGCGCGGGGAGTGGACGCAGAGCGTCTGGAACGGCATTCCCAAGCGGAGCGTGTGGAACGATAGGTGTCAGTAGTGCCGAGGCTCCGCGTCGCACCGCGCATCAGCGGCCGGACGCAGAGCCAGCAGAGCGGCATTACCCGATCAGACTCCGATATTGCCCAGCGTCTGCACGATGTTGCGCAAGGTGCCAGCAATGGTCGGATGCTCCAGCTCGAAACGCTCGACGGCCAGATTCACGTTATCAGCCAAGCTGCTGTCCTGCTCGTGAGTGGCCTGTTCCAGCTCGATTTTAGTTTCAATTTGTTTCATGAGTTCGCGCAGGTCTTCCCGCTCGGACTCTGACATCGGCGGGTTATGCTCCAGTTGCTCGCGCAGGGTATTGAGTTGTTCTTGCAGTTCGCGGGCGGGCATGACGTGCTCCTTGATTGATAAGTCTGTCTCATGGACTTCGCCGAAGAGCTAAAGGTCCATGTTCAATCAAGACTAATCCAGTCAGCGCCCGTGTGCATATGTATCAGGGTTTTTCGCCCTTGCTGCGTCGCAGGGCAATGTCGGCCAGGCAGGATTCCAGTTCGCCCAGGTGGTCGATCACCGAATGCACCCCCAGCGAATAGAGTTTGAGTGTGGCCTGCGCGCGTCGCTGTTCGCGTTCGGCATCGCTGAGAGCCTGCCATTGAGAAGGCGAGAGCCCGCACAGCGGTCCGCAGGATGCCAGGCCAATGGTCCACAGCCCGGCGTTCAGCCCGGACTGCAACAGGCGCGGGTCGCCGCTGATCAGTACGCAGCCATCCAGCTGACTGACTTTCAGGGCCATCAATGCCATCCAGCAGGCATCCGGGGCGGGCCAGCCTGCGGTCGGACGGGGGGCGGGAATCATCCATTCACTCACCGGCACGGCCAGTGCGGCACTTAAGCTATCAGGCAGCTCATCGAGCCAGGCGCAAGGCATGCTCTGGTCGCGTAGCGTCTGCAGAATAGCCTTTGCACCCGGTGTGAACTGCGTGTGTTCATGGCCGGGTGCGCGCGAGTTTGCGGCCTGCGCGCCGAAGTCCACCAGGCAGCCGCTGAGGCCGAACAGCAGGGCAGGGAAGGTTGGCAGAGGCGTGAGGACCGGGGCGAGCATGAGGATCTCTCTGAAATATCGAGAAACGCTACCGATCTTTTGTGACACTTCGATGAATGTGCGATGACGGAGTTTATGCGGAACCCTTTGCTGACAGACCTGCCTTATTCTCGACAGAAGGCTTTATACTCCCTGTCCTAGCGTGTGGGGCGTAGCACCCGCGTCATTATTTCGATATCTCGATCAGGAGTGTCAGCTATGCCCGTGACCGGTGCAGGCTTTATCAAACGTTTGGTGCAATTGTCCCTGTGTGCAGGCATGGCGCTGCTTCCGGTAGCCGTTCAGGCCGCCGAGGACGATCCATGGGAAGGTATCAACCGTTCCATTTTTACCTTCAACGATACCCTTGATGCCTACACGCTCAAGCCGCTGGCCAAGGGGTATCAGTACATCGCGCCGCAATTCGTCGAAGACGGTATCCATAACTTCTTCAGCAACATCGGTGATGTCGGCAACCTGGCGAACAACGTGCTGCAGGCCAAGCCTGAAGCGGCTGGCGTCGATACCGCACGCCTGATCGTCAACACCACTTTCGGCCTGCTGGGCTTCATCGACGTGGGCACCCGCATGGGCCTGCAACGCAACGATGAAGACTTCGGCCAGACGCTGGGCTACTGGGGCGTGCCGAGCGGCCCGTTCGTGGTCATTCCGTTGCTGGGGCCAAGCACCGTACGTGATGCATTCGCCAAGTACCCGGACACCTACACCTCGCCCTACCGCTACATCGATCACGTCCCGACCCGTAACACGGCGCTGGGCGTCAATCTGGTCGATACGCGGGCCAGCCTGCTGTCTGCCGAGCGCATGGTCAGTGGCGATCGCTACACCTTCATTCGCAATGCCTATTTGCAGAACCGCGAGTTCAAGGTCAAGGATGGCAAGGTCGAAGACGATTTTTAATCGCTACTTTGCCTCTGTATGAATCAATAAAGGCGACCCCGGGGTCGCCTTTATTATTTTGTAAAAGTGTGAACCGGTTCCGTCTGCTTTCACTTCATAGAGAGGATTGAAAGCCCCAGTTTCTGTCCGCCACCTTCTTCATCATTCACCCAAACCACCTCGGTTTCGGCTTCAAGCCCCTTGAGCGCAGGATGGTCAGAGTCAATGCGCACGCTGAGTTTGTCTCCGACCTGGAACGAGCGTGGCGCCTGAACCTGCATGCCAGAGCTGGAAAGGTCAATGCATACGGCGGGAATCACCTGACCGGCGTGGATCAGGTTGACGTCTGCATCGACGCGCATGCGGATGTAATCCCGCTTTTCCTCGTAGTCGCGATCATTTCGACTCATGTACAGTCCTTCGTTTTAGTTGCTGATTTGTGAGTTCTTATAACTCTGGGTGATTTGCGATGTAAAGAGCGCAAAGTGAGGGTGGGAGCATGCTTGAAACACCCGTCGGATGGGAGTACCGTCTGCGCCTTGAAGGGCACCTCTGAAACACGACAGACTTATCAAGTTGTTGCGTGTTATTGCGGAGAGGCTAGAAGCGAATCCAGTAAGCGGCTTCCGGTAATCCCGGGCTGCCTACGCCAACCTGATCTGGCGCCGTTTGCCCCCATGCCAAAAACCAGTGCCAAGCTGCTGATTATCGATGACGACGACGTAGTGCGCGCAAGCCTTGCCGCCTACCTTGAAGACAGTGGCTTCAGCGTTCTGCAAGCGAGTAACGGCTTGCAGGGAATTCAGATATTCGAGCAGGAGAACCCCGATCTGGTGGTCTGCGATCTACGCATGCCACAGATGGGCGGGCTTGAGCTGATCCGTCAGGTCACGGCCATTGCTCCGCAGACGCCTGTCATCGTCGTTTCCGGCGCGGGTGTGATGAGCGATGCAGTCGAGGCCTTGCGCCTTGGCGCTGCCGACTACCTGATCAAGCCTCTCGAAGATCTTGCCGTACTCGAGCATTCAGTGCGTCGTGCGCTGGATAGGGCCCGCCTGCTCACTGAAAATCAGGTCTACCGCGAAAAGCTGGAAAAGGCCAATCGCGAACTCGAAGCCAGCCTTCACCTGTTGCAGGAAGACCAGGACGCGGGTCGGCAAGTGCAGATGAACATGTTGCCGATCACACCGTGGTCGATTGACGCGTTCAAATTTGCGCACCAGATTATTCCGTCGTTGTATCTGTCCGGCGATTTTGTCGATTATTTCAGGGTTGATGAACGGCGCGTTGCCTTCTATCTCGCCGATGTTTCAGGGCATGGTGCGTCATCAGCGTTCATTACCGTGCTGCTGAAGTTCATGACCACGCGGCTGCTGTTCGAATCCAAGCGTGGCGGAACGCTTCCGGAATTCAAGCCGTCGGATGTGCTGGGACATATCAACCGCGGCCTTATCAGTTGCAAGCTGGGCAAGCACGTTACGATGGTCGGCGGTGTCATCGACGAAGAGTCAGGTAAACTGACGTACGCAGTGGGCGGACATCTGCCATTGCCTGTGTTGTATTCCGAAGGGCAGGCGCATTATCTGGAAGGTCGTGGGCTGCCGGTCGGGTTGTTCAACGAGGCCACCTACCAGGATCATGAAATCGATCTGCCCGAGTCCTTTAGTCTGACCATGCTGTCTGATGGCATACTGGACTTGTTACCCGGTGATACACTCAAAGAGAAAGAAGCCGTCCTTCCCGAATTGGTCAAGACGGCTGGCGGCAGCCTGGATGGCTTGCAGCGGGTTTTTGAATTGGCAACGCTAGGGGAGATGCCGGATGATATCGCCTTGTTAGTGTTAAGCAGGAATCTTGAATGAGTACCGGTAGAATCCAGTTCGCCGAGCAGGAAGGCACCTTCGTTCTCAAGTTCGTGGGTGAAGTGCGGTTGACGCTGTGTTCGGCCCTGGATGCCACTATCGAGCGCATCTTCACTGCGCTGAATTTTTCGGCGGTGGTCATTGATCTGACCGAGACACGCAGCATTGACAGCACTACGCTTGGCCTGCTGGCCAAACTGTCGATTCTGTCGCGCCAGAAGGTGGGCCTGTTGCCGACCCTCGTGACCACTCACGAGGACATCACGCGCCTGTTGCAGTCGATGGGCTTTGATCAGGTCTTCAACATCGTTGACCGGCCTCTGCCGCGGCCTGAGTGCCTGACTGATCTGCCGTCACAGGACCAGTGCGAAGAAGTGGTGAAAGCCAAGGTGCTTGAAGCGCACAAGATCCTCATGGGCCTCAACGACTCGAATCGTGAAGCGTTCCATGATCTGGTCAACGCACTGGAAGGTCAGCGCTAGGCCGCTGCTCCAAATCGCAGGCAGCAGAAAGGGCGACACCCGTGAGGGTGCCGCCCTTTTTTCGTATCACGCTTTTTTGGCAGGAAGCAGCGCTTCCAGTTTTTCCTGATCGCGAGCGAACTGACGAATGCCTTCGGCCAGTTTCTCGGTGGCCATGGCATCTTCGTTGGAGTTCCAGCGGAACTGGCTCTCGGTCAGGCTCTGACGTGGCTCACCTGCATTATTGCCCGGAGCAAGCTTGCGCTCCAGTATGCCGGTGTCTTCGGCCAATTGCTTGAGCAGCTCGGTGCTGATGGTCAGGCGATCACAACCGGCCAACTGTTCGATCTGATTAAGGTTGCGGAAGCTGGCACCCATCACGACAGTCTTGAAGTCGTTGGACTTGTAATAATTGTAGATGCGCGTTACCGACTGCACGCCCGGGTCTTCTGCACCGGTGTAATCGGTGCCTGTCGACTTCTTGTACCAGTCGTAGATACGGCCCACGAACGGCGAAATCAGGAAGACGCCAGCCTCGGCGCAAGCCACAGCCTGGGCAAAGGAAAACAGCAACGTCAGGTTGGTCTGGATACCTTTCTTCTCAAGGTATTCGGCGGCGCGGATACCTTCCCAGGTGGAGGCAAGCTTCACCAGCACACGATCGTTTTCGACACCGGCAGCGTTGTAAAGGCCGATCAGGCGTTCACTGCGTTCGATCAGCGCGTTGGTGTCGAAGGACAGTCGGGCGTCCACTTCAGTGGACACTCGGCCGGGTACGACCTTGAGAATCTCCTGACCGATGGCCACTGCGAAATGGTCGCAGGCCAGGCCTATGTCGCCTTTGCCACGGGCGAATGCCTCTTCGAGCATCGCTTTATTGCTTTCGCTCGAAGCTGCCTTGAGCAGCAGAGAAGGGTTGGTGGTTGCATCTTGAGGCTTGAGGCTCTTGATTGCGCCGAAGTCGCCGGTGTCAGCAACAACGGTGGTGAATTTCTTGAGTTGATCCAGCTTGGAAGTCATGAGCGTGCTCTGTCCTGTGCGGTTGGATGACATTACCCGAGCGCTGCCGACCACTCAAGGCCGCAGCGTTTACTGCTGTCGATGATAGGCCTTGAGGGACGGCATTGTCGTGAATACCTTTGTCTAGACTGTTTTGAGCCTCGCACCGACTGCTTGTTCCCTTTATATGAATTTAAGCTCTTTAGAGCGACCTGCATGCTGCAGGATTCACAGCGACCACTTCAGCGAGACCATCAGATTGCGCGGGTCGCCGTACACGCCGCTGCCGGTGGCCAGCGGAATGCCTTGCCAGTATTTTTCGTCGAATACGTTGTTGAGGTTGACTCGCGCGTCCCAGTGCTCGTCGAACCGGTAGCCTGCCATCAGGCCCACGACCGCATAGGCATCCTGCACGGAGTGACCGTTGCCGACCCGATTGTACGTCTCGCTTTGTGCCAGGACATCTGCGCCCACGCGCCATTTGTTCAGGTTGCCGGGCAGGTGATAGGACGTTGCTGCCTTGAACAGGTGTTTCGGTTGGTTGGGCGCAAACAGGTCGCCCTTGTCATTGGTCCGGTCCTTCACGTACTGGCTCAACACCAGTGTGTAGGAGGCAGAGGCCTGCCAGTCAGGTGTCAGCTGGCCGGTGATTTCTGCGTCGATACCCCGGCTGCGCACTTCTCCGGCGGCTTCGTAACAGACGCGATTCTGCTGCTGGCAGGTGGCTGGCGGGTTGACGATGGCATACGCGCGGTTTTCCTGGGTCATGTCGAAGACTGCCAGCGAGGCATTCAGGCCGCCGTCGAAGTACTCGCCTTTCAGACCGATCTCATAACTTTCGCCGGTCATCGGGTCAAGCACGCCGCCTCCCGCGTCCAGCTGGTTTTGCGGCTTGAAGATCTCTGTATAGCTGGCGTAGGCCGAGTAGGTGTCGTTCAGGTCATAGACAACACCGGCGTAGGGCGTGACTTCGCGTATGACCTTGTAGTCACCATTATTGGCCGAACGATTCTGGTAGTCGTACCAGCTCACCCGGCTGCCGACGATAAGGTGCAACGGATCAATCGGGTTGAAACGCGCAGCAGCGTAGACACCTTCCTCGGTGGCGGTGTTCTGGCTGACATAGGCAGTGCGCGTGGCAGGGTCTGGTTTTGCAATCACATTGGGATTGAAGTGGTAGATATCGATTGGCGTGGAGCCGTAGAAACCGCCTTTCTGGTCAAACTTCTCTTCGCGACGACTGACCCCGAGCATCAGCTCATGCTCTCGGCCAAACAGCTGGAACGGGCCCGACAGTGAGCCGTCGAGACTGGTCTGCACATCCGTGGTGTCGTACTGGCCGGCTGCCTGGCCGTAGCCGGTGCCGTTGGCGGTCAGGTAGTTGGAGTACATGTCGGACTCCGCCCAGATTCTGGTCGCTGCCAGCTTGCTGCTCCAGCCGTTGTCGAAATGATGGGTCAGGTCAGTGAAGAGGCTGACGTTCTGCCTGTCCCAGTAGGCCCAGTCGTTGCTCAGGAACGTGGAGCGCGGCAGGCCAAGATTCTCGCCGTTCGGACCGGACGGCAGGCTGCCCCAGTCGGAGGTCGCGTCATCGCGCTGTTTCGAGGCTCCGATGGTCCACGTGGTCGAATCGCTGAGATCGGCTTCCAGTACGCCATAGAACGTCTGGCGCTCTTTATGGCGCTCATCGACAAAACTGTTGCCCGTTTCATAGGCCGTCACCACGCGGCCGCGCAACGTACCGGAATCGTTGAGCCGGTTCGACGCGTCCACTTCGGTACGGTAACGGTCCCAACTCCCTGCACTGGCAGTCACGCTGACTTGCGGAGTCGCGGTAGGACGCTTGCGGATCAGGTTCAGCGTCGCCGATGGACTGCCCGCGCCGGTCATCAGCCCCGTCGCCCCACGAACCACCTCGACGCGGTCGTACAGCGCCAGATCGGCACCGGAAATGGTGTCCAGTGTAAAGGTGCTGACGATTGTCGGCAGACCGTCATACATCAGGTTATCGATGGCAAAGCCGCGCGCCAGAAACTGCTGGCGGTCCGAGCCGAACTTGCGCAGTGTGACGCCGGGTGCATATTTGACCACATCATTGAGGTCGTTCATGCCTTGATCTTCAATGCGCTGGCGGGTGATCACGCTCACCGACTGCGGCGTCTCGCGAATCGAGAGAGGCAGTTTGGTCGCGCTGTTCATCGATCCGGTCGTATACGAGCCGCTGCCTTCCGTAGTGGCCATTCCAGCGATTCCCGTTTGAGCGCTGATATCCACGTTGCCCAGCGTCATGGGGCCATTGCTGGCTGGCTGGAACACCTTCGCGGCATTGCCCTGCACCCGCGCATCAAGGCCGCTGCCCAGCAGTATTCGGCTCAATGCCTGAGCCGGTTCCAGGCTGCCTCTGACTGCCGGGGCCTGCTTGCTTGCAATCAGGGAGTCATCAACTGATATCTGCAGGCCGCTTGCCTGACTCAGTTGTGTCAGCGACCTGGAGAGCGGTTGTGCGGGCAGATCGAGTTGAACGGGGGCTGCCACAGCGGTGGCTGAAAGCCCGAGGACTATAAGACCGGTCAGCGAAGGGAGAAACGGACGAAGCATTAGGGTCATTCCTGCAAGGGCTGAGGACGTGGCAGTACATGTCGCAGATGGCGTGCCTGTCGCAACAGTGGTGACGGGCAGCGGCGGGGCGAGACTAACAACTTTTTTGCGCTTTACTAAACGCTAATCACTATCAGTTACATTCTCATACATATTTTCTGCACAAGCCTCGCCTGTGGCGTCGAGCGGCGCATTGGGGTAAAGATGCTGTTCAACTCGCGATCATCTGAAGGAACCAGCATGCATTCACGACGCTTCCCCATCACTGCCGCAATCGGACTTTCCCTGGTTTCCATGGGCCTGTTTTCCATGGCTGCCAACGCCGCCGAGCTGTCACCCGATCAGTTGCTGAAAAAAGCCCAGGCCGAACAGCCGGCCTACCTCGACACTGTCCGGCAGTTGGTCGATATCGACACAGGCACCGGCCAGGCACACGGGCTGAAGACCGTCAGCGCGATGCTGGTCGAACGTCTCAAGGCGCTGGGCGCGGAAGTCTCCACCACGCCGGCAGAGCCTTCGGCGGGGAACAATATCGTCGGCACTTTCAAAGGCAACGGCACACGCTCTTTTCTGTTGATGGTCCACTACGACACGGTGTTCGGGCCGGGCACCGCCGCCAAGCGTCCCTTCAGGCTCGATAGCGAGCGCGCCTATGGTCCCGGGGTGGCAGATGCCAAGGGTGGCGTGGCGATGATTCTGCATGCGCTGCAGCTGTTGCAGGATGAGCAGTTCAAGGAGTTCGGCACGCTCACTGTGCTCTTCAACCCGGACGAGGAGACCGGCTCCAGCGGCTCGAAAAAAGTCATCGCCGAACTCGCTCGCCAGCATGACTACGTGTTTTCGTACGAGCCGCCTGACAAGGATGCCGTCACTGTCGCCACCAACGGCATCAATGGCTTGCTTCTCGACGTCAAAGGCAAATCGTCACACGCAGGCTCCGCTCCAGAGGCCGGGCGCAATGCGGCCATCGAGCTGGCGCATCAGCTGCTGCAGCTCAAGGACCTCGGCGACCCGGGCAAAGGCACGACCGTCAACTGGACGCTGATCAAGGGCGGGGAGAAGCGCAACATCATTCCATCCAGCGCGTCGGCCGAGGCGGACATGCGCTATTCCGACCTCAGCGAGAGCGACCGGGTACTGGCTGATGGACAAAAGATCGTGAAGAAGACGCTGGTCGATGGCACCGAAGTGACCTTGCGAATGGAAAAAGGCCGACCGCCGCTGGCCAGAAACCCTGGCTCCGAACAGCTGGCGAAAACCGCGCAGACGCTCTACCAGAAAACAGGCCGCACTCTGGAGCCGATTGCCATGCGTTTCGGTACCGACGCGGGCTATGCCTATGTACCGGGCAGTGCGAAGCCTGCGGTGCTCGAAACCATGGGCGTGGTCGGCGCGGGTCTGCACGCCGACGATGAATACATCGAGTTATCGAGCATCGCGCCCAGGCTTTACCTGACCGTGGCGCTGATTACGCAGTTGTCGAAGGGGGATGCAACGCCCTGACGGCTTGTGAGGTGAGCGCTGACAGGCGTGGTCTCCGGCCCACGCCATCTGTCGATGTGCCGGGCATTGCGATTGACCTGACCGCCGATAAACGATTAACTGTATATGTGTACAGTTAATCAGAAAAGGCTCGTCTCATGAGTGTTACCTTCCTTGGCCCGTTGTCGGCAGGGGGCATTAAGCTTCCGTTCATATCGCTGTCGTCCGTGGGCTCCAGATCGCCAGTGGTCGAGAAGCATGTTTCCATTGCCGAGCTTTGCGAGGTCCGGGAGCCGCACGCCTACCTGGCCAGGATCGAAGACCAAGGTATGCAAGGGGGCGGCATGTGCAGCGGGGACATGCTGGTGGTCGACCGCAGCCAGTACGCCGAGCACGGTGACATCGTCGTTGCCTCGCTCAATGCACGGCAGATCTGCCGGCGTTTGCACATGCGTGGCGACGTGGTGATTCTGGAGTCGCAAAACCCGGATTACCCGCCACTGCATGTCACCGACAACGATGACCTGATCATCCTGGGTGTGGTGACCTACAGCCTGAAAAACCTGCTGGAGGGCCGCGCTGCATCATCAGCTCATCGATGAACAGCCGCATGTCCTTGCATTGCACGCCGCTGCGTGATCTGCTTCCCACTCTATGGCTTTTAGCGGAATACCGAGCGCATGCAAGAACGACTTGACCAGTTACGGCTCCCCAAGCCTGTACAGGGAGAAATCAGTGACCTGGTAAGGGCGCTCGACGCAACCAGCACCCGCGTCGACGTGGAAGCCGAAGCGGCGTTGCAGATCGAATATATTCATGGTCTGGAGACCAGCAGAAAGCTGCGTCCAGCCGATGCCGAAGCGCTTTACATCATATTCGACGACGCAGTTCAGGCTCGTTTACAGGCACTTGCCGATTAGATTCGGTATCCCGTTATCGCCCTGCCTGCGTGAATTTCACTCCAGACGTTATCTGTCCGCTGGATAGGGACGGATGCATTGGCTTACCCTACGAATCCGCAATCTGCGGGGTTCATGTTCAGGTTTGAATGGCAATGCGTTTATCAGGCTTCATCCTCGAGAACATCGAACCTATCGTGCGCGAGTGGACCGATTTCGCGCGCACCCTGTCCACCCTCGGCGAGCCTCTGGATACCACAGAGCTGAGAGATCATGTCGAGCAAATGCTGCGGGCTATCGCTACTGATCTGCAAACGGATCAATCGCTGCAGCAGCAGGTCGACAAATCGCAAGGCCACGCCGTGTCGCATGAAGATACGGCGGCGAAAATCCACGCGATCACCCGATTGATGTCTGGCTTCACCATTGACCAGGTGGTCTCGGAGTTTCGGGCATTACGGGCAAGTGTGATCAAGCAGTGGATGTCGCAAGAGGCGCTGGATACTCAGCAGCAGATCGAAGATATGATCCGCTTCAATGAAGCCATAGATCAGGCCCTCGCCGAGTCCATCACCAGCTACACAGGCGCGGTTCAGGCGTCACGCAATATCTTTCTGGGCATCCTCGGGCACGACTTGCGCACCCCGCTAAGCGCGATATTGCTGGGTGCCGACGTGCTGTTGCGCACCCATGATCTGGGCGCGCGGCCCACCAAGGTCGCCTCGAGGATCTATTCCAGCGTGAAGCGCGCCAACCAGATCGTTGGCGACTTGCTCGACTTCACACGTTCGCAGATCGGTCCTGGCATCCCGCTGAAAAAGACCGAAGTAGATATGCAACCCATCTGTGCCCGCATCGTTGAAGAGTCGAGTACGGTCCACCCGGAAGCAGACATTCGCCTGACCTCAGATGATCCGGTAATTGGCAACTTTGATGGCGATCGCCTCGAACAGGTCTTCTCGAACCTCATCGGCAATGCCATCCAGCATGGCAATAGCTGCGATCCCGTCGAAGTGACGCTGGCGGTCTCGGAGAGCGAGCTCCGCTTTACCGTCCACAACACCGGCAGCCCGATTCCCGAAGACGTACTCCCGTTCATCTTCAACCCGATGGACCGCTACTCACCCGAAAAGATGACCGACAACGGACCTTATTCAAGCCTGGGGCTGGGTCTGTTCATCGTCGACAGGATTGTCGATGCGCACGGCGGGCGTATCGAGGTGACGTCGAAAGTGAAGCTGGGGACTACGTTTGCGGTGATTATTCCGTTGAGTGCGGAGTGAGGTTACTTAGCGGCGATAGAAACGGGATTTCGGTCTCTATCGGATACTTACATGTATGCGCCGTGCACACACTCGATCCTGGCTAACGCATCACGTCATCGAGCTGATTCAGACTCAGCCCCGATTGTAGAAAATCCAGTCCCGCTGGTTCTTCCAGACCAAGTAAAACAGTTGAAATCTGCCGGTAGGCGTTACGAAACAGTGAGCTGCCCAGGCTGATCCGGCGAACGCCGATTGCCCTGAGTCTGTCAATCGTCATACCGAAAACAGGCAGGACGTTGAGAGGTTTGCTGAGCGCTCTCTGAATCGCCTCAAGATCCTCGATCGATTTCACGCCGGGTGCGAACAGACAATCTGCTCCTGCTTCTTCAAACGCGACCAGCCGTTTAATAACCTCGGTCAACGAATACTCGTGCTCTCCAAGCAGATAGTCTGTCCTGGCGGTGACGATGAAGTCGGCATTGAGCGCATGGACGGCCTCACTGGCAGCACGCACCCGATCGCACGCTTCTTCGATGGAGAAATACAGCGGGGTGTTCGGGTCATGATAGTCGGATATATCCTCAATGGAGGCACCGGCGCAGCCTATGGCCAGGGTTCTTCTGAAATGCTCCTCAACCTTCACCAGCGTTTTCGCCAGACCATTCTCCAGATCTGCCGTCACGGGTATGTCCACCGCCCGAACGATGCGATCAATCGCCGCAAAGCGATCTTCAGTGTCCATCGTGGGAGACGAATCTCGGTAGCCCTGTGCATAGGCAATCCCCGCGCTGGTGGTGCCGAGGCTGGCATAACCCAACTGCTGAATGAGGCGCGCGCTTCCCTCACACCATGCATTGGGCATGACGAATAACTCATCGCGTTCATGTAACTTTCTGAATACCTGGCTGGTGCTCATGGCGCCTCCCTGAAAGGGCAAGCATAGTCCTCTTTATAAATAGCAGAATTAAAAACAAGTGAAGGGCTTGCCATCTGGCAATGTCGTACTTGCGATGTAAACGCTTGGCAAGCCTCTGGAAATTAACGAGCGTAATTGCCATGACGATCAGATGCTCCGTGGCATTGCCAAGGACTTGAACACTGCTCAGTCATACCAGGCGTAGGTCCAACTCTCGAAAGCCTGCCTTTCCTGTTAAACTGCCCGCCATTCCAAACAACTCGTATCTGCACCGTGAAGCCGGTGGTTTCACCTCTGCGTTTACGTGCTGTCACCATGCCCGTTTCGAATAGCTACATTTACAGATCATTTGCTACATCGTGGCAATCGCTTGCTCAAAACGAACAAGCCGGGCTAAAAACAGCTGCACTCAAGATTAATAAACATGACACCTGAAAGCCTAGAAACCCCCTTAAATATTGGCCAACCAGCCCCAGCGCTGTCCCGCCGCTTCTCCGTTGCGCCGATGATGGATTGGACGGATAGTCTGGTAATTTCCTTTATTTACGGGACTTATGGCTTATGTGTATGTGTGATGTAGTAAATCTGACACAAGTAAGAGAGACAGTTTTTGAGGCTCGTGAAGCTTCTGATCTAATGAACTGCTGGTTTACCTGCTCTTACCTTTATCTGCGCGCCTGACAACAGGGTAGGGCGTCTGCCCAGTTCCACCAGAATCTGCAATTGTAAAGATCAGTTCACCCCTGTCTGTAGCCGCGATGCAATGCGTCAATCTGCCTAGGTATTACCCGTGGATCGAATACACGCGACGAGCCACGATCTTGAATATGATCGTATCGCCCGACTATAACGTTTCTTCTGCACTCAGCTGACCCAACTTGATGTGGTTTTTGCCGTAAACGTTGAGCGTGTTTGTGATGCGTTCAATAGCGTAATCTCTCTATCGGCTTGGAGGACTGGTTATCACTGCTTTCGTATACCATGCGGACCATAGCATTGGGTTTGGTAGCCGTGAGGTCACTTCTGAAGAATCCGATGGGGGCATGATTAAAAATATCAATCCCGAAATAAATTTGTGATGATGTAATGGTAAGTTTGCCGGAGATATCCCCAGCGACCTAAGCTACCTTTTAATATTATGCGGCACTGCCTAGACATAAATTTTTCGGTGAAGTCAAAGATTAGCTTGAGTAAGTTATTTGAAATGGTCCAAGCTGCACCGCACGGTTGGTGCTTTGACAGACTTGATTAAGTATGCGTGTATCTTGTGATGTTTGGCCTTTTTCTGCTGTGACCGTGATAGAAGATTGTTGCGAATAATTTATTAGGTTCCTAATGCTTTCATGTCTTGTACCAGATGCAGGTTGGCTTTTTAAAGAGAGGTTCAAAAGCTAGCTAGCTCTTTAGGATTGGGTGGATATGTAAAGATGACTTTAGGTTAAAACGAATTCGGACTAAGCTCATATTCAGAAAGCTGGGTTGTGTGAGTGAATCTCTTGTTGTCTTTAAAGTGCATTTAAATATTTGAAAGCTTAGTTTTCTGTATGTTTGTGCACCGTTTGGTCTTTTTAAGGCTTTTGCTATTTCTAATCTGTGCTAGTATGAAGATGCGTTTAATCAATGGAGTGGTGGTATGCGTGTAATCAGTTTGGAGAAGGTTTTTGAAGAGCTTTGCGATAAACATGAGCATCTTAAGTTGCTGCAATCTCAATGGAGATTTGACAAGGAGTTAATTTCCAAAGCGCTCCAAAATATAAGTACTATTTTTCCTCACTATAGTCGGCATGATGCGTCTCACTCTAGGCAGATAATTGTAAATATTGAAAGAATGCTTGGGGAGAGAATATATAATCTAACGGCTACGGATATTTGGCTGATATTGGAGTCGGCTTATTGTCATGACATTGGAATGGTGGTCACGCACAAGCAGATGCAAGATTTAGACACGCCTGAGTTTTCGTTATATCTAGGAGATATTGCTGCACAGCCTGAACATGAGCTTAGCGTTTTTGCAGCTAAATGGATAAAAGGTGATGCAACTTTACCCATAGGTGCCAACTCTCAAGAGTTTATGGAGCAACATAAGCAACTTCTTGCTGAGTGGTATAGAAAAAAGCATCCTCAAAACGCAGCGAAAATTATACGCAATCCTTTCGATGAAATTGGTCTTTCATCTCCTCGCAATGAGTTACTTCCAAAACGTCTGTTCGGTGCACTCGCTGCAATTTGTGATGCGCATGGATCCCCTTTTTCAGAAGTTATGCGTCTGCCCTTTTCTGAAGCAGGAATGGCGACAGAAGATTGTCACCCAAGATACGTAGCATTTCTCTTGCGCATGGCTGACTTGCTAGATATAGATGACAACAGATTCTGCCCGGTAATGGTTAAAATGTGTGGAGCGAAATTGCCTGGAATAAGCCATGCGCATTTAGAAAAGCATCAGGGCATAAAGAATTTCAGATTAGACTCCGAACGAATAAAAATCGAGGTTGAGTGCCCCTCACCTGAATCATATGAAGTTGCGCATGAGTGGTTTACATGGTTGGAGAAGGAATATCATAGTCAGTCTCAACATTGGCCGAAAATCGTACCTAACAAGAAGCTAGGACGTCTTCCGATTTTATCTCCCCCTAAAGTGACGTTAAGGGCGCCGTACCTCATAATTAATGAGGGTAAGACACCAAATTTTGACTTGGATCAGACTGCGATTTTTAAATTGCTAAGAGGTACTGGCCTTTATACTTCTAAGGTGGATAGTATCAGGGAAATACTACAGAATGCTGTTGATTCCTCCATTATTGCTATCTGGAGTCAGTCAAAGAATAAGATTTTAGGGTTGAATCCCGGGTCGCCAGAGTTAAATAGTTTGTACGACGAGAAGGCAATAGTTGTTGATTTTAATGTTAGTAGTGATGATGCGGAACGTTTCACGCTGACGGTAAAAGATAGTGGAATGGGGATCAGTTGGGATGACTTAAAGCGTATGTTGACTGTTGGTAACTCTACAAAGACGAGCGAGCGCTCCAGAGTTATCAGAGCTATGCCTAAGTGGTTTCGACCCTCTGGAAACTTCGGCATCGGACTGCAAAGTATAAGTCTTTTGTCTGATCGTTTTACTATAATAACTAAGAGCAGAAGTAGCGATCAGGCTTACAAACTGCAGTTCAATTTGGGCTTAGGGAGTTCGGTTGTTATCGAAAGTATTGACAGTCATAGCGTGGATTACGGTGCTACCGTCTCAGTCGACCTGACCATCGATGGTTTCCCTGCAACCATGAGCATACCATGGGGACGCGACCGAAGTGTTCTAATGGATAATCTGAGTAGCTATGATTTCACAGAGCCGGGATCTGACCTTAAAGGCTATGAGCAAATTCAGATATTCGCATCGATTAAGGAGTTTAATGCGGGAAGTCCTATAAAAGTATCATCTGTACAACATGCATTGGACATGTCTAGGTACGAAATGTTCTTTGATAGTGAGCGAAATATTTGTCTTTCGCATGTTGAGTTTGGATTAGGTCGTAGCTCTGAAAGTCGAACGTTTTTTCGCGGTCAAGCCTTTTCTGGACTCGGTTTGTATACTCCGTTGTTGTCCTGTGTTATAGATTTTTACGGATTTGAGGCGATGGATTTCTTGACTTATAACAGGGAAAAAATTCTTCCTCATGTCAAATCAGAGGCCGCAGAAATTGTAAATAAGGCGTTGCTTAATTTCATAGAGGTTAATTTTTCAAAGTTGGAAGTCTCTCAGCGCCCCTACGCAGCCGCATATTATTATATGCGCAGTGTTAGAGATGTTGACATTACACCCTATTTGAAAGATCTGGGTGATTATGAAGTTCACATCGATGGATTAGAGCCTATAAAGATGAAGGAATTGCTGCAAAAAATTAAAACCGGTAGTCTCGTTAATTTTCAAGTGCGTAATAGGAGTGGGATCAATGCCTTTAAGGAGGAGAATGTCTTAGCTCAGAGCAATTTGGCCGTGCTTTCAGCCGGTTCACCCGAATCAACCCTCAGCCTGATAAAGCTTTTGGCGACTAGGGATGGCCTGTTTTGGCAGGAACAGGAGGGCGAGGGATCTCATAACCATACGTGCAGCTTCAGTATCGAAGATACCATTCCGCTCAGCAAAGAAATAATGCTTAAAGCCCTGAAAGGTCAGCGTGATAACTTAACCATTGGTCGTAGAATGATTTTCCCCGCATGGGGCCGTTACCGAAGGTTGGCTGTTTCGGGTGAAATACAATGGGCAAGGCATATATCTCATGAGTCCGAGTGTGTCGAACAACTTGTGCTACCTTATATCCTTGCTCAAGATTCTTCATACACAGTTGATGTCAGCGATAATTTAGTGGGTTGGGTGTACAAGAATCGGGTTAGAAAAGATGTCACCGCTGAGGAAATCACAAAGCTGTATTCTCACCTTGTTGAGGAGATACACGCCTACGTGAACTGAGTAGTTTTGTGCGTTACAATGTGAACTTGGTCTTGTCGACTAGGCTGCTAACCATATAGGTTCGCAGCCTAGTTCAAGCGTGTACATCTCTTATTGTTCGCACTTGTGATTTACCACGACTGAACGGCTTAAAGTGAGTCAGTGCATGGCAATTATGCTGCGAGTGGCTCTACATTTCGACGAGCCACGTGAGCTCATGCGGCTCGACCCATAAGCTGATTTTGCTCCTTCGCAGCTTTTTCTCGCTGTCGATCAATGTAATCAGCCAAGTCCTGTATGTGGATGCCGAGAGCCGCTTTTTGGCTGTCAGCTCCAAGTCGTACAACGGGGATATCTATCTCGCCGTCAAGCCTTTTACGTTTGAATTTTTCCACTGTTAAGTGCATGTAATCGGCGCATACACGGTCTATGGGAATCACGGCTCGCCCGTCATACTGGGCCATCAGCAGAAATAGAGTATTCATAGCTTCACCTGTTGGAATTCAACCACCCAAACCAACGGATTGGCGTGCCAGTTCTCATGGCCATTGAGCGATACCCATAGGATCGAGAACAGTTCCTCTTCCGAGTAACCTATGCCATCTGGGTCCAGATAGTCACGGCAGCTCAATACACCCTCGGCAATGGCTTGTTCCGGTGTGATGTCTTGCAGCTTTTCGGTGCGTACATCTGTAATTTCCAACAGAATGCGGCACGCCCAGCGCGGTATGTGGATGCTGGGACGCCATTTAAAACCATAGGAGTCACCAGCTACATCTATCCGGTAGATGCAGTGCCTCGGTTTGCGAAGGGCTGCTGGAACGTCGCAGATTTTTTTGCCTGTTCTCACCCACGCCGAGTAACTAAAGGTGTGGTTGCTCCAGGACTCATGTCCGGCGTCGGGGCAGGGTATCCATGCCTCGTGTACCCAAAGCCGGTCACCTGGCTGGCCGTAAGGGCAATCAGCCGTGTGTACACCTTCCGTTCGCGCTCCACGTCCCTCGGCAAGCTCTGTGTGTGGAGTAAGGGGAGGCGTTTCCACCAACCGGCGCGTTACTGTCTTCTGGCCTGCCAGTAATGCGTGCGTCATCGGCCCGTTGAATAGTATGGGGCGCTCTTTAGCCATCGCTTTGTTGGGCGTTGCCATGTTACTGGGCCTACTCTGAACCCGTCTGGTTGGAATTTTGCTGAGCATCGCGTTATAGGCGAATGTCAGTTCCCGAGGGTGACCACCCTGACATACGCCGCGTGTTTGAAAGCTTCCATTTTGAAACGGTCGACATTCGCTACAGCACGGCAAACCAGAGAAAGGGGAAGGCTGATTTCAGCGGTGAGCTGGTCATCATGAATTGGGAACCTGCCGAGCTTGGTGGTTTGTTCTAATGTCTGGTTTCAAAATCGGCAACGACCGGTGCGCCAAGATAGAACCGTGATGATAAATAATTTTAAAATTTATACCTATTCGAGCAGGGCTGATTGTTGCCGCTGATCGAAAACTGACCAGTAGAGGAAGGCCTGAGGGCAGAACTCGACTTCAACGCACAGATTGCAGGCATGCTGGAGGGCATTGAGATCGAAGCTACCTAAATATCCTTGCTTTCATATTCGTTTCACGCCGACCTCCAGTTCATGAATGAACAAAATTGAACGCTCTTTTAAAATATCAAGGTTTACCTGCTCAGGGCAGTTTTGCATCAGTTAGGTAACTGGAGCTCTGCATTACAACGCTCATGGCGTTACGCAGTGTTCAGCCCCGGATGAATAACTTTGGAGCGACAAGGGAGAGGGAGTTTTTAATAAAGTTTCGACGAGTAAGTTAAATATTCCATGCCCAATGCAAAAAGTAAGTGCTTCGGAAATAGTACGCTAAAGTGTAAATTTACCCGTTGAAATCTTAGCTGGTTGGCATTAAGGCTTGGGCTATGACGCTAGAATGCCATAGCACCAACCTTTAACAGTTTGATTGAAGCACAAGTTACGGGTTATCTTGCTTGTATGTGTGATTGGGGTTGATCACTAATTTCCTTGCGAGGGAGTCTAGTTCTTTACTGTGATACAGATCCAGGCATTTTAGAAAGTCGAACCTGACACCTTTAATCTCAGCTTCAACTAATGGGTTTTTATAATTCCTGCCCAGATAACTGTTTACCAAGGTTTTGACTTCGTCCGGACTTTTTTCTAAGTCATAATACGTCCAATCACGCAACGCGTTAACACTACTGCCGGCATCCGTCGCTGCGTTCTTGTCACCCTTATAGGCGTTGGCCACACAAGTCGCGAGCACCATATCCTTGTAGTTTTGTCCGTAGCTTTGCTCAATACTCTGCGGATAGGAGGGTTGATCAGTTGCGAAGGCTGGAGACGCTGTAAGTATGAATGGTAAGAAGCCCAGAAAACGTTTCATCAACTTAAGCTCCAAAAATTTGCTTGATCTGTATGGTAGTTAACACCGGGCTCATTGAAATAGCAGTGATCGTAGCAAGTGTTGCCATCAAACAAAGTCGCATGACCTAGCGCATCATACCAGCCTGAAACCTCAAAAAGTATAACGCCTTTTTTTCCTACTAGTGCGCCGCCGCCAGAAGGAGGATATTTGACTACGTCCGGCTTGCCCCACTTAGTCTCCAAAAAGGTGATCAAGTTTTTTACCCGAAAAAAATATTGCCGCTGATCTCCACCGGATACAGTCTGCCCTGGGATTTTTGGAATAATAACCCCGGCATGATTTAAAATGTAGCTCATGCGCACAGCGCAAGTGTTAGTCCATTTCAGGGAAGGCTCTGAACTGTTAATGTTTTTTTCAACATATCCCCCTATCAATGTCGCAACCCTTTGTTCAGGGGTGACCGGATCGTATATTTGTTGAGACGCAGCCCATGCGGCTGCAAAGAAAGGCCTAGCCATTATTCATCCTTAATATTATAATCTGCCGATGAGATGTATATATTAAAAATATTGGCGTCAAGAGTAGATCTTGTTGCCAATGCGATCCCATCCACCTGAGACGTTACCTGCTCCACTACCATCGGTACGGCTTTGCTGGGTATAAGTGGTTTTTATTCTTCCGTAGTTCAGGCTTATAGTTTCACTCGGAACACCATTGTTAACATTCTGCGAGTAGTTAGAAATAATTACTTCTTCCAATGTGATTTCAAAATATTTAAGCTTGTCACCTCCTGCTCGATGCAATGTCAGAACGACTTGGTTAAAGTGTTTTCCTGCGCATACGGCTTCAATTATCTTGCAGCTAGCCTTATCTAAAGATTTTGTAAATGTGAAATCACTTAGAGAAGCCCGTCCTGAGGGTGCACCTCCAGCAGAACTGGCAGTAACTGAAGCGCTTTGGTGCATCCCAAAGCCGTATCCAGTTATCTCTATACAGTCTTTGTACTTGTCGTCTAATGCTTCACCCGGAATACCTTCGATTTTTACATATGCGTCAAATGCCATTGCAGAATTCCTTTTGCCAGTAATAAATTAGGTCAGAGCGCCTCAATGTGTATAGGTTGCTTTTAGCAAATAAAAGCAGCTATCACATTAACCAATCTATCATCTTGCCCGACGTGCCGGCAAGCAGTGAAAAAATCATAGATGTGAGTAGCTCCTTACCCAGCAAGGCCAGTGAGCCGAACGAGGTCTGGATGACAGATATCACTTACAACCACACCTATGAAGGATGGTTCGACCTTGGCGGTACTGGATCTCTTCTCATGCCGAGTAATTGGTTGGTCAATGAAGTCAAGGACGTGCAGCGGCCTTGCTGTTGACGCGATGTTGATGGTCATGC
This sequence comes from Pseudomonas sp. PvP027, assembly GCF_017833005.1. Taxonomy (NCBI): domain Bacteria; kingdom Pseudomonadati; phylum Pseudomonadota; class Gammaproteobacteria; order Pseudomonadales; family Pseudomonadaceae; genus Pseudomonas; species Pseudomonas sp. PvP027. The sequence continues at coordinate 1,183,155 of NZ_JAFIBK010000001.1, read as the reverse complement.
GGCGACGAAGGCCACAGCTGCAAGTGATGATTCACTCAAGACCAAGGCTATTAGTTTATTAGTCTTTCGACTACCTCGGCTTGATTTTTTAGAGGTTTTCTTTTATTAGAGGGGAGAAAAGAACTCGCGTGGGGTGTGCGGGGGCAGCTGTGTATGAACTTATTGCGCCACTTTTACGGCGAACGAAAAAAGATCTTGAAAATCAGGGGTTTTCTTCGTTTTTTAGTGACCTGAGTGAGCATCGCAGTTAAGGTCATTGATGCACTAGTGTTTTTTTGTGCGTGCGCCAAGGTCAACCTTTGCTTCCACAATCCGCTTGAGCCATTCCCATCCCTGGTAGGGGGCGCCACGTCCTTGCAGGTGCGTGTACCGGCGCAGCGAGTTCCAGTCACGGTGGCCCGAGACACTCGATACTCTGGGGATGTCCCAGTCCATCTCGAAAAGTCTGCTTATGCCGTCATGTCGCATGTCATGAAAGCGCAAATCTTTTAGCTCGAGATACTTACAAGCTCGTGTGAATGCGGCAGAGATCGAGTCTGAGTTATAAGGGAAAATCTCTGCGCACCTTTTAGGCATGCTTTGCAGAATCGCCCAGGCTTCGTCAGGAAGGTTGCACCAGACGTCGTTACCGATCTTCTGCCCGGGATTTTTCATGTCTCTCACCAAGACTGCTTGGCGTTTTGCATCTAGATCTCCCCAGCGAATGCGGGTGATTTCTTCCTGCCTACGTGTGGAAAATATCGCGAATCCTAGTACTTTGGGCATATTGATCGAACACGGCTTACGTATCTGCATCTCAAAAAAATGGGTAAACAGAGCGTCGAGCTCGTCTTTCGTAGGTCTTCGAGTACGCTCTTTGCTCTTGCTGACCATTCCTGGTTTACGCAGGAAGATTCGCACATCGGACATTGCGTGAGGGGCGACGTCGTACCCCATGCTGGCTTTGCTACGGACAGCACCGCTCCTGGATGCGACAGATCATTGCTTACAGTTTGCGCCTGAACACCTCTGCCTTCCTTGCCCATTCTCCACTGCGCATACTCAACCAGCTTCTGACTGGTTAACGCTGAATCGGCTACCGCTCACAGCCAGCTCTCGCTGATGTCAGTAAGCGTTACGCGTTTGGTCTTGCCCAGCGGACGAACCTTATTGTACTCGTCAAGGTATCGGTCGATTATCTGATTGATGCTTACGGTTTGCGGTCTATACGCTCGGTCGCACCCGGAGCAATTAGCTTTGCTTCACGTTTCTTGATCCAGGCTTGGACAACCTGCTTACGTTCGAAAGCCTGTCTTTCCTGTTAAACTGCCCGCCATTCCAAACAACTCGTATCTGCACCGTGAAGCCGGTGGTTTCACCTCTGCGTTTACGTGCTGTCATCATGCCCGTTTCGAATAGCTACATTTACAGATCATTTGCTACATCGTGGCAATCGCTTGCTCAAAACGAACAAGCCGGGCTAAAAACAGCTGCACTCAAGATTAATAAATATGACACCTGAAAGCCTAGAAACCCCCGTAAATATTGGCCAACCAGCCCCAGCGCTATCCCGCCGCTTCTCCGTTGCGCCGATGATGGACTGGACCGACCACCACTGCCGCTACTTCATGCGCAAGCTCTCAAAGCATGCCTTGCTTTACACCGAGATGGTCACCACCGGCGCCTTGCTGCATGGCGACCGTGAGCGGTTCCTGCGGCATGATGAGACCGAGCATCCGCTGGCATTGCAGCTAGGTGGCAGCACAGCGGCGGATCTGGCCGCGTGTTCGCGTCTGGCGGAAGAGGCGGGGTATGACGAGGTCAACCTGAACGTCGGTTGCCCGAGTGACCGGGTGCAGAACAACATGATCGGTGCGTGCCTGATGGCGCATCCTGAGCTGGTGGCGGATTGCGTGAAGGCGATGCGCGATGCGGTCGGTATTCCGGTCACGGTCAAGCATCGGATCGGTATCAATGGTCGTGACAGTTATGCCGAGTTGTGTGATTTCGTCGGCAAGGTTCAGGAGGCGGGTTGCCAAAGTTTCACGGTTCATGCGCGTATCGCGATTCTTGAAGGGCTGTCTCCCAAGGAAAACCGCGATATTCCGCCATTGCGTTATGACGTGGTCGCGCAGTTGAAGTCTGACTTCCCCGACCTGGAGATTGTGCTCAACGGTGGCATCAAGACGCTGGAGCAGTGCAGCGAGCATTTGCAGACCTTCGATGGTGTGATGCTGGGGCGTGAGGCTTATCACAATCCGTATTTGCTGGCGCATGTAGACCAGCAGTTGTTCGGCAGCACTGCGCCCGTCATAAGCCGTTATGACGCGCTGGAGTCGATGCGGCCCTACATTGCGGCGCACATTGCCAGCGGCGGCAACATGCATCACGTGACCCGGCATATGCTTGGTCTCGGCCTGGGTTTCCCCGGCGCTCGACGCTTCCGGCAGTTGCTGTCGGTCGACATACACAAGGCCGAAAACCCCATGCTGTTGCTGGATCAGGCAGCGGCGTTTCTTCAGGGGCATTGATTGGTTGATCTGAGCTGAATCAAAGGAACCGCTTATTCCAGTAGCGGCGTTGTCGGGCTGCGGTTATGTTGAGCGCATAACCCAACAAGGAAAACGCCCATGCACAAAGTTCTGGTTCCTTTCGACGGCTCCGAGCACGCCATGCGTGCCCTGGGCTATGTCATCGAGCTGTCTGGCGACCTCAACAAGCCGCTTGAAGTGCATGTGCTGAACGTGCAGGCCAGCCCCATTGATTACAGCCTTTATTTGGCTCCCGACATGATTGATGGCGTCAAGGCCGGCCTGACCAATGAAGGCAAGCGGGTGCTGGATGATGCGGTTGCGTTGTTGACTGCTGCTGGTGTGCCGTTTCATGCCCACGTCGATCTGGGCAACGTCGCCGAACAGGTCGAGGCCGAAGTTCAGCGACTCGGCTGCGACGCGGTGGTCATGGGCACCCGCGGGCTTGGCAACTTTGGCGGCCTGCTGCTGGGCTCCGTGGCCACGCGTGTGATCCACGAAGCATCGGTGCCGGTGACGCTGATCAAATAATCACTGCTGCGCCAGCGTTCTCGGCTGGCGCAGCAGTTCGATATGTTCCGCAGGCACCAGCTCGCGCAGCGATTTATACAGCGCGCGGGTCTCCAGCAGGTTCCAGATGCGCAGCATGGTTTCCAGGGCATCCAGCGGCTTGCTGATGAAATCCCGTGCACCCAGTGCCAGCGCGCGCAGGCGGGTATCGCGTGTCGCGTCGGCGGTCAGCACCATGATCGGCAGGTAGTCATTGGCCGGTATGCGCCGGTTGAGCTGCTCCAGTACCGCGAAGCCATCGAATTCGGGCATGTGCAGATCAAGCACAACGAGGTCGGGCTCGAAGCTGTTGAACAGGTCCAGCGTGCGCAACGGCTCGGTGCTGCTCAGGACATTGGTCAGTCCCTCGCGGGCAAGCAGTTGCTCCATCAGATCAAGGTTGGGCCGCTGGTCATCAATGATCAGAATGCGAAAGTCGCCGGTCATGTGGGCTCCGGTAAATACTGGTCCAGGAGGGCAAGAAACACCGGCACCTGGATGGGTTTGATCAAAATGGCCGTGGCTCCGGCCTGTTTCAGTTCGCGATGGGCTTTATCACTGGTGTCGGCAGTGATCATCAGCACGGGCGTCTGGGCGGTAGCCGGCAGGCCTCGCAGACGTTGCAGCACATCGAGCCCCTTGATGTCCGGCAGGCTGAGGTCGAGAAGAATCAGCTGTGGCGCATGCTGGCGTGCCAGGTCCAGCCCCAACTGGCCCTGCATGCTCGACAGCAACTGGATACCAGGTCTGCGTTGCAGCAGCGTTTCGATCAAGGCCATGCTCGACAGGTTGTCTTCGATGCACAGCAGCTTGCCATGATAGGTCGGGCGGGCAGGGGAGCGGGCATCAGGCGTTATCTCGAAGGGGGTGTCAGCTTGACGGGGCACTGCAGCGGCAGGCGGCTGCACCCGTACAAGCGGCAGCGCCAGTATGAACCGGCAGCCCTCGTCCGGCGTGTTCTGTACAGACAGCGTGCCATGCATCATCTCCAGCATGCTTTTGCTCAGCGCCAGTCCCAGCCCGGTCCCTTCGACGCTCGGGTTGGCGTCCAGGCGTTCGAACGGTTTGAACAGCTGGCCGATACGCTCCGGCGCAATTCCGTAACCGGTGTCCACTACGCTGACCGTGACCTGCTCGGCAGTCTGCTCGATTTCAATCCGTACCTGGCCAGCGGGCCGGTTGTATTTGATCGCGTTGGACAGCAGGTTCAGCAACACCTGAATCAGGCGCTGACGATCAGCGACCACGCCGATCTCGTCAGGCAGGTTCGGCAAGGGCTGCAATTCGATATTGGCGTCGGCAGCCATCGGCGAGACCAGCACCAGGGCTTCCTCAAGCACGCTCGACAGGGAGACGGGTTCGAGGACCAGGGAAACATGCCCGGCTTCGATTCTGGCGATGTCGAGCACCTCATTGATCAGCTTCAGCAGATGCTGGCCCGCCCGCAGAATATGACCGATTTGCGGGCGCTGGCTGGCGGGGGAATCCATGTCCAGCAACTGGGCAAAGCCCAGAATCGAGTTCAGCGGTGTGCGCAGTTCATGGCTCATGCGCGACAGGAATTCACTTTTGGCCCGGCTGGCGCGTTCGGCTTCCTCGCGCGCAGTCCCCAAGGCAATTTCGGCAACGCGGCGATCACTGATGTCACGGGTAATCTTGGAGAAACCGCGCAGTTCGTCATGGCTGTCGTACTGCGCGGTGATCACCACACTGGCCCAGAAACGGCTGCCATCCTTGCGGCGGCGCCAGCCTTCTTCGGTATAGCGGCCGTTGACGGTCGCCTCGTGCAGCGCCATGTCGGGGTGTTGCGGACACTCCTGTTGCAGATAGAACACAGAAAAGTGCTGACCGATGATCTCCTGTTCCGTGTACCCCTTGATACGCTCGGCACCTGCGTTCCAGGTGGTGATGTAGCCGTTGCGGTCCAGCGCGAAGATGCCGTAGTCCTTGACCCCTTCGATGATCAGCCGCAAACGCTCTTCGTTGTCGCGCAGTGCGCGTTCGCGTTCGGCGAGCAGCTGACCGGCTTCGACCAGCCGGGTGCCGAGCTGGCCGATTTCGTCCTTTTCAGGCGGCTGGGGCAGCAGCGGATGCCCGAGCGCCAGACGCTGGGCGTTGCGTTGCACCTGATGCACCCTGGCGACGATGCCCTTGGACAGCATCAGCACGGCAAGAATGGCACCGAAGATTCCGCACGCCGCTGCCAGCAGGGTCGACAGCAACAGGCGCTCGCGGGTGGCTGCCGCAGCCTCGGTACGTTCGGCGAGCAGCGCGTCTTCACGTTCTCGCATGATGCCAATGCGCTCGCGCAACTGGTCGAGCACGTACTTGTTTTCGATCAGGATGCGGGCGACGGTTTCCTGATCTTCCCTGTTCATCGAACGCAGTTTTTCCAGGCCGTCGACCTTGGTGTTGATCAGCGGCTCGATGGCTTTCAGGTGCTCGCGCATCTGCTCGTCACGCACATTGGTGTTGAGCCGGGTCAGTGCCGCGCCGATGAGCGGTTGCGCATTGAGATAGCCGGGCAGGAAGTCTTCCCGGTGGGTCAGCAGGTAGCCACGTACGCTGGCCGCGCCTTCGGCGATCTGGGTGTGAAGGGTCTGGATGTCGCCTTGCACGAGCAGCACACGCCGTACGTCTTCCTCTGCCTGAGCCGTCTGGCGCTCGGCGATATAGATCAGCACCAGCGAGAACATGAGAATCGCCAGTGGCAGCGAAATGGCTACCAGCGCCTTGCCGCGTAGCGGAAGATCTTCCCAGCGACTGCTGGCGTGTGCCGTCATTGCCAGTCGCTCGTCGATTGACTCACCAGTCCCAGTGCCACACCGCGTACCGCAGCCTGCGTGCGGTCCGAGGCGCCGAGTTTGCCGATAACCTTCTCCACGTGGGCCTTGGCAGTGCCGGTGGTAATGCCAAGTTTTTCGCCTATTTCCCGATTGCTGAAGCCGCCCGCTACCAGCCCGAGTACCTGGCGTTCACGCGGGGTGAGGGTTTCCGGCAGGGCTGCGCCACTGGTGTTGCGTTCGGTCATGCGCCGCAGCAGGCGTGCGCTGACGGCGCTGTTCAGTGCTTCTTCACCGCGCGCCACGCGTTGCAGGCCGTCGATCACTTCGTCGCGGCTGGCATCCTTGAGCAGATAGCCCACCGCACCGGCGCTGATGGCGGCTTCCAGGTGATCGGTGCTGTCGTCCATGGTGAAAATCACCACTTTCAGATCCGGCATGCGCTGCTGGAGAATCCGTGCAGCGCCCAGCCCGTTGAGCACCGGCATACGAATGTCGAGGATGGCGATGTCCGGTTGCAGCTCCTGGCACAGATCGATGGCTTGCTGGCCGTCGGCTGCCTGACCGACCACTTCGAACTCCGGATGCCCCGCCAGCAGCGAGACGAACCCGGTACGCGTCACCTCATGATCGTCCGCCAAAACCAGTCGCACTGTGTCAGTCATGTCATTGCCTTGTCTGCAGTAAAAGGAACGATGGCGCGCAGTCGGGTGCCGTGCCCGGGCCGACTGACGCAGGTCAGACGGCCACCGAGCAGGCTGGCGCGCTCCTGCATGGCCACCAGGCCCAGTTTCTGAACGCCTTTGCCATTAAACGGGGTGTGTGTGATGAAACCACTGCCGTTGTCTTCCAGCCGCAGTGAAATGTGCTCTTCACTCAGTTCCAGGGCCAATTCTACGCGGCCTGCACTGGCGTGTTTGAGCACATTGTTGATGCCTTCCTGGGCAATACGGAACAGGGCGATTTCCAGATGGCTGGGCAGGCGGGTCATGGAGCGCGACTGCCAGTGCACCGCGACTCCGGCTTCGCGCAACCTGTCGGCCTCCTTGTCGACCGCCTGCAGCAGTCCGAAATCGTCCAGCACGCTCGGCCGCAGGCCGCTGATCAGTTGTCGACCTTCACCCACGCAGTGCTGTGCCAGCTTGAGAATGGCCTGCAGGTCTGCGTTCAGCGGCCCGGGCAGGTCCGGACAGCGACCGGCAAAACCCTGCAATCGCTGGTGCAGACCGGCCAGTGTTTGAGCCAGACCATCATGCAGGTCGTAGGCCATGCGTTTGCGTTCGTCTTCCTGAGCAGTAAACAGCTGGCGGACCAGTTCGGACATGGTCTGCTCTCTGACCACCAGCGCGTCAAGCAGCCGATTGTTTTCCAGATGTGCCGCCAGCAACGTCGCCAGCAATTGCAGTGACTCGATGTCCTCGTTGTCCGGCGCATTGATGCCCACGCTGTTGGCCAGCAGCAGGGTGCCGAAAGAGCCTTCGTCGGCGCCGCGCAACGGTAACAGCAGCATGCACGGCAGGGCGGTATCGGGCCGCTCCAGCCATTGCGGGCCAATGGCCAGCGGGTCGGCAGCGGTTTCAAGCGTAGCGAGGCGTTCTGCACTGCCATGACTGGCGGTGGTCTGCACACTGTTGTCGGCACTCCATTCCAGCAACAGGCCATGGTCCATCGCCACGAATGCGCACGCGCGTTGCAGTACGCGCTGGCGCATGGCTTGAGGTGGCAGATGGGTCAGCTCCTGACCGGTATCCACCAGCAGGCGAAGACGTGCGGCGCGGCTTTGCGACTGGCGATACTGGTTGCGGATGGCCAGTGCGCTTGCCGGATCAAGGGGAGGACTTTGCATGGGGTGCTCCAGCGAGGGTTGATGCCCGCGCGGGCATAACAGAAGTCAGGCTATTAGAACTGTATCAGGAGGTGAAGCCCATCTGCCGATTGGCATACACAGTTAACCCCGGTTGGCCGATGGCGAGCCGTGGCGGGGAGGGCAAAGTGGCACTCACTGAACCCCTGAACAGATCCCCGTAGGAGAGTAGCGATGAAAACGAAATTGACCGCCCTGGCCCTGTTGCTGGTTGTAAGTGCACCGATGGTTCAAGCTGCTGCCGAGCCGTCCGGCTATACCTACCGCATGGTGGCCGAGACGCCAAGCAATGTGAACGACAAGGAAATCGCCGGTCTGTTTGATCGCTGGAACAAGGCCCTGCAAACCGGAAACTCCACTACCGTCGCATCTTTGTACACGCCGGACGCTGTCCTGCAGCCTACGGTCTCCAACAAGGTGCGTGCCACTCCGGCAGAGATCAAGGATTACTTCGATAAGTTCCTGGCGCTCAAGCCGGTTGGCGAGATCAACTACCGGGAGATTCGTCGCCTGGGGCCGGACGCCGCTGCGGACAACGGTGTCTACACCTTCACGTTGACGGCTCCGGACGGTAAAAAGACCAAGGTACAGGCACGCTATTCGTTTCTTTATCACCGCGTCGGCAACGAGTGGAAGATTCTCAACCACCACTCCTCGGCGATGCCGGAAGTGCAGCCCGAGTACCAGGTCAGCCGCTGATCTGTCGTCGGCCAGGCTGAAAACAAAAAATCCGGAGCACGTGCTCCGGATTTTTTTTGTCTGCCAGGACCGCTCGCTATCAGGCTTCGGCCTGGGCGCCATTGACCTTGCGGCAATGAATCAGCGCATCGCGGATCATGAAGTTGACCAGCGTCGGCGACACACCCAGTTCCTTGGCGATGTCCTTTTGCGGCACGCCGTGCAGGCGGTACATCTCGAACGCATAGCGGGTACGCGGCGGCAACTCGGTCAGGGCGTCGGCAATTTTCTCCAGGCTGGAGAAATTGATGTGCGAGATTTCCGGCGAGGCACCCTGAATCACCACGTTCAGCCCCTCGGCCTCGGGGCCGGTGTATTTCTGTTCCAGCGCCTGCTTGCGGTAATGATCGATGGCCAGGTTGCGCACGATCTGAAACAGGTAACTGAGCTGTGCCTTGAAGGTCAGTGTGGCCTGCGGTGCCGAGCGCAGTCTGAAAAAGGCATCCTGCACGACGTCTTCGGCGCGCGAGCGGCAACCCACGATGCGGGCCGCAATCTTGACCAGCAGCAAGTAGTTATCGACGAATGCCTGGAGTAAGGGTGAGTCGCACTTACTTGTGATTACGTGTTCCGTCATGGAATTCACCTTGCTGCTTTAACAATGGAGGGGGAGGGCCGCATGGAGGGGGCAGCACCATCACATGGGGCGACAAATTAGCCTTAATGATAATTATTGTCAAATGCGAAAGCCAATCAGCGCACTTTAAAAGGGCGCTTTTGTCGTGCATGTCCTCGCCGCGTGCATCCGCCTAATTATTTGCAGACGCCATCCGTTCTCATTGGTGACAGGCCCGACCACGGTTGCGGCCAGGGAATACCTCAGGAGAACCCCATGCGTTCCGATCACGTGCATCGCCGCTTTTACATCCGCGCCCACAGCCGGACGGTTTCGATATGAGCACGCCGGTGAGCCTGACGCTGTTCTGTCTGCCTTATTCCGGGGCCAGCGCGATGTTCTACAGCCCCTGGCGGCGCAAATTGCCGGAGTGGCTGAACGTGCGCCCGCTGGAGCTTCCCGGTCGAGGCATGCGCATGGACGAGCCATTGCAGACCGACATCGTGCAGTTGGCCAATCATCTGGCCGATGAAATCAGTGCCGAACTGGACAAGCCCTATGCGCTGTTTGGCCACAGTCTGGGCGGGCTGCTGGCCTTTGAGCTGGCGCACGCCCTGCGCGAGCGCGGTCTGCCTGTACCGCTGGCGCTGTTCGCGTCGGCGACTGCCGGCCCGGTGCGCCGCGACGTCAGCGAATACGCCGCCGCCAAGACCGATGCGCAGCTGCTCGACCGATTGCGCACGTTAAAAGGCACCAGCGAAAACGTCATGGCCAACCAGGAACTCATGCAGTTGATGCTGCCGATCCTGCGCGCCGATTTTCTGCTGTGCGGCAGCTTTGTGTATGGCAGGCGCGAGCCGCTCAGCGTGCCGATCCATGTCTTTGGCGGCAAGCAGGACAGCATCGGCGTCGAGGAGCTGCTCGACTGGCAGGAAGAGACCTGCACCGGTTTCTCTCTGGACATGTTCGAGGGCCATCACTTTTACCTGGTCGACGAGCAAACGCAGCTGCTTCGTCTACTGCGGCGCTACTGCGAACAGCACCTGGCACGTTGGCGCAATAGCGCGTCACGGCAAATGAACCGGGCCGCCGGTTGACCCTGTTTGCCCCACGCGCGGCCTCCTTGCGGGGCGCGCGTCTTTTTTGAAATTCAGATTTTATCTGGCACGCCGAATCTAGCAGGAACCCCATCATGGATGCGTTTGAACTCCCCGACACTCTGGCTCAGGCGCTTCAGCGTCGCGCCTTGCATACGCCGGATCGGCTGGCGCTGCGTTTTCTCACCGATGAGAAAGACCAGGGCCTGGTGTTGACCTACCGTGATCTGGACCTGCGCGCGCGGACCATCGCTGCTGCGCTGCAATGCCAGGCCGTGCCGGGGGACCGGGCGATTTTGCTGTTCCATAGCGGGCCCGACTACGTCGCGGCGTTCTTCGGCTGCCTGTATGCCGGGATCATTGCCGTGCCGGCTTATCCGCCGGAATCCAGCCGCCGTCATCACCAGGAGCGCCTGCTGTCGATCATCGCCGATGCCGAGCCGCGTCTGCTGCTGACCGGCTCCGATTTGCAGCCTGCCTTAATGCAGATGGACGAGCTGTCCGCCGCCGAGGCGCCGCCACTGCTCTGTGTCGATACGTTGCCTGCTGCTCTGGCACAAGACTGGCAGGGTCCGCAGCTGCAGGCCGACGATATCGCGTTCCTGCAATACACCTCGGGCTCGACCGCACTGCCCAAGGGCGTGCAGGTCACACACGGCAACCTGGTCGCCAACGAGTTGTTGATCCGCCACGGCTTCGGCATCGACGTCAACCCGGACGACGTGATTGTCAGCTGGCTGCCGCTGTACCACGACATGGGCCTGATCGGCGGCTTGCTGCAGCCGATTTTCAGCGGCGTCCCGTGCATCCTCATGGCCCCCGCGTACTTCCTTGCCCGGCCATTGCGCTGGCTGGAAGCGATCAGTGAATACGGCGGCACCATCAGCGGTGGGCCTGACTTTGCCTACCAGCTGTGCAGCGCACGGGTCAGCGATTCGGCGCTGGAACGTCTGGACCTGAGTCGCTGGCGCGTGGCGTATTCGGGCTCCGAGCCGATTCGCGAAGACAGCCTGAGAGCCTTTGCCGAGAAATTCGCCAGTTGCGGCTTCACGCCTGACAGCTTCATGGCGTCCTACGGCCTGGCCGAAGCGACGCTGTATGTGGCCGGGGGCAAGCGCGGCAAGGGTATTCCATCGCTGCGTCTGAATGCGCAGGCGCTGGCGCGCAATGTCGCAGAACCGGGCGACGGTCAGCCGGTCATGAGCTGCGGCACGGGTCAGCCGGGGCATGGCGTACTGATCGCCGACCCGGTCAGCCTGCAGGCGCTCGGCGAAAATCAGATTGGCGAAGTCTGGGCCAGCGGGCCGAGCATCGCCCACGGCTATTGGCGCAATCCTGAGGCCACCGCCAGGGCATTCGTGCAGCATGCCGGGCAGACCTGGCTGCGCACCGGCGACCTGGGTTTTCAGCGTCACGGCGAGCTGTACATCACCGGCCGCCTGAAGGACATGCTGATTGTCCGTGGCCACAACCTGTACCCGCAGGACATCGAAAAGCTCATCGAGAGTGAGGTGGATGTCGTGCGCAAAGGCCGGGTGGCGGCATTTGCCGTCACTCAGGACGGTAGCGAAGGCATCGGCATTGCCGCTGAAATCAGTCGTAGCGTGCAGAAAATCCTCACCCCCGAAGCGTTGATCAAGGTTATCCGGCAGACCGTGGCCGAGGCGTTTCAGGAAGCGCCGAGTGTCGTGGTGCTGCTCAATCCGGGCGCGCTGCCCAAGACCTCCAGCGGCAAATTGCAGCGCTCGGCCTGCCGCACGCGTCTGGCCGACGGCAGCCTGGACAGCTACGCGGTGTTTCCTGCGAGCGATACCACTCTTTCAGGCCGTACCCCAGGCAGCGGCTCGGACCTGCAAGCGCAGATCGCCACAGTCTGGTGCGAGCAACTGCAATGTGAGCAGGTCAGTGCCGACGACCATTTCTTCCTGTTGGGCGGCAATTCGATTATCGCGACTCAGGTCGTGGCCCGCTTGCGCGCAACGCTGGGGATAGACCTGAACTTGCGGCTGCTCTTTGAAGCGCCGACGCTGGCGGCCTTCGCGGCACAGGTCGAAACGCTACAGATCCCCGCCTTGCAAGGCGACAGCCAGACGCAGAGCGCCATCGCCCGATTGCCCGGTAACGAGCATCTGCCACAGTCCATGGCCCAGAACCGCCTGTGGTTCCTCTGGCAGCTCGACCCGCACAGCAGCGCCTACAACATTCCCGGCGGGCTCCACCTGCGCGGTGAACTGGACACCACTGCGTTGCGCACCAGCTTCCAGCGCCTGATAGAGCGCCATGAATCGCTGCGCACGCGCTTCTACGAGCAGGACGGCGTGGCCCTGCAACGTATCGATGCGCCGGGTGAATTTCACCTCGACACCCTCGATATCAGTGATCTGCCCAGCGCCGAGCGTCAGGCACGGGCCGTGGCGATTCGCGAACAACAGGCGCGCTTGCCGTTCGATCTGCAACACGGCCCGCTGCTGCGCGTCACACTGCTGCAACTGGACGAAGAAGAGCATCAATTGCTGGTCACGCTGCACCACATCATTGCCGATGGCTGGTCGCTGAATGTGCTGATCGACGAGTTCTCGCGCCTTTATGCCTCGGCTGTTCAGGGGCAGACTCTGGAACTGGCTCCTTTGCCGCTGCGTTACGCCGATTACGGCCAATGGCAGCGCGAATGGCTGGCTAACGGCGAGGCCGAGCGCCAGTTGGCTTATTGGCAGCAACAACTGGGTGATGAGCAGCCGGTTCTGACGCTGAACACCGACCACACGCGTTCAGCCCGCCAGCAGCACAGTGCGTCGCGCTACAGCCTGCGCCTGACTGCCGAACTGAGCGCCGCCGTACGCAACACCGCGCAAGCCTGGCAATCGACGTCTTTCATGTTCCTGCTGGCAGGGTTCCAGACCCTGTTGCATCGTTACAGCGGGCAGACCGACATTCGTATCGGTGTGCCCGGCGCCAATCGGCCACGCCATGAAACCCAGGGCCTGATCGGCTTCTTCATCAACACCCTGGTACTGCGCGCGCAGTTGGACCCGCGTCTGCCATTCTCGACGCTGCTGGCCCAGACCCGGCAGGCTGCGCTTGAAGCCCAGGCCCATCAGGACGTGCCGTTCGAGCAACTGGTCGAGGCGTTTCCGCAGGCGCGTGAGCACGGTCTGTTCCAGGTCATGTTCAACCACCAGCAACGCGACCTCGGCGCGCTGCGTCGTTTGCCGGGGCTGCTGGCCGAAGAACTGCCGTGGCACAGCCGCGAGGCCAAGTTCGATTTGCAACTGCACAGCGAGGAGGACCGCAATGGTCGCCTGACGTTGTCCTTCGATTACGCTGACGAACTGTTTGAACACGAGACCATCGTGGCCATGGCTCAGCACTATGTACGACTGCTGACGCAAGTCAGCCAGCAGGCAAAGCTCGCGCTGGGGGATGTGCAACTGCTCAGCGCCGAGGAGCAGGACCAACAGGCGCAATGGAGCGCCGCGCCTTGCACGCCGGCTACGCTGTGGTTGCCTGAACTGCTGGACCGCCAGGCGCGACAGACCCCAGAGCGTATCGCACTGGTGTGGGGGGGCGGCAGCCTCGACTTCGCCAGCCTGCACACACAGGCCAACCGTCTGGCGCATTACCTGCGCGACAAGGGCGTGGGTCCGGACATCAAGGTGGCGATCGCCGCCGAGCGTTCGCCGCAGCTGTTGATCGGGCTGCTGGCGATCCTCAAGGCGGGCGGGGCTTATGTGCCGCTGGACCCGGATTATCCGCTGGATCGACTCGCCTACATGCTGCAAGACAGCGGGGTCGAACTCCTGCTGACCCAGAGCCATCTGCTGGGCGATCTGCCGAGCGCCGAAGGCGTGTGCACCGTCGCCATGGACACGCTGCACCTGGACAACTGGCCGGTCAGCGCGCCGCGCCTGAACCTGCACGGCGACAACCTGGCGTACGTGATTTATACCTCCGGCTCGACCGGTCAGCCCAAAGGCGTCGGCAACACCCATGCGGCCCTGGCCGAGCGCCTGCAATGGATGCAGGACACCTACGCGCTGGATGAAAGCGACGTGCTGATGCAGAAGGCACCGATCAGCTTCGATGTTTCGGTATGGGAATGCTTCTGGCCGCTGATCACCGGCTGCCGCCTGCTGCTGGCAGGCCCCGGTGAACACCGCGACCCGCAGCGCATCGCGCAGTTGATCAACGCGTATTCGGTGACCACGCTGCACTTCGTGCCGCCGCTGCTGCAACTGTTTATCGACGAGCCGCTGGCGCAGCAGTGCAGCAGCCTGCGTCGCCTGTTCTCTGGCGGCGAAGCGTTGCCCGGCGAGTTGCGCAACCGGGTGCTCGAGCAACTGCCCGGCGTAAAACTGCACAACCGCTATGGCCCGACTGAAACCGCGATCAACGTCACCCACTGGCAGTGCCGGATCAGCGACGGCCTGCGCTCGCCGATCGGCCGACCATTGGCCAATGTGCTGTGCCGGGTGCTGGACAGCGAACTGAATCCGCTGCCACGCGGGGTGGCCGGGGAGCTGTGCATCGGCGGTATCGGTCTGGCGCGTGGCTATCTGAGACGTCCCGGGTTGACAGCTGAGCGCTTTGTCGCCGATCCGCTGGGGCAAGCGGGTGAGCGCCTGTATCGCACCGGGGACCTGGTACGCTGGGGTACTGATGGTGCACTGGAATACCTAGGCCGCCTGGATCAACAGGTCAAACTGCGCGGTTTCCGCGTCGAACCACAAGAGATCGAAGCCCGTTTGCTGGCCCAGCCAGGCGTAGGCCAGGCGGCCGTGCTGCTGCGTGAAACCGTTGCCGGGCCGCAACTGATCGGTTATTACACCGCCGAAGCAGGGCAGAACGTCGAGGCCGAGCGGATCAAGTCGGCGCTGGCTCTGGAGCTGCCGGATTACATGGTCCCGGCGCAGCTGGTGCGCCTCGACAACATGCCCCTGAGCCCGAGCGGCAAGCTGGATCGCCGCGCCTTGCCCGAGCCGCAATGGCAGACCCGCGAGCACGTCGAGCCGCAGACGGATCTGCAAAAACAGATCGCCGCTATCTGGCGACAGGTGCTGGGTGTGCCGCGTGTCGGCTTGCGCGATGATTTCTTTGAACTGGGCGGGCACTCGTTGCTGGCCACGCAGATCATTTCCCGCGTGCGTCAGGCGTGCGACATCGACCTGCCGCTGCGGACGCTATTCGAAGCCAGCGAGCTGGGCGCGTTTGCCGAACAGGTAGACACCCTTCAGCTGTCAGGCGCGCGCAGCAGCCTGCAGCCGATTGCCCGTGTCGACCGCAGACAGCCAGTGCCGTTGTCCTATTCCCAGCAGCGCATGTGGTTCCTCTGGCAGATGGAGCCGGACAGCCCGGCCTACAACGTCGGCGGCATGGCGCGCCTGAAGGGCGTACTGAACATCGAGTGTTTCGAGGCCGCGCTGCAAGCCTTGATCCTGCGCCATGAAACCCTGCGCACCACGTTCCCGAGCGTCAACGGCGTAGCGTGCCAGCAGGTCAGCGAGCAGTCCGGCCTGCGTGTGCAATGGCAGGACTACTCGGCATTGCCCGTCGAACGTCGTCAGCAGCGCATTCAGGCTCTGGCCGACAGCGAGGCGCATCAGCCTTTCAATCTGGAAACCGGGCCTTTGCTGCGTGCATGTCTGGTCAAGTCGAGCGACCTCGAGCATTACTTCGTCCTGACCCTGCACCATATCGTCACCGAAGGCTGGGCGATGGACATTTTCGCCCGCGAACTGGGCCTGCTTTACGAAGCTTTCCTTGAAGGACGAGCATCGCCACTGGAACCACTGGCGGTGCACTATCTGGATTACAGCGTCTGGCAACGGCAGTGGATGGAAGCCGGCGAACGCCAGCGCCAGCTCGATTACTGGACCGCGCAGCTGGGCAACGAGCATCCATTGCTGGAGCTGCCTGCGGACCGGCCGCGGCCGGCGGTGCAAAGCCATCAGGGTGAGTTGTACCGCTTCGATCTGAACGCCGACCTGGCTGCAAAAGTTCGTGCATTCAATGCCCGCAACGGCCTGACCCTGTTCATGACCATGACCGCCACCCTGGCGGTATTGCTCTACCGCTACAGCGGCCAGAACGACCTGCGCATCGGCGCGCCGGTGGCCAACCGTATTCGTCCGGAAAGCGAAGGGCTGATCGGCGCGTTCCTCAATACTCAGGTGTTGCGCGTGCAGCTTGACGGGCAGATGAGTGTTGCCCAGCTGTTCGAACAGGTTCGCCACACGGTGATCGAAGGCCAGTCGCATCAGGACCTGCCGTTCGATCATCTGGTCGAAGCCCTGCAACCGCCACGCAGCGCCGCCTACAATCCGCTGTTTCAGGTGATGTGCAACGTGCAGCGCTGGGAATTCCAGCAAAGTCGCGAGCTGGCGGGCATGACCGTCGATTACCTGGTCAACGATGCGCGGGCCACCAAGTTCGACCTCAATCTGGAAGTCACCGAGCTGGATCACCGTCTGGGTTGCTGCCTGACCTACAGCACCGATCTGTTCGATGAGCCGCGCATCGCGCAGATGGCCGAACACTGGCTGAACCTGTTGCAGGCCCTGCTTGCTGACCCTCAACAACGCCTGAGTGAATTGCCGTTGTTGCAGGATACAGAGCGTCAGCAACTGCTCGACAGCCTCGGCGTCGAAGCGGGTGAACAACGGCTCGACCAATGCATTCACAGCCTGTTCGCCGAGCAGGCACAACGGCGTGCAGACGCGCCGGCGCTGACTTTCGCCGGGCAAACCCTCAGCTACGCCGATCTGGACGCCCGCGCCAACCAACTGGCCTGGATGCTCCGCGAGCGCGGTGTCGGCCCGCAGGTTCGCGTCGGTCTGGCGCTGCCGCGCTCGCTGGACATGGTCGTCGGCCTGCTGGCGATCCTCAAGGCCGGTGGTGCTTATGTGCCGCTCGACCCGGAATACCCGCTGGAACGTCTGCACTACATGATCGAAGACAGCGGCGTCGGGCTGCTGCTGAGCGATCGTGCCCTGTTTGCCGCACTGGGCGAGTTGCCTGACAGTGTCGCCCGCTGGTGCCTGGAAGATGATCAGCCATTGCTGGCATCCTGCCCGACCCGTGAGCTGCCGTTCATCAGCCTGCCGCAGCATCAGGCGTACCTGATCTACACCTCCGGTTCGACCGGCAAACCCAAGGGTGTGGTGGTGTCCCATGGTGAAATCGCCATGCATTGCCAGGCGGTGATCCGGCGCTTCGACATGCGCCCTGACGACTGCGAGCTGCATTTCTACTCGATCAATTTCGATGCCGCCACCGAGCGCCTGCTGGTGCCATTGCTCAGCGGTGCACGCGTGGTGCTGCGTGCTCAGGGACAGTGGGACGCCGAAGAAATCTGCACGCTGATTCGTCAGCAGCAGGTCAATATTCTCGGCTTCACGCCCAGTTACGGCAGCCAGTTGGCGCAGTGGCTGGCGACTCAGGGCCAGACCCTGCCGGTGCGCATGTGCATCACTGGCGGCGAAGCGCTGACCGGCGAACACCTGCAACGCATCCGTGCGGTGTTCCAGCCCGAGTTGTTGTTCAATGCCTATGGCCCGACCGAAACCGTGGTCATGCCATTGGCCAGCCTGGCCCCGCAGCAACTGGAAGAGGGCGAAGCCAGCGTGCCGATCGGTCGCGTGGTCGGCGCAAGGGTGGCCTACATTCTCGACGCCGATCTGGCGCTGGTGCCCCAGGGCGCGAGCGGCGAGCTGTACATCGGCGGAGCGGGCCTGGCGCAGGGCTATCACCAGCGCCCCGGCATGACTGCCGAACGCTTCGTGGCCGATCCATTCGCCAGCAACGGCGGACGTCTGTATCGCACCGGCGATCTGGTGCGCCAGCGCGCCGACGGGCTGGTGGAATACCTGGGGCGTATCGACCATCAAGTGAAGATTCGCGGTTTCCGTATCGAACTGGGGGAAATCGAGACCCGTTTGCTGGAGCACGCGGCGGTCCGCGAAGCCATTGTGCTGGCGCTGGACACGCCGTCGGGCAAGCAGCTGGCGGGCTATCTGGTCAGCGATGTGGCCGGGCAGGGCGACGAGCAGCAGACGCAACTGCGTGAATCGCTCAAGTCGCACCTCAAGGCGCAACTGCCGGACTACATGGTGCCGACCCACCTGATCCTGCTCGACAGCATGCCGCTGACCGCCAACGGCAAACTCGACCGCCGTGCCTTGCCTGCACCAGACCCGGAACTCAATCGTCAACACTACGTAGCGCCTGCCAGCGAGCTGGAACAACAGCTGGCGGCGATCTGGTGTGCGGTGCTGAACGTAGAAAAAGTCGGCCTCAACGATAACTTCTTCGAACTGGGCGGCGACTCGATCCTGTCGATTCAGGTGGTCAGCCGGGCGCGCCAGCTGGGTATTCATTTCAGCCCGCGTGATCTGTTCCAGCACCAGACCGTGCAGACCCTCGCCGCCGTGGCCACCACCCACGAACTGATTCAGGCCGAGCAGGGCTTGCTCGACGGTGCTTCCGGCCTGACGCCGATTCAGCAGTGGTTTTTCGCCACGCCGATCCCCGAGCGTCAGCACTGGAACCAGTCGCTGTTGCTGGAACCACTCAGCGCGCTGGATCCGAGCCTGCTGGAGCAGGCGTTGCGTGCGCTACTCGAACAACACGACGCCCTGCGCCTGAGTTTCACCGAGCATGAGGGTACGTGGCAGGCTGAACACCGCGCAGTGACAGCCGACGCCCTGTTGATTCAGGCGCAGGTCACCGACATGGCCGAATGCGCAGCCTTGTACGCCGACACCCAGCGCAGCCTCGACCTGCAAAATGGTCCGCTGCTGCGCGCCTTGCTCGTCGACGGTCCGCAGGGCCGGCAACGGTTGCTGATGGTCATTCATCATCTTGTAGTCGACGGCGTGTCATGGCGTGTGCTGCTCGACGATCTGCAAAGCGCTTATCGTCAACTGCGCGATGCAGCCCCCGTGCGCCTTGCGGCGAAGACCAGCGCCTTCCGCGACTGGGCCGCACGTCTGCAGGCCTATGCAGGCAATGAATCGTTACGTGAAGAACTGCAGGTGTGGCAGCGCCAGCTTGGCGGCCCTGCTGCGCAGTTGCCATGCCATAACCCACAGGGCGGTCGGCAGAATCGTCATGCGCAGACGGTCAGCGTACGCCTGGATGCCGAACGTACCCGGCAACTGCTGCAACAGGCGCCAAGTGCCTACCGAACCCAGGTCAACGACCTGCTGCTGACCGCGCTGGCACAGGTGGTCTGCCGCTGGAGCGGGCAGCCGTCGACGCTGATCCAGCTTGAAGGTCACGGCCGTGAAAACCTGTTCGACGACATCGATCTGACCCGTACGGTGGGCTGGTTCACCAGCGCCTATCCGCTGCGCTTGACGCCAGCGCCGGCTGTCGATTCGGCACCGGGCGACTCGATCAAGGCGATCAAGGAACAACTGCGTCAGGTGCCGCACAAGGGGCTGGGCTATGGCGTGCTGCGCTACCTGGCCGACGGTGCCAGCAAGGCCGCCATGCAGGCACTGCCGCTGGCGCCGATCACCTTCAACTACCTCGGCCAGTTCGATCAGAGCTTCGCTGACGACGCGCTGTTCCGTCCGCTGGAAGAGTCGCCAGGTGCCGCACACGATCCGCAGGCGCCAATGCCCAACGAACTGAGCATCGACAGTCAGGTGTATGGCGGTGAGTTGTTGCTGCGCTGGACCTTCAGTGCCGAACGCTATGAACCCGCCGCCATCGAAGCACTGGCGCAGGATTACCTGGCCTGCCTGCAGGCGCTGATTGCCCATTGCCTGGCCGATGGCAGCGGCGGCCTGACACCGTCGGACTTCCCGCTGGCTGCTCTGGATCAGGCGCAGCTCGACGCGCTGCCGGTTCCGCCAAGCCACATCGAGGACGTCTACCCACTGACCCCGATGCAGGAGGGCATGCTGCTGCACACCCTGCTGGAGCCGGGCACCGGGCTGTATTACATGCAGGACCGCTACCGCATCGACAGCGCGCTGGACCCGCAGCGTTTCGCCCAGGCCTGGCAAGCGGTAATCGCCCGTCACGAAGCGCTGCGAGCTTCGTTCTGCTGGAACATCGGCGAGACCATGCTGCAGGTCATTCACAAGCCGGGCAGCACGCCAATCGATTATCTGGACTGGCGTGACGTGCCCGCGGAGCAGCAGGAGCCGCACTTGCAGGCCCTGCTCAAGTCCGAACGCGAGGCGGGATTCGCGCTGCTCGATCAACCGCCGTTCCACCTGCGCCTGATCCGCGTCGACGAGGCGCGCTACTGGTTCATGATGAGCAACCACCACATCCTCATCGATGCCTGGTGCCGCTCGCTGCTGATGAACGACTTCTTCGACATTTACACCGCGCTGGGCGAAGGTCGCGATGCGCAACTGGCACCCGCACCGCGCTATCGCGACTACATCGGCTGGTTGCAACGCCGTGGTCTGGCGCAGGCGCGTGACTGGTGGCGAGACAACCTGCGCGGCTTCGAGCGGCCCACGCCGATCCCCAGCGACCGGCCGTTCCTGCGTGAACATGCCGGCGACAGCGGTGGCATGGTGGTGGGCGACTGCTATACCCGTCTCGATGAGCGCGACGGCGCGCAACTGCGCGAACTGGCGCAGCAGCATCAACTGACCATCAACACCTTCGCCCAAGCGGCGTGGGCGCTGACCCTGCGGCGCATGAGCGGTGATCGCGACGTGGTATTCGGCGTCACCGTGGCCGGGCGGCCGGTGGAACTGCCGCAGATGCAGCGCACGGTCGGGTTGTTCATCAACACCATCGCCTTGCGTGTCGGCATGCCGGCCGACGATCAGCGTTGCAGCGTTCGCCAGTGGCTCAGTCAGTTGCTGGACAGCAACATGCAACTGCGCGAGTACGAATACCTGCCGCTGGTGACCATTCAGGAAAACAGCGAGCTGCCCAAGGGCCAGCCGCTGTTCGACAGCCTGTTCGTGTTCGAGAACGCGCCAGTCGAGGTTTCGGTGCTGGACCGTGCGCAAAGCCTGAATGCCACCTCGGATTCCGGTCGCACCCACACCAACTACCCGCTGACCGCAGTCTGCTATCCGGGCGATGACCTGGGTCTGCACCTGTCCTACGATCAGCGCTATTTCGACGAATCCACCGTGCAGAGCATGCTCAGTGAGTTCAAGCGCCTGCTGCTGGCGCTGGTCGAAGGCTTTCATGGCGACATGGCCGAACTGGCTCTGGTCAGTGAGCAGGAACGCGCTTTCCTGATCGGCGGTTGCAATCAGAGCGACCATGCCTACCCGCTGGATAAAAGCTATGTCGAGCTGTTCGAAGCGCAGGTCGCGGCGCATCCGGAGCGCATTGCGGTCAGTTGCCTGGACCGCCAGCTCAGCTATACCGAGCTGAATATCGCCAGCAACCGTCTGGGCCATGCCCTGATCGAGGCGGGTGTCGGTTTCGATCAGCCGGTTGCCGTGCTCGCCGAGCGCGGCGTTGAACTGCCGGGCATGATCATCGGCAGCTTCAAGGCCGGTGCCGGTTACCTGCCGCTGGACCCGGCGCTGCCGAACTCCCGGCTGAGCGGCATCATCGCCCAGAGCGCCACGCCGCTGCTGGTGTGCAGCGCTGAGTGCCTGGAACAGGGCAGGGCGCTGCTCGCTGCACTGCCCGAAGCGCGCCGACCGCAGTTGCGGGTCTGGGAAGACGTGCAGCAGAGCGATTCCGCGCAGCACAACCCTGGCCGCTACAGCGCGCCGGACAACCTCGCTTATGTGATCTTTACCTCAGGCTCTACCGGATTGCCGAAAGGCGTGATGGTCGAGCAGCGCGGCATGCTCAATAACCAGTTGAGCAAGGTGCCTTATCTGAGCCTGAGCGACCGCGATGTGATCGCCCAGACCGCCTCCCAGAGTTTCGACATTTCGGTCTGGCAGTTCCTCGCCGCGCCGCTGTTTGGCGCGCGGGTGGACATTGTGCCGAACGACATCGCCCGCGATCCGCAGGCGCTGTTGGCGCACGTTCAGGCGCAGCGCATCAGCGTGCTGGAAAGCGTACCGTCGCTGATCACCGGCCTGCTCGCCGAACCGCAGGCAGCGCTCGACAGCCTGCGCTGGATGCTGCCGACCGGTGAAGCCATGCCGCCGGAACTGGCCAGCCAGTGGCTGCAACGTTACCCGCAGATCGGCCTGGTGAATGCCTATGGTCCGGCCGAGTGTTCCGATGATGTGGCGTTCTTCCGGGTCGATGCGCAGTCCACACGCAGCGCTTACCTGCCGATCGGTTCGCCGACCGACAACAACCGCCTGTACCTGCTCGACGATGCGCTGGACCTCGTGCCGCTGGGCGCGGTTGGTGAGCTGTGCGTGGCCGGGGCCGGTGTCGGTCGCGGTTATGTCGCTGATCCGCTGCGCACCGTGCCGGTGTTTGTGCCGCATCCGTTCGGTGCGCCAGGCGAGCGTCTGTACCGCACCGGTGATCTGGCGCGGCGGCGCAAGGACGGCGTGCTGGAGTACGTCGGCCGGGTCGATCATCAGGTGAAGATTCGCGGCTATCGCATCGAGCTGGGCGAAATCGAAACCCGCCTGCTGGAGCATCCTGGCATCCGCGAGTCAGTGGTGCTGGACGTCGACGGCCCATTGGGCAAGGTGCTGGCGGCCTACCTGGTACCACGCTCCGCGACGCAGGAACACGAGGCTCTGCGTGATGAGGTGAAAAACCACCTCAAGGCCAGCCTGCCGGACTACATGGTGCCGACGCATCTGGTGCTGCTGGAGGCCATGCCGCTGACCCCGAACGGCAAGCTGGACCGCAGGGCCCTGCCGGCGCCGGACGTCAGCCTGGCACAGCAGGATTACCTGCCGCCACAGACGGAAATGGAGCAGCAACTCGCGACGATCTGGGCCGATGTGCTCAAGGTCGAGCGCGTGGGCATTACCGACAACTTCTTCGAGCTGGGCGGCCACTCGCTGCTCGCGACCCAGGTAGTGACGCGTGCGCAGAAGCTCTTGCAGCGTAACGTGCCGTTGCGGGCGATGTTCGAATTCAACACCGTTCAGGCGTTGGCGCAGCACCTGGAAAGCCTTGGCGGAGCACAGGTCGACGAGCAGAAATTCGACCGTCTTGCCGACTTGATGGCGGAACTGGAAGGGCTCTGATCGGCCTCTCGTCGGCGCGCGGTGGTTGCGGATAAAAAACTCGTTGGCGGGTGTAAATCCGCAGCTCGCTGGCGCGTTTTCAAAGGAACGAACACACACCTGAAGCGGCATGCGCCAACGCTCATGCTTCAGGTCATTAAAGCCGCGTATTGAGGGTTGCACAGATGTCAGTCGCTACCAGGTTTATCGATGATCAGCCGGCACGGGTTGCCCCGGCTGCGGCTGAGACGCTCTACCAGTTCGACGAATCGCCACTGCTGGCTCGACAGAGTCGTCAGGAGTCCAACGCACGCAGCTACCCACGGCGCATACCGCTGGCGCTCAAACGCGCCAAGGGTATTCACGTCGAGGACGTCGAAGGGCGGCGCTTCATCGATTGCCTGGCAGGCGCAGGTACTCTGGCGTTGGGGCATAACCATCCGGTAATTATCGAAGCGATCCAGCAAGTCATCGCCGACGAGTTGCCACTGCACACCCTGGACCTCACCACGCCGGTCAAAGACCAGTTCGTTCAGGACCTGTTCGGCCTGCTGCCGCCAGCGCTGGCCGATGATGCGAAGATTCAGTTCTGCGGTCCGACCGGCACCGATGCGGTGGAAGCCGCGTTGAAGCTGGTGCGTACCGCTACCGGGCGCAGTACGGTGTTGTCATTTCAGGGCGGTTATCACGGCATGAGCCAGGGCGCGTTGAGCCTGATGGGCAGTCTGGGCCCGAAAAAGCCGCTGGGTGCGTTGCTCGGCACAGGCGTGCAGTTTCTGCCGTACCCCTATGATTACCGCTGCCCGTTCGGGCTTGGCGGTGAGCAGGGCGTGCGCGCCAACCTGCATTATCTGGAAAACCTGCTCAACGACCCGGAAGCCGGCGTGCAATTGCCTGCAGCGGTCATCCTTGAAGTGGTGCAGGGCGAGGGCGGAGTGATCCCCGCCGATCTGGACTGGCTGCGCGGCGTGCGACGCATTACCGAAAAGGCCGGTGTGGCGCTGATCGTCGATGAAATCCAGAGCGGTTTCGCACGCACCGGCAAGATGTTTGCCTTCGAGCATGCCGGGATCATCCCGGACGTGGTGGTCATGTCCAAAGCTATCGGCGGCAGCTTGCCGTTGGCGGTGGTGGTCTATCGTTCGTGGCTGGACACCTGGCTGCCGGGCGCTCACGCGGGGACTTTTCGCGGTAATCAGATGGCCATGGCTACCGGTTCTGCCGTAATGCGCTATCTTCAGGAGCACTCTATTTGCGCACACGCGACAGCCATGGGCGCGCGTCTGTCCGGGCATTTGCGTGCCTTGCAGCGTGACTTCCCGCAACTGGGCGATATTCGCGGGCGCGGGCTGATGCTCGGTGTCGAACTGGTCGATCCGTCCGGTGCGCGCGATGCGCAGGGTCATCCGCCGGTATTTGCGCGTCTGGCCCCGCTGATCCAGCGTGAATGCCTCAAGCGCGGGCTGATCCTGGAGCTGGGAGGTCGACATGCCAGCGTGGTACGTTTTCTGCCACCGCTGATCATCACTGCCGAGCAGATCGACGAAGTGGCAGAGATCTTCGGCCGCGCGCTGAACGCCGCCGTCGCCCAGGTTTAATTTTTCGACGTAGTGATACGTTCAATCCCTACAGCTGCCATGAATTGGCACGGCAGCCCTGAACACACATGGAGAGCAGCAATGACTTCAGTATTCGATCGGGAAGACATCGTCTTTCAAGTTGTAGTCAACCACGAAGAACAGTATTCCATCTGGCCCGACTACAAGGCGGTCCCCAACGGCTGGCGCACCGTGGGCAAAAGCGGTTTCAAGAAAGAATGCCTGGCCTACATAGAAGAAGTCTGGACCGACATGCGCCCCCTGAGCCTGCGCCAGAAAATGGAAGCGCAGACGGCCTGATTGACGGTCTGCACGGATACTTCGATTATCGTGCGACGCTCTGCGTCGTCACGCCGTTCCGGACGCTCCGCGTCCTCTCTGCGACGCAGAGCGTCGTGAACTGCATTCCCACGCTGGAGCGTGCGGAACGATAATCTCAACTTCGTGCTGAGTCTCTGCGTCGGTCTGGCCAGCTGATTCAGCTATCGTGCGACGCTCCGCGTCGTCATGCCGTTCCGGACGCTCAGCGTCCTCTTTGTGCCGCAGAGCGTCGTGAACTGCATTCCCACGCTGGAGCGTGAGGAACGATAATCTTAACTGCGTGCCGAAGCTCTGCGTCGGTCTGGACTGATAATTCGATTATCGTGCGACGCTCCGCGTCGTCATGCCGTTCCGGACGCTCCGCGTCCTCTTGACGACGCAGAGCGTCGAGACCTGCATTCCCACGCTGGAGCGTGAGGAACGATAATCTTAACTGCGTGCTGAGGCTCTGCGTCGGTCTGGCTAGCTGATTAAGCTATCGTGCGACGCTCCGCGTCGGCATGCCGTTCCGGACGCTCCGCGTCCTCTTGACGACGCAGAGCGTCGAGAACTGCATTCCCACGCTGGAGCGTGAGGAACGATAATCTCAACTATCGTGCTGAAGCTCTGCGTCGGTCTGCACGGATAACTCCATTATCGTGCGACGCTCCGCGTCGTCATGCCGTTCCGGACGCTCCGCGTCCTCTCTGCGACGCAGAGCGTCGTGAACTGCGTTCCCACGCTGGAGCGTAGGGAACGATAATTTCACTCCTTGCCAGCCAGCACCCCGATGATCCCCTGAATATCCCCCTGCAACTCCGCCAGCGGGTCAGCGCCATCAATCCCCAATACCAGCAGCTTGCTGCCAGCAGCCTCGATGGCTGCCTTGACTGGCGCGGGCGGCTGACGATGATCGAGCACCAAGGCCACGTCGTTATCCTTCAGGGTCGCGCTCAGTTTGCTCAAGGCTTCTGACGTCCATTGTTCATCCGTCAGCGCCTGAGTGTCGATCAGTTCCAGATTCAGCCCACTGATCAAATAGCCAAAGCGATCCGACAAACTCACCACACTCAAATTATCGGCACCGGCCAGCGCCGCTTCACTGCTGGCGCTGAGCTTGAGCAACTGTTGCTTGAACGCCGCCAGGTTGGCCTCGATTTTCGGTTTGGCGGCCGGTGCCAGGCGCACCAGATCCGCTGCCAGCACATCCGCCATACGGCCCATGTTATTGCTCGCCAGCCAGGGCTGACTGTTCAATCCGTCAGTGCCCTGACCCGGCTGTACGGCGATGCCCGGCAAGCTGCCGTCCACCGGACGCGCTGCATCGATCTCGACGATACGAATATTGCTGCGCCGCGCATTGAGGTAGAGCGGGTCATCGGCCCAGATCGAGCGCAAGCCAATCACTGCGTCGGCGTTGTTTGCCAGTCCGCGCAAGGCATCGGCACCACGCCCGGTGAAATACGCCGTCTGCCGCGAGCCCGGCAGGTTGGCCGCGGCAGCGCGTTCCAGCACCACACCGCTGTCCTTGAGCAGTATCTCGCCCAGCCCGTAGGTGATCGGCAGGCTGGCCAGTACCCGCACCGGTTGCGGGCTGTCGGCTTTGCGGTCGGCCGCCTGCAGGCTGTTGCTGAACAGGCCGGTCATGACCAGCGCCAGGGTCAAGGTACGTAACGTAGGCATTTATCCAATATTCCCTTTCAGGCTCGGCAGCGTGCCGCGAGCGATGGCGGCCAGGGCGAAAGCGATGCCCGCCACCAGAATGATTGCCGCGCCGGATGGCACCGGCAGGTCGAAGACGATGGGCAGCAGGATGCCGCACAGGGTGCTGATCGTGGCGATGGCCACCGAGATCCAGAAGAAGCCTTTCAGCGACTGACTCAATAACCTCGCTGCCGCCGCCGGAATCACCAGCAGCGCACCGACCAGAATCGCGCCGATGACTTTCACCGCAGCGACGGTAATCAACGTCACCAGAATCACGAACAGGTAATCCAGCGTCTTCACCGCCGCGCCGCGCACCGCGGCCAGTTGCGGGTTGAAGCTGGCCAGCATGATGCGGTTGTACAGCGGCAGGCTCAGGCCCATCACCAGCGAACCGACGATCAGCAGCACCAGAAGGTCGTTACCGTTGACGGTCAGCACTGAGCCGAACAACACGTTTTCCAGAATGTGCACGTTGATCTTGCCGGCCAGCACCAGCAGCAGGCTCGCGCCCAGTGCCAGGGATACCGACAGGAACACGCCGATCAGCGTGTCCGGTGCCAGTCCGGTGCGGTTGCGCAGGTAATTGAGGACGATGCCGAACAGCAGGCAATAGCCGAACAGGGCGCCATAGGGGCCGGTGTAGGGTTCGCCGAGCAGAATGCCGATCGCCACCCCGGTCAGTGCCGCATGACCCACGGCTTCGGAAAAAAACGCGAAGCGCTTGACCACCACCAGCGTTCCCAGACCGCCCAGCACCGGGCCGATCAACAGCCCGGCGAGCAGGGCGTTGACCACGAAACCGTAGGCCAGCGCCTCGGGCAGATAACCGGACGAGGCGAGGCCCTGAATGAAAAGTCGAAAGGTTTCGTAATCCATCACGCAATCCTCCCGGCGCTGCTATCCAGGGTGCGCGGGTGCGCAGAGAACAGGGTCAGCAGCCGTTCCGGGGTCAGCGCGGTGGCGGCCGGTTCGTCGAACAGGATGCGTCGGTTGAGCCCCGTAACCTGATCAGCCAGACGCCTGACGGCATCCAGGTCATGCTCGATCCACAGGACCGTGACTCCGCTTCGGCGCCAGTCGCTCAACAACCGCTCAAACACCTGAATACCGGCCTCATCCAGCGCCGACATCGGCTCATCCAGCACCAGCAATTGCGGCGCAGGAATCAGCCCCTGCGCCAGCAGCACGCGCTGCCGTTCGCCACCGGAAAGCGCGCCCATGCGCCGTTTGCGCTTGTCCTGCATGCCGACCCGTTCCAGTGCCTCGCCAATCGCCGCCGCGTAGTGCTTCGACACACCCAGAAACGCCGGGCGTCGCTGACACATGGCCGCCATGAAATCGTCGACGGTCATCGGCAGGCCACGGTCGAACTCCAGCGCCTGCGGCACATAGCCGATCAGTCCTGGAGCGGCAGGCCACAGCAGGCTCAATTGGCCTTGATGCGGTGTCTGTCCGAGCAGGGTCTTGATCAGCGAGCTTTTGCCACCGCCGTTCGGTCCGACCAGCGCGTGCACGCTGCCGGCGCGTACATTGAAATGAACCTGATCGAGAATCGTGGTACGCCCCAGGGTCAGGCTGACCTGGTTGAATTCGATGCCCGGCCCCTGGCTGACGATGTCGAGGTGTTGTGCCGCCGTCATGCGCCCGACTCCTGAATGGCCCGTACCACCGTGTCCAGGTTGCCGGCCATTTCCTTTTCGTATTTGTCGGCGGTGTACTCGCCATAGGAAATGTGCGACAGCGGGTACAGCTTGACCCCGGATTCGCGCTGTATGGTGTCGACGTAGGTGGACGGGAAATCCATCTCCGAGAAGATCACCTTCACGTCCAGTTCGCGCAGTTGATCGATGGTTTTTTTCAACTGGCTCGGGCTGGGCTCGATGCCATGCGCCGGTTCAACCACGGCGGTGACTTCCAGGCCGAATTCGCGCAGCAGGTAGTCGTAGGCGGCGTGCACCGTGGCCACACGCAGGTCGGCGTTCGGCGCCTTGGTCAGTTTGGCGAGCGCGTCGGCGCGCATCTGGCGCAGGCGCTTGCCATAGGCGCGAGCGTTGGCGGTGTAGGTTTTGGCATTGTCCGGGTCCAGTTTGCCCAGCTCGCGGGCAATGTTGTTGACCTGGGCGATGGACGCACTGATCGACAGGAAGGTGTGCGGGTTGACCACTTTGCCGGCGCCTCGCGCCGCCACCCCGGTGGCCGCCAGCAACGGCACATCGGCATTCGCCTCGATGGTCTTGATGTTCGGCGTTTCACTGGCGGCGATCATGCGGTCGGCAAAGTCGTCGTGACCGACACCGTTGAGCACGATCACGTCCAGCGAACCGATGCGCTTGATGTCCTCGGCGCGCGGCTCGTAGGCATGCGGGTTGAAGCCCGCCGGGATCAGCGGCACGACTTCGGCCTTGTCGCCGACAATATTGCTCACGTAGCTGTAGTACGGGTGCAGGGTAATACCGATGCGCAGGCGTTTGGCCGGTTCGGCGGCGAAGCTGGACGGCGCCAGCAGGGCGACAAATAGACCCGTCAGCAGGACGCGCAGCAAGGGACGGCGTTTGAATGAAATAGGCATGGGCAAGCGGTCTTCTTTCAAAGGAATGCGGAGTTTCAGTGCGGGTGCTGGCGGGTCACGCCAGCATCGAATTGCGCGACGACCTGTTTCCAGCCTGAATCGATCAAGGCCTGGTCACTGAGGTCGCTGACCGCCGCCAGCGAGGCGTTGCGGTTGATCCAGATGTCCGGCTGCTCGCCGGAATCGACACGCATGAGAAACGAACCGGCCACGCTCGGCGTCCGGCTCAGTCCCAGGTAGGACTGCTCGATCATCTGCCAGGCATGGTCGCCACGGCTCACCGAACTGGCATCCCTGGCGAACGGCGCAAAGCCTTCATCGCCCAGTTGCTCCGGGGTGATTGGCGTCTGTTGCTCGCTGGCCAGCAGGCGGATTTCGTCGAGGGTCACGCGCAGGTCGGCGTAAATGCCTTGTTCCGCAGCGCTCAGGTCGCGTCGTGCGTCCAGTTGATGGCTGGCGACGCTGTGCGTTTCCTGAGTATCACGGTGCAGGCTGATCACCCCGGCAGCAGTGCCGAGGATCAGCAGGCACAGCAACAGGACGTACAGGGTTTCATGCCCGGCGCCTGCCGGACGGACGATGTGTCTGGTCGGTGCGCTCATGGGGCCTGGATATCCGCCTGATCGATTTCCACCACGTGACCGGGACCGGCGTCGAACAGCACGTAGAACTCGGAAGCGGGGCGTTTGAAGGTCACGGTCGAGTCTTCGCCGAGCTTGCCGGGCACCAGGATGGTTTCGTCGTAGCCGATCACGTCCAGGGTTACACCCGGCGCACCACTGCCGTCGGAAAAGCCGCCGGTGCAGCGGATCTGTTCGTTATCGATCTGTTTGCATTCGCACATCGGGTTGTGCGCCAGGGCGTTGCCGCTCAGGCCGAGCAGGCACAGGGCACTGGCCGTCAGCCTGCGCAGGGAAGGGCGGGCACTCATGGTTGGGCTCCTTGTTTTTTCAGCCACGCCACGGTGGTGGGCGAAGCCTGTTGCAGAGGGATGGAAGTCTGATGCACGGCGCCGTCCCAGCCTTCCATTGTGATCCACAGCTCGGCGTCGGGATCGGTGTTTTGCGCAATCTGCATGAAGGCGCTCATGCGGTAGCCGCCACCGAAGAAAATCACCCCGGCGGTGCGCAGGCTGCGTGGTTTTCCAATGCGCAGGTAAGTGGCCTTGACCCGGTCGATGCAGGCGTTGCACAGCGCTGCGTTGAAACTTTTCATGTAGCCCGATGGACCGGAAAGGCGCGGCGCTTCATTGCGGTCTTCTGCCAGGCGCAGGCTCCACGGGCCGACCTGAATCTCGCCCACCTCTCGCTGGCCAAGGCCCTGATCGCCGCGATCCAGCGAGACGTCGGAGAAGTACTTGGGCATGAAACCCAGCGGGATCAGCACCAGCAGCACGTTGATATGGAAGCGCCATTTGTGCCAGAAGCGGCTGAGCGACGAAACAGGTGGTGCGACAGCGACCTTGCTCACAGGCTGTTCTCCGGGGTGCGGGCCGTCAGCGGCGAGGTGTTTATCTTCGGGGTGTATGCGGCAGGCTTTGCTCTGGCTTCACGCTTGAGTGCATTGATCGTTGCTATCGCAGTGCGCTTGCTCCAGATCAACAGACCGCTGAGCACCATCATGCTCAGCAGCAGGCCGAAGAACGCCCAGATCAGCTTGATCCAGATGCCGCCGAAATCGCCGGTGTGCAGCGGGCGCATGGACTCGGTGACGAACTCCAGCTTGTTGCGGTCCGACAACAGGTGCGAAGCGGCTATTTCACCGCTGTACGGGTTGATTTCGGCGGTCTGGAACATCAGCGGATACCAGCTGCGCCCACCCACCTGCATGTTGCTGTAGGCATTGAACGGCGGCGTGATGAAGCTGGCCTCAAGACCCGGAATCCGTTCTTTGGCGATTTCTACGGCCTTCGCCAGGCTGATGGTCGGCGCAGGGCTGCCGTCGGCAGTCAGCGGCACAGCGTTGTGCGGGATGATCGAGGCGACCTGGGATTTGCTGGAAATACTGATCTGGTTGTCGCCCAGAATCGCCTGAATCAGAAACCAGGTGCCGGTGATGGAAATCACTGCGATGAACCAGATCGACCACACGCCACTGAGCCGATGCAGATCGCCCCAGAAAATCCGCGGGCCTTGGCTGAAACGCACGGGCTTGAAGAAACCGCGCCAGAATTTCTTGTAGACCACCAGCCCGGTCACCAGCGACGCCAGCAACGGCAGGCCGAGAATCGACACCAGATACCAGCCCCATGAATAACCGTTGGTGAACGGCACCAGCCACCAGCCGTGCAGCGCTCGGGTAAAGCGGCGGAAGTCGAACGAAGGGGTAATGCCCTGAATCACCCCGGTGTAAGGGTTGACGTAAGCCGGGACCGAACGCCCGTCGGGGTAGGTGATGAACACGCTCAAGGCGAAGTAGT
Organism: Pseudomonas sp. PvP027; assembly: GCF_017833005.1. Classification (NCBI taxonomy): domain Bacteria; kingdom Pseudomonadati; phylum Pseudomonadota; class Gammaproteobacteria; order Pseudomonadales; family Pseudomonadaceae; genus Pseudomonas; species Pseudomonas sp. PvP027. The sequence goes on along the minus strand of NZ_JAFIBK010000001.1, from coordinate 1,151,380 downwards.
CGCCGTCCGGCTGCATGATGGTGCCGACGATCAGGTCCGGTTCGTTGCGTTCGATGGTGGCGCGAATCTGTTCGAAGTTCAGGCGCCTGGCATCATCGGAAGGGCGGTTGTCACGCATCTCCGGGTTGGCCAGCCACATGATTTCCTTGCTGACCACGGCCAGCGTGCCGGTCACACAGACGATCAGTACGAAGAACCAGATCGGCAGGGCCAGCCAGCTGTGGACGAGAAACCAGATTTTTGAGCGGGACTTCTTCGACATGGATAAACAATCTCGATTCGCGATGTGGAGCGGCCGCAGGGCGGTCCCCTCTGTCTGTACGCGCGGGCGGTATAAAAGCCTCGCATTAAGTTAAAGACGAATGAGAACTGAATTCCTATAGGAATTTTTTGCGTTTAAATGCAAAAAATTGTTTCAGAGCGGCCGAACACCTCCGTATCCCGCACGAACGGTGTGGTGCGGCTAATTTTTCAGCGGTGGAGTACGTTCAATCTGGACATTGGTGTTGCGCCAGGCCGCAGGGGCTCGGGCGCTTTTGCCATCAAGGGAGAGACATCATGAGTCATGCGTTGAGTTTGGATATCCGGCCGTTGCTGGCAGAGGCGGGCAGCTTGCCGATGCTGGTGCAGGCACCCGAGCCCGGTCTGGACTTGATGGAAGCGCTGGGCGAACTCAAGCCGCTGGTCGCCGGGCACCTGTACAGCGCCGGCGGGATTCTGTTTCGCGGTTTCGAGGTGGGCGGTGCAGAAGCGTTTCGCGAGTTCGCCGCCGGCTTCGGCGATCCGCTGCTCAACTACGAATTCGGTTCTACGCCGCGAAGCAACGTCACCAAAGGCGTGTACACCTCGACCGAGTATCCGGCGCACCAGAGCATCCCGCTGCATAACGAGCAGGCCTACACGCTGGAATGGCCGATGAAGATCTGGTTCTACAGCATGATCGCGGCGCAGACGGGGGGCGAAACACCGATCGCCGACAGCCGGGAGATCTACCGACGCATCCCTGCGCGCATTCGCGAGCGCTTCATCGAAAAGAAACTGATGTACGTGCGTAACTACGGCAACGGACTCGATGTGGAATGGAGTCAGGTGTTCAATACCGAAGATGAGTCCGTGGTCGAAGCCTACTGCCGGGCACACAACATCGAGTGCGAATGGAAAGACGACGGCGAGCTGCGCACCCGGCAGATTTGCCAGGCGGTATCGCGCCACCCGGTGACCCAGGACAGCGTCTGGTTTAACCAGGCGCACCTGTTCCACATCTCCAACCTGCAACCGGAAGTGCGTGAAACCCTGCTCGACGTAGTGGACGAGGAAGACCTGCCGCGCAACGTCTACTACGGCGACGGCTCGCCCCTCGAAGAAACCCTGCTGGACGAAATCCGCGGCGTACTCGACGAATGCACCGTCAGCTTCCCATGGCTGGAAAACGACGTCCTGATGCTCGACAACATGCTCACCGCCCACTCCCGCGCACCGTTCACCGGCAAGCGCAAAGTGGTGGTCGCCATGGCACAGGGGCATTCTGATAAGTAAACGCCGTCAGATCATCGTGCTAACGCACTGAGTGGGGTTGCCTTTCGTGACTCGCTGCATCACGAATCTACGGCTCGCCGCAGTTCAGAAACATCCAGAACCACGATGCTTTTCAACCACGATGGCACAGACGACGCAGAGTGCGACGTAAGTGACGGCTGAGTCCTGGCGCTGATCCGGGGGTAGCCTGGCAGGACGCCAGGCTAGCCGCACCGGGCCATGGATGGCCCGTTGCGGCGACCCCCGGATCAGTGACAGGGCGAAGGAACCCGACGAAGTCGGGCCGGAAACGGAGCGGGGACTTTGCTTACTTTGGTCCCTCAAAGTAAGGCGCCGTAAGGGCGCAAAGGTGACCGGAGCCAAACACCAATTCACCTGACATCGCAGAACCGCCGTGTGACGCGGAGCGTCACGACCTGCATTCCCACGCGGAGCGTGGGAACGATCGTCATGCAGAGCTTCACATTCCCACGCGGAGCGTAGGGACGAGAGTGACAGAGGGCGCACTGGCCTCTTCGCGAGCAAGCTCGTTCCCACGAGGCGGTCCATGTTTGAGCGAGTAGAACGATAAGTGTCCGGCTATTGATTATCGTGCCTGCGCTCCGCGTAGGCATGCAGTTCTGGACGCTCTGCGTCCTCTCTTTAGTGTTCGGTGCAATGCAGAGCCTCACCCCCGACAAACCTTTCTAAATATTTCCTCGCCAATTCGTTCTTGTTGATACGACCCCGCCCGACGGTCAGCCCCACTCAGCAAGGATCGACCCATGAACCCCGAACACGCCCAGAAACTCGCTCGCCGTTTTGTCGAGTTGCCCCTTGAAAAACGCCGCCTGTTCCTCGATGGCATGCGCAAGGAAAACATGGATTTCTCGCTGTTCCCGATCCCTTCCTGTGCCGGGCTGGCCGAGCGTGAGGGGCTGTCCTATGCCCAGCAACGCATGTGGTTTCTCTGGCAACTGGACCCGCACAGCGCAGCCTACAACCTGCCGATGTCGGTATGCCTGAACGGTCCGCTGGAGCTGCCGCTGCTGGAGCGGGCTTTCAGTGCTCTGGTCGAGCGACATGAAAGCCTGCGCACCACCTTCGGTCAGGAGGGCGACCGGGCGTTTCAGCGTGTCGCGCCGCCAGCGCCGGTGAGCATCCGCCTGACCGACCTCAGCGCTTTGCCGCTTGAGCAGCGCTGGGCAAGTGCGCGTCAGGCCATGGCCGAACAGACCGCGCAAACCTTCGATCTGCAGCGTGGGCCGCTGTTCACCGTGCAGGTGCTGCGTCTGGCCGAGCAGGAGCATCTGCTGCTGCTCAACCTGCACCACATGATCACCGATGGCTGGTCGATGAACGTGCTGATCGACGAATGGCTGCGCGGCTACGACGCGCTGCTGGCCGGTAAACCGCTGCCTTTTCAGCCGTTGCTCGTGCAGTACCGCGATTATGCGGTCTGGCAACGCAGCTGGCTGGAAGCCGGTGAGCAGGAGCGTCAGCTGGACTACTGGCGCAGCCACCTGGGCGAAGAGCATCCGCTGCTGGAGCTGCCCACCGACCGTCCCTATCCGGCCTTGCCCAGCCACGCCGGCGCTCGCCTGGAACTGGCGCTGGAGCCCGAGCTGCTGCGTAACCTGAAAAGCCTTGCGCAACGCCAGGGCGTAACCCTGTTTGTGGTGCTGCTGGCGACCTTCAAAAGCCTGCTGCACCGCTACAGCGGGCAGACCGACATTCGTGTCGGCGGCCTGATCGCCAACCGCACCCGCAGCGAAACCGAAGGGCTGATCGGCTGCTTCATCAATACTCAGGTACTGCGCAGTGAAGTGACAGCGCAGACCCGCTTCGTCGACCTGTTGAATATCGTCCGCGACGCCTCGACCGCTGCCCAGGCGCATCAGGAGTTGCCATTCGACGCCATCATCGACGCCCTGCAGCCGGAACGCAGTCAGAGCCATAACCCTTTATTTCAGGTGATGTTCAATCACCAGCCGGTGGTCGCCGACCTGCTCGACAAACAGTTGAGCGGCGGTCTGCGCGTGGCCAATCTGCCTGCCGAACAACAGGCATTGGCGCAGCGCTCGCATGCCGCCGCCAGCGACCTGATGCTGGCCACCAGCGGTGAAGGCGAGCAGCTGCATGCCGCCTTTACCTACGCCACCGACATATTCGACGAGTCGACCATCGCTCGCCTGGCCGGGCACTGGCGCAACCTGCTGGCCTCGGTCTGTGCCGATCCGCTGCAGACCGTCGCCGAGCTGTCGATGCTCTCCGCCGATGAGCGCACGCAACTGCTGGATGTCGACAATGCCACCAAAGCTGACACCACAACCCCCGCGCATCGCCAGTTCGAAGCACAAGTGCAGCGCACGCCGCAGGCCCCGGCACTAATTCTCGCCCATGAAGGTCAATCGCCGAGCCTGAGCTACGCCGAATTGAACCAGCGCAGTAACCGTCTGGCGTGGCAGCTGCGCGAGCAGGGTGTCGATGCGGACGTGCTGGTCGGCGTGGCGCTGGGTCGTTCGCTGGACATGCCCGTGGCGCTGCTCGCCGTGCTCAAGGCGGGCGGTGCCTATGTGCCGCTGGACCTGAATGCGCCGAGCGAACGCTTGCGTCATGTGTTGGCGGACAGTGGCGTGAAACTGCTGCTGACCCACAGCGATCAGCTGACCAGGCTGCCTGCACTGGCTGATATTCAATACCTGTGCATTGATCGGATGAACAGTGAAACCGCCAGCGTGCACAACCTCGACGGCCCGGTCAATCCGGCCAGTCTGGCCTACGTGATTTACACCTCGGGGTCGACCGGGCGGCCAAAAGGCGTGGCGATCAGTCATGCGGCGCTGGCCGAGTTCGTCACCCTGGGGGCGCACTACAGTGACCTGCGCGAAGGCGATCGGGTCCTGCAATTCGCCACCCACAGCTTCGATGGCTTCGTCGAGCAGTTCTACCCACCGTTGTGTCGCGGTGCGGCCGTTGTCCTGCGCGACGAGCGCCTGTGGGACAGCGCCACCTTCCATCAGGCCATCGTCGAGCACGGCGTGACCCTCGCCGACTTGCCAGCGGCCTACTGGCTGACGCTGGTTCAGGACTTCGCCGCCAGCCCGCCCGCGCATTACGCTGCACTGCGGCAGGTGCATGTCGGCGGTGAAGCCATGGCCGTCGAAGGTCTGCGCCTGTGGCACAAGGCCGGGCTGGGGCATGTCCGCCTGCTCAATACCTACGGCCCGACCGAAGCCACCGTGGTGTCGAGCATCCATGATTGCAGCACGCTGACCCCGCAGCAGGTGTCCTGGCGCGGTGTGCCGATTGGTCAGGCGCTGGCAGGACGACGCCTGTACGTTCTCGACGATCAAATGAACCTGCTGCCGCAAGGTGCGGTGGGTGAGCTGTACATCGGCGGCCCTGGCCTGGCGCGCGGTTATCACGCCCAGCCCGGACTGAGCGCCGAACGTTTTGTCGCCGATCCGTTTGTCAGCGGGGAGCGCCTGTATCGCACCGGCGACCGTGCCCGACTGCGTGCCGATGGCGCTGTCGAGTACATCGGCCGGGTCGATCATCAAGTGAAAATTCGCGGTTTCCGCATCGAGCTGGGCGAGATCGAATCGCGCCTGCAGCAATGCGCGGGCGTGCGCGAGGCCGTGGTGCTGGCCGTCGAACTGGCGGGCAGCATGCAGCTGGTCGCCTACGCGGTGCCAGACGTTGTCGCCTCCACAGAGGCCGAACAACTGGCCCTGCGTCAGAGCATCCGCAGCCAGCTGCAAGCCAGCCTGCCGGATTACATGGTGCCGACGCACATGCTGCTGTTGCCGGAGCTGCCCTTGACGCCCAGCGGCAAACTGGACCGCAAGGCATTGCCGGCCCCCGACGCAAGCCAGTTGCAGGCGCGTTACCGGGCGCCGCACAGCGAGGTGGAAATCTGTCTGGCCGCCATCTGGCAGGACGTCCTGCACGCGCCTCAGGTGGGCCTGGACGATCACTTTTTTGAACTGGGCGGGCATTCGTTGCTCGCCGCGCAAGTCATCGCCCGGATCAAGACGCAACTGGGCATCAGCCTGCCGCTGCGCAGCCTGTTTGAAAAACCGCTGCTCGGTGAGCTCGCCGTCGAAGTGGCAACGCTGACCGACAACAACACGGACAACGACTGGAGCGACATGGACCAGTTCATGGATTCACTGGAGGAATTCGGCGCATGACCGCGACCACTGCTGCACGCATCGCGAAACGTTTTGTCGGCCTGTCGCTGGAGCAACGTCAACAGTTCCTCGCCCGATTACGCCAGGAAGGCAAGGATTTCAGTCTGTTGCCGGTGCCGGTCAGTCGGCATGACGTCAGCGCCATTCCGCTGTCCTTCGCGCAGCAACGCCTGCTGTTTCTCTGGCAACTCGATCCGTCGAGCGACGCGTACAAGATGACCACCGGCCTGCGTCTGCACGGCACGTTGAACGAGTCGGCGTTGCGCCGTGCATTCGATCATTTGATCGAGCGCCACGAGGTACTGCGTACGGTGTTTCATACCGATGGCGATCAGGCGCAGCAAGTGCTGCTGCACGATCAGACAGTGGCGTTGGAGAGCATCGATCTGGCCGGTTTGACCGATGGCGAACTGCGCGATGCCGAACTGGCGCTGCAAGTAGCCACAGTCACCGGCCAACCGTTTGATCTGCGCACGGGGCCGCTGCTGCGCGCGCACCTTTTCCGCCTGGCGGGCGATGAGCATGTGCTGATCGTGAGCATGCATCACATCGTCTCCGACGGCTGGTCGATGGACGTGATGATTCAGGAGTTCGTGCACTGCTATCAGGCGTACTGCGAAGGCCGCGAACCCGCGCTGCCGGAACTGCCGCTGCAATATGCCGATTATGCGATCTGGCAGCGCAGCTGGCTGGAGGCGGGCGAGGGCGCACGTCAGCTGGAGTACTGGCGTAACCGGTTGGGTGACGAGCAACCGCTGCTGGACGCCGCACCGGATTTCCCGCGCCCGGCCACGCAGAGCTATCAGGGCGAGCACCTGCGCTTCGATTTCGGCGTTGATCTGTCGCGGCGGCTCAACGCCTTTGCGCGTACACAGGGCATGACCCTGTTCATGCTGGTGCTGGCCGGCTTTTCGCTGTTTCTGTCGCGCAAGGCCGGGCAGCGTGATATCCGCATCGGCGTGCCGAATGCCAACCGCGGTCGCGCTGAAACCGAAGGGCTGATCGGCTTCTTCATCAATACTCAGGTTTTGCGCTGCCAGGTGGACGAACGCCTGAGCTACCTCGACCTGCTGGCGCAGATTCGCGACACCTCGTTCGGTGCACAGGCGCATCAGGACGTGCCCTTCGAGCAACTGGTCGATCAACTGGCGCCCGAGCGCAGCCTGGGCCACAACCCGCTGTTCCAGGCCAAGTTCAACCAGAACGTGGTCCTCAAGCAGAAAACCACGCTCAGGCTGGCCGGGCTGGAGGTCAGCGAGTACGCGTTCGACAAACAGGGTGCGCATTTCGATCTGGCGCTGGACATCACCGACGACGGCACACTGATCCACGGCGACATGGCCTACGCCAGCGACCTGTATCGACGCACCAGCGTCGAAGGTTTCATCCCGGAACTGCTCGCGCTGTTCGAAACCCTGCTCGACGCGCCGCAGGCGCCGCTGTTCAGTCTCGCAACACTGATGGTCAAGCCGAAGCGTGATGCTCGCGAACCCGCGCCGCACATGCTGCAACTGTGGGACCGACAGGTCGAACGGCAACCTCATGCGCAGGCAGCCCGTTGCCTGGATCGTACGCTGACCACGCTGCAACTGGAGCAGGCCGCCAATCAGCTGGCTCATCAGTTGGTTCGCATGGGCATCAGCGAAGGCCAGCCGGTCGCGGTATTGATGGAGCGCTCGCTGGACTGGCTGACCGCCGTGCTGGCGATTTTCAAGGCCGGCGGTGTGTACATGCCGCTGGACGTCAAAGCCCCCGATGCGCGATTGCAACAGATGCTGGTCAATGCGCAAGCCAGGGTGCTGCTGTATGCCGAGGGCGATGTGCGGCAGACCTCACTGGGTGTTGCCGGTTGTCAGGGCCTGGCCTGGACGCCTGCGCTGTGGCAGGACCTGCCTGTCAGTCGGCCTGACAGCCTGCCTTCAGGCGATTCGGCGGCCTACGTGATTCATACCTCCGGCTCGACTGGCCAGGCAAAAGGTGTGCTGGTCAGCCAGAGCGCGCTGGCCGGTTACCTGCGCGGCTTGCTGGAGCAGTTGCAACTGGCCCCCGATGCGAGCATGGCGCTGGTCTCGACCATCGCTGCCGACCTCGGCCATACCGTTCTGTTCGGCGCGCTGTGCTCGGGACGCACGCTGCACGTGCTGACCGAGGCGCTGGGTTTCGACCCGGATGCCTTTGCGGCCTACATGGCCGAGCATCAGGTGGGCGTGCTGAAAATCGTCCCCGGTCATCTGGCCGCGCTGTTGCAGGCCGGCCAGCCAGCCGACGTGCTGCCGCAGCATGCGCTGATTGTCGGCGGCGAAGCCTGCTCGCCCGCGCTGGTCGAGCTTATCCGCCAGCTCAAGCCGGTTTGTCGGGTGATCAACCACTACGGGCCGAGCGAAACCACCGTCGGCGTGCTGACCCATGAAGTAGCGATGTCATCCTGTGGGAGCGAGCTTACTCGCGAAGAGGCCGATACAGGCTTGCGAAACAGGTCGGCTGGGCCATCGCTTTCGCGAGCAAGCTCGCTCCCACAGGTCCCATGTTTCCCACAGAGCACTGCACACTCTGGCGGTACTCTGCGCAGCGTGCCGGTCGGTACGCCGTTGCCGGGGGCCAGTGCTTATGTGCTGGATGACGTGCTGAACCCGGTCGGCACTCAGGTCGCTGGCGAGTTGTACATCGGCGGCGACAGCGTGGCGCTGGGCTATATCGGCCAGCCTGCGCTGACCGCCGAGCGCTTCGTGCCGGACCCGTTCGCGCAGGACGGCACGCGCGCCTACCGCAGCGGCGACCGCATGCGCCGCAATCATCAGGGCCTGCTGGAGTTCATCGGCCGGGCCGACGATCAGGTCAAGGTTCGCGGCTATCGTGTCGAGCCTGCAGAGGTCGCGCGGGTGTTGCTGGGCCTGGCTTCGGTGGCGCAGGTCAGCGTACTGGCATTGCCCATCGATGACGATGAGCCCCGGCTGCAACTGGTGGCCTATTGCGTGGCGGCAGGCGGGGCAGACCTGAGTGTCGACAGCCTGCGCGAGCAACTGACTGCGCGCTTGCCGGACTACATGGTGCCTGCACAGATCATGTTGCTGGACAGTCTGCCACTGACCGCCAACGGCAAGCTCGACAAGCGCGCCTTGCCCAGACCCGGCGTGGTCAAGCAGCGTTACACCGCACCGGTCGGCGAGATCGAGGAAAAGCTCGCTGCCGTGTGGGCGGATGTCCTCAAGCTGGAGCAGGTCGGCAGCACCGACAACTTCTTCGAACTGGGTGGCGATTCGATCCTGAGCCTGCAGATCATCGCCCGCGCCAAGCGCCAAGGCATCAAGCTCAGCCCCAAGCAATTGTTCGAGAAACAGACCATCGGCCAACTGGCCTCGGTGGCGAAACTGATTCAGAAAAAGCCCGCCGCCGTGGCGGAGCACATCAGCGGTTCGTTGCCGTTGCTGCCGATTCAGGCACGCTTCTTTGAACTGGACATCCCCGAGCGCCAGCACTGGAATCAGGCGCTGATGCTCAAGCCTTTGCAAACGCTGAAAGCCACTCATCTTCAGTCTGCATTGGCTGCGTTGGTCGAGCAGCATGACGCACTGCGCTTGGGTTTCACTCAACAGAACGGCCAATGGCACGCCACCTTTGGCGCTGCGAATACTCGCGAGCTGCTCTGGACCCATGAGCTGGACAGCATCGAGCGTTTGCCCGAACTGGCCGACGAAGCGCAACGCAGCCTGGACCTGAAAGACGGCCCGCTGCTGCGTGCCGTGCTGATCAATCTGCCACAAGGTGAACAGCGCCTGTTACTGGTCATTCACCATCTGCTGGTGGACGGTGTTTCATGGCGGGTGTTGCTGGAAGACCTGCAACAGGCGTACCTCGCCCTGGCGCAAGGCGAGCCGGTAGCACTTGCCGCAAAAACTACGTCGCTCAAACGTTGGGCCGAGCAATTGCACGCGTATGCGACCGGCGAGACGCTGGCGGCCGAGCGCGATTACTGGCTGCAAGCCTTGCAGGGCGCCGACCAGCCGCTGCCTCGCGATAAGCCCGAAGGCACGATGCGCAATCGTGACGCGGCGCATGCATCTTCCTGGCTGAGCCGTGACCTGACCCACAAGCTGCTGAAAGTCGCGCCGGCCGCGTACCGCACGCAAGTCAACGACCTGCTGCTGACGGCGCTGGCCCAGGTCCTGTGTGAATGGAGCCAGCAGCCCTCGGTGCTGATCCAGCTGGAAGGGCATGGCCGTGAAGACCTGTTCGACGATACCGATCTAAGCCGCACGGTGGGCTGGTTCAGCAGCCTGTTTCCGGTGCGCCTCACGCCGCAGATCGCGCCGGGCGCGAGCTTGTGTGGCATCAAGGAGCAATTGCGTGCGGTGCCTCACAAGGGCATCGGCTACGGCATGCTGCGTTATACGGGCGAGGCGTCTTTCGCACAGCAATTGGCCGCCTTGCCGCAGGCGCGAGTCACTTTCAATTATCTGGGCCAGTTCGACGGCAGCTTCAATGCGCGCGAGGCTGCGTTGTTCGTGCCGAGTGCCGACAGTGCAGGCGCTGCGCTGTGCGAAGACGGGCCGCTGGGCAACTGGCTGAGCCTCAACGGTCAGGTGTTCGACGGCCAGTTGCAACTGGACTGGAGCTTCAGCCGCGAGGTGTATCACGCCTCGACCATCGACACCCTGGCGCGTCGCTATGAGCAGGCGCTGACTACCCTGATCGAACATTGCACGGCCGGGCATCAAGGCGTCACGCCATCGGACTTCCCGCTGGCGCAACTCACCCAGGCGCAGCTTGACGGTCTGCCGATTGCTGCGGGTCAGATCGACGATATCTACCCGCTGTCGCCGATGCAGCAAGGCATGCTGTTTCATTCGCTGTTCGATGAAGGCGCGGGCAACTACATCAACCAGTTGCGGGTGAACATTCGTGGGCTGGATGTGCCGCGTTTCCGCAACGCCTGGCAGGCTGCGCTGGACCATCACGACGTACTGCGCAGCTGTTTTGTCAGCCAGCGCGAGCAGTCGCTGCAAGTGGTGCAGCGTCAGGTCGAGGTGCCCTTTGTCGAGCTGGATGCGCGTCGCCAGCCAGAAAGCTGGCTCGACGACTGGGTGCAGGCCGACCGTCAGCAAGGCTTCGATCTGGCGCAAGGACCATTGTTGCGCCTGGCCGTGTTGCGCACCGCCGATGACGTGTGGCATCTGGTGTATACCAGCCACCACATCCTCATGGATGGCTGGAGCAGCTCGCGCCTGCTCGGTGAAGTGCTGCAGCGCTACAGCGGCCAGGTGCCGCCGAAACAGGCGGGTCGCTATCGTGATTACATTCAGTGGCTGCAGGCTCAGGAGGCCGATGCCAGCGAGCGCTTCTGGAGCGCAGAGCTGGCGGAACTGGACGAGCCGACTCGTTTGTTGCAGGCGTTCAGGTCTTCGGCCGAGGGGCAGGGCTACGGCGACTACATCCAGCTGATCGACAGCGACGGCACGCGTCGGTTGAGCGACTTTGCCCGCGAGCAGCGCGTCACTCTCAATACGCTGCTGCAATCGGCCTGGCTGTTACTGCTGCAGCGCTACACCGGCCAGTCCAGCGTGACCTTTGGCGCGACCGTGGCAGGGCGTCCGGCAGAATTGCCGGGTGTCGAGGAACAACTGGGGCTGTTCATCAATACCTTGCCGGTCATCGCCAGCCCGCGTGCCGAGCAGACGGTGGCCGACTGGGTGCAGCAGGTACAGGCGAAAAACCTTGCCCTGCGCGAGCATGAGCACACGCCGCTGTATGACATCCAGCGCTGGGCGCGCAACAGTGGCGAGGCGTTGTTCGACAACATTCTGGTGTTCGAAAACTACCCGGTGTCCGAAGCCCTGCAGCGCGCGCCGGACGGTCTGGCCTTCAGCGACCTGCGCAATCAGGAGCAGGCGCATTACCCGCTGACCCTGGTGGTCGAGGCCAATGAGGTGCTGTCGGTGCGTTTCAGTTACGACCGCCAGCACTTCAGCGCCGAAGGCATTCTGCAACTGGCGGCGCATTTCGATCACCTGCTGCAGAGCCTCTGCGCATCGGCAACCACGCGACTCGGCGAACTGGCATTGCCGACCGCCTGGACGCAAAGCGTGCAGCGCTACCCGAGCGAGCACTGCGCCCATCAACGCATCGAAGCCCAGGCCGAGCGTAACCCTCAGGCCATCGCCCTGAGTTTTGGCGATGAACAACTGAGTTACCAGCAGCTCAACCAGCGCGCCAACCAGCTGGCGCACAAACTGCGCGAGCAGGGCGTCGGTCCGGATGTGCGCGTCGGGCTGGCCGCCGAGCGCGGTCTGGAGATGATTGTCGGCTTGCTGGCCATCCTCAAGGCCGGCGGCGCTTACGTGCCACTGGACCCGGATTATCCGCAGGATCGCCTGAGCTTTCTGATGCAGGACAGCGGTATCGAACTGTTGCTGATTCAAGCGCATTTGCTGGGTCAGTTGCCGATTCCCGCACACGTTCAAACCCTGGATCTGGCTGATACGCTGAACGATTACAGCACGGAAAACCCGCTCAACCAGACCGCGCCGGACAACCTGGCCTATGTGATCTATACCTCGGGCTCGACCGGCAAACCGAAAGGCACCTTGCTTGCCCATCACAACCTGATGCGTCTGTTTGCCGCTACGGATGACTGGTTCAAATTCAGCGAAAAGGACGTGTGGACGCTGTTCCATTCCTTCGCTTTCGACTTCTCGGTGTGGGAGATTTTCGGCGCGCTGCTGCATGGCGGCCGACTGGTCATCGTGCCCCGCGAAGTGACCCGCTCGCCGGAAGATTTTCATGCGCTGCTGATCGAACAGCAGGTCACGGTGCTCAACCAGACGCCGTCGGCGTTCAAGCAACTGATGCGCGTGGCCTGTGATTCATCGTTACCGATGTCGTTGCAGACAGTCATCTTCGGCGGCGAGGCACTGGACGTCGCCAGCCTGAAGCCTTGGTTCGAACGCTTCGGCGATCAGACGCCGCAACTGATCAACATGTACGGCATCACCGAAACCACCGTGCATGTCACCTACAGACCAATAGCCGAGGCCGACACGCAGAACCCGGCCAGCCCGATTGGCGAGGCGATTCCCGACCTGTCGTGGTATGTGCTGGACGCCGATTTCAACCCGGTCGCCCAGGGCTGCAGTGGCGAGCTGCACATCGGTCATGCCGGTCTGGCGCGCGGTTATCACAATCGCGCCGCGCTGACTGCCGAACGCTTTGTACCCGATCCGTTTTCCAGCGATGGCGGCCGCCTGTATCGCACCGGCGATCTGGCGCGTTATCGGGCGACAGGCGTGATCGACTACGCCGGGCGCATCGATCACCAAGTGAAGATTCGTGGCTTCCGCATCGAACTGGGTGAAATCGAAGCGCGGCTGCAAGCGCACCCCGCTGTGCGCGAAGTGAGTGTGCTGGCGCTGGACGGGCAGTTGGCTGCGTACCTGGTGCCTACTGAGGCTGATCAGGATCAGCAGAGTCTTCGTGAAATGCTGAAAAGCGAACTCAGGGCGCACTTGCCGGATTACATGGTGCCCAGCCATTTCATCGTTCTCGACAGCATGCCGCTGACCGCCAACGGCAAGCTGGACCGCAAGGCGCTGCCTGCGCCGGATGCCAGCCAGTTACAGGCTACCTACAGCGCCCCGCAAGGCGAGCTGGAGCAGCAACTGGCAGCGATCTGGGCCGATGTGTTGAAGGTCGAGCGGGTCGGGCGCAGCGACAACTTTTTCGAGCTCGGCGGCCATTCGCTGCTGGCGGTGCAGATGCTCGTGCGGGTGCGCGAACAGTTGCAGCACGAGGTCAGCCTCAAGGATGTCTTCGAGCAACCGCTGCTGGCGGAGTTCTGCGCCACGCTGCAGGAAAAAAATGGCGAAAGTGGCCACGCGCAGGACGAATTGACTAAATCACTGGAGGCACTCAAACGTTTATCAGCGGAGGAAATTGATAATTTGATTGCTTAGCAGGAGAGACCCCAGTGCAACAGTTGCTTGACTCCGTTAAATCGCTGTCCGCCCGTGAACGCAAGGCGCTGGCGGTGCTGCTCAAGCGTCAAGGGGTGAATCTCTACGGGGTCACACCGATTGCCGTGAGGGAGACGCAGGCACCGTCCGCGCTCTCTTACGCGCAGCAGCGGCAATGGATCATCTGGCAGCTGGAACCGCATAGCGCGGCCTACAACATTCCGCTGGCGCTGCGCCTGCACGGCACGCTGAATGTCGAGGCATTGCGGCGCAGCGTGGAGCAGTTGACCGAGCGTCACGAAACCCTGCGCACGACCTTCGAACAGCAGGGTGATGAAGCGCTGCAGGTGGTGCAGCCTGCGTCGCCTTTTGCGCTCGGTGTCGAGCAGCTGTCCGCTGGCGAGTGCGTTGAAGGCTGGGTGGATCGTCATGTGCAGCAGCCTTTCGATCTGCAGCAAGGGCCGCTGCTGCGGGTCAACCTGCTCAGGCTGAGCGGGCAGGAGCATGTACTGGTATTGACCCAGCACCACATCGTCTCCGATGGCTGGTCGATGCCGATCATGGTCGAGGAGCTGATGCAGTTCTATCAGGCCGCCAGCCTCGGTCGCGAGATCAAACTGGCGCCTTTGCCGATCCAGTACGCCGACTATGCACTCTGGCAGCGCAACTGGCTGGAAATGGGTGAACAGGAACGTCAGTTGGCGTACTGGACGCAGCAACTGGGCGAGCAACAGCCGATTCTGGAATTGCCCACTGATCGGCCGCGTCCTGCGCTGCGCAGTTACCGCGGGGCGCGCTTGAACGTCGAGCTGGATGCCGCGCTGCTCGACAGCCTCAAGGGGCTGGCGCGGCAACAGGGCATCACGCTGTTCATGCTGTTGCTGGCTTCGTTGCAGACCCTGCTGCATCGCTACAGCGGTCAGGCCGATATACGCGTGGGCGTGCCGGTCGCCAACCGTACCCGCAGCGAAACCCAGGGGCTGATCGGCTTCTTCGTCAACACCCAGGTGCTGAAGGCCGAGTTCACCACGCAGACCACCGTGGCCGAGCTGTTGCAGCAGGTCAAACACACCGCCGTGCAGGCGCAGGCCCATCAGGACCTGCCGTTCGAGCAACTGGTCGAAGCCTTGCAGCCGCAGCGCGACCTGAGCCGCAGCCCGCTGTTCCAGGTGGCCTACAACCACCAGAGTGAGGGCCATAACCAGACCCGTGAGCTGGCAGGGCTGCGCCTGGAATATCATGTGTCCGACAAGCACACCGCGCAGTTCGACCTGACCCTCGACACCTGCGAACGCCCGGACGGCCTGACAGCCGCACTGACCTACGCCACCGATCTGTTCGACGCGGCAACCATCGAGCGCATGGCCAGCCATTGGCGCAACCTGCTTAACGGCATGTGCCACGACGTCAATCAGCGTATCGCTGATCTGCCCTTGCTGAGTGCCGAGGAACGCCAGAGCACCCTGCGTGACTGGAATCGCAACCTTGCGGTCTACCCGAGCGAGCACTGCGCCCATCAACGCATCGAAGCCCAGGCCGAGCGTAACCCGCAGGCTATCGCCCTGAGCTTTGGTGGCAAACAACTGAGTTACCGGCAGCTCAACCAGCGCGCCAACCAGCTGGCGCACAAACTGCGCGAGCAGGGCGTCGGCCCGGATGTGCGCGTCGGGCTGGTTGCCGAGCGCGGCCTGGAGATGATTGTCGGCCTGCTGGCCATCCTCAAGGCCGGCGGCGCTTATGTGCCACTGGACCCGGATTATCCGCAGGATCGCCTGAGCTTTCTGATGCATGACAGCGGTATCCAGCTCTTGCTGACCCAGACGTCGCTGCTCGACAAACTGCCGATCCCCGAGCAGGTGCAGACGCTCGATCTGGCTGACGCTCTGAACGGTTACAGCACGGAAAACCCGCTCAACCAGACCGCGCCGGACAACCTGGCCTATGTGATCTACACCTCGGGCTCGACCGGCAAACCGAAAGGCACCTTGCTTGCCCATCGCAACCTGATGCGCCTGTTTGCCGCGACGGATGACTGGTTCAAGTTCAGCGAAAAGGACGTGTGGACGCTGTTCCATTCCTTTGCCTTCGACTTCTCGGTCTGGGAGATTTTCGGCGCGCTGCTGCATGGCGGCCGACTGGTCATCGTGCCCCGCGAAGTGACCCGCTCGCCGGAAGATTTCCATGCGCTGCTGGTCGAGCAGCAGGTTACGGTGCTCAACCAGACGCCGTCGGCGTTCAAGCAACTGATGCGCGTTGCTTGCGATTCATCGTTACCGATGTCGTTGCAGACAGTCATCTTCGGCGGCGAGGCACTGGACGTCGCCAGCCTGAAGCCGTGGTTCGAGCGCTTCGGTGATCAGACGCCGCAACTGATCAACATGTACGGCATCACCGAAACCACCGTGCATGTCACCTACAGACCAATAGCCGAGGCCGACACGCAGAACCCGGCCAGCCCGATTGGCGAGGCGATTCCCGACCTGTCATGGTACGTACTGGACGCCGATTTCAACCCGGTCGCTCAGGGTTGCAGTGGCGAGCTGCACATCGGTCACGCCGGTCTGGCGCGGGGTTATCACAACCGCGCCGCGCTGACTGCCGAACGCTTTGTGCCCGATCCGTTTTCCAACGATGGTGGCCGCCTGTACCGCACCGGCGATCTTGCACGCTATCGGGCTGGTGGGATGATCGACTACGCCGGGCGCATCGACCATCAGGTGAAGATTCGCGGCTTCCGCATCGAGCTGGGTGAAATCGAAGCGCGGCTGCAAGCGTACCCGGCTGTGCGCGAAGTGAGTGTGCTGGCGCTGGACGGGCAGTTGGCTGCGTACCTGGTGCCTACTGAGGCTGATCAGGATCAGCAGAGTCTTCGTGAAATGCTGAAAAGCGAACTCAGGGCGCACTTGCCGGATTACATGGTGCCCACCCATTTCATCGTCCTCGACAGCATGCCGCTGACCGCCAACGGCAAGCTGGACCGCAAGGCGCTGCCGGCGCCGGATGCCAGCCAGTTACAGGCTACCTACAGCGCCCCGCAAGGCGAGCTGGAGCAGCAACTGGCAGCGATCTGGGCCGATGTGTTGAAGGTCGAGCGGGTCGGGCGCAGCGACAACTTTTTCGAGCTCGGCGGCCATTCGCTGCTGGCCACTCAGGTGATTTCGCGTATCCGTCAGCAACTGGACGTCGAGTTATCGTTACGCGACCTGTTCGAAGCGCGTGATCTGGCGGCCTTCGCGCTGGCCGCAGGCGCAGGGCATGGCAACGACGCGCCGCGCTTCATCAAGGCCGACCGCACGCAGCCGCTGGGGCTTTCCTATGCGCAACAGCGGCAGTGGTTCCTCTGGCAGCTTGACCCCGAGAACACGGCGTACATTATTCCCGCAGCCCTGCGCCTGCGCGGTTCGCTGGACATCGCAGCGCTGGAGCACAGTTTCAGCGCGCTGATCGCCCGCCATGAAACCCTGCGCACGACCTTCCGCCAGCAGGGCGATCAGGCACTGCAGATCGTCCATCCGCCACGCGCCTTGACCCTGTCTGTCGAATCGGTGCCCAGCGGCCAGAGCCTTGAAGCCTGCGTGCAGCAGGAAATGCAGCGCCCGTTCGATCTGGAGCAGGGGCCGCTGTTGCGGGTCCGCTTGCTGAACCTGAACACCGACGAGCATGTGCTGATTCTGACCCAGCATCACATCGTCTCCGATGGCTGGTCGATGCCGATCATGATCGATGAACTGGTGCGCCTGTACGAGGGTTACAGTCAGGGCCGTGAGGTGAGCCTGACCGCGCTTAACCTGCAATACGCCGACTATGCACTGTGGCAGCGGACCTGGATGGAGGCCGGCGAGCAGGCCCGGCAGCTGGATTACTGGAAGCAGCAACTGGGCGATCAGCAGCCGATTCTGGAACTGCCCGCCGATTACCCGCGGCCAGTGGTGCAAAGCCATGCCGGTGCGCGGCTGGCCGTGCAACTGGAACCCGCGCTGATCGATGGCTTGAAGCAGGTCGCGCGGCAACAGGGCGTGACCCTGTTCATGCTGTTGCTGGCGTCTTTCCAGAGCCTGCTGCACCGTCACAGTGGCCAGTCGGACATTCGCGTCGGCGTGCCGATTGCCAACCGCAACCGCGCTGAAACCGAAGGCCTGATCGGCTTCTTCGTCAACACACAGGTGCTGCGCGCCGAGTTTGACGTGCATACGACGTTCAACGAGCTGCTGCAGCAGGTCAAACACACCGCCCTGCAAGCCCAGGCGCATCAGGAGCTGCCATTTGAGCAACTGGTCGAAGCCCTGCAGCCACAGCGCAGCCTCAGCCATAGCCCGCTGTTTCAGGTGATGTTCAATCACCAGAGCCAGGCCAGCGCCGACGTCCGCGCGCTGCCCGGTCTGCAGGTCGAGGCGTTGCTGCCGGACAGTTACCCGGCGCAGTTCGACCTGACCCTGAACACTGCCGAACATGACGGTGGCCTGAGCGCTGGCCTGACCTATGCGACCGCGTTGTTCGACCCGCGCACTATCGAGCGCATGGCCGGGCACTGGCTGGCCTTGTTGCAGGCCATCTGCGCCAATGCCGCACAGCGCATTGCCGAAGTGCCGATGCTCGACATGGCTGAACGGCAGCAGATTGTCCACGACTGGAATGCCACAGCCGCAGACTTCCCCAACGAAGATTGTCTGCATAGCCTGATCGAAGCCCGGGTGCGCGCGACACCGGACGCTCCGGCGCTGATTTTCGCCGCCGAACAATTGAGCTACGCACAGCTCAACGCCCGTGCCAATCGGCTTGCGCATCGCCTGCGTGAGTCTGGCGTCGGCCCGGACGTGCTGGTGGGGGTCTGCGTCGAGCGCAGCCTGGAACTGGTGATCGCTCTGCTGGCGATCATCAAGGCGGGTGGCGCTTATTTGCCGCTGGACCCGGATTATCCCGAGGATCGTCTGGCCTACATGATGCAGGACAGCGGTATCGGTTTGCTGTTGACCCAGACGGCGCTATTGCAACGCTTGCCGGTTCCGCGTCAGGTGCAGAGCCTGTGTCTGGATCAGGACGGCGACTGGCTTGAAGGTTACAGCACTGCCAATCCAGTCAACTTCAGCCATCCATTGAACCTGGCTTATGTGATTTACACCTCGGGTTCGACCGGCAAGCCCAAGGGCGCGGGCAACAGCCATCGTGCGCTGGTCAACCGTCTGCACTGGATGCAGAAGGCCTACTGTCTGGATGGCAGCGATACGGTTTTGCAAAAGACGCCGTTCAGTTTCGACGTGTCGGTCTGGGAATTCTTCTGGCCGCTGATGACCGGCGCGCGCCTGGCCGTGGCGCTGCCTGGCGATCATCGCGACCCCGAGCGGCTGATGCAGGCTATTCGCGAGTATCAGGTCACGACCCTGCATTTCGTGCCGTCGATGCTGCAGGCGTTCATGACTCATCCTCAGGTGGAAAGCTGTAACACTCTGCGTCGCGTCGTATGCAGCGGCGAAGCACTGCCTGCCGAGCTGGCCGCCCAGGTGCTCAAGCGTTTGCCGCAGGCCGGTCTGTACAACCTGTACGGTCCGACCGAAGCGGCCATCGACGTGACCCATTGGACGTGCACCACGGACGAAGTGCTCAGCGTGCCGATCGGGCGGCCGATCGACAACCTGAAAACCCATATTCTCGACGACGGTCTGCTGCCTGCCGCACAGGGCGTGGCGGCGGAGTTGTATCTGGGTGGCGTCGGTCTTGCGCGGGGTTATCACAACCGTGCGGCGCTGACGGCCGAGCGCTTCGTGCCGGACCCGTTCGACGAGCAGGGCGGCGGCAGGCTGTACCGCAGCGGCGATCTGGCGCGTTATCGCGACGCAGGTGTCATCGACTATGCCGGGCGTATCGACCATCAGGTGAAGATTCGCGGCTTGCGCATCGAGCTGGGCGAAATCGAAGCCAGCCTGCTGGAACACGACAGCGTTAATGAGGCGGTGGTGATCGACGTTGACTGCCCGTCCGGCAAACAGCTGGCGGCGTATCTGGTGGTCGAGCACCACGACGGTCAGTTGCGTGATGCACTCAAGGCCTGTCTCAAGGCGTCGCTGCCGGATTACATGGTGCCCACGCACTTCATCATTCTGGACAGGATGCCGCTGAGCGCCAACGGCAAGCTCGACCGCAAGGCACTGCCCAAACCGGACGCCAGCCAGTTGCAGCGCCAGTACGTCGCTCCGTGTACCGAGCAGGAACAGCAGATGGCGGCGATCTGGGCCGATGTGCTGAAGGTCGAGCGTGTCGGCCTGAGCGACGATTTCTTCGAACTGGGTGGCCACTCGCTGCTGGCAACGCAGCTGATTTCCAGAGTCCACACCGGCCTGGGAATCGACATTCCGCTGCGTCTGATCTTCGAGAAACCGCAATTGAGCGAATTTATTCAGGCCTTCGCCGACAGTGGCCTGACGCTGACCGAGGACGGCTTGTCCGATATTGAAAAAATGATGAATGAAATGGCGGGTATCTGACATGGACAAGTCTGCAGCAGAGCGTATCGCCCAGCGTTTCGTCGGCTTGCCCGTCGAACAACGGCGCCAGATCCTCGCCAAGATGCACGAGACCGGGCAGAGCTTCAAACTGCTGCCCATCGCTGTAACCCGACACGCCGCAGCGCGCATCCCGCTGTCCTACGCGCAGCAGCGCATGCTGTTTCTCTGGCAGATGGAACCGGGCAACGCGGCCTACAATGTGCCCTTGGCGGTGCGTCTGAATGGCGCACTGGACCGACAGGCCCTGAGCGCGGCGCTGGATCTGCTGGTGCAACGCCATGAAACCCTGCGCACCCGCTTCGTTTCAGAGGACGGCGCGTTCTATCAGGAGATTCTCCAACAGGCCACGGTCGCCCTCGATTTCGCGGCGGCGGCCCCCGCAGACATCGAGCAACAGGTGCGTGCCGAGTTGCAAAAGCCCTTCGATCTGCTGAGCGGGACGCTGCTGCGGGTCAAGCTGTTCCAGCTGAGTGAAAGCGAACACGTACTGACCGTGTGCATGCATCACGTGGTGTCCGATGGCTGGTCCGGCGAAGTGCTGATTCGCGAGTTCGTGCAGCTTTATCAGGCGCAGGTATCCGGCCGGCCGACTCCGTTACCCGAGCTGGCGGTTCAGTACGCCGATTACGCGATCTGGCAACGCGCCTGGCTGGAGGCCGGGGAGGGCGAGCGGCAACTGGACTACTGGAAACAGCAACTGGGCAGCGAACATCCGCTGCTGAGCCTGCCATTGGACCACCCGCGTCCGCTGCAACCGAGCCATCGCGGTGCGGTTGTGCGCGTCGACGTCCCGCAGCAACTGTCCGCGCAACTGAAAAGCCTGGCGCGCAACAACGGCCAGACCCTGTTCATGGTGACACTGGCGGCGCTGTCGGTAGTGCTGTCGCGCTTCAGCGGGCAGTCCGACATCCGCATCGGCGCGCCCAATGCCGGGCGCACACGCAGCGAGCTGGAAGGGCTGATCGGCTTCTTCATCAACACCCAGGTGCTGCGTGTGCAGGTGGACGAGCGGCAGAGCTTTGCCGAGCTGCTGGATCAGGTCAAACAGGTGGTGACGGGTGCGCAGTCGCATCAGGAACTGCCGTTCGAGCATCTGGTGGATGCCTTGGCACCGGAGCGCAATCTGGGCCATAACCCGTTGTTCCAGTTCAAGATCAATCAGCACGTGCTGGCAGCCGATACCAGCGGGCAGCGCGTGTCGGGCCTGACCGTCGATGAGTTTCCGATGGGCAGCAGCGATGCGCGTTTCGATCTGGCCTTCGACTTCACCGACACGCCCGACGGGATACGAGGTTATTTCACCTACGCCACCGACCTGTTCGAAGCGCAGACCATCGAGCGTATCGCCGACGCGCTGCGCAGCGTGCTGCAAGCACTGGTCACGGACACTGACCGGCGTCTGGCCGATCATCCACACGCGGTATCATCGCCGGTCGCCGAGCAAACCCGGGACTTTACCTGCCCTGATTTCCTCAGCCTCTGGCAACAGGGCCTGCACGCCAGGCGCGGCAACACTGCTTTGCGTGTTGGCCAGCAGGTGTTGAGCTTTGATGAGCTCGAGACACGCAGTAATCAATTCGCCCGCTACCTGCACGCCCAGGACATCAAACCGGGCATGACCGTCGCCCTGTGCCTGGACCGCTCGGTGGAATGGGTGGTCAGCCTGCTGGCGGTGCTGAAGCTGGGCGCGGTGTACCTGCCGCTGGACAGCGCGCAACCGGCCGAGCGTCTGCAGCAACTGGTTCGTGACAGCGGCGCGGTGCTGCTGGTGCATGCGCCCGATGACGACAAGGCGGCGCGGTTGGGCGTGTGCCCGGTGCTGGCGTTCGACGCTGCGCTGTGGGCCGCTGTCGATAGCCAGGCGCTGGACGTTCGGGTTCTGCCCGGGCAAGCGGCGTACATCATCTACACCTCCGGCTCCACCGGGCAGCCCAAGGGCGTGGTGATCAGCCACGGCGCGCTGGCCAACTATGTGCAGGGCGTGCTTGAGCGCCTGGCGCTGAACGACGGGGCGAGCATGGCGATGGTGTCGACGGTCGCTGCCGACCTGGGGCACACGCTGTTGTTCGGTGCGCTGGCGTCCGGCCGAACGCTGCACCTGCTGTCTCACGAGCAGGCGTTCGACCCTGACGGTTTCGCGCGTTACATGGCCGAGCATCAGGTTGACGTGCTGAAAATCGTGCCCAGCCATTTGCAGGGCCTGCTGCAGGCCGCCAATCCGGCATACGTGCTGCCGGGGCAGGTGCTGATTCTGGGTGGCGAGGCCAGCGCCTGGGCGTTGATCGAGCAGGTGCGTGCGCTCAAGCCGGGCTGCCGGGTCATCAACCATTACGGTCCGACCGAAACCACGGTGGGGATCCTGACCCACGAAGTGGCCGGGCCTCTCAGTGCCTGCCGCAGTGTGCCGGTCGGTCAGCCGCTGGCCAACGGCAAGGCGCGGGTGCTGGACGCTTACCTCAATCCGGTGGCCGAACGGGTGGCCGGTGAACTGTATCTGGGCGGTCGCGGGTTGGCGCAGGGTTATCTGGGTCGTGCGGCAATGACCGCCGAACGCTTTGTGCCAGACCCGGACGCCAACGGTCAGCGCCTGTACCGTGCGGGCGACCGTGCGCGGTGGGTGGATGGCGTGCTGGAATACCTGGGCCGTGCTGACGATCAGGTGAAAATCCGCGGTTATCGGGTCGAGCCGGGTGAAGTGGGCCAATGGCTGCAACGCCTGGACAACGTCGCCGAGGCCGTGGTGCTGGCCCAGCCGCTGGAAAGCGATGAGACACGGCTGCAACTGGTGGCCTATTGCGTGGCGGCGGTCGGCACGAGTCTCAACGTCGACCAGCTGCGCGAACAATTGGCAGCGCACCTTCCGGAGTATCTGGTGCCCGCGCAGATCATGCTTCTCGAGCGTCTGCCGGTGACCGCCAATGGCAAGCTCGACAAGCGCGCCTTGCCCAGACCCGGCGTGGTCAAGCAGCGTTACACCGCGCCGGTCGGCGAGATCGAGGAAAAGCTCGCTGCCGTGTGGGCGGATGTCCTCAAGCTGGAGCAGGTGGGCAGCACCGACAACTTCTTCGAACTGGGCGGCGATTCGATCCTGAGCCTGCAGATCATCGCCCGCGCCAAGCGTCAGGGGATCAAGCTCAGCCCCAAGCAATTGTTCGAAAAGCAGACCATCGGCCAACTGGCCTCGGTGGCGAAACTGATTCAGAAAAAGCCCGCCGCCGTGGCGGAGCACATCAGCGGTTCGTTGCCGTTGCTGCCGATCCAGGCGCGATTTTTCGAGCTGGACATCCCCGAGCGTCAGCACTGGAATCAGGCGCTGATGCTCAAGCCGCTGCAAACGCTGGAGGCCACTCATCTTCAGTCAGCATTGACTGCGTTGGTCGAACAGCACGACGCGTTGCGTCTGGGTTTCAGCCAGCAGAACGGCCAATGGCAGGCCACCTTCGGCGCGTTGAACACTCGCGAGCTGCTCTGGACCCACGAGCTGGACAGCATCGAGCGCTTGCCTGAGCTGGCCGATGAGGCGCAACGCAGCCTGAACCTGAAAAACGGACCGCTATTGCGTGCCGTGCTGATCAACCTGCCGCAAGGCGAACAGCGCCTGCTGCTGGTGATTCATCATCTGCTGGTGGACGGCGTGTCATGGCGGGTGTTGCTGGAAGACCTGCAACAGGGTTACATCGCCCTGGCAGCAGGTCAGCCAGCGCTGCTGCCGGCGAAAACCAGCTCGCTGAAAAGCTGGGCCGAGCACTTGCAGGCCTACGCGCAAAGCCCGGCGCTGGAGCAGGAATTGGGCTACTGGCAGGCGCAATTGCAGGACGTCAGTGAGGCCTTGCCCTGTGATCATCCGCAGGGTGGCCAGCAACAGCAGCATGCGCTGTCGGTGGTCACCCAACTCAATGGTGAGCTGACCCGGCAATTGCTGCAGGACGCCCCGGCGGCCTACCGCACGCAGATCAATGACCTGCTGCTGACCGCGCTGGCGCGGGTGATCAGCCGCTGGACCGCGCAACCGCATGCGCTGATTCGTCTCGAAGGGCATGGCCGTGAGGACCTGTTCGACGCGCTGGACCTTAGCCGTACGGTGGGCTGGTTCAGTAATGTGTACCCGATCCGACTCACCCCGCAGACCTCGCTGGCCGACTCGATCATGACCATCAAGGAGCAACTGCGCGCAGTGCCCGACAAGGGCATCGGTTACGGCGCGTTGCGTTACCTGGGCAGTGAATCGGCGCGGCAGACCCTGCAAGCCTTGCCGCTGGGCAGCATCGTGTTCAATTACCTGGGGCAGTTCGACGGCAGCTTCGACGCACCTGAAGCACTGTTCACGCCGTCCGCCGACAGCAGCGGCGCCTCACAGAGTGCCGATGCGCCGCTGGCTGCGCCGATCAGCATCAACGGTCAGGTCTATGCCGGAGAACTGCGGCTGAGCTGGACCTTCAGTGGCGCGGTGTTCGAGCGCGACACGGTGCAGCGACTGGCCGACGAATACGCCCTTGAGCTGCAACAGTTGATTGCGCATTGCACCACTGAAGGCGTGGCTGGGGTGACTCCGTCGGACTTCCCGCTGGCGCGCCTGAGCCAGTCGCAGCTGAGCAGTTTGCCGATATCTGCCGGGCAGATCGAAGACATCTACCCGCTGGCACCGATGCAGCAGGGCATGCTGTTCCACACCCTGTTCGAGCAGCAAGCGGGTCATTACATCAACCAGATGCGCATCGAGGTCAGCGGCCTGGACGTGCCGCGTTTCCGCGCCGCGTGGCAGGCCACGCTGGATACCCACGAAGTGCTGCGCAGTGCTTTCATCAGCCATCTGCAACCGGCGCTGCAAGTGGTCTTGCGTGATGTGCGCATGCCTTTTGTCGAACTGGACGCCCGAGCGCAGTCGTCCGACTGGATCGACCAATGGGCCGATGCCGACCGCCAGCAGGGTTTCGATCTGGCCCAGGGCCCGTTGTTGCGCCTGGCCGTGTTGCGCACCGGCGAGCAGAGTCATCAATTGATCTACACCAGCCATCACATCCTCATGGACGGCTGGAGCAGCTCGCGCCTGCTCGGTGAAGTGCTGCAGCGTTATAGCGGCCAGACACTGCCGAGGCAGGTCAGCCGCTATCGCGACTACATCGAATGGTTGCAGCGTCAGGATGCCGGGCTCAGCGAGCGTTTCTGGACCGACCAGTTGGCCAGACTCGATGACCCCACCCGTCTGGTTCAGGCCTTCAAGGCGCCTGAGAACGGCCAGGGGCATGGTGATTACCTGCATCTGATCGATGCCGAAAGCACCCGTCAACTGAGCGAGTTTGCCCGCGAACAGCGCGTGACCCTCAACACGCTGGTGCAATCGGCCTGGCTGCTGGTGCTGCAACGCTACACGGGGCAGTCCAGCGTCACCTTCGGCGCAACCGTGGCCGGGCGTCCGGCGGATCTGCCGGGTGTCGAGGAGCAACTCGGGCTGTTCATTAATACCCTGCCGGTGATCGCCTGCCCGCGTGCCGAACAGCGGGTGGCGGATTGGGTGCAACAGGTGCAGGCGCAAAACATTGCCTTGCGAGAGCATGAACACACGCCGCTGTACGAGATTCAGCGTTGGGCACGCAGCGCTGGCGAGACGCTGTTCGACACCATTCTGGTATTTGAAAACTACCCTGTTTCCGACGCCTTGCAACAGGCTGCGCCGCCGGGGCTGGTGTTCGGCGGTCTGCATACGCAGGAACAGACACATTACCCACTGACGCTGGTGGTCAATCTCGGTGAAACCCTGTCGGTGCGTTTCAGCTACGCCCGTCAGGCGTTCAGTGAGCAACATATGGCGCAGTTGTCGGCGCATTTCCAGCAGGTCTTGCAGGCGCTGGCGCATGACGCGCAGGCAGCGCTTGGCGAACTGGCGTTGTTGAGCGACCGAGAGCAGCAGCATGTTCTGCGCGAGTGGAACGCCACAGCCGCAGACTTCCCGAGCGAGCAGTGCCTGCACCATCTGATCGAAGCTCAGGTGCGTGCCACGCCGGACGCGCCGGCGCTGATCTTCGCCGCCGAGCAGTTGAGCTACGCGCAACTCAATGCCCGCGCCAATCAGCTTGCGCATCGCCTGCGTGAGTCGGGCGTGGGGCCGGACGTATTGGTGGGTATCTGTGTCGAGCGCAGCCTGGAACTGGTGATCGGTCTGCTGGCGATCATCAAGGCCGGTGGCGCGTATGTGCCGCTGGACCCGGATTATCCCGAGGATCGTCTGGCCTACATGATGCAGGACAGCGGGATTGGTTTGCTGCTTACCCAATCGGCAGTGCTGGAGGGGCTGTCGGTTCAGGTCCAGACCATTTGTCTGGATCAGGGCGGCGACTGGCTGGCCGGTTACAGCACCGCCAACCCGGTCAACCTGAGTCATCCGCTGAATCTGGCTTACGTGATTTACACCTCCGGCTCGACCGGCAAGCCCAAGGGTGCAGGCAACAGCCATCTTGCGCTGGTCAACCGTTTGCACTGGATGCAGAAGGCTTACGCGCTGGATGGCAGCGACACGGTGTTGCAGAAAACCCCGTTCAGTTTCGACGTGTCGGTCTGGGAGTTCTTCTGGCCGCTCATGACCGGCGCGCGCCTGGCCGTTGCGCTGCCGGGCGATCATCGCGACCCGGAGCGACTGATACAGACTATCCGCGAACATCAGGTCACGACCCTGCACTTTGTACCGTCGATGCTGCAGGCGTTCCTGACCCATCCGCAGGTAGAAAGCTGCGACAGCCTGCGCCGAGTGGTGTGCAGCGGTGAAGCACTGCCTGCCGAACTTGCCGGTCAGGTGCTCAGGCGTCTGCCGCAGGTTGGCTTGTTCAACTTGTACGGTCCGACCGAGGCAGCCATCGACGTCACCCACTGGACCTGCACCTCGGATGACATCCTCAGCGTGCCGATTGGCAGACCTATCGATAACCTGAAAACCCACATTCTCGATGACGGCCTGCTGCCTGCTGCACAGGGTGTGGCAGCAGAGTTGTATCTGGGGGGCGTCGGTCTTGCGCGGGGTTATCACAACCGTGCGGCGCTGACGGCCGAGCGTTTCGTGCCGGACCCGTTCGACGAGCAGGGCGGTGGCAGGCTGTACCGCACCGGCGATCTGGCGCGTTACCGCGACGCGGGCGTTATCGACTATGCCGGGCGTATCGACCATCAGGTGAAGATTCGCGGCCTGCGTATCGAGCTGGGCGAAATCGAAGCGCGTTTGCATGAGCATGCAGCTGTGCGCGAAGCCACGGTGATCGACATCGACGGGCCGTCCGGCAAGCAGTTGGCGGCTTATCTGGTGCCGACCGATGCCGCTCCGGCGCCGGATGTTCTGCGCGAGCTTGTGCAGTCGCACCTCAAGGCTCATGTGCCGGATTACATGGTGCCGGGCTACTTTGTCTTTATCGATTCGATGCCGCTGACCGCCAATGGCAAGCTGGATCGCAGGGCTCTGCCGAAACCGGATGCGGCCCGGTCACAGCAGGGTTACGTGGCGCCGCGCACGGCATTCGAGCAACGCCTTGCTGCGTTGTGGGAGCAGGTGTTGCACGTCGAACGGGTCGGGCTCAACGACAATTTCTTCGCGCTGGGCGGGCACTCGTTGCTGGCGGTGTCATTGGCGGGCAGGATTCGCGAGACGTTCGATATCTCCATCAAACTGCATGACTTGCTGTTGCTGCAGACCCTGGGTGAACTGGCCGATTTCATGCGCGCCGACGAGGCTCGGGTCAAATCGGCGGTCATCGCCATGAACGCCAATGGCTCGGCGCATGCGCCACTCTTTTGTCTGCCGCCGGGCGGTGGCGGCACGTATTCGTATTACCCGCTGGCGGGCAAGTTGAGCGACAGCCGAAGGGTTTACGGGTTGGTCAACAAGGCCTATGTGGTGCCGGGCTGGTTCGATACGTCGTGGCAGGACATGGTCGATTACTACGTCGAGCAGATCCGCATGACCCAGCCGCACGGGCCTTACAACCTGCTGGGCTGGTCGATGGGCGGCGCGCTGGCTGTCGAAGTCGCGCATGTGCTGGAGCGCGCTGGTGAGGTGGTGAGCTTTCTCGGGCTGGTCGACACCCAGCTGCCGGCATCGGTCGGCATGCAATGGGTCGAAGAGGACTCGCACGTCACCACGCAGAAGCAGGGCGAAAACTACTACCGCAGCCTGATCAAGAGCCTGCAGGCCTTCGTGCCGGGCTTGCAGGAGCAAACCATTGTCGGCCTGATCGAAACGGCCCGGCAGTCGGTGGCCGTGGAGAGTGAAGTCATTGATCAGGTGATCGGGCAGATCGCACTGCAACATGCGATGAACGTCGACAGCCTGCGCAGCATGTTCCAGGACATCGCTGTGCAGGACGAAATCGAAACCGGTTACAAGTTGCTCGAAGCCAACGCGAAACTCAGCCAGGCGTTTACCTTGAAAACCCTCAATGTACAGGCCGATTGCTGGTGGGCAGGGCAAAGCCGCAAACCGGGGCAGATTGCCAAGGCCGAAGCGGTGCTGCTGGAACAATGCTCGGTCAACGGACTGCGCAGCTCGACGACAATCGATCAACGGCACGACAACCTGGTGATCGCGGAGGCGTTTCTGCAGGGACTTGCCGAGCAACTGGTGTGACGCAGAGCGTCACGAACGGCATTCCCACGCGGAGTGTGGGGACGATGGCCATTCATCGCCAGCCACTGCTCCATAAGTGCTTTTCAACCACGATGGCACTGACAACGCAAATTGCGACGTAAGTGACGGCTGAGTTCTGGCGCTGATCCGGGGGTAGCCTGGCAGGACGCCAGGCTAGCCGCACCGCGCCATGGATGGCGCGTTGCGGCGACCCCCGGATCAGTGACAGGGCGAAGGAACCCGACGAAGTCGGGCCGGAAACGGAGCTGCGGGTTTTGCCTACTTTGGCCCCATCAAAGTAGGTCGCCGAGGGGCGAAAAGGTGACCTGAGCCGAACCCAAATCCACCTGACAAAGAAAAGCCGCTGTGTGACGCAGAGCGTCACGAACGGCATTTCCACGCGGAGCATGGGAACGATAGTCAACCGTCCGACTTTTTGGGGTCAGTTCACTCCAGCGTGGGCATGCCTTTCTGTACGCTCTGCGTCCGCTCTTGAGTGCACGGCGCGAGCGCCGCTTAAAAATCACCGCGCAGGGTCAGGACGTAGTTGCGTGGGTCGCCGTAGTAGTTGCCCCGGTCGATGTCACCGGTGGCCTTGTAGTATTTGCGATCCAGCAGGTTGTTGCCATTGAGCGCCAACGACCAGTGTTCGTCGATTTTCCATGCGACCCGGGCATCCCAGATGGCCCGGCCAGCATTATCGATGGGTTGGGTCGCCCCGTGTTCCGAGTAGCTGCTTTGCGCCGAGACCCCGCCGCCGACGCTTAACCGACGCCAGGCGCCGGGCAGGGTGTAGGTGCTGGTCAGGCGCAGCATATGCCGGGGTGTTTCTGCTGAAATCGATTGCCCGTCACTGCCGCGGGTGATGTTGAACGTGTAGCCGGCCAGGGTCTGCAATCCCGGTAACGGCTCGCCGCTGATTTCCAAGTCGATGCCTTTGCTGCGCCGTACGTCGCCGTTCAGGTAGCAGGTCCCATAAGCATCGTTGCTCAGGCACTGGCCGGCGTTGGCATCATCCTCGACGGCGACGTCCTTCTGCTTCACATAGAACAGCGCCATTGACACATTCAGACGTTTGTCGAACAGCTCGCCCTTGATTCCGGTTTCATGGCTGGCGCCGATGGCCGGATCAAGCAGCGTGCCTGATGCGGTTCGATAGGCGCTTTGCGGCAGGAAAATATCCGTGTAACTGGCGTACCACGACCAGCCCCGACTCAGATCGTAGATAACCCCCGCAAACGGTGTGACCTGGTTGTCTTCCTGGGCGCGACGGGTCACGCCTGCGGACGTGGTCTGATAGTCATAGCTGCTGACCCGGCCACCCATCACCAGGCTCAACGATTCAGTCAGGCTCAGGCGCAGGTTGCTGTACACGCCATAACGCTTGTCACTGTAGTCAGTGCTGTTCCAGGCCGGGCGCACAGGTTCGGCAATCGCGTCGTGGTCGGGGCTGAAGATAGCCAGCGGCTGATTGGCGTTGACCGTGGCATAGCGCGACTCGCGTTTCTGTTCGGACCCATTGCCGCCGACGGTCAACTGGTGAGTCAGGCCAAAGGCGTCGAACCGGCCGTCCAGGTGCGCGTCGATGCCATCGCTATGGATATCGTCCGAGCGGAACAGGGTTCTGACCAGTCGGGAACCGCTCTGTGTCGCTGGGTCAATAGCGCCCTGTGCATAGGCGACCTTCTGATCGAAAGCGCCATCGGAGTGGGTTGCCGACAGTGTGCCGCTCCAGTTCTCGTCAAAGCGGGTTTCCAGCTCGCTGAACACTTCGTCGGTGCGGGTCTGGTGGCGGTTCCAGTCCTGGGCCAGCGACGTGGAGCGCGGCAGGTCGATGGCCTTGCCATTGCTGTAGCGAGGCAGACCGAAGATCGAAAAGCCTTTGGTGTCCGCGTTCTGATGGCGCACGCCCAGGGTCAGGGTGGTGTCTTCGCTCAGGTCGGTTTCCAGGATGCCGTAGAGCAACGGCGCGGTTTTCTGCAGACCATCGGTGAAATAGCCGCGGTCTTCATAGGACGTTACAAAACGCCCGCGGATGCTGCCTGAATCGTTGAGTTTGCTGCTGCCATCCAGGTCGACCCGGTAGTTGTCCCAACTGCCTGCGCGAGTGGTGATCGAGAACTGCGGCAGGGCGGTCGGCCGCTTGCGGACCAGATTGACCGCACCACCGGGATTGCCTGCGCCGATCAGCAAGCCGGCCGCGCCGCGCAGTACTTCGACGCGGTCGTAGATTTCCATGTCAGGGGTCATCCAGCCGGTCACGCTGTAACCCTGGCCGGCCACGCCATCAATGATGTAACTCTCGTCCTCCAGCGCGAAGCCCCGCGAACTGAAGACATGAGAGCCGAAATTGCGTTGGGAAAAGGTGATGCCGGGCGTCTGTGCCATCACCTCGTCGAGGCCGGTGAGGTTCTTGTCGTCCATCACCTGACGGGTCATGACGGTGACCGACTGCGGCGTGTCGCGTAACGATTGAGCGGTCTTGTTGAGGCTCACGCCGCTGGCCGCATACGAGCCGCCACCCTCGGTGGTGATGCCGAACGAGTCACCCTTGATCGCCACCGGCCCGAGGCTCATGGTGTGTGCGGAGGTAGCCGCGCCAAGGGTCAGGGTGTTGTCTTCAAGGCTGTGCGCTACGTTGGCTTTTTTCAGCAGGTCGGCGACTGCCTGTTCGGGCGTCAGCCTGCCATGCACCGGGCTGCTGAGCTTGCCGTTCAGGTCGTCGGGGTTGTAGAGGATTTGCAGATCGCACTGGCGGCCCAATTCCTTCAGGGCAGTGCTCAGGGTCTGGGCCGGAATATCGAACTCGAATTCTTCCGCCAACGCCTGTCCCTGGACACTCAACGCCAGCACCAGCCCCACACCGCCCAGACGCAGGCCGAGCGTTTTCACGCGGCCTGTGCGCAGACGGCTGGAGGATGTTTGCATGGGAGGGATGGCTCGTTGAGATCAATGGTGAAGGATAATGCATTTGCGGGGGAGGTGGTGGTATGCAGATGTTTGCTGAGTGTCCTGGCCCTCAGCGTTCCGCTCCCACGGCCTTCGGCCAGAATCAAGAGCGGACTTGGGTATAACGCTGAATGCGGAGCGTGGGCGCTGGAATCACGCCTATCGTTTACTTAGATCAGAAATCCCCCCGCAAGGTCAGGACGTAGCTGCGCGGTTCGCCGTAGACGTTGGAGCGGTCGGTGGCGATCGAGGTGGTGTAGTACTTGCGGTCGAACAGGTTTTCGGCGTTGAGTGACACCTTCCAGTTCTCATCCAGCTTCCACGACGCTCGGGCATCCCAGATGGCCCGGCCGGCCACGCCCAGCTCTTTGTTGGACGGCACTTCGTAACCCGAATCCGCCGACACACCAGCGCCCAGGGTCAGGCGGTTCCAGGCACCCGGCAGGTTGTAGCTGGTGTTGAGGCGCAGCATGTGTTTCGGCGTTTCGTAAGCCACATCCGAGTCGCCGTTGTTGCGCAGCATGTTGTAGGTGTAACCGCCGAACACTTGCAGCCCCGGCAGCACTTCACCGCTGGCCTCGACGTCGACGCCCTTGCTGCGGCTGATGCCGTCCTGCAGGTAGCAGGAGCCGTCGGAACTGGTAGGGCAGGTTGTAAGCGTATCCTGTGCTGTGAGATCGACCGCCGCGACATCTTTCTGCTTGATATAGAACAGCGCCATCGACAGGTTCATGCGCTTGTCGAACAGTTCGCCCTTGAAGCCGGTTTCGTAGTTGGAGCCGATGGCCGGGTCCAGTGGCGAGCCGCCAGCGGTGACGTAGTTGGCCTGTGGCGTGAAGATGTCGGCATAGCTGGCGTACCACGACCAGCTGTCGTTGATGTCATAGATAACACCCGCGAAGGGCGTGAATTCCTGAGTCTGTTTGGACTCGTAATCCTTCGCCAAGCCGGTTTTGACGTCGTACTTGTAGTCATACCAGCTCAGGCGCGTGCCCAGCACCACGCTCAACGGTTCGCTCAGGTGAATACGCGTGTTGGCGTACAGGCCCGCGCGTTCTTCGGTCGTGTCGATGTCGGTTTGCCAGGCCGGACGGGCCGGTTTGGCGAACGCATTCTGGTCGACATCGAAGATATTGATCGGCGTCCGTCTGGTCACCGTAGCCTGATGCGTGTTGGCCTCCTGCTTCGACCAGTCGGCACCCAGGGTCACCTGATGTTCAAGGCCGAACGCGTTGAAGTTGCCTTCCAGCTGGCTGTTCAGACCGACGCTGTCGACCTCATCCTTGCGAAACAGCGTGCCCTGAAAGTTGGAGCCCGCCAGTGTCGTGGGGTTTACCGTACCTCGTGCATAGGCAATATTCTGATCGAACCCGCCCTGCGAATACGTCAACGAGGTCTTGTTGACCCAGTCCTCATTGAAGCGATGCGCGACTTCGGTGAACACCTCGGTCATGTCGCTTTCATGGCGGTTCCACTTCTGCGCCAGGTTGGTCGAGCGCGACAGGCCCAGCGACTGGCCGTTGCTGTAGCGCGGCAGGCCATAAATCGAGTAGCCGTTGATGACCTGCTCCTGACGACGCAGACTCATGGTCAGGGTGGTGTCATCGCTCAGGTCGGCTTCGACGATGCCGTACAGCAGCGGCGTGCGGCTGTCGCGACCGTCCAGGTAGGAGCCGCTGTCATCGTAGGCCGCGACCATACGCCCGCGCAGGGTGCCGGAATCGTTGAGCTTGCCGCTGCCATCCAGGTCGACGCGGTACTGGTCCCAGGAACCGGCGCGGGTGGTGATCGAGAATTTGTTCTCGGCGGTCGGGCGTTTGCGCACCAGGTTGACCGCACCGCCGGGCTGACCGGCACCGACCAGCAGGCCGGACGCGCCACGCAGCACTTCCACGCGGTCGTAGATGGCCATGTCCGGCTGCATCCAGCCGGTGATCTGATAGCCCTGGCCGCCAATGCCGTCGACCAGGAAGCTTTCCGCCAGCAATGAGAAACCGCGCGAGGTGTACACGTGGCCGCCGAAGTTGCGGTACTGGAAGGTAATGCCCGGGGTGTCTTCCAGCACGTCGCTGAGGCTGGTGAGGTTGTTGTCATCCATGACCTGCCGGGTCACCACGCTCACCGATTGCGGCGTTTCGCGCAGCGATTGCGGCGCACCCTTGCCAATGCTCACCGCGCCGGTGGTGTAGGAACCGGTGCCGTCGGTGCTGGTGCCCAGGTAATGCGAGTCGATCGAGGTCGGGGCCAGATTGACCGTGCCCGTCGTGTTCGAATCGTCCGCAGCGGTTTCCTGTGCCTGGCCTGCCACCGGCATGCACAGCGCAAGACCCATGGCCGCCATGGATGGCCGGGAGCGGAACATCTGACTGAGCATCAACGCTTTGCTGAGCGGGGTGAGACGTGACGGGTTGTGCATGAATTGGCTCTTTCCAGTGAGTATCGGCAAGGAAATTGGGTGCGTCGTTCGGGTCTGCGCAGTCGGGTCCAGCCGTCGACCGGGCAGGCGTGAGCAACTTTTTTATGAGGCGTTGCGCGAGAGATGGCCGGGCGCGCAATTCGCTGTTAATGAGAACGAAAGCGAATAACGTTTATTTAATGTTTTTTTCACAATTCCCGAAAAAAGATGGCGCTTGGCTAGTAATTGAGTGTGACGCGGAATGCTCGGGCAAGAAAAAGCCCCGCTCGCGGACGGGCCGGGCGGGGCGTTAAAGGCGTGGGTGAATCACGCGGTGACGGGTTTGTCGTGGGTTTCGCTGTGAACCTGTTCGACCTGAATCTGCCCGGTCTGCATGCGCACCAACTGGTCGGCGATGTAGAAGTAGCGGTCGTCATGGGAGATGACGATGATGGTCTTGCCCTGTTGCTTCAATTCCGGCAGCAGCTCGGTGTAGAACACGCGACGGAACGCTGGGTCCTGGTCGGCCGCCCACTCGTCGAACACCAGCACCTGACGCTCGTCCAGCCACGCATTGATCAGCGCCAGGCGCTTGCGTTGACCGGTGGACAGGTCGGTGGTGGTAAAAGCACCGTTCTCGATCCTGACCTTGTGCGCGATGTCCAGGCGCTCCAGATACTTGCCTGCGTCCTGCGGCAACGCAGCCTGCCCCTGCAACGGCTCATCGAACAGGTAGTAGTCGGCGAAAATCGTGGTGAACAACTGGCGGTAGTCATCCAGGTTTTCCGCGGTGACGGCCTGGCCATTGAGGCGGATCTCACCCTGTTGCGGCGTGTAAAGGCCCAGCAGCAGCTTGATCAGCGTGGTCTTGCCACAACCGTTCTCGCCGACGATGAACACGATGTCACCCTGTTTGATGCTCAGGTCGACCGGGCCGAGGTGAAAGGCTTCGCTGCCCTCGACCGGCGGGTAGTCATAGCGCAGGTTGTGCAGCTCCAGCGTGTGCATACTGGCCAGCGACGTCGGACGGTCATTGACCAACAGGTGCGGTTCGGGGCTGGAGAATTTCCATGACAGCTCGGCGATGCGACGCATGGCGATCTGCGCACGGCTGATGCCGGGCAGGGCGGTAATCAGGCGCTCCAGCGGGCCTTTCATGTACAGCATCACCAGCACGAAGCCGCCTAATACAGTCTTTTCGGTCGTCGGCCAGAGCGCCTGAAAGGCAATGGCCATGCCGATCACCGCAAAGAAAAGCATCGAGCCGAAGGTTTCCGCGCTGACGAAGATGTTGGCAGCGCGAATGTTCGAACGGCAGATGTGCTCGGTGGCCCCGTGAATCTTTTCGTCGAGCATGTGCTGACGGCGTTTGCGCTGAATGCGTAGCTCCTTGGCGCCTGCGGACAGCGCCTGATAGTGCTTCTGCAATTCGTCTTCGCTGTTGCGCGCGGCCAGAATGCTGCGCATGCCGAACGCATGCGCCAGGTATTGCGCGCCGGTGCCGAGCACCACAGTGAGTACCGTCAGCGCCAGAATCTGCCAGGACAGCACGGCCAGATAGGTCAGGCAGCCGAGGGTGACAGTAAACGAAATCACCATCGGCGCGACCGACAGGGCAAAGGTGCTGATGGTGTTGACGTCGTTGAGCAGCACCGGGATCAGGCGGTGCGCGCGATAGCGTTCCAACTGCTCGATGGGCGCGACCAGCACCTTGGCCGCCAGCTCGCGGCGCAGGTTGGCGACGACTCGCTGGCCAACGTAGTTGGTCGACAGGTTGGACAGGGTCGAGCACGCCAGGGTCAGCACACACAACCCGGCGAACAGCAGCGCGGTCTGCGTGTCCGGCCCGCCGGGCATGTTCATCGCGTTGTTGATGGTGGCCAGCAGACCGGTGACGCTCAGGCCGCTGACAATCCCCAGCAAGGTCGACAGCGCCACCAGCCACCAGAACGGCTTGAGGATTCTCAGGGTTTCCCGGGCGATGCTTTCAGTTTTGCGGGTCATGGTGTGTCTCGTCAGTGTCCGTGAGTGCGGCCCGGGCCTGGTTCAGGCCCCGGATGCGCATGAAGTCCGTCAGAGGTCGCGGGCGACCCTGAAGCCCAGCCAGTCGCCGCGAACATCCGGCTGGCGGCTGTTGCGGTTGCCGGAGCGGGAGAAGATCGGCGCTTCGGTCCAGTCATTGCCGCGAATCATCTTCCAGGTGCAATCACCGGCCAGCCATGCGCTGCCATCGGTGGGCGCGCCGTTGTAGTTGCTGGTCTCGCAATCGGCAGTCCATTCGTAGACGTTGCCATGGGCGTCGTAGATGCCGAAATCGTTGGGGCTGTAGCTGCCGGCAGGCGCTGTGTAGCTGAAACCGTCTTCCGGACCGTAGGTGTTGGCGTGTTTGGCGATGCTGTAGGGCTTGCCTTCGTCCATCGGAAACGGGAAGGAGCCCTTGCTGCCGCCGCGTGCCGCGTATTCACGCTGGGCTTCGCTGACCATGTGGTAAGACTTGCCGGTCTTTTTCGACAGCCATTCGACATACGCCTTGGCTTCGTTCCAGTCCATGCACACCGCAGGCTGACGCGGGCTCAGTGGGTAGCGCGGCGTGCCGGCCTTGCACTCGCGGCCTGGCCGGGTGTCGCCATCCGGCATCTTGTAGCCGGAGCTTTTGATATAGGCATTCCACTCGCCGCTCAGCACCTGAAAACGGCTGATGGCGAAGGGTTTGGCGAAGGTCACGTCATGCAGAGGACCTTCGTCCGGCTGACGACCCAGTTCCTCTTCAGGCGCACCCATGGTGAAGGTGCCCGCAGGCAGCACGACCATTTCCGGGCAGTCCTTGCAGTCCTTGAACACCTTACCTGGCGCGGGTACCGGCGTGGCGGCCAGGACGTTGTCGCAGAGCAGAAGGCCGAGCAGTGCGGAGAGGGGCAGCAGTGTTTTTTTCATGACGGGTCTCGATGGAAAACGGAAAACAGGTGATCGGTGCATGCGTGTCAGGCGCGCCGGGCGAGCAGCGTCATGAAACGATCGATCTCGGCCTCGCTGTTCAGCAGCCCCGGTGCAGTGCGTACCACCGGGCCGACGTCGCGACTCACCGCGTCAACTACCATGCGCTGCTTCATCAGCCAGGCCGCCACTTCGTCGCACGACTGGCCCTTGAGCCGGAAGAAACTGAAGCCCGCCGACAGCGCAGGGTCCATGGGCGTCACCAGCTCGACATTGGGCTGGGCCTTGAGGCGCTGCTTGAGGTAACTATTGAGCTGGTGAATGCGTGCCTGCACGTCGGCCTTGCCCAATTGCAGGTGCAATTTGAAAGCCTCGTTCAACGCCCAGCGGTGTTCGAACGAGTGGTAGCCACCGGGCGTCATGATCGTGCTGAAACCGGTGGCTTCCGAGAACGTCGGAATCAGCGGCGTGAGGTCTTTAACCTGTTCCGAACGGGCGCAGACGATGCCGGTGCCGCGTGGTCCGAACAGCCACTTGTGAGTGCCGGCGACGTAGAAGTCGCACTTCATCTCCGGGAAATCGAGGTTCTCGACGCCAAAGCCATGCACGCCGTCGACCACGTAGAGGATGCGCTCCTGGTCGTCACGGTTGCGGTTGTGTTCCTCGACCAGATCGCCGATGGCCCCGATGGGCAGTTTCACGCCGCTGCCGGACTGCACCCAGGTCATGCCCAGCACCCGCGTCTTCGGCTGGATGCTGCGCGCGATGGAGCCGATGATTTCATCTGCCGAGACGGTAGCCGGGTCCTTGAACAGGCGAATCTTGCGCACCTGCGTGCCGTCGCGCTGCTGACGGAATTTGAGGATGTCGCGGACGCAGGAGTGCTCGTGCTCGGTGGTCAGAATCTCCTGATCCGGGCGCACATGGAGACCGCCGTAGATGATCGCCAGGCCTTCAGTGGTGCTGCCGGTCAGGGCGATCTGGCCGGGTTGCGCCTTCAGGTACTTGCCCGCCCAGACGCGAACCTCGTGTTCGCGGCGCTCGGTCTCTCCCAGGTCCCAGTCCATGGCCAGACCGGGATTGCGATCAATGTGAGCGCGATGCTGTTCGATGGCCTGGCGAACCGGTGCAGGGTGCGAGGTGACCAGAAAATTGGAGAGGTGAACGTAGTCCGGGTCCTGATTGAACAATTGTTTCAGGCGCGTCCATTTGTCTGTGGAGGTCGGCTGAGTCGCTGGCGTCATGGCCGCCGTTGCAAGGCCGGAGCCCAGGGGCAGGGCCGCCGCGAGCAGCCCGGCCTGTTTGAGGAAGGTTCTGCGATCAGTCATGAGCGAGAGCGCCTGAGGGTCGGTGAGAGGCGTTTGCAGGGTTCATTGCGCAGCCACCGGGCGCGCTGCCGCCTGGACCTGCTCCCAGACGCGCAGGAAATTGCCGCCCCACAGCTTGGTGATATCCGCTTCGGCATAGCCGCGCTCGATCAGTTCGGCCGTCACGTTGCGGATTTCACTGACATCGTTGAAGCCTTTCACGCCGCCGCCATCGTTGAAGTCGGAGCTGATGCCGACATGGTCGATGCCGATTTTGCGCACTGTGTAATCGATGGCGTCGACGAAGTCCTTGACCGTGGCTTTGGGCTCCTCTTCGAGAATTGCGTACAGCTTGCTGGCATAGGCGCCAAAGCGTTGTTCCGGCCAGACGGTGATGATCGGGTCGCCGGGCATCAGCGCCATGGCCAGGTTCGGCAGTGGTGGCAGGTCGAAGTCCTTGCGCAGGGCGTTGAGCTTGTCCTGGGTCTTCTGGCTCAGCGGCTTCAAATAGGCCGGAAACGCCACGATCTGCACCACGCCGCCGCTGCGCTTGATGAGCTGCATTTCTTCATCGCTGAGGTTGCGCGGGATGTCCACCAGCGCGCGCGGTGCCGAGTGCGAGGCGACCATGGGCGTGCGGCTCAGCTCGCTGACCTGGTGCAGCGCCTTGCTCGACATTTGTGACACGTCGATGATCACGCCCAGGTCGTTGAGGCGTTGCACTGCCTGCCTGCCGATCTGCGACAGGCCGCCCAGAGCGTCGGGAGTGTCATTGAGAAAGGGCAGGGGACGTGAAGAATCGGCCCAGCTGTTATTGCCGACATAACTGAAACCGAACATGCGCATGCCGCGCGCCGTCCAGTGGTCCAGCAGGCTCAGGTCATTGCCCAGCGGGTAGGCGTTGAGCATGCTGATGAAGATCGCAAACTTGCCTTCGCCGTGCAGGCGGCGCATGTCGTCCGGGGTGTAGGCGATGCCGACCTGATTGGGGAAGTCGCGCACCATGCCGGTGATGATCTTGTAGCGCACTTCCTGCTGATGACGTGCTTCGTCGACAAATCCGGGTGTCGGACGGTGCGGGGCGTTGTCGCCGTTCCAGATTTCCGGCCAGCCGAATACCGTCAGCGCTGCACCGGACAGGCGTCCGCGCGCGGCTTTCACAAGGTCGAACTGCCCCGAGCCGTCCTTGTCGGCTTCGTTGCCCTCGCTGCCGAATTTCATCGGCACGGTGATGTGGCTGTCGAAGGAAATGATCCGTTCCTGCAGGTCGTCGGCCTGTTGCATGACCTTGACCGGGTAGCCTGCTGGCGACCAGTAATTCCAGGCCAGAAAGCCCGTACCTGCACTGATGGCCAGGGCCAGCGGCAGGCCGATGAAGAGAGCTTTTTTCCAACGCGGTCTTGTCATTTCCGTCTCGTGTGGTTAACCGTTGCGCAGCCTGCGACGGCTGTTGCTATCTGGTGGAGAACGAGCGGATCACCGATAAATTTAGCGCGAGGTCATGGATGTGTGTGCAGCGCTAAATTTGTCTGTCGGGTTTACGTTCTAGCTTGGATAACGGCTGTCTCGGGGCTGGAACAGGTAGGGTAATGACGATTTCTCGACGAGGGTTCATAGCGGGGCTGGCGCTGACCGGTGCGGCAGTTCCGGCAGCGTATTACGCGCATCGGGAACTCACCCGGGTCGACCTGCCCGAAACACCGGGCGAAGCGACGGCGGGGCCTGCCGATACCGCCACCCAGCGCCTGGCCGACAAGCTGCGCGGTGTGTGGAACCTGCGCTTCGAAGGGCGCGATGCCGGGCTGAGCGGTGCGCCGCTCGAAGGCCTGGAAATGTTTCTCGACATCGCCCCGCGCGGTCGCGGTCTGCGCGGCTATATCGACACGGCCGAACAATTGCGCGGCGATGCGCTGCCGCGTTTTCGGGTGATTGGCGATCTGCAACCGGCCAACGCCGCAAGACTCTATCTGCGGGTCATGGACGGCCATGCCGGCAATGATCCGCACAGCGACAGCCCGGATTACGAATTCAGCCTGACCCTCGATGAAGTCTGGGGCGCGTTCGGTAACGCAGGCAGCGGCACCCTGAGCGGGCGTATCGAACGTCTGGACCGACCGCTTGCCCTGCCGGAACTGGACAACCGTCTGATCGCGATCAAGCAGGTGTTTCCAGAGGCGCGGGAAAGGGTCGGCCTGAGCCCGCCGTTCCTGGCCTGGCTGGTTTCCAAAGAGCACCGACTGTTCCATCAGCTCTGGCATGCCTCGCGAGACAAATGGCACAAGCTTCCCGAAGACAAGCGTGACGCCCTGCGCGGGATCGGCTGGCAGCCGGGCCCGCGTGACCGTGAGCGCGATGCGCGTGGCCCGCACAAGGATCGCAACGGCTCGGGTGAAGACTTCTTTTATATGCACCGGCACATGCTGATCCAGGCACGCAGGATTCAGGACCTGCCGTCCTGGCCGCGCTTTCCGCTGCCGCAGCCTGAGCTGGAACGCGACCGCCTGGGCTTTGCCCGCTATTTCGACAATCACGACGGTTGTTCGCTGCCGCCCAACTGGCTGGCGCATGGTGACGAGGAATACACCCAGCTGGTCAGCGATATCAAAAGCCACGAGACGTTTCATACGCATTTTCAGGTCTGGGAATCGCAGTATCGCGATCCGCGCTTTTTGTCGAAGCTGACTCTGGGTCAGTTTGGTTCGCAGGTCGAACTGGAGCTGCACGACTGGCTGCACATGCGCTGGGCCTCGGTGGCCCGTGATCCGGCCAACGGCCAGCCGGTGCCCATGGCGCGTCGTTCGGATGATTTTGCCGAGCGCTGGTTCGCGCCGGAAAACGACTTTCTCGCCGACCCGTTTTCATCGCACGTGAACCCGGTGTTCTGGATGTTCCATGGCTGGATCGACGACCGCATCGAGGACTGGTTCCGCGCCCACGAGCGCTTTCATCCGGGCGAAGTGAAACGCCTGGAAGTCAACGGTGTGCCGTGGTTTGCGCCGGGCCGCTGGGTGAATGTCAGCGATCCCTGGCTGGGGCCTGAAACCCACGGTTGCAGCACCGTGCCCGGCCAGGCCGCAGGCACGACCATGGAAATGGACCCGGAAGTCATGAAGCTTGCATTGCGGATTACTTTTGCTGCGGATGAGAAGTTGAGCAACCTGCTGCGCCGCGTGCCGCGCAGGCCGTGGTATGCCCGGAATCTGTTGCCGGAGCGGTGGTTTTAGCGAACGACAGTCGGGATTGTCGTTCCCTACGCGCCTGCTTGGGAGTGCCGTCCATGACGCTCTGCGTCGCAAAGAGGACGCGGAGCGTCCCGAACGGCATGCGACGCGGAGCGTCGCACGATAGTGGTGGTGCGATTATCGTTCCTCACGCTCCAGCGTGGGAATGCAGTTCGCGACGCTCCGCGTCGCAAAGAGGACGCGGAGCGTCCCGAACGGCATGCGACGCAGAGCGTCGCACGATAGTGGAGTTATCCGTGCAGACCGACGCAGAGCTTCAGCACGATAGTTGGGATTATCGTTCCTCACGCTCCAGCGTGGGAACGCAGTTCGCGACGCTCTGCGTCGCACGATAGTGGTGGGATTATCGTTCCTTGCGTGACGCTCAGCGCACCTGCCAACCCCCACCCAGTGCTTTGTACAGCGCAATGCTCGCCTGCAAGCGCGCCAGCCGCAGTTGCACACTGATGTCCTGCGCCTGGTACAGGGTGCGTTGGGTTTCCAGTACGGTGAGCAGGTCTTCGGCGCCTTCCTGGTAACGGCTCTGGGCGATGCGGAAGGCGGTTTGCGCCTGTTTAAGCTCTTCTTCATGCCAGTAGCGTTGCTGGTCCAGGCCGCGGATGCTGTTCAAGGCTTTTTCCACGTCGGCGAAGCTGTTGATGATCGCGCCGCGATAGGTTTCCAGCAGCTCTTCCTTACGCGCTGTGGCCTTGTCGCGCTCTGCAGCCAGGCGGCCATTATTGAAGATCGGTCCGACCAGCCCGGCAGCGAGGCTGCTGAACGGTGCGCGCAGCCAGTCTTCGGCGCGGGTGTTTTCGGTGCCGAGCCTGGCGCTCAGGGTCAGTTTCGGCAGCATGGCTGCGCGGGCGACCGTGACATTGGCCTGTGCCGCTGCCAGGTCGGCCTCGGCCTTGGCCAAATCCGGACGGCGGGTCAGCAGCTCGCTGGGCAGGCCGGGGCCGATGTCCGGCCAGTTCAGGGTGTCGAAGGCCTGATCTGCGATATGCAGATTCTGCACCGGCTGACCGAGCAAGGCCGCCAGGGTGATCAACTGCTCGTTGGCCAGTTGCTGAACGCGGGGCAGTTCACGCTGCTGGGTCGCAACCAGATTCTTCTGCTGCGCCAGCTCAAGGGCCGTGGCCGAGCCCGAGTCATAGCGGGTCTGCACCAGGCGCAGCACGTCCTGCGCGTTGGTCAGGTTCAGTTCGGCGATCCGCCCCTGCTCGCGTGCCGCCAGGGTTTGCGCATAGCGATCGGCGACGTTGGCCAGCAGGGTCAGCTCTACGGTCGCCTGATCAAACTGGCTGGCGCGCAGGCCTTGTAGTGCGCTGTCGCGTCCCGCGGCGATACCTCCCCAGAAATCCACTTCATAGCTGGCGGTCAGGTCGCTGGTGAAATTGTTGGTGTTGTTGTCATCGGAAGGGTTGGCCTTGCGGTCGCTGTTGCGCACGAATTTGTTGCGTTCACCGCGCAGGTCAAACGCCAGCTCCGGCAGTAACGGCGCGCCACCGATGACGGCGGTCGCCTGAGC
Organism: Pseudomonas sp. PvP027; assembly: GCF_017833005.1. Taxonomy (NCBI): domain Bacteria; kingdom Pseudomonadati; phylum Pseudomonadota; class Gammaproteobacteria; order Pseudomonadales; family Pseudomonadaceae; genus Pseudomonas; species Pseudomonas sp. PvP027. The sequence continues at coordinate 1,108,281 of NZ_JAFIBK010000001.1, read as the reverse complement.
CTGACGCACCCGCGCCATCGCCGCAGCAACTTCGTGGCTGTCACGACTGGCCTGTTCGATCAGACGATTCAGCTGTGGGCTGCCGAACTGCTGCCACCAACGCACGTCGCTGCGCTGCGCGGCGGCGTTTTCCGCAAACGCCCAGCTTGCCGGTGGCTGGATGCCGCTGTCCGGGGGCGGAGCAGGCGTCTGGCAGGCGCTCAGCAACAGGCAGGCAGTCAAAACGGAGAGACTCGGCTTCATTGATTGATCATTCACTGGTGAGGGCCGCGACCGGGTCGAGGCGGGCAGCTTTGCGGGCCGGCATGAAGCCGAAGATCACGCCGGTGATCAGGGCGCAGGCAAACGCCCCGGCCACGGCCGGCAGGGTGAACGCCACGGCCACCTTGCTCAGCAGCAGCGCTGCGCCCATGCCCAGTGCCAGCACGATACCGGCCAGCCCGCCGACCACGGAAAGCATCACGGCCTCGGTGAGGAACTGCCGCAGGATGTCGCTCTGCCGCGCACCGGTGGCCATGCGGATGCCGATTTCACGGGTGCGTTCGCGCACGGTCATCAGCATGATGTTCATCACACCGATGCCGCCAACCACCAACGAAATGGCGGCAATCGAGCCGAGCATCAGCGACAGGGTGTTCTGGGTGCGTGCTTCGGCCTGGATCATCGCGGCGTTGTTGGTCAGCTCGTAATCCTGTTTGCCGTGATGCAGTTGTTGCAGCAGGTTGCGTATCGATTGTTCGGCCTGTTTGACGTTGTTGGCGTCGCGGGTGGCGATGGTGATGTACTCGGGGTCCTGCGTGCCGAACAGGCGGATGCTGGCCGACGAGTAGGGGATGGCGATGCGATTGTCGCTGTCCAGATCGCCCGACGTGGCGCCTTTTTCCTGCAGCACGCCGACCACCTGAAAAGGCACGTTTTCGATCAGGATGTACTGGCCGACAGGGTCCGTATGCTCGCCGAACAGTTTCTGGCGAACCTTGTAGCCAATCACTGCCACGGCGGCTGCGTTCTGCTCATCCGCCTCGCTGAAATAACTGCCTTCCACCACTGGCCAGTTGAAGATTGCCGGAAAGTGCGTGTCATTACCGCCGACGTAACTGGAGTGATCGACGTTGCCGTAGCGCACCCCGGCCTGGCCACCATTGACCGGCATGATCATTTTCACCTCGGGCAACTCGCCCAGCGCAGCGACTTCCTCCAGGCTGATGACGCCCTTGGGCGCGCGCGGATTGGGCGCCTTGCCGTTGAGGTAAATGATGTTGGAGCCGAACGAGGACATCTGCGCCATGACCTGACGCTTGCTGCCTTCGCCGACGGCCAGCATCACCACCACCGACGCCACGCCGATGACGATGCCCAGCAGCGTCAGCGCAGTTCGGAAGCGGTTGATCCACATGACCCGCCACGCTGCCTGAAGCGCATCGAACAGTTCGCCTTTCCAGGCACCGCGACTACCGCTGCCCTCGCTCAGGCGCTTGCGCAGGTCGACCGCCTGCAGCGCGCCTGGATTGACTGAGCGCTGCACGTCAGAAGCATCTCGAGCGGTATCGCTGATCACCAGCCCATCGCTGATCTCGATGACCCGTTTGGCGCGCGCCGCCACTTCCTGGTCATGGGTGATGAGGATCACCACATGGCCCTGGCTGGCCAGCTCGTCGAGCAGGGTCATCACCTCCGCGCCGCTGTGGCTGTCCAGCGCACCGGTGGGCTCGTCGGCGAGGATGATGTGCCCGCCGTTCATCAAGGCGCGGGCAATGGACACCCGTTGCTGCTGGCCGCCGGATAACTGATGCGGTCGATTGCCTGTGCGCGACGCCAGGCCCAGTCGGTCGAGCAGGGCGGCGGCCCGCGCGTGACGCTCTGCGGCGGGCGTCCCGGCGTAGATCGCCGGCATCTCGACGTTTTCTTGCGCCGAGCCGGACGGAATCAGGTGGTAGCCCTGAAACACGAACCCGAACGCTTCGCGGCGCAGCCAGGCGAGTTCGTCGCTGCCCAGTTCGGCGACGTTTTCCCCGGCGAACAGGTATTCGCCCGAGGTCGGACGGTCCAGGCAACCGAGGATGTTCATCAGTGTCGACTTGCCGGACCCGGAAGCGCCGACAATCGCCACGAACTCACCGGCATGAATCGACAGATCGATGCCGCGCAGCACGTTGACCAGCGGGCTGTCGCCGCCACCGTAGGATTTGCGGATACCTCGCAGGTCGATCAGCGGCGTGCGCATTCAGCCCCCGCTGCCGACAGAGGCGGGTACCAGCAGACGCTCACCTTCATTCAGGCCGTCGAGTACCTGAACGCGCAGACGGTCGCTGATGCCGGTGCGCACCTGACGGTTCTGTACCTCGCCATTGGCAGTTAACACCTGGGCGGTCTGCCGATCGGCCTGCGTCCCGTTTCGCAACGCCGCGAGTGGCACAGTGAGGGTGTTCTCGGCTTTATCGGCGACGAAGAATATCTGTGCGGTCATTTCTGCCATCAGCGCCTGATCACTGTTATCGACGTCCAGCAGCACGGTGTACAGCACCACCCGGCCACCGCCGTTCTTGCGCGAACTGCTCGGGCTGCCACCGCCCTGATTGGCTTGATCCAGCGGCCTGGGCGGTACTGGCAGGATCTGCCGCACGGTGCTGCTCCAGCGCCGGGTGCCGCCGCTCAGGGTGGTGAAATAGGCAGTCATGCCGGGTTTGACATGGCCGATATCAGCTTCCGAAACTTCGGCCCAGACCGTCATCGGCGACAAGCGGGCGATGCGCAGAATCAGCGGCGTCTGTTGTTGCGCGTTCAGCGTCTGGCCTTCACGCGCGTCGAGGGCGACCACCGTGCCGCTCATGGGCGCGAAAATGCGGGTGTAGCCCAGCGCTGCTTCATCGCTGCGCAGAGCGGCCTGGGCTTCGAGAATCTGCGCCTTGAACATGTCGACCCGTGCCTGGGTGGCGCGAAATTCCGACTCGGCAGCCTGCACGTCCTCGGCCCGCGTGGCACCGCCTGCGGCGAGGCGCTTCTGGCGTTGCTGCTTCTGTTCGGCCAGTTCGTGCAGCGCACGCTGTTCCTGCAATTGCGCCTTGAGGTTATTGATGGCGTAGCGTGCGGCGTCGAGCTTGGCCTTTTGCGTCGAAGGGTCGATCTCGACCAGCAAGTCGCCTTCCTTGACCTGATCGCCGACCTGGGCGTGGATTTTCATGATCTGCCCGCTGGCCTGCGAACCCACGTCCACGTAACTGCGCGGCTGCAGGGTGCCCAGCGCCGTGACGCTGTTTTCGATCGTGCCGCGGGTCACCGTCACGGTCGCGGCGCTGCCTTTGCTGTCGGGCAGGATCTGCCAGGCGCATACGGCAATGACCGGGAACAGGCACAGCGCCACCAGAAGGGCGCGTCGAGGATGTCGAGAGCGTTTCATGCAGATTCCTGCGCTGGGAGATCAGTCGGTCGGTGAACGACGGCCACGAGAGCTGCCCTTTAAACGAGGCATGCCGGCAGGAATTTAGCGTCGATCACGGGTTGTCCGGTTCGGCTAAACATCAGCGTCCGTGTTTCGTTTAACGGGAGCGGCTAATTCGGGTCGTCTTGTCGAGTTGGAGTCAGCGTGATTATGTCCAGACCCCTGTGCGGTTTTCTGTTTGCAGGTCTTTCGTTGGCTGTGGTTCTGCCTGCGCAGGCGTTGGTTGAGCCCGGAAATCAAGCGGCCAGGGCCGAGATCCGGCGTACCGGTTCTGGCGTGCCGCATATCGTTGCCGCCAATGAGCGCGGTCTGGGCTACGGCATCGGTTACGCCTACGCGCACGACAACCTGTGCCTGCTGGCCAATGAGGTGGTCACCGTCAATGGCCAGCGCTCGCGCTATTTCGGGCCGGACAAGGCGACCCTTGAACAGCGCAACAACATGGCCAGCGATCTGCTGTTCCAGTGGCTCAATACGCCGCAGGCTCTGGCGGATTTCTGGAATGCGCAGCCGCTGGAGATTCGCCAGTTGATGCAGGGCTATGTCGCCGGTTACAACCGCTCGCTCGACGAGCAGAAGGCCAAGGGCCTGCCGCAGCCCTGTGCGGCCGAGTGGGTTCGGCCGATCAGCACCGATGATCTGGTGCGTTTGACCCGTCGCCTGCTGGTCGAGGGCGGCGTGGGGCAGTTCGCCGAAGCGCTGGCGGGTGCCACGCCGCCGGCGCTGCAGAAGCCGCTGCAGGTCGATGCTCTGCAGGTCCAGGCGCTGCAACTGGCCGCTGTGCGTAACCAGCGTTTTGCCCTGGAGCGCGGCAGCAATGCAGTGGCAATAGGGCGCGAGCTGTCCGCCAACGGGCGCGGCATGCTGCTGGCCAATCCGCATTTTCCATGGGCTGGCGGTCTGCGCTTCTATCAAATGCACCTGACCATCCCCGGCAAGCTTGATGTGATGGGCGCAGCGTTGCCGGGCCTGCCGCTGATCAATATCGGCTTCAATCAGCATCTGGCCTGGAGCCATACCGTCGACACGTCGAAACACTTCACGCTGCATCGCCTGCAGCTCGACCCGAAGAATTCCACCCGTTACATGCTGGATGGCCAATCGGTTGCCATGGGCAAGCAGCAGGTGAGTGTCGACGTGAAGCAACCGGATGGCAGCCTGAAGTCGGTGCCACGCATCGTCTATTTGTCCACATTCGGTCCGGTGGTGCAGTGGCCGGGCAGGCTGGACTGGGACAATAAGTTTGCCTTCAGTCTGCGTGATGCCAACCTGCAAAATGATCGGGTCTTGCAGCAGTGGTATGCGATGGACAAGGCGGACAGCCTCAACGCGTTTCAGGATTCGGTGCACAAGATCCAGGGCATTCCGTGGGTCAACACCCTGGCAGTCGATGCCAAGGGGCAGGCGCTGTACATGAATCTCTCGGTGGTGCCGAACGTTGATGCCGCCAGGCTTGCCAGATGCAGCGATCCGCGTATCGGTACAGAATTGATCGTGCTCGACGGCTCGCGCAGTGAATGCAACTGGGAGGTCTCCGCAGAGGCGGCACAAGCCGGTATCTATCCGTCCTCGCGCCAGCCGCAATTGCTGCGGACCGACTTCTTGCAGCACTCCAACGACTCGGCGTGGATGGTCAATCCCGCTGCGCCGTTGAAGGACTTTTCGCCGCTGATCAGCCAGGACGGCCAGCCGCTGGGTCAGCGTGCACGCTTTGCGCTGGATCGACTGGACAGCCTCGGCAAGGCAGGCAAAGTCACTGTCGAGAACCTGCAGGCGATGGTCATGGACAACGAGGTGTATCAGGCCAGGCAGGTGCTGCCGGATCTGCTCAAGTTCTGTGCCTCAGAGCTGGGTGATGATGCGGCGCGTCTGACGCCGCTGTGTACCGCACTGAAAGCCTGGGATGGACGCGCTGACCTGAACAGTGGCATCGGGTTCGTGTACTTCCAGAGAATCGTGACGTCCATGCAGGCGGTTGCCTCGCGCTGGCGCGTTGCGTTCGATCCGCAGGACCCGGTTCGCACGCCGAGCGGGCTGGCGATTGAAAACCCTCAAGTCGCCACTGCATTGCGCGCGGCCATGCTTGCAGCTGTCGATGAAGTGGCCAAGGCCGGTATTCCTGCGGACAGCACATGGGGCGATATTCAGGTGTCGAGCATCAGCGGCAAACCGATCCCGATTCACGGCGGTCCGGCAGGGCTCGGCATTTATAACGCCATGCAGACCGTGGCGGGCAAGGATGGCAAGCGCGAGGTGGTCAGTGGCACCAGCTACCTGCAAGTGGTGACGTTCGATGAGAAGGGCCCCAAGGCGCAGGGTTTACTGGCGTTCTCGGAATCGAGCAATCCGCAGTCACCCCACTCAAATGACCAGACTGAGGCGTTTTCAAAAAAGCAGTGGCAAGCATTGCCCTTTACTGAACAGCAGATCAAGGCTGATCCTGCGTATGAGGTGCAGGTGATAAGCGAGGAGGCTGATCGCTGAGAACGGCAAGAAAAGCGTTTGGGCCATGCGGCCCAAATGCGCTTGCCGGGAATCAGCCGCCGGGTGTATCGATGTCGGCGTCAACGCCAGTGGTGGGCTGATGATTGCGTAAATCCTCGGTTTTTTCTTCCGGCTCATGGTCAGGCACGTAGGCGCTGTCGCCGGTTGACTGGCTCTGCGACTGAGTCTGTGACTGGCTTGGGGATGGCGTCTGGCCTTGGCTCTGGCCATTGCCCTTTTCAGTCTCGGGTTTTACGTCCCCGACTTGTGGCTCGATTGCCGGATCGTTGCGGTCCGGGCCCGGGCTGGCAGGTGCGTCCTGATTTGGCGTCGGTTCTTTCTGACGTTGCGGTTCGATAGACATGAGTACCTCGATATCGGGTTCAGAAATTTGGTCTGACAGAGTTTCGAGGGGTAGCAAGGGGGATCGTTCGATTCAGTTGCCGAATGGTGATGCAGAAGGGCGTGCCGCGTGCAGGGCTGTTGGATAAGCGTTGTTCGCGAAGGGCCGGTACGTTGCATGAAATGCATCGACCGGAATATGGCCTTCGCGAACAGGTTCGCTGCTACAGATACGTGCAGCGCAGTCAGAGCACTTTTTTGATCGCGTCACACACCACGTCGATGTTCTTCTGATTCAGCGCGGCCACGCAGATACGGCCGGTGTCCAGCGCGTAGATGCCGAACTCGCTGCGCAGGCGCTGGGCCTGTTCGGCGGTCAGACCGGAGTAGGAGAACATGCCGCACTGGCGAGCGACGAAGCTGAAGTCCTGACCGGCCGGGTTATCAGCCAGACGCTCGACCATCGCCTTGCGCATGCCCTGGATGCGCAGACGCATTTCGCCCAGTTCCTCTTCCCACATTGCACGCAGCGTCGGGTCGTTAAGCACCGCAGCGGAGATGATCGCGCCGTGGGTCGGCGGGTTGGAGTAGTTGGTGCGGATCACGCGCTTGACCTGGGACAGGACGCGAGTGGTTTCTTCCTTCGATTCGGTAATGATCGACAGCGCGCCAACGCGTTCGCCATACAGCGACAGCGATTTGGAGAACGAGCTCGAGGCGAAGAAGGTCAGGCCCGACTCGGCGAACAGGCGCACTGCCAGCGCATCTTCCTGGATACCCTGACCGAAGCCCTGGTAGGCCATGTCCAGAAACGGTACGTGGCCCTTGGCCTTGACCACTTCCAGCACTTTTTTCCAGTCATCCAAGCTCAGGTCGACGCCGGTCGGGTTGTGGCAGCAGGCGTGCAACACGACCACCGAGTTGTTCGGCAGGTTGTGCAGGTCTTCGAGCATGCCGGCCCGGTTCACGTCGTGAGTGGCAGCGTCGTAATAGCGATAGTTCTGCACCGCAAAGCCTGCGGTTTCGAACAGCGCGCGATGGTTTTCCCAGCTCGGATCGCTGATGGCGACGACGGCATCGGGCAGCAGCTGCTTGAGGAAGTCGGCACCGATCTTCAATGCGCCGGTGCCGCCGACCGATTGGGTGGTCAGCACGCGGCCCGAGGCGATCAGCGGCGAATCGGCGCCCAGCAACAGTTTTTGCACGGCCTGGTCATAGGCAGCAATACCGTCGATCGGCAGGTAGCCACGCGGAGCATGCTGGGCCACGCGGACCTTCTCGGCTTCGGCCACGGCGCGCAGCAGGGGAATGCGCCCGTCTTCATCACAGTAGACGCCTACGCCAAGGTTGACCTTGGTGCTGCGGGTGTCGGCGTTGAAGGCTTCGTTGATACCCAGGATCGGATCGCGGGGTGCCATTTCGACAGCGGAAAACAGGCTCATGGTGCGGCGGCTCTTGGTGAAGAGTGGGAAGGGGACACGCTGAGGCTCGATGCGCCAAAGCGGTGCGCAAACAGAGCGTAGTATAGAGAGCATCCCCTCGGTGATCGACAGTGCAGCGCGGGTTTTTTACAGGTTTTTGCGCATATTTGTAGAACGTTCGTTCGGTTAAAACCTCAATGCTTTAAGTGGGTGCCTTGAAAGGCTGATATATGACTCCATCTATTAGCCATCACTTCAAAACATCGCACGCCTGCTTCCCGGTGGGAACGGCCGTCTGCGATGATTTCGTCATTGCGCCGTCATGCACCGACGAATATTTCCAGTTGTGCCGTCGAGGCGGTCAGGTCGCGTGCAGATTCATGCGAACCCGTCACACGCGCACCATTCAAGAGGTCAGTTATGTCCGAGTTCCAGCTCGTTACCCGCTTTGAGCCAGCCGGCGATCAGCCCGAGGCCATTCGCCAACTGGTCGAAGGGATCGACGCCGGGCTCGCGCACCAGACCCTTCTCGGAGTGACCGGCTCGGGCAAGACGTTCAGCATCGCCAACGTGATTTCCCAGATCAAGCGTCCGACGCTGGTGCTGGCACCGAACAAGACCCTGGCCGCGCAGTTGTATGGTGAGTTCAAGGCGTTTTTCCCGAATAACGCCGTGGAATACTTCGTTTCCTACTACGACTACTACCAGCCCGAAGCCTATGTGCCGTCGTCCGACACCTTCATCGAGAAGGATGCGTCGATCAACGACCACATCGAACAGATGCGCCTGTCCGCGACCAAGGCGCTGCTGGAGCGCAAGGATGCGATCATCGTCACCACGGTGTCGTGCATCTACGGTCTGGGCAGTCCGGAAACCTATCTGCGTATGGTCATGCACATCGATCGCGGCGACAAACTCGATCAGCGCGCCTTGCTTCGCCGTCTGGCCGACCTGCAATACACCCGCAACGACATGGACTTTGCCCGTGCGACGTTTCGGGTGCGCGGTGACGTGATCGACATCTACCCGGCCGAATCCGATCTGGAAGCGATCCGGGTCGAGCTGTTCGATGACGAGGTCGAGAGCCTGTCGGCGTTCGATCCGCTGACCGGCGAGGTGATTCGCAAGCTGCCGCGCTTCACCTTCTACCCGAAAAGCCACTACGTCACCCCGCGCGAAACGCTGGTCGAGGCGATGGAAGGGATCAAGGTCGAGCTGCAGGAACGTCTTGAATACCTGCGCAGCCAGAACAAGCTGGTGGAAGCCCAGCGCCTTGAGCAGCGCACCCGTTTCGATCTGGAGATGATGCTGGAGCTGGGCTACTGCAACGGTATCGAAAACTACTCGCGCTACCTGTCGGGCCGTCCGTCCGGTGCGCCGCCGCCGACCCTGTTCGATTACCTGCCCCCGGATGCCTTGCTGGTAATCGACGAGTCCCACGTCAGCGTGCCGCAGGTCGGCGCGATGTACAAAGGTGACCGTTCCCGAAAGGAAACCCTGGTCGAGTACGGTTTCCGCCTGCCGTCGGCGCTGGATAACCGGCCGATGCGCTTCGACGAGTGGGAGGCGATCAGTCCGCAGACCATTTTCGTCTCGGCAACTCCCGGTAACTACGAGGCCGAGCACGCCGGGCGTATCGTCGAGCAGGTGGTGCGTCCGACCGGTCTGGTAGACCCGCAGATCGAGATTCGTCCGGCGCTGACCCAGGTCGACGATCTGCTGTCGGAAATTCACAAGCGTGCTGCGCTGGAGGAGAGGGTGCTGGTCACCACGCTGACCAAGCGCATGTCCGAGGATTTGACCGACTACCTCAGCGACCACGGGGTGCGCGTGCGTTACCTGCACTCGGACATCGATACGGTGGAACGTGTCGAAATCATCCGCGACCTGCGCTTGGGGACATTCGATGTGCTGGTGGGCATCAACCTGCTGCGCGAAGGCCTGGACATGCCGGAAGTGTCGCTGGTGGCGATTCTCGATGCCGACAAGGAAGGCTTCCTGCGTTCCGACCGTTCGCTGATCCAGACCATTGGCCGGGCGGCGCGGAACCTCAACGGCCGGGCGATTCTGTATGCCGACCGGATTACCGGCTCGATGGAGCGCGCCATCGGCGAGACCGAGCGACGTCGCGAGAAGCAGCTGGCGTTCAACCTGGAGCATGGCATCACTCCCAAAGGCGTGTTCAAGGACGTCGCCGACATCATGGAAGGCGCCACCGTGCCGGGCTCTCGGAGCAAAAAGCGCAAAGGCATGGCCAAAGCCGCCGAAGAAAACGCCCGCTACGAAAACGAACTGCGCTCGCCGAGCGAGATCAACAAACGCATTCGCCAACTGGAAGAAAAAATGTATCAGCTGGCCCGCGACCTGGAATTCGAGGCCGCTGCACAAATGCGCGACGAAATCGGCAAACTGCGCGAGCGATTGCTGGCGGTTTGATTGGCTAGCTGGCTCTCGCGTCAATCCGCGTTGACGATCATGCCAATGCTCTGCGTTGGCATGCCGTTCGTGGCGCTCTGCGTCACATCTGTGCCGCAGCGCAACGTCCATGCCTTACAAGCAGCCGCTGCCGGCGCAATGCTTTTCAATCGCGATGGCCCTGACGACGCAGAGTGCGACGTAAGTGACGGCTGAGTCCTGACACTGATCCGGGGGTAGCCTGGCAGGACGCCAGGCTAGCCGCACCGGGCCATGGATGGCCCGTTGCGGCGACCCCCGGATCAGTGTCAGGACGAAGGAACCCGACGAAGTCGGGCCGGAAACGGAGCTGCGGGCTTTGCCTACTTTGGCCCCATCAAAGTAGGTCGCCGAGGGGCGAAAAGGTGACCTCAGCCGAACCCCAATCCACCTGACATCGCAGAACCGCCGTGTGACGCGGAGCGTCACGAACTGCATTCCCACGCGGAGCGTGAGGAACGATAGCCATCAGTTTCCGGGCCGGACCCCAACCCCAATCCACCTGATGTCGCAGAACCGCCGTGTGACGCAGAGCGTCACGAACTGCATTCCCACGCGGAGCGTGAAGAACGATAGCCATCAGTTTCCGGGCCGGACCCCAACCCCAATCCACCTGACAGCGCAGAACCGCCGTGTGACGCAGAGCGTCACGAACTGCATGCCAACGCGGAGCATTGGCACGATAATCAGCTGAATGTGTTTACAACTCCGGGAGCGGAGCATGCGGAACGAGAGGCGTCCGGACAATTGCCTTTCTTGCTGGAGCCCCATGCCCCCGGCCTGTTAACATCCCGCGCTTGATCGACCTAATTCGGGATTTTCCATGACCACCGTTCGTACCCGCATCGCGCCATCGCCCACAGGCGACCCCCACGTCGGCACGGCCTACATCGCGCTGTTCAACTACTGCTTTGCCAAACAGCACGGCGGCGAGTTCATCCTGCGCATTGAAGACACCGATCAACTGCGCTCTACCCGCGAGTCCGAACAGCAGATCTTCGACGCACTGCGCTGGCTGGGCATCGACTGGAGCGAAGGCCCGGACGTCGGTGGTCCACATGGTCCATACCGCCAAAGCGAGCGCGGCGATATCTATAAGAAGTACGCGCAGCAACTGGTCGACATGGGGCATGCCTTCCCGTGCTTCTGCACCGCCGAAGAACTGGACGCGATGCGCGCCGAACAGCAGGCCAAGGGCGAAACCCCGCGCTATGACGGTCGTGCCTTGCTGCTCTCCAAGGAAGAAGTCCAGCGCCGCCTGGATGCCGGCGAGCCACACGTGATCCGCATGAAAGTGCCGACCGAAGGCGTCTGCGTAGTACCGGACATGCTGCGTGGCGAAGTCGAAATCCCGTGGGACCGCATGGACATGCAGGTCCTGATGAAGACCGACGGTCTGCCGACCTACTTCCTCGCCAACGTGGTCGATGACCACCTGATGGGCATCACCCACGTATTGCGCGGCGAAGAATGGCTGCCATCGGCACCCAAGCTGATCCTGCTGTACGAATACTTCGGCTGGGACAAGCCGCAACTGTGCTACATGCCGCTGCTGCGTAACCCCGACAAGAGCAAGCTGTCCAAGCGCAAGAACCCCACCTCGGTGACCTTCTACGAGCGCATGGGCTTCATGCCCGAGGCGATGCTCAACTACCTGGGGCGCATGGGCTGGTCGATGCCTGACGAGCGCGAGAAGTTCTCCTTGCAGGAGATGGTCGACAACTTCGACCTGTCGCGTGTTTCGCTGGGCGGGCCGATCTTCGATATCGAGAAGCTTTCCTGGCTCAATGGCCAATGGCTGCGTGATCTGCCGGTCGAGGAGTTTGCCTCGCGTCTGAAGACCTGGGCGCTGAACCCTGACTACATGATGAAGATCGCACCGCATGTGCAGGGCAGGGTAGAGACCTTCAGTCAGGTCGCCCCGCTGGCCGGTTTCTTCTTTGCAGGTGGTGTCACGCCTGATGTGAAGCTGTTCGAACACAAGAAGCTGTCTCCGGAGCAGGTGCGTCAGGTAATGCAACTGATCCTGTGGAAGCTGGAATCGCTGCGCCAATGGGAGAAGGAGCGGATCATGGGCTGTATCCAGGCCGTGGTCGAACATCTCGAACTCAAGCTGCGTGATGCCATGCCACTGATGTTTGCGGCAATCACCGGTCAGGCCAACTCGGTGTCGGTGACCGATGCGATGGAAATCCTCGGGCCGGACCTGACCCGCTTCCGGCTGCGCCAGGCCCTCGATTTGCTGGGTGGCGTTTCCAAGAAAGAAAACAAGGAATGGGAAAAGCTTCTGGGCGCTATCGCCTGAGGCGTTACCTGTTCCTGTGAATCGCCCCCGGTTTTCCGGGGGTTGAATGGTAAGTGGTTGTATTACCGACAAAAAAGTTTGCAGATTGTCGAAAATAAATTTGACAGCCCTGTCACTCACGCTTAATATGCGCCCCGTCCACTGATGTGGGGCTTTAGCTCAGCTGGGAGAGCGCCTGCATGGCATGCAGGAGGTCAGCGGTTCGATCCCGCTAAGCTCCACCAAATTTAGCGTTTCAGAGTGCTGCTACACTGCTCTGGAATGATGTGAAACAAGCGGATCCAGCGACCGTTTGTTTTGCGAGAAGGTTTTGTCCCCTTCGTCTAGTGGCCTAGGACACCGCCCTTTCACGGCGGTAACAGGGGTTCGAGTCCCCTAGGGGACGCCAGTTTCACCGAGTGATGCCGGAAGGTTGATCTCCGCCGAGAGGCGTAAATCCGGGGCTTTAGCTCAGCTGGGAGAGCGCCTGCATGGCATGCAGGAGGTCAGCGGTTCGATCCCGCTAAGCTCCACCAATTTTGCCAGGGTTCATCGTTCGATGAACCTGACTGAAGGTTTTGCGTCCCCTTCGTCTAGTGGCCTAGGACACCGCCCTTTCACGGCGGTAACAGGGGTTCGAGTCCCCTAGGGGACGCCACGATTTCCCGCTATGCGGGACCAAGGGTCATTCGATTATTGAATGGCCCTTTTGTTTTTTCAGGGTTTGAAAACCCCTCCTTTCTGTTTTTATCTATTGCCACACTCAACGGTAACCGACTCTCGTGCCGTTACTGCGTTGGCATGCCGTTCAGGACACTCCGCGTCCTCTATGCGTTCGCAACGCAGTGCGCCGCGAACTGCATCCTCGCGCTGCAGCCCTCGTGGTTATACATAAGTCTTGTGGGAGCGAGCTTGCTCGCGAAGAGGCCGGTATAGCCCCCAGGAAATAGGGGTTGGATGCATCGTCTTCGTGAGCAAGCTCACTCCCACAGGTCTGTGTCCAGTCTGCACGTACGGTTTCAGGCCTTTTATCCGGGCTTATCCAGACTTGTGTATGACTCTGAGCGCTGTAGCGTGAAGAGCAAAAGGCATTCCGAGGGGCGCTTTTCATGCCAACGCGTGTGAACGCGCGGCATGACCCGCTACACTCCCGCCAATCACATCCACTCAAGCAGGAGCACGCATGGTCTGGGACCGGGCAACGCCGTTTGTCATTGATCTGAATGTCGCCGCCGAAGACATCGACGGGCTGGGGCATGCCAATAACGCTGTCTATGTTTCCTGGCTGGAGCGCTGTGCCTGGCGTCATTCGCAGTTTCTCGGGTTGGACCTGACTGAATATCGGCGTCTGGACCGGGCCATGGCGGTGGTCAGGCATGAGATCGACTACCTGGCCAGCGCCTATGAGAACGACGAACTGCAACTGGCGACCTGGATCGTCGACTGGGACCGCCGCCTGAAAATGACCCGCTGCTTTCAGCTCAAGCGGCCTGCCGACAACCTGACGTTGTTGCGCGCGCAAACCACCTTTGTCTGCATCGAGCTCTCCAGCGGTAAGCCCAAGCGTATGCCTGCCGAGTTCATCGAGGGTTATGGCGCAGCCATCTCTGACAGCGCCGTTCCCAATCCGCACGTCGGGCAGTAAACTGCCGGACTTTTTTTCGAGTGTGACCCATGCAAATTGCTCTGGCGCCCATGGAGGGGTTGGTCGACGACATCCTGCGTAATGTGCTGACGAAAGTCGGCGGCATCGACTGGTGCGTGACCGAATTCATCCGGGTGTCCGAGCGTTTGATGCCGGCGCATTACTTCTACAAGTACGCATCGGAATTTCACCAGGGCGCGAAAACTGACGCGGGCACGCCATTGCGCCTTCAGTTGCTGGGCTCCGATCCAGTGTGCCTGGCCGAAAACGCCGCATTCGCCTGCGAACTGGGCGCACCGGTACTGGACCTGAACTTCGGCTGCCCGGCCAAGACTGTCAACCGCTCGCGTGGCGGCGCAATCCTGCTCAAGGAGCCGGAATTGCTGCACTCGATCGTCAGTCAGGTGCGACGTGCCGTGCCCAAAGCTATTCCAGTGACCGCCAAGATGCGCCTCGGCTACGAAAACACCGATGGCGCGCTGGATTGCGCCAGAGCGCTGGCTGACGGCGGGGCCGAGCAAATCGTCGTTCATGCCCGCACCAAGGTCGACGGCTACAAGCCTCCGGCGCACTGGGAATGGATTGCGCGCATTCAGGAAGTGGTCAAGGTTCCGGTGGTCGCCAACGGGGAAATCTGGACGGTTGACGACTGGCGGCGTTGCCGCGAAATCTGCGGCGCGCGAGACATCATGATTGGTCGCGGGTTGGTGGCGCGCCCTGATCTGGCCCGGCAGATCGCTGCGGCGCAGAAGGGCGAAGAGGTCGTGCCAATGACCTGGGACGAGTTGCAGCCGATGCTGCGGGTCTTCTGGCAGGACTGTCTGGCGAAGATGACGCTGATTCAGGCGCCGGGCCGGCTCAAGCAGTGGCTGGTGCTGCTGACCAAAAGCTATCCCGAGGCGACCCTTATGTTCAATGCGTTGCGCCGCGAGACCGACTGCGATCGCATCAGCGTATTGCTGGGCTGCTTGTCCGAAAACGAGCCCGACGAACGGTCAAAAAAAGTCTGAAAAAAGTCTCTTGAAAAGCGAAAGGCCGTCCCTATTTTGGTGATCAAGCGATGCCGAAAACGGGTCGCGTAAACCACTCGCTGATAAACAGGAGAATTGTTATGGCTACTGCATTTTCTCTGGCTCCACTGTTTCGCAACTCAGTGGGATTCGACCGCTTCAACGACCTCTTCGAGTCGGCGGCACGAAATGAGACAACCAGCGGCTATCCGCCCTACAACGTCGAGCGGCACACCGATGACCATTATCGAATCGTGATTGCTGCAGCAGGCATGCAAGAGCAGGATCTCGAGTTGCAGGTTGAGAAAGGTGTGCTGACCGTGATCGGCAGCAAGCGCGAGCAAGAAGCCGAAAACGTGACGTATCTGCATCAGGGTATTGCCCGCCGTGAATTCAAGTTGTCGTTCAGGCTGGCGGACAATATCGAAGTCAAAGGGGCCGATTTGTCTCACGGGCTGCTGAACATTGACTTGGTGCGCAACGTGCCGGAAGAAGCGAAACCAAAGCGTATTCCGCTCAATAGCCAGAAAGCGCTGGAAAACTGATCCGTCAGGTGACGTTGAGTCAGCGGCATGTAACCGGGAAGGCGCCTACGGGGCGCCTTCTCTTTTTTAGTCCTGATGTGCGGTTTGCTGCGCAGGCCGCTTGAGTGCCAGCAATGACTCGAACTGCGGGCCTGGCAGCGGTTCGCTGAACAGATAGCCCTGATAGGTGTAGCAGCCGACTCTTTCGAGAAACGCCAGCTGCTCCGAGGTTTCAACGCCTTCCGCGATCACATTCAGGTTGAGGCTCTGCGCCATGGCAACGATGGCACGAATGATTTCTGCGTCATTGGGGTCGTTGGTGGCGTCCTGGACGAAGGACTGGTCGATCTTCAGCGTATCCACCGGCAGGCGCTTGAGGTAGGTCAGGGACGAATAGCCGGTGCCGAAATCATCCATCGCAAAGCTGACGCCCAGCGCCTTGAGGCTGAGCATCTTGAGGATGGTGTCGTCCAGATTCTGAATGACGATACCTTCGGTGATTTCCAGCTTGAGCATGGACGCAGGCAACTGGTTCAGGGTAAGGCTGCGTTCCACGCGCTCGATAAAGTCGTGCTGGAGAAACTGTCGCGGGCTGATGTTGACGCCCATCAGGAATTTGTTTTCCGGTATCAGCCCCTGCCGTAAGAGCAGGCCACCGATTTTGCAGGCTTCGTTCAGAATATGGCTGCCGACCTCCAGAATCATCCCGCTTTCTTCAAGTATCTGCACGAACTGATCGGGCGCCAGCAGGCCGTATTCGGGGTGTTGCCAACGCAGCAGTGCCTCGGCTCCGGTGATGTATTCGTTGCGACAGTCGACCTGGGCTTGGAAGTGCAGGTGAAATTCGTTGCGGGTCAGTGCCAGGCGCAAATCATTTTCCAGGCGCAGACGCTGGCTGACGGCCTGTTGCATCGACACATGGAAAAACTGTGAAGCGTTACGCCCGCAATCCTTGGCCCGATACAGGGCGATATCAGCGCGCTTGAGCAGATCGGCCGGGGTCAGGCCATCATCCGGGATCAGCACGACGCCGATGCTGGGCGTGACCTGCAGGCGATGGCCGTCGAGAAACATCGGCTCGGCCAGCAGGTTGCGCAGGTTGTCGGCCAACTCCCGCACTTGTCGAGTGACTTGGTCCTGTGAGCCTTCCAGGCCGCAGATCAACACCACGAACTCATCGCCGCCGAGGCGGGCCACGGTGTCTTCCTGGCGCACACTGGCTTCCAGGCGTGCGGCGATGATGCTCAGAACGCTATCGCCCACCGGGTGGCCAAGCGAGTCATTGATGTGCTTGAAATGGTCCAGATCTAGAAACAGCAGGGCGCCGCGCAGGTTCTGGTGCTGAAGCAGCGATACTTGCTGGCTCAGACGGTCGAGCAGCAGTGCGCGATTGGGCAGCCCGGTCAGCGGGTCGTGATAAGCCAGATGCTGAATCTGCGCCTGGGCATTTTTAAGTGCGCCAATGTCGCGGGCGTTCATCAACAGGCAGGCGGTGTTGTTCAGGGTGATGAACTCGACCGATATATCCAGCACCAGGGGCGCGCCATGCTTGTCTCGACCGTCCATTTCCCGGTGATGCACCCGGCCTTTCTGGCGCAATTCTTCAAGCATGTGTTCGCGCTGCAAGGTGTCGGTCCAGATACCGACTTCATGCGCTGTACGGCCGAGCACTTCCTCGGCGCTGAAACCGGTCAGGCGAGTAAAACCATCGTTGACCTCGACATAGCGGCCCGAGTCGATTTCAGTGATGGTGATCGAGTCGGGGCTTGAATGAAACGCCTTGGCAAATTTTTCCTCGCTGGCCTCCAGGGCGATCTGCGCGCACTGTTGGGTAATGTCCATCAGGGTGCCGGACAGCCTGACGGGCTGGCCCTGTTCATTCCGGTAAATTCGCGCGCGGCCTTCAAGCAGGCGTGACGCTCCGTTTTTCAACTTGAACCGGTAGGTGACTTGCAGGCAGTCCTGCCCGGTTTCGAGTGCCACGGCATAGATTGCGCGCATTCGGCGGCGTTCTTCGCCGGGCAGACTGCCGAAGAACTGCCCGCCAGACTCATCGACGGGCAGTGCCGGCAAACCGTGCAGCAGCGCCGCGCGTGCCGAGGCTTGCAGCCGGTTGCGGACGATATCCAGATCCCAGGTGCCCATTTGCGCCAGGTCCAGCGCCAGCTCCAGGCGATCACGGGTTTCCTGCAGGGCCCGCTCTGCGTCTGTCAGCGGCAGTCTGGCGGATGCCGACTGTGCGGCAGTTTTCGGCGCGGCGTTATCCGGTAGGTTGGGCATGTTATCCGAGCCTTTGATCGATGGAACCGCCAGAGCGATCTGCCTGCGGCCTGCAGCAGCATCTGTTCACTGTGTCTGCGCATCGAGCAATTTCATGAATGCCCGTGCCGCATTCGACAGCGTACGTTCGGTGTGCAGGATGTAGCCTAGCTGGCGATTGAGCTGTACGCCCGGCAGCGGAATGCGTGCCACCTGTTCGTCAAGCATGGTGCGCGGCAGAACGCTCCAGGCCAGACCGATGGAAACCATCATCTTGATGGTCTCCATATAGTTGGTGCTCATGGCGATGTTGGGCTTGAGGCCCTGGGCCTCGCACAGTCCGCTGACAATGTGATGGGTAAAGGTGTTACCGCCGGGAAAAACCGCCGGATAGCGCACAATATCCTCCAGCTTCATCGGGCCGCTGTTGGCCAGCGGGTGCTCGGGTGCAGCGACGAAATCCAGCGGATCGTCCCATACGGGCACGGCGCGGATCAGTGCATGCGGCTCGGGCGCCAGTGTAATGACTGCCAACTCGGCGCGCCCGTGAAGAATTTCCTCATAGGCAATTTCCGAATCCAGGAACTGAATGTCCAGTGCAACCTTCGGGTAGGTGCGGGTAAAGGCGCGCAATATCGGCGGCAAACGGTGCAGGCCGATGTGATGGCTGGTCGCCAGAGTCAGCCGCCCTGTGACTTCCCCGGTCAGGTTGGTCAGTGCCCGGCGGGTGTCATCCAGCACGTTGAGAATCTGGTAGGCGCGTGGCAGCAGAGCGCGTCCGGCCTCGGTCAGACTGACTTCACGGCCCAGGCGATCGAACAGGCGCACGTTGAGTTGCTGCTCCAGGCCGGCAATGCGCTTGCTGATGGCCGGTTGGGTCAGGTACAGGCGTTCGCCTGCCCCGGAGAAGCTGCCGGTTTCAGCGATGGCGATAAAGGCATTGAGGTTGGCCAGGTCCATGGTCAGATTCCAGTTGGTTATCCAAAGTATGAAAATTATGAATTTGAGTTATTTAAGCATATTCCATAGGATGACCGCACAAGCCAAAGGGTCATCGCAACGATTGCCCAAGGCATAGAAAGAAGCTGATGAGGAAGTACGTCCGATGGCCGGGAAAACGCTCTACGACAAGCTCTGGGATTCGCATTTGGTCAAACAGCGCGACGACGGTTCGGCGCTGATCTACATTGACCGTCACATCATCCACGAAGTGACCTCGCCGCAGGCGTTCGAAGGTCTGCGGCTGGCAAAGCGCAAGCCATGGCGGATCGACTCGATCATCGCCACGCCTGACCATAACGTGCCGACCACGGCCGAACGCAAGGGTGGCATTAGTGCCATCGAGGATCAGGTGTCGCGCTTGCAGGTGCAGACCCTCGACGACAACTGCGACGAGTACGGCATCACCGAATTCAAGATGAATGATCCCCGCCAGGGCATCGTCCACGTGATTGGCCCGGAGCAGGGCGCAACCCTGCCAGGCATGAGCGTGGTCTGCGGCGACTCGCACACCTCTACCCACGGCGCGTTCGGTGCGCTGGCCCACGGCATCGGCACTTCCGAGGTCGAGCACGTGCTCGCCACCCAGTGCCTGGTCGCCAAGAAAATGAAGAACATGCTGGTGTCGGTCGAAGGGCAGTTGCCGTTTGGCGTCACCGCCAAGGACATCGTACTGGCGGTGATCGGCAAGATCGGCACCGCAGGCGGTAACGGTTATGCCATCGAGTTCGCCGGCAGTGCGATTCGCGACCTGTCGATCGAAGGGCGCATGACCATCTGCAACATGTCCATTGAAGCGGGCGCGCGGGTTGGCATGGTGGCCACCGACGAGAAGACCGTCGAGTACGTCAAAGGTCGTCCGTTCGCACCCAAGGGCGCGGAGTGGGACCTCGCTGTCGAAGCCTGGAAGGACCTGGTGTCCGACCCGGACGCCGTGTTCGATACCGTGGTCAAACTGGACGCCGCACAGATCAAGCCGCAGGTCAGCTGGGGCACCTCGCCGGAAATGGTCCTGGCGGTTGATCAGAACGTGCCGGACCCTGCGCAAGAGCCGGATCTGGTCAAGCGCGGCTCCATCGAGCGTGCGCTCAAGTACATGGGCCTGAAAGCCAACCAGCCGATTACCGATATCCAGCTGGACCGGGTATTCATCGGTTCCTGCACCAACTCGCGCATCGAAGACCTGCGCGCCGCGGCCGATGTCGCCAAGGGCCGCAAGGTGGCTGCGACCATCAAGCAGGCCATCGTGGTGCCAGGTTCGGGGCTGATCAAGGAGCAGGCGGAGAAGGAAGGGCTGGACAAGGTGTTCATCGAAGCCGGCTTTGAATGGCGTGAACCGGGCTGCTCGATGTGCCTGGCGATGAACCCGGACCGCCTGGGTTCCGGCGAGCACTGCGCGTCGACCTCCAACCGTAACTTCGAAGGTCGTCAGGGGGCCGGTGGCCGGACGCATCTGGTGAGCCCGGCAATGGCCGCCGCCGCTGCGGTCAATGGCCGTTTCATCGATGTTCGCGACCTGATCCAGCACTGAGGAGTCCCGTATGAAAGCCTTTACCCAGCACCATGGCCTGGTCGCTCCTCTGGATCGTGCCAACGTCGATACTGACCAGATCATTCCCAAGCAGTTTCTCAAGTCGATCAAGCGCACCGGCTTCGGTCCGAACCTGTTCGATGAATGGCGTTACCTCGACGTGGGGCAGCCTTATCAGGACAACTCCAAGCGCCCGCTGAACCACGAATTCGTCCTCAACCACGAGCGTTACCAGGGTGCCAGCGTTCTGTTGGCCCGGGAAAACTTCGGCTGCGGCTCCAGCCGCGAACACGCGCCGTGGGCACTGGAAGAGTACGGTTTCTGCGCAATCATTGCGCCGAGCTATGCGGACATCTTCTTCAACAACAGCTTCAAGAACGGCTTGTTGCCGATCATCCTGTCCGAAGAAGACGTCGATCAGCTATTCAAGCAGGTGGAAGCCACACCCGGTTATCAGTTGAGTATCGATCTGCAGGCGCAGACCGTGACCCGTCCGGATGGCAAGGTCCTGAGCTTTGAAATAGATGCGTTCCGCAAGCATTGCCTGCTCAATGGTCTGGACGACATCGGCCTGACGCTGATGGACGCCGAGGCAATCGCCGGTTTCGAGAGCAGGCACCGCGCCAGCCAGCCGTGGCTGTTCCGCGACTGATTGATCAACACCGGATGCATGCTTGCCAGTAAGGTGCAATTGCGCCTTGCTGGCAAAAGTGTTTTGGCCGCACGCTAAATTTTCTGTGGTATCGAGCGTTTCAAGCAGGCGTTGTCAAAGACGCCGATGCACAAAATAGAGGATGTTATGAGCAAGCAGATTCTGATTCTCCCAGGTGATGGTATTGGTCCGGAAATCATGACCGAAGCGGTCAAGGTGCTGGAGCTGGCCAACGAAAAGTATCAGCTGGGGTTTGAATTGACCCACGACGTGATCGGCGGCGCGGCCATCGACAAGCACGGCGTGCCGCTGGCCGATGAAACCCTGGATCGTGCCCGTGCGGCCGATGCCGTGCTGCTGGGTGCTGTCGGTGGCCCGAAATGGGACACCATCGAGCGCGACATCCGTCCTGAGCGAGGTCTGCTGAAAATCCGTTCGCAACTGGGCCTGTTCGGCAACCTGCGTCCGGCGATCCTTTATCCGCAACTGGCCGACGCGTCCAGCCTGAAGCCGGAAATCGTCGCCGGCCTGGACATCCTGATCGTTCGCGAGCTGACTGGTGGCATCTACTTCGGCGCGCCACGCGGCACGCGGGTGCTGGATAATGGCGAGCGTCAGGCCTACGACACGCTGCCGTACAGCGAAAGCGAGATCCGCCGTATTGCCAAAGTCGGTTTCGACATGGCCATGGTGCGTGGCAAGAAGCTGTGCTCGGTGGACAAGGCCAACGTGCTGGCGTCCAGCCAGCTGTGGCGCGAAATCGTCGAGCAGGTCGCCAAGGATTACCCTGAAGTCGAACTGAGCCACATGTACGTCGACAACGCTGCCATGCAACTGGTGCGTGCACCCAAGCAGTTCGATGTGATAGTGACCGATAACCTGTTCGGCGACATCCTCTCCGATCAGGCATCAATGCTCACCGGCTCCATCGGCATGCTGCCGTCGGCCTCGCTGGACACGGCCAACAAGGGCATGTACGAGCCTTGCCACGGCTCGGCACCGGACATCGCCGGCAAAGGCATTGCCAACCCGCTGGCGACCATTCTGTCGGTGTCGATGATGCTGCGTTACAGCTTCAAACTGACCGATGCGGCCGACGCCATCGAAAAGGCTGTCAGCCTGGTTCTGGATCAGGGGATTCGTACTGGTGACATCTGGTCGGAAGGCAAAGTCAAAGTCGGTACGCAGGAAATGGGCGATGCTGTAGTCGCCGCGCTGCGGAATCTGTAATCTCTCTGGCCCGCCGCCTGCTGTGTACGCGCAGAGCGGCGGTCCCACTTTTATTCAAGGTGTAGTTGCGATGAAACGTGTAGGTCTGATCGGTTGGCGTGGCATGGTCGGTTCCGTGCTCATGCAGCGGATGCGGGAAGAGCAGGACTTCGATCTCATTGAGCCGGTGTTCTTCACTACTTCCAATGTCGGTGGCCAGGCGCCTTCGGTGGGCAAGGATGTTGCGCCCCTGAAAGATGCCTACAGTATCGACGAGCTGAAAACCCTGGACGTGGTGCTGACCTGCCAGGGTGGCGACTACACCAATGAGGTGTTCCCCAAGCTGCGCGAAGCCGGCTGGCAGGGTTACTGGATCGATGCGGCGTCCAGCCTGCGCATGCAGGATGACGCGGTCATCGTGCTTGACCCGGTTAATCGCAAGGTCATCGACCAGCAACTGGACGCGGGCACCAAGAACTATATCGGTGGCAACTGCACCGTCAGCCTGATGCTGATGGGCCTGGGTGGTCTGTTCGATGCCGGTCTGGTCGAGTGGATGAACGTCATGACCTATCAGGCGGCGTCCGGCGCCGGCGCGCAGAACATGCGTGAGCTGATCAAACAGATGGGCGCGGTGCATGCCTCGGTGGCCGATGATCTGGCCAATCCGGCCAGCGCCATTCTGGATATCGACCGCAAGGTGGCTGAAGCCATGCGCAGCGAGTCGTTCCCTGCCGAGAACTTCGGCGTGCCGCTGGCGGGCAGCCTGATCCCGTGGATCGACAAGGCTCTGCCAAACGGCCAGAGCCGCGAAGAATGGAAAGGCCAGGCCGAGACCAACAAGATCCTCGGTCGCTTCAAGAGCCCGATCCCGGTGGACGGCATCTGCGTGCGCATCGGCGCCATGCGCTGCCATAGCCAGGCATTGACCATCAAGCTGAACAAGGATGTATCGATTGCGGACATCGAAGGCTTGATCAGCCAGCACAACCCTTGGGTCAAGCTGGTGCCGAACAACCGCGAAGCCAGCATGCACGAGCTGAGCCCGACGGCCGTGACCGGCACCATGAGTATTCCGGTCGGGCGTCTGCGCAAACTGAACATGGGTTCGCAGTACCTGGGCGCTTTCACCGTGGGCGACCAGCTGTTGTGGGGCGCTGCGGAGCCGCTGCGTCGCATGCTGAGAATCCTGCTGGAGCGTTGAGGCTTCGGTTTCACAGCAAACCCGCTTTCCGAAAGGGAGGCGGGTTTTTTTATGCCCGATCGTTTTTGGTTATCACTTAATATCCCTATATATGGGATTAAAATTTACATATTGAGATAACTGTAACAACGGGTTTATAGTCGTCCTGCACTCACTTCCAAAAAAACAACAGGTGAAGCAATGCAGGCTCAATTGATCGCGCTCGATTGGGGCACAACCTCACTTCGTGCTTATCGACTTGGCGAACATGGCCAGGTGCTGGAACAGCGCGCATTGAGCGCGGGCATCATGCAGCTGCCGACTACGCCGCGACTGATTGCGGGGCAGTTCTGCAGTGACGGTTTCGAACTGGCCTTTGACCAGGCCTGCGGCGACTGGCTCGATGCCCAGCCAGACCTGCAGGTGATTGCCTGCGGCATGGTCGGCAGCGCGCAGGGCTGGCGCGAAGCGGCTTATCGGGAAACCCCGGCCAGCGTCAATGAGCTGAGCGCAGCGTTGCAGACCGTGCGCAGTGTGCGCGGCGTGACGGTGCACATCATCCCCGGCGTACTGCAGCGCTCGACCCTGCCCAACGTCATGCGTGGCGAAGAAACCCAAGTGCTGGGTGTGCTGGCAGGCCTTGAAGAAGGGCAGGGCAGCCAGCCGCTGCTGATCGGTCTGCCCGGCAGCCACTCCAAATGGGTGCAGGTAGAACGGGGTCGCATCGTTCACTTCGATACCTTCATGACCGGCGAGGTCTACGCCGCGCTCTGCGCCCACACCATTCTCGGACGCACCATGCAGCCTGCCGAGGCGTTCGATGAGCAGGCCTTTGACCGCGGCTTGTCGATTGCCCTGTCCGACGCGGGCTCCGCGGGGCCGCTGTCGACGATTTTCAGCACGCGAACGCTCGGCCTTACCGGGCAATTGGGTGCCAGTGCGCAACCTGACTATCTTTCCGGCCTGTTGATTGGCCATGAACTGGGGGCCATCGCCAGGCTGCACCTGCACAACCACGAACAATTGCCTGCGGTGATCCTCATCGGCAGCGATTCGCTGTGCACGCGCTATGCACGCGGTTTGGCCGTTTGTGGCTTTCCCGGGGTGACATTGGCCGAGCAGGCGACCGAGCGCGGCCTGTGGCAGGTCGCCGTGCAGGCAGGCCTGATCGCGCGCCGCTCGTCCCAACACATTCGAGAGGTTTGATATGCTCAAGCAAGCATTGAAAGAAAACGGTCTGGTCGCGATTCTGCGCGGCCTGCGTCCCGAAGAAGCGCCTGCCATGGGCGATGTGCTGTACGAAGCGGGGTTTCGGGTCATCGAAGTGCCGCTCAACTCCCCGCAACCGTTCGACAGCATCCGCCTGTTGCGTCAGCAATTGCCTGCCGATTGCCTGATCGGTGCAGGCACCGTGCTCACCCCTGAACAGGTGACTCAGGTCAAGGACGCAGGCGGGCAAGTGATCGTCATGCCGCACAGCGACGCCAAGGTGTTGCGTGCGGCCAAGGCGGCCGGGCTGTTCCTGTCGCCAGGGGTCGCCACGCCGACCGAAGCCTTTGCGGCGCTGGCCGAAGGCGCCGATGTGCTCAAGCTGTTTCCTGCCGAGCAGATGTCGCCGGCGGTGGTCAAGGCGTGGCTGGCGGTCTTGCCCAAGGGCACGATTTTGCTGCCGGTCGGTGGTATTTCGCCGGACAACATGAAGGTATTTCTCGACGCCGGCGTGAAGGGTTTTGGTCTGGGTTCCGGGCTGTTCAAACCCGGCATGAGCGTCGCAGACGTAACCAAGCGTGCTCAGGCCTACGTGGCGGCCTGGAAGCAGCACAGCGCAGCGCTTGCAGACTGACCGGCGCAGCAGAAGCCGCCGTGCAGTAGCCGCTTTCCAACAAGAGAATCAACAAGAGAAACCGCACCCATGAAAATCACCAAACTCACCACGTTCATCGTTCCGCCGCGCTGGTGCTTCCTCAAGGTCGAGACCGACGAGGGCGTTGTCGGCTGGGGCGAGCCAGTGGTCGAAGGTCGCGCGCAAACGGTTGCTGCGGCTGTGGAAGAGCTTTCCGATTACCTGATCGGCAAGGACCCGCGCAACATCGAAGACATCTGGACCGTGCTGTACCGCGGCGGCTTCTATCGGGGTGGCGCGATCCACATGAGCGCGCTGGCCGGCATCGATCAGGCGTTGTGGGACATCAAGGGCAAGGCGCTGGGCGTGTCGGTCAGTGACCTGCTCGGCGGTCAGGTGCGTGACAAGATTCGCGTCTATTCGTGGATTGGCGGTGATCGGCCTGCAGACACGGCGCGCGCCGCGAAGGAAGCGGTCGAGCGCGGCTTTACAGCCGTGAAGATGAATGGCACCGAAGAGCTGCAGTTTCTCGACACCTTCGACAAGGTCGACCTGGCGCTGGCCAACGTGGCCGCTGTGCGTGATGCAGTGGGGCCTAATGTCGGCATTGGTGTGGACTTCCACGGCCGGGTTCACAAGCCGATGGCCAAGGTGCTGATGAAAGAGCTGGACCCCTACAAGCTGATGTTCATCGAAGAGCCGGTGCTCAGCGAGAACTATGAAGCACTCAAGGAGCTGGCGCCGTTGACCAGTACGCCGATTGCGCTGGGCGAGCGGCTGTTCTCGCGCTGGGACTTCAAGCGCGTGTTGAGCGAAGGCTACGTCGACATCATCCAGCCGGACGCCTCGCACGCCGGCGGTATTACCGAAACCCGCAAGATCGCCAACATGGCCGAAGCCTACGACGTCGCGCTGGCGCTGCATTGCCCGCTGGGGCCGATTGCGCTGGCGGCGTGCCTGCAACTGGACGCGGTTTGCTACAACGCCTTCATCCAGGAGCAGAGCCTGGGTATCCACTACAACGAAAGCAACGACCTGCTCGATTACGTCAAGCATCCGGAAGTCTTCGACTACGACAAAGGCATGGTCAAGATCCCCAACGGCCCCGGCCTTGGCATCGAGATCAACGAAGAGTACGTCATCGAACGCGCCGCCATCGGCCACCGCTGGCGCAACCCGATCTGGCGTCATGCGGATGGCAGTTTTGCCGAGTGGTAGAAAAGCAAATCCGCTAGCCATCGTTTCGGCGCTCTGCGCTCATCGCCATACATAAGTCCTGAAGAGCCTGGAAAATGGGCGTTCAGGCTTCTGCCCGCAGGGCGTAGGAGCGAACTTGTTCGCGAACAGGCTTACCTGTTCTCTGAAAATGTTTCGTATGAACAATTGTCTTCGCGAACAAGTTCGCTCCTACGGCCTTCGGCCAGAATCAAAAGCGCACTTGCGTATAACGATGAGCGCTCTGCGTGGGAACGAGAATCGGCGTGCCTTCAGCTCGGTTATATCGAAACACAGACCTCAATAAATCCAACAAGAGGCTACATTCCATGCGCACTCGAACTCTGGAGGGTGCGGCATCCCTGGTGACGCCGTCCCGCAAACGTTTCTTTATCATGGCGCTGCTTTTCATCACGGTGGTGATCAACTATCTGGACCGCAGCAACCTGTCGATTGCCGCGCCGGCGCTGACCTCCGAACTGGGCCTTGATCCGGTGCATGTCGGGCTGATCTTTTCCGCGTTCGGCTGGACCTATGCCGCCATGCAACTGCCCGGGGGCTGGCTGGTAGACCGCGTGCCGCCGCGCATTCTCTATACCGCGGCCCTGCTGCTGTGGTCCATCGCGACCATCATGCTCGGCTTCGCCGCCAGCTTCATCGCCCTGTTCGTACTGCGCATGGCAGTCGGTGCGCTGGAAGCGCCTGCCTATCCGATCAACAGTCGTGTGGTCACCACCTGGTTTCCCGAGCGTGAGCGGGCTACTGCCATCGGCGTCTATACCTCCGGGCAGTTCGTCGGTCTGGCGTTCCTGACCCCGGTGCTGGCCTGGTTGCAGGCGCACTACGGCTGGCACATGGTATTTGTCGCCACCGGTGGGGTCGGCGTGTTGTGGGCGCTGATCTGGTACACGGTGTATCGCGAGCCACGTGATTTCAAAGGCGTCAATCAGCAGGAAATCGAGCTGATTCAGAAGGGCGGCGGGCTGGTGGATATCCAGAAGGACGTCGAAAAACAGAAGCAGGCGTTCAGTTGGCTGGACCTGGGCATTGTGTTGAGCAAACGCAAGTTGTGGGGCATCTACCTGGGGCAGTTCTGCCTGAACTCCACGCTGTGGTTTTTCCTGACCTGGTTCCCGACCTATCTGGTGAAGTACCGGGGGATGGACTTCATCAAGTCCGGCCTGCTGGCGTCATTGCCGTTCCTCGCCGCATTTGTCGGCGTGCTGTGCTCGGGCTTCTTTTCCGACTGGCTGATCCGTCGCGGGCATAGCGTAGGTTTTGCGCGCAAGTTGCCGATCATTGCCGGGCTGCTGATCTCGACCTCGATCATCGGTGCCAACTTTGTCGACTCGACGCCGCTGGTGATCACCTTTCTGGCGCTGGCGTTCTTCGGCAACGGCCTGGCGTCGATCACCTGGTCGCTGGTCTCGACCCTGGCACCGGCGCGCCTGCTGGGCCTGACCGGCGGCACGTTCAACTTCATCGGCAACCTCTCCGCCATCGCCACCCCGATCGTGATCGGCTTCCTGGCGTCGGGAGACTCGTTCGCGCCGGCCATCACCTACATTTCGGTCCTGGCACTGCTGGGTGCGCTGTCGTACATCCTGCTGGTAGGGAAAGTGGAGCGTATCGAGCTCTGATGTCGACGCATCTGGACGCTGGCGGCGATAATGCCGCCGGTTTTCGATCCGAACCCTTTTGATCCGAGCAAGGCTTCTCATGCACAACGATTCGATCACCCCTGAAAAGATTACCGGCAAGGATTCCGTACCCACCGGGACTCAGACCTTGCTGCGCGGGCTGGGGGTGGTGCAGGCGGTTGCCGGTGGCGCACGGGACCTCAAGGAGATCGCCCGGCTGATCGGCACCACGCGCAGTACCACGCACCGTCTGGCCAGTTGCCTGGTCGAGGAGCGTTATCTGCGGGTCGTTCCTCAAGTGGGTTATCTGCTTGGGCCGAAATTGATCGAGCTGGGGTTTCAGGCGCGTGAAGAGGTGCCCCTGGCGATGCTCGCCCGGCCTTATCTGGATCGCTTGTCGGAGCTGACCGGCGATACCGTGCATCTGGCTGTAAGGGAAGGGGACGATGTGCTCTATCTGCACAAGAATCCCGGTCGCAATGGCCCGGAAATGCGTTCGCGGGTCGGGCATCGGATGCCGCTGGTGCGCACCGGTATCGGCAAGGCGCTGTTGCTGGACAGTGCTCAGTCGGAGTGGCAGCGGCTGTATGAAATCAGCATGCCGAGCACAGGCAGAAATCCGCTATGGCCTGCTCATGAGCAGCAAACCTGGGAGCAGTTGAAGGCCCGGAGGGAAGAGTACGTAGAGGGAGGGTATGCGTTCGATCTGGAGGACAACGAACCGTCGATCCGTTGTGTCGCAGCGCCGGTACGTGATGCCAGCAAACAGATCGTTGCCGGCATCAGTGTCGCCAGTACTGTGCCCTATATGCCGCTGGAGAAGATGACCGAGCTGGTTCCGCTGATCAAAACCATCGCAGCGGAACTCTCGGCCGATCTCGGCGGCTGATCGGGCGTCGATCAGGCCTTCAGCGTGGCCATGTCGATCACGAAGCGGTACTTCACGTCACCGGCCAGCATGCGCTCGTAGGCTTCGTTGATGTTGCGGATATCGAGCATTTCGATGTCGCAGGTGATGTCGTTCTCGGCACAGAAATCCAGTACCTCCTGAGTTTCCGCGATACCGCCGATCAACGAACCGGCCAGCACGCGACGGCTCATCACCAGATTGGCTGCATGAACTGGCGGCTCGATCGGCTCGATCAGGCCGACCAGAATGTGGGCGCCGTCGAAACGCAGGGTTTCCAGGTAGGGGTTCAGGTCGTGCTGCACCGGAATGGTGTCGAGCAGGAAGTCGAAGTGCCCTGCAGCAGCCTTCATCTGTTCAGCGTCGGTGGATACGATCACATGATCGGCGCCTTGACGATGTGCTTCCTGAGCCTTGGCGGCGGAGCGGGTGAACAGGGTGACTTCAGCGCCCATCGCCTTGGCGAACTTGATACCCATGTGGCCCAGACCGCCCATGCCCAGAATGCCGACCTTGTCGCCAGCCTTGACGCCGTAATGCTTGAGCGGCGAATAGGTGGTGATGCCTGCACAGAGAATTGGCGCAGCGGCTGCCGGGTCGAGTTTTTCCGGGACGCGCACGACGAAGTGCTCGGCGACCACGATGCTGTTCGAGTAACCGCCCATGGTGTTGCTGCCGTCCACGCGGTCTGGCGTGGCGTAAGTCATGGTCGGGCCTTCCAGGCAGTACTGCTCGAGGTCCGACTTGCAGGCCGAGCATTCGCGGCACGAATCGACCATGCAGCCGACACCGACCATGTCACCGACCTTGTATTGGGTTGCACTGCTGCCGGTGGCAGTTACACGACCGACAATTTCGTGGCCCGGCATCAGCGGGTAGACGGCGATGCCCCATTCGTTGCGTGCCTGGTGAATATCGGAGTGGCAGACGCCGCAGTAAAGGATTTCGATGGCAACGTCGTCGGCACGCAGAGCGCGACGTTCGAAGGTCATCGGGGCGAGGGGAGCGGTAGCTGACTGTGCGGCGTAACCGATAGCTGTGTACATGTTTGACCTCGCAAGGTGTGACGGAAGAGAGGCGAACCATTGTCCTGATACGGGCCCTTCGCGGCTATGGTGAATCCTCCGTGTTTCATGCCTATTCCTCCGGCCCGGAATTTCAGGGTCGGCGCTGAGGCGCAAATCTGCGATGATACGGCTGTCTGTTTCTCTGTCAGGCTGTACTCATGACCTTACCTGTTGTGCTGGATGGCAATGCCACCCTCGTTTCCCTGATCCAGCCGCTGGCGGTACGCCCGGGGTTTGTCGCTACGCCGTTGCCGGAGGTTCGGGTGCTCTCGGCGTTTGGTTATGTCGCCAGCAGCCCGCAGATCTATGAGCCAAGCCTGATGATCGTCGTACAGGGCAGCAAGGTCGCGTGCCTGGGGCCGCGTACGTTCGAATACGGCACCGGGCATTACCTGATCCAGGCGCTCTCGGTGCCGTTCAAGTGCGAAACATTCGCCACGCCGGAAAAGCCGCTTTACGGCGTTTCGGTGGCCATTGACCGCGTGTTGCTGGGCGAGTTGGTGCAGGCGATGGGCCCGGTCACCGGGCACGAGAGTCAGGTGCAGACGCCGGAGTCCATGACCTCGGTGCGCATCGACAACACCATGCGCGACAGTGTCGAGCGTCTGCTGCGTTGTCTGCACGATCCGCTGGAGTGTCAGGCGATGGGCCAGGCACGGATTCGCGAGGTGCTGTACACCGCGCTGCGCGGACCGCAGTCGGGGGTGTTGCGTGCGCTGGTCGAGCAGCAAGGACAGTTCGCACGAATTGCTTCGGCGGTGACCTACCTGCATGAGCATTATGACCACGCGTTGAACGTCGACACGCTGGCCAGTTGCGCGAACATGAGCACGTCGACCTTTCATGAGCATTTCAAGCGCAGCACGCTGTTGTCGCCTGTGCAGTACCTCAAGCGCCTGCGCCTGCTCAAGGCTCAGCAATTGCTGGTGGCCGAGGGCCTGGGCGTGGCGCAGGTCGCGTTGAAGGTCGGCTACCAAAGCGCGTCGCAGTTCAGTCGTGAATACAAGCGCTATTTCGAGCGCAGTCCGGGGGAGGAGAGCAGCAACCTGCGTGTTCCTGCCTGAATAAAAAAAGCCCCGAAAGGGGCTTTTTCTGTTGAAGCTTGCTGCGACCGTTACATATTCGGGTATGTCGGGCCGCCAGCGCCCTCCGGTGCCACCCAGGTGATGTTCTGCGAAGGGTCCTTGATGTCGCAGGTCTTGCAGTGCACGCAGTTCTGCGCGTTGATCTGGAAGCGTTTCTCGCCGTCTTCCTTGGTGATGACTTCATACACGCCGGCCGGGCAGTAGCGCTGGGCCGGTTCGTCGTACAGCGGCAGGTTCTTGCTGATCGGGATGCTCGGATCGGTCAGCTTCAGGTGGCAGGGTTGTTCCTCTTCATGGTTGGTGCTGGAGAGGAACACCGAACTGAGCTTGTCGAAGCTAAGCTTGCCGTCGGGTTTCGGGTAATCGATCTTCTTCGAGTCGGCTGCCAGCTTGAGGCAGGCGTAGTCCGGCTTGGTGTCGTGCAGCGTGAACGGCAGCTTGCCACCGAAGATATTCTGATCGATGAAGTTGAATGCGCCGCCCTTGATCGCGCCGTATTTGTGGATCGCCACGCCAAAGTTGCGGCTGGCGAACAGCTCTTCATGCAGCCAGCTGGCCTTGAAGGCATCCACGTAGGAGGTCAGCACGTCGCCGCCTTCCTTGCCGGCCAGCAGCGCGTCGGCCACCGAATCGGCAGCCAGCATGCCGGACTTCATGGCCGTGTGGCTGCCCTTGATCTTGGCGAAGTTCAGCGTGCCCAGATCGCAGCCGATCAGCGCGCCGCCGGGGAAGACCATTTTCGGCAGGGAGTTCAAGCCGCCCTTGGTAATCGCACGGGCGCCGTAGCTGATGCGCTTGCCGCCTTCCAGGTATTGCCTGACGACCGGGTGATGCTTGTAGCGCTGGAATTCGTCGAACGGCGACAGGTACGGGTTGCTGTAGGACAGGTCGACGATCAGGCCGACCACCACCTGATTGTTCTCCAGGTGGTACAGGAACGAGCCGCCCGGATTGGCATCGTCCAGCGGCCAGCCGGCGGTGTGCACCACCAGCCCCTGTTCATGTTTTGCCGGGTCGACTTCCCAGATTTCCTTGAGGCCGATTGCGTAATGCTGCACGTCGGCTTCGTCGTCGAGGTTAAAGCGCTTGAGCAGCTGCTTGCCGATGTGACCACGGCAGCCTTCGGCGAACAGTGTGTACTTGGCGCGCAGTTCCATGCCGGGGGTGTACAAGCCTTCCTTCGGATTGCCTTCGCGGTCGACACCCAGGTCGCCGGTGACGATGCCGCGTACCACGCCGTTTTCATCGAACAGCGCTTCCTGGGCGGCAAAGCCCGGATAGATTTCGACACCGAGGTTTTCAGCCTGCTGAGCAAGCCAGCGGCACAGGTTGCCCAGGGAGATGATGTAGTTGCCATGGTTGTGCATGGTCTTGGGGACGAAAAAGTCCGGTATTTTCCGGGCTTTTTCGGCGTCGCGCAGCACATAGATGTCGTCGCGCTTGACCGGCGTGTTGAGCGGAGCGCCCAGTTCCTGCCAGTTGGGGAACAGTTCATTCAGCGCGCGGGGCTCGAATACGGCGCCGGAGAGGATGTGTGCACCGACTTCGGAGCCTTTTTCCACCACGCAGACGCTGATTTCCTGGCCAGCTTCAGCGGCCTTCTGTTTAAGGCGGCAAGCGGCAGAAAGCCCGGACGGGCCGGCTCCGACGATAACGACGTCGAATTCCATGTATTCGCGTTCCACAGGCTATCTCCTACTCTCAAGGCTCACGGTGTTTTTATGGGCACTGCTTTTTTGGTCGCTGCAGGCCGACGCATGGAGGTATTGAACCGCCTCGTCTTTTAATGGTTCGCATTATATCTACACCACTGCGCGGGTCCAATACAAACGTTTGTTTGAATCGGCCGCAGGCCAGATAAATCAAAGACACCAGACTCGGAACTGGCCGATTTGGCGTATTGACCGGAAAAGGCGTTGCGGTCAATATACGGGCGGTTTTGCGTTTGCCGTAGGCTGAAACGAGGTTCCCGGATTGCGGGCAATCTCTCAAAAGGCATCAGGCAGACGCGCTGCAGGCAACAGGTCAACGTCGCACGGCGCATTTTACACACCCAGCCGCTGCTTGACGGGTGACTCCCGGCTTTTATATGGCTTTTTAAAGCCGTCCGAATGGCCTGCACGCATAGCGATTGCTTGTTGAGGACACATATCGATCGCCTGGTGCCGCCGGGCGACTTCTTTTCACCGGAGAGTGAGGAATCCATGAAGGTTCTTGTAGCTGTCAAACGAGTGGTCGACTACAACGTCAAGGTTCGCGTCAAGGCGGACAACTCCGGCGTCGATCTTGCCAACGTCAAAATGTCCATGAACCCGTTCTGCGAAATCGCCGTTGAAGAGGCGGTTCGTCTTAAAGAGAAGGGTGTAGCCACCGAGATCGTCGTCGTCACCATCGGTCCGACCACCGCTCAGGAACAACTGCGTACCGCCCTGGCACTGGGTGCCGACCGTGCCGTGCTGGTCGAGTCCGCCGAGGAGCTGACTTCTCTGGCCGTGGCCAAACTGCTCAAGGCCGTGGTCGACAAGGAGCAGCCGCAGCTGGTGATCCTTGGCAAACAGGCCATCGACAGCGATAACAACCAGACCGGCCAGATGCTGGCTGCGTTGAGCGGCTACCCGCAGGGTACGTTCGCATCCAAGGTTGAAGTGACCGGTGACAAGGTTGCCGTGACCCGTGAAATCGACGGCGGCCTGCAGACCGTTTCCCTGAGCCTGCCAGCCATCGTGACCACGGACCTGCGTCTGAACGAGCCACGCTACGCTTCGCTGCCCAACATCATGAAGGCCAAGAAGAAGCCGCTTGAGGTGCTGACTCCGGATGCACTGGGCGTTTCCACGGCCTCGACCAACAAGACTCTCAAGGTTGAAGCACCGGCTGCGCGCAGCGCCGGCATCAAGGTCAAGTCTGTGGCTGAACTGGTCGAGAAACTGAAAAACGAAGCGAAGGTAATCTAAATGACGATCCTGGTTATCGCTGAACACGACAATGCGACCGTAGCCCCGGCTACGCTCAACACCCTTGCTGCTGCCCAGAAGATTGGCGGTGACATTCATTTGCTGGTGGCCGGTTCCGGCGTTAGCGCCGTTGCCGACGCCGCCGCCAAGATTGCCGGTGTGGCGAAAGTGCTGGTGGCCGACCACGAAGCCTACGCGCACCAACTGCCTGAAAACATCGCACCCCTGGTCGTGGAACTGGCTGCAGGTCATAGCCATGTTCTGGCTGCTGCAACCTCCAATGGCAAGAACATCCTGCCGCGCGTTGCTGCGCAGCTGGATGTCGACCAGATCTCCGAGATCGTTTCGGTGGTTTCCGCCGACACCTTCACTCGTCCGATCTACGCCGGTAACGCCATCGCCACCGTGCAGTCGACTGCGGCGGTCAAGGTCATCACCGTACGTGCCACCGGCTTCGACCCGGTGGCTGCAGAGGGGGGCTCGGCCGCTGTTGAAGCAGTGTCGGCTGCCCACGATGCGGGTAAGTCCAGCTTCGTTGGTGAGGAGCTGGCCAAATCCGATCGTCCGGAGCTGACAGCAGCGAAGATCGTCGTTTCCGGTGGTCGCGGCATGCAGAACGGCGACAACTTCAGGCATCTGTACACGCTGGCCGACAAGCTCGGTGCGGCAGTGGGCGCTTCCCGTGCTGCGGTCGATGCCGGTTTCGTACCCAACGACATGCAGGTCGGTCAGACCGGCAAGATCGTCGCTCCTCAGCTGTACATCGCGGTCGGTATTTCCGGTGCGATTCAGCATCTGGCGGGTATGAAGGATTCCAAG
Organism: Pseudomonas sp. PvP027; assembly: GCF_017833005.1. Taxonomy (NCBI): domain Bacteria; kingdom Pseudomonadati; phylum Pseudomonadota; class Gammaproteobacteria; order Pseudomonadales; family Pseudomonadaceae; genus Pseudomonas; species Pseudomonas sp. PvP027. The sequence continues at coordinate 1,073,315 of NZ_JAFIBK010000001.1, read as the reverse complement.
GTGATCGTGGCGATCAACAAGGATGAAGAGGCGCCGATCTTCCAGGTCGCCGATTACGGTCTGGTGGCTGACTTGTTCGAAGCCATCCCCGAGCTGGAGAAGCTGGTTTAAGCCACGCGCTTCCACTATAAAGAGAACCCGTTCCATTCGGGGTTCGCACACCAGCGGTTTATGGTGCGCCTGCCCGGATCGAACGGGTTTTTTATTGGGTATCGAAAGGACTTTTCATGGTGCATTCCCGGCTGCTCTCTTCGCTTCTCTTCGGGCTGGTCGCGCTGCCGTCGCTGGCATCCGCCGCAGGCAAGTGCGAGCGTCTGATCGTGACCGGCAGCCCGGACGCGCCGCCTTATCTGTGGCGTGATCCCCAGGACCCGCGTCACCTGATGGGCGCCAATGCCGATCTGCTGACTCAGGCAGCAGGCGAACTGGGTATCAAGGTCGAGTTTCTGTATGGCGGCAAACGCAGTCAGGCACTCGAAGAGGTGCGTACGGGACGCATGGACCTGCTGGCTGATGCGCCGTTGAATGCTGCACAACTCGAAGCGCTGGATTACATTCATCCGCCGATCGTGCAGAACGACATCATGGTCTGGACGCGCCACGATCACAGCGTGCCGTTTAATGCCGTCAGTGAGCTGCAGGGCCATCCCGGCGCCATCTCGGAAAAGACCCGTCTGACGCCTTCCTTTGATGCGCTGACCAGACAGAATCTGACCCTTGAGCGCCTGCCCGCACTTACACCCGCGTTCCAGAAGCTCGCCCTGGGTGAGGTGGATTATGTGCTTGCCGGGCGTTATGCCGGTATGGTCATGGTGCAGACGCTGGGTCTTTCCAAAGACCTGACAGCGCAGCCTCTACCGGTCGATACGCCGGGTTTTTATCTGGCCTTGTCGTTCAACTCGGCTTGCAATGAACCATGGTTGCGCGGACAGCTGGCGAAAAAGATGACAGAATCGGCCGCCTCTGGCCTTGCGGGTGATGTCATCAGGCATAACCTGGAGTTGTGGAAAGCCCAACTGCTGCAACCTGCCGGCGCCAGCGCACCCAACAAGTAGGGAAGTTTTTGTGAGTATTCGTTTTTCAATTGCCGTCATGGCAATCGCCACGCTGGCCGGTTGTGCCAGTGATCCGGTACCAACCGAGCAGTTCAAACTGACCGAGCAGGCGCTGGAGCAGGCCAAGGCGGTCGGCGCGAGTGACGATCAACCCGAGATGGAAGTCGCTCAGGCAGGATTTGCCGAAGCACGCGCCTCCATGGCAAGCCACGCTTACAAGGATGCACGCATGAAAGCCGAGCAGGCCGAGCTTGATGCGCGCCTGGCCGAAGCGCGAGTGCTGACCCTCAAGAGCCAGGAGCAGGTCAATCAATTGAATACCCGCCTCAATCGCTTGCGCAAGCAGCTGGGAGAGGCGCAATGAACCGTATTCCTCGTGTCCTGAGTGTGTGTCTGTTGCTGGGGGCGGCTGGCCTTTACGGTTGTGCCGGTCACAAGGACAGCGGCCAGGCCTTGCAGCAGGCCAGTGCCGACTTCCAGAAGGTCAAGGAAGATACCGATGTGCTGCGCAGTGCGCCCAAAGATGTCATTCGCGCGGGTGAGTCGCTGGCCCGCGCCGAGCGTCTGTCCAGTTACCTGGGGAGCGGTGCCGATGTCGCTCATTACGCTTACCTCAGCAGTCGCTATAGCGAAATCGCGCGCGAGCACAGCAACCTGATGCTGAGTCAGGAGCGTCTGGCGAAAATGGACATGGAGCGTCAGCGTATGCAGCTGGCACTGCGTGAGGCCAAGCTGGCCAGCGCTCAGCAGCAGGGCCGTTGGCTGGAGGATCAGATCCTCAGCCTGGCCACCACCGAAACCGACCGCGGTCTGGTCATGACCCTGGGCGATGTGCTGTTCGACGCCGGACATGCCGAGCTGAAAAACTCGGCCAGCCGCACCATTCTCAAGGTTGTGCAGTTTCTGCAGATCAACCCGCGTCGAGTGGTCCGGATCGAAGGTTATACCGACAGCACGGGCGATCGTCAGGAGAACCTGAAGCTCTCGAAAGATCGGGCACAGGCTGTCGCCGATGTGCTGATGGACCTGGGTGTCGATGAAAAACGTATCCATGTCGAAGGCTACGGCCAGGAGTTTCCTGTGAATGCCAATACCTCCGAGCGGGGTCGTGCGCAAAACAGGCGGGTCGAAATCGTTTTCTCGGACGAAAAAGGTCAGCTGGGCGCAGCTCGCTGATAAAAAAGCGATAAAAAGCCCGACGCCGGAAACGGCCTCGGGCTTTTTTGTCTTTAATCGCATTGATTATGGCGTTTCTGCCCGCGTTTATTTTCACTCAGCGACCATCGATGCTGGCCTGATTTAAAACTGTTCCCGTACACTTCCGGTCTGTGCCGGTTATTACGCATCTGTATTTTCAAAAATAATAAATCGCCGGTCTTTTCGAGGCTGTGTCATGACCAATCTCTTGCTCTACCAGCGTATCGCTCAGCAGTTGGCCGAAGACATCCGTCGTGGTGTGTATCAGCCCGGCGAGCGTGTCCCGTCCGTTCGCAAAATGAGTTCGCAGCTCAACGTCAGCCATGCAACCGTATTGCAGGCCTACGCGAACCTTGAAGACCAGGGGCTGATACGGGCACGTCCTCAGTCCGGCTACTACGTGCATCAAACGCCCGCTCTGACGGCTTCGACCCCGGATATCGCGCGTGTCGAACGCCCCGGCCTGGTCACGCGCAGCAGCATTATCCAGCAGGTACTCGAAGAGTCCCGCCGCGAAGGCGTGTTCGCCCTCGGGGCCGCGGTGCCTCACGTGGATTACCTGCCGGTGCGCGCGCTGCATCAGCAGCTGGCCAAGGTCACGCGCTTTCACAGCCCGCGGGCCTTCAGTTACATGTTCAGCCCCGGCTTCGAACCCTTGCGCAGGCAGGTTGCCATCCGCATGCGCGACGCCGGCGTGGTGGTCGACCCGTCGGAAGTGGTGATCACTCACGGCTGCGTGGATGCGCTGCAGATGGCCCTGCGGGTGCTGACCCGGCCCGGCGATCTGATTGCCGCCGAGTCGCCAGCCTATTATGGTTTGCTGCAACTTGCCGACCTGCTGGGTTTGAAGGTCATCGAAATCCCCAGTGACCCGGCCACCGGCATCAGTCTTGAAGCATTGCAGCTGGCAGCCAATCAATGGTCCATCAAGGCCTTGGTGCTGACCTCGCGACTGAGTAATCCACTGGGCGGCACCATGCCGGAGGAGCGGCAGAAAAACCTGCTGCGGCTAGCCTCGGATTTCGATATCCAGGTGGTTGAAGACGACGTCTACGGCGAGTTGATGTTCGAAGTAGGGCGGACCAAGGCGCTCAAGGCCTTCGACCGACTGGGGAGGGTGATTTACTGCTCGAGCTTCTCCAAGACCTTATCGCCGGGTGTGCGCATCGGCTGGATGATAGCCGGCAAATACCAGGCGGAAATTCAGCGCCTGCAGACTTTCAGTACTCACTCGGCGTGCAGCGTCACGCAAATGGCCGTCGCGGCGTATCTCGAAAACGGCGGCTATGATCGGCACCTGCGCTTCATTCGTCTTGAATATCGCAAAAACCTCAGTGCCTATCAGCTGGCGGTGCAGCAGTTCTTTCCCGAAGGCACGCAGATGAGTCGTCCCGCAGGGGGCTTTATCCTCTGGGTCAGTCTGCCGGGGCGGGTCAATACCCAGGAGTTGCACGTCCGTGCGCTTGAGCAGGGCATCAGTATTGCCCCGGGGCTGATTTTCAGTAATACCGAGCAGTTCAACCACTGTATCCGTTTGAATTGCGGCATGAAGTGGAACAAGGAAGCCGAGCGTGCATTGATGACATTGGGGATTCTGGCCAAGCAGTTATGTCAGGAGGCTGTTCAGGCTTATTGATTGGCAAAGATATTTGTCAATTCTTCGGAACTCTTGCCTTGTCAGGTTGGCCTCAAAAGGACAGCATGTGTTTCTTTCCGGCTTTTTGCCACTGTCTTGCCTGACTTTTTGCCTATGAATGTTTTTCGCTGTCTCGGATTGCTTGTCGTCGTACTTCTGAGTGGTTGTGACGCTCCGGATACCCCTGTGCCCAAACCCAAGACCGAAGCGGTCATCACCGCGCCGGTATCGCCCGAGGTGCATCTGAAGACTGAGGCACCTGCGGATACAGCTGCCACCGATGCCAGACAAATCAAGGCCCCGGACACCATGCATCAACTGATGCCGGGCGTGCCGGTCGTGCCTGTGGTGGTCGGAAAGGAAAAATCGGAACCTGCAGCGCCACAAAGCGCCAAGTCGGCGGCCTCCGAAAAATCTTCCTCCAAGGTCGCGGCAGCCAAGGCGCCTGCAAGCAAGCGCAAGAACGCCAAGGATGCCAAGACGGCCAGCGTCAAGGATGTGCGAATCAAAGCGCCCAAGCTGGACCTGAGCCTGCCTCCCGAGCTGGTCAAGGAGCTCGACCCGCCTGCCAAGGTGATTACCAGCAAGCGCAAGCCGATATTGCCGCAGATGTTCAGCGACAAGGGCGATTCCGCCAACCCCGGCCCGTTCGAGCTCGAGGGGCGATTGCTGACCAACGAAATGCAGTTGCAAATGCGCAACGATAACCGTCGCGATGTAGAAGGCGCTGCGCTGGACTTCAAATTCAAGCAGTAAGTCCTGCCTGTCGTCCGATACGGCGTTTTCAAACAGACGTTTTGACGGTTAATATCCTTCCTCTTTTCCAATTTTCAAGTAAGGGTGTCTGGTCATGGACTGCCGTTCCGGTTGTGGCGCGTGCTGCATAGCGCCTTCCATCACGTCTCCCATACCCGGTATGCCCGACGGAAAGCCTGCAGGTGAACGTTGTCTGCACCTTTCGGTGGAGTTTCTGTGCGCCTTGTTCGGCAGGACTGAACGCCCCGCGGTGTGCAGTCAGTTCAGGGCGGCAGAGGATGTCTGCGGTGCCGATCAGGCGGATGCCATTCGCCTGATCGGTTGGTGGGAAAAAGCCACTGCGGTGGCCTGAAAAAGTGTTTTCGAGCACAAATGCTTCTTCGGAACTTCAAAACAAGGAATAAAACAATGGGTCCGCTGTATCGCACGGTTGTTGCTTGTGGTTTCACTGTATTGCTTGCCGGAACGGCGCAGGCTGAAGTGTGGAAAGAGGCCAAGAATCAGGACGGCATCAAGGTTTCGTTGAGCGACGTTCCCGGGTCCGATTACAAGGCTTATCAGGGCATTGCGCTGATCAATGCCAGCGTGAGCAAGTTGCGTGCGCTCCAGGAGGATGTCGCGGGGGCCTGCGCCTGGATTCACGAGTGCAAGTTGCAGAAAGTGCTCAAGCACGAAGGCAACAAGACCTGGACCTACAGCCAGTTCAACACTCCCTGGCCGGTGACGCCTCGCGATTCCGTATTGCTGATCACCACTCAGGAAGGCGCTGACGGGAGTGTTACCCGCAACCTCGAAGAGCAGCCTTCGTATATTCCCGAGGAGAAGGGGTATGTGCGCGTGACCGAGGTCAAGGGCTTCTGGAAAATGGTGCCAAAGGGGCCGAACCAGACTGAAGTAACCTATCAGGTTCACACCGAGCCGGGCGGCAGTGTGCCTTCGATGCTGGCCAACAAGTTCGTTGTCGATGCGCCGTTCAATACCCTGAAGGCCCTCAGGGAGCGTGCCGCGCAAACCCCATGATTTGCACCGGGTAGCGGGCACAAAAAAGGGCTGCCAATGGCAGCCCTTTTTTTGCGCGTGGCGCTTACTTGCGGTCTTGCAGGGCGACGATGTCGCGTTGCACGTTGCCGGTGTACAGCTGGCGAGGGCGACCGATCTTGTAAGGGCTGGAGAGCATTTCCTTCCAGTGCGAGATCCAGCCGACGGTCCGCGCCAGGGCGAAGATCACGGTGAACATGCTGGTCGGAATGCCGATGGCCTTGAGGATGATGCCCGAATAGAAGTCGACGTTCGGGTACAGCGAGCGCTCGATGAAGTACGGATCGGTCAGGGCGATCTCTTCGAGGCGCATGGCCAGTTCGAGTTGAGGATCGTTGGTGATGCCCAGCTCTTTCAGTACTTCGTCGCAGGTCTGCTTCATTACGGTGGCGCGCGGGTCACGGTTCTTGTACACGCGGTGACCGAAGCCCATGAGCTTGAACGGATCGTTCTTGTCCTTGGCCTTGGCAATGAACTTGTCGATGTTCGACACATCGCCGATTTCATCGAGCATGGTCAGTACCGCTTCGTTGGCGCCGCCGTGGGCAGGGCCCCAGAGCGCTGCGATACCGGCGGCGATACAGGCGAACGGGTTGGCGCCCGAAGAACCCGCCATGCGCACGGTGGAGGTTGAAGCGTTCTGCTCGTGATCGGCGTGGAGGATGAAGATCTTGTCCATCGCCTTGGCCAGCACCGGGCTGATCGGTTTGATCTCGCACGGTGTGTTGAACATCATGTGCAGGAAGTTTTCCGCGTAGCTGAGGTCATTGCGCGGATACATCATGGGCTGGCCCATGGAGTACTTGTAGACCATCGCTGCCAGGGTCGGCATCTTGGCAACCAGGCGGATCGCGGAAATCTCGCGATGCTGCGGGTTATTGATGTCCAGAGAGTCGTGGTAGAACGCTGACAGGGCGCCGACTACACCACACATGACGGCCATCGGGTGGGCGTCACGGCGGAAACCGTTGAAAAAGGTCTTGAGCTGTTCGTGAACCATCGTGTGGTTCTTGACCACGGCCACGAACTGGGCTTTCTGCTCGGCGGTGGGCAGTTCGCCGTTGAGCAGCAGGTAGCAGGTTTCCAGGTAGTCGGACTGCTCGGCCAGTTGTTCGATCGGGTAGCCGCGGTGCAACAGAATGCCATTATCACCATCGATGTAGGTGATCTTCGAATCGCAAGAGGCCGTGGACATGAAGCCAGGGTCAAATGTGAAGCGGCCGGTGGCGGTCAGGCCGCGTACGTCGATCACGTCCGGACCCACTGTACCGGTCAGAATTGGCAGCTCGACGGGGGCAGCGCCCTCGATGATCAACTGCGCTTTTTTGTCAGCCATATGGCCTCCTATTTATGCTTCAAATCATCAGACAGGCCCCCCACGCAGGGCCCGCATCACTATAGTGAGATAAATTCTAAAGTCAATTTGCCTAAAGTCGTGTTCCGCAAGGGCTCGGCCGTGGATTTTGCAGACGGTTTACTGCCGTTTACGCCTTTTGTCGCGGCAACGCAATCCGCTATTGGCGGTAAGTCTGCGCGTTGTCATTAGTGACCTAACTGTCTATACTCGGCGTCCGACCGCCAGAGGCTTTTGGCCTGTTTCAAGGGGGTCGTCACTTCCTGGGTGGTGGGTACCTGACCAGTGCACTTCCCAACAACTTGCCCTGATTGTTAGGGGCTCTTCAGTGTGAAAAAAAGCCGTGAATAGCCAACGACCTGTAAATCTAGACCTAAGGACCATCAAGCTCCCAGTCACCGCTTACACGTCCATCCTTCACCGCATCTCCGGTGTCATCCTCTTTGTCGGTATTGCAATCATGCTGTATGCAATGGACAAGTCGCTGGCTTCCGAAGAGGGGTTTGGTGAAGTCAAGGCGTATATGACCAGTCCGCTGGCCAAGCTGATCATCTGGGGACTTCTGTCTGCCCTGCTGTACCACCTGGTGGCCGGTATTCGTCACCTCATCATGGACTCGGGGGTAGGCGAGACGCTTGAAGGCGGCAAGCTGGGCTCCAAAATCGTTATCGCGGTCTCCGTGATTCTGATTCTTCTGGCGGGAGTATGGATATGGTAACCAACGTCACCAACCTGTCGCGTTCGGGCCTCTATGACTGGATGGCTCAGCGTGTTTCCGCAGTCGTGCTCGCGGCTTATTTCATTTTCCTGATCGGTTACATGGTCTTTCACCCGGGTCTGAGCTACGCCCAATGGCATGGTCTGTTCGCTCACAACGGAATGCGTATCTTCAGTCTCCTGGCCCTCGTTGCCCTTGGCGCTCACGCCTGGGTCGGCATGTGGACCATCGCGACCGACTACCTGACGCCGATGGCGCTGGGCAAGTCCGCAACTGCAGTACGTTTCCTGTTCCAGGCGGTATGCGGCGTTCTGATGTTCGCCTACTTCGTCTGGGGCGTGCAGATTCTTTGGGGTATCTGATCCATGGCTAACATTAATGCGCTTTCTTTCGACGCCATCATCATTGGTGGTGGCGGTGCCGGCATGCGCGCTGCGCTGCAGCTCGCCCAGGGTGGTCACAAGACTGCCGTGGTCACCAAGGTCTTCCCGACCCGCTCGCACACCGTATCCGCCCAGGGTGGCATCACCTGTGCAATCGCTTCTGCCGATCCGAACGATGACTGGCGCTGGCACATGTACGATACCGTCAAGGGTTCCGACTACATCGGTGACCAGGACGCTATCGAATACATGTGTTCCGTAGGTCCGGAAGCAGTCTTCGAGCTCGAGCACATGGGCCTGCCGTTCTCCCGTACCGAGCAGGGCCGCATCTACCAGCGTCCGTTCGGCGGCCAGTCCAAGGACTTCGGCAAGGGCGGGCAGGCTGCCCGTACCTGCGCTGCCGCCGACCGTACCGGTCACGCACTGCTGCACACCCTGTATCAGGCCAACCTGAAGGCCGGCACTGTATTCCTCAACGAATACTATGCGGTGGATCTGGTGAAGAACAACGATGGCGCCTTTGTCGGCATCATCGCGATCTGCATCGAGACAGGCGAAACCTCGTACATCCGTGCCAATGCAACCGTGCTGGCAACCGGCGGTGCAGGCCGTATCTACTCGTCGACAACCAATGCCCTGATCAATACCGGTGACGGTATCGGCATGGCGCTGCGTGCCGGTGTTCCGGTTCAGGACATCGAAATGTGGCAGTTCCACCCGACCGGCATTGCCGGCGCAGGTGTACTGGTCACTGAAGGTTGCCGCGGTGAAGGCGGTTACCTGATCAACAAGCACGGCGAGCGTTTCATGGAGCGTTATGCTCCGAACGCCAAGGACCTTGCCGGTCGTGACGTTGTGGCGCGTTCCATGGTCAAGGAAATCATTGCCGGTAACGGCTGTGGTCCCGATGGCGATCATGTGATGCTCAAGCTCGATCACCTTGGTGAAGAAGTGCTGCACAGCCGTCTTCCAGGCATCATGGAGCTGTCCAAGACCTTCGCTCACGTCGACCCTGCGACCGCACCGATTCCTGTCGTGCCGACCTGCCACTACATGATGGGCGGCGTTGCCACCAACATTCATGGTCAGGCAATCACTCAGGATGCGGCTGGTGTCGATCAGATCATTCCAGGTCTGTTCGCGGTAGGTGAAGTGGCTTGCGTATCGGTTCACGGCGCCAACCGTCTGGGCGGCAACTCGCTGCTCGATCTGGTGGTGTTCGGTCGCGCTGCAGGTATCCACCTGGAGCAGGCTCTGCGTGAAGGCGTCGATTATGCGCGCGCTTCCGAGTCCGACATCGATGCTGCTCTCGCACGCCTTGCCGGCCTGAACGAGCGTACCACCGGTGAAGACGTTGCATCTCTGCGTAAAGAGCTGCAGAGCTGCATGCAGAACTACTTCGGTGTATTCCGTACTGGCGAATACATGCAGAAGGGTATCGCCCAGCTGGCTGATCTGCGCGTGCGCATCGCCAACGTCAAGATCAACGACAAGAGCCAGGCGTTCAACACCGCCCGTATCGAAGCGCTTGAACTGCAAAACCTGCTGGAAGTTGCCGAAGCCACGGCGATTGCCGCAGAGCATCGTAAAGAGTCCCGCGGCGCTCACGCTCGCGAAGACTTTGAAGATCGCGACGACGAGAACTGGTTGTGCCACACCCTGTATTTCCCGGGTGACAAGCGCGTGACCAAGCGTGCCGTTAACTTCTCGCCGAAGACTGTTCCGACTTTTGAACCCAAGATTCGGACTTATTAAGGGGTGGCCGATATGTTGCAAGTCAGTGTTTATCGTTACAACCCTGAGCAGGACGCCGCGCCGTTCATGCAGGAGTTTCAGGTCGATACCGGTGGCAAGGACCTGATGGTGCTGGACGTGCTCGCCCTGGTCAAAGAACAGGATCAAGGGTTCTCTTATCGTCGCTCGTGCCGTGAAGGCGTGTGCGGCTCCGACGGCATGAACATCAACGGCAAGAACGGCCTGGCCTGCATCACGCCGCTGTCGGCTGTCGTTGCCAAGAACAAGCTGATCGTACGTCCGCTGCCTGGTCTGCCGGTTATCCGTGACCTGGTCGTCGATATGAGCATCTTCTACAAGCAGTACGAGAAGGTGAAGCCATTCCTGCAGAACGACACGCCGGCTCCGGCCATCGAACGTCTGCAAACGCCGGAAGAGCGCGAAAAACTCGATGGTCTGTACGAGTGCATCCTGTGCGCTTGCTGCTCGACTTCCTGCCCGTCCTTCTGGTGGAACCCCGACAAGTTCCTGGGTCCTGCTGCACTGCTGCAAGCCTACCGTTTCCTGGCTGACAGCCGTGATACTCGCACCAGTGAGCGTCTGGCTTCGCTTGATGATCCGTTCAGCGTATTCCGCTGCCGCGGCATCATGAACTGCGTCAACGTTTGTCCGAAGGGCCTTAACCCAACCAAGGCTATCGGTCACGTGCGCAACATGTTGTTGCAGAACGGCGTCTGATTCATCGCTTTATCTGTTACACCGTTACACTGAAGTGGCTACGGCGCAGGCTTCAACCGGCGCCGTAGTTTTAACCTGAGCAGTAGCTCGCAAGGCTGCGGCTCTTATTTTGAAGAAATGAGACCAGCAGGGGCATCCGGGCTGGTACCCGGACTATCTGCGTGATCCCTGGTGACTTGATACAGTCGCTGCACACGACTATTTCAGGATTGCTCTGGTGTCTTCGCCGGTGGTGTCCCCTTACCGAGGGTGACCAAGCATGCAAGAAAGCGTGATGCAGCGCATGTGGAACAGTGCCCACCTATCCGGTGGTAACGCTGCCTATGTGGAAGAGCTCTATGAGCTTTACCTGCACGACCCTAACGCTGTGCCAGAAGAATGGCGCACCTACTTTCAGAAGTTGCCAGCAGATGGCAGCTCTGCCACTGATGTATCGCACTCGACCATTCGCGATCATTTCGTGTTGCTGGCCAAAAACCAGCGCCGCGCTCAACCGGTGTCCGCCGGCAGTGTGAGCAGCGAACACGAGAAGAAGCAGGTTGAAGTGCTGCGACTGATCCAGGCATATCGGATGCGTGGCCACCAGGCTGCCCAACTCGATCCGCTGGGCCTGTGGCAGCGCCCTGCGCCTGCGGATCTGTCGATCAATCATTACGGCTTGACCAATGCCGATCTTGATACGACCTTCCGTGCCGGCGACCTGTTCATCGGCAAAGAGGAAGCGAGCCTACGCGAAATTCATGAAGCGTTGCAGCAGACATATTGTCGCACCATCGGCTCCGAGTTCACTCACATCGTGGATTCCGAGCAGCGCAACTGGTTCATGCAGCGTCTCGAGAGTGTTCGTGGTCGTCCGGTGTTCTCGGCTGACATTCAGAGCCACCTGCTCGAGCGTGTTACTGCAGCTGAAGGCCTCGAAAAATACCTGGGCACCAAATACCCGGGCACCAAGCGTTTCGGTCTGGAAGGCGGCGAAAGCCTGATTCCGATGCTCGACGAGCTGATTCAGCGTTCCGGGTCCTATGGCACCAAGGAAGTTGTAATCGGCATGGCCCACCGTGGTCGCCTCAACGTACTGGTGAACACCTTCGGCAAGAACCCTCGCGACCTGTTCGACGAGTTCGAAGGCAAGAAGAAAGTGGAACTGGGTTCCGGTGACGTCAAATACCACCAGGGCTTCTCTTCCAACGTCATGACCGCAGGCGGTGAGGTTCACCTCGCCATGGCCTTCAACCCGTCTCACCTGGAGATCGTGTCTCCGGTGGTCGAAGGGTCGGTGCGTGCGCGTCAGGATCGTCGCAACGATCCGAACGGCGACAAGGTTCTGCCGATTTCCCTCCACGGCGACGCGGCCTTTGCCGGTCAGGGCGTGGTCATGGAAACCTTCCAGATGTCGCAGACTCGCGGCTTCAAGACGGGCGGCACGATCCACATCGTCATCAACAACCAGGTGGGCTTCACCATCAGCAACCCGCTGGACTCGCGTTCTACCGAGTACGCCACCGACGTTGCCAAGATGATCCAGGCACCGATCCTCCATGTGAATGGGGATGATCCGGAAGCCGTGATGTTCGTGACTCAGCTGGCCATCGATTACCGCATGCAGTTCAAGCGCGACATCGTGATCGATCTGGTCTGCTACCGTCGCCGTGGTCACAACGAAGCTGACGAGCCGAGCGGCACCCAGCCTCTGATGTACCAGCAGATCACCAAGCAGCGCACCACGCGCGAGCTGTATGCCGAGCATCTGATCAAGACCGGCGTTCTCGACGATGCCCGCGTTCAGGCCAAGGTCGACGATTACCGCAGCGCGCTGGACAACGGTCTGCACGTGGTGAAAAGTCTGGTCAAGGAGCCGAACAAGGAATTGTTCGTCGACTGGCGTCCATACCTGGGCCATGCCTGGACTGCGCGTCACGACACCCGCTTCGATCTCAAGACCCTGCAGGAACTGTCCGCCAAGCTCATGGAGCTGCCGGAAGGCTTCGTCGTGCAGCGTCAGGTTCAGAAAATCTACGAAGACCGCCAGAAGATGCAGGCCGGTGGCTTGCCCATCAACTGGGGTTACGCCGAAACCATGGCGTACGCCACACTGGCCTTCGAAGGTCATCCGATCCGCATGACAGGGCAGGACATCGGTCGCGGTACGTTCTCGCACCGTCACGCCGTGCTGCACAACCAGAAAGACGCCGGGACCTATATCCCGTTGCAGAATCTGTACTCCGGTCAGCCACGTTTCGACCTGTACGACTCGTTCCTTTCGGAAGAGGCCGTACTGGCATTCGAATACGGCTATTCGACCACCCAGCCTGATGCGCTGGTTATCTGGGAGGCCCAGTTCGGCGACTTCGCCAACGGTGCCCAGGTGGTTGTCGACCAGTTCATCACTAGCGGCGAGCACAAGTGGGGCCGTCTGTGCGGTCTGACCATGCTGTTGCCTCATGGCTATGAAGGGCAGGGGCCAGAGCACTCGTCGGCCCGTCTCGAGCGTTACCTGCAATTGTGCGCCGAGCACAACATTCAGGTGTGCGTACCGACGACTCCGGCGCAGATCTACCACTTGTTGCGTCGTCAGGTCATCCGTCCGCTGCGCAAGCCGCTGATCGTGCTGACACCGAAGTCGCTGCTGCGTCACAAGCTGGCTGTTTCGACCCTGGAAGATCTGGCCGAAGGCTCGTTCCAGACCGTTATTCCGGAAATCGATACCCTCGATCCGGCCAAGGTCACGCGTCTGGTGCTGTGCAGCGGCAAGGTTTACTACGACCTGCTGGAAAAACGCCGTGCCGAAGGGCGTGAAGACATCGCCATCGTTCGCCTCGAGCAGCTGTATCCGTTCCCTGAAGATGATTTGATGGAAACCATCGCGCCTTACACCAACCTGCAGCATGTGGTCTGGTGCCAGGAAGAACCGATGAACCAGGGTGCCTGGTACAGCAGTCAACACCACCTGCGTCGCAGCATGGGCAACCACAAACGTGAGCTCGTTCTCGAGTACGCCGGTCGTGATGCTTCTGCCGCTCCAGCGTGTGGTTACGCTTCGATGCACGCCGAGCAGCAGGAAAAACTGCTGCAAGATGCCTTCACTGTTTAACGCCTTCGAGCATTAGAAACCGAATTAAGGAATTACAGATAATGGCTATCGAGATCAAAGCCCCCTCTTTCCCGGAATCCGTTGCCGACGGCACCATTTCCAAGTGGTACAAAAAAGAGGGCGATGCGGTAAAACGTGACGAGATGCTGGTCGATATCGAGACTGACAAGGTTGTCCTCGAAGTGCTGGCCGAGGCTGACGGCGTGATGGGTGCGATCACCAAGGAAGAGGGTGCCATCGTACTGTCCAACGAAGTGCTTGGGACATTGAATGACGGTGCTACAGCATCTGCTGCTCCGGCACCTGCTGCTGCGCCTGCCTCCGCACCTGCTTCGGCACCAGCAGCTGCACCGGCTGCGGCTGCTGGCGAAGAAGACCCGATTGCTGCGCCTGCTGCGCGCCAACTGGCTGAAGAAAACGGCATCAACCTGGCCAGCGTCAAGGGCACCGGTAAAGACGGCCGCATCACCAAGGAAGACGTGGTTGCTGCAGTTGAAGCGAAGAAATCCGCTCCGGCCGCTGCGCCTGCTGCCAAGCCTGCTGCTGCCGCTGCTCCTGTCGTCGCCGCTGGCGATCGCACCGAGAAGCGTGTACCGATGACTCGCGTGCGTGCAACCGTTGCCAAGCGTCTGGTCGAAGCCCAGTCGAACATGGCGATGCTGACCACGTTCAACGAAGTCGACATGACCGAAGTCATGGCGCTGCGTTCGAAGTACAAGGACCTGTTCGAGAAGTCGCACAACGGCGTACGTCTGGGCTTCATGTCGTTCTTCGTCAAGGCTGCCACCGAGGCGCTGAAACGCTTCCCGGCTGTCAACGCGTCGATCGACGGTTCCGATATCGTCTACCACGGCTATGCCGACGTCGGTGTTGCGGTTTCCAGCGACCGCGGTCTGGTCGTACCGGTTCTGCGTAACGCAGAGCACATGAGCCTGGCTGAAATCGAAGGCGGCATCGCCACCTTCGGCAAGAAAGCCCGTGACGGTAAACTGTCCATCGACGAGATGACCGGCGGTACGTTCACCATCACCAATGGTGGTACTTTCGGTTCGATGATGTCGACGCCGATCGTCAACCCGCCACAGGCTGCCATTCTGGGCATGCACAACATTCTGCAGCGTCCGATGGCAGTCAATGGTCAGGTTGTGATTCGCCCGATGATGTATCTGGCGTTGTCGTACGATCACCGTTTGATCGACGGCAAGGAAGCGGTAACCTTCCTCGTGACCATCAAGAACCTGCTGGAAGATCCGGCTCGTCTGCTGCTGGATATTTGATGACGCAGTCCCGGGCTGTACACGACAGGCTGCGCAAGAGCGCAGTCTGTCGCACAGCCCGGGTCTTGCAGATTACATCTAATGAACAGGTTGCAACGCTCGTCTGTAAAGCATCACAGACCTGCCTGCAGCTTGCAGGTTAAAGCTCGCAGCTATAGAGGAATTCTTTTTTATGTCCCAGAAATTCGACGTGGTAGTGATTGGCGCAGGCCCTGGCGGTTATGTTGCCGCCATCAAGGCTGCGCAACTTGGTCTCAAGACTGCCTGCATCGAGAAGTATCAGGACAAGGAGGGCAAACTGGCCCTCGGCGGTACCTGCCTGAACGTGGGTTGCATTCCTTCCAAGGCACTGCTCGACAGCTCCTGGAAATTCTATGAAGCCAAGAACGGCTTCAGCGTACATGGCATCTCGACATCTGAACTGAACATCGATATCCCAGCGATGATCGGCCGCAAGTCGACCATCGTCAAAGGCCTGACCGGCGGCGTCGCCAGCCTGTTCAAAGCCAATGGCGTGACCACGTTGCAGGGTCACGGCAAACTGCTGGCCGGCAAGAAGGTCGAGCTGACCGCAGCCGACGGCACTGTCGAAATCATCGAAGCGGACCATGTGATCCTGGCTTCGGGTTCGCGTCCTATCGACATTCCGCCAGCTCCGGTTGACCAGAAAGTCATCGTCGATTCGACTGGTGCTCTTGAATTCCAACAGGTTCCACAGCGTCTGGGCGTGATCGGCGCTGGCGTGATCGGCCTGGAACTGGGTTCTGTCTGGGCTCGCCTGGGTGCTCAGGTTACCGTTCTGGAAGCGCTGGAGAAGTTCATCCCTGCAGCTGACGAAGCGGTTTCCAAGGAAGCACTGAAAACCTTCAACAAGCAGGGCCTGGACATCAAGCTGGGCGCTCGCGTGACCGGTTCCAAGGTCGAAGGCGAACAGGTTGTGGTCAGCTACACCGACGCTGCCGGCGAACAGTCGATCACCTTCGATCGTCTGATCGTTGCCGTGGGCCGTCGCCCTGTCACTACCGACCTGCTGGCTTCGGACAGCGGTGTCGATCTGGACGAGCGCGGTTTCATCTACGTTGATGACTACTGCACCACCAGCGTGCCGGGCGTATACGCCATTGGTGACGTGGTTCGCGGCCTGATGCTGGCGCACAAGGCCTCGGAAGAGGGCATCATGGTTGTCGAGCGCATCAAGGGCCACAAGGCCCAGATGAACTACAACCTGATCCCGTCGGTTATCTACACCCACCCGGAAATCGCCTGGGTCGGCAAGACCGAGCAGACGCTCAAGGCCGAAGGCGTTGAAGTCAATGTCGGTACATTCCCGTTCGCAGCCAGCGGCCGTGCCATGGCAGCCAACGACACCGGCGGTTTCGTCAAGATCATTGCCGACGCCAAGACTGACCGCGTACTGGGTGTTCACGTGATCGGCCCGAGCGCTGCAGAGCTGGTACAGCAGGGCGCAATCGCGATGGAATTCGGCAGCAGCGCAGAGGACATCGGCATGATGGTCTTCTCGCACCCGACCCTGTCCGAAGCGCTGCATGAAGCTGCACTGGCTGTGAATGGCGGCGCCATCCATATCCAGAATCGCAAGAAACGCTAAGACAACAAGAGAAACCACGACGCAGTGCCCGTCGTTGGCCTTGCAAGCAGGGCTTACCGCGGAATCTGCGCCGGACTCGACCTCTCAGGCGGCTTCACGAGTGTCCCACGGCACTTGCGGAGTCCACCCGGAGTAGCGGTCACAGGTGGTGCGGCACGCTGACGTGCAGCACCGAATGCGCAGTACCTAAACGAAGACGGTAATAAGCATGAATCTTCACGAGTATCAGGGTAAGCAGCTGTTCGCTGAGTACGGCCTGCCAGTATCCAAGGGTTACGCGGTAGACACCCCGGAAGCAGCAGCAGAAGCCTGCGACAAGATCGGCGGGACCGAGTGGGTCGTCAAAGCCCAGGTTCACGCAGGTGGTCGCGGTAAAGCGGGCGGCGTAAAGCTGGTTCGCAGCAAGGAAGACGCTGCAGCGTTCGCTCAACAGTGGTTGGGCAAGCGCCTGGTGACTTACCAGACTGACGCCAACGGTCAGCCAGTGACCAAGATCCTGGTCGAGTCCTGCACCGACATCGCCAAAGAGCTGTATCTGGGCGCTGTGGTCGATCGTTCCAGCCGTCGTATCGTGTTCATGGCTTCCACCGAAGGTGGCGTGGACATCGAGAAGATCGCTCACGACACTCCTGAAAAGATTCTCAAGGCCACCATCGATCCACTGGTCGGCGCTCAGCCGTTCCAGGGTCGCGATCTGGCATTCCAGCTGGGTCTGGAAGGCAAGCAGGTCACTCAGTTCGCCAAGATCTTCACTGGTCTGGCCAAGCTGTTCCAGGACCATGACCTGGCGCTGCTGGAAGTGAACCCGCTGGTGATCAAGGCTGACGGCGATCTGCACTGCCTGGACGCCAAGATCAACATCGACGCCAACGCCATGTACCGTCAGCCAAAGCTGAAGGGCTTCCACGATCCTTCGCAGGACGATCCTCGCGAAGCTCACGCAGCCAAGTTCGAACTGAACTACGTTGCGCTGGAAGGCAACATCGGCTGCATGGTCAACGGTGCCGGTCTGGCCATGGGTACCATGGACATCGTCAACCTGCATGGCGGCAAGCCTGCAAACTTCCTTGACGTTGGCGGCGGTGCCACCAAGGAACGCGTTACCGAAGCGTTCAAGATCATCCTGTCCGACACCAACGTCGCTGCAGTACTGGTCAACATCTTCGGCGGCATCGTTCGTTGCGACATGATTGCCGAAGGCATCATCGGTGCAGTGAAAGAAGTCGGCGTTAAAATCCCGGTTGTTGTTCGCCTTGAAGGCAACAACGCTGAGCTGGGCGCTAAAGTACTGGCAGAAAGCGGTTTGAACATCATCGCTGCTACCAGCCTGACCGACGCTGCTCAACAAGTTGTCAAAGCCGCGGAGGGCAAGTAATGAGCGTCCTGATCAATAAAGACACCAAGGTTATCTGCCAGGGTTTCACTGGTTCGCAAGGTACCTTCCACTCCGAGCAAGCCATTGCCTACGGCACCAAGATGGTTGGCGGCGTGACACCAGGCAAGGGCGGCACCACGCACCTGAACCTGCCAGTGTTCAACACTGTTAAAGAAGCCGTAGAAACCACTGGCGCTACTGCCAGCGTGATCTACGTTCCGGCTCCTTTCTGCAAGGACTCCATCCTTGAAGCAGCGTTCGGCGGCATCAAGCTGATCGTTTGCATCACCGAAGGCATCCCGACCATCGACATGCTGGAAGCCAAGGTCAAGTGCGACGAGCTGGGTGTGGTCCTGATCGGTCCTAACTGCCCAGGCGTCATCACTCCGGGCGAGTGCAAGATTGGCATCATGCCAGGTCACATTCACTTGCCAGGCAAGGTAGGCATCGTGTCGCGTTCCGGCACCCTGACTTACGAAGCTGTGAAGCAGACCACTGACGCCGGTTTCGGTCAGTCCACCTGCGTTGGTATCGGCGGTGACCCGATCCCAGGCTCGAACTTCATCGACATCCTGAAGCTGTTCCAGGAAGACCCGAAGACCGAAGCGATCGTCATGATCGGCGAGATCGGCGGTTCGGCTGAAGAAGAAGCGGCTGCCTACATCAAGGCACACGTAACCAAGCCGGTTGTTTCCTACATCGCTGGTGTGACTGCTCCTCCGGGCAAGCGCATGGGCCATGCCGGTGCAATCATCTCGGGTGGTAAGGGTACTGCAGACGAGAAATTCGCTGCACTGCAGGACGCTGGCGTAAAAACCGTGCGCTCCCTGGCAGACATCGGCAAGGCCCTGGCCGAGCTGACCGGTTGGCCGACCAAGTAAGCCTCGCTTGCTTTTCGGGTAATCGACAAAAGCCACCTTCGGGTGGCTTTTGTTTGGGCGGGTGAAAAACGCAGCGCGGCGTCCTGGCCCTGTTTCCGTCTATCGATTGTTATTCATCCGCCATTCCTGGCGGGTCAATTCCCATATCTGCTCCTGTGTCGTCCCGCAGACAAACTGTGCTTCCTGCACAGTCACAAGGCGCATGCCTTCGCGCCGCGACAGGCGGCACGATGCTTCATTCAAAGCCGATTTGGCCACACGTAAAACCGGGCGTTTCAAGGTTTCAAACCAGAAACGGTCGATGGCCACGCAGACCTCCGACATCAGGCCCAGCCCCTGATAGGGTGGCGATAGCCAGAACCCGCGATTGTTGTCCTCCTCATCCATCATGCACGCGGCACCGATCAGGCGATCCTGTTCGCCGCAAAGACGAATCGACCAGTGCCATTCTTCACCGTCCTGCATGGCCGGCAAGGCGTTCTCACGGATATAGCGCAGCGCTTCCCCATCTGGATAAGGCCAGGGCACGTGGTGGGTCAGATAACGCACCACTTCCCATTGGTTGAACAGGCTTTGCATCACCGCGGCGTCTTCAAGCTGCAATGGGCGCAGGACCAGACGTGGCGTATGCAGGGTTGGCGTGGGTATCGCACTCAGGTGAGTGATGTCGGGCATGGAAATAAGCTGCCGGGTATGGAAGGGGCGCTCAATCTATCTATGAGCACACCGCTGGTCTGTCAGGCATTTCCCGTTTTACAGTGGCTTTTGCAGCTGCCAGTTCAAGGTGCGTCGTCGGCTGTCTCGCCCTGAGACAGTGCATTTTCCAGCGAAGTTGGCTACCCTGTCCGCCGTTTTTGCGTTGCCCTCACGAGGGGCGTTTCGCAAGGTACTGCCACGTCTTACGCCGACGGGCTGCGTCTGCCCCATTCATGGGTGACGTCCCATCCCTTATTTCGATTCTGTGTGGTCCCTCGTAATGAAAGTGTTGAAAGGCCAGGACATCCTGGCACTCGGTTTTATGACATTTGCCCTGTTCGTCGGGGCTGGCAACATCATCTTTCCCCCCATTGTGGGTCTGCAGGCCGGGCCGCATGTATGGATGGCGGCGCTGGGCTTTCTGGTTACCGCGGTTGGCTTGCCGGTCATTACCGTGATCGCTCTGGCCAGGGTCGGCGGCGCGATGGATGCCCTGAGCAGTCCGATTGGCAAGATCGCCGGCGGAGCTCTGGCTGCAGTCTGCTATCTGGCGGTCGGTCCATTGTTCGCCACTCCGCGTACCGCTACGGTCTCGTTCGAAGTCGGTCTCGCGCCGCTGACCGGCGACACCCCGATGGCCTTGTTCCTCTACAGCCTGGTGTACTTTCTGGTGGTGTTCTGGGTTTCGCTGTACCCGGGGCGCTTGCTCGATACCGTCGGACGTTTTCTGGCGCCGCTCAAGATCATCGCTCTGGCGGTACTGGGCATCGCGGCATTCGCCTTGCCGGCAGGCGGAATAGGGGAGGCGGAGCCGGCGTACGCGGTAGCGCCGTTTTCCCAGGGCTTCATCAATGGCTACCTGACCATGGACACGCTGGGGGCGCTGGTCTTCGGTATCGTCATCGTCAACGCGATCCGCTCTCGCGGTGTCGAATCGCCTCGTCTGATCACTCGCTACGCGATCATTGCCGGGCTGATTGCCGGGGTCGGGCTGGCCTTGGTGTATGTCAGTCTGTTTCGTCTCGGTTCCGGCAGCCACGCCGTGGCGGCAGGTGCCAGCAATGGCGCAGCGGTTTTGCATGCCTACGTGCAGCACACCTTCGGTTCGCTGGGCAGCGGATTCCTTGCCGTGCTGATTTCCCTGGCATGTCTGGTCACTGCAGTAGGCCTGACCTGTGCCTGCGCCGAATACTTTGCCAAGGTGTTGCCGCTGTCCTACAGAACGCTGGTGATTATCCTCGCGGTGTTCTCGCTGCTGGTGTCCAATCTCGGGTTGACCAAACTGATCCAGTTCTCGATTCCGGTGCTCACGGCGATTTATCCGCCGTGCATCGTTCTGGTCGCGCTGAGCTTCTGCAAGGAGCTCTGGCAGAGCCAGGGACGTGTGGTGGCCCCCGTGATGCTGGTTTCTCTGGTATTTGGCCTGATCGATGCGCTGAAGGGCGCTGGTTTCGCCGAGGCTCTGCCGGATGTTCTGAGCCATCTGCCGCTGGGTGATCAGGGGCTTGCGTGGCTGGTGCCTGCTGTTGTCACACTGGCAGTTGCAGTGGTGGTCGACAGGGTGATGGGCAAGCGCAGCGAGGCGCTGGCTTGAAGGCCGTGCTTTAGACGATTGCGCAGGAAAAATCGTGCTGCATGAAAAGGCCCGCTATAAGCGGGCCTTTTTAGTTCTGCGAGCGTGTCAGCCTTACTTGGTGGCTGGTGCTGCTTCTGGCGCCTTGTCGGCGTTTTCATTGGTGCGCTGCTGAGCGGCTTCAGCGTTCTTCTGAGCGGCTTCCTGGCTTTCCTTGGCCGCGTCATTCACTTTTTCCTGAGCCTTTTCCATCGACTCCTGGGACTGCTGAGCTGCCTTGTTGGCATCTTGCTGAGTGTTTTCGGACTTTTTGTCACAGGCAGCAAGGCCCAGGGTGGCAGAAAGCATCAAGGCATAAGCTAAAGATTTACGCATGGGGTGTTTCTCCTTATTGATTATTCACGAGCCTAAGAGCCTGCCCCCGAGGGTTAAGTTCCACCCGTGACGACAATAATGGAGGGCGTTGTTTCACGGTCGTTACAGGCTGATGAAAGTGCGCCAGTCATGAGTCGTTCCGGCGAGCTCCGAGCAGGCTGATTCGCCTCGTGCCCGGTGCATGAAACACGCTCCAGGCATCATTGGCTCTTGAAATCCCCGACCCAGCCCCCACCTTGATGACTACCCGCTGTCACACAGGCTGCTGCCTGACCGTGATGGCTTATACCATCCAGATCGGAGTTTGATGATTATGAGTGTGGAAACTCAAAAGGAAACCCTGGGCTTCCAGACCGAGGTAAAGCAACTGCTGCACCTCATGATCCATTCGCTGTATTCCAACAAGGAAATTTTCCTTCGCGAATTGATCTCGAACGCGTCTGACGCGGTCGACAAATTGCGTTTTGAAGCGTTGTCCAAGCCCGAGTTGCTGGAAGGCGGCGCAGAGCTGAAAATTCGTGTGAGCTTCGACAAGGACGCGAAGACCGTTACGCTTGAAGACAACGGCATCGGTATGAGCCGTGAAGACGTGATCACCCACCTGGGTACGATCGCCAAGTCCGGCACCGCTGATTTCATGAAAAACCTGTCGGGCGACCAGAAGAAGGACTCGCACCTGATCGGTCAGTTCGGTGTGGGCTTCTACTCGGCGTTCATCGTTGCCGATCAGGTCGAAGTGTTCAGCCGTCGTGCCGGCACGCCAGCGAGCGAAGGTGTGCACTGGTCTTCCAAGGGCGAAGGCGAGTTCGAAGTCGCTACTGTCGACAAGGCTGATCGTGGCACCCGTATTGTTCTGCATCTGAAAAACGGTGAAGAAGAGTTCGCTGACGGCTATCGCCTGCGTAACATCATCAAGAAATACTCCGACCATATCGCCTTGCCGATCGAGCTGCCCAAAGAGCAGGCTCCGGCAGCCGAAGGCGAGGAGGCGCCGGCGCTGGAGTGGGAAACCGTCAACCGCGCCAGCGCACTCTGGACCCGTCCGCGCACCGAGGTAAAGGACGAGGAGTACCAGGAGTTCTACAAGCACGTCGCGCACGACTACGAGAACCCGCTGAGCTGGAGCCACAACAAGGTCGAAGGCAAGCTGGAATACACTTCGCTGCTGTACGTGCCTGCGCGTGCGCCGTTCGATCTGTATCAGCGTGAAGCACCGCGTGGTCTGAAACTCTACGTGCAGCGTGTGTTCGTGATGGATCAGGCCGAGTCGTTCCTGCCGCTGTACATGCGCTTCGTCAAGGGCGTGGTCGATTCCAATGACCTGTCGCTGAACGTTTCCCGCGAAATCCTGCAGAAAGACCCGATCATCGATTCGATGAAGTCGGCGCTGACCAAGCGCGTGCTGGACATGCTGGAGAAGCTGGCGAAAAACGAGCCGGAGAAGTACAAGGGCTTCTGGAAAAACTTCGGTCAGGTCCTCAAGGAAGGTCCGGCAGAAGACTTCGCCAACAAGGAAAAAATCGCCGGTCTGCTGCGTTTCGCATCGACGTCCGACGACAGCGGCGAACAGAGCGTTTCTCTGGCCGAGTACTTGGCGCGTGGCAAGGAAGGTCAGGACAAGATCTACTACCTCACTGGCGAATCCTACGCGCAGGTCAAGAACAGCCCGCACCTTGAAGTCTTCCGCAAGAAGGGCATCGAAGTGCTGTTGCTCACCGATCGTATCGACGAGTGGCTGATGAGCTACCTGAGCGATTTCGATGGCAAGGGCTTTGTGGATGTGGCGCGTGGTGACCTGGACCTGGGCAATCTTGACTCCGAAGAGGACAAGAAGGCTCAGGAAGAGATCGCCAAGGACAAGGAAGGCCTTATCGAGCGTCTGAAAGCCGCGCTGGGTGAGTCGGTGAGCGAAGTGCGGGTTTCCCATCGCTTGACCGATTCGCCTGCGATTCTGGCCATTGGCGAGCAGGATATGGGTCTGCAGATGCGTCAGATTCTGGAAGCCAGCGGGCAGAAGGTGCCGGATTCCAAGCCTATCTTCGAATTCAACCCTGCCCACCCGTTGATCGGCAAACTCGATGCCGAGCAGAGCGAAGACCGCTTCGGCGATCTGTCGCACATCCTGTTCGATCAGGCCGCGCTGGCCGCCGGTGACAGCCTCAAGGATCCGGCCGCTTACGTGCGCCGTCTGAACAAGTTGCTGGTAGAACTGTCGGTTTGATAGCCGGTTGACAAGAAACCCGCTTCGGCGGGTTTTTTGTTTCAGTTCCCGCGACACGTTCTTCATCTCTCCAACGATCAGGAGTCAGTAATGAGCAGCAATATCGAAATTCGTTCTGTGGTCTATCAGATTGATGGTCAGTCTTATGAAAGCCGTCTGGTGTACGACACAAAAGCTACTGCTGCACAGCCGGGTCTGTTGATGGCGCCCAACTGGATGGGTGTCAGCAAGGGTGCCGAAGACATCGCCAAAGCGGTGGCGGCCGAGGGTTATGTAGTGTTGCTGGCTGACCTGTATGGTCAGCAGATTCGTCCGGGCAACAACGACGAGGCGGGCGCGGCCATGACGCCGCTCAAGAATGATCGCGGTCTGCTGCGCAAGCGTATGCAGGCAGGACTCGATCAGTTGTTGAGCCAGGCGGGCGTGTCCCTGGACACAAGCAAAATCGCAACCTTTGGCTTCTGCTTCGGGGGCTGCTGCTCTCTGGAGCTGGCGCGCACCGGTGCCGAACTGAAAGCCGCGATCTCCTTCCACGGCACGCTGGACACACCCAACCCGGCTGACGCCAAAAACATCAAGGGCTCGGTGCTGGTCCTGCACGGCGCCTCTGACCCTTTGGTGCCGAAAGAGCAACTGCCGGCTTTCGAAGACGAGATGAACACCGCTGGCGTGGACTGGCAGCTCCACAGCTACGGCGGCGCATTCCATTCCTTCACCGATCCGCACGCCAACGTGCCGGGCATGATGATGTACGACGCCAAAGTGTCGAGCCGCGCGTTCAAGTCGATGCATGATTTGCTGAAAGAAGTGTTCGGCTGAAGGAACACCTATCGTCCCCTAAGGTATGCCGGATAACACTACCGTTTCGTGGGCATGCCGATCCGGACGCTCTGCGTCCTCTTGCGACGCAGAGCGTCGTGAACTGCATTCCCACGCTGGAGCGTGAGGAACGATCGGTGTTCTGGAGATCCATCGTCCCCGCAGGTATACCGAAGAGCGCTAGCCACGTTTTTCCGACTCACAAAAAAGGCGCCTCGAAAGGCGCCTTCTTTGTTTGCGGCAAAAGCAGTATTACTTGCCCGCCCAGCGCTTCAACACCAGCGTGGCGTTGGTGCCGCCGAAGCCGAAGCTGTTGCTCATGACCAGATCGATCTTGGCATCTTCCTTAGTCTTGAGCAGGATAGGCATGTCGGCAACCACCGGGTCCAGCTCGTCGATGTTGGCCGAACCTGCGATGAAGTTGTTCTCCATCATCAGCAGGCAGTAGATCGCTTCGTGGACACCCGCGGCACCCAGCGAGTGGCCCGAGAGGCTCTTGGTGGAGCTGATCGCCGGAGCGTTGGCGCCGAATACTTCGCGCACGCCTTCCATTTCCTTGGCGTCGCCGACCGGGGTCGAGGTGCCGTGGGTGTTGATGTAGTCAATCGCGCCGGAGTCGATATCGCCCAGGGCCATCTTCATGCAGCGAATGGCGCCTTCACCGCTGGGTGCGACCATGTCGTAGCCATCGGAGGTAGCGCCGTAACCGACGATTTCTGCGTAGATCTTCGCGCCACGCGCCAGAGCGTGTTCGAGTTCTTCGACCACTACCATGCCGCCGCCACCGGCAATGACGAAACCGTCACGCTTGGCGTCGTAGGCACGCGAGGCTTTTTCCGGCGTTTCGTTGTACTGGGTGGACAGTGCGCCCATCGCGTCGAACAGGAACGACTGGCTCCAGTGCTCTTCTTCTCCGCCACCGGCAAAGACGATGTCCTGCTTGCCCAGCTGAATCTGCTCGACAGCGTTGCCGATGCAGTGTGCGCTGGTGGCGCAGGCGGACGAGATGGAGTAGTTCACACCCTTGATCTTGAACGGCGTGGCCAGACAGGCCGAAACGGTGCTGCCCATCGTCCGCGTGACGCGGTAGGGGCCGACGCGCTTGACGCCTTTCTCACGCAGGGTATCCAGTGCTTCCATCTGGTTCAGGGTCGAAGCGCCGCCGCTGCCGGCGATCAGGCCGGTGCGTACGTTGGAAACCTGCTCGTCGGTCAGGCCCGAATCGGTGATGGCGTCTTTCATCGCCAGATAGGCATAGGCTGCCGCATGGCCGACGAAGCGGAAGATCTTGCGATCGATCAGCTCTTCCAGGTTCAGGTCGATGGAGCCGGAAACCTGGCTGCGCAGACCCATTTCGGCATATTCCGGGTTGAAGCGGATGCCAGGGCGGTTAGCACGCAGGTTAGCGGTGACGGTCTCTTTGTCATTGCCCAAGCAGGAAACAATACCCAGACCAGTGATAACGACGCGGCGCATGCGAGTACCCTTAGAAATTTTCAGTGGAAGTGAACACGCCGACCCGGAGGCCTTCGGCGGTATAGATTTCGCGACCGTCTACACTCACTGAACCGTCGGCGATGGCCAGGTTCAGTTTGCCTTTCAGGACGCGCTTGATGTGGATGTTGTAAGTCACTTTCTTGGCGGTAGGCAGGACCTGACCGAAAAACTTCACTTCGCCTGAACCCAGGGCACGGCCACGGCCGGGATTGCCCTGCCAGCCAAGATAGAAGCCAACCAGCTGCCACATGGCGTCGAGGCCCAGGCACCCCGGCATGACCGGATCACCTTCGAAGTGGCAGGCAAAGAACCACAGGTCCGGATTGATATCCAGTTCGGCGACCAACTCACCCTTGCCGAACTTGCCGCCCTCATCGCTGATGTGCGTGATGCGATCAACCATCAGCATGTTGGGGGCGGGCAGTTGCGCATTACCTGGGCCGAACAGCTCGCCACGACTGCAGCGCAGCAGGTCTTCCCGGGTAAAGGCGTGTTGTTTGGTCATGCGAGCTCCTCAATAATCTTGTGCGGCAGGTTGTGGCGCCACTGGCCCGAACGCCAGTCCTGGCGCGCTAATTTCGCCAGGACCCTGTCCGGCAGCCTACTCATAGACTGTTGCGTTGTAATGAAAGTCACAGCTCAGGTGAAATCAAGGTACACCTGTACACTGAATTTTGTCATTCAGCCGATTTTGCTGGCCGATCTGGATGCCAAGACTGCCGCAATTTAACATTTATCGCCAGTCGCAGGTGCTTCAAAGGACAGCCAGCGCTGTAAAACCTGCTGTAAATCAGCATGTTTGAAGGGTTTGGGCAGGTAATCATCCATTCCTGCCTGCAAACAGGCGTCCCGATCCCCCTGCAACGCGTTAGCCGTCAGGGCAATGATTGGGATTCGTTCCAGCCCGGAAAGTTGCCTGATTCGACGGGTGGCCTCATAGCCATCCATGACCGGCAGTCGGCAATCCATCAGAATCAGCGCGTGGTTGCCTGCGCTGGCCTTCGCCACTGCTTCGGCACCGTCGACAGCGATGTCGACCTCGCACCCCAGATTACGCAACATGGCCTGCACCACCGTGCGGTTCACCGGATTGTCCTCGACCAGCAAGATGCTGCGCTCCCGACCATGTGCATCAAGTATCGACAGCGGCTTGGCAATAGCCACCGAAGTGTCGCGCGAGACGGGCAGGGGGATCTGCAGCGTAAACAACGAGCCCGAACCTTCCTCGCTCTCGGCGTGCAAGGTGCCGCCCATGCGTTCGGCCAGGGTCCGCGCAATCGGCAGCCCCAGCCCCGTGCCACCGTAACGCCTGGAAATAGAGCTGTCGGCCTGTTTGAATGCATCGAACATCGATTCCAGTCGCTCGGCGTCGATACCGATACCGCTGTCCTGTACCGCGCAGGTGAAGTGCAGCCGCTCAGCGTCGAGCATTGCCCACCTGGCCTCGACGCAGACCTTGCCTTGCTCGGTGAATTTAAGTGCGTTACCGATCAGGTTCACCAGAATCTGGCGAATGCGGGTCGGGTCGCCTATGACGTTCATGCCCTCCAGGCTTGGCTGAATGTGCAGCTCCAGCAGCAGGTTGCGTTGCGCGGCGCTGTGGTTGAACGCGTGGGTCGAGGCGCTGACCAGTTCAGCCAGGTTGAACGGGATACCTTCCATTTGCAGGGCATCGCGCTCGATGCGGGAGAAGTCGAGGATGTCGTTGATGACGCGCAGCAGATGCTCGGTGGATTCGGTCGCCAGCGTCGCGTACTCGCTCTGCTCATGGGTCATGTGCGTGGTTTCCAGCAACTGCAGCATGCCCAGTACTCCGTTCATGGGGGTACGCAGCTCGTGACTCATCATGGCCAGAAAATCAGATTTGGCACGGTTGGCCTGTTCGGCTTCTTCCCGCGTATGGATCAGTTGTGCCACCGAACGCTGTTGCTCGAGGCTGGTGCGGTGCAGGTTCTCGGCCAGGTTGTTGATGTGCCGCGCCAGCGCGCCCAGCTCGGCGTCGTCGCTGACCGGCATGGGTGTGTGGTAATCGCCCTGCTGAATCGCCTTGAGCGCTTCGCCCATATCGCTGATGGGTCTGGACAGGCTCAAGGCCAGGCTGCGCGCCAACAGAAAGGCGAACATCAGAGCGCCCATCGCCAGGACGCCGGCCTTGAGCAGTATCTCCTGCTGACGCCGGCTGAATGCTTCGCTGGACATGCCGACCAGAACCCGTCCCAGATAACTCTGTGAAGCGCCCTGTGCGGGTTGGCCTTTTCCTGCGTCAGGCTTGCCGGGATTGCCGTGAATGGTGGTGCGCTGCGGTTGAACGGGGGCCAGGAACACTTCCATCTGCCGGGTCTGCTGCTCGTTTTCGCGCGGCTGGTCTATGTAGATCACCGAGGTATTGGAGCTGTCCTGAATTTCCACATAGCGAACGCTGGGCATGGACAGCGTGGCGCGCATCAACGCCTTGAGGCCCTCGATATCGCCGGTGGTCACGCCCGGCTCGACCGCGGTCGCCAGCTGGTTGGCGATCAGCTGCCCGGTGTGATTGAGTTCCTGACGCAGGTCCTGAATACGCACGAAGGTAAAAAAGCTGATCAACAAGGCCGTCAGCAACAGGGCAGGGCCAAGGCTGATGATCTGTGTGCGGGTGTTGATGTCCCAGTGCCGAAATCTCATCGGCCGTGCGCCTCGCGCGCAAGGCACTGCGGAGGTAGTTCGATTGATGCATCCATGCCTGTTCGCCCGGTGGTCGCGAATCGGTCCGGCTGCACAAGGCAGGGCCGGCTATCGCGATGATTCATGCTGTGCGCGCATGTTAACCGAGATGGCGCGTGTTTCCAGCGAACTTGTTTGATTGAAGCCGTTCGGAGTGCGTAACAGATCAGCTTTGTCGCTGGCTGATAACGTGTTGCTCCGTATAATGACGGCATCGCCACTTGAATGGCTCTGGATGGATAGTTTTATGACCACACAGCAACCCGTCGCGGTGCTTGGCGGTGGCAGCTTCGGTACGGCCATTGCCAATCTGCTGGCCGAGAACGGCCATCAGGTTCGTCAGTGGATGCGCGATCCGGAGCAGGCTGAGGCCATTCGCGTCAATCGCGAAAACCCCCGTTACCTCAAGGGCATCAAGATTCGTCCTGAGGTTGAGCCGGTCACCGACCTGACGGCGGTGCTCGACGCCAGTGAACTGATCTTCGTTGCCTTGCCGTCGAGTGCCTTGCGCTCGGTGCTGTCGCCTCACGTAAAGCGCCTGAATGGCAAGATGCTGGTGAGCCTGACCAAGGGTATTGAAGCGCAGAGCTTCAAGCTGATGAGTCAGATCCTCGAAGAGATCGTCCCGCAAGCGCGTATCGGCGTGCTGTCCGGGCCCAACCTGGCGCGGGAAATCGCCGAGCATGCGTTGACCGCAACGGTGGTCGCCAGCGAAGACGAAGCGTTGTGTCAGGAGGTTCAGGCCGCATTGCACGGGCGAACCTTTCGCGTCTATGCCAGCAATGACCGGTTTGGCGTCGAGCTGGGCGGGGCACTGAAGAACGTCTACGCGATCATTGCCGGCATGGCGGTGGCGCTGGACATGGGCGAAAACACCAAGAGCATGCTGATCACCCGGGCACTGGCGGAAATGACCCGTTTTGCGGTCAGCCAGGGTGCCAACCCGATGACCTTTCTGGGACTGGCCGGGGTAGGCGACCTCATCGTCACCTGCTCCTCGCCGAAAAGCCGCAACTACCAGGTCGGGTTTGCGCTGGGTCAGGGGCTGACGCTGGACGAAGCGGTCACGCGCCTGGGCGAGGTGGCCGAGGGCGTGAACACCCTCAAGGTGCTCAAGGTAAAAGCGCAGGAAGTGCAGGTCTATATGCCATTGGTCGCCGGGCTGCATGCGATTCTTTTTGAAGGCCGTACGCTCAGCCAGGTCATCGAGGCGCTGATGCGGGCCGAGCCCAAGACGGACGTCGATTTCATTTCGATTACCGGCTTTAATTGAATTCAGTCTGATCAGGAGAAGGTCTTGAACGAGTCGAAAATCCAGCACAACGAATCGATCCTGCTGCGCATTCTATGGATGCTGCTGTTTCTGGGTGTATGGCACGTCGCGCAGATCATTCTGGCGGGTGTGGTGCTGGTGCAACTGGTCTATCGCCTGATCTACGGCGCACCGAATGGCGGCCTGATGAACTTCGGCGACAGCATCAGCCAGTACCTGGCGCAGATCGGTCGTTTCGGGACGTTTCACAGTGACCACAAACCCTGGCCTTTCGGCGACTGGCCGGCGCCGCGTGCGCCCGAAGGCGAGGCGGCCCATCATGTTTCGTCAGCGGTACAGCCGGTGCGCGGTGAGGAGCCAAAGCCATGAAGGTCTGGGTATTGCGTCATGGCGAAGCGCAGTCGCGGGCGCGCAGTGATGCCGAGCGCGAGTTGACGGCACACGGGCGTGAGGAAGTGCAGAAAAGTGCGCTGCAGCTGACAGACAAGCCCGTGCAACGGATCATTGCCAGTCCCTACGTACGTGCACAACAGACTGCCGAGTTGGTGCGTCAGTCATTGGCATTCGATGACTCGATCGTCACTGCGCCCTGGCTTACACCCGACAGCAGCCCGCGCGAAGTGCTGGCGCAACTGGACAAGCTGGGTGTCGATGAAGTGCTGCTGGTCAGCCATCAGCCTCTGGTGGGCGAACTGATCGGGGTACTGGCGCACGGCAGTCCGCAGCAGGCCGAGCCCATGAGCACTGCCAGTCTTGCCGAGCTGGAAGGCGAGTTCGCAGTGGCAGGCGGGATGCGCCTCAACAGCGTCAGGCACGTCTGAACGGTCTGTGCGCACAATGAATGACCGCCGCGAATGCGGCTCTCCCGGGAAAAGGATTTAGCATGAGCATATGGCGTCAGGCTCCCGATATCGAAGCCCTTATGGCGGCTCAAAAAAACACCATTGGTGAAGTGCTGGATATTCGTTTTGAAGCATTCACCGATGACTCTCTGACAGCCAGCATGGTGGTCGATCAACGTACCCATCAGCCTTTCGGGCTGCTGCACGGCGGCGCATCCGTGGTATTGGCCGAATCACTGGGGTCGATGGCCAGTTACCTGATCGTCGACCCGAGCAAGTATTTCTGCGTCGGGCTGGAGGTCAACGCCAACCATTTGCGTGGTGTGCGTAGCGGACGTGTCACCGGTGTGGTCAGACCCGTACACATAGGCCGGACCACCCATGTATGGGACATCCGTATCAGCAACGACGAAGGCAAGCCAAGCTGCATTTCACGCTTGACGGTTGCCGTGGTACCGCACGGCAAAGAGCCTCCAGTCAATTGAGTGTTTTTGGCTATTAAAGCTCGCTGTTGAAGCCAAGGCTCTGGTCGGTCAATCTTCTGGCTTTCAGGTCGCTTGTATAAAGGCCAGCCTGGACCGGCTCGTACACACGCTATAGGCGTTCACGTCGCTCCGAGCACCTTATCAAGGTAATCCTGATGGCCGGAGTGACACCTGCGATGGCGGTTCCAGTCATTGCCGATCCGCGAAGCAACTTGGCACAATCGTGACTCGCCCGCTCATGGAAGTATTGGCATGTCGCAACCCGTGTTCTTTGCTCACGCCAATGGCTTCCCTTCGGCGACGTACAGCAAGCTGTTTTGCGCGCTGGCCCCGGAGTATTCGGTGGTTCATCTTGAGCAACACGCCCATGACCCGCGTTTTCCGGTGGATGACAATTGGCTGAATCTGGTCGATGAGCTGATCCACCATCTTCATGAGCAGCCGGGCCCGGTGTGGGGGGTAGGGCACTCGCTCGGCGGCGTGTTGCATCTGCATGCAGCATTGCGCTGCCCGGAACTCTACCGGGGCGTGGTGATGCTCGACTCGCCGGTGCTGGGGCTGGCTGATCAGTTGTTCATCCGCGCCGCCAAGCGCCTGGGCTTTATCGACCGAATCACGCCAGCGGGTCGTACCCTGGGGCGTCGTGAGGCGTTTGACGATCTGCAGTCGGCACGCGCCTACTTCGCTGGCAAGACCCTGTTCAGCCGCTTCGATCCCGACTGCCTGACCGCCTACCTGCAACACGGTCTGCGCGAGGACGGCGGGCAGTGGCGTCTGCGCTTCGACCCGGCGACCGAGATCAGCATCTACCGCAGCATCCCGCACACCAGCCCCATGCCGTCACGGGAACTCAAGGTACCGCTGGCCATGGTGCGAGGCAAACACAGCCGGGTGATCATGCCTCATCATGGCTATCTGGCCCGACGCATGCGCGAAGGCGAATACCTGACCATGCCCGGAGGGCACATGTTTCCCCTTGAACGACCGGATGAAACGGCATTGCTGCTCAAAACGCTGCTCGCTCGCTGGGGCGCGCGTAGCGCTTCAAGGGTGACGGCGTGACGTTTACCGTGGAGGAAGTCCGTTTCAATCTGGGGCATATCGAACTCGCTGCTCACCTTTACGGCGCCGAGGACGGCCAGCCGGTGATTGCCTTGCATGGCTGGCTCGACAACGCCAACAGCTTTGCCCGGCTGGCGCCGCAACTGGAGAGCCTGCGCATCGTGGCGCTCGATCTGGCCGGGCATGGTCATTCAGAGCATCGGCCTGCCGGGGCATCCTATGCGCTGGCCGACTATGTATTTGAAGTGCTGCAGGTCGCCGAGCAACTGGGCTGGCAGCGCTTCGCCCTGATGGGCCACTCGCTGGGCGCGATCATTTCGGTATTGCTGGCCGGGTCGTTGCCGGAGCGTGTCACTCGGCTGGCCCTGATCGATGGTTTGACTCCCTTGACCGGCGACCCTGAATCCGCCGCCGAGCGGATGGGCTCCGCTCTGCAGGCGCAGCTCAGGTTGTCAGGCAAGAAAAAGCCGGTTTACGAGGATCAGCAACGCGCTGTTCAGGCGCGCATGAAAGGCGTCCTCCCGGTCAGTCGCGAGGCTGCCGAATTACTTGCGCAGCGCGGCCTGATGCCGGTGCCCGGCGGCTATACCTGGCGCAGTGACGGTCGCCTGACATTGCCTTCTGCGATACGTCTTACACATCAGCAGGCGATGTCTTTCGTCAACGCTATCCGTTGCCCGACGCAACTGCTGGTCGCTACGGGCGGCATGCTGGCGAAAAACCAGCTCATGCTGTCCGGTCTGCCTTTCGACGTCGTGCAGCTTGAGGGTGGCCATCACCTGCACCTGGACGATGAGCAGGGTGCAAGCTCTGTTGCACACTGTATCAATCGCTTCTTCGCTGCTTCTTGACTTGAGCCCGGCAACTGCCGACGCTGGGCGGGTTGAAACAGGAGTCAACCGTGATGGATCAATCTGCAGCCTCTCGTGACCGCCTTGCCGGCGATCTTTTATATTTTCGTTCCCTGCTTGCCTGCCAATGAGAGCACTCATGCGTTTATCAAGTGCTCCCGTTGTCGCCTTGTGCCTGTCGATGTTCAGCGCCGGGCTCTGTGCCGCAGATGTAACAGGCAGCAGTGATCTGCAGATTCTGCCGCGTCTGGCCGACACGGAATTCGTCGATTATCGCCCGGCTGCCGAGCTTGAGCGCGTCTACCCCATGGGCTCGATCCGCAAGATCAGCGGCCAGTTGCGTTTCGACGGCCAGGTCAGTGCGCGTGGCAATCTGACGTCGGTCACCTATCAACTACCTGCCGAGCGGACTTCCGACGACGCTTTCACCGCAGCTCGCGAATCCTTGCAGCAGCAGGGAGCCGAACTGCTGTTCTGGTGTCAGGCGCGCGACTGCGGAGAAAGCAGCCTGTGGGCCAACGAAGTGTTCGGCAACGCCAAACTGTATGGCGCGGATGACCGCCAGGCTTACCTGCTGCTGCGTCTGGCAGAGCCGCGCAGTGACACTTTGGTAGCGCTTTACAGCATCACCCGTGGCAACCGCCGCGCCTACCTGCACGTCGAGCAGTTTGAATCCTCCGCGCCACTGGGCGAACTGCTGCCGACCTCGGCCACCTTGCTGCGCCAATTGCGAAGCACCGGCAAGCTGGAACTGCCCCGCCTGAGCGGCGAACCACAGGATGCCTGGGTGACCCTTGTTTCCCGCGCCCTGAACCTGGACAGCAGCCTGCGCGCCACGGTGTCCGGGCCCAGTGCCAGCCCCTGGCTTGAAGCCCTGATCGCCAAAGGCGTTCGCGCCGCCCGGCTCGAGGCAGGCGTCAATGAAGGGAAGGGGCTCAAGATCGAGGTTATCCGCTAGAACAGCGATGGCGGACAGGCAGGTTCGCCATTATGCTCGCTCCCTCCGATCCTTTTTAGTGGATAGCGCATGTTCAACAATGACCGTCTGTTGGTGCAGATTCTGCTGCTGGCGCTGTTCGGTGCCTGTCTCTGGGTGATGGCGCCGTTCTGGTCGGCGCTGGTATGGGGCGCGGTGCTGGCCTTCGCCAGCTGGCCGCTGATGCGTTTGCTGACCCGCTGGTTCAAGGGTCGAGAGTCGCTGGCTGCGTTGGTGATGTGCCTGTGCTGGATGCTGCTGGTCGCGGCGCCGCTGGTGTGGCTGGGCTTCAATCTCGCCGACCATGTGCGTGACGCAACCGGCCTGATCAAGGACATTCAGGTCGACGGCTTGCCTGATCCACCGCAATGGCTGGCAGGTATTCCGCTGGTGGGCGAACGGCTGGTAGCGCTGTGGACCACCATCGATCAGCAAGGCGCGGCGTTCATGGCGACGCTCAAACCACACCTGGGGCAGGTCGGTAACTGGATTCTGGCACGCAGTGCGCAGATCGGCAGCGGGATTCTGGAACTGACCCTGAGCATCGTCTTCGCCTTCTTCTTCTACAGGGACGGTCCGCGCCTGGCCGCCTTCGTGCTCAGCCTTCTGGAACGCCTGATCGGCGAGCGCGCCCAGTATTATCTGGATCTGGTCGCCGGCACGGTGCAACGCGTGGTCAACGGGGTCATCGGGACGGCAGCGGCCCAGGCGGTACTGGCGCTGATCGGCTTTCTGATCGCCGGTATTCCCGGTGCCTTGGTGCTGGGTATTCTGACCTTTCTGTTCAGTCTCATCCCGATGGGTCCGCCATTGGTCTGGCTGCCGGCCACTGCCTGGCTGGTCTGGCAGGGCGAGTACGGCATGGCGATATTTCTGGGCATCTGGGGGATGTTCATCATCAGTGGCGTGGACAACGTGCTCAAGCCATACCTGATCAGCAGGGGCGGCAATCTGCCGCTGGTAATCGTCTTGCTGGGTGTGTTCGGCGGGTTGCTTGCCTTCGGCTTCATCGGCCTGTTCATCGGCCCGACGCTGCTGGCAGTCGCGTACAGCCTGTTGACCGACTGGGTCGGCAGCGAGCGTGCCCGCAGCCGCTGACGGCGAACGTTTTCGCAGTGGTTTCCAAGCACGGAATGGTTGCACGGTCTAACTGGTTTGGCTGGAGAGACTGCTGATATCACGCTGGCCATTGTTCGCACTCACAGAGTGCGTCACAGACGTGGCAGGTTCAGTATCGCCGTCAGGCCGCCGCCCGGCGTCTGCGCCAGCGTCAGATCACCGCCGATCCGCCGGGCGGCTTCTCGGGCGATGCTCATGCCCATGCCGATACCGCCCGAGTTGCGGTTACGCGAGCTTTCCAGACGGTAGAACGGTTCGAATACCGTCTCGTGAAACTCAGGCGCGATGCCCGGTCCGTGATCAACCACCGATATGCGCACGCGCTCGAGGCTGTCCTCGATCACGATATGCGCGCTACCGGCATAGCGCAGCGCGTTGTCGACCAGATTCTGCAGGCACGAGCGCAGTGCCATCGGCTGCGTTTTGAGCGGCTTGCACTGGCCTTCGTACTGCACGTCGTCGCCATTGTCCTGGGCATTCTCGGCCTGTGACTCGATCAGCGCCTGCAAGTCGAACTGCTGCAAGCCCTCGTTTCGCCGATGTTCGTTGAGGTAGGCGAGCGTGGCGTCGAGCATGCTGATCATGTCGTTGAGGTCTTGAGTCATCTGGCCATGCAGCTTCGGTTCCTCAATCTGTTCGACGCGCAGCTTGAGCCGCGAAAGGGGCGTGCGCAGGTCATGGGATACCGCAGCGAGCATGCGTCCGCGTTGTTGCATCTGTTCACGGATCTTGCGCTGCATCAGGTTGAACGTCTGCGCAGCCTGCCGGGCTTCTTTGGGGCCGATGATCTCCAGTGCCGGGCTGTCGAGATTTTCACTGAGCCGCTCGGCTGCCTCGCTAAGGCGCTGTACCGGGCGGGCCAGCGCTTTGGCGCCGTACCACGCGGCAACAATCAGGGTGACGAACTGAAAGAACAGCACCACCAGCGGACCACCCGGCGGCGGCCTGTGCCGTTGCCCTCGATCGTCCTGTGCATGCTGCGCATCCGGGCGGTCTTCAGGAGGTGGGCGCATGCCGTATTGCGTGAACCAGATGAACGCCAGCAAGTGCGCGAGCATGATCGCCAGCAGCGCTCCGCCGAACAGTCGGGCAAATAGCGTATCGAACCTGCGGATCAACCCAGCTCCCTGGCATCGAACAGATAGCCTTCGCCACGTACGGTCTTGATCAACTGCGGATTTTTCGGGTCGTCCCCCAGTTTCTGACGCAAGCGCGAGACCAGCAAATCGATGCTGCGGTCAAAGGCTTCTATCGAGCGGCCTCGGGCAGCATCGAGCAGTTGCTCGCGGCTCAGCACCCGGTGAGGTCTTTCGAGAAAAACGCGCAGCAGCCGGAACTCGGCGTTGGACAGCGGTACAACCAGGCCATCGGCCGCTGTCAGTTGACGCAAGACACTGTTCAGGCGCCAGGCGTCGAAACGGATGGTGGAGCGCTGATCGCTGCGTTCGTCACGTACCCGACGCAGAATGGTCTGGATGCGCGCGACCAGCTCGCGCGGCTCGAACGGTTTGGCCATGTAATCATCGGCGCCCAGCTCCAGGCCGATGATCCGGTCAGTCGGCTCGCAACGAGCCGTCAGCATCAGGATAGGGATGTCGGATGTGCTGCGCAGCCAGCGGCAAAGCGACAAACCGTCTTCACCGGGCAACATCAGGTCAAGCACCACTACGTCAAACTTTTCTTCGTCCAGGGCCAGGCGCATCTGGGCGCCGTCAGTCACGCCGCGTGCCTGAATGTTGAAACGCTTCAGGTAATCGCACAGCAACTCACGGATCGCTACGTCGTCATCGACGATCAGAGCGCGGGTAGTCCATCGCTGTTCGGTGGCCGATTCATCGGCCGGACTGTCGGTAAGTACTTGCATAGGCCTTCGCTGTCTCACTGGCTGCCTGTGACCGGGTATCGGCTGGCTGGCGCGCGGTGCGCAATCGTGTCGATATGAAATGTCGTGTGCATGTCATCACTGTATCAATTCGGACACATTTTTCCGTGTCTTCGATGAGACCAGATTTGCACGGCTGTCAAGCTAGCAAATTCGAGAGTTGTGCCTGGCTTGCAGTGGTTGTCCACTGGCATGCCAGGCGGCACGTTCCACAAGGCTTCTGCCGTCTGCGATAAGCCATTCAGGAGATGCTCATCATGGATTCGAAGAAATACCAACCGCTGCTTGCGCAGCAGGTACGCGACAATTACGCAAAGCAAAAAAGAGTGCTGAACAGGAACGCTGATTTACCACTGCAACCTGTCACCGTCATCGATGTAATTGACGGAGATGCTGACGGGTTGCTGCCCGTCAGCGCACTTGCAAGCGACCTCGCCATCACGGTGGGGGACTGGCGGCAAAGCCAACCGCCAGCCGGCTTCACAGAAGAACTTCATCTTGAGTGGCGCCCCGATTCCGTCAGTGAGTTCATTTCAATTTCGATAGAAACGTTGACGACGCCCATCACGGAAACGTTTCCTTTGCAGAGAGCTATCGAGCAAAGCCAGTTCGCGCAACTCGAAGGCTTGCTGCACTTCAGGCATGGGGTCAAACCCTGGAACGACAACGAGGTGCAGTATGCTGATCCTCAGCCGATCACGCTGGACCGTATTCCTCCTTACGGCAACGAAGATCCGCTTGCCATGGAGGATCCGGGACAAGTCAACGATGCCTCTCTTGACGCTAACGGCGGCGTCATAGTGACAGTGCCTGAATTTGAGGAAAGCAAAAAGGACTTTGTCAAGGTTGCGATCATCTGGTCGGATAAGGTCCCGCCTGCCGATCAACCCATCAATCCGGATATATTCGAGCTCCTGCCAGCAAGTCGACAGATGTTGATACCCCGCGACCTGGTGGAACGCTACGCCTCCGGGGATCATTATGTAGCTTATGAACTGTTCGACAAGGCAGGAAACCGCAGTCGTGTTTCGCGGGTGCGGACCGTTCGGGTCGCCAGAGGGCCATTGCCCATCAATCTGAAATCGCCTGTCGTTCCACTGGCTGCTGACGGGTTTGTCGACCTGGAAGACGCCAATCGGGGTGTGGCAGTAGAGATTCCTGCTTTTGAACAATTCCATCCCGACGACCAAGTCGTGGTCACCTGGGGAGCAACCCTGTTGACGGCAAAGCGCATCGGTGAAGGAGACAACCCTTTTCCAGTAACGGTAGATGTCAGTTGGGAGCATCTGAATGCCGAATACACGATGCCCGCCGTAACCCCCTACGACGTTAGCGTTCCGGTCACCTACACGGTCATGCGCGGCACGACGCCTTTTGCGTTGCCGGATCCCCTTGCGATCGAAGTAACCGTCAACCTTGCCCACCCGGGTCCGGTGAACCCGACGGATCCGAATCCGGTCAATCCCGCTCTTCTCCCGGTACTTGTAAGGGGTGAGTCGGGCGAGGATAACCACCTGATTGCCGCCGACAAGGATAAGGATGCGAAGGCTATAGTGACGCTCTATAGCCCGACCAGATCCGGTGAAGTCATTACGATGTACTGGAAGGGGGTGGCAATTGCGCAGACGGCTACGCTGAACGGCAATGAAAGCGCTGGAGATGAAATCGAGCTGAACATTACGTGGAATGAGATTGAGGTCGGTGGCCCAGGGACCGTACCGGTGTACTACACTGTGACTCATCCGGATTTTATTAATATTCAGAGGTCAGCTGAAACGCCAGTACTGGTTGACGCAGTGCCGATCATATTGATCGCCGCTACCTTTCCCGATATTTCCGCTGTCGGCTCTGCTTCAATGCTTAATTGCGCGTCTTTGCGTAAGCGTCAAAGTGATGGCTTTATTGGTTACAGGGTCAGTATTCCACCCTCCGGCTTTTTGGTCGCAAAACAAGAGATCACCCTCAAATGGGTGTTGAAAGAGGCAGACCAGATTGCGGACATACTCGGCACTGAGCTGACCGAGAAGATTGAAATTGCAGAAGGTGCAGATCTGGCCGGCATAGAATGGTTTGTACAACCGTATGATCAGTACATTCTGCCAGCACAGGAGGATTCGGCGAACGGCTGGGCCTACGCTCGTGTGGTTTACACGCTTAATATCAACAATGGAGAAGTTGAGTCACAGTACGTCGATACCATTGTCGGCATTCAGGGCCTGGAAGAAGCGAGTGGAACATGTAACATAACTTCACTGCCAGAAATTCCCTGAGTGTTATAGCGAAAAAGTCTGTCGGGCAGGATGATCCCGGCAGACCATCATTTGAATAGCATTTTACTTGTAGGAGAAGTCCCACAAGTAATATGGACCGGTCCGACAGAAGATAGGGGAGGATCTATCTACTATTGGCACCCTTTCGTTATTGACTGGTTCGCTTGAGGGTGGGCCAGCATTTCGTAGTCTGGAGATGCCTTAAATGAACAATCCCCCGCTGCCTGGTGGTCGCCTGATCCTTTTGTTTTTATTCAGGCCTTTGGCTTTTTTGCCACTCCTGCTGTCCGGCCAGGAGGTCTTTGCTGAGCCCGTCAGGTCTGACAAGACCATTGATGGTACGACCCCGGTAACCGATTATCGTGTTTCAAGCGGGGCCACGCTGACGGCCAATGGTGCAGGGACGCTCAATGTCGTTGTCGAGCAGGGGTCGGCCGTGGTGCTCAATGGCTCCAGCGTAGCCGGTACCGGTTCAGGTGTTCTATTGCTCAACTCCATTGCCGACGTTGTCGGCAGTACGATTACAGGTACAACGACGGGATTATCGATAGGTCGCGTCAGCACCGATCCGACAGGCTCCAGCGCCACTGTCCAGGCCAGCACCATCAGCGGTAACTTGATTGGCGTACAGCTTGGTTCGCGGAGCGAGTTCACCGCGCGCGACTCTCAGATCAGTGGCGGCACCGTGGGCTTGCAGATGGGTAACGGGTCTGCGACCGTCTATGGCGGCACGATCAGTGGTGGCAACGGTGTGGGCATCAACCCTGGTAATGATCTGTCGATGCCCAACAAGCTGATTCTCGACGGCGCGACCGTGCAAGGCACGACTGGCGCGGCCATTCTGGTGGGCGACTATGGTCTGGAGTCCACAATCGCCGAGATTTACGTGAACAACGGCTCTACTTTACAGGGGGCAAACGGGGTCTTGCTGGACGTCACCGGCATCGCGGCTGCGAACATGGAGGTGGACAACAGCCGCCTGATCGGGGACGTGGTTGCGCAACAGGGCGCCACTGCCAATCTGGTTCTGCAGAATTCCGCCACCCTGACCGGCAACCTGCAAAACGTGCAGCGTGTTGCGATCAACAGCAACGCACAATGGATCATGACCGGCGACGGCAAGGTGGAAAATCTGTCAATGGCGGGCGGTTCGGTGCGCTTTGGCGAATCGAACGCTTTCTACACATTGTCGGTGGACAATTTGTCGGGAAGCGGCACTTTCGCCATGAAGGCCGACTTTGCTCAAAAACTGAATGATTATCTGGAAGTCACTGGCAACGCCAGTGGCAGCCATCAACTCGCGGTGACCGCCAGCGGTGAAGAACCGTTGAGCGAGGCCAGTCTGCACATGGTGCATATTGGCGCAGGTGATGCGCAATTCAGCCTGCTGGGCGGGCCGGTCGATCAGGGAACCTGGTCCTACGATCTGGTACAGCAAGGTAATGACTGGTATCTGGATGCGTCGCAGAAGATCATCAGCCCAGGCGCAAGCTCGGTTCTCGCACTGTTCAATGCTGCACCGACGATCTGGTATGGCGAGCTGACTACACTGCGCACCCGCATGGGTGAATTGCGCAGCAGTCCCGGAAATGCCGGGGGCTGGATGCGCGCTTATGGCAGCCGCTACGATGTCGAACAAAGTGCAGGTGTAGGTTATCGACAGTCCATGAGCGGTGTGAGCCTCGGTGCTGACGCGCCGCTGCCATTCGGTGACGGGCAATGGCTGGTAGGGTTGATGGCAGG
Source organism: Pseudomonas sp. PvP027 (assembly GCF_017833005.1). NCBI lineage: Bacteria > Pseudomonadati > Pseudomonadota > Gammaproteobacteria > Pseudomonadales > Pseudomonadaceae > Pseudomonas > Pseudomonas sp. PvP027. Next base: position 1,032,086 of record NZ_JAFIBK010000001.1, on the reverse strand, counting down.
CTACAGCAAATCGGATCTGGACCTGCAGCGCGGTACCAGCGCGAAGGTCGACAGCTACTATGCCGGGGCTTACGCAACCTGGCTGGATCAGCAGAGCGGCTATTATTTTGACGGTGTGGTGAAGTTGAATCACCTGCGCAACACGGCCGATGTCAGCATGAGTGACGGGCAGCAGGCCAGAAGCGACTACGACACCAATGGTCTGGGCGCCTCTCTGGAATTTGGTCGGCATATCAATCTGGCGAATGGGTACTTCATCGAGCCGTTCGGTCAGGTGTCTGGCCTGGTTTTGAGCGGCAAGGATTATCAACTGTCCAACGGCATGCGTGCGGAAGGCGAGCGAACCGGATCCTTGCTGGCCAAAACGGGGGCAACGGCAGGACGCAACTTCGACGTAGGCGACGGGCGAGTTCTGCAGCCCTACATCCGTGCGGCACTGGCTCATGAGTTCATGGATCGAAATGAAGTGCGGGTCAATGACAACCGCTTCAATAACGACTTGTCGGGTTCCCGTGGCGAACTGGGAGCGGGCGTCGCGATGTCAGTATCGGAAAAGTGGCAGGTTCATGCCGATGTCGATTACAGCCGCGGCAATCGTATAGAGCAACCCTGGGGTGCCACGGTAGGCTTGCGTTATAACTGGTAAGACTATTGAAAAAAGGTCGTCATGGCCTTTTTTTGCGGCTTTAGAACCTCGCAATTCTGACAGTGTCGTCATGCAGGGCTAGGGTGTTAAATGAGCTCTGGTAAAGGATAAGGATCCCTCTCAGGGGATATACATGGAGCGTTCAAAATGACGAACACGGAACAAGTTCTGCCACCCCCGGTGGTGGCTGCGTTGCTACCTGACAGCGCCGATTGGGATGAAACGAATCTGCTACCTGCAGGCGCGGCTGTCAGGGATTTGCCTGTTGAAATTCCCGAATGGGAATACATCCCCATCCCCGGCACCAAGACGCTACTGACGTTGTATTGGCGCACCGGGATCAGCACTCATGTGATTGAGGAGCGAGAGTTTAAAAGCGAGGATTACCCTGTGATTCCTCCAGACAGTCGCGTGTTTGAAGTGCCGACCCTCTATCTGGTTCAAGGCATTCACGACGTCTGGTATCAACTGACAACGACTAATGGCGAGACTTCAGAGTCCGAAAAAAAAGCCATCACGATCGACCTCACGCCACCTCTTACCGCTGTCATTGAACGATTGAAATTCGACACGACTACTGTCACGGAGCAATACCTGACCGACCACGGCCAGCAGCTGGTCGCAGAGGTCCCTGTTTATCAGGATTGCAAGCCGGGCGATGTCATCACGTGGTACTGGAATAGCAATCCGTTGAATGTACAGCCTGGCGATGAGGTGGATAGTCGGCTTTTGCTACGTGGTGAAACCCAGCCACTGTCTGTTGAATATCCTGGCAGCATGATTATTGCCAGTGGCGACGGGGAGCGTTACGCCTTCTACACACTCAGGGACCGGGCAGGGAATGTCAGCGCATTTTCACAGCCGGCGTTGCTCCAGGTTTCGGCTCAGCCCGTTCCACGGGTACTGCCTGCACCCCGCATCACCGAAACGTCAGGGTCGAGTTCAAGCACGCTCAACCCCTATGACGCGCTGAAGGGCGCTCATGTGGAAATACCTGACGCCGCTGTGATCTACCCCGGTGAAACCGTCCGTGTGCAATGGGGAGAGCCGGGTACTGTGGGCGCCTATCGCACAGAACCGGCAGAATCAGCCCTGTTCACCATTCCCTCCACACACATTGCGCAGCATTTCGACAAGTCGATTCCTGTGTACTACGAGGTGTTTGAAAGCGGTGTCGAACTTCCGCATGTGTCAAGGGTACATACCTTAAGCGTGTCGAAAATCGAGGGTTTTCCTGTTGTGCAGTGCGACAAGGTAACGGGCGGGCAGCTGAGTCTGGGCGGCATTGCCACTGGAGGAAAGGCCAGTTTCACACTCGCCAGGTGGTCATTCATGGGGCCTGATCAGTTCGTCAGTATTGAAGTGCGTGGCACTGACAACGCCGGTGCTCTGGTAGTGGTTCCGGTGGTGACGGAGTATCCAGTACCGGGAGAGGCTACCACTATCGCGGTCGGCCATATTTTCAAGGCGGACCTGCAACGCTTTAAAATTGGCGGTGTGCTCGAGGTTAGAGTCAGGGTGAGTTTCGATGCGAAACTCACCTGGCAGCGGTTTCCTTCCTTGACGCCGACCCTTTATCCCTGACGGTAAACACAGTTGTGCTGGCGGGTTACTTATAGGTCATGGTGAAACTCAACGCCCCTTTGGCCAGGCCTGGCCGGATCGCACTGTTGGCATCGGTCTGATAGAAACGGGCGTGAAAGTTGAGCACGGTGTTGCCCGGACTGATTGCAGACAACGGCACTTCAGTTAGCAGCTCCATCGGCGTGATGGCATCTGCTTTGAGGATCTGGATGCCTATGCCCTGGGCAGTAGAGTCGCTGGTCAGACTGAAAACACCGCTATTAGTCGGTTCTACCGGCATTGATCCCTGAACGCCATCGAGCTGGATATGAGCGGTAGCGACGAAACCTGTGCCAGGGGCGGTATCGGTTTCGCAATTGCTCAGGGCAATGCTGAAAGGTACCGCCGTGGTGGTAAAGCCAGGGCCGGTGAAGTCCGCGCTGTCCCATTCCCCGAGCTGGACAGGATCGGCGCTCACCGCATTGGCACCGACGCTGCATTGGGCCTGGTGAACGGTGCCTGTCAGGCCGAAACTCATGATCTTGCCCAGCGGCGTAACACTGCCGCTCCACAGCTCGCCGCCATCCAGTAACTGCGGGCCGGAGGGGATAGGCCCGGTCTTTACCAGCGTGACCTCATGTCTCAGGTGCAGAATCCTCATAGCACTTATCATTGGCCGATGATCGTGAATGCCAAGGTAGGGCACTGTCGGGTCGCCGTCCACAGGGATGAAACAGTTGTTGCACGGGCCACCGGGAGGGGGGGTTAATGGAATGCCCAGTCTGGTCCGCACGCCGACGCCCGGGATATTGGTCTGTAATATCTTGCCGGTCACATCCTCCCCGTTGATCGGGTCTATCACGCCAGGAAACACGGGTGCCGTTGCAACTGCCCGGAACTCAAGCAGCGCGGTGCCGTCATTGATGCATGCCACCTCCAGGCCAGCTGGATCCGGTGTGATCGCGCTCATGTTGACGCTGCCGATTACCGAACCGATTTTTGCGTCCCTGGCGACATAAAGTGCACCGATGTCTCGACGAAAGTCTTTCATTCCCGGGGCTGTGCGCCAGTAGCATTCGTTGCTTGGATTTTGTTGGGGTTCACCGGCCATTGCGATGCTGAAATGGCTGGCGCCCAAGGCCATGAGACCATAGGCCAGGCATTGAGAAGCGGTGTTCATAAGCGTTTTCCTGATGGGACGGTAACGTGACTGCACCTTCACTGCCTTCATGGGTTGCACGTCAGTTCCTGCACTCGATAACCTTTGGCCACAGGCATGCGGGCGGTGTCGATGTGCAGGCGGCATTGGGGGGCTGATTGATTGCCCCATCGCACGTTGAGGCTTTGCGGTTGCATGCCTGTGGACAGCAGAATCTGCCCGCCCTGGCCTGCGATACCCATGAGATTTCCATGTTCATCACTGACCTGCGCACCGAATGGCAGTGGCTGGCCATCGCTGGCCCGTGCGTTGATGATCAATCGAGTGACCTCACGCGCGGCAAAGACGGTTTTGACCACAGCGCCGCGAGCCGGCACGACCTGAGTGCTGCCGTTGTCGATTTCCACTTCGGGGCCAAGTTGATCGGTCAGCAGGGCGATCTGGTTGTAACGATAAGGGCGCAGGTACGGGACAAGCGCGTAGCCCCGGTTGTCTGTCCTGACCCCGATCGCGTTAAAAACGCCGACGTCCGGCGTATCCGGAACCTGAACCAATGCGATGGTATCGCCCAGGTTGGGGCCCAGTTCAACGCCATCGGCGTGCAGTAACACGGCACCGCTGGCGTTGACCGACGTGCTGCGGTAATTACTGCCCTGGGTCATCCCTGCGCCGATGCTGCCGAACGGGGCCTGATAGCTTGCCGCGATACCTGCGCTCTGTCGGCGGCCGTCTTCGTTGCTCAGGCTCGTACGATAACTCAGGCGATTGTCGTCCAGGCTTCCGCTGAGGCTGGCGCGTTGGCTGTGGCGGTCGCCACTTTTTTGCAAATCGAAGGTCGCATTGCTTGAGCGCCCGATGCTCAGAGGCATCGACACGCTAAGCCCCACTTGCATGTCGTTGCCACTGTTAAATGCATCGCTCAGCGACTGCGACGCATAGAAGTTGTAGGTAACGCCTGCATACCGGGTATTGGCGTTGAACTGGAACTGACGTTGCTCATGGTTGATGCCCCAGTAATCCTGCCGGGACAGCGTCAGGCTGACGCTGCTGCGGTCTCCGAGTCGTTGATGAAGGGAGGCTTCAAGGCGACTGCGGCGGCTGCCTTTGAACATCGTGCTGTCGCTGCGCTGGCGCAGTGTTTCGTTAAAGTCCCGATACCCTTGGGTGGAATAGCGATAACCGGCGAAGCGCAGGTGGGTCCGGGTCGCGAATGCCTTTCCGTACTTGAACGCGTAACTCATGCCTTGCACGCTAGCCTGGCCGGGTTTGTCGATTTGCGCATCCGAATGCGTCACGTCAAATGCCAATGCACCCAGCCCCCCCATGTCTCTGGATATCCCCAGGGCTGTGGCGCGGTAAATGTCGCTGGTCAGCAGGCCACCGTAGAGCGTCGAGCTCCAGCCGGTACCCACTGCCAGCGTGCCCTGCCATAGCCAGGGTTGTTCGGTTGCGTTGATGCCGTTATGGCGACCCATGGCTGCGCTGTATTTCCAGGCGCCTTCACGCAACAGGTTGCCAAGGGTGGAGTAGGGCTGGGTAAAGCGCCGGACCTGGCCATCGGCTTCGGTCAGCACGACTTCCAGTTCACCACTGCCTGCGGTAGTCAGGTCATCGATCTCGTAAGGGCCTGCGCTGACGTAGGTTGAATAGATCGGGAAACCGTTCTGCAGCACTTCCAGCTTGGCTCTGCTTTGCGCCACTCCGCGGATGACCGGCGCGTAGCCTTGCAGCGCATCGGGGAGCATTTCTTCGTCGGTGTTGATCAGCACGCCCTTGATCGGCAGGCTCGGGAAGACATTGCCGCCAGTGTGTGTTTCGCCAACCGTCAGGTTTGCATGAGTACCGGGAAGATCGCGTTGAGCATAGGCGTAGGCCCTTGTCCATTCACGCCTTCCTTCTTCATCATGGCGCACGCTTTGATTACTTCGCAGCCGCCATTTGCCGAGGTTGATGCCGCTGTTGAGGTACAGGTCCGCGCTGTTGCGTCGGCCCCTTTCAGCACCGGAAGTCTGTTGTGCCGAGGCCTGATAGCTGAAAAATGCTGCATTGATGCCGTAATCCCAGAGCGCCGGATCGACCTGGCCGGACGTGTCGCGGCGCATGGCGATCTGCGGAATGGAGATCGACAATTGCAGCCTGCCGCCGTCGAAATCGATCTGTGATCCCGGGACCAGCCCGAGCAAATCGACACACGAGGCGTCCAGCAATGCCGGATCGGCGAGGCCTTCAAGACGCAAGCCCATCTGCTCGAGCATTGCTCGGGAAAGGCACGGCAACAGCTGCTCGCCCCGCGGGTCGGTTTCGAAGCGCAGTTCCTGCTGGCCGAAGTAACGGCTGTTGATATGGATTTCTACCCAGTGGTTGCCAGGTGCGAGGTCCTGCGCATTGGCCAGCGTATCAAGTGCCTGGGCTGCCGCATCGCTTGAATAACCCGGACCCTGGCGCAGGAAGCCGGACTGGAACGAAATGGCGGCCAGCGCGGGACTGGGATCCAGCATAAGCGCGCCGCTGCCATAAGCCAGCAACGAACGCATAAAACGCAGGCGCACTGGTATGAACCCGGGTTCAGGTAATAGGGGCATGTTCAATGTCCTGGAATAAATCGACGCTGTCTTACGGGATCAGCCGGACCGGGAGGGTTAATGGCGTGCTGTAGCCGCCGTAGTCGTTGATCGCGGAAAACACCACCTGCGTGCCAGGCGATGCGCGCAGCTCGTTGAGTTCATAGGTCTGCGAGGTCATCGGGCCGAGCATCACGGGCTGGCTGATCTTTTCGGTCTTGCCGCCAGCGGTGACTTCCAGGCGAATGAAGGAGACGTGGAAGGGGGACGGGTTGGTGGCGGTCAGTTGTGTTTTGTCTGAAGTTCGTTCGATCGACCATTGCAGATCCTTCAGTCGTGCAGTGGGGTTGTCGGTCAACCGGGCAGGGCGATAAAACATCTTGAGACGAGTGCGCAGAGCGATATTCAGCACGTTGCCTTGCGCGCTGTCGGCCTGAGGTATTTCCTGCACATTGAAATAGAACAGTGATTCGCGGTCAGCAGGCAGATCATTGGGCAGGCCGTTGATCTGTACCTGTTGCTCCTTGCCGGGATTGAGGCGGAACAGGGTCGGCGATGGCGCGAACGGTACCAGCGTGGTGGCGTCGTCGGCCGATGTGTTGACCCATGTCTGAACCGCGAACGGCCTGTCGCTGGGGTTTGAAATGATCACCGATGTGCTGCGTTTGTCGCTGGCAAACACTACGCGAGTCGCGTTGACGGTCAATGCCGCTTGAGCTGCGGGCATGCAGGCGGTCAGCATGAACAACGTCATGCAGATGCCGCGTGCACGCACGGCAGGAGCAGGAGCTTGCTTGCAGAGGGTGCCGAACATGAGAATTTACCTTGTGCATCCAGACCCCGTGGAGGCCTGGATGCATTGACGATGCTTTCGATAAGGGCGCGCGGGGCGCCACTACACGGCAAGCGAAAGGGGGAGTATCAGTTGATGGCAACGACAAACTGCACGTCTGCCGAAGCAGCACCGGCAGTGACAGTCGTTGCGGTCGAGCGGTAGTAGGCGTTGAAAATCATGTCGGTCACCCCACCGGCGATCAGCTTGTAAGGCGCTGACTCTTCGCCAGGCTTGATGGGACTTCCCTTGTTGTCCTTGATCACGATGGCAACGCCTTTGGCGCCATCGGTACTCGATGCAACCCCGAAGTAGTCCCCGGAGGTGTCCGTAGCGCCGTTGAAGGTGACTTTTGCAAAGTCGTCGGTGCCGGTCAGGTTGCAGTTGCCCTTGTCATTCAAACGCAGGACGAAGGTTTTGCCACTGTATTCCTGGCCGACTGCGGTAAAGCGGGAGGCGTCGACGCTGCCCATTTTCACCTGACTGCCAATTGCGCCATCGCCAGGGTTGACGACTTCGATAGGGCACGTGCTGCTGGTGATCTTGCCTTCGAAGTTGATAGTGCCAGTATTTGCAAACGCCGAGGTGCCAGCCAGCGCAGCAGCCAGGGCAATGCCCAGTGCAGAGAAAGTTGTTTTCACGATAAATACCTGAGGGTGTTTTAAGTTACATATATTTTCAAGTTACACAGCGTGTATGTAACTATTGATGTCGTTCAATTGCTTTGTTTGTGTTAACTGTCATGACGGGGCGGGAGTTTAGTGTGAAGTCACTCACAAACACAGGTGTCTTATGAGCTGGTTTTATGACTAATGTTGTAGGAAATGTCTTATATGTTTTGGCGTAAATTCATATGCCATGCTTTTAACGTGATACGTTTTCAGGTGCCAGTGCCTGCATTTCATTGCGGGCCGCCCAAATGCGGAGCAGGCCGGAACAGCAGTCAGGTGAGGGTGCGTCATCATCCTCACCTGACTGATGAGTGTGCTCAGCTTCTTATTACCCTGGTCGCAGCATGCCTGGCGATAGCATTTAGCAATGTTGCCGATGGCCCTTCAGCAGCGGCTGCCGCCTTTATTGCCTGACTGGCAGTTTTGCCCTCCAGGCGCGCTTGAGTGGCCAGTTTTAATTCATCCAGCCCCCCCGCGTTCGCTGCCTGTGTCGGCGCGGCGGGGCGCAGTTTTGCTTTGGCACCCGCCAGCAGGGTGGGGTCCATAGCCGGTCTCGTAATGGCACTGGTACTTGATACGCCCGGTGCCGTGACCGCTACCGGGGCGGCTGAGAGAGATCCTGCTGGAGAGCCTGATTGGGGGATTCGGCTTGACGCGCGCGCCGCTAAGCCTGGTGAGCCTGCCGGGCTGGGCGCGCGCGACACTCCCACAAGAATCAGGTTTTTTATCCCCTTGTCGTTTACAGGCTTGCTCAACGCGCGCATCGCTGAACTTGCAGCGCCTGTGCCCAAGCCCACTCCAAAAGCAGCCACGCCTGTCCACAGGGCAATGCTTCCGGCAGTCTGATCACCATTGGTCGCGTTGACCGCACCTGCTGCAGTGGAAGCTGCCGTGAGCGCTGTCGTTGCAACCAGGGCGACGGTCGCTGATGTCGTTTCGGCCACTCCCAGGCCGATGAGTGGTATTGAAACAGGTGCCGCCAGACCCGCTGTCATCGCCAGCGATGCAACACCCACTACCGTAAAGAACGCACCGACTGCCACGCCTACCCAACCCATTACTCCTCCGCCACCCGCCGACCCTGGATACAACTCGCCCTCATCCGGCCGCCGCAAGCGACCGCTTTGAACGCTGGCATCGTGGCCAGTGGGGTCGCGCAGGGCGATAGGGTTACCCAGGCAATAGGTGTAGGGATTGACGCCACCCGCTGCGAAAGGGCTCAGGGAGTCGGGGCTGTGAAAGCGCATAAGGACAGGGTTATAGGCCCGATAGCCTCTGCCCAGCAGATACCAACCGCTGGAGGCATCGCGTACTTCACCGTTGAAGCCCAGCGTGGTGAGCAGCGGTTCATCGCTGTGACGATTGCCATAGGCACTGTAAACGGCTGTTCTGAGGGTGTCTTGCTGACATTCGCCCAGCACGCTGTTGTTCGGATCGGTGAGCAGCAGCAGGGTTTCGTCCTCTTGGTTTTCGCATTGCTGCCCCAGAGATTGCTCGCCCAGATACAAGTAGTGCGTGCGCCGGTCGTCTTGCACGCTGCAGCTGAGTTGCTGGTCCTGATAAAAACGCAGGGTTTCGCTGTCACTGCCGTGTCGCGACGTCACCAGGTGGTCATGGCTGTCGTAGCGGTATTCGCTCAGCGACCTGCCTGCAGTGTCCAGCACACCCAGCAGGCGGCTCTGGCTGTCGTAGCTCAAGGTATGTCCTTGCTCGTCGTTAAGCTGATTGCCATTTTCGTCATAGCGGAATGTCGGATCCAGCATCGGCGTGATCGGATCTTTTCTGACCCTGGACGGGCGGTAGGTAACGCCCGACAACTGACAAGGGTCCTGCACGGCATAGGTGAAAAACGCCCGCTCAATCGTATCGTCGGCAAACGTGGTCGTGGCCAGAGTGATGTTGTCCAGCGAATCGAAGGTGAACAGCTGGCGGATAATCTCCCGCGGCTCTGTGTCGACGGGATGCCAGGTTTCTCTGGGCAGCGTACTGCCTGAACATTCGTGCAAGGTCAGGCGGCCGCGAGCGTCATAGGTAAAGTTCTCCAGAAGCAGGCTTTCACTGCCCTGTTGCAAATGCCGGCTTGCCAGCAAACCATCGGCTTGCCAGACCTGTTCAAGAATTCGCTCGGGCTGTTGATTCAGTGCCTGAGCCCTGAGCGTTTCCCGTCCCTGATGATCGTATTCGAAGCGGGTCGCAAGCGCCGTCCCTGCGGTCAGGTCGTGAGTGACAACGGAGCCGGGCCGGCTAAAATCGTCGTACGTGATCGAAGCCTTCAGCGTCCCTTGTTCGATACAGTCGAGCCTGCCGAAAGCATCGTAGTGGTAAAGCGTATCGAGCCCGGTGCTGGCACCTTCTTCAAGCTCTGTGCGCTTGAGCGGACGTTTTTGCAGGGAGGTCTGATAGCGGGTTTTCCAGGGTGTTCCCTGGTTGTCGATCCAGCTTTCCACTTGCAGACGGTTGAGCGCATCGTAATCGTAAGTGCGTGTGCCTTGATCATTATGAGCGCGGATCAAGCGTGCGCTCTTGGCGTCGTAATCGTATTCGGCGTTTTCGTCCGGCGCAGTGCTGGTAAGCGCCTGATCAGTGAGTGCCAGGTTATACGTAAAGTTGATCGCTTCTCCCTTGGCGGTCGTGCGGGTCTTGACCTGTTTTCGGTCACCTTCATACGCGTAATTTTCCACGCGCGGACCGACGGTGCTGCTGGTGAGTCGCTGCAAACCGTCGAAGTTCTGTTTGCCTGCCAATGTTCTGGTCGTACCGTCGCTGTGAACCACCTCAAGCGTCGTCGCCAACTCGTCGCTGCTGTGCGTGGCGTAACTGCGATTGATCACGCTCTCGTCTGGCAGGGTGGTGGTAATCATGCGCGACCAGGCGTCGTAGCTGAACTGCGTGCTGTAGCCGGCTTCGTCAGTCTGACACGTGCAGCGACCCAGCCCGTCGTACTTGAATGACTGCGTGCCCGTGACCTTTTCACTGCTGTCCAGGCTGCTGATCTGTTGCGGTTTGCCGAACAGGTTCAGCCAGGTTTCGCTGCAGTTGCTGATTTCCGGCGTGTCGCTGCCACATTGTAACCAGCTGCGCTGGATTGGCCCGGCGTAGTCGTCACTGCCGATGGGGTCGAAATGTTGGTGGTTTTGTACGCCGTCGTCTCCGGTTACCACACATTGTTGATTCCAGTCGTCATAGGTGAAGCGACGGTTGAGTATCAACGGTTCATGACCCAGGTAGTCGTAAGTGGTTTCCTGTTCCACGTTATTCCAGGTGCTGTATTGAGCGGCGTAGATCTGAAGCACGGCGGTCAGATTGTCGGCGTCGATGTGATCCTGTTCTTCGTAGATAACTCGGCCCAGCCCGTCCATCCGGGAGCGAGTCATGACCTTACGGGCATTAATCGTCACCTGTTCTGCCTGTTCTCCTGAAGTGGCGCAGAGGACATATTGATATTCGCGGCTGGCCTCGAATTCCTGACCTGAAGCGACCACTTCCCGGGTCATCCGGTTGAGCGCATCGTATGCATAGCGGGTTTCCACGCCTTCGGCCAGGGCGAGCAGCTCTTGCCCGGTCAGGGGCGAAAGCTGACGGACCGTAACGCTGGTCACGCTGTCGAAGTCAGTGCTCAGCGTTTGAGTGATCTGTTGCACCGGTACTTCCAGTTGCGGGCTGTCCAGGTTGCTGTACGCATAGTCGATGTGAGTCGACTGACCGTTCAGGCGCAGGCTCTGACGCTCGACACGGCCATGCAGGAACGGCTCATCAGGCCGGTTGAAATGCGTCAGGCGGGTGTGCCGCAACTCCACATCGTTACCCGCACCCTCGGTATCGATCTGCACCAGCGTTTCGGTTTCAGGGATGATCCCGATCGGCATCTCGCTATCGGTCAGCGCGGGAAATTCAGCGTAGCGATAGTGGGTTGACAGGATGGGTGCGTCGACCTCGTCTGACTGGGCGGGGGTAGTGGTCCTGGTGCGCAAACGGCTGACAAATCCTTCCGGGTCTGCAGGGCAATCGCCCTCGACGCCTTCTGCCGGGTACCAGGTGCTGGTTTCAACGATACCGTCGGCGCGGGTGTGCTCAAGCAGATTTCCAGCACTGTCATAGGTGTTACTTTGCTTCTCGTTGCGTACGCGTCCAGGCTCACTCAATACCGTCCAGCTTGTGTTGATTTCCTTGGGCAACTGGCAGTAGCTGAGTTGGCTGTCGAACGGTACGCCTTCTTCGATAAAGTAAAGCGTCTCGACGGTCTGCCGGTGTTCGTTCTGGGTAGTGACCTCTAGCGTCTGTAAATGAAACCGGTTGAACGTACGCTCGATACTGCGCACCGATTTGTCATCGACCCACAGGCTTTCGGTGCAGACATAATCATAGGGGTTCACATATTTGTAGAGGTTGTCCAGACCGTTGTCTTCCCAGTAAATACTCAGACCTGCGCCCAGAAAATTACGCGAGCGCTGTTGACTGTCTTTATAGGTATAGCGGACATCGACCTTTGGCTGGGCAAACCCGGGATCGACGATATGCCGGGTTACCCTTGGCAGTGCCGGGCGTTTGGCGCTGGCAGGAAACTCATGACCGGCATCCTGGTAATAAACGTCTTCCTGGCTTCCCGTCGGTGTTTCGACGTGCTTGATGCACAGCTGGCTGTCGTTCTCGAAACCGTATTCGAACCGCCACGAGGCCGCGTTTTCCGTGGGCAGCGTGATCCGGGAAACACGCTTGTCAGTGCCCGTCAGGGACATGACGAAACGTGCCAGTTGTCCATCCTCTGTTGCGGCTTCCGGGTACAACGTGATCTCGACGCTGGTACTGGTGCGGGTGATATTCAGCAGGGGCTGGCCCTGATCGTCCTTGATCGATTCCAGCATGAATTGAGTGCTGTTGAACGGCTTGTGTTCGAGTCGGAGGCTATGACCTGACGGCGCGATGATCCGAACAGGCCAGGCCATGCGCTTGTCACCACTGCGGTGCACTTCAAGGATTTCTGTCAGGCCGGACTTGTGCACTACTCGAAAGCGGTTTTCATCCAGCTTGTAGAAATGAAAGGTGTCGAGTTTTTGTTCCGACATCGTCAGCCGCCCGACACGGGTGGTCCGTTCGCTACCTTTGCTGCCTGCGCTTCCATCTATGCAGAACGTTTCGCCAGTGCTCAGCGACAGAATATTAGTGCCGGGATCGTAGTGCGACAGCTGCAGGCCCCAGCCCAGACCATAGCCGCTGTCCTGCGTATTGAGCGGGCTATAGGAGAGCGCGGGTGTGATTCCGGGGCCGAGCAGATCATTGCCCTGCAGCTCGGGTAGATTGATAGAGACGTTATAAAGCCCTGTGCGCGGATCAACGCCGCTTTTCAGGCAACTCATAAAATTGAGCGCATTGGAGTGCACGGAAGTAGAAACAGTCATGGAGCATACCTCGTGGGTTGAAAACGACACGAGCGCACCGGTTGACTGCGTGCAATCCATGCGCCTGAGTCATAGGAGGAATTCAGTGTTCCTGGCTGCCGGAGACACTGAAAGCCTCGCTCAACCCTACTCGTTCCTCCGTGAGTCAGTAACCTAGCAATTGTACGAGTAGTCAGACGATTCGCCCGGGCTTACAAAGACTCCATTCGGCGCTGCCACACGGCTGAAAAGAAATTTCATCACTTCACGTACTCGCGTGAAAGGAGCGCACTCATGGCTGTTGAGTATCCGGCACCCGGAGTCCCTGGACTGCAACAGCCCGGGAACTACATAGATCTCGAGCAACTGGGGAGCCTGGATTTGCTGACCTACGTCAACTATCCAGGCATCGTCAATGGAAGCTTTTTCTACATCAATTGGCGTGGTTGCGGTGCGCAAGGTGAGGTCGTGGATATATTTGATGACTTGATCGAAGTCGTCGGTCTTGAGGCCGATGGCATGCCGGTAATGATCGACAATCAGAAACTCAAGAGGCTTGATCAGGGGTGGGTTTTTTATTCGTATTTCGTGCCTGACAGCAATACCCCGGACACGCTAATCGAGTCGAGGCGGCTCTTTTTCAATGTAGGGCGCCCCCTGATCAGCGCCACGCCACTGGCTGTACCGCAATGTAAACAATCCCATGACCTCAAGCTGGATCCGCAGCTGCTCCGCTCGGGTGAAATCACGTTCGTGACGCCGCCGTACAAGGCCATGCGCGCGGGCGACAAGGTGACACTCACGCTGGATCTGTACTTTGATGATGGCGTTTTTTTTATGCCTTTGGTCAGGACTCATAGCGTGACCGCTGGCGAGGCAGGTCAGCCTCTGACCTGGAAAATTCCTCCAAACGACCTGTTAGCAATCAAGGATGGTTACGCCCTCATGAGCCAGAAGATCGACTACGCAGGCACCACGTTCAGCACGCAGGGCCCTGTTCAAACCCTGGATATCGTGGCCCCGGATATCGTGTTTTTGCCCAGGCTCGAGATCAAGGACTTCAGCGGCGGCTCGCTGGATCCGCAATCCTATCCCGACGGCATAACCCTGAAGATCGAGCCGTACACAGGCATGCAAGTCAACGATGAGGTTGTGATCTACGTCAGCAGTGATAGCCAGTTGGTGAAAACCCTGCGCACCGATGTATCGACGCTCGACAGTCAAGTGCTCGAGCTCAAGGTGGACCAGGACTGGCTGGTCAGCAACAACGGCAAGAACGTGGAGTTCATGTACCAGTACGCACGGCAGGGTACTGCGGGCAGCTCGATCGCTCGCGGCGTCCTGCTACGCCAGCCGCTTGACCTGCCACCGCCGGAAATCACGCACGCTATTGTCGATGACAACGGCAGCGAGGGTGTCATAGGTCACGTCTTTGCACAGGCGCTGATTGATAGGGTGGAGGTGCGGATTCCAGAAACCGCTGTCATTGGCCCTGACGATACCGTGCAAATGCACTGGGACGGTTACGGCAGTACCGGCAGTTCCATCGCTGACCCTTCGGCCGGTGATCCAAAGCTTTTTATCATTCCAGCCACGGCCGTGCCCGCCAATATGGGCAAGCGTGTTGACGTGTATTACCAGGTGACCCCTGCTTTGGAACCGCCCGGCACCTCGAAGGTTTTCGATCTGGAGGTCAAAGGTATCGACAGCGGCTGGCCGGTCGTTCAGAACGTGCGGCCGTCAACCCATGATGGCTTGCTTTCGCTTGGCGAGGTGCCCACCGAAGGCGCCGGGCTCAGTCTTGCCACCTGGATGTATATGGCTGCAGGCCAGCGGGTACGCATCATCGTTACTGGATTGTCCTCAAATGGCGATCCGCAAAGCTTCGATGTGCGGACCGGCGCTGCCGAGCCTGTCACTGTCGCTGAGTATCAGGCCGGTAAAGTCTCTGGACTCATACCCAAGGCTTTTCTGGAGGGACTGCAGCGCGACACCGAAACTATTACCGTGAAGATTGAAGTCAGCTTTGACGAGGGCACAACGTACGTGCCGTTCCCTTTCATCAGCTTCAGCCTGACGAACCAGATGCGAGCCCATTGATCAACAGCCAAGCAAGGATAATTAGCCATGGATGGTAATACGCTGCAAAGTCTGCTGGCCTGGATGCAGGCCCCTGAAAACAATGTCATGCACGGGTGGGGCGCGATTACCGTCCTGGGACGCAAGAAGGTCAATGAACTGTTGGCGCAGCAACACATTGCTCGTGCCACAGCCGACTCCTGGTTACCGTTGGTCAATGGGGTGGTCGATACAATCCCTAACAAACGGCTGGACGCCATCCGCGGTTTCAGTTTGGGTACGCCGCAGCTGTCGTTCGAGCAAGGCGGTACAGACAGTAATCATGCCACCTTGAGCTGCTCCGTGGACGCCGGAGCCTGGCTCAGGATGAGCCGTATAGATAACCAGTGGAAGACCCAGAGCATTGTAGAAATAGACCCGCTGCTCGGCCCCAGAGTACTGCTGGATCTGGACCTGATGAAGACGCAGGGAGTTGTTTCCGGGGACGGCCGAATCGTTCTCGATTTGAAACACAGTGACGATGTCAGGCTGACAGGGGCCGGCACTGAAGAAGAACAGGAGCTGATAGGTTCTGTTTTCAGCGATCTGATAAGCCAGTTGCCCGACGAGCAGCGGATATGGGAACTCGGCAGTATCGATGCCGGAGACGAAGCCGTGGAGCTGATGAAGCCTCAGGCTTTCAGGCTGCAGACCCAGGCAGATCCTCAGGCATTACAGGATGCACATGATGCGACTGATCACGAGGGTGCGCTCCTGGTGTGCATCAGTATGGTGGGTCAGGAGGCAGGCGATACGCTCCCGGCTGACTATCCATACTTTCTTCCCGGTGACACCGGCCTGGATTACTCGGCCAGTGTGCTGATGGGCGCAAATGCAGCGCCCCTGGGGTTGCTGTATGCGATGGCAGACGCATTAGGCAGCGGTGATTTTGAGTACGTTGAAAGTGCGGACGGTACGCTCTCGCAGGCCAGGTTGACTTCAGGGCAGTTAGCGTTTGAGCCATTCTCGGTGAGTAAGGTTGATCCTGAGACCGGTGACCGGACGGATGCCGACGTCGGTGAAATGATCTTCAGCTCCACAGTCGATCAACCGCTCACGCTGGATTTCGAGTCTGGAAAAATCCAGCTGAACTGGACAACCCGATCGCCGGTCGGTTTAACAGTCAGGACAGATTCTGATGCGTATGACTTCACGTTTGAAGTCGGCCTGTCGTTTGATATCACCTATGAACGGACAGGTTTGCAATGGACGAGAGCGTCATACTCACTCGATAAAACCTTGACTATGCCCTCGGGCAGATCCTGGGAGGATGAACTTATCGGTCAGCTGATTGGCGTGGTCCTCTTCGCGATAATCATGACGCTGATCCAAATGGCCCGTGATGAGATTCTGCGCATAATCAGTGAGCGCGTGGACCCGATATTCGCAGACACGTTTTGGGCTGGTGCAGGACTCGAAGCGTTTACGAGTCAACAGATCACTCTGGGTTTCGGTGAGTCGATTCAGAGCGACGTTCTGTACATACCCAGGGACGTTGTGATCTTCGGCCATGTCAACCCGACGCTGACTTCGTTTACTGTCAGCCCCCTGCAGCCACTGATGGCTGCTGGCAGCAGTCAACTGTTCGTCACTGAACCGAGCATACCAGGCGTCGTCTGGTCAGCAGAGGCGCTTGAAGGCGGGTCAGGGGAAAAGGTCGATATTTCGCCCGCCGGGCTTTACACGGCGCCGCAAGCCGACGCGGTCAATGGCCTGCTGCGTGTGCGAGTAGTCGCTGAAGACAAGGCTACAGGCAATTCCAGCGCTGCCCTGGTCACAGTGCTGACCAACCCGATGACGATCAGTCCGCTGATTCAGATCTGCAGTCCCGGTGAGACCATTGAACTCGCCGCCAAAGGGCTTGCTGGCATGCCGTTGCAGTGGTCGATAAGTAATCAGGTGCCGGGTGAAAGCGGTGAGGTCAGGCCCAGCATATTGCCCGGCGGTGATCATACCTATGTGGCCGGCCCTAAAGTGAGTGACAAAACCTATGTGCTGGACGAGGTCAGGGTCACCGGCGCTTCAGGGGCTCGCTCGGCCTGGATGCTGGTGGTGCAGCACCCACCTGGTTTGGTCGTCAAGCCTCTGGTCGTTGACGTGTCGGCCGGTGAGGTCAGCTTGCAGGCGCTGTTGAGCGGCTTTGAGATCAAGCCTGTGTGGACGTTGGCGGCGGGCAGTCGCGGCGAGATCACCGATGACGGCAAGTACAAGGCACCTGACAGCATACATGAGCGGTTTGCGCTGGTGTTTGCCACCTACTTTGACGACATGTTCGGCGACATGCAAGGACACATCATCCTGCCGCTCCCGTTGCTGGATTTCGAGGATGAACTGACCTTGATGGGCGATGATGCCAGCGCCGTCAGCGTACTGTCCGCAGACAAGCCCAAGTCCGTCGCCAAGCACAGCGCGCTGGCTTCTGCCAATAACACGTTGGACGGCCTTGTCAACTGGATGGCAAACCCTGCCAACAACGTCATGCTGGGCTGGGACGCCATTGCGGCCATGGATCGCAGCAAGGTCAATTCGCTGTTGCTGCAGGAATACATCCATCGCTTTTCGGCCAACACCTACCTGCCTCCGGTGAGCGGTCAGGTACCCACAGTCGTCAACGAGTGGATGGAATCCATTCATGAGTTTCTGCTGGACGCTCCGCGCCTGGCTTTTGTGAACGATGATCTGGGCAATTCTCATGCAACCCTGACCTGCGTCATTTTGGGCGGCACACAGTTGACCCTGAAAAAGAATGTCGACACCTGGGGCCTTGTAAAGCTGACCCGAATCGACCCGCTGCAAGGACCGAAGCTGACGCTCGACTTGAGTCTGGACGAGGTTGCGGGCCTGGTCGACGACGATGGCCGGGTCAAACTGGACTTGCGGCACAGTGACAACTTCATTCTCACCTTCGCCGAATCAGCCTATGAAAGAAAGCTGGGTGGTGATTTCTTCAAGGACCTGTTCAATCAGCTTCCGGACGAGAAACGCATCTGGACATTGGGCGTCATCGAGGTCGGCTCCAATGCATCAATGCGCGCCGAGTCATTCAAGTTGCGCACCCAGACCCGTCCGCTGACTGAACAGGAGCTACGGGCAGGGAATGCCGGCGACGGCGCGATTCTTACCTTCATCTGTATGGAAGACGGTTCGCCAGGCGGTGATATACCGATTGAATACAGATACCTGATTCCGGAGTACTACTCGAAGGGCTATTCCGCCACGGTGCTTTTTGCCAAAGAGCGTATAAACAAGGCCGTGAGCATTGTCCAGACCGTGGCAGACGCTCTCTCCGCTGTGATTGAAAATCTTAAATTCGAGTACGTCACTGACGCCAACGGTCGAGTGATCAAAGCCACGGCAAAAGACGGGAGTTTGACTGTCCCTTATAGCTCCGAGGATTTAAATCCAGTAATGCTTGACGGTAAATCAGTGATCCCCCGAGTTGTCAGATGGGGGGCGTCATACCCTGCAAAGAGTGGTTCGTTACCTTTAACGATCACACTTGACGGTGATCGGAATGCGCTGTTGACCTGGAAATCGGAGGCGTCCGGAGCCGTCACGCTGGAGCTCCTGGACTCAGATTATCCAGTGTATGTGGCAGCCACCATATTCAGCTTTGACGTGACGTGTGACTATGTGTTTTCCGAGTTGTCCGACGATCTGGTGCTCAAGCCGACACTGAACACCGACGTCCTTGTCGGTGAGATGACGTTCGTTGCAACAGATGGCACCACGCCGGTAGGCGACGTGCGAGATGTACTGATCATTATTACTGCAATTGCCGTTGGCCGGAACCAAAAAGATATGGTCTGGGAAATTCAGTCACGGCTTGATGAAGTGCTTCCGACTCCGTTGCCGGTCAGCGCATTTATCCAGGAAAGCATTCAACTCAATTTCAACCGGGCGATCGTGAGTGATATTTTGCGTGCGCCTGGTGATATTGCAGCGTTCGGCTATGTCGCTCCTGCCACGACCGCTTTTGTCATCAGCCCGCAAGAGCATGTGATGGCGGTAGACAGCTCGATCACATTCGTCACATATCCTGCGAATATGGCGGTGGACTGGAACGCAGAGAAACTGCATGGCGCATCGGAAGATGCCGGTGGGATCACTACCGACGGCAAATACTACGCGCCGGAAGCCCTTGCAATGAACGAGCCCTTTATCCGGGTCAGAATCACCGCCACCGATAAAGCCACTGACTATCACAGCTCGGCTCTGGTGACGGTCGTCGCCAGCTCAGTGAGCCTGAATCCGCTGATTCAGGTGTGTGATGCCGGTAGTAGCGTCGAGCTGGCAGCCGGCGTACTGGGTACCGATGAGGTGAGCGTGTCGATCAGAAATCCGGTGGAGGGCGAGAGCGGCGAGCTATTACCCAGCGCATTGCCTGACGGTGACTACACCTACGTCGCCATTCCGGCAGGTGAACAGATCAACAAGACCTATGTGCTGGACGAGGTCGTCCTCTCTACTCAACCCTTCAGTGCATCTGCCTGGGTGCTGGTTCAACTGAAAGCCCCGTTTCTGACTGTTCAGGCGACGGTAGAAGAGCAACAAGGCACACAGATCAAGAGTGTGCGGTTACAGGCATTCGCCAACGGAACTGCGAAGGATGCCCTCTGGTCGAGGCCGCTGGGAGGGCCGGGCGAGATGAACGGCAGCGTGTACATCGCTGCCGAGCAGACCGACAAGCATTTCGTCTTGATTGTCGCCAGCATCGAGCATCCCCAACTGGGGACGCTGCAAGGGCACATCATTCTGCCTTTGCCGCTGACTGATCCAAACCCTGAATAACAATTCACTAAACACACAACTCAATACTTCATTGGTACCACAGGAGGTGGGCTCATGGCCGGTCATTCAGCAGACAGTCTGTTGGCATGGATGCAAGGTTCAACCCGGTTGAGAGGCTGGGACGCGATAGTAGCGATTGACGGCAAAGCTGTTAATGACCTGCTTGCACAGACGTATAAAATCGGAGTAGGTCAGGGGCTGGCGCAGCCCGTCCCTGATGGAAGCATTACCATTCCCGATACGAATATTTCGCACTATTTCTCGGGTCTGATGCTTGGCCCGCCTGCGCTGTCCTTCGAGAACAGCTCGCTCGAAAGCGCGTCAGTGGCATGGCGAATGTCTGGTCTCAGCGGCATGCATACTGTCGTGGAGAACAACCAGGGGCGTGACAGTATCCTGAAGATGTTCAGCTACGACCCTTCCGGTAATGCAGGTCTGCGTCTGGATACGCAGTTGACGAGTCAGGGCCAGGCGCTGGCGGTTGATCTCACTCTGAGCGAAGACGTCGAGCTGGATTTTTCCGGCAGCAGTCCCGCTGAACGGCGCGAGGCGGGCAAGTTCGTGCAAGCGTGGTTGCTCGACCCGGAGAACCGGCAGCGGTTGTTTACGCTGGGCGTGTTTGGCGACCCGGGTAATCCGCTGCTCAACGTACGCAGGATTGATGCACGCACACAACTTGAAAACGCTGAGGGGGGTGACGGCAGGGGAGCACTGCTACTGTTCACCACGCTGGAGCATGGCGTAACGGGCGGATTTCCTGACGACGCTGCCGACTTCCGTTATCTGATCCCCAACGATACCGGGGAGGATTACTCGGCAACGGCGGTGTTCTCCTCGCATGCGTTGCACCGGGCTGCGCTGGGTCATGCCATGATACAAGCGATGCAAGGTCCGGAATTCGAGTTCACTCTTCCACCGGAGAAGCCGCTGGGACGAATGGTCGCAAAGGCCGGTACATTGGAGGTCGCTTCAGAGACCTATAAAACTGCGGACTTCGAATTCGAGTCCAGGGCGCTCAGCATTCCGGCGGTCAGCACACAGAAATCCCTGACCATCGACTTCGATTACAGCCAGGCAATGCAGAGCTGGAGTTTTCCGGTCACCGTCGATTTTCAGTACAGAGCTTTAAGCAGTACGGAGTGGCAACCGCGCAGCGAAGTCTTCAACGTCGATCTGGAGTACGAGTTCCATCTGGTCCCTGGCGAGTCCGATGATCAAGTGATGCAAGGTCATTTTTACGTGCCCTATGACCACGATCAGGAAGCCAGCGCGGTTGAGGGGCGACTCGACGGCCTTTCCGATCAGGAGCAACGGCAGATCAACGGTTTCGTGGCACATACCGTCAAGCACAGTTTGACGAAGTCGCTTAGTCGTACGCTCCAGGCCCAAGGCTACGAAAGCGTGCTGAGCCATTTCGATCTGGGCGATGGCCAGGTCTTGAAAGGTTTGACCTCAGGTATGCCCCATGATCTTGCCGTGTTCGGCAGGATCGACTCCGCTGCCTCGGCGTTCAGGATTGTCGAGCAGCAAGCCCTGGTGGTCTCGGGTGCGCAACTGCAGATGACCACTCTGCCGGCGCGCGCCGGCCTGGTCTGGAACGCGGTGAATCCGCCTGGCAGCAGCGGCAGCCCAGGCAAATTCGAAGGGCAGGGGATTTACCTGGCACCTGACGCGCAAGAGATGACGCAGGCCGTTCAGCATGTGCTTGTAACGGCAAGCGACCCTGCAACCCTTCAAACCAGCACGGCGCTGGTGACCGTGCAGGCCTATGCCGTGAGCATCAACCCGCTGATTCAGGTCTGCAGTTACGGCGAACGCGTCAGTCTGCTGGCCGGAACGCCAGGTGATGGCAAGCTGACCTGGTCGATCGTTGACCCTGTAACCGGTGAAAGCGGCAAACTGGAACCCGATGCGGATGGCGCGGGCGGACAGATTTATGTGGCTGGGCCAAAGGTAAACGGCAAAACCTACGTGCTGGACGAAATCGCCGTCAGCGACGGTCAACACACCCGGTCGGCCTGGGTGCTGGTCCGTCAGGTTGATCCCATCTTGACGATCGAGATGGTCGAAGACAGCACCTTGCCCGACGGCGAGATACGCTTGCAGGCCAAGGCCAATGGCATGCCTCTACTCGACGACGTGGAGTGGTGGAAGCCGGATGGCATGCCCGGTAGCTTCTACGGGGATATCTACAAAAGTGACCTCAATGCGCTGAACCCTTTCGTGGTGATCTTCGCACGGTTCGAAGATACTGAATGGGGCTTCTTCTACGAGGGGCACGTGATCCTGCCGTTGCCTTTGAACCGTTCTCCTGAAATGGTGCGGAAACTGCTGCTGCCCCAAGTCAGCACCCTGGATCGTCTGCTGAAGCTTTCGAACACCGAAGCGCTTACTCAAGGCTGGGATGCCATACTCGCCGTCAGTCGCGACGAACTCAACAAGCAGCTCGAACGACAATATGTCGAGCGTCACCAACAGCTGTCGTTTTTGCCTCCGTTAAATGGCGCCGTCGCGCTGGATGAGCAGGCGGTCGAGGTCGTCAAGCTGCAAGGGGTCCAGCTTGGGGTACCGTCCATTTCCATGCTGGCAGCTGATAGCTCCAGCGTGACTGTGACGATGAGTCTCGCGGCCGGGCGCTACACCAGAACACATCAGCCCGCAGGCGGAGCAACAGCCGTGTCCGGGAGCTTCAAAATCATCGAGGCCATGGGCTTCCGGGTAGAGATGAGCGTACCTCTGCAGGTGGACGGCGAGGGTAACGTGACCATGGATCTCACAGAAGGGTCTGACTTCACCTGCAATCTGTCCGGTGTCGACGAGCCCGTCAATGTACTGCTGGCCGGGTTCTTTGCGAACGAGTTCAAGCAGATCGCCCTGCATCGTGCCGTGTTTGTCTTGTTGGGTGTCGACCTCAATCGATACACCGCTCAGTCGCCTGCAAGCTTTCGCGTAGTGACCCAATCAGCGCCCGGGGCCCGAAATGCCGAAGCGAGAAATTTTGGCGAGGGTGCCCTCGTCCTGCTCATCCGGATGCGTGGAGGTCATGGCGATGGACAGTTTCCGTTGAGCAGCGACTTTACCTACCCGATTCCTGCCAATCCAAAAGCGCGCCTCGGGCAGTCCTATGGTGCTTCGCTGATACTGTCCAGGGAGATGCGATGCAGCGAAGGGCAGGATCGGCCGCCCCTGCTGGACAGTCTGCGGTTCGGTTCTGGAGCACCTTTCGCTGCGCCGGCTACCTGCGTGGCGGATGATCTGCTGATGTTCGGCACGTTTGAAGCACCCCAGGCCAGTATTACGCCTTTGTTTTCGACCATCATGGCGGGACAGACGCAGAGTTTTACTTTGCGCGACGTGCAGGGGCAGCCAATCGCCGCGAACAGTTGGCAGGTGATCAGCCTGCAGGGTCACAACCCGGTAGTACACGGCATGATCACCTCCAGTGGTGTTTACACGGCAGCCAGCGTGACGCAGATGGGCCATGACGCGTTGCGTGTAGTGGTTACCGCCACCTACGACGATGGCGGCAAGACCCGCACCGCGTCGGCGCTGCTTGGTGTGGTCTCCGAGCCCATGGAAATAGCGCCGCGGGTGATGGTTGTGGCGGGCGGGGCGCTCGTCCAGCCCGTGTTACTCAAGGCAACGGCGCTGGACGGTACGCAGGTCGGCCTGGCGCTGCAGGGAACAGAAGCAGGGACGTTGAGCAAGGTCGACGGCGGAATGCTGTTCACCCCGGACGCCAGGTCCGGAAAACGAATATTGAGCACCCAGCAGCTATCCGTTGAAGGGGAAGAAAAAAGGCTGGCCACCGTATTGATCGCCAACGGCAAGCAGGCGCTGCGCATCGAACCTGCTTCCGTTCCCAGAGCGCCCAAAGGCGTCCCGGTACAGCTGCGTGCCGACACTGCGCTGCTGCCCGAATTCGAACGGCGCTGGAAGATGATGGGTGGAGAGGGCGAGGTTGACGCGCAAGGGCTGTTCACACCGCCAGCCGACTACATAGGCAGCAGCGTCGTCAGTTGCGAAATTGTCAATAACGAGGTGGTGCTGGCCAGCGGCTATACGGTGATAGAGGTGTCCGAAATTGTCGATGAGCCGACCTGGACGGATCTGTCGCTGTTCACGGTTACTGTGCCGGGCGGACCGGACGGTCAAAGGTCGGGCAGTCTGTACCCTAACGGCTATCAGCAACTGAGGATACAGATCAAGGCGCAGCCTATGGAGGAGGAGCACTCGTTGAGTGTAACGGAGAGGGCATCAATGCGTCTGGTGGATAATGAATCCAGCGCATACGTCCCGTCAGTCATTCCGCCACTTGATGGCATTCCTGAGGACAGTAGTGAAACCTGGAGCCTGGCCTCTGTCTTGAACCGTTTCGAGCTATCTCTGCCAGGTACCGTGGCGGCTGAGTTGTTGGCCGATAATATGTCCATCCAGAACTTCTATTTGCACAGCCGGGCGAGGCCCAGTTACGTAGGCACCTTTCACGCCACCTTTCAGCAGGACGATACAGACCGTTGGTGGACCTCCGTAGAGAAGGAAGATACGAACAGCAAAGTACTGATATCGCCGCTACCCATTCCTGTTTTCGATACCAACAACTATCAGTTCGATGTGAAACGGGCTCAAGGCAGCGGAGGAGATCCAACGGTAATGCCACCTGACGACTGGACGACCGACGTCCCCTTCGTGATGAACTTTCGCACCACCGACTACTGGAAGTTGAGTGTTCAATACCCGGGAACTGGAGCCTTTGTGAGTTTCGTAGCGTTTAAGTTTTTACCGGCGAGCGGAGCGGATATCAGCGCCTCAATGATTCTTTGGGAAAGCGACCTGGAAGCTGAAACGTTTTTCAGTTGGACAGGGTATATCTTTGATGACCCGAGTGTCCCTGAAGATGTGGACAAGATTAAATTTGATGAGGCCGTCGAGTACGTTGTCAAGGCGGAGCCTCTGGACCTGCCTGTAATCATGAGCGTGTTCGAGTCTGGAAAGTTTACCATCAGCTTGCACAGAAGTGACCGCGTACCGTTTGTCATCGCTGGCAATCCTGATCGCGACAAGTTGTACCGTTCCCTAGTGGTCAGTCTACTTGATAAGCTGGGTAATATTCACAGACGGCGAATCAGTTTTCTGTCGGAAGGCACTATTGGCAGGCGGAATCGTCTGGTTCACACGTTGTATACACCTACCTGATAGTTACCGTCGGATCATTAAATGACAGGGAGTCATTAACATGAAAGTTTTAAACACGTTGACAGTCTGCATGCTGGCTGTCGCTCTGACGGGCTTCAGTCTTGACAGCCCGGGGCAATCGGCTTCGGTGAAGCCTAAAGAAGAAGTGGTCCGCAGTATCGAGTTCAGGGAGAAGACCGAAGAGGGTGGAAACACGTGCACCGTCAAGATTGAAAACTCGGACATCACTGTTAATTTAAATGACGAGGAGTCTAACTGTGAAAACGATGAGATGCGCTACTTTAGATTGAATGATGTCCGGTCGGCTACCCTCATCACCCTGGAAAGTAAAGACTGTGACGATAGCGGCGGTTGGGTCTTTGTCCTGAAGACCTACGTTGATCCTGTGACCACCGACCTGATAGCGATCGATGATCTTGACGATAAGTCAGAAGGGGCCATCGTTGTTCCGGGTGTGTTGATGCAGGAGAAAAGGAACGACGATGAAAACACCACCGGGAAGTTGTCCTGCGTCAGGATTAATATTTCCGACTGATAGGCTAACTGAGTAGGCAGTGCGCGCGCCCGGCGGCGTGCGCTATTGCTATAGCTTATGAGGCATCACCTACTGCTTGACTCTCGGAGTCTTTATCATGACGATTTCAACTTCCGTGCACTCCAACGCCTTCAACTTCATGAGTTTCATACAGAACGGTGTTGATCCCAGGACGGGTCAATACACGGTGTCCCTTACATTGCCCGATATCAAAACCAACGGGTTACGTGGGCCCGGTGTGCCACTGGTATTGAGTTACAACCCGCTCAATACCGAGGACAGCGGTTTCGGGCTGGGCTGGAACTTGCAACTGTCGCAATACCTGCCGGGCAGCGGGATTATCTCGCTGAGCAGTGGCGAAACGTTCAAGGTGGACGGCGCGCAGGGTGATCAACTGACGATGTCGGAAAAAAAGCTTGATAGCTTCCACTTCTACAGGGAAGACGACACGCATTACCGGGTGATGCACAAGTCCGGCCTGATGGAAGTCTTCGAAACGCTGGGTGCCACGGGGAACAAGGTGGCGATGCCGACACGCATTCTTGCGCCCGAGGGGAACAGCGTCACCCTGAGTTATGTGCCGTTCAACAGCGCTCACATGATGCTCAGCGAAGTGAAAGATGATGAGGGGCAGGTCCTGCTTGACATCCGCCGCGAGGAGACCGCGGTGTATATCCGCCTCTCTGCTGCACAGGGTGCAGTCGTGGAATTTGTGCTGACGCTGGGCGGGTCGGACCGAACTGTGACCCGCGTGGAGATGCCAACCGACAACGCTGCTTCCTGGCGTTTCGAATACGGTCTTGTCCGCGAACACATGTGCATGACGGCAGTGGACACTCCGCTCGGAGGACACGAAGCCATTTTTTATCAGGACGCAGGTCATGCGTTTCCTGTAAGGGCCAAGCGTGAACCGCTGCCACGTGTCTCCCGTCACCTGACGACCCCCGGCAGTGGTCAGGCGGAGGTGGACGTGCATTACACCTACGCAGACAGCCAGGGGCGCGAGCACAACTTTCTCGGGGCCGGCCTTGATATCGCCTGGGAGGATAACGGTCTGGACAACCTTTATCTCTACAGGGGCTCAGACGTGTATGAATACCAATCCACTGAAACCCTCCGGGTTGAAGACGCGGACGTACGCAGCATCAGGCGCGTTTTCAATCAGTTCCACCTGCTGACAAGCGAGACCACCACTCAGAACAATGCGTGCTCTACAGTGGAGACCGCCTACTATCTGTCGCCCGAGGAGCCTTTTTACGCTCAGCTCAATTACTGCCAGTTGCCGAAGGCGGTCAAGACCACCTGGCGATCGCTGGACAAACCATCGGCGTTACGCAGTGAATCGGTCGCCAGCACCTATGACAACCATGGCAACCTGCTGGTCCGGACCCAGGCCAACGGAATGGTCGAAACCAGCACCTGGTACCCGGCCGCAGGCGAGGACGGCTGCCCTCCAGACCCTGAAGGTTTCGTGCGCACCATCAAGAGCAAGACCGTCACGCCAGCACCTTCCGATTACGGGCAGGCAGCTACACTCACCACTCGCTATCGCTATATCTCGCTGGCTGCCACAACCGGTAGTGAACGTGAAGACTGGATTACCGTGGAGAGCGAGAGCCTCGTGCAACTGGATTCCGGCCCCGGGCGATTGGTACAGGAGAGTGCCGAGAGCGAGCAGGTTTTGCAACAGACCACCTACACCTACATCAATACTCCGGACGATGCGTTTCAGCATGGCCGTGTCAGTCTGGAGGAACTGACCATTAGCGAACAGGTCACCGCCACGAAGTATGTGTACAGCACACTCATGAGCCCTGACTTTGGTGAAAGCGTGCTGCGTACGGTGCAGACCGTAACCGGTTTTGACGACGCGAAAAAAACCATCACGCTGGAGCATTCGTTGCTCAACGGCGAACCGCTGCTGAACCGTGACGACAATGATGTCGAAATCCGTTACGTCTACGACAACCTTCGGCGTGTGCTGAGCGAGACGGTCGCGCCGGACACCGATTATGAAGCCACCCGTCGCTATGAATATCAATTGTGCGCCGCCTCGACCGACTTTGCCGAGCAGCACCTGTTCGACGTCAAGGGCGTGCAGACCTGCAGCCGCTTCGACGGTTTGCAGCGAGTGATTTACGAAGAACGAGACGATGTCGACAGCCCTGTCTATGTTGCAGGCGCTGGCGTTGCACGCCAGACATATGCCGCCGTGTATGACGCATGGGGGCATCTGGTTAGCGAAACCGAATACGACTGGAAAGGAGATGAGTCACTGGCGCTCGCCAATGTGCTGGAGTACGACGATTGGGGTGAGCAACGTTGCGTTACCGGTCCCGATGGCGTGAAGACTGTCGAGGAAACCGACCCTGTCGGCACGCTTGAGTCTCAAGGCCCGATTCAACGCAGTTGGACCGAAAGCACGGGCGAGCCCGTCATCAAGACCGGCGTCAGCGAAACCTGGCTGAATCTGTTTGATAAACCGGTCCGCAGCGTACGTCTGGGTCTGGACCTTGAAGGTGAGGCGCTCAGCCTGAGCCGTTACCACTATGACGGACTGGGCCGCAGTGTTGAAGAAATCGTGGGCCATCCCGATCTTGAGCGCTCGACACTATACGTTTATGACGCGTTTGACCGGGTGATTGAAACCACCCTGCCGGACGATTCAATCGTAAGCCATACGTTCGCCGCTCACAGCAGCGAAGATCTGCCTGTCAGTGTCAGCGTCAAGCACAATGGCAAGCTTTCGGTATTGGGTGAACAGGTCTATGACGGTCTGGACCGCATGGTCAAAACCATTACCGGCGGGCGCGAGCGCACATTTGTCTTTGACCCTGGTCAGCCACAGCCCAAGAAGGTGACAACGCCAAGCGGACAGGTCATTGACTATGACTACCAGCCACAATTGGGCAGCGAACCTCTGCAAAGGAAGATCTTCGGCGCGACCGCCAATTACAAGTACGACCAGCACAATGCGCGCCTGTTGCATTCCGATGAGCAGGGCGAACAGCTGGACCGTGATTACTACAGCACCGGACTGTTGAAAAGCGAGAAGCGTATCTCCGAGGGCAGCGAGTACACCATGCACTACCAATACAGTCGTCTGGGCCGATTGCTGTCCTACACCGATGTGCTGGGACAGGAGCAGACTAACCAGTACGACGACAAGGGGCGGTTGACGCAAACCTCGCTGGGCACGCTCTGTTCGGATTTCACCTACGACGCTCTGGGCCGTACGGCCAGTATCACCACTCATGACAGCGCTGGCGGGCAACACGTCGCCATCAACCTTGAGTACGACGAACTGGGCAGGGAAGTACTGCGCACCTTTGACCTCAATGGCACCGAGCAATGCATGGTTCAGGCCTACAATGATGTCGATGACATGATCAAGCGCACGCTCAGCGATGGGGCCGGTACCCTGCGCGACGAGGATTATCGCTACGACAAACGCGGGCGGCTGGTCGGCTATGATTGCGCAGGACCACAGCAGCCCGTCGACGCTTACGGCAATCACATCACAGGGCAGATTTTCAGTTTCGATGGCATTAACAACCTGACGCTGGTCATGACCATGTTCGAGGGTGAAAGCAACCGCGCCCGATATTTTTACGAAGGCGCTGACCCTGCACAACTGACCCGGGTCACGAATACCGTCTATACGCCGGAAGAGCTCCGACTGGTCTATGACCTGGACGGCAACCTGATCCTCGATGAGGCGGGACGTACGCTTACGTACGATCCGTTAGGCCGCCTGATCGAAGTGAGCACGCCGGGTGCAGGCATTCATTATCGCTATGACCCGCAGGACCAATTGGCTGGCGAGACCCGAGACGGCGACCAGGATCAGCGTTTTTATCGCGACGGAGCATTGGCCAATCAGCTCGGTGGCAGTCAGAGCAGTACCTTCATGCGCGGCGATGGCTACCTGCTGGCTGAACAGCAAAGTGATAAGGCGCTGCTGCTGGCCACCGATGGTAGCGACAGCGTGCTGAGTGAAGTCCACGCTAATGAGGTCGACCGGAGAAGTTATACGGCGTACGGCCAGGCGGACAGTGAGGGTGCAGCGGTCGGCAGGCTGGGCTATAACGGCGAACTTGCCGAGCGCGACACCGGCTGGCAAATGCTGGGCAACGGCTATCGGGCTTACAACCCGGTGTTGATGCGCTTTCACAGCCCGGACAGTATGAGTCCGTTTGGCGAGGGTGGGTTGAACGCGTATGCGTATGTCGAGGGGGATCCGGTGAATGGAGCCGATCCGACGGGGCATGGCCTTTTCGGTACGTTCATCAGATTTTTTACAAAGGCACCTTTCAATACAGCAGCGAACTCATCTATCCCGAAGGCGCTGCTTAATAGTAGCAAGGACACACCTGTTCGCTTGAGGAGGATGACGACCTCTACCGTAAAGCACCTCGAGAAAAGGGCCATATTAAAAGAGAGAGCATTAAAGGAGGCAGAACGTAATCTAAAAGTATACGAAGACAGACTTCAATCCGCTGCGGCGAGCGGTAAACGTACGTCGAATCGTCTTGTGGCGGAGCACAGCAGCGCTAAAGAAAACTTTAGTATTCGTGGTCGCGATTACGGACAGGCAAAAAAGGACTATGAATACGCGGCGGACCATAAGGGAGAGCGGATTATTACCAAGGAAGTCAGGTCTGTCTTAAAAAATAATGCGAAACAGTTTGATATTGATGAGGCTATCACCGCTCGGCAAAAAAGGGCAGATCGGTATATGAAAGATATACGAAATCCCACACAAGTAGATCCCAAAGCGCCAAAAAATTACTTAGGTGTCAGTAATCAATAATGACATACAGAGCTTTAGCATAACCGGGCAACAATGGCTTTACCGTTGCCCGGTTTAACTCAGAAGCTTGAAGTGTACTTTTATATCACTCCACCGAAATAACGCCCTGCCTGATCGCTATGACCAGCGCCGCACTTAACGAATGCACGTCGAACTTGCGGCGGATATTACTGGTGTGAAAGTGCACGGTCGCTTCCGAACACTTCTGTATGCGTGCTATTTCCCACGCGGTTTTGCCGATCGCCGCCCACTCCAGAATCTGTCGTTCCTTGACAGTCAACTGGACAAGCGTCTGAGCGGTCGGGCCGGGCGGCATGGCGCCGGACGGTTCTTCCTTGTCGCGATGCATGGTCAAGTCCTTTCCCTGAAGATCGCCGCACCACGATACCCCTGAGCGCCAGTCCGCGAACCTGACAGAAATGACAGCGCTGGCAGCTACGCATGCGCTGCACCGTCTGGCCTGTACAGCTTTTTTACAATTTCTTTACGGCCCGCCACGACTCTCGATCTCGCGCCTTTACACCCAGGCTCTCGACAATGCTCCCCATGCGGCCTGCGCCATATCGGTGTTTGCCTGATGGGGGAATTTTCAATGAGCGTTATGGATGGTATCTCTCTGCTGATGGGAGTCGGGCTGTTCATCTATCTGCTGGTGGCGCTGTTGCGCGCCGACCAGAGCCAGGAGTGATCATGCACAGTTACGATTATCTGTTGATCCTGGCCTTTCTGGTCCTGCTGCTGGCGCCCGCGCCATGGCTGGGACGTTTCTATTATCGGGTCATGGAAGGCGAGCGCACCTGGCTGACCCCGGTACTGGGGCCGGTCGAGCGGGCCTGCTACCGAATCTCCGGCGTCGACCCGAAAACCGAGCAGTCCTGGAAGCAATACGCCTGGGCCTTGCTGGCGTTCAACCTGGCGGGCTTCGTCGTACTGTTCGCGATCCTCATGCTGCAAGGCATGCTGCCGCTCAACCCGCAGCAATTGCCGGGCATGGAGTGGTCGCTGGCCTTCAACACCGCGATGAGCTTTGTCACCAACACCAACTGGCAGGCCTACAGTGGCGAAGCCTCGCTCAGTTACTTGAGCCAGATGGTCGGCCTGACCGTCCAGAACTTTGTCAGCGCCGCCACCGGTCTCGCTGTGCTGGTTGCGCTGTGTCGCGGTATCAGTCGTCGTTCTTCGCACAGCCTGGGTAACTTCTGGGCCGACATGACCCGTGCCACGCTCTACGGCCTGTTGCCGATCAGTATCGTACTGGCGGTGTTTCTGGTCTGGCAGGGCGTACCGCAGAACTTCGCCCATTACATCGATGCACTGACCCTGCAAGGCGCTGACCAGAGCCTGCCAATGGGCCCTGCGGCCAGTCAGATCGCCATCAAGCAACTGGGTACCAACGGCGGTGGCTTCTTCGGCGTCAACTCGGCGCATCCGTTCGAGAACCCGACTGCCTGGAGCAACCTGTTCGAGCTGGTATCGATCCTGCTGATCCCGGCCGCGCTGGTGTTCACCTTTGGCCATTACGTCAAGGACATGCGCCAGAGTCGCGCCATCCTCGGCTGCATGCTGGCGCTGCTGTTGATCGGCGGCGCGGTCTCGCTGTGGGCCGAGTACCAGCCCAACCCGGCGCTGAACATCGCCGGTGTCGAGCAGACCGCACCGCTGGAAGGCAAGGAGACCCGCTTTGGTACCACCGGCACGGTGCTGTGGTCGGTCGCCACCACAGCCGCGTCCAATGGCTCGGTCAACGGCATGCACGACAGCCTCAACCCGCTGACCGGCATGGTCGCGCTGGTCAACATGATGGTCGGCGAAGTGATCTTCGGCGGCGTCGGTGTCGGCCTCAACGGCATGCTGCTCAACGTGCTGATCGCCGTGTTCCTTGCAGGTCTGATGATTGGCCGCACACCGGAATACCTGGGCAAGAAGCTGCAGGCGCAGGAGGTCCGGCTGCTGGTTGCGACCCTGCTGGTGATGCCGGTCGGCGTACTAGTGCTGGGCGCAATTGCCGCGAGCCTGCCCGGCCCGGCCGGTGCCGTCAGCAACCCTGGCCCGCACGGCTTCAGTCAGTTGCTGTACGCCTATACCTCGGCGACGGCCAACAACGGCTCGGCGTTCGGCGGTTTCAGTGCCAACACCGTGTTCCACAACCTGATGCTCAGCCTGGCGATTTTCATCGGCCGCTTCGGCTACATCCTGCCGGTGCTGGCCCTGGCCGGTAGCCTGGCCGTGAAGAAGGCTGCGCCGCAGGGCCAGAACAGCTTCCCGACCCACGGCCTGCTGTTCGTCACGCTGCTGACCGTCACGATTCTGCTGGTGGGTGGCTTGACCTTCCTGCCGACCCTGGCACTGGGGCCGATTGCCGAACACCTGAGCCTGGGTTTCTGAGGAACCGATCATGAATTTACCTATTAATCCTGCAAATAACGCTGCAAAAAATGCTGCTGCGAATGCCACTGAATCGCAGGCCACCGAGTCGGCAAAAACCGGCATCGCTGCCCTGTGGCGTCCGGCGCTGGTGCAGGCGTTCGTCAAGCTCGACCCACGCCAGCTCAAACGTTCACCGGTCATGCTGGTGGTGGAACTGACTGCCATCCTGACCACCGTACTGTGTGTGATCCCCAACCCGCAGGTGCCGACTTCGGTCTGCGTGCAGATTGCCCTGTGGTTGTGGTTCACCGTGCTGTTCGCCAACTTCGCCGAAGCGCTGGCCGAAGGCCGTGGCAAGGCGCGCGCCGACAGCCTCAAGGCGGGCAGTGAAGGGCTCAAGGCCCGTATCAGGGACGACAACGGCAGCTTGCGCATCATCAATGCCAGCGAGTTGCGCAAGGGCGATGTGGTACGCGTCGAAATCGGCGAAATGATTCCCGGTGATGGCGAAGTCATCGAAGGCATCGCTGCGGTCAACGAGGCCGCGATTACCGGCGAATCCGCGCCAGTGATTCGCGAATCCGGCGGCGACCGCTCGGCCGTGACCGGCAACACCCGGCTGGTCTCCGACTGGCTGCTGATTCGCATCAGCGCCAACCCCGGCGAATCGACGCTGGACCGCATGATCGCGCTGGTCGAAGGTGCCAAACGGCAGAAAACCCCTAACGAGGTGGCGCTGGATATTCTGCTGATCGGCCTCACGCTGATCTTCCTGCTGGTGGTTATCACCTTGCAGCCATTCGCCCACTTCGCTGGTGGCAGCCTGCCGCTGGTGTTTCTGGTGGCGCTGCTGGTGACATTGATTCCGACCACCATTGGCGGCCTGCTGTCGGCCATCGGCATCGCCGGTATGGACCGCCTGGTGCGCCTCAATGTGATCGCCAAATCCGGTCGTGCCGTGGAAGCCGCGGGCGATGTA
Source organism: Pseudomonas sp. PvP027 (assembly GCF_017833005.1). Lineage (NCBI taxonomy): Bacteria > Pseudomonadati > Pseudomonadota > Gammaproteobacteria > Pseudomonadales > Pseudomonadaceae > Pseudomonas > Pseudomonas sp. PvP027. Next base: position 998,480 of record NZ_JAFIBK010000001.1, on the reverse strand, counting down.
CATGTGCTGCTGCTGGACAAGACCGGCACCATCACCTTCGGCAACCGTCGTTGCGCGGCTGTGTATGCAGCGCCGGGCGTGACCCCGAAGGAACTGGGCGAGGGTGCTTTGCTGGCCTCGCTGGCCGACGATACGGCAGAAGGCAAATCCATCGTCGAGTTCCTGCGCAACCTGCACCCGATGAACGAGCCGACCCTTAGCTCGGTGACTGCCGTACCGTTCAGCGCTGACACACGTCTGTCCGGCGTTGATTACCAGGGCCACGTTTACCGCAAAGGCGCGGTGGATTCGCTGCTGGCCTTTATCGACATGCAGCGCAGCGAGCTGCCGCCGGTACTGGCCCGTGAGGTCGAAAAGATCGCCAAGACCGGCGGCACACCGTTGCTGGTGTGCGCCAACGGGCGGCTATTGGGCGCGATCCATCTCAAGGACGTGGTCAAGCCGGGCATTCGCGAACGCTTCGAAGAACTGCGCAAACTGGGTATTCGTACCGTAATGGTCACCGGCGACAACCCGCTGACTGCCGCAGCGATTGCTGCCGAGGCTGGTGTCGACGACGTTCTGGCCGAAGCCACGCCGGAGAAAAAACTGGAGCGAATTCGCCAGGAGCAGGGCGAAGGGCGACTGGTGGCAATGTGTGGCGACGGTGCCAACGATGCACCTGCACTGGCCCAGGCCGACGTCGGCATGGCGATGAACGACGGCACCCAGGCCGCTCGCGAAGCGGCCAACATGGTTGACCTCGACAGCGACCCGACCAAGTTGCTGGACGTGGTGCAGATCGGCAAGGAGTTGCTGGTCACCCGCGGTGCGCTGACCACCTTTTCGATTGCCAACGACGTGGCCAAGTACTTCGCCGTACTGCCCGCGCTGTTTGCCTCGATCTACCCGCAACTGGGTGTGCTCAACGTCATGAAGCTGGCCAGCCCGCAGAGCGCGATTGTCTCGGCCATCGTGTTCAATGCGCTGATCATCGTCGTACTGATCCCGCTGGCCCTGCGTGGTGTGCGCGTTCAGGCGGCAAGCGCCGCTCACTTGCTGCGCCGCAACCTGCTGATCTATGGCCTGGGCGGCATCGTTGTGCCGTTTATCGGTATCAAGCTGATTGACATGCTGCTGGTCGCTCTGGGCCTTGTTTGAAGCCTGTGCTGCACGCCGGTCGGCGTGCAGCCTCACCTGATTGAGGATGTGCAGATGTCCAATGTATTGCGTCCGGCCTTGAGCCTGATCGTGTTGATGGGCCTGATCACCGGCGTGGCCTACCCACTGGTGGTCACCGGTGTTGCGCAAGTGGCGTTTCCGGCGCAGGCCAATGGCAGCCTGGTGTATGACGCATCAGGCAAGGTGCGCGGCTCGGCACTGATCGCCCAGTCGTTCACCGGTGATGAGTGGTTTCAGTCGCGCCCTTCGGCCGGCGCATTCGCGACCGTGGCCAGTGGTGCAAGCAACTTCGCACCGAGCAATCCGGCGCTGGCGACACGCGTTAAAGAGGACGCCGCGAAACTGGCCAACGACTCGCAGGGGCCGGTGCCAATGGCCTTGCTGACCACCTCCGGCAGCGGACTCGACCCGCACCTGTCGCCTGAAGCGGTTGCCTGGCAGGCCGGCCGGGTAGCGACCGCGCGCCAGTTGCCGCTGGACAAGGTGCAGGCGCTGATCGACGCCAATACTCAGCGTCCGCTGATCGGCCCGCCAGTGGTCAACGTATTGGCCTTGAATATGAGCCTGAATCAGTTACCGTCTGCACCACGCAACGCGCAGCTGTAACAAACGGCGCGGTGCCTGCAACAGATTAACTATGCTGACAGTAATAAAGAAAAGGCGGTAACCCACTTGAGTGATTCCGGTCGAGCTGATGCATTGCTGGCCCAGTTGCCCCGCGAAGGGCGCGGGCGGCTGAAGGTTTTCCTCGGCGCTGCGCCAGGCGTAGGCAAGACCTACGCAATGCTTCAGGCAGCCCACGCGCAGCTGCGTCAGGGCGTGAAGGTGCTGGCGGGCGTGGTGGAAACCCATGGCCGCGCGGAAACCGAGGCGCTGCTCAACGGTCTGCCGCAACAGCCCTTGCTGCGCACTGATTATCGCGGCATGACCCTCGAAGAAATGGACCTCGACGCGCTGCTCAAGGCTGCGCCGAGCCTGGTACTGGTCGACGAACTGGCGCACACCAATGCGCCCGGCAGTCGACACGCGAAACGCTGGCAGGATATTCAGGAACTGCTCGCCGCCGGCATCGATGTGTATACCACCGTCAACGTCCAGCACCTGGAAAGTCTGAATGACCAGGTGCGCGGCATCACCGGCGTGCAGGTGCGCGAAACGCTGCCGGACTGGGTGTTGCAGGAAGCCTTTGATCTGGTGCTGATCGACCTGCCGCCCCGTGAACTGCTGGAGCGCCTGCGCGACGGCAAGGTCTACGTGCCGGAGCAGGCGCGCGCGGCCATTGACGCCTTTTTTACCCAGACCAACCTCACTGCGCTGCGCGAAATGGCCATGCAGACGGCAGCGGCGCAGGTCGATAACGATCTGGCGCAGGGTTATCGGCAGTTGGGTCAGTCCGCTCCGGCGGTGCGCGGGCGGATGCTGGTCGGCATTGATGGCGACATGCACGCCGAGCGTCTGGTGCGCCACGCCAGCCGGGTTGCCCAGCGTCGCCATCTGCCGTGGAGTGCGGTGCACGTCGACGACGGGCAGACGCTGGACGAGCAGTCCCGCGCGCGTCTGCAAAGCGCTCAACAACTGGCCGAGCGGCTCGGCGGCGAGGCGGTTTCGTTGCGTGCCGGGGAGGTTGCCCGAACGCTGGTGCAGCACGCCATCGAGCGGCGCGCCAGTGTGGTGCTGGTCGGCCAGTCGCGCCGGCACTGGCGGCGCAAGGTCTTCGGCGGCGGTGTTGCCGCGCGCTTGCTGCGTGAAGGGCACGGGCTGGAAATCTCGGTGCTCGACGACAGCGAAGAGCTGCCTGATCAACCGCCGCGCGCGCGCCCGGCTCGCGAAGTGGTGTGGTTCGATTACGGCCTGGCAGTCATCGCTACGCTGGTCGCCAGCCTGGTCGCCTGGGGAGTTGCAGGCGTGCTGGCGCTGCCTAATATTTCCCTGATCTTTCTCGCCGCGGTATTGCTGGTCGCTGTGCGCAGCAGCATGGGCCCGGCGCTGGCGTGTGCCGGGTTATCGTTCCTGGCGTATGACTTCCTGTTCATTCCGCCGAGTTTTTCGCTGAATATCCAGCGCGAAGAAGACGTGCTGACACTGCTGTTTTTCCTGCTGATGTCGGCCCTGACCGGCAAACTGGCGGCGCGCCAACGCAGGCAACTGCAAGCGCTGCGCGATACCCAGGAGCAAACCAGCGAACTGCTCGACCTGTCACGCAAGATGACCGCCGCCACTGACGGCAAAGCGGTGTTCAGCGCCGCCGAACAGCATTTTTCCGGCTGGAAGGAACTGCACCTGTGCCTGGTCGACCGCGACGCAGAGGGCGGCTGGGTGGTCGAAACCGGCGGCCCGCTGACGTTCTCTGAAGCCGAGCGTGCTGCCGCCGACTGGGCCTGGAAGCATGATCAACCGGCTGGCAGCGGCACCGGCACCTTGCCGTCTGGACGCTGGTGGTGGTGGCCGATCACCGCAGAAGAAGGGCCGTTGGCTCTATTGGGGGTCTGCGCGCGCGAAGGCCAGTCGTTCACCGCGCAGCATCGACGTCTGCTGGCCGCGCTCACCCAGCCACTGGCGCAGGCCCTGGCCCGTGCGCAATTGGCCCAAGAGCTTGAAGCCGCGCGTCTGCACGGCGAAACCGAGCAACTGCGCAGCGCCTTGCTGGCTTCGGTGTCCCACGACCTGCGCACGCCGCTGACCTCGATGCGCGGCAGCATCGACAGCCTGCTGGCGTTGGGTGAAGCCATTCCACTGGAGGACCGCCGCGAGCTGCTGGAAGGTACTCGTGACGAAGCCGAGCGCCTGGACCGCTATATCCAGAACCTGCTGGACATGACGCGTCTGGGGCATGGCGCCCTGAAGCTCGCCCGCGATTGGGTGTCGCCCGCCGATATCGTCGGTAGCGCGCTGAACCGGCTGCGTGCCGTACTGGCGCCATTGCAGGTCAGCACCCAGGTGACCGGCGAGCTGCCGTTGCTGTACGTCCACGCGGCGTTGATCGAGCAGGCGCTGGTCAACGTGCTTGAGAACGCCGCACGCTTTTCTCCTCTTGGCGGGCGCTTGCACGTGGCGGCGGGCGTGGTTGACAGCGAGCTGTTCTTCTCGGTGAGTGACGAAGGGCCGGGCATCCCCGAGGACGAGCGGGCGAAAATCTTCGACATGTTTTACACCGCCGCACGCGGTGACCGTGGCGGGCAGGGTACCGGGCTAGGGTTGGCGATCTGTCAGGGCATGATCGGTGCGCATGGCGGGCGACTGACTGTCGAGGAAGGTATCGACGGACTGGGCACGCGCATCACCCTGTTTCTACCATTACAGGCGCAGCCGGATGCCGAAATGGAGGAGCCAGCTTGAGTCGATCATCGGTTACGCTAATGCCCATTGGCTGCATTGAAATGGCACGGTGATCATGAGTCAGACGGCAACTATTTTGGTGATCGACGACGAACCGCAGATTCGCAAATTCCTGCGCATCAGTCTCGCGTCCCAGGGCTACAAGGTACTGGAGGCCGCGACAGGCGCAGAGGGGCTGACCCAGGCAGCGCTGAACAAGCCGGACCTGCTGGTGCTCGACCTTGGGCTGCCGGACATGGACGGTCAGCAAGTGCTGAGCGAGTTTCGCGAGTGGTCGGCAGTGCCCGTGCTGGTGCTTTCGGTACGTGCCAGCGAGGCACAGAAAGTCCAGGCGCTGGACGCGGGGGCCAACGATTACGTGACCAAGCCGTTTGGCATTCAGGAGTTTCTGGCCAGGATCCGCGCATTGCTCAGGCAGGTGTCTGGCAACGACAAGCCCGAGTCTGCCTTGCGCTTCGGTCCGCTCACGGTGGATCTGGCTTACCGCCGCGTGCTGCTCGATGAGCAGGAAGTGGCGCTGACCCGCAAGGAATACGCGGTGCTGGCGCAACTGGCGCGGCATCCCGGACGTGTCATTACCCAGCAACAATTGCTCAAGGATATCTGGGGGCCTACGCACACCGAAGACAGTCACTATCTGCGTATCGTGGTGGGGCATTTGCGACAGAAGCTGGCGGACGATCCGACCGCTCCCCGATTCATCCTCACCGAGCCTGGAATAGGGTATCGTCTGCTGGCTGATCACTAGATGAAAAAAGCGAGCATAGCCCCGTGCTGCGGCACTTTTACTGCCCCGCACCGTCAAAGCCGCACACTCCCTGTTCACTCTTGAGGTAACACCCGCATGAAAGCCCTTATCTGTCTGCCATTGCTTGTTTTGGTTCTTGCAGGTTGTGCTGGCAAGACCGGATATCGCGACAGCTGTGCCACTCAGCTCGACGCTGCCTGGCATGAGCTTGATCTGGCCAAGGCTGAAGGCTTCGCCGGAACGGTCAGTTACTCCAAGGCCTTGTCGCTGCTGACGGGCGCCAAGACTCAGCAGCAGTTTGAAGCGTTTGAAGGCTGCACCGAAAAATCCGAAAAAGCCCGCTTCTACATCCGTGAGTCCCGCGCTGGCCGTTGATAAATTGACGATTCCGGGGCATGGGAGCACTGGCTATCGCTCCCACGCTCCGTGCGGGAATGCGGTTCGTGGCGCTCTGCGTCAAACAGCGGTTCTGTCGCTTCAGTGATTTCTCCATCTGGCTCAAGGCACCTTTCCGCCCCTCGGCGAGTTACTTTGATGAAGCCAAAGTAACCAAAGCCTTTCGCTCCTGTTTCCGGCCCGACTTCGTCGGGTTCCTTCGCCCTGTCACTCATGTCGCACCCTGCGTCGTCAGTACCATCGTGGTCGAAAAGCGCTTTAGAGCAATTGGGCTAAAGGCACGGCTCGGGAACTGATGATTATCGTCCCCAGGCTCCGCGTGGGGATGCCGTTCGTGACGCTCCGCGTCACAAATCTTCAGCCTGGCGAGACAGTAGGCCTAACCAACTCTGGCGAAACGGCCTACGCTCACTTTAAAGTGTTCGGACACTAGCATCGCTTGCAGTCCCACAGTCATGACGCAGTTGCCGGAAGGGGCTTTTGATGGGTAGAAAACTCGATGCGTGCCTGAGCGCGATCAATGAAGTGGTGCTGGGCAAGGAGGCGCAGGTACGGTTGGCGATGACGTGTCTGATCGGTGGCGGGCATTTGCTGATCGAGGACTTGCCGGGGATGGGCAAGACCACCCTGAGTCATGCGCTGGCGAAAATTCTCGGTCTGAGTTATCAGCGCATTCAGTTCACTTCTGACTTGCTGCCGGGTGACATTCTGGGGACTTCGGTATTTGATCGGGACAGTGGCCAGTTCACTTTTCACCCGGGGCCGATTTTCGCCGAGCTGGTGCTCGCCGACGAGATCAACCGCGCCACGCCCAAGAGCCAGAGCGCGTTGCTGGAAGCCATGGAAGAAGGGCAGGTGTCCATCGAAGGCGCGACGCGTCTGTTGCCCGATCCATTCTTTGTGATTGCGACTCAGAACCCGTTCAGTTCCGGCGGCACTTTTGCCTTGCCCGAGTCGCAACTGGACAGGTTCATGATGCGCATTTCCATGGGCTACCCGGCCAGAGCCGCAGAGAAAGCCTTGCTGCTGGGCGAGTCGCGACGCGAGCTGTTGCCGCGTCTGCAACCGATTCTGGATCACGCCCTGCTTGGTCAGCTTCAGGCGCAGGCGCGGCAGGTGCGCGCGAGTGACGCGCTGGTTGATTATGTCCTGCGACTGGTCGAGGCGACGCGCAGTCAGCCGCAGTTCGCCTACGGACTTTCACCCAGGGCGAGCCTGGCGGTTCTGGCTGCAGCACGGGCGTGGGCGATGTTGCTGGGGCGTGAGTATGTGATTCCCGAGGACGTGCAGGCGGTGCTGCCATCGGTGATCGGCCACCGCTTGCGTGAACGCAGCGATCCGACCGGGCATGGCGGCGGTGCGCTGGTGCAGTGGCTGTTGCGCGAGGTGCCCGCGCTTTGATCGAACCGCTCAAACCGCTCTGGCAACGCTGGCTGTCGAGGCGAATTCCTCCAGCGTCACGCGTTACCCTCGACCACCGGCGCATTTTCATCATGCCGACACGCACCGGCATGATTTACGCATTAGTGCTGGTGCTCATGCTGCTGGTGGCGATCAATTATCAGAACAGCCTGGCCTACGGGTTGACCTTTCTACTGCTGTCGATAGGCGTGCTGGCCATTCTGCACACTTACCGCAACGTCAGCGGTCTGATTCTGAGTGCAGGCGTGGCGCGTTCGGTATTCGTCGGCGAGCCGGTGCAATTGCGCCTGCGTCTGGAAAGTGCCGGTCAGGCTCACCATGCATTGGGGTTGGGTTGGAGCGCGACAGCGTTGCAGTCAGGCGACGTACTGCCCAGGGCGCTGACCGACCTGGAACTGACTCTGCCCGCCGAAAAGCGCGGCTGGCTGCATGCGCCGAGGCTGCGGATCGAGAGCGTGTTTCCGCTGGGCATCTTTCGCGCCTGGAGCTGGCTCGACCTGGAGCTGAGCGCCTTGATCTATCCTCGGCCATTGTCCGGGACCATGCCGCTGCTCAAGGGCGTGCAACCGCATGCCGAGGACGATGGCCATGCCACTCAAGGGGCCGGCGTCGATGATTATCAGGGCCTGCGCAGCTACCAGCCGGGTGACAATCGCAGTCGTCTGCACTGGAAAGCGTATTCCCGCGGGCAGGGGCTGCTGATCAAGGATTTCACCGACCTCAGTGGTCATGACCTGTGCCTGGACTTCATGGCGCTGGGCGGGGGTATCGAGGAGCGTCTGTCGCGCCTGTGTTATTGGGTGCTGGAGCTGTCGCAGCGGCAGCAGCCGTTTGCCCTGCGGCTGCCGGGCTTTCTGTCGGCGGTGGACAGCGGTGATGCGCACCGCGAAGTCTGCCTGCGCGCCCTTGCGCTGTACGGCCATCGATCATGAACGCCAAGGTCAAGGCAGTTGCCGCCACGCCCATTCCGCGTGTCAGCCTTACCTGGCTGCTGGTAGCGCAGGCACTGGTGGTGTTGCCGTTCGCGTTGCATGTCCCGGTGTCGATCATGATCCTCTGGCTCGGTTGCACGGTGTGGCGCGTTCAGGCGTTCAGGATGCGCGTGCGATTGCCCGGCACCTGGGTCAAGTCCGGGTTGCTGGTAGGCACCGCAGGTGGCGTTTATCTGGCACGCGGCAGCCTGGTCGGGCTGGATGCAGGGGCTGCGTTACTGGTGGCCGCATTCGTTCTGAAAATGCTGGAAATGAACAATCGCCGTGACGCGCGCGTGCTGATTTTTCTCGGCTTCTTCTGCGTGGCGGTCGGCTATCTGTTTGAAGACAACCTGCTGTGGGCGCTCTTCAGTCTGCTGCCGGTCGGCGCACTGCTGGCAGCGCTGATCGGCCTGCAACACTCGGACCTGGCCAGCAGGTCGGCGGACACGCTCAAGCTGGCATTCAAGCTGATGGCGCAGGCACTGCCGTTGATGCTCCTGCTGTTTCTGTTCTTTCCGCGTCTGGACCCCCTCTGGTCGCTGCCGCAGCCGAGCAACAAAGGCGTCACCGGCCTCTCGGACAACATGGCACCCGGCGACATGGCGGAGCTGAGCAAATCGCCCGCGCTGGTGTTTCGCGCCAGTTTTGAAGGGCCGATCCCGGCGCGCAATCAGCTGTACTGGCGCGGTCTGACCCTTGAGCAGTTCGATGGGCGTCGCTGGTCGCAGTCGGCCCGCGCCCAGACCGTACAGATTGCGCAGTGGGAGAAGCGCGGTGAGCCGTTGGTCTACAGCGTTGTCATGGAAGCCAGCGGCCGGCCCTGGTTGCCGAGCCTCGACGTGGCAGAAACCACGTTGCCGGACGTGCGGCAGATGAGCGACTTCCGCCTGCAGCGCAGACGCCCCGTCGAGCAGTCGCTGTTGTACGCCGTCAACTCATGGCCGCAGAGTGTCCGTGATCCGCTGTCCAGCGAGCAGATCCAGCGTCAGGACCTGCAATTGCCTGCCAAGGGCAACGATCAGGCGCGGCAATGGGCCGATGAACTGCGCCGCCGCTACGCCACTCCTGACGCCATGGTCACGGCGATGCTCGGCTACTTCAGCGATCAGCCGTTTCACTACACCCTCAAGCCGGTGCCACTGGGCAATGACAGCATCGATGAATTCCTGTTTGCCAGTCGTCAGGGTTTTTGCGCCCACTACGCCGGTGCCATGACCTTTGTCCTGCGCGCGGCGGGCATTCCGGCACGGGTGGTGGCCGGGTATCAGGGCGGCGAAGTGAACCCTGACGGGCAGTACCTGACTGTCCGCCAGTTCGACGCGCATGCCTGGGTGGAATACTGGCAGCCGGGCGTGGGCTGGCGCAGCGTCGACCCGACTGCAGCCGTGGCGCCGCAACGTATCGAGCAAGGTCTGGAGCAGGCGCTGGCGGCGGACGAAGCGTTTCTGCAGGATTCGCCCTATTCAGCGTTGCGCTACCGTAACGTGCCTTGGGTCAACGCCCTGCGCCTCAGTTGGGATAACCTTAATTACGGCTGGCAGCGCTGGGTGCTGGGCTATCAGGGACAACAGCAGTTACAAATTCTCGGCCGCTGGTTTTCAGGGTTCCAGGCGCCGGCTTTTATCCTGGGGACCCTGTTTTCACTGGGCCTGGTGGCGTTATGGCTGTTCAAACCCTGGCAACGCGAAAGCGACTCGCAACTGCGCGTGTTCAACGCCTTTGAACGCTTGCTCGCCCGCCATGGTCTGCGTCGTATGCCGGGTGAAGGCGCTGACGCATTCTGCCGCAGGGCGGTGCTCCATTTTCCGCAGCATGCCGAGGCCATTGAAGGTTTCATCCGCGAATTTCAGGCGCAGCGCTACGCTGGGCGGCTGGCCTCGGCAAGCCGCTTGAGGCAGGCACTGAGTACACTGCGCCGTGGTCTGCCATGGAGGTTGTCAGCCGTCAGGGACAGGCATTCATGAATCAGTATGTCGAAGGGGAATTGCATGTCTTCAATGGTGGATCATCTGGTCGCCGAAGTGCTGGCGCTGGATGTCAAATTGCTCGCGTGTCAGGCACGTCTTGCCGTTTCGACTGACAGCGAAGCGCTGCACGATTTACGTACCACGGTGCGCCGTCTGCGCAGCGTACTGCGGCCCCTGCGGGAAAATCCGAGTGCGGCAGAGCTGGAAGAGGCGGCCAAGGCGGTCGGCCAACTGACCACGCCGCTGCGTGACATGCAGGTGCTCGCCGGGTTTCTTGAAGAGCAGGGTTTGAACGAGGCCGCGTTTACACGCAACCGCTACCTGGAAACCGCCTGCCCAAAGGTCGCCAGCTCGCCCGAGTTGACCCGTCTGCTCAAGCTGATTGACCGGTTCCCGGAAATGCTGCGCCTGCAGCAGCGCCAGGGCATGTTGCGTGGCCTGCGCAAGACCATCGAAAAGCGCATGGACAAGCAATGGCACAAGCTGCGTGTGGCCATCGCCGAGCCCGGGCACGATCGGCATGACCTGCGTTTGCTGATCAAGCGCGTGCGATACGCTGCCGAAGCCTATCCGCAACTCAGCCATCAGCCCAAAAATATGCGCGCCCGGCTCAAATCCGCACAAGGCGAACTGGGCGACTGGCACGATCATCTGCAATGGCTGGCGCAGGCTGCGGAGCAACCCGATCTGGCACTCTGCATACCGGGCTGGCAAATCGGCATAGTCCGTGCCGAACGCAAGGCCGAAGCGTCGCTGAAACGCTTGGCCAAGGCCTGCTTCTGATCCGGTAATTTGTCGTGAGGCAAGTCATTCAGGCCGCAAAAATGGCCATTATGCGGCCTGTCGTCAACTAAGAGGATGGTTATCATCCATCCCCTTGTGTGTTGACGTGTGGAGTGAGCATGACCTTTTCCGAACTGATCGATGCGCTGCGTCGTGATCCGCGCTCTGTCACGATCCCTGCCGAATGGTCGCAGGGGCGTGCCTGCTTTGGCGGGCTGATGGCTGCGCTGACCTACGAAGCGATGCGTGCAGAGGTGCCCGAAGGGCGGCCGGTTCGCTCGCTGGCAATTACCTTTGTCGGGCCGGCTGCCCCCGAAGTGCCAATCGCTTTCGAGGTCGACATCCTGCGCCATGGCAAAGCAGTCAGTCAGGTGCTTGGACGCGCTATGCAGAACGGTCAGGTGATGACCCTGATACAAGGCAGCTTCGGTGCCCCTCGGGAATCAATGATCACCTTTGCCGCAGAGGCCGCGCCGCTCCTCAAACCGGTGGAAGAATGCCCGGACCTGCCTTTCGCCAGCGGCGTGATGCCTGATTACCTGCGTTTCATGGATATCCGCTGGGCGTTGGGCGGCATGCCGTTCAGCAATACCCCATCACCGGCGATTGGCGGCTACGTGCGCTTTCGCGATGAACCGCACGCCACGCCCATGAGCGAAGCGCACATTCTGGCCCTGGTGGACACCTGGCCGCCTGCGGTGTTGCCGCACCTGGACAAGCCGGCACCCGGCAGTTCACTGACCTGGACCATTGAGTTCGTCCAGCCCCAGCCGTCGCTCGATACCCAGCAGTGGTGCAGCTACCGCGCAGTCATCGAGCATGCCCGCGATGGCTATGGTCATACCGCCGCGGCATTGTGGAGCCCCGACGGCGAGCTGATCGCAATCAGTCGCCAGACGGTCACCGTGTTTGGCTGACCGGTATCCTCATCAAGGCTTGCGAGCGGCCCGCGCGGCGTCCTGACGCTGGAAACCCAGCGCCGCCACCAGGCCGATCACGCCGATGGCAACCGATGAAAGGCTTTCGGAAAACAGGCCGTTGAGGATCAGCAGGGCCGCCAGAATGAACAGCGGTACGGCGATCAGGTACAGGGCCAGACTGGTCGAGTGCTCCTGACTATTGTTGCTGTCACGCCATTGATTCAACTGCAGATCGGAAAGTGGCTTGTTCATGATGCGGTCCTCTTCAGGTAACGCGTAAAGCGTCGTTCAATGCCTGAAGGGTAGGCCCGCGCGCAGGTGGCTGACGAGTCAAGCCTGTCTATCGCGGTGATAGCCTGTTACAGCTTGAGTTGGCCTATGGCGGCATTCAGTTCGCCTGCCAGCGTGGCCAGTTCGTCACTGGTGCTGGCCGAGTCAACCGTCTGGATCACCGTGCGTTCGGTAACATCGCGGATACTCACCACCGCACGGTTCATCTCCTCGGCGACCTGGCTCTGCTGCTGGGCAGCGACGGCGATCTGCGTGTTGCTTTCGCGCATCTGGGCCACGGCACCGGCAATCGCCGCCAGTGCATCACCGGCTTCCCGGGCCTGCTGCACGCACTCATCGGCCTTGTACGAGCTTTCCTGCATGAAATCCACGGCATCGCGGGTGCCGCTTTGCAGGGTCGAGACCATCGTGGTGATTTCATCGGTGGAGGTCTGCACCCGCTTCGCCAGATTGCGTACCTCGTCGGCGACCACGGCAAAACCCCGACCCATTTCCCCGGCGCGTGCGGCCTCGATGGCTGCGTTGAGGGCGAGCAGGTTGGTCTGCTCGGCAATGCTGTGGATGACGTTGACCATACTGTTGATCTTCTGACTGTCTTCGGCCATGCGCTGGATCATTTCCGCCGTTTGCTGCACGCCGCTGGAAAGCCCCGCGATGGACACCTGCACGCGGTCGACCACCACCTTGCCGCTGCCTGCCAGCGCGTCAGCCGTCTGCGACTGATCACGGGTGGCCGTAGCGTGCTGGGCAATGTGATGGACAGTGGCAGTCATCTCGTTGATGGCCGTCGCCACCTGATCGGTTTCGCTTTGCTGGCCGAGCATGCCCAGGCGCACCTCCTTCATGCCCGCGGCCAGATGCGCGGCGCCCTGATCGAGGCGGCCAGCAGTTTGCGAAACGGTGTTGACCACTCGCTGATAACCGGCCTGCATGGCATTGAAAGCCTTGGCCATCTGCCCGACCTCATCGTCACTGCGGTTGGGAACACGGGCAGCCAGGTCACCGCTTTTTTCCACGTGCAGCATCACATCCTTGAGCGCGTTGAGCTGGCTGAGCAGAAAGCGGATCAGCAGTTGCGAGGCACAGAGCATCAATAACATCAGCACGAAAACCGCAATCGCGTAATGCGTGAAGCGATCCAGCAGGATCTGCATGAAGGTCGGGGTGAATGCCAGTAGCGCAATCCGTTGTTCGGCGCCGCGGGTGATGATCTGCGCACCGCTCAGCCATCGATCGCCGGCGGGTTTTTCCAGCGCAACCCAGTCGCGGGCGTCAGCCAGTTCCGGCAGCGCAAGGCTATCGAAAACCGGTGTCTGGCCCTGGCGGTAAGTCAGCAATGCATCGCTGGAGGGCAGGGCAGCGTCGACGGGCCAGGCGGCGAGCAGGCGCGCCTGCGCTTGTGCTGCCTGACGCGACGCATCCGTGCGCGCCTGTTGTTCAGTTTGCATGGCGTACAGCACCAGCAACAGGGTGGTGACGAAAGCGACCGCGTTGACGGCCCAGAACTTATATTTCAGTGACAGGTTGCCAAGCCATGAGCCCATGAGTGGTCTTCTTCGGTAATCGGTTGAGATAGCAGCAAGATGCCATCACTGTGCCTCAGCCAACGAAGAGAGCCTTGATGCGGGTCAAGAAAGCTGCAGATTTTCATCCTCTGAGGTGTTCTTCAGCACTGGCAAGGCAAAAAACTGCCGTGCGCAATCGGTGCTGTGGCGTGCGAGGTCTTCCTGCGTTTCGCCTCGGTGCAAGGCCACTTCGCGCAAGACTTCCGGCAGGTATGCCGGTTCGTTGCGACCGCTTTTCGGCTTGGGGCGCAGGCTGCGTGGCAGCAGGTAGGGCGCGTCGCTTTCCAGCATCAACCGGCCGCGAGGGATGTTGCCCACCAGCGCGTGCAGGTGGGTGCCGCGTCGTTCGTCGCAGATCCAGCCGGTGATGCCGATATGCAGGTCAAGGTCCAGGTAACTGAACAGTGCAGTGCGCTCGCCGGTAAAGCAGTGCACGACCGCCGCCGGCAGGCGGTCGCGGTAGTCGCGCAGAATCTCCAGCAGCCGCTGGTTGGCGTCGCGCTCGTGGAGGAACACCGGTAATTGCAGTTCCACGGCCATGGCTAGGTGCGCCTCCAAAACCTTTTCCTGCTGGGGACGAGGCGAGAAATCGCGATTGTAATCCAGACCGCACTCACCCACGGCGCGAACGCGATTTTCCTTGAGCAGGGCATGCAACTGTTTCTCGGTGTCGCCGGTCCAATCGCTGGCTGAATGCGGGTGGATACCCGCCGTGCAGAACAGGCGTTGCGCGCTTTCATCCAGCTCGTGACACAACTGCAGCGCGTGTTCGCTGCCCTCGACACTAGTGCCGGTTACCACCAGTTGCTCGACGCCTGCGGCATAGGCGCGGTCGAGTACCGCCTGTCGCTGCGAGGCGAAGCTTGCGTTGGTCAGATTGACGCCGATGTCGATGAGTTGCATGGTGCTACCTCCAGCTGAAGGCTGTCGAGCATACCAGAGCTCTGGCCACAACAAGAAAACGCTGGGTATTCAAGCGATTGAACCTGAAGGTTCAACGATTTTCTTCGCTGCTCGATGCTGCTGCGTGACCTCAAGATTTCCTTTTTCCTGTTTCTTTCCGGCATTGCCCTGGGGAAGTGAATGATCCGATCCGCGCTTGTGTCTTTGCTGTGTCTGTTACCGCTGCTGCCCTTGCAGGTTTCTGCTCGTCAGACCGGTCCCGAGGTCGTGCAGCACACTGTGCAGGTGCGCGATTTGCCGGCGATTCGCAGCAGCAAGGTGCTGCGTGTGCTGGTCAATCAAAGTCGTAACAGCTCCGGCGACGTCAAGGGTCAGGAAATCGGTGTCGAATACCATCGCCTGCAAGCCTTCGAACAGTACCTCAACAGTCATTCCCGTGCGGGGCAGAAGGTCACGATCAAGGTCATCCCCAAGGCCAAGAACCAGCTGCTCACCGCTTTGCAGCGCGGAGAAGGCGACATGATCGCGCCCGGCGAGCTGCTCGATGTCAGCGACGCCAAGGGCATTCAGGCCAGCGCACCGATCGTTCATGACGTGCCTCTGGTGCTGGTCGGCATTCGTGGTCAGCGCAGTGTGCGGCGTGTGGATCAGTTGTCTGGAAAGACACTGAGCCTGCCCACCGGCAGTGCTGCCGACGAAGCCTTGCATCAGGTCAATCGACAACTGGAGCTGCGCAAGCTGCCCCTGGCAAAAATCGAATGGGTCGACCCCAGTCTGGCCGTCGAGGATGTACTGGAGATGGTCCAGGCCGGGATTTACCCGATGACGCTGGTCGAGCAGCCGATTGCCGAGCGCTGGGCGAGGATCATGCCCAAACTGCGCATCGAACGCGGCCTGACCCTGCCCACCCACGGAGATATCAGCTGGTTCGTACGTGACAACGCCACCCAGCTGCGCGCCAGTGTCGATGATTTCCTCAAAGACTATAAGCCGTCGGCCCAGCAGGATCAGGTGTTCGCCCAGGCGTACAAGAATACCTACAAGGTCAACAACCCGCTGGTGCGCAATAACCTGCAGCGACTGGAGCAACTGCGTCCGATGCTGCAGCGCCATGCCGATGCGCAGGGCATGGACTGGCTCGACCTGGCTGCCCTCGCGTTCAAGGAATCCAAACTCGACCCGACTGCCAAGGGCAGTGGCGGCGCGACAGGCCTGTTGCAGATCACTCCGTCGGCAGCAAAAAGCGTGGGCGTGCCGAGCATCCAGAGCGCTGACGACAACATCCGGGCCGGTTCGCGCTACATGGCGCTGATCCAGCGCAAGTATTTCTCCAGTAACCGGGTCAACGAACGCGAGCGTATGGCATTCGTCATGGCCGCCTATAACCTGGGGCCGGAACGTGTGCAGGGTATGCGCGAGGAGGCACGGCGTCGCGGGCTGAATCCGAACCAGTGGTTTTTCCAGACCGAGCGTGTGGCGATGGAGCAGGGCGGTGCCAACGTCGTGGCGTTCGTGAACAGCGTGAACAAGTACTACCTGGCCTTTGACCGCGAGCGCGACTCGCTGGAAAAGAGCGGACCGAAATCTGCGGTAAAACGCTAACTATCGATATCTTCGATTTTTATGCGCCGTTATTTGCGGTTCTTATATGAGTGAATTTGATTATCATGGCGCCACTCGCGGTTAATCACTCATCACTCACGGAAAGTCCTCCATGAACACATTGATCAAATCGGTCCTCACCACTCGCGCCGGTTACGGCCTGACCATCCTGCGCGTCATCGTCGGTATCGCGTTCATCGCGCACGGCAGCCAGAAACTGTTCGGCGCCTTCGGCGGTTATGGCCTGGAGGGCACTGCGCAGTACATGGAAAGCCTGGGCCTGACGCCGGGTTACCTGATGGCGCTGATGTCGGGCAGCGCCGAATTCTTTGGCGGTCTGGGCTTGCTGCTGGGGCTGCTGGCTCGTCCGGCTGCAATAGTGGTAATCCTGCTGTTGCTGGTGGCGATCTTTACCGTGCATATCCACAACGGCTTCTTTATGGCCAATAACGGCTACGAGTACGCGCTGGCGCTGCTCGGCGGGGCCGTGGCGGTACTCATCGAAGGAGCAGGCAAGTTGTCGCTGGACCGTATCATCGCTAGATAACCGGCTACGCTTGCTCTGCAAGGCCCGCTCTTGTAGCGGGCCTTGTGCGTTTGCAGGCACCCGCCATGAATGGCAATTGACAATGAATGGGACGTTTCTCTAGGATGCGTGCTCAAGCGCCGATTTAACAACTACTTGCGGGGCGCCTGGCAAGGCTGAAGTCTTGTCGAAATACCGCTAAAACGTTGGTTCGGTGTTGCCTCTCACCGCTGCCCAGCGGATCTTGCGAGGCAGAGAAACAACCATGAACAACCTGCGCCCCCTCATTCGTCTTTCCCCGATCAGCACGGTCTTGTCACGCAAGAATCCGAAGATCCTCCTCAGCGGCTCCCATCAGCCCACGCTGTTGCGCTATCTCGACGGCTGGCCCCGTCGGCGTGGCGGCTCCTGTGCATTTCTGATCCAGTTCGTCGAGACCCATCAGTCGCTGAGCCATTTTGCCGACGATCAGTTCGACCTCGCCGTGGTGCAATCGCCGCAGGCAGACGATGTCGGGCAGGTGATTCGTGACCTGACCCGCATTGCCCGGCAGGGCCTGATTACGCTGGGTTGAACGCCTGAGTCAGCCAATTGGCATAGAAGGCATATTGCTGGCCCCCGACGCGTGAGCGGACAGGCAAAATCGCCGCCTTATCAAAGGATTAGGTGGTTTTCGCATGCGTTTGGTCTATTGTGCTCTGGCGTGCCTGACGCTTTCCGGGCTGGCTTTTTCCGTTCAGGCCAGAAATGCGACGGAAAACGAGCGTTATCTGTGTCGTTGGGGCTCGACCATTGCGGGCGGTGCACAGGCCTCCAAGCTGTCAGGCGTTACCCGCTATGGCGCGCGGCAGAAACTGCAGGCGCGCAAGTTCGCCAAACAATGGATGCGGCCCATGGCATTGCGTATCACGGAGCAGACCTACGACAGCGAGTCGCGGCTGAAGCCCGATGCAGTGACCAAGGTCTATTACGACGGCTGCATCCAGCACGAGGTGGCGCGACGCTGAATCTTTATTGCCTGTCGAACTGATTTTCGCAGGGCTGGAGAAACTTCTTGAGTACAAAGATCATCACCCGCGACGGGCATGAAGCCCTGAAGAAAGAACTCGATTATCTGTGGCGAGAGCACCGGCCCGACATCACTCAAAAGGTTGCCTGGGCGGCATCGCTCGGGGATCGCAGCGAAAACGCCGATTATCAGTACAACAAGAAGCTGCTGCGCGAGATCGACCGACGCGTGCGCTACCTGCGCAAGCGTCTCGAAGACATGCGTGTGGTGCAGTATTCGCCGGAGCAGGAAGGGCGGGTGTTCTTCGGTGCCTGGGTCGAGATCGAGAACGAAGCGGGCGATCTCAAGAAATTCCGCATTGTCGGTTATGACGAGATCTATGGGCGCAACGACTACATCTCCATCGACTCGCCCATGGCGCGCGCCTTGCTGAAGAAGGAAGTGGGCGACGAGGTGCTGGTCAATACGCCTGAGGGCGAGAAGCTGTGGTTCGTGAATTCGATTGATTACGTGAAGTGAAGCCCCCGCGTACACGCCCCGTGGGAGCGAGCTTGCTCGCGAAGAGGCCGGTGCAGCACCCGAAATGGGGCGTCTGCACCATCGTCTTCGTGAGCAATACGGATCGCCGCCCCGGTCACTCCCCACAGGAAAGATGAGCGCCCAGCCGGACAACTCTTGTTCTTGACGCTCCGCGTCACAGACCAGTTATCAGCCTCAACCCTCGCGCAGCACGGTCAGCGGGCTGACGTTGAGTGCACGACGGGTGCCGAATACGCCTGCACCACCGACCAGCAGGGCGCCGATGACCGGGAGCAGCAGCAGCCACGGGTGCGGTTGCCATTCCAGTGAGAAGGCGTAGCGGTACAGTACGAAGCTCACCAGTTCACAACCCAGGGCCGCCAGTACGCCGCTGGCGGCCCCCAGCAACCCGAATTCGATGCGTCGTGACTTGATCAGCAGTGCTCGCTCTGCGCCCAGTGCGCGCAGCAGTGCGCCTTGCCGGATGCGTTCGTCCAGCGTGGCCTGCAATCCGGAAAACAGCACAGCGATACCGGCGGCCAGCACGAACAGCAGGACGAACTGCACGGCCAGGGTGACCTGATCGAGGATGCTGCGTACCTGTGCCAGCAGGGCTTCTACACCCAGAATGCTGATGGACGGGTAAGCGCGTGACAGCTCGACGATCTGCTTGTCCTGACCGGGTGGCAGGTAGAAGCTGGTCAGGTAGGTAGTCGGCAAGTCGGCGAGGGTGCCCGGCTGGAAAATCATGAAGAAGTTGGGCTGGAAGGTATCCCAGTTCACGTCTCTGAGGCTGGTGACCACGGCTTCGCGGGTCAGTCCGCCGACAATGAAGCTCAGGCGGTCGCCCAGTTTGATTTTCAGGCTGTCGGCCAGTTTGGCCTCGATCGAGACACCGGGCGTTGCGTCGCTTTGCCCGGCTGCAGGCAGCGCCTTCCACCAACTGCCGGCAGTCAGGGTGTTGCCCTCGGGAAGTTCGGCGGCCCAGGTCAGGCTCAGGTCGCGACGCGTGGCATTTTCACCTCGCGAATCCTTGGTCACGAAGTTACTGACCGGTTCACCGTTGATGCTGGTCAGACGTCCTGGCACCACCGGGTAAAGGGGGGCCGCGTGGGTGGACAGCTTGCTCAGGGTCTGGGCGAAGTTTTCTTTATCGGCCGGCAGTACGTTGAGCACGAAATAGTTCGGTGCATCCTTGGGCAGCTGATTTTGCCAAGTGTCGAGCAGCTCACCGCGCAGCAGCGCGATCAAGCCCATCGACAGTAGGATCAGACCGAAAGCCAGTGACTGGCCGGCAGCGGCCAGCGGGTAACGCAGCAGTTGCCCCAGGCCCAACCGCCAGGGCAGCGAGGCACCGGAGAGCAGACGGCGCAGGCTGTTGAGCGCCAGTAACAGCAGACTGCCGAGCAGCAGCGCAGCGACGATACCGCCACCCAGCAGGGCGAAGGTCAGCACCAGGTCCAGGCTCAGGCGCCACATGATCAGGCCCAGCGCGAGCAGCGCTGCGCCATACACAAGCCAGGAGCTGGCGGGGATTGGCAGCATGTCGCGGCGCAACACGCGCAGCGGCGGTACGCGACCCAGTGCAGCCAGCGGCGGCAGGGCGAAGCCGGCCAGCGCTACGAGCCCGGTGCCCATGCCGGCCAGCGCAGGCAACACACCGCCTGGCGGAACGGTCGCCGGAAGCAGATTCTGCAGCAGCGCGAACAGCCCGAGTTGTGCAAGCCAGCCCAGCAAGGCACCGCTCAGACTGGCCAGCAAGCCGATGATCGCCAGTTGCAGGCTGAACAAGGTCATCGCCTCACCGCGCGACAGTCCAAGGCAGCGCAGCAGGGCGCTGGCATCGAAGCGCCGTGCGGCGAATCGGGATGCCGACAGCGCCACGGCAACGCCCGCCAGCAAGACGGCGACCAGACTTGCCATATTCAGATAACGTTCGGCCTTGCCCAATGCGCCGCCAATCTGCTGGCTGCCATCGCGGGCGTCCTTGATTTCCTGATGCGGCTCAAGACCCGGTTCGATGGCTTTGCGGTAGGCTGCCAGTGCCTGCGGCGCGCCGCTCCACATTTCCCGATAGGTGACCCGGCTGCCCGGCTGCACCACACCGGTGGCAGCGAGGTCCTGCAGGTTTATCATCACCCGCGGCGTCAGGCTGTAGAAGTTGCCTGCCCGGTCTGGCTCATAAGTCAGTATGCGGGTCAGTTTCAAGGTTTTGGAGCCGACGTCGAGGTCGTCTCCGACCTTCAGGTCGACCGCAGGAAGCAGGCGTGCCTCGACCCAGGCTTCACCCGGTTGCGGACCGCTGCCAGCCTGTTCCGGCTGGTACAAGTCTGCGGCACTTTTCAGTTCGCCGCGCAATGGGTAAGCGTCGTCCACCGCCTTGATGCTCGACAGCTGGATACCCGCATCGGTCGCAATCACGCTGGAAAAGACCACGATCTGCGCATGCTTGAGTTGCAGGCGTTTGCCTTCTTCGACCTGCTCGGCACGCGCCGGGCTCGAGCCTTCAAGAATCAGATCGGCGCCCAGGAACTCGGTCGCCCGCAGCAGCATCGCGCCGTTCAGACGGGCGCCGAAATAACCGATGGCGGTGCTCGCCGCCACGGCGACCAGAAGGGCAAAGAACAACACCCGCAACTCTCCTGCGCGGGCATCGCGCATCAGTTGGCGGACAGCGAGGCTCAGCAGGCGGGCAAAAGGCAAACGTGCCATCAAGGCTCCAGCGGGGCGACCAGTCGGCCCCCTTCAAGACGGATCAGGCGACGGCAGCGATGCGCCAGACGCTCATCGTGAGTGACCAGCACTAGCGTGGTGTTGCGCTCCTTGTTCAGTTCGAAGAGCAGGTCGCTGATGCGTTCGCCGGTGTGACTGTCGAGGTTGCCGGTGGGTTCGTCGGCGAACAGCACGTCGGGGTCGGCAGCGAAGGCACGGGCAATGGCGACCCGTTGCTGTTCGCCACCGGACAACTGACGCGGCGTGTGGGTCAGGCGCTGGCCAAGGCCCACCCGCTCCAGCAGGTCGCGAGCCTTTTCGCGGGCGTCTTTGCGGCCTTCGAGCTCCATCGGCAGCATGACGTTTTCCAGCGCGTTCAGGCTGTCGAGCAACTGGAACGACTGAAACACGAACCCGACGTGCTCGGCCCGCACTCTGGCGCGCTGGTCTTCATCCAGTTCGCTGAGGTTGCGCCCCGAAAGGATGACCGAACCGGCGCTGGGCAGGTCCAGCCCGGCTAGCAAGCCGAGCAGGGTAGATTTGCCCGAACCGGAGGCGCCGACGATGGCCAGCGTGTCGCCCTTGTTTAGTTCCAGGGAGAGTTCGTGCAGGATGGTCAGGTCACCTTCGGTGCTGGGGACTACTTTGCTGAGGCTTTGGGCACTGAGAATACTTTCACTCATGGAGAATCCGATGCGTGCGTTGTTTTTAAGTGCTGGCCTGGGGTTACTGCTGCTGTCACAGGGCGCGTTGGCGGGCACGGTATTGATCGTTGGGGATAGTATCAGTGCGGCTTTCGGGCTGGATACCCGCGTGGGGTGGGTCAGCCTGCTGGAACAGCGTCTGAGCAAGGAGGGATTCGACGACAAGGTGGTCAATGCGTCGATCAGTGGCGACACCAGTGCAGGCGGCCAGGCGCGTCTGCCTGCGCTGCTTGCAGAGCATAAGCCGGAACTGGTTATTCTGGAGTTGGGCGGCAACGACGGCCTGCGCGGCCAGCAGCCCGCTCAATTGCAACAAAACCTTTCATCGATGATCGACCGCTCGCAGGCGGCGGGTGCCAAGGTGCTGTTGTTGGGCATGCGTATCCCGCCCAACTACGGGCCACGTTACACCAAGGCCTTTGAAGAGGTTTACAGCAACCTGGCGAAGGAGAAAAAGGTCCCCTTCGTGCCCTTCTTTCTGGAAGGTGTAGGCGGGGTTCCTGAACTGATGCAGGCTGATGGTCTGCATCCGGCGGCTACCGCTCAGGGCAAGTTGCTGGAAAATGTCTGGCCGAGCCTGAAACCGCTGCTTTGAGGCTTTCCCGGGCGGGGGCTTTCGGCTAATGTGGCGCCCCCGATCTGGAGCCCCCCATGCCGCGTCCCGCCTGGTCCCTGTATGCCTATCAAATGCTTGAACCCGATGAGCAGCTGGATCTGTTCGCCTGTCAGGAAGTGCGCGTCCATCTGATCGCTCGCCAGTTGGAGCTGGGCGGTTCGATCGACCGTACATTGTGTGGCACGTTGTTGCCGGCCCAGCCGCAAATGCGCGCCGTCGAACTGCAGGCCATGCGCGATGAGCGTCTGTGCCCCTTGTGCAAGGCCATCATGGACGCTCAGCGCAGGGGGATGAATCCGATCTGGCCTGAACTCTAGCTGTCATGACTGCCTGAATGCCGGCCGCAGATATCCCCGATCCGGCAAGTGCCGGTGTACACTCCAGTTCTTGTTTTCATCTCTATAGTCGTTACCCGAAGGATCTTCCCGGATGTTGTCGCGCATTCCAGCCGTTACCCGCTGTCTGTCGCTTGCTGCTCTGTGCGCGGCGAGCTCTGTCCATGCACTGGAGTTTCCGTTGCCGCCGCCCGGCGAAGACATCGTGGGGCAGGTGCAGGTCATCAAGGCCAAATACGAAGACACCTTCGCCGATCTGGGCACCCAATACGATCTGGGCTACCTGGAAATGATCGCTGCCAACCCTGGTGTCGATCCCTGGTTGCCGGGCGCCGGCAAGGACATCGTGCTGCCGACCCGTTTCATTCTGCCGCCGGGTCCGCGCGAAGGAATTGTCATCAACCTTGCCGAATACCGCATGTATTACTACCCCAAGGGGCAGAATGTCGTGCACACCTACCCACTGGGTGTCGGCCGTGAAGGCTGGGGTTCGCCGATCGGCGTAACCAAGGTGACGGCCAAGACGCCGAACCCGACCTGGACGCCGCCGGCCTCGATCAAGGCCGAGCATGCGGCCGATGGCGATCCGCTGCCGGACGTGGTGCCGGCTGGCCCCGATAACCCGCTGGGGCCGTTCAAGTTCGGTCTGGGGCTTTCCGGCTACCTGATCCACGGCTCGAACAAGAAGTTCGGTATCGGCATGCGCACCAGCCATGGCTGTTTCCGCATGTACAACAATAACGTGCTGGAACTGGCCGACATGGCCCCGGTCGGTACGACCGTGCGCATCATCAGCGAGCCTTACAAGTTCGGCATCAGCGGTGGCAAGGTTTACCTCGAAGCGCACACGCCGGTTGATGACCTGGGCAACCCGTCGGTGGTCGACAAGCACACTGCGGTGATCAATGCGCTGCTCAAGCGTGACGACCTGGCCAATAACCTGCGCATGAACTGGGACGTGGTACGTGATGTGGTCGCGGCCGAAGACGGCATGCCGGTGGAAATCGCAGAGCCGGGCAAAGCGCCTGCGAATGCTGAAGAACCGGTGATTTTTCAATAATCCAGCCTGCTCTTGTGCCAATGCTTTGCGTGGGCATGCAGTTCGTGACGCTCCGCGTCACACAGCGGTTATGCGATGTCAGGTAGATTGGGTTTCGACTCGGGTCACCTTTTCGCCCCTCGGCGAGTCACTTTGAAGGGGCCAAAGTGACCAAAGCCCCTGGCTCCGTTTCCGGCCCGACTTCGTCGGGTTCCTTCGCCCTGTCACTGATCCGGGGGGCGCCGCAACGGGCCATCCATGGCCCGGTGCGGCTAGCCTGGCGTCCTGCCAGGCTACCCCCGGATCAGTGCCAGGACTCAGCCGTCACTTACGTCGCACTCTGCGTTGTTCGTACCATCGTGATCGAAAAGCACGTAGGGCGGCCTCCTGCAGGCGCAGCATGACGTTGTGCTGCACTGAAGACTTGTGACGCGGAGCGTCACGAACGGCATGCCAACGCGGAGCGTCGGCACGATAATCATCCGCGTGACATCGCAGAACCGCCGTGTAACGCAGAGCGTCACGAACTGCATGCCAATGCTCCGCGTTGGCACAAATTAGTTATCTTCCTGATACAGCAGAACAGTCATTCAGGCTTTTGCAGACACTCACCCAGCCAGAAAACAGGCAAAAAAAAGCCGACCCGTTGCCGGGTCGGCTTTCAATAATCCCGGGGGATTATTACTTGCGGCTGGCTTTGTCCAACATGCGCAGAGCGCGCTCGTTGGCTTCGTCAGCAGTTTGCTGAGCTTTTTGAGCAGCAGCCATAGCTTCGTCAGCCTTGCGGTAGGCTTCGTCGGCACGTGCTTGCGAACGAGCTGCTGCGTCTTCGGTAGCTGTCAGACGAGCTTCGGTTTCTTTGGATACGCTGCTGCAACCGGTAGCCAGAACTGCGGCCAGAGCCAGAGCAGAGAATTTCAGAACGTTGTTCATCGTGTTCACCTTCAAGGAATTTTTTTTCAAATTAGTCATCTCTCGAAAATGAGAAAACGACCGGCGTACATAGTACCCATTGTTTGTAGTAAGTAAACGGACCCGGCGCAAGAAGCTGCTAAAATTCCTCGCTTTGAAAGCGTTCCGCGTTACTTCTCAAGCGTTCTGTACAAAAACTATCCACTTTAACTGGACCCACGCCTTGCTGAAGCGTTCAGAACAGTTTGCGTGAGCCCTTGCCTGATGGACTGTCGGTCGGCACACGAGCATTTCCAGGTGTTTTTACATCGCCTGTGCTTGAGCATAGTTGGCAATGGCGCCTACTATCTCAACGTGATGTTCGTCGAGATCGGCAGTGCTCTACCGGTGTCGAAAACAGACACTGGGTGGCGTAGATGTTCCTTCGCCTGAAAAAGACCGGTAAGGTAGGGGTCAAATTCCAAGACCCGCGAGGAGTAGCGATGAGCGAGGCGTTGTCCATCCACCATGACGAAGTCGGCCACCATTTCGAAATTATTGTCGACGGCCACCGTGCCTACCTGACCTACATGGATCTCGGCAAGCAGACCCTGGATTTCTATCGGACTTTCGTGCCCGACGCCTTGCGGGGTCGCGGAATTGCCGCCGCCCTGACCAAGGAGGCGCTCGACTATGCCGACAGCATGGGCTATTCCGTCATACCGTCCTGCTCTTATGTCGAGCGCTACATGGAACTGCATGATCTGCAGTCTCAGGCCGCCAAACTCTGACGCTTTTTAACTACCAACAGTCAGCATGAAAAACGCCGAGCATCTGCTCGGCGTTTTCGTTATTGCGGTGCAGTCGGTCAGGCAATCACTTGCGCTTGCGAGCCGGCAGCACATCCTTGAGTTTCGCGTGCATGCTGCGCAGGGTCTTTTCAGTGCTTTCCCAATCGATGCAGGCATCGGTGATGGACACGCCGTACTGCAATTCCGACAGGTCCTTGGGAATCGCCTGGCAGCCCCAGTTCAAATGGCTCTCGACCATCAGGCCGATGATCGATTCGTTGCCTTCCAGGATCTGGTTGGCGACGTTCTCCATCACCAGCGGTTGCAGGGCCGGGTCCTTGTTGGAGTTAGCATGGCTGCAGTCGACCATGATGTTCGGGCGAATGCCGGACTTGTTCAGGGCCTGTTCGCAGAGCGCGACGCTGACCGAGTCATAGTTGGGCTTGCCGTTGCCGCCGCGCAGCACTACGTGGCCGTAGGCGTTGCCTTTGGTGGTCACGATCGACACGCCGCCTTCCTGGTTGATACCCAGGAAACGATGCGGGCTCGATACCGATTGCAAGGCGTTGATGGCAACCGTCAGGCCGCCGTCGGTGCCGTTCTTGAAACCGACTGCCGAGGAAAGGCCCGAGGCCATCTCGCGGTGAGTCTGGGATTCTGTGGTGCGCGCGCCGATGGCCGACCAACTGATCAGGTCCTGCAGATACTGCGGGGAGATCGGGTCCAGAGCTTCGGTGGCGGTGGGCAGACCCATCTCGGCCAGATCCAGCAGCAGCTGGCGACCGATATGCAGGCCATCCTGGATCTTGAACGAGTCATCCAGGTACGGGTCGTTGATCAGACCTTTCCAGCCTACCGTGGTGCGTGGCTTCTCGAAGTAGACGCGCATCACCAGATACAGCGTGTCAGACACTTCTGCCGCCAGCGCCTTGAGACGCTCGGCGTACTCCTTGGCTGCCTTCAGGTCGTGGATCGAGCACGGGCCGATCACAATGAACAGGCGGTGATCATGGCCATCGAGAATGTTGCGAATCACTTCGCGGCCTTGGCTGACGGTCTGCAGGGCAGCATCGGTCAGGGGGATGTCGCGCTTGAGCTGATCCGGAGTGATCAGAGTCTCGTTGGAGGCAACGTTGAGGTCGTCAATCGGTAAATCAGCCATCGTGTTACTCATCAGGTCGCGGGTACTGGCCGCCAACGGTCCCCCGTGCGGCGGTGCCCAGCAGGTTTGAGCGCAGCGGGGAGCCGAACCTTAGCGCGTTATCGCGTTGTTCGACAATAAGTAAACGAGCTATCGGCTGGTCGCTGGCCGAGATGTGCTGCCTTATTGCAAGACAATCCGCTGCGACGGATAGTGTACGGCCGCAAATAGCGAGACAGTCAAGGGAGAGGTCATGAGTGTTGATTTCCGTCGTCCGCGCGTCGGCATCATCGGTACGGGTGCCATCGGTGGCTTTTACGGATTGATGCTGGCGCGTGCCGGATACGATGTGCATTTTCTGCTGCGCAGCGAGTTTGACACGGTGGCGCGCGAAGGTTTGCAGGTCAAAAGCGCTGTGCATGGCGAGCTGTCCCTCAAGCCCGTTCAGGCCTATCGTTCGGCGGCTGAAATGCCGCCTTGTGACTGGCTGCTGGTCGGCACCAAGAGCACCGGCAATGCCGCGCTCGGTCCGATCATTCTCCAGGCGGCTGCACCGGACGCCAGCGTGCTGCTGTTGCAGAACGGTCTGGCTGTCGAAGACCAGCTGCGTAACGTCCTGCCCGACAGCTTGCACATACTCGGCGGGCTGTGTTTCGTCTGCGTCAATCGGGTTGCGCCCGGCGTCGTCGCCCATGAAGCCTTCGGCGCGGTCAGCATCGGCTATCACAGCGGGCCGGCGGACAACGAGGCGCGCCGCATGGCGATCGTCGAAGCCTGTGCAGCCCTGTTCAAGACGGCCGGCATCGACGCCCCGGTCATGGCCAATCTGCAGCAGGCCCGCTGGCAGAAGCTGGTCTGGAATGTGCCCTACAACGGGTTGTCGGCTTTGTTGCAGACCAGTACCGGCCGATTGATGGCCGACCCTGACAGCCAGGCCTTGATCCGGGCGCTGATGGACGAGGTTGTGCAGGGCGCCGAGGCCTGTGGCCATATCTTGCCGCCGGGTTTCGCGCAGCATCTGTTTGCAGTGACCGAAAGCATGCCGGATTACAGGCCCAGCATGTACCACGACCTGGCCGAAAAACGCCCGCTGGAGCTGGAGGCCATTTATGCCCGGCCCCTCGCAGCGGCGCTTGCCGCCGGGTTTGACATGCCTCGCGTACGGGCGCTTTATCAGGCACTGGCGTTCGTCGATCGGGGTAATCGCCCGGCAAGCAAGGAGTGATTCATGACAGAAGCTGAAGACCACAAGCTGGTACTGGCGATTTCATCGCGCGCACTGTTCGATCTGCGCGACAGTCATGAGGTGTACATGGCCGATGGGGTCGAGGCCTACCGCAAGTATCAGATTGAACATGAGGATGAGATTCTTGCGCAGGGCGATGCTTTTCCGCTGGTTGAAAAACTGCTGAGCCTCAATGCCAGCCTGGAAAAGGCGCGCGTCGAAGTGGTGCTGGTGTCGCGCAACAGTGCCGATACCGGGCTGCGGGTCTTCAACTCGATTCAGCATTATGGCCTCGACATCAGCCGCGCCGCCTTTGCCGGCGGGCGCAGTCCTTACCCTTATCTCGCAGCGTTTGGCTGTCACCTGTTTCTTTCGACGCATGCCGAGGATGTGCGCAGCGCCCTGGATGCCGGTTTTGCAGCGGCGACCATACTTTCGGGCGGCGCCCGGCGTGCAGCCAGCGCCGAGTTGCGGATCGCCTTCGATGGCGACGCGGTGTTGTTTTCCGACGAGTCCGAGCGGGTGTACCAGAGCGGCGGACTGGCGGCCTTTCAGGCCAGCGAACGTGAGTGGGCCCGCGAGCCATTGCGCGGCGGGCCCTTCAAGCCGTTTCTCGCCGCGCTCAATCAACTGCAGCGCGAGTTTCCCGACGCGAGTTGCCCGATTCGCACCGCGCTGGTCACGGCTCGCTCGGCGCCTGCCCATGAGCGCGTGATCCGTACCTTGCGCGAATGGGACATTCGCCTGGACGAGTCGCTGTTTCTCGGTGGTTTGCAAAAGTCGGCCTTCCTTGAGGCGTTTGCCGCCGATGTGTTTTTCGACGATCAACCCGGCCACTGCGAGAAAGCGCGTGACGTGGTGGCGACGGGGCACGTTCCGCACGGTATCAGCAACGAAATAGTGCCGCTTGCCGACGGAGGCTGAGAAGTCCGCCGTCGCAGCCGATGATGCGCTGCTACGCTGAGTCAATCTCCGCCATTCCGGTTGTATGGGAGGTTGCATGGTTCGTTCGATGCTGTATGCCGCAGACCTCGGTCTGTATGCGCCTTATGTAACGCAGCACGCGCTGGCGCTGGCTCGAACATTCAACGCCGAGCTTTATGTCATCCATGTTGTCGAGCCTCTGGGCCTGTTTGCCGAGTCGGTGCTGCAGAGTTACCTGGGCGATGAAGCGCTGGAAGAACTTCACGGTAAAGGTGTGAATGCATTTTTGAGTGGGATAGAGCAACGAATGCTCGACGGGTTTCGTGAAGAACTGGGGGAAGGGCACTCGGACCTTTCTCTGATTCGTACGGTGCGTGTCGTTCAGGGCGAGCCAGCCAGCGTGATTCTCGAACAGGCGCACAAGCTGAACGTGGATTTGCTTGTGGTTGGCAGTCACAGTCGCGGGATGGAAGAGGGCACCTCGATAGGCCGGACGGCTGCACGGGTCCTGCAGTTTTCCGACGTGCCGGTTTACATGGTTCCGATGATGTTGAAAAAGGGGCGGGGGTAAGGGGGAAGGTTCAATTGGTGGTTTTAATGAAATCGAGCGTGCGATCGCCTTACAAAGGTGATAAAAAGTTCTAGAATTATTCGTCTCACCATTAATCCAGTTATATACCGTCGCCGATACCCATAGGGTTTATCTGCTTTGAGGGATACATATGAAGCTCCAACAACTGCGCTACATTTGGGAAGTGGCGCACCACGACCTCAACGTTTCCGCGACGGCCCAGAGCCTTTACACCTCCCAGCCCGGCATCAGCAAGCAGATCCGTCTGCTTGAAGACGAACTGGGCGTCGAGGTTTTCGCCCGCAGCGGCAAGCACCTGACGCGTGTGACACCTGCAGGCGAGCGCATTATCACGACTGCGGGCGAGATCCTGCGCAAGGTCGAGAGCATCAAGCAGATTGCCCAGGAGTTCTCCAACGAGAAAAAAGGCACGCTGTCTATCGCCACCACTCACACCCAGGCGCGCTACGCCTTGCCGCCGGTGATCAGCAACTTCATCAAGCAATACCCTGATGTCGCGCTGCACATGCACCAGGGCTCGCCGATGCAGATCGCCGAAATGGCCGCTGACGGGACGGTTGATTTCGCCATTGCCACCGAGGCCCTCGAGCAGTTCAGTGATCTGGTGATGATGCCGTGCTATCGCTGGAACCGTTGCATTGTCGTGCCGCAGGGTCACCCGCTGACCAAGGCGCCGAAGCTGACGCTGGAACTGCTGGCCGAATACCCGATCGTGACTTACGTCTTCGGCTTCACCGGCCGTTCCAAGCTGGACGAGGCGTTCAGTCATCGCGGGCTGGTGCCCAAGGTCGTGTTCACGGCGGCGGATGCCGACGTGATCAAGACTTACGTCAGGCTGAACCTGGGCGTCGGCATCGTGGCAAGAATGGCGATAGACGAAACAGTGGACAGCGACCTGGTGGTGCTCGATGCCAGTGATCTGTTCGAGTCCAGCGTTACAAAAATCGCTTTCCGTCGCGGCACCTTCCTGCGTGGCTTCATGTGCGATTTCATCGAGAAATTTGCGCCGCACCTGACCCGCGAAGTCATGGCCAAGGCGATTCAGTGCCATAACAAACAGGAAATGGAAGAGCTGTTTGCCAACGTCGAGTTGCCGGTGCACTAGTAGCAGTTGCAGACTATCAGTCAGAGCCGTACGCGCTTTGACTTTTAGCCTGCAATTAGAGGCTTGCCTCTAGCGGGTTCAGTTGCGTGCTATCAGGTTGCCCGCATGCAGTCCGCATTCCTTCTGCGTGGCTTCTTCCCACCACCAGCGACCCTCGCGCTCGTGCTGGTTCGGCAATACCGGGCGGGTGCAGGGTTCGCAGCCGATGCTGATGAAACCGCGCTCGTGCAGGCTGTTGTAGGGCAGCTCCAGCATGCGGATGTAGCCCCAGATTTCCTCGCTGCTCATCTGTGCCAACGGATTGAATTTGTACAGCGTGCGCTCGGCTGTCGAAAAGGCGCTGTCGATTTCCACTGCGGCAACCGCGCTGCGAGTGCCGGGGCTCTGATCACGGCGTTGGCCGGTTGCCCAGGCGCTGACGCCGGACAGTTTGCGCCGCAGTGGCTCGATCTTGCGGATGCCGCAGCATTCGCCATGGCCGTCCCGGTAAAAGCTGAACAGGCCCTTTTCCTTGACGAAAGGTTCGAGCTTGCTGTGATCGGGCGAAACGATCTCGATCTCGATCTTGTAGTGCTCGCGGACCTGCTCGATGAAACGATAGGTTTCCGCATGCAGGCGCCCTGTGTCCAGACTGAAGACCTTGACGTTCTTGTTCAGCTTCCAGGCCATGTCGACCAGAACCACGTCCTCGGCACCGCTGAAAGAGATCCACAGTTCGTCGCCGAAATGTTCGAAGGCCAGTTTCAGAATGTCTTGTGCAGATTTGTTCGCATAGGTCGTCGCCAGTTCAGCGACGTCGAAAGGTTGGCTCATCAGGCGGCTTCCTAAAATGCAAGAGTGGCGCTTAAGCGCTCGTGATGGCGGCAATGGTAACAAAATCCGCTGTTCAGTGGCCGTTGCCAGCGGCTAGAGTGCCGCTTCCGTTGCAAGTGAATGGTCTGAGGAGTGAGCTGTGGAAATTGCCTGTCTGGACCTGGAGGGTGTGCTGGTCCCGGAAATCTGGATCGCCTTTGCCGAAAAAACCGGTATCGAATCGCTGCGTGCAACCACGCGTGATATTCCCGATTACGACGTGCTGATGAAGCAGCGCCTGCGCATTCTTGATGAGCATGGTCTGAAACTGGCGGATATTCAGGAAGTGATCGGCACCCTCAAACCGCTGGAGGGCGCTGTGGAATTCGTCGACTGGCTGCGTGAGCGGTTTCAGGTGGTGATTCTCTCGGACACCTTCTACGAGTTCTCTCAGCCATTGATGCGGCAACTGGGTTTTCCGACCCTGCTGTGTCATCGCCTGATCACTGACGAGACCGACCGGGTGGTCAGTTACCAGCTGCGCCAGAAAGACCCCAAGCGTCAGTCGGTGCTGGCCTTCAAGAGCCTGTATTACCGGATCATCGCTGCCGGCGATTCGTACAACGACACCACCATGCTGGGCGAGGCCGATGCCGGCATCCTGTTCCACGCTCCCGACAACGTGATCCGCGAATTCCCGCAGTTTCCGGCGGTGCACACTTTTGATGACCTGAAGAAAGAGTTCATCAAGGCCTCGAATCGGGATCTGGTGCTTTAGGCGCAGCGGTTAGCTCCCTCAGAAGCTCGATCTCAGAGCGCCTCAAGCGTCTCCAGCAGCACGCGAACCTTGGTGAAGGTTTCCTGATATTCGGCTTCGCAGTCGGAATCGGCGACGATGCCGCCACCGCCCCAGCAGGAAATCTGTCGGTCCTTGACCAGCAGGCTGCGGATGGCGATCGAGCTGTCCATTTCGCCGCGCACGTCCAGATACATCAAGGAGCCGCAATACAGGCTGCGCCGGGTCGGTTCCAGTTCGTCGATGATCTGCATGGCGCGGATCTTCGGCGCGCCGGTGATGGAACCGCCGGGGAAGCTGCCGCCGATCAGGTCCAGTGCATCGTTGCCAGCGGCCAGCTCTCCGGTCACGCTGCTCACCAGATGGTGCACGTTGGGGTAGCTTTCGAGGCTGAACAGCTCGGGGACTTTCACCGAGCCGATGCGGCAACTGCGGCCCAGGTCGTTGCGCAGCAGGTCGACGATCATCAGGTTCTCTGCGCGGTCCTTGTCGCTGGCCAGCAGTTCGCTGGCGAAAACGGCATCCTGCGCCGGGTCCGCGCTGCGTGGCCGCGTGCCTTTGATCGGGCGGGTTTCGACCTGCCGGTCGCTGACCCGTACGAAGCGCTCTGGCGAAAGACTCAGAATCGCATCGGCTCCCGGCAGGCTAAGGTAGCCCGCGAACGGCGTCGGGCAAGCTGCTCGCAACGCGCAATAAGCGGCCCAGGGATCACCCACGCACTGCGCCTGAAAGCGTTGTGCGAAGTTCACCTGGTAACAATCACCGGCCTGGATGTAGGCCTGAATACGTTCGAAGGCCTGGCGATAGCTATCCGCGCTGATGCTGGCCTGGAACGGCTGGCTGAGGCGGAATTCCGTGTGCGGCTCAGGGATATCGACAGAGAACAGCTCAATCAGCCGTTTGCGCTCGCTTGAGGCCAGGGACGGGTGAAAAATCAGTTGGCTGGTCTGCTCCTGATGATCACTGATCAGCGCCCAGGCGTAGAGCCCCAGACGGGCCTCAGGCAGTTGCAGGTCGTCAATGGCCTGATCCGGCAAAGGCTCCAGGCGTCGACCAAACTCATAACTCAGATAACCGATCAGGCCGCCAGCGAAGGGCAGCTCGCATCCGTCAGGCAGCTGTGCCGTGCCCAGCGCCTTGAGACTGTCGCGCAAGCGCTGGAGATAGGCGGCCCCGTCCTCGCCATCGGCAATGCCCAGTTCCTGTAGCGGCCATGCACTGAGCAGGTCATGTCGGCCGCGCACGGCTGCCGGCCTGCCGCTGTCGAGCAGCACCGCCCCCGGCGCTTCGCGGATTCGCGCAAAGAACGCGATCGGGTCGGCGCTGTAGGGCAGGGGATGTAGCGAGCAGATCGGCATCGTCGAATATCGGTCTTGGAAACGCGGCTGGCGATTGTAGCCTTGCCGATGCGGCAGTCCTAGCGGTATGTCGGTTCAGACGCCGGGCACGTGACCGAACAGGTCCTGGACAAAGCTGACCCGTTCCTGCGCCGATTCCTGACGTCCTTCGAGAGCCAGTTGCTCCAGACGTGCCTCGACGGCCTGAGTGCGATGGGTCAGGCCACTGTCATTGGCAATCTGAATGTTCAGGCCGGGACGGGCGTTTAGCTCCAGAATCAACGGGCCTTTGTCCTGGTCCAGAACCATGTCGACGCCGATGTAGCCCAGGCCGCACAACTCGTAGCATTCGGCGGCAAGCTTCATGAAGCCGTCCCAGTTGGGCAATTGCACGCCATCCACCGAGTGGGTGGTGTCCGGGTGCTTGCTGATGATGTTGTTCAGCCAGGTGCCTTGCAGGGTAACGCCGGTGGCCAGGTCCACACCCACGCCAATGGCGCCCTGGTGGAGGTTGGCCTTGCCGCCTGATTGGCGGGTAGGCAAGCGCAGCATGGCCATTACCGGATAGCCCATCAGCACGATGATGCGGATGTCCGGTACGCCCTCGTAGCTGATGCTTTTGAAGATCGGGTCCGGCACGACCCGGTACTCGATCAGTGCGCGGTCGCGGTGGCCACCCAGCGAATAAAGGCCAGTGAGGATGCTGGACACCTGGTGCTCGATTTCCGAGTGGCTGATGATGCGTCCCGAGACGGTGCGAAAGCGCTCCTCGAAACGGTCGGCGATCACCAGAATGCCATCGCCGCCTGCGCCCTGTGCGGGTTTGATCACGAAGTCGCTGTGCGCGCCGATGATCTCGTCGAGCCTGTCGATTTCCTTTTCCGTGGAAATCACGCCGTACATCTCCGGCACGTGAATGCCTGCGGCGATGGCCCGCTCCTTGGTGATGATCTTGTCATCGACGACCGGATAGAGGCTGCGCTTGTTGTACTTGAGCACGTAGTCGGCGTTACGTCGATTGATGCCCATGATGCCGCGGGCCTCGAGCGCCTTCCAGGTTTTCCACCAGCCGATCACTTGGCCTTTTCCTCTTTCAGGAATGCCTTGAAGCGCACCAGTTCGGTCAGTCGGTAGCCACGGTATCTGCCCATCGCCAGCATGAAGCCGACCAGCACCAGCAGCACTGCCGGGAAGGTAAAGACGAAATAGGTCAGTTCCGGCACGCTCATGATCAGGTGCGCCAGCGACGCGGCGAACAGCGTACCGATGGCGACCTTCATGGCATGGCTGCCGCCACGCTCTTCCCAGGTGATCGACAGGCGTTCGAT
The DNA here is from genome assembly GCF_017833005.1 of Pseudomonas sp. PvP027. Taxonomy (NCBI): domain Bacteria; kingdom Pseudomonadati; phylum Pseudomonadota; class Gammaproteobacteria; order Pseudomonadales; family Pseudomonadaceae; genus Pseudomonas; species Pseudomonas sp. PvP027. The sequence goes on along the minus strand of NZ_JAFIBK010000001.1, from coordinate 964,030 downwards.
GGTCATGGTCAGAATCACCATCGGGAACAGCGCAACAGACAGCCCGCGTTCCAGCCCGAGCTTGTGGCTGAACAGGCTGATGGCGGCGATCAGCACCACGACGAAGGTCAGTACCACCGACAGGCGCGGCAGCATTTGCAGTTTCAGGTGCTCCAGATACGAGCGCAGCGACAAGCCCAGCGCGGTGATCACGGTAAACAGTGCGATGCCGAAGCCCAGTTGCGTTTCCCTGAAGGCCAACGCAATCAGTACGGGGGTGAAGGTGCCCAGTGTCTGCAGGCCGATCAGGTTGCGCAGGATCAGGATGACCAGTACGCCAATCGGGATCATGACCATGATCATGAAGGTCTGCTGGGTCTGCAGCGGCAAGCCATATAGCGAATAGGCCAGGAAGTCCGAATCGGTGCTGGCGTCGGTCAGTTTGGCGAGACGCATTGCGTTCATTTCACTGTTGTTGAGGCTGAACGTGACTTGCACCTTCTTGCCACCTTCGACGCTGACCAGACCTTCTTCGCCTGTCCACCAGAGCAGGCGATCGTCCGGCAGGCCGGCTTCGCCGGTGTCGGGATTGAAGTACAGCCATTCCTTGCCGTTGAAGCTGCGCAGCCAGAGCTCCGGTGTCTGCTGCTCGGCATCCAGGCGAATGGTGTGGGCTTTTTCCAGCGGTACGTGGGCTATCGACAGCAGCAGCTCGGTGACCCGGGCCTTGTTGGACGCCGAGTTATCGCCGGCCAGCAGCAATTTGACGTTATCGTCGTTCAGGTTGTTGACGCGCTTGATGGCCTCGGTGATGAACGTCTCGACGTCCGCAGAATGCTGGCGAATGGGCGCCAGCAGCGCTTCCGCCGCTATCTTTTCCGGGCCTTCGACGGTCATGCTGTCGCGAAAGATAGGCCCTTTGACCTTGGGTTTCTCACCGCTGTAACGCTTGGTCAGCACCAGTCTGTAGTAGAGGGTTTGATTGCCGGTGGCGCGACGGGCCGACCAGGTGACCTTGCGGTTGCCGTCTGCGCGGTTGACGCTGACGCCGTAATTGTTCGAGATGAAGCTTTCATTGAGGCTGATGTAGTCGTGGGCCAGCGGCGGCACGAACATCTGCACCTTCACCGAATCCTTGGGATTGGCGACGAACTCGACTTTGGCGTCGATATTCCACAGATCATCGGTTTCGTCTTCGCTGACGGGTATGCCGAGCGCCAGGATCTGATAGGCCGTGATCGCGATGCCGAGGGTCACCAAGGCAGTGATCAGGATCTTCAGATGGAGTGTAAGAGAGCGCATGGATTTACTCTGCGTTTTGAGCGACGGAAGCGCAGCCGGGCTTCCCTGCCGCATATTTAAGACTTGGATCGACCAGCGCATCAAAGCGTTTCAAGGCTTCGGAGCCGATCAAAAGCGGGTATTGGAAAGCACTTCGGTCAGTCAAGTTCACTTCTATGGTGCGTAAAGATTCGCCCATGCAGATATCGAGGCTGATCACCGGGCGTGACGAATACCGATTGTCGTCATCCGGGTCGAGATCGTCGGCACGCCGCTTGATCTTGCTGACCCGCGCCAGAGGGCGCTCGATGGGGTGTACATGCTTGCTGTCGCTGGCCAGATAAAAGCGCACCCAGCTTTCGCCATCGCGCTTGAAATGTTTTATGTCGCGGGCGCTCAGGGAGGCGGTCTTGGCGCCGGTGTCGAGCTTGGCGGCGATCTCGATATCGATTTCGATCAGCCTGGCGTATTCGTTGAGGCCATAGACTGTCTTGTTGGCGGCCAGGGTCAGGCCGGGCAAAAACAGAAGGCTGAGCAGTGTGGGGAGGGTAGTCAGTCTCATAAATCCTGGCGCGATGAGCGAACAACTTCAGGGTCAGGGCGCAAATGGAATTGACCTGATGATGGTAGGGCAGGCGGTTCGCAGTCGCTGGCTCCGCTGCGGAGCGCGCTGTACGGACGCGACGCATTCTAGCATGAAGCCCTGCGGCTGCCAGTGATCAACCTGCGCAGCTGTTCAGGTTGCTGTGTCGAACAGAGGTTGTTCGCGCTGGCTGATTGTCGACAATTCAGGGTTTGGCTTTGACGGATCGATCAAATTTGACTAGATTTGAGCGCATATAGTCATGAGGTGTCGACAATGCTGAATGTGGTCGAAAAGACAATGATGGTTGCCGACGACTCGGAAACCCTCTCCGAGAACGTTTTCCGACGCATTCAATCCGCCATCGTCAAAGGCGAGATTGCCCCCGGCAGCAAGATTTCCGAGCCGGAACTGGCCCGCACCTATGGCATCAGTCGCGGGCCGCTGCGTGAGGCGATTCACCGGCTCGAAGGGCAGCGACTGGTGGTTCGTGTGCCGCATGTGGGCGCCCGGGTGGTGTCGCTCAGTCATGCCGAACTGATCGAACTCTATGAAATTCGCGAGTCTCTGGAGGGGATGGCCTGCCGTCTGGCCGCCGAACGCATGACCCAGGCCGAAATCGACGAGCTGCGCGGCGTGCTGGATACCCACGAGCGCGATGCCGCCTTTCAGGCAGGGATTGGCTATTACCAGCAAGAGGGTGATTTCGACTTTCACTACCGCATCATCCAGGGCAGCGGCAATCGCACCCTCAGCCAGATGCTCTGCGGCGAGCTTTACCAACTGGTGCGCATGTACCGCATTCAGTATTCCACCACGCCCAACCGGCCGCGCCAGGCCTTTGCCGAGCATCACCGCATTCTCGACGCCATCGCCGACCGCGACGGCGAGCTGGCTGAATTGTTGATGCGCCGCCATATCGGCGCGTCCAGACGCAACATCGAGCGCCACTATCAGGCGGCTTCCCAGACGACTTCCGACCGAGGTAAACAATGAGTCATAACAACAGCACTCCCGGCCAGCGTTTCCGCGATGCAGTCTCCAGTGAACAGCCGCTGCAGGTGGTCGGCGCGATCAATGCCAATCACGCACTGCTCGCCAGGCGTGCCGGGTTCAAGGCCATTTATCTGTCTGGCGGCGGAGTCGCTGCGGGGTCACTGGGCATTCCGGACCTGGGGATCACCGGTCTTGAAGACGTGCTGATCGATGTGCGACGCATCACCGACGTCTGCGATCTGCCGTTGCTGGTGGACGTCGACACCGGTTTCGGTTCTTCCGCTTTTAATGTGGCGCGTACCGTGCGCTCGATGATCAAGGCCGGGGCTGCGGCGATTCACATCGAGGACCAGGTCGGCGCCAAGCGTTGTGGGCATCGTCCCAACAAGGAAATTGTCTCCCAACAGGAAATGGTCGACCGTATCAAGGCTGCCGTGGATGCCCGGACTGACGACAGCTTCGTGATCATGGCGCGTACCGATGCGCTGGCGGTTGAAGGGCTGGAGTCGGCGCTGGAGCGTGCCGCTGCCTGTATTGAAGCCGGCGCGGACATGGTCTTCCCCGAGGCCATCACCGAACTGGCGATGTACAAGCAATTCGCCAACCGTGCAGGCGTGCCGATCCTCGCCAACATTACCGAGTTCGGCGCCACACCGTTGTTTACGGTCGATGAGCTGCGCGAGGCGGACGTCTCGCTGGTGCTGTATCCGCTTTCCGCATTCCGCGCGATGAACAAGGCGGCGGAAAATGTCTATGGCGCCATCCGCCGTGACGGCAGCCAGAAAAACGTGATCGACAGCATGCAGACGCGCATGGAGCTGTATGACGCAATCGATTACCACACATTCGAACAGAAGCTGGATGCGCTGTTTGCGCAGAAGAAAAGGTGATGCCTGAGAAATACAGGGCTTCTGGCCGCAGGCCGTAGGAGCGAACCGGGCGACGCTTCGCTTGTTCGCGAAAGGGCCGGTATATTCTCCGAAGATGTACCGTCTGAACCACAGTCTTCGCGCCCCATCACACAAAAACAAAATTGGAGAAAACCATGGCTGAAGCAAAAGTATTGAGTGGTGCCGGACTGCGTGGGCAGGTTGCCGGGCAGACGGCGTTGTCTACTGTGGGAATGGCCGGTGCCGGGCTGACCTATCGCGGCTATGACGTGCGTGACATGGCCGCCGAGGCGCGTTTTGAAGAAGTTGCCTATTTGCTGCTGTACGGCGAACTGCCCAATCAGACCGAGTTGTCTGCCTATATGGACAAACTCAAGCGCCTGCGCGATCTGCCGCAGGCCTTGAAGGAAGTGCTGGAGCGCATACCCGCCGACACTCACCCGATGGATGTCATGCGCACCGGTGCCTCCATGCTCGGCACCCTAGAACCCGAGCGCAGCTTCGATCAGCAGCGCGACTCAACCGACCGCCTGCTCGCGGCGTTCCCGGCGATCATGTGCTACTGGTATCGCTTCAGTCACGACGGCAAGCGTATCGACTGCACCTCGGCCGAAGACTCCATCGGCGGGCATTTTCTGCACCTGCTGCTGGACAAGGCGCCCAGCGAACTGCACCGCAAGGTCATGGACGTCTCGCTGATTCTGTACGCCGAACACGAATTCAACGCCTCGACCTTCACTGCCCGCGTCTGCGCCTCGACCCTGTCGGATCTGTATTCCTGCGTCACGGCAGCCATCGGCACCTTGCGCGGCCCGCTGCACGGCGGTGCCAACGAGGCTGCAATGGAAATGATTCAGCGCTTCGCCTCGGCTGAAGAGGCCACCAAGGGCACGCTGGGCATGCTGGAGCGCAAGGAAAAGATCATGGGCTTTGGCCATGCGATCTACAAGGAATCCGACCCGCGCAACGAGGTGATCAAGGGCTGGTCGAAGAAACTTGCCGACGAAGTGGGCGATACTGTGCTGTTCCCGGTCTCCGAGGCCATCGACAAGGTCATGTGGGAGCAGAAGAAACTGTTCCCCAACGCGGACTTCTATCACGCGTCGGCTTATCACTTCATGGGCATCCCGACCAAGCTGTTTACGCCGATCTTCGTCTGCTCACGCCTGACCGGCTGGGCCGCTCACGTTTTCGAACAGCGCGCCAACAACCGCATCATTCGCCCGAGCGCCGAATACATCGGCGTCGGACAGCGCGCGTTCGTACCCCTGGAACAGCGCTGAAAAGGGGGCAGGGGAGCCGCCGATGAGCTCCCCACCCGTATTCCGAACACTCCGTGATCGAGTCCCGCAATGAACAGTGAATTTCGCAAACCGCTTCCTGGCACCCGACTGGATTACTTCGACGCTCGGGCAGCCGTCGAGGCGCTCAAGCCCGGTGCCTATGCCACGCTGCCCTACACCTCGCGGGTGCTGGCCGAAAACCTGGTGCGCCGTTGTGATCCGGCGACCTTGAATGCCTCGTTGACCCAGCTCATCGAGCGCAAGCGTGATCTGGATTTTCCCTGGTTCCCGGCACGCGTGGTCTGCCACGACATTCTGGGTCAGACCGCGCTGGTCGACCTTGCCGGGCTGCGCGACGCGATCGCTTCGCAGGGCGGCGATCCTGCGCTGGTCAACCCGGTGGTGCCGGTGCAACTGATCGTCGACCACTCGCTGGCAGTGGAGTCCGACGGTAATGACCCGCAGGCGTTCGCAAAGAACCGCGCCATCGAAGACCGCCGCAACGAAGACCGTTTTCATTTCATTGACTGGACCAAACAGGCGTTCAAGAACGTCGAAGTGATCCCGCCCGGCAACGGCATCATGCACCAGATCAATCTGGAGAAAATGTCGCCGGTGGTGCAGGTACTCGACGGCGTAGCCTTCCCCGACACACTGGTGGGCACGGACAGCCACACGCCACATGTCGACGCGCTGGGCGTGATTGCCATCGGCGTGGGTGGGCTCGAGGCCGAAAACGTCATGCTCGGGCGCGCTTCGTGGATGCGCCTGCCGGACATCATCGGCGTCGAACTTACCGGACGCCATCAGCCAGGCATTACCGCCACCGATCTGGTGCTCGCGCTGACCGAATACCTGCGCCAACAGAAGGTGGTCGGCGCCTATCTGGAGTTTTACGGCGCAGGTGCGTCGAGTCTGACCCTGGGCGACCGGGCGACGATCTCCAACATGGCGCCTGAATACGGCGCGACGGCGGCGATGTTTTCGATTGATTCGCAAACCATCGACTACCTGCGTTTGACAGGCCGGGAGGACGAGCAGGTCAAGCTGGTCGAGCTGTACGCGCGGCACACCGGTCTTTGGTCGGACAGCCTGAGTGAGGTGCACTACCAGCGTGTGCTGAGTTTCGATCTGTCCAGCGTGGTGCGCAACATGGCCGGACCCTCCAACCCCCATGCGCGGGTCGCTACCGCCGATCTGGCGGCCAGAGGGATTGCCGGGCAATGGCACGAAGTGCCGGGGCAGATGCCCGACGGCGCGGTGATCATCGCTGCGATCACCAGTTGCACCAACACCAGCAACCCGCGCAACGTCATTGCCGCCGGTCTGCTGGCACGCAATGCCAACCGCCTGGGGCTGCTGCGCAAACCCTGGGTCAAGTCATCGCTGGCACCCGGCTCGAAAACCGTAGCGCTGTACCTGGATGCCGCCGGGCTGACGTCAGAGCTGGAGCAACTGGGTTTCGGCGTGGTGGCGTTTGCCTGCACCACCTGTAACGGCATGTCCGGATCGCTTGATCCGCTGATCCAGCAGGAAATCATCGACCGTGATTTGTACGCCACGGCAGTCCTGTCCGGTAACCGCAATTTCGACGGGCGCATTCATCCTTACGCCAAGCAGGCCTTTCTGGCCTCACCGCCACTGGTAGTGGCTTACGCGATTGCCGGGACCATTCGTTTTGACATTGAAAATGATGTGCTGGGTATTGCCGATGGCAAGGAAATCCGCCTCAAGGACATCTGGCCCAGCGACGAAGAGATCGACGCAGTGGTGCAGGCGTCGGTCAAGCCAGAGCAGTTTCGTCAGGTCTATATCCCGATGTTTGCCATCGAAGAACACACCGGGCCGAAGGTCGAGCCGCTGTACGACTGGCGTCCGATGAGTACCTACATCCGCCGCCCGCCCTACTGGGAAGGCGCGCTGGCCGGAGAGCGTACGCTCAAGGGCATGCGGGCACTGGCCGTGCTGCCGGACAACATCACCACCGATCACCTGTCGCCGTCCAACGCGATCATGCTCGACAGTGCGGCGGGCGAGTACCTGGCGAAAATGGGCCTGCCGGAGGAAGACTTCAACTCCTACGCAACCCATCGGGGCGACCACCTGACCGCTCAGCGCGCGACCTTTGCCAACCCGCAACTGGTCAACGAGATGGCGGTGGTCGATGGCAAGGTCAGAAAAGGCTCGCTGACCCGCATCGAACCCGAAGGCGTGGTCACGCGCATGTGGGAAGCCATCGAAACCTACATGGCGCGCAAGCAACCGTTGATCATCATTGCCGGCGCCGACTATGGACAGGGCTCGTCCCGTGACTGGGCGGCCAAAGGCGTCAGGCTGGCGGGCGTCGAAGCGATTGCTGCAGAAGGGTTCGAGCGTATTCATCGCACCAACCTGGTCGGCATGGGCGTGCTGCCGCTGGAGTTCAAGCCTGGCACCAGTCGTCTGACCCTGGGTATCGACGGCAGCGAAACCTTCGATGTGATCGGCCAGCGCACACCGCGCGCGACCTTGACGCTGGTGATTCAGCGCCGTAACGGCGAGCGCGTCGAGGTGCCGGTGACCTGCCGTCTGGACACCGCCGAAGAACTCTCTATTTATGAGGCGGGCGGCGTGTTGCAGCGCTTTGCCCAGGACTTTCTGGAGGCTACTGCATCATAGCTACGCTGGAGCGTGAGGAACGATAAGCGTGCGCAAGAGCACTATCGTGCCCATGCTCCGCGTGGGCATGCAGTTCTGGACGCTCTGCGTCCGATTTTGAGCGCGCAGCGCGCTCTTTGAACAGGACAACGAATTCATGGCTCATTCAGCACAGATCCGTATCCCCGCCACCTATATGCGTGGCGGCACCAGCAAGGGTGTTTTCTTCAGGCTGACGGATCTGCCCGAAGCTGCACAGATTCCGGGCCATGCGCGAGATGCGTTGCTGCTGCGAGTCATCGGCAGCCCCGACCCCTACGAAAAACAGATCGACGGCATGGGCGGTGCGACGTCGAGTACCAGCAAGAGCGTGATTGTGTCGCGCAGCAGCAGGCCCGAGCACGATGTCGATTACCTGTTTGGCCAGGTGTCCATCGACAAGCCATTTGTCGACTGGAGCGGCAATTGCGGCAACCTGTCAGCGGCCGTGGGGCCGTTCGCGATTACGAGTGGTCTGCTCGACCCTGGCCGTGTTCCGCAGGACGGCGTCGCGGTGGTGCGTATCTGGCAGGCCAATATCGGCAAGACCATCATCGCCCACGTGCCGATCAGCAAAGGCGCGGTGCAGGAAACCGGCGATTTCGAGCTGGATGGCGTGACCTTCCCGGCGGCGGAAGTACAGCTTGAGTTTCTGGACCCGGCGGCGGACGAAGAGGGCGCGGGCGGCTCGATGTTTCCCACCGGCAATCTGGTGGATGATCTTGAGGTGCCCGGCATCGGCACCTTGAAGGTGACCATGATCAATGCCGGCATCCCGACGATTTTCGTCAACGCCGCCGACATCGGCTATACCGGCACTGAGCTGCAGGGCGATATCAACAGTGATCCGCAGGCGCTGGCCCGTCTGGAAGCCATTCGCGCCTACGGTGCTGTACGCATGGGCCTGATCGGCAACATCGATGAAGCTGCCGCACGCCAGCACACGCCCAAGGTGGCTTTTGTCGCTGCGCCCGCCGATTACGTGGCGTCGAGTGGCAAGCCTGTGGCTGCGCAGGATATCGACCTGCTGGTACGCGCCGTGTCGATGGGCAAGCTGCACCATGCGATGATGGGTACTGCTGCAGTGGCAATCGGCACTGCGGCGGCCATTCCCGGAACGCTGGTGAATCTGGCAGCGGGTGGCGATGCACGCAGAGCAGTCCGTTTTGGTCATCCATCGGGCACGCTGCGCGTGGGTGCTCAGGCCCTTGAGGAGGGCGGCGAATGGACCGTCACCAAGGCGATCATGAGCCGCAGCGCGCGCGTTTTGATGGAGGGGTGGGTTCGAGTGCCGGAAGGCGTATAGCAACAAGCGGGATACGCTTGATCGAGTGTTGCGCCTGCCAGGCAGGCGCAACATCTCAGGTTTATTGCAGTGGTTGGAAATAGCCGTAGGAACTCTTGCCGTCCATGCTGCCCCAGTCGGTGACTCGAACCTTGATGAAGCCATCGTTGTACGCCTCATTAAAGCTGGGAATGACGTGAGGCACGATGATGTCCTGCATTATTGTTACGTAGGTTATGCCCTGATCGAAGGTTCCGTCCGGATTACCCGTCAGGGAGAATTGCGAGCCCTTTTTGGCCCTGACGATAGTTGCAGATTTTATTTCATCGTTGTCACAGCCATACGGATTATTGCCTGCTCCCATCTTGAACTGGTCATGTTTGGCGAATGGAACCGTGCAGACAGTGTTTTCGGTTGCGCCATTGCCTTCATGGAAAACGATTTCCGCGCCCGAAAAATCGCTATCAGCAGGTGAAGCCCCAACGACGATACGGGAGACTTTGCCGTCTATACCGTTGTTGCGCAACGCAGTCACAGTCACTTGATCATTTGAGAAGCTGCGTTCGAGCGAGTGGATCGTCACAAACGCATTGATCGGCATGGTTTTCTTGACGTCTATGTAGACAAAATCGTCTGATTTTTTGCCATCCGGCGAGTCATACAGCGTGATGCGTGTGCCGCGGGCAACGCCGGCCAGTTGCACAGATCTGACTTCATCGTTTTCACAGCCATGCGCTGGCAGTCTGAAGCTGTAATCGTGCAGGGACGGCAGTACGCAAACGGTATCCCCACTACGATCGGCGTTTGCTTTTTCATACAAGTAAATGCCTCCCTGGCTCAGCGCCGCAGCGTAAGGAATGGTATCGCCCGTCTGGTTGTAATCCACGGCGATGTAGTTGGGGTACTTGTTAGCCTTGGGCATACAGTTGTCCAGCACGCGACGCTGCAGCCAGGTCAGGTTGTTGTCGACGTCACCGGCGTGAGCCGCACTGCTGGCGAATGAGTGAATTTGATTCATGACAAACAACGGCGGCCAGCCCTTTGAGCTGGGTGCCTGCACTGTTTCCAGAGGATGACCCATGTCTCGGGTTTCGCAGGCCCAGTCGTGGTTCGTGACAAGTCCCAGATTGTAGGTGTTTTCGACCGCTATATCGGTGTTCTTGAGGATTCGCACATCAAGGCCGTTAATCTCGAGCTTGCCGGTCAATTCGGTCTGGTCGGCAAGTATGATGACACGTTTGTTTTTCCGGATAATGTCGCCAAGTATAGGCCACCGAGCAGTGGAGTAATCGGCCGTGTCGAACACCATTGACAGAAACTCGGGGGATACCTGTTCCAACTCGTGTTCGAACAGCTCTCGCTCCACCTGTGACTCCAGCATAAGCGTGATGACGGCTGACGGATTGGCCTTCAGAAACGGTAGATAGACGTCGTTTAGAGTCTTGACTAACTCGTCATTCAAACTATTTACCTGATAACAGTCGTCCTCATCCCACCCATGGCAGAGTTTTATAAAAGGCGTTCCGTCATCGCGGGTTCGTGGATACAAATCCAGCATGAAGCCTCTTATGCCTCGCTCCAACTGCTCCTTGATGCTGTTGAGGTAGGCGTTGTGTGCCGTTGCCCATGTGTATTGGTTGAAGGGGCGGGAAAAATCGTTGATACCCGGCGCTGTCTGTTCCCAATCGGCGAAAAGTGTCCACCAGGCGTTGCTGGTACTTCCGCTGGGGTAATACCAATAGTGCGCGCTTGGGAGGCCTGCGACTTGAGCTGTATAAAAATAAGTTCGGTCAGGCTGTATGTACCGGTGTATGGCACCCGGCCAGGTCACCTCATCCCAATCCTTCGGATCGGCCAGCGTGCCTGCGTGGATACCTTTGTCTATCCAGTACTCATTGCTCGAGTTGTCAGCTGGGAGTGGCCATCCAGCATCAGCGGGTTTACCGTCCTTTCGGGCTTCGTAATAGTGCTGACCCCCTGCATTGGCTAGCAAGGTGATAGCACCCGGCCACACCTGTTCAGTACTGGTTCTCGGGCTGTCGAATGTACCGTAGTGCTTGCCGGCATAGATCCAATGATCGTTATCGACCTCTCCCACAGGAAAATACCAGTTATGCGCGGGGGCAGTGCCCGTGAACTTCGCGGTATAAAAGTAAGGAATCCTATCTCTCAGGATCACGTGCTGCGCGCCTGGCGACGTTGGCTCGGTCCAATCTCGCGGGTCAATAAAGGTACCTGCATGACTTCCGCCAGCGAAGGTCCAGTTTGCGTCGTCACTCGCTGTGAGCGGGTAGTGCCAGGCATGTTGTGATGGCACGCCTTCATTTTTTGATGCAAACAACACACGCAGATTGTTCACTGTCGAAAAATGCAAAGCGCCAGGCCAGGTAAATTCGTCCCAGTCCTTGGCATCATAGGCCATGCCCGAGTGGCGACCGGTGCCTCTGTAGGTCCAATGCTCATTGCTGGCCTCGCCCGCCGGGTAATCCCATCCGTCTTCTGAGGGCAAACCCTCGGTAATCGATGTGTAGTAGAAGTACGTGCCTGCCTGATCCAGGTGTAGATGGACCTCGCCCGGCCAGGTTGGCTCGCTCAATGATTTGGGGTCCGCAGCCGTACCCGCATGTGTTGCTGATGCGATATAAATCCAGTTGTTGTTGCTGACGGCTCCTTCCGGATATACCCAACCCTGTTGCGATGGAATGCCATCATTGCGGCTCTTGTAGTAGTTGCGCACATTCTCGACTTGGCTCATGTGAATAACACCCGGCCAGGTAGGCTCGTCCAGCTCCTTGGGGTCGGCGTAGGTGCCTTGATGTTTTTGCGACGCTAGATAAGTCCAGTATTGGTTGTCAGTCGCGCCCACAGGGTAGGTCCAGTTCTCTTTTGATGGCGTACCGTTTCCCCTGGCTGCGTAAAAGCGGCGCACACCATCGCCTGAATAGGCATGAATTGCACCCGGCCATGTAATATCCTCCCAGTCTTTGGGCGCACCATACGTGCCTGGATTTTTACTTTCGGCGATGAATGTCCAATGGTTATTGGAGATGCCGGTTGTCGGGTAATACCAATGCTTTTCGGAGGGCACTCCGGTGGCTTTCGCCGCAAACAGGAAAACATCATCTGCGTGCTCGTAGCGATGGATCCTGCCTTTCCAGGTGAGATCGTCCCAGTCTTTCGGATCTTTTTCGGTTCCTTCGTGTTTGCTCATAGCGATGAAAGAAAAAAACTTGGTGCTCTGAGCAAAGTGGGGAACGCTGGCGCCCAAATCAGCGGGCAGGCCCTGCATCAGCGATGAGAAATACAGGCTCGCTCCCGTCCCATCGACCGTCCTGTGAATGGCTCCGACGCGGGTCACATCGTCATCGGCTTCCTTGGGCTCATCAAAGGTGCCTTGATACTTCTCCGTTCTTGCAAACAACCAGTGTTCATTGTCGACAGCTTCCGAAGGGTAGCCCCAGCCCATTCTTGAGGGCACGCCTTGTTTACGTGCTATGAAATACAGATGTCCTGCCTTGGAGAAATGGTCATGAATAGCGCCCGGCCAGGTCATGTCATCCCAAGGTTTGGGGTCTCCATACGTGCCACGGTGTAGACCGATACCGATATGAGTCCAGTCTTCGTTGCTGGTATTGCCCTTGGGATACTCCCAGCCCTGTTGCGAAGGAGGCACTCCCCAGAAAGTGGAGGAGAGAAACCTCAAGCGTCCGCGTTCCTCGACCATATGAATCGCGCCTGGCCAGGTGAAATTGTGCTCTGTATTTGGGTTGGTGAAGGTGCCTTGGTGTTCTCTGGTGCCAATGTATTTCCAGGCTTCGCTGTCCTGACCCTTTGGGGGGAAGGGGCGGCCATAGTCCATTCCTTCAACCTTTGAAACGAAGAAGTTTTCAGGCTCTAGTCCTGATGTGCGCGAGGCATGAACGGCACCCGGCCAAGTGACTTCGATATCATCTTTGGGAGACTGAAATGTCCCGGCTTTTCGTGAGACACCCAGATATGTCCATTGCTTGTCACTGTGCAGGCCGTCTTGCGGGTAATCAATGCCGAGCGTGACTGCTGTCCCCAAGAATGTCGACCTATAGTAAACAGACAACGGGGTTGAGCCTTCGAAATACCCGTCCCGCTTGTGGACAGCGCCCGGCCAGGTCAGGTCTTCGAGCGTTTTGGGGTCCGCATAAATGCCTGCATGCCTGCTTTCACCTTTGTACGTCCAGTTCACAGTGTCGGCTTTTATGTCGTCCACCGAATCATAGCGCTCCGATGGAAACCCCTCGAAATGTGCCTCGTAATACACTTTGCGATCCGGCAGGTTGAACGCATGGATTTGTCCTGGCCACGTCGGATCATGCCAGCCTTTAGGGTGCTCCAGAGTGCCGAGACTTTGATCAATAGGACCGACATAACTAAAGAACTCGTTGCTTTCGGCCGTTTCAGGTGCAGTGGGGTTGACTGCCGAATTCAGACCTTCAAATCGGGAAATAAAGTAAGTGGGCTGGCCGTCGATGGGGAAGTTATAAACGGCACCAATCCAGGACAGATTTCTTGGGTCCAGCCCCTGTGCGGGATACTCGAACGTTGCCTTCGTCCGGTTGTTAATATATTTCCAGTACTCTGTATCGTCCCTGTATAGCGGGTCAGGGCGGGTCCATGTTGTCGATACCGTGCCATCCTGCTGTGGTGTGTAGTGGGCATCCAGGCCTTCAGCCATGCGGAACACATGAATGGCACCTTTCCAGGTGAAGTCCGCGATGGTTTCGTCGCCTTTTGGGTCGCTGTACGTGCCGAGATGCGCGGTGCCAGCCAGATATGTCCAGCCTTCCTCACTCGCGGTGCCAGTGGGCAAAGGTTTATTGCATGTAACTCCGTCGCTTTCTTCGTCGGTTTTGAAAAAAGCGTACGTCTCTTTACCTGATTGATCCGGATTGATTTCGATTCGGTTAATGGCCCCTCGGTAGGTCGCTTCGCAGTTAATCTTCGGATCTGCGTAAGTCCCTGCATGGACGCCCCGATAGATCCATAAATCATTCTTGATGGCTTGAGTGGGCGTGCCGGGAAAATCCTCGTAATCATCTGGCAGGGGGGGGAATACATGTTCCTGATCAGCCGGGTATCCGATAAATCTTGACGAGTAAAGACGCCGCTGGCCTGTTGAATCAAGAGTAGCGTAAATGGTTTCGGTGTTATCACTGCGCTCATCGATGTGCTTGGGGTCATCGTAAGATCCATCATGAACACCCATGTTGCGTTCCGCTATATATGTCCAGTGAGCGGTATCTTCTCGCGTATGGGGGCGCGGTGCCGTCCACGCGGGCGACACCGTACCCTCCTGCTTTGATGCGTAGAGCGCCTCGGCACCATTCGCCATGTTGAAAAGATGGATGGCACCTTTCCAGGTGAAGTCCGCGATGGTTTCGTCGCCTTTGGGGTCGCTGGATGTGCCGAGATGGAAGGTGCTCGCCAGATATGTCCAGCCTTCCTCGCTCGCGGGGCCAGAGGGTAAAGGTGTCCAGCATGTATCGCCATAGCCTTCGTAGTCGGTCCTGAAAAAAGCGTACCTCTCTTTGCCTGATTGGACTGGATTGATTTCGATTCGGTTGATGGCACCAAGGTAGGTGGCTTCGCAGTTAATCTTCGGGTCTGCGTAAGTCCCTTTATGAACGCCTCGGTATACCCAGAAATCATTTTTGACGGCGGGTAGGGTCGTTTTGGAAAAGTCATCGTAGTCATCGGGCAACGGTGGGAACCCCAGCTCCCTGTCAGCCGGATAACCGATAAATCTCGACGAGTAAAAACGCCGCTGGCCTGTTGAATCAAGGGTAGCGTAAATGGAGTCAACGCTATTACTGCGCTCATCAATAGGCTTGGGGTCCTCGTAAGTTCCAGCATGAACGCCCTTGTTGCGGTCTGTTACATATGCCCAGTAAGCGGTATCTTCTCGCGTTTCAGGGGCTGGTGCCGTCCAGGCGGGCGACACTGTACCCTCTTGTTTTGATGCGTAGAACGCCTCAGCGCCATTAGCCATGTTGAAAAGATGGATGGCACCTTTCCATGTAAAATCCGCCGCCGTCTGGTCACCTTTAGGCCTATCAAAAGTGCCTGGTGTGTCAGTGGATGCCAGGAGCCTCCAGTCGGAGTCGGAGAAGGGGATGGTATGTGACCCGCCGTTGATACATGTCCTTCCGTCCTCTTCAAGCAGAGTGCTATAAAAAGCTGACACTCCGTCAGTCTGGATGACTTTATTGATGGCGCCCTGGTAGGTGGCTTCGCACGCGATTTTAGGGTCCGCGTACGTTCCCGCATGGGTGCCTCGGTATACCCAGAAATCATTTTTGACGGCTGGAATGGTCGTTCTTGAAAAGTCCACATAGCCGTCTGGCAAAGGCGGGAACCCCAGTTCCCTATCACCCGGATAACCGATAAAACTCGACGAGTAAAAACGCCGCCGGCCTGTTGAATCAAGGGTAGTGTAAATGGAGCCAACGGCATGACTGCGCTCGTTGAAGTGCTTAGGGTCTTCGTAGGTTCCAGCATGAGCGTCGTCAGCGCGGTCTGCTATGTATTTCCAGTAATCGTTATCTTCTCGTTTTCGGGAATCGGGTGCAGTCCAGGCGGGAGACACATTGCCGTCCTGCTTTGACGAGTAGAACGCCTCGGCGCCGTTGGACATCTTGAAAAGATGGACGGCACCTTTCCATGTGAGATCCGCCACCGTCTGGTCGCCTTTAGGGGCCTCAAAAGTGCCGGGCGTATGAGTTGATCCGATGTATGCCCAGTCAGTGTTGGACCCTGGGGTAGCAGGCAGCCCGGAGGTGATGCATGTCCTGCCGTTCTCTTCACGCCGTGTGCTATAAAAAGCTAACCATCCGTTAGTCTCGGTAACTTTATTGATGGCGCCCATGTAGGTGGCTTCGCATGCGATTTTAGGGTCTGCGTAAGTTCCCGCATGAGTACCTCGATAGACCCAGGACTCGTTCTGGACGGCCGGGATGGAGTAAGTTGGAAAATCCGAGTAGCCATCAGGTAAGGGTGGAAGTTCATGTTCAGCCGGTGCACCGACAAATCGGGACTCGTAAAAACGCCGCCGGCCGGTAGAGTCGATGAGCGCGTAAATGAGACCAGCAGCGGAGCTGTCGTCTTTCAGTTGCAGCGGATTTTCATAGGTGCCGGCCTGGTGCTTTGCGGCGCCCTTCATAACCATCTGCGCAGAGTGACCTGCTTGCTGCGTGTTGTTCTTGAGATTCGACGCCGGTGGTGCGCTCCCGGCGTATGCAGGGTTTAGCAGTGCTAGCGCGAAGGCCGTTGGCAATAAGGCTGTGAGGTTCATGTTTCATCGTCCCTGATGACTGTTTGCATCGCACATGGCGAGTGGTATTGCTGCCTGTATCGATCCGTCCCCACGCCGTGCTGGCGTCAAGGGGTGTCGGGATCATCTTTAAGCAAGCAGGGACGAATGAATACTGGCATAACTGATAGGTACAACCTGCCAGCTCTTGATTGAAAGGCGTGGATCAGCCTATTTGAAGCGTCGCTCCACCCCTTTCTCCACGAGGACCTTGGCGGAGATCTCTTCCACCGAAAAATGCGTCGAGTTGATGTGTGCAATGTTCTCGCGGCGGAACAGGCTTTCCACCTCGCGCACCTCGAATTCGCACTGCGCGTAGCTGGAGTAGCGGCTGTTGGGCTTGCGCTCGTGGCGGATGGCTGTCAGGCGATCCGGGTCGATGGTCAGGCCGAACAGCTTTTCGCGATGCTGCTTGAGCGCGGCCGGCAGTTGCAGGCGCTCCATGTCGTCTTCGGTCAGCGGATAGTTGGCCGCCCGGATGCCGAATTGCATGGCCATGTACAGACAGGTCGGGGTTTTGCCGCAGCGCGAGACGCCGACGAGGATGATGTCGGCCTTGTCGTAATAGTGCGTGCGTGCGCCATCATCGTTGTCCAGCGCAAAGTTCACCGCCTCGATGCGCTCCATGTAATTGGAGTTATGCCCGATGGAATGCGATTTACCCACGGAGTAGGACGAGTGTGAACTAAGCTCCTGCTCCAGCGGGGCGAGGAAGGTCGAGAAGATATCGATCATGAAGCCGTTGGACGTCGCCAGAATCTCGCGGATGTCCTGGTTGACGATGGTATCGAAGATGATCGGCCTCACATCATCCTTGTCGGCGGCATTATTGATTTGTTGTACCATCGCCCGCGCCTTCTCGACGCTGTCGATATAGGGCCTGGTGAACTTGTTGAAAGTAATGTTTTCAAATTGTGCCAACAGGCTTTGGCCCAGGGTTTCGGCGGTGATACCCGTGCCGTCCGAGATGAAGAAAGCGGATCGTTTCATTTTTGCCCAGGCCTTAAGCAGTTGACGAATTCTGGCTATCATAGGCGTGCTTGCCGGTCCTGAGGGCCTGCAGATGCTGCTTTTTTACAAGCCCGGTTTTGAAGCATGGTTTTGAACGCCCGATTTGCACGTCCGGGCAGACACGCCTGAAGCCACATAGCTTGTGGCTCGGGTGAATGAGCTTTTCCCAACAACAAACACAGTTAGTGGAGAGATCACCTTGGTAGAGTACGTAGTTTCCCTCGATAAGCTCGGCGTCCATGATGTAGAGCACGTGGGGGGCAAAAACTCGTCCCTCGGCGAGATGATCAGCAACCTCGCAGGTGCTGGTGTTTCGGTGCCCGGCGGCTTCGCGACTACCGCCCAGGCCTACCGTGACTTTCTCGAGCTCAGCGGCCTGAACGAGCAGATCCATGCTGCGCTGGACGTCCTTGATGTCGATGACGTCAATGCACTGGCCCGCACCGGTGCGCAGATTCGTCAGTGGATCATGGAAGCCGAGTTTCCCGAGCAGCTCAACGCCCAGATTCGTACTGCGTTTGCCGAGCTGTCTGCCGGCAATCCGAACCTGGCCGTGGCCGTGCGTTCCTCCGCAACTGCCGAAGACTTGCCGGATGCGTCGTTCGCAGGCCAGCAGGAAACCTTCCTGAACATCCGCGGCGTCGAGAACGTGATCCGCGCGGCCAAGGAAGTCTTCGCTTCACTGTTCAACGACCGTGCTATTTCCTACCGCGTGCACCAGGGCTTCGACCACAAGCTGGTCGCGCTGTCTGCGGGCGTGCAGCGCATGGTGCGCTCCGAAACCGGCACGGCTGGTGTCATGTTCACCCTCGACACCGAGTCCGGCTTCCGCGACGTGGTGTTCATCACCGGCGCTTACGGCCTGGGCGAGACGGTTGTGCAGGGCGCCGTCAACCCGGACGAATTCTACGTGCACAAGGACACGCTGGCGGCTGGCCGCCCGGCGATCCTGCGTCGCAACCTGGGCAGCAAGGCGATCAAGATGATTTACGGCGAAGAAGCCAAGGCCGGTCGTTCGGTCAAGGTGATCGACGTCGAGCCTGCCGATCGCGCGCGTTTCTGCCTGAGCGATGCCGAAGTGTCCGAGCTGGCCAAACAGGCGATGATCATCGAGAAGCACTACAAGTGCCCGATGGACATCGAGTGGGCCAAGGACGGTGACGACGGCAAGCTGTACATCGTCCAGGCGCGTCCGGAAACGGTGAAGAGCCGTGCTTCGGCCAACGTCATGGAACGCTATCTGCTCAAGGAGACCGGCAAGGTGCTGGTCGAAGGCCGTGCCATCGGTCAGCGCATCGGCGCGGGCAAGGTGCGCATCATCAAGGACGTGTCCGAGATGGACAAGGTCCAGCCCGGCGACGTGCTGGTGTCGGACATGACCGACCCGGACTGGGAACCGGTCATGAAGCGCGCCAGCGCAATCGTCACCAACCGTGGCGGTCGTACCTGCCACGCGGCGATCATCGCCCGTGAGCTGGGCATCCCGGCAGTGGTCGGCTGTGGCAACGCCACGCAGACCCTCCAGGATGGCCAGGGTGTAACGGTTTCCTGCGCCGAGGGCGACACCGGTTATATCTTCGAAGGCGAGCTGGGCTTCGACATCAAGACCAATTCGGTCGATGCCATGCCTGATCTGCCGTTCAAGATCATGATGAACGTCGGCAACCCGGACCGTGCCTTTGATTTCGCCCAGTTGCCCAATGCCGGTGTCGGTCTGGCGCGTCTGGAGTTCATCATCAACCGCATGATCGGCGTGCACCCCAAGGCGCTGCTCAACTATTCGGTGCTGCCACCGGAAATCAAGGACAGCGTCGACAAGCGCATCGCCGGTTACGACGATCCGGTCGGTTTCTATGTCGAAAAGCTGGTCGAGGGCATCAGTACCCTGGCCGCCGCGTTCACGCCGAAGAAGGTCATCGTGCGCCTCTCGGACTTCAAGTCCAACGAGTACGCGAACCTGATCGGCGGCAAGCTCTACGAACCCGAAGAAGAAAACCCGATGCTGGGCTTCCGCGGTGCTTCGCGCTATATCAGCGAGAACTTCCGCGACTGCTTCGAGCTGGAGTGCCGTGCGCTCAAGCGTGTGCGCGAGGAGATGGGCCTGACCAATGTCGAGATCATGGTGCCGTTTGTCCGCACCCTGGGCGAGGCGAGCCAGGTCATCGATCTGCTGGCGGCCAACGGTCTGAAGCGTGGCGAAAACGGCCTGCGCATCATCATGATGTGCGAGCTGCCGTCCAACGCGATTCTGGCGGAAGAGTTCCTGGAGTATTTCGATGGCTTCTCCATCGGCTCCAACGACCTGACCCAGTTGACGCTCGGCCTCGATCGTGACTCCGGCGTGATCGCTCACCTGTTCGACGAGCGTAACCCGGCGGTCAAGAAGCTGCTGTCCAACGCCATTCAGGCGTGCAACAAGGCCGGCAAGTACATCGGTATCTGCGGGCAGGGGCCTTCCGATCACCCGGATCTGGCGCGCTGGCTGATGGATCAGGGGATCGAGAGCGTCTCGCTCAACCCCGATTCGGTGCTGGAAACCTGGTTCTTCCTTGCCGAGGCACAGGCGCCTGTCTGACAGGCGGCTCGCATGAGGCGCGGTCCTCGCAAGACCGGGCTTCCTTGTGACGCGAACGCGGCCTGAGCCGTCATGTGCTTCAGGTGTTTGAATGAGGCGGTTTCTTCGGAAGCCGCCTTTTTTATGGCGCACCGCGAGACCCCGGAGCATGTGGTTTCATCCCGTCTGTCAAACCAGATAAAGAGTGATATGCAGAGCAGCAGCCAGCTTTTTCCCGTTGCCTTGATCAGTGCCGAGCGTCGTGGCGATCTGGTCGAGGACGTCTACCGTCTCAAACCTGCCAACAGTCCCGACGCCAGTGTCGAACTGGCGGTGACCCGACTGGGGCGCGTCGATCAGCCTGATGTGCGTGGCACTCCGGTGATACTGCTGCATGGCAGCTTTTCCAACCGGCGCTTCTGGTATTCGCCCAAGGGCATCGGTCTGGGCGCGTATCTGGCGCGTGCTGGCTATGACGTATGGATTCCTGAAATGCGCGGCCATGGCTTGTCGGCTCGCAACCTGAGTTATCGCAGCAATTGCGTGGCCGACTACGCGCGTTTCGATTTGCCAGCCATTGCCGCGTTCGTCGTCGAGCAAAGTGGTCAGATACCGCACTGGATCGGCCACTCGCTGGGTGGCACCAGCCTGGCGGCAGCCTTGGGCGGTCAGTATCTGGGTGTTGATACTGCGGCGTCGGTGGCGCTGTTCGGCAGTCAGGTCAGCCGTACCTACTGGCCGCTGAAAGTCCCGCCGCTGCAATGGTCTGCGAAGTTGTTGCTGAGGTCCTTCGAGCATGTCTCCGGACCGCGTTTCAAGCGTGGTCCCGAAGACGAGCCGATCGGCCTGGTTCTGGAAAGCATGCGCTGGCACGGGCTTTTCGGACGTTTCGGTGAGCGTGACAATAACTGGTGGGCAGGGTTGAGCGCGGTTCAGGTGCCGCTTCTGGCTGTCGCTGCGGTCGGCGACCATCAGGACCCGGTGTGGGCTTGCCGTGAACTGTTCGAGCAGATCGGCAGCGAACACAGGCAATTCCTCTGCCTGGGCCGCGAACACGGCTTCAGCGAGGATTTCGACCATGTGCAGATGCTGGTCAGCAAGGCCGCGCAGCAGCAGGTCTGGCCGCGCGTGATCGAATGGCTGGGCGAGCGTTCCGTTCCTGAACAGGTTGCAGAGTTTCAGGTCGCGGTAGGCAGTTAGCCGGTAAAGTCGCTATGGTTAGCCTCATCCGGTCGTGTCTTTTTCACTAAACCGTCCGCATCAGTCGCGTCCCAATAGCCGATGAAAGGAGTTGTCCCATGCACTACCTCACCCCCGATCTGTGTGACGCCTATCCGGACCTGATTCAGGTTGTGGAGCCGATGTTCAGCAATTTTGGCGGCCGCGATTCGTTTGGTGGCCAGATCGTCACGCTGAAATGTTTCGAGGACAACTCCAAGGTCAGGGAGCAGGTCGAGCTCGACGGCAAGGGCAAGGTACTGGTCGTCGACGGCGGTGGTTCGCTGCGTTGCGCGCTGCTGGGTGACATGCTGGCAGACAAGGCTGCAAAGAACGGTTGGGAAGGCATGTTGATCTACGGCTGCGTCCGTGACGTGGACGTCATCGCCCAGACCGATCTGGGTGTCCAGGCGCTCGCCAGTCATCCGAAGAAAACCGAGAAGCGCGGCATAGGCGAACTGAATGTGCCGGTGACCTTTGGCGGCGTGACGTTCCGCCCGGGTGAGTACCTGTATGCCGACAACAATGGCGTCATCATTTCCCCATCACCCCTGACCATGCCGGAATAAGCGAAGTATCCATGTTCGATGAAGCAAACGCGCAGTGGGGGCTGGTCCATGCCCTCGTTTTGGACGGTAAGGGTGGGGCGCGTTTCATTGCTCGAACCGAGTTGCAGGACCTTGTGTTGCAGCCAGAAGAAAGTGTCTGGCTGCATTGGGATCGTAGCCACCCGCAGACACATGCCTGGCTGCGCACCGGCAGCGGTCTGAGCGAGTTTGCCTGCGACCTGTTGCTGGAAGAGAACACCCGGCCGCGTTTGCTGCCGTTGCCGGAGCAGGAGTTGCTGCTGTTTCTGCGCGGTGTGAACCTGAACCCAGGTGCCGAACCGGAAGACATGGTCTCGGTACGTATCTCTGCCGCCGCGCAGCGGGTGATCTCGCTGCGCCTGCGTCCGCTGCGTGCCACCGAAGAACTGATTGAGCTGCTGGGGCAGGGCAAGGGTCCGAAAAGCGCCTCGGAGCTGATCCTGCACCTGGCGCAGCACCTCACTGACAAGGTTCAGGATCTGGTGGGTGAACTGACCGAGTCGGTCGATGAAGAGGAAGAAAAGAACGACGCCGACGAACGGTACAGTCCTGAGCATGGCAAGCTGCTGCATATCCGTCGACGCGCCGCCGGCCTGCGCCGGTTCCTTGGGCCGCAGCGGGATATTTATGGCCAGCTTTCACGCATCAAGCTTTCCTGGTTTGCTCATGACGACGCTGATTACTGGAATGAGCTGAACAACAGCCTGACCCGTTATCTGGAAGAGCTCGAGCTGACCCGCGAACGGGTGGGGTTGCTGCTGGAGTCCGAGGACCGGCGCCTGCGCGAGCACATGAACCGCACCATGTACCGCTTCGGGATCATTACCTGTATCTTTCTGCCGATGAGTTTTCTCACCGGTCTGCTGGGGATCAACGTTGGCGGCATTCCGGGTTCGGCCAGTTCGTACGGCTTTCTGGTGGCCTGTCTGCTGATCGTCGCACTGGGCGCAGGGCAGTGGTGGCTGTTCCGCCGTTTGCGTTGGGTATAGGGCGAGCCCGGATGGTTTTTTGATGAGCCTGTGTGACTTGTTGTTTTCGCGTCGCGTCTTTGAATGACATTACGTGAGGTGCCTGATGCACGATCCGTTTGAAGAATCTTTACGCGACATGCTCAATTCTTCATCCTCCAGCCGGGATGATGACGCATGTCTGGGACGCGTCCTGAAGACCGCCAATCGCCAGGTCGGCGCCGGTGTGTTGTTCGGGTTGCTGGGCCGTTGGTCGGAGGCGCTGATGATCGCCGTGAACAACGGCTCGGCCCATGTATCTCCCGTTTCTCGCCGCACCTCGACCGGTGCGCGTTCTATCGATAAGGCTGATTGAGCATGGAATTGAATCTCTGGACCCAGAGCCTTCTTGCTGCAATGACTGCATTGTGGACCAAAGTCGCAAACTTCATCCCCAACCTGTTCGGCGCCCTGGTTGTGGTGCTGCTCGGTTTTGTCGTCGCCAAGCTGCTCGACACACTGCTTTCCAAATTGCTGGCCAAACTGGGCCTTGATCGTCTGGTCGGCGGTACCGGTCTGACCAAGATCATCGGCCGCGCTGGCGTCAAGGTGCCGGTCTCCACGCTGATCGGCAAGGTCGTCTACTGGTTCGTTCTGCTTATCTTCCTCGTATCGGCTGCTGAATCACTGGGCCTGCAGCGGGTCTCGGCTACGCTGGACATGCTGGCGCTGTATTTGCCCAAGGTATTTGGTGCAGCACTGGTGCTGCTGGTCGGTGTACTGCTGGCGCAATTGGTCAATGGCCTGGTGCGCGGCGCTGCCGAAGGGGTAGGGATAGACTACTCTGCCGGCCTGGGGCGAATTGCCCAGGGGCTGGTCATTATCATCAGTATTTCGGTCGCCATCAGCCAGCTCGAGGTCAAGACCGACCTGCTGAATCACGTTATTGTGATTGCGCTGATTACCGTTGGTCTGACAGTGGCGCTTGCCCTGGGCCTCGGCAGTCGCGAAATTGCCGGGCAGATCATCGCCGGAATCTACGTCCGCGAGCTGTTTCAGGTCGGGCAACAGGTACAGATTGGGGATACGGAAGGGCAGATCGAGGAAATCGGTACGGTCAAGACAACGCTACTGACAGACGAGGGGGAGCTGGTGTCATTTTCAAACCGCATCCTGCTCGAGCAGAGAGTAAGCAGCCGTTAAGCGGTTAACCTGCTAATGTATGCCGCCACGTTGCCGATACAGGGCATGGCGGACATTGACCTGACTGTCGGCAAGATTTGTTTTGAATAAACCTCAACCGTTTTCGACGCGCTACGACCCACGTGAGCTCTCAGATGAGGAGCTGGTCGCGCGCGCCCACGTCGAGCTGTTCAACGTGACGCGGGCCTACGAAGAATTGATGCGCCGTTACCAGCGAACACTTTTTAACGTGTGCGCGCGGTATCTGGGGAACGATCGCGATGCTGACGATGTCTGTCAGGAGGTGATGCTTAAAGTGTTGTATGGGTTGAAAAATTTTGAAGGTAAATCTAAATTTAAAACCTGGCTGTACAGCATCACCTACAATGAATGCATCACGCAGTACAGGAAGGAACGGCGTAAGCGTCGCTTGATGGACGCGCTGAGTCTGGATCCACTTGAGGAAGCGTCGGAAGAAAAGGCGCCCAAACCTGAAGAACGGGGCGGACTTGATCGCTGGCTTGTGTATGTGAACCCGATCGATCGGGAGATTCTGGTCCTGCGTTTTGTCGCAGAACTTGAATTCCAGGAAATCGCTGACATCATGCACATGGGCTTGAGCGCAACGAAAATGCGTTACAAGCGGGCTTTAGATAAATTACGAGAGAAATTTGCGGGAATCGCCGAAACTTAATACGGTGCAAATATCTCTAACAAACTGGCAAGGTCTGTTAGACTTGCCGCTGAGTTGTCCCCATGTGTGGGACTGCTTAATAATCATCAGATGGGGATTTAACGGATGAAACTGAAAAACACCTTGGGCTTGGCCATTGGTACTATTGTTGCCGCAACGTCGTTCGGCGCTCTGGCTCAAGGCCAAGGCGCGGTCGAAATCGAAGGCTTCGCCAAGAAAGAATACTACGACAGCGATCGTAACTTCAAAAACGACGGCAACCTGTTCGGCGGCTCCGTTGGCTACTTCCTGACTGACGATGTTGAACTGCGTCTGGGCTACGACGAAGTCCACAACGTCCGTAGCGACAGCGGCAAGAACATCAAGGGCGCAGACACCGCTCTGGACGCTCTGTACCACTTCAACAACCCAGGCGACATGCTGCGTCCATACGTATCTGCCGGTTTCTCTGACCAGAGCATCGGTCAAGACGCCCGCCGTGGCCGTGACGGTTCCACCTTCGCCAACATCGGCGGCGGCGCCAAGCTGTACTTCACTGACAACTTCTATGCCCGTGCAGGCGTTGAAGCTCAGTACAACATCGACCAAGGCAACACCGAGTGGGCGCCTAGCGTCGGTATCGGCGTAAACTTCGGCGGCGGCAGCAAGAAAGTAGAAGCAGCTCCAGCTCCAGTAGCTGAAGTGTGCTCCGACAGCGACAACGACGGCGTGTGCGACAACGTCGACAAGTGCCCGGACACCCCAGCCAACGTTACCGTTGACGCTGATGGCTGCCCAGCAGTTGCCGAAGTGGTTCGTGTTGAGCTGGACGTGAAGTTCGATTTCGACAAATCCGTAGTCAAGCCTAACAGCTACGGCGACATCAAGAACCTCGCTGACTTCATGCAGCAGTACCCACAGACCACCACCACTGTTGAAGGTCACACTGACTCCGTCGGTCCTGACGCTTACAACCAGAAACTGTCCGAGCGTCGTGCAAACGCCGTTAAACAGGTCCTGGTCAACCAGTACGGTGTTGGCGCTAGCCGCGTAAACTCGGTTGGTTACGGCGAAAGCAAGCCAGTTGCTGATAACGCAACTGAAGCTGGCCGCGCAGTTAACCGTCGCGTAGAAGCAGAAGTAGAAGCTCAAGCTAAGTAATTAGCCGCTTGTACTGAAAAGCCCGGCTTAGGCCGGGCTTTTCTTTGCCTGCGATTTGGCATTGCGTCTGTTCAGGCGGGCCTGCAGTCAGCCGGCATTCAGCTGCGCGTGGTCCATCAGGGTTTGGTTCAGCATCTCATTGCTGTACGCAGCAACCGCGCCGATCACCAGAATGGCGGGGCTCTTCAATTGGAAAGCGGCTGCGTCCTGTTGCATGTCATGCAGGGTGCTGCGGCATTCGCGCTGCCACGGCAGCGAAGCGTTTTCGATCATCGCCACCGGCATCTCGCCACTCATTCCGCCTGCCAGCAGGCTCTCGCGAATTTCCGCCAGTTTCGCCACGCCCATGTAAACCACCAGGGTGGTTCCGCCTTGCGCGAGTGCCTGCCAGTTGAGGGTGCTGTCGTCCTGAGTGTGGGCGGTGACCAGCGTCACGCCACGGCTTATACCGCGCAGGGTCAGCGAAATGCCGCACTGTGTTGCACCGGCAAGACCCGCTGTAATGCCGTTGACCAGCTCCACGGCCACGCCGCGTTCCTGCAGCCACTGCGCCTCTTCACCGCCACGTCCGAAGATGCACGGATCGCCGCCTTTGAGGCGGACGACGCATTTGCCCTGACGCACATAGCGCAGCATCAGGCGATGGATAAACGCTTGCGGCGTCGAACGGCAGCCGCCGCGCTTGCCGACCGCAATGACCCGCGCTCCCGGGCAATGTTCCAGCACTGCGGTGTTGACCAGATCATCAATCAGCACCACGTCGGCTTCACCCAAGGCACGTACTGCCTTGAGGGTCAGCAATTCCGGGTCACCGGGGCCCGCGCCTACCAGCCATACTTTTGCGCTCATGCCGCATTCCTCATTCTGTAACCGTCACGGTATTGATCAGTCTTCTTATTTCTGGCACGCAGGAGCCGCACTGGGTGCCGCAGCCCAACTGTGTCTTGAGTTGATTCAGGTTCAGGCCACGCTCGATAGCGCTCATTGCCGCGCTCTGGCTGACGTTCATGCAGTTGCACAGGGTCTTGTCGCGAGTCTGTGTCGAATCTTTGCCCGGTTCACTGCGCAGCGGTGCCAACAGCCAGCGCCGCAATGAAGCATCGACTCGCTCTTCCAGCCATAACGTCTGCAGCCAATGCCGGGCAAGTGTTTCACCGGCCAGGCGAATCGCGGTAATACGTCCGTCGTCGATCCGTACCCGCTTGCCGATCGAGCGTCTGGGGTCGTCATACGCCATGACCGGTCCTTCATCCAGGCCCAGTACACGGTCAATCTGCTGCAGCAGCCCTGAATCGGGTGCTTCTGCGCTGGCGGCGCGTATCACCAGAGCCGGTCGCTCGCGTCCGGCAAGGCCCATGCTCATGTAAGTGAAGATCTCGCACAAGGGGCGCAGCTTTTCCATTCGTTGCTGCACGTTGCCCTCGACCAGCGCAAAGAACTGCCAGGGCAGGTGGGCTTTTTCGATCCTGACGCCGGCGTGCTTGAGTTCCGGTTGCTTCGAGACCGGGTCGAAGGCTGGCTGGGTGAGAACGTTGATACCCCCCTTGAGAAACCTGTCGCCCCAGTGCATCGGCACAAAGGCTTGGCCGACTGCAACGCTGTCCTCGCTGCCGACTGGCAACAGCAGTTCGCCGCGCCGGCTGATCAGTCTGACCAGGTCGCCGGGTTGCAGGTCATGGCTGAGCATGTCCTGTGGATTGAGGCTCAGCACAGCTTCGTTGACATGCCCGAACAAGCGGGCAGCGGTGCCGGTGCGGCTCATGCCGTGCCACTGATCGCGCAGCCTGCCGGTGTTGAGTGTCAGCGGGTAGTCGGCATCGCGCAATTCCCTGGCGGCGATGTAAGGCTCGGACAGAAACTGCGCCCGGCCTGAATCGGTGGGGAAGATACCATCGCAGTAAAGGCGCGGCGTGCCGCTGCCGGCACCGCGCGGGAAGGGCCATTGTTGCGGGCCCTGCTGGTCGATGAGCTCGCGGTCGATTCCGGACATGTCCAGATCGCGCCCCACCGTCAGGCCCTTGAACTCATCGAACAAGGCTTGGGGTGTAGTGAAATCGAACAGCGCAGGGGCGTCGGGTCGCAGGCGTTTTTGCAGGCGCTGGGCGAAATCCACCGTGATTGCCCAGTCGGAGCGCGCTTCGCCAGGCGACTGGATGGCCTTGCGCACGTTGGATATGCGCCGTTCGGAGTTGGTCACCGTGCCTTCTTTCTCGCCCCAGCTGGCAGCAGGCAGCAACAGATCGGCATAACGCGCGGTTTCGGTGGTCGTGAAAGCTTCCTGAAGTACCACGAACGGGCAGGTTTCCAGCGCTTGCCTGATGCGGTTCTGGTCGGGCAGTGACTGTGCCGGGTTGGTGCAGGCGATCCACAGGGCCTTGATTGTTCCGTTTTGCAATTGCTCGAACAGTTCGATGGCTGAAAGGCCGGGGCTGGCAGGCAGGCTGTCGACACCCCAGTAGGTTGCAACCTCGTGGCGGTGTTGAGGATTTGCCGCGTCACGATGGCCAGGCAGCAAGTTGGACAGGCTGCCGGTCTCACGTCCGCCCATGGCGTTGGGCTGGCCAGTGAGCGAGAAGGGCCCTGCGCCGGTTTTGCCAATCTGTCCGGTCGCCAGGTGCAGATTGATCAGTGCGCTGTTTTTCGCGCTGCCTGCCGTGGACTGATTCAGCCCCATGCACCATAGCGACAGAAAAGCCGGAGCTTCGCCCACCCAGCGGGCGCAGGTGTGCAGTTGTTCAAGGGGGATGCCGCAGAGGGCGGCCACGTGTTCGGGCGGGTAATCACCGGCCAGCGTGGCCAGTTCCTCGTAGCCCTGGGTGTGCGCGGCAATGAACGCCGGGTCGATCAGCCGTTCGCTCATCAAGATATGCAGGATGCCGTGAAACAGCGCGACGTCTGTGCCGGGCTGAATCGCCAGGTGCAGGTCGGCCAGTTCGCAGGTATCGGTGCGCCGTGGGTCGATGACGATGAGTTTCATCTGCGGCCGACGACTTTTCGCCTCTTCCAGACGACGAAACAGAATCGGGTGCGCGTACGCCATGTTGCTGCCGACGATCATCACGCAATCGCTCAGTTCGATATCTTCGTAACTGCATGGCGGTGCGTCGGCGCCAAGGCTGCGCTTGTAGCCAGCCACGGCCGAGGACATGCACAGCCGTGAGTTGCTGTCGATATTGTTGGTGCCGATCAGTGCGCGCGCCAGCTTATTGAAGGCGTAGTAGTCCTCGGTCAGCAACTGGCCGGAAATGTAGAAGGCGACGCTGTCGGGACCGTGTTCGCGAATGCTCTCGGCGAACACGTTGGCCGCGTGTTCCAGCGCGGTGTCCCAATCGGTGACACTACGCGCCAGGCTTTTGCTCAGGCGCAGTTCCGGGTACAGCGCGCGGGCTTCGATGTCACCGGTCAGGTGCAGGCTGGAACCTTTGCTGCACAGCTTGCCGAAGTTGGCCGGGTGCTTCGGATCGCCACTGACGCCGAGAATATTCTCGCCGTCATGCTCGATCAGTACGCCGCAGCCCACGCCGCAATAGCAGCAGGTAGACGCCGTGACGCGAGGGGCGTGAAGGGCAAGGCTGTTCATGCGCAGGCGGCCTCCGGGGCAACGGGTTTGCCGAACATCAGGTGGTCGCGTATGGCATCGATTCCCTGGCCATCACGGATCTGCTGCAAGTACCAGTTGCCGTCGGCGGTGTCGCCGTACAGGCAGGCGCCGACCAGTACGTCGTTCTTGATGACCAGCTTCTTGTAGACACCGCCGATGGGGTCGGAAAGAGTGATGCTTTCAGTGCCTTCACCGCCGAGGAAATCTCCGGCGGAAAACAGGTCGATGCCGGTGACTTTCAGCTTGGTCGAGGTGACCGAGCCCGGATAACGCGCAAAGCCCAGTTGCGCAAGGTGGTTGGCGCAGACCCGCGCCTGCTCGAACAGCGGTGCCACCAACCCGTAGGCAATGCCCCGGTGGCTGACGCATTCGCCAATCGCGTAGATGCGCGGATCGTAGGTCTGCAGGGTATCGTTGACCAGGATGCCCCGGTTGCAGGGCAGGCCAGCTTGCTCGGCCAATTCCGTATTGGGTCGAATGCCCGCGGCCATGACCACCAGATCGGCGTCGATCCTGTCGCCGTTGTTGAACTGCACCGCAGTTACGCGGCCCTGATCATCGCCGAGCAGGGCGTTGGTCTGCTCGTCGAGGCGAAAGCTCAGGCCGCGCTTTTCCAGCGCCGCTTGCAGCATCCGCCCGCTGGTCTTGTCCAGTTGGCGCTCCAGCAGCGTCTGGCCGTTATGAATCACCGTGACGTGCATGCCGCGCAGGCTCAAGCCGTTGGCTGCCTCCAGGCCGAGCAGTCCGCCGCCGATGACGACTGCGCGCTTGTGCGTGACGGCGGTGTCGATCATCTGCCGCGTGTGGCCGATGTCGCGATAACCGATAACACCGTTCAGCGTGTTGCCGGGGATCGGCAGTATGAACGGCCGCGAACCGGTGGCAATCAGCAGCCGATCGTAATGGGCCTGGGTGCCGTCATCGGCGATCACCACGCGTCTGATGCGGTCGATCTTCACCACGCGACGGTTGAGCAACAACTGGATACTGTTGCGTTCGTACCAGTCGAGATCGTTGAGCACGATGTCTTCGAAATTCTGTTCCCCGGCCAGTACTGGCGACAGCAGGATGCGATTGTAGTTGGGGTGTGGCTCGGCGCCGAAGACCGTGATGTCGTATAGGTCTTCGCTCAGTTTCAGCAACTCTTCGAGTGTGCGCACGCCGGCCATGCCGTTGCCGATCATCACCAGTTTGAGTTTGGTCATCTTGCCTCCGAGTCACTGCAGCGCGTGCTCGACACGTTTCGCGCAAACAAAAAAAGGCGTCCCGTCAGTGGCCTGACAAGGACGCCTTTGTCCGGTCCCGTTCTCTCGGGAGACGCAGCCTTCATCGTTGAGGGCTGCGTGTTATGAATTATCTGCGATGTGCCATGCAGCGCTTGTGCCAACTCGGATTTGCCGGCCTGCGCGGCGTGCGGTCGATAGCGCAGGCCCTTTCTGCACTGCGTTGAGGCGCGCTGCACAGAAGCGGGGCGCAAGGGCTCAATGGCGACCCATCAGCCAGATCACCAGCACCAGGTTTAACAGCAGCGAGAGCAGCGCCAGCGTTCGCCAGACTTTCAGCGGTTCGCGTTCCAGCAGCGGACGCGGTTTGGTCACCAGCGGGCGATGCTCGGCCTGCTCCAGTTCCAGCAACCACTGTTCGGCGGTTTCGTAACGCTGGTGCGGGTCGGCGTGCAGTGCCTTGTCCAGGCTGTGGCTCAACCACTGCGGCAGATCCGGCCGGTAACGGCTGGCAGGTATCGGCGTGCCGAAGCGACGGTGCTGAAAGGCTTCGATCTCGCCGTAAGGGTATTGCCCTGTCAGCAGGTAATACAAGGTGACACCTGCCGCGTACAGGTCCTGCTGCGGATGCGGTTCGGCACCGTTGAAAGCCTCCGGTGCTATATAGCTCGGTGTGCCGGGCAGGTCTTCGGTGTTGACCGCCGAAAGGCCCGGGCAGAACGCCAGGCCAAAATCCAGCAGGCGCAGCTCGCCGTCGTCGGCCAGCAGCAGGTTTTCCGGTTTGATATCGCGATGGATGATGTTGCGTCGATGCAGCAGGCCCGTGGCCCGTAGCAGCCGCGTGGCGAGGTCCTGCCACTGGACCAGTGGCAACGGGCCCTTGTCAGTGAAGAGTTCCGCCAGAGTGTGTCCGCGATACTCGCGCATCACGTAATACAGATGCTGACGGTCTGTCAGTGGGTGTATTTCTGGAAAGAAGCGCCCGGCGACCCGGCGCAGAAACCATTCCTCCAGCAGCAAACCCTGACCGGCGCCTGTCTCTTCATGGCGACTGGCTGGCAGGGTTTTCAGCAGCCAGGGTTGCTCATGGATATCGGTGACCCGATAAACGACGGACTGGCGTGATTGCGCCACGATGCTGCCGACTTTCCAGCCCTCGAATGTCTGATCGGCCTTGAGCGCGGGTGGCAGCGGCCATTGCTGCAATTGCAGCAGCGTATCCCCCAGATCGTCCTCGCCGAGCTTGTCGACCTGGATCACCAGAGCGCTGGCATTGTCCTGACTGCCGGCCAGGTGTGCCGCGCTGACCAGTGTTTTCACCGCCGAGTCGAGGTCGTTCTGTTCGCTCAGAATCGAGCGAATACTTGCATCCCCCAGGGTCGCCCAGACGCCGTCGCTGACCAGCAGCAGGCGCTCGCCCTCACACAGCTCGCCGTCCAGGTAATCCATGACCACGTACTGATCCAGACCCAGCGCACGCTTGAGCACATGCTGCATGTCGGGCTGTTCCCAGACGTGATCTTCACTGATGCGTTTGAGCGTCCCGCTCTGCCAGCGATAAGCCCGGCAGTCGCCGACATGGGCGAGAGTAAAGCGCCGACCGCGCAGTACCAGAGCGCTGAGGGTGGTCAGCAGACCGTTGGCCAGCAGCCAGCGATTCTGCGCCAGCAGCAGGCGATCCAGGGACTGCGTCACGCCCCAGGTTTCCGGCGTGGCGTAATAGTCGAGGGCCAGTGCCTGCAGGGTCGACTGCGCGGCCAGTGTGCCATCGGCGCACTGGCTGACGCCGTCGGCAAGGGCGAACAGATAGCCCTTGCTGGCGGCCAGCGCCGGGACTGGAGTGACCAGGCGCACGGCGTCCTGATTCTCCGCTCGCGGTCCGCTGGCGCTGAACTGCGCAAACTGCAGTTGCAGGGTCATCGGCGCTTCAGACCCGAGCCGCCGTGACTGCAGCCGAACCCCAGGTGGTTCTCCAACGACGCTTGACGTTCAGCAGGCCGAACCAGGCCAGTACCGCCAGGCCTGCGAACAGCCACAGGCCCAACTGGTAGTCGCCGGTGTTCTGTTTGATGGTGCCCAGGCCCGCCGCCAGCAGGAAGCCACCGATGCCACCCGCCATGCCGATCAAGCCGGTCATGACTCCGATTTCCTTGCGGAAACGCTGCGGTACCAGCTGGAACACCGCGCCGTTGCCAGCACCCAGGCCCAGCATGGCGGCTACGAACAGCGCCAAAGCCGCCCACGAGCTCGGCAGGTTAAAGCCCACGGCGGCAATGCCGATGGTGGCAACCGCATACATCACGGTCAGCGTGCGAATCCCGCCGAAACGGTCGGCCAGCGCGCCACCCAGCGGGCGCATCAGGCTGCCGCCGAATACGCAGGCAGCGGTGTAGTAACCGGCAGTGATCGGGCTCAAGCCATACTGGTCGTTGAAATAGCCGGGCAGGGCGCTGGCCAGGCCGATGAAACCACCGAACGTCACGCTGTAGAAAAACATGAACCACCAGCTGTCACGATCACCCAGCGCCTTGAGGTAGTCCGCCACGGATTTGGGTTTGCTGCGTTGCGGGGCGTTGCGTGCCATCAGGGTGAAGGCGATCAGGGTCAGAATCAGCGGGATCAGCGCCAGGCCGAAGACGTTGCCCCAGCCGAAGCTGGCGGCCAGTACCGGCGCGATCAGTGCCGCCAGTACAGTGCCCGAATTGCCCGCGCCGGCGATGCCCATGGCCTTGCCCTGATGCTGGGCTGGATACCATTGTGACGCCAAGGGCAGCGCGACAGCGAACGAAGCACCGGCCATACCGAGGAACAGGCCCAGCACCAGCACCTGGCCGTAGGTGTGAATACCCAATTGCCACGCAGCCAGCAGCGCGCCGATGACGATCACCTGGCCGATGATCCCGGCTGTCTTGGGCGACAGTTGGTCGGCCAGCAGTCCCATGAAAAACCGCAGCACCGCACCGGCCAGAATCGGCGTGGCGACCATCAGGCCACGTTGCTGGGTGGTCAGGTGCAGGTCAGTGGCAATCTGCACCGCCAGCGGGCCAAGCAGGTACCAGACCATGAAGCTCAGGTCGAAATAGAGAAAGGCCGCGAACAGGGTCGGTTTGTGGCCTGCCTTCCAGAAGCTTGTATCCATGTGAACACCTCATCTCATCTGTTGGTTAGTCAGTCGGGCCATGACCGCGACACGGGTTGTTCAGACGCTGTGGTGGAGGGTTCCGAATGACGGCGACTCCACCGGCCCCTGCGCCGGGGCCAAAACGCAAAAACGTCGCCTCTCTGTCCATGGGTGCGGAAAGAGATGAGCGACGTCTTTGTCGTAAAAGGTGATAGCCGCCGTTGGCTACCGGTGCGATTGCTTTAGCAATAGATGGGCCAAGGGCGGTGCAAGCGTGTCAGCCTTACGTCGCAGGCAGGTTGTATGGCTTTCAGGATCTGCGAGCAGACTGATGTATGACCTCGAACCGGGCGTGGGTCGGCAGGCGCGCTGCAAAAAAGGGCGTGGCGGCGAAAAGCCAGATAACGGCTTGCACAGTCCGTATCAGTCAACAGAAACAGGCAGTTAACAGGATTCAAGAATATTTTATTAAAGTTCAAACTATTTAATATTATTTAATGTGCCATCAGTTTTACGTGTAAGTACTGTCATTGTGATGCTGTTTCGATACGCAGCTATGATGACCTTAATGTATATAAGTTAATACGCAGCTCGCAGAGTTGTACGATAACAATGCTGCAAATATTTAATTTACTTTGCGTGGTATGTCTGAGAGCATCGCTTCTGTCGCAACCTGTGACGCTTATTCAAAAGAAGTGATTTCACTTTTCAATCCGGTAATCTGTAGTTGCAGTTTGCCAGTCAATTTCGATAAATGCTTACTTTGAAAGAAGTCATCGGCTACTCGCTCTTTTATCGGCTTCCGGTTGTCCTCGACACCTGAATGCCCGACACACTCTGCACCTCGGCATTGCACGCATGCCTGCCGTGTTGCCTTCCTATCCGCGCTGCTTGTACAGGCGCCTGCAAAGGACATCATCATCATGAGTAACATCAATTACGCACCTACCATCTGGTCCCGTGCCGATGCGTTGAAGGTCAATGAAAATGACCCGACCACCACGCAACCGTTGGTAAAACCGGACTTCCCGGTCATGAGTGATAAGGTCTTCATCTGGGACACCATGCCGTTGCGCGAGCTTGACGGCACGGTGGTTTCAGTCAACGGCTGGTCGGTCATTGTCACGCTGACCGCCGATCGCCACCCCGACGACCCGCAGTATCTCGGCGCCAACGGCCGCTACGACATCAAGCGCGACTGGGAAGATCGTCACGGGCGGGCGCGCATGTGCTACTGGTATTCGCGGACCGGCAAGAACTGGATCTTCGGTGGCCGGGTCATGGCCGAAGGCGTGTCGCCCACCACCCGCGAGTGGGCGGGCACACCGGTACTGTTGAATGACAAGGGTGATATTGATCTTTACTACACCTGCGTGACACCGGGGGCGACAATTGCCAAAGTCCGCGGTCGTATTGTAACGTCCGATCAGGGCGTGGAGTTGAAAGACTTTACCCAGGTCAAAAAACTGTTCGAGGCCGACGGCACTTATTATCAAACCGAAGCGCAGAACTCGACGTGGAACTTCCGCGACCCCAGTCCGTTTATTGATCCCAATGATGGCAAGTTGTATATGGTCTTTGAAGGTAATGTCGCCGGAGAGCGCGGTACGCATTCAGTGGGCGCTGCGGAACTTGGCCCGGTGCCACCCGGCCATGAAGAAGTGGGCGGTGCGCGTTTTCAAGTGGGCTGTATCGGTCTGGCGGTTGCCAAAGATCTCAGCGGTGAAGAGTGGGAAATATTGCCGCCACTGGTGACAGCGGTGGGTGTCAATGATCAGACCGAACGTCCGCATTATGTCTTTCAGGACGGCAAGTATTATTTGTTCACCATCAGCCACAAGTTTACATATGCCGACGGTGTGACCGGGCCGGATGGCGTTTACGGTTTTGTGGGCGAGCATTTGTTCGGGCCTTACCGGCCGATGAACGCATCCGGACTGGTGCTGGGCAATCCGCCTGCACAGCCTTTCCAGACGTACTCTCACTGCGTGATGCCGAACGGCCTGGTGACTTCGTTCATCGACAGCGTGCCCACCAGCGGCGATGACTACCGTATCGGCGGCACCGAGGCGCCGACGGTGAGAATCCTGTTGGAGGGCGACCGCTCGTTCGTGCAGGAAGAGTATGACTACGGCTACGTGCCGGCGATGAAGGATGTGCAACTGAGCTGACTGGCTGCGCCCCTGTAACCCCTGAGGAACGCCTGTGCAGGCAGGCGTTCTTCGTGGCTTCAGCCCAGCAGTTCGCTCATGGCGATAATCTGCTCGGCCACCTGAATCAGCTTCTGCTGGCGACTCATTGCCTGACGTCGCATCAGCGTATAAGCGTCCTCTTCGTTGCAATCCTTCATCTTCATCAGCAGCCCCTTGGCCAGTTCGATGCGCTTGCGCTCGGCCAGTTGCTGGTCGCGGGCATGCAATTGCGCGCGCAGCGCCTGATCGCTTTCAAAGCGGGCCATTGCCACATCCAGAATCGGTTGCAGCCGTTGCGCCTGAATCCCCTCGACGATATAAGCGCTGACCCCGGACTTGATGGCCTGGCGCATCACGCCTGGATCGTGCTCGTCGGTGAACATCACGATGGGCCGTGGCTGGTCGCGGCTGACCAGCACCACTTGCTCCATCACATCGCGACCTGGCGATTCGGTGTCGATCAGGATGACGTCTGGGCGCACAGCTTCAACGCGTGCGGGCAGGTCGATGATCAGTCCGGATTCGTCGATCACTTCGAAACCGGCTTCTATCAAGGCCGACCTGAGGCGCCCGACCTTTTTGGCAGTGTCATTGATAAGCAGGATACGCAGCATGGTTACGTTCTCCGTCAACGACTGGCCACAGCGGGCACGTCGTCGGCCAGCGAGTGGAGCCTGAAGCTACGCGCGTAGCCTGCCGGATCGCTGCCGTCCCAGACCCTGCCATCGATCAGCTGGCTGCTGCGCAAGGTTGCGGCGGGTACGTCGATGCCCAGCGCACTGGCTGCCTGACGGTACAGGTCGAGTTGCTGGACGCGACTGGCCACCGCCAGGTAATCCGGGTCTTCGCGCAACAGGCCCCAGCGTCGGAACTGGGTCATGAACCACATGCCGTCGGACAGCCAGGGGTAGTTGACCTGTCCCTGAGCATGGAAGCTGACGGCGTTAGGGTCTTGCCAGCGATTGCCGAGACCGTCGCTGTACTGGCCGAGCAAACGCGGCTCGATGCAGTCCACCGAGGTGTCCAGGTAATCGGCACCGCTGAGCAGTTGCGCGGTGCTGCGCCGGTTATCGTCGTTTTCCTCGATGAAGCGGCTGGCTTCCAGTACGGCCATGATCAGCGCTCTGGCAGTGTTGGGGTTCTGCTCGACAAACTCACGGGTGCAACCGAGCACCTTGCCCGGGTGATCCGGCCAGATCGACTGGCTGGTCGCCATGGTGAAGCCCAGTTGCTGCTGTACGGCGCTGGCGCCCCAGGGTTCGCCGGCGCAGAAACCGTCGATGCGACCGGCCTGCAGGTGTTGCGCCATTTGCGTGGGTGGCACCACGACACTGGTCACATCATCGAGCGGATGAATGCCTTGGCTGGCCAGCCAGTAGTAGAGCCACATGGCATGGTTGCCGGTGGGGAATGTCTGCGCGAAGGTCAGCCTTGAGCCGCTTTGGTGCGCGCGTTTGTCCAGTGCTTCAGGAGTGATCACGCCTGCCTGCTGCAACTCGCGGGACAGGTTGATGCACTGGCCGTTCTGGTTGAGCCCCATGAGGATGGCCATGTCGGTCGCCGGGCCACCGCTGATGCCCAGTTCCACGGCATATATCAGGCCGTACAGGCTGTGTGCCGCCTGCAACTGCCCGCTGACCAGTCTGTCGCGCAGCCCGGCCCAGGAGGTCTGACGCTCCAGGTTCAGGCTCAGGCCGTAAGGCTGGGCGAAGCCCTGGGTGGCCGCGACCACCAGCGGAGCGCAGTCGGTCAATGCCATGAAGCCCACGTCCAGGCTGTTCATTTCCGGGGCGTCGCTACCGGCCACCCAGTCCAGCGCATTACCGGTTCGTTCTTTCATCGCGCGTGCTTCATCAAAGGTCCGTCCAGAAAAAAGGCGTCGTCCGACCCATTGCCAATGCAAGTGTCGAAGCGACGCCGTTGTCCATGCACCGCTCCGCCGTTGGAGTGAGTGCCGATAGCGGTTTCAAGCAAGGCATATGCCATCGCGGGGGGAGGGCGAGCAACAAGTTTGTCGCGCGCCTCGCCTGACAGGCCCGCACACGTCTATAATCGCCACCCTGAATTCAGCTGCTCACGAGCCCATCCCGCCATGTATAACCTGGCCCGCCAGTTACTGTTCAAACTTTCCCCGGAAACCTCTCATGACCTGTCGCTGGACCTGATCGGTGCAGGCGGACGGCTGGGCCTCAATGGCCTGCTGAGCAAGTCCCCGGCGAAGTTGCCGGTCAGCGTGATGGGCCTCGAGTTTCCCAACCCTGTAGGGCTGGCAGCGGGTCTCGACAAGAATGGCGCGGCCATCGATGGCTTCGCGCAACTGGGCTTCGGTTTCGTCGAGATCGGCACGGTGACGCCACGTCCGCAGCCGGGCAATCCCAAGCCGCGTATTTTCCGCCTGCCCAACGCCGAGGCGATCATCAATCGCATGGGCTTCAACAATCTGGGTGTCGACAACCTGGTGTCCCGTGTCGAAGCAGCAAAGTATCGCGGCGTTCTGGGTATCAATATCGGCAAGAACGTCGACACGCCGGTCGAGCGCGCGGTAGACGATTACCTGATCTGTCTGGACAAGGTCTATGCCCATGCCAGCTACGTCACGGTCAATGTCAGTTCGCCCAACACGCCGGGGCTGCGCAGCCTGCAGTTCGGCGATTCGCTCAAGCAACTGCTCCAGGCGCTGAGCCTGCGCCAGCAGGAGCTGACGCAACGGCATGGCAGGCGTGTGCCGCTGGCGATCAAGATTGCCCCGGACATGACCGACGAAGAAACCGTGCTGGTGGCCGCAGCCCTGATCGAATCCGGTATGGACGCAGTCATCGCCACCAACACCACGCTCGGCCGCCAGGGTGTCGAAGGTTTGCCGCACGGTGACGAGGCGGGTGGCTTGTCCGGCGCGCCGGTTCGGGAAAAAAGCACGCACATCGTCAAGGTGCTGGCCGGTGAGCTCGCGGGCCGTCTGCCGATCATCGCCGCCGGAGGGATCACCGAAGGCCGGCATGCCGCCGAGAAAATCGCTGCGGGTGCCAGTCTGGTGCAGATATATTCGGGTTTCATTTACAAGGGCCCTGCGCTGATTCGCGAGTCGGTGGATGCCATTGCGGCGATGCCTCGCGTCGCACACTGAACCCGGGGGTAAAAAAAGGGGCTCTCCGAGAGAGCCCCTGGGCGTTGGCCCGCCGCCCGGGTCGGGCGTGCATGGTGCAGGTGTGAATCAGTCAATCATGTGTGTGGCCCGACAGAGGCCTGAATGTCTTTGATTTGAATCGCCTCATCCGACCGCGTGAAGTTCGTTGAGTCTGTGGATGCCCGCAGTGCCGGTCATACCGTCCCAGTTGTCGCCGCGTCCTTCGCGCCAGCCATTGATCCATGCCTGGCGTACTGACGGTAGAGTAAAAGGGCAAAGCTCACGGGATTTGCCATGAACGCCGTATTGATAACCGCGTAAAAATGCTCTTTCCAACGGATCACGCTTAAGTCTTCTCATAGGGTAATGCCCTCGTCTGTTGACTGTAATATCCCTGAGACCCCGTGTTGAGGTCGGGCAGAATCTTCTGCCGTTGGGGCCCGCTGCCGGCGTCGCGGGCCTTGATGCCATCACCATTGCGGCGATGACCTGAGACGATTTCTAACCAAAGCGAAGGGCGGTGTGAATGATCGTTTTGTCATAAGCACGTCACATTCAGGTCTGTCGAGCAATAAGCGGTGACCTGTTTCAACCATGATATTTTCTGCAGGCCCTTGAACATGAGGGTTTGCGAGCCAATTGAGATCGCTTATCAGGCTCATATACTGGCTCAATGCCTTGGCTGCTTAAGCGACGAAGGGTCACAGTAAGGCTGCAAAAATGTGACTTTTCAAAACAAGACTTTTGATTGCGCGTCTTTATTGCCGACATCGCTTTGCCTGATATCTGTTCTAATACGCGCCAAAACTGCCGCAATGACATGACAGGATCATGCGGTGGACCGGCACACATCACGTGCCACGCAGGCGTTCTCGATGAAAGACGCCTGTTCAAATCTGGCAGGGCAATGCGTTGCCCGCCGCAGACGGCTCAGGCCCTGGAATACACATGTCGGATCGCTACGAACTTTTCCTCACTTGCCCCAAGGGCCTTGAAGGCCTGCTTGCCGAGGAAGCCACTGCGCTGGGTCTGCAAGAGACCCGCGAGCACACTTCAGCCATTCGCGGCTCGGCCGACATGGAGACCGCTTACCGGCTGTGTCTCTGGTCGCGTCTGGCCAACCGCGTGTTGTTGGTGCTCAAGCGTTTCCCGATGAAGGATGCGGAAGACCTTTACCACGGCGTGCTGGATGTCGAGTGGCAGGATCATCTCGAATCCGACGGCACCATTGCGGTGGAATTCAGTGGTCATGGCTCGGGCATCGACAACACCCATTTCGGCGCACTGAAGGTCAAGGATGCGATCGTCGACAAGCTGCGTACCCCGGATGGCGAGCGTCCGTCGGTCGACAAGATCAACCCCGATCTGCGCGTGCACCTGCGTCTGGATCGCGGCGAAGCGATTTTGTCTCTCGACCTGTCCGGGCACAGCCTGCACCAGCGCGGTTACCGCCTGCAGCAGGGGGCCGCACCGCTGAAGGAAAACCTCGCCGCCGCTATCCTGATCCGCGCCGGCTGGCCGCGCATCGCTGCCGAGGGGGGCGCGCTGGCTGACCCGATGTGCGGTGTCGGTACGTTCCTGGTCGAGGCCGGCATGATCGCCGCCGACATCGCCCCGAACATCAAGCGTGAACGCTGGGGCTTCTCGGCCTGGCTGGGCCACGTCCCGGCGCTGTGGCGCAAGCTGCACGACGAAGCGCTGGCCCGCGCCGAGGCCGGGTTGGCCAAGACACCTTCCTGGATTCGCGGTTACGAAGCCGATCCGCGGCTGATCCAGCCTGGGCGTAACAACATCGAACGTGCCGGTCTGAGCGACTGGATCAAGGTCTATCAGGGCGAAGTCGCGACCTTCGAACCGCGTCCCGACCAGAACCAGAAAGGCCTGGTGATCTGCAACCCTCCGTACGGCGAGCGTCTGGGAGATGAAGCCAGCCTGCTGTATCTCTACCAGAACCTCGGTGAGCGCCTGCGTCAGGCCTGCCTTAACTGGGAAGCAGCGGTGTTCACCGGCGCGCCTGACCTGGGCAAGCGCATGGGTATTCGCAGCCACAAACAGTATTCGTTCTGGAACGGCGCCTTGCCGTGCAAGCTGCTGCTGATCAAGGTCACACCTGATCAGTTCGTGACCGGCGAGCGACGCACACCCGAGCAGCGTCAGATCGAACGCGAAAACCCTGTCGAGGTTGAAGTCGTTGAGCGGAAACTCAACAAGAACGGCAACCCGATCAAACCGGAACCGGTGGTGGTCGAGCAGGCACGCCTCAGCGAAGGCGGGCAGATGTTTGCCAACCGCCTGCAGAAGAACCTCAAGCTGATGGGCAAGTGGGTACGTCGCGAAGGGATTGATTGCTACCGCGTGTATGACGCCGACATGCCTGAATACTCGCTGGCAATCGATCTGTATCACGACTGGGTGCATGTTCAGGAATACGCAGCGCCCAAGTCCATCGATCCGGAAAAGGCGTCAGCGCGGCTGTTCGATGCGCTGGCGGCCATTCCGCAAGCTCTGAACATCGACAAGAACCGCGTGGTAATCAAGCGTCGCGAGCGTCAGAGCGGCACCAAGCAGTACGAGCGCCAGAGCGCCCAGGGTCAGTTTCTTGAGGTCAGCGAAGGCGGCGTCAAGCTGCTGGTCAATCTGACCGACTACCTGGATACCGGACTGTTTCTCGACCACCGGCCGATGCGTATGCGTATCCAGCGCGAGGCGTCGGGCAAGCGCTTTCTGAACCTGTTTGCCTACACGGCCACGGCCAGTGTGCATGCTGCCAAGGGCGGTGCGCGCAGCACCACCAGTGTCGACCTGTCGCGGACCTATCTGGACTGGGCGCGTCGCAACCTGTCGTTGAACGGTTTCTCCGACAAGAATCGCCTGGAGCAGGGCGACGTGATGGCCTGGCTGCAGGCTAATCGCGACGAGTACGACCTGATCTTCATCGACCCACCAACGTTCTCCAACTCCAAGCGCATGGAAGGCATTTTTGATGTCCAGCGTGATCAGGTCGAGCTGATCGATCTGGCCATGGCACGTCTGGCGCCGGGGGGCGTGTTGTACTTCTCCAACAACTTCCGCAAGTTTGTGCTCGACGAAAACCTGAGTCAGCGCTATGCGGTCGAGGATATTACTGCGCAAACCATCGACCAGGACTTTGCCCGTAACGGCAAGATCCACCGTGCCTGGAAAATAATGGCGCGTAGCTGATCCGGTGCGCGATGAACGGATCGCTAACGGTCCGTTCATCGCGCGTCGCGACACGTCCTGCACTCGTTCGCATGTCCTCGCGGACAGACCAGCGGATCATCCCGAAACAGTCATAAACCTATGAAAATTACTGGCGAATAGCTATAACAGAAGTCATAGCCAGCCTGACGCTTCCGTATGTTGGCGTCATGAGTTTGTGTGTATGACAGTGAAACGGTTCAAACTCAGAGTTCTGAGTTTCATCAATGGCCAGCTTTCAGCGTGGCTTATCGCCGTCCTGGCATTGCTGGTCGGCGCAGCACTTACTATCATGCTGTCGCTGGCCGACAACGAGTTGTATCAACGCCAGTTGCGTCAGCGTTTCGATACGGTTGCCGCGGAGCGCTTCAGTCGCCTGCAGGAACGTCTGGACAGGCAGGTTACCCGGCTCGACACCTTGGCTCGCTTCTTTATCTACTCCCATCAGGTTGAACTGTCCGAATTCGACGGGTTTGTCGCGCCGTTACTGATTGGCACCCAGGCGTATGCCTGGAATCCGAGGGTGCTGCAGGGCGAACGGGCGATGTTTGAAAGGCAGTCGCGTGAGGAAGGCTCGCCCGGGTATGCCATACGCGAGATGGATGAAAACGGCACCTTGAAAATCGCTGCCGTGCGAAATGAGTACTTCCCGGTTCGATTCATCCAGAGCCTCAGCAACATTCCCACGCCCGCGGGTTTCGATATTGCCTCGGAGCCGATTCGCCGCGCCGCTCTGGAACGTGCGCGCTTGCTGAAACGAACGGTCGCAACGCCTCGTATCCGCCTGCTGTCCCTGGAACCTTCCGACACCTACGGCATTTTGCTGGTCGCGCCGGTGTTCTCGCTTGGCCAACCGGTCCCACAATTGAGGGGCTACGTCACCGCAGTGATCAGCCTGACGCAATTGATGAACATCGGCACGGCAGAGCAGGACAACCTTGCCGTGACCATGCTCGACCTCAGTTCGCCGGAAACGCCCGAGCAGGTCTACCAGTCGCCTCTCCCTGCAATAGGTAATCAGCTGTATGCCAGCAGCCTGCTGAGCCTGGGCGACAGGGATTATCTGGTCGAGGTTCGCCCTACGCAGATTTTCAGCCTGAACAACCAGATCATGATGCCTGGCCGGGTGTTATGGCTTGGAGGGCTTTTGAGTCTGATGCTCAGTGCCTTGCTCTACAGCCTGATCAGTCAGCGTCAGCGCGCCTTGCAACGGGTGGCGCAGCGCACCCGCGAGCTGCGCCAGCGCGAGCAGCAATTGAGGGCCGCGCACGGGCAGTTGCGCAGTGTGCTGGACGCGGCGACCGAAGTGGCGATCGTCGCGACCGATCTGGACGGGCTGATCAAGACCTTCAATGTCGGTGCACAGAAAATGCTCGGCTATGCGCAGGAGGACGTGCTGGGCAGGTTCCGCCTCATGGACTTTTACCAGTCTGCCGATCTGGAGGCCCGCGCGAGCCGCATGAGCAAGAGCCGCGGACAAACGATCAGCGCTTCGCAACTAATGTTTCTCGACGCCGTGCAGGACGGTAACCACCCTTCGCAGGAGTGGACCCTGCAGCGCAGCGATGGCAGCACGCTGGTGGTGAACATGCTGGTCACTGCGGTGCGTGATGATCAGGGGCTCTGGACCGGGTATCTGGCGGTGTGCATCGACGTCACCGAGCACAAGCGCGTCAATCAGGCCTTGGCCGAGAAGGGGCAGTTGCTGAAAAAGCTTGGCTCGCAAGTGCCCGGCGGTATTTACCAGTACCACCTGGCCATCGATGGCAGCGCACGTTTCAGGTACGCCAGCGCTGGCATGTGCGAGCTGTTCGAAGTGGACGAAGAGCAGTTGCTGGGCGATTCCGAAACTATCCTGCGGCGGATCCATGCGGTGGACCTGGTGCGAGTCAGAAGCTCCATTCTGATCAGTGCCGAACACCTGACACCGTGGAGCGAAGAGTACCGCGTCGAGCTGCCACGCAAGGGGCAGCGCTGGTTACGCGCGGCGTCGACGCCTGAGCGCCTGGCCGATGGCAGCGTGCTGTGGCATGGTTTTGTGTCCGATATCACCGACCTCAAGCGCGTCGAGCAGGAGTTGCGTGCGCTGTCGGTCACCGACGTGCTGACCGGTGCCTACAATCGGCGCTACTTTCAGGACCGGATGCAGGCCGAGTTGAAAAGAATCGACCGGCACGGCGGTAACCTGTCGATCATCATGCTCGATATCGATCACTTCAAACGCATCAATGACCGCTTCGGGCATGCCGCAGGTGATCAGGTGCTCAAGGCCATCTCGGAAAAGATCAGCCAGCGGCTGCGCAGCGACGATGTGTTCTGCCGTCTGGGTGGCGAAGAGTTCATGGTGATCTGTCCGGGAACGCGCGGTGCCCAGGCCTATCAACTGGCACTGAGTCTGCGCGAGGAGTTGCGCAAACAGGTTATCGAAGGCGTCGATCAGGTGGTCACGGGCAGCTTCGGGATCGCCAGCTGGCGCGAGGGTGAGGGGATCGACGCGATGTTGCTGCGCGCCGACTCGGGTGTCTACGCCGCGAAACAGGCCGGCCGCGACCGGGTAGAGCCCGAGCAGGGCTGATGCAGACAGGCCCGCTGCGAAAGCGGGTCTGCCGATGGCCGGTATCGGTTGGTTATTGTTGGATCGAGACCGTGGTGT
Source organism: Pseudomonas sp. PvP027 (assembly GCF_017833005.1). Lineage (NCBI taxonomy): Bacteria > Pseudomonadati > Pseudomonadota > Gammaproteobacteria > Pseudomonadales > Pseudomonadaceae > Pseudomonas > Pseudomonas sp. PvP027. The sequence continues at coordinate 919,249 of NZ_JAFIBK010000001.1, read as the reverse complement.
TGGTCAGTTTGGGTTGTCGATACAGATCGACCAGTACCTCGTCGAGTATCGAGGATGCGCCGAACGGACGCGGGTCGTTGAGGATCGCCACGACTGCCCAGGTGTTGCCGTTGCTGTCGCGGCTGAAACCGGCAATCGCGCGCACGGTATTCAGGGTGCCGGTCTTGATGTGCGCCTCGCCGAGCAGCGGGGTGCGTTTGAGTCGCTTGCGCATGGTGCCGTCAAGGCCGGCCAGCGGCATCGAGCTCATGAATTCGGCAGCGTAGGGACTGCGCCACGCCGCTTGCAGGATCACCGCCATTTCACGCGCGCTGACACGCTCGGCCCGCGACAGCCCGGAGCCATTCTCCATGACCAGATGCGGCGCAGTGATGCCTTTCTTCGCCAGCCACTGACGGATTACCCGCTGCGCGGCTTTGCCGTCGTCACCGTCAGCGTCGTTGCGAAACTCTTCGCCGAGGCTCAGGAACAGTTGCTGGGCCATGGTGTTGTTGCTGAATTTATTGATGTCACGAATGACTTCCACGAGGTCCGGGGAAAAGGCTTTGGCCAGCAGCTTGGCATTGCCGGGCAGCACGCCGACGCGGTCCTTGCCCTGAATGGTGCCGCCCAGTTCCTGCCAGATGGCCCGCACTGCGCCGGCCGCATAGGTCGGGTGGTCCAGCAGTGACAGGTAGGTCTGTGAGTTGCAGCCATTGCCCAGCTGGCCGGTGACCGTCACGTTGACGCTGCCATCCGCCTGGGTGACCGGGTTATAGCGTACATCCCCGGTGCATTGCTTCGAAGCGCTTGCCTTGACCTGATTATCGATGCGAATGCTGGCAATCGGCGGCTCGACCGAGACCAGAATCCTGCCGTCGTCATTGCGGGTCACGAAGCGCAGCGCCTTGAGGTTGATCATCAGCGCGTCGGGCTTGACCAAAAACGGCTTGTTGTCGTCATTGCCGTCATCGTTGAACACCGGCAATTGCGGTTGCACAAAATGACTGCGGTCCAGCACCAGGTCGCCGGTCACCTGCTGCACGCCATTGGCCCGCAGATCACGCATCAGCAGCCAGAGCTTTTCCATATTCAGCTTGGGATCGCCGCCGCCCTTGAGGTAAAGATTGCCGCGCAGCACGCCATTGCTCAGGGTGCCGTCGGTGAAGAATTCGGTTTTCCACTGGTGGGTCGGGCCGAGCATTTCCAGGGCCGCATAGGTGGTGATCAACTTCATGGTGGAAGCCGGGTTGACCGAGACGTCGGCGTTGAACACGGTCGGCGTGCCGGGGCCATTGAGCGGCAACATCACCAGCGACAGTGCGTCATCGCCGAGTTTGCTGGCTTTCATGGCCTGTTGAACCTTGGGGGGCAGCGTGGTGTTGATGACGGCGGCGTAGGAGGGCAGAGCCAGGGGCAAAAGGAGTGACGCGAGCAACAATGGACGTAGCGACTTGATCATTGACTAAAACCCTACTGCAAAGAGGGAAACGAAAAAGAGGGCATGGATGAATTCCCTCGGTAACTATTGCAAATGTCGATTCGATTTCGGTAACTATAGTAGTGAATGCGCGGCGGGCTTTTTTTGTAACACAGAATGCCACGCATGAAACGAGCCGCATTATGCCCCAAGCCGGGCAGGCTTGTGACCGGGGGGCAAGCCGGTAAATGCTATTTTTTATTGATTCGGCATCCAAGGCCGTCGCAAAGCCGGATATCCACCACACGCCGCAATTGTCGGGCTTTTAAATCGCCAAGCTGGTAAAGTGCCGCCCGATATTTATTGATGAGGATTGTCCCATGGCCACTAACCGCTCCCGCCGTCTGCGCAAAAAACTGTGTGTGGACGAGTTCCAGGAATTGGGTTTTGAACTGAACCTGGACTTCAAGCAAGAGCTGGACGACAAGGCAATCGATGCTTTCCTTGACGCTTTCCTGAAAGAAGCAATGGAAGCCAACGGTCTTGGCTATGTGGGCGGCGATGACTTCGGTCTGGTTTGCCTGAGCAAGCGTGGCTCGGTCAGCGAAGAGCAGCGTGCTGCTGTCGAAGCCTGGCTCAAAGGCCGCAGCGAACTGACAGAAGTCACTGTCAGCCCGCTGATCGACGTCTGGTACCCGGAAAAAGAAATCAATCCGGCCGCCTGATGTAACGGGAAGCAGGCCAGCGCCTGCTTCCCTGATTTTCTCCAGTACATCCCTTCGTATTCCCCCTCTCGTCATACCGTCTTTGGTACTCGCTCATTCAGGCCTTGCCTGTTGCAGGATCAGTGCGTCTTCAAGCTCGATCATTGCCAGTTCGACCGCCTGCCGGCAGGTACGAAACTGTTCATCCGGTGTGTCCGGGTCGCAGGCCAGTTCCAGCGCATCGCAGGCATCAACCACCCTTGAAGCCGTGATGATCCGGGCTGCGCCCTTGATCCTGTGCGCCAGATCGCGGGTTTTCCGGCGATCCTTTTCCGGTGTCAGTCTGGCCAGCGCCAGCCTATCCTCATGGTTGCTGTGCAGCAGTTGTGCGAGCAGGCGCTCAACCATTTCAGGACGTTCACCGGTCAGGTTGCTGACGCTGGCGAGGCTGAAGGGCAGCGTACGCGTGTGCGCCAGCGGAGCAATGGCTGCCAGTCGTTCGCTGAGCATCGAGAGGCCAATGGGCTTGAACAGGCAATCGTCCATGCCTGCGGTCCGGCAACGCTCGATCTCGTCGGATTGCGCGTTGGCCGTGAATCCCCAGACAGGACAGCGTTGCCGTTCGGATGCGCGCTCCTGTCTGCGGATGGCAGCGGTCATGTCGTAGCCGTTCATGATCGGCATGTTGCAATCCGCGACGACCAGATCAAAGTCATCGGCCTTCCAGCGCTCAAGCCCTCGCGCGCCGTTTTCAGCCATTTCGCAGTGATGACCGAGATAGCCTAGCTGCTGGCAAAGCAACAACCTGTTGGCAGGATGATCGTCGACGATCAGGATCCTGAGCGTCTGGTGAGCGACGGCTACCGGTTGCTCTGCCACGGGCTGTCCGCTCAGCGCTTCAAGTGTGGTCAGCACCAGGTTCATGCTGATCCGGGTGCCGTGCCCCGGCGTACTGTCGAGCGAGAGATTGCCGCCCATCATCATGCACAGGCTGCGGCATATCACCAGCCCGAGTCCGGCTCCGGTACGCGCCATCTGTCCGGTGTTATCGGCCTGGGCGAACGGCTCGAACAAGCGTTGCTGGTCTTCGACACTGATGCCGATGCCGCTGTCCTGAACGGTGATGTGCAGATGCAGCAGTTGCGGGTCCGGACTTTCGGCTGCCTGCAATACGACCTTGATCCGCCCCATCGGGGTGAACTTGATGGCGTTGCTGACCAGGTTGGACAGTATCTGTTTGAAGCGCAACGGGTCGATCAGTACGTCGGCGTTGATCCTGCTGTCCAGTTCCAGCACCAGTTCGAGGTCCTTCTGCCGGGCCAGACCGTCGAATACCCTGAGCACCGACTCCACCAGTCGACGCAGATTCGCGCGTTCGGGGTTGAGTGACAGCCGCCCGGATTCAATACGTGCGATATCGAGGATATCGCCGATCAGATCCAGCAGGTCGTTGGCCGAACTGTAGGCGACTTCGATGGCGGAACGATCCAGTTCGCCGTGTTCGGCACGTTTGAGCGCCAGCTCCAGCATGCCGATCACGGCATTCATGGGTGTGCGGATTTCATGGCTCATGGTCGCAAGGAAGGTGCTCTTGGCACGACTGGCGGCGTCGGCCTGTTCCTTGGCGGCCTGCAGGTCCTCGATCAGCTGGCGGCGCTCGCTGATGTCGATCCAGCCTCCGATGATGCCCTGTACTTCACCCAGGGAGTCACGAAACGGCAGGATCCAGTGATAGATGGTCAGCTCTCGTTCACCGATGTGCAGCGGTCGGTCGAGGATAAGTGCGGTATCGCTGGCCATGACCCGCTGATAGTCGGCAGCGTACTCGCGGGCTTCGAAGGCATTGCCGAGGCCGCCTTCGGTCGCGCTCTTGCCGATGATGTCTTCGCGTTGCGCGGAGAAAACCTTGAGGTAGCTGTCATTGCACATGCGCAGCATACCCTCGCGATCGCGCACGTAGATCGGATGGGGCGTACCTTCGACCAGCGCGCGCATGAATTCGAACTGATCGCCCAGGGCTCGTTCTGCGGCTTCGCGTTGACGTATCTGCCGTCGCATCCAGGCGTTCCAGGCCAGCAGACCCAGCAGCAACAGGCCCGCACCCACAATAATCTGGTAGATCAGGCGTTGATAGTCATGCCAGTTGGCGCTTGAAGGGGTGTAAACGCGCCAACGGTTGTTGATCGCTGCCAAATCCTGGGGCGCGATGCTCGCCAGCGCCTTGTCGAGAATCGAACTCAGCTCGATGGCATTGCGTGAGGTTGCCATGGAGATCAGCGCTGGGTCCTCACCGACAGTGGCGGTCATCTGCAAGCGGTCCTCGAAGATGCCGGAAGAGAGAAAGTAATCTGCGCTGAGCAGCGAGACGACCGCACCTTCCGCTCTGCCCAGGGACAACATGTCCAGCGTCTGGAACGGGTTGTCGATTTCCAGTGGCACGACCCTCGGGTATTTGCGGCCCAGCCAGTCAAGCATCGGGCTGCCCTGGGTGATTGCCAGACGTTTGCCGTCCATCTGTTCGAGGTAGCTGGGGGCACCCTGATCCTTGCGGGTGACCAGCACGAACGAGTTGTCTATGTACGGGCGGCTGAAGCTCAATCGATCCTCACGCACATCGCTGGACACCAGCGCACCGATCATGTCGGCCTGGCCCTCGCTGACCTGGCTCAGCATGTCGGTCAGGCTGGGCGAACGTTTGACGTCGAACCTGAGGCCGGTACGCAGGCGCACCAGTTCAAGCAGGTCGGCGGTGATGCCGCGAAAGTTGCCCTTGGCGTCGAAGAAGGTCAGCGGTGCGTACGCTTCGTTGACGACCACGCGCACGGTCGGGTGCTGAGCGATCCAGCGCTCCTCGCGTTGCGTCAGTTGCAGCTTCTGGTCGGTGAGCATCAGGTCGCTGCCAGTGCTCCAGCGTCTGGAGATATTGATGCGTTCATCGACAGGGATGGCTTTCAGCGTCTGGTTGATGATGCCCAGCAGTTGCGTGTTTTCATTGCTGACGGCGAAGCTGAAACCGTTGGGCTCGTGCTTGCCGAAATTCGACATCTGCACGTTGTTCAGATAACCCTTGTTGATGATGTATTGGGTGGAAATCGTATCGCCCAGAAACACATCCGCCTGATTGAAGGCGACTGCATTGATGGCGTTCTGAAAAGAAGGGTAGGTCTTCAGCGTTGCGCCCGGATAGGACGCCTCGACCTCGGCAGGCGGCAGGTAGTGATAGACCATGCTCAGCCGCATGCCTTTGAGGCCTTCGTTGAGGGGGCGCGTGTCTCCGACCCGCGTGACCAGAACGGGCTGATCAACCGAGTAGGGCTGGGACAGTCTGATGTTGCGATCAATGGCTTCAAAACCGTTGGCGGTGCCCAGCAGGTCGATCTGACCTGCGGCAAGCGCCTTGATCGCTGCGTCGCGCGTTTCGAAACGCTGCACCCTTACCGGCAGGTCCAGCGCATCCGAAATGATCCCTGCGTAGTCTGCAGTGATGCCTTCGTAATCGTTGCCGGATATCGTGATGTCGAAGGGTGGGTAATCGGGGTTCGAGGTGCCGAGAATCAGTTCACGTTTACCACGTACCCATTGCCATTGGCTGTTGTCCAGCTTCACGTCCATGTGCGCCGGGCTCGAGCGACCGAGCAGGGTGTAATGATCGGCCGCATAGAGTCCGGCCTGAGCACCCCAGCCTATGCACAGGCTTATGGCCAGTATTAATAATTGTCTGAAGCGCTTGGGCATCCGTTTTCTCACACTAGCGCGTTACGTTTTGCCATCTCGATAAGTTCTACCAAGGTTCTGGTTTTCAGTTTTTGCATAAGCCGTGTTTTGTAAGTGCTGACGGTCTTGTTACTGAGAAACATGCCCTTGGCTATTTCCTTGTTGGAGCGGCCCTGGGCAAATAACTGTAATACCATCAGTTCGCGGTCATTGACCAACTTGAATAGCTCGAGCTCGTTGGTCTGACCATCTTCGCGAACCGCACACGTCAACGCTTGACTGGGAAAGTAATTGTAGCCGGATAATACCGCTTTCACCGAACTGAGCAGTTCGCTCAGGTCCTCCTGCTTGCAGACATAACCCGAGGCACCCGATTGCATGCAGCGAATGGCGAACAGGTTGGGGGTTTGCGAGGTCAGCACCAGAATCTTGGAGGGCAGCCCCATCGTATTGAAGCGAGCCAGCACCTCGAGGCCATCGAGCTTGGGAATGCTGATGTCGAGAATGATCAGGTCGGGCATGCATTCACGGACCATCTGCATGGCGTCGACACCGTTATCGGTTTCGCCGACTACCTCATAATTTTCGTTCTCCAAGAGCATTCTTACCGCCATCCGGATAACCGGGTGGTCGTCGATGATGAAAACTGAGTTCATATTCCATTCCATAACAAGCAGTGAAGAAAGCGCGCACCTTAGCTCAGATGTTCGGGCAGGCACATAAAGAGACTTGCTCGGCAGGCATATATAGGAAAAGTCCTACAATAATTAGCGTATCGGAGTACGTAAAAGCCTACGTAAAACATAAGTGTATTTAAACGTTAACGCTTATTTCATTGTGTGTTCGGCAACTGATACGCCGGGTGTTTATTACTTTCTGGAATCATCATTCATGTTGACTGCTGATTTCCTACGAGTCTGAACGTGGATTCACAATCGATCCATTTTCACAGGGTAATGAAAGCAGGTATTTCGCCGGTATTGCTGCAACCGAATGAAGTCGACTTGCCGACGTCATTCAGTGATCTCTCCCAGCAGACGGCTGAGGTCGGGGCCATGCAGGGGCTTGCTCAGACAACCGAGCAGGGGCAGATTGCGCCGCCTGGCGAGCTGCTGAAGACTTTCAAGCTGTGTGTCCGGCAAGCCGCTGAGCAGAATGGCCTGGTGCAGCCAGCCTTGCCGGGAGGCCTCATCAATCAGGTCCAGGCCTGACATGTCCGGCAGGCACTGATCGCACAGCACAAGGCCGTAGGGATGTTCACTGCGTTGCATGGCAGCGAGTGCCTCCGCGGCCGTAAGTGCTGGCGTCAGCAGGAAGTAGCCATGATTGTTGAGCAGCACCTGGGTGGCGATCAGTTGAAACGGGTGATCTTCTACCAGGAGGATGCGCAGGCTATGTGTGGACATGAGTGTTCCGGAAAGGCCCTGACGAGGCGTTCAGGCATCGGCAGGCGGCGTGCGGGCCGGCAAGTTTCGCTGGCGGATGGATGAGGTGCCGGATGGCAGTTGAAGTGGCTGGAATTATTGAGGGATGCAAGAAAAGCTGCGATAGGACTCGTCTGACATGCATGTAGGGCCTGTCTGAGTTTCGCGAGGTAATCAGGTCTGACCAGCCCTTTGCCTGCGTCTGTTCAGGCAGCGGGCCGGTCGATGGAGGCTATATCTGTCCGGAGCGGCCGGTCATTTCCCGGGCCATTTCGCTGGCGTAGCTGTCGGTCATGCCCGCGATGAAGTCGATCATGCGCAGGAACGAGGTATGCAGCGGTGCCTTGGGATCAGGCGCGCTGTTACCCAGCAAGTCGAGGATACGGCGATGCTTGAAGGATGGCGTTCTGCCGCCAAACTGTTCGACGGCCGCACCGCAGAACGCGTTGAGGAGGATCTCCAGCGTGGTGTAGGCGCCGATTTCGTGCAGCGTCTTGCGCTTGTCCTGAAAGATTTTCTTGCGCGCCATGTCCTTGGCGTTGAGCACACAGCGTTTGGCCGGGCCATGCATGTGCTCGACCAGATCGCCAGGCAGGGTGCCGGCCAGCAAGGCGTCCTGTTGCTCGACGAAGGCTCTGGCTGCCGCATTGGTCAAGTGTTCGATGGCCTTGCCGCGCAGGATCGCCAGCTTGCGCCGCCGTGAGTCGCCCGGGCCCAGCTGTCGGTAAGTTTCCGGAAGATCATCACCGACCAGCCCGAGCAGAAGTGATTCCACTTCCGCGTAGTTGAGCAGGTCCATCTCCAGACCGTCTTCCAGGTCGATCAGGGCGTAACAGATGTCGTCGGCCGCCTCCATCAAATAGACCAGCGGATGGCGCGCCCAACGCTGATCTTCGAGCTGCGGCAAACCCAGCTTGCCGGCGATCTGCTCAAGGATCGGCAGTTCGCTCTGGTAACAGCCGAACTTATGCTTCTTGTAGCCCAGCGAGTCTGCGTGGCGGGCGGTCCACGGGTATTTGAGGTAAGTGCCCAGTGTGGCGTAGGTCAGGCGGGTGCCGCCGTCGAACTGGTGGTATTCCAGCTGCGTCAGCACCCGGAACCCTTGGGCATTGCCTTCGAAATTGAGGAAGTCATTGCGCTCGGTGTCGCTCATCGCGTCGAGCCAGCCACGCCCGGCCGCCTGATTGAACCAGTTGCGAATCGCATCTTCGCCCGAATGGCCGAAAGGCGGATTGCCGATGTCGTGCGCCAGACAGGCCGATTGCACAACCATGCCCAGGTCGCTGGGATCGCACCAGTCGGGCAGGGCGGAGCGCAGCGTTTCGCCGACGCGCATGCCCAGAGAGCGACCGACGCAACTGACTTCCAGCGAATGGGTCAGGCGCGTATGGATGTGATCGTTGCTGGACACCGGATGCACCTGGGTCTTGCGTCCCAGGCGGCGGAAGGCCCCGGAAAAGATGATCCGGTCATGGTCCTTGTGGAACGGACTGCGCCCCAGTTCCTCGGGGCTGTGCAGGGTCTTGCCCAGTCGTTCGCGGTTAAGCAGTGTTTGCCAATCCAATGCGTTCACTCCGTCAGTAATAGGGGCGTAGCTTCCCGGTTCGACACGCCTGCCGCAAGGGGCGCACTGATGAAAACAGGCCTCGTAGAAAAACAAATGCCTGCTCCGGTTACCGGAGCAGGCATTTATATTCAGGCCAGTACAGTCAGGCCATGATCATGCGAAACGCATGGCGCAATCAGATCTTGCGATTGCGATTCTGCAGGGCGCGCGCTTGCATGGCGACCTTGACCACCGGCGTCAACGTGATGCCCAGCTTCAACAGGCGGCCCAGCAGGCTGGTGCGTCCGGTCTTGGCACGTTTGCCGCTCAGAAAGCCCAGCAGGGCGACCGAGCCCACGCCCCAGAGCGGCGCGTGGCGAAAGCCCAGCGCGCTTTTCCAGTCGTGGCGGATGCCGCGAAAGCGTTGCAACGGTTGCATCAGTTGCGCCGATTCGTGGCGAATTTCCTGGCGGTGCATTTCCATGCGCAGACGGATCAATGCCTTGCGCAGTTCTCGACGGGTATTGCTCTGGTGCGACTTGGGTTCACTCATGGCATCAATCGCTCACGGTCGTTGGCCAGTTCTTCGAGAGTCGCATGGAAGGGCGAAGACTCGTCGAAGATCGCTGCCTTGAGGCGCAATCCACAGAAGATCGCGGCCAGCAGGTAAAACGTACACAGGCCGACAATGCCCGCCAGGCGATAGCTGTCCCACAGAACGATCAGCAGCAAGGCCGAGAGCCCGGTGAGCAGCAGCAGGCCGAAAACCAGTGCCAGACCGGCAAACAGCAGCAAGCTGACGGTTCGCGCTTTCTGTTCCTGCAATTCGATGCCGAACAGCTCGACGTGAGTGTGCAACAGGCCAAGGAATGCAGCGCCCAGGCGCCGCGGTGAAGAGCCCGGAGTTCCCTCGGGCGGTGCTGATTCCGTTCCCAGAGTCATGATGTTAGCGCCTTGTAGCCAGCAGACCGATCAGAAAGCCGACACCTGCGGCGATACCGACTGACTGCCAGGGGTTGTTCTGAACATAATCTTCGGTGGCGACCACTGCCGCTTCGCCGCGCTCGCGCAACGAATCCTCGGTGGTCTTCAGGGTTTCCTTGGCACGCAACAGGCTTTCGCGGATCTGGGCGCGCAGTTCATCGGCCTGATCACCAGCGAGAGAGGCGGTATGCGCCAGCAATTTCTCAGTATCGGCAACCAGTACCTGGAAGTCGGCTCTCAGGATTTCCTGAGCATTCTGTGCAGTTTCGCGGGCCATGATGTTCTCCGTTTGGTGGGCGTATAAATGTTTCGAGTACAGGTGATTCCTGAAGGTTCACTTCGATTGCCGTATCGTGTTCGATCAGGCTTCACACTGCCGCTGCACCTTACTCCAAAAGTATCTGCCAGGAAAAACCACAAGCACCGGAAGATTGGGGTTCCGTATTTCTGGCCATTGGCTATGCTCCACACGCGTGACCACGGGATGGCCTGGCGCGCGCGACATCGGTTGAATGGAGAGAGGCATGGAGCGGCTGTATTCCCTGCAGGGGCTCAGGGGCGTAGCGGTCCTTGGCGTTGTGTTGTTTCACATGATGTCGGTAGAGAGCAAGTTTTCCGGTGGCGATATCCTTCTGCCGCCCTGGCTCGATTTTTTTCAGTTGGGCGTCGATCTGTTTTTCGTCATCAGCGGATTTGTGATGGTGATTGTCAGTCGTGGCCGTTTTCAGAGTGCACCCGAGGCTCAGCGCTTTCTGTTCAATCGAGTATCGCGGATCTACCCCACGTACTGGTTGTACTTTTTCATCACCCTGGCGGTTTATCTGGTGCAGCCGGGCATGGTTAACAGCGGTCATGGCTCGTCCAATCTGATCATGTCGTTCCTGCTGTTGCCCAACGACAAGGTGCTGCTGGTAATGGTGGCCTGGTCGCTGCTGTTCGAGCTGTGGTTCTACGTGGTGTTCTCAGGCTTCCTGCTGTTTCGCGAGCGCAATCTGCCGTTTCTGCTTGGCGCCTGGAGTCTGATCATCGTGGTGTTTAACACACTGGCAGACTGGCAGGACTATTCCCCGGCAGTGAAGATCATCCTGCATCCCTATGCCCTCGAGTTCGTGCTGGGTGCTGCGCTGGCACTGTTCTTTTACGGGCGCCACTGTGCGCGCGTGCCCACCGCTGCGGTCTGGTTGCTGCTCGGTGTCGCGCTGATGGCGGCGGTGCCCCTGATCGGCTATTACCGGTTGTATGAGAGTCAGGGGCTGCTGCGCATGCTCATGGTTGGTGGAACGTTCGGCGTGCTGGTCGTGACGCTGGCCTTGCTTGAACGACGCAGACAGCTGCTGGTGCCGCCGTTTATGGTTGCCGTGGGCGACATGTCCTACACGATCTACCTGTCTCATCTGCTGGTGCTGGGGGTGATCGGCAGGGTCTGGAGTCTGGTGGGGCCCTGGCCTGAAAGCTATCTGGACAACCTGTTTTTCGCTCTGCTGATGATGGCGGCAGCGGTGTGCTATGGCTGGGTCGGTTATCGTTGTTTCGAGAAACCGGTACTGGACCGCGCCAATGCGTTCAGCAAGGCGCATTTCCGGGTGTCGACGTGATCCCGGTGCGCGCCTAGAATGATTTCCGGTTACCGAGGATTCGCCGAGGATCGACTCATGCCACCCGAATGCCAGCTGTTCAGCACCCCGGGCTGCCCGCTGTGCGAGGTTGCCGAAGCGGTTTTGCTGCCGTTCGCCATCGAGCACGGCCTGCTGATTGAGCTGGTCGACATCTGCGAGGATGAGCAACTGCTTGAACGCTACGAGTTGCGCGTTCCTGTGTTGCGTCGAGCCGACACCGGTGATGAGCTGGAATGGCCATTCGACGCACCTCAAGTGGCGTCTTTTCTGAGTCGCTGAGCTGCCTTGTCGTCGAGCTGCATGCCCTTTCATTTATCGGACACGACGCGCAGTGAATATCGATACACGCATCAAATTTCGTCATCTGGTCTGCTTTCTCGAAGTGGCCCGGCAGGGCAGCCTGGCGCGTGCTTCCGACGTTCTGGCGATCAGTCAGCCTGCACTGTCGAAAAGTCTCAAAGAGCTGGAAATCCTGCTCGACACCACCTTGTTCGTGCGCAGCAAGAGCGGCGCGGCACTCACCGACGCGGGCGTGGCGTTCATGCGTTTTGCCGGGCCCAGCGTTCAGGCCCTGCGCGAGGGCGTCAGCAGCCTGCGCTCGGGTGAGCATGACACCGTCACTGCACGTCTGGGCGTACTGTCGACGGCCGAAAGCCTGCTGGTGCCCGAAGTGGTTCATCGCCTGCACCAGCGGCACCCGGCGCTGATCGTCAGCGTGATGACCGGGCCCAGTGCCTATCTGTTGTCGCAATTGAGGGTAGGGGAGCTGGATCTGGTGGTCGGGCGCATGACTGACAGTCCGCAGATTCAGGGTCTGACGTTCGAGCACCTGTACAACGAGTCGATGACACTGGTGGTACGCAGTGATCACCCTTTGCTGGCTGCGCCGCTCAAGCCGGAGAGTCTGGAGCGATTCCCGCTGGTGTTGCCGCTGGCAGGCACGACCATCCGCAAGTTTGCCGACAGTCTGTTCGTGCAGTGCGGTATCCGCATGCCGCGCCAACGCCTTGAAACCCTCTCGCTCACCCTCAGCCGCCGCTATGTGCAATGCAGCGATGCAGTCTGGATCGCGCCGCTGGATGCCGTGTCGCTGGAGTTGCAAGGCGGCACGCTGGTCGAGCTGGACATGGGTATTCGTGAGCCGGGCGGCTCGGTCGGTTTGTGCAGCAACCCGGCCTTGCCACTGACGCGCGCGGCGCAGTGGTGTGTGGACGAGCTGCGCAGTCTTGGAGAGGCTTATCGCAATGCCTAGTATCCATAACCAATTGGTTATGGATCATGGGGTTTATTTCAGTTCTCTGTAAGCATGGATCGCGCGACACTTCGCCGCAGCCTGTAGCGCATGTGACCGACGCCTGCGCGCCCCATAAGAAAAACGAGGAGAACGCCATGTCTGCCGCGGACAACAGCCGCTTCGTCATTCGTGACCGAAACTGGCATCCCAAAGCCCTGACACCTGACTACAAGACCTCGATCCTGCGCTCGCCGCGCCAGGCCCTGGTCAGTATCCCGCAGTCCATTTCCGAAACCACCGGCCCGGATTTCTCGCATTTGAAATTCGGTCAGCACGACAATGACCTGCTGCTCAATTTCAACAACGGTGGGCTGCCCATCGGTGAGCGTATCCTGCTGGCCGGACGGGTCTGTGATCAGTACGGAAAACCGATACCGCATACGCTGGTGGAGATCTGGCAGGCCAATGCCGGTGGCCGTTATCGCCACAAGCGCGATGCCTATCTGGCGCCCATCGATCCCAATTTCGGCGGTGTCGGACGTGCGTTGACCGACAGCGAAGGCATTTACAGCTTCCGTACCGTCAAGCCCGGGCCTTACCCATGGCGCAACGGTCCCAACGACTGGCGCCCGGCACATATTCATGTGTCGATCAGCGGCCCGTCGATTGCCACACGCCTGATCACCCAGTTGTATTTCGAAGGCGATCCGCTGATTCCGATCTGCCCGATCGTCAAGGCCATCGCCAATCCCGACGCCGTGCAAAGCCTGATTGCCAGGCTCGATCTGGGCATGGGCAACCCGATGGATTGTCTGGCGTACCGCTTTGATATCGTGTTGCGCGGCCAGCGCAAGACTCACTTCGAAAACTGCTGAGGAGGCCCGACATGCCCGTTCAATTGCTGCAGGAAACCCCTTCGCAAACCGCTGGCCCCTACGTCCACATCGGTCTTGCACCACAAGTGGCCGGCAACCCCACCCGCGAGCTGGAAATCTGGAACGAGATGGCCAGGCCCGAGGCGCCCGGTGAGCACATCGTATTGCTTGGCAACGTCTTCGACGGCAACGGTCATCTGATCCGCGATGCCTACCTGGAATTCTGGCAGGCGGATCATCAAGGCGCGTATCACAGTGAATTCGACCCGGACAGGCCGGTCAACGGCTTTGGTCGCACTGCAACCGCGGACGATGGCCAATGGATCCTGAAGACCATCAAGCCAGGCTCGGCACGCAATGCGGCGGGTGTGCCGATGGCGGCGCACATCAACGTTTCGCTGTTTGCGCGTGGCATCAATATTCATCTGCAGACACGTTTGTATTTCGATGATGAAGCCCAGGCGAATGCGCAGGACCCGGTGCTCAATCTGATCGAGCAGCCCCCGCGCCGCGAAACTCTGGTAGCGCGCCGCTGCGCGCACGAGGGGCAGACGGCCTATCGTTTCGATATCCGTGTGCAAGGTGAAGGCGAGACAGTGTTTTTCGATTTCTGAATCGTTCTTCGATTTCGAAATCAATGTGCGTGCGTTTCAAGGCGCCTGCATCGGCAGGCGACCCTATAAAAATAAAAGGACACCTTCATGACGCTTTCCGCCAGCAGCCCCGCGTCGAGTACGCTCGACGTTCAGGCCTTCATCAATGCGCAACCGCTGTCCGGGTATCAGTGGCGAGTGGTTGCGCTGTGTTTTCTGATCGTGTTTCTCGACGGCCTCGATACTGCCGCAATGGGCTTCATTGCACCCGCACTCAGTCAGGATTGGGGGATCGACCGGGCCAGTCTGGGGCCGGTGATGAGCGCCGCGCTGATCGGCATGGTGTTCGGCGCGCTGGGTTCAGGCCCGCTGGCCGACCGCTTCGGGCGCAAGGTGGTGCTGGTGGTCGCGGTGCTGCTGTTCGGTCTTTTCAGCCTGGCATCAGCCTACAGCAGCAACATCGATCAATTGCTGGTACTGCGCCTGTTGACCGGGTTGGGGCTTGGCGCAGCGATGCCCAACGCCACCACGTTGCTGTCGGAATACACTCCCGAGCGGCTCAAGTCGCTGCTGGTGACGAGCATGTTCTGCGGTTTCAATCTGGGCATGGCGTGCGGCGGTTTTGTGTCGGCCAAGCTGATCCCGAGCATGGGCTGGCACAGCCTGCTGATGCTGGGCGGTATCCTGCCCATCCTGCTGGCGGTGGTGCTGATGGTCTGGCTGCCGGAGTCGGCGCGGTTTCTGGTGGTACGCAATCGCGGTGCGGAGCGGATTCGCAAGGTGCTGGCACCGATTGCGCCGAAGGCGCTGGCCGGCATCACTGACTTCAGCGTTCCCGAACAGAAAACAGTCAGCAGCCGCAACGTGCTGAAAGTGATTTTTTCCGGCAACTACAGTGCCGGCACCCTGTTGCTGTGGCTGACCTATTTCATGGGCCTGGTGATCGTTTACCTGCTGACCAGCTGGCTGCCGACGCTGATGCGCGACAGCGGCGCAAGCATGGAGCAGTCCGCCTTCATCGGCGCGCTGTTTCAGTTCGGCGGGGTGTTGAGCGCTGTGGGCGTGGGTTGGGCGATGGATCGTTACAACCCGCACAAGGTCATTGGTTGTGCCTACGCACTGGCGGGGGTATTCGCCTGGCTGGTCGGGCAGAGTCTGGGTAACGTCGCGCTGTTGGCCACACTGGTGTTGCTCGCCGGTATGTGTATCAACGGCGCGCAGTCGGCAATGCCGTCGCTGGCCGCGCGTTTTTACCCCACCCAGGGGCGTGCCACGGGCGTGTCGTGGATGCTCGGGATCGGCCGTTTCGGCGCCATTCTCGGCGCCTGGGCCGGTGCCACGCTGCTGGGCCTGGGCTGGACGTTCGAGCAGGTGCTGACCGCGCTGGTGATCCCGGCGGCGCTGGCCGCGATAGCCGTGCTGATCAAGGGCTGGGTCAGTCATTCGGACGCCACCTGAAACCTTTCAATCTGGAGTGGTGATGTGAACAGAGCGAGCAATCAACTTTTCGATGCCTACTTCATGCAACCCGAAATGCGCGAGATTTTTTCGGATGAGGGCCGGGTGCAGGGCATGCTCGATTTCGAGGCTGCGCTGGCTCGTGCACAGGCACGCGTCGGCCTGATCCCGCCCGAGGTGGTCGCCGACATCGAGCTGAGCTGCGACGCACGGCTGTTCGATTTCGACGCGCTGGCAATTGCCATCGGCAGTGCCGGCAATTCGGCGATTCCGCTGGTCAAGGCGCTGGGCAAACAGATTGCCGCACGCAGCGCTGAAGCCGAGCGCTACGTGCACATGGGCGCGACCAGTCAGGATGTGATGGACAGCGGGCTGATCCTGCAGCTGCGTCGAGCGGTCGTGCTGCTTGAGCGTGACCTCACCCGGCTGGCCGATGCGATGGCTGAGCAGGCGCAGCGTCATGCGGGCACGCCGCTGGCCGGACGCACCTGGCTGCAGCAGGCTACGCCGGTCACTTTGGGGATGAAAATCGCTGGCTGGCTGGGCGCGGTCACGCGTCATCGACAGCGTTTGAACGAGATCAAGCCGCGCCTGCTGTGCCTGCAGTTCGGCGGTGCTTCCGGCAGCCTTGCGGCGCTGGGCGATCAGGCGTTTTCGGTGGCCGAAGCGCTGGCGGGTGAATTGCAACTGACGTTGCCCGAGCAGCCCTGGCACACCCAGCGCGACCGACTGGTGGAGTTTGCCGGTCTGTTGGGTCTGATCGCCGGCAGTCTCGGCAAACTGGGGCGCGACGTGAGCCTGCTGATGCAGACCGAAGTGGGCGAGGTCTTCGAGCCATCGGCACCCGGCAAGGGCGGCTCTTCGACCATGCCGCACAAACGCAACCCGGTCGGCGCTGCGGTCATGATCAGCACCGCCACCCGCGCACCGGGGCTGGTGGCCACGATGCTGGCGGCCATGCCGCAGGAGCATGAACGCAGCCTGGGCCTGTGGCATGCCGAGTGGGAGACCTTGCCGGAGCTGTGCTGTCTGGTTTCCGGTTCTCTTCAGCAGGCGTTGCAGGTGATACCCGGTCTGCAGGTGGATGCCGAGCGCATGGCGATCAATCTGCAATCCACCAAAGGGCTGGTTCTAGCCGAAGCAGTGAGTATTGCGCTGGCTCAGCGCATCGGGCGCGATGCTGCCCACCATCTGGTTGAACAGTGCTGCCGGCGTGCGGTGGAGCAGGGTGCGCATTTGCGTCAGGTGCTCGGCGAAACCCGGCAGGTCAGCGAGCAGTTTTCTTCCGACGAGCTGGATCGCCTGCTCGATCCGGCCCATTACCTTGGCCAGGCTCGCCATTGGGTCGAGCGCGCCGTGGCCGAACACACAAGGATTTCCCGATGACCGAAGACGAACGTTACGAAGCCGGCATGCAAGTGCGCCGTGCGGTGCTGGGCGACGCGCATGTCGATAACAGCCTGAGCAAACTGACGCCGTTCAATGAAGAATTCCAGGAGATGATCACCCGTCACGCCTGGGGGGATATCTGGACACGTCCAGGATTGCCGCGCCATACGCGCAGCCTGATCACCATCGCAATGCTGATCGGCATGAATCGCGAAGGCGAATTGCGCCTGCACCTCAAGGCCGCCAAAAACAACGGCGTGACCCGTGAGGAAATCAAGGAAGTGCTGATGCAGAGCGCTATCTACTGCGGCATTCCGGCGGCCAATGCGACGTTCCACCTGGCGGAAGCGGTGTGGGACGAAATGGGCGTGGAGTCGTTGCAGGACCACTGAGCGCTTTGATTGAGAACGCCGCCGCAGCGCCATCGGCCACGGCGGCGTCCTGTGCGGATCAGAGCAGCGACAACGGGTAGCTGACGATCAGGCGGTTTTCGTCGAACTGGTTGGTGCTGTAGTCGCGACGCATGGTGGAGTTGCGCCATTTGACTGAAAGACTTTTGAACGCACCGCTCTGGAATACATAGGCCAGCTCGGTTTCCCGCGCCCATTCTTCGCCGTCGGTGATGGCGCCGGTGTGTACGTTGTCACCGCTGATGTAGCGGTTCATCAGGGTCAAACCGGGCACGCCCATGGCTACGAAGTCATAGTCATGGCGCAACTGCCAGGACTTCTCCCTGGCGTTGTCGAAGCTGGAGTTGTAACTGTCGTTGGCCAAGGTCCCGCCGCTGGTGCCGTTGACGCGCATCCAGGCGCTGTCGCCGCTGACTTTCTGCAGGCCCAGGTAAAAGGTGTTGCCGCCGTACCGTGCCGAAAGCAGCGCTGACCAGGTCTTGTTGTCCAGATCGCCGGCCAGCGATTGACCGTCGTCCTTGCCCTGGAAGTAGCCGAGGTTGGCTCCCAGCGTCCAACTGCCCAGCGGCTGACTGTGCAGCAGGTTGAAATATTGCTGGTGGTAGATGTCTTCAAGCTCGGCGTACCACACGCCGACCTGGGTGCGCTTTTCGTTGAACACATATTCGCCGCCGCCAAAGTTGAAGCGGTCGGAAGTGAACGCGGTGCGGCCATTCAAGGACATGTCTTCCATGCTCGCGTCGTTGCGCGGGCTGTTGCCACGGAACTGGCCACCGTAGAGGGTCAGGCCGTCGATCTCCTTGGAGGTGATCTGCCCGCCCTGAAAGGTTTGCGGCAGTGAGCGGCCGTCATCCGAACGCAGGATTGGCAGTACCGGCATCCACTCGCCGACCTTCAATTCGGTCTTCGAGAAGCGTGCCTTGCCGGCCACTGCCAGACGGCCGAAGTCGTCGGCCGGGCGTCCATCGCTATGGATGGGCAGCAATTGTGTGCCGCCGGTACCCTTGCCGCCGTCTAGCTTGAGCGAGTAGAGGCCCAGTGCGTCGACACCAAAGCCGACAGTGCCTTGGGTGAACCCGGAACGGGCGTCGAGGATGAAGTTCTGCGTCCACTCCTCGGCGTAGTTCTGTGCGTTGGCCGGGTCGACGAAGTTGCGGTTGATGTAGAAGTTGCGTAGGTTCAGATTGACCTTGGCATCTTCGACGAATCCGGCACTCTGGCCGCTGATGGGCGTCAGGCTTGCAGCGACGGCCGCCGACAGACCGCAAAGGAGTTTGCAGGGGGAATTCACGCGCATGGAACAGACCTTTTTTGTAGTTATTGAGTCGTGTAGCTGGCTGCGATAGTGAAATGGCGCAACGCGCCGTGCAATTGTGAAATAGTTGTTTCGGGCGATTATCGAACGTTAATGAACCGGTTAGAACATTTTCTTCGAGATGCTGCAAACGTGTGTGCGATGCTCACGGGTCAATATGGGTAGAGAGTGCGTTCGGCCATGGCGTCGGGCTGCTGAAACTTGAACAAGGAAGCGCAATGAGCACTGCCAGCACGCCGTTGTCCGGCGTCAATAAACCTCTCAAAGGTATTGGCTTCATTCTTCTGGCGACTTTTCTGTTTGCCAGTCACGACACCCTGTCCAAATACCTGTCCGGCTTCTATCCGATCATTCTGGTGGTCTGGGCGCGCTATCTGGTGCACACGCTGCTGATGGCCTGCATCTTCATGCCGTCATCGGGATTGCGGGTGTTGCGCACCAAGCGTCCCGGCCTGCAGGTCTTGCGCGCACTGGCGCTGCTGGGTACCAGCCTGCTGTTTACCAGCAGCCTGATGTTCATCCCGCAGGCAGAGGCGACGGCGGTCAACTTTCTTGCGCCGTTGCTGGTCACCGCGTTATCGGTGCCGCTGCTGCACGAGCGTGTGACGCGCGGGCAGTGGATAGCGGTGGTGGTCGGGTTTGTCGGGGTGATGATCATCATTCATCCGGGCGGCGAGCTGTTTACCCCGGCGATTCTGCTGCCGCTGTCGTCAGCCTTGTGTTTTGCGCTGTATCAACTCCTGACACGGCTGGTTAGCCCGTTCGACAGTCCGACCACCAGCAACTTTTTCGCGGGGCTGTTCAATACCCTGTTGATGAGTGCGCTGGTACCGTTCTTCTGGGAAGTGCCGGCGCTCAAGCACCTGCCGTTTCTGCTGGCGCTTGGTGCGTGTGGCATGTCGGCGCATTTGCTGCTGACCCAGGCCTTCCGCTTCGCCGCTCCGGCCATGCTTGCGCCTTTCAGTTATTGCCAGATCGTGTTCGCCGGATTGCTGGGGTTTCTGTTCTTCGATCACATGCCATCGCCCACTGCCCAGGCCGGCATTGCCATCATCTGCCTCAGCGGTCTGGCGGCGGCTTGGCAACAGCGGCGTAAAGGTGGGTAATTTGCGGCGCTGAAGCTTTGATTGACGCCAATGTTCAGCGTTGGCATAAGGTTTGTGACGCTCCACGTTACATGGCGGTTTTTCTTTGTCAGGCGGATTGGGGTTCGGCTCAGGTCACCTTTTCGCCCCTCGGCGACTTACTTTGATGGGGCCAAAGTAAGCAAACCCCCAGGCTCCGTTTCCGGCCCGACTTCGTCGGGTTCCTTCGCCCTGTCACTGATCCGGGGGTCGCCGCAACGGGCCATCCATGGCCCGGTGCGGCTAGCCTGGCGTCCTGCCAGGCTACCCCCGGATCAGCGCCAGGACTCAGCCGTCACTTACGTCGCACTCTGCGTCGTCAGTACCATCGCGCTCGAAAAGCACTTCGTTGGCAGCGAATGGTGGGTAAGTCATAGCATTGTTTTCGCATCAGAGAACGTTGACGCGGAGCGTCGGCACGATAGTCAAAAGGTGACCTGAGCCGAACCCCAATCCATCTGACAAAGAAAACCCGCCGTGTGACGCGGAGCGTCACGAACTGCATTCCCACGCGGAGCGTGAGGAACGAGAGGTCTCCGGGAGATCACTAGCGCAGGGACGATAGCAAAAAGGCCCGGTCACTGAGTGAGCCGGGCCTTTTTGATGGTGTCAGACGATTACTCGCTGAGTGTCGGAACCTTGCGAGGAGCCATGAAGTACATCCAGATCAGGGCAATGAAATACATCGCCGGGATCATGGTGAACAACACGTTGTAGTTGTTATTGGTGGCGGTCAGCACCGCACCCACGATCTGCGTCATGAACATACCGCCGATGGCCGCACACATGCCGCCGAAGCCGAACACGGTACTCATCATGTGCTTGGGGGTGTAGTCCATCACCAGGCTCCAGATATTCGCCGTCCAGGCCTGATGCGCACCCACGGCAAGCGAAATGGCCAGTACCGCCACCCACAGCCCGCTGGCATTGGCAGCGAACACCACGCTGCAGATCGTGATGGCAAAGATCAGCATCGACAACAGGCGCGCAGTCGTCGCACGCATGCCGCGACCAATCAGCCAGGACGACAGAATGCCGCCACCGACACTGCCGAAGTCGGCCGTCAGCCAGATCAGAATCAGCGGGATACCCATCTGCGTAACGCTGATCCCCAGGTTGTATTGCTGATTGAGGAACGGCGGCAGCCAGTACAGGTAGAACCAGAACACCGGAGCGGTGATCGCATACGCCAGCGCGAATGCCCACGTACCGCGCATCTTCAGAATGCCGGTGAACGGTACCTTGACCGGAGCCGGTTCGACTTCCTGATTGATGTAATCCAGCTCGGTCTTGCTGACGGTCGGATGCTCTTCGGGGTTGTAATACTTCAGGCGCCAGGTGATGACCCAGATCAGCCCCAGCGAGCCCATCGCCACGAAGGCGGCCTGCCAGCCCCAGACAGTGAGGATCACCGGCAGCAGGGCCGGGGTCAGCATGGCACCGACGTTGGTGCCGGCGTTGAAGATACCGGTGGCCACCGCACGTTCACCTGCCGGGAACCACAGGCGGGTGGTCTTCACACAGGCCGGGTAGTTGGCTGCTTCGGTCAGGCCCAGAATGAAGCGGCAGACCATGAAGCCGACAGCGGAGGTGGCAAGGCCATGCGCGCCAGTCGCCAGGCTCCACAGCAGCACCGCGAGGAAGAACGCGCGCTTCACGCCGACCTTGTCGATGAAGCGGCCCTGCAGCACGAAGCCGACCGCATAACCGACCTGAAACCAGAAGTTGATGTTGGCGTAGTCCATCGCCGTCCAGCTCATTTCCTTGGCGAGGATAGGCTGCATGACGCCGAGCGCGGCCCGGTCGATGTAATTCAGTGTAGTGGCGAAGAACACCAGGGCGAGCATGCCCCAGCGAGTCTTGCCCACGGCGAGCGCGCCGCGGATCTTTTCGCCCATCCCGGCACGGGCGGCCTGGGCGACAGGGTTGGTCTGGGTGTTAAGCATGATGTTCTAACCATCCGTTCCAGGACTGTGCTGCTGGCAACAGTCGGACTGAGAAGTCCACTCGATGCAGGCGTTGTGCAGGTAAAGTGAAGTCGTAGAACCGTGATTCGACTGGCCTGTAGACTCAGGCTGTCCTCGAAACGATCCGTCGGGCCGACAATTTACAGGCTGGGCCGCGTAAGTGTGTTGGAATGTTTCAGGCGACGCAGACCGTGGCCGGGCTTTTGGCTGGGCGGGTTCGTCGAACATGACGTCTGGTAAGACGGACGGGTGAGCGGGCGAGCGAAGCGAGAAGGGTGCACATGAGCAATGTTCCTGTTTTTTGAATTGTTATGGGTTTGCTGCTGATGAAGCGAAGATCAAATGTCGGACTGCGGGTCTATCCTGCAATGTGATGCTGATGTTGATGTTGATGTTGATGTTGAGCATTGCGAGATACAGCGTCAATTGAGTAAAACGGCTTTTGTTCGATAATCGAACGTAAAACTAACCGGTTCGTACACTTTATGTTGCTGTAGTATTTCCGCAGGCAAATACTTTACTCGCACCTCTGAATAAGGCCGGGAAAGGCCAGGAATGCGGTGCTGTCCAGTCGCGACCCAAGCAGGTCGCGTTCATCCAGGAGCTGAAAAGCATGCAGCGTTCAATTGCTACCGTATCCTTGAGCGGTACTCTGCCCGAAAAGCTCGAAGCCATCGCCGCAGCCGGCTTTGACGGCGTCGAGATTTTCGAAAACGACTTGTTGTATTACGACGGTAGCCCACGCAACATCAGGCAGATGTGTGCCGACCTGGGCATCGCCATCACCCTGTTCCAGCCATTCCGCGATTTCGAAGGCTGCCGCCGTGATCGTCTGCAGCGCAATATTGACCGTGCCGAACGCAAATTCGATCTGATGCAGGAACTGGGCACTGATCTGGTGCTGGTCTGCAGCAATGCATCTGCCGATTCGGTGGGCGACGAAAACATTCTGCTCGATGACCTGGGCCTGCTCGCCGAACGCGCGGGTGCCCGTCACCTGCGCGTCGGTTATGAAGCGCTGGCCTGGGGCAAGCATGTGAACACCTGGCAACAGGTCTGGAACCTGGTGCGTCAGGTCGACCACCCGGCGCTTGGCGTGTTGCTCGACAGTTTCCATACCCTGTCGCTGAAGGGCGATCCGAGCGCCATCGCACAGATCCCGGGCGACAAGATCTTCTTCGTGCAGATGGCCGATGCGCCGCTTCTGGCGATGGATGTACTGGAATGGAGTCGCCATTTCCGCTGCTTCCCGGGCCAGGGTGAATTCGATCTGGCCGGCTTCCTTGCGCCGATCCTGCGCAGTGGCTACACCGGTCCGTTGTCGCTGGAAGTGTTCAACGACGGCTTCCGTGCAGCGCCGACGCGTGCCAATGCTGCGGACGGTCTGCGTTCGCTGCTCTATCTGGAAGAGAAAACCCGCCAGTTGATGGCGCGTGACGAGCCGGCTGCGGCTCCCGAAATCCTCTTCAACCCACCTGCTGCCAGTACCTACAATGGCGTCGAGTTCCTCGAGTTTGCAGTCGACGAGAGCCATGGCGCTCGCCTTTCGGGCTGGCTGCAACGGCTGGGCTTTGCCAAGCTGGGTCAGCATCGCTCGAAAGCGGTCAGCCTGCTGGGGCAGGGCGATATCAGGATTGTGCTCAATGCCGAGCCCTATTCCTTCGCCCACAGCTTCTTCGAGGCCCACGGCCCGTCACTGTGCGCCACCGCCTTGCGCGTCGACGACGGTCATCAGTCGCTGGAACGTGCGCGTGCCTTCAAGGGCCAGCCGTATCGCGGGCTGGTCGGCCCTAATGAACGGGAGATTCCTTCGGTCCGCGCACCCGACGGCAGTCTGATCTATCTGGTGGATAACGCGGCGCCGGGAGAATCGATCTACGACAGTGATTTTGTCGTCGATCCGCAGGCAGTCGCCAAGGGCGGGTTGCAGCGTATCGACCACATGGCCATGGCGCTGCCGGCCGACAGTCTGGACAGCTGGGTGCTGTTCTACAAAAGCATTCTGGACTTCGAAGCTGACGACGAAGTGGTCTTGCCCGACCCGTACGGTCTGGTCAAGAGCCGTGCGCTGCGCAGCCGTTGCAGCACCGTGCGCTTGCCGCTGAATATTTCCGAGAATCGCAATACGGCTATCTCCCATGCGCTGTCGAGCTATCGCGGCTCGGGTGTGCACCACATCGCATTTTCCTGCGAAGACATCTTCGCCGAAGTAAGCCGGGCCAAGGAAGCTGGCGTACCGTTGCTGGACATCCCGCTCAATTACTACGATGACCTGGCGGCGCGCTTCGATTTCGACGAAGAGTTTCTCAGCGAGCTGGCGTATTACAACGTGCTCTATGACCGCGATGCGCAGGGTGGCGAGTTGTTCCACGTCTACACCGATGCGTTCGACGGGCGCTTCTTCTTCGAAATCCTGCAGCGCAAGAACGGCTATGTAGGGTACGGCGCGGCCAACGTCCCGGTGCGTCTGGCTGCGATGGCCAAGGCGCGCAATGTGGCAGCACGTCAGGCGCGTCTGTAAGGCCAATCCGATTGCAACGCTGCTGCGAGGGTGCGACGCCCTCGCGGCTTCCCTCGGTTGCCGGTCGGCTTCATACTCCGCGCATCACTCGTGGTCATGAGCCAACAATGAAAACAACTGACGACTCTGTTGCCGTTGCGTCGAAAGGGCGCAAGAACAATCCGGAAAAGACCCGCGAAGACATTCTGCAGGCCGCCGTTGCCGAGTTTGTAGCCCATGGCCTGTCGGGCGCGCGCGTCGATGCCATTGCCGAGCGCACCAAAACCTCGAAACGGATGATCTATTACTACTTCGGCAGCAAGGAGCAGCTGTACGTCGAAGTGCTGGAAAAACTCTACGGCGCGATTCGCAACACCGAGAGCCAGCTCAATCTGTCCGAACTCGAGCCGGTGGAGGCGATTCATCGCGTGGTCGAGTTCACCTTCGATCACCACGACAGCAATGTCGATTTCGTGCGCATCGTGTGCATCGAAAACATCCATTACGGCGAGAACGTCAAACAGTCCGAGTCGATTCAGGCCAAGAGCCAGAACATCATCAGTGCGCTCGACGGCATCTTGCGTCGCGGTGAAGCCAGCGGCCTGTTCCGTGATGGCGTTCATCCGGTGGACCTGCACCTGATGATCAGCTCGTTCTGCTTCTACCGGATCTCCAATCGCCATACCTTCAGCGAAATCTTCCAGATCGAGCTGTGGAGCGAGGAGGTCAAACAGCGTCACAAGGCGATGATCTGCGACGCTGTATTGCGTTATCTCAAGCGCTGAGGCTTACAACGTGTGGAAGTGCGCCATCATCCGCTCTGCATCGGCGGACCGGCCGCTGAACAGCTCAAACGCCTTGACCGCCTGAAACACCGCCATGGTGCTGCCATCCAGGGTTCGGCAGCCCAGTGCCCGGGCCTGTTTGAGCAGTTCGGTTTCCAGCGGAAAGTAAATGATTTCCGCCACCCACAGTGCAGGCCGCAGCAACTCGACCGGCAACGGCGTGCCCGGCAGTTTGGTCATGCCGACCGGTGTGGTATTGACCAGTCCGTCCGCTTCGGCCATCGCCGCAGGCAGGTCGCTACCCACCTGAGCGCGCTCGGCACCGAAGTGTTGGTTGAGGTTGTTCACCAGTCTCTCGGCGCGTTGCGGCTCGACTTCGAACACCGTGAGGCGTTCGACGCCTGCGCTCAGCAGCGCATGAGCCACTGCCGCTCCCGCGCCACCTGCACCCATCTGCACCACCTGTTGGCGCGGGGCCTTGTCCAGGCCGCGCTGAAAGCCTTCGGCAAAACCCAGGCAGTCGGTGTTGTGACCGATGCGCTTGCCGTCCTTGAACACCACCGTATTCACCGCACCGATACCGCGCGCTTCATCGGACAGCTCATCCAGTAACGGGATGACCGCCTGCTTGCAGGGGAAGGTGATATTCAGGCCAGTGAAGCCGCACTGCCGGGCGCCCTCAAGCAGCCGGGGCAGGGCATCGATGTCCAGTTGCAGGGCGTCGATATCGATCAGCCGATACAGATAGCGCATGCCTTGCGCATCGCCTTCACGCTCGTGCATGGCAGGTGTCCGAGAGGCCTGGATGCCCGAGCCGATCAGACCGGCAAGGATGGAAGGTTTTTCAGCGTGAGTCATAAAATACGTCTCTTGTTTTTGTGTCACTGCCCGGTTGGCGGCAGGTGCTAAGCGGAATGTACCAGATGGTTAATAGTGCCGCAGGCAGGAGTCGATTACCACGCAGCGATGTTGTGCGGTGATCGCACTAATCAGTGATAATCCACGGCCAGCCGCTTCAGGCTTACACGAGTTCGAGTCCCCGCATGTCCGAGTCCGTCTTCAGCGCCGCACAGCAGCAAGCCAGTACGTTGTATCTGCCCCCGGGCTCGTGGGCCACGGTGCTTGATTGCCTGTGCGCTAAATTTCCGGCCATCAGTCGTGAACAATGGCTGGATCGTTTTGCTCGCGGCCGGGTGCTGGATGAAAACGGCAAGGCCATCGCGCCTGATCTGGCGTATCGGGAGGGGCTGCGGGTCCACTATTTTCGTGAGGTTGCCAACGAAACGCCGATCCCGGTAGTCGAAACGATCCTCTACGCCGATGAGCATCTGGTGGTGGCTGACAAGCCGCACTTTCTCCCGGTAACACCCGCCGGCGAGTACGTCGAACAAACCCTGTTGCGCCGCTTGATCCATCGCCTGGGCAATCCTGATCTGGTGCCGCTGCACCGCATCGACCGGCACACCGCAGGGTTGGTACTGTTTTCCGCCAACCGGCAGACGCGCTCGGCTTATCAGGCTCTGTTCCCCACCCGGCGCATCGACAAGTTTTATCAGGCCATTGCGCCAGCGCTGCCGGGGCTGGCCTTTCCGCGTCTGCACGAGAGCCGACTGGTCGAGGGTGAACCGTTCTTTCGCATGCAGGAAGGCGCCGGCGCGAGCAACACCCGTACGCAGATCGAGGTGCTCGAACGGCAGGACAAATTGTGGCGCTACGGGCTTTATCCGGTGACCGGCAAAAAGCATCAGTTGCGTGTGCACATGGCCTCGCTGGGCGCTGCTATCTGCAATGATCCGTTTTACCCGGACGTGGTGAAAGACCCGGTGGACGACTATCGCCATCCTTTGAAGCTGCTGGCCAGCAGCTTGCGTTTCGTCGACCCGCTCAACGGCGAACAGCGCCACTTCGAGAGCCTGTTGACGCTCGACTGGTAGTATCGGGATCGCGAAATGACAGGCAAAAAAAACCCGCACTCGGCGGGTTTTTTCAAGTCAGTAGCGCGACGCCCGGATTACAGATCCTTGACGGTACGTACCTGATCCTTGTTAATGCGGGTCTGCTTGCCGTCGAGTTGCTTGAACTCGTAGAAGCCCGAGTCTTCATCGTATTTTGGCGTGTCGACAGACTGGATTTCACGACCATCGTTCAAGGTGATCACAGTGGGCGATGCGCAGCCGGCGAGGGAGGCAATGCTCAATGCAAGCAGGAAGGCAGCGGGAAGGGTCCGTTGTTTCATTACTGTGTCTCCAGATGGATTCTTGATTTACTGAACTCTCAGACGGATACACCGTCAGCAAGTTCCGTATACACCCGCAGCAACTTCAATGACCAGTCACTTGTTGCGGTTTTCGCTGATCCCGGTCAACAGACAGGGAGTGTTCAGGTTGGCCAGGCGTGAATCGCCAGCTTCCAGTTGCAGAGCAACGGGTTGCAGCGGCTCCAGAGCCCGTCTCGGGCTGCGTTCGCCGGCCTGCCATGCGGCTTCCAGCGTTGCGGCGTGAGCGACAGGGATAATACCTAAAAGCGGCTGCCAGTGTTGGCCTTCACGCACCATTATCGGTCGCTCCGGGTATTCAGACGCTTTTTCACGCAGTGCCTGCAGTAACGCTTCATCGACCAAAGGTGCGTCGCAGGGCAGGATCAGCAACCATCGATGCCGCGCGATGGGCAGTGCGGCGCGTATTCCGGCCAGCGGGCCGTTGAAATCGGTATCGTCGTCCTGCACCAGGCGATCGGCGTAACGCGCATAGCGATCGATATTACGATTGCAGGAAATGATCAGGTCATCGGTCAGCGGCCGGGTCAGCCGGTGCAGATGTTCGATCAGCGCGGTGCCCTGCCATTCGATCAGGCCCTTGTCACGCCCGCCCATGCGCTGCCCCCGGCCTCCGGCCAGCAGCAGAATCGAGCAGGGCGGCAGTGTGGCAGGAACATTCATCAAACACTCGTCGGGCAGTCAAAAGGAGTGCTGTGATATAACACCCGCCTGTTTTCTTAACAACTGGATGAGGCCATGAAAGCCAAGGCTGACACACCTTTCGTACCCCTTAATATCGCCGTGCTGACCGTCAGCGATACCCGCACTCGTGAAACCGATACCTCGGGCCAGATGTTCGTCGACCGCCTGACCGACGCAGGCCACGGCCTGATCGAGCGCGTGCTGCTCAAGGATGACCTGTACAAGATCCGCGCTCAGGTAGCGACCTGGATTGCCGATGATCAGGTGCAAGTCGTGCTGATCACCGGTGGCACCGGCTTTACCGGCCGCGACAGCACGCCTGAAGCCGTGGCCTGCCTGCTGGACAAGCAGGTCGATGGTTTCGGCGAGCTGTTCCGGCAGATATCGGTGCCGGACATCGGCACGTCGACCATTCAGTCCCGCGCGCTGGCCGGCCTGTCCAATGGCACGCTGGTCTGCTGCCTGCCAGGGTCCACCAATGCGGTGCGTACGGCATGGGACGGCATTCTTGCCCAGCAACTGGACTCGCGCTTCCGGCCCTGCAACTTTGTGCCTCACCTCAAGCAGGCCGAGCCCTGTGCGACCCGTGGTTGAGTGCTCATGAACAACGAGCCGAAAACCCTGCTGCCGGTTGAAGACGCCATCGCGCGTCTGTTGAAGATGGCCGAGGCCACGCCGGTCACCGAGCGCGAAAGGGTCTCGCTGGCCGACGCCGAAGGCCGGGTGCTGGCAGTGGATCTGGTCTCCACGCTGGATCTGCCGCCCTGGCCGAACAGCGCCATGGACGGTTATGCCTTGCGCGTGGCGGACTGGCATGGCGAGCCGTTGACGGTCAGTCAGCGTATCTTCGCCGGTCAGGCCCCCGAGCCTCTGGCCCCTGGCACCTGTGCGCGTATCTTCACCGGCGCGCCGATGCCCGAAGGCGCTGACTGCGTCGAGATGCAGGAAAACGCCGAGGTCCTGGCGGATCAGCGTGTGCGGTTCAACGAACCGCTGGGCGCCGGGCAGAATATTCGTCCGCAAGGTCAGGAAACCCGGGTCGGCGATACCGTGCTGGCTGCCGGTACGCGGCTGGGTCCTATCGAGCTGGGGCTGGCGGCCTCGCTGGGCCTCGCCGAGCTGGAGGTCATTCGCCGCGTGCGGGTCGCGGTGCTGTCCACGGGCGATGAACTGATCGAGCCCGGTCAGCCGTTGGGGCCGGGGCAGATCTATAACAGCAACCGTGTGTTGCTGTGCAGCTGGCTGAAGCGGCTCGAATGCGAGGTCGTGGATGCTGGCATCCTGCCGGACGATCTGGAAAAGACTCGCGCTGCGCTGGGGAATCTGCAGGGTGTCGATCTGATTCTTTCCACGGGCGGAGTGTCCGTGGGCGAAGCGGATTTCCTCGGCCACGCATTGCGGGAAGAGGGCGAGCTGACGCTCTGGAAGCTGGCCATCAAGCCTGGCAAGCCGCTGACCTTCGGGCATTTTCGGGGTGTGCCGGTGATCGGTCTGCCTGGCAATCCGGCCTCCACGCTGGTCACTTTCGCCTTGCTGGCCAGGGCTTACCTGCTGCGTCGCCAGGGCGTGATAGACGTCGCACCCTTGCAGTTTCCGGTGCCCGCCGGGTTTGTCTGGACGCGTCCGGGCAATCGTCGCGAGTACCTGCGCGGTCGTCTTGAGCAGGGCCGGGCCGTGGCGTACCGCAATCAGAGTTCGGGGGTACTGCGCAGCGCTGCGTGGGCCGATGGTCTGATCGAGGTCCGCGAAGGCTCTACCGTAGCTGAAGGCGACTGGGTCAACTTCATCCCATTGAGTGAAGTGTTGGGCTGATTGCATTCGAATGGTGGGGCGGGTACGCATGAGCTACTCTCAACAACGCTGACACAATGGGCAACCGGACTTCGCCCTGGAGTATTGTTATGGCGCCATTGAGAGTGGCTTGTGTGATCCCGACCTATAACGGACGCAAGGATCTGGAACGTCTGCTGGATTCACTGGCTGCGCAGACCGCGAGCTTCGATACGCTGATCGTGGACTCCAGTTCTTCGGATGGCACGCTGGAGCTGGCGCGATCCCGATGTGCCAATGTGCTGCGTATCGACAGTAAGGATTTCAACCACGGCGGTACCCGGCAGATGATGGTCGATCTGCATCCCGACTACGACGTGTATGTCTTCATGACCCAGGATGCGTACGTTGAAGACATCAATGCCATCGCCAACATTCTGCTGCCCTTCGCCGACCCGAAAGTCGGTGCCGTTTGCGGGCGGCAGTTGCCGCACAGGGACGCCAACCTGCTGGCCCAGCATGCGCGGCTGTTCAATTACCCGCCGACCTCACAGATCAAGACCCTCGCCGACGCCGGCACACTGGGCATCAAGACGCCATTCATGTCCAACTCGTTTGCGGCCTATCGAGGTGAAGCGTTGCGGGCCATTGGCGGTTTTCCGCGGCATGTGATTCTTTCGGAAGACATGTACGTCACCGCGAAAATGCTCATCGATGGCTGGAAAGCGGCTTACGAAGGCTCGGCAGTATGCCGTCATTCCCACAATTACAGCCTGCGCGAAGAGTTTCGCCGTTACTTTGACATCGGCGTGTTCCAGGCCCGTGAAGCCTGGATCTACGAAACCTTTGGCGGCATCGGTGGCGAGGGCATGCGTTACGTCAGGTCCGAGCTGAAATTCCTCGGTCCCCGGCGAATCCTCTGGTGGCCTGTGTCGTTCGTGCGTAATGCGCTGAAGCTACTGGCCTACAAGCTGAGCCGACAGGAAAAGCGCTTGCCCCGCGGCGTGAAGAAGAAACTCGGCATGTACGCGCGCTACTGGGACAGCCCTTACGCCTGAGTCGTGCCGCAAGCCAGGCCTGCGGCGCATGAGCAGGTCAGCCTTTCGCGGCTTCTTCGTCCAGACGGTCTGCTTCGAACAGTTGCGCCAGGTCGGCCCTGGCTTCGCGGGCGGTCTGCAGGACCTTGGCGTCGTCGTCATACACCTCATGCTGAGCGGCCAGCACCTGTTCGTCGTGACGCTTGAAGCGACTGATGCGCGCGTCGGCCTGTGTTTCGCTGAGGCCCAGACCCATGAGGGTCTGGCGACTCATTTCCAGGCTTGAGTAGAACGTTTCGCGAACCGCGTGAGCGCCCAGGTCCATCAACCGATGAACATGCTGGCGGTTACGTGCGCGGGCAATGATCTTCATGTGTGGGTACAGCTTGCGGATCAGCTCGGCGGTCTTGATGTTGGTGTCGGGATCATCCGTCGCGATGACGAAGAATTCGGCCTCATCGACTTTGGCGGCACGCAGTATTTCCGGGCGCAGCGGGTCGCCATAGAAGACCGGGACATTGCCGAAGCTGCGCGAGAACTCGATGGACTCGACGGCGGTGTCCAGGGCGATGAAAGGAATCTTCTGCGCGCGCAGGATACGCGCGACGATCTGTCCCATACGGCCCATGCCGGCGATGACCACCCGTGGTTTGTCGGTCTGGATATCGCGGTATTCGTCCGGCACCTCGACGGGTTTGATCCTGGGTTTGATCCAGCGCGCCAGGGCAATGAACAGCAACGGCGTGATCGCCATCGACAACGTGATGGTCAACACCAGCATGTCGTACAGCCCGGCCTCGAACAGCCCCTGAGCGCTGCCGATCTTGAACACCACAAAGGCAAACTCGCCGCCTGCGGCCAGTACCAGACCCAGCTGCAGCGCGCTGCGGTTGTTGAGTTCGCCAAGGGTGCGACCGATCAGGAACAGCATCGGCAGCTTGATTGCGATCAGCAACAGCGTCAGGCCCAGCACGATCAACGGCGAGCTGAGCAACAGGCCGACGTTGGCGCCCATGCCGACGCTGATAAAGAACAATCCCAGCAGCAATCCCTTGAACGGTTCGATCTGCGCTTCCAGTTCGTGACGGTACTCGGAGTCGGCCAGCAGCAGGCCGGCGAGAAACGCGCCCAGCGCCATGGACACTCCGACCAGCTCCATCAGCCACGCCGTGCCTATCACTACCAGCAAGGCCGTGGCGGTCGAGACTTCCTGGATTTTGGTCTTGGCAACGATACGAAACACCGGGCGCAGCAAATAACGTCCACCAATCACCACAATGGCAATGCTGCCCAGCACGCGCAGGCCGTGGTTGATGCTTTCGCCGGTGTCCATCGCGTGATCGGCCCCAGCCAGAAACGGCACCATGGCAATCAACGGGATCGCCGCAATGTCCTGAAACAGCAGAATGGCGAACGCCATCCTGCCGTGCGGGCTGTTCAGCTGTTTGCGTTCCGCCAGGCTTTGCAGGCCGAAGGCCGTGGAGGACAGGGCAAGGCCCAGGCCCAGAATGACCGCAGTGTTCAGCGGCTGGCCGAAAGCAGAGAAGGCCACCCCGCCGATGATCAGGCCGGTGAGCAGCACCTGCGCCATGCCGACGCCAAACACGGATTTGCGCATGACCCATAAACGCTTGGGCGAAAGCTCCAGGCCGATGATGAACAGCAGCAGCACCACGCCAAGTTCGGAAATGTGACTGACGCTCTCGGTATCGCCGATCAGGCCCAGGACCGATGGGCCGATGATCACGCCGGCGAACAAATAGCCGATCACTGCGCCCAGCTTCAGCCGCTTGGCCAGTGGCACAGTCAGCACGGCGGCGAGCAGAAATACCACTGCGACCTGCAGCAGGCTGCCTTCATGGGGCATGTAAAACTCCTTGGTAATAATTGAACACACTGTTGAAGCAGGGGCGGTATTAAAGCATGGGAGTTTTACACGGCAACGCTCATCGCGGCATGACGATAATCAACGTCGTTGATAGAACGTGCAGGAAAGGGCGGGCAGGGATGTGAGGCGAGGCGGGTGACGATGCCATCCGTTGCGTATCGGCGTAAGATATGCCCGCAAACAGGCAGCGTCAGTTGCCCGCTCATGAGCATTCAGGAAACCGTTATGACCAACAAGCAGCGTTTGATTTACTCGATTCTGATCGCCCTCGGCGTTCTGGCGATCATGCTGGGCTTGTCGCATCTGCAAAACAGCGGTGCTATCACCGAAAAGACCTTTCAGTACATCGCCATCAGCGTGGCGGTGCTGGTGGTGATCCTCAACGGGATCATGCGTCGCAAGGTCAAGCGCTAAGCGCTGTTGACCGGTGCGACAACGGCGCCGGGTTTACCGGGCGTTGTCCTTGCCGACTTCTCCCAGCCATTCCCGGGCGCGAGGATGCAGGCTGTAGGTCTTGTCATCGTTGAGATGAATCACGCCCTCGTCGCACAGACGCTTGAGGACCTCGCGCACACTCAGAAACGATAGCGGTACATCAAGCCTGAGCAACTGGCTGTGCACACCTCGCACGCCCAGAGGATGGCCGTCCTCGCTCGAGACCAGTAGTGCATCGAGCACCTTGAGCCTGACCAGGCTGGTGCGCAAGCCAAAGCTTTTCAGGAGCATCCGGATGTGCTCGTTTCCGGGGCGCTCGGTCTCCAGTGCGGGCGACTGTGCCTGCGCAGCCAGTGCGGTTTGCCGCAGCAGGGTGCGAGTCGTGATTCCTTGGCGATTGAACATCCGTAAACTCCTTTTCAGGCTTTTTTAAACACTCTCAATTACTAAGACGAACGAGCCCGGCAAAACCTCAGTTATCAGCGGAAAAAAATACGCGGCCCAATACGTACAGACTCGCTGCAGCGTTGTGCGCTTGAGGTTAGATGAACAATCGTCGGGCGCGAGTGGGATTGCTCTGACGATAGGCGCAGCCGAAATGGCTGCGCATCAGCAACACCGCGAGTGCGATCAGCCTTTCGGTGTGGCGGAGGGGCGGCGATTGAGTACCGGGTTGCCGTTCTGATTCTGTGTCACATACACCGGCAACACCTTGGGCAGGGAGCCCACCAGGTTCGACAGGTCGTGGGTGTTGTAACTGCCGCCCAGACGCATGGCGCCGGTTGCGCTGTCCGCCAGCAGAATAGGTGTTTGCAGGTAGCGATTGATCAGCGGCAGTGCCTGGCTGAGCGGCAGATCATTGAAGATCAGCTTGCCATTGCGCCACGCCAGGCTGGTATCGCGTGCTTCGGTCTGGCTGATCAGTGGAGCGTCGTCGCCCGCCTTGTAACTGGCCTGCATGCCGGGGGCCAGGGCGTGGCTTGAAGAGGCATGTGCACGATCACTGTTGACCTGAACCGAACCCTCGACCAGCGTCACGCGCACCTGATCCTGATACATCCATACATTGAAGCGTGTGCCTGTGACCTTGATGCTGCCTGCGCCGGCATCGACTACAAAGGGGTGCGTGCTGTCGTGGCTGACCTCGAAGAATGCCTCGCCCTTTTTCAGGGTGACGCTGCGTCGATCCCGGTAATTGGCATAGGTCAGTTCGGTACCCAGATTCAGCTCGGCGCGGCTGCCATCCTCCAGCATGACCAGCCGTGTGGTGGTATCGGCGTTGTAAGTCTGGTAAGCATCAGGCAGCCAGCCCTGATGCCAGCCGACGTATCCGGCAACCGGCAGCGCCAGGGCAACGACCGCTGCCGCTGCGGCCAGTTGTACCCGGCGGCGACTGCGACGAGGCCGAACGAGATCGTGCGGGGCAGCCTCGACCTGGGGCATAGGTGCCGGGTTGAGCGGATCGATTTGCCCGGTGATATCCCAGACCTCGAGCATGGCGTTGTATTCGACCATATGCAGGGGGTGGGCCTTCAACCATTGCTCGAAAGCCTTTCGTTCTGCGGCGGTACAGTCTTCGGCATGCAGGCGCATGCACCAATGCGCAGCGGCATCGGTGATCGCATCGTGTTCTGCCTTGCTGAAAAGAGGGTCGCTCATGGGCGCTCCGGCCTATACCTTCGGCGCATTCTACCCTTGGATTTCAGGGAGAGAGAATATTTGCAGGCCATTACCCACCAAGGTGCTGCGTATTTTCTGGTGAATGCAAGCTGCTCTCATTGAAATCTGCCCTGCGACAGTCAGCTCAAGGCAATGAAGTTATCGCATCGGGAGTGTCTTTGCAGAATCCGCAGCGCTACTCTCGGGGGCCTGCTTTCGCCTTGTCGTTTCTCGCTATCGTCCTCGATCTACTGCCATTAACAGGAGTTTCAGATGCGCGCCAACCCTACCGACCAGCCGACCCGGACCGTTTCCTTTGAGCAACTGACAGAGCTGTTGCGTCGAATCTTTGTCGCTCGTGGCACCAGCGCGGAGGTTGCCGACGTGCTTGCCGAGAACTGCGCCAGCGCCCAGCGTGATGGCTCGCATAGCCATGGCATCTTTCGCATCCCCGGCTATCTCTCATCGCTGGCCAGCGGCTGGGTGGACGGCAAGGCTGTGCCAGTGGTCGAGGATGTCGGTGCTGCGTTTGTCCGGGCCGACGCCGGGGGCGGCTTTGCCCAGCCTGCACTGGCGGCGGCCAGAGCACTGTTGATCGACAAGGCGCGCAGCGCCGGGATTGCGATTCTGGCCATCCGCAACTCTCATCACTTCGCTGCGTTATGGCCGGATGTCGAACCTTTCGCCGAACAGGGGCTGGTGGCCCTGAGCATGGTCAACAGCATGACCTGCGTTGTGCCGCATGGCGCGCGTCAGCCCCTGTTCGGTACCAACCCGATTGCGTTCGCTGCACCCCGTGCAGGCGGCGCGCCCATCGTTTTCGACCTGGCGACCAGCGCCATCGCCCACGGTGACGTACAGATCGCCGCCCGTGAGGGGCGACTGCTGCCAGCAGGCATGGGTGTCGATTGCGCCGGCCAGCCCACCGAAGATCCTCGCGCCATTCTCGAGGGTGGCGCGCTGCTGCCCTTCGGCGGGCACAAAGGCTCGGCACTGTCGATGATGGTCGAAC
Source organism: Pseudomonas sp. PvP027 (assembly GCF_017833005.1). NCBI lineage: Bacteria > Pseudomonadati > Pseudomonadota > Gammaproteobacteria > Pseudomonadales > Pseudomonadaceae > Pseudomonas > Pseudomonas sp. PvP027. The sequence continues at coordinate 883,452 of NZ_JAFIBK010000001.1, read as the reverse complement.
TGCTGGCCGCAGGGCTGACAGGAGGCAATTTCTCGTTCGAATTCGACTGGTCGAAGCATCCCGGAGCACAGACGCCCTGGACCGGTCAGTTGCTGATCGTCATCGATCCTGACAAGGGCAGCGGTCAGTCGTTTGCACAGCGCAGCGAGGAATTGGTACGACAGCTCCATGGGGCAGGGCAGGAGCGTTTGCCGGGGGATCGGCGTTACAGCGAACGCGCGCGATCAATGGCGTACGGTATCAGCATTACCCAGGCTGACCTGGAGCGCCTGCAGGCCTTGGCGGGTCTTTGAGCCACTTGCAAATTCACTGACCACTCGTCGCGACCGGTCTTGTATCAACGCGCTGTTCAAAATACTGTATGCATGAACAGTAAAGAACGAATGAGGTCTGTCATGTCCCTTAAGTCAGCGCAAAGCCCGGTTGCTCAGCAGCATCGCACTCTCTCTGCAGTAAATGAAATGCAACGCGAGGATTTTCTCCGGCTGGCGGCCGCACTGCGCCAGTTCAATGCCTATGAACCGGAGGTGTCGATAGTCATCGCGGCCGCCCGCGCGAGCGGTGAATACCGCCAGGCCAGCGCCATGGAATAGCGTGGCTGATCGCGACCACGGCAAGTCTCGAGTTGATTGTGAGTATACGTAACGTATATGCTTCATATATTCAACTTGAGGTGAATCATGGGTCTGGTAAAAATCTCCGAAAACATGCACGCCAATCTGCGCTCTGCCAGCGTTGCGCTCAGCCGCTCCATCAATGCGCAGGCCGAGCACTGGATGCGTGTCGGTATGCTCGCTGAACTGCACCCGACGCTGGATTACAGCGAGATCTGCCAGATGCTGATCCGTCTCGAAAATGCCGGTGAGACCGTTCTCACTGCTTCGAACTTCAATGTCTCCGAGCTTGCAGCTTCCAACCTGTCCAAGGCGGCCTCATGAGCAGCGCTATCGGTATCAAGACCGAACAGGATCTCGTGCACTTGCGTGTAGCCGGCAGACTGGCTGCCGATGTACTTGCGATGATCAAGCCTTACGTCAAGGCCGGCGTCAGCACCGAAGCGCTCGACGACATCTGCAACGAATACATCGTCAAAGAGCTGAAAGTGATTCCCGCGAATGTGGGCTATCACGGTTTTACCAAAACCACCTGTATCTCTCCGAATGCAGTGGTGTGCCATGGCATACCTTCGGCTACCGATATTCTCAAGGAAGGCGATATCGTCAATATCGACGTCGCGGTGATCAAGGACGGCTGGTACGGTGATACCAGCCGTATGTACCTGGTCGGTGAGGTCAGCCCCCTGGCCAGGCGTCTTGTCGAGACGACCTATGAGGCAACCCGCGCCGGTATTCACGCAGTGCGCCCAGGGGCAACCCTGGGTGACATCGGTTACGCCATCCAGAGCGTCGCTCATCGCGAAGGCTTCAGCGTGGTGCGTGAATATTGCGGACACGGCATCGGGCGCAAGTACCATGAAGAACCGCAGGTTCTGCACTACGGTGCGCAGGGCAAAGGCCTCAGACTGAAGCCTGGCATGGTCTTTACCATCGAGCCGATGATCAATGCGGGCAGGGCGGGCACCCGGACGTTGCCGGATGGCTGGACGGTTCTGACCAGTGACCTTTCACTGTCTGCGCAGTGGGAGCATATGGTTGCCGTCACCTCGACCGGTTTCGAGCTGCTGACGCCGTGGCCTGATGGCACAGGCGATTACCCTGCCATTTGATCTGCGGTGGTCTGACAATGCATATGAACAATGGCCTTTTCGAAGGCCATTGTTTTGTTGAACAGAACGATGCCTCAGGCTTGCAGCGAAGACCGTCTCCAATGCACCTGCGTCACGCCGAAACGACTGGCCTGAAGGGTTGCCACGCTTATCGGGCCAGCAGATATATTACCGCTTACGGTTCCGACACCTGCATGCAGCGTTGCACAGTGCAGGGCGTCGCTCTGGCAAAGCTGTCTTGCATGGTGCAGGAAGCAACGAGGCTCGCCGTTGAACTGATAGTGAATTTCAAATTCCGCTTGATGATCCATCTTCCCTGCCCGCGAACGTGATAATTAGTCTGACTATTTTCGGCGTGCGTACGACAAAGCTCTTCCCGATCATTCCCTTGTTTTCAGAGCGTAGAACGAAAATAGTATCATTTCGGATTGAGTTAACAGTTGTCCGATGAGTGGCGTTTGCTTCACCCAAATGCGTTGATAAATGGCCGGGCTGACCCTCGTGCGAGGGTGCCCGGCCTTCAATAACGCTGATTTATTTACACGCCTTCAGATCTACAGGACCTACAAAATCATTACCACGCCCCATGACACAGGCGACCTGCTGGTTACGCTGGCGCTCCCAGACCTGGGGCGGATAGGTTTTGTCCCAGGCCTGATAAAGCTGTCGGTCCTGGCGCGACAGGCGCAAGTTGTACTGTTTGCTCATGTAGAAATAAGTGCGCGCGATCATGCCGCGTATCGAGGGGCGCGGCATGACCTTTTTGGCCTTGAAATCCACCTGGGTCAGGCAGGAGCCGTACTGGCCCTTTTGCTCGGGTATCCAGCCAAAACTGAAGTTGCTGCGGTCACCGTTGACCTCGCCGATGCTGGGCACCAGATTGTGCAGGTCAGCCTCTGCGCGTTTGTAAACCGCGTCGGTTCGTGTGCAGTTCTTGCGCCCGCCGTTCTGCCAGCATTGGCGCAGGTGGCCGATCTGCCAGGCAGGCACAATGTGTTCCCACTCAATGCGGCTGGCGCGCTTGGCGCTCTTGCGCGGTACATAGCCGCAGCCAGCGAGATCGACCCGCTTGCCAGTGTATTTGCAGCCGCAGTAAAACTCGGTCGACTGCGGCGCATACAAGCCCCAGGCAACTTTCTTGGCTTCACTGAAGGTGCGCGGGGCTTGGGCCTGTGCGGCGAATGAGGCGCTGATGAGCAGGGTGGTGCAAAGCAGTTTGGAAAATCGAAACATCATGCCGTCAATCTTCCTTCGGCAATGTCCAGAATATTTGCACGCCACCGTCGTCGCGCCAGGCGAGGGTGACATTATCGTTCTCGGCTATTTCTTCAAGCAGTTGCGCCCAGTCGTCTTCTGCCTCGTCCGGCTGACGAAAGAGCAGGGCAGCCCTGGATTTCTGCGCGGTGGGCGAGTTGATGATCTTCTGTACCCGCATGCCCATGCGCTCGTAAGGGCCTGGAGTGGAGGGGGTCGCTGCGCTTTGTTTTGCCACGGAAAAAGGTTCCTGAATATTGCTGTACGGGCATACAGTATTTGAGTGTCGGATCTTTCGCAACATCTATGTAAGATTAAGCGTTGCAAGTGGCACACTATTGCCTTGAAAAAACAACCTGACGTTTACGGAGTCACGCATGAATATCAAGTCACTGGCATTTCCGTTATTGGCCTCGGCAGTTGTGCTGCTGGCAGGCTGTTCCACGCCCTCGGTGGTCACGCTGCAAAACGGTACTCAGTACGTTACCAAAGACATGCCCAAGACCAAAACGCGCGACGGCTTCTACGAGTTCGAGGACATCTCCGGCAAGACAATCCGCATCAAGGCCGATGAAGTGGCGACGGTCAAACCCGAAGAGTGAACCCCCCCTTATCGTAATGCTCGTTCCCCGCGCTGGGGGAACGGGCAGATTTAATTTCCGGTGGATTGACAAAGCCTGCAGCTTTTTCCATAGTTCGCTCCTCGCAAACGTTTGCGCGGCGATGCCCAGCATCGATTCTGCGCCGTTCGCCCGAACAATAATCACAATATCGGAGATGAACTCATGAAGCTGCCATTCGCTGGACGCCTTCTCGCTGTCGCCATGTTTGCTGCCGTCACGGCAGTCATGCCCCTCTCTGCCGCTTATGCCCAGACGCCTGAAAAACCCAAGGTCGCACTGGTCATGAAGTCGTTGGCCAACGAGTTCTTCCTGACCATGGAAGACGGTGCCAAGGCCTACCAGAAAGAACACGCCAACGAATTCGACCTGATCTCCAACGGGATCAAGGATGAGTCCGACACATCGGCGCAAATCCGCATCGTCGAGCAGATGATCGCCTCCAACGTGAGTGCGCTGGTGATCGCGCCAGCCGATTCCAAGGCGCTGGTGCCGGTGCTCAAGAAAGCTACCGATGCCGGAATCAAGGTCGTCAACATCGACAACCAGCTCGATGTCGATGTGCTCAAAAGCAAGCAGCTGCAAATCCCGTTCGTAGGACCTGACAACCGCAAGGGTGCCAAGCTGGTAGGCGACTATCTGGCCAAGAAACTGACCGCTGGCGACCAGGTGGGCATCATCGAAGGTGTGTCGACCACCACTAACGCTCAGCAACGCACCGCCGGTTTCAAGGACGCCATGGACGAAGCGAAAATGAAAGTGGTGTCCACGCAGTCCGGTAACTGGGAAATCGACAAGGGCAATGCGGTGGCCTCGGCGATGCTCAATGAATACCCTGACCTGAAGGCATTGCTGGCCGGTAACGACAGCATGGCGCTGGGCGCAGTCTCCGCAGTGCGTGCCGCAGGCAAGGCTGGCAAGGTCATGGTCGTGGGCTACGACAACATCAATGCGATCAAGCCGATGCTCAAGGATGGCCGGGTTCTGGCCACAGCCGATCAGTACGCAGCCAAGCAGGCGGTCTTCGGCATCGAAGCTGCTCTCAAGCTGGTCAAGGGCGAGAAGGTCGATAATAACGACAAAGGCGTGATCGAAACGCCGGTACAGCTCGTTACCCAACCTTGAACCACGCCGTGTAAAGGTGCCCGTCCGCAGAGGACGGGCGCTGGGAGAAATGTATGTCAGCGTCTGCTCAGACAGCTGTTCTTTCGGTCAGTGGCATCGGCAAAACCTACGCACAGCCAGTACTCGGTGACGTCGACCTGACGTTGATGCGTGGTGAAGTGCTGGCCCTGACCGGGGAAAACGGTGCCGGTAAAAGCACCTTGTCAAAAATCATCGGCGGGCTGGTAACGCCTACCACCGGAAATATGGAATTCCAGGGCCAGCCTTATCAGCCTGCAAGTCGTACCCAGGCCGAAAAGCTCGGCATTCGCATGGTTATGCAGGAGCTCAACCTGCTGCCGACCCTGACCGTGGCCGAAAACCTGTTTCTTCATGACCTGCCTCGCAGGGCCGGCTGGATCGACCGCAAGCGCTTGCGCGAAAACGCGATCGAGGCCATGGCTCAAGTGGGGCTGGACGCCATTGATCCTGACACGCTGGTTGGCGAATTGGGGATCGGTCATCAACAGATGGTCGAGATTGCGCGAAACCTGATCGGCGACTGTCACGTGCTGATTCTCGACGAACCCACTGCCATGCTCACTTCGCGCGAAGTGGAAATGCTCTTCGAGCAGATCACCCGGCTGCAGGCGCGCGGCGTCTCGATCATCTACATATCCCATCGGCTTGAAGAGCTTGCCAGGGTGTCTCAGCGCATCGCCGTACTGCGCGATGGCAAGCTGGTGTGTGTCGAGCCGATTTCCCGATACAACAGTGAGCAACTGGTGACCTTGATGGTCGGCCGTGAGCTTGGCGAGCACATCGACATGGGCGCCCGGCAGATTGGCGAGGTGGCGCTGTCAGTCAAGGGCCTCAGTCGTGCCGGCAAGGTTCAGGATGTGTCGTTCGACGTGCGTCGAGGTGAAATCTTCGGTATTTCCGGGCTGATCGGTGCCGGACGTACCGAGTTGTTGCGGCTGATCTATGGCGCAGATGTTGCCGACAGCGGTGACATCGAAGTCGGCAGGCCGCTGCAGAAGGTCAGCATTCGCTCGCCATCCGACGCGGTGGAGCAGGGTATCGCTCTGATCACGGAGGATCGAAAGAGCGAGGGCCTGCTGATGTCGCAATCGATCAGCGCCAACATTGCGCTGGGCAACATGCATTCGATCTCCAGCGCAGGCGTGGTCAACAGCGACGACGAGCTGAAACTGGCGCAACGCCAGGTGGCGGCCATGCGCATTCGCAGCTCCAGCCCGGGTCAACTGGTCTCCGAGCTGTCGGGGGGCAATCAGCAGAAGGTGGTAATCGGTCGCTGGCTGGAACGTGACTGCACCGTGATGCTGTTCGACGAGCCGACACGGGGCATCGACATCGGTGCCAAGTTCGATATCTACGCGCTGCTGGCCGAATTGACCCGTCAGGGCAGGGCGCTGGTGGTGGTTTCCAGTGATCTGCGCGAGCTGATGCTGATCTGTGATCGTATCGGCGTGCTGTCTGCCGGTCGCCTGATCGACACGTTCGAGCGCGACAGCTGGACCCAGGACCAATTGCTGGCCGCGGCCTTCGCCGGTTATCAGAAACGTGACGCGCTGCTCAATGATGCGGCGCCCAGGAACGACTCATGAAAAATACTCCTTCTCCGACGTTGACCGTACCGGTCCGTCGCGGCGGCACTTACTTTGGTCTCGGTACCTACATCGGGCTGGCCGGTGCGTTGCTGGTGATGATCGTGCTGTTCTCGCTGCTCAGCGATCACTTCCTGTCCTACCAGACCTTCAGCATGCTCGCCAACCAGATCCCGGACCTTATGGTGCTGTCGGTCGGCATGACGCTGATCCTCATCATCGGTGGCATTGACCTCTCGGTAGGCTCGGTGCTGGCCCTGGCCGCTTCGGCGGTCAGTGTGGCAACCCTCGGCTGGGGCTGGAGTGTGTTTCCGGCTGCGTTGCTGGGCATCGCCTGTGCGACGCTGGCAGGTACGATCACCGGTTCGATTACGGTTGCCTGGCGCATCCCTTCCTTCATCGTGTCCCTGGGCGTGCTGGAAATGGCCCGTGGCGCGGCTTATCAGATGACCAATTCGCGTACTGCCTACATCGGTGACTCGTTCTCCTGGTTGTCCGATCCGATTGCCTTTGGCATTGCGCCGTCTTTCATCATTGCGCTGCTGATCATCTTCGTTGCTCAGGCGGTACTGACCCGGACCGTTTTCGGTCGCTATCTGATCGGCATCGGCACCAATGAAGAGGCCGTGCGTCTGGCAGGTATCAATCCCAAGCCTTACAAGATTCTGGTGTTCTCGCTGATGGGGCTGCTGGCCGGTGTCGCGGCACTGTTCCAGATATCCAGGCTGGAAGCGGCCGATCCGAATGCCGGTGCCGGGCTTGAGCTGCAGGTCATTGCAGCAGTGGTGATTGGTGGTACCAGCCTGATGGGCGGACGTGGTTCGATCATCAGCACCTTTTTCGGTGTGCTGATCATTTCCGTGCTGGCCGCAGGCCTGGCGCAGATCGGTGCGACCGAGCCGACCAAGCGGATCATCACCGGTGCGGTGATCGTGATCGCGGTGGTACTCGACACCTATCGCAGCCATCGGGCTCGGCGCCAGGGCTGATATGGCAACCATCAAGGATGTCGCGGCCCTGGCGGGGATCTCGTACACCACGGTTTCCCACGTGTTGAACAAGACCCGGCCAGTGAGCGAGCCGGTCAGGCTCAAGGTCGAAGCGGCCATTGCACAGCTCGATTATGTGCCCAGTGCAGTGGCGCGCTCGCTGAAGGCCAAGACCACCTCGACCATCGGTCTGTTGATTCCCAACGGCATGAACCCGTATTTCGCCGAGTTGGCGCGGGGCATCGAGGATTACTGCGAGCGCAATGGCTTTTGCGTGATCCTCTGCAACTCCGATGACAATCCGGAGAAGCAGCGCGGCTATCTGCGCGTGTTGCTGGAAAAACGCGTAGACGGCCTGATTGTCTCTTCGGTGGGTGGCGATGCCGGTGTTGCAGGCGGTCTTGCCGAGGTACGTACGCCGCTGGTGATCGTTGACCGGGAACTGGACGGCATCGATGCCGACATGGTCCGTATCGACCATGAGCAGGGCGCTTATCTGGCGACTCGGCATTTGCTGGATCTAGGGCATCGCTCCATTGCCTGCATTGGCGGGCCATTCCACAGCACAGTGGCCGAGATGCGCCTGGCGGGTTACCGGCGTGCCCTGCAGCAGGCGTCTGTTCAGGTCCGGGCCGAATGGGCGCTGCACAGTGAGTTCACCAGCTCTGCCGGTCATGAGGCAGCCTGTCAGCTTCTGGCAGCGCACCCGCCGACCGCGATCTTTGCCGGCAACGACGTCATTGCCATCGGTGTGCTGCGCGCCGCCGCCGAGCGCTTGATTCGCGTGCCTCAGGACCTGTCGGTGATCGGATTCGATGATATCCAGATGAGTCGCTATGTCTATCCGGCGCTGACCACCGTGGGGCAGTCGATCATGCAATTGGGCGAAACCGCTGCAGAAATGCTGCTGAGCAGAATCGCCACACCTCATGCGGTTCCTGTCGAAAAAAGGCTCGTGACGCCCTGCGTCGTGGTGCGCGAGTCCACGGCAGTGCCAAACACTTTGTCTAACGAATGATGCGCACGTACAGCAACGGATTAATGAGCCATGCAAGCAAAAATAGTGATAGTCGGCAGTCTGAACATGGATCTGGTCATCCGCGCCCAGCGTCTGCCGCGTCCCGGCGAGACCTTGAGCGGGGAAACATTTGACACCGTGCCGGGCGGCAAAGGCGCCAATCAGGCAGTCGCTGCGGCACGGCTGGGCGCCAGCGTGGCGATGATCGGTTGTGTCGGAGCCGATGCCTATGGCGAGCAACTGCGTGCAGCGCTGCTGGCCGAGCATATCGATTGTCAGGCGGTCACCGTCGTTGATGGAGTGTCCACCGGGATCGCCTCGATCGTGGTCGACGCCAACAGCCAGAACGCCATTGTCATTGTGGCAGGTGGCAATGGTCGGCTCAGTCCGGCATTGATCGAGCGCTTCGACACGTTGCTGGCGGATTCGCAAATCGTCATCTGCCAGCTCGAAGTGCCGACCGAGACCGTTTTCCACACCCTGGCGCGCGCGCGTGCGCTGGGCAAGACCGTCATTCTCAATCCTGCCCCGGCCAGCGAGCCTCTTCCGGCAAACTGGTATGCCCTGATCGACTACCTGATTCCGAACGAAAGCGAAGCACAGACCCTGACCGGTGTGAACGTCGACTCACCGGCAGCCGCTGAAAACGCTGCATCGGCCATGCTGGCGGCCGGCGCGCGCAACGTGATCATTACTCTCGGCGAGCGCGGAACCCTGTTTGCCAATGCGTCTGGCGTCGAGCATATTCCAGCGCGTCGAGTGCAGGCCGTGGACACCACCGCTGCAGGTGATACCTTTGTCGGCGGTTTTGCGGCGGCGCTGTCCGCAGGCCAGGACGAATTGCAGGCAATTCGTTTCGGTCAGGCAGCGGCGGCCATCTCCGTTACCCGAGCGGGTGCCCAGCCGTCCATCCCGACGTTCGAGGAAGTACAGGAATTCAATTCGCTATGAAAAAGACCCCGTTACTCAATATCGCCCTGTCCCGCGTGATCGCATCGCTGGGCCACGGCGACATCCTGATGATCGTCGACGCCGGGATGCCAGTACCGGCAGGCGTCGAACTGATCGACCTCGCGTTGACCCGTGGTGTGCCGGATTTCATCAGTGTGCTGGATGTCGTGCTGAGTGAAATGCAGGTTGAAAGCCATGTGTTGGCCAACGAGATGGCCGAGGTCAAGCCGCCTGCGTTGCAGGTGATCGAAAGCCTGAATCTCGACGACCAATTGGGGCAGCAGCGCTGGATAAGCCATGAAGACCTCAAGGTCTTGAGTCGCAAGGCCAAGGCAATCATTCGTACCGGAGAATGTCAGCCGTACAGTAATGTGGCGCTGGTGTCCGGAGTCGTCTTCTAGGCTATGTGCAAAAAGTGGCTGCGCTCGGTGATGCTGCGTTAAAAACAGGCTCGGATGCGAGTCCAATCGGAATGCTCATTTACAACACGTAGACTCCGCTTCCTCGCCTGTTTTTGCCTTGCCTGACCTTCGCTCGCCGACTTTTCGCAAAAAGCCTAGTTATTCAAGAAAGGGAGTTTCATATGACATTGATACAGTTTTCCAGACAGTTCATTCGTGGAGCGTTGCTCTTGTCCATTCTCGGTACTGCTGCTGTGCAGGCGGCTGAAAAGCGCGATCTGATCATCGATACCGATCCAGGTGCGGACGATGTCGTCGCGCTGTTGCTGGCGCTGGCGTCACCTCAAGAGCTGAATGTGATGGCTATCACCACGGTGGCCGGCAATGTGCGGCTCGACAAGACGTCGCGCAACGCCAGGCTGGCGCGGGAATGGGCCGGGCGCGAAGAGGTGCCTGTATATGCCGGTGCGCCCAAGCCGTTGGTACGTACACCGATCTATGCCGAGAACGTTCATGGTCAGGAAGGCCTGCCGGGTGTGCCCGTGCACGAGCCCGCCAAAGGGCTGGCCGAAGGCAATGCCGTCGATTACCTGATTCGCACCCTGAGCAAGGCCAAGCCGCACAGCATCACCATCGCCATGCTCGGCCCGCAGACCAACCTGGCACTGGCGCTGGTGCAGGCTCCGGAAATCACTCAGGGCATCAAGGAAGTGGTGGTTATGGGGGGCGCGCATTTCAACGGCGGTAATATCACCCCGGTTGCCGAATTCAATCTGTTCGCCGACCCGCACGCCGCGCAGATCGTTCTGGCCAGTGGCGTGAAGCTGACGTATGTGCCGCTGGATGTGACCCACAAGATTCTCACCAGCGAACAGCGCCTCAAGCAGATCGCTGCACTGGGCAACAATGCTGGCAAGCTGGTCGACGGCATTCTCAATGAATACGTCAAACTGGACATGGAGCATTACGGTTTGCCCGGCGGACCGGTACACGACGCCAGCGTGATTGCCTGGCTGCTCAAGCCCGAGTTGTTTTCCGGACGGCAGATCAACGTGGCAGTGGACACCCGTGAGGGCATCGGTTTCGGTCAGACAGTGGCCGACTGGTACGGCACGCTCAAGCAGCCGCAGAACGTATTCTGGGTCGAGAACGGCGACGCTCAGGGTTTCTTCGATCTGCTGACCGAGCGACTGGCGCGTCTCAAGTAGTCACGCATTCTGAAGTCGCTTATCAGGCGGGCAGTCCTGCCGCCGCATAGCGGCTCAGCACCTGGCTGATGAAGGAACGGGCACCCTCGGTGCCCAGTTCCTTGATCAGCAGGTCGACTGCGATGATCATCAGCTCTTCCGGATTCCCGGGGCTGTGCGAGCAGTGGCCCTGAGGCCACTTGGCCTTGATGTCGGCGTCTAGGGTTATGGCTGTCATGTCTGTCTGATCTCCAGTGAAGGGCCACGTACACGCTGCTCGCGTCCCGGCGCTTGTGTCTCTGGCAGTAAACCATCCCGCGCGCATTTTGACACTTCTACTTACACATGATCCTGATAGCCCGGTTCAATGAGCGCTGGCGATAAATGTTTTGTGACGATTTCCCCACGCGCCCTGTGCCAGGCCAAGGCAGACTTCCGTTCCAGGCAGATCAACAGGTTACACACGGCGTGTCGGTCGGATCGTGCAACCAACGCGCCTTAGCGCGGTCGGACAGGTCTGGAAATGTTCATTGGCAGAGGAGGGTGTATGCCCCGGAAATTCGCAACATTGGGTTTTATGGTCGTGGCTTCATTGGTGGCAGGCTGCAGCAGTACCGCATCTGATAGCAATGCCAGCGCCGAAGCGCCCGTCAAAGCCGACGCGCCAGCCAGCAACGCGATACCAGGCCGCTGTGATGCGGGGCTCGCCCAGTTCGCCATTGGCAAGCAGGCGTCCATAGACCTCCTTTCTCAAGTCCGCGCCCGTTCCGGTTCGCAGGACGCGCGCATTCTCGGTCCTGACGACATGGTCACGCTGGAGTACCGATCCGAGCGGGTAAACGTCAATACTGACGCTTCGGGGAAGGTGACCCGTATCAATTGCGGTTGAGCCGGTACTTTCTTTTGCGCATAAAAAAACCCCGTCAGTGACGGGGTTTTTTTTGTGTCAGGCGAATCAGGCCACCTGAACTTCTTCTGCTTGCATGCCTTTCTGGCCTTTAGCAGCAACAAAAGTAACGGTCTGGCCTTCTTTCAGGCTTTTGAAACCGTCGCTCTGGATTGCTTTGAAGTGTACGAACAGGTCGTCACCGCCACCTTGTGGAGTGATAAAGCCGAAGCCTTTTTCATCGTTGAACCATTTTACGGTGCCGGTTTGGCGATTAGACATGGTGTATCTCCAGAAACATAATTTTCAGTAACGTGCTGCTCAGGCCAACTGGGCACACCGGGCTATCATAGTCGAAATGGGCAAAAAAACAGCTATTAAGGTGGGCGCTTTGCGTAAAGGTCCCGTATATGCGGTTCACCATACTCTGCAAACCGCCTTCCGGGGTGCCAAACCCTGTACTGCATGTGCTGTATCAATAGCGCTTAAAGCCATGATTTCACTGGCTTTCAGAAGAGCCGGGGCCAACTGCTACCATTGCTCGGCGCGCGCGTTTTACCCCGGCTGAAAAAAATGATTATTTTGTCGCTGTGCAGTTTTCTGCGACCAGTTTTTGCAGTTTTGCCGTCAATGCGGCAGGTGGCGCTGTCTTGGTGTCCTTGAGCGAGGCTATTTCCTTGTCGGTGAAATGACTGTTCACCTGTTTTGCACCGCATTCGCAGTGACTCGTTGCGGTCTTGTCATCCAGCCCCTGTTTCTTGGCCGCAGCAACGCATTCCTGGGTGAAGGTGTTGTGTGTCGCTCCGTCCATCGCGGCGTGAGCGCCCAGAGGGATAAGGGCGGCGCTGCACACGAGGAGGCTGGTCAGGCGTGAAAACTTCATGGTGTTCTCCTTATTGCTGGAAAAAACGTGTGGGGTCTCGAGGGTTTCTGACGCCCGTGAAGCGTGCCAGTTCAGGCAGCATGCTAATTCCACTTCATTTACGTGGATGTGCATCCCGGCCGGTCTGGCTGTGTTAGGATGCGCGTCCTGTTATTTTCAAGCGCCCCATGGCCAATGGCTCTCGGTGCAGCGCAGGCAGGTTTTTTCGTACATTCCAGTCATCTGGTCCGGTTCAAGGTTGGCCCCAAGGCTCCTGCCACTGTGAGGCAGGTATACCACCGGATCACGTACTGGCTCATCCCAACCCACGTGACCTTTGGTAGGGGTCACCACTAGGAGAGGAGGCGCCATGCCAACTATTACTCTTCCCGACGGCAGTCAACGTTCATTCGATCATGCGGTTTCCGTAGCCGATGTCGCGCTTTCAATCGGTACCGGTCTGGCCAAGGCCACCGTCGCCGGCAAGGTCGACGGCAAGCTTGTCGACGCCTGCGACCTGATCGAAAACGATGCCAGCCTGCAGATCATCACCCCCAAGGATCAGGAAGGACTGGAAATCATCCGTCACTCCTGCGCGCACCTGGTAGGGCACGCGGTCAAGCAGTTGTATCCGACTGCAAAAATGGTCATCGGCCCGGTGATCGACGACGGCTTCTATTACGATATCGCCTACGAGCGCCCGTTCACGCCTGACGATATGGCGGCGATCGAGCAGCGCATGCAGCAGTTGATCGAAAAAGATTACGACGTCATCAAGGAAGTCACCCCGCGCGCTGAAGTGATCGAGGTGTTCACCGCCCGTCACGAAGATTACAAGCTGCGTCTGGTCGAAGACATGCCGAATGAGCAGGCCATGGGCCTGTATTACCACGAAGAATACGTCGACATGTGCCGCGGTCCGCACGTGCCGAACACGCGCTTCCTCAAATCATTCAAGCTGACCAAGCTGTCTGGCGCCTACTGGCGTGGCGATGCCAAAAACGAGCAACTGCAGCGCGTCTACGGCACCGCCTGGGCTGACAAGAAGCAGCTGGCAGCCTACATTCAGCGCATCGAAGAAGCCGAAAAACGCGACCATCGCAAGATCGGCAAGCGTCTTGGCCTGTTCCATACTCAGGAAGAAGCGCCTGGCATGGTCTTTTGGCACCCGCAGGGCTGGACCCTGTACCAGGTGCTCGAGCAGTACATGCGCAAAGTGCAGCGTGAAAACGGCTACCTCGAGATCAAGACTCCGCAAGTAGTCGATCGCTCGCTCTGGGAAAAATCCGGGCACTGGGCCAACTACGCCGACAACATGTTCACCACCGAGTCCGAAAGTCGCGACTACGCGATCAAGCCGATGAACTGCCCTTGCCACGTGCAGGTGTTCAATCAGGGCCTGAAGAGCTACCGCGAGCTGCCGATGCGTCTGGCCGAGTTCGGTGCCTGTCACCGTAACGAGCCGTCGGGCGCCTTGCACGGCATCATGCGCGTACGTGGCTTCACTCAGGACGATGCGCACATCTTCTGTACCGAAGACCAGATGCAGGCCGAGTCCGCCGCGTTTATCAAGCTGACGCTGGATGTCTACGCCGATTTCGGCTTCAAGGATATCGAACTCAAATTGTCCACTCGCCCTGAAAAGCGTGTAGGCTCCGACGAGCTTTGGGATCGTGCCGAATCGGCGCTGGCTTCTGCACTCGATAGCGCAGGTCTGCCTTATGATCTGCAGCCGGGTGAAGGCGCGTTCTACGGCCCGAAAATCGAGTTCTCCCTCAAGGATTGTCTCGGTCGCGTATGGCAGTGTGGCACCTTGCAGCTGGACTTCAATCTGCCGATCCGCCTGAGTGCCGAATACGTTTCCGAAGACAACAGCCGCAAGAATCCGGTCATGTTGCACCGCGCAATTCTTGGGTCCTTCGAGCGTTTCATCGGAATTCTGATCGAGCATTACGAGGGGGCGTTCCCTGCATGGCTTGCGCCTACTCAGGCAGTGATCATGAATATCACTGACAAACAGGCCGATTTTGCCCTCGAAGTGGAAAAAACTCTGGCCGAAAGCGGGTTTCGTGCCAAGTCCGACTTGAGAAATGAAAAGATCGGCTTTAAAATCCGCGAGCATACTTTGCTCAAGGTTCCTTATCTCCTCGTGATTGGAGATCGGGAGGTTGAAATGCAAACTGTCGCTGTGCGTACACGTGAAGGCGCTGACCTTGGCTCGATGCCGGTCGCCCAATTCGCTGAATTCCTCGCACAAGCGGTTTCCCGGCGTGGTCGCCAAGATACGGAGTAATTATTATTAAGCGTGAAATGAGACAAGATAAACGAGCTGCACCCAAGGCCCCGATCAATGAAAATATCTCGGCCCGCGAGGTTCGTTTAATTGGCGCTGACGGCGAGCAGATTGGCATCGTCTCGATTGATGAAGCGCTTCGTATTGCCGAAGAGGCTAAGCTGGATCTGGTAGAGATTTCTGCCGACGCAGTCCCTCCGGTCTGCCGTGTGATGGATTACGGCAAATCGATCTTCGAGAAGAAGAAGCAGGTTGCTGCAGCGAAGAAAAACCAGAAGCAGATCCAGGTTAAAGAAATCAAGTTTCGTCCAGGGACGGAGGAAGGGGATTACCAGGTAAAACTACGCAACCTGGTACGTTTCCTGAGTGACGGGGACAGGGCCAAGGTATCGTTGAGATTCCGCGGTCGTGAGATGGCCCACCAGGAGCTGGGTATGGAGCTGTTGAAGCGGGTTGAAGGTGACCTGCTCGAATACGGTTCCGTCGAACAGCATCCTAAGATGGAAGGACGCCAGCTGATCATGGTCATCGCCCCGAAAAAGAAGAAATAACCACCAGGGCACGGCAGGCCTTGCGGTTATATTTATCAACTGAATGCGGAGTATCCGAACATGCCAAAGATGAAGACTAAAAGTGGTGCAGCTAAGCGGTTTTTGAAAACCGCCAACGGCATCAAGCACAAGCACGCTTTCAAGAGCCACATCCTGACCAAAATGTCGACAAAGCGTAAGCGTCAATTGCGCGGTAGCAGCTTGCTGCATCCGTCTGACGTGGCAAAAGTCGAGCGCATGCTGCGCCTTCGTTAATTTTGATCAAGATATAGAGGAAGTAACTCATGGCTCGTGTAAAGCGTGGCGTCATTGCCCGTAAGCGTCACAAAAAAATTCTGAAACTTGCAAAAGGCTACTACGGCGCGCGTTCACGCGTATTCCGTGTTGCCAAGCAAGCGGTAATCAAGGCAGGCCAATACGCCTACCGCGACCGTCGTCAGAAAAAACGTCAGTTCCGCGCTCTGTGGATCGCTCGTATCAACGCTGGTGCTCGTGTTAACGGTCTGTCCTACAGCCGTTTCATTGCCGGCCTGAAAAAAGCGTCCATCGAGATCGACCGTAAGGTTCTGGCTGATCTGGCAGTGAACGAAAAAGCGGCGTTTGCTGCGATTGTCGAGAAAGCTAAAGCCACCTTGGCCTAAGTCCCCGACAATCACTTGCCCCGGTTCTCCGGGGTCGGTGTTAAACGTCATAAATAGGGGAAGAGCCTTCAGCTCTTCCCCTATTTTGTATCTGGAGTCTGTACATGGAAAACCTGGACGCGCTGGTCTCTCAAGCTCTTGAGGCTGTGCAAAGCGCCGAAGATATCAATGCCCTGGAGCAAATCCGGGTTCACTACCTCGGCAAGAAAGGCGAGTTGACTCAGGTGATGAAGACCCTGGGGAACCTGCCAGCTGAAGAGCGTCCGCAAGTCGGTGCGCTGATCAACGTTGCCAAGGAACGTGTCACAGAGGTTCTCAATGCACGCAAGGCATCGTTTGAGCAGGCGGAACTGACTGCCAGGCTCGCAGCTGAATGCATCGATGTGACCCTGCCGGGCCGCGGTCAGACCTCAGGTGGTCTGCACCCGATTACCCGTACTCTGGAACGTATCGAACAATTCTTCACGCACATCGGCTACGGCATCGCCGAAGGCCCTGAAGTCGAAGACGATTACCACAACTTCGAGGCGCTCAACATCCCAGGCCACCACCCGGCCCGGTCGATGCACGACACCTTCTATTTCAATGCGAACATGCTGCTGCGCACCCATACCTCGCCGGTACAGGTACGCACCATGGAATCGCAGCAGCCGCCGATCCGCATCGTCTGTCCAGGCCGTGTGTACCGTAGCGACTCGGATATCACCCACTCGCCGATGTTCCACCAGATCGAAGGTCTGCTGGTCGATCGCGATATCAATTTTGCCGATCTGAAAGGCACCATCGAAGAATTCCTGCGTGTGTTCTTCGAAAAAGAGCTGGCCGTGCGCTTCCGTCCTTCGTATTTCCCGTTCACCGAGCCCTCGGCGGAAGTGGATATGGAATGCGTGATGTGCAGTGGCAAGGGCTGCCGCGTCTGCAAGCAGACCGGCTGGCTTGAAGTCATGGGTTGCGGCATGGTCCACCCGAACGTGCTGCGCATGTCCGGCATCGACCCTGAAGAGTTTCAGGGCTTTGCGTTTGGCATGGGCGTAGAGCGTCTGGCCATGCTGCGTTACGGCGTCAATGATTTGCGCCTGTTCTTCGACAACGATTTGCGGTTCCTCGCGCAATTTCGCTAAGTCGTACGAACCTTTCAGGAGAGCAGGATGAAATTCAGTGAACAATGGGTGCGCGGCTGGGTAAGCCCGCAGGTTTCCCGCGACGAGCTGGTTGCTCGTCTGTCGATGGCCGGTCTTGAGGTTGACAGCGTGACGCTGGCCGCCGGCGTTTTCAGCGGCGTGGTGGTGGGCGAGGTGCTGAGCACCGAGCAACACCCCGATGCCGACAAGCTGCGCGTGTGTCAGGTCAGCAATGGCAGTGAAACCTTTCAGGTCGTCTGTGGCGCGCCAAATGTGCGTCCGGGTCTGAAAATTCCATTCGCCATGATCGGCGCCGAGCTTCCGGGCGACTTCAAGATAAAGAAAGCCAAGCTGCGCGGCGTCGAGTCCAACGGCATGTTGTGTTCCGCTGCCGAGTTGCAGGCCGGCGAGGGCAATGATGGCCTGATGGAACTGGCTGCTGATGCGCCGGTTGGTCAGGACATTCGTGTCTATCTGAGCCTGGACGATGCCAGCATCGAGGTCGACCTGACCCCGAACCGTGGCGACTGCCTGTCGGTGGCTGGTCTGGCGCGTGAAGTCGGCGCGTTGTACGCCGCTGAGGTCACCCGTCCGCAGGTCGTTGCTGTCAGCGCTGTGCATGACGAAGTGCGCCCGGTCGAAGTATTGGCTCCGGCTGCATGCCCACGTTACCTGGGCCGCGTGATTCGCAACGTCGACCTGTCGCGTCCGACCCCGCTGTGGATGGTCGAGCGTCTGCGTCGTTCCGATGTGCGCAGCATCGATGCCGCTGTCGACATTACCAACTACGTGATGCTGGAGCTGGGTCAGCCTCTGCATGCGTTCGATCTGGCCGAAATCAACGGCGGGATTCGCGTGCGCATGGCCGAGGAGGGCGAGAAGCTCGTTCTGCTCGACGGCCAGGAAGTCAGCCTGCGTGCCGACACCCTGGTCATTGCCGATCATCAGCGCGCGCTGGCAATCGCCGGGGTCATGGGTGGCGAGCACAGCGGTGTGACTGCCGGTACTCGCGATATTTTCCTGGAAAGCGCGTTCTTCGACACCATTTCGGTGGCTGGCAAGGCGCGTTCCTATGGTTTGCATACCGACGCTTCGCACCGCTACGAGCGTGGTGTGGACTGGCAACTGGCCCGTGAAGCCATGGAGCGAGCCACTGGCCTGCTGCTGGAAATCACTGGTGGCGAAGCCGGCCCCGTGATCGAAGTGGTCAGCGAGCAGCATTTGCCGTCGATCGCCCCGGTTACGCTGCGCGCCAGCCGCGTCGAGCAGATGCTCGGTCTGGTGATCGAAAACGCCGAAATCGAACGCCTGCTGACAGGTCTCGGTCTGGCTGTGACTGCCGAAGCCGATGGGCAATGGCGTGTCGAAGTGCCAAGTCATCGTTTCGATATCAGCCTTGAAGTCGACCTGATCGAAGAGCTGGCGCGTCTGTACGGCTACAACCGTCTGCCGGTCCGCTACCCGCAAGCCCGTCTGGCTCCACAGGCCAAGGCCGAAGCCAAGGGCGATCTGCCTGAGCTGCGCCGCCTGCTGGTTGCCCGCGGTTATCAGGAAGCGATCACTTACAGCTTTATCGATCCGAAGTGGTTTGAACTGTTCACTCCGGGCGCCAAGCCGTTGCTGCTGGCCAACCCGATATCCAATGACATGGCGGCCATGCGTGCCTCGTTGTGGCCAGGTCTGGTCAAGGCGCTGCAGCACAACCTCAACCGCCAGCAGGATCGCGTACGCATGTTCGAAAGCGGCCTGCGCTTCGTCGGTCAGCTCGACGGCTTGAAGCAAGAGCCGATGCTCGCTGGCGTGGTCTGCGGCAGCCGCCTGCCGGAAGGTTGGGCGCAAGGTCGCGACGTAGTCGATTTCTTCGACGTCAAGGCTGACGTTGAAGCGGTTCTGGGCTTTGCCGGTGCGCTGGGCGAGTTTACCTTCACGCCGGGTCAGCATCCTGCCTTGCACCCAGGCCAGACGGCTCGCATCGAGCGTGATGGCCGTGAAGTCGGTTTCCTGGGCGCCATTCACCCGGAACTGTCGAAAACCCTCGGCCTGGATCGTCCAGTGTTTGTTTTCGAGCTGGTTCTGGCCGAAGTGTCGACCGGCCGTCTGCCGAAATTCCACGAGTTGTCGCGCTTCCCTGAAGTGCGTCGCGACCTGGCACTGCTGGCCGATCGGGATGTTTCGGCCAGTGCGGTTCTGGACGTTATTCGTGAAAATGCAGGCGAGTGGCTCACAGACCTCAGGTTATTTGATGTTTACCAGGGTAAAGGCATTGATCCGCATAGAAAAAGCCTTGCAGTCGGCTTGACCTGGCAGCATCCATCACGCACTCTTAATGACGATGAGGTAAACGCAACGACACTTGCTATCCTCACCTCGCTTGAGGAGAGGTTAAACGCCACGTTAAGGAAGTAGCGTATGGGGGCTCTGACGAAAGCTGAGATGGCCGAACGTCTGTACGAAGAGCTGGGCCTGAATAAACGGGAAGCCAAGGAACTGGTCGAACTGTTTTTTGAAGAAATCAGGCACGCTCTGGAAGATAACGAGCAGGTGAAGTTGTCAGGTTTCGGCAACTTCGACCTTCGAGACAAGCGCCAGCGGCCTGGGAGAAATCCCAAGACCGGTGAAGAGATTCCGATTACGGCGCGCCGTGTGGTCACCTTTCGTCCAGGGCAGAAGCTGAAGGCCCGAGTTGAGGCATATGCTGGAACCAAGTCATAACGACGAGCTGCCGCCGATCCCCGGCAAACGCTACTTCACCATCGGTGAGGTGAGCGAGCTCTGCGCGGTAAAACCGCACGTTCTGCGTTATTGGGAGCAGGAGTTTCCTCAACTCAACCCCGTCAAGAGACGCGGAAACCGTCGGTATTATCAGCGCCAGGACGTGCTGATGATCCGCCAGATCCGCGGCCTGCTATACGATCAGGGCTTCACCATCGGTGGCGCCCGACTTCGTCTTACCAGCGGTGAACCGAAGGATGACACCCAGCAGTACAAGCAGATGATTCGCGAGATGATTGCGGAGCTGGAAGACGTTCTCGTCATGCTCAAGGCGTAATTGAGCAGTCAGGATACTTCCAAAATTCAAATGCTTAGGGTATATTCCTCAACGTTTTCGCACTTTGCAAAACAGATACACGCCTAGTCGGGGCGTAGCGCAGTCCGGTAGCGCACTAGCATGGGGTGCTAGGGGTCGAGTGTTCGAATCACTCCGTCCCGACCATATAATTCAATGACTTAGCCCAATCTGAGAAGGTTGGGCTTTTTCATGCGCGTGAGTTTTGATTGATTCGCTGTCTCTCGATGGTTGTCACCCTTTGCAAATTGTCACAACCACTCCGTGTGATCATTTTCTGACACCATGTTTGCAGCCTAGGTCAGGTGATCCGAGCATTGGTCCTGCGGAGGGACGGATAGGACAAGGAAGGTGATTGCAGGATTCTGCAGTGGTACTGATTCCACAGAGGTACTAACATGTGACTGATTTTTGCATTTTTGTTTTTGAAGAACAGGGAGTTCTATGTCTTTTGATGCGTTTATGAAGGTTGATGGTGTTGAGGGCGAGTCTCTTGACGATGGGCACAAAGGTTGGGTCGAATTGCTTTCCTACCACTACAACGCCATGCAGTCCATCAGTCAGACTGCCAGCTCGAGTGGGGGAGCTACTGCTGGAGGGGTTTCCCTTGGCGATTTCCAGATCAGCAAATATGTAGATAGAGCCACCCCTAAGCTATTTGAGCTTTGCTGTAGGGGGTCGCATATCAAAAATGTGACTATTCGAATCCATCGTGCAGGAACTGAAAAATTCAAGTATATGGACATCGTACTTTAAGAAGTTCTGATCTCATTAGTCAGCGGTCAAGGTGCCGACCAGTCAGGTTTCCCCGTAGAAGTAGTAAACCTGAATTACGGCCGCATTAAATTTGAATACTCACAACAACGTCGCGCTGATGGTGGTAGTGCCGGCATCGTTTCTGGGGGCTGGGACAGGACTGCGAATAAGCCATTTGCGTAAATGAATGGATTGAGTGCCAACAGATAAAATGGAAAATTTAATCTCATGGGGGGATGTATGACTAACCGCACATACGTTGCCCAGAGGGAATGAAGAATGAAACCAACAGACGAGAACGGCACAAACTATTTGCTGGTCAGTACTGCCGCCGAGAAGCTAGGAGAGCAAGCCTGTACATTAGGTATTAAGCATATTAATAATGGCACACTGCGATTGCAATTCAACCGTGAAGTCGCCTGTTACGCCAGAAGTATTGTTAATGATGTTTCTGAAGGTAAGAAAAGTCCTGAGCAGGGCCTGAAAGAAATAAAGGATGAACAAGATAGCTTGTTTGCCCAGTCATGGGAGGTTGCCAAAAAAGGCGTTGGAGCAGTCGCCGGAGCAATGCAAGTCGTAGCGGGTGCGGGCATTTGCTATGGCTCTGTCGGTACGTTGTGCCTCGTTGCAGGTGTGCCAATTATGGCTCATGGTGCAAATAACGTTTATGAAAACGGGCGCAACCTTTGGGAGGGGCGTATTGATACAGAAGGCCCAGTAAGAAAGGGATACCAGGCAGCAGCGAAAGCAGTTGGTTACGGGGCACGAGAAGGTAATATGGCCTACGGGTCAGCTGACCTTGCGATGTCTGTATACGGTGTCACGAAGCTGGTTTTAAAACCAGATTCTTGGCGGCTATTTAGATATATTAGAACTGACTATGTTCGTGCATATAGAAACACGTCAGTACCTGTGTTAGTTATAGATAGAGCCGCCGACGCCATCACAGTAGACGGGATACAGAAACAGTGAGCCGACAAAAAGCTGGACGATTTTTTTCAAACGCAAGAGTCTATTTATTTGCGATTGCGTGCGCTGCTTTTCATTCGGTATGGATATTGCTTCTTCTTGATTATTTTTTTGATCTCAATGTTTTCGTGGCCAGGTTTGTAGGTGCGCTAATTTTTATTATAATTTCTTTTTTTTGCATAAAATTATTCCATCAAAAAATAAACAGGCTTTGATTTGCATGGTCGGCAATATACAGATTTTCTGAATTAATCAGAGGCTCAATGATGAGTTGATCAGTATACCGATTACGTACGCCTGTCCATGTCCAATACTGTCGATTTCAGGGCTGATCGAGAGGTGACCTTGCCCCCGAGAAACGTATCCTTTAACCCGGCGTCGGGGTTGAGTATCTAGGGTTGTTGCCTTTGCTAGTTCTGCTCGTCTGGTATTGGCTGAAACCTCCTTGCTTGCACATATAAAGACCTGGCGCTTTTTAGAAGAGGCGCAGTCCCGTGCCAGCGTCCTCATCCAGCCACTCGGAATAGCCAATAGCTGTTACCTAAAATCGTGGCGACCTTCCCCCACACGAACGCTTTGCCCCTAGGCCCGCGACACGAGCTCCCACCAAAGCACCCACTGTCTCCAAAAAAATAATTTGACATATGTTATTTGTGATCACATATTCGTGCCATAAGAAAGCCAATATGAGTCACTCCCCATGACAGATCGTCCCATCCTCCTGCCCGCCATGCGGCAGGTTTCTCGCGATACCCTCCAGGATCAGGTGTACCGGCAGATTCGTGAAGCACTGATGAGCGGGCGCTTTCAGCCGGGTCAGAAGCTGACGATCCGTGGTCTGGCCGAGGCGCTGGGTTCCAGTCCGATGCCGGTGCGCGAAGCACTGAATCGTCTCAGTGCAGAGAACGCCTTCGAAGTCACCGAAACCGCCCGGCTGCGTGTGCCCATGATGACCCCGGAGCGGCTGCGCGAGATTCGCGATGCGCGTGTGGCGCTGGAAGGTCTGTTGGCCGAGAAAGCCGTGATTCTGATCAACGACGCCGATCTTGCCGACATCAGCCAGCTCTGTGGGCAGATGCAGAAGGCTGCTGACAGCGTTGATGTCGCGCTCTATCTGTGGACCAACTTTGCCTTTCACCGGCGCATTTATGCGGTAGCCAAGGCTGAGCTCATCGTGGCAGCAGTGGAGAATTTCTGGCTGCACATCGGTCCGTGTTTCGCGTTGGTTGCGCCTGACCGGGCGCATCTTCAGCGTTCGATGGAGGCGCACAACCGTATCGTCGAGGCGTTGGCGGCGCGTGATGGGGCGGCGGCTCGTGCAGCTGTCACCGACGACATCATGCAGGCTGCCGACTCTCTGACACGCCTGATCGCAAAGAGCGACCGCTCCAGGTCGCGTGTCTCGGGAGTGAAAAAAGTATGAGTGTTCTCAATCGGCTGGTTCCCTATGCAGGTCTGCGTGTCCTTATTTCCGGCGGTGCAGCCGGGATCGGTGAGGTGTTGGCGGCGGCTTACCTGGAAGCGGGGGCAAAGGTACATGTGTGCGATGTCAGCGAGGCGGCCATTGCGGCATTCCTCGATCGCCATCCAGGCAGTGTCGCCACCCACGCAGACGTTGCTGATCCGGCGCAGATCGAAGTGGTATTCAAGGTGCAGCGCGAGCAATTCGGTGGTCTTGATGTGCTGATCAACAACGCCGGGATTGCCGGTCCGACGGCAGGCATCGATGCCATTAGCGAAGAAGAGTGGCAGCGGACCATCGACATTAATCTCACTGGGCAATACCGTTTCGCTCATCACGCGGTGCCGTTGCTCAAGGCCTCACCCAATGCTCACCTGATCCATATCGCTTCGGTCGCCGGTCGCTTGGGCTATGCCTGGCGCACCCCGTATGCCGCGACCAAGTGGGCGATTGTCGGGCTGATGAAGTCGCTGGCGTCCGAGCTGGGGGAAAGTGATATCCGCGTCAACGCCTTGCTGCCCGGTATCGTCGAAGGTCCGCGCATGGACGGAGTGATTCGGGCGCGAGCGCAACAGATGAATGTGCCGGAGGAGGAGATGCGCGAGGAGTACCTGAAAAAGATTTCGCTCAAGCGCATGGTCACCGCTGAGGACGTTGCCGCAATGGCGCTGTTTTTATGCTCGCCCGCCGCCCGCAATGTCACGGGTCAGGCCATCAGTGTGGATGGCAACGTCGAGTACCTCTGAGGATTCGGCCCGATAGCAACCATGACCGGACACCGTCCGAGTCATGTTCCACATCAGACTTCTCGCCAACAACAAGAATGGAGAATGCTCATGCCCAAAAAACGTCCGGTCATCATCACCTGCGCCGTCACGGGGGCGATCCACACGCCGTCGATGTCGCCTCATTTGCCGATCACGCCGCAGGAAATCGCCGATGCAGCCATCGGTGCCGCCGAGGCCGGGGCCTCGATCGTTCATTTGCACGCCCGCGACCCACGTGACGGGCGGCCCAGTCAGGATGTCGATCTGTTTCGGCAGTTCCTGCCGCAGATCAAGGCAAAGAGCGACGTGGTGATCAATATCACTACTGGCGGCGCGCCGACCATGGGCGTGGAAGAGCGCCTGCAACCGGTGGCGCAGCTCAAGCCGGAACTCGCTTCGTTGAACATGGGCTCAATGAACTTCGGGCTGTACGAAATGCTGGATCGCTACAGCGAATTCAAGCACGACTGGGAGCGGCCCTATCTGGCCGAGAGCGACGACCGGATTTTCCGTAACACCTTCCGCGACATCGCGCACATCCTCAATACATGCGCCGAGAACCGCACACGCTTTGAAATTGAATGCTACGACATCGGTCATCTGTACACCGCAGCGCACTTTCTGCAGCGCGGGTTGCTTAAGGCACCGATTTTCATCCAGTCGGTATTCGGTTTGCGCGGCGGTATCGGCGGGCATCCTGAAGACCTGGCGCACATGCGCCGTACGGCTGACCGCCTGTTTGGCGATGCCTATCAGTGGTCGATCCTGGGGGCCGGTCGCAATCAGATTCCGCTGGGCACCATGGGCCTGTCGATGGGCAGTCATGTGCGTGTCGGCCTGGAGGATTCGCTGTGGGACGGGCCGGGCAAGCTGGCGGCGTCCAATGCCGATCAGGTCAAGCGTATCCGCACGGTGATCGAAGCGCTGGGCGGGCAGGTGGCGACGCCGGATGAAGCCCGTGAAATGCTCGACCTGAAGGGGCAGGACAAGGTTAATTTCTAGTCGCCGCAAAATGCGTCATCTCAATAACAACAAGACAGAGGTGAAAAATGCGTATCGAAATCGTTGTCGACGTGAAGACCACGCTAGGCGAAGGTCCGGTCTGGGATGTCGAGCAACAGCGCCTGTACTGGATCGACAGCTTCGACGGCCGTGTCCTGCGTTGCACGGACGACGGGCGCGAACTGCGCGCCTGGGATGTCGGCCAGAAAATCGGTTCCATGGCCTTGCGCAAGCATGGCGACGCGGCGCTTGTCGCGTTGCAGACCGGCATCTACAACCTTGACCTGCCGAGCGGCGATCTCGAGCTGATCGTCGACCCTGAACCCGGCTTGCCGAACAATCGGCTCAATGATGGCAAGGTCGATCGGCAGGGACGGTTCATCGTGGGCTCGATGGACACGCAGGAGGATCAGGCCAGCGCAAAGCTGTATCGCCTCGACCCGGACCTGAGCCTGCACACCCTGGATGAGGGCATCATCGTGTCCAACGGCCCTTGCTGGAGTCCGGGCGGGGAAACTTTTTATTTCGCCGACACCTGGTCAGGAGAGATCTGGACCTACGATTACGACAACGCCAGCGGCGCAGTCGCCAACAGACGCACCTTTACCAAGGTCGACACCTCGGCAGGGGGCGCGGCGGATGGCTGCACCGTGGATGCCGAAGGCTGTCTGTGGCAAGCGCTGGTGTATGCCGGAAAGCTGGTGCGTTACACCCCTGACGGGCGGGTGGATCGCATCATCGACATGCCGGTGAAGAAAGTGACCAGTCTGACCTTCGGCGGCCCGAATCTGGACACACTGTTTGTCACCTCCATGGCCAAGCCGCCGTTGCCGCGTTTCCCGGAAGATGGCCAGCAGCGCGGTGCCCTGTTCGCCATCACCGGGCTGGGTGTGAAAGGCATTGCCGAGCGGCGCTTTGCCAGTTAACCCACCAACAGACCGAACCTGAACGTTAAGGACGACTGAACCCTTTCTCGCTGGGGCGTGCGCGACACGCCTGGAGATTTCCCATGCCAAATAACAAGAATGCATCGCTGGGCAAGATTCATCGTTTTTCGTGGGTGTCGTTGCTGGTCTGCTGGATGATCTGGATTTTGAACGCCTACGATCGCGAGATCGTCTTGCGCCTGGGGCCGACGATTTCCAAGCATTTCGACCTGTCTGCGGATCAGTGGGGGACGGTGGCAACGGTGGTCATGCTGGCACTGGCCGTTCTCGATATTCCCGGCTCTATCTGGAGTGATCGCTACGGCGGTGGGTGGAAGAGGGCGCGCTTTCAGGTGCCGCTGGTACTGGGTTACACCGCGCTGTCGTTTCTGTCGGGCTTCAAGGCATTGAGTGGCAGCCTGGCCAGTTTCATCGCCTTGCGCGTCGGGGTGAATCTGGGCGCTGGCTGGGGCGAGCCTGTCGGTGTCAGCAATACTGCCGAGTGGTGGCCAGTAGAACGTCGCGGTTTTGCTCTGGGCGCGCACCATACCGGTTACCCCATCGGCGCGATGCTCAGCGGCATTGTCGCCAGTTTCGTGATCAGCACTTACGGAGAGGAAAACTGGCGTTATGTATTCTTCTTCGCCTTCGTCGTAGCGCTGCCGCTGATGATTTTCTGGGCACGCTACTCGACGGCCGAGCGCATCACTCAACTGTACGTGGACATCGCTGCCAAAGGCATGACCCCGCCGGACAGCACGCCGTCGACCAACGTAAAAGGCCAGGTCTGGAAGTCGGTGAAGGCAACCCTGAGCAACCGCAACATCGCCCTGACTGCCGGTAACACCATGCTCACCCAAGTGGTGTACATGGGCGTCAACATTGTCCTGCCAGCCTATCTGTACAACATCCTCAACCTGTCGCTGGCCGAGTCGGCGGGAATGAGCGTGGTGTTCACCCTGACCGGCATCCTCGGGCAATTGATCTGGCCATCGCTGTCGGACATCATCGGTCGGCGCATCACATTGATCATCTGCGGCATATGGATGGCGGTCAGCGTCGGGGCCTTTTACTTCGCCAACACCATCCTGATCGTCATCGCCGTGCAGTTGCTGTTCGGCCTGGTCGCCAATGCTGTCTGGCCCATCTACTACGCGGTCGCTTCCGACTCGGCGCAACCTTCGGCGACATCCACAGCCAACGGGATCATCACCACAGCGATGTTCATCGGCGGCGGTATCGCCCCGGTGCTGATGGGAACGCTGATTTCCATGGGCGGTGGCTGGACCAGCCTCAGCGGCTATACCGTGTGCTTTTTCGTAATGGCCGGTTGCGCATTGGGCGGGGCGTTCCTGCAGCTGTTTTCTCACCGTCCAGAGTTGCTGACGGTGCAGCGGAGCGTGTGAGGACGGGCAGTGATGTCACTTGGTTTTGATCTGAAATAGCCGTAAGCCGCTCTGTAGGGATGCTCGGTATCTGGACTAATGCGTCAGCCTGCGGGGACCGGAAAGACAGCGTAAGCGCTCAAAATCTGTCCCCGTATCAACCGGAAAACTTCACTTTAAAAGGGGTCGCAAGCGCTTTTCGGGCCGGTAAACCGATTCAATAGCGAAGATAAAGTATGACTTTTCCCTCCATTACTTGCTATTCAGCGACATCTGAGCTGTCGCAATCAGAACATACCTTGACTAACACAGGCAAAAAATCGACGTCAGAAATCTTCGGGCGTCAAGTTTTTCGAGTTGTATAGAGTATTGAATGCCAAGTGTAATAAAAATTTTTTATCCTTAAATATCATTGCCTTAGCTTGGTTTAGAGCCTTTATTCAGGTTTTGTAAGCTTATAGCTTCTAAAGTTACTGAGCTGGCGGGCGACATGAGTACTATCTCAATGACATCAATCATAAAAGTTGGTTCAGCCCATTTTTACGAGTGATAGCGCCCACCATGCAAGCCACGGAATGGCTAGTTCAGGACCGACATCATGTTCAGCAAACTCAGCATCTCGCAAAAGCTTTACTTCAGCTTTGCCGCGATCATCGTGCTTATCGTCGTCCTTGTCGCGAGTGCTTACAGAGGTTTCGAGCAGGTCGAAGAGGCTACAAACAGCAATGTTCATACGTACCAGGTGCTGAGCGAAGCGCAACTTGCCCTTGAACAGCTGATCAATATCGAGACCGGGATGCGAGGCTTTGTCATCGCTTCGAAGGATGCGTTCCTGGAGCCATTGGTGGCGGGGGAGAGGCGTTTCAACGAAGAACTCGATTCGCTCAAGCGCCTGACAGCTGACAATGCGGAGCAGCAGCGCCGCCTGGCCGCTCTGGGTGATACCCAGAAGCGCTGGCTCGATGAAGATATCAATCCGATCATCGCCCTGCGCCGCGATCTGACTGCACGCAATATGCCTGATGATGAGCTGGATGCACGCATCACCTCGGGGGCCGACAAAGCCAAGATGGACAGCATGCGTGCTCTGCTCGCTGAAATCAGCGGTACTGAGCAAAAGTTGCTGGTTCAGCGCAGTCAGGAAATGTCCGATGCCAAGCGGTTTGCGATCATGATTCTGATGTGCGGCGGCCTGGCCGCGGCTGTTCTTGCGATGATCCTTGCCGCTGTATTGGGGCGCAGCACCACGGCGCGCTTGCAACTGGCCATTGATGCCGCAACGGCAATTGCCAATGGCAAGCTGGACACTGTGATCGACACCAGCAGTCACGATGAACTGCCGAAAGCCTTTGATCGTATGCAGAATCGCCTGCGCGAGATGATTCAACAGATCAGCCAGGCCGCCAATCAACTGGTCGTCGCCGTGCAACAGATTTCCGGTGCTTCCGAACAGCTGTCCGGTGCTATCCAGGAACAGTCGACGTCCGCCTCGGCGATGGCGGCTACTATCGAAGAACTGACCGTCAGCATCCATCACGTTTCCGAAAACGCCGATGAGGCGCATGAACTCGCCAGCCGCTCAGGGCAGCAGTCGAAGGACGGTGCGCAGGTCATCGAAAATACCCTGTCCAGCATGAATGGCATCGCCCGGACAGTGCAGCTGTCTTCTACTCAGGTCGCAGGACTGGGTCAGCACTCCGAGCACATTTCGTCGATCGTCAGCGTGATTCAGGGCATTGCCGATCAGACCAACCTGCTGGCCCTCAACGCTGCCATCGAGGCGGCGCGTGCCGGTGAACAGGGACGTGGCTTCGCAGTGGTTGCCGACGAAGTACGCCTGCTGGCGCAGAACACCGGCAAGTCCACCAAGGAAATCGCCGGGATGATCGATAAAATTCAGGCGGGCGTACGGGAAACCGTCGAGAGCATGCGCAGCGGCGTTCAGGAAGTGAACGAAGGCGTGGAAATGGCGGGCACTGCCGGTCAAGCGATCATTGAGATTCGCGACAGTTCGGGCAAGGTTCTGCAGGTGGTCGACCAGATATCTTTCGCGCTGCGTGAGCAAACCGCCGCCAGCCAGGATGTTGCACGTAACGTCGAGCGCTCTGCGCAAATGGCTGAACAGAACAACATGTCGGTTCAGGAACTGCTCAAGACCAGCGGCGGCCTGAAGATCCTCGCCACCAGCCTGCAGACGGAAGTGGGCAAGTTTCGGCTATAAGGTCTGAAGAAAGCTCGTCAACCCGCTCACGCTGCTGAAAACCCCGGTATTGGTCTATGGCTAATCCCGGGGTTTTTTCTGGCATATTTAAAAAACGCACCTAACCTTTGGTGCCTTGATGACATACCCGTGGAGGTCGTCAGAACCGGTCAAAAGGGGTGCCAAGCGTGATGCCCTGCGGGCTTTCAGGTCGTCCGGCAGGGCAAGGATGAGCAGTACATCGGAATTCATGCAATGAAATGGCAGCGCAGGCTGTCTCAGGACTGATACCTTTTTACGTCAATGCTGAGCCAGAATACTGTCCAGCAGACCCGGGAAACGGCTTTCCAAGACCTGTTTACGCAGCGAGTTCATGTGCGTGGTGCCCACGTTGCGCGTCTGTACAAGCCCGGCATCGCGCAGCACGCGGAAGTGATGGGACATGCTGGATTTGGGACGTCCGCCGTCCAGTTCGCCGCAGGTGGCCTCTGCAACGCCGGCCAGGCAGCGCACGATTCCCATGCGAACGGGATCACTCAAGGCATAGAGCACGCGTTCGAGTGTGAGGTCTTCAGGATCGGGGTGTTGGAAGGTTCGCATGGTGGGGATGATATCAAGGCTTCCGTTTATTGCCATAGTTCGATTACCATCGAACAACTGAAATCAAAAGTCATCTGGCCTACGGGAGCTTTCCAATGTCTGCATTGTTCGAACCCTTCAAACTGAAAGACGTGACGCTGCGCAACCGAATCGCCATTCCTCCGATGTGCCAGTACTCGGCAACCGAAGGTGTTATCAACGACTGGCACCACGTGCATCTGGCCAGCATGGCACGCGGTGGTGCGGGCCTGTTGGTGGTCGAAGCTACCGCCGTCGCGCCGGAAGGGCGTATTACCCCCGGTTGCACTGGTATCTGGAATGACGAACAGGCGCAGGCATTCGTGCCTGTCGTCAAAGCCATCAAGGCTGCAGGGTGCGTGCCGGGTATTCAGATTGCCCACGCCGGCCGCAAGGCCAGCGCCAACCGTCCGTGGGAAGGCGATGACCATATCGCGGCTTCCGATTCGCGCGGCTGGGACACCATCGCTCCGTCCGCCATCGCGTTCGGTGCCAATCTGCCGAAAGTCCCGCGCGCCATGACCCTGGAAGACATCGCTCGTGTTCGCCAGAACTTTGTCGATGCTGCCCGTCGCGCTCGCGATGCGGGCTTTGAATGGATCGAGCTGCATTTTGCCCACGGCTACCTGGGACAGAGCTTCTTCTCCGAGCACTCCAACCAGCGCACCGATGAGTACGGCGGCAGTTTTGATAACCGCAGCCGTTTCCTGCTGGAAACCCTGGCCGCAGTACGTGAGGTCTGGCCTGAGAACCTGCCGCTCACCGCACGCTTTGGCGTTATCGAATATGACGGTCGCGACGAGCAGACGCTTGCAGAGTCGATCGAACTGGCGCGCCGCTTCAAGGCCGGCGGTCTGGACCTGCTGAGTGTCAGCGTCGGTTTCAGTACCCCGGACGCCAACATTCCATGGGGGCCTGCGTTCATGGGGCCTGTTGCCGAGCGTGTGCGTCGTGAAGCGGATATTCCGGTGACCAGCGCGTGGGGCTTCGGCGAGCCGAAGCTGGCTGAAGAGGCGGTCAAGTCAGGCCAGCTCGATCTGGTCTCGATTGGCCGTGCGCATCTGGCCGATCCGCACTGGGCCTACTTCGCAGCGAAAGAACTGGGCGTGGAAAAATCCGCCTGGACCCTGCCTGCGCCTTACGCTCACTGGCTTGAACGTTATCGCTGAGCACGCCTGACCTGAAGATATGCATGCGTTGGTGGCATCTACAGCATGTGTATCTTCTCTTCCTCTGGAGTGGTGGGCGGCGCTTGCCAACCACCACCCAGCGCTTTGAAGACGGCGACCGCCGCTTGCGCGGATTCGACTTTCGCCTGCGCATTGGCGTCGGCGACCTGTAGCATTTTCTCGTCGGCGCGCAGAACCTCGATCAAACTGGCAGCACCTTTGCTGTAGCTTGCGAATGAGGATTGCCGGGCCGAAGCAAGTGCAGCTTCGCCTTTATCCAGCATTGCAGCTTGAGTTCCGCGGTTGGCCAACGAAGAGAAAGCGTTTTCAACGTCCTCAGTGGCACGCAAAACTGACTGTCGATAAGCCGCCAAAGCCTCTGCCTCTTGTCCTTTGGCTTGACTGATCCGGGCGTTCACCCGGCCGAAATCGAAAAGCCTCCAGCGCAGCCCCAAAACACCTGCTGACTGACTGGCACCGCCGGTAAACAGATTGCCGCTCGACACAGCTGTGGCGCTGCCCAGCAATGCGCTGAGTGAAAGTTTCGGGTAATACTCGCTGATCGCCACGCCGATACGCGCGTTCGAAGCGGCGAGGCGCCGCTCGGCCACAATCAGATCGGGTCTGCGACGTAGAAGATCGGCTGGCGTTCCTGTCGACGCGAGCTCAGGTGTGTGCGGGATTGGACCTGCTTCAGCCAATGAACTTCGATGAGTGCCAGGCGGTACACCCAGCATCACGTCGAGCGCGTTCATCGCCGCGTCGAGACCAGTTTGCAGAATCGGCACTGTTGCCTGCACTTGTAAAAGCTCTGCTTCGATCTGACGGACTTCATATTCCGGGGACAGACCACGCTCATAGAGAAGCTGGACTTTTTCCAGCAGGTCTTGCCGGGTTTGAACCTGTCGGCGCGTGATCGCCAGCCTGGCTTGCAGGCCACGGATGGTGATGTAGGTATCGGCGGTCCGGGCTGCCACAGCGAGCCTGGCAGCCGCAACACCTGCCTGCGAAGCTTGATATTCAGCCAGTGCAGCCTGTCGGCTGCGTCTCAAACCGCCAAAAACGTCCAGCTCCCAGCTTGCCGTCAGATTGGCTTCATAGGAATTGCCATAACGGTCGTAGCCAGGTGCCGAGTTCAGGACCTGACCGAGTGGAGTCTCCACCGATTGATGAGCGCGAGCCGTCTGTGCATCGATGTTGCCCGCCGGGAGTAGGGCGGCGGTCGCTGCATCTGCTCCGGCGCGTGCCTGAGCAAGTTGCGCGCTGGCTTGAGCGAGATCGAGATTCTGCGCCAGGGCGCGTGACACGAAGCTGCTCAGTAACGGATCATCAAAACCGTCCCACCACGCGGCACTGACAAGCGGATGCGCGGTAATATTCGCAGCGCCACGGGGTTGAGTCAGATAGCGGTCAGGCAGGGGCGCATCTGGACGCCGGTAATCCGGGCCCACGGCGCAGCCCGACAGCAGACCGGTGCTCATGACCAGTACGTACGTACAAAGCGGGCGCATGGAAATTCCTTGAGGTGATCAGGTTGTGACTATATTACGATTTGGTCACTTGTTGTCAATAAGTGTTCACCTAGCTAAGCTGGAAATATGACTAAACAAATCAAGACATCGCCAGTGCGCGGTCCCTCCGACCACAGCGTTCGCGACCAGGTTGTCGAAGCGGCAACACAGCATTTCGGCCACTACGGCTATGAGAAAACCACGGTCTCCGATCTGGCCAAGGCCATTGGGTTTTCCAAGGCCTACATCTACAAGTTCTTCGACTCCAAGCAAGCCATCGGCGAAGTGATCTGCTCGAACCGGCTGGCGATGATCATGGCGCTGGTGAACTCGGCCATCAGCGAAGCGCCAACGGCGTCGGAGAGGTTGCGCCGCCTGTTCCGCTCGCTTGTGGAGGCCGGTAGCGATCTGTTTTTTCACGACCGGAAGCTGTATGACATAGCCGCTGTTGCAGGCCGCGATCAGTGGCCTTCTGCCGCCGCGCACGACGAGCGCATTCGCCAGCTTATCCAGCAAATCGTTCTTGAAGGCAGGGAGTCGGGAGAGTTCGAACGCAAGACACCTCTGGACGAGGCCGTTCAGGCCATTCACCTGGTCATGCGTCCGTACATCAACCCGGTGCAATTGCAATATAACCTCGACATTGTGGCGACAGCCCCGGTCCATTTGTCGGCGTTGATACTACGAAGTCTGGCGCCTTGAATTTGTGACCATTGACTAATTTGGTCACTTTACGGAGAATCGTATCCCTGCTCACTTGATTTCAAGTAGGGATCCCATGCTCCTGTCCAGACACAAAACCACTGCCTTGTTGTTATTGCCTCTCTTTTTGACTGCGTGCAGCGAGTCGTCCGGGGTGCGCGATCCACGTACCCAGCCGCCTCTGGTAAGGGCGGCCACTGTTGCAAATGCTGATCAAGCCTCCCGTTTGTTCACCGGGGTTGTGGTCGCTCGGGTTCAGAGCGACCTGGGGTTTCGGGTTTCCGGGAAGGTGCTCGAGCGCCTGGTGGATACCGGCCAGACCGTCAAGCGCGGTGAGCCACTGATGCGCCTGGACCCCGTTGACCTTGGGCTTCAGGCTCAGGCCCAACAGCAGGCGGTTGCCGCCGCTGTGGCACGAGCCAGGCAGACCGCCGATGACGAAGCGCGTAACCGTGACCTGGTCGTCGCTGGTGCGATATCCGCTTCCGCCTACGACAGGATCAAATCCCTGGCCGACACCGCCAAGGCAGAACTGAGTGCTGCACAAGCGCAGGCCAGCGTGGCGCGCAACGCAAGCGGGTACGCTGTTTTACTGGCGGACGCCGACGGCGTTGTGGTCGATACGCTGGTCGAGCCTGGACAGGTTGTCAGCGCAGGCCAGCCCGTGGTCAGGCTGGCAAAGGCGGGGCCACGCGAAGCCATTGTCCATCTGCCTGAAACCTTGCGGCCGACTATTGGTGATCGGGCTGAGGCCAGACTGTATGGCGACAGTGCGCGCGTCATACCGGCAAGGCTGCGGCTGCTCTCTGACGCCGCAGACCCGCTGACGCGTACGTTTGAAGCCAGGTATGTGCTTGAAGGCTCAAACCTCAGTGCGCCTCTGGGGTCAACGGTGTCCCTCGATATCGCTGCGGGCAAGGCAGCCCGGCAGTCGCTGGCGGTACCCATTGCCGCTCTGCATGACCCGGGTCAAGGCCCGGGTGTCTGGGTCATTGCAGGTACGCCTGCCAAAGTCACCTGGCGCGCCGTGCAACTGCTGGGTGTGAGTGACGATTTGGCAAACGTGAGTGGCGGTCTCCAGGCCGGTGAGCAGGTCGTGGCATTGGGCACGCATTTGCTTCACGACGGTGAGGAAGTGCGCGTGCAGCAGGGTGTTATCACCGCTGAGGCACGACCATGAATCCGGGACGCTTCAATCTTTCTGCACTGGCCGTTCGCGAACGCGCCATCACACTCTTTCTGATTATTTTGATCGGCGTGGCCGGTACGCTTTCATTTTTCAAACTGGGGCGTGCGGAAGATCCGCCTTTCACCGTCAAGCAAATGACCGTCATTTCTGCCTGGCCTGGCGCAACCGCTCAGGAGATGCAGGATCAGGTCGCCGAGCCGCTTGAAAAGCGCATGCAGGAATTGAAGTGGTACGACCGTAGCGAGACCTACACCCGGCCGGGTCTGGCATTCACTATGGTTTCATTTCAGGACAAGACCCCACCTTCTCAGGTGCAGGAAGAGTTTTATCAGGCGCGCAAGAAACTCAGCGATGCCGCGAAGTCGTTGCCTGCGGGGGTCATTGGTCCGATGGTCAATGATGAATTCTCGGACGTGACCTTTGCGCTGTTTGCGTTGAAAGCCAAAGGTGAACCGCAGCGGCTGCTGGTACGCGATGCCGAGTCAATGCGCCAGCGTCTGCTGCATGTGCCGGGCGTGAAGAAGATCAATATCATCGGCGAACAGGCCGAACGAATTTTCGTGTCGTTCTCCCACGAGCGGCTGGCAACATTGGGTATCGCTCCCCAGGATATTTTTTCGGCGCTCGACGACCAGAACGTCCTGACCCCTGCCGGTTCGATTGAAACCAGCGGGCCGCAGGTGTTTCTGCGTCTGGACGGTGCCTTCGACACCCTTGAGAAAATCCGCAACACGCCGATTGTGGCGCGGGGTAAAACGCTGAAGCTCCAGGACGTGGCGACAGTGGAGCGCGGCTATGAAGACCCGGCGACCTTTCTGGTCCGCAACCAGGGGGAACCTGCCCTGTTGCTGGGCATTGTGATGCGCGACGGCTGGAACGGACTGGACCTGGGTAAAGCGCTGGACGCAGAAACCGTCAGAATCAATCAAGGCATGCCATTGGGAATGACGCTTTCGAAGGTCACTGACCAGTCGGTGAACATCGGTTCGGCCGTTGACGAGTTCATGATCAAATTCTTCGTCGCCCTGCTTGTGGTGATGCTGGTGTGCTTTCTCAGCATGGGCTGGCGCGTCGGTGTGGTGGTCGCTGCAGCCGTACCGCTGACGCTGGCCATTGTCTTCGTCGTGATGGAAGCGACAGGCAAGAACTTTGATCGTATTACCCTGGGATCACTGATCCTGGCGCTGGGCCTGTTGGTGGACGACGCAATCATTGCTATCGAAATGATGGTGGTGAAGATGGAGGAAGGCTACGACCGGATCAAGGCGTCAGCCTATGCCTGGAGTCACACAGCTGCGCCCATGCTTGCCGGTACCCTGGTGACCGCTGTCGGCTTCATGCCGAACGGTTTTGCGCAATCGACTGCCGGCGAGTACACCAGCAACATGTTCTGGATTGTCGGCATCGCCTTGATCGCCTCCTGGATAGTTGCAGTGGTTTTCACACCTTATCTGGGGGTGAAGATGCTGCCGGCAATCAAGCCGGTTGAAGGCGGACATGCCGCCATCTACGACACTGCGCATTACAATCGTTTCAGGCGGATTCTGGCCCATGTCATTGCCAGGAAGTGGTGGGTGTCGGGTGCGGTGATCGCTGCATTTGTGGTGGCGGTTCTCGGGATGGGAGCGGTCAAGAAGCAATTCTTCCCGACCTCCGATCGCCCGGAAGTACTGATCGAAGTGCAGATGCCCTACGGCACATCCATCGAGCAGACCAGCGCCACCACCGCCAAGGTCGAGGCGTGGCTGCAAAAGCAGGATGCCGCGAAGATCGTCACGTCCTACATCGGCCAGGGCTCGCCACGTTTTTATCTGGCAATGGCGCCGGAGCTGCCGGACCCATCGTTTGCAAAGATCGTTGTACTGACTGAAAGCCAGGACGCACGTGAGGCGCTCAAGCTGCGGATTCGTGAAGCGGTTGCTGACGGGCTTGCACCCGAGGCCCGGGTGCGGGTCACACAGCTCGTGTTCGGTCCTTATTCACCGTTTCCCGTGGCGTATCGCGTGCGCGGGCCAGACACTGACACATTGCGCGAGATCGCCGGGCGGGTCGAAGCCGTGATGGCGGCGAGTCCGATGATGCGTACCGTCAACAGCGATTGGGGAGCACGAGCACCCACGCTGCACTTGTCTCTGGATCAGGATCGCTTGCAGGCCGTCGGGCTGACCTCGAGCGCAGTTGCCCGTCAATTGCAGTTCCTGCTCTCAGGTGTCCCTGTCACTTCTGTGCGCGAAGATATCCGTTCAGTGGACGTGATGGGCAGGGCGGCGGGTGACATCCGCCTGGACCCTGCGAAGATCGAGGGTTTCACGCTGGTGGGGGCTGCCGGTCAGCGTATTCCTCTGTCGCAGACCGGAGTGGTCGAAGTGCGTATGGAAGACCCGATTCTGCGCCGCAGAGATCGTGTGCCGACCATCACCGTGCGCGGTGATATTGCGGAAGATCTGCAGCCGCCGGATGTCTCCGCCGTAATCATGAAAGAACTGCAGCCGATCATCGACAGCCTGCCGGAGGGCTATCGGATCGAGCAGGCCGGATCAATAGAGGAGTCGGCGAAGGCCACTGTGGCATTGGCCCCGCTGTTTCCGATCATGATTGCCGTCACCTTGCTGATCATCATCCTTCAAGTGCGTTCGATGTCGGCGATGATGATGGTGTTTTTCACTGCGCCGCTTGGGTTGATCGGCGTTGTGCCGACACTGCTTCTGTTCAATCAGCCGTTCGGCATCAACGCTCTCGTCGGGCTGATCGCGCTGTCCGGCATTCTGATGCGCAATACCTTGATCCTGATCGGGCAGATCGACCATAACGAAAAGCAAGGGCTCGACCCGTTTCGTGCGGTGGTCGAAGCGACCGTACAGCGAGCACGCCCGGTACTGCTCACGGCACTGGCGGCGATCCTGGCGTTCATCCCTCTGACCCATTCGGTGTTCTGGGGCACGCTTGCCTACACGCTGATCGGAGGCACCCTCGGCGGGACTGTCATGACGCTGGTCTTCCTGCCGGCCATGTATTCGATCTGGTTCAAAATCCGTCCGGATAGAGGAACGCAGCCCCGAAACTCCAGCAGTCACGCCTCAACTGGCACAGAGATGAAGAGGATCTGATCATGAATCAATATGGCCAAAAGCGGATTGTCGTAACCGGTTGCGGCATAGTCAGTCCCTTGGGGTGCGGGGTCGAAAAGGTATGGCACAGATTGTTGGGTGGCCGCTCAGGCATTGGCTTGCTGCCGGGCAGCGTCAGTGACGGCACCGGTGTTTCCGTCGCAGGTCAGGTGCCGACCCTTGGAGAAGACCCGGTTGCCGGGTACGCCCCGGATAGCGTGATCCCGATGAAAGAGCGCAAGAAGATGGACCGCTTCATCGAGTTCGCGCTCGTTGCTGCTCACGAAGCGCTCGCGCAGGCGGGTTGGCATCCTGACTCTGAAGTGGAACAACAGCGCACGGCGACCGTTATTGCGTCGGGGGTTGGCGGTTTTGGCGCCATTGCCGAAGCTGTGCGTGTCACGGATACCCGTGGACCTCGCAGGCTGTCGCCATTCACTGCGCCATCCTTTCTGGCGAACATGGCGGCTGGACAGATTTCCATCCGTTATGGTTTCAAAGGGCCGCTGGGTGCACCCGTGACTGCTTGCGCAGCCGGCGTGCAAGCCATTGGCGACGCAGCGCGGTTGATCAGAAGCGGTGAGGCCGACATTGCAATCTGCGGTGGTGCCGAGGCCGCCATTGATCGCGTCACCCTGGGGTGCTTCGCTGCGGCCCGTGCGCTTTCCACCGGCTTTGCGGGTCGACCGCAAGAAGCTTCACGACCGTTTGACCGGGACCGTGACGGTTTCGTCATGGCTGAAGGGGCAGGCCTGCTGGTCATTGAATCACTGGAGCATGCTCTGGCGCGGGGCGCGACGCCGCTGGCGGAACTGACAGGCTATGGCACCAGTGCGGATGCCTATCACCTGACCGCCGGACCGGAAGACGGTGGCGGTGCCCGCAGGGCGATGGCGCAGGCACTGCATCAAGGTGGCGCAGGGGTTGATGAGGTGCAGCATATCAATGCTCACGCCACTTCCACGCCTGTCGGTGACAAGGGTGAGCTGGCTGCGATTCGCTCATTGTTCGGCACTCGATCAGGCGTCGCCATCAGTTCTACGAAATCGGCCACCGGACATTTGCTGGGTGCTGCCGGCGGAGTCGAAGCAGTTTTCACGGTGCTGGCATTAAGAGACCAGATCGTGCCCCCCACATTGAACCTCACCCACCCCGATGAGGCTGCCGAAGGGCTTGACCTGGTGGCCATGGTCGCCCGAGAGACCCCGATCGTTCATGCCCTTTCAAACGGGTTCGGATTTGGCGGGGTCAATGCCAGCGTTCTCTTTCGTCGCTGGGAAGGCAGGCCGTAAGTCATTTGAGCCTGGAAAGTGCTTTGCAACCGCCTGGCGGATTACTTGCGCCGCACCCGCGGCGCAAGTCCTGTCAATTGCTGCCGAACGCATGCCCAGGCCAGGTGCAGGGCATTGCGCAACGCCACTGCATCGGCGCTCATCACGCGTACGGACACGCCGCAATCGTTCGGCAATGCGCTGACGCCCTGGTAGCTATCGGCAACGTCATGCAATGCCTCGCGCAACGCCCGTTTCAAACTCTCTACCGGTAAACCCTGACCCACCAGCATGAACGTTGCCAAGGCTTGCCGTTGTCCGCTCACGCCGGGCAGTCGGCGTTGCAGGTCTGCCCCGGTCATTGCCAGTCGGTCACCGGCCAGCAGTTTTCCGGCCGGGCTATAAACCTGCAGATCGGCGCGGTAAAAGCCGGGCAGCCCTTCGCTGCCAGGAGGTGTGTGCAGGCAGAATGCATCGCACAGCAGCACCCGCGCACCGGGGTGCAGTGTCACGTCCACCTGGCTGTGCAGCCGCGTCTGTGGAAACAGGATGGTAGCCATCGGCAGGTACTCCAGCAGCGCGTCGGGTTCGGCGACCAGTGTCACGGTCTGCCGCGCCGACTGCTCGAGCATGCTGTGCGCGACCGTCGCAGCGCCGGTGCTGACGTGCACTTGTGTGCCTGGCCCTGCGTGCAGATGCAGGTGCAGTTGTTCCCCGGCGAACAGGCCTCCCGAGCACGATTGCAGGTAGACCGCTGCCATGCCGGGCGGGTCTTGCGGCAGGGTCAGGGTACGCCCCAGATGGAAGGGGTAGCCGACTTCCTGACGAGACACATAGCTGGCCCCGGAAGGCGCCTTGCTGAAGGCAATATGCGCCGTGCTTCTGGTCTGTGCAGGCAGTGCCGATTGATGGGCGTTCATATGCGGTCAAACAACACGGCACGGCTTATCGCTTCAACCACCGCGTCGACGCCCTCGCCAGTGTTGCAGTTGGTAAACAGCACCGGCTGGCCGTTGCGCGCCTGCGCCGACTCGCGTCGCATGCGCGGCAGGTCGACACCCACATAGGGTGCCAAGTCGTATTTATTGACCACCAGCAGGTCGCAGCTCAAAACGCCGGGGCCGCGTTTGCGCGGGATATCGTCGCCGCCTGCCACATCAATGACGAAAATCCAGTAGTCCACCAGATCCAGCGAAAAGGTCGAGGCCAGGTTGTCGCCGCCGGATTCGATCAGTACCAGATCCAGATTGCCGAAACGCGCTTCCAGCTCATCGGCCATTTGCAGGTTGAGGGTCGGGTCTTCACGAATGGCCGTGTGCGGGCAGGCGCCGGTTTCCACCGCACGAACCCGCTGTGGGTCGATCAGCCCGCTGCGTTGTACACGCTCGGCATCCTCACGGGTCGCAAGGTCATTGGTGATGATCGCCAGCTCTGTACCACGCGCGATGAAGCGCGGGATCAGTTGTTCCAGCAGACGTGTCTTGCCCGAGCCGACCGGCCCGCCGATGCCGACACGCGCTGCGCCGGGATGCGGGTGGGCAGCGGCATGTTCGGAAGATGGAGCGGGAGCATTCGTGGTTTGGTTCATTGGCGGGTTTCCTGTGCGGATAGGGTTTCAACGCAGCATGTAGCGTTGCGCAAGCGGCACTTCGCTGACCGGCTCGCAGTGCAGACGCTCGCCGTCGGCGTACACGTCGAAAGTCTGCGGGTCGACGCGGATGTCCGGGCAGGCATCGTTGTGCAGCATGTCG
Organism: Pseudomonas sp. PvP027; assembly: GCF_017833005.1. NCBI lineage: Bacteria > Pseudomonadati > Pseudomonadota > Gammaproteobacteria > Pseudomonadales > Pseudomonadaceae > Pseudomonas > Pseudomonas sp. PvP027. Next base: position 842,368 of record NZ_JAFIBK010000001.1, on the reverse strand, counting down.
GACTTGCGCAGGGTGCGAGTGCCGAACGCGGGCAGCAGTTGCTTCTTGAGCCCCAGTCTCGCGGCGGTGTCGGCCTCGACGGCAAGACGATTGACGAAGTTGACCGACAGCGCCTGTTTCGCCTCGCCAAACGCGCCCCATTGCGGGCGCATCACCAAGGGTTCGCAGGTGTACAGCGAGGCGGCGGAATCACCCATCACGGCGTGCACGATGAAGCCGCCCTTGACCACCAGTTCCGGCTTGATGCCAAAGAACGCCGGTCGCCAGAGCACCAAGTCGGCCAGCTTGCCGGGCTCCAGAGAACCTATGTAGCTGTCGATGCCGAACACCCGCGCGGCGTTGATGGTGTATTTGGCGATGTAGCGCTTGATCCGTTCGTTGTCGCCCTGCGCTGTGTTTTCCTCTGGCAGGCGACCGCGCTGGTCTTTCATTTTCGACGCCAGTTGCCAGGTCCGGCAGATCACCTCGTTGATACGGCCCATGCCCTGGCTGTCTGAGCCCAGGATCGAAATGGCGCCGGTGTCGTGCAGGATGTCCTCGGCGGCGATGGTCTGCGGGCGCACCCGCGATTCGGCGAACGCTACGTCTTCCGGCACATCCGGATTGAGGTGGTGGCAGACCATGATCATGTCCAGGTGCTCGTCGAACGTGTTCACGGTGTAGGGGTTGGTCGGGTTGGTCGAGGAGGGGATGCAGTTGCTTTTGCCAGCGACGCTGATGATGTCCGGCGCGTGTCCGCCGCCTGCACCCTCAGTGTGGTACATGTGGATGGTGCGGTCGCCGATGGCCGCCAGCGTGTCTTCGAGAAAACCGGATTCATTGAGCGTGTCGGTGTGCAACTGGACTTGAAAATCGTATTCGTCGGCGACTTTCAGGCAGGTGTCGATCACCGCCGGCATGGCGCCCCAGTCCTCGTGGATCTTCAGCCCCAGACAACCGCCACGCAGTTGCCCGAGCAGCGATTCGGGCTTGCTGGAATTGCCGCGCCCCAGAAAGCCGAAGTTGATCGGCCAGGCTTCGGCAGCCTGCAACATCTTGCCGACGTTCCACTCCCCGCCACAGTCGATGCCGACCGTGATCGGCCCCAGCGAGCCGCCGATCAGCGTGGTCAGACCTGCTGCCAGCGCGTGATCGCAGAGTTGCGCGGAGTCGAAATGCACATGCACGTCGATGCCGCCGGGGGTGACGATCAGGCCCTCGGCATCGCGTACGGTCGTGGCGACGCCGCAGATCAGTTGCGGGTGTACGCCGTCCATGATCTGCGGGTTGCCGGCCTTGCCAATGGCAACGATCCTGCCGTCCTTGATGCCGATGTCGCCTTTGACGATGCCGATCACCGGGTCGATGATCAGCGCGTTGCAGATCAGCATATCGAGGGCACCGTCGGCGCTGTCATGCCCGGGCATCAGGCCCATGCCGTCGCGCAGCGTCTTGCCACCGCCATGCAGGCACTCATCGCCGGGCACCGAGTGGTCGAACTCGACTTCGGCCAGCAGCGAGGTGTCGCCCAGCCGCACGGCATCGCCAGTCGTGGGGCCGTACATGGCGGCGTATTCCTTGCGCGTCATCGTCGCCATGCCTCAGGCCCCCTTGAAGTATTGGGCGCGGGCACGTTCCAGCGCTGCGAGCTTGCAGGCCGGATCGTGCAGGTTGCCGTTGGTCAGGCCACTGAAGCCGTGGATGTCGCCGGTACCGCCAAACTGCACCAGATGCACTTCGCGCAGCTCGCCGGGTTCGAATCGCACCGCCGTGCCTGCGGGAATATCCAGGTGCATGCCGAAGGCACTTTCACGCGGGAAATCCAGCGCCTTGTTGACCTCGAAAAAATGATAGTGACTGCCGATCTGCACCGGCCGGTCGCCGGTATTGATCGCGCGCAGGGTGGCGGTCGGGCGGTCGCCGTTCAGGTGGATATCGCCGTCAGGTGAAAGAATCTCCCCCGGTGTGGGCATGACCGCCAGCGGCAGTCGGCCCGGCCGGATCGGTTGATGCACGGTGACCAGTTTGGTGCCGTCCGCAAACGTGCCCTCGACCTGCAGCACCGGCAGCAACTCGGCGACCCCTGGCATCACGTCATCGGTATTGAGGATCGTCGAGCCGAAACCGATCAGCTCGGCGACGCTGCGACCTTCACGCGCACCTTCGAGGATTTCGTCGGCGATCAGTGCCGAGGCTTCCGGGAAGTTCAGGCGCAGGCCCTTGTTGCGACGTTTGCGCGACAGTTCGGCGGCGGTGTACAGCGTGAGTCGTTCAAGTTCGGTAGGGGTCAGCAGCATGAGGGGGCTCCAGAGCGGTCAGTAGACGGCCGGTCAATTGGCGAACAGGCGCAGGTCCTGGGTTTCGTGACGCATCACGGCGATTTCGGCCATGGGTGTGAAGCCGCACGCGTCGTCCGGCTCAGGCGGCTCCTGCGCCAGCAACTCGGTGATCAGCGGTTGAATATCGGTCAGCACCCGTTGCGCATCGATGTGGCCCATGACCCCGAGCCGTACGGCGGCGCTGACCAGCCCGGTACACAAAGCGTGCGCGGCAGCCAGTTGGCAGTGATCGCGGTGCATGCCCAGGTGGTTCCACAGCAAGCCCTGCACCACGGGCAAATGGCCCGGTGTGTGACCTGCCAGAATCTGCTGCTGATAGGACGCCGCGCCCGATGTGCCCAGCGCGACATGCACGCCCAGCAATGCCTGGCCGACACGTCGTGAGCCCTGGCGCAGTTCTTCGGCCAGGGTCAGCGCTTCGATCCGGGCGTCCAGAGCCATCAACTCTGGCTGGTCATCAGCCGCGTGCCAGGCGGCGAGCAGAAACACTCGATCAAAACTGTTCCAGCGATGGCGCAACTGGCCTTCGACGAAGCCGTGCACCTCGGCACTGCGGCTATGGCGAACAGTCCGTTGCCGGCGTCGTGGCGCGACGATTTCGCCGTGGCCAAGGTGCCCGTCAGCGACCAGCGTTTCCAGACCCCACGACCACGCCACTGCGCCGCCGGGAAAGAAACTGTCGGCCTGCTGCAGGGCCAGCAACAGGCTGCTCGAGGCGTTCATGCGCGTTGCACCCGGCCGTCCGCGAGCATGGGCGCCAGACGTTCGAGGTAGTCAGCTTCCGGACCGTTGAGCGGGATCTGCAAGGTGTTTCCGGCAAAGCGCACCGCCCAGTGCATGTTGCCGGCGAAATAACCCAGTTCCAGCGCGGCGGCCGCGTCGCGCGGTTGCAGGTCGAGGTATTCCTGATCCTGCATTTGCACGACGATGGCGCGTTGACTGTCGAGCATCAGTACCGAGCCGTTGCGCAGTTGCTGATGGCGTTCCAGGCGAATCGCGCAATCGGTGCCCCGATCACTGGCCAGGCGCAGGCGATGGCGCTGAATGTCACTGCCGGACAGGCTCAGGGTTTCGACCTGACCGGCGTGGCTCAGGTCATGCAGGCGGTCGGCGAGGGCGGGGTCGCTGGCCTGGCCCAGAATGCGGTCGAGTATCAGCATGGCGATGGCTCCTGTGCGTTGTTCAGATTGTCAGGTAGCGCAGGATGCGCTCGCGGTCGACGGTTTCGCGGACCTCGCTGTGGACGAATTCGCCTTTTTCGATGATCAGGTAGCGGTCTGCCACCGCCATGGCGAACGACAACACCTGCTCGGAAACAATCAGCGAAAACCCGCGTTCCTTTTTCAGCAGGTTGAGGGCTTTGGCGATGTCCTTGATGATCGAAGGCTGGATGCCTTCGGTGGGCTCATCGAGGATCAACACCTTGGGGTTGGAGACCAGCGCGCGGGCGATGGCCAATTGTTGTTGCTGGCCGCCGGACAGGTTGCCGCCCTTGCGTCGGCGCATCTCGAACAGCACCGGGAAGTATTCGAAGATGTAGTCGGGAATCGGCGCGGCGGGCGCACCCTGCATGCCGGTCAGGATGTTTTCCTCGACACTCAGGTAGGGAAAAATCATCCGCCCCTGAGGCACGAAGCCGACCCCGGCGGCGACCCGCTCGTAGCTCTTGCTGCCGGTCAGTTCCTGCCCGGCCAGGGTGATGCTGCCGCTGCGCGTCGGCAACATGCCGACCAGGCTTCTGAGCAGCGTGGTCTTGCCCATGCCGTTGCGGCCCATGACCGCGAGTGACTCGCCTGCCGCCAGCTCCAGGCTGAGGTCGCGCAACACGTGGCTGTCGCCGTAATACACATTGAGGTGAGAGACATTCAGCATGTTCAGTGCCCCAGGTAGACGTCGATGACGCGAGGATCGTTCTGCACCTGATCCATCGAGCCGTAGGCCAGGGTCTTGCCCTGATGCAGGACGGTGACCTTGTCGGCCACCGATTTCACGAACTCCATGTCGTGCTCGATGATGACCATCGCGCGACCCTTGGCGATGAGCTTGAGCAGGCCTGCGGTTTTCTCCCGCTCGCCTGCGCTCATGCCGGCGACGGGCTCGTCGAGCAGCAGCAGTTCCGGACGCTGCATCAACAGCATGCCGATCTCCAGCCACTGCTTCTGGCCGTGGGACAACAGCCCGGCCTTGCGTCCCAACTGGTCCTTGAGAAAGATCATTTCGGCGGTCTGATCGATTTCGGCATTCAGCGCTGCGTTCTTGCCGGCGAACAGGCAGTTGAAGATGCCGCGCTTGTCCGGCGAGGAAATGTCGAGGTTTTCGCGCACGGTGAGGTCTTCGTAGACTGACGGGTTCTGAAACTTGCGGCCCACGCCTGCGCGGGTGATCTGGTACTCGATCATGTTCGCCAGTTGCAGGTCCTTGAAGCGGATGCTGCCGGCACTCGGGCGGGTCTTGCCGCAAATCATGTCGAGCAGGGTGGTCTTGCCCGCGCCATTGGGCCCGATCACCACATGCACCTGGTTTTCCTCGACATAGAAATTGAGGTTGTCGACCGCCTTGAAACCGTCGAATGACACGGTCAGGTCTTCGACACTCAGTAACATCGCGCTCATGACTGCGTCTCCTTGTTGCTCAGCCGCTGCAGCAGCCCGGCCAGCCCGGTGGGCAGGAACAGCACCACGGCCATGAACAGGAAACCGATGAAGTACTGCCAGAAACTGACGAAGTTTTCCGACAGCCAGGTTTTAGCCGTACCGATCAACAGCGTGCCGTACACCGCACCCACCAGAGAGAGGCGTCCACCCAGCGCGGCGTAGATGACGATCTCGGTGGACGGAATGATGCCCACCAGCGAGGGCGACGCCAGCCCGACCTGCAAGGTGAACATCACCCCGCCCAGCGCGGAAATCAGTGCGGCCACGGCAAAAATGAAGGCCTTGAACAGCGCAGTGTTGTAGCCGGAGAAACGTACCCGGTCTTCGCGATCACGGATCGCCACGATCACCTTGCCCAGACGGCTGCGCAGAATGAACCCGCACATCGCGACGCTGGCCAGCAGCAACAGTGTGGTGATCAGGTAGAGAATCCAGGGCGTCTGGGGCGTCTGCAGGCTCAGGCCGAAGGCAGTCTTGAAATCGGTCAGGCCATTCACGCCGCCGGTGTAGCCCTGTTGGCCGATGATCATGATCGACATGATCGAGGCCAGTGACAGGGTAATGATCGAGAAGTACACGCCGCCCACGCGCTTTTTGAAGTAGGCATAACTGAACAGAAACGCCAGCAGCGCAGGCAGGATCAGGATCGCTGCCAGGGTAAAGGTTGCCGACTCGAACGGCTTCCACCACCAAGGCAGGGCTTCAACGCTGTTCCAGATCATGAAGTCCGGCAGTGCCGAGCCGTAGAAAGCGGCGAGGGCGCTGGCCGCTTCGTCCGTGGCGGTGGCTTCGAGTTTGAGGTACATCGCCATCATGTAGCTGCCCAGGCCGAAGAAGATCCCCTGGCCGAGACTGAGGATGCCGCCGTAGCCCCAGATCATCACCATGCCCACTGCGCAGAACGCCAGGCTCAGGTATTTGCCGGCCAGACCGAGGCGAAAATCGCCTAGCATCAATGGCAACGCCACCAGCAACAGCAGCGACAGCCAGATCAGGCTGTAGCGCTCAATCAGCGTCAACCAGCCACCCGCTGGCTTGCCGGGGCCAGACACATTGGCCTGCGGCCGGAGCGTCGGCTTTTCAGTCATGTCATTCATCTCAACGTCTCACTTTCGTGGCGAACAGGCCGTTGGGGCGGAAGAACAGCAGCACGATGACCACCAGCAGGGTGATCGCCTTGGCCATGGAACCGGTGGTCAGGTATTCCAGCGAAACCTGGGTCTGACCGATGGCGAACGCCGAAAGGAAGGTGCCCAGCAAGCTTTCCACGCCGCCGAATACGACGACGATGAAGGTGTCCACCAGGTACTGCTGACCGCTGACCGGGCCGGTGGACGCAAGCATGGTGAACGAACTGCCGGCAATGCCCGCCAGGCCGCAGCCCAGCGCGAAGGTCACCGAATCGACTCGCGCGGTATTGATCCCGGCCGCACCGGCCATGGCGCGGTTCTGAGTCACTGCGCGAATGCGCAGGCCCCAGCGACTGCGGTAGAGAAACAGGAACACCGCAGCAGCAATCACGAAGGTCAGACCGATGATGAAAATCCGGTTGAGGGGCAGTTCCAGCCCATCGCTGATTTTCCATGCGCCCTGCAACCACTGCACGGTGGGCACGCTGACTTCCTTGGGGCCGAAGACCTGACGGAACAGCTGCTGCAGGACCAGAGACAGCCCCCAGGTCGCCAGCAGGGTGTCGAGCGGTCGGTTGTACATGAAGCGAATGAAGCAGCGCTCCAGCAGTAGACCGAAAGCAAAGGTCACCACAAAGGCCATCCCGATGCCGATGATGAAATACCAGCCCATGAGCTCGGGAAAGTAGCGCTGAAACACCACTGAGGTGACGTAGGTCATGTATGAGCCCATCGCCATCAGTTCGCCGTGCGCCATGTTGATCACGCCCATCAGGCCGAACACGATGGTCAGCCCGAGTGCCATCAGCACCAGCACGGAAAACAGCGAGAACCCGCTGAAGACTTGCATTACCAGCGTATCGAGAGTCATGCCGTCGCTACCTGTTGCTGCACATTGACGAAAGCGGGCGCGAAGCGGATCGCGCCCGGGCCGGGATCAGAGTTTCGGAAAGGGGTTGGGCTCGATCGGTGCCGACTCGTAGATCACGTCGACCTGGCCCTGCGCATTGAGGGTGCCGATGCGCGCACGCTTCCATAGGTGGTGGTTGTCCTTGTGCACCTTGATCTCGCCTTCAGGCGCATCGAGGGTCAGTTCCGAGGATGCGGCGATCACTTTCGGCACGTCGAAACTGCCTGCCTTCTCAACGGCTTTTTTCCACAGGTACACCGCGGTGTACGCCGCCGCCATCGGATCACCGACGACGCGCTGCTGCCCATAGCGCGTCTTGAACGCCTGAACGAACTTCTCGTTGACCGGGTTTTTCAGGCTCTGGAAATAGCTCATGCAGGTCAGGAAGCCGACGAGGTTTTCCGCACCGATGCCGGTGACTTCCTCTTCGGTGATCGCCAGCCCCATCAGCGTCTGGTTGGTGCTGTCGATACCCGCGGCCTTGAGCTGTTTGTAGAACGCCACGTTGGAGCCGCCGACGATGGTCGACAGTACGATGTCCGGCTTGGCTGCCTTGATCTTGTTGATCACCGAGGAAAACTCGATGGCCCCCAGCGGCAGATAATCTTCGCCGACGATGGAACCGCCCTGTTTGGTCACCGATGCCCGCGCCAGCTTGTTGGTGGTGCGTGGCCAGATGTAGTCGGAGCCGACCAGATAGACGCTCTTGCCCTTATTGGCCATCAGCCAGGTAACGGCCGCCAGGGTCTGCTGCGAGGCCTCGGCACCGGTGTAGATAATGGCCGGGGATTTCTCCAGCCCTTCATAGAAGGTCGGGTAGTAGAGCAGGCCCTTGTTGCGCTCGAAGACCGGCAGCACCGCTTTGCGCGAGGCCGAGGTGAACGCGCCAAAGGTGACCGCGACGTGGTCGTTTTCCAGCAGCTTGCGGGCTTTCTCGGCAAAGGTCGGCCAGTCGCTGGCACCGTCCTCGATGATCGGTTCGATGGTTTTGCCCATCACGCCGCCACTGGCGTTGATTTCTTCGATGGCCAGTTTTTCTGCGTCGACCACCGAGGCTTCACTGATGGCCATGGTGCCGGTCAGCGAGTGGATGATGCCGACTTTCACGGCCTCGTTCGCCTGCGCCTGACCGATCAGGGAAAACGGCAGCAGGCTGATAGCACCCAGCAACAGAGCATGCTTGATCAAACGGCGTTTGTCGTTGTGCATTCACTTATCTCCCAGGAATAAAAAAAGCCCGACGTCCCGGCCAAATCAATGGGCGGGAGGTCAGGCTTTTGTGCCGAATCTGGCGGGACAACTGCGTCCGATCCAGTCGTACGCGAGGTGTTTCCCTACTTGCCGAGAGGGGCGTAGGGCAAACAGCTGGCGCGATGTCTCAGGAGGAACTTAGCAAGGGCAATGCCAACTGGCGAAACCGCTCTTTGCGCGCGTTTCCAAACCCACAGGCAGAGCCCCCCTACATTAATTGCACGCACAAACCGACATGCGCCGCTTTGGCGCGAACAGGGCTCCTGCGCACCAAAAGCGTGACGCAGAAGCCCCTTTTTTTTCGCGATATGTACTCGTTCAGGCACTGAAATATTGTGCTTTTGTAGGAGCGAACTTGTTCGCGAAGGCACTGTTCAGGGCGACATGAAGCCCAAGAATGTACGCCCGTCTTCGCCAACGAATTTGCTTTTCCCCGACGCGCCGCGTCACGCATGGCCCGCTCCCTGCATGAGCCTGCCTGACACCCTCGCAGGGTCTCTTGCCACACGCCCATTCTCGGCAGGTGTGGAAGGCCCCTCGCACGACTGGTCCTGACACTGCTGTCACGCCAGCCCCAGGCACAACCGCCTGAGAGCCACCGTTGAATCCACGGTTATTCGCTCAGTCTTCTTTTCAGGCTCCCGGCCACCTGCGGGCGTCTCATCTCACGTGAAAGGTTTATAGGCATGACTGACCCGTCGATCCGCATAGGAGGTCTGTTTTCCAATACCGGCGTCACCGCTGCCGGTGAGTGTTCAACAATGCGCGGCGCACAGTTTGCAATTCATCAGATCAATGCGGCCGGGGGCGTGAATGGCCGTCCTCTGGAACTGATCACCCGCAACCCGGATTCCACGCCTGCGCTGTTTGCCATGCATGTCGAATCGCTGATTCGCGAAGAGAACCTGCGGTTTTTCTTCGGTTGCTACACCTCGGCGGCGCGCAAGGCCGTATTGCCTGTCGTCGAACGCTACAACGCACTGCTGCTCTATCCGGTGTACTACGAGGGCTTCGAGTATTCGCGCAACATCATTTACACCGGCGCCACGCCGAACCACAACGCAGTGCCACTGGGCAGCTACATGTTCGATCACTTCGGCAGTCGCGTGCTGATGATCGGCTCCGAGTATGTCTACCCGTACGAAACCAACCGGTTGATGAGCGACCTGCTTTACGAGCGGGGCGGCAGCAAGCTGGGTGAATACTACTTGCCACTGAAAAACGCCAGGGCAGAGGACTTCGCCAGGCTCATGGTCAAGGCGAGGGAGCTGAAACCCTCGTTCATCTTTTCGACAGTGGTCGGCGACACCATGGCGCACCTGTATCAGGCCTACGCTGATGCCGGTTTCGATCCTGCGGTCATGCCGATCGCCAGTGTCACCACCAGCGAAACCGATATTCAGCAGATGGGCGTCCATCTGGGCACCGGGCACATTTCGGCAGCGACCTATTTCCAGTCGATCGACACGCCGCTCAACCGCCAGTGCATCGCCCAGTACCGGGAAATGTTTGGCCAGCATCAGGTGACCGACCGCTGCTGGGAGGCTGCTTACTTTCAGGTCCATCTGCTGGCCAAGGCGATCGCCCGTGCAGGCAGTACCGAAGTGGAGAGTGTGTTGCAGACCATGCGCGGTCTGGAATACGACGCACCGCAGGGACGGGTGCGTATCGATGAGCACAATCACCATACCTACCTGTACTCGCGGATCGGCCGTGCCAATGCCGACGGGCAGTTCGACATCCTTTACGAAAGTCAGAAAGCGCTTAAGCCCGATCCTTATGCGGTGGCGCCTGACTTCAATGGCTGGTCCAGCCTGACCGGGAGGCGTCCATGACCCTGCGTGCCGCCAAGAAACGTTTGCGCAACGACAGTGCAGGCGGCATCAAGGACCTGCGCGATATCAGCGTGCTGGTGATGCATCCCGATGACGAAGACGGTCGCAACCTGATCGCTCAGTTGCAGCGCATCGGTTGTCAGGTGCGGGTGCAATGGCCGATCCCCGAGCGTCTGCACAGCGAGGCTGATGTGATCGTACTGGCGGTATCGCCGGAGAGCCTGTCGACCAACACGCCCTGGCTGCTGCACCACTCGACGCCACCGATCATTCCTGTGATCGCCTATGAAAACCCGATCATCGTCGAGGCGCTGGTGCAGCTCAACGCCTGTTCGGTGATTCCGTCGCCGGTCCGGTCGTTCGGCTTGCTGACCGCCCTGGCCATCACCCTCAGCCAGGCCCGCAAGACGCGGGAACGGGAAAAACACGTCAAGCGCCTGGAAGGGCGCATGGCGGTCATGCGCACCGTGCAGCAGGCCAAGATCATCCTGATGGAAACCAAGGGCCTGTCCGAGACGGACGCCTACAACGCGTTGCGTGATCAGGCAATGGCCAAGCGCGAACCGGTGGAAAAAATCGCCGAGGCGCTGGTCAAGGCCCATGAACTGTTTCAACAAGCCTGTTCCTGACAGCTTGCAGACAAGCTTCGAGTGTCGGCCCTCCAGGGCCTGATCCTCTTCTGCGCGGACGGTTGCCATACGCCCTGAACTGGCAGGTATGGAACACCGCGTGGCGACCGGCGCGGACAACGACGTCCTCCGGATCGAGCCCAGGCCTGTGCGCCCTGCGCAGGCGGCTCCAGTCAATGACTGCCTGAACCCGGGCTGTCCTTACCGTTATCTGGAGAACACCATGTCCGTAAAACGCCCCAGCAAAGCCGACTTTCTGATTGCCGCCCAGGACCATGGATACGACCTGTCAGACAGCCAGATGGAGTCGTTCCTCAGTCTTGCAGACGAAACTCTGGGTTCCTACGAAGCCATTGATACCCTGTACGCTGCCCATGTCGCCCAGCCTGCGCCGTTGCGCGAACACAGCACGCCGGCTGCGGCCGAGAACCTGCATGGGGCCTGGTACGTCAAGACACACATTGCCGGTGCTGCCAGCGGCCCGCTGGCAGGCAGAACGGTGGTCATCAAGGACAACGTCTCGGTGGCCGGTGTGCCCATGGCCAATGGCTCGCTGAGCCTTGCTGGTTACGTGCCGTCCGAAGACGCCACGGTGGTCAAGCGCCTGCTGGCTGCCGGTGCGACGGTCGTTGGCAAGTCGGTGTGCGAAGACCTGTGTTTCTCTGGAGCCAGTTTTACCTCGGCCACCGGCGCGGTGAAAAACCCCTGGGACCTGACCCGCAACGCAGGCGGTTCATCCAGCGGCAGCGCGGTGCTGGTTGCCCTGCAGGAGGTAGACATGGCCATCGGCGGCGATCAGGGTGGGTCGATCCGCATGCCGTCGGCCTGGAGCGGCATCGTCGGACACAAACCCACCTACAGCCTGGTGCCTTACACCGGCGCCTTCCCGATTGAACGGACCATCGACCATGTCGGGCCGATGGCTAACAATGTACGCGACTGCGCGATCATGCTCGATGTGATCGCCGGCGCCGACGGGCTCGATTCACGACAGAAAAACCCGCCAGCCGTCAGCTGCGTCGCGACCCTCGATCAGGGCGTTGCGGGCTTGAAAATAGGTCTGCTGCGTGAGGGGTTTGCGATTCCCGGCATGTCCGAGCCGCAGGTTGATGCACTGATTCGCGCCGCCGTGGCGCAACTGGAAGGTCTCGGTGCGACGGTCGGTGACGCCAGTGCGCCCTGGCACCGCGGAGTGGCACTGGACATGTGGAATGTCATTGCCACTGATGGCGCGGCCTACCAGATGCTGCAAGGCAACGGTTATGGCATGAACGTCGACGGGTACTACGATCCCGACATCATGAGTTACTTCGGCGCCAAACGTCGCGAACACGCAAATGCGTTGTCCAGCAGCGTGCGTGCCGCGGCGCTCACCGGGCATTACAGCCTGAAAAACCTGCACGGTGCTTACTACGCCAAGGCGCGGATGCTGGTGCCGGAGCTCACCCGCCAATACGATGAAGCTTTCAAGCACTTCGACGTACTGGTAATGCCGACCATGCCGTTCGTGGCCACCCCATTGACCGCCGCCGACGCGCCGATTGAAGAGTACGTGCACAGCGCGTTGAACATGCTGGCCAACACTGCACCTTTCGACCTGACCGGCCACCCGGCCACGTCAGTCCCCGCAGGCCTGGCCGAGGGACTGCCGGTCGCCATGATGATCGTTGCGCCACGCTTCAAGGATGCCCTGGCGTTGCGTGTCGCGCAGGCTTATGAAAGCGCTCGCGGAGCGTTTCCCACGCCGCCGGGTGTTTGAGTTCAGCGTTTGAACGGGGCATACATTACTCGATGTGAGTGTGTATGCATCCGTGACACCTCCACACTCCGCGCCTTGTAAAGCAGGTCGGGTGCGAAGAATGCACTGACGACCTGCACGTCATCCCAGACCTTGATTATCAGCCCCTCACGGCTAGGTCTACGACTTGCTCATGGACCTGGCCGGCCCGCAACGAACAAAAATTGATCCAGGGCAAAACCTGCTCGTCTACAGTGCTCCAATGTGACGAAAATAGTTGATATGTCGGTGATCCGGCCGATATAGGCCTACGTATGCAGCCCTCAGCCTACCTAAGCCTTCTAGAACAGGAGTTCCATGGATCCGCGTCTTGCTGGACTTTCCTTCTTGCTGACCCTGGGCTGGACTGGCGCCGTCATTCTCGTCATCTGGTTCTACTACTGATGACCGCGAGTTGTTCAAAGCAATTAAAGGAATGGTGTACCAGGTGCTCTCGGCCGATCACCGGCTAGGCCAACGCGTGCCTGCGTGCATGGTGGCTAACCAGTGGCCCTAAAGCTGTTCTGTTTGATGCCGATGTTAATACTGTAGCTATTTGCCAAATGGGATCGGTCGTTCCATCCGTCGCTGATGAACTGACAGTTTGCGCTATGGACGGCATTGAGAAAGACGATTAACCGGCTTGATCGGCAGCCTTCATAGTCCACTCATCGGTGTGTCTGACAGGGCTCGCAGAGACCGGCGCTTCATAACAATACTTCCATAGATGCTTACTCGCAGAGTATTTCCACATGTCGACCACCATTGAAAGCACCCACAGGGCCGGGCTGGAACTTGATCTTCACTCGCTGATGACGGCCATTGACCGTTCCCAGGCGATGATCGAGTTCGATCTCGAAGGCAATATCCTGCGGGCCAACACCAATTTTCTGGATTGCGTCGGCTATCGGCTGGATGAGGTTCAGGGTCGACATCACCGTATGTTCTGCACGCCGGAACATGCGTCGAGCCTCGAATATGCAACGTTCTGGGAAAAGCTGGGCAAGGGCGCTTTCGACGAAGGGCAGTACAAGCGCCTGGGCAAGAACGGGCGCGAGATCTGGTTGCAGGCGACTTATAACCCGGTGTTCGACGAGCAGGGCAATCCGTTCAAGGTGGTGAAGTTCGCCACGGACGTCACTGCGCAACGCAAGTCCAATGCCGAGTACGAAGGCAAGGTCGCGGCCATTGATCGCTCGCAGGGCATCATCGAGTTCGACCTGAACGGTCGCGTGCTCAACGCCAACGAAAACTTTCTCAAGGTCCTGGGCTATCGTCTGGACGAGATTCAGGGTCAGCACCATCGCATGTTCTGCGAAGACGACTACCTGAACAGTCCGGCCTACCGTGCCTTTTGGGCCAAGCTGGAACGTGGCGAGTATGACTCCGGGGAATACAAGCGCATCGGCAAGAACGGTCGCGAGCTGTGGATCAGCGCCACTTACAACCCGATCTTTGACCCGGATGGTCGTCCTTACAAGGTCGTGAAGTTCGCCAACGATGTCACCGAGAGCCGCATTCGCCAGGCCGAGTCCGCAGGCAAGGTGACGGCCATCGAGCGCTCCCAGGCGGTGATCGAATTCGATCTGACCGGCAAGGTGCTGCACGCCAACCGCAATTTCCTGGCGGTATTCGGCTACGATCTCGACGAAATCGTCGGCGAACACCACCGCATGTTCTGCTCCGAGGAATTCGTCAGCAGCCTGCAGTATCGTGAGCTCTGGGAGAAGCTGGGGCGCGGCGAATACGACGCCAACGAATACAAGCGCAAGCGCAAGGACGGTAAGGAGATCTGGATTCAGGCGACTTACAACCCGATCTTCGATGCACAGGGCAAACCCTACAAGATCGTCAAGTTCGCGCTCGACGTGACTGGGGCCAAGGAAACCAGCGTCGAGGACCAGGGCAAGGTGAATGCCATCGACCGCGCCCAGGCCGTCATCGAATTCGACATGGCCGGCAACATCATCACCGCCAATGCCAACTTCCTCAAAGCGCTGGGTTACGGCCTGCTGGAAATCAAAGGCAAGCATCACCGTATCTTCTGTGAGGAAGAATACGTGCGCGGCACCGAGTACCGTGAATTCTGGCACGGGCTGGGGCAGGGCGAGTTCTACTCCGGGCGCTTCATGCGTGTCAGCAAGTACGGGCAGAAGATCTGGATTCAGGCGACGTACAGCCCGATTTTCGACCACGACGGCTTGCCGTTCAAAGTGGTGAAATTCGCCTCTGACATTACCCGTCAGGTCGAGATGGAACAGGCGATAGAGGCCAAGACCCGCGCCATGGGCGACTCGGTGAAAGCACTGATGAACGCCATTTCCTACGTCGCAAAAAGTACCGAGACGGCCACCGATCTGGCCAGAATGACGCGTGAGCAGGCCAGTGCCGGTTCGCAGACGCTGGTCAAGGCATCCGACGCGATGGGCATGATTGCCAAGTCCGCCGAGGGCATTCAGGACATCATTCAGGTGATCAGCGAGATCGCCAGCCAGACCAACATGCTGGCCTTCAACGCGGCTATCGAAGCGGCCCGGGCCGGTGAGCACGGCCTGGGATTCTCGGTGGTGGCCGACGAGGTGCGCAAGCTGGCCGAGAAGTCCTCGCGTGCGACCAAGGAAATCAACAAGCTGATTCTCGAAACGGTCAGCCGGATCGAGTCGGGCAACGAGATTTCGCGCAGTGCCGGCGAAGCCTTCGAACACATCGTGGAAGGCGTGATGCAGACCACCCAGGCGATCGACGGGATCAACACAGCGACCGAGAAACAACGCCTGTCGGCGCAGGAAGTGGAAGCACTGATCGTCGAGCTGCATAAAGCCAACCTGACCGGCTACACCGAAACTCTGGACAAGGTATCCATCGGACAGCCTGCATGAGCGGCCTGAATGCCTATGGCGTCGTGCAGATCAATGGTGTGTACCTGGCGGTGGTTGCCGATGCGTTGATGGAGGCCGTGCACTGGCCTGCTGATCTGCATCCTCATCCATTGACCCGGGGTGCGCTGCGTGGGGTGTTTACCTTGCGCGGCAAACCGGTGCCATTGGTCGACCTGCGGGCGCAACTGGCGGAGGGCGGCGATATGTCTTCGCCGACGCCGCTGGTGGCGATTCTCAAGTACGGCGGTGGTTACCTCGGGCTGGCGATCGACGCGGTGTGCGACATTCTCAAGGCCCGTGATTCTCAGTTCAGTCCGCTGGGACCATCTGGCAGCAGTGTCGGGCTGCTGCCCTCTCTGCTGCTCGGCGCTGAAGAGTCGCGGATGATCTACAAGCTCGACCTTGCCTTCATGAGTGGTTTGCCAGGCGTACTGTTCGCTGCCGATCCGAACGCGCAAGTGCTCAAGGACGAGGCGCTGGCCGCCAAGAGCCGCTTGCTGCACTACCTGGTGTTCGAGTGCGACGGCCGTAACTTCTGTATCGATGCCAGCGTTGTGACCGAGTTAGTGGACGATCCCGAGATCACGGCGTCGGATTTTGCCAGTGACTGCTGCTTTGGCGTCACCTCGGTGCGTGGCACCAAGGTGCCGGCGCTCAATCTGTCCGAGGTGCTTGGCCTTGACCATCAGCGTCAGACGTCCAAGCCGCAGTTACTGCTGTTGACTGCGCCGGACGGGCGGGTGTGCGGGTTTGGCTACGACCGCATGGTCGCCATTCAGCGTCAGGATCCGGACAGCCTGTTGGCGGCACCGGGTTACGGCCTGCCGCATCCAGAGTTGCTGGCCGGGGTAATGAACCTGGAGGAGGGGCAGCAGGCCTTACTGCTTGACCATCCGATGCTGTTGCAGCGTCCGGAAGTCAAAAGCTACACCCAGGTTTACCAGCATGACGTCAAACCTGCCCAGGCTTCGCATGATGTGACCAAGGCCATGCTGCGCCACGCCTGCCTGTTGTTCGATGCGCCGACCCGCTTCGTCGCACCGCTGAGTCAGATCGTGGAGATCATGAGCATGCCGCCGCAACTGATCGGCCTGTCGCAGCCGGAAACGCATTTGCTGGGGCAGTTCAATCTGCGCGGCGAACAGGTGCCGCTGATCTGTCTGAGCAGCCTGCTGGGCGAAGGGGCGCAGGTCCAGGTTGAAGCGTCGCGGGTATTGATCGTGCGTGGCGAGCGGCTGTGCTTTGGTTTTGCAGTGAACCGTGTCGATGCGATTGACGCGTTCAATCAGTTCGATCCGGCCATGCTGGAACAGGGCTGGCAAGCCAATACCGGCAAGGGCATTTCGGTCAATGACCGGGTCCGTTCGCTGGTCAGCGTAGGCACTCAGGAGCGCAGTTGGCGCGCGACCCTGCTCGATCTGCAGGGCCTGGCCAGGCAACTGGAATGCAACGTCAATCAGCGCCGCGCCGTGCAATCAGTCTGAACCGAATGCTCCGCGCGTGGCCTTATTTGAGTGTCCACCAGCGGAGTCAACGACCATGACTGACAAGAAAGACGAGAAAAAACCGGAACCGCAAAGCGATGTGCCTGCGCATTCGACGCCGGAGGAAAAGGAACGTCTGAAAGACTTCAACAAGGACGGCATCCCGCCTGGGGTTTGCTGACAGCTGTTGAATGCTTTTCCCGAAGCGCCCGGCCTTTTGCAGGCCGGGCGTTTTCGTATCAGGCCCTTGTGTTTCAGTCGCCGCCCTTGGCGAAGTCCAGCAACCCGGCACCCTCCATCCGGTAACGAACCCATTCACTTTGCGGCGCAGCGCCGATGGCTTCGTAGAACCGGATGGCTGGCTCGTTCCAGTCCAGAACGCTCCACTCCAGGCGGCCACAATCGTGGGCTACCGCTTCGCGAGCGATATGTCGAAGCAGTGTACGTCCAGCGCCGATGCTGCGTTTTTCCGGCGTGATATACAGGTCCTCCAGATACACACCATTGCGTCCCAGCCAGGTCGAGTAGCTGTAGAAATAGACGGCATAGCCGACGGGCTTGCCGTCATCCAGGCACATCAACGCCTTGGCAGGTGCGTTGTCGGCGAACAGGCTGCGTTGAATATCGTAGGTACTGGCCTTGACCTCGTGCCCGGCGCGTTCATAGATGGCAAGTTCGGTGATGAACGCCAGAATCTGACTGGCATCAGAGGCAATGGCTGGGCGGATTTCGAGGGACACGCAGGGCACTCCTTGGCTAATGGGCGCAGCATGATAGCCGCACTCGCCAGGCGCTCGATAGTCAGGCGTCGCGTAGCAGGTCGTTGGCGTTGAGCAACTGATAGGCGATCTGTGGACGTGCCTCCAGCGCGCGGCGGATGGCGGCAGGTATCGATTGACGCGTCTTGCGGCACAGCCCGGCCTTTTCCCCGACGACAATGTTGATGCCGCGCATGGTGCGCACTTCGTTGAAGCCCGGCGCGACGTCGACACGCACGCCCAGTTGCTGGGAAATCTTGCGCTGCATGTGCTCCAGATCTTCCAGGCTTTCGATACGCTCCAGGCGATCCAGCAGGGTTTTTTCCGCGTCGCGGGTCAGCAGCAGAATCCGCAGGTCTGCATCTTCCGCGTCCAGCAGCTCGCGCTTGCAGTCGCAAGCGCCGGGCGGGCAGGGGTTACGGATTTTCAGAGGGGCGTTCATGGGCGCAGCATAGCGACTGATATGGGCGTCTGACCATAGCTGAGTGCATGTGCGCAGCGCATGTAAAAGCCTGGCCCCTCCTTATGGTTCGCGTCGCTCCGCTGGGGCCTATAGGTGCCGGATCAATTCGGCCACTTCATCTCGCCCTTGATGACTTTTGCGCTCATCTCCAGCGAAGCCGGTTCGGCCAGTTGCGGCCAGGCTTTCTGCATGGCGTCGATCAGGGTGCCGGAATCCTTGGCTTTGGCGGCATGTTCTTCGAAGGACTTCAGGTAGTCGGCGGTGAACGTCACTGCCTGGGTGCCTGCCGGGACCTCGCCCAGGTAATGGCCCGGAATCACGGTGGCCGGTTTCAGCGCTTCGATGCTTTTGAGTGTCGCGAGCCAGTCCTGACGCGATTTCGGGCTTTGCGTGTCCGCGACCCAGACATGAATACCGCTGGAGACCACGACACCGCCAACCACGGCTTTAAGGGACGGAATCCATACGTAGCTGCGCTCGGGGGCCGGGCCGTTCAGGCCTTTGATCTGCAACGGCTGGCCTTCAAGCGTCAGGTGGTCGCCCTTGAGCACTTCCGGCACAACCAGGCTGGCTGGCGCATTGTCCTTGAGAATCGGGCCCCAGTAGGCGAGCTTGCCCTGCATCGAAGCCTTGATCGCTTTCACGGTAGGCGCGCTGGCGACGATCTTCGCTTCGGGGAACGCGGCTTTGATGACGTCCAGGCCGAAGTAGTAATCCGGGTCACTGTGGCTGATGTAGACCGTGGTGAGTTGTTTGCCGCTGGCCTTGATCTTCTGCACCAAGGCTTCGGCGTCGTTGCGCTGAAACTGCGCATCGATGAGCACCGCATCATGTTTGCCGGTGATCAGTTCGGATGACACCGGGAAGACGGCTTTTTCGGCCGGGTTGTATACCTCGATTGCCAAGGGGGCGGCGGCCTGGGCTGCGAGAGGGAGCAGAGCGGCGAAAGACAGGGCAAGTAGGGATGTGCGCAACATGGGTAGGACCTTTGTCTGGGCTGGGCTGAGGTCATTATCTTAGGTTGCCCGAAGTGAAACAAAAGCCTCAGTATTGGCAACTATTGATTGCTTATATCGGACGAATCGTGGATCGGATCATAGCTGCACGGGTATTCATCGCCATCAACGAAAGGGGTAGCCTCATCGCCGCAGCCGAGGCGCTGGACATGTCGCGGGCCATGGTCACGCGTTATCTGGCGCAGATGGAGAGCTGGGCCGGAGCGCGACTGCTGCACCGGACCACACGCAAGCTCGGCTTGACTGCACCCGGACAAGTGACATTGTTGCGTTGTCAGCAACTGATCGAGTTGGCCGACGCGGTGCCGCTGGCGGCCGATACGCACGTCGACGAGCCACGCGGCATGCTGCGCATCGCCTGTTCGCAGTCACTGGCCCTGGCCGTTCTGGCGCCAGCGGTGACGGCTTACCTGCAACGTTATCCCGGTACCTCGGCAGACCTGCTCATCGGCAACGAGGCCGTGGATCTGGTCAGCGAGCGAATCGATCTGGCGATCCGCATCACCAATCAGCTGGACCCTAATGTAGTTGCCCGTCCGCTGGGGCAGTGCGCTTCGCTGGTGTGTGCTTCTCCAGCCTATCTCGCTGTGCACGGCACACCGATCAGGCCACAGGAACTGCCTGCCCACAACTGCCTGACCTATTCGTACTTCGGCAAAAGCCTGTGGGAGTTCACCCATCAGCAACTGCCGCTCAGTGTGCCGGTCGGCGGCAACCTCAGTGCCAACGATTCAGTGGTGCTGCTGGAGGCCGCAGTGGCTGGAGCCGGCATCAGCCTGCAGCCGGTGCATTCGGCGGCGCCGCTGATTGCGAGCGGCAAGCTGATCGCCCTGATGCCGGAGTACCAGCCACGGGCTCTGGGGATACACGCCATCTACACCTCAAGGCACCATCAGTCGGCAACGCTGCGCACTTTTCTGACTTTTTTGACTGAGTGGTTTGAGAGGGAGGGCGCAGAGCCCTGAGACAAGATCACCTACTGCGGACAGGACGCAGAGCGTCCGGAACGGCATGCCCACGCGGAGCATGGGCACGATGAAGGGCATCCAGACACCTATCGTTCCCATGCTCCAGCGTGGGAATGCCCTGGGTAACGCTCCGCGCCACAGATCTGCACTGCGTACGCAGAGCATGGGCACGATAGGGGTGTGCGGATACCTAGCGTTTCTCACGCTCCGCGTATGCATTATCAGGTCTTGAACTTGCGCACCAGACCGTCCAGTTCGCTGGACAGGATCTCCAGACTTCTGGAATCCGCGCGGGCCGAGTCCGAGAGTTCGGCGATCAACTGCGCATCGCCATGGATCTGGCTGATGTGCCGGTTGATGTCTTCGGCCACCTGATGCTGTTCCTCGGCGGCGGTTGCGATCTGGGTGTTCATGTCGCGAATCACATCCACTGACTCGCGGATTTGCCCGAAGCTGCTGCGTGCCTGCCCGATCTTGGTCACCGATTGCTGCGAGACGTCGAGGCTGGCATGCATCTGCTGCGCCACCGACGCCGTGCGTTTGGCCAGGTTGCCCAGCAGGTTGTCGATTTCGGCGGTCGAGTCCGACGTACGCTTGGCCAGTGCGCGGACTTCGTCGGCTACGACGGCGAAGCCGCGACCCTGTTCGCCTGCACGTGCTGCCTCGATGGCGGCGTTGAGCGCCAGCAGGTTGGTCTGCTCGGCAATCGAGCGGATGGTGTTGAGAATCGACTGAATGCCTGCGCTGTCCTTTTCCAGTTGTGTCATGTCCTTGGCCGAGCGGGTGAGTTCCTCGCTGAGCTGGTCGACGCTGCGCACCGCATCGTCGATCTGACGCTGACCTTCACGCGCCTGTTGCTGACCGTTGTCGGCCGAGTCGGCGGCCTGGCTGCAGGAGCGGGCGACTTCATTGGAAGTGGCGACCATTTCATGAAACGCCGTGGAGACCATGTCCACTGCTTCGCGCTGCCGGCCAGCGGCTTCGGCCATGTCGTTGGAGACACGTGTCGAGCTGTGTGAGGCTTCGAGAATCTTCCCCGCGGCCTGGCCGATGTGCTGGATCAGGCTGCGAATCGCAGTCAGGAACTTGTTGAACCAGCCTGCCAGTTGCGCGGTTTCATCCTTGCCGCGCACGGCGAGGTTCTGGGTCAGGTCGCCTTCGCCACCGGCAATGCCTTCCAGCCCGCTGGAAACGCTGTGGATCGGGCGCACGATGACGCTGGCGAAACTGGCACCGACGATGGCGAAAACCAGCGCCAGCACGGCAGCGATGATGCCGATCAACCAGGTCAGGCGGGTGGCCGAAGCCATCACTTCGTCCTGTTTGATCAGGCCGATGAAGTTCCAGCCCAGCTGCTCGGATGAGTACACATTGGCCATGTAACGCTCGCCGTTGAGTGTGACCTCGACCAGACCACTGGCAGTTTTGGCCAGCTCGCTGAAGCCGTCGCCCAGCTCACCCAGTTTCTTGAAGTTATGCTCGGGCTGCTTGGGATCGACCAGCACGGTGCCGTTCTTTTCCATCAGCATCAGATAGCCGCTTTCGCCCAGTTTGATCTGCTTGACGATGTTGGTCAGTTGCTTGAGCGATACGTCGATATTGACCACGCCGCCAGGGTTGCCCAGCTTGTTGGGGATCGCCCGGATGGTGCTGACCAGCACAGCGTCGTCGTTGGCCCAGTAATAGGCATCGCTGCGCACGGTCTTGCCGGCATTGGCCATCGCCGTCTTGTACCACGGCCGCACACGCGGGTCGTAGTTGCTCATTTTCGGGTCTTCCGGCGTCATGATGTAGCTGCCGTTGATCAGACCATAAGAGACGTAGGAGTAGGCTGGGTGAGCCTTGGCGATACTGGCGAACAGCTCGGTCGCCTGCCTGTCATTCTCGGACTGCGCGGTAGGCGTCGCACCCATGTAGTTGCGGAAATCATCGCTCGCCCCGGCGATCAGCGGGTGCGCCGCGATGTAATTGACGTTCTGCGTAATACCGTCGAAAAACAGCTGCATGGCATTGTCGACCTGGCGAATTTCTCGCGCGCTGCTGTCCGCGAAATCACTGGTCGCCTTGTCACGCAGGTTTACGATCACGATGGCGGCGACGACTAGTATGGGCAAGCACGCAATGACTGCGAACGCCCACGTCAATTTCTGTTTGATATTCATTTGAGCTCCGGGATGTCCGTTACTGCCGCAAGTGTTGGGCGCTGCATGTATGCAGTCTGCGACCCGGGGCATTGAGCTGAGGGTCACTCTTATGGTCTACCAAGAGGTCAACGGCTTTTTGCCGGCATTCTTTAACTGGCTTGGCGGTAACAGACACTTGTTGTCGTTTATGAGCACGACACGACCTTTGCTCAGTAACGCAGTAACCCGGGGTTCATAAATAGCGCCCTCCAAACTCGGTCATGGCATCCAGCATCGCATCCTTGAAGTAAGCCAGTGAAGCCCGATCAAAGAGAATCTGGAAACAGGGTTCGGTCTGCACGCCGAGGTTGATGACGATCACATTGATGCGCGCCGCCGAGGTCTGCGCCACCGAGCCGGCTGCAAAAGCCTCCGGGCGCAGATCCACGCCACACAGCTTGGACATTACCCGGGAGATGCAAGCGCCACTCAGTTGCAGCCAGGCATGGCTGTCTTCGCGAGGCAGCAGGTAATTGGCGCTGTGGTCCAGCTCCCAGCGAGCTTCTTCATCGGCAATGCGCTGCCCGTTATCAAGCGGGCTGCCCAGCAGCAGGAATTCGGTCTGCGAAAGGCGTGCGACATGGCTGCCGTCCGCCTGCGTGACGGCGCTGTTCGGTGCGTCGGGCAGGTTGAAACCGCGTGCCGTCAGGTATTCAGCGCTTTGCGTACCACGAAATCCCACGCGTGGCCGATCGGTGAGGTCTTGCAGTGTGCACAAGGCGCGCGCGTTGGCGCCGACAGGGCGGTCCTGGATAAGGCTGGTCATGGGTCAGAGCTCCTGGCGCTGGTTTTCAGGGTCGAAGAAGGGCAGTTTCACGACGGTGGCCTGAACCACCACACCGTCTTCGACGCGGATCGGAATCTGCTGGCCGGGAGTGCTCTGGTCGAACGCGGCATAGGCCATGCCGATGATCATGCCCAGAGTCGAGGAGTACTCGCAGGACGTCACGTTGCCACTGATGTCCGGGCCCTTGAGCACCAGATGGCCCTCAAGTGGCAGCGGGCTGGCCTTGGGCAGGGTGAAGCCAACCAGTTTGCGCTTTTGCGGCTGAGCCTCGAGGATGTCCACCGAGCGGCGACCAACAAAGAAAGGCTTGCTCCGGCTGACGGCCCAACCCATATCGATCTCTGCCGGATGGGTCATGCCGTCGGTATCCTGGCTGATGATGACGTGACCTTTTTCCAGACGTAACAGACGTTGCGTCTCGACGCCGAACGGACGCATGTCGAATGCCTTGCCAGCCTCGACAAGCGCATCCCAGAGTCTGAGCGCGTGACGAGCGGGGACGTGGATCTCGTAGCCCAGTTCGCCGACGAAGCCGACCCGCAACAGCCGCGCCTTGATGCCGGCAACAGTGCCCAGGCGCACGCCAAGATAAGGGAAACCTGCGGCAGACAGATCAAGGTCGGTACAGACCTGCTCCAGCACCTTGCGCGAATCCGGACCCGCCAGGTTGACCGCAGCAATGGCCGCCGTGACGTTGGTGATGTCCACGTTCAGACGCCACTGGGCATTCCACTTGAGCATCTGCTGATAAATGCGATCCACACCGCTGGTGGTGGCGGTGACATAGAAATGCTGTTCGGCAAAGCGCGCGCAAACGCCGTCGTCGATGACCACGCCTTGCTCGTTGGTCATCAGCGCATAACGCGAACGCCCGACCGGCTGTTTGAGAAAGGCGAAGGTGTACAGGCGGTTGAGCAGCTCGGCGGCGTCGGGGCCGCGCACGTCCAGGCCACCGAGTGTCGACACGTCGATGATGCCGACCTTGTTACGCACGTGCAGCGCTTCCTGCTGCATGCAGGCATCGCGTTGCGAGGGTTTGCCATAGAACGCCGGACGCTGCCAGATCCCGGCCGGCATCATCTTCGCACCTGCCTGCAGATGACGCTGGTGCATGGGCGTCTGCCGATACGGATCGAAGGCACGGCCTGCAACGTGTGCCAGCTTCTCTGCCTCGAAGGGCGGACGGGCCGTGGTCACGCCGGTTTCACTGATACTGCGCTGGGTCGACGCGGCCACCAGTCGTGCAGTCGGCAGTGCCGAGTGACGGCCTTGTGACGGCCCCATGCCCACCGTGGAATAGCGTTTTACCAACTGGATGTCGCGATAGCCGATGCGCGTGGCATTTACGATATCGCGTACCTGAAGGTCTTCGTCGAAATCGACAAAATCCTTGCCGTCGGGATGCGGGAAAATCGGCCAGGCGAAATTGACCTGCGCTTCACTGCGCAGGGGGGCAGGGGCGTCAGCCGATTCCAGACCCAGTGCCGATACCACGCTGGCGGCGGCATGGGCCGCATCGGCCAGCACGTTGTCCAGCGCGTGGTAACCGTTGACCGAGCCCGCGATGCCCAGGTTCTGCGGCAGGCCACTGATGGCGAATTCGGCCTGCTGATCGTCATAGGCCAGCTTGCCGCCTGCCTGACACAACAACTGGTAGACCGGCATGTAGCCGCCGGACATGCACAACAGATCGCAGTCGACACGCGAGCCGCTTTTCGACACCTGACCCTGGCCGGTGATCTTGCGCAGTTCGGCGCCGCTCACATGGCGCATGCCTTTCTCATGCAGCGCTTCATAAACCGTCGTATTCACGTGGCAGACGATCCCGCGCTTCTCCAGCGCAAGCCGCAGCGTCCGGTCCGACGGGCCGCTGCGCATGTCGGCAACTGCGACCACGTCGACGCCTTGATCGTGCAAATCCAGTGCGGCGAGGTAACCGTCATCATTGCCGGTCAGCACCACCGCGCGTTTGCCGGGCTTGACGGCGTATAACTTGATCAGACGCTGTACGGCGCTGGTCAGCATGACGCCGGGGAGGTCGTTGTTGCGGAAAATCACCGGCTGATCGAGCGAGCCGCTGCACACCAGACAGTGCGTGGCGCGCACCTTGTACAAACGCTTGCCCTGAATCACCGGCAGGTAGTTGTCGGTGAACCAGGCATTGCAGGTCGCTTGCTTGAGCACCTCGATATTGTCATGCGCTTCTACCGCAGCGACCAGTTCACGCCGCAGCTGTTCGGCACGCAGGCCGTCGACATCGAAGCGTGCATAGGCCAGCGAGCCGCCGAGGATGGGCTGCTGTTCAATCAGCAACACCTTGGCGCCGGCTTTTGCGGCGCTCAGTGCCGCCTGCATGCCGGCAGGTCCCGCGCCGATCACCGCCAGATCCGTGAACAAGTAGGCCTTGTCGTAGTACTCGGGCTGGAACGTCAGGTCCAGCACGCCAAGGCCGGCCTTCTTGCGAATGATCGGTTCCCAGACTTTCCACATGCCCTTGGGCTTGTAGAACGAGCGGTAATAGAAACCCACCGGCATGAACTTCGAGAACTTGCCCAGGTACGCGTCCCGGTCATTGTCCAGCGAGCCGCTGAAGTTCTGCCCGGAGGCCTGCAAGCCGTCCTGCAGGGCAACGGTGTCGGCCATTACGTTGGGCTCGTGAGGCAACTGGATCAGGCTGTTGGCGTCCTGTCCGGCCATGGTCAGCGGGCCGCGCGGACGGTGGTACTTGAACGACCGCGAAAGCAGGAAGCGACCGTTGGCCAGCAGGGCACTGGCGATGCTGTCGCCCTGCAGGCCCTGATAGGTTTTGCCATCGAAGCTGAACGTGAGCGGCTGAGTGCGATCGATCAGCAGGCCCATGGGCGCGGGCAGGCGGGCTGGGGTGGTCATCCTGCGATCTCCTTGGAGGCGAGAGTGGCGAAGTCGATACGTGCGGTAAATAGTTCTCGTGGGTCGAAAGTGCGGATGATCTCGTCGCTGCCGGTGTGGCGCTCGGCCAGGAACCAGTAGCTGGAGGGGGTGTGCATCCACCACTCGCGTACCACGCCCAGCGTGTCCTCACTGTTGAACACGTAATCGGCCCACTCGCTGTCGCTGCAGGTTTGCGGGTCGGGCATGTGTTTGAATTCCCCGCCGTAGGTGAATTCGCTGATGTTGCGCGGCCCGTTGAGCGGGCAGGTCATGATTTTCATGTGTCGCTCTCCGTCAGTGGCTGGCCGCTGTTGCGCCCATTTCGTTGACTTGCTGAAAGGTCGAGAAGCGTTCGAGCGCGAATGGCTTGATCAACTCGGGTACCTTGCCGCCGCTGGCCACCAGTTCAGCCATGGTCTTGCCGCAGATCGGCGTCGCCTTGAAGCCCCAGGTGCCCCAGCCCGCATCCAGGTAGTAATTCCTGACCGGAGAGAGGCCCATGATCGGGCTGTAATCCGGGGTCATGTCGGTGATCCCGGCCCATTGGCGCATCAGTTTGGCGTTGGCCAGAAACGGAAACATCTCGATGGCGTGGGCCAGCAGGCTTTCCTTTAGGTCCAGCGTCGAGCGGCTGTTGAACAACGGGTAGGGATCAGAGCCACCGCCAAACACCACTTCGCCACGGCTGGTCTGTTGCACATAGCAGTGCAGGGCGGACGAACTCACCAGCGGGTCGAGGAAGGGTTTGAAGGGTTGAGTGACCATCGCCTGCAGGGGGAAGGTCTGAATCGGCGAGCGAATCCCGGCCTTCTTCATCATCTGCGAACTCATGCCTGCCACCGCCTGCACGGCGCATCCGCACTGGATGGTGCCGCGATTGGTCTTCACCGCAGTGAGGGTGCCGTTCTCGATCACCAGTTCCTGCACTTCGGTCAGTTGATGAATCTCCACACCGCGCTTGGCCGCCTGCTTGGCGTAGCCCCAGGCAACCGCGTCATGCCGGGCGGTGCCGCCGTCGATGTGCCACAGGCCTGCCAGAACCGGCAGATGGCCGGGGTCCAGATTGAGACTCGGCACCAGTTCGCGGATCTGCTGGCGGTCGATCATCTCGGTGCGGCCGCCGAAATGCTTGTTGACCTCGGCGCGCTGGCGAAACGAGCGGACCGTGGCATCGGTATGCGCGAGGGTCAGTTGGCCGCGCTCGGAGTACATGATGTTGAAGTCGAACTCGTTGGACAGGCCCTGAAACATCTTCACCGACTCGGCATAGAACTTCACGCCTTCGCTGGTCAGGTAATTGGAGCGAATCACCGCCGTGTTGCGCGCCGTATTGCCGCCGCCCAGGTAACCTTTTTCCAGCACGGCGATATTGGTGATGCCGTGGTATTTCGACAGGTAGTAAGCGGTGGCCAGACCATGCCCGCCACCGCCGATGATCACCACGTCGTAGGAGGACTTGAGTTCCTTGGGCGCAGGCAGATCTACCTCTACCGGGTACTCCGAGCTGAGCCCGTATTTCAACAGGTTGAAAGGCATACGGCCTCCGATTGGCTGCGTTGCGCGTGGGCCTGCTGCCGGGCAGCAGTCACGGTGTTTTTCATCAGAAAAGCGATGGTCATCGGGCCGACGCCGCCTGGAACCGGGGTGATGGCAGCAGCGACTTCGCTGGCGCTGTCGAAATCCACATCGCCCACCAGGCGGCTACGGCCGTGGTCCTCGATGCGGTTGATACCGACGTCGATCACCACCGCGCCGCGCTTGAGCCAGCTGGCATCGATCAGGCGCGGACGGCCAACCGCCGCCACGACGATGTCGGCCAACTGACACAAGGCCCTGGCGTCGGTACTTCGGGAATGCACCACCGTCACCGAGCAATGCGCTTGCAGCAGCAGGGCGGCCATGGGCTTGCCAACGATGTTGGAACGACCGATCACCACCGCATGCTTGCCGCTCAGATCGCCGCAGGTTTCTTCGAGCAAGTGCAGGCAGCCGCTGGGCGTGCAGGGCGTCAGTACATTGCGTCCCTGACTCAGGCCACCGACGTTCTCACTGTGAAAACCGTCAACGTCCTTGCCCGGATCTATAGCCTGCAGGACGCGGTTTTCTTCTAGGTGAGCGGGCAAGGGCAGTTGCAGGAGAATGCCGTTCACCGTGTTGTCGGCGTTCAATTCGGCAATCAACGCCAGTAAGCGGGCCTGGCTGCTGTCGGCCGGCAGACGGTGTTCCAGCGAGCGAATGCCGGCTTCCTCGGCGCGCAGGATCTTGTTGCGTACGTAGACTTCACTGGCCGCGTCGTTACTGACCAGAATGACCGCCAGTGCCGGTTCGATCCCTTCGGCCTTCAAGTTTTCTACGTCGTGTCTGATCTGCTGCAGAACGCGAGCGGCGGCGGCCTTGCCGTCGATGATGTGTGCACTCATCGGAACACCACCGTTCGATCCGTGTTGAGAAACACGCGGTGCTCCAGGTGATATTTGACTGCCCGCGAGAGCGCAATGGTTTCGTTATTGCGTCCCGCCGCGACCAGATCGGCAGGCAGGTAGACGTGATCGACGCGCTGCACTTCCTGTTCGATGATCGGACCTTCGTCCAGGTCGCTGGTGACGTAATGCGCGGTGGCGCCGATCAGCTTCACGCCGCGCTCGTAAGCCTGGTGGTAGGGCTTGGCGCCTTTGAAGCCCGGCAGAAACGAGTGATGGATATTGATCGCCCGACCCGCCAGTTGCTGGCACAGGTCGTCGGAGAGAATCTGCATGTAGCGCGCCAGCACCACCAGCTCGGTGCCGGTCTCATCGACCACCTTCATCAGCGCGGCTTCCTGCGCAGCCTTGGTCTCTTTGGTCACGGGCAGGTAAATGAAGCGAATACCCTCACGTTCGGCCATCGGCCGCAGGTCCAGGTGATTGGAGACGATGGCGGTGATGGTCATGTCCATTTCGCCCTTGTGGTAGCGGTACAGCAGGTCGGTCAGGCAGTGATCGAACTTGCTGACCATCAGCAGCACACGCATCGGCCGGCGCGTGTCATGCAGCTCCCACTGCATGGCAAAGTCGTTGGCCACAGCGTCGAAGCCGGCTTTCAACTGCTGGATGTCGCCCTCATGACCATCGTTGAAGCGAAACACTGCGCGCATGAAAAAAGTACCGCTGTACTCATCGTCGAACTGGGCCATTTCACCGATGTAGCAGCTGTTGCCAGCCAGGTAGGAAGTCACCGCCGCGACAATGCCGGAGGTCGCCGGGCAGCTGATCTTCAGGATGAAATGGTTCTTCTCGTGTTGCATGGCGTGTCCTCTGAAGGGTGGCGGCAGTTTGGCGCAGGGCGAAAAAGGTCAGATGCAGAGGTGTTTCGTCGATGAATAAAATTCTCTACAGGAATTTAATATTCTTGAAGGCTGTTTTATAGGCGAAAGGAAATCCAGCGTCCAGAGGTTTCTGGAAACTTTGTTTACTAAAGGGAATATGGAGGGGCGAGGCAGCCGGGGGAGCGGAGCTCAGGCTCACGCTCCTGAAGACAGAAAACGCCTGCAGCAGGCGTTTTCCGAAAGCAGGAAGGGGGGTTACTCGTGATGCGCCTCACCGACAAACGTCAGCGAGGTAAATAAGCCGCGTTCAGCGATGTCGGCGTTGTCCTTGACGGGTAGCGTGACCTCGGCCGCGATGACATTCAGCCCCTCATTACGCACGATGACGCTGGCCAGGCCTTGTGCATCGGTTTCGGCGCTGACGACGTCCGGTGCGCTGCGGTAATCGCCGATCAGTGCTGTCCTCACATGCCGTCGCGAAACGACGTACCCACGTTAGCTGTGGGAGCTAGGAGCTAAGAGCCAGGGAAAATAAAAGAATTTATCTAGGGATGCTCCGATCAACTTGCTGCGCAGCGGCGGCGAGTCGCAATTTGCCCGGCACCCAGCGCTATTTGCTGAAAATGGCCTGATGCAGCGCGCGTTGAGGGCGTTTCCGCCCGGTTTTCCGTGTTAAACGCGCAACTCACCCATACCCATCAGCTGTTTTCGAGCCATCCACAGATTCGACAGGGCGAACAGCGTGGTCAGCTGAGCTGTGTTTTTCATCAGCCCACGAAAGCGCACTTTCACGTAGCCAAACTGACGCTTGATTACGCGAAACGGATGCTCGACCTTGGCCCGTGTCTGAGCTTTGCAGTACTCGATCTTGCGCTTGGCCTTGTAGAGCACGCTGCGTTTATTGAGCCTGGAATACGTGCTGCGCCGCGCAGCGATTTGCCAGATGACCTCACGATTTTCATGCTCTTCACGCTTCTCGACACCGGTGTATCCCGCGTCTGCATACACCGCGTTTTCTTCGCCGTGGAGCAGTTCGGCGACCTGCGTGACATCGGCCACATTGGCCGCAGTGCCATGAACATGATGAACCAGGCCCGACTCCGCATCGGCGCCGATATGCGCCTTCATCCCGAAGAAGTATTGGTTACCTTTCTTCGTCTGATGCATCTCGGGATCACGCTTTCCTTCCTCGTTCTTGGTCGAGCAAGGGGCATGAATGATGGTGGCATCGACGATGGTGCCCTGGCGCAGGGACAGGCCTTTCTCTTGCAGATAACCGTTGATGACCGCGAGGATCGCAGGGGCCAGTTGATGCTTTTCCAGCAGGTGCCGGAAGTTCATGATCGTGGTGTCTTCAGGTATCGGGGCGCTCAAGGTCAGGCGTGCAAACTGGCGCATGGGCGTGATTTCGTAGAGCGCTTCTTCCATGGCCGGGTCGCTCAGGGAGAACCAGTTCTGCAGCAGATGAATGCGCAGCATGGTTTCCAGAGGATAAGGTTTTCTGCCTCCGCCGGCCTTGGGGTAGAACGGTTCGATCAGGCCCAGTAGACCTGTCCAGGGCACGACCTGATCCATCTCGGCGAGGAAGCGTTCGCGGCGTGTCTGCTTGCGCTTACCGGCATATTCGAAATCGGAAAAGCTCATCTGGCTCATGGGCGGCTCGGATCAGGTGGTCAGGCGTATTTCAGCACATTTGAAGACTTGTTCGGAGATTCCCTAGAGTATCGATATGTTCACATTTTTCAGGAAGGCAGCGGTTTTATATAGCTGTGTCTTTGCCCTGAATTATTTTTTGAGGTATTAATCATGTTCAGGCGGTATTTAGCCATGGAAATGTGGGTCTTCAGTCTAGCAATGGATAATTTGCGCATATGATGATATTGAAAGATGTCCCGCATTGGGATGAGATAGAGAGAAACCTCACTGATAAATTTGATGATCTGAATCAAGCGTTTCACCAGTCTTGGGCTCAGGCTGAACCGGAGTGGCATGGTTTTACAAGACGTATTAGTTCTGGCTTTGATAGAACTTATGGTTATTTGGGTGGGGGGCGGATTGATTCGGTCAGGGAGGCGCTTAATCACTCATATCCGATGGTTCTAGAGCGTCTGAGAAGGCGCTGGGTCGATCTTGATATTGATCAAATTGTTGATGTGCTGGTGCAAATTTCGAGAGAGGTAGCTTTAATACTTGGTGGTAGCGTGGCTATCGGCTCGATTGTAGGCGGTGTTGCGGGAGGTTTTTTCTTAGGAGCAGGCGCTGGACCCGGCTTGGTAGTGGGAGGGGGTGTAGGGCTTCAAGTCGGCAGTTTAATTCTTTCCGGGCTGGGTTTGTATTCGATTGCTGAATATTTTTATAAAGGCCTGCCTGAATGTCTATTAACGCTTCAGGATGGTATAACCACCGCTTGGAGTGCAGATCGGGAAACATCCGTTGGTGTAGATCCAACTGGCGGCGCCAGGGCGCGTAGGGAGTACGCCATCGATTCAGCTTCTCGGCTTTTAGCGAGAGGGCAGGAGCAGTTCGTAACGCTGTTGTTAACTGCAATAGTGACATATTTGACTCGCGGGCAGATTAAATCTGGCCTTACGAGCGGAGTAGAGAGTCTAGCAGCGCGCAGTGCAAAACTCCGAAGCGAGATTTCGAACCGTAGGCTTGCAGACTGGCTGGCCAAAAACGAACAGAAACTTTTAGTACACCCGGATTTTCAACCTGTAGACTCACCTAAGTTCACTTTTAAACAGGCCGAAGGCGACGCGGAACCATCAAAGCCGAAGCCTAAAACTAATCGTCTCGAAAGGCTCGAAGAGTTAAACATAAAAGACTTCAATCCCTATGAGAATCCGCGCTTTAAAGAAATGTCTTCAGTGGAGAAACAAAAGTTCTTAAAGAGTTACAGTGCTCAGTTAAAAGCACAGCAAGATGCAATCAACAATATGACGGCCGAAGAGTTCAAGTCAGCAAGGGACTCATACAAAAGCTTTGGTAGAAATCCTGCTGCTGACGCTATGCAGCGGAGGATGGGCAAGCAGCTGGAAAGAGAGATTGCGGAGAAAATACAAAAAACGCTTGTAAAAAAAGGTGTTGACATCAGGGAGGCGATAATTCAGGCAAAAGCGCGAGCGAAGGACGTAAGGTCAACCGTTGCTGCACTTCATGAACCGGATATGGTTGCGGGCGGTTGGTTGAATCCGAATCCCGTTAGGATGGGGGACTCAAGTGTAAACTCTTCTATAGGAGGAAGTTGGTCCAGCAGACTTAGTGCCTTGGATGATGCTGTTGAAAGTGCTATGCTTGACGGTAATGGTAGTGCGAAATTAAATGTAAGGCTTAATGTGTTAAGGGGAGCAACTGCGCCGTGAGAGACGAAAGTTTTGAAATATTCGTTGAGGCAATGGGTGAGCCTGTAAAGGTTCGTTCTGCGTTGGAGTCAGTCATAGAGAAATACAAAGGTGTTTTGCCGGATGTCTTGCTTGATTACTGGCGCAGCGAAGGCTGGTGTGGTTATGCGGATGGTTTGTTCTGGACCGTAAACCCGGATGATTATAAGCACCTGTTAGATATGTGGCTTTCCGGTACAAAATTCTCCAGCATTGATAATTATCATGTTGTCGCACGAAGTGCGTTCGGTGATTTGTACGCTTGGGGAGAAAAATATGGCAGAAAAATCGTCGTGTCTTGCCCGGGCGATTATATAGTTTCACTGGCGGATGAAGCCGACGTTCCATGCGATGATCCTGACCAGGCCATTCAATCATTCTTCGCGATGTCTGATCCGGAAGATTACGATATGGAGGATAGTGACGGCATGCCTTTGTTTGAGCGCGCGGTACAAAAGCTGGGGCGTTTGAATGACGACGAGATGTACGGATTTCAGCCAGCGTTGGTTCTAGGAGGGTCCGTAACACTGCAGAATCTGGTGAAACTTGATCTGGAAGTTCATCTGACTATTCTCCATCAGTTGAGTCGGTAGTCGTTTCTCTTACGTCTTAAAGATATTTGATTTTAGAGGGCTATCTGCACAGTGCATCTCAATACTCATCGTGTTGAGATGCACTGTTAAAACACAGTCAGTCGTGATGCGCCTCACCGACAAACGTCAGCGAGGTAAACAAGCCGCGTTCGGCGATGTCGGCGTTGTCCTTGACGGGTAGCGTGACCTCGGCCGCGATGACATTCAGCCCCTCATTACGCACGATGACGCTGGCCAGGCCTTGTGCATCGGTTTCGGCGCTGACGACGTCCGGTGCGCTGCGGTAATCGCCGATCAGCTTGATACCGGCGGC
Organism: Pseudomonas sp. PvP027; assembly: GCF_017833005.1. Taxonomy (NCBI): domain Bacteria; kingdom Pseudomonadati; phylum Pseudomonadota; class Gammaproteobacteria; order Pseudomonadales; family Pseudomonadaceae; genus Pseudomonas; species Pseudomonas sp. PvP027. The sequence goes on along the minus strand of NZ_JAFIBK010000001.1, from coordinate 808,826 downwards.
AGGTTTGCCGTCGATCAGTACGCGCACCGGCAGTGGTTTGCCTGCGCCGACTTTCAAGGGGTCGGTCTGCGGCACGATCACGAAATTCAGCTTGTTGAATGCTGGCAGATGCGCGCCTTCGGCATAAATGGCCACGCTGTATTTGAAGGTGTGGATGGAGTCGGTGCCGTTGGGCACTTTGCTGCGTCCTTCATTGATCCATTTCTTCTCGGCGTTGCGCGTCCACATGCCGTTATCCAGCGCTACGCTCATTACCGCAGGCGGCTTGAGCGGCACCAGACGCGCGTGGTCTTCAAGGCGTTGTACCGTCACCGGGATCATTTTGCCCTGCAGGTCGTAGGCCCACGCACCGCTGACCTTCTGTGCCTTGAAGGCATTGTCTTCCGCGCCATGACCGTAGACCACTTCGATATTGCCGCGACGCTGTTCGGTCCACAGACCGTGCGCATTGACGTGACTGGCGAACAAAGCGCCGAGCAGGCCCAGGGCCAGGAAAGGTTTGCTTGAAAGCATGATGCATCCTTGTTGTTGGGAGCGGGGTGTTGTGAATCGGGTGGTCATGGGCGTCAGAGACTGAGGGTCAGGCTGACCGTGAAGTTGCGCGGTTCGCCAGGCGCGACCCAGTAGTTGCTGTAGGAGCGCTCGTAGTATTTTTCATCGAAAATGTTGTTCAGGTTCAGACCCACCGTGACGTTGTCGCTGGCTTTGTAATGCGCCAGCAGGTCTACGGTCTGGTAGGCCGGCAGTTCGAAGTCAGAGCCCGACTGCCCCGAGCGGTCGCCGACGTAGGTGTACGCAGCGCCCACGTCCGAGCCGCGCAATGCGCCTTCCTGGAACTCATAGACGCCCAGCAGGCTGCCGCTGTGTTTGGCGACGCCGAGGATGCGACTGCCAGTGGGAATGGTCTGGTCGCCCTTGGTCACTTCGGCGTCAATGTAGGCGAAGGCACCGATGACCCGAATGGCTTCGCTGACCTGCCCGGTAAACTGCAGGTCGAAACCCTGGCTGCGAGCTTTGCCCACCGCACGATTGGTGTCGGTGCCAGGATCCAGGGCGAGAACGTTTTCCTTCTCGATATGAAAGGCGGCGAGGGTCGTGCTCAGGCGATCGTCAAACAATTCACTCTTGATGCCGACCTCGTAGCCGACGCCTTCTTCCGGGTCGAAGGTTTTGCCGGCGGCATCCAGGCCATTGTTGGGTTTGAACGAGGTGGAGGCGTTGGCGAACAGGCCTACCTGCGGGGTGAGCTGATAAAGCAGTCCGGCGCGCTGAGTGAAAGCGTCCTGGCGCTGCCCTGAGGTGGCGTTGGTGGTGAAATCATCGACCTGTTGATCAAAGTGTTCGTAGCGTGCCCCGATCATGCCGCGCAGTTTGTCGGTAAAGACAATCTGGTCCTGCAGGTTCAGCGCACGACTTTCGACATGCTCGTAAAAATCAGTACCGGAGCGTGCGCCAGCAGGTTTCGGCTGGCCGTAGACCGGGTTGTAGATGTCGATGGCGTAGGGGCTGCCGGCGATGGTCGTGACGCGTTCGTTCTTGCGATAGTTCTCGTACTCGGTGCCGATCAGCACTTCGTGCTCGACCCCCATGCCGTCGAAACGACCGCGTAACTCCAACTGGGTGATGCTGTCATGCCAGTTGTTGTCGCGCTCACGATAACGGCGATTGACAGTGTGCCCGTCGGCGTTCAGCGGGCGCGCCTCGCTGGCAAAACCCGACATCTCCCCCTGTTTGTAATGGCTGGCCAGACGCAGCGACCACACATCGTTGAGCTGGTGGTCCAGCGCGAACTGGACCATGTTGTTGTCGTTATCGATGTCATCGTCCGGCTCGCCGAGGAAGGTCGAGCGGGATACGCCACTCCACTTGTTATTGGGGGCGACCACGCCTCGGTCGAAAGTCGATGTGTGGCGCACAAACTCGGTTTCCACCAGCAGACTGGTGTCAGGGTTCAATTGCCAACTGAAGGACGGGGCGACAAACACCCGTTTGCTCTCTACATGGTCACGAAAGCTGTTGTTGTCTTCGACAGCCAGATTGACCCGCGAAAGCAGATTGCCTTCTTCATCCAGCGGCGTGTTGACGTCCAGCGCGGTGCGATAGCGATCCCAACTGCCTGCGCTGGTCTGCAAGGTGGTAAAGGCTTCACGCTGCGGTTTTTTGGTGACGATGTTGACCGTGCCGCCCGGATCGCCACGCCCGTACAGGCTGGCGGCGGGGCCTTTCAGCACTTCGATACGCTCGATGTTTGCGGCATCCGGCGTGGCAGGGTAGCCGCGGTTGGCGCTGAAGCCGTCCTTGTAGAATTCGGACGTGGTAAAGCCGCGGATGCTGTACTCGTAAAGCGTCAGGCCGCCGAAGTTATTCTGCTTCGATACGCCCCCGGCAAAATCCAGCGCGCGCTCGACATTGTTGCTGCCGAGGTCCTTGAGCACTGAAGCAGGCACCACGCTGATCGACTGCGGAATATCCGCGATGGCGGTATCGGTTTTGGTGGCCGTGGCCGAGCGGGTGGCGCGATAGCCCTGGACCGGGCTGGTCGCCGTTTCGTACTGATAGTCGGAAGTGACGTTGACGCTTTCCAGTTCAATGGTCTGCGGGCTTTCCTCCGCGTAACCCGTATTACCAAAAACCCCGATTGCCAAGCCTGCCAGAGACGCGATTCTACGAGACGACATGTGAGACTTCCTGATGATAATAGATACAATATAACATCTCTTTTGAGAATTATTGCTGTTTGTTAAGGGAGATGTAAACGCGGCATCTATCAGCAGGGATCCCGGGTTGATGCTCAGGATTCACGTGGTGGGAAAGGGGGTAACGTGCAAGGTCCATTTCAGTCGAGGAAATGGACCTTGCTCACTCATGCCAGCAACTCTGTCCCGAGTTGAAATGCCACCCACAACGCCAGTCCGGTGGCAAAGGTCAGCGCGATGTTTTCGAACCAGTTGTTGCGGTATTCCTTGCTCAACAGTGACTTCTGATTGGACATGATCAGCAGCCCCAGCGAGATGACGGGCAACCCGATGATATTCAGCGCATTGACACCCAGCGTCAGGGTCACGAAGTCCGGCATGCCGGGCAGCGACCAGATCAGCGGGGTGACCAGAATGAACAGCATGAACCAGCGGTGCATCGGGTCGTTGTGAAACACTTTGCCGTAGCGTTCGCGGCGCTTGGGCTGGATGTGCTGGAAGGCATCGGTGATCAGCATCGGAAAGGCTGTGGTCTTGCCGGAAATACTGGCAAACAGCGTGGCGAACACCCCGATGAAGAAGATGTACCAGCCCAGCGGGCCGAAGAAGATTTCCAGTGCCTTGCCCAGGTCGGCCAGGGTATTGACCTGAATGCCGTTGGGCCGCAGGATTTCGACGCCTACCACCCAGATGGCCAGGTTGATGATGATGCCGACGATCACCGCGAACAGCAGATCGTTGCGCTGGATGCGCTTGTGCTCGGGGCCGGTCCAGCCTTTTTCACGCATCACGTAAGGGTGGACGAAGTTGGCGATGGACCCGGCCACGGCACCGATCACCGAGACCGCTACCAGCAGCGCGCCGTGCACGCCTTCATCGGGTGGGATGCTGAAGCCGATGGTGCCCTTGATGATGCCGGTGACATCGGGCCCGGACATGATCGCCAGGGTCAGAAACGCCAGGGTCATGATGGCCAGCAGCACCTTCATCACGCCTTCGATCATTGCGTAGATATTGCGCCCCACCAGCAGCCACACGGCAATCACCACGGCAACGGAGCAGAGCAGTGGCTGGTTGATGTGCAGCAGCATGGCAAGCGCCTCGCCGGCGCCCTTGATCATATAGGCGTTGATCAAATGGCCCATCAGCAATGCGTAGGCAAGCATGAACCAGGCGAACAGCGGGTGCAGTTGCGCATAACCCTGGAGGATGGTCATGCCCTGGTTATTGCAGAGCTGGAAGCGGGCGATGATGTTGACGATCAGGAACCTGAGCAGCAGCGAAATGGCCAGTACCCACATCATGGCGTAGCCATAACTGGCGCCCGCAACCGATGAGGTGATCAGGTCGCCCGCGCCCAGCCAGGACAGCACGGCGATAATGCCGGGCCCCAATAGCTTGGCAAGTTTCTTGAGACGGGGTTCGGCTACTGGCGTGGCCGTTTCTTTGAGAGACGGGGTATGCGGCATGCGGTGAATCTCCATTTTTTATTGTAATGAGATGTCAGTCACTGCCAGACAAGATAAGACGTCGTACAACATTGGTCGTGAGTGAAAATGTAACTATGTGTGAACCGGCTGCGAGTCGGGCTAAGCTCGCGTCTGCCAATCCTGTCTTCTCTGAAGAGCCAATGACGTTTCCAATACTCGCCGCTGCCCAATCCTGCTCTAGACGTGGAGATATCCAGCACAACCTCTCCGGGCACCTGGCGTTCATGCAACGTGCTGCTGAACTGGGCGCCAGTTACTTGCTGTTTCCCGAGCTGTCACTGACAGGCTACGAACCGGATCTGGCTCGCGAGCTGGCCCTGCTTGCCGACGATGCGCGTTTGGCGCCGCTCGCGGCACTGGCTGTGAAATTGCAATTGACGACCACCGTTGGCGTGCCACTCAGGGGGCCGAGCGACAGTGTCCTGATAGGCGCATTGACCTTCACCGCTGCGGGCGATGTCATCGCCTATGCCAAGCAATACCTGCATCCCGGTGAAGACGCCGTATTCACTGCCGGCAATCAGGACTGCTATCTGCTACTTGATCAGCACCGAATCGGTCTGTGCGTATGTGCAGACTTCAGCCACGCCGAGCACGCGCAACGCATGGCACAAGGTGGAGCCTGGCTGTACGCAGCCAGTGTGCTGATCTCGCCGGGCGGCTATGAATACGATGCCGGACTGCTTTCGGGGCATGCCCGCCGTCACTCGCTGCCGGTGTTGATGGCCAATCATGGCGGGGCAACTGGCGGCTGGCTGTCGGCGGGGCGCAGCGGTCTGTGGGACGAAGCAGGGCGTTGGGTCGGCGGCATGCAAGGTGAAGGAGGTGGTCTGGTCGTCGCGACCCGCCAGCGCGAGGGCTGGCAGGTCAGAGCGGTTACGGTGGACTAAGGCGTTTCACGCGCCCACGGCATTTTCCGGTTTGAGCCCGGGTTGGTTATGCGAGGGTGAAAGGGTCTCCGGCACGGTCAGCCACAACAGGCAGAACGCGACCGCTGCCACACCGGCAAGGGTGAGAAATGCTGCGCTGTAACCTGCTGCATGCACGACAAAACCCGCCAGGCTGTTGCTCAGCGCTGCGCCCAGCCCGAACAGCGTCGACAGCGCCCCAAGGCTCACGTTGAAACGTCCGCTGCCTTGAGTGAGGTCCTTGACCATCAATGGGAACAGGGCACCGAACAAGCCCGCGCCGATGCCGTCGAGCATCTGCACCGCCACCAGCCAATAGGGATCGTCGGAAAGGGTGTAAAGCACACCTCGAATCGGCAAGAACAGAAAGCCGGCCAGCAACAGCGGCTTACGCCCCCAGACATCGGCTTTCATGCCTACCAGCAGCGCGGCCGGTACCATCACCAGTTGGGCTGCAACGATGCACGCCGAGGTCAGCGGCGTTGCCATTTGCATGTTGATCTGTGACAGCTTCTGACTTACCAGCGGCAGCATCGCCGCGTTAGCCAGATGGAAGAGGGCGCAGCAGATACCGAACATCAGCAGCGGCTTGTTGCTTAACAGCGCAGAAAGGCCCGAAGGTTGATGACCACTGACGTCGTGACTGGCGTCAAAGCCCCGAGCCACGTCGTGATCGATGGCGTCTGCGGAAACAAAGCTGACCGCGACAATACTCGCCAGCGCCATCGCGGCCATCAGGTAAAACACCGCAATAGGCCCGAATAGATAGGCGAAGCCGCCAGCCAGAAGGGCTGCGCAGGCATTACCTGCGTGGTTGAACGTTTCGTTGCGCCCGGTACGGCGGGTAAACGCTTTGGGCCCGGTGATGCCCAGCGAAATGGCCGCGATGGCCGGTGCAAATACCGAGGCCGCGATGCTGCTCAACGCTTGGGTCAGGGCAACAATGGAAAAAGACGAAGTGAAGGGCAGAATCAGGCAACTCAGCGTCACCAGCAAGGCCGCCACACCGATCATGGCGCGCTTGTAAGGCGTGCGGTCGATCAGCGCCCCGGCTGGTGTCTGGGTCAGCAGCCCGGCAATGCCGGCAATGGTCATCACCACACCGATGCTGGCCGGGTCCCATTTGTGCACCGCCAGCAGATAGATCGCCAGGTACGGGCCCAGGCCATCGCGGACATCGGCAAGGAAGAAGTTCAGGCTATCCAGTGAAAGGGTGTTGCGGCGATCTGCATGACTGACCAAGAGTGAAGTTCCTGTAATTCGTCCGACCCCAGGCAACCGAGTCACGGGTAATACTGACCCGGGCCGTTTTAAAGAAGTTTCCACACCGAAGATGAAATTTAGGCTTCAAATGCTCTTTTTCTGCAGGCTTTTCAGCCGCTGGGTCGCACGTTGCACGGCAGCCATTTTTTGAGGCCGTTTCATGCGCTTCCACTTACGGATATCGTCCTTGGTGCGCCCGCAGCTCACGCACAAATCGCCGCTGAGCTGGCATACGGAAATGCACGGGTTTTCGATGTCCTTGGCCATGCTCAACCTCGTCTGGCGTATTTGCGTTTGATGCGCTGCTGCCAGTCGCCCGCGTTCTCGCGCAGGCACAGCTCTTCGCAGTCAACATGCACATGGGCCGATGGATTCGACAGGCTGACCTGAGCATCGTCAAGTGCCTCTACCGTCAGCCCGATCATCCGCTCCACCAGCCCGCGGGCCAGCGCAGCGTTCTTGTCGGCCAGCGTATCAAACACCCACACCACCTGCAGGCTGGCCGGGAACGCCGCGTAATCGACTTCATGAGTCAGCCAGCAAAAACCGGGCATCTCGGCCTTGGCGGTCTCGCAGGCGTGCGTCAGAGCGCTCACCAGACGCCGATCTGTCCGGGCCTGTTCGCGTTTGCTGGATGGCATGGTGGACCTTGGAGTGTAGAGGGAAAGATGGTCACGATACCTTATGCCGGTATTGCTCGCAGTACTGATCAACCACATAAAACGGGGAACGGCGCCTGGCGTCGGTACCCTTCACGTGACGCGCCACAAACAAATGAATGTTTATTGTTAAACACAATTTTGCGATGAGTCCCTCATGATCTTCGGACCGGGATGATGGAGTGGGTGATCGCAGTTCAGGTAGTCTGGTAGTCAGTAAACCGATGTAGTTTCAGCTGGGCTAAAGAGCGTTACAGGCTTGAAAGGCCAGGCCGTTGAGCTGTTTTTAATGTATCGACAAGGAGCGTTACATGGCATTTGATACCTATATGCACATCGAAGGTATTCCGGGCGAATCGTTTGATGAAGTGTTCAAAAACTGGATTGAGCTTTCCGACTTTGATGTGGGTGCCAGTCAGTCAGCTTCAGTGTCGACGACTAGCGCTGGTGGAGCGAGCAGCGGACGAACCACTATGAGTGACTTCTTTTTTCGCAAAACAGTAGATAAATCTACCCCCAAGCTGCACGAGGCTTGTTGCAGTGGGAAGCACTTTAATGAGGTGACTATTGCAGTAAATCGGGCGGGTGAAGAAAAAATTAAATATCTAGAAATAAAACTGGAAGAAGTCATGATTTCTTCCGTATCGCTCAATGCTAATGGCGCTGCCGAGAATGGATTTCCCACTGAAACAATACGTCTTAATTATGGGCGTATAAAAATGCTCTATACACAGCAAAAGCGTTCCGATGGCCAAGGTGGCGGACAGGTCGCGGGTGGATGGGACGGCATAAAAAATAAAGTCTATGCTTAATCTTGGCAAGAGACGGGTGCCCAATGTCTGATAATCCTAATATTGCATACTGCCGTTTTTTGTTAAATGGTAAGCCTACAAGTCATTTGCGTTGCGGACATGCTAGCTATGAAGCGTTTTCAGGTATGGGCGTTCCTTTTGTTAATAGCCCGCAGTATCAGTCTGTGGAAAAAAAGGGTGCCATTCCAGCGGGGCGATATTTCATCGTTGATCGGCAAAGTGGGGGGCATCTCGGTTGGATTAAAGAGCCCATACAGGATTTTATAGCTGGTACGGACCGGGGGGAGTGGTTCGCTCTTTACAGGGATGATGGAGAGGTTGATGATCAGACCACCATTGATAATATAAGGCGTGGCGCCTTTAGACTCCATCCCGTTGGGCCGCGTGGTATAAGCCAAGGCTGTATCACCCTTAACTCTCAGGTTGGATTCGATGAGCTCAAGAAGTATCTTCGCAGTCAGCGCGGTGAAACGCTTCCGGGAACGAATCTGAAGTATTATGGCGTAATAGATGTATCTGTTTTTAGTGAGTAGTGAACAATCCAGAATGAAAAAAATAATGAAACTCATCTTTCACAGTGTGCTGATTCTGGCGCTTTCTGTACTGCTTACCAAATGGCTCGTCGCATGGGGTCTGTTGGGCTGGCTACTTCAAACTGAAGCAGGCCTCGATCTGTATGTTTCGGCTACAAATACCCTGGGCATAATCGGTGGCGAGGATGGAGAGTTCATGCTCCTTGCCTTGATGGTATTCGTAATGCTGGTGCCATCGGCGTTTCTTGTAGGCACCGCAGCTAAAATGCTTGACAAGTTCAGAGCAGAACGGCAGTCAGCAGCAAATAAGAGAGCTGGCAGATAATGCTCAACGCAATCTGATCGCACTCGGCCATTATTCAAGCCATCCAGCGGTATCTTGTAGGATGACGTGCGGCCGCAAGACGCGCGCCTTTCCGATAATAAAGATAACGGATGCTCATCATGGAATTCTCATCGTCAGGCAATACACCCGATCACAGCCGCAGGGGCTTTCTCAAGCAGTCGCTGGCGGTTTCTGCAACCGTTGCCGCCATTGGCGCATTGCCGCGTCTTTCCAGTGCTCAGCCGCTGACCCAGCGCTACCCCGACCCGCTGGTCAGTGTGCTGGACGACAGCTTTACCCACATACGAATCTTCAATGCCAGCGTCGAGAAGCTGGCCAGCGGCATGCGCTGGGCCGAAGGGCCGGTGTGGATCGGTGACGGTCGCTACTTGCTGGTCAGCGACATCGCCAACAATCGCATCATGCGCTGGGACGAGGTGACGGGTGAGCTGTCGGTGTACCGCGAGCACTCGAACTTTTCCAATGGCATGTGTCGCGACCGTCAGGGCCGGCTGCTGGTTTGTGAGGGCTCCAGCACGACCAACGAGGGGCGGCGGGTGACGCGCACCGAGTACAACGGGCGCATCACCGTGCTGGCCGACAGTTTCGAGGGCAAACCTTTCAATTCGCCCAACGACATCGCCTGCAAACGTGATGGGTCTATCTGGTTCACCGATCCTACCTTCCAGGCCGAAAGTAACTACGAAGGTCAAAAGGTCAAACAGGAGCAACCCTTCGGCGTCTATCGCATCGATCCCTCGAACGGCAAAGTCTCCAGGGTGATCGATGATCTGGCAGGTCCGAACGGCCTGTGCTTTTCGCCGGACGAGAAAACCTTGTACGTGGTCGAAGGGCGCGCCAAACCCCACGGTCTCATCTGGGCGATAGCGGTCAATGACGACGGCACGCTGGGCGAACGGCGCAAGCTCATCGAAGGCCTGGACTACGCAGCCATCGACGGCATCAAGTGCGACGAGAGCGGCAATCTGTGGTGCGGCTGGGGCGGTAATGGTGATCCCAAGGCAGATATGGAGAAACTCGACGGCGTGCGAGTGTTCAACCCTCAAGGCAAGCCCATCGGCCATATCAGCCTGCCCGAGCGCTGCGCCAACATCTGCTTCGGCGGGCGAGAGGGCAATCGGCTGTTCATGGCCAGCAGCCATTCGCTTTATTCGGTGTTCGTGAACGCCCGCGGTGCCACGTTTGCCTGACGGCGTATGGCCCGATGACGGCGCATGACACGACGCGTCGTCAATCGGGTCGAACCCCTAGGGCTGTGCCCGGTCTGTTCCTGTAATTACTTTCAGGGATAGTTATTTATGTCGGCGCAACGCGGCCTTGTTCTACTTGCACGAGGCGGCTATGCCGCCCGTGGTGTTGTTTATCTGATTATCGGTCTGTTCGCGGTACTGGCGGCGCAAGGATCCTCGCAGCCGGCCGACAGCCACAGCAGTCTTGAAGCGCTGTTGAGTCAGCCCTTCGGCGGCGTTCTGGTCGGGGTGGTGATCGTCGGTCTGCTGGCGTTCGCGGCATGGCGCGTTTTGCAGGCTACGCGAGACGTTGATCATCATGGTCGCGAGTTCAAGGGGCTGGTGATTCGCGGAGGTCTGTTGGTGGGCGGTTTCACCTATGGTGCTCTGGCCTTCTTTGCCCTGAGCCTGCTGGTCAGTGGGCTGAAGAGCTCCGGAGGCTCATCGGAGGGTGGCCAGGCCAAGGACCTGCTGGCAGCCATTCTGTCCTGGGATCACTCCAATCTGCTGGTCTACGTGGTCGCCCTGGTGCCACTGGGGCTGGGCATTGTGCACATCATCAAGGGCTACAAGGCGTCCTTCGAGAAGTATTTCGAGGCCGATGAAGACGTCATGAAGTACGTGCGTCCGGTATCGCGCTTCGGCCTGATCGCCCGCGGCGTGGCATTCATCGAAATTGCCGCGTTACTGGCGGTAAGCGGTTCCAGTTATCAGGCCATGCACCCGCCGGGCATGAAAGATGCGCTCAACGGTTTGCAGGATCTGCCGGCAGGCGGCCTGGTATTGCTGATCGTGGCGCTGGGCCTGATCGCGTTCTCGGTGTACAGCTTTGCCCAGGCTGCCTGGCGCCGTATCAATATGGATGTACCTGACGCGCCGGAGGCCGTAGCGCGTCATTTCCGCTGATTCAACCGCCTTGTCAGAGGACGCGGAACCCACTGACGGCGCGCCAATGCACAGCATTGGCACGCCAGTCCGTCGGATTGCGTGTAACCGCGAGCCTCAATGTGCCGGAAGCCTATCTGCAAGTCAGACCCGAATATCCTGCGGACCGCGGATCTGGGCTTCGATGCGTGTTCCTGTCAGGCGTTCTTCGTTGGAGAACCCGTCGTAGCTGGACAGGTCGCCAAAGCGGATACCGGTGAGTTGCTCGATCTGCGCGACGCTGCGTTGCCAGGTTTTGAGCGGCCCGAACATGATGTCCAGCTTACCCAGCTCGCGGGTCTGGTCGATCATGTAGGCGCTGGCCGAAGGCTTGCCGTCATCACCTAGAAAGGCCACGACTTTCCAGAATGCCGAAGGGATTTTGACGTTGCGGTAGCTGCGGTCGTCGTCGCGCAGCACCGGGCCGGTGAATACCGTTACCCGTGATTTCCAGCGCCGTGTGTTTTCGAGAATGTAGTCCTCCAGCTCCAGCCATGTCTTCTGATTGAACGCACCCATCTGCGGCGAGCAGTTGGTGAAGTGGAAGGTGTCGCTGTTGGCAACTTCGGCTTCCTTGCCCCAGTTAGGGTCCTGACGCCGGACCAGATGGCCGCGATCCAGCAGGTTGTCGGCATACACGCTTTCGCCAATCTGCGCTTCGGCGGGCAGGCGGCCGTCAAATGCCCAGGAATCCTTGCTGCGCTTGACCTCTACGCTATTGGCACCATCGATGTTGACGCCGACATACAGCGCCAGACGCCGACTGCGTGACATGGTGATGGAAAAGTGTGTGTAATCGAGGCGGTCCCCTGTGTTCTTCAAAGGATAGACATCCGGCGCAAGTTCCTCGTCAACTGTCGGCCAGGGCACGATGAAATCACCGAGGAAGTTCTCGGCGTAGCCGGTGCGCTTTTTCAGGTCGCTTGCCGGTGTGGTACGGGGTGCGGCCAGCGCCTGTGGCTCGAGCAGCGTCGTAGTCGACGTCAGAGGTTTGAGGTCGGCAAGGCGGGGACGGTAGGCGAGATCGATGGCGAACTTCTTGTCTGGCACAGTGCTTGCTCCTGTGGGATGTATTGAATGTCTTCACTTCACCATAGACGCGTTACAGAGCGGCGTCAGGCCGGACGTTCAACCTTATCGTCTGCCGATTCGGCACTATCCGGTAAATAGGCTTAAGTATCTGGCAACGTGCGTCGATAAGCTGTTTATAAGAGCAATCCGCAGCTCGCGTTATTTCATTGACCGGAGGGGCTACAGGATGTCGATAAGACTACGTCTGTTCTTGCTGATAGGCACCAGTGTGCTGACCGTCATGATCATCAGTCTGGTCAACTATCTGGGTAATACGCGCACAGAGGCAGCGATGCTCGACAGTGAAGTCAGCATGGCTGCGCTGGGCAATCACCTGGAAGCCGACATGATGCACGACGCGCTGCGTGCCGATGTGCTGTCAGCGATGCTGTTCGGCCTGGGCAGGAGCGACAGCACGCGTGACGAAGTGCAGGCGTCGCTCAATGAGCATGCCGCGCTGTTTCGCAAAGTAGTAAGCGATAACCTGCAACTGCCGCTCACAGACACGATCAAGGCAGAGCTGAGCAAGATAAAGCCGAGCCTCGATGCTTATATCAGCGCGGGCGAGCGGATCGTCGGGCTGGCCATCGATAGCCCGGACCGCGCGCAGCAAGAGCTGGGTACTTTCTCCAACGCCTTCACGCAGTTGGAAGGGCAGATGTCGACCTTGAGCGAACTGATCGAGGGGCACTCAAAAGCCAGCGGCGAACGCACCCGTCAGGCCACTAGCAGTGCCAATGTGACCTTGGCGGTCGTGCTTTTGATCAGTATTTTGCTGCTGCTGGTCCAGGGTCACTGGGTGACGCGCAGCATCATGATCCCGCTCGCGTCCGCCAGCCGTATTGCCGATGGTATTGCCCATGGCAACCTCCGCGACCCTATCGACGAGCCCCGTGGTCGTGACGAAGCCAGCATGTTGATTCGCAGCCTGGCGATCATGCAGCGTGACCTGCGCAGCATGATCGAAGTGGTGCGCAGCAACGCCAATGACGTCAGTGGCATGAGCCGTCAGCTCAGCAGTGGCTGCCATGAAGTGGCCGACAGCAGCCGGCAACAGAGTTCTGCTGCCGGCACCATGTCGGCGGCGACCAGCGAGATGACCGCAAGCATTGAAGAAATCACCCGGCATGCCGGGCAAGCCCTGGAAATGGCCGGTCAGGCCGAATCCCTGGCCAAGAACGGCGGTCGGGTGATCCATCAGGTGGTTAGTGATATGGACAGCATCGCCCGTTCGGCGCAGCAGTCGGCTCAGGTGATCCGCACGCTGGACAAGGACTCGGAAGGAATCTTCAATATTATCCAGGTCATCAAGGGCATTGCCGACCAGACCAACCTGCTGGCGCTCAACGCTGCCATCGAGGCTGCCCGTGCTGGCGAGCAGGGCCGGGGTTTTGCCGTGGTGGCCGACGAAGTGCGCAGCCTGGCGGGGCGCACCAGTGCTTCCACTCAGGAAATCACCGCCATGGTCGCGCGCATTCAGCAGAGCACCCGCGAGGCGGTTACCAGCATGGAAGCCGGTGTGGCTCAGGTCGACAAGGGCATGGCGGTCACCGCCGAAGTGGAACGTGCGATCAGCGATATCCTGGATGCCACATTGAGCACCACGCAATTGGTCAACGACATCACCCGCACCATTGGCGAGCAAAGCCTGGCCAGCAATGAAATCGCCCATCAGGTAGAAATGATTGCCAGCATGTCCGAGGGCAACAGCCGGGTAATCGTCCAGACCGCCAGTACCACCGATGAACTGTCGGTGATGGCCGGGCAGCTTTCACAATCGGTTGATCGTTTTCAGCTGTGATATCAAATTGCCCAACTCTGCAGTACTCTGCGGCGCGAAAAGCGCCGTGAGCTGTGTGGCTGAAGTTTTTCGCCTGCGCTGAAGGCGAACGCATTAAAGCTTTGGTAGCGACAGACGTTAACCATCGCACGAGAATCACCCTTGTACTCAGGAGCAGCAAAATGCAGACGTTAAAGGCTTTGTATGAGTCAGTTGAAAAGCAGTTTTTCAACACGCTGACCAAGAAGCTATCAAGCCTTTTCCTGCTGGTCCTGGTCAGCGCCCTGCTGTATTGGGTGGCGCTGAACATCCGTTCCGACATCATGCTGCAGTTGCGCGGTACGCAAACGGACCCTGTCGCGCTGGGCGTGATCCAGAGCCAGCTTGATCTGCTGAGCAACGCGATTCTGCTGAGCACGCTGTTTACGTTGGTCATGGTCAGCTTCATGGTCTGGTATTTCCGCCACCTGATCGTGCGTCCAGTGATGTCCATGACCCGTGCGCTCGAGGAGGTCGCCAGCGGTGAGGGTGATTTGTCGAGGGATCTGCCGCTGCTCACCCATGATGAAATTCGCGGGCTGGCCAGTACCTGCAATCTGTTTCTGGCCAAACAGCGCGAGATCATCAGCAGCATTCAGGGGCTGACTGTACAGATCGCCGTCGAGTCGGCGCGTTCGCTGAAGAACATCAGTGATTCCAGCGACAGCGCGACCGATCAGGCACGCTTCGCCAGAGAGGTGATGGACCAGAGCAACATGGCGGTGGGCAGCATCGAAGACGTCTCGCAACAGACGCAGGGCATTTCCAGCACCACTGCGCAGAACCTGAACATGGCGCGCGACTCTTACGCCGAATTGCTGGAAGTGACTGGAAACATCAGCCAGATATCCAGCAGTCTCAATGAGTTCGGTGGGCTGGTCTCCGGCTTGAATGAGCGCTCGTCAAGCATCAAGTCGATCGTCGGCCTGATTCAGCAAATTTCCTCGCAAACCAATCTGCTGGCGCTCAACGCGGCCATCGAAGCGGCGCGGGCGGGGGAGAGTGGTCGAGGTTTTGCGGTGGTGGCCGACGAAGTGCGCACGCTGGCGCAAAACGTCAGTAAAGCCACTGACGACATCTCGCGCAACATCGACGCCATGCTTCAGGAAGTCAGCTCCACACACGAACAGACCATTCAGATCAGCCACAGCGCCCGCGAAACCCAGCTGGTGGTAGAACGTGCGTCCGGCCATTTCGAGAGCATGATCGGCGATTTCGAGTCGACCAACGACAAGCTCGCCGACATCGCTGCGCACATTCAGCAGTTCGCTTCCACAAACACGGGGATCAATGAGCGAGTAACGCGGATCTATGCCGATAGCCAGGCCATCGACCAGCGCATGCAGCACTCCGCGACCGCCACCCGGGATCTGTCCAGTGTGGCCGAGCAGGTGCAGGCGCTGCTCGGGCGATTTGTGCTTGGGCATGGCGAGCTGGATGCGGCGATTACTCGCGCCAGTCAGTGCCGTGACATTCTGCAAGTACGCCTGGCCGAGCTGCACAAGCAGGGCGTCAATCTGTTCGATCAGAGTTACAAGCTGATTCCCGGCACAGATCCGAAACAATACACCACCGGCTACACCGAGCGTTTTGCGCAAATCTGCCAGGACGAATGCGACAAGCTGACCAAGGGCACACGCGGCGGCAAGGTCACCTTCATCGTCGACAGCAAAGGTTATTGCCCGGTCAACAACAGTTGGGTATCGCAAAAACCTACCGGCAACCGCGAAGTCGATCTGCCGGTGTGCCGCAACAAACGTATGTTCTCTGATCCGATCGGCCTGCGCGCTGCGGGCAACAAACAGCGTTTTCTGTTGCAGACTTATTTGCGCGATACCGGAGAGATTATGACCGAAATCGATGTGCCGTTCTTTTTCGAGGGGCGCCACTGGGGCAACTTGCGGATGGGCTTCGACGCAGCACTGCTGTTGGGCAAATAAGCGAGGGCGCGACGTGCGCGCCCGTTGTTCGATGCCGACCCACAGTGACATCGCTCAATGTGTTTCATGCACTGACGACAGGCGTGTTCAGGCTGGCCTGAACCGAAACGACTGAACGTTTGCGCCAATAAAAGCTCCATTTTCAAGCGGCGCTGATTTCCAGAACGCCACCGGAGGTGTGACTTTGAAAATTCAAGACCTGACCAAGCATGTAAAGGATCAAGCGGTTCGTGAACTCGATCTGATATCCATGGAAGGCGGTTCCTACGTACTGCACGCGAAGCTCGACGGCCAGTCTGTGCCAGTGGAGGATTCGAGCGGAAAAACCCTGCACGTTGCCTCGGTGGAAGAGGCGCGCAAGGTGCTGTCTTCAGTGTCTGACGTAAAGCTGTTCATGACCCAGGCTGTGGCGCATGACGAAATGGTCGGTCTGGACGATGTCCGTGCACAGGCTTCGCGGCAAGAGATACCCTTGCGCTCCAGCCTGTAACCGCCGATCAGGCGTTGCTGCGCCTGACCGCAACGCACTTGATTTCGAGCAGCAACCCAGGGTGTGCCAGTTCGGCCACGCCGATACAGGTCCAGGCGCACTGGCCACGCGGGAATATGCGGTTTTTCACCTCACGAAACACCGCCATATGCTCGCTCATGGCGACGTGATAAGTGGTCATGTCGACGATGTCGTCGAAGGTGCAGCCGCCCTCGGCGAGCACCGTGCGCAGATTTTCCCAGCAGGCGATGAATTGCGTTTCCGGGTTGAGAATGACTTCCATATCCCGCGTACGTCCCACCTGGCCCGCGCAGTACAGGGTATCCCCAACCCTGACCGCAGGTGCATAGCCTGCACGGTCCATGATCGACTGCATGGTGGGCGGAATGATGAGCTCTCGGTCTGACATGTTGTAACACCTGTTCGTAACGCTTGAATGTGCAATGGCTGATCTGGCTGTCACTGTTCCGGCCTACGCCTTGGCGGCTGGTCTGGCAGCACGCCGCGGCTTTTTCGCTGGAGTGTCCGCCGAGGCGGAGGATGTTTTGGCGACGCGCTTTGTGGTCTTGCGTTTTTTCTTCCAGGGCGGCGTGATGCCCGCCGGGCTGGCCGGTCCGCTGATGCTCATGCGCATGCCGACGCAACGGCTGACCTGTTTGCTCATCCACGCCGCCTGTTTGGCGACGAACTCTTCAAGGCTCATTTCGCCGCTCTGGACCATGTCCAGCGCCTGTTCCCAGATGGCTGTGGTGCCCGGATCGGCGATGGCACGGGGCACGGCGTCGATCAGGCTGAAGGCTGCCGGTGCTGCGCACAGCGACTTGCCCTGCTTGGTCAGGTAGCCACGGTCCAGCAGGCCTTGAATGATCCCGGCGCGCGTTGCTTCGGTGCCGATGCCGGTGGTGTCCTTGAGCTTCTGTTTCAGCAGCGGATCTTCCACCAGTTTGGCGACGTTCTTCATCGCCTTGATCAGGTCTCCCTCGGTGAACGGCTTGGGCGGCTGGGTCCAGAGGTCCTTGAGGATGACCTCGGCGACTGCGCACTCGCAGCCCTGAAACAATGCCGGCAACGGCTGCGGCGCAGGCGCTTCGCGACCCTTGGCCGGGGCCAGCGCTTCGGGCATCGCTCGCTTCCAGCCCGGCTCGACAATCTGCTTGCCCACCGCACGCAGCGCATGGCCTGCACAGTCGAAGTCAGCCTGGGTGCGATCGTATTCATGGTTGGGCAGAAACTGGGCCAGGTAGCGCGCCCTGATCAGGGTGTACACCGCCCGCGGTTTTCCGGTCAGACGTTCTACGCCGCGTACCGCCGCAGTGGGAATGATGCCGTGGTGGGCCGTCACTTTGCTGTCATTCCAGGCCCGGGACCGACGTTGTGGATCGAGGTGCGGCGACAGGCCTGTCAGTGCAGGGTCGGCCTTGCACAGCGCCGCGATGATGCCTGCGGCTTCACCGTGCTGACTGTTCGGCAGGTAACCGCAATCGCTGCGCGGGTAGGTGATGACCTTGTGGGTTTCATACAGGGACTGGGCGATGTCGAGGGTTTCCTGCGCACCGAGCCCGAGCTTCTTTGAACAGATTTCCTGCAGGGTACCCAGGTCGAACGGCAAGGGCGCCGCTTCGCGCATTCGCTCGGTGCGCAGCTTGACCAGTCGTGCGCCGGCAGCGGCGCGCATGTCGTGCGCAGCCTGTTGCGCCAGCGCCTGGTTCAGGCAGCGGTCCTGATCGTCGCAGGCATCCGAGGGTGCGCGCCACTGGGCAATGAAGGCCTGACTGTCATGCAGCAGCCTGACGTCGATAGCCCAGTAGGGCGCCGGGACGAAGTTGGCGATGCTGCGATCACGGTCCACCACCAGTCGCAGGGTCGGGGTTTGTACCCGGCCGACTGGTAACACGCCCTGATAGCCGGATTGTCGACCCAGCAGGGTGAACAGACGGCTCATGTTCATGCCGATCAGCCAGTCGGCGCGTGATCGGCCCAGTGCCGAGTGATACAGGCTGAACGTATCGGCACCGGGTTTGAGCGCCGCCAGCGCCTTGCGGATCGAGGCGTCGTCCAGTGCCGACAACCACAGGCGCTGAATCGGCCCGCGATAGCGACAGTGCTCGATCAGTTCGCGGGCGATCATTTCGCCTTCACGGTCGGCGTCGGTGGCGATCACCAGTTCCCGGGCTTCACCCAGCAGCCGCTTGACTGCCTTGAACTGGCTGGCGGTTCTGGGCTTGACGAGCATCTTCCATTTTTCCGGCACGATGGGCAGGTCTTCCAGTACCCAGCGTTTGTAGCGTGCATCGTAGGCATCGGGCGGGGCGGTTTCCAGCAGGTGGCCAATGCACCAGGTCACTGTCGCATCGGCACCCACCCAGCAGCCGTCGCCACGCCGGGTGGCGCCGAGCGCAGCCGCAATATCTTTGGCCTGGGAAGGTTTTTCGCAGAGAAACAGCCGCATGACTACCGTCGTCGATTACCGGTGCAAGGGCTGCAAGGATGAACGCTGAATGCGTGGCGGGCAAGTTTTATCTGTATGGATATACAGATAAACACGCTGTGCGACTCCTGAAATGGACCGCTTGACGCCATGCCCGCTTGCGTTGGTCAGGCTGAAGAGTTGCCGATGGCTCAGCTCAACAATTCGGAAAATGCCTTGTCGGCTTCAAGCACTGCCGGCAACCCGGCAAACAGCGCGTCCAGATCAATGCCCTCCATCAGCGGCCCGCCTGAGGCCTGCTGCGCCTGAGGCGTCGCGCCGCCGTGGGCCTCCAGCGCATCCGAAATGGTGATGGCCTGAGCAACGATCTTTGGCAGCGGTGCGTCAGCCGGTGCCTTCAGCGGCGTTGCCTGATAGGCGATAGCCTGTTGAATGACCTTGGGCAGATGCCAGCGACTGGCCAGTTCTGCACCGACTTCCGGGTAGCTGAAACCCAGTTGCAGGGTTTCGCCGGCTGCACGTCCTGGTGTCCCGGCCTTGGCGGCGTTGTTCAGGCGTTCGGCGACATCGGGCGCACCGGTCTGGATCAGCAACTCACCGATGTTATGCATCACCCCGCAGGTAAAGGCAATTTCAGGATCGACGCCCGTCTGTTTCGCCAGCATCCGGCAGATGCCGGCCACTTGAAAGCTTTTCAGCCAGAACCCCTTGAGATCAAAGCTCGGCCCGGCCTTGAACGCACCGGTCACTGCCGAGGCCATCACCAGCGTACGCAGCGTATTGAAACCCAGACGCATGGCTGCGTCTTCGATGCTTGAGGATTCCCTCGAGCCGCGAAAGCGTGCCGAGTTGGCCAGGCGCAATACCTTGGCCGCAATCACCGGGTCTTTTTCTATATTGCGGGCAATGCTTTCCAGGTTGGAAGAGGGATTGTCAAATTGCAGCATCAAGTCCTGAGCCACTTTGGGAATACTCGGGAGGCTATGCAAACCGTCAAAAAGTTGCTCGATACTTGGCATGGCGTGGCCATCCTGTGCAGTGCGGGGGATGATTTCAACCATAGCCAGTTTTTCCTGTTCTGCACGCTTGAGTGTCGATTATGGGAAAGACGTCTCGACCCCCGACGAAAAAAATAATCAAGGACTCGCGGATCGCGCCGATATGGCGATACAAGCGTCTCTATAAAGTTTCGATGCTCTTGCCTGTCCGTTGATTGACGCCGTGGCAGAGGTCTCGGCTCCGGCCGCTGAGCGGCCTGTGGGTTGTAACGTGAAATAGACGGCACCGTTGTGAAGTTTGATTGGCGATCCAGAGATCGTCCTTATTGGTTTTTTGCCGTGGAAGTCACCGCTATGAAGAGTCTGGGGTTCAGCAAGAAAATCCTTCTTGCCGCTGCATTGATTGTGGTTGTCGCGTTCAGCGTGTTCATTGTCGTCAATGACTATCGCCAGCGTCAGTCACTCAAATCCAGCGTCAAGTCAGAGTTGCAACAACTGGGTACGCTCACCACGCAGAATATTCAGACCTGGCTGGAAAGCCGCATGCAATTGCTGCAGTCGATGTCGCAGCAAATCGCCGCGGATGGCAAGGAACTGCCACAGTTGCAGCGCGCCATCGGCCTGCCTGCCTACAGCGACAGTTTTCAGTTGAGCTACTTTGGCAGCACCGAGGGCGTCATGTTCTCGGTACCATCGGCCAATCGCCCCGCTGATTATGATCCGCGTGCGCGTGGCTGGTACAAGGCGGCACAGAATGCGCCCGGCACCATCGTGACCGAACCCTACATCGCGGCCTCTTCCGGCAAGCTGGTCATGACCATGGCCACACCGGTCAAGTTCCAGAATCAGTTCGTGGGCGTGGCCGGTGCTGATATCGCTCTGGACAACGTCACCAAGATCATCAACTCGCTGAACTTCGATGGCCATGGCTATGCATTTCTGGTCAGTGCCGACGGCAAGATCCTGGTGCACCCGGACAGCAAACTGGTGCTCAAGAACATCAGTGAAGCCTACCCGACCAACACGCCGAAAATTGCCACCGGGGTGACTGAAATCGACTCCGGTAAAAAGCCGGAGATCATTTCCTTCACGCCTGTTCAAGGTGTTTCGACGGCCAACTGGTACGTGGCACTGGTACTTGAGCAGGACTCGGCCTACGCCATGTTGGCCGAGTTCCGTGCTTCGGCCATCACGGCGATGGTGGTTGTGGTGGTGGTAATCATCCTGCTGCTGGGTCTGTTGATTCGGGTGTTGATGCAACCCTTGCATCAGATGGGCCGTGCGATGCGTGATATCGCTGACGGCGAGGGCGATCTGACCAAGCGTCTGGCCATCACTTCGCAAGATGAATTCGGCGAACTGGCCGAGTCGTTCAACCGTTTCGTCGAGCGCATTCACGCCTCGATCCGTGAAGTGGCCTCGACTGCCGCGCAATTGGGCGAGGTTGCCACCCGGGTGGTCAAGGTCTCCAACGCGTCCATGGGCAACTCCGACCAGCAGGCCAACCGCACCGAAAGCGTGGCCGCGGCGATCAACGAATTGGGCGCCGCAGCCCAGGAAATAGCCCAGAATGCGGCGCGCACCTCGCAGCAGTCGAGCGATGCGAGCGGCCTGGCCAGCGACGGTCAGAACGTCGTGCAGCAGACTATCAAGGCGATGAACGAGCTGTCCGGGAAGATCAGCGAGTCGTGCGTGAACATTGAAAGCCTGAATGGCAAGACCGCCAACATCGGGCAGATTCTGGAAGTGATCACCAGTATTTCCCAGCAGACCAACCTGCTGGCGCTCAACGCGGCCATCGAAGCGGCGCGTGCCGGTGAAGCGGGGCGCGGGTTCGCGGTAGTGGCCGACGAGGTGCGCAACCTGGCGCATCGCACCCAGGATTCTGCCCAGCAAGTGCAGACCATGATCGAAGAGCTGCAGGTCGGCGCTCGCGACGCAGTGACCAACATGACCGAGAGCCAGCGTCAGAGCGAGGACAGCGTCGGCATCGCCAACCTGGCCGGCGAGCGTCTGAGCAGCGTGACCCGCCGTATCGAAGAGATCAACGGCATGAACCAGTCGGTCGCGGCGGCAACCGAGGAGCAGACCTCGGTGGTCGAATCGATCAATGTCGACATCACTCACATCAACACCCTCAATCAGTTGGGCGTCGACAACCTGCGCCAGACCCTGGATGCCTGCAATTCGCTGGAAGAGCAGGCTGCGCGCCTGCAGCAACTGGTAGGCAGCTTCAGGATCTGATCCTGCTGCCTCTGCGCCGCTCCGCAGTACTGGGAGCGGCTGCCTGGCTTCTTTCAGTTCTGACGCTTCCGTGTGGCGATACAGCGGATGACGCTCCCACCGCTGTCCGATGCCACACCATTGGCGACAAACTGTTATCACTTGGTCACTCGCGGTTCATGAGGCTGCAACAACACAGGTCCAGTTTGGTTGACAACCAAATGCGACCTGTCCCGGGTCGTGCACAGACCGAGAAGCCTCATGAACGAAGCCATTCATGTACAAGGCCTGAACAAGACCTTTTCCCATAAAAGCGCGCTCATTGACCTTGCGTTGTCTATACAACCCGGTGAGATGGTTGCGCTGATTGGCGCTTCCGGGTCGGGCAAGTCAACGCTGCTCCGGCACCTTGCAGGCCTGGCGTGCTGTGATCGCAGCAATGGCGGTCAGGTTCAGGTACTGGGTCGCGAGGTTCAGTCCTCCGGCCGCCTCAACAGCCAGGTGCGACGTCTGCGCGCCGATATCGGCTATATCTTCCAGCAATTCAATCTGGTCAATCGCCTCAGCGTGCTGGACAACGTCCTGCTTGGTTGCCTGGGGCGCATGCCACGCTGGCGCGGCAGTCTGGCGCTGTTCAATAACGAGGAAAAACAGCGCGCAATGGCTGCGCTGGAAAGGGTCGGGCTGGCGGACCTTGCCGCGCAACGGGCCTCGACCCTGTCCGGTGGTCAGCAGCAGCGGGTGGCAATTGCGCGTGCCTTGACCCAGCGTGCCGAAGTGATTCTCGCCGACGAACCTATTGCCTCGCTGGACCCGGAGTCGGCGCGCCGCGTCATGGAAATCCTCGCCGACATCAACCGCAGCGACGGCAAAACAGTCGTGGTGACCCTGCATCAGGTCGATTATGCCGTGCGCTATTGCCCGCGTGCGGTGGCCCTCAAGGCAGGGCGCATTCATTTCGATGGCCTGGCGCAGGACCTCAGCAAACAGTTCCTCAACGACCTCTACGGTGCAGACGCGGACGCGAGTCTGATGATCACCGAACGAAGCCGGCGCGTGCGGCAAAAAGCCCGCCTGACGCTGGCCAAAGTCTGACGTCCTTCCACCATCCCCCACCTGACATTTTCCGGAGAGCCTGCATGTTCAAGCGTATCGGTCGTCTTCTCGCCTCTGCCGCCTTGCTGACTGCCTGCGCGTTGGGCACGGTCCAGGCCGCAGAAGAAAAAGCCATCAATTTCGGCATCATGTCCACCGAGTCTTCGCAAAACCTGAAAAGTATCTGGCAGCCGTTTCTCGATGACATGAGCCGCAAGACCGGTCTAAAAGTCAACGCCACTTTCGCCTCGGACTACGCCGGCCTGATTCAGGGCATGCGCTTCAACAAGGTGGACGTGGCCTGGCTGGGCAACAAGGCGGCGATGGAAGCGGTGGACCGCTCCAACGGCGAAATCTTTGCCCAGACCTCCGCCGCCAACGGTGACGCGGGCTACTGGAGCCTGCTGATCGTACGCAAGGACAGCCCGATCAATAGCGTCGAAGACATGCTCAAGAATGCCAAGAGCCTGACCTTCGGCAACGGTGACCCGAATTCCACTTCAGGCTATCTGGTGCCGGGTTATTACGTGTTCGCGAAAAACCACGTCGATGCGTCCACCGCCTTCAAGCGCACCCTGAACTCCAGTCATGAAGTCAACGCCCTCAGTGTTGCCAAGGGGCAGCTGGACGTTGCGACCTTCAATACCGAAAGCTGGGATCGTCTGGCCGTGACCCAGCCCGACAAGGTCGAGCAACTCAAGGTGATCTGGAAATCGCCGCTGATCCCGGCCGACCCGATTGTCTGGAGCAAGGCGCTGTCGGACCAGGACAAGGCAAAGATCCGTGAATTCTTCACCAGTTATGGCAACACAGATGAAGAGAAGACCGTCCTGAAGAACATGCAGATGGGCAAGTTCCTCAAGTCCAGCGATGACCAGTTGCTGCCCATTCGCCAGCTCGAACTGTTCAAGCAGCGTACCGAAGTGGTGGCCAGCACCACGCTGGATGCCCAGGAGAAAGCCACCCGTCTCAAGGATATCGATGCCAGCCTGAGCAAGTTGCAGGAGCGCATCACCGAGCTGAACCAGAAAACCGCAGGCAGCTCCGCAGGTTGAGCCAGCCGTTCACGATCAGGAGTTCGTCATGACCACTCACGTTGCCTATACCCAGGTTGCGGGCAAACCCAACTGGTCCCGTTATCTGGGCTGGGGTCTGTTGCTCGCTGCACTGGCCTGGGCCTGGCACGGCGCAGAAATGAACCCGATGGCACTGGTTCGCGACTCGTCGAACATGGCGACATTCGCCGCCGATTTCTTTCCGCCGGACTTCCGTGAGTGGCGCAGTTACCTCAAGGAGATGCTGGTGACTATCCAGATTGCCCTGTGGGGTACGGCGCTGGCGATTGTCTGCTCGATACCGCTGGGCATTCTTTGCGCCGAGAACATCACGCCGTGGTGGATTCATCTGCCGTTGCGGCGCTGCATGGACGCTTTTCGTTCGATCAACGAGATGGTTTTCGCGATGTTGTTCGTGGTCGCCGTCGGCCTGGGGCCGTTCGCCGGGGTGCTGGCGCTGTGGATCAGCACCACCGGGGTCCTCGCCAAACTGTTCGCCGAAGCTGTCGAAGCCATAGAGCCCGGACCGGTCGAAGGCGTGCGCGCCACCGGTGCCAGCGCCTTGCAGGAAGTCATCTACGGGGTCATTCCGCAGGTTATGCCGCTGTGGATCTCCTATGCTCTATACCGGTTCGAATCCAATGTGCGCTCGGCAACCGTGGTAGGGATGGTCGGTGCAGGGGGCATCGGGGTTATTCTCTGGGAAAACATTCGCGCCTTTGCGTTCGTCCAGACCAGCGCCGTGCTGCTGGTGATCATCGTTGTGGTAAGCGTCATCGACATCATGTCGCAGCGCCTGCGCAAGCAATTCATCTGACAGAAGAGGGGTGTTCAATGAACACTTTTTTTAACCATGCAGTTGTCTAGACAACACGAGCCGATGTACCTGGAACTGGCCGAGACGTTGCGTGACGAGCTGGCCACGTATCTGCCTGGCGATTACCTGCCCGCCGAGTTTCAGCTGGCCGAACGCTTCAGCGTCAACCGCCACACCATCCGCCGCGCTGTCGACGAGCTGGTCCGCGAGGGCAGTGTGCTGCGCCGCCAGGGCAAGGGCACTCAAGTACTGGAACGCCCGTTGATCTACCCGATGCAGGCTGACAGCGCCTACAGCAAGTCGCTGTCGGCGCAGGGCATCGGGGTCGAGGCCGTGCTGCTGGTGCGTCGCGAATGCCTCGCCAGTCAGGAAGATGCGCTGCATCTGGGGCTGGCCGAGCATGCGCCACTGATCGAACTGCAGACCTTGCGCAAGCTGGACGGCCAGGCCGTGAGTCTGATCTGCCATCGCTACAGCGCCCGTTACAGTGAACTGCTGGCTGAGTATCAGGGCGGCTCGGTGCGCCAGTACCTGGCCGAGCGCGAATTGCCGCTGAGCCGTGCACAGAGCCTGATCGGTGCCCGACTGCCGTCCCGCGGAGAGGCCGGGCTGCTGCTGATGCCTCGGCATATACCTGTGCTGACGGTGTTGACGGTTTCGTGTGACCGCTCGGGGCAGCCTGTAGAGCTTTCGCGCTCGGTCAGCCGTTCCGACCGCTTCCAGTATCAAGTGGCATTCAACGCGATTGCCGACAGCCATATGGCTGGCAACCCAACGACGGACTGACCCCGAGGTGTTCCATGCAAGCATCCCCTGAAACAGCCGCACGTCAGCACTGGATGGGCGTATTGGCGCGCGCCCATGTCGATGAGCCGAGCCGCGAGCGATTGCAGCGTCACGAAGCGGCGTTGCGCGACACCGATTACCAGATGATCCGCGCCCCGGAAATCGGCATGACCCTGGTGCGCGGCCGTATGGGCGGCACCGGTTCAGCCTTCAACCTTGGCGAAATGAGTGTGACGCGCTGTGTGGTGCGTCTGGCCGATGGGCGCACCGGCTACAGCTATCTGGCTGGACGCGACAAGCACCACGCGGAACTGGCGGCGCTGGCCGACGCGCATTTGCAAGGCGCACAGCAGGCCTGGTGGCTGTCCGAACTGATCGAGCCCCTGGCGCGCGCGCAAGCCGAGCGTCGGGCGCACAAGGACGCCGAGGCCGCTGCCACCAAAGTCGAATTCTTTACCCTGGTCCGAGGAGAAGACTGATGAGTGCCGTTCTTTTGCAACCTGCCTTCACCGATCCGGTACTGGATGCCCAGCGCAGTTTTCGCGTCGCCCTCAAGGCGCTGTCCGGGCCGGGGGTGATCCAGAACCTGCCCGCTGCGCACCAGCCGCCGGCCTTGCAGGGCCTGGACAGTGCCACCCACGCCTTGTGCCTGGCGTTGCTGGACCTGGACACGCCAGTGTGGCTGGCACCGGCGTTCGATACCCCGGCGATTCGCGCGAACATTGCCTTTCATTGCGGCAGCCCGATTGTCACGGAGCGGCACGCAGCGCGCTTCGCGTTGCTCGATGCGTCGACGGCCCTGCAACTGCACGATTTCGATACCGGCAATGACCGCTACCCGGATCAATCCTGCACCTTGATGATCCAGCTGCCTGGCCTGGAAGGCGGGCAGATGCTTGCCTGGAGCGGTCCCGGCATCGAGCGACAAAATTCGGTGGCCCTGCCGCTGGATGAAGGTTTCTGGGCCGCACGTGAAGCGCGCAATGTCTTCCCTTGCGGGCTGGATGTGTTCTTTGTCTCGGGCAATCGATTGCTCGGCTTGCCACGCAGCACCCGCGTGCAGGAGTGTGCCTGATGTACGTCGCAGTCAAGGGTGGCGAACAGGCCATCGATAACGCTCACCGCCTGCTGGCCAGCAGGCGTCGTGGCGACACCGGCATTGCCGAACTCGACGTCGAGCAGATCCGTCAGCAACTGCCGCTGGCGGTTGCACGGGTCATGAGCGAGGGCTCGCTTTACGACCCGCAACTGGCTGCGCTGGCGATCAAGCAGTCGGCGGGCGATCTGATCGAAGCGATCTTCCTGCTGCGCGCCTATCGCACCACGCTGACGCGCTTCTGTGCCAGCGTGCCCATCGACACTTCGCACATGCAGCTCAGCCGTCGCCTCTCGGCCACATTCAAGGACGTCCCTGGCGGTCAATTGCTGGGGCCGACCTTCGACTACACCCACCGTTTGCTGGATTTTACCTTGCTGGCCGAAGGCGAGCACCCGGGCCCGGAAGTCACCCCGCACGCCACACTGGAGCCCTGTCCGCGAGTGCTCGGGTTGCTGGCCAAAGAAGGGTTGATGAAGCCAGAAGTCGACGATGGCGAGCGGGTGGCGGACATGACCCGTGAGCCGTTGGAGTATCCGTCCAGTCGTGCCCAGCGCCTGCAGGCTTTGGCGCGTGGTGATGAAGGGTTCCTGCTGGCGCTGGGTTATTCGACCCAGCGCGGCTATGGCCGCAATCACCCGTTCGCCGGGGAAATTCGCATCGGCGAGGTGGAAGTCTGGATCGAACCTGAAGAGCTGGGCTTCCCGATCGTGATCGGCGACATCGAAGTCACCGAGTGCGAGATGGTCAATCAGTTCGTCGGCTCGGCCAGCGAACCCGCGCAGTTTACCCGCGGTTACGGCCTGGCGTTCGGTAACGCCGAGCGCAAGGCGATGGGCATGGCACTGGTGGACCGCTCGCTGCGCGCCGAGGAATTCAACGAAGAAGTCCGCTCACCGGCCCAGCAGGAAGAGTTCGTGCTGGCGCATTGCGACAACGTGGAAGCGGCGGGTTTCGTCTCGCACCTCAAACTGCCGCATTACGTGGACTTCCAGTCCGAGCTGGAGCTGATCCGCAAGCTGCGCAAGTCTGCACCGAAACCGGAGAGCGACCAATGAGCAATGCACCGATGAACACCGCACAGCAAAGGCCTGCACGGGATGAGGCCTACAACTTCGCTTATCTGGACGAGCAGACCAAACGCATGATTCGTCGCGCCTTGCTCAAGGCGGTGGCGATCCCCGGTTATCAGGTGCCGTTTGGCGGTCGCGAAATGCCGCTGCCGTATGGCTGGGGCACTGGCGGGATGCAACTGACCGCCGCAATCCTGGGCGCTGATGATGTGCTCAAGGTCATCGATCAGGGCGCTGACGACACCACCAACGCTGTCTCGATCAGGCGTTTCTTTGCCCGCACGGCCGGCATCGCCACCACCGAGCGCACGCCCGAGGCGACCGTCATCCAGACGCGTCACAGGATC
Organism: Pseudomonas sp. PvP027; assembly: GCF_017833005.1. Taxonomy (NCBI): domain Bacteria; kingdom Pseudomonadati; phylum Pseudomonadota; class Gammaproteobacteria; order Pseudomonadales; family Pseudomonadaceae; genus Pseudomonas; species Pseudomonas sp. PvP027. The sequence goes on along the minus strand of NZ_JAFIBK010000001.1, from coordinate 780,728 downwards.
CCGGAAACGCCGCTGCAGGCCGATCAGATCATGGTCTATCAGGTGCCGATTCCCGAGCCGCTGCGTTTCATCGAGCCTTCGGAAACCGAGACCCGGACCATGCACGCGCTGGATGATTACGGCGTCATGCACGTCAAACTCTACGAGGACATCGCGACCTTCGGCCATATCGCTACCAGTTACGCTTACCCGGTGATGGTCGATGAGCGCTACGTGATGGACCCGTCGCCGATTCCCAAATTCGATAACCCCAAGCTGCACATGAGCCCGGCATTGATGCTCTTCGGTGCCGGGCGCGAAAAGCGTCTGTACGCCGTGCCACCGTATACGCAGGTGGTGAGCCTGGACTTTGAAGACCACCCGTTCGAGGTGCAGCGCTGGGAGCAGTGCTGTGCGATCTGCGGCAGCCATGATTCCTTTCTTGATGAGCTGATTCTCGATGATGCCGGGACACAGAGCTTTGTCTGCTCCGACACCGATTACTGCGCCCAGCGCGTCAAACAGCAGGAGAACGACCGATGATCAGTGCACGTTCATTGGACCCGGCGGGCGAGCGCCTTCCCGAGGCGGTGCAGCCGCTGCTCAAGGTGCGCGGCCTGACCCGTCTGTACGGTGTACAGAAGGGCTGTCAGGACGTCAGTTTCGATCTCTACCCAGGCGAAGTGCTGGGCATCGTCGGCGAGTCCGGCTCGGGGAAATCCACGCTGCTCTCGCTGTTGAGCGGACGTTGCCCGCCGGACCGCGGCAGCATCGACTATCGCAGCAAGGAGGGCGACTGGTTCGACCTGTACAGCGCCAGTGAGGCGCAGCGGCGCACTTTGCTGCGCACCGAGTGGGGCTTTGTCGAACAGAACCCGCGCGATGGCCTGCGCATGGGCGTGTCGGCCGGCGCCAATATCGGCGAACGTCTGATGGCGCAGGGGGTACGCAATTATCAGCAGTTGCGGGGTGCCGCGCTGGACTGGCTGACCCAGGTGGAGATCGATCCGCAGCGCATCGACGACCTGCCGCGGACCTTTTCCGGCGGCATGCAGCAGCGCCTGCAAATCGCCCGCAATCTGGTCTCCAGTCCCAGACTGGTGTTCATGGACGAACCCACTGGCGGGCTTGACGTGTCGGTGCAGGCACGTTTGCTCGATCTGTTGCGCGGGCTGGTGCGCGAGCTGGATCTGGCCGTGGTCATCGTCACCCATGATCTGGCGGTCGCGCGGTTGCTGGCTGACCGGCTGATGGTCATGCGTCGCTCGGAAGTGGTCGAGAGCGGCCTGACCGACCAGATTCTCGATGACCCGCAGCACCCGTATTCGCAACTGCTGGTGTCCTCGGTATTGCAGCCATGAGCGGCACTGTCCGAACAGCCTGTACAGAAGAGGTGAGCCCGATGACAACGTTGATCGAGGTCCGTGACCTGTCGAAAACCTTCACCCTGCATCAGCACAACGGTGTGGTCCTCAATGTGCTGCGCGGCCTGAATTTCTCGGTGCGCGCCGGCGAATGTCTGGTGCTCAGCGGGCAATCCGGCGCGGGCAAAAGCACGCTGCTGCGCACTTTGTACGGCAACTACCTGCCTGCCGCCGGCAGTATTCGCGTGCAGCATGAAGGCGAGTGGACCGAACTGGTCGGCGCAACCCCGCGCCAGGTACTTGAGGTGCGACGCAAGACGCTCGGCTACGTCAGTCAGTTTTTGCGCGTGATTCCGCGCGTGTCCAGCCTGGACGTGGTCATGGAACCGGCCCTGGCGCGCGGCTGGTCCCGTGAGCAGGCGCAGGAGCGTGCGCAACTGCTGCTGGGCCGGCTGAATATTCCGCAGCGCCTGTGGCCGCTGGCGCCCAGTACGTTTTCCGGTGGCGAACAGCAGCGTATCAACATCGCGCGCGCGTTCATGGTGCCGTGGCCGGTACTGTTGCTCGACGAACCGACGGCGTCGCTGGACGACGCCAACCGCCGGGTGGTGCTGCAACTGGTCGATGAGGCCAAACAGGCCGGTGCCGCCCTGATCGGTATTTTCCATGACCGCGACGCCCGCGAGGCAGTCGCCAATCGTCAACTCGACATGACCCCGGTGGACCTTACCGCCAAGGAGTTGCTGCAATGCTGAACGAACAGGTTTTCAGTAACGCCCGCGTGGTGACGGCCGAGCAGGTATTCACCGGCACTGTGGTAGTCCGTGACGGCCTGATTGCCGAGGTCGAGAGTGGATGCAGCCAGTTGAGCCAGGCCCAGGACATGCAGGGCGATTACCTGCTGCCGGGGCTGGTGGAATTGCACACCGACAACCTGGAAAAGCACCTGTCGCCGCGTCCGGGTGTCGACTGGCCGTCGATGTCGGCGGTGATCAGCCACGATGCGCAAATCGTCGCGGCGGGCATCACTACGGTATTCGACGCACTGTCGATCGGCGACATCAACCCCAAAGGCAAGCGTATGCAGCAATTGCCCGCCATGCTGCAGGCGATTGCCGACGCCAACGCGGCAGGCCTGACCCGCGCCGAGCACCTGCTGCACCTGCGCTGCGAGGTCAGCCACCCGGATACCTTGAGCGTGTTTCGTGATCTGCTGGACCAGCCGTTGGTGCAACTGGTCTCGGTGATGGACCACGCGCCCGGCCAGCGCCAGTTTGCCCTGGAATCCAAGTACCGCGAGTACTACATGGGCAAGTACCACATGAACAACGAGGAAATGGACCGTTTCATCGTCGAGCAGGTGGCCAACTCCAATGAGTACGCCGACCGTTACCGGCGTGCGATCGTCGAGCTGTGCCTGGCGCGCGGCTTGTCGATTGCCAGTCACGACGATGCAACCATGGCGCATGTCGAGGAATCGGCGGGCTTCGGCATGAACATCGCCGAGTTCCCGACCACACTCGAAGCGGCCCGTGGCTGTCGGCAACTGGGCATGAGCGTGTTGATGGGCGCACCGAACATCGTGCGCGGCGGCTCGCACTCCGGTAACGTGGCGGCAGCATCGCTGGCCCGTGACGGGTTGCTGGATATTCTGTCCAGCGATTACTACCCGGCCAGTCTGTTGCAGTCTGCATTCATGCTCGCCGCTCAGGACAACGAATGTGACTTGCCGCAGGCGATCAACATGGTCAGCCGCACGCCGGCGGTGGCTGCCGGACTGGCGGATCGTGGTGAAATACGGGTGGGGCTGCGCGCTGATCTGATCCAGGCGCGTGATCATGCCGGCCTGCCGGTTATCGACAAGGTCTGGCGACAAGGCAAGAGGGTGTTTTGATGGTTGGCAGGTTGATCTATCTCATCGGGCCGTCCGGGTCAGGCAAGGACAGCCTGCTGGACGCGGCCCGGGATACTCTGGCGCAACGCGATTGCCGGATCGTCCGGCGGGTGATTACCCGTTCCGCCGAAGCAGTGGGCGAGGCGGCCCAGGCGGTGACCGTCGAGCAGTTCGAGCAGATGCGCGAGCGAGGCGCGTTTGCCTTGAGCTGGCAGGCCAATGGTCTGCACTACGGCATTCCCGTCGAGATCGATCAATGGCTGCTGGAAGGCCATGACGTCCTGATCAACGGCTCCCGGGCGCATCTGCAAAAGGCGCAGGCGCGTTATCCCACGCTGCTGGCGGTGTTGCTGACCGTCAATCAGGAGGTGTTGCGCAAGCGCCTGCTGGCGCGTAACCGGGAAAGCCTCGCGGAAATCGAAGAGCGCCTTGCGCGCAACTCGCGTTTTGCCGGAGACCTGCTGGCGAGCAATCCGCAGGTCTTCCCGCTGGATAATTCCGCTGACCTGCAGCAGACCGTTGCCACGCTGCTGGGCTTGCTCGACAAGCGTCACGCATGCGCCTGACCCTGCTGGGCACCGGTGACGCCCGACAGGTGCCGGTCTACGGTTGCCAGTGTGTGGCGTGTACTGCCGCGCGTGCCGACCATGATCTGCGCCGTTTGCCGTGCAGCGCGCTGATCGAATGCGCCGACCAGCGCTGGTTGATCGACAGTGGCCTGAGCGACCTCACCGAGCGTTTCCCGCCGCGTAGCCTGAGCGGGATTCTGCAGACCCACTACCACGCCGACCACGCTCAGGGGCTGTTGCACCTGCGCTGGGGCCAGGGGCTGGTGATTCCGGTCCGCGGCCCGGCAGATCCGGAAGGCCTGGCCGACCTCTACAAACACCCCGGCATTCTGGATTTCAGCCAGCCATTCGCGGCTTTCGAGCGTCGTGCACTGGGCGCATTGCAGGTCACAGCGCTACCACTGGCACACTCAAAGCCTACGTTCGGCTACCTGTTGGAAGGCGACGGGCAACGTTTTGCCTACCTGACCGACACCGTCGGCTTGCCAGACGACACCCGCGAGTATCTGCAACGTGCACCGCTGGACCTGTTGGTGCTCGACTGCTCGATGCCGCCACAGCCTCAGCCGCCGCGTAACCACAACGACCTGACGTTGGCGCTGGAAACCATCGATTGGCTACGACCGGGCAGGGCGGTGCTGACGCATGTCGGCCATACGCTGGATGCGTGGTTCATGGAGCACTCCGGGCAGTTGCCGGGCAACGTAGTGGTTGGGCGGGATGCAATGAGGGTGGTCTGAGAGAAGTCTTCACATCGCCCCAATCTCCGGCTTGCCCGTTCTCGACCCGCCATAAATCGGCGGATGCGTGACGATGTGGGTCAGGTCGACTGCCGAGGCCAGCAGCTTCTGCAGGTCGGGACGCGGACGTGACAGGCGTGGATCATTCAGTGTTGCCTGCTCGATCGCCTCGGCGCAGGCAAGCAATTTTGCGTCGCCACGGAATCCGCCGATCATTTGCAGCCCGAACGGCATACCGTTGTGGTCGGTGCCGCAGGGCATGGACAACGCCGGGTTGGTGGTCAGGGTGATGGTGTAGCACAGCGCCAGCCAGCGATAGTAATTGTCCAGGGGCACGCCGTTGACTTCGCGCAGGTACAGCTCGCTCCAGGGGAAGGGCGAGACTGGCGTGGTGGGCGCGATGATCAGGTCGTAATGCTCGAACTGTTTCTGGAAGCCGCGAAAGATCCGGCTTTGCTCGCCATGCGCCTTGACGCAGTCCTGTAACGACATCGCGGCGCCCATGTCGAAATTGGCGCGGGTGTTGGGCCCCAACGCATCAGGATCACGGTCGTGAGCGTCCTGCAGCCCGGCGACGAACGCTTCGGCACGCAGTACGTCGAAGGTGCGATGGGCGCTGGTCAGCTTCAGGTCGATGGCTTCGCAGGACTTGAACAGCGATTTCAGGGTGTTGATCTTTTCCCGAAAGACGGCACGGATCCTGTCATCCACAGCACACGCGCCGAAGTCTTCGCTGTAGCCGACACGCAGCTGGCTGAGGTCGATCGGGCGTGCTGCGAACTCGTCAACGGCGATGGCATAACTCAACGGGTCGGACTGCCCCAGCCCGGCGCTGGCGCGCAGTTGCAGCAGGGTATCGGCAACATTGCGGCCCATGGGGCCTACGACTGAAATCGGTGTCCAGCCGAGCTTCTTGCGTTCGCTCGGCACCAGTCCTGGCGAAGGGCGCAGGCCGACGATGCCACACAGCGCTGCGGGAATGCGCAGCGAACCACCGGTGTCCGAGCCGCTGCACAACGGCACCATGTCGACGGCCAGTGCGGCGGCGGATCCGCCCGAAGAACCGCCGGCATTCAGTTCAGGATTGAACGGGTTGCCGGTCGCGCCCCACACCACATTGCGGGTATTGGCTCCTGCGCCCAGTTCGGGCACATTGGTCTTGCCGACCACGATTGCCCCGGCAGCACGCAGGCGCGCAACGAACAGGTTGTCCTGCGCGGGAATGTTGTCGCGAAACAGTTGCGAGCCGTAGGTGGTGAGTACCCCGGCGGTTTCTTCCAGGTCTTTGATGCCGATTGGCAGGCCATGCAGCAGGCCCTGCGGTTGGCCCTGCATGACGGCATGTTCGGCCAGCAGTGCCTCGTCGCGGGCGCGCTCGAAACAGGTCGCGGCGAACGCATTGATCTTCGGGTTCAGGCGTTCAATCCGCTCGATACAGGCGTCCAGCAACTCCACCGGAGAGAGCTGTTTGTTGCCGATCAGCGCACGCAGTTCGGTGGCGGATTTACCGAGCAGCTCGGACGAATTTTGCATGGAGTGTTCCTCACTGGACTGTACAAATCGAACGGGTTATCGCGTCAGGTATCTTGGTCTTGACACGTATTCTGCGCTGCATTTTCGGCGACCATGCTGGCCCCTTTCGTACGGCCAGAATCAGAAGCGGGCTCATGTATAACGCGGAGCAAGGGCACGATAGTTGCCATCCCGAATGTTCATCGTTCCGCACGCTCCGCGTGGGAATGCATTTCGTGACGCTCTGCGTCACACATCCCCCAGCGCCAGAATCGTCGCGACCAGCGCCTGGCCTCTGGGCACCAGGGTGTTCAGTTCCAGGTACTCGCGGTCGGTGTGGACCTTGCCGCCCACCGGGCCGAGGCCGCACAGGGTCGGGATACCCAGGCTGGCGGTGAAGCCCGAGTCGGCGCAACCCCCGGTGAACTCGCCTTCAACGCTGAAACCCAGTTCCTGCGCGAGGCTCTGGTAAAGGCTCAGCAACTCGGTACTGTGCCGGGCTTCCATCGGCAGGAAGGTGGTGGCTTCCAGCAGTCTGGCTGACGTGCCGGGCAGTTCCTCTTCGGCGACGATGGCCTGCACGGCGGCCAGTATTTCCTCCCATTGGCGAAGCTCGATAAAACGCACATCGAGCTTCGCCGTTGCGCTGGGCGCTACCGTGTTGCTGGAGGTACCGCCGCAGATCAGCCCGACATTGGTGGTGATGCCCGCCGCGTAATCAGTCAGCGCATGCAACTTGATCACCTTGTGCGCCAGCGCCTGGATGGCACTGGCGCCGTCGGCATGATTGACCCCCGAATGCGCCGCGCGGCCGCTGACTTCGATGATCAGCGTGGCACCGCCTTTGCGCGCGCTGACCACATTGCCGCTGGCGCGTCCCGGTTCGGGGTTGAGCACCGCGCTCGCCTGGCGGGCGTAGTGTTCGATATGAGTGCGAGCGCTGGCTGAGCCTATTTCCTCGTCGCCGGTGTAGAGGATCTGCACCGGAAACGGCAGCGGGCCTGCGCGCTTCAAGGCTTTCAGCGCGAAGCAGTTGAGTACCAGTCCGCCCTTCATGTCGGCCACGCCAGGGCCGTAGGCCAACTCGGCGTCCTTGGTATGGCCGCGGGTGGACGTGGTGCCCTTGGGAAACACCGTGTCGCGGTGCCCAAGCAGCAGCACCGGTTTTCCGGGGCCGCCGGGCAATTCGGCGAGTAGTACATCGCCAAACCCTTCGACCGGGATGCGCGTGACGTCGATACCGTCGGCCTGCAAATGCTCGACAAGCAGGTCCCCGACAGCGTCGACGCCGACCTTGTCGTAACTGTTGGAATCGGTATCGACCAGGCGCTGCAGCAGCGCTTCCATCGCCTCATATTGCTCGGCCAGCCACGCGGTAGCGTGCAGTTGTGCCTCATTCATTCACTCAGCTCCTGTGCCCGCTGCTCCCGGGTCAATCTTGCGCCGTCCGTGCCCAGGTCCCAGAACAGTCCGGCCATGATTTGCAGGCTCTCCTTGACCACCGGAGCCAGCAAGTGCTCGTCAGGTGCATGCTGCGAGCACGCCGGGTATGAGTGTGGTACCCAGACTGTTGGCAGGCCCAGCACTTCAGCGAACACGTCATTGGGCAGCGAACCGCCCAGATTGGGCAGCAGCGCGGGTTTCTTGCCCGTGGTGGCGGCCAGCGAATCCAGCGCCCAGCCGACCCACGGGCTGTCCGGCGACAGACGCGTGGCGTGCATTACTTCCATGCGCGTCTGCCGGACCTCGACACGATCGAAGCCATGAGCATCCAGGTGCGCACGCACGGCAGGGATGAACGCGTTGTAATCGCTGTCGACCACAAAGCGAATGTGACACAACGCGTGAGCCTTGCCGGGAATGGCGTGTACCGGGGCGTCCGGGTTGCCGGTCTTGAAAGCGAGGACGTCGAGGGTGTTCCAGCCGAAGACTTTTTCGCTGAGTGACAGCGCCGGGTTGCCCCAGTCGGCGTCGATGTACGGGTCGCCGGGGCCGCCGCCGACCTCGATATCCGCCAATGCGGCCTTCACCGCGTCGGGGATGGCTTTGGGCATGAGCCCCGCGACTTTCACCCGACCGTGCTCATCGACCATGCTGGCGATCGCATTGGCCAGAATGATTCCCGGGTTGGCCAGCAGGCCGCCCCAGTTGCCGGAATGGTGTGCGCCTTCGCGCAGGTTTACCGTCAGCTCGAAGTTGAATACTCCGCGCGAGCCGAGAAACAGGGTAGGGCGTGCCGCCGCCAGGCGCGGGCCATCGGAGGCAATGAAAATATCGGCGGCGAGTTCTTCTGCGTGCGCCTGGCAGAACGCGCTCAAGCCAGGTGAGCCATCTTCTTCGCCCATTTCCAGAAGCAATTTGACGTTGAAACCCAGCTTGCCGTCGCGAGCCTTGAGGGTTTGCTCCAGTGCCGTCAGGTTGATCAGGTGCTGGCCCTTGTTGTCGGCGGTGCCGCGTCCATACCAGCGCTCGCCACGTTCGATCACCTGCCACGGCGACAGGCCGGTCTGCCACTGCGCGTCATAGCCGCGAACCACGTCCCCGTGCCCGTAACTGAGCAGCGTCGGCAGTTCAGCGCCTTCGATGCGCGTGGCGATCATCAGCGGGCCGCGTCCTGCGACCGGGTTGTCATGCACGGCAACGCTGAAACCCAGACGCTCGACATGCGGGGTGATGAACTCATGAAGATAACGATACAGCTCGGGCAGGCTCTCGGCCTCCTGGCTCTGGGTCGGGTAGGCAACGCTTTTGCCGAGCAGGGCGAAAAAGGCGCCGTTGTCGAACTGTTCCGTGACGTTTTCGATGGCGTGCGAACGGCTACTCATGAGGGCATCTGCTCCAGAGGTTTCGAGGTGTCGTGCAGGTGGCAGCGAACGGTGCCGCCTTCCATGCGGCCAATGGCCGGGGCTTTTTCCTTGCACACCGGCATGCAGGCCGGGCAGCGCGGATGAAAGGCGCAGCCGGACGGCGGCGACATGGGGTTGGGAAAAGTGCCGTGCAAACCCAGGTCAGGAATACCCAGATGTGGGTCCGGGGTCAGCACCGAGTCCAGCAACGCCTGGGTGTAGGGATGGCCGGGTCTGGCGAACAATGATTCGCGGCTGCGCTCTTCGACGATCCGCCCCAGGTACATGACCGCCACGCGGTCGGCCAGATGTTCGATGACGGCCAGGTTGTGGCTGATCAGCAGGTAAGTCAGGCCGAATTCCTGTTTGAGGTCCTGCAACAGATTGAGTATCTGCGCCTGTACTGAAACGTCCAGCGCCGAAGTCGGTTCGTCGCAGATCAACACATCCGGGCGCATCACCAGCGCCCGGGCAATCGCCACACGCTGGCGCTGGCCACCGGAAAGCTGGCTCGGGTAACTGTCGATCACGCGCTTGGGCAAGCCGACCACGTCCATCATCGCTTCGGCGCGCTGGCGACGTTCGGCCGGGGTGCCGATGCCATGCACGATCAGCGGCAGCGTGACGATCTCGCGCAGGGTCTTGCGCGGGTTGAGTGACGAGTAGGGGTCCTGAAAGATCGGCTGAATGCGCCGCGCCATCTCCTTGCGGTCGGTACCGGCGAGGTGCTTGCCGTTGACCAGTACGTCGCCGCTGCTGGGCGCAAGGAGACCCAGCAGCATCTTTGCCAGGGTACTTTTACCGCAGCCCGATTCGCCGACCAGCCCGAGTGTCTCGCCGCGCATCAGGCGCAGCGAAACACCATCGACGGCTTTGAGCGTGGCATTGGGTTTGAAAAAACCACGACTGATGCTGAATTCGCGGCGTATATCGCACAGTTCCAGCGCGATGTCTTTCTTGACGCTGGCAGTCGGAATCTGTTTCACGGCGGTATTCATGACGGTACGCCCTCACGGTGAAACACAGGTTCGGCGCCCGCTGCGGCAAACAGGCAGCGAGTCATGTGGTTGTGGCTATTGATCGGCGGGACGTCGTCGGCACAGGCCGGGATCGCTTGTGGGCAGCGATTGCGAAATGCGCAGCCGTGTTGCTCGCCGACCAGACTGGGCACCAGCCCCGGAATCGACCCCAGCGGCTGGCCCGGCTGAGTGCGTCCGGGGATCGGAATGCTCGCCAGCAAACCGCGGGTATAAGGGTGTTGCGGGTTCTCGAACAACTCGATGGCCGGGGCGGTCTCGACGATCTGTCCGGCGTACATCACCGCGACCCGGTCGGCGATACGTGCCACCAGCCCCAGGTCGTGGGTGATGAAGATCACGGCCAGACCCAGCTCCTTCTGAATGTCGCGGATCAGCCGCAGGATCTGCGCCTGAATGGTCACGTCCAGCGCAGTGGTCGGTTCATCGGCGATGATTACGTCCGGTTCGCACATCAGGGCCATGGCGATGATCACCCGCTGACGCAGGCCGCCGGACAATTGGTGCGGATACTGGCGCAGGCGCTCGCCCGCGTTGCTGATCCCGACTTTCTCGAGCATCTGCGCGGCGCGCTGCAGGGCCTCCTTGCGTGACACCTTGCGGTGTCGGGTGAGCACTTCGCTGAGCTGATCGCCAATGCTGTAGGCCGGGTTCAGCGAGGTCATGGGCTCCTGAAAGATCATCGCCAGGCGGTTGCCGCGCAGGTCGCACATCTGCCGCTCGCTCTGGGTCAGCATGTCGATGCCATCCAGACTCAGGGTCGTTGCGGTACGCCGGGCCTTGCGCGGCAGCAGGTCCATGAGCGCCAGCGAGGTCAGGGATTTGCCGCAGCCGGACTCGCCGACGATGCACAGCATTTCGCCGCGCTCGACCTGAAAGTCCAGGCCGCGCACTGCGTGGAGCGTGTCTTGCCCGAGAGGAATCTCGACACGCAGGTTTTCAACATGCAACAGCGCCATGTGCGTATCTCCTCTGTCAGTTGCGCCCGTCGGGCAGGATCAGGTCGCGCAAGCCGTCACCGACCAGATTGATGCCCAGCACCAGCACCATCAGGGCAACACCTGGAATGGCGATGACCCAAGGGGAAAAGAACATGTACGGTTTGCCCTCGGCGATCATCAGCCCCCATGAAGGAATGGGCGGCTGCACACCGACCCCGAGAAACGACAGTGCCGACTCGAGGAGGATCGCGTGAGCCATTTCCAGCGTAGCGACGACGATCAGCGCACCGACCAGATTGGGCAGAATTTCGCTGGCCAGAATGCGCAGCGTCGAGCAACCCAGGGCCTGGGCCGAGGCGACGTATTCGGCGTCACGAATCTGCTGCACGGCAGCGCGTACTACCACGGCAAAGCGGTCCCAGAGCAGGCAGCCAAGCAGCACGATCACCACTTTCAGCGAGCCACCGATCAGCGATGCAGAGGCCAGCGCGATCATCACCACCGGCATCGCCAGGCGTGTGGTGATCAGGTAGCTGATCAGCGCATCGGTCTTGCCGCCAAAATAGCCGGCCAGCAGGCCCATGATGGTGCCGATGATTCCGGAGATCAGCGCGGCCGAGAAACCGATGAACAGCGAGATGCGTGCGCCGTAGAGCAGGCGCGACAGGTAATCGCGGCCCAGTTTGTCGGTGCCCAGCACGTAGTCCCAGGTGCCGTTGGCCATCCACACTGGCGGTTTCATGCGCAGCATTACGTCCTGCGCATAAGGGTCGTAGGGGGCCAGCCAGGGTGCGAGCAGTGCGCCGAGCAGGATGATCAGCAGCAGTATCGCGCCGATGGCGAAACCGCGATGCGCGAAGCTGCTGCGCAAGGTACGCCAGACGCTGCGTGCCGGGGGCTGGTAATCGTTGATCAGCAGCGGCGATGAGGTGGTTGTGCTCATGGGGCCTCCTATTTCACGCGGATGCGCGGGTCGAGCAGTGCATTGAGCACGTCGGCCAGCAGGGTGAGGACGATGTAGATCACCGCGATCAACAGCACGACCGCCTGGACCACCGGGAAGTCGTCACGGGCAATCGCGTCCCAGGCCAGCTGGCCAATGCCTTGCAGCGAGAAAACCGTTTCGATGACCACCGAACCGCCAAGCATGAAACCGAACTCCACGGCGGCGAGGGCCACCACCGGAATCAGCGCGTTGCGTAACGCATGCTTGAACAGCACGGTGGCAGGGCGCAGGCCCTTGGCCCGCGCAGTACGGATGTAATCGGAGTTGAGCACGTCGAGCATGCCCGCACGGGTCAGGCGCATGATCGCCGGCGTGGCGTAATAACCGAGGGCGATGGCAGGCATCACGAAGTGCGCCCAGGTCGAATTGCCCGACACCGGCAGCCATTTCAGGGTGACTGAAAACACCACAATCAGCATCAGTGCGAACCAGAAACTCGGCATGGCCTGACCCAGTACTGCGATGCTCAGTGCCAGGCGATCAATCCACGTGTCGCGTTTCACCGCGGCCAGCACACCCAGCGGAATGGCAATCAGCAACGCAATACTCAGGGCCATCGCGCCCAGCCCGAGCGTGATCGACAGCCGCGAGGCGATCAGGTTGTAGACCGACTCCTGAAAGAAGAACGAGTCGCCCAGGTCAAGACGCACCACGTCGGCCAGCCATTCGAAATACTGCGTCACCAATGGCTTGTTGAGGCCGTACTGCACACGGATCTGTTCGATCTGCTCGCTGCTGGCTTCCGGCCCACCGATGGCAGTGGCCAGATCGCCAGACAGGTGCAGCAGGGAAAAGCTGATCACCGACACGGTAATCGCTACGCACAGGGCAATACCCAGGCGGCGCAAGAGAAATCCGAACATGGCAAGTGACCTTGTGTTCAGGGGATGACGGGGTGGCTGACCCTGCTGCAAGGCGCGGCATGCGCCTCACAGCCAGGTTCACCGACTGGCTCGGGCAAGGCTTATTTCCAGCTCGACAGCACGAAGCGCGGCAGCTCGTCCGGGTAAGGCTTGAAGTTCAGGTCCGAGACATAGGCGTAGTTCATCGAATAGTTGAACAGTGGCGCCCAGTAGGCCTGCTCGCTGATGCGCTGCAACGCCTTGCGGTAGTTGTCCTTGCGCACCTGCGGGTCCAGCGCGTTGTCGGCGGTCTGCAGCCAGCCCTGGACTTGCGGGTCCTTGATGTTGTCGTCAGGGTTGCCCTTGAACCAGGTGCCGGCCGACGCCGAGGTATCGAGAATCGAGAACGAGCCCCAGGCCTGGAACGACATCGGTACCTTGCCGCCGCGCTGCTGATCACGCAGGGCTGCGTACTTCAGGTAACGCAGCTTGGCGTTGATGCCCACGGCGCGCAGGTTGCCGATGATGGCTTCCACGTAATCGCGGTCGCGGTAGGCGAAGATTTCGGTTTCAAAACCGTTCGGGTAGCCGGCTTCGGCGAGCAGCGCCTTGGCCTTCGCCGGGTCGTAGTTGTAGACCGTGGCGGCGGTGGTGTCGCAGCCAAACTGGCCAGGGTAGCAGGCGACTTGCAACGGCTTGCTTTCGCCACCGACCAGTTGCGAGGCCAGGCCGTCACGATTGATCGCGTAATTGATCGCCTGACGTACCTTCAGGTGCTTCATCGGCGAATCGGCGCTGGAGGTGCCGCGTGCATCCAGAATCAGAAAGCCGATGCGCATGGTCGCACCGCTGGTGACCACCAGATTGGGCATGGCCTTGAGGTTTTCCGCCTGATCCGGCGCCACTCGCCAGGTCCAATCGACGCCACCGGTCATCAGCTCGGCCAGACGCGTTTCGGCATCGGCGATCACGCGAAAGTTGATGTGACCGATCTTCGGCTGACCCTGGGGACTGTCCTTGAAGTAGTCCGGGTTCTTGTCCATCTTCACGCCTTCGCCCGTGGCGATGGCCGTGACCTTGTAAGGCCCGGTGCCGATCGGCTTACGACTGAACCCAGCCATGCCGACTTGTTCGAAATACTTTTTCGGAAACATCGGGACAGCGTTGGAGAGGTATTCCAGCGCAGGCGGGAAGGGCTTTTTCAGGTGCAGGCGGACGCTGTAGTCACCGAGTTTCTCGGCGCTCTTGATCCAGTCGACGTTTTGCACGGTGACCACCTTGGACTCGGGCGACACCACATAATTGAGGGTGAACACCACGTCATCTGCGGTAAACGGGTCGCCGTTATGAAACTTCACACCCTGGCGCAGCTGGAAATCGATTGTCGTATCGTCGACCTGTTTCCAGCTGGTGGCGAGCATCGGTTGGTATTCGCCATTGTCCGGGTTGCGATAGACCAGGTTGTCCCAGATCAGACGACCGAGGATCACGCCTTCGCGCAAATCATTGTGATAGGGGCTGATGTTTTCCGGTTCGCTGTCCGAGGCGTAGACCAGTGTGTCGTCAGCCTTGCCGGCCAGGACGGAGAAACTGCTGAACAGGCTCAATAGCGCGATGCTGCGAGCGAAACCCTTGATTCCCATGCCGTCGTCTCCAAAAGGCAAAGTGGATGTATCAAAGGGCAGTGGGTCGCAAATGCGAGAAGGAAGAAGCAACGAGGTCGCAGTGTTCTTTTGATTGGCTTCTTTTGATGAGTTGCGCCTCGACACGACTCTAGGCAAAGCGTATCAATGCCACAAGCACAATATTTCGAACCTTTCATTGCTGAAAAGGCAACGCAGGAGCATCGATGCAACTCTACGGCGTACAGTCCACAGCCTTGCGCTACTTCCTCGAAGTGGCGCGGTGCGGATCGATCAGCGAAGCCTCGATCCGCCTCAATGTCGCGTCTTCGGCAGTCAGTCGACAGATCAGCAAACTGGAGCGGGAGCTGGATGCTGTGCTCTTCGAACGTCAGGCGCGCGGCATGATGCTCAGCGAGGCGGGTGTTCGTCTGGCGGCCTATGCGCGCAAATCACAGCTTGAGGCCGAGCAGGTGGTGCTGGAAATCACCGAGCTGCAAGGCTTACAGCGTGGTCATGTGCGCATCGCCTGCTCGGAGGGCTTTGCCCTGGATTTTCTGCCGCAGTGCATTGCGCGCTTTCGGCGGCAGTACCAGGGCATCCATTTCTCGATGGAGGTCTGCGCCCCGGCGCAAGCCACCGAACGGGTGCGCTCGGGCGATGCAGACCTGTGCCTGACCTTCAGCCTGACGCCGCAGAACGAGATCAAGGTCGAGCACATTCACAGCGGCGCGATCTGCGCAGTGGTCAGTCATAACCATCCGCTGGCCGCACGCAAGGAGGTCACGCTGGCTGAACTTCAGCCTTACGCCATCGCCCTGACCAACACCGACACGACCTTGCGCCAGTTGTTTGATATCTGCTGCGGCGTGCAGGGCCTGCTGTTCGATCCGGTACTGACCAGTAACTACATCGGCGCGTTGCTGCGGTTTGTACGGGAGGAGGGCGGAATCAGCCTGTCCAGCGAGATGACGCTGGACAAACGCGCCCATGAAAAACAGCTCAAATCGCTGCCGATCAGCGACGATGGCATGAAGGCACGGCGTATCGAGTTGCAAAGCATGGCCGGGCGCAACCTGCCGGCGGCAGTCGCCGCCTTTCGGGATTTTCTGATCGAGGAGCTGGCAAAGACCTGAGCCGCTGGCGGTATTGCGAGGGCGCGGTGCGGGGTGAGTAACGTTTGGTTGATGAAGTTAACAATCATGATGTTATAGTGTAACGAATTTATGGCCGTGCACTGTACGGCTGTGAACCGCCAACATCAGGCTTCGCCCACGTGGTGAAGTTCGCCAACGAGACGAACGACGCACATGAACAAACCTCTCCCGGATGTTGCCCTGACGGAAATTTCCCCGGCGCTGGTGTCACTCGACTGGGTCGGCATGCAAGGTGTGGAGGTGCCGATCAGACTGGCTGAAGCGAGCATTCGTCACCCGGTTCACGCGCATGTCGATCTGCAGGTCGATCTGGCCGACCCGAGCGTCAAAGGTATCCACATGTCACGACTCTATCGGTTGCTCGACGGCTATGCCGAGCGCCAGATCGTCAGTCCCGATACGCTGGCTGCCTTGCTGGAAGCCATGGTCGAGAGTCACCTCGACTGCCACTCCAGTCACGCCCGGCTGACGCTGAGCTTCAATCTGCTGTGCCGGCGGCCGGCATTGATTACCGAAGGGCTCAGCGGCTGGAAATCCTACCCCGTTAAGCTTGAGGCTACCTGGCATGCCGGCCGTCTGTGCCTGGACAGTTCGGTGGATGTCACCTACTCGTCCACCTGTCCGTGCTCGGCCGCATTGTCTCGCCAACTGCTGGAAGAGGCATTCGCGGCGCGCTTCGGCAGGCAGTCGTTTGTCGATCCGATGCAGGTCGCGAGCTGGCTGCGCGAAAACGCATCGCTTGCCACGCCGCACAGCCAACGCAGCGTTGCGACGGTGAAGGTGCGGGTGTCGGAGCAAGCGGCTGAACTGGGCCTGATGACGCTGATCGACAGTGTCGAGCAGGCGCTGGGCACTCCGGTACAAACCGCCGTCAAGCGGGCCGACGAGCAGGCCTTCGCGCGGCTCAACGGCCAGAACCTGATGTACGTCGAAGACGCCGCGCGCAAGGTCCAGCAAGCACTCGAAGGCCGCTATGCAGCCTCCAGCGTCAGTGTCCGTCACTTCGAAAGCCTGCATCCGCACGATGCCGCTGCCCAGACTTCCAATTACCTGTCCTGAGGTTTCATTCCGTGATCCGTAAAAATCCTTCCGGCCATCTGCCGGTCATTGCCGAGTCCGCCTACATCGATAAGACCGCGATCATCTGCGGCAAGGTGATCATCAAGGACAACGTGTTTGTCGGCCCCTACGCCGTGATCCGTGCCGACGAAGTCGATGCCAGCGGAGACATGGAACCGATCGTCATCGGTGCCAATTCCAACATTCAGGACGGCGTGGTGATCCATTCGAAATCAGGTGCTGCTGTCACCATCGGCGAGTTCACCTCGATCGCCCACCGCTCTATCGTGCACGGACCTTGCATAGTCGGAGACCGTGTGTTCATCGGTTTCAATAGCGTGTTGTTCAATTGCCAGGTCGGCAACGGCAGCGTGGTCAGGCACAACTCGGTGGTCGACGGTCGCGATTTGCCGGAGCACTTTTACGTGCCGTCCACCACCCGGATAGGGCCGGGCACTGACCTTTCGCAATTTCCGCCGGTGAGCATTTCGGCTTCGGAATTTTCCGAAGATGTGGCGCATACCAATATTGATCTGGTGCGCGGCTACAAGGCGCTTCAGAACGAGTTCTGACTCAGTACACCTTCGACTCATTGCACTTCCGCCCACGGATCTGGATCTTTCATGACAACAGCTGTTCACTCAACCCGGGCACCCGCATCACGGCTGCGCTCGATCGATGCTCTGCGCGGGCTGATCATTCTTTTCATGTTGCTGGACCATGTCCGCGAAACGTTCTTCATGCACCATCAGGTCATCGACCCGATGGACGTCACAACCACTGCGCCCGAGCTGTTCTTCAGTCGGACGCTGGCGCATTTGTGTGCGCCTCTGTTCGTCCTGCTGACCGGGCTTTCGGCGTTCCTCTATGGCGAGAAACACCAGGGCAAAACCGACGTTTCGGCGTTCCTGCTCAAGCGCGGTCTGTTTCTGATTGCGCTGGAGTTCACGCTGGTGAGCTTTGCCTGGACCTTCCAGTTCCCGCCGACCATCATCTACCTGCAAGTGATCTGGGCCATCGGCCTGAGCATGGTCGCGCTGTCGCTGATGGTGTTCCTGCCGCGCTGGGCACTGGTGCTCATCGGTGTGCTGATCATCGCCGGGCATAACCTGCTGGACACGCTGCATTTCGGTGTCGAGTCGGCCATGCACGTGCCGTGGGCGATTCTGCACGACCGTGGCTGGATCGAGGCTTCCGATAACCTGCGCTTGCGTACGTCTTATCCGTTGTTGCCGTGGATCGGCATCATCGCACTGGGCTACGCCGCAGGCCCCTGGTTCTCAAGCAGCTACGATGCGGCGAAACGCCGTGCGAATCTGTGGAAGTGTGGGGCAGGGGCGTTGCTGGGCTTCGTGGTTCTGCGCCTGATCAACGGCTACGGTGAAAAGCCGTGGAGCGTCGGCGACAGCGGTATACAGACGCTCATGAGCTTCTTCAACATCACCAAATACCCGCCCTCGCTGCTGTTCATCTGCCTGACGCTGGGGATTGGTCTGTTGATCCTCATCGCCTTCGAACGTGGTCAGGAAAAAAGCGTTTTGCGGCCGCTGGTGGTGCTCGGTTCGGCGCCGATGTTTTTCTACCTGCTGCACCTTTACGTGCTGAAGATCCTCTACCTGATTGCCTTGGCGATCTGGGGGACCAATCAGGGCACCTACTTCGGTTTCGACCACATGTGGGGTGTCTGGCTGACGTCGGTGGTACTGGCCATACTGCTGTTCCCGGCGGTGCGCTGGTTCGCTGCGCTCAAGGCACGTCGTCGGGATATCAGCTGGCTGAAATACTTCTAGTCCCCGCAACAGCGGTACGCCTGCAGGCGTACTGCTTCTCGCTTGGCGTCAATCTCCGTGCGCCCCGTAGTTCATGATCGACAGCAGTTTGATCGGCACTTGCACCAGTTGCTCGGGGCCATGGGGAATGTCGCCGTCGAAGGTCAGGCTGTCACCGGCCTGCATCGGATACAGCTGGTTGCCATGACGGTAGATCAGTTCACCTTCCAGCAGGTGCAGGAACTCCGTGCCTGGGTGTGAGAAGGTCGGAAACTCTTCGCTGGCATCGTCCATCGTCACCATGTACGCCTCGAAACTCTTCTTCGGCCCACGGGTATGGTTGAGCAGGTGATAGGTGTGGCCTTTCTCGGTGCCGCGCCTCACCACTTCGAGTCCTTCATCGGCCTTCACCAGCAGGGCGCTGCTGCCTTGCTGGTCGTACTGGCTGAACAGTTTGGACATGGGCATGCCCAGCACGTCGCACAGGCGGCTGAGGTTGTCGAGGCTGGTCGAGACCTGCGCGTTCTCGATCTTGCTCAGCATGCCCTGGCTAATACCGGCAATGCGCGCCACGTCGGCGAGCTTCAGTTCCTGTGCCTGGCGCTGACGCTTGATCTGAATGCCCAGGTACTGTTCGAGCTTCAATTTCGGATGAGGGTCGGTCGGCATATTCATCGGCTTTGCACACTTTCCGTTCAATAATTTTTATTTCGCACTGGGAATGTGCGTTTCGCTACGGCCGTGGCGCTGCCGGATTGCAGATTATTCCCAGAGGGAAAACGAGTTTCCCATATAAACAGCTGAATTACCCCTCCTGAGTCGCCTCGTTTAACTGGCATACCAAACTGGCAAGCGCCTTGCATTCCTAAAGGGAAAGTAACTTTCCTGTTCGGAATATATCCCGAAAGGCAGTGAATAGCGGTCCTTCCCTGAAACGTTTTGCTTTTGCCAGGAGACACGTCCCATGTTGCCACCCGAAACACAACGTCTGATCGAACAGCACGGCATCAAGTACGTACTGGCCCAGTTCGTCGACATTCATGGTTCGGCCAAGACCAAATCGGTTCCTGTGACAGGTCTTGAAATGGTTGCAGAGGACGGTGCCGGCTTTGCCGGTTTCGCAATCTGCGGCATGGGCATGGAGCCTCACGGGCCGGACTTCATGGCCAGGGGCGATCTGTCATCGCTGACACCGGTGCCGTGGCAGCCGGGCTATGGTCGGGTGGTGTGCATCGGGCATGTGGATGGCAAACCCTGGCCTTATGACAGCCGTTATGTGCTGCAGCAGCAGGTCGAACGCCTCAGCCAGCGCGGCTGGACCCTCAATACCGGCCTGGAGCCCGAGTTCAGCCTGTTCAAGCGTGATGTCACCGGCAGCCTGCAGATGGTCGATGCCAGCGATAACCTCGACAAGCCGTGCTACGACTACAAGGGGCTGTCGCGTTCTCGCGAGTTTCTCGAGCGCCTGACCGAGGCATTGCAGCCGGTGGGTTTCGACATCTATCAGATCGATCATGAAGACGCCAACGGCCAGTTCGAGATCAATTACACCTACAGCGAGGCCATGGAATCGGCCGACCGTTTTACCTTCTTTCGCATGGCCGCCGGTGAGATCGCCAATGACATGGGCATGATCTGCTCGTTCATGCCCAAGCCCGACCCCAAGCGTGCCGGCAATGGCATGCACTTTCACTTGTCGATCGCCAGTGCCAGCAACAAGAACCTGTTCCACGATGCCAGCGATCCCTCCGGCATGGGGTTGTCGAAGCTGGCCTATCACTTTGCCGCGGGCCTGCTGGCTCACGGCCCTGCGCTGTGTGCCTTTGCCGCACCCACGGTCAACTCCTACAAACGCCTGGTGGTCGGCAATTCACTGTCGGGCGCCACCTGGGCTCCGGCCTTCATTGCCTTTGGTGCCAACAACCGCTCGGCGATGGTGCGCGTGCCCTATGGCCGCCTGGAGTTTCGTCTGCCCGACGCCGGCTGCAATCCGTATCTGGTCAGCGCCGCGATCATTGCCGCAGGGCTCGACGGTATCGACCGGCAACTGGAAATCGATCACGTCTGCAACGAGAACCTCTACAAATTGAGCCTGGAAGAGATTGCCGCACGGGGCATCAAGACCCTGCCGCAGTCGCTCAACGAAGCCTGCGATGCGTTGCAGGCCGACCCGCTGTTTGCCGAAGTGCTGGGCAGCGAGATTGTCGACGAATTCATCCGCCTCAAGCGCATGGAGTGGGTGGAATACAGCCGTCACGTGAGCGACTGGGAAGTGAAACGCTATATCGAGTTTTTCTAGCTGCACGTTTCAGGCTTCCAGCTGCAAGAAGAAGCTGGATTGCGGCGTATTTGATTTTTCTGTCTATGCGGTTGGCTTGCAGCTTGAAGCCTGCCGCTCCCGAACAAGGTGAGGCTTATGTGCGGAATCGTTGGTTTGTATCTGAAAAACCCGGCGCTGGAGTCGCAACTCGGCAAGTTGTTCGAGCCGATGCTCGAAGCCATGACCGACCGCGGACCGGACAGTGCCGGGTTCGCCATCTATGGGGATGAAGTGGCGCAGGGCTGGGTCAAGCTGACCTTGCAGGCCACTACCGAACAGTATGATTTCACGGCGCTGATTGCGGCGCTGCAAGGCAGGTTGAACGCGCCGCTGGACTGGTTTCAGAACGCCAGTGCCGTGGTGTTGAAAATTCAGGCAGAAGAAGCTCCGGTGCGCGCTGTGCTGGCGGAATTGGCACCCACCGTGCGCATCATGAGTGCCGGTCAGAGTATCGAGATCCTCAAGGGCATGGGCCTGCCGCGGGAGATTTCCGAACGCTTTGGCCTGGCGTCGATGCAGGGCAGTCACATCATCGGCCACACCCGCATGGCCACCGAAAGCGCCGTGACCATGGAAGGCAGTCACCCATTCTCGACGGGCTCCGACCTGTGCCTGGTGCACAACGGCTCGCTGTCCAACCACTTTCGCCTGCGCCAGAACCTGCGCCGCGAGGGCATTCACTTCGAGACCGACAACGACACTGAAGTGGCCGCGGGTTATCTGGCCTGGCGTCTGCAGCAGGGCGACAGCCTGAAACAGGCGCTCGACAAGTCGCTTGAAGACCTCGACGGCTTCTTTACCTTCGCCATCGGCACACGCAATGGTTTTGCGGTGATTCGCGACCCGATCGCCTGCAAACCGGCGATCCTTGCCGAAACCGATGACTACGTCGCCATGGCCTCGGAATACCAGGCGCTTTCCAGCCTGCCGGGGATCGAAAACGCCAGGGTCTGGGAACCGGTCCCGGCCACCATGTACATCTGGGAACGCGAGCCAGCCGAGGGAGCACGCCCATGAAAACCGTCGATCTTTCCAGCGCCACCGTGCGTGATCTCAATCAGGCCCTGCACGATCAGGCCAAGCAATTGCAGGACCGCGAATGGCTGGTCACGCATCCCGATGGCGCACATAACCTGGCGGTCGGCGTCAACGAAGCCATCTCCGTCGATATCCAGGGCCACGCGGGTTACTACTGCGCGGGGATGAACCAGAAAGCGTCGATCACCGTGCACGGCAACGTCGGTGTCGGCTGCGCGGAAAACATGATGTCCGGCGCTGTGCGGGTCAAGGGCAGCGCCTCGCAGGCGGCCGGCGCGACAGCACATGGCGGCCTGCTGGTGATTGAAGGCGATGCCGGGGCGCGTTGCGGGATTTCCATGAAAGGCATCGACATCGTGGTCGGCGGCAGCATCGGCCACATGAGCTGCTTCATGGGCCAGGCCGGGCGGCTGGTGGTCTGTGGCGACGCCGGCGATGCGCTGGGCGACTCGCTGTATGAGACGCGGATCTACGTCAAAGGCAAGGTCGAGTCACTGGGCTCTGACTGCATCGCCAAGGAGATGCGTGAAGAGCATCTGCAGGAGTTGCAGGAGTTGCTCAATCGCGCGGGCTTCAACGAGAAGGCAGCGGATTTCAAACGCTACGGCTCGGCCCGTCAGCTGTACAACTTCAAAGTCGATAACGCCTCCGCGTACTGATCCAGGAGCATTACCATGAGCGACCCTATCAGCCACAAACCTGCTCCAGTCCTGCGCGAGTCGGCCACTTTCGATCGCCTGACCATTCAGGAAATCCAGCGTGCTGCGGAAACCGGCATCTACGACATTCGCGGTGGCGGCACCAAGCGCAAGCTGCCGCACTTCGACGACCTGCTGCTGCTCGGTGCCAGCGTGTCGCGCTACCCGCTGGAAGGCTACCGCGAGAAGTGCGGCACCGACGTGGTGCTCGGCAATCGTTTTGCCAAGAAGCCGTTGTATCTGAAAATCCCGATAACCATTGCCGGCATGAGCTTCGGCGCGTTGTCGGCCAACGCCAAGGAAGCACTGGGCCGTGGCGCGACCATCGCGGGGACCAGCACCACCACCGGCGACGGCGGCATGACCCCGGAAGAGCGTGGCCAGTCGCAGCATCTGGTCTATCAGTACCTGCCATCGCGCTATGGCATGAACCCGGACGACCTGCGCAAGGCCGATGCCATCGAAATCGTGCTGGGGCAGGGCGCCAAGCCTGGCGGCGGCGGCATGTTGCTGGGCATGAAAGTGACCGAACGTGTCGCCGGCATGCGTACCTTGCCGGTCGGCGTCGATCAGCGTTCTGCATGCCGTCACCCGGACTGGACCGGCCCTGACGACCTGGCGATCAAGATTGCCGAGATTCGCGAGATCACTGACTGGGAAAAACCGATCTACGTGAAGATCGGCGCCAGCCGTCCTTACTATGACGTGAAACTGGCCGTGAAAGCCGGCGCCGACGTGATAGTGCTCGACGGCATGCAGGGCGGTACGGCGGCGACTCAGGAAGTGTTCATCGAACACGTCGGCATCCCGATTCTGCCTGCCATCCCGCAGGCCGTGCAGGCGCTGCAGGAAATGGGCATGCACCGCAAGGTGCAGTTAATCGTCTCCGGCGGCATCCGCAACGGCGCCGACGTGGCCAAGGCCATGGCGCTGGGTGCCGACGCAGTGGCGATCGGCACGGCGGCATTGATAGCACTGGGCGACAACCATCCGCGCCTCGACGAAGAACTGAGAAAGATCGGCTCGGCAGCGGGTTACTACGACGACTGGCAGAACGGCCGCGACCCGGCGGGCATCACCACCCAGGACCCGGAACTGTCCAAACGTCTCGACCCGGTCGAAGGCGGCCGGCGGCTGGCCAACTACCTGCGCGTACTCGTCCTCGAAGCCCAGACCATGGCCCGTGCATGCGGTAAATCCCACCTGCACAACCTTGACCCGGAAGATCTGGTGGCACTGACCGTCGAGTCAGCAGCCATGGCCCGAGTGCCCCTGGCCGGAACGTCATGGATTCCGGGTTCAGGGTCGGGTTACTGACGCCATAACGTGCTTTCGAACGCGATGTACTGACTGACGCCATAACGTGCTTTTCGATCACGATGGCACAGACGACGCAAATTGCGACGTAAGTGACGGCTGAGTCCTGGCGCTGATCCGGGGGTAGCCTGGCAGGACGCCAGGCTAGCCGCACCGGGCCATGGATGGCCCGTTGCGGCGACCCCCGGATCAGTGACAGGGCGAAGGAACCCGACGAAGTCGGGCCGGAAACGGAGCCAGGGGGTTTGGTTACTTTGGCCCCATCAAAGTAACTCGCCGAGGGGCGAAAAGGTGACCTGAGCCAAACACCAATCCATCTGATGTCAACGAACCGCTGTGTGATGCAGAGCGTCACGAAATGCATTACCACGCGGAGCGTAGGAACGAGCGTCGCAATGTGATTTTTGATCACGTTGGCCCCCGCGAGAATTGAGTGCATACCCACGGAGTGCACGACGATGAACCTCAAGAGGCCGAAGAGTCTCGCCTGTCCCAATGACCCTCTTTGCTGCCAGACACTTTCCATTCATTTGCGGGAGCTTTGAACATGGTCAATCGTCTACACGGCAAATCCCTTACAGCTTTACTCGCGCTCGGCGCCTTTGCTCCGATTGTGCAGGCAGCTGACGCACCCGTTCTGAACACCGGCAGCACCGCCTGGATGGCCACCGCAGCCGTACTGGTGCTGTTCATGTGCCTTCCGGGGCTGGCACTGTTTTACGGCGGTCTGGTACGGGCCAAGAACATGCTGTCGTTGTTCACCCAGTGTTTCGGTATTGCCGGGGTCGTGGGCGTGTTGTGGGTCATCTACGGCTACAGCATGGTGGTGGACACCAGCAACATGGTCGAAGGGCAGGTGAGTTTCAACAGCTTCGTTGGCGGCCTGAGTCGTGCGTTTCTGGCCGGCATGACGCCGGACAGTCTGGTTGGCGACATTCCGGAGGGTGTGTTCGTGACCTTCCAGATGACCTTCGCCATCATCACGCCGGCACTGATCGCCGGGGCCTTCGCCGAGCGCATGAAATTCTCTGCGGCGCTGCTGTTCATGGCGCTGTGGTTCACCCTGGTGTATGCGCCGGTTGCCCATATGGTCTGGGGCGGGGCGGGTGCGTTGATGCACAACTGGGGCGTGCTGGATTTCGCCGGCGGCACCGCAGTGCACATCAATGCCGGTGTCGCGGCACTGGCGGCATGCCTGGTACTGGGCAAGCGCAAGGGTTATCAGAACACCCCGATGCCAGCGCACAACCTGAGCCTGACCATGGCCGGCGCGGCGATGCTCTGGGTTGGCTGGTTCGGTTTCAATATCGGTTCCGGTGGCGGGCTGAACGGTACGTCCGGCATCGTCATGCTCAACACGCAAGTGGGGGCGTGCGCCGGGATACTCGGCTGGATGTTCACCGAGTGGCTCAAGGTCGGCAAGCCCAGCGCCCTGGGTCTGGCAAGCGGTGCATTGGCAGGGCTGGTCGGCATCACCCCGGCGTGTGCCTACGTCGGAGTCGGCGGGGCACTGGCGATTGGCGTGCTGTGCGGGGTGTTCTGCTACCTGAGCGTGACCGTGCTGAAGAAACGCCTGGGCTATGACGACAGCCTCGATGTCTTCGGCCTGCATGGCATCGGCGGGATGATCGGTGCAGTGCTGACCGGCGTGTTCTGCGTCCCCTCACTGGGCGGCCTGGTACCTGATGTCAGCATGGCGGCCCAAGTGATTGCCCAGATCAAAGGCGTGCTGTTCACCACCGTATACTGCTTCGCGGTCAGCTGGATCATCCTCAAGGCCGTCCAGGCACTGATCGGCCTGCGCGCGCATGAATCAATGGAAGAAATGGGCCTGGACCTGGCCGAGCATAACGAGCGGGCTTACAACCATTGAGAGGGCTGTCGTGCCCATAATAAAAGCACCTTTTAATCGCGATGGCACAGACGACGTAGAGTGCGACGTAAGTGACGGCTGAGTCCTGGCGCTGATCCGGGGGATGCTGTTCGGTTGAAGAGCAGCAGGACGCCGAGTTAGCCGCACCGGGCCATGGATGGCCCGTTGCGGCGACCCCCGGATCAGTGACAGGGCGAAGGAACCCGACGAAGTCGGGCCGGAAACGGAGCTGGGACTTTGCTTACTTTGGTCCCTCAAAGTAAGGCGCCGTAAGGGCGCAAAGGTGACCTGAGCCAAACACCAATCCACCTGATGTCACCGAACCGCTGTGTGACGCAGAGCGTCACGAAAGGCATTACCACGCGGAGCGTGGGAACGAGAGTCGCAATGTGATTTTCGATTCGGGCAGAAGCCTGGAAGCCTTTTATTTGGAGCCTCCAGGACTTGCGTATAACGATGAGCGCAGAGCATGGGTACAATAATCAATACAGTCTGGAAACCGCTCGCTCGGCTCAACGAAACACCGGCACCACATGCTTGATGAACAGCTCGAGCGATTTCTTCTTCTCGGCGTGCGGCAGGCTGTTGTCGCACCAGAAACTGAACTCGTCTACACCCAACTCCTGATAATGACGAATACGCGGAATGATCTCCTCCGGAGTACCGATCATGGTGTTTTTGCGGATGTTGCCCAGCTCGAACTCCGGACGCTCCTTGAATTTCTCTTCCGGGCTGGGCGCCAGAAAACCGTTGACCGGCGTCTGTTTGTTGCCAAACCACGCGTCAAAAGTGCGGTAGAACTTCGCGATGGCAGTGGCGCCCACTTTCCAGCCTTCAGGATTATCTGCGGCATGCACATGCGTGTGGCGCAGTACCATCAATTGCGGGCGGGGCACGTCGGGGTTATTGGCCAGCGCGGCTTCGAACTTGTTCTTCAGGTCGACAACTTCTTCGTCACCCTTCATCAATGGGGTGACCATCACGTTGCAGCCGTTCTGCACGGCGAAATTGTGCGAGTCGGGGTCGCGCGCAGCGATCCACATCGGGGGCGTGTTGATCGGCTTGGGCACGGAAGTCGAGGTCGGAAATTTCCAGATGTCGCCATCGTGGGCGTAGTCCCCTTGCCACAGCGCACGTACCACCGGGACCATTTCACGCAACGCCTTGCCGCCTTCGGAGGCTGGCATGCCGCCGGCCATGCGATCGAACTCCACCTGATAGGCGCCGCGTGCCAGGCCGACTTCCATGCGCCCGTTGCTGATCACGTCCAGCAGCGCGCATTCACCCGCGACCCGCAATGGATGCCAGAACGGCGCAATGATGGTGCCGGCGCCCAGATGAATACGCGTGGTCCTGGCCGCCAGATACGCCAGCAGAGGCATCGGGCTTGGCGAGATGGTGTATTCCATCGCGTGGTGTTCGCCGATCCAGACTGTGCTGAAGCCACCTTGCTCGGCCATCAGCGTCAGCTCGGTCAGGTCCTCGAAAAGCTGGCGATGACTGACACTGTCATCCCAGCGTTCCATGTGCACGAACAACGAAAACTTCATGACACTTACCTCGCTTAAATCCTGGCGCCTGCACCGGCGTGATGAGTTATTGTTGTCTGATGGTATACCGTAATACTTTCGGTGCAAGTGTTTTTTGCGGTGCTGCTCCTCGCCGCGAAACGCAACGACAGAAACGAAAAAAGCGCCTCATGGGAGGCGCTTTCGGATGTTGCGGATTCAGCCGGGGCTGGCTCGATCAGTCGGGATCAACTGCAGGCTTCGGATTCGATGTAGTCAGCCGTGGAGTCACGAATCACCGGGCCCATGCCGCTCACGGCCTTTGCCTGTTCCATGATTTCCAGAGTGGAACCGGTGCCGACCAGGTTCACCGTATGGTTGGCGCAGTTATAGACCCGCTTGGAGTAGATCACCCCAAGCATGCCTTCACGCCGGGTGATCACCACGCGCTCCTTTGCGCTGCCGCTTTTCTCTACCAGTGCGTGCTGACCGGTCGGATCATGAGGTATGGATAGGGTTTTGCCTTCGGCATGCGCCGACAGGGCAGGGATCATCAGGGCCAGAAAACAGGCATGCAATTTCATCGGTGCTCCTGCGGATGAATGCGGGTTCGTTGGATCCAAAATTTACTACCGTAATGCGCTTCTGGATAGCAGGGCGAGCTGCCTCTCGTCGGCTTGTTTTCAGCGAATCGCCTCCCGCATCCGGCCAAAAATCCATTAAAGCTGTTGCTCCGGCAACAGTGGTTCCACAGCCTGATGTGGCACGGACAGTTGACGCCGTATGTCCAGCCGTTGCAACGCTTTGATCTGCCTGTGTTTTATTGAATGGCACGGTTGCTGCTCTATGGGTATGCAGGCCCTGGTGCTTAATGCGCTCGGGAAGCTTGCAGCCAGAGGAGTACCGACATGAGCCAATCGTCCATAAAATTTGCGTACTGGGTACCGAACGTCAGCGGTGGGCTGGTAGTCAGCAAGATTGAGCAGCGCACCAGCTGGACTATCGATTACAACCGCAAACTGGCGCAGATCGCCGAACAGTCCGGTTTCGACTATGCGCTGACGCAGATCCGCTTTACTGCCGGATATGGCGCCGAGTTCCAGCACGAGTCCGTAGCCTTCAGCCACGCACTACTGGCCGCGACCGAAAAGCTCAAGGTTATTGCCGCGATATTGCCCGGGCCGTGGACGCCGTCGGTTGCCGCCAAGCAACTGGCGACCATTGATCAGCTCACCGCGGGGCGCGTCGCGGTCAATATCGTCAGTGGCTGGTTCAAGGGCGAGTTCCAGGCCATCGGTGAGCCCTGGCTGGAGCATGATGAACGTTATCGGCGCTCCGAGGAGTTCATTCGAGCGCTCAAGGGGATCTGGACTACCGACAACTTCACTTTCAAGGGTGATTTCTATCGCTTCCACGATTACACCCTCAAGCCCAAGCCGATCCAGCGTCCTCACCCCGAGATCTTTCAAGGCGGTAGTTCGCGGGCCGCGCGCGATATGGCGGCGCGGGTGTCGGACTGGTATTTCACCAACGGCAATACCGTCGAAGGCATCAAGGCTCAGGTCGATGACATTCGAGCCAAGGCTGCCGCAAACGGGCATTCGGTGAAGATCGGCGTGAATGCCTTCATCATTGCCAGGGATACTGAAGAGGAGGCGCGTGCCGTGCTCGCCGAAATCGTCGATAAGGCTGATCCCGAAGCCGTCAACGCCTTTGGTGATGCCGCGAAACAGGCCGGCCAGTCGAGTCCGGAAGGCGAGGGTAACTGGGCCAAATCCACCTTTCAGGATCTGGTGCAGTACAACGATGGCTTCAAGACCAACCTGATTGGCACACCCCGGCAGATTGCCGAGCGCATCGTGGAACTCAAGTCCGTCGGCGTAGACCTTGTGCTTTCAGCGTTCCTGCATTTCCAGGAAGAGGTCGCCTATTTCGGCCAGCACGTACTGCCTCTGGTACGCGAACTGGAAGCTGCTGTGCAACGCAAGCCTGTCGCCGAGACGGCTTGACCCCCGGCCATTCCCGACAGCCCGTCTCGTCCCTGTAAGCCGGTCGCGCTTACAGCCCGCCATAAAATCAGGCGCCACTGTGATCCAGTGTGCGCCTGCGTCCGTATGTTCAACCCCGATCAACCCATAGACAGCTCTACGTGGCATTATGATGCCACTCACTGGCATGCTTTTATCGATGCCAGGCCTTCCAGGTATGGCCGAGCACTTGCCGACAATGGCAGTTGATAGCGAAAGGATTGTCGATGGCCCCTGAGCAATCAGGTCCGGTTTTCAGAAAAACCATATGCACTGGTTCTCACCTGTTGTGGAGGCATGTTTTGAAACGCGACCTTCGGCTTGCGTCATGGCTGATCTTCGTAGTGTGCGCCTGCGTGGTGATGTTGATGGCCTGGCAAGCATGGACCGCGCGCCGCAACACTCTGGAAAACATCCAGACCAGCACTATCAATCTGGCTGGAGCGCTGAGCACCTACACGGACGGCATTTTCAAGCAAAGCGAGCTGATGCTGATCGGCCTGACGGAACGTGTCGAAAAGGACGGCGTCGGGCCTGAACAGATCGAGCGTCTCAGGTGGGTCATAGCGCGTGAAATGGGCGCGCTGCCGCAGATTGACACCGTGTCGCTGTACAACGCTGACGGGATTTGCATCTTCTCGAGCAATCCCAAAGTCATTGGCATCAACAGCGGGCAGCGCCAGTTCTTTCAGCACCATCTGCAAACACCTGACAAAACCCCTTACATCGGCCCGACGATTCGCAGCCGTGCCTCAGGCGAATGGGTCATATCGGTCAGCAGGCGCATCAATAATCCCGACGCGAGTTTTGCCGGGCTGATGGTCGCCACCATCGGTGTCGACCATCTGTTGAAATTCTATTCGGATATCAAGGTTGGACAAACCGGCATCATCAGTCTGACGTCGACGACCGGACAGCTGCGGGTGCGCTATCCCCATCTGGAGCAGGAAATCGGTCGCGACCTGTCATCGACGCCCATTTTTACCTCGAAACGCGGCCTGATCTCAGGCACGGCTCAATTCGTTTCCAGAATTGACGGCGTTGCGCGTTTTTATGCGTTCAAACGCAGTGATGTCTACCCGATCGTGACCGTTGTCGCTCTGGGCCAGAAAGAAGCCATGCTCGACTGGCTGGGCCAGACCAAGCAATCCATTCTGGTCATGCTGGTGCTGCTCGGTCTGGTGATCGGACTCGGCGTTCGTCTGATCGGGCATATTCACAGTCGCATACGCGCAGAAGACCAGTTGCTTGATTCCCAGGCAGCCCTGATCCAGCTGAACCAGCACCTGGAGTTGATCGCCTCTGAAGACAAGCTGACCGGGCTGGCCAATCGCAGACGCTTCGATCAGTTTCTGGAAGTCGAATTCAAGCGCGCCAGACGCGAGCGCAGCCTGCTGTCGTTGATTCTGATCGATGCCGATCATTTCAAACGCTACAACGATCATTACGGTCATCTGGCCGGTGACGAATGCCTGATTGCGCTGGCCCGAGTGGTCGAGCAGTTCATTCGTCGTCCCAGTGACGTCGCCGCCCGTTATGGCGGTGAAGAGATCGCGGTGGTGTTGCCCGGTACTGACGAGTCGAACGCTCGCCAGGTGGCCGAGAAGATCCTGCAGGCGATCCGTGACGAGCAGATCGAACATCCTGCCAGCCCGTTTGGCATCGTGACGATCAGCCTCGGTGTCGCGACATTCATGGGCACGGATCGACAACTCGATGAGCGTAGCCTGATCGAGCTTGCCGACCGCGCGTTGTACGCCGCCAAGTCGCAAGGTCGCAACCGGGTGAATGTGGCGTCGGAAATCGCGACCGGTACGTTGCCGGCCTGGACCCGCGTCAAGTCCTCTGCGGACGCGCAAGCCGACACGGAGCCGAGGTCGGGCCAGCGGGATTGACACTCGCCGGCCGCCTCCTGCCTATCGCTTCTCAGGCAACTGCTAGTCGTCGGCAATCTGTTGCGCATGCGGTTTGCGGCGCAGCACGGACAGGACCCAGGCGAAGAATATCGGCACCAGAACCACGCCCAGCAACGTCGCGCTGAGCATGCCGCCGATGACACCGGTGCCGATGGCGCGCTGGCTCGCTGCACCTGCGCCGGTGGCCAGGGTCAGCGGCACCACGCCCAGGATGAAGGCCAGCGACGTCATGACAATCGGCCGAAAGCGCAGCCGCGCAGCCTGAAGTGCCGCGTCGCGCAGTGAATGGCCCTGATCCCACAGCTCCTTGGCGAACTCGACGATGAGAATCGCGTTTTTCGACGCCAGCCCGATGATGGTAATCAGGCCGACTTTGAAATACACATCGTTGGGCAGGCCGACGGCCGTCACGGCCAGCACGGAACCCAGCGCGCCGACGGGTACGATCAGCATCACCACCAGCGGGATCGCCCAGCTCTCATACAGCGCGACCAGCAGCAGGAACACCACCAGCAGTGCCAGGCCGAACAGTCCGGCCGCCTGGCCGCTGGCGAGTCTTTCCTGATAGGAGAGGCCGGTCCATTCGTAACCGATGCCTTGCGGCAGCTCGGAAACGATCCGTTCGATTTCCGCCATGGCCTCGCCGGTACTGACCCCCGGCGCTGCGTCGCCGGAAATCCTGAACGCGGGGTAGCCGTTGTAGCGAGCGATCTGCACCGGGCCTTGTTCCCAGTGCGTGGAAACGAAGGCACCCAACGGCACCAGCGTGCCGCTGTTATTGGGTACGTAGAGTTTGAGCACGCTTTCCGGGGTCATTCGCGAACTCTGCTCGGCCTGTACGACCACGCGCTGCTGACGTCCGGCATTGGCGAAGTCGCTGATCACCGAGGAGCCGAAGGCGGTGGACAGGGCGTTGCTGATCGACTCGAAACTCACGCCCAGTGCCCGGGCTTTTTCGCGGTCGATGTTGAGTCGCAATTGCGGCGCTTCGGCCAGACCTTCCATCATCGCGTAGAGGATCTTCGGATTGCCGTTGGCTTCGCCGAGCAGCTTGTCGCGCGCTGCCAGCAACGCTTCACGGCCCAGGCCCGCACGGTCCTGCAGACGCAGCGAGAAGCCGCCCGAGGTGCCCAGACCGTCAATGGGCGGTGGCGTCACCGCCATCACCGTACCATCGCCGAGCCCGGAAAAATGCTGGTTGAACGCCGCCGCTTCTTCCGCCGCCGACTGGCCCTTGCCGCGTTCCGACCAGTCCTTCAGGGTCGGGAACGCAAGACCGGCGTTCTCACCCATGCCCGAGAAACTGAACCCCAGCAGCATGGTTACCGCACCCGTGGCTTCGCGGGACAGCATATAGTTCTCGAGTAGTTGCGCAGTGAGGTCGGTACGCGAACGGGTTGCACCGGGAGGCAGTTGCACGTCGATGATCAGATAGCCCTGGTCTTCCACGGGCACAAAGGACTCCGGCAGGCGCAGGTAGAAAAAGCCCAGCAGACCGACGATACCGACGTACAGCAGCATGTAGCGGCCGGCGCGCTTGATCATGCTGGAACTGACGCGCTCGTAACGGTCGGTGAACTTGCCGAACAGACGATTGAAACCACCGAAGAAACCGCGCTTTTCATGGTGCCCGGCCGGGATCGGCTTGAGCAGCGTGGCACACAGCGCAGGGGTGAACGTCAGGGCCAGGAACCCCGAGAACAGAATCGACACTGCCAGCGACAGCGAGAACTGCTGATAGATCACCCCGACCGAGCCGCCCATGAATGCCAGTGGCAGGAACACGGCGGCGAGGACCAGCGTGATGCCGAAAATCGCCCCGGAAACCTGCTGCATCGCCTTGACCGTGGCGGCGGCGGGAGAGAGGCCTTCTTCAGCCATGATCCGCTCGACGTTTTCCACCACCACAATGGCGTCGTCGACCAGAATACCGATGGCCAGCACCATGCCGAACATGGTCATCATGTTCACCGAGAAGCCCATCAGGTACATGATCGCCAGTGTCCCCGCCAGACACACCGGGACCACGATGGTCGGGATCAGCGTGTAACGGATGTTCTGCAGAAACAGGAACATCACCAGAAACACCAGCACCATGGCTTCGATAAGGGTGTAGATCACCTTGTCGATGGCCACATCGACGAAGCGCGAGGTGTCGTACGGTATCGAAAACCCGACACCTTCCGGGAAGTTGACCGACAGCTCGGTGAGCCGCTGCTCGACGGCTCTGGCCGTCTGGATCGCGTTGGCGCCCGGCGACAGCTGAACGGCACCGGCGACGGCACGCTGACCGTTCAGGCGTGATTCGAAGCTGTAATCCTGGCTGCCGACGGCTACGCGGGCCACATCGGACAGGTGCACCGCAGAGCCGTCTTCGTTGGCACGCAGAACGATGCGCCCGAACTCTTCCGGGTTGTCCAGCGTGCCCTTGACCGCCAGCGTGGCGGTCAACTCCTGCAGTGACGAGGCCGGGCTACTGCCGAAGCTGCCTGCCGGCACCTGCACGTTCTGCGCCCGGATGGCAGCATTCACATCGTCGATGGACAACCCGAAGCCCACCAGCTTCTGCGGATCGATCCACACCCGCATCGCGGCTTCGGCAGCGAAGAATTGCAGCCTGCCGACACCGTTCACCCGGCTTATTTCGTTATTGACGTTGCGTGCCGCGTAGTCGGCCAGCGCGACGGTATCCTTGTTGGCCGCGCCGTCCTTGTAGTTCAGTGTGTAGATCAACAGAAAACCGGAGCTGGCCTGTTCGACCTGCAGGCCCTGGCTGAGGACCGTCTGCGGCAAGCGTGCTTCGGCTTTCTTGATACGGTTCTGTACCTCGACCTGAGCCAGGTCCGGGTTGGTGCCCGGCACGAACGTCACGTTGATTTCCGCGCTGCCGGTCGAGTTGCTGGTCGACTCGTAATACAGCATCCCCTTGGCACCGTTAAGCTCGTCCTCGATGACGCTGGTCACCGAATCGACCAGCACTTTCGCGGATGCGCCGGGGTAGGTTGCGGTGATGGTGATCTGCGGTGGCGCCACGTCCGGGTACTGCGCCACAGGCAGAGACGGCAGCGCCATCAGCCCGGCGAGGAGGATGAATAGGGCAAGTACCCAGGCGAAGTTGGGGCGCTTGATAAAGAAAAGAGACATGGACAGTGATCCTTGATCGCGCTGAAGGCGGCTTTATTGCGCCGTGGCCTGCTGCTGTGCGGAGGGCGATTTGCGGGCGACCTTGTCGCCGGAGCTGAGCCCGGTCATGTTGCCGACGATGACCTGTTCGCCCGCCTTCAGACCTTCGGTGATCTGCCAGCGCGAATCCTGCATCGCCCCGGTTTTTACCGGGCGCGCCTCGACCGTGCCGTCCTGGGCAATCACCAGCACGCGGGCTGCACCGTCACCGGAGCGTTGAACGGCGCGCTGCGGAACAAGAATGGCGTTGCTGTCGACGCGCTGTGGTGTGCGTACCCGTACGTACATTCCGGGCAGCAGCACGCCCTTGGGATTGGCAAAGCGGGCACGCAACGAAACCTGGCCGGTGGTCCGGTCCACTGCGACATCGGTAAACAGCAGAGTGCCAGTGCTCTTGTAATCGGTGCCGTCGACACTCAGTGACAACGCGTCTTCGCCGCCCTTGGGCAAGCGGCCTTCCTGTATCGCGGCGCGCATCTGCAAGGCCTCGGCGGCTGGCTGGGTGAAGTCGGCGTAGACCGGGTCGAGTTGTTGAATGGTTGCCAGCAGCGTGGTTTCGCCCTGACCGACCAGCGCGCCCTCGGTGACCATGGCGCGGCCGATGCGGCCTGAAATAGGCGCCTTGACGGTGGCATAGCCCAGGTTCAGCCTGGCTGTTTCCACATCGGCCTCGGCCGAACGCTTCGCTGCAACAGCGTTTTGCAGTGCAGAGCGGGCCGTGTCGAAGGTCTGGCGGCTCACGGCTTCTATTTCCACCAGCGACTCATAGCGCTTGACCGTGGCCTGAGTCTCGAACAACGTGGCCTGGGTACGTGCCAGATCTCCTTGCGCCTTGGACAGCGCGGCCTTGAACGGCGCCGGATCAATCTGGAACAGCACTGCGCCGGCTTTCACGTCGGCGCCTTCCTCGAAGTTGCGGCTCAGCACGATACCGGCCACCCGGGCGCGAACCTGCGCCACACGCACCGGTTCGATACGGCCGGGCAATTCATCGACGACCGTGAACGATTCGGTGTTGACGGTAATTGCCTCTACCTCTTTGGGGGGCTTCGCTGCAGCGTGATCCTGCTGCTGTTTCTGTTCGCACCCGGCCAGGCCCAACGCTGCCAGCAGGGCTATTGCAGGCATGACACGCCAATCGCTGAAACTACTCATCATTC
The DNA here is from genome assembly GCF_017833005.1 of Pseudomonas sp. PvP027. NCBI lineage: Bacteria > Pseudomonadati > Pseudomonadota > Gammaproteobacteria > Pseudomonadales > Pseudomonadaceae > Pseudomonas > Pseudomonas sp. PvP027. The sequence continues at coordinate 745,351 of NZ_JAFIBK010000001.1, read as the reverse complement.
ACCCGGCCGCAGCCCATCAGATGCTAAAGCCGCGAATGATCCACTCTGAAAGCCGATGAGTCAATATTGACTCACATGAGGCTTTAGTGACTAATTGTGTATAGGCTTTGAGAACGCAGTAAGGTTTCTGCACAATGCGCCGCCCGCCACTTATACGAGTTGAAGACGTACCCAATGGAATTACCTGCTGACGACAAATTTCTGAAGGCCCTGGCCGTTGCGCTGGTTGACCATTCCAACGGTACGCTCAAGGATATTGCTCAGGCAGCTGGCGTCAGCAAGGCGACGCTCAACCGCTTCTGCGGTACCCGCGCCAACCTCGTGGAACTGTTGCTCAATCACGCCTCGGACCTGATGAACCAGATGGTCGCCGACGCTGACCTGCAGCATGCTCCGCCACTGGAAGCGCTCCAGCGACTGGTCGACAACCACCTCATGCACCGCGAAATGCTGGTCTTTCTGGTGTTCCAGTGGCGCCCGGATTCACTCGATGAAAGCAGCGGGGGGCGCCGCTGGCTGCCTTACTCCGATGCCCTCGATGCGTTTTTCCTGCGTGGTCAGCGTGAAGGTCTGTTCCGGATCGACGTCGGTGCCGCCGTCCTTACCGAAATGTTCGCAGCGCTGCTCTCCGGGATGGTCGACGCAGAACGCCGCGGCCGTGTGGCACGCGTCGGCATGGGCGCATTGGTGACCCAGTTTTTCCTGCAGGGCGCGGCGGCACGATAAGCCAGCCTGTGCTGTTTTGTCGCATGACCTGTTGCAGCCCATGAGCGCGACGTTTGCGCGTCTGCTCATGCCTTGATACAGGATTGGCGGTATTCCCCATTGTCCTTGAGTGGTAAATTCGCCGCCTTTGAATTTGTCTGAACCCACGCGCCTTATCCTCAGAGGACGCAAGACATGACGCAACATCTGACACGCCGCGAGGTGGTCGCTGGCCTCTCGTTGCTGAGCCTTGGCCTGCTGACCGGCTGCGGCAGCTCCAATGCATTGCCGTTCAAACACGGCAAGGACATGAGCAACGAGATTGTCGGCCGCAATTTCCGGCTCAAGGATTCGCAAGGCAACGTCAAGACCCTGTCGAGTTTTCGCGGCCTCATGCCGATGATCTTCTTCGGCTTCACCCAGTGCCCTGCCATCTGTCCCACGGCGCTGGCGCGGGCCGCGCAGATCAGGAAACTGATGGGCGAGGAGGGCAAGACGCTGCAGGTGGTGTTCATTACCCTGGACCCGGAGCGCGATACGCCCGAAGTGATCGACGCCTACGTGAAGGCCTTCGATCCGACCTTTGTCGCACTGTCCGGCACGCTCGAAGAAACGGCCGCAACGGCCAAGGAGTTCGGCGTATTCTTCGAGAAGGTCCCGCTGGGTGACACCTACACGATCTCGCACACCGCCACCAGCTACGTCTACGACACCCGCGGCGTATTGCGCCTGGGGTTGTCGCACCGGCTGTCTGCCCAACAATGCACCGAAGATCTGCTCACTTTGATGGAAGTATGCTGATGACCGTTCTGATTCGTAACGTTGCAAAGCCGCTGTTGCTGACCCTTTCGCTGTTGGGCCTGAGCGCTCAGGCCCTGGCCGAAACACGCGTCGACGACGCCTGGGTGCGTGCCACCGTGCCAGGCCAGTCAGCCACTGGTGCGTTCATGCGCATCACCTCGGACACAGACAGCAAGCTGGTCGACGTTGCTTCACCTGCTGCCAAAACCGTGCAGATCCATGAGATGAGCATGAAAGGCGATGTGATGAGCATGCAGCGCGTCAACTCCGTCGACCTGCCGGCCGGCAAACCGGTGGTGCTCGATTCCGACGGCTACCACGTGATGTTCATGGGCCTGGCCGCACAGGTCAAAGAGGGCGACCAGGTGCCCCTGACCCTGACCGTGGAAGACGCCAAGGGCGTGAAGCAATCGATCCAGGTCATGGCAGTCGCCAAGTCACTGACCAGCGACGATCACAGCAGCCACGGTGATCACAGCGGCCATTGAGGCCTGCGTTATAAACCGGTCTTGTGGGAGCGAGCTTGCTCGCGAAGAGGCCGGCACAGACCCCCAGCAAACAGGGCGCTCGATGCATCGGCACGATAGTGATCTACCTGATGGCTATCGTGCCGATGCATCGAGCGTGGGAATGCCTCTCGTGACGCTCTGCGCCGCACTGCACATTCATGAGCGGACGCGGAACGTCGGCACGATAGTCTCTTCCCGTACATCCAAGCCGCATTCCGCCTGAGGCCAAGGAAGCATTCAGTCAGATCTTTATATGCATTTAGGATCTAACCGGTTAACCAAATATTCTTTTCAGGAACAAGCCTCTTTCGGCGATGATTGCCTCGCCAAATCGGCCTAAGGAAGGTGACTGATACCAACAGAACCTGGATTTTTATCATGAAAATGCAGGAGTGTATCAATGGGCAATGTCCAGACCGCAGCCAGTGCACATGACGTGCTCTGGCGCCAGACGCCGAGTGGCGACCTGGTCGATCTGGGGCGTCCTTTCCGTGCGCCTCTGGCGTTATCGCGATTGCAAAGCACCCCCAAGCCCATTCTCGGGCGACGTGAAGCCATTTTGCTCGGTGCGCTGGCGCTGGTGTTCCATGCCGCGATCATTTACTGGCTGAGCCATAAACCGACGCCCGAACTGCCGGTGGTGCCACCTGAAATTCCGCCGATGACCATCGAGTTTTCCCAGCCTGCGCCACCGGTTGTGGAAACACCGCCGCCACCCCCCGAGCCTGTCGTGCAGCCGGTGGTCGAGCCGCCGCCTCCGGTCGAGGACGAACTGGCCGTCAAGCCGCCACCGCCAAAACCGATTGCCAAACCCAAGCCACAGCCGCCCAAGCCGGTCGTGAAACCAGTGGCCAAACCGGTTGAGCAGCCGCCCGCACCTCAGGTATCGGCAGCCCCTGTCGCCGCGCCTGCGCCGCCCGCACCAAAACCAGTGACCCCGGCTTCGGCCAGTGCGGGTTACCTGCGCAACCCGGCCCCGGAATACCCATCACTGGCCATGCGTCGCGGCTGGGAAGGCACTGTGCTTTTGCGCGTGCATGTGTTGGCCAGCGGCAAGCCCGGCGAGATTCAGATACAGAAGAGCAGTGGCCGCGAGCAGCTCGACGACGCCGCGCTTGCGGCGGTGAAACGCTGGAGTTTCGTTCCGGCCAAGCAGGGCGATGTAGCCCAGGATGGCTGGGTCAGCGTGCCCATTGATTTCAAGATCAAATGAGGCTTCAAGATCAAATAACGTTTCACAATCAAACCCGGCTATTCGATTGACCTGGCGAGCTACCTGAACCAAAGGCGCATCGCGACACACTCCATGCCTTGTTCAGACTTTGTTCAGAGAGAGCTACGCCATGAACCTGATTGCTTCGCCTTTTGAATCCATCGAACACGCGGTCATCTGGCTGCTGGTGCTTTTTTCCATCGCGACCTGGGGCCTGGCCCTGCTCAAGGGGGTGCAGTTTTCACGCCTGAAGTCACAGGATCGCAAGTTCCACAAGCAGTTCTGGGCGGCATCAAGCCTGGATTCCGCCGCTCAACTGGCCCAGGAGCAGCCGGGTGCTGCCGCCCGGGTTGCGCTGGCCGGTTACGCCGCCATTCAGGTGCCGGATGGCGCGCAGGCCAATGACCTCAGTCAGTCCATCAATCATCAGGACCGCCTTGAGCGCGCACTGCGCCAGCAGATCGTTCGTGAGCGCCGTTCGCTGGAAACCGGTCTGGCCATCCTCGCCAGTATCGGCAGCACTTCGCCTTTCATCGGTCTGTTCGGTACGGTCTGGGGCATTATGTCGGCCCTCAAGGGCATCAGCGCGGCCGGTTCGGCGAGCCTGGAAACGGTGGCCGGGCCGATCGGTGCCGCGCTGGTGGCAACCGGTGTCGGTATTGCCGTCGCAGTGCCTGCGGTGCTGGTCTACAACTACTTTCTGCGACGCCTGAAACTGACCGCTGCAGACCTGGACGACTTTGCCCACGACTTCTATAGCCTGGCGCAGAAGAGTGCCTTCCGTGTGCTGCTGCATCCGGTCTTGAAGTCCGGCACTGCAGGCGCACACGCCGGGCAGAAAGTGAAGGAGGCATCCTGAGATGGCTTTTTCCACGCAAGACACCGATGAAGTGCTGAGCGAGATAAACGTCACGCCGCTGGTAGACGTGATGCTGGTGCTGCTGGTGGTGTTCATCGTTACCGCGCCGCTATTGACCAACTCGATCCCGATCAACCTGCCCAAGACCGAATCGGTCGCGCCAGTGGAGCAAAAAGACCCGTTGGTGGTGAGTATCGACGGGCAAGGCAAGCTATTCATCAACAAGGATGAAATCCAGCCGGACTTGCTGGAAAGCAACCTTAAGGCAGCCAGGGACAAGGCTCCTGACGTGCGCGTGCAATTGCAGGCGGACAATGGCGTCAACTACGGAGAAGTCGCGCGCGCTATGGCTTCCATCGAACGTGCCGGGATTACCAAGCTATCGGTGATCACTGCCAAGTAACTGAGCTGTACCACCTACAGTTTCAACGGTTTTGGGCCGCATCCTCAGGCAGGTGCGGCCCTTTTTTTGTTTGCATCGCAGGCATTTTTCAGTACTGACACAAAGGCAGGTTGTTATTCTTTATTAGTATTTAAATATTTAAATCAATGTCATTAAGCTATATCACATCGGACTACCGCAACCTCAATCAGACATCGTAATGATCGCTACCGTCCGCCGCACGGATCGCTCGTTGTAACCAGAACAGAGTTTCTGGATCAGGGATATTCAAGGGGTAGTGGTATGGGGAATTTCAAAAAAAGTGTATTGGCCACGGCGATTTTTTCAGCCAATTTGCTGAGCATCGCGGGTATCAGTGCAAGCGCTTTTGCCGCAGAAGCGACAAATGAACAAAACAATCAGGGGGCATCCACCCTGGGCACAGTGATCGTCACCGGCACCCGTGCGCAGGAGCGTACCGCCAGCGCCTCGCTGTCGCCTATCGATGTGATCTCCGGTGACAGCCTGCGCAGTTCCGGCTCCAGCGAGCTGGGTACCGTGCTGGCACGCTTGATACCTTCGATCAATTTCCCTCGGCCCAGCCTCGTGGACGGTGCGGAGCTGACACGTCCGGCGCAATTGCGTGGACTGTCGCCGGATCAGGTGCTGGTGCTGGTGCTGGTCAATGGCAAGCGTCGTCACACGTCCGCCTTCGTCAATCTGGGCGGGGCGGTCGGACGTGGTTCGGCACCTGCCGACCTGAATGCCATTCCGCTGTCAGCCATCGACCATATCGAAGTCCTGCGCGACGGTGCGTCGGCACGTTACGGGTCCGATGCCATTGCCGGGGTGATCAACATCATTCTCAAAAGCGCCGACCATGGCGGGTCGATTTCCAGCCAGTACGGCCAATACAAGAAGGGCGACGGGATCCAGCGCCAGGTGTCGGGCAATACCGGTTTTGCCCTGGGCGACAATGGCACCTTCAACCTTTCCGGTGAAGGTGCCAACAATGACTACACCAACCGTGCCGGTGACGACTTTCGAGCGTCCAGTATCGGGTCCGCTACTTACGGTCAGCAGGTGTTCCGCCAGGGTGAGCCACAGACCCACGAGGGCAAGCTGCAGTACAACGCCGAATACAGCTTCAGCGATGCGGCGGAGTTCTACAGTTTCGGGGGCTACAGCAAGCGGCGTGGCGAAACCGCTGCATTTTATCGGCCGAGCAATGCCTCGAACAACATTGCGGCGATTTATCCCAACGGCTATCTGCCGCTGATCAACGGCACGCTCGAAGACACTTCGCTGGTCGCTGGCCTGCGCGGTGAACTGGCGTATGACTGGCACTACGACGTGTCCGCCAACTATGGCAAGAATTCCTACGAGCTGCGCACCAAAACAATCAACATCTCATTGGGGCTGAACACGCCGCGGTCGTTCGACAACGGCACGCTGACCAATGATCAGAAGCAACTGAGCCTCGACCTGTCCAGGGAATTCGATGCAGCGTGGTTGCCTTATCCGGTATCGGTTGCGTTTGGCGCGGAATACCTGCGTCAGGGCTATCAGATCGAGGCAGGGCAGGCGGAGTCGTATTTCCAGACCGGCAGTTCCGGGCTGGGCGGTTTTCGCGCGGCGGATGCAGGCAGTTACTCGCGGCACAACTTCGCCCAGTACCTGGACCTGGAAACCCATCTGACCGAGGAACTCGGTGTGTCGGCTGCCGTCCGCCACGAGGACTACAGTGATTTCGGTTCCAATGTCAGCGGCTCGCTGTCGGCGCGTTACGATTTCACTCCGCAGGTGGCTTTGCGAGGCAGCGTATCGACAGGCTTCCGCGCGCCTTCGCTGGCGCAGCAGAACTTCACTTTCACGTCGTCGCAACTTATTGGCAACACCATCCAGGAAGCGGGCACGTTTCCGGCCGGCAGTAACGTTGCGCAGCTGTTGGGCGCCGAAGACCTCAAGCCCGAAAAGTCCCGCAATTACAGCCTGGGCCTGGTACTCCAGCCGCTGGACAGCCTGACCGTGACCGCCGACGTCTATCGCATCGACATTCAGGACCGTATCTCGCTGTCCTCCAATCTGGTGCTCAATAACACCGCCATCAATTACCTGCGCAGTAATGGCGTGGGCGATATCAACTACACCAGTGCCCGCTATTTCACCAACGCCACTGACACCAGCACAGATGGCGTCGATCTGGTAGCCAATTACCGCTACCAGTTCGACAACGGCGTGCGCTGGAACAGCACGCTGGGGTACAACTACAACCACACCAAAGTTACCGACGTGAAGGCCAATCCGGCGATTCTCGATCAGTTGGGGGTGAACCTGATGCGGGTAGACCGCAGGGAGCGCATCGGTTTGCTGGGCGACACCACGCCGCAACACAAACTGACTCTGGGCAATGACCTGAACTTCGGCAACTGGGCGTTGCACTCCAATCTGGTGCGTTACGGCGAGTTCACCAGCTATCAGGCCGACAAGGTCAACGACCAGACCTTCAGCGCCGCCTGGCTGCTGGATCTGGCGGTGGACTACACCCTCAAGAACTGGGTCTTCACCCTGGGCGGCGACAACGTCACCGACAAGTACCCCGAGAAGCTCAACGACTTCTCCTCCAGCGGCGGCAACCTGGCCTACAGCACATTCTCGCCCTACGGGTATAGCGGCGCTTATTACTACGGCAAGGTGACGTATAACTGGTAGCGCGATTTGCCGCTGACTGTCGCTCCAATGCGTTGCGTTTGCATAAAGCTTGTGACGCTGCAACACAACGGTATGCCTTGCTCGGAGTCACTGCACATAAACAAGAGCGCTCTTTGTCGCGATGGTACTGACGACGCTGAGCGCAGAGCGTGGGGAGTGAAATTGACGCGTATGAGGATGAGTACGAACGCTCAACTCCCCTGCAACACTTTGGCATCCTGAAAGAAATAATCCTTCCACGACGCTGGCTTGTTCTTGATCGCCCCGACGCGATACAGGAACTCGGCCAGCGGGTAGGTGTTCTTCGGCGTGATGGTGAACTGGAATTGCGGCTGGTCAATGATCTTCAGCAGTTCAGCGCGGTCGATCTTCGCCTTGGTGACGCGCAGGTAAATGTCGGCTGCAGCCCCGATGTCCTTGCTGACGAACGCTTCGGCTTCGGCCAGCGCGTCAATGAACGCCTTGTAGGTTTTCGGGTTTTCCTCACGAAACTGCTCTGTGGCGAACAGTACCGTCGGTGAATTGGGCCCCAGCAGGTCGTAGGTATTGAGCACCACATGCACGTTGGGGTTGTTCAGCTCCTGATCCTGATACGGCGGGTTTGAAAAGTGTCCGGTCAGTTCGGTTCCTCCGGCAATCAGGCTGGCGGCCGCATCCGGATGCGGCAGGCTCAGGGTGTATTTGTCCAGTCGCGCATACTCCTTGTCACCCCAGAGCCGGGCGGCGGCAAGCTGCAGATAGCGCGATTGCACTGAAACGCTGACGGCCGGAACCGCGATGCGATCCTTTTCAGTGAAGTCGGCAATGGTTTTGACGTTGGGATTATTACTGACCAGGTAGTACGGGAAGTTACCCAGCGACGCGACCGCCTTGACGTTCTGTCGGCCTTTGGTGCGGTCCCAAATGGTCAGCAAAGGGCCAACCCCTGCACCGGCGATATCGATGGAGCCTGACAGCAGCGCATCGTTGACCGCCGAACCACCGGACAATTGAGTCCAGTCCACCTTGATGTCCAGGCCGTCTTCCTTGCCGTGTTTCTCGATCAATTGTTGATCGCGCACCACATTGAGCAGCAGATAGACAATGCCGAACTGCTCGGCAATGCGGATTTCACCTTCGGCCTGCGCGGTGGCCGGAGCGATGAGGGTGGCGCTCAGCAGCGCAGCACCGAGACCTATGGCCGCAGTGAGACGGCTGATACGGGGCAGAAAACTGGCGGTTGTCGACATGCGATGCTCCAACAGGGATTTAGATTTTCACGGAGCATATCGCTATATAAAAAGTTATTTAAATAGCGTTAAAGAATAAGCATAGGCCGTCAGGCATGCACGTGAACGAGGGAGGCAAGACAGGTTTTAATATTCTTTTTTTTTATAATTAGCTTAGAAGTAAATGTGCTTTTTAATCGGATTGCCATGCGCCTAGTCTTGCTGATCAGTCAGAAATCATCCAGGAGCAATACCATGAGCAACGTCAGCGCTTTGCCAGTCCAGTCAGGTACGACACCGTCGGGTAGCGGCAGCGTGCGCGACAGAGTGTCGCCGGAAGAATGGGAAGTCCGGGTCAAGCTGGCGGCGGCCTATCGGCTGGCGGCGCTCAAGCGCTGGACCGATCATATCTATACGCACTTCTCGGCACGCGTGCCGGGCCCGGACGAGCACTTTCTGATCAACGCATTCGGGCTATTGTTCGATGAAATCACCGCGTCCAACCTGGTCAAGGTCGACATTGACGGCACGATTGTCGATGACCCTACCGGGCTGGGTATCAACTACGCCGGTTACGTGATTCACAGCGCCATTCATGCTGCCCGTCATGACCTGCAAGCGGTGCTGCACACCCACACCCGTGACGGTATCGCCGTGTCGGCCCAGAAGGACGGTCTGCTGCCCATCTCCCAGCACTCGATTGCCTTCTCCGGCCGGGTGGCTTACCACGGCTATGAGGGCATTGCGCTGGACTTGAGTGAACGCGAACGGCTGGTCGCGGACCTGGGTGACAAGAGCGTGATGATCCTGCGCAACCACGGGTTGCTGACCGGTGGGGTGAGTGTCGAGCATGCGTTCCAGCAGCTTCATGCCCTCGAGTACGCCTGCAACATTCAGATTGCGGCACAGTCGGCGGGTAACGCCGAACTGGTGTTCCCGCCGCGAGAGGTGATTGCCAAAGTGGAGGAGCAGGCAAAGGTCATCAAGGACGGCCATGCGCCGGGTGTCGCACGGCACTGGAATGCCCTGATTCGCGAGCTGGAGCGTAACGACACTGACTACAGGACCTGAGCCTGCAACGCGGTGATGCGAGGCGCTTGAGGTTGGTGTAGTGTGCGCAGCCAAAACAAGGGGCGCACACATGCAAGACCTGCTGAATGAAATCCTCGATGAAGTAAGACCCTTGCTTGGTCAGGGCAAGGTGGCCGATTACATCCCGGCACTGGGCGGGGTCCGGCCTGATCAACTGGGCATCGCGGTGTACGGCAACGATGGCCAGGTGTTCAGCGCCGGTGACGCCGAAACAGCGTTTTCGATACAGAGCATTTCCAAGGTGTTCAGCCTGGTACAAGCCATCGGTCACTCGGGTGAGGAGATCTGGCAGCGCCTCGGACACGAGCCTTCCGGCCAGCCATTCAACTCGCTGGTGCAGCTGGAGTTCGAGCAGGGCAGGCCGCGCAACCCGTTCATCAATGCCGGTGCGCTGGTGATCTGCGACATTAACCAGGCGCGGTTTGCAGCACCGTCACTGTCGATGCGCGACTTCGTTCGACGCCTGTGCGGCAATCGGGCGATCACCTCAGACTCCAAAGTCGCCGACTCCGAATACCAGCACCGTTCGCGCAATGCAGCGGCGGCCTATCTGATGAAATCCTTCGACAATTTTCATGGCGATGTGGAAGACGTGCTGCGCAGCTACTTCCATCATTGCGCACTGAGCATGAACTGCATCGATCTGGCCAAGGCATTCGGTTTCCTGGCCCATCAGGGGTTTTGCGCGCACAGCGGCGAGCAGATCCTCACTGCTCGGCAGGCCACCCAGGTCAACTCGATCATGGCCACCAGTGGCCTGTACGATGAAGCCGGTAACTTTGCCTATCGTGTAGGCCTGCCGGGCAAGAGTGGTGTAGGCGGTGGTATCGTTGCGATCGTGCCCGAGCGTGCTTCGGTCTGTGTATGGTCCCCGGAGTTGAACGCAGCGGGCAATTCCCTTGTCGGTATGGCTGCGCTGGAAAAACTCAGCGCGAGGGTCGACTGGTCGGTCTTTTGAGGTAAAAAGCCTTCTGAAGTGAACCGCGCGTCAAAGCGCGAACCAGACAGGAGTCATGGATTGAATCGAAGGCTATGCAAATCGCTCATGCTGAGCGTCGGACTGCTGGTGCTGGCAGGCTGTGGTACGCAGCGGGTTCAGGAACCCGAACTGACGCCTGAACAGGCGCGCGCGCAGATCGTGCGCCTGATGCCGGCGACTGTCACGGATCGCCAGGCATGGGCCACGGATATTCATGCCGCGTTTGCCGCGCAGAAGATTCCGCTGACCACCGAAAACCTGTGTTCGGTGATGGCCGTTACCGAGCAGGAGTCGACCTTTCAGGTCGATCCTGCGGTGCCGGACATGGGCCACATCGCCCGCGCCGAAATCAACCGCCGCGCCGCGCGACTGCACATTCCCAACGCCCTGATCGCCACCGCGTTGCGCGTGCGCTCGCCGGACGGCAAGACTTATGGCAAACGTCTCGATTCTGCGCGCACCGAGAAAGACCTCAGCGCGATCTTTGATGATTTCATCGGCATGGTGCCGCTGGGTCAGACGTTGTTCGGCAATTTCAACCCGGTCAAGACTGGCGGCCCGATGCAGGTCAGCATCGCCTTTGCCGAGAAACACGCCGAGGATTACCCCTACACGGTCGATGGTTCGATCCGTCGCGAAGTCTTTACCCGCCGTGGCGGCATGTACTTCGGTATCGCCCACCTGCTGGGCTATCCGGTGAATTACAGCCAGTCGCTGTACCGCTTTGCCGACTTCAATGCCGGCTGGTACGCCAGCCGCAATGCCGCGTTCCAGAATGCAGTGAGTCGTGCGACCGGCATCGAGCTGGCGCTGGATGGCGACCTGATCCGCTTTGACTCCACCTCGCCGGGTTCCACCGAGCTGGCAGTGCGCACGCTGGGCGATCGGCTGGGCATGAACAAGTCGCAGATATGGAACCAGCTCAAGCAGGGCGACACGCTGGAATTCGAAGAGACTGATCTGTACAGCAAGGTCTTCGCACTGGCGGACAGGGCGGCGGGCAAGCCTTTGCCCAGAGCCATCCTGCCCGGCATTACCCTGAAAAGCCCGAAAATCACCCGCAACCTCACCACCGCCTGGTTTGCCGAGCGCGTCGACGACCGACGCGAACGTTGCGTGCAGCGTGCGCCCAGGTGAGTTTGAGTCAGCGTGACAGGAGTCTCACCGTCATCGCATCCTGCTCGCCCCCGAAAAACGTATCCAGCACTTGTTGAAACAAGGGCCGCTCAGGCGCTGCGATGCTGAACAGGGTCATGCTCGAATGCAGTTTCATGTCATCCGGCGAGCTGAAGATCTGTCGCGCCGAACGTTCTACCTGAGGAGCAATAATGCCAGCGCACTGTTCCAGGCGCGGTCCCAGCACGGGGTGTTGCAGATAAGCCCGCGCTTCAGCGAGGTCGGTGATTGCGTAATGTCGTGCCGTGTCGCTGCGCCCCAGCCCCTGGATCTGCGGGAAAACGAACCACATCCAGTGGGAGCGTTTCTGCCCGGCGTCGAGTTCCGTTAATACCTGCTGGAAAAGCGGTTGCTGGGCATCGACAAAGCGTTGCAGGTTGTAAGCATCTTTCATGATGAGTTTCCTGTTTTTCAACGAACCTGTGGTCGTATGATGGCCGCCCGACATGGGGGTTCGACCTGTCTGAAGAGTTTTTAAGCGTATGCCGGTTTTCAAACGTTTCATTTCTTTCATGCACCAGGCCTTGCGCGCGATGCATCTGGTCTGGACCACCTCCCGAGCGCTGTCCATCGGGCTGATCGTCGCCACCCTGATCGCCGGCCTGCTGCCCGCGCTGGCCGCCTGGCTGGGTCAGCGTATCGTCGATGCGGTGGTCGCTGCCATGCAGTTGCACGCCAGTGCGGGCGAAGCACCTTTGTGGCCGGTGTTGCGCTATGTGTTGTTCGAAGCCGGTGTGCTGGCTCTCCTGGCAGCAGCGCAGCGTGGGCTTTCCGTGCAGCAGGCGTTGCTGCGGGTGCTGCTGGGGCAGAAGGTCAATACCCTGATTCTGGAGAAGGCCCAGACCCTGTCGCTGTCACAGTTCGAAGACTCCGAGTTCTACGACAAACTCGTGCGTGTCCGGCGTGAAGCCTCGACACGGCCGCTGGCACTGGTGACCAAGTCGTTGGGGTTGCTGCAAAACCTCATTTCGCTGATCAGCTTTGCCGTATTGCTGGTGCATTTCTCGCCCTGGGCATTGCTGATTCTGGTGCTTGGCGCGTTGCCGGTGTTCTTTGCCGAGGCGCATTTTTCCGGTGATGCGTTCCGCCTGTTTACCCGGCGTGCTCCGGAAACCCGTCGGCAGAATTACATCGAAACACTGCTCTCCCACGAGGGTTACATCAAGGAGGTCAAGCTGTTCGGCTTCGCGCCGCTGCTGCTCAAACGTTACCGCGACACCTTCGAGCGTCTGTATGCCGAAGACCGGCGCCTGACGGTGCGCCGTGACGGTTGGGGCTTCCTGCTCGGTCTGCTGGGCACGGCTGCGTTTTACCTGGCCTACGCCTGGGTGGTGGTCGATGCAGTACACGGGCGGATCACCTTGGGGCAGATGACCATGTACCTGGTGCTGTTCAAACAGGGGCAGGCCGCGGTGAGCAGCAGTCTCAGCGCCATCAGTGGTTTGTACGAGGACGGGCTGTACCTGGCCGACCTGTATGTCTACCTCGGTCAGCCGGTTGCGCCGTCTGCTGGCAGCCTGACCGTGGGCGCGCAGCCCGGTGATGGCATGCGCTTCGAGAACGTCAGTTTCACCTATCCGGGGACCAGCCGTCCGGCACTGGAAAACATCGACCTGCACCTCGCACCGGGGCGCAGCGTGGCCCTGGTCGGCGAGAACGGCTCGGGAAAGACCACCCTGATCAAGCTGCTGACGCGCCTCTATCAACCTGATCAAGGCCGCATTCTGCTGGATGGCAGCGACCTGCAGGAGTGGGACGAAGACGCCTTGCGCTCGCGCATCGGAGTGATTTTTCAGGACTTCATTCGCTATCAGTTTCAGGTCGGCGAGAACCTTGGGGTTGGTGACACTCAGGCCTTTCATGATGAGGGCCGTTGGCGCGAAGCGGCGGCGCAGGGCATGGCTGCGCAGTTCATCGAACAGCTCGACAAAGGCTACGCCACACAATTGGGTCGCTGGTTTGCAGGAGGTCAGGAACTGTCCGGCGGGCAGTGGCAGAAAATCGCACTGTCACGCGCTTACATGCGCCGCGACGCCGATATCCTGATTCTCGACGAGCCGACTGCCGCGCTGGACGCCGGCGCAGAGGCCGCAGTATTCGAGCATTTTCGCGAGTACGCCAAAGGGCGCATGACGCTGCTGATTTCGCATCGATTTTCCAGCGTGCGCAACGCCGAACACATTGTGGTGCTGGAGCACGGACGGGTGCTGGAACGCGGTGATCATGACAGCCTGATCGCCGCCGCAGGGCGCTACGCCGCGCTGTTCGATCTGCAGGCGCAGGGTTATCGCTAGGTAAAACCGGATAAAAAGTGTTGCAGTGAATGACCAGTCGGCGTTTTATGGGAGCCCTGTTTCAAGCTGTATTTTTTTGAATCAAACGGAGACATCGATGCAATTTCGTAAATTGGGCAAAACCGATCTGTCGGTCAGTGCGATCTGTCTGGGCACCATGACCTGGGGCGAGCAGAACACCCAGGATGAAGCATTCGAACAGATTCGTATGGCCAAGGACGCCAAAGTCAACTTCCTCGACACGGCAGAAATGTACCCGGTGCCGCCGCGTGGCGAGACTTACACCAAGACCGAAAGCATCATCGGCGAGTACTTCAAGAAGTACGGCGACCGCAACGACTGGGTACTGGCCAGCAAAGTCGCCGGCCCAGGCCGCATGGATCACATCCGCGATGGCAATCCGCGCCTTGACCGCAAGAACATCACTGCGGCGCTGGAGGCCAGCCTCAAGCGTCTGAATACCGATTACCTGGACCTGTACCAGTTGCACTGGCCGGATCGCAAGACCAACTTCTTCGGCGTGCTCGGTTACACCCACGACCCCGATGATCAGGCCGTCGAAATCGAAGAAACCCTGTCGGTACTGGGCGATCTGGTCAAGGCGGGCAAGATTCGCCACTTCGGCCTGTCCAACGAAACGCCATGGGGCACCCAGCGTTTTCTGCACCTTGCCGAAACCCTGGATCTGCCACGAGCCGTCTCCATCCAGAACCCCTACAACCTGCTTAACCGCACGTTTGAAGTCGGTCTGGCGGAAATCGCCATTCGCGAACAGATCGGCCTGTTGGCGTACTCGCCACTGGCGTTCGGTGTGCTCGCCGGCAAGTACCTGGACGGCGCGCGTCCGGCCGATGGCCGCCTGACCCTGTTCGAGCGTTTCCAGCGCTACAACAATCCGCAGGCCGTCACGGCCACAGCCAAGTACGTTGCGCTGGCTCGCGAGCATGGTCTGGACCCTTCGCAGATGGCGCTGGCCTACGTGACCAGCCGACCGTTCGTGACCAGCAACATCATCGGCGCCACGAAACTCGATCAATTGAAGATCAATCTGGAGAGCATCGACGTCACGCTGTCCGATGAGGTCATCGCCGGTATTGAGGCCATTCACACCTCGCAGCCCAACCCTGCGCCGTAACCTGCACTGAACTTAATTTCAGCCTCGCCAGTCAGCACTAATACGCTTACTCCGAGGCTGAAATTGATGCACATCTCACTCAAGCAACAAGTCGCAATCGTTACCGGCGCCAGTTCCGGTCTGGGCGCAGGTGCTGCACGCGCGCTGGCAGATGCCGGTGCCGCCGTCGTTATCAACTACAACTCCAAGCCTGAACCTGCCGAGAAGCTCGCCGAAGAGATTCGTGCGGCCGGGGGCAAGGCGCTGGCTGTGGGGGCCGACGTTTCGAAGGAAGAAGACGTCGAGCGGCTTTTCGCACAGACCATCGAACATTTCGGCGCGCTGGATATTCTGGTCGCCAATTCCGGCCTGCAAAAGGACGCGTCGATCGTCGACATGTCCCTCGAAGACTGGAATACCGTCATCAACGTCAACCTCACCGGGCAGTTTCTCTGCGCCCGCGCGGCATTGCGCCAGTTCATCAAGCAGGGCATGCGTCCTGATGTGTCACGGGCAATGGGCAAGATCATTCACATGAGCTCGGTGCACCAGCTGATTCCATGGGCCGGGCATGTCAATTACGCAGCGTCCAAGGGCGGCGTCGACCTGTTGATGCGCAGCATCGCTCAGGAAGTCGGCGAGCTGAAAATTCGCGTCAACAGCGTTGCACCCGGTGCCATCCGCACGCCGATCAATGCCGATGCACGCAAGGGCGACGCCGAAAAGGAAATGCTCAAGCTGATCCCTTATGGGCGTATCGGCGAGCCGGAAGATGTCGCCAATGCCGTGCTCTGGCTGGCGTCCGATGCCTCGGATTACGTGCATGGCACCACCCTGTTCATCGACGGCGGCATGACCCTCTATCCGGAGTTCCGTGGCAATGGCTGACTTTTCCGCAGAGGCGCAAAACCGCATCGAGGATCACGGCATCATCGGCGACATGCGCAGTGCTGCCCTGATCGCCGACACCGGCAGTATCGACTTCTGTTGCTGGCCGGATTTCGACAGCCCGTCGATTTTCACCGCGCTGCTGGACACACCCGACGCCGGGATCTTTCAGCTGGCGCCCGATCTGCCTGACGCCAGGCGACTGCAGATCTACCTGCCGGACACCAACGTCCTGCAAACCCGGTGGATTTCCGAGGACGCGGTGGTGGAAGTCACCGACCTGATGCCGATCGGCGAGGATCAGGATGATCTGCCGCGCATCGTGCGCCGCGTTCAGGTGCGTTTTGGTGAGGCCACGCTGCGCATGCGCTGCCGGGTACGCATGGATTACAGCCGTGCCGACACCACCGCGCGAGTCGATGGTGACGACATCTGTTTCGAAGCGGCAGGGCAACCGGGCATGCGCTTGTCGGCGGCGACGCCGTTGCGTCTCGAGCAGCACGACGCCGTGGCCGAGTTTCATATGCGCAAGGGCCAGACCATCGAGTTTATCCTTGGCGGAATCGACGACCCGAATGTCGCAGCTGGCCGGTGCTCGCGCTATTTCGATGACACCTTGAAATTCTGGCGGCGCTGGTCCGGGCAATCGCAATACACCGGGCGCTGGCGTGAAATGGTCACTCGTTCGGCGCTGACCCTCAAGCTGCTGACCTCGCGCAAGCACGGCGGCATTGTTGCGGCCGCGACGTTCGGCCTGCCGGAAACCGAGGGCGGCGAGCGCAACTGGGATTACCGCTACACCTGGATACGTGATGCGTCGTTCACCGTTTACGCGTTCATGCGTCTGGGGTACACCGACGAAGCCAATGCATTCATGAGCTGGGTGCGCGGGCGACTGGATGACTGCTGCGAACAGACCGAGAAACTCGGCATTCTCTATGCGCTGGATGGCCACGCAGAGCTGCCGGAAGAGAATCTCGCTCACTTGTCCGGCTACGGCGGTGCGCAGCCGGTACGCATTGGCAACGAAGCGTACAAGCAGGTTCAGCTGGACATCTACGGCGAGCTGATGGATGCCGTGTACCTGGCCAACAAGTACGGCGACGCCATTTCCCATGACGGCTGGCAGCACGT
Source organism: Pseudomonas sp. PvP027 (assembly GCF_017833005.1). Lineage (NCBI taxonomy): Bacteria > Pseudomonadati > Pseudomonadota > Gammaproteobacteria > Pseudomonadales > Pseudomonadaceae > Pseudomonas > Pseudomonas sp. PvP027. The sequence goes on along the minus strand of NZ_JAFIBK010000001.1, from coordinate 728,285 downwards.
GGTGCGTCAGGTCGACTATGTGTGCGAGCACTGGAACGACCGGGACGTGGGCATCTGGGAAATGCGCGGCGGCGATCAGCACTTCCTGCACTCGCGGCTCATGTGTTGGGTGGCGCTGGACCGGGCACTGCGCCTGGCCTTCAAGCGTTCGCTGTCAGGGCCGTTCGAGCGTTGGACCAAGGTGCGCGAGGAGATCCACAACGATATCTGGGAGAACTTCTGGAACGACGACCTGGGGCACTTCGTGCAGCACAAGGGCAGCCGCAATCTGGATGCCTCGATGTTGCTGATGCCATTGGTACGTTTCGTCGGTGCCAACGATCCCAAGTGGCTTGCGACGCTGGATGCCATCGAGGCCGCGCTGGTGCGTGACGGGATGGTGTTCCGCTACCGCAACGACGACGATCATGACGACGGCCTGGCAGGTGAAGAGGGCGCCTTCGTGGCCTGCTCGTTCTGGTACGTCGAGTGTCTGGCTCGCGCCGGTCGGGTCGAACAGGCGCACCTGGAGTTCGAGCAACTGCTGCGTTACGCCAATCCGCTGGGCTTGTACGCCGAGGAATTCGACGCGCATGCTCATCACCTCGGCAATACGCCGCAGGCCCTGAGCCATCTGGCGCTGATCAGTGCGGCCAGTTTTCTGGACCGCAAGCTGGGCGGTGGGCAGGCGCTTTGGCAGCCCTGACAAGGTGCAGAAACGGGTCATGAATGGACGCTCAACGCTCCGTTAATGATTCGTTTCACTTGGCCTGCAATGAATACCCCACGGGCTGTTCTTCAAGTCGGTAGCTTTGCGCCACTGTCCCGCAATAACTCAACCGCGGCAGGTAAACGCCGCCGTCGCGAATGGCCGCTCGAATGGCGACGTCGTCATCACACGTCGCCAGCGTGCGTCCGGCAAGCAGCCCGATCGCTTGCCCCGAGCGCATCGCGCCCATCGGTGTCCAGTCGGCGATGATCAACGCACCTTTGGGCACTACCGGCTCGTAGGCACGCACGAAATGCTCAGCGGACCGATCGTGCAGGTAGGGCACCATGAAGTAGCGAATATCGTCACGATAAGGCAGTTGCTCCTTGTGCGCCGGAAGGGTGATGACTCCGTTGACGTACAGTGAATACGTCAGCAGGATGACTGCCGGTGACGACAATGCCGAGAGATTCAGCAGCGTGGCGCGTGACGTTGTGCGAGGCAGAATGCGCTGCAACTGAACCATGCCGATGATAGTCAGCATCGCTGCCCCGGGCAGAAAAAAGGTAAAGCGGTCGGTCACGTTGTAGGAAATGGCGAACACCAGATTCAGCAGCGCGGCACTCCATAACAAGCGCAACCGGCTTCCCTTGGGAAACAGCAGCCCCGCCAGTTGCGGCCCGATCAGCGACAGCAGCAACAGCGCTACTGCGCTCTTTTCCTCCAGAAGTTTGTCGAAACGCAACAGGCTACCTTCCCACTCCGGCCCTGCAACGGTTGCGCTGGCCCCGGTCATGTAACGATGCGCAATATCCAGCAGACCCATCCCGGCGTTCAGGTCATTGATTACCGCAACGGCGGCGGCCACGAAACCGAGCATGAAGCCGGGCAGGGTGATCAATACTCGCGCCTTGTATTGAAACAGCAGGTGCAGGTAAAGCGGCAGCAGAACCACGAACGTCAGTTGATGAACCGAGGCCGCCAGTCCGGTCAGTACGCCAATCAGGAAGAGTTTTTTCAGCGGCGTCAGAAGGAGGCTGTCTTTGAAATACAGCGCATAGGCCATTAGCACGAGCAGCGTGTGCAACAGGTAGACCTCAGCCTTGGTCGACACCCAGAACACCCCATGGGCCAGTATTGTCGCTACGGCAGCAAGCACCGCCTGGCGTGGCCCCGCGCCAACGCTCTGTGCCAATCGATAGACGACCCATGCCAGCGGCAGGAGAAATACCGAATTCAGCAGGCTGAGCGAGCGTGCACCGAACAGGCTGAAAAAAACCTTATTGAGCAACTGATAAAACGGATGCTCCAGTGGGCCGAGCGACTGACTGAAATACTGCCCTTCATGGGCGTTGGCCAGGAACATGCCATTGTCCATCCATTGCACCGGACCGCTGGAGGCCATGAAGCTCGCCGTGATGGCGGCACTTAGCAAAAACAGGGGGATATACATCGATTTACGCGAATCGGCTGGCATTGAGCCGCTCCTCCATGAGGTGAACAAGGTTTGCGGAGTCTGTTTTACGGCCTCAAGGCTGAGGATTCGCCGCCGGTGTCGCGCCGGTAAAGCGCGAGAGCATCACGGCCCCGATGGCCACTGCAAACCACAGGGTCGCCAGACGTATCAGCAATGTGGCAGCAACCGCATCTGCCCCCGGCATGCCTTTGAACATCAGCAGCCCGACCATCACCGCTTCGGCGCTGCCCAGCCCGCCCGGCATGAAGCTCAAGGCGCCCGCGAGCATCGCCAGTGCGTAGGTGAATACCGCGAAGGTCAGCGGGATCTGTGCGCCCATCCAGCCAAGCATCCAGTGAAATGCCAGTGCCTCGGCGCTCCAGGCCAGCAGACTTAGCAGGCTGGCGGTCAGCAGCACGTTGCCATGCAGGCACTGGCGAGCGGCAAGCAGCACGTTGAACAATTGCTGCCAGAGGCTGCTGATCCGCGTGTTTCCGGTGGGCGGTGAAACCTGTAAACGCTCCAGCAAATGACGGCGAGACAGCACCAGTGAACCGGTCAGAACCAGTGCCAGACCGAGCAGGATCATCGGCTGCGCCTGCGGATACCAAGACAGGCCGAACAGCGTGAGCAGTACGATGGCCAGCAGATCGGAAAGACGCTCGCTGACAAACGCGGCAAAGCTTTGCGGGTAAGGCACGCCTAGCGGCCTGAGCAATACGCCACGCAGCGCTTCACCGGCCTTGCCGGGAGTCGTGGTCAGGGCGAAGCCGGCCAGATAGATCCGCAGGCTTTTCCGCCAGTCCACCGGATGCCCCAACACCGAGAGGTAGAGTTGCCAACGGACGAAGCGCAGCGCGTAGTTGATGGCAGACATCGACAACGCTACGCCGATGCCGAGCAGCCCGACCTTGCCAGTCGCTTGGCTGACCGCCTGCCAGCCGCCCCATAACGAGAAACCCAGATACCCCATGGCCGAGAAGACGATCGACAGGAGCACTGCCCGATAGCGCCACCCGGACAGCAGCGGCAAGCCGGTCACAGGTTGAGCCTTTTGAACAGTGGCTGCGGGATCGAGCGAATCACCCACATGATCCATGCCCAGAAGCCTGGCGCGTAAAGGCTTGTGGATCGGCGTGCAATGCCATTGACGATGCGTGGCGCAACGTCTTCCGGTTGCGCCACCAGCCAGGCCGGCAGCGGCAGCCCTCGGGTCATGGGGGTGTCGATGAAGCCTGGCTTTATGGTCACTACGTGTACGCCCAGCTTGAACATCCGCGCCTGTAACCCTTCGCAGAACGTCGAGACGGCAGCCTTGGCCGAGCCGTACAGATAATTGGAAGGGCGCCCGCGATCACCCGCGACCGAGGAAATCACCGCCAGTGTGCCGCAACGCTGGACCTCGAAATGCTTTGCCAACAGGGTCAGCAAGGCAATGACCGATGCACCATTGGTGACGAATTCCTGCACGGCCAGCCCTGCGTTCTTCTCGCAGGCCTTCTGATCGGGCAAGGTGCCGTGAGCCAGAAGCACGATATCAATCTGCTCCAGTGCAGCCAGGCAACCGGCCAGCATCGCCGGGTGCTCCGAAAAGTGAGTGAGGTCCATTTGATAGGTGCCTACGTGTCCGGCACCGCTAGCCCTGAGGTCTGCGGCATTGCCCAAGAGCTTGTCCGTATTGCGCGCCACCAGGAAAAAATCACAGCCTTGCGCAGCCCAGAGTCGGGCGCAGGCATGGGCAATGGTCGATGTAGCGCCGATGATCAGAATTTTTTTCATGACATCACTCGTTTCCAGAAGCGGGACATCAAAGAGGGGTCGCGCAGGGCTTCCAGTTGTTCCCACGCCGGATAGGCCTGACGGAAGTCGCTGCCGCTCATGTGCGCATCCTTGGCCGGGTACAGTCGCCCACCCGCGTCACGGACAATGGCGTCCAGGCGCGGGAACAGGGACCCGGCCAGATCGCGCGTCTGCGCAAAGTCCAGAGCCAGCGAGGTGCCCTGCATCGGGAAAGACAGCAACCCGGGCGAGGCGATGTCACCGCAGCGCTTGAGCACCGCGAGGAATGATCCCTGTCCCGAGGCTGCGATGGCATCGAGCAGCAACTGCATGGCCTGGGGCGCGCAAGGCTCTGGAATCACGCACTGGTATTGCTGAAACCCCTTGCGACCATAAAGGCGGTTCCAGTGCAGAATTCGATCCAGCGGGTAGAAGAACGCCTCGCAGGCGCTGCGGCGCGGCGTCGGCAGGTGTGAGTGCGCGTACCAGTACAGCGAATTGAACGCACGCAAGGACAGGGTGTTGACCAGCGACACCGGAGGCGTGAATGGCACGCTCAGGCGATTGCGCGCCTCAACCGGCAGTGACCCGTAACGGGCATGGTCGCCGACGATGTAGACCCCTCGGCCGCTATTGACACCACGGGCCAGGCAGTCGATCCAGGCCACGCTGTACTCATGCTGCGCATCCAGCTCTTGCGACAGCGTAAAGAACTCCGCCAGATTGGCGAAGCGCACTACCGTACTGTCAATCTGGCTGCTGCGGATAGGCATCAGTTGCAGCTCGACCCAACTGATAACGCCAGTCAGGCCCAGGCCGCCGATGCTGGCGGCGAAAAACCGGGGATTGTCCACGGCTGAGCAGACCATGGGCGGTTCGCCATGACGGATCAGCTCGAAACGCATGACATGACAGCCAAAGGTGCCGCGCTGATGATGGTTCTTGCCGTGCACGTCATTGGCAAGCGCGCCGCCTATCGTCACGTACTGTGTGCCTGGCGTGACCGGTAGAAACCAGCCGTGCGGGATGGCAGCCGCGAGCAGTTGCGACAGTGTCATGCCCGCTTCCAGCTGCACCACGCCGCGTTGCCAGTCGGCAGCAATGAAGCGATCCAGCTTGCGCATGTCCAGTACCTGATCGCTGCTGGCCAGACAGCTGTCGCCGTAGCTGCGGCCGTTGCCGAAGGGCAGGCTGGTGTGATGGCGCGCAATGGCTTGCGAGAAGAGCGCGGGCAAGCGTTTTATCGAGTCACACTCGTGACCCTTCTGGGCAATCTGCGGGTAGCGGTCCCAAGAGTAGAGAGGCCCGCTCATGCTGCGATCCAGAACACCAGCAGGAACAGCAAGCCGATCCCCTGGCTGATCCGGTCGCGAATCGCAAAGACCACCGGGTCCTCGTTCATTTCACCGCGATGGGTAAGCATCCAGATCCGGGTAATCCAGAACAACAGCAAGGGGCAAGCCAGCCAGATAACGTGTGGGTGCTGATACAAGGCCGCCGTTGCTCCTTCGTGGATGTAAAGAGCCAGCACCATCACTGCCAGATTGCCTGACGAGGCACCCAATGAGGCGATCATGTCCAGATCGCCCGGGTAGTAACCACGACCACCCGTCTTGCCTGTTACCGCGCGCAATCGTGCTTCGCGCAGTTCGGCATAGCGCTTGACCAGCGCAAGGCTGAGAAACAGAAACATCGAGAACGCCAGAATCCAGAACGTCAGTGGCAGTTGAAACGCCGCCGCACCGGCCAGGATGCGCGTGGTATAGAGCATGGCCAGAACGATGACGTCGACGGCCATGTGGCGCTTGAGGTAGAGCGAGTACACCAGCGTCAGCAGGTAATAGGCTGCCAGCACTGCCGAGAACTGCCACGGCAATCCTATCGCTGCGGCGAAGAAGGCTGCGGCGAGCAGCAGCGGTATGACCAGCAGACCGGACTTTATCGACAGCGCACCGCTGGCGAACGGACGCTGGCGCTTGCTTCTATGGCGGCGGTCGTCGGCCAGGTCAAGGAGGTCGTTGAGCAGGTATACGCTGGATGCGCACAGCCCGAAACACAGAAAGGCCAGCAAACCGTCGAGCAGCAATTGCGTGCTCTGGACCTGATGCGCGGCCAGCAGGGGGACAAAAATCAGCGTGTTCTTCAGCCATTGATGAAGACGCAGCGCCTTGCGCCAGGCGCTGTTCCCGGACGCTGCCGATTGGATAACCTGCGCGACATTGCCGTGTGCCCGTGCCTCGCGCTCGACACCGGCAAGCGGGCTGGCGACGATGGCCTTGCGCGAGACCTGCCAGATGCACAGATCGTCCTGGGAGTTGCCGATGTAATCAAAGCCCCCTTCACCATAATGACTAACCAGCAAATCGCGTTTGCGATGCGCAGACAGGTTGGTTTTACCGTCCGAGGCCCACACCTGATCGAACAGTTGCAGATGTGCCGCGATCCGGTGGGCGAGGGTTTCGTGGGAGGCCGTTGCCAGAATCACGCTTCGACCGGTCTTCCGCTCGGTCTGGATGTAATCAATGACGTCAGGGTTGAAGGGCAGTAACGCCACGTCAATATCGGTACCAAGGGCCAGACCTTGCTTGAGAGACGCCTTGCCTTGCAGCAGCCAGGCGAAAAGGCTGAACAGCTTTAGCGGATGTCCACGGATAAAAGCCACTGCGGTTTCAAACAGCATGTCAGATCGCAGCAATGTTCCGTCGAGGTCGACAACCAGCGGTGTATGAACCTCAAGAATTCTTCCTTGAATACCGGGCATGAATAGTTGCTCCTGTGAACGTGAGCGCACTATGGAACGAAAACGGACATTCGCCACTTCAATAAAATTAAACCCTATCAATAATTCAGCTGTGCCGATGGCGTCAGAAAAATCGACGGTGTATTGATATGCACGGCGCGATGACTATTGATTCAATAGTCGATCACATGACGGAATCTGGCGGTGAAACTGTAAAGTTCATGAGTCACTAGTTCACCAGAGAACCGACGTTGCGCATTGCTTCAAGTTCGTCGAACACGGCTGTAGGGTCGGAACTCCGGGCCTTGTTCGCCACGACCGTTTTTTTGTCCTGACGCGTCATAATGACGTCTTTGTCGAGCGTCCTTCGGAGTCGTAATGACCCATCCCCTGTTGCGTGAGCTGATACCGCTGGTGTCCGACCTGTCCAGAGAGTTGCCGGACGAAGAGCGCTATCGGCGCCTGCTGCGCTCGTTGCGCCACTGGCTGCCGTGCGACGCTGCTGCACTGCTCAGGCTTGAGGATGACGTGTTGATTCCGCTCGCGGTGGATGGCCTGAGCGCGGATACGCTCGGTCGCCGCTTTCGGGTTAGCGAACATCCACGCTTCGATGCGCTGCTGGCGAGTGACGGGCCCGTACGGTTTTCAGCCGACTGCGAACTGCCGGACCCCTATGACGGCCTGGTCGATGGTCACGGTGCGCTGGAAGTGCACGACTGTCTGGGCTGCGCGTTGTCTGTGCAGGGCCGCCCCTGGGGCTTGATCACCCTGGATTCTCTGGACCCCGCGAGTTTCGGCAGTGTCGATCTGGACAGTCTGCAGGCCTTCGCCAGCCTTGCGGCAGCAACGGTGATGGCGGGGGAGCGCATCAACCAGCTGGCGCGAGGCTTTGAAGATCAGCGACAACTGGCTGAGGTCTACAAGCGTGCTGCCGGTGGGCGAGCGCCCCGCGAGCTGATTGGCCAGAGTGCCGCTCACCAGCGTTTGCAGCAAGAGATAGGGCTGGTCGGCAACAGCCCGCTGACCGTGCTGATCAATGGCGAAACCGGTGTCGGCAAGGAACTGGTGGCCGAATCGATCCACCAGCATTCGCCACGTGCGCACAAGCCGCTGATCAGCCTCAACTGCGCGGCGCTGCCGGAAACACTCGTCGAGAGTGAGCTCTTCGGTCACGTCAAAGGAGCTTTTTCCGGAGCGATCAACGGCCGCAGCGGCAAGTTCGAGTTGGCCGATGGCGGTACGCTGTTCCTCGACGAGGTGGGTGAGCTGCCATTGTCGGTGCAATCCAAGCTGTTGCGTGTGCTGCAAAGTGGCCAACTGCAGCGGGTCGGCTCGGACAAGGAGCATCATGTGGACGTGCGCATCATCGCCGCCACCAATCGCGATCTGGCCGAAGAAGTGCGGTCAGGGCGATTTCGTGCCGATCTCTATCACCGGCTCAGTGTTTACCCGTTGCACGTGCCGGCCCTGCGTGAGCGCGGGCGCGATGTGCTGCTGCTGGCCGGGTATTTTCTGGAAGAGAACCGCGTGCGCATGGGGTTGCGCGGACTGCGCCTGAACGCCGATGCGCAACGCTCGCTGATTGCACACGACTGGCCGGGCAATGTTCGTGAGCTCGAACACCTGATCAGCCGGGCAGTGCTCAAGGCGCTGTCTGCGCATCCTCACAAGCCACGCATCCTGACCGTTGAAGCTTGGGCGCTTGCGCTGGATGACGTGGCGCCCGGCGTGTCGTTACCTGCAGCGGCACCCGCTCATCAGGCGATCATCGAGGGGCCAGGGCTCAAGGCGTCGGTTGATGCTTATCAGCGTTTATTGATTGCCGAGTCGCTTGAGCGGCATCAAGGACGATGGGTGGAAGTGGCGCGTGAATTATCCGTAGACAGGGCCAATCTCAATCGACTCGCCAAGAGGCTGGGAATACGCTGATATATCCAGATGAGGTGTTCATTGGTCGCACGCATCAAAAAAATAATGAATTTCTTTACTGTGAACAGAGTCACCTATACTTCAAGCCACTGCTGAAAAAGGATCAGGCATTCAATGGCACTTCCAAAGCATTACCGCATTGATTATCTGCTGAATGGTTCGTTCAAGAGTTTTTATATACGAACCGAGAACATGGATAACGCTGAAGCGTGGCACTGTGCAAGTGTCGACGCAGGCCTCGCACGCATACCTAAATACCGATTGGAGAAGGTTGCACGCGTATCGAAACCTTACGCGGAGCACTTTGGTGTCACCAACGTCGAATGGGCTCAGGCCTGAGCCCATTCGACCGTACACCCCGTCAGCGATGAGCTATCTGCTCCAGCGCCAGATTACGTGTACGTGGCCCGAACCGGCCGATCGTGACGATCACGATCAACATACTGCCGACGATAAAGGCCAGCACGCCTGGCGTGCCGAAGTGGTCGAGAAATATCCCGATCAGCAGGCTGCTGAACACCGTTGACAATCGGCTGAACGAATAACAGAAGCCCACCGCGCGAGCGCGTATGTTGGTCGGGAACAGCTCGCCCTGGTACGAGTGATAGCTGAAGCTCAGCCACGCGTTGCAGAACGTAATCATGATCCCGCAGAAAATCAGCCCTGCCGCGCTGGTTTGAAACGCGAACAGGCTGCCAAATATCATTGCTCCCAGTGCAGAGCCGACGATTTGCCATTTGTTCTCGAAGCGGTTGGCAAATTTTACGAACAGCAGCGGCCCCAGCGGATAGGCCAGCGTAATCACGAACGCGTACGCGAGGCTGTGGGTGACGCTCAGGCCCTGACCAGAGAGCAGGGCGGGCAACCAGTTGCCGAAGCCGAAGAAACCGATGGCCTGAAAAACATGAAACACGATCAGCATCAAGGCGCGGCGACGATAGGGTGGCTGCCACATGTCGGCAAATCTGCCGTTGCCTGACAGCGCCACGTTTTCCGGTTCAGGTTCATCCAGTGGTTTGCCGTGGTCTTTGATGCAGCGTGCCTCAATCCCGTCCATGATTCGCTCGGCTTCATCGAAGCGTCCCTTTTGCGCCAGCCAGCGCGGCGACTCCGGCAGCGCCGAGCGCAGCCACCAGACGAACAGGGCAAAGACTGCACTGCTGATCACTACCCAGCGCCAGCCGGAAAATCCGAAAGGATCCTGGGGCACCAGCCACCACGACATCAGTGCAACGCTGGGGACTGACAAAAACTGAATGAAGAAGGCAAAGGCGAATGCCGAGCTGCGTATGCGCTTGGGCACCAGTTCCGACAGGTAGGTGTCGATGGTGACCAACTCGACCCCCAGGCCGATACCCACAACGAAGCGCATGCCTATCACGCCCAGCGCGGAGGTCTGCAGGCCCATGATTACGGTGGCGATGGTGTACCAGATCAGCGCGAAGGTGAAGATCGCGCGACGGCCGTAACGATCGGCAATCGGGCTGACGAGGCTGGCACCGAAAAACAGGCCCAGAAAGGTCGCCGAGGCAAAGGCCGCCTGATCTGAAAAGCCGAACAGGCCCTGACTGCCCGTGGCGAAGATTCCTTCGCGAATCAGGCCGGGACTGATGTAGGCGGTCTGGAACAGATCGTAAAGCTCGAAAAAACCGGCGATGGACAGCAGCGCGACCAGTCGCCAGATGGTCGAGACCGCAGGCAAACGGTCGATACGTGCCGAGATATAAGCCGCACGTAACGCTTCGTCCGCCATGGTGGGTGTCTGGTGGGGAGGGTTCATCAGTGGCCATCCTGAGTTCTTGTTGGAGACTGGATGGTACTCTTTACAATTGGTAATGATTAGAGCAGTTTGCGTTTATCAGCCGTCTGAGGATTAATAATTGTTTATCTGGCTGCTTTATTGAGTTTTTATTTCACTTCAGGTTGATCATTCATCTGCCAAACCGCTCTTGTCCATTACGTCACTCATGCTTATACGCCCACGCCAGTTCAGCTTGATGTATCGACCTTCAGACCATGAGATAGCCCCGGTCTGCGGCGCGTTATCGGTCGGATCACGTCAAGCCGGAGCTGCGTCGCCGGCATCGTGCGCTACGCTGCATCCAAGGGTATGTGCAACATGGAAAGTTGCATCCAAATGACGGCTATAGATGAACGTCGTTGAGGATGGCATTGCCTGAGACAGCGTTAATAACTGAACTCAATAACAAGGATGTTTATATGTCGAACTTCCAGGAAACCAAAGCCACCGTAACCTTTGATTAACGGAAAGCCGATGGTCGGCACTATCATCTCAGGCGAAGGCACAGTTCAAGGCAGATCACTGAGTATTCAATGGTCTGCCTGGCCGATCCGCGGTCGAGTGGTTTGTTCGAGTCCACCGAGGGAAGCTTCTGTAAATAATCTTCCCCATCCGCTGAAAGCAAGGGGCCGATTTCGCTGCGCATGTATCAACATGTGTCGCAAAACCTTAGGATGAGCTTCTTCATTCTTCTGCTCGACTGGTTCCCGTGACGTACAAACTGCCCACCACAGCCACTGCTCCTTTTTGCCCCTCGGCGACCACCGATAGCGTGGCCATTCCGTCAAACGCCTCCCTGCTGCGCAAGATGATGCTGTTCGTCGGGCCTGGCCTGCTGGTTTCCATCGGCTACATGGACCCCGGTAACTGGGCGACAGCTATCGAGGCGGGCTCGCGTTTCGGTTATTCATTGCTGTTTGTAGTGGTGCTGGCCAGCCTTTCCGGCATGGTGCTGCAAAACCTTTGCTCGCGTCTGGGCATCGTCACCGGCCGTGATCTGGCGCAGTTGTCCGCGGCTCATTACAGCCGCAAGGTCGCCAAGGGCCAGTGGCTGCTGGCAGAGTTGTCGATCATTGCCACCGATCTGGCGGAAGTGTTGGGGACTGCGCTGGCGTTTCATCTGTTGCTCGGTGTTTCCATCACCACCGGTGTGGTGCTGACCGCCTTCGATACGCTGATTGTGCTGGCCTTGCAGGGGGCCAATTTTCGTCGTCTGGAAGCCATTGTGCTGGGGCTGATTGCAACCATCGCCAGTTGCTTCGCTGTCGAGTTGTTTCTGATCAAGCCGTTCTGGCCGGACGTCGTCGCGGGCCTGAAGCCGAGTTGGGATGTGTTGAGCAGCCAGGAGCCGTTGTACATTGCCATCGGCATTCTGGGTGCCACCGTCATGCCGCATAACCTTTATCTGCACTCATCCGTGGTGCAGACGCGGGTCAACGGTTCGGACCAGGCCAGCAAGGCCAGCGCGATTCGCTATGCGCGGCTCGATACCATCGGTTCGCTGAGTCTGGCACTGCTGATCAATGCGGCGATTCTGATCCTCGCTGCTGCAGCGTTTCACAAGACCGGGCATACCGAGGTGGTTGAGATTCAGGACGCCTATCACCTGCTCGATCCGCTGGTAGGCGGCGCGATTGCCAGCGTGTTGTTCGGTATTGCCTTGCTGGCGGCGGGGCAGAGCTCGACATTCACCGGCACCATTGCCGGGCAAGTGGTGCTCGAAGGTTTTCTGCAGGCGAAAATTCCGTGCTGGCAGCGGCGCTTGATCACCCGTGCGCTGGCATTGATTCCGGCGCTGATCGGCGTGGTCTGGTTGGGTGACAGCTCGGTTGGGCAGATGCTGGTGCTCAGTCAGGTCGTGCTGAGCCTGCAATTGCCATTCGCGCTCTGGCCGTTGATTCGTTTTACCAGCGACCCACAATTGATGGGGCCGTTCGTCAACAGCCGGCTGGTCAAAACGGCTGCCTGGGGGCTGTTCGGGCTGATCTCGGCGGCCAACCTGACGTTGCTGTGGTTCTGGATCAGCTGAACTTGACCGGCTGCAGCGACTCTCACACCTGACACCAATGTCAGCCGTCAGGTAGCCGGACATGAGCACACCGAACGACAAGGGCAGCGTCTTCGAAACCGATTTGCCAGCCCGTCTGGACCGTCTTCCCTGGGGCCGCTTTCATACCTTGCTGGTCGTGGCGCTCGGGATCACCTGGCTACTGGACGGCCTGGAAGTGACCCTCGCAGGTTCGGTAGCTGGCGCTTTGAAAGCTAGTCCGGCGCTCAACCTCACCAACAGCGACATTGGCCTGGCAGGCGCCGCTTACATTGCCGGTGCAGTGCTGGGCGCGTTGTTCTTCGGCTGGCTGGCGGACCGTCTCGGGCGTCGCAAACTGTTCTTCATCACCTTGCTGCTGTATGTCGGTGCGACGGCCGCCACCGCGTTCTCTTTCAGTGTATGGAGCTTCATGCTGTTCCGCTTTCTGACCGGCATGGGCATCGGCGGCGAGTACACGGCCATTAATTCGACCATTCAGGAATTTACCCCGGCCCGCTATCGGGGGTGGGTCGACCTGACCATCAATGGTACGTTCTGGCTGGGCGCTGCGCTCGGTGCGATTGGCTCGATTGTCTTGCTCGATCCGCTGTGGATCGGCGCCGAACTGGGCTGGCGCCTGTGTTTCGGGATCGGTGCGGTATTGGGGCTGCTGGTTCTGCTGATGCGCCTGTGGCTGCCAGAGAGCCCGCGCTGGTTGTTGATACACGGCCAGGCTGAACAGGCGAAGCAGATCGTCGAGCAGATAGAAGCAGACTTGCAGCGCCAGGGCCACGTATTGCCCGCCGTAGCGGGAAAACCCCTGCGCTTGCATGCCCGTGACCACACGCCGCTGGGCGAGGTCGCCAGAACGTTGCTGGTGACGTTTCGTCAGCGTTCGTTGGTAGGCCTGACGCTGCTCACGGCCCAGGCGTTTTTCTACAACGCAATTTTTTTCACCTATGCCCTGGTGCTGACCGACTTCTATGACGTGCCGGCCGAGCGCGTCGGTTGGTACGTGCTGCCACTGGCGCTGGGCAACTTTTGCGGTCCGCTGCTGCTGGGCAGAATGTTCGACGTGGTCGGTCGACGGGTGATGATCAGCCTCACCTATGGCGTCTCGGGCGTACTACTGGCCATCAGCGGCTATCTGTTCCAGCAAGGTTTGCTGGACGTCACCCAGCAAGCCATCGCCTGGATGGTGATTTTCTTCTTTGCATCGGCCGCGGCCAGCTCGGCCTACCTGACCGTCGCCGAAACCTTTCCACTGGAGATCCGTGCCCTGGCGATTGCGGTGTTCTACGCATTCGGTACAGGACTGGGCGGGATGATTGGCCCGACGCTGTTCGGCGAGCTGATCGAAACAGGTGAGCGCAGCAATGTGCTGATCGGCTATCTGATAGGCGCAGGGCTGATGTTGCTGGCGGCGATTGTGCAGTCGATATGGGGCGCGGCTGCCGAGCGCAAGTCTCTGGAAGATGTGGCGAGACCGTTGTCGCAGGCGGGGGACCCAGAAGTCCGTTAGCGGAATATGCCGCGAAGGCTGTCTACGGAGGCACGCAGGCCAATGATCCGCTCACTGACCTCTTGCGCTTCGTGTGCCCGCGAGCTTCGCTCAAGGTACAGGAGATGTCCTGCCAGGTTGGCCGAAACAAGCTCCAGGTCGTCGGCAGTACGCCTGATGTACGCCTGCATGTCTTGCAACTGTTCGATCTGCACGGATGGTCCCCTTATAGGTCGCATCCGAGCGCACTAATTGAATGGGTGGCTATCGTCAGTCCACCCAATCGGGTTGTCGGCGGCAAGGCCAGCTTTCTTTAATGCCGCAGGTAAATAAACAGGCCAATCATGTTTTGCATCGTGCCGAGCGATCTATTCGTCTTCCTGATCATCGTGTTCCGAGTAGGAGTCCAGCAACTCGGCCAGCGCCAGAGTGCGGTCCAGCCCTTTGCGGGTGGACATGATTTCGGCTACCGCCTGCGTGGCGGCAACTCTGGCAGCTTCGCGTTCGGCATCGGTGTTATTGGGCGTGGCGGCCTGCGCAGCCTCAATAATCGATTGCTCAAAGGTATTCATTGTGCTCGCTCGTGAAATTCAAGTGCCTGTGATACCGAGAATGGCGGATTGTTTCAAGGCCGATCAATCACCTTCGTAGGGAAAGTCCTCCAGGCTCTGCATCAACGCAACGCCCTGTGGCCCCTGAAGATTCTCCAGCACCCAGCAACTGTTGGCATTTTTGGCCAGCAGCAGGCGTGTCGTCTGGCTGGCGACCGGCTGTTGAGGGGCGTCCTTGTAGCCCAGGTTATAGGTCATTTCGACCACGGCCTGCTTGTCCGAGTTGGACACCAGCTTCCAGTCAATCGGCTTTTGCACATCACCGTCCTGCGCGTCGGTCCACGGGTTGGCACTGACGGCGCATTGATCGCCGTTCTGGCACGCCCAGTCCTTCTTGAGCAGGCTCAGCAGAGGCTTGGACAAATAATCAGCGCTACCTTTGCCGTTCAGATAAAAATCCTGATGCTTTTCGTAAATCCAGCGCGCCGTATCGACCGGGGTCGCAGCCGGGCAGGCCGCATGGGCGGTGGTTGAAAGCAGGCAGGCGAAGGCAATGGCGACGGTTCTGGACATGGAGCGGGCTCGCAGAAAAGGTGGCAGTGAGGGTGACAGGCATATGACAGTGCATTTGTAAGCCAAGCGGACAAAAAAGCAATGTTTTTGGTCATGTGCAGCAGGGGGAGGCGGGCGGGTAGAAGCGGATTGAGGGGTATTCATTTAATGCGCTGCATGTTGCCGGCACTCCCTGGACCCGGGAACTTCCCACTGTATTCAAAGAAGCTTGCCATGCGTCGAGCATTCATCGGGGCGTTTGCACAGGGGAGTTATCGAAACATACGCTGCACTGGCATGTTCGTCGTCAAGCCTGCGTCACTTGGACGTGCTCGCGCGGAGCGCGAGCAACAGACAGGGTCGTTCTTACTTCTTGACCGGCACGATATCCATGATCTGGCCATTGACCTTCTGGAAACGCACGTACTTGTTATTAATCTTCACCCATTCACTTTCCTTGGCGGGTGTTTCCAGGCCTTTGCTTTTCCAGTCCTTCACTTCCAGATCGCTGCGGCGATATTTTTCCGGAACGCGGGAGCCTACTTCCAGCTCGTGGACGTTGTCCTTGGATTCGGTGACTTTCGGATCCGCCGTCTCTGCTGCGTGAACGGGCAGGGTGACGGCGGAAAAGCAGCCGAGCAAGGTCATGCAGGCGATCAACGATTTGCTATTCATGTGAAGACTCCCAGTCTTTGGTATCAGGCGATGGCTTAATGCCTCGTAATAACTCGGACCCCCACTGTTGCAAATCATTCGATCGGGTTTGCTGTGCTCAGCCTTTCAGGGTCTCGGCGATGGTTGCAGAGAGTGGCGTGGTCGGGCGGCCTATCAGCGCGCTCAGCTGGCGACTGTCATCGAACAAGGCGCCCTTGGCAGCGGCTGCATCGGAATCGGCCAACAACTGTGCCACGAAATCCGGCAGGCCTGCCTGGACGAGCGCGGCTTCGAACTCGGCTTGTGGCAGGTTGACGTAAGGCAGGGACTTGCCGCTCTGTGTCGATAGCTGCGCCGCAAATTCGGACAGCGTGTAGGACTCGTCGCCTGCCAGTTCATACACGCTACCGGCCTGTGTCGTTTCCGACGTCAGCAGCACAGCGGCCGCCTCGGCGTAATCCAGGCGCGAAGCAGAGCTGATACGGCCCTCTTCGGCACAGCCCATTACCGCACCATGGGCCAGCGCGCCGGGAATGCCTGAGGTGTAGTTCTCGGTGTACCAGCCATTACGCAGCAAGGCGAACGGTAAACCGCTGGCGCGCAGGTACTCTTCTGTTTCGCGGTGCTCCCTGGCCAGGCTTAATGCCGAGGTGTCGGCGTGCAGAACACTGGTGTAGGCCAGCAGTGCGACCCCGGCGCGTTTGGCCGCATCGATCACCGCCTTGTGCTGGGGCAGACGCTGACCCACTTCGCTGGAAGAAATCAGCAGTACTTTGTCGGCGCCGGCAAATGCGCTGTCCAGTGTTGCCGGCTGTGAATAGTCGGCGTGACGAACCTGAATACCCTGCCTGGACAGATCAGCGGCCTTTTCCGGACTGCGCACGGCTGCGACGATTTGCGAAGCCGGTACGCGGCTGAGCAATTGTTCTATGACGAGGCGGCCAAGCTGGCCGGTGGCACCGGTGACAACGATCATGGAATGATTCCTTGAATCAGGTTGAAAGGAAGCGCCAGCATAGTCATGATGCTTACCTTTAGTAAGTACGTACAAAAAGGTAAGTGTCGTGAGTGAATCCGCTTCGCAATCAAGCGCCTCGCAACCAAGTGTTACGCAGGCAGGCCTGCAGCCGGAAACGGCCGAGACGCTGTTGGCGCTGGTTCGTCAGGGCCAGGTGCTGGCCACTGATTGTCCTTCGCGGGTGGTGCTCAATCACGTCTGCAGCCGTTGGGGCGTGCTGGTGCTGGTCGTGTTGCGGGGTGGCATGCATCGCTTCAGCGAAGTACGTCGCAAGATCGGCGGGGTGAGCGAGAAGATGCTCGCACAGACCCTTCAGCATCTGGAGCATGACGGTTTTGTCAGCCGCAAGTCGTTGCCAGTGGTGCCCCCGCATGTTCAATACCGGTTGACCCCGATGGGCGAAGAGGTCGCCTTGCAGGTTGAAACCCTCGTCACCTGGATCGAGACCAATCTGCCGCGCATCATGCAGGCCCGCGAAGCGTCGAATACGCTGCACACCCCGCCCGAATGAGCCTTTTCTGACAGATTTTTCATCCTGCGATTGTCGGCTTGATCGCCTGCAATCAGCCGCTTCTTGGTATGGTGCGCGCCGAAATCTTTATATACACGTTCAGTTGCGCCGTTTGCCCTTCACCGAGAAGCTGTAGAAATGCCCAATCCAATTCCCCTGAAAGACCACGAAAAAGAGACGCGGCTGGTCAATCAGCGTCTGATTGCCTGCGCAGTGCTGGTTGGCCTGCTGGCTGCCTGTCTGGTCGCGCGCATGTATTTCCTGCAAGTTACCGAGTTCGACTACCACTCGACCATTTCCGAAAACAACCGTGTTCACGTACTGCCGATCCCGCCCGAGCGCGGTTTGATCTTTGACCGCAATGGCGAAGTGCTTGCCGACAATCGTCCCAGTTTCAACCTGACCCTGACCCGTGAGCGCGCAGGCGACTGGCACAAGGTGATCGATGAGCTGATGACCCTGCTGGAGCTGCCCGATGAAGACCGGATTCTGTTCGACAAGGAACTGAAGCAGGTTCGCCACCCGTTCGAACCGGCTACATTGCTTTACGAACTCACCGAAGAACAGATCGCAACGCTGGCGGTCAATCAGTACCTGCTGCCGGGCGTAGACGTGGCGGCGCAGTTCGTTCGTCATTATCCGTTGGGCGCCCATTTCGCTCACTCGATCGGCTACGTCGGGCGTATCAACGAAAAGGAAGCGGCCCATCTCGATAACGAGTATCGCGGCACGCAATCCATCGGCAAGACCGGCGTCGAGCGCTTCTACGAGTCCGAGCTGCACGGCCACGTAGGCTACGAAGAAGTCGAGACCAATGCCCAGGGTCGCGTGCTGCGCGTGCTGAAACACACTGACCCGGTGCCGGGCAAGAACATCACCCTAACGCTGGACGCGCACCTGCAGGCCGCGGCGGAAAACGCGCTGGGTGATCGACGCGGCTCGGTGGTTGCATTGGACCCCGAAACCGGCGACGTGCTGGCGATGGTCAGTAAACCCAGCTTCGACCCCAACCTGTTCGTTACTGGCATCAGCTTTAAACAATATGCCGCGCTGCGCGATTCCATCGACCGGCCACTGTTCAACCGCGTGCTGCGCGGCCTCTATGCGCCGGGCTCGACGGTCAAGCCGGAAGTGGCGATTGCCGGGCTCGACAGTGGCGTGATGACGGCCTCGACAAAGGTCTTCGACCCTGGCTATTTCCAGTTGCCGGACTTCGACCACAAATACCGCAACTGGAACCACAGTGGCGATGGCTGGGTGGACATGGACACGGCGATCATGCGTTCCAATGACACCTATTTCTACACGGTGGCGCACAAGCTCGGCATCGACCGTCTGCACGACTACATGACTATGTTCGGCATCGGCCAGAAGGTCTCACTGGATATGTTCGAGGAGTCTGCAGGGCTGATGCCGTCCCGCGAATGGAAGCGGGCCACGCGTCGACAGGCTTGGTTCCCCGGCGAAACGGTGATTCTCGGCATTGGTCAGGGCTATATGCAGGTCACGCCGTTGCAACTGGCTCAGGCCACTTCACTGATTGCCAGCAAGGGTGTCTGGCATCGACCGCATCTGGCGATGGAAGTCGGTGATAAAGCGCCTGTCGACGAGCATCCGATGCCCAACATCGTGCTGCGCGATCCCAATGAATGGAATCAGGTCAATACCGGCATGCAGATGGTCATGCACGACCCGCGCGGCATTGCGCGGGACGCGGCCAAGGGCGCTCAGTACCGCATCGCCGGCAAAAGTGGTACGGCACAGGTGGTGGCGATCAAGCAGGGCGAGCGCTACAACCGCCTGAAGACCCTCGAGCGTAATCGCGACAACGCCTTGTTCGTTGGTTTCGCGCCTGCCGACCATCCCAAGATCGTCGTGTCGGTGACCATCGAGAACGGCGAGGCGGGTGGCCGGGTGGCAGGTCCTGTAGTGCGGGAGATTCTCGATGCCTGGCTGCTGGACAGCGACGGCAAGCTCAAGCCGGAGTACGCCACCCCCGTCAAGGCGCCGGGCAACCCCCACGCCTGATCAGCCTTTTTAAAGCGCTGGCCTAATGACCGAGCCCTGAACAGGGCTCAGGTTTTCTGAACTGTCGAGAATGCATCGGGTCGACCACAACAGGCGTGGCAGAGCGCTGCGCGCGTTTTACCGTACTCATTATCATTGCCTCGACAAGGAACCCCGCATGTCCAAGACCATTGCCGACCATCTCGCGCAAACCCTCGCAGCGGCAGGTGTTTCCCACATCTGGGGGGTGTCCGGTGACAGCCTCAACGGCCTGACCGACAGCCTGGAACGCACCGATTCGATTCGCTGGATGCACACCCGTCATGAAGAAGTCGCAGCCTTTGCTGCCGGTGCCCAGGCGGCGTCCAGCGGCAAACTGGCGGTCTGCGCCGGCAGCTGCGGACCGGGCAACCTGCACCTGATCAACGGCCTGTACGACTGCCACCGCAACCGGGTGCCGGTACTGGCAATTGCTGCGCACATTCCGTCTTCGGAAATCGGTCTGGATTACTTTCAGGAAACCCATCCGCAGGAGCTGTTCAAAGAGTGCAGCCACTTCGTCGAACTGGTCAGTAACCCAGAGCAGTTCCCGCGAGTGCTGGAGCGTGCCATGCGTGCCGCGATCAGCCAGAAAGGTGTTGCGGTGATTGTCTTGCCGGGCGACGTTGCGCTCAGCGATGCGCCGGATGTGGCGGCAAAATGGATCGAGGCCACTGCGCCCAACGTGGTGCCTGCCGAAAACGACCTGCAGTCGATGGCTGAAATGCTCAACGATTCCAAAGCCGTCACACTCCTGTGCGGTGCGGGTTGTGAAGGTGCTCACAAGCAGGTTCTGGCATTGGCGGATACGCTGGGCGCGCCGATCGTTCATGCATTGCGCGGCAAGCAGCACGTCGAATACGACAACCCGTTCGACGTCGGAATGACCGGCCTGATCGGTTTCAGCTCCGGCTACCACGCCATGCTGTCCTGCGACACGCTGGTGATTCTGGGCAGCAGCTTTCCGTATCGGAATTTCTACCCTGAAAAAGCCAACATCATCCAGATCGACCTCGATCCGACCCAGCTTGGTCGCCGTACGCCGGTGGCGCTGGGTCTGGTCGGCGGTGTGCGGGAAACCCTCGATGCGCTTCAGCCTAAACTGAAGCCGCATACCGATCGCCGTTTCCTCGACAAGGCCCTGAAACACTACGCCAAAGCCCGTGAAGAACTGGACGAGCTGGCCACCCCGACGCCGGATGGCACGCCGATTCACCCGCAGTACCTGACTCGACTGGTCGACGAGCAGGCCGATGCCGATGCGATCTTTACCGTCGACGTCGGTACGCCGACGCTGTGGGCTGCGCGCTACCTGCACATGAACGGCAAGCGCAGTCTGCTTGGCTCGTTCAACCACGGCTCGATGGCCAACGCCTTGCCACAAGCTTTAGGGGCCAAGGCTGAACATCCGGATCGTCAGGTTGTAGCCCTGTGTGGCGACGGCGGCCTGTCCATGTTGCTGGGGGACCTGCTGAGCATCCGTCAGTTGAACCTGCCCATCAAGATGGTGGTGTTCAACAACAGCTCGCTGGGCTTTGTCGACATGGAAATGAAAGCCAGCGGCTACGTGCCGCACGGCACTGATCTGCATGAAACCAACTTCGCCGGTATTGCCTTGGGCGCAGGCATTCTGGGCCTGCGCGTCGAGAACGCTGAAGAGCTGCCCGCCGCCTTGCGCAAGGCGTTCGATCATCCCGGTCCGGTGCTGATCGACGTCGTCACGGCCAAGCAGGAACTGGGCATCCCACCGAAAATCAAGCTGGCCCAGGCCAAGGGCTTCAGCCTGTACATGATGCGCGCGATCATGAGCGGGCGCGGCAGTGAAGTGCTGGAACTGGCGAAAACCAACCTGCGTTAATACATTATAAAAACTGATGGGTTGAATAGAAAAAGTTGCAACTTCTATCCGCCGAGATTGTCGCCACTGTTGCAGGTGACAATCTCGGCGTCTTTACATCGCTCTTTTCATAATGACTGCTCAAGGCGGTCATTATTTGTGGATCCAAACTTCTCACACCTTTTACTCATTGAGTTCGCTGTTTGAATTAACAAATTCAAATAGTGGGTAAAGCTTCTGTGCCCACAGCCGAGACAGTGGTACGGAAGCAAGACCGGCTACGGCAGGCTGATTACCGAACAGTCCCTGGCGACAAAAAAACGTCGACGCTACAGAACGTTACGCCCTGGATAGTCTTTATAGAAAAGTCTGCACGTCATGAGGTCTGCAATGCTTAGAAATGCTCCTTTGAGTATGAAACTGCTGCTTATTTTAATATTTCCCCTGTTTGGCTTTCTGGCCTTCGCAGGTCTGTTCGTGGCTGACAAAAGCGAAAATCTCGGTGACATGAGGCGCGCAGTGACGGCCAGCAGTGCCGCACAGAAGCTGAGTGACGTCGTCACCACTCTCCAGCGCGAGCGCGGGGCCAGCGGCGTGTTTTTGGGCAGCGGCGGCAAGTCCATGCAGGACAAACTGAAGACGTTTCGTCAGGAAACCGACAACGCGATAAGCGAGATGCGCGCTCAGTCGACTGACGGCATTCCCGGCCCGGAAAAGGTCAACCGTGCGTTCGAGGACCTGATCGCCCTGCGCCTCAAGGTCGATACACTCGGGATCAACAGCACAGAATCCGGCACGCGTTTTACTGACATTATCAAAACCCTCATCGGCTTCTCCTATTCACTGGAATCGAGCATCGAGGATCCGGAAATACTGCGCGGCCTGAGTTCGCTCAATCAGTTCGTGGATATGAAGGAGCGTGCCGGTCGCGAACGTGTATTGCTCGGCCTGGCATTCAACCAGAACCGTTTCGACGCCGCACTGTTATCACGCTTCAGTCGCAACCTGGGCGAGTTCTCCGGTTACTTCGAAGCGTTCCAGCGCTGGTCGCCGGAAGCCTTCAAAACCAAACTCAATGCCGTTCTGCAGCAACCAGGATCGCTCGAAGTGGCGCGCTTGCAGCGTCTGGGCTTCGATACTCCGCTGGGTGACCCGCTCAACGTCAAGCCGGAAGACTGGTTCAACCTCTCTACCGCACGTATCGACATGATGGCCAATGTAGAAGCAGAACTTGGCCAGAACGTCGTCGGCCTGGCAACGGATGCGCGCAGCTCCGCTCAGAGCAGCCTGTACGTGGCGGTTGCCACTGTCGTTCTGATGCTGATCGTAGTGTTGTGGCTGGCGTCGGTGATCATCCGCAACATCAAGGTCGCGGTTGTCGATGTGAACCGCACTTTGATGGCACTTTCCACCCGCGACCTGACCGCCCGGACCCGTTATGTCGGCAAGGACGAGTTCGGCGAGATCTCGCGCAATCTGGACAACATGGCGCATCAGATCAGTGAGGTCATCAGTGAAATCGGCAGCGCCACGGCGCAGGTTGCCACCGCCGCCGAGCAGTCTTCCGCTGTGGCGTTGCAAACCAGTCAGAACGTGGCGCAACAACGCCAGGGCACTGATCAGGTCGCCACTGCCATCAGCGAAATGAGTGCCACGGTAAAGGATGTCGCGCGCAGCACCACCGACGCGGCCGAGATGTCACAGCGCGTCAACAACAGCACCGTGCAGGGCAAGACCGAAATCGACAACACCATCGGCCTGATTCAGGGGCTCTCGGTGCAGGCTGAAGAGACTTCACGGATCATTGACGAGCTCAAGGGCGAGAGCAACTCGATCTCCTCGGTGCTCGATGTCATTCGTGGCGTCGCCGACCAGACCAACCTGCTGGCGCTCAACGCAGCCATCGAGGCTGCTCGTGCCGGCGAGCAGGGGCGTGGTTTCGCGGTGGTTGCCGACGAAGTGCGCAATCTGGCCAAGAAGACTCAGGACTCTACCGTCAGCATCCAGAAAATGATCGCCAACCTGCAGTCCGGCTCGGAACGCGCAGCAGCGTCGATGCAGGAAACCCTGGGCAAGGCGCAGGAGGGTGCCAGCAATGTCGTACGCGCTGGTGAACTGCTGGAAGAGATCGCCGAAGGCATCGCGACCATCAGCGACCGCAACATCCAGGTCGCTTCTGCCGCGGAAGAGCAGAGTCTGGTTGCCGAAGAGATTCATCGCAACGTCGATGACATCAACTCGCTGGTCATCCAGGTCAGTGCCGGTGCCGAGCAGACCGCCGTCACCAGCCGCGAACTGGCGCGTCTGGCTGAGCAGCAGCAGGGTCTGGTGGGCCGCTTCAAGGTGAGCTGACAGTCAGTTGCTCGTGTGTTGTGAAAGGCCTGGGAGCGAAAGCTTTCAGGCCTTTTTGTTGGTCCCCGGATACTGTCGTGCCGCGGTAACTGATCACCCTTGATAGCCTGTCAGTCATGACCCTTCAGTCACCTATTCATGTAACCCCACGTTCCGCTTACGATTATGTAGTGACTAAAAATAATCACTACATAATTGTTGACGCACCCCATTTGCCCTTGCATTATGCAGCTGTCTCCCTGATCGGGAGCGCTGCAAAAGGTGTGATGAACAGGCTCGGCAAGCCGTCGAGATGTTCCCGGATGTAGGCTGCCCACAAGGCAGATTGATGGAGCTGAACTGGCATTTGTCGTCGATAAGGGCGAGAAGCTGGCGAAATGTCCTCATGATGCTTGTAATGGATCGATTACCGATCCTGGGCCGGGTCTTTGGGTTTCGTGACTTCTTCTCTCTACGCTGATGCCGCTGTGTAGCGGCTCTTCATCAAGGCTACCTGCATGTCCTTGAGGGCTGGAACGGTATTCGACGCACACTCAATCGTGTTGCGTTGCTGACGTTCTGGCGAATGAACTTGATGTATCAATTATTGAACAGTCTATGAGCGAAGGGGCATCAACATGAATATCAACACACAACCGACTATTGATGAACTGGCTCGTCTGTTTGCTGCGTGCAAAGACACGCTGGATAACCATATCGCCTGGGTTGCCGAGTCGGGTGAAGTTCGCGTCGACGCCATGTCGCCGTTCACCCAGGAGCACGAGTTTCGTGATGCGCATCCGCAACTGCGCGCGTCCCTGAAGATGTTCCGTCGTGGCCAGGGTTATGTCGGCAAGAAAGCCGCTGCCGATCGCGCCTACATGGAGGACACGCTGCAGGCGCTGAAAGGCGAATGGCAGAAGACTCGCCGGCAGGCGCACTCACAGGTTGCCTGAGCCCAGGGCTCCGCAGGTCCTGAAGCCTGTTCCCGATCCCGGTCGGGAACAGGCTTTTTGCTTTTCGGCGCCAAGAGGGGCGATGGTCTACAGGTTGTACAAAGTGTTTTCGGTGGTATAGATTCCGGCCATGAGTCAGCGACCCTGACTGTCTTCACTCGCTGCCTGCCGTGATTGCCACTGCAGTGCCTGCACATGACATAGATGAGGTTGCCGATGCGTGCGCCACGATGGTTATGGTTGGTGATGTTACTCAGCGCCGGCGCTTCGGCGGACTGGCGCGAGGCATTGCCCAATGCTCAGGTCGTCGGCGGCGGAGACCTTAGTCTGTTCGGCTTTCGTGTTTATACGGCCCGATTGCTCAGCCCGGTCAAACCTTTCGTGGCAGACGCGCCACTGGCACTTGAACTGACCTACCATCGCGCCATTGATCGTGAAGATCTGGTCGATGCCAGTATCGATGAGATCAAGCGTATTTCCGGGTCGAAGGTGAATGAGCAGCAACTGACCGAATGGCGACAGCAGATGAACCAGTCATTTGTCGACGTTCAGCCGGGCATGAAGATTACCGGCGTCTACCTGCCTGGTCGCGAAGCGAGGTTTTATGTTGGCGACAAGCTCCAGCATGTGGTGCCCGACAGCCAGTTCGCCAAGGCCTTCTTTTCCATCTGGCTGGACCCGAAAACCCGTAACCCCGAACTTCGCGAGCAGTTGCTCGGCAGTACCGGCTCATGACCCATCAAGGAGGGCGCATGCTGAGAAAGTGGATGTTAATGCTGTGTGTGGGGCTTGTACTGAGCGGCTGCGGTGGCGTGCCGGTAACCCGTTACAGTCAGGAAACGCCGAAGCTCGATCTGCGCCAGTACTTCACTGGGCGTGTCGAAGCCTGGGGAATGTTTCAAAAACGCTCTGGTGAAGTCACAAAGCGCTTCACCGTGGTGATCGACGGGCACAGCGAAGGCGAAGTGCTGGTCATGCATGAGGCCTTCAGTTACAGCGACGGCACCAAGCAGGTTCGGGAGTGGCGCTTGCGTCCCGATGGTCCTGGGCGCTGGAAGGGTACGGCAGGTGACGTGGTTGGCGAGGCCTATGGCGAAGTGTCAGGCAACAGCTTCCACTGGAACTATGTGCTCAGGCTGCCGGTGGATGGCACCGAGTATGACGTGAGCCTGGATGACTGGATGTACCTGATCGACGCGCAGACCATGGCCAATCGTTCCTCGATGACCAAGCTGGGTGTCGAAGTCGGGCAGATCACGTTGTTCTTTCGCAAGGCCGGTAAATAAATAACGCCTCGTATGAGGCGTCATCCTTCAGGGCGGCTACTCAGCCGCCCGTCATATTCATGAAGCGAACTACCTGCACGCCATCGTCGTGGGTGAAGTTGTGGCTCCACGGCTTGAGCTGCATGGCGTCGATGATGGCTTTTTCGAGCTTTTCCGGCTGGCCGGGATTGGCGCGCAATACCGCTTTCAAATCCACGGAATGCTCGTTACCCAGGCACAGCAGCAAGCGACCTTCGACAGTCATGCGCACGCGATTGCAAGTGCCGCAGAAGTTATGGCTGTGCGGGGAGATGAAACCGATGCGAATGCCCGGCGCCTCGGCCAGACGCCAGTAGCGCGACGGCCCCTGAGTCGAATCAGTCGACGGCACCAGCGTGTAACGTTCGGCAATGCGTTCGCGCACCTGATCGCTGGAGTAGAAGGACTCGGCGCGGCTGTGCTCGCTGATGATGCCCAGCGGCATCTCTTCGATGAACGAGACATCCAGGTTGCGATCGATGGCGAACGCCAGCAGGTCGTTGATCTCATCATCGTTGCGACCGTGCATCACCACGCAGTTGAGCTTGGTGTGCACAAAACCGGCGGCGTTGGCGGCATCGATGCCCGCAATCACTTTGTGCAGATCGCCCGTGCGGGTCAGCTCGCGGAAACGCTGGGGATCAAGGCTGTCCAGGCTGATGTTCAGGCGTGTGACACCGGCCTTGAACAGCGGGGCAGCCAGCTTGTCCAGCTGCGAACCGTTGGTGGTCATGCACAGTTCACGCAGGCCGGGCAGGGCGGCGATCTTTTCGCAAAGCCCTACCACGCCTGCACGCACCAGCGGTTCACCACCGGTAAGACGAATCTTGCGCGTACCCAGTGCCACGAAGCGCTCGGCCACCTGGAGGATCTCCTCCAGCGACAGAATCTGTTGCCGAGGCAGAAACGTCATCTCTTCGGCCATGCAGTACACGCAGCGAAAATCGCAGCGGTCAGTGACCGACATGCGCAGATAATCGACTTTACGTGCAAAGCGGTCCATCAGGACGGGTTCTGACATTTCACCTTCTAACTAATCGAGTGGGCTGTATTACCGGGTTTGGAGGCCAGTGCGTTACCAGGGTTCAGCCAAATTACAGCGTGCCGACTTCAGGCCTGATCGCAGACTGGCAAAGTGCCTTGTACGGATTACATAGTAGCTGCACGCATTGCTGTTTGCACCGGCTGCATGACGCCACGCTAACCGAGTCGAAATGCCGCAGTCCAATTGCTTGTTCCGATACGCTCATCGACCTGCTCTATTACCGACGCCACGCTGACGTCATGGATCAGGATTGGCTGAAGCGCTGCGCTCGTAACGCTCCAGCAACGGCTGAATGCTGATGCCATGCAGCAGGATACTCAAGGCCACCACCGACAGCGTCATACCGATCACGACATCCCCGACGTCGTCCGCCAGGCCATGGGAAAGAGCGAAGCACAGGTAGTAAAGACTGCCGATGCCGCGAATGCCGAACCAGCCGACCAGTGCCTTCTGTTTCCGGTTTAGCAGACGTCGGCTGACCAGCAGCCAGACACTGGCCGGGCGTATGACGCAGAACAACGCCAGCCCCAGGCCGACGGCGCGCCAGTCCCAATAAGTGGCCAGCGCAGCGCCCAGCAATGTGATCAGCAGTACTTCCATTGCGCGCTCCACCAGACTGCCGAACGCCAGCATGTCGCCCATCATCACCCCGGCGGCCAATTGTGAATCGCTCAGGTCATCGGATTCGGCCACGGTGCCTTTTTCCAGTGATGCTGTCATGTGCCCGAGCACCGGCTGTGCCACATGTTCGGAGGGCAGTTCCGAGCGGGTGGTGCGCACTTCGGCCTGACGCAAGCCAAAGCCTGCGGCGAATACCGAGAGAAAGCCAAAGGCCCCTACGCTTTGGGCAACCACATAAGCCAGCGCGATAAGCGCCAGGGCCAAAAAGTCGTTGGGGGAGGTGGTACTGTCGGCGTTTTTGATGCGCAGAAAAATCATCAGGTGGCCAACCCCTCGGCCCATGCCATAACCGATCAGAAGGCCAGCGGGCACTGCCCAGATCAGGTCTTTGATCAGCCAGTCCTGTACCCAGTTGGCCATCCCTCCACCGGAAGTCAGATAGAGCAGCGCAAAAATAACGAATGGGAACGCGGTGCCGTCGTTGAGCCCGGCCTCGCCCGACAAGCCAAAACGCAGACGGTCCTGATCTTGCGCACTGTTGACCTGCACCATTCCCGCCAGTACAGGGTCGGTGGGTGAAAGCATGGCGCCGAGCAATAAGGATATGGTCCAGTCGATACCGAAAATGTAATGAGCGGCAAAGCTCACTCCGGCAATCGTCGCCAGCATCACCGGCCCGGCCAGCCAATACGCCGAGTGCCAGGCCTTGCCCTTTAACGGTAAGCGCAGCTTGATGCCGGTCCCGAAAAGTGAAAACAGCACGGCCACCTCGGTCAGGCGCTCAAGCCACTCATGAGACGCCTTGAAATCGAGATCGACGATATCGAGGCCCATCGGGCCGATGCTGAAACCGAACGCCAGGCAGACTGCCGAGGTTGTCACCGGCATCCAGCGTAAAAAGGAAGAGGTCAGTGCCAACAGCATCAATAAAACGCCGAGCACGCCCATGCAGACCAGAAAACTCATAGAGAAAGAACCACCGTTGAATGCGCCTTGAGAAGAGGGCGTAACGGTGGGACTGCCCTATGCGGTAATAAGTTGAAATAATTTGCCGGGCGGTTGCAAAACGCTGCCGCTGGCGGCCAGTACGGGCGCATCCAGCGTGCAGGCGTGCGTCGGGCTAGCGCTCGATGCTGCGGCTCCAGCGTGCGTTCCACTCGGGACGGATCTGATTGACCTGATCCCAGTCGATGGTCACCGCCGTTTCCAGGTACTTCTCCATGGCCTCGACCTGACTGCGCGTCTTGTCAGTGGTCGGGGTTTTCGGGTTCGACGGGATCTGGTCACCGAACTCCAGCGCAGGCGCCTGTGCTTCCGGGGTCAGCAGATAGGCCGCCAGCTTTTGCGCCAGCTCCGGCTGATTGTTGTTGGCGATCGCACATTCAGCCACGTTCAACACCACGCCGCCCTCCTTGGGCGATGCGTATTCCACCGGTACGCCCTTGATCTTCAGCGCGGTGACCTGGGTCGGCGTCAGCGGGAACAGGGCGGCTTCGTCGGTTTGCACCATTTCCGAGATCTTGGCCGAGCTGGCGATGTATTCCAGCACGTTCGGGCCGATGGTTTTCGGCCAGGCCTTGAAGCCGGGTTCGACGTCTTTCTCGCTGCCGCCCTGGATACGGTTGAACATCAGAAAGCCATGCAGGCCGAAGGTCGAGGAGGCCAGTGACTGGAACACCACCTTGTCCTTGAAACGTTTGTCGGCCAGGTCCATCCACGAGGTGGGTGCGCTCCAGCCCTGTTCCTTGAACATTCGCGTGTTGTAGGCCAGGCCGGTCACACCCAGGCTGACGGCTGCCGCCTGCTCCTTGATTTTGGCCTTTTCAGGCAGGTCGGCCAGGCTGGCGCTGGGTTTCAGGGTGTCGCACAGGCCCATGGAAATGGCCCGGTACATGATGCCGTCGTCGAGAAAGATGACGTGCATCTGCGGGTTGTCCTTACTCGCCTGAACCTTGGCGAGGATATCGGCCGACGTGCCAGGCACGATCACCACCTTGACGTTGTTGGCCTTCTCGAAAGCCGGCAGCACCTGATCGGCATACAGGCGCTCCATGGTCCCGCCGTTCATGCCCAGGTACAGCGTGGTTTCGGCCCGGGCAGGCGTGGAAAGGAGTGCGGCGGCCAGCGGCAGGCAGGACAGCGCGGTGAGGGCGAGACGTTTGGTGTTTTTCATAGGGACGACCTTCCTCTGTGCAATGGGATGACGTTCGTAACAGGTTCGATAGCAGGGGGGTGCAGGGCGATTTGCTGAAAGCGGCCGATGGAAAAGGCATCGAGCGGGATCCGTGAGGCGCCGTCACAGACCCATTCGGCCAGCGCTTCACCCGCTGCCGGGCCGATCTGAAAGCCCGCCCCGGCAAAACCGAAGCCATGCAGCAGACCCGGCTGTTTCAGGCTCGGGCCCAATACCGGTTCGCGATCCGGCAGGTAGCCTTCGGTGCCGCTCCAGGTGCGGATCGCCTGGGCGCCGGCGAGTGGCGGGTAGAGCTCGACGGCGTTGCGCAGGATATCCAGCACCGCCGCCTGCCCCGGTCTCGCGCGCGCCGGGTCGAGAGCAAAGCCTTGTCCGCCGCCCAGGACGCAATTGCCGCGTGCCACTTGTCGGGCATAGATGCCGCCGCCTTCGACGCCGGTGCTGACATCCATGAACATCGGCAGCGGTTCTGTCACCAGCATCGCCGGATGCCCCGAATACATCGGCACCGGTTCGTTGAATTGTGCTGCCAGTGCTGCGGCCCAGGCCCCGGCGCAGTTGAGTAGCCAGGTGGCGCGCAGTGTCAGGCCGCTGGCGGTCGTGACGACGAAGGCGTTGCCGTCGTGGCTGACTTCGCTGACCGGCGCTTGCTCGAACACCTGTGCGCCCGCCCGACGCGCAGCGCGGGCGAAGGCCGGCGAGACCAGGCGTGGATTGGCGTGTCCATCGTCAGCGCACAGCGATGCACCGACAGCGACATCGCCTGCCCAGGGATAACGGACGCGCAGTTGATCGCGATCAAGCAACTGCAAATCCAGGCCGAATCCCTGACTGGCTTCGGCGTAGGCGCGCAAGGCATTCATGTCCTGTTCGCTGCGCGCCAGTTTGAGATGGCCCGAGCGCTGGTACTCGCCGTCGATGCCGATCAGTTCGCGCAGATTGCCCCATATCTGGTGCGCCCGTTGCGACAAGGGCAGCTGCGACAGCGTACGGCCCTGACGACGTACGCCGCCGTAATTGACGCCGCTGGAGTGCGACCCGCAAAAATCGCGCTCCAGCACGGCGACCCGCTTGCCCTTCAGGGCCAGCGTCAAGGCTGCCGAGGCGCCGACGATGCCGCCGCCGATGACAATCGCATCGGTTTCAATCAGTGTGCTCATGCTTGCGTCTCCACTGATGGCTTCTCCATGCGCTGCGTATCAAGCCCGAAGGGCAGTGGCTTGATCGGTGCCTGACCGCGCAGGCGGCCGACGTGCTCGACGGGCAGGCCGCTCTCGCGGGCAATGATCTCGGCCGCTGCCAGACCACACATCCGGCCTTGGCAGCGACCCATACCGACCCGGCACATGGCCTTGACCCGGTTGATCTCCCAATGGCCGTCCTGCACGGCGCTGCGAATCTCGCCTGCGGAGACTTCTTCGCAGCGGCACACCAGCGTGTCATCCGCCACGTTGGCGGCCCAGTCCTCAGGGAAGGGAAACGCGGTTTCCAGCCCGTGGCGGAAGCGCTCGATGCGTCGCAGTGCGGTTTTCAGCGTATCGATACGTGCAGTGTCTGCGACAACACCGATGTCTTGCAGCAGCCCGAGCGCGGCCAGTTCTCCAGCCATTTCCGCAGCGTCCGCGCCCATGATTCCCGCGCCGTCGCCCGCCAGGTAGATGCCTGACGCGCTGCTGCGTCCACAGTCGTCGCGGGTCGGCAGCCATGCCCGGTTGAGCGGGCTCCAGGCGAATTCGCAGCCCAGCAGGTCGGCCAGTTGCGTCTCGCTGCGCAACGCATGGGCGAAAGCGACCGCGTCGCAGGCCAGGCGGCCCGATTTGCCGTTACGTTGCCATTGAATGCCGTCTACGCGTTTTTCGCCGTCGATGCGTGTGAGCTGCGCACCTTGATGCACGGGAATGCCGTGTGCGCTCAGCCACGCGCGGTAATAGATGCCCTTGGCCAGCAGCGCCGGTTGGCCCAGCAGCGCCGGCAATGCCTTGCATTGTGCCGAAAACGGCGCGCTGTCGAGCACCGCCAGCACCTTCGCGCCAGCCTTGGCGTACTGGTAGGCGACCAGGTACAGCAACGGGCCAGTGCCACAAAACACCACACGCTGGCCAATTGCACAGCCCTGATATTTGAGCGCGATCTGCGCTGCGCCCAGGCTGTACACGCCGGGCAGGGTCCAGCCGGATACTGGCAGAATTCGGTCGGTGGCACCGGTGGCGACGATCAGGTGGCTGAAGTCGAGGGTGGCGGCGTTACCGTTTTGCAGGGTATCGAGTTGATGATCTTCGGCGTTCCAGACCAGCGTCTGCGGCCGGTAGTCGATCTGCGTTGCCAGCGTGTCGAGCGCCTCGTGCACCGCGACCGCCTTGGCGCTTTCAAAGCCGTAGAGCGCCTTGGCCGAACGCTGGAAGTTGTCCGGCTGGCGACGGTAGATCTGGCCGCCGCCGCGCAGCCCTTCATCGATCAGGCAGGCCTTGATGCCGTGGGCCAGTAGCGTCTGGGCGGCGCGAATGCCGGCCGGTCCTGCGCCGATAATGGCAATGGCCTGATCGCTCATACGCACCGCCCCGGCTCACGAATCACTGCCTGACCGGCCTCCAGCAGCGTCGAACAGGCACGCACGCGCTGACCGTCACCCAGCCTCACCCAGCAGTCCTGGCAGGCGCCCATCATGCAGAAACCGGCACGAGGTTCGGCACTGAAGTCACTGCCGCGCAAGTGGTCGCTGGCGGTCAGTACCGCGGTCAGCAAGGTATCGCCCAACAGACCGCTGGCCGGCTCGCCGTCAAGGGTGAAGGGCACAACCGGGCGATCATGTTCGGTCAGTCGTTTCAGCAATGCCATAACGTGAAAGCTCCGGGTTAGTGTTTGCCGACCAGCACGCGATCCAGCCCATAGACCCGGTCGAGCAGGATCATGGTGGCGGCGGTGAGGGCGATGACCAGTGCCGACACGGCGGCCATCATCGGGTCGATGGATTCGGTGGCGTAGACATACATGCGCACCGGCAGGGTCTGGGTCGCGGGCGAGGTAACGAAGATCGACAGCGTGACTTCATCGAAGCTGTTGATGAACGCCAGCAGCCAGCCGCCCGCCACGCCGGGCAGGATCATTGGCAGGGTGATCTGCCGAAACAGCGTGAAGCGGTCGGCCCCCAGTGACTCGGCGGCGTGTTCGGCGCTGCGGTCGATGCCGATCGCCGCTGCCAGTACCAGGCGCAGCACATAGGGCGTGATGACCAGCACATGGGCGAAGATCAGCCAGGTGAAGCTGCCGTTCACGCCCATCAGCGCAAACAGGCGCAGCATCGCCACCCCCAACACCAGGTGCGGAATGATGATCGGCGACAGAAACAGAGCATTGAAAAAATTGCGACCGGGAAATGTATGACGCGTGATTGCCAGTGCGGCGGGTACCGCGATCAGCGTGGCCAGCGTCGCCGATACGAACGCCAGGATCAGGCTGTTGTAGAACGAATCGATAAAGTCGGCGCGCTCGAAGACTGCCTTGAACCAGCGCAGCGAAAAATGGGTGGTGGGCAGGCTCAGGGTGTTTTCCGGGGTGAACGCCACCAGGCACACCACGACCAGCGGGGCCATCATGAAAATCACTACCAGCGCATGAAACGAGAGGGCCAACGGACCGTTCTTGGACATGGATCATTCCCCCAGAGTTTTTTTGTAGCGGCCTTCGATCATGCGGTTCCAGGACAGCATGACCAGCAGGTTGACCAGCAGCAGCGCCACGGCAAGGGTCGCGCCCATCGGCCAGTTCAGCTCCGAGAGGTACTGGTCGTAGATCACCGTGGCGACCATCTTCAGGCGGCGCCCGCCGAGCAGGCCTGGAATGGCGAACGAACTGGCGGCCAGACCGAACACGATCAGCGACCCGGACAGCACGCCCGGCATGACTTGCGGCAGCACGATCAGGCGCATGACTTTCGCCTGGCTGGCGCCCAGCGACAGCGCGGCCTGTTCGGCGGTGGGGTCAAGCTTCTGCAGCGAGGTCCAGACCGGAATGATCATGAACGGCAACATGACGTGGACCAGAGCGATGACTACGGCAAACGGGGTGTACAGCAGTTTCACCGGGCGACCGCCCATGAACTGGATGACCTGATTGATCAGGCCGTCCGCGCCCAACAGCAGGCTCCAGCCGAATGCCCGGACCACCACCGAGATCAGCAGCGGCGTGAGAATCAGGATCAGGAAGATCGAGCGCCAAGGCGTGCCCATGCGGCTGAGAATGTAGGCTTCCGGCACGCCGATCAGCACGCACAGCAGGGTGACCAGCGCACTGATCCAGAAGGTGCGCAGGAAGATTTCATAGAAATACGAGTCGGTGACCACGGCCATGTAGTTGGCCAGCGTGTAGCTGTCGCTTTTCACCCCGACCTGATAGTCGAACACGTTGAACGACAGCACCAGGGTCAGACCCAGCGGCAACACCAGCAAGCCGATGTACAACGCCAGCGCCGGCGCTGACAGCCAATAGCCGCGGCCGCCCTGACGCATTTCGCTCAGCAGGCTCATGCGCGCACCTCGTCGGCATCCAGCACGCGCAGCAATTCGGTGGGCCAGTCCATGTCGACCGCTGCGCCTTGTTCCAGCGGCGCCTGGCCGTCGTTACGGCGTACTACCGTCACTTCGCCAATGCCGGTCTGGATGCGATACAGCCACTGGCTGCCGAGGAAATAGCGCGTGACGATGCGCCCGGACAGTCGCCCGCAGCCAGGTGCCACCAGATCGATCTTTTCGGGACGCAGGCTGAGGGTCAGGCTGCCATCGCCCGGCTTCTGACGAATTTGCGGGATGCCGCTGCTGTCCAGATCACCCTGCAACATGTTGGCCTTGCCGACGAAGCTCGAGATGAAGCGGGTGCGCGGGTGTTCGTAAAGCTTGTAAGGCTCGTCGATCTGGGTGATACGACCGGCCTGCATCACCACCACCCGATCGCTGATCGACAGGGCTTCGGCCTGATCATGGGTGACCATCAGCGTGGTAATGCCGACTTCATTCTGAATGCGGCGGATCTCGAACTGCATCTCTTCGCGCAGGTTGGCGTCCAGGTTGGACAGCGGCTCGTCGAGCAGCAGCACTGGCGGCTCGATCACCAGTGCGCGAGCCAATGCGACCCGTTGGCGCTGACCACCGGACAACTCGCGCGGATAACGCTCGGCATGCTGACCAAGGCGCACCAGCTCCAGCACCCGGCTGACACGCGGGTGCAACTCGGCGGCAGGCACCTTGCGCATACGCAGGCCAAACGCAACGTTGTCGGCCACGGTCATGTGCGGAAACAGCGCATAGCTTTGAAACACTACGCCGAGGCCTCGGCTGCTGGGTTTGGCGTGGGTGATGTCGCGCCCGTCGAGCACAATGCGTCCGTCACTGACTTCAACGAAACCGGCGATCATTTGCAGGGTGGTGGTTTTGCCGCAGCCGGAAGGGCCGAGCAGTGAAACGAATTCGCCCTTGTCGACGGCCAGGTTGGTGGCAACGACCGCGTCAATGGAGCCGTAGCGTTTGGAGAGACCTTCGAGCTGCAGAAATGCCATGCCTGCTTCCACCTTTGTGCATGCGCGCCGAAGCACGCGTTTGTCATGGGCAGATGCGAAATGAAGTCATGCAATTCTGTGGACGTTGGCGCTCGCTCTGAGTCGGCTACCGATGATTGTTCAAATCGCCCCTGTGGACTGAGAGTAGGGCGAAGGCTAGGATGGGCTCAACAAGGAATTTCACTGAATAACATCTTTCTTTGAATTAATTCTTTTAGTGGAAATATAAAGAGATATTGTCATGGATAATTCCACTGATCGGAATAATGCGAAAGCTGAGGTCGGTGTGGGAGCCGTTTCCCGGCTGTTCGCGGTGCTGCGCTGCCTGGGCGATTGTGATGAAGGCGGCGAGCGGGTCACGCAACTCGCCCAGCGTGTCGGGCTGTCGCAACCCACCACGCATCGCTTGCTGCGCAGCCTGATGGATGAGGGCATGGTCGAGCAGGATCTGCTCAGCAAGCGTTATCGTTTGAGCATCGAGTTTTTTGCCCTGGCCGCCAAGGCGGGTAATACCGGCAACCTGCGTGACGTGGTGCGCCCCAGTCTGTTGCGCCTGTCCGCCTCGCTGGGTGATTCGCTGTTTCTGCTGGCACGCAGCGGTTTCGATGCGATCTGCCTGGACCGCAGCGAAGGTCCGTACCCGATCCGCACGTTCACCGGCGACATCGGCGGCCGTGTTGCCCTGGGCGTGGGGCAGGGCAGCCTGGCGATTCTTGCGTTTCTGCCCGAGGACGAGCGGGAAACGGTCATTGCCTACAACCTGCCACGGCTCAAGGACTTTCACCTGTACGACGAGGTGTTTCTGCGTTCGGAGGTGGAAAACGTGCGTCGCCAGGGTTACGCCGGGCGCAACACCGGCGCGTTACCGGGCATGGCCGGGCTGGCAGTGCCGATACTGGACCGCAGCGGTCGTGCAGTGGCTGCGCTCAGCGTGGCGACCATATCCGACCGGCTGGGACCGGATCGCCTGACGACCGTGGTCGAACTGCTCAAGCGCGAAGCCACGGCCATCAGTGCCCGAATCAACCCGTTCGACCCGTCGCTGCGACGGCCCAGTCAAGTGTTCGGGCAGGTTGATTAAGCAGCATGCTTCTTCAGCTTCGAGGCGGCTGTCAGTCCTGGCCCGTTACGCCCATCCGCTGCGGCTCAAGCCTTCTGCCTTGAACACCAGCGCCTTCAAGCCACCCTCGGCGCGAGCGTCGGGGAACTCCGGCGGGTTTTCCAGACGTTGTTCGAAGCGCAGGCAAGGTGCTTCGATTGCGGTGTGCTGAATCAGAAAGTCCGGTCCCAGCGCGGGGTCGTTCATGCACACCAGTACCGAACCTTCTTCATCCAGCAACTCCGGCAGGCGACGCAGGACACGCTGGTAGTCCTTGTCGAGCATGAAACTGCCTTTCTGGAAGGATGGCGGGTCAATGATGATCAGGTCATAAGGGCCGCAGCGGGTGACCTTGGCCCAGGATTTGAACAGGTCATGGCCCAGAAAGGTCACGCGGCTGAGGTCCTGATCATTGAGGCGATGATTCTCGCGGCCGCGATTCAACGCGGCACGGGCCATGTCCAGATTCACGACGTGGTCGGCTCCACCGGCAAGGGCGGCGACCGAGAAGCCGCAGGTGTAGGCGAAGAGGTTGAGGATGCGCTTGCCCTTGGCCTGAGCCTGCACCCATTCACGGCCGTAGCGCATGTCCAGAAACAGCCCGCTGTTCTGCTTTTTGCCGAAATCGACTTTGTAGCGCAGGCCGTTTTCGGTGATCACCCATTCATCCACGACCTCGCCGGTCAGCC
Organism: Pseudomonas sp. PvP027; assembly: GCF_017833005.1. Classification (NCBI taxonomy): domain Bacteria; kingdom Pseudomonadati; phylum Pseudomonadota; class Gammaproteobacteria; order Pseudomonadales; family Pseudomonadaceae; genus Pseudomonas; species Pseudomonas sp. PvP027. The sequence goes on along the minus strand of NZ_JAFIBK010000001.1, from coordinate 691,406 downwards.
ATTGTGTGGTGCTCTGTGGCAGATAGCGGTGTTGCAGCAGCAGCGTGTGAGCCTGGCTCTGCTGCCACTGGGGCGTGTCGGTCAACGCGTGCAACAGCTGCGTCAATGCTGCCAGCTCGGACTCGAGAGGCTCCTTGAACACCGAGACCAGCACCACGCCCTGCATCCAGTCGACGGTGATGTGCTCCAGCCCCGGCCATACGCGACCACGGCCGTGAAACAGGCGGCGGGTTTCATTCGGGACGTTGTTCAACGCGTCGATCAGGTGCTGTTGCAGAATCGCGAGTGCTTCAGGAGTCATGGCGCAGGTCGGTCAGGAAAAGCGGCGTATGGTAAACGTATTTCGGCAGATAGGCATCGCAGGGTTCAGCGTGGCATGTATTGACGTTGCCAGCGGTGCGGGATTTTCAGCGAAACCAGCCCCAGCAATGCTGACAGGCTGCCGCTGATCAGCAGGGCGTTGAGACCCAGGCGGTGCTCGAGTAGCGCGCCTATCACGGCCCCGATGAACATGCCGACCCAAGGGACCAGCTGCACGCGCCAGCCGTCTCGTCGTTCCCCCAGCATCCAGCGACCCAGGCCACGACCGAAACGCGACAGCGCGCCGGTCACGTAAGTCAGGCCGACCGGCAGCCCGTTGACCTGCTCAACGGCGGCGTTGAGCATGCCCATTGCCAGAATGGCCCAGATCAGCGCGAGCATGTTGCTTTCCAGTGGCCATGCGGCAGCCGCACAGAGCAGCGTGGCGATGCCCAGCAGCAAGGGAAGGGCGCGCCGCCCGCTAAGGCGCGCAACCACTACGCCCAGTGCGTTGCCGGCAATGAAAGCCAGGATTGCGAGGGTCAGACGCACCGTCACGCTCAGGTCGCCATCACTGATGGCGACTGCGAGCCGGGTGGTGTTGCCACTCATGAACGAAACGAAATCGCCGGTCGCCATGAAGCCGATGGCATCGGTCATGCCGGCCAGAACAGACAGGCTTGCAACCAGGCCCATGCCGACCCGGCCACGCCATTTCTGCAGGCTCAGATGCCTGGGGCTGACGCTGGAAGTGGCGGGCTGTGGCAGCATCGAAGGTCCTCTGGACCGAAGAAAGCGCGTCTTAACTTGGGTGCGGCGATTTACAGCGGCTTGGCGCGCACGATCCGCTTGGCCTTGACCTCATCAGCATAGGCTTTGAGCTGGTCGGCATCGCTATAAAGACGGTTGACCATCTGCAGCACTGCGGTGACATCCACATCGTTCATTTGTGAGGCGAGTTTGAGAATTTCTTCCGCCGTGTTTTCCAGGTTGGTTGCTGTCCCTTTCAGGTGTCGCTTCAGCTCCTGAGTCGACTTATTGAGCGCCATACGTGTTCCTGTGCCAAGACCTTGAATTCCATACCCGGAGCATGGCTTTTTCTGCGATAACAAGCAATCAGGCTTATACCTGTGCGTCAGGGTATCGGCCGATTCAGGCTGATCTGCAAGGCAAGGTGCTCAATCGTCGCGGGTCAGCACTTCCAGCAGTTCTATTTCGAATGTCAGGTCGGCACCGGGCTTGATGTGTGCGCCCATGCTTCTGTCGCCGTACGCCAGATGGGCGGGGACGAACAATTGACGCTTGCCGCCGACTTTCATGCCCATCAGGCCCTGATCCCAGCCCTTGATGACACGTCCTGTGCCGATCACGCACTGAAACGGCTTGCCGCGCTGGTGAGAGGAATCGAACACGGTGCCGTCTTCCAGGGTCCCGGTGTACTGCGTGGTGATCAGCGCACCCTTTACCACTGCCTTGCCCTCGCCGGGGTGCAGGTCGGTAATCTGTAATTCTTTGCTCATTGCGATGCTTCCGGTTGCTGAGCGCTCTGTCATTGGCGCGAGCGGGCTTTCTCGCAGAAAAGCCGCTTCATGACAAGCCGCCTCATGGCAAACCGGTGGAAACGAAAACGGAGGAAGCTTTCGCTTCCCCCGTTCAGTCGAACCCGGTGCCTGTCAGAGATTCTGCGAGCTGACCACCATGGCCTGCGCGATATTCTCTTTCTGCTCCTGAGTGAAGCCGTCCCAGATATTGGTCTTGGCGTAGTAGCCCAGGCCCGCCAGACAATAAAGGCTGAGGGTCAGAACGATGACGATCGAAACAAAGGTCCAGCGGCCTTCGTCATCGTTTTCACGGGTGAAGCTGCGCGAATAGTTGTCCTCTGCGCTACGGAAGAACAGCGCGGACGACAGACGCTTGAGCCACTGGAACAAATGAACAACAACGATGCGCAACATGGGTAAATCACCTCAAAGGTTAAGAAAACGGGTTGCCGGGATGCCCTCAGGGGCATCGGATGCAAAAGCTGAAAACGAAAAAAGCCCGTCTATGACGGGCTTTCTTTTTATGATTCTGTTCAGGCGAGCAGTGAAGGGCGACGTGAAACGGATCGCGAGAGGCACTGCGCATGCATGACGTTATGGAAACATTTTAAAACAAATGAATGGGCGCATCTACCCGCGCCATTCTGTTGTCAGACAACTGGTAGTGCCTGGAGGTGTGACAAAACGTCGCTCTGCGTTTATTTGCCGAGCAGTAAGGAGTCTGATCATTGGTCAAGTCTTGTAATACTTTGCCATCGTACGAAACATCTATGGGTATTGTAGGATCAACGCCCGTATTAATTTTCAGGACTGTATGAATACCCTTCAGGAGCCTCCGAGTTGTCCTCCCATCGCTGATGGCTGGCCGGCGATTTCACCGTTGCCTAGCAGACCGCTTCATTCGCACGTATCTCTACTTGACCTCTTGCACTGCATGGATTCCGGCAGACCCTCGCGTCCTGACGCTGCAACGCCATGCCTGACGTTCAGCCATGGCGTCTGGTCTACAGTGACCAATACCAACCCCTGCCATTTTTATCGTGAGGCTGCATAAACCATGGAATGGATCGCTGATCCCACGGCATGGCTTGGCCTGCTGACCCTTATCGTGCTGGAACTGGTGCTGGGCATCGACAACCTGGTGTTCATCGCCATCCTGGCGGACAAACTGCCTCCTGAACAACGTGACAAGGCGCGCGTCATCGGCCTGTCGCTGGCGTTGATCATGCGCCTTGGCCTGCTGGCGAGCATCTCGTGGATGGTGACCCTGACCGAGCCGTTGTTCGAGGTGTTCGGCAAGACGTTCTCCGGTCGCGACCTGATCATGCTGTTTGGTGGTGTGTTCCTGCTGTTCAAGGCCACCATGGAACTGCACGAGCGGCTGGAAGGCCATGTCGCCCAGCGCGCCGGTAATGCGGGCTATGCGTTGTTCTGGCCTATCGTTGCGCAGATCGTCGTACTGGACGCCGTGTTCTCGCTGGATGCGGTGATTACCGCCGTCGGCATGGTCGAGCACCTGTCGGTGATGATGATCGCGGTGATCTTCTCCATCGGCCTGATGATGATTGCCAGCAAGCCGCTGACCAAATTCGTCAACAGCCGCCCGACGGTGATCATGCTGTGTCTGGGCTTCCTGATGATGATCGGTTTCAGCCTGACCGCCGAAGGCCTGGGGTTCCATATTCCCAAGGGCTATCTGTATGCGGCCATCGGCTTCTCGATCCTTATCGAGGTGTTCAACCAGATCGCCCGCAAGCGCAGCAAGAAGTCGGCCCATGGTCACCTGCCGCGCCGCGAGCGAGCAGCACACGCGGTGATGCGCCTGTTGGGCGGTCGCAAGCTGGAGTCTGGTGACGTCGATGAGGAAATCACCGACATGCTGGATGGTGAAAGCAGCGAGCCGGTGTTTGACCGTCGTGAGCGCGTGATGATCAGCGGCGTACTGCAGTTGGCAGAGCGGCCGATTCGCACGGTGATGACGCCGAGGGCGGAAGTCGACTGTATCGACCTGAACGACAGCGCCGAGAAGATCCGTTTGAAACTGATGCACTCGTCCTACTCGCGTCTGCCGCTGATTGGCGAGCGCGGTATCGATGAGCCGCTGGGCTTCGTGCACAAGAAAGAGTTGTTCAAGGAGCTGTTGTCCGGCAACGAGCCCGACTTGAAGCTGATGTCGCGCAAGGCCATCAACCTGCTGGAAAGCTTCACCATCCTCAATGCCCTGGAACAGATGCGCAAGGAATCGACGCACATCGCCTTTGTGGTCAACGAGTTTGGTGACTTCATCGGCGTGTTGAGCATGACCGACATTCTCGAGTCCATCGCTGGCCAGCTGCCTGACGCCAGCGAAGTGGAAGGCCCGGACATCGTCGAGCAGGGCGAGGACTTCGTGGTATCGGGAGCCTTGAACCTGAGCCTGATTCGCGAGCGCACGGGCTTCCAGGCCAAGGCGACCGAGGATTATCAGACCCTGGCCGGACTGGTCATGAGCTTGCTGGATCGCCTGCCGTCTACCGGCGACAGCCTCAGCTGGCAGGGCTGGAACCTGCACGTCGTCGGTGTGGAAGAGCGCCGCGTGACTCGGGTGTTGCTGCAGAAGCAGCCCGACATGGGGGCTGGCAAATAAGCACCGAGCTGTAATGCAACACGGGGCCTGCTCATGGTGAGCAGGCCCCGTTTTCATGCGCGCGTCATGCTTATTTTCGACGCGGACGCGACACCACGGATTCGATATTCTTGCGGCCGATCAGTTTGGGCTGCGCAGGCTCTTTGGCCACCGGCTCATCAGCCAGCCACTTGAACATCACCAGACAATCCACCAAGCCCAATCGGGCGTGACGATAAGCCTTGGGCAACCGCCCAACCGTTTCGAAACCCAGCTTGCTCCACAACCCGACCGCCACCTCATTGCTGGCGACCACCGAATTGAACTGCATCGCCAGGAACCCGCTGTCGCGCGCCAGTTGCTGCGAGTGCTCACACATCAACCGCGCCACACCGCGACCCCGCGCCGCATCCGTCACCATGTAGCCACAGTTGCAAACATGATTACCCGGGCCTGCCGCATTGGCCTTCAGGTAATAACTGCCCAACAGCTGGCCATCTTCCTCGGCAATCAACGTGTGCAATGGCGCCGTCATCCACAGATCGCGGCCATGCTCTTGAGTGAGGGCAGGGTCGTAGGCATAGGTTTCCTGAGCGATGACTACAGCCTGAAAGGTCGGCCAGAAGCGCTCGAAATCTTCCGGTGTCATGGGGCGAATCTGGATCATGGTGAGGCCTTGATGGGTATGGCTTGAATTCCGGCGTGTACGTTAGCTTGGGTGTGCTACCACTTCCAGGCTTTTTCGGTGAACTCGGCAGTGGAGGGGAGCACGGTGTGGAGAAAATTCAGGTACTTGTTGAACCATTCGGTCGAACGTACCGGCGTCGCTCCAGTTCCGAAATCGCTGATACACCGTCGACCAACGTCCAAAGCTTCCCGGCAGATCAAGCTAGGCAGCAACCTAATACAGGGTCCACAGAGTCCGACTTTTCGTGCAAAACCTATTAACAGAGCGTTTGAAAGTTTCTGCCTCGCTGATCCGAGTGGGTATACGTTCAGCGAATACCTCTTGAATCGGTAAGCGGGCACCCACTTATGCCGTGGCAAAAGCAAGCCCCCAAGCGCGCATTGCGTCGGTAGAGGCATAAAAGTGTTGCTAAGGAAGGCATTTCAATCCATGCCTATTTACATGTACCCGCTATCAGATTCATAGCCATAGATGACTTTGCCGGACGCATGCTTCCGAAGATTTATACGTGGTGACCAGTGCTCGTTTCCTCTGATGGCTTTCTCGGTTCAAACTTCAATCCTCGCTGTCAGTCGGCCGGGCCATCAAGGCGCTCGCGAATTTCTTCATTCTGGCCTTGAAGCCTGTTTTGTTCGAAAGGTCTGCATAAACGTTGGGTAGCCGATCTCTGAGCTTTGTCACATAAGATGCATAGGTATCCTTGTTATCCTTAGAAATCGACCAGTCTGCAAGCTGCTCCCATTGGTGGTCGAGGAAGTCTGAAACTCGGGATGTAGACTCTGGGTTACGGTGAATGAACAAAAGTATCTGGAGTAAACGTTCTTCTTCAACTTTGTTTCGAGGAGTTACACTTGGGAGTAGGAAATTTAATTTGGACAAGATGAAAATAGAAGACTCAACAGGCGCTGTGGAATCATAAGCGCAGGTCCTGAGTTCAGTACCGATTATAAATAGAGTGTCCTTGTCGAAAAGCTCTAGCACATTCTTAATATTGGCCATTGCCATATCGGGTGGATCTAAAAAAGGTGATTTTTTTATCAAGGCTGAGATATACGTAGAGAATGCAGCGTGAGCATTTTTTTCACCTTTAAAATCCAGCTTCCCTTCAACCATGCGATCCAGTGCATTAGCTACCCTGGGGTTCGGGCTGTTAAAAATAGCTAGCCAACTAGTCGCGTCAATCTCAGAGCCAAACTCCCTATCCAAGATGTACGCTCTGAGTGGTAATATTGAGTTATCTAATCCTGTTAGTATTGCATCGAAGAAATTCGGATCTATCTCGTCTAATGTTGGAAGATGTTTGGTGAGAGAAGGAAAAGAAATAAGCCATGTTAGAAATTCACTTTCTGCTAATCCCTGGTCCGCCAATGCTTCACAGAGCTCAGTATAGTGCCGAAAAACATCAGTAACATATAATTTAGTTACAAGATGCTCTTTAATTACATTTGCAAGGATCGGAGCGACTATCGACTTTGATTCGTCTGTTATAGTCAGGGCGAAAAGGTTTCCGCTATTGATTAATGCTCTGGTCAGAGAGGTTAGGAGTTCAGGCTCCTGAGCGAACGCAAATTCGATTTCTGGAATTTCGGCGAGCTCAACCCCCATTCCTAGTCGCATATATATAATTGCTATGGCAACTTTTATGCGATTTGACTTTACAGAGGGTAGATGGATTTTGATTGGTCCGACTATAGAGTTGGAGTATGTTTTGAAAAAAGCTAGGCCAACCCAAGATCTTTCTTCGGTGGGATCATAATTGATCGCAGCTATGATTTCCGTTATTCGCTCATCGCCGAACTGATAGTCTAGCTCTTTAGACGACAGCTTAATGTGCCCGAAATATTTATCAAGGCAGTGTACCCACTCGTCTTGAGGTAAAGGGGTCATGCCGAATGCGATCGTATCATTCGAGACAATCTGTCTCACTCCATCGACATACCCTTTCTGACTAAGCACGATGCGATTCACATCGATTACGCGGAGATCAGGGTTCGGAATTAAGATGTGAAAGAGAATTTCTGAGCTATCCACGGTGACTTCCGGGAACGGCTCATTCAACGCATCCAGATAGCTGTCATACATATACACAATTTCTTGATAAACATTCTTTGCGTCTGGGTCATATATTTGCCTAGTCATATGCAGGAATGTGCCTTGCGCGGATCTCAGTTCTTTATCGAATATAGCCTTGCTGAGTCCGAGGCTAACCAATCCTTTTGTCGCCTCAAAATATCTAGTTTCGGGAGCATGAGCTGTCAGTAGAAGACTCTCTGTAAACTTTTTGTTTATGTGATGAATTAATGTACTAATGTCACAGTTTTCTGAGGTGACGGCTTCATGAAGCGTCAGGAAAAGATTGTTAGGTGAAACTTCACCTTCCAACTCTCTCAAAAATGAATCGGTGAATCCAAAGTATCCTGCTAGTGAAGCAAATTGTCTTCCGTCTTGAGATTCAATGGCTGTAGCCAAGGGTTGATCTATTAACTCAGCAATGGCGATATCTGGAGATGTTTGGAAGTGTATCTGAAGGATTTGAATGGGCCAGCCATGATCCATATCCTCTCCCAATAAAGTTTGAAGAGTGCGTTTTGTTCTGGCTAAATTGGCGCTGTTTTTTTCACTTTGTTCTTTTTCACCGGGTTTATCAGTAGAAGTGGCATCTTCTGTTGATGGCCCAGCGGGTTCCTTAAGCAATGATTCTATGGAGATGTTATTGTACTTGCAGATGGCGATGTATGCTGCAATGCAAACCAAACTTGGTTGTCCAGCCGTGACCAGCATTGTCGTGGCGATATCATTAATAAACCTCTTTTGTAGTCGAGGTGTAACTAAACCGGCTGCCATGGGACTGTGGCGTTGCAAGATTATGCTGCAAGTATCCGCGTCGCTCCGGCTCTCTGGGCCAAAAGTTTCGGCCCAAAGTGTTCTGAATGCATCTTTCCATCCAGAGGTAATGATAGGGGGTGTGCGAAATACAACTGGAAATTTTTTTGCGATGAAATCCCTTGAGTCGTAGCTTTGCTCAGAGTCTCCGTTTAGGTACTGCGAAACTTTCGTTGAGCAAAAAGGTACAATTACGCTCAAATTTTCGGAGCCCGTTACCGATGTGAATATTTCAAGGTCACTCCAGACCGAACGTAAAACGTCCCGAGGTAGTCGGTCGAGGTTGTCGATGACAATTATGAAGTGATGATCTCTCACCGCGTGAAGGTGGTTTCTCAGTGCTCTCTTTAAGTCTAAAGGACTGACTTCTTTGCTGATTTCTATCGTTTCGGTAATTTGGTCATCCGAACTTCCTTTCAAGAGACTGCTGATATTCCACCGCTTTTTGCCGACTTGTTCTTTTCCATTGAAGAAATACGCGAGAATCAGAATGATTAGCGGAGCGAGACTTGTACTTAGGTAGGATAAATGTTGCCACCAAGGTAGCTCTATGACTCCCCTAAGCTGTCGCAGATAGTCTCTAATGAAGGTAGGGCTAAGTACGCCACTTGCGATCAGTAATACAGCCCAGACGCTTATGTGACTTCTTGTGTCCTTCGTATAGCTAAAGTGTCGGCCCAGAGCAATATCACGAGTTTTTAGAACTTCTTGAACTGCAGCTTTGTCTCCTGTTTTTGTGAGAAGAGAAGTGATCTGGTCGGTAAATAATTCGATAAAATTGCTCTTTATAGAGCCTTGGTAGTTCTGCTCGCAATCGAATATCCACAGCACGGATTTCGAGCTTTTTTCTTTTATCTTTCTTTCGAGCATCTGGAGTATGGAGCTTTTTCCGGAGCCGAACTCACCGTCAAGGCCAATTACCCGGTGATTTTTTCCACTGTCGATGTAGTCATGGATGGCCTGCGCGACTCTATCGTGGCTCTCACCCTTGAATGCATCGCGTTCAGACGGGTTCTCGCTTTGGAAATTTAAGATGTTCATCAGTCCTTTGCACCTTCTCAGGCCCTACGATGTGGCCGATAGGTGAAAGAATACTAGTTTTGACTGCCAACTGCGCGAATCCTTTTTGAGATATTGAGTCCACGCTGGCTACCGATGGAGCCCAGTAAATCTTTAGGTCTACGGTTTCGTCGGGTGACAAATATCCTAAGGAATCTCCGAACAAGTCTTCAAATGTGCTGAAATACGCCTGACCACCTGATCCGAGCCGCCCATGAGCCAGATGAGCTTTTCCGATTTCGAATATGCCGGTAAGCGCAAGCAGACACGCCGCGAACGCTTCCTCGCCGAGATGGATCAGGTCGTGCCCTGGACAGGTCTACTGGGCCTGATCGAACCGTTCTACCCCAAGGCCGGCGGAGGCAGAAAACCTTATCCTCTGGAAACCATGCTGCGCATTCATCTGCTGCAGAACTGGTTCTCCCTGAGCGACCCGGCCATGGAAGAAGCGCTCTACGAAATCACGCCCATGCGCCAGTTTGCACGCCTGACCTTGAGCGCCCCGATACCTGAAGACACCACGATCATGAACTTCCGGCACCTGCTGGAAAAGCATCAACTGGCCCCTGCGATCCTCGCGGTCATCAACGGTTATCTGCAAGAGAAAGGCCTGTCCCTGCGCCAGGGCACCATCGTCGATGCCACCATCATTCATGCCCCTTGCTCGACCAAGAACGAGGAAGGAAAGCGTGATCCCGAGATGCATCAGACGAAGAAAGGTAACCAATACTTCTTCGGGATGAAGGCGCATATCGGCGCCGATGCGGAGTCGGGCCTGGTTCATCATGTTCATGGCACTGCGGCCAATGTGGCCGATGTCACGCAGGTCGCCGAACTGCTCCACGGCGAAGAAAACGCGGTGTATGCAGACGCGGGATACACCGGTGTCGAGAAGCGTGAAGAGCATGAAAATCGTGAGGTCATCTGGCAAATCGCTGCGCGGCGCAGCACGTATTCCAGGCTCAATAAACGCAGCGTGCTCTACAAGGCCAAGCGCAAGATCGAGTACTGCAAAGCTCAGACACGGGCCAAGGTCGAGCATCCGTTTCGCGTAATCAAGCGTCAGTTTGGCTACGTGAAAGTGCGCTTTCGTGGGCTGATGAAAAACACAGCTCAGCTGACCACGCTGTTCGCCCTGTCGAATCTGTGGATGGCTCGAAAACAGCTGATGGGTATGGGTGAGTTGCGCGTTTAACACGGAAAACCGGGCGGAAACGCCCTCAACGCGCGCTGCATCAGGCCATTTTCAGCAAATAGCGCTGGGTGCCGGGCAAATTGCGACTCGCCGCCGCTGCGCAGCAAGTTGATCGGAGCATCCCTAACAGTGCATCTGGGTAGTGGTATAGGTGCAACCGTCTGGCCTGCACCCTCTACTAGGAGCCATCCAGATTAGCCAAGATAGTGCACCCACGATGTCAGGCTTACCCATCATAGTCCGCCATAGGTCATGGCACCTTCGCGTTTTTTTTTGGTCTCTGTGCGGCGATCTTGAGAGAGTCGCCTTTGTCTGTAGTTCGGAGCCTACGATTTTTTCAGATTTATCCAGCTGAGTTTGTCAGCCGCTGGCCTCCTATCAAGGTTCAGAATGATTGACACTGTTGCATCAGACCGGATCTGTTCACCGGGTTGCGATCTTAGCCGTTGATCGCGACACCGCCTCTCGCTTTTTCCAAGGAGATTCAAATGTTGATGGACCTCGCTGCAATGTTTTCGCCACAAAATCGGCGTCTGTTCAAATTTAGAAATCTTGCCAATCCTAAGCAGGACCTTTTGCTGGAGTCTTTCAGCGGAACGGAGGGGCTTTCGTACGCCTATAGCTTCGAGCTAACGCTGTTATGCCAAGATTCCGGGATCAAGCTTAAGTCGATGATGGGTCAACACTCAGTTATTGAGATCGAGCTGGCCGATGGATCTGCACGTCATGTCGCCGGTTACATCACGCGTTTTGCCAGTATTGGCAGCGATGGTGGTATCGCTCGCTACACCGCGACGCTGAACCCTTGGTTTTCAATGCTTGAAAACCGTTTCGATAGCAGAATATTTCAGGACAAGACTGTAGAAGAGGTCGTTGCCCAGGTTTTTGCGTCGTGCTCTGCTTATTCGCGCCATGAGTTTCGCCTCAGCAAACCGGCAAAGCGCTATGGCTACATCACTCAGTATCGAGAGTCAGACTTTAACTTTGTCCAGCGTTTGCTCGAGCAAGAGGGGATGTTCTATTACTTTGAACACACCTCAGAAGGTCACACGATGATCATCTGCGATGACTCTACGAGGCTGGAGTCGTTGCCTAAGCAACCAAAGATTCGCTTCCACACTGCGTCAGTTACTGAGACCGCTGATTCAATAACTGATTGGCAGAGTAATCGTCAGCTTCAGGCCTCCAGAATATCAGTCCAGACCTTTGACTATTCTCAACCGCGCAATCGTCTGCCCGTGACAATTAACAGTATGAATATGCAGGGCGATGTAGAAAACTTCGAGATTTACGATTATCCAGGTCAGTTCAGTCATAGTACCTATGACGAAGGTGGGACTTTATTACGCATACGAGTTGAAGCGCTTGAACTTAGAGGTAAAACTTTTCAAGGCGCCAGTAACTGCCGCGCCATGCAGCCCGGTTACACATTTGAACTGTTGCAACATTATAATCACGATTATGGTCCAGCAGAAGATAGGCAATTTCTGCTCATGAGCGTCCGCAGTGAAGGTCATAATAATTACTCAAATGGTCAGCCAGCGAGCTATTTCAATACATTTTCTTGCGTTAGAAGAAAAATTGTTTTTCGCCCACAATCCGTTACTCCACGCCCGACTATTTGCGGACCGCAGACAGCCATAGTCGTGGGGGCACCGGGAGAAGAGATATTCACCGATCGTCTCGGCCGAATAAAAGTCCAGTTCCACTGGGATCGAGAGGGCAATCAAGACGATAAGAGCTCTTGCTGGGTCCGTGTGGCTCAGTCCGGTGCAAGCAGCGGTTTCGGTAGCATTCAGATTCCTCGGGTTGACGATGAGGTAGTTGTAGTCTTTCTTGATGGAAATCCAGATAGGCCTTTGGTTATGGGAAGCTTATATAACAGCCGTAACATCCCACCATGGTCTTTGCCGGCAAACAAGACGCAAAGCGGGTTTCTTACACGCTCAATCAAAGGCCGGGCCTCTAACGCCAATTTTTTCCGTTTCGAGGATAAACCAGGAGCCGAGCAAGTTAGTCTGCATGCTGAGCGCAATTTGGATACTGATGTTGAAGTAGACGAAAGCCATACTGTTGGAGGTGATCGGACAATCACGGTCAAAGGAAAGCACTCAGAAACTATCAAGTTAGAGACAAGCATCGCTGTTGAGGAAGGATCGTACTTTGTTACTGTAGATAAAGGAGAGGTGAAATTAAAGTCTGCTGAGTCGATTACACTTGAAGTGGGGGCTAGCAAATTGGTAATGAACAAGGATGGGGCTATTACCCTCTCGGGCATCACGGTGAACGTGGAAGGCAAGACGAAAATCAATCTCAATAAAGACAATTGAATTTATAAATTAGCTGCCGTACAGGGGATGGCCTAATGCAAAGAATAAGTATGTACGACCGTATCTCCGAAGCGCGTATTCGTGAGCAGCAGCGTTTGGAGGAGGAGCGTTTGGCGCAAGCGATTATTGATGCTATTCCTGTGCCTGAACGGTTTCATACAAATGAGCTAAGTTTTATTCGTCCTCAGGGTTTTAAAGACAAGACATTTCATGTGTTTACGCTTACAGACATTGGGGCTAGCCCGCTATCTGTGGTGATAGGGCGCACGCCTGTTGAAGGTGATAAAGAATTGGAATACTTATCTCAGCTGCTAATAGCTGATTTAAAAAAAGCGCTTTCGCATCTGGAGTGGATCGAACCTCTTGTTCCCGTGGAAATCGCGGGAGTAGAGGGAAGGCGTGCTGAGTTCAGGTGGAGGCAGCAAGGAACTCCTGTTCATCAGGTTCAATTTATTTTTCTGCATCACGATGAACAACAACATCCAGTTCTTATTCAGGTAACCGGGACTAGTAACGATCCAGGCGGTATGAATATTGAGGAAAAGACCGCCTTTTATCTGTTGGTAGACACTCTGAAGTTGCGTCTTTATCCTGGTTTGGATCAGGCGGTAGATCGGGCATGAGCGGCGCAGCTCGCGTTAATGATCCAATTGAGCATACGGGCTCACTGACAGGACTGCTTGCTGGGCTTGCGATTGGCGCAATTGGTGCTGCGCTGGTTGTGGGGACAGGTGGCTTGGCTGCTGTTGCTATAGTAGGTGCGTCTGCTGCGACCGGGGCTGGTGTAGGCCAGTTGATCGGAAGCCTATCGTTTTGCAATCACCAAACTGGCCAAATTGTAAGTGGCTCGAGTAATGTGTATATCAATGGTGAGCCTGCGGCCAGAGCTCACGTTGATCAGGCAAAATGCGATGAGCATAGTTCCAGGCCGCAAGTTATCGCTCAAGGTAGTAGCAATGTCTACATTAATGGCCATCCTGCTGCCCGAGTCGGAGATCGCACTGCATGTGATGCCAAGATTGTAGTTGGCTCGAGTAACGTATTTATTGGGGGAGGAACTGAGACTACTGATCCTATCAATCCCGAAGTTCCTGAGTTGTTAGAGAGAGGTATATTGCTCGTTGGTCTGGCTAGTGCTTTTGTCCTCGCAAGCCCTGTCATTGTGATCGCTGGTCTAGTCGGAGGTGTTGCTGGAGGCACTGTCGGAAGTTTGGGCGGGGCGCAGTTATTTGGTGAGGGGAGCGACGGACAAAAATTAATGGCATTCAGCGGTGCTTTATTGGGCGGCGGTCTGGGTGCAAAAGGAGGCAAATGGTTTGACACTCGCTATGACATAAAAGTACAAGGTGTGGGGTCGAATTTTGGCAATTTGAAGATCACTCCGAAAGGGGCTGTAAAGGTCTCAAATATTGCGGAGTCCGAAGCTGCACTTGGTCGTGCATCACAGGCCAGAGCTGATCTTCCGCAAAGTAAAGAGTTGAAGGTAAAAACTGTCTCATCCAATGATAAGAAAACATTAAGCGGTTGGGGTAATAAAAAGCCCGAAGGTTATGAGAGGATTTCTGCGGAGCAGGTCAAGGCTAAGTCTGAAGAAATTGGGCATGAGGTGAAGTCACACCCATACGACAGAGATTACAAAGGACAGTACTTTTCATCTCATGCAGAGAAACAAATGTCAATCGCAAGCCCAAATCATCCTTTGGGTGTTTCGAAGCCTATGTGTACTGATTGTCAGGGCTACTTTTCTCAGTTGGCTAAGTATAGTAAGGTTGAGCAGACAGTAGCAGATCCTAAAGCGATACGTATTTTTAAGACCGATGGTTCTGTTGAGACAATTATGAGGTCGGAATGAATAACAAAAGTAAAGTGTTGATTGAAAAGCTTCTTCTTGAGGTTGCGAAGTCGCCAGAAGGTGAATTGATACTTCCTCTCAGAAAACTTTTGTGGAATACCATTACTGAAGATGAGACAGCGGCAAATAAGAAAATTATTCTGACTGCTTTAGATGTGATGTGTGTTAGACAGGGTGTAAATTTTTGGATAAAGAAATTCGGAGATAATGAGCCGGTAAATTACATTCTGAATGTCGCTCTTGAAACTGCTGAGGGAAAATTTGATGAGGCGAAAGCACTTGGTCTTAGGGATGAATTCTATGTTTCAATAGTTGAAGATCAAGAGTATGCGGCAGAAGAGTATCCGGCAATGTTTGTTGGGCATGCTGCTGCTAATACAATTGCAACAGCTGTTGATGATTTTCAATTTGAGCCATACGACCATCGTACGGATCGCGACTTGGATCCCGAAGGATTCGAATCTAGCTACCTTGTTGCGTCAGCCTTTGCAGGCGGATTATCTGAGGATGGTGATCCAAAATTACGTCGTACTTTTTGGGAATGGTACTTGTCTATTGCTGTGCCGCAAGTTGTGTGAGGTCATTAATTAATGCTCGGGCTCTGCACCCTCAACCTCTGCATGCTGCGTATGGATATGAAGGTTTGATGGCGCTGACCAACGATTGAAATCCTGAAGGACTGAACATGCTCAACCTGGATTGGCTCAGCAACCACATGCATCACAGCGACACGATGGCGCTGTGGCTTCATCAGCAGTTCGATTACGAGTTTGCATCGCAATCACTCGCTGACTGGCAACTGGACTTTTCTCAAGGACAGGCAAATGGTCATTGGAAGTGCCTGATTGCCATGGAGGATGGTGAGTTGCTGGGCGGTGCCGCGCTGGCCAGCGACGATCTGGCTGAACGTCCGGATCTGGGGCCTTGGCTGGCGTGTGTTCTGGTAAAACCGGAAGCACGAGGCAGGGGCATTGCAGGGCAGTTGATCGACGGCATTTGTAGCCATGCAAGGGCTGTCGGTATCACCACGTTGTATCTGCATACCCATGATCAGCACAGCTTCTACGCCAAGCGCGGTTGGCGGGTATTGGAGCGTCTTGAGGCGTGGGGCAAGGAGCATTATCTGATGTCGCAGGATCTTTAGAGGTCCTGTGTTGCATCGGCACTTGGGTCGCTTACCGATACAGGGATGAGTCATGCGTTCAGGGTGACGCGGAGCGTCACGAACTGCATTCCCACGCGGAGCGCGGGGACGATAATCATTGCTCGAAACTCCGTTTCCTTGCTGAAGAAATACTCAGCGTTAGTCCGGTTGTCAGTCGACCAACTGCACCAGACTCGGCTCAATCGCATCCGGACTCACCTCAAGCAGCGCCAGGCTCACCGGCAGTTTGAAACGCCGCCGCCCGGCGCTGCCCGGATTCAGATACAGCGTGTCGCCGCGCCAGTCGATGAGGGGTTTGTGTGAATGGCCGGTCACGACCAGTTTCACGCTGTCATCCAATAGCGCTGGAACGTCGGCGATGTCGTGCACCAGCAGGACTTGCCAGCCTTCGATGTCGAAGCGCAGATGATCGGCAATGTGTGTTGCCCAGTCTGCATCCATGTCGTTGTTGCCGCGCACGATGTGCAGGGGGGCGATGGCGGTCAGTTGCTCGACGATGTCCTGGCTGCCGATGTCACCGGCATGGATGATCTGTGCGCAGCCCTGTAGCGCAGCGATGGCTTCAGGACGGAGCAGTCCGTGGGTGTCGGAAATCACACCAACTTTCATACAGGGGCCTCGGGTCGGGGGCAGGGTAGAAGCGCAGTGTAACGCGTTGCGCTTCTACGGCCAGTTACAGGATGGGCGTTATTGGCCGCACCCAAGCGCCAATACCAGCCGCTCCAGTCCGATGCCAAACCCGGCACCCTCTCGATAGGCGCCGCCGCCGACCACTTGTTGCTGCGCACCCAGGCGCGAACAACGTACCTCGAAGCCGTTGCCTTCCAGGTAGTAGCTCAGGCCCCGTTTCACGGCGGTATTGAGTTCATAGTCCAGGCCCAGCGAATCCAGAAAGCCCGTGCAGATGGCCTGGCTGCGCAGCAACGCTTGCTGCGGCGACGGGCCAAGGATCTCCAGCCCCAGTTGGGTGAATTCGCGGTAGCGCCCGGCTTGCGGGCGCTCGTAGCGATAACAGCGTGCCACGTAGAAAAACAGCGCTTCACGTCGCCCCTCAAGCAGCGCTTCGCTGCGCTCCTGAAACAGCGCCGTGGCTTCGGGTATCAGGCAACAGGGGCGTCCGGCCTTGTCCTCGAAGGCCCACATCTGGCCGATGATTTCGCTGCCGCCGGCTTTTTCGATAAAGGTGTCCTGACCCCATAAGGCCGGCACTATCGCTTCCTCAGCTCCGGCTTCGATGAAGATAGCTCCGGAAACGGTTTTCTGTGTCACGCAGGGTTGCGGCTTCTGTTCCGGTCACGATGCGGGTTCCGCGTAGCATGGTCATGGGGGATGATCTCCAGTTTTTTCAGGCAATAAAAAAGGCGCCATGGGCGCCTTGGTCGGTTTCATTGATGGGTCAGAATGTGAATCTATATCTGGCCAATCGATGAGCACAAGCAACCGCAGCACCTTGAAGCGGGCTGTGGTGATGATGTCGGTTGCTTTGGGGGAATTGATTCATGGCTGATCCTTGCATGCTTTGACGCATCGCTCAAGTAGCGGTGTTGACGGACACGGTTTATCTGAGCCGCGCCATGCTCAAGGCATCGACAAACAGGCCATCGCGCACCGCGTAGTTGCGCAGCCGACCTTCTGTTTCGAACCCGAATTTTCGATACAGACCCTGGGCCGCTTCGTTGTCGACATACACGGTCAATTCCACGCGGTGCAGGTTCATCCAGTTGTCTGCGATGTCCAGTGCTGTTGCCAGCAACTTCGAGCCGACGCCTTTGCTCTGCCAGGCCGACGCCACGCCCATGCCGATAGCGCCGACATGGCTTTGCCGACTGCGCGAATACTGCTCCAGGCCAATGCTGCCAATCACCTCGTTACCGTTGAGCGCGACCAGTTTCACGTGTCGCTCGGTACTGGCAGCCAGGCGTTTGCGCCAGACTTCGATGGACTGATAAGGCATCTGCAGCACCTGACGGCACACCGCAGGCTCGTTATAGAGTGCAGTGACACCTTCGAGGTGAATGTCGGCCATACGCTGGATGAGGATTTGCGGGGCAGGGGCGTGCACGTTGATTCGTTCCTTGAATTGCATATTGGCGGTCGGGCTGAAGGGCCATGATTGTGGCGTAGCTGTCGCCACGTCATACGGATCAGACAATATATTCGGGTTTGCCCATCGCTTGCCATTCTGCAAAACGGGCATCTATCAACGGGGACAGTTTGTCGTAATTGGCCCAGGTGTCTTCAACGCTGTAGACCGCATCCTGGGTGACACCAAAGGCGAGCACGTAATCGTCCACATAGCGGCTGTCGTTGTTAAGTCCCTCGTAATAGGCTATTGCGAACGCATTGCCTACGTCGTTGAACTCCTGGTCGGTAAGCTTTTCGTCGAGCATTGATATAACGAAGGCACCGCCCGTAAGCTCGCGTTTTTCCAGCGCATTCAGCTCGCTTTCTGCATCATCGAGCAGCTCTTCACTGGCCAGTTCGTTCAGCAGCATCCAGGCCAGAAACATACCAATGTGCGTTGCTCCGGCGGTGTGTGGAAGGTCGCTGGGAAAGTTGCCGTTATAGTGCCAGGAGGCGTCGTCGTATTTCATTTATGCTCCGGTTGAGGCACGCCCGTATCAATTTTCAGACGTTCGTTCTAGGCACTTTGGCAGCGGATTATCCTCGCCGCAAGCGGGCGGTATTGAGCAACTCATCGCTAAACCCTCGCCGGGAGTTGCAATTTCGTCGCCAGACTCCTGCCTGAGCACTCAGATGCTGCGATACCACCAGTGAACAACTGTTGCTTGCGTTTCTCCTGCACGATCACTTGGGCAATTACCTGCAGTCCCGTTAAAGCGTCTTGCGCCCCAGGCTATTGCTTCCATTTCTTCATAAGTGTACCGTTGTGTTCACTTATGAAGAGGGTCGCACCATGTTAGCCACTTCGCGCATTCAACTGTCACAGGAGCCCATCAAGCCAGGTATCGGCACGCGTATTTTCAACAGCAAGCAGGAATTGCTGTCGGGTCGATTCGCTGGAGAGATTCGGGAGCTGCTGGAGCAGCGAGGGGGGCTGGTGTTTCCGCAGATTCATTTTTCAGATGCAGAACAGATTGCCTTCACCCGCACGCTGGGTACGTTCTGCCCTGAGCCGGGCGATGGGCAAAACATCACCCGAATCAGCCTTGATGTGAAAGAGAATCCCGCAGGTGCGGAGTTTCTCAAAGGTTCGCTCTACTGGCATATCGACGGTACGAGCAGCGATTCCCCCATTCTGGCTTCGCTGTTGTCCTGCAAGGTGCCCGCCAGTTGGGGAGGCAACACGGGTTTCTGTAACACTTACGCGGCGTATGAGGAGTTATCGAGCGCTGACCGACAACATTACGACAGCCTGCGCGTCATTCATGCGCCATGGGCATCGTTACTCTATTACAATCCCGAGCCTGGCCTTGCGATGCTCGAGGCCATGCAGGCTATCGGCGAGAAGGAGTTGCCGCTGGTCTGGAAGCACCGAACCGGTCGCAAGTCGCTGATTCTGGGCTGTACTGCGCAGCAAGTCGTTGGCGTCAGCCTGGCGCAAAGTGCGCGGATTCTGGTCGGTCTTCGCGAGTGGGCCACGTCCGAGGCGTTCAGTTACAGCCATGCGTGGCAGGTCGGTGATCTGGTGATATGGGACAACACAGGCACCCTGCACCGGGCGGAAGCGTATGACCCCGAGTGCGGGCGGATGATGCACCGCACCAAGTTGCAGGGCGAAGAATCCTTCGCCTGATGCGCCAACCGCGAGAGCAGGGCGACGCTCTGGCTTTTATACTGAGTGGCTCATCGTGAGCCGAATCGTTTTGCCGGATTGGAGAAACGAGAATGTGCAGACCCAAAGAACCCATTGCGGGTATTTTTCTATTGTTGGTCCTGGCCGCTGGCGGTTGGGTGGCTCAGGAGCCATTTCCTCATTTCGGGATTGATCTGCCTGTCGAAGCCTTGCTGGACGGTGATCACCCGGCTACACCTGCGCTGCCCCGACATCGTATGCAACTCGACGAAGGCCAGTTCAGCAGCGCTTTGCTTGAGTCGATGCCCTTGTACGCGCTGGCAGAGCCGCCCGGCAGCCCGTGAGCTCGGGTCAGCTACCTTCGTTGATGTTGGCGAAGAAAATGCACCCGATCAATCGGGCGAACAGGGTCAGGGTTTCCGCCAGATCGGGGTCGTCAAACAGCGTCGTTCTGGAGTCCAGAGCGCACAACGCACCATATAGCTGGCCGTCGGGAAGGTAGATCGGCACGCCAGCATAGCTTTCGATGGCGTAGCGCTTCACAACTGGCAGGTTCGCATACCGGCCGTTCGTGCTGATCTGCGGCACGAACAGTGCCTGGGGATTGGTACAAAACTCGTTACAGAGCGTGGTCTCGAGTTCGAACACATCGCCGTCGTCCATACCAAGGTCAGTGGGGTCATAGACAGAACAGGCGATCCAGTCTGCGTCGGTAAATTTGGCGATACCAGCGAAGCGCATGCCTGTCAGGCGAGTGACAAGTCGCAGCACATTGGTCGTGGCCTCGATCTCGGCAATCGCAGCGCGCTCCTCGATGGTCAACAAGCTGCTTTTTGAGGCGATCAATTCCAGACTCATGCACTTCTCCAGAATACCCAGGTGTGGGTAACGGCCCATGCTAACTGACTGGAATGAAAATGCCATCGGGGTTGGTCGCGCCTGCGAGGATTTATTTTCAAGCGAAATATTGACGCCAGTTTTAAAGTTTGAAGCCTCGCTGCCGACATCTGTGGATTGTATAGCTAGCTGGCAAGGACAGGCCTCTTGTACTCCACTGATGACCAACGAAAGAGCGACTCCCTGTGATAAACACTCTGCGCAATATTTCTGTCAGGTCCAAGCTTGTGCTCGGGTTTGCTTTGGTCATCGTACTGACGGTGCTGATTGCGCTGACAGGCTGGACAGGCATCACCTCGCTGAGTGAACGAAGCGAGCGGATTTCCGACATCGGCAAGCTCAGCACCCTCACACGGGATGTCCGAATAGCGCGGCTGGCCTATTCGGTCAACTATGACGCCGAGCGCGCCAGCAACTGGCTGAAAGCATTCGAAAGTCTCGAAAGTCACGTGAAGTACGCGCAGAAGGTGTTCGACTCGCCGTTGAACGTACCGCTGGTGAATACTGCCGCAGATGCCTTGAAGGACTACCGCATCCACTACGACAACCTCATGCAGGCAACCGCTGCCCGTGAGGCGACCCGTTCGGTGTTTGGCCAGTACGCCGATGCAGGCGCTGACGATTTGCAAAAGCTCAACGCCGTTGCCCGATCCGATGACGGCACTGCTGCGCAGCGCGACGCCATCGTGCAGGCGATGACGCTGTTCCAGAAAATGCGCTTCGATTTGCGTGGCTACACCTATTCGCTGAAGCCGGAAAACCGTGCCCCAGCGGAAACATCGATGAACACGGTTATCGAGTTTGTCAGAAATCTGCAGGGTTTCGATGGCCAGTCGGCAATCATCAAGCACCTTGTGGACTCTATGCTCAGCTATCAGAACACGCTGAATCAGTTCACCGCGGCGCAGGCCAGGATTGACCAGGCTCAGGCAGGCATCACCAAAGACATCGGCATCCTGTTCGAATGTGCTGACAAGCTGTCCGAGAACCAGGTCAACCTGAGAGTGGAAGATGTGAGTCAGGCCAAGATGCTGCTCTCTGTCTGGCTGATTGCAGCATTGATCATGAGCGCCCTGGCGGCATGGGTCATTACCAACCTTATCGTAGGCCCGCTGCTTGAAACACTGAAGCTGGCCGAGCGTGTCGCTGATGGTGATCTGACGCACAATCAGGTGGTCACCCGCAAGGATGAACTGGGCCTGCTGCAGGGCAGCATGATGCGCATGACCAGCAACCTGCGCGAGCTGATTGGTGGCCTGCGCGATGGCGTGACACAAATCGCCAGCGCCGCCGAACAGTTGTCGGCCGTCACCGAGCAGACCAGCGCCGGCGTCAACAGCCAGAAGAACGAAACCGATCAGGTCGCCACTGCGATGCACGAAATGTCTGCGACTGTTCAGGAAGTCGCACGCAACGCAGAGCAGGCTTCACATGCCGCGGTCAACGCATCGAAAGAAGCTCGCGAAGGAGACGGTGTGGTTTCCAAGGCCGTTGCCCAGATCGAGAAGCTCGCGACTGAAGTCACCCACTCCAAGTCCGCGATGGACGAGCTCAAGAACGAAAGCAACAAGATTGGCGGCGTGCTCGATGTCATCAAAGCCGTTGCCGAGCAGACCAATCTGCTGGCGCTCAATGCTGCAATCGAAGCGGCGCGTGCGGGCGAAGCCGGTCGAGGCTTTGCGGTGGTGGCTGACGAAGTGAGAAGCCTGGCCCAGCGCACTCAGACATCGACCGAAGAGATTGCGGCGTTGATCAGCGGTCTGCATACCCGCACTGCGCAGGTGGCAACGATCCTCGATAACAGTCAGGCACTGACGGCAAACAGTGTCGAACTGACGCGCAATGCGGGTGTTTCCATCAATAACATGACTCAGGCGATCTCGACGATCGAGACGATGAACCACCAGATCGCCGCTGCCGCCGAAGAGCAGAGCGCCGTTGCCGAAGAGATCAATCGCAGTGTCCTGAATGTGCGAGACATCTCCGAACAGACGGCTTCTGCCAGTGAAGAGACGGCAGCGTCGAGTGTAGAGCTCGCTCGTCTGGGCGTGCATCTGCAGAGCCTGGTCAGTCGATTCCGGGTCTGACGTTCATTCCCGGTAAACTCCGGCGCGCGCTGCAAAGGCTGCGCGCCGGAGTCGAACCGGTGCCCCTCCGGCGTTAAGTCCTTACCGCCCCCAGAGCCCCGTCGCGTACTCCACAAAACTTCTCAGCTTGGGCAATCGATAACGGTCCTGCACGTACAGCAGGTGCGTCGGTCGTCTGGGCAAATGGTAGTCGGGGAACAGTGCAACCAGCCGGCCGTCCTGCAGGTCTCGCTGTACCAGCGCATCCGGAAGCATCACGATCCCCAGGCCAGCCCGGGCCGCCTGATAAAGACCGGCGGAAGTGTTGGCAACCATCGAACCGCTCACCTCCACCAGCACTTCGCCTTCGGCGCCGGTCATACGCCACTGCGTCCCGGCAGTGCGCCATTCGTCTCCCGCCGGGTAGGCAAACGCCAGGCAGTTATGCGCGCGAAGATCCTCTGGATGGGTCGGCGTACCGTGGCGGGCGAGATAGTCCGGCGCGGCGCAGATGGTCAAGGTGTAATCCTGCAGGGCGCGCGCGATCAGGGGCGAGGATTCTGGAATGTTGCCCAGGCGAATGGCGACGTCAAAACCATTGTCGATCATATCGAGACGCTGGTTAGTCAGTACCAGGTCGAGCCTGACCTCAGGAAAGCGCCGAGAGAATTCGACGAGCGCTGGCGCCAGCACTTCCGAACCGAAGGTCAGTGGCGCGGTGATGCGCAGCGTGCCTGTGGGATCGCCCTGAGCCTGCTCGGCCAGCTGTTCGGACTCGGCCACCAACCCCAGTACCTCGAGGCAACGCTCGTAATACGCGGTACCGAATTCCGTCAGTCGCTGGCGGCGTGTGGTGCGCTGCAACAGGCTGACGCCCAGGCGCTCTTCCAGTGCGCGCAAGTGATTGCTCACCATCGTGGTGGAAATCGAACACGCTTGCGCTGCTGCCGTGAGGCTGCCTGCTTCGACCACTTTCACGTACACCCGCATTGCCTGAAACAAATCCATTATCAATCCTGGCTTTAAAATGATTGAAGTATTTCGCTGTTTATCCATCTGGGCTTGTTAACGATACTGCAAAAACCGAAACATACCCAAGGAGCTTCACCTCATGACCGCCACCTGCCTGATGAGCACTTACCAACCTCTGGCCCTGAGTTTCACTCATGGCCTGGGCACACGTCTGTGGGACCAGAGCGGGCGCGAGTACCTCGACGCCGTGGCAGGCGTGGCAGTGACCAACGTGGGGCACTCGCACCCACTGCTGGTCGAGGCAATTCGTGATCAGGCGGGTCTGCTGTTGCACACCTCCAATCTGTACACCGTCGACTGGCAGCAGTGCCTGGCACAGAAACTGACGGCCTTGTCGGGGCTGGACGCGGTGTTTTTCAACAATTCCGGTGCCGAGGCCAACGAGACTGCGCTCAAGCTGGCGCGCCTGCATGGCTGGCACAAATACATCGAACGGCCTCTGGTCGTGGTCATGGAAAACGCCTTTCACGGTCGCACGCTTGGCACGCTGTCGGCCAGCGACGGGCCGGCCGTACGCCTGGGTTTCAGTACCTTGCCGGGCGATTACATCAAGGTGCCATTTGGCGATCTGGGGGCGTTCGACCAGGTTTGCACGACCTATGGGCACCGGATCTGCGCCGTGCTGGTCGAGCCGATTCAGGGCGAGGGCGGCGCGCAGATGGCCCCGGCCGGGTACCTCAAGGCTTTGAGAGAGCGTTGCACGCGGCGCGACTGGCTGTTGATGCTCGACGAAATCCAGACCGGGATGGGCCGGACCGGCAAGTGGTTTGCCTTTCAGCATGAAGGCATCGTCCCGGACGTCATGACCCTGGCCAAAGGGCTGGGCAACGGTATACCGATTGGTGCCTGCCTGGCGCGGGGCAGGGCGGCGCACCTGTTTACACCCGGTAGCCACGGCAGTACCTTCGGCGGTAATCCGCTGGCCTGCCGGGTCGGCTGCACGGTGATCGACATCATCGAACAGCAGGCATTGATGGAAAACGCCGCGCTGCAAGGCCGGCAGTTGCTGGACGGGTTGCGCAATGCGCTGGGTACTCACCCGCACGTGCTGGAAGTGCGTGGCCAGGGGCTGATGATAGGGATCGAATTGCGCCAGGCGATACCTGAACTGACACGGATTGCCGCCGAGGAACACGGCCTGTTGATCAATGTCACCCGCGGCAAAATCATCCGCCTGTTGCCACCCTTGGTGCTGGACACCGCTGACGTGGCGCAGATTGTCCAGGGCCTGACTGCAAGCATCGAGAGCGCTTGTTATCGGTCGTTTGCAGGCTCCGCCTGACATAACGGATTACTGAAAAGGACCACATCGGGCTGTACCGGGATGACCCATATGCGGTAGAACAGACCGGCATCGCGTCGGTCTGTACGCGATGGCTACCCAATGGATTTGAAAGGAGCCCACCATGTTAATCCGGTCCCTGACCCTCGCCACCCTGCTTGTCGCTGCCGGTACAGCGCTTGCTGCTGACAGCGACGGCCCTCTGGCACAGGAGCGCGGCAAGTCGCGTCCCTTGATCATCATCGCCCCAAGCACCATCGATCCGGTGCTGGTCAAGCTCAGGAAGTCACTGGACGAGCCTGCCAACCGTGAGGCCTTTGCGCAGCGCAATATGGTGCTGTTCACGGTGGTCAACACCATGGGGGAACGCGACGGCAAAAGCATGGACCCGCAGTCGACCATGGCATTGATCCGCGAGCTGAAGCTGGGGGCAGGCGTGGGGACCAAGGTCATTCTGGTGGGCAAGGACGGCGAGAAGAAGATTGATAAGACTGTCGAAAAGTCGGAATCGATAGATCCCAAGGAGATCTTCGCCACCATCGATCAGATGCCGATGCGCGAGCAGGAAGCCGCAGCGCCTGCTCCCGAGCCGCCGGCCAAACCCGCGCCTGCCGAGAAACCGGCCAAGCCGGTCAAGGGCGGAGCGACCGGCAAGACGCTGGACGACTGAGTGAACGGCGTGGCGCGCGGCAATCGCGCGCTGCGTCTATGCGCTGCTCCGTTCATTCGCCGCGAATGTATTGCTCGAGCTGTTGAATAAGACTCGCCTGTTCTGCAATGGCCTCCTTCACCAGGTCACCGATGGACAGCAGGCCCAGCAACTTTCCGCCTTCCACCACCGGCAGGTGGCGCAAATGGCTGTCGGTCATGATGCCCATGCACGCATCGACGCTGCGTTGCGAGTCGACCGTAATCACCTTACTGCTCATGATGTCCCTCACTGGTGTGCCCACCGACGAGCGTCCCTTGAGGACCACCTTGCGCGCATAGTCGCGTTCGCTGATGACCCCGACCACCACGCTGCCCTCGACCACCGGCAGCGCACCGATGTTCTTTTCAGCCATTAACTTCAGTGCGTCGAGCACCATCTGATCAGGCCCGATGGTATGCACTTGCTGGTTCTGCAGGTCTTTCAATTTCAGTAACTGGGCGACGGTTTTCATGGGGCTCTCCGTGATCGGGATCTGGATGGCTGTAGTGCATTGCCAGAACCACTACAGAATCATCCAGCGGGCAGAATCGAGCAAGCAGTAAATAAGGATAACGGGAATAGGAGGAATCAATTATCCGCGCCTTCAATGTGCCGCTAATTCGCCTGCCGGGCGCGCCTTTAGCCTCATAGCCAAGTAGAATCATCTGTTTAACCGGGCGGACGAGGTAACAGCGTTGGATGTTCAGCAGGGCTTCATCCTGAGTCGGCACTGGAAAGATACGCCCGCCGGGACCGAGGTCGACTTCTGGCTGGCCACCGATCAGGGCCCGCGCCATATCCGCCTGCCTTGCCAGCCCTCGGTCGCCTTTATTCCCGCCGAGCAGGGTGAGCGAGCCCGATCGTTGTTGCGCACCGAGCGTGGCGTCGAGCTGCGTCCTCTGGAACTCTGTGATTTCCGTCACCGCCCGGTGCTGGGTGTGTATTGCCAGCAGCACCGCCAGTTGATGAACATCGAAAAGCTGCTGCGCAGAGGCAATGTTGACGTCTACGAAGCGGACATTCGCCCGCCCGAACGCTACCTGATGGAGCGCTTCATCACCGCGCCGGTGCAGTTTGGCGGCACGCCGGATGCCGATGGCGTGCTCTGCGACGCGCAGATCAAGCCATCGCCCGATTACCGTCCCAACCTGAAACTGGTCTCGCTGGATATCGAAACCACCGCACGCGGCGAGCTGTATTCGATTGCACTGGAGGGCTGTGGTCAGCGCCAGGTCTACATGCTGGGGCCGGCCAATGGTGGCGACGAGGCGCTGGATTTTCAACTCGACTATTGCGATACCCGCGCACAGTTGCTCGAGCGTCTGAACGACTGGCTGGCGCTGCATGACCCTGACGCAATTATCGGCTGGAACGTTATCCAGTTCGATTTACGCGTTCTGCATGAGCATGCCCAGCGCCTGCAAGTGCCGCTGAAGCTTGGGCGTGGCGGTGAAGCAATGGGCTGGCGTGAGCACGGCAGTCGCAACAACCACTTTTTTGCCGAAGTGAGCGGGCGGCTGATCATCGACGGGATCGAGGCATTGCGCTCGGCGACCTGGAGTTTTCCATCGTTCAGCCTCGAATACGTCGCGCAGACCCTGCTGGGCGAAGGCAAGGCCATCGACACACCTTATCAGCGCATGGACGAAATCAACCGCATGTTCGCTGAGGACAAGCCGGCGCTGGCGCGTTACAACATCAAGGACTGCGAATTGGTGACGCGCATCTTTGCCAAGACGCAACTGCTGACCTTTCTGCTCGAGCGCGCCACGGTCACCGGTCTGCCTGCCGATCGCAGCGGTGGTTCGGTTGCGGCGTTCTGCCATCTGTATATCCCGCTGATGCATCGCCAGGGTTTCGTTGCGCCCAACCTGGGCGAGCGCCTGCCGGAGGCCAGCCCCGGCGGTTTTGTCATGGATTCCCAGCCAGGGTTGTATGAGTCGGTGCTGGTGCTGGACTACAAGAGCCTATATCCGTCGATCATTCGTACCTTTCTGATTGATCCGGTGGGCTTGATCGAAGGCCTTCGGCACCCAGCGGACAGCGAGTCGGTACCAGGCTTTCGCGGCGCGCGCTTTTCGCGCACCCGTCACAGCCTGCCAGCCATTGTCGAGCGTGTGTGGCAAGGTCGGGAAGCCGCCAAGCGCGAGCAGAACGCCCCGTTGTCCCAGGCGCTGAAAATCATCATGAATGCCTTCTACGGTGTGCTGGGTTCGAGCGGCTGCCGCTTTTTCGATCCGCGCCTGGCCTCATCGATCACCCTGCGCGGGCATGAAATCATGCTCAAGACCCGCGACCTCATTCAGGCGCAGGGCTACACCGTGATCTATGGCGATACCGACTCGACATTCGTCTGGCTGGGCCGTCCTCACGGGCAGGAAGAGGCGGCAAGCATCGGCAAGGCGCTGGTGCAGCAGGTCAACCAGTGGTGGCGCGAGCACTTGCATACTGAATATGGCTTGCACAGCGCCCTTGAGCTGCAATACGAAACGCATTTTCGACGCTTCCTGATGCCCACCGTGCGCGGTGCGGAGGAGGGCAGCAAGAAGCGTTATGCCGGTCTGGTGACCCGTGCTGACGGGGCCGAGGAGATGGTCTACAAGGGCCTTGAAACCGTGCGCACCGACTGGTCGCCACTGGCTCAGCAGTTTCAGCAGGAGCTGTACCTGCGGATCTTCAAGCGTCAGCCGTATCAGGATTACGTGCGTGACTACGTGCAGCGCACCCTGTCAGGCGAGTTGGATGACCTGTTGATCTACCGCAAGCGCCTGCGTCGCAAGCTCGATGACTACCAGCGCAATGTGCCGCCCCATGTGCGCGCCGCGCGGCTGGCCGACGAATACAACGACCAGCAGGGGCGACCGCGTCAGTATCAAAGTGGCGGCTGGATCAGCTACGTGATGACTACCGCTGGGCCGGAGCCGCTGGAAATTCGTCACGCCCCGATCGACTACGATCACTACGTGACTCGTCAGTTGCAACCGCTGGCTGACGCGATCCTGCCGTTCGTGGACGACGATTTCAGCACCCTGATCGGCGGGCAATTGGGGCTGTTCTAACGCGAAACCAGTTGCTCGGCCAGCCACGGCAATACCTGCTCGCAGGACGCTTCGATCTTCATTGCAAGCAGTTCGTCCGCCCGGGTCTTGCCATGGTTGATGGCGATGACCGGCTTGCCCTGTTCGGCCATGGCCTTGCAAAGGCGGAACGCCGACCAGGCCATCAGTGACGTGCCGACCACCAGCAGACCTTCGGCCTCCTCGACACTCTGTGTAGTCCTGGCAGCGGTCTGCGCGGCGACGTTTTCGCCGAAGAATACGACGTCCGGCTTGAGCCTGTCGCCTTCACAGTGCGGGCAGCGGGGCACCTTGAAGCTGGCTTCGAAAGCCGGGTCGAGCAGGGTGTCGCCGTCCGGGGCCTGTGTCGCGTGGACGCCGATCAGATAAGGGTTGTGCTCCAGCAGCTGCTCTTGAATGACTGCCCGGTCGCTGCGCTGCTGGCAATCCAGGCACAGCACCCGGTGCAGACTGCCGTGCAGTTCGATGACGTCCCGGCTTCCGGCCTGCGTGTGCAGCGCATCGACGTTCTGGGTGATCAGTCCGGTAATGGCGTTTTCTGCCTGCAGCGCAGCCAGTGCCTGATGCGCGGCATTGGCCTGTGCCGCGCGGATCCGCGGCCAGCCGAGCATGGCGCGTGCCCAGTAGCGCTGGCGCGCTACCGGGTTGCCGAGGAATTCCTGATACATCATCGGCTGTTTGCCGCGCCGCACGCCGTCCTTGTCGCGGTAGTCCGGAATGCCGGATGCGGTGCTGATGCCCGCGCCGGTCACCACCAGAAACGGTTTGTCGGCCATCGCCTGGCATAGCGTGTCGAGCAGATCTCGGGTTGCGCTGTCGAGCATGTTTGAACCTCGGGTGGCCTGCCTCTTGTGACTGGACACATTATCATCTGGCGTGCAGGTAGCGTGGCGGCTGCTACAGCTGTGAGCCGCTTTGGCTGAGGTGGGTTCAATATCCCGTTGTTCAACCGGCGGCGGACGTGGCAATCTGATTTTTTTATACCGGAAAGGAAGCCTGATGCGCTCGTTCGATTTCAAACAACTGGATGTCTTCACTGATCAGCCTCTGCTCGGCAATCCACTGGCCGTGGTGCTGGGCGCTGACGGGCTCAGTGACGAGCAGATGGCCGCCTTTGCCCGCTGGACCAACCTGAGCGAAACCACGTTTCTGCTCGAACCGACAGACCCGCGTGCCGACTATCGCGTGCGCATTTTCACCACCCTTGAAGAGCTGCCGTTCGCCGGCCATCCCACTCTGGGCAGTTGCCACGCCTGGCTGGAAAGCGGTGGCGTACCTCGTGGTGAGGAAATCATTCAGGAATGCGGCATCGGCCTGGTGCGCATCCGCAAGGATAATGCCGGGCTGGCGTTTACCGCGCCGCCGCTGTTGCGCTCAGGTGCCGTGGATGCCGAGTTTGTCGAGCGGATTCGCCTCGGTCTGAAGCTGGCTTCCGAGAGCATTGTGGACGCCCGTTGGGTGGATAACGGCCCGGGTTGGGTCGCACTGCACCTGAAAGACCGTGCGACCGTTCTTGCTCTGCAGCCTGACTACGTTCAACTGGATGGCTTGAAAATCGGCGTTATCGGGGCGTGGGACGCTGATGTGGATGGCACTGACGCTCAGTTCGAGGTGCGCGCATTTGTTCCCGGCGACGGTATGGCTGAAGACCCGGTGACCGGCAGTCTCAATGCCGGCATCGCTCGCTGGTTTCTGGAAGAAGGCCTGGCACCGGACCGCTACGTCGTCAGTCAGGGCACGGCGCTTGGACGCAAGGGGCGGGTGTCCGTTCAGCGTGCAGGTGAGGATATCTGGGTAGGCGGCTCGACCGTGACCTGCATTGATGGGCGGGTTACGCTTTAGAAGATCGGGCTGGAAGTCCCGTATGAACACCATCGGGCTCCCGTCCCTCGTTCTCAATCCTTCAGCGCAATCTTCTTGCCGCGTCTGGCGGCGATGTCGCTGGCCTGGCCGTCACGCTGCTTGCCGGTGCGGGCCTGGGTAATGAGGGCCGGGATCAGCGGGCCTTCTGGCAGGTTTTTCCAGAAGCGCGAAGGGAAGTGGCCTTCCATGACCTTCGGGTTCAAGCGTGCAGGATTGAAGATGTGGCTGTAGTAGGTCAGCCACAGTTCGCCATGCGGGTCTTCCACCTGCTTCGCCATGGTTTGCCAGGCGTGCGGGCAGCGTCGCTCATGAATCAGTTGCTGGCCGTCGTAATACACACCGTCCTGAGGTGTGGCGATCATCCAGCGGTGCTGACCCATGCGGCCGATGAAATGCTCGCTGGCACTGCGCAGAATATCGTGAGCCGGTTCGTGCCACGCCACGTACTGCGGGCGCATTAGCGCTTCGTCGTCAGCCACAGATGGCAGCGCGACAAACCGCAGGAACGCATGCAGGTGGTGGGCTTCGCGCCTTACCGATTTCAAGCGGCGATGCAACTCGCTGCCGAGCTTGTCGCCGGCCATCATGGCCGTGCGATCACCGTGGGTTACGCGCCACAACACTTCGTACAGCAGGCTCCAGCGCTGATCGCCCCGGTAACGCGAGGCGCTTTCCAGCAACTGCACCAGCTCCAGCGGAACCCTTGCCTGAAACGGCCCGGCTTCCTTGGGGTACTCTTCTTCACTGCCAAACAGGTCGGCGGCATCCGGTGATTTCCAGCTGACCTGGCTGGGGTCGATTTCATGGCTCAACAGCCAGCGAGCCTGTTGCCGCCAGGTGTCGAACAGGTCGTCGCAGTCGAGGCAGATCATCCCCACAGCCCCATCTGCTGAGGCTGAGGCCGGTCGCGCAACTGATGATGCAGGAACTCACTGGTGGTTTCCGCATGCGGCGGGTGGTAATCACTGGTGATGATGAATGGCTTGGCTTTGGCCAGTATGCAGCGCATGCGGGTGAGGTCTTCGTAGCGGATGCGCCGCTGTCTGCGCAGCTCGACCAGCCGCTGTGTGGTGCGGATGCCAATGCCCGGCACCCTGGCGATCAGCGCCGGGTCGGCCTGGTTCAGGTCCAGCGGGAATACCTGCCGGTTGCCCAGCGCCCAGGCCAGCTTGGGGTCGATGTCCAGCGCCAGGTCACCGGGGCCGTCGAGCAGTTCACCTGCGGTGAAACCATAGCCGCGCAGCAGAAAGTCAGCCTGATACAGGCGATGCTCGCGCATCAGGGGCGGTGCTGCCAGGGGAACGCTGTTGGGGCTGTTGGGGATCGGGCTGAACGCAGAATAGTAGACCCGGCGCAGCTTGAAGTTGCTGTACAGCGACTGCGCACTGTGCAGGATGGTGCTGTCGTCGGTGGCATCGGCACCGACAATCATTTGTGTGCTCTGCCCGGCAGGCGCAAAGCGCGGCGAGCGAGGCTCGTTGCGGACCGTCTGCTCGCCGGTGTAAATCGTCTGCATGGCCTGCTTGATCGACGCGACGTCTTTTTCCGGGGCGAGGGTCTGCAGGCTCAGGTCGGTCGGCAGTTCGATATTGACGCTGAGGCGGTCGGCGTAGCGGCCAGCCTTTTCGATCAGCGCAGGATCGGCGTCAGGGATGGTTTTGAGGTGGATGTAGCCACGAAACTCATGTACTTCGCGCAATAGGCGGGCGACTTCGACCAGTTGCTCCATGGTGTAGTCCGCAGAGCGGATGATCCCGGAACTCAAGAACAGCCCGCTCACGCAATTGCGGCGATAGAAGTCCAGGGTCAGGGTGACCACTTCTTCGGGCGTGAAGCGCGCACGGGGCACATCGCTGGAGCGACGGTTGACGCAGTACTGGCAGTCGTAAAGACAGAAGTTGGTCAGCAGGATTTTCAGCAACGACACGCAACGCCCATCCGGCGTGTAGCTGTGGCAGATGCCCATGCCATTGGTAGAGCCGAGCCCGGACTTGTCCTGCGAGCTGCGCTTGGGTGCTCCACTGCTGGCGCAGGACGCATCGTATTTGGCGGCGTCTGCCAGAATGCTGAGCTTGTCGATAAGCTGCATGAAGTGCCCCTTGACTGTTTGTATATACAGTATAGAGGCACGTGCGCTGTCACAAGTACCGCACGGCGGAGTTCTGCGTAGCGATGCCGAACCGGATTCGCGCAGGTGTTTATCGGCATGACTGGAAAGCAAGGTGCCAGCATGAATGTTATTTAATAACACTTGCGAGATCGGTATGTAATACTGTAACAAATAGTTGCAGGTTACTTTTACTTGAAAAATTCTTCTGACGCTTCGACAGCAAGCGCTTCGATAGCGGGCTCTGTGCTGGCCCAGTCGGCCTGGAAGCGGGTCCTGTTTTCCCTGGCGATACTGATATTGCTCTGGCTGGCCATTGGCTGGTCGGTGGCAATTCCATGAGTGCAGCCATCGCTCTGGAAAACCTCACGGTGGCGTACGAGCGCCGTCCTGCAGTGCACCACATCAGCGGGCGCTTCGAGGCAGGTAGCCTGACCGCTATCGTCGGGCCCAACGGTGCGGGCAAATCGACGCTGATCAAGGCCATCGCCGGAACCATGAAGCCCGCTCAGGGGCGCGTTGACCGGGGGCGTCTGGCAACCCGCACGATTGGCTATCTGCCGCAGGCCGCAGAAATCGATCGCAGCTTTCCACTGAGTGTTGCCGATACGGTGTCGATGGGCGCCTGGCACAGCATCGGCCCGTTTCGCAGTCTCACTCGCAATCATGCGCGTCTGACCGGCGAGGCGCTGATGACCGTCGGCCTTGAGGGTTTTGAAGGGCGTAGCGTGGGCTCGCTGTCGTCGGGTCAGTTTCAGCGAGTATTGTTCGCCCGGCTGCTGTTGCAGGACGCCTCGGTGATCCTCCTGGATGAGCCGTTCACTGCCATCGACGCGCGCACCACGCGTGATCTGCTGCAACTGGTGCGTGCCTGGCACGGGCAGGGGCGCACGGTGATTGCGGTACTGCACGATATCGAACAGGTCCGTCAGCACTTTCCGCAAACCTTGCTGATGGCTCGCGAAGCCATCGCCTGGGGCGAGACTTCGCAGGTGCTCAGCGTTGCCAACCTGCGCAAGGCGCGCAACATGGCCGAGTACTGGAGCCCGGATGCCTTGTTGTGTGATGCCGAGGACGAGGACGCATGATGCTCTATAGCCTGGTGGTCGAGCCGTTTATCGAATTCGGTTTCATGCGTCGCGCGCTGGTGGCGTGTCTGGCGCTGGGCATCGGCTCGGGGCCGGTCGGCGTGCTGTTGATGTTGCGGCGCATGAGCCTGGTGGGCGATGCCATGAGCCATGCGGTGCTGCCGGGCGCGGCGGTGGGTTTCATGGTCGCCGGGCTGTCGTTGCCGGCAATGGGTTTCGGTGGCCTGATCGCCGGGCTGGCGGTGGCTTTGCTGTCCGGTCTGGTGAGTCGACTGACGTCGCTTCGTGAAGACGCCAGCTTTGCCAGCTTCTATCTGACCTCATTGGCCGCCGGGGTGCTGATCGTCTCGCTGCATGGTTCCAGCGTCGATCTGCTGCACGTGCTGTTCGGCACCATTCTGGCCATTGATGACACGGCGATCTACATGGTCGGCAGCATTGCCTCCTTCACCCTGATTCTGCTGGCGATCATTTATCGCCCGCTGGTGCTGGAGTGCTTTGATCCGGGCTTTCTGCGTGCAGTCGGCGGGCGTGGTTCGCTGTACCACGTTCTGTTTCTGCTGCTGGTGGTGCTCAACCTGGTCGCAGGCTTTCAGGCGCTGGGCACGCTGATGGCGGTGGGCATGATGATGCTCCCGGCAACCGCCGCTCGTTTCTGGACCAACTCGTTGAGTGGTCTGATGGTCATTTCAACGCTGCTGGCGACCTTGTCCGGGCTGATCGGGCTGATCGTTTCCTACCATCTTGGCGTCGCCTCGGGGCCGGCCATCGTGCTCACGGCCAGTGCGTTCTACGGCACCTCCCTGTTGTTCGGGCGCACGGGCATCGTGCGTCGGCTGTTTCCCAAACCTCACCTGGCTCACTGAAAAGGTACGTCATGAAACGATTGATGATGTTGAGTTCCCTGGCTGCACTGGCGCTGTCGGCATTCGCCAGCCTGGCCCAGGCCAAACCGCTGGAAGCCGTTGCCTCGTTTACGGTCATTGCCGACATGGTCAGTACGGTAGGCGGTGATCGTGTGCACGTTCGATCGCTGATCGGTCCGAATGGCGATCCACACGTCTACGAGCCGACACCCAGTGACGCCCAGGCGTTGAAAAACGCCGATCTTGCGTTTGTCAGCGGCCTGCATCTGGAGGGCTGGATGGATCGTCTCATCAAGGCTTCAGGCTACAAGGGGCAGCCGGTGGTGCTGTCCGAAGGCATCAAGACCCGCAGCATGGATGAGGACGGCAAGCGCATTGTCGACCCGCATGCCTGGAACAGCGCGGCCAATGGCGTGATTTATGTGCGCAACATTATCGCAGCGCTGAAGAAAGCCGATCCGGAAGGGGCCAGCGTGTATCAGGCCAATGGTGATCGCTACATGGCCGAGCTGCAGCAACTGGATACCTACGCTCGCGATCAGATCCGTTCGATTCCGGCTGCCAGACGCAAGATCCTTACCTCTCATGATGCGTTTGGCTACTTCGGCGATGCCTACGGGGTGACCTTCCTGTCGCCGCTGGGCTTGTCTACCGAATCGGAAGCGTCGGCCGCCGATGTGTCGAAACTGATTCGTCAGATCAAGACCGAACATGTCAGTGCCTACTTCTTCGAAAACTCCAGCGACCCGCGTCTGGTCAAGCAGATAGCCGAAGCCAGTGGCGCTCAACCAGGGGGTGAACTGTACGTGGAATCCTTGTCGCCAGCCGACGGCCCGGCGTCAACCTACGCGAAGATGTTCCGTTACAACGTCGATACCCTGACTGCGGCAATGAAGCGCAATCAGTAAGCCTGAAGCTGCCCGGCGCCCTGATTGCAGGCGCCAGGCAGCTCAATGCTTTAGTCGTTGAGGAATTTGAACACAGTCGTCTGGGTGTAGGCCTTGCCAGGATCCAGTCGGGTGCTGGGGAATTTCGGCTGGTTGGGCGCGTCGGGATAGTGCTGCGTCTCCAGCGTAAAGGCACCCCAGTGCGGGTAAACCTTGCCAGCCTTGCCGTGAATGCTGCCATCCAGGAAGTTGCCGGTGTACAGCTGCACGCCGGGCTCTGTGGTGAACAGTTGCAGTCTGCGGCCTGACTGCGGATCGCTGACCTCGGCGGCCAGTTTCTTCACGTCACCTTTGGTGTCGAGCACCCAGTTGAAATCAAACCCGCCTTGCTTGGGTTCGGCGTATTTCAGCTGTTGATGATCATCCTTGATGTGTTTGCCGAACGCGGTGGGCTTGAGGAAATCCATGGGCGTGCCAGCCACAGCAGGCAATTCACCGGTCGGGATCAGCTTGTCGTTGACCGGGGTGTAGTGCGAGGCGTGCAGGGTGGCGACCTGTTTGAGCACATCACCACTGCCAGCGCCGGCGAGGTTGAAATAACTGTGGTTGGTCAGGTTCAGCACCGTCGGTTTGTCGGTGGTGGCGCGATAGTCGATCTTCAGCTCGTTTTTTTCATTCAGGCTGTAGGTCACTTCAGTCAGCAAGGCCCCCGGAAAACCCATCTCGCCGTCCGGCGACAGATAGGTCAGTTTCACGCCGACCGAATCACCAGTCTTGGTTTCTTCTGCCTTCCAAAGTCGCTTGTCAAAACCCTGCGTGCCGCCGTGCAGCGCGTTGGTCTTGTCGTTGAGCGGGACCTGATAGGTTTTGCCATCCAGACTGAATTTGCCGCCAGCCAGCCGATTGCCGAAACGGCCGATGGTCGCGCCGAAATACACCGTCCCGTTGTTCTGATAGCCCTGAACATCGTCGAAACCGAGGACGATGTCTTCGACCTTTCCGGCCTTGTCAGGTACCAGCAGCGATTGCAGCGTCGCGCCATAGGTGATGATGCTGGCCTGCACGCCGTGACTGTTGCGCAGAGTGTATTTTTCGACGGCCGAGCCGTCGGGCAGTTGGCCGAACGTGCTGTGTTCGCTGGAGAGTGCGGCGGCCTGTGCGGTCAGGGTGCTGATCATCAAGGACAGTCCAAGGGTGCTGAGGAGCGCATGTTTTTTCATCTGATCTGCCTGCTTTTATTGTTATTGGTAAGACTATTTGATCGGATTCAAGCCGATGCATGGATGTATAGCCTATAAAATGGAGCTTGAAAAATAAATTGTAATACTATTTAGTAGTGCCATCGTCGCTGAAGGCTTCTGAGCCACCTTAGCCGATCTGCCGATTTTTTTTGTCAGGCAGCCCGCGCCATGCAACGGCTCGGCGCTGGCAGAGGTTGGACAAGAGCGCGACACAAATATCCAAAAGTGCCTTTACAACAATAACAAAGGACATTTTTCATGAACTGGCTGCCCGTTTCCGAGCACCGTTTCAAGCTGGCCGAAGGCGCCTTCTGGGATGCCGCCGAGCAGGCTTTGTATTGGGTCGACATTTCCGGATTTCTGGTGTGTCGGCTGGTCGCCGGTCAAATCCGTCAATGGCGCATGCCCGAGCCGGTCTCTGCATTTATTCCGACCGAACAGGGCGATGCACTGGTGACACTGGCCAGCGGCGTCTATCGCCTGGACCTGGAATCCGACAAGACGTCTTTGCTGCCGTTCTGCGTGGCAGACCCCACCCCCGGCAATCGCGCCAACGAAGCCCGGTGCGATGCGCGCGGCCATCTCTGGCTTGGCAGCATGCAGAACAACATCGATGCCGAGGGCGGCGACGTGCCTTTAGTGCGTCGTTCCGGCGGGTTGTTCCGCGTTGAACCTGATGCTCGCGTGACCCGTTTGCTGGACGGGCAGGGCATCGTCAACACCCTGCTATGGAATGAAGAGGGTAGCGTGCTGTACAGCGCCGATACCCTGGACGACGTCATTTATCACTATCCGGTGCTTGCAGACGGTGCTCTGGGGCCACGCAAGGTATGGGCGGCAAAACACGATCGAGGCTCACCCGACGGCTCGGCGATGGATGCCGAAGGGTATGTCTGGAATGCGCGCTGGGGTGGCAATTGCCTGATCCGTTTTGCCCCGGATGGCAGCGTTGACCGCGTTATCGAGCTGCCGGTCAGCCATCCCACCAGTTGTGTATTCGGCGGTCCTGACCTGCAGACGCTGTACGTCACCAGTGCCGCACCTTCCGATGCGAATGGTCGCTTTGACGGCGCGCTGCTAATGGCGCAGGTCGGCGTAAAGGGCACGCCGTGTCAGCGTTTCGCCGGATGAACGGGTGAGAAAAATGTCGCGCCGGCGTCTTTTTTGCGACGCCAGCATGATGCTTGAGGCAAGGGTGACATTAGGTTACATAGCGGTCACTCGTTATATGGTATGACTATTTGATCGGTTCTGGACGCTTCGGCGTTTGCAATCGCCACCTCGCTGGTCGCTGTAGCTATTCAATAAAAATAAGGAGTTAGCTATGTTGAGTCGTCACGGGATTCGTTCCCTGTGCTGTGCCGCCGTCACTACTGCCATTCTGGGCATGAGTGGCATCACATCCGCTGCTGAAGAAGTCAAAATCGGCTTTCTGGTCAAGCAGGCTGAAGAACCCTGGTTCCAGACCGAGTGGCAATTCGCCGAAAAAGCCGGGAAAGAGCTTGGCTTCACCGTCATCAAGATTGCCGTTCCCGACGGCGAGAAGACCCTGTCCGCGATCGACAACCTGGCTGCCAACGGCGTCAAAGGTTTCGTGATCTGCCCACCTGACGTTTCGCTGGGCCCTGCCATCGTCGCCAAGGCCAAAGCTAATGGCATGAAGGTCATGGCCGTGGACGACCGCTTCGTCGATGCGAAGGGTAAACCGATGGAGGATGTGCCGTATCTCGGTATGGCGGCTTTCGAAGTGGGCCAGAAACAGGGCGCCGCCATGGCCACTGAAGCGAAGAATCGCAAGTGGGATGAGGGCGACTGGAAAAACACCTACGCGATCATCAACACCTACAGCGAACTCGATACCGGCAAGAAACGCACTGACGGCTCGGTGGATGCGTTGAAAAAAGCAGGCTTGCCAGCCGACCACATTCTGTTTTCTCCGCAAAAGACACTTGATGTTCCTGGAGGCATGGACGCTACCAACTCGGCTCTGCCGAAGCTGCCACGCGAAGCCAAGAACCTCATCATCGGTGGCATGAACGACAACACCGTACTGGGCGGCGTACGTGCCACTTCGGGCGCCGGCTTCGCTGCCACAAACGTGATAGGGATCGGGATCAATGGCACCGATGCCATCGATGAATTGAAGAAAAAAGAAAGCGGCTTCTTTGGTTCGATGCTGCCTAGCCCTGACAAGGAAGGCTACCGCACGGCCGAATACGTGTTCAATTGGGTCACCAAGGGGGTCGAGCCGCCCAAGTACACCGCTATGGATGATGTGACATTGATCACTCGCGAAAACTTCCAGGAAGTGCTGACCAAAATCGGTCTGTGGAAGTGAGCTGAACGAGGGGCCTGATGTTCAGGCCCCTCACACGTGCGAGGAGATTGGTTCATGCAACAGGCTATCGAGCAACACGCCACAGGTGGTGCCTTGCGCTTCAACGGCATCGGCAAGGTCTTTCCCGGCGTCAAGGCGCTTTCGGATATCAGTTTCGAAGCGCGTCCTGGCAGCGTCCACGCATTGATGGGTGAAAACGGTGCCGGTAAATCCACGCTGCTGAAGGTGCTCGGCGGCTCTTATCAGCCCAGTAGCGGCACCTTGCAGATCGGCGAGCAGAGCTATCAGTTCAAGTCCACCGCCGAGAGCATTGCGGCGGGTGTGGCGGTGATTCACCAGGAATTGCATCTGGTGCCGGAAATGACCGTTGCCGAGAACCTGCTGCTCGGGCACATGCCCAATCGTTTCGGTCTGATCAATCGCGGTGCGATGTACCGTCGTGCCGGCGAACTGCTCAAGGGCCTCGCTGACGAGATTGACCCGCGTACACGCCTGGGCGACCTTTCGCTGGGCCAGCGGCAATTGGTCGAGATCGCCAAGGCCATGTCGCGCAATGCCCATGTCATTGCCTTCGACGAGCCCACCAGTAGCCTGTCGGCGCGTGAGATCGACCGACTGATGGCAATCATCGTGCGCCTGCGCGACGAGGGCCGAGTGATTCTTTACGTGTCGCATCGCATGGAAGAAATCTTCCGTGTCTGCGATGCGGTGACGGTGTTCAAGGACGGGCGCTTTGTCAAAACGTTCGAGCAAATGGCCGATCTCGACCATGACCGACTGGTGACCTGCATGGTCGGTCGCGATATCCAGAACATCTACAACTACCGTCCGCGCCAGCATCAGGGGCCAAGCCTGCGCGTGACCGGCCTGCTGGGGCCCGGCTTGCATGAGCCGGTCACCTTTGCCGTGCAGAAGGGCGAAGTGCTGGGCTTCTTCGGCCTGGTCGGCGCCGGGCGTACCGAGCTGTTCCGGTTGCTCTCGGGGCTTACCCGCAGCTCTGCAGGCACCCTGCAACTGGACGGCAAACCGCTGACACTAAAGTCACCGCGTGATGCCATCGAAGCCGGAATTCTGCTTTGCCCCGAGGACCGCAAGAAGGAAGGCATCGTGCCGCTGTCCAGCGTTGCGGAGAACATCAACATCGGTGCGCGCCCCCGGCACGTGAACCTTGGCTGCCTGATTCAGGGCCGCTGGGAGCGTGACAACGCGCGCAGCCAGATCAAGTCGATGAACGTCAAGACGCCGTCGCCCGAGCAGCAGATCATGTACCTCTCCGGCGGCAATCAACAGAAGGCGATCCTCGGTCGCTGGTTGTCGATGCCCATGAAAGTCCTGCTGCTGGACGAGCCGACTCGCGGGATCGACGTCGGGGCCAAGTCCGAGATTTACGAGATCATTCACAACCTGGCCGCGGACGGTATTGCGGTGATCGTGGTCTCCAGCGATCTGATGGAAGTGATGGGCATTTCTGACCGTATTCTGGTGATGAGCGAAGGCGCCATCACCGGCGAACTCAATCGCGACGAGGCTGACGAGTCGCGACTCCTGCAATTGGCTCTGCCTCGCACGCGCGGCTGACAATCGGTCCCTGACCATGAACAATAAAAAAGAGGTGCGTATGTCTACCGAATCCAGCCTGCAGGCTCCCCGTCAGGGCATGAACCTGCGTCGTTTTGCCGATGACTGGGTGATGCTCCTGGCTGCCGTGGGGATCTTCTTGCTGTGTGCCGTGTTCATCGATAACTTCATGTCGCCTTTGAATATGCGCGGCCTGGGCCTGGCGATTTCCACTGTAGGTATCGCTGCCTGCACCATGCTCTTCTGCCTGGCGTCCGGGCACTTCGACCTTTCGGTCGGTTCGGTGCTGGCCTGTTCCGGGGTTATCGCCAGTATCGTCATCCGCGACACCGACAGTGTGTTTCTGGGTGTCTCGGCAGCCCTGGCACTCGGCCTGGTAGTAGGCCTGATCAACGGCATCGTGATCGCCAAGCTGCGCATCAACGCCCTGATCACCACCCTGGCAACGATGCAGATCGTGCGCGGCCTGGCGTACATTTTCTCCAACGGCAAGGCCGTCGGCGTTTCCAACGAGGATTTCTTCATCTTTGGCAACGGCCAGGTATACGGCGTGCCGGTACCGATTTTGATCACCATTGCCTGCTTCATATTTTTCGGCTGGTTGCTCAATTACACCACTTACGGGCGCAACACCATGGCCATCGGCGGCAATCAGGAAGCCGCGCTGCTGGCGGGTGTACACGTAGACCGCACCAAGATAATCATTTTCGCCGTCCACGGCCTGGTCGGTGCGCTGGCGGGTGTGGTGCTGGCCTCACGCATGACCTCGGGACAGCCGATGATCGGGCAGGGCTTCGAGCTGACGATCATTTCTGCCTGCGTGTTGGGTGGTGTTTCGCTGAGTGGCGGTATCGGCATGATCCGTCATGTGATCGCCGGTGTACTGATTCTGGCGATCATCGAGAATGCGATGAACCTCAAGAACATCGACACCTTCTACCAGTACGTCATTCGCGGCACGATCTTGCTGCTGGCGGTGATCATTGACCGGATGAAGCGTCGCTGACTTGAACAGGGCGCTGGTTCTAATGAATCAGCGCCGCGGTTTCATACCGGATTCAGTCCCTTGTTACGCTTCATCAACCGCCAAAAGTGTCACTACTGTGGTAGTTGAAATAGCAAACCTCTCCTGCATGCGCTCTTGATTCGTGCCTGTCGCGTTTCAGCGGGAATGCGAAGCGAGCGCCGAGCTGCCCAGCCGGGTCAGTCCGTAAAGCGCAGCACCAACCGCCAGCATGATGCCTGCCCGCAGCCAGGTTCCAGGACCTTGCTGGGTGAGCAGCAACAGGCACGAAAGAATGCCCAGCAGCGGAATAACCCAGTGGACCTGAAAGTGCCCGGCTTCGACCTTGTCGCGCTTGAGTACCAGCACGGCGACGTTCACGCTGAGAAACACAAAGAGCAGCAATAGCACGACGGTTTCGGCGAGGATGGTCAGGGTGCTGGTGAAGGACAGGGCAATGGCTACCAGCGTGGTCGCCAGAATCGCCAGCCCCGGCGTGCGGCGCTTGGGCAGAACCGACCCCATCACCGCAGGTAACAGGCCTTCGCGAGCCATGCCGAAGGTCAGGCGGCTGGCCATGATCATGGTCAGCAGCGCGCCGTTGGCGACAGCAATCAATGCAATGACCGCAAACCAGGGCGCAGGTATGCCGAGGCCCGAGGCACTGACCACGTCCATCAGTGGCGCTTGCGAATCCTTCAACTGCTCGACGGGCAGGACCATCGCTGCACCCACGCCGACCAGCATGTAGACCGCGCCAGCGGCCAGCAGCGCGCCGAACAGGGCGCGTGGATAGACCCTGCGCACATCCTTGATCTCTTCGGCAAGATTGGCCGAAGTTTCAAAGCCCACGAACGAATAGAACGCCAGCAGCGATGCGCCGAGGATCGCTGTAGCAGGTGAGGCGGTATCCAGTTCGAACACCCGTTGTGGCACGCCTTGCCCCTGGCTGACGAACCATACTGCCGCTGCGATCACCATCAGCAGGCCGCTCAGCTCGATGACCGTCATGACCAGATTGGCTGAAAGCGATTCCTTGATACCGCGTGCATTGAGCAGGCCGACGATGACCAGAAATGCCACACAGACCCACTGCGCAGGCCAGTCGAGCAGCGCCTGGAAGTAATCGCCGGCAAACGCCACGGCCAGCCCGGCGGCGCTGGTAACGCCTGCCGCAACCATGGAAAAGCCAACCAGAAACGATAGCAGCGGTTTGCCGAAGGCTTTTTCGGCGTACACCGCGGCTCCGCCTGCACGCGGGTATTTGGTCACCAGTTCGGCGTAGGACGCCGCGGTCAGCAATGCAAAGCACAGGGCGATCAGCAAGGGCGCCCAGATGGCTCCGCCGACGCGTCCGGCGATCGTGCCTGCCAACGCGTAAACGCCGGCCCCCAGCACGTCGCCAAGGATGAACAGGGTCAGCATGGGCGCCGTGATGGCCCGGCGCAGCGATGAAGTCTCGGCAGTGGCCATGGTCAAGGATTCCTTTCTCTACAGGTGCAGGTATCAACAGCAGAGCGTCGCGCGGCAGGTAAATTCAAAACGATCGGGACTGGACTGGACCGGCGGCGCTGTTAGCGGCTTGAAGCTGCAATAAACACTTTCTGCAAAAAAGATGGAGCATTGCGTGGAGGAGGGGTCTCAATGAGACATCTGTTGGATCAGCCAAGAGGCGAACATGAGTAATAGCAGCCAGCAGCAGTTCAGGTCAGTCTGCGCAACCCTGCAATCGTTGCGCGAGCAAGTGGGTGATCTGCAACTCAGTGAACTCGAGCGTGCCGACAGCCTGCGCGGCCATCAGACAGTGGACGACAGGGAGGCCATTCAACAATCGTTCGCGGCACTTGAACAGGCTATCGATGATATGGAAGTAACGCTTGCCAGCATTGGTGAGGCCACTGGAGAGATCGGCAAGCTGTAGCGCATGGCGTTGCCGTCCTCAAGCGGGCAGCGTGAACCATAAGCGATTTTCCGGGTCTTATTTCGACGCTGAAATGCATGCCACGCCTTTCCTCTTCGAGTCCGTTCTCATGCCCGCATTGCCCCATTTTTCCTGGCGCACCTGGTTGTACCTGGTCCCGTTGCTGCCCCTGTACGCGGGCTCTGTCAGCGCTGCCGAAGAGCGACAACTGGTCCAGGCGATCAACGATTTCCGGGGCCAACCGCAGCGTTGCGAAGCGCGGACCACAAACATCTCCAGAGCCTTGGCGCTCAATTCCAGCGTGGCATTGCCGATCGGCTTCAGCGGTAATTTACGTGATTCACTCAAGGCATCCGGCTATCAGGCGGTCACTGTGCGGACCTTGCGACTGGCCGGCGCGCAAAGCGCCGGTGCAGCCTTCGACATGCTCAGGAGCCGCTATTGCGGCGCGTTGCTCGATCCGCAATAC
Organism: Pseudomonas sp. PvP027; assembly: GCF_017833005.1. Lineage (NCBI taxonomy): Bacteria > Pseudomonadati > Pseudomonadota > Gammaproteobacteria > Pseudomonadales > Pseudomonadaceae > Pseudomonas > Pseudomonas sp. PvP027. Next base: position 647,625 of record NZ_JAFIBK010000001.1, on the reverse strand, counting down.
GCTGACATCGGCATCACCCGGCAGGGTGGTGACTGGCGCGTGGTGCTGGCCAAGCCGTTGATCGACGAGAGCCTTGAAGATGCGCGCTCGGCTGCACAGGCGCTGCTGGCGCAGGTCAATGCCGCGCGTGCCGAGCCACGCCTGTGTGGCAAGCGGCCTTTTCCGTCGGCTCGGCCGTTGAGCTGGAATACCACACTGGAAACTGCCGCGCAGGGGCACAGCCAGTCGATGGCCAGCGAGAATTACTTTACCCACCGCGGTTTTGATAATGACTCGCCAGCGGATCGCGCGCGTGCTGCCGGTTACGGCGGACGGCAGATCGGTGAAAACATCGCCGCAGGGCAGAGCACGGCCAGCAAGGCCATGGCGAGCTGGCTGGCCAGCCCGGGGCATTGCGCCAACCTGATGAACCCGATGTTTACCGAAGTCGGCGCAGCTTATGCGACAGCTACCAACGCTGACTACGGCGTGTACTGGACCATGCTGTTCGGAGCGCCCTGACCGGCAGCCAGCACCGCAGCGACTTTGTTCACTTGGCAGTCAAGCCGAATACCGTCTGTCGCCCGTTCGACGTTATTTGAAAACCCCTGCTGATGAGGAGCGGTCGGTTGTACCACAAGGACCGTGCTCGAACGGCGCGTCCGGTGGCTGCAGCAGCGAGGTGTAACAGACGTCATGAAACGAACCATTGATGCTGCAGAGTTGAATATCTGTTTCAGCGAGGACCTCGAAAAGGCCTTGTTCAAGTGGTTTGTCGCCAGCTTCCTGATGGGCAAGCGCATTCAGGCCGACATAGCCTGCGAGGCCTACCGCGTTATCGTCGAAAAACACCAGCGCGACACCCCGCGCAAGCTTGCTCACGGCACTCACCGAGAGCTGGTCGCCATGCTCGGGCAGGCCCATTACGTGCGCTACGACGAGTCAACGGCGTATCGATTGTCTGCGCTGTGCGCCAAGCTCAATGACGATTACGCGGGCAAGATAGGCCGAATCCGCGAAGTGAGTGAGGACCGGGCGCACTTCGAGAAGCGACTGTGCGAGTTCGCCGGTGTCGGTCCCAAGACCGTTGAAATCTTCATGCGTGAGGCCGGCAAGGTGCTGTATTGATGATGCCGGGACTTTATATCGGCTGTGCAGGCTGGAGCCTGGCGCGTGAGCACTGGCCCGACTTCCCTGACGAAGGCAGCCACTTGCAACGCTATGCCTCGCGCTTCAACGCGGTCGAGATCAACAGCTCGTTCTATCGCCCTCACCGCGCTCAGACCTACGCACACTGGGCGCAGGCGGTGCCCGCCGGGTTTCGCTTCTCGGTCAAGGTGCCGAAACTCATCACTCACGAACACCGCCTGCGAGGATGCGAGGTCGCGCTGACCACGTTTCTTTCTCAATGTACTGCGCTGGGTGACAAGTTGGGCTGTCTGTTGGTCCAGCTTCCGCCCTCACTGGAATACGCACCACCAATAGCTGACGAGTTTTTCAGAGCATTACGCAGTCAGTACGCCGGGAGGGTGGTATTGGAACCGCGCCATGAATCCTGGCGGCAGGCTCAGGCGCTGCTGATCGAGCATCGCATTGCGCAGGTGGCTGCCGATCCTGGCGTTATCAGTGAAGGACACCTGCCCGGTGGCTGGCAGGGGGCTCACTATTGGCGCCTGCACGGTGCGCCGAAAATTTATCACAGCGCCTATTCGGTCGAGCGTCTGGACGGTCTGGCTGGGCAGATGTCGACTGCTGTGGCGGCGGGAATCGACACCTGGTGCATCTTCGACAACACGGCCAGCGGAGCCGCTGTCCGGGACGCGCTCACGCTGCAGTCAATCGTTGCACACCTTAGGGCCAGGTGACGGTCGCCAACGGCCGTGGTGTTCAGACCTGAAGCAGCTCATGCAATGCTTCGTTCAGTTGCTCGGCGCTAAACGGCTTGGCGACGCAGCGCCGGTCAATCCACGTGTCGGGGATCCCCAGCCGCCCGTACCCGGAACAAAACATGAAGGGTATGCCGCGGTCGGCAATGGCGGCGGCTATCGGGAACGAGTTGCCGCCGATAATGTTGATATCCAGGATGGCCAGGTCGTACTCGCCGTGACGCGCATATTCAACGCCGTCGTTCAGCGTGCTTGCGTGGTAGGCGGTCGCGAAACCCAAGTCCTCGAGCATCATTTCCATCAACATCGCGAGCATGGTCTCGTCTTCCACCAACAGCACTTTGGGGAGCGAGGTCTGATCGTCTGATTCTGAACTCATAAGCTACTTTCCGGTTTGTCTGGCCAAGGGATCAGCATTGACCAGATGATCCCAGTACGGGCGAACTGCATGTCGGCCTGGCCTTTGAGTTCTCGCTCGATGCTGCGGCGTATCAAGCGCAAGCCAAAGCCTTTCACAGTGGTTGCGACGACCGGCGGGCCGCCTGTTTCTTTCCATTCGATCTTCAGCGTGGGGGGAGTGTGTTCGGCCGTCAGCGTAGAGGTCACCGTCACCTGGCCTGCCGCAGAAGAAAGTGCACCGTGTTGCACTGCATTGGCCATCAGCTCATGGAGCACCATGGAAAGTGTCAGTGAAAAACGCGGTTCCAGGGTCACCGGATCGCCTTCGAAACTGATCCTGTGTACCCCCGCGTCTACCTCCTGCAACTGCTCTATCAGGTCGACCAGTTCGGTGGAAATCCATTCTGCACGCGCCAGTGCATCGTGCGCCTGGCTCAGGGCAAACAGGCGCGCATCGAAGCTCTTGTGAAAGGAGCCCAGCGACGCAGAGCTATTGACGGTGAGAGAAGCTATGGCCTGGACGGTCGCCAGGGTGTTTTTCACCCGGTGGTTCAGTTCGTTCAGCAAACCGGCGCGGGTCAGACGATCTTCCAGTTGCTGGCGTTCGAGCTTGCTGGAGATCGATTGCGCCAGCCGATGAGTCGTACCGCTCTGCTTTAGAAATGTCGTTTCGCCAACACCGTCCAGCCCCTGATGCACGGGTAGTGTGAAGGAAAATACGCTTCCCGAATCTACTGAACTGTCGGCCCACAGACGGCCGCCGTGGGCAGTGATGATGCCTTGGCATATATACAAGCCAAGGCCGTTGCCGCGTGGGTTGCCCTCTTTGACGGACCAGTAGCGCTGGAAAATGAAAGGCAGGTGTTCGACCGGGATGCCGATTCCGTCATCACTGACCCTGAACAGCACTTCGTTCTGATCGGCGACCGCGTCGATGTTGATTCGGCCACCTTTCGGGGTGAACTTGATGGCGTTACCGACCAGGTTGGAAAGCACCTGAAAGATTCGCTCCGGGTCCGCATCGATCACCAGGCCTTGCGCGGCGGTGCAGTTGAGCTCGATGTTCTTTTCGGTGGTCAGCATCACCAGCAGGCTGCAGGCTTCTTCCAGCAGGCTGGTGACACTCAGCGGCAGGCGCGAGAGCTGATAACGGCCGGCTTCGATCTGCGCGGTGTCGAGCAGGTCTTCCAGCAGGCTGTTCATGCGGGTCGTGGCTTTCTCGATGGTGCCCAGCGCACGCCGGATATTGCGATTTTCAAAGTGCGTGTCGCCCACCGCCCAGCGTTGCATCATGCCGCACTGCATGATGATGATCGACATCGGGTTGCGCAGGTCATGGGAGACCACGGCGACCAGCTCATCACGCAAACGAACCGCCTCCTGTTCGCGCTGCACCTGACGTTCCAGGTCGCTCTCCAGAGCTGAACGACGAATGTCTTCAGCGCCATACAGATCTGCGCGCGACCACGGGCTGGCAATGCCGGTAACCTCCTGCTCCCAGATATCGAAAGACTGCCTTGGGTGCAGGCGATGGCTCGCGGAACTCTCCAGGCTGGTGCTGACATGGTGGGTCGGGTTGCCGCTCCAGTTCATCGTCGAGGTGAGTTGGGCACGAAACCACATCACTGCGTTATCAATCGGCTTGGGCAGCGTGAACGCGATGACGCCGCTCGCGACGTCTCTGTAAGCGGCGCTGTTGGCAAGCTCCCTCTGCATGGAGTTGGTGTGGAAAACCCCCAACCCCTGCAAGCCCGTCGCCCGCAGTCTGGTCCGTTGATGTGCCAGGCCGGTGTCGCGTATCCAGGTGTACAGCTCACGCACCTGTTCGATTGAAGGGCAGGTGCCAAACAGGTGAACCTGTTCGTCAATCAGCACAGCCGCACCGTCTGCCAGTGTCAGCGACATGAGAAGTTCGGGCCGGCTCACCAGCCCGTCGAGCACTTCGTGATTGGCACGACTCATGGCGTCTGCCAGTTGCCCGAGCAGGACAACTTTCTCTTCCCGCTCGCGCTGGATATTAGTCGCGACAATGGCAGAAATTTTCACCGACAGTAACTGACCGATCATCGCGCAGGCATCGCGCAGCTCTCTGGAGACCAACAACGGTTCGGGGTGACCGCAGGCAACCAGGCCCCAGAGCTCGCCGCCATCCAGCAGCGATATGCTCATCGACGAGCGCACGCCCATGTTCTTGAGGTATTCGCAATGCACCGGAGACACACTGCGCAGCGTCGAGAAGCCCAGGTCGAGCGGTTCCCCTGTCGTCGGGCGCAGGGTCGGTATCAGGGGCACGGGAACGTAGGTAGCGTCCGGAATCACCCGGATCCAGTTCAGCCGATACAGCTCTCGCGCCTGGGCGGGAATGTCCGAACCGGGGAAGTTCAAGCCGCTGTAGCTGGGCAGTGGCCCGGTCAGAGCTTGCGCAACGACTTTGCCATGACCCTCGGGCTCGAACCGGTAAATCATCACCCGGTCATAGCCGGTAAGCGCCTGAATCTCGTGCACACTGATATCGAACAGCGTTTCCAGCGTGGTGGCGGCCTGCAGGTTGCGCAACACCCTGGTAATGATTCTGGACTGCCCATGACCGGTTTCCACGAAAGGCTCCAGCTCGATAATCAGCACGTCGTCGGTACGCTGCAGCGAGGCGCTGTAGTGGGCCGTTCCGATCGTCAGTTTTATCGGGTCCAGGTTTGGGGCAGCGGGGTGGCTGTACGCATGGTCGACGAGGGCCGACTGTTCGGACGCCAGCAGCCATGACAAAGGCTTGCCCAGCAACTCGTCAGCGGCCATTCCGAGTTCTGTCGCGCAATTGGCGCTGACCTGTTCAATGCAAAGGGGATCGCCTGCAACGCTGAGCAATACGCCATGCGGCTGAATCGCGCCAGGAACACGGATCGGCTCTCGGGCACATTCGGTAAGCGCAGCTTCAAGCGCTGCGTCAGGCGTTGCATCCAGCATGTCCTTGATCAATTGCGTGAACTCCACAGGGTGTTTCAGCCGGGAACAGCCAGCCGCTGCTTGGGACGAAGCGCAGTCGTTCGACGCTGAACGCGATTCAGATGATTTTTTGTCGGCCGCAACGGAAATTTGGGCGGCCAGCGGCCCGGATGGACAGCGCAAGAAAATGCGAGGTTGCCGCGAAAGTGCGGCGTGGAGACCTGGATGATGCGCTCTGCTTATACAAGCCAGAGATAGAAGGAAGTGGGTCACCATAACAGGTGCCCGTTGGACGCGTGGTTTTAACTGACTATGAGGGGAAATGCCTGCCAGTTGGCAGGTATGGGCTTTTAAGGCCCTGCCTGCCGTTTTTAGCGAATTATCGGCAAGGGTGGGTTGCTATGGACCCGCTGGGCAATCAGCCCTGGCCGTTCAACTTGCGCTCGAGCTCACGATTTTTAGCGCGAAGCGTTTCGGCATCCTGCTCTTTTTCCTTGATGGACGTCGGGGTGATGACCTTGTCCACGCCTTCGGTTTCTGGGGTCTCCTGCGCAATGTCCTTGCGCACCACATCAACCGGCTTGCCGGACTGGTCTGTCGTTGGCGCGGACTGTTCAGGCGTGTAGCTGTAAGGCTTGTCAGTATGCTTGCTCATTGCAGTTCCTCTCTGTGTGTCGTCCTGATTGGAGGAATGAACGCAGCGAAGAGTTCGACGTGTTTTCATGTCGGCAGGGTTTGCTTGTGCAACGGCGTGCAAAAAAAAGCCCCGCCAGACAGGGTCTGGCGGGGCTTTGCTCAAGCTGTGAAAGCCTTAGAGCGCCATGTCACTGGCTGGATTGCTTTTCGCTGGCTGGGCAGCAGGTGCAGGTGTTGGAGCATTACCTGTCTTGTTCACCGGCGGTGGCGGAGTCAGCTGCAGGACTTCGGATGTGTAAGCCCATTCCTCAGCAACACGGTCCGGATTGTTATTCAGCTTGGTGCCGTAGCTAGGCACGATCTGGTGCAGTTTTGCCTGCCATTCCGGAGTCGCTACCTTGTCCTTGAAGACTTTCTCAAGCACGCCCAGCATGATCGGCGCTGCAGTCGAAGCACCTGGCGAAGCACCCAGCAGACCGGCAATGCTGCCGTCCTTGGAAGCAACGATTTCGGTACCCAGCTTCAGAACGCCGCCTTTCTCTTCGTCGCGCTTGATGATCTGTACGCGCTGACCGGCTTGCATCAGGCGCCAGTCTTCTTTTTTGGCGTTCGGGAAGTATTCTTTCAGAGCAGCGAAGCGATCGTCGTCAGACATCATCACCTGACCGGCGAGGTATTCGATCAGCGGGTACTGTTCGATACCGACGCGGGTCATCGGCCACACGTTATGCGTGGTGGTGCTGGTCAGCAGGTCGAAGTAGGAACCGTTTTTCAGGAACTTGGTCGAGAAGGTCGCGAATGGGCCAAACAGGATCACGCGCTTGCCGTCCAGAACACGGGTGTCCAGGTGCGGAACCGACATGGGTGGCGCGCCAGTGGACGCGATACCGTAGGCCTTGCCCATGTGCTGCATGGCCAGGGTCTGGTTGTCAGTGACAAGCCACGAACCGCCGACCGGGAAGCCGCCGTATTCCTTGGCTTCCGGAATACCGGATTCCTGCAGCAGATGCAGAGCTGCACCGCCGGCACCAATGAACAGGAACTTGGTGTCGGTCTCGGTAACGGTACCGTCTTTCAGGTTCTTGTACTTGACGCGCCAGGTGCCGTCGTCGTTGTGATTGATGTCCTGGACTTCGCTCGACAACTGCAGATTGAAATTCTGCTTGGCTTTCAGATTGGAGACGAACTGACGGGTGATCTCGCCGAAGTTGACGTCGGTGCCGATCGGGCTCCAGGTCACGGCCAGCTTCTGTGCCGGGTCACGACCTTCCATCATCAGCGGGACCCACTTCTTGATCTGCTCGTGGTCCTCGGAGTACTGCATGCCGCTGAACAGCGGGCTGGCTTGCAATGCTGCGTAACGCTTGCGCAGGAACTGGATGTTGTTGTCGCCCCACACGAAGCTCATATGCGGCGTGGAGTTGATGAACGAGCGCGGGTCTTTCAGAACGCCGGTCTTGACCTGCCAGGACCAGAACTGACGGGAGATCTGGAACGCTTCGTTGATCTCGATGGCCTTGGAGATGTCGACGTTGCCGTTCTTGTCTTCAGGGGTGTAGTTCAGTTCGGCGAGCGCCGAGTGACCGGTACCGGCGTTGTTCCAGCCGTTGGAGCTTTCTTCGGCGACGCCGTCGAGGCGCTCGACCATTTCCATCGACCAGCTCGGCTCCAGCTCGTTGAGCCAGACGGCGAGGGTGGCACTCATGATGCCGCCGCCGACGAGGAGTACGTCGACTTTCTTGGTTTCAGCCGCCTGCACGGGCATCAGGCCCATGGAAATGGCCAGACCCAGGAGGGCCGTGTTCACTTTCTTAAACATTCTGTCATCCATCTGATAAACGCCATCCGCCGACTACTCCTGGGGAAACGGCCTGTCACATGCAGCGAAGCCTGCGACAAACACTCGCACCCACGGGGACTAGAGGTGGACATACAAGGCCAATATAATACCGCTCGAGACCTCAATTTATGTCCTGCTGCGCTGACTTCTTATCATCATTGGATTCAGCGTCATGAGTGACATTTGCTCTGTTGGTGTGCTGCGATGCCCGAGAGTCTTCCTCCCTGAGCTACTTGCGAGACACACCTGGTCAGCCTGTTCACGGAGTCTGAGACGCCGCATCGGAGCATGGAGGCACGCTTGACGCGCAATTTTATCGACGCGTACTGCGACACACCCTCGGTGGCATACCGGCAAAGACGCGGTATTTTCGCATAATGTGCACCCCCGTTGCGAGGTGCCATCATCAAATTGGCCACGAATGGCTTGATTTAGACACTTCACGGCCTTCCACTGCCTATCTGTATCGTCATTTTCCTCCGGGTCTTTAGCCGCCTGGCGTATATCGCTGCCGCTCGATCCACGCTCGATCCAGACATCTCCCGAATAGCACGCTCATCCGGCTCTTGTGCATTCATGAGCCAGGCTCATAACGACGTGTGCATTTGCCTGACTAATCAGCGCGCCGACCTCCTGTTAGGGTCCGTATACGGCCGCCACGTCCGTGGTTGCAATGTTCGGATACAGGCGTCCGTCAAACAGTTGGAACTTTAGAAGCGCAGACCAGTTAAACACTTATAACGGGTGATAGCGTTTTGGCTTTGATCACCCCCCTGAAATACAGGCAGCACGTCAGTGAGCAGGAGTACGCCCACGCCGCTGACTACACCATAACGCCCGTCGCTTTACAGCAGCGACGGCTATTACCGAGTGATCCTGATGACCGAACCCAAGAAGCACAAGGAAACTGCTGTCGACAGCAGTGCCGTGCAGCCCTCACGCCGAAACTTTCTGAAGTTCGGTGCGTCCGGCATTGCAGCGGCCACGCTGTCTACCTGGATACCTTCCGACGGCATGCTGCAGGCGGCGCCTTTGGCACCTGCGGCCCCCGTGGTCGAAGACAGCGACGCACCCGCAGCGGGTGAGCAGCGCATTCAGTTGAAGGTCAATGGCCAGGTTCATACCCTGAACGTGCCGGCCAATGCGGTTCTGCTCGATGTGCTGCGTGACCGCCTGCAACTGACGGGCACCAAGAAGGGCTGCGATCATGGTCAGTGCGGCGCCTGCACGCTGTTGGTCAACGGCCTGGCGATCAACTCCTGTCTGTCGATCGCCGTTCAGCATCAGGGCGACAGCATTACCACCATCGAAGGGCTGGCCGAGAACGGCAAGCTGCACCCGGTACAGGAAGCGTTCTGGGAACACGACGCCTACCAGTGTGGTTATTGCACCTCAGGACAGATCATGAGCGCGGTCGCAATTCTCAAGGACCCGAACATTGCGTCCGACGACGCCAGCGTCAGGGAGGCCATGAGCGGCAATATCTGCCGTTGCGGTGCCTACAAGAACATTCTGTCTGCCGTGCAGTCTGCGCGCTCGAAAATGGGAGGCGCCGCCTGATGCGAACTTTCGATTACGCTCGCGCCGCTTCGCCCGCGCAGGCTTTCAACACAGCCTCCGGTGACGGGCAACGCTTCTACCTCGCCGGTGGCACCACGCTGCTGGATCTGGTCAAGCTCGACGTGATGCAGCCGCAGCAGCTGGTGGACATCAATCATCTGGCGTTGAAACAGGTCGAGTCGCTGCCTGATGGGCGCCTGCGCGTCGGTGCGTTGGTCAGCAATACCGACCTGGCCAGCCACTCGCTGGTGCAGCAGCGCTACCCGGTGTTGTCCGAAGCGATTCTTGCCGGTGCTTCGACCCAGTTGCGCAACAAGGCGACCACCGCCGGCAATCTCATGCAGCGTGTGCGCTGCCCGTATTTCCGTGACGGTATTTCAGCCTGTAACAAGCGCCAACCGGGCTCCGGCTGTGCAGCCATCGGCGGGATGAACCGCAGTGTGCACGCGGTGCTGGGCACCAGCGATCACTGCATTGCCACGCATCCGTCAGACATGTGTGTCGGCATGGCGGCCATCGGCGGGCAGGTTACCGTCCAGGGCGCCAATGGCTCGCGTGATATCCCGTTCGCTGACTTTCATTTGCTGCCCGGCGATACGCCAGAGCGCGAACATGCCCTGGCGCCCCATGAGCTCATTACTCATGTGACCCTCGACGCGCCGCTATCAGGCAGCCGCTCGTCTTACCTGAAGCTGCGAGACCGTACTTCTTACCAGTTCGCCCTGGCGTCCAGTGCCGTGATTCTGGTGATGGACGGCAAACGCATTGCCGATGCGCGCATTGCGCTGGGCGGCGTGGGCACCAAGCCATGGCGTGCCCTGGAAGCCGAACGTGCGCTGATCGGTCAACGTGCCGACCTCGACACCTTCGCGCAGGTCGCAGCGCTGGCGATGAAGGGCTCGCGGGCTTATGAACACAACGCCTTCAAGATCCCGCTGGGTCAGCAGGTCATCGTCCGCAACCTTCGTGACCTTACGGCCTAGGAATATCTCATGAGCGAAAACATCATTGGTGTGCCGCAGCGTCGTATCGACGGCGGCAAGAAAGTCAGTGGTCAGGCGCGCTATGCCGCAGACCATCCGATGGGCAAGATGCTTTACGCCTATGGCGTCTACAGCACTATCGCCAACGGGCGTGTAGTGGCGATAAAGGATCAGCAGGCCAAGGCGATGCCTGGCGTGGTCGATATCTTTCATCATGACAACTTCCCCTCGTTGCACCGTACTCCGAACACCAAGCTGAGCTTTGCCAAGATGCTCTCGGCCAGCAAGGCAGACGAGCATCGCCTGCCGTTCGAGGATGACCGTGTCTACTACCCAGGCCAGTTCGTGGCCCTGGTGGTGGCCGAGAGCTTCGAGCAGGCGAGGGCGGCGGCCTATCGCGTGACGGTTGATTACGACGAGCGTCCGGCGGTCAAGGACCTTGACGAGGGTATGCGTGTCAATGGCGCCCGCGATGGCGGTGCAGGGCACAATCGAGGCAACCCGGACAGCGCCTTCGTCGGCGCAAAAGTGAAAGTCGATCAGACCTACACCACACCGGTTGAAGTGCACAACCCGATGGAAATGCACGCCAGTACCGCGTGGTGGCAGGACGGCAAGCTGTTTGTCTATGAAAGCACCCAGGGCGTGGTCAACCACCGCAACCTGTTGGCCAACGTCTTTGACCTTTCCCCCGACCGTGTGGAAGTGCGCGCGCCCTTCATTGGCTCGGGCTTTGGCGGCAAGCTGTGGCCGTGGCCGCATTCGGTCGCAGCCTGCGCCGCTGCCAAAGTCACCGGGCGCCCGGTGCAACTGGTGTTGCCGCGTGCGCAGATGTTCACCACCGTCGGCCACCGCCCGGAAACTCGCCAGCGCCTGCGTCTGGCCACTGATGCGAGCGGCAAGCTGGTGTCGATTCGTCACGAGTCGTTCAACAACACCTCGATGCTCGATGACTACACCGAAAACTGCGGTGGCGTGACCAAGAGTCTGTATGCCTGCGATAACGTGCTGGTCAGCCACAAGATCAGCCCCATCAACCGCGGCACGCCGACCTCCATGCGTGCGCCGGGTGCGGCACCGGGCCTGTTTGCACTGGAGTCGGCCATTGATGAAATGGCCTTGGCCAGTGGCATGGACCCTTTGGCATTCCGCAAGCTGAACCTCTCTGACAAGGATCAGAGCGCAGGCCTGCCGTGGTCCAGCAATCACTTGCCTGAAGCCATCGACAAGGCAGCCGAGCGGTTTGGCTGGCACGCGCGCAAGGCCGACGTCGGTTCGATGCGCGAAGGCGATGAAATCATTGGCTACGGCATGGGCGCCTGCAACTGGGAAGCCTATCAGGTGCCCACCGATGCGCGGGTTATTCTGCGTTCCGACGGCACGGCGCTGGCTCAGTGCGGCTTGCAGGACATCGGCACCGGCACCTACACCATCGTCGCGCAGACCGTCAGCCAGTTGACCGGCATTCCCATGGAGCGTGTTGAAGTGGAACTGGGCAGCTCTTCCTTCCCGGCAGGCCCGGTGTCCGGTGGCTCCTGGGTCACCGCCAGCGTGATGCCGGCGATTGCCGGCGCCACCCGCGAAGCTTTGCAGAAGCTGCGCCAGTACGCCGTCAGCAAGGATGCAGTGTTCGCCGGACAGGACGCCGAAGCGATCAAGGTCGAGAACGGTCAACTGGTCATGGGCGAGCAGCGTGCGAGCTTCGTCGATGTGCTGAACGGTCAACGTCTGTCGCGTGCCGAGGGCACTTTCCAGAGCGGCATGCCTGAATCGGGCAAGTACTCATTCCGCTCGTTCGGTGTGCATTTTGTCGAGGTGCGCTGGGATCCTGGTATTTCCAGCCTGCGCGTCTCGCGGGTGGTCAGCGCCATTGATGTGGGCAAAGTGGTCAACCCGCTGGCGGCACGCAATCAGGTGGAAGGCGCGATTGTGATGGGCATCGGCATGGCCTTGTTCGAGGCCGGTGAATACGATCCTCGCAGCGGCATGCCGGTCAATAACAATTACGCCGAGTACGTGGTGCCGGTGCATGCCGATCAACCGGACATCGACGTCCTGTTGCTCGATTATCCGGACTACAACCTGGGTGAATTCGGCGCACGAGGCATCGGCGAGATCGGTGTAACCGGGCTGGCCGCTGCGGTGGCCAACGCGGTGTATCACGCGACGGGCAAACGCGTGCGCAGCCTGCCGATCAGCAAGGAAAAACTGATGGCAGGGTTGTAGTCATGAAACAGCTTGATTTGCAGGTTGTACAACAGGCGCGTGACTGGCTGGCCAGCGGCAAGCCCGTCTGGCTGTGCACGGTTCTTTCCACATTCGGCTCGGCCCCGCGCGGGCCGGGAGCGATGCTGGTGGCGCTGGGCAGCGGCGAGCATCGCGGCTCTCTGTCCGGTGGTTGCGTGGAAGAGGATTTTCTAGAGCGCGTCGCTGCGGGGCAGTTCGAGCCAGTCAATCAGGTGGTTCGCTACGGCGACGGCGGCTTCGCGCCAACGCGGGCCCTACCGTGCGGCGGTGTGCTGGATGTGTTGATTGAGTTCATCGCGTCAGGCCCTGAAGCCGATGCACATCTGGCCGCCATCGAGCAGGCGCTGGCCGGGCGCGAACTGGTCAGCAGGCAGGTGCACCTGGGCGGTGTGCAGAGAGAGATCGGGACTGCGACGATGGGCGAGTCGCGGGTGCAGATCGATGGCGAGCGCATCAGCATCCGCATGGGCGCTGTGTATCGCGTGCTGCTTGCCGGGCTGTCGCCGGTAGCAGAGTTCTGCGCCAGTTTTGCCGTTGCGATGGGCTATGAGGTCATCGTCTGTGACCCTCGTGTCGAGGTCACCTCAGGGTTTTCAATGCCGGGTGTCGAGGTGCGCGGCGTGCTGCCTGCGGTGTTTATTGCCGAGGGCGGCTGCCACAGTTCGACGGCCGTACTGGCGCTGACGCACGATCCGAAGCTTGACGATCTGAGCATGCTCGAGGCGGTACGTACCGAGGCGTTCTACATAGGCGCGATGGGCTCGATGCGCACCAGCAGTAAACGTCTGGAGCGTCTGGGGCGGATTGGCGGGCTCGACGCTCAGGTACTGGACCGGATTCATGCGCCCATCGGCCTGAATCTGGGCAGCAAGACTCCTTCCGAGATCGCCATTGCGGTGATGGCTGACATCCTGCGGGTGGCCAATGGTGTCAGTCGCGCCGAAGTGTGAGGTGTTGCCGGCAGGCTTCTGCCAGCGCTGACGGGGTGTCTGCGTCGCGCAGGATGCCAGGGTCATCGCAATGCAGTACGTCACACGCCTCCGGGTTGTCGATGATCAGGGCCTTCGCGCCCTGATCGCCTTCCAGCTTCAGCAGCGCTGGCCAGAATTGTCTGCCGATGATCACCGGGTGGCCGCGCTGGCCCTCATACATGAGCAGGGCGATGCGCTGAGGATCGGCCATTCCGGCCAGTTCATGCAGGGTCTGCGGCTGTATCCAGGGCATGTCCGCGAGGACAATGGCAAGCGCATCGGCAGAGGAGTCCATCACTGCCGCAACCGCGCTGGCCAGGCTATGGCCCATGCCCAGTTCGGCGTGTTCACTGCGGATAATCATGACGTTCGAGGCAATCCCCAATGCATCCGCTTGGTCATCAGGGCGCAATACCACAGCGGTTTTGCCAAATGCGTTTTGCGCGTTTTCCAGGCTTGCAGTCAGCAGGGTCCGCCCGCAGGGCAGAAGCGCCTGCCGTTTGTCACCGGCAAAGCGCCTGCTGCGGCCCGCTGCGAGGACCAGGGCGAACACTTCGGGTATCTGGCTGTCTATCCTGCTCAATCCGAAACCTTATGAGTGGGTGAAAGGAGAGGACGCGCGCGGCTTGCTTGGCGCAACCTGCAGTTCTGCTGATGTACGCACAATGCCTTATTTCGCTGCCTTGCCGGTAGCGGCACGAATCATGTTTTCGAGGGTTTCAAGTGGACAATCATATTCGTCCTGTCGAGCTGGAAAAAGCCTACCGTTTGCTCAACCACGGGCCGACTGTGCTGGTCTCATCCAGCCACGAGGGCACGCACAACGTCATGGCTGCGGCCTGGGCCTGCGCGCTGGATTTCTCGCCACCGAAGGTGACGCTGGTGATCGACAAGATGACCAAGACCCGTGGGCTGGTGGAGAAAAGCGGCTACTTTGCCTTGCAGGTGCCCAATCTGGATCAATTACAGATGACCTTCGACGTCGGCACCCAGAGCAAGGTCTTCACCCCGGACAAGCTGGACAAGGCCAACGTGGACCTGTTCCGCATCGACGGTCACGACTCGCCGCTGGTCGCAGGCTGCTCGGCGTGGCTGATCTGCAAAGTCATTCCCGAGCCGCACAATCAGCAGACCTACGACCTGTTCATCGGCGAAGTCGTCGGCGCCTGGGCCGATACCCGTGTGTTCAAAGACGGGCACTGGGAATTTGAAAAAGCCGATCCGAAATGGCGCAGCCTGCATTACGTCGCGGGTGGGCATTTCTACACGATCGGTGAGCCTGCGGTGGTGGAAACGGGCGACGAATAATCGCGATGTCTGACTCTGACGATCTTCGCCGACCGTACGGGCCTCTTCGTGAGCAAGCTCACTCCCACTCCCCGATACACACCGGCTCCCGTGGATGCCAGCTCACTCACTCACTCCCACACACCGCTCACGTGGGAGCGAGCTTGCTCGCGAAGGCAGACTGACTGACCAGCAAATACCCAGCGGCTGCACCAATCTCTTCTGAGCAAGCTCACTCACTCCTATACACATGGCTCTTGTGGGAGCGAGCTTGCTCGCGAAGGCGGACTGACTGATCAGCAGATACCCAGAGGCTGCACCAATCTCTTCTGAGCAAGCTCACTCACTGCATACACATTGCTCCCGCGTGAGCGAGCGTGCTCGCGAAGGCAGATTGACTGATCAGCAGATATCCAGCGGCTGCACCAGCCTCTTCGTGAGCAATGCGGATCGCAGCGCTGGTCAGTCCTGCAACGGCTGTTTACCTGCTGGACCCTCAGTGACGATCCCGCCACACGGTCTGCGCATTGCAGAACTCGCGTACACCGAAGTGCGACAGCTCACGGCCAAAGCCGCTTTTCTTCACACCGCCGAAGGTTACGCGCGGGTCTGAAGCGCTGTAGCCGTTGATGAACACACCACCTGTTTCCAGTTCCTCGGTCATGCGCTCGGCCAGTTGCAGGTCGCGGGTATAAATCGTCGCGGTCAGGCCGAAGTCACTGTCATTGGCCAGCTCCAGGGCGTGCTGCGCGTCGCGTGCGGTGATGATCGACGCAACCGGCCCGAACAGCTCCTGCCTGAACGAGGTCATCCGGTCGGTAACGTCACCGAGCACGGTCGGTTGATAATAATTGCCCTGGCCTTCCGCCTTTTTGCCGCCTAGCAGTAGGGTGGCGCCTTCGGCGAGCGTGTCCTGCACTTGAGTATCCAGCTCGTCGCGCAGATCGAAGCGCGCCATGGGGCCAATGTAGGTTTCGCTGGAGAGGGGATCGCCCGTCACCAGTCGACGCGTTTGCTCGACGAACCGGCGGGTGAACTCCTCGACCACACCTTGCTCGATGATCAGCCGCTTGGCCGCTGCGCAGACCTGCCCGGTGTTCTGGAAGCGGCCAATCACCGCTGCCTTCACAGCCTGATCCAGATCTGCGTCATTGAGCACGATGAACGGGTCGGAGCCGCCCAGTTCCAGCACGCACTTCTTCAGTGCCGCACCGGCCTGCGCGCCGATGGCCTGGCCGGCACGCACGCTGCCGGTCAGGGTGACCGCTGCGATGCGCGGGTCGGCAATGGCGTTTGAAACGCCTTCCGGGGTCACGTTGATGACTTCGAACACACCCTCCGGGAAGCCGGCACGCTTGAACGCGTCGAGCATCAGGTAAGCGCAACCCATTACGTTGGGCGCGTGCTTGAGCACGTAGGTATTGCCAGCCAGTAGGGTCGGAATCGCGCCGCGCAGCACTTGCCAGATCGGGAAATTCCATGGCATTACCGCGAGAACGGGGCCCAGCGGACGGTACTCGATACGCGCCTTGTCATTCTCGACCTGCGTCGCTTCGGCCGCCAGCATCGCCGGGCCTTGCGCCGCGTACCAGTCGCACAACTGCGCGCATTTTTCGACCTCGCCTTTGGCCTGGGTGACGGGCTTGCCCATTTCCTGGCTGATCATGCGTGCGATGTTTTCGACGTCATCGCGCAGGGCCTGACCCATGGCGACGATCAGTTGTGCACGTTGCTGAACCGGTGTGCGCTTCCAGCCTGCAAAACCGGCAGCCGCTCGCGACAGGCTGTGATCCAGCGCAGCGGCGGATTCGAACGCGTAGTGGCCGATCTGCTCGCCGGTGGCAGGGTTGATCGAGATTGCATGGGTGTTGCTGGTGACAGTAGTCATTGCGCCATCCTGTTGAGGTGGAAGTGGCACCAGAATATAGGCGTGCAATGCTTTCTAAAACTGAATAATAATGATCGTAACGTTCATGTTTGGAGAATGATATGGATCTGGTTCAGCTGGAGATCTTCAAGGCGGTGGCTGAACACGGCAGCATCAGCGTCGCCGCTCAGCACATCCATCGAGTGCCCTCGAACCTGACCACGCGCATCAAGCAACTGGAGCAGGACCTGGGCGTCGACCTGTTCATTCGCGAGAAGCACCGCTTGCGCCTGTCTCCCGCCGGCTGGAATTTTCTCGACTACACTCGACGTATCCTGGATCTGGTGCAGGAAGCGCGCTCGGCCGTTTCCGGCGAGGAGCCACAGGGACCTTTTGCCTTGGGATCGCTGGAAAGCACGGCTGCGGTCAGAATTCCTGCGCTGCTGGCCGCCTACAACCAGCAGAACGCCAAGGTCGAACTGGACCTTTCCACCGGCCCGTCCGGAACCATGATCGACGGCGTGCTGGCCGGTCGGCTGGTCGCTGCCTTCGTCGACGGGCCGGTGCAGCATCCATCGCTCGAGGGTGTGCCAGTCTTCGAAGAAGAAATGGTCATCATCGCGCCGCTCAATCATGCGCCGGTCAAGCGCGGGCGCGATGTCAGCGGAGAGAGTATCTATGCGTTTCGTGCCAACTGCTCGTACCGCCATCACTTTGAACGCTGGTTCACTGAAGACGCGGCAGTGCCGGGCAAGATCCACGAAATGGAGTCCTACCACGGCATGCTCGCCTGCGTCAGCGCCGGTGCCGGGCTGGCGCTGATGCCGCGCAGCATGCTGGAAAGTATGCCCGGCTGTGCCACCGTCAGTATCTGGCCGCTGTCCGAGAAGTTTCGCTATCTGCACACCTGGCTGATCTGGCGACGCGGCACGGTGTCGCGCAGCCTGACTCGCTTTGTCGAGTTGCTGGAACAGCGCAGCGAGCCAGCGAACGTTGAGTAAAACACTTAACGGACTGCAGAAACCCGCTCGGCAATCGCCGCACCGACTTGCTGAGTCGAAAGCATGCCGCCCAGATCCGGTGTGACGTCGCCGTTGGCGATCACTTGCTCGATGGCCGTGATAATCTCGTCATGGGCCGCGGTGAAGCGTTGGTCGCCCTGGCCGAGGAATTCGAGCATGAGTGCACCCGACCAGATCATGGCGATCGGGTTGGCGATGTTCTTGCCGAAGATGTCCGGGGCCGAGCCGTGAACCGGTTCGAACAGCGACGGGAAGTGGCGCTCGGGATTGAGGTTGGCTGACGGCGCAATGCCGATGGTGCCTGCGCAGGCCGGGCCGAGGTCGCTGAGGATGTCGCCGAACAGGTTGGACGCCACTACCACGTCGAAGCGTTCTGGTTGCAGCACGAAACGGGCGCAGAGAATGTCGATGTGTTGCTTGTCCCAACTGATGCCGGGGTACTGGCTGGCCATCGCTTCGGTGCGCTTGTCCCAGTACGGCATGCTGATGGCCATGCCATTGGATTTGGTCGCCGAGGTCACGTGCTTGCGCTCGCGTTTGCTGGCCATCTCGAAGGCGAACTTGAGAATGCGATCGACACCGCGACGGGTGAACACCGATTCCTGCAACACGAATTCGTTCTCAGTGTTTTCGAACATGATCCCGCCCAGCGACGAGTATTCACCTTCGGTGTTTTCCCGGACCACGACAAAGTCGATGTCGCCCGGTTCGCGATTGGCCAGCGGGCAGGGGACGCCGGGAAACAGCCGCACCGGACGGATATTCGCGTACTGGTCGAATTCGCGGCGAAACTTGAGCAGCGAGCCCCACAGCGAGATGTGATCCGGGACCTTTTCCGGCCAGCCGACGGCGCCGAAGAAGATCGAGTCAAAGCCTTTGAGCTGTTCGAACCAGTCGTCCGGCATCATCTTGCCGTGTTTCAGGTAGTAATCGCAGCTGGCCCATTCGAAGTATTCGAACTCCAGTTCCAGCCCGTGCCGTGCGGCGGCGGCCTGCACCACGCGTACACCTTCAGGCAGCACTTCCAGGCCGATGCCGTCACCAGCGATGGCAGCAATACGCAGTTTCTTGTTGTTCATGGCGGCGCTCTCTATGAATCCATCCATTACGGATGGGCGATGAATGAGTTGCACAGGCCATCCATGCTATAAGCGCACGATATAAAGATAATCAGCTGATTAATGGACTGAGAAAACACGAATCGTGAATAAATACCCCAGCCTCGATGATTTGAATGTGTTCGTTCATGTGGCCCGGCGTTCAAGTTTCGTCGGGGCTGCGGACGAGCTGGGCATGTCCGCTGCCTATGTCAGCAAGCGCATCCGTTTGCTGGAGCAGGGCATGGGTGTGGTGTTGCTGCACCGCTCGACCCGGCAGGTGTCGATTACCGAAGATGGCGAGCGCGTCTACGAGTGGGCCAGAGGCATGCTTGATTCAGTGCAGCAGATGGGCGACGAAGTGGCTGCCCTGCATGGCGAGCCGAGTGGCTTGTTGCGGGTCGTCAGCAGCCAGGGCTTTGGCCGCCGTTTCGTCGCGCCTGCGTTGTCGGAACTGGCCGCGCGTTATCCGAAGCTGGATATCCGTCTGGACATTCAGGACCGGTTGGTCGATCTGGTCGAGGAGGGCGTCGATCTGGATATCCGCGTCGGCAACGAAATCGCCCCGCAGCTGCGCGCCAGGCATCTGGCCAGCAACTGGCGTGTTCTGTGCGCGAGCCCCGTCTACCTCAACCGTCATGGCACGCCGCTTAATCTTGGCGAGCTGGCCAATCATGATTGCCTGGTGATCAAGGAGCGCGACCGGCCGTTCGGCATCTGGCACCTCAACGGGCCGCAGGGTGCCGAAACCGTCAAGGTGACCGGCAGCCTGTCCACCAACCACGGCGAAATCGCCCGCCAGTGGTGCCTGGACGGGCGCGGGGTGTTACTGCGTTCGCTGTGGGATGTGCGCACTGACCTGGCCGAGGGCCGGCTGGTTCAGGTGTTGCCGGATTACCGTCAGGATGCAGACATCTGGGCGGTGCATACGTCACCGCTGATGAGTTCGGCCAAGGTCCGCGTCACGGTGGAGTTTCTGCGCGACTACCTTGCCCTGCATCCTTCGCCCGTCAACCACTGAGGCACGCAATGCGCCGTCAGTGGGTGCCAGCTGCCTTGTTCAGGTCGCTGTCTGTCCACTCGGTGTAGATGCAGGCGTCGGCAGCGGCCCAGCGCACGCGCATCGGGTCGCCCACCTTGAGCGACATGCCGTTCGCGGAAAGCGCTTTGACGGTCATGGCAGTGCCTCCTGCAGTAACCACCGAGCACGTCTGGCTCTCGCCGAGGAAAAGCACTTCATGGACCGTGGCGTTGACCTCGTTCCAGCCTGCTTCGAGCGGCATGGCCGCTGCCTGGGACACGCTCAGTGCCTGGGCTTTCTCCGGGCGCACCATCAGCAGCACGTCCTGATCGGTCTTCAGCCCTGCGGTCAGGCGAATCGCCAGTGTGCTGCCTTCGAACGTCGCCACGGCATTGCCCTGGGCCTTGAGCCTGAGGAAGTTCGAGTTGCCGAGAAACGAGGCGACGAAGGCATTCGGCGGGTCCTGATACAGGTCATAGCCCGAGCCCAGACCGACGATCTTGCCATGGCTGAAGATGGCGATGCGCTGTGACAGGCGCATGGCTTCTTCCTGGTCGTGGGTCACGTAGACGATGGTGATGCCCAGTCGGCGATGCAACTGGCGCAGTTCGTCCTGCAGGTCTTCGCGCAGTTTCTTGTCCAGTGCGCCCAGCGGCTCGTCCATCAGCAGGATGCGCGGCTCGTAAACCAGTGCCCTGGCGATGGCAACCCGCTGCTGCTGGCCGCCTGACAGTTGCGACGGGCGACGATGAGCGAAGGCTTCCAGCTGAACCAGCTTGAGCATCGCATCGACTTTCTTCTCGCGCTCGGCCGCAGGCAATTTGCGGATCGCCAGCGGGAAGGCAATGTTGTCGCGTACCGACAGGTGCGGGAACAGCGAGTAGCGCTGGAACACCATGCCGATGTCACGCTTGTGCGGCGGTACATTCACCAGCGATTTGCCGCCCACCAGAATCTCGCCCGAGCTGGGTGTTTCGAAGCCGGCAAGCATCGACAGCGTAGTGCTTTTCCCCGAGCCGCTGGAGCCCAGGAAGGTCAGGAATTCGCCGTCCTGGATGTCCAGGGAAATGTCGTCGACGGCGGCGAAATTTCCGTAGTGCTTGTTCAGATTACACAGGCTGACCAGTGTGTTCTGTTGCTGATGGGCGGGGTCTTTGATCACGGCACTCATGAAGTACTCCTGGCTTCGTTGCGGCGACGCAGGGTCGCGGCGATGAACATGATCAGCACCGACAGGGCGATCAGCAGCGTTGAGGCGACGGCGATGACCGGCGTCAGGTCCTGACGCAGGGTGGTCCACATTTTCACGGGAAGGGTTTGCAGGGTCGGGCTGGCCATCATCACGCTCAACACCACTTCGTCCCACGACACCAGGAACGCGAACAGCGCACCGGCCATCATGCCCGGGCGGATGCCGGGAAAGGTCACCTTGTAGATGGCCTGCAAGCGAGAAGCGCCGCAGATGACCGCGGCGTCCTCGATGGACTGATCGAACAGCTTCAGCGAATTGATGATCGAGATGATGGTGAACGGCAAGGCGACAATCACATGGCTGACGACGAAGGAAAACAGCGTGCCGGTGTAACCGAGCTTGAGAAACAGCGCGTAGACCGCGACGGCGATGATCACCAGCGGCACGATCATCGGCAGTGTGAATACGCCATACAGAAAGTCACGCCCCGGGAACCGGCCGCGCACCAGTGCGAACGCAGTGGGCAGGCCCAGCGCCACCGAGGCGAGGGTGGTCAGGATCGCGACCTTGAAGCTGGACATGGCCGCAGCCATCCAGTCCGGGTTGGAAAAAAACTGCTGATACCACTTCAGCGTCCAGCCGGGCGGTGGAAACACCAGCCACTGCGACGAACCGAACGACAGAAGGACGATGAACAGGATCGGCAGCAACAGGAACAGCGCGATCAGGCCGGTGGTCAGGTACAGGCCCGTACGCAAGCCGGAGCTCATGGCATTGGGTGTCAGGAGCATGGCGGTTTACCTCGCGTTGCTGGCGCCGACCGGTGATTCCGGCTGGAGCTTCAGGTAGAAGTAGAACAGCACCAGCGTGATCAGCACCAGCAACGCAGCGGCGGCACTGGCCAGCCCCCAGTTGAGGAACGACTGCACCTGCTGGACGATGAATTCGGGCAGCATCATGTTCTGCGCGCCACCGAGCAGGGCCGGGGTGACGTAGTAACCGAGCGACATGACAAACACCATCAGGCCTCCGGAAAACAGCCCCGGGCGGCACAGTGGCAGAAACACTCTGAAGAAATTGCTCCACGGGCTGGCCCCGCAGATCGAACCCGCCTGCAGCACCATGGGATCGATGGCCTGCATGGTCGCCTGCAACGGCAGGACGATGAACGGAATCATGATGTAGCTCATGCCGATTACCACACCGGTCAGGTTATGCACCATTTCCAGCGGCTGATCGATGATGCCCATGGCCATCAAGGCCTTGTTGACAACTCCGGAGGCCTGCAACAGCACCAGCCAGGAATAGGTTCTGGCCAGCAGGCTGGTCCACATCGACAGCAGCACGATATTGAGAATCCAGCGTCCCCAGCCGCGCGGCACCAGGGTGATCACCCAGGCGAGCGGGAAGCCCAGCAGCAGGCTGAACAGCGTCACCAGACCGGCTACGGAAAAGGTATTGAGCAGCACCCGCGAGTAGGCCGAGTTGGCAAACAGTTGCTCATAGTTGCCAAGGCCCGGCACCGGTTCAAGCACGCCGCGCAGCAGCAGGGCGATCAGCGGCGCGAAGAAGAACAGTCCGAGGAAGATCAGGGCCGGAAGCAGATTACGGCTGCAGCGCCAGCGCTGTGCGAGGGAAGGGGATGGCTGCATGCCCGGCGCCTTCTGGCTGGCCGCGCCAGCGGTGCTGGAAGCACCCCCGGCCGGCATGGATTGACGAGGAGCAACCGCTGTCATTTTTACTTGACCAGCCATTCGTTCCACCGTGTCGCGATATCAGCGCCGTTCTTGGCCCAGTATGCGAAGTCGAGAGTGATTTGATCGGCAACGTGAGCGGTCGGCAGGTTAGGTGCCAGCGTAGAGTCCAGGCGCGCAACGCTCTGGGTATTGACCGGGGCATAGGCACTGAGGTTGGAGAAGTCTGCCTGACCTTTGGCGCTGGTCGCGTTGGCGATGAATTTCATCGCGGCGTCCTTGTTTTTCGCGCCCTTGGGGACGACCAGAAAATCAGCCATGACCAGGTTCTGCTTCCAGCTCACCCCCACTGGGGCGCCATCCTGTTGCAGGGCGTAGACCCGCCCGTTCCACATCTGCCCCATCGATACTTCGCCGGAAGCCAGCAGTTGCTGGGACTGCGCACCGCCGCCCCACCAGACAATGTCCTTCTTGATGGTGTCGAGTTTCTTGAAGGCGCGGTCGAGGTCCAGCGGGTAAAGCTTGTCGGGCGCTACACCATCGGCCAGCAGGGCCAGTTCCAGCACGCCGGGGCTTGGCCACTTGTACAGCGCGCGTTTGCCCGGGTAGGTCTTGGTGTCGAACATCGCGGACCAGTCCACAGGCGCCTTGGCGCCCACTTTGCTTTCGTTGTAGCCGAGCACGAAGGAGAAGAAGAACGAACCGGCGCCGTGGTCAGTCACGAAGCGTTTGTCGATCTCGTCGCGTTTGATGGCGGTGAAGTCCAGAGGCTCCAGCAGGCCTTCGCTGGCGGCGCGCAGGGCGAAGTCGGCTTCGACATCGACAACGTCCCACTGCACGTTACCGCTTTCGACCATAGCCTTGAGTTTGCCGTAGTCGGTAGGACCGTCCTGCACGACGGTGATGCCGCTGGCCTTGCTGAATGGAGCCGCCCAGGCCTCCTTCTGGAAGTCTTGCGTGGAGCCGCCCCAGCTGACGAAATTGACGCTCTCGGCGGCAATGGCGGCGACACTCGAAAAAGCCAGCACGCCGGCCGCCAGGACTGCTGTTGCACGTTTGTTCAACACCATTTTTACGCCCTCATTTGTTGTGTTTTGAGCGGGCTTTTCTTGCCCGCGTAATCGGGAGCAGTAGGTCCAATGGGCCTTGAAACCTTGTACAGGTCAGGTGCTGTTATTAGTGCTGTCCCTTGTAGGGCGCGTCTGACCAATTCTTGTATTTATGGAATGTCATATTATGGTATTCCAAACTTTCTGCAAGCGTTTTGCCCTGTCAAAACGCCTTCACGGTGGGTTTTCTGGTCAGCGCCTGTGGGTGCAGGCGGCGGATTACCGGGCTCGCGCGCTGAGCGTTTGCCTGGTCAGCCGGTAAACGGAATACTTTCAATCACTTCCAGATCGTAGCCGGTCAGCCCTGCGTATTTCAGCGGCGGGCCGAGGTGACGTAGCTTGCCGACGCCCAGGTCCTGCAAGATCTGTGCGCCCGTACCGACCTCCGAATAAATGCGTGATTGCGAGCGGGTGTATTGGCGGGGCGGCTGGGTGAGCTGCGGAATGCGCTCCAGCAGCGCCTGGGACGATTCGTGATTGGCCAGCACCACCACCACACCGTGACCTTCCTGCGCGACACGTTGCAGGGCAGCCCAGAGCGTCCAGTTTGCAGGGCCGTTGTATTCGGCACCGACCAGGTCGCGCAGCGGGTCGACAACATGCACGCGCACCAGTGTGGCGGCGTCGCGACGGATGTCGCCCATCACCATGGCCATGTGCACGCCACCTTCGATGCGGTCTTCGTAGCTGAACAGACGGAAGGTGCCGTGCACGGTCGGCAGTTCACGCTCGCCAATTCTGACGATGGTGTGTTCGGTGCTCAGGCGGTAATGGATCAGGTCGGCGATGGTGCCGATACGAATGCCGTGCTTTTTGGCGAACACTTCCAGGTCGGGTCTTCTGGCCATGCTGCCGTCATCATTCATGACTTCAACGATGACCGACGCTGGCGTGAAGCCGGCCAGCCGGGCCAGGTCGCAGCCCGCTTCGGTATGCCCGGCGCGGGTCAGCACGCCGCCGTCACGGGCGCGCAGTGGAAAGATATGGCCCGGCTGCACCAGATCTTCCGGTACTGCCTGCGGGTTGACGGCGGCCTGAACGGTACGCGCACGATCTGCCGCGCTGATGCCCGTCGTCACCCCCGTGGTCGCTTCGATGGACACCGTGAACGCGGTGGCGAATACACTGCCGTTACTGGGCACCATCTGCTCCAGGCCCAGACGCTGACAGTGCTCGTCGGTCAACGTCAGGCAGATCAGACCGCGCGCCTCGCGGGCCATGAAGCTGATTGCCTGTGGCGAACAGCAGTCGGCGGCCAGCAGCAAGTCCCCTTCGTTTTCCCGGTCTTCATCGTCGACCAGCAACACCATCTTGCCCTGGCGGTAGTCTTCAATGATGTCTTCGATGCGATCGAACGCCATAGTCAGTTCCCGGTTTTATGGGTGGATGAATCGTGGTATACCATAAGACAGAATATTTCACAGATTGCCTATCAATGAAACAGTGAGATCGCGATGAAAGCCTATTGGATTGCACACGTTGATGTGACCGACCCCCAGCAGTACAGCGAATACACCCAGCGCGCCCCTGCGGCTTTCGAGCTGTTCGGTGGCAGGTTCCTCGCGCGCGGAGGGCGTTCCGAGGCGCTGGAAGGGCGTGACACGCCGCAACGCACGGTGATTATCGAATTTGAATCCTACGAAAAGGCGGTGGCCTGTTATCGGTCGACCGAGTATCAGCATGCGATGAGCCACAGGCAGGGCGCTTCGGAAGCCGAGATCGTGATCGTCGAGGGGCAGTTTTAAGCGTTCGCTTGATCAAGCCAGAAGCGGAATCCACCACGCCTGTGACTGCTTCGTTTGCGGCTCGCTAACTGCTTTCAGCGGATAAAGTGCACCTTGCCGGTGTCGTCGTTGCCGATATAAATGCCGTAGACACCCGCCTGACGCTCTTCGATATAGCGTTCCAGTATCTGGCGGATGGCGGGGTAATAGATGCTGTCCCACGGGATGTCTTCGGGAGCGAAGAATCTGTAGTCCAGGGTTTCCGGGCCGAACTGGCCGGTGACCTCCAGCGCGATGGCGCGGAACACGATGTAGACTTCGCTGATACGCGGCACGCTGAAAATGGAGTAGGGCGAAAGGATCTCGGCGCGCACACCGGTTTCTTCCCAGACTTCACGCAGCGCCGCCTGCTCGGTGGTTTCGCCGCTTTCCATGAAACCGGCGGGCAGTGTCCAGGTGCCTGGGCGCGGCGGGATGGCGCGCTGGCAGAGCAGGTACCTGCCTTCCTGTTCGATGATGCAACCCGCGATGATCTTCGGGTTGACGTAGTGAATGTACTGACAGCCGCCACAGACCAGCCGCAGGTGCGTATCGCCCGACGGGACACGCTGAGCCAGATCAGCGCTACCGCATTGTGGGCAGAAGCGCGGCGTGGTCATTTCAGCGACCTATGCGAGGTTCTTTAAGGGCGACGGGGGCGACGATGTCGCGGACTTTGCTGTCTTCGTCCTGTTTGGATTTGAGGTATTCCAGCGCCACGCGTGCGGCGTTGCGTACGTGATCGACCGATGCCTGGTGTGCGGCCAGCGGGTCGCCGCTCTTGATGGCTTCGACCATAAGCTCCATTTCCTTGTTGCTGGCACCGCGGCGGTTTTCCTGGGATACCGAGGTGGCGCGCAGGTAGCTGATGCGCGCCTGCAACTGGCGTAGCTGGGTCGCGGCCACATGATTGCCCGAGCCTTCCAGCAATACATCGTAGAAACCCTGGACCGAGTCGATCACCTGCTGCAGCTCGCCTTCCTTGAGCGCCTGACGATTTTCCTCCAGGGCTTTTTCCAGTGCGCGAATGTCCTTGGGTTTGGCCCGCAGGGTGAACAGCTGAACGATCAGGCCTTCCAGCACGCAACGCAGTTCGTAGATGTCACATGCGTCAGCCAGCGTGATGATTGCAACACGCGGGCCCTTGGCATCGGCGAACTCGACCAGACCTTCGGATTCCAGATGGCGCAGGGCTTCGCGCACCGAGGTACGGCTCACGCCGAGGCGGTCACACAGATCACGCTCGACCAGACGATCCCCCGGCAGCAGCTGAAAGTTCATGATTGCGCTGCGCAGCTTGTCCAGCACGATCTCGCGCAGCGTGACGGGGTTGCGGTTGACCTTGAAGGTGTCGTCGAGAGGCAGGCGTTTCATCGGGTGTGCTCGGAATGGGGCTGTCAAAGTAAAAACGTGACTGGAAATAAAGTCTCGCTCATGTCGGCAGCCCGCAAACTGTGCGGGCTGCTGCATGGCCCGGACGGATGAACCCGGGTCGCGGCCGAGTTTATCACGCCCATGCCTGCAACCACCAAAACCGCCCTGCGCAGCCTCAGACGATGGCCGGCAGTGCGCCCATCTTGCCGCGGTGATAGACCATTGGTGTGACCGGTGTCGCGGGCAGGATCAGGTTTTTCACCTCGCCGACAATGATCGCGTGATCGCCGCCGTCGTATTCGCGCCACAGCTCACACTCGATGATCGCCGTAGCGTTGCTCAGCAGCGGGTTGCCCAGCTCGCTCAACTGCCACTCGATGCCCTTGGTCTTGTCCTTGCCCTTGCTGGCGAAGGCATAGGCTTCTGTCTGCTGATCGGCAGACAGCAGGTGAATCGCGAACTTTTTGCTGTCACGCAACACCGGATAAGTGTCCGATGCATAGTTGGGGCAGAACAGCACCAGTGCCGGGTCGATGGACAGCGCACTGAATGCGCTGGCGGTGATTCCGACCAGATTGCCCTCCGGGTCCAGGGTGGTGACGATCGTCACGCCCGAAGGGAATGACGCCATGACTTCTTTGTAAATACCGGGTTCTATCATCGCAGCGGCCTCTTTAACGCATGACAAATGGATCAGGCATGGGCGCCTGCGAAAGGTTGATCCACACCGTTTTCAGCTCGGTGTAGGCCAGCACGGAGTCTATCCCGCTCTCGCGACCGTAGCCGCTATTTTTGAAACCGCCGATAGGCGCCATGGCCGACACGGCTCGATACGTATTGACCCAGATGATACCTGAGCGAATATCCCGCGCCAGCCGGTGCGCGCGGCCAAGGTCGCGGGTCCAGATTCCGGCGGCGAGACCGAACTGGGAGTCGTTGGCGATGGCCAGCGCTTCGGCTTCGTCCTTGAAACGAATTACCGATGCGACCGGGCCGAACACTTCTTCCTGCATGATCTTCATCGAATTGTGGTCGCACTCGAACAACGTAGGTTCATAGAACCAGCCTTTGCTGTCCAGTACCGGACGCTTGCCGCCCAGACGCAGGCGTGCACCTTCGGCCAGCGCGTCGGCCACCAGGCCTTCTACCACGGCCAGTTGCTGGGCGGTGGCCATCGGGCCCATTTCGGTGTCTTCATCCTGCGGATTGCCGATGCGGATCCGGCTGGCGCGCTCGGCCAGGCGTTCGACGAACTGGTCATAGATTTCGTCCTGCACCAGCAGTCGCGAGCCGGAAACACAGCTTTGCCCGGACGCCGCATAGATGCCGGCGACGGCGCCATTGATGGCGCTGTCCAGGTCGGCGTCGGCGAAGATGATATTCGGTGATTTGCCGCCCAGTTCCAGCGACAGTTTGGCAAAGTTCTCCGCACTGCTGCGCACCACATGACGCGCAGTGGCCACGCCACCGGTGAAGGCTATCTTGCGCACCAGCGGATGGCGGGTGAGGGCTGCGCCAGTGGTGGGGCCGTAGCCGGTGATGACGTTGACCACGCCGGGCGGAATGCCGGCTTCAAGTGCCAGACGCGCCAGTTCGAGCACCGTGGCCGAGGCGTGTTCCGAGGGTTTGAGGACGATGGTGTTACCAGCCGCCAGTGCCGGGGCCAGCTTGATGGCGGTCAGGTACAACGGGCTGTTCCAGGGAATGATCCCGGCCACCACGCCCATCGGTTCGTGCACGGTGTAGGCGAACAGGTCCGGCTTGTCGAGGGGCAGGGTGCCGCCTTCGAGTTTGTCAGCGAGCCCTGCGGTGTAATGAAAGAACTCCGGCAGATAGCCGACCTGGCCGCGAGTCTCGCGGATCAGTTTGCCGTTGTCGCGGCTTTCCAGCTGCGCCAGTTGCTCTTTGTTTTCTGCAATCAGGTCGCCCAGCTTGCGCAGCAGCTTGCCGCGTGCCGTGGCAGTAAGGCCACGCCAGGCCTGACCCTCGAACGCTTTCTGGGCGGCCTGAACCGCCCGTTCGACATCGGCTTCGTCTGCATCCGGCAGTTGCGCCCAGGGTTCGGCCAGCGCCGGGTCGAGGCTGTCGAAAGTCTTGCCGGACAGCGCATCGACCCACTGGCCGTCGATGCACATCTGAAAGCGGGTAAGGCTCATGCAACAATCCCCTTGATCGAATGGTGACCGGACGCCGGTTTGTCGAGGCCGATCTTTTCGAAGAAACCGAGCAACATCTGGTTGACCAGACGTGGCGATTCAACCGGCATCATATGGCGTTGATCGAGCAATATCGCGACATCGGCACCGGGGATGCGCGCAGCCAGTTCCCTGGCCATTCCGGGCGTCGATCCTGGATCGAGTTCGCCCGTGGCGATCAACGTCGGTGCGCGAATATCGCCCAGATCGTCGGCGCGGTACATATCCTGAGTGGCGAACAGCTTGTACGTGGTCAGGTAACCCTGCGGATCATTGCTGGCCAGGTTGTGTCGAATGGCCGCAATCTGCGCCGGATTGGCTGCCTGATACTCACGGCTGAACCAGCGTGACAGCGCTTCGCCAGCGTTGGCGTCCGGGCCATGCTCGGCAGCCTGACTGGTACGCGCAATCACGCTTGCACGCTGTTCCGCGCTGCGATTGAAGACACTGTTAAGCACTACCAGCCCCGATAGCTGCTGGGGGAACTCCAGCGCGAATGCACGCGCCACCAGGCCGCCCATCGAGAAACCGACGACCGCCGCCTGTGGCAGTTGCAGATGCGTCAGTAACTCGTGCAACTGTTCGGCATAGCCCGGCAGTCCCGTGTCCGGGTCGGGGCGGGGGCTGGCACCGTGGCCGAGCATGTCGTAGGCGATGACCTGGTAATGCGCAGCCAGCCCGACGATCTGGCCGCCCCACATTTCCTTGTTCAGGCCCACCCCGTGAATCAACACCACGGGGTGACCTTGGCCGGTAGCCAGATAGCTGGTACCCGCCGGGGTGTGTTCAGCGGTGAGCTGAATCATGGATCGCTCCTGCGCAGATGACAAAGGTGGTCGGGCAACGGGCCCTTCACAAGTTACTGAGCCTGTTCGGCAGCCAGCTCTTCCAGGTCGATGTAACGATTGCCGATTCGCGGGTGCAGGCGTCCACCATTGGCGGCACCAAGGACTACGATGATTTCGTCGGCACGGGGCGAATCTTCGATGTGCATTTCCAAGGTGATGTAGTGCGAGCGCAACCCTTCATCGTCCTTGTGCATCATCGGAATCTGGATCGACGTACCCGGGCCGCCGCGTTTGTTGGTGAAGCTCAGGTAGCTCTTGGCCTTGACTGCCTCACGGTAGTGGTTGCCAAAGCGCAGGGTATGGATGACTGCCGAAGCGTGTTCGATTTCGCCTTCCGCCCCGACCACGGCAGCCTTGCCGTAGGCCTCGATTTTATCCGCGCCGCCAATCGCGTCGGTAAGGCGTTTGACCATCAGCTCGCCCAGTGCGGAGCAGCTGGCACGAATCTCCGGTTTCAGATCCTCGACGAAACCACGGCCCAGCCAGGGGTTCTTGATCACTGCGGCCAGCCCGATCATGGTGACCGGCTTGTCGGTAGCCTTGCCGCCCTCGATAAAGGTTTCTTCGGTGTACGTGACGATCTTGCGAATTTCAAAGCTCATGAACGACTCCCGGAGCAAGTGCTTTTGTATTTCGTCTGATGGTATACCATAAGATCATGCATGCAAATCCTTTATTTGCGGCGAATATCGCGCCCTGGGTTCACCTTATTTCCCTGGATCGATGCGCACGCACAGCTCTGGCTCGCGCTCATTGATGACCATTCGTCAGGTGCGAAGGCAATCGCTTTGAACAGGCGTCCTCTGGTTGTGACAGATATTCGGTGAGCCCTGAAAGGCCCTATCGAATTTTTTACTGAGGAGACTCCGAACATGAAAGCCATCGTCTATAGCGGTCCGCGTGACGTCAGTGTCAAAAACGTACCGGATGCGAAGATTCAGAAGCCGACAGATGCGCTTGTCCGAGTGACCTCCACCAATATCTGTGGCTCGGACCTGCACATGTACGAAGGCCGCACGTCCTTCGAGACCGGGCGCATTTTCGGTCATGAGAATCTCGGCCAGGTGATTGAAGTCGGTGCCGGCGTCGACCGCATCAAAGTGGGTGACTGGGTGTGCCTGCCGTTCAACATTGGCTGCGGTTTCTGCGAAAACTGTGAGAAGGGCCTGACCGGTTATTGCCTGACCGCCAACCCTGGCAGCGCGGGCGCGGCCTACGGTTTTGCCGACATGGGCGATCATGAAGGCGGCCAGGCTGAACTGTTGCGCGTGCCGTATGCCGACTTCAACTGCCTGTTGTTGCCTGAAGATGCCGCCGAGCGTGAAGAAGATTACGTCATGCTCTCGGACATCTTTCCTACCGGTTGGCATGCCACCGAGCTGGCCGGTCTGCTTCCTGGCGAAAGCGTTGCCATCTATGGCGCCGGCCCGGTCGGCCTGATGGCTGCCCACTCGGCGATGATCAAGGGCGCCTCGCAAGTGTTCGTGGTCGACAATCATCCTGATCGTCTGGCACTCGCTGCGAAGATGGGCGCGACGCCGATCAACTCGCTCGAGCAGGGCGCAGTGGATCAGATCCTCAACCTGACCGATGGCAAAGGCACCGACCGAGGCTGCGAGTGCGTCGGTTATCAGTGCTGCGACCGTCATGGTCACGAGGCCAACCACGTCACCATGAACAACCTGGTTGCTTCGACCAAGGCGACTGGCGGCATCGGTGTCGTGGGCGTTTTCGTGCCACAGGATCCGGGTGCCAAAAGCGACCTCGCGAAGGAAGGCAAGATGGCCTTCGACTTCGGTTCGTTCTGGTTCAAGGGCCAGCAGATCCGCACTGGCCAGGCCAACGTCAAGGCTTACAACCGTCGCCTCGCCGAACTGATCCACCACGGGCGCGCCAAGCCGTCGCAGATCATTTCCCATCGTCTGAAGCTTGAAGAAGGCCCTGACGCCTACAAGCATTTCGACGCGCGTGATGAAGGCTGGACCAAGGTCGTGCTCAAGCCAGGTGCGTGATCAGCGCAATTGACCAGGCCCCTTGCCTGACAGCCCTTGTCGTATTTGCCACAGGCGATCGATAAGGGCGTAAGCGCTTCAGGCAGAACATTTTATTCAGCGAGATTTATTCAAATGAACGAAGAATACCCAAAGCCGCCATTTGCCAGTCAGCCGCAGGACGTTCCAGGCATGCAGGGCAAGATGGATCCCTATCCCGATTGCGGTGAAAAAAGCTACAAGGGCTCCGGACGTCTGCAGGGCAAGATTGCTCTGATCACCGGCGCTGACAGCGGCATCGGCCGCGCCGTCGCGATCGCCTTCGCACGTGAAGGCGCGCAGGTCGCGATCTCATACTTGAACGAGCATGAGGACGCGCAAGAAACCAAGCGCTGGGTCGAGGAGGCGGGTCGCAAATGCCTGCTGTTGCCGGGCGACCTGGCGCAGAAGCAGCAATGCGAAGACATCGTGAGCAAGACCGTTGCAGAATTTGGTCGCATCGATGTGCTGGTCAACAACGCTGCATTCCAGATGACCCATGAAACGCTGGACGACATCTCCGACGAAGAGTGGGTCAAGACTTTCGATATCAACATCACGGCGATGTTTCGTATCTGCAAGGCTGCGGTTCCACATATGCCGCGGGGCGGCTCGATCATCAATACCAGTTCGGTCAATTCGGACATGCCCAAGCCGACGCTGCTGGCGTATGCGACCACCAAGGGTGCGATTGCCAACTTCACCGGCGGTCTGGCGCAGTTGTTGGGCGACAAGGGCATCCGCGTCAACAGCGTTGCTCCCGGTCCGATCTGGACGCCGCTGATCCCGGCGACCATGACCGACGAAGACGTGAAAAGCTTCGGCAGCGAGACACCGCTGGGGCGCCCAGGGCAGCCTGTGGAAGTTTCGCCGATCTATGTGCTGCTGGCCTCGGACGAAGCCAGTTACATCTCCGGCTCGCGCTATGCCGTGACCGGCGGCAAGCCGATTCTGTAAACGCAGTCTTGTGCAGCCGAAACGGCGCCCTCACAGGCGCCGTTTGTGTTTTGCACGCTCTTTCCGGTGCACCGCTATGGCCTTGAAACTGTCGTCGGGCTGGACAGACCAAACTGTTGCAAGAAATTTCAAGGCGCTGCCGGTGTCCATGTAACACACCCCGTGTTCAGGCAGTCATTAATGAAGTTCTCCAGGTTTTCACAGTCTCTTTCAAAATGGGCAGGCAGCCCGTCCACCTTTGCATCAGCCGTCGTACTGATCTGCCTCTGGGCTTTCACAGGCCCATGGTTTCACTATAACGATACCTGGCAGTTGATCATCAATACCTCGACGACCATCATTACCTTCCTGATGGTCTTTCTGATCCAGAATACGCAGAACCGCGACAACGATGTTTTGCACCTGAAAATCGACGAGCTATTGC
Organism: Pseudomonas sp. PvP027; assembly: GCF_017833005.1. Lineage (NCBI taxonomy): Bacteria > Pseudomonadati > Pseudomonadota > Gammaproteobacteria > Pseudomonadales > Pseudomonadaceae > Pseudomonas > Pseudomonas sp. PvP027. Next base: position 614,304 of record NZ_JAFIBK010000001.1, on the reverse strand, counting down.
GCGTCACCAAGGATGCGCAGAACTCGTTGCTGAACCTCGACGACTTCACTCAAAAAGACCTCAGGGCCTTGCGCAAGAAGTACGAGGCCATGGGCGGCAATCACGATCTCGACGCACCTTTGCCGATGGCTGGCGCTGATCAGCGAGTCTGATGCATCGGCCACAGCGTTCCTTTCAGCGACTTATGGAGAAAACTTTCATGTATCCAGACGTACAGCTTTATATCGATGGCCAGTGGCGCTCGAGCCGCGACAATCGCACCCTGTCGGTCATCAACCCGGCGACGGGCGAGGCGCTGGGCACTGTGGCGCATGCCGGTATTGCCGACCTTGACGAAGCGCTGGCGGCGGCCGAGCGTGGCTTTGCCACCTGGCGCGCGACCTCGGCTTATGATCGCTACAAGCTGATGCAGAAAGCGGCGAACCTGATTCGTGAGCGCGCGGACAGCATCGCTCGAATCATGACGCAGGAGCAGGGCAAGCCACTCGCCGAAGCGCGCATGGAAACCCTGTCGGCGGCTGACATCATCGACTGGCTGGCTGAGGAAGGGCGTCGCAGCTATGGCCGTATCGTGCCATCGCGTGGCGTGTCCATCGAGCAGAAAGTCATCAAGGAGCCGGTCGGCCCGGTCGCCGCATTCACACCGTGGAATTTCCCGATCAACCAGGTGGTGCGCAAGTTGTCCTCGGCGCTGGCTGCGGGCTGCTCGATCATCGTCAAGGCCCCGGAAGAAACGCCAGCGTCGCCTGCCGAATTGATTCGCGCCTTCGCCGATGCCGGTGTTCCAGCCGGCGTCATTGGCCTGGTTTACGGTGATCCGGCAGAAATCTCCGGTTACCTGATTCCGCATCCGGTCATTCGCAAGGTCACGTTCACCGGCTCCACCCCGGTCGGCAAACAACTGGCCGCACTGGCTGGCAAGCACATGAAGCGGGCGACCATGGAATTGGGTGGTCATGCACCGGCGCTGGTGTTCGACGATGCGGATATCGACCTCGCCGCTCGCGTACTGGCCACCGCCAAGTTCCGTAACGCCGGGCAGGTCTGCGTGTCGCCCACGCGGATTCTGGTGCAGCGCAAAGTACTGGATGCGTTCACCGAGAAATTCGTCGGTCTGACCCGCGAGATCAAGGTCGGCAATGGTCTGGAGGCGGGCACCACCATGGGCCCGGTGGCCAATGATCGACGTATTCCTGCGCTGGTCGATCTGATCGATGACGCAGTGCGTGGCGGCGCGACACTGGCTGCCGGCGGCAAGTCTGTCGAAGGGCCGGGCTATTTCTTCGAACCGACCGTGTTGAGCGGTCTGAAACCGCAAATGCGCATCATGAATGAGGAGCCTTTCGGCCCTGTCGCGCTGCTGGTTCCGTTCGACACGGTAGAGGAGGCGATTGCCGAATCCAACCGAGTGCCGTTCGGGCTGGCATCCTACGCATTCACCACGTCGATGAAGACCACTCAGGCACTGAGCACCTATATCGAAGCGGGCATGCTGTCGATCAACCATCAGGGCATCGGCTTGCCGGAAGTGCCGTTCGGCGGTATCAAGGATTCCGGTTACGGCTCCGAAGGCGGCACCGAGGCCATTGAGGCCTACCTGAATACCAAGCTGGTCACTCAATACAACTGAGTGTCGCGCGGGTAAATAAAAACGGTCGCGATGTGCAAGCATCGCGACCGTTTCTCGTTGCCTGCGTCAATCAGTCTTTGGCTTGAATACCGGTCTGTCTCATGACCAGATTCTTTTCCTTCTTGTACTGCAGAGCCACTTCCGGGGCCGGGCCACTCTGGCCGGTTTCCATCCACTTGCGTATGCGGCTGGCATCGGCGAAGTGCGTGTATTTGCCGAAAGCATCGAGAATCACCACTGAAACCGGGCGGTTGGCCATACTGGTCAGCAGCACCAGGCAGTGACCGGCCTGATTGGTAAAGCCGGTCTTGGTCAGCTTGATGTCCCAATTGTCCTTGCGCACCAGATGATCGGTGTTGCTGAAACCGAGGGTGTAGGTCGGTTTGCGGAAGGTCACGGTCTTCTGCTCGGTGGTGCTCAGTTCACTGAGCAGCGGGTATTTGCGCGCTGCCATCACCAGCTTGGTGAGGTCACGCGCAGTCGATACGTTGTACACCGACAGACCGGTAGGTTCGACGTAAGCCGTGTGCTTCATGCCCAGCGCCTTGGCCTTGGCGTTCATCGCCAGAATGAACGCCGGATAGCCGCCCGGATAGCTGTGCGCCAGACTGGCTGCCGCGCGGTTTTCCGACGACATCAGGGTGATCAGCAACATGTCGCGGCGGTTCATTTCACTGCCGAGTTTGACTCGGGAGAACACGCCTTTCATTTCCGGTGTCTGGGAAATGTTCACCGGAATGACTTCGTCCATCGGCTGCTTGGCATCCAGCACGACCATCGCGGTCATCAGCTTGGTGACCGAGGCAATCGGCACAATCACATCCGGGTTGCTGGAGTACAGCACCTTGTCGGTCTGCAGGTCGATGACCATTGCGCTGCCTGAGGCGAGGTGCAGGTTGGAAGGATCACGGTTCAGAACCGAAGGTTCGTTTGCCAGCGTAGGGGTAGAAAGCACCGGGCCGGTAAGTACAAATAATAGGCCCAAAAGAGACAGACGGATTTTCAAGAGCAAGGCTCACTCGATAAAAGGTGGTAAATGGAAGGGATCGCGTCAAAACGCTGCATTTTATGAGCAGACTTTGCTGTATGTCGATGGGCTGGGCTGGGCGTTTGAGCAATAAATGACGCAATCGATGGTTCATTAAGTTGCTGTTAAGTCGCTTTCTGCTCTTGAACCTGCCAAAAACCGCATCCCAATTGAATATTCGTGGTGCGCAAGGCCCGCACCGATTAGCATTCCATGCCATTCAGGTCACTGATTCAGGAGTCATGCAATGCTCAAGGGGTTTGTCAGCAAGGATTACGCAGTACTGGTGATCATCGCGTCATTGATTGTCATTCTGCTGCTGGGTGTCGGCTTTACCTCACGTCCGAGTGACTGGGCAGGCTGGATGCAGGCGATTGGTCTGATTGTCGGACTGATGGCCGCCGTGGCAGTACCGGCCATCCAGCGCAAGCAGGAAGCGGAACTGGCGCACAAGCAGATACGTGACCGGGAAGTGGGCTACGCGCGGCGCATGCAGTACCTGTGCGGCGAGCTGAGCGAACTGCAGGGCCGCATCAGCCTCAACCTGACCCATCTGCGGGCCAGTGACCGGCATAGTCTGAAATACACCTTGCAGGATTACCTGCATCGCCTGTTCGAGTCGCATAAACAGGACCTGAACGATGACCGCGTGGTACTGGCTTACGAGTTGCGTCAGGTCGCCAATGACCTGATCGATGAACTCGACAGTGGCCGTACCGATCGAGTGGTATTCATGGCGCTGGAGAAGCGCCTGCAGAAACTGACCCATCGCTGTCAGGTCAACGCAGCCATGGCCGAGCGCGGCTGAGTCTCGTCACCGGCTTCTTCCGCGCCAAAAAAAGCCCGCCTACAATGAGGCGGGCAAGGGATGTGCGGAGCAACGCACGAGGTTTGCAGAAGAAGTCAGCTGTTGAGGGGCTGGCACTGCATTTGCCGCGACAGGGCCTCTGCAACAGGCAATGACGCGAGCGGGCCGCTGACGGGTTCGCCATCCTGAATCAGGTACCAGCAGGCCAACAGGCCGCGCTCTCTGAGCGGGGCTGGAACAGCGCTGCCGACGACGGACATGATGTGTACCTTGGTCATAAGTGCCTCCTCAATCCATGGCGCTACTGTAGAGGGCAGGCGGGCAAGGCAGAAATCGACGCTCTCAATAGTGGTCATTGATAACAACGAGGGTTTGGCGCATTGCATTGGCAGCCCATAGTGTGAGCACACCAACGAAAAACCCGCCTGAAAAGGCGGGTTTTTTGTTCTGTTACCAGCGGCCGCGTGGCGGACCGTAGTAATAGCCAGGGCCTGGTGGTGGCCCGTAATAATGATGGTAGTAGCCAGGCGGTGGAGGCGGTGGATAGCGCTCGACGACCTGATAGACCGGGGCCGGCTGGTAATAGACCGGTGGCGGCGCGTAGTAGACCGGGCGCTGCTGCACATACACCGGCTCGCGCTCGACGTACACCGTTCTGTCGCGACCTGAAGATACCGCCGCCCCGACAACGGCAGCGCCAACGATAGCACCTACCACGGCAGGGCCACCCCAGCCACGGTCAGCATTCGCCTGGCCAGCAAGGGCCAGGGCACCTACAAACAAGGCGATCTTGGGGATTTGACGAATCATGACTGTTCCTCGCTCTCAACCCGTTGTCGCGCGCCTGCATCATTCTCAAGCACTGCCACGGGATAACACTATGACATCGAAATTGTAAGAATCTGCGAAAGTGCTGAGTAAATTTTATGTAAGGTGTGCGGCGTATGTCCTCGCGTTCACTGGTGCGTAGCATACGCTTTTGTCGAAGATTCAAGCCATTACCGTCTGGAGGAAACACCGATGCCCGTCACTGCTAACAGGGAGACATTATTGTGCATGTCCATGGCCGCCCGTCCCGGCAACTTTGGTGTGCGCTTCCATAATCATCTTTACCAGCAGTTGGGCTTGAACTTCTATTACAAGACTTTTGCGCCCAATGACCTTGCCGGCGCAGTGGCTGGCATACGCTCGCTGGGGATTCGTGGTAGCGCGGTTTCGATGCCTTTCAAGGAGGCCTGCATCGAACTGGTCGACGAGCTGGACGCCTCGGCTGCCGCTATCCAGTCGATCAATACCATCGTCAATACCGACGGGCATCTGAAGGCGTTCAACACCGATTACATCGCCGTCGCTCAACTGATGGAGAGCCACGCGGTACCGCGCAGCGCATTTGCACTGCGTGGAAGCGGGGGGATGGCCAAGGCGGTTGCGTTCGCGCTGCGTGATGCGGGTTTCACCGAGGGTCTGATCGTGGCCCGCAACGAGCAGGCCGGTCGGCGTCTGGCAGAGGCGTGCGGCTTTCGCTGGCAGGCGGAACTGGGCGAAGCGCGGCCACCCTTGCTGGTCAACGTCACGCCGTTGGGCATGCAGGGTGCACAAGCTGACGAGCTGTCGTTTGATCTGCAAGCCATCGACGCCGCTGAAACAATTTTCGACGTGGTGGCTACCCCCGCCGACACGCCGCTGATCCAGGCTGCACGTCGCCTGGGCAAGCGCGTGGTGAGTGGTGATGAAGTGGCGGCGATCCAGGCACTGGAGCAGTTTGTGCTCTATACCGGGGTGCGCCCGACCGACGAGCAGTATCAGCAGGCGGCAGCCTTTGCCAGAGCCGGCTAGCCCGGCTGGTCGGGCGGGGCACGTTAGTCCTCGGTGTGCTCCAGCCTGGCCAGGCGTTCTTCAAGGGCCGCGACACGTGCCTCCAGCTCATCGATACGCTGGCTGGCCGCCGGGCTTGCCGAATGTCGCTCCGGTGCCTGCTGGCGAGCGGCAAGCAACTCCTGCAGGGATTCCGGGTCGCCCAGCAGGTGCATGTAACGGTCTTCGCGCTGACCCGGCTGGCGCGGCACGAGCATCGCCAGGCCTCTGGCGATCAGACGTTCCAGCTGGTGGACGACCTGCTCGCTGTCCTCGAAATCGTGCATGCGGTTACTGCGGGTCAGCAGCTCGTTGACGGTCTGCGGCCCGCGCAGCAGCAACAGGCCAGTGAGTATCACCTGCGCCGGGACCAGCTCGAGTCCCTTGTCGACCCTGTGCTCCCAGCGATCGGCGCGACTGCCCATGACCAGCCGTGTCAGACCGCGGCCTTCCAGGGCTCGCAGGCTCTGACCGACCTGGCCTTGGGTGAGGTTCATGACCGGGTCGCGACTGGTCTTCTGGTTGCAGGCGGTCACCAGTGCGTTGAGGGTCAGCGGGTAGGTTTCCGGGTTGGTTGCCTGTTTCTCGATCAGGCAGCCCAGAATGCGCACTTCGGTGCCGTTGAGTTGTAACGCCTCGGCATTCGGGGAGGATTCGGTGGAGGACGATTCGATGGACATGACGCTTCCCTGAGTGATGGCGGTGGATCAGCGTAGGGCGTGGCGGAAATTATTGCCAGTGTCTGCTGCACTCATCTGCAGAGGCGCTGAAAAGTGTCACGGCGTTTGGCGTCATGTGGGTCTATAATTGCGCCTTTCTCAATCAGGATATGTCATGTCTATTTCCCTGTACGCCGCTTCCATTCCTGTCTTTCAGCAGATGCTCAACGCGCTGAGCGACGTTCTGACCAAAGCCGAAGCCTACGCGACCGAGAAGAAAATTCAGCCGCCAGCCTTGCTGCAGGCGCGTCTGTTCCCGGACATGTTGCCGTTTACCCGTCAGGTGCAGATCGCTGTCGATTTTGCCAAGGGTGCCTCGGCGCGACTGGCAGGCGTCGAGATCCCGCAATACGATGACACTGAAACCACCTTTGCCGAGTTGCAGGCACTGCTTGCCAAGACACTCGCGTTCATCGGCAGCATCACCCCTGATCAGGTCGACGGCAAGGAAGGCATCGAAATCGTTCTGCGTCCCGGCACTGAAAAAGAGAAACGCCTGAACGGTCAGGCCTATCTGCTCAGCTACGCCTTGCCGCAGTTCTTCTTCCACGTCACGACGGCCTACGATCTGCTGCGCCATAACGGCGTTGAAATCGGCAAGCGTGATTTCATGGGCAAGTTCTAAAGCGCCCGGAATATAGGGCTTACAGGCTTCTGCCCGAAGGGCGTGGGAGTGACCGGGGCGGCGATCCGTATTGCTCACGAAGTCGATGCATCGAGCGCCTTCTTTCCTGGGGGCTGTACCGGCCTCTTCGCGAGCAAGCTCGCTCCTACGGCCTTCGGCCAGGATCAAAAGCGGACTGGTGTATACCGACGCGTGCTAAGCGTGTGCGTGCAGTTCGTTACGCTTTCACGGAGCTTTGGCGCGAGCTTCGGGTCGTACAGGGTGTTACTGCCTTGCCGAACTGAGAGGTTTCGACGCAGAGCCTCACGAACTGCATGCCAATGCGCAGCATTGGCGTGACAGTCATCTTTATGCCGCTTTAATTTTCCTACCGCAGGCCGCGCTGTTGCAGCGGGCTGTATTGCTGTTGTTCTGGAGTATTCATGTTGTTGCCCATCCTTCTGCTGTCAGCCGCCGGGTTTACCGTGCTGACCACAGAGTTCGTTATCGTCGGTCTTTTGCCTGCCGTTGCCCGCGACCTGAATGTCACGGTCTCCCAGGCAGGGCTGCTGGTGACGCTGTTTGCGTTCACCGTCGCCGCCTTTGGTCCTTTTCTGACCGCCTATTTTTCGCGCTTCGAGCGCAAGCGCCTGTTTGTCAGCATCCTGGTGCTGTTCGGTTTTTCGAATGTTTTGGCAGCGCTGGCGCCCAATATCGCCGTGATGGGTATCGCCCGGCTGATTCCCGCGTTGGGGTTGCCGGTGTTCTGGGCGCTGGCCAGCGAGACCGCCGTGGACATTGTCGGTCCGCAGTTTGCGGGCCGGGCGATTGCCAGGATCGGATTCGGGATCGTTTGCGCTACGGTGTTCGGCATTCCCATCGGTACCCTGATCTCCGACGCATTCGGCTGGCGCACGGCCTTTCTGGTGCTGGCCGTTCTGGCGTTCGCCAAGGCGCTGTTGCTGACGGTCTATCTGCCGAAGACGGCTGCCAAGAAGAACCCGGTATCGATTCTCAAACAGTTCGGCATCTTGCGCTGCCGGATGATGCAGGGGCACGTGCTGCTCTCGGTGCTGGTGTTCAGCGGCATGTTCACGGCATATACCTACCTGGCGGACATGCTCGAACGTCTTGCCGGTTTCGACGGCACACTGGTGGGCTGGTGCCTGATGGGCTTTGGCGCTGTCGGCTTGCTGGGCAACTCCCTGGGTGGGCGCATGGTCGATCGCCATCCGTTGATTGCCAGCCTGGTGTTCTGCGCATTCATGGTGGTCGGCATGGTCGCGGTGGTGCCGAGCATCAACTCGGTGGTGGCCTTGCCTCTCGCGCTGGCGGTCTGGGGGATCACCCAGGCGGCCTTGTTCCTCGTCAGTCATGTACGGTTGATCAAGGCCGCGCCGCAAGCGCCAGCGTTCGCGGCGTCACTGAACATCGCCGGTGCCAACCTCGGCATCGGCATCGGCGCGGTGATCGGCGGCAGGGTCATCGATAACCTGGGGCTGGGCAACGTCGGTTTTGCCGCCGCAGGCATCATCGTGCTTGCGATTGTGCTGGCACTGCTGTTGATCAAGCGTGATCCGGGTCCGCTCCCGGCTTAGCCTGCATCGGTAAATAGTTGATTCCGGGCACTTTCGGCAATGGCGACAACGCCGGGGTGCCTGACCTTGCGCTCGACGGTAATGGCGTAGAACGATTCGGTCACCGCATCCGTATGACCAATCACTTGTACGCCATACTGGTCCTCCACTTCGTCGGCGATCACGCTGGGTGCCACGAACACGCCGCTGCCGGATTTGCCAAACGCCTTCATCAGCGCGCTGTCATCGAATTCGCCAATGATGCGCGGCTGAATGCTCTGTTCGGCAAACCAGCGCATCAGTCTGCCGCGAACCACGGTTTCCTGACCCGGAATCAGCAGGGGGGCGCCGTGCATGCACTGTGGAAAATCCGTGCCGATACGCTCCGCCATTTCACGCGTGGCGAAAAAACTGACCCCGCATTCTCCCAGCTTCTGGCTATAGCCTTTGATGTCCAGGTGTGGCGGCATGGGGCTGTCGGAAATCACCAGATCCAGACGCTGGATTGCCAGGTCTGCCAGAAGTCGTTCCAGTTTGTCCTCGCGACAGGTGATGCGAATGGACTCATCCAGCGTCATGGTCGGAGCGATCAGGCGGTAGACGATGGATTTGGGCACCACGTCGGCCACGCCGATGCGCAACAGCAATTGCTGTTCATCCGGCTGTGAGCGCAGCAGGTTTTCCAGGTCATTGCCGAGCTGGAACATTTGTTCGGCGTAGGGCAGGGCGAGGCGACCTGCTTCAGTCATTTCCAATTGCCGACCGACGCGCTGGAACAGATCGACCCCCAGTGACGCCTCCAGCAGGCTGATCTGCCCGCTGACGGTCTGCGCGGTCAGATTCAGCTGTTCGCAGGCGCGCACGATGCTGCCGGTCTTGGCCACGACCCAGAAGTAGTGAAGCTGGCGGTAATTGAGCATATTTTCTGCCGATTCGGTAAAACCGAAGTATATGCCTTATAAAATCGAATTTTCCTTATGTTTCAAGATGTCTAGAATCCGCTCCAACGCCGGGCTGAACATGCCGCCCGGTTTCACTGATTGAGGAGCCCATGAACAAAGTCCTTTACGCTGTATTACTGAGCGGTTCGCTGCTGGTGGTGACGGGATGCGATCAGCTAGAGTCTTCCACCAAGCATGTGGTGAACGCCGCCGCTGACAGTGCAAAACAGGTGGTCGATGACACTCATAAAGCCGCGACCCAGGCACTGGACGAGGCCAGGCAGGAACTTTCGTTGCAGGAACCACCACCAAACTCGGCTGAAACCGAAAACACGTCTGATAAAGAAATCTGACTTACAACTATTGGCGCAGGCAGGGCAGTGATCTATGGAATACCTATTGGAACTCGCGACAAGTCCGGCAGCCTGGATCGCGCTGGCGACACTGGTGGTGATGGAAGTCGTACTGGGCATCGATAACCTGATTTTCATCTCGATTCTCACCAACAAGCTGCCTGAGCATCAGCGCGAGAAGGCTCGCAAGCTGGGTATCGGCATGGCGCTGGTGATGCGCCTGGGCCTGCTTAGTACCGTTGCGTACATCGTGCAACTGACAGAGCCGGTTTTCGAGGTGTTCGGTCAGGCGTTCTCATGGAAGGACATGATCCTGATTGCCGGTGGCCTGTTCCTGGTCTGGAAGGCAACCACGGAAATTCACCACAGCATGGACATCAAGACCGAGGAAGAGAAAGCCCTGGGTTCGGTGGTGATGTTGAGCATGAGTGCGGCGATCGTACAGATCCTGATGCTGGACCTGGTGTTCTCCATCGACAGTATCATTACTGCCGTGGGTATGACCGAACACCTGCCGATCATGGTCATCGCGGTAATCTCTGCTGTCGTGGTGATGCTTGTCGCAGCCAACCCGTTGGCGAAGTTCATCAACGACAACCCGACGGTGGTCATGCTGGCACTGGGCTTCCTGATCATGATCGGTATGACGCTGATCGCCGAAGGTTTCGGCGCCCATGTGCCCAAGGGTTACATCTACGCGGCGATGGCCTTCTCGGCAGCCGTTGAAGCCTTGAACATGCTGGTACGCAGGGCAAGACGCAAGAAAGCCGTTACCCAGGTGTCCACGCACTGATAACTGGCGAAGTTGTAAAAAAGGTCGACCCTGGCAACAGGGTCGACCTTTTGCATTCACGGTGCTGGCAAATGTGCTGAGGAGGGCAGATCAGCTACACGCTGCTCATACCCCTATAAATCAGCTGGCTGCTACAGCGGGGGGCTTGATGTGCTTTGCAAGTACAGCCTGTTGTGCCGCACGCGGCTCGACGCTGCGCGGCTGATGATGGCGACGGGATACGCGCATCACCCCCCACAGCATCGCGCTGGCGACGGCGAGCCACGAGGCGATCAGCATCACTATTGTCAATTCCAGGCTCATAAGTGCCTCCACATCCTGCTTTTTGTTGCGGTCTTGATAACTGACAGTCTAGTACGGGGCATGTTTCGGTTAATTGACCAGTGGCATCGGGCTATGAATTATTTTCGCCATCCCGCTGGTCGAGGCGCCGCGCAGCTATACCCGAAACCCTGTCGGCTCTATCATCGCTGTTCAGGTCGGGTCGCGGGTAGCCCGACAACAGTTGAAGTGGGTGCACATGCTGTCGGTTTCTTTCTTTACCGGTATTCCCGGTACGCTGCGTTCAGGGCTGATTGCGGCCTTGCTGATGAGCCTTGCCGGTTGTTCGTCGATGGTTACGCCGGAGATCAAACGCCTTCCGGACCGGGTCGAGCTGACGTCGGTACCGTTCTTCCGGGGTAATGCCTATCAAAGCGGGCCGATGGTGCTGGCAAGCATGCTAGCCAACCAGCAGGTGCAGACGACGCCCGGTTTGCTCGACAAGCCGTTGCAACTGCCGGGTGCCGAGGAGCGGCTCGAGCAGAACATGCAGGAGGTCGCGCGTGAATACGGTTTCATGGTGTACCCGCTTGATGGCCAGCTACAGGACCTGCTGACTCAGGTCTCGGCGGGCTATCCGGTGATGCTGCGTTTTGCCCAGGGCTCTGCACTGTGGAAAGGGCCGCGTTATGCGGTGTTGATCGGCTATAACCGGATCAAAGAGACCGTGCTGCTCAGCGCAGGCATGGATCGTCGCTACTCAATGAGCTTCAGCAGCTTCGCGTCGGCCTGGAAAGACGCGGGCAGTTGGGCGGTACTGATTCAGTCGCCCCGGCAGTTGCCGGCCAACGTCGATGCGCAGCGCTGGTTGCAGGCGGCCGAAGCGTTATCGACATCAGGGCAGGAGCAGGCGGCGGGTGAGGCGAAAAGAACGCTGGCACGCGGCGTTAAATGAAATCAACGCGGCAGGAACAAAAACGGCACCGATAAGGTGCCGTTTTACGTTCAGCCGACTTAGAAACCGAGTCGGTCACGCAGGCTGTAATACCACGCGCCCAGCGCAGTCAACGGTGTGCGCAGCATCTGTCCGCCGGGGAACGGGTAGTGGGGCAGATCGGCAAACGCATCGAAACGTTCTGCCTGACCGCGCAGCGCCTCAGCCAGTACCTTGCCGGCCAGGTGGGTGTAGGTCACACCGTGTCCGCTGCAGCCCTGCGAGTAATATATGTTATCGCCCAGTCGTCCAACCTGGGGCAGACGAGACAGGGTCAGCAGGAAGTTGCCGGTCCACGCATAGTCGATTTTCACGTCCTTGAGCTGCGGAAACGCCTTGAGCATTTTCGGCCGGATGATGGCTTCGATATTGGCGGGATCTCTGGCACCGTACACCACACCGCCGCCGAAGATCAGGCGCTTGTCGGCGCTGAGACGGTAGTAATCCAGCAGGTAATTACAGTCTTCGACACAGTAATCCTGCGGCAGAAGTGTCTTGGCCAGTTCATCGCTCAACGGCTCGGTGGTGATGACCTGAGTGCCGCACGGCATCGACTTGGCCGCCAGCTCCGGGACCAGATTGCCCAGATAGGCATTGCCGGCCACGATAATGAACTTGGCCCGGACCCTGCCTTGCGCCGTATGCACCACAGGATTTGCCCCGCGTTCGATGCGAATCGCCGCTGACTGCTCGTAAATGGTTCCGCCCAGCGTTTCAACGGCCGCGGCTTCACCCAGTGCGAGGTTAAGTGGATGAATATGCCCGCCGGTCATGTCCAGCAAGCCGCCGATGTACTGATCACAGGCCACGACTTCATTGATCCGGCGCTTGTCCATCAGCTCGAGGCCGGTATGCCCGTAGCGCTCCCAGAGCCGCTGCTGGGCCTCAAGATGCGCCAGTTGCTTGCTGGTCAGCGCAGCAAATACACCGCCGTCTTTCAGATCGCACTGAATGCCGTAACGGGAAACCCGATCGCGAATGATGGAGGCGCCTTCGAAGGCCATCTGCCCGAGCAATTGCGCCTGGCGTGGTCCCACGGTTCTCTCGATGACATCAATGTCGCGGCTGTAGCTGTTGACGATCTGCCCGCCATTACGCCCCGATGCGCCGAAGCCGACCTTGGCCGCCTCCAGCACCGTGACCCGAAATCCGTTTTCCAGCAGGAACAGAGCGCTGGACAAGCCTGTGTAACCGGCTCCGATGACACACACGTCAGTTTCGACTTCACCCTGCAACGCCGGACGTTCCGGGGCAGCATTGGCTGAAGCCGCATAATAGGACTGCGGGTAGGGCGTGTTTGCCATCCTGAGACTCCGTTTAATATTCTTGACGATGGCGGCAATCGTACCCGAGATATAAAGGCTCTGCCAGCAGCAGGCGCAAAGAGTCATTGCCCGTCGATTGGCAAAAAACGCTGTATTTCATAGGGTTAGCAAAAAAACAGATTGACAGGTATTCGCATATCCGTAGAATGCCGACCCACAGCAGGCACGTAGCTCAGTTGGTTAGAGCACCACCTTGACATGGTGGGGGTCGTTGGTTCGAGTCCAATCGCGCCTACCAGACAAAATCCGCTCTGCTGGGCGGTAAGAAAAGGGTCAGCCGAGAGGCTGGCCCTTTTTTGTTTGCGCGTCGAACCTTCGGGTAAAAAATTCGCGTATTCATAGAGTTACTGCAAAAAAGAATTTGACAGGCATTCGAATATCCGTAGAATGCCGACCCACAGCAGGCACGTAGCTCAGTTGGTTAGAGCACCACCTTGACATGGTGGGGGTCGTTGGTTCGAGTCCAATCGCGCCTACCAAACAAAATCCGCTCTGCTGGGCGGTAAAAAAAGGGTCAACCGAGAGGTTGACCCTTTTTTGTTGTGCTCGCTTTACCCGTAGCCTGTGCCAGCTCTCGTGCCAACGCAAGCATTGGCACGAGAGGGCAATTGCCTCAGGGAATCAGGCGGTCACGACGCAGCTTTTCAAACACGTCGAAGAACGCATCGTCACTGGCCTGAAACGCGGTGAAGCCCAGTTTGCGACTTTTTGACATGTCAGTGACCACCTCGATCGGACGGCCGAGGTCGGCATCGCTGTGCCATGGCGAAATCAGCCTGTTGATGTCACTTTCCTTGAGCTGATGCTCGCGAACGATATCACTCCAGATTGCCTGATCGTTGGCCATCTGCGTTTCCAGCGGGGCTGGCTCGCTCGGGAAGTCGGCTGGCTGCAAGCCGAAGTATTCAGCGATCTGTCCCCACATCCAGCTCCAGCGAAAAACATCGCCGTTGGTGATGTTGAACGCCTGATTGGCGGCTGCAGGTGTGGTCGCGGCCCACAGTTGCTGGCGGGCCAACTGACGCGCATCGGTCATGTCGGTCAGGCTGTCCCACTGCACGCGTGAACCGGGGAATACGAAAGGTCGGCCGGTGGCTTTACAGATCGAAGCGTAGACCGCCAGGGTCGTCGCCATGTTCATCGCGTTGCCGACGGCGACACCGGTCACGGTATGCGGGCGATGGACGCTCCAGGTAAAGCCGTCCTTCTCCGCGGCAGCGAAGACTTCGTCTTCCTGGGCGTAGTAGAAGTTCTCGATATCCAGGCGGGCCTGCGATTCCCTGAACGGCGTTTGCGGCAGGGTGCCTTTGCCATACGCTTCAAACGGGCCAAGGTAATGTTTGAGGCCGGTCACCAGTGCGACATGCTGAACGCTGCCGGCAGGACGCACAGCGTCCAGCACATTGCGCACCATCGCAGCATTGACGCGGATATTTTCTGCTTCAGTGGCCTGACGCGACCATGTAGTGATGAAAACGTGAGTGGGCTTCAAATCAGCCAGAGCCGCACGCACGGACTCCGGGTTCTGCAGGTCTGCAGCGACCGGAATCACGCCGGGCCGCGCTGAAGGGCTACGGGATAGGGCGGCAACCTGCCAATCGTTTTCCAGCAACAACTGCGTGATTGCGCTGCCGACAATGCCACTTGCGCCAACAACCAGGGCGGTCTGAGTCATAAGGGTCTCCTGAGACGGGGAAGAAAGTAATGAACCGTCTGCTGTCTCAGAACAGAATCAGGCCATACCGTTCAACCCTATTGCCTCCGATTACCACGCGATTTGGCTCCGGGCGCTGGAAATGTCTTCGGGCGAGTTGGCATAGGACTTGACGATGGTCTTGGTCGCAGTGCTGGCCTTGAGGTCGTCCAGTTTCTGCGGCGCAAGCCATTTGCAGGCGGCAATTTCGTTTTGCGGCGATGGCTCGCTGGAGGCCGGAACCTGAGCGGTGAAAACGTAATGAGCTACTTGATCCTTCTCGTACACGTCGAGGTAAAGAAGATCAAGGTCAGTAAGTCCGGTTTCCTCGCACAGTTCACGCACTGCGGCCTGGAAGGGCGTTTCACCTGCTTCAATCTTGCCGCCGGGCAGCGCCCAGCGTGATTTCGGTTTGCGCACGTAGAGGACCTGGCCGTCCCGTTTGCAGATGACTGTCGCTCGTTGTTTCATAATCCGTTCACCTGTTAAACGTCCGTTGACATGAGTATCTGCAAGGACTGCGTGAACTTGAGACTCAAAGATAGTCAGTAGTAGTCACCAAAATGTAATAAATAGTTCATCTTTAAGGGCGCGATGCTCAGACCGCAGAGTGAAACGGTCTGAGCGAGTTGCACAGCAGGTGGCAGTGCCGATGTCTGCAACCAGCGTCCTGCTACTGAAGTATGGACATCAGTGAGGGATTGATGGCGATCGGTTCACCGGGGGCGACGTACGGCATATCCGGGCGTCGCAGCCATCCTTGGCCGGGTGCGCATCAGGCAGCGTTCGAGTCGGCAGCCGCTTCTTGCTTGAGGCTGTCCATGTCGATGACGAAGCGATACTTGACGTCGCCCTTGAGCATCCGCTCGTAAGCCTCGTTGATGTCCTGCATGTTGATCATTTCGATGTCGGAAACGATGCCGTGCTCGGCGCAGAAATCCAGCATTTCCTGGGTTTCCTGGATGCCTCCGATCAACGAGCCAGCCAGGCTGCGGCGCTTGAAGATCAGGTTGAACACCGCCGGTGACGGGTGTGGCTCTGCTGGCGCGCCGACCAGCGTCATGGTGCCGTCGCGCTTGAGAAGAGACAGAAAGGCGTCCAGGTCATGCGGCGCTGCCACTGTATTGAGGATAAAGTCCAGGCTGTTGGCCTGAGCGGCCATTTGTGCCGCGTCCCTGGATACGACCACTTCATCGGCGCCCAGACGCAAGCCATCTTCGCGCTTGTTGGGGGAGGTGGTGAACAGCACCACATGGGCACCCATGGCGTGGGCGATCTTGACGCCCATGTGGCCGAGACCGCCAAGCCCGACAATGCCCACTTTCTTGCCGGGGCCGACCTTCCAGTGGCGCAAGGGGGAATAGGTGGTGATGCCTGCACACAACAGCGGCGCCACGGCGGCCAGGTTGGCATCATGAGAGATGCGCAAGACGAACTTTTCCTTGACCACGATCTTGTCGGAGTAGCCGCCGAATGTGTTCTCGCCGCCGAATACCGGGCCATTGTAGGTGCCGGTGAAGCCACTCTCGCAATATTGCTCGTCGCCCTCGGCGCATGAGGTACATTGCTGGCAGCTGTCGACCATGCAGCCGACGCCAGCCAGGTCGCCGACCTTGAACTGCTTGACGTCGGAGCCTACCGCCGTCACCCGACCGACGATTTCGTGACCCGGGACAGAAGGATAGAGAGTGTTGTGCCATTCATTGCGCGCAGTATGCAGATCCGAGTGGCACACACCGCAGTAAAGGATATCGATCTGGACGTCGTCAGCCCCGGGCGAGCGGCGTTCGAATTCATGCGGCTTGAGAATGTCCTGAGCCGATTGCGCTGCGTAGCTGTATGTCTTGACCATTACTGTCACCTGTTCAATGGGGATAAGTGTAACGCCGTACGACAGCATAGCCGAGCCTCGCTCATTGGCCTTGCTGTCTGGCAGTGCACCTGAATCTGACACATGTGGCCGCCGTGTAGTGCCCTGCGTCACACAAGCGTCATCGGGAAGTCGCAGGGTCTGCCAAAAAGGTATGAACTTTGCAACAATGCCCGGTCACGCTTGTAATCTTTGGTCATGGTTTTAAGGATGACCGCCGTTGGCTCATGCATCTGGGTGTTTCCATGACAGTCTCACTTCTGGCCAAGGGCCTTTGCCCAAGCGTAGCCTGCACCTCGCGTACCCCCGGCAGCGCGTTGCCAGCCAATCGCGACCGATTCTCCTGTCACGTCTCCATAGAAGCACTCATCAACGCCGTAAAAGAGCAGACAGGAGCCATTGCCTGGGCCGCATACGCCGCTGGGGAGCAGAAATGCCTGCTCGGGCAGGGCGACGACAGCGTTGTCTGGCCGGTACATATCGCGGCTGAGGATTTCGAGGCTTATTGCGCTCAACTGCAGCTGCATTGCCGGGTCGCGGGGCAGGGCGAGGGCGTGCTGGGTTGGGTGTTGGCACCGATGACGGAAAAAGACCACCCCTTGCTGGTGGATCTGGCCGTCAGGCTGGGCTCGCTGTTGCAGACTGCGGCGTTGATCCGGGCGCAGAACACTCAGCGGGTGCTCTATGAAATCAGCCTGCTGGCCAGCTCTACGCTGGACCGCGGTCCTTTTCTGCAAGGCATTCATGAGCAACTCGGGACCCTGATCGATGCCGAAAACTTCTACGTTGCGCTGTATGACCGGCAAAGCGGCAAGATCACCTACCCTTATTACATCGATCGTTTCGATGACGAAGCAATGGCGCAGGAAGCGTTCGAGTTTATCGACGCTGATCGAATGTCGCTCACCGGATATGTCTTGAGCAGCGGTCAGCCTTTGTTTCTCGATGCCGGCTGTATCGAACTGGCCAAAGCCGAAAACCGGTTTTACTGCGTCGGACGTCGGCCCGAGTTCTGGATGGGCGCGCCCTTGAAAAATGCATCGGACCAAGTGTTCGGCATGGTCGCGATGCAGGTCTACGACGTGTCTCGTGTCTACAGTGCCCAGGATCGTGCATTGTTCGCCGTCGTGTCGCGCCATGTGGCGATGGCGCTGGACCGGCAGCTGCGCCGAACTGACCTGGAGCAGGTGGTGGCCCTGCGCACGCAACAGCTTTCTGCAGCCAACGACGCGTTGCGTCAGGAGGTCAGGGATCGCGAGCGCGCCGAGCATTTGCAGAATGCCCTGTTCCAGATTGCCGAGCTTTCCAGTCGGCCCGGTGACATGAACGAGCTTTTCCGCAGCCTGCACATGATCGTCGGCGAGCTGCTGGTGGCGCTCAATTTCTACATCGCGCTTTACGACAGTGCGACGGGCGAAGTGACCTTTCCGTACTACATTGACGAGTTCAAGCCGGCGCCGCCGCGCTCACGACGCGGGCAGCGGGGATTTACCGAGTATGTGATAGGCCAGCGGCGACCGTGCCTGATCGATTACGAGGAAGCCCGCAGGCTGGAAGGCCTTGGCGAGATCGAGGTGCAGCGACAATCCGGTCGTTGCTCTTCATGGCTGGGCATTCCGCTGTTCGACGGCGGACAGGTTCGCGGCGTGCTGGTGGTGCAGAGTTATTCCAAGGACGTCAGCTATACCTTGCGCGATCAAGAGCTGCTGACCTTCGTTTCTCGCCACATCGATACGGCACTGTCCCGGCGCAGCGCGGCGGAGGCAATCCACACCGCCAATGTTCTGCTTGAAGCCAGGGTTCGAGACCGGACCCGGGAGCTGGACCAGGCCAATGCCAGGCTGCAGCACGAAAACTCCCATGACTCACTGACCGGGCTGCCCAATCGCAGCCATCTGCAACATCGTCTGCGGCAGGCATGGCAGGACTTCTGCAGCAATGGCCAGCAAGTGATCGTCATGTTCATCGATCTGGATCGCTTCAAGATGATCAATGACAGCCTTGGCCATCACTGCGGTGACATCCTTCTGGTACAGGCCGCCGAGCGCCTGCGCAGTTGCATGCGCGAGCGGGACCTTCTGGCGCGGCTTGGCGGTGACGAGTTCGCAGTGTTGAGCATCGACACGCCGCTGCAGACGGGTACGGAGATCGCCCAACGCATACTGACTGCATTCGAGCAGCCGTTCGTGATCGATGATCACACCGTTTTCTCTTCCTGCAGTATCGGTGTGGTGGGCGCCGACAGCCGCTTCCATCAGGAGCCGGCTGACCTGCTGCGTGATGCCGACACCGCCATGTACCGGGTCAAGAACGGTGGGCGGGACAGCTTCGCGGTGTTCAATCAGGCGTTGCGTCGCGAGGTGTCGGATCAGGTCGAGCAGGAGGGTGCGTTGCGCACTGCGCTAAAACGTACGGATCAGCTGATTCCCTATTTTCAGCCAGTGATCTGCGTCAATAGCGGAAAGCTGCTGGCGTTCGAGGCGCTGATCCGCTGGTGTATGCCGGATGGACGGATCGTCGGGCCAGAGAGCTTTCTGCCTGCGCTCGAGGGACTGCGCCTGATTGGCCGCCTGGATTTCTACATGCTCAAGCGTGTGGTTGCCATTCTAGCGCAACCCGAGAACGGTCATTGGCCACCCGTGCATGTGAACTGTTCGAGCTACAGCATCACCCGTCCGGCATTTGCTGCGGAAGTGCTGGCGCTGCTTGCCGAACACAATGTTGCGCCTGAACGTCTGTGTCTGGAGCTCACCGAAGGTGCAATGGTGGCCGACCCCGAACAGGCACGTCTGTCAATGAAACTCCTGGCCGAGCACGGCATGTCAGTCATGCTGGACGATTTCGGCGCGGGCTTCTCTTCGCTCAGCTACGTGCACCAGTACCATTTCAGCGGATTGAAAATCGACAAGTCGTTTATTTTCGGCCTGGCCTCCAGTGTGCGCAGCCGCGCTATTGTGCGTGCCATCGTGCGCATGGCCGAATCCCTCGATCTGACCGTGGTTGCCGAAGGGGTCGAGGACCGTGAAACGCTTGAGCTGCTGCGCGAGATCGGCGCCACACAGGCGCAGGGCTACTACTTTTCCGAGCCGCTACCGATTGAACTGCTGGATATCAACACCGGTCGTGCGGCAGGCTGACACTCGGCCAGCGCTTGCCGCAGACGGCAGGATGTATCCGTTCTTTGACGCGGTCGATTTGTCTGTATTTAACTTAATCCTTAAAAATCAAAAGGTTGTTGATTTATACGACAGTTGGCATCGGACTTGCTGTTGAACCTGCGCAACAGGTTCATCAGGAGGTGAAAGATGATTATTGGCACGAGTGCGCTTGAGCAGCTTGTTTCCCGGGCAGTTGTCGGGCGCAAGACCGTGGATGAGGTGTCCCAGGACGCCTTCAGCTCGGTCGCTGCCGCTGGCCTGACATCAGGTTCGGCACCGGTTACCGCGCAGACCAGCAGTTCGACATCGCAGGACAGCAAGCAGGACAACAGCGGCTACAACGAATCCTTTGCACGGATGATGATCAATCTGAAGTCCGCCGGTGATTCGTCACTGTCGGAAAAGACGGCTGACCGTGACAACGGTGTCATCGGTTCAGTGGCTGGCACCACCAGCACCACTGGCACGGCATCGACGGATTCGGTAGAACAGAAATTCATGGACTCTCTGAAGCAGACAGCCGAAGAGAAAGTGCGCGAAAAGCTGACTGGCATCACCCAGAAAGACTACGACGCCATGGCACCTCAGGACCAACTGGCGATTGACCAGAAGGTTCAGGACGCGCTCAAGGACAAGCAGAACGACGTTGCGGATGACATCAACACCCGCATCAGAGGCATCAAGGCCGGTATGGTGGCCTGATGTTTGCTCGACGACTTTGATGGCCTTTTCGTGAGCAAGCGAAGCGTCGCCCGGCTCACTCCCACTAATAGGTGGGAGTGAGCCTGCTCACGAAGACTATCGTCCATACACCGCAGTTCATGCGGGTGTATGGAGGTAGTGTTTAAGCCTCTCGCCCCAACTGATGCCGATACGGCAGATCCGGGCCGACCTTTGTGCAGGTCAGCGCGGCTGCGCCGACGGCAAAATTCAGCATTTCGTCCAGTGTTTCCCGTGACAGCGTCGACAGGCCTTGTGGCGTATCGAGCTGGCGTTCGCTGAGGAAAGTCAGCAGCGCCGCCTGAAAAGTATCCCCGGCTCCGACGGTATCGGCGGTGACCACGGTTTTTGCGGGCACCGACCAGGTGCCGTGCTGGCGGGTGAAGACGCTGGCGCCTTGCGTGCCGCGGGTGACGATGACCAGTTGGGTACGTTTGCCGAGCCAGCCTTCGGCGATCTTTTGTGGGTCGCTGTCCGGGTACAACAGGTGCAGGTCTTCGTCGCTGACCTTGATCAGGTGCGCATGCTCGGCGAACGCTGCGACCTGGCTGCGCCAGCGCTGAATGTCCGGTGCCGGGTTGAGGCGCACGTTGGGGTCCAGCGAGATCAGGCGTGCGCTGCTTTCACGGGCGACCAGCGCCAACAGTGTGTCGGCAATCGGCTGCACCACCAGTGAAAACGAGCCGACGTGAATGCCGCGTACCTTTCCGCCGAGTTCCGGTAGGTGCTCCAGGCGCAACTGACGGTCCGCGCAGCCTTCGCCCCGGAAGCTGTAAGTCGGCGAACCATCGCTGCCCACGGCGACCATGGCCAGTGTGGTGGGCGCGTCGAATTCGATCAGGTGATCGGTATTGACCGTTTCCTTTTCCAGCACAGCACGCAGACGGCGGCCCAGGTAATCGGTGGACAGCCCGGCAAGGAAGCCTGCTTCCACACCCAGACGGCGCAAACCGATCGCAACGTTGAACGGAGAGCCGCCGGCAATCGCATCAAACCCCAACCTGTTCAGGGAACCGCTGTCATCCGCGCGGGTGAAAATATCGAACAGTGCTTCGCCACAAACCAGAAACATAAGTGCTCCATGAAAAAACGCTTCAAACCTTGCGCAATTGCGCCTGATAGCGCTGATAGACCTGCTGATAGGCGGCCACATTATGCACCACAGGGTGGGTCTCACTGCTTTGATCGAGACTCACGCAGCGTTCGCAGAGTTGCTGCAGGTCCTCAGTCTTGCCGTTGGCGCGCGACCAGCACCAGGCCGCCTGAATGGCAGCGCCCAGTGCAGCGGCTTCAGAGTGGTCGGTGCAGATCACCGGTGTGTTCATGATGTCGGCCACGATCTGCCGCCACACGGCACTTTTGGAGCCACCGCCGATCAGACGGATCTTTTCGCTTTTGATACCGCTATCGCGCAGCAGGTCCAGCCCGTAGCGAAGGCCGAAGGTCGTGCCTTCGACTACGGCACGGGCGAGGTTGGCCTGGGTCAGATTGGTGCTGTCCAGCCCGACGATGCTGCCTGTAGCGTCGGGCAGGGCGGGTACGCGTTCGCCGTTCAGAAAGGGCAGCATCAGTACGCCTTCGGCGCCAATCGGAGCCTGGGCGACTGCCTGGTTGAAGCCGGCGATGTCGAGGGCAAACAACTCGCGAATGGCAGTCGTCGCGTTGGTCAGGTTCATGGTGCAGATCAGCGGCAGCCAGCCGCCGGAGGATGAGCAGAAGGTCGCGACCGACTCATGCTCGCTGACCCGCGCCTCATCGGCGTAGGCATACACCGTGCCCGAAGAGCCCAGGCTCATGGTAATCAGCCCTGGCTGGATATTGCCTGTGCCGATCGCGCCCATCATGTTGTCGCCGCCGCCACTGGAGACCAGCGCGTCAGGGTTCAGGCCCAGCAGTCCAGCGACCTCGGGACGCAGTGCGCCCACCGATTCGTGCGCTTGCAACAGCTGTGGAAGTGCCTTGCCCAGACGACCGGCCGGGTCAATGTGCGCGAGCAATGGCAGGTCCCATTCGCGAGTGCGCACGTTGAAGTAACCGGTGCCCGATGCGTCGCCAAACTCGGTGCAACAGCGACCGGTCAGCCAGTAGTTGAGGTAGTCGTGGGGTAGCAGCACCTTATCGATCCGCTCGAACAGCTGCGGGTATTGCTCCTTGGTCCACAACAGTTTTGACACGGTATAGCCTGGGGCGATGACCAGGCCAAGGCGTTGCAGCGAGCCCTGCGCGCCACCCAGGTAGTCCAGCAGGCGCTGGTTTTCCGGTGCCGACTCGGTGTCACACCACAGCTTGGCCGGGCGCAGTACCTCGCCCTGAGCATCAAGCAGCACCAGGCCATGTTGCTGGCCCGAGACTCCGATGCCCTGAATCTGCTGGCCGGAAACGCCCGACGCTGCCAATGCCTCGCGCGTCGCTTGTTGCAGCGCGTCCAGCCATTGCTGCACGTCCTGTTCACGGCGGCCGTTATGGTCGCTGATCAGGCTGTGCGGCGCCGAGCCTTCGCCCAGCACGTTGCCGCTTTCGGTATCGAGCACCAGCACCTTGGTGCCCTGGGTCCCGCAATCGATTCCAAGAAACATGGGAATTCCCTCAGGCCCTGGCGGCCAAAAGCTTTTCCAGTGTGCCACTCACACCCAGTGTGCGGAGATCATCGAGGTTCTGCTTGAAGGCCGCCACGAAGGCTGCGGATTGCGGAATGGCCGAGCCGAAGATTTCTTCTACCGCCAACAAACGGTCTGTAATGAGTGCGTCATCAGCCACCAGCGCCTGGCAGAACTCGGCTCGCGGGTCAGGAATTGTGTAGGTCGTGCCGTTTTCGTCGACACCTTTCAGATACAACGCCCACGCGGCGACCACCAGTGAGGCGCGTGCGAGATTACCCTGATCGACGATCAGGCGATTGATCGTCGGAATGGTGAACTTGGGAAATTTCGACGATCCGTCCGAGCAGACCCGTTCCAGCTGATCGGCAATCGCCTGATTGGAGAAGCGCTCGATCAGGGTGTCCTTGTAACCTTCCAGGTCGATGCCTGGCACCGACGCCAGTTGCGGGGTGACGTCCAGGTCCATGTAGGCGCGGATATAGCTCACAAATTGCGGGTCATTCATGGTCTCGTGCACAAAACGATAACCCTTGAGGAAGCCCAGATAGGTCAGCGCAAGATGACTGCCGTTGAGCAGTTTGATCTTCATCTCTTCATAAGGGGTCACGTCGTCGGTGAACTGCACACCGACTTTTTCCCACGACGGGCGACCATTGACGAACTTGTCTTCCAGCACCCACTGCACGAACGGTTCGCAGACCACCGGCCAGGCGTCGTCGATGTGCTTGTCGTCCGCCAGTTGCAGTCGGTGAGCTGCGCTGGTCATCGGCGTGATGCGATCCACCATCGCATTGGGGAAGCTGACGTTTTCCTTGATCCAGTCGTGCAGGTCGGCATCGCGCAACGTGGCAAATGCCAGCAGTGCCTTGCGAGTGACTGCGCCGTTGTGTGGCAGGTTATCGCAGGACATCAGGGTAAAGGCCGGTGTGCCTTGCGCCCGGCGCTGAGCCAGCGCTGCGCAGAGGAAGCCGAATACCGTCTTTGGCTGATCCGGATTAGCCAGATCGTGCTGGATCTGCGGCAGGTGGGCCATGAACTGACCGTTGCTGTCGTCGATGCAGTAACCGCCTTCGGTGATCGTCAGCGAGACGATGCGGATGTCCGGGCTGGCCAGTTTGTCGATCAGCGCCTGCGGGCTGTCATCGGCCAGGAGCATGCCGCTGATCGAGGCAATGATGCGGGTTTGGGTATCGGGTGTGTCACCCAGTTCATAGAGCGTGTACAGGTAGTCCTGTTGTGCCAGTGCATCGCGCACGGCCTTGTCTTCGGGGCGCAGGCCCACGCCGCAGATACTCCATTCAAAGCCTTCGCCGCTGTTCATCAGCGCATCGGTGTAAAACGCCTGATGCGCCCGGTGGAAGCCGCCGACGCCAATGTGGGCAATGCCCTGGCGAGTGCTGTCGACGGTGTAGGCGGGCAGGGCAATGTCGGCGCCCAGTCGGGACAGATTGTTTTTGTTCAGTTTCATGAAGGGCTCTCCGGAACTCAGGCTGCGGCAGTCTGCAAGGCTTTGGCGATCACCAGACCTTGAGCGTCGAACAGGTGGCATTGGGCACTGTCGAGATGCAGGTTCAGCGTCTCGCCGTACTGGCTGGCCAGGTCACCTCGAATACGCATGGTCAGCGCCTCGCCCGAACGGGTGCGCACGTGACAGTATGTGTCACTGCCAAGACGTTCGCTGACGTCGGCAATCACCTGCAGCTGGCAATCGTCCCCTTGGGCAAGGTTCAGGTGTTCCGGGCGGATGCCCAGCGTCACTGCGGCACCGACGTTCTGTCCTGCGCCATTGACCGGCAGGCTGATGCGCGTTCCGGCATCCAGCTCGACTTCGCAGCTGGTGCTGTCCACCCGGCTGATCCTGCCCTTGAGGAAGCCCATTTTCGGCGTGCCGAGAAAGCCGGCAACGAACAGGTTGGCCGGATGGTGGTACAGCTCGAGCGGCGAGCCGACCTGTTCGACCTTGCCGCCATTGAGCACGACAACCTTGTCGGCCAGGGTCATGGCTTCCACCTGATCGTGGGTCACGTAGATCATGGTGGCCTGCAGCTCCTTGTGCAGGCGCGACAATTCCAGGCGGGTCTGCACGCGCAGCGCAGCGTCGAGGTTGGACAGCGGCTCGTCGAACAGGAAAATCTTCGGGTTGCGCACAATGGCCCGGCCAATCGCGACACGCTGGCGTTGCCCGCCGGACAGCTGTTTAGGCTTGCGCTCCAGCAGCGGTCCGAGCTCCAGAATGCGTGCGGCTTCATCGACCTTCTTCTTGATCTCGGCCTTGTCACCGCCCGCCAGGTCCAGCGCAAACGACAGGTTCTTGCCAACGGTCATGTGCGGATACAGCGCATAGGTCTGGAACACCATGGCCAGGTCGCGCTTGGCCGGAGTGACCTGAGTGATGTCCCGGCCATCGAGCTCGATAGTGCCCGACGTCACTTCCTCAAGCCCGGCGATCAGCCGCAGCAGGGTGGATTTGCCGCAGCCCGAAGGCCCCACGAAGACCACGAACTCGCGGTCTTTCACATCCAGGTCGATACCCTTGATGATCTGGTGACCGTCAAAGCCTTTTTGCAGATTGCGGATGCTCAGGTTAGCCATGTTGGATTCCTTCTTGTTCTTTGGGCCGGGCTATTTGACAGCGCCGAACGACAGGCCGCGAACCAGTTGTTTCTGACTGATCCAGCCGAAAATCAGAATGGGCGCACAGGCCAGAGTGGATACCGCCGACAGCTTGGCCCAGAACAACCCTTCGGGGCTGGAATAGGACGCGATCAAGGCAGTCAACGGCGCAGCGGCGGACGAGGTGAGGTTCAGCGACCAGAATGCTTCGTTCCAGCAGAGGATCAGCGACAGCAGTGCGGTGGAAGCCAGGCCGCCCTTGCAGATCGGCATCAGCACGCGAAAGATCTCCTGGCGGGTGCTGGCCCCGTCCAGCCGGGAGGCCTCGAGGATCTCGCCGGGGATATCCTTGAAGTAGGTGTAAATCATCCAGACCACGATCGGCAGGTTGATCAGCGTATAGATGATGATCAGCGCCAGTCGCGAATCGAGCAGGCCAAAGGTCTTGGCCAGCAGATAGATCGGCATCAGCACGCCCACCGGCGGCAGCATCTTGGTCGAGAGCATCCACAGCAGGGTGCCTTTGGTGCGCTTGGTCTCGAAAAACGCCATGGAATACGCCGCAGGGATCGCAATCAGCATCGCCAGCACCGTGGCGCTGAAGGAAATCAGTACCGAGTTCCAGGCAAAGTGGAAGTAATCGCTGCGCTCCTGGATGTGCAGGTAATTTTCCAGCGTCGGGGTAAAGAACAGCTGTGGCGGTGTCGCGAACGCATCGATCTCGGTCTTGAAGCTGGTCAGGACCATCCAGAAGATCGGAAAGAACACCAGCGCAGCGATGATCCAGGACAGGGCCCCGAGCAGCAGGCTTTGCAGACGGCGTGATTGTTTGAGGGTCATCATGGCAAGGTCCTCATGACTTGTCGGTGAGGTTTTTGCCGATCATCCGGATCAGGATGATCGCCGCGATGTTGGCTATGACCACGGCAATCAGCCCGCCCGCCGAGGCCATGCCGACGTCGAACTGCAGCAGCGCCTGTATGTAGATCAGGTACGCCAGGTTGGTCGAGGCAAAGCCCGGCCCGCCGTTGGTGGTGGTGAAGATTTCAGCGAATACCGAGAGCAGGAAGATCGTTTCGATCATCACCACCACGGCAATCGGACGCGCCAGATGCGGCAGGGTCAGGTGCCAGAAGATCGCCAGTGGACCTGCGCCGTCCAGCCGCGCCGCTTCTTTCTGCTCCTGATCGAGTGACTGCATGGCGGTCATCAGGATCAGAATCGCGAAGGGCAGCCACTGCCACGACACAATGATGATGATCGACAGCATCGGGTAATGGGCGAACCAGTCAATCGGTTCGGCGCCGAAGAACTTCCACACCGCTGCGAGTACGCCGGACACCGGATGAAAGATCAGGTTTTTCCAGATCAGCGCGCTGACCGTGGGCATGATGAAGAACGGCGAGATAAGCAGTACGCGAACGATGCCGCGACCGAAAAACTCGCTGGCTTCCAGCAGCGCGGAAATCAGCACGCCGAAGATCACACTGATCGCCAGCACACTGCCGACCAGCAGTAAGGTATTGCCGGCACCCGGCAAAAAGCCGCTGTCGGTCACGAAATACTGGAAGTTTTCCAGGCCGACGAATTCGTTTTCGCCAGGGGACAGCAGGTTGTAGCGGATCAGCGAGAAGTAAATGGTCATGCCCAGCGGCACGATCATCCACACCAGCAGAAGCGCCACCGAAGGACTGACCAGAAACCAGCCCGGCTTGAATCGACGGCTTTTGAGCGGTTGCTGTTCGCCGGACAGGTCCGTGCGTTCAAGGGAGGCTGAGGTATTCATGGGGAGCTCCGAACCGGATTGCACCAGAGTTGTTGCGCAGTTGAGCGGCAGGGCGAAAGCATCGGCTTTCGCCCTGGTGCGTGACGGTTACTTTTTCGGGTAACCCGCTCGTTTCATGTCGCGCGTGGTAGCGGTTTGCGCATTCTGCAAGGCCTGATCCACAGTGGCCTGACCTATGAGAGCTGCGGAGAACTGCTGGCCGACGCTGGTGCCGATGGCCTGGAACTCGGGAATGGTGACCAGTTGAATGCCGACGTAAGGCACGGGTTTGAGCGTTGGCAACTTGGGATCGGCCTTCTTCAGCGACTCAAGCGTGACATTGGCAAACGGTGCTGCCTTTTTGTACTCGTCGGTGTAGGTCGAGGCGCGAGTGCCAGGCGGCACGTTGGACACACCGTCGGTATCGGCAACCAGTTTGGCGTACTCCTTCGAGGTGGCCCACTGGGTGAACTCGGCAGCGTCCTTGGTGTTCTTGGCGCTGGTCGGGATCGCCAGCGACCACGAGTACAGCCACGATGAGCCCTTGTCGGTCACTTCGTGCGGGGCGTAGGTGAAGCCGACGCTGTCGGCCACTTTGCTCTGCTTCTTGTCGGTCACGAACGAACCGGCAACGCTGGCGTCGACCCAGATGGCGCACTTGCCGCTGTTGAACAGCGCAAGGTTCTCGTTGAAGCCGTTGCTGGAGGCGCCCGGCGGGCCGGACTGCTTCATTGTGTTGACGTAGTAATTCAGCGCATTCTTCCACTCTGGCTGATCGAACTGTGGCGTCCACTTCTCATCGAACCAGCGTCCGCCATAGGCGTTGGCCAGCGTAGTGATCAGCGCCATGTTCTCGCCCCAGCCAGCCTTTCCGCGCAGGCAGAGGCCGTACTGCTCCTTGGACTTGTCGGTCAGTTTGCCGGCGAACTCGGCGATCTGGGTCCAGGTAGGGCGCTCGGGCATAGTCAGGCCGGCGGCCTTGAACAGGTCGGTGCGATAGTAAGTGATCGATGCTTCAGCGTAGAACGGCAGGGCGAACAGTTTGCCGTCCACCGACAGGCCGTCACGCACGGAAGGGAATACATCGTCCAGCGCGTAACTGGCAGGCAGGTCTTTCATTTCCTGCAACCAGCCTTTCTGACCCCAGAGTGAGGCTTCGTACATGCCGATGGTCAGCACGTCGAACTGGCCACCCTTGGTGGCGATGTCGGTGGTCAGGCGTTGACGCAGGACGTTCTCTTCCAGCACGACCCAGTTGAGCTTGATGTCGGGGTGCTTTTCTTCGAAGGTCTTGGAGAGGCGTTGCATGCGAATCATGTCACTGTTGTTGACCGTGGCGATGGTCACGGTCCCCGCTGTGGCACTGCCACTGAACACGAAACAGGTGCTGAGGACGGAACTGGCGAGCAGAAGTTTTGCTGAGTTCTTCATTGATCACTCCTCTTCCACGCCCAGAGGACTGTAGAAGGATGGTTATTGTTTTTTTCTCTTCCGGAGGTGAGGAAGATGTGCATTGATTACACCGGCGTTCGGTCTGAAAGACAAATCCTGCGCCGCACTCTGACTGATACTTTTTTGCACTCGGGTAGCAAAAGGCAACAGCGCCGAATCGCCCATAGGGCGGCTTCGGCGCAACTCCAGCGTAGACGATGAGGGTGAGAGCAGGGCGAATCAGTACAGGTTTTGTTCGGTCAGACGCTGAACGGCGAGGCGGCGGTAGTGCGACGGGGTCATGCCCTTGAGTTGCTGAAAGCGCCGATTGAAGTTGGAAATATTGTTGAATCCGGACTCGAAGCACACATCGGTGACCGGCTTTTTGCCGTCGGCGAGCAGTTCGCACGATTTGCTGATACGCAGCCGATTGACGAACTCCACGAAGCTGCGCCCCGTAGCCTGTTTGAACACCCGGGAAAAATAGGTCGGCTTCATGCCCAGATACTCGGCGACTTCCTCCAGCGGCAGCTCGCGGCCATAGTGGGCGAAGATATAATCCACCGCCCGGTTGGTGCGATCCACGCTGTGCTCGTCCGCCGTGTGCGCAACCGCCGTGCCTGACAGCAACTGGTAGTCGTCGCTGGCGGCCAGCAGCTCGAGCAGGATGAAAAAGTGGCCCAGACGAGTAATGCCTCGCGAGTCGGCGATCTTCTGCATCTGCTTCATGGCCTGACGAATCGTGCGTTTGCAGCGAAACTCGATGCCGTAGCGGGCGCGCTCCAATAACGGCGTCAGGGTCTTGAGTTCGGCAAACACCTGATTGCCGCTTTCCAGCAGCTCATCGGTAAAGTTGACCAGCATGTCGCGCTTGGGCACCTCTTCGCCGTCGTCGATCTGGCTGATCCAGTTATGCGGCAGGTTGGGGCCGGTGAGGAACAGGCTGGCAGGATTGAAATTGCCGATGTAGTCGCCGACAAATACCTTGCCGGAGCTGGCGACAATCAGGTGCAGCTCATATTCCTTGTGGAAGTGCCAGCGTACCAGCGGGCAGGGGAAACCATGTTCGCGATAGATGATCGACAGACCGTTGTGGTCGTCCATCAATTCGTAGGAAGGGTCTGCGATTCTTGTTGTTTTATTCATTGGCGATGTCATGTTCATCTGTTGCCAAAAGAGTAATGTGCCTGATTTTTCAGTTCAATGCCCGGTCGTTGGCAAAAATCGCCTACGATCAGGCCTCTGCATAGTGGAGGCGTTGACCGATGAAACAGATCCTGCTGATCGGTATGGGGGCCGGTGATCCCGAGCAGATCACCCTGCAGGCCGTTGCGGCACTGAACCGTGTAGCGGTGATCTTTATCCTCGACAAGGGCTACGTCGACGATCAGTTGCTGAGGCTGCGCAAAGAGCTCTGTCAGCGCTATATCACTCATGAACGCTACCGTCTGGTGCAAGTCCAGGATCCTCGGCGTGAAGATGATCCGCATGCCTACGAGCGCGGCATTGAAGGGTGGCACGAACAGCGCGCGGTACTGTTCGAGCGGTTATTGACCGATGAACTTGGCGTGGATCAGGTCGGCGCGTTTCTGGTCTGGGGCGATCCGTCGCTCTACGACAGCACGATGCGCATCCTCGACCAGGTCCTGGCGCGGGGCAAGGAAGCCTTCGAGTATCAGGTGATTCCCGGCATCACCAGCGTCCAGAGCCTGGTCGCGCGGCACCGTATTCCGCTCAATCGTATCGGCGAGTCAATTCATATCACCACCGGCCGACGTATGGCGACAGCTCCACTGGAGCCGCCCGGCAATGTCGTGGTGATGCTCGACGCACACTGCACATTCGAGCGCTATGTCGGGCAGGGGCTGGATATCTATTGGGGCGCGTACCTGGGCACGCCGGACGAGATACTGGTGGCGGGCAGGCTTGATGATGTCTGCGAGCAGATCAAGCGGCTGCGCAGCGAGGCACGCGAGCGCAAGGGGTGGATCATGGATACCTATCTGTTACGCAAACCTGCTTAAGCCGGTTTTTCATCCTTGTTGCGGTTCTTCGCTTCGATCCACTGCGCCATGTATTTGGTGCTCTTGTGGTGATGATGCCGCAGCATGGCGCCGGTGAAGTTCGCCAGGCGATGCTCCGCCAGTCCATTGCGAAGGGTCTCGATGCGCTCGATCAGGCTCGCACAGTGCTGGCGATGCTGAAAGCGCGTCTGCAGTAACGCCTGGCCCGCTTGTTGCGCTTCAAGCCAGAGGTTCTGGTCTTGATAAAGCCTGACCGCAGCGTCAGCGATGTCGGTGGGGTTATCGGCAATGATGCCGGGCCACGGCAGCCCGCCGCTCATGGCTTCCGCACCCATCGGGGTGGTGACTGACGGCGTTCCGCAGAGCATCGCGTCCATCAGCTTGCCTTTGATGCCAGCCCCGAAACGCAATGGCGCCAGGCACACCCGTGCATTGGACATGACCTCCAGGGCATCCTCGGCCCAGTGCTTCACATGAAAACCCTGCGAGGCATTGTGCAGCGCCGCAGCCTTGGGTGGCGTATAGGCGCCGTAGATGTACAACTGAGCGTCAGGCAGTTGCTGGCGGATCAGCGGCCAGATAGCTGTTTTCATCCACAGCACCGCGTCCCAGTTGGGCGCATGGCGAAAGTTGCCGATGCTGAGGAAGTGCGCGCGCTGCGCAAAAGGCCGGAAGCTGTCGGGAACGCCGTCGATCATCAACGGGCACCAGTGCAGCAGCGCGGCGGGCAGACCGAAAGGGCCGCTCAACAGCGAAATTTCGACATCGGATGTCATCAGGCTGAGGTCGCAGCGATACAACGAAGCGATTTCGCGCTGCGCCAGGTCACTGGAGGCGATCTGCCGGAAAAGGTGCGGCGTTGAAACGTCGCAACTGCCCGCCGCAACCTCGGCGCAATCGCTGTTCAGCGAGTCCTTCAACAACTGATGACGGGCATGGCGCAGGCTCTGGAAATCCGAGGTCTCCAGAATCCGCAGCGCGTCAGGGCATTGCTGCTCGACGCGCCAGCCGAACTGTTCCTCGATCATGAACTGATCGAAGAGCACGACGTCGGGCTGCAATTCGCTGACGAACGCGTCAAAACTGCTGTCGTTGAGCGCGATGTGCACTTCGCGGATGCCCAGGCTGAGCAGATCGGCGCGGTGTTCGCCTTCGGTGGCAGGGCTGGCAAACGTGATCTGCCAGTTCTGCTCCAGAAAGCATTGAATCAGTTGCATCATGTGCCCGCTGGCGGCCGAAGAGCGTGGTTCGGGCCACACGTAGCCGATGATCAGTAGGCGGGTGCTGAGAGGCTTTTCAGTGCCGTTGAAGGCAGCGTCGATGTCAGTCAAGGCTGTTTCCAAGAATGCTTTTTACCTTGTCACGCAACTGGTCGATGGAGAAAGGCTTGCCGATCGAGTGCATGCCTGGCGGCACGTCGATATTTTCGGAATAACCGCTGGCGAACAACACCGGCAATTGCGGGCGATATTCGATGACCTTTTTGGCCAGTGCGGTGCCTTTCATATCAGGCAACCCCTGGTCAGTCATCAACAGGTCGATGTGATTGGAATCGTCTGCAACAAAGGTCAGTGCCGACGTAGCGTCCTCGGCTTCCAGTACCTTGTATTCCAGCTCTTCGAGCACGTCGACAATCAGCATGCGCACAATGGCGTCGTCTTCGACCACGAGAATGGTGCGGGCTGTGTCGGGCATGGTTGACTCCTTAAACCTGAAAATGGCAATGGCGCAGACAATGTGGAATGTCGAGAATCCTTTCCCTTGAACTCAGGGTAACCGAGCGAGGGCCTGTCCGCTGTTGATACAGTCCCAGTATCAGTAAATAAAAACCGGGTGGAAGTTCAATCGAGGCACAAATACCGTAAATCGAGAGGAGGGTTCACGGGTTGGCGTCATTAATGAATACAGGCGTGAGCTTATCGCCCATTTATGTGTGAAATTTCAATCCTCTATGTCGGAAATAAGAGTGTTTTTCGTAGGTTTGCGGCAAACTCTACGGTTTTGATCCACTCGTCAGGGATATTTCATGAATCGGACGTCTGTTGTCGATGAACAACGCTTTCGAAAATTGCTGGGGCGTAACGTTGGCTTGCCATTGGGTGTCGGTGTACTGAGCGCAGTTTTCTTCATTCTGCTGATCAGTTATCTGCTCACTGCAATTCAGTGGGTCGAGCACACTGATCGGGTGATCAACAACACCAACCGCTCAATGAAATTGTCGATAGACATGGAAACCGGCATGCGCGGTTATCTGTTGACGGGTGATCAGCATTTTCTCGACCCCTATGAGGTCGCCAAGCCGCTCTTGCTTGCCGAGCTGCAGGGCCTGGAGAAGCTGGTAGACGACAATCCCACGCAACTGGACCGGTTCAGACGTCTGTCCACGCTGCAGCAGGAGTGGAATGCGTTCGCCCAGGAGATGATCACGTTACGGCGCAACAACGGCGATTATCAGACGCCGGTGCTGGCCGGACGTGGCAAGCGCATCACCGACCAGATCCGCACCGAATATGATCAGGCCGTGGAAATGGAGCAGCAACTGCGCCTGAACCGTAATGCGGAAGTCACCCGCAGTACCATTCTTTCCGTCACTCTTTATCTGATATTCGTAGTGATCGTCAGCGGAATTCTGGCCTATATCGGCCGCAGGGATCTGCTGTCGCTGTCCAATACGTACAGCGAAAACCTCAGGCTCCAGGAAATCAATGCAGAGCGCCTGCAGAAGGTGGCCTGGCTGCGCAATGGCCAGAGCGATCTGGCCGAGCAGGTTCTTGGGCAACTGACGCTGAACATGCTGGGCCGCAATATCCTCAAGTTTTTGACCCAATACCTGGGCGCGTCGGTGGCGGCTGTCTACATTCGCCAGGACCACGGCGGTCTGACACGGGTCGCCTCGTATGGCTTCTCTCGCGAACAGGAGCAGCAGGATCAGACCATTCACAGTGATGAAGGCATTGTCGGGCAGGCCGCCCTGCAGGACCGCATCATTACGCTGGATGAACTGCCGGACAATTACTTCAAGGTTGCTTCCGGCCTTGGCGACGGCTCGCCACGCAGCGTAGTGGTGGTGCCGACCAGCAATGACGATCAGGTCAATGGCGTGATCGAACTGGGCTTTCTGCGCGCCCTGACCGAGCGGGATACCGAGTTTCTTGAGCTGGTGGCGGACAACATCGGCACGTCCATCGAAGCCGCCCGCTATCGCCAGCGTCTACAGGAGGTGCTGGCCGAGACCCAGCAGCTCAATGAAGAGCTGCAGGTGCAGCAGGAAGAACTGCGCACCGCCAATGAAGAGCTGGAGGAGCAGTCGCGCATCCTCAAGGAATCCCAGGCCCATCTGGAGACCCAGCAGGCCGAGCTGGAACAGACCAACGAGCAGTTGGCCGACCAGAGTCAGGCGTTGGCCGATCAGCGCGATGCGCTGGATCGGAACAACGAAGAACTGAATATTGCCCAGGCCGAGTTGCAGGCGCGGGCAGACGAGCTGCAGCGCGCCAGCAAATACAAGTCCGAGTTCCTCGCCAACATGTCCCATGAGCTGCGCACGCCGCTCAACAGCTCACTGATCCTCGCCAAACTGCTGGCCGAGAACCCGGGTGAAAACCTCACCGCCGAACAGGTCAAGTTTGCCGAGTCGATTTACTCAGCGGGTAATGACCTGCTGAATCTGATCAACGACATTCTGGATATTTCCAAGGTCGAGGCCGGCAAACTGGAAGTGCGCCCGGAAAACAGCAGTGTTCCCCGACTGGTCGAAGGTCTGCGCACGCTCTTCCAGCCGCTGGCTGCCGAGAAGAAACTCGCGTTTACCGTCGATATCCAGGCCGGTGCGCCTACCATGCTGTTCACGGATCGCCAGCGTCTTGAGCAGATCCTCAAGAACCTGCTGTCCAACGCGATCAAGTTCACGGAAGCCGGCTCGGTCAGCATGGTCGTCTCGCGTCAGCCGGGCGCGGGTATCGCGTTCATCGTGCGTGACTCGGGCATCGGTATTGCCGAGGAGCATCAACAGGGTATTTTCGAAGCGTTCCGTCAGGCAGATGGCACCACCAACCGGCGTTATGGCGGCACCGGGCTGGGGCTGTCGATTTCGCGTGATCTGGCGGCATTGCTGGGTGGATCGATCAGCGTGACCAGCGCACCGGGGCAGGGCAGTATTTTCAGCCTGGTGCTGCCGGAGCATTACGTCGAGCAAGACGGTCGCGAGCCGGGCAGCGATTTGCCGATCGTGTCGGCGCCTCCTGCACTACAGCCACCTGTTCCGACGCTTGCGGTCATGCCACAGCCGGTCCCGGTACCCGCGCCGATGGATACGCCGGTGCCGGTATTTGCCGACGATCGTGACAAGGCGCCTTTCCAGCGGCGCTGCATTCTGGTGATCGAAGATGAAGTTCGATTCGCCCAGATTCTCTACGATCTGGCCCACGAACTGGGCTACGACTGTCTGGTAGCGCATGCTGCCGACGATGGCTTCAATCTGGCGTCGCGCTATACGCCGGATGCGATCCTGCTGGACATGCGCCTGCCGGACCACTCGGGCCTCACCGTGCTGCAGCGTCTCAAGGAGCTGGCGCCTACCCGGCACATTCCCGTGCACGTGATTTCAGTCGAGGATCGCCAGGAAGCCGCCTTGCATATGGGCGCCATTGGCTACGCGGTCAAGCCGACCACGCGCGAAGAACTCAAGGACGTGTTCGCCAAGCTGGAAGCCAAGCTGACGCAGAAGGTCAAACGTATCCTGCTGGTCGAGGACGACGCGCTGCAGCGTGACAGCATCGCGCGCCTGATCGGTGACGATGATATTGAAATCACTGCGGTAGGCTTCGCCCAGGAGGCGCTGGACCTGCTGCGCGATCACGTCTACGACTGCATGATCATCGACCTGAAACTGCCGGACATGCTCGGCAACGAGTTGCTCAAGCGCATGTCGATGGAAGACATTTGTGCCTTCCCGCCAGTGATCGTTTACACCGGCCGCAACATGACCCGCGATGAAGAAGCCGAGCTGATGAAGTATTCGCGTTCGATCATCATCAAGGGCGCGCGCTCGCCTGAGCGGCTGCTCGATGAGGTGACGCTGTTCCTGCACAAGGTCGAATCGCAGCTGTCCAACGAGCGGCAGAAGATGCTCAAGACCGCGCGTAGCCGTGACAAGGTCTTCGAGGCGCGCAAGATCCTCGTGGTCGACGACGATGTGCGTAACATCTTCGCCCTGACCAGTGCTCTTGAACATAAAGGCGCGGTGGTGGAAATCGCCCGCAATGGTCTGGAGGCGATTGCGAAGCTCAATGAGGTGGAAGACATCGATCTGGTCCTGATGGACGTGATGATGCCTGAAATGGATGGTTTTGAAGCGACCATCGAGATCCGCAAGGATCCGCGCTGGCGCAAGCTGCCGATCATTGCCGTCACGGCCAAGGCCATGAAGGACGATCAGGAACGTTGTCTGCAGGCGGGTTCCAACGATTACCTGGCCAAACCCATCGATCTGGATCGCCTGTTTTCGCTGATCCGCGTCTGGCTGCCAAAGATGGAGCGTATCTGAATGAGGCTTCAATGGAGGGGCGTCTGCAATGGCAAGCCCGGGCGGTACCATGCCCATTGATCGAAGCATGGATATCGAACTGCGGCTGCTGATCGAGGCGATTTACCTTCAGTACAGCTACGACTTTCGTGACTACTCCGGTGCGTCGGTCAAGCGGCGCGTGATCCATGCGCTGCGTCAGTTCGATTGTGCGACCATCTCCGCCTTGCAGGAGCGTGTGCTTCACGATCCTGCAGCGTTCATGCAACTGCTGCAGATTCTCACGATTCCGGTCAGTGAGATGTTCCGTGATCCCTCGCACTTTCTGGCAATCCGCAACGAAGTGGTGCCGGTACTGCGCACCTATCCATCACTCAAGGTATGGATTGCCGGTTGCAGCACGGGCGAAGAGGTCTACTCCACGGCTATTCTGTTGCGCGAGGAGGGGCTGTTGGAGCGGACCATCATCTATGCGACCGATATCAACCCCAGCTCGCTGGAAAAGGCCAAGCAGGGCATCTTCTCCATGGACAATGTGCGGACCTACGCCGAGAACTATCGGAAAGCAGGAGGGCAGCGCGATTTTGCCGAGTACTACACGTCTGCCTATGACTACGCGATCTTCGACAAGACGCTGTGCGAGAACGTCACGTTTGCCGATCACAGTCTGGCCACAGATAGTGTATTCTCCGAAACGCAATTTATTTCTTGCCGTAACGTACTGATTTATTTCAACAAAAAGCTTCAGGATCGAGCGTTCGGGCTGTTCCATGATTCGTTGTGTCATCGTGGCTTTCTGGCGCTGGGCAGCAAGGAAACGCTGGAGTTCTCCGCCTATGGTGGCGCTTTCGAAGCGCTGGTGAAACCCGAGCGGATTTACCGCAAATCATGAAAACCACGTTTGGCGCTGACGCGCCCAGCCACTCTCTGCCTGTAGTGGATGCCATTGTGGTCGGTGCATCGGCGGGCGGCGTGGAAGCCCTGCTGAAAATATTCAGCGGCCTGCGCAAGGGTTTTTCATTGCCTATCCTGATGGTTCTGCATCTGCCTGATGATCGGCATAGCCAGTTGGCCAATGTGTTTCAGAACCGTCTGGCAATTCCGGTCAAGGAAGCCGACGACAAGGAGAGCATAGTGCCCGGCACGTTGTACGTTGCGCCAGCGGGCTATCACGTCTCCGTGGAGTCCGACTTTTCCTTGTCATTGAGTCAGGAGGACAAGGTGTTTTATTCAAGGCCCAGTATCGACATCCTGTTCGGTTCCGCTGCTGATGCCTATGGGTCGCGACTGGCTGGCGTGCTGTTGACCGGTGCCAATAACGATGGCGCGAACGGGTTGCTGCAGATCAAGAAGTACGGTGGTTTCACGGTGATTCAGGACCCCGCGCAGGCTCAGGCGTCGACCATGCCTGAAGCCGGCCTGGCGCTGCACTCGCCCGATTACCTCCTTTCCCTGAACGATATTGGCCGCTTGCTGGTCGAGCTGGAACGAACCGCATGTTAAGTGAAATTCAGGCAAAACTGCTCATCGTCGATGATTTGCCGGAAAACCTGCTGGCGCTGGAAGCGCTCATCAAGCGCGGTGATCGGATCGTCTACAAGGCGCTGTCTGCGGACGAAGCGCTATCGCTGCTGCTGCAGCACGAATTCGCCATGGCCATCCTCGACGTTCAGATGCCCGGGATGAACGGCTTCGAGCTGGCCGAGATGATGCGCAGCACGGAAAAGACCAAAAGCATTCCCATCGTCTTCGTCAGTGCTGCCGGGCGCGAGCTGAATTACGCCTTCAAGGGCTATGAAAGCGGCGCCGTGGACTTCCTGCACAAGCCGCTGGATATTCACGCGGTGAAGAGCAAGGTCAACGTGTTCGTCGATCTCTACCGACAGCGCAAGGCCATGAAAATACAGGTCGAGGAGCTTGAGCGCAGTCGCCAGGAGCAGGAAGCCTTGCTCCAGCGCCTGCAGTCGACCCAGGGTGAACTGGAACACGCGATTCGCATGCGTGATGACTTCATGTCCATCGTGTCCCACGAGGTACGCACGCCGCTCAACGGGCTGATTCTGGAAACCCAGCTGCGCAAGCTGCACCTGGCCAAGGACAACGCCGCCGCGTTTACCATGGAGAAGCTGCGCGCGATGGTCGATCGCGATGAGCGACAGATTCAGAGCCTTATCCGCCTGATCGAAGACATGCTCGACGTATCAAGGATCCGCACCGGCAAGCTGTCGATCAGACCGAGTCCGTTCGACCTGAGCGAACTGGTCACGCAACTGCTGGAAAGCTTTGCCGCACAGATCGCTGCCGCCGGCTCCAGCATCACCCAGTTTGCCGAACAGCCGGTAATCGGCGTCTGGGATGAGTTCCGCATTGAGCAGGTGATTGCCAATCTGCTGACCAACGCGCTGCGCTACGGTGCGCGAAAGCCGATTGAAGTGCATGTGTACAGCAAGGACAGCGAGGCTTTCATCGAAGTCAGGGATCAAGGTATTGGCATTACGGCCGAAAACCAGAAGCGCATCTTTCAGCAGTTCGAGCGGGTGTCGAGCAATCACGCTGTTGCCGGACTGGGGCTTGGGCTGTTCATTTCCGATCAGATCGTCATGGCTCACGGCGGTCGCATCGAGGTGGAAAGCGAAGAGGGCAAGGGTTCGGTGTTTCGCATCTGTCTGCCTCTGTAAGGTCGCCGCCACCGGCAGTCAGGTTTAATCGCAGGCAGGCGCAACCTCCCACGCGTGCCGTGGTCGTAATGGCAGCTATTTATAAGATCAAAGGCAGTTCAATGAGCGCTGATGCAGAAAACGTCGTACTAATCGTCGAAGACGAGCCCCTGATCCTGATGCTTCTGGCCGATTATCTGTCGGGGGAGGGCTATCGTGTCCTGAAAGCCGAGAACGGCGAGCAGGCTTTCGAGATTCTGGCGACCAAACCCCATCTCGACCTGATGATCACTGATTATCGGCTGCCGGGCGGTGTCTCGGGCGTCCAGATTGCCGAACCTGCGATCATGCTGCGGCCTGAGTTGAAGGTGATTTTCATCAGCGGTTACCCGGCGGAGATACTCGATTCGGGCAGCCCCATCGCGCTGAAGGCACCGATTCTTGCCAAGCCCTTTACCATGGACACCTTGCACACCCAGATTCAGAAACTGCTGGCCTGAGCCGCCGGCCCGTCTGCCCCGAGAGCGGTCGACTGGATGAACCTGCGCTGCCTGAAGCCTGAGGATTGCTCAGGCTTCTATCATTTCCCGTACTTTCGAGGTCAGGTGATCGAACGCAAAGGGTTTGGTGATCAACTGCATCCCGGTGTCCAGAAAACCTCCGCGCACCGCTGCATGTTCTGCATACCCGGTGATGAACAGTACCTTGAGTTCCGGTCGCAGTTGCCTGGCAATTTCTGCCAGTTGCCTGCCGTTCATGCCTGGCAGCCCGACATCGCTGATCAACAGATCGATACGCTGCCCTGATTCCAGTATCGGCACCGCATCCAACGCTTCTCCGGCCTCTATGAAGGTGTAGCCCAGCTCACCGAGCACCTCACTGACCAGCGCCCGTACGGCAGGATCATCTTCGACGATCAACACGGTCTCGCCATTCTCGGCATAAATCGCATTGCTCTGGAAACTCTGCTCGGTCTCATCCGCAAGCCCCTTAAAGCGCGGCAAAAACAGCTGTACGGTGGTGCCGACGCCGACCTCGCTCTTGATCATGACGTGGCCATGCGATTGCTTGCTGAAGCCGTAAATCATCGAGAGACCGAGGCCGGTGCCTTGGCCGATGGGTTTGGTGGTGAAGAAGGGATCGAACGCTCGGCTGATCACGGTTTCAGGCATGCCGCAGCCGTTGTCGCTGACACTCAGTACGACATAGTCGCC
This sequence comes from Pseudomonas sp. PvP027, assembly GCF_017833005.1. Taxonomy (NCBI): domain Bacteria; kingdom Pseudomonadati; phylum Pseudomonadota; class Gammaproteobacteria; order Pseudomonadales; family Pseudomonadaceae; genus Pseudomonas; species Pseudomonas sp. PvP027. The sequence goes on along the minus strand of NZ_JAFIBK010000001.1, from coordinate 574,149 downwards.
TGGCAGCAGGTTCTCGTAGGCGTTGGTGAAGGATCTGTCCAGTTGCTGATTGGAGGTCTCGACCACCAGCGTACCGCCATCAGGCATGGCATCGCGGGCATTGAGTACCAGGTTGAGAAGAGCGCTCTCCAGCTGATTAGGATCGGCTTCTGCGGTCCACAGATCGTGTGCCAGGCGCAATTGCAGGTGAATGCTTTCGTTGACACTGCGTTGCAGCAGTTCGTCCATTGCATTGACCAGATGATTCATTTCGACTGGTTTGGAGTCCAGCGACTGCCGCCGCGAGAATGCCAGCAGGCGATGGGTCAGGGCGGCCGCGCGGTTTGCCGACGTCACCCCCAGATCGATCAGGCCGTTCAGGTCCTCGATGCGACCGCGCGCCAGACGGCGTCTTATCAACTCCAGGCTGCCGATGATCCCGGTCAGCATGTTGTTGAAGTCATGGGCGATCCCGCCAGTCAATTGGCCGACCGCTTCCATTTTCTGCGACTGACGGAGAATCTCTTCTTTGTGACGCAGCTGCGAGGTTCGCTCTTCAACCTGTTGTTCGAGCGTTTCATTGAGGCGGCGCAATTGCGACTCGGCCTGTTTGCGCTCGGTGATGTCGGAAGTCACGCCTGCCAGTGAGCCGACCAGGCCGTTCTTGCTGCGAGTGGCGCGGGCGCGTACATCCACCCAGTTCAATGACCCGTCCGGCCAGACGTTACGGTATTCGATGATCAAATCGACACCGGTGTCCAGACTGCGCTGCAACGCCGATTGCATTCTGGGCTGGTCTTCGAAATACACGGCGGCGAGCCAGTCGTCGTAATCGAAAGTGTTCTGCTCGTCGCGACCATAGTGACTTTTGGTGATGTCCGAACAGGTCAGTTTCAGGTATTCCGCGTCCAGCACCCATGAGCCCAGCCTGCCGGCCTTCAAGGCATTCTGCAGGCGGCCTTCACTTTCGTGCAGGTCCTCCATGCGCGCCCTGGCTTCGTACTGACGTCTTCGACCGCGCACCGCCGTCATTACCAGACTGACCAGGGTCGCGGGATGGAAAGGGCGTTCGAGGAAGGTCACGTTGCCCAGCAGATTGCCCATGCGCGCGGACGGATTGTGATCCGGTCCGCCGTGATGGGTCAGCAAGACGATGGGCAGGTCCGACCAGGCTGGCTGGCGGCTGAGGAGTTCCAGTAGCGGGGTCATGTCTGCATTACGCAGTGCCTCGTCGGCGATTATCGCCAGGCCGGCACCTGCGCTCAGCTCTCCGACCAGCTCGGGCACGTCACGGGCCACCGTTGCCGGGTAGCCCGCTTCATCGAGAATACGCGTGGCGATCTGGCTGTCCCGCCCGCGTGGGGCGAGAATGATCGCGCGCTCTGACAACAGACCTGGAATACTCACAGGTCGTCATCCTCCAGCAGCGGTGTCTTGTCGCCCATGTACGACGGCACACCGCGCAGTACGCCCTGGAATGCCGCCAGCGGTTCGCCGATTCTCAAACCGCTGGAGCTTATGCGGTACTCACGGATAGTGGACTCGTGAGTGCCGGTACGTTTCTTGATGATCGATATCGCACGGCGTACCTGACCCAGCGCTTCGAAATAGCGCAACAGAATCACGCTGTCGGCCAGGTAGGTAATGTCCACCGGCGAGCGCATGTCACCCACCAGCCCGTGCTGCGCAACGGTCATGAAGGTCGAGGCGCCCTGGCGGTTGAGGTAGAGCAGCAGCTCGTGCATGTGCAGAACCAGCGCGCTTTCTTCCGGCATTGCAGCCTGGTAGCCGTTGATACTGTCGATGACGACGGTCTTTATCTGCTTCTTATCGACTGCGCGCCGTACCCGGTGTGCGAATTCGCCTGGGGACAGCTCTGCCGCGTCGATCTGTTCGACCACCAGATTGCCGGTTTCCTGCAGCGCACGCAGGTCGATCCCCAGTTTGAGCATGCGCTCGAACAGCAGGCCCATTTCCTCATCGAATATGAACAGGCCCACACGCTCGCCGCGCGCGACCGCCTGCGCTGCGAACACCAGCGAAATGAGCGATTTCCCGGTCCCGGCCGGGCCGAGAATCAGAGTGCTGGAGCCGCCTTCGATGCCGCCGCCCAGCAGATCGTCCAGTTCCTTGATGCCGCTGCTCAATTGAGTGCGCGCATAGTTGGAACGATGCTCGGCAGCCACCAGACGCGGAAATACTTGGATGCCGTCCTCGGCAATGTTGAAGTCATGAAAACCACCACGGTATTTCTGGCCACGGTACTTGACGATTTTCAGGCGTCTGCGCTCGGCACCGTAAGTAGGTGTCAGTGACTCCAGACGAATCACGCCGTGGGCAACGCTGTGCACGGTCTTGTCCAGTGCCTCGGTGGTCAGGTCATCGAGCAGCAGGACCGTCGCGTTGTAGCGAGTGAAATAATGCTTGATGGCCAGAATCTGGCGCCTGTAGCGCAACGAGCTCTGCGCCAGAAGACGGATTTCCGAGAGGCTGTCGATCACCACGCGAGTAGGTTTGACGCGCTCGACCACCTCGAATATTTGCCGGGTCGCTTCACCCAGCTCCAGGTCCGAGGAGTACAGCAGGCTTTGGTGATGATCGGCATCGAGCAGGCTTTCAGGCGGCGTCAGTTCGAAGATATTGATATGTTCGTCGAGCTCCCAACCGTGCGAGGCTGCACCCGAGCGAAGCTCGCTTTCAGTCTCGGACAAGGTGATGTACAGGGATATTTCGCCCGCTGCCGCTCCGGCCTGCAGGAATTGCAGGGCCACAGTTGTCTTGCCGGTTCCGGGTTCCCCCTCGAGAAGAAACACATGACTGCGTGAAAGACCCCCTGCAAGGATGTCATCCAGGCCTTCAATGCCGGTTGCCGCTTTTGACGTATTCAAGTATCGCCCTCTGATAACCGTACAGGTTTTGTCATTACTTATTACTGGACCTTCAGGTAATGCGACCGTTCCCCCTATTTGAGGGGGGCAGCGATATCCAATATAGCCGGGCGGGTGGTTTGCGGGTCCGGCAAATGTCACTTCAGTCCGGTTACGATGTATCTGTTGCTGTTGTTATAGTCCTGCGCCTGAACACCCCAACCTGTCTGAGGATCACGCCGTGACTGATTATCAAAGTTTCCGGGTCGAGCTGGCCGACAACATTGCTCACGTACAAATCAACCGGCCCGAGAAACTGAACGCAATGAACGAGTCGTTCTGGACGGAGATAATCGGCATTTTTGACTGGATAGAGCGTAATGACGAGATTCGCGTCGTGGTGCTCAGCGGGGCGGGCAAACACTTTTCGTCAGGCATCGATCTGGCATTGCTGGCCTCGGTCGCCAGTCAGATGAGCAAGGATGCAGGGCGTAATGCCCGTCTGTTGCGGCGCAAGATCCGCGACATGCAGGCCTCGTTCACTGCCGTGGACAATTGCCGCAAACCGGTTCTTGCCGCGATTCAGGGCTACTGTCTGGGCGGCGCCATCGACCTGATTTCCGCGTGTGACATGCGTTATGCAGCGGCCGACGCGCAGTTCGCCATTCGCGAGATCGACATGGGCATGGCGGCTGATGTCGGCACATTGCAACGCCTGCCCAGGATCATCGGTAACGGTGTGCTGCGCGAACTGGCCTACACCGGGCGTACCGTCGGTGCGGAAGAGGCGCAACGGATCGGGCTGGTCAATCGCACCTTCGATGACGCGGAAGGTCTGTTGCAGGGTGTCCTGGCGGTGGCTCGGGAAATAGCAGGCAAGTCGCCCATTGCCATTGAAGGCACCAAGCAAATGATCAGCTACATGCGTGATCACAGAGTGGAAGACGGTCTCGAACACGTTGCCATCTGGAACGCAGCCATGCTGCAATCACCTGACCTGAAGTTGGCGATGGCTGCGCAGATGAGCAAGCAGAAGCCGGTTTTCGATAATTGATAAATGACAAGGCTCGAGTTTGAGCGAAGGAGTTTCCCATGTCGCGCCCGGAGCGTTGGACAACTGCAGTTCTGGATGTCGAGGCCCCTGGCGGTTTGGCTGTGGTCCAGTGTGATCAGGGTTTTCTGCTGGATGCCAACGGGGTGATGTTTCCCAGAGGCTGGTTGGCCGGGCTGGACTTGCCGGTGCAGAGCGAGCACGGCATCGGCCATTTTGACGGGGAGCCGGTCTACCTGCTGGTGCTTGAGCGCTCGGTTGCCGTCGAGGGCTGCGCCTGGCAAGGCCTGCGTCAGTTCATGCTGGAAGGCGATTTTGCTGTTTTTCAGATGCTCGGCTACGCCGCACAAGTCAGCACATGGGCCAGGGAGCATCGTTTCTGCGGCGCCTGTGGTCGTCCGACGGTGCAGATTCGCGGCGAGCGGGCGATGTTCTGCGAGCACGACAACCTGCGGCTTTACCCGCGCATTTCGCCAAGCATGATCGTGCTGGTTACCCGGGGTGATGAAATCCTGCTGGCCCGTTCACCGCGTTTTGTCACCGGTATGTACAGCGCACTGGCCGGGTTCGTAGAGCCGGGTGAGTCTGCCGAAGACTGTGTACATCGCGAGGTGATGGAGGAGGTGCAGGTACGCATCAAGAACCTGAAGTACCGGGGCAGCCAGTGCTGGCCGTTCCCTCACTCGATGATGCTCGGGTTTCATGCCGAATATGAAAGCGGGGAAATCGTGCCCCAGGCAGAAGAAATCGAAGACGCACGCTGGTTTCATGTCGATGACCTGCCGCCGTTACCGGCCAATCGGTCGATTGCCCGTTACCTTATCGAGGCGTATCTGGCCGAGCGCTCAGGCGCCCCCGAACCAGTGCTGCCAGGCTAGGCGCACGGTCAGGCCCAGAACCACAGTGATGAACACCGGGCGGATGAATTTGGCACCGCCCTTGATCGCGGTGCCCGCACCGAAGTAGGCACCGAGCATCACCGCAAGGCCCATGCTCAGGCCGATGATGTAGTCCACCTGGCCGGAAAAGATGAATACCGACAATGCCACGGCATTACTGACGAAGTTCATGCTGCGTGCCACGCCGCTGGCCTTGACCAGGTCCACCGGGTAGAGCAGCAGGGTGCTGACTGTCCAGAAAGCACCGGTACCCGGTCCGGCAACACCGTCGTAGAAACCCAGGCCCAGTCCTTGCGGCAACTGCCATTTCCTTTTGATCGGTGCGTTGCTGTCCAGCGGCGCCTTGGGCGTGCCGCCAAATAACAAGTACAGCCCGCAGCCGAACACGATCACCGGCAACATCTGGTTCAGCCATTCGGCTGGCAGGTAATGGGCGATCACCGCGCCAAGCGCAGCACCGACTGCAGTGCCGGCCACTGCATGCAGCCATTGGCGCGGATCAAACAGCTTGCGACGGTAGAACGTGAAGCTGGCAGTCGCTGAACCAAAGGTCGAACTGAGCTTGTTGGTGCCCAGCACCAGGTGCGGCGGCAGGCCGGCGGTCATCAGCGCAGGGGTGGTGAGCAGTCCGCCGCCACCGGCGATGGCGTCTATGAATCCCGCTATGAAAGCAACCACGCCAAGAATGGCGAGGGTGGTCAGGTCAACGCTGAGTTCAAAGGGCATGGGGCAGAGGGCTTATGGCGAGGACGGCAGGGGGGCAGAATGGCTGCCCGAACGTGGCGCATTCTACCCCTTGTGCAACGCTTGCAGGAAGTCAGATGTCGGTGAGCGCGACCCAGCGCTGTTCGGCTGCAGCCACACGTATCGCTGTTGCCAGGCGCTCGATCTGCCACGCTTCTTCGAAGTCCGGGCCACGGCTGCGCTGACCGCATACGGCCTGGATGAGCGCCTGTACTTCGAGCGCCTTGAGCTCGTTGTAGCCCAGTTGGTGGCCGGGAGCCGGGCAGAATGCGGCGTAACCCGGTTGTGCAGGGCCGGCCAGCAGACGTTGAAAACCGTCGCGTCCCGCCGCGCCTGTACGGTACAGGCGCAGTTCGTTGAGCCGCTCCTGATCGAACGAAAGCGTGCCCTTGGTGCCGCTGATCTCGAAACTCAGGTGGTTTTTGTAGCCGTGTTTGAGCCAGCTGCTGCTGAAGGTTCCGCGTGCTCCGTTGGCAAAGCGCAGTAGCGCGTGGGTCTGGTCGTCCACTGCAATGGCGCGCATCTGGTCGCTGCCGATGCTCGCCGGGCGTTCACGGTGTACGGTGCTGGCGTCGGCGCAGACTGCTTCGATGTCGCCCAGCAAATGACGAGCCATTGCCAGCAAATGGCTGCCCAGGTCGGCCAGCGCACCGCCCGCATGCGCTGCTTCACAACGCCACGACCAGGGTGACGCCGGATCGCCCATGAAATCCTCGCTGAACTCGCCCTGAAAGCTGACGATCTCGCCCAGTTCGCCGGCTTCGAGCATTTCCCTGGCGAGCCCGATCATTGGGTTGTGCTGGTAGTTGTAGCCGACCTGGGTGACGACACCCGCAGCCTTGGCACTGCGGCGCATCTCATCGGCCTGGGTGAGGTTCACGGCCAGCGGTTTTTCGCAATATACCGCCTTGCCTGCGGCGATAGCGGCCATTGCCATCGGGAAGTGCAGATGATTAGGGGTGGTAATTGCCACGATCTGTACGTGCGGATCATCGATCAACTGCTGCCAGTCAGCGTGGCTGCGGTCGAACCCCCAGGCACTTGCGCACTGCTCGGCGCGAGCACTGTCGGCATCCGCCAGCGCGCTGAGCCGTATGCGCGCAGGCAGGTCGAGCGCAGCGTTGGCATTGCCGAACGCTAGCGCATGAGCGCGGCCCATGAAGCCTGTGCCGATCAGTCCGATACCCAGTTGCGCAGGCGATGTGGAAAGGGATTCCCGCATGACATTCTCCAGAAAGGATTGTTGTTATGCGGAAAATATATTCCATATATTCTAACCATGGAAAATTAATTCACTTTCTTTGTGCCAGTCAGGCGGTTCTCAGGATAGAAAGCCTCCATCGACGTTCAACGCCACGCCGGTGGTATAGCTGGAGGCCTCGCTTGCTAGGTAAAGCACTGCTCCGGCCATCTCGCTGGGGGCGGCAACGCGTTTCAGCGGGATCTGCGACAGCGCCATGTTGAGGATCGCGTCGTTCTTGACCAGTGCCGATGCGAATTTGGTATCTGTCAGGCCGGGAAGCAGGGCGTTGCAACGGATGCCGAATTCAGCGCACTCCTTGGCAAACACCTTGGTCATGTTGACCACGGCTGCCTTGGTCATCGAATAGACACCTTGATAGGCGCCCGGCGATACCGCGTTGATGGACGCCACGTTGATGATGCTGCCGCCGCCGTTTTCGCGCATCAGCTTGCCCGCTTCCACGGACATGAAAAAGTAGCCGCGAATGTTGACGTCGACCGTCTTCTGGAATGCTCCTGGATCGGTGTCCAGCACATTGCAGAACTGCGGGTTGGTGGCGGCGTTATTGACCAGAACGTCCAGACGCCCGAACTGCTGACGGATCTGCGCGAATGCATGGGTTATCTGTTCCAGCTCACCAATGTGGCAGGCAATGGCTGTTGCCTTGCCACCCTCGCTGACGATGGCGTCCGCCACTGCCTGGCAACCCTCGATCCGGCGGCTCGAGGCGATAACGTGCGCGCCTTGCTGGGCAAGCAGCCTGGCGATGGCTTCACCGATTCCTCGGCTGGCGCCTGAAACGAAGGCAACCTTGCCATCAAGGTCGAAAAGCTGGGTTCTGGACATGTCATTTCCTTGTCTTGGCGCTGGCTGTCAGAGGCTGGATTTTTCGATCACACTCAGGCTCATCTGCTCCAGCAGCCTGTTCATGTGAATGAATTGGGCAAAGCGTTTGTCCTGGGTCTGGCCATGAAAAAAGCGGTAGTAGATCTGTTGCACGATACCGGCCAGACGGAACAGGCCATAGGTGTAATAGAAATCGAAATTGTCTATGCGCACGCCGGCGCGCTCGGCGTAATAGTCGACAAATGCCTGGCGGGTCAGCATCCCCGGAGCATTGCTCGGCTGGCGACGCATCAATTGAACAGGGGCCGGGTCGTCAGCCTGTATCCAGTAGGCGAGGGTGTTGCCCAGGTCCATGAGGGGGTCGCCCAGCGTGGTCAGCTCCCAGTCCAGCACGCCGATGATGTGCATCGGGTTGGCGGGGTCGAGGATCACATTGTCGAAACGGTAGTCGTTGTGCACGATGCTCGAGGTGGGTGAGTCGGCAGGCATTTTGGCTACCAGCCACTGCCGGACCTGCTCCCAGGCCGGAGCGTCCGGGGTCATTGCCTTCTCGTAGCGCTCGCACCAGCCGGAAATCTGCCGCTGTACATAGCCCTGCGGCTTGCCGAGGTCACCCAGGCCACAGGCCTGGTAATCGACGCGATGCAGGTCCACCAGTTTGTCGATGAAGTTTTTGCACAGCTGTTCGGTCTGTCGTGCATCCAGCGCCAGTTCCGGCGGCAGGTCAGAGCGCAGGATGATCCCCTTGACGCGCTGCATCACGTAGAACTCCGAGCCGATCAGCGACTCGTCCGTGCAGTGCATATACGCCTCGGGACAGTAGGGAAAGGCTTCCTTGAGCTGATTGAGAATGCGGTACTCGCGACCCATGTCATGCGCCGAACGCGCCTTGTGTCCGAAGGGTGGACGACGCAGCACCAGTTCCCGCTCAGGGTACTGAAGCAGGTAGGTCAGGTTCGATGCGCCGCCCGGAAACTGACTGATCGTCGGCATGCCGTGAAGATCCGGCATGTGCGCCTTCAGGTACACGTCGATTAGGGAGGCGTCCAGTTCTTCGCCTGTGCGAATCTCGGTGGACTGGTCAGTCAGTGCCATACGTATCCCTTGTGTTTATTATGGTCAGCGCAAACTATTGACTAATCTAATGATCGTCCGGTTCGTGATCAAGCGCATGAGCGCTTTATAGGCTAGCGTGTTGCCGAACAATCAGTGGCTCTGATTGCGGTTTGTAGAAAGATGCACGCACAAAAAACCGAAGCCGCCAGGGCTTCGGTTTTCAGGTAGTACGGCCTGCAGCGCGGCAGGTTTATACCGGGAACAGCTCGCTGAGCTTCATGGCCAGCATCATGTCGCCTTCGGCACGCAGCTTGCCGCCCATGAAGGCCTGCATGCCATCGGTCTCGCCGCTTACGATGCCCTTGAGGGTCTCGCTGTCCATGACCAGAGTCACGTTGGCATCCGGGTTTTCGCCTTCCTGCAGGTCGCAGGTGCCGTCCTTGACGATCAGAGCGTATTGCTTGTCTTCGTCGGTGATATTGAAACCGAAGACCAGGTCCAGACCGGCAGCAGCAGCTGGGTTGAACTTGTTTTTCATGGTCTGTACGGCGTCTGCTACTGAGGTCATGTGGTGATCCTTTTTGAGTGAGTGCCAGCGTCCAACAAGACGCGATTGGCCGGGCTCAGCGATAGGTGATGAGCTCCGGCGCCTTCAGCAGTTGCAAATGTGTGTAACCGTTGAAGGAAGCCAGGGTAACGTCGTCGCCTTTGAATTTAAGCTGGTGCAACGACGTATTGACGATGTGCCAGTGAAGCTCCAGTGCCTTTGATGCAGGCATTCCGGTAATGAGATGCAGCAGGGCGGTAATGGTGCCGCCGGAGGTGAATACCGCGATACGCTCGTGCGGGCCGGCAGCCTGGAGAATCCGCTTCAGGCCTGCTTCGACGCGCGCAACGAACGCCTGCCAGCTTTGCAGCCCTGGCGTGTCGTGATTGCCACTCAGCCAGCGCCCGGTAATCAGGTTGAACAGGCGCTGGAATCCAGCAGGATTTGCGGCGGCGTCGCGCAGAATCTCCAGCGCTTGCGGTTCGTCTTCGAGCATCGCCGGTATCAACGCCCTGATCACGCCTTCGGCATCGAATTCATCGAACGCGCTGTCCAGCTGCACATCAGGCGTATCAAGGCCCGCTTCGGCGTACTGGCCCAGCATATGCCGGGCGGTATCTTTCTGGCGCATCAGCTCACCGGACACACAGCGATCAAAGCTCAGGCCCTGCTCGGCAAGGTAGGCACCCAGCACCTGGGACTGACGAATACCCACGGGCGACAGCACGTCGTAATTGTCTGCACCAAATGAGGCCTGGCCATGTCGTATCAGGTAGATGCTGCCCACGTCCGTTTCTTCTCGGTACGCCGAAGGTGCACCGAGGTTATGAGGGATGCCGGGGGACTGTCAATGAAAAAACATACGCTCGTTTGAAATCATCGTTTTAATGGTTTGTAACGGGTCATTGGCTGGTGCGCCGCTCAGGGCGTCGGTATGCTGCATTCATCACAGTCCTTGATTGGTAAGGGCCTGACACTAATGAGGGATATTCGTGGATTTCGTTGTCGATTACGCAAGTTTTCTGGCCAAGACCGTGACGCTGGTGATCGCCATCGTTGTGGTGCTGGTTGCCATTGCGTCCATGCGTGGCAAGGGCCGTCGCAAGTCGTCCGGACAATTGCAGGTCACCCGGCTCAATGATTTCTATAAAGGCCTGCGCGAACGGCTTGAGCAGTCATTGCTCGACAAGGAGCGCCTCAAGACGTTGCGCAAGGAGCAGGGCAAGGCGCTGAAGAAAGAGAAAAAGCAGGCCGAGCCCAAGGCCCGTGTCTATGTGCTGGATTTCGACGGGGATATCAAGGCCTCGGCCACTGAAAGCATGCGTCATGAAATCACCGCACTGCTGACCCTGGCCACTGACAAGGATGAAGTGGTACTGCGTCTGGAAAGCGGCGGCGGCATGGTCCACAGCTATGGCCTGGCGTCGTCGCAACTGGCGCGCATTCGTCAGGCGGGCATCCCGTTGACGGTGTGCATCGACAAGGTCGCGGCCAGTGGCGGCTACATGATGGCGTGCATCGGCAACAAGATCATCAGCGCGCCGTTCGCCATCCTCGGGTCCATTGGCGTTGTGGCACAGCTGCCCAACGTCAATCGCCTGTTGAAGAAGCACGACATCGATTTCGAAGTGCTGACCGCAGGTGAGTACAAGCGCACCCTGACCGTGTTTGGCGAAAACACCGAAAAGGGCCGCGAGAAATTCCAGCAGGATCTGGACATCACCCACGACCTGTTCAAGAACTTCGTTGCCAGCTATCGCCCGCAATTGTCCATCGACGAAGTGGCAACGGGTGAGGTATGGCTGGGCATGGCAGCGGTCGACAAGCTGCTGGTCGATGAGCTCAAGACCAGTGACGAGTACCTGGCTGAGCGAGCCAAGGACGCAGACGTGTTCCACCTGCACTACGTGCAACGCAAGAGCCTGCAGGAGCGCATGGGCATGGCGGCTGCCACCTCTGCGGATCAATTGGCCACCAAATGGTGGGGACGTTTGACTCAGCAGCGGTTTTGGTAGGAGTGCGTGAAAAGGTGACCTGAGTCGAATCCAAGTCACCTGATGGCGCAGAACCGCTTTGCGACGCGGAGCGTCACGAACTGCATTCCCACGCGGAGCATGGGAACGATAGTCGTCAGATCCCGAGCCGTGCTCTTAACCAAACTGTTTTAAAGTGCTTTTCAACCGCGATGGCACTGACGACGCAGAGTACGACGTAAGTGACGGCTGAGTCCTGGCGCTGATCCAGGGCTAGCCTGGCAGGACGCCATGCTAGCCGCACCGGGCCATGGATGGCCCGTTGCGGCGACCCCCGGATCAGTGACAGGGCGAAGGAACCCGACGAAGTCGGGCCGGAAACGGAGCTTGGGACTTTGCTCACTTTGGTCCCTCAAAGTGAGTCGCTGAGGGGCGAAAAGGTGACTTGAGCCGAACGCCAATCCACCTGACATCGCAGAATCGCCGTGTGACGCAGAGCGTCACGAACTGCGTGCCTGCGCGAAGCGTAGGCACAATAGTTATCTTAATTGAGCACCGGGACGAGACGCCGAGACGCCTGAATCAGCGGCGCCGGAACAGCGGCAGCGGCTCGTCGGTCGCAGCCTGATAGGTGACCGAGAAGTCCTTCAAGCCTTCCAGCGCCTCATACGGATCCTTGTCGGCACGCACCGCAAACGCATCGAAGCCACAGCGGCGCATGTAGAACAACTGATCGCGCAGCACGTCGCCGATGGCGCGCAACTCACCCTTGTAGCCATAACGATCGCGCAACAGGCGCGCATTCGAGAAGCTGCGACCATCAGTGAAGGCCGGGAAATTCAGGGCGATGACCTGAAACTGGTCAACGTCCTCGCCGATTTCCTCGGCTTCCTCATCGCTGTCCAGCCACACACCCAGACCACCATCGCGTGCCTTGAGGGCGTGCGCGTGTTCGCGCCATAGCGCCAGCGGCACGATCAGGTCGTCGCAGTTCGACAGGCTGTCAAACGTGGTGTCCTTGGGCAGCAGGTGCCAGGTTTCATCGATGACTTCGTTGTTCTTAATGATTCGCTGCATAGACGCGCTCCTTGAAAGGGTCAATGCCAATACGTTGGTAGGTGTCGATGAAACGCTCGTCTTCGGTACGTTTTTCAACGTAGACGTCGATCAGCTTCTCGATCACGTCCGGCATCGCCTCCTGGGCAAAGGAAGGGCCGAGAATCTTGCCCAGGCTTGCGTCACGGCTGGCACTGCCGCCGAGCGAAACCTGATAGAACTCTTCACCTTTCTTGTCCACGCCCAGCACGCCGATATGGCCGACATGGTGGTGGCCGCAGGCGTTCATGCAGCCGGAGATGTTCAGGTCCAGCTCGCCGATATCGAACAGGTAGTCCAGATCGTCGAAACGACGCTGGATGGATTCGGCAATCGGGATCGACTTGGCATTGGCCAGTGAGCAGAAATCACCGCCCGGGCAGCAGATGATGTCGGTCAGAAGGCCAATGTTCGGCGTCGCGAAACCATTGTCGCGCAGCTCGTTCCACAGGCTGAACAGCTCACTCTGCTCAACATCGGCGAGGATGATGTTCTGCTCGTGAGAGGTGCGCAGTTGACCGAAGCTATAGCGATCGGCCAGGTCGGCAATGGCGTCCAGTTGCTTGTCGGTCACATCGCCAGGGGCGACGCCGGTTGGCTTGAGCGACAGGGTCACGGCAATGTAGCCAGGCTTCTTGTGCGCCAGCACATTGCGTTGACGCCAGCGAGCGAAACCTGGGTGTTGGGCGTCCAGCGCTGCCAGTTCGGCGTGCTGATCGCTGAGAGCCTTGTATTGCGGGTCAACGAAGTGCCGGGAAACGCGCTGCACTTCGGCTTCGGTCAGGGTGGTCTGACCGCCACGCAGGTGAGCCATTTCAGCCTCGACCTTGGCGGCGAACACTTCAGGGGTCAGCGCCTTGACCAGAATCTTGATTCGCGCCTTGTACTTGTTGTCGCGACGGCCATAGCGGTTGTAAACCCGCAGGATGGCGTCGAGATAGCTCAGCAGGTCCTGCCACGGCAGGAACTCATTGATGAAGGCACCGACGACAGGCGTACGGCCAAGGCCGCCACCGACCAGAACGCGGAAGCCCAGTTCGCCAGCTTCGTTACGCAATGGCTCGAGGCCGATGTCATGCACTTCGATGGCTGCGCGGTCGCTGGTCGAGCCGTTGATCGCGATCTTGAACTTGCGCGGCAGGTAAGCGAATTCAGGGTGGAACGTGGTCCACTGACGGACGATCTCGCACCATGGACGCGGGTCTACCAGTTCGTCTGCCGCCACACCGGCAAACTGGTCGGTGGTGACGTTGCGCAGGCAGTTGCCACTGGTCTGGATAGCGTGCATCTGCACGGTCGCCAGTTCAGCGAGAATATCGGGAACATCTTCAAGCGCAGGCCAGTTGAACTGTACATTCTGGCGGGTGCTGATGTGCGCGTAGCCTTTATCGTAGTCACGCGCGATTTTCGCCATCATGCGCGCCTGGCGAGAGGTCAGCTGACCGTAGGGAACGGCGACGCGCAACATTGGCGCGAAGCGCTGAACATAAAGACCGTTTTGCAGGCGCAACGGTCGAAACTCTTCTTCGCTCAGTTCCCCGGCCAGGTAGCGTCGGGTCTGATCCCGGAACTGCTTGACGCGGTCCTCGATGATCTTCTGATCGTAATCGTCGTATACGTACATATAGGTCCTGTTCTCAGGCTTCGTCATGAAGCAGGGCAGTGGCGTCAGTCTGGAAAAAGCCCGCTGCTCGTTGTTTCCTGCTTCATCTGGTCAATTCTGCGCGCACGGCCGCGCACTCCCCGGGGAGCGAAGGCGACGATAGCAGTTTGCAGTTATCGATAAAAGTGATGTTTATATATATGCAAATCACTAAAAGCGATAAACAAAAGGGCGACTGTTCATATCCCTGCTTGCCGTGTGGGCAAGACTCGACTTAACTGAACGCTGACCGATGCCGAACAGGTGTCGGGACACTCCTATTCATGTGCAATCACCCACAAGACCGACAAGAGGCGATGCGATGAGCAAGCACCCAAAAATAGCCAAGCCAGCCAGATCCGTGGATACCTGGGCCATTTTATTCATTGTCATTCTGGCGGTAGGCGCCGCGATGTTCTGGGCCAGCAGCCAGTGACAGGCTGATAAAGAATCTGCCGAGGTCTCCAGAACCTTGCTGCCGCAGCCGATAACTCGCTCGTAGCGATAAATCCCTGCTGCTTCAAGGTTCGTTGATATGAAGGCGTTATATGCTGGCTGGCTGATGCTGTGCAGTTGTCTGTGGGCTGGGACGACACACGCCGCCTCGGTAGTATTTCTGAGCCCCGGTGCAGCATCCGATAATTATTGGCAGAGTTATTCCCGGGTCATGCAGACGGCTGCCGACACCACCGGCATGTCGCTGAAAATACTTTTTACCGAGCGCGACACCCGCAAGTTGCTCGATCTGGCGCGAGCGACGCTGCAGGGGGACGAGCGCCCGGATTACCTGTTGTTTTCCAATGAGCTGAATATCGCCCCTGAAGTCCTGCGTATGTCCGTGGGCAGCGGGGTCAAGCTGTTTGCCGTCAACAATACGCTGACCCCTGACCAGATCCGGATTCTCGGTGACCTGCCATCGCGCTATCCGAGTTTCATCGGCAGCCTGGTGGGTAACGATGAAGAGGGCGGTTATCTGACAGCAAAACGGCTTATCAGTCTCGCGGCTCCTGTCACGGATGGTCAGGTCATCGACATGCTGGCATTTTCCGGGACCAACACCACGCCCGTTTCCCTGTTGCGTGAAAAAGGCATGCTGCGCGCCCTGGCCGAGCATCCGGAGGTGCATCTACGGCAGATTGTGCTGGGTGGCTGGCGCCGTGATCGCGCGCTCGAGCAGGCTCGCGTGCTGTTCAAGCGTTACCCGCAGACACGCCTGGTATGGGCTGCCAACGAGCAAATGGCGTTCGGTGCGATGGATGCATTGCGCGAGAGAGGCGGCAAGCCGGGGCAGGACGTATTGTTCAGTGCTATCAACGGCACGTCACTTTCGCTGCAGGCTCAGCTCAATGGCAGTCTGAGCGTTGTGGCTTCAGGGCATTTCACCCTGGGCGGGTGGGCGATCATTCTCTTGCACCGCTATGACACTGCCCAAAGGCAGGCGCGGCAACAGATCGGCGCACGCATCATTGATGTGGTTCACGTCGTCGAGCCGCAGGATGCGCAACGCTTTCTGAATGCAGCCAGGGGCGAGCATTACCGGCTCGATATTCAGGCATTCAATGTGCAAGCTTCTGGCGAAGCGTCGCCATTTTCCCTGAAAGGGATGTTGCCGCCTGATCACTCAAGCGGCGATAACCGGTCAGGCGTTACTCGTCGTAGCCCAGGTTCGGGGCCAGCCAGCGCTCGGTGACACTGAGGTCCTGGCCCTTGCGGGCGGTGTAGCTTTCGACCTGATCCTTGTCGACCTTGCCCACGGCGAAGTATTGCGCCTGAGGATGGGCGAAGTACCAGCCGCTGACCGCTGCAGCCGGGAACATCGCGTAGTGCTCGGTCAGGAACACACCGCTCTTGCCTGCGGTGTGTTCGGCGCTGCCTTCCGGCAGTGGATCGAGCAGGGCGAACAGGGTGCCCTTTTCCGTGTGATCGGGGCACGCTGGGTAACCGGGCGCCGGGCGTATGCCCATGTATTGCTCCTTGATCAGCGCCTCGTTATCCAGTGCTTCGTCCTTCGCATAACCCCAGTACTCCTTGCGCACCTGCTGGTGCAGCCATTCTGCGCAAGCTTCGGCGAGACGGTCGGCAAGCGCCTTGACCATGATCGAGTTGTAATCGTCGCCCTTGTCCTGATACGCCTTGGCAACTTCCTCGGCGCCAATGCCGGCAGTAGTGATGAACCCGCCGATGTAGTCGGTCAGGCCACTGTCCTTTGGCGCAACGAAGTCGGCCAGCGAGAAATTCGGCTTGCCGTCAGGCTTGATGGTCTGCTGGCGCAGGTGATGCAACCTGGCCAGCGGCTTGCCGTCGTCGCCATAGACTTCCAGATCATCGTCATTGACCTGATTGGCCGGCCAGAAGCCGAAGACCGCGCGGGCGCTGATCAGCTTCTCGTCGATCAGCTTGCGCAGCATCTGTGTGGCGTCGGCGTACAGCGCGGTGGCTGCTTCACCGACCACTTCGTCGTTGAGGATGCGCGGGTACTTGCCAGCCAGGTCCCAGGAAATGAAGAACGGCGTCCAGTCGATGTACTCGGCCAGCACGTTCAGGTCGATATCCTCCAGCACCCGGGTACCGGTGAACGTCGGCTGAGCAGGGGTGTAGTTTTCCCAGTCGAACTGTGGCTTTTTAGCCACTGCAGCACCGTAGCTCAGGCGTTCAGTGCGCGCGCTGCGTGCCGAGGTGCGCTCACGCACTTCGATGTATTCGAGTCGGGTCTTTTCAATGAAGGCCGGCTTCAGCTCTTTCGACAGCAGCTGGGTCGCGACGCCGACTGCTCGGGAAGCATCGGTGACGTAGATCACTGCGTCATTGCTGTATTTGGGCTCGATCTTTACCGCCGTGTGCGCCTTGGACGTGGTAGCGCCGCCGATCATCAGCGGCAGGTGAAAGTCCTGGCGCTGCATTTCCCGGGCGACATGCACCATTTCGTCCAGTGACGGGGTGATCAGGCCGGATAGGCCGATAATGTCGCATTTCTCGTCGCGGGCCACTTGCAGGATTTTTTCGGCAGGCACCATCACGCCTAGGTCGACGATGTCGTAGCCGTTACAGCCCAGCACAACGCCGACGATGTTCTTGCCGATGTCGTGCACGTCGCCCTTGACCGTCGCCATCAGGATCTTACCCTTGGCTTCCGGCTTGTCGCCCTTTTCCAGCTCGATGAACGGAATCAGGTGCGCCACCGCCTGCTTCATCACGCGTGCGGACTTGACCACCTGGGGCAGGAACATCTTGCCTGCGCCAAACAGGTCGCCGACCACGTTCATGCCCGCCATCAGCGGGCCCTCGATCACTTCGATGGGCCGCGCGAACCCCAGGCGCGACTCTTCGGTGTCCTGGACGATGTGGGTGGTGATGCCCTTGACCAGCGCGTGTTCCAGACGCTGATTGACCGGCCAGCTGCGCCATTCTTCGGTTTCGGCTTCCTTGACGCTGCCATCACCCTTGAACTTGTCGGCCATCGCCAGCAACGCGTCGGTACCCTCCGGATTGCGGTTGAGCACCACGTCTTCGACGCAGTCGCGCAGTTCAGCGGGGATCTGGTCGTAGATTTCCAGCTGACCGGCGTTGACGATGCCCATGCTCAGGCCATTGCGGATCGCATGCAGCAGGAACACCGAGTGGATCGCTTCACGCACCGGGTTGTTGCCGCGGAACGAGAACGACACGTTGGACACGCCGCCCGACGTCAGCGCATATGGCAGCTCGTCACGGATGTAGGCGCACGCGTTGATGAAGTCCACGGCATAGTTGTTGTGTTCTTCGATACCGGTGGCGATGGCGAAGATGTTCGGGTCGAAAATGATGTCTTCCGGCGGGAAGCCCACTTCGTTGACCAGAATGTCGTAGGAACGCTTGCAGATTTCCTTCTTGCGCGCCTCGGTATCGGCCTGACCCTGTTCGTCGAAGGCCATGACCACCACGGCCGCGCCGTATCGCTTGCACAGCCGTGCGTGATGAATGAACTGCTCGACGCCTTCTTTCATGCTGATGGAGTTGACGATGCCCTTGCCCTGAATGCACTTGAGGCCGGCCTCGATCACTTCCCACTTCGAGGAGTCGATCATGATCGGTACGCGGGAGATGTCCGGCTCGCCTGCGATCAGGTTGAGGAAGGTCACCATGGCCTTCTTCGAGTCAAGCATCCCTTCGTCCATGTTGATATCGATCACCTGAGCGCCGGCTTCGACCTGCTGCAGGGCGACTTCCAGCGCTTCGGTGTAATTGTCTTCACGGATCAGGCGGGCAAAGCGCGCGGAGCCGGTAATGTTGGTACGCTCGCCAACGTTGACGAACAGCGACTGGCGATCAATGGTGAACGGTTCGAGGCCCGACAGGCGGCAGGCCTTGGGAATGTCCGGAATTTCCCTGGGCGCGTAACCCGAAACAGCCTCGGCAATCGCCTTGATGTGGGCCGGGGTAGTACCGCAGCAGCCGCCGACGATGTTCAGGAAACCGCTTTGGGCGAATTCTTCGATGATCTTCGCCGTCTGGCTCGGCAGTTCGTCGTATTCGCCAAATGCATTCGGCAAGCCGGCATTGGGGTGCGCGGAGACATGGGTGTTGGCTTTATTGGCCAGCTCTTGCAGGTAAGGGCGCAGTTCGCTGGCGCCCAGTGCGCAGTTCAAACCGACCGAGATCGGTTTGGCATGGCTGATCGAGTTCCAGAACGCTTCGGTGGTCTGGCCGGACAGGGTGCGCCCCGAGGCATCGGTGATGGTCCCGGAAATCATGATCGGCAGCTCGAAGCCCACTTCTTCGAACACACCCTGTACAGCAAAGATCGCCGCCTTGGCATTGAGCGTGTCGAAAATGGTCTCGATGAGGATCAGGTCGGCACCGCCTTCGATCAACCCCTTGGTCGCTTCGGTGTAGTTCTCGACCAGTTCGTCGAACGTCACGTTGCGATAGCCGGGGTTGTTGACGTCCGGGGACAGCGAGCAGGTGCGGCTGGTAGGGCCCAGAACGCCCGCAACGAAGCGCGGCTTGTCCGGGGTTTCCAGCGTCTTGGCGTCTGCGACCTTGCGTGCCAGGCGTGCACCTTCGACGTTCAGTTCGTAGACGATCGATTCCATGCCGTAGTCGGCCTGGGACACCTGCGTGGCGTTGAATGTGTTGGTCTCGAGAATGTCGGCGCCAGCATCCAGATAAGCCTTCTCAATGGCGCCGATCACGTCAGGACGGGTCAGGATCAACAGGTCGTTGTTGCCTTTGACATCGCTGGGCCAGTCGGCAAAGCGCTTGCCGCGATAATCCTGTTCTTCGAGCCTGTAGCTCTGGATCATAGTGCCCATGCCGCCATCGAGGATCAGGATCCTCTGTTTCAGAGCAGTGAGAAAGGCTTGATGGCGGGCGCTGCGGTCAGACATGGGGGCTACCTTGAGAAGGTCGATTCTTTAAAGAACGGGATGATAGCAAACCGGAACGGTTTTAGTGTTGTTGTGCCTTTTGCATGAAAATCATTCATGTTTGAGTCGAGGGTGCCCTTGTAGAATTGTGTCATTTTAATATCAGAGCCCTCGGGATATGCCGCACCGTTTGTTGGCAAGCGTCGCCTTGCTTTTTATCTGCTGTGCTGCCCAGGCCCAGACTTCCACACCCCGCGCCACACCGGCATCCCCGGCGATTTCCTACGTGAAGGATATCCAGCCGATCCTCACCGAGAAGTGCGTTGCCTGCCACGCCTGCAATGACGCTCCCTGCCAGTTGAACCTGGGCAGCGGGGAAGGCGTGAGCCGTGGCGCGAGCAAAGTCCCGGTCTATCAGGGCGAACGCAGCGAGGCGGTGGCGCCGACGCGTCTGTTTTATGATGCGCGTGACACCGACGCGTGGCGCGGCAAGGGTTTCTATTCAGTGTTGGAGGCCCAGGGCAGTCAGGCGGCGTTGATGACGCGCATGCTTGACCTGGGGCGCAGTGCACCCTTGGCAGCCAACAGCAAGATTCCGGATGACATCGCGCTGGGCATCAATCGCGAAAACGTCTGCCCGCTGCCTGGCGAATTCAATGCCTATGCGGCTGCCCACGCGCAACAGGGCATGCCGCTCGCGGTGGCCGGTCTGACCGATGCCGAATACCAGACCCTGCAGCGTTGGCTGGCCACCGGTGCGCCGGTCGAGCAGCAGGCCATTACCCCGAGTGTCACCGAGGCGGCGCAGATCAATGCCTGGGAGGCGCAGCTAAACGAACCTGGCGCGAATCAGGCGCTGGTCGGTCGCTGGCTGTTCGAGCATCTGTTTCTGGCGCACATCTATTTTGAAGGCGGTGAAGCAGGGCACTTCTTCCAGTGGGTGCGCTCGCGAACCCCGCGCGGCAAACCTGTAGACCTAATCGCCACGCGTCGTCCCGACGACGATCCGGGCAGCGACTTTTATTACCGGCTGATTCCCGTGCAAGGCGTGATCGTGCACAAGACCCACATCACCTACGCCATGAGCCCGCAGAAGTTGGCGCGGTTCAGGCAGTTGTTCTACGGGGCCGACTGGAAAGTCAGCGCGTTGCCGGGTTACGGCCCTGGCCATCGTGCCAATCCGTTTCTGACCTTCGAAGCCATCCCGGCGGCGGCGCGCTATCAGTTCATGCTCGACAACGCCGAGTATTTCGTCCGAACCTTCATTCGCGGGCCGGTCTGTCGCGGGCAGATCGCCACAGACGTGATTCGCGATCAGTTCTGGGTGCTGTTCCAGGATCCGTCCCACGATCGTTACATCACCGATGCGACGTATCGCGGGGAGGCCACCCCATTGCTGGCCATGCCGGGGCAGAACGATGACGTGGGCAGCGTGCTGAGCTTGTGGCTGTCCTACCGCGACCGGCGCAATGAGTACGAAGACCTGCGCCGCGACAGTTACACGAAAATGCCTGCGCCGGGCTGGAGCACGCTGTGGGCAGGCAATGACAATGCCTTGCTGACCGTTTTCCGCCATTTCGACAGTGCATCGGTCAATAAAGGACTGATTGGCGACGTGCCGCATTCCATGTGGCTGTTCGACTACCCGTTGCTGGAGCGCACCTATTACCAGTTGGCGGTGAACTTCGATGTCTATGGCAATGTTGCACATCAGGCCCAGACGCGGCTGTATTTCGACTTGATCCGCAACGGCGCCGAGATCAACTTCCTGCGCCTGATGCCTGCCGATCTGCGTGAAGACATGCTCAGTGATCTTTATCAGGAGGGCGGCAAAATCAAGATGTGGCTGGATTACCAGAAGATCGACGACGATACGCCGACAGGCATCAAGCTCGATGAAAAGGCCGCGCAGCGTGACTTTGCCTCCAGACTGATCGAGCGCTTCGGTACCCTGAATGCCGCGCCTGATCCGATCAACCGCTGCACCGGGGCGTATTGCTCGCGGCCTGGTCTCGACAGCAGCTTCGCTCAGGCAGAACAGGCGCTGAGCCGATTGACGTCGCGTCCTGCGGCGGGTCTGAAGGTTATCGATCAGTTGCCGGAAGCGAGCATGCTGCGCATCGAGGGCAGCAACGGCAAGCGCGTTATCTACAGCATGCTGCGCAATCGCGCGCACAGTAATGTCGCGTTTCTGCTGGGCGAGTCATACCGCTATATTCCGGGCCTGGACACCTTGACCGTCTACCCGGGCGTGCTCAGCAGTTACCCGAATTTCATCTTCAATATTCCGGTCGCACAAGTGCCGGCCTTTGTCGATGCCATGCAGCAGAGCAAGGATCAGGCGAGCTTCGAGCGGATCGTCCAGCGCTGGGGCATCCGACGTACTCATCCGCTGTTCTGGAGCTACTTCCACGATCTGAATCGCTACGTTCAGGAAACTGAACCACGCGAAGCGGGTGTGCTGGACATGAATCGCTACGAGAACCTCTGAAAAACGGGGGCTTCACGCCGCAGGCCCTTGTGCAACATGGCCTGCGGCCATCTTTACTTCCTGAACGAAATGTATCTTGCGCGATCTTTTTTTCAAAAAGGTGGTCCGAAATGGTGCGCGTCATAGGCCGGTTCATTCAGCGGCCCATGATTGAAAGTCAGGTAGTAGAGGTTTTTCGTGATGTTGATTTCAGTTCAGGCCCTACGGGCGTTCGCAGCGTGGGTCGTGGTGTGTCATCACTTCATGCAGATTTTTTTCGATTTCAAGGCCAGCGGGCCGGTAGGGCAGTTCTTTGTGTCAAAGGGCGCGGTCGGCGTCGATATCTTCTTCGTCATCAGCGGTCTGGTGATCTTTTTGTCTACGCAGAACAGCGACATGCCGGCACGGCGCTTCATTCTGCATCGCCTGATTCGCATCGTTCCGGCCTACTGGCTATACACCGCCGCCATGGCGTTGTTGCTGCTGATTGCAGCGCCGATGCTTCCGCACCAGGTCATCGGCTGGCAGAATTTCCTCTTGTCACTGGTGTTCATTCCTTCCGAAAACCCTGGTGGTTATGGTCTTTATCCGACGCTCAACGTTGGCTGGACGCTGAACTATGAGATGTTCTTCTACCTGCTGTTTTCGATGGTATTCCTCTTCAAACAGCGCCACCGGCCGCTGATCATTGCCGCAGCGCTGTTTGCGGTCAGTGAGGTTCTGGCCCGTGCCGGGCTGATCAGCCGCTTCTACGGCAACGACATCATTTACGAATTCCTGCTGGGGATCGGTATCGGCATCATCTATCGCCGGGGCTGGATCAGACAGGCGCTATGGCTGCCGTTGGCAGGCATTGCGGTCGGCCTGTATGCAATCAACAACTTGAGCAACGAGCAGCGCCTGCTCAACTGGGGCCTGCCGAGTGCCTTGATTGTGCTGTCGTGCATCTCGCTGGAACCGTATTTTCAGGGCAATCGACTGCTCAAGGTGCTGGGTGACTGTTCGTATTCGGTGTACTTGCTGCACGTTCTGGTGCTGTACGGCGGCTTGCTGATGGCCCAGCGCTTCGGCCTCAGTCCTTATGTGGTCTTTGCATTCTGCGTACCGATCATCGCCATCGGTGCCTGGGTCAGTTATGAGTGGATCGAGAAGGGCCTCTATCGCCGGATGAAAGGCTGGCTGGATGGACGCCGGGCGCTCAGTCAGGCACAAGCATTAACCTGACAAAAATACTGGGACTTTGTGTGACGCGGCCGATTGGCGTAAACTGCCAGCACGTCTGCGAGGAATTTTCATGACCGCTATCACTATTACCGATGCCGCCCACGATTATCTGGCCGATCTGCTGGAAAAGCAGAATACCCCGGGCATTGGCATCCGCGTATTTATCACCCAGCCCGGCACCCAGTACGCCGAAACCTGCATTGCCTACTGCAAGCCGGGCGAAGAAAAACCGGAAGACAAGGCCATCGGTCTGAAGAGCTTCACGGCCTGGATCGACGGCTTCAGCGAGGCCTTTCTGGACGATGCAGTGGTCGACTACGCCACCGACCGGATGGGCGGCCAGCTGACCATCAAGGCACCGAACGCCAAAGTGCCGATGGTCAATGCCGACAGTCCGATCAACGAGCGCATCAATTACTACCTGCAAACCGAGATCAATCCGGGCCTGGCCAGCCATGGCGGTCAGGTCACGCTGATCGATGTGGTTGAGGAAGAGGCGAAGAACATCGCCGTGCTGCAGTTCGGTGGCGGTTGCCAGGGCTGTGGTCAGGCCGATGTCACGCTGAAGGAAGGTATCGAGCGCACACTGCTTGAGCGTATTCCCGAGCTGTCGGGCGTTCGTGATGTTACCGACCATACGCAGAAAGAAAACGCCTACTACTAAGCGTCTATTTTCTGCACGGAATTTGCTACACGAAAGTTGCTGCACGAAAACGCCCTGACTGTTCAGGGCGTTTTCATGTGCGGAGATTGGCGAGCGTCAGTCCAGCTCCACCAGTACCGCGCCTTCGTTGACCATCTCTCCCTCGTTGCAGTAGAGCGCTGTAATCACTCCGGCGCTGGCGGCACGGATGCTGTGCTCCATCTTCATGGCTTCCAGCACCACCAGTTGCGCGCCAGACTCGACAGCCTGACCCACTTCAACCAATACCCTTACGATGCTGCCATTCATCGGTGCTGTCAGGCCTCCGTGCTGACCCTCTCCGACGCCGGCCTGAGCGATGGCGTCCAGCCGGGTGACGGTGTGCAGCTCGCCTTGCCATTCCAGATAGAGCGTGTTGCCGCGTCGTATCGCCATGTGCCGCTGACGGACACTGTTGTGCTCGATCTGTAGATGCTCGCCACTCAGTGTGAATAACGAGGGGCTGCTGTGGCGCAGGCAAGCATTTCGCGTCTGACCGTTGCAGCTCAGTCGCAGATCCGTCTCGGCGGGCAGGCCAGCGCGAAAGCCGCTGGTAACTGCCCAGGGCGAATACGGATCGGCTTGATCGATGCGGGCCGGTTCGCTCTGACTGAAGGCTTCGGCAGCAGCCTGCCAAAATCTCTCGTCCGGTTCGTCGGTTTGCGGCAGCAGTTGCGCCTGATAGCGGGGAATGAAGCCGGTATCAAGCTGCGCGGCGGCGAACGCTGGATGCGCGATGATCCGCCGCAGAAAGGCCAGGTTGGTCCTGACTCCGCCCACGGCAAATTCGTTGAGCATGGACAGCAGGCGCAGACGGGCTTGCTCGCGGTCTTCGCCCCAGGCAATCAGCTTGCCAAGCATCGGGTCGTAGAAGGGCGAGATGCTGTCGCCCTCGGCAACGCCGCTGTCCACCCGCCTGCCGGGGCCGGGGGCAGGCTCTCTGTAGAGTTCCAGCGTGCCGGTGGCCGGAAGAAAGTCGTTGGCCGGGTCTTCGGCATACAAACGGACTTCAATGGCATGGCCGGTCAGGGGCACCTGCTCCTGGGTGATGGGCAGCGATTCGCCTCTGGCGACACGGATCTGCCATTCCACCAGGTCCAGCCCGGTGATGTATTCGGTGACCGGGTGTTCTACCTGCAGGCGGGTATTCATTTCCATGAAGAAAAACTCGCCACGTGCGTCCAGCAGGAACTCGACCGTACCTGCACCCACGTAGCCGATAGCTTGTGCGGCTTTCACCGCTGCTTCGCCCATGGCTTTGCGCAATGGGCCTGTCAGGCCGGGGGCTGGCGCTTCCTCGACGACCTTCTGGTGTCGGCGCTGAATAGAGCAATCGCGCTCATTGAGATACAGGCAGTGGCCACGCCGGTCGGCAAACACCTGGATTTCGACGTGGCGTGGGGCGAGCACATATTTCTCTACCAGCATCCTCGCGTCACCGAAAGAGGACAGCGCCTCGCGTTGCGCGGAAGCCAGCGCTTCGGCCAGTTCGCCAGTGTGCTCGACCACTTTCATGCCTTTGCCGCCGCCGCCAGCGGTGGCTTTCAACAGCACCGGATAGCCGATGCGCTCGGCTGCGGTGCGGAACGTCTCGATGTCCTGTGCTTCGCCGTGATAGCCAGGCACCAAGGGCACGCCTGCCTGCTCCATCAGGGCCTTGGCGGCGGATTTGCTGCCCATTGCATCGATAGCCGAGGCAGGTGGACCGAGGAAAATCAGGCCAGCGTCTTCGATGGCACGCGCAAAGTCGGCATTCTCAGACAGGAAACCGTAGCCGGGGTGGATCGCGTGCGCGCCACTGGTTTTGGCTGCTTCGATAAGTTTTTCGATTGCCAGATAACTCTCTGCGGCCTTGCTGCCCCCAAGGTCTACACAAATATCGGCTTCGCGGCTATGGCGTGCGTCACGGTCAATGGCACTGTGCACGGCGACCGTAGTGAGGCCCATGTTTTTCGCAGTGCGCATGATGCGGCAGGCAATCTCGCCGCGGTTGGCAATCAACAGCGTGGTCAGCTCGGGCATGCTCATGATTGCGAATCCTTCTGTGGTTGCCGGTCTGCCGAGGCTGCTGGAGCGGGATCGCCAGGTGGCTGATCCTTGACTGGCTGCCAGCCGGGCGTGCGTTTTTGCAGGAAAGCGCGCAGGCCTTCCTGTCCTTCGGCGCTGGTGCGGATGCGCGCGATGGCGCTTTCGCAGTAGCGGCGTAGCGCAGGGGTCAGCTCACCGCAGCCGACTTCGCGCAGCAGTTCCTTGCTGACGCGCATGGCCTGGGGGCTGTTGAGCAACAGGTTGTCGACCCAGTGTTGCGTTCGGTCTTGCAACTCTGCAGCCGGGTAGCACTCGGCAACCAGACCAATCTGCTGCGCCCGCTGGCCATCGAAGCGCTCGGCCGTCAGGGTGTAGCGTCGCGTGGCGCGTTCGCCGATGGCCTGTACCACGAATGGGCTGATGACGGCCGGCGCCAGGCCAATGCGCACTTCGGACAGGCAGAACTGCGCATCCGCCGCTGCGATGGCCATGTCACAGCAACTGATCAGGCCCAGCGCACCGCCGAATGCTGCACCCTGTACCACGGCGAGCGTCGGGATTTTCAGCCTGGCGAGGTTGTACATCAATTCCGCCAGTTCGCGGGCGTCGTCCAGATTGGTGTTGTAATCCAGATCTGCTGCCTGCTGCATCCATGCCAGGTCGGCACCAGCACTGAAATGCCGGCCACGCCCACGCAACAGCAGAAAGCGCAGGCTGGCATCGCCTTGTACCTGGTCCAGCGCGATAATCAGCTCGCGGATCATCTGCGCGTTGAAGGCGTTGTTTTTGTCCGGTCGATTCAGCCACAGCGTGGCAAAGCCACGTGGGTCGTTGATCAGCTCTATGGTTGCGAAGGAGGTCGAAGTCATGATCATTTCCCGGCTCACATTCGGAACAGGCCGAAGGTGGTAGGTTCGATGGGCGCGTTGAGCGAGGCGGAGAGGGCAAGCGCGAGAATGTCGCGGGTTTGCGCCGGGTCGATGACCCCGTCGTCCCACAGGCGAGCGCTGGAATAGTAAGGATGGCCCTGATGCTCGTACTGATCGAGAATCGGCTGTTTAAGCTCGGCCTGCTGTTCGGCGCTGAACGCCTGGCCGGCCCGCTCGGCCTGCTCGCACTTGACCTGCACCAGTACGCCGGCAGCCTGTTCGCCGCCCATGACGCCGATCCGCGCGTTGGGCCACATCCATAGAAAGCGCGGATCGTAAGCGCGGCCACACATGCCGTAATTCCCCGCGCCAAAACTGCCGCCGATGATCACCGTGAATTTCGGCACCCTGGCACAGGCCACGGCGGTCACCAGCTTGGCACCATGCTTGGCGATGCCACCCGCTTCATACTTCTGCCCGACCATGAAGCCGGTGATGTTTTGCAGGAACAGCAGCGGGATCCCTCTCTGGCAGGCCAGCTCGATGAAGTGCGCGCCTTTCTGTGCCGCTTCTGCGAAGAGAATGCCGTTATTGGCGAGGATCGCGATCGGGTAGCCATGCAGACGTGCAAAGCCACACACCAGCGTAGTGCCGAACAGAGCCTTGAATTCGTCGAGTACCGAGCCATCCACCAGCCGTGCGATGACTTCTCTCACATCGAATGGCTGTTTGGTGTCGGCGGGGATGATGCCGTACAGGTCGTCGCTGGCGTACAGCGGTGCAATGGGCGCGACTGTGTTCAGTTGACCCTGCTTGCGCCAGTTCAGATTGGCGATGCTGCGTCGCGCCAGTGCGAGCGCGTGATCGTCGTTGTCGGCATAGTGGTCGGCCACACCGGATGTGCGGCAGTGCACATCGGCACCGCCCAGCTCTTCGGCGCTGACCACTTCGCCGGTTGCCGCCTTGACCAGTGGCGGGCCGGCCAGGAAGATCGTCGCCTGCTGGCGAACCATGATCGCCTCGTCGGCCATGGCCGGTACGTACGCGCCACCTGCGGTACAGGAGCCCATGACCACCGCGATCTGGGCGATCCCCTGAGCGCTCATGTTGGCCTGGTTGAAGAAGATCCGCCCGAAATGTTCGCGATCCGGAAACACCTCATCCTGACGCGGCAGGTTGGCGCCGCCGGAATCCACCAGATAGATGCACGGCAGGCGGTTCTGCTGGGCGATCGTCTGTGCGCGCAAATGTTTTTTGACGGTCAGCGGGTAATAGGAGCCGCCTTTGACCGTGGCATCGTTGGCGATGATCATGCATTCGACGCCCTCGACCCGGCCGATTCCGGCGATCACCCCAGCGGCCGGGACGTCTTCGCCGTACACCTCATGTGCAGCCAGTTGGCCGATTTCCAGAAACGGCGAACCGGTGTCCAGCAAACGGTTGATACGCTCGCGCGGCAGCAACTTGCCGCGTGATGTGTGTCGCTCCTGGGCCTTGGGGCCGCCACCTTGCTGGACGTTGCTCAACAGCAAGCGCAGCGCTTCGACCTGCTTGAGCAGTGCGTCGCGGTTGAGGATGAATTCAGGCGAGCGGGTGTTGATTCGGGTCTGCAGGATGGTCATGGTGGCTCCGCAATCAACGGGTTTCGTTGAACAGTTCGCGACCGATGAGCATGCGCCGGATTTCACTGGTGCCTGCGCCGATCTCGTAGAGTTTGGCGTCGCGCAACAGTCGGCCCGCCGGAAACTCGTTGATGTAGCCATTGCCGCCCAGAATCTGGATGGCCTCCAGCGCCATCTGCGTGGCCCGCTCGGCGCTGTACAGGATCACCCCTGCAGCGTCCTTGCGAGTGGTCTCGCCGCGGTCACAGGCCTGGGCGACCGCATACAGATAGGCCCGGCTGGCATTGAGCTGGGTGTACATGTCTGCGACCTTGCCCTGAATCAGCTGAAACTCGCCGATGCTCTGGCCGAACTGTTTGCGGTCGTGAATGTACGGCACCACCACGTCCATGCACGCCTGCATGATCCCGGTCGGTCCGCCGGAGAGCACGACGCGTTCGTAATCGAGGCCGCTCATCAGCACCCTGACTCCGCCATCAAGCACGCCCAGCAGGTTCTCCTCGGGCACCTCGACATCATCGAAAAACAGTTCGCAGGTGTTGGAACCGCGCATGCCCAGCTTGTCGAACTTGCTGCCGCGCGAGAAGCCTTTCCAGTCGCGTTCGACGATAAACGCACTGATGCCGTGGGCTGCCTTTTCCAGATCGGTCTTGGCGTAGATCACATAGGTGTTGGCATCCGGGCCGTTGGTGATCCAGGTCTTGCTGCCATTGAGCACATAGCGATCACCGCGCTTGTCGGCGCGCAGTTTCATCGACACCACGTCCGAGCCTGCATTGGGTTCGCTCATGGCCAGCGCGCCAACGTGTTCGCCGCTGATCAGCTTCGGCAGGTATCGGGCCTTTTGCGCCGGGCTGCCATTGCGGTTGATCTGGTTAACGCACAGATTGGAATGGGCGCCATAGGACAGCGCAACGGATGCCGAACCACGGCTGATTTCTTCCATCGCCACGACGTGCGCCAGATAACCCAGGCCCGCGCCACCGTATTCTTCGCTGACAGTGATCCCCAATACGCCCATTTCACCGAACTTGCGCCACATATCGGCGGGGAACAGGTTGTCCTTGTCGATCTGCGCTGCGCGCGGGGCAAGCTCTGCGGCGACAAAGGATTGCAACTGATCACGCAGCATGTCGATGGTTTCGCCCAGGGCGAAGTTCAGGCTGGGGTAACTCATGGGGCGTTCCTTTTTTTGTTCTTGAGTGGCGCCTTGTGCGGGATGGCGCGTCTTTCTGGATGCGGCCATAGCGTCTACCAGCCATGACCTTTACGTTAACGTAAACCTCTAGGGTTTTGCTGTCAATGTCGTTGCCGATGCCGACGAAGAGTGATCAGCCTGTATTTTTCAGTCATGAGGGAGGAGGGGCGGAACGCCGGAAAGCACGAAGGGGAGCCTGGGCTCCCCTTCAAGGTATGTTGCTATGCTCTTTTTTGTTTTTCGGGAGGCCTGTTGTTGTTTTTGGCGACCTTACCCTTCACATCTTTTTTGAGCGGTCCACATGCGGGACCAAGAGCAAACGTATTTTTTTGAGCGCTGATGACACTTTCATCGTAGTGATCCAACCAGTTCGTCAGCTGCCTCGAGGCAGTTTTATTGTTCTTTGTCTGGCTGCGAACGACTTGCGAGGCAAGCGGTTCAGAAAAGCTATCCACTCCAAAAAAATCTGTTAGCTACGTCTCTGTCCGTGTTGTTCTTGTTATGTCAGAGCCGGTACGTATTGTTTTTATTGGGTTGCTGCGTGTTTTTATTTTTGTTGTACAAAGGATATAGCAGGACCCGTGCCAGGTTTTCAAAACCCCCGTAATACCGGGGGATGACCTTGTTTTTCCGGCACCGGGCCGTTTGATTCTGCAACCGAGTGTTTCCGTGTTACCCGTTTGTCTCGGCTTGGCGCGGGGCAGAGTAACACTCTGTGGCAAGTTGTCGCACCCTGTTACCGACAAGCGACCGCGCTATGCAGACAGCCTGGCTTTTGCCACGCGAGAGCCATTGCCGCGTTGCAGTACATCGCAGATGCGCTGGCCCGCCGCGATGACCTGATCCAGATCGACGCCGGTTTCGATACCCAGCCCCTGCAACATGTACAGCACGTCCTCGGTGGCCACGTTGCCGCTGGCACCCTTGGCATAGGGGCAGCCACCGAGGCCGGCCACGGAGCTGTCGAAGACCTGGATGCCTTCCTCCAGGCTTGCATAGATATTTACCAGCGCCTGGCCATAAGTCTCATGAAAGTGGCCGGCCAGCTTGCCGCGCGGTATCTGCGCAGCCACGGCGTTGAACAACGCCCGTGTGGCACGCGGCGTGCCGGTTCCGATGGTGTCGCCCAGGGAAATTTCATAGCAGCCCATCGCGTGCAGTTCGTTGGCGACCGTCGCGACCTGTTCGGGCGAAACGGTGCCCTCGTAAGGGCAGCCCAACACGCACGACACATACCCTCGAACCCGCACGCCATGCATCCGTGCGGCTTCCATGACAGGCGCGAAGCGCTTCAGGCTTTCGCTGATCGAGCAGTTGAGGTTGCGCTGCGAGAACCCTTCGGTCGCCGCCGCGAACACCGCGACTTCTCTGACCCCGGCAGCCAATGCGTCTTCGAAACCGCGCAGGTTCGGTGCCAGAGCCGAGTAGATGACGCCTTGACGGCGCTGTATCCGCTCGAACACCTGAGCGGAGCCGGCCATTTGCGGGACCCATTTGGCAGAGACAAAGCTGCCGACCTCGATATGGCCCAGCCCGGCTGCCGTCAGGTCATCCACCAGTCGCACCTTGTCGTCGACACTGATGGATTGTGCTTCATTCTGCAGGCCGTCACGCGGGCCGACTTCAACGAGATTCACCTTTTGCGGGATGGACATGGCAGCGCCTTTGTAGTCAGTGCGAGGGGGTCAGAGGGGGGCGGCAACGGTTTTATCGAGTGCCGCTCGGCAGCGCTCCTCGGCGGTGTCCAGCTCCAGTTGCATCTGGTGGATGTCCAGCAACTGCTGCTCCAACTGATCACGGCGTTCGGCGATCTTGCCCAACATGGTTTGCAGCTGCTTCTGATTGCCGCCGGCAGGGTCGTACAACGAGATCAGTTCCTTGCACTCAGCCAGGGAAAAACCGATGCGTTTGCCACGCAGGATGAGTTTCAGGGTGACCTTGTCACGAGCCGTATAAATGCGTTCCAGGCCCTTGCGTTCAGGGCTGATCATGCCTTGCTCTTCATAAAAGCGTATGGCGCGGGTGGTGATGTCCAGCTCGCGAGCGAGCTCGGAAATGCTGTAGGTGTGACTGCTCATGGCGTGGCTCGACGAGATATACAGCCGCAAAACTAAGGGCTGCTTTACGTATACGTCAAGCAGCAGAGACGACGCCAGAGTTTGAAAAGTCGCGCTCCGGTACTTAGAAACCACATTAACTAAGCGACTTAAATTATTTTAAATCAATAAGTTAAGCTTAATATTTCATGTCTTTTCTAGGCTTTGTTCCTGCGCCACAACCCGCTGTGAAAGTTCGATGATCTGTTCACGCATCCAGCGGTTGGCCGGATCCTGGTCGGTGCTTTCATGCCAGTACAGGTGGGTCTCGACCGAGGGGACGTCGCTGACTGGCAAGTAGACATAGTGCAAGTCGTTACGACGGGCAAAGCGTTCGGGTACGGTCATGACCATGTCGGTCTGCTGCAGCACCTGGGTTGCCATCATGTAGTGCTGCGAGCGCAACGCGATTCTGCGCTGGATGCCCATCTTGCCGAGCGCCAGGTCCACATGACCCAGCCCGCTGCGGCGGCTGGAGATATGGATATGCGCCTGGCTCAGGTAATCGTCGAGGGTCAGCGCAGCCTTGTTCGCCAATGGATGCCCCTTGCGCATGCCACACACATAACGGTCCTCCATGAGCTTCACATGCCGCACCTGCGGGTCAGTGTTGAGCGGCGCGTCCACGGCGAAGTCGAGGCGTCCGGCGGCCAGTTCCTTGGTGGTTTCCCGGCGTTTGGACAGAAAGCTTTCGATGGTCACCGCAGGTGCCAGGCGTCGCAGTCGCTGGAACAGCGCTGGCAGGATGACTGCCTCGGTCAGGTCAGTCATGCTGATGCGGTAGTTCTTGTTGGCCTGCAACGGATTGAAGATGCGGCTCTCCTGCACCGATACCCTGAGCAATGAAAGCGCGTTGCGCACCGGGCCGATGATGTTCTGTGCCATCGGTGTCGGCACCATGCCTTGTGCCGTGCGCACGAACAGCGGGTCGTTGAAGGTCTCGCGCAACCGCGCCAGTGCGTTGGAGACCGCAGGCTGGGTAATGCCGACAATCTGTCCGGCGCGGGTCAGATTGGCTTCGGTGTAGATGGCGTCGAAGACAATGAAAAGGTTGAGATCGACCTTGTTCAGGTTCATTGATGGGGCGCCTCGTGCTGTTATTGTGATGGGCTGTTTAGAGGGTGGTAGTGCCGCAATGGTGAGGGATCATATATCGGTTATGAATGTTTATACACGCTGAGAATAGATTAGATAAATGTACAGCGTTTCTCTAGCATCGCGTTCATGACTTCGACAACCTGATCGACACGGTGGCGACCCCATGGATTTTGCGTATTCCCCGAAGGTGCAGGCCCTGCGTGAACGCGTCACGGCGTTCATGGATGCATACGTTTATCCGGCCGAGCCGGTTTTCGAGCGGCAAGTGGCCGAAGGGGATCGCTGGCAGCCCACGGCAATCATGGAAGAGCTCAAGGCCCGCGCCAGGTCTGAAGGGTTGTGGAATCTGTTCCTGCCGGATTCCGGGCTGGGCGCCGGCCTGAGCAATCTGGAGTACGCACCGCTGGCGGAAATCATGGGCCGCTCACTGCTCGGCCCCGAGCCCTTCAATTGCTCGGCGCCCGACACCGGCAACATGGAGGTACTGGTCCGCTATGCCAGCGAGGAACAGAAAGCCCGCTGGCTCGAGCCGCTGCTGCGCGGTGAGATTCGCTCTGCCTTTGCGATGACCGAGCCGGACGTGGCTTCCTCGGACGCCACCAATATGGCCGCACGCGCCGAACGTGACGGTGACCAGTGGGTCATCAACGGTCGCAAGTGGTGGACCTCAGGTGCCTGCGACCCGCGCTGCAAAATCCTGATATTCATGGGGCTGACCAATCCTGAAGGGCCGCGCCACCAGCAGCACTCGATGATTCTGGTACCGGTCGATACGCCCGGCGTAAAGATCGTGCGGCCACTGCCGGTGTTCGGCTATGACGATGCGCCCCACGGCCATGCCGAAGTGCTGTTCGAGAACGTCAGGGTCCCTTTCGGGAACGTTCTGCTCGGCGAGGGACGAGGGTTCGAAATCGCTCAGGGAAGGCTCGGGCCTGGGCGTATACATCACTGCATGCGCTCGATCGGCATGGCGGAACGGGCGCTGGAACTGATGTGCAGGCGTTCCATTGACCGGGTCGCATTCGGCAAGCCGTTGGCCAGGCTGGGCGGCAATATCGACCTGATCGCCGACTCCCGCATGGAGATCGACATGGCCCGCCTGCTTAACCTGAAAGCGGCCTACATGATGGACACCGCCGGTAACAAGGTCGCCAGGAGCGAAATCGCGCAGATCAAGGTGGTAGCGCCCAATGTGGCGCTGAAGGTCATCGACCGGGCGATCCAGATGCACGGTGGCGCCGGGGTTTCCAGTGATTTCCCGCTGGCCTACATGTATGCCATGCAGCGTACGCTGCGTCTGGCTGACGGCCCGGATGAAGTGCATCGCGCTGCCATCGGCAAGTATGAACTGGGCAAATATATGCCGGAAAATCCGACGCACAGCAGGTCCTAGGCTCTGTACGAAAAGTGGCTGCGCTCGATGATGCTTCGTTAAAAACAGGCTCGGATGCGAGTCCAATCGGAATGCTCATTTACAACACGTAGAGTCGAACGCGACCCCGGCCGTTCCTCGCCTGTTTTTGTCTCGCCTGACCTTCGCTCGCCGACTTTTCGTACAGAGCCTAGCTAGCGGTCGATCACTGCACCCAGACCTCGACGCGGCGGTTCTTGATCCGTCCGTCGTCGATATCATTGGTGGCCACCGGCATTTCGTCACCCATGCCAACGATATCGCGGAACGTCACGCCACTTTTCAGCAGTTCCCGGCGCACGGCCATGGCACGCAATCTGGAGAGCAGGGCGGCACGCTCTGGGTCGCTCTTGGCGTCGCCGAAGCCGACCAGCGTCACGTGCCGATCCAGTTTGTCGCTGGATTTCAGGTAGTCCGCGACCCGCTTGAGGTCCTGCTGTGCCTTGTTGTCCAGACGCGCGCTGCCCTGGGCAAAGCGGAAGTTGACGGACAGGCGTTCGGCCTTGCGTGCCAGCGCCTGATAGTCGGCGGGCATCTGCGCGGTAGGCTGCACCTTGAGCACCTGCACGGTCTGTGCGACAAAACCGCTTTGCGCGACAATCTCCTGGCCTTCGGCACTCTGCGCGAAACGGATCAGCGCCTGCGCCCAGCGCTGATGGGCTGATGTAGGCACATAAAAGTACAGGCGTCGCGACAACGGGTAGTCTTCGGTGGCAACCAGGCTGACGGTCGGCAGCATGGGTCTGGAATCGCCGTCGGCTATCGCCACGGCTTTGGCACGCCGGATGGAAGGCAGGCCGATGAAGCCGATGCCATTGATGTCCTTGCTGACTTCGTCGGAGAGCTGTTCGCTGGACTCAAAGCGCGCAGCGGTGCCAAGCAGGCTCTTGCCGTACTTGGTTAGCACAAGGTCCTTGAATGTCTCGTAGGTGCCGGACTTTTCATCGCGCACATAGAGATGGATGGCGCCTGGATTGCCGCCAACTTCACTCCAGTTTTTGACTTCGCCACTGAAAATGCGTGCCAGTTGAAGGGTATCCAGCTGTCTCACCGGATTGCCGGGATGCAGGATCACTGCAACGCCGTCGATGGCAATGGTCTGCTCGCTGGCTGCGCTTTTCAGGTCACCCAAGCTGGCCAGATCTTTGGCCTCCTGATCCTTGATCGGTCGGGAAGAGGCAGCGACATCCGTGTTACCTGCCTTCAGTGCGGTAAAACCGGTGCCTGAGCCATGCGCGGCGATTTCGACACTGACGGGTTGTCCTGCAGCTGTGGTTCCGACGACGCGCTGTTCATTGAGGGTGTTGCCGGGAAGGGTCTGTACCGATTGCAGACCTTGCTGGCGCATCAATCCTTCGACCAGCGCAGGTCCCAGTTGGGCATTGATGGTGTTGGAGCCTTGAATGCGCAAGGCAGGTATATCGCCAGCAGGCAACGGCAGTGCGGCCTGCGCGAAAGCGGCCAGGGTGGCGCTCGAAAGGATGAGCGCCGTAAGCAAAGCGCGCAGCATCGGCGTCACCATGAATCACGGGAGGGTGCCGGGAGAATAAGTCAGAGAGATTGCTGGAATATGACAGCTTCAGTAGGTGTACATGTTTCCGCGCGGCCCGACCTTATTAAGGAAGGACCGCGCAGGAAGGGCGCAGGAGCCGCTCAGTCAGCTCAGTTCCAGCCAGATCGGCGCGTGGTCCGACGGTTTTTCCATTCCGCGCAAATCGTAATCCACGCCGGCTTCCTTGATGCGTGGCTGCAAGCCGGTAGAGGTCATGATCAGGTCAATGCGCAGGCCGCGTTTGGGCTCGTCTTCAAAGCCACGGCTGCGATAGTCGAACCAGCTGAAGCGGTCGACGACTTCCGGGTACAGGTGTCGAAAGGTGTCCACCAGGCCCCAGCTTTTCAGGCGCTCCATCCACTCTCGCTCTTCAGGTAGAAAGCTGCACTTGCCGGTTTTCAGCCAGCGCTTGGCGTTGTCGGCGCCGATGCCGATATCGCAGTCCTGCGGAGAAATATTCACATCGCCCATGACGATCAGCGGCTGATCGTTGCGGAATTGGCTCTCGAGCAGCGTTTGCAGATTTTCGTAAAAGCGCTGTTTGGCCGGGAATTTGGTCGGGTGATCACGGCTCTCGCCCTGTGGAAAGTAGCCATTCATGATGGTTACCGGCTGGCCGTTGCTGTCGGCGTAAGTACCCCAGATGAAACGCTTCTGGGAGTCCTCGTCGTCCCCTTCGAAACCCTTGTGCAGGGCCAGCGGCGCATTGCGCGACAGCAGGGCCACACCGTAATGGCCTTTCTGGCCGTGGAAATGCACGTGATAACCCAGCGCTTCGACTTCAGCCTGGGGGAATTGCTCGTCCGAAACCTTGGTTTCCTGAAGACCGATCACGTCAGGTTGATGTTTGTCGATCAGCGCCGCCAGCTGATGCGGTCGAGCGCGCAGACCATTGATGTTGAACGAGACGATTTTCATAAAACAGCGGTCCTGAGCAAAAACAAACGGCGATGCTAGCCGACCTGCGGTTTCAGGACCAGTGCCGTGTCGGAAGCGCAGGCCGAGGCGTGTCTGGATAATTCATTGGAACTGTTATCAATGGCCATCACTCGAAAGCCTGCTTGCAAAAACCGCTGCGCCAGACGCAGTTCCGTTAACACGAGGCCCTTTATGTCCCTACCTGCTGCCATCACGGGTGAAATTCGCCAACTCGACAGTGGTTATTCCCGCGAAACCCGTTCCTTGCTGTTCAGGGCCTACCGGCACGATCCGACATTTGCCTATCTGTTCAACGCCGAGCGTGAGGGATACGAGCAACGCGTGTTGGCGACCATTCGCCAACTGGTCAAACAACACTTTCTGCAAAACCAGCCTGCGCTGGGCCTGTTTCTGCAGGACCGCCTGGTCGGTGTAGCGCTGATCGCGCCGCCACAGCGCCGCCTGGGTGTCACCGAAAGCTGGGCCTGGCGCCTGCGCATGGTGATGGACACGGGCCTGGGCTGCACCCAGCGCTATCTGGCGTATTACAACGCGGTACTTGCCTGCGTGCCGTCGGAAACCGTGCATGTGCTGCCATTGATTGGCCTCGATCCGGAGTTCCAGGGGCAGAAGCTGGGTCAGGACCTGAGCGAGCAACTGCTGGCGGCGCTGCACGACTGGTGCGCAGTGGATGAACACTCTCAGGGTATCGTGGTCGATACGGGCAATCCGCGTTATCTGGAGTTCTACAAGCGACAAGGCTATGAGGAAATCGGAGAAATTGCTGTAGGCCCTGTCCGAGAGCATGTATTTTTTCATCCAAACCCTCAGGTATCACTGCCGGTCCCTGACGTAATGGCCTGAATATCCGACAATTCGTGGGCTTCCAGTGCAGCCTGTCGATCGTGGTAGCATCTACGCCCATGAAGCTTTTCAGACTATTCAGCAGCGTGTTTCTGATGACCATGAGTGCGGCGTCGCTTGCCCAGGCCCGCCTCGATGTCAGGATCAAGCCTGCCAATCCGCAACTCAAGGCGAACGTCGAAGGATATGTCGGTGACCTGGGCGAGCGTGATGCCCAGGCATTGCGCAACTTCAGTCTGGGTGCCGAGCAACAGGCGGAAAAGGCCGCTCAGGCGCTGGGCTATTACCAGGCGCAGATCGACAGTGAGATCAAGGACGGAGAGCAGCCCAGCCTGGTGATCAATATCCAACCGGGCGAACCCATTCACCTGCGCAACGTGGTGATCCGGGTCGAAGGGCCGGCGACGGCAATGAAGGCCTTTCGTGTGCCAAGCAGCGACGCTCTGAAAAGCGGCGCAGTGTTGAATCACGGCAATTATGAAGACGCCAAGCGTCTGATCCAGAATCAGGCGTCGCGTTACGGATTTTTCAGCGGTCACTTCATTAGCCAGCGCCTGGCCATCGATCCGCGCGCCGGTGTGGCCGATATTGAACTGGTCTACGAAAGCGGGCCGCGCTACACGCTCGGCAAGGTCATGTTCAGCGGCGACGCGCCATTCGATGACGATCTGCTCAAGCGTATGGTGCCGTTCAAGGAAAACACGCCTTATGACTCCCAACTGATTGCCGAACTGACCCAGGCCATGCAGGGCAGCGGCTATTTCGAGGGCGTCCGGGTCGATGCGGCGCCCACTGCGGCGGAAAATCAGGTTATCCCCGTGACTGTCCAGCTCGAAACCCGCAAACCTCGCACCATGGGGCTGGGCCTGGGCTATTCGACCGACGTCGGCCCGCGTGGCAAAGCCAACTGGACCCGGCACTGGGCCAACCCGCAGGGCCACAGCTATGGGTTCGAATCCGAGATCTCCGCGCCACGGCAGAATATCGGCCTGTGGTACGACGTACCGCTCGACCCGCCGCTGACCGACAAATTGCGTTACGCCGGCGGGTATCAGTACGAAGAGATCGCCGGAACCGACAGCCTCAGCAAGTTGCTGACTGCCGGACCTGAATGGCACAGCAAGCTGCCCAGCGGTTGGGAGCGGGTCATATCCCTGAAATGGCAGCGCGAAGAATATCGCCTGGGCGATGACGCCGGCCTCAGCACGCTGCTGATGCCCGGTATCAGCTACTCGTACCTGCGCAGTGACAACCGCATCGATCCGCACCAGGGTTACCGCCTGCAATTCGACACGCAGGTGGCCAAGGAGGGCCTGTTGTCTGACGCCAACCTGGTGCATGCCAATGTGCTGCTCAAAGGGTTGACGACAGTTGCGCAAAATCACCGTTTTCTCGGTCGTGTGCAGTTTAGCGGCAACCTCACGGACGGTTACACCTCGATACCTCCATCGCTGCGCTTTTTTGCCGGCGGTGATCAGAGCGTGCGCGGCTATGACTATCAGAAGCTGTCACCGACCAATTCCGACGGCGACCGCATCGGCGGACGATACATGTTTGCCGGTAGCGTCGAATACCAATATTCCATTGCTGACAAATGGCGCCTGGCGACCTTCGTCGATCAGGGCAACTCGTTCAACAGCCTGGACAAGCCAGACCTGAAAACCGGTGTTGGTTTCGGCGTGCGCTGGGTGTCTCCAGTAGGCCCGTTGCGTCTCGATCTGGCCCATGCGCTGGACGATGAAGGCGGAATCCGTCTGCACTTTTCGATGGGGCCGGAGCTTTGAACAAGGTAAATGTGGCCCGCGGCGCCAGGGTCGTCGGGCTGGGAGTTTTCGCATTACTGCTGCTGATGATCATCAGTGTCGCGCTGCTGCTGGGTACCCATACCGGCAGCCAGTGGGCCCTGGCCCTGGCTCGGGTGCCTGGTGTACAGCTGGAAAACTTTCAGGGAAGACTGGGCGGCCAGTGGAGCGCCGAGCGTCTGGTGTGGCAGCAGGGCGCAGACCGCGTCGAGGTCCAATCCGTCGATTTTGCCTGGACGCCTGCCTGCCTGTTGAAGATGACGCTGTGCATCGACCGTCTGCATGCGCAGCAGGTGCTGATGCATTTCCCCCCTGGAGATACACCCAGCAGCGATGGCCCGATCCAGCTACCGACGCTCAAGTTGCCGCTCGCACTGCAACTGGGCGATATACAGGTAGGCGGTCTGCAGCTGGATGGCGTCGAACAGTTGCGCGATCTCAAGCTGGCAGCGCACTGGACAGCTGAAGGCTTGAAGATCGACAGCGCGCACCTGCAACGTGATGCGCTGGTTCTGGACCTTAATGGGCTGCTGAAACCCGAGGGCGACTGGCCCCTCAACGTGCAAGGTCAACTGCAACTTCCGCCGCAGGACGGTCAGCCGTGGATGCTGGCGCTGGATATCCAGGGCGACCTGTTGAAGACGCTGCAACTCAAGGCGGACAGCAGCGGTTATCTGCCGGGATTGCTGACCGGCGAGTTGCAACCCCTGACCGAGCACCTTCCTGCACGGATCAAGCTGACTGCCGAACACTTCAAACCCAGCGCTGCATTGCCTGACACTTTACAGCTCGACCAGTTGCTGCTGACTGCCGAGGGCAATCTTGACTCGGGCTACCTGATAGACGGCAGCGCCAGTCTTCCTGCCGAGAAAGGCCCTGTTGCGTTGTCATTGAAAGGACGTGTGGATGCCAACGGGGCAAACATTGCCGGGCTCGATCTGGCCGCAGATGATCAGCAGCGTCTGGCCATCACCGGCAAGATGAACTGGCAGAGCGGTTTTGCTGCTGAGGCGAGCGTCGACTGGCTGGATTTC
The DNA here is from genome assembly GCF_017833005.1 of Pseudomonas sp. PvP027. Lineage (NCBI taxonomy): Bacteria > Pseudomonadati > Pseudomonadota > Gammaproteobacteria > Pseudomonadales > Pseudomonadaceae > Pseudomonas > Pseudomonas sp. PvP027. The sequence goes on along the minus strand of NZ_JAFIBK010000001.1, from coordinate 533,994 downwards.
CCCTGGCAGCGCCTGTATCCACTGGCGTCAGAGCCTCAGGTGGCATTGCATGCCTTCAAGGGTGATATTTCCTATACCGATGGCAATTACCTCGGCAATTTCAACGCCAGCCTCAAAGGACCTGCCGGTGCGTTCACGCTGGTCAGCCCGTTCAGCGGCAATCTTCAAGAGATCCATCTGCCGCAACTGGAACTGGTCGCGGGGCAGGGCAAGGCCAGCGGTTTTCTGAACCTGCAATTTGCTGACGGCATCGGCTGGGATACAGCCCTGGACCTGAGTGCGCTGGACCCTTCATTCTGGGTTGCCGAACTGCCCGGCACACTGGCTGGCCCGTTGCGCAGCAAAGGCCAGTTGCGCAACGAAAAGCTCGAACTCAGCGCCGACCTCGATTTGAAAGGACGCCTGCGGGGTCAGCCTGCGCTGCTGCAAGCCAAGGCCGACGGCCGTGATCAGCAATGGAATGTCAGTAGCCTGAGCATCCGCCTTGGCGATAACCGTATTCATGGGACAGGCAGCCTGCAGGAGCGCCTCAAGGGGCAGTTGGACCTGGATCTGCCGCGTCTGGCTCAGCTTTGGCCACGTTTGCAGGGGCAAGTCAAAGGCCGGCTGGACCTGGCCGGAACGCTGCAGGCGCCCCAGGGGCAATTGGCCTTGCAGGGTAGCCAGCTCGCCTTGCAGGACAATCGTCTGCAAACCCTGACGCTCAACGCCAGACTGGATCAGGTGCAGCGCGCAGTCATCAATCTGAAAGGTGCTGGTATTCAGGCTGGCGATACCCAGCTGGGCACCTTGCTGTTGGACGGTCAGGGTACCCTCAAGAACCAGCAACTGAAGCTGGACCTGCAAGGACCTCTGCTCAAGCTTGCCATTGGCCTTGACGGTGGTCTGGACAAGGGTGACTGGCGAGGCCGGCTGGCCAGCGGTACTGTGCAAAGCGGCGGGCAGAACTGGCGTTTGCAGCAGCCGGCGAAGATCGAGCGTCTGGCCGATGGCCGCCTCAACTTCGGCGCGCATTGCTGGCTGTCCGGGGCCGCCAGCCTGTGTGGCGGTGATCAGCGGCTGATGCCGGAGCCACGTCTACGTTATCAACTCAAGAGTTTCCCGCTGGACAGCCTGGCGCAATGGATGCCCAAGGATTTTGCCTGGAAGGGTGCGCTGAACGCAGATGTGCAGCTCGACATTCCTGCAGCCGGCCCAAGTGGCAAGGTCACGATTGATGCCGGAGGCGGAACGCTGCGGGTGCGCAACAACAATCAGTGGCTGGACTTCCCTTATCAGACGCTGAAACTGGCCACCACGCTGGCGCCCAAACGCATCGACACGCGTCTGGACTTCGACGGCGGCAAGCTGGGCAGGCTGCTGCTCAACGCGCAGATCGACCCGCTGGCCAAGGACAAGACCCTGGCAGGCGATTTCACCCTCTCGGGGCTGGACATCTCGGTGGCACGTCCTTTCGCGCCGATGGTGCAGAAACTCAATGGGCGTCTGAATGGCAATGGCCGGTTGTCAGGCACGTTGCTGGCACCACTGGTCAACGGCAATGTGACGCTTGAAGGCGGAGAAGTGGCGGGTGCAGAACTGCCCATGGAACTGCACGACCTCAAGGTCCAGGCGTTGATTGCCGGAGAAAGCGTCCAGCTCAACGGCGGCTGGAAAAGTGGTAGCACCGGACAGGGCAGCATAGGCGGTCAGGTGGCATGGGGGCAGAGCCTGAACGTCGATGTGAGCCTAAAGGGCTCGCGCCTGCCGATCAATGTCGAACCCTATGCGGCGGTAGAGGCCGCGCCTGACCTGAAAATCTCCATGCAGGGTGAGCGACTGGCCATCTCCGGCAAGGTGCTGGTGCCCAAGGGCGCGATTACCGTACGCGAGTTGCCGCCTTCCACTGTTAAGCTCTCCGGCGACACGGTGATCGTCGGACAGCAGACCGAGGAGGGCGCTCCGCCGCTGGCCGTGGCGATGGATGTCGATGTGGAAGTCGGCCAGGAAAAGCTCAGCTTCAGCGGCTTCGGGCTCACCGCCAATCTGGTCGGGCATGTGCACATTGGTGACAATCTGGACACCCGTGGCGAACTGAACCTGAACGATGGTCGTTATCGTGCCTACGGGCAGCGGCTGACCATCCGCAAGGCACGCCTGCTGTTTGCCGGCCCGGTCGACCAGCCTTATCTGGACATCGAGGCGATTCGGCAGACCGACGACGTGATTGCCGGTATCCGTCTGACCGGCAGTGCCGAGCAGCCCACTACCGAAGTGTTCTCCGAGCCTGCGATGAGCCAGGAGCAGGCGCTGTCCTATCTGGTCATGGGCAGACCGCTCAGCACTTCCGGCGAAGACAACAACATGGTCGCTCAGGCTGCGCTGGCGCTGGGGGTGGCAGGCAGCTCATCGACCACCGGCAAGCTCGCGGACAATCTGGGTATCAAGGACTTCGAACTGGACACCTCTGGAACCGGCGACAAGACCAACGTGGTTGCCAGCGGCAAGATCACCGACAAGCTCAGTCTGCGCTATGGCGTAGGCGTGTTTGAACCGGCCAATACCATTGCGTTGCGCTATCTGCTCAGCAAGCGGGTCTACCTCGAGGCCGCGAGCGGTGTTGCCAGCTCGCTGGATATTTTCTATAAAAGGGACTTCTGAGCGAGGGCCAATGGCGGTAATGGCCCGGCCCCGCGTTCAGCCGCCTGGCCTTTCCAGGATCTCCCTCTTGCAACTGCAAGTCCCTTCACTCGTCATCTACCTTCAGGTTGCCGGTCATCATGGATCGATTCAACGCCATGCGCGTGTTCACCCGCATTGTCGAGCTGGGCGGTTTCGCCAGGGCGGCCGAGAGTCTGCACATGCCCCGTGCCTCGGTGACGATCCTGATCAAGCAACTCGAAGCGCACCTGGGCGTACAGCTTTTGCAGCGTACGACGCGCCAGGTCAGCGCCACGCCGGACGGCAAGGCCTATTACCAGCGTTGCGTCAGCCTGCTGGCCGATCTGGAGGATGCCGAAGCATCGTTCTCGGCGACGGGGGCCGAGCCCAAGGGGCTGTTGCGTGTCGATCTGCCGGTCAGTCTGGGCCGTATGATCATCATCCCGGCGTTGCCTGAATTCAGCCGGCGCTACCCGCAGATCCGTCTGGAGGTCGGCATGAGTGACAGGCCGGTCGATCTGATTCGCGAAGGCGTGGACTGCGTATTGCGTGCCGGAGCGGCACTCGATGAAACGCTGGTTGCCAGGCCGCTTGGCAGTCTGACCCAGATTACCTGTGCCAGTCGCGAGTACCTGCAGCAACACGGCACGCCATTGAGCCTGCAGGAGCTCGCGCAACATCAGGTAATCGAATATTTTTCGACCAGTACCGGCAAGCGTTATGGCCTGGAGTTCATGGCCGATGGCATGGACGTTGAACACGCCTCGGCCTGCTCGATCGCGGTCAACAGTGCCGATGGCTATGTCGCGGCGTGCGAAGCGGGTTTCGGCCTGATTCAGGTGCCGCGCTACCATGTGGCCACGCAATTGCGCAGCGGTGTGCTGGTAGAGGTACTGCGATTGCATCGTCCGCCACCACTGCCACTGACGGCGCTTTACCCTCCGCATCGACAGTTGTCACGACGGGTCAGAGTATTCGTTGATTGGCTGGTGGAATTGTGTGCCCACACAGATATCAGGGACAGACTGGTTTCCTGAAAAAAATTCAGAATTATCCCATATAGGCCGCGGCACACTTTCGTGTTTAACTTCCGGCTCTTTCATCCATTTTGAAAAGGAACGTGTTTCATGGCTCAAGTGACCCTCAAAGGCAGCCCCGTCCAGGTCAGTGGCAACCTGCCTGAAGTCGGTAGCAAGGCACACGATTTCACGCTGGTCGGCGCAGGTCTTGCCGATAAAACCCTGGCTTCCTTCTCTGGCAAGCGCAAGGTATTGAACATCTTCCCGAGTGTCGATACGCCGACCTGTGCCACCTCGGTACGTAAATTCAACACCCAGGCCAATGACCTGAACAACGCCGTGGTTCTGTGCATCTCGGCTGACCTGCCGTTTGCCCAGGCCCGGTTCTGTGGCTCCGAAGGTCTGGAGAATGTCCAGAACCTGTCCTCGTTCCGCAGTGCCGATTTTGCTCAGAATTATGGTGTTGCCATTGCAGACGGCCCGCTCGCGGGTCTGACTGCGCGCGCCGTGGTCGTTCTGGACGAGAACGACAAGGTGCTGCACAGCGAACTGGTTGCCGAGATCGGTAGCGAGCCTAACTACGACGCTGCATTGGCTGTGCTGAAGTAACTTTCCGCTAGCTATAGACGGCCTGAATCCGCTCAGGCCGTTTTTTTTGTTTGTGCTTCATACGTTTATCCAAAGTAAGCGCTTGGTAAAGGCGCTTTGCTTGTAACGTAACTGTGCTTATTGTTCAGCCTTCTGAACAAACCCCCACCTGTAATGGTTGATTTATTCATGCAATCGTCTGGCTCCCGTAAATCCCGTCGCTGGTTGATCAGTTTGTTGGTCCTGCTGGTCATTGTTGCCTTGTGCTGGTGGTTCTGGCCTGCGTCCACTTCCGGCAAGGGGGCCGAGAGCAACAAGAAGCCTGCTGCAAGCGGCATGGCACGGCCCGGCTTCGGCGGCTCGGCTGTGGCTGTCCCGGTGCGTGTGGCCCCGGCCACCGAAGGGGATTTTCCGATTTACTACAAGGCGCTTGGCACCGTGACGGCGATGAACACCATCAATGTGCGCAGCCGAGTGGCGGGGGAGCTGGTCAAGCTTTATTTCCAGGAAGGGCAGATGGTCAAGGCTGGCGATCTGCTGGCAGAAATCGATCCGCGCAGCTATCAAGTGGCGTTGCAGCAGGCCGAAGGTACGCTGGCCACCAATCAGGCGCTGCTCAAAAATGCCCAGCTCGACGTGCAGCGTTACCGCGGGTTGTTTGCCGAGGACAGCATCGCCAAGCAGACCCTCGACACTGCCGAGTCGCTGGTCAATCAATACAAGGGCACGATCAAGACCAATCAGGCTGCCGTGGCTGACGCAAAACTGAGCCTGGACTTCAGCCGCATCCGGGCCCCGATTGCCGGGCGTGTCGGCCTTAAACAGCTGGATGTGGGCAATCTGGTTGCCGCCAATGACACCACCGCACTGGTGGTGATAACCCAGACCCAGCCTATTTCCGTGGCGTTCACGCTGCCTGAAAAAGACCTGTCGAAAGTCATTTCCCGCTATCGCACTGGCGACAAGCTGCCCGTTGAAGCCTGGGACCGTGGCGATACGAAGATGCAGGCCTCCGGCGTACTGGCCAGCCTCGACAACCAGATCGACGTGGCCACCGGCACACTGAAGTTCAAGGCGCGTTTCGATAACAGCGACGAGGTCCTGTTTCCCAATCAGTTCGTCAACGTGCGGCTGCGCGCCGACACGCTGAAAAACGTCACGCTCGTACCGACCGCGGCCGTGCAGTTCGGCACCGACGGGACCTTTGTCTATGTGCTGGACGGTGACAAGAAGGTCAAACTCAAGCTGCTGAAGACCGGGCCGAGCGACGAGACATCCACGGTGATTACCGAAGGTCTGGCAGCTGGCGAGCGGGTGGTGCTAGAAGGCACCGACCGCCTGCGCGACGGTGCCGAAGTCGAGGTCGTCAACGACAGCAAGGAAGTACCGGCTGGCCCGGCTCAGAAGCTGCAAGGCAAGCCTGACAGCAAGACCGACAAGTCGGCGGCGCTCGGCAAGGTGGAAAAACCAAACGTATGAACATGTCGCGCCTGTTCATCCTGCGCCCGGTTGCCACCACACTGAGTATGTTGGCAATCGTCCTGGCCGGTCTGATCGCCTATACCTTGCTGCCGGTTTCGGCGTTGCCCCAGGTCGACTACCCGACCATCAGGGTGATGACCCTGTACCCGGGCGCCAGCCCGCAGGTGATGACCAGCTCTGTGACCGCGCCTCTGGAACGTCAGTTCGGACAGATGCCCGGCCTGACCCAGATGGCCTCGACCAGCTCGGGCGGTGCGTCGGTCATTACGTTGCGCTTCAGCCTCGAAATCAATATGGATGTCGCCGAACAGCAGGTGCAGGCGGCGATCAACGCGGCCACCAACCTGCTGCCGACCGATCTGCCGGCGCCTCCGGTCTACAACAAGGTCAACCCGGCCGACACACCGGTCCTGACCCTGGCGATCACCTCGAAAACCATGTTGTTGCCCAAGCTCAATGATCTGGTCGATACGCGCATGGCGCAGAAGATCTCGCAGATCAGCGGCGTGGGCATGGTCAGCATTGCCGGCGGGCAGCGTCAGGCGGTACGGATCAAGGTCAACCCGGAGGCGCTGGCCGCCAACAGCCTCAACCTGTCCGATGTGCGTACCCTGATCAGCGCCTCCAACGTCAACCAGCCGAAGGGCAACTTCGACGGGCCAACCCGGGTTTCGATGCTGGATGCCAACGATCAGCTGAAGTCTCCCGAGGAGTACGCCAACCTGATTCTGGCCTACAAGGATGGCGCACCCTTGCGCCTGAAGGATGTGGCCGAAATCGTCGATGGTGCCGAAAACGAGCGACTCGCGGCCTGGGCCAATCGGAGCCAGGCAGTGCTGCTGAACATTCAGCGCCAGCCGGGCGCCAACGTGATCGAGGTGGTCGACCGGATCAAGGCGTTGCTGCCGTCGATCACCGAAAACCTTCCGGCCGGCCTTGATGTCGTGGTCCTGACGGACCGCACGCAGACGATTCGTGCTTCGGTGACCGATGTTCAGCACGAGCTGCTGATCGCGATCATCCTGGTGGTGCTGGTAACGTTCCTGTTTCTGCGTCGTTTCAGCGCGACGATCATCCCCTCGATTGCCGTTCCTCTCTCGCTGGTAGGTACGTTCGGCGTGATGTACCTGGCGGGTTTCTCGGTCAACAACCTGACGCTGATGGCCATGACCATTGCGACCGGTTTCGTCGTCGATGACGCCATCGTCATGCTGGAAAACATCTCCCGGCATATCGAAGAGGGCGAGACGCCCTTGCAAGCAGCACTCAAGGGCGCGAAGCAGATCGGTTTCACCCTGATTTCCCTGACCCTGTCACTGATTGCGGTATTGATCCCGCTGTTGTTCATGGCCGACGTGGTAGGGCGGCTGTTTCGCGAGTTCGCGATTACCCTGGCGGTCGCGATATTGATATCGCTGGTGGTATCGCTGACCCTCACACCGATGATGTGCGCGCGCTTGCTCAAGCGCGAGCCCAAGGAAGAAGAGCAGAGCCGTTTTTACCGGGCCAGCGGAGCCTGGATCGACTGGCTGATCGACATCTACGCGGGCAGGCTGCGCTGGGTGCTCAAGCATCAGCCACTGACCCTGCTGGTTGCCCTGGCCACCCTGGCATTGACGGTGCTGCTGTACATCGTGGTGCCCAAGGGCTTCTTCCCGGTGCAGGACACCGGGGTGATCCAGGGTATTTCGGAAGCGCCACAGTCGGTCTCGTTCGCGGCGATGAGCAAGCGTCAGCAAGCACTCGCCGACATCATTCTCAAGGACCCCGCAGTGGTCAGCCTGTCGTCCTACATCGGCGTCGACGGTGACAATGCAACGCTCAACAGCGGGCGTCTGCTGATCAACCTCAAGCCCCACGGAGCACGGGACCTGACCGCGTCCGAGGTGATCCAGCGCTTGCAGCCCGAGGTCGACAAGCTGTCTGATATCCGCCTTTTCATGCAGCCGGTGCAGGACCTGACCATCGAAGATCGGGTCAGTCGCACCCAGTATCAATTCAGCATGTCGTCGCCCGACGCCGAACTGCTGACGCTGTGGAGCGAAAAACTGGTGGACGCGCTTGGCAAGCGGCCCGAACTGAGGGATGTGGCCAGCGACCTGCAAGACAAAGGTTTGCAGGTGTACCTGAACATCGATCGTGATGCGGCCAGCCGGGTCGGGGTCACCGTTGCGAACATTACCGATGCACTGTACGACGCATTCGGTCAGCGCCAGATATCCACCATCTACACGCAGGCCAGCCAGTACCGCGTGGTGCTGCAGGCTGCGTCGGGCAGTGAGCTAGGCCCGGCGGCGCTCGAGCAGATCCACGTCAAGACCACCGATGGCGCACAGGTGAAGCTGTCGAGCCTGGCGCGTGTCGAGCAGCGCCAGGCACAGTTGGCCATTGCGCACCTTGGGCAGTTTCCGGCCGTGATGATGTCGTTCAACCTGGCGCCCGATATTGCCCTCGGCAATGCGGTGAAGGTAATCGAACAGGTGGAACAGGAGATCGGCATGCCGATTGGCGTGCAGACCCAGTTTCAGGGCGCTGCCGAAGCGTTTCAGGCTTCGCTGTCCAGCACGTTGCTGCTGATTCTGGCGGCGGTGGTCACCATGTACATCGTGCTGGGTGTCCTCTACGAGAGCTACATTCACCCGATCACCATCCTTTCGACCCTGCCGTCGGCAGCGGTGGGGGCTTTGCTGGCCCTGCTGATCAGCGGCAACGATCTGGGGATGATCGCGATCATCGGCATCATTCTGCTGATCGGCATCGTCAAGAAGAACGCGATCATGATGATCGACTTCGCGCTCGACGCGGAACGCAATCGCGGTGTTGCGCCTGAAAAGGCGATCTACGACGCGGCGCTGTTGCGCTTCCGGCCGATTCTCATGACCACCCTGGCAGCGTTGTTCGGTGCCATCCCGCTGATGCTCGCCAGCGGTTCCGGCGCCGAACTGCGGCAGCCACTGGGTTTGGTGATGGTCGGCGGGCTGTTGCTCAGTCAGGTCCTGACACTGTTCACCACGCCGGTCATCTACCTGTATTTCGACCGCCTTGGACGTCGCTGGAGTCGCAAACCTGCCGATCCGGACCGTCTGGAACGGGCTGACGCATGAACCTCTCAGCGCCGTTCATCCGCCGCCCCGTGGCGACCGTTCTGCTGAGCCTGGCGATCATGCTGCTCGGCGCAGTGAGCTTTCGCCTGTTGCCGGTGGCGCCGTTGCCGAACATGGATTTTCCGGTGATTGTGGTCTCGGCCAGTCTCGCCGGTGCCAGTCCGGAGGTGATGGCGTCCACGGTGGCAACGCCGCTGGAGCGTTCGCTGGGCAGTATCGCCGGCATCAACACCATGACCAGCAATTCAAGCCAGGGCACGACACGGATCATTCTGCAGTTCGATCTGAATCGCGACATCAATGGCGCTGCCCGGGAAGTGCAAGCGGCTATCAATGCCTCACGCAACCTGCTGCCCAGCGGGATGCGCAGCATGCCGACCTACAAGAAGGTCAACCCGTCCCAGGCGCCGATCATGGTGTTGTCGATGACTTCGACGGTTCTGGAAAAGGGCCAGCTGTACGACCTGGCGTCCACCATCCTGTCGCAGAGCCTGTCACAGGTTTCCGGGGTCGGCGAAGTGCAGATCGGCGGCAGCTCGCTGCCTGCCGTGCGTATCGAGCTGGAGCCGCAGATGCTCTCCCAGTACGGTGTATCGCTCGACGACGTGCGCACTGCGATCACCAGCACCAACGTAAGACGGCCGAAGGGCTTTGTGGAGGACGACCAGCACAACTGGCAGGTGCAGGCCAACGACCAGCTGGAAACCGCCGAGGATTATGCGCCGCTGATCATTCGCTACAAGGACGGAGCGACCTTGCGCCTGAAGGACGTGGCCAAAGTCAGCGACGCCGTGGAGGACCGTTACAACAGCGGTTTCTACAACAATGACCGTGCCGTGCTGCTGGTCGTCAACCGTCAGGCGGGCGCCAACATCATTGAAACCGTGGCACAGATCAAGGCGCAGTTGCCGGCGCTGCGCGCGGTGCTGCCGGCCAGTGTAAGTCTCAATATCGCGATGGATCGCTCACCGGTGATCAAGGCGACGCTGCACGAGGCCGAAATGACCCTGCTGATTGCCGTGGTGCTGGTGGTGATGGTGGTGTTCCTGTTTCTCGGCAGTTTTCGCGCCTCGCTGATTCCCACCCTGGCGGTTCCGGTGTCGCTGGTCGGCACCTTTGCGATCATGCACCTGTTCGGTTTCTCCCTGAACAACCTGTCACTGATGGCGTTGATCCTCGCTACGGGTCTGGTGGTGGACGATGCCATCGTCGTGCTGGAAAACATATCCCGGCATATTCACAACGGCCTCGACCCCATGAAAGCGGCTTTTCTGGGCGCCAAGGAGGTGGGGTTCACCTTGCTGTCGATGAACGTCTCGCTGGTTGCGGTGTTCATTTCCATCCTGTTCATGGGCGGCCTGGTCGAAAGTCTGTTTCGCGAGTTTTCCATCACCTTGTCGGTGTCGATCATCGTCTCGCTGATCGTATCCCTGACCCTGACGCCGATGTTGTGCGCGCGCTGGTTGAAGCCACGCGAAGCCCATGGGGAAAACGCCTTTCAGCGCTGGAGCGAGCGAGTCAACGATCGAATGGTTGCAGGTTACGACCGCTCGCTGGGCTGGGTGATGCGGCATCGACGGCTGACGCTGCTCAGTCTGCTGGTCACGGTGGTGGTCAATATCGCGCTGTACGTGGTGGTGCCCAAGACCTTTCTGCCGCAACAGGACACCGGGCAACTGATGGGCTTCGTGCGCGGTGACGACGGCCTTTCGTTTTCCGTCATGCAGCCGAAAATGGAGACCTTCCGCCTGTCGATTCTCGCTGACCCTGCGGTGGAAAGCGTGGCCGGTTTTATCGGTGGCAGCGGTGGCACCAATAACGCCTTCATGATCGTGCGCCTCAAGCCGATTGCCGAGCGCAAGCTGTCTGCCGAGAAAGTGGTCGAGCGCCTGCGCAAGAACATGCCGCATGTGCCGGGCGGCAGGCTGTTCCTGGCTCCGGATCAGGACCTGCAACTGGGCGGCGGTCGCGAGCAGACCAGTTCGCAGTATCAATACATCGTGCAGAGCGCTGATCTGGGCAGCCTGCGTCTGTGGTATCCGAAGATCGTCGCAGCGCTCAAGTCGATCCCCGAGCTGACCGCCATCGACGCACGGGAAGGGCGCGGCGCACAGCAGGTGACCCTGGTGGTCAACCGTGACACGGCCAAGCGGCTGGGTATCGATATGAACATGGTTACGGCGGTGCTCAACAACGCCTACAGCCAGCGCCAGGTATCGACCATCTATGACAGCCTCAACCAGTACAAGGTGGTGATGGAGGTCAATCCCAAATACGCGCAGGACCCGGTGACGCTGGAGCAGGTCCAGGTCATTACTGCAGACGGGCAGCGCGTACCGCTGTCGAGCATCGCCCATTACGAGCGCAGTCTGGCCAATGACCGGGTATCGCATGACGGTCAGTTCGCTGCCGAAAACATCTCCTTCGATCTGGCCGAAGGGGCCAGCCTCGACAAGGCCACCGTGGCGATAGAGCGGGCGATTGCCGCCATCGGGCTGCCTTCCGACATCATTTCCAAAATGGCCGGGACTGCCAATGCCTTCGCCTCTACGCAGAAAAGTCAGCCGTGGATGATCCTCGGTGCCTTGCTGGCGGTGTACCTGGTGCTGGGGATCCTCTATGAAAGCTACATTCATCCGCTGACCATCCTCTCGACGCTTCCTTCCGCAGGGGTTGGCGCATTGCTGACGATCTATGTGCTGGGCAGCGAATTCAGTCTGATTTCATTGTTGGGGCTGTTCCTGCTGATTGGTGTGGTCAAGAAAAACGCGATTATGATGATCGACCTTGCCCTGCATCTGGAGCGCGAGCAGGGAATGACACCGCAAGAGTCGATCCGCAGCGCCTGCCTGCAGCGCCTGCGGCCCATTCTGATGACCACGATGGCCGCCATCCTGGGCGCCTTGCCGCTGCTGCTGAGCACCGCCGAAGGCGCTGAAATGCGCAAGCCGCTGGGCTTGACCATCATTGGTGGCCTGATCTTCAGCCAGGTCCTGACCCTCTATACCACCCCGGTGGTTTACCTTTATCTCGACCGTCTGCGCCATCGTTACAACAAATGGCGTGGCGTGCGCACCGATGCTGCTCTGGAAACTCCGCTATGACCGAACGCCTGGCATTCACCTCCCGCCCGACAGGGTTGATTCGTCCATTCGCGCTGGGGCTTTGCGTCGTGCTGCTCAGCGCCTGCGCTGTGGGCCCGGATTACCAGAAACCGTCCATGGCCGCACCCGCTCAGTTCAAGGCTGCGCAGGGCTGGCGTGCGGCCACGCCAAGTGACGGGATGGCCAAAGGTGCATGGTGGGAGGTGTACAAGGACCCGCAACTGAACGCCTTGGTCGAGCGCCTCAACACCTCCAACCAGACCGTCGCCCAATACGACGCGCAGTATCGACAGGCACAAACACTGGTGCGCAGCTCCCGGGGTGCATTTCTGCCGACCCTCGACCTGACGACCGGCAAGACCCGCTCGGGGCAGGGCACTGGCACCTCGAATAGCGGCACGAGTGTCTCGGGAATTCGCAACAGCTATAACGCGCAACTGGGCGTAAGTTGGGAGGCCGACGTCTGGGGCAAGCTGCGTCGCGGGCTGGAGGCCGACACCGCCAATGCTCAGGCGAGTCTTGCCGACCTGGCCGCGATGCGTCTGAGCCTGCAATCGGAGCTGGTGCAGAATTACCTGCAACTGCGCGTGATCGATGAACAGAAGCGCCTGCTGGAATCCACGGTGGATGCCTATCAGCGCTCCCTGACCCTGACGCAGAACCAGTACCGCGCCGGTATTTCCGGAAGTGACGCTGTCGCGCAGGCGCAGACGCAGTTGAAAAGTACCCAGGCCGACCTGATCGATCTGGCTTGGCAGCGTGCGCAGTATGAGAATGCCATCGCCGTACTGATGGGGATGGCGCCGGCAGACTTCAGTCTGCCCGCCACCACCTCGATTCCGCAGTTGCCGCAGATTCCGCCAGGCCTGCCTTCGCAGTTACTCGAACGCCGCCCTGACATTGCCGCCGCCGAGCGCTCGGTCATGGGTGCCAATGCCAACATCGGCGTGGCCAAGGCCGCTTACTATCCGGACTTCACGCTGAGCATGAGCGGCGGTTACAGCAGCAGTACCTTTGCCAACTGGATCAGCCTGCCCAATCGCTTCTGGTCGGTGGGCCCGCAGCTGGCGCTGACCCTGTTCGACGGCGGCAGGCGTTCGGCCGAGGTTGATCGTACCGAGGCCGTGTATGACCAGACTGTCGCCCAGTACCGGCAGACCGTGCTGAACGGTTTTCAGGAGGTCGAGAACTATCTGGTTCAGCTCAAGGTGTACGAGCAGGAAGCTGCGGTGCGCCAGGAGGCGCTGGTCTCGGCTCGTGATTCGCTGCGCCTGACCAACAATCAATACAAGGCCGGGCTGATTGGTTACCTGGACGTCGTCAATGTTCAGGCCACCGCATTGAGTAACGAGCGCAGTGTGCTCAGCGTGCTGCAAAGCAGGTTGATTGCCAGCGTTCAATTGATCGCCGCACTGGGCGGAGGCTGGAATGCCGAGACAGGTTTGACGCTCCAGGAATGAGTATTTCGGGTTTAAAAAGCAGTTTTCCAGTGAACTGTTCGCATTAATCGAAAAAATAATAGCTACTCGCCATCTTTTCGACCGGCTGCCGCGACATTTGGCCGCTAATGCGTACAATCACCCGCACAAGATCGGCATGGACGCGCTCATTGGTTTCCAGGTGCGTTTATGTTGATTGGCAGCTACATCCCTTCACTCGTCGTCATGTCGATCCTCGTCGCTATTCTTGCCGCGTATACGGCCCTCGATCTGGTTGGCCGCATCGTTTCGGCCAGGGGCCGTGCTGTCCACTTATGGACTGCGGGCGGCGCTATCGCGATGGGCGTTGGCACCTGGTCGACACATTTCATCGGTATGCTGGCGTTCGTATTACCCATCGACCTGGGCTACGACGTGCCACTGGTGCTGCTTTCGCTGTTGATCTCCATCGGCTTTTCAGGGTTCGCCCTGTGGCTCGCCACCCAGCCACGATTGCCCGCGCTGCAACTTAGCCTGGGTGCGGTGTTGCTGGGGCTTGGCATCAGCGCCATGCACTACACCGGTATGGCTGCAATGCGCATGCAGCCTGGCATTCAATATACGCCGTGGCTGTTCGTGCTTTCTGTGGTCATTGCTATCGCTGCGTCTGCGGCAGCATTGCGCATAGCCTTCCATCTTCGCCAGCAGCGCCCCAGGGTCTACCTGCTACGCGCCTCGGCGGCGCTGTTGCTGGGGCTGGCTGTCATCGGCATGCATTACACCGGCATGGCCGCTGCGAATTTTGCCGATGGCAGCTTTTGCGGTGCGCTGCCCCAGGGGCTGAGCAGTAACGGGCTGGACAGGATGGTGCTGGTCACCAGCCTGTCGATTCTGGGGATTGCGCTGTTCAGCTGTATTCTCGATTCCCACCTGGAAACACGTACCGCCGTGTTGGCCGATTCCCTGACTGAAGCCAATCTGGAACTGACCCACCTGGCCCTGCATGACAACCTGACCGGCTTGCCAAACCGGGCGTTGTTGACGGAGCGCATCGATCAGGCGATGAAGAGGGCCACTGAGTCAGGTGGTTGCTTTGCGCTGATGTTCATGGACCTCGATGGTTTCAAGCCAGTCAATGATGCGTTCGGCCATCACACTGGCGACCTGCTGTTACGACAGGTCGCCTTGCGTCTGCGCAACAGCCTGCATCGACGCGACACCCTGGCAAGAGTCGGCGGCGATGAGTTCGTTCTGCTGGTGGAGCTTCAAAACCCCGAGGATGCATTGACCGTTGCCAGACGACAGGTCAGCGAAGTCGGCAACCCGTTCAACATTGGCGAACATCAGTTGCAGATTTCCCTGAGCATCGGCATCTGCATGTACCCGGGCAATGGCAGCACCCAGCATGAGCTTCTGATCAATGCCGACGCGGCCATGTACCACACCAAGGCTGCCGGCAAGAACGGCTACAGCTTTTTCGATGCATCGATGAACAGTAACGCCCGCAATCAGCTGCAGATGTCGCAGGATTTGCACAAGGCGATCAAGCACCGGCAGTTCTGTATCTATTACCAGCCCAAGTTCGACGCCATGACCGGGCTGCCGGTGGGCGCAGAAGCGTTGTTGCGCTGGAATCATCCGGAGCAGGGAATCCTGGGGCCCGACCTGTTCATTTCCATGGCGGAGAAAACCGGCCTGATCATTCAGATCGGCGAGTGGGTACTGGACGAAGCCTGTCGACAAATGCGTGAGTGGTACACGCAGGGGTACTCGCACTGGCGCATTGCAGTCAATCTGTCGGCCTTGCAGTTCTGTCATTCCGGGTTGGTCACGGCAGTAGCCGACACACTGGCCCGGCACCAGTTGCCGGCCAACTGCCTGACCCTGGAAATCACCGAAACCACTGCCATGCATGATGCGGATGCCAGCCTGGCGGTGTTGAGAAGGCTTTCGGAAATGGGCGTGGACCTGTCGATCGATGATTTTGGCACCGGTTACTCCAGCCTGATGTACCTGAAGCGACTGCCTGCCAATGAAATCAAGATTGATCGGGGCTTCGTCCGCGACCTTGAGCATGACACCGACGACGCCGCCATCGTCTCGGCCATCGTCGCGGTAGGGCAGGCGTTGAATCTGCGGATAGTTGCCGAAGGCGTCGAAACCGCCGTTCAGCAGCGCTTCCTGACTCACTTGGGATGCCACTCGCTGCAAGGCTTTCTGCTGGGTTATCCGTTGCCAGCCCAGCAGTTTCTCGAAGAAATCCGCGCCGCCGAAACGAAAGCTGCAGTGGATGCGTCCGATACCGGGCAAGCGGCTTTCTGAAGCGTGCAGATGGCGCTGGACGGTAAAGGCTGTCACGATCCGAACCGGCTGGTTAACCTGCGAGGGTTGGCTGGATCCTGATGTCGGCCTTTGAAAAAACGAGACACTCCATGGAAAAAGTCCTCATTATCACCGGTGGTTCGCGCGGTATCGGCGCTGCCACAGCGCGTCTGGCCGCCTCACAGGGTTATCGGATCTGCATCAACTACCTGTCGGATCATGCCGCGGCCGAAAAGACGGCAGGCCAGGTGAGGGCGATGGGCGCCAAAGCGATCACCGTGCAGGCCGACGTCAGCAACGAAGACGAGATCATGCGGCTGTTTGCCAGGGTCGACTCCGAACTCGGTCGTGTCACCCATCTGGTAAATAATGCGGGCACCCTGGCGCAGGCTTCCAGAGTCGAGGACATGTCGGAATTCCGCATGTTGAAGATGATGATGAACAACGTCGTCGGCCCGATGCTGTGCAGCAAACACGCCTTGTTGCGCATGTTGCCAGCTCACGGAGGGCACGGCGGCAGCATCGTCAACGTATCGTCACTCGCGGCACGCCTGGGCTCGGCAGGTGAGTACGTCGACTATGCGGCATCGAAAGGTGCGCTGGACACCTTCACCATCGGCCTGTCCAAAGAGGTCGCAGCGGAAAACGTTCGCGTCAACGCGGTACGTCCGGGCTTCATCTTCACCGACTTTCACGCCTTGAGCGGCGATCCGTTTCGCGTCAGCAAGCTTGAGGGGGCATTGCCAATGGGCCGTGGCGGTACCGCCGAAGAAGTGGCCGAGGCCATTCTCTGGTTGCTGTCGGACAATGCGTCTTACGCCACAGGAACGTTCATCGATGTGGCGGGAGGGCGCTGAAGGCGTCCATGGTCGGGCAGGCGCCTTCAGACCCCGCTTACTGACTCGTCACACCGTGACCGGTGGCGCATTGGCGGGCGGGTCGCCGACTGGCGTTTCATTGGGTGGTGGCGTGGATGGCGGCGGATCCTGTTCGGGCACTGGCTCGGGCAGGGCAGGGTCATCGATGTTTGGATCGGGTACTTCTACCGGATTGGGTAGGATCATGGTTGCAGCCTCCTTGTCGACACTGTTTACGACCGCCCTGCATTGGTGATGATTCAATTGATTTGCCTCCCGCGACAGTTGCCCCGTTGACCCGCTCCTTCGTTGCTCCATCTCTCGGCACGACCCGTAAACATCCTCAAAACCTTTGAACTTTACCCTCGTTGACCGCTCGGAACCTAGGCAGCGGAAATAGACGAGTCGCCAGCACAGTGCGATCGTACGCTGCCATACCGTCAATTTTTCCATTGCATGGAATGCACAGGAGCGTCCCTGGGGCGTGAGGAGTGATGCTCGATGAATGAACAGCCATACGGTCCGGATTCCCTGGCCACCGATGTCCCGCAAGCAACCCTTCCGCTGTCACTGACCCAGGCGCTGCAATTACCCCGCATCGTGATTGAAGACACGTTGCCGGTGATTGACGGTGGCTTGTTTGCGGCCAAGGCGATCATCGGGCAACCGGTTACCGTGACCAGCAAGGTCTATGCCGATGGGCACGACAAGATGGCGGTCAATATCCGCTGGCGTGCTGCCGACGAAGAGCACTGGCACAGCGCGCCAATGCGCGAGCTGGGCAATGACAGCTGGGTCGGTGAATTCACCCCGACCTCTGTCAGCCGTCATGTGTTTCGCCTCGAAGCCTGGATCGATCAGTTCGGCAGCTATCGTTATGAGCTGGAGAAGAAGTTCGGCGCGGGCGTTCCTGTCGATCTGGAACTGGAAGAGGGCCGCATTCATCTGGTGCACGCCGCCGAGCGCAGCCAGAACGAGCAGCGTCAGCAGATCGAAAGTCTGCTGGGCCAGCTTGAGCAGGGCGATAAAGACGAGAAGGTCGCGCTGCTGTTGCACAGCGAAACCGCCAGCCTGATGAAGCTGGCCGACAATCAGGCCTTCCTGAGCCGCAGCGTCGAGTTCCCGCTGGATGTCGAGCGTGAGCTGGCGCAGTTCGCCAGTTGGTACGAGCTGTTTCCCCGTTCGGTGACCGACGATCCGGCACGCCACGGTACGTTCAACGATGTCCACTCGCGTCTGCCGATCATTCGCGACATGGGCTTCGACGTGCTGT
Source organism: Pseudomonas sp. PvP027 (assembly GCF_017833005.1). Taxonomy (NCBI): domain Bacteria; kingdom Pseudomonadati; phylum Pseudomonadota; class Gammaproteobacteria; order Pseudomonadales; family Pseudomonadaceae; genus Pseudomonas; species Pseudomonas sp. PvP027. The sequence continues at coordinate 516,187 of NZ_JAFIBK010000001.1, read as the reverse complement.
ATTTCCCGCCGATTCATCCTATCGGCCGTGCCCACCGCAAGGGGCCGAACAACTCTCTGACCGCAGGCCCTGATGATCCGGGCAGCCCGTATGCAATCGGCAGCGAGGATGGGGGCCATGAAGCCATCCATCCGCAGCTGGGCAGTCGTGAAGATTTCCGTAATCTGGTAAAAGCTGCCGCCGATCATGGTCTGGAAATCGCGTTGGACTTCGCCATCCAGTGCTCCCAGGATCACCCGTGGCTCAAGCAGCATCCGGGCTGGTTCTCGTGGCGTCCGGACGGCACGATCCGTTATGCGGAAAACCCGCCGAAGAAATATCAGGACATCGTCAACGTCGACTTCTACGCACCAGACGCCATCCCCGGCCTGTGGACGGAGTTGCGCGATATCGTGCTGGGCTGGGTCAACGAGGGCGTGAAAATCTTCCGCGTCGACAACCCGCACACCAAGCCGCTGCCGTTCTGGCAGTGGATGATCGGCGAGGTGCGCAGTCAGCACCCTGAGGTGATGTTCCTGGCCGAAGCCTTCACCAAGCCGGCAATGATGGCGCGACTGGGCAAAGTCGGGTACAGCCAGAGCTACACCTATTTCACCTGGCGCAACACCAAGGCGGAGCTGTCCGAGTATTTCACCCAGCTCAATGAAGTCCCATGGCGCGACTGTTATCGTCCGAATTTCTTCGTCAACACGCCTGACATCAACCCGCGCTTCCTGCACGAGTCCGGGCGTACCGGCTTTCTGATCCGGGCGGCACTGGCCACTATGGGGTCCGGGCTGTGGGGTATGTATTCGGGGTTCGAGCTCTGCGAAGCGGCACCGATTCCCGGCAAGGAAGAGTATCTGGACTCTGAGAAGTACGAGATTCGGGTTCGCGATTACGCGGCGCCGGGCAACATCATCGCCGAGATTGCTCAACTCAACCGCATTCGTCGGCAGAACCCTGCGCTGCAAACGCACCTGGGTCTGAAGCTGTACAACGCGTGGAACGACAACATCCTGTATTTCGGCAAGCGCTCGGCGGATGGCAGCAACTTCATTCTGGTTGCCGTCAACCTCGACCCGTACAACGCACAGGAAGCGGATTTCGAGTTGCCGCTGTGGGAAATGGGCCTGCCGGATGACGCCGCTACGTCGGGTGAAGACCTGATGACCGGGCACCGCTGGACTTGGTACGGCAAGTATCAGCACACGCGTCTCGATCCAGCTCAACCGTTTGGAATCTGGCGTATCCAGGCCGCGCAATAACACTCCCGAGGAGTCAATAATGGCCAAAAAGCCCGGTGACGCGACATTTATCAAAGACCCGCTCTGGTACAAGGATGCGGTGATTTATCAGGTTCACGTGAAATCGTTCTTTGATTCCAATAACGACGGAATCGGCGATTTTGCGGGCTTGATCGAAAAGCTCGACTACATTGCCGCGCTGGGCGTCAACACCATCTGGTTGTTGCCGTTTTATCCGTCGCCGCGCCGGGACGATGGTTACGACATTTCCGAATACCGCGATGTGCACAGCGACTACGGCACCATGGCCGATGCCAAGCGTTTCATCGCCCAGGCTCACAAGCGTGGCCTGCGAGTGATCAGCGAACTGGTCATCAATCATACTTCCGACCAGCACCCGTGGTTCCAGAAAGCCCGCAACGCCAAGCCCGGTTCCAAGGCGCGGGATTTCTATGTGTGGTCGGACACTGATCAGAAGTACGACGGTACACGGATCATCTTTCTCGATACCGAGACGTCCAACTGGACCTGGGACCCGGTTGCCGGCCAGTACTTCTGGCACCGTTTCTACTCCCACCAGCCGGACCTGAATTTCGACAACCCGCACGTGTTGGATGCGGTCCTCGAAGTCATGCGCTTCTGGCTGGATCTGGGCATCGACGGTCTGCGTCTGGATGCCATTCCGTACCTCATCGAGCGGGACGGCACCAACAACGAGAACCTGCCGGAAACCCATCAGGTGCTCAAGCGCATTCGTGCCGAGATCGACGCGAACTATCCGGACCGCATGCTGCTGGCCGAGGCCAATCAATGGCCGGAAGACACCCAGCTGTATTTTGGTGACAGCAAAGGCCCGGATGGCGATGAATGCCACATGGCTTTTCACTTTCCGTTGATGCCACGCATGTACATGGCGCTGGCCCAGGAAGATCGTTTTCCGATCACCGATATTTTGCGGCAGACGCCGGAAATTCCGGAGAACTGCCAATGGGCCATTTTCCTGCGCAACCACGATGAACTGACCCTGGAAATGGTCACCGATCGTGAGCGTGACTATCTGTGGAATTACTACGCAGCCGACCGTCGTGCACGGATCAACCTGGGTATCCGTCGGCGTTTGGCACCGCTGGTGGATCGCGATCGTCGCAGGGTCGAGTTGCTCAACAGCATGCTGCTGTCGATGCCCGGCACACCGACGCTGTATTACGGCGACGAGATCGGCATGGGCGACAACATCTACCTGGGCGACCGGGACGGGGTGCGCACGCCCATGCAATGGTCCATCGACCGCAACGGCGGCTTTTCGCGCGCCGACCCGGCCAGTCTGGTGTTGCCACCGATCATGGACCCGATGTATGGCTTTCAGTCGGTCAACGTCGAAATCCAGGAACGCGACCCACATTCGCTGCTGAACTGGAACCGGCGCATGCTCGCCGTGCGCAAACAGCAGAAGGCATTCGGGCGTGGCACGCTGAAAATGCTTTCGCCATCGAACCGCCGCATTCTTGCCTATACCCGCGAATACACAGCACCTGACGGACACAGTGAAGTGGTGTTGTGTGTCGCCAACGTTTCCAGCGCCGCCCAGGCTGCAGAGCTTGAGTTGTCTGCCTATGCAGGCACGGTGCCGGTGGAAATGCTCGGCGGCAGCGCTTTCCCGCCCATCGGCCAGTTAAGCTACCTGCTGACACTGCCGCCGTACGGTTTTTACTGGTTTTTACTGGCTTCGGAGAATCAAATGCCCAGTTGGCACGTTGAACCCGCGCAGAGCATGCCGGACTTCCCGACTCTGGTGCTCAAGAAGCGTCTGGAAGAGTTGCTCGAAGAGCCACTGCGCAGCACCATGGAAAACACCTCGCTGGCGGTCTACCTGCCCAAGCGGCGCTGGTTTGCGGGCAAGGACAAGGCGATCGAGAAGGTCAGCATTGCCTACGCCGTGCGCTTCGGCGATGAAGCGCACCCGGTATTGCTCAGCGAAATCGAAGTCACCGCAGGCGGCCAGACCGATCGCTATCAATTGCCGTTCGGCTTGCTGGCCGAAGACGACATCAGCAGTGCATTGCCGCAGCAACTGGCACTGGCCCGAGTGCGTCGCAGCCGCGATGTCGGGTTGATCACTGACGCATTCACCCTGGAAACCTTCATCCGTGCAGTGATTCAGGGCATGCAGTCGGACACGGTCATCCCCTGTGCCGACGGCGAGTTGCGCTTCGAGCAAAGCTCGCAGCTGGCCCCCCTTGGCCTGACCGCCGAGTCGGAAGTGCGCTACCTGTCTGCCGAGCAATCGAACAGTTCGGTGGTGGTCGGCAGCAGTCTGGTGCTCAAGCTGATTCGCAAAGTCAGCGCCGGGACGCACCCAGAGCTGGAAATGGGGGCATTCCTGACCCATGCCGGCTTCAAGAACATTTCTCCGCTGCTGGGCTCACTGGTACGTGTCGGCAAGGACGGCCAGTCCAGTCTGCTGATGATCGCCCAGGGGTATCTGAGCAATCAGGGTGATGCGTGGGAGTGGACCCAGAACAATCTCGAGCGTGCAGTACGTGACGAGCTGGCCCATGGTGTTTCCGGTCAGGAACAGCATTACAACGCGTTGCTCGAACTCGCGGACTTTTCGCGCAGTCTTGGCCAGCGCCTGGGTGAGATGCATCAGATCCTCGCGTCGCCCACCGACAATGCGGATTTTGCCGTTGAAGTCACCAGCAGCCAGGACAGCAAGGCCTCCGGAGCCAGCGTCAACGCTCAGCTCGAGCGCGCCTTGCAGCTGCTGGAACAGCGCATGGGCGAGCTGGAGCAGGACGATCAGCAACTGGTCAAAGACTTGCTCGCGCAGCGCAAGCAGATCCGTCAGCGCATCGAGGGCCTGGCCAAGCGCTCGGCCGGTGGCCTGCGCATTCGTGTGCACGGCGATCTGCATCTGGGGCAAGTACTGGTGGTCAAGGGCGATGCCTACCTGATCGATTTCGAGGGTGAGCCGGCCCGCGCACTTGAAGAGCGCCGTGCCAAGCACAGCCCGTTCAAGGATGTCAGCGGTGTTCTGCGCTCCTTCGATTACGCTGCGGCCATGGCTGTACGCAGTGCGCAGAGCGTCGACACGTCTCCCGAGGCAGCCGGCGCGCGCAAACGTGTGGCCGATACCTACCTGGCGCAGGCGCGGGAAACCTTCATCGAAGGTTATCGTTCGGCGACCACCGGCATGGCCCATGCCTGGAAAGATGCAAAAGGGGAGGACGCTGCACTCGAGCTGTTCACCCTTGAAAAAGCTGCTTATGAAGTGATCTACGAAGCCGAGAACCGTCCAGCCTGGCTGGCCGTTCCCTTGCAAGGCTTGCGTGGGCTGCTGCAACCGTCTGATGGAGAGTCAATATGAATGCGCCTGACAAAACCGGCACGCGCCGCCGCGCGATTCCCGCTGCTGTGGACCTCGACGCGCTGATCCGTGCTGAACACCATGACCCGTTCTCTATCCTCGGCCCGCATGGCGATGGCGGCAGCGGGCAGTATGTCCGCGCCTATCTGCCCGCGGCCTTGAGTGTCCGCCTGCTGGCCAGGGATGACGGTCGCGAACTGGGCGAGATGGAAATGAGCGAAGTGCCGGGGTTTTTCGTCGGTCACCTCGAGCACCCGCAGCCTTACCTGCTGAAAATCAACTGGGCCGGCGGTGAACAGATCACCGAAGACCCCTACAGCTTTGGCCCGCTGCTGGGCGAGATGGACCTCTACCTGTTTGCCGAGGGTAATCATCGCGACCTGAGCAGCTGTCTGGGCGCGCAAGTCACCAGCGTCGATGGCGTGGACGGTGTCCGTTTTGCGGTCTGGGCGCCCAATGCGCGTCGTGTTTCTGTGGTTGGCAGCTTCAACAGTTGGGATGGCCGTCGCCATCCGATGCGCATGCGCCACCCGACCGGCGTCTGGGAAATTTTTGTCCCGCGCCTGCAGCCCGGTGAGGTCTACAAGTATGAAATTCTCGGTGCTCACGGGATTCTGCCGCTGAAAAGCGATCCGATGGCCTTGTCCACCACATTGCCGCCCGATACCGCGTCGAAGATCGCTGCGCCATTGCAATTCGAGTGGAATGACCAGGAGTGGCTGCAATCAAGGGCAGGCCGTCACGAGGTCAACGCGCCCTTGTCGATCTACGAGTTGCACGCAGGCTCCTGGCAAATGGAGCAGGTCGACGACAATCAATGGCGGCAGTACAACTGGCGTGAACTGGCTGACCGCCTGATTCCCTACGTCAAGGAACTTGGCTTCACGCACATCGAGCTGATGCCGATCATGGAGCACCCGTTCGGTGGTTCATGGGGCTATCAGTTGCTGGCCCAGTTCGCGCCAACTGCCCGTTACGGTTCGCCGGAAGATTTCGCGTTCTTCGTCGATGCCTGCCACCGGGCTGAAATCGGCGTCATTCTTGACTGGGTTCCGGCGCATTTTCCAACCGATACCCATGGTCTGGCGCAATTCGACGGTACTTGTCTGTATGAGTACGCTGACCCCAAGGAAGGCTTCCATCAGGACTGGAACACCCTGATCTACAACCTGGGACGCACCGAGGTTCATGGCTTCATGCTGGCCTCTGCACTGCACTGGCTCAAGCATTACCACATCGACGGTCTGCGCGTGGATGCGGTGGCGTCGATGCTGTACCGCGACTATTCGCGTAATGCCGGCGAATGGGTGACGAATCGTTATGGCGGCCGCGAAAACCTTGAGGCTATCGACTTTCTGCGTCACTTGAACGACGTGGTTGCGCTGGAAGCCCCCGGGACCATGGTGATTGCCGAAGAGTCGACCGCGTGGCCGGGTGTCAGCGAGCCGACCCAGCAGGGCGGGCTTGGCTTCAACTACAAGTGGAACATGGGCTGGATGCATGACTCGCTGCAGTACATGGAAGAGGACCCGATCAACCGCGGGCATCACCATGGCAAGCTGAGCTTCAGTCTGGTGTATGCGTGGTCCGAGCGTTTTGTACTGCCTATTTCCCACGACGAAGTGGTGCACGGCAAACATTCGCTGATCGACAAGATGCCGGGTGACCGCTGGCAGAAATTCGCTAACCTGCGTGCCTATCTGTCATTCATGTGGACGCACCCAGGCAAGAAGCTGCTGTTCATGGGCTGCGAATTCGGCCAATGGCGCGAGTGGAATCACGACAGGGAACTGGACTGGTACTTGATGCAATACGCCGAGCACGTGGGCGTGAAGAACCTGGTCGGCGACCTGAACCGCCTCTATCGAGAGGAAAAGGCGCTGCACGAGCGCGATGCAGACCCTGCCGGCTTCCAGTGGCTGGTTGGCGATGACAGTGCCAACAGCGTGTTTGCGTACCTGCGCTGGAGCAAAGACGGCGAACCGTTGCTGGTGGTCGCCAACATGACCCCGGTGCCGCGCCTGGACTACCGTCTCGGCGCGCCGATGCGAGGTGCCTGGACGGAGCTGTTGAACAGTGACGCAGAAACCTACGCAGGCTCCAACTTTGGCAACGGTGGCGAGGTCCTGACTGAAGCCGCGCCGGCGCATGGGATGGAGGATTCGCTGGTGCTGAATCTGCCACCACTCGCGGTGCTGATCTTCAAACCGAAGAAAGACTGATCAAGGCGCGTCCCCGCGCCAACGGTCGCATTACCACACCAGCCTGAACCCCAGGCTGGTGTTCACTCCCTCCGTTCCATGCTCGTCCAGATCACTGAGGTAATCAGCGCTCCAGTACAGACTGGCGTTGCTGCTCAATGTCGCTATCATCCCTGCGCCAATACTGCCCGTCGTTGATCGATGCGCGGTTCTTATCTGCTCTGCGTGATCGAAGGTCAGCGTGTCATGGCCGTCTTTGGTGTGCCAGAGGTTGACGCGCAGATAAGGCTCTATCGGTACGCTGCTCAATTGATAGCGTCCCTTGAAGCGCATGCCGATGCGCCCTGTGGTGTAAGCCTGACTGTCGAACCCGAGACGGGCAATGCCGTCATCCTGATCCTGCAGGTCTACGCGTTGATAGATGATCTGTACCTGAGGCTCTGCAACCCAGCGCTGTGAGAGCGGCAGCGCGTACCCTGCCTCGACAGACAGGCTCATCACATGGCCTTCAGTGTCGACACCGATGCCCCTGACAGAGCGACTGCGGCCATCCAGGCGTGTGCCCATCGCTACTGCGTCGATGTATCCTCCACTCGGTGTAGTCAGCGTCCAGTAGGCGCCCAGGCTCTCGCCCTCCAGTTTCAGACGACCTGTCTGGTAGTCGCTGAAGCCCTCTGCGAACCCCTTCACCTTGCCGTCCAGGCGGTTATGCGCCACGAACAGGCCGACACGCTGAGTCTGCCCGTTGTCCTGTTGCCAGGCATACACGTCATGGCCTATCTGATAACCCTTGAATGAAGCGTCCAGGCCAGGGCTCACATCTCCGGACCAGCGTTGCCTGAAGTCACTGCCGAACACGCGTGCCCAACCTGCCGACGTCGTGCCGTTTTGCGTCAACAAGGCTTGATCACCCTGGCGCTCATGAAAGGTGCCCAGTGAACTCAGGGCCAGGACCGCAGCAGTCGGTGCTACGACGGAGTAATTGGCGACCTCGGGTCGGTACAGCGCGATGGGCGCGGCTCCGCGAACGGGTTCCGGCAGCGGCGGGGTTCCGATTGCGGGCACTGGCAGTGTGGCTGCTGGCAGGACAGGGGTGGGGCTGGTCGGCTCGGGCTCAGGGTTTTGGGGCGGGACAGGGACAGGCTGCGGTGTTGGCTCAGGTTCGGGATCAGGCGCAGGCTGTGGTGTAGGTGTAGGTGTAGGTGTAGGTGTAGGTTCGGGGACAGGAACAGGTGTGGGCAGTGGAGGTGGTTGTGCAGGTTCGGGGGCGGGCTCGACAGGGGGCGGCGCTGGTGTTGGCGGAGCAATCACCGCAGAGCGCAGAAACCAGCTGTTCTCAGAGCCGGCAGTGGCGCCGCCCTTGAACAGATAGTACTGATAAGCACCTGCCGCCAGCGGATTTTGTAACGAGAAGGCCGTGTTGTCGCTGGTTGCGCCGTTGATGGCCTGCACCACTTCGATGCCATTGCCACGGGTCAGGGCGCCTAGGCCGCCCGCGTTGCTGACCAACATGCGCGTAGACCCACTGATACGTCCTTGTGTCACCACCAGTCGGTTGCTGGCAGATGCATCGTCGCCCAGCGCCGAGAGCAACAGCAGTCGCCCGTTCTGGCCGGTGTAATTGCCGGCCACCGTCAATGTGCCAGTGAGTGAACGGCCTGCATCGCTCAGGTCCAGCGTTCCGGCATTCTCCAGTGAGGCAAGGGATCCGGCGCTGAAGGGCACAATACTGCCCGAGGTCGAGAGCAGCTTGCTGGTGGAATCGATGTTCAGAACGCCGGTGTCACTCACGTTGTCGCCGAGTACCAGCGTGCCGGCCAGATTCAGCTGCGAGCCATTGCTCACGTTGACTGTTTCCCAGTTGGCATAGCGACCCGGCTGCGACGATGCGGTGTTGTCGAAGGTCAACACGTCGTTGCCCGGGCCGCCGTCGAGCAGCGGGTTGGCGCTCAGGTAGTATTCGCTCAGGTTGTACAGAACTGCCGTATCGTTGCCGTCCGCCATCAACACGTTGCTGCGTGCATAACCGCCGTTCAGCCAGTTGAAGCTGTCACTGCCAACGCTGGTACGAACTTCGCCACTAATCTCACCGCCACTTAGGGTGATCCGGTCGTCGCCGCCACTGACACTGACATTGCCGCCAACAAGGCCGCCCGACAGGGTGATCGTGTCCCTGCCAAAGCCGGTGACCAGGTTGTTGATGATTGTGCCACCGGACATCTCGAATACATTGTTGTCCAGCTTCATGTCCACGCGACCGATGCTGCCAGCGGTCATCACCGCCACGTCGCCATCCTCGAACGCGCGAGTGATGGTGCCACCCGTCATCAGAAAGGTATCCCGCCCATCGCCCTGGGCCAGGGAGCCCAGCGTGCCACCACTCATGACAAAATCGTCGGGATCATCGCCCTGGTTCAGATCGCCGCTGACCTGACCCGCAAAAAGTGTGAAGCGGTCAATCCCGGCTCCTTGGGTCACGCTGCCCAGAATGCGCCCCGACTGCATGTCCACGCTGTCCATTCCCGGACCAAAAAGGATATTGCCGGATACGGTGCCCGTCCCGCCCACCGGAAATATCAGCACGTGGTCGCCACTCAGGGCGCTAAAAGGCCCGCTGCTGCCGCTATCACAGACCTGAACACCCGCCGCTGCCAGGGAGGAAAGTGTGCAGGCACCTTCGGCCCAGGAAGGGATGATTGCCAGTATCACCACGGGCAGCACGTTGCAGGTCTGGTACTGATGAACACGACGGATTTTCATCACAGCTCTCCCGGCCAGGCAGCAGGGGGGGCAATCGAGAGGGACCGAGGCGCCAGACTGCTACGCAAAGCGACGTCACGCCAAGATGGGTGTCGATCACTTCGCAAGCCTGTTTCGAGGCTCGCAGTATCAAGTCAAGAAGTCGTTGCCGGTTGCGTCAAGAAGTTGACCGACCGATGGCGTAATTTCAGCTTTATCTACTAACTATTGGAACTACAAGCGAAAAGCTTATGCAGGAAAGTCACTGTCGAGGCCGATTCATTCTGCTGCAGCGGCACGCCGCGACAGCCAGATTGTCAGGGCCAGCGCGCAAACCGACAGCAGGGCAGCGTAGAAAAATATCCAGTCATAGCCCTGGCCCAGGGCAATTGCCCCCATCACCGGACCTGCGATTGCCAGTGCCAGATCGAAGAACACCGCGTAGGCGCTCAGACCCGCGCCGCGGCTGGGGGTAGGCACGCGCTTGATGGCCTCCACGCCGAGTGCCGGGTAGACCAGCGACAGCCCAACGCCGGTCAGTCCGGCCCCTGCAAGGGCAACGGCGCTGCTCGGCGAGAGCCAGAGCATCAGTAGCCCGCAGATTTCTACCGCCATGCACACAATGGCTGCGTTGTAGCCGCCCAGCCGATTGATGGCGCCGATGAACAGCAGGCGGGCGAGGATAAAGCACACACCAAACATGCTCAGGCAATAGGCTGCCCCTTCCCAGCCACGATTCAGATAGAACAGGGTGATGAAAGTGGTCAGCGTGCCATAGCCGATCGACGATAGCGTCAGTCCCAGGCCATAGGGTGCGATCCGGCCGAATACCGACCAGTAGGGCAGGCGCTCACCGACAATGATGGGTACCGACGGCTTGTCGCGAATCAGCCTCAGTGCCAGACCCGCCATCACCATCAGGGCGACACCCAGGCTGTTGAAGCCAATGCTGTCGATGACCACCACGCCCAGCGGTGCACCGATGGCAATCGCACCATAGGACGCAATACCGTTCCACGAGATTGAGCGGGCAGTGTGTTCCGGGCCGACCTTGCCGATGCACCAACTGATGGTGCCGACCCCGATAAGCCCCTGAGAGACGCCAAGGAACAGCCGTGCGACGATGAGAATCGACAGGCTCAGCGTGGCAAACTCGTGCAGCAGTGTTGCCAGCAAGGTCATGCTGCCGCTGATGACGATGCCCCACAGTCCGAACACAATAGAGCGCTTGCTGCCCAGTGTATCTGTCGCACGGCCGGCGAAAGGTCGGCTGAGCAGGGTGGCGAGGTACTGCGAGGCGATGGTCAGGCCGGCAATCAACGGGCTGAAACCCAGCTGGTCATGAACATAGCCGGGCAATACCGCAATAGGCAGGCCGATGCACAGGAAGGCAATGAACGTGTAAAAGACGATGGAGACGATCTGCAGGGTAATCGTCATGGAACCGGGACGTGCGGCAGGCATTGGGCTCTTCGCTGGCAGGCGGTGGGAGTGCCTCATCATGGCGTGCGTCGTGGATAAATGAAAGCAGGCTAACGGTATTATGCGGGCTGCTTATCGGACAGTTGCCGTTGTGAGAATATGGTCATAGGATGACTGATCACATCACAATAATAAAAAGGTTCGTCATGAAAAATATCCTGTTGCTGGCCGCCGCAGTCGGTTGTTCATTCGGCCTGAGTGCCCAGGCAGCCACCTTCGCCTACATTTCCAGCCCCACCGACGGGCTCATCTCCCAATACCGTCTGGATGAAAAAAGCGGAGCGCTCAGCCTGGTCGAGCAAACCAAAGCGGGCGATCAGGTCAATCCGATGGCCATCACGCCGGATGGCAAGGCGCTATTCGCGGCGTTGCGTGCCAAGCCGTATCAAGTGCTGAGTTTCAGCATCGAGCCTGGAACAGGACACCTCAAACCGCTGAGCCAAGCACCGCTGGCCGAGAGTCTGGCTTACCTGTCTACTGATCGCAGCGGACGCTTCCTGTTCGGCGCTTCCTATGGTGCCGACTTGCTCAGCGTCCAGCCCATCGATGCGCAGCACCGCCCCAGCGACAGCATTCAGACTTACAAGACCGGCATGCACGCGCACTCGGTACGCACCGATCCGAGCAACCGGTTTGTGTACGCCGGCAACCTGGGAGTCGATCGTGTGCTGCAATACCGCCTGGAGCCCAAGGACGGCAAGCTTGTCCCCATCGGCGAGGGCTATGTCGCCGTTCCCGGCAATACCGGTCCGCGTCACCTGGCATTCTCGTCCGACGGCAAGTTTCTGTATGTCGTCGGTGAAATGAGTGGCACCGTCACGGCCTTCGCGATCAATCAGAAAACCGGTGCGTTGAAGCAGATCAGTCAGGCAGACGGTATTCCCAAGCGCTTGAAGCTGGCACCGGGACAGGCCCGCGATGCGCGCAACAACGATCTCAAGGATGATCCGACGCCGCGTATCTGGGCCGCGGATATTCGCATCGCGCCGAACGGCAAATGGCTGTTCATCAGCGAGCGCACCACCAGCAGCGTGTCGGTGTTCAAGGTTGACCCCGCCAGTGGCAAGGTGACGTTCGTTGAAAATTACCCCGTTCAGGAAAAGCAGCCGCGCAACATCGCGGTGTCGCCCAACGGGCGCTGGTTGCTGGTAAGTGGCGAGAAAAGCGACAAGGTCGGCAGTTACGCCATCGGCGAGAAGGGAGCCTTGCAACGGGTCAGCGAAGCGCCCTCGGGCAAGGGTGCGTTGTGGATTGAAGTGCTCAGCCAGCCGAGCGAATAAGCGTTCTGAAAATAAAAAGCCCTGTCACAAGACAGGGCTTTTTGCTATCGCTGGCTGAAAGGCTTAGAACGAAACGCCCTGGCTACGCAGGTAATCGTCATAAGTGCCGCTGAAGTCGATCACACCGCTTGGGCTGAGTTCGATGATGCGGGTCGCCAGCGATGACACGAACTCGCGGTCGTGACTGACGAAGATCAGTGTGCCTGGATAGTTTTCCAGCGCCAGGTTCAGCGATTCGATGGATTCCATGTCCAGGTGGTTGGTCGGTTCGTCCATCACCAGCACGTTGGGCTTTTGCAGGATCAGCTTGCCGAACAGCATACGGCCCTGTTCACCACCGGAAATCACCTTCACCGACTTGAGGATCTCGTCGTTGGAGAACAGCATACGGCCCAGGGTGCCACGCACGATTTGCTCGCCGCCCTGGGTCCACTGACCCATCCAGTCGAACAGGGTGGAGTCATCCTCGAAATCGTGGGCGTGGTCCTGAGCGTAGTAGCCGATTTCCGCTGCATCGGTCCACTTGACCGTGCCTGCATCCGGTTGCAACTCGTTGACCAGGGTGCGCAGCAGGGTGGTCTTGCCGATGCCGTTCGGGCCGATGATGGCCACACGTTCGCCGGCTTCGACCTGGAAGCTGAAGTCCTTGAACAGGGTCTTGCCGTCGAAGCCTTTGGCCATGCGATCGACGATGACCGCCTGACGGTGCAGCTTCTTGGTCTGCTCGAAACGAATGAACGGGCTGACACGGCTGGATGGCTTGACCTCGGCCAGCTGGATCTTGTCGATCGCCTTGGCTCGGGAAGTGGCCTGCTTGGCTTTCGAGGCGTTGGCCGAGAAGCGGCTGACGAACGATTGCAGTTCGGAAATCTGAGCTTTCTTCTTGGCGTTGTCGGACAGCAACTGCTCGCGGGACTGGGTCGCCACGGTCATGTACTCGTCATAGTTGCCCGGGAACAGACGCAACTCGCCGTAATCCAGGTCGGCCATGTGCGTGCACACGCTGTTCAGGAAGTGACGGTCGTGGGAGATGATGATCATCAGGCTGTTACGCTGTGTCAGGATGTTTTCCAGCCAGCGAATGGTGTTGATGTCCAGGTGGTTGGTCGGTTCGTCGAGCAGCAGCACTTCCGGATCGGAGAACAGTGCCTGCGCCAGCAGAACGCGCAGCTTCCAGCCCGGCGATACTTCGCTCATCGGACCGTTGTGCTGTTCGATGCCGATGCCCAGACCCAGCAGCAATTCACCCGCGCGGGATTCGGCGGTATAGCCGTCCATTTCCGCAAACTCGGTTTCCAGTTCGGCAACGGCCATGCCGTCGTCTTCACTCATTTCCGGCAGCGAATAGATGCGATCGCGCTCGGCCTTGACCTTCCACAGCTCTTCGTGACCCATGATCACGGTGTCGAGCACCGTGAACTCTTCATAGGCGAATTGATCCTGGCGCAGCTTACCCAGACGCACGTTCGGCTCCAGCATCACCTGGCCACCCGAGGGCTCGAGGTCGCCACCGAGGATTTTCATGAACGTGGACTTGCCGCAGCCGTTTGCGCCAATCAGGCCGTAACGGTTACCAGCGCCAAACTTGACCGAGACATTCTCGAACAAGGGTTTGGGGCCGAACTGCATCGTGATGTTAGCTGTGGAGATCAATTACTTTACCTATCAATAACTTGGGCAATAACCGGGGGGAGCGCTGGCGTCAGCGGGTGTGGTATTCAGAACCCCACCGAAGCTGTTCAGTCCGCTCCGTCCGAGCATGAGCTGACCCAACGGGCATACGTCTACAGCAACTGCAGCCTGCCACGACTGCGTTGCCGGGATATGAATGTGGGGGTTCACGCCAGACATTGGCGCACATTGTCGCATAGGTCGGGCGGCAGTGACATGGTGGACGGCAGAGGATTGCCGAGTTTAACGGGGCGGGGCAGGGCTGGCGCCTGTTTTTCAGCGCCCTTCGCAGCGTGTAGCTGCGCAATCCTTTGAATACTATCGCTGAAGCGCGTCGCTGACCTTATATCGAACTTCATCAAGGCTCAACTTGGGAATGACCTCGTGCGGTACTCGCGAGCTGTCGGACACATTGAATACCTGGAAGTCACTCCCGACGACCTGTTTCGACATCAGCTCCAGCGAGGGCAGAATTCTCGATTCGTAATGCTGGTCCAGACCACAGGGTGAGCACTTGTCGCTAGATGATTCATAGAATCGGCCCACGGACTGATTCATATCGAAGCCGACCAGAAATACCTGGCTGAAACCAAGGTGATAGGACAATTGCAGAGCCAGGTACATGACAGTTCTGGCGTCGAAAAAACCAAGTTCCAGATTCTTGCTGAATCCGATATCCCTGCTTCGGCTACTCCATAACGAGAGTTTCCTGACCAGTGCATCTTCTCGCGAGCAGAGTGCGGCAACTGTCGACAGTCTCGCCGATTTCTTCAATGCATAAGCGCTTCCTGAGGGTCTGGGAATGTCGCCGTGAAACTGATCTTCCCAGAGGCCTACATTTTCGCTGGAGCGCATGGCAGCGGCGAATAGCTCAGGCTGCTGGTTGGGGAAATCCCTGTCGGAGCACACGTAGAACAACGGTTTTATGTTCGTGTCTGCGAACATCGAGAACGCGCCGTTCATGGTGATCATGGGGATGTGCGAGAACTCTTTGATCGGGAAATCCCTGGCTGATTTTCCCGAGCCGATCAGGAAGACCGGTCCTTTTCGGGTGCCCCTGCATTTGCCGAAATCAAGCACGTGCGTCGGTGCGGGAGTGTGCTCGTCAACAGAGTTACGTAGATGGCGTGTCGAATTAATTGATTGACCAGTCATGACTACCCTGTAAGCACTAGTGGCGAATTAGTTGGGGAATTGTGCACGCAATATTATTGGCTAGTTGCCATTAATTCAATATCAAAGGATTTAAAAAGAGTATCACACTGGACACAAATCGCTACAGAGTGAGGCGCCTGCTTCCCGGAATGTGCTTCTCGCTAGATGGTTTTCGGATGTAAGCTCAGATAGGTGATATTGATATAATATTGATTGGCCACTGTTTGCTGGCAGCCGGATTTGATCCTGTTCACGGCAAAAGCTTCGGTAAATCAGATGCGCAGCAGCAAGCTCGGAAACAGGTATCAGGGCGATACATTTGCTTGGGGCGAGGTGGGCGAAGGCAGTCACTGGAGGCTTGTTCTGCAAGGCCCGGTGATTACCGGGCCTGCCATTTCTGGTGCGTGTTGACGGTTAGTCGGATTTCCTTTCCTGCTTTTTCCTCCTGAACCAGCTTCCCAATGCATGGAAAGGGTGGATGAACATCGCAATCGCTCCAAGCAGAAAGACGATGGAGACAAGGATCAGACCCAGGCCTTCGTGTGCAAACATAGTGATTGACTCCTGTTGTCACTGTGTCGGTCCGTTGAAGACTAGCCGCTGAAACGTTTCACCTCATGAAGAAATGTTAAGGAACTTTCTCGAAGCGGCTTTCAGAGCGAGCGGTGTGCCGGGCAGATCCCGTCACGGTTTCGCGCAGACCCCCGGTTTTGCTCCGCAGAACCATTCGGATCGAGCGCTGACGTTGCCAGGTTACGGCAGGCCGAAAAGTATCTTCAGCGCCGTCGCGGAACTAGATGACGCCATGACGAGACTATAAGCACGCTCGCGTTCAGCAGGCGTGGCCTGTGAATGTGCATTCTCATGATCCCGGAGGTTACTGACATGAAGTCCCTTTTCCGTCCAGCTTTGTTGCTGGCTGTCGCTTTACCCCTGTTCCTGGCTGGCTGCGGAGACAAGGAGCCCGAGCAGCGCACTGCGTTCACTCAGTTTCTGCAAACCCGAATTGTCGACAAGCCAGGCGTGCATGTTCCCAAGCTGACAGATGATGAGAAGAAAGCCTTTGGTGATTACACCTCGCACTATGCGGTCATCTCCGACTTCGGCGCGGGTATGGACTCGGCGGTACAGCCGCTCGCCGGCTTGATGCAGAAAGGTTCTTTTCATTCGGTAAGCGATGTCATTCAACGCCGCGCCGACCTGGCTGCCGTGCAGACGGGCCTTGATGAAGTGGGCGAGAAGCTGACCATCGAGCAGGGCAAGGCGGACGCCGCACGCGCGAAACTCAAGCAGCCGGAAGACTTGAAGGTGGTTTACGACAAGGCCTACGACCGGACTGTCAGCGTACCCGCCAACACCTTCCGCGAAGTGCTGCCGCAGATAAAGGGCACCTTTTCCAGTGGCCTGAAGGTTGCCGATTATGTGGACGCGCACAAATCGCAGATCGATATCTCCGGTTCGACGATCACCGTCAAGGATCCTGTGGTCCAGACCGAGCTCAACAAACTGCTGCAAGAGCTGAACGAGCAGGGCAAGAATGCTCAACAAGCCCAGTCCAAACTGCAATCGCTGATGACCGGCCGCTGATATCGAGCAGCTGCACCTGAAGTGCCGGCCCGGCCCTGTGCCGGGCCGGTCCTTGTCTCAGGTATGATTCGGCCATCTGTCTGCCTGACGCCGAGAATCAACCGCCTGATGATCACCCCTCCTTCAATGACCATTACCCTGCGTGATGCTTCCTCTGCGGATGCGCTATGCCTCGCGGCGCTCGGCACGCAGGTTTTTCTCGACACCTACGCAACGCAGGGCATTCGACAATCCATCGCCCGCGAGGCGCTGGAGGCCTTTTCGCCTGTGAACTTTGCGCAATTGCTCATCGAACCGACAACGTTCATCGTCGTGGCGGAGTCGCAAGGGCATTTGATTGGTTTTGCTCAGGTTGCATTGCGCACAGACCACGCAATGCTCGGTGTATCGACCGCTGCCGAGTTGCAACGCCTTTATGTGCAGGAGCGTTTCACAGGGCGTGGAGCGGGGCGGCTGTTACTTGAAGCCGCCGAACAGCGTGCAACAATTGCTCACGCCTCGCTATTATGGGCGACGGTCTGGGTTGGCAACACGCGCGCGCTGGCGTTTTACCCTCGTCAAGGCTATGAGCTGAAAGGTACGCCGCACTATTTGTTTCAGGGCGAGACACATGAGAACCACCTGTTTGCCAAACCGCTGATGACTACTGACTGACACGACGTTGCTGTGCAACAAGGACGCTGAATGCTGCGCATACTGGGCAAGACCTCATCGATCAACGTACGAAAAGTACTCTGGACGTGTGAGGAACTGAAGATACCCTTTACTCAGGAAGACTGGGGGTCAGGCTTCAAACCTGCGGACACGGATGAGTTTGTCGCGCTCAACCCGAATGCCATGGTGCCGGTTATCGTCGATGATGACTTCGTACTTTGGGAGTCCAACAGCATCGTTCGCTATCTGGCCAACCGTTATGCTGGCGACTCCGTTTATCCGCTGGATCCACGTGGCAGGGCGCAGACCGATCAGTGGATCGACTGGCAAGGCTCGGATCTGAACCGATCATGGAGTTATGCCTTCATGTCACTGGTGCGGCGCTCGACCGAACATCAGGACCCTGCCGCCATAGCCGCGTCCTGTGCTCAGTGGGCCAGGCATATGCAGATACTCGACAGGCAGCTGGAAAAGACCGGCGCCTATGTATGCGGCGAGCGTTTTACCCTGGCTGATATCCCCATCGGTCTTTCAGTCAATCGCTGGTTTGAGACGCCTCTCGAGCATCCTGATCTGCCCGCCGTCAATGCGTATTACGAACGCCTGAGCCACCGTTCCGGCTACCTCCTGTACGGGCGCAACGGAACTCCGTGACGGCTTGTCGGGCTCGCGTTTATCCTTGGGCACCATTGTGAGTCCTGTTGCCTGTTAAGGAGTCGTCGAAGTGACCAGCATCAAAATTACCGCGGGCGGATACGAGTTTCTCGCCGAAACCCATCCGGATGCACCGCAAACGGTGGAAGCGTTTCTCAAGCTGCTGCCCTATCGGCAGAAATTCATCCATGTGCGCTGGAGCGGAGAGGGCTGCTGGGTGCCGCTGGATGATTATCAGTTGAAGCTGGATGACACATTGATCGGCTTCGAGAACGCAACCAGCCATCCTTCGGTGGGCGACATTCTTTTCTATCCGGGCGGTTACAGCGAAACCGAGATTATCCTTGCCTACGGCTCGTGCTGTTTCGCCAGCAAGATGGGGCAGTTGGCGGGCAACCATTTTCTGACCATTACCCAGGGTAAGGAAAACTTGCGCAAACTGGGCGTGAAGACGCTCTGGGAAGGCGCTCAGGACGTGGTTTTCGAGCTGGCTTGAGTCTGTGGCCATTGCACGATAGGCATTTGCCCGTATTTGTTGGAACTGCTGATCTTCGCCAGGGGTCTAGTCCACGATGCTTCCAGCTCCCGGAAGCCGACCTGGAGACATGACCTTGAATATTTTCGAAGCCCTGCGTGAAAGCCACGACCGTCAACGCAGCTACGCTGATGCCCTGATCCAGACCAGTGGCGACAGCGCTGAACGCGAGAAGGCCTACAAACAGCTCAAGGAAGAACTGCAGGCCCACGAAACGGCCGAAGAACGGTTTTTCTACATCCCCCTGATGGCTCACGACAATGGCGTGGACCTCAGCCGTCACGCCA
Source organism: Pseudomonas sp. PvP027 (assembly GCF_017833005.1). Lineage (NCBI taxonomy): Bacteria > Pseudomonadati > Pseudomonadota > Gammaproteobacteria > Pseudomonadales > Pseudomonadaceae > Pseudomonas > Pseudomonas sp. PvP027. Next base: position 497,349 of record NZ_JAFIBK010000001.1, on the reverse strand, counting down.
TTTCCGAGCATCACGAGATGGACGAGATGATGGAAGAGCTCGATGAAACCGAGATGTCGAGTCCGGCCTGGCTGGCTACCGCGAAAAAGCTGTCGGAAAAAGTGCACCACCACCTGAAGGAAGAAGAGCAGAAGTTCTTCCAGATGGCGGGCAAATTGCTCGACGAAAAGCAGAAACAGAGCCTTGCTGGCGAATACGTAAAGGAATACGAAGAGCAATTGGCTGAAGGTTGATAGCGCGGTGCAGTGTTAGAATCGACTTTTTATCAGCGAAGGCATGACATGAAGTTTCTGTTTCTGACGAGCGCGACGGTGATTGCTGCAACCGTATTGACCGGGTGTGCAGCGCCTTCCAGTTCCGCACGTGCCGCAGGACCCTACAAGGTCCTGTCGAGCGCCAAGCAGGATGCGGCTGTGGCCCAGTGCATTCAGGTGACCTGGCAGAACGAAGCCATGTTCGGCACGTCTTCTGACGTATTTCTGCATGACCTGTCAGGCGGTGGCTTCACTGTGTTTACCACCGAATCGACCTATTTCGCCGACGTGCGCGGCAAAGGTCCGAACACTGCCGTTGAGTTCTATGCCCCGCAAGGCGATGCCCAGGCCGCGTTGCGCTCTGCGGCCATCGCGACCTGTCTTTAAGTCTGTTCCCCGCCGCGCACGCTCCCGGACGCTTCTCGTTGCCACGCTTCGGCGTGGGAACGCCGTTCCGGACGCTCTGCGTCCAAGTGCCTGCTGGTTTTTTGCGCCCATCCATCCGCTTTGTCCAAGTCAATACGGCACGCCCAATAACAGCGCGCGCGCACAAGAGTGGGGCCTGACCACTCGAGTGTGACGATCAGTAGCATTATCCCCGTAATTTTTCTTCACTTCTGTTCTTCAAGCCTGAATTCCAGTCTGTTGATTTGCCTCGGTTTTTTCATGTGCTGTTCTCCGCATGTCCTCTGTGGCACACTTTCTGCTGTCTATTCCGTTGTTACATACCTGTATCCGCTATAGCGGAATAACGAATACTTCGGCGGAGTTTAAGTCATGCATCGCGGACCTTCCTTTGTGAAAGCTTGTGCCTTTGTTCTTTCAGCCTCATTCATGCTGGCCAATACGGTGCAGGCAGCCGAAGGCAGTAAGCTGGATGCAGTATTGAAACGTGGAAATCTGGTGGTAGGGACGGGCAGTACCAATGCCCCGTGGCACTTCCAGGGCGCGGACGGCAAGTTGCAGGGCTTCGATATCGACATTGGCAGAATCATCGCCAAGGGCCTGTTCAATGACCCGAGCAAGGTGGAATTTGTCGTGCAGTCCTCGGATGCGCGTATTCCCAACCTGCTGACCGACAAGGTCGATATCAGCTGCCAGTTCATCACCGTTACCGCCAGCCGCGCACAGCAGGTGGCATTTACCCTGCCGTATTACCGCGAGGGTGTGGCCCTGCTGTTACCTGCCAATAGCAAGTACAAGGAAATCGACGACCTGAAGGCGGCGGGTGACGATGTGACCGTTGCCGTACTGCAAAACGTGTACGCCGAGGAACTGGTGCATCAGGCACTGCCAAAAGCCAAGGTCGACCAGTACGACAGCGTCGACCTGATGTACCAGGCGATCAACTCCGGGCGTGCCGATACAGCGGCCACCGATCAGTCCTCGGTCAAGTACCTGATGGTGCAGAACCCTGGCCGCTACCGTTCGCCTGCCTTTGCCTGGAGCCCGCAAACCTATGCCTGCGCGGTCAAGCGTGGCGATCAGGACTGGCTGAACTTCGTCAACACCGCGTTGCATGAAGCCATGACCGGTGTCGAGTTCCCGGCTTACGCGGCGTCTTTCAAGCAATGGTTCGGTGTCGATCTGCCAGTCCCTGCTATCGGTTTTCCGATGGAATACAAATAAGTCCACTCTGACCTTCAGCGGCAGGGCAGGCCTTCGGGCTGTCCCTGCCAGGTATGGGCAAGCATGAATTACCAATTGAATTTTGATGCCGTGTGGCGCGACTTCCCCAGTCTTCTGGCGGGGTTGGGCCTTGGTCTGGAACTGGCCCTGATCTCGATCGCGATTGGCTGTGTGATCGGACTGGCGAATGCATTTGCACTGTTGTCACGTTACAAGGCGTTGCGCATCGTCGCGTCGATCTACGTAACGGTGGTGCGCAACACGCCGATTCTGGTGTTGATCCTGCTGATCTACTTCGCGTTGCCCGGGCTCGGCATTCGACTCGACAAGCTGGCGTCATTCATCGTCACGTTGTCGCTGTACGCCGGTGCCTATCTGACCGAAGTGTTCCGTGCCGGACTGCTGAGCATCCACAAGGGGCAGCGCGAAGCGGGGCTGGCGATCGGTCTGGGCGAGTGGCAGGTACGGGCTTACATCATCGTGCCGGTCATGTTGCGCAATGTATTGCCAGCACTCTCCAACAACTTCATTTCGCTGTTCAAGGACACCTCCCTGGCGGCCGCCATTGCCGTGCCGGAGCTGACCTATTACGCGCGCAAGATCAACGTCGAAAGCTACCGGGTGATCGAAACCTGGCTGGTGACCACTGCACTCTATGTGGTGGCCTGCTACGTGATCGCTCTGCTTTTGCGCACCCTCGAACAACGTCTGGCGATTCGCCGCTAGGAGGCTGTCATGTATCAACCCCCTGGCTGGTTGCAGGAATTGTGGAATGCGCGTGAAGTGCTCTGGTCCGGCTTTCTGACCAGTATCCAGTGCTCGGCGCTGGCGATTGCCGCAGGCACGCTGATCGGCATGCTGGCCGGTCTGGTGCTGACTTACGGCGGCTTTTTCGCCCGCTTGCCCATCAGGCTCTACGTAGATCTGATTCGCGGCACCCCGGTGTTCGTGCTGGTGCTGGCGGTCTTTTACATGGTGCCGGCACTGGGTTGGCAGATCAGCGCGTTTCAGGCCGGTGCAATAGGCCTGACGCTGTTCTGCGGCTCTCACGTTTCGGAAATCGTACGCGGCGCTCTGCAGGCCATTCCCCGCGGCCAACTGGAAGCCGGCAAGGCCATCGGTCTGCGCTTCGGTCAATCGCTGCGCTACGTGTTGCTGCCTCAGGCCATGCGCCAGATCCTGCCGACCTGGGTCAACTCCTCGACCGAGATCGTCAAGGCGTCGACGCTGCTTTCAGTGATCGGTGTGGCTGAACTGCTGCTCAGCACCCAACAGGTGATCGCGCGCACGTTCATGACCCTGGAGTTCTACCTGTTTGCAGGTTTCCTGTTCTTTCTCATCAACTACGCCATCGAACTTCTTGGGCGGCAAATCGAAAAGCAGGTGGCATTGCCATGACACAGACTCATAACCCCGGCCCGGCGCTGCTCAGCATCGAAGGCCTGCATAAATCCTACGGCCCGGTGGAAGTGCTCAAGGGTGTCGATCTGCGCATGCAGAAAGGCAATGTAGTGACCCTGATCGGTTCCAGCGGCTCTGGCAAGACCACCTTGCTGCGCTGCGTCAACCTGCTGGAAGAGTTTCAGGGCGGGCATATCCGTCTTGAGGGGCAGGACATCGGTTACAGCAACGTAGACGGCAAGCGCACCCGCCATCCGGAGCGTCTGATCGCGCAACACCGGGCAATGACCGGCATGGCCTTTCAGCAATTCAACCTGTTTCCGCACCTCAGCGCCTTGCAGAACGTCACCCTGGGCTTGCTCAAGGTCAAGAAGATGCCCAAGGATCAAGCCGTTGCGCTGGCCGAAAAGTGGCTGGACCGGGTCGGCCTGCTGGAGCGGCGCAATCACTTCCCCGGCCAGTTGTCCGGTGGTCAGCAACAGCGTGTGGCGATTGCCCGCGCCATTGCCATGAACCCCAGTCTGATGTTGTTTGACGAAGTCACTTCGGCACTCGATCCGGAACTGGTGGGCGAAGTGCTGAGCGTCATCAAGGACCTGGCCGAGGAGGGCATGACCATGCTGCTGGTGACGCACGAAATGCGTTTTGCCTACGAAGTGTCAGACCAGATCGTGTTCATGAATCAGGGCCGCATCGAAGAGCAGGGGCCTCCCAAGGCGTTGTTCGAGCAGCCGAAGTCGGCGCGCTTGAGCGAATTTCTCAAGAACATCCGTTTTTAAACGTTCACCACGTCCAATGCTTCAAGACAAGGAACAACTCATGACTATTACCCGTTATGGCGCAGGCAGCACAGCAGGGGGCGGCCAGCCACGCCCATTCGCCCGCGCAGTCGAGGCTGACGGCTGGCTGCACGTTTCCGGCCAGGTACCTGCGCAGGATGGCGAGATCATCGTCGGCGGCATCGTCGAGCAGACGCACCAGACCATGCGTAACCTGATCGCGATTCTTGAAGAGGCCGGTTATGCGCTCAAGGATGTGATCCGGGTCGGCGTGTGGCTGGAGGACCCGCGCGACTTCTGGAGTTTCAACAAGGTGTTCGGTGAGTACTTCACCCCCGAGCATGCACCGGCACGCGCTTGCGTTCAGGCCAGCATGATGGTCGACTGCAAGGTCGAAATCGACTGCATCGCCTACAAGCGCAAGTAGCAGGCGTGCAGCTACACGTTGCAAGCCGGAGGTCCGATCACATGAGGCTTTTGGCTTGCTGCTTTCCCAAGGACCGACTCTCATGACCGAAGACACTATCAAGCGCCGGGCACGCGGACTGGACCGGGCGTTCGATATCCTGGATTTTCTCAAGGAAAAGGCCAGGCCCATGCGCCCCAATGAGATTGCCAGCGGGATCGGCAGCCCCAAATCGACGGTGTACGAGCTGGTGGCATCGCTGCTGGAGCGGCGGATTCTGGAGACAGTGGGCAAGGACGGGCATGTCTACCTTGGCCGTCAGTTGTATTTCCTGGGGCAGGCGCACTTGCGGCACTTCGATTTCACTCGCGAAGCCGAAGCCTGCCTGTGCGAGATCGTCAGCCAGACGCGGGAAACGGCGCAGATGTGCCTGCTCAATGGCCGCAAATACACCGTGGCGCTGATGAAGGAGGGCGAGCGTCATTTCAGGATTTCTTCGGACATCGGCGAAAACGCGCCCATTCCATGGACGGCGTCCGGGCGTCTGTTGCTCAGTCACCTGAGCGATCAGCAGATCATCGACCTGATCGACCCCGACGACTTCATTCTGCCGGGTGGCGAACGTCTGCCGCTGGAGACCTTTCTTCGGGAAATCCGCAAAGCCGGCGAGGAGGGCTTCTTTTCCTTCAATAGCGTGGCTGACACCTTCACCCATTGCTTCGCCGCCCCCGTAAACAACGAACACGGTCAGTGCATCGCCACGCTGTGCATCGTCGCGCCGCGTGCCGACGCCAAGACCCACTACGACGACTATCGGCGGGTGCTGATCGACAGCGCCAATGGCCTGGCTCGCCGTATCAATGAATAACAGCAGGAGATTACCGATGAGCACCGCCGTCATGGACAAGGGTATTGCGCAGCCGGGTGACAGCCTGGTCAGTGATGTCAGCCTGCCCGCACTGGTGATTCACAATCAGGCGCTGCAACACAATATTCGCTGGATGCAGCAGTTTGTCAGCGACAGCGGTGCAGAGTTGGCTCCGCACGGCAAGACCAGCATGGTGCCCGCGCTGTTTCGCCGGCAACTGGACGCGGGCGCATGGGGCATGACCCTGGCCACGGCAGTCCAGACGCAGGCTGCGTATGCGCATGGCGTGCGCCGGGTGCTGATGGCCAACCAGTTGGTCGGTGCGCCGAACATGGCTATCGTCGCCGACATGCTGGCCGACCCCATGTTCGAGTTTCACTGCATGGTCGACCATCCGGACAATGTCGCTGCGCTGGGCGAGTTTTTCGCTGCGCGTGGCCTGCGTTTGAACGTGATGATCGAATACGGCGTACCCGGAGGCCGTTGCGGCTGCCGTAGCGAAGAGCAGGTGTTGGCGCTGGCCGACGCTGTTCTGGCACAACCGGCGCTGGCATTGACCGGCATCGAAGGGTACGAGGGCGTCATCCACGGTGACCACGCCATCCAGGGCATCAAGGCCTTTGCCGCGTCGCTGGTGCGCCTGGCTGTCGACCTGCAGGACAAGGGCGCCTTCGCTCTGGATCGCCCGATCGTCACTGCATCCGGCTCGGCCTGGTATGACCTGATCGCCGAAGCATTCGACGCCCAGGCTGTTCGCGAACGCTTCCTCAGCGTGCTGCGGCCCGGCAGCTATGTGGTGCATGACCACGGCATCTACAAGGACGCGCAGTGCTGCGTGCTGGACCGGCGTGCCGAATTGAGCGAAGCGCTGCGGCCAGCCCTGGAAGTCTGGGCGCATGTGCAATCCATGCCTGAACCGGGCTTTGCAGTGATTGCCATGGGCAAGCGCGATGTTGCCTACGACGCCGGGTTGCCCAACCCGCTGCTGCGTTACAAGGCGGGCGTGCATTCGGCTGGGGACGATGTGAGCGCCTGCAAGGTGACGGCCGTCATGGACCAGCACGCATTCATGACTGTCGCACCCGGATGCGAGTTGAAGGTCGGCGATATCATTTCCTTCGGCACCTCGCACCCGTGTCTGACGTTCGACAAGTGGCGTTCAGGTTGCCTGGTGGATAATGACCTACGGGTGATAGAACCTTTCAGTACATATTTCTAGATAAGTATTTGCAGGAGTATCGTCACATGAGCCTTCCACGGGTCGCCCTTATCGGCGAATGCATGATCGAACTGCAACAGCATGCCGATGGCAGTCTGCGCCAGAGCTTTGGCGGCGACACGCTCAATACGGCGGTCTACCTCTCCCGATTGCTGGGTGAGCGTGCCAAGGTCGACTACGTCACGGCACTGGGTGACGACAGCTTCAGCGATGCGATGTGCAGGATCTGGGCGGACGAGGGCATCGGTCTGGGCAAGGTGCAGCGCCTGCCCGGACGCTTGCCGGGGCTCTATTGCATCCAGACCGACGCCAATGGTGAGCGGCGTTTTCTCTACTGGCGCAACGAAGCTGCCGTGCGGGACTGCATCATGACCCCGGCGGCGGAGCCGATCCTGGCAGCGCTGGCCAGCTATGACGTGCTGTATTTCAGTGGCATCACCCTGGCAGTGCTTGGCGAGCAGGGGCGTGCCAAGCTGATGGAGGCACTGGCGTGCGCGCGTCAGCGCGGTGTCAGGGTCGCCTTCGACAACAACTATCGTCCGCGGCTGTGGGCCAGTGTCGAGCAGGCCCGCGAAGCCTACCGAGCGTGTCTGCAGCACGTGGACCTGGCCTTGCTGACCGAAGACGACGAGCAGGCACTTTATGGCTATGCCGACAGCGAACAGCTGCTCGCCGCCTATCGCGGGCGCGGCATCGGTGAAATCGTCGTCAAGCGTGGCGCGCAGAGTTGTCTCGTCGAAGCCGGCGGCGAACGTTTCGAAATCGCAGCGCAGAAGGTCGAGCGTGTGGTCGATACCACGGCTGCGGGTGATTCCTTCAGTGCCGGCTATCTCGCGGCCCGGCTCATGGGTGAACACCCGTTGCAGGCGGCGGAAGCAGGGCATCGTCTGGCCAGTATCGTGATCCAGCACCCAGGCGCGTTGGTACCCAAGTCGGTCATGCCAGTCTGATAGCACTTGCCAAGGAACATGCAGTTGATCGGCTAACACACTGACAGGCAAGCATTTCGCTGGAACCTGCGCGAAAATCCGGCCACCATAGGCGACCTTTTCGCCTGCGAGCCCACCACCGGAGTCTGCGTGCCTGACGACCTGCCTTCTGCGCTTCCTCATGACCTGGATGTCGACCTTTTACCGCCCCGGCAATTGCCGTTGTTTCGACGCCTGTTGGCGCGGCTGTTAGGGCGTGGTCTTACCGGACTGCGCTCGCAGCACGCGCCTTCATGGTCGCAGGGGCATGCCGACGGTTATCTGAATGGCCACATCGAAGGAGTGCGTGAAGGCTATGAAGAGGGTTATCTGGATGGTCAGGAGTCAGGCCGTCAGGTGCTGGTCATCAGCGATACCCGGCCAGCCCGGCATCGTGGCCCCAAGGTCGACGATCATCTGTTCGATGACTGGCGGCTGGCGCTTACTCCTGAGCTGAAAAAACGCATCAAGGCCGATGTCGCTGAAAAACTCCCCGCACATGCCCAGCCCAGTGCGGCACAGTGGAAGATGATCTTCAGCGATACACCGTCTACCTACGTGATTGCCGGGGCGGGCGCGGGTAAATCCACGTCGCTGGTCCTGCGGATTCTGCTGCTGCATCACTACCTGGGCTTCGAACTGAACGCCATGACGGTGGTGACCTTCACCCGAGAGTCACGCAAGGACTTCATCAGCAAACTGATCGATGTCATGGCCCTGTGGGGGCATGCGCTGGAACAAAAGCAGGCGCGTGAGCTGGTGCGCACTTTCCATTCGCGCATTCTGCCGCTGGTGCGCAGCCTGCCCGGTTTTGAGCAGCTGCGCGCGTTCGAGAACCTTAGCAGCCAGTCGTCCGGTCTGGAAGAGGCGGACAGCAACCCCTTCGACTTGCGGATCAACGACGCGCAGCGCCAGCAACTCAATCTCTGCTACCGCGATCTGTACGCCGGCAATGAGCGTTTTCGCGAAGTCATGGCGCCGCTGTATCGCCATGCCCTGCAGCTCAAGGAACTGGACCGCGATCACCCGGATGTGCAGAAACGAGTCGCAGTGACCGAGCTGTCGTCGAAACGCGATGAAGAGTGGTGCGACACCGTTGAAGACTTGTGGATCCGCGCCGGAGCCTGGCCTATAAAAGGCATTGAGCCTATGCGCCAAGCTGTTGAAATAAATGGTTTTCCGTTTTCTTTCCACGGCTATATCGCCGAGCTGGATGCCTGGGTCGTGCTGGGCCTGGACGCCAGTGAGGACCAGCAACTCAAGCGGCCGGGCGCCAAACTGCCGGTCTGGGCGGAAGGCGTCATAAAGCGCACCCTGTTTCAAGCTTTCTGCAGTAAGCCATTGATATGGATGGATAACTACCAGTCTGCCAACGAGGTTTTGCGATCATTGGCAGGCGATGCCGTCGCGGGGCCCGGGTTCGATTACCGGGTCAAGGGCGAACTCGGTGCGGCACCCTTGCTGGACTGTTTTGTCACGGCTGCCAGCTTCATCGAGAACCTCGGGCTGGATGTGCCGAGCGCCGTGTCCGAGATGAGTTTTGCCAGCGATGACCCGGACCGCTTCTTCTTCGAAGCACTCAGCCTGTTCTGGAAAGCCTTCGAAACGCACCTGCTGGCTCAATCGCCACCGATCATGACCTACAACCGCATGTTTGCCTTGTTCGGCGAAACGTCGCCGGAGAACCTCAAGCACGTCAGTGATCCGATGCTCAGACCCTTGGCGCATTTGATGATCGACGAGTTTCAGGACGTGTCGCCGCAGATCGTTTCATGGCTACGCGCCAGCCTGCGCGAAATCAGGCGTCGTGGTCCGGCATTGCACACCGGCCGTATCGCTCAGCATTCATCGCTGCTGTGTGTCGGTGACGATTGGCAGTCGATCTACGGCTGGCGCGGCAGTTCGCCGAAGTACTTCATGGAATTCGCCAAGGAGTTTTCCTCCCCGGCGACAACCAGGGTCATGCTCAGTGACAACTTCCGCAGTCATCAGCACATCATCGACGCCGCCGAGCATATCGTGCGGGCGGCCCCGGCCATTCCGGGCAAGAAGGCACGCGCCAGTGGCCTGCTTCAGGAGCTGCTGCCGGTCAAGGTACTGGATCGCGACGAGGACGAACTTGCCGAGCGGGTCGCCGAGCATTATCACGATGGCGACTCGATCCTGCTGCTGTACCGCAAGGGCAGTGAGAAGGCGCGCTTCTCGGCGCGTCTGCAGGCATTGATCGACGCCGATTCGGCAAATGGCGCGCAGAATCGCCGTATCAGAACGCTGACTTATCACAGTTCCAAGGGCTTGCAGGCGGATGCCGTATTTTTGCTGGGCGATTGTCAGCATCTGACCGTCTCGCCCTACAAGAATCAGGTTTACCGGTTGGCAGGACTGGGGGATGCGAGTGATCTTCAGCCATTCGATACGGCACAGAAGGATGAAGTCTTGCGTCTGGCCTACGTCGCCATTACTCGTTCGGCGCGGCACTGTTATTGGTATATCGATGAAAGCGCCAGTTCAGCAGACGCTGTTCAGATGCCTAAAGCGTCAGACAGGATTGCCCGGGACAAGCCTTTCTTCGAAGACCTGCGCAATAGCGTTCGTGTCGGCTGAGGCGTTCATGTCAGATAAAACCGGCGATCTGTCGTTGCGTGTGAGTGCCGAATAATTCCAGCTCATCCTCGATGGCTTCGATGATGCGCTCCACATCTGCGGCATTCATCACGGTAGAACAGGGCAGGCCGGCAATGGCGACCACTGTTTCACCGCTGGCACGGTCGAAAAGTCGCGCAATCATGCTCCCTGGTGCATCCATCGAGGCTTCAAAGCCCACGGGGTGGAAGTGCCAGCGCATCAGTTGGCATGCATTGGGGAATGTGACTTTAGTCATGACGATGGCCCACCTGAATCAATCGAGCACTTCCTTGCTCCAATGGGTAGGCAGACAGCCAGAATGCGTCCGGTAAAGCCATGATGACGGGACGATGACCAGCGGAAAGATCATCGGTCGGTCAAGCTGCTTTCCAGCAGGATCGCTGAGCGGTCTGACGAAGACTGAAAATAGCACTTGCCAGCGCCGTTCTGGAAAAATTTTTTATGACGCAGCACAAAAAAATCAATTATATGAGCGTTGTCATTAGAAGGTATTAATGGGCACGCTCCATGCATTTGCAGAGCCGCTACCGCAAGTCCTTTCAATGGAATGAATTTGCTGTGACGAAGATGGTTTTCGTGCCGGGTCTGGGGCAAGCTGTCGCTATTGACCCGAGGAACTGCACATGCTGAAAAAATCCCTTGCCGCACTGGTGTTGCTGGCCTCGACCAGTCACGCGGCGGAGACGGTCAATATCTATAACTGGACGGACTATATAGCGCCGGACACCCTGAAGAACTTCGAAGCCGCCACCGGCTTCAAGACCACTTACGAAACCTTTGAAACCAATGAGGCCCTGAACGCAAAGCTGCTGGCTGGCCACTCCGGCCACGATGTGGTTTTTCCGTCCATTCATTTCATGGGGCGACAAATCCAGAGCGGACTGCTTAAAACCCTCGACAAGCGGCAGTTACCCAACTGGAAAAACCTCAATCCGGTCCTGCTCAAGGCCCTTGAGAGCAGTGATCCCGGTAATCAGCATGGTTTTCCTTATCTGTGGGGCAGCACCGGCATCGGCTATGACTCAGTCAAGGTCAAGGCCATCCTCGGCAAGGATGCACCGCTCGATTCCTGGGATCTGGTACTCAAGCCGGAAAACATGAAAAAGCTCGCCCAATGTGGTGTTGTATTTCTGGATAGCGCACCGGCTCTTTTGCCGATCACCCTCAATTACCTTGGCTTGCCGCCACACAGCGAAGTGCCTGACGACTACCGCCAGGCGAAGGCGGTACTGGACAGCGTGCGGCCGTACGTGCGCAATTTCAGTTCTGCCGATTACATCGCCGACCTCGCCAAGGGCAGGATTTGTGTCGCTGTGGGCTATTCCGGGGATATTTCCCAGGCTCAGGAACAGGCGCAGAAAGATGGCAATGGCTTCACCATCGATTATGTCGTTCCGAAGGAGGGCGCGCCCATGTGGTTCGATATGGCCGCCATCCCGGCTGACGTCACCGATACCAAGGGTGCCTACGCGTTCCTGAATTACCTGCTGCGCCCCGAGGTGATCGCCAATATCACCAATACCGTGCATTACGCCAACGGTAATGAAAAGGCAGACGCGCTGATAGGTCCCGGCCTGTGGACCGATACCACGGTGTACCCGGACGCCGACATGTTGAGCCGCCTGTTCGTGATGTCTCAGGTTTCGGACACTACCGATGCGTTGCGCGAGAAGCTCTGGGGCACATTCAAAGCTGACAGGTAACGCTGCTCAGATGACATGAGCCTGCTGCAGTTCGGTCAGCGCCTGAGCCTTCAACCGGGCCAGCAGCGGATCGCGACGATCCCTTGGCGTCTGCAGCCCGACCGGCAATTCATGGGTGATTGTGCCGGGACGGCTGCCCATCACCAGCACGCGGTCGCTCAGGTACAACGCCTCGTCGACATCATGAGTTACCAGCAACAGGGTGATGGCATGGCGCGCGGCCAGTTGCAACAGCAGGTCCTGAAGCTTCATCCGGGTAAACGCATCGACTGCGCTGAAAGGCTCATCCAGCAGCAACACCGCCGGGTGCGAGTAAAGGCCGCGCGCGATGGCCACGCGTTGCGCCATGCCCCCTGACAATGCTTTGGGCAAGGCGTCGGCAAAACCGGACAGGCCCACTTCTTCGATCAATTGACCGACCCAGCCGCGGTCGTAGCGGTCATCTTCACTGAAACCGATATTCTGTGCGACGGTCAGCCAGGGCATCAAGCGCGGCTCTTGAAACACGAATGCCACTTCGCCCTGAATACGCTGCACCGAACCACGAAAGTCCTGCTCCAGGCCGGCGACAATCCTCAGCAGCGTGCTTTTGCCACAGCCGCTGGGGCCCAGCAGGCTGACGATTTCACCTGATTGCAGCGACAAATCGATGCCGTGCAGCACGGTATTGCCCGCGAACTCCTTGTGCTCGACGCGTATGTCCATCAGTGATTGCGACATGTATCAACCCTCGCGGCTTTGCCCGTTGAATGTATCCCGCCAGGCCAGGAAGCGCTTTTCCAGGCGTGCCAACAGGCCGTCGCTGAGTTTGCCCAGTGTCGCCAGGACGATGATGGCCGCCAGCACGATGTCCGGACGTGAGGTTTCGCGTCCGTCACTGAGCAGGTAGCCCAAGCCTTTGGTGGCCGCGATCAGTTCGGCGGCCACCAGAAACATCCAGGACAGGCTCATGCCGCTACGCAAACCGGTAAACAGGCCGGGCAGGGCGGCGGGCAGAAGAATGCGCCGGGTCAGACGATAGCGGCTCAAGCCATACATCTGGCCGACTTCTACCAGCTTTCGGTCAATGCCTCTAATTGCGGCCACGCCGTTGAGGTAGACCGGAAAGAACGCACCAATGGCAATCAGCACGATTTTCGATGTTTCGCCAATGCCCAGCCACAACAGCAGAAGCGGCACCCACGCCAGACTCGGAATGGAGCGAAGCCCGGCGAATGTCGGCTCCAGATACGCCTCTGCCTCCCGACTGAGCCCCACCCACGCAGCAAACACCAGGGCCAGGCTCGCGCCGATCACAAAGCCGCTGAGCACACGCAACAGACTGGTACTGATGTGTTTCCACAACGCACCGTCCGCCAGGTCGCGCAGGGTCAGCACGATCTCGCTGGGCGCTGGCATCTGGTAGGCAGGCAGCCAGCCGATGCGTACGATAATTTCCAGCAGGACGATGATCACCGCCGGCACCACCAGCCCCTTGAGTGGCGTTCTGTAGCGCAGCCAAAGCGTAGGTTGCCCCTTGTCCGGCAATGTTGTCTGCGCTGAGGCAGGCAACGCTTTGTCCCGGCTGGTCATGGAGTGGCGATCACGGCTTTGGAGAATTCAGGTGTGATCAGTTGATCGATGACCTGTTCGACATTGACGCCTTTGCGCACCAGATCCTCCGCGACCAGAATCGGCGCTGCGGCCTTGGACGCCTCGACGTCTTTCGCGCTCAGTTGCGGGCTGCTCAGGTCTGTGCGGGTCAATTGCAGCCTGGCGACTTCCAGCGGCAGGCCCGACTCGGTCGCCAGCAGTCTGGCCAGCTCATCAGGGTTATTCACTGCCCATTCCCGAGCCTGTTCATAAGCGCTCAATACTGTCCTGATCGCTTGTGGATGTTCTCTGGCGTAGGTTTCCGTGACGCTCAGTACGCCATAGCTGTTGAAGTCCTTGTTGCGGTAAAGCAGGCGCGAGCCGGACTGGATTTCACTGGCCGCCATGTGCGGGTCAAGGCCTGCCCAAGCATCTACGTCACCTTTTTCGAGGGCTGTTCGCCCATCGGGATGCTGCAGGTGCAGCAGCTCGACATCATCCTTGTTCAGCCCGGCCTTCTGCAGCGCGCGCAAGGTGAACAGATAAGGATCGGTGCCTTTGGTGGCGGCTATTTTCTTGCCTTTGAGTTCGGCAACCGACTTCAGGGGAGAATCCTTGCGCACCACCAGAGCCGTCCATTCTGCCCGGCTGTAAACATACACCGACTTGATCGGGCTGCCGTTGGCCCGGGCCAGCACCGCAGACAGGCTGGCCGACGAAGCGAAGTCGACGCTGCCGCTGTTCAGGTACTCCAGCGAGCGGTTGCTGCCCTGACTTAACACCCAGGTGACTTTCGCCTCCGGCAGGGCTTTCTCCAGCCAGCCAAAATGCTTGAGCGCCAGGCTGACCGGCGAATAGTAGGCGTAGTCCAGGCGGATTTCGGCAGGCGCGGTCTCGGCGGCCTGCACCGCGCCGTTGAGGCTCAACGCCAATACACAGGTGCTCGCCATCCAGCGAATCAGCGCGCGGGGAGACAACAACCGAAAAGAAACGGGGGGTTGTGGCATAGTGGCATCCAGGTCAGGAAAACAGAGCTGCAGCGACCGGTTGGTATATTCCAAAACAGGCAGTTCGCAGGGCGTGAAATTCGGAAAAGGAATATTGCACGCTCTATGCCAAAGACCAGAGTGCTGAAATCCCGGGGGCTTTACGTGGTTTTCCAGCGTCCTTGATGTTGATCTGACAGCAGCCTGTTGAATAGCTGTTGCCAGGCAGACAGTCGGGTTTGGTAACTCATCTCTTGACGATTTTTTGACATTTCCCCTGTCTGTCAGACGGTTTTTTTCGCCGGTACTGCAACAGAATCGTTTTTTGACACTCTTAATCGTCCACATTCTTAATTTCGAAACATGTGCGCACTAAGATTCGCGCGTGACTCTGTTTGACTGATCCGCCGAAATTTCCAGGGCGAGCTGCACAAGCCTGCGTATTCGCACCAGCCAGACGGCTGTCCCCTTTCAAATGCGCACCGGACTCAGAAAATAATGAATATGCCGAAAATGCCTTCCATCACCCGTCTTCAGCGCCGTCTCGCGTGGTGCTTCTTCCCCTCCGTGCTGGTGGCTTCTGCCCTGGTCCTGTTCACCATGGGCAAAGGCGTCCATGCAGAACCCAAGAATGGTACCCAGACACTGGTGTTCCTCCGGCATGCCGAAAAACCGGCCATGGGGTTGGGGCAACTGAACTGCCAGGGGCTCAACCGGGCGATAGAATTGTCGGAAGTCCTGCCCAGGGAGTTCGGCAAGGCTGATTTCATTTTCGCTGCCAACCCGAGTCGACACGTGGAAGAGGGTGAGGGCGACTTGTCCTACAGCTATGTTCGTCCGCTGATGACGGTAGGGCCCAGCGCAATCAAACTGGGCCTGCCCGTCAACCTCGACTTCGGTGCCAACGACACCGCAGACCTGGCCGATGAACTGATGCGGGACAAGTACCACAACGCAGTCATCTACACCGCGTGGTCGCATGGCTATCTGCCGGAGCTGATCAACAAGGTTGCTGAAGAAGCGTCCGGCAAGAGCACCAATCTGCTGGATGACTGGACAAACGACGATTTCGACTCGGTGATTGTCGTCACCTTGAAATGGGTCGATGGCAAAGCCACGCTCGATTACAAGAATCAAAAGCAGGGCCTCAACAACGGCACCCAAACCTGCCCTGAAGCGACCTGATGTCGAGCCGCAACGGCCTTTCAGCCGTTGAGCGACTTCATCGACGCCGCGTTATAACGCTCGCCGGATGCCGACCCCTGAGCCGGAAAAATCGTCTCCAGCTGGGCAATGTCATCGCTACTGAGCGTCAATGAAGCCGCTGCCACGTTGCTTTCCAGGTACTTGCGCTGTTTGGTGCCAGGGATCGGAATGATGTCATCTCCCTGGGCAAGCACCCAGGCCAGCGCCAGTTGCGATGCGCTGATGCCCCTGGCCGTAGCCAGTGCCTTGACCTTCTCGACCAAGTGCAGATTGCGATTGAAGTTTTCGCCCTGAAACCGTGGGGTGAAGCGACGGTAGTCATCGGCCGCGAAATCGTCCGGGGTGCGCAATTCACCGGTCAGAAACCCCCGGCCCAGCGGGCTGTACGCCACGAAGGCAATACCCAGGCGACGGCAGGTGGCAAGCACGCCATCCTGTTCCGGATCGCGTGACCAGAGTGAGTACTCGCTCTGCACGGCCGCCAGCGGGTGCACCGCGTGGGCCTTTTCGATGGTCGCTGCACTGGCTTCGCAGATACCTATGTGGCGCACCTTGCCGGCCTTTACCAGTTCGGCCATGGCGCCAATGGTGTCCTCGATGGGCACCTTGGGGTCGACACGGTGCTGATAATAGAGATCAAGGTAATCGGTGTTCAGCCGCTTCAGACTGGCGTCGATGGACTGGCGAATGTACGCCGGGCTGCCATTGACGCCACGTGCATGCGGGTCGTCGCCACGCACGATGCCGAACTTGCTGGCCAGGTAAATACCTTCACGCTTGCCCTCGAGGGCACGGCCAAGCAAGGCTTCGTTAGTGTACGGGCCGTACATGTCCGCCGTATCGAAAAAGGTTACACCCAGCTCCAGCGCGCGGTGCAAGGTGGCGATGGATTCCTTTTCGTCGATACCGGTGGTGTAGAAGTCCGACATTCCCATGCAGCCCAGCCCGAGGGCTGATACGTGCGGACCGTGGTTACCCAGTTGGCGCGTCATCACAATGAGTTCTCCTGACGTTTTAAAGAGCGGTCAAGTCTCTGCTCTTTGGTTGGCGCAATAAACCGGGTGATTGTGATTTCACTGTTGGGAAATTCCGAATAATAGTATTCGCGGCGAGGGACCCCATAAATGCTTTAGATATGCTTTTTGATCGCGAAGGAACCCGACGAAGTCGGGCCGGAAACGGAGAGGGGACTAATGAAGTGCCGGTTAAGGTCTGAAGGGGGCCGATCGCCCCGGACACTGTTTTAGACGAGCAATAACGTCAGGCACCGTTTTGGTTGTGTCGATCCTGCCGATATCATCAAGATAGATGTCTATCGTACTGCCCCATTCAGGCGTGATGTCGATGCTTGATTTTCTTTGCATGTGTGCTCAATGACACCTGCTCCCCATTCCTGGGTGGCTGATTGGGCACCTTAAGGCCGGAAAGGATCAGCGTCACCCTCACATCGCTTTAAGCGAGCAATAACGCCAGGGCCAGTTTTAGCAGTTTCGATGCGGCCTCTGCCATCGAGGTAGATGTCTATCGCGCCGCCCCATTTTGGCGTAATTTCGATACACCTGCGCAGACTCTTTTCATTCCACCAATCGAAGCTCATAAAGAATTTCTCATTGGGAAAAATATGCCCGGTATCGTATGTGCCCTGACCCGGAAGCATTCCTTCTTTATGAATGTTGTGCTGGGTGTTCCAGATTACACGAAGCTCGTCTGTAGCTTCTTTAGAATAATGGACACGAACGACAGGAGTCGCCACGTACCAGAACAGCGCTGGAAGAATTATGCATGCCCCAATAAAATACCGAGCCTTAATATGTTTCACAGACATGGACACTGGCGCCATCTCCCCATTCTGACGGTGTGACCGCGAGTACTTCGTCCATGATCATCCTTGCCGTGACGCCTCCGGTTGGATTCTCATGGAAGAGTTTCACGCCAATGCTAATAGAAATCCGATCCGGGACGTCATCCCATGCGCGCAGCCCTTCTACACCCTCAGTGGCATGAGGCCCTTTGAGCCTCTGATCTTCTTTGGCTTCGAATATCTGCTCTCCCCACCGGCGTAATTGATCTGAAGCAATCTGCTCGACACCAGCGCCGTCTAAAAGGGCGCTCTCACTGAGTCCTCCGGCCATACCCACATAACCGTAATGAATGTTGGACCAGATATCGTAGTAGTAGTCGTACTTGCCTTGCCTGTGGCGATACATGCCAAACTTCGCGTGGATCTTCGATTTGTGGTCCCAGTCACGACCTTGGCCTACTCGCTCAGTCCAAAGGGCCATGGCTGCCACCACATTTGAAGCGCCGATAGCTTGAGGGTTGGTGTTCCCTATTTGGGCGTACCAGGGCAGGTCCATTCTTTTACGAGTCTCTTCCGCAACGTCATAGCTGAGCAGTTCTTTTATCTTCAAGACGGAGGAGTGGTGGATATTATTATTCATCTCGTCTGCGATGTAGGCCGCCAGCTTCTCCATCATGTTCGGATGCGTGCAGCCTTCAGGTCCATCATTTGGTACAGCTTCCTCTTCAGGCTGTTCACGGGCCGCATTTGGAGCTACCAAAGCGTTCGCCGCCAAGGCTTTCTCTGTGAGCTTCGGGTCAGACAACAAGATCGCCATCTTCTCGTCGTCCACGGAACCGTCTGGCCGGAAGGCCCCCAGCGCCATGAAGTTAATAATGGTCGCGCCACCAGCATCACCCATGACGAAGCCGCCACCAACATTGCCTGAGCCCGTGATGATTGTCCCGCCGTGACTGGTTGGGCTTCCTAAATGGGCCATAGGACGGCCATTCACTTGAATAGAGGGGAAACCTGAAGTGATGACCGCCCCGCACCCGCAGGAATCACCCACACGTGCCGCGCCCATGCCGTTGATGTTGGCATCACCGGATGCAGAAGCGATAGGCGTTGTACCGTGACCCGGCAATGGGCAGGCGTGCCTGTCGCCCAATCGAGCTGAAGAAATCATTGCAGGCCGTCCTTGCGTCTTTGATCCGTAGACAATAACCAGCGTTTAGTTGACGCATGGGAGGCTATCGAGAACGTGAAAGACGGTCTGTAGGAGGAGTCTTAATTTTCGCGAAGTGCCCTGAGAATCAGGTAGAAAAGTCGGAATGACCCCACTGTGAGCGAACTCTCATCAGCTCTGTGTTCACCAATATTCCTTGTCAAGCCTGCGTGGGTATCTGTCGTGCGCCTCTGGATGAGGAGTTTTGATGCGCCCTCGGGTGTGACAAGTCCTGTATCGAGCGGTGTTGCAAGCTGTTGGTCAACGCTTGCTTACCCCTTTACGATCCAGCTACCTCGCAGAACCACTGTGTGACGCAATGGTTGTATTTGAACGTTATGCCCTCTGTGCGTCTGCCCCTGAGCTCATAATCCCTACGCTCCAATCCGACAAAGCGCGCTAGCCACACAATACCGAATGGAGTACAAATGTACTCCATGAGCACATTATCTCCTCGACGCAGCGCCATCCTTACCTTCATCCGCGATCGCATCGCGCAGCAGGGGCAATCACCGAGCCTGGCGGAAATTTCCGAGGCCTTCGGTTTTGCTTCGCGCAGCGTGGCGCGCAAACACATTGTGGCCCTCACTGAAGCCGGGCTGATCGAAGTGGTACCGCATCAGGCCCGGGGGATTCGCCTGCTGAACAGTGAGCCGCGGCCCGAATTGCTGGAAATTCCGGTGCTGGGGCGCGTGGCGGCGGGCGCACCTATCGGGCCTGATCTCGATATGCACACCACGCTGCATCTGGACCGCAGCACCTTTACCCGTGTGCCGGACTACCTGCTGCGCGTGCAGGGCGACTCGATGATCGAGGACGGTATTCTCGATGGTGATCTGGTTGGCGTGCATCGTAACCCACAGGCCAGTGACGGGCAGATCGTGGTTGCCCGTCTGGACGGCGAGGTGACCATCAAACGCCTGCAACGCCGCGCCGACCAGGTGCGCCTGTTGCCGCGCAACCCGGCCTACGAACCGATCATCGTCACGCCCGATCAGGACTTCGCCATCGAAGGTGTGTTCTGCGGGCTGGTGCGCCGCGAATGATGGGCGCGGTGGTCAGCCTGGACGCCTTGCTGGATGAGCGCAGGGTCTGGAAAGGGCGTCAGCAGAGCGCGCCACAGATCAGCCAGCAGCCCAGTGGCCATGCGCTGCTGGACGCTGCCTTGCCCTCCGGCGGCTGGCCTGCTGCGGCCCTGACTGAAATCCTCATCGCGGCCAATGGCAGTGGCGAACTGCGCCTGCTGTGGCCGAGTCTGGCCCGGCTTTCCGCACTCGGTGAGCGCATTGTGCTGGTCGCACCGCCCTATATTCCGTACCCACAGGCCTGGCTGGCCGCCGGCGTCGATCTGCGCCAGTTGGTGGTGATCGAGGCGACTACCCGCGATGCCTTGTGGGCCGCCGAGCAATGCCTGCGCTCCGGCAGCTGTGGCGCGGTGGTGTGCTGGCCCGGCATGGTCGATGACCGTGCGCTGCGCCGCTTGCAGGTGGCTGCCGAAACCGGGCAGACCCTTGCCTTTGCCTGTCGTCCGCAGCAGGCCGCCGCCAACCCTTCACCTGCGGCCCTGCGCATATCGATCGATACCCGTCCTGCACAGTTGCGGGTACTCAAATGCCGGGGCGGACTTGCGCCGCCTTTTCCCATTCCGTTCCCGACCGACGCTTGAGGTTCTTATGCTCTGGGCCTGTGTCTTGCTGCCGCAACTGGCGCTGGACGGCGTCATGCGTCGTCACGTCGACCGCGATGAACCGCTGGCGCTGATTAGCGGCAGTGCTCAACGTCGCGTGTTGCAGAGCGTCAATCCGGCTGCGCGTGCGTTGGGTCTGAAAGCCGGGCAGTCGCTGACGGCAGCACAGGCACTGGTGCCGAATTTCACCACGATCGAGCATGACCCGGCCGATATCGAGCGCTTGCAGCAACTGCTTGCGGCCTGGGCCTACGGTTTCAGTTCCAATGTCAGCCTCAAGTACCCGCGGGTGCTGCTGATGGAAATCGAATCCAGCCTCAAGCTGTTCGGCCCCTGGCCGGTGTTCGAGGCGCGTTTGCGTGAAGAGCTGACCACGCAGGGTTTCCGCCATCGCATCGTGGTCGCGCCCAACCCGATAGCCGCACGGATGCTGGCCAACATGCATGACGGGCTGAGCATCGACTGTCCGCATGAATTGCGCCGCCGTCTGGAGCAGATGCCGCTGGAACGCATCGGCCTGAGCCGCGAAATCGCTACCGCCCTGACACGCATGGGGCTGCGCAGTGTGCGGCAGGTGCTGGCGCTGCCACGCGAGACGCTGGCCCGGCGGTTTCCGGCCAGCGTGCTGCAGCACCTCGATACCTTGCTCGGCGAGCGCCCCGTGGCGCTGGAGTGCTACACGCCGCCGGACTTCTTCGATGTACGCATCGAGCTGAATTTCGATGTCGAGTCCCATCAGGCCCTGCTGTTTCCGCTCAAGCGGCTGATCGCCGATCTGGCTTTGTTCCTGGCCGGACGCGACAGCGGCGTGCAGCGATTTTCCCTGCACCTCGAGCATGTGCCAGGGCTGGAGACCGTCGTGCCGGAGACTGTCGTGCCAGTCGGGCTGCTGAGCGCCGAGCGCGATGCGTCGATGCTCTTCGAACTGGCCCGCGGCAGGCTGGAACAGGTGCTGGTAGCGTCGCCGGTACGTGCCGTGCGCCTGCTGGCGCGAGACTTGCCGGATTTCGTCCCGGCGCACCGTCAGTTGTTCGATGAGCGCGTGCAGCAGACCTTGCCCTGGGAGCAATTGCGCGAGCGTTTGCGGGCGCGTCTGGGCGACGAGTCGGTCAATGGTTTGCGCGCCCAGGCCGATTATCGTCCCGAATGTGCCTGGCAAGCGCATAGCAGCAGTAAACCGGTCCTGCCGGCCAGAGGCTTTACGCGTCCGGGCTGGCTGCTGCGCGAGCCTCAGCCGCTGCCGGTGCAGGCGACCCGCATCGTGGCCGGGCCCGAGCGAATCGAATCCGGGTGGTGGGACGGCGGCGATGTGCGCCGCGACTATTACCTGGTCGAAACGGCCAGTGGTCAACGCGCCTGGGCGTATCGCGCGGTTGGCGAGCAGGGTGAACTGCTGCTGCATGGCTGGTTCGCATGACCAGCGAATACGCCGAGCTGCATTGCCTGTCCAACTTCAGCTTTCAGCGGGGTGCCTCGAGCGCACGCGAGTTGTTCGAACGGGCGTTGCGTCATGGCTACAAGGCGCTGGCAATCACTGACGAATGCACCCTGGCCGGCATCGTACGCGCCTGGCAGGCGTCCACAAGCACCGGTCTGCCGTTGATCGTCGGCAGCGAAATGCACATCGAAAACGGCCCGAAAGTCGTCTTGCTGGTGGAAAACCAGACAGGCTATGAGGCGCTGTGCAAATTGATCACGGTCGCGCGCCGCAGGGCCAAAAAAGGTGAATACCGCTTGTTGCGCGAAGACTTCGAGCCTGCGCCTGACGGGTTGCTGGCCCTCTGGCTGCCGGACCTCGACGGTGATGCTCAAGCCTGTCTGGCAGGCGGACGCTGGTTGCGTGAGCGATTTGCCGAACGCCTGTGGCTGGGTGTCGGGCTGCACCGTGGCCCGGATGACGAGCAGCGGCTGGCCGACCTGCTGGCGCTGGCGCAATCGCTGGGTATCCCGGCAGTGGCCAGCGGTGATGTGCACATGCACGCGCGTGGCCGGCGCGCTCTGCAGGACACCATGACTGCTATCCGCCACCACACCACAGTGGCCGAGGCAGGCCACCTGTTGTTTGCCAATGGCGAGCGCCACCTGCGGCCTCTGGATGTGCTCAGCGAGCATTATCCAGACTGGTTGCTGGCAGAGTCGGTGCGTATTGCCCGGCGCTGCACGTTCGACCTGGGCGATTTGAAATATGAATACCCGCATGAACTGGTCCCCAAGGGCCAGACCCCCACGTCCTGGCTACGTGAACTGACCGAGCGCGGTGTTCGCCGGCGCTGGCCGGGTGGCCTGACACCGGCCACCCGTGCGCAGGTCGAGAAGGAACTGGCGCTGATCGCGGAAAAGAAGTTCGACAGCTACTTTCTGACCGTGCATGACATCGTCGAGTTTGCCCGCAGCCAGCACATTCTTTGCCAGGGACGCGGCTCGGCGGCCAACTCGGCAGTATGTTATGCGCTGGGGATCACCGAACTGAACCCGGAAAAGAGCAATCTGCTGTTCGAGCGCTTCATTTCCAGAGAGCGCAACGAGCCGCCGGACATCGACGTAGATTTCGAGCATGACCGCCGCGAAGAAGTCATTCAGTACATCTTCCGGCGCTATGGCCGGGGCAGGGCAGCACTGACTGCCGTAGCCAGCACTTATCACGGTTCCGGCGCAATGCGTGACGTGGCCAAGGTGCTGGGCTTGCCGCCAGATCAGATCAATGCTCTGGCAGAAGCCTTCAGCCGCTGGAGCGATTCACTGCCGTCGCCTGAACGCTTGCGCGAATACGGCTTCGATGCCGACACGCCGATCCTCAAGCGCGTGCTGGCGCTGACCGGCGAATTGATCGGTTTTCCCCGGCACCTGTCGCAACACCCGGGGGGATTCGTGATTTCCGAACACCCGCTGGACACACTGGTGCCGGTCGAGAACGCCGCAATGGCCGATCGCACCATCATCCAGTGGGACAAGGACGATCTGGACCTGGTCGGCCTGCTGAAAGTCGACATTCTTGCACTGGGCATGCTCAGTGCCTTGCGCCGCACGTTCGATCTGGTGCATTTGCACCGTGGCCAACGATGGACCCTGGCGACTCTTCCGGGCGACGACCGGAAAACCTACGAAATGATCAGCCGTGCCGACACCATTGGCGTGTTTCAGATCGAGTCTCGTGCGCAGATGGCCATGCTGCCGCGCCTCAGGCCGGAAAAATTCTACGACCTGGTCATCGAGGTCGCCATTGTCCGGCCAGGGCCGATCCAGGGCGATATGGTTCACCCGTACCTGCGGCGGCGCAATCGCGAAGAGGCAGTCACCTATCCGCCCAAGCTTGAATCGGTGTTCAAGCGGACCCTGGGGGTGCCGCTGTTTCAGGAGCAGGTAATGGAAGTGGCCATTCTGGCTGCCGACTACACGCCGGGCGAAGCGGACGAGTTGCGTCGCGCAATGGCCGCGTGGAAACGTCACGGCGGGCTGGAGCCGCATCGCGAACGGCTGCGCACGGGCATGCTGAAAAACGGTTACGAAGCGGACTTTGCCGACCGGATCTTCGAACAGATCAAGGGCTTTGGCAGTTATGGGTTTCCCGAGTCGCATGCTGCCAGTTTCGCCTTGCTGACCTACGCCAGTTGCTGGCTCAAATGCCACGAACCGGCAGCGTTCACCTGCGCGCTGATCAACAGCTGGCCGATGGGGTTCTATAGCCCGGATCAGTTGTTGCAGGACGCGCGCCGTCATCACATCGAAATCCGCCCGGTGGATGTGCGCTACAGCGACTGGGATTGTTCGCTGGAGCCGCTCGATCATTCTGACAGCACGCGCAATCTGGCGATTCGTCTCGGGCTGCGCATGGTTCGCAGCTTTCGTGAAGAAGATGCCTTGCGCATCGAAGCCGCGCGCGCGAAACGGCCGTTTGTCGATGCCACGGACCTGACGGTGCGCGCCGAGCTGGACTCGCGCGCCGCCGAAGCACTGGCGGATTCCGGTGCCTTGCGCGGCCTGATCGGCCATCGGCACCGGGCGCGCTGGGAAGTGGCCGGGGTTGAGGCCCAGCGCCCGCTGTTCGACGACCTGCCCAGCGAAGAAACCCAGGTGATCTTGCCGCTGCCGACCGTGGCCGAAGACCTGGTGGCCGACTACACAACGCTGGGTACTACCTTGGGTCCACACCCGCTGGCCTTGCTGCGCAGGCAACTGGCTGCCAAGCGCTTTCGCAGCTCACAGGACTTGTTACACCTGGAAAACGACCGGACCCTCAGCGTGGCGGGGCTGGTCATTGGCCGTCAACGACCGGGCACTGCGAGTGGCGTGACCTTCGTCACCCTTGAAGATGAGTTCGGCATGGTCAATGTGGTGGTCTGGCGCGACCTGGCCGAGCGTCAGCGCAAGGTGCTGGTGGGCTCGCAATTGCTGCAGGTGTTCGGGCGACTGGAATCGAAAAGCGGGGTGCGGCACCTGATTGCCCAGCGCCTGTACGACCTGACGCCGTTGCTCACCGGACTGGATGTGCGCAGCCGGGACTTCCAATAATCGGGCCTGCAATTTGCAGTATCAATCGGCACATCCTGCCATCGAGAAGCCCAGTATGTACAAAGACTATCCAGCCGCTTACCAGGTCAGCAAAGGCGCGGCGCTGCAAGTGGACACTGCCTTTTATGAACGCATCCGCACGAATGCGCAACAACGCACCCTTGTCGAACAGTTCGAAGTGCCGATTCGTACCGGGCGGGCCTGGAAGGTCAAGGCCGGCCAGGTGTTTCGGGTCACCACACCGGTTGGCCCGCAAGTCGGCGATTTCAATGTCTGGAACGCCAACGATCCCCGCGAGCGGCTGTGGGCTGCGCGCACGCGGCAGTTGCAGGGCGCGCATGTCAGCACCAATGACCGGTTGTGGTCGAACCTGCCGTTTTTGCGGCCAATGGTAACCATCACCGATGACAGTCTGGCCAGTTACGGAACTGACGAGCATGGCGGCCGCCTGCATGACCTGCTCGGCACGCGCTGTGATCCCTACGTCAACAAGATGCTGACCGGCGAAGACTTTCACCATCACTGCCATTCCAACCTGACCCGCGCAGTGTTGCCGCACGGGCTGACCGAGTTCGATGTGCACGATGTACTGAACATCTTCCAGTGCACCGGCCTGAACCATGACGACCTGTATTTCATGAAAGCCTGTCCGGCGCAGAAGGGCGACTATCTGGAGTTCTTCGCGGAAATCGACCTGCTATGTGCCTTGTCGACCTGTCCCGGTGGCGACCTGTCACTGCCGATGTGGGGGCCAGATGCGCAGGACCCGTTGAGCGTTTGCCGGCCGCTAGGCGTGGAAATCTATAGTCTTGACGCGTCGCTGCTTGACGGCTGGCAGTCCCCCGAGCGCGCGGCTTACAACGGCTTGCATGGTCTGCAGATTGCCAAAGCCGATTGGGAGCAATAGCCGCTCAGGCCGCGCGAGCCATTCTGCGCAGCCCCCAGACCATCACCGCCCCCATCCCGAGCATGGCCAGCAGCAGTGCCGGGTAAGCCACCCACCAGTGCAGCGGGGCGGTCATCATGCTGAATTCCGACATGCCACCGATCCCGGCAATCAGGTTCAACGGCAGAAACACCACATTGATCAACGTCAGTTTGCGCAGCAGGGTGTTGGTGCTGTTATTGACCAGATTGCCGCGCGCATCCATCAGACCGGCGAATACCGTGGAATAGATCTCCGCCTGTTTGTAGCACTGGTCGTTCTCGATGATCATGTCGTCGATCAACGCCAGGCTGTCGGCGGCGTATTGCCTGCCTTGCGCATGATTGCGCAGACGCGTCAGCACCGCACCGTTGCTGTGGATGGCGTTGATGTAATACACCAGACTTTCGCTGAGGTTGAACATCTGCAGCAAATGGCGGTTTTCCAGTGAGGAGTTGAATTTCTGCTGCAATTCCCGGGCGACCATCTTGATGACTTTCAAATGGCCCAGATAGTGATGAATGTTGTTGAACAGCAGCTCCAGAAGGATATCGAGCGGCTGGTTCAACGGACGGTGAGCCCCCAGCGCGCTCAAGGGTTGCTCGTCATCACAGATCAGCACCAGATGGTCCCGGCCCAGCAGCACGCCAAAGGATGAAACGTCGAACGAGAAACTGTCCTTGCCCGAATAGTTTTCGGGACGTTTCCAGATAACGAACAACGCATCAGGGTGAAACTCGATGCGCGAAATTTCGTCCGGGTCGAGTGCCGAGGCAACGGCGTGCTCATCAAGGTGGAATCGCTCAAGCAATAATCTGCGTTCTCCGGCATCAGGTTTGCTGAACCACAGCACCTGAGCCTTTTGCGGATCACATGCCAGCAACTGGTTGTTGTCGAGTTTCAGGCCCTGAATCATCGTTTCACCATGCCTGACCGAGGCGTTTGAGCTCCAGACGACGGACAAACTCTTCCAGCACCAGGCTGTACAGATCATCCTGCAGATAAGCGTCTTCGATGCCAGCATCCAGGTTCGGGTTGTCGTTGACCTCGATCACCACCACTTGATCGCCTGACTGTTTCAAATCCACGCCATACAAGCCGTCACCAATCAGGTTGGCGGTCTTGAGCGCCAGTTCGACCACGGCGCGCGGCGCTTCGTGTACCGCCAGCGTGCGGCATTCGCCAATCACCTCGGCACCGATCGCCTTGTGGTTGTAGATCTGCCAATGGCCCTTGGACATGAAGTACTGGCAGGCGAATATCGGTTTGCGATTGAGAATGCCGATGCGCCAATCGTACTCGGTGTAGAAAAACTCCTGAGCCAGCAGCAATACCGAGTGCTCGAACAGCTGGGTCGTCGCCGTATGCATTTCCTCGGGCGTGCTGACCTTGATTACACCTCTGGAAAAGCAGCCGTCGGGAATCTTCAATACCAGCGGGAAGCCCAGGCGTGTAGCCACGTGCTGCAGTTCTTCGGGGCGGTCCTTGTAGAGAATTTCCGTCCGCGGCATGCCCAGATCATGGCTTTTGAGCAGGTCGGTCAGGTACACCTTGTTGGTGCAGCGCAGAATCGAGGTGGAGTCATCCATGACCACCAGCCCCTCGCTTTCGGCTTTCTTGGCAAACCGGTAGGTGTGGTTGTCGACGCTGGTGGTTTCGCGAATCAGCAGCGCGTCGTATTCGGCCAGGCGGGCGTAGTCTTTCTTTTCGATCAGCTCGACATCGATGCCCAGGCGCTGACCGACGCGAATGAAATTGGCCAGCGCCTGAGGGTTGGAAGGCGGCAGCTGTTCCTGCGGGTCATGCAGAATCGCCAGGTCGTAGCGGGCCATGCGCCGCGAACTCGGCTGGCGCCAGACGTTGCGGCTGAAGCCTTCCAGCGCCGTGGCGAACTCATCCTGCTGATCCTCACGCAAGCGCGGTAGAGCACCGGCCTTGATACCTGCAATGTGCCAGTTGTCGCGCTTGCGAAACTCCACCATCAGAATCGGACAGGGGAAAACTTCAAACAACTGACGGGCAAGATCCTTCAACGGCTCAAGTGTGGTCTGGCCGAAGTACAGTGTCAGGGTAAACCCTTCGGTGTCGTCATAGGGATGATCCTCAAGTGCGGTCTCCAGCAACTTGTCCAGGTCATCGAGGGCCAGGCCGTAGAGTGACTTGCGGGTCAACTCGCTGATGGTCTTTACCGAGGGAATGACATTGTGTTGGCGCGCTTCGGCCAGCAGGGAACAGTAATAACCGTGGCCCAGGTATTTGTAGCTGCGGCACAGGTTGATGACTTGCACACGCCTGCCTGCCGTGGCTTTCAGCGGTTTTTCCAGATAGTCCTGGGCGCTGATCAAGTCTTCGCTGGGGAAGTAAGATGCCCAGTCTTCGAGCCGTTCGACAATAATCACCAGTTGCCTCTGCGCTGCAAAGAGTGTTGTGGGGTCTGCACGTCTGGTTGTTGCTGAAAGCGCAAGTTGCGCAGATACTTCGTTCATCTTCACCTGTGCCGCTGACATGTGTAATCGATCCGATGGGAAACAAGTCCTTTCTATTAAGCATGTGCTTTTTGAAATGTCCCGTTTCGTTACACAACTTTTACGGCGGTGGAGATGGACTTTATATTTCGAGATGCAGTTGAAACCGATGTCGACGACTTGCTGCTTCTGGAGAACCAGTGTTTTGACGGCGACCGTCTGACCGCGCGCAGCTTTCACTGGATGATCCGTCGCGCCAATGCCAGCCTGATCGTCGCCGAGCAGGCCGGACAGCTCACCGGCTACGCGCTGGTACTGTTTCATCGGGGCACCTCGCTGGGGCGTTTGTATTCGCTGGCGATTGCCGATGCAGCGCGGGGCAAGGGGCTGGGCAGGCAGTTGTTGCAACGTGCCGAGCAGCAGGCCGTGGGCCGCGACTGCGCTTACCTGCGCCTCGAGGTGCGCCCCGATAACGGCGCGGCCATCGGGCTTTACGAGCGCAGCGGTTATCGGCGTTTCGCTCAGGTCGACGACTATTACCAGGACCATGCCCCGGCATTGCGTTACCAGAAGCGCATCGTTGAACACGCCCGGCTGGACAGCCGCTCAGTGCCTTACTACCAGCAGACTCTGGAGTTCACGTGTGGCCCTGCCTGTCTGTTGATGGCCATGAAAGCCCTGCAACCTGCGCGCTCGATGGGGCGTGCCGAAGAATTGCAGATCTGGCGCGAGGCGACCACGGTGTTCATGACCTCCGGCCACGGCGGCTGCAGTCCTCAGGGGCTTGCGCTGGCGGTTCTTCGACGGGGCTTTGCGGTGAAGCTGCTGGTGTCGGTCTCAGGCCCGTTGTTTCTCGGCGGCGTACGCAGTGACAACAAGAAACAGGTGATTCGCCTGGTTCACGAGCAGTTCTGTGATGCGCTGCAAACCGCCGGTGTGCAGACACTGCCCAATCGCTCGCTGAACCTGCCAGGCCTGCTGGCAGACGGCGGCAAGCCGCTGGTGCTGATCAGCAGTTACCGCCTGACACGCTCCAAGGCACCGCACTGGGTGATGGTCACCGACTGCGACAGCGATTTTGTCTACCTGCACGATCCTGATATCGATCACAGCCTGCATCGGCAGGCCATCGACTGCCAGCATATGCCGGTAAGCCATGCAGACTTCAACCGCATGAGTTGTTTCGGTGCCGATAAACTTCGGGCGGCAGTGATTGTGTTTGCCGCGCCTGTGGCTGATCATGCGTGCGCTTCAGCAGATCGGCCACAGGATTCCCTACCGTGATCAAGTTCGTGCTCAAGGCTTTTTGCGTACTGGCCATCGCTGCGAGCCTGTCGGCCTGCATCAGTGCGCCGATCCCCCTGACCGCGAAAACCACCGCGCAGCTGCAGCAACAGCCACCGGTGCGCTTTCTGCTGACCTTCGACGATGGCCCGAGCGCCTCAACGTTCTACAACCCCAGCATTACCGTGCTCGACAGCCTGGCCGACAACCCGCTGCAGCCGGGCATCAAGGCGGTTTTCTTCGTGCAGACTGGCGCAACCGGTGCGGGTAACAGCGATCAGGGCCGGGCGATCATGCGCCGTCAGTATGAAGAAGGGCACCTGCTGGGCTTTCACACCGCCACGCCGCATCACACCAACCACCGTTCGCTGAGTGATGAGGCGCTGGAGCAATCCCTGACCCAGGGCTGCGCGATCATTGCCTCGATCACGGGCGTGCCGACCACCTTGCTGCGTCCGCCGTTCTGGAACTATGACAAGCGCACGTTCAGCGCCTATCAGCGCCACCATCTGCAGGTACTGCTCACTGACCTGAGTGCCAATGACGGCAAGATCTGGGGCTATAACTTCAGCCTGCGTCGCCGCTCCAACATGGTCAGCCAGCTCTCGCAGGTGCGCGAGCGGATTGCCGCCGGAGAACTGCCTACGGTTGATGGCGTGACTCCGGTAGTGGTGACCTTCCATGACCTGAACCGCTACACCGCGCGGCATGCGCGGGAGTACCTGCAGATTCTGGTCGACAGTGCCGCGCAGACCGGCGTGCGGCTCGCCGACAAGCCGTTCTATGACGACAGCGCGCAGTTGCAGCGCGCGGCACTGGCCCGAACGGTCAAGGGAGCGGGCGAGCCTGTCAGCTTGCCCGGTGTGTGGAACTGGATCTGGGACCGCAACGCTCACTGACCACGACTACGACCACGCGTCAGGCCAGGGTGTTCTTGCGCACCTGACCGCCCTGGATAATCATCGCCAGGCGCTCGCCCTGACCGACCAGGCAACTGATGTCGCTCAGCGGGTCGCCATCCACCACCAGCAGATCGGCCATCGCGCCGACGGCTATACAGCCCAGTTCGCCTTCACGCTGAAGGATCTGCGCCGCGACACTTGTGGCACTGCGCAACGCTGCCAGATTACCCAGCAGTTCGGCGCGAATCTTCAACTCATGAGTCTGGTACTCGTGCATTTCCCCCAGTAAATCCGAGCCATAGCCCATCGGTACGCCCGCTTCGGCGAACAGCAGCAGGGCATTGCGCCCGGCCTGACGCACATCCTCGATCTTGGCGACCGAGTCTGCAGGCAGGCCGAAGCGTTCGCCATATTCGGCGAGCATTTCGTAAGTGACCTGGGTGGGCACCGCGAATGCGCCTTTTTCGGCCATCAGCCGCGCGGTGTCGGCATCGACCAGGTTGCCATGTTCGATGGTTCTGACGCCGCATTCGATGGCGCGGCGAATCGCCCGGGCGGTGTAGGCGTGGGCCATGACGTACGTGTTCGCGGCGGCGGCCTCGTCGACGATGGCGCGGATTTCAGCTTCGCTGTATTGGGTATTGGCAATCGGGTCGGTTGGCGAGGACACACCGCCCGAGGCCATGATCTTGATCTGGTTGGCGCCTTGCTGCAGCTCTTCGCGCACCGCCAGGCGCACGTTGTCGACGCCATCCACCACGCGGGCAATGGCCCCGGCACGGAAGCAGCAGGAGCAGGGCTCGTTGAGCAGCAGTTCGCCGCGCGCACGCATGTCGCCATGGCCGCCGGTCTGCGACAGCGCCTTGCCCGATGCGAAGATGCGCGGGCCGGGAATCAGCCCCATCTGAATCGAACGGGCCAGCGCCCAGTCAGCGCCGCCGGCATCGCGCACGGTGGTAAAACCACGGTCGAGCATCGCCGCCAGAATCGGCAAGGCGCGGTACATGATGATTGCGTTGGGTTGCAGGGCGTTCATGCCCAGATTGGCGTTGGAAGCCAGCACATGCACATGGCAGTCGATCAGACCGGGCATCAAAGTTTTGCCACCCAGATCGATGACCTGAGCGCCAGCCGGGGCCGGTTCACCCTCGGCGTGCACCTCGACAATGCGCTCACCCTCGATCACGACCTCCTGGCCCGAAATCAATTGCCCTTGTTGCACGTCCAGCAGGCGGCCGTTGCGCAGGATCAGGCGTGTGGATTCAGTGGTACTCATTGGTAAGCTCCAGACAAAGGTTGATGGGCCGCAGGCGCACGGTCGTGATAAAGCAGTGCGCCAATACCGCTGACGATGGCGGCGAACATGATGTAGAAGGCCGGCGCCAGGTTGCTGCCGGTCGAGGCAATCAGCCAGGTGATGGTGAAGGTGGCGAAACCGCCGAAGATCGTGACGGCGAAGTTGTAGGCCACCGAAAGTCCGGTGGACAGCACGTGGGTTGGCAGCAATTCACCGAAGGCTGCGAGGATCGAGCCGATGTAAGCGGAAATCAGCAGGCCGAGCACCAGCTCGAAGACCAGCAGTGAAAACAGCCCCGGCATCTGATTGATGAACAGAAACATCGGGTAGGCGCTGAGGAAGATGGCAATGGCCGAGCCCAGCAGCCAGGGGCGATGCCCGCTGCGGTCGGCCAGGGCGCCGACAATCGGCGTGGCGACGATCAGCACCGCGCCGCCCATCATGCCCGCGCTGAAGCCCATCCATGACGGCAGGCCGAGCACGCGCTGGGCGTAGGACGGGATGTAAAACAGGATGGCATAGGTGCAGACGGTCCAGAGCACGACCAGCGAAAAGCTGATCAGGGTCTGTCGCGGGTAGGTCTTGATCAGTTCACGCAGCGGCGACTCGACCGGTTTTGCAGCCTTGTAGGCAGGTGTCTCGTCAACCCGGCTGCGAATATAGAAGCCGACCGGCCCGATCAGCGTGCCGATCAGAAACGGCACCCTCCAGCCCCAGCTTTCGAGCTGAGCCTGGGTCAGGTGACTGGAGAGCACCGCGCCCAGCGCGGAACCCAGCAGCACCGCGACGCCGATGCTGGCCTGAATCCAGCTGGAGTAGAAGGCTTTTCTGCCCTCAGGCGCATGCTCGGTGAGAAACGCCGTGGCGCTGCCCATCTCGCCACCGGCAGAGAACCCTTGCAGCAGGCGCGCCAGGACAATCAGCAGCGGTGCCAGATAACCGATCTGCGCAAAGCTGGGCGTCAGCCCGATGATCAGCGTACCCAGCGCCATCAGCAGGATGGTCAGCGACAATGCCGCCTTGCGCCCGCGCTTGTCGCTGTAGATGCCCAGCACAATGCCGCCCACCGGGCGCATGAAAAAGCCCACCCCGAAGGTTGCCAGCGCCAGCAGGTAAGAAGTCAGTTCGCTGCCAGTGGGGAAGAACACCTTGGCGATGATCACCGAGAAGAAGCTGTAGACCGTGAAGTCGAACCATTCAAGGCCATTGCCGATGACAGTGGCGATCACCGCGCGGCGTGCCTTTTGTTCATGGGTGCGTGAAGCAGAGGATTGTGGTGTGCTCACTGGATAAGCTCCTGCATGCGATACACGCAGGGAAGCCCCCTGCATCGGCTGCATTGATTGAGGGGCAGGGTGGGTGTGAGTGCGGCTGAGTCAGGTCTTTTTGCCCGTTTCAGTCGAGAGTAGGCGCTGGACCGATTTTAAGAAAACGCTTATTACGCAGATTTGCATGCGCCAGGCGCATGCAGGTTTCAGAGCGGTGGAACCAGTGTGGCTATTTCGTCTGCCAGCCATTTCTCGAAGGCGCGTGCGGCACGCCGCGGCGTCTTGCCGCTGGGTGTCAGCAAGTAATAGCCGCCTACCGCACCAACGCTCTTGCGGCAGGCCGGCACCAGCGCGCCGGACCGCACGTGACGATCGATCATCGGCTGCCAGCCGAGCACGATGCCGTGCCCGGCGACGGCCAGGTCGACCAGCACCGGATACAGGTTGACGGTCATGCGCTTGCGGATCAGCGACGCATCGACACCCTGGCGGCCGAACCAGTCACCCCACGACAGCCATTGACGCTGGCCGTCTTCGAGCATCAGCAGGCAATGTTCCAGCAGTTGCGCGGGCTCCAGCAGACGCCCGTCCAGGTAGTCGGGCGAGCAGTAGGCGTTGACCGATTCGGCGAACAGCAGACGGCTGTCGAGACCCGCCGGTGAGACTTCGCGCAGAAAATACAACGCCAGATCGAATTCGGCGCGAATCAGCGAATCCAGCCCGTCGACCACGCGCAGGCGGATATCCACGGCCGGGAAGGCATCGCGATAACGTCCCAGCAAAGGCCCCAGCCACAACGCCGCCACGCCACTGGAGCAGGCCAGGGTCAGTTGCTGATCGCCGCTGTGAGTGATCACCTGGGCGGTGGCCTCGGCGCACAGGGTCAGTACGCGCTGGATCTGCTCGGCGTAAATCTGCCCGGCGACCGTCAGATGAATGCGCTTGTGTTCACGACGAAACAGCGCGCGGCCGAGAAACTCCTCCAGTTGCGCGACCTGACGGCTGATCGCGCTTTGGGTCAGGTTCAGTTCGGTGGCGGCACGGGTGAAACTGCCATGCCGGACGGCGGCTTCGAAAGCGATCAGGTTCTGCAGCGGCGGAAGGGGCTCGATACGCACAGTGGCTCCTGTTGCGGGCAGGTTTTACAAAGGGTCGGGAAACGGCGTCGACAGCAGCCAGTCCCTGAACACGCACAGCGATGGCAGGTTCTGAAAGCGCGTGGCGTAGGCCAGGTAGTAATTGCGTCCGCTGTCCAGAGGCTCGAACAGGGTGACCAGTTCGCCGCTGTGGATTTCGTCCTGCACCAGAATGCGCGGTACCAGTGCGATACCAATGCCGGCCGCGACGGCCTGGATCAGGTGCGAGGTCAGTTCGAAACTCGGGCCGGGGCGCATGATGTGGTGATCCAGGCGATTACTGTCGAACCAGTCCGACCAGGCATTGGGTCGGGACACCACGCTCAGCAACGAATGCTGGGCCACCTGCGTCGGGGTCATCGACTGGTAGCCGGCAAGGGCAGCCGGGCTGGCAATGACCACCAGTTTTTCACTGACCAGCGGATGGGCGATGTAACCGGGCCAGTTGCCGTTGCCGGCACAAATGATCGCGTTCATTTCGCTGGCGGCGGGCGTCAGGTCGGCATGCACGATGCGTGAATGGATATGCACCACATAGCCCGGATGCCGGGTGTAAAAGTCATTCATCCGCGGCAGCAGCCACTTCGAACCGAAGGTGGGCAGCACGGCCAGGTGCAGAGTGCCGCCTTCGGCCTTGTGCGCGATGGTTTGCAGAGTTGCACTGCGGATGCGGCCCAGCGCGGCAGCCAGCTCATGCTGATACAGCGCGCCTGCGGTGGTCAGCTCGATGCGCCTGCCGTCACGCTTGAACAGCTCGACTTCCAGCTGCGCCTCCAGCGCCTGTACCTGCCGGCTGACGGCGCTCTGGGTCAGGGCCAGTTCGTCTGCGGCCTTGGTAAAGCTGCCATGCCGGGCGGCCGCCTCGAAGGCGAGCAGCAGCGACATCGAGGGCGTCAGTCTTCGGGTGTTCATTCATAAAACTCATGGAAAAACGGCAGGTTTTACGTTTGCACCGAAGCATGACAGGCCGGAGAATCACGCTAACCGTTGATAACGCCATGCATTCGAGCGTTTCGAAGCATACGTGCTTTGCATATAAAACGCCTAGCGAGGAAGACCACCATGATTGCGCTGTTGAAACCGACTTCCGAGCAGGTCGGTCACTATGACCGTTTCCTCAATGCCTTGGCGGAGGGCGGCTTTCGTGGCGAAATAGCCCGTGACCATGGTTCGCGCACAGTGCTGGCCACTGATAACTCCATCTACCAGCGCCTGCCACAGGCCGCCGTGTTCCCGATGGACAGCCATGACGTCGCAATCGTCGCCCGGCTGGCAGCGCGGCCCGAGCACAAACAGGTAGTGTTGACCCCGCGGGGCGGCGGCACCGGGACCAACGGGCAATCGCTGACCGATGGTGTGGTGGTCGACCTGTCGCGGCACATGAACGCGATTCTCGAGATCAACGTCGAGGAACGTTGGGTGCGCGTGCAGACCGGTGTGGTCAAGGACCAGCTCAATGCCGCGCTCAAGCCGCACGGGCTGTTTTTCGCGCCGGAACTGTCGACCTCCAACCGCGCCACGATTGGCGGCATGATCAACACCGATGCCAGCGGGCAGGGCAGTTGCACCTACGGCAAGACCCGTGATCACGTCCTTGAGCTGTCCACGGTGTTGCTGGGCGGTTCGTACGTCAACAGCCATGCATTGAGTGCCGGGCAGCTGGCCAGCGAACAGGCACGCGTCGACCGCGCCGGCGACGTCTATCGCTGCGCGCAGGAGATTGCCGATACGCAGGCACAATTGATCAAGGAGGTCTTTCCGCCGCTAAACCGCTGCCTGACCGGCTACGATCTGGCGCACCTGCGCGAGGAAGACGGCCGTTTCAACCTCAACAGCGTGCTCTGCGGTTCTGAAGGTTCGCTGGGGTTTATCGTCGAGGCCCGGCTCAATGTCCTGCCGATCCCCAAACATTCGATTCTGGTCAACGTTCGCTATGCCGGTTTCATGGACGCCCTGCGCGACGCCAAGGCGTTGATGGCGCACAAACCGCTGTCCATCGAGACCGTGGACTCCAAGGTGCTGATGCTGGCCATGCAGGATATCGTCTGGCATGGCGTGGCCGAGTATTTCCCCCAAGACCCTGCGACGCCGACGCTGGGCATCAACCTGATCGAATTCAGCGGCGATGAGTTGAGTGAAGTCGAGCAGCGCGTTCATGCGTTCGTTGCGCACCTGCAGACCGACACGTCGGTGGTGCGCCTCGGCCACACGCTGGCGGCTGGCAGCGCGGCAGTGAACCGCGTGTACACCATGCGCAAGCGCTCGGTGGGGTTGCTCGGCAACGTCAAGGGTGAAGCGCGACCACAGCCGTTTGTCGAAGACACTGCCGTGCCACCGGAAAATCTCGCCGATTACATTCAGGAGTTCCGTGCGCTGCTGGACAGCTACGGGCTGCAATACGGCATGTTTGGTCATGTGGATGCCGGCGTGCTGCACGTGCGGCCGATTCTGGACATGAAGGACCCCGCGCAGGCTGCGCTGATTCGGCCAATCTCCGACGCCGTCGCCGCGCTGACAAAGCGCTACGGCGGGCTGCTGTGGGGCGAGCATGGCAAGGGCCTGCGTTCGCAATACGTGCCTGAATATTTCGGCGAGCTGTATCCCGCGTTGCAGGCCCTCAAGGCCGCCTGCGACCCGTTCAACCAGCTCAACCCCGGCAAGATCGCCACGCCTGCCAGCGTGCCGGAAGCGCGCCTGACGCTGGTGGATGAGGTGACGTTGCGCGGCGATCTGGATCGCACGATCGACGAACGGGTCTGGCAAAGCTACGACAGCGCGCTGCACTGCAATGGCAATGGCGCCTGTTACAACTATGACACCGATGACGCCATGTGCCCGTCCTGGAAAGCCACCCGTGACCGCATTCACTCACCCAAGGGCCGCGCTTCGCTGGTCAGGGAATGGCTGCGCCTGCAAGGTGAGCAGGACGTCGATGTGCTCACCGCCAGCGCCAGGGCGCGCAGTGCCAATGTGCTGAAAAGTCTTGCCGAGCGAACCGTCAACAGCGTAGCCAGGGTGACGGGGCAGAAGGATTTCTCCCACGAAGTCTACGACGCCATGGCCGGTTGCCTGGCCTGCAAGTCCTGCGCGGGACAATGCCCGGTGAAGGTCAACGTGCCCGAGTTCCGTTCGCGCTTTCTCGAGCTGTATCACAGCCGCTACCTGCGCCCGATCAAGGATTACCTGATTGGCTCGCTGGAGTTCAGCATCCCGCACCTGGCGCGCTTTCCGAAGCTGTACAACGCGATCATGGGCGCAAAGCCAGTGCGTTACCTGCTTGAGCATGTAGCCGGTATGGTCGACA
This sequence comes from Pseudomonas sp. PvP027, assembly GCF_017833005.1. Classification (NCBI taxonomy): domain Bacteria; kingdom Pseudomonadati; phylum Pseudomonadota; class Gammaproteobacteria; order Pseudomonadales; family Pseudomonadaceae; genus Pseudomonas; species Pseudomonas sp. PvP027. Next base: position 459,927 of record NZ_JAFIBK010000001.1, on the reverse strand, counting down.
GCCCGTTATTGAGTCTGACCGACTTCCGCGCGGCCTGCGCCCGCTGGAATGTGGGCATTGCCACGCCGCAGCGTCTGGCCGCTCTGAGCGAGGAGGAGCGCAAGCGCACGGTGGTGCTGGTTCAGGATGCATTCACCCGATACTTCGAAACCCCGCTGGCGGCAGACTGGCTGGAGCTGATTTCGCGTCTCGGTTATCAGGTCTACCTCGCGCCGTTTGCGCCCAATGGCAAGCCGCTGCAGGTGCAGGGTTTTCTGCAGGCGTTCGAGAAGGCTGCCGCTTTCAACAGCCAGTCGCTTGGCAAGCTGGCCGGGTACGGTATCCCGTTGATCGGTCTGGACCCGGCCATGACCCTGGTCTATCGCCAGGAGTACAGCAAGACATTGGGCAGTGAGAATGTGCCCGAGGTCATGCTGCCGCAGGAATGGCTGGCGTCTACGGTCGAGGAAGGTCGCGATGGAGCGTCGGCAGAAACGTACTACTTCCTGCCGCATTGCACTGAGAAGACCAACGAGCCTGCCAGTGTCGGCCTCTGGCAGAAAGCCTTCGCCCGCGCCGGGCTCAAGCTGGAGGTGCTGGCCAGCGGTTGCTGCGGGATGTCCGGCACCTATGGGCATGAAACCCGAAACGCGAAAACCAGCGACACCATCTACCGTCAGTCCTGGCAGCCACTGGTAGCCCGGCATGGCGGTGACGGCCGGCTGGTCGCTGATGGCTACTCATGCCGCAGCCAGGTCAAGCGCCAGGACGGCAAAGTGGTGCAGCATCCATTGCAGGTGCTGCTGGAGAGGGTGCGCGGGCGCTGTGATAGTTGAGACTATCGTGCCGCACGCCCAAGCGTGGGGACGCAGTGAGCGACGCTCCGCATCACAAGGAGGACGCGGAGCGTCCAGAACGGCATGACGACGCGGAGCGTCGCACGATAGTGGCTGATCGTGCCGCACGCTCAAGCGTGGGGACGCAGTGGGCGACGCTCCGCATCACAAGGAGAACGCGGAGCGTCCAGAACGGCATGAGGACGCGGAGCGTCGCACGATAGTGGATGATCGTTCCTCACGCTCCAGCGTGGGAATGCCTTGCGTGACGCTCTGCGTCACCGATCTGTGCCGCGCCGTTCGGTCAGAACTTAAACCAGATACTTGTTGAACCACCCCAATGTGCGGTCCCAGGCCAGTTTCGCCGCTGCTTCGTCGTAACGTGGGGTGGAGTCGTTGTGAAAACCATGATTGGCGCCCGGATAAATGTACGTTTCGTACGTTTTGCCCGCAGCTTTCAAGGCTTTTTCATAGGCTGGCCAGCCTTCGTTGATACGAGTATCCAGTTCGCCGTAGTGAATCATCATTGGCGCCTTGATCTTCACCACGTCTTCGGCATTGGGCTGACGCCCGTAGAACGACACCGCTGCGCCCAGCTCCGGATACGCAACCGCCGCGGCATTGGCCACACCGCCGCCGTAGCAGAAACCGGTGATGCCGACCTTGCCGGTGGTCGCGTCATGCTTCATCAGCCACTCGATGGCGGCAAAGAAGTCGTTCATGAGCTTTTCCGGGTTGACCGTCTGCTGCAGCTCACGGCCCTTGTCATCGTTGCCCGGATAGCCGCCGACCGATGACAGTCCATCAGGTGCCAGCGCAATGAAACCGGCTTTGGCAACGCGGCGCGCCACGTCTTCGATGTAGGGGTTCAAGCCGCGATTCTCATGTGCCACAACCACTGCCGGTACTTTTCCGGCCGCTTTGGCCGGCCGTACCAGATAGCCGCGAACCTGACCATGTCCCTTGGGCGATGGGTAGGAAACGTACTCGGCAATAATGTCCGGGTCGGTGAATTCAACCTGTTCGGCGAGCGCGTAGTTGGGGCTCAGCGAGGCAAGCAGCGCACTGGCGGTAAGGCCGCCAAAGGTAAACAGCGCTGCACGATCGAGAAACTCGCGCCGATTGATCCTGCCGTGTGCGTAGTAGTCATAAAGCTCAAGCAGTTCAGGAGCAAAGTCTTTTGCGGTGAGACGTTCCATCGGTACGCTTCCTTCCGAATCATTCAGGGCTGCCTGCATCTTGGCGGGCTGACGGGCAATGCGTGATCAACATCATGTCCGGCCCCGATAGTATTTCCGGCGAATCGGGATCGCTACTGTAAAACGACGAAAAACCGCCATCCACTGCGAGTGGGTGCAAACGACTGCACGTTGTCGGTCGCTGCCGACGGCCAGCGGAACAGGAAAAAATCAGGCATCGGATTGCACTACCCGGGCTCGATGATGTCCATTTGACTCCTTACGGCATTCACGGTGTTCGGGCGCCGTAGACAAGCATATTATCCAGTCGCTGCATAAAGCGGCGTCGGCTCGCGCCGACAATACATCATGATCTCAACCCTACGCTGATGGTCATATTCCACCTGCTTTTCGAGATAACGTGATGATGAGCCTTCCGACGGAAGACCGCACCCAGCTGTTCAAGGACACGGCTATCCAGTTCTGGAACCACATCACCCCGATCGTCTATGTCGCTCTGGGCATTCACTGTGTGTTGCTGACAGTGTTCCTGGGGCTGGGCATGAAGATCATGTGGGTGGCAAACATCGTCAGCACACTGGTTTACGTCAGTTGCATTCACCTGATCCGCAGGCGTCGGCATCGGCAGGCCGGACAGCTGATGTGCCTGGAGATCATCGGCCATGCCGTGCTCGCGACATGGCAACTGGGCTGGGAAAGCAACTTCAGCTTTTACATATTCTGTGTGATTCCCATCATCGCCTTCACCTTTCAACTGAACGTCGTCAGACGCATTGTCTACAGCGTGGCGATCCTGCTGTCGCTGGTGGGCTGCTTCGCCTTTCGCCGATACACGGGGCAGGGATCCGGTCTAAGCCAGAACGTGCTCAATGCGTTCGGTATTGTCAACGTACTCACAGCAACCACACTGTCGATTTACGCCACTGCATTGTCGGTACGTTTCACCTCGTCGATGCAACTGAGCCTGTTTCATATCGCCAACCGCGACAGCCTGACCAATCTCTACACGCGCAGACGAGTGCTGCATCGCATACGCGAGCTGGAAGCCAGGCGGCAGGGGCTGTCGGCTTCGTTGATCCTGCTCGACATCGATCATTTCAAACAGATCAATGATGTCCACGGGCATGAAACCGGCGATGTGGTTCTGCAACGTGTGGCCGAGATCATCGGTTCAAGCGTGCGCAGCAGCGATATGGCGGCGCGTTGGGGCGGCGAGGAGTTTCTGGTGCTCATGCCTGACACCTCGCCCGAAGATGCGCTGCGCGCGGCCGAACGTATCTGGCGGCGTATCGCCGAGGAGGCCGGGCGGATCAATGAGCGCGTCATTGCCGTCAGCGCCACAGTCGCTGTGGCGACCATCGCCACCGGCGAGGCGTTTCAGCTGGCCCTCAATCGTGCCGACACGTCGCTGTACATGGGCAAACAGCAGGGCCGAAACCGGGTAATGATCGCCGGATGAGCTGCTTGCTCACGCCAGACGCTACCAGCGTGTAGACTTTCGCGCTTTGAACCGGGGAGCACTGTGTCGTGCGTCCTCATTGGCGGTGTATCGATCAAGGCATGCTTATGGATTTGCGTCAGCTCGAAGCCTTCGCGGCGGTCATGTCGGCAGGCAGTGTCACGGCGGCAGGGAAAATGCTCGGCCGATCTCAGCCCTCGGTCACCCGGGCCATTCAGGAACTTGAGCAGGAACTGGGCTTTGCGTTGTTCGAACGCAGCGGGCCGAAGGTCACGCCTACCCACAAGGCGTTCATGATGTATGGCGAAGTGGAAAGTGCGCTGCTGGGGGTGCGCAACATCCACCAGCGTGCGCAGCACATTGCCCAGGAGGAGAACCACCAGATCAAGCTGGTGGCGATCTCGGCCCTGGCAGCCGGTCTGTTGCCTGCGGCCTTGTCGCGCCTGCCCGAGCATCTGCGTCCGCAACAGATTCAGCTACAGAGCATGTCCCCGGAGAATGTGGTTCAGGCTGTCCTGTCGAAAACCATGGATCTGGGAGCGGTCAGCCTGCCGCTGGAGCATCGTGGTCTGGAAATCCACTGGATCGGCGAGGCGCCTTGTGTGGCGGTATTGCCCGCCGATTCGGCGCTGGCCGCGCATGAGGTGCTGTCGATGGAGCTGCTGCGTCAGCACACGCTGATCACCATGGCCAACCCGTATCGCTTTCGTCGACGCATCGACAAGGCGTTTCAGGCTGCGGGTGGTCAGCCGCCGCGTATGCTGGACACCAATACGTCGCTGATTGCCATGCAGATGGCCAGGGTCGGGCTGGGCATTGCACTGGTCGATCCGTTCACGGCGATGGGGGTGCCGGTGCAGGGCGTGGTGGTCAGGCCGATCGCCTGCAACATTCCGTTTTTCTTCGGACTGATTTCAGCCTTCGCCAGCCCGTTGTCGGACGTGGCGAGCGCGCTGATCAATGAAATTGCCGACAGCGCAAAAATCCTCTTGCCGGAAATGATCATGCACGAAGCCAGCGCGCATGATGCCCTGTTACAGAGCATTTATGCCGAGTGAGTGGGCAATGCTGGCAGCATTCAGCCCCAGGCATCGGTAACGCCTGTCGTCGTGCGCGCAAGACTGAAGATCGGACGCAGCGCGCCCATGAATACCCTGGATAACGCCTCGTTTCACACCCTTCAAAATTTGCTTAAATTCCATTTGGGAATATAAATATGCTTTTTTGCGCGTTGCGAGAATAAAAATCGGCTTTTACTATTCGAATTAAGCATTCAAAGCCTTTAAGAATTCATTTAGCACAATATTGGAATGATTCTTGAAGTGCTTTGAATCAAGGCTCGGGCTTGTGGCCCGATCATTTTTTCGAGTACCGATCAATGTCCGATGTGAACGCACCCGCTGGCCTGGCCGCCCTGGAAGCTCGCTTGCAGCAGGATCTGGCCTGGCTGGATCTGCCCGCCAAGCCATGGGTCAAGCCCAGGATCAGCGCAGGGCAGGCCGTGCTCGACGTGGCGATTATCGGTGGAGGCATGGCCGGTCTTGCCCTGTCCGCCGAGCTGCGCAATCTCGGCGTAGCGGCGGTCATTTTCGATCAGTCACCAGCAGGTTTCGAAGGCCCTTGGGCCACCACTGCGCGGATGCAGACCCTGCGTTCGCCAAAGCAGTTGACCGGACCGGCGCTTGGCTTGCCGGCGCTGACGTTTCGCGCCTGGTACGAAGCGCAATTCGGCGTCGATGGCTGGGCGTTGCTGGACAAGATTCCTCGTTTGCAATGGGCCGAGTACCTGCGCTGGTATCGCAAGGTACTGGCACTGGACGTACGCAACGAGCACCGTATAAGCCGGGTAGCGCCCAGAGCGGACGGCCTGATTGAACTGGACGTTGTCACGCCGGTACAGACACGATTCCTACTGGCCCGCCATGTGGTACTCGCCACGGGCCGTGACGGCCTGGGAGGTCCTTGGGTGCCGGATTTTGCCCGGCAGCTGCCGGAGCATTTGTGGACGCATTCGGCGGCGGGTCTGCAGGACAGCTGGTTCGCCGGCAAGCGCGTTGCGGTCATTGGCGGTGGCGCCTCGGCGATGGACAGCGCCGCCACGGCGCTGGAGGCTGGCGCGACGCGGGTCGATCTGCTGATCCGGCGCGCCGAGCTGCCGCGTGTCAACAAAGGCAAGGGCGTCGGCAATCCTGGCATGGTGCATGGCTACTGGCGCCTGCCGGACATCTGGAAATGGCGCATTCGCCACTACCTCAATACCCAACAAGTGCCACCACCTCGCGGGAGTACGCTCAGAGTGTCCGCTTCCGGCAAGGCGCGGTTCATGCTCGACAGCCCGGTGCTTTCCGTCGAAGAGAGCGCTGCTGGAGGCGTCTGGCTGAATACGCCGAAGGCCCGTATCGAGGCAGACTTCGTGGTATTTGCCACCGGGTTTCGCACCGACTTCCGGCAGCGCCCGGAATTTGCGCCATTCTCTTCGCAGATCCGTGTCTGGCAGGATCGCTTCGAAGCGCCGAGCGGCGAAACCGATGCTGAGCTGGCTGTACTGCCGGATCTGGGCAACTGCTTTGAATTTCAGGAAAAGATTCCAGGCGCCTGCCCGGGGCTGAACCACATTCACTGCTTCAGTTATCCGGCAGCGTTGAGCTATGGCGCGGTGTCCGGGGATATTCCTGCCATCAGCGAAGGTTCCAAACGTCTGGCCCATGCCTTGGTCGGGCAGTTGTTCAACGAGGACATCGCCCTGCATTTCGACACCATGCTCGATTACGCCGAGCCAGAACTGCTGGGCGATGAGTGGGTGGTCAGCCAGCCAAGCGCCGCAGAGCTGCGCCAATGATCGGCTGGGCGCTGCGTCGGCTGACTCAATCGTTGCTGGTCATCCTGTTGATGACGCTGGTGGTGTTCGTCGGCCTCAATGCCATCGGCAACCCGATGGACATTCTGGTCGGTGAAGACCTCAATCAGGCCGAGCGTCTGCAGGCCATCGCGCATTTGGGCCTGGACCAGCCTCTGTGGCAGCAGTACCTGATTTTTCTCAAGGGTGCGGTTCACGGCAATCTGGGGCAAAGCTTCGTGTATCACGAGGACGCCATGCGCCTGATCCTGCAGCGCTTGCCCGCCACGTTCGAGCTGGCGTTCAGTGCTCTGTTTCTGGCGGTGGTCATCGGTGTGCCGCTGGGCATGTTTGCCGGTATGTACCCCGAGCATCCGCTGTCCCGACTGATGATGGCCGCCAGCATTGTCGGCTTTTCGCTGCCTGCGTTCTGGGTGGCATTGATGATGATCATGCTGTTCTCCATCTCCCTGGGCTGGCTGCCGGCCAGCGGCCGCGGCGAAACCCGTGAGTGGCTGGGCGTGCAATGGTCATGGCTGACGCTGGACGGTTTGCAGCACCTGTTGTTGCCAGCGCTGAACCTGGCGCTGTTCAAGATTTCGCTGGTGCTGCGTCTGACCCGTGCGGGTGTGCGCGAAGTGCTGCCCCAGGAATTCGTCAAATTCGCCCGGGCCAAGGGTCTGTCACCGATGCGCGTGATGTGTATGCACGTCATGCGCAACACCATGATTCCGGTGGTGACGGTGCTGGCCATGGAACTGGGCTCGACCATCGCCTATGCCGTAGTGACTGAAAGCATTTTCGCCTGGCCGGGTGCCGGCAAGCTGATCCTCGACAGCATCAACATGCTCGACCGCCCGGTGGTGGTCGCTTACCTGATGGTGGTCGTAGTGATTTTCGTGGTGCTCAACCTGATCGTCGACGGCTTGTATTACCTGCTCGACCCACGCGTACGCATCGAGGCATCCCGATGAATGTCATTGAAAAAGCCCCGATCGGCAGCACGCTGCTGCAGGCCCAGTCGCCCTGGCGACGAGTGTTGACCGAGTTCTTCAGTTCGCCCACGGCGGTGACGGGCCTGGTGGTCCTGCTGATCATTGTCCTGGTTGCAGCCCTGGCGCCGTGGATTGTGGTGCAGAACCCCTACGACCTGATGCAGCTCAACGTCATGGACGCGCGCATGCCGCCTAGCAGCCTCAATGTGGACAGCGGTTACACCTATTGGCTGGGCACTGACGGTCAGGGCCGCGATCTGGTTTCGGCGATCATCTACGGTCTGCGCATCAGCCTGTGGGTCGGCATCGGCTCGGCGTTGATTGCGGCAGTGCTCGGTACGCTGCTCGGGCTGGTGTCTGCGTATGTCGGTGGCTGGCTCGATGCCTTGCTGATGCGTCTGGTCGACCTGTTGCTGTCGTTTCCGGTGATTCTGATGGCGCTGATGATTCTGGCCTGGCTGGGCAAGGGCGTCGGCAACGTGATGCTGACCCTGATATTGCTCGAATGGGCCTATTACGCGCGTACCGCACGCGGTCAGGCGCTGACCGAAAGCCGCCGTGAATACGTCGATGCGGCGCGCGGGCAGGGCATAGGTCCGCTGCGAATTGTAGTTGGTCACATTCTGCCCAACTGCCTGCCCCCGCTGATCGTGATCGGCGCCTTGCAGATCGCCCGCGCCATCACTCTGGAAGCGACCCTGTCGTTCCTGGGCCTGGGCGTGCCGGTCACCGAGCCGTCGCTGGGGCTGCTGATTGCCAACGGCTTTCAATACATGCTCAGCAATGAATACTGGATCAGTCTGTTTCCGGGCCTGGCGCTGTTGATCACTATTGTGGCCATCAACCTTGTCGGTGACCGGCTGCGTGATGTTCTCAACCCGAGGCTGCAGCGATGAGCCTGCCCGACGCGCCATTGGCGCCCACTACCGTCCGACAGCCGACTCTGGATGTGCGGGGCCTGTGCACCTCGTTTCATACCCGCGCCGGAGTGTTGCCGGCGGTGCGCGATGTGTCACTGCGCGTAGAGCCGGGACGCATTCTGGGTCTGGTCGGTGAGTCCGGTTCGGGCAAGTCGGTCACCGGTTTTTCGATCCTCGGCCTTGTCGATGAGCCTGGGCGCATCAGCGGTGGCGAGGTGCTGTTCAAGGGCCGCGATCTGACCAGACTGTCTGCCTCGCAACTGCGTGACATTCAGGGCAACCGGGTAGCGATGATCTTTCAGGACCCGATGATGACCCTCAACCCGGTGCTGCGGGTCGATACACAAATGATCGAGGCGGTGCGGGCACACAGCCCGATGAGCAAGCGCGAGGCCCGCGAACACGCCAGTCGCACGCTGGCGCTGATGGGCATCGCCAGCCCTGAAGAACGTCTGCGCGCCTATCCGCATCAGTTGTCCGGCGGTATGCGCCAGCGGGTGGCGATTGCCATCGCACTGCTGCATGCACCGGACCTGATCATCGCCGATGAGCCGACCACGGCGCTGGACGTGACCATTCAGGCGCAGATTCTCAGTGAAGTGCAGAAGCTGGTGCGCGAGCAGGGCACTTCGCTGATCTGGATCACCCATGATCTTTCCGTGATCGCGGGGCTGGCTGACGATGTGGCGGTGATGTACGCCGGACGCATCGTCGAGCAGGGTCCGGTCGCCGATGTACTGGATCGTCCGCAGCACCCCTACACCCAAGGGCTGATCGACAGCCTGCCAAGTCGCAACCAGCGCGGCCAGCGCCTGCGGCAGATTCCGGGCATGGCACCCGACCTGCTGTCGATGCCGGTCGGTTGTGCTTTCGCGGCGCGCTGTCCCCGAGCTTCGCAGATCTGTGCGCAGGAGCCTCAACCCCACGAGGCGCGACCGGGCCAGATGGTTCGCTGTTTTCACCCAGGAGCGGTCGATGCCCAGTGATCAGATTCCCCTCATCGAGCTGCATCAGGTCAGCAAGACCTTCGGCAAACCCGTGGATGAGCGCTCTCTTCAGGGGCTTATGCAACGGCTGCACCTTACCCGTGCAAAACCGGTGACCCATGCGGTGGATCGTGTCGATCTGCGCATCGCGCGCGGTGAAGTGGTCGGGCTGGTGGGCGAGTCGGGCTGTGGCAAGTCGACCCTGGGGCGCATGGTTGCCGGGCTGCTGCCGGTCTCCTCAGGCACCACATTGGTGGACGGCAAACCGCTGGATAGCCTTACCACGCAGGAGCGCAAGGCGTTGCGCCTGAAAGTGCAGATGATTTTTCAGGACCCTTCGTCAAGCCTCAACCCGCGTCTGCGAGTCGACCGGATCGTCGGCGAAGGTGCGCTGTTGCACGGCCTGACCGACCGCAAGGGCGCAGATGATTACGTCAGTGCGCAATTGCAGCGTGCCGGGCTCAGCCCGCAATTGCGCCAGCGCTATCCGCATCAGTTCAGCGGTGGCCAGCGCCAGCGCATCGGCATTGCCCGTGCGCTGGCGGTGCAACCGGAACTGCTGGTGTGCGACGAGTCGGTGGCGGCGCTGGACGTGTCGATTCAGGCACAGATCCTCAACCTGTTCATGGACCTGCGCGACGAGCTGGGCCTGACCTATCTGTTTATCAGCCATGACCTGGGCGTCGTCGAGCATCTCTGCGATCGGGTCATCGTGATGTACCTGGGCCGCGTGGTCGAGACGGCGTCGGTCGACGACCTGTTTGCGCGGGCCAATCATCCGTACACCCAGGCGCTGCTGGCGCAGATCCCGCGCTTCGATATTCGCAGTACCCGTTATGACGCGATCCAAGGGGAAATCCCCAGCCCGCTGAACCCGCCTGCCGGGTGTCATTTCCACCCTCGCTGCCCGCACGCCATGGCGCGCTGTCGCGAGGAAGTTCCAGCGCTGCGGGAGGTTTCGCCGAATCACCAGAGCGCCTGTCACCTGAATGACCAACGCTGAACGGGCACCTCAAGCCCGTCACCCTCTGCCATTGCGTACAAGGAATCACCCATGAAACCACTCGTTCGTTCGTTGTTAGCGTCGGCCCTCGTGCTGGCTGCCGGCAGTGTCACGGCACAGGACTTGCGCATCGGTTACGCCGACCCGGTCTCTTCCCTCGATCCACAGCTCAATAACTATGCCGGAGACCGCTCGGTGGCTTTGCATGCCTTCGAATCGCTGGTCAGCCGCCGTGATGACAAAACCCTGCCAGGTCTGGCCAAGAGCTGGAAGGTCGTGGACGACACCACGTGGGAGTTCGCCCTGCGTGATGATGTCAAATGGCAGGATGGCACGCCGCTGACCGCTGATGACCTGGTCTTCTCCTTCGAGCGCGCGCGCAACGTACCCGGCAGCGTGGCCTCTTATGCAGGTGCCATGCGTACCGTTGAATCGATCAAGGCCAAGGACGATCACACGCTGGTCATCAAGACCCGTTCGCCCAATGCCAACCTGCTGCCGGACATCGATTCGATCTACATCGTCAGTCGCCATGCCGGTGCGGCAGCCAGCAGCGCCGATTACAACTCGGGCAAGGCGATGATCGGCACCGGTCCTTACCGGTTTGTCTCGTTCGTGCCGGGCGATCGCACGGTATTCGCGCGCAATGACAATTACTGGGGTGGCAGACCGACCTGGGACAAGGTTGATTTCCGCTTCATTGCCAATGCCGCCAACCGTACTGCGGCCTTGCTGGCGGGCGATGTCGACGTGATCGACAAGGTATCGCCTACCGATGTGGCGCGCCTGCGCAAAACACCGAACGTCAATGTCTTCGCCTATCAGGGACTGCGTGCGCTGATCATTCAGCCAAGTTTCCGAGCAGGCCCGAACGAATTCATTCGCGACAATGCGGGCAAGCCGCTGGCCGAAAACCCGCTGCTGGACGTACGGGTGCGCAAGGCGCTGTCCCTGGCGATCAATCGTCCGGCCATCGACGAGCGCATCATGCAAGGCACCGTAACCGAAGCCAATCAATGGATGCCGGCCAACACGTTCGGTTACAACCCGCAGATCAAGAACATCCCCTATGACGTCAAGCAGGCCAAGGATCTGCTGGCGCAGGCCGGCTTCCCCGAAGGCTTCCAACTGACTGTGCATGTGCCGGGCGACCGTTATCCGCAGGCACCGGAGGTCATGCAGGCGGTGGCGCAGTTCTGGACGCGGATCGGCGTCAAGGTTCAGCTGGAGGTATTGCCGTGGGCGGTGTACGCGGGCAAGGCCAACAAGAATGAACTGGCGATCAGCGTGATTGCCTGGGGCAATGGCACCGGCGAAGCGGCGTATGCCCTGACCAATATTCTGACCACGGTCGATAGCAGCAAAGGGCAGGGCGCTTCCAACTGGGGCCATTACAGCAATCCGCTGGTGGACAAGGCACTGGCTGATTCGACCGCTGAATTCGACGAGGCCAAGCGGCGCAAGATTCTCCAGGACTCGGTGCAGATTGTCAGCGATGACGTCGGCATCATCCCGCTGTTCCATTACCAGAACATCTGGGCAGCGCGCAAAGGCCTCAAGGTCGAGCCACTGGTCAGCGACCGCACTGCAGCGACCATGGTCACCGAGCAACCTTGATTTCTTCCATCAACGCGCCGCTTCTGCAAGCGGCGGCGCGCATGCAACCACAGCATCGCAGGACCTTTCATGACATCGACCACTGAACATTCAACGACACCTGACGTGCTCGACAGCCTGCTGGACATCGCGCTGGGCAGCCCGCTGCACGCGGTTCGTCATGCACGGGACAAGGTGGCCCAGGCAACCCAGGGCAGTCAGGACTTGTTTTTTGACCCGGCACTGGCGCACAACCTGTCATTGAGCGAACGCCTCTGGGTGGCGTATTACGCCACGGTGTTGAGCGCGCAGCCGACCCTGAGCGGGTATTACCTGGCGCAGTTGCAGGCGGCTGGCGTCGCGGCAAACGTGTTGGCCGATGTGGACGCCAGCCGAATTGATCTGTTGGATGACCAGCGCCTGGCGGCGATCCTGCGCTTTACGCGAACCTTGATCGAGTCTCCGGTACACGGCGATCAAAGCGCATTGCAGGCGCTGCAACACCAGGGCCTGAGCACCGCTGAAATCGTGGTACTGGCACAACTGATCGCCTTTCTGTCCTACCAGGTGCGCCTGGCCGCAGGGCTGGGTGCTTTAAAATCTGCCGGAGCAGCCTGATGAGCGAACTCATGGAAATTGAAGGTTTCACCAATCAGGTGCTGGGCTGGAAAGCCTGGTTGCCCACCGTTGACCTCGACAGCGCGAGCGCCGAGCAGATCGCTGTGCTTGAAGATAGCCACCCGCAGGCCAAGACCTCGGATTACTACCTGACGCTGGCCCATCATCCGGACATTCTTCGCCAGCGCTCTCAGGCGTTCAACGCGATCATGTACGCACCCGGCGGCCTGTCGCGCGCCGAGCGGGAGCTGGCAAGCACGGTGGTGTCGCGTATCAACCGCTGCGTGTATTGCGCGTCGGTGCATGCGCAACGCTTCGAACAACTGGCCAAACGCAATGACGTCATCGCCCAGGTGTTTGCCGACCCCGCAACGGCAGGTACCACGGCGCGTGAAAAAGCGATCGTGCAGTTCGCCATCGACCTGACGCTTGAACCGGCTTCGCTCAACGCCGGGCATATCCAGGCGCTGTACGAGCAGGGGCTGGACGAGACTCAGGTGCTGGACCTGATTCACGCCATCTCGATATTCGCCTGGGCGAACCGGCTCATGCTCAACCTGGGGGAGCCGGTGTTTCCCGAGGTGTGATCGCGGCAGTGGCCCGGCTCGGCACTTCAAATGCAGTCTGGCCCGGTCGTTGCAGGTTCACTGCATGGGTGAACAAGCGACCCGGACACGATTGAGGTAATGGAATGCTGATAGCACACATTTCGGACACACATGTACGGCCCAGAGGGCAACTCTATCAAGGCGTGGTGGACTCCAACGCCATGCTGGCCGCTGCCGTCGACACGATAAACGCCCTCGACCCGGCACCCGATCTGATTTTGTTCAGCGGTGATCTGGTGGACGAGGGGCGGCCCGAAGAGTACGCGATGGCCCGGGAGTTGCTGCAACCGCTACGGCAAAAACTGCTGATGATACCGGGCAACCATGATCATCGGCAGAACCTGCGCGACGCCTTTCCCGAGCACGATTACTTCATCAATGACCAGGATTGCAGTTTCGTCTATTCGGGTTCTGCGCCGCTGCGCATCATCGGTCTGGATATCAGCGTCCCGGAGCAGCATCACGGCGATATGACCGACACCGCGACCCAGTGGCTGGATCGCACACTGGCGCAGGAGCCGCACAAGCCGACGCTGATCATGATGCATCAGCCGCCGTTTTCAAGTGGCATTCCCTACATCGATGCGTATCGCTGTGAAAGAGGCGAGCGGCTGGCGGAGGTTGTCTGCAGATACCCGGCCATCGAGCGCATCGTCTGCGGGCATATTCATCGTTTCATGCAGCTGCGCTTCGGCGGCACGCTGATGTGTACGGCGCCGAGCACGACGACGGCCATCGCCTTGCGACTGCACCCCGAGGCTGTCGACGCCTCTTATGTCGAACCGCCGGCATTGCTGCTGCATCACTGGAAAGCCGACACGGGCCTTATTACCCATTGGGTGCCGATAGGTCGTTTCGAAGGGCCTTTTGACTTCGCCTGAACGGGAATGACCCTGACAGCGCAGGCTGTCAGGTCGCCTGCTCCTTGGCCAGATTGACCAGAATGATGCCCGCGATGATCAGGCTGATGCCGCCAATTGCCATCAATGTGGGCACCTGCTGATAGCGAAACGCTGCAATGACGGTGATCAGGGTAATGCCCAGACCTGACCACATGGACGTGATCAGTGACATGGGCAAGTCCCTTTGCGCATACCCCAGACACACAATGCCAAGGCCATAGCCTGCTATCGAGGCAATCACCGGAACCCAGCGGGTGAAGCCGTTGCTTTCTTTGAGTGCAATGGTCGCTACCGTTTCAGCGACGATACCTGCGAGCAGGAAAAAATAGGCTTTTATGAGCATGACGGCAGATCGCTTTTCAGGCATTCAGGAAGGGAGAGAGATGATGCGGTCGGCATAAAACCCGTTGAACGGGGTGCGCAAGGACACCGAGTAAGCGCCGGTCGATTGAAACTCCAGCCAGTCGCCCTCCCTGATATCGCTGGCGAGCGTGTAGGGGAAGGCCAGGCGATCCATGCTGTCGCATGTAGGGCCGAAGATATTGAAAGTGTTTTCCGCTGCACCGGTGTAAGGGGCCGCGTCCCGCCACACGCGTGCGGGAAATTGCAGCCACTGCTGGGCTGATAGCAAACCGCCAAAAATACCGGCACCGCAGAAAACGCTGTGTTCGCGTCTTGAAAGCACCCGTGCAAACAGCGACATGCCGCCGTACACCAGGCCACGACCCGCTTCGCAGATCAGGTTCAGATCCTTCAGTGTCGGGCTGGTCTGAATGTGCTCGCAGACTCTGCCGACCAGGTCCGGGGTGTTACCCATGGAGTTCAGGTAATTACCCGGAAACCCGCCGCCGATATCCAGATGCCTGACGTGCTGGGCGGTGTCGCGCACAATGGCATCGGCGTCATCGAGGGCCGCGAGCCACGGGCCTTCTTCAATGGCTTGTGAGCCGACATGGAATGACAGCCCAAGTGACCAGTCAGTGCTGGACGCCACTTGATGCACCAGTTGCGTCGCCAACGCCGGGCTTGCGCCGAATTTGCCTCTGAGATCGTAAACCGCCGTCGACTCGGAGGGCGCGTAGCGCACGAACAGGCTGATCGTGCTGTCGCGTTCGGGCAATACGTCCCGCAACTTCAAGAGTTCCTCCTCACTGTCGAGCACAAATGAACGCACGCCATATCGGTAGTAGGCCTCGTGCAGGCAGTGGCGGGATTTCACTGGGTTCATCAGGTATTGAACTGCGTTGGGCAGCGTGTTGTGTACCGTCTGCACCTCGGCAAGCGACGCCACGTCAAAATGGTTGATACCGCCCTGGCTCAAGGCTTCCAGCACCTGCGGGAGTGGATTGGCCTTCATTGCATACAGCACGGTACCTGGAAAACAGCCACTGAATTGCTGTGCATTCCGGGTGATCCAGTGCGGGTCAACGGTATAGAAGGTGTCGTTGGTGTCATCGGCTAATTGCGCAAAAAGTGTGTCCACGTTGAACTTCCCTGGCTTCGAAGTGTGTTCAGGTTTGAGCAAACTTCGTGCCAGTGCTTTATGGGGGCGCTGAACAACTTAACGAGAACGATTTAATAAACATGTATACAAGATGGTCAGCCAAAACAGTGCGATTTTTAAGCATCCGAATCGGTGTGGTGCAGTTGAGTGTACGGTCTGAAACTATAAAGATAGATAGCACTTTGCTATTTTAAAAAGTGACCTTTAAATAATTTGATACATATATTAAAGTAATAATACATTAAATTTAATCGAGAAAAAGTTAGCAAATTTATAGGGTTGGCTAACCTCGGTTACGCTTCTGGCCAGTGATGGCGATTATCTGACACCTTGCTAATGCGCGATGATCAAGAGCGGTGGCACGCCGCTTGCTGGGTACTGAATCGTGAAGTAATGGGAACTTGTTCCATTGCGTCAGCGCTCGCGTTAACGACGACGAAGTAATTCATGGTCATGGATCAGGCAGGGGGTTGCTCGGCAAGCCGAGGAGCAGCCCCGATGAAGTCACCGTTATCGAGTGGGAAGGATACATGGACTTTCGTGCTTTTTATTCAGGCAACGCCCAGCAGTTTCTGGCCACGCGCCAACTTGCTTTTTCCGAACTGGAAGAGGTTGTAAAACGCCAGTACGCCGATGCGCATCTGGCCTTGATCAGCAGTTCTCCAGTACATGGCATCGCTAACGCGGCCAGTGATATAGATCTGCTATGTGTGACCGATGATCGGCAGTCCGATCAATCGATGGCCTCGCAGATCTACCACAATGAACACCATATTGAAGTGGTGGCATTTGCCCGCGAAGAAGTTCACAACGCGTTCTCCCAACTGGCGACGGACGCACACAAAACCACTGCACAGAAAATCGTTGCGTTCAAACAGTGGGACAAACAGCAAGCGGTATCGCGAAAGTATCTGGAACGTCTGGTCTGCGCGGTGTCGACCGATCAGTCGCTTCCTTATCTGGACAGTCAGAAGGACTTGAGCTCGATCTGGTCCGCTGCGGCGTTCGATGACTTTCGTCAAAGTGCCTGTTTCTCGGTGCTGGCCTGGCGCAGTGGCGAATACCGCGCGGCCGCCGCCTATGCCTGCAACGCCGCACTGTTCCTGATGAGCGCGACGCTGGCCAGCCACGGCTGGGTCAACTCCAATCGCAAGTGGACGCTGTTGCGCTGGGACCGGGCGCTGAACAGGCTCGGCATGCTGACTGACGACGGCCTTGCCCGAGCCATCGGGCAGCTGTGGCAATGCGCCTATCCGGCCTGCCGAAGTGGATTGCAGGGCGCGGAGCTCATGCACCTGTGTGAACTGACTCAACTCGCCGAGCAGACGTTCGCCTGCGAAGCCGCCTACGCCGAGTTGAAACCGGTTATCGAGCGCTCAGCTGCCAGCAGATTTTTGCCGGGGGTCGACTTCGTGCTCACCGATAATCAGCAGGCGACCCTGTTGACGCAGCTGGATGTGCCGGAATTGCACAGCACCCGCCCGATCGACCTGGCCGAGCAATCCCGCGAAGTGGCTGCGTGTTTTCTGCGTGCCGCACGCGCCGGGCTGGTCATTTTTTCACTCAAGGACTCACATTCGATGCAGGGAGCACACGCATGATTGCCAATACACAAGCCGCCGTTCGCCAATGGTTCCCCCGGCTCGGTGGCGGCTACATATACCCGGCCGGCCCCTACGCGCAAAAGCTCATATCGGTGGCCTGGTTGCTCATGACCGAGCTTGAGGCGTATCTGGAAGACCTGGACGGCGCGGCGGACGAGCCCCTGGTGGTGGATGCGTTGAGAATCAAACTGGCTGAGTTGATGGTCGACATCGACTGCCGACTCGCCGGTGCCGACACCCCGAACGAGCTGCACCAGTTCGCACTGTTCAGCGAGTACGGTCTTACCGACGTCATTGCCCACACAGGCCCCGTCGCCGTGGAATGGCTGGGCATTCCCGCTGACAGCGCTGCAGGTCAGGACAATGAAGCCGAGTGGCTGATCGAAGTGTTCAGGGAGCTGCTGGACGCCTTTCCCGGGAAATTGTTCAACCCCTTGCTGCCTGGCACTCAGGGTCAGGTCCTGCGAACCCTGCGTGACTGGGACCGCTCCTGCCGTCTGGCAGGTGGCGACGCTGCCTTCCTGGCACCTTTGATGAGGTCTCTATGAACAGTCATGTCCTGACCGCGCCGGCGAGCGTACCAGCGCGCAAATCCTCATTCGTCGAACGTTACGGAGCGGTGTTTGGCCGTGAGCAAGGTCTTATGTTGCGCATGGCCGGGCTGACCGCAGCCGAGCACTCGGCGCAAGGTTCGTGGATAACCGATGACACCGGCCGCCGCTGGCTGGACTTCGGCTCCTTCGGGCTGCACCTGCTGGGCCATCGCCACCCTGAAGTCGTGGCTGCGCTGACGCGCCAGGTCACATCGCTGGGCCTTTCCAGCCGGATACTGGCCAACGAATCCAGCCTGAGCGCCGCCGAGCGGCTCGTGACGTGTGTCGGTCGTCCGGGCAACGGTGTGCTTTACGGCAACAGCGGTTCGGAGGTCATCGAAGCAGCCCTCAAGCTGGTGCGCATGCAGACCGGCCGGCGGCGAATCATCGCATTGACCCACGCCTACCATGGGCGGACCAGTGGCGCGCTGGCGGTCAGCTATGGCTATCGCGGGCACGCCACGCTGATGCACGCCGAAGATGTCGTGTTCATTGCCGCCGGTGATCTTGCCGCTGCACGCCAGGCACTGGCAGAGGGCGATATTGCCGCAGTGATCGCCGAGCCGGTTCAGGGAGAGGGCGGAATCAGGCCGGTCGACCTGGGTTTTCTGGGCGAACTGGCAGGTCTGTGTCGCGAGCATGGCGCGTTCATGATTCACGATGAGATTCAATCCGGCCTGGGGCGTAGCGGAGCGCTGGTCTGCGGCGCGCCTGCCGACATCATAGTGTTCGGCAAAACCCTGGGCGGCGGTGTGTTTCCGGTAGCCGCAGCCATTTACGACAGCAGCCGGTTCGGCGCACCGGCGCGTGATCCAGTCGTACATGCCTCGTCCTATGCCGGCAGCGCGCTGGCGGGAGCCGTGGTCAACGCTGTGCTCGACGTGGTCAGCGATCCCGCATTCTGCCAGCGCGTCAACCAGCTGGGGCAGGTGGCCATGAGCATCCTGCGTGAGCGTTTAAAGGACTGTCCCGCCGTGGCTGAAGTGCGAGGCAGCGGCCTGATGATCGGGGTGGAGTTCACCTCCAGCAACTATGTGGCGCAGACCCTGATCGAAGCCGCGCAGCGCAACGTGCTGCTGGCTTTCTGCCTTAGCGCAACCCGGGTGCTGCGGGTTTATCCCGACGCGACCATCTCCCGAGACCACCTCGAACAAGGCCTCAACAGTTTCTGTGATGCCGTCGATGCGGCTTATCGTTCCATTCAATGACGGAGAGTTCCTATGCCTGATGTATCAACCAGTGTTCTTCTCGGTGATTTCGAGCCTGGCGAGGTCTGGCCGATTCTCTCGGACTTCGCGCGCTACCCCGACTTCATGAGCGATGTGCTGGAGGTGATCGTTCACCCCCGGCAGAGTGAATACGTTTCCAGTACGTGGCGCGTATTGATCAATGGCAGCGAGCTGACCTGGACCGAGCAGGATTGGCTGGTGACGGACGAGCGCATCGAGTTCAAGCAAATCGATGGCGACCTTGAGGTCTGGTACGGCGAGTGGCTGCTGGTCCAGCGCGAAGACGGCTTGCACGTGGACCTGAATGTCACCTTCGACCTCGGCATCCCGTCGCTGGCCGAAGTCCTGCACCCGATCGGTGAACGGGCGATTCGCGCCAACAACATCCAGATGCTGGACGGGATACGCAATCAGCTGCTCGCTCGCCGTCATCAGCGGGTTGCGGCAGGGGGCTGCTGATATGCGCTCGACACTGATCGTCACCGGCGCCAGTGGTGCGCTGGGCTCCTGGTTCGTGCGCGACTGGCTCAGTCAGCATCCGGACTCGCATGTGATTGCCTTGTTCCGATCTTCACAGGCGGCCAGCCGCTGCCTGCAGGATTTGCCTGCGCACAGCCGCTCGCGGCTCGAATGCCGGATTGCCGACCTCACAGACGCCGACTCACTGAATACGCTGGCTGCCACGCTGCCCGCTATCGAGTGCGCCACGGCAGTCCATCTGGCTGCCGATGTGGCCTGGGACAAGACCTTCGAAGAGATGCACGAGTTGAATGTCGAGGGTGCGCAGCTGTTCTGCGGCTTTGTTCAGAAGCTGGTGCGCAAGCCTCATTTCATTTACGTGTCGACAGCGTTCACCCGTTGTGAAAGCTGGACCTATCGCAACGGTTACGAGGAAAGCAAGGCAGCGGCAGAGCGTGGCTTGCGTGAGACCTTCGGCGCGCAGATGCCGATTTCCGTGTTCAGTTGCAGCCTGGTCATCGGCGCTACCAGCGATGGTGCAATCAGTCGCTTTCACGGCCTGTACCCGTTGATTCGCTTCATCAATTCCTTTGCACCGCCGTTTCTTGTCGGCAATCGCCAGGGGCTGTTCGATCTGGTGCCTATCGATTGGGTGGTGGACGAATTGATCCACCTGGTCAGTCATTGCGTGGCCGGTGGCGAAGCGCGCGAGGTCGTCGCCTCGGCGGGGGATGCACGCCTGCCTTATGAGCAGGTAATCCGCATCATCGAGTCGCGCATCGATCATGCCCGGCAGCAAGCGGGTATTGAGCCCTTGACCCCGGCACCGATCCTGCGCAGCCGGCAATGGGCGTTCCTCAAGCGATCGCTGGTCGCATGGCGCCCCGAAGGTATTTCGACCCGGGATTTCCGCTATTTCGAGCGCCTGTTGCAAATCTATGGCGTGTACGCCGAAAGCGATCTGGTCAGGCCACCGTTGAATGTGCGGCGCCCGGCACCCGGCGCGGAAGTGTTTTTACCCAAAGCGGTGGATTACTGGCTGGCTCATGCGCCCGAGGCGCGGATCAGCCTGGACAAGCTCGTCGCCAAATCGGCGGCAATGCACGGTTAGCAGGCCCTTTCAACGATTGAACGGGAGATGGAACATGATAGACACAATCGAACTCGACACGATGGACAGTGGCGCTTACGACCGACGCTCCGAGCGCGCCATGCTGGCACGCGACAACCTGTCACTGACCGCAGATCTCAAGCAACTCAGCAACTGGCGGCAGGCCTTGCAGATCGGCGTGCAGTGGGCGGTGATCGCCGCCGCAGTCACGCTGGCTGAAGCCAGCGACTCGATGCTGGTGTGTCTGATCGCGGCACTGGTCATTGCGACGCGACAGCACGCGTTGCTGGTACTCATGCACGATGCGGCGCATTTGCTGATCAGCCGTGACAGGCGGCGCAACGATCTGATTTCCAACGTGTTCCTGACGTTCCCGCTGACGTTGAGCACGTCACGCTATCGGGCCCACCACATTGCCCACCACAAGCACCTCAACACGCTGGACGATCCGGACTACGCCGATGCCTTCGCACCCGCCAGTTCCGGACTGTTCTGGCAGGCTCTGCTGCGCGACATCAGTGGGCTGTCGACCCTGCAATCGCTACGCACGATGGACAGCTTCAGCGTGATCGGACTGTTCACTCACCCCGCGCCGTCGACCCGTATCGAGCGTTATCAGGCAATGGCCTTCTATGCCTGCGCCGCGCTGCTCATCACTGCTTTGCAGGCCTGGCCGGGTGTGCTGCTGTACTGGCTGGCGCCGCTGGTGTTCTTCCTGCCGCCGATTCTGCGCATTCGCAGCCTGTCGGAGCACGCAGGTCTTTCGACACAGAGCGTGAAGCGCGATGCACGCAGTGTCAGTCCGGGCTGGCTGGAACGAGGGCTGTTTGCGCCGTGCAATATCAACCGGCACTGGGAGCATCACCTTTTTCAACAGATACCCAGCTATCACCTGGGCACCTTGTCCCGACGTCTGGCGCAACGCCTGCCTGGCTCGGCAGCCGCCTGCAACACCCAGGGTTATCTCTTGGGGGAACGCAGCATGCGCGCCGAGTTATATGGTGCCAACGGCCGGGCGCGTGCCGTGGCCTCTCTGGATCAGGAGGCTTGAACCCATGATGCTGACCGGTTCTGAAATAGTGAAGATGCGCGAGGTCGGCAGTGTCGTCATCGAGCCGTTCGACCCCGTACATGTCGAGGTCAACTCATATGGCTGTCACCTGGCTGATCTGCTTCTGGAGTACCGCAGCGACCGCATCGATCCTCACGGTGAGCTGGAGGTGGTCGAGCACCATATTCCGCCCGAAGGCTTCGTGCTGTACCCCAACCGTTTTTACCTGGGCGCCACTGCCGAGCAGATCGGCGGTATCGATTTTGCCAGCGAGCTTTACGCCAATGTGTCCACGGCGTCCTGTGGCGTTTTCATCCAGACCAGTGCGCCGCTCGGTCATACCGGCGCGGCCTTCAGCTGGACTCTGGAAATCGTTGTGACTCAACCGGTGCGGGTTTATGCCGGCACCAAAGTGGCCAAGGTCTGCTTCTGGGCGAACTTCGGCATGACCACCTGCTACGCGGGACGCTACTTGGGCTCCAAGAGCACCGTGCCCTCGAAAATCATTCTGGATTGACCATGATATTGACCGGTAGTGAAATCGAAAATCGCGTGCGTTCGGGTGAAATCGTCATCAGTCCGTTTTCCCATGAGAACGTCAATCCCAACAGCTATAACTTCCGCCTGCATGACCAGATGAAGGTCTATGAAGACGATGTGATCGATGTGCGCGCCGAGGCGTCGACCCGAACCATCGAAATCGGTCCGGAAGGCTATGAATTGCAGCCCATGAAGCTGTATCTGGCCTCGACCATAGAAACCATGGGCAGCACCCATTTCGTACCTACCTATGCGGCTCGGTCCTCGATCGCAAGGCTGGGCATGTTCATCAATCTGTCGGCACCGCTGGGCGACATCGGCTTTGTCGGGCGCTGGACCTTGCAGCTGTATGCGCTCAACCGCATTCGGGTTTACCCCGGCATGAACATCGGTCAAATGATGTTCTGGAACGTCAAGGGCGATATCGAGCTGTACTCCGGAAAATATCAGGGCGCGACCGAAGCCTTCGCGTCACGCATCTTCATGGATTTCGAAAAAACGCCGCGTCCGCAGCCGCTGCTGCCCACCCTCGCGCCATTCCCCGTTGTAGCAGCCCAGGAAGAGGTCGATGCGGCACCCGATGCGCTGGCGGTCAGGTCCGGGCGAATGGCCACCGATATTCCACTGATAGCAGGAGGCCGTCGTGTCCAGTAAATACTCGACTTTGAAACAGCTTGCCGGTGATCTGCCGGTGCCCGCCCTGAGCGCGCTGCAAGATGCAGATTACCGCGTGTTATGGCAGGACTTTGCCAGCCGCAAACAGGCCATCGAGGACATGCTGAAAACCGTGCGGATCACCGCCGGTGCCTTCCTTGACGAGCACATGGACAGAATTGCCCGGCTGGCCGAGTTCCAATGGAGTGACGCTGCCGACAGCCATCTTCAGACGTTGCTCGAGCAGGCAGGCTTTGACGCCGACAGCGAACTTGCCGTGCGCTCTTCGGCGAATATCGAGGACGGTAACCAACACAGTTTCGCCGGAATCTTCAGCACGCATCTGTCGGTCAACGGGTTGCCTGCGCTCAAAGCAGCGATTCTGGATGTATGGCGCTCCGGGGTTTCCCGTCAGGCCATCCTGGAACGCTTGCGAGCGTCGATGCTGGAAACACCGGTCGAGATGACGGTGATCATGCAGCGCATGGTCAAGGCTCGCTTCGCAGGCGTTGCGTTCAGCCATGATCCGCTGACTGGCGAGGCCGTGACGCTGATCGAAACGGTCGCATCGCTGGGTGAAGCGATGGTTTCCGGTGTGCAGAAAGGCATGTCGGCGCGGATAGGTGACCAGCAATTGCTGGACTGTGACCCTGCGTTGGAACCGCATACGGCGTTGCTGCTGGAGGTGGCTGCGCTGGCCTCCAGGGCATCTGCGGCGTTGGGGATGCCTGCCGACATCGAATGGGCGGTGGATGAAGGGCAGCTCTGGCTGCTGCAGGCCAGACCCGTCACCAGCCTGCGCGAGGCGCGCAGCCTGGAGCCGGTGCTGGAGTGGACTGAACTCTACCTTGCCAGTGACGATGCACTGACGGACTTCCGTCCATTGCCTGCCTTTGCGCAGTATTTTCGAAGCAAGCGCCGTCCGCTGGCCTTGTTCGCGCAAACCCACGACGTCTCGGCAGGCCAGGCATTGCTGATAAAGGCCAATCGCCAGGGGCTGCTCGAACCGGCCATGAGCCAGGCTCTGCTGGACAGGCTCAAGACCAATCAAGTGGTACTGGACTTTTCCGATCAGGTTCGCCAGCAGATCCTCGAGCGTGGCGCACTGCGTGAACGGCTGCTTGAACTCAGCGATGAGCGGGTGGTGTGTTTCGTGCTGCGCGAGTTTCTGAAAGGTGAAACCGGGCTGATCACCCAAGCGTGTGATGACGGCTCGACGACCTGTGAGTGGTCATCGGAAGGTTTGCTGGCGATCAATCGCGGC
This sequence comes from Pseudomonas sp. PvP027, assembly GCF_017833005.1. NCBI lineage: Bacteria > Pseudomonadati > Pseudomonadota > Gammaproteobacteria > Pseudomonadales > Pseudomonadaceae > Pseudomonas > Pseudomonas sp. PvP027. The sequence goes on along the minus strand of NZ_JAFIBK010000001.1, from coordinate 435,981 downwards.
ATTGCCGGCACTCAACGCGCGCGCCTGGCGACGAACGACCCGGGCGGCCCCGCCGATGCACAGCAACTGCACAGCATCACGCATGCGGCTGGCGAGCTGCTGGGCTCGGTGCAACTGGAATGGGTAAGGGCAGGGCAGCAGTTGCACCTGATCGATTTTTCGCCGTTGTCGACGTTCGTGCAGGTGCAGGATTCAACCGAAATCCGCCTGATTTCGCCAGGTTATGCCGACGGGCCGGTGGTGCTGGTCACGGCGGGTCGACAACTGGAAGAACTGAGTATCTCGGCCACCGTGTCGATCAATTCGATCCCTTCCTCCAGCTCGCTGGGTGCCGAACTGGAAGAGCTTGAGCGGCAACTGCGTGTTCACGACGGGCAGGCGATTGTGGTTTCGCCGCGTCCTTACGCAGCCCTGGCGGCATTGCTGCCGTTCGCGCGCGGTTTTGTCTTCGAGCAGGCGTCCATGCTTTGCCATCTTTCCATTCTGCTGCGTGAACACGGCATTCCCGCCGTGGAGTCCGAGGCGCTGTATCAGCAGGGGCTTGCCGGACAACGGATCACGTTCAGCCAGAGCCCGAAGGCGCTGCCTCACGCTGTCAACGAAGTACGGGAGCTACAATGACTACGGATATTTCACTGTTGTTTTTCGATCCGCACACCCTCAATGGCAGCCTCGATTGTGCGCTGGTCGCCATTGTCGACACCGAGGCCGCGCGAGCCCGTCACTCGGACAACGGTCTGTTCATCCCCAGCGGCACGCTGCATGCGCAGTGGCTTTCCAATGCCCATCACACCCATGTGCCGATGCCCATGAAGGACTTCGACTTTCAGGTCTTCAATGCCGGGCAACGCAAGCGCACACAGGACAGCCGTTCGCGCATGCACATGCTGGATCCGACGCTCAATCGTCGGCCGTCCGATCAGGCGTTGATGGCCACCCTGGCGGTGATGCATCACGCCGATAAATGCAGCATCTATCACTATGTCCATGAGGGCGAAGCCGGGGCCTTGTTCCTGCATTTGATGGATGTCGAACCGGTCGAACGTGCTTCATGGAGGGCCTGGCAACGTTTGGCCAGATCCGCTGCTGCGCGTGTGGCCGTTTCGCAACCGATGCTTAGCGATGACTGCTGGTACGTGCGCTGGCGTCCGGAGATGGAACTGGAACGTAAATTCACCTCGTTTCAGATACCCGACATGTGGCAGTTGTCCACGGCGATGCACAAGGCGTTCGCAGAGGGCGCTTTCAAGGATCTGGTGCTGGAAATCGACCGCGATTTTCAAACCTACGACTATGAATCGCATATCTTCGAAGTGACTGGCGACCCCCTCGAAGCCGGTTACATCTCGTTCATTCCCCAGGCCGACGGACTGATGGCGGTCAAGCGCAAATGGTTTCTCGAGAATGCGGAATTGCGTCGAGAGGACTTCAACACCGATCAGCCGGTGGCGTTTGCCGATATCGAAACGCACGCCCGCTCGATGACCTCGGCAAACCTGCGTCGGCTCAAGCCGTTCAGGCGCACCCGGATCGACATCAATTTCGAATCGCTGAGGACCGGTAATGGCTTCGGGGCGTACTTCGATGTCTGCCGCATGGTCGACGGAAGCGCCGAGTTTGCCCAGGTCGAAGTCGAATATTGCCGCAGCAGGACCCTGCATACGCTGCGTGAGGTGGAGGAGGACTTTGAAACCGTATCCAACGTGATGCGCGATTTTCTGGCCGAGCAACGCCTGCCGTTTCAGCAGGATCTCTATTCGAAACTCGACTTTGCCCGTGAGGCGAGTCGGCTCTGAATTCACTTTGCCGGGGAGATGACCATGCCGCAATCCACGATCACGCAGACGGCTATTGTCTTTGGTAGCTGGAAAATCCGCCATCAGGAGCCGTTCGGCAGTGATGACCACACGTTGTATGCCATTGCTGCGGACACGGCGTTGCTGGGTGAGCTGACTGCCGTCGCTGACCTGCGAGGCCGCCACCGGGTGCTGGCCCGCTGGGACGCAGACGGGGCGATGCTCCTTGAGGATTCGCACGGCGCGCTGGGCGATGAAAGCTGTCACAACCTGTCCGGTGCCGCCATTCCGTTGGCGATCATCCGCTTGCAGTCTGACCAGGTGCATATCAGCCACTTGCTCAATCGCATCGATGTACATCGTTCGCTTTTCGTACAGCCGCCGCTTGAAATCGAGCAGCCTGCCGTCCCGCAAAACCTGTTGATCGCACTGCGTAATGCGTTCGAGCGCAACCATCTGGCGATCAACAATTGGGAATGTCGCTACGCCACCAGCGAACAGACCTACGTAGAGTCCTTCGAACTGGCGCCTGACTGCCATGCCCGAATGCTCGGCGAGGCCTGGTTCGACGCCAGTTTCAGCCCGGCAATGGCGCCGTTCACCAGTCAGTGCGGTGACGAATTTCAGGTCTGGGACCATCAGGTAACCGCCGCCAGGGCGGAAGACGGTGGTTATGTATGGGTCGAGCACTGCAGCCGCAAACGCAAACTGGCGGTCAATGAACCCATCGTGCAGCTGTTTCGCAGCGCGCCGGGCAAGCTGTCCGGCACCGTAAGGCACCTGTCGCTGGGCTCCCCGACGCTGGAGGCCATGGCCATGAACATTGACAGCACGCTGCAGGCGCTTGGTGAATATCGACGTTATGCGTTCAGCGCCCCTTGCGAATCCGTGGACAGCGGCAACCTCTTCGCGATCACCTTCGAGACCTGCATGCCGCTTGATTCGCAGGCGGGGAGTACGACGCGCGGTGAAGTGCGTTTTCTCAAATGCCGCGGGGCGATAGACCCTCAGTCGATCAAATCCGATCTGCGCAGGCTGATGGAGCACCTGCAGGCATTTCTGAGCGAACGCCGCCAGGAGTGCTGGCCCCTGACGGACCGATTTGCCTTTCTGCATTCGCCATCGCCTTTCATCACCACCCCGGAGAGCTTGCACTCATGAGCCGCTATCTTTGCAATGGACGCTATCGATTTGAACTGGACGATCAGACCTCGGGCTCGGCACTGGCCCAGCGGCTGCGGGTGTTCCTCGCGCCTTACTTTACCGAAGTGAACGATGACAGTCAGACCACCGTGGACCTGAGGCTGCGGCTACACGACAGTGCGGCGTTCAACGCGGAGTGGATGGGGCTCTGCGTGACGCCCGACATCATCCGCGAAACCTACGCCCCCGGCTTTACCCTGCGGGTGTTGCGTGGCCATGACCCGGAGACTGGGCTCGACTACGCCTGGGATGCCGATACGCGGGTCGGTTACCGGATTGACCGGGCGCGTCACACGGTTGATTTTCATGGCGACGAAAATGCCTTCATCCACTTGATCGAGCTGGTGCGTTATTACGGGCTGCTGGTCGAACAAGCCAAAGGCAGTGTGATCATGCATGCCTCGGCGGTGGTCGGGCCGGACGGCGGGATCGTTGCTATCGGCGGAGCGAAGGGGGCGGGCAAGACCACCACCATGCTCGACCTGGTGCTGTCCGATGAGTACCTGTACTTTTCCGGGGACAAGCTGCTTCTGGACAGCGTCGACGGCCGGATTCGCGCCCGCGGCTGGCCGGATTATCCGCATGTCGGTGTAGGCACATTACGTACACATCCAGAACTGGCAAAGCGCCTCGATCTGGCCGCGGTGGCCGATGACTTGTCGATTGCGCATACCGAAAAACGCCTGTGCAAGCCCGAAGCCATGCGCGCCGCACTCAAGGCCAGCCCGGAAGGCTGTGGCTGGCTGGAGACCGTCATCCTGCCCAACGTGGCAGCGCGGGGCAAATTGCGGGTCGAGGCACTGGGCCGCGATGCGATTCTGGAACAGATCCACTCACCCACACTCTTCGAGTGGCCGCATCGTTTCGTTACCTCAACCTGGCACGGCTTGCTGGATGCCGGTTCGCTTACCGACAGCGTACCGCCGCAGATCGTCCGCGGGCTGCTCGGTGTGCAGTGGCAAAGCCGTGTGGGTGTGACGCGCGAGCTGATCAGCGCCTGATAAGGAGATCCTATGAACCACGCTCCCCAATTGCGTCTGGCGCTGGTGGCCCCCAGCGGTTCCGGGAAGAGTACAACCGCCGAGTTGCTGCGTGAGTATTTCGAAGTGGCCGGGCTGTCGGTCGAGGTCATCAAGCTCGCCCAGCCCCTGTATGAGTTACAAGGCATGTTCTATGAGCAGGCCGGGGTGCAAGTACCGAGCGGCCGTCAGAATCAGCGTTTGCTGGAGTGCATCGCACGCGAGCTGAGGGATCTGGACAGCCAGTCGCTGGTCACAAACTTCGCCCGACGATTGACCCTGTCCTGCGCGCAGGTGGTCATCAATGATGACTTGCGCGACGACACCGTCGACTGGCCGTACCTTCAGGCGCAACGCTTTCAAGTGATCAAGGTGCTTGCCGATTCTTCCGTGAGACAAACACGCCTGGGGCAGCGAGGCGACATCAGTGTGGTGGAAAACAGCGCGCTGGATCTGCAGATGCGCCGGATCGAAGCGGATTATGTACTGCCCAACAGCGGTTCGCTCGAGCAGCTGAAGCAGCGTGTTGCCGTGGTGGCCCGGTGGGCGATGGACGATTCTCAACGCCGGATCGCTTCATGAAGGGCGCTGATCCGTTGGTATGGCTGTTGATCGACGGGTTGTCGTGGGAGCTGGTCAAGCGTTATCGGGCACGACAGCCTGGACGGCCTTCGGCAGGATGGCCATGTTACCCCTTGCTGCCACTGTCGCCCAATTGCCAGACCCCGCCCTCGCTGTTGTCGATCTTCAGCGGCGCACCGGTCAGCGAGCACGGCTTGACGGGCTATCTCGTGCCTGCGCCGACGCCGCAGGACTGCCTGGCGGTGGCGGATGCCTTTCAGGTCTGGCCGCGCCACATCGATATGGTCTGGGATGAATGGGCGCGCCAGGGCATCACTTTTCGCCTGTGTGCCGTGCCCTTTGTCCAGCCCGACAGGCTGGGTGACGCATTGCTTGGGCAAAGCTGCGTCTATCAGGGTTTTTCGCTGCGTCCCGAGGTCATCGAAAACGATGGCTGCCTGTGTATCGAGGCTCTGGATGTAGTTGCCAGGGTCAGCGTGCAACAGGGCGGTGCAGTGCTCGACTGGCCAGAGGATCAGGGCCGTGCTCCGTACCCATTGCCGCTGGGCAGCACGGTGCATGTGCCGTTGTCGGAGCAGGTCCCGGGCAATGTGTGCAAGGCGATTGCACTGCGCGCAGTGCACATCGAAAAACGCGTCTGTGTGATCAGCTTCGGTTACCGCGAGGTCCAGGCGCTTGATCTGCAGGGCGACGCCGGCAAGGCTTACGTGGCCAATGATCTGACGGTGCTGTATCGCACCGGGCAGTTGGGCAAGCGGCTGGATGAGGGCGGGCAGGGCGCGGCGGAATGGCTGCTGCTGGAACTGATGCGGGAGATGCATGAAAGCTTTTGCGACGACATTGTCGGCGCCGTCAGGGCCGGTGATGCACAGCGCGTCATCGGTTATTACCCGGTAGTGGATCTGCTGTCACATCATTTGCTCAAGTACCTCGCGCCAGAATGGGCCAGCGAATTGATGCAGGAGGTTGGGCAACGCCTGTTCGACGAGATATCGGAGTGGGTCGATGAGCTGATCCTGCGCTGCGTCGATGCGGCGGGAGGAGAGGTACGCTGCGTCGCCCACTCTGATCACGGCATGGCACCTGTCCATCACGATCTTTATCCCAACAGTTTTTTCGAGCAGCAGGGCTGGCTGGTCTATGACGCGTCAGGCATAGCGGATATGCAAAAAAGCGCGGCGCTCTTTCATCCGGCCGACAACGGTCTGGTGCTGTTCAACACGGCGCGACTTGCGCTGTCCGGACACGACCCTGGCTCAGTCACCGACGCCTGGCGCAAAAGCCTCGCACAGCCGTTTCGCGATGAATGGACGATGTTCGAATGCTCCGAAGGGCAGGTCTTTTCCGAAGGCTGGACAGGCGGCTGCTACTGGCAGGCCCCACGCGGCACCCGACTGCTGGCCGCCCGTTCAGAACAAGCGGTTCGCCTCAGCCGAAAAGGTGGCGACCACACGGTATGTGCCACTGACCCGTGGTTGCGTGGCGTGTTGCTGGACGCCAGCAGCACGCCATTGCCACGTCCTGCCGACGCTGAAGTGACATTGCCCGCGATTCGCCATTGGCTGACAGCCACCACATCCTGACACCTGAGTCGATAATTTTTCAGCCACAGGGAGCTTATCCATGCGCTTTGACAGCCTGCTTTTCGATATTGACGGCACACTCATGCTCAAGGGGCAGCCTCTGCCTGGCGCCGCCGATGCATTGAGTTTCGCGCGTACCCAAGGGTTAAAGCTGCAATTGCTGACCAATACCACGGCGAAGATGCCGGAGGCGTTGGCAGAGGAGCTTTGCCACGTTGGAATCGAGGTCGTCCCCGAGGAAATTCAGACCGCCACCACAGCGTGTCTGGGCTATCTGCAGCAACATCCGCACCTCAAGTGCCATTTGCTGGTCCCCGATTCGATACGGCCAGCGTTCAGCGGCATCGTTACAGACGATACGACCCCGGACGTAGTCGTCATCAGCGATATCGGCGACGCCTTCGATTACGCCACGCTGAATCGCTGCTTCCGTATGTTGCGAGGCGGTGCTCGTCTCATCGCATTGCAAAAAAACCTGTTCTGGTTTGATCGTGACGGTGAGCGTCTCGATTGCGGCGCCTTCATCGTCGGGCTTGAGGCCGCAGCGCAGGTGCAGGCCCTGGTCATGGGCAAGCCGTCGCCGATGTTCTTCGAGGCTGCCTTGCGCAAACTCGATACCTGCGCGAGCCGCACTCTGGTAGTGGGCGATGACGTTCTGACTGACTGCGCAGGAGCGAAAGCCGTTGGTGCCAGCAGCCTGCTGGTGCGTACCGGAAAATATGATCCGAGGCTGTTCGAGGCCCATCGGCAAAACGTGGATGGGGTGATTGAAGGGATTGCAGACTTTCCACGCTGGTGGATGTCCGGCAGTGCCGCAGATCACCTGCGCCAAGGTTAAGTAACTGGATTACAAGGACGAATCACCCATGCAGACAGCATGTGCCAAAAAGTCGAAAGAACGCCCGGAAAACATAGCCGAGCGGATTTACGCCCGGATCAAAGAAGACATTTCCGAATTTCGTCTGTTACCCGGCGAGCGATTTACTGAAGGTGAAGTGGCTGAACGCGTTCAGGCCAGTCGTACACCGGTCAGGCAGGCATTGTTCCGGCTGGAGCAGGAAGGGTATGTGGAGGTTTATTACCGAAGCGGCTGGCAGGTGCGGCCCTTCGACCCTCGTCACTTCGAGGAGCTGTATGACGTTAGGGTGGTGCTCGAGCTGGCGGCGCTCGCCAGGCTGGGCTTGATGGATCTGAGCGTCGAGCCGCTGATCGATGAGCTCATACGCACCTGGCTGGTGCCGAAAAACGAGCGATTGAGGGACACCGATATCCTCGCCGGGCTGGGCGAACGGTTCCATTGCGCGTTGGTCGAGGCCGTGGGTAACCGGGAAATGGCCAGGCTGCATTACGAGGTCACCGAGAAGACCCGAACCATCCGGCGTCTCGAATTCAGCGCCTCCAGAGTCGATGCAACGTACGAAGAGCACGGCAGCATTCTGAAGGCCCTCCTGCAACGTCGGCCGCGACAGGCTCAGCAATTGCTGGAAGCCCATGTCGAACTCAACAAGGAGGAGGCGCGCAGAGCCACCCAGCATGTCTTGCGGCGCGCGCGCCATTACGCCGAGAAGAACGGCGAGCCCGCCAGGTTGCGTGCGCAGGCGCAGTGAACGGTTGTTGCGGAGCTGCGCGGTGTCTGCTCGGGTAGTAGAGGTGGAAGCCGGCAAGGGTCGGTGACCACCGCGCGGCCAATAATGGCGAATGACTATTCTGGGACCGCATCGCACAGGTATCAGTATTTCTGCTTGAGCCTCGACCAAAGCAGCGAGGCGAGCGAGCGGGATGCCATGAGTCGCTCCTCGGTTCGAACTGCAGCGGGCAGGGCATGCCACGGTATGCTGGCGGTTCTGTGATGCTGTAAATGCAGGTTGATGTTGTAGGGCCAGATGAAAAACCGCCCCAGCCAGCCGACGCGCCAGGCGTATGTCCATTCTTGCCAGCCAGGTGTAACGCCGGGGCCGCCGCTGTGCTCGGCCATGCTGCGAATTTTCTGCAGCAGGGTGCCGACCGTAACCAGAGGCAGGAACCACAGCATCGCCACCAAACCGAGCGTTTGCGCCGAGCATTGCCAGATGAGTGCGGCGACAATCAGCAGCCAGACCAACGCTGCCGCAATCAGTGGGCGAGTGATCGCTGGCGGTTTCCCCCCTGCGCCCTTGTAGGCGGCAATGTTGCGCAGCGTATTGATCAGCAGCAAGTCTCCCAGCAGTTGCCTGGCCAGCAGCTTCGCGGTTAACGGTCGGAACTGCCAGGGCTGGCGGTAATAGAGGAAGCGTCGTTCCGGGTCCTGTTCGGTACCCGCGTGCTGGTGATGGTCCAGGTGCAGAGGGCGGTAGAATTCGATCGGCACCAGGCCTGGAACACCGATAGCCAGATTGATCAGGAAGTCATTGGTACTGCGCTGTCGAGTCAGGTGGTAATGGGTTGCATCGTGATACAGCACGAACAACGCGTGCTGCTTGGCTGCCACGATGAGCACGGCCAGCAGATAAAAGCGCCAGTCTGCGAGGTAAATCGCGACACGAATCGTGACCAGTATGCACAGCCATTCGAGTAGCAGAGCCGATAGGGTGCGCATGTCCACCGCACAGCGCCTGAGTACCAAAGTCGTCAGGCCGCAGGCGAGGCCGATGAACACGCCAGAGGCCATGTCGGTGAAGACATGCTGCCCGGTGGTCATCACCGTCAGCATGAGCACTGCGCTCCAGAGGGCAAATACCCAGGCCGATCTCAGCCGCAAACCGCCCATGACGACACTGATTGCAACGGGTAACGCCACATGCCCGCTGGGTGATGCCGCCAGTGGCGCATCGAGCCGGTACAGCCAGTCGAGCCACGCGGAACCGCTTTCAGGACGCAGGATCATGGTCGGCCAGAACAGGTGGCTGACCAGGCACAGCCCGGCGGCCAAGGCGCCGGCGAAAAATACCGGCAGCAGCCAAGAGGACTGACGCCCCATGTAAACGAGCACCGGCATCACCAGCGTATAGCTGAGATACAGCGGCAGCGTGAACGGCAGCAAGGGCATATGAGCGTCGACGATACCTGGCTCGACGAGCCTTGCTGGGCCCATTGGAACGTGTGTCACCAGAAAGTACAGCAGGCCGGTGACCAGCAGGTAGGCCAACAGCCACGTGACGGGACGATCAGTACTGGACGTGGCGCATTGATTAGGATGCATGGGTGCGAAGCCTGGTTCATTCGTTACGTGCACAAGCGAACACCCGGGCGGGCCAGACTGTGCGCAGCGATGATTGCAGAAGAATCGGGACATTGTGCCGAGAGACTGATTGCCCTCGGCGGCCCGGCAATTCAGAATCCGGTCATTGTGTTTCCATACATCGAAGGCCTCCATGAGTTTGTGCGCGACCGCCGTTGGGCGCCCCGATTTACGATCAGTCGATATCGATCGGATGTTCGAGATTTATTCTGCCTGCTATCAGGATACCTGTCGGGCTCGATTCGAGCAGGACCTTGACGACAAGACGCATTGTGTTGTTCTGCGCGACACCCATGACACGATCATGGGCTTCACAACGCTGAAACTGTTTGAAATGAACTGGGATAATCAGCCCTGCAAATTCATTTTTTCCGGTGACACTATCATCACCCCTGAACACTGGGGCAGCCAGCAACTCGCCTTCGCCTGGTCACGACTGGTGGGCGACCTGTGGCGTCAGGCTCCCGATGTTCCCTTTTACTGGTTTCTGATCTGCAAGGGGCATCGAACCTATCGCTATCTGCGGGCAATGGTACTGGATTACGCACCGCGTGCGGGTCATTCGACAGCGCCTCGTGTCCAGGCCTTGATGGATCACCTGGCACATACGCGTTTTGGCGATGCCTACGACCCGGCCACCGGCGTGCTGTCATTCAAGACGCCGCAGGGGCGCCTCAGCGCGGAGCTTGCACTGATCTCGGAAAATCACGCAAAGCTGCCGGAAGTCGAGTACTTCCTGCAAAAGAACCCTGGTTACGCCGAGGGCGACGAACTGGTCTGCCTGTGTCGTCTTACCCCCGAAAACCTGCGACCGCTGGCTCGACGGCTGTTTATGACCGAGCAGTATTCGACGTGCTGATTCGTCAGGCCGGTGCGGCGGACAATTCGCAACTTCTCGACTTTCAACGGCGGCACACGATGCGCGGGAGCATGCCGCTGCGTTTTGATCGTAGCCCGGACTACTTCGCCCTGCATCGCTGTCATGCCAGCGATCAGCGAACCTGGATCGCCGAAGGCCCGGAAGGTGAACTACGCGGCTCGGCCAGTCTGGTGGTACGTGATGGCTACCTCCACGGTCGTATCGAGCCGGTCGCGTATCTGGGCGATCTGCGACTGACGCCCGATCGCAGGCTGTCCCGGTCATGGATGGCCGAGGTGCAGGCACGTCTGGCAGATCTTTCCCGTGAAACAGGCGCACAGCATGCCTATTGCTGCATCATCCGCAATAACGCTCTGGCGACCCAGTCGCTGCTGGGGCGACGACGAGCAAACCCGCTGAAATTCGCACACTGGCGTGGCTACAGTAATGTCTCGGTTTACGGTCAGCGAGGCTTGAGTAGCGTTCCCCGCACGAGCGCCAAGGTGAGAATTGTACGGGCATCCCCCCGATATCTGGATGCGTTGAGGGCGTTTCTCGACAGCGAATCGTCGCGGCAATCGTTCGGCTGCGTGTTCAGCGAGGCGGAATTTGAGCGCAGACTCAGCCAGTGGCCGAATTTCGGCATTGACTCTTTTCTGCTGGCTGTCGATGACCGCGACAACCTGCTCGGCTGCGTAGCGCCCTGGGACGCCGGGAAGATAAAACGCATCGTCGTCGAACAAATGCCCTTTACGCAGCAGTTAGTGCGCCTTGGCTACAATGCGTTCGCACCTTTGGCAGGCCGACCGGGGATCGCCGCGCCTGGCCAGGCAATACGGGATATCTACCTGACCCACCTGCAGGTTCGCCATCGTGACCCAGAGGTGTTTTGTGCACTGCTGGATGTTGCCTGGAAGCAGGTACGCAAGGACTACTCGCTGATGCAATTATGCCTGTACGACCAAGACCCGCTGTGGAAGGCAATGCATCGTTATCACGCCTTTTCCTTACCAATGGATCTTTACACCGCACCCTGCGGCAGCCACGCAGTCGAGTTTACAGAGGCTTGTGCGGCGAGTATTCCAGGCTTCGAAATCTATCTGGTGTAGCGTTCTGGCGCACGTGTCTGGTGCAGCACGTCGAGCAGTGTCCGCCAGAATCTCGCCGGGTCAAAGCCGGCGCCGCCCAGTATCGGCTGACCATGATCCAGATCCGGCAGGCAGATCTGCGGGACGCCTGGCAATGCCAGGTGTTCCATGTAGAACTGACCGTCATGTGCATGTCCGGGACGCAAGGCATTCAGGCGCTGATGGTGAGTATCGAAGTGTGAGCGCCGCGCAGCGGACCAACTGACGACATGTAGACAGTGCAGGGTGTCGGGCAGGGCGGAGAGCATTTTAGCAACCTGTGGGTCGCGGCGGCTGCTGATGTCTCGGGTGCCCGCGGCCAGCGGTGCGCTGTTGATCATCGCCTGGCGGAACCTGTCCATTCGATAACCTTGGCCAGCATTAGCGGCGCCGTGGCTCAGCAACTCATCGATGATCGGCGATGGTCCGGCGGGCGGCTGTACCAGAGCGATGCCGTCACAGGCGTCGAGCAGGTGCTTGTTATGTGACAGCGCCGCCAGCGTATCCAGGCCACCCTTGCTATGGGCCAGCACCACAAAACGCTGCCCTGGCTTGAGTCGGCTGTCGAGCATAGTCGCAATGTGCCTGCCTTGCGCAATCACACCGCGCGAGGAGCGCACCGGCATGCGCAGGACATCGTGGCCCGCGGAGGTCAGGGACCGGGCACAGGCGCGATTGCAGTAGAGGATGAATTCCGAGTAAAGGCCTGCAACCAGCACGACCAGCATGTCCTTTGGCAGGGCGGGCAAGGGCGTTTGCCAGCGCTGCAGGAACAGATCGGTCCAGTCCAGCTCTGCAGAGTGACGTACGAAAGCGGTAGCCGGGAAATGTCTTTGCCACTGCTCGAAGCCATCAGGTGTCCAGATGGTCTTCATGCGATTCGGCCCCGAAAGCTGCCTTCAGCGCTGTTCATCAAGTGCCTGACGAGCGTTGTCTAGCAGCTCGCGTGTGTCGATTCGGTCGGGATGGAAGCCAGGCACGAACCAGAATAGCCCGGCAGGCACGATGCGCGAAAGCAGGCCGGGATTGACGAACAGCCACCACTGCAGGCGCAGCCATTCTCGCCAGTTGCGGTGTTGCCGGTCCCCGCGCACGAGGTGATAGGTGAAGTAAGTAAGGTCGAAAGTGAAGTACACCGAAAGGCTCGTCATCGCCACCCAGCGAAGCAGGTAACGCCTTAGCGGGTTACGTTCTACCTTGCACAGCACATCATAGGCCACAGCCTTGTGTTCGATCTCCTCCATTGCGTGCCAGCGCCACAGGCGAGCCATCGTCGGGTCGGCGCCCGCCATGAATGCCGGGTTTCGCAAAATCTGCTCGGACAGTATTGCGGTGATGTGTTCAAGGCTGGCCGTCAGTGCCAGACGAAAGCTGGCCGGTAATCGCTCGCTTTCCTTTCTACGCCGCAACAACATGCGTTCCAGTTTTTCGACCGGCGCGCCTTGTGCGCCCAGAAGCAGGTTATAGGCGCGGTGCTCGCGGATGTGCGACGCTTCCTGATAGACGAAATCGTCGACGGCCTTCTCCAGAGCGCTGCCTTTGTCGATCTTGTGGCGAAAGTGCACCACACTCTCGATGAAGATTTTTTCTCCCTGGGGAAACATGAACGACAGGCAGTCGAAAAAACGCGTGGTGTGCGTCCGGCCGTCATGCCAGTAGCGCGGGATACTGTCATCGAAGGTAAAGCGTATTGAACGATGCGGGATTGCCTGCGGGGAGAGCATGGTCGCCGAGCGGCTGGACAGGATGCGTTTGAAGAACGACATGGTGCTCGGCTTACCGTGATATCAAGGTGCATAGTGTGCCAGACTCCGGCAGTCTTGAAACTGCCGAATAACCATACTGGCGCTCGGGCAGGTATACTTCCGGGCTTTCGAATGTGGTCATTCAGGCGCAGTTATATATGGATATTTACCCGGCACGCCGTTTCGACAATGCCAACCTGGCTGTGCTGGCGCTCCAGACGCTGCTTTGGAGCGCTACGCTTACCTGGCTGTCCGACACCGGCGCAGGTCCATGGAAATGGCTGATCCTGATTCCGTTCTGTCTGGTCATGCAGGGTGTCTTCTCGATGATGCACGAGGCATTTCACAGCCTTGCGCACAGCGACAAAACAGTCAATTACCTGATGATGTGGTGGGCCTCGACCCTGTTCGGGGCGTCCGCGACGCTGATCCACATCAATCACCTCGGGCACCACTCGCGAAACCGTACACGTGCCGAGCTTGCCGATTTCGCGATGCCGGGTGAGTCCCTGCTGCGTAAACGGCTGGAATACTACTTTGCGGTACTCGGCGGTATCTGGCTGGCGGCGTTCGTCGGCAGCCTGCTGCTGCCTTTGCTGCCGCCACGTATAGCGGATCGATGGTCGCGGAGCGGTGAGGTCAACACTTACGCAGCGGCATTCAAGGATTTCTCGATCAGCGACTTTCGGCGCATCCGCAAGGAAGTCATCACAGGCCTTGCCGTCTGGCTGATTTGTGCCTACCTGTTTGGCTGGTCCTGGGAAGTGGTACTGATCGCTTATATTGCATTCGGTTTTTCCTGGTCATCGCTGCAATGGGTCTATCACATGCGCACCCCGATAGATGTCGTTGAAGGTGCCTACAACATGCGCGCGCCGCGCGTAGTCCGCTGGGCATTCCTCAATTTCAATTACAACCTGACTCACCACCGCCATTCACAGATGCATTGGCAGCATATGCATGTGGCATCCAACCCGAAGGAAACCCGACCGCTATGGTTCGGCTGGCTGCAGGTGTTCATGCCTCCGCAGCGACTGCCCGATGACCTGACCCAGCTCGACAAAACCTACTTTTGATGCAGGCGGGTGATGATGTGAAAAGGGCCTTGTGGCGTTCGTTCATGGACAGTGCTCACGCCACGCTTGATCACTGGCAGAGTCTGTTCGAGCAACCCGAGCAATCTCAGCAGCGTTTACTGCTGCGTATGCTGTCGGCCAACCGTGACTGCGCCTTCGGACAAGCCCATGATTTTGCCGGAATCCGCGATGCCGCAGAGTTTCGCCAGCGGATACCGATACATACCTATGCCCAGCTGCAACCCTGGATCGAGCGTGCGCAGCATGAACAAGGGCCGATACTGACCGCCATTCCGCCGTTGTTCTTCGAGCGCAGCAGTGGCAATAGTGCACTGCAGAAACACATCCCCTATACGCAGCAATTCCTTGGCCAATTGCAGGGTTCCCTGACGGTATGGCTGGCGGACATGTACCGACAGGTCCCGGAAATCAGCCATGGCAGCGGGTATTGGTCCATGTCGCCTCCCTTGCAGCAGCCGGCAATGACGGCCAATGGCATACCGATCGGCAGTGTCAGCGATCTGCAATATCTGCAAGGCAGTGCAATCGCCGGGCTGGCCGGCACATTGCTGATTCCTGAACTGGCCAGCGACGTAGCGCACTGGCGCAGGCGAACGCTGCTCGCCCTGATTGCAGATGCCGGGTTGAGCTTTATCAGCGTGTGGAGCCCGACGTTTCTGACCAGCCTGCTACAGCCACTGCTCGACACTGAATCGCCTGAAAGTCGGCAGATAGTTGCCTGGCTCGAAGAAAGGTTGCCGGCAACTCGCCAGAAATCCTTGCGTCACGCCCGTACTCACGGAGTATTCACCGAGTTGTGGCCTCGTCTGGCGGCGGTAAGTTGCTGGATGGACGGGCCGAGTCGCGTATACGCCCAGCAACTGGCTGCGCGTTTCCCTCAGGCGCGCTGGTTACCCAAAGGATTGTTCGCGACCGAAGGCGTGGTCAGCCTCCCGTTTGGCGAAGGGCCTGGCTGCCCGTTGGCGATAGGCAGTCATTATCTGGAGTTCATTGGTGAAGACCAGCTGCCAAAAGAAGCTCACTCCCTTCGCATGGGTGAAACCGCGCAAGTGCTGCTGACCACCGGTGCAGGTCTTTACCGGTATGCACTGGGTGATCAGGTGCGCGTAGTCGGTAAGGTCGCCGGGACGCCGCGAGTGGAGTTTGTCGGGCGCTGCGCCGGCGCCTGTGACCTTGTGGGCGAGAAGCTCGATGAGCAACTGGTCGAGCGAGCTCTTGCGCAATGCATAGGCGCAGCCGACAGCGCATGCCTCATACCCGACGCCAACAGCACACTGCCGCATTATGTGCTGCTGTTGTGTACATCAACAACGACACTGGCAAGCATTTGCCGCAATGCGTTGGCCAACGATATTGAAATGGCCCTGCAGCGCTCCTTTCACTATGCACATGCGCGCACGCTGGGTCAGTTGGGCCCGGTGCGTATGCGTTTTGTCTGTGGAGGGGCGCAAAAACTCGCAGAATTGCTGCAGCGCGCTGCAGAATCGACCGGCATTCGTGCGGGCGACGTCAAGCCACGTGCATTGATCAGCCGTCTGGACACGGCTGAAGCGCTCCTTGCAATCACGGAAGAATCTGAATGCCCGCAACCTTGATCAGTGAAACCGATAGCCATGACGACGGCACGCTTGAGCAGTGGTATGTGGCATGCACGCAGAAGCAGTTGCGCAAAGGCAAGCCATACCGAGCCAGGATACTCAGCCTGAATATCGTTCTGTTTCGTCAGCGCAACGGGCAGCCGGCTGCGCTGCTGGACCAGTGTGTGCACCGTGGCACGAGACTGTCAGCTGGCAAAATCACCGATGATTGTCTGGTATGCCCATATCATGGCTGGCGCTATGACGCGAACGGTCAGGTGGTGCAAATTCCCAGCGTAGACGCCAGGCAGGGCGCAGCGAAGTCGCCTGAGTATCGTTACAGACAGCGCCATTTCGCCGTCTGCGAACAGGATGGCCTGGTCTGGGTTTACACCGGCATGCGCGATGCTCGCGAAACACCTATTTTCCGGCTGCCTGCCTATGGCGAGCGCCCGTGGCAATCCTATTTCATGATCAACACGTTCGACGCCGATGTCGGTAGCCTGGTGCAGAACTTTTTGGATGTGCCGCACACGGTATTCGTTCACGAGGGTATTTTTCGCTCAAGCAGCGGTCGAGTCATGGAAGCGACGCTCTCCTGCAAGGCGCAGAGCATCGAGGTTGTCTATCACGACGAAGTCGACGAGATCGGGATGATGCAATGGTTGACCAACCCGGACGCCGAGCCGCTCGTGCATACGGATCGTTTTCTGGCGCCTAATGTGACTTTTTGCGACTACCTCTGGGGGGCACGCTCAGGCTTCCTGATAGTGAGTCAGATCACGCCTGTCGATGATCGCCAGTCGCGCGTCTACACCTACATTGCCTATCGTTTTCCGATGCCGGCCTGGGTGCTGAGGATATTGCGTCCTTTCATCCATCTGTACACGCACATCGTGATTCAGCAGGACGTCAAAATCATTCGGGCGCATCGCGAAGGGCTCGACAACGCGGCTGGTTTCAAACCGTGCAATGTGCCTGCCGATGCGATCCATGTGGGCGTCGAGCAACTGCTTGCTGCGGTCCGGCGCGGCGAGGCGCTGCCGGAAGCACAGCGCCGCGAACGGCGGATTCGATTCGAGCTTTGATGACGCAGTGCTTTAACTGTCTTTCAGCCTCGGCTGCACTGAATCCGCCAGTTGCGTCAGTATCAGGCAGCACGACACCGCGCCTGCATCCAGTACGCCGAGCGAACGTTCGCCCAGGCGACTCGCCCGGCCTATCTTCGCCACCAGATCACGAGTTGAATCGCGCCCTCGTGATGCTGCGCTTTTCATCGCATCGAGGGCTGCGCTGAATGATTCACCCCGGGCGTGGGCCTGCTCGAAGGCTTCGACGGCCGGAATCAGCGTATCCATCAGGCACTTGTCGCCGACTCCGGCTTCGGTGATGTCCTGCAGCGAGGTGAGACCGCCGCGCAGCAGGCTGGCGAAGGCAGCGGCGTCGATCTGCTCGCAGCTGCGCACCTGATCGGCCATGCCGATAAACAGGCTGCCATACAGTGGGCCCATGGAACCGCCGATGCCTTCCATCAGGCTGAGGGTCAGCTCATCCAGCGCCTCGGCGAGGCTCAGTTGGCGGCCTTCGATGGTACGACCGCAGTGGGCGAAGCCCTTGGCCATGTTGATGCCATGGTCGCCGTCACCGATCGCGCCATCCACTTCGCTGAGGTATTCGCGGTTGGCGACGATCACGCTCACCAGGTCGGCAACGATAGGCGTGCCCTGTTGCGCAGGGAGATGCGTAGAAAGATGTGCGCTCATGGTTCACTCCGCCTGGGTCATGCCGATGGAACGGCAAGGGTGGTCGATCAGGGTTTTCAGTTCGGCGTCCAGGCCCAGCAGCGTCAGGGTGACCCCCATCATTTCCAGCGACGTGAAGTAATTGCCCACGTAGCAGCGATGGATTCTCATGCCCCGGGCCTTGAGCAGGCGCTCCACTTCGGCGTAGAACACGTAGAGCTCCATCACCGGCGTCGCACCGAGGCCTGAAACCAGCACGACTACGCTGTCGTCGAGGCTGAAATCCCGGTCGGCCAGAATCGGCGCCAGCATGCGTTCTGCCATGGCCGCCGCAGACTCGATGTCGATGACTTCGATACCCGGTTCGCCATGGTGGCCGATGCCCAGCTCCATTTTGCCGTCGGGTATCTGAAAGTTGGGCTTGCCGACCGCCGCGATGGTGCAGGGCGTCAGGCCGATGCCGATGGATCGACAGTGATCCACGGCCTTCTGCGCGACGCGGATCACGCCGTCGAGATCGTAACCCTGTGCCGCCGCAGCGCCGCCGACCTTCCACATGAAAATTTCCCCGGCCACTCCGCGCCGCTTGGCGATATCGGCTTTCGGTGCCGAGGCCACATCGTCGTTGGCCACCACGGTGCGCACTTGCAGGTCTTTGCTGGCGGCCATTTTCATCGCCAGCTTCACGTTCATGTTGTCGCCCGCGTAGTTGCCGTATAGGCAGGCGATGCCTGCACCGTGATCGGCCGCGCGGAAAGCGTCGAAAAAGCTCTTGGCCGTGGGCGAGGAAAAAATCTCGCCGACCGCTACAGCATCCACCAGTCCAGGCCCGACATAGCCGAGAAAGGCCGGTTCGTGACCCGAGCCGCCGCCAGTGACGATCCCGACGCGCCCTTGATCAGAGGGTCGGGTTTTACTGATGACCCGCGGGTTACCTTCACTTTGCGCCAGTTCAGGATGCGCTACCAGAATGCCGCGCAGCATGTCCTCGACCACCTGGTCCGGATCGTTTATCACTCGGTTCATAACGCGATTTCCTGTGTTCTTTTTATAAGGATCGGGCGGATCAGGGTTCCAGAACCACCTTCAATGATTTATCGCCTCGCTCCATGACGGCAAACGCCTCCTTGAACTCCGCCAGGGGGAATTTGTGCGTGACGACGTCGCGCATGTCGATCTTGCGGTTGCCGATAAAATCGATGGCGCGCGGGTACATGTAGGGGCCGAGGTGAGAGCCGAGCACGTCCAGCTCCTTACGGTCACCGATGATCGACCAGTCCACCGTGGCCTCATCGTTGAATACGCTGAACTCCACAAAGCGTCCGAGTTTGCGCAGCATCGCCAGGCCCTGATTGACAGCCTTGTGGTGTCCGGTGGCTTCTATATAGATGTCGCAACCGTAGCCGTCGGTTATTTCGCGGATTTTCGTCAGCACGTCCACCTCGGCCGGGTTCCACACCTCGTCGGCACCCATGCGCAGGGCGAGGGCGGCGCGCTCGGGCTTCATGTCGAGAACGATGAGTTTTTTCGGGTTACGCATGCGCACCGCGCCAATGATCCCGAGGCCCAGTGTGCCGGCACCGGCGACGACCACAATGTCGTCGAAATCGACATCGGCCCGTTCGGCTGCGTGCAGCGAGCAGGCCAGTGGTTCGATGAGAATGGCTTCGTCCGGGGCAATCGAATCGGGCACCTTGTGAATGATGCCTTCCTTGGTAAAAATCATGTACTGGGCCATGGCCCCCTGCACGTTGTTCTGGAAGCCGTAAAGGTCGTGCTTCTGGCACATCCAGTACTGTCCGTGGTTGCAGAAGCGGCAGCCCCAGCACGGCACGATCTGCTCGGAGATCACCCGGTCGCCGATCTTCACGCCACGCTTTTCGGCACCAGGGCCGAGCGCCACCACGCGACAGACGAATTCATGGCCTGGAATCATCGGTGGTTTGACGTAGCGCGGCTGCTCGGCATCGCCCCAGAACGAGGGGGCACCGCGATAGGTCTTGATGTCGCCCATGCAGATGCCACACAGCTCGACCTTGGTGAGGATTTCGTCGGGGCCGGGGGTCGGCACATCCACGGTTTCCAGCCGGTAGTCTTCCGGACCGTGGCAGACCACGGCCTGCATGGTTTTCGGTATAACCGGTGAAAGTTGTTCGGCAGTGCGTTCGGTGACGGTGGACATGACGATGAACCTCACGACAGAAAATGAGTTACTGGATGCTGTAGCCGCCGTCGATCACTACGTTTTCGCCGGTGATCATGCTGGCGGCGTCGCTGAGCAGGTACAGGGCCAGCCCGGCTATTTCTTCCGGCTGGGCGAAGCGACCTGCCGGGATCTGCGTTTTGGCCCGTTCTCCGACTTCGCCCGCCCAGGCTTTTTTGCCCAGCGCGGTCTCGACGATGGTGGGCGAGATGGCGTTGACGTTGATATGCGGTGCCCACTCCATGGCCAGCACTTTGGTCATGCCGACCACTGCGGCCTTGCTCGCGCAGTAGGCGACGTGCCTGTCCAGGCCAATGACCGCGGCCTGCGAGGCCAGGTTGACGATACGTCCGCTGCCTTGACCGAGCATGTGTCGCGCGCAGGCCTGGGCGACGAAGAAACTGGCCTTGAGGTTGATCTCCAGCGTCGTGTCCCAGGCCTCTTCGCTGACGTCGACAGCCTTGTCCAGCACGGCGACCCCGGCACTGTTGACCAGATAGTCGATGCGCTTGAAATGCTCGAAGACGGTATCAATGGCACTGTTGACCTGATCGACCCGGCGCAGGTCGACCGCAATACCGAGGTGCCCGCTGCCCAGGCCGGCGGCGACCTCGGCCACTGCCTGGTCACGGTCCAGCAGTGCGACCCGCGCGCCGCGCGCGACCAGCAGGCTGGCACAGGCAAAGCCAATCCCCGCTGCGCCGCCGGTGATGACCGCACAACGGCCATTGAGATCGAACGCCTTGTTCCAGAATTCAGACATGAATATGACTCCTGTAGCTGTAGCGCTGGTTGATTGATGATTCGTCACGCAGCGCTTCCAGAGCGGCGCTACCACGCTGGAGCGCGCTGCCTCGTACACAATTCTGTCGTTGATTCTGGCCGAAGGCCGTGGGAGCGAACTTGTTCGCGAAAGGGCCTGTACGATCGCCGAAAATGCGTCGTCTGAAATACCGTCTTCGCGAACAAGCGAAGCGTCGCCCGGTTCGCTCCCACGCCCTGCGGGCAGAATCGCGAGTGTCAGAACTTATGTGTAACCATGAGCGCGGTAGCGATAATCCCCCGGTTACTTGCCGCCGCTGACCTGTTTGTACAGCGCATCGGCGTTGGCATCGGTGACCGGCACCCAGGGCAGGATGTAGTTCTTGTCCGTGCCGTCGCCCCATTTGACGTCCTTGGCGTAGCGCTCCCAGATCACCGACTGCGGCTTGTAATCCTTACCGGCCAGGGCGCGAAGGGCTACATCCAGGGCTCCCTGGGATTGGGCCTGGGCGTCCTGCAGGAAGGTGGTGATTTCGTTTTTCTTCGCCGCCTGGATGGCGTCAGGCATGCCGTCGATGGAGGTGATCGGCACATCGGCAGGCTTCAGGTTGCGCGACTTCACCGCTTGCAGGGCACCGAGCGCCATGTCGTCGTTCTGCGAAATGATCCCCGAGATGCCGCCGTTCTGATGCGCATTGAGCCAGTCTTCGGTCAGGGTCTGGGCTTCGGCCCTTGACCAGTTGGCGGTCTTCTTCTCGATGATCTTGATGTCCGGGTGCTTGCTCAGGACTTCCAGTTCGCCTTTTTCCCGATCGATTTGCGCCGACTGGCCAATCGGCCCCTGGATGATCACCACATTGCCTTTGCCCTTGAGCTTGTCGACCATGGCCTGCGCCTGCAGGCGACCGCCCTCGACATCGTCGTTGCCGACGTAAGGCACCTTGTTGCCGGCAACCCGGGTGTTCGATGCGATCACCGGAATGTCGTTTTCCATCGCCCTGGCCACAGTGCCGACGCCGGCCTTGGTGTCGATGGGCACGAAAATGATCGCATCGTAGTGCTGGGTAATCATGGTCTCTATCTGATTGTTCTGGGTCAGCGCATCGTAGTTACCGTCGAACACGGTGATTTTCACGGTGCCGTCCTTGACCGCCGGATGCTCCTTGAGCTCACGCACCCAGTTCTGCATGAACTGACCCTTGAGGCCATACACCGCCGCGCCTATCTTGTAGGTCTTGCCATCGGCGGCCATGGAGATACTGCTGGCGAGCAGGGAGAACGCCGCGACAGCGGCCAGGGATGTACCGAATTTCATGATGAGAACCTCGTTATTGTTGTAGTCAGTCGTTCATGCCGGTTTAGCGTTTTTTCTTGCGCCACACATCAATCAACACTGCGAACACGATGATCAGGCCCTTGGCGACCTGCTGGTAATAAGAGGACACGCCGAGCAGGTTCAGGCCGTTGTTGATCACCCCGATCAGCAGCGCGCCAAACAGCGTGCCGACGATGCTGCCGGTGCCTCCCGACAGGCTGGTGCCGCCGATAACCACTGCTGCGATGGCATCCAGTTCGTAGGACATGCCGGCCTGGGGCAGGGCGGAGGTGGTTCTGGCGGACAGCACGACGCCTGCCAGTCCGGCGAGCAGCCCGGAAACCACGTACACCGAAAACATCACCTTGCGTACGCCGATACCGGAGGTGCGTGCGCTCTTTTCATTGCCGCCGACGGCGTACACGTAACGGCCGTAGGTGGTGTAGCGCAGGACCATCCAGAAAATCAGCGCGACCACCGCGAAGATAATGATCGGCACACCAATCGGGCCGACCCGGCCGATGCCCAGCGCCAGGTATTCTTCGGGCAGGTCGGTCACCGGGCTGCCGTCGTTGAGGATGAAGGTCATGCCGCGGGCGATACTGAGCATGCCCAGCGTGGCGACAAACGGCGGAATCGACAGATTGGCAACCATGAAGCCATTGACCACGCCAAGCATGGCGCCGGCAAACATGCCCGCGCTGACCGCCGCCAGCAGGCCATAGCCTTGCGTCGCGACCAGTGCGCTGCACAACCCGGCGAACGCCAGAATCGAGCCGACAGAAAGGTCGATGCCCTTGGTCAGGATCACGTAGGTCATGCCGACCGCGAGAATGCCGTTGATCGAGGTCTGGCGCAGGATGTCCATCCAGTTGCGCCAGGTCATGAAATATTCGCTGGCAAAAGCCAGTACCAGGCACAACAGAATGAACACCAGCGGCAGGCCGAAACGGTCGAGAGACAGGCGCAAGCGGCTGCGTGGAGACGCGGAGGCTGGGGCAATAATGGTTTTGACATTCATGAGGCAAGACTCAACAGGACTTCCTGGGAAAGATCGGCATCGCTGCTGATGGTCACCAGCTTGCCACCTTTGAACACGGCGATTCGGTCACTGAGGCGCAGCAGCTCCGGCGCCTCCGAAGAGACCACGATGGCGGCCCCGCCAGCGCGTACGAACTGATCCAGCAGGTGATAGATTTCCTGCTTGGCACCCTCGTCGATGCCCCGGGTCGGCTCGTCGCAGAGCAGGCACACCGGTTCGGTGGAGAGGCATTTGGCGAGGACGACCTTCTGTTGGTTGCCGCCGCTCATCGACGCGACGGGCAGATCCAGCGACGTCGTCTTGATCTGCAGGCGCTTGACCATGTCTTCGGCCAGCTTGTGCTCCTTGCGGGCGTCGATCAGCGACCAGTTCGACAACTGCCGGTAAGCCGACAGCGCGATGTTGGACAGAATGCTGCCACTGAGTACCAGGCCGCTGTCCTTACGGTCTTCGGTGACCAGTGAAACGCCCGCGCGGATGGTGGCCTTGGGCAGACCGACCGGCAGCGGTTTGCCTTGCAGGGTGATGCTGCCGGCGTCCGGGATGGTCAGGCCGTACAGACAGTTGAGGAACTCGCTGCGACCCGAGCCCATCAACCCGTAAATGCCAAGAATTTCACCATGACGCACGTGCAGGCTGATGTCTTCGAATTCGCCGTTACGGCTCAGGCCCTCGACATTCAGGCAGCATTCGACCGCGCATTCGCGGCCGACCTTGTGATCGATACGCTGCAACTCCTGGCCGACCTTGTGATCGATACGCTGCAACTCCTGGCCGACAATGCCGCGCACCAGGTGTGCCCGGTCTATATCAGCCATGCGTCCGCTTTCGACAAAGGCGCCGTCGCGAAAAATGCTGTAATCGTCGGCAATCTGCGCCAGCTCGCTGAGGCGGTGGGAGACGTAGATGATGCCAGCACCCCGGGCGGCAAGCCGGCGGATGGCCTTGAACAGGGTTTGCGCCTCACGCTCGCCGATGGCCGAGGTGGGCTCATCCATGATCATCACCGAACAGTCATGGCTGAAAGCCTTGGCAATTTCCACCAGTTGTATCTGCGCCACACTCAGCAAATGCATGGGGCTGGTGGCGTCAACATCGAATTCCAGCTCGTCCAGCAGTGCGCGTGTGCGTCGATTCAGTTCCTTGCTGTCGACAATGCACCCGGCCCGGCGTGGCTCGCGGCCCAGCCAGATGTTCTCGGCGACGGTCATGAAGGGGATGGGTTCCAGCTCTTGGGTGATCATCGCAATCCCGGCCGCCAGGGCATCGCCGGGACGGCTGAACTGCACTGGCTCACCATTGAGCAGGATGGTCCCGGCATCGCGTTGGGTGATGCCCATCAGAATGCTCAGGAAAGTGGACTTGCCCGCACCATTGCCGCCACACAGGGCGTGCACGCTCCCGGCTCGCAATGAGAGACGCCCGTCACGCAGGGCGGGGATGCCAGCGTAAGCCTTGGTGACGTGTTCAGCCTGGAGCAGTAATGGCGTGGCCATTGGCGTGTCCTCGTGCTGTGAATTCTTATTAGGTGCTGATGCGTTGCTCAGTGAGCATATGTGTATCAAATGAAATTCTGATCAGTCAATCTGTTTCATATAAAAGTTTTGGAGTGTCGCCTTAGAGGCAGTCCTGCGGCGGTCTTGAGCTTTTTTTCAGTATTCGCTGGAAAACTTGCTTGACAGAAGAGGGCGAATGTTTCAGAAATGATTGATCGGAATTTCACCGATTGAACATTTGGTCAGATAATAAGACCCCGGCAGTGGAGCCTGATGCCATGAACACACCTTTCCCGGTGGCTATCGGATGTGATGAAGCGGGTTATGAACTCAAGGAATTGTTGAAGCGCCATATCGAGTCGCTGGGTTATCCAGTGACCGATTTCGGTACGCACTCCACGGCACCGGTGCTTTACCCGGACATCGCTCTGGCCGTTGCCACGGCGATCAACGCCGGGCAGCAGCGGCTTGGCGTGCTGGTCTGCGGGACCGGAATAGGCATGGCCATCTCCGCCAACAAAGTCTTTGGCATTCGTGCGGCCCAGGCCCACGACACCTATTCGGCTGAGCGGGCGCGCAAGAGCAACGATGCGCAAATTCTTTCTGTCGGTGCACGGGTGATCGGCACGGAACTGGCAAAAAGCATCGTCAAATCGTTTCTGGAGTCGGAGTTCGAAGCCGCGCGCTCCGGTGCCAAGGTCGAACGCATCAACGCGATAGAGCGTGACGGGCATCATTAGTCAGTGGACGGGACAGGGCGGGAGTAGGGAGAATGTGCCTTTGACGCCGAAACGGAAGCCCGTCCACATGAGTGACAGTACCCAGCGCATGGCCAGCGACATCGATCTGATGACTGAAGTCGCGATGCTCTATTACCTTGAGAACGTCACTCAGGAAGCCATCGCCAAACGCTTTGACCTGTCGCGCGCAAAAGTCAGCCGACTGCTCAAACGCGCACGCGATGAAGGGATTGTCGAAGTACGGGTGCTGCAGCACCCGGCGATGAACAACGAGCTGGAACTGGCGCTGGTCGAGCGCTTTCAGCTGGACAGGGCGTTGATTGCAGTCGACCACAGCGACCCGGATACTCAGCGCTCGGCGGTGGCCAGTCTGGTTGCCAACTACCTGAACAAGACCCTGGGTGACGGCATGATCGTCGCCGTGGGCATGGGGCGCAATGTGGGGGCAGTGGCGGACAACGTGTTCCTGCCGGTGACGCGCAACTGCACATTTGTCTGTGCCATCGGTGGCTCGCTCAAGGCGGGCGAGTACATGAACCCCGACCACATCTGTCGCCGTCTGGCGCTGCGCTTCGGTGGCGAAAGCGAGAGCCTGTACGCCCCGGCACTGGTTGCCAACCCTGAACTGCGCAGTATTCTGATCAGCAACGACACCGTGCGCTCGACGCTTGATCGTGCGCGGCGTGCCGACATGGCGCTGATCGGTATTGGTGACATGAGCGAGAACAGCAACATGGTGCGCATGGGCTGGTTCTCTCCGCAGGAAATCGCCCAGGCCAGGCTGTCCGGCACGGTGGGCGACATGATGGGCTATGACTTCATCGACATTCACGGCCAGCCTGCCGTCAATGCCATACAGGGCCGGGTGATCGGTCTTACCGTACAGGAATTGTTTCGTATCCCGGACGTAGTGGCCATCGCCAGTGAAAACACCAAGGCGGCCGCCACGCTGGGTGCCTTGCGCTCAGGCGTGATCAATACCCTGGCAACCACCGTCACCAACGCCCACACCATCCTTGCCCTGGATGACGCGACGCGCAAAAACTGACACTACGGGCGAAATCCGTGGTCGAACGCGTCGCGGCGCAAGATTGGATAACAATAAAGGGCAAGGAAGATGATTCTCAAAGTGACCGGTATCGTCATCGCGATACTCAGCCTCATTCTGCTGTTCATGGGCGCACAACTGGTGGCTGCCGGCGGCTCACCGGCCTACTCGGTGATTGCCCTGGGTTTGCTGGCCACAGCAACCCTGGTATTCCTGAAAAGGAAATCGGCGGTTACCCTGTATGCAGTAATGATGTGGGGGATTCTGGTCTGGATCATCTATGAAGCCGGCCTCGACAAATGGCAGTGGATCCCTCGCGGTGATCTGTTTGCCCTGATCGGCCTGTGGCTGGCCATGCCCTGGGTGGTACGCCCGCTTTATCAGGCGCAATCAAGTTCCGATAATCGTCGTTTTCATCCGTTGCTCGGCGGTACGCTTGGCATAATGCTGCTGATCGTGATTGCGCTGATGTTTCACGATCCGTACCCGCAGCAGGGGCGGATTGACAACATGACGACCACCCGCAACGCCGACTCGGCGGGCAGTGACTGGGCCGCGTATGGCGCAAGCAACGCCGGCCAGCGTTTCTCCAGCCTCGATCAGATCACCCCGGACAACGTCGCCAAGCTGTCGGTGGCCTGGGAATACCATACCGGCGACCTGCGTGATGAGGACAAGGACGCCGGCGAGTACACCTTCGAAGCGACGCCCCTCAAGGTCAACAACCGGGTGTATGTGTGCACGCCTCATAACGAAGTGCATGCACTGAACCCGCAGACCGGGCAACTGGCCTGGAAATACACCCCCGAGAAAAAGCGCTCGTACCTGCAGCAGCACCAGACGTGCCGCGGCGTCAGCTACTATTCCTCTGCCTCCAGTTCGACTGGCCAGCCGCAACAGCCGGCTCAATGCGCGAAACGCATCGTCACCGCGACTGCAGACGCCAGGCTGGTAGCGCTGGATGCCGACACCGGGAACCTGTGCAGCGACTTCGGCAGCGGCGGGGTGATCGACTTGAGCGTCAACATGGGCACCATCCGCCCGCACGCGCTCATGCAGACCTCCGCGCCACTTATTGCCGGCGAACTGATCGTGATCGGCAGTTCGATCATGGATAACGGTTATAACGATGGAAACCCGTCCGGGGTGATTCGCGCCTACGACGTCATCACCGGCAGGCTGGTGTGGAATTTCGATCCGCAAAACCCGGACAGCACCCAACCCATCGCGGCTGATCAGAGCTATCCGCAGGACACGCCGGTCGCCTGGGCAACCCTGAGCGCCGATGTCAAAAACGGTCTGGTGTACGTCCCGTTCGGCAATGCTTCGCCCGACGAAACCGGCACCCGGCGTAACCCCGACAGCAACACCGAGAAGTTTCGCGATGCGCTGGTGGCTCTCGACCTGAAAACAGGTGCGCTGCGCTGGAAATTCCAGACTTCGAACAACGACCTCTGGGATCGCGACAACCCATCGCAGCCCTCACTGCTTGATCTGGGAAAAGACGGCAACCGCCAGCCTGCCGTGGTGTTGCCGACCAAGGTCGGCAACATTTTCGTGCTTGACCGTCTGACCGGGGAGCCCATCATCCCTGTCGATCAGGTCAGTGTGCGCACCGAGGGCGGTGTCGAAGGCGAGCGCTTTGCACCCACCCAGCCGGTGTCGCGACTTAACTTCATCCCTCCCGTGCTGACCGAGAAGTCCATGTGGGGCGTGACGCCTTTTGACCAGATGGCTTGCCGGATCACTTACAACACAGTTCGTTATGACGGCAATCCCTGGACACCGGCGACCGAGTCAGGATCGCTGATCTATCCCGGCAATATAGGCGTGTTCAACTGGGGCTCGGTGGCCGTGGACCCTGACCGCCAGTTGCTGATCGCCGCGCCGGTGCGTCTGGCGTATATCTACAACCTGATCAAACGACCCGAGCAGGCCCAGGAAAAACGCCTGTTCACTCAGGAAGGCAAGCCCTACTGGAACGAGAACTTCGACGGTGACTATGCCATCCGTATTTCCAGATTCGCCTCAAGCCTTGGCATCCCTTGCACGGCGCCACCTTGGGGAACCATGGCCGGGGTCGATCTGACGACCGGCAAGACCCAATGGATGCGCCGTGTCGGCACCACCAAAAACCTCAAGACCAGCTTCATGCAGGAACGTTTTCCGGTCGGTTTTCCCATGGGCATGGTCGCCCATGGCGGTCCGATGGTGACGGCAGGCGGATTGGCCTTTCACGGCGCGACGGCGGATAACTTTTTCCGTGCCTATGACGTCACTAACGGCGAAGTGCTCTGGGAACATGAATTGCCCGCGGGTGGCCAATCCATTCCTTCGACGTATACCGGCAACGACGGCAAACAGTACGTGGTCATCGCTGCCGGCGGTCACGGATCGCTCGGTACGACATTGGGCGACAGCGTGATTGCCTTCCGGGTTGATTGACGGCAGCAGCGTCTGTGCGAGGAGGGCCTTTAGGGGCCCTTTTTTCCGGGCGCGTATCGCTGCAGTTCATTTAGCCGGGCGTACGAACTTCAATCACCCGCCATCCAGCGCGCCAGCCCATGTCGTCCGCTGACGCCCAGTTTGGCGGTGGCGCGCTTGAGGTAGGTTTCCACCGAGCTGTTCTTGACCTTGAGGCGCTGCGCCATTTCAGCCACGGTGCCACCGGTCAGCAAGCCCAGGCAGACTTCCTGCTCGCGTGCTGAAAGTGTGACCGAGTCCTGGGCGAGCCTGCCACTGAACGCCTGATCCAGCGAGCCCGGCTCAAGCTCGAGCCGCGTGGCATTGCTGCTGGACTGAGCAAGGCTCTGCGCGTGATGCTCGACCAGCGGCAGCAACGTGTCGGAGAGGCTCTTGAGCAAGGACAATTCTGTCAGGGAGAACGCCCGCAGCGCGGTCAGCCGATAAAAACAGATGATCAGTCGACGTTCGCCGTGGCTGGACACCAGATTGCACTGGTGGGTGTTTTGCTGGGGATGTTGCGCGCTCAGCGGGGTCTTGAGCTGGATCAACAACGGGTCCTGCATGTTCAGAATGCTTGATAGCAGAGGATGGTCGGTGGTCTCGCTGCCGGGAGGATCATGCTGCAGGCCGGCACCGCCGAGCAGATTGATGCGACTGATACTGCTCTCGCGCAGGTCCAGCGTCCATTCACTGAGGCCAAGCCCGTGAATGGGCACCAGCGAATCCACCAATTGCAACATGTGCCCGGCAAAGGTGTCGTCACCCGTACTGGAAACCAGCTTGGCCAGTTGCAGATAGAAGCGTGGGTCGTCGTTGTACTCGAAATGTTGCGCCGTGTTCATCTTGAGCTTTCCTGATTCCGACCGCGCAAAAACGGACCATGTCGACTGCTGCGCGGCAACTACTGATTGCACTTACTGATAAGCCTGATGATGGCACTTGGTCTCCGGGTATTCAGCCTAAGCTTTCATCCTGCGTCTGTAACAAAAAACAGGGACAGGATTGCAATCCGCCGAAAGTGGATCTGCAGTGGCATTTGGCCGTAAGGCACTGTCCGGGTTTAAGGGGCCATACACAGCTGGGACGGCAGTGCTTAATCCGCTGCCTACCCGCCAAGAAGGACCTTGAGCCATGCTCCCCTCCAGCGCCGCAACCTACCCACTGACCGCTGCTCAGCGCGACGTCTGGCTTGATCAGATCAGTCGCGGTGACTCTCCGCTTTATAACATCGGCGGCTACCTGCAACTGTCCGGAGCGGTCGACCCGGCGACCCTGCACAAGGCGCTGGAGCAACTGGTTTGCGCACATGAAGCGCTGCGCACAGTCCTGATTCCCGGTGCCGGAGCGGATGGCATGCCGCTTCAGTCGTACGCGGCTTGCCTGCCGGTGTCCTTGCCGTTGCATGACTTCAGCGATCATCCCGAGCCCGAGCAGGCAGCGCGGGCACTACTCAATGACAACATGCGCCGCCCCTACGTGCTCGATGGCAGCCCATTGCTCGACTTCTGCCTCATCCGCCTGGCAGGCGATCAGCACTGGCTGGCAGGTCAGGCCCACCATCTGATTCTGGATGGCTGGGGCTTCGGACAGTTGTTCAAGTCCCTGGGCGAGCTTTATAGCGCGTTGGTGGCAGGTAAAGACCTCGAACTGCTTGCACCGGGGTACAGCAACTTCATTGCAGATGACGCCCGGTATCAGGCGTCGCAACGCTATTCGCAGGGCAGGGCTTATTGGCTGGAAAAATACCGCGATTTGCCGGAGCCGTTGCTGGTGTCGCGCTATCACAACCGCCGGGCGACTGACCCGGCGCCGTCCCACGCCTGGGTGCAGCCACTTCCCGGCACATTGCATGCGCGCATGAAACAATTTGCCGAGCGCCACAACGCATCTGCGTTTCATGTATTGCTGGCCGTTCTGCATGTCTATTTCACGCGTACTGCGCAACGCAACGAGTGGATTGTCGGGCTGCCGCTGCTCAATCGCAGTGGCGCGCGCTTCAAGGCGACGCTTGGCCACTTCGCTCAGGTCAGTGCCGTGCGTATGGCCTTCGACGACGGGCTGGATTTCGCCGCCTTGGTAGTCGAGGTGCGCGACGCGCTGAAACGTGACTTCCGTCATCAGCGCTTCCCCTTGAGCGAGCTCAATCGCAGCCTCGAATTATCACGTGAGGGAAGGGCGCAACTGTTCGAAGTGTCGGTGTCCTACGAGCTGGAAGACCATGGTTACTGCTACGCCGATGCGCAGGCGCAGACGGTAAAGGTGTCCAATGGCTACGAGGCGACGCCGCTGGCCGTGCACTTGCGCAGCAACAGTTGCAACGACGATGCCTCCCTGCACCTGGTTCACCACCGTGCCTGGATCGAAGATGCCGAAGCCCCGGCGATTGCCGGGCGTTTGCTGCACATTCTCGAGCAGGGGCTGGAAACCCCGGCACTGAGGATTCAGGACTTCCACCTGTCAGCACCCGCCGAGCAATTGCAGCTACAGGCCTGGAATCAAACTGAGACGGCTGTTGGCGACGAGCAACTGATTCATCGACGCATCGAACAGCAGGCCCGTACTCGGCCCTATGCCGTGGCGGCGATTTTTCAAGGGCAACACCTGACCTACGCGCAACTCAACCGTCAGGCCAACGCCCTGGCTCAGCGTCTGATCTACCAGGGCGTATGCCCTGACGATCGCGTGGCGATCGTTTCGCGCCGTGGTCTGGAAACCCTGGTAGGGCTGCTGGCCATTCTCAAGGCGGGGGCGGCTTATGTGCCCATTGATCCGTCGCACCCGCGCGAACGCCTGCACTATCTGCTCAGTGACAGCGCGCCGGTGGTGGTGCTGACCCTGTCTTCGCTGATCGAGCGTCTGCCGCCGCTGGCAGTGCCGCTGATCGAACTGGACCATTGCACCGACGGTCAGGGCGCTGAGAACAATCCGCAGGTAGCGGGATTGGGCAGCGACAATCTGGTCTACGTGATTTACACCTCCGGCTCCACCGGCCAGCCCAAAGGCGTGATGGTGGAGCATCGAACCCTGGCCAATCTGGTTGACTGGCACTGCCAGGCTTTCGATGTGAAGGCGGGCAGTCATGCCTCATGCCTGGCCGGCTTCGGTTTCGATGCGATGGCCTGGGAGGTCTGGCCGACCCTGTGCGCTGGCGCGACCTTGCATGTGGCGCCGGTCCAGGACGGTGGCGAGGACATTGAAGCCATGCTCGACTGGTGGCGCGCCCAACCGCTGGACGTCAGCTTTCTTCCCACCCCGGTGGCCGAGTACGCGTTCAGCCAGAGCCAGGACCATCCGACTTTGCGTACGCTGCTGATCGGCGGCGACCGCCTGCGGCAGTTCGCTCATAACCGCCGTTATGCCGTGGTCAACAACTATGGCCCGACCGAAACCACCGTTGTCGCCACCTCCGGTCAGGTGCTGGGCAACGGCTCGCTGCACATTGGCGGCCCCATCGCCAACACTCGTGTCTACGTACTGGATGAGCACTTGCAAGCGATGCCTGTCGGTGTGCCCGGTGAGCTTTACATTGGCGGTGAGGGGGTCGCGCGGGGCTACCTGAATCAGCCGCAACTGACCGAGGAGCGCTTTGTTGCCGACCCGTTCAGCGAGGTCGCGCAGGCACGCATGTACCGCAGCGGTGATCTGGTGCGCTGGAATGGCGACGGGACTCTGGATTACCTGGGCCGTAACGACGACCAGGTGAAAATTCGTGGCATGCGCATCGAACTGGGCGAAATCGAGGCGGTGCTGTCCAGTCTGGACGGCGTGAAAGACGCAGTCGTGCTGGTTCGCGATCTGCATCTGCTGGCCTGGTTCACTGAGCACTCGACGGTCCACATCGACACGCTGGCACCGGCAATGCGCGCACGCCTGCCGGGCTACATGGTGCCGCGTGCCTTTACCCGACTGACGGCACTGCCGTTGACGGCCAACGGCAAACTTGACCGCCGTGCGCTGCCCGATCCGGACCCGACGTACCTGCTCGGGAATGCTTACGAAGCACCGCTGGGCGCAGTGGAAATCGCCATGGCATCCATCTGGGCGCAGGTGCTGGGCATCGAGCGCGTAGGGCGGCATGACAACTTTTTCGAGCTGGGCGGCCATTCCCTGCTGGCCGTCAGTCTGGTGGAGCAACTGCGCAAGGCCGGACTCAAGGCCGATGTGCATGTGCTGCTCAGCCAGCCGACACTGGCCGCTCTGGCCGCAAGCCAGACGGACGTCAGCACCTTCAAGGTGCCGGCAAACCTTATTCCGGCAGGCTGCAAGCAGATCACTCCGGGCATGTTGAGTCTGGTGTCGCTCGAACAGTCAGCCATTGATCGTATAGTCGCCAGCGTGCCGGGCGGTGCTGCCAATGTGCAGGAGATCTACCCGCTGGCACCGTTGCAGGAAGGCATTCTCTACCACCACCTGACCGCAGAACAGGGCGATCCCTATCTGCTGCAATGGCGTCTGGCGTTCGACACGCCGGAGCGTCTGTACAGCTGGGCCGCAGCCTTGCAGGAAGTCATCGACCGCCACGATATCCTGCGCACCTCGGTGGTGTGGCAAGGTCTGGAAAGTCCGCAACAGGTGGTCTGGCGTACTGCCGAGCTGACGGTACAGGCCATCGAGTTCGAGGCCGAAGACTCCGAATATGCCGTCATCGACCGTCTGCAACACCAGTTCGACGCCCGTCATCATCGACTGGATCTGACCCAGGCACCCTTGATGCGTCTGGTGCATGCCCAGCAGTCGTCGAGCGGCGAAACCGTCGCGATTCTGCTGTTTCATCACCTGGTGCTGGATAACACTGCGATGGAGATCGTCAGCCGCGAGATGCAAGCGTTGCTGTTCGGCCACCGCTATGACCTGAAGACGCCGGTGCCGTATCGCAACTACGTCGCGCAAGTACGCCTGGCCAATGACGACGCAAGCCACACAGCGTTTTTCACTGAAATGCTCGGTGACGTCGATGAGCCAACCCTGCCTTTTGGCATACAAGACGTGCACGCCGACGGCAGTGGTATCGAAGAGGAGCGACGGGCCCTCGACCCGGACCTGGCCCTGCGGCTGCGTGAGCAGGCACGCCAGCTCGGGGTGAGCGCTGCAAGCCTGATGCACGTTGTGTGGGCGCGGGTTCTGGGCGTGCTATCCAATCGTCGCGACGTGGTGTTCGGCACTGTGTTGCTGGGACGCATGGGCGGTGAGGGTGCTGATCGGGCACTCGGTGTATTTATCAATACCTTGCCGCTGCGTGTGGATACGGCGCTGGAGACCCGTCCGGCAGTCAAGGCGGTCCACGCGAAGCTGTCTGCGCTGATCGCTCACGAGCAGGCTTCTCTGGTACTCGCTCAGGGCTGCAGTGCGGTGGCTTCGGGGTCGCCGCTGTTCAGTGCCTTGCTCAATTATCGCCACAGTGCCGAGGTAAAACCGCTGGACGGCGAAGGGCTCTGGCAAGGCGTGCGGGTGCTCGGTGGTGATGTGCGCAGCAACTATCCGTTGACCCTCTGCGTGGACGATCTGGGCGAAGGCTTCGACTTGCATGTGCTCGCGCAGCAGGGTATGGGGGCCGAGCGTATCGCTGGCTGGGTGCTCAACACGCTGGCGCATCTGCTGGAAACCCTGGAACAGGCGCTGCCATTGCGGCTGGAAAACGTTCCGATTCTCGACGCGGCAGAACGCAACCATCTGTTGCTCGATTTCAATCGCACTGAACAGCCGTTCCCGCAGGACTGCACCGTCAATGCGTTGATCGAAGCGCAGGCCGCCAGCCAGCCGCACAGCCCTGCGGTGATTCAGGGTAGCGACGTCCTGACCTATGCTCAGCTCAACGAGCGCGCCAATCGCCTGGCCCATCATTTGATCGGCCTGGGCGTCAAAGCCGATGAACGCATTGCCCTGTGCCTGCACCGTGGTCCCGAACGCCTGATTGCCATGTTGGCGGTGCTCAAGGCCGGTGCGGCCTACGTGCCGGTAGACCCGGTCTATCCTGCGGAGCGTATTGCCTATCTGCTGCAGGACAGTGCGCCGCGTGTGGTTCTGACTGAAAACTCGACCCACGATCTGGCCAGCGACACTGCCCGGGTGAACATCGAGCAGGCGGACTGGCTTGCTTCCTCCGGCAATAACCCCTGTGTTGCGGGCCTTGATGCGCAAAAACTGGCGTACGTCATTTACACCTCCGGCTCCACCGGCCAGCCCAAAGGCGTCATGGTCGAACACCGCACGCTGGTCAATCTGGTGCATTGGCATTGTCAAGCGTTCGCTCTGCAGGCCGGCAGTCATACAGCGAGCGTGGCCGGTTTCGGCTTCGACGCAATGGCCTGGGAAGTGTGGCCGGCGCTGTGTGCCGGTGCGGTACTGCACCTGCCACCGGCCGAGGTCGGCAACGAGCACGTCGATGAACTGCTCGACTGGTGGCTGGAGCAGCCACTTCAGGTCGGTTTCCTGCCGACCCCGGTGGCCGAACAAGCCTTCAGACGCCCGCGCCAGCACCCGACGCTGCGCACGCTGCTGGTCGGCGGCGACCGCTTGCGTCAGTTCGACAGCGACCCTGGCTTCGCGGTGATCAACAACTATGGTCCGACTGAAACCACCGTGGTAGCGACCTCTGGAGCCATGCAGCCAGGCGGGCCGTTGCATATCGGCGGCCCGATCGCCAACACCCGCGTGTACGTACTGGACGAGCAGTTGCAGCCAGTGCCGGTGGGTGTCGTCGGCGAGCTGTATATCGGTGGCGCGGGGGTTGCCCGCGGGTATCTGAATCGTCCGCAAATGACCGAAGAGCGTTTTATCGCCGACCCGTTCAGCGCCACGACGCAGGCGCGCCTGTATCGCAGCGGCGATCTGGTGCGCTGGAATGACGATTGCAGCCTGGACTACCTGGGACGCAATGACGACCAGGTAAAAATTCGCGGCATGCGTATCGAGCTGGGCGAAATCGAGTCGGCCCTGGCCAGTCAGGCCGAGGTGCAGGATGCCGTGGTGCTGGTGCGCGGTGAACGTCTGCTGGCCTGGTTCACCGAAAACGCTCCCGTCGAACCCGAAGCGCTGCGCGAGGCGTTGCGTGCACGTCTTCCCGCGCACATGGTGCCGCTGGCCTTCACACGTCTGGACGCGCTGCCGCTGACCAGCCATGGCAAGCTTGACCGCCGTGCCTTGCCGGACCCGGCGCTGGAAGCGCTGACCAGTCAGGCCTACGAGGCACCCGTGGGTGCAACGGAGGCCCTCATGGCGGATCTCTGGGCGCACGTGCTTGGCTTGGAAAAAGTCGGCCGTCATGACAACTTTTTTGAACTGGGCGGCCATTCGCTGCTGGCGGTCAGTCTGGTCGAGCGCCTGCGCAACGCCGGACTCAGCGTCGATGTGCGCGTCCTGCTCGGCCAGCCGACTGTCGCCGCGCTGGCCGCATCGGTGGGCAAGGGGCGTGAAATCACGACGCCGCTCAATCGCGTTCCTGCTGGCTGTACACACATCACGCCGGACCTGCTGAGCCTGTCACAGCTCGACCAGCCGACCATCGAGCGCATTGTCGCCACGGTGCCTGGCGGAGCCGCCAACGTTCAGGAAATCTACCCGCTGGCGCCCCTGCAGGAAGGCATCCTCTATCACCACCTGACTGCCGAGCAGGGCGATCCGTACTTGCTGCAATTGCGCATGAACGTCGACAGCCCGGAGCGTCTGCAGGCGGTAGCCGCTGCCTTGCGCAAAGTCATTGCCCGGCATGACAGTCTGCGCACGGCGATCGTCTGGGAAGGGCTGGAAACACCGCAACAGGTCGTCTGGCGTCAGGCGGATCTGGTTGTCGAACGTGTGCCGCTGGCGCAGATCGACACCCCGGCGGGCTCGGCAAGCATGGACTTGAGCTGTGCGCCGCTGATTCGTCTGGCCTACTGTCCGGACCCTACTGGCCCGGGCCTGTCGGCAACGCTGCGCTTCCATCACATTGTGGTGGACGCCACCGCGCTCGAAGTGATGCGCGAAGAAATGCTCGCCCATCTGCGCGGCGAGCCGGGTCCGACGCAGCCCGCCGTGCCATATCGCAACTATGTGGCCC
Organism: Pseudomonas sp. PvP027; assembly: GCF_017833005.1. Taxonomy (NCBI): domain Bacteria; kingdom Pseudomonadati; phylum Pseudomonadota; class Gammaproteobacteria; order Pseudomonadales; family Pseudomonadaceae; genus Pseudomonas; species Pseudomonas sp. PvP027. The sequence continues at coordinate 399,324 of NZ_JAFIBK010000001.1, read as the reverse complement.
AGGCACGTCTGGGTGTCAGCGAAGCAGAGCATGAGGCGTATTTCCGCGAGCAACTGGGCGATATAGACGAGCCGACGTTGCCGTTTGAGCTGCGCGATGTGCAGGGGGACGGCCGTTGTATCGAGGAAGCACAGCAGGTGCTGCCCGATGCCTTGCTGCAGCGTCTGCGCAGTCAGGCGCGGCAACTGGGGATCAGTGTCGCCAGCCTGTTGCATCTGGCGTGGGCACGGGTTCTGGGCGCGGCCACCGGCAATGACCGTGTGGTATTCGGTACTGTGCTGCTGGGGCGCTTGCAGGGCGGTGCGGGTGCCGACCGTGGCATGGGCATGTTCATCAATACGCTGCCGTTGCGCGTCGATCTGGACAACATCAGCGTGCGCGACGGCGCACGCGCCACGCATGCCCGACTGGCGGCACTGCTTGGCCATGAGCACGCATCCCTGGCTCAGGCACAGCGCTGGAGCGGGGTAGCAGCGCCATTGCCGTTGTTCAGTGCAATCCTCAACTATCGACACGCAGCAGGCCAGGCGCGACAGGATGCGCAGCTTGATGCATGGCAAGGCCTGGAGATTCTGACCAGCGAGAAGCACACCAACTACCCGTTGAGCCTCAACGTCGACGATCTGGGCGACAGCCTGCGCCTGAGCGTTACCGTGCCACCCAGAGTAGGGGCGCAACGTATCTGCGCTTACGTGCAGCAGACGCTGGTGGCCATGCTTGACGCCCTTGAAGGCCAGCCGGATCTGCCGGTGCAGCATCTGTCGGTACTCGGCGCTGAAGAGCGGCAACGCTCGCTGGTCGACTTCAACGCCACGGCGATCCATCACGATCTTCAGCAAACCCTGCACGGGCTGTTCGAAGCCCAGGCGGTACGCACACCGCAGGCGATTGCCCTGCGAGCCGGGCGCTCGCAATTGAGCTATCGCCAGCTCAACGAACAGGCCAACTGCCTGGCTCATCACCTGATCGATCTGGGCGTGCGGCCTGATCAACGGGTAGCGATCTGCGTCGAGCGCGGCCTGTCGATGGTGATCGGTCTGCTGGCGATCCTCAAGGCCGGTGGCGCTTACGTACCACTGGATCCGAGCTACCCGCGCGAGCGTTTGCAGTACATGGTCAAGGACAGCACGCCGGTCGCCTTGCTGGTACAGGCAGGCACCCGCGATCTGCTTGACGACGAACATGCCCTGCGGATCGATCTGGACAGCGTGACCTGGGACGCGCAGCGCGATGAGAATCCGCGCGTTCCCGGCCTGACGGCGGAGCATCTGGCGTATGTGATTTACACCTCGGGCTCCACTGGCACGCCGAAAGGGGTGATGGTCGAGCACCGTAACGTCAGCAACCTGGTGCAGTGGAGCTCGGTGTTGTGCCCACCTGCCTCGGGCGCTGTCATGCTGCAAAAGACCCCGATCAGCTTCGACGCCTCGGTCTGGGAGATTTTCTGGCCCCTGAGCAGCGGTATTGCGCTGGTGCTGGCGCGTCCTGATGGCCAGCGTGATCCTGCCTACCTGGCGCAGGTGATTCAGGAGCGTCAGGTCAGCATCGTGCAGTTCGTTCCGGCGCTGTTGCAGCAGTTCCTCGATCTGCCGCAGAGCAGCGCGTGCAGCAGCCTGACCGACGTTGTCTGCGGGGGTGGTGAGCTGACCGTGGATATGGCCGCACAGCTACGCAAACGTTTGCCAGGGGCGCGCCTGCACAACGTGTATGGCCCGACCGAAACCACAGTCGATTGCAGCGTCTGGACACTGCGCCCCGACGAAGCCGTGCCGGACAGCGCCTTGCCTATCGGACGCCCGATCAGCAATACGCGGCTTTACGTGCTCGATGCCCATGACCAGCCCGTACCTCAAGGTGTTATCGGTCATCTGCATATCGGCGGTGCCGGGGTGACGCGTGGCTATCTGAACCTGCCAAAGACCGATGCCGAACGTTTTATCGACAGCCCTTTCGTTGCAGGCGACCGCCTGTACCGCAGCGGCGATCTGGTACGCCAGCGGGCAGACGGCAACCTCGAGTTTCTTGGCCGCAATGACGATCAGGTGAAGATCCACGGATTACGAATCGAACCGGGCGATATCCAGGCCTGCCTGATCAGCCATCCGGGTATCGAACAGGCAATCGTTCTGGTGCGCGACGAGCAACCTGGCGGGCAGCGGCTGGTGGCCTATTACACCGGCACACAGTTATCGGTCGAGGCCTTGCGTGAGGTACTGCGTGCGCAGTTGCCGGATTACATGGTGCCTGCACTGTTCGTGCACCTGGACGCCATGCCCCTGAGCCCCAACGGCAAGCTGGATCGCAAGGCGCTGCCTGCGCCAGGGCAGGATGCGCTCCTGACCCGTCCTTATGAAGCACCGCAAGGCGAAACCGAAGCCCTGCTGGCCAGGCTCTGGAGCGAACTGCTCGGGGTCGGGCAGGTAGGCCGTCACGACAACTTTTTCGAGCTGGGCGGTCATTCGCTGCTGGCGGTGAGCCTGACTGCGCGCCTGCGCCAGGAAGGCATCGAGGCCGATGTCCGGGCGCTTTTCGAACAACCTACGCTGGCGGGCTACGCAGCCATCACAGAGAACATGGAGATTACCCTGTGAGCATCAACGAACTTTTGGCGACACTCAAAGCTCACAATATCCACCTGACGGTCAAGGACGGTCAATTGGTGGTGCAGGGCAATCGCCGTGCATTGACTGATAACGGCCTGCTGGAGCATCTGCGTGAGCATAAGCCGGCGCTGATCGAGCTCATCGAGCAGGGCGATTATGAGAACGGCCAGCGCGGCGCACCGGTATTGCCAGCCAATGGCATCGAACAGGGTTGCGAGCGAATCACCCCCGGAATGTTGACGCTGGCGGACCTTGATCAGGTGGCTATCGACCTGTTGATGGACGCGATACCGGGAGGCGCCGCGAATGTCCAGGACATCTACCCGCTGGCCCCGCTGCAGCAAGGCATTCTTTACCACCACGTTACCGCCACCCACGGCGATCCCTATGTCATGCAGGTGCAATTCGCCTTTTCTGATCAGGCGCGTCTGAATGCGTTCGCCGAGGCACTGCAAACCGTCATCACCCGGCATGACATTCTGCGCACCTCAATACACTGGAAGGGGCTGGAAACCCCGGTGCAGGTGGTCTGGCGCCACGCTGAACTCAAGGTCGACAGCTCGCCGCTCGCGGCAGACCTGACGATGGATCTGGGCCAGGCACCGCTGATGCGCCTGGTCTGCCATGCACCTGTTGCAGGTCAGAGGGTCGAGGCTACGCTGCTGTTTCACCACATTGCCATGGACCACAGTGCCCTTGAGGTCGTGCGCCATGAAATACAGGCCTGTCTGTCCGGGCAAGCCGAATTGCTGGGCGTACCGGTGCCGTTTCGCAACTATGTCGGACAAGCGCTGCTGGGCGTCAGCGAAGCTCAGCATGAAACGTTTTTCCGCGAGATGCTGAGTGATCTCGACGAACCGACACTGGCCTACGGCCTGCAGGATTTGAGCGGTGAGGGCGACGCGATCGAAGAGCACAGCGTCACGCTTGATCAGCAGCTGTGTCAGCGCCTGCGTGCTCAGGCGCGAACCCTCGGTATCAGTGTCGCCAGCCTGTTCCACTTGGGCTGGGCACGGGTGCTGGCAGGCCTTGCCGGGCAATCGCGGGTGGTATTCGGCACTGTGCTGATGGGGCGTTTGCTGGGTGCCGAAGCCACAGAGCGAGCGCTGGGCATCTTCATCAACACATTGCCGCTGCGCCTTGATCTGGACGAGCAGGGCGTGCAGGCCGCAGTGCGCGCCACTCACCAGCGCCTGACCGCGCTGATGCGCCACGAACACGCACCGCTGGCACTGGCGCAGCGCTGCAGTGGGGTAAAAGCGCCGACGCCGCTGTTCAACGCGTTGCTCAACTACCGCCACAGTGCGCCGGCGCAAGCGTCCGGTGAGACATGGCAAGGCATCGAAGTGCTGCAGGCTCAGGAGCGCAGCAATTATCCGCTGGTGCTGAGCGTCGATGATTTGGGTGAGGCCTTTGGCTTGACGGCACAAACCGCCGCAGGCATCGACCCGCAAAGCATTTGTGCCTACATGCAATGGACCATGGAAAGCGTGGTCGACGCGCTGGAGCAGGCGCCCCAGATGCCGGTCGATCAGCTCGATATCGTGCCCGCCAGCGAGCGTGCGCAAATGTTGCTGGGCTTCAATGACCAACGTGCCGACTACGAACGCAGGCTGACGATTCATCAGCGCATCGAGCAGTTGGCAGAGCAGCAGCCTGATGCTATTGCCGCACAGGTGGGCGCCCAACACCTGAGCTACCGTGAGCTGAACGCGCGCGCCAACGCACTCGCCCATCATCTGATCAGTCTTGGCGTACAACCCGATGACCGCGTGGCGGTGGTGGCACGACGCAGCCTGGAGACGCTGGTCGGCTTGCTGGCGGTGCTCAAGGCCGGTGCGGGCTACGTACCGGTCGATCCGGCACACCCGGACGAGCGCATTGCCTATCTGCTGGGCGACAGCGCCCCGGTTGCCGTGTTGACTCAACCGGAATTCGTCGCACGCCTGCAAGGGTTGGGCTTGCCGGGCTTGAACACACCGCTGATCGAACTGGATCTGGCCAACTGGCCGGAGCAGCAAGACAATCCTCACATCGACGCGCTCGATTCGACCCATCTCGCCTACGTGATCTACACCTCGGGCTCGACCGGCCAGCCCAAGGGCGTGATGGTCGAACACCGCACGCTGAACAATCTGATCGACTGGCACCGAGAGGCTTTCGACCTGCACGCGGGCAGTCATACCGCCAGTGTCGCGGGCTTCGGTTTCGACGCCATGGCCTGGGAAGTCTGGCCGGCCTTGTGCGCCGGGGCGACGCTGCACCTGCCACCGGCCGAGATCGGCAATGAGCAGCTCGATGCGCTGCTCGACTGGTGGATCGCCCAGCCATTGCAGGTCGCTTTTCTACCGACACCGGTGGCCGAATACGCCTTTAGCCGCGATCTGCGTCATCCAACCCTGCACACACTGCTGATCGGTGGTGACCGGCTACGCCAGTTCCATCGCGATCCGGGTTTTGCGGTGATCAACAACTATGGCCCCACCGAAACCACGGTGGTTGCCACCTCCGGCCGCTTATTAGCCAATGGCAGCCTGGACATCGGTAAACCGATCGCCAACACCTCGATTTACCTGCTTGATGAGCGGCAACAGCTGGTTCCGCTCGGGGTGCCGGGCGAACTGTATATCGGCGGCGACAGTGTGGCCCGTGGTTACCTGAATCAGCCGCAACTGACGGCAGAGCGTTTTGTGCATGACCCGTTCGCCGCGCAACCCCGGGCGCGCATGTACCGCACCGGGGATCTGGCGCGCTGGAATGCCGATGGCACCCTGGAATACCTGGGTCGTAACGACGATCAGGTGAAAATTCGCGGGGTGCGCATCGAGCTGGGAGAAATCGAAAACCAGTTCAGCCAATTGCCGGGTATCGAGGAAGCTCTGGTACTGGCTCGTGAAGACGAACCGGGGCAACCACGGCTGGTGGGCTACTTCACCGAGCGGGCAGGCGCTGCCGCCAGCAGCGTGGAGCAATTGCGTACCGCGCTGCTGGCCCGTCTGCCGGGTTATATGGTGCCCGGCGCCTTGGTGCGCCTGGACAGCTGGCCACTGACGGCCAATGGCAAGGTCGACCGCCGTGCATTGCCGGTACCCGACCGCACCGCGCTGTCGACCGGCGAATACCAGGCACCGCAAGGCGATCTGGAAACCGCACTGGCGCTGATCTGGAGCGAATTGCTGCAGGTCGAGCGAGTAGGGCGTCATGACCGTTTCTTTGAGCTGGGCGGTCACTCGTTGCTGGCCATGCGCATGGTTTCTCAGGTGCGTCAGCGCCTGTCACTGGAGCTGGTTCTTGGCGACCTTTTCGCCGACAGTTCGCTGATCGCGGTCGCACACTGCCTGAGCGCTGCGGCGCGCAGTCAGTTGCCGGCCATCGACGTACAGCCACGCAACGGCCCGGTACCCTTGTCTTCCGCTCAGCAGCGCATCTGGTTCATGGCGCAAATGGAAGATGCCAACAGCGCCTACAACATCTCGTTGGGCCTGAAACTGAGCGGTCCGCTGGACAGCCGTGCCTTGACCCGTGCACTGGAGCGGATCGTGGCCCGCCACGACAGCCTGCGCAGCCGCTTCAGCCAGGAAGACGACAACGCCTGGGTACAGGCAGCGTCTGTGACTGAAGTGCCGCGCATCTGCTGGCAGGATTTACGTGATCAGGATCCGCAAGCACTGCAGGCAGTGATCAGGGAAGAGGCGGCTCAGCCCTTCGACTTGCAGCATGAACTGCCGATTCGCGGCCGTTTGCTGTGTCTGGCTGAAAACCGTCACGTATTGCTGCTGACCGTGCATCACATCGTTGCCGACGGCTGGTCGCTGGGCGTGCTGACCCGCGAACTGACCGCGCTCTACCAGGCGTTCAGTCAAGGGCAGGAGGATCCACTGCCCGCGCTGGCGCTGCAATATGGCGATTACGCCGTGTGGCAACGCAACTGGCTGGACGATGAACGATTGAGCCATCAGGCCGATTACTGGCAGCAGACCCTGACCGGGGCGCCGGTATTGCTGACCTTGCCCACTGACCGACCACGTCCTGCGCATCAGGACTACACCGGGGCCAGCGTTGCGCTGGATCTCGATCCGCGTCTGAGCACCGACATCAGAGCCTTCTGCCAGGCGCAGTCGGTGACACCGTTCATGCTGTTCATGGGCGCATGGGCGGTATTGCTGGCGCGGTTGTCCGGACAGGACGAGGTGGTCGTCGGCATGCCGGTTGCCAACCGCCGTCGTGCTGAAATCGAAGGTTTGATCGGGCTGTTCGTCAATACCCTGGCCGTGCGGGTCGATACGTCGGGCGAGCCGGACGTCGTGACGCTGCTGGAGCGCATCAAGGCCCGCGTGGTGGAAGCGCAGGACCATCAGGACCTGCCTTTCGAACAAGTGGTGGAGCGCCTGCGGCCGCCGCGCAGCCTGGCGCACAGCCCTTTATTCCAGGCATCACTGACCTGGGACGGCAGCCAGGGGCTGGAACTGCAACTGGGCGATATGCAGCTTGAGCCGTTGGATGAACAGGCCGCGTTTGCGAAATTCGACCTGGCGTTGAGCGTCAGCGATGGCCCCGATCATTTCCGCTGCATCGTGGAATATGCCACAGCGCTGTTTGACCACAGCACCATCGAACGCCATCTGGGTTACCTGAAGGCGATCCTGCGTGCCATGGTTGCTGACAGCCAGACGGTGGTGAGCCACATTCCGCTGTTGTCGGAGGCCGAGCGTCGGCAGTTGACCGACGGTTTCAATGCACCCGATGCGGTTTATCCGCAAGAGCAGACGCTGCACAGTCAGTTCGAAGCGCAAGCGCAGCGCACGCCGGATGCGATTGCCGTGAGCTATGAAGAGGAGTCGTGGAGCTACGCGACACTCAACGCCCAGGCCAACAGGATCGCACATCGCCTGATTGGCATGGGCATCGGTGCGGACGACCGTGTCGCCATCTGCACGCCTCGCGGCCTGCAGATGATCGCCGGCCTGCTGGGGATTCTCAAGGCCGGTGCCGCCTACGTGCCGCTGGACCCGGCTTATCCTCTTGAACGTCTGGCTTATACCCTCGACGACAGCGCACCGGTGGCGTTGTTGAGTCAGCGGTCAGTGCAGGGCACCTTGCCGGTCTCGAAAGTGCCGGTGATCAGTCTCGATGACGACTTGCAGGACGAATCCGTCTGCAATCCGCAGGTGCCGGTGAAACCCGGCAACCTGGCCTATGTGATCTACACCTCGGGTTCCACCGGCAAGCCTAAAGGCGTGATGATCGAACACCGCAACGTTGCGCGGCTGTTCTCGGCCACCGAAGAATGGTTCGGTTTCAACCAGCAGGATGTCTGGGCGCTGTTCCATTCGTTTGCCTTCGACTTTTCGGTCTGGGAAATCTGGGGCGCGTTGCTGCACGGCGGGCATTTGGTGATCGTGCCGCAACTGGTCAGCCGCTCCCCCGAAGACTTCTACAACCTGGTATGCAGTGCCGGAGTGACGGTGCTCAACCAGACGCCGAGTGCGTTCCGTCAACTGATTGCTGCACAGGGCGAGAACGGGCAGGCGCATTCGTTGCGCAAGGTGATTTTCGGCGGTGAAGCGCTGGACACAGTGATACTCAAGCCGTGGTATGCCCGCAACGTGAATGCCGGCACACAACTGGTGAACATGTATGGCATCACTGAAACCACGGTGCATGTGACCTATTACCCGTTGCAGCCCGAAGATGCCCAGCGTCTCGGCGCCAGTCCGATCGGCAGGCGCATTCCCGACTTGCAGCTGTATGTCCTCGATGCCCGCGGCGAACCGGTGCCGGTGGGTGTGGTCGGCGAGCTGTATGTCGGCGGCGCCGGCGTAGCACGCGGCTACCTGAACCGTGAAGCACTGACGGCCGAACGGTTCCTCGACAACCCGTTCAGCCACGCAGCGGATGCGCGGATGTACCGTACCGGTGACCTGGGCCGCTGGATGGCCGACGGCAGTCTGGAATACATGGGCCGTAACGACGAACAGGTCAAGATTCGCGGTTTCCGTATCGAACTGGGTGAGATCGCGGCTCGCCTGAATGATCACCCAGATGTTCTCGACGCTGTGGTAGTGGCACGCGAGGATGTGCCAGGTGACAAGCGACTGGTTGGCTATTACACCTCGGCGGGAGATAACCCCGGGCTGGATATCGAACAGTTGCGTGCCTGGCTGTCGGGACTGCTGCCCGAATACATGGTGCCTGCGGCCTATGTACGGCTGGCCAGCCTGCCGGTGACGGCGAACGGCAAACTGGACCGCAAGAGCCTGCCGGCACCGGATCGCGACAGCATCGCCAGCCGGGCCTATGAAGCGCCGCAAGGTGCGACCGAAATCGCCCTGGCCAGCCTGTGGGCCGAGCTGCTGCATGTGGAGCAGGTCGGTCGTCAGGATAATTTCTTTGAACTGGGCGGCCACTCGTTGCTGGCCGTGACTCTGATTGCGCGTATGCGTCGTCTGGACATGCGGGCGGACATTCGCGTTCTGTTTGTCCAGCCAACGCTGGCGGCGCTGGCCGAAGCCGTCGGCCGCGACACTGAAATCAATGTGCCGGCCAACCTGATCGATGCGTACTGCCAGCACATCACTCCCGAATTGCTGCCTCTGGTAGCGCTGGATCAGCCCGCCATTGATCGTATCGTGGCGCGGGTGCCGGGCGGTGCTGCGAATGTGCAGGATATCTATCCGCTGGGCCCGTTGCAGACCGGCATTCTTTATCACCACCTGACAGCCGGGGACAGTGATCCTTATCTGTTGCAGCCGCAGTTCGCCTTCGCCGACGCCTCGCGTCTCAACGCTTTTTGCCATGCCTTGCAGAGAGTGATCGAGCGCAACGATATTCTGCGCACCGGGTTGTTCTGGGAAGGTTTGCAAGCGCCGGTGCAGGTGGTCTGGCGTCAGGCGCCGCTGCGGGTTGAAGAGGTCGCCTTGCAGGACCTGTTCAATGCGCCACGCGTGGACCTGACTCAGGCGCCGCTGCTGCAGCTGGTCTATGCCCAAGATCCGGCCAATAAGAGGATCGCAGCGGTGCTGCGCTATCACCATGTGATCATGGACCACATCGCCCTTGATGTATTGAGTCATGAGTTGCAGGCCATACTGCTGGACAACGAAGCTCAGCTCGCAGCGCCCGTGCCTTACCGAAACTACATCGCCCACGTTGTGCAGGGGCCTGGCGATGAAGCCCATGAAGCGTTCTTCCGCGAGCAGTTGGGCGATATCGATGAGCCGACCTTGCCTTACGGCCTGGCACTGGCATCCGCAGATCAGATTCCCGGCGAGGCCCGACTCACGCTGAACAGCGACCTGTGCCGACAGATCCGCGATCAGGCAAGGCAGTTGAGTGTCAGCGCAGCCACGTTGATGCACCTGGCCTGGGCGAAGGTACTGGGGCAGTTGTCCGGGCGTGACAGCGTGGTATTCGGCACCGTGCTGCTTGGACGGTTGCGCGGCGGTGAAGGGGGCGAACGCGCCTTGGGTGTGTTCATCAATACCTTGCCATTGCGCATGGACCTGAATGGGCATTGCGCGCGCAGTGCAGTGCTTGACCTGCATGGTCGTCTGGTCGGGATGCTCGCCCACGAGCACGCTCAGTTGGCTCTGACCCAGCGCTGCAGTGCCTTGCCGGCTGGCGCGCCACTGTTCAATACGCTGCTCAATTACCGCCACAGCGCTGTGCCTGAGGTCGATGACCAAGCGAACAACACCGCATGGCAAGGGATTGAGGTTGTACACGCAGAGGAGCGCAGCAACTACCCGCTGACCTTGAGTATCGATGACTTCGGCGATGCTTTCAGCCTGACAGCCCAGGCTGCGCCGGGTATTGATCCGCAACGAATTTGCGCCTACGTGCAACAAGCCCTTGTCCATCTGGTGCAGGCCCTGGAGCAGCAGTCGGCAGCAGCCCTGATTGGCTCGTCGGTGGTGCCGGAGGCAGAACGCGAGCGTCTGTTGGTCTCGTTCAACGATACCCGCCGTGACTACCCACGCGGGCAGCCCGCGCACCGGCTGTTCGAGCGCCGCGCCGCACTTCACCCGCATGCCGTGGCGGCCGTGCATGGCCGTCGCTCACTCACGTATGGCGAGTTGAACGAACGCGCCAACCACTTGGCTCACTACCTGCTGGGACAAGGTGTGCGACCGAACGAGCACGTGGCGATTCTGCTGCCGCGCTCACTGGAACTGCTGATCAGCCAGTTGGCGGTCGGCAAATGTGCAGCGACCTATGTGCCGCTGGACGTCAACGCGCCTGCCGAACGCCAGCATTACATGCTCGATGATTGCCAGGCGAAATGCGTGCTGACACAGAGCGCCACCTCGATTGGCTCGACAGTGCAGCGCATCGATCTGGACCAGTTGAACCTTGATGACCAGCCTGCGCACGACCCGGGCCTGCCACAGGCGTCCGACACAGCGGCTTACGTCATGTATACCTCCGGTTCGACGGGCGCCCCGAAAGGCGTACGCGTTGCCCATCGCGGCATTGCCAGGCTGGTGTTGAACAACGGTTATGCCGACTTCAACGAGCAGGACCGCATCGCCTTTGCTTCCAACCCGGCGTTCGATGCCAGCACCATGGAAGTCTGGGGTGCCCTGCTCAACGGCGGGCAGTTGTTGGTGATCGAGCACACCACGCTGATCGACCCGATGCGTTTCAGCGCAGCCCTGCGTCACGGCAATGTCAGCGTGCTGTTTTTGACCAGCGCGCTGTTCAATCAGTACGTGCAACTGATTCCCGAGGCACTCAGCGGCCTTCGGCTGTTGCTTTCCGGCGGTGAGCGCGCCGATACGGCAAGCTTCCGCACGCTGCTTGCCCAGGCTCCGGGCCTGCACCTGTTGAACGTGTATGGCCCTACTGAAACGACCACCTTCGCCACGGCCAGTGATGCGCGAGCACTGGCCGATCACGCCGAGTCGGTACCGATCGGCACACCTATCGGTAACACGACGGTCTATGTACTCGATGCTCATCAGCACCTGACGCCGTTGGGGGCGATTGGCGAGCTTTATATTGGCGGCGACGGTGTGGCGCTGGGGTATCTGAATCGCCCGGACCTGACTGCAGAGAAGTTCATTGCCGACCCGTTCAGCGATCAGCCCGGCGCGATGATGTACCGCACCGGCGATCTGGGCCGCTGGCTGGAGGACGGCCAGCTGGAGTGTCTGGGCCGCAACGACGATCAAGTCAAAATACGCGGTTTCCGTATCGAACTGGGCGAGATCGTCAATTGCCTGCACCAGTTGCCGGGCATCAGGGAAGCTGTAGTTCTGGCGCGCGAGGATGAGTCGGGCCATGTGCGTCTGGTCGCCTATTTCACCAGCCGACTCGACGCCGAGGCACCTGCACCGGAGCACATGCGTGCTCACCTGCAGGCCAACCTGCCGGAATACATGGTGCCCGGGGCCTTTGTCGAGCTGACCGCTTTGCCGTTGACGGCCAACGGCAAGCTGGACAGCCGTGCGCTGCCCAAACCGGATCACTCGTCGCTGTTGGGGCTGGCCTATGAGCCACCGCAGGGCGAGATTGAAATCGCTCTGGCGCAGATCTGGGCTGAAGTGCTGCAGCTCGAGCGTGTCGGTCGTCACGATCACTTTTTCGATCTGGGCGGGCATTCCCTGCTGGCCATGCGCATGGTGTCGCAGGTGCGTCAGCAGATGGGCATGGAGTTGCCATTGGGCGAACTCTTTGCACTGGGCGAGCTGGCAGCCGTTGCCAGTGCGCTGGCCGGTGCTGGACGCAGTGAACTGTCACTGATCCTGCCTGCGCCGCGTGATCAGTCGTTACCGCTGTCGTTCGCCCAGCAGCGCTTGTGGTTTCTGGCACAAATGGAGGGCGGCAATCAGGCCTACAACATCCCGCTGGCCCTCAGTCTGCGAGGAACGCTGGATGTGCCTGCGTTGACAGCCGCGCTAGCGCGGATCGTCGAGCGCCATGAAACCTTGCGCAGCCGCTTCATCGCCCGCGAGGAGGGTGCTGAAGTCGTGTTCACACCGCCCACGGCCATGTCGTTCCTGCACATCGAAGACCTGCGTCAAAACCCGCAAACCCTGGCCGAACGCGTTGCAGCAGAAGCCACCGCAGCGTTCGATCTGACGCGTGGCCCGCTGATCCGCGGCTGCCTGCTGCAGGTGGAAAACGAGCGGCACGTGTTGTTGCTGACCGTGCACCACATCGTCTCCGACGGTTGGTCGATGGGGGTCCTGACCCGCGAATTGCTTGCGCTGTACCCGGCGCTACGAAGCGGCGAGGCCGATCCACTGCCAGCGCTGAGCATTCAATACGCCGACTATGCGGTCTGGCAGCAGGGCTGGATGAGCGGCGAGCGTCTGCAACACCAGGCTGCCTATTGGCGGCAGACGCTGGAAGGCGCACCGACACTGCTGACACTGCCTGCCGACCGGCCGCGTCCGGCGCAGCAGGATTTTGCCGGTGCAAGTCTCAACGTGCGACTGGATGGTCAACTGACCGCCGGACTGCGCGCGCTGGCGCAGCGGCAAGGCGTCACCCTGTACATGACCTTGCTGACTGCGTGGGGCGCACTGCTGACGCGTCTTTCCGGTCAGGCCGAGGTGGTGGTCGGCAGCCCGATCGCGGGCCGTGGTCGCGCCGAGTTGGAAGGGCTGATCGGTTTGTTCGTCAATACGCTGGCCATACGCATCGACACGGCATCGGCACCCACCGGTGACGCGTTGCTGGCGCAGGTCAGGACTCGGGTACTGGAGGCTCAGGATCACCAGGACCTGCCGTTCGAGCAGGTGGTGGAAATCGTCCGCCCGACACGCAGCCTGGCCCACGGCCCGTTGTTCCAGACGACGCTCAACTGGCTGGCCGGGGAAACTACGTTACCGGAGATGGACGGTCTGTCGCTGGCAACGGTCGAGCAGCAGAGTCAGGTCTCCAAGTTTGATCTGTCGCTCAACCTCGGCGAACAGGGTGATGCCTTGTTCGGTACGCTGGATTACGCCACTGCGCTGTTCGATGAGGCGACGGTGCAGCGCTATTGCGGTTATTTCGAACAGTTGCTGCGCGCGCTGGTGAATAACCAGCAGGCGCTGCTCGCGGATATTCCGCTGGTGGGCCTGCAGGAGCGCGAGTATCTGCTCGAAAGCCTCAACGCCAGCGCGGTGAGCCTGCCGCACGGTCAGACCATTCATGCGCTGATAGAAGCACGCGCCGAAGGCATGCCCGAAGCCGTCGCCGCCAAGGTCGGCGAGCAGTCACTGAGCTACGCGCAGATGAACCGTCAGGCCAACAGCCTTGCCCATCATCTGATCAGCCTGGGCGTGCGCCCGGATGATCGTGTCGCGGTCGTCGCGCGCCGTGGGCTGGACACGCTGGTGAGCCTGCTGGCCGTGCTCAAGTCCGGTGCCTGCTATGTGCCGGTGGATCCGGCGCACCCCGATGAGCGCATAAACTATCTGTTGACCGACAGCACGCCGGTGGTGGTGCTTGCTGAACAGGCGTTCATGGCGCGCCTGCCTGCACTGACGGTGCCGCTGCTCGCGCTCGATCGACCTCAATGGCCTGAGCAACCGGCAAATCCGCTGGTGTCGGGCCAGACGCCTGGCGATCTGGCGTATGTGATTTACACCTCCGGCTCGACCGGCCAACCGAAAGGCGTGATGGTCGAACACCGCACGCTGGCCAATCTCGTCCATTGGCATTGCCAGGCGTTCGCTCTGCACGCCGGCAGTCATACGGCCACTGTGGCCGGCTTCGGCTTTGACGCGATGGCCTGGGAAATCTGGCCCGCCCTGTGTGCGGGGGCGACGCTGCACATCCCGCCAGCCGAGATCAGTAACGAACAGCTCGACCTGCTGCTCGACTGGTGGCTCACGCAGCCGCTGCACGTGGCGTTTCTGCCGACACCGGTGGCCGAATATGCATTCAGCCGCGAGCTGTATCACCCGACGCTGCACACGCTGCTGATCGGGGGCGATCGCCTGCGGCAGTTCCACCGCGAGCCGGGTTTTGCCGTGATCAACAACTATGGTCCGACCGAAACCACGGTGGTCGCCACCTCCGGCCGTCTTTTGCCTGACGACAGCCTCGACATCGGCAAGCCGATCGCCAACACCCGCGTGTACCTGCTGGATGAGCAGCAGCAACTGGTGCCGACCGGTGTTGCCGGCGAGTTGTACATCGGCGGTGAAGGCGTGGCACGGGGTTATCTGAACCAGCCGCAACTCACTGCCGAACGCTTCCTCAGTGACCCTTTCTGCGAGAACCCGCAGGCGCGCATGTACCGCACCGGCGATCTGGCACGCTGGAATGCCGATGGCACGCTGGACTATCTGGGGCGTAACGACGATCAGGTGAAAATCCGCGGTATGCGCATCGAACTGGGCGAAATCGAGGCGCAACTGACCTCGTTGCCGGGTATCGAGGAATCGCTGGTTGTGGCGCGTGAAGACGAACCTGGACAGTCACGTCTGGTGGCCTACTTCATCGAACAAGGCCCGCGCTCGGCGCTTGATATCGCCAGGCTGCGTGCCGACATGCTGGACCGACTGCCGGGCTACATGGTGCCGAGTGCGTTCGTGCGCCTTGATGCCTGGCCGTTGACCGCCAATGGCAAGGTCGATCGACGTGCCTTGCCGGTGCCGGATCGCGACGCCCTGCCAGGACGTGAATACGAGCCGCCGCAAGGCGAGCTGGAAATGGCCCTTGCCGACATCTGGAGCGACTTGCTGCAAGTCGAGCAAGTAGGGCGCAACGATCACTTCTTCGAACTCGGCGGCCATTCGCTGCTCGCCGTTACCCTGATCGCTCGCATGCGTCGCCGTGGCCTGGATGCCGATATTCGCGTGTTGTTTGCCCAGCCGACCCTGGCCGCTCTGGCGCGCTCCATTGGCAGCGGCGCTCAGGTGAAGATTCCGGCCAACCTGATCGGTGCGGATTGCACTTCAATCACTCCGGACCTGTTGCCGCTGGTGAAACTGGACCAGGCAGGGATCGATCGCGTTGTCGCCAGCGTTACCGGCGGTGTGTGCAATATTCAGGACATCTACCCACTGGGGCCTCTGCAGGCAGGTATTTTCTATCACTACCTGTCCGCCGCTGAGGATGATCCCTATCGCTTGCAGGCACGCTTTGCCTTTGCCGACCGCTCGCGGCTGGAGGCTTTCAGCCAGGCGCTGCAGCAGGTCATCGCCCGTAACGACGTTTTGCGCACTTCACTGTGCTGGGAAGGCCTGGAAACGCCGGTCCAAGTGGTCTGGCGGCATGCCGATCTGCCGGTGGTCGAGGTACCGCTGGCGGCGCTGGATGATCCCGAACCGCTGGCACTTGTGCGTGCACCGCTGCTGCGTCTGGTTCACGCCGATGACCCGGAAAACGGGCGGATCGTCGCGGTCCTGCTGTTCCATCACCTGATCATGGACCACGTTGCGCTGGACCTGTTGAGCCAGGAATTGCAGGCGATACTGCTTGATCAGGCAGCGCAACTGCCTGAGCCAGTGCCTTACCGCAACTACATCGCGCAGACCTTGCTGGGTGCGGGTGACGACGCGCATGAAACGTTCTTCCGCGAGCAGTTGGGCGATCTGGATGAGCCGACCCTGGCCTACGCCCAGACCTGGTTGCCAGGGCCGGAGGTGGCAGGCGAGGCTCGACTGCGTCTGGACGCAGACCTGAGCAGACGGTTACGCCATCAGGTGCGGCAGCTGGGTGTCAGCCCCGCCAGCCTGATGCACCTGGCCTGGGCTCAGGTACTGGGCCGATTGTCCGGACGAGACAGCGTGGTGTTCGGCACCGTACTGCTGGGTCGCTTGAACGGCAGCGAGGGCGCCGAACGCACACTCGGGGTGTTCATCAACACCTTGCCGCTGCGCATCGACCTGGCCGATCAGACTGCACGCGATGCGCTGTCCCAGACCCACCGGCGCCTGACAGGATTGCTTGCCCACGAACACGCTTCTCTGGCACTCGCTCAGCGCTGCAGCGCCTTGCCTGCGGGCGCACCGTTGTTCAGTGCGCTGCTGAATTACCGCCACAGCTCCGCGCCCGGTGCAGCAAACGAGGCTGCCGGGAAAGCCTGGCAGGGCATCGAGCTGTTGCACAGCGGCGAGCGCAGCAGCTACCCATTGACGCTCAGCGTCGATGATCTGGGCGAGGCATTCGACCTAACGGCGCTGACCTCGACAGGCATCGATGCCCGACGTATTTGCGCGTATCTCTCCTGCGCCGTGGAAGGGCTGGTCAACACCCTTGAGCAGGCACCTTCGGAACCGATTCAAGCACTGAATATTCTGCCCGGTGCCGAGCGAACTGAGCTGCTCGACAGCTTCAATGCCGATCGCCTCACCGCAGAGTGCCCGCTGCCCGTTCATCGGCGTATCGAACAGCAGGCGTTTGAGCAACCGGACGCCATGGCCGCACAGGCGGGCGACCAGCATTTGAGCTACGGCGAGTTGAATGCCCGTGCCAACGCACTGGCCCATCACCTGATCGGACTGGGCGTACGTCCGGACGACCGGGTGGCGGTCGTCGCGCGACGCGGGCTGGAAACGCTGGCTGGCCTGCTGGCAGTGCTGAAAGCCGGGGCGAGCTACGTACCGGTCGATCCGGCACACCCGGATGAACGCATCAGCTACCTGCTGGAGAACAGTGAACCCGTGGTGGTGTTGGCGCAATTCGACCTGCTGACACGTCTGCCCGAACTGCAGGTGCCGGTGATCGCGCTTGACCGCCGGGACTGGCCGCAGCACGCGGACAACCCAAACGTGCCGGAAATGACCACGCAGCATCTGGCTTATGTGATTTACACCTCGGGGTCCACCGGGCTGCCCAAGGGCGTGATGGTCGAGCACCGCACGCTGAACAATCTGGTGGATTGGCACTGTGAAGCGTTCAATCTGCGTGCCGGCAGTCACACCGCCAGCGTTGCAGGGTTTGGTTTCGACGCCATGGCCTGGGAAGTCTGGCCTGCGCTGTGTGCTGGCGCGGTGTTGCACCTGCCGCCTGCGGAGATTGGCAACGAACAGCTCGACGTGCTGCTCGACTGGTGGCTGGCCCAGCCGCTGCAGGTGGCGTTCCTGCCGACCCCGGTGGCCGAATACGCCTTCAGCCGTGAACTGCACCATCCGACGCTGCAGACCCTGTTGATTGGTGGTGATCGCTTGCGCCATTTCAACCGTGATCCGGGTTTCGCCGTGGTCAACAACTACGGCCCGACAGAGACCACGGTGGTGGCCAGCTCCGGCCGGATGCAGCCAGGCAAGGTGCTGCACATCGGCAAGCCGGTTACCCATGCCCGACTGTATGTACTGGATTCGCGGGGTCAGCCCGTGCCACTCGGAGTGCCCGGCGAGTTGTATATCGGCGGCGCAGGCGTGGCTCGCGGCTACCTGAACCGTGCGGACCTGACCGCAGAACGTTTCCTTGACGATCCGTTCAGCGACAGCCCTGGTGCCCGTATGTATCGCTCCGGCGATCTGGTGCGCTGGCTGTCCGACGGGACGCTTGAATACCTGGGCCGCAACGATGATCAGGTGAAGATCCGTGGCGTGCGCATCGAGCCGGGCGAGATCGAACAACACCTGGCGCAATGCCCGGGTGTCGGCGAAGCGGTGGTGACCACCCAGCGTCTGGACGATGGCTCGTTGCGTCTGGTGGGCTACTTCACCCGACGCGATGCGTCGCTCGACAGTGCCGCCTTGCGTGCGCACCTGTTGGGACTGCTCCCGGAATACATGGTGCCTGCGGTGTTTGTAGGCCTTGATGCGCTGCCATTGACCCAGAATGGCAAGGTCGACCGCAAGGCGTTGCCTGCGCCGGACCTGGCCGCACTGGCGAACCTCGCCTACCAGGCGCCTTCAACGGCGCTGGAAGAGCGTTTGGCAGACTTGTGGGCCGAGGTTCTCGAGGTCGGAAAAATCGGCAGGCACGACAGCTTCTTCGAACTGGGCGGCCATTCGCTGTCGGCCATTCGTCTGGTCAGCCTGCTGCAAAAGGCAGGCGTGTCACTGACGCTGGCCGAGCTGTTCCAGCACCCCAGCGTCGCAGCGCTGGCCGGGTTGCTCGATCAGCGTCCAGGATCGCCGGACGAGGCTCGCGAGGTGATCACGGTGCGCGCCGGCGGCAGCGAGTCACCCTTGTTTCTGCTTCACGATTTCACAGGGCTGGACGCTTATTTCCCAGTGCTAGGGCAACATCTGCAGGGTGACTTTCCGATTTACGGCTTGCCAGGCATTGGCCTTGGGCAGCAGCAATTGCGCACCATGGAGTGCCTGGCTGCGCGGATGATCGAGCGCATTCGGCAGGTCCAGCCGCGTGGCCCGTATCGGTTGGCCGGCTGGTCGTTCGGCGGGGTTCTGGCTTATGAGGTGGCCACCCAACTGCTGGGCATGGACGAGGCCGTGACATTCCTCGGCCTGATCGACAGCTATGTGCCACGCCTGACGGATCAGGGCAAGGCACGCTGGCAGGGACCTGACTTGCTTGAGCGGCAATTGCTCTCGCATTGCACTGCGCACTGGCAAGCCCAGGCGGGTGAGGGCGCTGCCAGGTTGGCCCGTCTGACCTCATTGAGCGAGCAAGCGCCGCTGCCGGACTTCGCGACGCTGTTGCAACTGTGCCGTGACGAAGGCCTGTTGTACGAGGAACTGGCGCTGGCGAGCGATCAGCAATTGCACCATTACCTGGACCGGGAAGTCGCGCATGGTCAGGCCCTGGCACATTACCAGTTGGAACCGCTTAACCTGCCGATTCATCTGTTCCGCGCCGAACAGCGTCCAATGGCGCCAATCGGAAGCAGTTCGACCCTCGGCTGGGGTGAGATTCTCTCCAGAGATCAACTGCTGTGCGTCGATGTCCCGGGTGACCACATGACGATGATGCAGGCACCGCACGTGGCCGTGCTCGGTGTGAGCATCGTTCAGGCTTTGCACAGCGTGCCTGCCACGCCACCGCCAGCACCGGTTCATCAGTCACTGCTGGCCATCCAGAGCGGGCGGGACGGGCATGCGCCAGTGTTTTGCGTACCGGGTGCCGGTGACAGCGTCACCAGCTTCATCGGCCTGGCCGAGGCACTGGGTCCGGACTGGCCGATCCACGGTCTGCAACCGCGCGGCCTGGACGGTCGCAGTGTTCCGCACAGCCGCGTGGAAGCGGCAGCGCAGAGCCATGTGCAGGCTATTGAAGCGCTGTATCCGCACGGTCCTTTACATCTGGTCGGGCATTCGTTCGGGGGCTGGGCGGCGCACGCCATGGCGGTCCGGCTTCAGGCCCGTGGCCGCGAGGTTGTCTCGTTAACCTTGATCGATAGCGAAGCGCCCGGCGGCGATGGCTTGAGCAGCAAGCCTTATACCGCCACCGCCGTACTGGAACGCCTGATCGAGGCGCTGCAGTTGTCCAGCGGAAAAAGTTTTGAGCTCGATCCGCTGGCATTTGCCGCCAGCGATACGGTCACGCAAATGCATCTGCTTCAGCAGGCCATGGTGCGTGCCGGGTTATTGCCTCCACGTCTGGCGGCACAGGCCCTGCAAGGGATTGTCCGCACGTTTGCCAGCGCCTTGCGCACGGTCTATCGACCTGAGCCGGGAGGCTACAGCGGCAGGGCAAGCCTGGTACTGGTGAATGACCCGCAACTGGATGCGCTGGACAATCAACTAGAACATGCCGCGTGTGCAAGTCAGTGGCAGCATTTGCTGCCGCAACTTTCGCTCTGGCAGGGGCCTGGCAACCACTTCAGCGTCCTGAAAGCTCCAGACGTCTACAGTCTCGCGGCCTGGTGGTACGACGGATTGGCAGTGGGTGTGGGGGAGACGCAATGAGTCGGGGGATCTTGATCAAGCGTTATTGCAGGCGGGGGGAGGTCTTGCACAGGAGGCGGTGAGGGCATATCCGGGAGGGGCGATTAGCATCGCCCCGTCCGTTGCATCGACTGGCGGTCAGCAGGTTGAAAAAACGCCCACCGATGAGCCATACATCCAGCGCATCAGTGAATTCCGACCGCTGATGCCCAGTTTGATCGCCGCACGGCGCTGGTAACTGCCAACGGTATTGACCTTGAGTGCGAGCCGCTCGGCCTGCTCAAGCGCGGTATGCCCGGCGAGCAGTCCTACGCAGACCTGGGTTTCGCGTTCGGACAACGTCAGTCCTGTTTCGCGCAGCCGTTCCTGAAAGCGCTTTTCAATGCTTTCCGGCTTTTTATGCTCGATACCGGGCATTGACAATTGCAAGGCGTTGACGTGTTTTTCAAGTATCGAAAACAGTAATGGGGAAATGTCGCCTAGCTGTCGGCGTTCCTTTTCTGAAAATTCATGCGCGGGGAGCGCCCGAAATACGGTTATTTTACAACTAAAGCTTTCCGAGGCCCGATCAGGGTAAAGATGAATCGAGTCACTGAGCAACAGCGTGCCCCGTGAAGACGTCACGGTCTCGTTAAAGACCGTTGGTGCAGAGACAGGCGGGCTTTGCCAGGGCTGTGGCAGGGAGGAAAGGTGCGTGGCATCTACCGCAAGCTGAGTGTCGATGAGCTTGTGGAACATGCTGGAAAAATTCCCGCTACCGATGCTGGCTATGGCCCTGCCAATCTGCGGAAGTAGTGTATGAGGCATTTAGTCATCCATGAGTTTAAAACTGCTGACAATGTCATAGACGCTGTAAGCACGGCGCGGTCACATCAACTTGGTCGTTGGCGTGTCCGGTGCGAGCGCAGCGTTAGATGCCCGCTAGAGCATCTCTAGTGGAGTACAGCAAAGAGTATCGTCCTGAGGTTACCTAAATACTTCACTATCAGAAAGAGTGATTATCGTTGGTCGGACGACGGGCAAGGAGGTTGGAGAAGGGGGCAGGCTTAACAGTGTTAATGGGGTGCTGTCTGATGTTGTTACGGGAAGTAGGAGTGAACAAGATCCCCGCGCATGTGCCTGTAAAAGTCGCGACATGGCGGGGAATACTGTTCGGATAGCGTCTATTTTCCGATCATGAACCGGGTGACCAGACGCGTAAGCCGTCCGTAAGGTGCTGAGACCTTGTCGGACATGTTGAAACGACCAAGTTTGAGAACACCGCGGGCGTGGGACAGACGAACGAAGCCCTCGTAGCCGTGATAGGCCCCGGTGCCGCTGTCGCCGACGCCACCGAAGGGCAGGTCATCCTGAGTCGCATGCAGCATGGTGCCATTGATGGTCACGCCGCCGGATTGCGTGCGGTTCAGCAACCGGTCCACAGACGGCTGATCGTTGGAAAAGCAATACAGGGCCAGCGGTGCCGGACGAGCGTTGATAAAGGCGATGGCTTCATCCAGAGAGTCATACGCGAGGATCGGCAGCAATGGCCCGAAAATCTCTTCGCACATGACATCTGCTTTCAGGGACACCTGAGTGAATGCCATCGGTGCGATCTTGCGTTCGCCCACCGTTGCAGGCGCATTGTGTTGCCACGCCTTGGCCCCCGTCGCGACGGCCTGACTGGCCATCGCCATAAGCCGGTCATAGTGGCGTTGGGAGATAATCGAGGTGTAGTCCGGATTGCCATCGAGGGTCGGGTAAAGTTTTTTTGCCGCAGCCAGCCACTCGCTGGCGAAGCTGTCCACCTGTTCGCGCGGGACGAGGACATAGTCAGGCGCTACGCAGGTCTGACCGGCGTTGAACAGTTTGCCGATAGCGATCATCCGCGCGGCTTTGGTGATCGAAAAGTCGTCGCACACTACCACTGGCGACTTGCCGCCCAGCTCCAGTGTGACCGGTGTCAGATTGCGTGCGGCCGCCGCCATCACTTGGCGACCTACGTGGGTTGAACCGGTAAACAGCAGATGATCAAAAGGCAGCTCACTGAACTGGCTCGCCAGCGAGGCGTCGCCAGTGACCACGACAACCTGCTTGGCGGGGAACGTTTCGCCCAGCAACTGCTTGAGCAGCCCGGAGGTCCGGGGTGTCAGTTCCGAAGGCTTGATCATCACCCGGTTACCCGCAGCCAGCGCCTCTATCAAGGGCACCAGCGTCAGCGTCAGCGGATAGTTCCACGGAGCCAGAATGCCGACGACGCCCAGCGGCTGATAAACCACCCGCGCCGTGGCGGGCCTGAAAACCATACCCGCCTTGCGCCGGGAGGGGCGCATCCATGCCTTGAGGTGCGAGCGAATGTGCTTGATGCCGTTGATCACCGGCATCAATTCACCGAGCCGGGTTTCGTCGAACGAGCGGTTGCCGAAGTCTGCGCTGACCGCCTCGAGCAACCTGTCCTGATTATCGCTGACCATACGCAGCACGGCGTTGAGGTCTGCGATTCGCTGATCGTAGGAAGGCGCGCCTTGAGCACGGAATGCAGCCTGCTGCGCCTCGAACAGCTCGATTAGCCCGGCAGCGTGTAACGTCGTATCTGGCGGAACCCTGGCGGGTTGATTCATGACGCTGCTCCTGTGGCTGCGTTGTTTTTTATAGTGGCTGCATGACAGCAATGGAACCTGCCATAAGAGCAGGCGCTTCAGCAGTGGTGTGTCTATTTCCTGGCTCACGTCACCGTATAGCACTCTGACCGACCGATGGAGGGGTGATCCGGCCGGTTAAAGTGGCCAGAACGGTCAACCTGCATGGCGATCATTGCTCGCCATGCTCGGGCTCGGACGCCAGACGATCCAGATGACTGACAATCATCGCCGCCACCATCGCACAGGTTTTCGCTGGCTCCAGCGGTTCGTCGAACAACAACTCGATGGTCGCGTGAATCATTTCCACCGCGACGCGGGCAACCATGGCGATGCGTTCGGGATCCGCGTCCGGAAAAGCACTGCCAATAATTGCAGCCTGGGCTTGGGAAACCCTGCGGTGCGAGTCGAGCCGCACATGTTCCAGAGCGGGAACCGCCCTCAGCGCCTTGAGCGTCCACATGCCACCCAGTGTGGCGTCAGTGACCCGGTATGTATCCAGGATCAGCTCGGCAAGCGCCTGTTCCAGCGCCTGCGGCGTGCCTGCAATCAGCTCGGGGGTGATCCAGTGATCGATCCGCTCGTTCTGTTTCTCGAGCAGGCGTTCACCCAGCACCGTCAGCAACGCGTACTTGTTGGGGAAATAGCGATACAGCGCGGGCGGCGTAAGGCCGGCCCGTTCGCATACCAGGTTGGTCGACAAGCGCTCTATGCCGACCTCGCACAAAGTGTTTGCCGTGGCGACCAGAATGCGTTCGTAGGTTTCGGTAGCGCGTTGCTGCGCGGGCAGCTTCTTGCGTTCACCGCTTTTCCCGGCGCTCTGCTCGGGGTGGATGTCGGTTTTCAGCCTGGCCATAAGTACCTTTCGGGAAGAGTGGGGCGCCAGCATGACGATCAAAAAAACAGTTGCCGCACGATAAAATGATAGCTATAACTATCGTGTAGCGATGACTATCATAACTGAAGCGTCGTTATTGTGACGGTCTGTCAAAACAAAAAAATAAAAAAGGTGACGCGATGAACGTACGGCAGTGGTTTTTCCTCTCTTCGGTTCTAATGTGCTCCACCGGCATTCATGCTGCTGCCGGTCCGCTTGAGGCCAAGGGGCTCTGGCTGACGGCGGAAAAGGATGCAGTGGTCAGGCTTGACGACTGCGCAGACAAGGCCGGCGCTATCTGCGGGCAGATTGTCTGGGTCAAGGATGCGGCCTCGACATCGAGTGACTGCGGCGTACAGATTCTGCAGTTGACCCGCTACGACCAGGACGCCTGGCGCGATGGCTGGGTGTACGACCCCCGTGATCAGAAAAAATATAAGGGCGCCGTTCGAGTCAAGGATGGACGCCTCAATGTAAGGGCTTTTGTCGGCACCGAAGTTCTCGGCAAGACAGAGCAATTCGAGCGAATCGCAACACTGCCTCCTGCCCCGGTTTGCAAATCGTAAATCCGGCCCTTTAGCGTGGGAGAGAATCATGCGCACTTATACGACCTGTTATGTAATGGCTGCAGCCCTGTGCTCCGCAGCAGGCCCGACGCTGGCCATCGCCGATGAAATGTCGAGCTACGCCGTGGATGTTACCGCCAAGGTCAGCTCGGACATTCGTACCCGCGGGATTTCCGATTCGCTGAATCGGCCCGGGGCCAAAGTGACCATTCAGGTCGCCCATGAAACAGGCCTGGTGGCGCTGGCCGAATTTACCACGGTCAGCAAGAAGCAGTTTCTCGATGGCGACGGCGCAGGTGTACTGCTGGCTGGCGGCTATCGCTTCGGCGATCCGGATGCCTGGCACTACGGCGTCGGGCTTGCGGCCGAGATGTTTCCGGGGGCTCAGTTCAAGGCACCGAACCGGTTCGATTTCGAGACGTTCACGCCAGGTGAAGAGCACTCGACAAATTACAACAGTCAATTCGCCGTGCTTGAAATCGGTTACGGCGCGCTCGAAGGGCGAATCGCCCGGGTGCTCTCGAAAAACTATCGGGGTGCCAACAGCGGCGGGGTATGTGGCGCGCAACTGCAGTTCCGCGATGACCCGACCAAAGGCCTCGATTGTTATGCCAAGGGTGACCGCAACTCCCGGGGCAGCATGCTCTATGACCTCGACTACAAATACGCGCTGGGCATCAACACCAACTTGAAGCTGCACGCCGGCTACCAACAGATCGAAAACTTCTCCGAGGCCGACTTTGCCGATTATGGCGCAGGTCTGGTCCATCACTGGTGGGGTTTCGACTGGGGGCTCGACTGGGTAACGACCAGGACCAGGGCGCGCGAGCTGTATATGGCCGAGGACGACGGACATGTGCGCACTACGGACGGCAGCCGCTGGGTAGCGTCGATTTCCCGCACATTCTGAGTAGACCTTTATGACTTCGCTTTTCATTTCCCGGACGCCTGAGGCGGCTACCGGTCTGGAGCAACTCGTCCTCGCGATCGACCTGGGAACGTCCGGCTGCAAGTGCGCTCTGGTCTCCATGGAGGGCGACATCCGCGCCTGGGCGTTTCACGGTGTGCCGTTGCACGTCAGTGGTCTGAGTGCCGAGCAGGAACCCGAGGACTGGTGGAACGCGTTTCTGCTCGGTGCCCACGAATTGCTGGCAGCCGACCCGCTCAGGCGTCGTCAGGTCGTGGCCGTGTGTTGTTCGACGCAAAGCGAAGGCACAGTCTGTGTCGACCGCGAGGGGGCCGCGATCGGCCGGGCGCTGCTGTGGCTGGATAAACGCGGCGCCGACTCGATCAAAAAACGCATGGGCGGAGGCTGGTGCAATCTGGGTGGCTACGGGCCGCTCAAACTCTGGAAATCGCTGCGACTGACCGGCGGTGTAGCGTCACTGTCCGGCATGGACTCGGCCGGGCACATGGCCTACATCCTTGACCACGACCCGGCAAGGTATGACAAGACGCACAAGTTTCTGAATGTGCTCGACTATATGAACATGCGCTTGTCGGGGCGTTTCTGCGCCACGGGTGACTCGATGCTGACCGCCTGGGTGACCGACAATCGCGATCCTCATCACATCCGTTACGACGACAGCCTGATCAGGGCACTGGGTATCGACGCAGGCAAACTGCCTGAACTGGTGGGCTCGACAGACGTCATCGGCACCTTGAAGCCCGAGCTCGCCGATGCCCTGGGGCTGCTTCGATCCACACCTGTGGTCGCGGGTGCCGTGGACACCTCGGCCGTGGCCGTTGGTGCCACCGTACGCGACTTCGCTCCGCATCTTTATCTGGGCACCTCGTCGTGGGTCGGCGCTCACGTGCCGTTCAAGAAATCCAGTGTCCGTCATCACATCGCTGCGGTACCCAGTGCGGTCAAGGGCCGCTATCTGGCGATGGCAATGCAATCGGCTGCGGGCGCCAATCTGTCGTTTCTGCGCGACAAGGTGCTGTATCACCCGGACGAGCTGTTGAGCGATGAGCAGCAACCGGATGTGTATGCCTTGCTGGACCGCATCGCCGCCCGAGTGCCACCGGGGTCGCGGGGGCTGATCTACACGCCATGGCTGTGTGGCGAGCGCTCTCCGGTAGGTGATCCGAGCCTGCGTGCCGGCCTGATCAACCTGAAACTCGAGCATTCGCGGGAAGACATCATCCGGGCGTTCATGGAGGGCGTTGCGCATAACACGCGCTGGATGCTGGAACCGTTCTCGCAGTTTATCGGCCAGTCGCGCGGAGCCATCGTCGCCACGGGCGGCGGAGCGCAATCGGATGTGTGGTGCCAGATCATGGCTGATGTCTGCGGGCGGGTCATTCAGCAACCGCATAACCCGATTCAGACCAATGCACGCGGCGCCGCCTTCATTGCCGCAGTAGCCCTCGAAAAACTGCAGTTCAACGATCTGCCGGCCCTGCAACGGCAGCATCGGCTGTACGAACCCTCTGAATCCACCCGCAACCTGTATGACGACCGCTTTGCCACGTTCAAGGAAGTCCGCAAACGCCTGGCGCCGCTCTATCGCAGGTTGAACCCATCGCAGGAGACGACACCATGAGCAATGTTCAACAGCAGATCGTCGACCTGTCGCGGCATCTGTCACGCCGCGGCTTCTTTGCCGCAACCGGCGGCAACCTTGCGCTGCGTATCGACGCGTTGCACATCGCGGTCACTCCGTCGGCCACCGACTACTTCAGCATGCGGCCAGAGGACGTCTGCGTATTGCGACTCAAGGACCTCAAGCAGCTGTCGGGCGAACGTTCGCCCTCGGTTGAAAGCGAGCTGCACGCGAAAGTCCTGCGCAGTCGCCCGGACGTCAATTGCAGCATCCATACCCATCAACCACTGGCCAGCGCCTGCACATTGTTCGGCAAATCGCTGGACGTACCTTACCCGCCGCTATGGCAATCGCTGGGGCGGCGGATTCAGTTGGTGGGTTATGCGCCGTCCGGTTCCGGCTGGCTGGCGGGCAAGCTGGAAAAGGCCATCCGGCCTGACCAAAACGCCTACCTGATGCGCAATCACGGCGTTCTTTGCTGTGGGGCGGACATAGAAGCCACCCTGAAGCGCCTGGAAGACCTGGAAACATTCTGCCGTGACCATCTTCTCAACCAGATCAAAGCCAACAGCCGTGGCAAACCCGAATCACGCGTTGCGATAGCACGCCTGATCGACGCGTTGACCAGTGCCGGCTCGCACGCCCTCAGCCCTCAGACTTTTACAGAGACTCAATCATGAACAGACCTCTCGATCCTGCCAACCTCCCTGACATTCCCGCGTCGGCCGTATCGCAATGGCCCGATGTCGATTCACTCTATCGCCGCTTCGATGAACTGGTAAAACAGCCGATTCGCCCGATCAAGCGCGATGCGATGAACAAGGTCATGGGCTATTTCGACGAGCGCTGCCAGGGCTCGAAGCGGCTTTCCGAGGCTGCCAAAAAGGTCATACCGGGAGGCGTGCAACACAACCTGGCGTTCAACTATCCGTTTCCGCTGGCCTTCGCCCAGGCCCACGGTGCGCACCTGACCGATGTCGATGGCAATCGCTACACCGACTTTCTACAGGCAGGTGGCCCGACGTTGCTGGGCTCCAATCACCCGGCCATTCGCGAACAGGTTGACCGGATTCTCGATGAATGCGGGCCGGTGACCGGCTTGCTGCACGAGTACGAGGTCAAACTGGCGGAACTGGTCTGCGAATTGATGCCGGGTGTCGACATGCTGCGCTTGCTGGGCTCGGGCACCGAGGCGGTCATGGCCGCGGTTCGCCTGGCCCGTGCCTACACCCGCAAGAAATGGGTGATCAAAATCGGCGGCGCCTATCACGGCTGGAGCGACCAGCTTGTCTATGGCATGCGTTTGCCGGGTACCGGCCGCATGGAAGCGGTGGGAATCCCGCGAGGCGCCACCGCGAACACTCAGGAGAGCCCGCCCAACAATCTCGATGCATTGCGCCGCAGGCTGCAAATCAATCGCCTGCGTGGTGGCACCGCAGCCATTATGGTCGAACCTTTTGGCCCGGAAAGCGGCACGCGTCCGGTACACGCGGACTTCAACCGGCAACTGCGGGCGCTGTGCAACGAATTCGATGCCCTGCTTATCTTTGACGAAGTGGTGACCGGGTTTCGCGCCGGTCTTGGCGGCGCGCAGGCGTATTTCAATGTCATGCCGGACATTACGGTACTGGGTAAATGCCTGACCGGGGGCTATCCCATGGCGGGTGCCATTGGCGGCCGCCGGGACGTGATGCAATTGCTTGCCGGTGGCATCGGCACCTCTTCGCGACGGGCGTTCGTCGGCGGCACGCTGTCGGCCAATCCGTTGTCATGCGTCGCCGGTTATTACGCGCTGATCGAAGCCCGCCGCCTGAACGCGCCGGCGCTGGCGGGCAGGGCGGGCGACCGCATGCGCGCTGGCCTGGAAGAGATCATCAATCGACGCGGCTTGCCCTATGTGGCTTACAACATGGGCTCAATTGTTCATCTGCAGACGTCCGGCGTCCTGCTGCTCGATACCGGCAACCCGCTCAAGCTGCTGAGGGCGCGCAATGAAGCCAAGACCCGCAAGCACATGATGGAAGAGATGGGCGCCGCGTATACCGCTCACGGTCTGATCACGCTGGCTGGCAGCCGTTTGTACACCAGCCTGGCTGACACCGACGACGTCATCGACGATGCGCTCGAACGCTTCGACACTGTCTTCCAACTGGTGTGAGGTGAGCAGCATGCGCGATTCACTTCGACAGCAGTGGTTTGATCTGCGTGAACGCCTGATGGGTCAGGTGGACTCGCACAGCAGTGTTTCGTTGCGCTTGCCGGGCGAGCAGAGCATGTGGCTGGGCAAACTCGACGACCTGGCGCCGCAGATTGTGGATTGCAACCACGCGGCAGCGGGCGATGGCCAGACGCACGCGGCGATCTACCGGGCCCGTGCTGACGTCGGCGCCATCCTGCTCGGCGGCGGTGCCTTTGCCAAAAGCCTGGTGGATTTTGGCGGAGTCCTGCCGATTCTATTTGATGAGCAGGCACGCCATATAGGCCATATGGCTGCGCCCGCCAGTTCTGTGCAACCGTTGCCGCGCCTGTTGAAGCGCGGAGGCAATGCTGCGGTGATCGACAGCACCCCGGTGGTCATGGGCACTACAGGAGCGCGAATGGTCCTCAACGCAGAGTTGTTCGAGAAATGCGCCAAGGCCTACACGCTGGCCAAGGCATGCGGTACGCACCTCACGCTACTGCCTTGGTGGGTGGTGCTGGTGGCCAACGGAAGGCTGATGAAAGACGAGAAGCGGGCGGCGCTCTGTTTTGCCGAAGGCCGGATTCCACCCGAAACCCGCGGTTACTGAAACTTCCGAAGAGGCGCATGCCATGCAAACGTCGTCCGCTGTAACCCGCAGGCACCTGAGTGCCGCCTTGGCACTGGGCTCTGTCGCGGTGCTGATGGTAGGGCTGCAACCATTGCTTCTTGGCGAGTTACTGGCGCAAGACCACGTATCGCTGGAAGGTGTCGGGCTGGTCGCGATGGGTGAAATTGTCGCGTTGGGGCTCGGAGTGGTGCTGGGTGACCTGCTGCGATCGATGCTCAACCTGCGCCTGCTGACGGTCATCGCCATCCTGTGCGCGGCCGGAATGGATCTGGTCACGGCCACTGTCAGCGGCGACGGGCCGTTGACCGCCGCACGTGCGCTGGCGGGGCTGGCCGAGGGCCTGCTGTTATGGGGCGCCGTCAGCCTTATCGTTCAAGGGCCTGCGCCAGACCGGGTGGCAGG
This sequence comes from Pseudomonas sp. PvP027, assembly GCF_017833005.1. NCBI lineage: Bacteria > Pseudomonadati > Pseudomonadota > Gammaproteobacteria > Pseudomonadales > Pseudomonadaceae > Pseudomonas > Pseudomonas sp. PvP027. The sequence goes on along the minus strand of NZ_JAFIBK010000001.1, from coordinate 369,155 downwards.
TGTGTTCATGGTCATCCAGACTCTGGCCCAGGCACTGATGGCCGCAGCGCTCGCGTACCTGATACTGCCTGATCGGAGTGTCCATGCAGGATTCGTGTTTCTGGGAATACTGACCGCAAGCTCAGTGCTGTTCGTTGCCTGGTTACCCGGACGCTTGCCGCAGCAGCCTGACAGGCAGCCGGAGACAACGGGGTTCAAATGGAATCTGAAGCAAGTGCTGCTGTTGGTGCTGGTGTTCATGCAGCTCTCGGCCGTCGGCGGGCTGTGGGCGTATCTGGAACCGCTGGGTATTCACGCGGGGCTGGGCGCTCATGCCGCTCAGTTGCTGGTGTCCGCAATGTTGTTCATGCAGGTGCTGGGCGGCTGCCTGGGCATTCTGCTGGTACGCAGGGTGCCTGATTACTCGATGTTGGCCGCTGCCGCGTTTCTCCTGGCCGGCATTGCATTGGGCATGTACATAACAGCCGATCAGGGGGTAACCGTATTCCTGGGCCTGTGCGCATTGTTTGCCCTGATCTACCTGATGCTCACGCCGTTTCAGGTGCGCATCGCGCTGCAAATCGATCCATCGGGACGCATCGCAGGGCTCATTCCGGGCATGCAACTGCTGGGCTGCGCCTTCGGACCGCTGCTGGCGTCGCAGTGGGTATCGGGCGACAACGCTCAACCGGTGCTGCTGGTCAGCGTCTGGCTGTCGGTAACGGCCTTGTGCCTGATCGCGCTGCTGCACCGGCGGGCAGTTGATAGAAGGGTTGGGGTTGTGGGCGGGGTTTGATTGGCGGTGTACGTCACAGTAACGTCTCCGATGCTGGCAGGCTTTGTCTCGGAAAACGTACAAACAGGACACGCAGGGCGCCTTTTCAGCGCTCATTTGCCGTCCAGGTGAATCACCCGGATGCAGCGCGGATCAACGTGTTGCGGGCTGATAACCCCGATTTCACGCAGTGGCGATGGGCTTTTTGAAAAAAAGAGCGTGGACTCGGGATATAACACTAATTAGAATCAGTCTCATTTGGCGCATCCCATCGCTCAAGGCTTTTGACATGACTGAAGCAGCGACGCTATCACAGCAGACCTTGCATTCCCTGTACCGCGATCATCATGGCTGGCTGGAAAGCTGGCTGCGCAGACGCATGGGCAATGCCTGGGATGCTGCGGACCTGAGTCAGGATACGTTCCTGCGCGTGCTCTCCAGCTCCCAGCAGATCGCCGACATGCAGGAGCCGCGTGCCTATCTGCTGACAGTGGGCAAGCGCCTGCTCAGTAACTTCTACACACGCCGCAGCCTTGAACAGGCTTACCTGGAAGCCCTGGCGCAGTTGCCTGAAGAAAGCGTGCCGTCCCCGGAGCAGCGCTGGCTGCTGCTGGAGACCCTGCAGGCGCTGGACGAACTGCTCGATGGCTTGTCGGCAGTGGTGCGGCGGGCGTTTCTCTGGAGTCAGCTCGAGGGGCTGGGCTATCGGGAAATCGCCGAACGCCTGAGCGTTTCCGAACGCACCGTCAAACGCTATATGGCGCAAGCCTACGAACACTGTCTGCTGGTGGACTGGTGATTCGTCCGGCACCTTCGAACGAAGAACGCGAGGTCGTACGCAAAGCGGCGCAGTGGCTGGCGCTTCTCGAGTCCGGCGGTGCCAGCGATGAAGATCACGCCATGCTGCAACACTGGCGTGACAGCTCCGCCAGCCATGAACGCGCCTGGCAAAAGGCCCAACAGCTGCGTCAGCGTTTTTTCGGTCTGCCTGCCAACCTGGCCATGGCGACGCTGGATCGTCCTGACAAGGCCAGGCGCGCGACGCTGAAAAGAGCGCTGGGCGCCGTGACACTCGTCCCTGCTGTCTGGCTGCTGGGGCGTCAGTTGCCGCTGGATGTCTGGCGTGCCGACCTGCAAACCGCCGTCGGCGAGCACAAGCGCCTGTCGCTGGCCGATGGCAGCACTTTGCAACTCAATACCGACAGCGCGGTGAACGTCGATATGGGCGCGCGGCAAGTCACCCTTGTACGGGGCGAAATAGCCCTCAAGGTGCCTGGCAGCGCACCGCTGACCATCAACGGTCCTTACGGGCGCATCGTGGTCGGTCGGAGCGAAGTCTGTGTGCGTCTCAACGCCAGCGACTGCCGGGTCTCGGTGGTCAGCGGCACGGTGCAGCTTTATCCCTTGCGTGGGCCGGTGCTGACCTTGAATGCTCAGCAGCAGGTCACTCTGCAGCAGAGCGGCGTCAGTCCCGTGAGTGCCTTCGACGCCTTGCTGCCTGGCTGGCGCGACGATGTACTGACCGCACAGAACCAGTCGTTGGGCGATTTCCTTCGCGAGCTGGGTCGTTACCGTCCGGGCCTGCTGCGCTGGGAACCGGCGCTGGAAAACCTTCGGGTGACCGGCAGTTTCAGGCTCGACAATACCGACCGCGTGCTGTCGTTGCTGGCGGCCAGTCTGCCGGTGGAGGTGCAGATGCGCACCCGCTATTGGGTGACCCTGGTGCCTCGAAAAAATATTTCGACAAAAAATAGTGCGTAACGCTGTCCCTTTTTTTTGTCTCGCTGGTCATTCCAGGTAAGTGCACAAAAAATACGAGAGCTTCCCTCTATGTCCGCAGTGTCTTCCTACCGTTTGCGTCCACTTTTGCATTTCAGCCTGTTGCTGACGCTGAGTTCCAGCCCGTTGTTCATCTCGACCAGTTGGGCCGACACGGCGGGCAGACGCGCCTATGAGGTGCCGGCCGGCAGCCTGAGTGCCGCGCTCACCCGCTTTGCCGGACAGGCCGGGGTCAATCTGTCGGTAGACCCTGCGCTGGTGAACGGTCGAAACAGTTCGGGGCTGTCCGGCGAATTTGCGGTCGAAGAAGGTTTTGCGCGCCTGCTGCAAGGTTCCGGCCTGCAGCTGATGCCCGTCGGAGAGCAGGCTTACACGCTGATCCCGGCACCTGAAAGCGCCAGTGCAGGTTTGCAACTCGCGCCCACGTCGATCGTTGGTGACAGCGGGTTCACGGACGGTCAGGAATACGCGGGCGGTCAGGTAGCGCGCAAAGGCTCGCAAGGCATGCTGGGTTCGCGGGACTTCATGGAAACACCATTCAGCATGACCACCTACACCAAGGACGCGGTGAAGAACCAGCAGGCCCGCACCCTTGGCGATCTGATCGCCAGTGACCCGTCGGTGCGCGCCACCAACCCTGCAGGTGGACGTTACGAGCAGTTCACCATTCGCGGTTTCAGCCTGTTCAACAGTGACGTTTCCTACAACGGCCTGTACGGCATCCTGCCCACTTACACGATCGACATGGAAATGGCCGAACGGGTGGACATCCTCAAGGGGCCGAGCCAGTTGATCAACGGCATTTCGCCGCGAGGCAGTGTCGGTGGCGGGATCAACGTGGTCCCCAAACGCGCGACGGACAAACCGATCACCGAGCTCACTACCAGCTATGCCTCCAAGGGGCAGGTGGGTGCCGCAGTCGATGTCGCCCGTCGGTTTGGCGAGGACGACAAGTTCGGGATCCGCTTCAACGGTGTGAAGCAGTCCGGCGACACTGAGTGGGATCACCAGAGCGTCGATCGCGACATGGCTGTGCTGGGCCTGGATTTCCGCGGCGACCGGCTGCGTCTTTCGACGGACATCGGGCACACCGAACGCGACACCGATGCTCCGCAGGAACGCGTGCAGGTCGGTGCCAACGCGAAGGTGCCCAACGCCAACGATGTGCGCGACAACTATGCGCAGTCCTGGAGCAAGGCGCGTACCAAGGATACTTTCGGTGCAGTGAATGCCGAATACGACCTCAGCGACTCGGTGATGCTCTACGGCGGTGTCGGCGCGCGTAAAAGTAACCATGAGTTCCTGCGCCATGCGGTATCGGTCACCAACGACGCAGGCGACTTCAGCGTTCAGCCGCGAGATTTCACCCGTGACGAAAATGTTCGCACAGCCACTGCCGGTGCACGCAGCTGGTTCAACACCGGACCGGTCAGCCACGAGGTCAATCTGGCTGCCAGCTACTTCTACATGGACTTTGAAAACGGTGGTGCGCGCTACGCGGCCGCGCCAAGCAATCTCTACAACCCGGTCGACACGCCGACACCCTCGAACCCCACGCGGGCCGACTCCAAGGTCTATACCGAGAACCGCTTCAGCGGTGTGGCGCTGACCGACACGCTGGGATTCTTCGAGGACCGCCTGCTGCTGACACTCGGCGCGCGCTGGCAGCGTGTCAAGGTTGATGACTGGACCGATAACGTGAAGGGCGACACCGCGTACGACGAGGAAAAGGTCTCACCATCAGGCGGCATTCTGTACAAGGTCACCGATGATTTTTCGGTGTACGCCAACTACATGGAAGGCCTGAGTCAGGGCAAGATCGCTCCGTCTACCTCGGTGAACGAAGACCAGATCTTCCCGCCGTTCGTCAGCCGTCAGGTCGAGGTCGGCGCCAAGTATGACCTGGGGTCATTCGCTTTCACCGCCAGCGTATTCCGTATCAAGCAACCAGCCTACGAGACCAATACCGCCTCGCGTGTATTCGGCCCCAACGGCAAGCGCCGTAACGACGGTGTCGAACTGACCATGTTCGGTGAGCCGATGAAGGGTTTCCGTCTGCTCGGCGGGGTGATGTACATCGACAGCGAACTGACCAATACCGTCAACGGCACATTCGACGGCAACCGCGCACCGGCAACGCCCAAGTACAACGTCAATCTGGGCGCCGAATGGGACGTCCCGGGCGTCAACGGCCTGACCCTGACTGGACGGGGCATCTACACCGGTTCGCAGTATCTGGATCAGGCGAACAGCAAAAGCATCGATTCATCGGAGCGTTTCGACGTAGGGGCGCGGTATGCCTTCAAGGTCGATCAGAAGGACATCACCTTGCGGGCCAATGTCGAGAACGTGATGAACAAGTATTACTGGAGTTCGGCCGGCGCGTCGGATGACAGCGAGCCGGGGCTGACCCTGTCGACACCGCGCACCTATCTGTTGTCGGCCACTATCGGTTTCTGAGTCGATACGTGACGCCCAGGGAGGGGCTCACGTGTATATCGAACGACTGGCAGTCCTCATCGAGGGATAACCTGTGTGCAGTATTAAATAATTAACCTCAATACGGCGACACAAGCGTCTGTTATTTAAACAGGCTCTTTTGCCCTGTCGCCAGAATAAAAGTGCACACGTTGAATGGTGGCACATTGAGTTATACCGATTAATCCTATCGGTATAACTGCGTGCCTTTTTTATTATTGGGCCAGCAATCGTCTTCATTTAAATTTCATCTTTTTTTTCGAAACAATGGGTTGCACTTTCAGGTAAATGATAATAATTTGCATCCGGAAATCCAGCGAGGACTTACAGATGTTGAATAATGGCTTATTGCACTCTACTACGTCGCAGAAAACCAATGCCAACTATCTGGACAGGCAGAGCAAGTTTGAATCGAATGTAAGGAGTTACCCACGCAAGTTGCCATTGGCGATCGCCAAGGCACATGGCGTGTGGGTCACGGATGTCGAGGGCACCACGTACCTGGACTGTCTGGCCGGAGCCGGAACATTGGCGCTGGGTCATAATCACGAAGCCATCATGGCCAGTCTCGACAGCTTCCTGACCTCGGGCATGCCCATGCACACCCTTGACCTGACCACCGCGGTCAAGGACGCCTTCAGCGAGACGCTGCTGAGTCTGCTGCCTGGACAGGGACGCGATTACTGCCTGCAGTTCTGCGGTCCGTCCGGGGCAGATGCTGTAGAAGCCGCGATCAAACTGGCCAAGACCGCCACCGGTCGCCATAACATCATCAGCTTTTCCGGTGCGTACCACGGCATGACCCACGGTGCCCTGGCGCTGACCGGCAACACCGCGCCAAAAAACGCCGTCGCCAATCTGATGCCCGGTGTGCAGTTCCTGCCGTATCCCCATGAATACCGCTGCCCGCTGGGCATTGGCGGCGAGGCCGGTACCGAAGCGCTGAGTTACTACTTCACCCAGTTCATCGAAGACGTGGAAAGCGGCGTCTCGCTCCCGGCGGCGGTGATTCTGGAAGCGGTGCAGGGCGAGGGCGGTGTCAATCCAGCGCCTGCCGCCTGGCTGCAACAGATTCGCGAAGTCACCCGCAAGCATGGCATTCTGCTGATTCTGGATGAAGTGCAGGCCGGCTTTGGCCGTACCGGCAAGATGTTTGCCTTCGAACATGCGGCAATCGAACCCGACATCATCGTCATGTCCAAGGCGGTCGGCGGCGGTCTGCCGTTGGCGGTGCTGGGCTTCAAACGCGAGTTCGACGCCTGGTCTCCGGGCAATCATGCAGGCACCTTTCGTGGCAACCAGATGGCCATGGCCACCGGCTTGGCGACCCTTGAAGTGCTGCAACGACAGAACCTTGCTGGCCAGGCGGCAAAACGTGGCGACTGGCTCAAGGAACAGCTTGGTCTGCTGCAGCAACGCTATCCGGCGATTGGCAATGTGCGGGGCCGCGGACTGATGCTGGGCATCGAGATTGTCGATGAGCGCAAACCGGCGGACCGCCTCGGCAGCCTGCCGATGGACCCGGATCTGGCGGTTGCCATTCAACAGCATTGTTTCAAACAGGGGCTGTTACTTGAACGGGGTGGTCGCAATGGCAACGTCATTCGTTTATTGCCGCCGTTGATCATTACCGAAGAGCAATGCCAATTGGTAATTCAGCGTTTTGAACAGGCCCTCAAGGCGGCACTGGCTCAGCTGCGTAAATGAAAGTTCTGTAATAAGCAGGGCATAAACAGCAAGTCATCCGTGACATTGACATCACGATTGAAACAACACTCGCACACAACGTCTGGCTGGGCGAACTTATCACGCCTCGACCGCTCGGCGGTTGTGCCGCAAGCGATACATCAACGTTTGTTGCGACGTCATTTAAACGGTCAGCGCAAAGGCGACTGTGGAGCAGACATGACTAATACCGATCGCACCGTCTTATCAAACATGGTGAGCGAGTTGGCAACCACTCGTGCGTTACTCAATTGCCTGATCAAGGAATTCGCACTGCCGCAAGAGTGCCTGCATTACACCTGGCCTGAAGGCATGCAGGGAATAGCGCCTGGCAGTTTCGTGGACGGCGGGCAATGGAAGGGCATTCCGCTCACCATCAGCCTGCCCAATCAGCAACAGTTCTTTGTCCTGGTGGACCGCCGCGACCACCTGGGCAGCCATCGCTACCTTTCCGATGTGTATGCACGTCAGGGGCAGGGCACCTGGCGCTGCCTGGCATTTGCCGAATTCGCCCGGCAACTGCTGACCGCCTGTGAGCACATGACCCGTGCCAGCAACGACGAATTGCTGGATCAGGTCCTGCAAAGTCAGCACCTGACTGCCGCCATCGTTGCCCACAACATGACCGGCCAGCACCCGGAGCCACTCAGCGGCTATCTGGCCAGTGAGCAGGGTTTGTGGTTCGGCCATCCCAATCATCCGGCACCCAAGGCGCGGCTGTGGCCCGAGCATCTGGCGCAGGAGACCTACGCCCCGGAGTTTCAGGCGCAGACCGCGCTGCACCTGTTCGAAGTACCGCTGGAAGGGTTGCGAATCACCTCCAATGGCTTGAGCGAAGCAGAAGTGATGTCCGGGTTCGCTGACCAGTCGCGGGCACGCACCGGGCATGCGCTGATCTGCATGCATCCGGTACAGGCGCAGTTGTTCATGCAGGACCGTCGCGTGCAACGTCTGCTCGAACTGGGGGACATCTCGGACATGGGTGCCAGCGGCCTGCTGGCCAGCCCGACGGCGTCGATGCGCACCTGGTACATCGAGGGGCACGACTACTTCATCAAGGGCTCGCTGAATGTGCGCATCACCAACTGTGTGAGGAAAAACGCGTGGTATGAACTGGAAAGCACGCTGATCATCGACGAGCTGTTCCAGCGTCTGCAGCAAACCCGCCCGGAAACCCTCGGCGGCCTGTCCACCGTCGCCGAACCCGGTTCGATGAGCTGGGCTCCCAAAGGCGCGAGCGAGACGGATGGCCACTGGTTTCGCGAGCAGACCGGCGCCATTCTGCGGGAAAACTTCTGCCGCCGCTCTGGCGCCGATTGCAGCGTGATGGCAGGCACACTGTTCGCTCGTGATCTGCGTTCACGTCCATTGGTGCACGACTTCCTCCAGCGTTTCAATGGCGGGGAGCTCGAGGATCAGCACCTGCTGAACTGGTTCGATGAGTACCAGGCCTTGCTGCTGAGCCCGGTCATGGCACTGTTCTTCAATCATGGCATCGTCATGGAGCCGCATTTGCAGAACGCGGTGCTGATTCACGACAACGGACGCCCGCAACAGCTGCTGTTGCGCGACTTTGAAGGCGTCAAGCTGACCGAAGAACTGGGCATCAAGGCGATTCAGGTGGGGCTGCACCCGAGAATTCGCCAGTCTTTGCTTTACACCCGTGAACAGGGCTGGAACCGCATTACCTATTGCCTGCTGATCAACAACCTGTCCGAGGCCGTGCTGGCCTTGAGCTGGGAGCGCCCGCACCTGGCACCGCTGATGTGGCAGCGCGTCGAGCGGCAATTGCAGCGCATCCGTGACGAACTGGTACTGCCTGCGCCCGAGCTGGACGCGTTGATCGCAGGCCAGTCGATTGCCTGCAAGACCAACCTCAAGGTCCGGCTCGCTGCCAAGGCCGATCGCGAAGCCAACTACGTGCGTCTTGCGTCGCCGTGGGCCACGGAGGCACGTTATGCATAAGGTGCCGGAAACCGTACTGGCGGCCATCAAAGAGGCTCGGGCGCTGGAAACCGATCCGCTCGCGGCCTTTGTCTACGACCTGGACGCGTTGCAGCAGCATGTCAGTGAAGTCATGGCGGCGCTGCCTGCCGGTGTCGAGCTGTATTACGCGATCAAGGCCAACAGTGAAGCGCTGATGCTGGAAACCCTGGCCCCCCTGGTCAGTGGCTTTGAGATTTCCTCCGGGGGCGAGATCGAGCGGGTGATGGCCTGTCCGACACGCAAGCCCTACGTGTTCTCGGGCCCGGGCAAACTCGATTCCGATCTGCGCTCGGCGTTGCTGAACAAGGTTGAAGCCATCCACCTGGAAAGCCTCAACGAAATCGCGCGTCTGCAACAGCTCGCAGAACAGGCGGGCCGCGTGCAGCCGGTGTTCCTGCGCATCAACCCGCAACTGCCCGCTGCGCAGTCGAGCAGGCTGGCGATGGCCGGAACAGCGACACCGTTCGGCATTGACGAAGCCGATCTGGCCGATTCGGTCAGACGCGTGGACAACGCCAGCCATCTGACGCTCAAGGGCTTCCATGTACACGCCATGTCGCATCAGATGTCGGTAGAACGGCATGAGCAGTTGCTCGATTTCTACCTGCAACGCTGGCAGGAATGGAAAGCACTGGCCCGCAACCCGAGCCAGCTGACCCATTTCAACGTCGGCGGCGGCATTGGCGTCGATTACCTGAACAGTCAGCAGTTCGACTGGCAGCGGCTGTGCCGTTATCTGGAAAAGCGCCTGGGCGAGCAGCACGACGCGCCGATCCTGCGCTTCGAGCCGGGACGCTTCATCAGCGCCTATTGCGGCTATTACGCCATCGAGGTGCTGGACAGCAAAACCAGCCACGGCGAGCATTTTCTGGTCTGCCGGGGCGGTACTCATCAGTTTCGCCTGCCGGTTGCGCAAAGCCATGACCATCCGGTTATCCACCTGCCGAATACGCCGCAGAACGCTGCCTCGTCAGAACAGGCGTACACCATTGTCGGGCAGCTGTGCACGCCCAAGGATGTACTGAGCCGCCGCCAGCCACTCAAGGGTGTAAACATTGGTGATCTGCTGGTACTGCCGCTGGCGGGGGCGTATGGCTACAACATCTCCCACGCCGACTTTCTCTGCCATCCAAGACCGTCACAGCACTTTGTGCGCAACGGCGAACGGGTTCGCCAATGAGTTTCAACGTCCCACGCCGCTGGGTGGTGTTCAACGTGCTGCTCGGTACGCTGACGGTCAGCCTGAGCAACAGTTCGCTCAACCCGGCGCTGCCTACCTTCATGGAAGCGTTCAGGATCGGGCCGTTGCTGGCCACCTGGATCGTCGCCGGGTTCATGACCAGCATGGGCATGACCATGCCGCTGACCAGTTTCCTCAGTCAGCGCATCGGACGCAAACGCCTGTACCTGTGGGGTGTGGCGCTGTTCATCGGCGGTTCGCTGCTGGGCGCGCTGGCCGACTCCATTGCGCTGGTGATCACCGCACGGATGGTGCAGGGCGTTGCCAGCGGGCTGATGATCCCCTTGTCGCTGGCGATCATCTTCTCGGTGTATGAAAAGCATGAACGGGGCAGGGTGACCGGGCTCTGGAGCGCAGCAGTAATGCTCGCGCCGGCGCTTGGTCCGCTGTGTGGCAGCCTGATGCTGGAGTGGTTCAGCTGGCGCTCGCTGTTCCTGATGAATGTGCCCATCGGCCTGCTGGCACTGTTGCTGGGCGTCGGCGTGCTGCCGGACTCCGAGCCTGCCGAGCGCAAGCCTTTCGACCTGATCGGCTACCTGCTGGTGGCGTCGGGCATCGGTTTGCTGATGATCGCCATCAGCCGTATGCATCATGCTCAGGCGCTGCTCGACCCGGTCAATCAGGCCATGGTACTGATCGCAGTGGCCTGCCTGGTGGCGTTCGTCAAGGTCGAGTTGAATCGCCAGGCACCGCTGCTCAATCTGCGCCTGTTCAACCTGCGCGGCTATCGCCTGAGCGTGATCATCGCCGTGGTGCAATCGGTCGGCATGTTCGAGTGCCTGGTGCTGTTGCCGCTGCTGGTGCAGAGCGTGCTGGGCTACAACCCGATCTGGACCGGCCTGGCGCTGCTGTGTACCGCCAGCTTCGCGAGCCTGTGCGGCCAGTGGGGCGGCAAGGCGCTGGACCGCCATGGTCCGCGCACCGTCGTCGCCGTCGGCCTGCTGTTGACCGGCGTTTCGACCCTGGCGCTGGGCATGCTCAAGGCCGATGCCGCGATCGGCGTGGTGTTCGTCCTGATGATGGTTCGTGGCGCCGGCCTCGGGCTCTCCTACATGCCGGTGACCACCGCGGGGCTCAATGCCTTGCCCGAGCCGATGGTCACTCAGGGCGCTGCGATGAACAACATTTCCCGCCGTCTGGTCGCGTCGCTGGCCATCGTCATCGCGTCGCTGTGGCTGGAGTTCCGCCTCAACACCGCGGGACCGGCCGCAACGCCCTCGGCCATCAGCGAAGTGTTCATCGCCACCGGTCTGCTGATCCTGCTGGCACTGCCCTGTGCCTGGCGTTTCCCCCTTAACGACGAGCGCGCCGAGGCCCAGCCCGACGCGGTCGAACCCCGATAATTTTTCGTTCGAGGTATGAACATGGCTACCCCTTTACCGCTGCAACGCAACGCCGCGCCGACAACGACAACGACAGGGACTGGTGCCTGGCTCGCCGACGTCAGTGCCGAGCGCTATGCGCAAGTACAACGCCGCGTGATCGGCCAACTGCTGCAAACCTTGCTGTACGAGGCGGCACTCCCTTACCGCTGTGAGCCGCTGGATGATCATCGGCATCGTTTTGCAGTGGCCGTCAGCGACGGCGTGGAATACCGCTGCGAGGGGCTGCTGAGCACCAGCTTCGAGCTGATCCGCCTGGATCACGCCACGCTTGAACGGGTGGATAATGCCGGCGAACGCAGCGTGCCGGATCTGCATCTGGCGTTGACCGAGCTGCTCAGCCCGTTCAAGGACAGCCCGCACCTGGCGCGCTTTATCCAGGAAATCGAGCAGACCCAGCTCAAGGATCTGCAGGCCCGCAATCAGGGCTATCAACCTATACGGCCAGCGCATCAGCTGGATGTCGATGCGCTGGAGCAGCACTTCATGGATGCCCACAGCTATCACCCATGTTACAAGTCGCGGATCGGCTTTTCCCTGGCTGACAACCGCCACTACGGGCCAGAATTCGCCACGCCTTTCGCGGTGGTCTGGCTGGCCGTGGCGAAATCAAGCGCCTCGGTCGGCCATTCGCGAAGCATGGATTTTCAGGCGTTCATTCGTCAGGAGCTGGGTACGCAACGCTGGCAGGAAATAACTCGAGACCTGGCCGCGCAGGGCAAGTCCATCGACGACTATCAACTGATGCCGGTGCATCCGTGGCAGTGGGACAACGTCACGGTGTCGACCTTCTACCCGGAACTGGCCAGCGGCGAGCTGATTTACCTGGGCACCTCGACCGATAGCTACAAGGCTCAGCAGTCGATTCGCACGCTGGCCAACGCCAGTCAGCCTCAGCGGCCATACGTCAAGCTGGCGATGAGCATGACCAATACCTCCAGCACCCGCATTCTGGCGCGTCACACGGTATTGAACGGCCCGATCATTACCGATTGGCTGCACCGGTTGATCGCAACCGACAGCACCGCTCGCGCGCTGGATTTCGTGATTCTCGGTGAGGTGGCGGGGGTGAGCTTCGATTACAGCCATCTGCCGGAATCGCGTTCAGCGCAGACCTACGGCACGCTGGGTGCCATCTGGCGGGAAAGCCTGCATCAATACCTCCGGGACGACGAGCAGGCGGTGCCATTCAACGGCCTCAGCCATGTGGAAAATCGTTACGGTGATGGCCAGCAGACGCCGTTCATAGACGCGTGGGTCAGCCAGTACGGGCTCAAGGAGTGGACCCGGCAACTGCTGCAGGTCACGGTGCCGCCGATCATTCACATGCTCTATGCCGAAGGCATCGGCATGGAGTCCCACGGCCAGAACATCGTGCTGATCGTCAAGCAGGGCTGGCCGCAGCGCATCGCCCTCAAGGACTTCCATGACGGCGTGCGTTATTCACCCGCGCACCTCGGGCGGCCCGAGCTGTGCCCGGAGCTGGTGCCGCTGCCGGCCAGCCACGCGAAACTCAACCGTAACTCGTTCATCGTCACCGATGACGTCAACGCGGTACGCGACTTCTCCTGTGACTGCTTCTTCTTCATCTGCCTGGCCGAGATGGCGATTTTCCTGCGCCAGCAATACCAGCTGGACGAAGCGCTGTTCTGGCAGATGACCGCCGACGTCATTCTCGATTATCAGCGGGCTCACCCGCAGCATCGCGACCGCTTCGGCCTGTTTGACGTGTTTGCGCCGTCGTATGAAGTGGAAGAACTGACCAAACGTCGCCTGCTGGGTGATGGCGAGCGTCGCTTTCGCTCGGTGCCTAACCCGCTGCACACCTACAGGCCGCAATGATGCTGAGGACCAATGCACTCAAAAGCAGAATTGCCGACGGACAGCCGGCGCACGGGGTGATCAGTTCGATCCCGGCTCCGGCCGCCATCGAGTTGATCGCCGAAGCCGGGTTCGACTTCGTGATCATCGACATGGAACACGTCCTGATCAACCCGGAAACCGTGGAAAACATGATCCGCGTGGCAGAGAGCTACAACCTCACGCCACTGGTGCGGGTCGCCGATCTCAACCCGAAAACCCTGCTGCGCCTACTCGATGGCGGCGCGCAGGGCATTGTCTTGCCGATGATCGAGAGCCCCGAGCAGCTGGCGGATGCGATTGCCGCCTGCAAGTACCACCCGCTGGGTCGCCGCAGCCTAAATGCCGGACGTCCCGGCTCGTTCGGCAAGCACATCCTGGCGCAGTACGTGGAGGCCGCCAATCAGCAGATCATGGTGGTGGCGATGATCGAAAGCGCCGAAGGCGTGCGACGCGCCGCCGAGATCGCCGGTGTGCCGGGGCTGGACATGATTCTTGAAGGCGCGGCAGACCTGTCGCAGTCACTGGGCATGCCCTGGCAGATCGATCAACCAGAAGTACAAAACGCGCTGCTTGCAACCTGGCAAGCCGCCCACGCGGCGGGCGTCGCCTATTGCGCGATTCCTCGTCAACCCGGTGACGCTGCCCGCTGGCAGGCTCGCGGGGTCAACACCTTTGTCCTCGGGGATGAGCGCGGCATTGCCTTTCGCGCGCTTCAGGCCCGCCTGGCTCAACATTCAGCAGAAGGAAAATAAACCATGAACTTCACTTCACTCGCCGCTGACCTGGTCATGCAGGATTTGGTCGATTGCCTGCTGGCTGAAGATTTCTTTGGTCGCGAGCCGTTGCGCCTGCAGGACAGCAGCCAATGGCAGCTGCGTCATCCACAGGCTCCGCAACTGGTAGAGCAGAGCAGCGCGGAGCAAATCTGGGAATGGTGCTGCGATGATTCGGAGCAACGCTTCATCAGCATCGCGTTGCGCCCCGGTATTACCCAGCAATGGGAAAAAGTGCCCGGTACGCCGGTACTGGGCCGGCAGGACGAACGCTGGACGCAGTTGTCACCGGAAGACTTCATGAAGTGGGTGTTTGCCGGCAAGGCGACGCTGCTTCAGGACAGCGAGCGTCAGGACAACGAAAAGGGTATCGCGCTGTTTCTGGAGGTGTTGCGCATCAGTGTCTGGCAGACCGCGCTGTCGCTGGACCACAAGGTCGACGAGCAGAACCTGATGGCCCAGGACGGCGCGACGTTCTTCAGAACCATGGAGCAGTGGGCGTCGCTGCGTGATCGCCCGTATCACCCGCTGGCCAAGGCCAAACAAGGCTTGAACGAGCAGGAATACCTGCAGTACCAGGCCGAGTTCGCCCAGCCGGTGGCGCTGAACTGGGTGGCTGTCGACAAGACCTTGCTGCAATGCGGCGACGGAGTGGGAGACTTGAACGCATCCTTTCCAGCCCGCTATCTGCTGCCTGAAAACCTGCAAGCGGAGCTTGACCAGGAGATGCAGGCGCGTGGCATTGCCGCCAGCCACGTTGCGCTGCCGGTTCACCCGTGGCAGTTCGAGCATGTTCTGCAGGTCCAGCTGGGTGATGCATTCGCCAAGGGTGATTGCCAGCGGCTTGACTTCAATCAGGCGCAGGTCCATGCCACTTCGTCGCTGCGTTCGATGACACCGTGCTTCAACAGCGCTGACTACCTGAAGCTGCCCATGGCCATTTATTCGCTCGGCGCTTCGCGCTACCTGCCAGCGGTCAAAATGATCAACGGCGGGCTGAGCGAAAAACTGCTGCGTCAGGTGGTCGACAAGGATGAAGCCCTGAGTCGTTCGCTGCACCTGTGCGACGAACGCAAATGGTGGGCGTTCATGCCGCCACACGCCACGCTGTTCGACGAAGGGCCGCGGCATCTTTCGGCGATGGTGCGCGGCTATCCGGCAGCCTTGCTGGATGATCCGGAGTGCCGCCTGCTGCCGATGGCGGCACTGGGTACACCGCTACCGGGGAGCAATCGGCATTTCTTCGACGAGTGGATGGACTACCGCGACCTGCCGCGCAATCAGGCTTCGGTGCTGACACTGTTTCGCGAGCTGAGCCACAGTTTCTTCGACATCAACCTGCGCATGTTCCGCCTGGGCATGCTCGGCGAAGTGCATGGCCAGAACGCGGTCATGGTCTGGAAAGCCGGACAGGCGCAAGGACTGCTGTTGCGTGACCACGACTCGTTGCGTATTTTCGTGCCCTGGCTGGAGCGCAACGGCATGCACGACCCGGAGTATCGAATCAAGAAAGGTCATGCCAATACGCTTTATCATGAGCGCCCCGAGGACTTGCTGTTCTGGCTGCAGACACTGGGTATTCAGGTAAACGTGCGGGCAATCATGGATACTCTGGCGCAGGTGTACGACGTGCCGGTCACTGCGCTGTGGACCGTACTGCGCGATGTTCTGGATAATCTGATCACAACCATCGAATTTGACGACGAGGCGCGTGGCATGATCAGGCACCAACTGTTCGAAGCCCCCAACTGGCCGCAGAAACTTCTGCTGACGCCCATGATCGAGCGCGCTGGCGGTCCGGGCAGCATGCCGTTCGGCAAGGGCGAAGTGGTCAACCCGTTCCACAGGTTGCGCCGTGCAACCTGACCGAACCCTGCATCCTTCGCGGCGCACCCTGTTGCGCCTTTCGCTGGGCTTACTGGCGCTGCCTGGCATTGCCCGGGCAGCGCCGCTAAGAGTCGTCACCCTGTTTCAGGGGGCGTCCGACAGTGCCGTGGCCCTGGGGGTGACGCCTTGCGGCGTGGTGGATTCGTGGAGCGAAAAACCGATGTACCGCTACCTGCGCCCGGCGCTGGCGGCGGTCCCGCATGTCGGTCTGGAAACCCAGCCGAGCCTGGAAGATATCGTGCTGCTCAAGCCGGATCTGATCGTCGCCTCACGCTTTCGTCATCAACGCATCGCGCCGCTGCTGGAGCAGATCAGCACGGTGCTTATGCTTGAAGAGGTGTTCGAGTTCAAGCGTACCCTGGCAATGATGGGCGCGGCCATGCAGCGTCAACAGCTGGCCATCGACCTGCTCGGACAATGGCAACAACGTGTGGCGGCGCTGCGCGGCCAGTTGCAGGCGAAGTTCGCCGGGCGCTGGCCGATCACCGTGTCGGTGCTCGACATTCGCGAAGACCATATCCGTAGCTATCTGCCGGCCAGCTTTGCCGGCTCGGTGCTCAGTGAACTGGGCTTTGCCTGGACGCCTGCGGCCCGCGAAGCCACGGGCGTGTCCCTTAAACTCAGCAGTAAAGAGAGTTTGCCTGTGGTCGATGCCGACCTGTTCTTTGTTTTTCAGCGCGCGGACAGCAACGCCGCGCAGCACACCTACGACAAACTGGTGCAGAACCCGTTCTGGCAACAGTTGCGGGCAGTACGGGACAGTCAGGTATGGCGCGTCGATGCCGTCGCCTGGAGCCTGTCCGGCGGCATTCTGGGCGCCAACCGCATGCTCGATGAGATCGCTCGCGTGGCGCTGGCGGATCGCGCCTCATGACGGCTGCGGCAAAACTGGGCCTGGGGCTGTTGCTACTGGTTGCGAGCATGGGATTGAGTCTGGCCACCGGGGCCACTTGGATATCGCCTGCTGCCATTGTGCGAAGTGTCTGGCAGCCTGATGTGCTGAGCGCTATCGAGCATGTGCTGCTCGACACACGGTTGACACGTACCCTGATGGCCGTCGCGGTGGGTTCGAGTCTGGCAGTGGCCGGTGCCCTGATGCAGGCGCTGACGCGCAATCCGCTGGCGTCGCCTGGCCTGTTCGGCATCAATGCCGGCGCGACGTTTGCCATTATTGCCTGTTCGTCGCTGCTCACGCTGTCGTCCATGAGCCAATGGCTGTGGTGCGCGTTCATCGGGGCTGCGGTGGCGGGTACGATTGTCTGGGTCATCGGCAACCGGGGGCAGGGCAGCCTCAATCCATTGCGCATCGTGTTGGCCGGTGCCGCGATCACCGCCTTGTTTACCGCATTCAGTCAGGCCTTGCTGGTGGTCAATCAGGACGGGCTGGACACCGTGCTGTTCTGGCTGGCCGGCTCCCTGTCGGAGCGCGAACTGAGCACCGCCGCGCCGTTGCTCGTCTGCGTGGTCGTGGGGCTGGTCGGAGCTCTGCTGCTGGCGGGGCAGGTCAACGTGCTCAACACCGGGGAAGCCATCGCGACGGCTCTGGGCCAGCGTACGGGGCTGATTCGCCTGATGATGAGCGTGGTGATCATTGCCCTGGCGGGCAGTGCCGTGGCGCTGGCAGGCAGTATCGGCTTCATCGGCCTGCTGGTGCCACACATGGTGCGCAAGACGCTGTCCATTGATCATCGCTGGCTGCTGCCCGGCTGCGCAGTGCTGGGCGCGACGCTGTTATTGCTGGCCGACACGCTGACGCGAGTGGTGATTGTCCCTCAGGAAGTCCCGGTGGGTGTTATGACTGCGTTGTTCGGTGCGCCGTTCTTTATTGCACTGGTTCGGCGGGGGGCGCGCTATGGATAAGCATTTCACCGTGCGCTACCGGCGTTTTTCCCGGCAGTTCAGCCTGACGGTATTCACGCGCCTGCTTACGGGACTGGCGCTGACGCTGCTGGTTGCGCTGAGCTCGCTGGCATTGGGCAAGATCAATCTGTCGCCGGCGACCCTGCTGAGTATTTTTGCCGGTCAGGCGGACGCCAGCCTGGTATTCATCGTCGAACAACTGCGCATGCCACGGCTGGCTCTGGCCGCATTGGTCGGCGCGGCCCTGGCGGTGTCCGGGCTGATCCTGCAAAGCATCATTCGCAACCCGCTGGCCTCACCGGATCTGTTAGGCATCACCAGCGGTGCCAGCGCGGCAGCCGTGTTGTACCTGTCATTCTTCTCGGCTGCACTGGGCGCGCAGTTTCTGCCCCTGGCGGCGATCTCTGGCGCAGGCCTCGCGGCACTGGTCATTTATCTGCTGGCCTGGAATCAGGGCGCTTCACCCTTGCGCATGGTGTTGATCGGGGTAGGGGTGTCGGCCCTGCTGGCTGCGGTCACCACGTTCATTCTGGTGTTCAGCCCGCTGACCACCACCTTGTCGGCTTACGTCTGGCTGACCGGGAGCGTGTATGGTGCCAGTTGGCCGGAGCCACGCGCGCTGGCCGGCTGGCTGCTGATGACGTTGCCGCTGTTGGCGCTGCTCGCCCGTCAGGTGCGCATGCAGCAACTGGATGACGCGCTGGCCCAGGGCATCGGCGTGCGCGTGCAATGGCTGCGCGCCGGTTTGCTGCTGGTGAGCGTCGCGCTGGCCGGGCTGGCGGTTGCCTGGGGCGGGGCGATTGCCTTTGTCGGGCTGATTGCGCCGCATATAGCCAAACGGCTGACGCCGCCGGGGTTCGTCGGTCAGGCACTGATGGCGGCGCTGATCGGTGCCAATCTGGTGATGCTTGCCGATCTGGCCGGACGCACGCTGTTCCTGCCGCTGGATCTGCCCGCAGGGATTTTTGTTGCGGTGCTGGGCACACCGTTCTTTCTGTATCTATTGATCAACCAGCGGCATTAAGGAATTACGGATGGCGTCAATCGCAACCCACGACCTGACCCTGAGCTACCAGCGGCAGGTGATCATCGACAGCCTTGATCTGCAGTTACCCGCAGGCCAGGTGACCGTGCTGATCGGCAGTAACGGTTGCGGCAAAAGCACCTTGCTCAAATCCCTGGCGCGCCTGCTCAAACCCCAGCAGGGCACCGTAGTGCTCAACGGTGCCGACATCCATCAGAAGTCCACCGCCACCGTTGCGCGTGAACTGGCGATTCTGCCGCAGATGCCCAGCGCACCGGAAGGCATCAGCGTGCGGCAATTGGTTGCGCTGGGGCGTTATCCCTATCAGAACTGGATGCAGCAATGGTCCGCCGAGGATGAAGCCATGGTCGCAAGGGCTCTGGCGCAGACCGGCATGCACGAGCTGGCGGACAGGCCCGTCGATGCCCTGTCAGGCGGCCAGCGCCAGCGCGCGTGGATCGCCATGACCCTGGCGCAGGATACCGACATCGTATTGCTGGACGAACCGACGACCTTTCTCGATCTGGCTCATCAGATCGAAGTGCTGGACCTGTTGCGCGATCTGAATCGGCAAGAGGGCAAGACCATCGTGATGGTCCTGCATGACCTGAATCTGGCCTGCCGTTACGCCGATCACATGGTTGCTGTCCACGAACGCAGCGCCTTCGCCCAGGGGCGTCCGGCCGATATCCTCAGCGAGGCACTGGTCAAGCAGGTCTTCGGCCTCAACTGCCGGATCATCGCCGATCCGTTCTTTGGTACGCCGTTGTGCATTCCCTTTGGCCGGGAACTGCCGCAATGAGTCTGGCGCAGGCGTTCAACGAGTCCGAATGGGCGTTGCTCTCCGGGGTGCTGCGGCTCAGGCCGGCAGGTGAGCAAGATCCCCGCGCACTGCCGGCACGCGCACTGCTGGACGATACAGTCTGCGAGCAATTGCTTGGCGTGTTGGGGCCGGTGATCGGTTCTCCGACCCAAGCAATCACTGCATCATTGCTGGCCAAGCGCTTTTCCTTCCTGAGCACCGGTGCCTGCCTGTACGCGATGTCGGTCTACGACAAGGGCCTGGCCCTGTCGCTGGACAACAGCGTGATCGAATACGCGCACGATGACGGCCTTTGGACCTCTTCAATGCCCTTGCTCGATACAACTCCTGTGGGTTACGCACCGGGGGCTCGCGATGCATGGCGTGATGAGATCGTCAGCACGCTGTTCCGCGACCTGCTTCAGCCATTGTGGGAAACCTTCAACCGTGTCACGGGTATTTCCCGACGCATTCTGTGGGAGAACACCGCGGTACGTGTCTATTCGCTGTACGACAAGCGCATGGACAAGATTGAAGACCCGGCGATCCGGCAGCGCTGTGAAGCCGATTTCGACTGGCTGCTGCATCAGGCCGATCCTGCGCTGTTCGGCCTGACCTACAACCCGCTCAAACACTTCCGCCGCCCACCGGTTGTGCTGGAAGCCGAAGGCAAAAGCATCCGTTTTCGGCGCACCTGCTGCTTCTATTACGACGCCAGCAACCCCGTCGAGTATTGCTCGACCTGTCCGTTACTGAGACCCAGGAAATGTCGATGAACAAGCAGATCGCACACCGCCAGCAACAGCTCAGCGACGCCGTCATAGAGCAATACCGTGACATTGCCGCTTCAACCATCGGCCACCTGACCGACGTGGGTTACCTGCGCGGGATCAGACCGCTGTTCGAGGGGGCCAGACTGGTCGGCAACGTTGTCACGGTGAAACTACAACTGCCCGACGGCAGCATTCTGCGCGATGCACTGCTGAACAGCCTGCCCGGCGATGTGCTGGTGATTGAATGTGTCGGCGACGAGCATTGTGCCTGCTGGGGCGAACTGCGCACCCTGGCCGGTCTCATCAAGGGCCTTGCCGGCGTCATCATCTCGGGTGCGGTTACCGACGTCGCCGCCTTGCGCGAACATCGTCTGCCCGTGTTCAGCCGTGGAGTCAGCGCAATGACGACACGCAGTCTCGGCGAAAGCGGCGAGCTCAACGGACTGATCAATATAAGCGATGTGGAGGTGAAGCCAGGGGACATCGCCATCGCGGATGATGACGGGGTATTTATTTTGAGTCCGCAACAGGCGAACGAACTGTTACCCGAGTTGCTTGGCAAAGAGAGTGCGGACAGAAAAAGAAGGAAAGAGTTTCTCGACAGATTGAATGGGGAAAATCCTGGCAGCAGAAGTCAGCAGTGACAATAAAGTCTGAAACAGTGCGCCGATTTGATTCATGAATATAACCACTGCCAACGGATCAATAGTTATAACTTTTGGATCCCATAGGCGCAATCAGACAACAGGCAGGCTCATTTCGTATTAAGTTCGCTTGCACCGCTCAAGATTGCGGTTCCATGACCGATGCAGATTGCAAACCTAAACTGTCCCGGATAGCCGCAATGTTCAATTCGCATTTGAAAAACACCAATAAGGCATTGGAGCGCCGCCTCGCCATGCTTGAGCAAGCAGGGCAAATCCTCAATCTGGAGACAGTTGCCGTTGTGCTGGATGGCACGGGCAAAGTACAGACCGTCAACGCGTTGTTCGAGACGGAGATGAGTTACTCGCAAGCAGAGCTGGTCGGACGCAGTCTGTCCGAACTGAGCCCGCCGGAACTGAGCGGCGACGTTCACCAGAAACGCGCATTGACCGCGATTCGCGATGGCAAGCATTTCAGCGGCACGTTGCGTCTGGTCAGCAAGACCGGGTCGAGGGTGTGGCTGAGAACCATTGTCGTCCCTTATAAAAATGAAACCGGCGGCGTCGAGCAGATCACCCTGTATTCGAGTGTTCTGACGCGAACGATTGAAGCCTCCCGCGAGAACGAGGCGCTGGTCAATGCGCTGCAACGTTCCACCGCCGTTATCGATTTCACCCTCGATGGCATTGTCATCGGCGCCAATGAAAACTTTCTGAGGGCAATGGGTTACGAGTTGAATCAGATAAAGGGCAAACATCACAAGATGTTCTGTCTGCCTGAAGAGTCCACCTCTGAAGCGTATACCCAATTCTGGGAAAGACTGCGCCGGGGTGAATTTATCGTCGATCGTTTTCGCCGGGTTGATAAAGGCGGTCGTGATGTATGGCTGGAGGCGTCTTACAACCCTATTACCGATGCCAACGGCAAACTCTATAAAATTGCCAAGTTCGCAACGGTTATCACTGAACAGGTCGAGCGCGAGAAAGCGGTCGCTGAAGCATCGGAAATGGCTTATCAAACGTCTATCGATACTGACAGCAGCGCACAGCAGGGCCGCAAAGTCATCAAGGACACGCTGCAAATGCTTGGCCAACTGACCATTTCGATGGAAGAGGCCACACGAGGCATCGAAGCACTGGACTCGCAAAGTCAGGTGATTGGAACCATCATTAAAACCATTAGCGGCATCGCCGAACAAACCAACCTGCTCGCGCTGAACGCAGCGATTGAAGCCGCCAGGGCCGGTGAACAGGGCAGGGGGTTTGCGGTAGTGGCCGATGAAGTTCGCCAACTGGCCTCGCGCACGACATAAGCGGCGGAAGAAATTGTAAACGTCGTGAAGACCAACCAGAGCCTGGCTTCAGACGCGGTAAGCGTAATTGTGCGCAGCACCGAACAGGCTTCCGAGGCGCTGGTATTGGCCAACGACGCAGACCGCGTGATTCAGGAAATCCAGCACGGCGCAAACACCGTAGTGCGGGCAGTCAGCCGGTTTGTGGACCAACGCTCCAGTTAAGCGCAAACAGTCGGGTCGACTCAGGGGACACTAAAGGTGTACGGCCCTGAGTCACTCATTGCGCAGGTGAACAGGAAAGAGCGTTTAGCGATATTCGCAGGGGCCACCGGCTTATAGACGTTTTAAATGAGCGTGTTTTATTAAATCCATGGGACAGCACTCGCGCAAGTCACACACTATCGTCATCACGGCCTTACTGCCTCAAGACTGATATCCGGCTACCGATACCCTGTTTATAAGCGTTGCACTCGCCGTCCTTTCGAGCCTCTTTACTATGCCTTTTCTGCGCACCCCACACATGGTTCGTAAGTACCTTTACACGTTGTTGTGGTTTTATGTGTTCTCTATTTTCCTGTTCGCAGTCGCGTGGGAATTCGAACTTGAATCCTTCGCCATGGCCGCGATGGGCTTGCCCTATGATCAGGACTTCGAAAGTGCCGAGCGTTGGCGTTTTGTACTGACTTCGACCGGCTTTGCAGTGCTGTCGATGATCGTTCCGTTCGTTCTTCTGAAACGCCTGATGCAACGACTCCACCGCAGCTACAACGACTTGCTCGAGTCCCAGGCGCTCAGCGAATCTCTGGCCCGTCACGATCCATTGTCCGGTTTGCTCAATCGCCGTGTGTTTCACGAGCAACTGGTTGCGCGCCTGCAGCAGCCAGCGATACAGACCGCGGTCTTCCTGATCGACCTGGATAAATTCAAGTTGATCAACGATACCCACGGGCATGCGGCAGGAGACGCGGCTATTTGCGCCGTTGCTGAAAGCCTGCGCGACGCCACCGTCGGGTGGCAGGCTTCGGTGGCTCGACTGGGTGGCGACGAGTTCGGCCTGGCAGTCAGCGGCGACTTCAGTCACGCCGAACTGGCGCCGCTCGCCGAAAGCATTCTGGCCAAAATCGCAGCATCCAGCGTTGGCTTGCCGGGTGTGGCCTTTAGCGCGACCCTCGGCGTTGCCGTTGCTCCAATGGACGGCTCAGACCCCGACATCTTGCTGCAACGTGCGGACAGCGCCATGTACCGCGGTAAAACCGGTGGCCGAGCGACGTTTCATTTCTATGAAGTCAGCTTCGAACGCGAACAGCGCCTGCAGGAACAGTTCGCGCGGGAACTCACCCTGGCTATCGAAGAGAAAGATATTCAACCGTTCTATCAGCCTATCGTCAGCCTTCCCGAGCAGCGTCTGGCAGGGTTCGAACTGCTTGCGCGATGGCTGCATCCCGAGCGTGGAATCATCCTGCCGCTTGACTTCATACCCGCTGCAGAACAGTTGGGGCTGATCAAGCCACTCACCGCGACCCTTTTGCTTCAAGCCTTCGATCAGGCACGCGATTGGCCTAGCGACTTCACGCTGGCGATCAACGTCACCTCGCTGATGATCGAAAGCCCCGACTTTCCTGACTGGCTGGAACAGTTGGCCAGCGAAGGAGGATTCCCGCTGAGTCGGCTGGAAGTAGAAGTGACGGAAAATGCCCTGGTCGCCAATGTCGACAGTGCCCGCCTGAACCTCGAACGTCTGCGCGCGATGGGCGTGAGCGTCGCTCTAGACGATTTCGGTACCGGCTATTCAGGGCTGTATCACCTGACCAAGCTTGCCATCGACAAGATCAAGATCGACAGATCGTTCTTCGACACGAAACTTGAAAACCAGAACGAGATGGTCAAGGCCATCCTCGCTCTGGGTAAAAGCCTGCGCATGAAAATCACCGCCGAGGGCGTTGAGCACGAACAACTGGCAGACTGGCTGGCCACCCATGAGTGCGACTTTGCCCAGGGCTACCTGTTCGGAAGGCCCTTGCCGTCGGCCCATGTGAGAGAGCTGCTGGCAATGAGGGAGGCTGAGGGGCCGGTCAGGGCCTGAGCCGTGCTGATGGGCCGCTAAAGCGCCCGCCGGAGCGTGATCCGGGTCAATTCCGAAGGTTTGCCAAGACGAATGGCAAACCCTGGCCAGAGTGCAGTGCCGTTGTTGACGTACAGTTGCATCCCGCCCACGTCATAAAGCCCCGACACAAATCCGCCGTTGGCCAGGGCCAGCAGCCGGTGAAGACCGAAGATCATGCCGCCATGGGTATGCCCGGAGAGTTGCAGCGCTACGCCGTGGGTCGCTGTTTCCTCGGCGTTTCTGGGTTGATGGTCGAGCAGGATGATCGGTGTGTCTTTCGCGATACCTGCTATGGCTTTTTGCACGTCTGGGGCGGGAAAGCCGGTTTTGGGTGCCGTGACGTCGGTGACGCCGGCCAGAGCGATGCGTGCACCGTCGTGCTCGATCATCGTGTGGCTGTTGGCGAGAGGGATCATGCCCAGAGAGACGAAGTGCTGCATCCATGCCTGGTTATCGAAAAAGTACTCATGGTTGCCGGGGATAACGTACACGCCGTCCGGCGCACGCAAATCGCGCAGGGCCTCAATATCCTGTTTCCGGTCGCTCAGCGAGCCATCAATAAGATCGCCGGTGATGACGATCAGGTCCACCCCCAGCGCATTGGACTGCTGTACCACCGCCCGGGTCCAGGGCGCGTCGAACAGGCGGCTGATGTGCATGTCGGTCAGTTGCAATACCTTGTAGCCCTCGAATTGTGGGGGCAGGTTTTTAATCGCGATCTGGATGTCTTTCACCGGCGGCACGCGCACGGCCTGCTGGACGCCTATGGCCGCCAGCACCAGGGCCGCCACACCGATGATGTAGCGCAGATTGGCCGGAATGCTCAGCGTCTGCCGGCGTACCAGCATCGTCAGCACTGTGCCGATGTCGACGATGATTTGCAGTACCGCGAGCAACAGGATTGCGCCGAACGCCCAGTTGAACAGCATCACGACGTAGCGTGGAAATTCCGGCGAAAACACGCTGCCGGAAGAAAACCGGCAATACAGATGATATTGCGAGGCAAGGACAAGCAGTACGGCAACGGCGATTTTCGCCGATAACGCCCAAGGCATCGGCCATAGAAAACGGGCGATGACGTACAGGCAGGGCAGGCTGAACATAACGTGAAACATTAACGTGCTCCGTTGACCATATTGATGAGGTGAATAACTGCGTCAAGGGCACGGGCAGTAATGAGTTCGAACTTGTCCTGCTGAACGCCGCCTGTTGCAGCGTGTTGAGGGGCAGGAGTGCTGGAGGTCTGCGTGCCGATGCAGGACTCCTTCGAGAGCAGACCGGTGCCGCCAAGTTTCTTGTAACGCGCGGCGATTGTCGAGCCATGCTTGAACGTAGCTATCACGGCCGCTGGATATCCTTGCGGAACTGCTGCATCTCATGCCTGGCCTCTCGCGGCGTGACCCCGGTCCAGCGCTTGAATGCCCGGCGAAAGTCACGAATATCGCTGAATCCAGTCTCGCTGGCCACGTCGATCAGCTTCGTTTCGCGGTGACTCAGGAGTGACAGTGCCCTTGCCCTGCGCAGTGAATCGATGACGCCTTGATAAGACTGTCCGGCTTCACCCAGGCGCCGTCTCAAGGTGCGCTCGCCTATATTGAGTTGTTGCGCAAGTTCATTGAGCGACGGCGGCGCGCAGAGCCGCTTGCGTATTTCACGTTGCACGGTTTCGACAAGATCAGACGTGCCTTTGTCTTCCCAGTTCGCGCTGTCCAGCAACTCGGCCACTTCGGCTGCGACGAAATCATCACGCGTGACTAATGGCGTTTCCAGCCACCGGGCGTCGAACTCGATCAGATTATGCGCACCGGCGAACACTACCGGACAGCGGAACACTTCCCTGTACCGATGCGCGTGTTCGGGCTCCGGGTATTCGAGTTCGACCCGGCTGGGAACCAGATCATGACGACCACTCAGGTGACGAACGATCGCCATCTCGCTGGCGAATGCCTCTTCCAGATAGAAACCGATTACATCGGGGTCAAAGAACTGCGGCACGATATACGTCAGGCAGCGTCCCTCGTGAAACTCCATACGATGGGAGAGCAGGGCGCCGGTGTGTTTCTGATAACGGATCGCCAGATTGAGCGCATCGCCCAGCGTCGGGCTGGCTTGCATGCCCAGCCCGACAATACCCCATGAGACTGCCGTCTGGCGCTCGCCGACCGACAAGCCCAAGCCACCATCACCCAGCTCGGAGATGGTCCGCCGCACCAGCAGGTTGCTTTGCCGATGCGACAGCAAATAGCCTGATTTTTTCAAGTCATCGGGGGCGAAACCCAGGCCACGGCACAGCCACTGGGTATTGACGCCACGCTCGGTCGCGTACTGCAGGAGCATGCGTGATACCTGCGGTGGGGCAGAGGCTTCGGAGAACAGTGGGTCGGCAATGAGTTTCATGTTGATCCGGACCTTTCACATGCAGGTATTTTTGTTCTATCGAGTCACAGCATGCCTGAAAAAACAGTTGAAACATCCCTCGGGTCGCTCATTTTTCACCGGCCTGAAGTGCCTGTCGAACAAGTCCGTTATCACCCCCTTTAACGTCCATGCATCCCCTGCTTGCGCTACGACTCCTTGGCTAACTTAGGGTTCTCGCTGTAGAACCCGAGGAACACAAAGTGAGCAACGACAACAAGATCCACGATTGCGCCGACGCGGTATGCATTATCGGAAGCGGGCCTGGCGGGCTTTGTATGGCCAGGGCACTCAAGCGCCAGGGACTCGATTACGAGCAGTTCGAGCGACACAGCGAAGTGGGTGGTGTCTGGGATATCAATAACCCCGGAACGCCGATGTACCAGTCGGCGCACTTTATCTCCTCGCGCGATCAGTCAGGCTTCATCGACTACCCCATGCCCGCGCACTTTCCCGACTACCCGAGCAATCGCCAGATTTTCGAGTACGTTCGCTCCTTCGCGAGGGCGTTCGACCTGTACGGCAACATCCGCTTCAACACCGCCGTCGAGGATGTCGAAAAGGAAGAAAACGGACGCTGGCTGGTGACACTGGCCAACGGTGAACGACGCCGCTATCGCGCAGTAGTGTGCGCCACTGGATGCAACTGGGACCCGAACATGCCCGAGGTGAAAGGTCAGTTCGAAGGCACCATCAGGCACTCGGTAACCTACAAGCATGCCGACGAATTCAAGGGCAAACGGGTGATGGTCATCGGTGCGGGCAACTCCGGTGCAGATATCGCCTGTGACGCCGCCAGGCATGCGGATAAAGCCTTTATCAGCATGCGCCGCGGCTATCACTTCATCCCCAAGCATCTGTTCGGCATGCCGGTTGATGAGTTCGGTGAAAAGGGGCCACAACTTCCCATGTGGCTCGCGCGTCCGATTTTTCAGGCGATTCTGCGCGTGATCAATGGCGACACACGCCGTTTTGGCTTGCCCAGACCTGACCACAGGCTGTTTGAAAGCCACCCGTTGCTCAATACCCAGTTGCTGCACTGTTTGCAGCACGGTGATATTCAGGTCAAACCGGATGTCTCGCACTATGAGGGGCAGCACGTGGTGTTCAAGGATGGCACGCGCGAGGCGCTGGATCTGGTGCTTTATGCCACCGGTTATAAATGGAGCTGCAAATACGCCGCGAACTATTTCGAGTGGAAGGGCGGCCGGCCCCGTTTGTACCTGTCGATTTTCAGTCGCGAGCACTACAACCTGTTTGGCATCGGGTACGTTGAAACCAACTCCAGTGCCTACAAACTGTTCGACAGCGAGGCCCACGCAGTGGCCTGTTACTTGCGCGACCAATTGCAGCAGAAAACCAGGGCTGGTCAATTTGATCGGTTGATTGCGTCTGACGACCCGGATCTTTCCGGGGGCATCCAGTTCGTCAAATCCCAACGTCATGAGGTGTACCTGGAGGCTCATGCGCTCAAGAAATACTTGCGCAAGCTGTCTCATGAGTTGGGCTGGCCAGTGGTCGAGGAAGGCTACTACAGCAGCCTGCGTAAAGGCGCCGGATATGTGGCTGCGCCGCTGCACCCGCAACCGGCCACCCTTCAGGAGACGTGCTCATGAAAACGGTTGTCCTGATCACCGGTGCGGCCGGTGGCATAGGCCAGGCAATCTGCGCCCAACTGATCCGCCGGGGGATGCAGCTGGTCATGGCGGATATCGATGAAAAACAGTTGCGTTCGCTGGCAGAAAAACTCGGCGAAGACGCTCATCCCTATGTGGTTGATCTGACCGATCAGCAAAGCCTCGCTCAGTTGATGGCTTATATAGAAGCAGAGTTTGGCCGACTGGACGTGCTGATCAATAATGCCGCCATCGCGGTGGTCGAGGCGTTCGATACACGCTCGGTGGACAGCATCAGCCGAGAGCTGAATATCAATCTCGTTGCACCCTTGATTCTCACGCGTCTCGCCATCCCATTGCTAAAGCGCTCGGCCGACGCCCGGATCATATCCACGGTTTCGCTGGGCGGTGTATTTCCCACGCCGGAATCTCCCATCTATTGCGCCAGCAAGTTCGGCCTGCGTGGTGCGATGCTGTCGATCGGGCTGGATCTGGCAGAGAAGGGCATCAAGGTCGGCTCGATCCTGCCCACTGCGACAGACACACAAATGTTGCGCAAGGAAGCCATCGAAGGCGGCAATGCCTTGCAGTTCATCGCGCCGCCGCAGTCGCCGGATGATGTCGCACGTCAGGTGTTGCTGATGCTCGACAAGCCCTGCCTGGAGCGAACACCGAAACCCAGCGAATCCTGGGCGTCCAGTCTGGCGATGCTGTTCCCCAATCTGTTGCCACGAGCCATCCGCCTGCTGCAAAAACGTGGCGAAAAGGGCATGCAGAAATACATCGAATCGCTGGGCGAGCGAGGTCTGGCGCACCAGGTGGAGGGCGTCTGGCGTTTGAAGCAGTAAACCTGACGTTGAGCCGGTGGCGCGTTTTTTGTCCTGGGCAACGCGGCGAATACCAAGGGTTTCATGGCTATCCGTTTTCAGCTAACGGATAATGCGGCGAGTTCGAGGTTCATGCTGCAATCTGCCGCACAGGAGTTAATGATGGTCAAAACGCGTCCACGTCCCGCCGTGAATGGAGTCGCATCAGCGGATAGGGTGCTCACCGTTCTGTCTTCGTTTCAGATAGGGGACTCGGCCTTGAGCCTTGTGGAACTGGTCGAGCGCACCGGCCTGATCAAAAGCACGATCATGCGTCTGATGGTCTCCCTGGAAACCTATGGCTTTGTCAATCGCCTTGCAGACGGCCGCTATATGCTCGCGAGCGAGGTCATGCGCCTTAATGCGGTGTACCAGGATGCCCTGGATCTTGAGCGGCATGTGTTGCCAAGGCTGCACAAACTGACGGGGGAAACCGGCGAGACGGCCTCTTTCTATGTGAAACACGGCGCCTATCGGTTGTGCCAGTACCGCGTAAATTCTCCTCACCGGCTGCGATTGCATATGCAGCCCGGGGACATGCGCCCCATGGACGGTGCGGCGAGTGCCGAAGCATTACGTACCCCGTATGCCCGTGCAAAGGATGGGCTGGAGCCTTTTTACTCGAGCGGTGCGACCGATCCGCATGCTGCCTCGATGGCGTTGCCCATTTTTGGCCCGCTTCATGAAAACATCGGAGCGTTGGTGCTTTCGGGCCCGGCCATGCGGCTGACCGCTGACTATGCAAAAGCGATCCGCTCTATCTTCATCGAGGTGGCTGACGACCTGACGCGCAGCCTTGGAGGGAAAAGCTTCGGCGAGGAGAAGGGCGCACACCGCGCCCCGGTGGTCGACGAAGCGGTCTGAGTCAGACATGCCCACTTCCAGAAACAGCCGATTTGAAGCGCTGCGCCAGGCAGCGTTTCAAATCGTTATTGCCGCGCCTCAGCTGACCTCTACAGATTTGGCGTCCTCAAGCGCTTCACGCTTGCGGCTTCTGCCCATGACAAGCACGGCGATTGCACCGGCCGTGCACAGCGCCGCCAGAGGCAGCAGAGCAATCGCATAACTTCCCGTGGCCTGATGGATGGCGCCATAAGCGTTGACCATGATCCCGCCTCCGATCAGATTCGCCAGGGCGCCGATGGCTGCCAGTCCGGCGGCGGCCGTACTGCTCGAAAGCCAGTTGGACACCAGTGCCCAGAACGGACCTTTCATTGAGTAGGCGCCGATGAGCACCATGGTCAGCATCACGACAGTTGCGGGCAGAGAGGACGTGACCAGTGCCAGCAGCAGACCCGCAGTGATCAAAAACAAGGTGGCGGAGGTGTGCCAGCGACGTTCATTGCTGCGGTCCGAACTGCGCCCCCAGATGATCATCGCAACCGATGCAATGCCGTAGGGAATGGCATTGACGAAGCCGATCTCCAGATTGCTCAGGCCAAAGCTTTTCAACAGCTGGGGTGCCCACACGCTCATGGTGCTGCCTGCCGCAGACGCGCCTGAATAGATAAGCGCCATGACCCATATGTCCTTGTGCTTGAGCAGCTTCCATAGCGAGATATGGCCGATGTTGGTCTTGAGCTTGCGCTCTTCATCCAGTTTGTCGACCAGCCAGGTGCGTTGTTCATCATCCAGCCAACGAGCCTGAGCCGGGCGATCGGTCAGAATGAAAAGGCAGGCGATTCCCAGCAGTACGGCGGGGATACCCTCAAGAATGAACAGCCAGTGCCAGCCCCTCATGCCCATCCAGCCGTCCAGGGTCAGCAGGTAGCCCGAAAGCGGTGAGCCTAGAAAGTTTGCACCTGGAATAGCGACCATAAAGATCGCCACCATGCGTGCGCGATAGGCCGACGGCAGCCAGTAAGTCATGTAAAGCAGCACGCCCGGGAAGAAACCCGCCTCGGCAGCACCCAGCAGAAAGCGCATGACGTACAGCGAGTTGGCGCCCTGCACAAAAGCCGTCCCTGCGGAAATGATCCCCCAGGTGATCATGATGCGTGCAATCCAGATGCGCGCGCCGAATTTCTGCAGGGCCAGGTTGCTCGGCACCTCGACCAGAAAGTACGAGACAAAGAACAGGCTGCTCGCGAAACCGAAGATCGCCGGGCTAAGGCCCAGGTCATGATTCATCTGCAGCGACGCCATGCCGATATTGCCACGGTCGATGATCGCGATCAGGTAACAAAGGATAAGGAAGGGAAGCAGTCGCCATGCAACTCGGCGCATGGTGGTGCGTTCGAGTTCGGTGACCGGTTGAGTCGGTTGGGTGCGGGCCATGGTGCTCTCCTGTGCTTATTTTTGTGGAGAAACGGTAGATGTTCGCCCCGCCATGTCGGTAGCGGGGCAAAAGCTGGATCAGCCATCGAGCAATTGGCGATTCACGACGCAGCGGGGGTCAAGCGCGTCGCCGTCCCACACTTTGACGATCTGTTGAACAGCCAGCAGCCCGACGCGATCACGGGATTCGGTGGTATTGGCACCCGTATGCGGGGTGGCAACAAGATTCGGCAGTTGCCACAGCGGACTGTCGGCAGAAGGCGGCTCCGGATTGAACGTGTCCAGTCCCGCGCCTGCGATTCTGTTGGTTTGCAGCGCCTGAACAAGCGCCGGGGTATCGACCAGTTCGCCACGGGCAGTATTGATCAGGATGCAGTTGGAGCGCATGCGGTTCAGTTGCGCGGTACCGATCAGGTTGCGGTTTTCGTCGGTCAGCGGGCAATGCAGACTGATGATATCGCTGGATTCGATGAGGCGGTCAAAATCGGTTTCGCGCTCGACGTGTGGACGTTCGGGTAGCGTTTTGAGGTAAGGGTCGAACACCTTGACCTTCATCTGCAAAGGCGCAACCAGATCCATCAGGATGCTGCCGATCGCCCCAAGGCCAACCAGCCCCAATGTCTTGCCAAACAGCTCGATACCGTTGGCGGTGGCCTTGTCCCAATGTCCCTGGCGTGTACGTGCATCCAGCCAGGCAATTTGCCGAGCCACGCTGAACATGAGTGCAAAAGCATGTTCGGCTACCGATTGCGCATTCGCCCCGAGGGCGATCATGACAGGAACACCTCTCTCTGCCGCCGCCTGAATATCGATGGTGTCGTAGCCGACCCCGTGCTTGGCGACCGCCTTGAGCCTGGACGACGCTTCGATCATTTCGCGCGTCAGCTTGCCTTGCCTGACGATGATCGCGTCGGGCTGCACATCGCGGATAAGCGCGGTGAGTTCTTCAGCCGGCAGGTAGGGGGTGGTGGGGAAAATCTGAATGCCCAGATCATTCGCATAGCTCATCGCGTCGTGTGCCAGGGCGGGGCCTGTCAGCAAAATCTTGCGGGTCATGGATGCGTACCTTGTTCTTATTTGCGTTCGCGTTTGGTGTGCGGCCGGGCATCAGTTTCAACCCGATGCCCGAACACTACCATAATGAAATGCCATTTCACTATATAGATTTTTATCGATGTAAAAAGGTGCGTGAATTCTTTTTTACCTCTTGATTGATCCAAAATGAAATGTGATTCTGAAAATAGAAAAACCCAGCCTTTCGGCGGCAACCCATAATTTCAAGAGAGAAATGCCCCATGACGATTGGATTCCGAGTCCTCGAAGCAGCCCGTAAAGTCAGCGCCGAGTGGGTGTCACGCTATCGCGACGTCCCCGTAGCAAACGTCAGCGATTCGATGAATCGAATGACTGCAGGCGGCGCTCGCCTGCGGCCGATGCACCGTGAAGGTGTGCTGGCAGGACCCGCACTGACCGTGAAAGCCCGGCCCGGTGACAACCTCATGCTCCATTACGCCATTGATATCGCCGAGCCTGGCGATGTGATCGTGGTGGATGCGGGGGGAGATCTGAGCAACGCGCTCATCGGCGAGATGATGGTGGCTTATGCAGTGAAGCGTGGCGTGGCAGGCATCGTCATCAACGGCGCGATTCGGGATGCAGGGAGCATTGCTGCCGGAACATTCCCGATGTTCGCAGCGGGCATTTCCCACCGTGGCCCCTACAAGGACGGACCGGGTGAGATCAACGTGGCCATTGCGATCGACGGGATGGTGATCGAACCGGGTGATCTGGTCATAGGCGATGAGGATGGCTTGCTGTGCGTACCCTACGAGCATGTCGCCGACGTCTATGATCGCGCCTCAGCCAAGCACCACGCCGAACAACAGCAACTGGAACAGATCGCCAGAGGAGAAAACGATCGCTCCTGGGTCCTGGAATCCTTGAAGAAAAAAGGGTGCCTGCTACCACAGTAACTCGGTGTCCCTGGCGTGAGCACGGCCGTGGCGCAACGCTGCGCCGTGTCGTCACGCCCGTGCCAGGCAGCTGAAAATGGCGGCCGGGGTGTGAGTGCCGGACTTGATGCTCAGCGCTGAGCAGGTATCGTGTAGGCGACACGTTGAAAAACACGCGGCTCTAACAGGGCCACACGATATTGTTCAAGGCGCGATACAGCGACCTCTTCGCGCTGACGGCACAAGGATTATTTTCATGAAAGCTTTTCAGATCGGATCTCAACAAGGCCTGGACGCTCTGACCGCGACCACGCGGCCCGAGCCGATCGCCGGGCCGGGGCAGGCCATCGTCGCGCCGCGCCTGGTGAGCCTCATCAGCCGGGATGTGCAAATCCTGCGTGGCACCTACGGCCCCAAACAGTTATCGGAACGTATTCCCATGTCCGAAGGCGTGGGTGAAGTCATCGCGGTAGGTGAGGGCGTCAGCCAGGTCAAACCGGGCGACCGGGTCATCTGCGGCCACTTTCCCAATTGGCTGCAAGGCGAATTTCACACCAGCGTGTTCGCCCACGATGTGGGTGTTACCCATGACGGCTGGCTGGCTGAAAAGGTCGTACTGCCCGCTGCTGCCTTGATTCACGTACCGGACGCATTGGCTGACAAGGACGTCGCCGCGCTGGCATCTGCAGGCCTGACCGCCTGGAACGCGCTGATGGAGGTGTGCAAGGTCAAGCCAGGTGAACTCGTCCTGTGCCTGGGAACCGGCGGAGTGGCGCTGGCCGCATTGAAACTGGCCAGGCTTCACGGCGCTCGTGTGGCGATCACCTCATCAAGTGACGAGAAGCTGGATATCGCGCGTCAGCTTGGCGCCGATATCACGATCAACTACCGCACGCATCCGGATTGGGCCGCGCAAGTCATGGCACTCAGTGATAACGCCGGTGCCGACATCATTATCGAGACCGGGGGCCAGGACACTCTGGGTCAATCGATCGCGGCGGCTGCCGTCAACGGACGTATTGCCGTGATAGGCGTGACGCCAGGTCAGCACTCGCCGATTCCCGACTACCTGTCGCTGATCCTCAAAAACGTCACAATCAGAGGCATTGCCAATGGCAGCCGCGAGATGTTTGTCGACCTTGTTCGGGCCATCGAGGCCAATGGAATTGAAACGGTAGTCGCGAAAACATTCAAATTCGCCGACGCCCCCGAAGCCTACGCGTATTTCGCCGCTGCACAGCACATCGGCAAGGTATTGATCGAGTTTGATCAGGGCTGAGGCACGGGCGGCATATTGAAGGTATAGCGAAAGGCTTACACGTGCCGGGGTGGATCAGCCCTGTACGGCATGTTCGCGAAGTAGCAATCTATACCCATCAACCGTTGCGCAGGAAGCGCTTCGGAGGTCAAGGATGATCACCATTGCCGGGATGGCTGCTGACAGGATGTTGGAATGGTATTGATAGAAAAACGACCCGCTTCGGCGGGTTTTTTTATGGGCGCAAGAAAGGGGGCGATGCGCACATGTCTGAACAGAATAGTCAGTTACCCCAGGATTTGATCTTTCAACCTATGCGCTGATGATCTACGGCCTGCCCCGGATGGCGCGGCGGTCGCGGTCGAGACGGCTATCAACCGATCTACAGACCGTACCGCTGCATGGTGAGAAAATCCCTGAACGTGTAACAACAATAAAACGACCCTCTGCTCAGACAGCCGCCTGGAACATCTCTACCGGGATGGGATGCTGAACGCGCTGCTCGGCATGCAGCCAACGAAGTAACGCACTGCGACCGGCAATGCCCATTTTTACCGCCGCACGCTTGAAGTAGCTTTCCACCGTGCTGACTTTCAGATCAAGCCTTTCCGCCAGCTGAGGCACCGTGAGACCGGCCAGTAGCCCGACGCACACTTCGGTTTCGCGCGAAGACAAGCTCAGCGCCGATGCCTCGAGGCGACCAAGGAAACGCTGGCGCAGGCCCTCCATGGCATCTTTGTTTTTCAGGCTTTTTGCGACAAGAGAAGGGTTTGTCGAAACAAGAGTAGGCGTCACGGTCGCGATGTGCTGCTTTACGATGGGCAGTACCACCCAGGACAGATCCTTGAGCCGGGCGCGCTCCTGACTGGTGAATGCCTTGGCAGAGGGTGATCGATAAACCGACAGTACATATTGCCCTTTGCCCGGGTAGGCGAGGTGTACCTGTGGAAGAGATGCATGAGGGTGCAGATCACCTGTCTTCTCCTGCGCGTTGTACGCGGGGGACTCAAACCTGATGGATCTGTCGACACGTGTATCTGCCAGCTCTGTCGGGCTCAACATAACGGGCTCAAGGCGTCTGCTATCGATACCCGGGTTGAGCACTTGGTGCAGGTTTCCACCAAATGCACCAACAGCATGAGGGCCGGCAACTTCACTTGTAGATCGACCGAGCCCCTGAATGACATGGGTAGCGTCCACGGGCAGCGAGGCGGTAATCATCTCGTGGAGCAAGCGGGCGAACTGACGACTTCCGATACCGGAGATCACTTTGCCGAGATGCGGGAAAAGCTGTTGCATGTTCATCGGGGTTCCTTTTTCCGTTTATAAAGAGACACGCCAAGGCGCAGCCTTGATTCAGCATATGAATAAGTAACTGTTTCGTAGTGCTTCGAATCCTGCGGTCAAACAGGTTATATGTAGACCGTCATACAACATTCAGGGGGACTGAACAGTTGGCTGAAAGTTAAGCGGTAACGGCGCCCGGAAGCTTGCAATAATAAAAAGTCAATCATGTTACGAGCCGCGAGAACGCTAACCATCAGCAATGCACTCTTTAACAGTGGTAACTTTTTTATCGATTTTTATTGAGTCTTATGTACCGTGGGCGGAGCGGGGAAATACGAATCACTCTGGATAACTGGAGAATGGACTGATGACAGTCGCCGCACCGTGTGCAGCGGGCGTGTAAAAGCATCCAGTAACGTTGGCATGACGATCAACTCCTATCCCTATCCATGTTGTCAACGTACGCGCACGGGGCGTGGCGATACGGGTCGTGCAGCACCGCTTTGTTTATATTAAGGTGATCATATGGATCACGAGGAACTTGAACAAAGTCCAGCTGACCGTTAAGACCGAATACTAACCATATAGTTCATCTTTCACGCCTGAATTGCAATGAAAAAAGTTTAATCAAAGAGCGCGCTCACATGACAAGGCCTATAACGCCGGGTTGTCGTTCCAGGCAGTATCACTGGATATGCTGCGCAGCCGAGAAACGCAGGAGGCTCCGGTCGGTTGTGTCTTACTGGTTATCGGGCTGGATAGCAAGTGAATAAGTACTCGCTGGCACGTTAGTACACAGTAAGTGTGCATAACAACACCCGTCATCCAGGACCGCTTGTTTTTAATCTATTTTCTGATGGCTTCTCTACAGGTATCTTATAATTCTATTCGCTGCACAACCACAGACTCACTCGGTTTAGCCGATGGATGGCCGGTTGGCTGACGGTGCAGCACGGGCAGCATCGCCGAGCACCTGGTGCAGATTGACGCCTGCCGTCCGCCCGGTGAGATGATCGAACGGATAACAACGCGCAGCGGCGCGGTATGGGCTCAGGCTGTTTGAGAGACGCCTGTCATCCACTTGACCAAGCCGTGTCGCCCCCTCACGCCAAGCTTTGCTCCGGCGCGCTTGAGGTAGGTCTCGATGGAGCTGTTCTTGACGTGCAGCTTGTCGGCCAGTTCTGGAACCGTAGCGCCAGCCAATATGCCAAGGCATATTTCTTTTTCCCGCGATGACAACCGGACCTCCGATTGGCTCAGCTTTTCGTTGAATTCACGTTGAAGCTGCTGGCCGCCCTGTGTAACGGCCTCGTTGTCAGCATGCGCAGAGCATAAGGTGCGGGTTGTCTGGGCATGTCGCTCCAGCAGGGGCAGCAGGGCCTCTGAGAAATTCTTCAAAAAGGATAATTCGTGAAGGGAAAAATCACGCTGGTGATGATCGCGGTGCAAGGAAATGACACAGCGCCTGTTCGACTTGCGCGACACGAGATTGCAGTGATACGTACCTGACGGACCAGAACTCGCCTGTCCAATACTGCAGAGTGGTTTCAGATGAACGAGCAGAAAGTCGTCCACATTGAGCATTCGCGCGAGCAGCGTCTCCTGGTTCTGCGAGACCGTCAGACTCATCGGTTTCTGATCTGCGTTTTCTCGCCCCAAGGGCTGGATGCTGATAACGCTTCCTTCGTTCTCGTCGATCGTCCATTCACTCAGGTCGAGGAAGTCGATGGGGACAGTGGCGGCTATGATCTGGTACATGTTCGAAGCGAATCCTGCATCACCCACGCTTGCGATTAACTTTCCCAGCTCCAGAAAATAGGCCGACTGATTTCCCGACATTTGTAGATTGGCTTCCATTACACATTCGCCCCCATGGCGTTAGTCTCCAGACGAACCAAAAGCAACCTCGCATACAGGGCAGCCCTCTCAATGGCTAGCAATGAGAATAATGTCAGATTGTAGGACAATATTACTAGCGTATTAAGGAATGTACACATTGGGGCTATTCCCAGTCTGTCGGGGAAAAGGGGGACAAACGTCTCGCTACACGTCAGTTCATCACGTCCAACAGTGTTTGATAGCTTCCGGGAACACCATGAGGGGTATTCCGTGCCATGTCTCAGAATAAAGGATCTTTTTTAGTGGCCGCTTTCTTCGGAAAATGGCCATGCTGTAACTAGCTAGGTGTGACTTTATAACGAAAAATCTCGCGAGCCAGTTGCCTCTAAAATAAGGTTCTTTACAGCGTCGAATGCATTGCCACCGGCGTCATTGCAGTGTGCTCAAAAAATATTTCGCTTTTGCGTTTCAGGCACGGCGAGTGGTCGGCCCCTTCCGCAGTGCCATACCCGGAACCCCGTATACAGCACTCGACAACGTCTCCGCGAAAATGTCCCGGAATGCGGGGACAGACGCACACCGGCCCTGATGTTTCCATTAGTGCATGGCTGCAGGATGAACGCCTCCCTCGCAGTGCAGTTGTAGTGGCGAAACAGAGATTCTCATGTACGCCCTTTATTCCAGTATCGAGCAGTTGATTCATCCGAGATCAGTGACGCCCATTGAGCGGGGAATACAGTGAGCATTGTCGGCTTTTTCCGGAAATTGAATTTCCGCAAAGTCCTTGTGAGGATCGTCTTGATCGATCTAATGGTCTCGCTGGCTGCCTATGCCTTCTACAGGGGCGCCAGTGGGGAAGAGGAGACTGTTTTTCTCTCCGCTGCAGCGGAAGTTGCGGACATTGAATACGCCGTCACGGCACAAGGCGTGCTCCAGGGTCGTAATCAGGTGGACGTAGGGGCCCAGGTTTCAGGGCAATTGCAGTCCCTGAAAGTCAAGCCAGGTGACAAGGTCAAAAGAAACCAGCTGTTAGCAGAGATCGATCCATTGCCCGCCAGAAATGCTCTGCGGCAGGCCGTTGTCAGGATCGAACAGCTCACGGCCGAGCGGGACGCGACGCTGCATAAATTGAAACTGGCCGAGTCGAATGATCGCAGATACCAGGCACTGGGCTCCACGACAGCGGTTTCCAAAGCGGATCAGGACAAGGCCCGATTCGAGCTGGAGTCCCAACGCGCCAACCTGGCTTCGCTCACCGCACAATTACACACGGCCCACGTGAAGGAAGAAGCCGCACGCATCAAACTCGACTACACACGCATCTTCGCGCCAATGGATGGCCAGGTGCTCGCCATTGTCACTCAGGAAGGCCAGACCGTCATCGCAGACCAAACGGCACCGGTCATTCTGAAGATGGCGCAACTCGACACCATGACCGTGAAGGCGCAGGTTTCCGAAGCCGATGTGCTCAAGATCAAACCCGGTCTTGCGGTTTACTTCAGCGTCCCGGGCGATCCTGACACGCGCTATAACGCCACCCTCAAGGCGATCGAGCCGGGCCCCCTGGCTGCTGCAAGCCAGTCCGGCGCAACAGGCGAAAACAGCAAAGCTGTCTTCTACAACGCTCTTTTCGATGTGCCCAACCTTGAGAATCGCTTCTATATCAACATGACCGCTGACGTCAGAATTGTGCTTGAGGCGAAGGAGGGCGTGTTGACGATTCCCGTGGACGCGCTTGGTGATCGGCGGGAGGACGGTACTTACAGCGTAAGAGTTCTGGGTGAAGGCAACGTGGTCAGGACAGCTTACGTAGGGCCGGGTATCAATAATCAGGTCAGGGTCGAAGTCCTTTCCGGGCTCAAAGCCGGCGACAGGGTTGTCATCGGAGAGCGGGGCGGTGTGGAAGGTGTCTGAGGGTATGGCTAAAAGGTGCTGGACAATAAGACATCAAGGGCCGTTGTAAGCGGATGTCAGATCGCTAACGGGCACGTTGCAAGCGACTGATGAATGAAGTGGGCGTACGTTCAGAAACAAGGTCAACAGTAGATTAACAATCGATGCCAGCTTCAGGGCATTCCTGAAGGTATAAGCGTTTGCCCATGCGCCAGTCGTTTTCATATTTGAAAACCAGGCAAATTGGAAAACACATCTGTTTGGGAGTAGAGGGCATGGCCATGTATTACGTTGCAATTGCAATGCTCACCGTGCTGCTGGTGCCAGGGCCGACCAATTCACTGCTGCTGCAGTCCGGGATCAGTCGTGGGCTGGGCATATATTCGCTGAAGCTGGTCGCTGCTGAATGGGCGGCTTATCTGATTCAGATTACTGCGTGGGGTATGTCCATCGATGCATTGATCGAACACTACGGTTGGGTGGTGATTACGATCAAGGTGCTGGCCGTGCTGTTTCTGTTCTACATCTCCCTGAAACTGTGGTTTTCGATTCATCAGGAGCCCGATGGAAAGCCCTCTCCGATTTCGATCCCGGCGTTGTTTTTCGCGACACTCAATAATCCTAAAGGACTGTTCTTCGCTACGCTAATAGCCCCCTCCGGAACGTTTTTACACCTGGATAGTTATTTGTCGTTCATGGCCATTTTTTCGCTGGTCGTTATTCCTGTCGGAGTGGCGTGGACTGCGCTGGGGGCGTTTTTCGGCCGAAAACTACCCTCGAGAATATCGGGCAATCGAATCAACCGGTTTGTTTCAGTGGTCATCGGACTGTTCGCGGTGATGACGTTGTATAACGTGGCCGCAACAGCGATCTTCGCCTGACCCCACAGACCCTGGCAGTGGCCCGCTCATACACCCTGTCTTTAATATGTACCTGACGTTGATTGTGCTTATGCGGTTAATAAATATTGGAATCTTCACGTGAGCTATCGTGACATCGTGCTCAGTGAGGAAGAAGAAATCGAGTTGAACCAGCGCCTGAAATCAGTCACGACAAGTCCCAGAGAAGCCCGACGGGCGCAGGTGATTCTGCTCGCTGCAAAAGGGCATTCTCGTAACGAGACTGCCAGGTTGACCGGGCTATCGGTGGTTTCGGTCACCCGCTGGTGCAAGCGTTTTCGCGAGCTGCGTCTGCAAGGCCTGGTGGATCTGCCTGGAAGAGGCCGCAAGTCATCCCTGCCAGCCGAAGCGTTGAAAAAAACCCTCGATCAAGTCACTCAGCCGTGTATCGGCCAAGCTCGCTGGAGCTGTCGAAGCATGGCGAAATTCGTCGGTATATCGCCGGCCAGCGTCCAGCGCATATGGGCCGCCAACAACATAAGGCCACACCTGGCAAACGTAGCAAAACTGCGCAGCGATTCGGACGTCGAAGAGAAATGCAGCAAGGGTGGCGAGGGCATATCCGAAACGCCCGGATAAGGCGTTGATGTTCTGTTGTGGCCAGCCAAGCCGGGGGCGGACTCTGCAGCTTGCACAGCCAGAGCGTTATTGCGCAGGAGCAACTGATCAAGCCCCTATCTCAATGTCGTTTACTGCACTGGATTGCCTCCGGGTCGCATGCTCAGCGCCATTGAGTGCCCGTATCAGCCATGGCTGCAATCCCTTAACTGAATACCGACGCGCAAGTGGTTCCTGATGCGACGCGACCCGCTAAGCCGGGTTGCTCTCAGCCATGATTGGGCATTGGCTCGCGGCGCGCACGGATCAGATCACGCGGCGAATAAAAGCCCTGCACCAGGCGATTCTTTGACCGGTACTCGCACATCACCAGCAGAGTGTCCGGGAGAGGGATGATCGCGGGTTCATGCTTGACCACCATGATTTTGCCGCCCGAGCGAAGGCGTACATGTGCTCCAGATTCGAATGTGCCCATCTTCAGTTCCTCACAAGGGTTTTGATGTACGCTCCGTCCAGCCGCCGCCTAGCGCCTTGTAGAGATTGACTTCGGCGGTCAGCTGCGACAGTCGGTCGGTGATCAGGGTTTGTTGAGCGCTGAATAAAGAGCGTTGCGCATCGAGGAATGTCAGGCTGCTGTCGACGCCAATGCGGTAGCGGCGTTCGGCAAGGCGGTAATACTCCTGGTTTGCCTGTACAAGATCGCTCTGCGCCTTCAACTGACGCTTGTAGGTCTGACGCGCAGCCAGACCATCGGATACCTCCTGAAAGGCGGTCTGTATCGATTTTTCGTACTTTGAAACGCTTATATCTTTCTGGATCTTCGAATAATCAAGGCTCGCCCGCAGGCTTCCGGCGTTGAAAATCGGGATATTGATCTGCGGTGAAAACACCCAGCCTCCCGAGCCACCTTTAAACAGGCCGGACAGCTCGGTGCTGGATGTACCGGCGTTGGCCGTCAGGGTAATGCTCGGGAAAAATGCCGCTCGCGCAGCACCGATGCTGGCGTTGGCCGACTGCAACTGGTATTCGGCTTCAAGAATGTCCGGGCGTCGTTGCAGCAGGTCAGAAGGCAGTCCCGCCGGCACTTCGGCGAGCCAGTCCGAAGACAACGGGCGATCGGGCGCGCTGTCAGAGACCGTCGTGCCCACCAGTGAAGTCAGATTATTGAGGTCCTGTGCGACCTGGCGCTGAAACGTCGCCAGACTTGCCCGTGCGCTCTCCACCGATGTGCGCGACTGGGCCAGGTCCAGTGACGAAGAAGCGCCGAGTTGCTGGCTGCGAGTGGTCAGCTTCAGGCTTTTTTCATAGGACATCAGTGTGTCCTGGGTCAACGCCAGTAGCTCTTGGTCGGCACGCCAGGTCAGGTAGGCGGTGGCGACACTCGCTACCAGGCTGAGTTGGGTGCTGCGCCGGGCTTCTTCGCTGGACAAATAGGTGAGCGAGGCCTGATCGCTGAGGCTGCGTATGCGTCCGAACAAATCCAGCTCGTAGGAGCTGATACCCAGCGTCGCCGAATAAGTACCGCTGGTCACCGGACCGCCGGTCTGCGTGATACTGGCGGGCTGGCGCTGCCGGGTACCGCTGCCCGTGGCGCTGATCGCGGGAAACAGATCGGCACGCTGAATGCGGTATTGCGCTTGATAGGCCTCGACGTTAAGCGCTGCCACGCGCAGGTCACGATTGTTGAGCAGGGCGCTTTCGATAAGCTGTTGCAGTGTCGGGTCGCGGAACAGGTCACGCCAGCCCATGTCCGCCGCCAGCGGACCAGGCAGTGCTGGCGCATAGGCTGAAGATTGTGGGTAGTGTGCGGCGACCGGGGCTGCCGGGCGCTGATAGTCCGGAATCAATGAGCAGCCGCTCAAGGACAGTGCAGCAAACAGCCAGGGGCCAATGGATCTGTTCATTCTGCGCCTATCATCCATTTGGCCAGTCCATGTCGACCGCTGATGCCCAGCTTGGCGGCGGAACGTTTGAGGTAGGTTTCGATGGAGCTGCTTTTGACGCAGAGTTTTTCTGCGATCTCAGGGACTGTGCCGCCCGCGAGAAATTCCAGACAGGCCTCCTTTTCCCGTGCCGAGAGCGAGACGTCGCAGGCACGCAAGCGTTCGTTGAACTCGCGTTGCAGGTACTTGTGCTCAATGGGAACCGAACCATGCGGCAGCGTGCCGCCAGCGCTTTTCCTACCGGACTGGCGATGCATGCGGGCATGCCGTTCCGACAACGGCAACAGGGTCTCCGAGAGGTACTTCAAAAAAGACAGTTCTTGCAGCGAGTAATCCTTGTCGGCTTGCGGGCGGTGCAGTGAGATCACACAA
Source organism: Pseudomonas sp. PvP027 (assembly GCF_017833005.1). NCBI lineage: Bacteria > Pseudomonadati > Pseudomonadota > Gammaproteobacteria > Pseudomonadales > Pseudomonadaceae > Pseudomonas > Pseudomonas sp. PvP027. The sequence continues at coordinate 325,611 of NZ_JAFIBK010000001.1, read as the reverse complement.
CGGCGATTGGCCTTGCGCGAAATCATGCTGCACTGGTGGGAAGTCCCGAGAACGTCATTGCCCTTCTGGTTTTTCATCCGTGCGTTCAGGTGAATCAGCAGGCCGTCTTCCACCTCCAGCACCCGCCTGACCAGTGGGTGGTCGTTGTGGTGCCTGGCACGGGTCGGACACACTGTTTGCATCTGCGGATTCAACTCAGTGCCTGCATAGCCCAGCAACCGCACGTCGGTCACCACCGTTTGATTGTCGTCAACGGTCCACTCGCTCAGCTCGATTCGGCTGACAGCCAGCGATGTGTTGATGAACTGGTGCATATTATTCAGGAACATGTCATCCCCGACGCTGGACACCAGCTTTCCGAGTTCCAGATAAATGTGCGGTTTCACTTCATCTTTGGCGTTCGCTTGTCGGTTCATATGTCTATTCCTGCAGAACAGAAGCTGCGTGCAATTCTGTCGCCCAGACTGTGAATTCCGTCTTGCGGATGCTCAGCGCTTTCGCACTGCAACATCACTCGAATCCGGTATCACGCGTAAGCGTCTTCACAAAAAACGATTCAGCTCTAGGCTCCAATTAAGCTGAGTTGCGCAGGAAAAGTCTGTCACGGGATACCGGGACATCCTGCGCAACCTGGCGGTTACTACTCAGCTGGTGCTGTTATCGAACGTGAAACCTCTTCTCTGCGGGTCTCGTGGGCGTGCTCCTTGTTCAGTGCCCGGGAGATTGCCTGGCCCAGCGCACTGACATGAGGTGCCCTGACCAGCGTTTCGTGGGTGCCGGGAAGCTCGGTAACGCTCACCGGAGAGTCAAGCAGGGCCGTCCAGCCCAGCAGCGGATCGTCGCGCTCCTCGGCGCTGGCGGTAAACAGCGTCACCGTAAGCGGAGCAGGCGGGGTGACATAGGCACCGATCGCGACATGGGTCGCATGGGCGACTGCAAGATGGCTGCGTAACAAGGTGGCATCGACGTCCTGCGGCAGTTCCTCCGGGAGCAGCTGGTGCGCCATGCACAGTGCCAGCATTTCAGCGATGTCATCCGAGCCGGCCAGCTCGGTGAGCTGCCGGAATACCTCGGGGTCTATCTGCTCGGGTAGCCAGTCCATCAGGAATTGACCTTCGCTCAGTGTCTCCGGCGCTTGCTGATCCAGACGCGCGGAGGTGTCGATAATGCCGAGGAACTCCAGCTGTTCACCGCTGGACTGCAGCTGGCGGGCCATTTCATAAGCGATAAGCCCACCCGCAGACCAGCCGCCGATCCGGTAAGGTCCTTTCGGTTGCACCTGGCGAATCGCCGCCAGGTAACGCGCAGCCATGGCCGGCACCTCAAACAGCGGCGTTTCTCCAGCCGCCAGGCCACTGGCGGCCAAGCCATAGAGCGGAACCTGCGGGTCGATCGCCGCAGCCAGATCGCGAACGTACTGCACTTCGCCGCCCAGCGGGTGGACCAGAAACAGCGGTCTTTTCGAGCCTGTGCGACGGACCGGCACCAGGTTGCTGTGCTGGCCGGGGCGTGCCTGGCCGTCCAGGGTTCTGGCAAAACCGGCAATGGTCGGCTCGATGAACAGATCGCGGACCGCGATCGGTTTGCCGAGCACCTTGCGCAAGCGCGAGGCCATTTGCACCGCCATCAGGGAAATACCGCCCAGCTTGAAGAAGTCGTCATGGCGACTGACCTTGTCCAGCTTGAGCAACTCTTTCCAGAGGTTGGCGAGGGCGATCTCGGTGTCACCTTCGGGCGCTTCGTAAGGCAGGGCTTCAGGCTGTTCTTCCTCGACCGTCGCGGCGATAGCCGCGGTATGCGTCGAATGCGGCAGCACTGGCGTGTTGTCCAGCACCTGGCCGATCGACTGCCGAGCGTCGCGCACCATATTTTCCAGAACCCTGGCAAACAGCTGCATGATGGCCTGTGCGGTGGTTTTGTCGAACAGGTCGCTGGAGTATTGCAGGCCGCCGCTCAGGCTTTCGCTGGAGTCCACCAGTGACAACGACAGATCGAACTGCGTGGTGTGATGCTCGCTGTCCAGCAACTCGACTTCCAGGTCGGGCAATTGCAGCAGCGAAGGCGGCGTGTTATCCAGGCTCAGCATCACCTGGAACAACGGGCTGTGGCTCATGCTGCGGGTTGGCTGCAAGGCACTCACCACTTGCTCGAACGGCAAGTCCTGGTGATTGTAGGCAGCCAGCGTGAGGTCTTTGATCCGGTCGAGCATGTCGTTCACACGCGTCTCTCGCTCGGTCGGCACACGCAATGCCAGCGTATTGGCAAAGAAGCCGATCATCGGCTCAAGCTCGGGATGCTGGCGGTTGGCAACGGGCGTACCGACCACCACATCGGTCTGCCCGCTCAAGTGGCTCATGAGCATCGACCATCCTGCCAGCAGAACCATGAACGGCGTGCTGCCCTGAGCCTGGCTGAAGGCACGCAAGTCGGCACTCAATGCCGGCGAGAACACATGCTCGACCATCCCGCCGGTATAGCTCTGGATGGCTGGACGCGGACGGTCCAGTGGCAGATTCAACACGCTTGGCGCACCTTCCAGATGCTTGCGCCAGAAATCGATCTGGGCCTGCAGCGCGGGGCCGTCGAGGGATTGCCGCTGCCAGGCGGCGTAGTCCACGTATTGCAGTGGCAGCGCGGGCAGCGGATCTTTTTGACCTTGACTGAAGGCGGCGTAAAGCACGCTCACTTCCTGAGCAAGAACACTGTTGGACCAGCCGTCGGAGACGATGTGATGCAGCGTGATCAACAGCACATGCTCGGCATCCGCAACCTGCAGCAAATGCCCGCGCAGCATCGGGCCCTTGGTCAGATCGAACAGTTGCGTGGCATTTTCCTGACCCAGACGGGCCAGGGTTGAAGTGCGCTCGTCACTGGAAAGGTCACGCAGATCCTGTTTCAACAGCGGAAAGCGGCTATCCGCCGGGGCGATCTTCTGCACCGGTTCACCGTCCACCAGTTCAAAACGCGTGCGCAGGGTTTCGTGGCGGGCCACCAGGCGATCCAGCGTTGCCTCCAGGGCAGCCGTGTCAAGTGACCCTGTCAGGCGCAACGCCATCGGCAGGTGATAGGCCGCACCCGCGGCGTGATCCAGATGGTCGAGGAACCACAGGCGCTGCTGGGAAAAGGACAGAGGCAGGCGACCCGAGCGATTGGCCCTCGGAATCGACTGTGCTTCACCTGGCGCAGCGGCGTTGACCAGCGAAGCCAGGCCACGCACGGTCGGGGCGTCGAACAGTTCACGCAAGGTGATTCGTGTACCGAGCTTGCGCCGCAGTCGCGACAGCAGCTGCACAGCGAGCAACGAATGCCCCCCCAGTTCAAGGAACCCGTCGTTGCGGCCCACCTGATCCAGATGCAGCAAGGCTTTCCATATCTCGGCGATGGCCTCTTCGGTTTCGCCTTGCGGCGCCTCGTAAGCCTTGCTGGCCAACGCATCCTGACCGGGGGCGGGCAGCGCACGGCGGTCGAGTTTGCCGTTGGCGGTCAGCGGCAGGGTGTCCAGCTGGACGAAAGCGCTGGGCACCATGTACTCCGGCAGATGCTTGAGCAATTCGCTGCGCAAGTGTTCGGCTGCCACCAATTGGCCACAGACATAAGCGACCAGGCGCTGGCTCTCCGAGTCGCCCTGGCTATCGTTGCGGGCAATCACTACCGCCTCGCGGATACCGGGTATGGCCAGCAGAACGTTTTCGATTTCACCCAGCTCGATGCGGAAACCACGCACCTTCACCTGGAAGTCGTTGCGGCCCATGTATTCCAGCGTGCCGTCTGCCAGCCAGCGACCCAGGTCGCCGGTTTTGTAAAGACGCGCATTGGCGACATCGGAGAACCGGTCGACGATGAAACGTTCGGCACTCAGCTCGTCACGGTTGAGGTAACCACGGGCCACACCACGACCGCCAATGTGAATTTCACCGACGACGCCCAGAGGTGCCGGCTCGCCACGCGCATCCAGAACATGCACCTGAACGTTGGCGATGGGTCGGCCGATGCTTGGTTTTTCACCCAGATCGCGGATCAGATCGATGGTCGCGTCCACTGTGCACTCGGTCGGACCATACATGTTGTAGAAGCGGATGGTCGGGCAGTTACGCAGCTTGTCCCAGGTGCTGGCGTTGATCGCCTCACCGCCCAGCAGCACGCTGACCGGCTGATAGCTGCTGCGTTCCAGCAGGCCGGCCGAGAGCAGGGTGTCGAGCTGCGACGGCGTGGAGTCGAAGGCATGAACCTGATGAGCTTCCAGGAAGTCCAGCAGTTCGCTGCCGTTGGCACGCAGCAGTTGCGGAATGATCACCAGCTTGTGGCCAGAGAACAATTGCGAGATGCCTTTGATCGACATGTCGAAGAAGAAACCGGCATTCAGCGCCACGGTGGCCGGTGTCGGGCAATGCTGATGGGTCGTGCGGGTCAGCACGTTCCAGAAGTTGAACACCGAACGGTGCTCGACCATCACACCTTTCGACTGGCCAGTGGAGCCTGAGGTGTAGATTACGTAAGCCAGATTTTCCGCCGTCAGGCCGTCTACCACCGGATTGGCGTCGAACGCCTGATCATCCGCCGCCAGCAGCGATTCAGCGCTGTCCAGCAGCATCAGCGGTATGTCGCCGACCGGCAGACTGAGTGCGCTCTGGGTCAGCAGCGCACGCGGCTGGCTGTCCTGCAGCATGAAGGCCATGCGGTCAGTCGGGTGGTCAGGGTCGATCGGCACGTAGGCGGCACCGGACTTGAGCACGCCCAGCAGGCCGACAATCATGTCCAGACTGCGTTCGGCGCAGATGGCCACGCGCTCGTCCGGCTGCACACCGAGGTGCAGCAGTTGCCGGGCCACGTGGTTCGCGCGGCGATTGAGCTGGCGATAGCTCAGTTGACGGTCTTCGTAGACCAGCGCCACAGCCTCGGGATTGCAGCGGACCTGGTGTTCGAACAAGGCATGAATCGGCACTGCCGGAGCGAATTCACGGGCGGTGTCGTTGAAGTCGTTGAGCAGCAGTTGCCGCTCGGCCTGCGGGATCACTTCCAGGCTGCTTGCCAGGCGCTGCGGATCCTGCTCAAGGGCGTTGACCAGCTCGGCAACCGCCTGCCCGAGGTATGCGGCAATCCGGTGCGGGTCGATGCCATCGATAGACTGCGCGGTCAGCGAAAAGCCACTGGCCTCATTGGCTACGGCAATTTCGATCGGGTAGTTGGTACGGGTTTCGGAGCCCAGGAAACGAACACCTTCCTGCTCCTCGCTCATGTCCTCGATGTTTTCCCCGGCCGTGTTCACCAGATCACCGTGACGGCAGTTGAGGATCACTGTGAACATCGGCAGCGATGCATCCACTGCACTGCAGCGCTGCGCCAGGGCCAGAGGCGCCTGCTCGTGGGTCAGCAGGCCGCTGAGCTGTTGGTAGGCGTCCTGAACGATATCGCGCACGCTGTTTTGTTGCAGGCGAATACGCATCGGCAAGGTATTGATAAACATCCCCAGCGCATGGTTGGCGCCGGAGGTGCCTTGGGAACGTCCCGAAAGCACGGTACCGAAAATCCCGTCGTCGCGGCCGCTGGTGGCCGCTACCACCAAACCCCATGCCGCGTGGAACAGCACCGAGGTTGGCACGCCCTGGGCCCGCGCGCTGCTGTGGATCCGCGCGCTGAGATCGTCGCTCAGATCCTGCACCGAACGCAGGATTGCCGCGTCGCCGCCACGCACATCGAGCACGCCGTAGGGCGCAGTGGTGGTATCGACATCCCCCAGCAGTTGACGGAAGTAGGCTTCATGTTCGGCCTGGGAAACACACGCGGCCCGGGCGATGAAGTTGCGGTAAGGCTGGGATGGCGGCAGGGCATCGGCGCGTCCGTCCATCACTGCCTGGATCTCGCCCATGATCAGGCGCAGGGTGACGTTGTCGCTGATAAGGTGATGGTCCAGCAACGCCATCAGCCACTTTTCCTGCCGGGTATCGTAAGTGATATACGCGGCGATCAGCGGTGCCTGTTGCAGGTCCAGGCGCATATGGTAGGTATCGGTGCGTTCGCGCAGCATCTGCAAGGCGTCTTCACCGGGTGCGGTGTCGAGCTGAATGACTGGCAGCTGTGCGTGACGATGGACCACCTGCACCGGTTGCGACAGACCTTGCCAGCGCAGGGCGCTGCGCATGATGTCGTGGCGGTTGATCACCACTTGCAGCGCGCCGAGGAATTTGTCGAGCAAGGCACGGCTGTCGAAGGTCGCTATGGTGCGCATCAGGTAGGCGTCGCCTTCTGATTGCAACAGATGGTGAAACAGGATGCCTTCCTGCAACGACGACAGTGGGTAGATGTCCTGAACATTGGCGACGCCGCCTGGCACATCGGCAACGATATGCTCCAGTTCCTGCTGGGTCAGTTTCACCAACGGCAGCATGTCCGGGGTCAACACCGTGCAATCGACGGGAATCAGGTTCGCCGGGGCGACCCGTTCCGCCGTAGTGCCGCCCGCCAGGACCGCGGCCATGGCTTGCAGGGTCGGCGCCGAGAACACCGTGCCCACATCCAGCAGCAAGCCGATCTGACGCAAGCGCTCTATCAGGCTGATGACGAGGAAGGAGTGACCGCCAAGTTCGAAGAAGTGATCCTGGCGACCGACACGTTCCACTCCAAGCAATTCCTGCCAGGCAGCGGCCAGGGTTATTTCGAGGCTGCCTAGCGGCGCTTCGTATTCGCGACTCACTGTAGCGAACTGGTCCGGCGCAGGCAGGGCCGCACGGTCCAGCTTGCCGTTAGTGGTCAACGGCCAGGCCTCAAGGGACACAAAGGCGCTTGGCAGCATGTGTTCAGCCAGTACGCTGGCCAGTTGGCTGCGCAGAAGCGCTGACTCGGGCGCAGTGCCGCTCTCGGCAATCAGGTAGGCGACCAGGCGTTTGTCGCCGGGGCGATCCTCACGCACGATGACCATCGCTTCACGGACCTCCGAGCAGGCGAGCAATTGCGCCTCGATCTCACCCAGCTCGATACGAAAGCCGCGAATCTTGATTTGCGAGTCATTGCGGCCGACGTAGACCACGCCACCGTCGCTACGGTAGTGCGCAACGTCGCCGGTGCGATAGAGGCGTGCGCCGCTGTGCACGGCATAAGGGTCGGCAATAAAACGTTCGGCATTCAGTTCCGTGCGGTTCAGGTAGTGCCGGGCGACCCCGGCACCGCCGATATAAATCTCGCCATTGACGCCCACCGGTACCGGTTGCTGGTAGTCGTCGAGAATGCGCAGGCATAGGTCATCAAGCGCCGGGCCGATCAGACTTGGCATGGCCGTGTCGATTTCCGCCTGGCTGATCGGGTAGTAAGTGGCATGCACGGTGATTTCCGTGATCCCGTACATGTTCACCAGACGGGTCCGGGACAGCGGTGTGCGTGCGGTCCAGGGCTGCAGGCTGCGGAAGTCCAAAGCTTCACCACCGAACACCACTTCACGCAGCGCATGCTCTTGCGGGCTGCGTTCGCGGGCCTGGATGAACTGGCGGAAAGCGCTTGGCGTCTGGTTCAGAACGGTGACCTGCTGCTCGCAGACCAGCGCATAGAAGTCATCCGGCGAACGCGTCACCTCACTCGGGACGATGACCAGTTTGCCGCCGTAACACAGCGCCCCCCAGATTTCCCATACGGAGAAATCGAAGGCGAAGGAGTGGAACAGCGTCCAGACATCCTCACGGCCAAAGTTGAATTGCCCGGCGGTGGCGTCGAACAGGCGTGCCACGTTGCCGTGCTCCACCAGGACACCTTTGGGCAGGCCTGTGGACCCGGAAGTGTAAATGACATACGCCAAATGCTCGCGGGACAGACCCAGAGCGTCAGGCTCAGGGTTGCAGTCCAGCGATTCATCGGCCAAATCAGCATCGTCATTGTCCGTGCCGAGGGTCAGCAACGGCACGCTGTGCGCTGGCAGCACGTCGAGGCAGGCAGACTGTGCCAGTAACGCCACAGGCGCGCTGTCTGTCAGCAGGTAGCCGAGACGCTCGGCAGGGTAAGCCGGGTCAAGGGGGACGTAGGCCGCACCGGCCTTGAGTACCGCCAGCACCGCGCAGATCATCTGTGTGCCCCGTTCTGCGAGGATCGCTACCCGGTCATCGGGACGCACGCCTTGGGCGAGCAGTTCACGGGCCAGACGGTTGGCACGGCGGTTGAGCGCCCGGTAACTCACCTCATGCCCGGCAAAGACCAGTGCGATGCCCTGCGGATGGGCGGCCGCAAACTGTTCGAAGCGCTGATGCACCATCAGGCCCGATGCGAATACCGCCTTGGGCTGCAGCAGAGCTGGCGAGGCCAGACGCTGCGCCGCGCTGAGCAACGGCAGGCCGAGCACAGGTTGCGCGACATCCTCGAGCATCGCTTCGAGCAGGGTATGGAAATGCTGGGCAAAACGCTCGACGGTGGAGCGGTCGAAGAGGTCGCTGGCGTACTCGATGACCCCGGTGAGAGCGCCGTTTTCGCTACCCAGGGTCAGCATCAGGTCGAACTGTGCGGTTTCATGGGCTTGTAATACGGGATGCAGGCTAAGGCCCGGCAGCTGCAACTCGCCACCGATGCTGGTGTTATCCAGCGACAGGGCGACCTGACACAGCGGGCTATGGCTCATCGAGCGTGGCGGCTGCAGTGCCTCGATCACTTGCTCGAACGGAATATCCTGACGCTCATGGGCCGCCAGCGTGGTCTGGCGGACCTGTTCCAGCAGTTGCGCCACGCTCGGGTTCTGCGCCAGATCGACGCGCAGGGCCAAGGTGTTGACGAAGAAACCGATCAGGTTCTCGGTTTCGGTGCGGCCACGGTTGGCGCTCGGCACGCCTATCACCACATCCTGCTCGTTGCCCAGACGTGCCATAAGCACCGACCATGCACTGAGCAGGCCCATGAACAGGGTGACGTTGTGGGTCTGGCAGAAGCGCTCCAGACGCTGACGAAGCGCTGCATCGATCGTCACTGGCACAGCGCCGCCGCGGTAGCTTTGCACCGCCGGACGCGGCCGGTCGGTGGGCAGCGACAGCAGCGTCGGTGCACCACCCAGGTGCTCACGCCAGAAGTTGGCCTGCTCGGCAAGGCGCTCGCCGGTAAAGGTGCGGCGTTGCCAGGCGGCGTAGTCGGCATACTGGATTGACAGGGCCGGCAGCGGGTCCGGCTGATGCTGACTGAACGCCTGGTAGAGGGCGGTAAATTCCTTGACCAGCACGCCTACCGACCAGCCGTCGGAGATGATGTGGTGCTGAGTGATCAGCAGCATGTGTACATCATCCGCCAGGCGCAGCAGACGGCCCCGAATCAGCGGGCCCTGACGCAAGTCAAACGGTGCAGCGACCTCGCTGTCGGCGATGCGTGAAGCGCTGAGGCTGGCCTGTTCATAAGGCTGCGAGCGCAAGTCCTGCTCTGCCAGGGCGAAACCGCTGTCTGCCGCAGCGATGACCTGCACCGGCTGTTCGCCGTGCAACTCGAACGTGGTGCGCAAGCTTTCGTGACGCGCAACCAGACGGTCGAGCGCAGCCTTGAGCGCGCGGTGATCAAGCTCGCCACGCAGCAGCAGCGACATCGGCATGTGGTAGGCGCTGCTGGCACCCGAGTCGAGCCTGTCGAGGAACCACAGGCGTTGCTGTGAGAAGGACAGCGCCAACGGCGCGTTACGCTCGACGGGTTCGATACTGACGGTGTCGACCGCTTGCAGGCCGTCGACCACCTTCGCCAGTTCGGCCACGGTCGGGTGATTGAACAGCTGGCGCAGCGCCATGTCGCCGTTCAGTTGCTGACGCACACGGGAAACCAGTTGCGCAGCCAGCAGCGAGTGACCGCCAAGCTCGAAAAAGCCGTCATGACGACCCACTCGTTCAAGGCCCAGCAGTTCCTGGAATATTTCCGCCAGGGCCTGTTCGGTGGCGCCTTCCGGCGCAACGTAGCTTCGCTCGAACATGGCATTCAGGTCGGGGACCGGCAGCGCCTTCTGATCAACCTTGCCATTGAGCGTCAGCGGCAAGGCATCCAGGCGCATGAACACACTCGGAACCATGTACTCCGCTAGGTTGGCACTCAATTGTGTACGCAGGTCCTCAGGATCAGGCGCTTCAGCATCTGCATGGACGGTGTAATAAGCCACCAGACGGGTGTCACCCGGGCTGGCTTCGTGCGCCACCACCACGGAGTTGCGAACGCCGTCGCACAAGTGCAGGACGCTTTCGATTTCGCCAAGTTCGACGCGGAAGCCGCGGACCTTTACCTGCCCATCGTTACGCGCCAGATATTCAAGGTTGCCGTCCGGCAACCAGCGCGCCAGATCGCCGGTGCGATAAAGTCTCGCGCCGGGCTGCTGACTGAACGGGTCTTCACTGAAGCGTTCGGCGGTCAGTTCCGGGCGGTTCAGGTAGCCGAGAGCGACGCCTGTGCCACCGATGTAGATCTCGCCGGCCACACCCATCGGCACCGGCTCGCGCCGGGCGTCCAGCACATAGACACGCACGTTGGCGTTGGGCTTGCCGATCGGCAGACTCAGGGTGTCAGGCAGTACATCGAAGATTTCGTAGCTGGTGGCACAAGTGGTGCCCTCGGTCGGGCCATAGCCGTTGAACAGGCGCACCTGGGTCGAGTGCTCACGGACTCGACGGAACGACGCCGGATCAGCGCGCTCGCCGCCACACATGATCATGCGCAAGCCGGCCAGGGCCTCGGGAATCAACCCTGCATACAGGTTGAACAGGGCGGTCGAGCTGATCATCGCTGTCACTTCGTGGCGCTTGAGCACAGCGGCGAAGGCCACCGGCTCAAGCAGCACCTGCGGCTCGATAATCACCGACTGGCCACCATTGAGCAACGCGCCCCAGATTTCCGGAGTGCTGGCGTCGAACGCCGGGTTGGAAGAAAACGCCACGCGGTCCTCGGCGCAGAATTCGTAGTAGCCGTTGTCCTGGACCAGCCGCACAATGCCGTTGTGGGTCACGATCACGCCCTTGGGCAGACCGGTGGAGCCGGAGGTGTAGATGATGCACGCGGGGGTCTCGCCTGCGACTTGATCTGCAAGCACGACTGGCCCTTGGCTCAGCGCTGGCAGCTGCAGTGTGTCCAGATCCAGTCTCGGCGTCATTTCAGGTGCAGTCAGCTCGCTACGGGTCAGCAGCATGATGGCTTCGCTGTCCTCGAGCATGAAGCGCAGACGCTCTTCAGGCGCCAGGCGATCCAGCGCCAGATAGGCCGCGCCGCACTTGAGGGTCGCCAGCATACTGGCCAGCAATTCCACCGAACGATCCAGCAGAATCGCCACCCGGGTTCCAGGCATCACACCGTGCTGACGCAGGTGCTGAGCCAGGGCGTTGGCGCGGCTGTCGAGTTCGGCGTAGGTCAGTGTCCGCTCACCCTGGCGGACTGCAATTGCCTGCGGTGCAGTTTCGGCATGGGCCTCGAACAAGCGATGCATCAACTGACCGGCAGGGTAGGCGCGGTCTGTGGCATTGATATCCTTCAGCAGATACTCGCGCTCCGCAGTGTCGAGCAACGGCACCTGCTCCAGCACCTGCCGATCATCGGCCACCATCGCTTCCAGCAAACGCTGGAAGTAACCCAGATAACGACGCATGGTGCTTTCGTCGAACAGCGCCGTGGCGTACTCCAGCGTGCCGATCAGTTGCCCGTCCATCTCGCCGATGTCCAGCGCCAGGTCGAATTTGGCCGTATCACCGGCCACTGCGACGCCTTGCAGGGTCATGTCGCCGAGCACCAGAGCGGTGTCCTCGTTGTTTTGCCAGGACAGCATCGCCTGAAAAATCGGGCTGTGGGACAGGCTGCGTTGCGGGCGAACCACTTCAACCACTTGTTCGAACGGCAGGTCCTGGTTTGCCTGTGCTGCCAGGGTCTGCTGTTTGACTTGCTGCACCAGCGCTTCGACGCTCGGCGCGCCCGAGAGGTCGACCCGTACAGCAAGGGTGTTGACGAAGAACCCGATCAGGCTCTCCACCTCGGCATTCATGCGGTTGGCCACCGGCGTACCGATCACCACGTCATCCTGACCGGACAGACGTGCCAACAGCGCGGCCCAGGCGGCCATGACCGTCATGAACAGGCTGCTGCCATGGCGCTGGCTCAACGCCTTGAGACCATGGGTCAATTGTGTGTCGAGCACCAGTTCCAGCGTCTGCCCGCTGTAGTCCTGTTGCGCCGGACGTGGCCGGTCGGTCGGCAGGGTCAGCAGGGCTGGCGCACCGGCCAGGGCCTGCTGCCAGTACTGACGCTGTTGTTGCAGCACGTCGCCACTCAACCAGTCACGCTGCCACAGCGCGTAGTCGGCGTATTGCACTGGCAAGGCCGGCAATGGGTCCTCGGCGCCCTGGTGGAAGGCTTCATAGAGAGCGCCCAGCTCGCGGTTCAAAATCCCGGTTGACCAGCCATCGGAGACGATGTGGTGCATGGTCACCAGCAACACATGGTCGTCATCGGCCATGCGCACCAGACGCCCGCGCACCAGCGGTCCATTGACAAGGTCGAAGTGCTCGCCGGCCTCTTGTGCAGCGATGGCGAGCAACAGTTCTTCGGCATCGCTCTGCCCGGCCAGTACCTGCAACTGCAGTCTGAAACCTGTTTCAGGAGCAGAGATACGCTGCTCCGGAGGCTGTCCTTGCTCTTCTACAAAGGTCGTGCGCAGCGCCTCATGGCGGGCCACGATACGGTCCAGTGCGCGTTGCAGCGACGCCTGATCAAGGCTGCCGCGCAGACGCAGTCCCACCGGAATATGGTAAGCGGCGCTGCCACCTTCCAGTTGCGCGAGAAACCACAGGCGCTGCTGGGCAAACGACAGCGGTAGCGCACCCGAACGTTGCACAGGTGTGATCGCCAAACCAGCGTTGCCCTGCGTATTGGCCAGCCGCTTGGCGAATTGCCGCAGCACCGGTGCTGCAAAAAACGCTGACGGTGAAACCTCCATATTCAACTGCTGACGGACCTGAGCCAGCACGCGCATGACCAGCAATGAATGACCGCCGAGCGCGAAAAAGTCATCATGACGGCCGACGCGTGCGACGCCCAGCACATCCGCCCAGATTGCGGCGATTGCCGTCTCCAGCGGACCATCGGCTGCTTCGAAATCATGCTGATCGAAGGCTTCGGCATCCGGCTCGGGCAACGCTCTGCGATCCAGCTTGCCGTTGGCGCTCAGCGGCAAGGCAGCCATGCGCACGAACGCTGCCGGGATCATGTATTCCGGCAGGTTGAGTTGCAGTTGCTGGCGCAGCGCGCGTGGGGTCAGGGCAGGGCTGGCAGATTCACGGGCGGCATCTTCCACAAGATACGCGATCAGTTTCGGCGTTCCGCTGCTGTCCTCGCGAATCACAACCAGGCTTTCGCGCACGCCCGCGACCTCGGCCAGACGTGCTTCGATTTCGCCCAGTTCCAGACGCAGCCCGCGCAGCTTGGCCTGTGAGTCGTTGCGGCCGAGAAATTCGATATTGCCATCAGCCCGGTAACGAGCCATATCGCCGCTGCGGTACAGCCGTTCGCCGGCCACGAAAGGACTGTCCATGAAGCGTTCGGCAGTCAGTTGCGGCAAATTCAGATAGCCGCGTGCGATACCTGCGCCGCCGATATATAGCTCGCCCACAACACCCGGCGGAACCGGTTGGCCAAGCTCATCAAGCAGATAAATCCGCGTGTTGGCCAATGCCCGGCCAATCGGCAAGACCCCGTCGACCTGGCTGGTTGCCTCGAACTCGAAACAAGTACTGTCGATGCTGGCCTCAGTGACACCGTAGGCCTGAACGATCTGCACGTAATCGCCACAAAGCTTGCGCAGTTGTCGGGCGCTGTGCGCAGTCCAGATATCCGAGCCACAGACCACGGTGCGCATGAACGACAGGTCGTGACCCGCTTCTTCCACCCAGGCCAGCAACGAATTGAGTACGGCAGGCACGAAATCCGCAAAACCGATCGACGCCTCGCGCATCAGACGGTAAAGCGCAGGCGGGTCCATCAAGGTCTCGCGTGGGCACAGCACCAGTGTGCCGCCGAAACCCAGTGAGCGAATCAGGTCGGCGCTGAATACATCGAAGGAAAACCCGGCCATCTGCAAGTGATTGAGTGGCGCGTGCAGTGCGTAAAATTGCGCCCATGCCGCGCTGACTGCGAGCAATCCGCGATGCTCGACCATCACGCCTTTCGGCACGCCGGTGGAGCCCGAGGTGTAGATCACATACGCCAGGTTGTGCGCGCCGAGGGTTTCCACCACGGGGTTGTCGTCGCGTTCGACGAAGGTGTCGCGTTGATCGTCATCGAGCAGCACCCGCGGCAAGTCCAGCGTCGGCAAATGCGCCTGCACATTACGCTGGGTCAGCAGTGCCGACGGCGCACTGTCTTCGATCATGTAGGCCAGGCGCTCGGCCGGGTAAGCCGGATCCAGTGGTACATAGGCGGCACCGGCCTTGAGCACACCGAGCACGCCGATCATCATTTCCACGCCACGTTCGACGCAGATCGCCACCCGATCGTCCGGGCTGATGCCCAGGCTGATGAGATGATGAGCCAGACGGTTGGCCTGACGGTTCAATTCGGCATAGCTCAAGCGTTGCGACTCGAAGGACACGGCTATGGCGTCGGGCTGCGCCTGAACCCTTTCTTCGAACAGTTGATGAATCGTGCAGTCCTGCGGGTAGGGCGCCTCTGTTGCGTTGAGGCCCGCCAGCAGATGCTCGCGTTCGTCGGCACCCAGCAAGGTGACGTGCTCCAGCACCTGCTGGTCGTCGGCGACCATGGCCTCCAGCACACGCTGGAAGTAGCCCAGATAACGTCGCATGGTGCTCTCATCGAACAGCGCTGTGGCGTACTCCAGCGTGCCGACCAGTTGCTCATCCACCTCGGCCATGTCCAGCGTCAGGTCGAATTGAGCGGTATCAGCGGCCAATTCGATGCTTTTCAGAGTCATGTCGCCGAGCGTCAGATCAGAAGCCTCATTGTTCTCCCACGACAACATCGCCTGGAAAACCGGGCTGTGGGACAGACTGCGTACCGGCTTGATCACTTCAACCACTTGTTCGAACGGCAAGTCCTGATGCGCCTGTGCATCCAGCGTCTGCTGCTTGACCCGCGCCAGCAGCGTCTCTGCCGTGGGCTTGCCACTGAGGTCGACGCGGATCGCCAGGGTGTTGACGAACAGGCCCACCAGCCCTTCGACTTCGCTGCGAGTACGGTTGGCCACTGGCGTACCGATGACCACCTCGTCCTGGCCCGCCAGGCGTCCCAGCAGCCCGGCCCACGCGGCCATGACCGTCATGAACAGGGTGCTGCCGCGGCGTTGGCTCAATGCCTTGAGACCTTGGGTAAGGTCTTTGTCGAAAACGATGGGCAGTGCTGCGCCGGCATAGTCCTGCAGCGCCGGACGCGCACGGTCGGTGGGCAACATCAGCAGCGCCGGAGCGTCTGCCAGGGTTTGCTGCCAGTAGTGACTTTGCTGTTGCAGCAGATCGCCACTGAGCCAGCGACGTTGCCAAACTGCGTAGTCCAGGTATTGCAGATCCAGCGGCGCCAGCGGGTCGTCCCGGCCCTGACTGAATGCCGCATAGAGCGCGGACAATTCGCGGGTCAGCACGCCAATCGACCAGCCATCGGAAACGATATGGTGCAGGGTCAGCAGCAGGACGTGACGGTCCTCGGCCATACGCATCAGGCGGCCACGAATCAACGGGCCCTGTTGCAGATCGAAGCCTTGCAGCGATTCTTCGCTGGCCAGTGCCTGAAGTTTTTCCTCGGCATCCGCCAGCCCTTGCAGATCGTAGATGTGCAGGTTGAAGCCGACATCTGCCGGGCTGATACGTTGCAGAGGCTGTCCGTCATCGCCCTGCATGAAGGTGGTGCGTAAACCTTCGTGGCGCGCAACGAGGTGCTCCAGCGCCCGTTGCATTGCTTCGAGATCCAGTTTGCCATGCAGGCTGAGACCGGCAGGCATGTGGTAGGCCGCGCTGGCGCCTTCCATCTGGGCAAGAAACCACAGACGTTGCTGGCCGAATGACAACGGCCACGCCTGATCGCGTGCCACTGGCACGATATCCGGCAAGTTGCTGCGCCCGGCCTGGGTAATGGCCACGGCCAGGGTGCTCAGTTCGGGATGGGCGAATAGCGCGGCCAGACCCAGTTCAACGCCCAATTGATGGCGCACTTGGGAAATCAAACGCATCGCCAGCAAGGAGTGGCCGCCGAGTTCGAAGAACTGGTCATGACGGCCCACCTGTTCCAGATCGAGCAGGTCTTGCCAGATCTGCGCCAGCGCAATCTCGGTCTCACCTTGCGGCTCCACGTGTTCGCGGCTGGCATAGGCATTGGCTTGCGGAGCCGGCAAGGCGTTGCGATCAAGCTTGCGGTTCGGCGTCAACGGCAGTTCATCAAGCAGCACGAACGCGCTTGGCAGCATGTACTCGGCCAGCTGCGGTGCCAGTTCGGCGCGCAGCTCAGCGGCTGTAAGCTGGCTTTGCGGCTGGGCAACCACATAGGCCACCAGGCGTTTGTCTCCCGGATTGTCTTCACGGGCGACCACCACCGCCTCCTTGACTCCGGCGCAATTGCCCAGGCGTGCTTCGATTTCGCCCAGCTCGATGCGGAACCCGCGCACTTTGACCTGGAAGTCGTTACGGCCCAGGTACTCGATACGGCCGTCGGCCATGTAGCGCGCCAGGTCACCGGTTTTGTACATCCTGGCGTCAGGGTCGTTGCTGAACGGATCCGCGAGAAAACGCTCGGCGTTGACTTCGGCAAGGTTCAGGTAACCGCGTGCCACGCCGTCGCCACCGATGAAAATCTCACCGGCCGCGCCATACGGCACCGGCTGCTGGTGGCTATCAAGCAGGTAGATGCGGGTATTGGCCATCGGCTTGCCGATGGTCGCGTTGCCACTGCCTTCGCTGCCGGCTACAGCATCGTGGCTGACGTAAGCGGCGGTGCAGGACACCGTCGCTTCGGTAGGGCCGTAAGTATTGATCAGACGAGTGTGCGCCGGGCGCACTTCGTCCCAGAGCTTGAGCTTCTGTGCCGACAGCGCATCGCCAGTGACGTTGATCAGACGCACATGTTGCAGGCTCTGAGCCGCCAACTGCGGTTGCTTGTGCCATTCGGCCACCAGTGTGTGCCAGTGCGCAGCGGTCAGGTGCAGGACGGTCGGATGAATGCCGTGAGTTTCAGTCCCTTCGCTGCCGAAGACCTCGCGGCTCGGCGCCAGGGTGGCACCCGCCAGCAAGGCCGGGAAGATCTCCTCCACAGACAGATCGAAGTTCAAGGTGTTCTGTTGCAGCACGGTGTCGCTCTGGGACAGGGCAAACAGCCGTACCGCATCGACGCTGTAGTTGACCAGACCGCGATGTTCGATCATCACCCCTTTGGGATTACCGGTGGAGCCCGAGGTGTAGATCACATACGCCAGGTTGCGCACGCCAAGGGCTTCCACCACCGGGTCGTCGTCACGCCCGGTAAAGGTGGTGCGTTGATCTTCGTCGAGCAATACCAGCGGCAATTTCAGTGTCGGCAAGCGCATCTGCAGATCACACTGAGTGAGCAACGCCGATGGCGTACTGTCCTCGATCATGTAAGCCAGGCGCTCGGCCGGGTAGGCCGGGTCAAGAGGTACGTAAGCCGCGCCCGCTTTAAGCACACCAAGCAGGCCGATCATCATTTCCACGCCGCGCTCGACGCAGATCGCCACCCGATCATCAGGGCCAATGCCCAGACCGATGAGGTGGTGAGCCAGACGGTTGGCCTGGTGGTTCAATTCGGCATAGCTCAGGCGCTGCCCTTGGAAAGCCACGGCGATGGCATCAGGTTGCGTCCGTACCTGTGCTTCAAACAGGTGTTGAATGCACAGGTCCGTCGGGTAGTCCTGGCGGTTCTGGTTGAAAGTCTCCAGTAGCCGGTTGCGCTCGGCGGCGGGCAGCACATCCAGCTGCGTAACGGCCATTTGCGGTGTGTGCGCCAGCGCGTCGGTCAGTTGTTCCAAGGCACACTGCATCATGGCGCACAGGCGTTGCGGATCCGCAGGCTGCACGCCGTGTATCACCAAATCGAGGTCACGACCGTAATCATTGACCGACAAGCACAACGGGTAGTTGGTGCGCTCGGAGCTGTCGAGCAGGCGCAGGCCCGGCCATTGCAACTGGCTGTCCTGACCCTGGTGCCGGTAGTTGAGCAGGCTGGAGAACAACGGCACCGCCGTGGACACGCTACTGCAACGCTGGGCCAGGGCCAATGACGCCTGCTCGTGGCTCAGTAACTCGCTGAGATCACGGTGGGTGGCCATGACCAGCTCGTGCGCGCCTTGCGCGGCCAGTTGCACGCGAACCGGCAGGGTGTTCATGAACATGCCCATGGCCCGCTCGGCGCCGACCGTACCTTGCAGGCGGCCAGTGACCACGGTGCCGAACACCACATCATCGCGACCGGTGCAACGGGCCAGCACCTGAGCCCAGGCGACATGGAACAGAACCGCCGGGGACATGCCGCGTTCCCGGGCCTGAGTCCGGATACCTGCGCAGAGGTCACTGCTCAATGCCAGTTCTGTCTCTTCGACGTCATTGCCGTCGCCCTGAACTTCCACCAGGTCGAACGGGACGGTGGGTGAGTCGACATCAGCCAGGCGGCGGGTAAAGTAAGCTTCGTGGGCACTTGAAGGGATGGCGAGGGTCTGTGCGACAAACTCCCGATAAGGCTGCGGTGGCAGCAGGTCTGCGCCCTGGCCGCGCATCAGCAGGCGAATTTCTTCGAGTATGAGCTCCAGGGTGACGTGGTCGCTGACCATGTGGTGATCAAGCAGCGCCAGTAGCCAACGATCCGAGTTTGGGTCGCCGGCAACGTAGGCCAGCAGTAGCGGTGCCTGTCGCAGGTCAAGGCGCAGATGACTTGGATCAGTTAGACGATCCACTTGGCTGAGTGCGTCTTCATCCGGCGTCAGGGTGAGGGTATGTACCGAAAATTGCGCCTGGCGGTGCACCACTTGCACCGCTTGCGGCAGGCCGTTCCAATGCACCGAACTACGCAGGACATCATGGCGGTCGATAACCGTTTGCAGGCCCTCAAGAAAGGCATCGAGACGCGCACGGCAGTCGAACTCGATCATCGAGCGCATCAGGTAGGCGTCGCGTTCACGATTCAGCAGGTAATGGAACAGGATGCCTTCCTGGAGCGGTGCCAGCGGGTAGATGTCCTGGATATTGGCGGCTCCACCGGGAACGGCCGAGGTGATCAGTTCAATATGAGCGGCGCTCAGTTCCACCAGCGGCAACATGTCTGGGGTTAATTGCGTGCAGTTGGCCGGAATGCGGTTGGCCGGTGCCTGGAACAGAGTTTGTTTGTCTTGGCTGATGGCCAAGGCCATTTCACGCACGGTAGGCGCAGTGAATACAGTCTTTACGTTGAGATTCAGGCCCTGCTTGCGCAGACGTTCGATCAGAGAGACGGCCAACAGTGAGTGGCCACCCAGTTCAAAGAAATGATCGTGACGACCGACCTGCTCGACATCCAACAGGTCTTGCCAGATAGCCACGATCTGCTCTTCGGTCTCGCCTTGCGGGGCTTCGTAGCCACGGCTGATCAGCGCATCAGCATCCGGGGCTGGCAAGGCCTTGCGATCAAGCTTGCGGTTCGGCGTCAACGGCAGTTCATCAAGCAGCACGAACGCGCTTGGCAGCATGTACTCGGCCAGTTGCGGTGCCAGTTCGGCGCGCAGCTCAGCGGCTGTAAGCTGGCTTTGCGGCTGGGCAACCACATAAGCTACCAGGCGTTTGTCTCCCGGATTATCTTCCCGAGCGATCACCACCGCCTCTTTTACCCCGGCGCAATTGCCCAGACGGGCTTCGATTTCACCCAGTTCGATACGGAAACCGCGCACCTTGACCTGAAAGTCGTTACGCCCCAGGTACTCGATCCGACCGTCGGCCATGTAGCGCGCCAGATCACCGGTTTTGTACATCCTGGCGTCAGGGGCGTTGCTGAACGGATCCGCGAGGAAACGCTCGGCGTTGACCTCGGCAAGGTTCAGGTAACCGCGTGCCACGCCGTCGCCGCCGATGAAAATCTCACCTGCCGCGCCATACGGCACCGGCTGCTGGTGGCCATCAAGCAGGTAGATGCGGGTGTTGGCCATCGGCTTGCCGATGGTCGCGTTGCCACTGCCTTCGCTGCCGGCTACAGCATCGTGGCTGACGTAAGCGGCGGTACAGGAAACGGTGGCCTCGGTAGGGCCATAGGTATTGATCAGGCGAGTATGCGTCGGGCGAATCTCATCCCAGAGCTTGAGTTTCTGCGCCGACAGTGCGTCACCTGTGACGTTGATCAAGCGCACATGCTGCAGACGTTGCTCAGCGACCTGCGGCTGCTTGTGCCATTCGGCCACCAGCGTATGCCAGTGCGCAGCGGTCAGGTGCAGGACGGTCGGATGAATGCCGTGAGTTTCAGTCCCTTCGCTGCCGAAGACCTCGCGGCTCGGCGCCAGGGTGGCACCCGCCAGCAAGGCCGGGAAGATCTCCTCCACAGACAGATCGAAGTTCAAGGTGTTCTGTTGCAGCACGGTGTCGCTCTGGGACAGGGCAAACAGCCGTACCGCATCGACGCTGTAGTTGACCAGACCGCGATGTTCGATCATCACCCCTTTGGGATTACCGGTGGAGCCCGAGGTGTAGATCACATATGCCAGGTTGCGCACGCCGAGGGTTTCCACCACCGGGTTATCGTCGCGCTCGGTAAAGGTGTTGCGCTGATCGTTGTCGAGCAACACCAGTGGCAAGGTCAGGGTCGGCAGACATTCCTGCAAGTGACGCTGTGTCAGCACCGCCGACGGCGTACTGTCTTCGATCATGTAAGTCAGGCGATCGGCCGGATATGCCGGGTCCAGTGGCACGTAAGCAGCACCGGCTTTGAGCACACCGAGCAGGCCGACCATCATTTCCACGCCGCGCTCGACGCAGATCGCCACTCGATCATCCGGGCCAATGCCCAGGCCGATCAGATGATGAGCCAGACGGTTGGCCTGACGGTTCAATTCGGCATAGCTCAAGCGCTGCGCCTGGAAAGCCACGGCGATGGCATCAGGTTGCGTCCGTGCCTGTGCTTCAAACAGGTGCTGAATGCACAGGTCTTTCGGGTAGTCCTGATGGTTCTGGTTGAAGGTCTCCAGCAGCCGGTTGCGCTCGGCGGTAGGCAGCACATCCAGCTGCGTAACGGCCATCTGCGGTGTGTGCGCCAGCACGTCGGTCAGTTGCTCCAAGGCACACTGCATCATGGCGCACAGGCGTTGCGGATCCGCAGGCTGCACGCCGTGTATCAACAGGCCGATGTCACTGCCGTAATCGTTGACCGACAAGCACAACGGGTAGTTGGTGCGCTCGGAGCTGTCGAGCAAGCGCAGGCCCGGCCATTGCAACTGGCTGTCCTCGCTCTGGTGCCGGTAGTTGAGCAGGCTGGAGAACAACGGCACCGCCGTGGCCATGCCACTGCAACGCTGAGCCAGGGCCAATGACGCCTGCTCATGGCTCAGTAACTCGCTGAGATCACGGTGGGTGGCCGCGACCAGTTCCTGGGCGCCTTGCGTGGCCAGTTGCACGCGAACCGGCAGGGTGTTCATGAACATGCCCATGGCCCGCTCGGCACCTATCGTGCCTTGCAGGCGGCCGGTGACCACGGTGCCGAACACCACATCATCGCGACCGGTACAACGGGCCAGCACCTGAGCCCAGGCGACATGGAACAGAACCGCCGGGGACATGCCGCGTTCCCGTGCCTGAGTCCGGATACCTGCGCAGAGGTCACTGCTCAATGCCAGCTCGGCTTCTTCGACGTCGTTGCCGTCGCCCTGAACTTCCACCAGTTCGAACGGCACGGTGGGTGAATCAACATCGGCCAGACGGCGGGTGAAGTAGGCTTCATGGGCACTTGCAGGGCTGGCGAGGGTCTGTGCGACAAACTCCCGATAAGGCTGCGGTGGCAGCAGTTCTGCGCTCTGGCCGCGCATCAGCAGGCGAATTTCTTCGAGTATGAGTTCCAGAGTGGTGTGGTCGCTGATCATGTGGTGATCAATCAGCGCCAGTAGCCAACGCTCCGAGTTCGGGTCGCCAGCAATGTAGGCCTGTAGTAGCGGTGCCTGTTGCAAATCCATACGCAGACGGCCTGGATCACTGAGACGATCCACCTGGCTGAGTGCGTCTTCATCCGGCGTCAGGGTGAGAGTATGTACCGGCAACTGCGCCTGGCGGTGCACCACTTGCACCGCTTGCGGCAGGCCGACCCAATGCACCGAACTGCGCAGGACATCATGGCGGTCGATAACCGTTTGCAAGCCCTCGAGAAAGGCGTCAAGACGCGCACGGCTGTCGAACTCGATCGTCGAGCGCACCAGATAGGCGTCGCGTTCACGATTCAGCAGGTAATGGAACAGGATGCCTTCCTGAAGCGGCACCAGCGGGTAGATGTCCTGGACATTGGCGGCTCCGCCGGGAACGGCGGAGGTGATCAGTTCAATCTCATCAACGCTCAGTTTCACCAGCGGCAACATGTCTGGCGTTAGTTGCGTGCAGTCGGCCGGGATGCGGTTGGCCGGAGCCTGGAACAGGGCTTGTTTGTCCTGGCTGATGGCCAAGGCCATTTCACGCACGCTGGGCGCAGTGAATACAGTGTTTACGTTGAGATTCAGGCCCTGCTTGCGCAGACGGTCGATCAGAGAGACGGCCAGCAGTGAGTGGCCACCGAGTTCGAAGAAATGGTCGTGACGCCCGACCTGCTCGACACCCAGCAGGTCTTGCCAGATAGCCACGATCTGCTCTTCGGTCTCGCCTTGCGGGGCTTCGTAGCCACGGGTGATCAGCGCATCACCGTCCGGGGCTGGCAGCGCCTTGCGATCCAGCTTGCCGTTCGGCGTCAGCGGCATTGAGTCGAGCAGCACATAGGCCGTCGGGATCATGTAGGCCGGCAGTTGTTCCTGCAACCAGGCGCGCAGGCTGTCGATGTCTACCGAAGCATGCTCTGCGATCAGGGTGTAATAAGCCACCAGGCGTTTATCGCCCGGCACATCTTCACGAGCAGTGATCACTGCTTCATGGACCGCCGGGTGTTTGGCCAGAGCGGCCTCGATTTCGCCGATCTCGATACGCAGGCCGCGAATCTTCACCTGAAAGTCATTGCGCCCCAGGTATTCCAGCGCGCCATTGGCCAGCCAGCGACCCACGTCGCCGGTTTTGTACAGGCGTGCCTGCGGATCGCTGGAAAACGGGTCGGCGATGAAACGCTCGGCACTTAGCTCCGGCTGGTTCAGGTAACCCCGTGCCACGCCGATGCCGCCAATGTGCAGCTCGCCCGCCACGCCCAGCGGTTGCAGCTGGCCCAGGGCATTCAGCACGTGCATCTGAATGTTCGCAATCGGACGGCCGATGGGCACGCTTTCGCCAGGATCCGTCGGACGGCATTCCCAGGCAGTCACGTCGATGGCCGCTTCGGTCGGGCCATACAGGTTGTGCAGCTCAACGCCCTTGAGGTGTTGCTCGAAGCGGCGCTGCAACGCACGGGGCAAGGCCTCGCCGCTGCACAGCACGCGGCGCAGTTGCGGGAAGTCGCGGGTTGAGCGGTGTCCCAGAAACACATCGAGCATCGAGGGCACGAAGTGCAGCAGGGTAATACCCGCGTCACTCATTACCTGCGCCAGGTAGTCAGGGTCCTGATGGCCACCGGGACGAGCCATGACCAGCTCGGCACCGGCCAACAGCGGCAGGAAAAACTCCCAGACCGAAACGTCGAAGCCGAATGGGGTCTTTTGCAGCACACGATCGTTGCTGTCCACGTGATAGGCGTCACGGGCCCAGAGCAGGCGGTTGACCACGCCCAGGTGTTCATTCATCACGCCCTTGGGCTGCCCGGTTGAGCCCGAGGTGTAGAGCACGTAGGCCAGATGATTCGGCTGCAGGCCCAGGGCCCTGGCATCCGGGTTAGCGGACGACTGTGCGGCAAGCTGGGCGCTCTCCTGATGGTCATTCAGGACCAGTATCGGCAGCGTAATGTCCGGCAGGTTGTCTTGCAGATCCTGAGTGGTCAGCAGCGCCTGCGGCGAGCTGTCCTCAAGCATATAGGCCTGGCGGGCGCTCGGCAGGTCAGGGTCGATCGGCACATAGGCGCCACCGGCCTTGAGGATACCCAACAGCGCCACGACCATTTCCGGGCCGCGACGCAGGCTGACCGCGACACGCGTATCCGGCTCAACGCCCAGCTCGATCAGACGATGGGCAAGCTGGTTGGCCTGTTGGTTGAGTTCGGCGTAGGTGAGCAGCGGACCGCTGTCGCCGCTTACGGCGCAGGCATCCGGACGCTGGTCGACCTGTTGTTCGATCAGTTGGTGGATCAGAACATCGCGCGGATAAGGGTGGGCGGTGTCATTGAGGCCCGCCAGCAACAGCTCGCGCTCATCGTCCGGCAGTATCGACAGGCTGTTCAGCGCAGCTTGCGGCGTATGTTCCAGCGCTTCCACGATGCTGCGCAGTGCAACCTGCATGTACTCGCCGATGCGCTGGGCATTAATTTGCTGGACGGCCTGAATGGTGAGCGTGAAGTCATCGCCCAGGTCATCGACGTTCAGGGTCAACGGGTAGTTGGTATGGTCTTCGGTGCCGAAGGACTCGATCCCTTCCCAGGCGGTGGCAGCTTCTGCCGAAACATCGCTCACGACGCTGTGCCGGTAGTTGAGCAATGCACTGAATAGCGGCGTTGGTGCGGCCACACCGCTGCAACGCTGGGCGAGTACCAGCGGAGCATGCTCATGTCCGAGCAAAGAGGTCAGCCGCTGGTGGGTCGCCTTCAATCCCTCGGCCACTGTCGTCGCGTCGATATTGACGCGTAGCGGCAAGGTGTTGATAAACATGCCCAACGCACGGTCGGCGCCATCACCGGCCTGCATACGGCCCAGCAGTACCGTACCGAACACCACCTGTTCACGGTCGGAGACATTGCCCAGCACCCGCGCCCAGGCCAAATGCATCAGGCTCGCGACGCTGACGCCTGCCTGCCGGGCCTGAGCCCGCAAACGCAGGTTCAGTTCGGCCGCCAGGGTCACGCTGGCCTCTTCGAGGTCGCGGCCGCCGTCCTGCACATTCTGCAAACCGAACGGCAGCGTCGGCTCATCGACGTCGCCGAGCATCTCGCGGAAGAACGCTTCGTGCTGTGCCTCGCTGACACCCAGGCGAGCCTGGGCGACATAGTTGCGATACGGCACTGTCTCACCCAACGCATTACCCTGACCGAGCAGGTGCGCCTGAATTTCATGCAGTACCACGGTCAGGGAAGTGGCGTCGCTGACCAGGTGATGGGACAGCAACATCGCCAGCCAGCGGTCGTTGACCGGGTCATGGCTAACGACAATGCGCATCAATGGCGCATTACGCACATCAAGGCGGTAATGCCGACGGTCGAAGCGCTGGTGTAATTGCTCGTCAACCGGGCCGTCTGCAGGGTCGAGGCACAACTCGGTGACTTGCAGTTCAGCTTGACGCAGCACGACTTGCACCGGTTCGTCGAGGTCTTCCCACAGCACTGCGGTGCGCAGGATATCGTGGCGGTTTATCACGTCTTGCAAAGCGCCGCTGAAATCGTCCAGTCGCGCCCGGTCAGATAGCGCAAACAGTGCTTTCAGGGTGTAAGGGTCGCCCTGTTCGGCACTGATATGGTGGTAAAGGATCCCCGCCTGCAACGGTGCCAGCGGGTAGATGTCCTGCACGTTGGCAGCACCGCCGGGCACGTCCTGCACCACGTGGTCGATCTGCGCCTGAGAGAGGTTGATCAGCGGCAACATCTGCGGGGTGATACGGTCGCAACGTTCGGGAATCAGGTTGGCCGGCACCACGATTTCCGAGTCACCACCGGCTGCTGCCGCCAATGCCGCCACGGTCGGTTGGCCGAACAGCACATGCACATCGGCACTCAGGCCGACCTGGCGCATGCGTTGGATCAGCTTTACCGCCAGCAGCGAGTGGCCACCCAGTTCGAAGAAGTGATCATGACGACCGACCTGCTCGACCTTGAGCACGTCGGCCCAGATCGACGCCAGCAGGGTTTCCACTTCGCCTTGCGGCGCTTCGTAACCACGGCTGATCAGCGATTGCGTATCCGGAGCAGGCAGGGCCTTGCGATCCAGCTTGCCGTTTGGTGTCAAGGGCAGGCTGTCCATCTGCACAAAAGCGCTGGGAACCATGTATTCGGGCAGGTGTTCAAGCAACTCTTTACGCAGGTTTTCGGCGGGTGTCGGTTCGCCACACAAGTAGGCCACCAGACGCTTGTCGTCCGGATGTGCAGGGTCATCTGCGCGGGCAACCACTACCACTTCACGCACACCGGCGCACAAGGCCAGGGCGGCCTCGATTTCACCGATCTCGATACGCAAGCCGCGAATCTTCACCTGAAAGTCATTGCGGCCCAGGTATTCCAGCGCGCCATTGGCCAGCCAGCGACCCACGTCGCCGGTTTTGTACAGACGTGCCTGCGGATCGTTGGAAAACGGGTCGGCGATAAAACGCTCGGCACTCAACTCTGTCTGGTTCAGGTAACCCCGCGCCACGCCGATGCCGCCAATGTGCAGCTCACCGGCCACGCCCAGCGGTTGCAACTGGCCCAGGGCATCCAGCACGTGCATCTGAATGTTGGCAATCGGACGGCCGATGGGCACGCTTTCGCCAGGATCCGTCGGACGGCACTCCCAGGCAGTCACGTCGATGGCCGCTTCGGTCGGGCCATACAGGTTGTGCAGTTCAACGCCCTTCAGGTGTTGCTCGAAGCGGCGCTGCAACGCGCGGGGCAAGGCCTCGCCACTGCACAATACGCGGCGCAGTTGCGGGAAGTCGCGATTCGAACGGTGTTCCAGAAACACATCAAGCATCGAGGGCACAAAGTGCAGCAGGGTAATGCCCGCGTCACTCATTACCTGCGCCAGGTAATCCGGCTCCTGATGGCCACCGGGACGTGCCATGACCAGCTCGGCACCGGCGAGCAATGGCAGGAAAAACTCCCAGACTGACACGTCGAAGCCGAACGGGGTCTTTTGCAGCACACGATCATTGCTGTCCACGTGATAGGCGTCACGGGCCCAAAGCAGGCGGTTGACCACGCCCAGGTGTTCGTTCATCACGCCCTTGGGCTGCCCGGTGGAACCCGAGGTGTAGAGCACGTAGGCCAAATGATTCGGCTGCAGGCCCAGGGCCTTGGCATCCGGGTTGCCGGTTGGCTGCTCGGTCAGTTGCGCGTTGTCATCGCGACCATCGAGTACCAGCACCGGAAGGTCCAGGGCCGGCAGGTTGTCGTGCAGATCCTGAGTGGTCAGCAGCGCCTGCGGCGAGCTGTCCTCAAGCATATAGGCCTGGCGGGCGCTGGGCAGGTCAGGGTCGATCGGCACGTAGGCGCCACCAGCCTTGAGGATACCCAGCAGCGCCACGACCATTTCCGGGCCGCGACGCAGGCTCACTGCGACCCGTGTATCCGGCTCTACGCCCAGTTCGATCAGACGATGGGCAAGCTGGTTGGCCTGTTGGTTGAGTTCGGCGTAAGTGAGCAACGGACCGCTGTCGCTGCGCACCGCGCAGGCATCCGGACGCTGGGCGACCTGTTGTTCGATCAATTGGTGAATCAGAACATCGCGGGGATAGGCGAGGGCGGTTTCGTTGAAAGTGGCCAGTTGCTGATGCTCGTTCCTGCTCATCAGCGGAAAGTGCGCCAAGGGCGTGTCGTGTTGATTCAGCACAGCTTCAAGCATGGCGAAGATGCGCTGCTGTACGCGTTGCGCTTCCTCGAAGGTGAAGTAAGCCGTGTTGAAGTTGAAATCCAGGTGGACGTCTTCAGAGGGATGGTAATCGCGTACGAAGATCGCCATGGGCGTCTGCTCGTAACCGTTGTCCAGCATCAGCACCCGCGCAGGGTCATCGCAGCCGAACGTGACGTCACCATCGAAGCTTTCGAATGACAGTGAAACATCGAACAACTGGTGGCGTCCGGTTTGCGCCAGCCGCAGGCTACGGTTGAGTTCGGCAATCGGGAAACGCTGGTGGCGGTAAGTGCGACGTAGTTGCGTGCCGATGTTATTCATCAGGTCGACCAGCGTTTCATGCGGGTCGAAGCCCACGCGAATCGGGCTGACCGAAGAAAACATGCCGATGGTGGCCTTCTGACGAGCACTGGTACGGTTATGCACCGGCATACCGACAACGATCTCATCGACGCCTACAGTGCGGCAGAAATAGGTGCTGATCACGCCGACCAGTACATGAGCCACGGACAAGTTGCATTCGCTGGCAAACCGAGTCAGCGCGTTATAAAGCGCGCGGGGCAACATGGCTTGAACCTGGTCACTGGGGGCTGGAACGCTGGAAAGGCCCGCCTTGAAATCTGCCTTGCGTTGCAGCAGAACCGGCGGCAGTTGCGCGTAGGCCTGCTCCCAGAACAGTCGATCACGCTCGTAGCGAGAAGACGTCATGTAGGCCTTGTCTTCCTCAAGGAACGAGAGGTAAGAAGATCCCTCGACAAGCACTTCCTTGCCTTCCAGCAAGCCCGAGTAGACATCGTCCACGGCATGCGCGATCAGCACTGCACCGATGCCGTCGGCAACCAGGTGGTGCAAGCGATTGAACCAGTAATAGAGCTGCGGCCCGCAACGAACCAGACGCGACTCCCAGAGTTGTCCGGTCATTGACTCAAAGGGTTGGCGGAAGGACTCGCGCAGATGCGCAATGGCATGCTCGACGTTGCCGTCGACCTCAGGCAAGTCGGTCACTTCAAGCTTGAACGGCGCCTCGGACAGCACCCGCTGGCCGCCCATCCCGCTCTCGTGACTGAAACTCAGACGCAGCGCGTCATGGCTGTCGATGACCCTCTGGATGGCGTTCTCGAACAGTGCAATATCGATGTCGCCCTTGATCTCCAGAGTCATGCCGATGTTGTAATAAGGCAGGTGCGGATAGGCGAGCTGATCAAGCCAGATACCTTGCTGAACCGAAGCCAACGGAAGAGGCTCTTGCTCTTGCGTGCACAGATTGTCGATCAACGAATTCATCTCAAAGCACCTGTTTGCGAAATCAATTGGCTCGTCTCCGGTCGAAGGGCGGCGCGGCATGGCGCAGGACGACTGCCAGTCGGCGGGAGGATTAAGAACATTGAAAAAAAAATAGAGCATCCACCTGGGGATGTCTGTCATGGGAAGCTGGGACAAGTGCGCGCGGTAGCCTTGCGGGCTGGGGGATCAATGATTCAAGGCTGCGCCGGTATAGACGCCTTGACCGATTCGATTGGCCTGTCGAACGAGGCGCAGAGCGAAGTTGGGGGCCTAAGCCCCCATTTTTTATTCAGTGAGGTATCGAGTGACTGTCAGGCGACGGCGGGCTGAAGAACTTCCTCGATGAAGCGGAAGGCGGTTTGTTTCGATTGCAGGGTGGAGGCGAAGAACGCGAGGTGGCTGCCATCGCGCTCTACGTGCAGCGTGGCGTCCTTGATCGACGCGGCAATATGCCGTGAGCCGCCGATGTGCGTAGTCGAATCGGCATCGCCCGCCACTACCAGGGTTGGCGCGGTGATGCGCGTCAGTCGTGGTGCCAGCTCGGTCTTGTTCAGCGCGTCATTCAAGCGCGCATAGCGATAGAACAACTCGGGATTGACGTAGGGGTAAAGCACCACATGGGCGATGGATTCAGGAGTGGTGGCCAGCGTCGCCTGGTCGAGGAACATCGCTTGCAGGTCAGCAGCCTCACCACGATCCTGAGCAGCGCTTTCCATCAGCCACTCGAAGTTTTGCTGATGGGCGGTGCGCAGGTCGTTGTCGTCCAGGTTGTAATCACCATGCCACAAGCTCAGGGAGTTGACCCGGTCGGCATGTTCGGCAGCGGCGCTCAGGGCGATCACCGCGCCGCCGCAAATGCCCATCAGGTGGGCGGTCGACAACCTGAAGTGATTCATCACGCTGATCATGTCGGCGACCTGGGCATCGGTGTCCACCGCAATCTGGTCGAATGCCTCGCAGTCACCGAACAGCCCTCGGGTTTCCCAGGTCACGACAAAAAAACGCTCGCTCAAGGCATTGAACCAGTCGCGACAGAGATCGAACGGAATGCCGCAGGGCAGTGCCAGAACCACGGGAGGCAGCTCGCGGTTGGCACTGGCATGCACCAGCAAGGGGGCATTGTCACGGGTGGTCAGGTGCAGTGTCTCGATGTGCGGCACTGCACCGCTGAATTCAAAATGCTTGAGCAGTCGATTGAAGGCAGTGACGTCTGCAGCATCGTCGAAGTGCTCGTAGCTGTAGTCGAGCGCTTCACAGATTTTGCGGCTTATAAAGTATTCGAACGACGACAGTTGCGCCTCGCCACCATGCAAGTACTGCAGGGTGCGCACACCGATGCGCGCAAACGCGGCATTAATCGCCCGCTCTGTGGCTCTAACGCTGGAGCATGCCGGCTCTGGCAGCGAGCCGTTGTCCCGGACGAGAAAGCTCAGGCATACAGGATCGGGCAAATTGAGGGCAAGGTGCCTGAGCATCCTCACCGTCTCGCACAGACGCATCGCTGCGTCGGAGGAAATAGTCATGGATCTGTACTCTTTTTGGGCGCTTTTCTCAGGTACGTTGCGCGAGGCTACTGTCGTCTGCCGCAGGCGGGTCAGACGGCTTCGAATTTCTTGCCGCGTGTGGTGTGGGTCACGAGGCGGTTGTATTCAGGTGTTTCGTCACCGATCACCTGCACCGCGCCGTATTTCTCCAGGCTGATGCGACCGCCGTACTCTTCGATGTGATCCGAGTCCGGGTAGATGTGCACGAAAGACGGTACGTAGCGTGACGCGAAACCCATGCGCATTTCCGGTGATTCGCCGCTGTGCGGATAGGAGGCGTGCATCAGCGTTGACCAGAAAATGATGAACTGCCCGGCTTTCATCTGCATGGGCACGGCAGAGGCCTCGTCGGGCTTCCAGTTCTCATCGATCTGCAACTGGCGATAGTCATAACCGAAGAAACCGCGACGCACGCCATCCTTGACCACCGAGTTGTTGGCGTCGGGTTCATAGCTCATGCGCTTGGTTTCGTCGTAGTTCATGCTGTTCTGGGTGCCCGGAATGAACTGCAGGCAACCATTGGCAATGTTCGCGTCGGTGAACGCGGTCCAGACGGTGATGGTGCCGCCAAACTCTTCGTTTTCCGGCCAGATGATCTGCGGCTTGCCGGAGGCGTTGGCGAACGTATCGGCCTGATGCCAGTCGGTGCCTTCATCGCCCGGATATTTGGGAAAGAACTCGGTGCGCCAGCAAAGCACATTAGGACCCAGAATGCTTTCGACACGGTCGCAGATTTCCGGGCGGCAGATGTGGCTGGCCAGGAAGTCATCATCCAGATGGCGGTCGTAGTTGGCGATGTTGGTGCCACCGGAAATGGCGTCCAGATCCTGGTAGGCCGCGGCGCTACGATCGAGCAGGCGCAGACGGGTGCGCTTCCAGGTTTCCTTCATTTCTTCCGGCGAATAGGCGTCAAACGGACCGATAAAACCGTTTTTCTCGAACGAGGCACGCTGTTCCGCAGTTAAAGCGAATTTTTTGCTCATGAGCTTTTCCTTTTCGGTCAATGGGCTTGAACAAGGCTACGAGAGATGTGGTCGGCCAGGACTTTGGCCGTTGCGCCATCCGCCAGGATTCCCGGGTCGAGGTTGATTTTGTAATGCGTCTTGAGCTTGCTCAGCGAACGGATCAGTGCCAAAGAAGTGCCGCCGAAGTCGAAAAAGTCATCGTTGACGCCGATGTTTTTCAGGCCCAGGTCTTCGCTCCAGACCTTGAGCACGAAGTGCTCCTGCTCACTGAGGCCCTTGACGTCTGCTGCGCGCAAGGACGTCGTCCCGGCGACAGGCGAGGGCAGTTGTGTCTTGTCGATTTTGCCGTGGTGGGTGACCGGCAACTCTGCCAGCGGCACATACACCGAAGGGCGCATGTACTCCGGCAAACTGTCGGCCATCAATGCGGCAACTTCGCTGCGGGTCTGCTCGGTCCAGGCATCGACGCCCTGGCCTGGCACCACGTAAGCCACCAGGCGCAGGTCGCCATCACCGTAATCATGTACACCGACATGCGCGGCAGCCACATTCGGGCTGGCTTGCAGAGCGGCTTCGATCTCGCCGGGCTCGATGCGGAACCCGCTGATTTTCAATTGCTCGTCGCAGCGACCGGCGTAACGATATTCGCCATTACTTTCCAGGGTCATCAGGTCGCCAGTACGGTAAGCGCGTACAGCACCAGGCAATTCGACGAATCGCTCGACATTGAGCGCCTCACGGTTCAGATAGCCCTGAGCCACACCGGCACCTTCGATGTACAGCTCGCCAGTGGTGCCTTGCGCGACCGGGGCCTGACTCGCGTCAAGCAGGTGCAGGCGCCAGCCGTCCAGCGGCTTGCCCAGCGAAACCATGGCCGCTGACTCCAGGTCCTGCGCCAACACTCGCTTGAAAGTAGTGTGAACGGTGGCCTCGGTGATGCCGTACATGTTGATCAGCGCAGGTTTCTGGTCGCCATGCCGCTCGACCCAGGGACGCAGCACAGTGGCGGGCAACGCTTCGCCACCAAACACCACGTAGCGCAGCGCCAGAGGAGCAGTGTTGCCACGGTCGGCTTCATCAAGACCACGGAAGGCCGATGGCGTCTGACTGAGCACGGTGATGCGCTGATCGGCGAGCCATTGACGCAGGCTGGCAGGCGAGCGCGAAACGTCATACGGGACAACGGCCACCTGGCCGCCGTGGGCGAGGGCACCCCAGATTTCCCAGACCGAGAAGTCAAAACCGATGGAGTGGAACATCGACCAGACGTCCTGGGCGTTGAAGCCAAAGGCGCGCTGGGTGCTTTCCAGCAGGCGACTGACGTTGCCATGGGAAACCTGCACACCCTTGGGCTCACCGGTGGATCCCGAGGTGTAGATGATGTAGGCAGTGGAATTGCTCGGGTCGATACGGGTGTCTTCAGCGGCCGGTTGCAGCGCCGGTGCGGACAGCAACTCGTCGAGTGCCAATACACGCAGAGACGGTATGTTCGGCAGGTTGGCGGCATCGCCGATGATCAGGTTCAACTCACTGTCGCGCACGATGTGCTCGACGCGTTTGCCGGGGTATTGCGGGTCGACCGGCACATAGGTGCCACCGGCCTTGAGAATACCCAGCAAGCTGGTGACCAGATCGACGCTGCGCGGCAGGTACATACCCACACGCGTGCCATAGGTCACACCTTCATCGCGTAAACGTGCAGCCAGCTTCGTCGAGAGCGCGTCGAGCTGTGCGTAGCTCAACGTCCGGGCCGCATCGCTGACAGCGGTGCGCTCAGGAAATTGACGTGCCCTGTCACTGAATATCTCGTGCAGGAAAGCACCGGGCTTGAGAGGGGCTGACGCGGCGCAAGGCGATTCGTCAGTGTTCTTAATCGGCATGACCAAGGCTCCTGTGTAGTAACCAGGTGCAGCGTTCAGATCCGCTGCACTCGAGACATCCCTGCGGCCTGAAGGATCCGTTCGAAGGGCCGGCACGGTCCGCAGTTGGCGCATTTCAGCACCGACTGCCAGCCGGCGTCTGTCGAGGGAAATGGGGACAAAGCCCTGCCGAACGCAATGAGTACGTATTGACGCTCTGCGCGACCGCTGTCCCGGATTGCGGTGACAGACGCCCCCGGGCCATCAGTGTTTTTATTCTTGCGCGGTGCCGGAGCGTGTTGGTCTGGCGCCAAACAACGTGGATGTGAAGGGCTGAGGTCCAGGAGTTTGTTCATGAGTCTTCAAGCTGACACTGCGCCCGTTTTCGCTGAGCAACAGCAAGCGGATGCGCCAACGTGGCCCGACGGGGCCGCTGACCGCTCGGTGCGGTTGTCCCTGCTGGCTGCCGGCATCAGTTTGCCGATGGTCGTCGAACCATGTGCTGACGGACTGGACCCGGTTCAGTGGGCCAGCGCGCGACGCGAAGCGATTGAGGCATTGTTGTGTCGTCACGGCGCGGTGTTGTTTCGCGGGTTCGACCTGCCTTCGGTCGCCGCCTTCGAAGCATTTGCCGAGGCGCTGTCGCCTGGCCTGCACGGCACCTACGGCGATCTTCCGAAGAAGGAAGGCGGGCGCAATGTCTATCGCTCAACGCCATATCCCGAGCGCGAAATGATCCTGTATCACAATGAGAGTTCGCACCTGGAAAGCTGGCCTCGCAAGCAATGGTTCTTCTGCGAGAAGCCATCGCAAGTGGGCGGGGCGACCCCGCTGGCGGACATCCGCCAGGTGCTTGCCTACCTGCCCAAAGAGGTGGTCGAGCGCTTTGAAAGCAAAGGCCTGCTTTACAGCCGCACGTTCACTGCCGGAGTCGAGCCAAGCTGGGAATCGTTCTTCGGCACCTCTGAGCGCAGCGTCATCGAGCAGCGTTGCCGCGAACAGGGCACAGACTTCGAATGGCTTGACGGCGACACGCTGCAGCTGCGCACCCGTTGCCCGGCGGTGATCAGCCACCCGTTCACCGGCGAGCGCTGCTTTTTCAATCAAGTGCAGTTGCATCACCCCTATTGCATGGGCGAGGAACTGCGCGAGGACCTGCTCGACATGTTCGGCCCCGACCGCCTGCCACGGCTGGTCAGTTATGGCGACGGTTCAGCCATCGAAGATTCGGTGATGGCCTTGATCGGTGATGCCTACGAGGCTTGCGCGGTGCGCTTCGACTGGCGCAAGGGCGATGTGGTGATGCTTGACAACATGCTCGTCGCCCATGCCCGTGATCCTTATGAAGAGCCGCGGCTGATCGTTGTGGCCATGGGTGAAATGACCGCTCGGGGCGATGTCTGGCAACCGGCCTGAATGATCGATATCCATTGATACCGTCAGGGCTTTCAACCACCAGCGCCCGCACGGACCAAGCATCCAAGGACAGCAACCAATGAAAACCAAGCAAGAGAAGAAGACCAGACCGGGCTCGATCATGCGTCTGTTGTGGAGCAGCCATCCCTGGCTGACGTTCTTTACGCTGGTTACCGGGCTCATCAGCGGCGTGGCGTCCATTGCCGTGGTCAATGTGATCAACCAGGCGATTCACGAGGAGACCTTTCAGCGTCAGTCGCTGTTCTGGTTCGTTGGTCTGAGCGCGGTGGCGCTGCTGTTCCGCAACGGTGCGGCGCTGTTTCCGGCCTACGCCAGCATGCGCATCATGACCCGCCTGCGTATTGCCCTGTGCCGCAAGATCCTCGGCACACCGCTTGAGGAAGTCGACCGCCGCGGTGCGCCGAATGTCCTGACGATGCTCACCAGCGATATTCCGCAACTCAACGCTACGTTGTTGATGATGCCAACGATCCTGGTGGAGTCGGCTGTGTTTCTGTTCGGTATTGCCTACCTTGCCTACCTGTCCTGGGTGGTGTTCGCGATCACCGTCGCTCTTATGATGCTGGGGGTTGCACTGTACCTGGTGCTTTTCATGGGCGGCATGAAGTTCAGCCACAAGGTGCGCGACGAGTTCACGGCGTTCAATGAACACACGCACGCGCTGGTGTTCGGACTCAAGGAACTGAAACTCAACGGTATTCGCCGCCGCTGGTTCAGCCGCTCGGCGATCCAGGAGTCTTCGGCCCGGGTCGCGAAGTACAACTACATTGAACGGCTCTGGTTCACTGCCGCCGACAACGTTGGCCAACTGAGCCTGTCGCTGCTGGTCGGTTGCCTGCTGTTCGCAGCGCCGATGTTCGCTGTCATCGATGCCAAGACCATGAGCGCCAGTGTGCTGGCAGTGCTGTACATCATGGGCCCGCTGGTGATGCTGGTCAGCGCCATGCCCATGCTGGCCCAGGGACGTATTGCCTGCACGCGCCTGGCGGACTTCGGTTTTTCCATTAACGAAGCGCATCCGGAACCGGAAACCGGCGACGCCGACAATGTGCTGTTCCTCGACCATAAGAAGCCCTGGGACAGTATCCAGCTGAAGAACATACACATGAGCTACAAGGACCCACTGAGCAACTCCGGTTTTGCCCTGGGACCTATCGACCTGACAATCCGTTCCGGCGAGTTGATCTACATTGTCGGCGGCAATGGTTGTGGCAAAAGTACCCTGGCCAAAGTGCTCTGCGGCCTGTACATCCCGAAAGAAGGTCAGCTACTGCTCGACGGTACGGTAATCACCGACGACTCGCGCAGCAACTATCGCGATCTGTTTTCGGCGGTGTTCTCCGACTTCCACCTGTTCAACCGGTTGATAGGTCCTGACGAGAAAGAACAGGCCAGCACCGACCAGGCGCAGAAATACCTGTCGACTCTGGGCCTGGAAGACAAGGTCAAGATCGAAGGACACGGTTATTCGACTACCAAAGCCTTGTCATACGGCCAGCAGAAACGCCTGGCCCTGGTGTGCGCCTATCTGGAAGACCGTCCGATTTACCTGCTGGACGAATGGGCCGCCGACCAGGACCCGCCATTCAAGCGTTTCTTCTACGAGGAACTGCTGCCAGACCTCAAACGGCGCGGCAAGACGGTACTGATCATCACTCACGATGACCAGTACTTCCAGCTGGCCGATCGCATCATCAAGTTGGTCGACGGTTGCATCGTCTCCGACGTGAAGTGCGAGGTCCAGGGCAAGCGCGCCTGAACTGAAGCGCTGTTCAACTTTCCAGGGACGATCCTTCACAAAACTGCATGAAGCAGATCGCTCCCTGCCTTGATCCGACTACCGGTTTTCGCTGCCTTTTGTGTGCGGCCAGGCCGACCCTTTGCGAGAAGAAATGTATGGCATTTGCCCTGACCGCTGCGCAACGCAATATCTGGCTGGATCAGATGACCCAGGGCGACTCGCCGTTATACAACATCGGCGGCTATATGGAGATCGATGGCCCCCTCGACTCCGATCTGTTCGTGCAAGCCATGGGCCTGTTGATCGAGAAGCACGATGCGCTGCGCATGGTCCTGCTCGATCAACGTGACGAGGAGGGCGTGCCGCTGCAAACCTTTGCCACGAGCATGCCTATGCCCGTGACACCGCTGGACTTGCAAGGGCAGGACGACCCGCATCAGGCCGCCGAACACTGGGTCCAGGCTCAGCTTGAACAAGCGTTCAAGCTGGAGGGGGGGCCCCTGTTCCGAATGCATTTTCTCAAGCTGGAAGCACAGCGCTTTTATTTTGTGTTTTATGCCCATCACATTGCGCTCGACGGCTGGAGCATCGACGGGGTCTCCAAGTCCCTCAGTGATATTTACAACGCATTGTGCGATCAGCACACGCCCGATCTGGCTGCGCCGTCCTATATCGATTTCATAGAGGACGACTGTCAGTATCGCGGGTCGCGACGTTTTACCCTCGATCAGGCCTACTGGCTGGACAAGTACCGCGACATCCCCGAGCCCTTGCTGGTACCACGCCCGCGCCAGGCCGAGGATCAGAATCAGCTACCGAGCCGCAGCGGCCACCTCCGTTACGGTCTGGCCCGTGAGCTGGATCAGCAGATGGAAGACCTGGCCCTGCGCCTGAACGCCTCATCTTTCCACGTTTTTCTGGCCGTGC
This sequence comes from Pseudomonas sp. PvP027, assembly GCF_017833005.1. Lineage (NCBI taxonomy): Bacteria > Pseudomonadati > Pseudomonadota > Gammaproteobacteria > Pseudomonadales > Pseudomonadaceae > Pseudomonas > Pseudomonas sp. PvP027. Next base: position 288,127 of record NZ_JAFIBK010000001.1, on the reverse strand, counting down.
TTTACGTGTATTTCACCCGTACCTACCAGCGTGATGAACTGGTCATCGGCTTGCCGATTCTCAACCGCTCCAATGCCAGTTACAAGAAGACCCTCGGCCTTTTTACCCAACTCAGTTCGGTACGCCTTAAATTCAGTCACGACCTGCCGTTCGCCGAATTGGTCCAGGGCATCGGTCGGGCGGTCAAGCAGGATTACCGCAACCAGCGGTTTCCGGTCAGCGACCTCAACCGGCTGCTGGAATTACGCCGTACCGAGCGTACGCAATTGTTCGACCTGACATTCTCCTACGAGCGGCAAAACCATCTGCTGCGCTTCGGCCAGGCAACCGCCCGCGTCGTGAAGGGTTCGAATAATCACGAACAGACACCGTTGGCCATCCACCTGCGCACCAACACGTGCGACTCTGAATCGTGGCTGCACTTCATCTACAACGAGGCGTTTTTTCAGCATGACGAGATCGCCCCCCTTGCCGAGCGCTTGCAGCATGTCATGGCGCAGGGCCTGGCGAACGAACAACGGCCGGTGCATGAGTTCTCGCTGATCAGCAAGAGCGACCACCTCCAGATGCAGGCATGGAATGCCGCTCAGCCACATTCCACCGAGAACCTGACGATCCACCAGCAGTTCGAAGACCGCGCCGCAGAGCGCCCGGACGCCGTCGCGCTGGTGTTCGAAGAGCAGACCCTGAGCTACGGCGAACTCAACGCCCGCGCCAACCAGGTTGCCCACCGCCTGCTGGCCCATGGCGTTCGTCCGGATGATCGGGTGGCGATCTGCGTCGAACGCGGCCCGGCAATGATTATCGGCCTGCTGGGTATTCTCAAATCCGGCGCCGGTTACGTGCCGCTGGATCCCGCGTATCCCCTTGAACGTCTGGCCTACACCCTTGGCGACAGCGCACCGGTGGCGTTGTTGAGCCAGCAGTCAGTGCGGCAAGCCCTGCCAGTGTCGGAAGTGCCGGTGATCAGTCTCGACGATACCGATCTGCAGGACGAATCCGTCTGCAATCCGCAGGTGCCGGGGCTGACGGCCGCGAACCTGGCATATGTGATCTACACCTCCGGCTCCACAGGTCTGCCCAAAGGCGTGATGGTCGAGCATCGCAACGTGGCGCGGCTGTTTTCGGCCACCGCAGACTGGTTCGGCTTCAATGAACAGGATGTCTGGGCGCTGTTCCATTCGTTCGCCTTTGACTTCTCGGTCTGGGAAATCTGGGGCGCATTGCTGCACGGCGGACGTCTGTTGATCGTCCCGCAACTGGTCAGCCGTTCGCCCGAAGACTTCTACAACCTGGTATGCAGCGCCGGGGTGACGGTGCTCAACCAGACGCCAAGTGCGTTCCGCCAACTGATTGCGACCCAGGGCGAGCATGAGCAGGCACATTCGCTGCGTCAGGTGATCTTTGGCGGTGAAGCGCTGGAAACGGCGATGCTCAAGCCGTGGAACGCCCGCAACGTGAATGCCGACACACAACTGGTAAACATGTACGGCATCACCGAAACCACCGTGCACGTGACCTATTACCCGTTGCAGCCCGAAGACGCCCAGCGCCTTGGTGCCAGCCCGATCGGCAAACGCATTCCCGACCTGCAGCTGTACCTTCTCGATGCCTACGGCCATCCGCTGCCACCGGGTGCAGTGGGCGAGTTGTACGTTGGCGGGGCAGGCGTGGCCCGTGGCTACCTCAATCGCGATGAATTGAACGCGACGCGCTTTCTCGACGATCCATTTGCCTCGGCGCCCGGCGCGCGAATGTACCGCTCCGGCGATCTGGGTCGCTGGTTGCCGGACGGCAGCCTGGAATACCTGGGCCGTAATGATGAACAGGTAAAAATTCGCGGTTTCCGTATCGAGCTGGGCGAGATCGAGGCCCAATTGAGCGCCTGCGAAGGCGTGCGTGACGCTGTGGTCGTGGTGCGTGAAGACGAACCGGGCGATAAGCGTCTGGTGGCCTATGTCATCGGCACGGCGGGGCAGGAACTGGACGCCACCTACTTGCGTGAACAGCTGCGTCTGTCGCTGGCCGAGCACATGCTGCCAGGCGCTTTTGTCAGCCTGGAACGTTTCCCGCTGACCGCCAACGGCAAGCTCGACCGCAAGGCATTGCCGCTGCCTGCTGCCGAGGCCTATGCCCGGCGTCAGTACGAGGCACCGCAAGGCCTGGCGGAAACCCGGCTGGCCGGGTTGTGGACCGAGTTACTGGGCGTCGAGCAGGTAGGCCGTCATGACCAGTTCTTCGAACTGGGCGGACATTCGATGTTGGCGGTGAAACTGATCGAACGCATGCGCGAGGTCGGTCTGAATGCCGACGTCCGCGTGCTGTTCGGCCAGCCGACCCTGGCCTCCCTGGCGGCCGCCAGCGGCAAGGCCACAGACGTTGGAGCACCCGCCAACAGGATTTCCGCCGATTGTCGGCACATTACCCCGGACATGCTACCTCTGGCCCGACTCACCCAGGCTCAGATCGACCGTGTGGTCGCCACCGTGCCGGGCGGTGTAAGCAATGTGCAGGATATCTATGGGCTGGTGCCTTTGCAGGAAGGCATCCTCTATCACCATCTGACGAGTGAGGAGGGTGATCCGTACCTGTTGCGGGGCCTGTTGCGGGTCAATAGCTTCGAACAGTTGCTGGATTTCACGGAAGCCTTGCAGCAGGTCATCGATCGCCACGACATTCTGCGCACGGCGGTGGCCTGGGAAGAACTCGACGAGCCGGTGCAGGTGGTCTGGCGTGAAGCACGGCTGCGGGTCGAGGCGTTTTTACCGCACCCGGACCAGGGTGATGTCGCGGCCCAGTTGCAGGCCCGGTTCGATCCACGGCGGATACGTATGGATCTGCATCAGGCTCCGATGATGCGCCTGCACTACGCCGAAGATCCCGTCGACCAGAGCTGGGTTGCGGTGTTGCTGTTCCATCACCTGATCGACGACGCCACCTCGCTGGCTTTGCTCGGCGCAGAGATCGAGGCGTTCAGACAAGGGCGCGGCGAACATCTGCCCGCGTCGGTGCCGTACCGAAATCATGTGGCGCAGGCGCGACTGAGCGTGAGCCGCGAAGAGCACGAAGCGTTTTTCCGCGACATGCTCGCAGATGTTGACGAGCCGACCCTGCCGTTCGGCCTGCAAGACGTGCAAGGCGACGGTGGCGGAGTCGATGAAGCCCTGCTGCCGGTCGAACCGGAGCTGGCCGGACGTCTGCGCGCCCATGCCCGGCGATTGGGCGTCAGTAATGCCAGCCTGCATCACCTGGCGTGGGCACAGGTGGTCGGGCGCCTGTCGGGTCGTCAGGACGTGGTCTTCGGTACTGTGCTGATGGGCCGCTTGCTCAGTGGTCAAGGCGCCGAGCGGGCCTTGGGCATGTTTATCAATACCTTGCCATTGCGCGTCGCTGCCGGAGAGCAGGGCATTCAGGCTGCAGTGCGAACCACCCACGCACGGTTGGCGGCGTTGGTCAGTCATGAGCATGCACCGCTGTCACTGGCTCAGGGATGCAGTGGCGTGGCGGCACCGACACCGTTATTCAGTGCACTGATGAACTACCGCCATGTCGCGGTCGGTGCCCGGACACCTCAAGAGACGGGGCAGACCAGACTCTGGGGCGGTGTCGAGGTACTCGGCGGTGAGGAGCGCACCAACTACCCGTTGTCGATATCGGTGGACGACCTCGGCGAATCCTTCGGCCTGACCGTTCAGGCGGTGGCCGGAATCGATGCCCGGCGCATCTGCGGTTACATGCATAGCGTGCTGGAGCAACTGGCCGACGCGCTGGACAGCCGGCCCGATGCGCCCTTGCACAGCCTCGACTGGTTGCCCGCGCACGAGCGTCGCCAATTGCTGGAAGACTTCAACGCGTTCGATAGCGCCTACCCGCAAGACCTTTTGCTGCACCAACTGTTCGAGGCCCAGGCGGCTGCGCAGCCGGATTCGGTGGCGGTCACCTACGAAGGCCAGCGGCTGAGCTACGCCGAGCTCAATCAGTGGGCCAATCAGATTGCCCACCGGTTGATCGCTGCAGGCGTCGGCGCTGATGACCGTGTGGCGATCTGCGTGGAGCGCAGTCTGGAAATGATCGCCGGCCTGGTGGGTATTCTCAAGGCCGGTGCCGGCTATGTGCCGCTTGACCCTTCCTATCCTGCCGAACGCCTGGCCTTCATGCTAGAAGACAGCGCGCCGAAAATACTGTTGACCCAGCGCGGCTTGCGCGAGCGCTTTGCGCAGGCTTCCATGCCGATCGTCCTGCTGGAAGCTGACGCCCGCGCCGAGAGCGGTATCGACAGTGAGCCGGCAACCAATCCGCAGCTCGCGGGGCTTGGTGCACAGCACCTGGCGTACCTGATCTACACCTCCGGCTCTACCGGCCAGCCCAAAGGCGTGGCCATGCCCCATGCGCCGCTGGTCAACCTGCTGCATTGGCAGATCACCCAGACTGTCGAGCAGCGTCGCCCAAAGCAACGCACCTTGCAGTTCGCGGCGCTGGGTTTTGATGTGGCCTTTCAGGAAATCTTCAGCACCTTGTGCGCAGGCGGCGAACTGTCACTGATCCACAGCGATATTCGTCTGGATTTCCGTCGCCTGTTCAAGCATGTCTGCGCACAGCGCATCGAGCGCTTGTATATGCCGTGCATTGCCCTGCAAGCGTTGGCCGAGGCCATGGCGGCCGAGACCGAACAGCCTGAGTGCCTGTTGCAGGACGTGATCACTGCTGGCGAACAACTGCGAATTACCGAACCGATGCGGCAGTTCTTTGCCCGTCTGAGCGACGCCCGCCTGCACAACCACTACGGCCCGACCGAGTCCCATGTGGTCACGGCGCTGACCCTCGACGGCGACCCTCAGACCTGGCCGACCTTGCCGAGCATCGGCCAGCCGGTGGCCAACACCCGCATCTACCTGCTTGACGAACACATGCGCCCGGTGCCGGTGGGTATCGCCGGTGAACTGTACATCGGCGGCGCATCCGTCGCCCGTTGTTACCTGAACCGCGATGACCTGACCGCCGAACGCTTCATCGCTGATCCGTTTGCCGCCAGCGATGTCGGCAACCCATACACGCGTCTGTACAAGACCGGCGACCTGGGCTGCTGGCAGGCGGACGGCAGGATCGTCTACCTGGGCCGTAACGACGATCAGATCAAGATTCGTGGCTTTCGTATCGAACTGGGGGAAATCGAGGCACGCCTCGGTCAGTATCCGGGGCTGCGCGATACAGCAGTGCTGGCCCGCGAAGACGTTCCCGGTGAAAAGCGCCTGGTGGCTTATTTCAGCGTGCAGGCCGGCCAGGTTGTGCCCGAGGCCGACCAGATACGCGTGCATTTACAGGCACTGCTGCCGGACTACATGGTCCCGGCAGCCTATGTGCACCTGGAAAAAATGCCGGTGTCGCCCAATGGCAAGCTTGATCGTCGTGCGTTGCCGCAACCATCGGCCGATGCCTTCGTCAGCCGCGACTATCAGGCCCCGCGCGGCGACACCGAAACCACGCTGGCGGCGCTCTGGTGCGAAGTGCTGAGTGTGGAACGGGTCGGTCGACAGGACCATTTCTTCGAGCTGGGCGGTCATTCGCTGCTGGCGGTGAAGCTGATCGAGCGCATGCGGCAGGTTGGCCTGAGCGCCGATGTCCGCGTCCTGTTCGGCCAGCCCACCCTTGCCGCACTGGCGGCGGCGGTGGGCGGCGGCATCGAGATCGAGGTTCCGGCCAACGGCATTCCTGCGGGTTGCACACACATCACTCCGGAGATGCTGACGCTCACCACGCTGGACCAGGCGAGTATCGAGCGCATTGTCGCCAGCGTACCCGGTGGCGCGGCGAACGTGCAGGACATCTACCCGCTGGCGCCGTTGCAGGAAGGCATTCTTTATCACCATATCGCGGCCGAACAGGGCGACCCGTATCTGCTGCAAGCGACCTGCGCACTGCGCGATCCGGCACACGTACGACGCTTTGCCGAAGGCTTGCAGGCGATGATTGATCGCCATGACATCCTGCGCACAGCGTTGGTCTGGGAAGGCCTGGAACAGCCGCTGCAAGTGGCTTTGCGCCGGGTGGAACTGTCGATGGAGCAGATCACCCTGGCCCCGGACGGCGGCGATATCGTCGCTCAGTTGCAAAGCCGTTTTGATCCGCGTGTGTGCCGTCTCGACCTCAGTCGGGCCCCGCTGATTCACCTGGCCTTTGCCGAGGACTCGGAGAACCAGCGCTGGGTGGCGATCCTGCTGTTCCACCATATTGCCCTCGACCACACCGCGCTGGACGTGATGAGCGCAGAAATGCTCGCCCACTTGCAAGGCACGGCGGCGCAACTGCCGGCAGCGATGCCTTACCGGAATTACGTGGGCCAGGCCCGTCTGGGCGTGAGTGGCGAGCAACACGAAGCATTCTTCCGCGAGATGCTCGGTGATGTCGATGAACCGACCCTGCCGTTCGGTCTGTTTGAGGTGCAGGGTGACGGGCAGGGCATCAAGGAGGTTCGCCACGCGCTTGCGCCTGATCTGTGTCAGCGTCTGCGCACTCAGGCGCGGCAACTGGGAGTGAGTGCAGCAAGCCTGCACCACCTGGCCTGGGCGCGAGTGCTGGGCAGCGCCAGCGGACGCGAAGACGTGGTCTTCGGCACCGTGTTGCTGGGGCGTATGCAAAGCGGCATGGGTGCCGACCGCGCGCTGGGGATGTTCATCAATACCTTGCCGCTGCGGGTCGATGTCGGTACCTGCGCCGTACGTCAGGCGGTACGTCGCACCCATGCCCGTTTGACCGCATTGCTCGGCCACGAACATGCGCCTTTGGTGCTTGCTCAACGTTGCAGCGCGGTGTCCGCAGCGTCGCCGCTGTTCAGCGCGCTGCTCAACTATCGCCACAGCCCGGCACGTGAAGCCAGCGGTGGCGATCGTTGGGCGGGTGCCCAGGTGCTCGGCGTACGCGAACGGACCAACTACCCCTTGAGCCTGTCGGTGGACGATCAAGGCGACGGCTTCCTGTTGAGCGTGCAGGTGGCCGCCGGCTTCGATGGCCAGCGGATCTGCGCTTATATGCAGACCGTCTTGAGCCATCTGGTGGAGGCCCTTGAATCCGCACCGGATTCAGCAGTTTGCAACCTGCCGGTGGTGCCGGAAACCGAACAACGACAACTGCTGGTAGCGTTCAATGACACCGCGCGGGATTACCCGCGGCAACAGACCGTACACAGCCTGTTCGAGGCCCGGGTAAGGGCCTGCCCCGAAGCTTGCGCGGCGATTCACGACGGCGTTGCCGTGAGTTACGCCGAACTCAACGCCCGGGCCAATCGCCTGGCGCGGCATCTGCTGGGCCTTGGCGTACAGCCGGGCGACAGCGTGGCTATTCTGCTGGAGCGCAGCCATGACTTGCTCGCCAGTCAGCTGGCAGTGCTCAAATGCGCGGCAGTGTACGTTCCGCTGGACATCAACGCACCGGTCGAACGTCAGGCGTTCATGATCGAGGACAGCCAGGCGCATGTCCTGCTGACCCATAGCCACGTATCACTGACAACCACTGCCCAGCGTGTCGATCTCGACGTGCTGGATCTGGACGGTCTGAAAGACACTGATCTGGCATTGCCGCAGTCCAGCGAAAGCGTCGCCTACATCATGTACACCTCTGGCTCGACGGGCATTCCGAAAGGTGTACTGGTGCCGCATCGGGCCATCACCCGGCTGGTGATCAACAACGGTTATGCCGACTTCAATGCTCAGGATCGCGTAGCGTTCGCTTCCAACCCGGCATTTGATGCCAGCACGCTGGATGTCTGGGCGCCGTTGCTCAATGGCGGTTGCGTGGTGGTGATCGGGCAGAGCGACTTGCTGTCGCCGATGAATTTCCAGCGCCTGCTGCTGGAACAGGCGGTGACTGTCTTGTGGATGACCGCCGGGTTGTTCCATCAATATGCTTCGGGGCTGGGCGAAGCCTTTTCACGCCTGCGCTACCTGATTGTCGGCGGCGATGTGCTGGACCCTGCCGTCATAGGCCGGGTGTTGGCCAACAGTCCTCCGCAACATCTGCTCAACGGCTATGGCCCGACCGAAGCCACAACCTTTTCCGCGACCTACGAGATTACTTCGGCCGGCAATGGCTCGGTGCCTATCGGCAAACCGGTGGGCAACAGCCGCCTGTATGTGCTCGACAGCCAAGGCCAGCCGGTGCCGTTGGGCGTGCCCGGCGAGCTGTATATCGGCGGACAGGGTGTCGCCAGGGGCTATTTGAATCGTGATGAACTGACCCTTGAGAAATTCGTCGCCGACCCGTTCGACAGCGACCCTGAAGCGCGCTTGTACCGCACCGGCGATCTGGTTCGCTGGCGTGCCGACGGTAATCTGGACTATCTGGGTCGCAATGACGATCAGGTGAAAATCCGTGGTTTCCGCGTTGAACTGGGTGAGATCGAAGCACGCCTGGCCGAGCACACCGAGGTCCGCGAAGCCGTGGTGCTGTGCCGTCAGGATGTGCCCGGAGACAAGCGTCTGGTGGCCTATTTCACGGCGCAGCAGCCCGAAACCGTGCTCGACATTGAGTACCTGCGCAGCCACCTGCAAGTCACATTGCCGGACTACATGGTGCCGGCAGCCTACGTGCAGCTCGATGCGCTGCCGCTGACCGCCAACGGCAAGCTTGATCGCAAGGCCCTGCCAGTGCCTGATGCGCAATCGTTGATCAGTCGTGGTTACGAAGCACCGCAAGGCGAGGTCGAAGCGGCGCTGGCCGGGATCTGGGCTGAAGTGCTGCAGGTCGAGCGGGTTGGCCGCAACGATCACTTTTTCGATCTGGGCGGGCACTCCCTGCTGGCCATGCGCATGGTGTCTCAAGTGCGCCAGCAACTGGGCGTGGAATTGCCGCTGGGCGAGCTGTTTGCGCTCGGTGAACTGGCAGCGGTGGCCGCAGCGCTGAATGGCGTGGCCCGCAGTGAACTGACAGCGATCCTGCCGGTGAAGCGTGATCAGCCGATGCCATTGTCCTTCGCCCAGCAAAGGTTGTGGTTCCTGGCACAGATGGACGGCGGTAACGAAGCCTATAACATCCCGATGGCGCTGAGCCTCGGGGGTGCGCTCGACGTCACCGCCCTGACGCGAGCCCTGGCGCGTATCGTCGAACGCCATGAAACCCTGCGCAGCCGATTCGTCACCCGCGAAGGCGCTGCGCACGTGCTGTTCATGCCCTCCTGCGCAGACGTCGGGTTGTCTGTCGAAGACATTCGTCATGCGCCCCAGCGCCTGGAAGAGTGCATTCGGGCCGAGGCGGTCGCACCGTTCGATCTGGCTGAGGGACCGCTGATTCGCGCTCATTTGCTGCAAGTGGCCGACGACCGTCATGTGCTGCTGATGACTGTGCACCATATCGTCGCCGATGGCTGGTCGATGGGCGTGCTGAGCCAGGAACTGATGGCGCTGTACCCGGCGTTCTGCCAGGGACAGCCCGATCCACTGCCGCCTCTGGCGCTCCAGTACGCCGATTACGCAGTATGGCAACGTCGCTGGCTGTCCGGTGAACGCCTGCAACATCAGGCGGCCTACTGGCATCAGGCGCTGGAGGGCGCGCCGACGCTGCTCACGCTGCCGACTGACCGGCCACGTCCGGCGCAGCAGGACTTCGCCGGTGCCAGCCTTGCAGTGCAACTGAACCCACGCCTGGCGGCAGATTTGCGACAACTGGCACAACGCCAGGGCGTCACGCTGTACATGGCGCTGATGGCCGCCTGGGCAACGACACTCACGCGTCTTTCGGGTCAGGCCGAAGTGGTGATTGGCAGCCCGGTGGCAGGGCGAGGCCGTACCGAGCTGGAAGACCTGATCGGCCTGTTCGTCAACACCCTGGCGGTGCGCATCGATACCTCGGGCAGCCCGAGCGGCGAGGCGCTGCTGGCCCGGGTCAAGGCCCGCGTGCTGGAAGCACAGGAGCATCAGGACCTGCCGTTCGAGCAGGTTGTAGAAGTCGTTCGCCCGACTCGCAGCCTGGCCCATCCGCCTTTGTTCCAGACCACGCTGAACTGGATGCCGGGCCAACACGCCACCGATTCGCTTGGTGACCTGCGAGTGGAGCCGGTCGAACAGGTCAATCAGGTGTCCAAATTCGACCTTTCGCTGAACCTGAGCGAGCAGAGCGAGACGCTGGTCGGTACGCTGGACTACGCCACGGCGCTGTTCGACGAAACCACAGCGCAACGGTATCTCGGCTATTTCCTGCAAATCCTCGAAACCCTGGCGACTGATGAGCAGACGCATCTCGATCGCATCACGCTGGTCGGCGAAGAGGAACGCCGTTACCTGCTGGAAACGCTTAACACGACGACGCTGGCGCAGGTAAATGACGAGCAGACCGTGCACGCCTTGATCGAAGCCCGGGCATTCAGCGCACCCGAAAGTGTCGCGGCTCAGGTGGGTGAGCATCGCCTGCACTACGGCGAAATGAACCATCGCGCCAACGCCCTGGCCCATCACCTGATCAGTCTCGGAGTAGGTGTCGATGATCGCGTGGCGGTCATGGCCCGTCGCGGGCTGGACACGCTGGTGGCCATGCTCGCTGTCCTCAAGGCAGGCGCCGGCTACGTCCCGGTCGATCCGTCGCACCCTGACGAGCGCATTGCCTATCTGCTGACCGACAGCGCACCCAAAGTGCTGCTGACCCAGCAGGCCCTGATGAGCCGCGTGCCGGAAACGGCTGTACCGGTTATCGCCTTCGACCGTCCCGAATGGCCGCAACGCCTGGACAACCCGCAGGTGGCAGGGCTCAACCCCACGCATCTGGCGTACGTGATCTATACATCAGGCTCCACGGGCCAGCCAAAGGGTGTGATGGTCGAGCACCGCACCCTAGGCAACCTGATCGACTGGCATTGTCAGGCCTTCGAGCTCCAGGCTGGCAGCCATACCGCCAGCGTCGCAGGCTTCGGCTTCGACGCCATGGCCTGGGAAGTCTGGCCGGCGCTGTGTGCCGGGGCGACCCTGCACCTGCCGCCTGCGGACGTGAGCAATGAACAGATCGATGCGCTGCTCGACTGGTGGATCGCCCAGCCGCTGCAGGTGGCTTTCCTGCCGACACCGGTTGCCGAGTACGCCTTCAGCCGCGGCCTGACTCACCCCACCTTGCGCGCGCTGTTGATCGGCGGTGATCGTCTGCGCCAGTTCCAGCGCGATCCGGGCTTCGCCGTCATCAACAACTATGGCCCGACCGAGGCCACGGTGGTCGCCACGTCGGGGCGTTTGCTGCCCGACGGCAGCCTCGACATCGGCACACCGATTGCCAATACCCGCGTGTACCTGCTCGACGAGCATCAGCAACTGGTGCCATTGGGCGTGGCAGGCGAGCTGTACGTCGCCGGAGAGGGCGTGGCGCGGGGTTACCTGAATCGGCCGGAGATGACCGCCGAGCGTTTCCTGCGTGATCCGTTCCACGCCGATGCCAGGATGTACCGCACCGGCGACCTGGCACGCTGGAACGCCGACGGCACTCTCGACTACCTGGGACGTAACGATGATCAGGTGAAGATTCGCGGCGCGCGGATCGAACTGGGCGAGATCGAAGCGCAGCTAAGCCGGTTGCCGGGTATCGAAGAAGCGCTGGTGCTGGCCCGAGAGGACGAACCGGGCCAGCCAAGGCTGGCGGCGTATTTCATCGAGCGCGACGTTTCGCTGTCGACGCCGGTGTCCGAACTGCGCACTGCCTTGCTGGCAGTGCTGCCGGGCTACATGGTGCCCAGCGCCTTTGTGCGTCTGGACGCCTGGCCGCTGACGGCCAATGGCAAGGTTGACCGCAAGGCCCTGCCCATGCCGGATCGCGAGGCGCTTCCGGATCGGGACTACGAGGCCCCCCAGGGGCCGGTGGAAACGGCCGTGGCCGAGATCTGGAGTTCATTGCTGCACGTCGAGCAGGTGGGGCGTCATGACCACTTCTTCGAGCTGGGCGGGCATTCGCTGCTGGCCGTCAACCTGATCGCGCAAATGCGCCGCCAGGGGCTCGATGCCGATATTCGCACCCTGTTCACACAGCCGACGCTGGCCGCGCTGGCTGCTTCGGTGGGTGGCGTAAATGAAATAACAGTTCCGGAAAATGCCATCCCGGACAACTGCACGCGCATCACGCCGGAGCTGCTGCCGCTGGCCGATCTCGATCAGGCCGCCATCGACCTCATTGTTGCCAATGTGCCCGGCGGCGTGGCGACTGTGCAGGATATCTACCCGCTGGCGCCACTGCAGGAGGGGATTCTCTACCACCACCTGGCTGCCGAACAAGGCGACCCGTACGTCCTGCAAACAGTATTCGAGACTGCTGACCGCACACGTCTGAACGCCTTTGTCGATGCCCTGCAAAGCGTGATTGATCGCCACGACATCCTGCGCACTGCCGTGCTTTGGCAAGGCCTGGAAACGCCGGTGCAGGTGGTCTGTCGTCAGGCTCGGCTGTTGCCGGAACAGGTCGAACTCGACCCGCTCGAGGGGCCGATCATGGCGCAGCTGCAACAGCGCTTCGACCCTCGCCATTCGCGGCTGGACATGAGCCAGGCACCCCTTCTGCGGCTGATCTTCGCCGAAGACCGGCACAACCAGCGTTGTGCGGCGATCCTGCTGTTCCATCACATGGTCCTCGACCATACAGCGATGGAGATTGTGCTCCACGACATGCAGGCGCACCTGCTGGGACAGACTGACCAACTCGAAGCCGCCATTCCGTATCGCAACTATGTGGCCCAGGCTCGACTGGGTGTAAGCCGCGAGGCCCACGAAGCGTTTTTCCGCGAATTGCTCGCTGACATTGACGAACCGACGCTGCCGTTCGGCCTGCTGGATGTGCAAGGGGATGGCCGCGACGTTGAAGAAAGCAGCCTGACACTGGACCGGCAGTTGAACAGGCGCCTGCGCGCCCAGGCTCGGCAGTTGGGGGTAAGCGCCGCGAGTCTGATGCACCTGGCGTGGGCTCAGGTACTGAGTCAGGTATCGGGCAGGCACACCGTGGTATTCGGCACCGTGTTGATGGGCCGCATGCAGAGTGGCGAAGGTGCCGAGCGGGCGTTGGGCATGTTCATCAATACCTTGCCGCTGCGCGTCGATCTGGCCGGGCAGGGTGCACGGGCCGGCGTACGCGCGACCCATGCCCGACTCACCGCATTGCTCGGCCATGAACACGCGCCGTTGGTGCTGGCGCAGCGTTGCAGCGGCGTGGCGGCGCCGTTGCCGTTGTTCAGCGCGCTGCTCAACTACCGCCACAGCAGCGTGGCAGAACCCGCCGACGAGTCGATCGAGGCCTGGCGCGGTATCGACGTACAGAATGGCGAGGAACGCACCAACTACCCGCTGACCTTGAACGTCGATGATCAGGGCGACGGTTTCAGATTGTCAGTGCTGGTGACCGGCAAGGTCGGTGCCGGACGAGTCTGCGGGTATATGCAGACCGCGCTGGACAATCTGCTTACTGCGCTGGAGCAGTCACCGGACGCTGCGCTCGAAAGCCTGCCGATCCTGCCTGTTGCCGAGCGTGAGCAGTTGCTGGTGCAGTTCAACGCCACCGAGATGGATTACCCGCAGCAGCAGACCATTCATGGCTTGTTCGAAACGCAGGTCGAGCGCACGCCGCAGGCGCTTGCAGTGGTCCACGGCGAACAGCGCCTGACCTATCGCGAGCTTAACGAGCAGGCCAACCGCCTGGCGCATGCCTTGCGCAAGCAGGGTGTGCAGCCGGATTCCAGGGTCGGGATCTGTGTAGAACGCGGCGCGGAAATGGTCGTCGGCTTGCTGGCAATCCTCAAGGCGGGTGGCGGTTACGTGCCGCTGGACCCGGCTTATCCAGCGGAACGTATTGCTTACATGTTGCAGGACAGCGCACCGGCTGCCGTGCTGACGCAGTCGGCAACTGAAGCGTTACTGGCCAACGTTTCGGTGCCAGTCATCAACCTTGACCTGGGCAACTGGCAGGACGAATCCATCCAGAACCCACAGGTGCCCGGGCTGACTTGCGCGCATCTGGCGTACCTGATCTACACCTCGGGCTCCACCGGCTTGCCGAAAGGCGTGATGATCGAGCACCGCAACACGGTGAACTTCCTCAGTTGGGCGCACACGGCATTCGACGGCTCTGCACTGGAAAAAACCCTGTTCTCCACCTCACTGAACTTCGACCTTGCGGTCTACGAGTGCTTCGCGCCGCTCACCTCAGGGGGCAGCATCGAGGTGGTCAGGAACGTGCTGGAACTGCAATACGGCGGGCACGATATCGGCCTGATCAACACCGTGCCGTCGGCGCTCAAGGCGCTGCTGGAAATCAACGCGCTGCCAGCGTCGGTGCATACCGTCAACGTCGCCGGTGAAGCGCTCAAACGCAGTCTGGTGGAAAACCTGTTCGAGAAGACCGGCGTGCAGCGCCTGTGCAACCTCTATGGCCCGTCGGAAACCACCACTTACTCCAGCTGGGTGGCGATGGATCGCGAACACGGCTTCGCCGCACACATCGGCAAACCGGTCGGCAACACCCGGTTTTACCTGCTGGACAGCCAACAGCAACCCGTTCCACTGGGCATTGCGGGGGAGATCTACATTGGCGGCGCGGGCGTGGCGCGTGGCTACCTCAACCGTGACGACCTGACTGCCGAACGCTTCCTTGCGGATCCGTTCAGCCAACAACCGCAGGCACGCATGTACCGCACCGGCGACCTTGGCCGCTATCTGCCAGACGGCAATATCGAATACCTGGGCCGTAACGACGACCAGGTGAAGATTCGCGGCTTCCGGATCGAACTGGGCGAGATCGACGCGTGTCTGGCCAGGCATCCTGCCGTCCAGGATGCGGTAGTCACCGCCCGTGAAGACGTCCCCGGTGAAAAACGTCTGGTGGCGTATTACACGGTCCAGTCCGCGCAAACGGAGCCGGTCATCGACAGCCTGCGCGGCTGGCTGCTGGGGCAGTTGCCAGCCTACATGGTCCCGGTGGCTTACGTACGTCTCGACGCATTGCCTCTCACGCCCAACGGCAAACTCGACCGCAAGGCGCTGCCTGAGCCGGGCGAGGGCGCGTTGACAAGCCGTAGCTATGAAGCCCCGCAAGGCGAGAGGGAAATACTGATCGCCGGGATCTGGCAAGACTTGCTGGGTGTCACGCAGGTTGGACGGCATGACCACTTTTTCGAGCTGGGCGGCCACTCTCTGCTCGCTGTCAGCCTGATGGAACGCATGCGTCAGGAAGGTTTGGAGGCCGAAGTCAAGTCGCTGTTCAAACACCCCACCCTCATGGAATACGCAGCAACAACGGAAAGAATGGAGATTGTTCTGTGAGCATGATCGAGCTGTTGGCATTACTGGAAGAGAAAGATGTGCAGCTTGCCGTCAAGGGCGACCAACTGATCGTCAGCGGCAAGCGCCAGTCCCTCACGGAGCCAGCCGTGCTGGCGCTGTTGCGCGAGAACAAGGCCGCGTTGATCGAGTTGATCAATGCCGGCGAGTATTACAGCGGCAAGGCCGATGAAGTGGACGTTCCTGCCCAGGCGATTGCGCCGGGCTGCGAGCGCATTACGCCGGACATGTTGCCGTTGATCGAGCTCGACCAGGCAGCCATCGAGACCATCATTGCCCGCGTCCCTGGCGGCGTGCGCAATGTGCAGGACATCTACCCGCTGGCGCCGTTGCAGGAAGGCATTCTTTATCACCACATCGCCGCCGAACAAGGCGATCCTTACGTACTGCAGGCACAGTTTACGATTGCCAGCCGGGAACGTTTCGACGCGTTCACCACGGCCTTGCAGCAGGTCATCGACCGCCACGACATCCTGCGTACCGGCGTGGTATGGGAAGGCCTGGACGAGCCGGCTCAAGTCGTGTGGCGCAAGGCTGACCTGGTGCTCAGCGAAATCACCCTTGAGCCTGCCGCCGGCACCGCCAGCGAGCAGTTGCAACAACGCTTCGACCCACGGCATTACCGCCTCGATATCAGCCAGGCACCCTTGCTGCGGCTGGCCTTCACCCACGACGTCGCCAACCAGTGCTGGGTGGCGATGCTGCTGTTTCACCACATCGCCATCGACCATGCGGCGCTGGACCAGATCCATCATGAACTCCATGCGCACCTGGGCGGTCAGGCCCACACCCTGGGCGAGCCGGTGCCTTATCGCAACTACGTGGCCCAGGCCCGGCTCGGCGTCACGAACAAGCAGCACGAAGGTTTTTTCCGCGAGATGCTCGGCGACGTCGATGAACCCACATTGCCGTTAGGCCTGCACGATGTGCGCGGCGACGGTCATGGTATCGAAGAAGCGCATCAGACCCTGCCTGTAGCGCTGAGTCGGCGCTTGCGAAATCAGGCCCGACTGCAAGGGGTCAGCGCGGCGAGCCTGCATCACCTTGCCTGGGCACAGGTGCTCGGGCGCCTGTGCGGGCGCAACGATGTCGTGTTCGGCACGGTGCTGATCGGCCGTATGCGCGGCGGCGAGGGGGTTCGCCGGGCCTTGGGGATGTTTATCAATACCTTGCCGCTGCGGGTGGACGTGGGTGAGCAGGATGTGCGCAGCGGGGTCAAGGCCACCCATGCACGCTTGACAGCATTGCTCGGCCACGAACACGCCTCGCTGGCGTTGGCCCAGCGTTGCAGCGGTGTATCGGCTCCGACGCCACTGTTCAGCGCACTGCTCAACTATCGCCACAGTTCCGCTGAAGCGGCGCCCGATCAGGAAGTGACCGATCAGGCCGCTCAACTCTGGGAAGGGATCGAGGTGAGGGGCGGCGAAGAACGCACCAATTACCCGTTGATTTTATCCCTCGACGATTTTGGCGAAGGATTCGGCCTGACTGTTCAGGCTGTCGCCGGTATCGGTGCCCGGCGGGTTTGCGGCTATGTGCAGACGGCGCTGGAAAGCCTGGTCCAGGCACTGGAGCAGACGCCGCAGGCACCGTTGAACAGCCTGCCGATCCTGTCGACCGACGAGCGTGAGCAGTTGCTGGTGGATTTCAACGACACCGCGCTGTATTACCCGCAACAGCAGACCATTCATGGCCTGTTCGAAGCACAGGTCGAGCGCACGCCTCAGGCGCTGGCCGTGGTTCATGACGAGCAACGCCTGACGTATGGCGAGCTTAACGAACAGGCCAACCGTCTGGCCCATGCCCTGCGCAAGCAGGGCGTGCAGCCGGATTCGCGGGTCGGGATATGTGTTGAACGCGGCGTGGAGATGGTCGTCGGTCTGCTGGCGATTCTCAAGGCAAGCGGCGGGTATGTGCCGCTGGACCCAGCTTATCCGGCAGAACGGATCGCTTATATGCTGCAGGACAGCGCTCCGGCAGCGGTGCTGGCGCAATCGGCGACCGAGGCGTTACTGGCCGACGTTTCGGTGCCAGTGATCAACCTTGATTTGAACAACTGGCAGGACGAATCCGCCCGAAATCCGCAGGTGCAGGGGCTGACTTCCGCGCATCTGGCGTACCTGATCTACACCTCGGGTTCGACCGGTCTGCCGAAAGGCGTGATGATCGAGCACCGCAACACCGTGAACTTCCTGACCTGGGCGCATAAGGCTTTCGAGGCCGGCACAGACAACTCGGCACTGGAAAAAACGCTGTTCTCCACGTCATTGAACTTCGACCTCGCAGTCTATGAATGCTTTGCGCCCCTCACCTCAGGCGGAAGTATCGAAGTCGTCAAGAACGTGCTGGAGCTGCAACACGGCGATCATGATATCGGCCTGATCAACACCGTACCGTCGGCGCTGAAAGCACTGTTGGATGTTGATGGGCTGCCGGCATCGGTGCACACCGTGAACGTGGCCGGTGAAGCGCTGAAGCGCAGTCTGGTCGAGTCGCTGTTCGAGAAGACCGGCGTGCAGCGCCTGTGCAACCTCTACGGCCCTTCGGAAACCACCACCTATTCAAGCTGGGTGGCCATGGATCGCGAAGACGGCTTCGCTGCGCACATCGGCAAACCGGTCGGCAACACGCAGTTTTACCTGCTGGACGATCAACAGCAGCCTGTGCCACTGGGTGTAGCCGGTGAGATCTACATTGGCGGTGCCGGTGTGGCCCGTGGTTACCTGAACCGCGACGACCTGACCGCCGAGCGCTTCCTCAACGACCCGTTCAGCCAAAACCCAGCGGCACGCATGTACCGCACCGGCGACCTTGGCCGCTACCTGCCGGATGGCAATATCGAATACCTCGGTCGTAACGACGATCAGGTGAAGATCCGTGGCTTCCGTATCGAACTCGGCGAGATCGATGCACGTCTGGCCAAACACCCGGCAGTCCATGAAGCGGTAGTCACCGCGCGCGAAGATGTGCCGGGCGACAAGCGTCTGGTGGCTTATTACAGCGTCCAGCCCGCGCAAGCGGAACCGGGCATCGACAGCTTGCGCGGCTGGCTGCAGGAACAACTCCCGGCCTACATGATCCCTGTGGCCTACGTGCGTCTCGACGCAATGCCGCTGACTCCGAACGGCAAGCTCGACCGCAAGGCGCTGCCAGCGCCGGAAAGTGACTCACTGATCAGCCGTGGCTACGAAGCCCCGATAGGTGAAACCGAAACGCAGATCGCGGCTCTCTGGCAAGACTTGCTGGGCATTGAGCAGGTCGGCAGACATGACAACTTCTTCGAGCTGGGCGGACACTCGTTGTTGGCCGTCAGCCTGATAGGGCATATGCGTCAGCTGGGCCTGAGCGCCGATGTGCGGGCGCTGTTCGGCCAGCCGACGCTGGCCGCACTGGCGGCTGCCGTCGGTGGTGGCACGGGAGTGGTGGTGCCGGCCAATCTGATCACCGGGGATTGCAAACGCATTACACCCGAGCTGCTGCCGCTGATCGATCTGACCCAGGTGCAGATCGATCAAGTCGTGGCAACCGTGCCGGGTGGCGTGGCGAATGTGCAGGACATCTATCCGCTGGCGCCGTTGCAGGAAGGTATTCTTTATCACCACCTGGCCGCCGAAATCGGCGATCCCTATGTGTTGCAGACTCAGTTAGCCTTTGATAACCGCGAACGCATGGACGCCTTTGTTCAAGCGCTGCAAACGGTTATCGACCGTCACGATATTTTGCGCACCAGTGTGGTGTGGCAAGGCCTTGAGAACCCGCTGCAGGTGGTCTGGCGTAAGGCGCAATTGCACCTTGAAGCGCTCGAACTGGATCCTGTGAACGGTGATATCGGCGTGCAACTGCACAGCCGCTTCGACCCGCGTCACTACCGTCTGGACATCGGTCAGGCACCGTTGATGCGTGTGGCCTATGCCGAAGATCCGCGCAACCAGCGGATTTGCGCGATGTTGCTGTTTCACCACATGGCCCTGGACCACACGGCGCTGGAAGTGGTGAAGCACGAAATACAGAACGGCTTGCTCGGCGAGGCCGAAGCCTTGGCAGCGTCGGTGCCCGTGCCGTACCGCAACTATGTGGTTCAGGCACGCCAGGGTGTCAGCCAGGCTGATCACGAAACGTTCTTCCGCGACATGCTGGGCGATATCGACGAGCCGACCCTGCCGTACGGCCTGCTGGATGTGCAGGGCGATGGCCGCCACGTCAAGGAAGCCAGCCTGACGCTGAACCCTCAACTGAATCTGCGCCTGCGGGCTCAGGCCCGGCAGCAAGGCGTGAGCGCCGCCAGCCTGGTGCATCTGGCCTGGGGCCAGGTGCTCGGCACTGTGTCGGGCAAGCGCGACGTGGTGTTCGGTACGGTGTTGATGGGCCGGATGCAGGCCGGTGAGGGCGCCGAACGCGCTTTGGGCATGTTCATCAACACCTTGCCGCTGCGGGTTTCGGCAGGTGAGCAGGGCGTGCGTGACGAGGTCAAGGCGACCCATAAGCGCGTGACTGCGTTACTCGGTCACGAACATGCATCCCTTGCCCTGGCCCAGCGTTGCAGCGGCGTTGCCGCACCGACGCCGCTTTTCAGCGCCTTGCTCAACTACCGCCACAGTGCAGCTGCCAGCGTTTCCGAACAGGCGGTCCAGGCATGGCAAGGTATTCATGTTCTGAGCAGTGAAGAACGTGCCAATTATCCACTGAGCTTGAGCGTCGATGACTTTGGCGACGGTTTCAGCCTGAATGCACAGGCGGTGGCGGGTATCGATGCGCGGCGCATCTGCGACTACATGCAGACCGCCTTGAGTCATCTGGTCGAGGCCCTTGAATCCGCCCCGGATTCAGCCGTGTGCGACCTGCCGGTAGTGCCGGAAGCCGAGCGGCAGCAACTGCTGCTTGCATTCAACGACACCGCGCAGGACTACCCGCGGCAGCAGACCGTGCACGCCATGATCGAAGCCCGGGCGGCCAGCGCGCCTGAAAGTGTGGCGGCTCAGATGGGCGAGCAGTGCCTGCACTACGGCGAGATGAACCATCGCGCCAACGCATTGGCCCATCACCTGATCAGTCTCGGCGTAGGAGTTGATGATCGCGTGGCGGTCATGGCCCGTCGCGGGCTGGACACGCTGGTGGCCATGCTCGCCGTCCTCAAGGCTGGTGCAGGCTACGTCCCGGTCGATCCGTCGCACCCTGACGAGCGCATTGCCTATCTGCTGGCCGACAGCGCACCCAAAGTGCTGCTGACCCAGCAGGCTCTGATGAGCCGCGTGCCGGAAACGGCTGTACCGGTCATCGCCTTCGACCGTCCCGAATGGCCGCAACGCCTGGACAACCCGCAGATGGCCGGGCTCAACGCCACGCATCTGGCGTACGTGATCTACACCTCCGGCTCCACGGGTCAGCCAAAGGGCGTGATGGTCGAGCACCGCACCCTCGGTAACCTGATCGACTGGCATTGTCAGACCTTCGATCTGCAGGCTGGCAGCCATACCGCCAGCGTCGCAGGCTTCGGCTTCGACGCCATGGCCTGGGAAGTCTGGCCGGCGCTGTGTACCGGGGCGACCCTGCACCTGCCGCCTGCGGACGTGAGCAATGAACAGATCGATGCGCTGCTCGACTGGTGGATCGCCCAGCCGCTGCAGGTGGCTTTCCTGCCGACGCCGGTCGCCGAATACGCCTTCAGCCGCGGCCTGACTCACCCCACCTTGCGTACGCTATTGATCGGCGGTGATCGTCTGCGCCAGTTCCAGCGTGATCCGGGCTTCACCGTCATCAACAACTATGGCCCGACCGAGGCCACGGTGGTCGCCACGTCGGGGCGCTTGTTGCCCGACGGCAGCCTCGACATCGGCACACCGATTGCCAATACCCGCGTGTACCTGCTCGACGAGCATCAGCAACTGGTGCCGCTGGGTGTGGCGGGCGAGCTGTACGTCGCCGGGGCGGGCGTGGCGCGGGGTTACCTGAATCGGCCGGAGATGACCGCCGAGCGTTTCCTGCGTGATCCGTTCCACGCCGATGCACGGATGTACCGCACCGGCGACCTGGCACGCTGGAACGCCGACGGCACTCTCGACTACCTGGGGCGTAACGATGATCAGGTGAAAATCCGCGGCTTACGCGTTGAGCTGGGTGAAATCGAAGCGCGCCTGACCGAACACGCCGAGGTTCGTGAAGCCGTGGTGCTGTGCCGCCAGGACGTGCCTGACGAGAAGCGTCTGGTGGCCTATGTCACGACGCGGCAGCCTGAAACCGTGCTCGATATCGAACACCTGCGCAACCATCTGCAAGGTACATTGCCGGACTACATGGTGCCGGTAGCTTATGTACAGCTCGATGCGCTGCCGCTGACCGCCAACGGCAAGCTCGACCGCAAGGCCCTGCCAATGCCCGATGCGCAATCGCTGATCAGTCGTGGCTATGCAGCACCACAGGGCGAGGTCGAGACCCTGCTGGCATCGATCTGGGCTGACGTACTCAAGGTCGAACAGGTCGGTCGCCATGACCACTTCTTCGAACTGGGCGGCCACTCGCTGCTCGCCGTTAAATTGATCGAACGCATGCGTCAGGTCGGCCTGAGTGCCGATGTGCGCGTACTGTTCAGCCAGCCTACGCTGGCGGCACTGGCGACAGCGGTCGGCGGTGGCACGGAAGTCGTCGTGCCGGCCAATCTGATTCCGGAACGCTGTGAACAAATCACCCCGGACCTGCTGCCGCTGATCAGCCTGACTCAGGCGCAGATCGACCGCGTGGTAAAGCATGTGCCAGGCGGTGCCACTAACGTAAAGGACATTTACCCGCTGGCGCCTTTGCAGGCAGGTATTCTCTATCACCACATCAGTGCCGAGCAGGGCGACCCGTACACCCTGAAAGCGCTGTTCAGTCTGCGCGACCGCGCACGACTGGACGATTTCAGTCACGCCTTGCAAGGGGTGATCAATCGTCACGATATCCTGCGCACCGCTGTGCTGTGGGAAGGTCTCGACGAACCGCTGCAAGTGGTGCTGCGTCAGGCTGAAATGCGCGTCACCGAGTTGTGCCTCGACCCGGCAGACGGCCCGATTGATGAACAGTTGCACGAGCGCTTCGATCCCCGGCATTACCGCCTCGATGTGCGTCAAGCGCCTTTGATGCAGATTGTCTTTAGCCATGATCCGCTCAACGATCGCTGGCTGGCGATGCTGCTGTTCCATCACCTGGTCAACGACGCCACCTCGCTGTACGTGGTGCTGCACGAAATGCAGGCGCACCTGCTTGGTCAGGGTGCTTCTCTGGGTCAGAGCGTGCCGTATCGCAACTACGTGGCCCAGGCCCGCCTGGGTGTCAGCGAGGCGCAGCACGAAGCGTTCTTCCGCGAGATGCTCGGCGACATCGACGAGCCGACGCTGCCGTTCGGTTTGCAGGATGTGCAGGACGGCGGCGGTGACATCGAAGAGGCGAGCGTGAGCCTGCCCGCTGAACTGAACCTGCGTCTGCGGGCCCAGGCCCGACAGGCGGGCGTCAGCGCCGCGAGCCTGATGCACCTGGCCTGGGCGCGGGTGCTCGGCAGTATATCGGCCCGTGAACAGGTGGTGTTCGGCACGGTACTGCTGGGCCGTATGCAGGCCGGCGAGGGTGCCGACCACTCGTTGGGCATGTTTATCAACACCTTGCCGCTGCGCGTCGATATTGGCGCGACAACGGTGGTCGATGGATTGAAAGCGACCCACGGGCAACTGACGGCCTTGCTGGGCCACGAACACGCGCCACTGGTACTCGCCCAGCGTTGCAGCGGCGTGGATGCCCCGGCGCCACTGTTCAGTGCGTTGCTCAACTATCGGCACAGTGTGGTGAGCGATGTTTGCGCAGAAACCGCCACAGCCTGGGACGGGATCGAGTCTTTCGGCGCCAAAGACCATACCAACTACCCGCTGACCCTGAATATCGATGACGTGGGCAACGGTTTCAACCTGACGGTACTGGTCAGCAGCACCATCGGCGCCAAACGGGTCTGTGGCTACATGCAGACCGTGCTGGAGCATCTGGTGAATGCGCTGGAGCGGTCACCGTCGTCGGCCCTCGACAGCCTGCCGATACTGCCGGCTGCCGAACGTGAGCAGTTGCTGGTGGCGTTCAACGACACCGCACTGGACTACCCTCAACAGCAGACTGTGCATAGCCTGTTTGAAACTCAGGTACGTTCGTCCCCCGAGGCTTGCTCGGCAATCCACGACGATGTTGCTGTGAGCTATGCACAACTCAACACCCGGGCCAATCGTCTGGCGCGGCATCTGCTGGGGCTCGGCGTACAGCCGGGTGACAGCGTGGCGATTCTGCTGGAACGCAGCCTCGACCTGATCGCCAGCCAGTTGGCGGTGCTCAAGTGCGCGGCGGTGTATGTGCCGCTGGACGTCAATGCACCGGCCGAACGTCAGGCGTTCATGGTTGAGGACAGCCAGGCGCGTGTATTGCTGACCCACAGCCACCTATCGCTGGCAACCGCTGCGCAGCGTGTTGACCTCGAGCAACTGACGCTGGATGGCTTGAGTGGCGATGATCTGACACTGCCGCAGTCCAGCGAAAGCGTCGCCTACATCATGTATACCTCTGGCTCGACGGGTGTTCCGAAAGGTGTGCTGGTGCCGCACAGGGCCATCAGCCGTCTGGTGATCAACAACGGCTACGCTGATTTCAATGCACAGGATCGTGTAGCGTTCGCTTCCAATCCTGCGTTTGATGCCAGCACGCTGGATGTCTGGGCACCGTTGCTCAATGGCGGCTGCGTGGTGGTGATCGGGCAGACCGATGTGTTGTCTCCGCGCGAGTTCCAGCGCCTGCTGCTGGAACAATCGGTGACTGTGCTATGGATGACCGCCGGGTTGTTCCATCAATACGCTTCGGGTCTGAGCGAAGCCTTTTCGCGTCTGCGCTACCTGATCGTCGGCGGCGATGTGCTGGACCCGGCGGTGATTGGCCGGGTCTTGAAAGAAGGCGCCCCGCGACACTTGCTCAACGGCTACGGCCCGACCGAAGCGACGACCTTTTCCACGACCCATGAGATCACCTCGGTCGGCAACCGCGGTATTCCTGTCGGCCGCCCGATTGGCAACAGCCAGGTTTATGTGCTCGATACCCTGCGCCAACCGGTGGCGGTGGGCGTGGTCGGTGAGCTTTACATCGGCGGGCAGGGCGTGGCCAAGGGTTACCTGAACCGCCCGGAGCTGAATGCTACACAGTTTGTCGCCAACCCTTTCAGCGACGACGCTGGAGCCCTGTTGTACCGCACCGGTGACCTTGGCCGCTGGAACGCGGACGGGGTCATCGAGTATCTGGGCCGAAACGACGACCAGATGAAAATCCGTGGTTTCCGTATCGAACCGGGTGAAATCGAAGCGCGTCTGGTCGAATGCCCTGGCGTCAGCGAGGCCGTCGTGCTGGCCCGCCAGGACGAGCCTGGACAAAAGCGCTTGGTAGCTTACGTCGTCGGCGAAGACAGCAGCGCCTTGTCAGCGGTCGAACTGCGCCGTGAACTGGCAGCGTCGCTGGCCGACTACATGGTGCCGAGCGCCTTTGTCATGCTGGATGCGTTGCCGCTGACCGCCAACGGCAAGCTTGATCGCCGAGCCCTGCCGGTACCGGACGCCGACGCCTATGCCAGCCGTGAATTCGAGGCACCCGAGGGTGAAGT
Source organism: Pseudomonas sp. PvP027 (assembly GCF_017833005.1). Lineage (NCBI taxonomy): Bacteria > Pseudomonadati > Pseudomonadota > Gammaproteobacteria > Pseudomonadales > Pseudomonadaceae > Pseudomonas > Pseudomonas sp. PvP027. The sequence goes on along the minus strand of NZ_JAFIBK010000001.1, from coordinate 263,197 downwards.
GGAAATCGCCCTGGCGCGCTTATGGTGCGAATTGCTCAACGTTGAACGCGTCGGCCGTCACGATCACTTCTTTGAACTCGGCGGGCACTCGCTGCTGGCCGTCAGCCTGATCGAGCGCATGCGTCAGGCAGACCTGAGTGCCGATGTACGCGTGCTGTTCAGCCAGCCTACGCTGACGGCACTGGCGGCAGCAGTCGGGGGTGGCAGCGAAATTGTGGTGCCGGCCAATCTGATCACCGAGGATTGCCAGCGCATTACGCCTGAGCTATTGCCACTGGCCAACCTGACCCAGCCGCAGATCGATCAAGTCGTAGCCACCGTGCCGGGCGGCGTGGCCAATGTGCAGGATATCTACGCGCTGGCACCGTTGCAGGAAGGCATTCTCTATCACCACATGGCAGCCGAGACCGGCGACCTTTATGTGCTGCAGACCCAGTTCGCCTTTGACAACCGCCAGCGCCTGGACGCCTTCGTCCAGGCCTTGCAAAGGGTTATTGATCGTCACGACATTCTGCGCACCAGCGTGGTATGGGACGGTCTGGACTCGCCGGTGCAGGTGGTTTGGCGCAAGGCGCAATTGCACCTTGAAGGGCTTGAACTTGACCCGGCGGACGGTGAGATCGGCGCGCAACTGCACTGCCGCTTCGATCCGCGTCACTACTGTCTCGATATGACTCAAGCGCCCCTGATGCGCCTGGTCCATGCCGAGGACCCGCGCAACCAGCGAATCACTGCGATGCTGCTGTTCCACCACATGGTCCTGGACCATATGGCCATGGAAGTGGTGCAGCATGAAATGCAGGCCTGGCTGCTGGGCGAAGTCGAAGCCTTGTCGGCGCCCGTGCCATACCGCAATTATGTGGCCCAGGCACGTCTGGGCGTCAGCCAGGCGGATCACGAAGTGTTTTTCCGCGACATGCTCGGCGATATCGACGAACCGACACTGCCGTTCGGCCTGACGAATGCGCAGGGCGATGACCTTGATATCGAAGAAGCCAGCCTGATGCTGGATCCTCAACTCAATCTGCGCCTGCGTGCTCAGGCCCGACAACAGGGGGTGAGTGCCGCCAGCCTGGTGCACTTGGCCTGGGCTCAGGTTCTGGGCAAGGTGTCAAACAGGCAGGACGTCGTGTTCGGCACCGTGCTGATGGGCCGGATGCAGGCAGGGGAAGGCGCCGATCGGGCTTTGGGAATGTTCATCAACACCTTGCCGCTGCGGGTGTCGGTGGGCGAGCAGGGCGTGCGTGAAGGAGTCAGAGCCACTCATAAATGCTTGACTGCCTTGCTCGGTCACGAATATGCCTCACTGGCGTTGGCCCAGCGTTGCAGCGGGGTTGCCGTACAGACACCACTGTTCAACGCACTGCTCAATTATCGCCACAGTGGGGTCGGTAGTGTGTCCGAGCAGGCCATGCAGGCCTGGCAGGGCATTCATGCCCTGAGCAACGAGGAACGCACCAACTACCCGCTGACCTTGAACGTCGATGATCTGGCCGACGGGTTCAGCCTGACGGCTTTGGTGGTTTCGTCAATCGGCGCACAACGTGTATGCGGCTACATGCATACGGCGCTGGAAAACCTGTTGACGGCGCTGGAGCAGACGCCAGAAACGCCGTTGCACGGTTTGTCGATTCTGCCGGCGGCCGAGTGCGAGCAGTTGCTGGTGGCGTTCAACGACACTGTGCTGGATTACCCGCAGCAGCAGACCATTCACGGGATGTTTGAAGCACAGGTCGAGCGCACGCCGGATGCTTTGGCAGTGGTTCATGGCGAGCAGCGCCTGACCTATGGCGAGCTCAACGAGCAGGCCAACCGCCTGGCGCATGCCTTGCGCAAGCAGGGCGTGCAGCCGGATTCCCGCGTCGGGATCTGTGTTGAGCGCAGTGCCGAGATGGTCGTCGGTTTGCTGGCGATCCTCAAGGCAGGTGGCGGTTATGTGCCGCTGGACCCGGCGTATCCGGCAGAACGCATTGCCTACATGTTGCAGGACAGCGCTCCGGCAGCGGTGCTGGTTCAAACCGCTACTCAGGGCTTGCTGGCCGACGTTTCGGTGCCTGTGATCAATCTTGATCTGAGCCACTGGCAGGACGAATCCGTCCAGAATCCGCAGGTCAAAGGGCTGACTTCGGCGCATCTGGCGTACCTGATCTACACCTCGGGTTCGACCGGTCTGCCAAAGGGCGTGATGATCGAACACCGCAACACCGTGAACTTCCTGACCTGGGCGCATAAGGCTTTCGACAGCTCTGCACTGGAAAAAACGCTGTTCTCCACTTCGCTGAACTTCGACCTCGCGGTCTACGAGTGCTTCGCGCCGCTGACGTCGGGTGGCAGCATCAATGTGGTGAAGGATGTTCTGGAACTGCAACACGGCGAGCACGATATCGGCCTGATCAACACCGTACCGTCTGCGCTGAAAGCACTGTTGGATGTTGATGGGCTGCCGGCATCGGTGCACACCGTGAACGTGGCCGGTGAAGCGCTGAAACGCAGTCTGGTAGAAAACCTGTTCGAGAAGACTCGCGTCCAGCGCCTGTGCAACCTCTACGGCCCTTCGGAAACCACCACTTACTCAAGCTGGGTGGCCATGGATCGCGAAGACGGCTTCGCTGCGCACATCGGCAAGCCGGTCGGCAATACACAGTTTTACCTGCTGGACGAGCAACAGCAGCCTGTGCCACTGGGTGTTGCCGGTGAGATCTACATTGGCGGTGCCGGTGTGGCACGGGGTTACCTGAACCGTGACGATCTGACCGCCGAGCGCTTCCTCGAAGACCCGTTCAGCCAACAGCCAGCGGCACGCATGTACCGCACCGGCGACCTTGGCCGCTACCTGCCTGACGGCAATATCGAATACCTGGGCCGTAACGATGATCAGGTGAAGATCCGCGGCTTCCGTATCGAGCTGGGCGAGATCGATGCACGTTTGGCCAAACACCCGACCGTCCATGAAGCGGTGGTCACCGCCCGCGAGGACAGCCCGGGCGACAAACGCCTGGTGGCTTATTACACCGTCCAGGCAGCCCACACTGAACCGAGCATCGACAGTCTTCGCGACTGGCTGCAGGAGCAACTCCCGGCCTACATGATCCCTGTGGCTTACGTGCGTCTCGAAGCGCTGCCCCTGACCCCGAACGGCAAACTCGACCGCAAGGCCCTGCCAGCACCGGACAGTGATGCACTGATCAACCGCGAATACGAAGCCCCACAAGGCGAAACCGAAATGCAGATCGCGGCTATCTGGCAAGACCTGCTGGGCGTTGAACGGATTGGTCGTCACGACAACTTCTTCGAACTCGGCGGTCATTCGCTGCTGGCCGTCAGCCTGATCGGGCGTATGCGTCAGTCGGGCCTGAGCGTCGATGTGCGTGTGCTGTTTGGTCAGCCAACGCTGGCTGCGCTGGCAGCGGCCGTCGGCGGCGGCACCGAGATCGTGGTGCCCGCCAATCTGATTTCCGAGCACTGCAAGCACATCACCCCGGACCTGCTGCCACTGGCCGACCTGAACCAGGAACAGATCGATAAAGTGGTCGCCAGCGTGCCAGGCGGCGTAGCGAATGTGCAGGATATCTACCCGCTGGCCCCCTTGCAGGAAGGTATTCTCTATCACCATATTGCTGCCGAGCAGGGCGACCCCTATGTGCTGCAGGTGCAGTTCGCCTTCGATGACCGTGCGCGTCTGGACGCTTTCGTCGAGGCGTTGCAGGCGGTCATCGTGCGTCATGACATCCTGCGCACAGGCGTGGTCTGGAAAGGCCTGGAATCACCCGTGCAGGTGGTTTGGCGCGAGGCGCAGATGCACCTTGAGGGGCTTGAACTTGACCCGGCGGACGGTGAGATCGGCGCGCAACTGCATAGCCGTTTCGATCCGCGGCACTACCGCCTCGATATGACTCAAGCGCCCCTGATGCACCTGGTCCATGCCGAGGATCCGCGCAACCAGCGAATCACTGCGATGCTGCTGTTCCATCATATGGCCCTGGATCATATGGCTATGGAAGTGGTGCAGCATGAAATGCAGGCCTGGCTGCTGGGCGAGGCTGAAGCCTTGTCGGCGCCCGTGCCCTATCGCAATTACGTGGCTCAGGCGCGTCTGGGCGTCAGCCAGGCCGATCACGAAGTGTTTTTCCGCGACATGCTCGGCGACATCGACGAACCGACGCTGCCTTTCGGCCTGCAGGATGTGCAGGGCGATGGCCGTGATATCGAAGAAGCCGCTCTTGTAGTGGACAGCCGGTTGAACCTGCGACTGCGTGCTCAGGCCCGACGCGAGGGCGTCAGCGCAGCCAGTCTGGTGCATCTGGCCTGGGCTCAGGTGCTGGGCAGGGTTTCAAACCGCCAGGATGTCGTGTTCGGCACCGTGCTGATGGGCCGGATGCAGGTCGGCGAAGGCGCCAACTGGGCACTGGGGATGTTCATCAACACCTTGCCGCTGCGCGTTGATCTTGCAGGGCAGGGCGTGCGGGACGGGGTCAAGGCGACCCATGCCCGCCTCACTGCACTGCTCGGTCACGAACATGCTTCGCTGGCCCTGGCTCAGCGTTGCAGCGGGGTTGCCGCATCGACGCCACTGTTCAGTGCACTGCTCAATTACCGGCACAGTGCGCCTGGCAGCATATCCGAGCGGGCTACCCAGGCCTGGCAGGGCATTCATACGCTGAACAGTGAAGAACGCACCAACTATCCATTGACCTTGAACGTCGATGACCTGAGCGACGGTTTGAGGTTGTCTGTGCTGGTGTCCGGCAAGATCGGTGCCGGGCGAGTCTGCGGGTATATGCAGACCGCGCTGGAAAGCCTGCTCGTTGCGCTGGAACAGTCACCGTCCTCGGCCCTCGACAGTCTGCCGATCCTGCCTGCCGACGAGCGCGAGCAGTTGCTGGTGGGATTCAACGACACTGCGCTGGATTACCCGCACGAACAGACCATTCATGGCTTGTTCGAAGCACAGGTCGCGCGCACACCGGATGCTTTGGCAGTGCTTCATGGCGAACAGCGCCTGACCTATCGCGAGCTTAACGAGCAGGCCAACCGCCTGGCGCATGCCTTGCGCAAGCAGGGCGTGCAGCCGGATTCCCGCGTCGGGATCTGTGTTGAACGTGGCGTGGAGATGGTCGTCGGTTTGCTTGCGATCCTCAAGGCGGGTGGCGGTTATGTGCCGCTCGACCCGGCTTACCCGGCGGAACGCATCGCTTATATGCTGCACGACAGCGCACCTGCTGCCGTACTGGCTCAAACCGCTACTCAGGGCTTGCTGGCCGACGTTTCGGTGCCGGTGATCAATCTTGATACAAGCAACTGGCAGGTCGAATCCGTCCAGAATCCGCAAGTGGCGGGGCTGACCTCGGCGCACCTGGCGTACCTGATCTACACCTCGGGCTCCACCGGTCTGCCGAAAGGCGTAATGATCGAGCACCGCAATACGGTGAACTTCCTGACCTGGGCGCATAACGCTTTCGGCGCCTGCGCCCTGGAGAAAACGCTGTTCTCCACCTCGTTGAACTTCGATCTTGCGGTCTACGAATGCTTCGCGCCGCTGACGTCGGGCGGCAGCATCCACATGGTGAAAAACGTCCTTGAACTGCAACACGGCGATCACGATATCGGCCTGATCAATACCGTACCGTCGGCACTTAAGGCACTGCTGGACGTTGACGGTCTGCCGGCATCGGTTCACACCGTGAACGTTGCTGGCGAAGCGCTGAAACGCAGCCTGGTGGAATCGCTGTTCGAGAAAACCGGCGTGCAGCGCCTGTGCAACCTCTACGGCCCTTCGGAAACCACCACCTACTCAAGCTGGGTGGCCATGGACCGCAAAGATGGCTTCGCAGCGCACATCGGCAAACCGGTCGGCAATACGCAGTTTTACTTGCTGGACGAGCAACAGCAGCCTGTACCACTGGGGGTCGCGGGTGAAATCTACATCGGCGGCGCCGGTGTGGCGCGGGGCTACCTGAACCGTGATGACCTCACCGCCGAGCGTTTCCTCAAGGACCCGTTCAGCCAGCAGCCAGAGGCACGCATGTACCGCACCGGCGACCTGGGTCGTTACTTGCCAGATGGCAACATCGAATACCTGGGCCGTAACGACGATCAGGTGAAGATCCGTGGTTTCCGTATCGAACTGGGCGAGATCGAGACGTGTCTGGCCAGACACCCGGAAGTACAGGAAGCAGTGGTTGTCGCCTGTGAGGGCGCACCCGGCGAAACCCGTCTGGTGGCGTATTTCACAGCGTCCGATTCTGCACGGTTACCGGAAAGCAGCGCACTGCGCACGCACCTGCAAGAGCTGCTGCCAGACTACATGCTGCCGGCAGCCTATATGCTGCTTGATGCCTGGCCGCTGACGCCGAACGGCAAGCTGGATCGCAAGGCCCTGCCGGCGCCGGACAGCAGCGCGCTTGTCTCGCGCGCTTACGAGGCCCCGGTGGGTGACGTCGAGATCAAGCTGGCAGCGCTCTGGGCGGATCTGCTCAATGTCGAAAAGGTCGGGCGTCATGACCATTTCTTCGAACTGGGCGGGCATTCATTGCTGGCGGTGAGCCTGATCGAGCGCATGCGCCAGGCGGACCTCGAAGCGGATGTGCGAGTGCTGTTCGGTCATCCAACGCTTATTCAGGTGGCTGCCTCGGTGGGCAAGGTCAAGCGGCTGGAGGTGCCGCAGACTAAAATTCCGACATTCAATCGCAAACGTCGTATCTGAAGCTGCGGTAATCGCCCGCCCGATCGGCAAACGATCGGGCGGTTGCTGTCCACCCTGAGGCTCTTGGCAGCGCCTTCGCAACATCCTCCCAGCCTGCTCAGCCAGGCGCTCGCACATCGCTGCGTCGACGTCACCCTCAAGTCTTGTCCCAGCTTCCCACGACATACAGTCGCCCATGGATGCTCTAATTTTTGCGACGTGTGGGATGCACGGCAAATGGGACGTTTCGTGTGTATGTGTCAGAGGACTGCAGCCCTTTATGGCGGCGGCTCCCATCGTACCTGCGCCCGGATCCCGTTCTGTCTTCGAGTTTCGAAGCCCCTCCGTTTTTATCGTGCGAAACACTGTTTGCGACACCGGGTTCCGGAGTCGTCAACCCTCTCCGAAATGATAAACAGCAGGTTATTCGATGCACTTCAGCGAATTGATGGCAGTTCTTTCCACGCATCCGATCCGTCTTCAACAGGAAGAAGATGATCTGGTGATTCTCGGAGACGACGAGGGGCTGGACAGTGCCACGCTCGCAAGCCTGAGCGTGCACAAGGCAGAACTGCTGACGCTGGTAGCTCGAATGGGCGGTGACTGGCTCAGTCCGGCGTTTCGCATTACCACGGACATGCTGCCGCTGGCCAATCTGAGTCAGGAGGCGATTGACAGGATCGTCGACGCAGTACCGGGAGGGGCTGGTAATGTGCAGGACATCTACCCGCTGGCGCCGTTGCAGGAAGGGATTCTCTACCATCACCTGACGGCCGGGCAGGGTGATCCCTATGTATTGCAGGCGCTGTTCGGGGCCGAGAGTCGCGAACGTCTCGATGACTTCGCCGAGGCACTGCAGGCGGTCATCGAACGCCATGACATCCTGCGCACGGCGATGGTCTGGGAAGGTCTCGACGAACCGGTGCAAGTGGTGTTGCGTGAGGCGACGCTGGCAGTGGATGAGCTGACACTGGACGCCGCCGACGGTGACATCGAAACCCGGTTGCGCGAGCATTTTGATACCCGGCATTTCCGTCTGGACCTGCGTAAAGCGCCGCTGATGCGCATGGTCTGCGTTGAAGATACCGCCAATGCACGCTGGGTCGCTATCCTGCTGTACCACCACATTGCCATTGACCACGCGGCGATGGACCTGGTGAAACACGAGATGCAGGCCTTCCTGCTCGGTGAAGGCCATACCTTGCCTGAGACAGTGCCGTATCGCAATTACGTGGCACATGCCCGACTGGGTGTCGGGGCTGATGCTCATGAAGGTTTTTTTCGCGAAATGCTGGCCGATATCGATGAGCCAACACTGCCGTTCGGCGTGGTCGGAACGCCGGGCAGCGACTCATTGATCGAAGATGTGCGCCTGCAAGTCGATGACGCGGTGAGCGCGCGCCTGCGGACCCTGGCCCGACAGCTGGGGGTCAGTGCCGCGAGCCTGCATCACCTCGCATGGGCGCGGGTGGTGGGTGCGCTGTCAGGCAAGTCGGACGTGGTTTTCGGTACGGTGCTGATGGGCCGGATGCAGGGCGGCGACGGCGCCGATCGAGCGTTGGGTATGTTCATCAACACGTTGCCGTTGCGGGTCAAGCTGGAAGGGCATGCGGTGCGCGAAGGGGTCAGGACTACCCACGCACGGCTGACCGCCTTGCTCGGTCACGAACACGCATCCCTGGCCCAGGCCCAGCGTTGCAGTGGCGTATCCGCACCGGCACCGTTGTTCAATTCGCTGCTCAATTATCGCCACAGTGCCAGCGAACCGGTGGCCTCGTCAGAGACGCTCCAGGCCTGGCAAGGCTTGCAGAGCATGGGCAGCGAGATGCGCAGCACTTACCCGATCACGCTGTCGATCGACGACTTGGGCCAGGGCTTCAACCTGACAATTCAAGCCGTGGCACAGATCGGCGCACAGCGCATCGGCCACTATATGTTGATGGCGCTCGGCGCGCTGGTAGAGGCGCTGGAGCAGCAGCCGCAAACCCCGTTGCAGCGTTTGAACATCCTCTCGTCAACCGAACGCCAGCAAGTGCTGCACGATTTCAATGACACGGCACGCGACTACCCACGCAACAGCAGCCTGCAAGAGCTGTTCGAGCAACGAGTGGCAGCGCAGCCCGATGCACTGGCTGCTGTACAAGATGACCAGCAACTGACCTACCGTGAACTCAACAGTCGCGCCAACGCGCTGGCCCGTCACTTGACCGACCTCGGCGTGCAACCGGGGGAGCGGGTGGCGTTGCTGCTGGAGCGCTCCCTTGACCTGCTGGTCGGTCAGTTGGCGATTGTCAAATGCGGGGCGGCCTATGTGCCGCTGGACATCAACGCCCCCGCCGAGCGTCAGGCATTCATGCTGCACGACTGCGGGGCGCGGCAGGTCTTGACGCTGGCCCGCCATGACCTCCCTGAAGGCATCCAGCGGATTGACCTCGACCTGCTGCAACTGCCAGGCGATACGCCGAACCCGGTACCGTCAGCGTCCGCCGAGTCGGCGGCCTACATCATGTATACGTCCGGCTCCACCGGTATGCCCAAAGGCGTATTGGTGCCGCACCGTGCTGTCAGCCGCCTGGTGCTCAACAACGGTTACGCTGATTTCAATGCGCAGGATCGTGTAGCGTTCGCCTCAAACCCGGCTTTCGACGCCAGCACCCTGGATGTATGGGCGCCACTGCTCAATGGCGGCTGCGTGGTCGTGGTGGCGCAGTCGGTGTTGCTGTCTCTGGATGAGTTCCGCGCGCTGCTGCTGTCCCAGTCGGTCAGCGTGCTGTGGATGACTGCGGGCCTGTTCCATCAATACGCCGACGGCCTGATGGAGGCTTTCGCCAGATTGCGCTACCTGATCGTTGGTGGTGATGTGCTAGACCCGGCGGTGATCGGCCGGGTCTTGAAAGAGGGCGCCCCGCGACACTTGCTCAACGGCTACGGCCCGACCGAAGCGACGACCTTTTCCACCACCCATGAGATCACCTCGGTCGGCAACGGCGGTATTCCTGTCGGCCGCCCGATTGGCAACAGCCAGATTTATGTGCTCGACGCCCTGCGCCAACCGGTGGCGGTGGGCGTGGTCGGTGAGCTTTACATCGGCGGGCAGGGCGTGGCCAAGGGTTACCTGAACCGCCCGGAGCTGAACGCTACGCAGTTTGTCGCCAACCCTTTCAGCGACGACGCTGGAGCCCTGTTGTACCGCACCGGTGACCTTGGCCGCTGGAACGCGGACGGGGTCATCGAGTACCTGGGCCGAAACGACGACCAGGTGAAAATCCGTGGCTTCCGTATCGAACTGGGTGAAATCGAAGCGCGTCTGGTTGAATGCCCCGGCGTCAGAGAGGCCGTGGTGCTGGCCCGCCAGGACGAGTCTGGGCAAAAACGTCTGGTGGCGTATGTCGTCGGCGATGGCAGCAGCGCCTTGACCGCGGTCGGACTGCGCCGTGAACTGGCAGCTTCGCTGGCCGAATACATGGTGCCGAGCGCTTTTGTCGTGCTGGATGCGTTCCCGCTGACCGCCAACGGCAAGCTTGATCGCCGAGCCCTGCCAGTACCGGACGCCGACGCCTACGCCAGCCGTGAATTCGAGGCACCCGAGGGTGAAGTGGAAGTCACCCTGGCGCGCTTATGGTGCGAATTGCTCAACGTTGAACGCGTCGGCCGTCACGATCACTTCTTTGAGCTCGGCGGGCATTCGCTGCTGGCCGTCAGCCTGATCGAACGCATGCGTCAGGCGGGTCTGAGCGCCGATGTACGCGTGCTGTTCAGCCAGCCTACGCTGGCCGCACTGGCCGCGGCTGTCGGCGCAGGCCATGACATCAAGGTACCGTCCAACCTGATAGGTAAAGGCTGCGAGCGCATCACCCCGGAACTGTTGCCACTGGCGAATCTGACCCAGGTGCAGATCGACCAAGTGGTCGCCACCGTACCCGGCGGCGTGGCCAATGTGCAGGATATCTACGCGCTGGCACCGTTGCAGGAAGGCATTCTCTATCACCATATGGCAGCCGAGCAGGGCGACCCCTATGTCCTGCAGACTCAGTTCGCCTTTGACAACCTCGAGCGCCTGGACGCCTTCGTTCAGGCCTTGCAGATGGTCATCGATCGTCACGATATTCTGCGTACCGGTGTGGTCTGGGACGGTCTGGACTCCCCCGTGCAGGTGGTCTGGCGTCAAGCGAAATTGCACCTTGAGGGGCTTGAACTTGACCCGGCGGACGGTGAGATCGGCGCGCAACTGCATCGCCGCTTCGACCCGCGGCACTATCGCCTCGATATGAGCCAGGCACCGCTGATGCGTCTGGTCCATGCCGAGGACCCGCGCAACCAGCGAATCACTGCGATGCTGCTGTTCCATCACATGGCCCTGGACCATATGGCGCTGGAAGTGGTGAAGCATGAAATGCAGGCCTGGCTGCTGGGCGAGGCCGAAGCCTTGTCGGCACCTGTGCCGTACCGCAATTACGTGGCTCAGGCACGCCTGGGTGTCAGCCAGGCCGATCATGAAGTGTTTTTCCGCGACATGCTCGGCGATATCGACGAACCGACGCTGCCTTTCGGCCTGCAGGATGTGCAGGGCGATGGCCGTAATATCGAAGAAGCCGCGCTTGCAGTGGACAGCCAGTTGAACCTGCGCCTGCGTGCTCAGGCCCGACAACAGGGCGTGAGTGCAGCGAGTCTGGTGCATCTGGCCTGGGCTCAGGTGCTGGGCAAGGTTTCCGATCGTCGCGATGTGGTGTTCGGCACCGTACTGCTGGGCCGTATGCAGGCCGGCGAGGGCGCTGACAGGGCGCTGGGAATGTTCATCAACACCTTGCCGCTGCGGGTCGCCGTAGGCGGGCAAGGGGTACGCGCCGGGGTCAAGGCAACACACGCGCAACTTACCGCGTTGCTCGCTCATGAACATGCCTCACTGGCGTTGGCCCAGCGTTGCAGCGGTGTAGCCGCACCGACGCCACTGTTCAGCGCACTGCTCAATTACCGCCACAGTGCGGTTGGCAGCGCTGCAGAACGAACTGCCCAGGCCTGGCAGGGTATGCAAGCCCTGAACAGTGAAGAACGCACCAACTATCCGTTGACCTTGAACGTCGATGACGTGGGTGACGGCTTCAAACTGACCGCACTGGCGGCGACCACGGTCGGTGCGCAGCGCGTGTGTGGCTACATGCACACGGCACTGGAACAGCTGGTGGATGCTCTTGAGTTAATGCCACAAGCGTCGCTGCAAAGTCTGTCGATTCTGCCAGCGGTCGAACGTGAGCAGTTGCTGGTGGCGTTCAACGACACCGCGCTGGATTACCCGCAGCAGCAGACCATCCACGGGATGTTCGAAGCACAGGTCGAGCGCACTCCGGATGCGGTAGCGGTGGTTCACGGCGAACAGCGCCTGACCTATGGCGAGCTTAACGAACAGGCCAACCGCCTGGCCCATGCCCTGCGTAAACAGGGTGTGCAGCCGGATTCCCGCGTCGGGATCTGCGTTGAGCGCGGTGCGGAGATGGTCGTCGGCTTGCTGGCGATCCTCAAGGCGGGCGGCGGTTATGTACCACTGGATCCGGCGTATCCGGTAGAACGTATTGCCTACATGCTGCAGGACAGCGCTCCGGCAGCGGTGCTGGCCCAGTCGGCGACTGAAGCATTATTGGCCGACGTTTCGGTGCCAGTCATCAATCTTGACCTGGGCAACTGGCAGGACGAATCCGTCCAGAATCCGCAGGTGCAGGGGCTGACTTCCGCGCACCTGGCATACCTGATCTACACCTCGGGCTCGACCGGTCTGCCAAAGGGCGTGATGATCGAGCACCGCAACACCGTGAACTTCCTGAGCTGGGCACACAGTGCTTTCGATGCTTCTGCTCTGGAAAAAACGCTGTTCTCCACCTCACTCAACTTCGACCTCGCAGTCTATGAATGCTTTGCGCCGCTCACCTCGGGCGGCAGTATCGAAGTCGTCAAGAACGTGCTGGAGCTGCAACACGGCGAGCACGATATCGGCCTGATCAATACCGTACCGTCGGCACTTAAGGCACTGCTGGACGTTGACGGTCTGCCGGCATCGGTTCACACCGTGAACGTGGCCGGTGAAGCGCTCAAGCGCAGCCTGGTCGAGTCGCTGTTCGAGAAGACTGGTGTGCAGCGCCTGTGCAACCTCTACGGCCCTTCGGAAACCACCACCTACTCAAGCTGGGTGGCCATGGATCGCGAAGACGGCTTCGCAGCGCACATCGGCAAGCCGGTCGGCAATACACAGTTTTACTTGCTGGACGAGCAACAGCAGCCTGTGCCACTGGGTGTAGACGGTGAGATCTACATTGGCGGTGCCGGCGTGGCCCGTGGTTACCTGAACCGCGACGATCTGACCGCCGAGCGCTTCCTCAAAGACCCGTTCAGCCAAAACCCAGCGGCGCGCATGTACCGGACCGGCGACCTTGGCCGCTACCTGCCGGATGGCAATATCGAATACCTCGGTCGTAACGATGATCAGGTGAAGATCCGTGGCTTCCGTATCGAACTCGGCGAGATCGATGCGCGTCTTGCCAAACACCCGGCGGTCCATGAAGCGGTGGTCACCGCGCGCGAAGATGTGCCGGGCGACAAGCGTCTGGTGGCTTATTACACCCTGGCGGTCGGGCAAGCCGTGGTCGACATCGACAGCCTGCGCAGGCATTTGCAGGAAAAACTGCCTGAGTACATGGTGCCGGCCATTTATGTACGGCTTGAGGCTATGCCGCTGACACCGAACGGCAAACTCGACCGCAAGGCCCTGCCGGCACCAGACAGTGATGCACTGATTAACCGCGAATACGAAGCCCCACAAGGCGAAATCGAAACGCAGATTGCAGCTGTCTGGCAAGACCTGCTGGGCGTTGCCCGGATCGGTCGACACGACAACTTCTTCGAACTCGGCGGCCATTCGCTGCTGGCGGTGAGTCTGATCGGGCGTATGCGCCAGTTGGGCCTGAGCACCGATATACGCGTACTGTTCAGTCAGCCGACCCTGGCCGCACTGGCTGCTGCAGTCGGCGGTAGCACGGACATCGTGGTGCCAGCCAATCTGATCACCGAGGATTGCCAACGCATCACGCCTGAATTGCTGCCACTGGCCGACCTGACCCAGGCACAGATCGATCAAGTGGTCGCCAGCGTACCGGGCGGCGTGGCGAATGTGCAGGACATCTACCCGCTGGCCCCCTTGCAGGAAGGCATCCTCTATCACCATATCGCTGCGGAGCAGGGCGATCCCTACGTACTGCAGGCCCATTTCGCTTTCGATGACCGCGCAAGTCTGGACGCCTTCGTTCAGGCTTTGCAGGCAGTCATCGAGCGTCACGACATTCTGCGCACCGCTATGCTCTGGAAAGGTCTGGACTCACCTGTGCAGGTCGTCTGGCGCCACGCGCAGTTGCCTCTAGAGAGGCTGCACATCGACACGGCAGCCGGCGATATCGGCGCGCAACTGCACAGTCGCTTCGACCCGCGTCATCATCGTCTTGATGTCACTCAGGCACCGCTGATGCGCCTGGCCTATGCCGAGGACCCGCTGAGCGAGCGGATCTGCGCGATGTTGTTATTCCATCACATGGTCCTCGATAACATGGCGATGGCCGTGGTGCAGCATGAAATGCAGGCCTGGTTGTTGGGCGAAGCGCAAACCCTGTCGGCACCCGTGCCGTATCGCAATTATGTGGCCCAGGCACGCCTGGGCGTCAGCCGGGCCGAGCACGAAGCGTTTTTCCGCGACATGCTCGGTGACGTGGACGAACCGACGCTGCCGTTCGGTCTGATGAATGTGCAGGGCGATGGCCTTGATATCGAGGAAGCCAACCTTGCGCTGGCCCCTCGGTTGAACCTGAGACTGCGCGCTCAGGCCCGACAACAGGGCGTGAGCGCTGCCAGTCTGGTGCACCTGGCCTGGGCTCAGGTGTTGAGCGAGGTTTCAAACCGGCAGGACGTGGTGTTCGGCACCGTGCTGATGGGCCGGATGCAGGCCGGCGAAGGCGCCGAGCGGGCATTGGGGATGTTCATCAACACCTTGCCGCTGCGGGTTTCGGTGGGCGGCAAGAGTGTGCGTGACGGGGTCAAGGCCACTCATGAACGCCTGACCGCTTTGCTGGGTCATGAGCATGCCTCGCTGGCGCTGGCTCAGCGTTGCAGCGGCATTACCGCACCGACGCCACTGTTCAGTTCGCTGCTCAATTATCGCCACGGTACGCCTGGCAGCGTATCCGAGCGGGCTACCCAGGCCTGGCAGGGTATTCATACGCTGAACAGCGAAGAACGCACCAACTATCCATTGACCTTGAACGTCGATGACTCCGGTGAAGGCTTCAACCTGAACGTACTGGTCAGCAGCGCCGTGGGTGCCAAACGGGTCTGCGGTTACATGCAGACCGTGCTGGAGCATCTGGTGGATGCGCTGGAACAGTCACCGTCTTCGGCCCTCGACAGCCTGCCGATCCTGCCTGTTGCCGAGCGTGAGCAGTTGCTGGTGGCGTTCAACGACACCGCGCTGGATTACCCGCCCGAACAGACCATTCATGGCTTGTTCGAAGCACAGGTCGAGCGCACTCCGGATGCGGTAGCGGTGGTTCACGGCGAACAGCGCCTGACCTATCGCGAGCTTAACGAGCAGGCCAACCGCTTGGCCCATGCCTTGCGCAAGCAGGGCGTGCAGCCGGATTCCCGCGTCGGGATCTGTGTCGAGCGCAGTGCCGAGATGGTCGTCGGTCTGCTGGCTATCCTCAAGGCGGGCGGCGGGTATGTGCCGCTGGATCCGGCGTATCCGGTAGAACGCATCGCTTATATGTTGCAGGACAGCGCGCCGGCGGCCGTGCTGGCTCAAACCGCTACCCAGGGTTTGCTGGCCGACGTTTCGGTGCCTGTGATCAATCTGGACCTCAGCGATTGGCAGGACGAATCCGTCCGGAATCCGCAGGTGGCGGAGCTGACTTCGGCGCATCTGGCGTACCTGATCTACACCTCGGGTTCCACCGGCCTGCCGAAAGGCGTGATGATCGAACACCGCAACACCGTGAACTTCCTGAGCTGGGCACACAGTGCATTCGACGCTTCTGCACTGGAAAAGACGCTGTTCGCCACCTCGCTGAACTTCGACCTCGCGGTCTACGAATGCTTTGCGCCGCTGACGTCGGGCGGCAGCATCGAAGTCGTCAAGAACGTGCTGGAGCTGCAACACGGCGAGCACGACATCGGCCTGATCAACACCGTACCGTCGGCGCTGAAAGCGCTGCTGGAAGCTAACGGCCTGCCGGCATCGGTGCACACTGTGAACGTGGCCGGTGAAGCGCTGAAACGCAGCCTGGTGGAGAGCCTTTTCGAAAAAACCAGCGTGCAGCGCCTGTGCAACCTCTATGGCCCTTCGGAAACCACCACCTATTCGAGCTGGGTGGCGATGGATCGCGAAGAAGGCTTCGCTGCGCACATCGGCAAACCGGTCGGCAACACACAGTTTTACCTGTTGAATGAACAGCAACAGCCCGTTCCACTGGGCGTTGTGGGCGAGATCTACATCGGCGGCGCCGGTGTGGCCCGTGGCTACCTGAACCGTGACGACCTGACCGCCGAGCGCTTCCTCAAAGACCCGTTCAGCCAGCAGCCTGCGGCACGTATGTACCGCACTGGCGACCTGGGTCGCTATCTGCCAGACGGCAATATCGAATACCTGGGCCGTAACGACGATCAGGTGAAGATCCGTGGTTTCCGTATCGAACTGGGCGAGATCGATGCACGCCTGGCCAAACACCCGGCGGTCCATGAAGCGGTAGTCACCGCGCGCGAGGACATTCCGGGCGACAAGCGTCTGGTGGCTTATTACACCATCCAGGCAGCGCACACTGAGCCGCACATAGATAGCCTGCGCGACTGGCTGCAGGAGCAACTGCCGGCCTACATGATCCCTGTGGCCTACGTGCGTCTCGACGCAATGCCGCTGACCCCGAACGGCAAACTCGACCGCAAGGCCCTGCCGGCACCGGACGGCGATGCACTGATCCGTGGCGGCTACGAGGAGCCACAAGGCGCAGTGGAAATCGCTCTGGCGAAGATTTGGGCCGACTTGCTCAAGCTCGAGCGTGTCGGTCGCCACGACCATTTCTTTGAACTGGGCGGGCATTCGTTGCTGGCGGTGAGCCTGATCGAACGCATGCGCCAGGCTGGTCTGAGTGCCAACGTGCGTACGCTGTTCAGTCAACCGACCCTGGCGGCACTGGCCGCAGCGGCAGGCGCGGTCGACGATCTGGTTATTCCGGCCAATGGCATTCCTGCGGATTGCCAGAGAATCACTCCGGAAATGCTGCCGTTGATCGACCTCAGTCAGGAGCAGATCGACCAGGTGGTGGCCTGCGTGCCCGGCGGCGCAGCGAACGTGCAGGACATCTATCCGTTGGCGCCGTTGCAGGAAGGCATTCTCTATCACCACATCAGCGCCGAACGGGGCGACCCCTATGTGCTGCAGGCGCAGTTTGCCTTTGACAGCCGGGCACACGTGGACACCTTCGCCAAAGCGCTGCAAATGGTCATCAACCGCCATGACATTCTGCGCACGTCCATGCACTGGGAAAGCCTCGATGAGCCGTTGCAGGTGGTCTGGCGCCAGGTCGAGCTCAGCGTCGAAGAGGTTGAGTTCGACTCTGGCCTCGGTGAGATAACCCGTCAGTTGCAGGATCACCTCGACCCGAGCCAGGTACGTCTGGACATCCGTCAGGCACCCTTGATGCGCCTGGTATGCGCCCTGGACAGCGGCAACGAACGCTGGCTGGCAACCTTGATGTTCCACCACATGATCCTTGACCACACCGCCCTGGATCAGGTGCAGCATGAAATGCAGGCCTGCCTGCTCGGTCAGGCCGGGCAACTTGGTGACTCCATTCCCTACCGCAATTATGTCGCTCAGGCCCGACTAGGCCTGAACGAGCAGGACCACGAGCAGTTCTTCCAGGACATGCTCGGCGACATCGACGAGCCGACGCTGCCGTTCGGCCTGCACGATGTGCAAGGCGATGGCAGCGCTCTCGATCATGCCCGTCTGCAGCTGGACGGCGCTTTGAACCAACGCCTGAGAGTTCAGGCGCGGCAACTCGGGGTCAGTGCGGCAAGCCTGATCCACCTGGCGTTCGCGCAAATGCTGGGCCACCTCAGCGGGCGTGAACAGGTGGTGTTCGGCACCATTCTGATGGGCCGGATGCAGAGCGGTCAGGGTGCCGAACGAGCCCTTGGCATGTTCATCAATACCTTGCCGCTACGGGTAGACCTGGGCGAGCAGGGCGTGCGTGACGGGGTCAAGGCCACGCACCGGCGCTTGACCGGGTTACTCGGGCATGAACACGCCTCGCTTGCACTGGCCCAGCGCTGCAGTGGCGTGGTTGCACCGACCCCGCTGTTCAGCGCCTTGCTCAATTATCGCCACAGCAACGTTGCCGTGACCGACGAGGCACTGACCGCGTGGAGTGGCATACAGTCGCTGGGGCTGGCCGATGAAGAACGCACCAACTACCCATTGACGGTCAACGTCGACGATACGAGTGAAGGTTTTCTATTCACCTCGCTGGTAACGGCGAGCATCGGCGCACAGCGTGTGTGTGACTATTTGCAACTGGCCGTAGAGGGGCTGGTGGATGCGCTGGAACAGGCACCGCAAACCCCGCTGCACACCATTTCGATACTGCCGCCCAGCGAGCGTGCGCAGTTGCTCGAACACTGGAACCTGCCCGCCAGGACCGATACAGACGAAATACCGATCCATCTGCAATTCGAAGCCCGTGCAGCGGAACGACCAGACGCCGTCGCGTTGATGTTCGAAGCGCAATCCCTGAGCTACGGCGAACTCAACGCCCGCGCCAACCAGGTCGCCCACCGCCTGCTGGCCCATGGCGTTCGCCCGGATGATCGGGTGGCGATCTGCGTCGAACGTGGCCCGGCAATGATTATCGGCCTGCTGGGTATTCTCAAATCCGGCGCCGGTTACGTGCCGCTGGACCCGGCGTACCCCCTTGAGCGCCTGGCCTACACCCTCGGCGACAGCGCACCGGTGGCCTTGTTGAGCCAGCAGTCAGTGCAGCAAGCCTTGCCGGTGACGGAATTACCCGTCATCAGTCTCGACGATCCCGACTTGCAGGACGAATCCGTCTGCAACCCCGAGGTACCGGGTCTGACGGCTGCGAGTCTGGCCTACGTCATCTACACCTCCGGCTCAACCGGTCTGCCCAAAGGCGTGATGGTTGAGCATCGCAACGTGGCGCGGCTGTTTTCGGCCACCGCAGACTGGTTCGCGTTTGGCGAACAGGATGTCTGGGCACTGTTCCATTCGTTCGCCTTCGACTTCTCGGTCTGGGAAATCTGGGGCGCATTGCTGCACGGCGGCCGTCTGTTGATCGTCCCGCAACTGGTCAGCCGTTCGCCCGAAGACGTCTACAACCTGGTATGCAGTGCCGGAGTGACGGTGCTCAACCAGACGCCGAGTGCGTTCCGCCAACTGATTGCTGCACAAGGCGAGAACGGGCAGGCACATTCGTTGCGCCAGGTGATTTTCGGTGGTGAAGCGCTGGAAACGGCGATGCTCAAGCCGTGGTACGCCCGCAACGTGAATGCCGGTACACAACTGGTAAACATGTACGGCATTACCGAAACCACCGTGCATGTGACCTATTACCCGTTGCAGCCCGAAGATGCCCAGCGTCTTGGCGCCAGTCCGATAGGCAGGCGCATTCCTGACTTGCAGTTGTATGTCCTCGATGCCCGCGGCGAACCGGTGCCGGTGGGGGTGGTCGGCGAGCTGTATGTGGGCGGTGCCGGTGTGACACGTGGCTACCTGAACCGAGAAGCACTGACGGCCGAGCGTTTCATCGATAACCCGTTCAGTACGGCGCCGGGTGCGCGCCTGTACCGCACTGGTGACCTGGGACGCTGGCTGGCTGATGGCAGCCTGGAGTACCTGGGCCGCAACGACGAACAGGTCAAGATTCGCGGCTTCCGCATCGAGTTGGGCGAGATCGAAGCGCAACTCGCCGCGTGTGAGGGTGTACAGGATGCACTGATGCTGGTCCGCGAGGACGAACCGGGCGACAAGCGTCTGGTGGCCTATGTCATCGGTACAGCGGGCGTCGAACTGGACGCTAGCCGATTGCGCGAGCAACTGCGCCTGTCGCTGGCCGAGTACATGCTGCCAAGTGCCTTTGTCAGCCTGGAAAGTTTCCCGTTGACGGCCAACGGCAAGCTCGACCGCAAGGCGTTGCCAGCACCCGACAGCTCGGCGGTGGCCAGTCGCGGCTATGAAGCGCCCGAAGGCGACACCGAGATGGCCATTGCGCGGATCTGGCAAGACCTGCTGCAACTGGAGCAGGTCGGTCGCCATGACCACTTCTTCGAACTGGGCGGCCACTCGCTGCTGGCCGTGAAACTGATCGAGCGCATGCGCCAGATCGATCTGGTTGCCGACGTGCGTGTGCTGTTCAGCCAGCCGACCCTGTCTGCACTGGCGGCAGCGGTGGGCGGCAAGGGTGCAGTGGAAGTACCCGCCAACCTTATTCCCGCCGGCTGTGAGCGCATCACCCCGGACATGCTGCCGCTGGTGTCGCTCAGCCAGGATGATATCGACCGAGTGGTAGAAAATGTGCCCGGCGGTCTGGCCAACGTGCAGGACATCTATGCCCTGGCGCCGTTGCAGGAGGGGATTTTGTATCACCACCTTGCCGCAGCCGAGGGTGACCCCTATCTGCAGTACGCCCTGTTTGCCTTTGACAGCCTCGAGCGTCTGCACAGTTTTGCCCAGGCCCTGCAAGGCGTGATCGCCCGGCACGATATCCTGCGCACCGCCGTGCTTTGGGAGCGTCTCGACGCCCCCGTCCAGGTGGTCTGGCGTGAAGCGACCCTGGGCCTGGATGAGCAGCTGCTGGACCCGGCCGATGGCGATATCACCGAACAACTGATCAAGCGCCTGGACCCTCGTCACACGCGCCTGGACATCCGTCAGGCGCCGATGCTGCGTATCGGCTATGCACAGGACGAAGTGAACAACCGCTGGCTGGGCATGCTGCTGTTCCATCACCTGGTGGACGATGCCACCTCGCTGCGTATTCTGAGCAGCGAAATCGAGGCCTATATGCTGGGTCAGCAAGCCTCGCTGCCGCCGTCCGTGCCTTATCGCAACTACGTGGCGCAAGCCATGCTCGGCGTCAGCCGTGAAGAGCACGAGACGTTTTTCCGCGACATGCTCGGTGACATCGATGAACCGACGCTGCCGTTCGGCCTGCAGGACGTGCAGGGCGACGGAAGCGGTATCGAGGAAGTGCGCCAGCTGGTCGACATGGACCTGAGTCGCCGCCTGCGCGTACAGGCTCGCCAGCTGGGGGTCAGCTCCGCCAGCCTGTATCACCTGGCCTGGGCCCGTGTTCTGGGCGCAGTGTCAGGCAAGGATGACGTGGTGTTCGGCACCGTGTTGCTCGGCCGCCTGCAGGGTGGTGCCGGGTCTGACCGGGCGCTGGGAATGTTCATCAACACCTTGCCGCTGCGGGTCACGCTGGGCGAGCAGGGCGTACGCAGCGGCCTGAAAGCCACCCACGCACGACTCAGCGGCCTGCTGGCCCATGAACATGCCTCGCTGGTACTGGCCCAACGTTGCAGTGGTGTACCCGCTTCGACGCCACTGTTCAGCTCGCTGCTCAACTTCCGCCACACCGGTGATGTCGGTGCAAGCGACCAGGCGCTGGTCGCGTGGGAAGGCATTCAGGCGCTGCACGGCGAAGAACGCACCAACTACCCGCTGACCCTGTGCGTGGATGATCTGGGCGAAGGTTTCGCCCTGACCATCATGGCCGAAGGGCAGATCGGTGCCAAACGTGTGTGTACCTACATGCACTGTGTGCTGGAAAACCTGGTGCAAGCACTGGAACAGACCCCGGACGCTGCGCTGGGAGCGCTGAATATCCTGCCCGCGATCGAGCGCCAGCAGCTGCTGGAAAGCTGGAACACCCCGCATGCCCTGCAGGCCGACGACGCCCTGATCCACCGTACCTTCGAAGCCTGGGTGGTGGCGCAGCCGAATACCGTGGCCCTGCATTATGAAGACCGCACACTGACCTACGCCGAGCTGAACACCCGCGCCAATCAGGTAGCCCATTGTCTGATCGGCCTGGGCGTGCAGCCGGATGACCGGGTGGCGATCTGTGTCGAGCGCAGCCTGGAAATGATTGTCGGCCTGCTCGGAGTGCTCAAGTCCGGTGCGGGCTACGTACCGATTGACCCGGCCTATCCGGCCGAGCGTATTGCCTATCAGTTGCAGGACAGCGCCCCGGTGGCGGTGCTGGCCGATGCTGCGGGGCTGGCGCTGCTGGGCACGTTCGACGGCCCACGCGTGGATTTGCACAGTCCGGCATTGCAGGCCCAACCGGGTAACAATCCACAGCTGACCGGGCTCAGCTCGCGCCACCTGGCGTATGTCATCTACACCTCCGGCTCGACCGGCCTGCCCAAGGGCGTAATGGTCGAGCACCGCAACGTGGCCCGGCTGTTCTCGGCTACCCAGAGCTGGTTTGGCTTCAATGAGCAGGATGTCTGGGCGTTGTTCCATTCATTCGCGTTCGACTTCTCGGTCTGGGAAATCTGGGGTGCGCTGTTGCACGGCGGGCGTTTGCTGATCGTGCCGCAGTTGGTCAGCCGCTCTCCGCAAGACTGCTACGCGCTGTTGTGCAGCGCCGAAGTGACGGTGCTCAACCAGACCCCGAGCGCGTTCCGCCAGTTGCTCAGTGCCCAGGGCGAGAGCGATCAGCGGCACTCCTTGCGCCAGCTGATTTTTGGTGGCGAAGCGCTGGACACCGGGATCCTCAAGCCGTGGTACGCCAGGGTGATCAACGCCGGTACGCAGTTGGTGAACATGTATGGCATCACCGAAACCACGGTGCATGTGACCTATCACCCCCTGGTGGCGGCAGATGCGCAGCGTGCGGGCGTGAGCCCTATTGGTGTGCGCATTCCCGATTTGCAGTTGTATGTGCTCGACGCGCGCCGCGAGCCGGTGCCGGTGGGTGTGGTCGGCGAGCTGTATGTCGGCGGCGCCGGTGTCGCGCGGGGCTACTTGAATCGTGAAGCGTTGACGGCCGAGCGTTTCATGGCGAATCCGTTCAGCAAGGATCCTCAGGCGCGCCTGTACCGAACCGGCGACCTGGGTCGCTGGATGGACGATGGCAGTCTCGATTACCTGGGCCGCAACGACGATCAGGTCAAGATCCGTGGTTTCCGTATCGAACTGGGAGAAATCCAGGCTGCGCTGGCCGCTTGCGACACGGTCCGCGAAGCGCTGGTGCTGGTCCGCGAGGATCAACCGGGCGACAAGCGCCTGGTAGCCTATGTGATCGCCGCGCCGGGCCAGGAGATCGTCGCGGCTGACTTGCGCGCACGATTGCTGCTGTCTCTGGCCGACTACATGGTGCCCAGTGCTTTTGTGGCAATGGACAGTTTCCCGCTGACCGCCAACGGTAAGCTCGACCAAAAGGCGTTGCCCGCACCGGATGCGCAGGCACTGGCAATGCGTGAGTACGCGCCGCCCGAGGGCGATGTCGAGATCGCCATCGCGCAGATCTGGCAGTCTCTGCTGCAAGTGCCACAGGTTGGCCGCCACGATCATTTCTTCGAGCTGGGCGGGCATTCGTTGCTGGCCGTCAAACTGATCGAGCGCATGCGTCAGATCGACCTGTCGGCCGATGTGCGGGTGCTGTTCAGCCAGCCGACCCTTGCCGCGCTCGCTGCGGCAGTGGGCGGGTACACCGACGTGCAGGTGCCGGATAACCTGATTGTGCCGGGCTGCGAGCGCATTACCCCTGAAATGCTGCCGCTGGCTGACCTGGATCAGGCAGCGATTGATCGGGTCGTCGCCAGCGTGCCGGGCGGCCTGGCCAACATCCAGGACATCTACGCCCTGGCCCCCTTGCAGGAAGGCATTCTGTATCACCATCTGGCGACGGATGAAGGTGACCCCTATGTCTTGCAGATGCTCCTCGCGTTCGATGATCGCGAGTGCCTGGCCGGATTCGCAGCGGCCTTGCAGAGCGTGGTCGAACGCCACGACATTCTGCGCACCGGCGTGGTCTGGGAAGGGCTTGAGCAGCCGGTACAGGTGGTCTGGCGCAACGCGAAACTGAGCCTGGAAGAGGTGGCCATCGATCCGCTCGACGGTGACGTGCTGACACGACTGCGCGAGCGTTTTGACCCGCGTCACTATCGCCTGGACATCGGCCAGGCGCCGCTGATGCGCATCGCCTATGCCGAGGACAACACCCACCAGCGTCTGGTCGGCATGTTGCTGTTCCACCATCTGGCGCTGGATCACACCTCGCTGGAAGTAGTGGTGGAGGAAATGCAGGCCAGCCTGCAGGGGCAGATCGAACAATTGCCGGCGCCGGTGCCTTATCGCAACCATGTGGCACAGGCGCGTCTGGGGATCAGCCAGGCCGAGCACGAAGCGTTTTTCCGCGACATGCTCGGCGACATCGATGAACCGACCCTCGCTTACGGCCTACAGGACGTGCAGGGTGATGGCAGCGGTATCGAGGAAGTGCATCAGGTGCTCGACAGCCAGTTGAGCAGCCGTATACGCAGCATTGCGCGGCAGTTGGGGGTTAGCGCTGCAAGCCTGGCGCACCTGGCATGGGCTCAGGTGGCAGGTCGGGTCTCGGGCCGTGAAGAAGTGGTGTTCGGCACCGTACTGATGGGCCGCATGCAGGGCGGCAGCGGTGCCGACCGGGCGCTGGGAATGTTCATCAACACCTTGCCGTTGCGCATCAGCGTCGGCAGCCAGAGCGCTCTGGCGGCGGTCAAGGTCACTCACCAGCGTCTGTCGGCCCTGCTGGGGCATGAGCATGCCTCGCTGTCGCTGGCCCAGCGCTGCAGCGGCGTGCCGAGCTCGCTGCCGCTGTTCAGTACCTTGCTCAACTACCGCCACAGCAACGGCGGTGCGGCCTCGACCGACACATTGTCGGCCTGGCAGGGCATTCAGACCCTGAGCATGGAGGAACGGACCAACTATCCGCTGTGCCTGAACGTCGATGACCTGGGCGATGACTTCACGCTCACCATTCAGGCCGTCAAGCAAATCAGTGCCACGCGCATCGGCGAGTACATGCAGGTTGCACTGCGCAGCCTGGTAGAAGCGCTGGAACACACGCCGCAAGCAGCGCTGAACAGCCTGGCGATACTGCCGGACGATGAGCGCGAGCTGTTGCTGGCGGGCTTCAATGACACCGCCCATCCTTATCCGCGCGATGTTCTGATCCACCAACTGATCGAACAACAGGCCGCCCAGCGTCCGGATGCCTGCGCCGTAAGTGGCGACAGCGGACCGTTGCTCACTTACGCCAAGCTCAACCAACAGGCCAACCAGCTCGCCCATCGCCTGATCGAGCTGGGCGTGGAGCCTGATGCGCGTGTCGCGGTCAGCCTGCGTCGCGGCCCGGAAATGGTCGTGGCGCTGTTGGGTATCCTCAAGGCCGGTGGCGCCTACGTGCCGATCGACCCGGATCTGCCCAGCGCTCGCCGGGCCTACATGCTTGAAAACAGCGCCCCCCATGCGGTGCTGACCAGTCAGCATCTGCTGGCAGATCTGCCAGCCCTTGGCATTCCGGTGCTGGTGCTCGACAGTCGTGACGACCGCGCCCAGCTTGCCGCACAGCCGGTCAGCAACCCGGATGCCAGGGCCCTGGGTCTGCAGCCGAATCATCTGGCCTACGTGCTCTACACCTCGGGTTCCACCGGGCAGCCCAAAGGCGTGATGAACGAACACCTGGGCGTGGTCAACCGCCTGCTCTGGGCTCGCGACGCCTATCAAGTGAACAGTCAGGATCGCGTGCTGCAAAAGACTCCCTTCGGTTTCGACGTGTCGGTCTGGGAGTTTTTCCTGCCGCTGCTGGCCGGTGCCGAACTGGTCATGGCACGTCCCGGCGGCCATCAGGAGCCGGACTACCTGGCGCAGGTAATGAGTGACGCGGGCATTACCCTGCTGCACTTCGTGCCTTCAATGCTCGATGTATTCCTGGAACACCGTTCGAATCGCGACTTCCCGCACCTGCGCCGCGTGCTGTGCAGCGGCGAGGCCTTGCCTCGTGCGTTGCAGCGCCGCTTCGAGCAACACCTCAAGGGTGTTGAATTGCACAACCTGTATGGCCCGACCGAAGCGGCCATCGACGTGACTGCGTGGGAATGTCGTCCGACGGATCCTGGCGACAGCGTGCCCATCGGTCGCCCGATTGCCAATATTCAGATGCACGTGCTGGATGCCCTGGGCCAGTTGCGACCGCTGGGTGTGGCGGGCGAACTGCACATTGGCGGTATCGGCGTGGCACGGGGTTACCTGAACCAGCCAGAGCTGAGTGCCGAACGTTTCATCGCCGACCCGTTCTCCGAAGACCCACAGGCACGCCTGTACAAAACCGGCGACGTGGGTCGCTGGCTGGTCAATGGCGCGCTGGAGTACCTGGGCCGCAATGACTTCCAGGTGAAGATTCGCGGCCTGCGCATCGAAATCGGTGAAGTCGAGGCCGCGTTGGCCAAACACCCGGCCGTCCACGAAGCGGTGGTCACCGCTCGCGAAGACATCCCCGGTGACAAACGCCTTGTGGCTTACTACACGCAGTCTGCCGAACACACTGCTGTCGATATCGAAACCCTGCGCAGTCACCTGCAGCAACAGTTGCCGGAGTACATGGTTCCGGCCATTTATGTGCTGCTTGAGGCCATGCCACTGACGCCGAACGGCAAGCTGGATCGCAAGGCGCTGCCAGCACCGGACAGTGACGCGCTGATCAGCCGTGGCTACGAAGCACCGCAAGGCGAAACCGAAGAGCAGATCGCGGTTATCTGGCAAGACCTGCTGGGCGTCGAGCAGGTCGGGCGTCACGACAACTTCTTCGAACTCGGCGGTCACTCGCTGCTGGCCGTCAGCCTCACCGGGCGTATGCGCCAGTTGGGCCTGAGTGCCGATGTGCGCGTGCTGTTCAGCCAGCCCACCCTGGCCGCGCTGGCCGCCGCCGTGGGCGGCGGCACCGAGATCGTGGTGCCAGCCAACCTGATCACCGAGGACTGTCAGCGCATTACGCCTGACCTGCTGCCACTGGCCGACCTGACTCAGGCGCAGATCGATCAAGTCGTAGCAACTGTGCCGGGCGGCGTAGCCAATGTGCAGGACATCTACGCATTGGCGCCGTTGCAGGCAGGCATCCTTTATCACCATCTGGCCGCCGAAGTCGGTGACCCCTATGTGCTACAGACGCAGTTCGCCTTCGCTGACAGCGATCGCCTGAACGCCTTCGTTCAGGCCTTGCAGATGGTCATCGACCGCCACGACATTCTGCGCACCAGCGTGGTATGGGACGGTCTGGACTCACCGGTGCAAGTGGTCTGGCGTCAGGCCCGGTTGCACCTTGACGCGCTTGAGCTTGATCCGGCAGAGGGCGATATCGGTGCGCAACTGCACAGCCGCTTCGATCCGCGCCATTACCGTCTGAACGTCGGCCAGGCACCGCTGATGCGTGTGGCCTATGCCGAAGACCCGCTCAACCAGCGCATCTGCGCGTTGCTGTTGTTCCACCACATGGCGCTGGACCACGTGGCGCTGGAAGTGGTGAAGCATGAAATGCAGGCCTGGCTGGCGGGCGAGGCAGACAGCCTGGCAGCGTCGGTGCCCGTGCCGTATCGCAACTATGTGGCCCAGGCACGCCTGGGTGTCAGCCAGGCCGATCACGAAACGTTTTTCCGCGACATGCTCGGCGATATCGATGAGCCGACGCTGCCGTTCGGCCTGCTGGATGTGCAGGGTGAAGGTCGCGACATCGAGGAAGCCAGCCTGGCGCTTGACCCTCAACTCAACCTGCGCCTGCGTGCTCAGGCCCGGCAACAGGGGGTGAGTGCCGCCAGCCTGGTGCACCTGGCCTGGGCTCAGGTGTTAGGCAAGGTATCAAACAAGCAGGACGTGGTGTTCGGCACCGTCCTGATGGGCCGGATGCAGAGTGGCGAAGGTGCCGAGCGGGCACTGGGGATGTTCATCAACACCTTGCCACTGCGGGTGTCGGTGGGCGAGCAGGGCGTACGCGACGGGGTCAAGGCCACTCACAAGCGCCTGACGGCCTTGCTCGGTCACGAACATGCTTCGCTGGCGTTGGCCCAGCGTTGCAGCGGTGTAGCTGCACCCGCGCCGCTGTTCAGCGCGCTGCTCAACTATCGTCACAGTGGGGTCGGCAGTGCATCCGACGAGGCCATGCAGGCCTGGCAGGGTATCGCGGTCCTCAGCGGCGAAGAACGCACCAACTATCCACTGACCTTGAACGTCGATGATCTGGCTGACGGGTTCAGCCTGACGGCTTTGGTGGTTTCGTCAATCGGTGCCCAACGTGTATGCGGCTATATGCACACGGCACTGGAAAACCTGTTGACGGCGCTGGAGCAGACGCCAGAAACATCGTTGCAAGGTTTGGCGATCCTGCCGGCGACCGAGCGCGAGCAGTTGCTGGTGGCGTTCAACAACACCGCGCTGGATTACGACAACGAACAGACCATTCACGGGATGTTCGAAGCGCAGGTAGAGCGCACGCCGGAAGGGGTGGCAGTCGTCCATGGCGAACAACGCCTGACCTATCGCGAGCTTAACGAGCAGGCCAACCGCCTGGCCCATGCCCTGCGTAAACAAGGCGTGCAGCCGGATTCGCGGGTCGGTATCTGTGTAGAACGCAGCGTGGAGATGGTCGTCGGTCTGCTGGCGATTCTCAAGGCAGGCGGCGGGTATGTGCCGCTGGATCCGGCGTATCCGGTAGAACGCATCGCTTATATGTTGCAGGACAGCGCTCCGGCGGCCGTTCTGGCTCAAACCGCTACCCAGGGTTTGCTGGCCGACGTTTCGGTGCCAGTCATCAATCTTGACCTGGGCAACTGGCAGGACGAATCCGTCCAGAATCCGCGAGTGGCGGGGCTGACTTCGGCGCATCTGGCGTACCTGATCTACACCTCGGGCTCCACCGGTCTGCCGAAAGGCGTGATGATCGAACACCGCAATACCGTGAACTTCCTGAGCTGGGCGCACACGGCCTTCGACGGCTCTGCACTGGAAAAAACCCTGTTCTCCACTTCACTGAACTTCGACCTCGCAGTCTATGAGTGCTTTGCGCCGCTCACCTCGGGCGGCAGCATCGAAGTCGTCAAGAACGTGCTGGAACTGCAACATGGCGAGCACGACATCGGCCTGATCAACACCGTACCGTCGGCGTTGAAAGCACTGCTGGACGTAGATGGGCTGCCAGAATCGGTTCACACCGTAAACGTCGCCGGTGAAGCGCTCAAACGCAGTCTGGTGGAAAACCTGTTCGAGAACACCGGCGTGCAGCGCCTGTGCAACCTCTATGGCCCTTCGGAAACCACCACCTATTCAAGCTGGGTGGCCATGGACCGCGAAGAGGGCTTCGCAGCGCACATCGGCAAGCCGGTTGGCAACACGCAGTTTTACCTGCTGGACGAACAGCAGCAGCCTGTACCAATGGGTGTCGCGGGTGAAATCTACATCGGCGGTGCCGGCGTGGCGCGGGGCTACCTGAACCGTGACGACCTGACCGCCGAACGCTTCCTCGAAGACCCGTTCAGCCAAAACCCAGCGGCACGCATGTACCGCACCGGCGACCTTGGCCGCTACCTGCCAGACGGCAATATCGAATACCTGGGCCGTAACGACGATCAGGTGAAAATCCGCGGTTTCCGTATCGAGCTCGGTGAGATCGATGCACGCCTGGCCAAACACCCGGCCGTCCACGAAGCCGTAGTGACAGCTCGCGAAGATGTGCCGGGCGACAAGCGTCTGGTGGCTTATTACACCCTGATCGCAGGACATGCTCCGGTAGACATCGACAGCCTGCGCGGCTGGCTGCAGGAACAATTGCCGGCCTACATGATCCCGGTGGCTTATGTGCTACTGGATGCACTGCCACTGACTCCGAACGGCAAGCTGGACCGCAAGGCCCTGCCAGCACCCGAAATTGATGCACTGGTCAGCCGTGGCTATGAAGCCCCACAAGGCGAAACCGAAGCGCAGATCGCGGCTATCTGGCAAGACCTGCTGGGCGTTGCCCAGGTCGGTCGACACGACAACTTCTTCGAGCTGGGCGGTCATTCGCTGCTGGCGGTCAGCCTGATCGGGCGTATGCGTCAGTCGGGCTTGAGCTCGGACGTGCGCGTGCTGTTCGGCCAGCCGACGCTGGCTGCACTCGCAGCGGCGGTCGGCGGTGGCACAGAAGTCGTGGTGCCCGCAAACCTGATTTCCGAGCACTGCGAACACATCACCCCGGACTTGCTGCCGCTGGCCGACCTGACCCAGGCGCAGATCGACCAGGTGGTCGCCAGCGTGCCGGGCGGCGTGGCGAATGTGCAGGACATCTACCCGCTGGCGCCGTTGCAGGAAGGCATCCTCTATCACCACCTCAGCGCTGAGCGCGGTGATCCGTATCTGCTGCAATCGCTGTTCGCCTTCGACAGCCAGAAGCATGTCGACGACTTTGCCCGCGCCTTGCAGTTCGTGATCCAGCGCCATGACATTCTGCGCACGGCTCTGGTCTGGGAGGGGCTGGACGAACCGATGCAAGTGGTCTGGCGTCAGGCGTTGCTGCTGCGTGAAAGCTTTGACCCAGACCCGCAAGGCGGCGACGTCGCGGCACAGTTGCACCAGCGTTTCGACTCCCGCCACCAGCGTCTGGACATTCGTCGGGCGCCGATGATGCGTCTTGTACACGCCTGGGATGAGCCCAACCAGCGCTGGCTGGGTTGGCTGCAGTTCCATCATCTGGTCATGGACCATACCACGCTGGACGTAGTGCGCTATGAGATGCAGGCCTATCTGCTGGGGCAGGGGGCTCAACTGGGCTTGGCGGCGCCATATCGCAATTATGTCGCTCAGGTCCGCCTGGGCATGAGCCAGGAGGAACATGAGGTATTCTTCCGCGACATGTTGAGTGACGTTGACGAGGCGACGCTGCCGTTCGGTTTGCAGGAAGTGCAAGGTGACGGTCATGGCATCGAAGAAGACTGTCTGGCGGTGGATCTGGAGCTCAGCCGTCGTTTGCGGGCCCAGGCCCGTCAACTGGGAGTCAGTGCCGCAAGCCTTGTCCACCTGGCCTGGGCGCAGCTGTTGAGCAAGACCTCGGGGCGTGACGACGTAGTGTTCGGCACCGTGCTGCTGGGCCGGATGCACGGTGGCGAAGGCTCGGACCGAGCGCTGGGTGTGTTTATCAACACCTTGCCGCTGCGTGTGGGCCTGGGCGACCAAGGCGTGCGTGACGGGGTCAAGGCCACGCACCGGCGGTTGACCGCATTACTCGGGCATGAACACGCGTCTCTGGCGCTGGCCCAGCGTTGCAGTGGCGTGGTCGCA
This sequence comes from Pseudomonas sp. PvP027, assembly GCF_017833005.1. Classification (NCBI taxonomy): domain Bacteria; kingdom Pseudomonadati; phylum Pseudomonadota; class Gammaproteobacteria; order Pseudomonadales; family Pseudomonadaceae; genus Pseudomonas; species Pseudomonas sp. PvP027. The sequence goes on along the minus strand of NZ_JAFIBK010000001.1, from coordinate 232,118 downwards.
CCAGCGCCGTTGTTCAGCGCGCTGCTCAACTATCGCCACACCAGCGTTGCCGTGACCGATGAGACGCTGACCGCCTGGAATGGCATACATGCGCTGCCGCTGGGCGATGAAGAACGCACCAACTATCCACTGACCCTCAACGTCGATGACCGGGGCGAAGACTTCCTGTTGACTGTGCAGACTGTACCGCTGATCGACGCCGCTCGGATCTGCGCCTACATGCAGCAAACCTTGAGCAATCTGGTCAACGCGCTGGAGCAGGCACCGCAGACTCCGTTGCACGCCATTTCGATACTGCCGGACAGCGCGCGCGAGCAGTTGCTTGAACAGTGCGAGCAGCCCGGCAATACCTACCCAAGCGAGACACCGATTCATCTGCAATTCGAAGCCCGCGCTGCACAACAGCCAGACGCCGTGGCGCTGGTGTTCGAAGAGCAGACCCTGAGCTACGGCGAACTCAACGCGCGTGCCAACCAGGTCGCGCACCGCCTGCTGGCACAAGGCGTTCGTCCGGATGATCGGGTGGCGATCTGCGTCGAACGCGGCCCGGCGATGATTATCGGCTTGCTGGGGATCCTCAAGTCCGGGGCCGGTTATGTGCCGCTGGACCCGGCTTACCCGCTTGAGCGCCTGGCGTATACCCTCGGCGACAGCGCCCCGGTGGCGTTGTTGAGCCAGCAGTCAGTGCAGCAAGCCCTGCCGGTATCCGAAGTGCCGGTGATCAGTCTTGACTATGCCGATTTGCAGGACGAATCCGTCTGCAATCCGCAGGTGCCGGTAAAGCCTACCCACCTGGCTTATGTGATCTACACCTCCGGCTCCACAGGCCTGCCCAAAGGCGTGATGGTCGAGCATCGCAACGTGGCACGGCTGTTTTCCGCCACCGAAGACTGGTTCGGCTTCAATGAACAGGATGTCTGGGCGCTGTTCCATTCCTTCGCTTTTGACTTCTCTGTGTGGGAAATCTGGGGCGCGTTGCTGCACGGCGGCCGTCTGTTGATCGTCCCGCAACTGGTCAGCCGTTCGCCCGAAGACTTCTACAACCTGCTGTGCAGTGCCGGGGTGACGGTGCTCAACCAGACGCCAAGTGCGTTCCGTCAACTGATTGCTGCCCAGGCTGAAAACACCCAGGCACACTCGCTGCGCCAGGTGATCTTTGGTGGTGAGGCGCTGGAAACGGCGATGCTCAAGCCGTGGTACGCCCGCAACGTGAATGCCGGCACGCAACTGGTGAACATGTATGGCATCACCGAAACCACCGTGCACGTCACCTACTACCCGTTGCAGCCTGAAGACGCCCAGCGCGTCGGTGCCAGCCCGATCGGCAAACGCATCCCGGACCTGCAGCTTTATCTGCTCGACGCCCAAGGCGAACCAGTACCGGCAGGCGTGATCGGCGAGCTGTACGTGGGCGGTGCCGGTGTTGCTCGTGGCTACCTGAACCGTGAAGCACTGACGGCCGAGCGTTTCCTCGATAACCCGTTCAGTACAGCACCGGCTGCGCGGCTGTACCGTACCGGCGACCTGGGCCGCTGGCTGGCCGATGGCAGCCTGGAATACTTGGGGCGCAACGACGAACAGGTCAAGATTCGCGGCTTCCGCATCGAACTGGGCGAGATCGAAACGCGTCTGGCCGAATATCCTGACGTCCGCGATGCCGTTGTGATGTGCCGTGAGGATGTGCCCGGCGACAAACGTCTGGTGGCCTATGTCACGGCGCAGCAGACGGAAAGCCTGCTGGACATCGAAAGCCTGCGCGAGCATCTGCAGGACGCATTGCCGGAGCACATGGTGCCCGCAGCCTACGTGCAACTCGATGAGTTGCCCCTGACGGCCAACGGCAAGCTCGACCGCAAGGCGTTGCCGGTGCCTGACCGCTCGGCGCTGGCCAGTCGTGGCTACGCAGCACCTGAAAACGATACCGAGATGGCCATCGCGCGGATCTGGCAAGACCTGCTGCAATTGGAGCAGGTCGGTCGTCATGACAACTTCTTCGAACTGGGCGGCCACTCGCTGCTGGCCGTGAAACTGATCGAACGCATGCGTCAGATTGATCTGGTTGCCGACGTCCGCGTGCTGTTCAGCCAGCCGACCCTGTCCGCCCTGGCGGCGGCGGTGGGCGGCAAAGGTGCAGTGGAAGTACCCGCCAACCTTATTACCGCTGGCTGCGAGCGCATCACCCCGGACATGCTGCCTCTGGCAGCGCTGAGCCAGGATGATATCGACCGCGTGGTGGCAAGCGTGCCCGGCGGTCTGGCCAACGTGCAGGATATCTACGCCCTGGCACCGCTGCAGGAAGGGATTTTGTATCACCACCTTGCCGCGACCGAGGGTGACCCGTACCTGCAATACGCACTGTTTGCCTTTGACAGCCTCGAGCGTCTGCACGGTTTCGCCCAGGCTATGCAAGGCGTAATCGCCCGGCACGATATCCTGCGCACCGCGGTGCTATGGGAGCGTCTCGACGCTCCAGTGCAGGTGGTCTGGCGTGAAGCGACCCTGGGCATGGACGAACAGGTGCTGGACTCGGCCGATGGCGACATCGCCGAACAACTGCTCGAACGTCTGGCCCCTCGCCACACGCGCCTGGACATTCGTCAGGCGCCGATGTTGCGCATCGGTTATGCACATGACGAGGTGAACAATCGCTGGCTGGGCATGCTGCTGTTCCATCACCTGGTGGACGACGCCACGTCGCTGCGCACTCTCAGCAGCGAAATCGAGGCCTATATGCTGGGGCAGCAAGCCTCGCTGCCACCGTCCGTGCCTTACCGCAATTACGTGGCGCAAGCCATGCTCGGCGTGAGCCGCGAGGAGCACGAAGCGTTTTTCCGCGACATGCTCGGTGACATCGATGAGCCGACGCTGCCGTTCGGCCTGCTGGACGTGCAGGGCGACGGTCGCGGCATCGAGGAAGCGCACCAGATGGTCGATATGGACCTGAGCCGCCGCCTGCGCTTGCAGGCCCGTCAGTTCGGGGTCAGCTCCGCCAGTCTGTATCACCTGGCATGGGCCCGTGTTCTGGGCGCTTTGTCAGGCAAGGATGATGTGGTGTTCGGCACGGTATTGCTCGGCCGCCTGCAGGGTGGTGCCGGGTCTGACCGGGCGCTGGGGATGTTCATCAACACCTTGCCGCTGCGGGTCACGCTGGGCGAGCAGGGCGTGCGCAGCGGTCTGAAGGCAACCCACGCCAGGCTCAGCGGGCTGCTTGCCCATGAACACGCTTCGTTGGTACTGGCACAGCGTTGCAGTGGTGTGTCCGCTTCGACACCGCTGTTCAGCGCCTTGCTCAACTACCGACATGTCGCCGGTGAGGCCAGCCAGCAGACACTGGACGCCTGGCAAGGCATCGAAAGCCTGCGTGGCGAAGAGCGCACCAATTATCCGCTGACCCTTTCAGTAAACGATGAGGGAACGGGCTTCAGTTTAACCATTCAAGCCAGCGCCTGCATCGACGCGCAACGCGTCTGCGCGTATGTGCAGACCACTCTGGAGAATGTGGTCAGCGCACTGGAGCAGTCCGGCGAGGTGCCGCTGGCAGGCTTGTCGGTTCTGTCGGCGGCGGAGCGTGAGCATCTGGTGCATGGCCTGAACGCTACCGCAATGGATTACTCGCAGCAGCAGACCATCCACGGGATGTTCGAAGCACAGGTCGAGCGCACACCGGATGCTTTGGCAGTGGTTCATGGCGAGCAGCGCCTGACTTATGGCGAGCTTAACGAGCAGGCCAACCGCCTGGCGCATGCCTTGCGCAAGCAGGGCGTGCAGCCGGATTCGCGGGTCGGGATCTGTGTAGAACGCGGCGTGGATATGGTCGTCGGCTTGCTGGCGATCCTCAAGGCGGGCGGCGGCTATGTGCCGCTGGACCCGGCGTATCCGGCAGAACGAATTGCCTACATGTTGCAGGACAGCGCGCCGGCCGCAGTGCTGGTTCAAACTGCTACTCAGGGTTTGCTGGCCGATGTTTCGGTGCCTGTGATCAATCTTGACCTGAGCGATTGGCAGGACGAATCCGTCCAGAATCCGCAGGTGCCGGGGCTGACTTCGGCGCATCTGGCGTACCTGATCTACACCTCGGGTTCTACCGGCCTGCCGAAGGGCGTGATGATCGAACACCGCAACACCGTGAACTTCCTGACCTGGGCGCATAAGGCTTTCGACGGCTCTGTACTGGAAAAAACGCTGTTCTCCACTTCGCTGAACTTTGACCTCGCCGTCTATGAGTGCTTCGCGCCGCTGACGTCGGGTGGCAGCATCAATGTGGTGAAGGATGTTCTGGAGCTGCAACACGGCGAGCACGATATCGGTCTGATCAACACCGTACCTTCGGCGCTGAGAGCGCTGCTGGACGTTAACGGCCTGCCGGAATCGGTCCACACAGTGAACGTGGCCGGTGAAGCGCTCAAGCGCAGCCTGGTGGAAAACCTGTTCGAGAACACCGGCGTGCAGCGCCTGTGCAACCTCTACGGCCCTTCGGAAACCACTACCTACTCAAGCTGGGTGGCCATGGACCGCAAAGATGGCTTCGCAGCGCACATCGGCAAACCGGTCGGCAACACGCAGTTTTACCTGCTGGACCAACAGCAACAGCCTGTGCCACTGGGTGTTGCCGGTGAAATCTACATCGGCGGCGCCGGTGTGGCGCGGGGTTACCTGAACCGTGATGACCTCACCGCCGAGCGCTTCCTCAAAGACCCGTTCAGCCAGCAACCAGCGGCACGCATGTACCGCACCGGCGACCTTGGCCGCTACCTGCCAGACGGCAATATCGAATACCTCGGTCGTAACGATGATCAGGTGAAAATCCGTGGCTTCCGTATCGAACTCGGTGAGATCGATGCACGCCTGGCCAAACACCCGGCCGTTCACGAAGCGGTGGTCAACGCCCGCGAAGATGTTCCGGGTGACAAGCGTCTGGTGGCTTATTACACCCTGAGCGCAGGGCATGCTTCGGTAGACATCGACAGCCTGCGCGGTTGGCTGCAGGAGCAACTGCCGGCGCATATGATCCCGGTAGCCTATGTGCTGCTCGATGCACTGCCGCTGACGCCGAACGGCAAGCTGGACCGCAAGGCCTTGCCTGCACCGGACGCCGATGCACTGATCCGTCGTGGTTATGAAGCCCCACAAGGCGAAACCGAAACCCTGCTGGCGGAAATCTGGAGCGACTTGCTCTCGGTTGAACGCATCAGCCGTCACGACCAGTTCTTCGAGCTGGGCGGCCACTCCCTGCTGGCAATGCGCCTGATTTCGCAGATTCGCCAGCAACTGGGTGTCGAACTGAGCCTCGCGGCGCTGTTTGCCCACCCCGAACTGAGCGCCCTGGCACTGGCCATCGCCCGGGCCGGACGCAGCATCCTGCCGGATATCGTGCCAGTGGCACGCGATCAGGTCTGGCCGTTGTCGTTCGGCCAGCAACGTCTGTGGTTCCTTGCCCAGATGGAAGGCGCCAGCGCGGCCTACCACATGCCTGTCGGCCTGAGCCTGCGTGGCGAACTGGATCGTGCGGCAATGCAGCGGGCGCTGGAGCGTATCGTGGCGCGCCATGAGGGCTTGCGCACCACCTTCATGAAGGGCGATGACGAACAGCCATTGCAACGGATCAGCCCGGCGGATGCCGGCTTCAACCTGCAACTGCATGATCTGCAAGGGCTGGTGGATGCCAAAGAGAAGCTTCAGGCACTGGCCAGCGAAGAGTCGCTGCAAGGCTTCGATCTGGAACAGGGTCCGTTGATTCGTGGCCGCCTGATTCGTATGGCCGAGGACCATCACGTCCTGTTGCTCACCATGCACCACATCGTTTCCGATGGCTGGTCGATTGGCGTGCTGACCCGTGAACTGGCCGCGCTCTATGCGGCATTCAGTCAGGGCCAGGACGACCCGCTGGCACCGCTGGCGCTGCACTACCTGGACTACGCGGTGTGGCAGCGTCGCTGGTTGAGCGGCGATCTGTTGCAGCAACAAAGCGACTACTGGCAGCAAACCCTGGCAGACGCTCCGGCGCTGCTGATGTTGCCCACCGACCGGGTACGTCCGGCGCAGCAGGACTATGCCGGCGCGATGCTGCCTGTGGTTTTCGACGAAGACCTGACTCGCGGCCTCAAGGCATTGAGCCAGCGTCACGGCAGCACCCTGTTCATGACCGTCATGGCCGCCTGGGCTGCACTGTTGGGACGTCTGTCCGGTCAGGACGATGTGGTCATCGGCACGCCAGTGGCCAACCGCACACGCAGTGAGACCGAAGGATTGGTGGGCCTGTTCGTCAATACCCTGGGGATCCGCGTCGACCTCAGTGACAAGCCCACGGCAGAGACGCTGCTGGCGCGGGTCAGGACCAACACGTTAGGCGCGCAGGACCATCAGGACCTGCCGTTCGAACAAGTGGTGGAAGTGATCAAGCCGGTGCGCAGCCTGTCGCACAGCCCGGTGTTCCAGGCCATGCTCAGCTGGCAGGACATGGGCGGTGGGGATTTGGCCCTCGGTGATCTGCAACTGGAAAGCCTGAGCGCGGGCCATACGCTGTCCAAGTTCGATCTCTCGCTGGACATCGGCGAAGCCCAGGGCCAGCTGTTCGGTTCGCTGGAATATGCCACTGCGTTGTTCGATGAAAGCACCATCGCCCGTTATCTGGGCTACCTGCAGCGTTTGCTGCATGCCATGGTCGCCGACGACCGCCAGGTACTGGAGCATGTGCCACTGCTCGATACAGTGGAACGCAAGCATCTGCTGGTCGACCTTAACGCTACCGACGTGCCTTACCCGCAAGACTCCACGATTCATCAGCTGTTCGAAGAAAAGGTCCAGGCACAGCCCGACGCCATCGCCGTGGCCTTCCAGGCGCAGCGCTTGAGCTATGCCGAACTGAATCGCCAGGCCAACCGTCTGGCTCACCACCTCATCGGTCTGGGCATCGGTCCGGATGATCGGGTGGCGATCTGCGTCGAACGTGGGGTGAAAATGATAGTCGGGCTGCTCGGCGTGCTCAAAGCGGGTGCCGCCTATGTGCCGCTGGACCCGGCGTACCCGGCCGAGCGCCTGGCGTACATGATCGACGACAGCCAGCCAGCGGCGTTGCTCACCCAGCGCGGCTTGCAGGAGCGCTTGCCCGCACTGTGCATGCCGCTGGTATTGCTCGACGACGATCATTGCCAGGGCTTTACCGAGTGTGATGACAACCCGGTCGTAGCGACTCTCGGCATGCGCAACCTGGCCTATGTGATCTACACCTCGGGTTCCACCGGCAAACCCAAGGGGGTGATGATCGAGCACCGTGGCCTGGTCAACTACAGCGTCGATGCTGCACGCCTGTTTGGCCTGTCCCAGAGCGACACCGTGCTGCAACAGAACACCCTTAACTTCGACCTGTCGGTGGAGGAGATCTTCCCGGCGCTGCTGGCCGGCGCCACCCTGGCACCAAGTCGCGAGATCTTCGGCAGTGAGGGCACTGAGAATCACGGCATTTACCCGACCGTTCTGCACTTGACCGCCGCCCACTGGCACACGCTGGTGGCCGAATGGCACAACCAGCCTCAGGCTGCTGAACAACGCCTGGCCGAGGTGCGCCTGATCAACGTCACAGGTGACGCATTGTCGGCACAGAAACTCAAGCTCTGGGATGAGGTGCGCCCGGCGCATACCCGCCTGATCAACACCTACGGGCCGACCGAAGCGACAGTGTCCTGCACGGCGGCTTACGTCAGTCACGACGCTTTGGCCGGCAGCGAAGGCAGCGGTAACGCGACCATCGGCAAACCGATGGCCAACACCCGCATCTACCTGCTCGACGAACACCAGCAGCCAGTGCCATACGGCGTGGCCGGTGAGATTTTCATCGGTGGCGACGGCGTGGCACGCGGTTACCTGAACCTTGCCGAGGTCAATGCCGAGCGCTTCCTCGCGGATCCGTTCAGCAACAGCCGTGATGCCCGGATGTACAAAACCGGTGACCTGGCGCGCTACATGGCTGACGGTCGTATCGAGTACCTGGGACGTAACGACTTCCAGGTCAAGGTGCGCGGTTTCCGTATCGAGCTGGGCGAAATCGAAGCGCGTCTCGGCAGTTGCAAAGGGGTCAAGGAAGCCGTGGTGATCGCTCGGGAGGACAATCCCGGTGAAAAACGTCTCGTGGCCTACGTGATCGCCCAGCCACAAGCGAACCTGGACGTCGCCAGACTGCGTGCCGAACTGGCACCGCAACTGGCCGAGTACATGCTGCCGAGTGCTTTCGTGCTGCTTGATGCACTGCCGCTGACACCGAATCGCAAACTCGATCGCAAAGCCTTGCCGGCGCCGGCGGACAACGCCTTTGCCAGTCGCGAGCACGTCGCTCCGCAAGGCACCAGCGAAAAAGCCCTGGCGCAGATCTGGCAGAACCTGCTCAACCTGGAAGCAGTAGGGCGTCATGACCACTTCTTCGAGCTGGGCGGGCACTCGCTGCTGGCGATGCGTCTGATTTCCCAGGTGCGTCAGCGCATGGGCGTCGAGCTGAGCCTGGCGGACATCTTCGCCCAGCCGGAGCTGGCGGCGCTGGCTCAGGTGGTGGCGCACGCTGCCGGCAGCAGCCAGCAGCCCATCGTGCCGGTGTCTCGCGATCAGGCCTTGCCGCTGTCGTTTGCCCAGCAACGCCTTTGGTTCCTCGCACAGCTGGATGGCGGCAGTGCGGCTTATCACATTCCAGCCGGTCTGCGTCTGCGCGGCAGCCTCGATCAGGACGCACTGAAACGCGCGCTGGACCGTATCGTTGCGCGCCACGAGGCGTTGCGTACGACCTTTGTACAAGAGCAGGACCAGGATCCGCTGCAGCGCATCGCCCCGGCCGATATCGGTTTCAGCCTGCAACTGCAGGTGCTGACCGGGCAGGCCGATGCGGAACAACAATTGCTCGCCATCGCCGCAGAAGAGGCCGAGCAGGGCTTTGATTTGCTCAATGGCCCGCTGGTGCGCGGACGCCTGGTATGCCTGGCCGATGACGACCATGTGTTGCTGGTGACCATGCACCACATTGTCTCCGACGGCTGGTCCGCAGGTGTATTGACCCGTGAACTGGGCCTGCTCTATGCGGCGTTCAGCGAGGGTGCCGAGGATCCGTTGCCAGCGTTGCCGGTGCAATACGCCGATTACGCGCTGTGGCAGCGCAACTGGCTGAGCGGTGACGTGCTGCAGCAACAGCGCCAGTACTGGCAGCAGACTCTGGCCGGTGCGCCAGCCTTGTTGACCTTGCCGAGCGACCGGCCACGCCCGGCGCAACAGGACTACAGTGGTCAGTTGCTCGGGCTGGTGCTCGACGCCGACCTGACCCGTGGCCTCAAGGCGCTGAGCCAGCGGCATGGCAGCAGCCTGTTCATGACGGTCATGGCCGCATGGGCTGCGCTGCTGGGACGTCTGGCCGGTCAGGACGACGTGGTCATCGGTACGCCGGTGGCCAACCGCATGCGTGCCGAAGTAGAGGACCTGATCGGGTTCTTCGTCAACACCCTGGCCGTACGCGTCGACCTCTCGGGCAGACCGAGCGTGCAAAGCCTGTTGCAGCAGGTCAAACAGCAAACCCTGGCCGCTCAGGCGAATCAGGATCTGCCGTTCGAACAGGTGGTTGAGGTGGTTCGCCCACAACGCAGCCTGTCCCACAGCCCGATCTTCCAGGCCATGCTGTCGTGGCAGAACAACGAAGCGTCCGATCTGGCGCTGGGCGACATGACCCTGCAGGGCGTCGCGGTGGCAGGCCATACGGCCAAGTTCGACCTGACGCTGGACATGACCGAGGTTGGCGATCAATTGATCGGCACGCTGGAATACGCCACGGCACTGTTCGACGAAAGCACTCTGCAGCGCTACATGGGCTACTTCCAGCGTTTGCTGGAAGCGATGGTCGCCGACGACCGCCAGTTGCTGGAACAGGTGCCGTTGCTCGATGCGGTGGAGCGCCAGCATCTGCTGGTCGAGCTTAACGCTACCGATATGCCTTACCCGCAGGACTGCACGATTCACCAACTGTTTGAAGAAAAGGTTCAGACACAGCCCGACGCCATCGCCGTGATCTTCGAGGCGCAGCGCCTGAGCTATGCCGAATTGAACCGTCAGGCCAACCGTCTGGCCCATCACCTGATCGGCCTGGGCATCGGCCCGGACTATCGGGTGGCGATCTGCGTCGAGCGCGGCGTGGAAATGATGATCGGCCTGCTCGGTGTGCTCAAGGCAGGGGCGGCTTATGTGCCGCTGGACCCGGCGTATCCGGCCGAGCGCCTGGCCTACATGATCAATGACAGCCAGCCAACGGCATTGCTGACCCAGCGTGATCTGCAGAAACGCTTGCCGACCCTTGCTTTGCCGCTGGTGCTGCTCGACGACGATCAGCGCAACACCTTTACCGAGCGTGACGACAACCCGGTGGTGGAAGCCCTCGGCGTGCGCAACCTGGCGTATGTGATCTACACCTCGGGCTCGACTGGCAATCCGAAGGGGGTGATGATCGAACATCGCGGTCTGGTCAACTACAGCGTCGATGCAGCACGTCTGTTTGCACTGTCCCAGAGCGACACCGTGCTGCAACAGAACACCTTGAACTTCGACCTCTCGGTGGAGGAAATCTTCCCGGCGCTGCTGGCCGGCGCCACGCTGGCGCCAAGTCGCGAGATCTTCGGCAGCGAAGGGACTGAAACTCACGGCATTCAACCCACCGTACTGCACTTGACCGCTGCGCATTGGCATACGTTGGTGGCCGAATGGCACAACCAGCCGCAGGCTGCCATGCAGCGTCTGGCCGAGGTGCGTCTGATCAATGTCACGGGTGACGCATTGTCGGCACAGAAGCTCAAACTCTGGGACGAGGTGCGCCCGGCGCATACCCGCCTGATCAACACTTACGGGCCAACCGAAGCCACGGTGTCCTGCACCGCAGCCTACGTCAGTCATAACGCCGTGACCGGCAGCGAAGGCAGCGGCAACGCAACCATCGGCAAGCCAATGGCCAACACCCGCATCTACCTGCTCGACGCTCACCAGCAGCCGGTGCCGTATGGCGTGGCCGGTGAGATTTTCATCGGTGGCGACGGCGTGGCGCGCGGTTACCTGAACCTTGCCGAGGTCAATGCAGAGCGTTTCCTTACAGATCCGTTCAGCAACGACCCTGACGCAAGGATGTACAAAACCGGCGACCTGGCGCGCTACATGGTCGATGGCCGGATCGAGTACCTGGGCCGTAACGACTTCCAGGTCAAGGTGCGCGGTTTCCGCATCGAACTGGGCGAAATCGAAGCACGCCTGGGCAATTGCGCCGGGGTCAAGGAAGCCGTGGTGATTGCTCGGGAAGATAATCCTGGAGACAAACGTCTGGTGGCCTACGTAGTCGCGCAGCCGGATATGCACCTGACGGCCGCCAGCCTGCGTACCGAACTGGCGCCGCAACTGGCTGAATACATGCTGCCGAGCGCATTCGTGATCCTAGACGCCTTGCCGTTGACGCCGAACCGCAAGCTTGATCGCAACGCCTTGCCGGCGCCGCAAGCCGAGGCATTTGCCAGTCGCGAACACGTGCAACCGCAAGGTGACACCGAGGTGGCGCTGGCGCAGATCTGGCAAAACCTGCTCGATCTGGAACAGGTGGGTCGTCATGACCAGTTCTTCGAACTGGGCGGGCACTCGCTGCTGGCGATGCGCCTGATTTCCCAGGTGCGCCAGCACCTGGGTGTCGAGCTGGGCCTGGCGGATATCTTCGCTCAGCCGGAACTCGCCGCCATGGCACGGATACTCGCCGAAGCCAAAGGCAGCGTTCAGCCACCGATCGTAACGGTGTCCCGTGATCAGGCCTTGCCGTTGTCGTTTTCCCAGCAGCGTCTGTGGTTCCTTGCACAGCTTGAAGGCGGCAGCGCGGCTTACCATATCCCGGCAGGGCTGCGTATACGTGGCACTCTGGACAAGCCTGCGCTGGAGAGAGCGCTGGATCGTATCGTCGCCCGCCACGAAGTGCTGCGTACGACCTTTGTGCAAGAGCAGGATCAGGAGCCGGTGCAGCACATTGCTGCGGCCGATATCGGTTTCAGCCTGCAACTGCAGGTGCTGAACGGGCAGGCGGATGCTGAAGAGCAACTGCTCGCCATCACCGCTGAAGAGGCCAACGAAGGCTTCGATCTGCTCAACGGCCCGCTGGTACGGGGACGCCTGGTGCGCATGGCCGAGGACGATCATGTGTTGCTGGTGACGATGCACCATATCGTCTCCGACGGCTGGTCCGCGGATGTGCTGACCCGTGAGCTGGGTGTGCTCTATGCCGCGTTCAGTGCCGGTGCCGACGATCCGTTGCCCGCTTTGCCGGTGCAATATGCCGACTATGCCGTGTGGCAGCGCAACTGGCTGAGCGGCGACGTGCTGCAGCAACAGCGCCAGTACTGGCAGCAGACCCTGGGCGGTGCACCAGCCTTGCTGACCTTGCCGACCGACCGGCCACGCCCGGCACAACAGGACTACAGCGGCAACATTCGCGGCCTGGTGCTCGATGCAGAGCTGACCCGTGGCCTCAAGGCGCTGAGCCAGCGGCATGGCAGCACCCTGTTCATGACCGTGATGGTCGCATGGGCCTCGCTGCTGGGGCGTCTGGCCGGTCAGGACGATGTGGTGATCGGTACACCGGTGGCCAACCGCCTGCGTGCCGAAGTGGAGGACCTGATCGGGTTCTTCGTCAACACCCTGGCAATACGCATCGATCTCTCCGGCGCACCCAGCGTCGAAGCGTTGATGCAGCAGGTCAAGCGTCAGACGCTGGCAGCGCAGAGCCATCAGGACCTGCCGTTCGAGCAGGTGGTCGAGGTGGTTCGCCCACAACGCAGCCTGTCCCATAGCCCGATCTTCCAGGCCATGTTGTCCTGGCAGAACAACGAAACGTCCGAACTGGCGCTGGGCAACATGAACCTGCAAGGCGTGGCGGTAAATGACCACACGGCCAAGTTCGATCTGGTGCTGGACATGACCGAAGTCGGCGATCAATTGGTCGGCACGCTGGAATACGCCACCGCGCTGTTCGACGAAAGCACCATGGTCCGTTACCTGGGCTATTTCCAGCGCGTGCTGGAAGCCATGGTCGCCAATGAGCACCGCATACTGGAACACGTGCCATTGGTGGATGCAGTTGAGCGTCAGCACCTGTTGACCGGTCTTAATGCAACCGACCGTGCTTACCCTCAGGGTCAGTTGATGCACCGCCTTTTCGAGGCGCAGGCAGCGTCCCGACCTCAGGCGCTTGCGGCCCGCCAGGGCGAGCAGACGCTGACCTACGCCGAACTCGACAGCCGCGCCAACGCCCTGGCTCAGCATTTGCGCCAACGCGGCGTGCAAGCGGGAACCCGAGTGGCAATTCTTCTGGATCGTTCGGTGGAGCTGCTGACCAGCATGCTGGCCACGCTCAAGTGCGGCGCGGCTTATCTGGCGCTGGATCGCCTGGCTCCCGAAGAGCGTGTGCGCTTCATGCTCGAGGACAGCGAAGCAACCCTGTTGCTGACCCGCAGCGAGCTGACGGCAACTGAAACGACGCCGCGACTCGATCTGGACACCCTGGAGCTGTCAGCGGCCAACCAGGGGCCAGTCGCGCTTGCAGATGAAGGCGCAGGCGAGACCCCCGCGTGCATCATCTACACCTCCGGCTCCACCGGCCTGCCCAAGGGCGTGATCGTGACCCACAACGGCATTGTGCGGCTGGTGCGGGACAACTATGACTTCCGTGCCGATGACCGCGTGGCGTTTTCTTCCAACCCGGCGTTCGACGCCAGCAGCCCGGAGATATGGGGCGCGTTGCTCAATGGCGGCCAGTCGATAATTGTCGAGCCCTCTGTGGTGCTTGAGCCGGCAGCCTTTGCTGCCTTGCTCAAACGCCATGCAGTCACGGTGATGTTCAGCTCGACCGCCTTGTTCAACCTGTATGCCGGCTTGATTCCCGAGGCCCTGGCTGGCTTGCGCATGCTGGAGTGCGGCGGCGAACGGGCGGATCCGGCGTCGTTCCGCCGAGTACGTGAGCACTCGTCTCAAGTACGCCTGTTCAACGGCTACGGCCCGACCGAGGGCACGACGTGCGCTACGCGTTACGAAGTGTTCGATGTGCAGCCGGGTACCCTGAGCCTGCCGATCGGCAAACCCAACGCCAACGTGCGCATCTATCTGCTCGACGCGTGCGGCGAGCCGGTGCCGATGGGCAGCGTCGGCGAGATCTGCATCGGCGGTGTCGGGGTCGCGCTGGGTTACCTGAACCGCCCGGAACTGACCGCTGAACGCTTCAGCGACGACCCGTTCAGCCAGCAGGCGGGCGCGCGGCTCTATCGCACCGGCGACCTGGCGCGCTGGTTGCCGGATGGCAACCTCGACTACCTGGCGCGTAACGATGGCCAGGTGAAGGTCCGCGGCTTCCGCGTCGAACTGGGTGAGGTCGAAAGCAGCCTGCATGGGTGCAATGGCGTGCGCAACTCCGTGGTGGTGGCACGCGAAGACAGCCCGGGCGACACGCGTCTGGTGGCTTACTACACCGTGCATGCGGACGTTGAGGCACCCGAAGCGGAGGAACTGCGTGCCCACCTGAGCGCCGGCTTGCAGGAATACATGGTTCCGAGCGTATTCATCTGCCTGCCAGACTTGCCGCTGACGCTCAATGGCAAAGTGGATGTCCAGGCACTGCCAGCACCGACAGCGGATCAGTTCACGAGCAGTGCGTTTGAAGCCCCGGCAGGGGAGTTGGAGATTCGTCTGGCGCAAGCCTGGGCGGAGGTACTCGAGGTGCAGCAGGTGGGACGTCATGACAGCTTCTTCAGTCTCGGCGGTCACTCGCTGATGGCGGTGCGTCTGGTCAACCAACTGGTGCAGAGTGGCTTGTCGGTTTCCCTGGCCGACGTTTTCCAGCACGCCAGCGTCGCGGCCCTGGCCAGCTTGCTGGGCAGCCGCAGCGAAGAGGTTGCAGCGCAGCTGCATGAGCAACTGGTGCCGGTGCGCACCACCGGCAACCAGCGTCCGCTGTTTCTGGTCCACGAGTTCACCGGCCAGGATGCGCACTTCGCGGCGCTGGCGGTACACATCGACAGCGATATTCCGGTCTACGGGTTGAGCGGCATCCCGCTCGGTCAGGAACAGTTGCGGACCATGGAATGCCTGGCAACGCGCTTGCTGGGTGCGATGCGCACTGTTCAACCGCACGGGCCTTATCGTCTGGCGGGTTGGTCGTTCGGTGGGCTTCTGGCCTACGAAATCGCCATCCAGCTGGAGGGCATGGACGAGGAGGTCGAGTTTATCGGCATGCTCGACACTTACATGCCGCGTCTGGTGGATCAGGGTCGCGAGCGCTGGGACCTGCAGACGGCCCACCGCCAGCACTTGCTGGAACACTGCGAGCAGTTCTGGAGAGCCCGAGGTGAATGCACACAGGCCCTGGAGGCCCTTGAGCGAGTGCGTGCAGACCGGCAGGCCTTTGATTTCGTCGGGCTCCTGCAGCACTGCCGTGAACAGGGTGTGCTGCCACCGGAGCTGGAAATCTACACGAACGAGGATCTTTGCCAGTACCTCGACCGAGAGGTTGCCCACGGTCATGCGCAGGCCAATTACACGGTTTATCCCAACAGCGTGCCGCTGCACCTGTTCACGGCCATGGAGTGGCAACCCGACTCACAACGACACAGCGGTTACCTGGGCTGGGACGACGTACTGCCCGTCAGTCAGTTGCGCAGCATCAAGGTCGCGGGCGATCACTTGAGCATGATGAAGCCGCCACATATCGAGGGCCTGGGTCAGGCGATCAGCCAGGCGTTGGCTGAACTGCCCGATCGGCCACGGGGTGCTGACAACGCCCATCGGCCGTTGCTGACGATTCAGGGCGGACGCCGCGATCACGCGCCAATTTTCTGCGTACCGGGGGCAGGGGACAGTGTGACCGGCTTCATCGGCCTGGCCAATGCCCTGGGGCCGCACTGGCCGATCCACGGGCTGCAACCGCGCGGGCTGGATGGGCGCACGGTGCCTTACAGCCTGGTGGAAACCGCCGCCGAGGCTTACCTGCAAGCACTCGACAGCACTCATCCCGAAGGGCCGGTGCATCTGCTCGGTCATTCGTTCGGCGGCTGGGTGGCCTTTGAAATGGCCCAGCGCCTGACGGCACGTGGCCGCGAAGTGGCTTCGCTGACACTGATCGACAGTGAGTCGCCGGGCGGTAACGGCGTGGTGGGCAAACCTTACACCGCGATAGGCGTACTGGAACGTTTGATCGAAACCATGGAGCTGGCTGCGGGCAAGTCGCTGGGCATTGATCGTACGGCCTTCCGGACCCAGGACGATATCGGCCAGATGCGTTTGTTGCATGCCGGAATGGTGCGGGCAGGGATGTTGCCGCAGCGTTCGTCGCCGGACGCGATGCGCGGGCCTGCGCGAGCCTTCGGTACGGCGTTGCGCACTCGTTATCAGCCGTCGCAAATCTACACCGGACCGGTGCGTCTGGTGCTCGCTGATGACCCGGTGCTGGATGCGGCGGGCAATCAGCGCGAACAACAGGCGATGGTCAGCGGCTGGCGCCGGTGTGCCCCGGATCTCACTGTCTGGCGTGGGCCGGGCAACCATTTCACCATCCTCAAGGCACAGCATGTGCAGCATCTGGCGAACTGGTGGCTACCCCATGAATAGCGTCGTTTCTTCAAGCCCGGCGGCTGATCGCCGGGTCAATCCTCAACACATTCGTGGCTTTCTATGAAAAAGTTGAAGTTTCGCAAAGTGCTCATTGTTGTTGTGCTGTTGGTTCTGGCAGCGGGTATTGCCTACAGCATCCAGTCCCCGGAAAAGCCACCGGAGTACTTGACTGCCAAGGTCGAACGCACCGATATCGAAAACTCCGTGCTGGCCAGCGGGGTGCTGCAGGGCATCAAGCAGGTTGACGTCGGCGCGCAGGTCTCGGGCCAGCTCAAGTCACTGAAGGTCAATCTGGGTGACAAGGTCAAGCAAGGTCAGTGGCTGGCGGAAATCGATCCCGTGGTGCTGCAGAACACCCTGCGCCAGTCGCAGGTCAACGAACAGAACCTGATCGCCCAGAAGGACGCGGCTGTTGCACAGCTCAAGGACGCCAAAGCCATTTACCAACGCTACAAGCAACTGCGTGCGGATGACGCGATCTCGCAAAAGGACTTTGATACGGCGCAATCGGACTTCGAGGTCCGCAGTGCCAACCTGCGCTCGCTGGAGGCACAAGTGCGCGACGCAAGAATCCAGATCGAGACCGCCAGGATCAACCTGGGCTACACCCGCATCGTCGCACCGATCAGCGGTGATGTAGTGGGTATCGTGACGCAGGAAGGGCAGACCGTGATCGCCAGCCAACTGACGCCGGTGATTCTCAAACTGGCGGATCTGGACACCATGACCGTCAAGGCGCAGGTCTCGGAGGCCGACGTGATTCATATCACCCCCGGGCAAGAGGTCTATTTCACCATCCTAGGCGATGCCGAAAAACGCTATTACGCCAAGCTGAAAGGCACGGAACCGGCGCCGCAGAACTTCCTCGACGCGCAGTCCGGCAACGCCAGCAAGCCGAACAGTGCGGTGTTCTACAACGCATTGTTCGACGTCCCCAACCCGGATCACCGTCTGCGTATTTCGATGACCGCCCAGGTGCATATCGTGCGTGAAAAGGCCAGGGACGTACTGACTGTGCCTGTTGCAGCCTTGGGCGACAAGAACGGCGACGGCACCTTCCCGGTGCGCGTGATGGACGAGCAGGGCCAGGCCCAGAGCCGCAATGTGCAGACCGGCATCAACAACAATGTGCGGGTCGAAATCAAGAGTGGCCTTGCCGAGGGTGACCAGGTGGTGATCGGTGAGCCGTCGGCCACACCAGCGGCAACGGGGGCCTGACCATGAGTCGAGCTCTCCTGGAACTCAAGGGTGTCACCCGTCGTTTCGTGGCCGGCGAGAAGGACTTCATCGCGCTGAATGACATCAACCTCACGATCAATGCCGGCGAACTGATTGCCATTACCGGAGCCTCGGGTTCCGGCAAGTCAACGCTGATGAACGTGCTGGGTTGTCTGGACCACGCCGCCAGCGGCAGTTACAAGGTCGACGGACGTGAAACCGGTACGCTGACCGAGGATGAGCTGGCAGAGCTGCGCCGCGATCACTTCGGTTTCATTTTTCAGCGTTATCACCTGTTACCGCACCTGGCGGCGATCCAGAACGTCGAAATGCCGGCTATCTACGCAGGCACCGGCAAGAGCATGCGCGTGGAGCGCGCGCAGAAGCTGCTCGAGCGTCTGGGCCTTTCCGGGCATCTGGAGCATCGGCCAAGCCAGTTGTCAGGCGGCCAGCAGCAGCGGGTGAGTATCGCCCGGGCGCTGATGAACGGCGGCGAGATCATTCTGGCCGACGAACCCACCGGGGCCCTCGACAGTGTGAGCGGCAAGGAGGTAATGAACATCCTTCTCGAGCTCAATAGCGCCGGGCACACGGTAATTCTGGTGACCCACGACGAGAAGGTTGCAGCGCACGCCGAGCGCATCATCGAAATGCGTGACGGCGAGATCATCGCCGACCGGGTCAACACCGCTCGCCCGATCATCAACGAAAAAACCACCGAGCGCCTGCCGAGCAAACCCAGGCAGGGCAACCGGCTGATGGCCAACATCGGCCTGTTCCAGGAGGCCTTCGTCATGGCGTGGGTGGCGCTGATCTCGCATCGCATGCGCACGCTGCTGACCATGCTCGGGATCATCATCGGCATCACCTCGGTGGTGTCGATCGTTGCAATCGGCGAAGGGGCCAAGCGTTATGTGCTCAAGGACATCGAGGCCATCGGCAGCAACACTATCGAGGTGTTCCCGGGCAGTGACTTTGGCGACACCAAGTCAATGGATATCCAGACCCTGGCGCTGTCCGATGTGACGGCGTTGAGCAGTCAGTACTACATCGACAGTGCCACGCCGAATATCGGCCGCAACTTGCTGGTGCGCTACCGTAACATCGACGTATCGGCGACGGTGAGCGGGGTCAGCCCGAGCTATTTCCAGGTGCGTGGCACCAGGATGGGCTCCGGGGTGGGGTTCAACAAGGATGACGCCAGGCGGCAGGCGCAAGTGGTGGTGATCGATTACAACACCCGGATTCGCCTGTTCGGCCCCAAGGCCGACCCGCTGGGCCAGGTGATCCTGGTGGGTAACCTGCCCTGTACGGTGATCGGCGTGACCGAGAACAAGAAGAACATCTTCGACACCAGCAAGAACCTGAATATCTGGATGCCCTACGAAACCGCTTCTGGCCGCTTGCTGGGTCAGAGCTACCTGGACAGCATCACCGTGCGGGTCAAGGACGGGCAGCCGAGCAAGGTGGTCGAGGACAACGTCAACAAGCTGTTGCAAAAGCGGCACGGGACCAAGGACTTCTTTACCTACAACCTCGACAGCGTGATGCAAACGGTGCAGAAGACCAGCCAGTCGCTGGCCCTGTTGCTGTCGTTGATCGCGGTCATCTCACTGGCGGTCGGCGGTATCGGGGTGATGAACATCATGCTGGTGTCAGTCACGGAACGCACGCGCGAGATCGGCATTCGCATGGCGGTCGGGGCACGCCAGTCGGATATCCGTCAGCAGTTTCTGGTGGAAGCGGTGATGGTCTGCCTGATAGGCGGGGTGATCGGCATCGGCCTGTCATTCGTGATCGGCTATGTATTTTCACTGCTGGTCAAGGAATGGCAGATGGTGTTCTCCGTGGGCTCGATTGTCACTGCGTTCATCTGCTCGACATTGATCGGCATCGTCTTCGGCTTCGTACCGGCACGTAACGCGGCACAGCTCGATCCGATCGAGGCACTGGCACGCGATTGACAGGGCGGTTGCAGGACAGGGATGTCCTACCCAACGGAGAGTAACGCCTGTACGCGACCGCGCACTGAACGACGCCTGCGGCCGGAGTGAAAAAGATCGGCGTATGACACCTCGACGCAGGAGGCTTCAGGACAGGGATTGTGTTCGTGAGGGGCTCATACAGCCGACGGCTATCTGTCGGCTGCATTAGCCTCTCGAGCAAGCTTTTGCGGGTGCTCAGCCTACCGCACTGACGCTGGAGACCCGTGCCGCGCTGCTGCTCTTGAGGGACTGTTCGAAGCGGTCGAGAACCATGCCCACTTCCGACTCGGTAATGTTCAACGGTGGCAGGAAGCGCAGGACTGCGCTGTTACGTCCACCCGTCTCGATGATCATGCCGTTGTCGAAGCACTCCAGCTTGATCGCCCGCGCACGTGTGCCGTCGCCAACCCCCGGACGCGATCCGCTAGCCGGTTTGACGATCTCCACCCCGAGCATCAGCCCACGGCCACGCACATCGCCGATAAACGGGAACTGCCGGGCGATATCCTCCAGTCCGCTTTGCAACTGCTCACCCCGGCGCGAGGCATTGCCTGCAAGGTCGTGTTCCTTGATATGACGCATGGTCGCTGCCCCGGCCACCATCGCCACCTGGTTGCCACGGAACGTACCTGCGTGCATGCCTGGGCCCCACGTATCCAGGTGCTCGGCATAGACGATCACTGATATCGGGTAGCCGCCGCCGATGGCCTTGGACAGCACCAGAATATCCGGCGTTATCCCGGAATGTTCGATGGCAAACAGGTTGCCGGTACGTCCGAGCCCGGTCTGCACCTCATCGATAATCAGCAAGATACCCAACTCGCGGGTGATATCCCGCACGGCGCGCAGCCACTCGGCCGATGCCGCGATGCAGCCGCCTTCGCCCTGGATCACCTCGACGACCACCGCCGCCGGCTTGGACACGCCGCTTTCCGGGTCGCTGAGTACCGTGCGGATGTACTCGGTGGAGAGGCGGTCAGTGTGTTCGCCATCGGTGCCGAACGGGCAGCGGAAGCGATAGGGGTAGGGCAGGAAGTGGGTGCCCTGGGCCAGCAGGCCGGCCTTGGGGTTGAGGTTTCCCATAGCCGACAACGCGCCAGCGGTCATGCCGTGGTAACCGCCGTGGAAGGACATCAACGGCGAGCGCTGGGTGTAGTGGCGGGCCAGTTTGATGGCGGCTTCCACTGCGTCAGAACCGCTGGGGCCGCAGAACAGGATTTTGCTGTTGTCACGCAGGCTGGCGGGCAACGTCGCGAACAGCTCTTCGACGAAGGCGTGCTTGGCCGGTGTGGCCAGGTCGAGAGCCTGCTGCAGATGATCGCTGTTCAGAAATTCGATCACCGCATCGCGGACCACCGGTGGGTTATGACCCAATGCAAGCGTGCCAGCGTTCGACAGGCAGTCGAGGTATTCCTGGCCGTTGGCGTCCTTGACTCGCATGCCTTTACCGCTGACAAACAGCTGCTGGAAGGTCGCTGCGTAGGTGCGCGCATTCGACTCCAGTTTCTTGAGGTTGCTTAACTCTTCCATAGTCGATCCCTTGTTGGCACAGGTACGGATTCATTGCTACTCGCTTCGAGCAGAGCCCGATTCTGTAAGAACCTCAGGGTGATCGCCAACTTATCGCCGCCGGACTGTCCCCGTATTCCACGACAGACATCTCGCGGCCTCAGGCGTTAAATGCATGCTACGAAAGGGATTTGTGGTGCTGTAAGAAACCTCGCGACAATGTTCCTGATCGTCCGGATTCTTGCCCCGTTGCCTCCTTTCTCAAGACACCACTGTTCCGGAATCTTCGAGAGCTTTATGTCTATTGGCAAACCTGCTGGCCACGTCCTGTCTTCGATGTTTCTGGTTTCATTGCTGAGTGGCTGCACGCTAGGCCCGGACTACCAGTTGCCTGCGGTGGAGGTCGCCCGCCAGTGGCATGCGCCGCTGCCTCATGGCGCGTCGACGGTCGGGCTGGAGGATTGGTGGCAACAGTTCAATGACCCGGCACTGGCAACCCTGCTGCGTCTGGCACAGGCAGACAGCCCGTCCCTCGACAAGGCCCTGGCGCGCATTGCCCAGGCACGCGCGACGCTGGACGGCAGCTTTGCCGACAGGCTGCCGCAAGTGAGCGGCGGCGTGAGCAAGTCACGCGCCGGCATCACTCAGAGCGGATTACAACAGAGCGGTACGACCTCCGGCGCAACCCTCGATGCGTCCTGGGAACTGGACCTGTTCGGCAAACTGCGACGCACCGACGAGGCTTCGCGCAATCTGCTCCAAGCACGTGTCAATGACTGGCATGACGCTCGCGTATCGCTGGCCGCCGAAGTCGGCGATGACTTTGTGCAATACCGCGGCTGCCAGATGCTGGTGAACGCTTACCGTGATCAGGCGCAATCCCAGGAGCAGACCGCACGTCTGACTCGCGTGTCGTTTCAGGCCGGGTTCACCGCAGCCTCCGATTCCTCGTTGAGCGATGCCAGTGCAGCGGCCAGCAATGCGACGCTCATCAAACAACAAAGCGAGTGCGACGTGCTGCTCAAAAGCCTGGTGGCCCTGACCGGCAGCGACGAGGAAAAGGTGCGCGAAGTGCTCGGCCATACCCCCGCGCGACTGCCGCAGCCCGCGTTGCTGGATGTACGGGAAATACCCGCCGACCTGGTGCGCCAGCGCCCGGACCTGGCATCCAGCGAGCGCGAACTGGCCGCCGCGAATGCGCAGATCGGCGCGGCCCAGGCTGATCGCCTGCCCAGCCTGAGTCTGGTCGGCGCGTTCGAGGTGGGGACCACCACCGGAATCTTCAGCCGCAACTGGAGCCTTGGCCCGCAACTGACTGTTCCGCTGTTCGACGCAGGCAAGCGGCGGGCAGCAGTGGACTCGGCGCGGGCGGAGTACGACACGGCGCTGGCGACCTATCGGCAGACCTTGCGCACCGCGGTCATGGAGGTCGAGCAGTCACTGGTACGTCTGGACGCGGCACGGCGTTCGCAAGCCAGTACGCAGCGGGCCAGCGACGGTTATGAAGCGTCGTTCGAGGCCACAGACCGCAACTGGCAGGCCGGCAATGCCAGCCTGCTGGACCGCGAAGTGGCGCGGCGCTCGGCGCTCTCGGCGCAAATCGAATTGATCACCGTGCAGCAAAATCAGGTGCGCTACTGGATTGCCCTGTACAAGGCCCTGGGCGGTGGATGGCAGGGCAGTCGCGACGGTTTGGCCGGTGAGACACCGAAGCGGGGCGGCGTATGAGGAAGATACGTGTTTATGGTCTGCTGACGCTGGCTGCCTTGGGTATCTCGGGCTGGCTGTTGTTTGGCCGTGCAGAACCGATACCGGCCGCCGTTGCAGCGCCAGCCACCAGCCTGACGGTCGAGGCGGTTCAACCACGTCGCGAAGACTGGCCGCAGGAAAGGGTGGCCAGCGGTGCGCTCGCGCCGTGGCAGGAAGCCGTGATCAGTGCCGAGACCGGAAGCTTGCGTATCGCCAGCCTGAAGGCTGATATCGGCGATCAGGTGAAGAAGGGCCAGGTCTTGGCGACGCTGGCCGATGACAGCGTGCTGGCCGAGGAAAACAAGCAGAAGTCGGCAGCCGCCCAGGCCACTGCGCAATTGCAGGAAGCCCGCTCCAATGCGCGACGTGCGGCATTGGTCGGACAAAGCGGGGCGCTGTCCGAGCAGCAACTGGAAGATTACCGGGTCAAGGTGCAGACCGCCGAAGCCAACCTGGCCTCGGCCAACGCCGATCTGCGCAGCATCCGGATCAAGCTCGCGCAGACGCGCATCGTCGCGGTGGATGACGGGATCATTTCCGGGCGCAAGGCCTTGCTTGGCGATGTGGTGTCGGCGGGCAGCGAAATGTTCAGGATGATCCGTGATGGCCGCATCGAGTGGCAGGCGGAACTGGATGCACAACAGTTGCCGGGCGTTAAGGCCGGTCAGTTGGCCCGCGTGATGTTGCCGGGTGGCATTGAGGTCGAAGGGCGCGTGCGGCTGGTCTCGCCGATGCTCGACGGCAAGACCAGCAGGGCGCTGGTCTATGTCTCCCTGCCGATAGGGTCGATGGCGCGCGCCGGCATGTACGCCAGCGGCCGCATCGAGCTGCCGTCCAGCCCGGCGCTGACGGTTCCGGACACCAGCGTGATTCTGCGCGATGGACGCTCTTATGTGTTTGTACTGGGCAAGGACATGCGCGTCAGCCAGCAGGTGGTAGAGGTCGGACGGCGTCGTGGATCGGCGCTGGAAATCCTTGGCGGCCTGGCAGAGCAGACACAGATCGTCCGTAGCGGCGGGGCCTTTCTCAATGACGGGGCCAGCGTGACACTGGTCAACGCCGAGGCCCGCACGCAATGAATATCTCCGCGTTGTCGATCCGTTACCCGGTTCCGGCGGTCATGCTGTTTTTAATGCTGACGCTGTTTGGCGTCCTCGGATTCGAGCGTCTCGGTATTCAGGACTTTCCCGACACCGATCTGCCCGCAGTGGTCATCAGTGCCTCGCTGGAAGGCGCCGCCCCCGAGCAACTGGAAACCGAAGTCGCGCGCAAGCTCGAAGACAAGCTGACCTCGCTGCGCCTGCTCAAGCATGTCACCACGCAAATTGCCGAAGGCAGCGTGATCATCAATGTGATCTTCGACATCGACAAGGATGGCAACGAAGCCCTCAACGAAGTGCGCAATGCGGTGGACAGCGCTGCCGCCGAGTTGCCAGCCAGCCTCGACACGCCTTCGGTAACGCGTCTGACCACCAATACCACGCCGTTGCTGACCTATGTGGTCGATGCGCCACGCATGGATGAAGAAGCGTTGTCATGGTTTGTCGACAATGAGTTGAGCAAACAGCTTCTGACCGTGCGTGGTGTCGCCAAGATCAGCCGCGTGGGCGGTGTGGACCGCGAAGTCCAGGTTGACCTTGATCCCGCGCTGATGGCCGGTCTGGGTCTGAGCGTGACGGACATCGCGGACCGTTTGCGGGCAATGCAAAAAGACAACTCCGGGGGCCAGGGCGATCTGGGCAGCGGTCAACAGGCGCTGCGCGTCCTTGGCGGCATTGACGATCCGGCGGCGCTGGGCGCTATCCGCATTCCCGTCAGCGATGGCCGGATGCTCGCTGTGCAGCAGTTGGCCACCGTGCGTGATACCCATGCCGAGCGCACCACTCTGGCCTACCGCGACGGCAAACCGGTGATTGGTTTTCAGGTCATCCGCTCCCTGGGCTTTTCCGACGTCGGCGTGACCAGGGATTTGCGTCAGGCCGTCAGTGAGTTCGCCAGGCAACACCCTGATGTGCATATAGAAGAGGCGAGTAATGCCGTCGAGCCGGTGATGGAAAACTATCGCGGCTCCATGGCGCTGCTCTACGAAGGCATGTTGCTGGCGGTGCTGGTGGTCTGGTGGTTCCTGCGTGACTGGCGGGCAACCATGATCGTGGCCACGGCACTGCCTTTGTCGATCATCCCGACCTTCGGTGTGATGTATTTTGCCGGCTTTAGCCTCAACACCGTTTCGCTGCTGGCGCTGGCGCTGGTGATCGGCATCCTGGTGGACGATGCAATTGTTGAGGTTGAAAACATTGCGCGACACCTGCGCATGGGCAAAACCCCGCGGCAGGCGGCAATCGAGGCCTCCGACGAGATCGGCCTTGCGGTATTGGCGACCACCGTGACCCTGGTCGCGGTGTTCCTGCCGACCGCTTTCATGGGCGGGGTTTCCGGCAAACTGTTTCGCCAATTCGGCGTGACTGCCAGCGCTGCATTGATGTTTTCGTTACTGGTCGCCCGTCTTCTGACACCGATGATGGCGGCACATTTTCTCAAGGCTCGCTCGCATGGCGAGCAAGACAGCGGCTTGATGAGACGTTACCTGGGCTGGATTCACACCAGCCTGAGCCGCCGCAAGACCACCATTGCCATTGTTGGCGCTTTGTTCATCGGCTCGCTGGCACTCATTCCGTTGCTGCCGACCAGCTTTTTGCCTGCCCAGGATATTGCCAGCAGCACTGTCAGCCTGGAATTGCCGCCCGGCAGCAGTATCGCTCAGACCGGCGAGATTGCCTTGCAGGCTGAAAAGCGTTTACGCGCGATTCCTGAAGTGGCCCACGTTTTCATTGTGGCCGGCAGCGGCGATGCGGGCAGTACAGGCAATCGCAACGCGATACTGACCGTCGATCTGCTACCGCGAGACCAGCGCGCACTGAAACAGTCTCAGGTGGAAACGAGCATGCGTGAGAGTTTGCGCAGTTTGCCCGGTGTGCGGGTGACTGTCGGTGGTGACGCCAGCGGCGAACGGCTGGACATCGTCCTTGCCAGCGATGATGGCGACCTGCTGGAGCGTACCGCCGCCGCTCTTGAACCGCAGTTGCGCCAGATAAAAGGCATCGGCAATGTCACCTCAAGTGCTGCGGTGCAACGGCCGGAGATCCAGATGCGCCCGGATGTTTTCCGGGCGGCAGAGCAGGGCATCAGTAGCCAGGACATCGCTGACGCCTTGCGCATGGCCACCTATGGCGAATATAGCTCCTCCCTGGGCAAGATCAATCTGTCCCAGCGCCAGATCAATGTGCGGGTGCGCATGCAGCCGCAAGTACGCACCGACCTGCAGAGCCTCGCTCAGTTACGGGTCACCGGGCGTGATGGCCAGATCGCGCTGGCGTCACTGGGAGAACTCAGCATGGGCAGCGGCCCCGCGCAGATTGATCGTATCGATCGCTTGCGCAATATCACCCTGTCCATCGAACTCAATGGCAGCAATCTGGGCGAAGTGATGGAGCAGGCCAGGCAGTTGCCCGTGATGCAGAACCTGCCAGCACAAGTAAAACTGGTGGAGCAGGGCGAGTTGCAACTGATGAGCGAGTTGTTTGGCAACTTCAGCCTGGCGATGGCCGTCGGTGTGTTCTGTATATACGCGGTGCTGGTGCTGCTGTTCCATGACTTCATGCAGCCGCTGACAATCCTTTCGGCGCTGCCGCTATCGCTCGGCGGCGCACTGCTGGCACTGTTGATCGGCGGGATGAGTTTTTCCATGGCCTCGGTCATCGGTTTGCTGATGCTGATGGGGATCGTGACCAAGAACTCGATCCTGCTGGTGGAGTACGCAATCATGACTCGCCGTGCACCGACCGTGCGCCGCTATGAAGCGTTGATCGACGCTTGTCACAAACGCGCCCGACCGATCCTGATGACCACCATTGCAATGGGTGCCGGCATGTTGCCGACCGCACTGGGATGGGGTGGCGAATCAGGTTTCCGCCAGCCAATGGCGGTGGTTGTCATCGGCGGACTATTGGCCTCTACTGTACTAAGCCTGTTGGTGGTGCCCGTTATCTTTACTTATGTGGATGATGGCCATGAGACACTTAAAAAGTGGTTTCGCCTGCCTCGATAAACAGTGTAATGCTGCGTCGGAGCAGGCTCCCTGACAGGGATAAGTACCAGAGATTACTTTGCATTCCGACATATTTCCTCCTGGGGTTCCACTGAGTGCACGCAGCGCGCCAGTGCCCCTTTTTCATCCAGTCGCCAACTTTTTAGTCAGTAACGCCCCCGCGCCTATTCATAAAATCCGGCCCATGCCGATAAAGACAGGGAGCGCGAAAAGTTGGAGTGCAGTGAACAGCACTTTCCCCCTCGCGGCCTGTAAAGCTCACGTTCTGGCGGCAGATACCTACTACGCCACGGTTAGTTTGTTATTAGAAGCAGGTGCTGCTCTGGCACAGAAATTGGATGACCCTTTCTGCAGTCCGACGAACCGCTTAGAGCAAAAGTGCGCAAAATCCACGCGTCACTACTTGCCTCAAGTGCAGTAGGGCTTCCGGACAAAAGTGATCCCTTACTTAACGATGATGGATAATCAATGAACCTGATAAATCGCACCAGTTTCGCTAAAAAACTCATGGCCGCGTTCATCGTTTGCGCCATGATCACGTTGGCTGTGGGTGGTTTGGGCATGCTCGGTATCAACCGGCTTTCCGATGCCCTCGAACTGACGTTCTCGAATAATCTGGTTTCCGTGGCCAACACCAACGAGACGATGACCGCCCTGACCACTCATAACCGCGGGCTTTACCGTTTGCTCGATGCCAAGGACAAGGCCACGGCGGAAAAAATGCGCCAAAGCATCAATGGTGAGCTGGAGCGTGCGCAGAAAGTCTATGCCATCTACCGTGCCACTCCGCTAGAGGACGACGAACGCGCAGCGGGTGACCAGTACGACACTTTGATGCCCGCTTACATATCAGCCTCCCAGAACATCTTTGATCTGCAGCAGGCCGGCAAACTGGAAGAAGCGCGCAATCGTCTCAACGCACTGGCGGACGGAGAGTTCAACAAGGCTCGCGGCTATCTACAGGTCATGATCGACTCCAACAAGCGTCAGATCAAAGAGGGTGCAGAGGCCGCTGACAGATTGCAGAGCACCTCCGTATTCATGCTGACCGCAGGTATTGTCATCGCGTTTGTGGTGGCGATCATGTTGGGGATTCTGATCACTCGCATGATTACCGGACCGCTGAGAAGCGCTATCGAAGTGGCACAACGTATTGCATCGGGTGATTTGACCCAGAGCGTCTCCAGCACCCGAGGCGATGAAGCAGGGCACCTGCTCAATGCGATCGGTACGATGCAGGGCAATTTGAAACGGACGATTCAGGAGATTTCCAGCGCGTCCGATCAGCTTGCGTCCGCTGCCGAAGAGCTTGGCGCGGTCACTGAAGAAAGCACCCGCGGTCTTACTCGGCAAAATGACGAGATTCAACAGGCGGCAACGGCAGTGAACGAAATGACTGCGGCTGTTGAAGAGGTAGCCCGCAATGCGGTGTCTACGTCGGAGGAGTCGAAAGCACTGGCAACCGACGCCGCTAACGGTCGGGGCCAGGTGGATAACACCGTCAAGGGCATCGGCACCATGGTCAGTGAGATCACCGAGTCGACGGGGTCGGTCACAACGCTCGCTGGCCACGTCCGGGATATCAGCAAAGTGCTTGAGGTCATCCGCAGCATCGCGGAACAGACCAACCTGCTCGCGCTGAACGCTGCCATCGAGGCTGCACGCGCCGGTGAGCAAGGCAGAGGGTTTGCCGTGGTAGCCGACGAAGTGCGCGCCCTTGCGCATCGCACCCAGGCTTCAACGGTGGAAATCGAAGGCATGATCGGCACCGTGCAGTCCGGTGCCGACGGTGCGGTAGCGGCCATGAGCAAAAGCCTGGCGACGGCCACCAACACCCAGGAACTTGCCCTGCGCGCAGGCAGCGCACTGGAAAAAATCACCAGCGGCGTAGGAATGATCAACGAGCGCAACATGGTGATTGCATCGGCGTCCGAAGAGCAGGCCCAGGTGGCACGCGAAGTGGATCGCAACCTGGTCAATATTCAGGAACTGAGCGCACAGTCGGCAGCAGGCGCCAACCAGACGAGCGCGTCCAGTCAGGAACTGTCACGGCTGGCGACTTCGTTCAACACCATGGTTGCGCAGTTCAAGCTGTAACGTTGCGTGTGCAGGTGTATTTCCGGTCCGGTCGTTTGACAATTTGACCGGGAATACACGCTGCTTTCCCTGATTCGTCTCTTGTCTACTGTCTACGGGTCGCCCCAGCGAGTTTGCCGAGTCGACTCGCTTGAGAGTGTCGACCTGTCCAGCCGCGAGCATTCGCAAAGCTGCTCCCGCCTCATTACAATCCCGGCAGACAGGCCAATCCAAAGGTGCACATTGGAATTCACACGGGACAGATTCAACGGGGTCATTGTCGACGCAGCTTCACTGCCAAATGACCCGCAAGCGTTGCGTGACACTGTCGACGCGCTAGTTACCCTCATCGAAAACGAGCGCCTGGCGCTGGCCTGGGTCACACTGCCCATCAGCAATGCCCAGAGCATTCCGGTCTTCACCGCTGCCGGTTTCTCCTTTCATAGCTGCCTGAGCGATCAACTGACTCTGGTGCGCCGCCCGTTCGAGCAGGCATTCGTTCCGTTCATACCCACCCATACTGTAGGAGCGGGGGCCATTGTGATTAACGATGCAGGGGAACTCCTTGTCGTGAAGGAGCGAGGCACGAAGGGGTTCAAGCTGCCGGGAGGGCATGTAGACAGCGCCGAACGAATTCAGGATTCGATCGAGCGCGAGGTGCTGGAAGAGACCGGGATCGAATCGAAGTGCAAATCCATCGTGGCGTTCACCACCAGACATCCCTACCAATTTGGCAAATCCAATATTCACTTCATCTGCCGAATGACGGCCCTGACGCAGCGTATAAACATCCTGGACACCGCCGAAATCGAAGAAGCTAAATGGGTAGCATTGCAATCCTACCTGGCAGACGACAGCAATAGCCTGTCCAACCGGCAGTTGCTCAAAGATGTCGCATTCAGCCAAGGTCTAGTCTCCACCGAGTACTCCGCCAATATCGGACCTCATAAAAAACAGGAGATTTTCACGACAACTGGCTGATCAACCGGAAACTCTGCCTTTAGGTATATGGGAAAACATGCGGATTGAACTGCGGCTAGCAGGGCAAAATCTGTGCATCGCATGCCTGGCGAAATGAAGCGGGGTAGCCTGAGCAGGGCTTGAGCACTGGATGCAACCTGCTGATCAAATTTGAAATATCTTGAAACATTCGTGTCACATCACGAGTCAATGGAATAACCCTCTTCAAGGTTTTCCGATGAAAACGCCTCGCCCCGACACACGTCTCAAATCCCTCATCAACCTGCGCAATTTAAAGATGGCGCGGTCTGCGCACGCATTCGTTCGAGGCAATACCGCCCAGTTCTATGAGTGGCTTCACAGTCAGTCGGGCAGACGTCTGCCCAGCGGTCCGCCAGTCTGGATCTGTGGGGATTGTCACGCCGGCAACCTGGGGCCCACGGGGGATTCGAGAGGGCGCATCGACATGCATATCCGCGACCTCGATCAAGCCGTCATCGGCAATCCCGCACACGACCTGGTGAGGCTGGGGTTGTCGTTGGCGACGGCTGCTCGTGGCTCGGATCTGCCTGGAGTGACCACGGCAAGAATGCTGGAAGAGATGATGCAGGGCTACGAAGAGGCGTTTATGGGCGACGACGATGAAGAGCCCGATCGTCCTGCGCAAGTGAAAGCTGGCATGCGTAGTGCGGTACAACGCACCTGGAAGCACCTTGCCAAGGAGCGTTTCGAAGGTACGCAACCGACCATTCCGCTTGGCAAGCATTTCTGGCAACTGTCACGTGCGGAACGCGATGCAATCAAGGAGCTTTGTGAGACGCCGGAGATTCATGCGCTGGTGACATCGCTCAAAGGCAGATCCCAGGATGACCGTGTGCGTTTACTCGACTCCGCCTACTGGGTAAAAGGATGCAGCTCTTTGGGGCTGCTGCGCTATGCGGTGCTGATGGGTGTTGGCGATGAAGAGGATGAAGAGTTCTGCCTGCTCGACGTCAAGGAAGCCGTCGCAGCAGCGGCCCCACGTACGGCGAGGGCTCGCATGCCCAGAGACAATGGCAAACGGGTAGTGGAGGGCGCCCGCAACCTGTCGCCCGGCCTGGGTAGCCGAATGGTTGCCGTGCGAATGCTGGATCATTCGTTCTTCATACGTGAGCTGCTTCCTCAAGACATGAAGCTGGAACTTGACGAGCTCACTGAGCAAGAGGCCATGCAGGCCGCAGCGTATCTCGCGAAAGTTGTTGGTAACGCCCACGCCAGACAGATGGATCTGGCCACACGCGCGGCGTGGATCAGGGATCTGCAAGCCAATCGGTCCGATACGCTGGACGCTCCCTCCTGGCTATGGTCGAGCGTCGTTCAACTGGTCGGGAGTCACGAGCAAGGCTATCTTGAGCATTGTCGGCGTTACGCGCTCTAGCATCTTATAAATGCCGAAATGAGCGGAACAGATTAGTGGCTTATGTTGGCCGTCCCTGGCGCACAGGCTTCGGTTAACCAGTATTCCGCTCAAGCTCTCCGGCGAAGCACAAGACAGTAAGTGCCCGGTACTTATCGGTTGTGGCGCAGAATGGAGAAGTTCAGCGCCGCTGCTACCGAGAGCCAGACCAGGTAAGGGAACAGGATCAGCCCAGTGATGATGTCCAGTTGCAAGGCCATTACGATCATCGCGGCAACCACGATCCACAGCAGAACCAGAATCACCATCGCAGGAACCAGACGGTTCGCGCCAAAAAACACCGGCGTCCACAACGTATTCAGCGCAATTTGAGCCGCCCACAGGGCCAGCACGATCTCGCTGCCGGGGATCAGCGTCAAGCGATAGCCGGCCCAGGCGAGAAGCAGATAAATCGTCGTCCACGCCACCGGAAAGGCCCAGTCGGGCGGGGTGAAGCTCGGTTTTTTAAGAGATTCGTACCATGCTCCCGGCTTGAAAATGATGCCGGTTGCTCCGGCGGCGCAGCAGGCTAGAAGGAAAATGAAGAAGGTCATGGGGTGTCCTGGGTCGAGGGCTTATGGGGCTGATCGGTGGTAGCGATACCCAGGTTGGACGCATTTGCGTTGAAAAGATCCGTTTTTTTGATGTGAGGGGCAGGGCGCAGGGGTGCAATTTCCCAGCGTTGAATGACGAATGTTGTTGCGCTGATCACAGCGATTGTCGTCGTTCGAACTGTGCGCGTAAAAGCTTGGCGCTCAAATCCTCCCAATGCTCGACAAACGCTGTGCGGGCCGTTTCGAAGTCGCGACTGCGAAGGCAGGCTATCAAGTGCTCATGGTCCTTGACGATCTGCTTGGGGTCCTCATAACAGGGCTGTTGCAGTACCAACAGCAGCTCAATCTCGCTCTCCAGCATCGCGTAGCTGCGCTGCAGGCGTGCGCTGCCACTGGCGCGGATGATCGCCCGATGGAAGTCACCATCAGCAGTCACAATGTCTGAGCGTGGGGTATCGGGTGCGGTATTGCGCAGTCTTTCTACGGCGTCCAGCGCATCAGCCGGGACCGTGCCATTGAGGATAATCATGCGCACCGCTTCAGTCTCCAGCACGCCACGCAGCCGGGCAATGTCGACGATGTCGTCCGGGCCGAACTCGGGTATGCAGAATCCGCGATTAGGCACTTTCAGCAACAAGCCGAATGACACCAGCAACTGTGCCGCACTGCGAAACGTGTTGCGCGCCACTTCGTACTCATCAGCCATCTTGACGTCGCGCAGAAATTCGCCTGGCTCGAAGTCACCGTTCAGGATCCTGGCCTTGAGCTTCGCAGCCAGTGCTTCGACCGCCGAGAGCCTGACCGGGGATGTTTCAATGTTCGCGCTGGAAAAAATCATGTTGACCACGACGAGGGTTGGAACTCGGTAGAGCGCGTGATTCTAGTACGCATGGGTGGGCGCGCACCAGAGACGCAGCGGGAATTCTTTTGAGTTGTACAACAATAATATTTTCAACGGCTATCTGAATTATTTTTGTACACTGTTAAGTCTATGATTATTAAGAATTTTTCAAAAAGTCCTGCCTGTCAATTAGCTTTTCAACCGAAATATCTGCTTCCAATAAAAATAATTGTAGCACAATATCTTCGCATCGATGTCGTGCCATGCATGGCTTGCCACGTCCAGGAGTCCAGCGATGCAAGTGATTGGGAAGGATGGGTTCAGCGAAAGCCTTGTCGCTTTACAAGGCGATTTGGCGGCGCCTTTCACGCCAGTGTCGCTGGAGGAAGGGCGGCGTATCGTGCTGGAGCAATTTGGTATCAGCGCGCAGTTGACACGATTCGCCACGGAAAAAGACGATACGTTTCGCTGCGATTGTTCAAGCGGTCAGTCCTATGTGCTGAAGATCGCCAACCCGCAGGAGTCGCCCATTGAGCTCTCGCTGCAAATCGAAGTCATGCAGCACATCGGGCGCAGGGCACCCCAGTTGCCGATTCCCAGGGTCTACCCCGCGCTGGACGGCGGGCACCTGACCACAGTCATGACCGAAAGCGGTGAGTCAAGGCAGGTGAGGCTTCTGAGCTTTCTGCCAGGTACGCCATTGGATAAAACCACCCTCAACGCCCAGGGGCGCGAGCAGATCGGCCAATTGCTTGCCCACCTCAGGCTGGCCACTGCCGACTTTGCCCACCCGGCAGAGTCCCGCAAGGTGTGCTGGGATGTGCAGCACCTGCGGATACTTGAGCCCCTGCTCAACGGCGTCGTCGAGCCCGCGCGCCGGCACTCGCTGGAGCGGGCGCTTGAGCGCTTTGGCGAGGTGGAGGGTTTGATCGCCGGGTGCCGACAACAAGTACTGCATAACGACTTCAATACTTCGAACATCGTCATCGATGCGCATCGCCCGCAGTGTGTCGGGGCGATCATCGATTTCGGCGACACGGTCAAGACCGCCATTGCCATCGATGTGTCCACGGCCATGATGAACCAGTTGCTCGCGGCGCACCCCGGTCAAGACCTCGATATTTTTGCCCCCGCCAAGGACCTGCTCAAAGGGTACCTGCAAGTTGCCGACCTCACGCCTGAGGAACTGGCCCTTATCCCGCACCTGGCCATGGCGCGGCTGGTTGCCAGAGCGTTGATTACCACCTGGCGCTCGCAGCTTTTCCCACAGAACAGTGCCTACATCCTGAGGAACGCCGCGCCGGGATGGGGGCAGCTGGACTGGATGCTTAGCCGGTCACCGTCACAGATGTCAGCGCTTTTGATGCGCTTCGCCCACTGATTCATCCACTGCTTAGGGGGTTTTAAATGAGCAACTCAAACATCCAGGCTGTCCGTGGTGACATGCCAAACGGCTTCAACCCTGCCAACGTCGATCGCCTCGACCCTGCTGCACGTGAACATATTCAGCGTCGGATCGATTTGCTGGGGCCTGCCTATCGGTTGTTCTATAACGAGCCGGTGGGTGTCGTGCGTGGCAAAGGGGCTTATCTGTACGATAAGGACGGCAACGAGTACCTGGATGCCTACAACAACGTGGTGTCGGTGGGGCATTGCCATCCGCGCGTTATCGCCGCGATCACTGAACAGATGAATAAACTGTGCAGCCACACTCGTTACATGCAGGACGGCATTCTTGACTATGCCGAACAGCTGCGCGCCACGGCCGACGGAGAGATGGGCGCCGAGGGGCACTTGATGTTCACGTGCAGTGGTTCGGAAGCCAACGATCTTGCCATCCGCATTGCACGGCATCACACCGGCAATACGGGAGTCATCGTCACCGCCGAGGCCTACCACGGCAATTCGGCGACCGTGGCAGCCTTTTCGCCGTCGCTGGGCATCAATGCCAAGCTCGACCCGTTCGTGCGCCGGGTGCCTGCTCCGGACTCCTATCGCATTCCACGTGAAGCACTGGGTCGCTACATGGCCGACCAGGTTGCGGCGCAGATCCGCGATATCCAACGCCATGGCGGCGGCGTCGCAGCATTCATTGCCGACTGCCTGTTCTCGTCGGATGGCGTTTTCTGTGATCCGGTCGACGTATTCGGACCGATCGCCGAGGTGGTGCGCAAGGCAGGAGGCCTGTTCATCGCCGATGAGGTCCAGTCGGGGTTTGGTCGCAGCGGCACACATTTCTGGGGGCATCAACGCCACGCGGTGGAGCCGGACATCATCACCATGGGCAAACCCATGGGTAACGGCTACCCGGTGGCAGGGTTGATGGTGCGTCCGGAGGTAGTCGCAAGCTTCGGCCGCGACATGCGCTATTTCAATACCTTTGGCGGCAACAGTGTTGCGATTGCAGCCGCTCAGGCGACGCTGGATGTGATTACCGAAGAGCAGTTGATGGCCAACGCCAACCGTGTGGGCAGCCTGATCATGGCGGGCCTCAAGGACCTGGCTGCGCGGTATGAGCACATTGGCGACGTACGAGGCACCGGCATGTACTTCGCCGTCGAGCTGGTAAAGGACAGGGCCAGCAAAACGCCTGACATGCAGACCGCTCTGCGCCTGGTCAACCATCTACGGGAAAAACGGGTGCTCATTTCCGCCACCGGACCCGATGCAAGCATTCTGAAAATTCGCCCACCCTTGATCTGGACAGCAAGGGAGGCGGGTCGACTGCTTGACGCCTTGGAAAGCGCGTTTGCCGAGTTGTAAAGCCCACCCGGGCGCCTCGATAAAGTCTGCCGAGGCGTGCCTTTTAAACGGTGGTTTGTACCGAGTAGCCCTGTATTTAACCGCTTATTTACGGCCTCATGATGGTGTAATAACCCCATGAGGGCCAGATGCTCGGCACACCACAGCGGTTTGTGCCGTAATGATCTCATCACTGATTAAGGACCGCACTCATGAGCGCTCTTCGCCCCAAGTACATTACTTTCGACTGCTACGGCACATTGACCAACTTCAAAACCGCAGCCCTGACGCGCGATCTGTTTGCCGATCGCGTACCGGCAGAGCGGATGGAACAATTCATCAAGGACTACGCAGCCTATCGCCTGGACCAGGTCATGGGCGACTGGCTGCCTTATGACCAGATTCTCAAGATAGCCCTGGCGCGCACGTGCAAGCGTTGGGGTATCGAATACCGCGACGAAGGCCAGGTGTATTACGACGCTGTGCCAACCTGGGGGCCACATCCTGATGTGCCGGCGGGTTTGGCGAAAATCGCTGGCAAGATTCCCCTGGTGATTTTTTCCAACGCCATGGACGAACAGATCATGTCCAACGTCGACAAGCTCGGCGCACCCTTTCACAAGGTCTTCACCGCCCAGCAGGCCCAGGCCTACAAGCCACGTCTGGCGGCTTTCGAATTCATGCTCGATAACCTGGGCTGCGGGCCGGAGGATGTGCTGCACGTTTCGTCGAGCTTTCGCTATGACCTGATGTCGGCCCACGACATGAAGATCAAGCACAAGGCCTTCGTGGCCCGGGGTCATGAACAGCCGGCCAATGCTGCCTTCGGCTACCACCAGATCGCGGATATCGGCGGGCTGGCCGGACTGGTCGGGCTATAGCAACACGTCATTCTTCTGAACTCATGTGGATAACCAGAATATGCCAGCACCTTTAACTCCCGTGCATACCTCTGCAGATCTGCCGGCGGAAGCCGATGTGGTTGTGATCGGCGGCGGTATCATCGGCGCGTTTACCGCCTATTACCTTGCCAAGCGCGGCATGAAGGTCGCGCTGGTCGAAAAGGGCCGTATAGGCGCCGAGCAGTCAAGCCGTAACTGGGGCTGGTGCCGTCAGCAGAATCGCGATGCGCGTGAATTACCGATGGCCACCAAAAGCCTGGAACTGTGGGAGCAATTCGCCGAGCAATCCGGTGAACAGACCGGTTTTACGCGGTGCGGCTTACTCTACCTGAGCAACAACGAGCAGGAGCTGGAAGGATGGGCGCGCTGGGGCGAGTTTGCGCGGACCGTCAACGTGCAGACCCAGATGCTCAATGCCGAGCAGGCCGCCGAACGGGGCAGGGCGACTGGCAAACCTTGGAAGGGTGGGGTGTTTGCGCCCACCGATGGCATTGCCGACCCTTCCCGCGCAGCCCCCGCAGTCGCGCGCGCGATCATGGCCCTGGGCAGTAGCGTGCATCAGGATTGCGCCGTGCGGGGCGTCGAGACCGAAGGCGGTCGATTATCGGCAGTGGTCACCGAAAAAGGCACCATCCGCACCCGGCTCGCAGTGCTTGCCGCAGGCGCCTGGGCGTCCTCATTCTGCCGCCAGTATGGTATTCGCTTCCCGCAAGCGACGATTCGTCAGACCGTACTTTCGGTTACCGCCCCGAGCCAGGAAATTCCAAGCGCACTGCATACCACTGGCGCGTCCATGACTCGCCGCTTTGATGGTAGTTACACGCTGGCGATCAGTGGCCGGGGTCGAGTCGATATCACTCCGCAGTTGCTGAGGTTTTCTACACAATTCTTGCCAATGTTTCAGCGCCGCTGGCGCAACCTTGCCCCTGGGGGGCTGGAAGGCTGGCACGCAGGCCACGAAAGCTTGAAGCGCTGGCGCCTGGACCAGCCCACGCCGATGGAGAGAATGCGCATTCTCGACCCAAGCGCTGACGCCTCCGCAGTTGCACTGACGTACAAGCGCGCGGTGGAATTGGTGCCGGCACTGCAGGGTACGTCAATCCAGGCGTCCTGGGCCGGTTACGTGGACAGCACGCCGGACGGCGTTCCCGGTATCGGCGAAATGGCCAGCCTGCCGGGGTTGGTGATTGCGGCCGGGTTCAGCGGGCATGGTTTTGGCATTGGTCCGGGCGCGGGCCATCTTATTGCCGATATTGTCAGCGGTGCGAGCCCCATTGTTGATCCGCGTCCTTATCACCCGGACCGTTTTCAAACCTCCGCCTGGGGCAAGGTGGCGGATTTTTGAGCTGAGGCCGTTTTTGTTGGAAAAGTCTTTAGAGCGCGCCTTCGCGCTTCAATTGTCAGTTCGAACCAGCACCTGCGCGAAATGAACACCCCATCGACGGCGCTCTTTTTATTGCAGGCTGAATTC
Source organism: Pseudomonas sp. PvP027 (assembly GCF_017833005.1). NCBI lineage: Bacteria > Pseudomonadati > Pseudomonadota > Gammaproteobacteria > Pseudomonadales > Pseudomonadaceae > Pseudomonas > Pseudomonas sp. PvP027. The sequence goes on along the minus strand of NZ_JAFIBK010000001.1, from coordinate 193,930 downwards.
TGCTCTCTGGCCAGTAAACCTTCAGCGACAGTCTGTCGCTGAAGGCGCATTTCATACGCAACAGCGGTTTTCCAGAGCTGTCGCGACCATGCCCACTCTAACCTCGTTTATACTCACTCGGATTTTTCGTGCAGAACCCGAGACTGCGCCTGCCATTGCTGGACTAACTGGATATGGGTTGCAGCCGTGGCAAGGCAAAACGTCAGCGCCGGTAGTCTGAGGCGACAACCTGGGAGACTTTCAATGACTCGACGCGCTTGCTTGGCCGCTCTATTGACACTGACGGCATCAACTGCCTTTGGCGCCCCCAATTACGATCATCTCTATGCTTTCGGTGACAGCTACTCTGATGCTGGTGCGGGTGAAGCCTTCACCAGAACATTGGTCGCGCAAAAGGTCAAAGATGCACAGGAGCTACCCGGTGCGCTGTATTGGAAGGGGCGCTGGAGCAATGGCCCCACCGCCGTCGAGAACCTGGCTCACGCCTTGAAAATCCCTTTGACCGACTACGCGATCGGCGGCGCCAAGAGCGGCAACGGCAACTACTATGCCTGGATGGAGCCATCTCGCGACACTGGGGTTTTCGGCCAAATCGCCGATCATCTGAAAGCCGCTGAAACACACAAAGCGGATCCGAATGCGCTCTATTTTATTTTCGTCTCAGCCAACGACTTTTTTGAATGGGCCGACTTCTCGCACCCGGAATCGATTGATGTGCTAAGCCAGAACAGCGTGGCGAACATACAGAAGACCACCGAGGCGCTGATTGCAGCAGGCGCGAAGCACGTGATGGTCGTGGGGACTACGGATGTGAGTCGTGTGCCGGCTGTGGTGCAGGGCAATCAAGTCGAGAATGCAAAAGAGTACCAGCAGATACTCGAACAAAAACTGCCAGCCGTGCTGACAACACTGGCTAAAGCCCATCAGGTCAGTGTTAGTTACTTTGACCACCTGGCCTTCAGCAACAAGCTTCGCGCGGCACCCGATGTTGCAGGGTTGAAGGATCTGGATACCCCGTGCCAACCCACCTATCCGGACGTCAAGCCCGCATGTGAAAATCCAGATACCCATTACTACTGGGATGAATGGCACCCGACCCGCAAAGTTCACATGCTTGCCGCCGAGGCGATGCTTGAAACGCTAAAAGCCAGCCGGTGAGGTTCTTTATCAGGTCATAGTCGGTAAGCACGCTCAGGGCTCATTTGGGAGGCCACATCTACGAAACACTGCTGGGGCTTTATTGGTAACGGGGCAGGGGGAACCGCAATGCACCGCCCGTGTATAGAGCATAAGGACGTTGATGTTGGCGGATGTCGCGGATGTACGCGTCCGTTTCAGCAAACATTTGGCATGGGTACCTGACAGTTTTGTGAGTGCATGCGTAGCCCTTCCGCCAAGGCATTGAATACCACCTGGCAGCGAGCGCTGTTACGGAGGTCTTCATGCATAGCGACCCATGTGTCCATATGCACCGAAAATGCTGATGGAAGCACCCTGATCAACGCTGAATCGCGGGCTGCAACTGTTGACTGGCACACGCCAATTCCGAAACCGGCTCGCATGACTGCCAATTGCGCAAGTTCACTGTCGGCACGAAACGCCAGGCCCGGGCGCGCAAATGTCGGGAACTGTTTCAGGAATCCACGAATAAAGGCGGTCTCTCGGTCGAAGCCAATAAGGGTATGGCTGGCCAGGTCTTCAAGAGAATCGGGACTGCCGTGAGTAGCCAGATAACTGCGATGAGCATAGAGCCCGACCTCTATACCACCCACCTGTCTTGCGATTAGCGCATTTTGCGTCGGCCTGTACATCCGGATAGCGATGTCTGCGTCCCGACGCAGCAGGTCATCAACCTGGTTAGAGAGAATCATCTCCACAACGAGCTCAGGGTGTTGATTGCGCAATGCCGACAGAATCGGCGGCAATACTTCAACGCCGATCACTTCGCTGACGGTCAGACGCACCGTCCCACCGATATGGGTGCTGCCTTCACTTGCCTTGCGCAACAATGCCGCCGACATTGCCGCCAGATTGACGGCGTAAGGCGCGATTTCATAAGCAGCGCTGGTGGGACTAAATCCATCTGATGAACGGGTAAAAAGTTTAAGGGCCAAAGCAGATTCAAGGCCGTCAATGTGACGTCCAGCTGTCGGTTGACTGATGCCTATGGCACGCCCCGCAGCCGACAAGGAGCCGGTTTCCAGCACGGCAAGAAAAGTTCGATACCATTCCCAGCTCGGCTCATGTTGAATCACAATGCTATCCATTTTTGTATGGTGAGCATGCAAGCTTATACGATTATATTTACAGGCGTATCGTACAGAATAGACCGCTCAATCCTTGGAGAGCGTTCATGTCCAATTTAGCGCCATCAGCACCGCATACCGTTATGTGGCAACGTGTAGAGGGGGGACTTCTATTTACCAGCTGTCTTCTACTTTTTTTGCGAACTGGCTATGACTTTTCATGGTGGGAGGTGGTGGCAATTTTTCTCATGCCCGACTTGAGCATTCTGGGCTATGCATTAGGGCCCAAGGTTGGAGCTTATTGTTATAACGCCCTTCATTTGTATGCGTCTGGTGCCGTTTTGCTTGCGGCTGGGGCGATATGGCAGATCCCTGATCTCGCCGCGGTAGGTGCCCTATGGCTCGCTCACTCAGGCTTTGACCGCATGCTTGGCTACGGTCTGAAGCTGCCACAAGGTTTCACTTTCACCCACTTGGGTGTGATCGGCCGTTGAGAGAACTCGCAGCGCTTACGTGGCTTGCTCTTTTTTAAACGTCGGGAGGCAGTTGCTTGCCTGGCTCGATAAGAATCCAAGCCATTCAGGAGCTTTCTTGACATGGCCAGCCATGAACTACGGGCTAAGCCACTGCACATCGCAGGTGGCAGTACTTTCCCAATATCCAGACCTTGATTCGCTGCAGTGAGTGACAGATCAGCGGCTGGATCTATTTCGCTTTTTCAGTCTCGCGCATGAACTGTGCGAGCTCCGTGCTATAGAACTTCGCCATGCTCGTGGTGCCGTGACCACGGGTGTCGTTGCTGGCGGGGATAAGTAATAGCCGTGCGTGCTTGAGCTCTTTCATCGACGCCTCCATCAGGCCTGTTTCCGGAGGGTTGCGCTCATCGTCCGCCGAAATGATGACCAGCACCGGCGCTTGAATTTTTTTCAGGCCGGGGGCTGCGTTGAAGTCGGCGGAAGATTGCCATTGATAGATAAAGTCATTGGCGTCACCGGTTTGTGCAGCGCTGAGACGTTCATCCACCAGCTTGTCGGCCTGGGCGCGGGTCGGGGCAGCCGCCTGATACGCCAGGGTGCCGCCACTGGTAGCGACGCTGAACATCGCGTTTGCCAAGCGCAGGGAGGGTGGTTGCGTGCTGTAGTTACCGTTGTTCCAGGCCGGGTCTTGCTTGATCGACTCCACCAGCAAGCGGCGCATCATCCAGTTGCGGGATGACATTTCAGTGGGTTGGGACGCCATGGGCACCAGTGCGTCCATCATCTGCGGCCAGGTCTGACCCCACATCCAGGTTTGCATGCCGCCCATGGAGTTGCCGATGATCAGCCTCAGGTGCTTGATACCCAGACCTTCGGTAACCAGCCGATACTGGGCTTGAACCATGTCGTCGTAGTTGTACGCCGGAAACCGGGTGCGCAGGCCGTCCGATGGTTTGCTGGACTGGCCCACGCCGATGCCATCGGTGGAAATGATGTAATACTTGCTGGCATCCAGCGGTTGACCGGGGCCGAACAACTCCCCGCCAAAATCCTTGCTCAGCATATCGCTGCCTGGCCGGTAGGTGCCGTGCAGGAAGAGGATGGCGGGGTTCTTGGGATTGCCAAGGGTGATGTAGTGCAGTTTGAGGTTGGCGAGTTTCTCACCGGTATGGAAGGTGAACTGCGGTGCAACCCAGTCGCCCTCGGTCGCGGCGGGCAAGGGCGCGGCATCGACGGCGGAGCCGAGGATAGCTACAGAAAACAGCAGCCCGATCGCGGGATGCGAAATGAGTCTACGCATGGGTCATGTCCTATTGTTTTTGTTTTAGGAGGTCCTGCGCTCCGATGCCTGCAGGAGTGATCACTTGGCTAATCCTCAGGGCGAGGCAACCAGAGCGCAACGTCGCCGGGGGTCGATACCGTGGGGTCTCTGCTCCCATCCTGTTTTGTATTTTTTTCAGGGCGTCATGGGTGTTGGAGAGATAATCTGCCAACGATCAGATAATGTTAAGTTAATTTTTATATAACATTATTTAACATGCCGGCATCATCGTCTACCTGCTTGTAAAGGAGATAGCGGACCATCCAGTCCGACGCCACATCACCAGGCGGCGTGTTTCGTTGACGTGTCAGCGGCTGGCCTCGGGAGTGGAATGATCTTCGCATCACTGGTGAAGCTTGCAGTGCCAGAGGAATGCATTGCTCTCAAAGCCTGGCACGCAAAAATGCAGGAGCCCCCGAGCATCCAGACTTGGCGCCGCTAGTTGAGCAGGGGCACCGAAGAGCTAACGAGTCAGGGATAGTGCATACACCATAGCGCTCATAGTGGATGTCACTCATTCTATTCAGGAACCATGGCGATCATAGAACTGTGCTTGCGTTATCAAACAGGGATGCTGGGTTTGATTGGGATAGACCGGGCAGGGGACCGATGCGGGATCTCGTTCAATTTACCCAACTGCTCTCGGCTCAATCACGATATGAGGTTACCCTGAAGACCGGGTAATAAGGCGGGGCCCACCTGCCGTCAATGTCTCGCTCAAGCGGGGCTTTTGGGCCTACAGTCTTGAGTGTCGCTCACTGCAAGGAATACAAATGAACGCGTTGCCTTCAACCTCTCTGCCAAAGCACGTCAGCCTGTTGGGTTATGGCGGTCTTTTGCCGTTTATTTCTCTGGCGCTGCTGATCCCGTTCTCTAGCGACTATCGGCCGCTGCTTGCGATTGCGCTTGTTAACTATGGAGCCGTCATCCTGAGCTTCGTCGGCGCCTTGCACTGGGGCTTCGCCATGACCGCGCAAGACATGAAAACCGAGCAGCGCAGCGGCCGGTTCATCTGGAGTGTGATTCCTGCACTTATTGCCTGGATTGCCACGTTACTGCCAATGCCATTGGGTTGCTTGCTGTTGGTCATCGGCTTTGTTGCCCACCTCTGGCAGGACAGGCAGCTCTCGCGGGTTATCAGCTTGCCCGCCTGGTACCTTCCGATGCGATTACGGCTTACCGTCGTGGCTAGCGTCTGCTTGCTGCTTACTGCGGTAGTTGAGGTGCTTCATTTATGAAGCCTCTCAAAATCAGAGAGCTGTAGTGGTCTAATGATTCCAGTCCAGCCTGGCATTACGCGAGGTCAAGACCAGTAGCCGTATTGCGATACCCACATCGAGCAAGGAGTGATTTTCAGGCGCTCGATCACCTTTTCAGCATGCGGTTATGTAAGTTTTTTTTCGAAGTAAACGCGATTGAATCCATCCTCCGTGCGCTCTGCCACTTTCACATAACCAAGCTTGGGATATATCGAGAGATTGTCTGCCATGTTTGCATTGGTATACAGATGAACGGCGTTCATACCACGCTGTCGTGCGGCATTTTCACAAAAGCTAATCAGCGCCTTTCCGACCCCACGTCCGGCAGCGCTCGGGAGGACTGCCACGTTTTCCAATAAGAAATACCCATCCTTTTCATGGAACACAATAAAGCCCTGAAACCGGGCTTGGTCGTCTGTCGCGACATAGACTACCCCTGTGGCTATCTGCGTGATGAAATCGGCGATCATCGGCGCTGGCTTGCGCCCGATCACCGGCACATAGCGAGCGTAGGCTTGTTCAGCGCAATTTTTAATATCGGACTCGTCACTTGCTTCGGCTATCCGGATCATATCGCTTTCCTTAAGGAGTTCTATCTGGTGATAGCCGAACCTTCGGGCACAACGTCACGCTGGGCGACCATCGAAGCATGCAACCGATTCATCACCGGTCACCCATGCGCTTGAGGGCGCAGCCGCATGGGCGAGGCGAGGCGGGGCGCTTAAACTGTAATAGCCGCATTCAGGATCAACACCACAATCAATCCGACCACAGCCACAATGGATTGAACCACCGAAATCGTCTTCGTCGCTTCTCCCATTGTCATGCCAAAAGACTCCTTTACCATCCAGAAGCCTGCATGATTTGCATAATTGAAAAACAGCGAACCACAGCCGATGGACAATGCCAGCAAGGGCAGGTTAAGACTGGGATCGGCACCCGCAAGCGGCGCCAGCAAGCCTGCAGCGCCTACGATACCCACAGTTGCGGAACCTGTAGAAACCGAGAGCAACATCGCAATCAGCCACCCCAGGATCAACGGAGGGAACGCAGACTGCTGGGTCAAATGCACAATGGCATCACCTACCTTGGCACTCGTCAGCAGCTCCTGAAATGCACCGCCTCCTGCGATGATCATGATGATGGAGGCAATAGGTTTGAGGCTTTTACCCAGCGAATCGCGCAGCTTTTCAGCGTTGCCACCGCGCGCCAGTACCAGGCTTGCGCCGGCGAAAAGCACGCCTAAAAGCATGGATATCAGAGGGTTGCCCACGAAACTGGCCATCTGCAGGATCGCATTGCCCTTGGGTAGCAGCATCTCGGCGACGGCATTTATCAGCATCAGGATCGCCGGTAGCAGGGCTGCCAGTGCGCCGAGCCAAACGCCGGGGCGGTGTTTATTATCGGCTTTTTCAGCCAGAGTAAACTGATCAAGTAATGCTTGGTCAGGCCTGGTGCTCATGCGCTTCGAAATAAACGCACCGTAAAGTGGTCCGCCCAGAATCATGGCTGGAATAGCCGCGATAAAGCCGTAGAGCATTGTCGGACCTACTGAGGCTTTAAGCGCGGCGATGGCCGTCAATGGGCCAGGGTGGGGAGGCACCATGCCATGCATAGCGGCGAGCGCCGAAATCACAGGAACACCGACATAAACATACGCCGAGCCTTTGAAACGAGCCTGGCTTTCCAGCTTTCGCGCCACACTGAATATCAGCGGTAGCATGATCACCAGACCCACCTCGAAGAACATGGGTATGCCAATTACAAACGCAACCATCATCATTGCCCAAGGGATCATGCGATCCGAGGTGCGCTTAAGGATGACCTCAGCTATTTGCTCCGTGACGCCAGCATCAGCCAGGATTTTGCCAAGCATCGCGCCAAGCGCAATTACGATCCCGACTGCCCCCAATGTCTTTCCGGCACCGGCGATCAAATGAGCGACGATACTTTCGGGCTGCATTTGGGTGGCAAAGCCCACTCCAACGGAAACGATCAACAGGGCCAAAAGCGGGTGCATTTTGAGTCGCGACACGATCAGTGCCACCAGCACCAAGACGCTGACAAGCGCTGTCATTAGAAGTTGTATATCTAGGGTAGTCATGAAGAGGTCTCAGTAATGGGAGCGCTGAGGCTGTACTCAGCCTTGGAAAAAGTCGTAACGCTGCCGAAGCACGCTAAAAATCAAGCTTGGGAGCATCCGCGTGCAACGGTCGCGTTAAGGAAGGCGAACACGTCGTATCCTGCTGCTATGCCGATGCTGTCAGGTAATTTAGGTGTGAAGCGAATAGGGGCGCGGGCAGGTGCAGCACCAAGGTTGAGGCCTCTGATGTCTGGCAAGCGAAGAGGTCGGCGGACGAATGTACGGCGCCCTTGTTGACGCCCCAGCAAACCTGCGTTGACCCGCGCATCTACCGCCTTGGGTACGGTGCAGGTCGTTAGCAGGTATTCAGCTGAACGCGGCGTCTCCGTGGGAATAGCTTCGCCGGAGCACCCCCGAATGTTTGCAATCTGCTGAGCCAAGGGGTCATCAAGGCGCTGATAAAGGGGCATACAGCTATCGTTGTGCACAGCATTCATTGAGTGATTCACCTTGTTATATAGTCATTTATATGAATCAAGGTGAAGTATTTGTCGGACGATGAGAAATTGTCAAGAGTGGCCTGATGGGTGTGGGTCGAGTTCCGGCAGCACTGATTTTTCATCCCGAAAGCCGCTGTTGCGCCTGGGTACCTCGCCACGTGCAACGGTGGCTGCGTTAGAAGCTGGAGGGGGAGAACGAACGGTCTGAACAACGGCTCAAAGCAGAACTCGATCAGTTGGAGCATCACACCTAGGTTGCAGCGGTTCTGCGTGAACATCCCGATGACGATGAGATCCACCGTCCGAACCGAAACAAAGCTACGCCTGGTCATGACGAGTCGCATATACGAGTTGCTCAGAGATTTCCAACCTAAGAATATACACAATTTAACATAATATACATTATGCGTACCCTTGGATTTTACCTGAACGTCGAGGTGATCACTTCGACGCGTCGCGGCCAGCGCGGCTCGAATCCTCGACCACAGTAAAACGTTGGCCGGTTGAAGCTGGAGACGTTGAGGTAGATACCGACGCTCTCGACGGCTCAGCAAGCTGAGACGCCTCGCGCATCGGTTTCAGGTCAGAAATGGTCTGGCGAGGAACCTTGCCAAAGTTGTCCAGAGGCCAGGAACGAACCACGTAGACCACGCCTTGCTTACTGAGCTTGATGCCGTACTCGGTACGCTCAATGGTCCATCCGAGGGATGCTACAGCGGCGCGGTTAAAAGACTCTTTGATGCGATAGGAAGCGTCGAGGGCATCAATCTTGAACTCAAGCCATGGGCGAACATCACCCTCATACGGCGTGCGCTCAAGGACGGCAGCAAGCCTCAAGTCGTACTTACTGGCGAACTTGTCAAAGTAATCAAGAGGCTCTTCCTTTGGCTCTTTGGTTGCGTCAGTAGACAGCGAAGTAGATACGACATCATGAGTAACCTTGGAAACCTCAGACGCAGGCAAAACAGGGGTCTTAGGTACTTGCCCAGAAACAGGAACAATCGGAGTGGACTTCTGAGCCACATCAGACTTATGAAAAAAGCCCCAAACGTAATACATGGAATACGCGAGTAAGCAGCAAAATATAAACCCATATACTTTGTGCTTTGTCTGAAAGACGCCATAACGACTATCCTTGTAATTGTCCTTGTTTTGAGTTTCATCGCGATGAGACTTATAAAGCGGAAAGAACTCTTTCTTATATGGCTTCTTGCCTTCGGCAGTGCGCTTGAATCTGTTACGACCGGCATTGCTATAGCTGGCCCAGTGGAACATGTCCTCCTTACCCATCATGTCTAGTTTTGTATAGCGGGTATAGCGCTGCAAGCGCTTGCGCCAAGTGGTATGCAGCTCTGTGAGGTCCTGCCCCATGATGAGAATATCAATGCCGAAGTGGCCATGCTCAGTAACGAACTTTGCCCAATCAGCAGCAAGAGGCTGGCGATCCGGGGGCCAGAACTGGTTTATCTCATCCCATATCCAGAGCGAATCAGTGACGACATGCTTAAGAAATTGTTCCTTCACCCAGGGTACGACTTTCTCTTCCTCACCATCTTCAAACGGGTGCTCAAGCGTAATCAAGAGACGTTCAACTGTCGGGAGAGGGATAACACAATACTCAGATATGGCGGCCTTGTTGATGCCGTGAATATTGGTAATTACAGTGCGACCCTTGATAAGAGAGTCGACAATATGCTGCATAGACTCAAGACTTTTGCCTGAGCGCGGAAGACCTTCACTGCCAAATATCATGACCTATCCCCTACCCTTACCACTGACCAAGTGTCAGAGCTTTGCGTGTTAAACGGAAAGCAACACCAAGGCCGAGAATACCGATAGCCTGCGGGATGCCAAAGAGACTAACAAAGTAAAGAACAGTATCAGGCAGCGCATTAAACAACGTCTGCAAACTGTACTGAGTCAGAAAGCCGGGAACAGGTATCTTATTCAGAAGATATATAACACCATCGAGAAAGCCACCAAATATCTGTAATGGCAAATCTGACAGAAAGGCCATGAAGTCAATGAATATGCCGCCGAGCCATTCAAAGATGCGGCCGAACCATGCCAATAAAGCAGAAAACCAACTGGCTATTGTAGAGATAATCTGAGACATAATATTAACCTCAGTCTAAGAATGCTTGGCGGAATGCCAAGAAGGAACAAACAATCAACATAACAACAGACGCAGAAGACGCGATACTTGTAAACCATGACTGACAGTGAAAGTCGAATACAAGGTCGGTACTAAAAGAGGATTGAAAAACAGCGAAGCTCACCGGTGTTTCCCATACAGGACATCCAGAGCTAGCCGTGACGGTAAAGTAACCGGTAACAGCAGCAAACAATGGAATGGCAGCAACACGGCTTGCGTAACTGTCTAACTTCTGTTCCTTAGTGTCTTTGCTCTTTTCGTAAAGCTTTTTATATGCAGGTCCGTCACATTTCTCACCTACACACGGAGAAGCGGCAATATCTTCTTCTGGCTCATCTTCTGGAGTTTCCTCCGGCGTAGCCTCATCAGACGGTTGTTCTTCCTGAGTAGTGGTTTCAACAGGGACGCCGTTTTTAACAGTAGTACTCTTGCTGCTTTGATTGAAGGTATAGGAACTAGGCGAATAAGACATATTGTAAGTGGTGGTGGTATTGGTAACAGTCTGGGAGGTAGTTCCATCTGGGTTAGCAGTTGTAGTGGTCTTTGTTACAGTGCCACCATCAACAGTTTTAGGGCCTACAAGATTATCGTTCTTTGGACTCTGATCGCGAAGCGATTGATAGCAGCCGTTAGGATTATTAGAACCTTGGCATGCTTCTTTAAGCAGGTTTTTGACAAATTCAGAATTCTGGGCGTCGATGAAGTTATCCATCAGACCAAAATCAGTATCGGTAAGCGGACCAGCTTGAGGCTGGGCGGATATACACGCGCCAGTTGAACCCTCATAAGTACTATTAGCCGGGCAACCTTCACCAGCCCTAGAGGTATTCCACTGGTTAATATTCATAGGGTTATCTGCGTTAACCCATTCGCACTGGGCCTGAAAACCATAAATACCAAGAACACGAACATTACCGGCAGGAAACATTTCGGATGCCATAGCCCTACATCCATCTAAGGCAGAACTAGCTCCGTAACGAATATCAGGACCACCAGCTTGACTTGATCGCCATCCGTATTGGGCAGGCAAGTTTGTTACAGGGCCGGGAACGCCAGAGCCGGTCTTGACGACTGCACCATCTTTCATAACCCAATCAAGACCAGAGAGAATGCCACTCATAGCAACACCGGCAAGTAATGCAGGAACTCCGCCTCTGACAAGACCTTTTGCAGCACCCTTAATAGTATTTAAACCGAAGGAAGGACCACCAAGTATTCCGCGAACAGGAATATTCTTAGTGGGTGCAGGAATAAACTCGCCTTCAATAGCGGTACTAAGCGTGAGACGACCCTCGGTAATAGACGGAGTGCCTTTTGCAACTTGTTGAGCAAGAGAAGGAAGCGTTACGTTTTTTGTACCAGCCTCTACGACCGGAAGAACGCAACACAGCAGCAACCACCCGCTAAGAAGCCGCCAAACGTTGCCAAAACGAGCCATATCATTTACTCACCAGTATATTAAAAGAATAAAAAAGGGCTCCCGGAGGAACCCTCTGGACGCTGTAGCGGGGATCAGAAGAAGCTGGCAACTTTGTTGACAGCCCATTTTGCGAAGTTCGGCGCGATCTTGACGACACCCATCGCAACGATAGCGGCAACAGCGCCGGTCGAGGCAACATCGGAAATCATCGAACCGTAGTCCGGTTCAGCGGCCGAGGCAGCAGTGGAAACGACCAGTGCGGTTGCAGATGCAGCAACAGCGAACTGAGTTTTGGACATGGAGAACAGCGCTTTGAGTTGTTTCATAGTTCTTCTACCTGAGTGGTGCTTGAGAAAAAGCCGGAGACTTCTCCGACAGTTGAAGCAACGGCGGCCAAGAAAATTACAAGGCCGAATGCCGTTGAAAAAGCGAGCCCGAACGCTACCGGATCAGGAAAGCCAAAGAGGCCCGCAATTGTCATTGATCCAGCAAAGTCTGCTGGAGTCTGTAGAACGTACCCTGCGCATTCAGCGGAGTATTCGCCAAGTGCAACAAGACGATTGTCCGAGTCGAGACCTACGCAGAGTGGCAGCATGATTAAGCTCGCTTCATAGCATCAGAAAGCGGAGGAATGTCCTTACGACGACCTTGACGAGGGTCGCAAGTGAACTCCAGCCGACCATCACGAATATCAGCGATAACGTCACACTCGTAAGTGCCAGGCTGAGGAACTTGCGATTGACTCTCGGCATAGAAATCAGTCTTCTGAGGATAAGGGATACCGGGAAGGTGAACAAACGCCTGATACATGGTATAGGGCTTGCCAGATTTAGCAGCAGTACCACTACGGGCAATGCCGGTAACTTCGACCATGAGAGTTGGAAACTTTACAGCAGATGCAGTAGACATTATGTTGCCCCTTACAGTGTGGGAAGCCGAGAACTCAAGCTCGGATTGCGATATGCCCAGCCGGGCGGTGTTAAATTAGGTATACGGCGAAACGTTAAAAACTTACGCTTGGCTAATTGAGACTTGACTTGCTCAGCTGATGCAGCCTGTAAAAACAGACGCATAAGCGAGTTAACGAAAGCACTATCATCAGCGTTGCCAGAGTTAAAATTAACAAGCTCAGACTCCACGGCATAACGAAGTTGCTGGTATGAGAGACGGTCCATGTTATTGCTCCATATACCAAAGAACAAAGCAAGAACTGACAGCGACAGTTAATAAGGTAGTACCCCAAGTGGCTATATAAAATTCCATTAATAACCCATCCATTCAGCCATTGAAGGAGTACCTTTTTTTTGGCGATCAAGAAACCAGATACGCTCAGGTTTAGTGCCATGCTCTTTCCGAGCTTCGATTACAGCAAGTGTTTCAGTAACTTGCTGGGTCAGAACAGGGTTCATAAACTCACGAACGTGACGCTGCTGATCGAGCATGCGACGTTGCCCAGGTGAAAGCTGAATGCCTTGAAGGCTTACAGTCTTCATGCTGCCAACTGCAAATGATTAGGCCTACGATACCAAGCCGGAACAGGGAGGGAACTTTTTGTAACTTCACGACATTGACGGACAAAAACAGGTGCGTAACGCGAAGTATCACAAGCGTTACGTATGTTAATACCAATCCTGTTCAAGCGGGCTGCATGAGTTTCAAAGGCACGCTGAGATATGCCGTGAGGACTTCCAGACATCCATAGAATGGCCTGCGAAGCAGTTGCATTAGCTGATGCCCTACCCTTGCAAACGCCCTCCTCGATAAGCTTATCAGCAATACTCATAAGGTCCATTGCAGTTACCTTCATTCGTTGATCAAGACCAAGAAATTCATTATGTATAGTAATTAAGCGAGACTCATTAAACATGCCCCAATAGGCGAGTCCTTCACGCTTGAGATATTCGTTTTTAAGCTCTTGTTCCATACGAACAACGCCGTTAGAGGCGCAATAATCACGGACTTGCTTTACATAAGCGTACTCTTGGGAATTTTCACCAAAAGAACGTTTAATTTTAGGAAGACTATTTTGATCCATCTCAAAAGACTTATCATAAGACTTGCGATATTGAAGTCTACCACCTTGGCCATTACCTTTCGGAGTCCATGTAACGGTTCGACCGTTAGGATAAAGAAACCCAATACTATGTCCAATTCTTTGGGAAGACACACCACGAAGATAAGCAAGGCAGTTGCCTTCACCAAGAGCTATATTGGTAGTTAAATCAATACGCTCTATCTTGGCACCATCAGCAACAAGGTCACCGGATTTTGCGCCGGAAGCACCGTCACGCAGATAAACTTTAGTACAGCGAGTAAACGGAGGAAGGCCATATTGAGCAAGAAGAGCGTTATAAACAGAAACGCATTGGTCAATATTAGTAAATCCAAAAAGGTTATCAAGTCTTCCTATACGACTAGGATTTCCATCTATACGAATTTTCCTACCTTGAACATGAATAGTAACGGAAGTTGAATAAGACTCAGTGTGCTTAAACTTAGGTTGCTTGGTACTGATAACGTCACCGCTAAGCGTATCAACAGTCAGGAACTGAACGTCACACACAACCGGTAGGTCGTGGTCGTGTTCCTGAGAAATGCTGAGCCAGTCGATGAACATCCAAAAATTCCGTCAAGGTCCATATGTGGGGTGCAAAGCTACCTAATATGGATTGGTGGTGTCAAGCCATATGTGGACGGTAGAATGCCCGCATTTGGAAGCAACCGAAAAGACGGAGGGTATGATCATTGACTACAACCACTGAGCAAGGCTTGACGGACATGTCAGTCGCAGAAAACATCAAAAAGGCCCGAGAAAACAAAGGGTTGAAGATAGAAGAAGCTGCGTCCATATGTGGAATACCACTGGGCACATATCGCAAATACGAGGCGGGTTCTAGCCTGCCGACTGCGGATCCAATACGGGCCATGGCGAAGGGTTTTGGAGTTTCAACAGATGAGATACTGATGGAACCAGACGAACGGTCGGTGAAAGCGGAACTCAGAAAGCTGTTTTCTGTCGTGGCAACACTGCCTGAATGCCAACAGGCAGAGGTTAAAAGGGCGATAAAAGGTCTGGTAATGGTTTTCCAACAAGAGGACCTATCGCAATGATGAAAGACCGAAGAAGTCTTCGGTAAAGTGGGGGTGTAACAGCACCCCCACCCGCCAACCAGGAAAACGCCAAATGCAGGAGCAATGGAAAATCGTCGGAAAAGACGCCGTAGAGCTGATACAGATCTCGATAGAGGAGTGCCGAGTAACAATCAGATGCGGACCAGCAACAGGCTTCATGACGCGCTCAGACGAGCCACCAGAGGCACCAATCACGCTGCCTAACCGTGAAACAGCAGAAGCCCTGGCAACGATTCTGCGCAACACAACTCACGAAATATTCAAAACCGCAAAAGCCGTAAGAGCATAAAAGCCCTCCGCCTTCGCTACGAACAGGGGCTAGCCCCTGAAGCCCCAGGTGCTGCAAGGAAATTGCCTACGGGACCCGACAACCGACTGTGCTGTAAGTTTTGGGTCCGTTGCGGTAAAGCCTGGTAATCAGTGAAGGGATGGTGAAGCGAAGGAACGGTACCAAATCCGTTCCTGGGCAACGACCTCGATGCGCCGATCGGCGAACTCAGTGGTACCAAATCAATCAAGCAGATCAAGTTGGCCGGTTTTCTCAAGCAGAAGCGCGGCAGCAGATCGAGCACCTTCGATAACAGCTCTAAGGCGTGATATTTCATCCTTGAGTTGGTCAATCTCAAGAACAGCCAAGGCATTAGCGGTGACGTACATTCCATAACACTCAGCGGCATGAGCGTAGGCCTTAGCGCCGGTGTTCTTGCTGGTAAGTGATTTCAGCTTTTCAACGAAGTCAGGATCAGCATCAGTGATTTTGATGAGCATTTTGGTACCACTCCAGTTAACCAGGTGAAGATCCTGGGCGAGTTAATGGTACCAAATCTTATCGATAGAACACGTGGTTTGGTACCAAAAAACGCGCCGGCTGTCGCACCAGGAGAAACATAATGGTACCGATACGCATAATTGACGTTATGGGTAAATCGATCGCGGGGGCTGCGCAATAGTCCCGACGATCGATTCTGGCCGTTGGCCGCAAGTACCATAACGTCCTCACATTATGCGTACCCTTGGATTTTACCTGAACGTCGAGGTGATCACTTCGACGCGTCGCGGCCAGCGCGGCTCGAATCCTCGACCACAGTAAAACGTTGGCCGGTTGAAGCTGGAGACGTTGAGGTAGATACCGACGCTCTCGACGGCTCAGCAAGCTGAGACGCCTCGCGCATCGGTTTCAGGTCAGAAATGGTCTGGCGAGGAACCTTGCCAAAGTTGTCCAAGGCCAGGAACGAACCACGTAGACCACGCCTTGCTTACTGAGCTTGATGCCGTACTCGGTACGCTCAATGGTCCATCCGAGGGATGCTACAGCGGCGCGGTTAAAAGACTCTTTGATGCGATAGGAAGCGTCGAGGGCATCAATCTTGAACTCAAGCCATGGGCGAACATCACCCTCATACGGCGTGCGCTCAAGGACGGCAGCAAGCCTCAAGTCGTACTTACTGGCGAACTTGTCAAAGTAATCAAGAGGCTCTTCCTTTGGCTCTTTGGTTGCGTCAGTAGACAGCGAAGTAGATACGACATCATGAGTAACCTTGGAAACCTCAGACGCAGGCAAAACAGGGGTCTTAGGTACTTGCCCAGAAACAGGAACAATCGGAGTGGACTTCTGAGCCACATCAGACTTATGAAAAAAGCCCCAAACGTAATACATGGAATACGCGAGTAAGCAGCAAAATATAAACCCATATACTTTGTGCTTTGTCTGAAAGACGCCATAACGACTATCCTTGTAATTGTCCTTGTTTTGAGTTTCATCGCGATGAGACTTATAAAGCGGAAAGAACTCTTTCTTATATGGCTTCTTGCCTTCGGCAGTGCGCTTGAATCTGTTACGACCGGCATTGCTATAGCTGGCCCAGTGGAACATGTCCTCCTTACCCATCATGTCTAGTTTTGTATAGCGGGTATAGCGCTGCAAGCGCTTGCGCCAAGTGGTATGCAGCTCTGTGAGGTCCTGCCCCATGATGAGAATATCAATGCCGAAGTGGCCATGCTCAGTAACGAACTTTGCCCAATCAGCAGCAAGAGGCTGGCGATCCGGGGGCCAGAACTGGTTTATCTCATCCCATATCCAGAGCGAATCAGTGACGACATGCTTAAGAAATTGTTCCTTCACCCAGGGTACGACTTTCTCTTCCTCACCATCTTCAAACGGGTGCTCAAGCGTAATCAAGAGACGTTCAACTGTCGGGAGAGGGATAACACAATACTCAGATATGGCGGCCTTGTTGATGCCGTGAATATTGGTAATTACAGTGCGACCCTTGATAAGAGAGTCGACAATATGCTGCATAGACTCAAGACTTTTGCCTGAGCGCGGAAGACCTTCACTGCCAAATATCATGACCTATCCCCTACCCTTACCACTGACCAAGTGTCAGAGCTTTGCGTGTTAAACGGAAAGCAACACCAAGGCCGAGAATACCGATAGCCTGCGGGATGCCAAAGAGACTAACAAAGTAAAGAACAGTATCAGGCAGCGCATTAAACAACGTCTGCAAACTGTACTGAGTCAGAAAGCCGGGAACAGGTATCTTATTCAGAAGATATATAACACCATCGAGAAAGCCACCAAATATCTGTAATGGCAAATCTGACAGAAAGGCCATGAAGTCAATGAATATGCCGCCGAGCCATTCAAAGATGCGGCCGAACCATGCCAATAAAGCAGAAAACCAACTGGCTATTGTAGAGATAATCTGAGACATAATATTAACCTCAGTCTAAGAATGCTTGGCGGAATGCCAAGAAGGAACAAACAATCAACATAACAACAGACGCAGAAGACGCGATACTTGTAAACCATGACTGACAGTGAAAGTCGAATACAAGGTCGGTACTAAAAGAGGATTGAAAAACAGCGAAGCTCACCGGTGTTTCCCATACAGGACATCCAGAGCTAGCCGTGACGGTAAAGTAACCGGTAACAGCAGCAAACAATGGAATGGCAGCAACACGGCTTGCGTAACTGTCTAACTTCTGTTCCTTAGTGTCTTTGCTCTTTTCGTAAAGCTTTTTATATGCAGGTCCGTCACATTTCTCACCTACACACGGAGAAGCGGCAATATCTTCTTCTGGCTCATCTTCTGGAGTTTCCTCCGGCGTAGCCTCATCAGACGGTTGTTCTTCCTGAGTAGTGGTTTCAACAGGGACGCCGTTTTTAACAGTAGTACTCTTGCTGCTTTGATTGAAGGTATAGGAACTAGGCGAATAAGACATATTGTAAGTGGTGGTGGTATTGGTAACAGTCTGGGAGGTAGTTCCATCTGGGTTAGCAGTTGTAGTGGTCTTTGTTACAGTGCCACCATCAACAGTTTTAGGGCCTACAAGATTATCGTTCTTTGGACTCTGATCGCGAAGCGATTGATAGCAGCCGTTAGGATTATTAGAACCTTGGCATGCTTCTTTAAGCAGGTTTTTGACAAATTCAGAATTCTGGGCGTCGATGAAGTTATCCATCAGACCAAAATCAGTATCGGTAAGCGGACCAGCTTGAGGCTGGGCGGATATACACGCGCCAGTTGAACCCTCATAAGTACTATTAGCCGGGCAACCTTCACCAGCCCTAGAGGTATTCCACTGGTTAATATTCATAGGGTTATCTGCGTTAACCCATTCGCACTGGGCCTGAAAACCATAAATACCAAGAACACGAACATTACCGGCAGGAAACATTTCGGATGCCATAGCCCTACATCCATCTAAGGCAGAACTAGCTCCGTAACGAATATCAGGACCACCAGCTTGACTTGATCGCCATCCGTATTGGGCAGGCAAGTTTGTTACAGGGCCGGGAACGCCAGAGCCGGTCTTGACGACTGCACCATCTTTCATAACCCAATCAAGACCAGAGAGAATGCCACTCATAGCAACACCGGCAAGTAATGCAGGAACTCCGCCTCTGACAAGACCTTTTGCAGCACCCTTAATAGTATTTAAACCGAAGGAAGGACCACCAAGTATTCCGCGAACAGGAATATTCTTAGTGGGTGCAGGAATAAACTCGCCTTCAATAGCGGTACTAAGCGTGAGACGACCCTCGGTAATAGACGGAGTGCCTTTTGCAACTTGTTGAGCAAGAGAAGGAAGCGTTACGTTTTTTGTACCAGCCTCTACGACCGGAAGAACGCAACACAGCAGCAACCACCCGCTAAGAAGCCGCCAAACGTTGCCAAAACGAGCCATATCATTTACTCACCAGTATATTAAAAGAATAAAAAAGGGCTCCCGGAGGAACCCTCTGGACGCTGTAGCGGGGATCAGAAGAAGCTGGCAACTTTGTTGACAGCCCATTTTGCGAAGTTCGGCGCGATCTTGACGACACCCATCGCAACGATAGCGGCAACAGCGCCGGTCGAGGCAACATCGGAAATCATCGAACCGTAGTCCGGTTCAGCGGCCGAGGCAGCAGTGGAAACGACCAGTGCGGTTGCAGATGCAGCAACAGCGAACTGAGTTTTGGACATGGAGAACAGCGCTTTGAGTTGTTTCATAGTTCTTCTACCTGAGTGGTGCTTGAGAAAAAGCCGGAGACTTCTCCGACAGTTGAAGCAACGGCGGCCAAGAAAATTACAAGGCCGAATGCCGTTGAAAAAGCGAGCCCGAACGCTACCGGATCAGGAAAGCCAAAGAGGCCCGCAATTGTCATTGATCCAGCAAAGTCTGCTGGAGTCTGTAGAACGTACCCTGCGCATTCAGCGGAGTATTCGCCAAGTGCAACAAGACGATTGTCCGAGTCGAGACCTACGCAGAGTGGCAGCATGATTAAGCTCGCTTCATAGCATCAGAAAGCGGAGGAATGTCCTTACGACGACCTTGACGAGGGTCGCAAGTGAACTCCAGCCGACCATCACGAATATCAGCGATAACGTCACACTCGTAAGTGCCAGGCTGAGGAACTTGCGATTGACTCTCGGCATAGAAATCAGTCTTCTGAGGATAAGGGATACCGGGAAGGTGAACAAACGCCTGATACATGGTATAGGGCTTGCCAGATTTAGCAGCAGTACCACTACGGGCAATGCCGGTAACTTCGACCATGAGAGTTGGAAACTTTACAGCAGATGCAGTAGACATTATGTTGCCCCTTACAGTGTGGGAAGCCGAGAACTCAAGCTCGGATTGCGATATGCCCAGCCGGGCGGTGTTAAATTAGGTATACGGCGAAACGTTAAAAACTTACGCTTGGCTAATTGAGACTTGACTTGCTCAGCTGATGCAGCCTGTAAAAACAGACGCATAAGCGAGTTAACGAAAGCACTATCATCAGCGTTGCCAGAGTTAAAATTAACAAGCTCAGACTCCACGGCATAACGAAGTTGCTGGTATGAGAGACGGTCCATGTTATTGCTCCATATACCAAAGAACAAAGCAAGAACTGACAGCGACAGTTAATAAGGTAGTACCCCAAGTGGCTATATAAAATTCCATTAATAACCCATCCATTCAGCCATTGAAGGAGTACCTTTTTTTTGGCGATCAAGAAACCAGATACGCTCAGGTTTAGTGCCATGCTCTTTCCGAGCTTCGATTACAGCAAGTGTTTCAGTAACTTGCTGGGTCAGAACAGGGTTCATAAACTCACGAACGTGACGCTGCTGATCGAGCATGCGACGTTGCCCAGGTGAAAGCTGAATGCCTTGAAGGCTTACAGTCTTCATGCTGCCAACTGCAAATGATTAGGCCTACGATACCAAGCCGGAACAGGGAGGGAACTTTTTGTAACTTCACGACATTGACGGACAAAAACAGGTGCGTAACGCGAAGTATCACAAGCGTTACGTATGTTAATACCAATCCTGTTCAAGCGGGCTGCATGAGTTTCAAAGGCACGCTGAGATATGCCGTGAGGACTTCCAGACATCCATAGAATGGCCTGCGAAGCAGTTGCATTAGCTGATGCCCTACCCTTGCAAACGCCCTCCTCGATAAGCTTATCAGCAATACTCATAAGGTCCATTGCAGTTACCTTCATTCGTTGATCAAGACCAAGAAATTCATTATGTATAGTAATTAAGCGAGACTCATTAAACATGCCCCAATAGGCGAGTCCTTCACGCTTGAGATATTCGTTTTTAAGCTCTTGTTCCATACGAACAACGCCGTTAGAGGCGCAATAATCACGGACTTGCTTTACATAAGCGTACTCTTGGGAATTTTCACCAAAAGAACGTTTAATTTTAGGAAGACTATTTTGATCCATCTCAAAAGACTTATCATAAGACTTGCGATATTGAAGTCTACCACCTTGGCCATTACCTTTCGGAGTCCATGTAACGGTTCGACCGTTAGGATAAAGAAACCCAATACTATGTCCAATTCTTTGGGAAGACACACCACGAAGATAAGCAAGGCAGTTGCCTTCACCAAGAGCTATATTGGTAGTTAAATCAATACGCTCTATCTTGGCACCATCAGCAACAAGGTCACCGGATTTTGCGCCGGAAGCACCGTCACGCAGATAAACTTTAGTACAGCGAGTAAACGGAGGAAGGCCATATTGAGCAAGAAGAGCGTTATAAACAGAAACGCATTGGTCAATATTAGTAAATCCAAAAAGGTTATCAAGTCTTCCTATACGACTAGGATTTCCATCTATACGAATTTTCCTACCTTGAACATGAATAGTAACGGAAGTTGAATAAGACTCAGTGTGCTTAAACTTAGGTTGCTTGGTACTGATAACGTCACCGCTAAGCGTATCAACAGTCAGGAACTGAACGTCACACACAACCGGTAGGTCGTGGTCGTGTTCCTGAGAAATGCTGAGCCAGTCGATGAACATCCAAAAATTCCGTCAAGGTCCATATGTGGGGTGCAAAGCTACCTAATATGGATTGGTGGTGTCAAGCCATATGTGGACGGTAGAATGCCCGCATTTGGAAGCAACCGAAAAGACGGAGGGTATGATCATTGACTACAACCACTGAGCAAGGCTTGACGGACATGTCAGTCGCAGAAAACATCAAAAAGGCCCGAGAAAACAAAGGGTTGAAGATAGAAGAAGCTGCGTCCATATGTGGAATACCACTGGGCACATATCGCAAATACGAGGCGGGTTCTAGCCTGCCGACTGCGGATCCAATACGGGCCATGGCGAAGGGTTTTGGAGTTTCAACAGATGAGATACTGATGGAACCAGACGAACGGTCGGTGAAAGCGGAACTCAGAAAGCTGTTTTCTGTCGTGGCAACACTGCCTGAATGCCAACAGGCAGAGGTTAAAAGGGCGATAAAAGGTCTGGTAATGGTTTTCCAACAAGAGGACCTATCGCAATGATGAAAGACCGAAGAAGTCTTCGGTAAAGTGGGGGTGTAACAGCACCCCCACCCGCCAACCAGGAAAACGCCAAATGCAGGAGCAATGGAAAATCGTCGGAAAAGACGCCGTAGAGCTGATACAGATCTCGATAGAGGAGTGCCGAGTAACAATCAGATGCGGACCAGCAACAGGCTTCATGACGCGCTCAGACGAGCCACCAGAGGCACCAATCACGCTGCCTAACCGTGAAACAGCAGAAGCCCTGGCAACGATTCTGCGCAACACAACTCACGAAATATTCAAAACCGCAAAAGCCGTAAGAGCATAAAAGCCCTCCGCCTTCGCTACGAACAGGGGCTAGCCCCTGAAGCCCCAGGTGCTGCAAGGAAATTGCCTACGGGACCCGACAACCGACTGTGCTGTAAGTTTTGGGTCCGTTGCGGTAAAGCCTGGTAATCAGTGAAGGGATGGTGAAGCGAAGGAACGGTACCAAATCCGTTCCTGGGCAACGACCTCGATGCGCCGATCGGCGAACTCAGTGGTACCAAATCAATCAAGCAGATCAAGTTGGCCGGTTTTCTCAAGCAGAAGCGCGGCAGCAGATCGAGCACCTTCGATAACAGCTCTAAGGCGTGATATTTCATCCTTGAGTTGGTCAATCTCAAGAACAGCCAAGGCATTAGCGGTGACGTACATTCCATAACACTCAGCGGCATGAGCGTAGGCCTTAGCGCCGGTGTTCTTGCTGGTAAGTGATTTCAGCTTTTCAACGAAGTCAGGATCAGCATCAGTGATTTTGATGAGCATTTTGGTACCACTCCAGTTAACCAGGTGAAGATCCTGGGCGAGTTAATGGTACCAAATCTTATCGATAGAACACGTGGTTTGGTACCAAAAAACGCGCCGGCTGTCGCACCAGGAGAAACATAATGGTACCGATACGCATAATTGACGTTATGGGTAAATCGATCGCCGGGGGCTGCGCAATAGTCCCGACGATCGATTCTGGCCGTTGGCCGCAAGTACCATAACGTCCTCACATTATGCGTACCCTTGGATTTTACCTGAACGTCGAGGTGATCACTTCGACGCGTCGCGGCCAGCGCGGCTCGAATCCTCGACCACAGTAAAACGTTGGCCGGTTGAAGCTGGAGACGTTGAGGTAGATACCGACGCTCTCGACGGCTCAGCAAGCTGAGACGCCTCGCGCATCGGTTTCAGGTCAGAAATGGTCTGGCGAGGAACCTTGCCAAAGTTGTCCAGAGGCCAGGAACGAACCACGTAGACCACGCCTTGCTTACTGAGCTTGATGCCGTACTCGGTACGCTCAATGGTCCATCCGAGGGATGCTACAGCGGCGCGGTTAAAAGACTCTTTGATGCGATAGGAAGCGTCGAGGGCATCAATCTTGAACTCAAGCCATGGGCGAACATCACCCTCATACGGCGTGCGCTCAAGGACGGCAGCAAGCCTCAAGTCGTACTTACTGGCGAACTTGTCAAAGTAATCAAGAGGCTCTTCCTTTGGCTCTTTGGTTGCGTCAGTAGACAGCGAAGTAGATACGACATCATGAGTAACCTTGGAAACCTCAGACGCAGGCAAAACAGGGGTCTTAGGTACTTGCCCAGAAACAGGAACAATCGGAGTGGACTTCTGAGCCACATCAGACTTATGAAAAAAGCCCCAAACGTAATACATGGAATACGCGAGTAAGCAGCAAAATATAAACCCATATACT
Source organism: Pseudomonas sp. PvP027 (assembly GCF_017833005.1). Lineage (NCBI taxonomy): Bacteria > Pseudomonadati > Pseudomonadota > Gammaproteobacteria > Pseudomonadales > Pseudomonadaceae > Pseudomonas > Pseudomonas sp. PvP027. The sequence goes on along the minus strand of NZ_JAFIBK010000001.1, from coordinate 170,334 downwards.
TTGTGCTTTGTCTGAAAGACGCCATAACGACTATCCTTGTAATTGTCCTTGTTTTGAGTTTCATCGCGATGAGACTTATAAAGCGGAAAGAACTCTTTCTTATATGGCTTCTTGCCTTCGGCAGTGCGCTTGAATCTGTTACGACCGGCATTGCTATAGCTGGCCCAGTGGAACATGTCCTCCTTACCCATCATGTCTAGTTTTGTATAGCGGGTATAGCGCTGCAAGCGCTTGCGCCAAGTGGTATGCAGCTCTGTGAGGTCCTGCCCCATGATGAGAATATCAATGCCGAAGTGGCCATGCTCAGTAACGAACTTTGCCCAATCAGCAGCAAGAGGCTGGCGATCCGGGGGCCAGAACTGGTTTATCTCATCCCATATCCAGAGCGAATCAGTGACGACATGCTTAAGAAATTGTTCCTTCACCCAGGGTACGACTTTCTCTTCCTCACCATCTTCAAACGGGTGCTCAAGCGTAATCAAGAGACGTTCAACTGTCGGGAGAGGGATAACACAATACTCAGATATGGCGGCCTTGTTGATGCCGTGAATATTGGTAATTACAGTGCGACCCTTGATAAGAGAGTCGACAATATGCTGCATAGACTCAAGACTTTTGCCTGAGCGCGGAAGACCTTCACTGCCAAATATCATGACCTATCCCCTACCCTTACCACTGACCAAGTGTCAGAGCTTTGCGTGTTAAACGGAAAGCAACACCAAGGCCGAGAATACCGATAGCCTGCGGGATGCCAAAGAGACTAACAAAGTAAAGAACAGTATCAGGCAGCGCATTAAACAACGTCTGCAAACTGTACTGAGTCAGAAAGCCGGGAACAGGTATCTTATTCAGAAGATATATAACACCATCGAGAAAGCCACCAAATATCTGTAATGGCAAATCTGACAGAAAGGCCATGAAGTCAATGAATATGCCGCCGAGCCATTCAAAGATGCGGCCGAACCATGCCAATAAAGCAGAAAACCAACTGGCTATTGTAGAGATAATCTGAGACATAATATTAACCTCAGTCTAAGAATGCTTGGCGGAATGCCAAGAAGGAACAAACAATCAACATAACAACAGACGCAGAAGACGCGATACTTGTAAACCATGACTGACAGTGAAAGTCGAATACAAGGTCGGTACTAAAAGAGGATTGAAAAACAGCGAAGCTCACCGGTGTTTCCCATACAGGACATCCAGAGCTAGCCGTGACGGTAAAGTAACCGGTAACAGCAGCAAACAATGGAATGGCAGCAACACGGCTTGCGTAACTGTCTAACTTCTGTTCCTTAGTGTCTTTGCTCTTTTCGTAAAGCTTTTTATATGCAGGTCCGTCACATTTCTCACCTACACACGGAGAAGCGGCAATATCTTCTTCTGGCTCATCTTCTGGAGTTTCCTCCGGCGTAGCCTCATCAGACGGTTGTTCTTCCTGAGTAGTGGTTTCAACAGGGACGCCGTTTTTAACAGTAGTACTCTTGCTGCTTTGATTGAAGGTATAGGAACTAGGCGAATAAGACATATTGTAAGTGGTGGTGGTATTGGTAACAGTCTGGGAGGTAGTTCCATCTGGGTTAGCAGTTGTAGTGGTCTTTGTTACAGTGCCACCATCAACAGTTTTAGGGCCTACAAGATTATCGTTCTTTGGACTCTGATCGCGAAGCGATTGATAGCAGCCGTTAGGATTATTAGAACCTTGGCATGCTTCTTTAAGCAGGTTTTTGACAAATTCAGAATTCTGGGCGTCGATGAAGTTATCCATCAGACCAAAATCAGTATCGGTAAGCGGACCAGCTTGAGGCTGGGCGGATATACACGCGCCAGTTGAACCCTCATAAGTACTATTAGCCGGGCAACCTTCACCAGCCCTAGAGGTATTCCACTGGTTAATATTCATAGGGTTATCTGCGTTAACCCATTCGCACTGGGCCTGAAAACCATAAATACCAAGAACACGAACATTACCGGCAGGAAACATTTCGGATGCCATAGCCCTACATCCATCTAAGGCAGAACTAGCTCCGTAACGAATATCAGGACCACCAGCTTGACTTGATCGCCATCCGTATTGGGCAGGCAAGTTTGTTACAGGGCCGGGAACGCCAGAGCCGGTCTTGACGACTGCACCATCTTTCATAACCCAATCAAGACCAGAGAGAATGCCACTCATAGCAACACCGGCAAGTAATGCAGGAACTCCGCCTCTGACAAGACCTTTTGCAGCACCCTTAATAGTATTTAAACCGAAGGAAGGACCACCAAGTATTCCGCGAACAGGAATATTCTTAGTGGGTGCAGGAATAAACTCGCCTTCAATAGCGGTACTAAGCGTGAGACGACCCTCGGTAATAGACGGAGTGCCTTTTGCAACTTGTTGAGCAAGAGAAGGAAGCGTTACGTTTTTTGTACCAGCCTCTACGACCGGAAGAACGCAACACAGCAGCAACCACCCGCTAAGAAGCCGCCAAACGTTGCCAAAACGAGCCATATCATTTACTCACCAGTATATTAAAAGAATAAAAAAGGGCTCCCGGAGGAACCCTCTGGACGCTGTAGCGGGGATCAGAAGAAGCTGGCAACTTTGTTGACAGCCCATTTTGCGAAGTTCGGCGCGATCTTGACGACACCCATCGCAACGATAGCGGCAACAGCGCCGGTCGAGGCAACATCGGAAATCATCGAACCGTAGTCCGGTTCAGCGGCCGAGGCAGCAGTGGAAACGACCAGTGCGGTTGCAGATGCAGCAACAGCGAACTGAGTTTTGGACATGGAGAACAGCGCTTTGAGTTGTTTCATAGTTCTTCTACCTGAGTGGTGCTTGAGAAAAAGCCGGAGACTTCTCCGACAGTTGAAGCAACGGCGGCCAAGAAAATTACAAGGCCGAATGCCGTTGAAAAAGCGAGCCCGAACGCTACCGGATCAGGAAAGCCAAAGAGGCCCGCAATTGTCATTGATCCAGCAAAGTCTGCTGGAGTCTGTAGAACGTACCCTGCGCATTCAGCGGAGTATTCGCCAAGTGCAACAAGACGATTGTCCGAGTCGAGACCTACGCAGAGTGGCAGCATGATTAAGCTCGCTTCATAGCATCAGAAAGCGGAGGAATGTCCTTACGACGACCTTGACGAGGGTCGCAAGTGAACTCCAGCCGACCATCACGAATATCAGCGATAACGTCACACTCGTAAGTGCCAGGCTGAGGAACTTGCGATTGACTCTCGGCATAGAAATCAGTCTTCTGAGGATAAGGGATACCGGGAAGGTGAACAAACGCCTGATACATGGTATAGGGCTTGCCAGATTTAGCAGCAGTACCACTACGGGCAATGCCGGTAACTTCGACCATGAGAGTTGGAAACTTTACAGCAGATGCAGTAGACATTATGTTGCCCCTTACAGTGTGGGAAGCCGAGAACTCAAGCTCGGATTGCGATATGCCCAGCCGGGCGGTGTTAAATTAGGTATACGGCGAAACGTTAAAAACTTACGCTTGGCTAATTGAGACTTGACTTGCTCAGCTGATGCAGCCTGTAAAAACAGACGCATAAGCGAGTTAACGAAAGCACTATCATCAGCGTTGCCAGAGTTAAAATTAACAAGCTCAGACTCCACGGCATAACGAAGTTGCTGGTATGAGAGACGGTCCATGTTATTGCTCCATATACCAAAGAACAAAGCAAGAACTGACAGCGACAGTTAATAAGGTAGTACCCCAAGTGGCTATATAAAATTCCATTAATAACCCATCCATTCAGCCATTGAAGGAGTACCTTTTTTTTGGCGATCAAGAAACCAGATACGCTCAGGTTTAGTGCCATGCTCTTTCCGAGCTTCGATTACAGCAAGTGTTTCAGTAACTTGCTGGGTCAGAACAGGGTTCATAAACTCACGAACGTGACGCTGCTGATCGAGCATGCGACGTTGCCCAGGTGAAAGCTGAATGCCTTGAAGGCTTACAGTCTTCATGCTGCCAACTGCAAATGATTAGGCCTACGATACCAAGCCGGAACAGGGAGGGAACTTTTTGTAACTTCACGACATTGACGGACAAAAACAGGTGCGTAACGCGAAGTATCACAAGCGTTACGTATGTTAATACCAATCCTGTTCAAGCGGGCTGCATGAGTTTCAAAGGCACGCTGAGATATGCCGTGAGGACTTCCAGACATCCATAGAATGGCCTGCGAAGCAGTTGCATTAGCTGATGCCCTACCCTTGCAAACGCCCTCCTCGATAAGCTTATCAGCAATACTCATAAGGTCCATTGCAGTTACCTTCATTCGTTGATCAAGACCAAGAAATTCATTATGTATAGTAATTAAGCGAGACTCATTAAACATGCCCCAATAGGCGAGTCCTTCACGCTTGAGATATTCGTTTTTAAGCTCTTGTTCCATACGAACAACGCCGTTAGAGGCGCAATAATCACGGACTTGCTTTACATAAGCGTACTCTTGGGAATTTTCACCAAAAGAACGTTTAATTTTAGGAAGACTATTTTGATCCATCTCAAAAGACTTATCATAAGACTTGCGATATTGAAGTCTACCACCTTGGCCATTACCTTTCGGAGTCCATGTAACGGTTCGACCGTTAGGATAAAGAAACCCAATACTATGTCCAATTCTTTGGGAAGACACACCACGAAGATAAGCAAGGCAGTTGCCTTCACCAAGAGCTATATTGGTAGTTAAATCAATACGCTCTATCTTGGCACCATCAGCAACAAGGTCACCGGATTTTGCGCCGGAAGCACCGTCACGCAGATAAACTTTAGTACAGCGAGTAAACGGAGGAAGGCCATATTGAGCAAGAAGAGCGTTATAAACAGAAACGCATTGGTCAATATTAGTAAATCCAAAAAGGTTATCAAGTCTTCCTATACGACTAGGATTTCCATCTATACGAATTTTCCTACCTTGAACATGAATAGTAACGGAAGTTGAATAAGACTCAGTGTGCTTAAACTTAGGTTGCTTGGTACTGATAACGTCACCGCTAAGCGTATCAACAGTCAGGAACTGAACGTCACACACAACCGGTAGGTCGTGGTCGTGTTCCTGAGAAATGCTGAGCCAGTCGATGAACATCCAAAAATTCCGTCAAGGTCCATATGTGGGGTGCAAAGCTACCTAATATGGATTGGTGGTGTCAAGCCATATGTGGACGGTAGAATGCCCGCATTTGGAAGCAACCGAAAAGACGGAGGGTATGATCATTGACTACAACCACTGAGCAAGGCTTGACGGACATGTCAGTCGCAGAAAACATCAAAAAGGCCCGAGAAAACAAAGGGTTGAAGATAGAAGAAGCTGCGTCCATATGTGGAATACCACTGGGCACATATCGCAAATACGAGGCGGGTTCTAGCCTGCCGACTGCGGATCCAATACGGGCCATGGCGAAGGGTTTTGGAGTTTCAACAGATGAGATACTGATGGAACCAGACGAACGGTCGGTGAAAGCGGAACTCAGAAAGCTGTTTTCTGTCGTGGCAACACTGCCTGAATGCCAACAGGCAGAGGTTAAAAGGGCGATAAAAGGTCTGGTAATGGTTTTCCAACAAGAGGACCTATCGCAATGATGAAAGACCGAAGAAGTCTTCGGTAAAGTGGGGGTGTAACAGCACCCCCACCCGCCAACCAGGAAAACGCCAAATGCAGGAGCAATGGAAAATCGTCGGAAAAGACGCCGTAGAGCTGATACAGATCTCGATAGAGGAGTGCCGAGTAACAATCAGATGCGGACCAGCAACAGGCTTCATGACGCGCTCAGACGAGCCACCAGAGGCACCAATCACGCTGCCTAACCGTGAAACAGCAGAAGCCCTGGCAACGATTCTGCGCAACACAACTCACGAAATATTCAAAACCGCAAAAGCCGTAAGAGCATAAAAGCCCTCCGCCTTCGCTACGAACAGGGGCTAGCCCCTGAAGCCCCAGGTGCTGCAAGGAAATTGCCTACGGGACCCGACAACCGACTGTGCTGTAAGTTTTGGGTCCGTTGCGGTAAAGCCTGGTAATCAGTGAAGGGATGGTGAAGCGAAGGAACGGTACCAAATCCGTTCCTGGGCAACGACCTCGATGCGCCGATCGGCGAACTCAGTGGTACCAAATCAATCAAGCAGATCAAGTTGGCCGGTTTTCTCAAGCAGAAGCGCGGCAGCAGATCGAGCACCTTCGATAACAGCTCTAAGGCGTGATATTTCATCCTTGAGTTGGTCAATCTCAAGAACAGCCAAGGCATTAGCGGTGACGTACATTCCATAACACTCAGCGGCATGAGCGTAGGCCTTAGCGCCGGTGTTCTTGCTGGTAAGTGATTTCAGCTTTTCAACGAAGTCAGGATCAGCATCAGTGATTTTGATGAGCATTTTGGTACCACTCCAGTTAACCAGGTGAAGATCCTGGGCGAGTTAATGGTACCAAATCTTATCGATAGAACACGTGGTTTGGTACCAAAAAACGCGCCGGCTGTCGCACCAGGAGAAACATAATGGTACCGATACGCATAATTGACGTTATGGGTAAATCGATCGCCGGGGGCTGCGCAATAGTCCCGACGATCGATTCTGGCCGTTGGCCGCAAGTACCATAACGTCCTCACATTATGCGTAACTAGATGTTACGTAATCTAGGCCAGTGCCCAGCGCATTTCAGCAGGAAAAGGCAGTGCTCGGAAGTAAAGATGCACATAAAACGTGAAGTGATCGGTTGAAATCAAGCCATCTGACCCATTTCTAATCTTTACTGACGCACTTCCTTGCGTCTCCCTCCATTTCGACTCTTTACTGGCCAATCCTAACAAAATCCTATAAATCATAGCTTTAGCCAAGCGACTACCGTTTCCTGATCCATTTCGACTCTTTACCGACATGATTTCGAGCGTCTCCTTCCATTTCGAGTCTTTGCTGGCAAGATTCGCGGTTTTCTCCTTCCATTTCTAATCTTTACTGATACGAATCTATTTCCTGCTCTCATTTCGACTGATTACTGTCAGATTGCAGCATGATTCACCACTTAATGCGCAGTAATACGCAGCAAATGGCTTGTGTTCAGCCTATGTTGGTGGTGCATACTGATCCAAACTCACCGACTCCCGTGATGAAGCATGCGAAGAACCCGCGCTGTACTCGAGCTGTTCGCGCTGGGGATGGATTCAACGCTGGCTGAAACCCTTCAAGCCGCTGAATGGACGATCCCAAAGCTGCGCAAGCAAAGTGACTGGGATCTGATGCAGCTAGGGATCAGCGCTGAAATCAGGCAATCCCTTCAGCTGTGTGATCCTCCAGCCATACCAGTAGACACGCTGAGTGAGGTGCTCGAAGCTAACCGCGCAATGTGCTGTATCTGTCGACTGCACAATCAAATCATCGTAGCTCACACTATTGTCCCGCTGGACGCCGGCGGCAGCCACTCAGCGCAAAACATAGCGATCCTATGTCAGTATCATCACATCGAGGCACTCAGCGAGGCTCAAAGAACTCGTTCCGTTGGAATTCCTCCGACCATCGACCGGCTGGTCTCTGCCAAGAAAACTTGGGAACACTATTACGAAGAGCCGGACTTGGTTTCAGTAAAGCAACGTGCCAGCAGGCCCGGTGAAGTTAACTGGTGGTACTTCAACCTGTTGGAGCTTTGTGAAATTGTTAAAGCTAAAGCTCAGTTGAATCAACTCCCAAGCTTCCATTCGGTATTCAAGAATGGCTTGTGTAACGAAGAAGGAATCCCGGTTCAAGCGCCCAATGCACCTTCCCTCTACCAAGGCACTGGCGGCTTGGCCCTGTACGCTTATATGTTTGAGGTCTTGTTCGAACTCTTGGGAACACAATCTTTGAGGAGTATCTATTCTACAGATCGACAGTCTTCGGTGGTTGGAACAGTGAAAAAAGGGAATCTGATCTGCTTTCAGGGAGAGCATGTTTTCGAAGAATTCCCATCCGTGAACACCGATCGGCACCTGATTCGAAGCACAAGTAGGTTCAGGCGTATGGAAGTCAGCTTCGTCTTTGATTTAGATGAAAGCACCTCAAAACTGGCTAAAACAATGTGGCTCTGCGGCCAAAAAGAGATGGCCAGCATCATCTTGGTGACCCAGGCTGGGTACGTTGGTACCACGTACTGTATTGTTGGTAATGTTCTGGCTATAAGAAGTGCGAGTGATCGAGTGAAAGGCTAGATTGAATCGTATGAAGTATTAGCGTCATAATAAAGCGTACGACACCCCTGCTCCACTGATTCCTCCCCGCATCAACCCTGCTCGATTGCCTCCTGATTAAAAGTTCTCGTCCCCTCGCTCAATTGCTCGGTCGCCCAATGCCTTGACTGTCGCCTTGATCATCTCCAAGTTCAGTCCATATCCAATAAGATAGGAGCGGGATTTCTGCGCTGGGTTAGTGCCAGCATCTTCTCCATAAATGCGTCTGGAAAGATCTGCGTAGCTATTTGAGGTCAAAGCCACACCGATGACGTAGTTTAACTGGTTCTGCTCGAACAGATTCAGTTCATGAGCCGGGAGGACAATGCTGACGTAATCAACCGTGGCTGACTTGTCAGAGCTCGAGGAAGTCGTCCGTTCAGCTTCAAGGTGACCGCTTGCTCCAGGCGCCCGCCATTTGGCCCTCAGCGTGTGGATCTCTGTATCAACGATAACTTCGGAGATTACTCCGTCAACAGAGCGCGTAATCATGCGTTCGACAGAAGCCGACAAATCTCGGAAATTTGCCGTCCACAGAGCTTCATCTGACGTCGCGAATGCCAGGTACTGTTTGAGCGCTTTCGCTGAAAACCGCTGGTCATCCGGCAACTGGTTTGTCGACTTCCGGATCTCATGTGCGAGGTTCGACTCAATGTCTTCAGGGCGATCACGCAGCGACGGCATCCGAAACTCCCAAGTTGAAAGACGGGCCAGCAGGTCTGTTCTGAACTGGCCCTTTTTGACCAACTCATGAAGATTCTTGTTGGAAGCTGCAATCAACTGAAAGTCGCATTTGACGGGAGCCCTAGAGCCCAGCGGCGTGACCAGCTTGTCCTCCATCACTTGGAGGAGCACCGCCTGCTCGGACAGCCCGAGCTCATCGATGTTGTCGAGGAACAAGATCCCCTCGTGTGCAAATCGTAGCTCGCCCTTTGCCGAGCCTGTGAAGCCTATCAGAGCTCCGTCCTTGTGACCGAACAGCGCAGACATTGCCGAGATATCCTTCAGAGCAATGCAGTTCACTTCAACAAAACGCTCGACTACCAGGTTACTTCTCGCCCTAACCTGATGTACCCGACGCGCCATGGCTGTTTTTCCGGAGCCCGAAGGGCCCGTAAGCAAGATTGGACTGCGCGACCGCAACACAGTGGCTTGAATGTTGACGACCATCTCGTTATAGGCGTTGTTGTGCGTGACAATATTGCCCTTGAGTACTTCGATACCAGCAGCGTTGCCGAGGGGATATTGATTGAGGATGGCATCGTATCTCGAGAGATCCGGATCGATGAGCTCCACCTTTGAGGCGAGATCATCTGTCTTCGCATCGAGGCACTCAACAAGCCTCACGGGCCAGCGGTCGGTGGCGGCAAGGGTACAGAAGCACATCAGCTGGATCGGCGTGCAGGTCGTAATGTTGAGGTAGTAACGGTGAGCACGGTCAAACTGGAAATCGTTAGCAAATCGGAGCAAGGTCATGTACGTCGCGTTCAGGCTTGGAGGGCTCAGTGGCATCTCTATCAATTGAACGTCAAAATCACTTCGCATGCGCTTGGCATCTTCCTCAACCAAGGTCGCCAAGGCTTCGTCACGTTTTTCGTAGAGAAGAATCAATCGATCAATCGGCGGTTCGCTGGCCGTTGCGACCCCGGGGTTGGGACGCCATTTGGTCAGGCGTTTTTCGCTGGTACCACCGTCCAGAGAAGTGCTGAGATACGAAATCATGATCGACTTTGACATATGCCGCCTTGTTTATCCCCTACGCTAGTGCGCCCCAGAGTTAAACATGCCGACGGCCGAACCTCGTAGAGGTTTTTTCGTGCATTGGGCATCGTGCTGCTGGTACAGCTGCTGGGCACCAGACTGCACCCACGAAGGCTCCAGTTCGCTTTGCTCTGCTGCAGGCCGCTGAGGGTATCGAATCCATGACTTAACTGAATATTGAAGAGGTCATTCAGCGGTCAGCCAGCGAGATTGCGTCCCATCCTGAAAAACACGTCATCAAGCCAGCGGTTATAGGCCGCTTGTGACGCTGGGATGAGCAACTGCCGTTCAACAATGTGTTCCTCTTGTCGATGCGGCATCGAGAGACTGCTCGATACGACGGTCGGCGGCTCTTGGAAAAGCTTGTAGGAGATGTCAGTCAGGGAAAGCTGGAACCACCCTCCTCGGCCATGCGTGATCAGTCCGAATGCAGCCTCGGCCAGTTTTCGCACTCGGCTAGGAGAAATGTAATGGCCGGCAAAAGGGTCATGGTTGGATGTGGGGACAGTGAGGGCAGCCGTGAACCAGGCCATTCCGGAATCATGGTGACGCCATGCCACAGTGCCCGCATCTATGCCGGTTAAATCGCCCTGATCGAAATCCTTGTACCCGTCCTTCACTGAGCTTAAGCCCGCCTGGCAGAGCTTGAGGAAGAACGTTTCGTGTTCGGAATGCACCTGGCGCAGAGTACCGGAAAGTTCTGGCTGAGGTAGGAAGGCTATCTCGATGCGGGTATCGCGACTCCAATTATTCCAGTGCCTCTGGCCATGACCTTGGTGCTGCTGAAGGCGCTCAACAAACTCGTGCTCTGAAATCGCGGCACGCGTCACGTTGAGCTGATGCAGCGCCTGAACGATAGCGTCTGACAGCTCGTGTTCGTTGCAAAAGGTCGCCCGGAACAGCCCATCGACATAGTCCGATACCTCCCATCTGAACGCCTCCTGCGGCCCCTCGACCGGAACGTCCTGAAGGAAGGCAAGCACCCTCTTCCCACCTGCCCTCGCACGACGAAATTCCTGCTGGGTCACCGACTCCCCGCTTGGAGTTTTGAAGCCAAAATCGGCCCCCAGAATCACAATGACCACGTCAGCCTGGTCGACCTCGGTCATGCATGCGACTTCTGACGAGTCGGGTCGAGCACCGAAATCCTCGCACATGATGGTCTGATGCTGGAGCAGCCCTACGGCTTTTCGGGCAGAGGCTCGATATGCCTCGAAGCCACGTACAACGGAGCTGATAAAAACCTTCACAAATAACCCCCCACACAGCTTCATCCGAGCTTAGGTGTTTGCAATAGGCCGCTTTAGGGCCAGCGCACCAAGTCTAGCTCTTTGATCCGAATAGCCATGGCCGAATCCGAAACCCCGAACTGCTGGGCCAATGACACCAAGTTCCGATTGTTGAATTGGGTGCACCGCGCCAGCGCCTGCTCGCGCTCATCTGAGTCCTTTGAGGCATAGAGCAGGCGATCCGGGTGGTTAGGGTCGAGGTGAAAGGCGATCACGTCGCTGAAGCGCAATTGTCCTTTGCAGCAGAACATGAATTCGAACCGTTCTCTCAACAGCTTTTGAGGCATCAGAAAGCACGCTGCGAAGCGGTCGGCTTGCCTCTCAGCGAGAGGCCGAGGTGAATGCAATGGGCCGCCGTCGAAGGCTCGGTCGCGATGCATGACGGTGTCTTCGTGCAGCACGAGATGGCCTATTTCATGGGCGCCAGTGAAGAGCTGGACTTTGTCACCAAACTCGGTCGCAACGGCAATCTTGTTAGCCTGACGATCAATCAAGCCCGCGATTCGGGTACCGGTGTTATGCCGGTTGAACTTGGTATCCCCCAGCGTGGGATAGACATGGTAATCATAGCCACAGACCAAAGCAGCGATTTGAGGGCTGCGCATCATCATTGGCTGGGTATCTTGATCTGGCCAGAGGTAGCGGCGGTCTCGGTAGATTTGCATGAGCAGATCAGTCGCTGCTTTCTCGATATAGGCTTCGTTCATGGCAAAACACCAGATTTAGGCTCTTAGACATAAATTAACCCAATATGTAGTGATGCCAGTATGCCAAAATCCCTAGATGTGGGGTTTGCCGATGAGCGGTAGCATAAGTGCTTCTGATGCGGGAGGTGCCGGGCAGCTCAGAACCTTTGCATGGAAGAGGGTCTACCTGAATCCTGTAAATTTCCTGTCTTTCGACCAAGGAACATATAGAACGGGATCAACCGCGCTGCTAAATCGAACACCCTGGCTCTGGTGAATCACGATGCAATCTCTGGCTAGACGCAGGCTTGGCTCGGGATGCGGTACAAGCGGCACATACTGAGAGCGTTCATCTCTGCTTTTCGGCCCGGCTTCCCAAAATTCAGGGTAGTACACCCACCGATCCTCATCCGACTCCCACAGGCTCACGTACTCCGCCTCCTGTGAGTCCTCCAACCTTTCAACCCCGCTTGCCTTGTGAAAAAGAATCACGTTCTGGCCCGGTGAGGCATCCTTCGGCACCTGTGCAGACGGGAACAAGATCCCGTCGAGGTTGAGACCTTGGTGTGTAGCCAGAAAATCGGCAATCGCCTGCGTGATTAGATAACCGCTTTCCGCTGAGTCAGGCATGACCGGCATGGTCAGTTGGCTTTGTAAGACTTTTGGGCTGTAGAGAGCTCATGACGGTGTTAGCGCGCCTATCCGTCAGGTTGTCGTAAACCGAGTCACCCTCGACCAGGCGTCTCGGCCCTCAGGGCTCCACCCTTCGTGCCTGCGCGCTCCGCTTGCCCCGAAGAGTCCGATACCAGCTGACGGCCCACCAGTGGTTTGATCTCTATCCTCAAACTCAGGTGCGGGGTTGTCGGACACCGTCTTTGTCAAGCCGGTGTAAATAAAATCTAACCTATTTTTATATATTCTCTTAACCAACTCATTCATTTTCAGGTTGCACGAGGTGCCCCTAGAGCTCTATAAAATCCGAGCTATTGCGCGATCTGATTTGGGCGATTGAGCAATTGACCAGCCTGCTCGTTTTCTGTTTCCTGATCGTCAAGCCTAGGCGCTGATGTTTTCTGTCAGCTCCTGAGGCCGAACAACTTTCCGAGTCCCAGGTTCGGGTATCGGCCTGTCGAGCTTTCAAAGATATAAGCGGTGCTCTGTTGGCTCTGAGAGTGGGCGCTCACCTTCTCCCAGGCCGCAGCGCTCAAGAAAACCACCGCGGATAGGTGCGAATGTGAGGGGGCAGATAGTAATTTTTCCGCCCTTCCTGCGAGGCCGTTAGCGGCTTCGCTGGAAACCATTCCCAATGATTGTCCAGAATGGCCTTCTAGCCGAACAATCAAGCAGCCAGGACGCTGGCCTGTCATCTGCTTTCGTACTGCCTTTTTGGTTACCTCGGCGAGCGCCGCTTCAAACTTGCCTGGAACGGAGCTTTGGACGTCGATGGCAAGGTACGAATCATCTCCCAGTGATTTGATGACTCGGTACCCATCCCCGCTCCCCATGATCTTGTTAGCGAATTCTTCTAGTTGGCCTGTATTAATGTCGCCGGAAAGTTCGGAAAGGTTGCATAAATTGAGCGTGATTGAGCAGAGACCCGCTATACCAACTCCTTTATCCGCCACCGTAGTAGCTAACCGTTCTGCGAGCTGCATGCGGCCAAGTCTCGACTCGGGAACAGCAGCATGCAAGGTGATTGAAATACAGTAGTAGGGCCGAGGCGTGAGTTTGGGTAGCACGGGTTCGATTAAGGGAATCAAATGGTGAATCAAGCTGTAGAAGGTTTTTTCCTTTAGGGATTCCCCCCTGTCCAGCGCAATGCTTTTGCACTCAACCTCGACTATACCGACTCCCGGTACAGACGCTAGCAAGTCAAAGGTCTCGTCACCCTGATCTTCATCTACCCAATCGAGCGTACACCCTTCTCTAGTCAGATGAGTCGCTGTCATCAGCTCACACAGAAAGCCTCGCATGGCGTCCGTTTTCTTGAGGGCACCCCTTACCCGCCCGCACACTTTGTGAGCGTTATTCGGGCTACTAATCTCCAGGAGATGCATAACCTGCGACGCGAAAATCATTCCGGCCATCACAGCCTCTCCCCCCTCCCGCTCAAGCGAAGCCATGCCGAACTCTCCAAACGCTTTCAGACCATACGCGATGATGTTCTGTTTCCAAAGCAGCTGTTTAAAGGTCGGGGTTTCGTTGATTTCATGTTGCAGGTCGCCAACTATTTTCACCCAAGGCTGGTCGGGAAAGTTTTGCAGTAATTTGGCGTAAAGATTTTTGAAATCGTAATCCGCAAGCTCAGTTATCATCGAAAAGTACGCTCTTGGTAAATTTTCAGCACACACCTACCTATTACGATGCAGTTTGGGCGAGGGCGGTTTGGGATCGTACGCTGACGTTCCTAGGCAAGCACCTCTGGAGCTGATTGCCCATACCTTTTCATGCGCTCCCTCTTTGGCCAGCTCGCGCCGGCCTTTTTTTGGCTCATTCCAACTGATTATGATTCATAGGGCCGGGCATAGCAGGACGACAGGAGCCTGCTTGGATGGTTGTGGGGATCTTCCATTCTCTAGCTGGCGGTGTCAGTACAACCCAGGGAAAGGCTGTTCTGCATAGCTCTCACCCAACAGCATCTTCAGATGACGATTCGTAAGACCCCATAGCTCCTTTGCGGTTAGAGCCGGGGCATCAACGACTTTCATTAGCCTGCGCTGGCTGTGAAGGTCGAGCGACTTATTAGCTCGTGGATTGGGAACAAGGATACCGGGATTCAGTAACCCTTCAATTAGTCGCTCTTCAGTTTCAGCCTTTTCCCGCAAACTCATCAATACCCCGTAATCCTCGCGCAACGTTACTTGCAGCACTGCGGAAATTATTGATGCACGTCGTGCGAATCCAGCCGCCATTGCGTCCACGGGGCTTCCGAACAGATTCACAGGTACAGGCCCACGCCCGCTTCCGTCCCTTCTTGGCTCAGGCCTGTTATCTACAAGATCCCTGAACGTGCTCTTCAGAACGTGGTTTGCCCCATCAGCGGTTGGCTCCCAGATTGAGTGGCCGAATCCATGAACGGCATGTTCAGCAAGAGATTGGCCACCTACACCGGTATCAGCGTTGTGACTCACGCCATAAAAAAATGAATCAGGACAGAGAAGCGCATCGTTCACCACGATGACGAGAATATCCTCAGGCGTAACCACATTATCTGTCAGATACCCTTCGTATTTTTTCAGCTTTTCGCCAACTGCAGCTGTCATGCGCAGTAGCGTCCTCTGCCTGAGTTCAGTGGCTGCTTCAGCAGAAGGATTCAGAGGATCGTGAGACTTGAATAGGTTAGTGATATCTACGTCATCACCGATGGAGGGAGTGATCACTTCTAGACAGATTCGCCTGCCGTCCTGATGCAACAGAAAATCCGGCCCCCGGCCAGCAAGCGATGGCTCTGGGTGATAGCCTGCATGCGTCAGACGCTCATAGAGCAGCATTTCACCGAGGCGCTGAGCAGATTTATTGGGATTTACGGAGCGAAGCTCCACTTGAAAGTGAGCGTCGGCGCATTTGCTGTCGACAAAGCTGGCGAATGCGACCTTCAGGTTTTCATGAGCTTTGTCTACGAAATCCGCTGGGAACCCTTCCCCGTAGCGCCGGTTCAACGTGTCCTTCCAGCGTTGGAACAGGTCTTCGATATTCACACCAACCTCCCTGACTCTGAAATTTCGTCTGCCGCCCAAAAACTGCCCTTAAACCGCGGCGCGTTACCAGAGTCATGTCCCGCAATCCGTGGGTATTTTCGCGGAGTAAGACACGCCGACGCCAGCTACGATTCAGCTCAATCGTACAGACTTCGCACCGACAGCGAATACACCCAAACAAAACGCCTTAGCCTAAACCAAGCACCAGTTTTGCAAAATTCATGAGATTTTCGACCTCCCCTCCTGTTGACCTTTCCAGATGGATGCTTTCTCCCCAGATCACTACGGCACGATCCCCCGCTGGGCCATCGAACTTGAGCCTCACACGTTGGCCTACAATAGTTTTGAGTGCATCCGACCTATACAGTAGGTTGTTAAACCTTATACCTTGAGAAGTCACAATTCGTGTGGTGTGTCGGCGCTGATTGAAAACTGACCCACCTTGCCGATTGAAAAATGACCCAGGGCAGATTGTCGATTCGTCATCAGCAATTGTGTATTAGCGTAGCAGTCCTGTCCGACCTCTAAAGATCGAAGCCCTACCACATGATGCGTGTGACAGGGCACCTTACGATCAAGATCAAAATGGCTCATCGTCCTCAGCAACATCATCTTCCTTACGCTTTCGTTCTCGTGTCTTGATCTTTGTCTGGTCAGCTAGAGTGCTGTGTTGCAGCCGAACGGAGTCCAGGCCGGTAATGGGCACCGCAGCCAAGACTTGTGTCATGAAGCGATCACCGTTCACGTGACGCCGCAGGCCACGCCTGAGCAGGCGCAATGGCTTGGGCAAATCGGCAAACGGAGCGCCATTGCGAAGCGCGCCAGGCTTGCGCGCGATCAGCGGTATGTAGTGCTGCCAGTCGTAGCTGACCTGGTCTCGATCAAAAAGCCGTTCATGACTGGCGATAGTTGTCTCATCGGCAACGACCACCACCCGCGAAGGGTATAAACGACTGCTGACCCACTGAATGACGCGCTCGCAAGGCACCGAGTAACGATTGCGCGCCACGCTGATCAGGCAGGTACTAGAGACCCGCAGGGTAGACGAAGATGTGGCCCATGCCCTGCTGGATGAAGCCGATGTCGCCGTCGTGCAAGGCAGCGCTTTCGGGTTAGGGCCCTATATTCGCATTGCTTATGCCTTGGATGAGGCATCGCTGACACAGGCTTGCGAAGCCATTCACGCTTTTTGTACTTCTCTGCGGGAATGAAGAGGAGCGGTACCTAACGCTTCATTGATGAAACGCTTTGCTAGCGCCTTAAGCTTAAGCCGATAGATGCGAGCACGACCTACCTCGTCAAAAACGTCGACCAGGACTACTCTTCCCGGCCGACCTCGGACACTTGGACATCAGTGGAATGGGTGTCCTGGTGCATGGTTATGAGGACATGCTGAACATCGCTCGGTGGACGTCAGAGCAAATTTGGCGCAAGTATCTTCAGCTGCTGGAGGACAAACCACAGAAAACATGCCCCGCTGGCTGCAAACAGGCCGAGGAGGACGAGCCGACTCAAAGGGCGCATTGTGTTCTGCCACTGCGCGACTATTCGAGTGAACGTCAGCGCCGACGAGTCATTTCGAAAAAGATAGACCAGACCTTCGGTATAGCTTGATACCGTCAGGTTACGGTAGGTCGGCAGCTCGGTGATGAAGGTCAAGGGCGTGTCAAACCAGCGGATCACCAAATCCCCCTCCTTGCCAATTGCTGCTGCTGTCACCTTGCTTTCATCCATGACGGACAAATGAAGACTACGAAGAGGTGCGTTCAACGGGCAAAGGCGGTAACCAGGAGAGAACCTGCGCAATTCGCTTGGCCGTCCCTCGTCCCGCCAAATCATGGTAGACGTCAACTGGGCATACTCATCAAGGGCGTGTTCGATCCGAGCTGCGGCATAGTCGTAGAAGCCACCGTAGGCGGGTACGTTCCCGTACTGAACGATTTCGAGAGCCACCTGGTAGGTATCAGCATTGACATGGGCCCTCCCCGACTTCAGGTCGTAAGGTTTGATGCCCCACCACCTTCGCAACTCATCTTCCACTAAAGCGAGCAGCCAGCGTCGACCTTCAATTCCCAAGTACTCCTGCTTCCCTGCAAGCGTTCGCTTGAGCAGAACGGGGCACCTGCACTCAAACCAGAGCACCGCGAGCAGATAGAATCCGGCACTGACCAGCAACCAGCCTAAGGGCCCTACAGCAACCTCGCCCCCCTTCAGCAATGGCGCTGCCTGGAGAAAACCGGCTACCAAGCCTGCTACGGCTGCGAGCCTGATACCGGTGGACGATTTGATTCCAGACCAGAACGACCAGCTCATCATTTGCCTGAAGCTGTGATACGCCATTTCCTGACGCGTGTTGCGTCGCTCTCCAAGTGGAGGTCTGTAGAATTCATCGCTTGGGAATTCGTCGAAAAGCCAGGAGAACCAGCCAAATTCGATACGTCGCTCTCGACGCTTGCGGCGACGGTATTCTTTTTGCGCGTCCAAAATCAGTCGCCGCTTACCGTCGGTCAGTGCAAACGGCTTAGCCTCTTGATCGTCACACCCAGGTACCGGTGTGGGTTCTGCTGATGAATTCTCGATGGACAATGTGATGCCTATGGTCTTCGTGTCAGGTCGGGAGTTTACTGTCTCTGGAAAGCGAGGTGTGTAACTAGGCCCTAATGGAAATGGACATGGTTTACTTCGGCAGAAAGGTCATTCGGATGGCTTGTGCCGGAGATCGAGCTCACCGCAATCAACCCCTCCTCACTTCAAGGCTTGCTGTGCATGTTTAACTGGTTCCGACGAAAGAAAAGCCCCACTGTGATCCCCCTTTATAGGCCCGGTGCAGATTACAAGGATCTGCCGGGTAGCTTGGGGCCTTCGGTAGATGATGTCCGCTACGAAGCGCTTGAGTTCGAGAAGATGGTCAAGGGCTATATCGAGCGCAAAACGGGAAAATGGCCCAAGCACCAAAGTCTCGCGTCATTGATCAAGGACGAGCTCCCCAAATTCGATATGCACCCAGAAATTCCTGAGCTCTGGCCAAAATTTGTAGCCCAGGCGATAAAGCTCAACACCTGGCGAAACAAGATTGTTCACTCCGACCTCTCTAACGTTCAGGGCTTGCCTGACTTACCCGAGCTTTATGAGCAGTTTCGTAGTGCGAACACAATGCTCAGACCTTTCGGGTTTGTGGGCAGCAGATCGCGAGACAGATTCTCGGGCATGTGCTGGAAAGGCCCTCACCTTCACTTCAAAATAGATGAGACCCCCTACATCCTGAATGCGCGGGACATCGGCAACCTGCTCAGCGAGCTGCATCCATCGAGCCGTGGCAAAGTGCATTTTCAGAAAGGAAAGCTTGTAGGAAGCAAGGTGCGGGACTTCCGCTACGAGCGGCACACGTTCTACATCGAAGACTGCGAGCCCTTCGACCTGACTGAAGAGGAATCCATGGCGCTACAAGATCTGCTGATATGCTTTCTCGGCAACCATGAACTGGAGTATCGAGTTTGATCCTGAACCAAGGTCAGCCGGGTAAACGCCCTCTGAGCTGCTGCTAGAGCGCTCGTGCGCAGCCCTGGCGGCACTTTTTATTTCGCCCAATTTTCTTAAGCTCGGATGACCATGGAAGCTCAAAAACGCACTCTCTACATCGATCAACTGGCCAAGGAAATCAGCTTGATCGGTCAGCCTTTTGAGATTTTTGGGGGCTTGTTTTTGAGGCTGGTGCTCAACGTACCGGTTGGATCACAGGGTGTTAACGCAGGCGGCTTTCCTGTAGCTGGGGTAGTGGATGGCGTATCAGCTGACGGGTTGATCGCTGCTGAATATTCAGCCGAGAAAGGTTACTTCACCTCCTCCATGGCCAAAGCTCGCAAAGATCTGGAGCACGTGCTGCGCAAAGCCCCGAGTGCCAGGGAAATCTATCTGGTCGCCGGCAGCAAGAAACGTCCTCAGATCGCCCAAAAATTTGTTGATGCGGTAATGAACAGTCCACCACTCCAGGGGCGGGTACTACACCTGCTTGGTGCCGAAGAAATCGCAACCAGCATCGTCGACCAGGGGCTGTTTAGTGACGACATCGTCCTCAAGATGAGCTCGTATTTGCCATCGTTAACAAAATTTGCTGATGAGGAAGCAGCCCAAGCGTTAGTGCCCATGCCTGATGCGCGCCGACTGTCCAGACCCCAAGTGGATAAACACCTGGATGACCTTTTGTCCCTGCAAAAATGCATCGTCATTTCGGGGATGGCCGGAACTGGCAAGTCAGACACTGCTGCTGCCCTCGCACATCGCAACCGATCTCAATATCAAACAGTGATCTGGCTTGCTGGGGCAGATGTACAAACCATTGAAAAGCTGTCGGCTGTGGCAATCAGCAGGATTGGTGAGCTGCGCAATGTAACGGGCCTTCTGAAGCACCAGCGCTGTCTGCTCATTATCGACGATGCCAGTGAGAGTCTCAGAATCGAGAGCCTTGCAACGCTCTGCGCTCCGGGATCGAACATCGTGGTCACGAGGCGAGCTGCCTCGGAAGGTGTTTATCGGCTCCCATTGATGAGTCAAGATGAGACACTGACCCTGGTGAACAGGGACGTTGAACACTGCCCGCCTGAGGTATTCCCGAAAATCTGGGAGGCAGTTGGCGGACACGCGCTGACAATCAGCCTCATTAACGCAGCAGTTGCCGAAGGCACGACCTGGGATGACATCGAACTAGACTGTCGCGCCCCGGGTATCCTGGACTCTAATGGGCAGACGCTGGCAGATATACTGCTAGGCAGGTTGCGTGCTGCGGTTCAATCGCCGCTCTCTGTTTTTCAGTGGGCGGGTCAACCCAATGTGGATGCTGAGTTGCTGAAAACGCTGACGGCGCCCAGTGCGATCCGGCTGGTGCAAAAGCACGGATTGGTTGCTGCTGATCGCCCCAACGTTGTCCGGCTGCATGACGTTGTGTTTAACAGTTTGAGTGTCCAGCCATGGTGGACTGACCAAGAGCGGGCAGCGATCACTGAGAAGGTCTGCGATTATTTAGGTCACACTGCCAGCAAAACGGGCCTGTCCTTTTGGTCTGCTGCGGTGAACCTTCATCGCCGAATCCAGCATTTGGTGAATTGCGGAGAATCCCACCCAGCCTTCATCTACGCCATTGCCCTGGTTTGGTCACCTGCAGAAGTACAACCCGCGCTTCTTGGTGATCCAGTGAAGCTAGCGGGGCTCGTCAGGGCAGGAACAGCCCCTACTCCCATCATCACAACAATGGCCCTGCTTGAAACAGTCGAGAAGCTGTATTTGTGCGACAAAATCACCGGGACGCAATACGCTCAAGATCAGTTGACCCTACGAATGCCGATGTTCGACGAACTAGAAAATGCTCCCGGACTGATGTTAAAGCAGCGTTCGGAAATTCTTCACCATAAAGGCAAAGCCCTAAATCGACTCGAGCAAAAGAGTGAGGCTCTCCGTATTTTCCGATCTGTCATGGCTGGCGAACATCCACTTGCCGAAAGTGAGGTTCAGATCATGAGACTGCTCAGACACCGCACCGCCGAGGAGAAGGTGGAGGCCTCACGAATAGTCGAACGCATCCTATGTGCCGCAGAATCTGCAGAACCTGTATCGCACTCGGTACTTTTTGCTGCCGTTGAGCATGCTGCCTGGCTCGGACGCGGCGACTTGCTCTTGCGCTATGAGCGTACCGTTGAAAAATGGCTGGTAGAGGCGGCGCTTCGAGAGATGCCTCAGGCGGTACAGACGCTTTCGTCGATTGCACGCTACCTGTCTCGGGAAGCACCCGTGTTTCTAAGCCGGCTATTGGGAAAGATTCCACGCCCTCTGATCGATGACATTCCTCAATCCGATAAGCGCTTCGATTGGGGTGATACGCTTTTAGAGGCGTCACGCACTGCTGGCGACTCCGCCCTGCGACTGCAGTCGGAAGCGCTGGTGTATTTTGAGAGCTTACCACCTAAGCCTTTCCACCAGCAGCGACATGCCGAGCTTCTACTGCTGATGAATAGGCCTGTTGAAGCGAAGCAACTGCTGGAGGTTAGAGGTGATCTGGCATCGGCCCCATTCGTTCAACGACTAATGGCGCTGGCCGAGCACCAGATGGGGAATCCCAACGAGGCTTTGTTCTGGATGTCGAAGGCATTTGAAAACCTCGAGCCTAAACATGAGAAGTTCCGATGCGTTTTCCATGAGCATCGATTTGATTTCATGTCAGCAATTGAGGGGGTAGACCCCGAACCTGAGCTAATCGCCGCAATAGCCCTGAGTGAGGCTGGACAAGAGCAACAACGCCTCAATCTCAAACTCGCGAGGTATCACGAACAAGTCGGAGGTACGTCGGAGTAGAGTATGGCGTGCTTTTTATACTCATCGCCGGTGAGCTGACCATTCCAGCGAGGGCCTGCCGACGCGATCGACTTGAATCCAGTCAACTCTGCGTTTGAGCAGGCGTGTATCCCCCACGTTGAAAGCTGGCAACAGCTCTGCTTGTATGAACAAACCATCTCTTTCGGCCATGCCTCTTCACACGGCCCTAGGCAGACATAGACGGATGGCGTAGCGTAAGTACCTCACGCTGCCGAATGCACGATGGCATGTGTTGATCAGGGGGACTCCTTGGTACGTACCCGTGCCAGCTGGCGTTCCACGCTATACATGCTCATTCGAAGTGCTTCAGATAGGATACGGGCCTGCGCGTCGACGTGTTTGCGTCGGCTTTCAATGGTATTCAACTCGAACCCTAACCGCCATGCCCAAGACAACCCAACCGTCAATCCTAGGCCTAATAGAAACCCTTGAGCAGCAACGTAACGAGCCCCCCAACAAACTAAACTGGAAGGATTTTGAGGATCACGTTCAATACGTTTATCAGACGCTTCTGAATCTTGGCGGCCACAACATCGTCGTCGCGAAGGATGCTTGTTTGATGGGCAGAGAGGGCGCTGAGTATCAGATTGACGTTTATTACGAGTTTGAAGTGGCAGGGATACGCCATCGAGTTGCCATTGAGTGTAAGAATAAAAAAAGACGCCTGGAACGCAATGACATGCTGGCCTTCAAAGCCAAGGTTGGTGAGTTTTCTGATGTGATCGGAGTCATTGTCTCTGCGAGCGGTTTCCAGTCAGGCGCCAAGGACTTTGCGGAGCGGAACCGAATTACTGCCTTGAGTATCGAAGAAATCCCTTCAATTGGGCAACTGCTGGGAATGCGGCTCCGTCACAACACAATACCGACGGAGCTAAACGTGGGAATGCCTTTCTGGACTTTCTTCGACCTAGAGACCGGAGCACCATTTGGGTTAGGGCATCAGGAAGATGTCCATGCGATCCTATTTTGGTCGAAAAACCAAGCCGCCAAATACCAGGCTCGCAATGAACTAGCAGCGAACTGGCAGATTCGTGGGCTGGAGGCGCGCCATCTCTTTTCCTACATCCTTGTCGTTGATGCAATGAACGGAAGCTTTGTGACCGCCCCTCCGCCCAATCACGAACTGGCGGACGACAGCAACATGTTCAGCGTGATGCCCCGACAGATACTCATCGATGAATACTGTGAGCTGTACAAAGAGCAGCTTCAAGTTCGGCGGGTGATGCCAGGCGCAATGAAAAGAGGCAAACCAGTAACGCAGTGACGCGGGGAAGATCAGGACGGTTCAAACAGTCTCAATGGGGGCGGTGATCGCGAGTGAAGTCGGGGCTCTAAACAGCTCCGCAGTGCCATTTTTTACGAGCTTACATCGCCGGAAACGAGAGCTCCCTCTGAGCCGATTCGCTTTGATGTTCAAGAAAAATCGTACTCAACAGATAGTTGCTGATGAGCAGCTGCAGGCGATAACCAAGCTCGACGTAGAAATGCGAACGTGCAAGCCACCAGCGTTTCTCATGCGCCTGTGGCCTTGCACATGAGCCGCTGGGATTTGACCTTCGCATGACGCGGTTGCCAGCTAGCCAGGCCCATAGCTCCGCTTTGTTCGCGGCATGAGCCTTGGCATTACGTAGGAGTGTCCCTCCGTGAAGGACGTGCCAGATTTTAGACTGATCAACCCAAATCGGTTGAGGTGGTTGGTAGTTTTTTCAGTTTGAGTGCAATCACCAGCGCGACCAACAGGAATGCCCCCATGAACGCGCCCACCCCATTCCACCCGCCTGCGTGGTAAGCAAAGCCACCAAGACTACCTACGACGCTCGACCCGACGTAGTAGGAAAAGAGGTACAGAGACGATGCCTGCCCTTTCGCGCGGACGGTGCGTCGGCCGATCCAGCTGCTTGCAACTGAATGAGCCCCGAAGAAGCCAAATGTGAACACAACCATCCCTGGTAAAATCACGGCCACCGGCGACGCCATGGTCAGCCCTAGCCCCGCGGCCATGACCAGAATCGATACCATGAACATCGAGCGGCGGCCGTATTTATCAGCCAGGGATCCGACCTTGGCGGAGCTGTAGATGCCGGCCAGGTAGGCCGCGGAGAGCAACCCTACCAACGCTTGACTCATGTGATAAGGCTCGGCCAATAGCCGATAGCTAATGTAGTTGAACATTGTCACGAAGCTTCCCATCAGCAGGAACGCTTCGAGAAACAACCATGGCAAGCCTGCATCCTTGAAATGCACAGAAAACCCATCGATCAATGCCTTGGGGTTCAGACGGATCGGGCGGAAATTACGCGATGCAGGTAAGAATTTGGCGAATAGGATGGCTGAGGCTAGCGCGATCCCGCCGATGATCAGCACGGCTACGCGCCAAGTGGTGAAATCGACCAATACGCCACTGATGAGTCGGCCGCTCATTCCGCCTACGGCGTTCCCCGCGATATACAAACCCATCGCCAGGCCAGTGTGCTTGGGATGGATCTCCTCGCCGAGGTAGGTCATCCCAACCGCCGCCAGTCCCGATAGCGACAACCCGACCAGCGCTCTCATAATCAAAATTTCTGTCCAGGTAGGCACAACGGCGCTGAGCAGCGTGCACAAGGCCGCGCTGAAGAGTGCGGCGACCATGACTGGCTTGCGTCCGACCGCATCGGAAATGGGGCCGGTGACCAGCATGCCGATCGCCATAAGCCCCGTGGAGATGGAAAGTGAGAGGCTCGCCTGGGCGGCGTTTAGTGAAAAATCGTGGGACAAGATTGGCATCAGGGGTTGCACACAGTAGAGCAGTGCGAAGGTTGCGAATCCGCCGGCAAACAACGCCAAGGCCGTGCGCATAAACTCAGCTGTTCCTTTTTCGATGAACGATGCAGATGCGTCCCCGAATGTTGCGGTTGCGGGTTTCAATGGGATACCTCAGAAGTTTCAGGCTCAAGATAGCCTGAAGGGTATAGGGGGTGAAACGATCAATCCAATATACTATTCGACCTGATTGATATCTAGCGCGTATTGTTTGCTATTGCCAATGGCAGCGTTCGAGATATACAAACTCACGAGTGTAAAAAGCATCGCTTAGATAGATTCGTTAATTTATTAAAAGGTAGTAACAGCCCTTGCTCCCTTCGTATACTGATAAAAATAAAAACAACAAAAACAGTAATAAAAAGGACGCACAAGATGGCCCAGACAACATTCACCTTCCGCACCGCAACGTCCAGGAAGGGCGACTATGAAGTCGCAGATCATTTGATCGAGAAAAAAGAGAGCCGCAAGCTCAGCAGATTTCAGGCGCTCGGCTATCTACTGTGTTGGGTAGACGCGCTCGCGGAAGATGAATCAGATCCAGGTCGCTCAATCAGCGCGATATTTGGTTTTGATGGCGAGGTTGCAGCCTTGGGTTTCGACCGCTATGACCCGGTTCACATTCTCACGGCCCCGAACTGGAAAACCCGAATGCTTGCCGCTTGGTGCGTTATCGGGGCCGATGAGCGAGCTATCGCCAAACAGCTTGATTACGGCGATCTGCACAACTACTGGCCCAACACCGATTTCTGTAGCCCGGGTTTTAACGAGGAAGCCACGCAATGGGCTTCTAGCGCTAGCGCCTACGACGATGCCGCTGAGTTCAACATCTGCGCTTATGTCGGCAGCCCTGACCGGCCCCAGTTGATTTTCAAACTCGAGAGCCCTGACCACTCGCCCGCCTAAAACTCGAAGGAGCCGCCGCACGCAAACGGGCCGCGGCGGCCCTAGCCCCCTGAGTGCTCAAGCACCTACAGTAATCACATTCTTCACAGTGAGCCGTGCACGTTCAAAAGCAGGACGGAGCCGATCAGCGCAGCCCAAACCCCATCCGCTTCAGCTCCTCAACCAGCTCTTCCCGCCCGTGCAGGTTCGAGACACTGCGAAGCCGATTGACCACCTGCTCCGACCACCCGGAAGCCTTCATGCCCTCACGCTGGTAAAACGCGCCCAGGCGCTCATCGTATTCAGCCACTGCTTCCACATCTGCCGCTGCCGAGCATGTCTCGTGGTGAAGCACTGCGCCTTGGGGCAGGCGTGGTTTTACCTGCGCTGGTCGCTCGGTAGATGGATAACCTACGCAGAGACCGAAAACCGGATAGACCTGTGGAGGCAGACCAAGCTCCTTGGCCACGCCTTCAATGTCGTTTCGGATTGCGCCGATGTAAACACTGCCAAGTCCCAGAGACTCCAGAGCAACCACGGCGTTCTGGGCGGCCAAGGCCGCGTCGATAGTACCGAGCAACAGGCTCTCCAAGTAAGGCAATGCTTCGAGTTCTGCACCCTGCTGCTCAGCAACGCGGGTGACCCTAGACAGGTCGGCTAGCCATACAAAGAACAGAGGCGCCTGCCGGATGTAGGCCTGGTTTCCTGCCAGTGCCGAGAGGCGCGCTTTCCGATCACTGTCCTGGACAGCGACAACACTCCAGACTTGCAGGTTTGACGAGGTCGACGCTGATTGCGCCGCAGCGACCAGAGTCTCGATGGTGCCGTCAGGCAGTGGCTGATCAGTGAAAGCACGAACGCTGCGATGGTCGAGCAACTGATCGATCGTCTCGTTCCAGGGCATGAGAGGCGAGATGTCCGCGGCGCCGTAGCGGGAAGCCAGTTTTGATTGTGCGTTGACTGTCATTCGAGATCTCCAAATAGAGCCCGAGGCTACCAAATCGCCAGCAGTGCGACACGCTTCCCGCGCGAAGTTTCATATACCATGGGGCCCACAGAGTCCCCCAAAGGCACGTTTAGATTGTCAGCAAAACAGCTTACTGCCCGCGAGGCCTATCAGGTGCTTCGCGACATCGCTTTGGGCGTCCGCACCATGCGCCGCTTGGGTGAGAAGGCATGGACTGAAATGTACAGCGGCATGATGACCGTTGAAACCGATGGCTGGGTCATCACGTTCTACAACGACTGCGAGTCGCTGGATTACTGCGATAGCTGCTATTGCCCAGACGGTCGTGCGTACACTTTCGACTCATCGCAGCAATTTGGTACTGACCCTTTAGAGCTTCTAAGCACCTGGGAGCATGCTCAGCTGGAAAAGCTGGTCAGCAAACTGTAGTTGGCCGCCCGACTAGAGCTGGAAGCGCTGTCGGATACCTCGCCGCCGCGGCTATCAGAAAAACACGTCGCCAATTTCGACCTAGAGACGTTCTCGCTCGCTGGTTAACCTGAGTGCACCAACCATAGAGCGCATGCAGCTAGCCTGAAGCGCTCCTCTCAGGAGCTTCACCATGACTAAGAAAACCTCAGGCTCACAGCAGTCTTCGTCCCAGCGTACCCAGGCGAACCATCGTTCGGATGCCCTGAACGTTAACAAAGGAACGAGCGGGTCGAACATCACCAACTCTCGAGTGCATGGCAATCGGGGCAAGCAACTCAACCCTAACCAGCAATAAGTAATAGCGGCTTCGGGGCATTATCGATGGAACGACAGTACACCTCCCCTACCCTTGGCGATGTTGCTCGATACGCCGTGGCGGCTTGCGGCGTAATGCCCCGTAAAGCCCGTAACCGAGATGACGAAACAGAGTTTGATGAAAGCACGGCCAAAACTTATCAGAAGCGTATGCAGCGGCTGGCGAAGGAGGACTGCAACCTACAAGAAGCCTTTGAAGACATTGCTCAACTGCTGACCGATTCGTTGGGGCGCTATATTCGTTGCCCCTTTTGGGCCGAGCAGATTCGAGGCCTCCTCAATGAGCTGTATTGGTCATACGCGTCCATGGTCAAAAACATGGGTACCATGATGACTAAACGGGACACCACGCGCTTCTTCCTGACTAGCTATGCCGTTGACGTTGCGGTGAGGTCACTGTCGCGCAATTGGGTGGTATTCCAAGGCTATATCTATGCAGCCCCCCAGCCTATGGAGCCCTGCTGGTATCTTCCTTCCAGCGTCGAGGGCAAGCTTTCAACTCCGTTGGATAAAGTGCTCGCCTGGGCTTACGCCTCTTGCGGTCTCACCCTGGCCACTTTCCATGATCCAATTGGTGTGGCCGGTGATACGACGAAGCTTAAGCAGAATGAGCGGGCGGTGAGGAGTTGGAAAAACGGACAGCACCTGCCATCTGTGCCGACGCTTGTGAGCATCCTGGAGGATTCGTTCCAAGCTTTGTCGTCGATCGGGAGACCCGTCGAGCGAAGACTTCAAGACGGTATTGTGACCTGCGCCGTTATCGCAAGGATCACCACATGCGTTTCGAAAGATATCAAGGAGCACTTGGGCACCGAATACCTGATCAATATCCTCAGCCAAATCCGACTCTATTACGGCTGGATAAGGGCTGAAATCAATGCGTACATGAGCCAGCTCAACGAAGAGGTCGCGTCGAGACTGGCCCATCATCTTGTGGAAGTGGGAACAGATAAAAGAGGTCAGGCCGAAGCATTTGAACGGGTAGAGCTTGGGATAAAGACGGCCCCAGATTTCTGGGCCTTTTTTGAGAGCAAACGCCACAATGCGAGCGAGCTCTTGCTGAGCCACAGAGATGACGACGGCCACGTCCCCGACGACGTCGTTCAATGGATTGAGAGTCACTACGGTGCCTACGCAGCCAGGGTTCGGTCGGATGCCCGCCTTAATCGAAGTGGGTCAACGGATTACCATGACCCCACATCGAGACTCGTGCGATCGCTTGGATGGGCAAGTGGTTCACGCAGGGAGAGGAAGGGTATCTAGACTACCCAGCCGTTGCGGCGCCTTGAGTCGAGGTGGGGGCGCCAGTGTTTTGAGGCGAACGACTTCAAGGCAGTCCCCCCCAAAAAATGTCTGACGCCATCCGCAGCGGATTGAGATCGGCGCTATATGGGGTGATGTCGGTTTGGGGGTGGGCAATCCTTGGAGTACAAATGTACTCCTCCGCCAAATTTGCGCACCAAGCTGCCACGTGACTCAGCTACCACGTAGACACATCCGCAACTCGCATGACCGCAATAGGGAGGTCGCCATTTCGCAAATGCTTCGAGGACAACAGCAGAAATTTTGAGCGCGACTTTGCTGATCCGATGATCTTACCCACCGGAAACATTGGTTCAGATCAGAATAACGGCGATGTAGTCCGATAGAATTTTTCCAGGACGCTGGCAGGTTTGTGATGCGCAACCACCTTCTGCGCACACGGCACCTCTGGAGCAAGGTCGTCCAGCCGTCGTTCGAAAGTGGCTGATAGCCTTTTTCCCGTGTACTGTATATCTATCCAGTATCACAAGAAATACTCCCAATGAACCTCATTTCACTACGCCAAATCACCGAATCTGAGCTCCCCACCCTCCTCCAGGTTCTGTCAGGCCGAGCCTCGGGCGGCTTTCCCAGCCCAGCGGCCGATCACTACGAAGCCCCGATTTCCCTAGACGACCTGGTAGACCTTAGAGCCCCGCACGTCTGGCTCGGTGAAACGGAGGGTGACAGCATGTCGCCGGCGGGCATCTTGAACGGTACCAAGCTCGTCATCGACAGAGCACGGACGCCCCAGGTTGGGAATGTGGTCGTCGCCTACATCGACAATCAACCCGTGGTCAAACGTCTCGATCGACAGCTCAATGGTGGCTGGATGCTGAGCTCCGACAACCCCAAGTACCCCCCGATCCAGGGCCTCGAGGAGATCGAAGTCTTTGGTGTGGTGACCTGGAGTCTGACCCTCCATGTCCCCTAAAAGGCCGACCTACGCGTTGGTGGACTGCAACAGCTTCTACTGCTCGTGTGAGCGGCTGTTCCGTCCCGAGCTTCGGCAAGTCCCGGCCGTGGTACTCAGCAACAATGACGGCTGCGTGATTGCCCGGACACCCGAGGCCAAGGCGCTCGGGATCAAGATGGGCGATCCGTTCTTCAAGATCCGGGATGCTTTGAAAGCAAAGGCCGTGGTCGCCTTCTCCAGCAACTATGAGCTCTACGGTGATATCTCTTCACGCGTGCAGCGCACCATTGAATCCTTGGCCCCGCGGGTCGAGGTCTATTCAATCGATGAAAGCTTTGCGGATCTCACTGGCATTGCGGAGCCGCTTGGGGACTTCGCGCGGCAGATCCAGGCGCGTGTCCGGAGCTGGACGGGAATGCCGGTGGGCATCGGTATTGGCCACACCAAGACCTTGGCCAAGGCTGCACAACACGCGAGCAAGCTATACAAAGAGCGCACCGGCGGTGTGGTCGACTTGCGCGCAGATCACGCGGTCGAATGGCTCCTCAAACGGATGCCGACGCAAGAGGTCTGGGGCGTGGGGAGACGGATCTCTGTGAGGCTCGAGGCTGATGGGGTCACGACAGCTTGGCAGCTCGCGAACACCGATCCCAAGACGATTCGCCAGCGGTATGGCGTTGTGCTCGAACGCACGGTGCGCGAGCTCACCGGTGAGCCGTGCATCGAGCTGCAGGAAGCCGAGCCCGATCGCCAGGCGATCTGTACTTCTCGAATGTTCGGGGAGCGCGTGACGACGCTTGAGGCTATGCGGGAGGCAGTGGCCAGCTACATGCACCGAGCGACTCAGAAACTTCGCAAGCAACAGTCCCTGACGGCCGTGTTCCGGGTCGCTGTACTCACATCGCCATTCGGTGACGGGCCGAAGTATGCGAACTCGGTGATGTGTTATCCACCCTACCCGACCGACGATGTGCTGCTTTTGACCCGCGCCGCGATGGAGGGATTGGAGGTCATCTGGCGCGATGGGTACCGATACAGCAAGGCGGAGATCTTGCTGATGGATCTTCGCAAGCGTGGCGAGTTTACAGGAGACCTGTTTACCCCTTCACAGCCAGCCAGGTCGGACGAGCTGATGCGCGTGCTGGATCGTATCAACGTGAGGTTCGGAAAGAATGCCCTGCACTCCGGGCGGATGCCGATCGAAGCGGCGTGGGCGATGAAGCGCGAAATGATGAGCAAGAGCTACACGACCAGTATCGACCAGCTCATGCGGTTTCAGGCTACTTAACCGGTCTGCCGTCGGTACCACTGAGATCAGTCGAGAGCCGAGCATCCCTATGGTTTGGTCAACCAGCCACGTTACTTTTGGCGGGCGGTGTCAGTCGCATCCTCAACGTGGTAAGAATACCGATGGACGTACTACAGGGGTGCCCATGCAAAAATCCATTGAGGCCGTTTTCTACCAGTGCGAACACACAGGGGCTTTTCTCAAAGGCCCCGCGGCTGTCGTGAACATTTTGAAATCACATTACGGTGAGAACTGTGGAGCCGCCCCCTACACCCTGAGTCATTTCAGCTCGATTTTGGGCTACAGGTTTATCAGGGAGGGTGTCACCTGTTTCATACCGCAGAGCAAGACGCCTCCCTCCTCTATTGGCCCATTTCCGTTTGCGCCTCTGCTGGCGAGCAAGGATCTAATTGTTCCCCCGCTGCTGATGCCCCGCCACATGATGCTGATTTGCGACGCGATCAGGGCGAACGAGACAAAACCCGACGGCTTAACCGTAGATTTCTGCTTGGCCAGCATCTACACGCCCGGCGACATGGGCAGGTACTTCGAGTCGCTATTCAGCGAGATCGATTCATTCAGGCCCTACATGCAACACATTGACGAATGCATCCGAGCGTATCTGTTCGGCTATGTGTCCGTTGCGGTTTCCGGACTTATCCTAGCCTCCGAGGGCATATTGCGAGAGATCGGCGCGAAGATTGACAGCAGATTTGAAGGGATCACCAGCAAGGATCAATTCACAAACGTCCTGACGAAAATCGAAGACTTACTGGTGGCCAAGGCCTACCCAGGTGTTGAGGTGCCAGGGTTCATGCGGCTCAAAGAGTACATGCTGGGCTTTGACGAACAACTTTGCTTGGTTGATAACTTCAGAGAGTATTTCACTACCCGTCTTTACGAAAAGACCTCTGAGGTCGAGGGGGCCATCGATATGAACCGGCATAGCGTTCTGCATGGTTTGTCCATGGATTTCAACAAGCCAATCAACTTCTATCGGCTGTTCATCATGTTGGTATTCCTTGCCTTCGTGAGCGTGCTCCTGGGGCACAGCCGGGCTTCATCATTTGTTGCAGAAACAGATCGCTCCAAACTCAAAAGCGATTGCTATGACAAGCTTGCGGCGTTTGGTGCGTCAATGAAAGTGCGTTTTCCTCTATGACATCCCCAAGTCCTGACGCGCTGTTCACCAGCAATCGGGAAAGCCGTTCGGAGCTACGGCCACCGAACCAGACCCAGTTCCTTGAGCCTTAACGCCATAGCCGAGTCAGACACCCCAAACTGCGCGGCCAGCGAAACGACATTCATATTGTTGAAGCGTTGGCATCGCGCCAGCGCGAGCTCACGCTCCAGAGAGTCAGCAGACGCGTACAGCAAACCCTCGATATTATGGGGGTCGAGGTGGTAAGCGACTGTATCGTTGAAGTGCAGGCGTTCACCGCACAGAAATTGGCGTCGGAAACGGTCAGCAACTAGCTTCGCTGGCATCAGGAAACAAGCAGCGAAGAAATCTGCCTCGCGCTCTTCTCGGTCGCGGGGCCCGCTCACAGGGCGGCCATCTAGCGCCCTATCCCTATGCATGACTTCACCCTGATGCAGGAAGAGGTGCCCGATCTCATGCGCCCCTGTGAAGAGCTTTACCGTCGGCGAGAATTCTTGAGAGATAGCAATGCGATTGGCCTGGCGATCAATCAAACCGGCAATCTTGGGGCCAGAACCACCTCGGATGAACTTGGGATCACCCAGATCAGCAAACTCACGATACTCAAAGCCGTAAGCTAGTGCTGCCTTCCTTGGATCACGCGCTTGCAGTGGGGTAATTTCCCGATCCCCCCACAGATGGTATCGGTCGCGCCACAGCATGCGCAGCAGCTCGGACGCTTCTTTTTCGATATTCGTCATGCCCATGCAAATCACCGCATGTAGTGGCTACGACTTAATCATAACCCTAGATGTGGTGTTTACAAGCGTTTTGTGAGCATATTGCCGAGAATGATCTCTGGGCCCCAGCTACTCAACCTTATACGCGCGAAGCTCAATGCAGGCTGGCCGTTCACCCCCCGCTTTAATGCGGCTTGCACAGGACATGAACACTGACGGAAATCTACCATTCGATACCATGCCTGCCAGTTGCTGATGGGCGTGCTTCAGCGTAATGGCTTCGGCACTTTTGAGATTCGACGCGTATACATTCATGCTCACTTCCTCGGTGTCTTTGAGGGCCTGTTGCTTGGTCTTGGAGGTGTAGAAGCGGCTGCCCCATCGATCTCCCTCCGTTCTTCCGCAATGGTCAGATCACGCCGCAGTTGCTGATTTTCAGCCTGAGCAGACGTAAGCAGCAGC
Source organism: Pseudomonas sp. PvP027 (assembly GCF_017833005.1). Classification (NCBI taxonomy): domain Bacteria; kingdom Pseudomonadati; phylum Pseudomonadota; class Gammaproteobacteria; order Pseudomonadales; family Pseudomonadaceae; genus Pseudomonas; species Pseudomonas sp. PvP027. The sequence continues at coordinate 137,049 of NZ_JAFIBK010000001.1, read as the reverse complement.
CTTACCTCTAATTCGCGCTCGCTACTTTTGGCTGCGGCCTCATTGAGAGCCTTTGCGTCCTGCCTAAGTGCAGCTATCTGCTCCTGAAGCTGCTCGTTGACGCCGGCGTATTTCGCTTCGGCCAACTTCAAACCTTGAATCTCTCCCGTCAGACCCTGAATGCGGGCCTCATGTGCGTGGAGCGTCTTGACCTGCTGACGGGACTCTCCCAGCAACCGCTCGTTGTCACGGTTCAGGCGCGTTAGGTCATCCTGTTTCAGCACCAGGGTCTCCTGGAGCTTGCGCTGTTCCACCTGAGACTCATGCAGCTGGGATTCATGGCGTCGTTGATCTTGATCGCGCTGTTCCTTCACGGACTCCCGGTAATGCTCCAGGGCGCCACGCGCATGAACATGCTTCTCCTCGAGGGATTGGATCTGTTTATCCCTGTCACCGACCAAAGCCTCAAGATCAGTACAGCGCTGGCTGATCCCGGCATTGCGCGTGAGCTCGGCCTGAAGCGAAGACTGCGTGGTTTGAAGGTCAGCTGTTTGAGCCTCAATAGCGGCTTGCTGAGTGTCCAGCTGCCGACGCGCAGATGTCAGCTCAGATTGCAGATTAGCGATCTGTGCCTCGAGCGCGACGCGTTGCAAATCGAAAGCTGATCGAGCCTGTTCAATCGACTCGTCGCCCTCCTCCATTAGCCGATCCAGAAGGCTAGCAACCATCGCTGAGAGCTCTTCTCCCATCCGTTCCCGGGAGGACTGCGGGCGCGGATCGAAGGATTCTATCTCCTTCAAATACCGGGAAATCGTGGTCTTCGAGCCGGTATTACCCAGCTCAACGCGCACGGCGTCAATGCTCGGGTACATGCCCTTGGCGAGCAAGGACTGCCGAGCTTTTTGCACTACTGCCTTGTTTATGCCGCCGCGCGCCATGGGAGCTCCTACGATTTCGTGGTGTGTTACGTGTCATGTATTTACGTGACACATTATCAGAAAATAAACTGTTCTATAATGCTAATTCTGAAAAGCTATAATAATGTCTTATGGCTTCTTGACTTTCAAAAAGGCGTTTAGCTGCCGCCGAAAGTGTGGAATGCTGAAATCACGCAGATTTTGAAGGCAAAAGGCGATGGAAAAGGCTGATCGGTACCTCAAGGCAGGCACTAGGGAGAACACCCGCAAAAGCTACCGAGCTGCGGTCGAGCACTTCGAAGTGACTTGGGGTGGCTACCTGCCTACGACTGGGGATGGCATCGTCCGCTACTTAGCGGAGTACGCCGACAAGCATGCGATCAGCACGCTCAAGCAGCGTCTGGCGGCGCTCGCACAGTGGCATATCACCCAGGGGTTCCCAGACCCAACCAAGACGCCCAACGTGCGCCAGATGATCAAGGGCATCCGCGTCGTGCATCCCGCTCAAGTGAAGCAAGCCGCCCCCCTTTTGATCAGACATCTCGAGCAGGCGGTTGAATGGCTGGAATCTGAGGCGGCCGCTGCGCTTGACCGGGGCGACTACAAGACGCTGCTGCGCCACCGCCGGTCGATTGCCATGGTGCTAATCGGATTTTGGCGGGGGTTCCGCGGAGATGAGTTGGCCAGGCTCACGGTGGAGAACACAAAAGCCTATAGCGGTGAGGGCATTACTTTCTTCTTGGCTCACACCAAGGGTGATCGCCTGCACGAGGGGACAACCTTTCAGACGCCGGCGCTGACAATGCTTTGTCCGGTCGAGGCCTATATCAACTGGATTACCGTGGCAGGCCTCGCGAAGGGCCCTGTCTTCCGCCGTTTGGATCGGTGGGGAAATTTGGCGGACAAGGCCATCCAACCTCATAGCTTGATTCCCATGCTTCGCCGCATTTTCAAGGAGGCTGGGCTGCCTGAAGAGCTGTACAGCGCCCACTCGATGCGACGAGGCTTTGCGACCTGGGCGTCGGCCAACGGGTGGGACATCAAGGGGCTGATGAGCTATGTGGGATGGAAGGATATGAAGTCGGCGTTGCGCTATGTGGATGCAGGCATTTCGTTTGGCGGTTTGGCTGTGCGGGCTGCCCCCTCGCGATTGGAGGCTTCGGATCAGGCCGCGCTGGATGGAGTCAAACGTGGAGCCGAGCCCAAGGGCAAACAGCAGCAGATTTGAAAAGTGCGGGTTGGCACTTGTGCACGGGGCGGATTAGAAAGCGTACAGCAGGTCATGAGGGTGAACGTCGGTGCGCTCAAACTGAATCTCCTCAGGGTGACCATCGACGCCCAGCACTTTGACGGGCCCAGCCTCATGACCATGCAGGCGGATCAAGGTGATGGTGACTTAGTTGGCAGGTACGATCGCTTCGTGAAAGGTTTGCCGCTCGACCATGTAGCGGTCACCCGCAATCAATTCGAGGCGTGTTGCTTCCTCGATGTGCAGCCGGGAGCCTGTTCGACGCAGCAGGTTAGCAGTGCCTTTGACATATTTGTCACCACCATATGAAACCTCATACAGCGGATGGCCTCCTGTGCTTACCTCTGGAGCGTGGTAATTGACGTTGGTAAGCTTTCCTTTCAAGAGACGGCTATTCACGTGACTGTCGTGAGTGTGTATGCGTGCGTGCACTCCAGAGCTGACCCTCTCCCCTTCAGGCCAGAGACGCACGCGCCTCTCCTCTTGTGGAGTCCTTTTCAACAGCATTACGTAGAAGCCATGGGGGGTGCCGCAGGCAAGTCATGGGCGTGGTTTGGATGGTGCTCCGTAGGTAGCGGATATGACTCGGAGGCCACGATAGCGGCCATAGGACGAACGGAGCTCGGCAGATGACGCCCTACAGCCCCAGGTCTGCCGAGAAGTAGTTGTCACGCATCGCGTCTGTTGCATGCTGGTCTTCGATGAGAATTTGCTGCAAACGCCGGCTGAGATGCCAGCGAAGCCCTGACCGCATTCGATGTAGCCATTCTCCAGGCAAAGGCCGGAGTGATCATTGGCTATGAACGCGCGAGCTAACGCCTGAAAGGCTGATGACTCCATGCTGGACTGATAAATTCGCGTAGGGTCGTCGAGCCCCGGGCGCCTCCGGTAGCCGCTACCGCGAGGTGACGTTCCCCGCCATGGTGGGGCTTGCCGACATCATCAAGCTTTCCGATGAAGATCTGCGCCAGATCTATCCCGGGCTGAATGAGGAACAAGCGCTCGAGGAGCTGCGGGCTATGAACTCCGCTGCGCAGATCTTGTTTACCCGCGGAGCTGAAGGCATGGTGTTGTATGAAGACAATGCCAAGGTTGAACAGGCAGCGATTGCCGTTCAGGTTGCTGACACTGTGGGCACTGGCGACGCGAGCGTGGCCGGCTGGTTGGCCTCGCAGTTCTTAGGGATTCAGCAACCCCAGGCACGTCTGCAGTTTTCGGAAGCCTGCGCGTCGGTGTCTTGCATGCATTCCGGGGCTTACGCGCCAAGCCGTGAAAAGGTGACAGATTTGCTGTCCGGCGGAGTGTGAGGAGTTCTCGGGTACGCGGCACGTTGTGACTGTCCGCCTCCACCGTCCACAGTAGCCGAGCGAAACGGAGTGAGACCGCCACCCATCCCTTCCACCTTGTAATCAGCGGTTATTCGGAGCGAACAGGTGGCAGTACTAACCGTAGTCAGCAGTTTTGGACATGATCCGGATAGGCATTCCTTCATGGCTAGGGCTTTAGAGGGTTTTGGATCAGAGCTTCGTTGACGCGGAAACCATTGCCCGCAGTCAGGGGATTCTGAGCGTGTATTCACCAGACACTTAGGAAGCCCGAATCGACAACACATGTGGAGCCATTCATTGCTATAGACTCCTTTTTGCCCTGGAGCTAAGCTCCATGTTCACATGCACATGCTAAGGAAAGACGATGCTGCTCGGGCTCAATCTGTTAAAGAAGACCAAGGACGAATTTCTCACGGATCTAGCCAATCTCGCCAAGTCCCCAGAAACTCTAATATTCATTGATACGAACATACTGGCATACCTCTTCAAGCTTCATGCAGGTGCCCGGCAAGAGTTTTTCGATTGGGCAGTGTCCGCGATAAATCAGCAGCGGCTGTATCTACCGGCATGGTGCGCGGGAGAGTACCTGGCCAAGGTTCGAGAGAGCTCCCTGCACTCCTACACCCCGAAGAGCAAAGGTGACGACCAACCGAGAAAAGCCCTTGAGGCGATGTTGGATACAGCAGCATTGTTCGTCGACGACACAGTGCTCAGATCGACCAGTTTTTTAGGTTCACGTAACGATTACCTCTCGGGATTTCGAGTGGCGATAGATGGACTCAAGCAGTACACCCAAGCATTCAAGCACCAGTTTGATCCAGACAAAATCCACGCTGAGATTGAAGAGCATCTAGGGCCAGCGGTGCTTCAGTCTGCGATAGCATCCCTATGCGATCGTGCAGCAAAAGAGGGCCCCTCACGAATAGAGCATCGTTTGCCACCAGGTTTTCGGGATGATGGAAAACCCGAAAATCGCCTCGGAGATCTCATCGTTTGGATGGAGATACTTGAGTACAGCCTTACCCGAAAGGCTGATTTCAAGCAGGTACTTTTCCTGACCAATGATGAGAAACCCGATTGGGTCTATGCTCCTGCGAAGCGTCTTGAACATACCCGCAGGGGTACCATCCCAGTTGGTAATATCAATCCCAAACTGAAGATTATTGACCCTCGGTTGATTTCTGAGTTTGACCAGCTAATCGGTCATGCGAATGTCTCGATCTGCACTCTTTCCCTACTAGTGCAAGGATTATCGAAAACCGATCCTTCGATTGTCACTGAGCTAGCAGCAGCGATTCAGATCGAGTTGGTGGCTAATGACGAACTCCCCACTTCAACCGAAACTGTTACGCCGCCGGAACTAAACTCCGTAGCTGCACCTGATGGATCTCCCCTTGTAGTTGAAGAGGCACCCCCACCGCCGCAGCCCGAAGGAGCTAGAGAGGAAGATCCATCTTTGCAGCCAGTCCACGCGCAGGAGACTGGCCAGGCGGTTGAAGCTCCAGAAGAAGCTGTTGCAGACGCTCAGCAAAATCCGCTGAAGGATATTCAACCCGACGCTCACGCGCCTCAATCCGCGATTGAAGATCATATTGCAGCGGTTATCGAGCGGGAGGGTTACCATGACGCAACCTACCAGGCTGACGCACCTACCCAACTCAATGAGATCATTAGTTCACTTCAGTCCCACAATTGGTATGTTCAGAATCCGGCCATCGAGAAGCTCAGGGCAATAGTCGATGAGGAGTTTCCTCCAACGTCTTGGTTTGTCCTCGGGCGCAACATCTATCAGGCCGCGTGTGGTAACGCTCAAAAAGCCATGGACTTCATGGCAAACTTAGAGACACGCCTAAAGCGCTTCCCCGATCCTGTTGCACGATATGTACTCGCGGGTATGGTGTACGAAATCTACTTCGACGCCCAAGGCACTTTGCGAGACTCCCCCAAAGCAGGCTACCTGGCCAAGCCTCTCGCCCTCCTCGCAAATGACGAATATTCAGATGTCGCCGTGTTCATCAGGGCGCGGTTGGTGGCAGCAGGCGCCCGTCTGTATTTCACTCCAGGGGACAAGAGCAAGCACGCCCTCGTTATTGAGTCTGTACCCCTCGAAACTGAAGATCTGATGGATGCAGATAAGCGCCGCCAGTTAACCGCGGTCACGCTGGAAGGACGCCAGATTCTTGTGGATGTGCCACCGGAATCGGATCGTTGGTTGACTCGGTATAGAACGTCCTACTCTGCCGCGGATGTAGTGGCTGACGTGAGCTCTGCTTTGTCGATCCCTCGCTGGGCATTGAGTTTGGAGATGAACCCAGAGACGGAATCTAACGTTCGATTTGTCATCCCGGATGATCATTGGCTGCAGCCTGGGATTGTGACCGTGGAAGACATGGAGGCTCAGTCGGACGGTTGACATTCAGGTGCGACTTTTCCAGCTTGAAGCCATCTGCGCCGCCCCCAGCAAAGCGCGCTTCGTATGTTCGGGAAACCGATAATATTGCGGATGCGGCCCAGGTGACTTAAGGACACCTGTGACTCACCCTCAGTCGGTCACAGGGTCACAGGGTCACAGGTTGGTCACTAGCGTTTTTCGAGCTACATTCGCCTGTACCGTAACATCTCCGCTTCACTGTTCAGGGAAGACGAATGCAAATCAAACACTTGGAAATAGCCAATTTCCGCAAGCTCCACTCCGTACGAATAGATTTATCCGCTGAGACCACCCTGCTTGTGGGTGCTAATAACAGCGGAAAGTCATCTGCCATGCTCGCTTTGCGCAAATTTTTAGGCGGCAAGGCGTCTGCAATTCGACTGCAGGATCTCACGCTCTGTCACTTCGATCGCATAGACGAGATCGGCCATTCATGGGAGATGGCCAGTCCTGGCGATCTACTCCCAACAGCTAACGACTGGGATGATTGGCTTCCTCACCTTGACATCTGGATCAGCGCAGAATCAGGTGAGTACCATTACGTTCGAGATTTGATCCCAAATTTCGAATGGGATGGAGGTCTAGTCGGCATGCGGTTTCGATTAGAGCCAGAGGATGTCGCAGAGGTTTTCATGGATTACCGAAAACAGCGCGAGCGCGTGCAGGAGTTGATCGCCGTCCTAGCAGCGGATGCGGATGCGAAAATTCCCCACAACGACAATCCTCAGAGTAGGAATGCTGAGAGCGGCGACTCAAGACAACACCCAGTGAGCTTGAGTCTCTGGCCTCAAAATCTGACCGACTACCTCAGTCGACGGCTTGGTAAGCTATTCACAATACGGCCGTACCGCCTGGATCCGGTAAAGTTGCATACACCAGGTGGCATGATGCGCAGGGCATCACCTCAGAGGCTTTCAGAGCACGCGATCCCTCTCGAAAAAAACCCTATCGAAGGGCTGATCAAGATCCACGAGATTAATGCTCAGCGCGGATTTGGAGATCATGGGGATGAAGGGCAGAACGACTCCAAGTCATCAGGGGGCAAAAAGCTTTCCGAACAGCTTCGCAGCTACTACGAAAAGCATCTCGACCCTGGTGATTCTCCAGAGGTGTCAGACCTGGAAGCGTTGCGCGCAATCGAGACCGCCCAGTCGGTATTCAATACCCGACTAAGTACAAGTTTCGGGCCGGCGCTCTTGCAAGTCCAGACGCTGGGATATCCCGGGCGTAGCGATCCCACTATCACCCTCCAAGCTAAGCTCGCTGCGACAGATGGACTGAACCACGAGGCTGCGGTTCTATTCGAGGTTGACTCCAAACGCACAAACTCTTTGTCAGCCGTGCTGCGGCTTCCGGAGACATCCAATGGATTGGGGTATCAAAATCTCATCTGGATGATATTTCGTTTGATGAGTTTTCGAGACGACTGGCTCAAAAAACACCGCAATCCTGATGAACAAACCACAACAGGGATCGAGCCAATTCACCTTGTGTTGATTGAAGAACCTGAAGCGCATCTCCACGTGCAAGTCCAGCAGGTTTTTGTGCGGCACGCCTATCAAGTACTCTGTGAAGACGACTTGATCACCCGCTATCCAAACCTAAAAACACAACTGCTCGTAAGCACCCACTCCAGCCACGTCACCCACGAGGTTGAGTACCAGCATCTTCGCTATTTCCGGCGCCTACCAGCTGGTATGGACGGTGTGCAGGTACCGGTGTCCACTGTTTCCAATTTATCTTCGGTGTTTGGAGAGGGTTCGTACACTCAGAAATTTGTGACTCGCTATCTTCGAGCTCAGCATGCAGAACTCTTCTTTGCCGACGCGGTAATCTTGGTGGAGGGAGCTGCCGAGCGGATGCTGCTGCCGCAATTTATGCGCGCCCAATTCAAGTTTCTTGATCAGTGCTACATCAGCATCCTCGACATTGGGGGGAGTCACGCACATAGGCTCCGTCCGCTCATAGACGCACTTGGCATCGTCACCTTGGTCATCACCGACCTTGATGCTGGAAAGGCCAAAGCAGCTAGGCCGGTTCGCCGCGGTGCCGATCTCTCGACCAACAACCCCACCTTGAAACATTGGCTTAGGATGAAAGATGCATCGGCCAAAGTGGACGATCTCCTTGAGATGGCCGATGAGCTGAAATGCCAAGAGCTTGATCAGCTTTTTGCTATTCGACTCGCCTACCAGACTCCCATTTCAGTCATTCTTTCTGCGGCAGGGGGAGCACCCGTTGAGGTATTGGCGAACACCTTTGAAGACAGCTTGGTACTCACCAATGCGCATCATTTTGCTTCACGCTCCGGTCGCGGCTTGGTCGGCCAATTCGCCCGGGCTCTCCAGTCGGCCAAGACTTCTGAGGAACTTGGAGACTCCATGTTCGACGCGCTGCGAGACGGCAATAAGGCGGAGTTCGCGCTGGAGGTACTCGGTGCGAGTGACTTCCCTTCATTGACCGTGCCCGAATATATTCGCGAAGGCTTGGAATGGCTTGAATCAAAGCTGCGTAAGAAACAGTCAGAGCTAGTGCTCGTGACGACCACTCCCGCAGAGGTGATCGTATGAGCTCACTGCCAGACGCCGACCAGGTGATCAAGCAATGCCTGAATCTCGATAACCCCACGAGTTTTTTCCTATACGCGGGCGCTGGGTCGGGTAAAACTTACTCGCTTGTGGAGGCAGTAAGAAATTTCAAAGCAAGGTTTTCCGAGCGCTTAGCTGTTGAAGGTCGGCAGATCGCGGTCATCACCTACACCAATGCCGCAGCGGAAGAGGTCATGCGACGACTGGAGCATGACCCGTTGGTTTGGGTATCCACAATTCACTCCTTCGCATGGGAGATGATCAAAGGATTCAATGACGACATTCGGGCATGGCTCAAGATCAAGCTGGCAATTGACATTGCTGAGCTGGAGAAAAAATTAGCCAAGGCTCGTGGGGAGAACAAGACCTATCGAGCTAATAAGGCCGACCGGGATCGCAAAGTTAAGCGGCTTGAGAACATTCAGCATGTTTTCAATTTCACATACAGCCCAACAGGCGACAACCGAGGCCATCAGGCGCTCAATCACTCTGATGTGATTGGGTTAGCTGCTGACTTTATACAAAAGCGCCCTCTCCTCGACGTTCTGGTGGATAAACACCCGGTACTGCTAATCGATGAAAGCCAAGACACCATGGCTCGGTTGATGGAAGCTTTCCTAGCAGTGCAGTCTCAGGCATCTAATCGTTTTTGCCTTGGATTGCTAGGGGACACAATGCAAAGCATCTATGGTCACGGCATGCAAAATCTTGCGTCAGCGGTGCCGATGGATTGGGCTAAACCTGAGAAAGTTTTGAACAGGCGATGCCCGATACGCGTAGTTGAGCTGATCAACGCAATAAGAGCCCCGGCGGATACGCACCAGCAAAAGCCCCGTGACGATGCTCCATTGGGAACGGTGCGGATGTACTGCATCAGAAGCGAACCGACATCTACCTTTCAGACAGAAGACGAAGTTGCCAAGCGCATGGCCGAACTGACTGGCGACAGTAGTTGGAGTTCAGGGATGGAGGGTAGGAAGACTCTGATCTTGGAACACAAGATGGCTAGCCGTCGGATGGGATTCGATGGTGTATTCGTACCGTTATATCAGGTAGAACACCTCAAAACCGGTCTGCTCGATGGCACCCTCCCGGCATTACGAGTTTTTGTTGAAGGCGTGATGCCGATCCTGGATGCAGCCCAAGTAGACAGTTTCAGATTGATGGAAGCCGTGAGGCTTCGTTCGCCCTTACTGACCCGCGATCGGCTGGCAGCGTCGCTCGATCAAGCATCTACGATAGCGCAGGCCGGTAGAGGCGCCGACGCACTCCTCGCTCTATTTGCAGACGCTGATCCAACCATCAGCGATGTCGTAGGAGTGATCGCTAATACACATTTTCTGGAGTTGCCGGATCGGCTCCGTACAGCGCTTGATATGGGGCCGACCGAGGAGGACTTCCCAGACACTGGCGACCGGGAAGTGCTTGAAGTCCATGCCTACCGCCTGCTGATTCGAAGCCCTTTCTCACAGCTCGCGGCCTACGCGAGATACTGTAGCGAGCTTTCACCTTACGGCACCCATCAAGGGGTGAAGGGTCTCGAGTTTCCGAGAGTAATGGTCATCATCGACGATAAAGAGGCCGCTGGGTTCTTATGGAGCTATGAGAAAGCCCTCGGGGTTGTACCGCCCTCGCCAGGCGACCGCCAAAAAGAAGCAGATGGCGAGGACAACGCTTTGACCCGTACTCGCCGACTGTTTTACGTAACCTGCAGTCGCGCTCAGGAAAGCTTGGCAATCGTGTTTTACACATCTGATCCTGAGGCAGCCATGACCAGTATCGTCAAAGCAGGCTGGCTGCATGAGCATGAGATATCGATCATGTAGCACTGCTTGTTTTTGAGGCCGCTCGTGAGCGGTCTCGGAAGTTGTGGGTGCATAGTACTATCGAGAGTCCGAAATCAGGAGTATCTAGACTTCTATTTGCATGGCCTCGCTGCCTGGGGACGACTTCCCTTTCTTGCCCGGTTGAAATAGGTACTGACCGTTGCGCATCAGGACGTCTCCCACATAGTGCGGTATAGCTAGTCGTTTCTTGAGCCAGTCGGGGGCATCCCCCTCCATTCGATGCTGCGTAATCTCATTGTTGTAAAACCGCAAGGTCTTGGCAAACGCTAACGCCATCTCTTGAGGCTTAGTGGAGCGAGGATTTTGGTACAGCAACGAAAACGATTCGCCGAACCACCAATGGCCAGTCAACTTGTCTTTTTTTTCTACCGACTTATGACGGTGATAGAGGTTGGTAAGGACGACCATGTCGACATTGTCGTAGTCATCCGTAGGCGCATAGGACTGCTCAGTGAAAAGCCCATGAGCTCCAGTGAGATAACCTTCCCATTGCATGATGTCATTTTGATCATCGCAGCCTACAACCAAGACGTTATATTCGTCCTGCCGGGTCGGATCAGGAAATTTGTCATGGGCGTCCATCAGATACGCCTTAAGTTTGTTGTCCATATGGAGCCCCTTCACAAGCTCATTGCCCCCGCTTGCAAAGGTCTCCTTTAGCTTAGCAGCAGCGTCGTTGTAGTCGGGCATCCGGCCGACCGCTCTCATGATGAATGCGCCACTCTCGTCAATTTTTTGCTTCGCGGTGAAGTCAGCGCACTTCACTTCAACGTTGAATTTGTAGCCCTCGTTTTGGAATGAGCAGTCGACATCTCTAGGCGGCGCTACCTTGTCTTCGTAGAAGAACCCTTCAGGAAAAAATCGTGCGTAGTGTGCGCAAACCGTGAGCTCAACGGCCGCTTGGAGGTATTGCGCTTCGCTAGGCTTTGAATCTTCCAGGCGGAGTTTTTTGAGCACAAGGTCTTCAAATTCTGACTTGGTCAGATGCTGGCCGATGCACTCCAAAGCTTTAACCATCTCTTCGCGATACTCACTAGGCGGGATGTAGGGATTGCACACCGTGACTGAAAGCGGCTCGTGTACCTCAGGAGGTTTTGACATGCATGGTTCCATGATCTGATGGATTTTGTTTGTTCAAGAGGAGCCGCAGCCTTTGACCTAGAGCGCCTCATTCGGTTTTAGCCCTGCACGAACCCCGTTCAGCATACGAACCGGGGATGGAGCAAGACTTTACGCGGTTCACCGCGCCGATTCTTGATTAGTAGCGGTCGGAAATCATCTCGGACATGCGAGGGGCGCAACCCATGGTCGATCTGGTGACATCCATCTGCGGGTAGGTTCTGACGGATGAGATCGGCAACGTTTTGGTCGCTGTGCCCAGGCCCCGCAATGTGGTTCGGACACAGCATTACGGTCATGGCGCTTCACCAGTTGGGTTGCGAGAACTGATACTAGCGGCTTCGCGCCTCCAGCGAAGAGCTGTGACGCGAAGCTCACCGGGCGGTTATTTCAGCAAGGAAAACAGGTCTGTACCGGCTCCGATAGCTCACTGTAGAAGACCTTGAGCGTTACGTTGACGTTGATTGCCTTACGGCACGACTCTACTCCAACTTATACGAGCAGAATGCTGGCCTGATACATGAACGCCTGAACTGCTGGGGTCGCGCCCTTCAGGATCACAGCGTTAGAGAACGCAACCGCTGCGAAGATCGAAAACACCAATGATGCTCCAACAGCAATCTTTACTCCCATAGCAGTTTTCATATCGATCTCGAAGGACATTTAGGATGCGGTGATTATCCCATGCGCCGATCGTAAGAATGAGGGCTGTTGGAGTAATGGACTGTTTCTTCAGAACTATCAAACCATCTGTGGCAGGAGTGCTCCGATGAGACTCTAGCTCCGATTGAGGCTGACCAGCCACACAGTCGAGTAGTCGGCACGGCCGCCCGTTCCTGCCTCAATCTCTGAGAAGGAACCAAGGCACACGATCCGGAAAGATTAGCGACGCGCAAAGCGCGCCGATTCTCGTTGTAGCATGGCGCAGCGATGTGTCGTTTTCCATTTGCGGGATGCACGCAGTCTTCCAACGCTCGGCAACATCTGCCACCGTCCAGACCTTATGGCCGATCTGGAAAACATGGTTTATCCCATTAGGAACGAACGGCTGGCTGAACTCTAGGTAACTTTGGGGAATGAAGATATTGAGGCGCGCGTGATCGAGACTCGTCAGGTTGTAGTCCAATTCCTCTTCCAGCGAATGTCGTCCACTCATGAGAAAGACAAGCGATAATGTCTCAGAAGGCGAGTTGCACAAGGGTTTCAAGGCAGCCGAGTCCTTATCAGCGCGTGCCTTGAGATACGCGTACGCATCCTTCCCCGGCAGCAAGGGCCTGGCAAGCCGGCCCTCATGCTCCACGAGAGCGTTGATTAGTGTGCTGACGACCAGCTCGCCAAGGCCATTCAGGTCATCGGTTTTGATGGCTGTAAGGAACGCGGCCCAGTACGGCGCTTCGTCTTCGCTCATGCCAGCACACACACTTGCGTAGTGCTCCATCAGAAAAACGCTGAGTTGCTCCAGTGCCTCTCTGAGTGGAGCATTACTGATGCCGAGCTCCCGAGCCAGATGCACCGCTGCGCCGGCCCAACCCAATATTCGCGATATGCGTTGCGGAAGGTAGAACAGATCTGGAATGCCATGACGGCACAACGAGCTGGGGTTTTCCTGAAGTCCTTGGACGATGTCGCGGAGCAGATGCTCAACCTCCCCTACGATCTCGTGCGCGAGCCCCTCTATGCCGTCGCGCGAGGTGCTGTACTTGTGCGATGTACCAAGGAGCAGAGCTATGCAAGTAGCGCTTAGCTCTACCCGTGAGAAACTATTAGCGTGACGCCCTGTACTCTTTTCCAATGATTGCCAGATCCCGCCAATGAAGGGCGCAACTGAGTTGGGTATGTCGGCCAATCGATCAACAAACTTGGTGAGGACAGGAAAAAGCTTCTCCGGAGTGAGCTCGTGCTCCGGGGCGAACATGAGCGCGTAGAGCTCGGCAGATTGACTGCTGATGGCTTGCCCACCTAGGGATGCCGGTGATATCCCGGTGAGCCCTAGCAAAGAGGATGTTGGATTGTCAGTAGCGTGCGGATTGCCAAACAGCGGCATATGACCGTAGAGGTTGACGCCCCATACGGACGGCATTTGCCCTCCTTGGGTCTGCTCTGCCACATATTGCGCTGCGGGTCGGCCGATATCGACCAGATCAAGCATCCTCGCCCGAGAACCCGTGTCGATCTCTCCATCCAGCACTTTCAGCAATGCTAGGGTGCCATACCCACCACGACTGGTTTCGCCCGCGTACTGATCAGCCGCAGACGATACAAAAAAAGAAACGCCGAATGTCTTGGCCTTACCAATCACTTCGGGTTTTAGCAGGATGCCCAAATTAGAAACCATACCGCCTGCATTGCAGGCATCAATGATGACGTTACAGTGCGCTGCTTTGAGCTCGTTGAAAAACTCGAACAAACGACTGAGCGCAAACCCAGTGGTTGAAAGGCGATCGGCTCGAGTATCGCTCAGGCAAAGAAAATAACTTTCATTGGCTTCTCCGCCGTGGCCTGCAAAAAAGAGCGTGAAACTCTCGATTTCATCGTACCGATCTTGAATATCAAGCAGCGTAGCATCCAGCTGATGCCGGGCCGGAGAGTCAAGCAAATAGGCGTCCGCTGGTTTGATATTGCTCAATGGCCCCGTGGAAAGCGCGGTATGGATAGCAAGCGCGTCACGCTCGGCTCCAGATAGCTTATCGAGAGACTGATAATCGTCACAACCGATGCACAGCAAAACCTTGGACATCACTGCTCCCTGCTACGAAATTTGGATTTTCGCGTGGCTTCCTCTGACAACGCTTGGGCTGTTTTAAGCTTCGTGACCTCATCTACCCTCGCCAGCAGTTCCGGTTCCTGGAGCGACGGATCAGAATGGAGACTATAGGCAAGGCTAGGGTGCATGCGAAACTCTGGAAGCGATACTTGCCCATCCCGACCCACCGAGTATGCGACTCGCTCGATGGCTTTGAGCATCTGCTCGCCCAAGCTCCCTGTTGAGCCATCTATGACGTTGCCGCTCTCTTCGCACGTATCGGAAATCATCTGGTAAAACGCCTTGGCAAAGCTGTTCGCCATGCCGTTAGAAATTTCATCTACCGTGCGCTCAATGACGTCGAGGCGGCCCTCCATGATGTCCTCAAATCGCAACCTTGTTTCATGCTCAATGGTCTGCATCTGGTCGACGCGGTCAGGAGCATAGCTGTGATGTGACTGCCACGATCCTCCGTGGCTGAAGCGCTGGACTTCATCGCCACCACCCAGTTGTTTGCGCGCTTGATCGAGCCTTTCCCCCGTTGCTTTGATGAACGCTCTCATGACCAGCTCCGCCTGCGCATCAAACGGGAAAGGATGGGCTTTACCCCTCATGTCTCACTCCTAATTGATCAACCTATGCCCGCTCAGCAAGATTATTTCACACGATCGCAAGGGATCCGCCGCGGCCTCTACCTCAAGCCCAGCGCGACTGCGGACTCGCCACTTCCACGATCTCCTAAAGATATTTTGGTACGGGATGGCCATAGTATGGCATCTATTGCTGAAGCGCCGTCCTTACTCCATAGGCCTGAAGCGCCGGATTTTGCAGGTGGATGACATGCACCAGACCGGCAACCGATGGAATCCATGCCCAGGCTACTGACTGCAGTGGCAAAATATTTAGGAGAAGCATTTGTGGAGGCCTTCGCTGTACGCCAGACGAAACACATCTCGTCCGGCGATTGAACAGCCCATAGCAACTTCACGAGATCTTTGTACCATTCAGCCGCTTTATGCAGACACCCATACATTCACTACCACTTATCTGAACAGGATTTTCTGTGGCAACTCGTAATCGGTACGCTCGCTTTTTCCACAAAAAAACAAATGCGGCGGTACAGAGCCAGGCTTCCCTCCCAGCGCATTCCTCTTCGACGCTAACAAAAAGCGTGTCGTACTCAAGCCTGGCAGCCAACCTTTCCCAGGTGCTCATGTTGGCAGTCGTAGTGGTCGGCTACGTCTACACCGTTAGGCCAGTCTTCCAGAAAGAAGTCATTTCCGAAGATCTTGCCCGTCTACAAATTGATCAGCGCAAGCTTCAACAACAGATGGAGAAGCAAACAGATTCGCTGTTGGCCGGTGAAGCCAAAAACAAAGCGCTGGCTGATGAGAGGTCTGCCATTGAGGGCCAGATTCTTGCCCTAAACCAGAAAATTGCAGCGTCTGAAAAATCCGAGCGTGATGCCAAGGCTCGGGCAAAGAAAGCTGTCGCGGAGGCGATGACAGCGGAGTCAACTTTGGCCAGGCTTCAGAGCCAGCACTACAACCTGAAGCTTTCAAGCCTGTTAGGACAGCAGGAGTTGCCGAGCAGTCTGGGGCTCATGTTGCAACGAACCTGGCAGTCACTTTCGGTGGATATCTTCGATGAGAAGGCGCCAGACGCTGTCGCTCAAAAATTGAAATCGACCCAGGTACAGCCCCTTGACCTCGCCAATAGCACACTTAAGCAATTGGAGGCTTCAGCGGCTAAGCATTCTCGCGACCCTGGCGGCTCCTCTGACGCACTTCTTGCACAAAATTATAAAAAGGGCATCACAGAACACGCCGCAGAATTGACCTGCCCTTCTCCACCATATGAGCAGTGGCAGGTCGCATTTCAATCAGCTTTAAGTGAGACGTCTCAACCCATAACGACGTGCATCGAAGAAGCCTTCAAACAACGAGCAATTCAAGAAGGTTGGAATCCCTCACAAGTCGAAATCCTTCGAAAGTCGGACTTTTGGAAGCAACAGGAACGCAGTTACCGAGTTTCCTGCGAGGTTTCACATGTCTACACCGTCAAGATCGCGTTTGATGATGCCTGGAAGGCCGCTGACGAACCATGTGAGGAGCGGCGTATTTCCGTCAACGAAATCGTCATGGGCTCGCCTGTGGTGAAAAAGCTCAAAGTGTTGAGCATCCATTTACCCCCTACCCCTGACGAGCTCACCCGAAAGATCAACGCCCGGGCCGATAAAGCGACTGAAGGCGACAGGTGACACGAGTGAGATCACGACTGGCCGTACGATTGCCCAGGTGCCCAAAATGACTTTCGATTGAGTACTGCAGACTCATGCGGGGGATCTGCTGCCGTCAGTTACGTTTCAAAAAATGACTGGTCGGCAGTCGAAGCACTACATACCATCGCATCTTGGTGTGAAGTGCTCAAATTTGAAGATGGTACAGTGGCGACGTTGGTCGCCCCCCTGAAGCAACAGGAATTAAGCCATCCGTAGAACATGCCTTTTTTTAGGCCTGTTCTAATGCCTGGAGGGCGCACAGGACATGCCCTGATGATTCGTGTGGTTGCCCAAAATCAGCTTCTGGATAACTTGTAACGGCCCGAGATTGAGTCCCATCCAGCACTGTTGGGCCGTCCTCTCACATAGACTTAACCGACACGACCTGGACATATCGGTATTTCTTCTTGGCCGCCTTCACTGCGTCTTGCTCTGCCAAAAGCTTGCTGAGCGTGTCGGCTTCGTGGATCAGCTCAAACGTTTTGCCTTCAAACTCATTGCCGACACGCAGGGTTACCTGTATCTATACCTACCCAGCCTTTGATTTAGAGCGGTCACGACAAGGCAAAAGCTGATGTTGCAATGATTTGCGCGATTCAGAATAGAGATTTCTTCACGCCAGTAAAAAGCCGCCAAAAGCGGCTTTTCGCATCGCCCGAATTACTTGGAGAGCCAAGACTCTACAACATCCGAGCCATGCTCATTTTTCCAAGCCTTAAGAAGCTTGTGATTGCCACCCTTGGTCTCGACGATTTCGCCTGAATGCGGATTCTTGTAGACCTTCAACGAACGCGCCTTCCGTGTGCCCTTCTCTGACGGCGCCGGCGGTGCTGACTTACCGCGTTTCGCAGCCGCAGGATCCAGCAAGTTGACCACGTCACGCAGACTATAACCATACTCAGCGAGCAGGCCGCGCAGTTTGGTCTCAAACTCCATTTCGGCCTTGAGACCGGAGTCATTTTTCATGGCATCCAGCTCGGCGAGCTGAGCGGCTAACTGTTGTTCGAGTTTTCGGTATTCAGCTAAACGAGACATAGTATTCCTTAGATGGTGGGCTATAGCCTATTAATAGATACTAAATCATAACCACGAGTCCAGTCATTTATTCCAAATAGGTCTATCGGCCCGCCTTTCATCGCGACACTCGGCAAAATCTAAATCCCCAACTACTTTAAATCTATCACCACATGGAAGTAATAAATATGAACAGGTTACGCACACCTGCGCAAGCCAAGCTTTGGTTACAAAACCATGGAATATCAGTACAGGCTTTTGCGCTCGCACATGACTTGGACGCAGCTACTTGCTATCAAGTGCTTGATGGACGAAAAAAGGGATTGCGAGGCAAGGCTCATCAGGCAGCGGTTGCGCTTGGCATCAAGCCAGACCTGTCCAACGAGGACTTACCACAATGCGTTTCTGGCCCAAACCTGTCGAAGCCAACCGTGATGCATTGATCTGTTTTTGAGGTGGCAACCGGCCAACGCGTTGCCACTTACGACTAGGAGGAAGAACGTGATAGCCCTTAATCAGGTCGTCCCTGGTGGAGTGCTATGTAAATCATTAACTAAGTAAGAGGTTTGCACCTGCGGGACTCTGTAACGCCATACAAGAGCCCCGACATTCTCCTTCACCGCTCGACGTAAAGCCGCTCCTCAGGTGGAAATCCGACCGCGCCGGACTTCACCTTTTTGGCTATCAGCGCCAAGCGCTGTTCACCGTCTTGGAAGACTTGGATCATACGAAGTATTGCTTGGGCATCAGCAGAGTTTCCAGCAGCCTCAAGGCGGTCAGCGATTCGCGAAAGCTCAACTGATGACCATTTAAGGTCAGAGCTGATCCCTACAAGATCGCGTATCACCTGGGCGTTTGTAGCACCTGTTGTCATCTTGATTCCTCTTCCGTGTTCGAAGGGTAACGAAGCATCCATTCAAAGCCAATGGCGGCTATTAAATCGCTTTTGAGAATGCCTGAGAGGGTCGCGGTAGGAACGGCAGTTACCTGCCGCCCCCCGCACAGATCCGTACGTGCGGAACTACCGCATACGGCTCCTGCCTCGGGTATGTGACGCAAAGCGATCCTCAGGGTAAGGGTGTGCATTTCTAGGTCTCGGGATATAGAGATCGGCAAGGCGTCCGTAACGTGACCATTGAAGCCGATTACGCTGGCTGCGACGCTTAAGGGCTTGCCGCCAGAGACGGCACACCGCCAAACGAAAACCACCAAGACGTATCAGGTTCCCCGGTACCGCGTGGTAATTGAAGTAACCGCTTACCACACGTTTGAGCCATTGCCCTTGAACCCGGACAAAGTCATGACGCCGGCGACTCAACTCCTCGCGGATAGCAAGAAGCGTCGCACGCATACGCTTTTTGACGGTCAGTCGCAGTACTTGGAAGTCACCCCGTCGGCTGACACTACAACAGTGGGTGAAACCCAGGAAATCAAAAGTCTCCGGTTTTCTCAAACCTCGTTTCCTGCGATTCGTCACAGCAAAACGACCAAACTCGATCAGTCGTGTTTTCGAGGCGTTGAGCGATAGGCCGAACCTGGCCAACCGTTCCTGCAACTGCACCAGAAACTGCTGAGCCTGCACTTTCGTCCTGAACCCCACCACACTGTCATCCGCGTAGCGCACGACAATCACATCGCCGCGGGCGTGGCGCTCGCGCCACTGCCTTGCCCATAGATCCAGCACGTAGTGAAGATAGATATTTGCCAGCAGCGGCGATATCACTGCGCCTTGGGGCGTCCCCTTGGTCGCAGCCACCCTACGGCCATCCTCCACAACGCCCGCTTGAAGCCATTTGCAGATAAGCCCGAGCAAGCGCCGGTCTGCAATTCGGTGTCCCAGAAACATCAGCATCCATTCATGGTCGATCTCATCAAAGAACGACGTGATATCCGCATCAAGTATCCAGTTCACCTTTTGGCTTTTCAGCGCGACCGTTAATGCATCCAGCGCATCGTGCTGGCTACGTCCCGGCCGAAACCCATACGAGAATCCAAGAAAGTCTTCTTCATAGATCGCATTCAGAACAGTGACTACTGCTTGTTGTACGATCTTATCCTCCAGAGAGGCAATGCCCAGCGGACGCAGCCTGCCGTCAGCTTTGGGAATATAGACCCGCCGCGATGGCGTTGCTCGAAAAGCTCCTTTGTGAAGCCTTCCGTGCAACTCGGTCACACGCTGGAGAAGACCTTCCTCATAGTCTCGCCACGACAGGCCGTCCACGCCCACCGCAGCATCGCGGCGCAGCGCATAAAAGCTCTGCGCCAATAACTGTGGTGTGATGTGGTGCAGCAATGCCGTGAACTGCATGCCCTTGTTCCTGCGGGCTGCTTCACGTACACCTTCAAGTCCCATCGACGCGCAACTGATCCGGCTCTGTGTCCGGGGCACGGGAGGCCTGTCGGTGTTTCCCTTGGCTACGTCCCTTTCCTCCACTATCTCCGCAGGGCTAGGCCCTTTGTTCGACGGCTTCTCAGATACTACGGACGTATCCGACTTCTCAGCGGCGTAGGCAGCAGGGTTACGGCTTTTGGCCTTTCCTGCTCCGCCCGGTGCTTGCGCACCGGGCACCGCTGAGATCTCCCAGTTTCTGTGCAAAGGACTTCCCGACGTGCACAGGGTCTCCGACCGCGCGGGATCAGAGCATGACTGGCGTATAACGCCATGCTCCGTATTGCCTTCTGCTTCGCATAACAGCATCGGCATCCCGAATTCCTGATTACGCGGCTCAATGGCTGGCCCATCGGTTTCCCCTGTCAACGCTTCACCCTGCACCTCGCGGTGCAACATGCATGACTCGGGGTCAGGTTGATTCGCCATTTCTTACCAGTATCGAACTTTCATCGACTATCCTCTGCCAGCTTTAACTGGCGCACTATGCGTCCGGCCAAGTCATCTACCCATCCCCGCAAAGCCAAGACATGGTGTGCACTTAAATTTAAGTGGGCACCAGTTCTAGCCTTTTGAGCGGGTATTTCATGCAGCCAACACGCCGTTCCTATTCCAAGTCCTTCAAAGCCCAAGTCATGCAAGAGTGTGCCCAGCCCGGTGCTTCGATTGCCAGCATCGCACTCAACCATAGCCTCAACGCAAACCTCGTCCACAAATGGATTCGGCTGCAAGCGCAGAAAAGCACAGTGCTGCAAACTGCCTTCATTCCGTTACCCATGCCGCTGGCCGGGCAAAACTTGCACCCAGCATCCTCGAATATCTGTATTGAAATCCAGCACCCGCGCGGCGCCGTCAAAGTGAACTGGCCCACTGAAGATGCTGCTGCCTGCGCGACCTTTCTTCGAGACCTTCTGCGATGATTCGCATCGACTCCATCTGGCTCGCCACCGAGCCGATGGACATGCGCGCCGGTACCGAGACGGCATTGGCCAGGGTGATCGCGGTATTCGGTGCGGCTCAGCCGCACTGTGCTTACCCATCGCTGAAAAACTGTATGAGTGGATGTTGGCCCAGCGTGAACTTGTGCCCGAAGGTTCGGCCACGGCCAAGGCCCTGGATTACAGCCTCAAACGCTGGGTAGCGCTGACGCGCTACCTGGAAGATGGTGCTGTGCCCATCGACAACAACCAGATCGAGAACTTGATCCGGCCATGGGCGCTTGGGCGGTCGAACTGGTTGTTTGCGGGGTCGCTGCGCAGCGGCAAGCGGGCGGCGGCGATCATGAGTCTGATCCAGTCGGCGCGTATGAATGGGCACGATCCGTATGCCTATCTCAAGGATGTGCTGACGCGGCTGCCGACGCATCGTGCCAGTGAGATTGATCAACTGCTGCCGCATCGGTGGGTGCCTTTCTGACGTAAGCGAGGTGATTTAGGCGGGCTACCATTCAGCGTGAATCGATTACAACTAACCCTCGCGTGCGATGTTTGCCCTATAAAGTCCTGAGGCCACTTGGAGTTTCGATATAGGAAACCAAGCGTGACGCCTCAATGCTATCGCACCTATGGAGTCGAACTGGCCCCGAAAAATTCATGGTGTCAAGCAGGTGGCTAACCCTCTCTGGCGAAGGATGAAAGATATCGAGCACCTGCAATGAGCAGCCTTTATCTTCAAGCATCGTCGCAAGGTGCACCGGCTGTCCCGAGTGAATCAGGCTGGGAGCGGCCCCCTCCAAAGGCAGTCTGCCGTCCGCTAAAATTGTAATATCCCAGCACAGTTCGCCTCGGCTCATCGTCTGCACATGGCCGACGACCTCTGCGAGCACCGGGCTGAGCGTTTTTTAAATGTGTCGGTTTTAGCTACCCAATGGGCTAGCCGAGGAGATACGTTGTCTGGTAACCCGTCCAGGCCAAACCACCGAGGCCGATCTGGAGGCAGGGCCGCTGGGTTAATAGCGATCACTTCTAGATAGAAATGTGTACCCAGCCGCAGCAGTTTGTTATGGGTTCCCATAAGCGGATGGCAACCGCCTGGTTGAACCTCAACACCCAGTCGCTGACTGCCGAAGCGGCAACCCGCTACCAACGTAGGCGCCACGATGACTAAGTGATCCAGCGAAGTCTGCATAGTGGCCCCCAATCGCCATAGGCGTCGTTGTAAAAAGGAATGTTGGTCGGGCTGCTAGCCTCACCTCTCACCGTAGCGAGGTGTACTGACGGCCATTGGCGTCGAAGTTATCATCGGCCAGCCACCGCTCAATAAGGAGCTTGTTAGCTGGCCATTCTTCTGCAAATTGAGCATACCAAGCTGTATCGCGCCATCTGCCTTTGATAATTTGAGCTTGACGCCAAATGCCCTCAAAGGAAAATCCTAGTCGTAGCGCCGCATTTCGAGAGGGCATATTGAGCGCGTTACACCGCCAAGCAACTCTGTTGAATCCAATAGAAAAAGCGTGGTCAATAAGCAGGTATATCGCCTCGGTTGCGGGTCGAGTCCGCTGCATTTCTGGTGAGAACCAGATGCTGCCTATTTCAAGAGCGGCGTTATCCGTATCGATGTCGCAAAACGAAATCCATCCGCTAACGTTTCCATTGGAGGGTAGAACAGCAAAAAATGGCTGGTCTAGAAGCCCTTCAAGTCTAGC
Organism: Pseudomonas sp. PvP027; assembly: GCF_017833005.1. Lineage (NCBI taxonomy): Bacteria > Pseudomonadati > Pseudomonadota > Gammaproteobacteria > Pseudomonadales > Pseudomonadaceae > Pseudomonas > Pseudomonas sp. PvP027. The sequence goes on along the minus strand of NZ_JAFIBK010000001.1, from coordinate 114,520 downwards.
CACATGTGCTTCGAAGTCCTCGTAGGATCCGAACGGGCCATAGCCGAGATATGTCCAACTCTCGTCCGCCTTTTGAGCAGCGCGCCATAGTTCTTGCGCGTGGCTCTTGGTCATGGGCATGAGCTTGACACTCCGACCTACATGGCTCCGCTTGGAAGGGGGGCGACATTCAGGTGCAGATGCGATGGGCCCGATAGGCAGTGAAGGCATTGTCCCTTCCATAGTGAATGTCTTCCGTGGGTCGCTAGACGACCGGCGGCCTTGCTGGCAGCTACCGCCATTGATCAAGTGCTGCAACATTATTGTGTACAGGTTAGTGCCGTGCAAGACGCGATGTTCAGACGTTTACTGCAATCCGGGACTTTCGTCTTAGCTGACTCGTTAGGTACAAAATCGAACGGGGAAAAGTAAGGTGACTTCGCTGAACGCTTACACTGGACACACCGAAAGACCCCGAATGCCCAACGATGGGACTCATTGGGCAGGCATGAGGCACGGCTAAAATGCCGGAGAGAGGAGGAAAAGGCATAACGTTGCTCAGACCAAAAGACTCTCGGGTTCAGCGAGAGCCTTTTCGACTAGACGATCTTACGCGTATGTTTTGATAGCTGAGGGGATTCCAAGTTGAGCCCTGTATACAGGCGCATTGTTCGCCGGTAACGGCTGACGACCACGAATCATGTCAGCGGCACGTTCTGCGATCATGATCGTAGGGGCATTGGTATTGCCATTGGTGACTTCAGGCATGACCGAGGCGTCAACGACCCTTAGGCCTTGGATACCTTTGACCCTGAGCTCCCCATCAACAACGGCCTCTGGGCCACTTCCCATTTTGCAGGTACCACAGAAGTGGTAACCCGACTCTGCGTGCTCGCGGATGAATTGGTCTAATCCCTGATCAGTCATCATGTCAGGGGTGGGCTTCAATTGCTTACCTCGATAAGGCCTGAAAGCTTCTTGTTCCATGATGTCGATGGTTGAACGTATCGCGTTGCGTGAATCAATCCAGTCTTGATCATGGGTGAGCCAATTGGGCTGAATCAGCGGCGCAGCTGTAGGGTCTGCCGAAGCCAATGTAACCCATCCGCGACTCAGTGGACGCTGAGGGCCTAGGTGAACTTGATAGCTGTGCCCTTCTGCTGCCATGCGACCGCTGTACTCGGCAGCAACGCCTACAAAATGGAGCTGCACATCTGGCCAAGGTTTATCAGGTGAAGATCGCAAAAACCCACCGGCCTCGAAGAAGTTGGAAGCACCAAGCCCTTTGTGAGTGGCAAGCCATTGCGCTCCGATTGCTGCCTGGCGGTGAAGCTTTAATTCCGAGTAATAGGAGACCGGTTTTGTACAGTCGTAGGCCACAATGTATTCGATATGATCCCCCAGATTCTTCCCTACTCCTTGGGAGTCACAAACCACTTTTATCCCATGCTTGGTCAGCTCCTCTGCGGGGCCGACACCAGACAACATTAGAATTTGCGGGGACTGAATTGCCCCCGCGCAAAGAATGACCTCACGATCGCAGCGAATGATTTGCTCCTTGCCTTCGCTGAGAAGGCTCACCCCTACCGCGCGGGTTCCTTCGAAAGCGACCGATCGAACCAGGGCACCCGTGATAACTTCGAGGTTAGGTCGAGCCATAGCCGGATGGAGATAGGCTTTTGCAGTGCTTTCCCGAACGCCGTTGTGGACTGTCATGTCCAGACGGCCGAAGCCTTCCTGCCGATAACCATTCTGGTCGTTAACGTGCGCGTGCCCCGCTTCCTGCGCCGCTTCTAGAAAGACCTGATAGAGGGGACTTGCTCCGAACCCCTTGGTCACGTGGAGGGGGCCGCTTCCACCCCGGTACTCGCTTTCGCCTTGGTCGTAGCATTCCGCTCGCTTGAAATAGGGTAGGCATTGATCGTACGACCAGTGTTTAAGCTCCGGATCCTTGGCCCAATTATCGTAGTCCATGGCATTGCCGCGGATGTAAACCATGCCGTTGATAGTGGAAGAGCCGCCCAACACCTTGCCTCGGAAATACGGAATACGACGCCCGTTCAACGACTCCACCGGCTCGGTAAGAAACTGCCAGTTATACGTTTTTCCTGTGAGCGGATAGGTGAGCGCAGCCGGCATCTGAATACGGAAGTCCCATTTTCGATCAGGCCCGCCTGCTTCGATTACCAACACCCTGACTTCCGGATCCTCCGAAAGCCGATTGGCTAAAACGCATCCTGCAGAGCCTGCACCTACCAAAATGTAGTCGTAGCTTTCACTCGATCTTGTACTCATTTCGCCCACCTATACGTCTCGTCGTCCCACGAAAAAATTCGTGGTATCGCGTGCCTGCCCCCTACACCAGGGTGAAAAACCCGATTTCGGATCTAAATCTGGCGTAGCACATGAATTAGCAAATTGGCAGCAGATAGCGACAAAAAAGGCCATTTTTCTTATCTCAGTAGGCCATTTACTGTTAGCGACCAATAACAGCCACTGAGGATTACGTTACCAACCTCAAAAGGCCTTGTCTAAAAATATTTGTGGGCGTAGATTTTAAATGGGCTACGCGCAGACACGCAAAACACAACAACAAGAGGTGAAGCATGCCCCTATTCCAGACACAGCGCTGGCATCAACCGTGTGGGAGTGAAAAAACCCATGACGGAGCGAGCACAGCAACCTACATAGGCACCTGTTATGGCGCCAGTAGAGTAAAAATAATTAGCCTTAAGCCCTTTCGATGGGATGCCTTATCCAAATCCCGATCGCGGCGGCCCTTAGATTCCCTGCCATTGACTCTGCGCCTCACGCAGATTCGAAACGAAGAAACGAGCGATAAACCAGGTGTAAGCCTCAGCCCGTTTTTTAACGATCGTCATTTGAGCAGTTGCTTTGGCAGCAGCAAGGGGAATGTATGAGCTATTCCGAAAAGCTTGAGTATTCAGCGGGTTCACCGGCTGCAGCTTCAGGTGCAAACCATCGTCTGAAAGGACATTTGGGCACGATGGATATCGTGTTCACCGTATTGGCATACAACGCACCACTTACGATCATCATCGGGTTGATCCCCGTTATTATCGGGGCTGGCAACGGCCTAGGTGCCCCCCTGACGTACCTGGCTGCAGGAGCTCTCATGCTGCTGTTCGCCGTGGGCTTCACAACGATGGCGCGACACGTTCCGAATGCGGGCGCTTACTACGCTTACATCACGGCCGGCCTTGGCCGCCCCCTGGGCTTGGGGAGCGCGTTCATGGCGATCCTGGCTTATACGTTCATGTTGGTGGGCGCCTATCTTTATGCCGGTGTCATCTTTTCTTCCATTTCACTGTCATGGATTGGAATAGAGAGCCTGCCTTGGTGGCAATGGACACTGGTACTTGCGCTGCTGGTGGGGATTCTCGGACATTTCCGAATTAGCCTATCAGCGAAGGTCTTGACTGCCGCCTTGATATTGGAAGTCATTGTAGTGTTCGCGTGGGAGGCGAGCGTGGTGAGCAAGGGTGGCGCAAATGGCATTGGCTTTGAGTGGCTAACCCCAAGCGCCATTACATCTGGTTCGATTGGTCTTGCTGTCCTTTTTGGCGTGACCTGTTTTGCTGGATTCGAGGCAACTGCCGTTTTTCGCGAAGAGGCTCGCGACCCGGAGAAAACAGTTCCGCGCGCCACCTACATCGCAATCATCGTAATGACGCTAATCTTCGCTTCCGGTACCACCGCGTTCATCTGGGCACTAGGGCCAGAGCAAGCACTTCAAAAATCAACCAACGATCCTTCGAACGCTGGCTTGCTGGCTATTGAGATGTACCTGGGTCGCGTGGGTGTCGATATCGTTCATACGCTGATGGCCACCAGCATTTTCGCGTGTGTTTTGGCCATTCATAATATCTTGGGTCGCTACATCTACTCATTAAGCGTCGATGGCGTATTCCCAAAGATATTTTCCAATGTACACCCGCGTCATGGCTCTCCTTATAAAGCGTCGGCAACAGTTTTATTGATTACGCTGGCTAGCGTTGTAGCTGTCGTCATCGCGCAGATAGAACCCTATGGGGGGTATGCATCATTGGTCGGGATTGCGGGCTATACCCTCTTGATCCTGCAAATCTTAACGACTGTGGCCGTGTTGGTATTTTTCAAGAAAGTCGATCACACGGCGTCCAAATGGCAGTCCGTGATTGCGCCAGTACTGGCATTGCTTGGCCTGCTGGTCACTGCTTGGCTGGCCACAGCCAATATCGGTCTTCTCACTGGTAGCGAGCAGACAGCAATGATCCTCCTAGCATTTTTGTTCGGCGCGCTGATCGTCGGGTCAATCTACGCAGTGAGACTGAAATCTTCGAAACCAAGCGTTTACCACGTGATTGGTCGTCAAGAAATCTGAATTTAGGCATGCCAGCTGAGCCGTTGGCATGTTTATTTAGCAAGCGTTTTAAGGGGAATGAAGTGAGCAATACTAGAAAATTTTATATTGATGGCGCCTGGGTGGCCCCGACGGACTCAAGTTTTCTGGATGTGATAAATCCATCCACTGAAGCGCCATTCGACCAGATCGCCATGGGTAATACAGCTGATGTTGATAAGGCTGTTGCTGCAGCCAAGGCGGCCTTTGGCGAGTTTTCAGAGACCTCGGTATCGAATCGAATCCAGCTGCTGCAAAGAATATTGAAGGGCTTCAACGAGCGAAGGGAGGAAGTAGCCCAAATCATGACAAGGGAGATGGGGGCTCCCATCACCTTCGCACGTGATGCACAGACCTACACTTGTTTCGCGCATATCGAAGCGATGATCAAGATCCTGGAAAACTACTCATTTGAGGAACGGCAGGGAACTACTCAGATTGCTAAAGAGGCTATTGGAGTAGTCGCTTTGATTACCCCCTGGAACTGGCCTCTGAACCAGGTTATTTGCAAGGTGATTCCTGCCATAGCCGCAGGCTGCACCATTGTGCTCAAACCAAGCGAAATTGCACCTCTGGATGCGATCATATTTGCGGAGATTCTACATGACGCTGGGCTGCCTAAAGGTGTGTTCAATCTAGTGAATGGCGATGGGCCGACCGTCGGAGAAGCGCTGTCCCGACATCCTGACGTCGACATGATTTCGTTCACGGGCTCCACAAGAGCGGGAATTCTGGTGGCCAAAGCCGCTGCTGACACCGTCAAACGGGTCACGCAAGAGCTTGGTGGAAAATCCGCAAATATTGTCTTGGATGATGCCGATCTAGAAACCGCTGTTTCCACAGGCGTGAGCATCTGCATGTCCAACAGCGGGCAGTCGTGTGACGCACCTACTCATATGCTGGTGCCGAGCGCTGTTTATGAACAGGCGCTGGACATAGCCGCAAGGACTGCCAACGCATTGAACGTTGGTGATCCTCAGGATGAGTCAGTCGAGTTGGGGCCTCTGGCGAGCGAAATGCAGTTCAACAAGGTACAAACGCTGATTCAAGCAGGGATAGATGAAGGCGCACGACTGGTAGCTGGCGGTGTAGGTAGGCCAAAAGGCTTTACGAAAGGCTATTTCGCCAGACCAACTATTTTTGCCGATGCTAAACCGTCGATGGCTATTCTTCGAGAGGAGATCTTTGGGCCTGTATTAGTCATTTCTGCGTACCATACCGAAGAGGAAGCCCTCGCCATCGCTAATAGCAGTCACTATGGCTTGGCAGGTTACGTTCAATCCGCCGATACCGATCGTGCTCGCTCGGTGGCTCGCAAAATGCGCGCCGGCTCGGTTTTCATAAACTACCCGGACTGGGATGTCATGGCTCCCTTTGGAGGCTATAAGCAATCTGGAAATGGCCGGGAGGGCGGCCCGCACGCGCTGTCTGAGTACTTGGAGATTAAGGCAACGGTGGGCTATTACAGCTAGGCGCCATAAGACTTAGGCTGTGGCTTGAGGCCGTGGTCTCGGCCCGGACGTATTCCGGGTCGCATAGGTCGTTCATGACCGATAGAATGGGGAGTAATCATTTGTCCCATAGGACGCTCATGACTCTCGGTTCAGATCTCCCCCAGGGAGTGACCATGTTTTCGCTGCGACCTCAGCACCTTACTGGGGTGAGCTCAGTGGTGACGCGCTTACGCACGGCCATCGATCTCGGTTTTTTTGAAGACGGGGAAATGCTTCCCAAGGAAGCAGTGTTGGCCAGAGAGCTCCATGTCACGGCTTTCACTCTTCGCGAGGCTTTAGCTGAGCTCCGGTCGGAAGGCCTAGTCGATACAAAGCCTGGACGCGGCGGCGGTACTTTCGTGCAGCACACATCCCGGGTGGCTCACGACAAAGCGGAAATTCGATTGAGGGAGTTATCTGCCACGGCTTTAAGAGACCTATCTGATTGGAAAGCAATGCTTCTGGGTGAGGCGGCCGAGCTGGCAGCTAGCCGCGCTTCACCGTCAAATATTGCTCGCCTTGAGGAATACAGCAGTCGTGTACTCAGTGCCACCAGTGCAATCTCAGCCTGCCGTGCACACGCAAGATTCGACATCGAGCTAGCAGCAGCAGCTCAGTCAGTGAGACTAAGTTCCGCGGCGCTTCATACCTACGAAGAGTACAGCTGGTTGCTCGCGTTGGCCCACGAAGACCAAGGGTATACAGAAGAGTGCGCACAGACGCTTGCAGCGGTAACCAAGATGGTGGGCCAAAGGTCGGTGCATGGCGCGGGTGCACTAGCTCGTGACAGAACGCGGATATCCTTCGAATCCTTGGCAAAGAAACGGCTGAGCTTGATTGCGTCAAGATCACACCAACGTGCACTTCGAGGTCATATCGTTGAATGAATTTCTTAAACAGGCCGCCTGCTCTGCATTTGAAAAAGTCTTCGATGAGTTACGCCTGATCAGTAGCCAATTCACCCAAGTGATCGAAGACAAGTCGACTCACAGCGGCAAGGTCATGGAATCTCATGTAAAGCAGATGCGACCAACCCTCGTGAGGGCTCTAATGCGTTTGGACGGTTCTGCATTTTCTTTAGGTATCATTCTGGACGAAAACGTCATTCCAGGAACAGATTATGCGCTCAGTTGGCTAGAGCTCTCCACTGATGGAAGCATCCAAGAAGATTCTAATAGCCGCTATCCCTGGCGTGGTAATTTCTATGAGTACTCCAAAGCTGAATGGATGAATCTTCCGCGAATCAATCGGGAGCCCGTGGTTGTTGGGCCCTATGTCGACTTTGATAAGTACCTGCTCACGCTAGCCGTTCCGATTATTGTATCTGATCAATTCATCGGCGTAGCAGCTGCGGACGTAAGACTGGATGACTTCGAACGCTCAGTGGCTTATCCCCTTTCAAGATTCGAGCTACCTTGCATGATAGTCAACTCTGAGGGTCGAGTCGTCGTGTCAAACACGACATCCCACCCTGTTGGATCAATCAATGACGCCTATAAAACCTTAGGTACACCCATCCAGCTATGCGGATGGAGAATTATTCACATCGAAGCACCCTGATAACCTGAACGCTGACAAATAACCTATCGAAATTTTTCGATACCCCAAAAGAATGCGACGCACATTGCGTTGTTACTCTAAAACAAGCGTAGCTTCAATTCACCTAATGCCCGCACTACCCTTCTGTTCGAATCGAAAGCATGCGAGGCTGTAACGAGGAATTACCCACCCTACGCCAAAAAAATTACATCGTTTCATTAAAAGCAATAACGAATCTGTTTGCCATTCTTTTTAGAAGTTCTACGGACTGTTGAAGCTCATCGCTTCCAACCGTTCGGTTGCTGAGAATACCCTCTAGGCTGGCCAAGATAATTTTGGCAGTGAACCTAAGCTCAGGGCAGTCGAACGACTTCGTCGCATGCCCATGCGCGATTATTCGCCACAAATCATTGACCCGTTTATCTCTCAGTGAACGCAGAGTCGCCTTTGAGCTTTCGGGGAGCGCCAGCAGTTCTTGGTTTGCCAAGTAGTGCCTTTGCCGAGCAGACACGCCATATTCCACGTAAGCAGTAACAAAAGCATCTAATTCTGTCATGGCCGTACGTGCACATTTGACTCGTACTGATGCTGCCTCCTGCAAACCTATCTCATACCCCTCTATTAGCTGGAACAATAAGCGCTCTTTACCTCCTGTAAGTTTATGCATCGAACCTACAGGGATATCGGCTGCAAAAGCGATGTCCTTAAGACTGACCGCAAAGAATCCTTTTTCAAGAAACAGCCTGGTCGCCACTTCATGCATTCGACCAACATCGTAGGTGCGTATGGACGATCCAATGTCGCTCAGCTCTTCAATCCTAGGCCGGTCTTTCATCAGCATCCCCATTTACAAGCCGAATGCTGCGCATGTGCAGACCAAGCGCAGCCTATAGCTACAATAATACCCTATGGTCACTTTATCAGACCATAAGGTATTTTAGGGCGTAGGAAAACTCCTTCGCAGGCAGCTGGCTGGGATGCTGACGCCGTCATATCAGCTTGCTGGCACCCAGTAGACATGGCAGGAAAATTAACTGCAGCTTATCGGAGCAGCGCCAGCCATCGGCTTCACTAGCGCAAAACACCCTACGACATGTGTTGACGGTGGCTCAGCACTGCCCTGCTCAGGTGGAGATGGCTAAACGTCTGATGAGCCGTCCGCGAAGGCCGCGGCCGCTTCTCAGCCGACTGACCAACCGGTCATTCTTTCTAACTGACCCGCTAGACAAAAAAACAGACCTACAATACGATGGATGCACACCGGCCCAATGGCGCCGCCGCCATATCGCTTTAAGGACATCAACATGAGCACAGAACAAAATCGCTATTGGCAGACATCAGTAAGTGACGTCGAAAACAACACCGTCTACATCCGCGGTTATGATCTGAGTGATTTGATCGGCAAGCTGAGCTTTCCAGAAGCAACGTTTTTGCTCATTAGGGGTCGACTGCCGTCAGCAGGTGAAGCAAAAATGATCGATGGGGTTCTGTGCTCTGTACTGGATTACGCTCTGAAGAAGCCTGGCACAGCCGCCGCGCGCTACTGCGTGTCCAGCAATCCTTCTATGGTCGCCGGCCTTGCTACGGCGGTGTTATCAGCTGGAGAGTACTCGCTGGCACCCGATCAGACTGGCCATTTTCTCAACCAGACACTTTCTGACGCACGAAGCGCTGCAAGTCTTGATGAGGCTGCTAGTACATTAGTCGAGGGCATGCGAGCTCGAAAAGAACGAGTTCCAGGCCTGGGTCATCCGGCTTTTCGCTTCACAGATCCTCGCGCTCAGCAGTTGAAAACATTGGCATTGGAGTGTGGTGTTTGGGGTGATGTGTGTGAATGGTATGAGGCCATTCACAAGGCGTTCACTACCCAAGCAAATAAGCCTGAAATCGTTATCAATGAAGTAGGCATGATGGGCGCTATTTTGGCCCAGATGGGCTTTACGCCTGCTGAAATGACTGGTCTAGCCGTGATTTCTACCATGCCAGGTGTTGTCGCGCACATCTCAGAAGAAATGCAGAGCAAAGTCCGCATCCGGGTCATTCCAGATGAAAACGTTGATTACTCCCGTGACCGCCGCTCGTTTGCTGAGGACTACTCAGACAGTTGATTTACCAGTTTCGGTTCCTCTGTTTCTGACGATTTTGTCAGCCGCCCGTGAGATTGCTACTTCCCGGGCGGATTATTTTGACTCGACGCTCGTCGCCCAAGGTAAACATGGCCGCAATCTTTGAAGACGCTCTGACCAATGGCACTGAAGCCCGAAAATCGGATACAGGGAAGGCAGTGAAGGAGGCGGCTCTTGAGCTGTTTTCAATACACGGCTATCCCTCCGTAAGTCTTCGTCAGCTTGCAGAATCAGTAGGGATCCAAGTGGGATCGCTCTATAACCACATGGAAAACAAACAGGAGCTCCTCTTTGAACTCATTGAGGAAGCTGAGCATGTACTTCTGAGCGCAATCCGGCCTCCAAAACGGAGCAAGAAGATTGCCATTAAGCTGCTGGAATGCTACGTGCAGTGCCACCTGCGTTTCATTTATGAAAATCGCTGTCACCATGCCCTAGCAACGCGCGATTCGGGATATCTTTCGCAACAACAGCTCGAAATTATATTAACTATCCGCAATAAGCAGGCAGCAGTCCTACAGGAGATTCTAACCTTGGGCAACTCGCAGGACACGTTTAGCGTTAGCGATGTAAAGCTTACGACAGGAGCCATTCGCGCCTTATTAGAAGGTGTCTTCCAGCAGCTGGACTACTGCAATATTAATTATGCGTATGCTAAAGATAAAATTGCATCGCTGATCCTATGCGTTGTTGGTTATAAGAAGTAATAGCACTAAAAAATAAGATGTCTGGATGTGTCACTGTTCTACTTGGCTTCAAAGCTCTGCCTAACTAATAATATCTTCGGAGAATCAAAATGGTAAGCAAAAGTACTGCAGTAAAACTCGGTGTTGTCGTGATCGCGGGCGTGATCAACCTTGTTCCGTCCATCGCCTCCGCCGAGGAATGCAAACCAGCAGACAAATTTTCGACGCTGGAGCCAGGCGTTTTGAAGGTCACATCAGCGGTCGTACCTCCCTACATCGTTCAAGCTCAAGATGGCAAAACCGCAGCCGGCGTTGACGCTTTCGTCATGGAGGCTTTCGCCAAGGCCAATTGCCTGGAAGTCCAACACCAGTTCACCGATTCGGCAGCGGCTATCCAGTACGTTGTCGCAGGCCGTTCAGACGTTGCCGTCGGCGCGTGGTACCGCACTGCTGAACGTGCGAAGGTACTAGGTGTCAGCGCACCCGTATACCTAGAACAAACAGCGATCTACTCGCGCGAGGGACTTACCCAGTTCTCTCAGCTCAAAGGACAGAAAGTAGGAACCGTGCAGGGCTACCTGTGGGTGCCTGAGCTGAAGAAAATGTATGGCTCGGATCTGAATCTCTACCCTACTGCCGTTGCACTTGCGCAAGACTTGAGCAGTGGGCGTATCAGCGCGGCAGTCAATACGTATTCCATAGGTGTGGAAACGCAGAAGCAAGGTGGAATGCCTAAGGACATACAGGTCAAGGTCGCGACCCCAGACCCGGCGGTCAAGTCCTCCATCGAACCCGCACAAACCGCTTATCTGTACAAAAAAAGTAACCAGGAATTGGGGCAGGCCATGGATCGGTTCATCAAGGAACTGCAAGATAATGGTTCGCTGGGAAAAGAGCTGCAAAAAGCAGGGCTGGATGCAAGCGCCGCGACCCCTGGTACGCCACGTTATGCTGATCAATAAGTCCTAACCTGATGCGCCTTCATGGGAGGGCGCATGCCGGCTGCTTCTGTTACTTCAAATATCCCTTCGACATGATGCTGCAGTAATAGCCAGCAATTTGCTCAGCTGTATGACTACCATTGTCGTTGAACCAAGTATGAGACCAGTTGCACATGCCTAGAAATCCCGACACAGCAATATGTGACGGAATATCGACAAATACCCCCTCCTTGACGCCCTCCTGATAGACCTTCTCAATTGAGGCGTCGTATTCGCGCTTACGCTTGCGCATCAGATTTTGCTGCTCTGGTTCCAGCTCACTTTCGTCTCGAAAGTAGATGGCAGTCCAATGTTTACGCTTCATTACCTGAAGAGCATGCTGATAAAGAATCTCGCGCAGAGTCTCAGTGGGCGATTGAGACTTCCCAATCACTTCGTCTATAGACTGCTGATAACTTTCATACATTCTATTAAATATCTGCCACAGTATCTCGTTTTTATTCTTGAAGTAATAATAAACAACTGACTTCGTGTACCCCAGTCCAGCAGCGATGTCGTTGATGGTTATGGCGCGAAAACCTTTGTCAGCAAAAAGAATGGCGGCAGTGGACAAGATTTCATCTTGAACATAGGCCTGTTTTTTTAGCTTTAGCTGGTCACGAAGATCGATAGTCACAGTGTCACCTTGATAAATTTTATTGCTGCTTAGAAATTGCAGCATTTGCATTGAGACGGATGGCGTCCGGTATACTCATAGCTTCACGCTCGGCCAAATTAAAGTACACGGAGGTCATTTCAATATCAGCGCAAATACTGCCTTCGATGTTGAGCAAATCATGATGGGTAACCAATGAGCTGTTCCCTACTCGAACAGCTCTACTGCGTACACTGAACAGATCACCGACTTTCAACTCGCTTGAATAATTGATAACGTACTTGACGTCTGCCCACCCTTCGCCTTTTGTGTTGCGCCAGGCAGGGTTGTAACCCAACGCAGAAATGAAATGCCAAAACGCTTGATCGAATGCAGCGACGTAGTACTGCACTGTCATATGCCCCATGGCGTCTGTTTGTGCGGGGTAGACGACTCCACGATATGTATGTTCCACCTAAACCTCTTGGTAAACCCTGGACAGACGTTAGAAATATTCCCGCGGGCGTGATTTTCGCATTGTCTTTTTTTTGGACTAACGAGTCAAATTAATCTTCCCAGAGGGCGTTTTTGATCTTGATACACCGACCGTGTACCAAAAAAAAACCCCATGCGCGAGTCAGCGCTCGGCATGGGGAACTCTACGGTCGGATCTCAGAAGTCGCCGAGAATGACCCTAGATGCGTTGTAGCCGGGTACTCCCGTGACGCCACCACCTGGATGCGTTGAAGCGCCACACATGTAGAGCCCGTCAACAGGCGATTTGTAATCCGCGTACTGCGCGATTGGACGGCGGAAAAAAATCTGATCAATACTTAGCTCGCCATGGTGAACATGACCGTCTGTCATGCCAAACATCTTCTCAATGTCGATGGGCGTAAGTACCTGCTTATGCACCACCAACTCACGAAAACCAGGCGCATAACGTTCGATCTGCGCAACGACACGATCAAACAGCTCCTCCTTGGTGACCTCATCCCAGGCACGCCCGTCCTTAAGACTGTATGGAACGTGTCCACCAAGCAAACTAAGCGTGTGCATGCCTTCAGGGGCGCACGTCGGATCAAACGCGCTTGGGGTAAGGATCCACATGTAGGGATGCTGAGCGATTCGCCCATGCTGGCCAGACTCGAACGCCTCTTGGAGCTCGGTAAGATTCTCAGCGATCGTAATTGAACCGGGCACCTGCAGGTCTTTCCCAACCAAGCAATTCCACTTTGGCAAGCCGGATAACGCCATATTGATCTTGAAGGTTGTCGATTGTGTCCTGATCCGCTTGACGCGAGCAATCACCTCAGCTGGAACATGCTCCGGTTTCAGCAAATGAAGAAATAGCGTTTTGGCGTTTGCGTTGGCTACTACCTTCTTGGCCCGAACCATCTCCCCGCTTTCAAGCAAGACACCTGAAGCGCGTCCGTTCTCAACGACAATCTCTTTCACGGGGGCATTGCATCGAAGGTCTACGCCTAAATCTCGGCAACTTAGCTCAAGCGCCTTTGCGATGGCACCCATGCCTCCTTGCACGAGCCCACCTGGGCCTGCGGCGGTATCGCTTTCACGGAGATAAGGTCGTGCGAGTACATAGGCAGAACCTGGGCTCATAGGGCCGATATTGCCGCCGCTGCCAGACGCGTAGCAACCAAATACCGTAAGCACCTGAGGGTTCGAGAACCACCGCTTTAGGTAATCATGACAGCTCATCGTGAGCAGATCCCATATGTCATAAAACATAGGGCCGGCCTTACGCATGCGCCAAACTAAACCAGCGGTTTTCGTGAGATCCTTGACCTTACCCGTAGTGAAATCCACTGGCACCTCGAAAATCAGTTCTCGGAGATGAGCCACTAGCTTACGCATGTGTGCGGTAAATTCAGGATAGGCATCCGCATCTTCTTGCGAGTACTTGCGCAGTTCGTCGCTCATACGCGACTCCTCTGGCCAATACGTTACAGATGTGCCATCCAAGAACGGATGTATGGCTGGATTGATATCAAGAACCTTGACCCCGTACTTCATAAGATTCAGGTCAATCATAATCTTGGGTTGAAGCAGAGACATCCAATAGGACGCCACGGACAAATGAAATCCTGGCCAAAGCTCTTCAGTGACAGCGGCCCCGCCCAGGATATGACGACGTTCCAGAACACAAACTCTTTTTCCAGCTTTGGCGAGGTATGCTGCACACACCAAACCGTTGTGTCCGCCGCCAACTATTACTGCATCGTACTCGGCCATTACCATTCTCGCTTGAGCAGAATTTAACGAGGGATCAGAGCCACGCCTTCGATCTCGATCTTGATGGCAGGGTCATAAAGCCCTGCAACGGTGACGAGTGCATTGGCGGGCGGGCAATCCATATTCACAAAGGAGTTTCGAACTTTCTTGAAGGCAGCCAGGCTTTCAGGGCTTGGATCCGTAATGTAGGTCGTCATTTTGGCCAATGCCTCGAACCCCACACCGGCCGCTGCCAGGGTCTTACCCATATTTTCGAAAGCAGCTTGAACCTGAGCTTCGAAACCGCCTGTTACCGGCTCACCTGCCTCGTCGGTGCCGACATGGCCAGACAAGAACAACAACGTACCTTCACTTACCAACGTGCCCATCGACACGCCTGGATAACCACTGCCTGCATTGATGCCTTTGATCATGCTGTTCACTCCTGGTTGGGGGATGGATGAGAGAAAAATTACCATCATCCAAAAAAACTGACCGCTGGGTATCCAATTTATACGGTGAGTCGCTATGATGCAAGGGTCGATCAGGCTGATGTCACGGCACGCGTGGCGGGATGAGCTGGCTGCTGTTTTGGTACGCAGCAGGCCCTTGACTCTGCCAAAGATTTCCGCATACTGACCCGGCGGTCTAATTTTTAATACGGTCGGTATGCTGAGCTATTCAGCTCTCCACCCCGTTTGGAGAAATGGTCATGGGCGTCAGAATCAACTTCATCAATCCTTTCGGAACGCCGGCGTACAACGGGCTGATCACCGAGACTCTTGAGCCCTACTTGAACGAGGGGAATGAGCTGGTTGTCACCAACGTGGAAAACTGCCCAGAAAATTGCGATTGGTGGTATCCAAAACACCTTACTGAAGAAGTGCTTTTCGAGTGCATCATCGATGCTGAAAAGAAAGGTTTCGACGCAGTCATCGTGGGCTGCTGTAACGATCCAGGTGTCCGAGCCGCGCGAGAGCTCGTTGACATCCCTGTAGTCGGAACTCTGGAAGCAACCATGCAGCACGCTTCCTATTTCGGCCATGATTACCTACTGGTAACCGACCACCGCAAATCTGCAGCGTACATGCGTGACTTGGTACGTCTCTACGGCCAGAGCGAACAATGTAAGGACGTGCGTTACATCAATTGGTACATCACCGACATGATCAATGATTATGAAGGTGTAGCCAAGGATGCCTTGGCCGCATCGACAAAGGCTATGGAGGACGGAGGCGTTGAGTCGGTAATTCTGGCGTGCACTATCATCTCGGCATGCACTGAAAAATGGCTCCTGACAAGTGGGGAGCCACGCAATACGACTATCTTGAACCCTAATACTTTTGCACTGAAGATGGCTGAGTCATTAGGCTTACTTCACCAAAAAGGCGCATACGGTATTAGTCGAGTGGGCTACTACGAAAAAATGCAGCAACGCCGTCCAGAAGAATTCGTTCAAGTCCGCGAAAAGTATGGCCGCTCTACGCGCTTTAAATAACTTTAAATAATTAGAAACAGCAGCCTGGGGGATCGCCATGCTTCATGGTTGTCTTCAGATTAGCTTCGTATCAGCGTATTACCGCTCTAGAGGTTATTACAGTGAGCCGACATACCGATTTTACTGATATCGAAAACGATATCATCGACACCGTGACCAAATACATCGCTCGTGAGGTTCGCCCGCACGCACATGAGATGGAGCGCAGCAAGACTTTCCCTACCGAAATGTTGGCAGCGATGAAGGAAATGGGCTTGTTCGGTTTGTCCATCCCTGAAGAGTACGGCGGATTTCAGCTGCGGCTTCCTGTCTTTGCGGTAGTCATGGAGACGATTGCAGCGGGTTGGACGACGCTCGCAGCTTACATCAATAGTCACTGCACTGTAGCTTACGCAATTGCTAAGTACGGCTCCGAAGAGCAGAAGCAAGCCTATCTTCCATTGATGGCAACTGGTGAGCAGCGTGGCGCTCTTTTGCTAACTGAGCCCGGGGCAGGCTCTGACCTGCAATCTATCAGAACAATTGCCACCCCTACTGAAGATGGATTCAGTATCAGTGGCAGCAAAATCTTCGTCACCAATGGCGCCAAGGCTACGATTCTCTTAACCCTTGCACGTACCAGCTTTGATGAAGGAACCAATAAGCCTCGCTCCAGCCTTTTCTTACTTGATAAAACCCAAGAAGGCGTAAGTGTCACAAGCGAATTTCACAAAATGGCGTATGGCCTAGTTGATACGATGGAAATCGTGTTGGACAAGGTTGTGGCTTCGAAAACCGCTGTGCTGGGTGGTGCTACCGGTAAAGGTATGCGGCACTTGCTCGACGCGTTGGAGGTAGGTCGAATTGCTATCGCTGCGAGCGCAGTGGGTCTTGCTGCAAACGCTTTGAGCGAGGCCAAGCGCTATGCAAGCGACCGCAAGTCATTTGGGGTAGCCATTGATCAGCATCAGGCTGTTCAGCTCAGACTCGCTGAAATGGCAACCAAGCTTGTGGCTGCTCGATTGATGACTGCAGAAGCCGCACGAGCCAAGGAGTCAGGTGAACGCGCCGATATGCTTTCTGGCATGGCAAAGCTTCTAGCTAGCGAGTCTGCTCGGGATATCACTGAAGACGCGTTGAGAATCCATGGTGGCTACGGCTACATCGACGAATTTGTCGTAGAGCGCCTTTACCGGGAAGCGCCTCTATACATCGTCGGTGAGGGTACGAACGACATTCAGAAATTGGTCATCGCCCGCCGCCTGATTGACGAGTCTGAGGCCGACGTTTTGAGGCTTCCCCAATGACCACCGTTTGCCTAACGTTTGATTTCGATGGCGTTGCAATTTGGTTGAGTACTTTTAAGCAGGTATCCCCTACCCCTCTGTCTCGGGGCGAGTTTGGCGCTGAGGTTGGCATGCCACGCCTCCTGGACGTACTGAAACGCCGTGGAGTACCTGCCACGTTTTTTGTGCCAGCACATACGGCAGCTTCGTATCCAGACCTGGTCAAGCGGATCATTACTGAAGGTCATGAGGTTGCTTGTCACGGCTATATCCACGAGTCTCCGGTTGGACTGGAGCTCGCCGAAGAACGCGCGCTCTTATCTAAAAGCATGGACACGCTGCAAGCCGTTACTGGCGTTCGTCCTATAGGCTATCGCTCTCCGGCCTGGGATCTCAGCGCTAACACCATTGATCTCTTGGAGGAACATGGGCTGATCTATGACAGCAGCCTTATGTCCAACGATTTCAATGTCTTCTACGCACGAAAAAATGACGTACTAACTGAA
The DNA here is from genome assembly GCF_017833005.1 of Pseudomonas sp. PvP027. Lineage (NCBI taxonomy): Bacteria > Pseudomonadati > Pseudomonadota > Gammaproteobacteria > Pseudomonadales > Pseudomonadaceae > Pseudomonas > Pseudomonas sp. PvP027. The sequence continues at coordinate 97,219 of NZ_JAFIBK010000001.1, read as the reverse complement.
GAGCAGTTCACTCACGGCCCTGAAAGCGCAGTCCTTGAATTCCCAGTGGCTTGGGAGCTCGATGATTACCCTTACTTCCAATTCAATGTTCGACCTTTGAATACTGGTCTAAGGCTACCGAGTGATGTGTTCAAAGCATGGTCTTCTGAATTCGATTATGCCCACTCGGTATCGGGAATATTCACGCTGACGTGTCATCCCGAGATAATTGGTCGCGGCCCTCGCATAACGATGCTGGAACAGCTCATTTCTTACATGCAACAGCCCAATGTCGAGTTCTCGACGATGGGAGCTGCTGCGCAAAAGCTCAACACCAAAGTTCTTAAACAGGAGCAAGACAATGTCTGACACCGCACAAGCAGTTGAACGCGCCGGAATCGGCCAGAACGCTTTGTATTTCGACGAGCTCGAGGTTGGCAAGGAGTGGAATTCTCCCCGCCGCACTATCACAGAAGCCGACATTGTGATGTTCGCCGCTCTGACTGGCGATCACAACCCAGTTCACACTGACGAAGAATTTGCAAAAAACACGGTCTTTGGTGGGCGTATTCTCCATGGCCCAGCGGGCTTTGCGATCGCCACTGGCCTTGAAAGCCGTTTAGGCATCAAGGAAGGCACCGCAATCGCCTTTTTGGGCATGACATGGGATCTGCGCGGCCCTATCAAGATTGGCGATACTATCCATGTTTACCAGCGCGTGGACTCCAAGCGCGAAACCAAAAAACCAGGCGTTGGCATTGTAAACTTCCACGTATCCCTCAGGAACCAGCGAGGCGAGTCGGTTCAGGAAGGTGAGTGGAAAGTGATGATGCATTGCAAGCCTGTTTAAGAACTCGATAAACCCCTCACGCACAAACGCTCCATCCGAGGTTAAGTGTCATGATTTTGAAAAGCATCGAAGCCGTCGCCCACGAAAACCCAGACGCTATGGCGTTGCGGTTTGAAGACAAAGCGTTCACTTATGGCGGTTTGGTGCGTGAGGTGTATCGCATTGCCAACGTACTACGTGCGAGAGGTTTGAGTAACACATCGACGTTGGCCGTATACTGCGAAAACAGTAGCGATATCCTTGTGCTTTATTACGCAATGGCAAAGCTGGGCGGCACCTTCGTGCCCATCAACGCCGGCCTGAGCAGCACTGAAGTTGCTTACATTTTAGAACATGCACACGCAAAGCTTTTGCTTACCGATGAAAAGCTGACCACAAACGCCAATGAGGCGGCAAATGGCTTGGATTGTCAGGTGTATCAGGCGAGGGAGTTCTTTGTTGCCACGCCAGTTCTTGAGACGATCCATGCGGAAGAGGCCCCATCGTCTCACTTCTTGATCATCTACACGTCGGGATCGACTGGCATACCCAAGGCGGTTCTGTTCGACCAAAATGCGGAAACTGCTGGCAATCAGTCCTTGATAGACATGTGGCAGATCAAGCCCGCGGACAAAATGCTAGTAGCCCTACCGCTTGGCTTCCTGTACGGATTATCGACCGCTGCCGCCACTGGGCTCCAAGCCGGTTGCGAAGTTTTAGTGCTGCGGCGCTTTCGACCTCAAGATGTCTTGGAAGCAATCGTCCATCACGGCATCACTGTCTTTCAGGGTGTGCCAACAATGTTCTCCATGATGGTGGAGTACGCAGAGCAAAATTCGCTGCGTGTTGATCTTTCGGGCGTGCGTCTGCTCATTTCAGCAGGAGCTCCCTTGCCGATGGAACTGCGGCAGCGTTTTACCGCAAGATTCGGAGCGGATATCCAAGATTACTACGCGCTTACTGAGGTTCGGCCTGTATTTGGCAAATTCGCAGCCGACCATGATCCTGTGCCCGCTGGAGCTATAGGTAAGGCATCACCAGGAGTTGAAATAAAGGTTGTAAGCAGTTCGGGAGCTGTACTACCAGCCAATGTGACGGGAGAAATTATAGTACGTGCCCCTGCCACAACGTTAGGCTATCTGAACGCTGACGCTCTCACAGAGGCTTCTTTTGCTGATGGTTTTTTCCGTACAGGCGATCTCGGTCATTTTGATACCTGGGGCTACTTCTATCTCACCGGGAGAATCAAAGACATTATCATCCGCGGTGGAGCCAATATTGCCCCAGCAGAGGTTGAGGGAGTTCTTTTAACCCACCAGGATATTCAATCCTGTGGAGTAATAGGGGTAGAAGATCAAAAATTTGGTGAGTTGCCGGTAGCTTTTTATGTCTCACGTACAAATCACCCTGTGAACGCGCAAGCGCTAACTGATCATTGTCGACATGTACTTGCGGACTTTAAAGTTCCGGCACATTTTGTCCACTTGTACGAAATGCCTCTGGGCAACACGGGCAAGATTGACAAGAAGGCATTGTCAAGTTATTGGAAGGGGACACAAAATGTCTAATTCGCTGAAGGTTTCAATCTCGGCTTACACAATAAAGCCTTGTAGCTCTCTCGATGATTTTTTGCAGGATATTGAGAAGAAGGTCAAAGAAGCGCAGTTGGCAGGTAGTGCAGTTCTCGTACTGCCGGAGTTTGTCGGAATGGGTCTACTATGGAGCCATGATGAGGCTGCGACGGTAGACAACACCACAGTTGCAGCATTCTATCGCACTGTTTTTAACCCACTGTACGACGGCTATAAGGTCGGAATGTCTGCACTGGCTCAGCGTCATAATGTCACGATTGTAGGCGCGACCTATTGGCATGAGGTGGATGATAAGGCCTTCAATACAAGCTTTGTATTTAGACCGGATGGCGCTGTTCTAGAGCAGGACAAAATACACCTCACACGCGGTGAAAAAGCGATTAATACCTGTGGTGGTAGTGCGCTGAATGTCTTCGAAATAGAAGGTGTAAAGTGTGGCATGTATGTCTGCTACGACGTGCAATATCCTGAGCTTTCCAGGCATTTAGCGGATCAGGGCGTGGAGGTGATTTTCGTTCCAACGCTTACTGAAACTCGCGGTGCCTGGAGAGAATGGCATAGTGGACACGCCCGCGCGCTGGAAAATCAGATGTACGTTTGCGTTTCTCCTCTGCTTGGGGCGCTGGACATCCCAAATGACTACCGCACAGTTTGCAAAGGGCAAGCGTTTGTAGCATGCCCTATAGATAACAGATTCAAAATAGATGATGGCACATATGCTTCGGCAGAAATGAACACCGAGGCGCTGCTGCACACTGTTCTGGATCTCGATCTTCTTAGGCTGTCTCGCGCAAAAGGAGAGGTTAAACAACTTACAGATCGTCGGCCCGATGTATATGAGAAACTATACCGTTAACTCATTCAGCATCCCGCTTTAGCATGAGCTTTCGGCCAATCATAAAAATAACTATTACTGCTCGACTTTAGACTGCTGTTGTTCAGATCAAGGCGTCCCGGCCCTTTAGAAGCCGGGTTCCAGTCTATTTGTTCGCCATCGGAATACCACCATGAATAGCATGACGACCTCTACCATAAATCTGTCGAAAAAAATAAGCGACCCCAGCGCTGTTTTGTGTATTGAAGGGGTAGGAAAAAAGTTCGGTACAATAAGAGTACTTGAGGACGTTGATTTTTCGCTACGCAGCGGGGAAGTTGTAGCCATAATCGGGCCTAGTGGCTCCGGGAAAAGTACGTTACTGCGTTGTATCAATCAGCTGGAACCGCCTACTGAAGGAATCATTCGGGTTGGGGACGTCGTCATTGACGCTACAAAGACACCCTCCAAGCAGGATCTGGCCAGGCTTCAGAAAAAACTGGGGATGGTGTTTCAATCTTTTAATCTGTTCCCCCACCTCACTGTGCTTGAAAACGTCAGCCTAGCGCAGCGCAAGGTGCTCGGCCGCAGCAAGCGGGAGGCCGATGATCGATCCATGCAGTTGTTGACTCGAGTAGGATTAGCCGCCAAAGCAAGCATTTACCCTAGCCGTTGTTCCGGCGGCCAACAGCAACGGATTGCTATCTCTAGGGCGTTGGCTCTGGATCCAGAAATCATGTTATTCGATGAGCCTACTTCTGCACTTGATCCTGAGGTTGGCTTGGAAGTGTTGGCAGTAATGCGTGAGTTGGCCGACAGCGGCATGACCATGATCGTGGTGACCCATGAGATGCGTTTCGCAGAGCAAGTATCCGATCGTGTGGTCGTCATGGCTGAAGGCCGCATCATTGAGCAAGGCCCTAGCAAGGAGGTTATGCGTAATCCCCAAAACGAGCGTGTGCAAAGATTCCTGACTGCGGTGAGGGATCGCTGATGGACTCCCTGATCTTTATCATGGCATTGCTGAAAGCAGTGCCATGGAGCTTAGCGCTGACCCTTTCTTCATTTTTGCTGGGCGCTCTTCTGGCTATACCTTTGTGCATGATGCGTATCTCAAAGCATGCCACGTTGCGCGCAATTGCTATCAGCCTAACTGTATTCATGAGATCGATTCCTCCAATCGTCTGGTTATTTTTCATATTCTTTTCTTTCAGCGAATACGTAGTTCAACTTAATGCGTTCGTTGCAGCAATGCTAGGCTTGGGTTTAATAACCGCGGCGAACCTCGCTGAGATTTACCGCGGGGCTCTATTGGCTATACCGCACGGGCAGCGTGAAGCGTCGCACGTGCTCGGGCTAGGCTTTCGGGATAGAGCTATGTCAGTTATGGTGCCTCAAGTGTTTCGTTATTCTTTGCCAGCCTGCAGCACGTACGCGATCGGCTTGCTAAAGGACACAGCTATTGCATCTACAATTGGCGTTCCTGAGGTGGCCCAAGTGGCCTACCAGCTCAGCCAGCAGACGTTTAAAGGACTAGAGATTTACGCTCTGGCCGGATGCCTTTATCTTTTAGTTAGCTTCGCGATGGCATGGCTTTCACGCACTGTTGATGCGAACCTTCGCGCTAGGATCGAACGATGAGCGAATTCTTTAGTAACTGGTCTGTATGGCTCCCCGAACTTTTAGAAGGTTATAAATTTAGCCTCCAGATTTGCGCTCTCGCTCTGCTTTGGGGAGTACCAGTTGGCCTTTTTCTAGCGATAGGCACAGATTCTAAGATCAAAATGTTGCGCATATTTTCGATCTGCATAGTGGAGCTCGGACGAGGAGCCCCGGTGTTAATTCTCCTGCAGTTTTTTTATTTCGGCCTTCCCAATGTGCATGTATCGCTGAGCTCTGCGGCAGCATCGATTCTTGCACTTGGTTGGAGTACCGCAGCCTACACAAGCGAGATCATCCGGGGTGGACTCAAAGCTGTTCCGCCTGGTCAACGAGAGGCGGCAGTTACATTAGGTTTAGCGCCTGCGACGGCAATGCGGATCGTGATAGTCCCCCAGGCCATGAGGATTTGCTTACCTCCTCTGCTAGGATTTGCTCTCGTCATGCTGCAGACGACCTCACTGTGCTTCACCATCGCCTTGCCAGAGATTGTTTCGCGAGCCAACGAAATAGGTTCGGCCACATTTCAATACATGTCAGTTCTGATGCTCACAGGGCTGATGTACGCCGCCGTGTGCATACCCGCTACCATCGTCGTATCGCAGATGGAAAGGCGCTTGAGCAGGCATATCTAGTTACACACTAAGAAGATCTTTGAAACCCCTCACCTCTCCACCCCGCCACCTTTGTGTTGGCGACAAACTCTAGAGCGCACGGTATGAATAGCTCCCTGAGACGGTTGGCAAAGTTCACTTATTGGCTCCGACCACGGTTAGGGAATCTCAAGGTGTCCAAACCCACATCGCCAAAACGTTTTGTGCCTAATGAAATTGACGTTCGCGCCCTGCCCTGGCCGATATAGAAGTCAAATTCGCATCGGTCAGTGATCTGGTTTTCAACATGGAGCCTCAGTGTAAAGGGCTAAAACCAAGTGTTCGTTCGGGTTCAGCATATGGACTTTAAGCTTTAGCGCGTCAGCAAGCATTTAGGTGTGAGCCAATCGATAGTGCAGCGATATGCCTATCGGTAGTCCCACAACGATACGTGTCGAAGCTGACCAGAAGGGAAAGCTTCTGCCTTGGAGATAGAAGGCCAAACTGCTGACAACCAACCCTGGATCCGCTCGCGCCACCTACTCGGTTGAAAAAACGTACTCAAAGGTATAATATAGTACCTATTGGTCTTTTATGGGTATGAATACCTACCTCGGCGTGCCCGCCTTGTTTCTTGACCTAGAAATTCATGCCCCGTCTTACCGATAATTCCATCGATCTGGGAGTCGCAATGTTTAACCTCAAAGATAAGGTTGTTGTCATCACTGGCGGTGAATCGGGGATCGGTTTGGCCGTTTGTAAATCGCTTTCCGGCGTAGGCGCCAAGGTAGTCATGGGGGGGATTCAAGCAGTTCGCGGTCAAGAGGCATGCCGAGAGCTGACTGACAAGGGCGGTGAAGTTGTTTTTGTAAAGACTGACGTCCGTGATCGAGAGGAAGTGGACGCGTTGGTACGCACTGCTATCGATCATTTCGGAAAGATCGATGTGCTGATCAATAACGCAGGTGTCTTTGACGGATTCGCTGATGTAACTGAGACGACCGAAGACCTCTGGGATCAGATTATGGCCATCAACCTTAAAGGGGCATTCCTGACTTCACAAGCCGTCCTCAAGCATATGATCCCACAAGGATTTGGACGAGTGATCAACGTCTCATCGATTGGCGGCCTCGTAGGCCGGGCAGATGGCGCAGCTTACACGGCATCAAAGTTCGGCTTGATTGGCTTCACTCGGCAGATGGCAGCATCCCTGTCTCACACAGGCATTACCTTCAATACGGTTTGCCCAGGCTCTATCGCTACAGATATTCGAAGCAACTCCGCGTCGGTGATACCTTCTGCTGCGCACCTGATGAATCGCGGTGTGGGCAGCTCGGATCCAGACGCTCTGAAAAAGGTAATTCCCGCCGGACGTAAGGGTACTGTTGACGAAATCGCGGCAGCTATTATTTTTCTCGCATCTGATGAAGCTAGTTATATAACTGGCCATGACCTAACAGTTGACGGTGGTTATGTAGCGTAAACGCATTACAACACCGCTATTGAGAAGATAATATTATCGACAGCGGTGTTGATGTTATCGCCAGCCAACGTAGCCGTGCCTCTGATTCCAAAGCCGGAGTTTCCAAGCTGCTCGGAGCACCTGGCTTAATGAAGCGCAGTACCTTGTCCACAGCAGCCAATGTGCTTTATGGACATCACGCCTTGAGCTTAGCATACCCGGCGATGGTGATCTTTCTTGTCAGTTCACTACGATTACTTTGGGCCTATTCTTACAACTTATGCATTCAGCTACCCGAAACCCGAGGCAGTAACCTAGTCCAGTGAGCCCGAATTCAGTTAGGGTGCGGAGAAAACCTATCTGCACAGTGGTCGATCAAGGACGAAATTTGTGCGCCATTTCTGAACTTTAACTGCTCTTCAAAGTATATGAACAGAAACATATACATCAGTTGATCAACATCGTATAACTCAGCAAGGCTCTTTTAATCCAAGTCCTGAGCTAAATTCCCCCCTCAGCCTCTGACTGGCCTCACTTCGAGCAAATGATTAACACATATGCGAGATCAAGAGTTTCGCACTCAGGCATTGCTTCTAATAGGTAACGACTGGATTTAAAGCTTTAAACCTCAAGATGAGCATACACTAGTAATCTGTTGAGCTTTCCTTGGCCATCTCGTTAAATATCTTTGCCACCGCGGCAAAATACGCCTTCTTTCCGGCGTCAGAAAACTAGCGATTTAACTGAACTAAAATAAATTTATATCTCATAATGCTTCGAACTAAGAGCCCCTCATAAGGTCTGATTTGCGCATACCTGATATGTATCGCCGACAAAGGCGTTTGAGTTCAAAAAAACCACTATGAGTGTCATGAAAATGCAACTTTCAACACGAAAATTTCTTTTGTGTACGTCTTTGGCAGCATTTCCGCTTGCTGCGTCTTTCCCTAGCTTAGCCGCACCACCGCTAGTGGGAGAGGAAGTAGAAAAAAAAGTAGAAGCTATGCTCGGGCAGATGAGCACCTCTGATAAGTTAACTTACATTACAAGTGATGCAGGGCACATTTTGCGCGCCGTGCCGCAACTTGGTTTGCCTGCTACGATTAGCGTCGACTCATCTATGGGTATTTATAGGGACGTAATGTTCGGTACCCAGTATCCATCTCAATCTGCGCTGGCGGCCACTTGGAGTATCCCTCGTGCCAAGGAGTTCGGGTTGGCGATAGGTTACGACACCCGAGCAGCAGGAGCACAGCAAGTGCTATCGCCAGGCATGAATATGTATCGCACACCGCTAACTGGTAGAGCTGCCGAGCATGTCTCAGGCGAGGATCCATTCTTGGGCGCTGTTATGGGGCCTGCCATAACGAATGCCATTCAGGCACAGGGCGTGATGACTGCGGTTAAGCATTTTGTTGCTAATGAGCAAGATGCCAATCGCCACGCGCTCAATGTCCATGTCAGCTCACGCGCGCTACGTGAAATATATATGCCTGGATTTGAATCTGTTGTCCGGAATGCAAATCCTGCTTCGTTCATGTGCGGTTTCAACAAGATCAATGATGAGTACGCCTGCGAAAGCCATAACCTTCTGTTTGATACCTTAAAGGGAGAATGGGGTTTCAAAGGATTTGTAATTAGCGACTACAACGCCATTACTAACGGATTAAAGGCTGCTCAAGCTGGAGCTGATGTAGACTCGCCTGGCGGTCTACAAATGAACGAAAAAAACCTAACACCTTACCTTTATAGCGGTGAGCTACCACAAGTAGCTCTGGATGATAAGATTCGTCGGAATCTGCGTGGAATCGTGAGTTACGGTTTTGATAAAGGGCTACCAACGCCTTCAGGCATTGGTAACGATCCCAGAAACATTAGTGCATCATTACATATTGCACGCGAAGGAATCGTTCTGCTCAAGAACGAGTCTATTGGTGGCGGCGCAAAGCTGCTTCCGCTTAAAAAAGATGCAAAAATTGCAGTTATTGGTGATATTGCTAACCAAGCTCCCCCTTCACCTTTTGGAACAGCTTACTCCAAGGTTGAAAATCATATCAGTGAAATTGAAGGTTTGAAAAAGATTGGCACAGGCCAGGTTGATTATATAAAAAGCATGTCTTTAGATCCCCAGCAATCAGTGTGGTGGACTAAGTCTGACAGTGACACGGCGCCTGGTAAATATACCAACGGGCTAAAGGCAGAGTATTATAACAATGCTGATTTTTCAGGCGCACCTGCGCTTACGAGAACCGAACCTGGTCTAAATTGGGATTTCGCGTCGCTGACCAATACCACTGCCAAAGGTAATAGTCAGCTTACTTCTCTTTATCCGCAGCAAGGTAACTTTTCAGCCCGCTTCACTACACGGATCAAACCGACGGTTTCAGGCAATCAAGTATTCAAAGTTCGTGCGGATGGCTCTATAAAATTGTGGGTAAATAACAAGCTCATAATCGACGACCTAAATCCTGCACTTTCTAGCGACTTGGCAGGTACATATTCAAAATTCGGGCGCGCCGTCAAGCTTGAAGCCGGGCAAATGTATGACGTAAGACTGGAATACAGTCGTGCGAACAGCAAATTCATTCCGAGCCTTGGTGGTTTGTGGGGCATCCAGATGAGCTGGGCTTCATTGGCTGCGCCTGAAAATCTTGCTCAATATGATGCTGTTTATGTCGCCGCGGGCATCAATAATGAATATGAAGGCGAGGCAACCGATCATGGCTTTGACCTGCCGGAATATCAAGACGAGATGATAAAAAATGTCATTACTGCAAATGACAAAACGCTGGTCGTAATGCATGCTGGCGGAACATTGAATGTTTCGTCTTGGATTAACAAAGCGAATGGCTTCATTCACGCTTGGTATCCTGGTGCTCAGGCCGGTCGCGCTTTGGCTGAAATCGTTTTTGGTGACGTGAACCCTTCTGGCAAACTGCCTGTCACTTGGGATCGTAACCTAGAAGACAACCCTAGCTATGCGAGCTATCCTGACCCAAGGCCTTATCAGGGTGATCACGCACTATCGGACATGACCTACAAAGAAGATATCTTTATGGGTTACCGTGGTTACGATAAATCTCACAAGAAACCGCTTTTCCCATTTGGCTACGGTCAGTCCTACACGTCCTATGACTACAGCGGGCTTTCTGTCTCGCCTAAGGTTTCCCTGGCGGACACGAAAATAAATGTTAAGTTCACGGTCACCAACTCTGGAAAAGTTGCTGGTTACGAGGTCGCTCAAGTTTACGTTAGTCCGCTTAACTCCAAAATCGAACGCCCGATAAAAGAGCTTAAAGGGTTCAAGAAAATATTCTTACAACCTGGTGAGACTAAAGAGGTTTCAATTCCATTAGACTCAAGATCGTTGGCTTATTTTGATACCACTACATGGAACTGGATTGTGGATGCTGGCCAATATCGAGTTTTGGTAGGTGGATCTTCGGATAGCCTTCCTTTGAAAAACACGGTTAACAGCCTGTACAGACAAGTTCTCCCTGTAGTCAGTAGCAACCCTCTTCCGGCCAATGTGCGCGAATCAGTACAGGTTGATAGTGCTCGTGCCTACTGAGCAGTTTCGATCATAACCTGACTAACGTCTAAACTCGTTGTAAAGGTTCCCTCTAAGGCTTGACTGGGAACCTTTACATTAGCAGATCTGTGATTTCCCGACGTTCGTTTGTTGCATCAACAAAGTTTTTACAGGAAATGACGCATCATCTGCGTCGCCTCTTCGCGCCGGTGACCGTGACACAGCAGCATCTCCACAGTGCCCTCGTCCTCACCATGGACGGATGAGGGATGTTTCTCGTAGTCAAGTTACAACCATACGTGACTGCCTCTCGGAAGCGATAGCATCCTGCCCCGCGTATAAGGATTCAGCCAAGAGTCGGGCATTGGCTACACACTGCGCAATGCCATCTGATCGGGAGGTCAAATATGCATTTTCGTGCCCAGGCACGCGTTGAAAATTTAGATAGGTAAGGTCAATATCTTCATCCATATAGGTACCGTTCTGAGAAGTCCCGGTCAGGGCCCGCCTTATGGTCGACAAGATGCGTGACTTGGACTCAGCCGGAGTACAGGAAGAATCGTCTGAAATATGATCCCATAGGCGCTCGAATGAAGCATACCTTCCGACGAGAGCCGGCTTCAATTCAGCTACCCCTGCCGAAGCTTCAGTCTCGGAATTGCACGACGCCGGTTCCCTTGCCTGGACTGCCAAATCATAACGACGAGTACTTCCCCCGTAAGTAATGCGGTACACATGATCATCCATCTGTAGCTGATTAAGCCCTCGCCCGCTATAGATAGAGGCGCCTCGGCGCATTAATGCATCCATGAGCAGTTTGTAGAATGTTCTTGGGTAGAGCGATACATCCTGAGGAAAACTGAAAGCCGCCAAACTGCCTATAGGCAGGCTAACGGAACCTGATGTGCTCGCACGCTTCACCAAGATGCCGGTTCTACTGCATCCCTCAGCAAACTGCTCCAGTTTTGAGACATGCGTCTTCCTGCATTCGAAAACGATTGATCCTTCGGTCGATGCGAGTAGTTGCGCGCCAAGGTCAATCGAAATGTCCCTGAGTTCAGCGATACCCTGAAGAGCGAGCCGTCTTGAGACAGGGTCACGGTACTGACAAAGCCAGCTTGATATCAGTTCGGGAACTATTTGCGCAGCGGAACTCGGCTGAGAAAGGTAGATGTCAGCTTTGAATCCAAAACGCTGCAGGTAGTAGCCATTGAGCAGGGCCTCTATCCCGTCACCGAACACAGCCACAGCCTTCTGTGCATTCTCATAAGGCATAACTGCCCTCCTCGTTTTGATGACCGGTACTGTGTTGGAAAACCAAAAAAGACCATAGGGTATCTTTTATAGATCAGAAGGTATGTTGGTGCCATGCAAACGTCAAGCTATGAATTCGACTTCAATGTGGTAGGGCTTATTCTGCCTTCACAGGCCGTGCTACCGTGCAATCTGCCGTTCAGATTCGGTGCTAATGTCAGGTCACACCTCGGCGGCTGAGAAAGCTATGCTGTAATAACAACAAGCGTCCGGGAAACACGCCTTCCTGATGCCATCGCTTTTGGCGTCGAGGCTAGGAAGGTGAGTTCGCCGGACGGTTACGGTCTTTCTACGATTGGCGAACGATTGCTTACCTTCTTGCGGATTAAGGGTAAGCATACGCGCCCCTTTTTTGAGCACACTGAGTCAGGATGAATATTGAGATTAATCGTGCGCGCTTTGCTAATTCAGTAAGTGGCCAGGGAACACACCTTGCATAGATCAGGCAAACCCATCGCAGAAGAATTTCATCTCACATCAGTGGGTATGTGCTACATCCCGAGGCATCAATGGGACAACATCTGACCCGCCCAAATCGTTAGGTGGATGAACGCTGATGCAATCTTTGTAAATGCATCGCCGAGGTACCTTGGAGCAGGGATCGCTCGGCGATCGCTCATTTCCTAACCTTGAGCTGATCTCTCATCCAGTCGCCTGCGTCGTCGTATTTGCGCATCATTTCGTCAAATTCATCGGCAGTAAGCGCACCTCGCGTCGAGCCCTCAGCGTATTGAAGCTCGACGCTTTCAATCCGAGTAGAACCCTGGCACACATCGCACACGAGGTGGGCAACAGCTTCGATCTCAACTTGCCCGACATCCTTCATTGATTCCCCATCAACGTCCCGACCCCAATTTGTGGTTATGGTCTACCACCAGTTCGGCGAATCGTGCGAGGTCATTGATTGCGCACTGACCGTTACGATCTAAGTGAAGCCCCATTATTCCGACCAACCTTGGGCCATCCTGATCGCACTTTTTAGAATCACCAATCATCAAAACGCGCCCCCGCCCGTCGTCGAAGAGGTGTCCCGGCTCCACGTCCATTTCGCTACAAATTGATTGATAAATGACTGGATCTGGCTTGATGGATCCGACCTCATAACTGAATGCGTACCCATCCAAATTTGGGAAGAACTCTTTGATGACAGGGCCGTACGGGCTGGCCAAATTCGAGCAAATACCCAGTTTCACGCCTGCGCCTTGCAACTGCGCCATGGCCTCTAACGCATCGGGAAATGGCTCAATAGACGCGAGTTCCAGTTCCAGTGCTCGGGTTAGTTCTTGACGCTTCGATGGCGAGAGAGAGATGCCCAGCTGCGACGCCATTTCGACGAACGACAGGTTCGCAGTCATCAGGAAATGAGTGCCGCCCAACGTGAGATCACAGCCTTGGCGGCGCCCCTCTCGTATCAGCTCGCGATACGGGTTCAACCGGCGGTTGATCCGCACAATTGTTCCGAATGCGTCCAGCACCACCCCGCCGATCATTGTGCCTGCTGCACTTGGTGAGGTCGCTTCCATTCCTACTCCCTTTCTCTCTCAAAATAACCGCACGACGGCTGAAAGAGACATGGACTTCCGGCGCCCATGCCCGAGCAAAACGTACAGCTTGGACTCAGTTTGAAAAAACATGTCGTCCGTAAAATCGATCAACGGTGTCGACCGAAACCAGTGCGATCTAGAAGTAGATGAACTGTCGAACAGCACGTTAAAAACTAGCAACATTGTCGGCTTTTTTCCCTCAGCGGCCAGCTCTTTAATGACGAGGTCAGGCGCTTCCAGATCGAGCCATACCCACTCGTTCACGATACAAAAGCTGCTGTCCGGAAACTGCTCACGCGTGACTTGAATCGCATCCTCAAGCTCGATTTCACGTCCAGACATCACAACACTCGGCCCGATCATTTGCTGTACATCAAAGTCCTTCATGAATAATCCTTAAGTGAACTAGGGGCAATTTTGGCCAACGCACATCGGAACGTAAGCCCCGTTGTCACCCGCCCTACCCCAAATATCGCGATAGCCAAAGGACTGTTAGTGCGCACGCTCGGCGCCCGCTGGTTAACGAACGTTTTCAGACGAGCTACTCACCGAGCGACCAAGCTCTTCCTCCATATCACGGAAGACGCTTTCGAGACCAGGATGATGCGCTGACACACTTAACCCTCGAACAAGGGCCAGGAGCTCGCGCACTTGGGCAATAGACATTTGTAGGTCGCAGTAAACAGTGCTGTCGGCGTTATTAAGCGCCGCAATACCGCTTAGCGGGATCGGTTGGTCGACCATCGAATAGCCCCTCCTCCGTCGTGTTCCGTCACTAGCACGTAGTGATCCGCACCATCCAAGGTTTGAAAAAGCTTGAACGCCCCCCGGACAGCGATTAGGCGTACTGGTTTAGTGGCAACGGTCGCACCGTCGGGAACCATTCCAGACCGATCACAGAACACGATAGCGGCAAAGCGATCCCCGACACGAGCTGCGTTGAACAGATAAGCATCCACAAGGACACCCCAGTCGTGACTCATTGCCTGGACAACCTCGCAAGGCATACTTTCTTTTTTCATCGTTTCAGACCGAGGAAGTGCGCTCCCTGTGAAAGAGATAACGTTTGATTTCAAAGCACGAGCACTCCTCAGATTTCAATTTCGAAGAGAGGATCAAAACCTGTCGATTCGCCGGGATAGCCTCTCGGATTGGAGACCACTCTGCAGCCGCCAAGCTCGACGTCCACAGCTTGGTGGGTGTGACCAAAGACCCACAAATCCGCTTTCTCGATAAGTCTGGGCCAGTCGTTGGTGTAAGCCGCATTCAGATGCCCGTCATGCTTCGTTCCGACGACCACGGGCGATGGGGCGTGGTGAGTGATGACGATCGTTTTGCCTTGAAAATCTTGGGCAAGCTGGTGGGTCAGCCAGGCTTTAGCTGCGTGGTTGCGGGTAATCAGGTCATCTGGTCGCAGGCGTCTATATCCGGCATCTGCTCTGATGTATCTGAAGTCGTTCATGGATGCTTTGGCCATAGAGGCGGCGGCGATCTGGTCGCCAGTTGAGGAAAAATCCGTCCATGCTGCGGTGCCCAGGATGCGGGTGCCATTGATAATGATGCTTTGGTTCTCGAGCAGATGGACATGGGACTCAGCGGCGTCTCGCATTTTTTGAAGAGTTCGATCGATGTGGCCGTCATAAAATTCGTGGTTCCCGCTGATGTAAACGGTCGGGCAGGTGAAGGTCTCATTGGCCCACTTGATGCCCCGGCTTTTTTTGTCGATGTCGCCGGCAAGGATGACCAAGTCGACATCGTGATCGAGGGCCGGTGGGTCAAAGCGGTGAAATTCGTTATGCAGGTCTGAGTAAATTCGTAGCTTCATCGCTGGGTCACTTATGAATTTGCTGTTTTTCAAGGTGGTTTAGAGGTTGCACGGTGTGAGTATCTGCTCACCTGTTTGACCACCTCGCCGGCACCGTTATGAGCTCTGCTGTTTCCGAATACGTTTGATCGTCGATGGGCCTGTAACGTTTTGAATGGCGGGATTCGTGTCCCATATGCCTAGTGGCGTACGCCAGAAAATCGTGGGCTCATTCCGTCCGGCGCCCACTCGCAAACAACGTATGAGCTGCCATTGCTTGTTTCGAAGATGTGGTATCCGTGGCTCTCGAACCTTCGACGTAGCGAAGACGTCCGAACGGTCGCTCCATCTCGAAAACGCCCGCGTTGTTCTTGGTAAATCACACCTACCAGACAGCTGATTTCATGATCTACCCTCGCGCAGCACATGTAAGCGGTGGCCGGAAATTCGAACTGCACACCCATAGCACGCTCGACGCTCGCGGGAATCGAGGTCGGCTTGACCTCCGCGGCGGTTTGCAAGCTGTTCAAAGACTCATAGTCTGTCGGCATGGCAATTCACTCGATCTGTCTAGGCGCGATGTCCTGTGTTCAATGCACTTCGAAAAAAGGCCTGATAGCACCGTTTTCAAAGTAATGGTGGGCCACCACGAACAGTCCGCCCGTGTCCGCCTCTACCACCAGGTATCCGTTGCGGTGAAACCGCCTTACAACTGGCGGTGTGTGAGCTGGCAGACCCGGTGACAAGTGGCTTATGCGGTTACAGAAGATCAACCCGGTCATCCGCGGAGGTCGATACAGCGCGCATAAAAGAAACCCGACCACGTCTTCATCTGGTATCGCCGCTTTCGCCTTTCGAATCACCGTTGGTAGCCTGTTGAAGCTAAGGTCTCTTATCGTCGACCCGAAGGTTTTGATCATGAATGCCGAAGGGTCTGGCAATGCTGTGTTGCTCACTGGTGGTTCCTCGCATAAGTCCAGGTCTCTCACGCTGCTCTGTTCGCTGCACACCGATTCCGGAGACCCCCGTTCACTTCGCGCTCTGGGTTCTTCATCCAGTTCCGAGGCCGCCTCTACAGTGTTTGCCAACACCCGGACGTAACCCCTGCTGACTTGGGCTATGCAGCTCGCCTAGGGCTAGAGGATAAAAATCACAATCGACGGTTTAGGGCTAAATTGATATCTGGTAGAGAGATGTCGCCCTGAGCCGCTGCCCTTACCCGCCTGCTTGAACCCACGCAGCGGTAGGCCGAACCTCGCACTTGCGCCGTAACCATACGACTACTATATACGGTAGAGTGTTACGGCACAACATGGCTACATCCTCGGTTTTGAGGAATGCCTGTGTCGATGAAGGTACCTTTAGCCGCGATCCTTCGCGCGCTGCGAGCTCACAAAGGGTTGACCCAGGAGTCAATTCCCGAGGGGAGCAATCGTCAGTACCTGAGTCAGCTTGAGCACGGCAAGTCGAGCCCCACCTTGGACAAGCTGCAGGATCTGTCGAAAGCCTATGGGGCGTCTCCCCTGTTGCTAGTTGGCGCAGCCACCCTGATCCAGGAAGGCATAACTGTTGATGCGATCGTAGAGAGATTCGCAGAACAGATGCGCGAATTGGATGCCACCGGCACACTCGCGGCAGCGCGGGCAGAATTGGATGACGGTGGGCTACGTAGCAGGCCAGCCGGCCGGGTG
Organism: Pseudomonas sp. PvP027; assembly: GCF_017833005.1. Taxonomy (NCBI): domain Bacteria; kingdom Pseudomonadati; phylum Pseudomonadota; class Gammaproteobacteria; order Pseudomonadales; family Pseudomonadaceae; genus Pseudomonas; species Pseudomonas sp. PvP027. The sequence continues at coordinate 80,406 of NZ_JAFIBK010000001.1, read as the reverse complement.
ATTGATCGCGATCTGAAGGTCTCGATTCAGGAGTGCAAAGCTCAGGGCTTGAGTCAGTCGCAGACGTCTCAGAATCTGGGTGTGAACAAGATGACGGTCAGCAGGTATTGGCGCGAGTCTGAATGATCCTCCCGCTGGCCCTCCCTCGGCTTTTGTCACGAGGCGTTGCGCATAAGCCTGGCTTAACCGCAGGTGATCTTATAAAGCCGAGTGGCCTTGTTCGGTATAGAGGCTCGTATTCAGAAGAGCGTCGAAAACAACACTTGACGTTATGTATAACCAAGGTGTACTTCGCCTAAGTCATCCTGTAACGCAGAGTGGAACTCAACCTGCAGGCATGGATCTAGGTCTAGAATACGGACAATTCTTCGACATCATCGCATAAAGGCATCGATGAAGCCCAGGAGCAGCGACGTAGTCGGCTGTGCCGTGGAAGACGTTTGACCCGGGATCTCGCTGACTCAAGCCAGTTAGGTACAAGAGTGGCATCGCTTAGGCACCCCTTGGAGGGCTATCACCAGATGCTAATCACAAGCGTGTCCATAATGTCAGATCGGCCGTCAACGAATCTCATTATACCGTGTGAGCTGGGAACGTAGACGTTACGTCTGCCGGTTTCAACAAGCTTTGAAAATGATGTCCGCTGGTTGCAGGAACATCTTTCCCGTGACCGAGCAGCCAACAGGCGTGGGGAGATAAAGTAACTTTTCTGCTTGTGATTCTTCCCTCCAATTTTATCTCGACGTGTCAACGTGTATGAGGCATTCATGCAGCTAAAAGATTCATTAGCGATCAAGGCTCTAGAAATGACGGTGTCAGAATACGTCCGCTCGTGGGCACTTTCAGCTTCTAGTGCTCCCCATACGTCAAAAAAAGACACTAACTGGGTCAGGAGAATTTCTCTGAGGCTTACGGCACTTTTAGCGAGTAGATCACTATAAACCTCCAACATAGGAGCGTTCGACCTCATGCTTTGGTGTTCAGGTAACGTCGAAACACCCCCTGATGAAACCAGCCAAGCACAGTAAGCAGACACGCAACTGCATCTTTCTGTAAAGTTCAGGATGTTCAATTGACCGTGGCTAAGACCTCTAATAGCATTGAAACACTTACGGTGCGGGGTAATATAAGCTTTGTGTAAATAGCGGCGAATGGATTTTACGCACTTTACGACGTCAACTGGATCGACGTTGAGCTCAATGTGTCTAGCCAGGCTGCTGGTATGTTCGGCCGAATCGGTCGTCACAAGAGGTGTCGGGGGATGGTCTAGTTCATTTGATCGCGAAATGTAATTTACACTACAAATTTCATAGGGGAATGGGGCGCTTTGCCAGGGGAGATCAAATGGAAGGCCGGCGTAGCGACGAACGTACTCAAAATAAAACTGGCTGAGCTCAAAATCTTTTGGGCCAGATATCTTTGGGATAACGTCAGAAACTGCCCCCAACTCAAGTCGTTCAATTGAGTCCAGCCAGCGCTGATATTCATCCCCCACTCTCTCAAATTCCTGGACGTCCTGATCAGACAGGGTCACCATAGGTACACGCGCCTCGACAAAGGCCCTCAGATGCTCGCAGGTACCATATTTCATTAGAGGTTGTGTAAAAAGACTTCCACCCTTGTATAACGCATTTGAGCAGCGACTGCAGTGAACCAAGACCTTGTTATGCACAGGACAACTATGTATTAAAGGGTTCAAAAAAATCGCCGAATGATAATTAGCATCAATGCACTCTTGGCAGTGGCGGATGCTCTGACGACGCCCATGGTGTAACGGTTGGAAATTTAAACCTAGAGATGCCTGAGCTAGGGTTAATTTCGACAAGCGCAGACGCGTATTTAAGCAAGGCAACAGGAGCTCAGGTACCACTCCTCCGCTGCCTAAAATTGATACGCCGTGGTGAGTTACATCAAGATTTGTGAGCAACGTTTTCAAGCTAAGGCGGTTGATGACAAGCGCTTTGGTTACAATCAGCCAACAAGATTGATAAGCCGTTTCAACCTTGGGATACGATAAAGTTTTAAGAATCAACTTGATCATCCCCCGTAACGTCGACAAGTCCGGCGAATTCAGCCATCCCGGAAATTTTGATCGCGCGGCTCACCATGGTAGGTGTTAAGACAAATTCTGGCTTATCCTCTGACCTACCAGTCGCGAGCATGTATCCGATAGCCGTGAAGAGATGCGCCGTAGGAATAATTTTGGCTTTCGAATTAGAAACCGCCTTCTTGGCTTCCTTATAAATCAATTCTGAACAGCTTTGAAGCCTAAACCCTGCAGCATAAGCAGTGGGAAGAAAAAACTGCGTGTAAGTACACGTACTCATCTCTGGAAATTGTAACCCATCATCAAACTGTTGAAGAGTAGACGCCAGCCAATCAATTTTTTTGCAGCCATGAAATCTACCCCGCCGACTCAAAAACCTTGCGACGAGCGCTATCTTTCCTGCGCTGACCAGCGATGTACGCATACTGTTAATCTGGTGCTGCGCAAACCCAACAGTAGTGAGAGAAATATTATTTAATTTCAACTCATTTTGTATGGCTTGCAACCCCTGATAGTCCTTGTCTACCATTGCCTGCATTTCGTCAATCATCAGCAAGCAATGCTTCCCATGTTTGCCAGATAGCTCGCACACAATATGATCAATCACACGATCTCGAATTTCCGCTAGTGAAATTCGATATTTATCTTTTTCAAGCCCAAGGCTTTTAAATATGGTTGGAACAATGCCTTTTTCTTTTTCTGGATCACAAGATGCGAGGATAATCATTTTATCCGGAAATTCTTGCGAGATCAGGTAGCGAATGGCTTTAGCGCATTCAGTTTTGCCCATTCTGGGCGTAGACCAAAAATACATACTTGGTTCACTCAGATAAATTAAATCCCTCACTCTCTCATACACATCTACGATGGTGGGCGTCAATGTGAAATACGTTTTTAGCATAATGGGATGCTGAGACATCAGCTCGTCCCTCGCAGCTGTATCCAGCGGGTCAAATATGCGCATGCAGAGCTCCTGCTATCAAAACCCTTTGATAATCTTTTTTAAGTCGGGCATGGGATATGGGATGATTGTGGCTGTTTTGGTAGGTGATGATTCAGCTTCGAGATCATCTGAGTCGTGGTCTGCCTCTTTCTTTGACACTTTGGTTGCTACTGACTCTTTTTTTGCCGTTTTTTCTACTTTTGAAGTGGGCACGTGATGATCAGCAGTGTCTTCGGCTTCCTCGCCGGCCTCGAACACGTCGTCCTCTAGTCCCAACCCTTCAGTGACTTCCTTCTCGACCCGGTGGCGCTCAGTGGCTGCTTTGGTGGGACTAGAGGCAACGCCTGGCACACCAACAACCTTGCTTTGGGCAATGTCTGAAAGAAGCTCCATGTATAGAATGACTGGATCGTCAAACTCAGAAACAATCAATAGCTTTTGAGCAATCAAGCTATTTATGGCTTTTCGGGTTTTTCGGCTATGCTTTGTACGAGACCATTTTGCAGCCGCTGTTAGAACCTCCATAAATGTGCCATCGGGCCAGTAGGCCTTCACCGTTCTCATATCGTGTTCATCTATCTCTATGATGATTTCTTTCCCTGAGAGCCAGGCAGACTCTCTCATGACGTCAGAAGAGTAGTGAACGCGGTCAATCTGAACATATGGCCTTATTCCACGTTTAGGGTAGCATCTGACAACCACCGACTCAGTGATATGGTAGTGAGCCATTTTAGCAATACGCTCCTGGAGGACAGTTCGAGGAAGGTAATGTCCGTTATTCTGTTGCATTTTTTGGCGAATGTATTCGATTGGTGACAGGAATCCGATCCCCTCGGAAGGAGTAGCATTACTGATGGCGAAATGATTAAAAGCCAATTCTTCTATATGGCTAGCATCCATCTTAAGGTCAGCTGAAATTTTGGCGCCGCCTTTGACTCTACCGAGTCCGGGCCCAGCTCCCGTAGTACTTGGTAACCGCTGGAATATCTCAGCAGCCAATGTCCCGAATGTCCTCTCCACATTCGGCCTGGCCTCGAAATGGCCGGGTGGGCCATAGCAAAGTGTATACCCAGTATTCTTACGAAGTGTCTCCGATACTGCACCGGCCAAGTTGGCTAACGCATTATCAGGCATCAGCACTGTTGGTACTGTGTGAGCCAGTTCGGGAAAGATCTCTGTTGGGAAGCCCATGTCTTCAGTCAATTTTATAGGAAGGGATGCTCTCTCCGGCCGAGGAAGATTTGACCTCAAACTTTCGGTCATCAGTCTTACCACATCGGAAGCACTAACCTCGCTACTGAACACAACTGAGAACCACCACACTGCTGTCGAAACCCGATCGACAAGAGCAATGATATTTATACGCTCCATCGAAACATAGCTTATCAAGCCATCTTGGTTTTCAAAACCTATTGAGAAGTGCGCATCAATATGATAGCTATCGATCTCTGCCGCTTCCATCATGTATTCATAGGTAAGCAGTGCGTCTTTACCACTACCTACTGCAAGATGTGCTTGGGCCGCTGCTTCGCCATTCACCAACACCCCGCGGTCAAAATTATGATCGAGAACCTTGTGTACAAACTGATTAACGCTTCTATATCCTAATAGCTTAGTGCCATAAGGCCATTCATCCTTTGGATGATCCTTGCGCTTAAGATAATTAATCATCAATTTGTGTACATGCTTCGGCTTAATGCGAAATTCGTAAACGGCTTTTTCATATTTCAACTTGAGAATCTTTCTAACCAACAGCTGCTCTAGCTCTGGATACCTTACCAGAAGATTAGAAAACGCCCCAGCATACCCTCCCTTACTTTCTGGAAGCTTTGCTTTAAGCGGGCTGATACGTGCATAACTTACCAATCGCGCATTTGGTATAAGCCCAGCATACCCCCTAACAAGGCCGTCGCTAGATGCAGAGAGGCATCTTTTAATCAGCCTATGCAGTTCGGCGCCGTTAATACTTGTAGTTTCTTTGATACCTAAAAGGGGTTCTCCGTCAGCATAAAGATCGACGGCCCTGACTCTATTCCGAAAGAGATATTCGGTATCAGTATCCATAAAAGCTGTTGACACCTGCGCCCAGGGTTGAGTCGATTTTATTGCCTGTTCAATCTCATGACGGCTTCTCTTGGCTGTCATTTGAGTTTCCAATAGCTATGATTGCCTAAAGCGCGCGTCTCCAAATCGATCTCCACCCCTCCTGCCAATATTTTTTCCGCCAATACTCCTAGAACAACCATAGGATCATGCCTGGACGTCGCCAACAGTAGTTGCTCCACGCGTCCTGCCTTTAGTGCTAAGAGGGTCAATTCGACAGCAGCAGTTACGACATCATGCCGGTGCTCCCGAATTTGAGAAGCGAATCCGATCATTTTCAAAACCCTAGTAGCTTTTTGTGCCTGCTGCCTTAGGGAATCTCCGAACAAGTCTTCAAATGTGCTGAAATACGCCTGACCACCTGATCCGAGCCGCCCATGAGCCAGATGAGCTTTTCCGATTTCGAATATGCCGGTAAGCGCAAGCAGACACGCCGCGAACGCTTCCTCGCCGAGATGGATCAGGTCGTGCCCTGGACAGGTCTACTGGGCCTGATCGAACCGTTCTACCCCAAGGCCGGCGGAGGCAGAAAACCTTATCCTCTGGAAACCATGCTGCGCATTCATCTGCTGCAGAACTGGTTCTCCCTGAGCGACCCGGCCATGGAAGAAGCGCTCTACGAAATCACGCCCATGCGCCAGTTTGCACGCCTGACCTTGAGCGCCCCGATACCTGAAGACACCACGATCATGAACTTCCGGCACCTGCTGGAAAAGCATCAACTGGCCCCTGCGATCCTCGCGGTCATCAACGGTTATCTGCAAGAGAAAGGCCTGTCCCTGCGCCAGGGCACCATCGTCGATGCCACCATCATTCATGCCCCTTGCTCGACCAAGAACGAGGAAGGAAAGCGTGATCCCGAGATGCATCAGACGAAGAAAGGTAACCAATACTTCTTCGGGATGAAGGCGCATATCGGCGCCGATGCGGAGTCGGGCCTGGTTCATCATGTTCATGGCACTGCGGCCAATGTGGCCGATGTCACGCAGGTCGCCGAACTGCTCCACGGCGAAGAAAACGCGGTGTATGCAGACGCGGGATACACCGGTGTCGAGAAGCGTGAAGAGCATGAAAATCGTGAGGTCATCTGGCAAATCGCTGCGCGGCGCAGCACGTATTCCAGGCTCAATAAACGCAGCGTGCTCTACAAGGCCAAGCGCAAGATCGAGTACTGCAAAGCTCAGACACGGGCCAAGGTCGAGCATCCGTTTCGCGTAATCAAGCGTCAGTTTGGCTACGTGAAAGTGCGCTTTCGTGGGCTGATGAAAAACACAGCTCAGCTGACCACGCTGTTCGCCCTGTCGAATCTGTGGATGGCTCGAAAACAGCTGATGGGTATGGGTGAGTTGCGCGTTTAACACGGAAAACCGGGCGGAAACGCCCTCAACGCGCGCTGCATCAGGCCATTTTCAGCAAATAGCGCTGGGTGCCGGGCAAATTGCGACTCGCCGCCGCTGCGCAGCAAGTTGATCGGAGCATCCTTAGGTGATCACTGTGGACTCTAATATGAGATATCTGACGTTCCTCCTTGACCGCTTTTCCTGGAAATAGTGCGAAGATAGCGACAGTGTTACGTACGACTCCACCATCACCCGCAGACAACACATGTGCCTGTATCTCGCCGTTTTGGAGTTCCACACGGATGATCTCACGCTTTCGGAATCCATCCTCACTCTCAAACTTAAGCTGTGCTTCATACCCAAAATGGAAACCTTTTATAGCTGGATCGGTTTCCAAATGAGTCAACCAGTAAACACATTCATTATTACTTGCCAACGCAACGTCTGATTTGGATTTTGGACTGTACGCCAACCAAATTGCGTTACGTGTATTTTTCCTCGCCCCGTGCGATTCCATGAGTTTACGGCGCAGCTTGGATTTAAGTGACGCCATTACCACCCCACAACGTTGTCAATGATAACCGTTCTGCCGAACTGCCCGCTTGGTTGCTTGGTTGCTTGGTTGCTTGGTTGCTTGGTTGCTTGGTTGCTTGGTTGCTAGCGACCATAGATCGAGACGCAACAGTAGCAAAATAATTTTTTAATCTAACGCGCATTCAAAATCTGCGAAGAGAGAATAACTAGATATATTTTCATGCATATTGAAACCCGAAAAGAATTGAGATCAATTCTTTAGAAAAACGTAAATTTCTCTGATTATTCAAACTATTTAGCGGTGTATTGTTATTAAATAAAATCATTCGTTTAGCCAGAGCATTTCTGGATGCTACTTAACGGGTTATGGGCAAACCCCTTACAATATGGGCGAATCGTCTAGACCACGCGCTCAAATCTTCCCAATTTAGGTCAAAACCACAGTACCCCACCACCGGCTTATGGTTTTCACAGTAGTAGCTTGTGCTTTCACCTTTATCAGTTGGCAAGCTTATTGCAGGCTTGCATTATGGCTTGCTGTGAAACCCGGTTCTGAGCGTTATCAGAGATCCAACTTACACCGCTCAATGTGCCAATCTGCTTGAGATTTTTTCTCTGCGCTTTTTTGGACACAGCCACCAAGCCGGTCTGACGATTTTGAGATACCGCGCTTAGCCGCACCCGCCACCCTACCGCTGAGATTTTCTCTGGCTGCATCGACGACCTGTCAGCGGGCGCGATGCTGCGCGCTCGCTTTGTTTTTTGGTCTTTTCACTGGCTTGGGAACCTACGTACCGACTGATCGCTCACCTTTCGAACGAGGTCGGGGCCGCCCGCACGTGCTACTCCTTGATCTCGACCAGTCGATTTGGCGGGGATTGACTAGGTTTCTAGAGATCAGAGGCGGCGTATTCGCGCTTGGACAGGCGTACGGCATGCACGGCTGAGGCGGCCGACGCCAGCAAGCTTAATGGTCTTGGCCCAGTCTCAGTCCACACGCATCTTCACTCTTTACTGCATGCCTGCTCCATTTCTAATCTTTACTGCAGAGCTTCTCCATTTCGATTATTTGCTGCATTCATTCTCCATTTCCACTCTTTACTGACAAAAAAAGGTGCAGTAAACGGCTGACACAAACTACATCTGCGTGTAGGTCATTGCGATATATTATTGATTTTTAGGTGCTTTATATTTTATGGCCGTTTACTAATGTTTACTTCCGAGTACTAAGGCTTCTGCCGGCACATGCCAACCAACCTCGAGTTAAATCTGAGCGAAACCGCCACCTGCAAAACTCCAACCCCAGTCACGAAGCTGCTTTCTTTTTACGCCAGGAGCAACGTCGCCGTGATGAGTTTTCCCAGCTTGCAGATCGCAGCTCCGTGATAAACGCTCAATCATTCCGTCGACGATGGCGTCGGTCTGATCCGCTTAAGCGACACCAAGTCCAGGCAGGTTGTTCGGATCGGTCTTGGTGAAAGTACGCTTACGCGAATGCCCGTATCTCTCCAAATCAGCGCCAGGTTCCTTGCAAAACTATGCGGTGCTGCCTCGGTGTTGTGAACGCTGAATACCAGCGTACCGATGCCTGCCATCGTTGAGCCGGCCGGAATATCGAGCCGCCTGCACAAATCAGACAAGGTTTTACCAAGTGGACGGCGCGCCTTCGACGCTTATATCAACGGTGGATCAAAGAACCCCTCGGTGATCCAATTGACTGGCTTTAAATACCCAAACCCTGCGCCAGCGAACAGGAGATGAATATAATCCTTGTCTGATTAATTTGCGTGTAGATACGGTGACTCACCGCCCAATTCAATCTACCGTCGTCCAACAATAACAAGCTGTTCACTGTCTACAGCAATATCTGAAGCAAGCCAGTAAAGACGCCACTATTGCCATCGACGAAAATTCTAATCACCTTCACATCTGCTTATGGCAGCTTTCAAAGGAGGGTTAAGGCTCATATATACCTCCAGAACAACCACCCTCGCCCAGCCTTAACCTCCCTTCTAATTAATAACTCAACTAAACAGTCATTTAGTTGAGTTATCCATCAACCGTTGACGATCAACTCTGAGGCGACTTTTCTCAGCATAAAGGTCTCGCGCTGTATCGACTGACCCATCGAGGACTCCTGGCGCTCCATAACAGCCTCATTATGGGCGATGGCTTCAGTTACGCTGATCCACACGGGTCGCATTCCATTGGCTATTTCATGGCTTTCCATTCTCACGGGCGCTAACTGGTGCGCGACTTCGCACAGATAAAAATGCGAGGTCATGTGCATCAGGTCATACTCAGGCTTCCGATAAGGCCGATACTCTTCGATGTAACCATAATGCTGGAGCACCTGAATTTCGCGAGCGCCCGTCTCTTCTTCAAGTTCACGCTTCAGCCCTGTAACAACGTCCTCGTCTGCATCAAGGCCGCCTCCGGGAAAACTGAAGTCGTTATAGCGTTCAGTGAATAGTAATAGGATTTGTTCATCTCTCAGTACAATGCCGCGTGCCGCATGACGTCGGAATATCCTGCCCTGCGTGGACTTCAGTTCGGGATGAATGATTTCGGTAATGAGTTGCATGGGATCTTCATTTCAAGTGAGCTGGAGAGTACAAATCAGTTGTCTGCCTGACCGGCGCAACCTTTATCGCTCTTCAAAGCGAACCGATGCGGTCGAGTTCGGCCTTGAGCTGGTCGTTGCTGATAGTCTCCAGCGGCAACGCAAGAAACGCCGCCACACGCTCGCGAATTTTGGTGAGTGTGCTTTCAAACGCTGCGGTGATCTCGGCTTCCGCTCCAGACACTTCGGACGGATCAGCCAAGCCCCAGTGCGCCTTCACAGCGGGCCCGAAAAAGATTGGGCAGGTCTCACCCGCAGCCCTGTCACAGACGGTGATCACGATGTCTGGAGGTGAGCCTTCAAAAGCGTCCGAAGCCTTGCTGCTCAAGCCTTTGGTGGAAATGCCCGCTGCCTCAAGGGTTCGCAAAGCGCGTTTATTCACCTGGCCACTGGGAAAACTTCCCGAGCTGACCGCTTCCAGGCCTGGATGCGCCAGATGGTTAAAAAGCGCCTCGGACAGGATGCTGCGACAGCTATTGTGGGTGCACATGAACAACACTTTCATCGTTGTATACCTTGAGTCAGAACCTGAGACGCAATACCGAGGCACCCGCCTTTCTTCCATCCAATCCTATGCCATTCGTATAACAGGAAATCAACGGCTGTGATTGCCGAGCGTGCGCAGATCCTCCAGCAATCGAACAAATTCGACAACGGCTGGAGCCATTGCTTGTTCCGTACGAGTGATCAGCCCGATCTGGCGTACAACACCCGGATGATCCACTGGCACTTTGCTCAGGTCTCCCCGCCCATCGTCCGCTGACTCCGGAAGAAGCGTAACGCCCTGCCCCTGCCTGACCAAGGCCAGGACGGTAGACATGTAATTGGCTTCCAGCCCCGCAGATAAAGGCAGTTGCTCGTCAGCAAACACTCGCTCGACCAGATCGCGAACGCTGCTTTCCCTGCCGGTAAGAACGATCGGGAAACCCGCTATCTCGCTCAGTCTCACTGCGGGACGCTTCGCCAGTGGATGGTCTTTTGGAGCGAACAGGCACAAACGGTCTTCCAGGATGGCGTTGAACTCCAGCCCGTGGGTGGGCCGAACCTGTACGCCTAACCCGAAATCCACTTCGCGCTCCATGACAAGCGTATCGATTCTTTGCGCGACGACATCCCGCAGCCTGACCTCGACACCGGGAAACCGCTCGCGAAACGTTTTCAACACTGCAGGCAGTACGCCGGAACACAGTGACGGCAAGGCGGCGATGGTGATCAAGCCGCGTCGTGAGGCCGCAATGTCCCGTGCAGCGTTAACGATGTTGTCCAGATCCAGCAGCAGTTTCTCCATGGGCAACAGCGCATTTTGGCCGGCGCCGGTCAAGCAGACATGGCGTGGGCTTCGTTCCAGCAAGGCAACGCCGAGCCAATCCTCCAGTTGCTGGATTTGTACGGTCAGTGCAGACGGCGACAAGTTGAGGGCGGCTGCAGCCTTGGAAAAATTGCCGGTCTGAGCCACTGACAGAAAGGCGCGGATGTGCTGGATCGAATTCTTCATTTTGTTTTTCCGAACAAGACCCACTGAATATTTCAATTCACAGAGCATAGCGTCGTTGCTATTACTCTTGCAAAACAACAATAGGGTGTCTCGTCGCTACCGCGCACAGGGATGCCAAAGAGGATCAGCCTATGCTCGCCACAGTTGGTGTGATAACCATCCTTGCCATGCTCGTCAGCATTATGAGCAAACGCATATCTCCCCTGGTTGCATTGATCGCCCTTCCGATCATCGCCGCCCTCCTCGCTGGTTTTGGTCTGCAAACCAGTGGCTTCATCATTACAGGCATCAAGAATGTTGCGCCCGTAGTCGGGATGTTTGTCTTTGCCATCCTCTTCTTCGGCATCATGACGGATGCCGGCATGCTCGATCCGATCATAGACCGCATCCTCAAACGGGTCGGTACACGGCCAACCCGCATCGTCATGGGCACCGCACTGCTGGCGCTGTTGGTGCATCTGGACGGCTCCGGTGCAGTGACCTTTCTCGTGACCATTCCCGCAATGCTGCCGTTATATACACGGCTTGGCATGGATAAACGCATACTGGCGTGCGTGACGGCGATGGCTGCGGGTGTCAACTTCCTGCCCTGGACGGGCCCGGTGCTGCGCTCCTCCGCCGCCCTTCACGTACCGGTTTCGGATCTGTTTCAGCCGCTCATTCCGGTGCAGATCGTCGGACTGATCTTCGTCTTCACCTGCGCGTTTTTCCTCGGACGGCGCGAAGAGCGACGCCTGGGTCTGGGCCCCGACAACCTTGATGTAAAACCCCACCAACGCGTGCTCAGCGATGCCGAGCGTGAGCTGCGCAAGCCTCGGTTGTTTTGGGTCAACCTGCTGCTGACGCTGTTGGTGATGGGCGTGATGATCGCGGGGGTTGTAGACCCGGTGGTGATGTTCATGCTCGGCACCGTGATTGCGTTGTGCATCAACTACCCTGCCGTGGACGCACAGCGGGCGCGTATCGACGCTCACGCGAAAACGGCGCTGACCATGGCCAGTATTCTGCTGGCTGCCGGGGTGTTCACGGGAATCATGCAAGGCACCGGGATGCTGAAGGCAATGGCCGAAGTGGCCGTGGGCCAGATTCCGGCCGGGCACGGCAAGCTGATCCCGGTCGTCGTAGGCTTTCTATCCATGCCCTTGAGCCTGCTTTTCGATCCGGACTCCTTCTACTTCGGCATCATGCCCGTGGTCGCCGAGGTCGGCAAAGCGCTCGGCGTTGACCCGATGCAGGTCGCTCAAGCGTCGCTGCTTGGCGTACATACCACCGGATTCCCGGTCAGCCCGTTGACGCCAGCGACCTTTCTGCTGGTCGGCCTGTGCAAGATCGAGCTGGCCGACCACCAGCGCTTCACTATCCCTTTCCTGTTTGCGGCCTCGGTCATCATGACCCTGACCGCTATGGTCATAGGAGTTTTCTGAATGAAAACAATACGGATTGGTTCAGGTGCCGGTTATTCCGGCGACCGCATCGAGCCGGCGATCGAGCTGGCCGAGCATGGGCAACTGGATTACCTGGTATTCGAATGCCTCGCAGAACGTACCATTGCGCTGGCACAGCAGTCGCGGCTGGTAGATCCGGCGGCTGGCTACGATCCATTGCTGAGCGAGCGCATGCGCCGGGTCTTGCCCTTTGTAGGCAAAGGCGCTGACGGCACGCGACGCCGCTTGCGAATCATCACCAACATGGGAGCTGCAAATCCGCTTGGCGCTGCTAGCGAAATACGCCGGATAGCGGCTGAGCTTGGCCTGACCGGCTTGAAAGTCGCAGCGCTGACAGGCGATGACGTGCTCTCAGCCCTGCTGCAGCAGCCCGATCAAATCCTCGACAACGGCAGGTCTCTGCGATCCCTCGGCGACAGACTCATTTCGGCCAATGCCTACCTGGGCGCGGAAGGAATCATCCAGGCTTTGCGTGCCGATGCTGACGTGATCGTTACCGGAAGGGTCGCTGATCCTTCACTGTTTCTCGCACCGCAAATATTCGAGTTCGGCTGGGCCGAGGACGACTGGGCATTGCTGGGCCGCGGAACGCTGGTCGGGCATTTGCTCGAATGCGCCGGCCAGGTCAGCGGCGGCTATTTCGCGGACCCGGGCTTTAAAGACGTCCCGGACCTCGACCGCCTGGGCTTCCCGCTGGCCGAAATAGATGCGGCAGGCAACGCTGTCATCAGCAAAGTGGCGGGCTCCGGTGGCCGCATTGATACCGCCACCTGCACCGAGCAAATGCTGTACGAAGTGCACGACCCTGCCGCCTACCTGACGCCCGATGTCAGCGCGGATTTCACCCATGCTGCCTTCGAATCCATCGCGAGAGACGAAGTACGCGTTCAGGGGGCGGACGGACATGCACGTCCCGAGACGTTGAAGGTGTCAGTAGGTTTTCTCGATGGCTGGATCGGCGAAGGACAAATGTCCTACGGCGGCCCCGGCGCGCTGGCTCGCGGACAGTTGGCGAAGGACATCGTGCTCAAACGCCTGGCCCTGACCGGCGTGGCATGCGAGGACATTCGAGCCGAACTGATCGGCGTTAACGCCTTGCATGGAAGTCACCTGGGCACGCGCGCCGAGGGCGAGCCCTGGGAGGTACGTCTTCGGGTCGCCGCGCGTTGCGTGGACAAAAGCGATGCGGTACGCGTCGGCAATGAAGTGGAAACCCTCTACACCAACGGCCCGTACGGAGGCGGCGGTGCGAGCAAGTCCGTCCGCCAGATCGTCGCGGTGGCGTCACTGTTTGTGCCCAGGGACCAAGTCAACCTGCACGTGCACCTGGAGGATCTGGCATGAACACCACCAAACTGCGGGACATCGCGCACACGCGTACCGGCGATAAGGGTGACGTCTCGAATATCTCCATCGTTGCCTTTCACATCGACGATTATCCACGTCTGGCTGAGCTGCTCACGGTGGAACGGGTTACTGAACACTTCGCCGAACTGCTGGACCTGAACGGACCACCGGTACGGCGCTACGAACTGCCACGTGTAGGCGCGCTCAACTTCGTCCTGCCCGGCATTCTGCGTGGCGGAGTCACGCGGTCACTGGCGCTCGATGCCCACGGCAAGGCTCTGGGGGCCGCCCTGCTCGATCTGGACCTGGAATGGCGAGCCGCTTCACCCGATTCGACACTCCGGTCGGCAATCTAGCGGCGCACTTTGGCGCACCCTGCACGCATTGATGCAACAAATCCGTACCCGCTGAAAAATTGGTTCACCCACCGGCGAACCAATCCCCTCTCCGTGCCGCGGACCAACCAGACGGACCTTTGAACATTGGCCCGCCAGTCTTGATCCGCGGCAGCCGCTGGCCATCTTGCCGGACAAAATTGAGCGAACCAATTTTCATTGGCATCGCTCTTGCACCAGCCCCTTTGCCTTGAACCCCTGCCTGCGGGCAGCTCAGGGCCTCTTTTTTCGGTCTGGTGCGAGTACCACGATGCAAAGGTTCGACCCTGACATTCCCATCGACAACGCTTCGAAACTGGCGCTGGATGCGTTGCGCCAGATCGTTGCCCAGCATGCTGCCTTCCCCCAGCGGGCACTGCCTACCGAGCGGGATCTGGCGGCCGATTTCGGACTTAGCCGACGCGCAGTTCGTCGCGCCCTGTCGGTGCTGGAAGCCGAAGGCCAGGTCTGGCGCCGGCAAGGTAAAGGGACCTTTGTCGGACCTACGCCCCCTAGTGCCGCCATGAGCTTCGCGCGGCTCTCCGGCCGGACCAATTTCACCGAGGTCATGGAGGCGCGTCTGCACCTGGAGCCAGCGCTTGCCTCACTGGCAGCGGTACGGGCCAATGGTGAGCAGATGGCGATTCTGCGCCGCCTTGCCGAGCGCACCACTCGCCAGCAGGTCGCCGAGCAGAGCGATGCCGAGGGCATCGAGCTGTGGGACAGCGCCCTGCACCGCGCCATTGCCGAAGCAGCGGGCAATCGGCTGATGCTGGACATCTTCGAAATGCTCGACGCGATCCGCCTCGACCCCGCCTGGCGCGATTTGCGTCATCGGGCGCGCAATGCCGACCGCCTCGACACGTACAGCCACGATCACGACGACATCGTCAGCGCCATTGAAAGCCGCGATCCGATCAAGGCCGCCACGGCCATGCGCGGCCATTTGCGTGCACTGCAACAGGCCCTGAACACCGTCATCAACCAAGACCTGGAGGCCAGCCTATGAGCGCCAATGCCCACCTCACAGAAAACGGCGACGGCACGGTGCTCAGCATCAGCGACCTGACCGTGCGCTTTGCCGGTGCGCCCGCCAATGTTGTCGACGGCGTGTCGTTTTCCGTCAAACGCGGCAAGACCCTGGCCATCGTCGGCGAGTCCGGTTGTGGCAAGAGCGTGACCTCAATGGGCCTGATGGGCCTGTTGCCGTCAACGGCCAGGGTCGGCGCGAGCGATTCGCTGCTGATCGATGAAGCCTTGCTGGGCATGTCCGAAGAGCGCCTGCTGGATGTGCGCGGTAACCGCATGGCGATGATCTTTCAGGAGCCGATGACCTCTCTCAATCCGGTCTTCACCATCGGCGAGCAGATCGCTGAAAGTGTGATGCGTCATCAGGGCCTTTCCGACAAGGCTGCCCGCCAGCGGGCTCTGGACATGCTGGAAAAGGTCCGGGTGCCGGACGCTCGCCAGCGGCTGGACGCCTACCCGCATGAACTCTCCGGTGGCATGCGTCAACGGGCCATGATTGCCATGGCACTGGCCAATGACCCGGCGCTGATCATCGCGGACGAACCGACTACGGCGCTGGACGTCACCATTCAGGCGCAAATTCTCTCGCTGATCGCCAACCTGCAGACCGAGACCGGCACAGCGATGATTCTGATCACCCACGATCTGGGCGTAGTCGCCGAAGTCGCCGATGACGTCATGGTCATGTACGCCGGACGCGTCGTGGAGAGCGGCCCGGTGAAAACCCTGTTCGACGATCCGCAGCATCCATACACCATCGGCCTGATGGGCTCGATGCCCTCTATCGGTCCTCGTGAAGGCCGCCTGGCAACGATTAACGGCCGGGTACCGACGCCGGCGGAAATGCCCGGCGGTTGCCGTTTCGCCGGGCGCTGCCCGTTTGTGATCCAGCAATGCAGAGACGAACGCCCGCCGCTGCTTGAGTTGTCTCCCGGACACTTCGCCGCGTGCATTCGTGCGCCTTTGGAACAGCATGTGGGAGTCAGTGCGTGAATCTTTCCAAACCAGACACCGCCGGGCGCGTCAGCCCCGACAGCAACGCGCAGAAACCCATTCTGGAAGGCATCGGCCTGAGCAAGCACTTCGCCGTGGAAAGCGGTCTTTTACAGCCGAAGAAGCCGCCGGTACAGGCCGTCAATGAGGTCAACCTGTCAGTCCGCAAGGGTGAGACGCTGGCATTAGTAGGCGAGTCCGGCTCGGGTAAATCCACCCTTGGCCGCCTGCTGCTCAACCTGCTGCAACCGACTGCGGGTGACGTGATTTACGAGGGCCGCAACCTGGCCAACCTGACGCCGGAAAAGCTGCGTCAGGTACGCCGTGATTTGCAGATCATCTTTCAGGACCCGTTCGCCTCGCTGAATCCACGCATGACCGTGGAATCCATCGTTGGCGAACCGATCTGGCTGCACAGCCAGGCCAGCCGCAGCGACCGTCAGGCCAGAGTGGCCGAGTTGTTGCGTACAGTAGGTCTGGCTCCAGAGCACGGAGGTCGGCATCCCCATGAGTTCTCCGGCGGTCAGCGCCAGCGCATCGGCATTGCCCGTGCACTGGCTTCCGAGCCACGCTTGATCCTCGGTGACGAGCCGGTCTCGGCGCTGGACGTTTCGGTGCAGGCGCAAGTGGTCAACCTGCTCGAAGACCTCAAGCATCAATTCGGCCTGACCCTGGTGATTGTTGCCCATGGTCTGGCCGTGATTCGCCACATGAGCGACCGCGTGGCGGTGATGTACCTGGGTGAAATCGTCGAACTGGCGCCGGTCGACGCGCTGTTCGAAAACCCTTTGCACCCTTATACCCAGGCGCTGATGGCCGCCGTGCCGGTCAGCCACCCTGACCTGCGCCAGCCGCGCCCACTACTCGGCGGCGACATGCCCAGCCCCAGCCGCCCGCCTTCGGGCTGCCGCTTTCATACCCGTTGCCCACACGCCCGTGCGCTGTGCAAGGACGCTGCGCCGGTCATGGAAACAGTCGAGGCCGAACGCCAGGTCGCCTGCCACTTCTGGCGTGAAATCGCCAACGCAGGCAGCGCCACGCTGATCCTTCCGACACCCAGCGCTGCCTACACGCAGCGCCTGAATCTGTTCAAGCACCATCAATCCCTTGCAGTGGAGAGCCAGCCATGAAAATCGCACGCGTCGTAACAGGAACCTTGTTATTGCTGGCCGCCAACGCTGCCTTTGCCGAATCGACGTTGCGCATCGGCATCCAGGACGACCCAGATGTGCTTGATCCGCATCGTTCGCGCACCTACTCCGGTCGCCTGGTGTACACCGCGCTGTGCGACAAACTGGTGGACGTGAATCCGGATCTGACCTACTCGCCACAACTGGCCACCGCCTGGAACTGGAGCGAAGACGGTAAAACCCTGACCATGACGCTGCGCGAAGGCGTGACGTACCACGATGGCGAACCTTTTGATGCTGCCTCGGTGAAGTTCAACCTCGACCGCGCCCGCACCCTCCCCGACTCGCTGCGCAAAAGCGAGCTGGCCTCGGTGGATAGCGTCGAGGTGATCGACGCAAAAACCGTCGCCATCAAGCTCAAGCAAGCCGACGCCACGCTGGTTTCGCAACTGTCGGACCGCGCCGGGATGATGCTCGCGCCAAAAGCTGCGCAGGGCGAGTTCGCCTCCAACCCGGTCTGCTCCGGCCCTTACAAATTTGTCCAGCGCGTGCAGCAGGATCGAATCGTGCTGGAGCGTTTTGGCAATTACTGGAATAAACAGGCGTATCACTTCGACAAAGTCGTATTCCTGCCGATTCCGGACACCTCGGTGCGCCTGGCCAACCTGCGCTCCGGCGACCTGGACATCATCGAGCGTGTTGCGCCAACCGATGTGAAAACCGTCAAGGGCGACAGCAAGCTGGCGATCTACAACACTCCCGGGCTGGGCTACATGCAGCTGATGTTCAACATCGGTAACGGGGAAAAAGCCAACTCGCCGATGGGCAAGGACAAGCGCGTACGCAAAGCGTTTGAGCTGTCCATCGACCGCGACGCCATCAACCAGGTGGTGTTCGAGGGCCTGTACGCGCCAAGCGCTCAGCCGTTCCCGAAAAACAGCCCGTATTACGACAAGGACCTGCCGATCCCGGCTCGCGATGTCGAGAAAAGCAAGGCGCTGCTGGCTCAGGCCGGCGTGAAACTGCCGTTGGCGGTGGACCTGAAAGTGGCCAACAACCCTATCGCGCAACAGGTCGGGCAGATCATTCAGGCCATGGCTGAAGAAGCGGGCTTCAAGGTCAACCTGATTGCCACTGAATACGCGACGATGCTCAGCGAACAGGCGAGCGGAAACTTCCAGATCGGCATGAGCGCCTGGTCGGGCCGTCCTGATCCGGATGGCGATATCCATCAGTTCGTAACCTGCAAAGGCGGCCAGAACGACGGCAAGTACTGCAACGCCAGGCTCGACGAACTGCTCAACAAGGCGCGCACCGTGAACGACGTTGCACAACGCCAGGCACTGTACAACGACGCGCTGCGCTTGCTGGCCGATGAAGTACCGACCGCTTACCTGTATTTCGACCCGCGAATCATTGCCATGCGTAACAACGTGACCGGTTTCGTCCCTAACCCGGACGGTCTGATTCGTCTGAACAATGTCGCGTTCAAGCCATGACTGACGGGCGCACCTGCGAGGTTCCGGTATGCTGATGTTCATCCTGCGACGCCTGCTCAGCTCGATCCCGACGCTGATTCTGGTTTCGCTGTTCGTCTTCACCCTGCAGAAGCTGCTGCCGGGTGACCCGGTGCTGGCCATGGCCGGGGAAGAACGCGATCCGGCGGTCATGGAATACCTGCGCGACAAGTACCGGCTCGATGACCCGATCCCGCTGCAGTACCTGAACTGGGTCGGCAACGTGCTGACCGGCGACCTGGGCACATCGCTGCGCACCGAACAACCGGTGACCACGCTGCTGGCGTCGAAACTGCCGGTGACCATTGAGCTGGCCATACTGGCCCTACTGATTGCGCTGTTGATCGGCATACCCACCGGGATCATTTCGGCGGTGCGCAAAGGCACTGCGGTGGATTACGGGGCCAACGTGGTGGCGCTGTCGGGGATTTCCATTCCGCACTTCTGGCTGGGCATTCTGCTGATCATGGTCTTTGCGGTGAAACTGCAGTGGCTGCCCGCCTCCGGCTTTGTGCCGATGGGTGAGGACTTCGGGCAAAACCTGAAGACCCTGATCCTGCCGGCCTTCGTATTGGGTGCAGGGCTTTCGGGAATTCTCATGCGCCACACCCGCAGCGCCATGCTGGAAGTGCTGCGCGCTGACTATGTCCGCACAGCCCGGGCCAAGGGATTGTTCCCCCGCACGGTGATTCTCAAGCACGCATTGCGCAACGCGTTGATGCCGATCATCACCCTCACAACATTGCTGTTCGGCGAGTTGCTCGGCGGTGCGGTGTTGACCGAGCAAGTGTTCAGCATTCCGGGGTTCGGCAAGATGATCGTCGACGCCGTGTTCAACCGTGACTACGCCGTGGTGCAAGGCGTGGTGTTGTGCGTCGCAATTGGCTTCCTGATGTTGAACCTGCTGGCCGACGTGCTCTATCGCCTGATCAACCCACGTCTGAGGACTGCCTGATGACCGCTATTGCCAGCCTCTCGCACAGCGCGATCCTGCCCCGCAGTCGCTCGCCCTTTCTGAAAAAATTCCTTGCCAACAAAGGCGCGGTGCTTGGCGCGGCGGTGTTGTTGCTGTTTGTCCTGGCGGCCGTTCTGGCGCCCTGGATTGCGCCTCATGATCCGCTCAAAGCCAACTTCCTCGCCGTACGCAAGGCCCCCTCATTGATCTACTGGATGGGCACCGACGAACTGGGCCGCGATCTGTTCTCGCGCTTGCTGTATGGCGCCCGCAGCTCGCTGCTGGCCGGTGGTGTTTCGGTGGCCATCGCCATGTTCATCGGCGTGCCGCTGGGCCTGCTGGCCGGGTACTTCGGTGGCAAGCTGGACATGATCATTTCGCAGGTCATGGAAGCGCTGCTGTCCTGCCCGTTTCTGGTGCTGGCCATCGCTTTGGGCGCCTTTCTCGGCCCCAGCCTGACCAACGCGATGATCGCCATCGGTTTATCCGCGATGCCGATCTTTGCCCGATTGACACGCGGCCAGGTGCTGTCGATCAAGCACGAGGATTACCTTGAAGGTGCCCGTGCCATCGGTCTGCCGGATCGCTGGATCATCCTGCGTTACGTGCTGCCCAACGTGATGTCGCCGCTGGTAGTGCAGGCAACGCTGACCATCGCCTCGGCGATTCTGGCTGAAGCCAGCCTGTCGTTCCTCGGCCTGGGCCAGCAACCACCGTCGCCGTCCTGGGGCTCGATGCTCAATACGGCGAAGAATTTCATGGAGCAGGCTCCGTGGATGTCGATTGCGCCTGGCGTGGCGATCTACATCACGGTCCTGTGTTTCAACCTGCTGGGTGACGGCCTGCGCGATGCGCTGGACCCCAAGGGCTAAACCTTTCGCCTTCTGTCAAAGAGAAACGCTTATGTTCGATGATCTTGATTACAACCAACCGTACGCGTCGGCCCGCTCGCCGGTGATGGGCAACAACATGGTCGCCTGCTCCCAGCCATTGGCCGCTCAGGCCGGGCTGGACATGCTGCGCCGTGGCGGCAATGCGGTCGACGCCGCCATCGCCGCGGCCATGGTGCTGACCGTGGTCGAGCCCACCGGCTGCGGAATCGGCAGCGATGCCTTTGCCATTGTCTGGGACGGTAGCAAGCTGCAAGGCTTGAACGCTTCCGGCCGCGCGCCACAAGCCTGGACACCGGAACACTTCGAAGGCCAGAGCCAGATGCCGCAGCGCGGCTGGCCTGCAGTCAGCGTGCCGGGTGCGGTGTCGGCCTGGGTGGAGCTGTCAGCGCGCTACGGCAAACTGCCCTTCGCGACCCTGGCCGAACCGGCGATCGGCTACGCCCGCGACGGCTATCAGGTCACGCCGATAATCGCCGAGTTGTGGAAACGCGGCGCGCATCTGCTCAAGGACCAACCGGGCTTCGCTGAGTGCTTCATGCCGAACGGTAAGGCCCCTATGGCCGGAGAAAAAATCCGGCTCAAGGATTACGCCCGCACGCTGGAACTGATCGCGCAGACCAAAGGCGAAGCGTTCTATCGCGGCGAACTGGCGCAAACAATCATCGCCCATGCCAACGCCAATGGCAGCGTGATGAGTCTCGACGACCTGGCGTCGCACACCGTGGACTGGATCGACACCCTGTCGGTGCCATACGCGGGCGCTGTGGTGCATGAACTCCCGCCAAATGGCCAGGGCATTGCCACCCTCGCCGGCCTGACCATGCTCGAAGCGCTGGGCGTCGGCGAACACCCGGTGGACAGCCTTGAGACGGTTCATCCGGTGCTGGAAGCAATGAAACTGGCCCTGGCCGACCTCGACGAACATGTTGCGGACAGCGAGCACATGCGCGTGCCCTCAGCCGACTTGCTGGGCCACGCTTACCTGACGGAGCGCGCAGGGTTGATCACCGATCAGGCCGCCAATCCCGGGCACGGCTCGCCAAAACCGGGCGGCACGGTGTACCTGTCGGCAGCGGATGAAAGCGGCATGATGATCTCGTTCATCCAGTCCAACTACATGGGCTTCGGTTCGGGTGTGGTTGTCCCTGGCACGGGCATCAGCATGCAGAACCGTGGCGCGGGCTTCTCGCTGGATCCGCAGCACGTCAATTACGTCGCGCCGCGCAAGCGCCCGTTCCACACCATCATCCCCGGTTTTGTCATGAATGCCGACGGCACGCCGCTGATGTCCTTCGGTTTGATGGGCGGCCCGATGCAGGCGCAGGGTCATTTGCAGATGATGATGCGCATCCTGCGCTACAAACAGAACCCGCAAGCCGCTGCCGACGCACCGCGCTGGAGGATCGAATCCGGCCTGAAAGTCGCCGTGGAGCGTGCATTTGACCCGGAAGTGGTGAAAGCACTGCGTGCCAAGGGTCACGACATTGATGTCGAAGAGCCGAGCGGCGTGTTTGCCTTCGGCGGTGCGCAGATTATTCAGCGCACCGCGCATGGGTATGTGGGCGGAACTGATCCGAGGAAGGACGGAACGGTCGCTGCTTATTAAGTTAAGCAGACCTCTAACGCTTATCAGGCGGCGACCGATCGTGCAGAGTGAGTGAGTCCGTTCACAGTAGAGGTGTCTTTTTTACTTTAAAGCGACTCAACTCGCGCTGCATGAGAGACGCCCTCACCGACAGGTCTTTTGCGGAAGCTGCACAGTCTCGGGAATTGGACTGATTTTGTTGCGTCACTTCATCAATCTGTTCAAGCCCGAGGCTCGCCTGCTGCAGGCCAGAAGCCTGCTCACTGGATGCCTGATAGATCAGGGAGACCAGGCTTGAGACTGCACTGGTTCCACTCACGATATTTTTCAGTGATTCAGCCGTTCTGCCGGCAATGATCATCCCGCGCTGCGTTTTGGTAGATGAGTCGGCAATCAGTGTTGCTGTCTGCTTGGCTGCCTCCGCGCTGCGTGCCGCCAGAGACCGTACCTCGTCAGCCACCACTGCAAAACCACGCCCAAGCTCCCCTGCTCTCGCCGCTTCTATCGCCGCGTTCAGCGCCAGAAGGTTGGTCTGTGCTGCAATATTGTCGATGGTGGTGATTATCGCGGTGATGTCTTTACCTGAGTTATCGATTTCCGTCATCGCGGAAATAAGCTCAGTCATCAGCTTGTCGCTTTCTCCGGCGTCAGCTCGTGAAGCCTGCGATTGTTCATCGGCTTTTTTGGCGTTGACCGCGTTGTCCGACGTTTGAGCGGCCATTTGCGTCATGACCGCGCTGATCTCAGTGATCGAGGATGCAGAGTTTGCTGCACCGTCCGACAGCGACTGGCTGAGGTCCGTAACCTGCTCGGAACTGCCGGTAATTCGCGTTCGAGCAGGCAGAAAACCGCATGCATACCATCAAGGCCATTCTGGTCTCGGCACTGGCCGATATTTAAGCGCCAGCCTTCTTTCTGCAACCAGACTGCCTAACTGCAGCGCACGTTTGATGCCGGTGCTGCAGTGGCTTTCGAACTCCTACAGGACTGTACTATGCGTATTGTCGTAGCCCTGGGCGGCAACGCCCTGCTTCGCCGTGGCCAACCCATGACGGCTGACAACCAGCGTACCAATATCCGAGTCGCTGCTGAACAAATCGCCAGGATATATCCGGGTAATCAACTGGTCATCGCACACGGCAACGGACCGCAGGTAGGTTTGCTGTCTCTGCAAGCGGCAGCCTACACACCTGTTTCGCCGTATCCGCTCGACGTACTGGGTGCCGAAACGGAGGGCATGATCGGCTATATGATCGAACAGGAACTGGGCAACCTGCTGGACTTCGAGGTGCCCTTCGCTACCTTGCTCACGCAGGTTGAAGTAGATCCGGCGGATCCGGCCTTCAAAAAACCAAGCAAACCTGTCGGCCCTGTATACACCCGGGCCGAAGCTGAACGACTGGCTGCCGAAAAGGGCTGGGCCATCGCTCCGGATGGTGATAAATACCGACGCGTAGTGGCCAGTCCACGACCTAAACGCATCTTTGAAATTCGCCCTGTCAAATGGCTGCTCGAGAAAGGCTGCATCGTGATCTGCGCTGGCGGTGGTGGCATCCCGACCATTTATACCGCGCCAGGCAAACTGGCGGGTGTCGAAGCAGTCATCGACAAGGATCTATGTTCGGCAATGCTGGCTGAAGAACTCGAAAGTGATTTGCTGCTGATTGCCACTGACGTCGATGCGGCCTACGTTGATTTCGGCAAATCGACCCAGAAAGCAATCGGTCAGGCACACCCTGACGAAATGGAAAAATTGGGGTTTGCCGCAGGCTCCATGGGACCCAAGGTTCAGGCTGCCTGCGAATTCGCCCGCCATACTGGAAAAGTCGCGGCTATCGGGTCACTTGCCGATATTGAAGCGATCGTCCAGGGGCTCGCGGGTACGCGCATCAGTACCGGGCATCCCGGTATTAACTACCGGTAGTCCATGCCAGCCATTTGCATCGGCTGGCTTTGCCGTGGACAAGGTTGATCCCCTGACTGATCCCATGACTGATCAGGGAACCGGCGAAGATCATCAGCATGGCGAACAGACTCAGCCATGCTCCGACCTGGTACCTGTGACGCATCACCCGCGCACCCTGGGGTTACACCTTGCCTTCGACCAAAGGTCTCGCGGCTCGACGATAGCCCAATAACGCATCCAGAACGATAAAGCCCAGCAGACTCACGCCCAGTACAGGCAGCGCAAAGCCAGTCAACAGGGCAGCCAGGGTCAACGTCCATTTCGCGCCCGGATTCAACGAGCGCCAGAGACTCGACAGCGTTGCCTGCGGATTGCGCGGCTGAGAAAGCATTGGACGACGTCGCCACCACATCACATAACCCATGACGACCATGGCAGCCAGGCCACTGGCGAACACCACCAGCACCAATTGATTGGCCAGACCAAACAACACACCCATGTGCGCATCGATGCCCCAGCGGGTGAGCTTGGCGGGCAACGAATACTCTGAAAACCTGACGTGATCGACCACGTCCAGTGTTTGCGGGTTAATCGACACAGCATCCACTTGCGTCGGCCAGCTGCGATCTATCTCACTGACGACCCAAGCCTTGTCATTGCTCGCGGATGGCTTGATTTCAACCTTGGCAGCATCGATATGCTCGGCGCGCGCTCTGGCCAGAACACTGTCGAACAAGGCAGGGTCCAGCTCGGACGCCTGTTTCGTCGGCGCCATGTGCATATGATGCTCGGCGTGCTCGTCCATGGGCATAGACATTGGCATCGCCGCCGACTTGCCCAGTGCAGTGGCCACACTTGGTGTTGACCAGCCGTAGTAGGCGCGCAATACGCCGATGTTATCGCCAGCGTATTGTGACCACGTCAAACCGGTGGCCGAGAAGAACAGCAGCCCCAGCAACAGCCATACGCCGGTAGTTGCATGCCAGCGGCGCACATTGCCGCGTTCACGACTCTGCCGACGACGGCGGACTGCCCACAGCACCAGACCGCCGAGTGCAGCCACCCACAGCCATGAGGCTGCCAACTCGCTGTAGATCCTGCCGACATCGCCCAGCAGAAGGCCCCGGTGAAACTGATCGATCCAGGTGCGCAACGGTAATACGCCGCTGGTGCCGTAGACCTTCATGTCTCCGCGAATTTCGCCACTCACCGGGTCCACGAACAGCGCTCGATGCTCCGACGGGCCAAAGCCCGGATCGCTGAACATCACCCGAGTGGTATCCCCTTCCCGGGGTGCCGGGCGCACTGCGGCAACGCTCAGGCCCGGACCTGCCGATGCCTGCGCGCGCTGGATCTGAGCCTGCAAGCTCATGGCGGGGCCACGGCTGTCTGTGTGCAGCGCGTGCGCATAGAGCGAATCTTCGATCTGCGGGGTCAGTGCGTAGACGACGCCACTCAAGGCCGCGACCAGCATGAACGGACCGACGAATACGCCGATGTAAAAATGGAGCCTTTTCAGAAAGGCGACAAATGCCCCGGACGGCCGTGGCTCCGGGCTTGAAAATGATGCAGACATAGGGACTCACCAACGTATGAACGCGCCCCGCCGGAATGACCTTCCGGCAGGCTGTAAAGGCAATATCGGTTGTTCGTGCGAGCGATACTCACACATCCACGATGGGCACTAAGGGGCCTGTGGATTGAGTCCCGGGAGGGTGTACCTTGGCAGGTTGCCGAGCCAGAGGTCGGGCAACACAAAACGAGTGCGGCGGATACGGATCAGCCAGCCCAGCGCCACGAAGAAAATCATCGCCAGCGTCAGTGTTCCGGCAAACGAACAGTCTCCCGACTGCGCCTTCATGCTGCCTGACATGTCCATCTTTTTGGACGAGTCGTGCATGGCCATGTGCATCGTGTGATGCCCGGCATGCATGTCTGACATCCCATGGCCGGGATGGGTAACCGAAGCCACTGCAGTACCGGCAAAAGCTGCCATCATCTGGCCGTGACCGATGCTGCACGCAAGACCATTGAACAGGACAACTGCGTACAGTATCCAGGCAATGGGCGAGCAATGGGTTCGGGAAAAGTTCATGGCGGCTAATTTAACATCTCTGGCCGGAACTAGACAGAACGGGGTGTGCAGGTCCGCAGCCTTCGTAGGGTCGATAACCGGGGTGACATGGGTGATCCGAACACGCCATGTGTTCGCAAAAGCCAAGCGCACAGCGCATGGCTCCCGGCGTTGCTGCAGCAAATGAACCTGGCAATTGCAGCCGCGCAGACAGAAATTTTAAAACCTCCCGTTACATATTTTCGCCTGCACCCGCTCCCTACAGGAACAAGCCAGTGGAAATAAAATTACATACAGTAAACCTTGAATACCTCATAATAACCAGCACGTCTGCACTGAACGGCCTCGACTTTATAACTCCCACACTCACACCGTGATGATGGCCTGCACCAGGCTGGCCCTTATCGGCAAACTTGCTTTCCGCCCCCACTGCCGATCGTATCGCTTGGTTATATATATCACTTGATAGCACTCGCGCAGTCATTTCCTCCCGAGCGAAAGTTTAAGCGCACACGCAACCTGTTCCTCAGAGAACCGAGAAAAGTGCGGCTACGCAAATAAAACCGGGCTGCAAGTAACTTCACAGCGCCAGGCTCGACCTTACCCAACAGGCGAAACCTATTTTACGGTCATAAAAACTTCATTAAAAAATCCTGCAACTGCAACACGCTTCATCCGCTTTAACTGTCCATGATTATCATGAGCAAGCTGAACTAAAGCTGTCTATTCATGACGCGTTCGATGAAACCTGAACGACAGATTAATAATTCTACATGGACGCATAACGGCATTGTCGTCCGTTTGGATTTGACCCTACTCTATGATTCGAAAGCCTGCCAGGCGATACAAAAAAGCAACGGCGTGCAGACATTATTTTCATATTTGAACGCCTAAGTTCACGGCACTGACTTTCACCCCATGTTTGCACACTCGTCGTGTGACTGTTTTATGTTCGGCCCTGCTGCGTCAATCGGAGAGTCTCTGTAGATGAGTCAAACTTTTCTTGCTTTTTCTCGGCCGTCCATTGGCGATGAAGAAATTGCTGCGGTGACGCGTGTGCTGCGTTCCGGATGGATCACCACCGGACCGGAATGTCAGAAGCTGGAGGAGGAGTTCGCCGCGCGGGTCGGCGCGCAGCATGCGGTTGCACTTTCCTCGGCCACGGGGGCAATGCACGTTGCACTGCTGGCGCTGGGTATCGGGCCTGGCGATGAAGTGATTACACCCTCGCAAACCTGGGTGTCGACGGCCAACATGATCTGCCTGCTGGGGGCCACTCCGGTGTTTGTCGATGTCGACCGCGACACCCTGATGACCAGCGCCGCGCTGATTGAGCAAGCCATTACTCCGCGGACCAAGGCCATAGTTCCTGTGCATTACGCAGGCGCTGCATTCGATCTCGACCCGCTGTATGCGCTGGCCAACCGGCACGGCATCACCGTGATCGAAGACGCTGCGCATGCCGCCGGCACCGGTTACCAGAGACGCCCGGTCGGCCAGCAGGGCACTGCGATCTTTTCGTTTCACGCGATCAAAAACATGACCTGTGCCGAAGGCGCGATGCTGGTCACCGACAATGCACGGCTGGCTGACCGGGTGCGTCAGCTTAAATTCCATGGCCTGGGTGTCGATGCCTACGACCGCCTGACCCTGGGCCGCAAGCCACAGGCCGAGGTCATGGAGCCTGGCTTCAAATACAACCTGGCCGACATCAACGCGAGCATTGCGCGGGTACAGTTGCAGCGCCTTGACGCCATCAATGCGCAGCGCCAGGCACTCGCCAGCCATTACCTCGAACGACTGGCCAATAGCCCCGTTCTGCCTCTCGCCCTGCCTCGCCATGCCCAGCAACACGCCTGGCACCTGTTCATTCTGCGCATCGATCCCGAGCGCTGCGGGCTGGATCGCGACGCCTTCATGAAGGCCTTGCAAGCGCGAAACATCGGCACCGGCATCCACTTCATCGCGACTCACCTGCACAGCTATTACCGCAAGCGTTTCCCCGACGTCTGCCTGCCCGACACGGAATGGAATTCATCAAGGCTTTGCTCCATCCCCCTGTTCCCCGACATGACCCTCGATGATGTCGAGCGGGTTGTCGGTGCCATTGAATCGACCGTGGAATCCAGCCAGTGAAACCGTATCCGATCAAGTTCGTGTCGATCGTCATCCCCGTCTACAACGAACGACAAAGCCTGCCAGAGTTGTTGCGTCGCACTGAAGCGGCCTGCGAACAGCTCGACCACCGCTTCGAAATCGTGCTGGTCGACGATGGCAGCCGCGACGACTCGGCAGACATTCTCCAACGGGCTGCCGAGCGCGACGACAGCCCTTTCGTCGCGGTGATCCTGAATCGAAACTACGGTCAGCACGCCGCCATCATGGCCGGATTCGAGCAGTGCCAGGGCGACGTGGTCATCACGCTCGATGCCGACCTGCAGAATCCACCCGAGGAAATCCCTCGCCTGGTGAAGCTCGCTGAACAGGGGTACGACGTCGTCGGCACGGTGCGCAGAAATCGTCAGGACTCCGCCTGGCGACGCTGGCCATCGAAACTCATCAACCTGGCCGTGCAGCGCTCCACCGGCGTGGCCATGAACGATTACGGCTGCATGTTGCGCGCGTACCGACGCACGATTGTCGACGCCATGCTCGCCTGCCGGGAGCGCAGCACGTTCATTCCGATTCTGGCGAACAGCTTTGCGCGACACACCACCGAGGTGCTGGTCGACCACGCCGAACGCGAGCACGGCGACTCCAAATACAGCCCGATGCGCTTGATCAACCTCATGTTCGACCTGATCACCTGCATGACCACCACGCCCCTGCGCCTGCTCAGCATTATCGGTTTCAGCATGGCATTGCTCGGTGTCTCGTTCGCGGCGCTGCTGATCGTGCTGCGCCTGATCTTCGGCGCTTCATGGGCCGGGGACGGCACTTTCGTACTGTTTGCCGTGCTGTTCGTGTTCACCGGAGGCCAGTTCATCGGCATGGGGCTGCTGGGTGAGTACCTGGGCCGGATGTACAGCGATGTGCGTGCGCGTCCGCGCTTCTTTATCGAAAAGATCGTGCGCAGCTCGTCCCGGGTTGCCACCGACAGCATTGATTCCTCTGTAACTCCCTATATGAACAAGGTCGCGCCATGAGCACTAAAGCTGTCGTTTTCGCGTATCACGATATTGGCTGTGTCGGCCTGCAAGCGTTGCTGGATGCCGGCTATGAGATTGCGGCGGTGTTCACCCATGCCGACGACCCCGGGGAAAAAACCTTTTTTGGCTCTGTGGCCCAGATGTGCGCCCGGCACGGCATTGCGGTGCATGCCCCCGAGGACCCGAATCATCCGCTGTGGGTGGAGCGAATCGGCAAACTGGCCCCGGACTTCATTTTCTCCTTCTACTATCGCCAGCTACTCGGCGATTCGTTGCTGGCCTGCGCGAAAAAAGCTGCGCTCAACCTGCATGGCTCGCTGCTACCGCGTTATCGCGGACGCGCGCCGGCCAACTGGGTGCTGGTCAACGGCGAAAGCGAAACCGGCGTCACCCTGCATCAAATGGTCAAACGCGCCGATGCCGGGCCGATAGTCGCCCAGCAGCGGGTTGCGATCAGTGCCACCGATACCGCCTTGACGCTGCACGGCAAATTGCGTGACGCCGCCGCTGACCTGCTTTGCGAAACACTTCCCCTGCTGGCGGCGCAGGGGCAACTGCCAGGTACGCCCCAGGATGAATCCCGTGCGACGTATTTCGGTCGACGCACCCCGGCCGACGGTTTGATTGACTGGTCGTTGCCGGCCAGCCAGCTCTACAACCTGATCCGCGCGGTAACACAGCCCTACCCTGGCGCGTTTTGCCCGGTTGGCGACAACAAGCTGATCGTCTGGGCTGCCAGCGTGGACACGAGCAGCAATGGAGAAGCACCCGGTACGGTCATCAGCCACGAGCCATTGTGTATTGCCTGCGGCGAGGGTTCGCTGGTCATCACCGCAGGGCAGCGCGGTGACAACGGCTTGTACCTCAGTGGCGCGCAACTGGCGCGCGAGTTCGGGCTGGTCGCAGGCTCGCAACTGCTCGATAAGGCAAAGCGCCGGGCGGTCCGTCGTACCCGTGTGTTGATCCTCGGCGTCAACGGTTTCATCGGCAATCACCTGTCAGAGCGTCTGTTGCAGGATGATCGTTACGAAATCTACGGCATGGATATCGGCTCGGACGCTATCGAGCGCCTGCGTGCCAAGCCGAACTTTCATTTCATCGAAGGTGACATCAGCATCCATACCGAGTGGATCGAATACCAGATCAAGAAATGCGACGTTGTGCTGCCGCTGGTGGCCATCGCCACGCCGATTGAATACACGCGCAATCCACTGCGGGTTTTCGAGCTGGACTTCGAAGAGAACCTGAAGATCGTCCGCTACTGTGTGAAGTACAACAAGCGCGTGATTTTCCCGTCCACGTCCGAAGTCTATGGTATGTGCCAGGACGCCAACTTCAACGAGGACACCTCGAACCTGATCGTTGGCCCGATCAACAAGCAGCGCTGGATCTACTCGGTGTCCAAGCAACTGCTGGACCGGGTGATTTGGGCCTATGGCCAGAAAGGCCTGCAATTCACCCTGTTTCGCCCGTTCAACTGGATGGGACCGCGTCTGGACCGCCTGGATTCGGCGCGCATCGGCAGTTCGCGGGCCATCACCCAACTGATCCTGCACCTGGTCGAAGGCAC
Organism: Pseudomonas sp. PvP027; assembly: GCF_017833005.1. Lineage (NCBI taxonomy): Bacteria > Pseudomonadati > Pseudomonadota > Gammaproteobacteria > Pseudomonadales > Pseudomonadaceae > Pseudomonas > Pseudomonas sp. PvP027. Next base: position 49,354 of record NZ_JAFIBK010000001.1, on the reverse strand, counting down.
GCCCATTCGCCTGGTGGACGGCGGCGCCCAGAAGCGCTGTTTCACCGATGTCGCCGACGGCATCGAGGCGCTGGCACGGATCATCGAAAACCGCGATGGGCGTTGTAACGGCCAGATCATCAACATCGGCAACCCCGACAATGAAGCCAGCATCCGTCAATTGGGTGAAGAGCTGCTTCGCCAGTTCGAAGCCCATCCGTTACGCGGCCATTTCCCGCCCTTCGCCGGCTTTCGTGAAGTCGAAAGCCAGTCCTTCTATGGCAAGGGCTATCAGGATGTCAGTCACCGCAAGCCAAGCATCGACAACGCCAGAAAGCTGATTGGCTGGACGCCGGGTATCGAGCTGAGCGAAACCATCAGCAAAACCCTGGATTTCTTCCTGCGCGAAGCCATGGCTGAAAAAGCGGATCAGTGCTGATGCAGGCAGGCTTGAGAATTGATGTCGACACTTACCGGGGCACGCGTGAGGGCGTGCCAAGGCTGCTGGACATACTCGACGAAGCGCAGGTCAAAGCGACCTTCTTTTTCAGTGTCGGTCCCGACAACATGGGGCGCCATCTGTGGCGCCTGGTAAGGCCGACGTTCTTCTGGAAGATGCTGCGTTCCAGGGCAGCAAGCCTGTATGGATGGGATATTCTACTGGCCGGCACCGCATGGCCGGGCAAACCGATCGGCCGCGACCTCGGCCCGCTGATGCGTCGCGCGCTAGATGCAGGTCACGAAATCGGCCTGCATGCCTGGGATCATCATGGCTGGCAAGCCAATGCCGGACACTGGAGCGACAGGCAGTTGACCGCCCAGATACACCGTGGAGTCGATTGCCTGAGCGACATTCTCGGCCATCCGGTGGTCTGCTCCGCAGCGGCAGGCTGGCGCGCCGACCAGCGAGTCGTGCAGGCCAAAGAAGCGTTTGGCTTTCGTTACAACAGTGACTGCCGTGGCGCCAGCCTGTTTCGCCCGTTGCTGGCCGACGGCAGCCTCGGTACCGCTCAGATTCCGGTGGACCTACCGACCTTCGATGAAATAATCGGCCCGCACCTGCAGGCGGATGCGTTCAACGACTACATTCTCGGCCGCTTTTCCGCACGACGGCTCAATGTCTACACCCTTCACTCCGAAGTGGAAGGGATCATCATGGCCGAAGGTTTCAGGCAACTGTTAAAGCGGGCCAATACCCAAGGAATCCACTTTGCGCCGTTGGGTCATCTGCTACCGGATGCCATCGAACGGTTGCCTTCCGGGCATATCGTTCGCGGCCACCTGCCCGGCCGCGATGGCTGGCTGGGGGTGCAGCAGTGATGCAGGTCAGGCAAAGTCATCTTGCGCTGCTGTTATTGGCGTTCGTGCTGGCTTATCTGCTGCCGCTGGGGTTTCACGGTCTGTGGATTCCCGATGAAACCCGCTATGCGCAGATCAGCCAGGAAATGCTCCACAGCGGCAACTGGATCGCGCCGCACTTCATGGGGCTGCGTTACTTCGAAAAACCGGCTGCCGGTTACTGGCTGATTGCACTCGGGCAGCAGGTCTTTGGCGAGAACCTGTTCGGCGTGCGCGTTGTTTCGGCACTGGCTAGCGGCTTGAGCGTGCTGCTGGCCTATCTGCTAGCCGGCAAGATCTGGAACGACCCGCGCAAGCAGTTCGCCAGCGCCTTGCTGCTCATGAGCTTCGGGTTCGTCGCGGGCCAGGCCGGTTACGCCAATCTCGATCCGCAATTCACCCTCTGGACCAACCTGACACTGGTCGCTTTCTGGTACGCCGTGCACAGCGTCGGCCGCGCACGTCTGGCGGCATGGACGGTAGTCGGTGTGGCCTGCGGGATGGGGTTCATGACCAAGGGCTTTCTCGCCTGGGCACTGCCCGTCGTCATCGCTCTGCCCTACATGCTGTGGCAGAGACGCCTGGCCGAACTGTTCAGATTCGGCCCGCTCGCGGTAGTGATTGCCATCGCCCTGTGCTTGCCGTGGGCGCTGGCGATCCACCAGCAAGAGCCCGACTACTGGCGTTACTTCTTCTGGCACGAGCATATTCGCCGCTTTGCCGGGGACAACGCGCAACATGCCCAACCCTGGTGGTTCTATCTGCCGCTGCTGGTGGCGGCCTGTGTGCCGTGGGCACTGCTGCTACCGGTAACCCTGAAACAGGCATGGCAACAAAAAAGCCACCCTGACAGTACCTTTCTGCTGCTGTGGCTGCTGCTGCCGCTGGCGTTTCTGAGTCTGAGCAGAGGCAAATTGCCGACCTACATACTCCCGTGTCTGCTGCCGTTGGCGCTGCTGATGGCCAACACGCTGGTCGAACGCCTCGATCAAGGTCACAGCACAGCGTTGCGCGCGAACGGAATACTGAATGCGACCGTCACTTTTGTCGTGCTTCTGGCATTGATGTACCTGCAACTCAAGCAGCCGGTGTACGAAAACGAGCCCACGCATTTGTCACTGGCGGTCATCCTGCTTCTCGGATGGACACTCGCCAACGCCCTGCAAGGCTTGCGCCCGCTGACCTTCTGGGCCATGCCCGCGCTGGGCAGCTGGCTGCTGATCGCCTTGCTGCCCGCTGCACTGCCGAACGAGGTGGTCAACAACAAGACTCCCGACCCGTTCGTCGTCAGTCACCAGGCCGAACTGGCGGACTGTGCGCATCTGCTGAGCAACGATCTGGGGGCAGCCTCGGCTTTGGCGTGGCGCCTGAAACGGCCTGATGTTGCGCTGTTCAACACCTGGGGCGAGCTGGAATACGGCCTGGGCTATCCGGATGTGCAGGGTCGTGAAGTCCGCCTGCACGACATTGATGCCTGGATGAAGAACGCCCGCAGTGAAGGCCGCGTCGGCGTCATCATGCGTGGCAAGAGCGATGAAGAACTGCAAGAGCTCGAACGTCTTCCCAAGGATAGCCAACGCTATGACGAAGGCAACCTGGCGATCCTCATTTACGAGAAGTCGGCATCGTGATCTGGCTGATGCTGGCGTGTGCATGCCTGCTGACGTGCCTGGGTCAGATCGCGCAGAAGTACGCGGTACAAGACTGGCGTGGCGCATTTCCCGGTGCATTTGCAGCACTGTGCTCGATATGGCTGTGGCTGGCGGTGGCCTGCCTGGGGTCCGGCCTGCTGGTATGGCTGTTGGTGTTGCAACGCCTGGACGTCGGCATCGCCTATCCGATGCTGGGTGTTAACGTCGTGCTGATCACGCTGGCAGGTCGCTATGTGTTCAACGAACCGGTTGATGCACAGCACTGGCTGGGCATTGCGCTGATCCTTATCGGTGTCATTCAGTTGGGGCACCAGGCGTGACCCGCTGCCGGGCAACCCTGTGCGCCATGGCCAGTGTTGCATTGGTCAGCGCGGCGCAACTGGGCATGCGCTGGAGCATGAGCCGCCTGCCCTCGCCCGTTCAATGGCTGCACCTGCCGGATCATGCGCAGCTTGATCTCAGTGCGGTAATGGTCGTTTGCATCTCGATCACCGCTTATGCGCTCTCCATGCTTTTCTGGCTGCTGGCCCTTCGGGTTTTGCCCCTGAGCCGTGCCTATTCGCTGCTCAGTATCAGCTACGCCCTGGTTTATACGCTCGCTGCAGCGCTGCCATTTTTCCACGAGACATTCACGGTATCGAAAACTGTGGGTGTCACCCTGATCGTGGCAGGTGTCTTGACCATCAACCTCCGGCGCATTTCCGGCCCATCACCTCAGGATCTTTCCCATGAAAATCAGCGTTTTCGGTAGCGGATATGTTGGCCTGGTACAAGCGACCGTGCTCGCCGAAGTCGGCCACGATGTGGTCTGCATGGACATTGACCAGGCCAAGATCGATCAGTTGTGTCAGGGCCAGGTGCATATCTACGAGCCAGGACTGGCCAATCTGGTGCGTGAAAATCTGGACCAGGGGCGTCTGTGTTTCACCACCGACGAGCAGATGGCAGTGGAACATGCCGAGGTCCTGTTCATCGCGGTCGGCACGCCCTCCCGTGCCGATGGTTCGGCCGACCTGAGCGGCTTTTTCGCGGTGGGCGAAGCCATCGCCCGGCACCGACGCGAACCGCTGATCATCGTCGAGAAATCCACCGTGCCGGTCGGCAGTGGCGACGCCTTGCGCAGCCATATCGACAAGGCACTGCGTCAGGCGGGCCGGCTGTTGCAGTTCGATATCGTCTCCAATCCGGAGTTTCTCAAGGAAGGCTCGGCGGTCAAAGACTGCCGGCGCCCGGACCGTATCGTTATCGGCTGTGAAAATGAAGCGGTGCGCAACGTCATGCGCGAGCTGTATGCGCCGTTCAACCGCAATCACGACCGGATCATGTTCATGGACCTGCGCAGCGCCGAGCTGACCAAGTACGCCGCCAACTGCATGCTGGCAACCAAGATCAGCTTCATCAACCAGATCGCCGAACTGGCCGAGCATCTGGGCGCAGATGTCGAGTCGGTGCGGCTGGGCATCGGCGCCGACTCACGCATCGGTTATGACTTCATCTACCCCGGTTGCGGTTACGGCGGCTCGTGCTTTGGCAAGGACATACGCGCGTTGATACACAGCGCCCGGGAGGCCAACTGCTCCAACGATCTGTTGTCGGTGGTCGAGGCCATCAACGAACGGCAGAAGAACAAATTGTTCGAGCGGGTCAACGCGTTCTACCAGGGCGACCTGCGCGGCAAGACCTTTGCCCTGTGGGGGCTGGCGTTCAAACCCAACACCGACGACATGCGCGATGCCCCGAGCCGCGTACTCATGGAAGCGTTATGGGACGCGGGAGCCAGCGTGCGCGCGTTCGACCCCGAGGCCATGCAGGAAACCCAGCGCATTTATGGCCATCGCAAGGATCTGATGCTCATGGGCACGCCGGAGTCCGCGCTCAACGAGGCCGATGCATTGATCATCTGCACCGAGTGGCAACAGTTCAAAGCTCCGGATTTCGAGTTGATCCAGCAACGGCTTAACGCGCCGGTCATCTTCGACGGACGCAATCTGTACGACACCGAGCGACTGGCAAAACGCGGTTTTCACTACTTCCCCATCGGGCGTGGCGAATCTTGCGACCTGCCGATCCCGCAAAAACAGTGGACGGCCTATAACCCGCTGGTCAGCAGCCAGGTTGTATAACGGCGCTGTACCGGTTGGCATAAGCGGTGGACGTCAGTTGCCGACAGCCACCGGAGCCTGACTGACGAAATAATAGATACGCTCGCCGACCTTGACGCTGTCGACCACTCGCAAGGGTAGTTCGGGGGGCTGCAGGCTTTCCATCAGCGCCACATTGCCGTCGGCACGGGTCAGAAAGGTGCTCAGTTCAGCGCTGGATGTAAACGTGTCCAGCAGGCTCTGACTGTAGAACACACAGGCCCCTGCCAGCCGTTCACTGGGCTGAAACAAGGCGACATGGCGTCCCTGGACCTGCAGAGCGTGGACCTTGTCAGTCAGCGGCAGAAACGACAACTGCCGGTCTGCCCGCGGTGCCAGCCAGAGGGCTGCGCCGAGATACCCCGTCACGATCACGACGGCACCGGCAACAGTCATCACCTTTGCGTTCCGTACCATGAACGCCGCAGAAGAAGAGCCTTGCGAGCGGGCCTTGATTTGCTCACCCAGCACAAAGGCGTACTCCGCCGCAATAACTGCCGCCGCCGGGGCCAGTGACATCAGATAAACCATGCGTTTACTCGAGGCCAGCGACAACAGCAGGAACTGCGCCATCAACCACAGGCTGAAAAACAGCAGGTAACGATTGGCGAGAAGCTGTTTGCGGAAATGCCACAGCCCCAGGTAGACGAGCACATTCCATGGCAAAAACGCCTCGGGCAATTTCGTCAGGTAGTAATGGAAAGGCTCGTAATGCCCCGCCTCTTCGAACGAGCCACTGAAACGTCCGACGCTGTTGGTCCAGAGCACGTCCTTCAACGACTGCGTACCGCCCTGCCCGTACAGCAGATAAAGCCAGACAAACAGCGGTATCAGCGCCACAACAGTGAATATCGCCGGACGCAGCCAGTCGGCAATGACCACGCGTCTGCGCTGCACTGACTCACAGACAAGCCACGCGAAAATCACTACGCCAGGCATGGCCAGCCCCAGTACCCCTTTGCTCAGGGTCGACACTGCGATGCCCGATACGAACAGCAACCAGAACCCTGCGCAAGATCCGTCGCGGCGCAAACGCTCACTGGCCTGAAAGAACCCTAGCAACGCCATGCTCACGCCCAGCGCCAGCAACGCATCCTCACCCACCTGCCGCGAATTGCTCCAGAAGCTGGCCTGGGTCGCGAGCATGAATGCAGCCACCCACGCTACAGATGCAGGTCGCCCGAGACGACGCAGCATACTGTAAAGCAGCAACACGCTGAAGAGTCCCGCGAAGGCGGACGCAAGCCTGACCGCCCAGGGAGTCGCACCGAATATCCCGATAGACGCAGCGTCGAGCCAGACACTCAACGGCGGCTTTTCCAGGAAGGGTTGATTGTTCAGTTTCGGAGTCACCCAATTACCACTCAGGTGCATTTCCATGGCAATGCCCGCCACGCGGGGTTCTGTCGAGTTTTGTAATTGGTGATTGCCCAGCGCGAGAAAAAACAGCAACGCGCCCAACAGCAAAAGCAATGGCGCCAGCACGCGAGAAGTTATCAAGGGAATTACCGCAGCGACGTGGAAGGGAAAGGCAGGTAAACGAACCGGTAAAGTATAAGGCGCTTATTGTTGAAAATGCGTTACCCCATGAAACCTTCAGGGTGAAATTCCTGCCGTCATGTTGAACAGTTCAGGCACTGTTCAGACTTCATCACGGGTATATGAAAACAAAAAAAACGGGGAGCGATAATCGCCCCCCGTTCGATACATCAGTTCACGCTTTTTTGCAGTGACTCAGACCGCAGCAACAACCTTGGCTGGCGGCTGAGTACGACGACCCAGTACACCTGCCCCCGCAGCGACCAGACCCGAGATCACCAGAGTGATCAGCAGAATCCATGCACCTTGGGAAACACGCTTGGCGGTCACTTCAGCCGCTTCACGGGCTTTCTGTTCAGCCTGAGCTTTCAGTTCCTGATACTTGGCATAAGCCTGACGGTAGCTGGCCTGGGCCTGATCGACGATCTGGTTGGCTTCGGCATCAGTCTTGTTGCCACGCGCCTTGATCAGGTTGACCAGCGCCTGACGGTCAGCGGCATCCCATGCCTGGTCGCCTTTGGCTTTGATGCGATCCATCAGGCCGCTCAATTGCTCGTCAGCTTGCTGAGGATTCTGTGCACTCTGCTTGGCAGTGTTCTGCGCGTCCTGCTGAGTCGCCTGGGCTTCCTGCTTGACGTTGTCCGGGTTCAGCTCGGGCTTGCCGGTCTGACGCATGGCTGTTTCGATCTCGCCCTGGATGTCGTCCAGATTGAAATCAATGCCCTGGGCGCGCAATTGATCCTGAATCTTGCCGCCAACGGCCGGAGCCACCTGAGCGATACCGCTGCCCAGTGCCGACATGCCGCTGCCCGCCAGGTTGAGGCCGCCGCGCACGACGCCGGTCACTGCGCTGGAGACCAGATAAACAGTGATCAGCGAGACGCTTGCCCATACCAGCAGGCCGTGAAACGCACCTTCGCGCTGCGCCAGACGTCCAGCGGCCCAGCCGCCGACGAACAGCGAGATTACCGAGCTGACAACGACCCAGATACCTGCGCCCGTGCCAATGCCGGACAATGGATTGGCTTCCTGCATGGGATCGATACTGGCACTTCCGATTGCCGTACCCAACAGGTTCAGCAACAGCGAAACAACCATGGCCAGAACAACACCGGCCAGAATCGCACTCCAGGAGATTCGTTTAAGCAGCGGACCCGCTGCATGAGTTTCGTGGTACACAGGGGCACCTGGGGCGATACGGTCATCGCGAATCATAGTCATAGTCCTTTGAGTCATTGGCAGTAAACGCACACATGTGTGGCGTACAAATCAATGACCCGGACAACACTCAAGAAGTTTAAAATTTTTATAGACTTTTTTCAGCCTGGAAAAAGCACAATAGAACTGTATCGATAGTGACGCACATCAATGGAACGTAACCTTTGCCCAATACTCCAAGCAATTTACAAACCCGCCGTTTTATTAGGCTGTTTGCTCTAACTATTGGGAGTTGTCTGATGTCCGTTAATAACAGACGGGAATTAACCGGCTGCTGTCTTTTTTGAATTCCCCTACTCACTGGATATACGCAACCGTATAGGGTGTACGGAGGGATCATAATAAAAGTCTGCAGTCACCCGGGTGTCAGCCTGAAGACAGCGCCATACACTGTGCGCCAGACAGCATGAAGGCCCGACTGAAACAGTCAGGCCTTCATGTGTTCATTACCAGTGCCGTCAAGCGATACCGTTTGGCCCGTCGAGTACCTGCCTGACCTTCCTGGCGAGGTCCTGCGGCATGCAAGGCTTGGACACCACCTCGAACTCGGAGCCGCCAATATCGGTTCGCTCGATCGAGCTCTCAGCGTAGCCGGTGGTCAGCAACACCTTGACCTTCGGGTACCTGCGCCTGACTTCCCGCGCGAGCATCACCCCGTTCATGCCGCCCGGCATGATCAGATCAGTGAACAGCAAGTCATACGTACTGCCGGCCTCGAAGCGCTTAAGTGCCTCTCGGGCATTGAGAACGATTTCCGATACATAGCCGTAATCATCCAGCACCATCTTGGCCAGCTCGGCCACGTCAGGGCGGTCTTCCACAATCAGAATCCGCTCGGCACTGCCAATGCGCCTTTCCGAGGCTTTGGGCGGATCGTTTTTGCTCAGCACAGCCTCGTCTACCGGGAAATACATGCGCAGCGTGGTGCCGACACCTTCTTCGGTATAGATACGCGCCGCGCCACCCGACTGTTTGGCAAAGCCATAGACCATCGAAAGACCGAGCCCGGAGCCCTTGCCTTCTTCCTTGGTGGTAAAAAACGGGTCCATTACCCGATCACGGATACTCGCAGGCATGCCAATGCCGTTGTCCGTCACCGCAATAGAAACATAACGCCCCGGCAACAGACCGTCATAGGACATATTGGCCAGCTCATCGACGACCAGATTGCGGGTTTCGATGAATATCTTGGGGTTGAGCCGGCCAATCAGCGCATCGCGCGCGTTGATGAAAATGTTCAGCAAGGCAACTTCTGCCTGGGTCGGATCAATACGGCAGTTCTTCAGTGCCGGATCCAGATCGGTTTCGATAATCACGTCCGGGCCGAACGTACGCTCGATCAACGGCTCTGTCGTGGAAACCAGGCCATTAAGATTAAGCACTCGCCCCTGCAGTTTCTGTTTGCGGGCAAACGCCAGCAGTTGCTTGGTCAATGTGCTGGCGCGTTCGACGGCAGACTTGGCGTGATGAACACTGCGCTGGACACGCTGCACGTCGATGGTGGGCTTTTCTGCCGCACTGCCGATCAGATCGATATAACCGCCCATCACTTGCAACAGGTTGTTGAAGTCGTGCGCGATGCCACCGGTAAGCTGCCCCAGAGCCTCCATCTTCTGTGCCTGACGCAATGCCTCTTCAGCATCTCGACGGCGACTGATGTCCAGTTGGGAGGCAAAGAAATAAATAAGCTCGCCCGCGTCGTTATAGACCGGAGAAATAAACAGGGCATTCCAGAACGAGGAACCGTCCTTGCGGTAGTTGAGAATTTCAGTGGAGATATCGACGCGCTCTTCGATTGCATCGCGAATCGACTGCACCGCCGCCCTATCCGTGTCCGGCCCTTGAAGAAACCGGCAGTTGATACCGATGATTTCCTCTGACGTATAGCCGGTCATTTCCAGAAATGCCCGGTTGGCAAAAATGATGGGATTGTCCGGGCGATTGGGGTCCGTCACGACCATCGGCATCCGAGTCGTTTCTACCGCCGCGAAAAAGATATCCTTTCCCTGATGCTTGATATCTCCCGTCGCCGCATTGTCGACTCGGGCTTTATTTTCCGACACTCCAGAAACTCCACGACTGTTTATTGGGCTATTGCGCATGCTCTCTAATGGCTAGGACTGGTGAAGCCTCAAAAGGGTTCTAAAGTATCTGACAAAAATCGAATTATATTCATTTGAAGGGTCGCGCACTCCCGAAGCGCTTACTCAAACGGCAGATTTTCCATTCTTTTCTCGAATGAGAGCCGCAAATACAAGCGCGCTTTCGCGCAACGCCATTTGCAAAGGGTGAAAGATCGCCCGCGTGCCCTGCCCGTCCGCATAACCCAGCAGCCCCACCGGACAGTAGCGGGCGTCATCCCAGCCCGGATAGTCGAGAACGGGATACCAGCAGATGCCTTGCACAGGTACGCCTGCCCTCACGGCTTTGCTGACCTCGAGACAAACGTAATTGAACCAGGGCAGACGCTGAACGTCTTCAGCACCGGTTTCAGAAATCAATAAGGGTCTGGCGTATCGCCCGTGCAGCTCGCTCAACATGCCTTGAAAAGGCCTGTACTGCGGATCGTCATGCGTAAGTTTATGGCCATTGAGCTGCCATTGATTATGCGGATAAAAGTTGACGCCCAGTATATCCAGATACTCCGGGCGGCCGCCCAAGCCAGGCCATTGCCGTCCGGATAAAAGATCCCAGGCTTCGAACTGCGCCAGCCGGTAACGCTCTGCTGCCGCGATATCTCTGCTGCTTCGCGTGGCCGATACCACATGAATCAATGGCTCGGCCTGAATAAAACGCGCGTTGGGCTCTACAGTGCGTATCGCGTCTATTGCCGCGATACTGGCCCGTACCAGTTGATGCTTGAGCTCCATGCCGCGCTGCTGGCTACCGGGGTTGAAATAAGCGACATCGCCTCCGGCCCAACTCCAGAACGAAATCTCATTGATCGGTGAATAGAAAGGGGCGGTCTCCCCTTCGTCTTTTACGACCTGAGCCACCGCAGCGGCAAAACGCGCAAAGCGTTCGACAAACTGCGGCCGCCAGACATCCAGATGATCAGGGTAACCGTAATGGCACAAGTCCCAGATCACCTGGGTGCCCTGATGCCGCGCGGCTCGCAGCATGGGCAGAAAACTGCTCCAGTCGTAACAGTCTGGACGAGCTTCAATCAGATGCCAGCGTAAACCGTCGCGTACCGTACGCATTCCGCACTCAGCCACTGCGGCAAAATCTTCCTGCGTCCAGCGGTCGTGCCCGGTGGAGTGAAGCAGGTCAAGTCGCATACCGTCACCTCGTCGGTGGCTGGCGCACTCGAATCCGCCGATGAAAAAACTGTCGAACAGACCGCCCATGCTCAACCTCGCGCAGGCTGTTCGATCGGTTCCGGAAGCTGCTCAGGGAACTCGCCGGCCAGCCGCTGGTACAACGCCAATGCCTGGCCCACAACCTGGTCCATGTTGTAATACTTGTAAGTGCCAAGCCGCCCAAGGAACGTGACCTCATCCGACTGATCGGCCAATGCTTTGTAACGCTTGTACAGCTCGGCATTTTCGGGTCGGGGAATGGGGTAATAAGGGTCGCCCTCGGCACTTGGAAACTCATAGCTGAGACTGGTTCTGGCGTGCAGTTGGCCGGTAAGGTGCTTGTATTCGGTAATACGCGTGTGGGGGACCGCCTCATCCGGGTAGTTGATCACCGCCACCGATTGAAACTGCGCCTGATCAACGGTCGTGTGCTCGAAACGCAGCGACCGATACGGAAGACGGCCGTAGCAATAACCGAAGTATTCGTCGATCGGCCCGCAATAGATCACATGCGAATACTTCACCGCCTTGCGAACATCGGCAAAATCGACCCCCAGAACGATATCAATCAGCGGGTGGTCGAGTATCCGTTCAAACATGTGCGTGTAGCCATGCAGCGGCATTTTCTGAAAAGTATCCGTGAAGTAACGACTGTCCGAGTTAGTGCGGGTAGGCACTCGGGCGGTGACCGAGCGGTCCAGTTGCGATGGGTCCAGCCCCCATTGCTTGCGGGTGTAGCCTCGGAAAAACTTCTCGTACAGCTCCCGACCAATCTGATTGATCACAACGTCTTCGGAGGTTCTTATCGTCTCGACGGGCTCGGCACGGCTGGCAAGAAATGTCTCGGCTTCTCGTTCATTCATCTGCAAGCCGTACAGGCTGTTGAGCGTGTCGAGGTTGATCGGAACAGGCAGCAGTTGGTCGTCTACGCTGGCGAGCACACGGTGTTCGTAATCGCGCCATTCGGTAAATCGTGAAAGGTATTCCACAATCCGCTCAGCGTTGGTGTGGAAGATATGTGGCCCGTATTGATGAACCAACACCCCGGCGCTGTCCAGGTGATCGTAAGCGTTACCCGCGATATGTGGACGTCGGTCGATCAGCAAAACGCGCTTACTCGATCCCGCCGCCAGCCGTTCCGCCAACACACTGCCTGCAAAACCTGCACCGACGATCAGAAAGTCATAGGGCGTCTTTTCACGCGCGGCTGATTCAAGATTTATCCGAGGCATTCGCTGTGCTCCCCGATGGCCACCAGTCGGATTTGCGCCTTCATGGCCGCGCACGTCTTGTCCCAGGACTCGCCGACCAGCAATGCGTCAACCTTGCGAAGGAAATCGGTACTACCTTTGTACGCCAGTGCCTCTTGAATCGCGCGTGCAAACGCGTCGGCATCGTCGGCAATGGCGACGACACCCGACTCGCTATACGTTCTGACAACATCGGCAATTCTGGTTGATACCACAGGGCAGCCACCGGCCAGGTATTCCGGCGTCTTGGTCGGGCTGATAAAGCGTGTGGAGTCGTTCAGCGCAAATGGCATCAACGCAACGTCCCAGCCAGACAGATAAGCTGGCAAGTCCTCATAGGACTTGCTACCTAGATAATGGACGTTGGCCAAATGCGGCAGGCTTGCCGGATCGATCTTCACTACGGGGCCGATCAACACGATTTGCCAGTGCGGCTGCAACTCGGCCAGCTGTTGAATCATCCCGATATCAAAACGTTCGTCAATGACGCCGAAAAAGCCAAGTCTCGGATAGGGAATGTACTGTTGATCCTCAGGGTCGGGCTGTACGCTGCGAGCGGCTGCAAAATGCCCGACATCGACACTGCTGGGCATGGCGTGCGCGTTTGCATGCTGCAGACGCTTGGTCTCCCATAGGCTGAAGCCGCCAGTAAACACAACATCTGCGCGCTTCATCAACGCTTTTTCCTGTTCGATAAGCTCTGGCGGAGCACCTTTGAACGCAGACAATTCGTCCATGCAATCGAAGATCGTCACCTGCGCGCTGAGGTGATCGGTAAACGCCAGACTCATCGGGGTGAAATACCACAGCAGCAGTTCCCCAAATTGTTGCGCCCCCATAAAACCATCCAGCAACGTGCGCTGCGCAGTGATCACCTCATCTGGCTGCATCTTCCAGGGCAGGTGCGGCACCAGTACGGTAACACCGCACGCTTGCGGCAGCTGTTCAAACCGGATATCAGGGGAGTCCGACAGAACAGGCTCCTCAAGAAACAACACCTGATAATCCTGCGCCATGCGCGACATGATGTGCTGGGGACGCTGATATACAAACGCCCATCGCAGGTGGGACAGGCACAGCAGAAAAGGCCTTACGGCAGACTCGACTGTGGTTAGGGCCGACGTCTCGGATTGAATTGTTTGAACACCGTTCATAGAGTTTCCCTTCTATTAAAAGTCCTGGATGAAACTGAAGGGCTCTGAAAAAGGGCTGAACTTCGACGGCATTCATGATGAGGATAGACATTGGCGGCTGTCGCCTGCATGGAACAACCACAGGCATGAAACAACACGCATTGAACGCCCCCGCAGACGCTCATGAATTTCGAGCACGCCGGCGCACCTGTGTTCATTGATTCCGATAAAGGGTATGCGCCGTCGGGAATGAAGCATTGAACTCGTCGCAGAGAATGCGCCCCTAGTCTTGAGCGAATGTTTTTTTTGTACCTGCAGTACGTTTTCCCCACGCGGTGGTCTGGTCCTGATTTTCGCAAGCAAGGCTCCTCTGTCGTCCTGTTGATAAAGGTCACGACGCCGAGCCGTCAGCTCGCTTCTTGTCGAAGCGGCGAAAATCCAGGGAGGACAATCATGATTCTGGTTACCGGTGGTGCGGGATACATTGGCGCTCACATCGCGCTCGAATTGCTCGAAGATGGCCGCGACGTCGTAGTGCTTGATAATTTGTGCAACAGTTCGCGAGAGCCGTTAAGACGGGTAGAGGAACTCTGCGGGCGACAGGTTGCGTTCATTCACGGCGACGTGCGCAGCAAGGCGACGTTGCACCGCTTGTTCGCTCGGCACCCTGTCAAGGCGGTGGTGCATTGCGCCGGACTCAAGGCGGTGGGCGAAAGCGTTCGAGAGCCGCTGCGCTATTTCGAGACCAACGTGAGCGGCAGCGTCAACTTGTGTCAGGCAATGGCAGAAGCAGGTGTATTCGACCTGTTATTCAGCTCATCCGCGACGGTTTACGGCGAGTGTGAGCGGATGCCGCTGGATGAGAACAGCCCAACGGGTTTACCGACCAATCCTTACGGGCACTCCAAACTGATGGCCGAGCATGTGATGCAAAGCGTCGCCCGCTCGGATCCACGCTGGTCCATCGGGCTGCTGCGCTACTTCAACCCCATTGGCGCGCATCCGTCCGGCCTACTGGGAGAGTCGCCCTGCAACACGCCGAGCAACCTGTTGCCCTTCCTGCTGCAGGTTGCCAATCGACTACGCCCTGCCCTGCACATTTTCGGCAGTGACTACCCCACGCCGGACGGAACAGGTGTGCGTGATTACCTTCATGTGATGGATCTGGCCGAGGGACACTTGAAGGCGCTGGACAGAATTCATGACGAACGTGGCGTATCCATCTGGAATCTGGGGACAGGACAGGGTTATTCAGTGCTTGAGGTGGTGCAGGCTTTCGAGCGTATCTCCGGCAAAGCTGTGCCGTTGATCTTTGAGCCACGCCGACCAGGAGACATTGCAGCATGCTGGTCCGACCCGGGAAAGGCATCGCGTGAGCTGGATTGGCGAGCCAGGTTCAACCTTGATTCGATGCTCACCGACGCCTGGCGCTGGCAGTGCATGAACCCGCAGGGCTATATGCCGACAGCGCTGGTCATTTGAATGCCATCCAGACGCCTGCCAGACGTGCCAACGGTCCCCACGTTATCGTGACGGCACGTCAGCAAGCTCATGCTAGAAGTTGGCTGGCGTGTTGGCGCTGATGATCTCGGCTTCGTCCTGGCCGATATTGCGGAAGCGATGCGGTAATGTGGTCGGGAAGTAATAGCCGTCCCCCGGACCGAGGATGTTGACCTGCCCATCGATGGTCAGCTCCACGGTGCCACGCGTCACCAGACCGCACTCCTCGCCCTCGCTGTGGACGATGGGTTCATCACCCGAGTCGGCACCCGGTGCGTATTGCTCACGCAGAAAACGCATCTGCCGGCTCGGTAAGGTCGCGCCCACCAGCAACAGACGAGCACCGTTGCGCCCCAGATCGGGTTGATCACCGGCTCGGAACACGTACTGATCCTGCCCCGGAGGCTGATCGAACGTGAAGAAATCCGCCAGTGTCATGGGAATCCCCTCCAGCAGCTTTTTCAGCGAGCTGATGGAAGGACTGACACGATTTTGTTCGATGAGGGAAATCGTGGCATTGGTCACACCACTGCGTCTGGCGAGCTCACGCTGTGACAGCTTATAGCTTTCACGCACCAGTTTGAGTCGTGCTCCCGTATCCATAGTGGCCTTATGTGCAAGATATCCGGTGAATGAAGCTGCGCCCCGGCGCAATGGATCGTCCATTACCCGAGGCCGTCAAGCCGGATATTAAATCACGTTTGCCGACAACACTCAGCAGCTCATCGCTCTAGCAGCGGCTGCGCGCATACCTCTGGCAGGCTTCGCGAAATGCCTTGAACAGGCTGAGCGACACAGGGTTGTCCATGAACTCCCATTCCGGGTGCCACTGCACGCCCAGGACAAAACCTGGCGCGCCGGGCATGGACACCGCTTCGACCAGACCGTCGGGGGCCAGTGCTTCTGCGCGCAGGTCCGAGGCCAGGCGATCGATACCCTGGCTGTGCAGGCTGTTGACCTCGAACCCCGGTGCCAGCCCGAGCGAATCGAGCAAACCGCCTGGCTGCACCTGCACGGCGTGCTTTGGCGCGTATTGCACCGCCAGCACCTCGCTTTGCGGCTCTCGATGATCCAGATAACCAGGCAGCTCCTGGACCCGCTGATGCAGGCTGCCACCCAGCGCGACATTCAGCTCCTGAAAACCGCGACAAATGCACAACACCGGAACGCCTTGAGCGATGGCAGGCCTGAGCAGCGGCAGTGTGGTGCGATCCCGGAATACATCATGAGCGGTGCCCTCCATGCTCGCCGGTCCATTGTAGTGACGCGGCTCGACGTTCGACGGCGAGCCGGTAAACAGCAGGCCATCCAGCGACGCGAGCAGTTGCGCAGGCTCGGAAGGCACCTCAAGTGCAGGCAGAATCACCGGCATACCCGCAAAGACTGCGGCCTCGACGTATTTGTCGCCTGCAGTGTGAGAAGAGTACTTGCCCAACTGCTGACGGCAGGCGGTGACACCAATCAATGGAGGTCGCGACATAGGTTGAATCCTGTGTGAAATCTGAGTGGTCAACGCCGATTATTGGACGCTATCCAGGGGGAATGAAACCAGTCTAGGATAGTCATCTGCGCAACAAACATAGGCATTCAGGCAAAGGAACAATGCACCAATGCAATATGAAATCACCCACGCCGACCTTTCATTGGTGCTCGCGCTGGTTCGTGGCCGCACGCTGGCCCGCGCCGCCGACCTGTTGCAGGTTGATGTATCGACCGTATTCCGCTCGATCCGCCGCCTCGAAGCAGCCCTTGGTGCAGCGCTGTTCGAGAAGAACCGGCGCGGGTACATACCGACCGATACCGCTCAGGCCATGGCCGAGCAGGCCGAGCGTGCTGAACAAGCACTTGCCGCAGCGCGTATCGCCTTGCAACAGGGCGAACAGGTCGTCAGCGGTACGGTACGCCTGACCTGTACCGATGCGGTACTGCACAGCCTGCTATTGCCAGCGCTGGCGGACTTCATGCCGCAGTACCCTGCCCTTACGCTGGAGCTGGCCACCTCCAACGCCTTTGCCAACCTCAGCCGTCGCGATGCCGACATCGCCCTGCGTCTGACCAATACGCCACCCGAGCACCTGATCGGGCGCTGCCTGGGCAGTGCCGACTACTTTGTCTGCGGTCGCCCCGAATACCTCGAGGCCTTGACGCAAAACCCTGCCTCGATCCCCTGGATCAGCCCGGACGACTCGATGCCCGACCACACCTCGGTGATCTGGCGCAAACAGACGTTTCCGGGGGTATTGCCGAGCTACCGCTGCAGCAACATGTCGGCTGTCTCGCAGTTGGTTGCTGCCGGCCTGGGCGTGGCGGCGCTGACCGGTTTTACGGTAGAGGGCCTTGGGGCGGTCGAGCGTCTGAGTGGTCCACTGGAAGGATGCCGCACCGACCTGTGGTTGCTGACGCGCCCCGACTGCCGTGCACTGCGTTCTGTGCAGACCCTGCTGGAGGCACTCGCACCGCGCCTGCGAGCTGCTTTGCAGGTATCCAACCCCGACTGATCAGCCTCTATGGATCCATTAAATAATAGTTAACAAAATTAATCATTGGATTAATCTCGATCCTGTGGCATTAATAATCGCAAGGAAACAACATGATTCATTCTGTGGATCCATAAGATCAATAATCGAACCGTGGAGAACCATCATGCACCCGAAAAATGCGTGGTACGTCGCCTGCACAGCGGATGAAGTCGCCGACAAGCCCCTGGGTCGGCAGATCTGCAACGAAAAGATGGTGTTCTATCGCGACCAGGACCAGCAGGTCGTTGCCGTCGAAGACTTCTGCCCGCATCGCGGCGCCCCGCTCTCGCTGGGCTATGTCGAGAACGGTCAGCTGGTGTGTGGTTACCACGGGCTGGTCATGGGTGGCGATGGCAAGACTGTTTCAATGCCCGGCCAACGTGTTCGCGGCTTTCCTTGCAACAAGACCTTCGCGGCGGTCGAGCGCTATGGCTTCATCTGGGTATGGCCAGGTGATCGGGAAAAGGCCGACCCGGCACTCATCCACCACCTTGAGTGGGCGGTCAGCGACGAATGGGCCTATGGCGGCGGGCTGTTTCATATCCAGTGCGATTACCGCCTGATGATTGACAACCTGATGGACCTCACCCACGAAACCTACGTGCATGCGTCCAGCATCGGCCAGAAGGAAATCGACGAGGCAGCGCCCGTCACAACGGTCGAAGGCGAGGAAGTGGTCACCGCCCGGCATATGGAAAACATCATGCCGCCGCCGTTCTGGCAGATGGCACTGCGCGGCAACAACCTGGCCGATGACGTGCCGGTCGATCGCTGGCAGATCTGCCGCTTCACGCCGCCCAGCCATGTGCTGATCGAAGTCGGCGTAGCCCATGCGGGCAAAGGCGGCTATCACGCGCCTAAAGAGTTCAAGGCGTCGAGCATCGTCGTCGACTTCATCACCCCCGAGACCGACACTTCCATCTGGTACTTCTGGGGTATGGCGCGCAACTTCAATCCCGCTGACGAAGAGCTGACCGCCAGCATCCGCGAAGGCCAGGGCAAGATCTTCACCGAAGACCTGGAAATGCTTGAACGCCAGCAACAGAACCTGCTCAAGCACCCGCATCGCAACCTGCTCAAGCTGAATATCGACGCCGGCGGCGTGCAGTCACGCAAGATTCTGGAGCGCCTGATCGCTGCCGAGCAGCCCGGTCCCGGCGAACAGATTCCGGTGATGGCGACAAAATGACCGGCCATTGCCCGTCGAAACACGAAGAAAACAATCAGAAGTGACCCGTGCCGCGGTCACCCGAGGACCTACCATGATCGACGTGACGGTGTTATCACGTAACGACGAAGCGCTGGATATCTGCAGCTTTGAACTGGTGCGCGCAGACGGAGAGCTGTTGCCGCCGTTCACCGCAGGCGCGCACATTGACGTGCACCTGCCTGACGGGCTGATCCGCCAGTACTCGCTGTGCAATGCCCCGAACGAGCGTCATCGCTACCTGATTGGCGTCCTCAACGACCCGGCTTCGCGTGGTGGTTCACGCAGCCTGCATCAGCAGATTCAGCCTGGCGCGCAGCTGCGTATCAGCGAACCGCGCAACCTGTTCCCCCTGGCTGAAAACAGCCGGCGCACGCTGTTGTTCGCCGGCGGTATCGGCATTACGCCCATCCTCTGCATGGCCGAACAGCTTGCGCTGGAGGCTGCCGATTTCGAGCTGCACTATTGCGTGCGTTCCGCCGAGCGCGGCGCCTTTATCGAACGCCTGAAGCATTCTGCATTTGCCGAACGCATCACGCTGCACTTCGATGAACAGCCGGACACCGCGCTGGAGGCTGCCAAGGTGCTCGCCCACCCCCAGCCCGATACCCATCTGTATGTGTGCGGGCCAGGCGGTTTCATGCAATACATCCTCGACAGCGCGCGTGCCGCTGGCTGGTCCGAGGACAATCTGCACCGCGAGTACTTCTCCGCAGAGCCGGTAGACACCAGCAACGACGGCAGTTTTTCAATCGAGATCGCCAGTACCGGCCAGATCATTGCCATTCCGGCCAACAAGACCGTCGCTCAGGTGCTAGAAAGCCACGGCATCGATATTCCGCTGTCGTGCGAACAAGGTGTGTGTGGCACCTGCCTGACACGGGTGCTGAAAGGCATTCCGGATCATCGTGATCTGTTTCTGACCGAAGACGAGCAGGCGCTCAACGATCAGTTCACGCCCTGCTGCTCACGTTCGAAGACGCCCGTGCTGGTGCTCGACATCTGATCAGTCCGGGCGCTGAATGACCTTCATGCGCTCGTTCTGCCCTGCGCCGAAGATTTCGGCGTAGCGCAAGGTCGCGTTGGCATGCTCACGCATGATGGCCTCGGCGCGGGCGCCCTGCCCGTTGACCAGCGCATCCACCACAGCGTGATGCTGCATGTGCGCGAAATTGAAACGCCGGTATTCGCGAATCAGGTTGTCGCGATCCACGGCCAGCGCGTTCACCGACGCAAAAGGCAAATGGTCGTTACGCGACAGTGCGTCGGCGATGGCGCGATTGCCGCTGCCCTCGACGATCACGCGATGCAGACGCATGTTCATGTCGTGATAGAGCTCAAGGTCATCTTCAGTGACATGGCCTTTCTCGAACAGCGCGTCACCCTGCACCAGACAGGCCTCAAGCTCGTCGCGCGCCTCCTGGGTCAGGCCGCGCTCGGCCATCTGCCGCGCGGCAAGCCCCTCCAGGACACCGCGTACATCCACCGCGCCGGCGATTTCCATCGGGCTGATCGAACGCACCTGAAACCCGCGCCCACCAAAGGGTACCAGCAGCCCCTCCTGCTCCAGCGTTCGAAACGCCATGCGCACCGGCATGCGGGAAACGCCGAACAGCTCGGCGGTCGGCACTTCCATCAAGCGCTCGCCCGCAGGCAGCTCGCCTGATGCAATCATCTTGCGCAACGAAACAAGGACGGTCTGCCCGGGTTTGCTCATCAAAAGGCTTCCGTGGGGATCAAGGCAAGCATCTTACCCCACGCACGCCCAAGTAAATCGCTCACATGAAATCGATCAGAGGGGGCACGAGGTGGCGTAACCGAAGGTGCGTTCTTCATCGGGTATTTCAATCCACGTCAGCGTCTCTGCAAAACTGATCGGCGGGCTGTAGAAGTAGCCCTGCACCATCGTACAACCCAGGGTGGTCAGCGCAGTCAACTCATCCTGTGTTTCGACGCCTTCGATCACGCAACCCAGGGACATGTCCAGGCTCAAGGCAACCAGCGATTTGACGATCTTGTAACTGGCCGGGTTGTGGTGCACACCGGTGACAAAGCTGCGGTCGATCTTCAGCTTGGTCAGCGCCAGCGCGTGCAATTGACTGAGGCTGGAGAAACCGGTCCCGAAGTCATCCAGCGAGATACCGCAACCCAGCTTACGGAACTGGGTAATGGCCTGCTGCACCTGGGCGATATCCTGCATGACCGCCGTTTCGGTGATTTCCAGATCGAGCCGCGACGCATCGAAACCGCTGTGTTTGATGATCTCGACAATTCTGCTGACACTTTCGCAGGACGCACAGTCATGAGCGGACAGATTGAACGACAGCCTGATAGGCGCAGGCCATGACAGGGCCATGCTTAGCGCCTGGGCCAACAAGGGCACGGTGAGCTTGTTGATCATGCCGATGCGCTCGGCGATCGGAATGAAATGCGCCGGCGAAACAGCCCCCAGTTCCGGGCTGTTCCAGCGCGCCAGTGCCTCGAAAGCCACCGTTTCGCGCGTGCAGCTTTCAATGATCGGCTGAAACAACACGTGGAACTCGGTTTCCAGATCGGCGCGCCGCAAGGCCTGTTCGGTAACACCGTCGGCGTGCAATTGCTCACGGTGGGTGGCGGAGAACAGGCAGGTCGTGCCGGGGTTATGGTTTTTGCCCTGATACAGCGCGTAGTCGGCGAACTCGAATAACTGGGTCGCGTTATCCGCCGTGGCCGGGTACGTCGCCAGGCCCAGTGTTGCGCCAATCTGGATCGGCATGTCCGACAGCTCGAAACTTTCGTGCATGAGGTCACACAGGTGCTTGCCGAACGTCAGCAACGCGTCGCTGTCCATGTCACCCTTGATGACTAGCGCGAACTCGTCGCCGCCCAGTCGCGACACATGCACCTTGTCGCTCGAGGCGCTGGTCAGGCGTTCGGCAACCAGCATCAGCAGACGGTCGCCTATGCGGTGCCCATAAAGGTCATTGACCGGCTTGAATCCGTCCAGGTCCAACACGCCCACTGCCAGCCCGCTGCGCTGCGCCATTGCCTCAATCATCGCGGCGTCCAGCGTCTGAAAGAACTGCCGACGATTGGGCAGGCCCGTCAGGCTGTCCTGATTGGCCAGCAGCAGGTTCTCGTTACTCAGTTGCTCGGTCTTTACCTGCACATTTACCAGGCTGGTGAAATCGCGGTACTGGTAATGAAGAATGATCAGCATGCCGATCGACACCAGTACGATATTCACCGCTGTGGCGATAAAGGTAATGTTGTAAGTGGATGCGAAGAAAATAACGAAGGCGGTGTTGACGACCAGCGCGGTGGTCAGCGCTGCAGGCCGCAAGTGCATCATGCAGAAGATGCAGACAATCACCGTAATGCCCATGAAAAACGCGACATGCGCCTGGGAATAAGCATCGCCATAGGGATAAAGCGACAGCGACCAGGCAGCAAACCCGGCCGCTATCACGCCCGCCAGGCCATGCGTACCGCGCAGCGTGGCCAGAATGATCGCCGGAGCGGGTGGCGGCCGGTTTACCGTGCGCAACCATTTGCGTGCCCGGACGCCACAGATAACCGTGAGCAGCGCAGGGACCAGCAGCGTCAGCCACACCGGAGCGATTAGCCAATGGGTGAACGCCAACGCCCAGGTATTGACCAGCAGCACGAAGTACATCAACGGCAGTTGTCGGGACAACGCAACGTATTGGGCCTGCAACAACCTGGGGTTATCAGCAGGCACAGACATCAGGGCACGCAAGGCACCCGATAATTTTTTCAGCATCGCAAGGCTTCTCTGTTACCACAGTCAAAGCACACGTGGCTTGCTGCTCACCATGCGAACCGGACTGCTAATTGTCGGCTCGCTTGTCAGGCTCTCGGCAGATGTGATTAATTCTTTACGGTAAAACCAGGCCGTGCATCGGTTTAATTGAAATAACCCGGTGATAGCCTTTTCAAGCGCACACTCGGGTAAAACAGCGACGCTTGCAGCCCCCCCTTCTTAAACGTCCCCAATGAGCAGGAAGCATTACATGAACAGGAAAGTCATTATCGATACGGACATGGGCTGGGATGACGTCCTGTCGATCGCCTACCTGATGAAACGACCGGACATCGACATCCTCGGCATTACCGTAACCGGATGCGGCGAAACGGACCTCGGTTGGGGTGTCATCATCGCGCAGCATCTGCTGGGCATCGGCAACCGACTCGGCACCGTCGTGGCAAAGGGCACCGATCAGCCACTTGAGTACGACAACCGCTTCCCGCAACCCTTCAAAAACGATATGAACGACATCATGGGGCTGCTGGGGACACTGAACCCTGCCGCGCTGCCGGAACTGTCGAGCCTGCCCGCCTGGGAGTTCATGTACCAGACGGTGAAAAACAGCCAGGACCCCATCACGCTGCTGTCACTGGGGGGCTTTACCAACATCGCGAAGATGCTCGCGCTGAGCGGCCAGCCAGCCGACTTCAAAATGCTCGAGCAGATTGTCGCCATGGCCGGCGCTGTCTACGTCGACGGCAACGTCGCCGCGTTGAACAACGCGCAAATAGCATGGGATCAGGGAGAGGCCTACAGCAGCAACCACTATGCAGAATGGAATGTGTTCGTGGACCCTGTCGCGGCCAACAACGTTTTCCAGTCAAGCCTGCCATTGACCCTGGTACCGCTGGACGTCTGCAACCAGATCATCCTCGACGCCAGCTACTCGCAGTTGATCACCGCCACCGACCCTGTCGCCACCCTGGTCAGGCAGGTGCTCGAACACAAATCCGGAACACATGCCGAAGGGCTTCCCGTGCCGATCTTCGATCCGCTGGCGACCATGCTGATGGCGTGCGGTATTGAAGCGACGAAAGTCGATGAGCAGTTTCTGTCGGTCAACACCGACCTCACGCCTAAGGACAACCACTGTGGTCAGATACAGGTGCAAGGCAGCGGTTCACGAATGATTGCTTCGGTGCTGGGTGTCTCGCAGTTCGCGTTCAGCAACAACTTCGCCCAGGTGATCAACAGCTAAGGCCGGTGTGAAGTGCTGCGCCGCGCCCTCTCCGCCTGGCGCAGTCTTCATCAGTTCGCCGCCACCTGCGCCCGGTCGGCCTGGATGACCAGGGCCTTGAGCGAGGCGTCGAACTGTTTCAAGGCATTCACCTGCAGGTCACGCTGCTGATCGATCTGTGCGGCGATCTCCGGAGCGGCCTTGCCTTGCACCCAGACCGAGGTCATTTCCCGGACAACTTCACCTTCGGCCTTACCGATATATTGCAGGTTGTTGTCATAAAAGCGCGCCATGAAACGCGCCTCGACCTGACTGTTGCGCTTGCTCACCAGCCGGTTATAGGTGTCGAGCATGACCACCACGTCCGGCCGCGCCTGCATAAGCGCATCGAGATTGTCGTAAACGGTCACCGAGGCGAACTCTTTCTTTAAGGAGCCCACCAGCCAGTCGGTCGCCAGTGCAGGGTCCGAGCTGTTGATGAATGCGTTGCGGATACGCGCATCGAGCGCGCCATTCCGGCCGCTTCTGAGCGCCACCGAATGGTAGTTGTTCAAATACTGAAGGTTGCTGAGCGTGTCTTCGCTGTACAGCACGCCCACCGACTGCGTGTGTTGCAGGCTGGCGGCACTGTCGACGACGGGCATGAAATGACAGGACTGTTCGGAGACCGGAGCGATGGCAGCATTGACGGGCGCAGTGAACACAATGCTGGTGCTGAACACGGCAGCAAACGTCAACAGATTGAACATTCTCATCGCGTCGTCTCCCTTTGGAGCAGGTGGCTATGACGCCATCCTCCTCCTTTGCCGGAAAAACAGAACTTGCCTTGCTTGATGATGACTATCGACTGAATGAATGATAGTTGATGCCATAAGGTTGCAAGGTTTTTCGCTTCAATGTTCATCCGCCCTGACGGCCGTACGAATGGCCTCGAGCAGCATCCGGCACGCCGGGTTGTCATTGTCGGTGCGCCAGACCAGGTGCAACTCGCTCTGCACGCCCTCGCCCAGATCAATGTCACGAAACACGACGTCCTTGAACACCACATTGGTCGCACAACGCGGTACCAATGCCAGCCCCATCCCGGCGTTGACCAGCGCCAGGATAGTCAGTGACGATCCAAGCCATTGGACATACTCCGGCGCAACTCGTGCGGAACGAAACATACCGGTCAGCAGTTCGTTGAACGGTGGATACGCCGAATGCGAATACATCAGGAACGGTGCGCCATCCAGATCGGCCACCGCGACCGAATCGGCATGTGCCAACCGATGATTGCTCGGCACGGCCAGCACGAAAGGCTCGCGTACCAGGCATTCGCTCTCGTAACCCGGCTGAAACAGCGGCGCCCGCACGATGCCCAGGTCAATGCGCCGTGCCCTGAGTGCTTCGTGCTGCTGATAAGTATTCATTTCTGTCAGGGAAATCTTCACCTGCGGCTGCTTGAGGCGCGCCTCGGCGATCACGCTGGGCAGAAACTCATACACCGCGCTGCCGACAAAACTGATGGTCACCGAGCCGATATCACCTTCGGCAAAGCGCCGCGCCGAAATGGCTGCCTGCTGCGCGCGCTCCAGCAAGGTCTGCGCCTCGATGAAAAAAGCCCTGCCCGCCGCAGTCAGGGCCACACTGCGGGTACTGCGGGTGAACAGCTCGACGCCCAGATTGTGCTCCAGTATCTGAATCTGCCGACTCAACGGCGGCTGCGTCATGTTGAGCCGTTCGGCGGCACGGCGAAAATTCAGCTCCGTGGCCACCGTGGTGAAACAACGCAGTTGGGAAAGCTCGAACATTGATCCACTCCCGGTATCAATCAAGTCACTAACTGGATTGGACGGGAATAATACACGCCCCCATGATCGACTGATCCCCAAAAAAACAATGAATGGGAGTCGCCTCTTGAATACCGTCCCTGGTACTACGGACGCCACGGTGCTTGCCCGTGCGGCCGCCAAGGTGAAACGCCACGTGCTGCCGCTGTTCGTGGTGATGTTCATCGTCAATTACATCGACCGGGTCAACATCGGTTTTGTACGCAGCCATCTGGAAACCGATCTGGGCATCGGCGCAGCGGCCTACGGGCTGGGTGCCGGATTGTTCTTTGTCGGTTACGCGCTGTTCGAAGTCCCTTCCAACATGCTGTTGCAGCGCTACGGCGCCCGCGCCTGGCTGACCCGCATCATGTTCACCTGGGGCGCGGCCGCCATGGCGATGGCGTTCGTTCAGGGGGAAACCAGCTTCTACGTGCTGCGCTTCATTCTGGGTGCCGCCGAAGCCGGCTTCTTCCCCGGTATCATCTATTACTTCACCCAGTGGCTGCCCTCCAGTGACCGTGGCAAGGCCATGGCGCTGTTTCTCAGCGGCTCGGCGATAGCGTCGGTGATTTCCGGACCGGTGTCCGGCGCCCTGCTCGGCATCGAGGGCCTGAACCTGCATGGCTGGCAATGGATGTTCCTGATCGAAGGCTTCGCGTCGATCGTGCTCTGCGGTTTTGTCTGGTTCTGGCTGCAATCACATCCTCACGAAGCCCGCTGGCTCAGTGAAGAGGAAAAAAACGCGCTCAGCACCGCCATCGCCGAAGAGCAACGGCTGCGCGAAGCCTCACAAACCGTCAGGCCATCGGTGTTGCGCCTGTTGGCGGACCGGCAGATCCTGCTGTTCTGCTTCATCTACTTTTCCGTGGCCCTGACCATCTACGGCGCCACCTTCTGGTTGCCGAGCATGATCCGCAAGATGGGCAGCTTCAGCGATTTCGAGGTCGGGCTGTTCAATTCAATCCCGTGGATCATCTCCATCGTGGCCATGTACGGCTTCGCAGCACTGGCCGCACGCTTCAAGCACCAGCAGGCCTGGGTGGCCGTCACGCTGGTCATCGCCGCCGCCGGCATGTTCATGTCGACCGTGGGCGGTCCGGTGTTCGCCTTTGTCGCCATCTGCTTTGCGGCAATCGGTTTCAAAGCCGCGTCTGCGCTGTTCTGGCCGATCCCTCAGGGCTATCTGGACGCCCGCATTGCCGCTGCTGTCATTGCGCTGATCAACTCCATCGGCAACCTGGGCGGTTTCGTCGCGCCCACCACATTCGGCTTTCTGGAGCAGACCACCGGTTCGATTCAAGGCGGCCTGTATGGACTGGCCGGCACCTCGCTGCTGGCTGCCGTGGTGATCTTCTTTGCCCGCACCACACCACGCGGTGACCGCGGCCGCCCGTCCACGGCTGAACGGCCCACACCGCTCAGCCCTGCCGTCAACAGCACCCCTTCCAGCCTCAAACCCTGACTTCCGGGAGACCGCCTTTTGAAAATCATACGTGTGACCGTAACCCCTATCGCCTTTCGCGACCCGCCACTGCTTAACGCCAGTGGTATTCACGAACCTTTTGCCCTGCGCTCGATCATCGAGGTGGAAAGCGACAACGGTTATATCGGCCTCGGTGAAAGCTACGGTGATGCCCCGGCACTGGCGATTCAGCAACAGGTACAGAACCAGCTGATCGGGCTCGACCCGTTCAACCTCAATCAGCTGCGCAGCATCGTTCAGGCGACCGTGGCGGCGCATAAGCCTGCCAGCCTGGCCGGTGCCGAACTGGCGCCGGGCTCACACGCCAGCAAGGCGGTAAGCAATGCTTATTCTGCGTTCGAAGTGGCGTTTCTGGACCTGCAGGCGCGTTCCATGAACCTGCCACTGGTGGACCTGCTCGGCGGTGCCATTCGTGACCAGATACCCTTCAGCGCCTACCTGTTCTTCAAATACGCGCAGCATGCCGATGCGCCCTACGCGCCCGACAGCTGGGGTGAAGCGCTCAGCGAAGAGCAGATCGTCGCCCAGGCCCGGCGCATGATCGACGCCTATGGCTTCAAAAGCATCAAGCTCAAGGCCGGTGCGCTGCAGCCGGAACACGAGGTGTCGTGCATAAAGGCACTGAAAAAAGCCTTCCCCGGTTATCCTCTGCGCATCGACCCCAACGGCAACTGGTCACTCGAGACCTCGATTCGCATGGCCGAACTGCTGGGCGATGATCTGCAATATTACGAAGACCCGACGCCGGGCCTGGACGGCATGTCCGAATTGCATAAACGCACCGGCCTGCCGCTGGCGACCAACATGGTGGTGACCGATTTCGACGAGTTCCGCCGCAGCGTGGCCCTAGACAGCGTGCAGATCGTGCTCGCCGACCACCATTACTGGGGTGGCCTGCGTGACACGCAGGCGCTGGCGAAGATGTGCGACACCTTTGGCCTGGGCGTGTCGATGCACTCCAACTCGCATCTGGGTATCAGCCTCATGGCCATGGCCCACGTCGCAGCGGCGGTGCCCAATCTGGACTATGCCTGCGACACGCACTACCCGTGGCAGGAACCGGACGAGGAAGTCATCAAGGGCGGCAAACTGCCGATTGTCGATGGCTGCGTCAGCATCACCCGCGCCCCAGGCCTAGGGCTGGAACTGGACTACGACCAGCTCGGCAAGCTCAACGATCAGTACCACAGTTGTGGCATTCGGCAACGCGATGATGTGAAGCAGATGCAGAAGTACAAGCCGGAATGGAAGGCGGTCAAACCGAGGTATTGAGCGTCTGCCAGCGAGAAATGGGCTGGACAGGCACAGAGTCCGTCCAGCTTGAGAAACTTTATTCCTTGATCAAGGCAACGGATCAAACTTCAATTCGCTGAGGCTTTGCACCTTGTCTTCGCGAACCATCTTGTATTCGGTATTCGGGCCGATCCAGTGCGCCCAGATCGCATCGATTTCGCCTGCGGCTTCCATTTCGCGCAGCGATTCGTTGACCTTTGCCAGAAAAGCCGGCTCGCCCTGGCGCATGCCGGCACCAATGGGCTCAAGCGCCATCGGCTCCTTGGCGATTGCCAATTCCACGCCGCCGGCCTTGGCCTGCCCGACCAGCTTGATCGCAGTCATGGTGTTGGTCACCAGGCCCACCACCTTGTTCTGTTGCAGTGCCATGTAGGCAGAGCCGGTGTCCTGGAAGGTCACTGGCGTTGCGTCAGCCAGGCGGATCGACTGCTCGGACGTAGAACCTTTGGTCGAACTGATGCGTTTACCCTTGAAGAACGATTTCGGTTGATCGGCATTCGCCGCACGAACCACCAGTGTTTCCTTGGCGATGTAGTAAGGGTCGCTGAACTGGATCTGGTCGGCACGGCTCTTGGTGTAAGCCAGGTTGGCGAAAATCACGTCCACGCGGCCCATTTTGACTTCCGGGATACGTGCTTCGACCGACAGCGGCTTGAGCTCCAGCTCCACGCCCATATGTTTGGCGAGGGCTTTGCACAGGTCGACGTCCATGCCCACCAGTTCGCGGGTTTCAGGGTCCGGTGCCGAGAACGGCGGAACGTCGGCATAAACGCCACAGCTGAGGCTTTTCTTGCTCATCACATCGCTGAGCTGATCGGCATGGACCACCGAAACAGTCAACGGCGACAACGCCAGGGCAGCCAGTACAGACTTGATACGCATGGTGAGACTCCTGAAATGAATAAGTGATTCGCTGAAATCAGTGCCTGCGCTCAATGGCTGCGCAGGTCGGCAATGAAGCGCTGGGCACGCGGATGGCTCGGTTGCTGAAAGAACACCTCAGGGCTGGATTTTTCGAGGATCTGCCCCGCGTCCATGAACCAGATGGTATCGGCCACTTCCCGGGCAAAATTCATTTCGTGGGTGACGCACATCATGGTCATACCCTCTTTGGCCAGGCCCTTCATGACGCCGAGCACCTCGCCGACCATCTCCGGGTCGAGTGCGCTGGTGGGCTCGTCAAACAGCATGACGGGCGGCTCCATGGCCAGCGCGCGGGCAATCGCCACACGCTGCTGCTGGCCACCGGACAACTGCGCGGGATAGGCACCGGCCTTGTGTGCCAGCCCTACCCGATCCAGCAATTCCATGGCGCGGGCGCGTGCTTCGCTGCTCTTCAGGCCGCGCACCTTGGTCGGGGTCAGGATGATGTTGTCGAGCACCGACAAATGCGGAAACAGATTGAAGCTCTGGAACACGAAACCCACTCGGCTGCGCAGCCGGTTGACGTTGGCGTCGGTGCCATTCACGTCACGGCCATCAAACAGGATCTGGCCTTGCTGCACGTCCTCAAGACGATTGACGGTTCTGATCAGCGTCGACTTGCCCGAGCCTGAAGGCCCGCACAGCACCACCACTTCGCCGCGCTGCACTTCGGCGGTGATGTCGGTCAGGGCCTGATACTCGCCATACCATTTGTTGATCCTGGAAAACATGATCATCGGATGCATTGGGCAACCCTCAGTTATCGGTAGTCAAAGGCCGGGAAACGGGTACAGGCGATACATCGCCTTCGCGTTTGCGGGCAATATGCTGCTCCACCACGGCGGCGAGACGGGTCAGGCCGTAGCACAGCACGTAGTAAGTGATCGCCAGGATGAAGAACACCTGGAACGGCTTGGTCAGCAGCTGGTTATTGATCTGATTGGCGGCGAAGGTCACTTCCTGGACGTTGATCACGTAGCCCAGCGACGTTTCCTTGATGATCGAAATGAACTGGCTGATCAGGCTCGGCAAGGCGTTGTACAGCGCCTGCGGCAGGATCACCCAGACCGTGGTGCGCATGTAGCCCATGCCCAGTGCGCGGGCGGCTTCGTACTGACCGGGAGGCAGCGCCTGGATAGCGCCACGGATGATTTCGCACAGATAGGCGCTCTGATAGACCACCAGCGTGCAGAGCATGGTGGTGAAGCCGGTGATGTTATGGCCGATCAGCAAGGGGACCAGAAAGTAGGTCCAGAAAATCACCATCAGCAGCGGGATGCCGCGCATCACATAGACCCAGACCGTCGCCGGGTAGCGCAGCCAGCGCCACGGCGAAACCCGCGCCAGCGATAGCAGCAGCCCCAGCGGAAAGGCCAGCAAGAGGGCCAGCGCCGCCAGCATCAGCGTCGATATCAGGCCGCCCATCGGGCCGTGTGGGTATTGACCGATCAGCAGCAAAGTCCAGTTATCGCGAACAATCGTGAATACATCGAACATCGCCGCCTACCTCGCCATGGCTTTGCTGAACTGCCGGGCCAGCAACGCACCCAGGCCCATCAGCATCAATGAAATGGCCAGGTAGACCACGGTTGCCACCAGATACGCTTCGAAGGTGCGGAAGGTGTAGTTCTCTACCTCGCGGGTGGCATAAGTCAGCTCCACCACGCCGATGGCCATGACCAGACTGGTGTTCTTGAACAGCAGGACCGTGTGATTGATCAGCGATGGCAGGCAGTTGCGAACCCCTTGCGGCAGGATCACGTAGCGCATCGAGCGTACATAGCCCAGGCCCAGGGCGCGCGACGCCTCGACTTGCCCGGCCGGAATCGCGCGTAACCCGCTGCGGATGTCTTCACTGAAGTAAGCCGCCTGGCAAAGCCCCAGCGCAATAACCGAGAACAGGTATTCGGTGCTGTAGTTGGCCAGCCAGATCTGCGTGCTTTCGGACAGCAACGTGGGAATACCGAAATACCAGAGCATCAGTTGCACCAGCGTCGGCACATTGCGGTGGTAGGACACATAGCCCGCCACCAGGCGCTCGGCGTACTTGTTGCCGGTCAGGCGAATCGACACCAGCAGCAGAGCAACCACCATCGCCAGGCACCAGGCAACGAAGGCCAGTTGCAGGGTCGTTTCTATGCCCTTGACGATCAGCTCGGCGTACTCGCCCTGCAGGATCGCTGAAAGATCGAATTTACTCGTCATGGTTGTTCCCATAGACATTCAGCCAGGGCAGAAGCAAGGCGCCAGCGGTTCTGGCGCGGGTATGGCATGGCGGCTGGTGCCGCTCTCGTGATGGGGTACAGCCCTTGAAGACGCAGCTTCAGCCTTCGTAGTCCTGCGGGCGCGCAGTCGACAGTCCGCCGGGGACCTGCAGCGTCGGGGTAATTTCCATATGCCCGATGTTGACCGCGATGGGCGCGGCAATCACATAGGCGATCGCATCGGCAATGTCCTTGGCCACCGGCAGCTCATAGCCCTCGATGAAACGCCTGCGCACTTCCTCGGAGTCGCCGTGCACGTGGGCAAAGATATCCGTCGCCACGCGCCCTGGACAGATTTCGGTGACCCGCACGCGCTTGCCGAAGGCATCGATGCGCAACTGCCGGGACAGCATGCTTACCGCCGCCTTGGTCGCGTGGTACGTCGAGTTGCCACCGAAGTTGTAAGCCGCAGCGATCGAGCTGATGTTGATGATGTGCCCGCGATCACGCTCGACCATCCTTGGCAACGAGAGCCTGGCGATCTGCAATACCGCGCGCAGGTTCACATCGACCAGCAGATCAATGCCTTCGGCGTCCGCCTTGAGCAGCGAGCCAGGCCGGTCGACTCCGGCATTGTTGACCACCACATCGAAATGATGGGCCTGAAACAAGCCCGTCAGGCCAGCCAGATCGGTCACGTCGATGGCGTGTGCGATGCAACCGGTGCGCTGCGCCAGTGCCGCCAGCTTGTCTGCACTGCGCGCCAGCGCATGGACCTGCAGACCTTCGGCACACAGCCGCTCGACGACGGCTTCGCCAATGCCGGAAGAAGCGCCGGTGACCAGCGCGGTTTTGTAATCGGAAAAAGGCATGTCGGGGTTTCCTTGAATAAGCGTCGATCAGCCGCTTGGCTAGTAATGCTGATCGCCTTGTACCAGACTTTAACGAGCGTCACGGGCAGCGACCAAGACACAATGGTTGTGTGGCAATAAGCTGCGCTTATGACCCGAGCAACTGTGAAACCGGGGTGATGACCCCGCCCTGCTCTTCGATGCTTTGGCGAATGCTGCGCGCCAGCTCCACCGCCCCCGGCGTGTCGCCATGCAGCAGAATCGACTGCGCATTGACCGCCACATGCTTGCCGCTCAGGGTGGTGACGGTGCCGTCCTGCAGCAGTTGCGCAACCCTGGCCCGGACCTGCTCCGGGTCCTTGACCACCGCGCCGGCAATGCCTCGCGGTACCAGCAGACAGTTTTCGTCATAGGCGCGGTCAGCCAGAAAGGTCGTCGCCACCCTCAGATTGCACGCCTCGGCGGCAGTCTCGATGGCCGCGCTGCTGGATGAACTGATGATCAACTGCGGGTCAAACGCTGCGACGGCCCTTACCAAAGGCCCGGCCAGTTCGGCATCGGCCGCGGCCATATTGCCCAGCGCACCATGAAAACTCATGTGCGTAACGCGGTAACCGGCAGCGGCTGCAATACCCGCCAGAGCGCCGAGTTGATACACCACAATGGCGCACAACTCCTTGAGTTCGATGTTCATCCTGCGGCGGCCGAACCCCTGCAGATCAGGAAAGCCGACATGCGCACCGAGATCGATGCCCAACGCCTTGGCGCGGCGCACCGTGCTGTCCATGATCAACGGGTCTCCGGCATGAAAGCCGCAGGCGACGTTGGCCGAGGAGATCAATGGCATCAACGCCTCGTCCTCGCCCATGGTCCAGGGCCCGAAGCCCTCGCCCAGATCAGCATTCAGATCAATGCGCATGGTCATGTTCCTCCAGTTCGATCAGCGGCTGGCCATAACCGACGCGTTCGTTCTCGGCGGCCAGGAAGCGCACCACGCGTCCTGCCTGGTTACTGCGCACCGGCAGATACAGCAGGCCGATGCGTAACAACCCCAGCAACTGCCCCGCAGCCACCGCATCGCCGGGTTTTACGTAGCGGCTGCGTTCATCAGGATGGCTCAACACAAATACGCCGGGGTTATCAGCGGTTACCACATGGGCAGTCAGCGCAGACCGCTCAGCGGCAACCTGTGTCGCTGAAGGCGCAGCAAAGGCCCGCACAGGCTCGCCTCGGCGAATCACCAGCTCGAACCCCGGGCGTTTCAGTTCCAGCGCAGTAAGCCCGGCGTCCCGAATCCATGCTGCCAGCTGGCGAATCTCTTTGATGTTCATCAGCGATGTCCTTGCAGGCTGCGCAGCGCGAGCATGCGCCGGGCGTCTTCGATGAAAGCGTGATTGGTGTCCAGCGCGTCGACCGCCTCGTCGTAACTGCACTGCACAAAACGCACCTTGCTGCCGATCGGGGCCTGACCAAGGCGCCACAGGTCGGCTTCAATGACCGTGGCAAACTTGGGATAACCGCCACTGGGCTGGGCATCACGCATCTGTACGATCGGCTGACCGCCGTGGGGCACCTGAATCACGCCAGGCACGATGCCGTGAGAGCGGATTTCCAGCGCCTCGCGTGCAAGGAAGGGCGTGCCCTCCATGCGGTAGCCGTAACGGTTGCTCTGCGTGGTGATTTTCCATTCGCCGGCAAAAAACGCGTCTTGCGCCTCGGCACTGAAACAGTCGAACTCGGCCGCCGGCAGCACCCGGATGGCGGGCAACCCGTCGAGCATCAACGGCAAGGCCGCCACGGACGATTGCACACCGAAATCACTGGCGCGCAGTTGGTTGGCAGCGCCCGCAGGAATCACATCGCCCTGCTGCAACGCACGGCCCTGCCAGCCACCAAAAGCCCCACGCAATTGCGTACTGCGCGAGCCCAGCACCACCGGCACATCGACGCCACCGGCCAGGCACAGATAAGCGCGGCTGCCCATCGTCGGGTAATTGAGCCGCAACACCTGATTCTTGCGCGCCTGAGCGACCCAATTGCCCGGCAGCCGCTGCCCATCGAGCGACGCACCGCAGGCGGCTCCGGTGATCGCGAAGGTACAGTCATCGACAAAGCGCACTTCGAACGGGAACAGCGGAATTTCAATGCCCGCCGCGTCTTCATCGTTGCCCAGCAACAGGTTGCCGAGCCGCAGTGACAGCGTGTCCATCGCGCCGGACGTGCCGACGCCATAGCCAAGGCTGCCATGCCGCCCCAGATCCTGGACGGTCGCCAGTGCGGTAGCGCTGATAACTTCGATCATCGGATGATCCTCTCGATACGCAAGCGCAGTTGATCGCCGGGTTGCAACAGCGCCGGAGGGTGCTGACCCGCATCGAAAAACACCATCTCCGTGCGTCCTATGGTGTTCCAGCCGCTGGGGCCGGCC
Source organism: Pseudomonas sp. PvP027 (assembly GCF_017833005.1). Lineage (NCBI taxonomy): Bacteria > Pseudomonadati > Pseudomonadota > Gammaproteobacteria > Pseudomonadales > Pseudomonadaceae > Pseudomonas > Pseudomonas sp. PvP027. The sequence goes on along the minus strand of NZ_JAFIBK010000001.1, from coordinate 14,594 downwards.
GACGCGGAAATACCCGTCTGAACGCCACCGATAGAGACCGACCCGGCACCGATATCGATTACCGGCACCTTGCGCCTCGGCGTTGCCAGACGCTGATCCATGCCGCCCAGGTAGCAATAACCCGGATGGCTACCCAAGGCGTATACCGGGTACAGCGGCTCACAGTGCAGATTGGCGACGGTTTCGATATCCAGCCCGGTATGGGCGATGACATCAGCCATGTGCGGGCCGCCATCACCGCCGTACACCACCGGCAATTCAATGATCCGGCCCTGCAACGGCAGCGGCTGGCACTGTTCCCAGGCCTCCAGCAGACGGGTTTTCAGACCGGCCAGATCACGCGGCGGCGCCGCGAAGGTCAACATCAGGTTGTTCATCCCGGGGACCGCCTCGCGTACCTGCGGCCAGTCCTTGCTCAGACGGGCCAGCGCCCATATCCGTTGCTGCGGTGCCAGGTCGAGCTCGCCGGGTGCTTCGAACAGCAACGCGCTGGTTCCCAATAAGGTGATTCTTGGCGCATTCGGCGCCTGCACAAGGGTCATGGTTGGCTCCTTGTCTGCAGCCAGCGCTCCAGATGATGAATGTCCATGCCACCCTTGCAGAACACCGGGTCCTGCAGAATGTCGCGATGCAGCGCGATGTTGGTCGAGATACCCTCGACGTGCATTTCGCTCAGTGCCAGGCGCATGCGTGCCAACGCCTCGTCGCGACTGGCGCCGTGGGTGATGACCTTCGCCACCATCGAATCGTAGTAAGGCGGGACGCGGTAGCCTTGGCTGACATGCGAATCGACCCGCACGCCGAAACCACCGGGGATCTGCCAGCGGGTGACCTGCCCCGGCGTCGGCATGAAGCTGCGCGGGTCCTCGGCGTTGATCCGGCACTCCAGCGAGTGGCCCGACACGCTAACGTCGGCCTGACTGAAACTCAGGCGCTCACCCATCGCCATGCGAATCTGCTGCTGGACAATGTCGATGCCGGACGTCATTTCCGTTACCGGATGCTCGACCTGCAGACGGGTGTTCATCTCGATGAAATAGAACTCATCCTTTTCAAACAGGAATTCGAACGTGCCGACGCCCTGATAGCCGATCTGGCGGCAAGCCTGTGCGCAACGCTCGCCCACCCTGGCCATCAATGCCGCGTCGATGCCGGGCGCAGGCGCCTCCTCAAGGACCTTCTGGTGGCGGCGCTGCATCGAGCAATCCCGCGAGCCGAGCCAGACGGCATTGCCGTAGGCATCGCATAACATCTGAATCTCGACATGGCGCGGCTGACCCAGAAACTTCTCGATATACAACTCGGGATTGCCGAAGGCGTGTCGGGCTTCTTCGCGGGTCAGCGCAATCGCATCGAGCAGCTGAGACTCTTCCTGAACCACGCGCATGCCCCGCCCTCCGCCGCCGCCTGCGGCCTTGACGATGACCGGGTAGCCGATGTCGCGGGCGATTTGCAGGATGCTTTGCGGATCGGCGGGCATGCTGGTGTCCGGACCGGGTACGCACGGCACGCCAGCCTCGCGCATCGCCCGCTTGGCAGCGACCTTGTCACCCATCACCCGAATGCACGCAGCGCTGGGGCCGATGAAGGTCAGGCCAGCCTGCTCGATGCGCTCGGCGAACGCAGCATTTTCAGACAGAAACCCGTAGCCGGGATGGATCGCCTGAGCACCGGTCAGCTGCGCTGCATAGAGCACGGCCGCCTGATTCAGATAACTCTGTCCCGCTGCGGCAGGACCGATGCACAGCGCTTCGTCGGCCTGCTGTACATAACCGGCGTCGCGATCCGCTTCGGAATAGACCGCTACCGTACGCAGGCCCAGGCCCCTGCAGGCGCGCTGTATGCGCAGGGCGATTTCGCCGCGATTGGCGATCAACACTTTATCGAACATCAAAAACCCCTGATCGGTGAACCCGCAAAACGGTCCGCAAGGCAACTCAAGACCATCAAGCAATGCTGAACAGCGCTTGACCGGCCTGAACCTCTTCGCCATTGGCAACCAGAATGGCAGTCACGACCCCTGCCGCTTCAGCCTTCACCGGATGAAACATCTTCATGGCCTCAACCACTGCCAGGGTCTGCCCCACCTCGACGGACGTGCCTGTCTCGACGAAAGGCGGCTGGTCGGGTGCCGGGGTCAGATGCAACACCCCATACAGCGAAGCGCAGGCCTGTGTCTGCTGCACAGCGGCTGTCGTACTTGCCTGAGCCGGAGAAACCGTGCGCGCTGCAGGCGTCGTCTGCGCTGTCGAAACAGCCGGATTGACGCGATTGGCGACCTGAGCGGGCTCGCGCAGCAAACGCAGCTGCGCGTCGCCTTCACACAGGCTCAGTTCGCTCAGGTCCGATTCGGCCATCAGGTCGATAAGTGCTTTGATACGTTCCGGTTTCATGCAACAGCCCTTGCCTGGCAAATGAAATGTGGCTGAGGGCAATGTAACGAGGCAGGTTTTTGACCGCCAAGACGGTTTGACTGTGGGGTGATAAGCGCCCCTTATGACGTCGGGGTCATTGCGTACGGCGGCTGCCGCGCATCTCTGCGACCAGCTCCAGAAGGATCGCCTTGACCGCCTGGGCCGGAACCGACAGCGGCAAGTGCCCGGATAGGCACAGCGCGAGAGGTGCTTCGATTTCGGGCTCGACAATGCGGCTCAGGTTGACCGCATGCGTGTCTGCCAGCACCCGTGCAGCAGACTCGGGAAGAATGGTCGAGCCGAATCGATCGGCCACTGCTGCGGCCAGCGTCGTCGACGATTCGACTTCTGCCACCACCCGGGCACTGCGCTCGATACGCACAAATGCCTCGTCCACCAGACGACGGACAGTGTTGTAGGTGCGCGGCAACAGCAGGTCGATATCGGCCAGCTCGCTGAGCGCAATTTCCTCGCAGCCCTGGAGCGTCTCTTCGGCACTCACCAGGTACAGCTGCTCACGTATCAGCGGCACGAAACTCAGGCCATGTACCTCTCGCCCGCCATAGAGAACGGCCATGTCCATGCGCCCGTTCATGATCAGCTCGCTGAGGGTGGTGCCAAAGTTCTCATTGAGGTACAGCAGAATGCCCGGATGACGCTCGCGTACCCGTTTGAGCAACGGCAGCGACAGGGTCGAAGCGGCAGTGCCGGGCGCCAGCCCTACCGACACCGGCCCCGATAACGCGAGGCCGCTGGCGTTGACGTCACTCTGTGCCTGCTCGCACTGGCGCAGGATCACCTGAGCATGCCCATACAGAACCTTGCCCGCCTCGGTCGGGGTGACGCCGCGCTTGGTGCGGATCAATAACTGTTGCTGCAACTCGGCCTCCAGCGTCACCAACTGCTGGCTCAGCGCTGGTTGCGCAATGTGCAGCACATCGGCGGCCTGGGTCAGGCTGCCGATATCGACAATTTTCACGAAATACTTCAAACGGCGAAGGTTCAAGGTGCTGCACTCCAGAGTCACGACACACAGACTTCAGCAAGACCCAGGCCAGCTCCGGAAAAACCAGACATAAGCAATTGCTATGTCAGTCCCCGCTGATCGGGTTCTCCAGGCGCTGATCCCCCTGCAACCATTGCCCGCCCGCTTTTGGTGCGACGCTGGTTCATCTGCGGTCATAAGCGCTGCCTATCAACCCAGAACGAACTCGTCTTATGGCGAGCACCTCACCGGCTCGTAACGTATTCCCCGTCAAGGCCATCAACGAGGAATACCAACGTGACCGCATCTCGCATCGCTGCCCGCGTGCTCCGTATCAAACCGTCGCCAAGCAGCGCTGCTGCCGATCGGGCCAATGAACTGCGGCGCGCAGGCAAATCGATCATCAATCTGGTGGTTGGCGAGCCGGACTTCGACACGCCAGCGCACATTCGTCAGGCCGCCTGTGCCGCCATCGAGAACGGTGAAACGCGCTACACGCTCAACGCTGGCACCACGGCGTTGCGCGAGGCCATCGCCGCCAAGCTGCAGCGTGAAAACGGCCTTGCTTATACGCCTGGCCAGATCGTGGTCACCAGTGGTGCCAAGGCCGCGATCTTCAATGCATTCGCGGCGACATTGGGTGTCGACGATGAAGTGCTGATCCCTGCACCTTACTGGGTGTCCTACCCGGACATGGTCCTGGCCTGCGACGGACGCCCGGTGACCCTGGCATGTCCGGAAGAAAACCAGTTCAAGCTGACTGCCGCGCAACTGCGCAATGCGATCACTCCACGCACCCGCTGGCTGTTGCTCAATTCGCCGAGCAACCCGACCGGTGCTACCTACAGCGCATCCGAATGGCGCGCGCTGGCCGACGTACTGCTCGATTACCCGCACGTGCTGGTCATGACCGATGACATCTACGAGCACATCCGCTACGACGACGCTCCGCTCAGCCACTTGCTCACTGTCGAGCCAGCGCTGCGCGAACGCGTGCTGATCATCAACGGCGTGTCGAAAACCTACGCCATGACCGGCTGGCGCATCGGCTACGCCGCAGGCCCCGACGATATCATCAAGGCGATGGCGACCCTGCAATCGCAGTCCACCAGCAACGCCTGCTCGGTGAGCCAGGCCGCCGCAGTAGCCGCCTTCAACGGCGACCAGTCTTTTGTCAGCGACAGCGTCAAGGTCTACAAACAGCGCCGTGATCGTTGCCTTGAGCTGATCAACGCCATTGACGGCCTGAGCTGCATCAAGCCCGAGGGCGCGTTCTATCTCTACGTCAATTGCGGGGCACTGATCGGCAAAACCACACCGTCAGGCTCGGTACTGGAAGCCGATACGGACGTGGTTCTGTATCTGCTGGAAAGCCAGGGCGTGGCCGTTGTCGCAGGCACCGCCTATGGCCTGGCACCGTTCTTCCGGATGTCTACGGCTACAGCACTGGAAACCCTTGAAAACGGCTGCGCGCGCATGGCGGCTGCTGTCGCTGCGTTGCGCTGAGCACCTCGACATGACGACGCCGAGCCATCCAGCCCTGACCTTCAAACAGGCTTTGTTGGCCATGCTTGGCATATCACTGGTGCTGGGCCTTTCCGCGCTGGATCAGACGGTCATCGGCAACGCACTGCCAAGCATCGTCGCCGAACTCAACGGTTTCGAGTTGTACGCCTGGGTCGCCACCGGCTACCTGCTGGCGTCTATCGTAACCATCCCGATCTTTGGCCGGCTGGGCGATTTTTACGGGCGCAAACCGTTCGTGCTGGCTGCAACAGTCATCTTCACGCTGGCCTCGCTGCTCTGCGCACTGGCAGACAGCATGTTGGTACTGGTGATCGGGCGAGCCTTGCAAGGCGTGGGCGGCGGCATGTTGATCGGTACCGCCTTTGCCTGCGTGCCCGAGCTGTTTCCCGACACCCGCCAGCGGTTGCGCTGGCAGGTGTTGCTGAGCGCCATGTTCAGCGTAGTCAATGCCATCGGTCCAGGGCTGGGGGGTTATCTGTCCGGCGAGTTTGGCTGGCGCTCGGTGTTTTGGTTGAACCTCCCATTGGGCGTGGTTGCCTTGTTTTTTGCCTGGCGCTTTCTGCCGTGGTATCGCCCGCAAGGGTATCGACCCCATTCTGCCGGTGCGATCAGGCTCGACTGGCTCGGGGCTTTATTGATCGTACTCACTCTGGGCAGCCTGCAATTATTCGTCGAATGGCTGGGCCAGCGTTCTCTGTCGATCAGTCTCACCTGTGGCGCCGTGACCCTCGCGGCCATGGCCGGCCTGTGGTTCCAGGAGCGTCGCTGTGCCTTTGCCTTGCTGCCCGCCGGGCTGTTCGCCAACCGCAGCATCCGCTTGCTGTTCGTCATGTCGCTGCTGGCTGGCGCCATCATGTTCACCCTTCTTTTTTACCTGCCGCTGCTCTTGCAGGGCAGCTACGGCTACTCACCCAAAGACGCAGGGTTACTGCTTACCCCCTTGGCGCTGAGCATCACACTGGGCGCCATCGTCAACAGTCGGATCGTGACGCGCATGGACAACCCCAACCGGCTGCCAATCGCAGGGTTCGCGGCCTTGTCAGTCGCCTGCATTGCCCTGGCTCTGATCGGGCTGCATGCCGGGTTCAGCACCTTGCTGGGGCTCATTCTTCTGGCGGGGCTGGGACTGGGTTTCATTCTGCTCAACCTGACCGTGTTCACCCAGACGCTCGCCGAACGACAATTTCTCGGCATTGCCACGGCGCTGACCCAATCCTTGCGACTGGTCGGCGGTTTGCTGGGCACGGCGGCCATGGGGGTGCTGGTCAAAGTGCTGTATGTCGCCAACCTGCAACGTGCGCTGAGCGCAGCAGGTGAGGCGTCGGCCTTGCCGCGCCTGGCAGACCCTCAGGTTCTGCTGCAGCACGCGCCCTCGGCGAATGTCGATGCGGCTTTGCTGATAGCCCGCACTGCCCTCGCCCAGGCCGTTGGCACAGGGCTGCTGACATGCGCGGGACTCGGCGTGCTCGCGTTGCTGGTTCTGCACCGCCTGCCTCGCATCACGCTTCATCAGGTGCCCCGTGCAGCAACGTCTGCAACGAACTCATCTGCAACACCTGCGCCTGAAAAACAACAAGAAACCTGACTGCCGCCTGACTCTGCCTCTCAAAAAACACTTAATTACAGCATGAGGATGAACCCGATGGAGCGTATCAATCGCGCCACCCCTTTCGTTGCGGGCTTTTGTGGTCTGCTGATCGCTCAGCAGAGCTACGCCGAAGGTTTTCTGGAGGACAGCAAGGCCAGCATTCTTGCGCGCAATTTCTTCAGCAACGCAGACAATCGCAGCGGCGCTGCCGACCCGAACTACACACAGGAGTGGGGCCAGGGCTTCATGCTCAACTACCAGTCGGGCTATACGCCGGGCACAGTGGGCTTCGGTGTCGATGCACTCGGCCAGTTGGGCATCCGTCTGGACTCGGGCAAAGGCCGCCACTACAACCCGCAAAGCACGGCGTTCAATGGCAATATCTTTCCCACGGACAGCGACGGTCGTGCGGTCGACGAGTTCAGCAGCCTGGGGGCGACGCTCAAGGCACGCGTCTCCAAGACCGAACTGAAATACGGCACGCTGGTGCCCATGCTGCCGGTGGTGATGTCCACCGACCGCATGTTGCAACAGACTTTTCGTGGCGGGCAGATTCAGTCTGGCGACCTGAAGGACTTCACCTTCACCGCAGGCCAGCTGGAACATGTCATGGGCCGTGGTTCGACCAATCAGATGGGCATGTCCATTCCGGGTGCAAACAACCCGCTGACCGGCGAGTTCGTCAACAAGTTCTACTATGCAGGCGTCGATTACAAACCGACCAAAGACCTGACCTTGCAGTACTACTACGGCAACCTGGAAAACTTCTACAAGCAGAACTTTCTGGGCCTGAAATACGACATGCAACTGGGCCCGGGCACCCTGCGCACCGACCTGCGCCATTTCGACAACCGCTCGGACGGCGCCAACGGTCACGACCCGGCGTTCTACACAGTGGGTTATTACGGCAACGGCGTCACCAAGGGTGAAGTCGACAGCCGCCTGTCCAGCGCCCAGTTCACCTACCTGATCAATGGCCACACTTTCGCCGCGGGTTACCAGGCCGTGACAGGCGACAGCGACGCGGTCTGGCTGAATCAGGGTGACGGCTCGACCGCTTACTTCATGACCGAGTCCATGATCGGTAAATTCCAGCGTGCCGGAGAGCGTACCTGGCAGATCCGCTATGGCTACGATTTCGCCAGACTGGGCGTACCGGGTCTCAACTTCCTGGCAATGTATGAAAGCGGCTCGAACATCCAGACGTCCGACGGCGACAAGAAGGAATGGGAACGCAACGTGACCCTGAGTTATGTAGTGCAGTCCGGCCCGGCAAAAAACCTCAGCGTCGCGCTACGCCACGCGCAACTGCGCACCGAATTCGCCAGCCAGCGTGACTCGGACGAGCACCGGGTGATCGTCAGTTACCCGATCAATATTTTCTAAGGCAACGGGACAGCAGATGCAGGACGTGTCTGCTGTGCGAACCGGCATCAGTCACCCGAACTCGTATTGGCCAATCATTCGTTATAACCTCTGCAATATGCAAAGGAAGCGAACACCATGAACAGCACACATCCGGATGACGCAACTGATCCCGCCCGTCCGCCACCGTCAGTAGAGCCTGAAAACGGTCATCTGGAGTCGGGACCGTCCGCGCCTCAAGCAGGCGTCCAGGCGACACCTCACAAGGCCATTCACCCTGCCTTTAGCGATATGCCTGCAGCACCCTACCCTGGAATGGAAAACCAGACTGGCATGCCCTTCAGCTCGCTTTACCTGAGCAGGTACATTGCCTTCGCCTCAGTTGCGGTTGTGGCTGTCGGCGTTTGTGTCGCTATCTTTTTTCTGAATCTGGACGGCGACTGGCCTCAAATAAATCGAGTGCTTGCAGCTGCCGCACTGTGGTTTACCAATCTGATATCGGCGGTGCTCAATACGGTGTACTGGTTCATTCGGCGGGCGCCGAAGGGATTGGTGATCTTACTGGCTGTGCAATGGGTGGTTGCGCTGGCCGGTGCGCTAGTACTCCTGTTGCAGAACTGATCAACTCACTGCGAAAGGGCCCGGACTGACCGGGCCCTTTCGGACACTCAGCCCGATACCTGATCAAGAAATATCAGCTGCGGCGGCTCTGCCAGCAACTCGCCGCTGACCGCCGCGAACTGCTGGTAGTGTGGTGTGGCGACATGGGCGTCCAGTGCTGCCTGATCCTTGAAGCATTCACGCATGTAGAACGTGCCGCGCTCATCACGCGCTTCGAACAGTGTGTACTCGATATTGCCCGGCTCCGCCCGGGTCGGTTCCACGAGTTCCGATAATGCGTGTTTCAGGGCCGACTCCTTGCCGGCACTGGCTTTCAGGACCGCCATCAAGGCCAATGGCTTTGCAGGTGCGTTCATTATCGATGCTCCGGTAGTCGATTCGATCAATGGGTAGGTGCGGGCGCAGCGTCTATTTTCAAACGCAGCAGGCTGTAGGGTTTTTCCCGCTTGTCATGGCCGGCGTTGAAGTTGGCCTGGCGGTGCAGCTGGTTGACGATGAAGTACAGGTAGCCATCCGGGCCGATCGACAAGGTGTCAGGCCACAGCATGCGCGGATCGTGTGCCACGGTTTGCCAAGTGCCATCCGGCAGGCGTTTGCGAATCGAGTTATGCTCGTAGTCGCCTGCGTATACCGCGCCTTTGGCGTCGGCCTCGAGGCCATCCGAAGCGCCTTTTTCACCGAGATCCTGCACCGCCGCTGCCAACTGCTGCTCACTGACCTTGCTGTCGTTCAGCAGCTCGGTGGCAACGGCATACAGATGGCGGCTGGACAACGGCGAGAAATACAGTGTCTTGCCATCTGCCGACAGCGCAATGCCGTCCGAGGCGACGCCGACCGGTTTGCGCGTTCCGTTCGGGCCATCGCCCAGCACGGCAACGCCCTCGACGACAGGGACAAAAGCCGGATCGACAGACGTTGCCTGCGCCCCGTTCAAACGTCGCACGGCGTGGCCGCTGGCAATGTCCATGACAATGATCGCGCCCGGCCCGCTCAAGGATGAGTCCGTTACATAGACCGTCCCCTCCGATCCCTTGCGAAAATCAAAGCGCATGTCGTTGACATAGGTGCCGGGCAAGATGACGTTATCCGGAAACACCAGGCGCTTGACGATCCGGTTGGTGGCCAGGTCCACCGCAACCAGCTTGGCGCCGCCTCGACGCGGAGACGCAAAACCCGGTGCGGCCGTGTCCAGAAGCCAGACACGCCCCTTGCCGTCGGCGACCACGCTCTGCACGCTGATCAGCCCGTCGCCGGGGTCTTTGGGGTTCTCCTTGTTGACCGCCAGATCGGGGTAGGCAACCACTTTGCCGTCACGAATCTCGCCCACGGTAAACGGCACCTTGTCGCCCCAACGAGGGAAGTTGACGAAGATCCGTCCGGTTTCAGTCACGGTCACGCCGGTGGGCATCGCGTCATAAAAGGCATGGACCTGCTCGAGCTTGCCGATGGGTTTGTCGGCAGGCGCACTGGCAGGCAGTGGAATGGCGGTCGCGCCGTAAGCCAGCGAAGTGGCGAGTGTGGCTGCGGAAATGATGGCAAGTGCTGCGGAAATTTTCGTTCGATGCATGGTGCTCTCTCCTGAAGGGCCAGTTGCCCATCAGCATTGGGGGCTTTTTGCGCGCGAGGGGTAATGACGCTCATCACATCTGCCGCGCAAGGTAAGCGATAAACAGGTTGGCGCTTAGTCTGATCTTTCTTGTTACAAAGAAAAACGCGGGGATTAAGCTAACACTTTCAACGCGGAGGCGAAGATCCGTATCGCCCGTCAGCCATCTGCTGCCTTCAGCAGCCTGCGATCAGCGGTTTTGATGACGGTCAGCATCAATGCTATATTCACGCTCTTCCAGGCCCAGACAGGCATAACCAGACAGGCAAAGAGGCAACCTGCATGAGAGTTACCAAGGCGCAGGCCCAAGCCAACCGGGCGCACATCGTCGAGACGGCATCCGTCCAGTTCCGCGAACATGGCTATGACGGTGTCGGGGTGGCCGACCTGATGGCTGCGGCGGGCTTTACCCACGGCGGGTTCTACAAGCATTTCGGCTCCAAGTCAGACTTGATGGCCGAGTCGGCGGCCTGTGCCATCTCGCAGACAGTGGCGAAATCGACCGGCATCGATCCAGCGCAATTCATCGATTACTACCTGTCCCGAGAGCACCGCGAAAACCTCGGCACGGGCTGCCCCCTGGCCGCGCTGAGCGGCGATGCAGCGCGCCAGCCGGACGAGGTCAAAACAACCTTCGCCGACGGCATCGAGAGCCTGCTTGCAGCGCTTGCTCCCGCACAGGCATCACCCGGCGACGAAGAATGGAAACAGGCGCGGGCAAACACCATCGACCGCTTTGCCCATGCGCTGGGGGCCCTGCTGTTGTCACGCAGCTGCCCGAATGATTCGCCGCTGGCGGACGAAATACTCGAGGTGTGCCGAGCCAGGATGCGGGCACAACTGGAGTCCGGGCAGACCGACTGACAGTCTCAGGAAGGAAACAGTTTGCTCAGGCACGCCAGCTTCTTCTTGTATGACTTGCGCGCCACCAGCGCTTCCTCCAGCGTTACGGCCACGAATCGGGCGGTCTGGTTGGGTTGCATCTGACCGATCAGATCCAGGTCCGCGCTGATCACCGTGCCGATCATCGCGTAGCCTCCGCCCGACACCGCGTCACGGTGCAACACAATCGGTTCCAGCCCGGCAGGCACCTGAATCGAGCCGATCGGGTAGCAGCTGTCGACGATATTGGATGGATCGGAACCCGCCCCGAATGGCTGTTCCCTGGGCTGGAAGGTCAGCGCCCTGCCCCCCTTGAAGCGATAACCGATGCGGTCGGCTTCCGACCCGACGCTCCACGGCTCGGAGAAAAAACTGGTGGCGGCAAATTCGGTCAGGCGCTCGTAATACAGGCCCGGCACGACCCGCAGATACACTTCACCACCCAGCGATTGGCGCAAAGCCATCGGCAGGCTGGCCCCGGCACGGCCCTTGCCGCTGGGTGTGCCTATCGGAAGCTCGTCATCAGCGGCCAGTCGACGGCCCTGAAAACCGCCAAGCGCCCCCAGCGTGTAAGTCGAACGGCTGCTCAGCACCAGTGGCACATCAATACCGCCCGCGACGGCCAGATAGGTGCGCGCACCGTCCTTGGGAAAGTCGAAACGCAGCACTTGCCCGGCCTTCACCGCAAAGGCAGTGTCGTGGTGCATTTCCACGCCGTCGAGGCGCGCCGCCATGTGCGCGCCGCAGACCGCAGCCAGCGTATCGCACTGGAACTCCAGTTCCGGACCCAGCAGTGTGCATTCAAGCCCCGCAGCACCGGGTGGGTTGCCAACCAGCTGATTGGCGGCGCTGAGGGCGTACTGGTCGAGCGCACCGGAGGGCGGGATGCCCAGGTGGTAATAGCCCTCGCGGCCGAGGTCCTGAACCGAGGTGGCCAGACCGGGTTTGAGCACCTTGATCATGCCAGCACCTCCTGCAACGACTTGGGATAGCCAACCGGATCGGCCAGAAAGGCATCCAGTGAAAACTCGACCGGGCGGATACGCAGGTCGAAGCGCCCGGCTTCAACCTCTGCGACAGCCTCGTCATAGGCTTGCCGATCAAGCGGTTTGAACTGGACGATATCGCCCGGACGGAAAAACACCATGTGCTCTTTCAGATAAGCCAGACCCTGTTGCGGGTCATAGATCGGCGCCGGAGTGACGCCAAACATCTGATAACCGCCCGCCCCGCGTACCGAATAGATGCAACCGAAGCAGCCGCCGTGGCCGAGTGTGAGCTTGGGAGTATCGGTGCGCGGACGCAGGTATTTGGGCACCTGCAGCTGACGCTCGCGCTCCACCATCTGGAACATGAACGGCAGACCGGCGACAAAACCGACCATCGAAACGAACCACGGCGCGCCGCTGTGGGCGGCGATGAAGGCATCGACATCCGCCAGATTATTGATGCGTGCAGCGTATTCCAGATCGGTGGAATCGGGGTCCTGATGGCGGTCACGAAAACGCATCAGGGTTTCGTGGGTCCACGGATCGTTGTACAGCACCGGGATCTCGATGATCCGGGTCTGCAGGGTACGTTCGGCGACCGCACCGGCCTCGGCCGCCCTTACCGCTTCAAGTAACACATGTGGTGCGATGCGGTCCGGGTCAAAACGGATCTGGAATGACGCGTTGGCCAGGCACACGTCCAGCACACCATCCAGCGCCAGACGCTCGACCGCACGGGTCACTGCCAGCCCCTTGAAAAATGCTTCCAGCGACATACTGTCACTGACCTCGGCGAACAGATGTTCATCAGCGCCAAAGCTGTAGCGTATCGGATCAGCCATGTCTGTTCCTTTCTTGAAATCGTTGTAGAACGGCAGGCAAAAATCAGTAACACGGCTCGTGCGTCTGCGCACACGATGCCTTTTATTCAACGCGGTGCACGCACCTTGATGCCCGCAGCATCGAGCGCCAGGCGTGTCGCTTCCGCAAGGTCCAGCGCGCCGGGCGTATCGCTGTGCAGGCAAATCGAATCGAATTCGATACTCAGGTCCTCACCCTCGACGGTACGCACCAGACCTTGCAGGCACGCACGCACCACGCGGGCTGCGACTTCGGTCGGGTCCAGCGCGCGTACGTGACGGGTGAAGACGATGGAGCCGCTGAGGTCGTAATCGCGATCAGCGTAGAACTCGCGGATCACCGGCTGGCCCAGCTCCTCGGCGATCTTGCAGATAACCGAACCGGGCATGCAGTAAAGCAGCAAATCAGGCTCCAGGCGCTGCAGGTTTTCCACCAGCAGTCGGGCTGCGGCTTCGTCCCTGGCCAAGTGCATGTACAAGGCACCATGCGGTTTGAAATGCTGCAAGGCCACGCCCTGAACCCGTGCCAGCTCGCGCAGGGCTCCCAGCTGGTAGAGCATGTCGTCGACCAGTTCCTGGGGCGTCGAGTTGATATGCCGGCGGCCAAAGCCGACCAGGTCGCGGAACCCCGGGTGTGCGCCGATGGCAACGCCCAGGCGCTTCGCCTGCTCGATCGTGCGGCGCATGGTGCCGGGGTCACCCGCGTGAAACCCGGTCGCAATATTGGCGGAGCTGATAAACGTCATCAATTCAATGTCGACGCCGTCACCAATGGTCCACGCGCCAAAGCTTTCACCCATGTCCGAGTTGAAATCCACCTGCATGGCAGTTGCTCCTGGGGGCTGTCCGGACAAAGGGCTATCCGGCTTCATGCAAAGCACGTTAAATTCAGTCGCACCCCTTGGGTAGATCTATTAACAGATACGCCATCTTCTGAAAAACAGATACCTCGCCCAGTGGAACCTTTGTCTGGAGTGCTTATGTCCCTGACCTTGCGCCAGGTCCGTTATTTCGTGGCAACTGCCGAGATCGGGCAGATCTCGCAGGCGGCCATTCACCTGAACATTTCCCAATCGGCGGTCACCACGGCGATCAAGGAACTGGAGAGCATGCTCGGCACCCTGCTGTTTCAGCGCTCGGCGCAGGGCATGAGCCTGACTGAAGCAGGCCGTCACTTTCTCAACCGGGCTTACGTCATCCTGCGCAGCGTCGATGATGCGCTGAACAGCCCGCTGCCCGATATTCGCGCCAGCGGCGTATTGCGCCTGGCCGCCAGCTACACGGTCATCGGCTACTTCCTGCCGCATCATTTGCAGCGCCTGGAACACTGGCACCCGGACGTCGCCATCGAGGTGCATGAACAGGAACGACAAGCCATCGAACAAGGCCTGCTGCAAGGTCGCTTCGACATGGCGGTAGTGCTGACGGCAAATATCACTCACCCGGATATCATCTCGGAAACGTTGTTCAACTCCGAGCGCCGCCTGTGGCTGTCCAGCCATCACCCGCTGTGCCAACGCGCCTCTGTCAGCCTCGCCGACGTCGCGCAGGAGCCCTATATCCTGTTGACCGTCGACGAAGCCGAACAAAGCGCCATGCGCTATTGGGAACTGGCCGGGCAGCAGCCCAATGTCAGAATCCGCACCAGCTCGGTGGAAGCGGTGCGCAGTATGGTCGCCAACGGCAGCGGCGTGGCGATCCTCTCCGATCTGGTGCATCGCCCCTGGTCGTTGGAAGGCAAGCGTATCGAAACGATC